>CBDETD010000002.1:4267500-5872887 GCA_965242805.1 Cyclobacteriaceae bacterium | reverse complement strand
TTACACTATCCTTTCTGCTGAACATTAGGCGGTGGGGGGGGGGGTGGGGCAGGGGGGGGTATGCTGTCGTTGGAGGATTCTACCTGCTCACGGGTGCTATTGTAGGCCTGCCCGAGCAACACACACAAGTTCCGACTTGAATGCAAATACGTCCATATACTGTGCAGGCAGCACATCAGCTCGGTTCAGCGAATCATAATGCTGTCGATCATGACTCATATCGTGGGGCTACTAACCCCCCCCCAGCCCTCCCCCCCCCCCACCCCCCCAGCCTTCCCGGAATACGTGCCTGACAAATTAAACTTGCCGTGGGATAGCAGGGAATAAGGGAATATATCATATAGCAGTTACATTCCACTATTCCCTCTAACAACCAGAGAGTTAGCGGCGTCATTTGGCCCATTTTCGACGGTGAGGGCTTGTTACAGGCCTTACTTAACAGTGTGGCAATGCAATGTGCATTTTGGGTGGAGGCACATAGTAGTTTTATGATGAAACCTCTGCAAAAAAACTATCCCATCAAGCCTCCCCATCTATTGCGACGTGAAATATTTGAGGGATCTGAGCGAACAAAAACTCAATCAAGCGGTACCGCAGAGAAATCCTTGGGTTTACATTTTATGCACGTGCTCTACTTGCTAAGCTGCAGCTGACCTCCCCCCAATCTAGCATCTTTTACTATTGCCTTGAGCAAAACACCAGCTGGGCCTGCCATTAGGCTTATAGCGTATACAGGTATAAGTTGTATAAATGGCATGTGTTACCTTAACCCTAGAAGTGTTGCAGAAGCTAGCTTCTAGCGATCCGTAGGATTGTAGCAGAGCTTTCGGGTGTAGAGTTTGCCAGGAAACATGGCAAATCAGTTCTGACTCCTAAGTTATAAGGGTCGAACAAGTTTTCAGCTCTAGGCCCTGGGAAATACTAGCATGAGCTGAAAACATCCTGCGTTCCTGTTGGGGCTATACAGTGGCACATCTTGCAATTGTTCAGACCCTTTCAGTCGCCACACAACCTTTCTTTAAAAGGCGGTAGGACTGGCCTGTCAGAATACGGTGTCGCTTTCCTGCAAGGTGGAAGATGAACGACAATGTCCAAAGAAGTGGGGGTTATATAGGGATAGGGGTTATATAGGGGAGAACGCAAAAGAAAATGGAAACTACTATATCGTGGGGTTGTACGGGGGGTTCAGTGGGAGCCACAACTGTCTTTTCAATCCCTTCACAGTCCGCCCAGGGACCCTGAGGGTACACCGTTTGGAGAAGCCCCAATCTCTTTGGGTAGAATGAAGGCTCTCATACCCCGAACTCCAATTCCTGGGAGCCCACGCTTTGATATGAACATACAACCCTTCACAGCCCCCTAGAGTGGTCCAACAAATGGATACCCTGTACAACCCAACAATGCTCCATTTCTAGCCTCATGTAGTGTATAGCATCCGAGAATCAATTCTTTGCATCCCTTTCAGGGTCTGAGTTATCATGAGTATGCTTCTAGTAGAGCAGGTCGATAGTAGACCTGCACTGTCTGGAGGCGGAAGGATTAGAAGTGAGGCGTTCACAAACCCTATAAACCCTATATAACCCCACTATAGTAGTTTCGATTCTCTTTTCCATTATCCCAATATGGAAACCCTGAACATACCGCTCACAACTGGCATTAAACTCTTTCTAGGCGCTGAAGGTCTACCATCAGCATCCCGCTTGGTAAATCAGGCCCTTGTAGCAAACACAGCCTGAGTCCTGGACCCTTCGGGCTAGGGTCTTAGGCCTGGGGCCCAAAAGAATCCCTAGTTGGGGAATATATATGTATATATGCATACACGTATGTACATATACACTTATTCATATACACATGTATATATATATATATATATGCGCGAGTGTATATGTACTGTACAGCGTACGGTTGTAGAGCCCTTTCAGGACCCTACGCGACCACGAAGCAGGTTGCGGACCTATGCTGGTGGCACATCGTTGCAAGCATACATTCCGGACCCATAGTACTTCATTACCCTAAGAAGCCAAGTACCCAAATAATGAGGCTTCAGGGTACCTGAGACCCTAACATTTAGGTACTTGGACCCTTTGGCTTAAGCAGGTAACACGCAATGAATGTAGAGTGCATCTGCTTTACTTACCGGTCTGGGACCTGAAGCCCTAAACCCTCAACTCTCTGGATGAAACGCAGTTTAAGGTCTGCAGGAAAGCAGACTTTAGCCGTACGGCTTAGACTGCTCCCCTACAGTAACAGCCCCTAAATCTGGAGTTAATAGGGCCTTACTCTACACTAGTCCCTTGTGGTACCCATTACTGGGTGGGGGATTCACCCAACCTACACCCCAAACCCGACTCTGCCCTGGGACCCTCACCACAAAAAAATTAGCAGCAGCTCGTTATTAAGGAGGTTATAAGAAGCAAACCCAGGTCATTCTCAGGACGACCCTAGAAACCCTAAACTCGGCACTCCCCCAAACCCAAAAACCCTAAACCCCTAACCCTTAAACCCCAAACCCCAACCCCTAAACCCTAAACCCTAAACCCCTAAACCCTACAACCAGGACCTCGCCTCTTCCTCCGTAGAGAACTCCACTGATTGCAAGCTCTTCCTAGCCCTCATCTCCCTGGAGCTGACATGGGGCTTTGTAGCGCAGAAGGTTTAACGTTTTAGGGTTCAGTCATGTAGGCTTTAGTAATGTTGCAGGGGAGGGTCATTCTAGGCATGGGGTCTATTACCATGCCCGCAATGTTCCCCCTCAAGAACACACATCTAAGGATAGCTAGGCTAAGTAATAATTCAGGGGAACCTAAGGAGGGTAGTATAGGTGAGGGGGGAACCCATGAACAGATGTCGAAACCGTACCCTTTAATGTATGTGTGTCAAAGTGGAACTACGGAACCTAAAGCTGATACCCCTAAATGCCTGGGGTTTTAGGGATGCTGGTTTTGTTGGTTTAAGAAACAGGTTGTATCTTTTGAAGCCCTACTGTATGATATAACCTATACCCTGAACCCCTAAATCTTGTAAAACCCTAAACCCTAAACCCTAAAACCCTAAACCCTAAACCCTAACTGAGAATTCTGGATATTCCCAACCTGTGCCAATAGGCTTTCTCTTCGTCTCAGGACCGTAGGGTTTAGGCTTTAGGGTTGTTAGGGTTTTAGGGTTTAGGGTTTAGGCTTTAGGGTTTTAGGGCTTTTCGTTTCTGTAATTAAGGAAGGTACAGGGGTTGGAAGTTAGGTTTGGAGCTGGAACCTACGGGCTCTGCCTTGGCCTAGGCTAGCCTAGATAAGTGCGGGATGGAAAAACTACAGGACAAAAAGGTAGGCATGAAGCAATGCTAACAATCTACATGATATAATATAGTATACAATAGTACATATGGCATATACTGGCATAGTAGTATAGTATGGAAAGATACTAGTATATGACAAGACAAGGATTCCTGGGCGAGAATTCTTTTGGTTCGAGACAACTCCGAATTGTGCGGATTGGTGATAGATACAGCCACTTTGACATCCTCATATAATGAAGGACTAAGTATCTTATCGTTAGACGGGTGGGGAGATTTGTTATCAATAAGGGTTTAGGGTTTAGAAGAAGCGGGAAAGAACATGGAAACTACTACTTCAGGGGGAGGGGCTTTGTGACAGTTAGAGTCCCATGCTCGGGCCTAGCGTCCTTGACCTTGGGCTATAAAGGCCTGAACATTGCCGAGCAGGGAGGAGGGAAATAGGTGCCGCGAAAACCACAACCAACTAGGGTCGAGGGTTTATGAAGACCTTGAACCCTAGATCACAAGCCAAGCCTGTGTGCTGTGATTCCTATGTCTCTAGGCCTATGTCGAAGCAGAAAGGCTATTCAATCCAACAGCCACTCAACCGAACGCCTTGACATACACAGCCTTGCTGGTGCCGAAGAGGGAGTGGGGAAGTGAGTATCATAGGTGATTGTACAGAGGCGATTGTAGAGATCCACTCCTCCCCCACTCACCCTTCAGCACTAGTTAGAGACTCATCATCTCGACCACTTGAAGACTCGACTATGGAACCATCCCCTCAACAAGCACACGTTTGATAGATTCAAGCGGACCGTGAAAACAGAAAGACAAGCAATCAAACCCTAAACCCTACAACCTAAGCCCAAAACCCTAAATTTCCTGTCATAATTCTGCACGCACATTCTTCAGAACTGGCACAAAGCTCAAGGGGCCTTTCTCTTTCTCGATCCATGTCATCCGCATGGTCCTGCTCCTGTGGGCAAGGCTTGCAGCTCTCAATACAAGGGTTTAGGGTTTCGGTAGGGGGATTCCGAAACTTAGGGGGTACCTTCAAGGGGATATAGGGGCTATATTGGGATTACATAGGGGTTTATTTGCAGGTCTATAGGGTTTAGGGTTTAGGGTTTGCCCGAATTAGGGGGGGTTCTTTAAAAGGGGGTGGCATATAGGCGTTATATGGGGGTATATAGGGTTTAGGGGTTATGGTCTCCCAAAAAATTAGGGGTACCTTTGTCGGGGTCCCCATAATAAGGATTATGCTAATTTGGGGTCTACATTGGGTTGCCCCTGTTTAGGGAAACTACCACATGAATGTTCCCAACAGTTGAAGACTCGTTTTTGGAGCCCTACCATGATGAGGGTTACCGTAGTGCAGCACAAAAGGGGGAACTGGAATGCCCAATTAGTGGTATCCATATTTAGGCACCATTATTAGAGGTGCTCGTCGTGGTTTTGCGCTCGCAACAAGATTCTAAAACAACGGCATGTGGTAGGTTATCGAAATACTGGTCTTTTTCCGGGTCCTCATTCCAAAGCGGCCGTACTCAAAAGAGGCCCTTCATCTTGACAATCTCCCATGTGCCAAACTTACTGGGGGCTACCAGGGAATAAGAGAGTATATCACAAGGGGATTCTGGAGTGACTATATTCTCCGGGCCCGGGCCTGCCAAAGATCCAGGCCAAGAACTGCAGAACATGACCCATAATCCTCTGGCTCAAGATGTATAAGCATTACCTATTTTGACTTCCAGTCTACACATTGTGCCTACTTGGGCTATTTGAATCGCCAGCGATAATGAGAAACCCGCTCTCTGGATAGCTTGCAGCCACCTTCTTCATCGCGTTGGGAACGATGTACCAAAACCAGGCCTCATCAATACTGTTAATTATTGATTTGTTGAGGATTTAGTTTAGGACCTGGGGTTAGGGCTTGCAGTGTGGAACCCAGGCTTTGTGGATCTGAGGGATTTATGACTGAAGGTCTTGGATGAAGCTTAGGAGTTGGTGCTTCTGGCACCGCAAAGTGTACACGAATTACCTACTTTGAGCACTAATTCCGTGAAGCTCCTTACTTTGAGGTCCAAAGTCATGGGTTCCCCCAGCCCTCGTCTATGTGTAGTGTAGAGGGGGGTAGTAGGGCCAAAGATATGCCGGTATCATTTTGGGCGCATTTATTGTTGGTGGTAGCTTCTCACGATTCTTTGGCTTTTTTGGAAGGTCCCTACGTTGATGACGGTTTATTGTTAGGGGGAAAGAGGAAGCCCTAACCACAACAGAACATGAAAAATCAGCTGTTGCGCCAAGCATTACCCCAAACCCTAAGCCCCAAACCGCATAAAGCGTGTTGCCTTCTGTTGCAGGGCACATCTTCGCACCATGGGTGCTGTATACATGTATATCTACATTCATAGGACTGCCATGGGCCCCCCCAATATGCACCTCCCCAAACTAACAAGGCCAACCAGGCCTGACAAGCCCCCTTACAAACTTTCGTAGGACCAAATTACCCCCCCTAATCCCGCATAATCCCTCATACGGTCATACGGCCCTTGGCGCCCATGCGCTGGGGTGGTGGGGGGGGCGGCATAGTCGCCCCACGATACATACAAGACCCCAAACCTTATAATGGAGAATGCAATGACAACGGGAAGATGAGATTCAATAGTGCTATATAGTGGTTCGAATTTTCATGGAGCAGGTAACTCTTTTGGGGCCCCAAAAACAAAGGCTTGCAATAGTTGCGGAGTGTAGATTCATTTACTCTAGCTGTACAAGGCTGGTGGGGGAAAGGTATTGTTAATTATTCAGGCTGCTACAGTACGTACCTTGACTCGACTCTGCGACCAAAACACAAAAGCTCCTATATGACAAGCAAGTTGCGGAACCCTAACAGTTTTCAGCCCTAGAGCCTCTTAAACACCGCATGCCCCCTAAATCCTGACCCAAAACCTTCAATCCTAAACCATAAACCCTAAACCCTACCCTACCCTTCGAAGCTTTTGCAGCTTGAGACCAACTCTGGACCAAGGAGGCAGCCGGGATGACGAAGGCCAAAAGTATTCCAGAGACGATTCCAGTCCTTCAGGGCTTTAGGGGTTTAGGGTTTTAAGGGTTTAGGTTTAGTGGTTTAGGATTTAGGGTTGACGGTTTTAAGGGTTTAGGGGTTAGGGTTTAGGGCTTCAAATCTGGGGGGGGTCTCTAAAATCAAGGGTCCTTTCTGCGAGGCTTTAAGCAAGGGCTCCATTCAGTCAAAAGATACGGCAGATTTTGCTCAGTGGTTCTCAGTGAAGCAGCAAGATATCTCATGAGGATTTGGAATCGAGTCTTCAAGCCACATCCGCAGGAGCCATGGTTTTTACCTCAATATAGCCCTATAAAACCCGTTATAGTAGTTTCCATTTTCTTTTCCATTATCCCAATACAACCCCAATATAACCCCAATATAACCCTATATATCCCTTTAAAGCGACCTAGGGTTTCCATTTTCTTTTCCATTCTCCCCAATATAACCCCAATAATGGTTGGGCGCCCAAGGGTTTTAGCCCCTCCAGCCTGGAGAGTTGAAATAGGGCTCTGAAGGGGCCCCAGAAGTAGCTACCATTTATATCGTCCCCCCTAAGTAGATAGAATATGGCTTTGGGTATATTATAATAAGATCCCCATATATCCCATATTCTATCTACTTAAGGGGGACTATACACTTATAGAGTCCTATCCTAGCGTATGGATTTGGAGCTTTGGCCTTTTCTTTGTGAGAGCTTTAGTAAGGATGGCTCAGGGGTTAGGAGCGCCGTGTGCCCTTGACCATTGTGTTGTTCAACTTTGCGGTTGAGGCTGTAGGGTTTGGGCCTTATCTTGCCAGAAGCCCTAAGCCTTAAACAATCCCAAGGACCCAAAAGATCCCAAATCCCAGCAGAAAGCTCACAGAAGGCATCGCCCGAACTCCGTATGCAACCCCCTGTCGTATGAGCAACAGGGATGATAACAATAATTACAAAAACAGATGCAGGAAAACAGCAGCAGGATTGCTGATAGCAACGGCAAAAGCATAATTAATGGTAGTTGTAATGGTGATAGAAGGATTAACATGATTTGCCGGAACGGTTACGTAACCGCAACAGTAATATTCATAGCATGGGTAGTAGCAAAGGCCATGGCAACGGTGATATACTTATACTTGCAGTAGTAAAGAGGACGACAGTATCTAAGGTTTAAGTCATGGGCCCCCAGTATCGGCCCTTCCCTGGGATCCTTGTATACCTGCTATATACCCTATTTGTTCCCTTAAGGGTCCCTAGAATCCCACCAGAAAGCCGAAGTGCCCGCATTAGGGGCCCATACTTGGAACCTAAAACCCTGCTAAAAACCTAAACCCCAAACCCTTGCACAGTCATAGTGACCATATGCGCCCCAAGAGGAGCCATAAGATTTAGGGTTTACTGTGTAGGGCTTAGGGTTCAGGGTTTATGGTTCAGGGTTTGAGGTGGCGCAGTGCCCAACCCAAAGGGCCCATGTACCTAGGGTTTAGGGTCTAGGGTTTAGGAATGTTTGTGCTGCTGCAAGGTGAGTGTTTCTACAATTACCTGCAACTTACTGGTTGTTAGTGAAGAAAAAGAGGACATATGTATGTGTAATCCCTATATCATCTCCATGTAATATATTCCCTTATTCAATACTAACCCTAAACTCTATACCATTCATACATATATGCATATATACAATCCGTGTATATATATATATATACATATGTACATTCCCTTATTCCCTACTAAACCCCAGTAAGCCCAATTACCAACAAAGGGTTAAATCTAGACGCCAGTCATTGGATCTAAAACCACTGTACGAACTACAGCTTCTACTTACTCGGGCTTTGTAGGGAATAAGGGAAAACCTCATATAGGGATTGTTTTAATTATTATATCCCTGTATTCCTGTCTTGCCCCCAGTAAGTCTATGCAAGTACAAACCCTGAGCAAGTACTAAAATATCAAACCCTGAATCTGAGCCTTCGGCCCTACTGCCAAACCTTAAATCCGACTCTTTGGAGGATTTGGGTCACCCCAAACAGCGGAAATGGGACCATAAGTATCATGTGACTGGAATGAGGACCCATCTTGAAAATTGAAAAAAAACTCAAATTCCCCTATCAATGCACACAATCCACCTAAACCTTTAAACCCTAAAGCCTAAATGCTCAACCCTAAGCCCTAAACTGCTGGCTATCTGAGGCCCTGGCCCTATGACCGGGTGGCGGTGCATACCAGGAAGCTTTTCCTGGGTCGCTGTTTAGGAAGTTTGTGTAAAGTGCGATAATAAGGAAACCCTAATGGTTTAGGGTTTAAGGTTTAGGGCTTAGGGTTTAGGTTGGGTACTGCCCCCTCCCAGTAACAGTCTATATTAGGGGTCCTATGAAGGGCTATATATAACCATATTATACTTATTATCCAATTGTTACTGAGGGGGGGCAGTACCCAAGATATACCCATACTTGGAGGGTCATGGGGACTTAGCAAGTAGGTTAATAGCAGGGATAACTGGGAATGTTATATGGCTTATAGGGGTTATTAACCTACTTACTAAGTCCGCATGACCCTCCAAGTAATATGGCAACTCCAGACCCTAAATCCTAAAACCCAAAACCCAAGTTCCTTAACAGCAGCCTAGTCTCTGCCACCGTCTCAAAAGCAGTCTCGAAGGCCTTGTCCCAACCTTACAGCTGGCCAAACAAATGAATACATATATACATACGTATATATCTATCTCTCTCTCTCTCTCTCTCTCTCTCTCTCTCTCTCTCTCTCTCTCTCTCTCTCTCTCTCTCTCTCTCTACATGTACATACGTGTATATATATACACATACATATATATATATATATATATGGTTTAGGGTTCAGGTTTAGTAGTAAATACGGGAGTGTTCTACATAGGGACTATATAGGGATTCTATTCCCTGATTCCCTTACCGGCAAGTGCAGCTGGCCAAACGTGGGCCGATTCACCAAGCTGTGACGAAGCCAGTTTGGAATGACTACCCTAAGTAGAGATGACGGAAAATACCGAATTCTGACTGGGGATTTTCGGGCTGGCTGTCCAGGAACTTAAATTAAGTTACCAGATTCTGGGTATATATTACTTAATAGGTATTACAATATGTTCAAGATTCCCTTAACAGCAACCCTACCTCTATATGCAAGCTTCTAGGCTGCATTCAGGTAGGATCACTGCAACTTGCCCAGGTAGAAGTACCCTAAACCCGGAACTCCTAAATTTAGGGTTTAGGGTTTAGGGTTTAGGGCCCTAAACCCTGAACCTTAAATCCTAAACCGCTACACTCTAAAACCCTAAGCAGACAGTTAGCAGCCTCGCCGTGGATGCAGGACTTCGGACTTAAGTTTTAGGATCCAGGCTTTAGGGTAGGTTAGGGTTCAGAATTTGGGGCTTAGGATTTAGGACTTAGGGTTTATAGTGTTCAGAATTCAGGGCTTAGGATGTAGGACTTAGGATTTAAGGTTTGAGGTTCGGGGTTAATGAAAGGTTGCCGTTTAGGAAGTCATTTTTGTCTACCTGTTCAAGTCAAACGGTATAGTTGCTATGTTAATGAGTTAACATGCCAACTCTGGGCAAATGGATTCTGTATGCCTCAGCCATAAGCAGTACGCTGTACGACCATAGCACTTCATCACCAATCTGACAGCACTCCCCTACATACTTTCTGGCTTGCAGGCTAAGGTTGCAAAGGGAAGACATGAACTTCCTGACTGGTGGTCAGTAGGGAAAAAAGGAGCCAGGGATTATATGGGGTTATATGCCCTTGTTCCCTACCAACAGCTGATGAGATTCTCTTGATGCAGAGCAATTGGATGAAGTTTCCTTGCTGCGGTCAGTCAGCCGGCTGCGACCAATTAGCAGTCAGGCCGAAATTCTTTGCACTGAGGAGCAATGCCCTTGAAATGGGTTCTAAGGTCTTTTAGGACTGCAGCTACTGGAGTGTAGCTTATCACTGTATCGGCCCTCAAGACCCCAAACTTCAAGACCAAAACAGAGCAAGCCCCGGGCATATGCCAACGAGCATGCCGAATCCGGCAATCATGGTCCTGTCAATTGTTGGGCGACTTCTGGTGTGTTTGCTGTCTCCACTGCTTACTCTGCTTACTGCCCAACCCCGAAATTTTCCGGAAGCCACTCAAGAGCTTGAAGTTCGCGAAGCTCTTAGGCAATCTACAGCTGGAGGTCTCCGCGTTGAATCCAACAAGTCCCCCTCTCGAAGTGCCATTCCCTTAATGCAAGTGATCCAAGCCACTTTCCAACCCCAAGGCTTTAATCTCTTAGAATCTCCAAGCTCGAAGCCCACAACTTTGGATCTCAACCAAAAAGGGGGATAAGTTCGATCACCTGAGGCTGCTGTCATAAAGCCGAAACAACATCTCTTTGCAGACCGTGAGCCCGTTGACATGAAAAAACATTGGCCCCAAGCAGCGAGAAGATTCATCCCCTCGCCGGAATGATACCTTGCCACCCCCCTAGTTATGAATACTCCGTCCAGTATCATATGGCACTTCATAGTGGGTGTTTACTTTCATGGGGACGGTGATATGAAGGGGAGGGGATTATGGGCACCTTTATACCCTCAACCCTACGAAGCTTCAGGAGCGCAGTCTACAATTCAAGGTTTGGCTTCAAGTAGGGAATGGTAAACTGGATCCTTTTCCTAGCCCGCACATGCGTCCCAACAGCATTTTAGCAGCTTCCCATTCCTTTTGCTTTCTCTCACTCTGGAACGCTACACCCTGCAGTGGTGTTCATTTCCTTTTTTCCTTTTCTATTCCCTACACCCTAAACCCCGTACCGTAAGCCCTAGAGTTCAAATTCTACACCCCAAAACCTAAACCCTAAACCCTCATTCCTAAACCCCACACCCTAAACCCTAAACCCTAAACCCTAATCCCCAAAACCCTAAACCCTAAACCCAAAACCCCAAAACCCTAACTAGTAGGTGTCCTCAGGCCGATTCCGACATTCGCCAAGTCGGCGTCCTAAGGTTTAGGAGTTAGAACTTAAGGTTTACGAGTTTAAGGGTCTTGGGCCTCCTTACATGGTTGGGGTTTAAGGTTTCGGGCTTGATTACTATCAGGAGTTTGGGCATTGTAGAAACTGATGGCCTGGGGCCCCTGGGCATTGCATATATTGCTCCTAGATTGCACTGTGGCTCGATGGTTCCTCCAGGCTTTTTGCATTAACTGCCCCTGCTATTTTGATGCTGTCAAGCACTGCTCGGGACCCAGGCTCTTAGCGTTAGGGTCCTATAGCAGCTTGGGTTAGAATTGGAGGCATCGGAAGAAATCAGGCGGACTGTGAAAGCAGGTCAACGCTCGGGAGGACGGTTTTCCCGGCTACCAGCCGAGTACATTACAAAGCACATCTTACAACTAAATCACATCAACGGGAAGGACCTCCGCATTCACAAGTAAGCTGCATATAGAATAGACAAACAGTGTAGCCTTCAAAGTGATAGAAAGGCATTTGGGTAACCTAACCCCAACCCTAAAATTAGGACCCTATAGCTTTCATATGATTGTTTTGGGGTCTCAATCTGAAGGGCCAAGGTTACCAACTCCATTTATTTGGTACAATAAGCCATTGCAACACCACATGGGCTAGCGGCTAGCAGTAGCTTCACAGATGGACTGTCGGAAACAAACACGGGGGAAAGGCCGCTGAGAAAGAACCCCTTCTGGAGGTTCCATGGGTAGTGTTGGATCCTGCTTAGTCTGCGGCGCCCCCCCCCCCCCCCTCCCTCCCCCCACGCCCAAACAAAAAGGGTGGCCTCTATAGAGGAAGCCCTTAGAACCAAAGAGGGGGGGGGGTTTTGGGGGGAGTTCATATGAGAGGGCAGAGAAGGGAGTAGTTGAGATTAGTTTGCAGGGCCCTCGGTAATAAGAGAGAGGGAAGGAAAATGAGTAGTTTGGTTTAATTTCGCAGGGAACAGGAGGGGCTGGGTCCTTGGTAATAGAGCTCGCCCTTTATGTTTTGAGGCCTAGCATCTAGATAACCTCAGTTCAATCTACTGAACATCAACTAGAATCTAATAAAACCCTTGTATAGTCTGATCAACAAGTGCAGATCGACTAAATGCAATAGACTTGCTTCACCCACCTGAAAAGAACAATACTTGAGACGCCACCAAAAAAATCTTTTGCAATTCAGGGGTCCTGCTAGACTACCTCCTCTGGAGTTTTCATTGCCTAGCCTACTCGAACAGGTGATTTAACAAGAAATCGCAGGTGGTTGGCGGCCTCAGATTCCAGGCTCCGAAGGCAATAGAGCCCGGCCTTCATATTTGAAGGTCTGGCTTTTGAAGCCACTGGTTAACGCTGGCCTGATCAAACAACTTCCCCCAGTTTCACAAAAACCTTTACTCTATTGCGCTGCCTTAAATCGAATAGAGGGTTCCCCGGCTACCTTTTGAAAACTTTTACTTTTATTGGGGTCCCCTCGCTAATTGGAAGCCTGCTTATTACTCTACGTATAACGCAGTCAAAGCCACACTACGTGGATTTGGACGGCTTACTAGCTCATAAGTACAACAGTCCAAGCTACTATGAAAGCTAAATCCCTACGTATCTGATCAGCCCCTACTAGCAACCACAGTAGTAATGGCTAGGGCGAGCACAGAGCTGACCATGCTCAACGTACGGGCCACTTCCTCCTTGCTCCATGTGCTGCAGCTCTTCTCTAGGAGGTTTAAGGCAGTGGGGGTGCCTCCTAGGGATTAGCTAAGGGCTATATATGAGCTACTGTCTAAACTCCTTAAAGGGGGTTTTATAGGGGATAATTTAGGGACGACTATGGGGTTATCAAGGGGGGATACTAGGAGTTTAGACCATAGCTCATATAGGGTTTACAAGGATATTATCGCAACAGTGGAAAATCAAATGCACAGGAATATAGAAATTGGATTGGAAAACTAGGATCATATGGGGGGTCTACTAGTTACTAGAGAGCTCTGAAGAAGACCGCAAGCATTGGGGGTCTTGCGGGAGACGGGCTTCAGGGCGGTAGAGGTAGTCAAGATGAACAAAGAGTACTGGGTGCTAAAGAAGGTAAATTAAGTCACCATAAAGGGTATGTATAGCAATTGATATGGTTTCCATTGGTTTCCCCAATAGACTGACTCAAACGAAGTTCACTAACAACAACCCAGGTCAGGTACGCAAGGAGGCATTCAACCTCACAGGCTTGGATACATGTCGCAAGCTGGGTTTAGGGCTCTAGGGTTTAGGTTTATAAGGCTACTCTGCAAGAGTACCTAACCTTTGCAGTCACGCTCCTGTGCCCATGGTCTGAATACTGCGGAGAAGGTTGCGGCTGTTTGGGTCAATTTGGGGCTAATATCTTGCCAAAAATGACGCGCCGAGTTGAGCAATGGTGACGCACTGTCTGGGATGCATAGAATCCGTATATCGCCCTCTCTCTCTCTCTCTCTATATCAGTTTCCTTCCCATTTTCCATTTTCTTGTCCATCTGATTCTGCATTATTGGGGGGATACCCCTATATATCCCTACAACCCCCTTTACATGGGACCTAGGGTTTCCATTTCACTCTCCATTTTCTTTCCATTTGATCCTTCATGATTCGGGTATATACAGCAAGCTTAGCGAAGCGCCATCCTATCTCTTACTTCTTTGTACCCATGGGATCCCATTGGGGTAATATTGAGGTTATGTTGGAATAATGGAGAGATAAAATTGCAAACTACTCTAACTACAGGGGCTTTATGGGGGTTATAAGGTATAATTGACTTTTCTGTACAACTGCTGATGTCCAAACGCGGTATAATCTAGCTGCAAGATACTTCCCTCTTGCTTACCATCAACCATAAAACGGCGATGAACATCCGACTCCAGCAATGAGAGTGTGAATCAACACTTGGCTATGTGACAAATCGCATGGTCCAATTCCAGATCTCCATGACATCCACAACCTCAAGCCTCAAAAGTTCACGGTCAAGTTCACTTTGAGGACCCACAGCTCTGCGACAACAGGTGCCCATACAGAATCTTGATGCTAAGAAACTGCACGACGTTGCCGTGCTAGACGGCCATACTGCGTGAGCTTCTAAACAGTCAAGTGCTTTCGTCCTCATCAATACCGAAGTTGTCGCACACGTCGCCACACGCTGTCTGGCGCTTCTGCACGCAATCTGCGATCTTGTCAAACCTGGCCATGTCTCAAAGTGCAAAGAATATCTTGGAGTCTTGGGTTGGCTAGGGGGAATTTAACAATAGTAGTGTCTATTTCGTTTTCCATTCTCCCTATATAACCCCCACATTACCGCTATATGAGGATGTGGGAATCTTTGCAAGAATGTGTTGGGTATTCAAGGCCCCCTTGAGACATTGTCGCCGCCTAACTCCTCACAGTCCCCTGGGTGCTTCTTCTATCGGGCTTTCATGTCACATACAAGTTGAGAAGTTCATGCCCCCCGCATCGTCATAAACAAGAGCCATGCTGAAGGAATTTGTTGCATGTTTCTGTCATAAGTTTGGGTTTTACCCTAAACCCTAGACCCTAAATTGCATGTACAACCTACAGCCCAGGCTGTGCACTGTCACAGCTCGGGTGAACGACATGCTGGGCCGTAGTAATTCCATGGTAGTTCTGTGTATACCAGGACCCTCCTTGTACCCTTCATTGGGGATATATGGTCCCTAATAATGGGTACTTAGGCCCTAATTGAGGGTCGTCCCGAAGCCGCAGGAACCCCAGGACCCCCGCAAGGAACAGCACCAAAACATCAGCGGAACTTTGCATTCGAAACCTTCTCGAATACCAGCCAGCCACTCCTACAGACTGTTACCCGAAGGGCCGAAGTACCCAAGAGTATATACCTGTAAGACCATCAAAAACGTGAACCCAACCCATCTGCTCCCAAAGGTTGTTGAGCCTTTGGGCATGGGAACCCGCAACAAGTCACGCATTGGAGTTTTATAATCAGGATCCAAGGTGTGGCACAATTCCCTACGTTTGAGGATGAAGGTTTCTTTTCTTCCAACCATGTGCACCCACCAGCAGGTGGACCAATCTCACTTCTTCAAGTTGCTTTGGCCGTGAAGGGCCCTGTAACCCTAAACCCTAAATCCTAAATGAGCTATAGTCAAAACTCCTAGTATCCCCCTTAATAACCCCTATAATACTCCCTCATATAATCCCCTATATAACCCCCCTTTAAGGAGTTCAGACTACAGCTCAAATGAGTCCTTGCATTCATTCTTGTGGGTTGCCTGTGGAGGACTTATCGACCCCCAGAATTGGGAGTAGCTTTTGGCAGATGTAAGGTGGCCTCGTATTCTGGGGGCTGTTTGGCTGACGATCTATACGTCTTCTAACATTCTAGACTCTGGACCTAAGCGCAGGTCTGGGTGGAATGGTTCAAGTTTTCGTATGCAGGGTTACAGTGAGCAGAAGAAACCGCAGAACCATGTGAGCTATAGTCTAAACTCTTAGTATCCCTCTGCATAACCACTATAATACTGAATACTGCCCTATAAAGCCCCCTTGAAGGAGTTTAGACTATAGCTCAGGTGGATGCTTTGGGTGCAGCCAGCAGGCACGCAGACACAAACCACGGAGAGAAGGGACATGACAAACGCCTTGGGATGATAAAAGCCCATGGGTCTTACGGATTGTTTTTAGGGTTTAGGGTTTAGGGTTTAGGGTAACTGGGATTATACATTCTAACCCTACCTTTGATTGGGGTAACCCCTATAAGCCCATTTAGGGGGATTGTAAGTAGGGTTGAAGGCACAGGTATAAGTAGTTACTAAGTTCCATGAACATCCAAGTGGGGTTTAAGGTTTAGGGCCTTGGGACTGCTTCGGGACCTGAATGGGGAGCATGCAGAAATCCATGCAGATTGAAGTTTTGTGCAAAAAGCTTTGACCGCCTGAAGCCCCGGAGCCTGGCTTTTCTTGGCCATAGGTAGGCGTCTACTTTCGACGTTCTGGGCCTGTCTGGTAGCTGGCCGAAATACATGCTAACCTTTTTTATTTACATGTCAGGAT
This sequence comes from Cyclobacteriaceae bacterium, assembly GCA_965242805.1. Classification (GTDB taxonomy): domain Bacteria; phylum Bacteroidota; class Bacteroidia; order Cytophagales; family Cyclobacteriaceae; genus JANQEU01. The sequence goes on along the minus strand of CBDETD010000002.1, from coordinate 5,856,548 downwards.
AAAGGGAATGCGGGGTGCTCAAAGCAAGGGGCTTTACCGGGCACTCCAGGAATGTCCAGTAATTCTAACGGAATGACTATAAGGTCCTTTGAGAGATTCCTTTAGGTTTAGTCTCTAGGGGTTTAGGGTTTAGGGCTTAGGGTTTGGAGATTTTTTTGGGTTTAGGGTCCAGGGATAAAGCCAACTGCAGGGAAAGGGTTTTGAATAATGTTGAAGCATGTTCACACTTCTAAATCTACCCAAAAACAGTCCACGCAGAACCCTAAACCCTAAACCTAACCTATGTGGTCACTACCTGGGCCCCGTAGTCGTTACATGCACTCAGTAGCCATTTGAGCTCCCATGCTAGTTTGTAAACTGGGCTGTTAAGGAACTTAATTTAAGTTACTATATTGGGGGAACCCTATTATTTTCGATATATACCCATTATTGTAACGTAATTTAAGTTCCTTAACAGCAACCCAGTAAAAAACAAGTCTATGCGTGCCCAGGTGCATTTACAATGATACTCCTGCTGGAAGCCATCTCGAGGGAATTGCCTGGAGCGGGGCGAGAACACCAAAGTCAAACTTGCCAGCTGTCAGAGGGAAATACAGTTGATACTAGAAATCCTGCATGACCTTACTATAGTATAGTACCATAATTCTGAAGGTTTAGAGTACTAAGGGTCATACAGGATTTTTAGCATGCACGATGAGGAATGGCAAGAAGAGGGAACCTGGTATAGGATTTATGGGGTTTAAGGAACGGAAATTGGACATTACCATATTAAGGAGCTACTAAAGGGATCCATTCCTCCATTTCTACCAACAACGAGTGAGACCCCTCCTGAGAAGGCCCAGTGAACTCTGAGGGCTAAGCGTTTTAACAGTTGGGGTTTGGCGCTCAGGGGAGACTAGCAGCAGGATCCACCTGAGAGGGACCCAGACCCAGACCATTTGATTTCACAACCTTTAAGAACCCTAAACCCTAAGCTATGGGACAAAAAGAATTGACAGCTAAACTGCGTAAACTGTGCTCTAAAAAACCGGCAAGGCAAAAAAGTCACGCTCACAAGCAGGGCGCGAGTAGGGCTACTGTCTAAACTCCTAGTATCCCCTTACTAATCCCTATAGTAGTCCCCTATATAACCCCCTTGAAGGAGTTTAGACTATAGTTCAGTTGGGCTGACTGCAGCTCAAGATACCTGCGAGGCTGAAGTGCTGGTACCTGAGCTGTCATCGCTCGCGGCTGCTCATAACTCTTCATCCTCGATTTAGGGTCTAGGGATCTCGGGTTAAGGTTTAGGGTATAGGAGCAGAAAAACTACGTACTGCCCCTGCCGTCCTCTTCCCTCGCAGCACCCTAAACCCCTAAGCCCTAAACCAGTAAACCCCTGAACCCTAAACCCTAAACCCTATAAAACCCTATAAACCCTATAAAAACCCTATAAAACCCTATAAACCCTAAACCCAATCTAAACCGCATGGATCCCTAGGACCCCCTGCAGAGCATGCGAAACAAGGGCGGCAACCAACCTTAGCCCCATGCACCTTCTTGCAAGAACCCTTCAATAGGGGTTTAGGGGTTTAGGGGTTTAGGGCTTAGGGGGTCTTAAAACACTACCAATATCTGAGACCAGACCAGAATATAGGCCCTTATTTCGGCCTCTATAATACATACCTTGGCAAATATGCCAAAGAAGGCCTCCATTACAGCCCGCGGCTCAATTACCACCACCCTAAACCCCAGCCCTAAACCCTAGTACCAAGTTGCAGGAAGATGTGGCCAGCCTTAGCAGCTCGGGCGGTACTGAGCGGGATGCTTTCATCGAAGAATCTGCGTCCAGCTTCAGTGTTGTCACTCATATTAGGGGTTTATATTGGGTTATATTGGGATAATGGAACATAAAATGGAATCTACTATTTAGAGGTTTGGGCATACCGTGACTTCACAGAGCTTGTAGGTCTTCTTTCTCTTACTCATTCACATCAAGAATCCAGGGGGGCTGCTACAACTGTTTTGCATGCGCTTGGAAAGTTGAACGTCACGCGGTCAATTTCAATTCACTTGTAGAGGTCCCAGAAAATGCGTGTGAAAAAGCGGGCATTGAATTCTTCTGGAGTGCGGAGCACGAGGTGGTGAAGGCGTCATTGGAGCGTGTTCCCATACTGTATGTATACCGTTTAGGGGGAAGCCCTTTCGCATTACATACTGCTGAGCCCTTTCGCATTACATACTGCTGAGAATCGTTTTCTCTGACAGGCCGTTATACTTTGCTACTACTTTCTCTTGCAAGCTTCTTGTTTTTGCAAGGTTTAAGGTTGATTCTGACTCAAAATTCGGGTTTCAAGTTTAAGGATTCAAAAATTGAAAAGTTCTGCGCTCACCAGGTTGATGCTCTACCTCTATCACGCAGCTTATCTACTCATAAAGCATGTCTACCCACAACATTTCTGCAAAACAAAACAGGATGGTGAGTCTGGGCTTTTTTGGAGGTTAAGTCTACGCCTTGTCACCCTCAAGCCTAAACCCCAAACCCCTGGGCCTAGGATTTGTTGAGCAAGGATTCCTATCATGTTGGGAAATGTTTGGGAGGAACCCCTGTTTTGACTCCCGGCCCATTCTGTAAGGACTTTTTGCTCAAACCTCATCAAGCGCATGAAGCCATTGGGGCCAAAACTGAAAAGCAAAAGACATAAGTAAAGGAGACTGCGTAATGGTACTGACAGAAAACAGTAATAACAGCAATAGTATTAACACGAGCAATAATAGCAAAAAAACAATAATGGTAAGAAAAATGGGTCTGCGTCTACTGCCAGACGATGTTCTGTAGCAAGACCCACTGCTTTTAGTCGTTTGGGCTCAGAGTCTTCCTTGAGTTCCAGTTCCCGCGCCAACAAGTGAAAGCAAGACACCTGGTGCAATGACAAAGTTATCCCGAAACCCTAAGCCCTGAACCTTAAACCCTTAGCCCTAAACCTTAAACCCCAAACCCACCCAAACCCTGAGTCCTGAAACCCTTGCCCTCAAAACACTCCAGGCCGAAGAATCCAAAGGGAAATACAGCAGCCTATTAGTATTGTAGGTTTAAGGCCTATGATTAGTTTGTTATACTTATGACTGATGATTAGTTTGTTTTGGCATCTTTTGTTATTGCTATCTCTGCTATCGAGAGTCTTCCCCTCTTCCAGCTAAGCCCGGGTTAGTCAGCCCTACGTGGTCTGCAAAACGGGAAACTATCGCGTTTACGGCGTTGACACGGGTCTTGCAGGGGCTGAACAAGAGAAGATTCCCCATCTGAAGGCAAATTCGGGCTCTCAAAGACTTAGGGTTTAGGGTTTCTTGGGGGTCCCATATGGAGGGTTACTGTATTATCTTGGGGTATACAGCGTGGACTCGAGTTTTTGGAACCCTCCGAATGCATCCAACCAACGCGCTGCAAGCACCAACAGGCCGTCACTGCGCACAGCGTCTGGTCACGGCACGGCTGGGAAGGTGGGTGTGGGATGCGGCAAGGCGTAGCGTGTATGGGCCGTTATAGGTTTGTGTAGGGGTTGTGAAGGTTATAGTGATAGTGCCCCCAATGACGGAATATCACATGGAAAAGAACGTGGAAAATGAAATGGAAACTGAAGTGTGCTTTGGGCGAAAGGGTGGTGGAGGCTCAAAAGAATGCCAGGCATCATCTTGAGTGAAAAGCTTGTCTGCGACTCCAGATACAGCTTTGGGTTTCATGCAGGCTTTTGCATCTGAAGGATTGTGGCTGAAACCGTCAGACTTCAGATAGCTGCACATATAATGAACCTGGGCACACGCCTTAGCATAACTGGAGGTAGAGGTTGCACCAATCTAAGATACCGCGGTCACCTCACCCAGAACAGCACTTTCCCTCAAGGGATCCGAACCTAAATCATGAGTAGTCGGGAGGGTTTTGCCAAACGGTAGAGATCCTTTCTTTGGGGTCCTCATGATAACGGCAATAACTTATTGGGGTCTATCTGGGTCCCTCCATTTATGGAAACTACCATTTAACACAGGTACACAGACCCTAAACCCTAGACCCACAGAGACTGCCAAGCCCTTTAGGATGCCAGTAACCCTCACATATTCAGCCTCAACCTCTGTCTTGCATTATGAGCGGTTTAGGGTTTAGGGTTTAGGGTTTAGGGGGGAGGGCCATGGCAATTAGTAGGTAGGTTGCTGGGGTTGTTATATGGCTTTGCAGGAGTTTGTCCCTAGACGTGAATCGTTAAAAGCTGACAAATGTGCCAGCTCAGTAGATCTTAATTGTCCCAAATTGGCAGGCACATGGTAAGTTGTAGTCTAAACTCTTTATAGGGGGTTATAGTAGGGGATTATATAGGAAACCCTCAAACCCTAAACCTGAACCCTATATAACCCCAGTATAGTCGTTTCCATTTTCTTTTCCATTAGCACCAAAAAATCCTAAACCCTAAACCTGAACCCTGTATAACCCCAGTATAGTAATTTCCATTTTCTTGTCCATTATCCACAAAAAACCCTAAATCCTGAACCTGAACCCTGTATAACCCCAGTATAGTAATTTCCATTCTCTTTTCCATTTCCTAAACCCTAGACCTGAACCCTATATAACCCCAGTATAATCGTTTCCATTTTCTTTTCCATTATCCCCCAAAAAAAACCCTAAACCCCAAACCTGTTAAGGGAGCTTCCTGGATTCACCCAATTCCCTCCGTCCCTCCACGCCCCCAGGTAGTCGTGGAGAAAGCTTCCGATGCAAGGCTTCTCCTTCCTGGACGACAACTAACCCAGATGTCCAAGCCGGTCATAAGAGAGACTATGAAAATTATTTTGGATCTAGAGGAACTTGAAAAACACAGATGTTGTTTCCAATCCACCCAGTGCCAAATTTGAAGGGTTGCAAAAAAAGTGTCAGAGAACATGAGGCTACCTTCGACCTTGCGATGTGAACATTTGTTCCGGAAGGCCGAGGACCTGCAAAGAGCACAAAGGCTTCCAAAAATCACATGAGGTAAGATATCAACGTAAGATCTCAAACGGGCAGCAACATATTTGCCCTCACCAGATTCCTAAGCAACTTTAATTACACTCACCTTGCATCAGCTTTACCCCCTAGTAACCCCTATAATTCTCCCCACATAACCCCAACATTACCCCCTTTAAGGAGTTAGGACTATACCTTACATGCGAACATCTGTCCTGACTTTCCGGGTTGCGTTCAAGAGGCGTTCTTGCTTAAAACAAAGGGTCCCAGTGCCCAGCCCCTGAATAAGCAGGTCCCTTTCCAAAGGGATCCTCCTGAATTCAGCCGGTACCTTGAAAAATCCCACAGACATCCAAGAAGAGCTGCTTGAAACGTCAAGCCTGAGACTCTTAACCCTAAACCCCAGCCATTATAGTAGTTTTGCATTTTCTTTTCCCTTATCCCTGTGCAATCCCAATATAACCTCTATATGAGGCATCGTCTAAACTCCTAGTATCCCCCTTAGTAACCTCTATAATACTCCCCTATATAATCCCATATAACCTCATAAACGAGTTTAGACTATGGCTCATACAGCCTTGACGACATCCGTGTCTTCAGGGTATATCAGGGGCACCCAGTTTGGGAAATGCTCGCATGTCGCGAGCTGTCTGAATTGATCCTTTAAAGGGGTTATATAGGGGTTATAAAGGGGATATGAAGGTAATATAGGGGTAATATAGGGGATATAAAGGGTTTAGGGTTTAGAGGTTTTTAGGTTTAGGATTTCCCAACATTAGGGGTACCTTATCGGGGTCCCCATAATCAGGACTATAGTATATCGGGGTCTATACCGGGGTCGCCCCAACTCACAGAACAACGGATTTGGCTTAGGGTTTAGGGGTTAGGGGTTAAGGGTTTAGGGTTTAGGGTTTAGGAATTTCAAACTACGATGCTGCCAGCAATGTTCAGTCAACCACAAAAAGAGCAGCGATGCTTTTGAAGGTGGGCGTTGGGTATTTCCGGAAGCTAACTTAGAACTACTATTTCTAGGTCCCTGTCGGGGACGAAAGCACAGATGCAGAAATCGGATGGCAAGAGCAACCCTGCAAGAAGCAGAAATATACGTAATGTTAACATAAGTCTATTCCCGGGCAGCACCCTCAGCAATAATGATACCGGAGTGGCGGTGCAGTCATGACGAGAGGAACGATTGAATGACAATACTAATATGCTGAACAGCATAACAAGGATAAAGCAATAGTAATGCTAACAGTAGAAGCAATTCTACGCACCATATTGATGACATCAGTCATAGCATCCTGAACTGATTCCGGAGTCCACCCATGTTGCAGCTACGAGTGCTCTGGGGGCGCAAATGCTTGAGGAGGTTCCGTGGTGACATATAGCACGATCTGGAACCTAATGTTGCACCCCGCTTAAAGTAGGGCCCCCCCCCTAACAATAGGGCCCTCCGAACAATAGAAATTAGACGTCCTCAATAAGGCTCCCACGGTACTGAGGGCCTCGGGAGGCCTGGGGGATTACTTTAAAAGGGATGGTCTGGATTCGGTCCGTATTTTTAGGGCCCCAAATACAACACACATTAAACAGGGTCACCCAAACATTGGCCATGTCCTGAATAAGCGGCGGCGAAAACACATTAAAGAGGGTCCCTAGACTAAACCAAGTACAACATTACTACTGAACCCCCTGAGCGTGGGAGTTGGGCCTGGAGTTTAGGGGCAATTCAAATAGTGGAGAAGGACTTTAAAAATGAGCATGGAAATCAAAATCGAACCTGGAGTTACGCAGGTGTTCATGGCGATTAGGGCAGAGATCCTTTAGGAGCCCTATAGACCCTAACCCTGGTGTTAGGCCCCCCACCAGGAAGAACAGTAGGACCCAAAAATTAGTATCTCTATCCCTTGTGACTATTCCCAGGTGGGGGTTTAAACGAACCAAAGTCTAAACAACTGGACAACCCGAGCCAGCGGTCCTGCCGGTGGGTCGGAGAGCAATCGCCCAAACAGCCTAGACTGGGGGTTTAGGTTTTGTAGGACCTAACATTGATCCTAAACCCTGAATAGTAATTTCCATTCTATTTTCCATAACCCCTATATAACCCCTGCTACCCTTTCTCCAAAAGCCATGCTCCCAGGGTTTAGGGTGTAGGGTTCAGGGTTTGGGGCTCAGGCGTAGAGTTGGGGAGTCAGACCGGCTTCCATGATGAGTGCTTCTAAATATGAGGGTTTCCCAAAATTAGGGGTTCCTTTTAAAAGGGGTATGTAGGAGTTTAAAGGCATATATAGGGGCTATATAGGGGTATACGGGGTTTAGGGTTTCCCGAAATTAGGGGTACGGGTACCTTCTTGGGGGGGTCCTATAACAAGGACGATCACATTTTAGCGTTTATGCTGGTGTCCCCCTACTTGGGGAGAGTACCAAATATACAGTGTTCTTGACGAATGTCAGTAACCAGTCATGATGAAACGACGACAGGAGCTCTACCAAAAGATGGCAAACCGAGGAACCTTAGAATGGGGATCATAACGGGACTGTAGGGTATCTTTTTCGGAAGTATAGAAGACTTTTTGCGCCATGGGCTTCGCAGGCGAGCAGCCGAACCAATTAGGAGGAGCACGGAGACGCCGATGAGAATTTCTACACCTGAATGGGGGAGATTTTGTCAGTGTGCGTGTGTGTCTCAAAGGTCCCTCCTATATACACCCTCCTAGTACCCTTAGTTAGGGGATGGCTAACTGTGGGTATGTAGGCCATAATAGAAGGCAGTTGCGGTGGGGCGGGGGTCTTGGAAAACAAGCCCTTCAACGGGGAACAGGGGTTTGACCAGGCCTCAGGTATTATACTACAACTAGAGGGAATGGGGCCTTGGGTTAATGTAGGGTTTTATTGGGTAATATAGGGTTATATAAGGATAATGGAAAAGAACATGGAAGCTACAGGGCACTATGCGAGAGCTATAAAAAAGGCTTGGAGCTTGTCGGTTCACTATGGTTAGGGGCTTATCCCAACGATCGGGGAGCATCCAATGCTGCTGTTGGTCTGGGGGTTCTCACTAAGAGGACAACACTCAACATCGGAGTACATAGAAGGGTGAAACCTTGAAACTCTGAAACCGAAAAGCTGTAGAGCCCAAGAGAATATAAGCAGCAACTACTTTGAGTCCTTAAGTCTATACATGGTGCCCACATCGGTCCAGTTTTAGCCCAATAAATACTCAAACCCCTAAATCCTAAACTAAACACCTGAAACTCTAAACGCTGAACGCTTTGAACCATCTGAGCTGAAGGGCATCTTTCCACGTGCTTCCCGGGCTCGCCGTGAAGGATCGGCATGAATCGGTGGTAGGCATGCTGACAGGGCGAAGTTGTTTTCTAGTAATGAGACTGGGAACAAGAAAAATTGAAATGGTATTGGAAGTAGTATCTAGCTTGGTGTGTGTTTCTTTGTTCGGGATTGTTGGGTGGGCGGTTGGGTGGGTCGGCGTGGAACATGACAGAAGTACATATAGGGTTCGCCGAGTAGAGAGTTTGGGCATCTTGTAATATGGATGTTAAAGGCGACGATAGGTTTGTAGAAGCCCAAACAAGGTCGTGGTGCAATTCAGGCTCCTATTATTCCGGAAGCCCTGCTGCTCCGCAGTCTCAGGACCATGCAAATTAGATCATACATCCTGCCATGCATTCCTAAAGCGCGACTGCACTCTCAATCCCTCAAGCGCAAGGTCCAATGCTTGGCCGTCGCCTCCTCTACCGACAGGAAGTAGCCTGAACAGAGGACGCATGCATCCACTAAGGGTGAAAAGCAGGGGCCTGCAATCCCAGGGTCCCTATTCCATAATGTGCCAACTTCAAGGGCCCCAATGACCTGGTCCATAAAAGGTTAATGGCTCCGGCGAGGATACCTCCCAGAAGCCCTGCGAGGCAGTTGCCATGGAGCATTGCAAGGTTAGCAATTGACTCACCTTACGCTGGATCCAAGGCCACCTGGGTCACCCGCCCCTCCAACACTGATTTCATAATCCGAACATGTTCCATCATTTCGAATGACGTACCTGCTGCTTACTGATTGCTGCAAAGTCGCAGATGCACTGCACGATGAGAAAGCCACCAGCGATAGCCTCAGTGCAGGATTCATGCCTTCATCCACCAGAAACAAGATTTTGGGGAGGCTTATACAGGGACTACACACTAGATATGGGTCAAGCACAAAGAATGAGGTGATGATCTTTCAAAAACTTCACAACTTGGATATTGGGATCTAGGGCTCCGACTTCCTCTGCCCCCATGAAGACTATAAACTACCAAATAGAGCAAGCTAAGATTTAGGGTCAAGGGTTAGGGTTTAGGGTTCAGGGGTTTGGCTTACCTTTAAGCTGTTCAGTCATATACCAACAGCACAGACTTTTGAACAGGCTGGCTCTGCAAGGACACTTCCATAGGTTGCGAACTTTTAAGTTTAGGTACGAAAAGCTTCAACTTAGGGTTTTGGGGGTTTAGGACTTGGGGTGTAGGATTTAGAGTTTGGGGTTTAGGGTTTAGGGTTTGGGGTTTGGGGTTTGGGGTTTGGGGTTTAGGGCTTGGGGTTTAGTGTTTGGGGTTTGGGGTTCAGAGTTCAAGTCAATGCCTTCAATAGTTCCGCTGCGCGGTCAGGACTGCAGCAGACTTGGATGTGGGAATGCCTGCACTGCTGTTCCCTCTTAGAAGAAACTAGTCTAGGAACCCGGACTGTTTAGCAGCATAGGACGCAAGTAAACGGACCCGTACTGGACAGGATAACAAAAGAAAAGCCACCTGGAATGCGCGATGTCTGCAAATGTGAAGCTTAGGAAACATTTGTGCAATCACAAGGCTGTGATGATGAGGGGCTAGGAAGCTTTGGCGCCGTCCAACACAGCTGCAGTCTAGTGAAGTCTGTCCATTACAGGGTCTATGAATACTCCTCTCATGACTAGGTTTCCCAGTAACCCATTAATAACAAGGGTACCAATTTTCCTGCTGTCCAGCTTTGATAAAGAGACCCCAAGATAAAAAGGGAAAAAGGGCACATACGGGGTACCTAGAACTAAGCCAAAAATCATAGCTTCCATGTTCCTTTCCATTATCCCTAAATGAGGCCAGTATACTATATGGTAGTTTCCATTTGCTGTTCCATTTTCCTTATATAAGCCCTACTCAACTCTCATCAGCAGAATGCTAGGCCAAACTTCCTCAGCAATTCCTGCCACGAACGCGCTCTACGTTCGTGAACCTTGGGGGTATGCAGGGTTAGGAGTTAGGATTTGGGACACAATTATTCAAGCTCCTAGACTCCCTCAACATATGCAAGGTGAATGCTACAACTGACAAGTGTCTTCTTCTATACAGAGGATTTAGGGGTCGAATAAGGTATGTAGAGGTATGTAAGGTTTAGGTTTAAGGTTTTCAAAAATTAGGGGTACCATTTTCGGGAACCCAGCGATAGGGACTATAGTATTCTGGGCCCTATATTGGGGTCCCCCTATCTAGGGAAAGTGCCGCGTCAAGACTGTTGGATATTACCATAATATACCCTGACTTTTTCCCTCCCTATAAGCCGCGATATAACCCTAGGTTCCATGTCATTTGCCATTCCCTGTTCCACGCGATTCTCCATTCTGGCCCTGATCCCTAAGCCCTATCAATCCCCATATCTCCCTGTACCTCTCATATATCCCCATATGTCCATATAGAAATCGGCAAGAAGCGCCAGCTTCAATCTGCATTTCCTCCGCATTCTTCCGCTGGATCTTGATTTTCTGCGGCACAGGCAGGGTATATATTCGGATTTATAGTAGGGATAATGGAAAAGAAAATGGAAACCCGGAAACCCTAAACCCGAGTATACTGGGGTATATATATATATACATATATATGAGCTATAGTCTAAACTCCTAGTATCCCCCTTAACAACCCCTATAGTACCCCACAATATGATCCCCTATATAACGCCCTTTAAGGAGTTTAGACCCTAAACCCTAAACCCTATATAGCTCATATAGGGATAAGGGTGTGGGCGAGAGCTTGGAGTTTCTCCAAGTAGGGCGGCGCTATAGATCTGGGGTTATGTAGGGGTTTTGTAGGGTATCTATGTCCCCGTATACCCCTATATATATATATACATATGTATATATGTATATATACATACATATATGTATGTACACATATATATAAGGGTATACGGGGCTTAGGGGGCCTAATATTATCATTATCCCTACATATCCCTATGATCCCCTCCAGAGACCCGGACTTACTGTTGACGCAGAAATCTTCTTACAGCCCTCAAAAAATCAAACAAAAAGTGCAACCTCCGCCATTCCGTAGCACTTAGACTGCACAAGCCTCCCTCCATCTACGAAGGCCTCCAGCATATCCATAATTGTGATCAGCCTCTAACCCCTGAAATTAACGGACGCCTTTTATGGGAATTTTGGATGTCTACACACAGGAGGGCCACCCAACATGCAGAGGCTGTCCCTCCACCAATCTGTCGAACCAAAACCTGAAGCCCTCTGCGCAAACCCTCTACATTTTCGCCTGAACTCACTTGTAGACCCAAATCACCTACCGTCTTACGGATGATAGCAACTAGATGGGGAGTGATTCCTACTAAGCTGCATGTATTGGAGATTGCAGGCAATCCTTAAGCCCTGAAGCCCGAACCCTAAACAGATGCGACGGCTGTCCCTCCACCAGGTTCCATCGTCTTGAGACTTTGCCACCCACAAGGCAATCTTGTAAGCCCCAGACATAGCCTTCGCTAGATTTGGAGTGGAGCTTTGGGTTTTGAAAGTCACGCGTAGTTCGGGGACCAAGAACTGAGTCCAAAGTCTGAAAACGTCCATTTGAGCCATAATATCCCCCTGTATAATCCCCTATATAACCCCCCTTTCAGGAGTTTAGACTATTGCTCGTTTGAGCCTGAAAGCTTTGTGAAGATTGCTTGGGCCAGGTTGGTTGGCTCTCCAGGGTTTAGGGTTTAGGGGCTGAAAAATCTTCAAATGTAGATTTGTGCGAAACCCTAAACCCTGTGGTTTTGACGTTCACTGTATCTCAAGGTGGAAGCCTGGTTGGAGGGGGCGCTCCACACTTAGCCTTCTTCTGGATCAAGTTCGGCTTTGTTGCAACGGGTTTTAAGGGTTTCAGGCTTGTACCCCTAGGGTTGTACCCCCTGGGTTCTGGGCTCCCTTTACGGGACCCTAGGGGACTACACAATAAGGGCTCGTATATTGGGATCTTCTATGACGCATGATCCATCAGTCAAGCTTCATGGAGATCTTCTCTCGATGCGCGTATGATTCTCGCACAACTCTGTTTCGAGTCCGAGCTTTCGATTCACTAGAGTTCAGACGGTTTTGTCAGATTGAGAAACCCAATCACAAACATGAGAATAACATATTTAGGATAGAGCTGGCAGCCTCGCTGAGGCTTGCTGTGGGCACGCAGGAAATTAGAGGTCTGGCTGCTTGTCTCAAAACACCAGCTTCATTGTTAGCACCTTCTCGCCTAGACTCCCTGACCACGACGTACTTTGGGCTGGTTAGGAATGGCTTGGGTTGTACGGCGCCCTTTACACAATCTCCAAACTTATCTGAGCCATTGTCTAAACTCCTAGTACCCCCCCCTGTAAATAAGCCCTATAGGAGTCTCCTACATAATCCCATATATAACACGCCCTTAAGGAGTTTGGACTATACCTCATCTCTAGAACACCCTTCACAATCTAGTGTTGGTGCTCGGGAATTGGACCGGCCGCGTTACTTTGCCATATGCCAACAATCTTCAGGGCATGCTGTATGAAATGCATCTGACCCTTTGAGCTGTAGTCTTAACCCCTGGTATCCCCCTTAGCAACCCCTCATATAGTCCCGTATATAACCCCCTGTGTAACCCCCTTCAAGGAGTTTAGACTACAGCTCATATACAGCAAGCAGGTCATTCCAAAAGTTTGCGTATGAACATGGGACAGCAGGACGTAGCCCATGATCCATAAGACCCCTACGTACCTAGCATGCCCGCAGCCCTCATCCTACTGGCCCAGGGCCTGGGAGCTTTGAGCTCTGAACGCCAGATGCGCAGGCTCTGCGAGGGGGTTGCTATACCAGCTGTCGGCCACGAAATGAAGAAGAGTGCTAACATGGACATGCGCAACAACGTGGGACCATCATAGGAATGTCGCTGACAACAAAAAACATGGCGTCCAGAACAGACAAACGGAGCAATAACGGTAAAGCTGCGACAGACAAGAAATCTGCGGATACATGGTGACAAGTTCGGAGGCGCATAACTTTAATCAGTACAAGGCGCTGCTATGGCCGTCACGGCGACGAGACATATCCTGTGCTAAGGAGATCAGCAAGACTTCCTGAGTTGTACCCTTGAAGTTGTGCCTTGAAACTGGTTTCGGCGTGCAAGTCCAATAGTCCTGTAACGTCCTGTACGCAGCAAGGAACTCCCTAAAAGAGTGCTCCGAACCAAAGCATACAACCTCAGGGGTGTACTCAATCCTGGAAACCTTACGTAAGATCAAGACAACGCCAGGTAAACATCACCATTCGAACAGGCTTTGAGGGCATGTCGGAGTCTCAGCCGTCCAAATGGAAGTTTGATCAATGAAACCCTCCACTGCGACCCTGGGGATAGACAGGGCCAGGACGAGACTACAAGAGCTCCTTTCAAGGATAACATGTAATTTACTTTTGAGAGGCTGCCATGCAGTTGGATAAGGACTATAATTTCCTGTGCAGGTTTGAGGGTCCGAGGTGGCATGATAATGAAAATTCCAATGGCCTGCTCGAGCACGTGGGCTGGCTTTTTTGACATGTAGCTAAGGGGCCACAGACGCCCCTGAAGTAGACTGAGGTTAAGATGAGAAGCCATATATGACACAAATGAAGCTAGGGAGTATCAGAAATAATTTGCGTATTCAACCCGTAGGAACCATGCGATCTGTATCTTCACTGTTCCATGTGTGTCTAGTAGCATGGCTGTAAGCAATGGCACAGAGTTCGTCATGCTGCCAGGACGTCAAAGCAAAAACAGACCACTGCTATCTCACCTGAACACTCAAATTAAAACCCTGACCGTAAATCCTGAAGCCTAAGCCCTGAACACTTAATCTTAATTACTTTACTTCGAGTGATCCCCACCATGGCATTAAAGCATTCACCATCACCTGCCAGGTGAGGGTTGTTAGATTTTATAAGAGCTGTCCTTCCTTCCTTCCTCCCTTCCTCCCTTCCTTCCTCCTTCCTCCTTCTCGCCAGACCTCAACCAAAGAGACTCCACCACAGCGAGCTACGACTAGTGTTTACTGCCGGACCTCTACCATCACTATACAACAATGCACTGTCTTTGTGTGAGAATACCTGTGCCTGAAATGCATGACACATGACAGCAGAACAATTTCCGGTCGCTTCAATGCAGTATTCTTTTTGATCTGTCAATAAACAGAAGACTTTCCCAGTTAAAATCAGTTCAGTCCCAAGTTGTTCACACGTCTAAGAGACTCAGACAGTGTCATAGGGCAGTTACTGCTCAAATGCTACACCGCATGTTGCCAACCTGTAAGTGATGTTCAGTCACCTGAAAATGAATCATGTGAGTCTCTTGCTGTAGGATGTTGCCTGTCTCGAGCATCTTTGTTAACAGCTGCAGAGGAAAAGCAGTGACAATGTCTCTGTCCGCCATAAACCAATTTCTCCAAACTCTGCACCAACCGCAAACTGAAAACATTCATCGATATACATGAGACATTGTGGTTGAGGTCCGGCAGCAGACACTGGCGAGAGATGGCTGTGGTTGAGGTCCTGCAGCGAACACTGGGCGCGGATGGCTGTGGTTGAGGTCCGGCAGCGAACACTGGGCGTGGATGGCTGTGGTTGAGGTCCGGCAGCGAACACTGGGCGTGGATGGCTGTGGTGGAGGTCCGGCAGCGAACACTGGGCGTGGATGGCTGTGGTTGAGGTCCGGCAGCGAACACTGGGCGTGGATGGCTGTGTGGTTGAGGTCCGGCAGCGAACACTGGGCGTGGATGGCTGTGGTTGAGGTCCGGCAGCGAACACTGGGTGTTTGAGGTCCGGCAGCGAACACTGGGCGTGGATGGCTGTGGTTGAGGTCCGGCAGCGAACACTGGGCGTGGATGGCTGTGGTTGAGGTCCGGCAGCGAACACTGGGCGTTTGAGGTCCGGCAGGGAACACTGGGAGTGGATGGCTGTGGTTGAGGTCCGGCAGTAAACACTAGTCGTAGCTCGCTGTGGTGGAGTCTCTTTGGCTGAGGTCTGGCGAGAAGGAGGAAGGAGGAGGAAGAGGAAGGAGGAATGAAGGAGGGAAGGACAGCTCTTATAAAATCTAACAACCCTCACCTGGCAGGTGGGGAAAAACACCGCACGAAATCCTGTACTAAGTACTCAACTCTACTCACTCTAACCCTTAACCCTGTACCCGGACTCCCTATACCTGACGCTGCCACATGGTCCTGAAGAGTGAATCTCGTATCACGTGGACCTCCTGGAGGAACCCGAAGCAAAGGATGCATGCGAAGGCATAGACCTCAGCTTCCCTTTGTGTGTGGATGCAACTAGTTTCTATGCTGTGCATATACATACCTACAGACAAACAAACATAATGTATATGTATGTTTCTGTACGTGTATATATGTATATATACATATATGAGTGTCTAAGTATGTGTGTGTATATATACATATATATGGATGTATGATTGTATGCATCTGTGTAGGAATGCATGCATTATGCAGGTTGTAGGTATGTAGGTCTGCATGTATGTGTAGGTAGGTTAGGTAGGTAAGTAGGCAGGTAGGCAGGTGGAGTACACAACGTTTATGGTGCACATCTAACCTAGCTATTGCTCTATGCACTAAGTGTCATGTACATGCCAAGAGCCTTTCATCCTTCTGAAGCCCTCAGCATGCACTGGCAAACCTCTAATGCCTCTCACCCAGTGAGCAACCAAAACACACACCCGCTGAGTTGGCATCCAAAAGAGGCCAGTATGTGTCCGCAATGCAACAGTTGTGCGGAGGCTCGCTCTTTGTGCTTCATTTGTTGTCGTGAACTGATTGAATGTTGGCCAGGGAACTGAAGCAGTTCAGGGTCAGGGTTGGGGACTTGAATTCTTCTCATTGTCCCCAGCTCAGTTTTTAAGAGCCAGAATGGTGGGGATCCTATGTCGCGTACCGTTAAAGCCCAATCAAACTCCTATTTAAGGATCTGAAACTATGGCCCATGGTACAAGTGTCAGGGCAGGCAGGGATTGAGGTCCAGTTGCCAGGGCTGCTAGGGTATCAGGATGACGGTTTGATCACGTTGGCAACCCTAACCTCCGAAATATGGACCTATATCTTATATGGTTGATTGGGGCCCTAACTTTGGAAGTCAGGGTGGCCAAAACCTTCTTATTATGTTGGATTGCCCGTATCTTCAAAGCCCAGTAAAGACCTTCCAGCCAACGGAATTTCAGAAGGGGCCCTAAACCCTAGAGCGTGGTACGCCGCGGTGGCATGTATTTCCCGTGAAAAATGTCAATTTTTCGAGTTTAGGTATATTTCATTAGCCATCATGAAAATGGTATTTACTGGGCACTTCCTTACCCTAATCCCGATCAGGGGGCTGTTGAGGTTCCTCCAGAATAAGGCTGCCTCTGCCAACAATGACCATTCAAATCCTTCATTGACGCCAACCCCTGTTGATACAACACTCCTGCATAACCTTCGTATACCTCCGTACTAGAAATCACAAGGAATATGGTACTTAAAGTCATGCAGGATGTTCGGTATCAAGCTTTGTAACTAGAAGGTCTGTGGGGTGAACAGGAAGTCTGTCAATGCTGCTAGACTGACACAACAGAATCCAAACCCCAAACCCTAAACCCTAAACCACGTGAGCAGATCGCTGAGAATGAGACATGTCCTCCCATGGTCCGCACAGCGAAGAGGAGTCGATGATTCTGCTCGTGCAGCTTGAAAAGCAGCACCTAGGGGTTTAGGGTTTAGGGTTTAGGGCTCACTGTTCAGGGATTCCTGGAAACAGAGGGCCTCAAAATAGACCCCACTATGCAATAATCCCGAATTTTTAGGTAAACCCCGGGTCAAAAAGGGAAACTCCAACATAGGGCCACAAGGGACTGCAGGTGTCACGTTAAATAAGGAGTCCATCTGCCACCCAAGTGCAAAGTGGTTCAAGGTTTATGGTTTAGGGTATCGCGAATTAAAGAAAACATTTCCCATTATCAAGAGACCTTCTATAATGTGGGTATATGAAAGGGTTGGGGTATGTTCCATGTTAAAGGTTGCAGCTGCGAACTGGCAACGCTCAGAAGTGTAGTTCTGCCCACATCCTCCACATGCAAGGATCCCTATGACGTGAGGAGAAAGATGCAGATTGCCTGCAGTCATTACAGGACCTACAGATAGTACATGTCGTGTTTCAGACACCAATATCTTTGGCAAAGTGTGTATGCGGGCGCACCGCGAAGCATGACACCCATATTCTTGGCACAGTGTGCATGCAGTCGCACTACGAATCATGACTTCAGGAAGCAGCCACATGAAGCTCAAACTCGGCTAGCTAGCTTTTCCACCCCGCCATAGTACCCCCATCAAAGTCAGATGACAGCAGGGGTTCCCTGATTGGGTACCGTAGGCAACTGCCAAAATCTAGCGATGCCCTTTCACGCAGAGTTTGGTTTGGGCGCTGCTACCCTGCTTGTTCATATGGTGGTGTCTCCAAACACAGGCCCCTGAAGCATTGAGGACCCTAGGAATACAGGAAGTTCGAAAGACTTAGAGCACTTTCCAGGGCACTTACCGGCTATAGGCCACAGCTTTTAGACTTACTTGCCAGTTCGGGATTTTCAAGTGAAGTCAGGCGTTGCTGAACTTCAGCTGTTCGTGCTGCGTGCTTGGGTTCTGATCCCCACTTACATGACAAAAGAAACCCTAAACCGTGTGGGCTCAATTAATTGCACCTAGGACTGCATTCAACATGTACCGTCGCACGCTTCTCCCTGAAGAGAGACAACCCTTAATGTCTTCATAACACGCAAACAAACTAAACCCCATCGTAAGTCTGGCGCATGCAACACCACCGCAACCGCGACGGCGAGCACAAAGCCTCACTGAACTTGCCCACTGTCAGTAAGAAATGAAGTAAGGGACTCATGAATGCCAAGCAGACACTGCTAACAAGCTGCGAGCAATCAAAGGTCATGGGCAACAAATGGCAAAGATCATCTTCTCAATTCTTAGCCTGGGAGGGTACCCCGATCCTTTGAACCTGACGGCTTGCAACTTGCCTTTGCTGCAAACATGGAAGCTCTCCTGTAAACCTCTCGAGCCATACAAAGGATGATGCTCAACAGAACATTGCCCGGCTGCTCATGGTGGACTTGATGTGCGGCGTGTCCTCTTTGAAGCCGAGGCCACCTGAGCAACGAGGAGGCGGAGGCGGAACCGGAGGCGGGGACGGAAAAGGCGGAGGAGGGCAAAGGGTGAAGAGGTGAAGAGATGCTGAAACACGTTGACCAGTCCTACTGTCTGTCAGAGGGCAATTCAGGCTCGGGAGTTCTTCAGATTCATCTTTGAAGGAGACTTGCAGCAAGGAAGAGCCACAAAGGCCAAGCTCAAGCATCCTGGACTCAGCAGCTACCCTCTCGGAAACTAACATGAAAACCCACAAAGAGCCCTATGAAGACTACAGTCCCTTTGAAGGGGGGCTACATGGGCTTCAAACTCCATGTTAGTTTGGGGGAGTGTACATCTCCGCAACTTCGACAGTCCAGGACTGCACGTCCGCCGAACCCCTGTCTGAGCTTCGAGCGCGGTGGCGGAGAGAGGACGATCTGATTGTGCAGGAACCTCCAGGAAGGGATCGTGGGTTGCACAGTTCCTCCCTTATTCAGATTCACATTGGAATGAAGGTATTCTCACAACAATCCCCCACAATAACGCCTATACTGTATCTCCCTTGGGGTCCTAGGACCCCCCCCATTTTGAAAAACTCCCATTTGGGGAGGGGTGTTGGGGGAATAGTGCTTCGGGCAAGGGATTGGCCGTCAAGGAGTCATAGAGGCGGCTTATTACTCTGTAGGATCGAATACACAACAACATGCTGTTTTATGATACTGCCAAAACTTGAACTGAACTTAAGCCATGTTGGGACCCTTTTCTACATAAACCACCATCAGGTGCGACCGGGTGAGGTTGCTGTAAGTTGCCCAGTTAAAAAGGAAGAGCAGCGTGAAGCAGGCTCGCCTTTAGCCCAACACAACTCCTACACATATTAATGGGGTTTGCCAACATTGGGGGCACCGTTTTGGGGGTATCTGCGAGGTATTTTGGGGTCTAAAGTGGGGTCTCCCCAGTTATGGATATTTGAAAGGGAACCTTGAGGGTTAGCAGCATGACCCCACCACACACCCAAGAATCCCATGAAACTCGTGAGTTCTGAGGCCTAAACTCAAAACCCTAAACCCGAGGCCACAACACTATCAGCCCCAAGTAGACGCCAAAACCCTGGACCCGCATAGGCTCCCCAAACCCTAGCCAAAGGGTCCATGTTGTTATATCGTATACATAGGGTTTAGGTTTTAGCTTTAGGGTTTAGGGTAGGCATACATGGTCTATACTTGGGCCTTGAAGTAGCTAGATGGGAATCCCTTTGTGCCCTAAGTATATATATATATACTAGATACCTACATGGACCCTTTGGGTAGAAGCCCAACAAACTGCCGAACCCGCCTGAAAACCGAGAAGTCAAAGCTAGCACCACAAAAGATCGACACGGTGGTGTTGATCATGTCCCACATGGCCTGGGGCTTTCGACGCCAGTCCCCCTAAACCCCAAACCCTACACCTTAAACCCTAAACCCCAAACCCTAAACCCTAAACTCCAAACCCTAAACCCCAAACCCTAAACCCTAAACTCCAAACCCTAAACCCCAAACCCTAAACTCCAAACCCTAAACCCCAAATCTTTTGGGAAGGGGTCTGGGGCTCCAGGTTCTGGGGGGCTTGTGCTAATGCTCAGGGCCCAGGACCAAGATAAGGGATTTTGTGTGTAGGATGTAGGGGTCAGGCTTAGGATTTCGGGCTTAGGGCTTAGGGCTTAGAAGCTAAGAAGTCACATGGCGTGAATAATGGGGCTGGAATAATTTGCCAGTATCATGTGGAGGTATGATGGCGGTACCTTTTACAATGATTCTTCAAGGCACCTAGGACCACACTATATATGTTTCCTCAGGCTTCGGCATCAGATGATCTCCGCAAGCCCTTGTTGAACCCAAGCTTCCATATCTAAGCCCTAAACCCTAAACCACTAAACCCTAAACTTTTTCCATTTGGTAGTTTCCCTAAACTACTGTTCCCAAAATGGGGGAAATTTATATAGGGCCCCGTATTATAATGGGAACCCAAATATAGGACCCCGTATTCTAGGGAATTTAAACCAATCCCCATTTGTTTCTCTTTCATCCCTGAGTCGTGAACCCTGTAGCCCTGGCTTCAACATCGGTGTCCAAGCTAAGGGATAGGGTTTAGGGTTGGGTTTAGGGTTTAGGGTTTAGGGTGAGTACATCATACTCACCAACTTATTCACGGGACCAGCCCGCATGGCTACTTTAGGGTTCAAGGCATCCGCGCAAGATTTATCCAAAGCCCTATTGGCAACCAATCCACACCTTGTTCCCTGATAGAACTGATTCCTGTTCCCTGATGGAAGAGCAGCCTGTTTAGAAGCAGACTGGACACACCAGTTCTTGTGCATCACCAAGCAAATGCCAAACATGCCTTCTCAAGAGACTAGAAGCACCAGAACAGCAAGTGGAGTTTTTCAAGTTCCCTGCATCCAGGGAATTAGGTGTGATATCACTGAATGTATACCTTGAAGTGATCGTTACTGAATCATTTTTCTGATACTCGGAAAAGAACTCACCCCTTCCATGACGAAAATTCCCTGACAAGCTACTGGATCCCGATCGATTGTCTCCTGGCCAATTCAACCACAATTCCCATTTTTGAAGGTCTTCCCTGTAGTATCGTAAACTATACCCTTTGATCCCCTCTCCAAATTTATTCTCATTCCATAGCTCCAGAATAGCTTTTCCATCCAGAATTGGATAGATCCTGGCTGTTGATTTTACCTGGTCCAACCACTCTCCATTTTCCTGTTGGATTCTAAGATTCACATCCCATTCTCCAATCCAAAAATCAAACTGGCGATGTTGTTCTGGAAATTTGGTCTCATCGATCTGGGAATATGATGTAAAAAAAAGGGTAAAAAGAGTCAGGAATGAGATTGAGCTTTTCATTCTTATTTGAGTTGGTCGTCAATGATAACAACGATTGTTGCCAATACCCTTTTTGTTTGTTTTACATTCTTTTTGACGAATGATAATACTCAGCATATGCCGTTTTAGTTAGCTAAACATGATGACTTACCTATGCAATTGATCCTTACGAATTTGATTTTGTTTTGGTATTTCATGATTTTTAAAGGATGCTATTTATCGTATGTCGCATTCAACTAAGTACTTTAAACCTTAATTCATTCAGGTGATCTTAAAAACCTTGAAACAAAAATGGGCTGAGTATTTATTAGAGGTTCTCATCATCATGATCGGTATCCTTGGAGCATTCTCACTGAATAGCTGGAATGACAATCGAAAGAATATAAACGTAACAGAACGATTTCTTGAATCCTTTAAAGAAGACCTTATAAATGACACCATTGTTTTTAGTAGTGCCCTGGAGCGAATAGAACGAAATAATAATAATCGTGACATAGCCTTAAAACGGTCATTTAACAATGCCTCTTTAAGGGATCTTGAGAATGCTGCCGTAAACCGGACAACTTATATAAACTACCTGGGAAGGGACCTGACATTTACCAAAATGAATAATCAGGATTTCCATATGTCTGGAAAATATGAGGTCTTATTCGATGCCATTAACGAATATTATTTGTCTAAGTCAAAGCTTTCGGAAACCATCGGCTGGGATCACTCTGCAACACTGGACGAATGGATTGAAATAGAAGGTGAGATGACCTTCGAATACAGATCGCGTTACAACAATTGGACAACCGACAGCCTCAAATGGGTTGAGGAAAGAAGGAAAAAGATCATTGACTTCGTTTCGAGGACATTTGTCCGAA
The DNA here is from genome assembly GCA_965242805.1 of Cyclobacteriaceae bacterium. Classification (GTDB taxonomy): domain Bacteria; phylum Bacteroidota; class Bacteroidia; order Cytophagales; family Cyclobacteriaceae; genus JANQEU01. The sequence goes on along the minus strand of CBDETD010000002.1, from coordinate 5,834,388 downwards.
ACAAGTATATCATCGATATGAGTCGGAAAGAACGGATTGCCCGTAGATATGAGAATCAAAAGGCCATGGCTATTGAATTGATTGAGAAGATTAACAACCGGTAATAAGAATATTAAACCGGTATTTATTAAATTAAGGAACCGTTTAGATCTCCACATGAAATACAGAAAATGGGCATATGAAGAGGATACCATAATTGTGGAGAAGTTTGCAGGCACTTTTGATGTTGATTTCGTGATCAGGTCTGATCAGGAATTGGTTCCGGAGGTAAACATAAATCAGAAAGTTATTCTTGTTTCAGATTTACGGGACGCAAGATTCGATGGAAATGATGAAGATGTTAAGGAAATGGGAAGAAACTTTTCCGTTGGATGCTCCCATTTCCATGAAATCCATTATTACCTATTAGCGAGTGAAGGCCATGAGGATCTGCTCAAGATCAAATTATACCGTCAAAATATCAAGGGACGCTCAATCAACGGAAGAGTGGCATTCACGGTGAACGAAATATTTGAAACAATAACGATTCCTGAAGAAATCAGAAATGACATAAGTCTAAATTTGAACAAGCCGTTATAGAATCTTCCCTTCTTGGTTATGGCAGGTAAAATCAATAAATTATTGATCTAATAAACTACCATTTGATATGTCACCTGCAGCTCTCAGTGTCTATGTTTTCGGTATCTATCTTTTTGTTACAGGACTTGGATTCACGTTGATCCCTAACACCCTTTTACCCCTGTTTAAGTTCCCTAAAACCAATGAGCCCTGGATACGGGTAATTGGCTTACTGGTGATCCTGCTGGGTTGGTATTACACTACCTCGGCTAGAAGCGACCTGGATCCGTTCTTCTGGGCAACTGTAGTAGGAAGATTTGGGATCTTCATCGGTTTTATCCTTTTGGTTGTGTTCAAAAGAGCAAAGCCAATGCTGATCCTGTTTGGTCTCATTGATGCGGCGGCAGCCCTCTGGACATATCTAACCCTGTAAGAAATTCAGAAAGATTTGCAATTGACTGGTTAAACCATTTTCAGTAACTTAAGCTTGAATCACATTACTTACTCACTATGTCAGTTAACAACAAAATCTTCAACTTCATTAGTAAGTATTATATAATCCTATGCTTACTCATTTTCGTCGGATGTCAAAAACCCCAACTTACAGGTGCAGGTGCCACTTATTCCATTACCGGAAAGGCTGATGATGGCGATGCCGGAAACGGAGGACCCTTTACCTATTCTTTTACTACCTTAAGACCGGGATGGGCAACAGACGGTAATACACTTGCCGCATCAAATCCTGCTGCACATGACAAGCTGCAAGGGACGTCGTTGGCATATATTGGCAACAACTCCACCTCCGCACCTCAAGCCGACACTGACGATACGGCTACCAGCAATTTCAACGCTCCAAACAGAGGGAGATGTGCTATCGAATTTACCAGTTCAAGCACAGTGTATTTGACTAGTGGGGGTGGATCCCATATGACCATGACAGCGGTGATCACAAATCCTCTTGGGATCAATATGGGCAATTGGAGCAAGGAGTTCAGATTCCGTTTGAAGCCAGGTGATCCAAATACTATTCGTGTTTTTACAGGTCCCCGAGGAGGAACGCACATCAATGAAATTCCGAATGGTAGCAATTTCGTGGCTATAAATACACAGCCCAACAAATTCAAACTCCCTAGTGGAAACTATACCATTTCATTTAACCTCAAAACACATTCCGACGCTGAATATTACGCGTACATAAGTTCCACGGCATCTGTGAAGCTGCAATAAAAGGAGTTGTTATAAAAAAACGATCTCGTTGACTTGAAGTATCTCCTTTACACCTTCATTCTCATCGTCCGCTCCGATGGCTTCGATCACTTCAAAGTCGGGAAGAGAGTAAATACTCTCATTGTAAAATTTGATCATTTCCACGATCCGGTGGTAGGTAAGCATAGAGATACGATATCGATGCTGGTTATATCGATGTACAATGAGAAGCTCATCGGTGGTGATATGACCGCCTGATTCAATCATTATCCGGATCACAGGCCTATACTTTGATATACGTGGAAATGAATATGTCAGTAATACGCTTCCATATGATATAAATCATTCTACTTTTGTGGAATTAAAATTCTTATCCCTAAGTATCTGAATATCAATTATGAGTAAGGCAGAAATTCACACAAAAAAAGGTGTAATGAAAATCGAGTTCTTCGAAAAGGACGCTCCCAATACAGTCAAAAACTTTGTCGATCTGGCCGAAAAAGGATTTTATGACGGATTGACCTTTCACCGGGTGATACCCGATTTCGTCATCCAGGGAGGATGCCCCAATGGTACGGGAACGGGTGGGCCTGGTTATCAAATTGATTGCGAACTAGACGGTGACAATCAGTACCATGATCGAGGAGTATTATCTATGGCTCACGCAGGTCGAAATACTGGTGGATCACAATTCTTCATCTGCCATAGCAGACAAAATACGCAGCATCTCGACCGACAACATACCGTTTTCGGAAAGGTGGTTGACGGACTGGAAGTGATTGACGAAATACGTCAGGGAGATGTAATGGAAAAAGTAGTAATTACCTCCTGATCAGGCCGTAAGGAAATTGAAGAGAATCACGGCTGCACCAACAAATGCAAGGCCATAAATACTCATTCTGAACAATCCTGAAGTTACAATCTTGGAAAGGGACTTGTGGTTTTTGGTTTTTGATGTATAAGTCATTTTTCTACTAGTTATGAATTTAAAATTGGGATGAACTTCCGAATGGGTCCCTCCTAATTCTACCAATCCAGCAATTTTTACGATGAATAGATGCTTTCTAAAGATTAAACGAATCGAGGATCTGCAAATTGCTGGATTGGATTGAATTAATTCATTCGTCCTTTAAGGTATGTGTAGGACTGATCGTAGCTGCCTGATAGGACTTCAAACTTACGGTAAGAGCACCTCCGACAAAGACTGCAATTCCAATCAGAAAATAAACCAAGAAGTTGATTTCTGTGCGGAATGCAAATGAATTGAGCCATTCTTTCATCACCAGATGGGCAATCGGTGCACCGATGACGAATGAGACCAGCATCAGTTTTGCATAGTCCTTTGACAACATCATCACTAGTTGTGCAACATTAGCACCATGGACCTTTCTGATGCCTATTTCCCTGGCGCGTTGTGTGGTGGAATAGGACGAGAGACCCAGTAATCCAAGACAGGAAATGAGAATGGATATCAATGAAAAGATCATGGCGAGCGAACCAAGGACCATTTCACTCTGGTAGCTGCGAGTGTATTCATCATCCAGGAATCCATATTTAAATGGATAAGCAGGACTCAACCCTGTGGTGATCTTTTCTACCTGGGGTAAAACCTTAGTAATGTCTTGCCGGATCCGGATCAAAGCCAGAAATGTGCTGTTGGGATCGAGACGGATCACGAGCGGATCGATCGGTTCAAACATACTATCCATGTGAAAATTACGAACTACGCCAATGATCTTACCCTCCAGTCCCCATATGGAAAAGTCCTGCCCGATCGGATCCTGAAAGCCCAGGATCTCTGCAGTTACTTCATTTATGATATAGTTGGCAGTATCCGTCAGAATTTCACTTGAGAAATCCCTACCCTGAATGATCTCTCCTTTCATGGTTGTAAGAAAATCTAGGTCCACGTTTAAGACATTTATCTCAACGTTGGCATTAGGATCTTTTCCAGGCCATTCTGCACTTCCGGTGCTTCTTCCGTATGACAATGGATTACCACTTGCTGCCGTTACGGCCGTAACTTCCGGTATTGAGGCCAATTCGTTCTTGTACACATCAAGGTCCGATACAAGGTCCCGCTGCATCTCTACATACAGGACATTTTCACGATCCAAACCTAGAGACATATTTAAAACAAAACTCATCTGCTGATACACAACCGCTGTCCCTATAATCAAGAGTATGGAGAGGGAAAACTGAAAAATAACCAGGGCCTTCCTTATTATACCTCCTCCCATTTTGTTTCCAACAACGCCTTTCATGGAATCGGTGATTCCGAAAGAAGCGAGCAATAATGCGGGGTAGCTTCCTGATAGGACTCCGGATATCACAATTATTGAAATGATAAGGCCCCATAGTAAAGGTGAGGCAAAATCCAGGGTTAGATACTTACCTGTAAGCTGATTAAAGTACGGTAGTACTATCAATACGATCAAAACTCCTACCATAACGGAAAGTCCTGAGGTCATGAAGGACTCCGTAAAAAATTGCGTTCGAATACCTCCTTTCCTCGCCCCCATCACCTTCCTTATCCCAATCTCCCGTGCTCTTCTGTTTGACCTGGCTGTCGCCAGGTTCATAAAGTTGATACAGGCGATGAGCATGATAAAAATGGCTACTATGAAGAGGATCCTCACGTATTCTATCCTGCCTCCTGATGGTATTCCGTTTTCGAAATTGGAATTCAGATAGACATCCGGGAATCGCTGCATAAATATTCGTTCATCCGCCTCGTAATTGGTATGTTTATTTACTTCCTGTTCAATCCTTTCCTGGACTGCATCAAAATCAGACATATCACGCAGGGTAAGCACCATGCTGAATCCACCATTGTACCAGCTTTCGACCCAGCTGTTTCTGTTCATATATTCCTGAGCCGGTGTTAGCCAATCAAAATCAACGGAAGAATTAGGTCCTGGAATCTCCATAACTCCTGAAACTACCAGTTGCCTTTCATTAACGTTTATGGTATTCCCAATTGCCTCTTCCCTCCAACTGGCCCCGAAATATTTGGTTGCCAATCTTTCGGTGATGACAATGGAATTCATATCGCTGAACAGGTCGCCTTTATTACCCAACAGGATTGGAAATGAAAAAATACTGAAGAATTCGGGAGATACGTATCGACCCGTCTCATAGGAGACACTTTCGCCCTTACGGAAAGCTAATTCCATCTCCCAACCGATCAGGGCCACCTGATCGATTTCCGGATACTCTTCCTCCAGCAATATCTCGAGGGGTTGGGGGATTGCCGATGTGGTAATGATCTCACCATTGGTCTGGTGCATGTTCCTCCAAAGTTTGACGGTCCTGTGAGAATTAGTGTGGAATGTATCCATGGAGATCTCATCATTGATCCAAAGCAGGATGATCATTACAGCGGATATCCCAACTGATAGACCAATGAGATTAAGAGATGTGTACCCTTTATGCCTGAGGGCAAATCGAAGGGTCGTGATAATGAAATTTCGTAGCATCGCCGAATTATTTAAGTTGACCTTTGAGTTTACATTTCTGATGATCCCGGGACGAAACAGGAACAATACATCCAGGAAAAGTCTGATGGTTGCCAATTTTGAGTTCTTCTGATGTCTCTCATTATAAAGCTCCATCAGGTCGCCCTCTACATCTTCCAGCAGATCGGGTTTACAAAACCAACGGAGAAGTTTTATTGGTAGCACCTTGTTGAATTACATTGAGAGTTTGAAATCGAACGCTACCTCTGGGATATCTTCCCAAAGTTTCTTCCGGGATAGCATGACCTCATCCAAGGCTTTCTTGCCAAAGGGAGTAACCCTGAAGTACCGTTTTCGTTTACCACCTCTTACAGCGGTAGCTTCCCCAAAAGTTGATTCAAGAAATCCCTTTTTCTCCAATCTATCCAGTGCAGTTCGCATGGCACCTACGCTGACCTTACGGTTCATTCTACTCTCTATTTCGGATTTAATAGCCACGCCGTACGCCTCATCAAACAGTACTGCTACGGTCAGCATGACTATTTCTTCAAACTCCCCTATTGAATTCTTTTTCATCAAATATCAATTAAAGTCCTAAATGTAATCTAAATATTTAAGTCCTAAAAGTAGTTTTTATAAAAAGTGGGTGAATTAATTCCTCTCAATTACACCCCTGCAGTCTCTACTCTCCTGCAGTCTTTTCGAACAGAACGCAGTGGAGTGAGAAATCTATTCACGAGAGTAAGCTGTATTATGAATAGATTTCTCCCTCCGTTTCTCTCCGGTCGAAAAGACTGCAGGGGCGGAATAGGAGTTCTAGAACGGTCGAAATGATTGCAGAATGCATCCCTGCAGGCCTTCCGACGGAAGGCCTGCAGGGAACCATCACCTTTTCAATCCCGATACATGGATCAGATACCATGTACCACTGGTGTTTCCAGGGACAACCTTAGTGTCCATCCGGGCATTTTCCAGAAGTATCTGCTGGAATAAATTGGCGTTTTCCAGCTTACTGAAAACACCAAGCACCAGGAAATACCGGAGATCCTCATCATCGGACAAGTCACTCATCGATTCTTTTATGGAGTTAATGTCGCCTTTGAATGATTCATAGTCTGATATCAATTCGCGGATCTCCTCGGATTCACTGTCAAGGGCCTCTTTCATTAAAGCCAGGAGTCTGTTTTTCTCTTCGTTTCGCTCAACTACCGAATCGATCTGGGTCATCTGGGATCTGTACTGATCGTCCAAAATCCGAATGTGATCCTCAGAGATCTTCAGACCATCCTGGTTATGTTTTGGCTTACCTAATCGTAACCCTAGGAGGAATTCATGGGTAGTTCCTCCTACCAGGCGAAGGTCATTCGTCGGAATTTCAAAATTATAGCCGAAAACATATCTGTTTGATAGCAGCAAACCGAAAGCTAATCCTACGTGACTTTTATACCTATAAGTCAATGCCGACCATATATTCTTATTGTATGTAACTTTTGTATTCGCATCAAACTGCGATGGTAAACCTTCAACCGTCCTAACCATTATCATTGGTGCTGCTTCCCATTTATCATTTACTTCAAGATTATAGGAGAAAGAGGAATAGTAGTGTCTTACATTTTTATAGGAAAGCGACTGAAAAAGAGGAGAATTCTTATGTGTGACTTCATTTTGGATCATTTGGTTTATTGAAAATCCAATGTGCACCTGGTTGTATTGGTAAGCCAATCCAGCGCTCAGATCAAAATTCGTTTCATTGCTGTTGTTGCTCAACAGATTTGGATCCGTAAGGTCATCCACCTTTATTCGTTCAAAGAAAATCCTATTTTGTTGAACCAAACCGGACATGCCAAACCTTAAACTCTGTTTTGATGATAAGGAAACTTCGTAATTCATAGTAAGTGCACCACCAGTGCTCCCCAGAACATTCATCACATCATTGAAAAATGTTAATCCTAACCCGATTCGCTCTGTCTCTAATCCACCGTCCAGGGTGAAAATCTGGCTCTCCGGAGCACCTTCCACCCCTGCCCATTGATTTCGATAAATGAAATACGCATTGCTACTTTTATCGACCCCTGCTTTGGCTGGGTTAATCAAATAGGGATTCATATAATAATGACTGGGAATCAAATTCTGCTGTGAATACATTTTAAAATAAATACAAAATGAAAGCATTATTAATATGGATCTGATATGGTAGATATTCGATTTCATCTATTTCTTATCAGAGTAATAGCACCGTGGTACTTTCTATGACTGTTAGAAAAAGTGATCACATAGTAATAGGTCCCATCAGGCAGAATATCGTTTCCTGCTGTCCCGTTCCAATCATTAGTATACTCTCTGTCCTCAAAAACTAATTTTCCATATCTGTCAAATACCGTAACATTAGCTGTCCCAAATGTTTCAATATTGTCAATTACCCATGTGTCATTTTGACCATTTCCATCTGGCGTGAAGACATTGTTTGTAACAAGGACAAAATCATCCTCCATTCCCACATAAACCGAGTCAATACCCACGCAACCAAATGAATCTTTTCCTGTAACGGTGTATGTGACTGGCTGCACGACAGTAGCTGTCGGATTTGATATTTCGGAATTATTCAGATATTCAATTGGTTCCCATGAATAGCTCCTTGCCCCGGTTGCATTTAATTGGACTTTGAACCCTTGTGATACTATGGTATCATTTCCAGCATTAACATCCGGAAGTTCATATACCATGACTGATCTGGTAATTGAGTCAAGGCATCCTTCATCAGATTTGGTAACTAGAGAAACTGAAAAAACTCCAGGTTTCTCGTACTTATATTTTGGGTTCTTCAGAACAGAAACTTCGCTTTCTGTAAATTCCCACTGGAATGTGGGAGATCCAGCACCACTGATTGACTTGTTAATTGGCTCAACATAGTTACCAAAACATACATCTTGAATTTCGAAATCGGCAATTGGAGTGTCCTTTACCAACACCTCCTTCTTAATACTGGCAAGGCAACCCTTATCTGATATTGCGGTCAACTCAACATTGTAACCACCAGAATTTTCGTAACGCACGGAGGGATCCCTTAATGTAGAGCTCATGTTGTTGCCTAAATCCCATAAAAAACTTTCTATTTCTCCAATTTCAATCATAGAATTATTCTGAAAGAAAGAAATTAATCCAGCACATACCGGATCGATTTTGAAGTCTGGCTTCGGTAATGGAAAGATCTCTATCAACTGAGATTTTCTTGAAATACATCCGAATTCTGATCGACCTTCTAGTTGAACCACGTACGACCCCAAGGAATCGTAGTAATGCGAAGGGCTGGTTTCAAATGATGATCGTCCATTACCGAAATCCCAGAGGTATTCAACATTTCCAGAGGATATCGAGGAAAGATTTTGAAATAGAACTGAATCACCTTCGCATGCTTCTTCGCTGACAAAGTTTAGTTGTGGCAATGGTTGAATTGACAAAAGAATTTCATCAACATCACCACAACCCTGTACATTCTCTGCCGATAAGGAAACATTGTAAACTCCCGGTGCATTGTAAATATGTTCTACAAACTTTGTTTGAGAAAAGGTGCCATCACCGAAACTCCAATTATAGGAAAGACTATCACCTATGGAGATATTCTCAAATGTCACAATGCTTCCGACACAAGAATTATCAGCCTCAAAATTGACGATTGGCTGCTCAATTACCTGCACATCTTTGATAAGTGTAGAAATGCAACTTTTGTCGGATATTCCACTTAATTCCACAGTGTGAGTCCCTGGTTTATCAAAAAGTTTTTGGGGATTATCATTGCCAGATACTGTACCATCACTAAAAATCCATTCATAACTTAGTACTCCCTCATTGATAGTTGAATTATTTTGAAATTCCATCGGTGTGCCAAAGCATACATCTTTGGCCTCAAATTGAATTACTGGCGCAGGTTCCACAGTCAAGATCTTGGATGCGGTAGAATTACACCCGTTGTCTGACTTGATATCAAGTTCGATAGTATAGTCTCCAGGACCATTGTATAGATGTTGAATATTTTTCTGTATTGATTGATTACCATCTCCAAGTGACCAATTATAATTTACAATTTCACCCAAATCAACACTGGAAAGGTCTATTATATTTACCGAATCTCCCTCGCATACATCTTCTACAGAAAATTTCGCGGATGGTTTTGGATTGACGTTTATGGACTGCTGCAAGGAATCAACACATCCTTCCATGGTTATTACCTTTAGTGTGACTGGATAGCTCCCATGATCTGGAAATAAATATTTGGGAGAGATGTTCGTCGAAGAAGATCCGGTAGAAAAATCCCACAAAAATTGTTGAATCTCACCTTCCACCAAGGTGGTATTATTAACAAATTCACTACTCTCTCCCTGACAAACATCATCAACTTCAAAATCTACTAAAGCTAAAGGGTGAACTTTCACTTCATGAACTGGGGTGAATAATTCGCCACAATCAACATTTTGAACTGCAACTCTATACCAGGTCGTTTGCCCGAGATCAAAAAAAGGTAATGATGATCCATCAATTCCAGCATCTATCCAATCAATCTTGTCAACTGTTGATTCCCATCGCAATATGTCACCTGAGTAGTCGAAAAGAGTCAATATTCCTTCATTGCTCCCTGCACACACTTCCGAAATTCCGGATATAACTCCTGGATCAGTAGATTCACTGACATAGATTACGGCCTTGTTGGATGTTGTTTGTCCACAGCTTCCATTTTCTGTTATTACTCTGAAATAAGTTGTATTCCCTAAATTCTCATAATTGATTGATGGAGAGTTTAGATTTATTGAACTCCACGGTCCTTGGTCATTTGTGGCGCTCTCCCACCTGATAATGTCCCCATTATACCCGGACAGTACCAATGATCCATAGTTGTCATTTTCACATACATTTACACTACCACCCACAAGAATCCCTGCTAAAAGTTCTTCATCCACTGTTACTCTTTCCACTTCAGAAAAAACACTGCCGCAGACACCATTTTGGACTTCTACTCGGAAATATGTTGTTTTTGTGAGATCAATGTATTGATACTCGTTCCCAGTAGTTAAGATAGCTGTCCAGGGACCTTCATCGGAAATGGTGGACTTTTGCCATCCTAAAACCGATCCTGATAATCCTGTTAGTGTAAGTGTACCTGAATTTTCTCCATAACAAACGTTGCCTCCTCCTGATAGTATTCCTCCTTTGGATTTTCCATTCACTTCAACAAATAGTGGATCTGAAGTCATAACATCACATAAACCATTCTGTACAACAGTCCGGAAGTACGTTGATTCGGTCAACTCACTTATTTCGAGGAAATTTGATGTATTCTCAATCGATAACCACTGATTCAATCCATTTGAAGACTTTTCCCACCTCAGAATCGATCCAACATGTCCATTAAGGAAAAGGTTATAACGCGAATCATCATCAATACATAAGACATTCGGGCCAGAAATTGAGCCGGATTGGGTTGATTCCAATACTTTAAGTTTTTTTGAGTTTATATCTTGACAACTGAATTCCGAAGTAGCAGTGAGCTGAATATCATATTCATCTGGGTAGGTGAAAATGTGGGTTGGATTTTTAAGCGTTGAGGAATTTCCATCACCAAAATCCCACGAATAGGTAATGGAACCCGATATTATTGAACTTAAATTCTGGAAAGTTGAAGGCAGACCTAGGCAAACATCTTCCAAGTCAAAATCAGCTCTTGGGACTGGGTGAGATGTAACCACATTCGATTGATTATCAACACACCCGTTGTCAGATGAAGTCGTCAAACTCACGGAATAAGAACCCGGAAAATTGTACTGATGACTTGGGTTCTCAAGAGTAGAGATGACTCCATCTCCAAATTCCCACTTATAGTCCAATACACCTGAATTTATCGTACTAAGATTGTTGAAATTAGTAGGTGTGCCGAAACAATGATCGATGAAATCGAAAGATGCTATCGGTTGTGAATGAATATTTATGGAGGAGTTCTTCTGTCCGGTACAACCTTCTGAGGATATAGCTGTCAAAATAACAGGAAAAGTTCCATCTGTTGAATACAAATAAGAAGGTTCTGACAACGTGGAGACATTTCCATCTCCAAAGTCCCAGGTAAAACTTATTGAACCTGATGGAATTGACGATACGTTGACAAATTCGGCGGGAAATCCAAAGCAAACATCATCTACATCAAAGTCTACAACGGGGTTTGGGGATATTATTATCTCTTTTGAAGAAACATCATAACATCCTGTCAAATCCGAAGATGCTGTCAATGATATGATGTATGTTCCTGCAATTGAATATGAATGGGTAGGGTTTATCGAGGTTGAGGAATTTCCATCTCCAAAATCCCATGAATAATTGAGAGATCCGACGGAAATGGTCGAAAGGTTTCGAAATGTCTGCGCAGTACCAACGCACTGATTTGTAGTAATACCATCTATTATAAAATTTACATCAGGCTGGGGATTGACATTAATTATTGTAGAGTTAATATCAATATCTCCATTGGAGTTTTGAACAGTTAATCGGACGGTGAAATTCCCCGAAGAACTATAGGTGTGAACAGGAGAAAAACTGCTGAACTTTTTCCATCACCGAAATCCCAAATTGTTAAAACTATTGAACCTGAAAGGGTGGTAGAAAGATTTGTGAATTGAATAGTGTTATTCTCGCATTGAAGATTTCCAATAAATGAATAACTAAAATCCGCGGAAGGTGTAATATCGTTCGCGACTACACTAGTAATTCCAAAGGAACAGATTCCAAGAAAACATGTCATGAAATGATATAATGGTTTACAGATCATTATTTCTTCTTCTGTTTGGTAATGAAAATCCGATTAGTAAAAGAAGTAACCTTGCCAAATTGGTCTGAATTAATTGTGAATATGACAAAACCTTATAACCGAGAAGCTGATCTCATATCCTCAAATTGTATTTGAAATTTGTTCTTAGTTCATGTAGCTCTTGTCGCTTTGTTTCCGCGGGATACTTTCTGGACAAGTAATATATTCCGATGGAAATATTTTGTCGAGTTCCAAGACGGATCGAAGTGTTCAATCTCAATGGACTAGCATTACCCTCGAAGTCTCCGCCAACATAATTACGGAGGTTACTATAAGACAAGGTTGTTCTGAACTTATTATTCCGGAATGACTTGCTAAGATTGATGGTGGGTCCTATTCTTATATTTTCTGAATTTCTACTCCTTGTTTCACTCACCATAAATGAAGAGGAAAGAATCACCTCACTGAATATATTCCTCCGGAAGCTTAATGTGTAGTTGAAGAATCTTGAGTTTGATCCAGAATTGTCTTTAATATCTTGAAATGTGCTGAACAATGATATGCCAGATTGGGAATCCCCTTGCCCAAAAGTATAGGAGATCAACGATGATCCGTTTCTTGTTAGTTGGACATATTCAAGAGTGTCAGTCAAGACATCACGTTGCAATACACTTTGCCTTGTGCGTGAATTATAGTTTGAATAGTTGACTTGAAAACTAACCTTTTGATTGACACGTCCCGTGACTCCGGATGAAAAAATTAAACGGCTTAACGTTGCTTGTCGCTGGTCATCTAAATTATTTCTTTGAAATCCAATATTACCAGTAGCATTTAGTTTACCTCTCAATAGTGGGAAAATTATCCCTGAACTAAAGTCTTCAAAGTCATTATTTATGAAAGAGGATCCATGAGTGGAATAATCAGGATCAACCCTTCTGTGAGCAATGTTAAAATTGATTTTTTTGAATGTGAATTGTAACTCGTTGAATAGAGCTCTGGAGTATGAAGATGAAGCTCTCGGAACAAAAAGATCTCCTAGATTATTTACAAAGCTGAATTCATCGATGAATATTTCAGGAGTTGATGTATTTCTGGTAAACATACTAAATGCATACTCAGTCTTCCATTGAATTTGATTTGATATTCGAAACTTTCCGTCTACGCCTAATACTAGGTTCTCTTCCGGGTAAATATCCAATGAATCCATAGGATCGATTGATCCATTATCATCTGCAGATTTGAATAAAATAAAGTGAAATTCATGATTAGTTTTCTGATAACCTACTTTGGCTCCGAAGCCCATTCTTTTGTATGAAGGCTCTGCAAAAACCTGTCCATCTTCAGAAAATCTCGCTACTGGTTTAGCAAAACGACCATACATTAGACTTATCCGTAGTGGATTATTCGATGGCTTGAAATCTGCCCCTACCCCAAAAAAGAGATTACCTGAAAGTGTATAGTCCGAAAATCGCATGGTCCGATGACCCAAATGAAGAGAATACGCTTTATATGTTGGACTGATACCAAACCTATTAAAGGGTTGTGGCTGGGAAAATCTTTTATTTTGTTGACTGATGGTCATTGCAAATGGTGCCTGAATGATCCCCAGGATCGTGAAATTAAGATTTGCATTGAGCTGCCAGAAAAAGGGATCCCTCCTGCTGGCGATGCCGTGACTATCATAGAAAGTGGAGACCATAGAAATATTCCCATTGTAATCAATAGGTTTTTGATCCGATAGGTTCTCGAGATTCTGGGAGAGCAAGGGCTGAGGGCATGTCAGTAGTAGTAATGCGTAAATGTATTCTACCCTTACAGTTGGAATGGATGATTGTGAGTTCGTGTTTGGCAAGTTAACAGTGAGTATAAAGTTCCATTATCTGTAATTGATCAATATACATTATTTTCTTAAATAACGTATCACGTTGTTTGAATTTATTCAAAAAGGATCTTACAGTCATTCCAAAACCATTATCATCTCATCGGGCATTGATGGTCTTTTTGAACAATCCCCTACAACGTCCCTGCAGTCTTTTCGAAGGGAGCTTGTGAATCCGTAGTTCGTCCACTAATCATGTAGCGGACTGAGAAATCTATTCATGAATGGTAGCACTACTCATAAATGGATTTCTCATCCGCCAATTGGAAGATTAACGCAACAAAATCGTACCTTTTCGATTGTGTCATTTTTACAAGGTTTCTATATTTTAGCTTATTGTCTACTGATAATTAATTGAGGATAAAAATCTTTTCATGTCCTCAAAATAATCAGGATCAACACTTCCTTTATGTTCTAACCTAGTGTTGATGAAAATGCGATTTGTAATCTTTCGATCCGCCTCACTCAAGATGAATGATGAAAGAAGCAAGTGTGTAAGCTGTTGTCTTGAGTAAGAAACAGCTGTTTGACCTCTACCCCAAACGGTGACCAAAAGATCGTTTAGTCTCCCTTCTTGTTTCACTTTTGACCAAAGACTATTATATGCAGTCCATAATTTCGACGAGTCCGTTTTATCCTGCTTCTTCGCATTTATAGTAGCTGCCACCACCAGATAAACTCTTCGCTTTCTTGACTCGATCACTGCTACAGTACCGATATCAAACCTTTTGTTGTTTCCAAATTTTTTAGTCGGTTCAATAACGCCATCTATCCCGTTTTCCCTGAGGTTAATAAAAGTATCCTCCAAAAATTTTACGGAGTTTCCGTCATAATCTTCTTGAATGAATTCATAAACCAGCGTTTTGTCATTAAAGCAGTCAAAACAATCATTTACAGGAATTACCAAATCAAATTCACTTAAGCTAACTGTATCAGAAAAGCCGAACTCAATTCTAGTTTCGTTCTTTTTATTGACAACTACAATTGAATCCCTTGGGTATGTCTTAGAAACACCATAAATGATGGATACCAGAATAATGAAAACAAATACATGAATTGAGTTAATGAATGTTTCTGGTAGATAGTTGTTTAGGAATTCTATAAATCCCCATGTAACCGTAACAGGAAGTATGGTTGCAACTATGAATTGAAGAAGACGATTTTGCAATAAATAATGTAGTTTCTTCAGCATGACATCAATCTTTTTCGATCAATTTGTACTCGGGTTAGATTTGTCCATCAAATTATTTTCGACATTCAAGTATCACTGATATGTTTGAAACTTAATAATTATCTCAAGATACCAAAGTTTCTATGAATCCGTTTTTAATCATTTATTGAAACGACGATCACGTTTATCTGGGAGGATCCTACCATCATATCTACCAATAATCTTTCGTGGTTATTTACAGGCTTTTTTGAATGCCCCTACTGCATCCTCTGCAATCTTTCTAATCTCACTAATACCAATCCTCACTACGTCCAGTCATTTCGACCGAACTGGGAGTCACGTGATCGTTTTCGGCGATTGGAAAGTAAGGGAGAAGTGACAACAGAAGTGCAGTGAGGCTCCTAAGACGGATGAAATGAGAGTGAATAGAGCAACCAATCAAGAGAAAAGGTAACCGGGTCCGGACGCAATAATTGATTAGATCAAATTACTTTCCTGGCAATAAACAATTGAATACTTCCGAATCCACCAACAGTTACAACGTCATAATCGAATCCATATCTGTTCAGGATAGAATTAATATCCTTGATCACATCACCGCACTTTTCCCATAACCTCACAGTCCAATAGCCGAAAATATTATGGTTCCCGGGATAGTCGAAATCAACCAACAAGAGTTTCCCATTAGGTTTCAATACCCTTTTCAATTCACTCATGGCTTTATCACCATCAGGATATCCTGTAAATGACATGGTATTGATTACGGTATCAAACGTATTATCAGCAAATGGAAGATCCTCGACATTGCCTTTAGAAAGATCAGCCTTAATGTTAAGCTTCTCTATTTTTCTTCGAGCGATCTCAAGCATCTTATCATTGTAATCGATCCCATAGATTTCGTATCCCGCAGAAGCATATTTAGTCATCAGATATCCACTACCGAAGGAAACTTCCAGAATCTTCTTGCCATGAATATGTGGAATTACCTTTTTGATCCATTTTTTCCACAGAGGAAAGATCGTCATAAATACATCGTATCCTTTCGCCATCCAGTTATACTCCTTATCCATTTTATCGGTATAGTCCGGTGGGATCTTTGATAGATCGGTATACTTTATTCCCGCTGGTTTTAATTTGAAAATTTCCATCTTATTAAACAATAGAATCTACTCTTTGTATAACAACACTACATTGCTTTTCTATGTCCCTAATTCTATTCTTTTTTTTGAGCAAATAACCAGTCCAGTAGACCCGGAGTATCGTGTGACTAACCCATCTCACTCCCGTAGTCATTTCGGATGGGATTATCGACACTCCGAACACAAAAGTCATTTCTCTCTTCACTATGTTCCGTTCGAAATGACTGCAGGGGGTAATGAGGACTCTTCTTTAGTCAAAATGACTGCTCTAGGTGATCACCTGAGTGGGTAATGAACGCAACGGGTAATGACTATGTGAAAGTAACGACTGCAGGGATGCACTGACTGCACGGGTGTGCTGACTTCAAGGGAGTAATGGGTGTCTTTCGCCGACTAAAATTAAACTGCATCTTTGAAATGGGAATGCTACCTTTCTCTTTCAATTCAATTCCCTATCTTTCCCATGTATCAACCACTGACCCTATGAAAGCATTTTCAATATTGGTAGTAACTGTATTCCTCATGGGATGTGTCGGTTCATCCGATCAAGTCCCTGAAAAAGTCATCAAGGAATTTAAACTCGATGAAGGCACTAACATGGCAGCCACCTTGTCTCCCGACAAGAATACCATCGCTTTCGATCTCCTGGGACGGATCTGGCTTATGCCTGTGGATGGTGGTGAAGCTCTAGCCATAACGGACTCCCTCGGCAATGCCCGTCAACCCAAATGGTCCCCCGATGGATCACAGATTACTTTTCAGGCCTATTGGGAGGGCAACTGGCATGTCTACATCATCAATGTAGATGGCTCAGGACTCAAACAAATGACAAGCGGAGCTTTTGATTACCGAGAGCCTGACTGGTCACCAGACGGCACTCAGCTGGTCTTTTCATCCGACCGAGGCGGGAGCTACGATATCTGGTCAATGGACATCGTGGCTGAACAGATCAATCCTGTCACGAATGATGCCGGAAACGAATATGATCCAAGATGGTCCCCTGACGGAAACAGACTGGCATATGTCTCCGCAGGAAATGAAACCAGCGGTATCATTATCCAGGATATGACATCTGGTAAAAGGAAGAGTCACTACCAGGGACAAGGAAGATTGGCCGGAATTTCATGGAATGAGTCCGGAAGTGAATTGGTATTCAATGAAAGAAAACAATCCATCTCCAAACTTATGAGTGTCTCCCTTGAAGATGGGAAATCAACAACTATCACATCAGAGGAAGAAGATGTCTTTCCATTTCCGGTTTCATGGACAGCCGAAGGAGACATGCTTTTTACAGCCTCTGGGAAGATAAAACTCAGGAATCAGGAGACAATAAAAGATGTTCCGTTCTCCGTCCCCTTAATACTTGATAGAACACCCTACGAGAGAAGGAAAAGAGATCTGCGCAGTGAAGGTCCATTTCCAGTGAAAGGGATCCTTGATCCTGCATTGAGTCCGGATGGTAAACAAGTGGTTTTTACAGCTCTCCAGGATCTTTACCTTAGACGTGAGGACGGTTCCCTCGTTCAGATGACCAATGATCCCTACGTCCAGATCATGCCCGTATGGTCACCGGATGGTTCGGAAGTTGCGTACTGCTCAGATGTTGATTCTTCTTTTGGAATTTGGATCTATAATCTCGAGGAAAGAAAGATCAGGAAAATCCTGGAAACGGATGGATCACCCTCAGGGATCAGCTGGTCCCCCAATGGCAATCAGATTGCATTCACCCAAAGTTTTGGGCCACGAGGCGGGGCTTTGAACCTTGTGGAGATCAACACAGGCGAAAGCAGGGTAATTGCCGGTGATCTTGGAAGTAGTGTTGGTACGCCCACATGGTCGGCGGACTCCAGAATATTGGCATTGAGCATACTGGACCCCTACTCTTCCCTATACAGGGAGGGAGTCAACAGGGTCTTTCTTTTCTCAGTCGATGATGGTGAAATGCGTCCCCAGGAAGCGGTTGAACACTGGTCATTTGGTAAGAGAGGAAACGACGGCCCCAAATGGTCACCGGATGGAAAACACATGGTGATTAAGGGAAAAGGTACCTTGTGGTTAATGCCCGTTGATGAGTACGGAGATGCCACGGATGAACCGACAAGGTTGACAAATGAATTATCTGACATGCCAAGCTGGAGTGGTGACTCGAGGTCGGTCCTTTATTTAGCCACTGATCGACTTAAGGTTGTCAATATCGAAGACGGCTCATCTCGTGAACTTCCAATGGATCTGAGTTGGAAACGTAATATACCGGACACAAAACTTGTGCTTCGGAGAGGTAATATCATCGATGTCCGGACAGGAGAAATCCTCGAAAATATGGACATTACTATTGAAGGTTCAGAGATAACCAGTATCTCCAGTAATATCGAATCGGAAGGCACCAGGGAAATTGACGCAACGGGGACATACATCATCCCCGGTCTTATTGATAATCATGCCCATGAAGAGAGCAGTAATGGCGAAGTACTTGGCCGTAAATGGCTGGCCTGGGGAGTCACCACTATGAGAAATCCTTCAAGTAATCCTTATGATGTATTGTGCAGAAGGGAAGCCATCCAATCCGGGACAGCATTAGGCCCCAGGATCTTCTATACAGGAGGACCAATCGATGGAACGAGGATCTATTATGATGGCGGTGCCACAACGGAGTCTGTTGAGCAAATAGAAATGGAATTGAACAGGGCAGATGTACTGGAATATGATCTTATCAAAACTTATGTGCGTCTGCCTGATCCCTTGCAACGTCAGGTAGTATTAGGAGCCCACAAACTGGGAATTCCGGTAACTTCCCATGAAGTTTTTCCCGCAGTTGGTTATGGCACCGATGGCACAGAGCATGTGAGTGGAACAAGCAGGATCGGCTATTCCTCCAAGCTAAGCAGAACGTTCAATTCCTACGGTGATGTCACAGATCTCCTGGCTAAATCAGGGATGTCATTCACACCGACAACGTCCATTCTGGCCTACAAGTATTTAATGAACAGGGATTCATCCATTTTCCAGGACAATAGATGGCAGGCATTCGTTGGGAGCAGGCCCAGAGGTATTCCCGGCATGATGGACGCCGAATGGGAAGATTCTGAGAGATTGTACCAAAATTTGATACAAATGGTCAGGGATGTACATGATAAAGGAGGATTTGTAGTGGCGGGTACCGACTCCCCTATTATTCCTTATGGATTTGGACTTCATCTTGAGTTGGAGACGTACCAGGATGCCGGGTTAACACCTTTGGAGGTCCTGCAGACAGCTACGATAAACAATGCCAGGCTCCTGAACGCCTGGGATGATCTGGGTTCTGTCGAAGTGGGAAAACTGGCAGACCTGGTCATACTGGAGGCCAACCCACTTGAGGATATTCGGAATACACGGAAGATCAGGACAGTTATTAAGAATGGGGAGGTCTATGACATAGAGGAGTTGTTAGTGAGACCTTGATATTATTTGAAGCTTTTCTATTAAAGCATTGCAAATGCAGTTTTTTTTGTAATCCTCGTTGCAAACGAGGATTAGGGTAACGCTACAATGCTGGCGCTCGTTTGTAACGAGTGCCAGTTAAAAAATAAATGAGAAACTGTTCATATTTCCACATACAATTTATGAATAGTTTTCTCCTCCACTTTCAATTCTCTTCGGTGCAACAATACTCGCTGTTCCGTCGAAAGAACTGCAGGGGTGTATTTGGCCAAGCCACAGAGCGTATGATTCAAAGCAAGTCTTTGAGAACCTCAGCCTGACAGTTCAAATTGCTCAGGCTGACAATTAAGTGTGGTAATAGAAGGTCCTAAACCAATCCAGCAAATCCCATGAAGGCCATGCTTAAAATACCAGCAATGATCAATGCAGCAGGTACTCCTTTCATTGCTGGAGGTAGCTCTGCCATTTCGAGATGCTCCCGTAGGCTTGAGAAAAGTACGATTGCCAGGGTGAATCCAATGGCATTAGCTATGGCAAAGACCACACTTTGTAAGAGGTCATAGTCATTCTGGATAACGAGAATAGCCACCCCAAGTATCGCGCAGTTCGTCGTGATCAATGGCAGGAATACTCCCAATGCCTGGTACAGATCCGGGCTTACTTTCTTCAACACGATCTCCACTACCTGGACCAGGAAGGCAATCACAAGTATGTAAGCAACAGTTTGCAGGTAGGTGATCTCTAAAGGTAAGAGTAAGAACTGATAGATAAGAAACGTAACAATGGTCGCCACGGTCATGACGAAAAGGACAGCGCCTCCCATACCCACGGCGGTGGATGTGTTCTTCGAAACGCCCAGGAACGGACAGATCCCTAGAAACCTGGCTAAGACAATGTTATTGATAAAAATTGCTGATACAATGATGGTCAGGTATCCGTCCATAGCTATGCAGTTTTCCTATTTTTTCTCCATTCAAAATATCCTATGATGAATCCCAGTGCGATGAACGCCCCGGGAGCCAGGATAAACAATATCATTCCATCCGCCTCCCAAAATTTAAATCCAAACAATGAGAGACTGCCAAGAACTTCCCTGATCCCTCCTAATGTTGTCAGGGCAAAGGTGAATCCAACTCCCATGCCCAATCCGTCAATAATTGAAGACTTCAACGCATGCTTTGACGCATATGCCTCTGCCCTTCCCAGAACGATACAATTCACCACGATCAAAGGAATGAAAAGACCGAGCTGTTCATGTAGTCCAGGTGCAAAGCCCGCCATGACGAGGTCAACCACGGTCACAAAAGATGCGATCACGACAATGAAGGAAGGAATCCTAACCTTTTGAGGAATGAAGCTTCGTACCATTGATATCACGAGGTTTGACATCAGCAATACGAACATGGTCGCCAAACCCATTCCCAGACCATTGATAGCCGAAGTGGTCACACCCAGGGCAGGACACAGCCCCAGAAGGAGGACGAAAACAGGATTTTCATCAATCAGCCCTTTTGCAAAGTTCTCTCGATTAGTTAGTTCCTTCTTCATTCTTATAATTCATGTAAGAGTCATACGCCAACTGGATTGCTTCGGACATTGCCCGTGAGGATATGGTCGCGCCTGATATCGCATTGATTGATCCTCCGTCCTTTGTCACCCTGATATCCTTTGAAGACAGGTCAACGCCAAGGTATTGACCTTTGAAGTCATCTGAACTCATTTTCGAACCCAAACCAGGTGTTTCCTTATGCTCAAGGACAACTACATCGTGTATCAATCCCTTGGCATTGAAACCGGCCATGATCCATATTCGGGTGGTGTATCCTTTATTGGAATAGGTCTGAATGGCAACGCCAGTAAGTTCTCCATTCACATAGCCCGGAAAAACGGTAAGTGAGTCGTCATCCACCAATCCGGGAATTTTGAAAGAATCATCAACGGGCGCGTTGTCATACTGATCAAGCGCCTGGCTAATTGCTCTCATCTGTTTGGCAAGTCTGGCAGCTTCGATCGGACCTTTGGTATACTTATACACAAATCCGAGGGAAACTCCGGATGCCAATGTCACCAACGCAAGAGTGATCAGCATGTTGAAAAAAGAAGAGGATCGTTGCTCAGCCATTGCTTACAGGTTTATTTCCAAATCTTCGTGGTTTCGTATATCTGTTGATCAACGGAACGAAAGCATTCATGATCAGTATAGCAAATGAAACTCCCTCCGGGTAAGAACCAAATAGTCGTATCAGTACTGTGATCAGGCCAATTCCAAATCCGAAGATCAGCATTCCCTTATGGGTAAATGGGGACGTCACGTAATCGGTCGCCATGAAAACAGCACCAAGAAGAACTCCTCCACTCAGTATATGAAACAATGGATCCATATACCGGTCGGGGTTGATGAACCAGAAGGCCCCTGCGATTACGAAGATTGTAATGATCATGGACACAGGGATGTGCCAGGTGACAATCTTCTTGTATAGCATGTAAATCAGTCCTATGATAAGGGCCAACCCTGACATCTCTCCCAGTGAACCTCCCTGGAATCCAAGGAACATATCGAGGTATGCAGGAATATCCGGTTGGATCTCTGGAATCGTACTCCCAAGACGCAATCCATCTTTCAGCACTCCTAGTGGAGTCGCTCCTGTCGCCCCGTCAATTGTCCAGGAAGCTATTGGTTGAGGCCAACTTGTCATCTGGACGGGGAAAGAAATAAACAGAAATACCCTGCCAACCAATGCGGGATTGAATGGATTGTTACCCAGACCTCCGAAGCTCATTTTTCCTATACCGACAGCAACTGCCGCACCAATTACTACAATATACCAGGGTAAATTGCTGGGCACATTAAAGGCGAGAAGGATACCAGTTATAATAGCAGACCCGTCGGTAACTGATGACTTTACCTTAAGAAAATGTTTACAGATCAGATATTCGAAGAATGCGCAACTTAAGATGGCGATCATCGTCACGTTCACTGCTCCTATCCCAAACGTGTAAATCGAAAATCCCAGGGCCGGTAGCATGGCATAGATCACTCCCCTCATGATTTGAGGTGTGGTCATTTCCTGATGTATATGAGGAGACGGAGCTACGGTGAGTAGTGTAGTGCTCATGGTTTACTATCTGCATTTCTGACCTGGGATTTTCCATATCGGATAAAATCCAAAATAGGTCGGTTTGATGGACAAATGAATGAGCAAGATCCGCACTCAATACAGTCCAGAATATTTTCTTCCTTGGCCTTATCCTTGTTCTTTCCCTTACCCAACAACATAAGGTGATAAGGTTCGAGTCCCATGGGGCAGACCTCAATACACTTCCCACACCTCACGCAGTTATAAACTTCGTTTCGCTTGGATTCAAACGTAGGTATCAATAGAATCCCTGAGGTGGCCTTGGCTATGGGAACATCAATATCCGGAAGTGCTTTGCCCATCATCGGTCCTCCACTGACCACTTTTCCCGTGTTTTCCGGTAGACCTCCCGATGCCTCAATCAATTCTGTCACGGAAGTTCCAATCCTTACGAGGTAATTTGCTGGTTTCGAGACTTTCTTACCTGTCACAGTGACAACTCTTTCGATGAGAGGCTTATTTTTTTGAACCGCCTGGTACACAGAATAAGTTGTACCGACATTGTGGACCACCGTTCCGACATCCGCTGGTAATCCACCGGAAGGCACCTCCCTCCCAAGTAGAGCTTCAATCAATTGTTTTTCGCCTCCCTGAGGATATTGGACCTTGAGTGACTCAACCGTGATGCCCTCATACTCTTTGGCAATCTCAGTCATTAGCTCAATGGCGTCCTGCTTGTTGTTCTCAATGCCTACGATGGCTTTATCCACTCCAAGCGCTTTCATCAGGATCTTTGCCCCGACCATGATCTCATGAGGTCTTTCCAGCATTAATCGGTGGTCTGCCGTCAGGTAAGGCTCGCACTCAACACCATTGATGATCAACGTATCAACGTGTTTGCCCTCGGGAACAGAAAGCTTGACATGACTGGGGAATGCCGCACCCCCTTGCCCAACAACTCCTGCTTCCATCACCTTTTCAACTATCTCCTTGGGAGAATAAGGGACATCCCTGATCAGGTCTTCACTTCTGTCGATATTCTCATCCCAGATATCATCTTTGACCCTTACCGTTATAGCCGTTTGTTTGAATCCGGTACTGGTCATCATTTCATCAATCTTTCCGACTTTCCCTGATACGGATGAATGGATATTGGCAGAAACGAAGCCCTCATGAAGTGCTATCACCTGGCCAACTTTGACCTCATCTCCTCTTTCAACCACAATCGTTGCAGGCTTACCCAGATGTTGGGATACCGGGATTATCACCTGTTTAGGAAGCGATAATTCTTCAATACCTGCGTGTTCTGATAGTTTATTTTCTGGCGGATGAACTCCACCCTTGTGAAATGTCTTTAGCCTGTTGTGTAACTCAATCAGCATCTGTTCCAGGATTAGGTGTTACTTCTTTTTCTTTAGCAGCCGCTGCTTCAGCCTTAGCCTTCTGACGTTCCGCAATCCTTTCTTCCTTTTCTTTTTGGAGTCGGGCATCCCGACGTTCGGCTAGTTTGTCCAGCATTTCAGGTTTGAAATGATCGGCAATGATGTTCCTCACATCACAGGCTACTACACATTTACCACATAACTTACATTTTTCATAGTCGACAGAAGCCAGGTTATTATTGACTGTGATCGCATCATACTTGCATTCATCAGCACACTTGGCACAACCGGAACACGCCATTGAACAATTTTTCCTGGCGGTACCACCCTTCTCCTCATTGACACATGCCACATAGATCCTTTTACCTTTCTTACCCTGAGGCCAGAGTTGGATAATATCTTTGGGACACGCAGTGACGCAAGCATTACATGCCGTACACTTATCTTCTATCACCACAGGTAGACCTGTATGCTCATCCATATACATGGCCTCAAAATCACAGGCATCCACGCATTCACCCAACCCAACACACCCATCGGAGCATCCTCTCTCCCCACTGAACAGGTCTGAAGCTATGGTACAGTTTGGGGCACCGTCGTAATTGGAGGAATGAATTCGAACCCCAATAGAGCCCGCACATCGCACTACTGCAATGTATGGATCCTTTTCTTCTACTTCCAATCCTAGGATCTCTGCCACCTCCTTCATGACATCATTGCCACCTACAGGACAATGATAAGGACCCAGATCATCAGTCTTGATCAACTCATTGGCAAATGAGCTACAACCTGGATAACCGCAGCCTCCACAATTAGTATTTGGAAGGGCATCCATGACCTTTGGAAGTCTGGGATCTTCGTCGACCCTAAATTTTCTGGAAACAACGTAAAGGATTACAGCAGCAGCAATCCCTAAAGAAACCAGAATAATTACCGTATAAAGTACTGCTTCACTCATGTTTTTCTAACTCTTATTTCCAATTGTGATTGAAGGTAGCTTTTAAACTTAGATAAGCCGAAGAAATATGGAAATAAGACCACGATAGCAACAATCCCATTCCATTTGTCGGGAACACCAAGGGTGCGTCCAATTACGAGAACTGTCAAAATTAGAAGGAATGGAAATATGTAGGCCCAAAACATTGCCTTCAGGCCTGTGGAGGGTTTCAGGTCAAGGATTACTTCATCGCCAACCTTTAATCCATCATCCGGAACATCAAATTCAGTTCTTGATTCGTCGGTGGCTCCGCAAAATTCCTTGATATGACAAGAATCACATTCGGCCCTATCAAACAATTTGATGTGGGCCAAATGGTCCTTGATACTTGTTACAAATCCCTGATGTACTATGTGGTCTTCTACTTCCATTTGGTCTTAAATACCAAACTCACCTTTGAGTTGAGCGACCCAGGCGCTCACCCTCTCTTCTGTTTTATCAGACTCATTGTCTTCATCAATCGCAAGGCCAAGGAATTTTCCATCCACTATCCCTTTTGAATCTTCGAAGTTGTAGTCATCGGTTGGCCATGCACCTACGAATTCGGCACCACTATCTGCTATTCTTTCGTGTATTATTCCCATTGCATCCTGATAAGTGTCCGGATAACCATCCGCATCACCCAATCCAAGGTATGTTACTTTTTTGCCATTATAGTCGACATCTTCAATCTGATCGATGAATGAATCCCAATCCTCCTGTAACTCTCCTATTTCCCAGGTGGGACATGCTAGAATAAGATTATCATATTCCTGCATTTCGTCCGATGATGCGGAGCTAACATTGTGGAGAGCTACTACGTCCTCGCCTCCGAATTTTTCTTGTATTGTACCAACAACTCTTTCCGTGTTACCATCAGTCGAACCGTAAAAAATTCCAATTTTTGCCATTTTAAATTATTTGTCAGGTTTTAAAATTCATTTTCCTTGGGATGATAGCTCATATGTAATTCTGACTTCATCAGAATGTCCACATACTGAGCTCTCTTATAGGCAAACGGGTCATTTATATTGGACCTGGAAAGTTTACCTTTAAAGTCATCCAGTCTAAGATACTTCTTCTTCTCCATCCATTCAGCCATTTCCTCAAGCATTGAAGTAATATGTGATATCCCTCTTTTGTAAATGGCACTTACAACTTGCACGGCATCAGCTCCTGCCATGACCATCTTTAAAGCATCAGAACCCGTTAGAATTCCTGTATTACTGCAGATTGTTGCCTTGGTGTTGTCAAACATCAGCCCCGCGTACCTCAAAGCCAGTCTGTTGTCGGTTGAGATACTAAAGTTGTAAGGAAAATGATGTTCTTCAGTCTCAAGATCAATATCAGGTTGGAAAAGCCTGTTAAAAAGTATGAACCCATCAGCTCCTGCATTCTCCAATTGCTTTAATACTCCCAATGTATTCGTGTAGTAAGGACTTAGCTTTACTGAAATCGGGATCCTTACCGCATTTTTCACTCTCTTCAGGACATTTACCTGATCCCCAATGATGCTATTACCGGATTTTTCAGGATCGATCAGATTAGCATAGAAGTTCAATTCCAGGGCGTCGACACCAGTTTCTGCCATTTTAATAGCGTATTCTTCCCATGTATCTTCAAACACACAATTTAAACTACCAATAATTGGGATTTGAATGGCTTCTCTGGCGGATTTCAAATTGTAAAGATGCTCCTCCGGACCCGCATGCCCTAAATTTGGGAACATTGAGGTATGCTCAGCATCCCAGTCTTCATACAGATCAGTTTCCTGTTCCAATTGATAGCTTTCAAGCTGGATCTGTTCTTCGAATAGGGATTTGTACACAATAGCTGCCGCACCTGCCTGTTCGAGTTTGTAAAGGTTATCCAGATCCGTGACCAGGTTACTTGCACCTATCACCAAAGGGTTCTTTAAGTGTATTCCGAGATAATTAGTACTAAGATCGATCATGACGTTACTTCATTGAGTGTTTCTTCTTCCTTTTTCTTTCCATTTGATTTAGGTGGATTACCAAGACTCTTCAGGTCTTCGAATCTCCTCTTGTTATCCTCTATAGCCAGGTCATGTAAGCGCTTGGCTTCTGCAGGATTGGCTTTCATGAGAGATCTGTACCTGATCTCTTCTTCTTTGAAAGCTGCAAAATCCAGGTCAACCTCAGGTGAATCCCATGAGAAAGGATCCAATCCCTGTTCTCTGAGATCAGGATTGTATCTGTACATTGGCCAGTATCCACTGTGGCTTGCCTTTTCGGACTGCTTCTTCTTGTTTCTCATATCATAACCATGTGCGATACAAGGTGAATAAGCTATGATCAGGGAAGGTCCGTTGTGTTGTTCAGCCTCGACAATAGCTCTCGCGGATTGTTCACGATCCTGGCCGAAGTTGATAGATGCTACATATGCATTGTCATACGTGGTCATCATCAATCCAAGGTTCTTTTTTGATAGTTTCTTACCATCTGAAGCAAATTTTGCAACCGCACCCCTTGGAGTAGCTTTAGAACTTTGACCTCCGGTATTGGAGTAAACTTCAGTGTCCAGCACTAATAAATTGACATTGCCGTCACCTGACATAATATGATCCAATCCACTGAATCCAATGTCATAAGCCCAACCATCTCCTCCTACGATCCAGATCGACTTGTCAACAAAGTAATCCTGAAGCTCGACGATCTTGGCTACAATGGATTGTAGCTCTCCCTTTGCAGATTTCAAGACATCCGGTAGCATTTTCCTCACCTTCTCAGCTTGATCCTGGGCTTCAGGTCCTACTTCCTTCCACAGCTTTAGCGAGTCCTTGAGAACTTTGTTGAACTTCTGATCCTTGGAGGTTGCGATGTATGAATCAATGCAGGACTTGAGTTGTTTTCGGTTTGCATCCACAGCCAATCTCATACCATAACCATATTCTGCATTGTCTTCGAACAGGGAATTGGCCCATGTCGGACCTTTGCCGGAACTGTCCTTGGTATAAGGAATGGATGGGAAAGTACCTCCGTAAATGGAAGTACAACCGGTAGCATTGGCAATCATCATTCGATTTCCAAACATCTGAGTAGTCATATGCAGGTATGGAGTTTCTCCACATCCCGAACAACTTGCAGGATACTCAAGATAAGGTTCGGTCAAATTGCATGGAGGCACGAAATCCAATTTCTCCAGCCACTTATCGGGATTGCCTGGTTTACCCCTTTTCTCAAGTTTTTTAGTACCTGTGGGAACGGTGCCATCCCTGGACATCAGGCTTACAGGAACACTATCACCTTCCAACCTTAAAACAGGATCCATAACTTTCTCAGGGTAAGTACCCGAACCTGGAGGAACCACATCCTGCCATTCGACAAACTTCTCGTCTTTAGCTTCTTTGGGGATAGGAACTTCAGCAACCGCGTCAACAGCCGCATCAATGGCTTTCCAGTTCATCTCAACGATCTCAATCCCTTTTCTCCTGAATTGTTTCTCGATATAACTTTTGATCAGGTCAATGGCTTCCTTCTCCGGAAGAACTCCGGACAACTTAAAGAATGCAGTCTGCATTACTGAATTGATCCTTCCTCCCAGTCCTACACTCTTGGCAATTTTTGCAGCGTCAATCGCAAAGACCTTGATCTTCTTCTTACGGATCGTTTCCTGCATTTCCTTGGTGAACAACCCAAAGATCTTCTCAGGTTTTTGACTATTGTTTATAAGGAATGTACCACCTTCAGTGATCCCTTTCAGAACATCATACTTACCAATGTATTGTGGTCTGTGAAGCGCAATGAATTCGCATTGATTAAGCAAGTACTCTGATTTGATTGGTTCCTTGCCAAACCTGAGGTGAGAAACAGTGAACCCTCCGGATTTATTGGAGTCGTATTGGAAATAGCCCTGAACAAATTGATCTGTGCTTTGACCAATAATTGTAATAGAATTCTTGTTGGCTGAAACTGTGCCATCTGACCCATAACCCCAGAACTTACATCTGATGATCCCTTCTTGCTCTACATCTATCTCTTCCGCAACAGGAATGGATCTGTGTGTGACATCGTCATTGATACCTACGGTGAAATCATGAAAGCCATCATTTTCCAGATGTGTAAAGACAGCCTTAACCATAGATGGTGTGAATTCCTTGGATGACAAACCATACCTGCCACCTATTATTCTTACATTGGGTTTGTTCTGGAATGCTGAAACGACATCAAGGTACAATGGTTCCCCGGGTCCACCTGGTTCTTTGGTCCTATCCATTACAGCAATTTGGGTTACTGACTCAGGTATTTTGTCTAGGAATGCTTCTACGGAGAATGGTCGGTAGAGTCTCACCTTAATGGCTCCGACTTTTTCTCCTTTCTTATTAAGATATTCAATCGTTTCATCAATGGTCTGTGTACTGGACCCCATTGAGATCACCAATTTCTCGGCATCAGGAACACCAACGTATTCGAAAAGCTCATATTTACGTCCTGTCTTCTTCGCGAATAGATCCATATATTCCTGAACCACTGCCGGACAGTCATAATAATACTGATTAACAGTTTCCCTTCCCTGGAAATAGACATCCGGATTCTGAGCACCAACTTTCGCCAATGGTCGTTCCGGTCTGAGTGCCATGTTCCTGAAGTTTTCAACATACTTCATATCGAGCATTTCCCTCAGGTCATCGTATGAGAGTTCTTCTATCTTCTGAACGGAGTGTGACGTACGGAATCCATCAAAGAAGTGAATAAAAGGAATTCCAGATTTTAAAGCTGCTAGATGGGCTATGGCAGCAAGGTCCTGGGCTTCCTGTACATTGGCGGAGCTGATCAGTCCGAAACCTGTACTCCTGGTGGCCATCACATCTGAGTGATCCCCAAATATGGAAAGAGATTGAGCAGCAATGGAACGGGCCGAAACATGAAAAACAGTTGGAAGCATTTCTCCGGCTATCTTAAACATGTTAGGTATCATAAGCATCAGCCCTTGCGATGCTGTGAAAGTAGTAGCCATCGCACCCCCTGAAAGCGCTCCGTGTATTGCTCCTGCAGCACCTGCTTCAGATTGCATCTGGATCACGTCAACAGTCTCTCCAAATAAATTTTTCTTTCCTTGTGCTGACCATGCGTCAGCCTTCTCACCCATGTCCGATGAAGGTGTGATCGGGTAGATTGCAGCAACTTCACTGAACGCATACGCCATGTTTGACGTTGCGGTGTTTCCATCTGTAGTTATGTATTTTTTCTTCATTTTTAAGCCCTGGGAGGGTTTTATCAGTCTATCTTTTCGAGTCGTTAAGTACGCCACTATCAGGAAGGTAGATCATGGCTTACATCAAATACCTGTATGATTTAGGTCACCGGTTAAAACGTAATATTTCAGGTTGGTACATGAAAATTCCCCGGTCGGTCAAACAATTCAAATTCTCTTCAGTTTTCCCAGATAGCTTCGCGGCAATGAACATTAAAACGACCTTATTGCTTTCTTTCTGGACCATCAGTCAGCTCGTTCTGGCCAATGGTGAGGAAGGTTATTATATAGAAAGGTCGAAGGGTGAGATCATCATTGATGGCGACCTTCAGGACGCCGGATGGAGTAATGTGCTCAGAGCTGGTGACTTTCATCAGTACTTCCCTGCCGATACCATTCCAGCTGAGTCGCAGGTTGAGTTCATGCTTACTTATGATGACGACTATCTTTATTTCGCTGCCAAGCTTTATAATCTAACCGATGATCGGAAATACGTTGTACCATCCCTTCGAAGGGATTACCGGGGTACAGTCGATGGAGTTACGTTAATCATTGATCCCTTTCAGGATAATACCAATGCCTTTCAGTTTGGTATCAATCCCTATGGAGTACAACGCGAAGCACTGGTATCCAATGGTGGACAAAATGGGGGGCGTGACCTCGAATTATCCTGGGACAATAAATGGGTGGCGCAGGCCAAACAATATAAAGGTTATTGGATAGCGGAAGCTGCTATCCCATTTAAAACGTTGCGGTATAAAAAAGGCAGTAAAAAATGGAATATTAACGTTTATCGAATTGATACTGAAACTGGTGAACGTTCTACCTGGGCCCCTATCCCCAGGCAATATCAAATTTTAACACTGGCGTTCCTTAAAGAACTGGTCTTTGATGAACCTCTAAAACAACCAGGACCCAATATTTCATTGATACCATATGTCACCGGCAGCGGTACGCAGGATTTTGAAGAAAACCAGACCAATCCTAACACAACAGGTGCCATAGGATTTGATGCAAAGGTTGCCGTGACACCAGGGTTAAACCTGGATGTAACAGTCAATCCTGATTTTTCCCAGGTGGAGCTTGATGAACAGGTAACAAACCTTGATCGATTTGAACTGTTCTTCCCCGAAAGAAGACAATTCTTCCTGGAAAACAATGACCTATTCACAAGCTCAGGTCATCCTTTCCTTTCCAGACCATTCTTTTCAAGGCGAATAGGGATTGCCAGGGATACATCAACCGGCGTGAATCTCCAAAACAAAATCGATTATGGTGTTCGACTAAGTGGAAAGATCAACAAAAACTGGAGGATGAGTGCTTTGAACATGCAGGAGGCTAAGATTGAAAGCATTAATAAGCCCACAACACATTACACTGCCGCAGTTCTTCAAAGGAAAATGTTTGCCAGGTCAAGTCTCAGCGGAATTTACGTGAGCAAAGATCCGGTTGCATCGAGTTTAGAAAATTTCACAGGTGAATTACCCAAACCGAACCGCGTAGTGGGGCTAGATTATATTCTGTCCTCCTCAGATGCTAAGTGGTACGGGAAGTTCTTCTTTCACAAGTCTTTTGATGACAATCCACAACCAGACGAATATTCACACCTTGCATTCATATCATACAATTCCAATACATGGAATTTTAGCTGGGCTAATGTTTATGTAGGCGAAAACTATGATGCCCAGGTAGGATTTGTACCCCGCCCCGGCATCTTCAGGATAAACCCTGATCTGGGTTATACCTTCTTTTCAAAGGGGGGGTTCTTCAACCGACATGAGGTAAAGGGCGAGGCCGAAGTGATTTGGAGAGATGAAAGAGTTGCGGACAAGCAGTATTCAATGAACTATGAAGCCAGATTGTCCAATACAGGTTTTATGGAAGCATCAATAAGTCAACGTTACACCTATCTTTTCGACTCGTTTGACCCGACAAATAGTGATGGAGAATTGGCTGCAGGAACCGATTATGTGTACTATGGTTTGAATTTCTTCTATAGAGGAGACTGGAGGAAACCATTTGCCTATTCATTTGGTGGATATGTGGGAGAGTTCCTTAACGGGTTTCGGTACAACCTTCGTACCTCTTTTAACCTAAGACTCCAACCCCTGGCCTCCATTCGAATGAACATCAATTATAATCGGTTGCAGATGCCTAAACCTCTTAAGAATACCAACCTTTGGTTGATAGGACCAAGAATTGATTTCACATTATCCAAAAGTGTTTTTCTGACTTCATTTATACAATACAACAGCCAGATCGATAACATTAACATCAACACCAGGTTCCAATGGAGATTCAAACCAGTATCGGATCTATTCATCGTGTATACCGACAACTATGGAACAAATGACTTTTCGGACCTTGGCCTTCAGAAAAAGAACAGAGCGTTGATCCTGAAGTTGACTTATTGGTTTAACCTATAGATCAGGTTCCTTTTTTAAGGATGATCTTGGAGCGATCTGCTTTTCGTACCTCGGAATAAAAATTACGAAGATCATTGTAAGTACCCTTATCGTATTTGCCCTTGGTCACCTTCATTCTCCTGATATAAAGAATACCATCTTCATCTCTGGTGACTTCAGCATTGTACTCGCCGAAAACTGATTGGATCTCAATTGGATCAAATAAAACCTCCGGATTTGTTAAAGAAGAAAGTCCAATTCTGACACTGTCAATATGTACATAGGAATTTGGTAAATAGACATCAGTTTTTCGGTTTTCAATCTTCTTTGGAACGAAATCCCAGCGTGTAAACAAATTTGGATTAAGAAATAAGCGACTTCCACTCACATTGGCATATTTTCTTATATCCATGTCCGCACTCACCGTGATCTCCGGCACTGATTTTTTTACGTAATCAAACTCAAATTGATTGATTTGAAAACTTGGAAGGTCGAAGTGATCATACAACCATTTTTCCTTCCGATCATCATTATCATTTACAACAAAATCCAAATTGTCATTTTCGTATTGAATACCTGTATACTTTGATGAAATACTTGCTTTTGCATTACCGTTGTCATCCAGTTGCATCTCGATCTTTCTTTCCTGCAGGTTTTGTTCTGTTGTCAGATCAGGAGTTCGAATGACTTTGGCCTCAGAATCGTTGATCACAAGCACATCACGGTCTCCGGTGAATTTACCCAGGTAATTCATGGGGTTAGTTTGTGAAGTACATTCCAACCAGACAGTATCTCCTTTGTTTGGCACACAAAGAATCACATGGTTAAATCTAGGTACTGCGAAGTCCTCAAATAAGTCCAGTTTGCTGTTTCCTGCTCTGACCAGAGTATAGTCAGCCTTAATACCTACTGACTCTAGCATGGATTTGGTATAAAAACTAAGGGCCTTACAGTCACCATAGCCATTTTGTTCAACATAATACGGAGAATATGGACGCCAACCTCCAATTCCCAACTGGACGCTAACATATCTCACCGAGTTTTGGAGATACTCATAGATAATCCTGATTTTTTCCTTTTCATCTGTGATGTTTTCTACCAGCTTTCGAATTTCATATTTACGTTGACTACTTAAAGGTTCAAGATTGTCGAAAAGTGATCTCTGAAAACTGCCCAGGTTATCCCAGGACGTCATATTTCCATAATAGCCCTCAATTTCAAAATTCTCAGGAGCCAGGATCACCTTAGGTATCAGCTCATCATATGATGGTCCATATGCCTCCCTTTTCAGGGGTTTTCGGTTTTCTATCTCCCACTTGTAACTTGTTACTTCACCTCTGGTAATGGTAGGTTCATCCATATTTACAAGCTTATACCTCAGGTTAGGGAAGATCGTTTTGACTTCAAGTGAAGACTTCTCCATACTATATCTGCTGGATTGGAACGCATGAGAAGGATAAAACATCAGTCCATCATTCCTAATCTCATATATAAGTTCGTACGTAAACGGAACGGGGATATGAGACAGATCAATATATTTCAACCTATTATCAGAGTAGATGGAAACTCCGTCGTAAGCGGCATAATCTTCGAAGTCCTTCTCTCTAAACCGATCAGTTTCCACACCTAATGGATTGTAGATCCTCAAATCCAGTTTTTCTAGAATGTTAAGCTTATCATATCCCACTCTTACCACTGCTTTCTCAACTCCTTTCGAATTAAGAATGGAAATCACTTGATGGATCCTTGTTCTGCCCTTCCCTTCACTAAGAATCGAAAAGCTCGTCTCATCCAATCTGTAAACGGCATTCACTCCTTTGGTCAGGGAATTGGGTATACTAGAAATAGTGAAGCTCTGGGCCCGAATTAAGACAGAACCCATGATTGTCAGTATAAATACCAGGTACTTCATTTACAATTTAATACATCATCTATTCTAGGTTTCTACTTCTCCAAGCACTTTGACGGAATCACTTGATTTGATCTTTTTCACGAAAGCATTGAAAAGCTCAAAGTCTTTCTTCTGATATCTACCTTTCTTGAGAACGATCTTCCTGTTTATGTGGAGTACATGCCCCTTTCGCTCAATCGAAAGTTGGTAGGAACCCAATTCTTCCTCGAACATTATATTCTCAGGGGGATTAGGAAAATAATACCCCTCCGGAAAGGCTATCGATAACTTGTCATTTATGGTTATGGACCTTTCTACCTCACCATATTCGGTATACTTATTGACAGTGACAAATTTATCTATCGGATTCATTATACAAACAGGCATGATGATCCTGGAGGACACATTTTTCGCTACGTTGTTTGCTGTGATCATAAATTCGGAGATAAACTCCGGCGACTGATCTGCTGGATCCCTGATCACAAAGTTGTCGATGGTAAAATCCTTCAAGGAAAACAATCCATAGTTATATTCATTGGTCTGAATGGGATTGAGCTCTCTGTAGATATCGTATCTATCAAAGAAATAGCCCTTATTCGAAAATTGAATATCCCCAGTGATATCTCCATTTTTTGTAAGCTTAAAAGATGCAGATGTGGTCAGGGCATTAATGTTTTCGTCATATTCCGGGGTTCGAATGATCTTGCTACCGCCCTTCTCAACCCAAAGTACATTGCGATCGTCGGTGAAGGAACCAATATAATTGAAGGGGATTGTCTGGTTGGTGCATTCCAGGAAGATAGTATCATTCTCCATCGGGACACCTAAAAACACGTGATTAAATTGAAAAGAAGGAAAATCTTTCTCAACATCTATTTCATCTATCCCCGCCTGAACTAATATATAATTTGAAGGAATCTTCAAGTAGTTAAGCATTGACATCATGTAATTTGTCAATGCTTTGCAATCACCGTAACCTGTCTCATCTACTTCCTTAGCCGGAAAAGCCTTGAAACCGCCAATTCCCAATTGTATGGAAATATAGCGAGTGCGATCCTGCATATATTTATATACCTGGAAGATCGCTTCATGACTTTCCAAGGTCGTTAGTTGGTCAAGGAATGCGAGGGTAGTTGGTGATAGTTCCTTACCTCCCTCATTCAGATCATAAAACCAATCTCCAAAAGCCTCCCAGGAGCTCAATGTACCTTCTGAACCATCATATTTGAAATCTATTGGAGAGATCAAAACTTTTGGTTGATTCTCGTAAAATACATCCCTGTCAACATCTCTACCGATAGCCTGCAAATCAGTAATGGACCACTTGTTGACATTAAATCCTTCTGTCGATAATTGCAGAGGCGATTCCAGAAGATAGTCCCTCGACCTTATCTCAAATTCTTCCTGTGTCTTCAAGGTTAATTCCGCTCTTTTGACCTCTAGTTCATAGTCATATCGAGGTACCCATGTAGGAAATCCCACAAATCCATTATAGTTCGAAATGACTTCATATTCAACCGTAAAAGGGTAATTCTGATAATCCGGATCAAGAATTAATATTCGTGTATCCTGAATTTCATAGGATTCCGATATCGAAATATCAAAGGCTGAGGATTTGTTAAATTTCCTTACCTTCCTTCCGTTTGCATCATATATCGTCAACTCAATCCCCCTTACTCTTTTCGATTTGTCATAGTAATCCTGGACAATCGAAAATTTTCGACCCTCGGAATTGTGTATCTTGATCTTTCTGTACTCACTTACTCTCGCTTTGTTCGCACCTTCAATTTCAATTTCTGTCTTAGCTAATAGGATTGTGGCATCAGTGGCAAAGGCTATTGTTGAAATTACCTGCCCTACTAATAAAAAAAGGATTCTGACCATCAGGTTTTTGAGATTTGGATGTATTCGTTGAATTTATCAATGATCACGGAATAAATATTCCTCAGATAGACATATTGTTCTTCAGAGTAAACGGTTTCCACAACTTCCATGCTATACCTAATCTGTACGGAATTCCCCTGAGCCTGACATAAAAATGTAAATTTCAATCCATTATTTGGGGTTGACACACGAATTGATTCGGGAACACTCTTTATTGAATAACCGGTGGGCAATGAAAGTATTATAGTACCACCATGAGTAGCAGGATATATCAGGTCCACCGGGTATTTCCTGCTTTCTGACTTGAATGGATTCTCATCAAAATAATCGAAAAGAAAGGGATCAAGCACCAATTCGTTGCCAAGATCATCTACACTGTTATTCAAATTGACTACCATCTTTTCGGAGCTCTTTAGCTCCTCAGGATTGTGTTTTATTAGTTCATATTCCATGATCTCCAAATCGGAGTATTTATTGTCAAGGAATTTCTCATATTGGCCTTTGGAACTAGAATTTGACTTGTAATCGTCTATCCAACTTAAGTAATCATAATCATCATGTGAGATATTGATTGTTGCGATCCATTCTCCATTCTCATCGATACCAATTTTTGTCATGGAGCGTTGTGTCGATTTGTTGTCATTCAACAAATCAATCCAGACCCCGTATCCCTCATCAACAAGCCATGCCTGACCGCTCAAACATCTTTCAGGAACAACATTTGGTATGATATCTTCATCCGTAGCATCGAGGATCATACCTTCATCTCCAAATTTTACGTAAGCCATTACATAGTTCAATTGATCCATTGATGGGAAGTAGGGTAATAAAAGACCATTATCCCGAGTAGAAGAAACTATTGGCCAAGCATTCAAACCTGCTTTACGCAAGAATGAAACCAGTAACAGATTGACATCTGCAACATTCCCTGAGTGAAGTTTTTGATATTGGTCCCTAACCATCTTTGAGGCAAGTATGCCATTCTCCCCATTCCATTTTATGTTTTTCTTGATATGATCAAAAACATAATAACGCTTTTTCCTTATCGGGAACATCCATTTCCTGAATGACCTGAGCTTCTTTGTTTAGGAAATTACTACTTCGCAAGACTCCACCAAATCTCTGGTATTTTAGCAGATTCTCATTTACCTGCTCCCAGGACGTACTGAATTCCCTATAAAGTCCAGGAATATCTATTTTGGAGATCTCAAATTGAATTTTGGTAATATAATTGGAATAATGACTTAAATAGGGCTCAATCCCAAAAGCAGGTACATTCCTTGCTATCCAATGATTGTTGCCAATCGTCTCTAAAGGATGAAATCCAAATCCTCTTTTGTCAAACTTGATGAAATCAGTCCTTCCAACCAGCAATTCACTATATGCAACGGGTATTAGATCTTGAAATCTCCATTCATAGGGAAGGCCCACAAACCTGTACTTTAAGTCGATCACACTTCCTTCCACAACATTGGGCATGAAGAGTTTGTAAACTGTTACGCCATCAATAATTTCTTCTTCATGGATTGAACTCCTTTGAAGTTTTTCCTTTGTAATGACCCCATTTTGTTCATTGAACACAAATGCGTCAAAATAACCTTGGTTAGGAGTGCGAAGGACCCAATTACCCCACTTTGTGCCCTCTTTTGTCAAAATCTTAAGCCTGACATGTCGTGTAAACTCAAAATTCCCTCCATTAAACTTGCCTAAATCGAATAGAATAACCGCATTGGCGGTGGGATCTGCTTCGTAGCTATCCATCCGAATTTCGGATAAAGGCACTTTGCCGAATTTGATTTTATCCTTTTGGGTGAATCCCATTGCTGGAATTAAGATTAATAATGCTAGTTGGTAAAATTTCATAGGTCTATGTTAAATTGGTTGATTACAATTGTTTTGGATACAACGTCCGAATTTAGAAACATTTGATGAAATTCCTAATCGATGAAAACCTTCCTCAAGAAATAGTCAGATTCTTTAAGAAAGGTAAACATCAGGCCTTCCACATCAACCAGATCAAGGCGGATGACCTTTCCAGAATTCCTGACAGTACCCTGAGGAAGTATTCGATCTATAAAGGGTATGTGATCGTAACAAAAGACTTTGATTTCGTTGATAGCTATCGCAGTCGAAAAGTACCTGAGAAAATGATCTTCGTTCACCATCAGGACTCCAAGGAATCTCTCATCGATCTTTTTGAAAAATATCACATGCAAGTCATAGAGGTCATAGATATGGAAGATTTCATTGAACTTAATCCGAATGGCATTAGATTGCCTTTCAACTAATCACGTATTCCAATGAGAGCTATTCTATACATCTCTATTTTGTTGGGCTACAACTTCCTGATTGCCCAAAAACAACTCTACAAGGTCATGCTAACTCAAGCCGCACCCGGTGAATTGCACAATGTCATTGAACTGATGAAGCATGACGTTGACAACCATGAAGACCTGGGAATCCCCTTACCCCTACTTATGCGGCACAGCCAAGGAGACAAATGGGATCTAATGATGATATATCCGTTTTCAACCCTCGATAACCTTTATAAGATTCAGAACTACAAATTTTTGAAGGAATCGAAAACCATGGAAAAAGTGTATGGAGATCCATTTCTTGAAAAGATATCATGGCATGAGGAATCGGTTATGTTGGGACCAAACGTAGCTGATTTTGAAGAATGCGCTGAAAACTACGGATTCTTCCACATAGAAATATTCAGGTCTCTTGCGGGAAAGCAAATAGAACTATTGGATCAAAGAAAAATGGAAAACCAATACCTCGAGGAAATCGGACGTCGCCCAAACCTCATCTTCACCAAGATGATGGGGGCCTCATGGGATATTTTTACAATTGGGTGTTACCAGGATCTGAAAGACTACGCATCGGGTTCAGAAATTCCTTACGACCAGGAAGATGCGGCTGCTAAGAAAGCAGGATTCAAAGGTGTCGATTATATAGGTTCCTACTTGCGGGAATTAATCGCTGAACATCATGATACATTGGCTGGGAAGGTGGATTAAGGACTATCATTCTCAAAGTTGTTGACAACAAAGGGGCGGGTCTACGTATAATTTATTGACTTGTGGTAATAAAATGTACCATCATGAAGTCACTTTCCTATCTACTTATTCTTCCTTTTCTTTTTGGCTCATGTGAGGAAAAGAATAACATCAAATCGATACCTTCCGATCATTACGATATCATTCTAGAAGATATTCAAGATTTCAAAGGCAGGTACAATGTAAAAGGGCTATCGTTTGCTGTTTTCACCGACTCAGAGGTCATTGATAAGATCTGTATTGGCAAAACCACCTACAACAAACCTGTTGATGACAATACGCTGTTTAATATCCAGTCTATTTCTAAAAATTTTACAGCGACCGCAGTGATGATGGCAGTTCAGGATTCGCTGCTAGAACTTGATGCACCAGTCACCGAATATTTACCGAATTTCAAAGTGAATTCATGCTTTGAGAATGATCCGGAGAAAAAGATCACTGTTGAAAAAATGCTCTCTCATACTGCAGGATTCACGCATGAAGCCCCAGTCGGTAATAATTTTGATTACAGATCTTTTAGCATTGAAAGCCATATAGAAAGTATAAATGATACATGGCTCAAATTTCCGGTAGGTACCAATTATGCCTATTCTAATCTTGGATATGATCTGACCACTAAAATCATTGCGGATCGAAGTGGTTTGGAGTTCAGCCAATATATAAAGGATAAGGTTCTGCTTCCTTTGGGTATGAAAAACTCAACAGTCGATGACCGAGAGGTCAGATCGAATGCCAATCGCACTGAGGGGGATATACCATATGTCAAAATTGATCATTATCCAATCATCCTGATTGGCTCAGGTGCAGTATATACAAGCTTGAATGATATGATCAAGTACACCCAGTTCCTCATGAATGAAGGGAATGTAAATGGCAATTCCCTCCTGGGATCAGAATATCTCTTTGAAATGTTTCGGATCAGGAAAAACAACTATGGGTTGGGAACATACATCGGAAGGAATGATCTGGGTTTCTTTATAAGTCATAGTGGAGGAGGCTATGGATACACTTCCACAATGATCTACTATCCCGAGTATGGTATTGGCACCGTGTTATTGTGTAATGGAATAAGCAGTCCGGAAGCACCCAGCTTTAAAATAATGGAGACCATTATCAATCAAAGATCCATGAACAAAGATCCTGAAGTGAGTTCCTTTTTTCAAAACCTCAATAGCTCCTACTACTCAAATAGGGAATCTATAGATGAATACAAATTCGGATACTGCCCGAATACCTATAACAGTCCATCCAATATTATGGAGCTTGAAGGTACTTATAAAGTCAATTTTTTTGGAGTTGATTTTCCCTGGTTGGTCAAAGCCGGATTGGCATTGGGATACGTACCTTCCAAAATAATTTTAAGATCCAAAAACGGAATGATCAAGATGACAGGAAATATGGGGGAGTATGACTTAAGGGAGCTAGAAGAGGGTCTGTTATTTACAGAATATGGTGAAGTACTGGACCTAAGGTCCAAACCACCCACATTCAGGAACATTCCCTTAACAAAGGCGGTGGATTGAAGATATAAAAAAACCGGACGTTGAAGTCCGGTTTATTCTTATGCCGCTTGTTTTTGCTTTCTTTCCTGTTTTACCAGAGCTAGTTCTTTTTGTTCCTTGAGCTTTATGATACCAACCCAATTCAGGAATTTGATGGCCTGATAGGTCGGATCAAGTTCATGCCATCTTACCCCACCAAAATTAGCCCTTGATCCGAACTTGTGGTGGTTATTGTGATAGCTTTCACCCATCATGAGGAAGTCAAAAGGAAGGAAGTTCCTGGAGGTATCCCCTACTTCAAAATTCCTGTATCCGTATTTATGGGCGAACCAATTGATGATTGCTCCGTGAATTGGGCTGAACATCCACTGTACAGGAAGCAATAACCACAGCCACCAGGCATCCACGAATTGCCAATAGATGAAAAGATAGATACCACCCCACATGATCCTGGATACCCAAGATCTCGCGAACTTATCGAAAGGGGTCCACTCCGGTACATTCT
This sequence comes from Cyclobacteriaceae bacterium, assembly GCA_965242805.1. Taxonomy (GTDB): domain Bacteria; phylum Bacteroidota; class Bacteroidia; order Cytophagales; family Cyclobacteriaceae; genus JANQEU01. Next base: position 5,792,872 of record CBDETD010000002.1, on the reverse strand, counting down.
TTGTAAATCTTGCATCAACTTCCATTTTCTTATTGGCTATTGCCGAATAGATAGTTTTCGTCTTCCACATCATTTTGAAGATGCTCTCGTCGTAGGTTGGTGAATGTGGATCCTCAGGTGTATCTGCATACGCGTGATGCATTCGATGCATGATCCCATATCCATAAGGGCTCAAATAGTTTGAACCTTGAAAGATCCAGGTTAAAATAAAAAATACTTTCTCAGTGAATTTGCTCATTGTGAACGCCCCATGCGAGGCATATCTGTGGAGAAAAAATGTTTGAAAAAACAAGGACAAATACCAATGAGCGATAAAAAAGGCTATGATGACTTCCATTTAATTACTTTTCTTTTCCAATATAAACTCGACCTACTTATTCTAGATCATACTTAACCTTAAGATGAAGTTAGAATCGTTTTGTGACAGAAAAGTTTAAGTTTTTTTAACCTTTTATTTAAATGGCTATCAATTCAGTGACCAATCCGAGATTACAAGCCAGTCTGAAGGACTCAGGGATTGATGGTTTAGGAAGGCTAATTTTGATCTTCTTGGAGTCTTCCTGAAGTTTTAGCTTAGCCCGTGAGAGGATCTTCCTGCAATTCTCTTTTTTCTTATCAACGATATGCTGCAACTCTTCATACTCGATATTGAACACCTCCCTCATAATGAAAATCTTTTTTTCAAGGGGTTCAAGTTTTGCATGTACAATAGACCAGGCTTCCAACAATTGAGCTTCTATATCAAACTGAAAGATAGACTTGGTTTGATTGTCATCAATTACTTCGAGACTGTCTTCCGAGTCATCTGCTGTTCTTGATATTCTGTTTTTCAAAGATGAAAGGAATTGCAGGCTATTATTGCTGACAGACTTTACGAGATAGGCTTTTGTATTCTCAATTTTTCTTGAATCGATATTAAGCCATTTTTCAAATGTGTCATGGACAATATCCTCAGCATCCTCGAGTGTGCCCACCATTTTCATGGCCACCGAATGGAGGAGTGGTTGGTAAAGAATATAGGCTGCAGTTTTATCCACTTCCGCAAAGAAACAAAACAACAGCGAATTATGCCATTATGTTGATATTTATCACCTTTTGTTTCGTTTCTTCCGCCTGAAGCAAATGCCTTTCCTGATGAGCCAATATGAATTCAAAGCATTCCCCCAGCTTGAATGTGATGATAGGACCTGCGGCAGACACTACTTTGCTTTTGGTGAGGTCTTTGAGTCGAGCTTGTTTTATAAGTTCCGTAAAACGAGATTGATTATCCAGCCAGTTGTCAAAAACCACGTCTAAGTTCAATTCTTGATCGGGTGTGAAGAACTTAAATGTTTTCATCTTCCACTTCCGTTTTCCATGATTTGGACGCGACCCATTGATCATCAATTTCCCGGCGAATGATTTTTTATAATGATCCACAGGATCACCGATTTCCGAACATTGGGCAATGGATTTTTCGATGTTGGGAAGATACAGGTCAAATGTCAAGTTGAGATGTTCAATTACCTGCAAGACACTCCAAGCTTTGATATCTGGCTTTAAATGAAGGAGTTTTTCCTCCGCATTCCTAAGCGTCAAAACCCTTGTTTTTTGTGTGTTACTAGTTTCTATTAAAGAAGTGAGAGAATTCATACTTTTTTTCACAAAGATGAAAGTACTTAAACGCAAATAAATTGATCTGGATCAAGAAATCAATCCTTGATATTTGCCCTGAGCCGGCTAAAGGTTTCCGGTTTCATATTGAGGTACGAAGCAAGATACTTTTGTGGTATGGTGCTAAGTTCCTGAGGGAATCTTGACATGAAGGATCGAAATCGCTCCTCTGCAGTCTTTGTTAGTAATTCCACTTCTCTCTTCCCACGGCCATATGCTATCATACCAATGAAGATCCTGCCCCACCGATCAAACTCCGGGAATTGATCAAATAAATTCAGGAAGCGTCCTCGTTCTATTCTTAGAAGCGTACTATCTGTGAGTGCTTCCAAAAAGTAGCTCGAAGGTTCACCCAGTGCCAGCGAATCATAAACGCCAGAAATATTTCCTCTATACGAAAATCCAAGAACGACCTTTTCCCCCCTGGAATCAATCAAATAAAGTGCCTGAACTCCATCCAGTACGAAATAGAGGTATTTTTCATAGTTTCCCGCCTCGGTTAGAAATTCATTTTTCTTGAAGGAAACCGTCTGCCAATTCTCTCGGAAATAGTTTTCGACAACTCCGGAGATCTCAATGGATGCAAACGCCGACTTTAATTCTTCCAATTGGACATCGGATATCATTTCTCCTCCATTCCGATAACTTCTGTAAGGAAACTTGCAGTCTCCTCGATAACGTCATCTATTGCTGAAGAATAAAGATCAGAAGTGATAACATGATTTCCAGCTTCCGGAAACGCTACGGATCTTTTTTTATCATCTGGAGTATTGGTTTTGGCATAGAAATTTGCGATTGCCTCAATAGAGATTACCTGATCCTGCTGTTCTTCATTTCGATAGTAGAATCCAACGAAGTATGGAAGCTCAATTTTGTGAAAGATGTCCCCTGTCATCGTTTGATCCAACAATCCTTGCAATGCGATCAATCCTTCCGTTCGGTAAACTGATGTCCAATAATCAGGGAACTTTGTACCGGAAACATAATAATCTCCGACAATCATTTTCCCCATCTGTCGCCCCCAGGGGCCTGTAAGTAATCTTGCATTTGGATCATAGATCTCAAAGTTTGGAGAGTATAGAATGAGAGCCTCGGCAAGGTCAGGATCATGTGCAGCTAAATAAACTGAATACGTCCCTCCCGTCGAGCATGACATAAGTATGATCTTATCACCAAGCAGTCTGCCTATGGCTATTGCTTCTTTAGCTGAGTTGATAAGATCTTTTGGTGTTAAAGAGGCAAAGGACTCCCGATCTTCGATACCATGTCCTACAATCCTGGGAACATACAAATTGCAACCAAATCTTTTTGCAATTTCATAATGAACAGGATCACCTTCCCTGGGACTGGCTGAAAATCCGTGCAAATAGACAATTGCGTAAGGTGTTTTCCTTATGGAATCCGCCCAAATTATTCTAGACTCATTACCTTCTTTGATCTGAAATTCAGATTCACTGGTCGCAACGTACTCCTCAACTTCATTAAGTGATAGGGAAAGAACAGGAATACCTGGATCCAGATCAGGGAATTCAGGTTTTGGTCCAAAAAAATAGATCCCCGCAATAAGAAAAACGAATCCGATAATAATTCTTGGAATCTTACCCATCTTTATCCAATTGTCAGAATGTTTTCCTCCACCTGAACCCTTATTTCACGAAGATTCGCATTGGCAGGTCCGGAAAGGAAAGCACCGGTGGCATCAAATTTTGAATTGTGGCAATTACAGGTAAAAACTCCCGGGGAATAATCCCAATTCCTGGTACATTGCGAATGTGGACATACACTTGAAAAGGCCCTGATTTCTGAGTTCACATTGACCAAAAGCACGTTGACATCGGGATGTAATACCCACTCTCCTTCAGTCCCAAGTAGGTCAAATGGTGTTTGGGTAAGATCTACCTGGATTTGCCTGGTCAATTCCAATCCATTATCATCATCATCCGAACAAGACAATAAGTTGATCCCCACCGACCCCATTGCGGTTAGAAATCCAATTTTTTGAAGAAATTCCAGACGTTCCATATTATCGACCTTTCGTGTTAATGCTGGTAAATTACCAGACCTTGCAGGATAAAAAGACAAAATTCCCATCAAAAGTTTGGCGTGCCCATAGAATTTTTCCACAGAACATCATATTCTGGGCGGAAATATTGTTTCTATTGTTACCTTCGAGGTATTGAATACCTTATTTTAGTGGTTTCAAATTATCTATTGAAAATTCGTTAAACAGATGAAAAGAATATTTTATACGAGTCTAATCGCAACTTCATTGTTCATAATTGTAAGTTGTGGAGGTGGTAATCAGAAGACTGAAGACGAGGGAGAGACCATTGCGGCATTGGAGTCGTTTGTGGAAGAGGAGTTTGATTATCCTATACCTACGTCTTTTGAAGTGACCAACATGTTACAAAAGGCAGATGCGAATTTCGTATTCAACATCACCAATGATCCGGACAATGTCAACAATTATGAGACAATCTGGCAAAAAGCAATGAACCTGGGAGTTTACGGTGCAGACCTCAGTTATGCAAGCACTTACAACCGTCAGGAAGAGACTGTTAGATTTCTGGATGCATCACGGATATTAGTTGACGACTTGAACATCACAACAGCTTTCAACACACAAATGGTAGATCGTGTGGAGAAAAACCTTGAGAATAAGGATTCACTTATACTTATTGTAACAGAATCAATGTGGGAAACCTATAACTACCTCAATAAGAATGGTGAAGAAAAGACCTCTCTGCTGGTAATTGCCGGAAGCGTAATTGAAGGACTTCATATTACATCACAATTGATCATTTCAAGTGATTACAATGAGATGCTTCTTGATGTCCTTGCCAACCAAAAAGACGAAGTCAAAAAACTGGTTGAGCTCATGGATGCACACGCTGATGACGAAAATGTAAATAGAGTTTTGCCTACTCTACGATATATTGATTTATTCTTTGATCAGCTTGGAGAAGATACAAAAATCTCCAAAGGACAATTCGAGGATATTTACAATAGTGTGAGAGATATGAGGTCAACAGTTGTTGGCTAGTAATAGAAAAAAATTAATTCGTAAAGCCTGCCACCTGTTGGTAGGCTTTTTTATTTTCGCTTGGTATGAGTGAAACTATTGTCAATGCGCTTGTTCACCTTTTTGCCATTTTCGAAAGTGTCAAAGAAGACATGGACGTGGATACAGGGGAGTTGGTGGTCAAGCCCTACCTGCAAAAAACACTCAATCAGGAATTAACCACCGAATACCTCAATCTATTCTACGATTATTTATCATTTTATCGGGAAGCAAATCAAAATCCTTCAGGCGATCATGAACTGGGTATTGATTCTACCAGCATTATTCAAATTGCCAAGATATGTAACCAGATCAATAAGGAACTCGAACAAGCTGAGAGAATCACAGTGTTTATCGAGCTTCTTGAGTTGATCAGAACCGATGAGAAGGTAAGTGATAAGGAAGGTGAGTTCGCTTCCCTGGTAGCAATGAACTTTAACCTGGAGCAAAGGGATGTAGAAGATATTAAAGCTTTCATTTTTGATCCCGACTCAGGTAAGATCGCTTACGAAAGAGGTCTGATCATTGACAACAAAATGACGGAATGGCCTGAAGAGGTAGCTTGGATGATGCGCAAGAAAAAGGCCGATGTTCCAGGCTCCACGAAATACCTTCACATGTATGTGGAGAATCTGTTCGGAAGAATACTGGTTCTTCACATGGAGAGCGTTGATGAGTACATATTTAGATACGATGGCCCTCTGAATCTGTTCCTGGAAGGAAACAAGATCCAACAGCGAAAGGCCTACTTTCTCAATCCTGGTGCTATCATCAAAGGACCAAATATTAAATCTGTCTACGAAACTGAGATCACCAAACAATTTCTAAAAGACAAGACCAAGGTAAAAATTGTACTTAGTGGTGAAGATCTGGAGTTCCATTTCAAGAATTCAACTAATGGCATTCAAAAATTCAACTTCTCGGAAGAATCAGGTCACCTAGTTGGTATCATGGGTGGTAGTGGCACGGGAAAGTCCACATTATTGAACCTTTTGAATGGAAAAATAGATGCCAGCAAGGGGCGTGTACATATCAATGGACATTCCATTCAGAGAGCCGGACGTGAGGGAGTGATTGGGTATGTTCCACAGGATGACCTTTTATTTGAGGAGCTCACAGTCTATCAGAATCTATATTATAATGCGAAGATCTGTTTTAGTGATTTCTCCAATACACTCATTATAAAGACAGTTGACAAGGTATTGGAGGATCTTGATCTGTTGGAAATCAAGGACCTAAAGGTTGGTGATCCTTTGAACAAAACTATTTCCGGAGGACAACGAAAAAGGTTGAATATTGCACTGGAACTGATGAGGGAACCTTCGGTGCTATTTGTAGACGAACCCACTTCGGGGCTTTCTTCAACAGATTCAGAAAAAGTTATTCAACTGCTCAAAGACCTCGCACGAAAGGGTAAACTTGTAATAGCCATCATTCACCAACCTTCATCGGAAATCTATAAGCTATTTGACAAACTCTGGTTGCTAGATAAGGGAGGTTATCCCATTTACAATGGTAATCCGATTGACGCGGTGGTGTATTTCAAGACAATGAGTACGCAGGTCAACGCCGCCCAAAGTGAATGTCCAACATGCGGTAACGTCATTCCCGAACAGATCCTTCAAATCGTTGAAGCTAAAGAAATCGATGATAATGGACGTGCTACGAGTTCGCGAAGGGTTTCTCCAAAGAACTGGTATTTGAAGTACAGGGAGAATATTGAGAAGAACCTCAAAAGAGTTCGTTACAATGAAAGATTGCCACCCTCAAACTTTCACATTCCGGGGAGGTTCAGGCAGTTCCAGACATTTAGTGTTCGTAACTTGATTTCCAAGCTATCCAATAGACAGTACATTCTAATCAATCTTCTGGAAGCTCCCCTATTGGCCATAATACTTGGATATATTGCCAAGTTCTCCGAGGATGATGCATACATATTTGCGGACAACAAGAACCTTCCGGTCTTTTTGTTCATGTCTATTGTTGTGTCATTGTTCCTTGGAATGTCGGTCAGTGCTGAAGAGATCTTTAAGGACCGGAAGATCCTCGAAAGAGAGTCGTTCTTGAATCTGAGTCGGATCAGTTATTTGAACTCTAAGATTTTCTATCTTTTCCTTTTATCTGCATTCCAGACGTTGACCTTTATTCTCATTGGCAGCTACATCCTGGAGATAAAGGGATTGGTATTCTATCATTGGATCATTCTGTTTTCCACCTCGTGTTTTGCCAACCTAGTGGGATTAAATATTTCGTCGGCGTTGAACTCAATCATTACCATTTATATCCTCATCCCCTTTATCCTGGTGCCACAATTATTACTGGGAGGAGCCATGATCCCGTTTGATGAACTGCATAAGAAGTTTACCGACAGGGTCAACGTTCCAGTGATTGGTGACTTGATGGTTTCTCGATGGGCCTATGAGGCAATTGCCGTAGCTCAGTTTAAAAACAATGAATATACTAAGAACTTTTTCGAGGTCGACCGCCAAATGAGTGAAGCTAATTTTCAAGCATTGAACATTATTCCCCAGCTTGAGAATCTTACAAAGAACTTGATGCAGGATTCCGTTTACTCTCCGGTTTCTCTCCGTGTTTTGAAAAATGAAATTGAATCGTTCCCCAAGAGATTTGAGAAAAGCACCTATCCCCTGTCCGCTTCTTTGGATCCGATATACTTTAATGTTCAGGTGGCAACCAGAACCTTAAGGTATTTGGAAAACCTTTCTCAAAGTTTCAAAGCTGACTTCACCAGAGCTTCTGATAAAAAAGACTCCATCTACGACGCAATGGTGATAAAATTGGGGAAAAATGGATTGAATAAATTGCGAGAAGAACACTTCAATGAAAGCCTCTCCAACTATGCCACGAATCGTAACCGTATTAAGAAAACATACTTTACGGGAGATCGGTTGATCCAGAAAAAAGATCCGATCTACACACGCCCTTACCATAATTTTGGAAGGGCCCATTTCTTCTCCCCAATAAAGGTAATTCTGGGTCGCACCATCGATACAGTCTACTTTAATATTGGCATGATCTGGTTATTTACACTGGTCCTTTACTTCATGCTTGTCAATGATTATCTGAAAAAGTTATTCAACTTTTTCAGTGGAAATGCAGCCAGAAGGAAATCGAGGAACTAACCAAAAGACATTCTCCCGACACTTCAGCATCAGTGCTAAAATAAGAAGATCAATTATTAGACTTATTTTGTTGTTGTAACATGGTCCGGTCCTTAACCATACTTTTAGGTTTAATTTGGGTTTCAGGGTACAGTCAGCAGAAAAGCCTTTCCATAAACGAATTTGAACTGACCAACTTACTAATTCCTTTCGATGAAATAAGAAAAGGTGGCCCTCCCAAGGATGGCATTCCATCCATCGACAAACCAAAATTCCTTGAAGCTAAAGATGCTTTTTTAAAACCTGGTGATTTGGTAGTTGGGGTTCGTAGTGATGGGGAAAGCAAAGCTTACCCGATCAAAATTCTCAACTGGCATGAAATTGTAAACGATGAGATTGAAAATATGTCAATCGCCGTTACATATTGCCCGCTTTGTGGAAGTGCCGTCGTATTTAAGTCAGAAGAATATGGTGATTTTGGAGTTTCGGGTCTCCTCTATAACAGTGATGTGCTAATGTACGATCGAAGGACATCTTCCCTATGGTCTCAATTGGGTTCTAAATGTATATCTGGTCCCAATTCCGGTAATCTTCTACCCACTTATCCAAACCGATTAACTACATGGGAGAAATGGAGCTCTGAATATCCGCAGACGTTGGTCCTGAGCGAAGAAACAGGATTCACAAGAGACTATGGAAGAGATCCATATTTTGGCTACAGGGAATTTGATAAAATATTCTTCCCTGTTTCAAATAAAAATCCAGCTTTGGGAAATAAAGAGATTGTATTGGGGATTACAATCAATGGGAAACATAAAGCTTATCCCATTTCCAGACTCCCGGAAAAAGAAGGATTTTTAAAAGATACGTTTGAAGGTCAGGCAATCATCGTTGAGTATAGTAAAATTACGCAGACAGCATGGGTAAAATCACCTGAGCACATGAATGCTACCTTGCTGTACTGGTTTGCATGGGTCGCATTTCATCCTGAAACTGAGATATTTGATATGTGATGATTTTTGGCAGGAAAATTGCCAGTTTTATGTTGAATCAAAAAATCCTACCATGAGATCGCTTCTATTTGTATTGTCCTTAGCCTCACTTGGAATCCTTTTTTCCTGCTCCGAAGATGACATGATCGAAAGGCGGGAAGATAAATTGGAGGGTACATGGAAATTTGATAAAGCCACTTATCGGGAACGCAACGAGCTATTCGGAGACGACATGATGCATCGATATAGGAGAGATCGGATCACTTTTTACCTGGATGGTTTGGCGTTGTACCAGGACGACCAATTGAGGGAAGATTTTGATGGTTTCTGGTCAGTCGTATTGGAGTACCATGAAGATGATGAAGGTGATGAATATGCGGTCTTCTTTGTCGATATGGTCTTTTATGAAAATGATACCGGAGACATTAGAGATGAATATTATGCAGAGATCACCTGGCTTACAAAAAATACTTTAAGGTTATTGGCGAAAGACAATCGCGGTGAATGGAAGTTTAAATTGAAAAAGGTCTAACAAATTATAATCACATATCATTGTGCCATTCTTAAGTTGAATGGCACTCTCCGATAAAATTCTAAATTATTATACTGAGCTGGATGCACCAACAGATCTCCCTCCGGATGTTGAGGTGATGAATCCTTACAACAATGGATATACTTTCGAACTTGCCGAGAGGTTCTACAAGGAATATTATTCGGATGACAGGCATCGATACATCTGTTTTGGCATTAATCCCGGAAGATTTGGGGCGGGGATAACAGGTGTCCCATTCACTGATCCTATTAGATTGGAAGAAGATTGTGGGATCAAGAACAATTTTGAGAAGAGGGCGGAGTTGTCCTCAAAATTTATTTACGAAATGATAGACGCGTATGGAGGACCTCGGCCCTTCTATTCCAGGTATTTCATTTCAGCGGTTTCACCTCTAGGATATATCCGGGATGGAATCAACCTCAATTATTACGATATCAAAGGTTTTAAATCACTCTTTGAAAACTATGTCGTTCAGCAAATAAAGGTCCAACTGGAATTTGGTATCCATAGAGATACAGCCTATAGCATAGGAAAGGGCCAAAACATCAAATACCTGAATTATATAAATGAAAAACACAACTTTTTCCGAAAGATCATTCCACTCTCTCACCCTAGATGGGTAATGCAATACCGATTAAAACGGAAGGATGTATTCGTACAGGAATATCTAAATGCATTCAATGAAAATCAATAATTTTCAAAATGAATTTCAAGTGGGCAATCATTTTAATTGTAGTTTCGAATGCTTGTTCGACTACAACTTCTCCTCCGTATATTCAAACGGTTTCCGGTCTCATTCATCCGAACCCCGGGGAATTATGGTTGTCACATGAGCATATACTTGTAGATTTTATTGGAGCAGATAGTATAGATCCACTTGATTGGAATGATTCAATGGTGATATCACAGATGTTGCCTTATCTCCACAGCCTCAATAAATATGAACTCGGATATTTTGTTGATGCCACTCCAAATTATCTTGGTCGTGACGCACAGCTTTTGAAGAATCTTTCTCAACTATCCGGCATTTCTATCATTACCAATACCGGACTGTATGGGGCTGTATCAAACAAGTATATTCCCTTTGAGGCAAAAGCTAAATCTGCCCAGATTTTAGCACAGGAGTGGATCAATGAATTCACCACGGGGATTGATAACACCCAAATCAAACCTGGCTTTATAAAGATCAGCGTCAACAATTCAGAAACATTATGGGAGATTGATAAAAAACTGATCATAGCAGCAGCTTTAACACACAAAGAAACGGGGCTCACCATCGCTTCTCATACTGGAGAAGCCAAAGGTCTTTGGCCTCAATTGAATGTCCTTGACTCGATGGGGATTTCTGCTGATGCATTCATATGGGTACATGCTCAAAATGAATCTGACCCTATGAACTACGTGAAGGCTGCAAAAAAAGGTTGCTGGATCAGTATAGATGGATTTGGATGGGATTATGATGGTAATATGAAGAAACTGATTTATGCCAAAGACCATCAAATTCTGGATAAGTTCCTAATATCTCACGATGCAGGGTGGTTTGATCCTCAAAAAGATACCCAATCCATTGTACCTTATACAACGATCTTCGATAAACTCATTCCTGAATTAATAGCAATTGGCTTCTCACAATCCGAAATATCGGGTCTTTTATCGGAGAATCCTCTTCTCGCATATTCAATTCAAATACGAATAGCCAACCGCTAACATTTCGTTCGACTTATGCCACCAACTCACCATTACCAGAGTTGAATTTCTTGTCCATCTTGAAGTTTTTCAAAGTCAATATCGAATGAATCCAAAACAGCATCTCCCATGTGGGTTAGAAATAACTTTTGAGTATTGAAGGAATCAATTTTAGATTGGATTGTCCGGTAACAAAGGTGACCAGGTGTCTCATCAAGATGGTTGTTGCATTCCAATATAAAGATCTCCGTGTCGTCCGACAGATCGACCAGTGAATCAATCCATTCGGTATCTCCGGAAAATGCCATTGATTTTTCATTCCATTTGAATTTGAGGCCATGAGGGAGTGATGGAGGGGCGTGTTTCACCTCGAATGCTCTGACTTCCATCCCCTTGGCAATCTGCCATTCAAGATTATACTCGATAAATGACAATGGCAATTCATCCAAAAGGTTAGAAGTTCCTGGATACATGGCATCCTGCAAATTCCTGACCATTGATTTTATCCCTTTGGGACCAAATATCGTGATCGGATTGGGGTCTTTGATTTGGAAGGCATATGAAATAATTAAGAAAGGTAATCCTCCATAGTGATCTCCGTGAAAATGTGTGATAAATATTTGATTCACCTTTTCAAGAGGAACATTCAGTTTTTTCATACTTAGAAGGGTTGTCGCCCCGCAATCAATTAAGAACGCGGATTCCAGGTCCTGAACAATAAAAGATGTATTGAATCGACCCCCTGAAGAAAATGCGTCTCCGCACCCCAAAACTGTTAGTGATCTCATTGGTAAGTATTATGGCATTAAGTAAATTAAAAGTATGAATAAGATTACATACTTTGGTCATAATTCTTTTCTTTTCCAGGGTGAAGTCAATCTACTAACAGATCCGTTTATCAAGGGAAACCCGCTGGCACAACACATTGATGTATCTACCATTAAAGCCGATTACATCCTATTAACCCATGGCCATGGAGATCACATCTCTGACGTTGCAGATATCTGCAGGAACAACAATTCGAAGATCATCGCAATGGTTGAGGTCGCCAGTTGGTTCGCAAATCAGGAACTGGACACTCATGGATTGAATTTTGGAGGAACTTACAAATTCTCTGAGAGCGTAAATGCTAAATACGTACAGGCCCATCATTCAAGTAGTATGCCTGATGGAAGTTATGGGGGGAATCCAGGTTCATATATAATCAAATACGGAGATAAAACTATTTTCCTGGCAGGTGACACTTCGCTCCATTACGATATGAAAATGTTTGGGGAGTTGTACCGGTTTGATCTGTTGATTTTACCGATTGGGGGTAATTATACCATGGACCACGATGATGCAGTTATCGCGGCTAAGTATCTAAATTGTAAGCAAGTCATTGGTTGTCATTACGATACCTTCCCTGTGATTGAGATTGATAAGATAGTCGCAAAACACGCATTTTCTCAAGAAGCAATGGACCTTCACCTGCTGGAAATTGGAGAAAATTTTGAACTATGACCCTAGGGTACGGCTAAGTTCCTCAACAACTTTTTTGGAGCTTCCGATAAAGATTTGATCATCCAAAACAAATACAGGTCTTTTCAAAAAAGTATATTCTTCAAGTATGAGATCCCGATAGTCAGTTTCTGACAATTTCTTGTCACCCAGTCCCATGGATCGGAATTTCATCGCTTTCCTGGAAAACAGAGCTTCATAACTACCGGCGAGGTCTCTCATATGATCAATCTGGTCGGGTGATATCTTCTCGTACTTAATGTCCTGCTTCTTTACATCAGTGATTTGTTTCTCTAAATGCTCCATGATACGTTTACAGGTACTACAAGTAGACAAATAAAATACTATCTTCATCTAACAATTTGAGATTTGAATCGGATGCAAAAATCAAAACTAAACCTCACTTCCGGAACAATAACAGTAGAAATTAATGAGGCATCTCAACCAGAGTACATACTGGTTCTTGCACATGGAGCCGGGGCGGGAATGAACCACCCATTTATGATCAATATAGCGGAGTCCATCTCGTCCTACGTCGGTTCGGTCATACGCTTCAATTTTCCGTATATGGAGCAAGGGCGAAAGTCCCCGGGTTCCCCGAAACCGAATATTGAAGCAATCCAAAAAGTATATGAGTTTACAGGCGATCGATTCGCAGGATTACCTATTTTTCTATCCGGAAAGTCCTACGGCGGGAGACTTAGTTCCCATCTGATTGCAGATCAACCTTCCCTCTCTGTCGCTGGATTGATATATTTTGGTTTTCCACTTCATGCCCCTGGCAGGGACTCCATAGACAGAGCCGCTCATCTGTACCACATAGAAATACCGCAATTGTTTATTCAGGGGACAAGAGATAAATTGGCAAATTACGAAATGATCCAGGGAGTGATCAAAGAATGCAGAAAAGCAGATCTATTAACTATCGAGCAAGGAGATCATAGCTTCAAAGTTCCAAAAAAACTGACTGGAAAGACACCAGAAGATATCATCGAACTCATTTCGACCGAAGCAAACAGCTGGATTCTTAATCAAATTTGAAGTGTTGCCCAATTATTAATAAATTCATGAGTTAAATCGCTCGATTACAATGAAGTCATACATTGTATTTGTATCTCTGTTTTTTTGTCAACTCGTTGCCATAGGTCAATCTCCATACAATCCAATGACCAACGACAGGATACAGAAGGTCCTTTATCGAGATGCGGAAAAGGTGGAAGGGACTTCAGGAAATTGGCAAATCGAATACAGGCAGCGTAAAGTTTACATTATCACTGATACGGATGTGAACAGAATGCGTATAATATCTCCCGTCATTGAAGCTTCAGAGTTGAAGGCAAAAGATCTCAAAGTCTTGTTAGAAGCTAACTTCGACCGGGCTCTTGATGCCAAATACTCACTTTATCAGGATGTGCTTTGGGCCACCTATACTCATCCACTTCGTGAGTTGGGAGTTGAACAATTTAGAGATGCCCTCAATCAGGTTACAAAACTTGTTGATAATTACGGAACATCATACACCAGTACCTCTCTCGTATATGGTACTAGCGAATAACATATAGAGACATTATTTTCGCGTCATTCACTGATTTTCAAGCCATGATAAAGACGCTTCCCTTACTCCTTCTTGGAGTCTTGCTTTTCACCTGTCAAAATGTTCCTGAGACCTCACTTATGGTCGAGGGATTGGATAACCCTGTTGAAGTAATAAGAGATCAATGGGGTATAAATCACATATATGCTCAAAATCAAAATGATCTGTTCTTTGCCCAAGGCTATTGTGCAGCCAAAGACAGGCTATTTCAATTTGAAATTTGGAGAAGACAGGCAACCGGAACGGTAGCAGAGGTCCTAGGTCCTCGTGAACTTCAACGGGATATCGGCACCAGGTTATTCAAGTTCCGAGGTGATATTGAAGATGAATTTAACCACTATCATGATGATGGGTCAGAGATCATTCGATCTTTCACTGACGGAGTCAATGCTTATATTGAAGAGGCATTGAAAGATCCAGAGTCCCTTCCCCTTCCATTTAGGTTGACAGGGCTTAAACCTCAGAAATGGACTCCAGATGTTGTTATTTCAAGGCACCAGGGATTACTCGGAAATATTGGACAGGAACTGAACGTAGGAAGGGCTGTTGCAGCTACAAGCCCTGAACTTGTGGAAAAGTATACGTGGTTTCACCCGAAGAAACCTGATTTATCAATGGACCCTTCAATCACTGAAGAAATGCTCTCAAAGGATATTTTAGGTCTTTATAATGCTTACCGACAAAGTGTAAGATTTCAACCTGAAGATCTGGTTGCTGGAAATATAGCGGAGGGATCCGCAAACCTAATAGGTATTCTCAATGAGAATGTGAGTGTGGAGATAGACGAAATTGATTGGACATCGATTGGTAGTAATAACTGGGTGATCAGTGGATCAAGAACCAAAAGTGGCAATACCATGATGGCCAACGATCCGCATCGGACCATAGCAGTTCCTTCACTACGATACATGGCTCACCTGGTAGCGCCGGGATGGAATGTCATTGGTGGTGGTGAGCCTGAAATACCCGGAATATCGATAGGACACAATGAATATGGCGCATGGGGGTTAACTGTTTTCAGGACGGATGGTGAAGACCTGTATGTCTATGATCTGAATCCCAAAAACCTGAATCAATATAAATACAATGGCAATTGGGTGGACATGAAGGTCATTGAGGAAGTGATAAATGTGAAAGATCAGGATCCTGTTAATGTTCAGCTGCGATACACGCAGCATGGTCCGGTCACCTTTATTGATACGGTTAATGCAAAAGGTTATGCAGTCAGGTGTGCATGGTTGGAGAACGGTGGATCACCATATCTTGCTTCCTTAAGAATGGACCAAGCCAGATCCTGGGGGGAATTTCGAGAGGCATGCAATTACAGCCATATCCCCGGTGAGAATATGATATGGGCCGACAAAGAAGGTAACATTGGCTGGCAAGCCGTAGGGATCGCTCCAATCCGCCGCAATTTCAGCGGTCTTGTACCTGTTCCCGGTGACGGAAGATACGAATGGGATGGATACCTTCCGATCATTGAAAAACCGAATATCTACAATCCATCCGAAGGATTCTTTTCAACTGCAAATGAGAATGTTACACCTTCCAGCTATGAGAACTGGGATGCAATAGGCTACTCCTGGTCCGATCCATTCCGGGGGGACCGAATTAGGGATGTCCTGAGTAAAAATAACAGCATGACGATTGAGGACATGATGGCCCTTCAGACTGACTATTTCTCTTATCCAGCAAAAAAATTAACAGGATTCCTCGAGACCATAGGATTTGATGATCCATTTGTAAACAATATCAGAATTTCCATGTCACTATGGGATCAAACACTTGATCCCAATTCTATTTATGCCACGATATATGTAGCATGGGAGAATGAGTTGAAAAAGCAAATGAAGAAAGTGTATCTCCCTGAAAAACTGCAGCCGTATATCACTCCACAATTATCTCAATATTTGATGTGGTTAAGGGAGTATCGCGAATATATGGGTGAGAAAAATGACAGAGACGCGTTTCTGGGAAATTCCTTCTATGATGCTGTCATTTCCCTTGTGGAAAAATTCGGCCCTGACACCAAAAAATGGAAATACGGACAGGTCATCCACAAGCATGCTAAGATTGAGCACCCTCTTTCCAATGCTTTGTCAGACAGTTTGAAAACGGTGTTTGAAGTCGGACCATATCCCAGGGGTGGAAATGGGTATACTCCCGGGTCGACTAGTAACAATCTCAATCAATCTTCAGGAGCCAGTTTCAGAATGATCGTTGACACTGGGGATTGGGATTCTGCCGTAGGGACTAATGCACCGGGACAATCCGGTGATCCCGAAAGTCCTTTTTACCGTGACCTATTTGAGTCATGGGCAAAGGATGAATATTTTCCCGTTTATTACTCGAAGGGTAAAATAAAGGCCAATAGGGCCGAAACAATAATTCTTGAACCAAAATAAAAGACGGAAACTCTGGTTAACGTAGATGATAGCCATCATTTCATGGTCTATGAGAACTACTCCATGGTGAATAAAGCATTGTGAGGCTCCTTCGGAGAAAATTGAATTAAAAAGAAATGCCGGGTGGTTTGCCCGGCAGTCCATCTTCATATCACATTTATTAATAAAGGGAGGTTGGTTATATAGCTTTCTTGGTTGATTCTTCCTTATCAGTTTTACCCTTTGCCTTCTCCATGGGTTTCTTCGCATTCATAATTGTGGCGGCTGCTGCTTTCTCAATTAACTCAGTATTTCCGTGGTAGTCAAATCCAAGGATTTTAAGCTCTTCAAGTATTTTACCGTACTCCTCTATCCTTGCGACCGTAAACATATCACGATTTTGGAAATATACCGCATCTATTATGCTCAATGTTCTTTTCATTAAGGCAAATAATTTGGCTTCCCGTGTCTCATCCGGTGACTTGTCTTCATAAACCTCGGGAATTACTTCTTTCATCTTTTCAAAATGCGATTTCAATATTTCGGACGGAGAAGAACTTAATTTCATTGGGCGATTGATGTTAAAGTTTTCAAAAGATCATTTGCTGCGTCATGTTCAAAGTCAGGGGACAATGAAATATATCTGTCTATGCAATTTATAGCTTCCTTATAATCACGCATGGAGATATGAACAAGTCCAAGGTTGTAATGACTGTTGGGAAATCCAGGTTCAATCTCTATGGCAACTTCGTAATGCATTTTTGCAAGGTCATAACTTCCCTTGTCTGAATATACATTTGCAAGATTGTAGTGAGCCTCAAAGTGTCGTGGATGTTCCCGTAGGCATTTGGTCAAATAGTCAATGGCTTTGGTAAGGTCCTGTCCTTGTGAAGTGATAATCCCAAGGTTGCAATAAGCATCGGCAATCGATTGTCCTTTTTCAATAGCCATATGGTACATGTCGATAGCTCGAGGATCATCTGTTTCATCAAGGGATAATGCTTTCTCGAAAAAGTTGTCACCTCTGTCAAAATCAATAATTCGTGATTGATCAAAAAGGTTAAGTTGACCATATTCTTCCGGATCAGGTTTACGGGATCTCCGGACCTTTCTTGCCCCAAGTTTTTGAGGCGGCGTAACTGGGAATTTTACAATTTTAGCCATTCAAAGTCAGCTGGCTTTTTTTGTTTTTTGTTCTACTTTTTCTTCTTTCTCTCCGGATGCTTTCTCCATTGGTTTCTTGGATTTTTTAGCAGCATCGATGCTTGCCTTCAATGCTGTCATTATATCCACGACTTCAGGTTCTTCTTCTGTTACAGACACAACCTCTTTACCTTCGATCTTATTCATTATCATCTCACGAAGGGCATTGTTGTATTTATCTTCAAATTTAATGTCATTGAATTTCTTTGTCATTGAATCAACTAAAGTTTTGGCCATAGCCAATTGTTCTTTCTCAGTTGATTCCTCTTCAGGTAAATTGGGAACATTACCAATGGTCCTTACCTCCTCAGGATAACGGAGTTTGTAAATGAGAATCCCCGACTCATGGGGAGTCAACAAGACAACATTTTCCCTGTCCCTTAAGACCACTTTCCCAACTCCCACTTTTCCGGTTTCGTTAAGAGTCTGGCAAAGTAATGAATAAGTCTTACCTGCAACATCACCATCAGGTCCTGCAAAGTAAGGAGCATCGAATAGGGTATGATGTATTTCGCTTTTATCAACAAAACCCTCTATCTCAATTACCTTAGTACTCTTCAATTTGACCTTTTCAAAATCTTCAGGTTCTATGATCACGTATTGGCCAGGTTCATACTGATAACCCTTAACTATATCTTCCTGTCGCAGCAGGTCTCCAGTTACCTTATCCCTTTTTTCGTACTTGACAGGATTGTTGCCCTCTTTCGAAAGAAGATTAAAAGAAATACTTTGGGCAGTGTCAATTGCATTGTAGATCCTGATTGGTATCGTCACCAAAGAGAACCTGATATGACCTTTCCAGATAGCGCGCATAACCTTAAAGTTAGTAATTTTTGGAAAGTTAATAATAATTTAATTTTTAATACAAGTGAACGTATTTAATATTCTGATTTTCAATATTTTATATATATAATAATAGGCCTCCCAAATAATATTTTGCACATCGCTTTCTTTTTTCATAAATTATTAATTATCAACGCTTTAGAGAAAAATTAGGTAATCACAGCTTTCAACTCCCAATTTCACTAATGATCTATTCCAGTATCAGTTTGGGTAATGACTATACTCATAGTATTTCACTGACCCCTACTCTATCTTCAAAACGCAACATCTAAGAAATAACAGACATGTCTTTACTAACAGTTGGCGTTATCGGTACGTCAAAAAAGGAAAATGAAAAGCGGGTACCAATCCACCCAAACCAGATAGACTGGATCGAGAAAGACATCATATCAAAGTTATATTTTGAAGAAAACTATGCTGTAAATTTTGGAGTCTCCGATGAAGTCATTGCTTCAAAGACAGCTGGAGTCTTTCCGAAAAAAGATCTTTTTGAACTATGTGATATCCTGTTACTACCAAAGCCAGTATTGGGAGATTTTGAATCCATGAAGGAGGGAACAATACTTTGGGGATGGCCTCATTGCGTGCAACAGAAGTTATTCACCCAGATATCCATTGACAAAAAACTTACTTTGATAGCATGGGAAGCAATGCACCGTTGGAGTGCCCACGGTGACTGGCAAATGCACACCTTCTACAAGAACAATGAGCTTGCCGGTTATTGTTCTATTCTTCATTCATTAGGACTTGTGGGATGGGATGGAAATTACGGCCCCCATCGAAAGGCCGTTGTGATCAGTTTTGGATCTGTGAGCAGAGGTGCGATCACTGCGTTGCAAGGATTGGGTTTTCATGATATTACCGTATTCACACAGAGGTACTCGACATTGGTTGCAGATCAAATCGCTGGCGTCGAATACTACCATTTTGAACAGACCGAAGAAGGTGATCTTATTTCACTTCATCCCGATCGACATTCATTCCCATTCATTGAGGAATTGAAAGATGCAGACATCATCGTTAATGGAATATTACAAAATACCGATCACCCATTAATGTTTGTAAATGAACATGAAATTGATCAGCTGAAAGAAGGCTTTTTGATCGTTGATGTGAGTTGTGATAAAGGGATGGGATTTTCATTCTCAAGACCGACCACGTTCGAAGATCCCATATTCAAAATTGGACAAGGATACTATTACGCGGTAGATCATTCACCTTCTTATTTGTGGAACAGTGCATCTTGGGAAATATCCAATAGTCTTTTACCGTACCTTCCAATTGTAATGGGTGGCCCTGAGGAATGGGAAAAATCAGAAACCATAAGGCGGGCAATTGAGATCCGTGACGGTAAGGTTCTCAATCCTAAGATCCTTTCCTTTCAGAAAAGAGAAGAGAATTATCCTTACGAGGTGATGACTGTATGATTCTTGATAGCTCTAATGCGGAAGTAACTTCCGCACTAGAGCTATTAATATTCTAACGCTATTGCAGAAGTTACTGCCGCACCAGAGTAGACCTTTCTTGAGTAGAAGTCACTTCCACTCCTACACTTCAATAATCAATCAGCTTCCTGAATACCGGATCTCTAAATGTTCCATTATCGGTGATCATGCTGTACTCAATTTCGCACTTCAACCTTGGCTCGATCCACACAGTCTTTTTTTCTTCATGAGCTTCAACATTAATAGGTTTTTCATCGATGACCAGCTTCTCCATTTCATTTTTGAGATGTTTTAATAGAAAATCATCAAATCCCGTTCCTACTCTTCCCCTATAGATCAGTCCATCTTTCGATTCCTCTGCTAATTGCAAAGCTCCAAAATAAGCCTTTCTGTCACTTTCTGTCTTCGTGTACCCAATCACCAGACAATCACTGGTGTGTTTAACTTTTACCTTGTACCAGGTTTCGCTTCTCTTACCCGGGAAATACTTACCCATGGGATCCTTTGCCATAATTCCTTCCACCCCCAAAGACTTGGCTGCATCAAATAAAGCTTCTCCATCTTCTACAGTTTCACTTATCCTGTAATTATTGCCGACACGAACTGAATCCTCTAACCACATCCTCCTTCTAACCATCGGATCTTTTAATAAGGACCTTCCATCCAGGTATAGGCAATCAAACAAATAGACATAGGCTGGAGATCTCTTTGTGTTGTATTCGATATCCACAGTTCTTTTTGTCATTAACCGTTTTATAACCTTTTTGAAATCTGCTTTGCCTTCATTATCCAGACAAACAATCTCCCCATCGAAAATCCCATTATTGACTCGGAACGCTTCCTGCGGAATGTTCAATTCAGGGAATTTGTCTGTAATCACATTTCCATTTCGGGAGTAAATGGTAAGCTCCCCTTCATTCAGTAGAAAAATCGCTCTAATACCATCCCACTTCACTTCATACAAGAAATCTCCCTTTGGAGGCTTCTTCATGGATTCGGCCAACATCGGATTAGTAAATCCACTTAAGAGGTTTAGTTGAGGAGTGTCTACTCTCTCCAACAACCATTCCTTATCTTTCATCAGGTGCATCCTGTACTCAGCATTGATCAGTGAACCGCTTAGGCGGAAATAGAAACCATTCTTCTTTTCCTTGGTAATCTCGTACCTCCCATTTCCAAAGATCCACATCATACCTCCCCCATATTCCCCTTTAGGGATCTCACCCTCAAAAGTGAGGTATTTCAGAGGATGATCCTCCGTTTGAACAGCTAGTCTCTTAACTCCGGGAAGTGGCGGCATGCCACGTGGTACTGCCCATGAAAGTAGCACCCCATCCTTTTCTAACCTGAGATCATAATGCAGATGAGAAGCGTGATGACGCTGGATCACGAACCTGTTGCCGCTACCATCATCTGGTATCGGAGCAGGTTCGGAAGTCTTGGAAAAATCCCTTTTTCGCTCATATTCTGACAACTGTTCCGGTGTTTTATGTTTGTCATTGGGAGGTAGCGTCCTCGCTTCTATTGCCTTTTTGTCTGTGTGCAAAGGAACAGCCCAGGCTCTTATTGACTCCCAGGCATCTCCTTCAGATTCTACAAGTTCCCTGGTAGTGTGAATATTCATATCAGCAGTATTCGATAGGTCTTGCAAGGATTCCCAGGTCAGTGGAGTTGAAGACGTAGCTCCCTTTCTTCCCCTTAAACTGTAGGCGGAAATGATGGTCTGACTGGGCCTGTTTCTATAGATGTCAATCAGGACTCTTCCTTTCCTTGCTTCTTTTACAATATTTAGAGTCGTATTGGAGTTTCGATCCACAAAAGGTCCCATCAGCTTTTTGGCCGTCTGGAATGCTTCATCAAAAGAGTAGTTTGGTTCTATGGGAGTTACCACATGCAATCCTTTTCCACCTGTAGTCTTCACAAACGTATGATATCCATGTTGCTCCAAATACTCCTTAATGTTAAATGCTATTCCTTTCAATTCTTCGAAATCGAAATCCTCAGGGGGGTCCAGGTCATAAACTATGTAATCAGGTTTGTCGGAGTGTACTGTAGTACTGTGCATTTGATGTATTTCCAGACATGCTAGATTGGCAAGCCAAACCAGCACCGCTTCTTCGCGGGCAACAACATATTCTTTTTTCCTATCTCCACCTAACCTGATATAATCCACCCAATCAGGAGCCCATTCCGGTCTGTTTTTTTGAAAGAATTGCTCCCCATAGATCCCATCCGGAAATCTGACTAAGGAAAGGGGCCTTCCTTTCAAATGATGCAGGATTGTCGGAGCTAAGGAAAGATAATATTGGATCACTTCCGCTTTAACTACTTCATCTTCCGGATATAAAACCTTATCAAGATTTGAAAGATCCAGAGTTCTTTTACCTACTTCGACATGTACTTTTTTTTTAGCCATTTATCAATGAGAATGGCGATTTCATTGATTGATCCATTAGTGAATTTATTTTCGTGATCATGTAATCCGCAGTGTGTGGTGCAAATGATTCGTCCTCATGTTTACAAAAAAAGTAGAATTCAGAAACCCCTAATTCTGACCAGGACTTGATCTTTTCAGACCATTGATCCAACCTTGTCCAATTGGACGGATGATCCTCATAAGCGGCAAAGCGGACAAACACTTTGTTATTGGTAAGTCTCTGGTGTATAATGTTCCTTTTCAGAGCTGTGTCAGTGATCACAGCGGTTTTGTTCAACTCCTGCAGCATGTGAAAGGTCTCATCGAAAGCCTCCCCTTCAAACCAGTCGTCATTTCTGAGTTCAACTGCAACGGGGAAGTCCATCGGTAGATGTTTTAAAAAGGTTTCCAGACGCTCAAACCACTTTGCCCCAAAATTTTCAGGCATTTGAAGAAATGCCATCCCCAGATTATCTCCAAAATTCGTACACATCTCAACGAAATAGTCTACGAGATCAAATACCTCCTCTTTGAGTCTTTTTATATGACTGATCCTTCTGTTGAACTTTGGACAGAATTTGAAATCCTGCCCCTTGACAGCGTCAGCCCATGCCTGCATGTTTGCCTTCTTGATGTTGTAAAAGGTACTGTTCAATTCAACACTGTTGAAAACCCTGATGTACTCCTGAAGAAAATCCTTTTTCTTTGTTTTGTCCGGATATATTTTCCCAACCCATGAATCTTCAGTCCAAACACTTAAACCAACAAATATTGACGGGTCATTTTTTCCAATATTGAGAGTTTTGTTGGACGCATGATCATCAGGCAGTGAAAGGTCCAAATTATCCAGTTCTTTAAACTCTGGTGTTCCAAATTTCATAGTAGTTCCGCTTTATCGGTACATAAGGTACTCGAATCATCCAAAAATTGCATATATGAATACAAATTTCCTTCGACCATTTATCAAGCATAATTTAGATTCGCAATGAAATAGGATCGGCTATCAAGTTTGTCGGTTAATAGTTGATCAAAAAATTATTCAATTCGTATAAGGAAAAGGCGAAGTTGTATGCAGAGCAAGACAAATAGATTCGATGGCAAACCGTTTTATTCGTTGATCTGTTGTATTGATTTGAATCGAGTTTATTAATAAGAGATCCTTGAGTTCCAAGCCATTTAAATTCTCAAAGTTTAGAAAGAAAGTTCATTTCCTTTCCCTATTCATTCCATTGAAAAGAAACGGGGTTCTGTTGGTCTTGCTTTCCTCGATAACTATTCTTTTTGTAAACAACAGGTTTTACGTCGAAGATTCTTCGATGAAACCATATATCGAATTGTTTGCCTGGATGATAGGTGTATTCTTCATTTTCGTCATTGGCATCGGGCTTTTGTACACATCAGTATGTTGGTTGTATCTGGTGGTCAATCGAAAATCCATTGAAGTTTCTCTTAATATTGGGTTGGAAGATGGCTTAAAAGGTGAAAGTGGAGATGTTCCGGTTCAATTGGCTGTATCGAAAATGATGATGCCCCTCATTGGATATATAAAGATCCGGTTGATCTATGATGATCACTCGATATCAGATCCAATTCTGCTCAATACGTTCCCAAATGGCTGGAAGGACCTTCTGCCCAAACAAGGAAACTCTATCCTGCATCTTGATGAACGAAAACTTCATAACATAAGGTCATTTGTGATTAGCTGTGAAGATTACTTGCAGATTTTCCAGTTTTCGTTCAATAAGCAAGCCAAAAAATCATTTTATCTGTACCCACCAAAGCTCGACCTTCCAACTGATGATATTAAGCCATCAAAGTCTGATGAAATGGTGGAACGTATTCGAAGTTCACGCAAAGTTGAAGGTGACTATTTGAATTACAAGGACTTCGAATCGGGAGATGATGTCAGAAGAATCGTTTGGAAGATCTTTGCGAAAAATAAGGACCTGATGGTGAGGATACCGGAAATAATTAATCCATATGCCTCTCACGTCTACTTCTTTGGAAGTTTTTATAATGATATTCTGCATGATTTTGGAAGTGAGTACAACAAAGGAATGTTAAACTTTTACAAGGACATTATGTACAATGTCTGTCTTTCCCTTCAAAAAACAGACCGGAAGATAAGGTTCAACATCGATCAGCCCGTAAGTGATGCCATTTCAGTAGATAAAAAGGATGACTTGACCTTTAAACTGAGCAGTGCTCAGTGGCAAAAGGATTTACCGGCAACGGATCTTCAGGTTCCGGCATCAGAAGCAGTTCTTTGCGTATCATCATTGATCCCTGCAACGGACCTCGAGGAATTGATCCAAAAGAGGCCTGTAAGCTTATTTGTAGTGCGAACGTCAAAATACCTGGATGAACAAAGTGTATTCAACTGGTCGAACTTATTTCTGCGAAATGAAAGTCAGGATGAGCTCAACAAACTGACCTGGCTTATTTCAAGGACCAGGAAGAAAGTCATTAACAACGAGAAAAAAATTGTCGAATTAGTTTCAAGTAATCAATTTCAGGGACAGATCATTTAGGGGTGAAAACAATTAAATCAACTTTTTCGGGATTATTACTTCTGGTATTACCTACCATCATTATTACGTTTCCACTCCTGGATTATGTTAGTGAATACTATTCATTACTATTTATAAATGGGGATCTATTAACACTTCTGTTTGGAATTGGAATAACTACAGCTTTTGTACTGCACAGCACTAGGTTAAGGTTCTTATTGGTTTTTGGATTACTGATCCTTGTTCTGTACCTGGCTTACCGTGCAATAATCGTATTCCCTTTTACGGAATTTGATGCTTACTACATTGCGAATAGGTTTCGCATTTACTCTGCCATTTTTGTTATTGGTTGGTTTACGGGATTCGGAATTTCGAGATGGAGGTATTTTGTTGTCTTTTTCTCAGTAATTCTTTTGACCATATCCATTATTATTATTTCCACATTCGGTGAGACGGATGTTAATGAACTGGTATGGTTACTGGCTCCATCGTGCTTCTACCTCTTTTACATTCTATTCATTAAAGAATTACTTGTTAGCACCAAATATCAGTTGAAGGCATCCTTGGGCAAGGTTCTGTTACGAGTATTTGCTTTCTGCTTATTGATATTCCTGTTGTTTTGGGGCAGCACTCAACTGCTTGATTCAAAATTTCAGGAAATAGAAGACCAGATTGCACAAGCATCTGAGGATGGTGAGGGCGGACAGTCAGATGACGACAGTATGCTGGACAAGGACGCAAAAAATATGTTCCGAATGAAGGAATATACGCAGCTACGTCCAAGGCTTCGACAATCGGAAGAGCTATTGTTTTGCGCCTACATTGACAACTTCATTGCAGATGACATACCAAACCCACAGTACATCACGCTATATCACCTCAACCAGTATAATGTCGAACTCGAAAGATTCGAAATCGATCCGGATAGCGTAGCCAACGACCTGTTCTTACCTGATCCTACCCAAATTCCAAACTACTTCGTTCAGATGGATTCATCAGTACTGGACAATGACAAAATGGAGACCGAAATAAGACCAGTACAAAGCACAATCTATATCAACCAATTGAGTCCGGATGTTTTTGTCGCTCCGAGTACAGCGTTTTCTTGTCAACCTATCTCCGTGGAAGAAGAGTTTCGTGAACAATACCGTTTTGCGTACAATGTAATGTCGGAAGTATCAAACCTAAATAGCGCATATTTTGTCTACAATGCCAGAGATCCTTCAATCATAAGCTTTCAGCAGGGAAGGTATGACATCCTCCGACGAGCAGATGAATACACAAACGAACCACAGGAATTCCTGGACTACTACACCCGAATGCCTGAAGGAAAAACCTTTGAAGATATCGCAGACCTCGCCGTAGAGTTAACTGCAGGGAAGGAATCAACCATTGATAAGATCCTGGCCATTAGAGATTACTTCCTATCCAAAGATGAGAATGGTGATCCTTTATTCGTATATACCCTGACACCAGGCTCACCAACCGACCCGAACATTCCGGATGCATCTTTACTTTACAATTTCCTCTTCAACACCAAAAAGGGGTATTGCACATACTTTGCCACCTCCACCCTTTTCATGTTGAGATCTCTAGGGATCCCAGTTAGAATGGCTGTTGGATTCATGACTGTAGATAGAAGTCATAATAATCCAGGATGGTACTGGTTTTATGCAGACCAGGCCCATGCATGGACTCAGGTGTACTTTCCGGAGTATGGATGGCTTGATTTTGACATGACCATTAGCAATGAGGGGGGTGAGCAGGCCCCACAACCCGATGGCACACCGCCGACACCTCCAACCAAAGCATTGTTTGTGGCTAAGGGTGTTTTACTTGAAGCTGACACAGCAGATCAATCGGTCAAGATCGAAGTCGATCAATTAATAGTCAAGGAACAGGGAATGGTCATAGAGGGAACAAGATCATTTGAGTTTGATGCCAGAAATGTCAAAGTTTATGCGGGTAAGGAACTCCTAAAATTCGAAGACCTTATCATTGGGGACACAGCTGTTGTGGTATCGTTTGATCAAAAGATCAATCGCGTGAAACTCAAGACGCAGCGTGAATCGGTAGATGCCTATCTAGACAAGCTGCCAGAAACCATTACCATCCAGGAAATCCACGTAGCGGAACGAGAAATTGAAGCCGAGGAAATCGGAGATGAAGCAGAAACAAGCATTGCCGAAAATGTGAATAATTGGGTGAATTTATTATTGGGACTGATTGGCTTATCAATACTCGCTCTGTTCAGCGGCCCATATCTCCACCACACAATTTTACTCAACCAGATCAAGGGTAGGCATGAGCTTAGGGATAAATCCATTTCCATTTACAAACACTCCCATTTTATCCTAAATCAAATGGGAATCGGTAGAGGCAATGTAACACCCATGAACTATGCGGTTGAAACGGTAGACCCAAAATTTAATACTGAGCTGGCATCATTTATAGAAGCCTACCTGAAACTGAAGTATAGTAATGAGGAATTGAATACCGACGAGAAGGATATTATCAACAAAATTTATCCTGAATTCAGTCGCAGGATTCTCTCTTCATTTGATTGGAAAGAAAAAATCCTTGGCTTCTTGAAGTTCAACCGCTGGTTTAATTACTTAATAAATCTAAATCTTACAAAATAAACACCTATGGCAACCGAAGAAACGATTGCGAAAGAAACAACTGAGTCTGTGAGTCGCATCGACGCATTGATCCGAAACATAGAAAAAGTGATCAAAGGTCACCATGATCAAATTAAGCTGGTGATAACATGTCTGCTGGCGAAAGGGCATATATTATTAGAGGACAATCCAGGTGCAGGTAAAACGGTGATGGCCAAAACCCTTGCCAACTCTCTTTCTGAAGACACTTCACATCCTGAAAAGCACGCGTCATTTAAAAGGATCCAATTCACTCCTGATCTTCTTCCTATGGATCTTGTAGGTACTCATGTATACGACGAAAAGAATATGGATTTTGTCTTCAAGAAGGGGCCTCTGTTTACCAACATTCTTCTCTCCGATGAAATTAACAGAGCCTCTCCGAAAGTCCAGTCGGCTTTACTGGAGTGTATGGCTGAACAGCAGATATCAATTGGTGATCAAACCTATCAATTGGAGAAATTATTTTTCGTGATAGCCACTCAAAATCCAATTGAAATGGAAGGTACCTATCCCCTTCCAACGGCACAATTGGATCGGTTTTTCATGAAGATCAATTTCGGCTATGTATCCGAAGATGTAGAATTGAACATCTACAAGCAACATTTGGACATATTGAAATTCCAGGAGAATGTTGAATCCGTATTGGAAATGAAGGATGTACTTGAGCTTCAACAAGAGGCTGAAGAAGTTTTTATCCATGAAGAGATCATTAAAAGCGTAAATAGGATCATTCGGGCAACGAGAGATCATCAGGGTATCACCTTGGGGGCATCTGTCCGTAGTGGGATCACACTACTTCGATGCTTGAGAGCTTTTGCACTGATCGAAAAAAGAAATTATGTAGTGGAAGATGACCTCAACGGTCTTATCAAACCGGTCCTACAGCACAGGTTGCTTTTCAAGAACAAGAACTCTGAAAAAGATGCTTTGGATTCAATAACCAAATCAGAGATCAAAAGACTGGCAAAACTTAATTTGAAACCAGAATAAAGGAATGCTCCGATCGAGATTTTCTTTCTTTCTATTTTACTTGCTCCTCTGCATTCAATCATTTTCGCAACGGATTGAGATTGATCGACTCGAAAGAGATTTTGAAGGATCGTTCCGCGACAGAGAGGCCTTTGAATTAAGTCAGAAATTCATTCAGATAGATAGCACCTATTACACTGGTTATTACTTCGAAGGTTTGTACAGGTACTTTCGGGCTTCTGATAAGTTGGGTTATGAAAAAGCAATAAAACCCCTGAAAAGGGCTGTTGCCCTGATGGAAACTGATTTCAGAAGAGAATTGACAAGGTCCACAGACCTTTATGTCTATATCAACACGTACCAACTTCAACGTAAGTACGCAATTCTGATCGATCTTCTGGAAAAAAGCTATCAATATGTTGAAAGGCCTGATCTGGCTATTGAAGCAGCCAGGAAATTGATCGAAAGAAATTTTGTTTTCAATTTCGGCGCCGATCCATACGCCACCATATCCTGGATCTATCACAGGAACCGAACGTATGGACCTGATAGGTTTGATTTCCTTATGCCCTCAATCGAGGAAAATGTCAGAATGGCTTCGAGATTTGCGGACTCTATCAAAATCGTCGATCGAAGAAACAGACGATATGTACGGCAATGGTTCCCTGAATTTGCTAATAATCCTGACGGTAATTACTATCACTACAAAGACATCGTCTATTCATACCTTTTGAAAATTGACTCAGCTGAGTATTGTGCAAGTCAATTAAAGCGTTTGGATTATCTCTCCAATAATAACTACGGAAACCTCCAGTTCATTCAAAGTAAGTTTGACAATGCAGAAGAGTATTATAATCTGGCTCGTAGACAGGATAACTACTTCCGTAAAAGCACAAAGGAATTTGACTATATGGAGTCGGTAATAAACATTTTTAAAAATGACATACCCAAAGCAAAAGCATTGATTGACAACTCCATTGGAATATTAGGTACAACCCCCGGGTTTGGGTGGAATAACATTGCTATGGCTCGATTGATGTATTATGCAGGTGATCTGGAAAATTCGAAAAAGTACCGGGATAAAGCTGCGCAATTCAAAGAACTTCATATCAACTCAACATGGGGTAAGGTGCAGTACGATCGAAATACACTCCTTTTCCAATACTTATACCACAAACAGAAGATCAATGAATATCAATTTTTAGATAAGTATTACTGGCTCAATCCGTCTTACCTTGGGGAGATAATCTTGCATTACTTCAAAAAGGAGAACGCTCTTCTACTATTGACGAGCGAATTGTCAGCAAATCCGGAACGATTCCTGGTTTTGTACAACCTCTTCGCATCGGAAAACACTATATTCTTTGATGAGATTTGGGAAGTGATCAAAGATTTCAACCCCTCCTACTTCATCGATGTATTTGAAGAAAAGAAAAGATCTGATCAACGCGAAGGAGTGTTGAAATACTACAACTATTTCATCGCCCAATTTCATTTGGAAGATGATGAGCCCCAAAAAGCGATCGATTTGTTTCAGGCTATCCTTGAAGACCCTACGCTCAACCCCCAGTATGAAAAGTTACTATTGGGCAGGGTGTATGAGGGCCTTGCCAACGCATTCCTAATGCTTGAAAAAGAAGATGAATCTGAATTCTTCGTTCGGAAATTCTATCAGAACTTCCCACAACTTGTTCCCTACTCCGAGCTAAGCATGAAAATGAATCTTAATATCAGAAATACTACGCTAGATAAACAAGAGGAGTCGGTAATTGAGGAATTGAAATCGTGTGATATAAAATGGGAAGAAGATGGATCCCAGGAATGGCCCAGTGCACTTCTTACATTCGATCAGGATGAAAATCGCAAGTATGTCGATTATGAAGTTTATGGTGAGGGCCTTGAAACGAAGGAGGGCCGGATCTATCTAGCCAGTCATGAAAATCCCGGTAAGGTGCTAGCTATGAGACTGTTTGATATCAGACTGGAACCGAGGTGAAAAATCACCTATTCATTGTTCATTCAATCAAATTTTGATAGATCATTACCAGTTAATCTATCAATATTTCTGGTTATTTTCTCCATATCCCAATCCCACCATTTCAACCTTAATAGTTTCTCAATTTCATTTTCATCAAACCTTTTTCTGATCTCTTTTGCCGGGTTTCCTCCAATGATGGAGTATGGTGCGACATCGTGAACCACCGTCGAATTAGTCGCTACAATCGCCCCGTCCCCTATCTTTATTCCAGGCATTATCGTTGAGTTGTATCCGATCCACACATCATTTCCAATAACCGTATCACCTTTGTAGGGATATTCCTTTCCTTCCATTGCACGTGACCAATCTCCACCAAAAACGTCAAAGGGGTATGTGGTAATAGCATTGGTAATATGGTTTCCTCCATTCATGATAAAAGTAACATCAGACGCTATCATGCAGAATTTCCCGATGATCAATTTGTCACCTACAAAGTCAAAATGATATTTCACATTCTTTTCAAAATTTTCAACACTTTCGAAGTCATCATAATAAGTATAATCCCCTACTTCAATATTGGGATTCTTAATAATGTTCTTCAAAAAACACAGTCTTTCAATATTCTCCAGTGGGAAAATGGTATTCTTATCTGGTATTTGCATACTATTCTATGTTTCAAACAGGTCCCAGCCCATTCAAATGAGAAGTATCGTTGAATCTGGTAATACGGAACCGTGAACCTGAATAGACTAATTGATATAATCCAAGATTCGCATGGGCAAAATTATCCATCAATTTCAAACTGTGTCCTAATAACCAGGACAATAAGATCCTCATAGCCCGACCATGCATACAGATCAATACCTCCTTCTCCCCATTCATAGAAAGAATGTGATCAATGGCTACTTTCTGCCGTTCCCTTACCTGATTGGGAGATTCACCACCGGCGATATTAACATCCAGATCCCCATTGTTCCATTGTTCAACAGTCTTCTCATACAGTTGTGCAGACTCGGGTGAAAATGGTTTTCCTTCCTGCGATCCCCAGCTGATCTCATTGAGCCCCGCCAGCTTTTCATAAGGAATGTTGTCATCAATAAATCTCTGAATCGATTGCTGAGTTCTTAGCAAGTTTGACACATAAATCTTCTCAAAAGGATACTCTTTGTAGGTGTTATAAAATGCTACTGCCTGATTCCTTCCCATTTCATTCAAAGGGGCATCGATACCACTACCCTGAACCATTCCCTTTCGATTGAATTCAGTCTCACCATGGCGCACAATGAAAATATTCTTCGTATTTGGCATGCAGATGTATATTTGCCCAAAGGCGCGAATCTAACCCTTTCTATGTTTTCTCCGGAAATAAAAATCGAACAACTCAATCATATCGGCAAAGGTACCATGGTTGACCACCTTGGGATAGAATTTACTGAGATCGGCCAGGATTATCTAAAGGCTAAAATGCCTGTCGACAAGAGAACAATCCAACCTTACGGATTGTTGCATGGGGGTGCATCTGTAGCTCTGGCGGAAACTATGGGTAGCGTTGCGGCAACCCTTGTTCTCAAAGAGGGCAATCAATATGCTGTGGGATTAGATATAAATGCAAATCATGTTAAAAGTGCTCGATCAGGTGATGTAACTGGAATATGTCAACCAATCCATGTGGGAAAAGGTACTCATGTCTGGCAAATCAAAATATTCAATGAAATCGATGAGCTCGTGTGTATAAGCCGAATAACAATGGCCATTTTAAGTAGAGAAAAGTGAAGGAGCCGGGAAGTAGCGAGAAGAAATTATTGGATTATAATGCTACGGAATTGTTCCAATTGGCCATCGATCGGGGTTTCCCTGTTGCCATTTGGAGGCTTCCCCAACATGATACCATAAGAGGCATCGTAGATCTACGACCAGACCAGGAGATTTTTGCTGATGACCTTGAAGATGTAATTTCCGGGTTTGCGGTAAATCCATTCCTCAATCATCATCCATGTAAGCCTTCAATGATTAAGGCTGATGTCAATTTTACCTGGAAACAGGACCAAAAACCAATTCTGACTATAAATCCGGTAATTGGCAGTAAGGAACTGGATGGATTACTGAATTCGAAAACTCAGCTGAGAAGTCAATCAGAGTTTCGGGAAAACAAAATCCCCTTAGACTATAAGCAAAGTGTTAGTCAGGCTATTCAACAAATCAGGGAACACCAGCTTGATAAAGTTGTAATTTCAAGGTACGATGATGTCAGGCTTCCTCAGGGGTTCGATCCAATGAATGTTTTTTGGAAAGCTTGTGATAGTTACACCAACGCATTCGTCTATGTTCTTTTCGATAAACATCAGGGTTTATGGCTAGGTGCAACCCCAGAGTCACTTCTTTCATTGAAGGATAGTAGGTATTTTGAAACCGTTTCACTGGCTGGCACTCAAAAACTTGAAGATGGTCAGTCACTTAATACCGTAGGATGGACACAAAAAGAAATTGAAGAGCAGGCAATGGTCAGCAGATATATCATTGAGTGTTTTAAGAAAATCAGGCTTCGAGAATTTACGGAAATAGGTCCAAAAACGGTAAAGGCAGGAAACCTGGCCCATTTGAAAACAGTGTACACCGTCGATATGAAAGAGGTCTCAATGGGGCAATTAGGCACTGTCATGATGAATCTTTTGCATCCGACTTCAGCTGTATGCGGAATGCCTTTGAGACCAGCTTTGAATTTCATAAAGTCACATGAATCTTTCAACAGGGAATTATTTTCAGGCTTTCTTGGACCCGTTAATATTAATAACGATTCCAATCTTTTTGTGAATCTACGATGCATGAAGATCTCCAATGGTATTGGGAGGTTTTACGCTGGAGCCGGAATTACGGAAGATTCAATACCTGAAAATGAATTGGTCGAAACCGATCTTAAAATGCAAACATTGAAGCGATTAATTTTTGATTGATGCACCAGGTAGTATTTGATACATCAGAGATCTGTAACCTGAAAGGAGTTAAACATGCGGTTTTTTCGCCAGGTTCCAGAAATGCTGCATTGAGTGTCAGCTTCCACCGCAACAAGAAAATCCAAAAATACGTGATCGTAGATGAACGATCAGCCGGTTTTATTGCCCTGGGTTTATCACAACAAACTCATTCACCTGTTGTATTATGTTGTACTTCAGGGACAGCACTTCTAAATTATGCACCTGCTATTGCAGAGGCATTTTACCAGGAGATCCCGTTGGTCATACTTTCTGCAGATCGTCCACCTGAATGGATTGATCAATGGGATGGACAGACCATTCGTCAACAAAATGTATTCGCAAATCATACAAAGGCGTTTTATCAATTACCTGTTGACCTTGATCATCCCGACGCTCAATGGGAATATCAGCGTAAACTGAATGAAGCCATCGACATGGCAACTACTGGCACAGCAGGACCTGTACATGTGAATATACCATTCAGAGAACCTTTTTATCCGAAGAAAGGAGAAAAACTTTCTTTTTCGAAGGGATTGAAAATATCCCGAGAGATTCCCGGACACGCTACCAAACTTCAAATTGATTCACTGTTTTCTGATTGGAGTAGTAAAAAAAAGAAGATCATTGTGCTCGGCCAGGGTTGGCCTAAAAAGGAAACAAGCAAACTCCTGAACATGCTTCAAAGCAATCAGCATGTACCCGTGATCAGCGACATTATTTCGAATGGCATAGACCTCGATACCACAATCGTCCATCAGGACCTATTCCTTCAAAACAAACAAAAATGGAGAGAATTGGAGCCTGACCTCATTCTTACCATTGGTAAATCAATCATCAGTAAAAACCTTAAACTGTTCCTGCGTGAATCGAAACCGGTAGAATGGCATCTTTCGGAATCTTACCAAACAGCCAACCCTTTCAAAACTCAAAAGAATTTCGTAATTGGTGATATTGATGAAGTGCTTAAGAGATTGGAGAAAAGTGGTGCGCAGGATCCGGCCTACGAAGAGAAATGGACCAAGGCTGACCAAAATGGTGCGGAAATAATTGGTAATCTTGACAGTCTGCCGTATTCAGAGTTTTCAGCATTTTATGATGTAATGAAGGTTCTTCCCAATCAAATAGATCTTCACCTTGGTAATAGTATGCCTGTGCGCTATGCCAATTTCATTGGTTTGAATAATAAGCTGGGAATAAACGTATTCTGCAATCGAGGAACCAGTGGAATCGATGGTACAAACGGGACTGCCGTCGGCCATGCTTTGAATAATAGTCGCCTGGTTGTTCTGATGACGGGTGATCTCAGCTTTCTTTACGATAGGAATGCCTTTTTTCATGAGTACGATCTATCGAACCTAAGGATCATTGTATTTAATAATTTTGGAGGAGGAATCTTTGATCTAATAAAGGGACCCAGTGACCTTAAGGAAATTGAAAAAGAAGAGCATTTCATTACTCCTCACAATAAAGACTTAAAAATAGTTGCTGATGACATTGGTTTTTCTTACGCCAAGGCAAACGATGACATTACCCTTGAGTTGGCACTTACTACATTTTTCGATCAAAGCCCGAAACCAAAGATTTTGGAAATCCAAACCGATCTAAAAACTAACAGGAAAGTCTATTTTGAGATAAAAGACCTAATAAATGAATAATCCAAATTGGAAAACCGTAAGGGAATACGAAGATATCACGTACAGAAAATCCGGAGGCGTAGCTCGCATCGCATTCAATAGACCGGAAGTAAGAAACGCGTTTCGTCCTAAAACTGTACACGAGCTATATACAGCATTTCTTGATGCCAGAGAGGATACTTCTGTAGGGGTTGTCCTGTTTAGTGCCGAGGGACCATCACCAAAGGATGGGATCCACTCATTTTGCAGTGGTGGGGATCAAAGAACACGAGGGGAACAAGGTTACGTTGACGATGATGGTATGCCGAGGTTGAACATTCTTGAGGTTCAACGATTGATCAGATTCATGCCAAAAGTGGTAATCGCTGTAATTCCAGGATGGGCCGTTGGTGGAGGTCATAGTCTGCACGTTGTTTGTGATCTGTCACTTGCCAGCGAAGAACATGCTATCTTCAAGCAGACAGATGCTGATGTCACCAGTTTCGATGGAGGATATGGCTCAGCTTACCTGGCAAAAATGGTAGGACAGAAAAGGGCAAGAGAAATTTTCTTTCTAGGTAGGAATTATTCTGCCCAGGAAGCTTATGAAATGGGTATGGTGAACGCAGTAATTCCTCATGATGACCTGGAATCCACAGCCTATCAGTGGGCTATGGAAATATTGGAAAAGTCCCCCACCTCAATCAAAATGCTAAAATTCGCTTTTAATCTTACGGATGATGGCATGGTAGGTCAGCAGGTATTTGCAGGTGAGGCCACACGACTGGCCTACATGACTGAAGAGGCAAAAGAAGGCAGAAATGCTTTTCTGGAAAAAAGGAAACCTGACTTCAGTGATGTTAAATGGATCCCATGACCAACATACGATTTTCCTGGTAATCAATCGCGTATTTGACGCGTCAAATATCTGAAGGTTTCAAATGTTGGGTTATGAATGGACTATTGGTCGATGGTGATCAGCAACCTTCCCCTGAAAAACTGATGATATTTCCGGTAATCTCATACTCCAGTCCAAAAGTCTCCGCTATCAGTCGTACAATTTGTTCCGGGGATTTTTTCCTGTAGGTCGCAGTAAGGCTGCACTTGCTTAGGTCAGTATTTTCAAATTCCAGTTGATACCCATAGACTTCATTCATTAGCTCTGCCACTTCACCCAGACGGGTTCTTTCGAAAGTCAGTATCTGATTGGCCCACGCAAGGTAATTTTCATCCCTATTATCCTGCTTGATCAATCCACGGGCGTTTGGCATGATCTTTCCCATCTCACCGGCTTCCAGGGTAATCACTGTCAGATTCCCTTTGAAAGTCTCTGGATTTTGTGAAAAGGCTACCGTTCCGGTCTCAACGATAACTTCGGTGGTGTTTTCCTCATCCGTATCAACGGTAAAAGAAGTTCCCAGGACTTCAATCTTGGCTTCGTTGGTGAATATGATGAATGGTTTCTGTTCGTCCCTTTTAACATCGAAGAACACACGTCCTTCTACATTGACCACCCTTTTATCACTGAAGTCAACCTCTTCCAATGAGGCGTTCTTGTAAAGTACAACCCTTGATCCATCGGAAAGCTTTTGGTATTTGATCAGGTCCGTCTCTGGTGTATCACGAGAAACAATGAACACTACAGCCGCTGATGCAACCAAGAGCGCAACAACTGCAGCATATTTCATCCATGAACTCCACAGTGGTATTACCTTACTCTCCGAATCATTACTAATGATCGATGTAAGCTTATCAGGATCAGTTTTCACATTTGTAGTCAGAGCCCAGGTTCTTTTCCATTCAAAAAATTCTTCCGGGTTCTCCAACTTAAATTTTTTTACCCGATCTGATTCCTCCTCGCTTGTATTTCCAGAGAAATACTTCGCTAGCAATTCTTCCATTTTCTTCAATACAGTTAACTTCCTAACACCGCTCCTTATCTATCCCCTTACTCCAAAAATCCTATTTTCTTACTTTATTTCATAATTTATTGGGACCAGATTCGCAATCCGTTCCCATGACCAATAACCACTAACAGAAAGACCTTCCGGATTCACGATATGGCCATTTACATCAACGTAAATAGGACCTTCTGTAATTTCAATTATCGACCGTTGATTCTGCGGATTTCGTTTTAAAAACAGCATTTTGTTTGGATTTGAAATATCACTTCTAAACTCCCTTTCCATGTCTGCCAGGTACGCACTACTCTCCAATTCTTTCAAATAAGTGACATGTAAAATATTTTCCAAATTTATTTCCCAACGTAAAGGAATATCAGTCTCCTTCAGCAAATTTTCCATAAGGTATTCATCCTTCCCGGTCATATTAATATCCGTAACCTCATCAACAAAGGAAACTTGAAATCCTTGCTTAGCATAATTTCCTTCGATGACAGATTTGAAAAAATGTCGGATCGAACCTTCATAACTAAGTTTTCTGTTTCTAACCCATGTTTTAATGATCTTATCATCGTTTGAGTCCAATTCCTCAAACCGGACCCTACCAATGAACTTCACGGTATTTTCTGTGGACAGGAAATCATCCAGTTCGCAATAAAGGGTGTATCCAAGGGAATTGTTTTGAATAACAATAGGCTTATTGGAGAATGCATAAAGGGATTTATAGGTACGGTTGTAGTCAAATTGGATCACGTCAGGGTTGATAAGAACGCAATTACCGGCGTAGTTGCTGGTACCGATGAATTGATCTTGGAACGTATCCAGGTATTTGGGCCGATTCTTTCTTGATTTCCTTGTCGCACTTGATTCGACCTCAATCGCTTCTAAAACATTCGCCTCAATTTCAAGGTCGGTATTAACGAACAGCTCCTTCGTCGTGCTTTTTGAGATTTCAAATATTTTCTTTTTGTAAGACAAATGACTAAAGATCAATCGATAACTACCCAGTGGGATTCCTTCCAGCTTGAAATATCCATGTTCATCGGTTGACGCAACCAAGGTGGATCCATCCAGATATACCAGAACATCTCTGATCACACTCGTGGGTTGATCCTTCTCCCGGACGTAGCCACTAATGGAGAATTTATTTGATCCGGGTTTTCGAGAATATTTACGTTTCTTGATAATGATCTGGTCCCCTTCCTCAAAGGCAAATTCAAGATTTAGGCCAACAAATAATTCTGTTAAGATCTGGGAAATGGTCTTATCCCGATAGTTGAAAGTAAATAGACTCCCACTTGGTAATAGGTCTGAATTGTAAGAGAAGTTGTAATTGGAAATTGTACTTAGACTATCAAGTACTTCGGACAAATCACTGTTTGCCATCCGGAAATCCAGTAGTCTGTCAGAGTCCTGAGAAAAAGATTGAAAAGAGAAAAAAGAAGTAAATATTATTGAATATGTGATTGTCTTAGCTGACATCTTTCAAAGACTCTCTCAATACCTTTAAAGCTTTGCCCATTTGGACTTCTACTGTTTTAACGGAAATCTCCAAGTGATCGGCTATTTCCTGGTATTTCAATCCCTCAAACCTACTCAATTTAAATATTTCACGACAACGAGGAGGTAGTTTATCTATTTCCTTTAAGATCCTGTCCAGCAAATTTACTTCCCCCTCATCCTCTACTTCAATGACAAAGGAATCTTCCATATACCTCACCACATAGTCCTTATACCCGTCCTTTACCTTTTCATGTTTCAATTTATTGAGACACGTATTATGAACAGATCGATACAGATAGCTTTTTATTGATGAATCCGGAGCTAAGCGATCACATTTATCCCAAAACTTGACGAAAACTTCCTGTACAATTTCCTCAGCATCCTCCACCGTGTCCAGAAATCGAAATGCATACGAAACCAAAACTCCAAAAAACTCATTATATATCAGTTCGAACGCACGTTTATCTTTGTTGCGAAGTCGCTCTACAAGTATGTGATCAGGGCTGGACAAGTTGAACTCTAAAGTATGCTCTTATATTTAGAAAGCGAAAAACTAAGGATTGATTCACATTTAAAAGGGGAATTTTCAAAAAAAAGTTTTGGAAGACAGGAAAGAGTTCTGTTTCAATCTATAACAGACTGGCTGAATGAAGAGAAGGAAAGTTTCAGTTTTCAAACCTCGGGATCCACTGGTAAACCCAAAACGATAACGCTTGACCGCAAGGTTATCAGATACAGTGCAATTGAGACTCTGAAATTTCTTGGTTTGAACCTCGGAGGACGCTCGTTACTTTGTATTTCCCCTGAATTTATAGGCGGTTTCATGGTTATCGTGCGAGCAATTCTTAACAGAATGGATATTGAATACATTCCACCTTCGAAAAGTATTGAACCATCAAATACGATTTATCATTTGACATCAATGGTTCCAATACAGGTCTACAATACTTTAAAGAAAAACCCTGAATACTTCGATCGATTCGACAATATCTTGATAGGAGGAGCACATATTGATCATGCCCTGGAAAAAGAATTACTTTCACTGAATGCAAGAACCAAGTTCTATTCTACATATGGAATGACTGAGACGTCGTCCCATATCGCATTGAGAAAGATTGGTGAGACCTGTTTCGAAGCACTTGGAGATGCTCGATTTAAAACTAATGAAAATGGCTGCCTTTGTGTACTGGGTACAGTGACCAATAACAAATGGCTTGAAACCAACGATATAGTTGAGCTTAAATCAGATAAATTATTCAAATGGGTTGGAAGATGGGATTTCATAATCAATACCGGCGGTATAAAAGTCATACCTGAAAAAGTGGAATCTCTCCTTCAAGATCGGATATCAAAACCTTTCATGATTGGATCGATCCCTGATAAAGAATTGGGTAACAAAGTTGTACTTATAGTAGAAGATACTCAAAATGAGTTCACTTTTGACAACACCGGTTTATCCAAATATGAGGTACCCAAAGAAACCTTTACGGTGGATCGATTGATCTACAACGAATCAGGAAAAATTAATAGAAAAGCTTCGCAAAATCTAATTTTAAATCAAGTTGAAAGACAATTTGAAGACAATTGACTTGAAATATTGCAATTTGTCCTGATTTACATTATTTTCATGTTCATACATTGATTTATTAAACCAAAGAGCTTCATGACATGAAAAACTTAGGACTTATTGGTAAAATACTGTATGCACTACCTCTCGTTGGTTTTGGATTTGGACATCTTGGTAATGCAGGTGCAATGGCCGGAATGGTTCCATCGTGGATTCCAGGAGGAGCTTTCTGGGTTTATCTAACGGGTATTGCACTACTTTTAGCTGCAATCTCAATCATAATCAACAAGAAAGCCAAATTAGCTACGATGCTTCTTGGAGTTATGCTTCTAATTTTTGCTTTGACTATCCATCTACCTGGAATGCTAGGCGGAAATGAAGCCTCGATGCCAAGCTTTATGAAGGATTTGGCAATGGCTGGAGCTGCATTTTTCATATCAGCACATTCCAAGGACTAGGAAATGGAATTAAAAGAGTA
The DNA here is from genome assembly GCA_965242805.1 of Cyclobacteriaceae bacterium. Taxonomy (GTDB): domain Bacteria; phylum Bacteroidota; class Bacteroidia; order Cytophagales; family Cyclobacteriaceae; genus JANQEU01. Next base: position 5,752,266 of record CBDETD010000002.1, on the reverse strand, counting down.
TTTCGCTTTTACGGTTTATCCATACTAATCGGATTTTCAGCCTAACCAATATGACCACGTTGATCCTTCAACGTGGTTTTTTTATTCAAAAAGATTATAACTACCACTTCGTCTGAATATTTCCCTATTCAAAGAAGGCATTTCAGAACTTCCAAAATACTTCAATTTGCTTACTGTAAAAAGGTCGTGAATTACTTTAGACACGTTACCTTCCCCTGTAATTCTTCTACCCCATTTTGAGTCATTGACGTTTCCGCCATGCATAGATTTTACCTGGTTCCAAATCTTATTAAATCTATCCGGAAAATTCTTTTCAATCCAATCTTTCATGATATCACCAATTACCCCGTTTAACCTCACAACCGTATAACCGACGGTATTAGCTCCAGCCTCAGCAACTGTTTTTAGAATTTGAGGTATCTCATGATGATTCAATCCAGGAATGATCGGTGCGTTCATGACGCCTACAGGTATTCCTGCATCACGAAATTTCTCAATTGCTCTAAGTTTTTTCAAAATTGAAGCGGTCCTGGGTTCCAGCACTCTTCGGAGTCTTTCATCCAGAGTTGTAATGCTAAAATAGACATGAACAAGACCACGGGAACTCAACTCTTTCAAGAGGTCGAGATCTCGTAAAATGAGAATATTTTTTGTCAAGATCCCAATGGGATGGTTGAACTCAAGCATTACCTGAAGAATTTGTCTTGTGATCTTGTGTTTCCTTTCCAAAGGTTGATAGCAATCGGTATTGCCAGAAAGCATAATTGGGTTCACTTTCCATTTAGGATTGAGGAATTCAGTTCTCAATCGATCCGCAAGATTCTTTTTGACAATGATTTTAGACTCAAAATCCAATCCGGCACCAAACCCCCAGTATTCATGAGTATTCCTCGCAAAGCAATAAACACAACCATGTTCACACCCCTGATAGGGATTTATCGAGTTCGTCATTTTAAGATCAGGACTATCATTGATACTCACAGCTGTTTTAGGGCTTTCATAAAACACCTTTGTGGAAGGACGTCGCTCCAAAAGAGGTGCATCCAGACCATCATAATCACTGGATTCAATAAAGTTCTTTAAGTACCTATTCTTCGGATTGAACTGCGCTCCCTTCCCTTTAAGATATTCTCCCATTTGATAAAAATACTAATATAAATAGTATTTATACTAATTTTATTAGTATTAAATTCTCTTGAAGAATTTGGTGATCGAGTAAGCATTGCCTACCCCGGCCACTGCACCAAGAAGATGTGATTCCCAGCTTATTCGGGTATTGATTGATGCAACGTTATAAATCAATCCTCCATAGACAAGAACCACAACGATGGCAATAAAAAGGGTCTTAAAGTCACGCCGAAATAATCCCAGGAAAATCAGAAAAAATGCGAGAGCATAAACAAGACCACTGGCCCCAATATGGTAGTAAGGTCTTGCAAAGATCCAAACAAGGATATTCGTAAAAACATAACACTGCAAAAAAACCCTGGACGCAATGGAGGGATAGAATAAGTAAAGGACAGATCCAAGAAATAAAATGGGAAACGTATTGGAAATCAGGTGGCCAAGGTTGCCATGGACAAGCGGAGCAGTTGCAATACCAATCATACCAGATGTGGTCCTGGGCAAAATGCCAAGGAAACCAAGATCCATCCCAAAAGCTAATTCCACGGAATAGAGTGCCCACATAAAGAACACTAACCTCAAGGGTGGAACTAAATTTGCCTTACGTAGATATTCCAACATAAAAAAAGCCATCCGCTAGTAGCAGATGGCTCAATTTAACTCAATATTAATTTCTTATTTGCTGGGATCGTTGATCATTTTGAGTTCCATCAGTTTCGATTCCTCATAACTTACAGACATATACCCCAATATTCCACCTGAGGCTTCTGCAATCCTTTTGGCAAGGTCTTTTAGGCTTGCGTAAAATTTTATGGCAAAATTCTTATCGATCTTTGGGAGTATGAAATTAAGCTTTCTCAGCTCTTTCACTATTTCATCGCTTCGGGCCTGGGTATCCTTGGGTAAGGCATCCAGAAGTTCGTTGAACTTGCTTTCAAACCTATCTCCTACGAGTTTGTAGTAATCAACAAGCTGCTCTCTAGCCCGACTTTGCTTGGTTTGTGCAATAGTGATCGCTTCTTTCCGCTCTGATTTATCAATATTCCCATCCGCACCAGCTATCAATATGGATACATATACCGGGGCGTTTATCATTAATTCAACGTCCTCTGCTCTTAGGTACTCAAATTCTTTGATCATTGTCATAATTGCAATCGAAAGTCACGCGAAATTAGTAAAAATTTAACCTATCTGAAGGGTCTGAAGAAATCAATTTCATGATAGATATAAAACTTGAAATAGACAGGCAAATGATCTGAGATTTCACCAGCTTCATGAAGGACCTTTGCATCAATTTTCTTGATGAAATTATCATTATAAAGAATGTAATCAATTTTACGCTGTGGCTCTTCACTACTATAGGTATAGTTGATCTCCTTGTTTTTATTGTAGTCCTCCAAATCTATAGCGGATCTGATATTCTTGGCACTTAGAATTATCTTCATAGCTTCTGACCCACTTTCTTCACTTGGTGGTTCACTGTTGAAATCTCCCATTATGATAATGGCAAACCTATCCGAATACAATTCATAAATGTCCTTTACGGTTTTTGCCTGGGCTATCCTGGTTTCCTCATCAAAGGCCTCCAGATGTACATTCATCACCCTAATGGAAATCCCACCAAGATCTACATCTGTAAACTGCAGAAGACGTGAAATATAGAAGGCATCTCGTAGAAAAAATTGGTCTGGTCTTTTAAGTACCAGGCGTTGCGCATTGGTGACTGGATAGTCAGATAAAATCGCCTGGCCGGATATTACATTCCCAAAATGGTCGCTAAACGGCCAATATGGGAAAGGAACATATCTCTTGTCCCAATTTACGGATCTAAACGACCAGGGATATTCACATCTCACTACAATGCTATCCAGTTGATTCTGATAGAATGATCGCTCAGCAATGAAATCGACCTCCTGAAGGCCAACAAAACTGGGATGGTATCTATCCACTAAACTGATGGCTCTTTCAAGGTTATTGGCAAATAACGAATAATCCCTATCAACGGGGAGGTTATTTGTCATTCCGGACATATAACCTACATTGAAAGTCATAGCCGTCATGGTATCGGGTTTCTGGACTCGAAGCTTTATATGATTCCGTAACTGGTCATAATAATTTGCGGAAAGCGTAGGTCTAGATCCCCAATATACAAAGTAGAGAAATGCTGCTACTAGTATGATTAGAACAGCAATTATTATTTTCTTCAACATTTAAATCAACATTTTCATTGCCCGTCAGGCGATGTTCCGAGAATATGAATATCCAGGAACGCAACCGTTCGAGCAAAAATCTCACGGAATTCCATTGGAAAGGAACTGTATTCCGGTTTCTCTGCTTCAAATCCAAATACATCCATTTCTCGGTTCTTACCAATGTAGAGTGCTCTGAATAGATGAAACCTTTGAGTAATGATCAATACCCTCTTCCTTCCAAATACTTCCTTACATCTTACTACAGAATCCAGGGTTCGTAATCCAGCGGGGTCCAAAATTATAATTTCTTCGGGAATCCCCATATCCAGTAATGCTTTTTGCATATCCCCAGGCTCATTGTAGTACCTGGTTCGATTGTCTCCGCTTAGTATGATCTGGTCAATTTCCTTATGAGTATATAGATATTCCACCGCCTCAAGGCGATGATCGAAATATTGATTTCGTTCACCTGATTTGTTTAGCCGGCTTGTCCCCAGGACCAGTACGGTTTCAGGTGTTTCAAACTCATTTTCACTATCTGCTATCAGGTGATAAGTACTTGCAACTATTATGACATTGGTGAATCCAATGAATAGGACCAAAAAAACTATCACACCAAACAGAACCTTAAGTGCTAACCTCATCCCCTTTCTAAAATCAATTCAGAGTTCCTTACTACGGATTTATACCATTTCAATCGCAGTTCTTTCTGTTCCTCCAATGAAATTGTCCATGGTAATCGCATTTTTCGGTGGGCTCCTGAAAGGGAATGAAGCACCATAGCCACACTCACTGAAAGATTAAAACTTTCAGTGAATCCGAACATGGGAATCCTTATCAAATGGTCAGCTTCAGCACGGACAACAGAACTGATACCCGACAATTCGTTACCGAACACAACGGCTGACCTTCCCTTGGGTTTATATTCATCAAGATCCAGTGCCTTATCCGAAAGACTGGTTGCCAATATTTTGTACCCATTTTTCTTGAGAAAACTAAGGCAGACCTTGGTTGGGGACTGATGATCTGTCTTATTGTATCGGAAAATACTTACCCATTTACCGGCTCCATGAACTACCCTGGGACTGAGTTGAAACTCGTTCTTATCTTCAATGATATGGATATCCTGGATTCCAAGACACTCACTGGTTCGAATGGTAGCACTAGCATTTTGGGGGTGGTAAATGTCCTCCAAGACCACAGTCAAATTTCGGGTTCGATTAGATAGAACTTTTTCAATAAGTTCCTGTTTATGATTTGAGACATAAGGTCTAAGGAGTTCTATCTGTTTTGATATTTCCAATTACTCTTCCTGATTATCAGCTCCGAACAACCCAAGTTGCTTTTCTTCTTCCTCCACTTCCGATTTTATTTCGCTCTTTAACTTCTCAAGATCAGGAATGTTTGTCTCCTTAGTCATCTCATTTGATTCGTTCTGCTCCTTGGTTGCTCCATTAATAATTTCCACTTTGGTTACTTGTTGAACAGGGAATTTATTTCCGATGGCTTTCCATCCCTTAACGTCAATAAGATCCTCCAGGTCAAAAATCCTTTCTACTTTCTTACTTTTTACCTTATGGCTTACATTCACACTCATTTGTTCTCCATATTCGGCAAATAGAAGTTTGGAATTTTTGGAGTCGGATATGAAGGAAAACCTTTTGTTAAGGGTCGTAGTCTCAACTTTGAAACGTTTAATAAAGAATGTTTTCGTTGATCCCTCCTGATGAATGGCATTGATCACACCATTTGGATCAAATTTTGTAAGGTTGAGGATTTGATTGGGTTCAAACCTGTTTGTCAATTCAAAGGAAGTCAATTCATAGCTTCCATCCTTATAGAATATTATAACCTGATCCTCTGCTTTGAAATTGCCAAGCAGTTTTCCGCGTTCATCACGATTCAATCTACCTACCACATCATCGTACCAGATGTCCAATCCCCCTAAAGTAGACTTTCCTGCTGTTTTCATTTGGATCTTCCGAACCGGATACCGGGTGAGGATGTTGCCACCCGCCCCACGACCTTTGATCTCCAGGTCGGCAAAATTGAAATCAAAAACTTTTTTCCTTGCTTTGCTACCTGATGTAAGATTAATTGTGATTTCTTCGGCCTCGCCATTGGGATTACTCGTGAAATAAAGCACCTTGGATCCCTTGGCTCCTTTGGTGAGATCGTAGGGTTTGTCCCTGGTCACTGCCAGAACATGAAATCTTTTAGCCATGCTCCTGCCTGTTTTGCCGTCGACATATACCATATTGTAAACCATCCTTTCATCCCCTTTCTTGAAAACACCGGCATGTATGATGTTCTTACCCACAAATACTTTATCCTGAATCCTTGTAACCTGGCATGTGCCGTCCTTAAGAAAGACTATGATATCATCAATATCAGAGCACTCTTCAAGAAATTCATCCTTTTTTAAGCCGTAACCTATAAATCCATCGGAACGGTTTACATAGAGCTTGGCATTATTTGCAGCAACAACTGTTGCTTTAATGGTATCAAAATTGGAGATCTCAGTTTTTCTTTCTCTCCCTTCACCATATTTTTCGAGTAATCCCTGGTAATAGGAAATTGCATAATCCGTCAAGTGTGCCAGATGGTATTCTGTTTCCTTCAGCTCCTCAGCAAGCTTCTTCATTAATTCATCAGCCTTAAAGGAATCGAATTTGGAGATTCTCTTTATTCTGATCTCAGTTAATTTGACGATGTCTTCCTCGGTAATTGTCCTGTAGAATTGGGATTTGAATGGCTCCAATCCCTCGTCTATGGTAGCGATTACTGACTCCCAGGTTTCACATTCCTCTATGTCCCGATAAATACGGTTTTCTATAAATATTTTTTCCAGTGAAGAAAACAGGATCTTTTCGAGGAGCTCTCCCTTTTTGATCTCCAGCTCCTGCTTCAGCAAATCCACCGTTTGATCTACCGAATGCCTCAGTATCTCACTAACCCCAAGGAATTGAGGTTTTTCGTCACTTATAACACATGCATTGGGAGAGATGGACACTTCACAGTCTGTGAATGCAAATAAGGCATCAATGGTAATATTAGGGGATGTCCCGGGAGCCAGCCCAATCAGTATCTCAATTTCAGCAGCAGTGTTATCGACTACTTGCTTTATTTTGATTTTCCCCTTGTCATTGGCTTTGATGATCGACTCGATAAGGGAAGTAGTCGTTGTACCATAAGGGATATCCCTGATAGCAAGGGTTTTGTTATCAACTTCCTCAATATTGGCTCTAACTCTTACTTTTCCACCCCTTTTACCGTCGTTATAATCAGTTACATCAATTTTACCACCCGTAGCAAAATCGGGGTAGAGTTTGAATCTCTTCCCTTTAAGGGTATTGATAGAACCTTGAATGAGTTCGCAGAAGTTATGAGGCAGTATTTTCGTGGACAGGCCTACAGCAATACCTTCCACCCCTTGAGCAAGTAGAAGTGGAAATTTTGCTGGGAATGAAACGGGTTCTTTCTTACGCCCGTCATAGGACAATTGCCAATTAGTTGTTTGAGGATTATAAAGTACCTCCAGCGCAAATTTCGAAAGTCTCGCTTCAATGTATCGTGCTGCAGCCGCAGCATCCCCTGTTCTTACATCTCCCCAATTGCCTTGTGTATCGATCAATAGATCTTTCTGACCGAGATTGACAATAGCGTCGGAGATACTTGCATCCCCATGGGGGTGGTACTGCATGGTACTTCCGATGATGTTTGCAACTTTGTTATATCGGCCATCGTCCATCTCCTTCATCGCATGAAGGATCCTGCGTTGCACTGGCTTTAATCCATCGTCGATGGCCGGTACCGCACGTTCGAGGATTACATAGGAGGCATAATCCAGAAACCAGTTTTCATACATTCCAGAAACAGGAATTACATCGTGTATGCCCTGTTCATCTGAATAGTCTGTCATTGGATTTGATAAATCTTGGTTTGGTGAATAGAAATATTAAATCGTTGATTGTCGACCTGATTCATTATCGTCCTTCAGCTTCTAGGATCATTGGAACAACATCTTCCAAATAAGGTATGAATCCGGATCCATGAGTCTTTCCAGGTAATGTGGTGAATGTCACTATATCCCTGCTTGCGCCATTCGAGATCAACTCATCAAAAGAATCTATGGAGTTCTGATAAATTACCGTTGAGTCCGCATCCCCATGATACATGAACATTGAGATCGAAGGAACCCAATCGATCAGGCTGTTTTCGATGAATCGATCATTTATCTCATCGAAAATCGGATCATCCGGATTTGAAATAAATTCCTCAGTGAGATAAACGGAAAGGGTATCATTCAGCAGATCATTGATCTGACCGTTACTGAAAGTTCCATCAAAATAATCAGGAATCGAAGTGGCATAAGGTTCTCTAAAGTATTTCATAAAGAGATCTTCAGAAAGGCCGTAGTACGTTTGGTAGGCACGGGCAACATATGCCAAGTATAATGGACTTGAATACACATCCAGACTCAAGAAGTAATCTCGCATACCCATAATGTCGTAACCACCGGAAGAAGGATATGAAGCTTGCAATTCAAAATACTCCAAACCCTGTTCTTCGATACCTTTATGCGCTGCCATCGTGGCGTATCCCCCTTGAGAATATCCGATAAGATAAAGATTCTCATTTATCATTCTACCTTCGTCCACCGCCATTTCAGCTGCGGCACGGATGTTATCTATGACAGCATCCCGGGTGGGTTGCTCGACATAATAAGGATGAACAACATCCACGGTGCTACCAAATCCAACATAATCCGGAGCTACCACTATGAAGCCTGTACCGGCTAAACCCGCCAGCAAAAGGTTTTGGGCATCATTCAATGGGGCTTGAGAAGGAACTGAAAAATTATCTGCTACCGTACCATGTTGATAGCTAAGGAAAGGTAATGGTTCCTCGGCAACGGGTAAGAATATCATACCAGAGGCGACAACCGTCTCATCACCGTATTTTGTTTCATATTCAATCACGAATATTTCTACATCGTATTGAATTTTATCGACAGGAAGGTCTGATTGAAAAGCTCCCAGCAGGCCTCTCATATCCGAGGCAAACCTTATTGACGAAAAGCTTCCTGTCTTCCACCTGGATTCAACTTCAAGGACAAATGGTTCTTCGGTGTCATCCGAACAACTTATTAGAATCATAAATATTGCAAATATCCACAGTGGTTTCAAACCCTTCAATATTTCGCTCATGCCGCTAACTCGTTTTCTTCAACCAAATCCTTTTCAACTCTTAATTTATCAATAATGAACTTTTGTCTATCCGGAGAGTTCTTACCCATGAAAAAGGTCAACAGGTCATTGATCTTGGTTTCCTTTTTTAAGATCACTGGCTCCAGTTTTATATCTTCCCCAATAAATCCTGCAAACTCTTCCGGTGAGATCTCACCCAATCCCTTAAAACGGGTTATTTCGGGTTTGCCACCAAGTTTCGTGACAGCCGCTTCCTTCTCGGTTTCAGAGTAACAGTAAATAGTTTCCTTCTTATTCCTTACCCTGAAAAGTGGAGTTTCCAGGATATATACATGACCACTCCTGACAAGTTCTGGAAAAAACTGAAGAAAATAAGTCAGCATCAAGAGTCGGATATGCATACCATCCACATCTGCATCTGTTGCTATCACTATCTTTCTATAGCGAAGCCCTTCCAGTCCATCCTCGATGTTCAGCGCATGTTGGAGAAGGTTGAATTCCTCATTCTCGTAGACCACTTTTTTTGTATGCCCAAAACAATTGAAAGGTTTACCCCTTAGACTGAAAACCGCCTGTGTTTGTACATCCCTCGATTTTGTGATCGAACCACTGGCAGAGTCCCCTTCGGTAATGAACAACATCGTATTGTTCTTGGTCTCCTCATCTCCCCTTTTGTCATTGAAATGCAATCGACAGTCTCTTAGTTTCTTGTTGTGCAGGTTTGCTTTTTTTGCTCGTTCATTGGCTAATTTCTTTATTCCGGCTATTTCCTTTCTTTCGCGTTCAGACTGTTGGATCCTCTTGAGTAAAGCCGCGGCCACTTCATCATTTCTATGAAGGTAATTGTCCAGCTCGGTTTTTACGAAATCATTGACAAATGACCGCATCGTAGGTCCATCCGGAGCAACATTCTGAGATCCAAGTTTTGTCTTGGTCTGGCTCTCAAAAACCGGTTCCTGTACCCTGACAGCGATGGATGCCACAATACTTGATCGTATGTCAGCCGCATCAAAGTCTTTCTTATAAAAATCCCTTACTGTTTTTACCACGGCTTCACGGAATGCTGCAAGATGTGTCCCTCCTTGAGTAGTATTTTGTCCGTTTACAAAGGAATAGTACTCCTCACCATACTGATTGGCATGTGTCAATGCCACCTCTATGTCATTCCCTTTCAAATGGACAATAGGGTACCTCAGATTTTCTTCATCTGTTTTCCTTTTCAACAGGTCAAGCAATCCATTTTCCGAATGATACTTTTTACCATTTAAATTGACGGTCAGTCCTGCGTTAAGATATGCATAGTTCCATATCAAATTATCCAGATAGTCCGGTATAAAATGAAAGTTCTTGAAAACCGTATCATCAGGTTCAAATGCGATAAATGTTCCATTCCTGTCATCGCTTTTTGACACTTTTGCGTCCTTGGTCAATTCTCCTTTTTCGAACTCAGCCACCTTGACCTTACCATCCCTTACCGACTGCACCTTAAAATAGCTGGACAAAGCATTCACTGCTTTTGTTCCAACCCCATTTAACCCTACCGATTTCTGGAAAGCTCCACTGTCATATTTGCCGCCAGTATTTATCTTCGAGACACAATCCACAACTTTGCCAAGAGGAATTCCTCGTCCGAAATCACGGACCTCAACTCTATGATCGGTCACTTTGATGTTAATGGATCTGCCGAATCCCATCATGTGTTCATCGATGCTATTGTCTATTACCTCTTTCACCAACACATATATGCCGTCGTCATGAGCAGAACCATCTCCCAGTTTTCCTATATACATACCAGGTCGAAGACGAATGTGCTCCTTCCAATCAAGTGATCTTATACTCTCTTCGGTATAGTTTACTGACGCAGCGGCCATAGATGTTTTGGATTAATTGTACTCAGAATGCGATTTAGGCGGAATTTATAGAAAAATTCTAACAGAATTAGCACTTCAAATTATCCACAGAATTCCAGTAATAATTGATATGATACCCTTTAATCCACTGAATATTAAGCGGTTTCTTTTTTCTTGACAATGAAATAAATTAACCCCAAAATCCATAAAAAAATTAGAAATGGACCAATATAATTGAGGTAGCTATAGTTTTCCGGTGGTATACTCGACCTATTATTTATGACTCCAATAAATGAAACGATCAAGGTAAGGTATATGTTGAGAATGAAAGGTAGTGAAGAAAACCATGTAGCTGTCTCCTCGTCCCTGGTTGTAAGTATCAATGGATTTAGAATCTTTAATAGGACCCACGCGAATATATTAATGATTATAAACAGGGAAATTCCATAAAAAAAGAAGTTCTCTTTGTGAATTGTCCATTGAGAACTTGATGGTGTCAATTCGACAATGATGGGTAGAAAAGCATACACAACTCCCAATACTCCAAGAAAAAGAATAGTGGATAATATCCTCAGGAAATTTATCGTTTTTAGCATTTGTGTTGGAAAAATTCGGGGCAAAAGTAATTCAAAGCAATTGTTGCATAGATCCGTCAATAAAAGATTATCATAATTCTCGATAATTACAGTTGATTACTGAACATCAAATGCAAATCTTTGTTGAATTAAGATGAAGAACCTGATCTTGTTACTATTTGTTTCCAGTCTCTTTTGGGGCTGTTACAAAACACCTGAAATTGAAGGTTTCAAAACTTCAGGATGGAAAGAATCATTAAACAATTGTGATGGTTACCGAATGCAATCAGTGAACCTAATTAAGGGATCAGAAGGTGATCTGGTGGGAAAAAATCAGAATGAGATCAAGAAATTGTTGGGTGGACCCAGTAAACACGAACTATACGATAGAAATCAAAAGTTCTTCAATTATTATCTCGATTGTGACAAAACGAAAGAATTGGTGATAAGATTCAATGCCTTGGGTAGAGTCCAGGAGATTCAAGTCATCGAGTCACCATAGTGAATGACTGAATGCACCTTCTCTGAATAATCCAATAACATTTCCCTTCCTTTCAGGAATTCAAGTTCAACCAAAAACGAAAAACCTGCTACTTGTCCCCCACTTTTTCTGACCAACTCCGCTGCAGCGGCGGCGGTACCACCAGTGGCAAGCAGGTCATCATGTATAAGAATGGAATGCCCGTCCTTCACCGCGTCAATATGTATCTCCATTTCTGCAGAACCATATTCCAATTCATACGCATGTTTGATGGTTCGATAGGGAAGTTTACCGGCCTTCCTTACTGGAATAAAAGGGATCCCAAGTTGTTGTGCCAACTGCATCCCAAAAATGAAACCTCGTGATTCAATACCAATCACGCCGTGTACGTTGCGCTCTTTCCAGTAATCCTTCAGAGCGATACCAACATCGTACGACAACTTTGGATCAGCTAAAACGGGAGTAATATCTTTGAAAAGTATCCCTGGTTTGGGGAAATCACGAACATCCCTGATCGTTTCTTTGATTCTTTCGGTTAGGTGGTTCAAATTTTACTAAGTGTTTATTCAAATCTAAGGGATTCTATTGGATCTAATTTTGAGGCCTTGAAAGCAGGTATATATCCTGAAATCAATCCTACGATCATTCCAACGACCACACCAAAAAGTATCCATACCCAGGGGACCACGAATACGTTGATACCCATTACCCTGGCAATGAGATTCCCTATCAAAATTCCAAGCACAATTCCCCCAATACCTCCCATTTGACAAATGACCAGTGCTTCAATTAGAAATTGCTGTCTGATCTTCAAGGGAGTTGCTCCAAGTGCTTTTCTTACTCCAATCTCACGGGTCCTTTCAGTCACCGAAACCAGCATGATATTCATCAGTCCTATAGAGGCACCTAATAAAGTGATGAATCCAATAGTAAAACCCCCAACTCGCAGGTAACCAGTGATCTCTCCCAACCTTTCAGCAAGAGATTTACTAACCCTTACCTCAAAGGAATTCTCGTCTTTAGGCCTATCTCCCCTGATGGCCCTCATCAGACCGGTTGATATACCGGTCGCCTTGTCAATCGTTAAAGGGTCACTCAATGCGACAGTAGCCTCCCAACCAAACTGTCGATCATTACCGATTATTCTTGCCGTCTGGGTAGGAATGACAATCCGTCGATCGACTCCTCCACCACCACCACTGCCTACACCCCCTTGTTCTTGCAACGTGCCAAGTACTTTGAATTTCGTTCCCAGGATCGATATTTTTTTCCCAACAGGATCTTCTTCTTCCTCGAATAGGGCATCCACCACTTCGCTTCCGATTATTGCTACATAAGCCCCGTTGTCAATCTCCAATTGTGAGAACCCCCGACCATTTTTAACATCATAACCGTCCACAATAAGAAAATTCTCATCCCCTCCCCGAACCATAATGTTTGGATTCGTAACTTTCGATCGATATTTAATTTCTGCAGTCCAACTCACAACAGTGTTGATACTGACAATTCCGGGGCCATTATATTCCTTCTTGAATCTTGCGAGCTCATCATATCTTATGGGTGGATGTACTTTCGCCTTCTTTCCCTGATTAGATCCGCGATCGATCCTTTTTCTTTCTATATCAAAAGTATTGGCGCCAAGGTTTGAAAAGCTATCATCAATAGATGCTTGTATTCCATCAATAGCCGTTAGAATTCCCACAAGGGAAGTAATACCAATGGCAATGATTGCTGCAGTCAATATGGTTCTCAATCGATTCGCATTGATCGACTTCAAACCTTCTTTGACATTCTCCATTACATCCATGATCTCAAATTTAGTTTACAAAACGACAAATGATATTTTCCGGTTATCCTATTTTTCAAATGTTTTACTCATGTTTACGTTTAATTTGTAGAATTCGATTTATATGGGAAGGTTTATCAAGTTTTTCTTCTTATTTCTTCTTGGAACTCAACTTTATGCCTCCAAGATCCTCATACCGATGGATGAGTCTCAAACCAATCACTTAAAGGCCTATGGCATCTCTTTCTGGGTCCTGGAAGAGGATGTGAATGTGGATTGGTTGCTGAACTATCGGGGAGGTAGTTTTATGATCGACTACATGACCCGGATTGAAAATGAGTGCATCATAAGGAATGTGAGCTATGAAATAATATCCGATGCTCAGGCCAATCAGGTATTGAATACCATTGCGAGTCCGTCATCCAACATGGACATAATGAAACTTGAAAAGGCCCCCAAGGTAGCAGTATATAGTCCCAAGAGTAAGCAGCCCTGGGATGATGCGGTTACACTTGTTCTGACTTATGCGGAAATTCCCTATGATGTCATTTTTGATGACGAGGTCATGTACAATGAACTGGTCAAATATGATTGGCTTCATCTGCATCATGAAGACTTTACGGGTCAGTACGGAAAATTCTACAGGAATTACAGACACCTTCCATGGTATCAACAGCAGCAACGTGAGTATGAAGCATCGGCCAGAAAACACGGATTTAGCAAGGTCTCACATCTCAAACTGGCTATTGTAAAACGTATTCAAGGATTCGTGGCTGGCGGAGGATTTCTTTTTGCCATGTGTTCAGCCACCGATACGTACGACATCGCCCTTGCAGCGGAAGGATTGGACATCTGCGAGAGCATGTACGATGGGGATCCAAGCGATCCACAAGCACAGCAGAAGCTTGATTTCACTCGTACTTTTGCATTCGAGGATTTTGTGCTTGAAAAAAATCCACTGGAATATGAATATTCCAATATTGACAATCAACCACAAAATCGGGGACTCAGGGAAGACAACGATTATTTCTCACTGTTCCAATTCTCAGCCAAATGGGATCCAATACCAACCATGCTTACACAGAACCACAGTCAGATCATCAAAGGATTTATGGGCCAAACCACAGGATTCAAAAAACCTCTTGTCAAAGGAGATGTCCTCATTATGGGAGAAACCAAGTCCATTGATGAAGCACGGTATATCCACGGGGTAATAGGAAAAGGTTTCTTTACTTTCTACGGAGGTCATGATCCCGAGGATTATCAGCATATTGTTGGAGAAGAACCAACAGATCTCAACTTACATCCTAATTCTCCAGGCTATCGCTTAATTCTTAATAACATCCTGTTCCCCGCTGCAAAAAAGAAGAAACAAAAAACCTGATCGAATTATAATTTATCTGAACAGAATGTTTAAAGTCATTTGACTCAAAAGCAATTTCTGTAATCAATAATCTATCACGAGTTTTTCAGAGTAATATTCATTAACATATGCTCGAACATAATAGGTAGTTCCTCTTCTTATTCCATTTGTTAGTGAATACGAGAATTTGCCTGGAACTAAAATACTTCCAAGATCTACTGAATTCAATAATGAAGTCGAATCTGTACCCCAGATAAAACCATGACTTATTCCTAAATTCTCGCCAAAATAAAGTACCTCTGCATTAAGTATAATTTCACCACTGTTCTGATCTTCCGGCAATATTCTCAGAAATGGACGCTCATCTTCCAAGTAAATGGTTTCATTTTTATTGCAACCTTCAATAAGCAGTAAAAACGACAATGCTATTGTTAAGTGTAATATTTTTGTCATTTAATATTTTCTATTAAAACCGGATCATGATACTAAAAGGTAAAATTAATTTCTTTCAACTTCTATTGGCTTTCTTGATCACCCACAATGCAAATGCGCAGGAAGAAAGCTATTTCGACGGTAAAATTATAGGACATGATGGAGATACAATAGTTGGTTTAATTCAATTCGATAACGAAATAAACTTGCAAAGTAAGATTAATTTCAAATCACAGGGTTCAACTGATTTCAAAGTTTATCTGCCTGGAAGTGTCCATTCCTTTGAAGTTAAGAATCTCATATTTCAATCTGTGAACATTGAGATGGAATCTGTGGGTGAAACTACCTTGTTCCTTAGAAGGTTAGTGTATGGACCTGTTACCCTATTTAGATACTCGGCACCTCTAAACATCAAAAAATATTATTCTTCTTTCCAGGAAGACAAGAAAGCAGAAGAGTTAATTGAAGATTATAACAAGTATCAAGCTGTATTGAGCTATTTTCTTGCAAACTGTTCCAGTTTGAAAGAAAGAATATTTTCGACCTCGTTTGAAGAACGAAAATTGGTAAGACTGATAGATGATTACAATCTATGTTATGAACCCACGTATGAATCCGTATTTAAGAAGAAACCTGATTACTTGAAGTCACCATTAAAAGTAGGCTTTAGTGGCTCACTTGGGATTTCCGTTGACGTTGTCTCCATTTCTAAGGATTCCGATCTGCAATATCTATCCTCTCTCACCCTCGAACCACAGGCTTCCTTGTACTACGAGATGAATGTAAGATTTCCACTATCCTCCATTTCCGAAAACTTGACCTTTTCCTCCGGTTATGCTTTTGGTTATCGTGAGTTTTTGGGAACCTCAAACATTAAAGTTGAGGGGACCGTTAATGTTCAGACAAACAAGGTGCTTATTCAGTTAGAATCGTACTCTATTCCTTTCTTCTTTTCATATTTACTTACTCGAACCAAAACCAAACCTATAATTCATACTGGATTCATCTATAGAAATTTAGAAGAAAAGGTTAATTCCAGAGTATATATTGATGAAGGCGCCATTAACTTGATTTCCGAGGACCCGGCGGTAGATATGAAAAGATCCGAACTAGGTTTCTTATTTGGTTTAGCTGTAGATCATAACATAAATCAAAATTTATCTTTGGAAGCTGGATTTAGGTACATTGCAGGTAATGGCATTGACAGCAATAAGGATTTCAAAACAACATCCAGGTTTCAGGTTTTGGTGGGGTTGGTTTATGCTTTTAGATAGATATGTAACAATACCTTTTAGTGCATTCGATCTCCTCTAACTTCCAGGTTCTCAATGATCTTGGCTTCTTCCTCAAGGAACGCTTTCCAACGCTCATTGACGTAGTTTTCGGGCATGTATTTTTTAGCAAGGTCCAGGAAATTGGCATAGTGACCAGCTTCAGAGACCATCAATTCGTAATAGAATTTCGATAGCTCTTCATCTCCAATGTTCTTCCAAAGCAGTTTGAATCTTTCACAGCTTCTAGCTTCAATCAAAGCATTCATGAGGAGCTTTTCCACCAACTGTTGCTCTCTGCTCCCACCTTTCTTAAGGATCCCGTTCAAAGCAGACACGTATTCATCCTTCCTTTGCTTTCCTAGCTTGAAGCCTCTTTTTTTTAGCTGTTCGATCACTCTTTCAAAATGGGCCCATTCCTCCGCAACAACCGGAGTAAGAACCTCCACCAACTCTTCCCTTTCCGGATATTGAACGATTAGTGAAATGCACGAAGTTGCTGCCTTTTGTTCACAATAGGCATGATCTACCAGTATGTCCTCAATCTGTTTTTCAGCTATGTTGGTCCATCGTGGATCAGTGGGCAATTCAAGTCCCAATACGGTCTTTTCCATCATATCAATCAAAAAATAACCACCTAACACCAAAGTCAAAAGATCTTTGTTGTCCAGTATAGTCCGGAGTAACGAAATATCCATTTTCAGTTGGCATATTGGCGTGAGTTAGTTTAACGAATACAAATATCTTATCCACACGCATACTCCAAAATGCGTCAATGGTGAAATATGCCTTTAGCTTATCAGAATTCTGGATATAAAACTGCTGAATAGAAGGACTGTATGCATTGGCAAAATAGGAGGACTTGGCATGTAGATTGAACCCCACCTGCATGGGTACTGTCCTTTTAAAAGCTGATCCTGACCAAAACACTTTGCCGTTATAAAATAATTTAGGAATACTTACAGCCTCGGAAACACCTTCAACTGATGTGAAATATCCCTCGTTGTTGATATGGAATCCCGCTCCCGATTCTCTGTTTGTGGGAATATAATACTTAAAGGAACCTCCAAATCGAGAGATCAGAACAGGGGAGCTTGTTTGTTTTGGGGTACTCAATGTGTCGTAATAGACGTAATTGTCAAGAGTTTTGAATTGAACACCTGGAATAAACTCAAAATCTCTCCATTTGATCTTAAGATTACCGTTTATCTCGTTACTAAAGCCAGGCTCAAACGAATTGTGCCATTCAAAATGATTTCCAAAATAATCCTGCACGAGGTTTGGCTGACGGTAGCGTATGGTCCGGTAACTCACATTCAGCAAGTCACTCTCAAGTGTGCCTCCGAATTTAAATTCCCCTGTTTGAAGTAATTCCAAATCACCTCGAATAGTAAAAAGATCTTTCCACTTAAACTGGGTAATTCCACCGACATAATTTTCAACCGCCCTGGAGAAGCTATTGAGATACAGGAAGTCCTGATCAACAATCCTGTTCTTGACATAAAACCGATAATAAACAGAAGCCAAAGTACCCTTCAATCCTACTTCATTGGAAAAAGAAGAAAAATTGGACTCCTGGTAGGTGCTATCCGGATCAATCAGATAGGCAGGGTAAAATGTTCGATAGTTTACGATATCAAAATTCGAAACCGGATCAGCAAAATCCTGGTAGGTATTATCCTGTCTATCTCGATCCAACTGGTGATAGAGTTGGAATTGTTTGAATAATCCGTATTCATGGTACAAATGGAAATTTAATCTTTGGTCTGAGGCCTGCACATCTTCAAGCTGAATACGGGAATCCCTGTAAAGGAAAATCTCGGCATTTGTTGCTGAATCTGAAACGGAAATACCTCCCGTTTCATCTACCTTATGGCTAAATGAAGATATGTATGTTAATAATCTATAGGGAACCTCCGGATGATCATAAAACGTAAAAAAATCGAACCTCGTGTTTTCGACATTCCTGTCACCCTCATTCTGTTCCGCCCCTATTTGTTTATCAATATTCAATTTGTGGACATTGAATCCAAAGTTCCAGTTTGGGTTGATATTTTGGGTAAATAGATAGTCAATGGTGGTTCTCCCCTGGCCGCCCAAAACCACCTGAAGATCCATATGGGGAGACTTTGTATCGTAATAGTTGAATTTCCTATAATCGACATTATAAATGTCGTAGGCACCATAACCAGGTGTCCTGCCTATCTGAGTTGGAAGATCATAGAAAACAGGGAACATTGCCGTCCCGATGTTGCCCAAATCCTGATAATAGTGTCTGTACCTGTCAACGAATGAGAAGTTCTCAAAATCATTTAGAAGAGTGTCAATAGCCGTGGGGTCCGCTGTGTTGAATTTGAGATCCCGTTCTTGTATTATGCTTATGGTTGAGGGGCCATAAACCAACTCGGTGGAGTCATCAAGGATCTGACACAACGCCAAATAATGTCCAGTAAAAAAAAATAGTATAAGAGCCCTTCTCAAATGCACGCGCAAAACTACTAATCAAAGGATTCCCGATTGTATGATTGGATCGCTAAATCTAAAACTGATTTGAATTCATGTTCTCCTGATAAAAATCCGGGTAGATAAGGTATTCCAAAACAACTGTGGCCTTCCAATTCCTTGAATTCTGAAAGTTTTACAGCATCCTTCATAGTGCAAATCAATATCCGATCCTGGTCCTTAAGAAGGGATAAGATCCTTCTGATGTCCCTGGACTTATATCGATGATGATCCGGAAACGAGATAGTTGCCACAACATTATAAATCCTGGAAACCTCCTTAAAGAAACTTTTTGGATTGGCTGTCCCTGCCAACGCAACCACAGATGATCTCATTTCACTATTTTTGAAGATCGGTTTTAAGTTGTAATAACGGTTGGTTGTGAAAAATATCTTTGCTTTTTCGTTAAATTTCCTTAATTGGTTTTCCAGTCTGTCTCTTTCCGAATTTGATAAGTCAGCAGGACATTTGGTCATTATGATAACACCTGCTCGTCTTGCCCCGTATTTGGATTCTCTTAAGGTTCCCGCCGGTATTACTCGGTCTTTATAAAACGGATTTTGATAGGTAGTAAGCAGAATCGACAGGTTTGGATTCACCCTCCTGTGTTGGAATCCATCATCAAGAACAATAATGTCATTATCTTCCTGTTTCATCAAAATCTGTGGGATCGAAAATGCCCTATCTTCACCAACTGCGACACAAACATTCTCACCGAATCTTTGATGAAAATGCAGCGATTCATCCCCAATTTCAATGGCGGAACTGTTTTGATCCGCAACAAGGAAGCCCTTTGTCTTCCTCCCATATCCACGGCTCAGTATTGAAACTTTCAGATTCTTGGCCAGGAAATACTCTATAATATACTCCACCATTGGGGACTTGCCGGTACCACCAATTGATAAATTACCAACACTGATGACGTTGGTTTCAAAATCAAAAGAAGGGGTTGTCCCAATATTATAGAGGTGGTTTCTAAACCTTGTGGCAAGATCATATAATATTGCAAATGGGTATAAGAGTAATTGCCACCAACGCATATGAATAACGTCAAGGTCAAAGATATTATTAAATCCCTAGAAGAATGGGCTCCGCTCTCCTACCAGGAATCTTATGATAACTCAGGATTACTGATTGGTAACTATGATGATCCGGTCGATAACATCTTAGTTACTCTTGATGTCACTGAAGGGGTAGTTCAAGAAGCAATCGACAAAAACTGCCGGATGATCATTGCCCATCATCCATTGATCTTCAAAGGCTTAAAGAAGATCACAAACCAGCATTGGGTCGAACGTTGTGTTTCAATGGCAATCAAAAATGACATATCGATCTATGCAATTCACACAAACCTTGACAACGTACATAACGGTGTAAATCAGAAGATATGTGAGAAACTAGGCCTTCAGGACATTCAAATCCTAAGTCCCAAGGACTCCACACTTTCCAAACTTGTGACATTCATACCTGAAAATGAATTAAAAGCCGTTTTGGACAATATGTTCAAAGCAGGTGCCGGAAAAGTGGGGGAATATGATCATTGCAGTTTTCAGGTGGAAGGGATAGGAACATTCCGCCCCGGAGAAGACACCAACCCTCATATTGGAGAGCCAAACAAGGAAGAGACAGTACAGGAAAAGAGGGTCGAAGTGATATTCCCAACTCACCTATCGGAAAATATTCTAAAGGCCTTGAACGAGTCCCATCCGTACGAAGAGGTAGCCTATTATCTCACTCAACTAAGTAATAAAAACCAGGAAGTGGGATCCGGTATGGTGGGAGATCTACCAAAGGCCATGAGGGTACAAGACTTTTTGGAACATTTGAAAAACACCATGGATCTAAAGGTGATCAGACACACAAATCCCTGTTTAGAAAACATAAAGAAAGTGGCAGTATGCGGAGGTTCAGGTAGCTTTCTACTCTCAGTGGCTAAATCAAGGAAGGCCGACATATTTATCACAGGTGATTTCAAGTATCATGATTTTTTTGAAGCTGATGGTAAGATCATCATTGCGGACATTGGTCATTATGAAAGTGAAGTCTTCACTAAGGACTTGATACATGACTTTTTACAAGAAAAATTCGCTAATATTGCAGTTCGTTTGTCAGAGGTGATTACTAATCCAACTTTTTACACGTATTAATACATGGAAAACACGGTAGCGAAGAAGCTAGATGCGCTTATCAAATTACAATCCATTGATTCCGAAATTGACGAAATAAAGAAGATAAGAGGCGCCTTGCCTGATGAGGTGATGGATTTGGAAGACGAGATTGCAGGCTTTCAGACAAGGATAGAAAATCAAAATAATGAGCTTGCTGAAATAGAGACCAATATTGGTAATAATAAGTCTGCCATCAAGGATGCTGAAAAACTCATAAAAAAATATGAGGAGCAGCAAATGAATGTCAGAAATAACAGGGAGTACGATGCAATCACAAAGGAAATCGAACTTCAGGATCTAGAGATCCAGATCCTCGAAAAGAGAATAAAGGAAGCGTATACCAAGATTGAGGAGAAGAAAGAGGAAATAGAAACCACGAAATCGGTACTTGAAGAAAAGAATAAGGACCTTGATAGTAAGAAAGATGAGCTCGAGGTAATTACTAAGGAATCCGAAACGGACGAGAAAAAGCTTGAGAAATCCAGAAATACTGCTGCTAAGGATGTTGAAGACAGGTTGCTCATGTCTTATGAAAAGATCAGGCAGAACATGCGAAATGGTCTGGCAGTTGTATCGGTCAAACGAGGTGCTTGTGGTGGGTGTTTCAATATTGTTCCACCTCAGAAACAGGCTGAGATCAGAGAAAGAAAGAAAATTATTGTTTGTGAACACTGCGGAAGAGTATTGGCTGATGTTGAGGAGGAAATCGTGGAAGAAACCAAGCCAAAACGGCGAACCAGAAAAACAACAACCAAGGCTGCAGCCAAGTAAAAATTTGAAATGCAAAGTATGAAGAGGCTCGGTGATCCGAGCCTTTTTTATTACAGCACACCTAACTCCGGTCGCTTCCCCCTTATGGTGCGATAATAATCTTTCATCTTTTCAATGTCCGATTCAAGGTCACCTGTGGGGTGAAAAGGATCAAGTACTTCCACTACCCTGTTACCATAATCAAATCCGACCATGACAATTGGCACTTTTGCTTTCTCAGCAATTCGATAAAAACCCGTCTTCCAGTTGGGTTGATAGGATCGGGTGCCTTCAGGAGTGACAGTTAGAACAAATTTATTGTTATTCTCGAAGATCTCCACCACCTGATCAACCATATTGGTTTTTCTGCTGCGATCAACCGCATGACCACCGATCGACTTCAGGAACCACCCAACAACCGGAACCTTAAACAGTGAATTCTTTGCAAGGAAGTGAGACCTTAAGTGCAAAATATACCGTGCTGCAAGACCGACAAAGAAGTCCCAGTTACTGGTATGTGGAGCTACTACTATGACGTATTTGTCCAGATCAGGGATTTCCCCTTTTGTCTTCCACCCAAAGGTACTGAACATCATAAGGAAGAAATACCTCTTCAGTTTTCTCATGTAGTAACTAATAGTTTTTCCAATGGGATCTTATGCATTCTTGATTTTGCGTAGTCATACCCAATATTGTAAATCTCTTTGGTTTTTTTGAAATCAAAAACCTTATAATTCCCAACAGCCGGTGGCTCCCAGAAAACATCAAAATCACCCATGGCATGTTGTGTCCCTGAAGTAATGGCAAGTAACAATGATCTTTCCATCAGATCCTTCCAGTTTGAAACACGAGGACTCTTTATGATTGGATTGCTATGCATCCCAATTATGAAATCACATCTTTTTTTAAGAGGCTTCACAGGAAGGTTGTCTATGATACCTCCGTCAATGTACGAGACTCCATTGATAACTACCGGGTCAAATACAACCGGAATGCTGCATGAAGCAAGAAGCGGTTTAATAAGTTGACCTTTTTTGAAATATTTTACTTTGCCCTTGGTAAGATTAGTTACCGATACTACCAGGGGTTTCTTCAAATGTGCGAAACTGTCGTTCTCTATATACTTTTTTAATTCATGAGCGGCATTTTCTATTTTCAGGAGCCCTCTCCAATTAAGGGCCGGCTTGATTACCTTAAAGAGATTTGTATTTTCAATTATTTCGAGAATATCCCTAGGCCTGTATCCATTGCAATAGAGAGCAGCCCCAACCGCTCCGGCACTGGCTCCTGCCAAAATATCAAAGGACACTCCCTCCTCTTCCAAAGCTTGCATCATCCCAAGATGAACAACACTTCTTATTCCACCACCAGAAAGAGATAGTCCGATCCTCATTTTTCAATCTCCTCCCTGAGCAGTTTTGAAAGCTCCTCGCCTTCCGTTAATAACCTCCTATATTGTCTTACTTTATTTTGAATAAGTGATCTGTAAATGATCAAACGGTTCTTGAACTCAAACTGACCTATCTTGTCCATTTCAGGATCATCAATTAGAACGTTATCCATCAACCAGGGTAACAACTGCTCTTCATAGAACTTGATCTGCATTTTGTTCCTGAATTCAGCTTCTATACCATCAACGTCATAATAGGTCATTAGATCATTCCTAACCTCTCTATTGGAAATGAAATCGATCTTGCTGCTTTTCGCTAGCTCCCTGAACATTGTGTTAGTTGGCGCATAATTATTGATACCTATTGCACCCTGAAATAAGTCGATATGGTCATCGGAAATAGAACGGTTTGAAATAAGGGAAACAATACTATCTAGTTTCGTTATCTGATCTTCATTATCTGGTATTTGATAATCCTGAAAGACTTCAAGGTCTTCCTCCAGATCGGAAATGATCTCATTCAATAGCAGGTCTTTCTCCTTTCGCAGTTTCGATTGCTCGGCACGATCATTTACGATGAAGGCCAGCGACACTCCTAATATCACCGCAACGATATTGAAGAAGTGGTCCAGCCAGTTGATGTGTTTCATTACTTGTACACACCCATCCCTGCGAACTTTTCAATACGTTCATTGATTCGCTCTTCGGGTGACTTCTTTTCGAGATCTTTAAGATGTTTTTTGACAACTTTTTTCAATTCAGCTGCAGTCGCTTTAAGGTCAAGATGTGCTCCTCCCAGCGGTTCTTTGATTACACCGTCCACCAGGCCATTCTTCATCATATCATCTGCGGTGAGTTTCAGTGCTTCAGCAGCCTGCTCTTTATATTCCCAGCTTCTCCACAGGATCGAAGAACATGACTCTGGAGAAATCACCGAATACCAGGTATTTTCCATCATCAACACCTGATCTCCAATGGCAATTCCCAACGCTCCTCCGGATGCTCCTTCTCCGATTATAATGCAGATCATAGGAACTTTGAGCATAAACATCTCCTTCAGATTCCTGGCGATCGCCTCGCCTTGTCCCCTTTCCTCTGCTTCGATCCCAGGATACGCACCAGGGGTATCGACGAAGGTGATAATAGGTTTATTAAACTTCTCAGCGATCTTCATTAAGCGTAACGCCTTCCTGTATCCACTGGGATTGGCCATACCAAAATTGCGTTCCTGTCTTTGTTTTGTATTCCTTCCTTTCTGTTGACCGATCACCATGACAGTTGTACCATCGAGATCCGCAAATCCACCAACCATAGCAGGATCATCCCGAACAAAACGATCACCATGTAGCTCTACAAAGTCATTGGTAATTTCATAAATGTAATCCAGGGTATAAGGACGATCGGGGTGTCGGGAAAGTTGTACACGCTGCCAACGTGTAAGATTCTTGTAAGTGTCTTTTTTGAGTTTTACAATTTTGTCTTCAAGCGTTTTTATCGCATCCGACACATCCACCTCACTATCTTTCGCCAATTGCTTCATGTCCTTGAGTTTATCTTCTAGCTCAGCAATAGGTCTTTCAAATTCCAGTAGCATAACACAATTGTAAATGAGCGCCAAATTTAGCTCATATTGCGAATTTTACCACATGGAAGTTTGTCCGGTTTAAAATGGAAAATAATTAAATCTTGCCATTGGATAAATTGATAGAAGATGATAGCTTTGCGTCACCTTTTTAGAGGGTCCGGTAGTTCAGTTGGTTAGAATGCCTGCCTGTCACGCAGGAGGTCGCGAGTTCGAGTCTCGTCCGGACCGCAGGGACGGAAAAGCCAGATACGAAAGTGTCTGGCTTTTTTTGTTTGAACGGAGTGAAAACATAAACGAGACGAGAAGTTTATCCTGAGGAACGATAGTGACGAAGGAAGTCTCGTCCGGACCGCAGGGACGGAAAAGCCAGATACGAAAGTGTCTGGCTTTTTTTGTTTGAACGGAGTGAAAACATAAACGAGACGAGAAGTTTATCCTGAGGAACGATAGTGACGAAGGAAGTCTCGTCCGGACCGCAGGGACGGAAAAGCCAGATGCGAAAGTGTCTGGCTTTTTTTGTTTGAACGGAGTGAAAACATAAACGAGACGAGAAGTTTATCCTGAGGAACGATAGTGACGAAGGAAGTCTCGTCCGGACCGCAGGGACGGAAAAGCCAGACACGAAAGTGTCTGGCTTTTTTTGTTTGAACGGAGTGAAAACATAAACGAGACGAGAAGTTTATCCTGAGGAACGATAGTGACGAAGGAAGTCTCGTCCGGACCGCAGGGACGGAAAAGCCAGATACGAAAGTGTCTGGCTTTTTTTGTTTGAACGGAGTTAAAACATAAACGAGACGAGAAGTTTATCCTGATCCGCCACTCGGCGGAGAAGGAACGTCGTCCGGACCGCTTTCGCACAAGGGAGCTTTAAAAAAGCTCCCTTTTTTTGTGATAACGGGCGAGACGAGAAGTTTCTCACCTGGAGTAACGGAGGGGAACGGCATTTTCTCTTTGAAGCCAATTTTACTTAAAAACACACGTAATAATTATGCAGGATGCCAATCAATACGCTTTGGATTAGTAGACAGACAGACCGCTCAGAAACCTTTTATCGATGAAGGAAGCTTGAAGACGCATATAAAATGGATTCATTTGACTTAAGAAAGTATGTAACCATCATCACTAAAGAAGAATTGACAGGCCGAGCCTTATGGTCAAATTAGGTGTAATTCCCAATAAACGGTCCTGCTATCAAACAAGATTATTTTCCAAAGAGGGTGTAGTCTGAATTGTATGGGACAAAATTTAAGTGATGGGATTACCACAGTACGGTTGTGGCTTTGGCCATTTGTTGGGCTGTAGGAGCACATTCCCTGTGAAACCAGGCAGTGATATATTATAGCCTAAAAGAAATGTATGTGAGTAAGGCAATCATGATTGTCGAAGCTATCGAATTTTCATTTTTTCATTTCCACAATAATTACAATTCCACAAGTCATAGTTGGATAACCCGAAAAATAAATGAGGCATGGTACCCGGCCTTTTAAATCGGAAACAATCAGGTAAAGGACAAAGGTCATCACGATTAGTTTTACTCACTAAAAGAAATAATTCTGCAATTGTCCGGTAGATTTCCTTCTTCAATCGCAGGAATGACACCAACGGCGCCAGATGTCCGGTTCACATAGTCAATTAATTTCGTAGATTCATCAAAATCCTTTGGAGCAACCCCATTACCGGAATTAACTCTATTCCACCAGAAGTCCAGAAACTGAGCTTCTGTCGTACGTATTGACTTCCAAAGTGGTTCAATATCCGCGGATTTGATATAGGCAACCTTGACCTTCTGATTATCATCCCATTTGTGAGTAAATCCAAAGAATACCCTTCTCAGTTCACTGGATGAAAATGATTCGCGGGGTACATTGTTATTCGCAATGATGAGGAAATCTTGGCTCTGAGCTTCCAGGGAATGAAACTGAAACATATACAATGCTGAAATAAGGATAATTAGCTTAAATATGAAGTTCATCTTTCTTGTTTAGTGTGACCATTCATATCTCATGTCATTTCTAGCATAGAATGGTTTGTCACCAATCCTGCAGGGACTTGAGACTTAATACATTTAAGGTTATTTTAAAGTGATGGAGTTCTATTTCAGCCGGTTATCCAGAATGGTTTTTCAAACATTAGGACATGGCAAATCTGTAATTTTTCTTGAAATCAGCACCCGAGGGTTCGATGAATTATAGAAAAATGTCGACAAAAATTTATTTGAAATCCAAAAGAGGACAGTGAGGGCAAGTAATTAAAACAACTAGTCCAGGCCAAAAAAATGTTCTCTGATCTTATTTAGCCCCTCTCACTCCTACGGTCTTTTTCGAATCTGTCTGCGATCTGATAGCTGAGGACCAAATAGCCAGATACGTGAGAGTGCCCGGCTTTTCAAACTCTTTACACTCAGAAGTCATTTCGAACGAAGTGCGGCAAAGAGAGAATTCTATTCTTGACTTTAATAACAAATCTTGTATGGATTTCTCAATGCGTTCAAAATGACATTAGGTTTATTATTTAAGAGGACTGATAGTTGTTCAGTACAACCTTAAACCAATATCCTTACTCCATAGTCAGCAACACAGCCATCAGTTCAGTTCCGTACCAAAGATTCCCTATTCGGACATTCTCATTGGCGGCATGCTGGTTATTGTCATGATTGACCATATTAACGGAGATACCTGGTTTTTTCAAAACATCAAAAATGATCTGGTATACTCTATTGGACCCTCCTGAGCTTGGAAGCAATACAACTTGCTGATCAACTGAAGCCTGGACAGCCTCAATGATCGGCTTGACCTTAGGATGATCCATGGCGACCTTCCCGGCGGGGAATCCATTTTCATCTCGTCTTATCTTCACAATTTTTGGATACTTTAATCGGATTTCCATATCAGGTTCTTCGTAAACGATGTGCCACCCTTGTTCCTGAATATGAGCTTCCACAAGATCCATCATATTCTCCGGATCATTCCCCTTGACCAGACGCATCCCAACGGTGGCAATCGCCTGATTCGGTATGATATTCCTGGCTTTTTCTCCAACATTACCACTTTGTAGTCCACGAACAGTTAATGTAGGAAGCAACAATCTTTCATTTAATGATACACCCTCCCCTTCCGTGTAAACCAATCCCAATTCCTTCTTCAACTGTTCATCAATGTTTGGAACCTTGTCCAACTGCGCTCTTTCATAATCTGAAATCGGTTCCACACTGTCATAAAATCCCTCAATCAATACATTACCCTTCTCATCTTTCATGGAGGTCAGTAACCTTGCCAACATTTGACCAGGTACAGGGGCCCAATTACCGTAATGTCCACTGTGAAGTGGCCTCAATGCACCATATACTGTCAACTCCATATCGACGATACCCCTTCCACCAAACTTCAGCTGAGGATCACCTGTTTGAAAGACAGCGCCATCGCACAGCAGCCATACATCTATGTCTTCGAAAAGGGATCCATATTTATTGAGATAGTCCATGATATTCGGAGAACTGGATTCTTCCTCCCCGTCGAAAAAGAGCTTGATATTAGAGGTATATCCTATTCCTGCAGATTGAAGAGCGTCTATTGCCGACCAAAGGGCTACCAAAGGAGCTTTATCGTCACTTGCCGATCGTGCATAGATCCTCCAGTTCTCTTCAATTTCTCCGGATGTGGGCGGCATCGGTATTTCTTTTGCTCCCCCGTACATGGATCCATCATATAATACCGGTTCGAAGGGATCGTGCTTCCATGATGAGGCGTCAACAGGTTGACCGTCATAGTGCACGTAAAAACAATAAGTTCTTGTTGCATTGGGCACCTTATATTCCCCATAGACGATTGGTGGAGCTTCCGGAATTTCAAGTAACTGCATGTCAAAACCTCTTTTCGAGAAAACCTCTACCAGGTAATCCGAATTCCTATTGATATTAGGAAGATCTGATGCATGATTTGGGATCCTAAGCAGTTCAAAATAATCCTCGAGGATCATCAAGCCATTCTCATTAACCCATTCCCTGGCAACTTGTTGAGCAGGTTGCTGCGCAAGCATGATCAGAGGAACCCAAGATATTATTATTAGCATTATTCTCTTCATAGTCATCAGTTTTCTCAAAATCAATGTACTTAAATTATTCAAATTGTCCCATGGGTTCTGACGTTTAATCCTATCCTCCCGCTCACTCCGCAAACGTTCCCATTGATTCGTTAAAATGTTCAATTTGATCTTCCGAACATTACATTTACTTAAACCAACAAAAGAAAATGAAATTTGCAGCTTGTCTGACATTAGGACTTCTCATATCCATGCCCATCTTCAGTCAGTCTGAAGGAAAGTTAGTCGATGACCGCGATGGTCGTACCTACAAAACTATTGTATTTTCCATCCCAACTAGTGTAGAGGGGGTCAACCTGAAAAGGGAATGGATGGCAGAGAATCTATTGTACGAATCCGATCAATCAGCATGTTATAAAAACAATGATTCATATTGCGAGGCATATGGACGGCTTTACAACTACACAACAGCTCTTGAAGCATGTCCTTCCGGTTGGAGAGTCCCAACCTCAAAGGATTGGTTTGAAGTTATAGATCTTCATGGTGGATTACAAAACGCAGGTTCCTCCCTACCCGAAGGTGGTTCAAGTCAGTTGGAGTTACTCTACAGCGGATTTGGTGAAACCAGTGGCTACTATCATGGTATAGAAAAAGAAGGATACTATTGGAATTCAGAGGATAAGTCAGTCAACGATGCAGGAATAATCGTGGTACAGCGTGGCACAAACCAGATCTATCATGATAAATCCGCCAAGCATCACCTCAACACTGTCCGGTGCATTAGAGAGACTGGTTCTTAATGTCACACTAAGATACTCGAAGCTCGAAGTGTGACGCTAACTGAATGGGACAAAGCATTTATCCCTGACGAATAGCAATCCGGATGTCCTTTCAATTTTCCCCTCAATCTCTTCATTGAAGCGAAATCTTTCCGCTTTGGATTACGTTATATTTTCGACCGATCTTAACCGATCTTAATCATTGAACACTTTTAAATACTAGAAACAAAATGGCATCATTAAGACTGGGTGATGAAGCACCCAATTTCACAGCACAATCTACCGAAGGGGAAATCAACTTTCATGAATGGTTAGGTGACAAATGGGGGGTTCTTTTCTCTCATCCTGCAGATTACACTCCTGTGTGTACAACAGAGTTAGGAACCGTTGCTAAGATCAAAGGAGAATTCGACAAAAGGAATGTGAAAGTGGTGGCACTAAGTGTCGACGGACTGGAATCACATGATGGTTGGGTCGCGGATATCAACGAAACGCAAAATACTACTGTCAATTTTCCAATCATCGCCGATGAAGACCGAAACGTATCTGAGTTATATGATATGATCCATCCCAATGCTGATGACAAACTCACCGTGAGATCTGTATTCGTTATCGGACCGGACAAAAAGATCAAGCTAATCATAACTTATCCGGCTTCTACAGGGAGGAATTTTCATGAATTGATCCGGGTGATCGATTCGTTACAGTTGACAGCATATCACAAAGTGGCAACTCCAGCTAACTGGGAAAATGGTGACGATACCGTAATCGTACCCGCTGTTACTGATGAGGAGATCCCTGAACTATTTCCGAAAGGTTACACGAAGGTCAAACCTTATCTGAGGATCACTCCTCAACCCAATTTAAATTAATAGAATATCTGGTGCGGAAGGTACTTCCGCACCAGATCATTATTTAAATTTTTTTAGTACATATCTTCCATTTAAGGAATAACCAACTACAAATTCATCCCCAATTTTCAACACCTCAACGTTCTTCAATTCTTCATTGTCATTTAGAAAATTTCTGACTGCTTCAATTCCTTTTTCTTCAATCTTTCCAGCAACGTGTGATAGTGTGTTTCTATCAAACAATGATCTGAAATAGGTAGACCTTTTATTGGAGTAGCTCATCATTGGAGTGAATGTGGGTGCAGTCATAACCGCACCTCCACCGGGTGTGGGGATAGCGCTTCCAGGAATAACTCCTCCTGATGCTCCACCAAAATTTCGACTCCCTCCAATTGTTACTTCGATATTACCTCCTGAACTTGTTGCAGAGATCCCGAGAAAATCGTCCTTATATATTCTTTTAATGATTTCCTCAGTATCAAGTTCCTTTGTTCCTTTGGACGAGAATACAGAGCCCTCTTGGTAAAATGGAGTGTTCTTAAAACCAATTGCTTCACCCTTTTTTACTCTAAATTCATTCAGTACTTCGTCGTTTTCCACATCCTTCATGGAGAAGAACAATTCATTTCTGCAAACTCTAAGCTGAAACAATTTTCCATCAAGTATGTAAGACTTGACTTTAGGATTAAAGGCATCCGTTGGAGTGCAGCCAACCTGATCATGATTAAAATATTTGATTACTGGCTCATAGGTATCAAGAGGTACCGTTATGACCTTGGTATTAGTATCATCATCGAAGGTTAAATGTATTTTATTACCCTCAAAATAGATTTTATTCTTCACTGAGGATTCTTCAATTGAGGACTGGATACCATCCATTTTCAATATATAGCTCCCATATACGGACTTAGGTACATGTTGGGGAGGAACAACTTCCGATAAAAGTCTTTTCGGCATGAATAAATACTTGTTTGCAGAAAGATCAATGTCTATTTTCTTCATTTCCTTTTCATTATCAAAAACGAAAAGACTTAGAATGGAACTTGACTTCTGAATTCCAATCAAATAGAAAATTCCTTCATGACTCCCGTAGTCCACTATCCGATGTGATTTCATCTTCAAAGGCAAAACCATCTCACTTACTTCTTCTGTGCTCAAATCCACTGTCACCTTAAGAAATTTTGTAATACCCGAATTTGCTGTAAGGAAGTAAACTTTCCCGTTTTTCATGGTTCCCCCCAATAGTTTTCCAAATTTGGATTCTTCTAGTTCGAAACCTAAACCTCCACCCTCATCATCTGCATAATTCACAATGTTTATTGCCTTTGCTTTCTGTGTTATTACCGCAAACTGATTGGAACGGATATCGGCAACGGATATACTTTCCGTTTCTTTAAAATTTAATGTTGAGTTGTTTCCGATCTCGAATGAGTAAATCTCCTCTTGCCCGTAGCAAGTGGCAGAAAGAATTAGGATGGTAATCAGAATTATTGTTTTTCTCATGTTCTTGGGTTCGTATGGTTGGGTGAAAATTTAGCAAAGTGGATATCCGCATTAAGCAAAATAACTAAATAGCAGGAAGAAAGAGTTAAGAATCCTGAAGGACGGATCAAATGTAATCTCGTATAAAATACTGTCTGGTGCGGAAGTATCTCCGCACCAGACTTATGTATGAGATTCAGCAAATTCTAGAAGAATACGGAAAATCCTGTTTGAATTTGAAAAATGTTGTCAAAATCATTCATTGATATATTGTATCTCAATGAAGGCTCAAAACTGACAATCTCTCCAATGAAAAATGCATAGCCAGCTTGTATTCCAATGAAAGTTGGTTTGTCAGCTGGAAAGAAATCATCTCCACTTTGTCCCCAAAAGTCAATTTGTGCGGGGATCATTCCATTAACGTAATATTTTACCCCAATCTTGTAGGAGAAAATTGTAGACCCGTCAAAATCTCCAAATCCCAATCCAACCTTTGCGGCAAGATTGTCCTGAAGAAAGTATCCAGCCTCCCCTCCTATGTTCCAAATAGTAGTACCATCGATATTATTCAGAAGAAAACCTGTACCGCCTAAGGCCGATCCTCCAATTGTTCCAAATGTTGTATTTGCGTCAACTGCAAGATTGCCCATTTGGGTTTGAGTCGCTTGTGAATACCCTGCTAGGGCTATACCACAAGTGATAATGATAAAAAGAAGCTTTTTCATTGTGAGTAAGTTTTTTGAATTCAGGGGGGAATTTGATCTTAAAAAAGGTCATTTCCTATGACCAATATCATGAACCACTTAGCGATCTGAATTGAATGGATCAGACTTTATCTTCCCCACCTTCCAATGAAAAAAAATCCTGGTTACCTCGATGGCAACGACCAGAATGATAAGAATTATTTTGGAAAGACCGTCCATTGTATGTCAATAGCAAGATAACCTAAAAATAAGTATATTAAAATAAACCAAACTCACCTTAATTATGAAGAAGACACAAAATCTGGTCATGGTAACCATTTTCATTATCATGATCTCATGTCAACCTGCTGCCGATACTTCAGCAAATGATGAGGCCAGGGCTTTGTTTGTGAAGAATGCCCAAACGGTCCAGAATTATTTAAATGCCTGGCAAAATGAATCGGTGAACCATGCTGATTATTATGCAGATGATTTTAGTGCCATTCCGACAACATTTGGTGTAACAGACACTGTGACACTGGAAATGATGATTGAAGGAGATAAAAACAATTGGGCTGCCTTTGACTTTGAGATGGTTGATCCACCTTTCAACTTTTTGCCTGGAGTGAATGTAGATTCCAAAGAAATGGATGGATCTGTAAGGTATTACGGTCAATGGAGGGTAACAAGGACTGCTACTGATTCAACAGAGGAAAGATCTGGTGAAATTTCAATCTACAGTGCTTTCGTTTTTAATGATGAGGGCAAGATCCAGTTACAATTGACATTTGGTGATTTCGGGAATTTGATGGATCATCTGATG
Organism: Cyclobacteriaceae bacterium; assembly: GCA_965242805.1. Taxonomy (GTDB): domain Bacteria; phylum Bacteroidota; class Bacteroidia; order Cytophagales; family Cyclobacteriaceae; genus JANQEU01. Next base: position 5,718,930 of record CBDETD010000002.1, on the reverse strand, counting down.
GACAGAAATTAGTACTAGATAAATAAACTTCTGAAGCCGACGGCAACGTCGGCTTTTTTATTGTCAGAAATCCTATCAGAAGACAATATGATTCTAACTTACATTCGTTGTATGGGCCATCACTCAACAAAATAGATAGTCGTGGGTTAAGTATATTAACTGCGATTTTTCTTATTTTATTTTCATGAAACACCAGACAGGCAATTCAATTTTAGCTTTTGTCTTCATTTTCGTATTCTTATTTGGCTGCGATATATCTGAGAAGACCAATACTGAGGAGATCTCTGTCCCTGGCAAAGACGAAACTTCAACGGAGGTCGTGGATTCTACCGACCAATCTCCTTTTACAGATGAGTACCTATCAGCCATTGAAAAGGTTTATGAATATCAGATGGACCTTGAGGAAATTAAACAAAGGGATACACTCAGAGCTATCACAACTTACTCTTCCACCTCCTATTTCTTGTATAAAGGAGAACCAATGGGATATGATTATGAACTGTCGAAACGATTGGCAGATTATCTGGGAGTCGAGTTGCAACTGGTGATCGCAGATGATTTAAGTGAGATAATTCCAATGCTTCTTGATGGTAAAGGAGATATTATCACCTTCAACCTGACCATCACACAATCCAGAAAAAACTATGTAGACTTCACACATCCCATGAATTTCACACACCAGGTCCTTGTACAAAGGAAGCCGGACAATTGGAGAAAGATGAAGCTTCATGAGATAGAAAATGACTTGATCAGAAATCCCATTAAATTGTTGGACATCCCAATTTCAATACGAAGAAATTCTTCTTACATGGAGCGTATCATCAATCTGGAAGAGGAACTGGGAGGGGACATCAGTGTTCATTCACTACCTGGGAACATTACAACTGACAGGATCATTCAAATGGTAAGTGATAAACTGATCGATTTCACCATTGCGGATTATAACATTGCCTACATCTCGGCATCATACTATGATAATCTCGACGTCAATACCAATGTAGGAATAATGCAGCAGCTGGCATGGGCAGTTCGTAAAACTTCTCCCAAACTTAGGGATGCAGTTAACAATTGGTTGACTGCAGAGCGCAAAGAGGCAGACTTCTATGTGATTTACAACAAATACTATAAGAACAGCCGTGCTTACCTGGAACGAAGCGAGAGCGATTACTTTTCACTGGAAGGGAATAAGATCTCAGAATACGATCGGCTTATCAAGAATGTCGCAAATACACTGAACTGGGATTGGCGATTCCTCGCGGCCCAGGCATACCAGGAATCACGGTTTGATCCAGATAAAAGATCGTGGGCAGGAGCAGTGGGCCTTATGCAGCTTATGCCGAAAACGGCCCTATCATATGGTTATCGTAAATTATCTAATCCAAGGTCCAGTCTAAGAGCGGCGGCAAAACACATTCAAATGTTGGATGATTTTTGGAAAAATGACATTCCCGATAGCACAGAAAGAGTGAAATTCATACTGGCTTCCTACAATGCAGGACAGTACCATGTTCAGGATGCCCGCCAACTTGCCGTAAAAAAGGGTCTTGATCCCAATACCTGGTATGATAATGTCGAAAAGACCATGCTTTTGAAGAGTGACCAACAGTACATCAAAGACCCCGTCGTCAAATATGGATACTGCAGAGGTGAAGAACCAGTGAATTATGTAAAAGAGATATTCCGGAGATATAACTATTACAAAGAATTCATAGGAATTGACGGTTCGGACCCAAGGTTTAGCAGTCGTTAATAACTGCTCATACCTTCATGTTCGATTCATTTAAGAAGATAACCTTGACTTGATTTTGCAGTCATTTCCCTTTACTCAAGAGTAATTTAAAAGCTCAATAGGCCTGTTTCGTCGAATAAAACATATCATTTAACTATTTGACGTCCTCAGATTTTTTCCATTGTAACAAATTGCTAGTGATTAAAAATCATTTAGACCACAATCACAATGGAAACAACAATCAGTATTGACAAACCTAACCTAGGCCTAGCCATTGAATTCAAGACGTTAATTCTATTATTTCTCTCACTTCTGGCCATTACCTTCACAAATGCCCAGGAGAAAAATGAACAAGCTAAGGACAAGTACATGGCTCCTGACGGCAAACTTTTTTGGCCAAAAGACCAGCCCGTTCATCTCTTTGTTTCGACAAGTGCAGATGGTTCCGGGATTGAAAAACTTGAAAATAAATCAACTCCATTCTACCTGGATACAGAGGGTGTAAACTACATCAGACACCAATGGGCGGTAGATCCCGAAACAAAAGAGACTATATACCCCAAAAAGGAAATCAAACTTGAGATCTATGCAGATAGCAAACCACCGGTTTTGGAATTGGATTTTAACAGTTTGCGTACATATCAAAAGGATGGAATAAGATATTATGGATCTGGTCTTGAAATCTCGGCAGTTGCGACAGATGCCATGTCAGGAACAAATGGAATAAAATACAACAACGGGAAAGGTGAGTTTCTGTCATACAGTCAACCTCTGAATATCTCGGAAGAAGGTAATTATGAATATTCTTTCTACGCGTACGATAACGTAGGTAACACTTCAGAAATAACTACAAGCACTTTTTCAGTTGACCTTTCCGCACCTGAGACAGCGTTGACGATTATCGGGGAACAATTTCTTGACATTGTTTCGCCAAGAGCCAAGATCGAACTTGCATCAGAAGACATAGCGAGCGGAGTAAAGCAGATCTTTTATCAGATAGACAGTGAGGGTTGGAAACTATATAAAGGACTTATTTCACTCAGTAACCTCGAAGAAGGTGCTCACACCATATTTTTCAAAGGAGAGGATTACGTAAGCAACGAGGAAGACAGCCAAGACCTGTTGATCTACATGGACCGAACTGCTCCTGAGCTCAGTTTGATTTTTGAAGGCGACCAGTTTGAGAATAATGGTGAAATATACCTGTCGAACAACTCAAAACTTAAAATTGATACCCAAAAAGACAAAGCAGGTGTAGATAAAATATTCTACAGGATCAATGGAGAAGAGAAAGAGTATGTGGATGGGATTGATCTTCAGGACCTTGCCGGTGCGGTGAACATAGAATTTTATGCAGTGGATAAGGTTGGGAATAGTTATAAAACGCTGAACCTGGAGGCGTTCATTAAAGAAAGCGAAATTTTGGTGGACACCATCGCTCCTTCTATTGATTTTCAATTGACAGGTGAGCAATTTGTTTCAAGAGATACATTGTTTGTCAACGCCGAAACATTAGTTAATCTTCAAAGCGTGGACGACGCATCAGGGATCAAAGAGGTCAAGTATTCGATTGACAATGGAGAATATCTACAATATTCAGAGCCTTTCCTTCTGTTAGAGGAAGGTTTCCATAACATCAAGTATTATGCAGTTGATCAGGTTAACAACAAGTACGAGGACAGTTTCCAACTGTATGTTGATTCAAGTGGACCACAGATCGAGACCATACTTAGTACGCAACCTATTGGGTCGATCGATCTGAATGATGTTGAAAAAAAATTGGATGTTCATTCGAGGGGAGTGAAAATGTATCTCGGAGCAACGGATGGGTTGACCGATACCAAAGAGATCTACTATACACTGAATGGTGCAGAATATAAATACGAAGGACCCTTCGCAATTGAAGATCAGGGAATTGTAACCTGTGAGATTAAGGCCGTTGATGAACTCAACAATGTGAGTAAAGGTGAAGTAATCGAATTATTTATTAAGTAAGGTATAGGAAATCAACACCGTCTGCTTTGGGCCGATCCGCTTGGATTGGCCTTTTTTGCTCAACAGAATATCCAAAAGGGTCAATAATCTTTTGCAGTTTTCACAAAACAGGGCCCCCTAGATCTACAGACCACAAATAATGGATAGATTGAATCAGCCTCTTTGCAAGTATTTATAAATATTCCACCCATGGGTCATCAATCCAAATGAAAGCCGTTTGTTCCATCCCTGATGATCCATGATCTTTGGTAAGATGAAAAATTTCATGACCAAAGAATATCGCTTTACCCCTACTAGGATTCCATATCAATTTCATACGGTATTATTCTACATTTTTTCTTTACTGGTTTCAGGCGAATCAATAGGTCAAAATACCAATGAGAGCACTCTCCTGCTTAATAGAAAATCCGATTCCACGATATCAACCCACTTGCCGGACTATCCCGTAAATGTTTACCTGAATGATGGATCGAGGTATCGAGGTATCTTACGATTGGAGGAGGAAATAATGATCCTGAAATACAGGGAAAGAGGGATCATCAAAGAAAAGATCATTGATCAAAAGGACCTTTTATGGATTGACAAGGGGAACAAGAACCACCGGTATGTTATCGATCCATCCAAGGACATTGTGGTCAAGACCAATGAGGATAAAAGATATCGGGGAAAGCCAAATATTGATGGAAACAAACTCTATGTCGGAAAACATGAAGTACCCTTGGAAAATATAGAATGGATAAAAGGCAAAGCAAAAGTCGGACTGGGGCGAAACATAATGGGATCGATCCTCAGGATTGCGGGCGGTATTGTGATTGTCGGAGTAGGTGCAGTTAATATTTTCGCCATTGCCTGGCAGGTGGATGAGCCGGTAAATGTAATATTGGTAAGCACCGGAATTGTAGCCGGATGTCTGTTACTTATGCAACAAGGTGAGCGAATTACAGGGGTTCGAAAATTTGATAGCAATGAGTGGCAAATTCATATCAAGTGATGATAACACCAAGCATCACCTGCCCAATTCCCGAAATGTCTTTTCAGCATCGTAAAGCTCATTCATGGGGACTAACAATATGAATTGCTTAAAGTCAGAATCCCCGGCCTCATAACCTATCTGAATGGTCAAAAACAAGTATTTATTTGAATCATGCTTTGCGATAATTCTAGGTTTCTCGTATTTCATCATTTCAACCATTTCAGGTACTTGTTTTGCCATGTTCTCTTTTGAAAGTAGTAACCTGGCAATGCCCTTGAAGGACAACAAGAGACCATAATCTTCAAACTTCAGTGTTCCAATGGAAGGGCGGGTAGTTGGAAAAGCCGGTGTCAACTCCATATTCCTCATGTATTCATTCAAATCAAAAGGAACCATATGGCCTTCCTCATGGATCCAGTTGCCCATTGACGTGGTGTCCTCATGGACTATAACCCTCATCAATTCCCGGTTGCAATCGTAAGGGTCAGCGGTGTTTTTGGAAACAACGAATATGGAATCAATATACATGAAATAGGTACCCGTTCTGCTCTGCTTGTATTCCAAAAATGAGAATTGATCGTTGTTATACCCGAGGAGGATTTTCCTGGTCCAATCTGCAGGACTTGGAGTGTTGAGTCCAAAAAAAAGGTAACAAAAAAGTAAAAGTTGAATTTTCATTTTGGGTTCTTTTCCGAGTGGAGCTCAATGCAGCCAGTTATCAAGTTAATGAAAATGGACAGAATCATTGACCGGTAATCCTACTACTCCCCCCCTACAGTCTTTTCGGACGGAACCTGGAGAAACTAAACGAAAAATGCTGTCTTTTCGACTTTGGAGAAAACTTTTCATAATGGTGTAGCATCTTTTTACGCGAAATATTACCTATACTTATGAATAGTCATCTCCCTACGGTCGATGTGACAGCATTTTTCTGATAGTTTCTCCAATTGTTAACTCATTTCGGTAGAATAAGAAAGATCATTGTTTTGGAATTCTCCATATTAATGAAGTATATCTGCTTCTTTCAACACCTGTTCGGGCATCACGAACTGATCTTTAAGGTTTACATTCATGATTTCGTAGACGTTCTTTCGTATCGTTTGGGAAATCTGACCGGTTGGAAGGTCATTAGCATCAAGACCAAATGGATTCTCAATCTCCTCAGAAATAACCTCTATCCCCAACATCGCAAACACCATAACCATCACTGCTGGTATGGTTAGGTACTCGAAAGTATTGATCAAACCAAATGGTAGTACCAGGATGTAAATTAAAATAAAGATCTTGATGAAGGTGCTGTGAGAAAACGGAATAGGTGTTTTCTTGATCCGTTCACAGATCCCCAGTACCTCGATAAAATCATTTAGCTGATCTTTTACCTGCATCTTATCGAAATCGTTGATCTCCCCGGCCTTGAAAGTTGTTTCCACTCTCTCGAAAAGAAATGAAGCCACCCTGTTGGGATGATGGTCTGAAGATGTAATCATGGATCTTGTCTCATCTTTTGCGATAATGTACTCAGCTTCATGAGGCATGTCTCGAAGGTGCCAGACCAGCGATGTGCTAAAATTTGAAATATGTCGACACATGAACTTCCTTGTCTTTCTATCATCTTCGGGAAGAATGGTATTTAGATGCAAGGCAATTCGTCGTGAACTGTTAACTAATTTCCCCCATGCCTGACGGCCCTGCCACCATCGGTCATATCCCGTATTGAGCCGATAAACAAGGAAGAGCGATAGGATCACCCCAATCAGTGATAAGAACAATTCATCAACATAGTAACTATCTTTCAAGTATTTCATGATAAGAAAAGTAACTATTGAGGTGTACAGGAAACAGTAGATCATTAAACGGACCAACTGCCTTAGGTTATAACTCTGTTTGAAGGTTTTGATAAGGCTGATAAAGAACCAGATCCATTTCTTGGAATCGTATACGATCATAATCGGATGGTTTAGGTGGTAAACTTATCCGAAGATATAATCCAAAAAAGATCCTTCAAAGAAGCTTCGTTTTTTTAGATGATTTTGTTCAAATCAATGAACTCCAATCACTTCCATTAACTCCAAGACCAAAAACGACATTCAGTTTCCAACACAATCAATATCAAATTGAAATCCTCCGGTAGAGTAATTCAGATTCGGAATCCGAATGACAAGCTTATAATCCTCCCAGCATTTGCAAGAGATAATTTCATTGCTCACACTGTCCCTCACGATTTCTTCGGAATCAACAGGAAAACTATAGTTAAAAAAACCGTTGTCATCCAAGACGATTTCCTCACTTCCTGTACTGAAGTACCATCCCCAAATATCATGTTCAGTGCTATCCTTGTAGTGTAGAGTGTAAGCTTCTACCGGTACACCTACAAAAGGAGAGCCAAGGTTATCCACAAGTTGAAAATCTATGGGGTCGCTCTCCTCCTCACACATAAAATTCTGATCCAACCCACCTAGCACTTGGAGTTGTGGAAATTTGATATCGAATGCAACCTGGGCTTCCGGAGAAGGAAGCAGATCACGCTTATATGGAACATAAATCCTTAGAAAGACCTTGTCCTCCAAATTCCCCGAAGTCAGTTGACCAACTGGTATCCATGTAAGATGGCCGGTTCCATCTTCGTCAGTTGTCATCTGAGATAGGGAATCTACCCAGCAGGTCACTCCACTGACAGAATTATCATCACACTTGGAACCAGTAAATCTTGTATTGAAGACACTTCTTTTATTATTTGGATCATTCCTGTCAATTATTTGGGCCCTGATATCCTCCCCGGATAACGGGTTGCCTAACTCATCACGTAGGAGGAATTCAATTTCCACAGGTTGACCAGCGGATACCTGATGAATAAAGCCAGTATCAAGATTCAAGATTTCCAAAGAAGGTTTCTGAATGTCTAATTCCGCACCATAGCCCATTGTGTGGACTCTTGACACTCCATTATCATAAACCAGACGATAGAAGAACTGCTGGTCTGTTGGTTCATCTGTATCGAAACTTATAGCAAAGGTTGTTTTGTCTTCAGTCTTCGAAATATGCCCCCTCACATTTTCATTATCAAAAATTTCGACCGAGAGATATTGCAATTCAGGGGTCGAGGCTGAATACTGAGAAGTATGAAACAGATCCGAAGATATTCCCATTTCGGACATGTCCAACTCAATGTCAAAAAGGCTATTTGCAACTGAACGTAACACATTATTATCAGAATTTATGTCATCACGAGATATGGGACGTTTCCGCACCGCAACTTGAAACAACAGCTCTTCATTTTCTTCGAGAACCAAATTATCCAATCTTCCATCCGATTGATCCATTACAATATCAAGGAATTCTGGAACAATCTTCTTTTCAAAACTGTCATATAAAGCCTCCATATAATCAACAAGTACAGTATAATGCCTAAGATATGTTAATGTAGTTCCGAGGTAATATTTAAAACCCTTACTACCAAAAGCCCTCAGGCTGTTCCCAAACTGCTTGAGGGAATTGGAGAGAATATTTTGGCTAAAACTTTCATTATTCCTTTCCAGGCACGCCACAAAATCAAAATCGGTGTCGAACTCTCCACAAACATTCTCTTGTCCGATACGCCCAGTAGATTCTTGAAAATCAGCGATGGCTTGAACAAGATTTTCAACACTCTGTTGATTCGCCAAATAGATCTTTGCTGCTAATACCTTATCAGCATCATCAAGGTTTACAAGTACTTCCACCAGATCATTAATCTGACCATAAACCTCAACGGAGTCAGTGATCAAAAAACCAAGGTCATCGATTTCTGAATTGAGCCTTTCAATTGCTAAATCAATTATCTCATCTGGGTTAGAAGAAAGACTTGTGATCTTAGCAACATTTAACAACAGATTGTCTGAAGAAAATTCCGAAATCAACTGATGAAATCCAATGGGAACTTCAGGAACTATCAATGCGAGGGTTGAATCAGATGTTCTGTACAACTCAGTTGGTATTTGCCCGACAAGTCCTCGATATTTATCACTATCCACCAGTCCCTCTGTCATAATTGTTATCAATTGGAATGTACTTAAGGGTTCATTGGCTGAAGTCAAAGTAATTTGGGGGCGGTCAGGGTCAAAAGTTTCTTCACTTATTTTCATATCATCCTGCTGGCAACAGACCAGGATTAAGATTAGGTAAAGAACAGATATTCTCTTCAAAGTGACTTGTGGTATACTCAACTATCATTAAATATATTTCGGTATCGTTGATATTCCAATCCGATAATATATTTCTTACTCCTTTAGAAAGTCTCGTCCATGACCTAGGTCATTGTCCAATTGAAGAAAATTATGAAAATCAATCTACCATTTTTCGACTATTGAACACTCACTTCACAGATACTGCCGATGAACAAATTTCTGCTCTGGTTTTCATACCTGATTTAATTCTTTTCTTACCAGGAAGCACCACTGTACAATTAGTCAAAAAATAACGTACCACTCGACAAGGATAAAATGATAATCTAGATGATAATGCTTTATCTCCAACTAGAATTCATTAGTTAATAACGGTTTATTTCGATAAATTAATAATAAAAAAAGCTATGAATCACCTATTTAAACCAACTAAAGCCTTTACAATACTCTTTCTACTAGTTCATCAATCCCTAAATTCACAGGTTCCATATTCCTCCCCAACTCATGACCAAATTGTTCAAGGTCCTTGCTACATTTTTGCTGTTGTAGCAGCCCTGGAATCCAAGGCCATTGAAGATTTCCCAGATGCAGATTTTTATGAATGGAATTTATACAGTACCGATGTCCTCGGCTCCAGAACAGGAAATGGAGATATCATGGTGCAAAAAGTCATACAGCATGCTAAAGACTACGGAGTTTATGGACGAAATGAAGCGTTTAAACCAGCAAGTACAGCTGACCTTCCAAACATTAATGATCCATTGGTCAAAGGCATTGCAGACTTTGACTTTTGTAGCGTAAAAACCCAATACTACCGACTTTCAGGTACGGAAGGCAATTGTTATGATGACCAAAATAAGAGGTTTGTTGTAGAATCTTTCACTGATTACAAGTATACCTATTCATCCGGTGATATCGGATGGGTGAAGGACACTACTCCCAATATTCTGGAAATGAAAGGGCACTTAAACCAGAAAAGAGGCCTCATTGTATTTATCGACAATTATCGGGATGGACTTGCACATGCGGTATTTGTATACGGTTACTCGGGGTCTAAGTGGCGATTTAAAGATAGCTGGCCAGGTGATCCGGGAAACAAACTGGAAGAAATCCCTATTGACAAAATTCAAAGATACTATTACTTGACCGGTACAATCACCTCCAATCAACCACAACCACAAACCTGTCAATCTGAAATTACTGGAGGAAATGTCGTTTCCGGGCAAACTTCCTATATGTTATCACCTTATTCCTCTTCAACAATCCAAAACGTTCAATGGTCAGTGGATGGCAACCTTTCAATTGTAAGTAATTCCCAAAGTTCGGTTTCCGTAAAACCATTGTACTGTAGTGATGGGACCGGTACCCTTTCCGTCACTTTTTCGGAGTCAGGTAATGCTTGCAGTGATTCTCGTCAGCTTACTGTGCTAGGGGCCAGCAAGCAGCCACAAGGGATTGCTGTATTGAGCCCTGATTGGTCAAACGGACAGACATGTCCTAATACGGTTCTGGAGTTGGAGGTGATAGACAATCAAAATCCAGTCTATCCTCAAACCACCTATAATTGGAGCATATCTGGAGCTACATTATTGAGTGGTAATGGTACTCCAACCGTTTTTGTACGAACTTCCTCTGCACCCTGGACAACGTTTCTAACCTTCAAGGTAAGGGCCAAATATGGTTCATGTGGTTACAGTTCATGGAGTACCCTTTATGGATCAACCTCTGCTCCATACTGTGGTGGAGGGGCATTATTGTACGCCCCACTTGAAACAGGTGATTTGACGGACCAATTCACAACACAGGATAAATTATCCTATAAAATAATTTCAATAAATGGCAAGCTCTTGGATCAAGGCAAAACAACAAGGAGCGGATCCATTAATCCACCTACCATCCAATACTCCGGTATTGCGATCGTCCTTGTGTATGATGATCACCGGGTTATCGAGAAGACAAAGATATATTTGAACAAACCATAACCATTTCAAAATTTTCTACCTCTCAGAGTCTCTCGTTAGAGGACTCTGAGAGACTTCCAGGCTGAAGGTCAAACTGGAAACTGAAAGCCTTGATCCTGGATTACCTAGATCACAACCTTTGTATGTCTCCTACGTAAAGTACTTGTCCGAAATGTTCATCCAGCCAGAATAATGTTTCCCGAACCAGATCCTCTCGGGGAGCGAGATGATCACTATCAAATAGCACGAGGCGTTTACTGTTTTCAGGAGTACCCAGTAAGTTGAACATGGACAATATGCACTTTTCAAGTGGAAAAACTGAATCATACTTACCATTGATCAATAAAGTTGGAATTATTATCCTGGGCAGGAAATGAGTCATGTTTACTTCCGGCCGGCCGATTGGTTCCAAACCGCCTGCGTAGAAAATGTTGAGATTGATACGCGATTCAACTGCCGTCAGCAACCCTCCCAGATATGGGCCGTAGCTCATTCCGTAAAAGGCAATTTTTGACATATCAAAATCCTCACGGGTTTCTAAATAATCCAGGCATCTCCGATAGTCTTTGATCACCATGGTGATGAAACTCGTGAATTCGTGAGTGGGATTGCGACCGAAATTTGTTGTGTAGGTCCACTCATCTCCACGTTCAAAGGATCCTTTGATAATTGGAAATACTACTGCCCTGCCGCTTTTAACATAGAACTCCAGGAAAGCAGGAAATTCGTAATAGTCCTCAATACTCTCGCTGCTTTTCTGGTAGAATACACCACTACCAGGCCCGTAAATTACCGTTTGATAGGGAGGTTTAGCATTTGCAGGCAGAAACAAATAAGCATAAACTCTTTCATAACCATATGCCGCATTAAATGCCACTTTTTCCAGGGTCCATCCTCTTTCATTTGCATCCCTGAAAATAATCTCCTCGTTCAAGTCGCGTGGATCATATTCATAGAAGGTCTTGAATGTTTCGAACACTGGATTAGAAACAGGTTCCGGTAACGGCTTTTTTCGAAAATAAATGTTGTCTTCGGACCACATGAAGGCCTCCTCCGGAATGGCTTCGACGTTGAAATATTTCGCACATCGAAAACCATTTCTTTCTGTGCGATCCAATGGATCGGCCTGGCTGGGACTGGTGAACATATATGGGTTATCCGTCCATCCACCACCTCGCATCCATCTTCCGTTAGGAGATTCATTCCAGCACCATTCCCTCACATTTCCCGCCATATCATATGCCCCAAACGCAGTGATACCTGGTTTACTACCAACGGCTACGGGTCCCTCTCCGTGGAAATTACTAAATGGAGAGAAAATGGCATTACCACCAAGTTGGGGCCATGCAATGATGTTGGAGTTCTCGCCCCGGGCCAGTCCCCAATGATCTTTTGTGGGTAAAGATTTTTCGGCAAACTCGGCATACGCATTGGCCTCATACCAGCTAACACCCGTAACTGGATAGTTATCAAGTCCGGAAGGATATTCCTGGTTGATCCATGTGGATGGTCCTGACTGCCCCGTTTTATCCACTAGAGTCTTCAGGACTTCGGGCCAATCCTTGTCATAGTCAGCCCTCAAATGTATCCAGTAATCGGGCTCATCATAACCTCCTTGATCAATAAACTCCTTGTATTTTTCATTAGTCACCTCAAATTTGTCTATGAAGAAATCTTGAATATACCCATAGGGCTTGGATGCACCCGTCACTCGCACCATATCTAAGGAAATAGAATCCTCTGGATCGAGAATACGGTGAAAATTTCTACCCACAAACCACTCGGACCTTAACCAACGGGCAGGATTTCCAAAATCGAAAGTAGCATCAACGCCCAAAACAGGTTCATAACCTTCTTTTTCCAATTTCCATCGGAAGATCCCAATTGGAACCTGAACAGAATCTAAAGGGGTCGTTCCCATACTTCGCCATTCATAATCCGGACGATTGTAAGGTTTTATGAACACCTTAGCTCCAGGAGGCTCCGAGGAGATGTCAATTTGGGTGGAGGTCTGGGAAATAAGATCACGTAATCGTTCATTATCAGGAATAAACACCTCAGCATCTTTTGCCAGGTAATAAGCTTCTGTAAAGTCCCTCCAGTTGTCATTCACAAGCCTCTGGACCTCATCGAGACTTGCTTCCGCTTTAATCATTTTAGCCCGCTTGTCGAGATATCTCATCGTGATCAAAGCAAGCGACACCATCGCCAAGAAAATCACTATTGTAGGAAGGACTGGGAATTTCTTCCTGGGGATCGCAAGCTCCTTGAATCGTTTTATTGAAGGTTCAGGCAATCCATCACCTTGAACAGCGTAGATCTCAATAAGATCTCTTACATTCTTGAATTTCGCTTTTCCGAGGTGTGTTGTTTCAAATTCAGGCAATGAATTTTGGACAGCTTGTGATATATATATTCCACCAGGTTCCGCCAAAGCCTGAATACGCGATGCGATATTTACACCATCCCCATAGATATCCCCATTCTCAACGATGATCTCAGCCTGGTGCAATCCTATTCGAAGGGATACTTCAGATTGATCAGTTACCATTTTCTGGATATCTGTACTGCAATGAATAGCATCGGCGGATGATTCAAAGTAGGCCAGCATACCATCTCCCAGTTCTTTCACAAAATGTCCATTGTGTTGTTCCAAAAATGTTTTTTGGATTTTGTGATTTTGCTGGGTTATTCTCAGTGCCGCTTCTTCGTCCATTTCCATCATCGCGGTATATCCAACCACATCCGTGAACATGATGGCAGCAAATTGTTTATGTTGAGGCATGATCTAGTGTTGTTTGATCAACTACGTGCAGTATTTTAAAAGAAACCCTGCATCAATCTTGTTGATAATTAGAAGTTAAAATGTCACATGCGCGCTGTGATTCACCAACCATCCACGCAATTCCTCCCAGACAAGTATATTGGCATCATACCCCATCCAGAGATCAGCATGTCCAAAGTCAACCGTTGCATCGACCCCTAAGGATACAACATGGCTTGATATATCATTGCTAGCGGTAATTGTAGCAGAGAATTCACCGACCTCACCAGTTCCACCATTAGCACCAATGTAAAAGATGGGTACGCTTATTTCACTCACATAGTCATCAAAGCTGACATCTTCTTCATCGCAACTACATGCTGAAAGCTCATAAAGTATCTGGAGTGGCATATAGGGTGACAATCCAACACCTAGCCTGAAAAAGCGAAGCGGATCTGTATAAGTCAAAGTGCCTTGACTTCCACCAAAGAAGTGCCAGGAAATCTCCGGACTTGATGGAGCGGATCCGATAAAGATCAGTGCTTGTGCGTTGGTCAATCCGGGAATAACCGGAGAAGGTTCATCGGGAGCATTGAGTGCAAGGCCCGCAAGACCGATAAAGCCAACACCCCAATCACTCTGATACACACCCGCGTCAAGGCTATTCTTATTATCAAGGGCATCGGCGCAATCCAAATCTCTCCAGGCCTCGTATTCCCCCTGCCCATATTTAAGGGGGCTATCCACAGGTATCAGCCCTCCCACACTTTGCAAGATCGGGTGCATCTGGGTTTCTCTTCCTGCTGCTCCATAACCCACATAAAGTCCATAGCTAAATCCCAGGAGGTTCATTTTACCAAAACCCTGACCAGTTAGTCCTCGAATGACTCTGGCCAGTGACAAAGCTCTTAGGGCATGATCTATATCCCGTTCCATTCCCCATCCTTGCATAAAGGTGAAATCTGTGGTTTCAATAGGTACCCTCGTCCAGGCCATATCTATACCCCAAACATCAATATCATTAGCTGCCAGGTAGTAGGGTGAAGATGTCTGGTCGTTAACCACTTCCGCTCCCGCAACCAGAAATATATCTTCGAAGTCCTGAATAGCCCCATGGATCATAAAAACGTCCCCTACTGTTTTGATAGGCCTGTAAGGTCTGCTTTCCCGAACCACCCGATGGATCCGGATAATGTCGAACTCATGATCCCCGAGTGTTACTTCAAATTCGTAATGGGCAATACCTCCTCCAAGATCTTCTCGATCCATTTTAATTCGGTTAGGGTATTTCCGCGATCCAGGATAAGGCTGATCCAATACATCCAGGTCTCTTTCAATAAAACTCCGGAATTTTATATTGGCTATTTCTACGTTATGAGCGTTTCCGGTCAAATTGATCGCCCTGGTCGCGTTTCCTGGATTTTCTAAAATTACCGCTTCCCCATTTTCATTAATCAATCCAATCAATTTTATATCTGGTTTGTTGATTGTGATGGTTTGGTAATAGATCCCAGGTGCTATGTAGATGGTAGCTCCGGGAGGAGCTTCATTCACAGCTTCCTGTATCAATCCTTCGTTCTGGACAATGATCATCTCCGATTGGGGATCTATTTGATCCACCCATTCTTGCCAGGAAACGACAGTTTCATTTGACGCAAGATCAGTGAATTCCATTTCCTCCTGCACAAAATCTTCACAGCCTGTTATAGAAATCAGGAATAGTAATGCAGATAATTGTATAAGGTAGCTTTGATAAATTGATCCTTTAATGGGCCAATAACTTTCTTTGAATTTTTTCATGATGATTTCAATTTTCCGTTTTACTGGTTTATAAATATTGATCGCAGGGTTTTTTAGAAATACTTGTAACACTACAATCACATGTGATCCTTCAAATCAAAGGAAGTGAATAACCCGTTGCAGGACATAGCACCATTATTTCAGAATCTTTAGGGATTGTTTCAGATGGTTTTTAACCATGAAACATTATTTAAATCTTCAAGTATTGTTTCATATATGCCATTAAATGGCCTGATCTAAGTCATTACACGGTAATCGGTGATTCAGTAACTTCCTTTATCAAAATCACCAGGGATCGTGACTCACCCGACAGAATCACTGCCCGCAAAGTCCGATTTCCTCCAACAGGCCATTGAGGCCGTAGAGTCTCATCTGGCTGATGATGGATTTGGGGTAGAAGAGCTATGCTATATTCTCAGCATCAGCCGTTCCCAGCTACATCGTAAGCTGCATGATGCCATAGGAATGCCCACCACACACTTCATTCGCCAGATCCGCCTGATCCATGCGAAAGAACTACTTGAAAAGGGTGATGACACAGTGGCAGAAATAGCCTATCGAATTGGGTTTGGAAGTCCCTCCTATTTTAACACCTGCTTTCATGAGTATTATGGCTATCCGCCTGGTGAGATCAGAAAAACGAAAAATCACAAAGAGCATAAGCCGAATGAGGAGGAAGCATTTCTTGAAGAGTTGATCAAAACACCTGTGGAACAAAGGTGGATCACTTCATCTTTGGGAGAAAATGCCCCAAAACGCTATAAAAGAATCATTTGGGGATCTGTAATGATCTTAATAGTGCTCGGAATTTCTACCATCCTGTGGCTAAACCTCGGTCCATCGATATTCAACAAGGATTCCACTTACAAAACACAAACAACGGATACCTTAGATAAGTCCATTGCTGTACTCCCATTCAGGAATGACAGCCAGATAGAAGGGACCGAATATTTTGCCAACGGTGTAATGGAGGCTATTCTGAATAATCTATCCAAAATTCATGATCTCAAAGTAATTTCCAGAACTTCAGTTGAACAATATCGGGGTACGTCCAAAACTGCATCACAAATCGCCTCGGAACTGGGAGTGGCTTATTTCCTTGAAGGAAGCGCTCAGCAGGATGAGTACAGGGTCAGGATAAATGTTCAATTGATAGATGCTCGGACCGATCAACATATATGGTCAGAAAACTATGACCGGCAATTGTCGGACATTTTTACCACTCAAAGTGAGATCGCTCAGAAAATTGCAAATGAATTACAGGCCGTTCTTACATCGTCAGAGATCATTCAGATCCAAAAAAGTAGTACAAGCAATATGGACGCATACCAATTATATGTTAAAGGTCGGTATTTATGGAGTCAACGCACAGAGCAAGATTTACAAAAAAGTATCGAATACTTTAATGAGGCATTGTCCATGGACCCTGGCTTCGCGGAAGCTTACGCGGGTTTGGCAGATGCCTATTTTATTGAAGTATGGTGGGGTCGGATGTCCATGGAAGAAGGACATCCCAAGGCTAAACAATTTGCACTTAAAGCCATAGAAATCGATCCGACGCTCTCCGAGGCTCATGCTACCCTGGGGGCCATAGCATGCTGGTTTGAATGGGAATGGGACATAGCTGAACAAGAATTAAAGCAGGCAATAAATCTGAATCCCAACTATGCCACAGCTTATCAATATTATGCAGAGTTGTGTGAAATATTAAGACGGTCTGACGAAGCCAGAGATTTGATCGAAGAAGCCAAAGAACTTGACCCGTTATCCATCGGACTCCACAACGTTAGCGCCAATTTATATCATGGTGCTCAGGAATATGACAAAGCCCTGGCAGAAAGACAGAAAGCATCGGATTTGAACAAGAATTGGCCTTCGCATCATTGGAAGAGGTTAAGTATCTTCATTGAGTTGGCTATGGGCGATCAGGCTTTGGAAGAATTGAAGATGTGGCTGGTTAAAAGTGATTTTCCTTCACAGTATATTGAAGTTGCTGAAGAAATATATGCGAATAAAGGACCCGAAGATATGTTTCGATGGGCAATAGACCAACTTAACAATCCCTTTCTTATCGCTGATGCCTATAAAGTACTTGGGGAATACGACCTTGCCATGGAGTGGAGTGATAAAGCATGTTTAACGAATCCTTATCGGTGTCCCAATCTCAACAATAAGAACAAGCATTTTAACATCATGGTGCGTTATCCCAGATATAGGGCCCTTTTAAAAGAAATGGGTCTATTGTAAAATTACGCACTTCAATAAAAAAACCGGTCTTTTGACCGTTGTTGTGGGCCCAGAAGGGCTTCCCTCCTTTCACTCGAGACAGGCTTCTCGCCCTGGTGTGAACGAACAAAAAAAGCCTCGCGATGCGAGGCTTCTAATGTGGGCCCACCAGGGCTCGAACCTGGGACCCCCTGATTATGAGTCATTGAAAAACGACCATTTTATGCCCTCAATAGCTGCATTCCCATAACACCAATCCGCAAAAGCGACCTAAGCATAACACCAGCCCATAACACCATTTTCTAACTAAACACACACACCATGACACACTTTGCGATATTGGAGTATTTCATCCATGAGTACCGAAATCAGAAAGAACACCACTATCCCAAAACTCCTAAACTACTCAGGGCCATCAATTATGTTGGCTGCTTTCCCGAGCCCGTTGAAAGACCTGGTGACAATAAAAAAGCCACCAGATTGAAATGGTATTCTCGCATGTACCATATCTGCTGCAGTCTAGTGAATTATCACTACACACACTATCAACCCATCGATCGCGCAGCTGCCTAAATGATTGCTCAACGTACGATCGACCGTGTTTTTGATGCGGTGGATATTGTTGAGATTATCAGCCAGTTTGTTGATCTCAAGAAGTCCGGAGCATCATACAAGGGGAAATCTCCTTTTACTGAGGAGAAGACCCCTTCATTCTTCGTCGTTCCATCAAAGGGAATTTTCAAATGCTTTTCAAGTGGTAAGGGAGGTGGGGTCATCAAATTCCTTCAAGAAAATGGAAGTATGTCATTTCCTGAAGCAATCGAATACCTGGCAAAGTACTATGCCATTGAAATGGAGTATGTAGAACAAACAAAAGAACAACAGCAAGCCCGGGAAAAGCGAACAGAACTAAAATCCTACAACCTGGCTGCATCGGTCCAATACTTCAATGCTGCTAAGACATTGGCTGAAGGCCATATTGCTAGAAACCAACTAGATCGATTTTCGAAAGATTCGATTTTGCAATGGCAAATCGGTTGGGCAGATCCATCCGGAAAATGGCTTTATGATAAGATCCGTGAAAAGGGATTGGTTGATCCAGCGGAGAAAGTTGGACTTTTGGTTAATAGGCAAGGAACTTATTATGATACATTCAGATCCAAGATCTTATTTCCTATTCATGACTTGAATGGTGATGTTGTAGGATTTGGTGGCCGGAAGGTTGAGCAAACCGAGGATAAGAAAAATCCAAAATTTATCAATACCCGGGAAACCCCGATTTACGATAAGTCAAGGATTCTATATGGACTTTATTATGCACGCAAAGCAATCAGTTCGACAGGAATTGCCTACCTGACTGAAGGCTATGCGGATGTTATTGGACTTCATGAAATTGACCTTACCAATACTATTGCCACATGCGGAACAGCACTCACGGATTCGCAGGTACTCCAGCTAAAGAAAATAGGTGCTAGTACTATTGTATTGCTGAGGGATGGCGATGCTGCAGGCATAAAGGCAGCCAGAAGGGATCTGGAGATGATCCTTCCACACAACATAAATACTAAGCTGGTCACACTTCCGGATGGCAAAGATCCTTATGACCTTTCCCACGATCTTGAGATTGAAGATCCTGTTCAATGGATTGAGGACAATAGTGAGGATGCTCTAATCTATTTCGCAACACAGATTTACAAAAATGTCGGTGAGGACCCACACAAACAACTGGTCGCAATTGGTGAAATCGTACGTCTCCTGGACCTTATACCGAGTCAATTCCTGAAAACAAAATATCGCACTCAAATTCAGAAGGCTACCAACATCAAGATTTCTGATCTGAAAGAAGCTGCCGAAACACTACCCTCCAAGGAAAAAGCGAATAGCTATAACGTCCAGGTCAACAATTATGACCTACCTGAAGGTGTTGATGCCGATGAAGCATATAGACATGGATTCTATCCATACCTGGACGAGGGAACGAAGGATACAAATGTCAACAAAACGGGTTATTACTTTTTATCTGAAGGAAACTGGAAGGTGACCAACTTTGTCATGACCCCCATTTTCCATAAGTACGATATGGATGAGAATACCAGGATCATTAGGATCCAGGACGGTATTCTCGAACCGAAGATATTGGAACTACCATCAGATGCTTTTTTGTCTGTTGACAAGTTTCGAAACTTCCTTTTCCAAAAGGGGCCCTACCAGTTTCTAGGTAGTAAAAAACATCTGGATAAGCTGATCACAAAATTTCTCTATGATTTCCCGGTAGCTTATGAATTGAAGACGCTCGGCTGGCAGCGTGAAGGATTCTTTGCTTTCTACAATTGCATATACAATGGTAAGCTGACCGATTATGACGATGCAGGCCTTGTCAAGCACGACACAAGGTTCTATTTCTCTCCCGCTGCGAGTGATATCTATTCTGATTTCCGAAAGGACGATGACCTTTTTGAAAATGATCGTTTTCTGAGTTATGAAGAATCACCGATCACCTTTGAAAAATGGATGGATCTTATGGTCAAAGTATACAATGATCATGCCTATGCGGGAATACCGTTCGCCCTACTATCCATATTTAGGGACTTGGTTTTCAAAGTTGATAATAACTGTCCTTTCCTGTATTGCTATGGTCAATCCAAATCGGGTAAATCAAAATTCGCTGAGTCGATACTTAATCTTTTCTTCAATGAGATGCCCGCATTCAACCTTAATTCCGGAACCGACTTTGCTTTTGCCAACCGACTTGAGCGATTTCGAAATGTACCAGTATTCTTCAACGAGTTTGATGACAATGTTGTAAGGGATGAATGGTTTCAGTCGTTGAAAGGCGCCTATGATGGTGAGGGACGTGAACGAGGAAAAGGAGGATCCAAGCGTAAAACGGAAATCCAGAAAGTCAATTGTACTCTGGTCCTTGTCGGTCAGTACATGAGTACTAAGGATGATAACTCCATTTTGTCCCGTTCGATCATGAGGCCATTCAAACTTGTTCAAGATCGGGATGACGATCAGGTCACTGCCTACAACGAATTAAAGGAACTGGAGAAGAAGGGTTTGACCAGTATCGTTACTAATATTCTTGCTCATCGGGAGTTTGTAGAAAAACTATATTACCCGCAGTTCAATGTGATATTCAAAGAAATCGTAAAAAAGATCCGGATGATGAAACAAAGCTATGAAGAGCGAGTTGTCCGGAACTATGCTGCATTATCGACGATGGTGTTCATCTTCCAGGACAAATTCAAATTCCCCTGGACATACCAGGAGCACTTCGACTGGTGTATTGAGGAAATCATTAATATGAGTGCATTGATCAGTGAGACCGACATATTGGTTGATTTTTGGCATGTACTAGCATCTCTGGCCATTCGCCAATTTGATGTGGCCTATGATGTGCACTACAAGATTATGACTAAGGATTCGGTTCGAATCAGTCATAAAAAAGAAAGCAAAACCATTTCTCTAGGAGAAGATAAGAAGGTGTTATACATTCGATTAAGGGACGTTCACAACCAATACAAGATGCATAAAAGAAAAACCGGTGAAAATCCCATTGACTGGACCAGCTTACAGACCTACCTGAAGAATCGGGAATACTACCTTGGAATGGTACTAAATGAGCGAATAGGAAAGCATGTGGTTACTGCATATCTGTTTGACTATGATGCTCTAGGCGTTAACCTGGAGAAAGAGAGTGAAGAACCATTCATCCCGCCTCAGAGCGAAATACCGAGTCCAACTCAGAAAAATACTGAAGAGGAATTACCATTTTAACAAAATATTGCCCTATTCGCCCTACAATCGAAGGATTTTGAATCAGATATTATTGATTTTCAAAACCTTAATTAAAAAATATCTATGTAGGGACAAATGCCAAATGTGTAGGGCAAACCATAAGAAGTGTAGGGATAGAATGTAAGAAGGCAGGGATGTTAAGGATTTGTAGGGCATGTAGGGCTGTAGGGCAAGAAATCAAGCAAAAAATGCGAATACCGAGAGAAGATGAGCTGATTTGAATACATATGGTAGCTTGAAGGTTAAAAAACCTAGTGGCGATTGAAATGAGATATCAATGTTTGCTCATTTCAACAAACTGAAATATCGATCGATATTTAAAACCATGGAAAACTCAAGGTAGTCCGTCTGTTGGGAGTGGACAATCTTTAGGGTCTTTTGATGGGCAGTCTGTGGGTTCTGTTGATACAACTGGAGTACATATAATGTTTATTCTATAGTCGTAAACCCATATTTCAAGCCGGTTATCCCACCACACGCATTCTTCTTCATATTCTTGGCAATGATATGTAACTCCACGAACTGTTTCTGTCCACAGAGAAAGCGTTTGGTTAGCACATTGAATTGGGCTGAGCTGGCCTTGTACATTCCAAGACATTGCAACAAAAGCAAAGACGGTTAAGATATAGTATCTCATATTTGTAAACTTGATCATTCCGAACTTAAATTAACGGTTATAGACATTAAATGCAATTCTTCAAATGCAGTTCAAGATCCATTGTTTGTCAACATACCATTTACAACCAATACCAACATTCCAACTGACCGATCCTGATAATTTTTCCTGGTAATCCCAAAGTTCAATAATCCCCCTATCATGACCTCTGAAGCTACTCTAGTCAGTGTTTTCTTTTCCTGCGAGTATGACACGGGTTCCCGATCAATGAATAGTAGATAGTCAGCTGGTCCACTTGTGGTCTTAAACTCCCGGACAGCAACGCCTAAGCCACAGTGGGATTGAACTCATCCATATTTTGAAGGATCCATCCAGCTTGTTCCAGCATTGGATCGATTACTTCTCTGGCCTTTTGTTCAGGGGTTAGTGGCATAGAACACTAAGATAAATAATACTGTACCCGTAAGTGCCATTGGAGGATTAAATCCTCCTGAAGGTTGAGAGCCCGATAGTGAAAAGACATCAATTGGTATATGCGATTAGGACGACGGCCTTCCAATACCTGGGTGAAAGTCAAAAACTGGAGATCAAACTAGAGTGTTATCACAGATTTTGAAAGAGTTCGTTGAGTGCTACAATCCGGAGAACCGATTCAAACGAAAAGAGACCTGGTCAGACTCCAATCCGGAAGGCCGTTGGAGGAAGTATAGCTATGATGAGATCATTGCAAGGGACAAGACCTCATTAGATGTTTTCTGGTTGAAGGATCAAAGCCTTGGTGACTTAGAGAACCTACCTGACCCTGACATCCTAGCTCAGGAGATCCTCGAAAATCTGGAAGACGGATTGGAGAGTTTTAGGGAGATAGTGAGTAAATTGGAATGAAACTAAGGATAATAACTGATAACATGATAGGTCCTACCCATGAGCAGAGTGTTTGAGGCAATTGCCAAGGAATTAGGAGGTATTGCGCTTAATTGGTTTGAATACCGAAAGACTACCCAAAAAAACACCCTTCGGTTTCTTATTGCTTTGGAAAGAGTAATAAGAGATACCGAAAAGCAAATAAATTCAGTTGGTTATAAACCAAATAAAGAGTTAAGTGACAAATGGTTGGACTTGTGTGAGCTAGCTTATAATATAAAACCAATCCAACGAGAAATTCGGATGCTGGTTAGTCTAATTTACAAATCTCGATTTTGGTTGAATCCAGAAGAATGGGAAAAAACTGGAGGAGTGGAGATCATTCCAAAACTTCCTGAATTACGCGAATACGTTAATTCAACAATAGACAAGATAGGAAAGAAATGAAGCCTGCTGGCCATGTCTCTAAGTTTAAAATATTCTTTACTTAAAGCACACACTTCCATGAGCACAATAGAACTGTCATAAAAAAACTACCCCCATAGCGGAGTGGTCTCATTAAGGACCGGCTATTGAATATGAATTATCGTCATTGATGGTTGGAGACTTTTAGGGAAATCCTATCTAGGTAATATCTAAAGTTGTGTTTGGTAACTAGGGGGAACTAAGATTGATACATAAGGGTTTTCCAGTGTTAAGATTGTCTATAATTAAAAAAATAATTGTGAGAAGATTATCCACCGCATTACTACTTTTTACTTATTTCAGTTTCTCCTTATCGGTAATTGGTCAAACTTCATCTGAATCGATAAGAATTGAATGTGATGCTGAGCTTGTTAAAATACTCGGTGAAAGTGGACAGTGGTACGAAAACGTCATTCAAAACAAGGATGGTTCAGAACACAAAACACATCCTGATTGCAAGGTTTCTAGCAATCAAGCTGCTGCATCATTTATTCAGGATCTGAAAGACGAGATTTCTGTAGAAAATTCCCATAACGAAGAGTTGATGAAAAAGCTGTCCTCGAATGAAGTAAAGACATTGAATCGAATTTTGGAAAAGAATCGAAAAATGGAACTTTCAAAAAGGAAAAAAGCCAGAGGAAGATAACCTCCACTTCATTTTCAATTATGCATTTCGCATATACAATGCGAATTCATTTTTATAGCGATGAGCTTTGTGAAATTTTATGTCTGAATAGCCATTCTCAGAAATCACTTCCCTTATCTTGTTTTCCTGTGACTTATTACAATTGTAACCGAAAATGATCTCGACCAGAGCTTCCTTTCTGAAAGAATTATTTCCCTGACAATTGGTAAGAACTATTCTGGATTCGTCTTCATATTTCCAAACATCACTCTTTCTTATCATACTTAGCAGTATTGCGTCATTTCTTCGATCCGAATATCTATATCTGCGAAATTTTGATTCTTCGTAAATGATATGATATAAGTTTTCTTGATAATTCTTATCAAATAGTCGGGGATCGAATGCCAAACATATTTCCTTATGATTATCCGCGTAATGCGACCAAAGTAGTATGTGATTCAAGGTTTTTGAAAAGGAACATATCCCGTAAGTCCTTTTCCTAACTTCCTCACTGGCCCAGTTTGGTGACGTAGTGAGGACTTCAAATAGTTTATCGTCAGTGTGCTTTTTACGGTCATATATGTTCTTTCTTTTCAAATAACTTCTTAGCTCGGATACGGTACTAAATGATTGAATTAATTGCTCATAACAATCAAATGGGTCGTTGAAACTATCTGGTTTTGAAAACCACAACTTAGACTCCTTCAAAGAGTCACATAAATTCCTATCTATTTTTCTGAATTTGAATAATCTTTTAGGAATTGGTAATCGAAACCTGTCGAAATACTCTTTATTATATCCGTTATTCATGAAGATCTATCGACTTAACCCTTTTGTTCAGCAATTACCAAATTTACCCCAAAACACACCACCATCATACACAATATTATTAGTAGAACTTACCAGGAATAAAAAACCACTGAAAAACAGAGTGGTCTCATTTAGGGTCACTCTAATAATCAAGCCCTGGAATATCTGTTGGATCCTCGAAATTGCCGATAATTGTCTCAATCACCTGAACCATTTTTTCTGGCACTTGACTACCATTGGGACCTTCTGTAATTGGATTCGCAGATATTCCGTAGTCAAGAAGTTGCTGTCTCATGCTCACAAAATCCCAAATAGTTTGTGGGGGTACTTTTGATAAATCGTATTCTCCGGTATTATCCAATCTCTGATAAATACTACCATAAAATATTATGCAATAATTAACGAAATCTACCAACGTCATTTTAGCACTTAACGGATCATTGTTATTCTTGTCATCCATAACCACTATGTTGACTGGTATACTAAGTACTTCTGGATTTAACTTTAGTTCTGTCATCAATCTGTTTGTACCTGATTTGAAAACATTGCTAATGAAGCCGAAGATCGCATTACCTCTATACATTAACCCTGCATGACACTTAGTATTTGAATCCCCCAATTCTGTATAATACGTTTCAATCCAATGTTTAACGCAATCGTGATAAGTATCGAAATTATTGTCGACTTCTACTCCTGTTAGGTTAAGAAGATCTTCTGCAATAAGCGGCACGAAAGTCAACATCAGTTTGTTGTTATTTCCATCAAATGCTGAATAATTCCCTGGTTCTGTACTTGCACATAGGTGAGTTAACTTTTCCTGAGTAGGAGGTATTAAAAGGATCCTTTCCAATATTTCAGGATCACAAGACTGTGAGAATGTATTGATTACCAAACAAGGGGAAAGTATATTCAGAATCAGCAGATGTCCGATTCTTGAGATTTTTGGAATTTTTTTCACGATAGCGATGGGATTTAGGTTCGGCATGAATTTCAAACAATTACTTAAATTTATCCTAAAACACACACACCACCATCATGCACAAAATTATAACCAGAACTTACCGAAATAAAAAACCACTCCATAACTGAGTGGTCTCATTAAGGGTGCATGCAGCCATTGAATGGGGATCATTGTCATTAATTGCTTATCACGAAGTTAAATAGGTAAGCCAGGCAGATCAATCCGGAAACGTACATGGTATAGAAGTATGCAACTGCCCACCAGTTGTTGTGCTGTACTTTACCATATTCAAATTTTAACCCGAAAAAAATAGTAGATGTGTAGGCAAATGCACAAATGAATGTGTTTAGGAATTTTAGCTTTCCAGTATATTTCGAATAGTTGTCCCAGATACTATCCAGCCTATAAACTTTGTTATTCATGTAATGGAACATAACCAGGTTTAAAAGCAGAAAGATTCCAAGAAGAATCAGGGTATTTCTAAAGATCAACTCTTTGTTATACCCGTAATTCCACCAATGTTCATCCAAAATATTGACCAACATAAAGTACTGAGGGATAATAGCGGCTTCGGATTGTTCAGTATACTTGAATTGAGCATATTCTATCGACAGTTTCTTTTCACTTTCAGTGAATCCATCCAATTGCGCTTTCCTAATCAGTCTTTGATAGGTGTTATGTTTTTGACGTCCAGCATCATCTTCCAACCAAAAAAGAGTAAATCTTTCATAATCTATCTTAATTTTCTCGATATCCGATCCAGAGAGGGAAATGTAACAAGTTTTCATTTGATCCATTGGATCAAATTTTGTTGTAGTGAAATCAACCTCTTGAGCCAGGGTTACATTCGAGAAATACAAAATATGGGGTAGTACACTTCCAGAAAAATCTACATCAGAACTAAATTTGGCGTCTTCAAAAGAAACAATGGAATCAAACCGAGCTCCGGTAAAATCAGCAGATGAACCAAATCGTGAGAAAGTAAAAACAGAAATCAAGTCAAAGTGAGTCCCAAAAAAATCCGCATCTGAGTTAAAATTAGTGTCCCAGAAACTTGAATTAGAATCAAATTGTACAAATCTGAAATTAGCTTTTGAATCAAACTGAGATTCATCGAAATATGCATCAGAATAAAAAATACAACCAAAAAAATTTGCATATGAATGAAACTGGAAATTAGAGAAATTCACTTCAAGGGGAAATCTAACATTATTGAATTCAGAAGAAAAAAATGCTCTATCCTCGTACTCTGCCACCACCTCAAGCGAATCATTTTTCCAACAATTACAAGATTCATCATGGAAAACACTTTCTGGTTGCCCCAATGATTTTTGTTGAACTAAAAGAAGAAAGAGGAAAAGCAAAATCGACCGAACGATGATGAAATGCATGAACCTAGTTTTGCGCAATATTCCGTCTATATGTTGCATTTCCTCCTAGGTTTCATTGCGCATTTAATTTAAAACCTGTTTCTTGACAAGGCATTCCTATCGAAATATTCTCATGATCCATTTGTGCAGTAATAATTAAATTTAACCTAAATCACACACACCACCATCATGTACAAAATTCATAATGAAGTATTCATCTGAGGTAGTAACTCGGACATTAATACGGAAATAAACTTTAAGAGAGATAAAAAAGCCACCCCCTTAAGGAGGCGGCGACTCATTAAAAGTCAGCTATCAATGCAATAGCTGATTTCTACTGAAAACTAATACTTTTTAAAACACACACATCATGGAAAACAAGACATTTATATTACTCCTATTGAGTTACATTTTACTTGGGATATCGGATTACTTGATGTCCTATAATTCATTGAAAAAATCACCGAATTCTTTTCCAACTGAACCAATACTGTGATGGATCAGAATATGAATTGGTTCGAACCCTTGAAAGTGGTAGTATTTACCTGTATTACTGACAACTACGACGACTTAAAGAAGCCTAGACATGTCGTGGGAGGTTGGGACTATCTGGCTTTCGTTGACTCTGAATTCGACCAGGGATCGGTTGGGATTTGGAATATATGCCAAATTCCTATCCCACCCGGTAATCAACTCGACCCCATAAAACTGGCTCGGTGGATAAAAATCATGGGACCACAGCTTCTACTCAAGGAATATGACCTTACAATCTGGGTTGATGGAAAACTTGAAATCGTCGGTGATCTCACCCAGTTATTAAGTCAAAGTGAGTTTGCATTCGAGTTTGGTATAGCGCAACACAGAGATTACCGATGTGTATATACAGAATTTGAAGCTGTCAAGCGGTTGAGGAAAGACACTAATGTAGAGAGGCTTGATCAGATGAAGCAGAGCCTTTACGAGCTTAAGGGCCATCCACATGATTTTGGTCTTTGGGATACGTGTTTTATGGTTCGAAAGAAGTGCCAGCAAATGGATATCATGATGAATGATTGGTGGAGATTAGTTGAAAATCATTCTCACCGAGACCAGCTGTCATTGCCCGCTGTAATGTTCAATGGTAGCCTGGAAGCTGTCAGACTTTTTCAGTATGTACGAAACGATGTCGGTCAATTTCTTGAATTATACAATCATAAAACACAAAGTCGGGATCTACCTAAAATCAAAATATGCACCCCTTTCCAATATGAGGACAATAGCAAGGATCTTGGAAAAGCATATAACGAATACTGCAGGCAACTTATCCTTGGTAAGACCACCCCTGACAAGGTATGGGTGCTAGTCCAGGACTATGATGTAATGTGGTTAAATCCCAATTTCTACAGGGATTTCCAGGAAGCAATTCTTCTGTATCCTGACACCGGTATTTTCACTTGCTATGCAAGTCGTACTGCCAATCGACTTCAGCAACTTCCCAAAGTTGTCGATGACAAATGGGGAAGTAACAATCCTGACATAAACTACCACAGAGAAATCGCATTCAACATGCCGGGGCTCCCTGGGGAGAGCATGGATATTACCGAAGAAGCGAAAAAGCATGCGATCAGTGGATTCACCATGTTGTTCAATCTGCTCACATATGCAGAAGTCGGTGGATTTGTAGAGAATGGTCAAGCCCTGGGAGTAGACAACGACTTTGCCTGGCGAGTGATTAAGGCTGGTTATCGAATTCGAAGGGTGGAATCAATCTATTGTCTTCACTACTACCGTCTGGATCAAGGACAGCATGTCAATTCGCATCTAACATAAAACCAAAAACTTATGCATTTAGAAGCTTTCAAACAGGCTTACTTGTTTAAAATAAAGTACCTGTGTCCACCAAATGAAGCCGTTCCTTTAAAGATTCTTGATGTTGGGAGCTACGATGTGAATGGTAGTATGAAACCAGTATTTAAGGAAGAACCCTGGACATATCATGGACTCGATTTAGAAAAGGGACCAAACGTTGACATTGTTAGTCCAATGGACAAGTTTCCACTTAACTCTGAAACCTATCATGTGGTAGTATCTAGTTCGTGCTTTGAACATTCCAGGATATTCTGGATCACCTTCAATGAAATGGTAAGAGTTCTAAGGAAAGGGGGACTGATGTACATTAATACTCCCAGTGATGGACCATACCACGGATATCCTTCGGATTGTTGGAGGTTTTACAAGGATGCCTACCAGGCATTAGCGGAATGGAATGAAAATGTTGAACTGCTCGAACAATTCATAATTGAATCAGGACAATGGAAGGACAATATCGGAATATTCAAGAAATGTTTCTAAGCCTTGAAAGTCCCCTTTTGATCAAAGTACATTCTAACTTCAGGATGATCCAGAAAATACGTTCTTATGTTATCAAAGGAGTAGAAATCCTGGGTGTAAGTGTTTCCATTCGCCTCCGTTACCTCGACTGTAATGTGGGCTCTCTTGATGGGAAATCGAAGAAGATCCAGGACAGCATGAACATTCCAGTTTTGATGAAAGAGCATTCCAAATATTTTTAAATTTCCATCGAATGAAACCTCATTTTCCATACATGCACGTCTTAGGCATTGAATCCAGTAATCATAGGAATTGCCATTGGATTTATATATGGTTTTGAGGTTCATCAACAATGAATTTGAATAACTAATTATAATAGTAAAATTACTAATATTATTAGCTAAAAGTAAAATGATTACAAAACGAATTGAAAAGATTAATAAAGACCAGATTCACAAAGGCTGGACCGGACACTATAATCGAGACAATGCGACGGTTCAATTCGCCCTCGGCATTATCCATCAGAGAATTCTGTTAACGACCTCTTGTTTCAAGGGGACAATCAAATGGATCTGGCAATGGGCAATCAGTATTCTCAGGTGGAGAAGTGTAAAAACAAGTAGTAACTCTTTCTAATACATAGCAATCGGGATCATACCAAAATGCGCATTCCATTTCAGTGATAACACATATCACTCTTCTATTATTAAAACTATCAACATATTCATATTCACCTACACGTCTTGCATTCCTGCAATCAGCTGCCGGTCCAGGCTGTGATTGTGCTGATTCCATGCAGACAAAAAATGCGAAAAAAATTACAGTGAGCTTCTTCATGAGACTAAACTAACTATTAATTTTCACATTTATTTAAAACACACACACCATGAAAAAAGAAAATACAACTTGGCCATTGGAGCCATTAAAAGCCAATGGCCAAGGGCCAAAGGCCAAAAGCCAAGAACCAATTACCCATACCCAAATCATCAACCATTTCATTTCCAAAGTTCGTGAGGATATTGATGAAATGGGTGAAGTCCAACCAGTACGCTATCTGGAAATAGGGGTGCAGGATCCGGAACAGAATTTTAATCAGATCAATACATCCTGCAAAACCGGAGTAGATCCGGAAATATGGCAATCAGAGGAAATGCAAAATCAAGCGCAGATATTCGAAGCCAATTACCATGGGGCACCATATGAGTTTCCAAAAATAGAACTACCGCACTACGATGGTCGATTCCTTCACGGATGCAGTGAGTATTTCTGGCTACAAAACAAGGAACGATTTGATGTGATATTTATTGATGGGTTGCATCATGCTAGTGCCGTTTTTTGGGATATCCTCAATGCAGTGTGGGTCACGGATCCCGGAGGGTATGTTTTAGTTCATGATTTGAATCCTCCGGACGAAAAACATCAACAACTTCCCAGGGAACAAAAAGGGTGGACTGGCAATGCCTGGTTAGGTTGGTCAATCTTCCTTCAATTCATTGGAACCATTGAAGCCATCAGGACCTGGGTGCTTCATGAGGACTACGGAGTAGGTGTTATCAATGTCAAATCCAGTCTGCCACAAAACATGCTACCAGGCTTTAATGAGTTTGATCGGGATCGATCATTTCATTGGGGGCCGAATATGGCCCTACATGAGTTTCGAAAATTAATTTTGTAATTTTGTTGCGATGTTTCATCAACATCCATGCCCCAATGCACAAAGGGACTCTTGGAAAGTGGGGAGGCCGGGAGTAAACTATCAAATATTAGAAAAGATGGATGCGGTTATCATCCTTCTATTGGTATTTCTCATAATAAGGGAAACCAATAAATGAAAACTAGAAAGGGGAATTAAATTCCCCTTTTCTATGATCTTCCCAAGAAACTCATAATTTTCATTATTTGTCCATAGTGAGTGACCTTAATATTTTAGCGAGCTGCTCTACACCATTAATTAACTTAAAACATTCTTGGCTATTTACCTCACGTTGATTGTTATGAACAATATTCTGCCTTACCGTTATTGCCTTATTAACTATATCAAACAATTCCTTGTCAGCTAATTCTTCTGGAAGAATTATTGGCAAAAGGAAATTTATGGAATTGGTAAATCCAATTCGACCAACCGATGAATTCAATTTTTCAATGTCTACTCTTCTGTCAACTTGATACTCCATATGAAGTTTTTCAGCATTCGGATATTCAATAAATTCATTGAACGTCGTTTCTAAGGCTATAATTATATCAACAATTGCATTACGGGTATATCCCAGATCTGTTAATAATCTTGCATTACTAATTAACTGTAACGGAAATTTAACCTTACTCGGTTTTCGCAAGAAGTCCTTAATGGCATCCCATTCCGTACTTTTAATATATGTGGAGATATCCGTAAATCGTATCTCTCCGTAACTAACATGGATAGGATCCCACCTGAACCAACTACTGGAATCACCTGGATCTAAGCTTGCCTTTGACTCCCATTCATTAAAGAAGTCTGAGGCATAGTTGGTGTCTGAGTTGAATAACTCCATCCAATATTGCCCTTTGACGTATTTGGCGTAGAAAATCAATCGATTCAAATACTTTATACAAATTGTAAAAACTTGCTTACCAACCTCAACGGATTTTTGTAGCAAGTCCGGAGAATCCTTAATTGTGTTATGTACATTTTTCTGAATGAATTCTGTTAGTTTGGTTGAGAGATTACGGATTTCTATATCCACCCAAATTCTTTCTGCACAAACGTTGGAAGCCGTTGTGAAATAGGAATTATCCCTTTTGCCTATATCAGAACAGGTGTTGTCAAACCAAATTCTTACAAGAAAATCTCCTTCTACAAATTCAATTGTATGATCCTTACCTAGCGGAAACCAGCTATTAAAGGTTAACGAATCCCCACTCACAACTGGATAGCTTTTGAAGGGAACATTGTTTCTAATTGTCAAATTTCTGTCCATGCTAATTGTCACTTACTCAAAATGAAAGTTATTGCCTAAAGATGGACCATGTAAGAATTTATTAGAAATATCTTATTCAACGAGAAAGCATTTCTGAAATTCCAGAATATTCCTTCAATACTGCATTATTTGCCTTCGTTCTTTGTTTAACTGTTAACACACACACCAGATTTCATGAAAGGTTTAGAGTAGCAGAGGCGTATGTTAGATTAAGATCAGCGAAAAATCTGGTAATTGGGAAATGCTAATTCTCACCTCACTTGTTGAAATAAAATCAAAACGCCAAGCTATGATGAGTGGGGATTAGAAAAGCACTAACATTCCGTTTCGTGCATAGCCACGCCTTGATTTAAATTTAAAACGTGTGGCACACTTGCCAATTCCCACGAAAATTTCATGACTGATGAAACCCCATTTATTCATAGCGTAAGGATCTTTTTTATTCATCTTTAAATCCAATTACCAAAGCAATGAAGTCTGTTGGTACATTATTTCTTGCCCCTGTATCCAAAGTTGTACGCCGAACTTTGAATTCAGTAGAACTAATGATTTGCCTAGCAAAATTGGTAGTTGTCATATAATCCGCATGAATAAATAAATCCGATATTAGGGGAACGTATTTCATTTCTTGGGGATTCTCAAAGACTACATTTCCTGAACTAGTATCAAATGTAACTCCTTTCGTTGCAGAAATTAATTTGCTTCCTTCAACTCTTAATACTGCCAATATTTGATACTTTTTAGTCTCGTTGATCTGATTTTGTAAACTGCTGATTTTAGCATCAATTTCAGTTAACCAATTAATCCCGGGTTTCCCCTCTTTCGGAATTATAAGTGAAAAAGATCCTTTGTTTGTTGCAACAACTATCTCTGTCTCATCATAGTAGTCCAAACCTTTAGTTTTAACAGGGATTCTTGTGCAGGTTATTGGATTTTCGCCTGGCTCAATTTTGAACTTAGGGGTTTCAATATTTACTATCTGCTTGCCTCCATTAACTTCACATCGGCATTCTAATTTAGTTGTATCGTACGAAATATTTTTTATAAATGCAGGCAGATCATTTTGGTTACGGACGTTAATGTTTACAGTAGTTTTCAATACTGTTGGTGTGAAGATTATTTTTTCTGAGCTCAATTTTTTACACTCGTACCAGTATCTCAAAGCATCATTCACTACGTTATTGCTCTGGGAGTATTCTTCTGCATCTCCCTTATAATTTGATTGATACGTTTCACAGATGTGTTTGATGTTATCTGATTTACTGCCAAAGGAAAAGCCGACTGATTCCATTAAACTTCCCACATCAACTCCAAAGTTTACACTTGATTTTCTTCTATTTCCTTCACAATAATTCTCATACACGTATTTAGCAACCGATGCACGTGAATACTTGATTTCAACGTTCCTTGAAGCCAACCTGAGAACTTCTTCACACCCATCTTGGGTAAATCCTTGAATCGACAAAATCGATAACAGAGTAATTAATATTTTTTTCATTATCAGATTATTTTGGTTTATGTCGGAATTGATCCTAACATCCATGTATCAAACATAATGTATGATGCTCCTATAATGCCAATATATTTTAAATCTACCGGTTTCACAAAAAGTACTCCCTGATCTTATCTACCTCTTTGGGTGTCAATGCTCTCCTTTTCGGAATATTAAATTCAGTCCAAAGGCGCTTCTGAAGAGTTTGGGTACTCATCAATAAGATCTCCGCAATTTTCTTCCTGGTAATGGGAAACTTTAGTGCATCTCTCCGTTGCTGGTTATCCATGTGGTTCTTCGTATGATGGTGTGTGTGCTTTCCAAAGTTAAATTAAGTACAAAAAAGTACAATTAACTTCAATTAAGTAAACTCAACTACAACCCCATTTTGTTCCAAAATTCCTTTCTACGTATAATCGCAAAACAGGCATTATTCCTGAAAATTTGCTCTCTTGTTAACACACACACCACTTACAGTCGTTGACCATCATCCTGGCTTTCCTTGTCAGGATGATATTTCTGATTTCATTCTTTTGGATGACGGCGCAGTCGGACTTGGGAATATTGGAGAAGGTGCAGCAGCTGGAGCAGTCTTCGGAACCAGCGTAGGATCTGTTGTCCCTGTTGTCGGAAATGTAATCGGTGGTGCAGTTGGGACAATTGTGGGAGGAATAACCGGTGGAATATTCGGGAACAAGAAAAACAAAGATCCTCTGGGTGGATTCACACCGGAAGAATATAATGCCCTGGTCACAGTTGGTGGCTTTGGACCCAATGTGAAGCGTAAAAATAAAAGCGCTCAGCGTTGGCTTGCTGAGAACTTCTACGCTCCCAGTGGGGATGCGGTAGATTTTCTATTTGGAGATACCCTGGATCTTCAAGCCAGTGGATTTGACAACAACCTATTACTCATTGCCCTGGGATCAGGAGTGGTTGGTGCCATGATCTTCTTATCAAAGACTCAGAAACCAAATCAAAAAGAAATCATTATTCAAGATGCTTAGGTTGATATTCTTAATTGTAAGTGGTGGATTGATATTCGCAAATTGGGAGAAGATAAAAGTCCAATTCCAGGAATTCCTGGTAGAGGCAGTAAACTTCACAGCGTTAAAACCCACCAACTTCAAACTCAAGGGCAATCGTCTTCAGTTTGATTTCAACTTTCAATTCGAAAATCCTTCTCCGGTTCCGGCTAGAGTGCAGGAAGTAGATATTAAGGTTTTCAAGCTCAACAATGACTTAAAGGAATATGAGCTATTAGGTGAGAACACCGCTCAGGACAAAATTCGTCCAATGATCCTGGATCCAGGATTAAATCAAAAGGCTATTCAATTTGATATTCCCGTCGGAAGAACTCTCGAATCGGTTTACGATACATTCTCAGATTTCCTCATTGCAGGAAACCAACAACTATTCAGGATTGAAGCTAGTCTCAAAATATTAGATGAAATGGAACCCATTACAACTACAATCGACTTTGCACCATTTAGTCAATTAAATGGGCTATCAGGCAATGGCAATTTCTTTGGTAATCTGGATGATTTTTTGTCAGATGTTGGAACAGTTTTCAATTCTGCTTCTGACATTGTAAATACCGGATCAGACATTGCCGACAGAGGGAGACAAGCTTTTGATTCTGTAACCGGACAAAATAGGAATCAAAGAGTACCCGGCTTTTTCACAAATGATTTACCTGGTTCAGCTTCCCAGCAGGCGAACGTTTCAAAATTATTGCTGCTCGGAGGTGGTGTGGCATTTGGAGTATGGATGTTAAAGACATTCTTATCCAATAACAAAGGGTCTAATTCGATTCAACCACAAGTCGTCACCTCAGTATGAGTTTTGCTGATTACCATATTGAATACTTGAACGGCCCCATAATGGGCATGCTGGGAATACCATTCGGTACACGACCCATTATTCATACTGATGAGTTCGATCAGTACTGGCCGGTTAAGCAGTTCATGGGAGGTAGCAATATTCTGACCAAATCTGGCGATGGGATATCATCAAGCAAAACTACAGATCAGACAATTGGGCATATGTTGTCAATAATCAAGCAGGATTACGGCCAGGCCCAAAGAATTGCCCAATTCCTGGATGCAGGAGATCTGTTTCCAACTTTGAAAAATATCTATGATTATTTCTTTAGATACTATCAATATTCGGAAGACGCAAATGATCGCGAGCAACTCCGCTCACCACTGAGGGCATATATGGATCGTGAAAAGGGGATTGACTGTGATTGTTTTGTGATTTCAGTGTCCTCTATCCTGGTTAATCTCGGAATCAGACATAAAATCAGAAGGGCAGCTTATGAGCAAGAAGATTCTGACTTCTCTCATGTTTATGTGATTGTACCCATTAATGACGGACCACTAAATAATCGGGAAAACTATGTTGTGGTTGATCCGGTAATTCATCAATTCAATTATGAGTACCCAGCCGACCAGCCCCCACTCCTATTCAAGGACAATAATGTGAAAATTGGGGGATTGACCGGTCCATTTGATAGATTTCGAAGATCGCTTCCGGATAGACCTGATCAAAAAAGCAATGAACCACTTATCTCTTTCAGACGAGGTCCGATAGCTTCAGACTCATCAAACCCAGCAATCACAAAAACCTTCCCGATAATAGAAACTGTATTTCCGGATGCTGAAGCAAATGATGAACCTGAAATTCCTTTTTTTCCAAGATTTGATGATAAGGGTAGAATCGGTCCAGGTGATCCTAACAGAGGCAGACCTCCTATTGACCTTCGTCTAAAAAGAGATTCTATTCTGGAGACGTCCGGAATTCTAACCTTTGGACAGGAGACAACAGATTTTCGTTTCTTACCAACATTTGGTTTGCCATTTGATTTGTTACCGGACGATCAGCAGGAGAATCAGACAGCAAGTTTGTTTTCATTCCTGGGTCAAGGTAACATCGTCCGTAATGTGGTCATTATTGGAGCTGGTATCGTATTGATTTCCGTGTTATCGTCTTCCGGAAGTAAACCTCAACCTGTCATCGTAAAAAAGCAGGAACCACCAATTTCAAAGAAACATAGGGAACCATTGAAGGGA
The DNA here is from genome assembly GCA_965242805.1 of Cyclobacteriaceae bacterium. Lineage (GTDB taxonomy): Bacteria > Bacteroidota > Bacteroidia > Cytophagales > Cyclobacteriaceae > JANQEU01. The sequence goes on along the minus strand of CBDETD010000002.1, from coordinate 5,681,980 downwards.
CCTAGAAAAAAATCCGGAGGGAAAACCGGCAAAACCAAAATTTTATCAATTAAAATGTAATTAACATGGCTAAAGAGAATTTCATATCAAAGCAGTTAGCTGACAAACCAGATTGGCAACTCGCTTTGGAAGTTGCCGGTGGACTTCTAGCCGGTAGCATCACGACTGCGTTGCTGGAAAAGATTCTGGCAAGTAGACCAAACATTGCATCACTTGTGAATGCGATATTGGGAGTTAACGTCGCAGCTTGGACCAAACCAGTATGGTTAAAAGCAGCAGGTGGAGCCCATGCTGTGGCCGGGATCAAGGACGGAATTAAAATGTTTGCTCCAGAACCAATCGCCAACATCCCAGGATTGACTGGTATGGGCAGAGGAGGTAGACGGGGAAGAAGAAGATTAGGGCAACCTACTCAGACTGCCTTCCCAGTTGTCACCGAAGAACAAGGGTTTGGTATGATGGGGCCTGTCCCTACAAGAGCATTGAATCAATTCAATATGTATTGAATTGAGTTTAAAAACCGGAATGAAATAGGTCCGAAAACATCGAATATTTTCTAAAAAATACCTTAAAAAAGACACACACACCATGGAATCATTAATATCTAAGGACGCTGCATTCGTCCAAAATCTACTCAATCGACATAGAAACAGATCGTTGGGAAACAAACCCCCAATTCCGATTGATACTCTCCTCAAACTATCCGAGGACAAGTACAAGCTTGCAGATCATACCTTGTATGTGAAAGCCAATGTAAAGGGAGCCAGTGGAGACTTCCGAATTCTCGATGGAAACAGCGATTACAAAGAGGGAACCATTTCAGTAGACAAAGGACGTTTGCCAGCCGGTGAAAACCTTTTCTTCTCCAAAGTTCTTATTGGATATGGTAAAGATGCCGCGGAAACTGATCCTGCAAAGATCCAATATACCACAGTGATCAATACCGCCAATTTGGATCTTGCTTTGAGGGGAGCTGATCTTGAAATTTTGCAGGATACTCGCCAATTGGTTCGAAAGCCAGTTGAAGAGTTCCTCTCTGAAGCAGCCTCTCATTTTGTAAGAGGGTCACGTCAGGTTGCTCTGGAACTGGATTCTGTTCAGTACTTCGTGGAGAATCAGCAGATCACTATTAGGTTGATATTCCCTAATGGGCAATCTGTAGGAAGTGCGAATGAGCACCACATTGGTATCTGGATCCCCGGACTGAAAACAGTACCCAGGTAGGTAGGAAAAGAAAACTTTTCGTAGCACCACAATCGAGTAAGCTCCAAAGCTCCCTAGCTGGTTGTTTTGGGAGTATTTGGGGCTTTTTTAGAACCCTTTAAACACACACTATTATGGATCCAAAAATATTAGGTCTGGAAGGGGAAACCAGAGTTCAAACCCTCGAGGTTTCCTACGCAGTTGCAACTGCAGCCGCTACTAAAACTGATGATATCCAATTGGACGAGTCATATGAAAAATGCCTCGGAGTCGCGTTAATAGAGATTACAGACGGTGATTTGGTTAATGACTATGACATTTCCCTGGAAGATGGTCAATCTCGTGAAGTCATCCAGCAAGTGAATAAACAATTAATGGAAACCAGCAAAAACGTCGGTCAGCTGGATAAAGTGTTCCCTGTTCAATTCAAATATCGTGCGGGCGAAAAAATCAAGGTGAAGACTACCTTTTCACAGCCCATTGCCACCGATGCGTTGAACTACCATATGGTATTTCTGCTTTGGAGATCTTCAAACCCTAACATCTGATGGTTAAGTTTTTCAAGGCGATACTACGTGAAGAAAACATATCAATACCTAAGGCAGATAGCAAAGAGGTTCAAATGAATAGGGTTATTGATTTCAACATTGAAGTTCCCACAGGAAAACCAACAGTATTCCTCAACTTCACCAAAGGTGGAAAGTCGAGGAATATTCCTGTTCAAGGAGGGACAAGTAGAAGCTTTTCTCCAGATAATGATATGTTCCTTTACAATGATTCCATCTATCTGTACAATGCCAATAATTCATCTGAAACAGAGTGTACAATTATTAGCAATATTTCCACCTCTGATGAAGTCCCACTTTAAATCTGAAAACTCGTCCCGATGGCAGCCGGAACATTAATTGTAAATAATCAAGAAAGCGAATCAACCAGAAGGAACCTAAATCTGATTAAAGGATTATTGCCGGCAATCGATGAATGGGATGTAAAACCATTATATTCTACATACCAGGGCAAACGGACAACAAGCAATACCGGATGGGAACGGAATATTGCCATCATCAACGTTCAAAGAGTTCTCTTCATGGGGGATCTTGAAATATACATTCAAACTCCAACCGATCCATCAACAATACTTGCATTTCAGATAGAATTCTATCTTCATCCGGAACTTGCTTATGCTGGACTATATGATCCAAATCCAAATCGTAAATATTTCCAACAGGAAACCCATTGGCATTCTCTTACCACACAATCTGGTCTTTTGACTACTTATAAAATTGAGGACAAAATATTCAATCAGATGAAAATAACAATGGTAAAATCTCCGGCTCAATCACTTTTAGAAGTCAGGGCTTCCTTCAAAGGTTCAATCGTGGAACCTAGTGATCCCAATATATTGCCATTCCAGGACATATCGCCCGTAGGCGAAAGCATAGATTACACAATGCAGCATGGGACCTCAATTGATAATTTCAGCTAAAACAACAATGCAAAATGAACTTAATTAGGAACATATTGGCAATTTCAGGTACCGTATCAATTGTAGGAGTAGCTTGGTGGTTGTCTCGAGGTGGGATTGATCAATTGGACAGTCAATTGAGGTCTAATATTGAAAACCCGAATGACCCTGTACCCACTCCTGGATCAGGTACTGACGTGATCGACGGAACTGCTTTTATCGCCTACGAAAGAACTTGTGGCTTTCGAGGTGACAATTCTAGAGTTGGCGACATACTAGCAGTACCCTCTGATTCTGCTCGAAATGATCAAACCTTCAGGAAAGAAAAATGCTATAGGGAGTTAGGTGAATTCATAACCGATCAGCTCTCAAAAAAAGAACAATGGATTGGTGACAAAAGAGAACAATTGGGCATATGAGTCAAACTTGGATTGGTATCGGAATTATTTCCTCTTTCATTGGTGGTTACTGGTATTTGAACAGATCATCTAAGAAAGAATCTGAAGAAATTACTGCCCATCCTTCTGTGGTGGATTCAGAAATTACCTCAAATCCCCAGGCTTCGGTACAACCTGTTGAACAAGATGAACTATCGGATCTACTTGTTTCATTGGAGGAGCCTTGCCAACAGTGTGCAGCAGTTGTTAGTGGTTTAGAAGAAGTAACATCATTGGTTCAGGAAAATATTCCGGTTATCTCAGATACTCCTGTTATCCCAGATGAAATACCCACTTCCAGGTCCAATGTACATCCAGGATCTCAACAATTCTTACGGGATGAATTACGCAGGTATACAATCAAACACGGATTCGGTTGGACCGTCACCATCCAACGTCTTAGGCAGTACATCAACTGGGTAAGAAACTATACTAGGAATTGGGGGATTCAAAACTCTCCGGTGATTCAATATTTTGATGAAATCAATGATGATCCGGAAAAAATGTTGGACGATGCTTTTGAATTAGGTCTCATTGATCGAGATGACAGGTTAACCAATAGAAACGTACGAACCTCTCTTGATGAAGAATTTGCGAAATCTTTGGAAAGAAATGATCTCCTCTGGAAGTTCCATAACATCATACCCGTCTTTCGTCAGGTCAATAGAAAACTCAGGCTACATGGTTGGACCAATCCGCTGTTGGTTATAAGAAATTTTGATGTCTTGAATCCAAGAAATTTAGATGCCAAGTTCTATTGGGAATCTATCAAACAGAATCCGCACGTAGCAATAGACCATGCCCGTAAGCTTTCAATTATCTAGCCCATGGCACTGTTTGAACCAGCATATCGAATCGTTAGAAAGCATGAGGGTTATTATCTTAATGATCCTGCCGATACTGGAGGTGAAACCTATGCTGGTATTGCGAGAAATTTATGGCCAAATTGGCCAGGTTGGTCTATCGTCGATGACTTCAAGGAAACTAGGCAATCGGACAACCCACGATCTTTTTCATCATTTCTAAAAGCATTTGGGATCGGTGATGAATCCCTCATGAATCCCATCGGTACAAATGAAAAAATTCCTGGGGATGAGATTGAGATTTTATTGGAAGACTTCTATCACCAAAGATGGATCGATTCCAAGGCTGGCCAGATCGATAATCAGACTTTAGCAAACGCTTACTTTGATTTTTTCATTTTGGCGAGTCGTGCAGCTGAACGAATACAGCTTGCGTTGCGTCGATTAGGATTTAATGTAACAGTTGACAATAAAATGGGATCAGCAACTATCAAGGCCATTAACGATGCCAATCCTACCCGACTACTGGACCTATTTGTGGACGAAAGAATTGACTTTCATGAGGAAATGATTTCGTCGGGTATAGTATCTAGTAAGTTTAAAAATGGTTGGATCAATAGAGCAAATCAATTTGATCCAGGACAACAACAAATTAATATCTGGTGGTGGGTTGCAGGCAGTGCTTCAGCTGCGGTAATTGGATACGGGATTTATAAAAGAGTTACTTCTTCATAATTAAATGTCAGGTCATGAAAAACCACTTCTTCAATAAATGTAATTGTACTGGTCTTAGCGGTCCCGGATCTACTATCCTCGACATCAGCGCCGATACAATGCCTGTCTCCGAATGGGGATGTGTGGAGTGGATGACCTGGCATAAGAGACTCGTTGTTAAACATGGTACTGAATTGGCAAATGAAATCTTCCAGTCTGAGTGGGATAAGCAGGGGATCTTTGATCCGGAACTTAACTTCTGTAGATATAACAATGATTTTGTAAACTATTTCTTATCGAAAGGTCTGGACGTTCGATCTTTCATCAGTGCCATATTTACCAATGTCACAGAAGTTGTGGCCGGAGGGACAGATGATATTAGGGAAACGGTGGAAGAAGTCGGAGGTGCCTTGGTCACCACAGGAGATGTTATATCAGATGTTGCCACTGGGGCAGAAAATACATCCAGTGCTTTGAAGTGGCTTTTACCCGTTGGACTTGGAATCACAGTAGTAGTTGGCGGAATAGTACTACACAGGAATGCCTCCCTTATACTTCCTAAACTGAAGCTAAAAGCGAAGCCAAGGTAGATTTTTATTTAAAAACCACTAACAAATAAAACACACACACCATGATTAAGCGTATCACACCACATGAAGCCCGATCTCATATCGAGAAATTTCAAGGAGAGCGAGCGTTTTCTATTTTCAACCAGGATACAGGTGACAAACTGGTTGAACGAGATGTCTCTTTTTCCGTAGATCACTGGGACATTCTGTTAGAAGAAAACGACCTCAAAACCGTACTTATTCATTCCAATATCAAGAATGGATTTACTAGCTCTGGATCTCAACGATGGAGAACACAGGACACACTTACAGTTACCTTTGGCGAAGACGCTACTGCTAGTGGACTAGGAGAGCCAACTTCTGAATCCGGTGGTGAGGCATTCGAAAATACCGATGATATCTCATCGGCATTTTCACCACCAAAGAAACCCAATAAGAAAAAAGAAGTAGTTAATGGAGATCCCCTGAACATTCAGGGAATATTTGAGGGATTCCCCGGATATGAAATTTCCAGATTGCATAGGGAATTACACGACACCAAGACTCAGCTCCTTCGTGCTCAAGATAAGATTGAAAAACTCAAAGAGAAGGTTGGTGAACAGAAAATTGAATTGATGCAAAAAGATCATGAGAAAGACGCTGCTGTTAAGTTGAATGGAGTGAAAGCCAACGAAATCCTTAATAGTTCAGCAGTCACCAAATTCATGGAAACAGCTGGGCCAGGAATAGGTAGGGTATTGGAAAAACTAGCCGATAGCAGTCCTCTTGCCGGTGCTTCAGCAGGTGTCCAACTTCCCCAAGATATTGCCGAGATCAATACCTGGTACATGAGTTTGTCGGAACAAGCCCGAAATACATTCTATGCAATAGTTTCATACTTAGCGCAGCATAAGGACATCCCCGAAGAGTTGCTCAATAACCTTAAAGCTCAATTAGCTGAAACTCCTCAGAATGTCACTGAAGGAGGACAAGGAGAACAGGCTCAATATCAAGACGTCCCCTATTGATTATTTAAACACATACAAACTATGAAAGTAACTATCGACGTTCCAGCAGAAAGCGCAGAACACCTAAAAAAATTGAGCCAAGTTAAACCTAAGGCTCTTGAATTTTTAGCCTCACTGTCTTCAAACAAAAAAGCCGTGGAGACATTGTGCAATCCTCTCACCCAAATGGTGATAAAACAGAAACTAACCTGAATGAAAGACCTGAGAGTAAATCATATCGCACAACTCTACGAGACTGATTCAAATATTGGATTCTCAGGGCCTTCATTAAAAAGATATGGGCCAGATATGGCCATAGTTGGTGGTTTAAATGGGGGTGGCTGTTGTGTCACCCCTGTTATTCTAACATGGTAAATTTATGGAAGAGCTTAGAACACTATACTTTGACGAAGCTGGTCAGCTCATAGATGCGGATCAGTGCCATTGCCAAAATCAAAAGCCACTGAATGGAATGTTCAATCGAAGGTTTTCCAAAGGTGCTAGGGTTGCTCTGATCACCGGGGGATTTGCTTTAACCGGTTGGTTGCTTGCTAAAAAGTTTGCACCAAAGGAATTCATTGTTCTGGGATACCTGGCAGGTAATGTCGTTGGAAGCATGGTGAGTGAGCTATTTGAAGACGAAGAATTTTTTCAAACCTGAACTGATGTATGGCAAAAGAATCATTAATGGACACACAGCTATTCCAGGTAATTATGACGATCATCGGGATCCTACTCACTATCGTTGGATTTTTCATTGGAATAACCCTTAAGAATATCATGGATCGACTGAAGAAACATGGAGATAGACTCGACGATCATCAATCCCAAATCACAGGTAACAAAGCTGCTATCGAGGCTAACAGTACCCAGGACAGGGAACGTCGGGAAGAAATCAACCGGAGGTTTGATGAGCTGAAGCAGGGATTCACCAGGGAAATAGATAATCTCAAGGACGATCTGGGCAGTCGGATCAGCGCCAATCAGGATCTACTGAGTCAGGTATTGGCAGAAGTCAAAAAACCTTAATTACATTCAAAACACACATACCATGACCACTCCAAACACCAAAATCAATAAAAAACTTAACGGCATAGAATTGACTTTCGAAAGGAAACCTTCTAAACAAGTTCTTGAAAAGTTAAGGAGAAAAGGTTTTCGATGGTCACCAAAACATAGACACTGGTACAAATCCCGATCGACATTATTAAAGGGCCTGGAGTGCACTCCGAAAGAATATGAATCTACAACACTCGGTAAACTGGTTGATGTCTATCAGAAGATCAGTGACATGATCCTGGAGACGATTGATAGTAAGAAAGACCTATCGTGGAGAAAGCCCTGGAATTCGATCAATACTTATGGTTTTGCAGCCACCAACTTCATTAGCAAAAAACCTTATCGTGGTATTAATTCTATCCTGCTCAACTTCATTATTCCGGAGCTTAGAAAGCAGAAGTGGGATATCCCCTACTTCATGACGTTCAATCAAATTGAAAAAAGAGGTGGTACTCTCCGAAAAGGCGCCAAGGCCTATGTGGTTACATACTTTCAGATGATATACAAGGTGGGTGACCACAAGATAACAGAACAGCAATACTGGGATTTCTTTGTTAAGTGCGCTGAAGATAAGAATCCAGTTTACAAAGGCCTCGATGTCTGTAAAAACCTGGTTGATATACCCGTTCTCAGGTATTACAATGTCTACAATGCGGATGACATCGAAGGAATTGACTGGAAGCTGAAACCGGTTGAGGAAAAGACAGATTTTGATAAGATAGAATCGGCAGAAGGAATTATTGAATACTACCCAGAACCAAAACCGAAATTTATAAATGTCGATCCTGCAGCTGCATTTTACAGGTCGTTGAACGATTCGTTAAACATGCCACCGAAGGAGGCCTTTGAGACAGAGCAAAACTATTATTGCACCTTCTTTCATGAGCTGATCCACAGCACGGGTTCGAAAAGGCGATTGAACCGAAAGCTCGGAAATAAATTTGGTAACAAGGATTACAGTTTTGAAGAATTGATTGCTGAACTTGGAGCTTCTTATCTATGCGGTGAATCCGGGATCTTGTTCTTCACCCTCAACAACAGTGCAGCATATATTAAAGGCTGGAAGAAACGATTGAGAGAGTTCATCCAGGAAGACAACAAATTCTTTTTGAAGGCTACCAGTAAAGCCCAGGAAGCTGCGGATTTCATGCTACAAAGAGATTCCAAGGGAGTTCCAAAATATCTTCGCAAACAAGCAATTCAATTAAAACTCTCATTAGCCAGACTGGGAGAGAAAACTGACGAACTAAAGATCATCAGGCAATTCAAGAATCTACCAGAAAAGACCAGAACAAAGCGACAACTTGAATCATTGCTTGATCAAATTCACAGTGGCAAACAATCACAACATTCTGAATTGATCCGGGAAATAGAAAACAGACTGGTCAAAATGCAGTCAGCTATCAACGGATCCGGAGCTACCAGAATTAAAATAGAACCGGATGAAAGGTTGATCCAGCGATGCAACCAAGTAATCGAAAATCCGGAGCCATTGAAAAGCAGAAATTCAAAGTCAGCGACCACCAAACCAAAAACTCCTAAATCCAAAACTCCAAAACTCCAAACTCCTGTTCTTAATGGGATCCCACTTTCAGACGAATTCACCTCAGATCCCAAACCGGTAAAAAAGTCGGGAGAATCCGGAGAGTCTGGGAAATCAGTTGTCTCTGTGGATGAGATCATGTCGATGGAATTCGAAACGTTGGCCTTCACCGGCAAATGGAAGAATTTTTTGCAGAATCCAGCTAAAAACATGAGGCTGGCCATTTGGGGGAAACCCAAGAATGGAAAGTCCGTCCTGGCAACGAAACTGGCCAGGTACCTGAGCAATTTTGGAAATGTACTGTACAACTTTGCTGATCAGGGGATCAATGCGTCAACAAAAGAAATTCTGAGGATCAGCGGTCTTGCTACTCGCTCCAATGTCGACATCACGGACACTAGGTCCCTGAATGATCTGGAAAATGAAGTTGCTGCTGGACAATACCAGTTTGTGGTGATAGATATGGTCAATACCTACATCCATCGACACAAGATTAAACCCCATAATTTCGAAGATAGATTCCTTAAGAAATATCCGGATACTTCCTTCATCCTAATCTTCGAAACCATTAAAACCGGAAACTTCAAAGGAGATCAGGGTTGGACGCATATTGTTGATGGATTGGTTGAAGTGGAGGAGTTCCTGGCCAAGAGTTCTGGGAGGTATGGGAATGGTGAGTTTGTTGTTTGGGGAAAATGAAAACTGAACACATTTGTGATAATAATAGGTTACCCCAATTCCTTTTTCCTGATAAGTAGGAATAAGGAAACCTTTTTCAAGATTGACATTTTCACTGTGTAGTATTAATTATGATTTCTTGGTCTTTCTTTAGGTTCCTTCGTGTGACTATTCCGTAATTTAAGTAGACATTGGGAATTGATAACATCTGGTTTTCATTATAGATCAAGTGTAAACTAAATAGATGTCGGGAGGATTTCGGTGCTGCAATTTTAATATTGAACCAGCTGGATTCTCCAGATCTCAAAACATGAGAGATAGGTAGAACTCTTCTATATTTATCTTTTTCAATTTCGAACTCTACATCATAGAAATAAACTGGTTGGATTGCATACCCAAGAAGTGGTGATTCTAACAATATCAAATTTTCAAAATTAATTGTGTCACTTGAGTAAGTTCTATCTGACTTTAATCCTTGATATACTATTTTGCCATACATCAATAGCTTACCATCATTGAATGGTCCGAGAATTGCTTTTTCCATTTCCGGAGTAGAATACTCTCCAAAGTAATAGTCTTTAATTAATTCAACTTGGACTCCCTCAGCCTTCAAAAAGGGATGAAGATTAACACTATCTTTAAAATGATCAAATCCTCCAATATTCAATTCATACTCGAACTTCTTTTCATAGTTTGGTTCTTCCGAGGTCGAAACAATATCAAAAAAAATAGTACAATTAATAACTTTGCCCCAGCCTCTATTAATAAGAGATAGAGTACCTCCATAGTGATAATCCAATGCAGAAATGGGATCATCAAATGTAATTATTGGAAAAGGATCAAAAACAGAGGAGGAAATCTCGAAGACTGCGTGAGTGAAAAAGACTGTCTCCTTTGAATTATTGACTATTTTGAGATCAAGACTCGGTGGTTGATTAACCTGAGGAACATAAATAGGCTTAATAGGATTTCCATTCTTTAGGTGGGATAAGTAGCTATTGAATGGTTGGATTTTAATTACATTATCTTCCACCTCTAATCTGTAAGCTGTATTAAATAGCATATACCCATTTTTAAGTGCCATTAAGGATCTGGGGTCCTTTTGGATCTCAAAAAATATCTCGTTATTGATTGAAAAGTCTAGAGACAATTTTTCGTTAGATACATTGATTATGTCACTTTCTAGATCGTTTGCGAGATCAAATTTTGCTTTTAAGTTTTTATTGAAAATTTCTGAGTTTATTTTTTCAAAATTTGGCTTGATAACTTTAATAGTTTGTCGATCTTGTGTTAGATCGTCTACCCTTTTAAATACATCAAACGCCCCTTGCAACAGATATATGAGTCCAGTTAAAATTCCACCAATAACTATTAAGACTGCGGTTACTTTATTATTATGAACTCGAACCCATAATTTTTCCAGAAAGCTTTTTTGTTCGGACATTCCTGAATTATTTATAGAACCATTATGTAGATGTGTTTTGTGAAAACCTGAAATATTCCTTTATTTCATTTTGAAGTGTTAAGTTTTTCTCATCAAATAGATTAAAAAATTTGTCCCATGTCCCTTTTGAGGCTTTCTTGAAAATCATTTTCTTTATTTCTGCACGTATCCCAAACTTGTTTCTGGTGGACACTAATAAAGATCGCAGATTCATTTTAGATAGCTTGAGGAAAGCTACCCCTAATCCCAGTTCAGTTGTTCCATATTTTTTCTCACTACCTTTTATTTGACCTACATCATCCAGGACTTTTTTATATTTCTGAATTCTTTTGACATCACCTTTATCAATGGAAACTTGGAATTCGGTCAAGTATTTCCGGAATTTTTTAAAGTCTTTTCTCATCTGTAGAGCACTTTTCAACATGTCTTCTACAGAGCTAGATGATTCAATAATTTCAATAAGAATTGGGGCAAGGATCAACTTACTATTTATGAATTCGTCATTTTCGAATGTGCTCTTTAGAATATTATGACGTTCATCAGATATGAAGTTTAAAGTCTTATCAAAAGCATTGAAAGGTTTTTGAAATAAGGGTGTGCTTTGGAGGTAAGCAGATCTGGTAGGATGAGGTGAGTAATCAGTGGATAATATGTTACTTCTTGTTAGATATCCCATTGTTCCAGTTATTACAATTGGAAGTGCCTTGTACTTGTTTCTTTTATGAATCCTCCAATACTCCACATTCTCATAATGCCTGTCGATAATTTCCTTGTCATGAACCAAGTTTTCAAGTATATGATCTCTTGACATAAAAAAGTTATCATCCAATTCGAACTTCTTGGTTAGAATAATACCACTCTTATGGATTTCATCAAGTTTTGCATTCACGCCTATCCAAGCTTCTGTCCAATCATGATCGATGAATAGATTATCTCTCAAAACAACATTCAACAAAAAGTTGAATAGCGATTCAATTTTAACAGCTGCTGAAGGCACTTCTGTTGGGAATAGCCCCCCTGAAGTGTAAATATTAGTTTTAGAATCATCAAACCCTGATTTTAAAATGTGGGCTGTTTCCTGTAGTGTCCAATTGTCAATTAGAAGATTCGACATACAGTTAACAAATTTACATTTGACTCACCTGTATTAAGCTGATATCAATCAGTTAATTTTAAACTATGCAACTCAGAAATTCCGAAATGAAATTTTGAAAAACTAGGTCTTCTCATCTTCGAAAGCACCAAAACCGGTAACTTTAAAGTTGATTCGGAGATGGACTTATATTGTTGATGGATTAGAATTTCGTGGCCAGGAGTAGAGTTCGGGATTTGGTAGATATATACGAAATCATGTCGCCATCTGTAACTACATATTTTCCAGTGTACGTTTTAGAAGTAGACCAGGTCCATTTCCTTCTACGAATGTGGATTCAGTCTCAAACTCAACATGCGGACTTAGTTGTAAAATTTGATCATAGAATCCAGGTGTACTGGGATAATTATGGACAATGGTTATTACTTCGACCCCTCCACATGCTTCAAGGAGAATCGGAAGGTTATTAGCTACTTCAAAAGTATTGTCATCCGTATCAGGACCAATAGGAGTGATTTCGAATCCAGTAATATTAACATCAAATTGAAGGGTATTTGTGATTGAATATGTATAATGTACTTGGTCGGGCCAGGCGTCATCATATTCTATTGACAAGCCTTCCGAATAAGCATGACATCCAACTCCAGTATTCCAACATCCCAGAGGGTATTCTACTCCCTGATATGTGATTCCAGCAGTGCCGGTGCCATAGGGTTTTCCTGGAACCCAATGAAGGCCAAGATTTAATACTCTGGATGTAAATGCACCTCCCGGCCCAGCAAGAAAAGCAGGTGGTGGTCTATCTTCCCAAAGAACTGGATTGAAGTCAACTTCAAAATAATAATAACTCCAACTCAGTTTACTATCAAAAAATGAATCATCATTGATACATTCTTGCTCTCTGTTGTAGGTCCATCTTCGAATCGTTTCTCCAAATTCTGCAATTTCATAAGAATCTGACTGGATCATTGAATATGGAATACCATCGATTACTACCTTGGCTGTAATTGGGCGAGCTCCTGATATGTATTTAATTTGAAGAACATAACGCCAATTATCACTGCCATGTAGAAACACATCAAACTGAGGTTGATATTCTGGCTCTTCTTCAGCAAAAATATAAGTGTTCGTCAGATTTTTAAGTTGGATTGCACCTCTATCTTCACTCCCCCATAGATACTCAGGACGAGGTGTGTGAAAAAATTGAAAATATATGGCAGTGGCAATGAATATTACCCATAATGGTACAACTAGAATTACTGTTATTAGATTTGATCTGTTCATTACCAATTCCGGTAACTAACATATTATCCCACTTCCCATCAACAGTACTTGATTGAATATAGCGTTTTTCTTAGAGAAAAGCAACGAAAATTGGTTGAAGTAAGTCGGAAGGCACCAAGACTCCGCCATTTTATGTCATATTTAATAAAGTACCTTTCCATTATTTACGATTAGCTATTGACAATCATATTAGATTTTCTTAAATTATAGTAGAGTTGATAGAGTAACATTGAAATATAAAGACAAAGTATCCTCCTACAGAATTATCTTATTTTTCGATGAAAATCTGAAAATCAATGAGGTAATAAAAATATCTCTAAACAAAGTAGTTAAAGGCAATTACATACCTAAACTACCAAAAAATTCCAATGGTCATTGGGTTGATATTTGTGACAAGAAAGATACTGTCCTTTTCAGGATTTTATTACATAATCCTTTCATGCAAGCCGTTGAGGTGATTGTCGATGAGAATGAACGTGAGAGTAAAGAAGTTTTGAAATGGGTTAAGCAAGAGAAACGAAAGGGAATAATTTCGATAGTAATTCCTAATTTAGAAAATGCTGCTTTTTTAAAAATGTACTCTGATCGTTCATCTCCAATCGATGAATTTAGAAAAGCTACGGAAATCGCAAATTTCGATTTGCCAAATATCGAGGCAGTTGAAAGTTTTGAATTTAAATCTTTAAAAACAACAGGTTAAAATGGGTGCACTCGATGGTCAAGTAGTATCCTTTAATGAATTATTCATTTCTGGTCTAGATTCATTGCGATTCAATATTGTATTGGTATCAGAAGGATATCGAGAAGACGAACTTTCCACTTATCACCAAGACATTTTACATTTCAAAGAAAAATTATTCCAATTCGATGCGTTTAATGAGAATAAATGTGCCATTAATTTATACAGTCTTGATGTCATAAGTTCAGAAAGTGGAGCGGATATTCCATTTCAATGTGATGGTGTTGGTTATAGAGCTGATACATACTTTGATGCCCAATTTTCTTCAAATTTATGCAGATTATTAGTGGTTGACGATTACTCAGTAATTGATGAAGTCAACAGTTATTTACCGAATTATGATAGAATTATCGTTTTGGTGAACTCACCCCGTTATGGCGGATCAGCATCTCGTAGCCATAACCTAGGTGTTATGTCTACATCAAATACACATTGGACAGGCGTAACAATCGATTGGGCAGATATTGCCATTCATGAGTTAGTCCACACCTTTGGTTTAGGAGATGAATATATGTATCTCCAAGGTTGTGGACTTGATTCCTCCGAACAAGATCATTTCCCTTCTGATATAGGAAGTGAAATTTCCCCAAACTTAGATATCACCAGCGACAGGCAAAATATTAAATGGAGTGATTTGGTATTAGAATCAACACCAATGCCAACAATGCCTAATCCTGATTGCGGTGAATGCAATTATGTCGGTAGCCCTGTTGAACTGGAAACTGTTGGCGCTTTTGAAGGTGGGGGATATCACCATTGCGGTATCTATCGACCTCAGTATTATTGTTTAATGGGTATAGGAGCTATTGAAGGAAACAGCAAACTATGTGCAGTATGTTCCAGAGAGATTAGTAATATTCTATCCGGGTATTTGGATACTGAAAAAACATGTAAAGCCCCAGTATTTGCTAAATCAAATATAATAGCATGCATATTATTATGGCTTTCCTCCCCTTTGATCATTGCAATATTAATTCTGCTTGCTCCATTCATTGGAACCTGTCCATTGCTTCAATTTCTTTTTAGACTGAGGAATTGCTCAAGAGGTAATGATAATCCCTGCATTACACTGTGAGATATTCAATTCAAATTGCTTAATGATCATTCTAAATCTCGGTGGAACCAGAAGCGTCAAAAAAGTCCCGATTATTCCGCTATCTGTTAAGGAAGAACTGAACCTATGCGTTATATTAGATGATTGGAGAAATGTACCTGGCGCGTTTATCCATGGTAAGAATTCAATACCTACAATCAAATACCTTTCTACTTACTAAATACCTTTTCAAGATTTATAATATTATCTTCAATCAATATCTGAAAGAGATTATAACGTTTTTTGGGACCTTTATAAATGTTGAATAAATTGAATCTGTGATCAAGGAGACAATTTCGAAATTAAGACTGAAACTTTTTGATATTAAAATTGATAACTCCGAAAGACTGTCATTTCTTCGTCGTTTTTTCATTCTAGGATCAAAAGGTATATTCTACTCAGTTCTTCTAATATTTGGAATGGTGTCAGCTGATTGGCTTTTAAAGCTAGGGTATGGCACTCTAACTCAACAACCTTATGACAGTTATGCTTGTAGAATTGCTGAGTCCAATACAGTAATATTTGGACTATTTGGCATTAGGCAAGTTGATTACTTAATTGAAGTTATCAATGTTAGTGCAGGAATTCTTGGAGTTCTATTAGGTCTTTTTTATACGGCCTTCCTAACCATAATTGCCACAAAGTACTCGAATATAAATAGTACCATTGGTGCACTTCTTGTTGAACAGAAAACTCTTAACAAGTTCTTCATATTGCTGGCCACTTTGACATCTTTCTCCATTGGCTTTGAACTTATATTGTCTTCCGGATACTCACCAACATTATTTGGTTCATTGATCTTTGTATACTTTGTCATCTCAGCGGTTATTGGTTTTATCAGTTTCGGCAAATTCACTTTATTGTACTTTGACACCAGTTCATTGGTTTATGATCTAATTGAAAGGAATTACATAATTCTAAAAAGAATTCTCCATCACACAAAAAATCTTGAATCCCTTAAGAACGGACAATCTCAAATTCGAGGAATTTACAATAACCTACATAAAATAAAGATAATAGTTGAAGAGAGTAAAAAGCCTGAGGCTTCTAATACGTCCTTGGATAACATTCTAAGGAACGTTATAAGGTTTTCTGATTACTATAATCAAATAAAGTATTTAATCCCGTCATGGGATGGGTGGCATATTAAGGTTAACAAACCGAAAAGATGGGAAGATGCTAAAGAATGGGATTTCAGCTTGTTAAAGAGTGCTGGTATAGATATAATACCGGAAAGTGTCCAGTCTTATAACTTGATCGAACTGAATTTAATTGATACTCAATTTGATATTCTTGATCAAATAATTCAGGGTCCTGCCCAACTCCGAAATCTTTTTGATCAAGATCGATATGTCCATGCACTTTCTTACCAATGTGATTTTGAAGCATTTTCGTCCTACTTCCTTAGTTTAGAGAAATTAATTCTTGACAAATTATCAACAACTTCTGACACTGGATTCAAACTTCAATTGGTTCAATGTTACAGTTATTTGTTGATTCAATATTTGGTGGGATTTAATGCCAATCTTAGGACATATGATATCAGGAACTTAAATGCTCTTATAAAATCATTATATAATAGGAAAAAGAACCAGAAACCATATTACATTAAAATTTGGGAAGATAAGTTTTCCAGAAAGCTACATCATGAGAAACAAATTGAAGGGAAAATCGAAACACCATTAATTTTTGCTGAATATGAACTTGCGGAAATGGTTAGTTATGAATTGCAAAACCATTACAAAAAAGTTATTGGTTTTGTACATGACAAAATAAAGTCTCTAATAGAAGATTTAAAAAAGGAAAATTTCTTTGTAGGAGCATTGCAATTAGCAATAGGGTCAGTTGAGTTGGAGAGAAAGCTTTCTCTCTTTATCAATACAACATCGGAGGCAATCAACAAACTCAATCGTACTGAACCGAAAATAGGTGTCGAAGAATTTAAGTTTTCAAAACTTGATTTTTTCAAGAAAGAAAATTTAAAGTTTGAAGGTTACATTATGAGTTGTGTATGGGAATTTGGATATTCCTCGTATGAATTAGATGAGGACAAATTACCCGATCTATTCGGGAATTATTACCACTTGATTTTGGAGGACATTACAAGTAAAACCTTCGATAGAAAAACCTCCGTAACTAAATTGTCCACTTTCTTAAAAAAATTCAATATTGCCTGTATCCTCTATTTACGGAAATTGCAAGTTCGATATCAGGATACCGAAAATCCTGAATACTTTGCCTCCAAAGTCTACCCTTTCATAGTAGATCTTTTTGAGATTAATTCTATAATTATTATTAGGGGAATTGCATTTGACCAGCAAAGACTTGTTTCATTAATTTTTAGTTTTTGGGGAAAAGACCTACTGAAGACCGTAAATGAAGTTTCTTTTTGGCGATGGATACTTGCAACTTATAATCTTTTCAAACAACCAGTTTATGGACTTAGCAGCTCTTCTTATTCCAAGGAATTCCATAGAAAAAAAAGGTTAGAAGAATTTCTATTAACCGAAGGGATAGTAAGGAAGGAAATGGTGACGAGAGGCGGGTTATTTCCAGACGAGGAGTTTGTGACCGATATCGATGATTTCTATATTCAAGCAATTGCTCAATCCATGCATATGGATACGCTTAGTTTTATAGATGTTCACGAAATATTTGTCGAATACTACTTACGTACCTGTGTGAGTTTAAAGGAACTTAAAATTGAAGAAACTCGATATGGAGAACAAATTAGAAGAATTGTGGAAAGAGCGACTTCGTAATCAGCAATTCGATTTAAGCGGATCTACAAAACCTGGTGAAGGCAATGGCTATCATGATAGACTTTCTTCTCCTATCCCAATTTTTATTCGTAATAATCAAAATGAAGAGGTACAAGAAAGTTTGAATTCGTCAATATATTTTCGAGATCTTGGAACTAATATTGATCCCCGTATTTCCTTTGATCGTGACATCTTTTCAAGCAGTGTTCAAATCAAAAACTGCTCGGAGAATTATCTTCAAACGTTTTTCAGATATGCTTCAAGAAAAAAAAGATGGAACAGAGACGTGATCATTAATCTTTTGCATGACTGGAGCCGTGAACTTGCGTACTTCGGTCAGATATGTATTGAATTTGTTAGCTGGTACGACAATATCTCAAACGAATTTTATGCGTTTGAACTTAAAAATATTAGTGGCAAGCTAATCAGGACTGGTAGGCTGAACCATGTCTTTTCTCAACCTGTCGTTGAGAACAACGAGATTGTCGGCTACAAGAAATTGAAGATTCCAAAATCTAAATGCATTCTAATTGATTGGCCTAAAGAATTGGGAGGAATATCAGGATATATGAGAAAAAGAAAGAAAATATCGAAGCTCGGAAACAAATTTGATATCCAATCAACTTTAAATAGTCCAGGTACCAATATAAAGAATTGGACATCTTATGATATGAAATTTAGTTCGATATTAAGTGATTGGGGATTAACCCATCCACCCGAAGAATTATCATATTTTTACAAGCAGTTCACAAGATTTAAGATAAAAAGGACAACAATCCTTTGCACAAGACAATTACTTTCTGGGATTGATCAAGTGTTGCAAAAATTAAATCATGAACTTGGTGAAAATGCCGTATTGGAATTTTCCAATTCTTCTTATGACTTAGATAAATTCGATCAAATGTTCCAAAAATGGAAATCCGGTCAATTGTCATTCCGGGAATCTTCAGATTATCTTCACAAATGATGGCAACAAAATCTATTCTAATGGGTCTGGAATAATATCTAGTACCTATTGTACTATTTTTCCTTTTGCCGATTAAAAGTTCCTTCTTGAACTGAAATCAATCAGTTAATTTTAACTCATTACTCATGATCTCAAATATCTCCTACTAATTCGAGAGAATGAGTTTATTGATCTTTCAATTAAAACAGAACCAATATGAAAAGAATCTACACTCTTACAGCAATCTTACTAGGTATGATGTTGTGTTTCACCGGATGTACGGAGGACGAAACCCTTCAGGAATTTGAAAACACAGAGTTTGTTGATCCCTACCTGGATGGGTCCGGTGGACATACAGGAGGTGGTGGCCAGGGCGGAACTCCTCCCCCACCTGGAGATTCATGACATCGTATAAAGAACCCATTGTAAATTATGGGTTTTTTATAGCAATTGATATTTCTTAGTCCTGCTTCTGATAGCATTTGATAACCTGAAGAAAGAACACGCTCCGTTATTTGTATTGCTTCAGTCCTTTCATTAATTTCAGGCGAAGAACCAGGACCGAAGATACTTGAAACTTAAAACCATTTTACTCACTGTGGTTTTAGGTACATTGGGGAGAACAGCACACACACACCAACTTGATTCACTGTACAACCTGTCGTACCAAGCAGCTGTTTCCGGCAATTATGATGTTGCCCTGGAAACCATCCGTTTATACAATTCCTCTACTACTACCAGATTGGAAAAAGCCAGGGGTAAGTTTATGGAGGGATACCTCCTGTCTGCTGTGGATAGGACAATGAGTGCCTTGATCACATATGAAGAAGCAAGGTCACTTTATACCCAGGAACGAGAGTACGAAAAAGCAGCCAATATCCTCAACAAAATAGGGCTGCTTAACATGAACATGCTGGCCCCGGAAATCAGTCTACGTAAGTATCGTCAAGCCTTAGTTCTGGATTTTAAAAACGATACACTCAAAGCCTGGATTCTAAACAACACGGGATGGGCTTATCGTCAAATGCACCTGATGGACTCTGCCCTGGTCTACTACAATCTATCTGCCAATGAACATCGAGAACTGGGAAGAACAAGAGATCTACTTGAGGTGTATACCGGTATCTCTTATCTGTATTTCCTATTGGAAGACTATGAGAAGTCCATTGAGTATGATGAGATGATTTTGTCGATGGCAAAAGAAAATGATTTAGCCAGATGGCAATCAGAAGCCATAAATAATCTCTCTGCCAATCATTTTAGATTGGATAACATGGAAAAAGCAAAGATCTATATTGACCAGGCTGACAGACTTAATCAATTGTACCCAATAGATAGATTGTCCCTTTACATCAATTTCAATAAAGGTCAATATCATGAAAAGTCGGGCTCTATTGACATAGCGTTGCATTATTATAAAAAGACTCTTGAATATGGCTATTTACCTGAGCAGAAAGTACAGATCAAGGAATGTTATGAGAAGATCATTGCCTACTACGAATCACAAGGATCATATGATAGTGCTTACCAATACTCGTCTGCCCTGAATGATTATCTACCTGATCAGGTATACATCGACAGCCTGAACATGATTGCCAAGCGACAGGATGCATTGATGGCTGAAGAAAGAATTCACAGACAAAAGATCGAGTTGCAGAAGCACAAAGATCGGATCAGGTTTATTTGGATTGTTGGAAGCTCCACTCTCCTATTCTTGGTCATAATCTTGCTCATTTTGAGAAATCGCAGAATCCTAACAAGATTCATCTCACGACTAAAAACGGAGAATAGGGAGACAGCAGAAATGAATCAGTTATTGAAGGAGGACCGGGAGAGGCTTGTGAGGCAGACTGAGATTTATGAGAGATTTATTTCAACCAACAAATCAAAATTTATGTAATGAATTACTTTGGTTCAATTTCAGTATCAACTGTGTCAGCATTTAGTACCGGATCCCGAGACACTTTATGTTGTTGAAGCTGCATTTCCGATCTAATATTCTTAATTATCATTAGTTCGATTTCAGATTTTGATAATGTTTCAGATTTGTCCTTTAGAAAAAGTGCAGCAAAAACTATGATCATAAACATAAAAATCATCACCAAGGAACGGTTAGTCTTCACTTCTTTCTGCATTTTTTGCATTTTTTGATTGGTGTTACTTTCATCTAGTCTCACTTCGTCAATAAATGCTAAATTCTCTTTCTGGTTAAAAACAGCACTAAGATCTTTGATCATATAATCTATTGATTCTCTAAAACCTCCGTATCCAACAAAAATACCGGCAACAATAAGTGTAAGTTCAAAAATGATTGACCCTTTTCTAACCCTCCAATGGGTTATCTTGAAATCCCTTCGATTGATCTTCTTCAAACCTTTTTTCAGGTATGGTTTTTTCCCATAAAATTCGACGAATTTGTGAAACGAATATTCTTCGAAAAATATTGAAAGGAAACGCCCAATGCTTTCATCTTCAAAGCTGGAGGAGAATCGATCAAGTTCTTCGCTGAAATAGATTCTCTCTGATTCGAGATATTTAAGAATTTTATCTCTTATTACGTATTCAAGGGGTTCTTTTATCTCAGCCTGTTCAAATCTTATTTGAAGGTGAAGTTTCATTTTAATAACAGCTTTATATTGTTTTACATAACGTTAATATACAATTACTAATGCCAAATAAAAAACCCCCGGGTACCACCCCGGGGGACACACACACCATGCACAGGCTATCGGATGAAAGCCAGCAGGTGTTTTTTCTATTTCTTTACTTTTTTCAATTGTGTTTTCAACGAGTCTATTTCTTCCGATTGCTTTTTGATGATGTGCTCGTAGGTTTCATTCTGACGATCCATCCGCTTAATGGTTTCTTTCATCATCTTGTTCACTTCAGACACATGATTTGATTCATCATTCTGGACTTCTCGTCCCAATAATTCATCCAGACTAACCTCCAGCACATCGGCAATCTTTATCAACACTTCCAGACTAGGATTCGAAACACCGGTTTCAATTTTACCCAGACTTTTAAGACCCACGGAATTGGCTAACTCATCTTGTGTTAAGCCTTTTGCCTTCCTGAATTTCTTGATATGGAAAGGTAATCCTTGGTTAGTCAAATTTTTTACAATTTATTCCTATCAATCATTGTAATATTACCTGACAGGAATATATTTGTACTTACAGGTAATATATTGCTTCCTTATAAGCAAATATTATCATTTAATAATTAAAACACACACACCATGCCCAGGAAAAACTCGGTCATTTTGACCAATCTAAAACTAAAGTATTCCTTACTCAATGACAGGGAAAAAGATCGTCTGAAAATTGGCTTTGTCCGGAAGTTTGATCAGAGTGAAAATACTTTCAGGAATTACTTAGCATATAATGTAGATAAACTTCGAGAAGCAAAATATGATGCACTGAAATACTTTGCTGATTTCTTCCAGTGTGATATCGAAGATCTTTTTGATCTGGCGGCAGAAGAGGAGGTGGTCTGATATGAATGATCGCGAACTAATTCAACAGGCTAAAGAACATTTGGAGATCATCGACGCACTCTTGACGTGTGACAACAATGATCCCAAGTTTGATCTGCTCAATGAGTCCTTCAATGATCTGACCCTTACTGTCTTGATCATTGGAAAAAGAATAAAACGTCATTTCCAAGCCGAAGCTATTGAACCCAAAACATTATCAACTGCATGAATGTAGCCAGTCAGGTTCAGGAGCTCCTTGCCGGAGCATATGAAGAGACCATCGCCATTCTGGAAGGTCATATCAGGGCTTATGAGAGTCCAGAGTTAACCAGTGGCGGAAGACCCAGATCTGGTGTTCATGCCTTTTGCAAGGATTGCGAAATCAGCGTGGCAAACCTTCACCGAATTTTCGATCGAAATAATGACCGTGAGATGTCAGTATACCTTTTCATAAAGATTTGCCAGCATCTTGGATTTTGGCCAGTGAGTATTGCCTACACGGCAACACCTTTGCACGAAAAGGTTAGCCTTAGGGTATTGCTGTCAATTCCAAAGGAAGCGATCACTGTGACGATTCTAAAGGTGCATTCTTCATAGAACCCAAAGATCAAAATTCTCGAACATGAATAGGATCCCCAATTACTTTCCTTTCTATGACATTAGCTCACCGATAGTCAAATCAGCTTTGGGTATTGAAGATAGGAGAACCTTGATCAAAAGATTCACTGATGCAGGTATTGAAATTGTGAAAGTAGGATCCATGAAATGTGTAAGATGTGAGGACCTCCTGAAAGTTCTGGATAAAACATCAATGGAATCATTAACTTATCATAGTATTGGAAAACATAGCCAGGATCTTTCAGAATTCGAATGATGAAGAAGAAATATATACCTGTCAAGCTTCGCGGTAATGGTTTACACATCTGGTGTTCAACGTGTAAGAAAGTAGTGACCAACAATCCCTGTGCTCACTCCGCGAAATGGTCCTATCAATCGAGAATTTATAATCCTATTTCCAAACGTCAGGATTGCATCAAAACACATATGACTAATGATGTGAACGATGCCTTTGAAAGACACATGGCATATAAGAAAGAACTCAAGCGTAACAATTTCAATATCCCCGATCAGAGTTCGATTTCACAAGCTGAAATTGTTCCTATGTTCTTGCTTGAAGGAGCTAAAATGTATTTTGATTACTTAGAAGATATCAATGTTCCCGAGCACGAGAAGAAAAACAGAACCAAACAATATATCAACGACCAGGTCAGATATGTTAAGAGGTTTTTGACGTCCCTGAAATCAATCCATGGGAAGCTTTCAAACTACCCACTCCAAGCCATTGACCAATCCCATGTTGGAGCATTCCACAACTATGTAGAATCTCAGCAAATGAGCAGTCGCAGTTATAATGCTCACATGGAGGCTTTGAGGTTTATGTTCGATTACCTCATCAATCATAGGAAGGTGGACATATCTAATCCATTTTCAAATGTCACACGAAAAAAGACACACTATTCTCCTGAGATTATCACCGAGGAAGAATTTGTGATATTTCTATCCAAGATCGACCAGGAAAATGGCGTTGGGTCCAAGGGAGTTAAAGTAATCTCAAAAGTGAATTACTATCGACCCTGGCTGTCGATTGCTTTCAAGCTGGCCATAAGTATAGGAGAGCGCCTGGATGGTTTGGTTAATTTGAAGTGGAAGGATGTGAAGGAAAACTACATTGGGATCCCCAACTGGAAAGTGAACAGGACATTAAATACAGATGTATATTATTCCTACACACCCATCACAAAGGACCTGGCAGAGCTGTTGACTCAGCTGGAAATGAAGAAGGAAAATGACTATCTGATTGTTCCCGATTGGTCAAACAGGAATACTCTGAAAAAATTCATAACCAAGGCGTTCACTCATTTCTGGAGGAAAACGGAAATTGATAAACAAGTTTCATTTCGTCATTTAAGGAAAACCTACATTACCAGAATGGTTGACTTGATAGGTGAGAAAGCGAAGCACATTAAACACACCAACGATAAGACGGTCATTAAGCATTACCTGGCTGAAAAGGAACTATTGGAAGACCTTAGAAATGTCAAATTGTATGATTTTGATTGAGTATAGCATAACACCACAGCATAACACCAACACAAAAAAAGGCAGTCACAAATATGTAACTGCCTGGGAATCAATGTGGGCCCACCAGGGCTCGAACCTGGGACCCCCTGATTATGAGTCAGGTGCTCTAACCAGCTGAGCTATGGGCCCTGATATTGACCCATCCTTGCTGAGCTCTGCCTTCATTACATTTCGGCAGACACAAGTATGGGCCCTGAAAAATGTCCGCAATATTAATTCAATTGCACTACAACCACAAAGGTAATTGTTGTTGCGTTGATATTTTCAGTATCTTGAAACAACTATTAGTCGAAAGTCAATGGAAAAGAAAGCCTTCAGTGCAATATCTTTTTTCATAATTGGGTTCTCCTGTGCATCTCTTTTTGAACCGTACCATTTCAACACAGGGATGACGGTAGTAATATCAATACTGTCTTTTGCATACGGATGCCTCCTGAAAATCACTGTGGATAGCTTCCACGATCCATACATGAACCGAAATCGAATTTCCTCTTCCAGAGTGACTAAAATCCTTGATACAATAAGTCTGTCGGTAATCTCTTCCGGAGCCGGTTTGGTCACAGGTTCATTGATAATTCAAAATAACTTCAGTGAAATGGCACTGGCCATCTTTCTTTTCGGACTTGGTTTCTTCCTTGGTAATAAATACTTCTACCGAAAGCTGTGGTACTAATTCCTTGGTAACGTTACCCTGAATGTACTCCCCTTACCTTCGGCCGATTCAAGATGAATATCCCCGTCAAGAAGAGCAACGTATTTCTTGACGATCGACAATCCTATCCCCGTCGAGTTTTCACCTCCCGTTGGAGTGGCACTTAATGTCTGAAATTGAGTGTACATCTTCTTTTGATCTTCTTCCGTAAATCCCGGCCCTTGATCAATAATTATGAACGTCATTTGGTCATCAGTCTTCTCAACATTCACTTGTACAACACTCTTAAGCGGGGAAAACTTTACAGCATTGGATACAAGGTTCTCAATAACAAGGAATAGCAATAAATGATCAGTTTCCAGGCTGCAATCTTCCGTACAAAGATCTATGTCCAGTTTTATATTCTTCTTTGCAGCCAAAGGCATGTATCTCTCAGATATGTCATGAAGAATGCTTGATACATTTACCTTTTCCTTAAGCAATAAACTTGACTTACCTTCCATCACCCCCTCGTTCATGATCTTGGTTATCATCGTATTCAGCTTGTGACCGCTTTCAGCGATATACTGAACAATGGTTTGGTCCTGATCTGATATTTTCGAATTCTTAAGCAGGTCAGAGAAGCCAATTATTTGGTTGATAGGTGACCTGAGGTCATGTGCAAGTATCCGGACCAGGCTATTTTTCTCCTCATTCAAACCAATCAATTGTGAGTTCCTATTAATGAGCTGTTCGTTCTTCTGTTTAATATCTTCCTGTTGTGTTACGATTTGATCATGTTGGTCTGAAAGGATCTTAGCTTTTTGTTGATTCTTGAAAAACATGAATCCAATGATGAGGGCGAATACAGCCGCTCCTCCTATACCCATCAGGAGTACCCTCTGCAAAGATTTTTCTTCCTCCAGTAAGAGGTTTGTGTTTTTCAAAAGTTCAAGTTGCAGTTCTTTTTCTTTGGTAAGCAGCGAGGTGCCAATGGAGATCTCCCCATCCAATTCACTTAAGAACTCATAAAGACCTGAGCCCAAATACCCTGCGATGGTCTCCTCCCTCTTGGACTGGTACGTGCTATCCCGTAAAAACTCATTAAAAGGTGTATCCCAGTCGCTTTCAGTCGGCATGATAAATGCATATCCAATACCCCTGACCGTAAAGAAATTTTGTCTTACCAACTTTTCTCCTCTTTTAACCCAAAGCAGATAGATAGGAAGATCAATAAATGCAAACCTGTTTGCTGAAGACTTTATGTTTTCCAGGACATTGTCATTACTGTCGATATACGTGATTTTGAAATCGACATTCAGTTGTTGTTTCAAGTCTTTTAAAAAGCCTTCATAATTGGTTCCTTTGATGGTAACTGCCTCCATATTGGCCAGCATTTGGTTCATTTCATCAAATGTCTGAACGATACGGGATCCCTCTCCTGATACCAATACCGTGACATCAGGTAAATAAGGATCAGTAAATCTCACAAATTGGCGTCTTTCAGGAGTAATTGAAAAGACTGAAATCCCGAACTGATTGAGTTGGGTGGCGTCCTTGGTGATCTCAAGCGCTTCAAGGAAGCTTTCCGTCGCAATCCAGTTGAGTTTCAAATCGACATCATGTCTGTCTTTTACATATTGCTGGAAAAGTTTTATGATTTCATACTCAATTCCAGTCATCTCTCCTTCCACCTGGTCGATGAATGGAACAGATTCATGCCAATACAAATCCAGCTCTCCCTCTCCTTCTTTGACAGCTTCCTCCCAGCTTTGACCAAATGAGAATTGATTAATAACCATCAGGGTGATGACCACCAAAAATTTGTAGCCAAACATATTCTTTGCCCACATGAACATTCGGTAATTGAATAGGATCTTCATTTCACCAATGAATGGGACCTTTACCAAGATATTTTTCCGCAATCGGTAGATAATAGGACTTTATATTCTCCAGGTCATAGGTTTTTTCTGATTTAGTATATAAATCATACTTATTAAAATCTAAAACCCACTCCTTGTACTTTTCATCAATATCTGCTTCTAAAAATGAGTAGCTTCCCCCATTGTGCCATGGATAAAACGAATGATATCTGATCATCACCATTCCTTCCAATGGTATTTTATTTTCGGAGTGGTGGGACAACACCTGGTAAAGGTACTCGTCGTGACCCCACGACAGGAGCAGATTGTCCAATCCGCAATTCTCACTATACACACCCAGCACTGAGTTATACCTTGAATCCCTCATGTCCGGATTTAACTCATTAAACTCAGGATAAACACATGTTTTTGGCAGTAAGGCCCCTACAACAAACACATCTCCGACCAATCCCCATTGTTCAGATTGACTGGTCCCATCTTCATCACATCCCCACAAATACATGACCTTACCAAGGTCATGTATCAATCCGACGAGTTGCATCCAATCCGGTCGGTTATCAGCCCTCAAAGCCTCCGCCGACTGGATGAGGTGTTGGACATTGGGCAACTCCAGGTCCGGATCACTCACGTCAATCAAATCATTCAGTTTTTCCATCGCCTCCCACAACATCATCGGTTTGTCATAGGTGAGGTATTTGGATCTCATCCGCTGGACGTATTCATAGGTCTGATTTTGACGCATTTTACGATAATGATCACGCACAGCTGCTGTAACTTCAGAATGGTCATAATTGCGAAATGATTTCTCTTTGGCTACTTCCATCACATTAACTTATAGTTCCTAACAAGATATAAATAACAATTGTTAGTAAAACAAGTATCCACCCCAGCGGTCGGGCAAACTTCCATTGCTGAACATCCAATATACCGATATTCATGATTTGAAATGGATTTTTGTTAGGATAAAAGACAGAGATCAAGTGCATCACCACAACATTCAGGATAAATTCAATCCCCCAAATGTGTACAAAATGCATGTTGACCATAAGTACGAAATTCATGATGATGTAAAAAAGCAGCCCAAATATTAACCCCCCAATTGCTCCAATTGCTGAGACTCTTGGAAAGAAAAATCCTGCGATGACGACACTTGCCATAGGAACAAAGAAAATCCCATTTAATTGTTGTAGCAGCTGATACAATCCTTCAGGAGTTCCTGCAACGAATGGCGCAATTACGATGGAAAAAAACGCCAATAAGAATGAAGTCCATCGACCAACAGTGACCAATCTGCCATCAAATGCCTTAGTGTCAATGTATCGCTTGTAAATTCCAAGACTAAAAATTGTTGCAGCACTGTT
The DNA here is from genome assembly GCA_965242805.1 of Cyclobacteriaceae bacterium. Lineage (GTDB taxonomy): Bacteria > Bacteroidota > Bacteroidia > Cytophagales > Cyclobacteriaceae > JANQEU01. The sequence continues at coordinate 5,653,667 of CBDETD010000002.1, read as the reverse complement.
TAAAGCACTATTGAAGGTACTTAAGATGGCTCCCATAATAATAGCTACAAACAAACCAGTCATCCAGGGAGGAAGAACCTGCTTGACCAACATGGGATAAACACTATCCTGATCGTGAAAAAGGCTATCGCCGAAGTAGTAGAAACCGATAATGCCAGGAAAAACTATGACCAATGGTATCAGTATTTTCAGAATTCCTGTGAACAATAGACCCTTTTGTGCTTCTTTCAAACTAACCGCACCCAATGCCCGCTGCACAATCGATTGATGCATGGTCCAGAAATAAACCTGGTTAATGATCAATCCAGTGAAGAGTACTTCGAAAGGTAAAATGGAATCACGAGCTCCCTCACCAATAGATGGTTCATTGCTGATGACATTGAATTTTGAGGGATCATTCTGAAATACTTTAACCAATCCCAGGATCATATCTCCATCCCCAATGTCAATCAAAGCCAATGTCGGAATCAACAGCCCAGCAAGTAAGAGACCATATCCATTGATCGTATCTGATATGGCGACCATCTTCAGGCCCCCAAATATTGCGTAAATGGCTCCAACTGTTCCTACCACAATTACTGTCAGCCAAATTCCCTCTTCCCTGGTCACATTCAATAGTTGAGATATTTCAAAAATAGATTCGATATTGATTGCCCCTGTATAAAGTACAATGGGTAATAATGTGACCACGAACGAAACGATTAGAAGTAGAGCGACCATCGTCCTCATCAAGCCATTGAATCTCTTTTCTAAGAACTCGGGAATTGTTGTTAAGCCCATTTTCAAATACTGGGGAACGAAATACAAAGCTCCTATCACAAGAGCTATCGCTGAAGTAACCTCCCAGGCAATTATGATCGCACCGTTTCGGTATGCAGAGCCGTTCATCCCAATGAGATGTTCGGTAGAAATATTAGTCAACAGCATTGAACCAGCTATGACCACACCGGTCAAACTTCGTCCTCCCAGGTAATAACCATCTTTTGTGACCAGATTTTGTTTTCTGAGCCTCCATGTTGAGTAAAAGGCTACGAATCCAGTGAATAAAATAAAACCTAGAAGTGTGGTCATTTTGAAAGGTCAGGTTAGCAAACTTAAGAAAATGATCTCAGTACGGGGTATCCTTCAGAATACCGCAGAAAGAAGAAAATGTTCGCTAATTAAAGTCCCTACTCTACAACAGCCTGGTAAACCATAGTTCGTAACTTGGATTGATCATCAAGGCCACCGGTGAGTACTAATTGCTTGAAATAGACTACAATTAGCTCCTCCTTAGGATCGACCCAATAGGATGACCCATAAGCTCCACCCCAACCATACTCCCCTTCAGATCCCGGTGTCCCTCGATCACCTAAGTTTTCCACTGTGGAAAAACCAAGCCCGAATCCTGTGCCATCCCACCATGGGAAGTCAATTTCTCCCAAATGATTTACCGTCATCAACTCCACAGTTTTTGGTGAAAGTAGCCGCTTGCCGTTGAATTCACCACCATTCAACATCATTTGTAGAAACTTAGCATAATCGGTTGCTGTTGACAACAAGCCTGCTCCACCGGAAAAGCTTCGCCTTGGACCTCGAACATAGGCTCCCTGACTTACCATAGTACCTTCGGTTGGAGACCTCTCAATGGGTTTACCCTCAAATCTTGAATAAACGGTTGCCAATCGGTCTTCTTTAGTTTCAGGAAGATAGAAATGAGTATCCACCATGCCCAGAGGATCAATAATTTTAGATTTCAGGAATTCATCCAGAGGCATTCCGGATACTACCTCGATCACAACGCCAAGGATGTCGGTATTGTAACCATACACGTATTTTTCTCCGGGTTGTGCATTCATCGGTAAAGCAGCCATTCTTTTTACCGTTTCCGCGATGGGCTCATTGAGATGGGCAAAATACCATCCGATTATCCCTTCTTCTTCCCATAAATCCTGAGCCGGTCCCCACCCATAGCCAATTCCTGCTGTGTGTGTTAGAAGATCTCTGATCGTGATCTTTCTTTCAGACTTGACAATTTCGTATCCTTCCTCCCCTTCATTGGAGATCGCCACGGTAGTTTCCTCGAACTCGGGAATGTACTTATCTAGTGAATCTGTTATAAGAAGTTTACCCTCCTCCTGCAGCATCATGATCCCAACGCTGACAAGGGCCTTGGTTTGCGAAGCTATTCGGAAAATGGCATCCTTTGTCATTGGTGAGTCTGTTTCAATATCCCGTTTCCCAAATGCTTTAAAATAAGCGACTTTACCTCTTCTCATAAGAAGTATCACACTACCCGCCATTTCTTTTTCCAAGGCATAGCTCTCAAATACATTTGATAACCTATCCAGTCTTTCAGAAGACATCCCAACTTCTTCAGGTTTCACCTCTGGAAGTTCCTGGGCTACTAAGATGAATGTGAGAAAAAAGGAACAGACCACTGAAGTGATAGTTATTTTAGTCTTCATAATGATTGCGGTTATGTAGTATAAGTTACTAAATGACAGGTCATTGTCTTTTTATCACCTGTTTTTTCATGTATGTCAAAGACCTCCAAACCCACTCCAATGGTCCAAATCTATATTTATCCATCCATGGTTTAGACCACAGGATCTGGACAATCCAAACTGCAAAGACTACTAGGACCTGTTGACTCCGCTCAAACTGACCATATAGTCCCAAGCCAACCCCGTAAAATATCAAAACGCAGATCAAAGATTGAGTAATGTAATTGGTAAGCGCCATTTGACCCACTGCAGCCAATCTTGCTTTTAATCCGGAAAGCAAACTGGATTTGGCGATCAGCATGATCATACATATATATCCAAAGCTGACAAAGAAGCTGCCCCAGTAATTGAATTGGGAGCCAAAAAACTGTGAATACTCCATACTCCAGTCTACCTGGAAGTTTCGATAAATGCCATAAATGATTAATGGAAAACCAATCAACCATCCAAAGAGTAAACCACGCCGATAAAAACCGGTTGACTTTGAAGCTGTCAAAAATCCGGATTTGAACATCGCCATGCCTATCAACATAAGTCCTCCACATCTCCAAATAAAGAAAAATAGCATTACCAGGGTTTCAAGGAAAAGTGCTGTAGTGGAATTTTTTTGGATCTGTTCACCAAGCGATCCTGTGATTGCTGAAATTTCGTCATTGATGGTGTTCAATGATGGAGCCCAACTCATCCTTGCTTCTTCAATGGACTGTGGGGGCCAATTAGGAAGTGAAAATCCAAACAAGAGATAGAGCAAAGTATGGATACTCATGAAAATAAACCCGGTAATTACTAATGTCCTTATTGAAGCATTCCTGAACAGGTAAACAAAAAGAGCGATCAATGCATATGGTACCAGGATATCACCATACCAAATGAGATGGGCATGGATCAATCCGATCACTAACAACCAAAAAGTTCTCCGATAATGCAAGCCGGCAGATCTTCCGGTTTTTTCCTCAGCCTTTTGCGTGACCAACACAATACCAGCTCCATACAAAATCGAGAATATGGTAATGAATTTCTGATCAGCAAATAGGTGGCTCAATATCCAAACCCATTTGTTGAACCCTGTCAAATCGCCATAAGCAGTGGGATTCATGTATGCAGCTCCTGGCATCGAGAAACTCTGAATATTGATGATCAGTATTCCCAAAATGGCAAACCCCCGAAGAAAATCAAGAGCCTGAATTCGATTCGAAACCGTAGGACGGAGAGTATTGTTTTCCATTTGCTTTTGTTTGGCCCGAGTAAGATAATAATTGACGGATTTCGAACCAATAGGAATGTTTCTGAGTTTATTGAACTTAAAATCTCTTTAAAAAGTGAACTATCAAGTCAGTAACGAGGAAACCGAAACGAAAGGAGCATACTTCATAAAGGTTGATGGAATTAAAGTTGCAGAAATGACCTATTCCAAAGCCGGAACGGACCGTATTATTATTGATCATACTGAGGTAAATGATGACTTCAGAGCTAGTGGATTAGGTGAGAAAATGGTTCGCCAGGCAGTCGACGATGCACGTTCAAAGAAAATCGCCATCGTGCCTCTTTGTCCATTTGCCAGATCCGTATTTCAGAAAAACGAAGAACTACGAGACGTGTTATAGTTCATTAAACTGATCTCACTCCTACTTCACAATTTATTAAGAATGTAGTCCCTGAATTACTAACTTAAGGTCAAAATCTCCCTTACTATGAGGACCTTAACCTATTTTTTCCTGATAATTCTATTTACTACCTGCAGTCGTCCAAACGATCAGGTGGAAGAAACTTCCTCGAAATATGATGTCATTTTTAGAAATGGAATAATCGTTGACGGTCTTGGGAATCCTGGTTTCAAAGGAGACCTGGCGGTCAAGGACGATCTAATATCAACCATTTCACGTGATACCCTGGACTCCAGGGAAGCTGATCTAGTGATAGATGTGGGTGGACAGGTAATTTCTCCGGGATTCATCGACAACCATGCGCACATCCAATCTACAATTCACGAACACCCACTCGCTGAAAATTTCATCAGGCAGGGAATTACCACCATCATGGCTACGTTGCACAGTCATGATCAACCATGGCCATTGGATGAGTACGCTTCATCACTGGTAGTAGCACCAAATATTGGTTTCTTTTCGGGTCACACATGGACACGTAAACAGGTTCTGGGATTGGAAAATGTGGATCCCTCTGAAGAAGAACTCGAAAAAATGAAATGGTATGTTGAGGAGACCATGAAACAAGGAGCATTGGGTTTCTCAACTGGGCTTCTTTACATCCCTGGTAATTATGCAGAAACGGAAGAAGTTATTGAGCTTGCTAAAGTAGCCTCCGAATATGGAGGGATATATGTCACACATATGAGAAATGAGGCTACTGGTTTGCTCAATTCTGTGAAAGAAACCATAAGAATTGCCGCCGAAGCCAATATTCCTGCCCAGATCAATCATCACAAAGCATCGGGTATCGGACAGTGGGGCTGGTCTGAAAAGAGTCTGGCTTTGATCGATTCTGCAAACGAAGCTGGTTTGGACATAAAACATGATTTGTATCCTTACACGGCTTCAAGCACCTACTCGTCAATACTTTTCCCACAATGGGCTCTTGCTGGAGGTAAAACCGAATTTGCAAGAAGAATGGATAACGCCGATGAACGTTCCCGGATTGAAGAAGATATGAAACGCATATTCATGACGGATAGAACCGGAAGTGATCTGAAGCGGATCCAGTTTCGAGTACTCCCGTTTGATCAATCCTATAATGGGAAAAGACTTGCGGATTATGCTCGTGACCTGGGAATGCCTAATAATCTGGAAACGGGAATAAAGCTTGCTATTGACCTGGAGCTAAAAGGAGGGTTTACCGCCATATACCATTCGATGGATGAGAAGGATGTCATTCGGATATTACAACATCCACTTGCTATGATCGACACAGATGGCGATCCAGTCAGCTATGGAGTCGGATATCCTCATCCAAGGAGCTATGGAGCTTTTCCCAGAATCCTCGCCAGATATGTGAGAGAGCTGGACGCAATAACTCTTGAAGAGGCCATTAAGAAAATGACATCAATGCCCGCCGATCAATTCAACCAACCAAGAAGAGGTCGTCTCAAGGAAGGAATGTACGCCGATATTGTAGTTTTCAACCCTGAAACAATTGAAGATAAAGCCACATTCGTAAATCCACATCAGTATGCCGTAGGAATTGATCATGTGATGATAAACGGGAAGTTTGTACTCAAAGGAGGAGCCCTTACCGGGGAAAAACCGGGACAATGGCTAAAAGGGCCGGCCAGACCTTAGACAAATTAACAATTAACAATGAGCACTGAACAATGAACAGTGAGTAGTGAGCAATTATCAATGAATTGAATTTATTTTCCTGACGTAGGATGAGTCAAGGTCTTTTATTGAAGTGCACCCTATTAATTGCATCACCTTAATAACCTCATCTCGAAGGATCTCATAAGCACGTTCGACACCTTTCTGCCCACCCGCCGCAAGTCCAAATAAGTATGGTTTTCCAATCAAACACGCCTTGGCTCCCAGGGCAATTGCCTTTACCACATCCGATCCTCTTCTAATTCCACCGTCTACCAAAACTTCAACCTTCCCTCGCACTTCCTGGATTACCTCAGGTAAAATATCCATAGCCGCTGGAGCTCCATCTAATTGCCTCCCTCCGTGATTGGATAAGATGATCCCCGTCACTCCAATTTTGGCCGCTTCCACCGCATCCTCAACAGATTGAATCCCTTTTAACATGAACTTGCCGTCCCAAACTTTCATCATTCTCCTGGCATCTTCCCAGGTCACACCTGGATCAAATTGGTTGTTGATGTCGTCGATCACTTTTGATGTTTTCGCACCATGCGGCAGGTGGTTCACCATATTGGCCATTACCCAAGTGGGTGAAGTCACAAACCGATACAACCACCCGGGTTTTGAGAGGGCAGAAAGTGCGGTGTTCCTCTTCAATTTTGGAGTACCATGACCATTCCTCAGGTCCTTCTCTCTTTTTCCCAATACGGGGACATCGACAGCGAGCATCAAGGCATCGTAGTTGGAAGCTTTACAACGATCAATAAAGTCGTTCACGATATCATGATTTCTCCACGCATAGATTTGAAAGAAAAGTGGTCCTGAAGAAGAAGCTTCATACACCTCTTCGATGGAGCAAGTTGAAACTGTAGAAAGAGAGTATGCAGTGCCGTAGTTATGGGTCGCCTTGACCACGGCCTTTTCTCCCTGGTAATGGAACATCCTCGACATTCCCGTTGGTGCAGTGATAATAGGGAGGTCAATTTTTACTCCCTGAACTTCAGTGGAGAGATCTACCTCCGTCACATCTCTTAAGATCCTGGGAACAAATTCATAACAATTAAAACTTTCCCTATTCCGTCTGAGCGTAATTTCGTCTTCTGATCCACCTTCGATATAGTCAAAAAGGACCTTCGGAACCTTTTTCCTTCCTAACTCGCAAAGGTCATCTATGTTATGACAATTGGATAATCCGGACATTTAGTGAGTATTTATCGAATAAGCAATTAGTGTCAATGGTATAAATAAAACTACAAAAAAAGGTCGATACAATGCGATATTAGATCAAATATCAAGTAATTTGAAAACAATGAGTACCCTTAAAACGGAAGTTTTGATCATTGGAGGAGGAATAGCCGGAATCACCTCAGCATTGGAATTACTCAACTTTGGCAAGAAAGTGTGTCTTGTGGATCGAGATAAGGAAGAAAAGTTCGGCGGACTGGCCAAGGAATCATTTGGGGGGATGTTCTTCGTTGATACTCCACAACAGAGGAGATCAGGGATCAAAGACAACCCAGACCTTGCCTACAAGGATTGGCTTTCAACGGCCCAATTTGACCAGGAAGACGAAATCCCTAGAAAATGGGCTCATTTGTTTGTTAATAATTGCACTGAGCATATCTATTATTGGCTAAAGCAATATAAAATTGGCTTTTTCCCTGTTGTCCATTGGGTGGAAAGGGGACTTCATAAACCGGGTAATTCTTACCCTCGATTTCACATGGTATGGGGCACTGGTTTTGAACTTGCCAATGTTCTCATCCGAAACCTGAGGAATCATCCCAAGGCTCATGAAAATCTGAAAATTCTGTTTGATCACAAAGTGGAAGAACTGGTTGGAACCGGGACGAAAATAGATGGCGTAAAAGGAATGATTGAAACCACAGGTACTCCCTTTGAAATTCATGCTGAGCATACAATTATCGCCTCAGGAGGAATTGGTGGAAGTATCGAAAAGGTTAAAGAAAACTGGTACGAACCATGGGGTATTCCCCCCGAAAAGATCCTGAATGGAGCCCATCGATTTGGCAATGGAGCACTTCATGAGGAGGTAAAAAAGAGAAATGGAAAGATCACTCATCTTGATCGAATGTGGCCTTATGCGGCTGGTGTGCATCACCCAAGACCTGATAAACCCGAACACGGATTGAGCCTCGTCCCCCCTAAATCCGCATTATGGTTAAATTTCAGAGGTGAGCGCATCGGTCCCATCCCACTAGTTACCGGGTACGACACAAGATTCCTTGTAGAGCAGATCTGTAAACAGGAGAAGAAATACAGTTGGCAGATCCTAAATCTCAGGATTGCTCATAAAGAGTTTGCGATCTCCGGAGCTGAGTTCAATGATGCGATCCGTGAAAAAAGTTACCCGGGATTCCTGAAAAGTATCTTATTGGGTAATAAATCTTTGGTAAAGGACATGATCGACAATTGTATCGATTTCGTGACGGCAAACGACATTGAAGAGTTGGTCGTGAAAATGAATGAGTTGGCAGGTTCTGATGACGTAGATATTGATTTGCTAAAAGAATCTATCTCCTCCTACGATGCCCAAATTGAAAGAGGGCCGAAATACTTTGACGATGAGCAATTAAGGAGAATCGCGCATGCACGACAATATCGCGGCGATCGTGTGAGGACGTGTAAATTCCAAAAGATCTATGATAAAAAGGCTTTACCATTGATCGCCATTCGAGAACATATTTTGTCACGGAAAACTTTAGGAGGTATACAGACAGACCTTCAATCAAGAGTATTGGACAATCAGGGTGAGGTATTAAAAGGACTCTATGCGATCGGTGAAGCATCCGGCTTTGGGGGTGGAGGAGTCCATGGTAAGGGTGCTTTGGAAGGAACCTTCCTTGGAGGATGTATTCTATCGGCAAGGATAGCTGCCTACAATATTTGTGGAAAAGAATTAGCTTAAAGATATGAAACTCAATGGAGCTCAACTGGCAATTCATGCCTTAGAACAAGTTGGTGTCAGATACACCTTTGGGATCCCAGGAACTCATACTACAGAGTTGTATGACGCCATGGACCAATCCAAAGTCATAACCCCTATCCTTGTCACCCATGAAGGATCCGGGGCATTTATGGCGGATGCAATTTCGCGTACTTCTGATAGTATCGGAACATTGACCATTGTCCCCGCTGCAGGCCTTACCCAGGCCATGAGTGGAATTGGGGAAGCTTTTCTGGATGGGATCCCCATGCTGGTAATTGCCGGCGGAGTCAGGACGGACAGTGGAATGAGCTACCAGCTGCATCAATTTGACCAGATGGAGCTGGCTAAGTCAATCACAAAAGCTCAATTTCATATCGAAGACCATAAAGAAATTATTCCTACGCTTTACAAAGCTTATGATATTGCTACTTCGGGAGAACCAGGACCTGTTTTCATTGAGATACCGGTTAACCTTCTTCTCTTTTCTGAGGACATTGGGAAGCTGCCGGTGTATGAGGCTAAAAACGAGGCTAAAAAGATTGATACTTCCAAAGTCGACGAAGCAATAGACATACTTTCCCGAGCAAAGTCTCCGATGATGTTCGTAGGTTGGGGTGCGGTAGACGCTATCGAAAAGACGGTGAAGCTGGCAGAAATGCTGGTATCACCTGTAACGACCACCCTTCAGGGTAAAAGCGCATTCCCAAACTCCCATCCTCTGTATACCAGCGAATTCCTAGGTAAATCAGGAAAACCCTCAGGACAATGGGCATTGGAACAACACGATGTCATGATTGCAGTCGGTGCTCGTTTCGGGGAGATTGCTACCGGGAGCTATGGACTGGATCCACCCAAAAACCTTATCCATATTGATATAAATTCTGAAGTATTCGATAAGAACTTTAAATCGAAAGTAGCTATTGAAGGTGATGCAGGAGAAGTGTTGGATGCCATTATACATGGTCTGGCATCAATGGGCTATTCTAATTCGCGATCCCTGGAATCTGTCGGGAAAAAGATCAGGGAAAAGAATGAAAAATATTACTCCGAATGGCTAAGGGAGAAGAAAAAGGATATAGTCTCCCCAGGTCATTTTTTTAAGACGCTGAAATCCAAACTGGATGAAGACGTTCAACTGGTCATAGATGATGGAAAACATACCTTCCTGGCATCTGAATTGTATCCTGTTGATCTTCCCAGGCACTTCATCTCTCCTACCGACTTCAATTGCATGGGCTATTGTATTCCTGCTGCCATAGCAGCTAAACTAGCCAATCCTGATAAGCAGGTTGCAGCAATAATTGGAGATGGTGCATTTATGATGACCTGTGTTGAAATGGTGACTGCCGTTGATCTGCAATTACCGATACTATTTTTTGTGTTCAATGATGGAGAATTAGGTCAGATCTCACAATTTCAACGCATCCCATTAAACCGTAAAACCTGTGCTGTTGTCGGCCAAATTGATTACGAAGGTATGGCCCAGGCCACTGGTGTGGCTTTTGTGAAGATGGAAAATGACCTGGAGATCGAAACAAAGATAGCGGAAGCCTTATCGCTTTCTGCAAAGGGCTCTCCCGTTCTGATCGAGGTGAAGATCGATTACAGTAAAAAGACCATGATGACCAAAGGAGTGGTTAAAAGTAACCTGAAGCGATTCCCTTTCAATGAAAAAGTCCGTTTCCTTTCACGGGCCTTAAAACGGAGAATCGTCCCGGGCTGAGAATACTTAAATCAATGGGATTTGATGAAATTATTAAAAGTATAAGGCCAGGTTGGGTCAATTTGTTGAAAGGTTTAATTTTTCTTCAAATAGGATTGTGGTGGGGAGACTACACTCAATTTCAAACATGGTACATTTTAATACCTATCATTTACGGACTTTATTTGTTGCTGAGAGGAATCTTACTAATTAAAAAATCATAACAGGACTGAACAATGCCCAACCTGGAAGACCTAACCGATCATATTAATGCCGGACTCATATATCGTGAAATGGGTCTTGATGATAAATCCATAACTGAATCTTTCAATGAAGATGGATTGTCAGATGATGAAATAATTGCATTTGTATTCAAAGCGATGGCAATGGTGCAATCTGAGAGTGAAAAACATTGGGAACCAATAGCAGAAATACTGACCAGGGGTGATGATCCGGAAGATGATGGATTCGATGAAATCAAGGCGTACTTATTAAAAAACAAAGTCAGTGAAAAGCTGATTGACATAATCTACACTTATCTGGTATTCAAAATGGTTGTGGCCCAGGCTATTTTAACCATTGAAGAAGGTATGAAACAAGGTAAAAATGAAAGGGAGATAAAAGAACAATTACTAGAACTCGGACTGGAGAAAGAAATGGTCGACGGAGTTTATATGACTGCCATGACCAATTTCGAGGTAGTCCCTGAGAAGAAAGATATAGGAACAGGGATCTATTGGATCATAATGGGATCAATTCTCGCCGGAGTGGGGATTTGGGTATCAACAGATAAATACAGTGACAGTATTTATTATGGTGCCATTGGTCTCGGAATTTTTATGGTGATAAGAGGGTTTATGAAATTGTTCTAGTTGGGATTGATTGGTATTTAACGGTGATGTAATCCATTATCATCATTGATTTTTTCCCGTTGGCTTGATTCGATTTAAGGTTTCTCATTTAGTAGGCTAATTTCATATCCAACCAAATCAACTAATAGTTATGGCACAATTTAAACCTTTTGCCTCCGGTGTGGAGGTAAACGGGGAAACAGTATTAACAACAGTCAACGCTTTCCCCGGATCTTTGAAAACAATGGCAATGAAAATCCTTGAAAAGAACGGGATTGCTGACCCTCAACCTGGCCAATGGTATAGTCAGGTAGCATGGTTAGATTCTTTCAAGGAGATAGCTGGCAAATGTGGTCCTAATTCCCTTTTCCAGATTGGAAAGGCGATTCCCGAAAATGCACAGTTTCCCCCCGATGTCGATACTGTCGAGAAAGCCCTAGATATAATCGATACTGCATATCACATGAATCACAGGAATGGAGATATTGGTTTTTACAAACTTGTAAGTCACAATCCTGAAAAGAAGGAAATGATCATGCATTGCAAGAATCCTTATCCATGTGATTTTGATCGAGGTATTATAACAACAATGGCAAGAAAGTTCAGTTCGATCGTCAAGGTAAAGGTGGATGAAGGTAAGCCATCAAGAAATGACGGAGCCGAAGACAGCTGGTACGTTGTCAGTTACAATTAAAGCCTTAAAACAAGCAAAAGACAAAGGGACTTATGTCCCTTTTTGTTTGCAATGAAAGCTATTCTTAAGCATACACTATGAAACTAATTTTATGGGGGTTTTTGCAAAATTGGATCTGTTCAATGTGAACTGACCAAGAAGCATTAAAATACCCTTTTCTTGGTATTTTAATATTCAAAAATCTTGGATTTATTTGATTGCCAACCTTCATCAAATTATGATAAAAAGAATAAGGTTTTTCTTATTGGTCCTTACCTATCTTGGGTTAATGTTCTGGTCAATAATTGGTCAAGAATATGAAATGGCTACTAACAGCCTTCTCCAAAACACCTCCACAAAGCTCCTGGAAATGGTAGTTACTTATATTTTCTAATTGGATGTACTTCTAACAAACTCAGTGACATCAACTTTGAATTTCACCATTGAGGGTCCATGTGTGTACATCATATGTCCAGCCTCATAATATTTCATGATAATGTTCTCTTTGATCTCCGGTGGTAATCCCAGATGATCAATTGTGTACTCCACCCCATAAAATACCGTAGCGAGATCATAAAGCCCATTGAGGATCAGCACCTTCACATTAGGATTTTGCCTCATCGTTCTCGCCATATCGATACCGGTATTTACTGCTACCTGTGCATTCCATGATGTATTACCACGATGGCTCCAGTCCCATCGAAACCCTTCTCTCGAACCGGCACTGGTCTGGTAGTGCATGCTCCTATCCACATTGAGATCATTGTACAGGTAGTCTAAAAATCCTGTAATGTATGGAGGTGAAATAGCAGCACTTTGGGGGTCATAATCTGCAAACTGGGCCAATAAGTCACCACTAATACCCGTAAACCTTGAATCAAGTCTGCCTACAGTTCTGCCATTGTCCCTCATAGCTTCCTGGAAGTATTCCCGGTTTGTGACTCTCAAATCCGCTTTCTTCCAATAATCTGTGGTTAACCCTGAATAATCCGCCAATTTCCCTGCTATCATTTCCTTATCAGAATCTGCCAACTGGTCCCCTTTTATTAAGGCAGGGTAGTATTCATCACGGGTAAATGTCCTGACTTCGTTGAGAAAATCATCCAGATTGTCCGATTTATTATCAATAAGGTCATGATACCACGCGGTAGCTGCATACGTCGGAAAGTGAACAATGTAGGAGAGTTCCTCATGTGGGGGAAACATCAAATGGCGTAAGTCAAATACTGCTGAGACCATTATCACTCCGTTGAGAGCGATCCCCTGATCCTGTAGATTTGCCATTACTCCAGCATTTCGAAATGTCCCATAACTTTCACCAAGCAAATATTTAGGTGAATTCATTCTTCCCTTCCTTATCAAAAATTGGCGAATAAACCTCCCAATACTTTCAATGTCCTGGTCCACTCCCCAAAAATCCTTGAACTCTTTCTCGCCAAGTAGTCTACTTAACCCGGTTCCAACCGGATCGATCATGACCAGGTCACAAAGGTCCAACACAGAATATTCATTATTTACAATTTGATAGGGAGCAGGATCGGTGTAATCAGGATCATTAATGGGAATTCGTTTAGGACCTAGAATTCCCATGTGCAACCAGAATGAAGATGATCCTGGGCCTCCATTATAGGCGAACATAATTGGCCTATTAGTATAATCAGTTGTTCCTTTCTTCTCATAGTAGGTGAATCCGAATAATGCAAGTGGCTCATCTTCATTCCCGGAAATTTTGAAAGTACCGGCTTCAGCGCTTAAACTGATGGACTTGTTGTTAATCGTTACCGTGTGATTTGACGTGAAGATCCTCTCTTCCGGATCGCTTACTTTCTCTTTGGCGGGTTCCGATTTCTGACAAAAGGAGTAGGCAGTAATTAACAGACCTAATAGGTAGATTGATACTTTCATGATCAGAATGATTTACTATCGCAATTAGATCAAGCTTTTCAAGAAAATCAAACCAAGTGTGCTAAATGGTTATCTAATCTGACAAAAGTCAATATAAAACAAACTATTACATAGTAGGATTACGCTTCAATTAGACAGTGTGATTACTCAAGGATCAATCCTCAAGAAGTACATTTTTATCCGAAATGTAGTTTTCCCATTTACCACGTTGTTGATCTTTTCATTCATCGGACATGCACAAAAAGACAGCCTTCCTGATCGAATAAATATTGTGGCGGATTTTCGGTTCCGAATCGAACAGGATTGGGACTCGAGAAAGTCAGATGGAACATATCGAGAGGATCGAACCAGGTTTAGGTATCGATTCAGATTCGGAATGGGGTATCAATACAATGAGTGGGCATCCCTGGGAATGAGGATCAGGACGGGTCTTCAAAACAAACAACAGGATCCACAATTGACACTTGGAGATGGTAAGAAAGAGTTCGGAACCTTACCCATTGGATTTGAGAAGGTATTCTTTCTCGTAAAGAACAGAGGCTATTCTCTTTGGCTTGGTAAAAACACATATCCTTTTGACAAAAACAATGAATTATTTTGGAGTGATAATGTGTATCCCGAAGGAATTTTTGCCAGTAAAGAATTTGAGGTCAAAAATAGACTGTTGAATTCTGTAAAAATAAATGCCGGACATTTCGTGATTATCTCAAATGGGACAAATCTTGACAATGACTCCTACTTTCAGGGATTGCAGCTAAAAACTGTCTACTTTAATCAACTTCTGGAGCTATTCCCTTCTTTTTATATTTTTCGAAATGTCCCAGACATTCCGGACGGTGGTCAAACACATGTTCTTAATTATTCAATTTTTCATTTTGGAGGGAGTTTTAAAGTAACGAATCGTCCTGTATTTAGCATTGAATTCGATCTATATCACAATGTAGAAGACTATAATGATCAAAGCCTGATTGCTGATGAGTTGAAAGATGAAGTAAATGGAATGACCATTGGTGTCGGCTTCAAATCATCTAAGGCAGATCGAGGCCTGTTTTTCAAAGCTACCTACAACTATCAACAACGTTTCGCAGCTGTTGATTTTCTGGCTCAGAATGATTGGGCAAGATGGGATTATTCTTCACAAGGATCACCGGATGGTAGGTTGACCAACTACAAGGGGGTCGAATTGGTCGCAGGTTACAACTTCAGTAAAAACTTCCGTATCCTGTCCAAATACTACAATGTCAATCAGATCATTAAGTATGGACCAAGCCTGGAAACAGGGCAACGGATCCGATTTGATCTTGATATTGGTTTTTAATTGATTTGGAAATTCCTGCGTCTAAAAAGTGTCCTAATAATAGTTCCGGAGTAGTAAGTATTAAACCTTCCCATGAAATCAGTTACCATAGCTCTACTGCTGATCGTTACCTACAATTCTTATTGCACCACAACATACTCCATTGAAATAGATCCCAGCAATCCTTTTGAAGTGCGAATAAGCATGAGACTTGGTGAGACTGATACGCTTATTATGCATCCCTTTTGTCCAACCTACAACTATCCCGAAGGATGGTCTACTTTCATAAAACCCATAACTCCAGGATTGAAAT
This sequence comes from Cyclobacteriaceae bacterium, assembly GCA_965242805.1. GTDB lineage: Bacteria > Bacteroidota > Bacteroidia > Cytophagales > Cyclobacteriaceae > JANQEU01. The sequence continues at coordinate 5,638,179 of CBDETD010000002.1, read as the reverse complement.
ACCTCGGCAACGCAACATGGAAAGCTGATGACAAGGATCTCCAAATTGAGTATAAAGTGGATCTGCAATTCATCAATGAACAATGGGAGGTAGGAAATGAACAGGCGGGGATTTATATAGACAGTACATTGTTTGTGGTTACAAGAGCCCTTTTCATTGTACCACTCAATGAAAGTGATTTTGTTGTGGATTTTGACCTGCCGAAGAACTATAAAATTTATACGTCATGGAATAAGATCAATTCTGGAACAGGATATAGTGTGAACTCCAGGGAAGAACTATACAACAATACGGTGGTTTGGGGGAAAACCGAAGCCTTGCAGATCGTGAAGTCGGACTTTACATTGAACTTGGTTCCTCTTGGTTATGATACCCACGTGAACAATTTGATGGGGGAAGCATTTGACCACATTATTGATGAATTCCTCAGCATATTCCCAGGTACCCCCCCTACCCAGTATCTGATCACTTTCTTCCCCTTTCACCAAAATGATGGGGAAGCTTATGCCACCAGTAATGCCTTCAGTCTAAAAATGGAACCGACTGAACAGAACCGATTGATCTGGGCAAATCAATTGGCTCATGAACTTTTTCATTTTTGGAACGGTAAGCAATTGAGTGGTCCCAAGCGGGAAGATCGACAATGGTTCTCTGAAGGTTTTACGGAATACATGGCAAACATGACATTAGTGAGAAGAGGAATTATTAACGAAGCAGAATTCTATAGAGTAATAGAAAAAACAGTCGGTCTTTACTACTATTTCAAACTGAGACAATTCCCAGAGACGTCGTTGAAGGAGGCAGGTCATAAAAAATCCTTATACAGGTTCGGAGTTTACAACGGAGGGTGGTGTGCAGCATTTGTGATGGATATAATGATCCGTGATCTATACCCTGAAAAAGATCTTAGGGATTTCCTGTCTTATTTTTTCCAAAAATTTGGTCAGGTTGGCATTGAATACGAATTATCTGATCTGGAAAGAGAGTACCAAAATTTCATAGTGGATCCGAATGATGATTTCTTTTCAAAATTTGTTGAAGGAAATGACATGTTGCCAGTAGAGTCCCATTTTAATAAACTTGGGTTACATCTGGATGTTACACCCTATGAGGGTACGGCATTTATCTTAAAAGATCCGAATGCAACTAATAAGCATATAATGCTTCGAAATAGGTGGTTGTTTGATAAATAAAACTTCAGGTAAACTGATCGATGATCTCCCGGTGTTGAGGGAACTCTTCCGTCAATCTATCCTTTTCTGCCAATTCGAAGTCTCCAAAGTCAAATCCGGGAGCAACGGTGCATCCTACCAGGCAGTAGCAATCGGATCCTTCCACCTCGGCAGCAAACCAACTTCTTGCAGGGACTACATGTTGAGGGAGGATCCCATTTTCAAAACCTGCTCCTATCGTTATTTTGGAATACTCGCCGTCTTCATTGACAATGTGTATCGAAACCGGTGATCCTTCGTAGAAATGCCAGATCTCATCCTGGTTGATCCTGTGGAATTTAGAATGTTTTTCTGAAGTCAATAGGAAATAAATGCATGTGGAATAATTGCGGTGCCCATCAAATCTATCATCAAGATCATCCCTGTCAATTATACCTTGGCTACGGTAAGTCTCCCGAAAATAACCTCCCTCGGGATGTGGCTCCAGCTTCAATTCTTTCCTGATTAATTCTATCCTGTCTTCCATATTCAATCGTAACGGTAAGTATTGAGTATTGCCGAACTCACCCAGTAAATATCCTTTTTGCTTGTGTAGAGCAGGTATTTGCCGTCATAGGTAACAAAAGGACACAATTCATGCAGTTCACTATTTATGAGATCCCCCATATTTCTTGATTTGGTCCAGTTTCCGGAATCATCCGTAAAACTTATGTAGAGATCACCTTGCCCTAAACCGTCATTCCGGACTGCACAAAAAATCAGGTAGGACTCATCAGGAGCGACGAAAACATCCGCTTCATAATTTTTGGTATTGACATTAGGTCCTAGTTTAATGGCTTCCACAAATTTGCCATCTTCCCTCCTTGCCGCGTAAATATCAAAATCAAATGGTTGGCCGTCTGCTGCATCACGATTGGATGAGAAGTACATGGTCCCCTTTTCAGTAAATGAAATGTAATATTCGTTTGAAGAGGTGTTGATGACAGGCCCGGCATTGATCGGATCCGACCAACCACTTTCCTCTCTTTTCGAATACCAAATGTCATGGTCCTTCTTCTCCCCTTCCCTGTTTAAAGGCATGTCGGATATGTAATAGAGCTCTTGTTCGTCGGGTGAGAGGAACGGATCATTGTACCCGTATTCAGGATGAGAAATGATTGTAGTGGGTTGAGACCATTCCCCATTCACCAATTGCGTAAATCTTATTTCAGTTCGACCCCAAAGGTCAACACCATAATAAAATTCTGTTCCATCTTTCGAGAATACAGATCCGAATTCGGAAATCGAGTCATATGAAATGAATCCTGGGGCAAATACTTTGGGAATATCCGTAGGGGGAATTTCAGAAAGATAAAGGAGATCTTCACTGACCTTTGTGTTGCAGGAATATATTGCTGTCAAAAAAAGTATACAGATCCAGGTGGGTTTCATAATAACAAAAGGCAAACTAATGTATTTTTCCATCATGTTTGCCTTTAACAATTTCAGGGCTGCATAAACCCTACGATGTCATGACAACTTCTTCATCTGAGATCTCCTTTTCTGCATAATTGGAGTCTTCATCGGCCTCTCCAACTTTAAATCCCCGCTTTCTGAACATATGCAACATAGTCACATTAGCCTTTAGCACATTTGCGCTGACCTTTTTGATCTTTCGCTTCTTGGCGATATCCATGATGACATCCATGAACTTGTTGCCCAAACCCAATCCTTGCCATGGATCTGCAACCAATATCGCAAATTCCGCATTTTCGTTGTTGTAATCAGAAACAAGCCTTACCACACCTATCATCATTTTCTTTCCTTCTTTCTCGATCTCCGCAATCAGGGCAATCTCCCTGTCATAGTCGATCTGCGTGTACCTGATCAACATTTCATGGGTCACTTGTCCGATGAAACCAAAAAATCTGAAATATTGAGTTTGCTTGGAGAGTTTCCCAAACATCTCACGTTCAAGCGGTTCATCTTCCGGTTTGATCGGTCGGATCTTCACTTCAGTACCATCACGCATGGTCCATTTGGACACAAGTTCTTTGGGATATGGAGAGATCACAAGGTGTGAGTAATCTTTTGTTTGTGTTGGTTCAACCGCTTCATCAAGAATGATCTTAGCGTCCAATACTACTCCCCCTGTTTCGTCCACTACATAAGGGTTGATGTCAATCTCCTTGATCTGAGGGAAATCCATAACCAGGTATGCAAACTTGTACAGCAGAAATTCAATGCCTTCAATATCTGCTCCCTTCATTCCGCGATAGCCTTGCAATAACCGATAGATCTTGGTGTCCTCAATTAACATTTTGGCAAGGTTCATATTTAGGGGAGGTAAACCAACATTCAGATCCTTGAAAACTTCAACAGCTACACCTCCCAATCCAAAGACAATGACTGGTCCAAAAATCGGATCTTTCTTGGACCCAATGATCACCTCATATTTTTTAGATACCATTTCTTCAATCAATACCCCCAAAATATTGGCTTCTGGTTTGGCTTGCTTTGCTCCCTCCATGATACTATTGAATGAACCTCTTGCCATGGCTTCATTCTTTATGTTCAATATAACGCCTCCCGTGTCTGTCTTGTGGGTAATATCCGGACTGGCTATCTTCATGACAACGGGATATCCAATTTCCTCGCATATCTTCACAGCCTCTTCCTCTGTTGCCGCCAATTTATGTTTGGCAATCGGAATATCATAATTGGTAAGCACCTCCTTTGCCTCATCTTCTGTGAGTACATACCTGCCCTCGTCCATAATGGATTTGATTAGTTCCGAATTCTTCTCGGTGTCCGGCCTAAAAACTTGCGGTACATTTGATGGAGTTTCGTGCAAAGCCTTGACACTTCGTGTGTAGCTAAACATGTTCATGAAAGTGTTGACGGCATTTTCTGGGATCCTGAAGACGGGAATATTGCCATTTTCCAGGATGTCGCGACCGGCTGCCACATCTTTCTCTCCCATCCATGATGTCAGGACCGGTTTTTTGTAATCATTGGCTATTTTGACAATTTCTTCTGCGATTTCATCAGCATGTGTCATGGCCTGCGGTGTGAGAATTACCAGTACACCATCTACCCCGCCGTCTTGAAGGATGATCTCTGTAGCCGCTTTGTACCTTTCACTGGTAGCATCTCCAAGAACATCCACCGGATTTCCATGACTCCAAACCGGAGGGAGGACGGCATTAAGTTTAGTCATGGTCTCTTCACTCAATTCGGCCAATTGCCCTCCTTGTTTTATCAATCGGTCTGTGGCCAAAACCCCGGGTCCACCTGCATTCGTGATAATTGCCAACTTATTTCCAGCTGGTCTTGGCTGCATGGCTAACGCTTGAGCGGCGTTAAATAATTGTTCGATGGTATCTACAGGAATAATGCCTGCCCTTCTGAAAGCAGCATCAAAGGCCGTGTCATTTCCAGCTAAAGTCCCCGTATGCGAGAGAGCAACTTTAGCACCTGCAGAACTCTTACCCGCCTTTAATACTATGATAGGTTTTGTTCTGGCGAAAGCCCTTGCCGCACTCATAAATTTACGAGCGTGTGTAAGAGACTCCATGTAGATAACGATGCTGGAAGTGTTTGGATCATTACCGAAATAGTCAATCAAATCATGAAACCCGATGTCTACCATGGATCCAATGGAACAGAAATGGCTGAAACCAACATTCTGCTCCACGGACCAATCCAGAATTGCGGTACATAATGCACCGGATTGCGAAATGAAGGCAATCTTGCCGGGAAGTGCCATCTTGTTGGCAAAGCTTGCATTTAGTTTTATTGAAGGTTTAATAAATCCAAGACAGTTTGGACCAATAATCCTCATTTTATATTTTCTCGCATAGCCCAGGATTGTTTCTGTCAAACTGTGACCCTCATCTCCTGCTTCCATGAATCCGGCTGAAATAATCACAATTCCACCGACTCCGTATTCACCGCATTCCTTCACAAGATCTGGAACTGTGGATGCCGGAGTTGCGATGATCGCCAGGTCAATTTGGTCACGTGTATCGCTGAGTTTTGCGTAACTTCTTACACCGTAAATACTTTTGTTTTTGAAATTGATAGGGTAAACCGTCCCCTGGAATCCGGAACCGATCATGTTTTTGATCAACGCGTACCCGACACTCCCTTCTTTGTTGGAAGCACCAATCACCGCAACGGTACTAGGGTTAAATATTTTGTCTAATGGATTCATATTTTCCAGTATTCTTTGAGTTTTAACAACACATCATTAATTCGTATCTCATACTCGTCCCAAACTTTGATGTCTGAATCCGTATGGGCTTCAGTATATTTCTTCCCCTCACCATTAATTCCGTCAAGGAAGTTGAAAAGGCATTTTGGTAGTTCTTCGACATTGTATCCTCCCTCCAATGTAGCGAAGAGATTTGGGAACTCGTCAATCATTACTTTCCCAATTTCATAATAAGAATCAATAGTTACTCTTAAATCAAGCAGGAGGTCATACTGATGAGCATCAAATCCAGCGGATATCGCCACCACATCCGGACTGAACTGCTTCGCAATGGGGAGAAGAGTAGTGAATGCATCCATAAATATATCATCGCCACTTGAGGGAGGCAATGGAGCATTGATGGTAAACCCCAACCCACTCTCTTTGCCAATTTCATTGGTAAATCCATGCCCGGGAAATGCGGGATACTGATGGAGAGACCAATACATGACTTTATCCGAATGATAGAATATTTCCGATGTACCGTCTCCGAGGTGCCCATCAAAATCAAAGATCAAAACCCGTTTACCCTGATTTGCATAATGTTGAGCTGCTATAGACACATTGTTGAAAAGGCAGAAACCGCTTGAATGATGAGGATACGCGTGATGACCCGGAGGTCTGACAATCGCAAAATCATTATTCGCGGCAGCAAGCAAGGTAGCATTTGCGGCATAAACAGCCGCCTCATAACTTTTCGGAGACGTGATAGTATCATTATCCAAAGGTCGGCCATGACTACTGTACTCCTTTACGTGTTTAATATAGGATTCACTGTGCACAAGAGATAACACAGATTCGTCATAGGGTATCTCGGTTACTTTAAGCTCACCTAGTGAGACCAGTCTTTTCTTGTTTTCTGGATGCATCCCTGTATCGTGGTCTTTGAACACAGGGTGATAGATTAGATCCACTTGCTTCTTCTAGTTTTTTGCAAAATTAGTTTAGAAGTCCTTCGCATTGATCTAACATTCATCAACCAACCCAATGACCTTAAACAGGATATCTCAAGAGTCTCAACTTATCCAACTCATCCGCGTTCAGTATAGTAATCGTTTGTAAACCCGACCAATTCATGAAAAATCTAATTTCATTTTCTATCTCCCTCTGCTTCCTATTAAAACTATCAGCACAATCTGAACATTTTCCACTGATGCCTGAGGAAAGTCAATTGTCAGGGATCGAACAGGTCATCGGCATCGACACCATCAAACTGGAATATTCGAGACCTAACCTGAAGGGAAGGGTTCTTTTCGGTGAAATGATCCCCTGGGGTTCTGTATGGAGAATAGGTGCAAACGCTTCAACCAAAATTGAATTATCAGAAACCATGTTTCTCAATGGGAACAAAGTCCTTCCCGGCAAGTATTCTGTTCTTTGTATTCCTACTCTGGAAGGTGATTGGACTTTTATCCTAAATAAGAATACTAATCTTTGGGGGCACTACGGGTACAACGAAGATGAAGATCTCATCAGATTTCCAGTTAAACCTACTTACACAGAAGACCAAGTAGAAACACTAAGCTTTAATTTCAAAAATGTTTCGAAGGGATCGGCAGATCTCGTAATGGAATGGGGTGATTTGAAATTGGAAGTAAAAGCGGAAAGTGATAAGGAGAGTGTAGACAGGAGGATTTTAGCAAGTATAAATGATAAGCTAAACGATCCCGCAGCTCATCAAGAGGCAATAGTCAGTGCTCACGTTTACTTCTTCGCGGCTGATTACTACCATCAAAGTGGAAGAGATCTCGAACAAGCACTTGAATGGATAAATAAAGCCGTGGAAATCAAGAATGTAAATTATTTCCATTTATATAAAGCTGAGATTCTTGGCGATCTGGGAAGATTTGAAGATGCATTAACTGCATCCAAGGAGGGGTTGTCCATGTTCGAAGAAGGACCAAATGAAGAATGGAAATGGCGCTACCGTCAGCAAATTGAAAAGTGGCAAAAAGAGTTGTAAAAAGAAAATGAAGGAGGTTTATCCGATGATCGGAAAAACCGCCTCAATATCTTACCTGACAAACCACATACTGAGTAACAATACTACAGTCAATGTGAATATCATTTTGAATACAAGCAGGGAAAGTCGGGATTTTGGTAATAGGAAATGCTTAATCATTGTTCTTCTGGTTGTTTTAAATTCTGGTAGCTAATATGACCATGATCAAATTAACTTCACACTAGTTGTGATTGAACCTGTGATAATCAGGTTGAACTGGCATCATGTTCCTTTGTGGGTATATCCTTATCGGTTTGAGCAACAGTCTCGTTTATCGAATGTATTACCTCATCCAATTCATGGACAGATTTGTCAATAATATTCATGTGCTCCGGTTTAACACTTGTTTCCTGATCGTTTTTGATTACTTCAATTAAGCTCATGATCCTGACAAGTGGAGCCCTCAACAAGTGTGCATTCATGTATGCATAACTGGAAAGTCTCTTGTTTCGGTCTTCAAGTTCCTGGGTTCTCTCCAAAACCTTATTTTCCAGGCTCCTGTTGAGGTCGGTAATCTCTTGTGTCCGTATTCTGACCTCTTTTCTTAACATTTTTTGAATTCTCAAAAGAAACCTGACTCGAATGAAGTACAAGAAATATAGAGTAGAAATTATGAGGACTACTACCAAAGCCGTGAACCACCATTCTTTGTAGAATGGATTCTGGATAATAAAAGAAGTGTCAACAGTTGGTCCCCATTTCCCCTGGAATATTCTAGATTGAACTTTGAACGTGTATTCCCTTGCATCTAGATTTGTATACCTCACAGAAGTATTACTATTCTTTTCAAGAAAAGACCATTCGTCATCAATTCCCTCCATTTTGTACCTGTATGAAATGTTTTCTTCATCCAGATAGGAAATTCCTAGAAATTGAATTTCTATGGAATTGTTCTTAAAAGGAATAATATTTCTTAAAGCAGGATCATAACTGGTTCGATCCACCCCTCTGATGTCTGTAATTCTGGTGATTGGTGTAATATCAAGACTAAGGTCTTCATTTTCCAAATACATTGATGCTCCCGATTCGGTGCCTACCCAAATTCTACCTTGACCGTCCTGGATCAAAGCATTTCTGTTCACTTCACTTCCGAGGAGTCCCATTCTTTGATCATACTTATCCAATGTTGACCCATCCCATTTTCGCAAACCGTCATCTGTCCCTATCCACAGGTTTTCCGAATCATCTTTCATTAGGGAATAAACTGCAAAATCATCATTTCCAACAAAATCTATTTTCACAACACTGTCTTCCAACAGGATGGCTAATCCACCTTCTGTGGCAAGGACAACGTCATTTCTCCATTCAATGGCATCATAAATGTTATTAAGTTTTCTGTTTGAGCTTCCCAAAGGATTGGAACCATTTGCAGAATATATTCGACTCTGGTATCTGGATAAACCAAACAACCTGTCACCGACGACTGCAAGGTTTCTGATGCCGTAGTCCTCCGAAAAAGGTTTCAATTTGTTTCCGGTTAGTCTGAAGACACCCTGGCTTGGAAATGATATGAACATCTCACTATTCCAATATTCGATTGAAGAGCAATACGTGAATTTTTTTGGAAAATTTATTCTTCTCAATTCTTCCCTTTCCAATTTGAAAAGGCCAGGCTGAAACGTTGTCAAATACACATCACCATCAGAACTTTCGGCAATATCTAGAATTCGACAAACTGATGATTTCCCGGATGATATTGAAAATTGTTTAGTTATTTGGGAATTATCCAAGATGTTAACAGCACATGCATTGGCAATGAGTATTTGACCATTGCTGAGCTGAAAAATGGACGAAACTTCCTCATCCAATAATCCGCTTTCGTGATTGTAATTACTGAATCGGAGTAAATTGAACTTAGTCAATCCACGGTGACTGGCTACCCAAACGCTATTCTCATGATCAAGGAAAATATTGTTACACTTACCGCTTCGAATACGATCTTTAGTTTCCAACACCCTTCCTTTTCTATCATCCTGATCAAACATCATCAATGGCGTATCACAACTATAAAAAATCCTGTCCCGGTGATCAACAACCAATTCAAAATCCCCGTAAAGTGATTTGGTTTGAATCCCAATATTTTCCCCAAGAAATTCTATTCTACCATCTATACTTTTCATTATCCAGTCAAATCCCAGCACATACAACTCTCTGCCATCAAATTGCATTGTCAATATGTCCTCGTTAGGTAAATCCCAACCTAAATCATAATCCTTGATAGAATTTCCATCGTAGATCTTTAAACCTTTCTCCGTACATATGAATACTATGCTCTCCTTTGCAAGGATATCGTTGATATTGGGATCAATGATGATTTCCTTCCAAATCCTATTAATTTCATTGTATTCATATAGTTTATTGAGAATTGATATAAAGATTGTGGTTCCATAATCTGTAGAGATCACACAAAAACCAAAAAAACCAGTATATGATCTTATGCCTTTGGGTAATTCCAAACTTGACCAGATTTGGCCTTTGAGGTAAAATACTGCAAATTCATTCTCATTTTGACCGGCTACCCATACTGTTCCGTCATCGGAAATCTCAATACCGGAAAACTCTGAATTCGGAAACAGATTTAGTGAATCCTCCAGCAACTTCCATGTTTGTCCATCATAGTTCGTAATCCCTCTGGAAGAAACGAACCACATGACACCGGTACTATCCTGATCGATTTCATAAATCGAATTTGAGGGCATTCCATCATGGGTTGAGTACAATCTTGAAGGAAAAAATTGAGAATATGTATGATTTATCAGGCATGATAAAATTACACCCAGAATAAGGTTCTTGGTTGACCGGACCAGCATCATTCTGGTCCGAATTTACTAAAAGGCTATTCTTCTAACAATACTAATGGACAATCCTCCACCTACAAATCAAATCGACTGAACCTATAGATCTTGTGTGAGTTAGATATTATTCTTTTGTGTCGTTAGTCTGCTGTATTATGTCTGTATTCTATTTAGACCATCTCCAATTCCACATCCGTAGCTGTTAGGGGATTGTAATCCGGTATTTCGATCGAAGCAGGTTTGATATTCCAAATGTCCTTGCAGTATTCAAGGATTGTGCGGTCACTTGAGAATTTCCCTATTCTTGCCACATTCAATATGGACATGCGAGTCCAATTTGTCTGGTCTATAAAGGCTTCAGCTACCCTGTCCTGACACTGAATATAGGATGCATAGTCACCGAGGAGCATATATTCATCATGCTGCAATAAATGATCAATTAATGGCCAGAACCGATTACGCTCGTCTGTTGAGAAAAATCCGGTGGATATCATGTCAAGACATTTTTTGAGTTCTTCATTTGTGTCATAGTAATGACGAGGATCGTATGACTTTCTCAGATTTCCCAATTCTTCTGCTGTATGACCAAACAGGAAGAAGTTCTCTTCTCCTACCTCTTCCATGATCTCAATATTGGCACCATCCAGAGTACCTATGGTGAGTGCTCCATTCATCGCGAACTTCATGTTTCCGGTACCTGAAGCCTCTTTTCCAGCCATAGAGATCTGTTCTGAAAGATCCGCCGCCGGGTAGATCCTTTGACTGTTTGTAACATTGAAGTCCGGGAGATAGACAACTTTTAATCTATCTCCTATATCCGGATCATTGTTCACAACATCACCGATAGCATTGATCAACTTAATGATCAGCTTCGCATCCAGATATCCGGGTGCGGCTTTTCCTCCAAAGATGAAAGTCCTTGGTGTCATCTCCATTTCCGGATTTGCCTTCAGGCGATTGTATAATGTTATGATATGGAGAGCATTTAGATGTTGCCTTTTGTATTCATGGATACGCTTCGCCTGAACGTCAAAAATGGAATCAACATTCAACTGGATCCCCATATTCTTCTTCACGTACTTGATCAGTTGCTTCTTGACCTTCCTTTTGCATTTTTGCCAGGCAATCATAAAATTGGGATCCTCACAGAAAGGCTCCAGTTTTCGAAGTTCATCCAGGTTAGTGATCCAGTCAGGACCGATTTTTTCAGTGATCAATTCTGTAAGTCTGGGATTTATCAAAACCATCCATCGCCTGGGGGTCACTCCATTGGTCTTGTTACTGAATCTTTCAGGCCATAAATCATAAAAATTATGTAGAACCGAAGACTTAAGTAGTTCAGTATGTAACGCTGCCACACCATTAACTGCATGACTTCCTACGGTTGCCAGGTTCGCCATTCTAATAGATTTTTCTCCCTGTTCGTTGATGATCGACATGTCTGAAATTATCGGTGAATCCTCACCATGTTTAGCAATAACCTCACCCAGGAATCTATGATTAATTTCATAAATAAGTTCCATATGTCTTGGGAGCAACGACTTGATCATGGAAACAGGCCAGGTCTCCAGTGCTTCAGAAAGTAAGGTATGGTTAGTATAACTAAGTGTCTTCTTAGTGATTTCCCATGCCTTTTTCCAGTCAACATGATGAAGGTCAAGCAAAAGTCTCATTAACTCTGCAACAGCAATTGATGGATGCGTGTCATTCAATTGCAATGCGAACTTCTTGTGTAGCGTTTCAATCTTATTTCCTCGATCCAGATGCATTTTAATTGCATCTTTCAAAGAGCAGGTAACAAAGAAATATTGTTGTTTCAGTCGTAACTCTTTTCCTCCGAAATACTCATCATTGGGATACAGGACTTTCGAAATTGTTTCCGATCCTATTTTATCTTCCACCGCCCCATAGTAATCTCCCCTATTGAAGCTTTGAAAATCAAAAGATTCTGTGGATTCGGCCTTCCACAACCTAAGGGTAGCCGCGGTATTCGTATTGTAACCCAATATAGGGGTATCATAAGGGATCCCTACGATCACCTGACCCGGATTCCAACGCACCGCAAACCTTCCTTTGTCATCATAGTACTCCTCCGTATATCCACCAAATCCGACCGTTTCCTGATCTTCAACTCTTGGAATTTCCCATGGATTACCATAACGCAGCCACTTGTCCGTGATCTCTACCTGCCATCCATCCTGAATGATCTGATCGAATATGCCGAATTCATATCTGATACCATAACCGATGGCAGGGATATCTTTCGTAGCCATAGAATCAAGGAAACAAGCCGCTAGTCTTCCCAATCCTCCATTACCCAGCCCTGGCTCCTCCTCCTGGTCCAGAAGATATTTTAAATTCAGACCTAATTCAGTGAGGGCATTCTTTACCTTATCATAGAGTCCCATGTTGACAAGATTATTTCCAAGATGGGGACCTACAAGATATTCGGCAGACAGATAACCAACTGTCCTGACATTATTTTCCCTGTAGTGTTTTTGAGTATACAGCCATCTGTGAAGTAACCGGTCTCGAACTGTGTAAGCCAGTGCCATGTAATAGTCATTACGAGTGGCACTTTCAGGATTTTTTCCCTGTATATAAAATAAATTGTCCAGAAACGCTCGTTTGAGGGTTTCAATATCTGTGCCGGTACGATCATCTTCGATCTTTACCCGCGGGGCAAGTGTGGATTCCATGGAGTATGTCGCTGTAAGCCTGCATGGAATTTAGTGTACCTACAATAACCAAAAAATGATCTATGACAGGTATTAGAATGTTATTTGGAAGAAGTAGAATGCCCTGGTAATATCACTTAAGATCAATGGCATCAGTGCACAATATCTGATTTGTTATCCATTGTCATAAAATGTTACTCTTCTGCTTTCTTCACTCCTGAAACATGGGACATCACAGCTTTCCAGTTTTCTCCCCTCTTTATCAATACATTGCTGGACTGATAGACGGTTTCTACGGTGTCATTGAATATATGTCCAGTACCATTGATGATTGCAGTACCATTTTCAAGGATCTCGAATCGTTTTATATCAAAATAGAATGAATCATAGGAAGGGCTATTATTACTGATCCAATCCAACTCATCCTGCTTGGTGGTCCAATTACCGCTGTTATCGATCATTTGAAATTCAGCTCCAAGGATGCGATCAAGCAAAATTGTGTCCTGTTCACGATAAGCCTTGGGCCACTCTACTTCTTTCAAATATCTAAGATTTTTCTTCTCTTCATCCTTATATAAATTGGTAATTTCCGATTTGTTAGAACAGGAGCAGCTAAATAGAATCAACAGGCCCAATGTAAAGGTTAATGAATTCATGATGAGTTATGACTTTTGGTACGCAAGTCAATTTAAGAATCACCCAACCAACGGAATAGTTATTTTAGGGGTTTTGCATTTCATTAACACCTTTTCTTGAGGATAGATTACGGTCATCCAGATTGAAATCAAAACTACTCAAATAGAGATCACGATCTTCCCTTTGTGCTTCCCCTCGCCAAAGTATTGAATGAGTTTTGGGATTTCCTCCAACTTGTAAGGTCCATCGATCAGTGGTCTGATCTTCCCTTTTTCGAAGAGGTCATTAATTTGGTCCAGATCTTTATTGGGTTTTAGAGCTACCAAGTTGAAGCTCTTTTTTTTGAATCGGGAGATCCAGCCCCGAAAAAACATCATTTGTAAAAGTCGATCAAGATGTCCTCCGACGGTTACATATTGTCCATTTGGTTTCAGGGATCTAAGATAATCAAATGGAGTTCTGGTTGTTTTTGTGTCAAGGATCAGATCATAAAGCTGACCATTTCTGGTAAAATCTTCTTTTTGATAGTTGATTACCTGGTCGTAGCCTAAAGATCTCATGGCTTCCATTTTTTCTCCACTATCCACCCCTGTGACTTCAACATCGAATTCTTTTGCTATTTGCAGAGCAAATGTACCAACCCCACCTCCAGCACCATTTATCAATATCTTTTGGCCGTCCTCTATACCACCAGTATCCACTAAACCCTGCCAGGCCAGCATAGATGCATGGGAGACGCATGTAGCTTCTTCAAAAGACATTTTCGACGGTTTCAATACCAGCGACTTCTCTCTTACACATGCATATTCCGCAAATGTTCCCCAACCAAATTCTGAGGTATCACCATACACCTCATCCCCGGCCTTGAAACTGGTGACATCCCCCCCTATTTCCTCAATGATCCCTGCCAACTCAATGCCAGGAATGGAAATTTTTGGCTTGGTAAGTCCAAAAAGAAGGCGATAAACAAAGGGTTTGCCACGAACCAAACTCCAGTCCCAATCATTAATTGCAGTTGTTTTGATTTTTACTAATACCTCACCAGAATCTGGGGCAGGTTTTGCCACCTCCTTTAACTGGAGCTTATCTGCTGGTCCGTATTTAGTGCAAATTATTGCTTTCAATCTTCAGCTTTTAGTTTAAAGTTTCAATTAAGTCTACATGGTTTTAGTTTATTGAACTTTTGCCCACTACAGATTTCAAATAACACCTTATTCAATTTCAGACCAGGAATTTCCATTCCAAGACCAAGTAGATTCTTCCAAAATCCATTTCTTATCATTCATAATACCACTACCATGAAAGATAATCTGATTTCCATCAGGATCATATACTATACAATGTACACCCCTTCTTATTGGTCCCAAATTATCCAGAAGTTTCCATTGTTCCCCATCCCATGCCCAAGTATCCGTATACATCTCATCCTCAAACCTTCCTGAGAATAGTATCACCCACTCACTACTCTTGTTATAAGTCATGGCATGAAAAGCCCTCTTTGATGGTCCATGGACGTTGAGCTCTGTCCAACTTCCATCTTCGAAGATCCATGTATCACCGAAGAAATCATTGAGATCCTTACCACCAAATAGTATAATATTCTCATTCCTTTCATCATAGGTAAGTCCAAAAGGTGCCCTGGCATCAGGGCCCTCGATTGGCAACTCAGTCCATTTTCTACCATCCCAACTCCAGGTGTCATTCAATAATTTTTTACCATCCCAGCCTCCAAATAAAAGAGTTCGATTTGATTTTAGATCAAACACCATCCTATGATGGTCACGGGGCGTCGGTCCTTTGACAAACTTCTGTTGCCAACTATTCCCATTCCAGATCCATGTATCTCCAAGAGAATTATTCAAAGAATCCCTACCACCGAAGAGAACAATTTCTTCGTTTTGAAAATCATAAGCAAGTGACATCCATTTCCTGGGAATGGGACCAGTTATATCCAATTCTACCCATTCACCATCCCACTTCCAGGTTTCCCCGCTTAAGCTTCTATCCTCTCGAAATCCCCCAAATAGAATGATCTCCCTTTCAGATTTATCATAAACCATATCGTGACCATACAATTTCCCCGGAGATTCCTGACCATTGGAAAAATTGGAAGTAAAAAAGAGTATCAAAATTATGATTCGAGATTTCTTCATAATTTTCAAATATCCTTATCTTTTGATAATTGAATCATTGGACCTATTAAATTTAATGTTGGTGCTAAAAAAACCATATGATCATGAAGGACATCACAATTGTTTTAATGTTTCTGGTATTTCTAAGTTCCTGTGGAGATGACAAAGTGAAAATACCTGAAAATCCCTCCGTTTTCATCAATCCGAATTTCGGAAATACGGATCCCGGGGGTGAATTGGTCACAAAAGTAGAAATATCGGCACCAGCAGGTTTCAAATCCTTACTTATTACAACCATAAAGGATGGTTCAAGAAATGAAACCGGTGCAGATGAGATATTACCACGTGTCCAGGGACAGACTGATACCACTTTTAGTTACACTATCGATGAGACAGACAAAAGTTTTGTGGGATCTGAAATAGACATAGAATTTCTTTTGATTGATGATCTGGATCGAACAGATACGGCATTTTATAGGGTAGGTATAAATCCACCCTCCTTCCGGATCTTTCCGGGAGGATTGTTACAACCCCCAATTACCAATTCCGACGGTGGGAGTACGTCCAATACTTTTTTTACTACGACAAATGAACAACCGAGCTGGACTATAAATCAAATAAATTCATCTACTGAAGATGTTAAGGGAGAAATTGATTTTGGCTATTATTATGATGAATCAAACAACCAGGCCATTTTTGCTTCAATCGCGGATTATCCTATCGCCAATTTTGCAGGGATTGATACCTGGGAAAAAAGAAACCAAACAATTTTTAAGTCAACTAATTTGACAGCATCGGAATTTGACGAGGCTGATTACGTAACGATTTATCGCGGATTTGAGAACGGTACTGCTGGTAATCGAGAACAACGAAGTTCAGGTCTAATGATTGGCGATATAATTGCGTTTGAAACTGATCCATCCAAAACTGATGGAAGTAAACGCGGGTTGATCCAGGTAATTGACATCAAAGCGGGAACTGATCAAAGTGCTTTTGTTCAGGTCAATATTAAATTCGAGAAATAGTCAAAAGGGAAAATCTCTTACATCCCAACATTTAGTAAAATCGTCATTTACCCTAACCAATGTAAGGTTATCAATTGTCCGATGAAAGTCTAACTCCATTTGTTTCAATTCCGCCAAAGCATCCTGATACCTCTCCTGATCCAAGGTCAATTCTGCGGTTGGATTGTTGAAATCATACGCTTCCTTACTAAAAAGTCCCAGACCAACATGAGGTACATAGGGTAAATCCTTCTGCAAGTAAGATGCTAGAATGTCCTGATACAATTGATCGTGAAGCCGAATAACCAGGTCATTCCCTTTTTTCAAAATGAGCATTAACCAATGGTCCACTGTTTTTTCAAATCCTGAGATATGGATCTCAAATGGATTCCAATCATTAAGCACGTTCTCAATGTGTTTGGAAATACCTTCTTCACCTATTGAATCGGGAACCGGATATATCAAAGGAATATGATCCTCAATTAGGAATGAATAAGGTTCATATTTGTTCCGAAATGTGTGAAATCCTGCATGCTCAATTCTTGGATAATATACAAGAGCGTAAAACATGGTACAGCTTTAAAGAATGTAAAATATTAGTACAAGCAATATTGTCAATGTTGAAACTCCAATTGGGAACCAAACCGGAGCTATCCAGGGTCTGGGAATAAGGAAAAGAACATCCATTGTCGTTAGTTTCGGGGGCCATTTGATCGTCAGATACAATGAGACATAGTAGAACAAGTCCCAAAATGCAAAGGTCCATAGGAAGATCATAGATTGGTCAAACCACCCTTCCCCCACCAACAGGGCAATACATACAAGCATTATGATGGTGGCAGCTTCTCTAGTCTTCTCTATTAGAACAATTCGCTTGGGGATATCAGCGATAGTCTTGGACTTAAGGTCCGTTACATCCAGGCCGATTGCTTTCCTCAGGTAGACTACGACCACTCCCTCAAAATGGGCCATAGCAACACCAAATATGGCTAGTAAGAAGAAAGTCATTTCTCTTGCTGTTCAATTCCATAACAATTAAAAAGAGAATCATGATCGCTCTAATACAATTAATTCAAATTAATTAGGATTGCTATGGTTGGGCATTTGGTATTCTGGCTACAAGTATTTTGGTAATAGTGGCAGTTGTCGCAGCAGCAGTATTAAAGATCAAATCCCTCAAATCAAATACCCTGTTTGGAATGAAATACTGTATACCTTCATCGATAAACCCAAGCAATATTGTGATAATGATAGCTATTAGACTTGGCCACCTGACGGTGAATACATTTTTATTCCGTTCGGTTAGTGCTTCATGGATGAGGATCGCCAATAGACCATACTCAAAAATATGAGTACGTTCAACCGGACTGATTCCCATTCTTAACACTGTCATCCCAAATACAATAGTGATTGCAGCTGTCACCCATATCCTGGTGGATCCAATTTTGTTGAGAATAGCACTTCCAATGATAATTAGAACAGAAAAAACAAATGCAACGAAAAAGAAGACACTAAGAAGACCTGATCTCTCCAATTCCTCAACAATCGAACCTGCCAATCCAAGAGTTGAATAGATGGCAACTACTGCACTGCCTGTAATGAACCACAATCTCCTTTCCCGATTCGAAGAAAAACGAATAGGTTGTATCGTTTTCATCAAGGAGTTCTTCTATGCCTCGTCGCTAACTCATACCCATAAACCAATCCAACAAGCACCTCTTCGTCATACATTCTTCCAAGAAATTGTAGTCCGGCTGGTAAGTTAACATCCGTGTAGCCCATAGGAACAGTAAATGCAGGTTGTCCCGTATGAGGGCTAATGATCTGACTATTGTCACCCTTATACTCCTCGGCAAACCTGTCAATTCGTGCTGGGGGAAAATTCCAGGTAGGATACACCAGTGCGTCCAATTCCAGGGAGTCCATCACTTGCTCGATTGACAGCCTGAAGGCAATTCGCAAAGAATCAGAATACGCATCAAGACATTCGATTTCCGGATTTGACCATCTTCCAGTGTTTGCCGCATTTCTTTCCAGCCTGGTCGCAGCAAATTTCGAATCTGAGCCAATTTCAATGACATCACCGATATTCTGTAGCGAATCCATTCGGACAAGATCCTTCAGGAATGTTTCAAGGTCCTCTTTGAAGGAGGCACACCATTGGTTTTCACTCAATATTTCAAAATCCTTAACATCCACAGGATCAATAACTGTCGCTCCCGCCGTTATAAGGTCAGATAATGCATTCTCAAAGAGTGAAGAAACCTCGGGATGAATGTCCTCGGTCAGTTGCCTTAGTACCCCTACCCTGGCCCCAGATAGTGCATTTGATTGGAGGAATTGTGGATAATTCTGTGGGATTTTGCCTTTAGAGTAAGAAGTAATTGGATCTTCTTCATCAAATCCGGCTATGACCGCCAGAACCTTGGTCGCGTCTTCAACTGTCCGGCACATTGGCCCCACCACATCATTTCTCAAATAAAGTGGAACAATCCCAGTTCTGCTAACCAGCCCGAGAGTAGTTCTGAAGCCCACAAGGGCACAATGTGATGAAGGACCTCGTATGGAGTTACCTGTATCAGTGCCCAATCCGATCGTCCCGAAATTCATTGCGATGGCAGCAGCAGTCCCGCCACTCGAACCTGCCGGAACATGATCAGGACTGTATGGATTGCTTGTTGTCCCAAGGGTTGAACTTTCAGTATGCATTGGGCTGAAAGCCCATTCCGCCATATTGGACTTGGCAATTACAATAGCTCCGGCTTCTTTCAATTTGCTAATAATGAAAGCATCTTCTATCGGAATGTAGTTTTTTAAGGCATTTGAACCTGCGGTGGTGGGAAGTCCCTTTACATTGATATTGTCTTTGACTATGACCGGTATCCCGTGCAAAGGACGAAGTAGTCCAGATCTTAAATATTCATCATCCAACTCTTTTGCCGTCACCAATGCATTAGGGTTGGTCATTGAGATAGCATTAAATTTGTCATACTTGGCAATTCTATCAAGGTAAGCTGATACCAAATCCCGGCTATTGTATCTACCTTCTCTGTAATCCTGGTGGATTTGGTTGATGGTTAACTCGTTAAGTGTTATACCCTCATTTTTACCCATTTTGCAGTTCACTAGAAAAATGACAAAGATCAATAAGATATTAATGTTGGTGATTTTCATGACGACAACAATCTTAGGAAATAATGATGAATTTAATCATCGAAGAGAAATTCTTTAACCTATTTCAATATTTGGTCCTATTTCTCAGCTTCTCCTTTTAAAGCCCTGTTCATGGCGCCAATCATCTTCGGAACTCCTGCTTCCATCTTGCTCCAGAATAATGGGACCAAAAGCCCACTAAACTGCTCAGAATGCTTAAGTTGGGTACCCGAAGATGTTTCCTTTAGCTCAATTTGTTTGTAATTCGTAAACAGGAATCCTGCCATCATTGTGGCTTTCCATCGGAATGATTTTTCCATATCCAATTGAATAACTTCAGGTGAATACTTATTTGTATCCTTGCCATCTTTTCCCTTCATTGTAACGGTTAACTTAGATCCCAATGTCAATCTCCCGTCAGCATCATTTACTATTGGATTCCATTTATTCCAGTTCTTTATATCAGCGAGTATTCCCCACACGCGGGACAATGACGCATTTATCTCTATTTCAGAATTGATCTCCTTCATGATTGTTAGTTTTAGGATATAGTTTCAGTTAAGAATTCATTCAACCTGTCAAAAACTGAACCCCACCCATTGTAAAAGCCCATTTCCTCCTGTTGCCTACAATATTCCTCTGTTTCATGGACTACACTGAAGGTGAAGTGTGTCTGATCTCCATCAGCTTTGAAATATGCCTGCAGCTCGACACCTTCAGTCATCGGTTTAAAATCCGCACTCGAGATTATTTTCACCTGCTCCACGATCTCAGAGTAAACACCCTCGGCCAGAAACTCATTTCCATCAGGCATCATCATTGAATACTTCCAGCTTCCACCTGGTTCAAAATTGTGTTCAATGACTTTGGTTTCCATTCCTTTCGGTCCCCACCAGTTTACAATATGTTCTGGTTGGCTCCAGGCTTCCCAGACCAATTTTATAGGTGCATTGAAAGTCCTCTCCAGGGTTAGTGTGCGGTTGCTTGCGTCGTTCATATTATTCTTCTTTTTTACTTTTTTCTTTTAGTTCCATCAAATAGTTTTCAAAGGAATCCAAACGTTCCTCCCACAATCCCCTATATTTCTCAATCCAAAGAAATGCTGGTATGAGGTTCTTTGGCTGGATTTGACAATACCTTTCTCTTCCTTGCTGATCAAATTCGATCAGACCACATTCGTTCAGAATTCGAAGATGTTTCGAGATTGCTGGGCGACTGATATCAAAATGGTCAGCAACATCGTTGACTGCCATGGCTTTCTTAGATAACAATTCAATGATGTCTCTTCTAACCGGATCCGCAATAGCCTGAAACACATCTCTTCTCATCAAATTATGTAACTAATCGGTTACAAGTATAAATGTAATCATTCGGTTACGCAAGTTTTATCCCTACATTTTAATTATTCCGCGGAACTGCAGAGCTGACGAACATATTCTTCACTCTTATGTTATTTTAATAATACATGTCAGTTAAGTACATTTTAGGAGCTATCTTTTCAATCCCTCTTTTACCTATACTCTATATTCAGGGTAAAAAAATCAGGGAACAAATTCCCCAACTTCCGGAAGCAGAAGGAACCAAAGGAGAAATAGGTGAACATCGTAATCAAGTTCAACTTATCACAATTGGAGAAAGTACCATTGCCGGAGTTGGAGTGTCTACTCATGAACAAGGATTTACTGGTTCCTTAGCCACCACTCTTGCGCAGGAACTTGATCTTTCAGTGAAGTGGAGCGTCTATGCGAAAAGTGGATATACTACAAAACGGGTAACAAAAAAGATCCTTCCCAAAATAGAAGAGAAGAAGGTAGATATTATCGTTGTGGGGCTTGGTGGTAATGATGCTTTCGCTCTGAAAAGACCTTCGGATTGGCGCAAAGAAATCCGGAATTTAATCGAAAACGTAAGGTCTAAGTTCAATGAGACTCCCATTGTGTTTACTAATATGCCACCCATTAAGGAATTTCCTGCTTTCACATCTTTAATGAAGTTTGTAATCGGCAATCTCGTGGAGTTACTTGGTGATGAATTGAAGAAAGAAGTTGTGAATCATCCCAACGTATATTACAATCATTCTTCAATCACTTTGGAAGACTGGATGGAAAGAAATGGCATTTCAGGACAGCCATCAGATTTCTTCAGTGACGGGATACACCCTTCCAAACTCACCTACCGAATATGGGGTAAGGAAATGGCTTATTTCATTACCGAAAATGAGATTTTAACCTAACTATGCTTGGTATTCATGGACAAGTAGGTCCTCATCTATGGATCTGTAAATCTGAGCCTGCTTTATGTCCTTCCGATCTTCAATCATACCAATAAATACCTTTGAGGATATTCCAAACTCCCCCGATTCAAATCGCTTGAGGGAGTCAATCAGGACGAGATCGTCATGCCATTCACCAATTAGGTCATTTAAAGATTGAACAGCCTGTTTGAAATCGGGATTGTAATAGTTTTCCTCCATTTTGGAGACAAGTTTTACGATCTCACCAACAGCCCGAAGTCTTATACGGATTTTATGAAGTTTATTGTCCCTCTCCTTCAATTCATTGATTCTATTCATATGATCACCAATGAAGGAGGAAGTCACTGCTAATACCAGTTTATCCGGAATTTCTTGTATGAACATTTCGGTTTCAGAGGTCAACAAATCAAAGCTGATGAAATCGAACCTATCCATGGACACATTCAATTCCAACCGTCCCTTAGTCAAAGAATCTTTCAACTTTTGTAAATACAGAGGCAAAAAATCATACTGCTCAATATAATTCTCTATAAGTTTGAAATTGATCTGATTCTCTCTCAAGAATCCAGCACTACGGAAAAGGGGTGAAAGGAAATGATTGAAAGATTTCTTACGGTTATTACCTGGACTTACCTTGTCAAGCAAAGCCATTAATGCCCTGATCCTCTTAATAGCAACTCTAAAGGAATGAATGTCCTCATCACCGTAATCCTGATGAACTCTGTGAAAACTTTCTTTGAAGGATTTTAACCGGTTAAGGTATCTGGAATGTAATAAGTTGGTCGTAATGGAGGAAGTTGCTGTCATTAATATGATAACACTTATCTCTTATTAAAAGCTCATTATTTCAGGTATTAGTATATTGAGTTAAAAAAATTCGATTATGCTAAAGGTTGTCCATACTTTGAAATATACCTTGTCCTTGGTGCTTACTTTGTTAACATGCCAAGCACTTTTTTCCCAAGCCTCCCTATTCAATGGAAAGGATCTTTCCGGTTGGAAAATATATGGAACAGAAAAATGGTACGTCGCAGAGGGAATTTTATATTGTGAGAGTGGTCCTGATGAGGAATACGGCTATTTGGGGACAGACAAAACATTCAAAGATTTCGAATTGACACTGGAGTTCAAGCAAAGTGCTGACGGGAATAGCGGGGTTTTTATTCGATCATCCATTGAAGGTACGAAGATCACAGGTTGGCAAGCGGAGGTCGCTCCACCCGGAAAACATACAGGTGGGATATATGAATCATATGGAAGAGGCTGGCTCATTAAACCTGACCCTGAACTGGATAATATACTAAAATATGGGGACTGGAATACTATGCGGATACGTGCAGACGGGAACACCATCACTACATGGCTCAATGATGTACAAATGATTACACTGGAAGATGAAAAGATTGGGGCCGCGGAAGGCTCTGTCGCACTTCAGATTCATTCCGGTGGAGGAATAAAAGTCGCATGGAAGAACATCGAAATTACAGAGTTATGATATGCATTTCGGGTCTGTAATTTAAACCCTCAAAAAAGCTGTCTTCTCGACTTTGGAGAGAACTATTCAGAATG
Organism: Cyclobacteriaceae bacterium; assembly: GCA_965242805.1. Classification (GTDB taxonomy): domain Bacteria; phylum Bacteroidota; class Bacteroidia; order Cytophagales; family Cyclobacteriaceae; genus JANQEU01. Next base: position 5,614,550 of record CBDETD010000002.1, on the reverse strand, counting down.
TATAGAGACTCTCTCAAATGATGAATTGCTTACCTCCATGTATAGTCATCTCCCTTCGCTCGATGTGACAGCTTTTTTTAGGTCGAAATGACAACCTATACGTTAGGTAAAAACCAAAACGTAAAACAATAAACCGTTTTTCGTAGTTTTTATTTCATTTGTGTTTTTCCTTTTTTTAATTGTAATAAATTAATATTACAGGTTAATTAACACCATTTTCTAACCAGTTGCCGCCCAGAATAATCGAGAGACCAGGAGAGTTATGAAAACATGGACCAGTTACTTCATCACTATACTTTTTTGTTTTCCAATTTTCTCGAACGCCCAGAGCGGGGATTTTTTCGTCACCCAACATTCTCCTGAAGGTATTGATGTCGACAATATCAGCTTTGATCTGATTTCTGACAATAACGGATTATTAGTAGTTGCAAATAGATCAGGTGTATTAATATACGACGGCTCATCTTGGGACTTCTACCCAACACCATCTGCCGCTTTGTCACTAGCGGTAGATGAAAACAACACAATTTATGTGGGTTGTGTTGGTCAGTATGGAAAATTGGATTACACCCAAGATACATTCAAATACGTACCTCTGTTTGCATCAGATTCTTCTCAAGAGCTTTTCATACAAACCATAGCCAATGACAACCATGTTTACTTCTTTGGTGGAGAAGGAATTCATGTGTTCGATATTGAAAAACAGAGAACAAATCACCACGGGGATGAATACCTTAATATTTATCAATTTTATGACGAAGTATTTGCAAATGCCCCGAATGGGACATTCCGTTTGAACGGAGACGTAATGACCCACGAGGAAGCACCTCTTGAGATCGCGTACACCTTTCAAAGTAAAAATCAAACATTTGCCTCCGACCTGGATGGTTACCTCTATCAAATCACAAGCAAAGGATGGGAGGAATTACCTCACAACGAAAAACTTTCATCGATGGAAGTATATATAAGTGGGGCTGTTGCACTTAATGATACGTTGATTGCGTGCTCTACCCTGACCAACGGTTGTATTTTCCTCAATGTCAATGACACATCTTATTTCGAAGTAGTTGATTACCATTCCGGATTGCCGGATAATGAAGTATTTGCAATAAATATAGATGAAGAAAACGGAGTTTGGGTAGCTCATGAATTTGGATTAACAAGAATTGCTCCCTTATTCCCTGCTCACAGCTATTCGCATTATCCTGGTTTGGAAGGTAACCTTTTTTCTGCGGCCTGGGTTGATGAAACACTTTGGGTAAGTTCCAGCCTGGGCGTCTATTACTTCGATAAAGACACTGCCTTTACCGAGAAAGTATATTATGTTGCACAAAACCGAAGCAAAAGACAAAGGACAGTCAATGTAGCGGTAGAACCCAATCCGGAACCCGAAGAATCAATTAGCCCTCTGCTCGATTCAACCCAATTGATAAGTGATACCATAACATTTACTGAAAACAAAAAACGAGGAATTAGAGGATTCTTTAGTAATCTTTTCCGAAAAAAAGAAAAAGCTTTAGTATCAGCCAGTCCCAACGACTCAACCATTCTTTCCATCCATCAGGAGAGAGTCCTTGCCAGAAAAGCGAAAAGAGAAGAGCGTAAAAGGTTGCATCATACCAGGAAGATTGTGCAGGAATATGAAGTAGTCACAGAAGAACAAATTGATAAGTTTACGGCTACACCCACCGAAGCTTCAAAAGTCAAATACATCAGGAAAACCAAAAAAATTCCTTCCGCTGTTTCATTTCGATTCACTAAGGTTCCTAATGCTTCCGGCAAATTCAAGGAACTGGTCCAATATAAGGACAAGCTTTTAGGAGCAAGTACCTCAGGTGTATTCGAGATTGATGATACCTCTTCCCACCTGGTTATTCATGAACCAGTACGGACTATCCAGTATTTGGAAAAAACAGATCAGCTTTTGGTAGACACTTACAATCGCGAGTTAAAGTTATTCACGCTTGAGGATCATATTTGGATTGAGCTAGACGAATTGGAACTGGATGATATCATCTTAAGCACCTATGAAGACTCGGAAGGAGGACTTTGGTTAATTGGTACCAGTTCCATCTTCCAGGCTTCCTTACAGGGTACCCACATCGAAATTGATACAACGTATGAAGTAGACAATACCATCTTCGATATTATGAATGTAATTTCCATAAGGGATACATTGACATTCATTAATTACCAAGGATATTTCTATCTGGACAGAGAAAAAGGAAAAATAGTAGAAAATGAAACACTCAAATTAGAAATTGGGCTTCCCAGGAATCACTTTCAGGATCAACAAGGAAATATCTGGATATTCAATGGGAAGATCTGGTATACTTTATCTGAGAATGGTTTGATCACACCCTATGAGTATCTCAGCATATTCAAAGACCTTCGATTTGTGTCTTATGATGAAAAGTCAGGGAGGTACTGGCTTATTACTAAAGACAATGAATTGTTGAACTATGACATTCACGTAGACACCGGCATAGGTGATGCATATCAGATGTTTTTGAAGCGTGTCTCAAGTCAGTCTCGTGCAATCGATCATGACAAACTGTTTACTGTGAACTATGATGAAGGGAATCTTTCATTCGAATTGGCCAGACCTGAATATGCAGGATTTCTCAACCTCGAATATCAGTACCTACTAAACGGATTACACCAAGGCTGGTCTTCATGGAGTGGTAATAATATCATTGATTTTACTTATCTCCCTCCTGGAAACTACGAACTCCTGGTTCGAACACGGGACGCGTTTGGAAGAACCGAACAGCATGATGTCATTTCCTTCAAGGTAAGTGCCCCATATTGGCAACAACCTTGGTTTTACGCACTACAGGTAATGTTCTTTGGTGCGCTTATGATCATTTCATTCCGACTCAATCAATCCAATACCAAAAACCAATTGCTCAGTGAGGGTTTAACGATACTCACTGTAATACTCGTCATAGAATTTCTCCAGTCACTGGTTGGATCGTATGTAAGTGTCAAAAGCTCACCTACCGTCGATTTTCTTGTGGATGCTTCTGTAGCTCTGCTGATCTTCCCTTTCGAACGTTTCTTAAGAATTTATTTGACAGGAGATCGAATTACCGTACAAGGATTCAGGATCGTTAGAAAGAAGGCTGCAGGTTCCTAGGATTCGAATACAACTCACTTATGGCTGAGGGTAGCCAATATTGGTTTCACAGTAGCTCTTTAGACTTCTTGTAAGAAATGTATCCCAGGTTGGTGCGCAAACATGGTAACAATTTAATGATGGTGTAAGTCCATTGTGTTCAAATGAAAGAACTGTTTGGGAATTTCCGTTCTCCAAATTCCAGCTAAGTTCAGTGCCAATCCACTCCCTTTCCATCTCCGGGTATCCGTCAATGCATAGCCAGACCAATTGGAAACTTGGCTTAAATTGAATTGTCCTGAATTTCCAATAAGCTTTACCAAAACGTATTTGGAATTCATCACCTTCTTTCGAGATCTTATTATCTACTTTTCCCCACCATTTATCAATCTCTGATGTCAATGATTCGAAGACCTTACTTGAAGGTGACTCTATTGTTATCCTTTTTTTATAGTTCATCTTAATTGTCTATTTGATTTATTCTAAGACGAATTACGACTACATGATTGGACGGCAGAAGTTATTTAAATAGTCAATTCTATCATGTTGCCATCAGGATCCAGGACTACACTTTCATAATAGCCATCTCCAGTAGTTCTTGGCTCACTAATAACAACTATTCCTTCACTTCTTAATTGTTCTGTCTTCCGGACAACTTGTTCCTTCGAACCAAGGCTTACTGCAAAATGGATCAATCCCAGGTGTTGGTCCTCAGGATTTGTGGAGTATTCTCGGTTTCGCAAACCGGGTACATCAGGGCAATACATCAATTCCAATCGAACCTCCGATTCCGGAAAAGAAATAAAGTATGAAGAAAATCTTTTTGACGGATTTGTATAAAGGTCATTGCAAACACCGCCAAAATACTTTTCATAGAAGTTTTTGGAAACCTCAAGATCACCCACCCAAAATGCAATGTGTTCTATTCTCATATTTCAGTGTACAGAATCCTAAATTCACAAATGCATTACTTGAAATTCTCATGAAGGAGGATATTAACTAGTCATCCTCAAGTCTTCCCTCATCATTCGGATCATTTCCTTCATCCGTGGCCTCTCCTCTCCTCCTTTTCTTTTTCTTCTTGTTTCGGAACAATCCTCCTTCTTCTTGGATAGGTGTTGTTTGCAAAGAATCTGTTTCTTGAAAAGCCCCGACTCCTAAGGAGTCTGTTGCCATACTCAGGCTATCTGTGGCAGCATTTAAGGTATCGGTTTTTATTTCTTCTACGTCTTCTTTCTTCTTGGGGGGTTTATAGACCAGAAATTCTCCAAAGTATTTGTTGTAGTACTCTTGTTCAACATTATTGGGCCCGCTCGGATCGTACCTGTACAGATAACGTGGGCCCTTTGGTTCTTCAGCCACATCAGCCGTTGCTACTAAACTGGACGGAATGACTGCAGCACTATCGGATGAGATTGAATCAAGCTGGACCACTCCTAACGAATCTACTGTTAATGTACTATCAGATGAGAAATCCGATGCAACAAATTCACCAATATCCACAGGTTCTTCGACTTCTGGTTTTTCTTCTTCAGGGCCAGGTACATTCTCCATTGGCGCTGTTTTGAGATTGTAGTTTTTCAACCACATTGGCTCATATTTGATAATACCAAATTTCGAACGCCTCACATCCTTTACGGGCTGTATATATTGAGAAACATAGCTAAAGTAGGTCTCAACATCCGAAGAAGTCCCTCCTACAGCCAAAGCCACGGTGTCAGTGGCCAGTGAATCTTCAACGGTTTGTCCCTGTACCATTGAGGCGATGTACTCATTACGGGTCGGTTCATCAAGGTTCCACAAATAAGAATAATAAAACATACGTGTGGAATCATCGAGTATGTACGTACTTTGAAAAGCAGGGCATATAATCCTGTCCTTACACGAAGCAAGGAGAACCAGCGTCAAAATAAGAGCGGAAATTGTACGCATTTAAGGATTAGGTGGTGTTTCCCACCTCTAAAATAGGATTATTAACGGATAACGACAATTTTTTCAATTTAGTGGATGCTAATCCGTCATTTTTTCTCCAACCATGGATAAATGACCTCATCCACCCATCTTCTGTACATTTCACCTGATGGATGCAATCGGTCATCGGCGATCAAATTTGGATCGCTCTTTGCTTCCCTTGATATTTCGGTTATTTGAAGATACGCAATGTTATATTGTGCACATATATCTTCTTTGATTCGGTTATACCGGATAATCTCTTCGTAAATCTTCTGAGTGTCCGATCCCGAGGCAAACGGAGTAACCCCATAATCAGGTATGGAAACCACAAATACATTCTGATTATTTCCACCGGAAAAGTCAATGGCCTGATTCAGTAACTCTTGGAACTCTTTTTTAAAGATCTCAATATCATAGCCTCTGTATTGATTATTTACACCGATCAAAAGTGAAACCAGGTCATATTGATTCCCTGATATTTGAGCCTTTTCAATCCCTTTTTGAAGTTCATCTGTCGTCCAGCCCGTTTTTGCTATAATCACAGGATCTCCTATGGCTGTTCCATTTCCTGATGCTTTGCTAGCCAATTGGACAGGCCATCTCTCATCTTCACTCACGCTTTCACCGATTGTATATGAATCCCCAAGAGCCAGGTAGGTTAAGGTATCCTTGCTTTGTTCGATTGATCCAACATTTTGATCCATAATCATTTCGTTGTCCTCAGACATGATACAAGATAGAAATATAATCGATACCAGAAGTGGAGCCTTTAATTTCATCATAATCTCTATTCAATTTCTGAAAGCTTAGTTCTGAGTTTCTTCGGTAGACCCTGAACTATCAAGTCATAACTTAGATCAATCAGCTCTAATATTTTCTCATCCGGAACAGAGCCATCAGTGTAAACACTATTCCAGGTTTTTTTATGCATATGGTAACCAGGGCGGATTCCATCGTATTTTTCCCTCAGATCAATAGCTAGTTCCGGATCACATTTCAGGTTGATAAAATCAAACTCATCAACATCTGCTAAAGCAAACATCTTTCCCATTACCTTGAATACCAGTACTTTATCATCAAATGGAAAGTGTTCGGTCACCCCACGCTTCTGAATGCAATAATCCCTGTAACCCTCAATGTCCATCTCAGAGTCTAGAAAAGAATCTTACGACCATTACGATAACCGCCATCAGAAACATAAGAATGGAGATCTTGTTAATCGTGTGCATTGCTTTTATATTGAAGTTTGAAGGTCGGTTTGGATCTTTCTTCCTAAAGAAATAAGTTAACACCTCTCTCATTCCGAAATAGTATCCCATTCCCTCCTTCTTCGCTTCAGTTGTTTGTTCTTTCTTTTCCATTAGTTTATTAAAACCTCATTTGATGAAGGATCTATCCAACGTCCATCCTCCTTAATTAAATCTATTAATTCGTCCAGGGCATTTTCTGAGGGGACAGCTCTCTTAATCACATCTTTGCCTTTGTAAAGTGTTATCTTCCCTTTACCAGACCCAACATACCCATAATCCGCATCAGCCATTTCACCTGGACCATTGACAATACAACCCATAATACCAATTTTAACCCCTTTCAAATGATCAGTTCGTTTTCTGATCATAGCTGTCGTTTCCTGAAGATCAAAAAGGGTTCTGCCACATGATGGGCACGATATGTACTCAGTTTTCGTGATCCGTGTTCTTGCTGCTTGCAAAATTCCAAAGGCAGTTTCATTGAGTTCTTTCAACTGTCCTTTATTGACTTCAAGGATCGCACTGGTCCCCATCATAATACCGTCTCCCAGCCCATCGATCAATAAACCACCAATATCTGTTGAGGAATGCAGTATCATTTCATCTTTTCCTGACAATCGGTAGTCTCTCCTTATGACAACAGGAATTCCTGTATTACCATCGATCAATCTGATAATAGATTGCCTGAGGTCTGCAAGTGCATGAGCATTATTGGTAGACAGGATCAGAACAATGTTCGATGTTTCCTTCACCTCATCAAGAAATTTGTTGATTTCTAAAGTAGACATCGAAATAAAATTCAATGTTGGGTGCTCACAATCTCTTGTTAACCAGGTATCAAGATCAAAAAGTGGAAAAGAATCGGATATATTATCGTCCCATGTAGAAAAATCCCTGATCTCTTTCAATCCATTGGGTAACATGAATGGTATGGGATTGCTTCCTGAATATATGAAATCCGCGCCTAGGTCATTCATAGACCACTTATCCAATTCGGGCAAATAGAAATGTCCGATGGGATTGATGTCTTTTTTATCAGATATTTTGAAATTCGAAAAATCGGCGATCACTCTTGGTAAATTGTCAGCACCAAGGATCTCCACTTCCTCCGTCTTCCTTTTGTTATATGAAAAAGGATCGATAAAATAATCCTTCAAATCAGGGATGTTATCATGGTTTTCTCGTCCAATAAGCCGGTCCACCAACATTCTGGCAACCGGTGCCTCCGCTTCCGGTTCCTCTGTAAGGGAAACTCTGACCGTATCTCCCAGACCATCTTCCAACAATGTACCGATACCAACTGCAGATTTGATCCTCCCATCTTCGGCTTCACCTGCCTCAGTGACTCCTAAATGAAGCGGGTATGGTTGTAGTCCCTCTTCATCCAATTTCTGAACAAGTAATCGGTAGGCCTGAACCATGACCTGTGTATTACTAGCTTTCATTGACAAGACTACCTCATGGTAATTCTCGTCCTCACAAATACGAAGAAATTCCAGTGCTGATTCTACCATTCCAATTGGTGTGTCCCCATATCTACTCATTATCCGGTCCGACAGGGATCCATGGTTTGTACCGATTCTCATCGCCGTACCATATTCCTTACAGATCCTTACAAGAGGGGTGAATTTATCCCGAATTCGCTCCAGCTCAGATTCATAGGATTCATCTGAATAGTCAATGGATTCAAATTTCTTCTTGTCAGCGTAGTTCCCGGGATTTACTCTCACTTTCTCAACAATCCTCGCGGCAAGTTCCGCCGCATTGGGTGTGAAATGAATATCCGCTATAAGTGGTGTATTGTAGCCTCGACCACGCAACTCCCTTTTAATATTTTCCAGGTTTTCAGCTTCCTTAATACTAGGAGCCGTAATTCTGACGTATTCACAGCCGGCCTCGATCATACGGATACTTTGTTCAACACTCCCCTGAGTATCCATGGTGTCAACAGTTGTCATGGATTGTACTCTGATGGGATGATCTCCTCCGAGAGGTACCTCGCCGATGTTCACAACCCTGGTTTTACGACGGCTGTAACGAGTCAGGCTATTGCAATACAGTTGTTTTTCTAAAAGCATGGATAGATGTGCAAGATCCTTGCAAAACTAACTGATGTAAGATGTAATTGTTAAGATTATTTAAAGATCCCCAAGCTGAGGTCGAAGTATAATATCTTCAACTACTGTACGATCACTCAACTGATACGCTCCATGTATAGCATCAGCAATATCTTCCGGCTTCATAAATCGTTCCTCCGGTATCTCTGCACCTTCCCAAGACGCAGTCAGAGTGGCTCCCGGAAAAACTGTGGAAACTTTCACACCCGAATTTTTCAGTTCTTCCCTTAGGACCTTCGACATTCCGTACATGGCAAATTTGGAAATACAATAACTACCACCATTTGGATAAGCCATTAGACTAGCTGTCGAGCAAATATTAAATACATGCCCGGATCCTTGTTCCTTCATTGAAGGTACAATACCACGGCTGACATGGTAGGCGCTATAAACATTTGTGTCAATCATTTCCTCCAAAGCTCCCTCCTCCTCACTAAGGATTTCTCCGGGGATAAATCTTCCTGTATTATTTATCAGCACATCAACAGGTTTTCCCACAAGTCTCACAAAATCAAGAAAATTCCTTATTTCTTCCCTTTTCGAAAGATCTGAAACACACGTATGGATCTTACCCTGAGTTTCCACCTGCAAATCTCCCTTCAATCTGTCCAAATCACCCTCATTGCGAGCACATGTGATAATGTCAAAGTCATTGGAATAAAACTTTTCTATGATTGCTCTTCCAATTCCTTTTGAACCACCGGTAATCACCAGCACTTTGTTGTTATTCATCTCTTTCTGATTTGGATAATAATTGCCATAAAGCTATTCAAATCAAAATATGGTCATACTATTCATCCCTTATTTATTAATTTCGGTTCTGAATGAAAAGTCTAGGGAAGTTCGTCATATTCATGTCCCACCTGCTGGTACGAAGGGAAAGATTCAGGACCTATATTGATCTTACTCTCGATGAATGTATCAAGGTCGGTTACAACTCATTATTTATAGTTACGATTGTTTCAGTCTTTATGGGAGCTGTGACCACAATTCAAACTGCCTACAATCTTGTTAGTCCGTTCATTCCGGATTACGTCATTTCACTTGTCACCAGGGATATGGTAGTATTGGAATTGGCACCGACGGTGATGGCAATTGTTTATGCAGGCAAAGTCGGTTCCAACATAGCCGGAGAATTAGGTACAATGCGTATCACAGAGCAGATTGATGCCCTGGAGGTCATGGGTATCAATTCGACCTCATACCTGGTGCTTCCTAAGATCCTGGCAAGTATGATCATGTACCCCATGCTTGTTGTGATATCCGGCTTTCTGGCGCTTTATGGAGGGTACCTGGCAGGTACATTGACCGGAGTAATTTCAGGTACGGATTATACCTACGGAATTCGATCTGATTTCATTGAGTTCAACGTGTTTTTTGCGCTGATCAAAGCATTGGTTTTTGGTTTCCTCGTTGCGGCGATTTCTGCATACAAAGGATTTTATACCCGTGGTGGAGCACTGGAAGTAGGAAAGTCATCCACAGCGGCCGTAACCAGCAGTTGTATCGCCGTACTATGTGCTGATTATTTCCTGGCTCAATTACTACTTGGATGATTGAAGTACAAAACATATCGAAAACCTTTGGTGACAAACAGATCCTTTTTGACATCAGCGGAGTATTTGAAAGGGGAAAAGCCAATCTTATAATCGGAGCGAGTGGAACTGGTAAATCCGTACTGTTAAAAAATATGGTAGGGCTTGTCCACCCGGATCAGGGTGAAGTCCTTTTTGATGGGCGATGCTTCACAGATGGCAATAAGAAATTACAAACGGAAGTTAGGAGAGAAATCGGAATGCTTTTCCAGGGAGGGGCGCTATTCGACAGCAAGAATGTTGAGGAAAATGTTATGTTTCCCCTTGACACTCTTACAAAAACACCTCCGGAAGAAAAATTAGATAGGGTAAACTTTTGCTTGGATCGTGTTGGGTTGGCAAACGTCAACAAGAAAATGCCTTCAGAATTGAGTGGAGGAATGAAAAAAAGAGTTGGAATTGCCAGGGCTATTGTTACCAATCCGAACTATCTCTTTTGTGACGAACCTAACTCAGGGCTGGATCCTCAAACCAGCATACGGATTGATAACCTTATAAAGGAGTTGACCGAGGAATACAATATCACTACCATTGTAGTTACTCATGATATGAACTCTGTCATGGAGATCGGTGACAAGATTATCTTCATGTTTGAGGGAAAAAAACTATGGGAAGGAAGTAACAAGGAGATTATGAAAACAGAGGTGAATGAATTAAACAACTTCGTCTTTGCAACGCGATTAATGAAATCGATGAAGCCATGATCTAGAAATACGCCGTCAACTGCATGGATCCTGAATTTATTAATCTTGTATTTTCAGATTTTCTACCAAAGTATTGAAAAGTTAATTGTAGCCCTTTCCTTAAATTTTGTTGCCAGTTGACATTGACTTTGACATTATTCCCCGGCTGCAATGCGTCCAAAAGGAGATATCCAATGTATGTGTTTTCCGATCCCTCAAAATCAATGTGCAAAAACTGAATATTCATGTTGACATTTCCGGATTTTGGTTCACTCCAGATAAACTCAGAACCTAATTCCTGTATTAGAGATTTATCATTCCCTGTTTCTGATAATCTGTTTTCCTTTCTTGCAATCGCATATGAGAACGCCATCCTCGCTTTCCTTGTCATCAACCAGTTGAACTTCCACTTCCCTCTATCTTCAAATACTTTGAAGTTCCTGGAAACCAGAAAATCCGAAGTATTTTGTTGTACTCCATGAGCAATGTTAAGGTCTATTTGATAATCCCTTAATAGGTTCCATCGCAGATTGCTATCCCACGATTCCTTTTTCATCAATTCAAAACCATTCTGGTTCAATTGCTTGTTTCGAATAGACCTACGATTGACTGATATCCCTATTCCACGTTGAGCCCTGTTGTAAAAGATCGAATGCCTAATTCCTCTTCTTCCAAATAATACTGTGGAATCATTGAAATTACTAAATGGATTGAATTGATTGGATAATTCATCTGAGGAGTTCTTGATTACAATATTCCAGTTACTTTGGAATGAGAATCTTGAAATCTTCTCTAATACTGACTTACGCGATCTCCATCCGGAAGGCATCTTAATATCAACAGTATGTTGATATATGGTCTGGAAAGCCTCAATGTACTCATTAGTAGGTACAAACAGTTTTATATAATTTCTTTCATCTGGATTCAGAGCTTCATAAAATTCATTGAGATCCTGTGTGCCATCCCCGTCTTCATCTCGCCAGGTATGGGTACCCTGGCCTGTTCCAACCAGGGTGTAAATAAACTCCCGTCTAAGTTCTCTTGAGTTGGACGTTGAGTAGTTAAGATCACTTTTGAGGTGTTCTTGTAAGAAAGAATTGAAGGAGTTGATTCTACCCTGGATCGTTCTTTCACCTTGATCAAGACTGTCCAAAAGTTCATCCACCCCCCTATAAGTCCCAGATATATTAATCCTATGCCTACTTGTTCGGATTGGACTTAAGTCCACCGATATACGTCTGGATCGAGTAAAAGGAGTCAACCTCCCTTCTTCAGGAATGTCATCATTCCGGATTGCTGCCAAGACATTGAAAAAGAACTTTGAACTATCCGCAGACCTCAGGAACACACCATTCTCCTCATAGAACATGGCAGATCTGACAACGGAATCCTCGAATTTTATGATATTGTGATCCAGGTCAAAAAAATAACCTGTCGAAATGGTATTGTTTTTCAGACCAGCCTCAGAGTATGTACGGATCCAGGATGAGTTATTATCCAAAACTTCGTTATCCATCCAAAAATGACTCCCGTTATAGAAAAAAGGACCGAATTCTTGACTCAAATTCAAACGTTGCTGGATTCCTTTCACGGCACCTTTGCGATGCCTCGCTACAATGTTATATTCAATGGAATTATTTATGTCTTTTGTAACATTTGTTGAAAAATCTATGATCCTTTCACTTGCAGCAAGGGAGTCCTGTGGAAAAAGGTAATCCCAATCCCTGTCGAAATCAATAGCTCGAAATCGATCAATAGGAAGAAAATTCGTGCTATTGTATTCAAAAGAAGCCTGAGAATTGAGTTCATATCCTTCCAAAAATGTTAATGACGCCTTGTTCAGGGAAAATCCACCCTTCCACGCCATACCTGTATTATCGTTGTCGTCAATAGAGGAGAGTAAATTCTTGTCTTGCCTGGAAAACGCTGTTTCCTGATGAAATTGAAGTTTTTCGGTGATTTTGATCCTGGAACCAAATACACCCATTTGTCTCATGTTTGGAACTGCTATCTTGATAACCGGTTCAAACCTTCCACTTGGTACCCCGTTTTGAGGAGCGACCCACCTATACGACCTTCCGTTTGTTGTCGAAACTTCCAATATATAGTTGCCAAAACCTGGACCTACCTCAGAGAAGCTGATTGAGAATCTTGCGGAGTCCGGGTCAACACTCCTGACATAGATATCAAATTGTTGTCCTGAAACGATTGTGTCAATCTTCTTATATAGAATGCGGTCTTCACTAAATCGTATGGAGTCAACTCCTGAGATCGTAGCATTATCAAGGTTATCCCCAACGTTCTGCAATCCAGGTAGGTCGCTATCATCAAGCTGTATGGTCAGGGGATCATTCTCATTATCCTTTTCCCGGTAATAGTCAAAATAAAAATCCATTCGATCAGATTGAATTCTCTGCGAAACCAGCATGTTTGACCTCGGAAATGTCTGTTGAGTGTATTCGAAATCAACCCTTATTCTGGAAAATCTTGTGAGCAAAATATTGGGATTAAACGTTAATTCAGAGAGGTTATAATCGATTATGTAGTCTTTGTCAAAACCTCTTTTTAACAACTTTCCATCTAAATAAACCTTCTCAGAATTGGCCAAAATGATGATGAATTCTTCTCCGTTTGGGCCTCTCAAACGATACGGTCCCTGTACTCCTTCTATTACATCCACCTTAGTTGTTGCAAACAAGCCTTTCGATAATGCAACCGAGGCTTTGGACTGGGATGACCAGTGATCTCCAATCCTATCCTGAAATTCAACTTGGAATCCTTGCTGATTCTTGTAATATTTCAGAAAATGGCCGCGATCCTTTGGATTCTCCAGGACAATATCTCCCGTGGTGACCTTAAATTTTTCGTTGTAGATGCTAATAAAAACATTGTCAAAATCACGTAACTGTTGAGTATTACCCTCTGGTTGAAAAGGAATGTTTTGATCGGTGATTACAGCGTCAATATTGAGATCATCCGTTAATCTGCCACTTAGTTGAAGATTCAGCGAGGAGTTAACGAACAGATTTTGGCGCGAACCAACGGTAATACCACGAGAAATAGAACCTGATTTATAGAGACCTGGAGTTGAAAATAATTCATCATCCCTGGAAAGGATAGGAGTTGTCAATTTAGGCTGATAATTACCTATATAATCATATGTCCTTATATCCCTTTGAGAGTAGGGCTTCTCAATTAATGATGAAGGAATTCGGTAACAAACCCTCACTGAATTGTCGATTTCAGAATCTATTGTAAGAATGTGGGTGTCTTGGTCATAGGAAAATCTGAGGTTATCTGGAAAAACTCTAATACTTTGAGATTCGATTGGGATCGTGTCAAGGACGTATGGAAACTGAGAAGGTTGAATGGTTTTACATTTGAGATTTTCCTGACCATAAGTATGGAAGGAAATGCCTGCAACAAATGATAAAAGGAGAAATCTAATTGACAGGTAATGAAATAAAGAAAGTGGTACCTTGCTTCTCGTTGGATTCGTACCATATATCTCCGTGCGCTTGCTCGATGCCTTTCTTAGCCAGTGCCAATCCAATTCCACTTCCTTTTTCCTTTGTACTAAAATATGGTTTAAATATTTTATCTCTTAGATCTTCCGGGATACCTTCCCCATTATCCTTGATAAAGAATTGTACTTTTTTCCCAATTCTTTTAAGGTCAATGTGTATTATCTTTTTATCCGCTTCGATCGATTGTATTGCATTGATAATAAGATTATTGAAAACCTGACTCAATATTTTTGGATCTGAATAGACCATTAGATCAGGTTCAATCTCCAATGTTAAATCCAATGATTCACTGTGATGTAACCCGCTGACGCTTTTTACCAATTCCGAAATATTGAATCTCTCATTGACCGGAGCAGGCATTTGAGCAAATGCACTGAATGAATCAGCTATCGAGGCAAGGGTATCAACCTGTGTGAGAAGGGAATTCAGACTCTTATGTTCAATGGTCTCAGGTTCAAAAGTCCTTTGCATTTGCTGGATCTTTAATTTCATTGGGGTCAAAGGATTCTTGATTTCATGAGCAACCTGTCTGGCTATCTCTTTCCAGGCCGATTCTTTTTGAACCTTTGCCAATGTCTCCTTACTTTCAGATAACTTCTTCAGCATGGAGTTATATTCTCTGACCAACAGGCCAATTTCATCGTGAGTGTTGTAGGTTAGAGGTTCCGTATCATTTTCCAGGTAATTCACTTTTCTGAGTCGATCGGCAATAGTTTTAATTGGTGAGATCAGATTACTCAAACCAATATTTCCTATGATCATTGAAATCAGGAAAATCATTGTGAAAAGTGTGATCAGATTGTTGAATACCTCAATCTGTTGACGGCTCAGGTGATTCTTAAAGTTGAAAAACGGAAGTGCCAGGATACCGATCATCTCACCAGTTTGATACGAGGTAATTCCTGTATATACCGTTTTAAATTCCAAATTTCCAATGGATTCGTCCAGAACAATGATCTGACCTTTCTTTAATGTCAAATAGTCCATTGCTTTGGGATTAATATTTCGAGAAAGAAGATCCAGATCAAATACTTCCTCCCGATTGGTACCTAGCAAAATCCCTTTATTATCGTAAACCATCATATCCGCCTGAACAAGATTTGACGATTTATCCAGTTCATTTTGATATTCATTTCGGTTTATACTGTTATCCAGAAATTGGGAGGTTACATTGACCAGGTTCTCTGCAAGATTTCTGGCTCTTTTCTGATAGTTTCGATTAATTTCATCTTCATATGATGTATTGAGTACATTGAGAATAGCAATGCTGATCACAAGAATCGGAATAACGAAAGCTAATCCAGTATACCACTGAATTTTACTTGCAAGACTAAACTCACTTATTGGTTGATAGATCCGCAGAATTATGTAGAAAAGACCAATTATCAACAATGCAAGAATGAACTGAAAGGATATGTTAGAAAAAATCTGGTTAAGACCATAAAGAGAAGACACTACAATTAGGTTATTACCGTTTTGTAGTCTGACTATATAGAAATCTGTCCCATTGCGTTCGAATTTTGTTCTGGAGTTTATGAGATTTTGTATGCCGGCATCTATTTCCGTTTCAAAAGAAAACGACCCTTGACTGTACAAAAGGTTGTCGCCATTGTACATGGCATAATCATACGAATTGCGATTCGCTTGTGGCGAGGCCTCCATCAATAAAGACGGAAATACAGACTTCGAAATATACTTCTTAAGATTCAACTCAAGGATAACAAAACCGATCTTTTCCCCACTATTTTGGATCTCAACACGACCAATGTATTTGTGACGTCCACTTGCCGGATCCTCAATGAATGAGATGTCCTCATTGGAAGTTAGATATGGTTCAGATGCGAAATATCTACTCATCCATCCCATTAGGTTGCCTTCCGAGGTAAATCCATATGGATCACCGTCTTTGTCGTATAAGAAAATATTCAAATCATACTTATCAAGGTAGAAAGGAAAGAATCTTTCAATGTGGTATGCCGTCTGATTTGTAGCCAAAACCTCATTCAAAAATCTTGTTCGTATAAATGGATCGGATTTAGTTTTATCAATTACTTTACCTAGATAATATTCTGTGAA
The DNA here is from genome assembly GCA_965242805.1 of Cyclobacteriaceae bacterium. Lineage (GTDB taxonomy): Bacteria > Bacteroidota > Bacteroidia > Cytophagales > Cyclobacteriaceae > JANQEU01. Next base: position 5,598,231 of record CBDETD010000002.1, on the reverse strand, counting down.
AACATCATTCCCAATAAGAAGATTATCCGCAAAACGCTGCTTATCGATCCTTGTTCTTTTTTCAAAATGCTTATATATCGCAAAGGAACTCAGAGAAGTGACCGTTAACGAAATCCACATCATGTGAAATAATGTAATGTACCTGACCCTGGTAAATTGGTAGGGTCTTCCAAAGAGTTGAAGCCCTACCCAGGACAGCAGTTGAATTAGAATAAATACTACACCGTACTCCGGAACAAGAACCAGGAAGGCACCGGCAGCAATGAAGTAAGTAATTAATTTAGTTTTTGAGTTTGATATTGACTTTAGAAAGTATCTGTAGAGAAGGTGATTGACTTGAAAATAAATGATCCCACCAAGTAAAATACAGAGGTAAAATGAAATCCTGACAGAATCATATTGGATTGAGGTGGTCACATCCAGTGCCACTTGGGAGTTGCTCACTAGATTTAATACAAGACCATATATGAAGTAGGCACAAACAAATCCTCCAAGGCTACAGATCAAAACAATTAAATGAGGCAACCATCCATTCTCAATCATTGCCAGTTTCGCAAATCTTTTACGGGTTAGAAAGCAATTTGACAGATGATAATTTATTATAATGATTAGAATAAGGTTAATAATAAGGTCACCGATAGAAGGACTCCACCATCCGGCCACATATTGTAACGAATCAAAAAAGTGACTTTTGACAAAGCTGGAAATTGGGAAAAGTTGGAGCTGGGACAATCGAAGGATTGAAATTGATGAAATTAAAATAAGAATAGAAGTTACCGGCCTCCGTTCCCATGGTAGTCTCCATGAAAGATTCCAAACCGACATTAGAATTACCAGAATTAATAGGATTTCAATGGAAGTTCTCAAACTGCCAGATGTCAGTTCTTCATTGAGATGCACATGGTATGGTAATGTATTAGATAAAATATTTTGTCCATTATTCTCCACTACTACTTTGTAGCCTTTGAAGATCTCCTTGTTAAATCCAGGAACTAAATTTTGATTGTAAATGGAATATTCATACTTCAGGGGAAGAAAGGCGAACAATTCGAGATTGGATATCGAACCATTGTTTAGGTCTATGCGGCGTACGACGTAGGTTGAATCATTATCAAAGTACAAGGTATCATTCTTCCGGATATCTCGAATATCAGGAATAAAATCATTTGAATTCCAAAAGACTAACCTGTCATCTCTGTAAACCCTTATCGGATATCGATAATCCGTTAGCTTGCTTTTGTTATACTTAGGATTTTCCCAATTGTCGGCTAGATCGTTAAGAGTAGTCCTTTGTTCATCTAAAACTTCAATTAGACGATTTTGTACCTCTGAATAAGGATCGCCTAGAAAGTAAGATTCAAAGCTTATGTATGAATAACTGATAATGACGACTGACCAAAGCCAGACCAGTAAAGTACGGTTTATTCTCATCAATTTTGTCCCGACCTGAAGGTAATAAAAACCCGTAAAAACTTACAACTAGAAAGTTCGCACAATTCCCGGGCCAAAAAAGAATACCAATTCCAAATTTGAATAATGCTTAAAGACCCATCGGTCTAATTTGCAGTTAGATAGAATCTGATTTAGAATAATATTAAATAGGAACGGGGCTCATTCACCATTCATTCGACTTAAAAAATCGTATTTCTTCTTGTTGAACTTGCTATTACGATACCATAGGAAAGCAATCACTCCAACCAAAATATAAGGAGTAACAAATAGATAGAGAATACCGAAATTCAACCCTGCCGCAAGATTTGTTTCACCGGCGCTAACATTATTGACAATCTGCGTTCTACACATTGCACATTGTCCCATTGACTCAATATGTGAAATGAAGAAAACAACAATTAATGACAACAAGACTTTAAGAAATCTTTTTTTCATCATCATCTAATAATAGGTACGGATCATGAAATAGACGATCACTCCCGTTATTGAAACATACAACCAAATCGGATACGTAAATTTGACAATTTTTTTATGTTTTTCGATTTGTCCGGTAAGTGAGAAATAAAAAGCAAATAATACCAATGGGACCACCACAAGTGAAAAAAGAATGTGCGACAATAGAAATATTAGGTAAACAGTTCTAGTGCTTCCAATAGTGGATTTTTCTGAGTCACTTAATGTGCCATCCCCATTGGAATCTCCGAAGATTACGCTGTCTACTGATGAATGATAAGTAACATAACTCAATAGGAAAATCGCACCTAGAATAAAAGCGGTACTCATTAGGGAACGGTGCAACTCCAGTTTTTTCCTCAATACCGCCCATAAAGCCAGAATCAGCAATATGCTTGTCGAAATGTTAATCCCTGCATTCAAAAAAGGAAGCATATAAACCCAATTCCCAAACGTCATCTTAGTTGGCATATAGAGGAGTATTGCAACAACAACGGGAATAGCCAATGAAACTACCTTTATCAGGGTCAGGTAAGTGGAATTATTCAGTGTGGTTTGCTCATTCATTTTCGAGTTTCAATAATAAATCTGTTTCAACCATTGCGCGGTCCACATCCTTCAAGTCCAGTGAATACACACCTCGCAAATTTCCTTCTTTATCAACCAACAATAAAGAAGGAAGTTCGTACCCTTCAAAACAATTTGTTGTATCGTAGAAAAAATTGATCCCTTTCCTATCGAGATATTCAGATAACCGATGCAATTGATTGGACTCTTCGACATCAAGACCTCTTGATTGAAAATAAAGAGTATTGGAACCATCGAGACAAGGGGCTTCCAGACTTTGAATTATTTCCAATTCAAATTTATTCTCCCCGAATATTTGTAAAAAAAGGTACCATGTTACCGGTACCCCAAATATTATTACTAATAAAAGTATTTTTAGAAATTTCCTATTCAATGATCAATACAGGACCTTAAAAATGGCGTCCGCCTGGAAGATTAGTATGAATATTAAGAAAACCACGAAAAGCATTGGCAACACAATGGACATTTTCAACGAGCGTTTCTCATGTCCAAGGTGCATGAATTCCGAAACGATATAATAGGCCTTGACGATTGTAAGAACGACAAATACCACTATTCTAAGCCATTTATACTCATGAGGTACAGTAAAGGCTATTGCGAATTCAAAGGCAGTGACAATTGCCAGTATCCACATTACCCTCAGGAATAATTTTACTTTATCCTTATTTACCGGTTTTACTTCAACTTGTGAAACTTGCTCCATAATTCAGAAGATAATGATTATACTAAATAAAAGAATGTGAATACAAAGACCCATACCAGATCTACAAAGTGCCAATAAAGGCCAACTTTCTCAATCATTTCATAATGCCCTACTCTTTCGAGCTTTCCCGTCACTGTCTGGAAGAAGACAGCAAAATTAATGAGAACTCCACTGAATACGTGGAAACCATGAAACCCTGTTATAAAAAAGAATAAGGCTGCAAAGTTCTTTGGCCCATATTGATTCAAACTTAGGTTAGCTCCATAGAAAAATGATCCGTCCAGTAATTTACCTCCCCCTTCTGTTCCATGAATGAAGTGACCCCATTCCCATGCCTGGCAACCGAGAAATGTCAAACCTCCAACAATAGTCCAAAGCATCCATTTCTCAACTCCCTTCCTATCCATTCGTTCTCCTGATTCTACTGCCAAAACCATAGTCACACTACTCAAAATCAGTATGAATGTCATAATTCCCACAAAAACCAAAGGCAGTTCTACACCATGAAGAAAAGGAACTGCTTCAAAGACCTTTTCCGGTACGGGCCAATACGCTTGGGAAAATTCAAAATCCTTAATGGCACCTTCGTAAGCCGGATGGCTAAAACGAATTACACCGTAGGTGATCAATAATGCTGAGAATGTGAAAGCATCCGAAAGAAGGAAGAACCACATCATTAACTTTCCATAACTGGCTTTCATGGGGGGAACTCCCCCACGCCATGGACTTTGCTTATTCTCCTCTACGATAACTGCAGTACTGGACATAGATTAGGTATTAATTATTAGCGATCAAAAATATATATAAATACAACCAAAGTCCACCGAGAAAATGCCAATATGTTGTGCAAAGCTCGATGGAAAGCAAATTTTTGGAGTGAACCCGGTATTTAAAAGCTCGATACAACACGACCATCAAGAAGATCAATCCTCCGACAAGATGCAATACATGTAATCCGGTGAACACATAAATAAAAGATCCAGCTGGATTCCCTACAAAGAACACATCTTTTGCCACAAGATCTCCCCAAGCTAAATATTGTCCAACCATGAAGGCAATTGCCAGTATTCCAGTGGTTGATAATCCAATCCTAATGTTCAATAAGTTGTTTCGTTTCGCGGATATGTACGCGAAATGCATCGTGATACTACTTATCACTATTATGATAGAAGTAGTCTGAAACAATTCAGGAAATTCAATAAGTAACCAATTACCTTCAGCTTTCTTGACAACATATGCGCTTGTCAATGAAGCGAAAATCATTGTAACAGAAATCAGAAATAGCCAAAGTGCAAACTTCTTAGGGTTCATTGATCGAACCCTTGCCGTCTCCTTCCCAATTGATGCTGTATTATCCATTATACTTTATCCAATAAATATGCGATCTGAACGATCGGTAAGTACATAAAAGAACTGAACATTATTTTTAGAGCAGACTTCCTTGAGTTATCCTTCATTAAGGAGAATGTCTGACTTAAGAATAGAACCCCACAAACCGTCGCTATCACACCACTTGTTATTCCCGTTAACCCAAAATAGGTGGGCAGTAATCCCAACGGAAGCAGGAATAATGTATAGATCATTATGTTGATTGCTGTGTTAAGGTCTTTTTTGCCATTCCCAGGCAATAATTTAAAACCGGCTTTCTTGTAGTCTTCATCAGCTACCCAGGCTATCGCCCAAAAATGAGGAAACTGCCAAATAAACTGGATGCCGAAAATAATCAAGGCCTCATGACTGATACTTCCGGTAGCTGCTACCCAACCGATCAAAGGAGGCAAAGCTCCTGGTATTGCTCCCACTAATACTGCAATCGGACCCACTCTCTTCAACGGAGTGTACACAAATACATACAGGAGCATTGAAAGGATTGAGATCAGTAACGCCAATGAATTAGTAAAAAAGAAAACTATGATAAATCCTAGCAGACTGGCAACAACTGAAAATTCAATAGCTTCCAACTTTCCAATTCTTCCTGTTGGCATGGGGCGCTTGGAGGTCCGATTCATTATGGTGTCGAATCTTACTTCTATCACCTGATTCAACGCCACAGAAGCCCCAGAAATCAAAAAGCCTCCTACTGAAAATAAGATCATTTTCACCCAATCTAATGACCCGCTGTTGCCCAGCAGATATCCAAATGCTGTTGAAAAAGCTACGAGAAAAGATAATCTTGGCTTAAGTAATTCATAGTAAGCCCTCACCTTATAGGCAATCAATCCCGATATCGTAGATGTATTGTTGATCATAGACTGTGGGCTGGTTGATTTTTGGTCAGCAAAATTAAATAAAATACCATTCCGAAAAGTAAGGAGCCCGCAAGCAAATGCAAGGGTTGGATGAAAGGTGGAATTTCAAAATAGGACATAACCGCACCACCCAAAATTTCAATGATCACAAGTATTACTACTCCCAAGGTCACCCTTCCGATATGAGTACTGCCTAGTCCTTTTTTCCTCAATCGTAAATAAAGATATGCCACAATACCTGCAAACAATAGACTATAGGACCTATGAATGTAGAACTTCCAGTCTAAATTGGATATCCATTCAATTCTCTCAATTCCCTGAGTCAATAGTAAATCAACTGATTCGCGAACTTGTGTTCCCAGGAAAATCTGGGGGATCAGCAAAACAAACAGAGCAATTGACAACCTGTAAGTAAGCTTATCCACCTCCAAGTTTCTATCTAGAGTTGAACTATATGTATAGATCAAAAAAGCCACTAGTACCAGTGCTAAAGCCATATGAAATGATACAAATCCCGGGAGTAAGTTGGTACTGACAACCAATGACCCAATCCACCCTTGAAACACTACCAGCACGAAAGAAAGAATTGAGAATATCACAATTTTCTTGTTCTCTTTCCAATAACTAAAGGACGTGGTCATTGTCCCAATAATTGAAAATCCTATCAATACACCTATTATTCGATTGATGTACTCCACCCATGCTTTCACAGGACTGAAATCCTCCTCCACAAGAATATTCGGATCATTACCAATTCTATTTGCCAGATCAGAAAAACCGAAATTCGTAAGTGTCCTTGCCAATCTTTGGTTTTTAGTTACCCTTTCTTGAAGGAAAATTTCCTTATAATTCTCCGGGAGCTGACTGACATTGTTGGGTGGATATATTCCCCCAAAACATTTTGGCCAGTCAGGACAACCCATTCCTGCGCCTACACTTCTTACAATACCCCCTACCAGTATCAGGAAATAAACTGCGAAGAGAGTAAAAAGGTTGGTTCGTCTGAACCCCTTTTTACTTAGCTTCATCCACTTTCTTTGGCTTTTCTACATTTTCCAGTTTTGCCTCTTCCTTTTCATGAGGAAGATTAGATTCTGGTGTGGACGATAATGGTACGTGCTGTGGAATGAAATCATCAGGAGCACCAGGTTTTGAATAGTCGTATGGCCATCTAAACACTTTTGGAATAGCCCCTGGCCAGTTACCATGCTGCGGAATCCTTGGAGTAGTCCATTCCAGTGTATTAGACTTCCACGGATTTGCGGGTGCTTTTCGCCCAGCAAAGATGCTGTAGAAGAAATTGAACAAGAATATGAACTGCGCTCCGAATGTTATAATGGCAGCAACACTTACAAACATGTTCAGATCAGTGAAGCCTCCAAATGTATCAAAGCTTGTGAATGAATAATATCTTCTCGGGAAACCGGCAATTCCTATATAGTGTAGAGGGAAGAATACAAGATAAACTCCTACAAACGTCAACCAGAAGTGGATATATCCCAATTTCTCGTCGAGCATTCTTCCGAACATTTTTGGGAACCAGTGATAGACTCCAGCCAACAAACCAAAGAATGCTGCACTACCCATAACGAGATGGAAATGTGCCACCACAAAATAAGTATCATGCAGGTTTATGTCCAGGGCTGAATTTCCAAGGAAAATCCCTGTCAATCCACCTGATATAAAGAAGGACACCAATCCAATGGAAAAAAGCATTGCTGGTGTGAAAACAATGTTACCTTTCCACAATGTGGTAATGTAATTAAATGCCTTAACAGCAGATGGAACAGCAATAATCAGGGTTAACAGCATAAATACTGATCCCAGGAATGGATTCATTCCCGATACAAACATATGATGAGCCCATACTATGAATGATAGAAATCCAATTGCAAGCATGGATAGAATCATTGCCTTATAACCAAAAATCGGTTTTCTCGAATTAGTGGAAATGATCTCTGATGTTATACCAAGAGCAGGTAGAATTACAATATACACTTCAGGGTGTCCCAGGAACCAGAAAAGATGCTGGAAAAGAATGGGGCTTCCTCCAAGATTAGGGAGTGCTTCCCCCCCAATGAAAATTTCTGATAAATAAAAACTTGTTCCAAACGACCTATCAAAAACCAGAAGTAAAGCAGCCGAAAACAGCACAGGGAAGGATAATAAACCTAAGATAGCTGTTATGAAAAAAGCCCAGATGGTTAATGGTAGTCTTGAAAAAGACATACCTTCCGTTCTGAGATTAATAACTGTCGTTATATAATTGATACCACCTAGTAGTGTCGATGCAATGAAAAATACCATTGACACCAACCAGAGAGTCATCCCCAATCCGGATCCAGTCATTGCCTGAGGAAGAGCACTTAATGGAGGATAGATAGTCCAACCACCACTAGCTGGTCCAGTTTCGATAAATAAAGAGACGAACATCACCACACTGGAAAGGAAGAAAAACCAGTATGACAGCATATTCATAAATCCCGAAGCCATATCCCTGGCACCGACCTGTAGTGGAATAAGGAAATTACTGAATGTACCACTCAACCCAGCTGTCAAAACAAAGAAAACCATTATGGTCCCATGCATGGTTACCAATGCCAGATAAAACTCGGTATCAAGCTTTCCGGCAGGAGTAATCCAACCCCCCATTATAGGACGTAGCCATTCAAGCTGCATTTCAGGGAAACCTAACTGTAATCTGAAAATGACTGAAAGAGCTCCACCAATAATCGCCCAGAATATACCTGTGATCAGGAATTGTTTGGCGATTGTTTTATGGTCAGTGGAAAATATATACTTCTCTATAAATGACTGCTCGTGATGGTCATCATGGTGATCATCATGAGCGAGGTCTTCTGTAATTTGAATGTCTGTTACTGACATAGTAATTCCTTAATTTAAACTAACTGTTACTCTCTCAACTTCCTGTTCAATATCGTTGTTTTCGATACCGGCTGCAATCTTTGCTGCCTCCTGTAAATTATCCGGAACCTGTCCGAGATAATCGGAATTCTGTTTCAACCATGGATCTTGAGAATTGTACCACTCCTCATAGTCTTCAGGTTCATCTACAACTATTATGTACTTCATCCCGAAATGCCCGAATCCACAAATCTTATTACAGACCAACTCATAATTGAAATCAGGATTACCTGTTTCCGCCCTCATCTCAGCAGTTGATTTTGTGGGCACAAACCAGAATCTTGTAGGCATTCCAGGAACAGCATTCATTTGCATCCTGAAATGTGGTTGGTACACACTATGAATGACATCTCGAGCCCTAATCCTGAACTCAACGGGTTTTCCTTTTGGAATATGCAACTCCCTTGGGATAAAATCGTCAAATGATGCCCTATCCGTAAAATCAATTCCCATTTGATTGACAGCATCGATTTTCATGTAATCATAGTCGCCAATATTTCCATCTGCACCCCCGTACCTCACAGCCCATGAATATTGATAACCCATGACTTCTACAACTTCAGTATCTTCAGGAGCCGGCCCCGTAATCTTGGTCCATGCTCTCAGTCCTGTTAAGATCAATAATGCCAGTACTACTGCTGGAATCGCCGTCCAGATATACTCAAGTTTATTATTGTGAGGATAGAAATGAGCAATACGACCTTCTTTGTGCTGATACTTCCATGCAAATCCAAAGAGGAATATTTGAGTCACTATGAAAACAAAGCATGTAATTGCCATTGTGATCCAGAACAATCTATCTGTGACTTCACCGTGTTCAGAAGCAATTGGATTGACAAAGTCATCTTCCAAACCTCCAAAGGAATAATAAAAGAAACCAACAATTCCAGCAATCAGGAATATCAGCATCCCAGCTGCCTGAACCTTATTACTGGATGTAACCTGCTTTTTCGTATCCCCCTTTACTATACTTACCAGTGTCGAAACCCTGAAAATAACCAGTAGTATCGCCACAATAAGTACAACCGCAACTAATATTATCAAATTCAGCATGTCTTATTCCTATATATGATGGTGTAAACTTTCTTCCAACATTGGGTGATTCTTCGCAAACAAAGGAGCTTTCGCCAGATGACTTAAGAATACATAAAGGAAAGAACCCGCGTATATACACAGAATACCCACTTCTAAAAATCCAATTCCCCCATTCTCCTTCAATACTCCGGGTGTAACCATTTGATAGAAATCGATCCAATGACCCAGAATGACAATAGGAGCTATTACTTTCAGGAACCTTGAATGTCTTTTCGAATCCCTTGTCATTAATAATAAAAATGGAAGGAAAAAGTTTAGGATTAGGTTAACAAAAAATACAGGTGCGTAATGGTCATTTTTCCACCTCTCAACAAAGTATATGGTTTCTTCCGGAATGTTCGCATAATATATGAGTAGGAATTGACTAAACCATATATATGTCCAGAATACCGAAAAAGCGAAGACAAACTTTCCAAGATCATGTAAGTGGTTTGCATTAACTATTGACAACAAACCTTGATCCTTCAATAAGACTACGATCAATGTGATCAAAGCTAAGGTCGTTACCCACCAGCTTGCGAAAGTATACCACCCGAACATCGTACTAAACCAATGCGTGTCTATGGACATCAACCAATCCCATGATGCAATTGAAGATGAAACTGCATAGAAAACGATGAAGATTGCTGACAGGGACCTCATTTTATACCAATGCTCCGAGCCTCCTTCAAGGTCTTCTTTAAAAGCAAGTTTCTTCAACTGTAGAAATAACCAATACCAAACTCCAAAAAATATGATCATCCTGGCAAGGAAGAAAACGGGGAAAGTACCTGCCCCTAATGGCCAGTAAAAAAATCCTGCTTTGCCATCAATTATTGAATCGTAATCAGCACTGCTTTTGTCATAAAGGCTGCTGTGAGTCCAGTGGAAAATATCATGATTGAATGCCAGAAAAGAAACCAGCATTAGTACACCTGCAATTGGTAACCAATTGCCGAATGCAAATGGAATTCTCTTTAGTCCGGCAGACCATCCAGCCTGTGCAGCATATTGAATAGCAAAAAACAATACTCCTGTAACAGCAATACCTGTAAAGAATATGTTGTTTATCCAAATATCGGCAAAGACTCTTTGATACCAGTGAAATGCATGACCTCCGGCTTCTTCCTCACCATGGCCTCCACCGACATTCAAGAGAATAATTCCTAATACTGTAAGGACAAGACCAACTCCAATGAGTATAAAGAGACTTTTCTTCGCCTTGGCCGTAAATTCAAATCGTTCTTCTACCATTTTCGGTAAATATTGTTATTTACTTCTGTTGTAATACCTTAACATATCGCGCGATCTTCCAGCGATCTTCCTCACTGATCTGAGAACCGTGAGCTCCCATTAATCCTTTTCCATACGTGATCACGTGATATATATGACCTTCATTTAATATTTTATATGCCGCACCATTTAAATTGGCAATTCCCAGGTACTTTGAACTGACTGCACCATCCCCGTTTCCTTCTGCCCCATGGCAATGCTGGCAAAAACTCTCATAAAGCAACTTACCGTCTTTAATCACTGCCTCAGTTGAATCTGTAGGATTCTCATAAAGTCTTGCCGCAGCTTCATAATCATCGGGAGCTATCCTTACTGGTAGATACTGACCTCTCCGGACGGTACCTGGAACAGGCGCTCGCATTGTCATTCTATTCGGATTGTAGGGATTCGAATTATAGTACTCTCCATGATCATCTCGGTATGGGCTTTCCTTTTTGTTTTGACTTAGAAGAAAATCCAACGCATAGACCCATTCTCCAGAACCTTTGTCTGTAACCTGGGATAAAGGCTCGTAGGGAACAGAGTGATACATGTTAGGAGCATATTCCAAACCCGTATCGTCCGGGCCAGCGGCGCACCCTGCCAGCACTACACCGATTATTGTGACTAAAGCAAATTGCTTCATATTATAGCTCATCGTAATTTTTCTTGTTTACTTCACTGGCCCCATTATCCTTCATCAACTTGTCAATCTTCTTTTCTTCCAAACTGTTTGATGAAAGGTCAATGGCCATAACGTGCTTATCATCTGTAATCCTAATATCAAAAAGCTTAGGCTTCCCCCATGGCTTAAGATCACTAATCACAAGGAAGGTACCTACCATACCAAAAGACGCCAGAAGTACGGTTAATTCAAATGTTACCGGAATGAAGGAAGGAATAGGTAGATAATCCTTACCACCTATGATCATTGGCCAGTCAACTGTCATCATACCGATTTGAAGCGTGAGCGCCAAACTGGTTCCGAGCAAACCAAAAAGGAAGGCAACAATTGACATCCGTGATCTTCGGTACCCTAATGCCTCCTCAATTCCGTGGACCGGAAATGGAGAATATACTTCATGAATCTTCACACCCTGGCCACGTACTTCTTTTATTGCTTTCAGAAGTACTTCCTCATCATCATAAATTCCAACTAGAAAATCAGATCCTTTTGCCATTATTTAGTCACTTTTTCGGCGGTAGCCTTAATGATACTTTTAACTTCAGCCATATTGATCACCGGGAAATATTTGGCGAATAACAAATAGGCAGTAAAGAAGAACCCAAAGGAGAACATGTACATACCAACATCAAATATTGTCGGGTAGAACATCGCCCAACTTGAGGGCAGATAATCTCTGTGTAGGGAACTTACAATGATCACAAATCGCTCAAACCACATTCCTATATTCACTACAATTGATAGGATAAATGTGGCAGCAAGGTTTGTTCTTATTTTCTTGAACCAGAATAATTGTGGTGAAACTACATTACATGTCATCATCGACATATAAGCCCACCAATAGGGTCCGGTAACTCTATTGTAAAAGGCGTATTGTTCCGGTTCTACACCACTATACCAGGCAATAAACAATTCTGTGATATAAGCAATCCCAACAATTGAACCGGTTATGATGATAATTATATTCATCAATTCGATATGTTGGATCGTGATATAATCTTCCAGTTTGAATGCTTTCCTGGTAATTACAAGTAATGTCAATACCATCGCAAAACCCGAGAAGATGGCTCCAGCCACAAAGTATGGAGGGAATATAGTAGTGTGCCATCCAGGTATCACCGAAGTTGCAAAGTCAAATGATACGATCGTATGTACGGAAAGTACAAGGGGAGTAGCCAGTCCAGCCAAAACCAATGCAACTGTCTCATAATGGCCCCATGTTTTGGCCGCCCCGTCCCATCCAAAGCTTAATCCACCATAGATGGCTTTGGAGATTTTATTTTTTGCTCGATCCCTAATTGTTGCAAAATCGGGGATCAGACCTATATACCAGAATACCAATGAAACAGAGAAGTATGTGGAGATGGCGAATACGTCCCAAAGAAGTGGTGAGTTAAAATTCACCCACAGAGACCCATACGTATTAGGTAGAGGTAGTGCCCAGAAGAAACCTAACCACAATCTTCCCATATGTAAACCAGGGAACATTGCAGCACATATCACAGCAAAGATCGTCATCGCTTCTGCCGCACGGTTTATAGACATCCTCCATCTCTGTCTGAAGAGTAGAAGAATTGCTGAAATCAACGTTCCGGCGTGACCTATTCCAACCCACCATACGAAGTTGGTAATATCCCAGGCCCATCCTACCGTTTTATTCAGCCCCCATACTCCAATCCCTTCCCAAAGAAGAACGAGTACAGCATATGCACCAAGCAATAAAACCCCTAAAGAAACAGCCAAGGCCAGCAACCAGGATTTACTTGGTTTGCCTTCAACCACACCAGCGATGTCCTCACTGACGTCGTGAACCGTCTTTCCTCCGGTTACTAATGGCTCTCGTATTGCAGATTCTGATATCATAAATAGTTAATTATAGTGGAGCCTTAAGCATCCACCTCCTCACCTTTCTTATCTTTATTTCTAACTTTCGTCAAATACCAAACATTCGGCATGACTCTGATCTCCTCAAGAACGTGGTATGCCCTATCCTCACCAGATTCAACACCTTTGTCAGAGGATTTCAGTTTCAGTGCCTTACTTATCGCACTATTTGGATCTTTCATGTCACCAAACAATAATGCCTCTGACGGGCAGGCACTTGCACATGCCGTGCTTACATCGGTGTCAGTCGGTCGACGTCCATCTTTTCGAGCTTCAAGTTTTCCAGCCTGAATTCTTTGCACACAGAATGTACATTTCTCCATGACCCCTCTTGATCGAACCGTGACATCCGGATTCAATACCATTTTACCAAGATCATTGTTCATGGTAATATTAGTATTGAACTGCTCATTATCATGATATTTAAACCAGTTGAACCTTCTCACTTTATAAGGGCAGTTGTTAGCACAATATCTTGTACCAATGCACCTATTGTAAGTCATCTGATTCAATCCTTCGGTGCTATGCGTTGTCGCAGCTACAGGACATACCGTTTCGCAGGGAGCGTTATTACACTGTTGGCACATCATTGGCTGGAATGTGACTTCAGGATTTTCTGCAGCCTCTTCCATGGCGGTCCAATCCCCCTCATCAGCATCCGTACTATAATAGCGGTCAATACGTATCCAATGCATCTCCCTTCGATTGATCACCTCTTCCTTACCCACAACAGGTATGTTGTTTTCAGTCTGGCAAGCGATCGTGCATGTACCGCACCCCGTGCAGGAGTTCAGATCTACCATCAATCCCCAATGGTGATTGGCATACTCATGTCCTTTCCACAGGGAAATCGCATATGGCTTCTTGAATCCTTCTGCTGTGGCAATTTTTGGCATGCTTCTGCCAGCCTGTGGATCCTTTTGGTATTCACTTAGAACTGTTTCCTGGATCACAGTCTCCCGACCCATGTACGTTTGACTGGTCTGTGTCTGAGCAATTTGGTAAATTTCATCTATTGGTTCAACAGAGACCCCTGATGTTACATTGTATGATACCGATCCATTGGAACCTGTGAGTGGATAGGCATTCACCCCCACTCCGTCAGCCACCAAACCTGCATTAGTCCGCCCGTATCCCAATGCGAGCCCGACAGTTCCGTATTTCTGACCAGGTTGAGGCACCACAGGAAGTTTCATGGTATTTCCATTTACTGACAGATTTACCATTTGGGTGCTCATTTCGGTTCGAAATTCACCTAATTCAAGGCCCCACTCCTTGGCTTGTTTTGGTGAGACTGTCAAATAATTGTCCCAGCAAGCCTTGGTTATAGGATCGGGCATCTCCTGTAGCCATGGATTGTTTGCCTGGATCCCATCCGCAATACTATTATTCTGATAGAGAACTAATTCCAGTTCTGAATTCGTGTCTGAGTAATTGGAAGATACTCTTCCACCTGCTGCTTCCAATCCTGATAGGTCAAGATCTATGTTTGATTGCTCAGATGGTAATTCGAAAACTCCATCATGCAAGCACTTATCCCAGAAAGCATCGAAGTTGTAATAACTTCCACCAGCTACAGGATACATCAATGATTCCCAGTTACCTCTCAGAAAATCAAAATAGTTTGTACCAGAATCAGCCCATGTCAAAAATGAGTCCTGAGCCTGACGGGTATCAAATATGTTTGAAATGGTCGGTTGGGATAAACTGAATTTACCTACCACTGGTTCATGATCGTTCCACGATTCGAGGTAATGATGATCAGGGGCTATGTACTTTATACCATCATTTGTTTCATCAGGCCTGTCAGAAGTGGAGATAGAGAATGACAGGTTGCCAAGTGCATCTTTGATGGATCCTCCCATTGGATGATCGTAGACGGGATTGCAATTGTAGAAGATCACTCCTGAAGCAGAAGCAATACCATTTACAAAATCACGGAAATCTCTATCACTTCCTTTTCTTGTATTTTGACTAGAAATGGGATCGATAGTACTACCATAATTTTCCAGAATGCCATTTATCGCAATCACGATCATTTGAATATCCGGATCATTGGAGCCGGAGACCACGATCGATGAACCTTTATTCTCCCAAAGTTCATTTGCTGCTCTTGTCAGCATTGTGTTATCAGAAACACTGCCAGCGGAAATGCTCGATACACCAGCTTTGGAAGCCAGAATGTTATAGAGATTTGCAACGTACAGTCCTTCTTGTGAAGATTTGATTGGAGTTCTATAGTCAGCATTTGCTCCAGTCAGCGAAAGTATACTTTCGAAGACATAGAGCCTGGACATGTCCTTCTTACCCTCCGACAACTTTCTACTAGCAGCAAATTGCCTATTGTTTAAGGTATTATTTGGCCATGGACCAAGAAAGTCCCCGCAGATTGATACGATGGTCTTGGCTTTGGAATAATCGTAGGAAGGAAGTGATCTTTTCCCAAGTACCAAATCGTTAGCATCAAGTGCACCGCTCATTGAGTACGGATCATAGCTTACATGCTTTACATTGGGGTACTTCTCCTTGAATGCGTCAATGGACTTCAAAGTAGATGGACTGCTCACTGAATGGGAAACAAGGTACACCGTGCCGGAAGCTCCATCCAGATCCGATTTTACCTGACTATCCAATTCTTCCCATGAAGCTTTCTGTCCACTGATCATTGGACCTTCGAATCTCCTCTTGTCATAAAGAGATAATATCGAAGATTGCATTTGAGTATTGCTTCCTCCACCAGTAACCGACGAAAGTGTATTCCCTTCAATCTTGATCGGCCGTCCTTCCCTTGTTTTCACAACAACACTCGCAACATCGCTTCCATTTACATAGGTCGATGCATAGTAATTGGGAATCGAAGGATCAATAGATGTTGGTTTATTGACATAGGGTATCGCCTTTCGAACCGGGGCTTCACACGCAGCTAATGAAACTGCAGCCACACCAAAACCCATCATCTTTAAGAAATCTCTTCTTGATGGGTCCTTATCCGTTTCATTTATAGGTAAATACTCGGGAAATTCATTTTTTGAGAAGTCCTGAAATTCTTTTGAATTTCCGTACTCCTCAAGACCTTTCCAGTATTTTTTTCTTTCTTTCATAAGGTTAAGTACACTTCTGAATTAATAATGACATTTAGAGCATTCCAATCCACCGATGTTTTCAACAGTCATTGGTGCTTTACTTTGTGCATTATGCAGCTCCACTAGTTTATTGTAATAATCGTTGCCTTTGGAATTTACTTCGGTTTCTCGGTGACAGTTGATACACCATCCCATTGTCAATGTAGAATACTGGTAGACAACTTCCATCTCTTCGATTGGACCATGACATTCCTGACATTCAAGACCTCCAACTGCCACGTGTTGCGCATGATTGAAGTAAGCCAAATCCGGAAGATTATGAACTCTTACCCATTCGATAGGCTTAGTATCGTTCCCATATTGACCTGTTTCCGGATCGTAATCTATCGCTTCGTAGATTTTTGCGATTTCCGGAGAAACACCGGATTCGCCGTTGACATTTTTGATCTGAGAGTGGCAGTTCATGCAAATATTGGCAGAAGGGATATTTGCTGACTTAGCCTTCATGACTCCCGTATGACAATATTGACAATCAATTTCATATTGACCAGCATGTAATTCATGAGAGTAAGCAATTGGCTGAGTAGGTTGATAGCCCTGTTGCACACCAATGGTAAATGCACCATCAATAAGAGTTTTCAATACGATTGCTGTGAAAATGAAAATGACGGCACCGACAATTGCATCACTTTTGAAAAACTTGGCAAGATCAATTTGTTGATTGATTACTTCAACATCAGATTCTTCAAGATCTTTCTTCTCCTTTAAATACTTGGTAAGGACCGAGACTATTAGTCCAAGTACTACCAATATCAGTACGAGGACAACTACAAGCACTACAAGGATTGCTGTAAGATAACCACTGGCAACAGTTGCACCTTCTCCCTCGGCGGTTGCACCTTCAGCTGATTCGGCAACTTCTTCCACTTCAGGTGCCTTGTTAGATTCCACATCGATGTATGCCAATAATCCCTCAATCTCGTCATCAGTAAAGGGGTATGCAGGCATAGCAACCCTGTTGTATTCTTCATATAGACTAACTGCATAGTCATCCCCACTTTGGATCACCTGTTGAGAATTTCGGATCCATCTGATCAAATATTCTTTTTCTAATCTTTGACCTACATTGACCAATGCAGGTCCAATCACACGATTATGTATGGCGTGACATTGAGTACAGTTGCCTTTGAAAAGACTTTCCCCCGTTTCCAATAGAGCAGGATCATACTCGGGTACAGAGTCATCTTGAGCATATGAAGGAAGAGAAAGAAAAAGAGATAAAACTATTGGTAAAAGATAACTGGTTATCCTCAGGTTAGGGCGTTCTTTCTTACACATTAATAAATTGCCATTCAGTCCAAGCGCGTACAAAACTAATATGGGGTGGTTGTTTTTCAAACTGGTTTTGTTGACCGGTATGAAGGAGGTATGTACGTGGAATAGAGTCATTCCAGAATCTTTCTGATAATCAGTTATTTAGGTCTAAAAATGTAGTGCGAATAATTATGCTATTTAGAACCAATCTAAATAAATTCATGTGTTAAGCGGCCGGGGATAAGCATTCCGGACATTAACTCAGTAAATTTTCTCATTCATCTCCTGATATTCTGTTCCAACCTTGAAAGTTATGAAGGTAATCGGGTCCCTCGTAATTTGGCGATAATATCACTAAAAGAAAACAACATGAAATCATTGAGAAACTCCTTTTTACTAATGATGTTGCTGACTGGAATGACTCTGTCTGCACAGGAGCAACTTTCCCATGAGAAGAATTATCATGTGGGTGAAGATGGCAAGCTTTTTTGGCAAGCTAACCAGCCGGTTTACCTTTTCGTATCTCAAAGTCAGGACGGTTCAAATTCCACTCGATTAGGAGATACTACAGCCCAGAACAATCCCATCTATCTGGACACCGAAGGTGTCAATTGGATAAGGACCAGGTGGGCCTATGATCCCGTCACTAAAAAGAAGATCACACCAGAACAAGAGGTAATGTTTCCGGTTTACAGAGACGGAACTGCACCTGAAGTTTCGGTAGATTTTAAGGGTGCCCCTACATACATTAGTGGACCTACCACTTATTATGGAAAAAACCTGGAGGTTGGTGCAACTTCCAAGGATTGGTTGTCCGGTCTTGAGGAGATTTACCTATCCAAGAATGCTGGGAGCTTTGAAAGCTACAACAATGCATCTGAAGTCTCTGAAGATGGACAATATACTTATAAATATTACGCAGTTGACAAAGTGGGGAATGTGGGAGAAGTTGATGAATATAAATTCACCGTTGATGTCACTGCACCAGTAACCTCGTATTTGGTAGAAAATGATTTCATGCAGCAAATATTCTCAGCCCGAACTAAAGTCAAATTTGAAGGAGTGGATTCATCAAGTGGTTTGAAAAGAACCTACTATTCTGTCGATGGTGGCCAGAGAGCTTTATATAATGGATTCGTATCTATGTACGGAGTTGAGGACGGTAGTCATTCACTTTCATATTACAGTGAAGACAATGTAGGTAACTTTGAAGAAGAGAAGAAAATCGACTTCTACCTTGATAAGACATTGCCTGAAGTTGAGTCAATCATTGAAGGTGACCAATTTGACAATGGAAAAGTCGTCTATGTGTCCTCACGAACAAATGTTAAACTCACTTCTGAGGACAACAGAGCTGGGGTGGAGTCCATTAGCTATTTAATTGATAACAAAAATGAAACAACCTATGAAGGACCTTTTGCACTTCCCGATGTAAATGGAAGGCATTCGGTAACATATTACGCAACAGATAAAGTAGGTAATAATCATATGACATTGAATGATCCTTCTGGCGTTTCCAAAAAGTATTACCAATTGGACAACGTTTCCCCTTCATTGTCCAATTCTTTCGATGGCAGTCAATATTTCACAAGGGACACAATGTTTATAACCAATGAAACCAAGATCAACCTGAAAGCAGTAGACTATGGAGCGGGTGTAAAGGAGATTCAATATCGAATCAATGGAGGTGAATACTTAACCTATGATGAAGCTTTTACAATAGCTGATGAGGGAACTTACAAGATTGAGTACACTGGCATTGATAATGTGAATAATTCAGATTCGAAATCATTCTGCTTCAGAGTGGATAAGAACGGACCAATTGTTGAAAGAATTCTTAGTATGGAACCTGTAGGTACAATAAACCTTGACGAATATCCGGAATCTCTGGAGGTACATACCAAAGGGGTAAAATTGTATCTGGGAGCAACAGATGAGATCATTGATACAGATGTAGTTTTCTACTCGATCAATGATCAACCTGAGCAGAGATATGTAAAACCGGTCACACTGAACTCTGTTGGAGTTGTAAGCTATAAGGTTAGAGCTCTTGACAAACTTGGCAATGAAACTTTAAGTGCTAAAGCAGAGATTTTTGTAAAATAAATCATTCCAGCAGTTGATACACCAACTGCTGAACTTTTGGACGAATACCCAATTCGTAAATCATTCGCTGATTTCGGGTTGGGTATACTCTATTACACAAAAAAATGAATAGCAGGTCATTCTCCGGGTCTGCCCAGACCAACGGCCCTGTATACCCAGTGTGTCCGAAACTTCGATGACTAACTTCCATAGCTACACTGCTTTTTAGCGAGTCATATTCCAGCAAGGGTTTATCAAATCCAAGACCCCTTCTGTTGTCATTAGCTGGAAAGTGAGCGGTGGTGAACAATTCGATCGTACTCGGTTCAATAAGTTGAAGTGTGTCATTCATGCCTTTATTGAGGAACACTTTCCACACCTTTGACAGGTCCTGAGAATTAGAAAACAGACCGGCATTACCGGAAATTCCACCCATGACAATCGCTCCTTCGTCATGAACAGTGCCATGAATAGGTTCCATTCTAAAGAAAGTGTCAACTTCCGTAGGCACAATTCTGGACAGATCAAATTTATCGGTTGGCTTAAAACAAGTGGTTTCTGCACCAACTTTTGAGTAAAAGTTTTGACGGAGATACGATTCAAATTTTAATCCTGTCGTCGTTTCAACAATTTCAGGGATCATATAAAAAAACAAACCTGAGTAAATAAATCCCCGATCTTCATCGAAGTCCGATCTCTTTATTTTCTTTTTTATGAAATCGTAGTTCTTCCTTGTGAGATATAATCCTTCTTTGACTTTGACAGGATAATTCTCCGATGAATCCTGACGAAAATATCTCTTTTTATATTCGCCTTCTTTTATCATATCCTGATAATACGGTATCCATGGGCGCCATCCCGCCTGATGAGCAAGTGTTTCCCTTATGTTCGCCTTGCCTCTCCTGTTTCCTTTTAACCAAGGGACGTAATCACTGACTTTGGCGTCAAGATCCAAATGACCTTCATCGTAAAGCATCATAAGCGACAAAGTAGCTGCACTGACCTTCGTCACGGACGCCAAATCGAAAATATCATTCCTAAGCATCACACGAATGCTATCATAGGTATGATGTCCATAGGCTTTATGAATCAAGGTGGAATCACCTTGTAAAACATGAAGCACCGCTCCAGGAAATGCCTGTTGTTTAATGCCTTCTGCAATTACAGAATCAATTTTTGAAAATATTGCATTTGAGGAATCACTTTTTTGACAAAATATTAAAAATGGAATATTAAGGAACAATAAACTGCATGCACATCTTCTAATAGTGAAACCCCTCATTATTTTTGGCGATTGTTTTCTCGAACCTATGCAAAATTCGAAACATTTCATTATTGATTTTGATTCTACCTTCACGAAGGTAGAGGCCCTTGACATCCTGGGTGAAATATGCCTGGATGATAATCCTGATAAAAGTACTGCCCTCCAGCAGATAAAAGATGTCACCGACCAGGGAATGGAAGGTAAATTATCCTTCCGTGAATCTCTCGACAAGCGATTGGAGATCTTAAAAGCTAACAGGGAACACCTCCCAAAACTTATTGAAAGGCTGAAAGATGAAGTCTCCAATTCATTCGTGAGGAATAAAGAATTCATCAGGAAATATTCGGATCAATTCTATGTTCTATCCAATGGTTTTAAGGATTTCATCATTCCTATTGTGGCGGACTACGGTATCAAACCAGAAAATGTATATGCCAATGAATTCAAATACGATAAGGATGGGAATATTGTAGGATATGACGAAGAAAACATTCTTTCCTCAAATAACGGTAAACCCAAACAAATAGAAGCACTCAAATTGGAGGGTGAAGTCCATGTCTTGGGGGATGGTTTCACTGATTATGAAATAAAGAAAGCCGGCCTTGCAAAGAAGTTTTATGCGTTCACCGAAAACATCAAAAGGAATAATGTGATCGAAAATGCTGACCATGAAGCTCCAAATTTGGATGAGGTTCTTTTTGATCACAAAATGGATCGGGCTCTATCCTACCCCAAAAACCGCATTAAAGTCTTGGTATTGGAGAATATTCACGATCATGGTATTGAAAAACTCCAGAAAGAAGGATACAACGTTGAAGTACATCCTGCCGGAATGGACGAAGACGAGTTGTTTGAAAAGATAAAGGACGTCTCCATCGTCTGTATACGTTCCAAAACTCAAATTACCTCGAAGGTCCTCCAAAATGCAAAACGATTGCACGCCATCGGCGCATTTTGCATAGGTACTAATCAAATTGATCTGCAAGGGTGTCTTGACAAGGGAATAGTTGTTTTCAATGCGCCATACAGCAACACCCGGTCCGTGGTTGAGCTTGCTATTGCAGAGATTATTCTTCTCATGAGGAACCTCCCTGATAAGGTGAATGCTATGCATAGCGGACAATGGATGAAATCCGCCACTAGCAGTTTCGAAGTCCGAGGGAAAACCTTAGGTATCATAGGATACGGAAATATTGGTTCCCAGCTTTCTATAGTAGCGGAAACCTTAGGACTAAAAGTGATTTACTACGATCTGGAAGAAAAACTTGCTTTGGGAAATGCGGTAAGATGTGAAACTATGACTGAACTATTGGAACAAAGTGATATCATTTCATTACATGTAGACGGAAGAAAAGAAAATAAAAACCTGATTGGAAGTTCCGAATTTGATAAGATGAAAGAGGGTGTTATTTTCCTCAATCTAAGTCGTGGTCAGGTTGTTCAAATTGATGCGCTGAAAGGTGCCATTGAGTCTGGTAAGGTCCGGGGTACAGGTGTGGACGTGTTTCCCGAGGAACCATTATCGAACAATCATGAATTTATATCAGAGCTCAGGGGGTTACCAAATACAATCCTCACCCCACATATAGGTGGAAGCACATTGGAAGCCCAAAGGAACATTGCCGATTTTGTTCCGACTCGACTCATCGAATATATTAACACCGGTTCAACGTCGGGTAGCGTGAATTTTCCTAATATTGTGTTGCCAACCCTGAAGGATGCCCATAGGTTTATCCACATTCACCGCAATGAACCAGGCATCCTTGCGAAAATAAATAATGTACTGGCCGAACATGATTTAAACATTAACGGACAGTACTTAAAGACTAATGAAACAGTCGGTTATGTGATCACCGACATTGATCGAAATTACGATCAGGATGTGATTAAAGAATTGAAAAAAATTGAAGCTACAATTCGATTTAGGGTGTTATATTAGTAACTTGATGACCAAAGCAACTATTCAAAATACAGTACTCTCTCATTTAGGGATAAATTAATTTACATGCCTGCAATCCATTGGAATAAACTTAGCGGTATAGACCAATTCGATGAGGTACTGGAGAAGTCCAGAGAGCGTCCGGTGCTTGTTTACAAGCATCGACCTACTTCCCCTGAGAGTATTTCTATCAAGAAAAGATTGGAGGAAGAGTGGAGTATTCCAGACGACCAATTGGATCTGTATTTGCTCGACGAGAGCAAGTATGGAGAGGTGTCCAAGGAGATAACTGATTCCTCTGGTGTTGAGCATGAATCCCCCCAGGTTCTATTGTACGCCGACGGTGTCACAATGTATGATGAGAGCCATGACATGATCAATGTGAAAAAGATCAAAATTGCCCTAAAAATTATCAACAGGACGTTTAAATGGATGGAATCCAGGGCATAAAAAAAGCTTTCGGATAAACTCCGAAAGCTAAATGTTCCCTGGGTTAGAATAAAACCTCTTTTTCAATAAGATTTGGGTCGAACTGCATGCATCAACTATCCACTGTTATCCCAAAATCGCCTAAGGGTCCGTGTTTAAAAACACAGATGTGGTCCAGTTTTAACAGCCACCAACCCGGTACTGAAGATATTGTTAGATTTTATAAAGTCAGCACCCAAGTCACGATTTAAATTTACACCTTAAAGTGATAATCACAAACAGATGATCAAAGTCCATTTCACTCCAGGGCCTTCCGAATTATTTTATACAGTTCCGTTTCATTTACAAAACGCATTGAAGGAAAAAATTCCATCGATCTCCCATAGAGGTGAGAGATTTATGGAGATCTTTCGGGAAACACGAACCGTCCTCTCTGAGGTATTGAATCTACCTGATGGATATGAGATTTTTTTCACATCCTCGGCAACAGAAATATGGGAAAGGATCATTCAGAATTTAATAGTTAAAAGTTCCCATCATTTTGTTAATGGATCATTTTCCAAAAGGTTTTTTGATTTTACCAATGACTATGGTCTAAAATCAACCCAGACCTTGACTGAGGGAGGAAATGAGTTTAAAAACTGGGAGGTACCTGAAGCTGCGGAACTGATTTCTGTCACGATGAATGAGACCAGTATTGGCTATACTTTCGATAATGTCAAGCTTCGGGAATTAAGAGAACGCTTTCCAGAGAAAATAATAAGTCTGGATATTGTAAGCATTTCCCCTGCTGTAAAGATTGACTTTTCATTAGTTGACACAGCTTATTTTTCTGTTCAAAAGTGTTTCGGATTGCCAGCAGGTCTTGGTGTATGGATCGTCAATAACAAGGTGCAGGAAATAGCTAATAATAAGAAATCTAAAAATGCTCTTACAGGAAGTTATCATTCCATTAGTAGTCTGAAGAAATATGCTGATAAAGACCAGACACCTGAAACTCCAAACGTATTGAATATTTATCTTCTGGCAAGAGTTGCAAATGACATGTTACAAAGAGGGATTAGTATGATACAGAATGAGACGATTTACAAATCGACACTGTTGTATCAACTATTTGAAGATCACCCTGCACTCAATCCATATATTATAGATGCTAAAAACCGTTCTAAAACCGTATGTGTTGCAAATGTCAATGGTGGAAATGACAAACTACTTCATCATCTATCATCCAAAGGAATGATTTTAGGAAAAGGCTATGGATCATTTAAGAATGAACATATCCGAATAGCTAATTTCCCAACACATTCAAAAGAACAGGTAGAATTACTTGTAGACACAATAAGTAATTTTTAAACAGAGTCAATCAGAGTGGTAGGATCAAATCACATTAGTGATTTCCACGGATCACAAAGAATCCTTAAATTAACCGATCATTAATTGTCGAAGCCTAACTCGGTATGTATAAATTCAATAAGATTCTTGTAGGAATAGATCAATCATCCATGGACTATGAGTTGATTGAAGCCGTATGCAAAGTATGTCAACTATCTTCCTCCAAGAGTATATATTTCATCAATCTTATTCGGGATTTTCATGTACCTGACGATGTGGTTAAGGAGTTTCCGGATATCCTTGATAAAGCCCTGGAACAAAGGCAATCCGAGATCAAAGACCTCATTGATGATCATTTCTCATGTCCCGGTGTCAAAATCAATTACGTGGTAAAGCAGGGTCAAGCCACTAAGGAGATAATGAAGTTTGCTGAGAAGGAAAAGGTTGACCTGATTGTACTTGGTAGAAAAAATGAGAAAAAGGGAGGTGGTGTATTAATTAACAGACTTGCGCGTAGAGCAGGTTGCTCGATACTTGTCATCCCAAAAGGAACAGAATTCAAAATGGATCGCATGCTTGTTCCTCTCGACTTTTCATCATACTCTCAAATGGCTTTGGAAAAGGCGATAGAATTGACAAGAGCTTCCAAAAACTCAAATACTATCATAACACAAAATGTTTACCAGGTACCTTCGGGGTACCATTATACGGGTAAGACTTTTGAGGAGTTTGGCAAGATCATGAAGAATCATGCTAAAAATGACTACAAGAAGTTTCTGCAGAACATTGACACCAGTGATGTTAATATCGAGACGACCTATACACTTGACAAGGACGATGACGTCATAGCAGAGATCTACGATCATGCCAAAGACACAAAATCAGATGTCATCATGTTTGGGGCCAAAGGCAGAACAGCAGCAACTGCATTGTTCATAGGAAGTAAAGCTGAGAAATTGATACAAATGGATTCGGACATCCCTATGATGGTTATTCGCCCTAAAGGTATGACGGCTGGTTTCAGGGAGGCAATTCAGGAGTTATAGGATCAACCCCTCATTTTGTCAAGGAGACGATTAAGTTCCGCACATTCATTCTCCTCCAATGTGCAAACCGCTGACTCCCAATCAATAAACTCTTCATCAATTTTGGATAAAAGATCAAGCCCTTCTTTCGAAATGAATACGTCCACTGCCCTGCGGTCAGATGGACATTGTTTTCGAATAACAAGCTGTTTGTTTTCAAGCTTATCTACGATTCTGGATGCATTGGAGCTCTTATCCAACATTCTATCTATCAACAAGTTCACTGTTGAGGCATTGGGATATTGCCCTCGCAGGATCCTCAAGATATTGAATTGAGGTACCGTGAGATCGTATTTCCGCAGAAAAGATAACTGAAGTTGATGGAAGTAATTACTTGTGAATATCAGATTCACCAATGCCTTATTATACTCCGTTCGGAATTTTTTTTGTTTAATATCTTTTTCGAGGTCCCCCATAAATACTACAACTACATTAAATGTAACGACAACCAAATGATTTTAGTTTGATCCGAACGCAAAGGAAGATGTCGTTGTCTACATTTATCAGTTAACCACATCTCAAATAACTTACCTATTATTTTAAATCAAATTAAACCATTTACATCTTTGAATGTCTTAGTGAAAACCTCCTGAAATTTGGAAGACTCTTTCATCATAGAGAAGATACTTCAACCAGAAACAATAGACTACGGGTTTAATTTATTGACTCGGAAGTATCAGGAAAGGGTGTATTGGCATGTCAGGAAAATGGTTATTGATCACGAAGATGCAAATGACCTTGTACAAGACATTTTTATAAAGATCTGGAAAAACCTTGGTTCATTCCGTGAGGATTCCAAGCTGTTTACCTGGATTTATCGAATTGCTACCAATGAAACCTTGAACTTTCTGCGAAAGAAAAAAACCAAATTCTTCCTTCCGATCGGAGACCTCGAATCTGAGTTGATCGGTAAAATTGATGAAGGGGTTTTGATGGATGGAGATCAAATACAGATGAAATTGCAAAAAGCACTGATTAAATTACCTGAAAAACAACGACTTGTCTTCAACATGAAATACTTCGATGACATGAAGTTTGAGGACATTTCAAATGTTACAGGTACATCGGTTGGTGCTTTAAAAGCCAGTTATCATCACGCCGTTAAAAAAATAGAGGAATTTTTAAATGATGATTAAACCTTTTATAAGTAAGAGCATCTAAATAGAAATGAGCAAGATAAGATTAGACGATATTGATAAGAATCTTCCCTTCCAAGCTCCGGAGGGATATTTTGAGAAACTGTCTACAGATATCCTGGAAAGGAAATCTGAATTATCTGAAAAGAGATCATTAGTAGGCTCTCGGAAAGTTCGACTGGCACTTGTTACATCATTTGTTGTTGTTTTGGCCTCTTTTTTGACTTTAAGGTTTTTATCCAATGAAGGTGATGTCTATGACCAATATCTTTCGGATGTTTCCAATGAAGATATTGTTGCTTATCTGGCATCTACCGAGCTTTCAGAACTTGAGTTACTCGAGATGATGAATGATGATGTTTTTATTGACTTTGGAACGGAAAGTGATGCTCTGGAGGACATCGAATTGGACGATGAAAGTATCGATGATCTATATCTTGAATATGGTATAACTGATGAATTAATGGAGATATGAGAATACTTATATATACATTTTGTTTGATGGTTTTTGCAGGTTCCTCTGCTCAGGATCCCGAGGCTTTGAGGAAAATTGAAGCTGCGAAAATCGCACTGATCACGGAAAGACTAAATCTTACTCCGGATCAGGCTGAGAAATTTTGGCCCATCTACAATGAGTT
The DNA here is from genome assembly GCA_965242805.1 of Cyclobacteriaceae bacterium. GTDB lineage: Bacteria > Bacteroidota > Bacteroidia > Cytophagales > Cyclobacteriaceae > JANQEU01. The sequence continues at coordinate 5,570,641 of CBDETD010000002.1, read as the reverse complement.
TTTCAACAGGCAGAAAGAGGTCAGGAGGGAATATACAGATATGCGAAGAACGGTCGATCCCAAAACAGCTTCCGAAGAACAGAATAAGCAACTACTGGAATTGGGAATGCGAGTCAAGGAAAACCAACTCCAATTGGAAAGGGAATATTCCGAACGTCTGTTGAAAGTGATCAGTAACCGCCAAATGGTGAACCTGAGAAAAGCTGAGGAAGATTTCAGGAAGATATTAATGGAAAAAATGAGACAACGACAGATGGCAAATCAACGAAAGAGGAATCAAAACAATCAACGTCTCCGAAATCGGAACAATAATTAAGTCATCCTACCTACCTGATGATCCATTTAAGTACCATAAGGTGCGATTTACACAATTGCAGTCCATTCTTACACGTTGAGGAGTTAGGGGATTTCCTTAAGCAGGTGTGGATGAGTAAAAAACGTAAGACTTCTGGCAAATGAAGTTTCGACTCATCATATTACTTGTAGCGATACCTTTTTTGTCATACACCCAGGAAGGAGAGATTGACTATGCTGCCGAACTAGCTAAGCTCGAATTGGAGTTGGATTCAGGCGGTATATTCAGTTTGATCGACAGTGTCTTGAATCTTGATTTCACACCACCTTCTGAACTCCATTTACGATTTGGTTATAACAGCAGTGTTCTAACGGCTGGTAGAGATTTCGGGTTGAATCAACACGGATTGACACCGGGCATTACATTCTACCATAAGTCAGGAGTATTTAGTGATCTGACTGCTTTCTGGAATAGTGAGGCCGATCCGAAATATAATCTAACAATGGCCAGTATTGGATACATGGGTACCTTAAAGAAAAATTGGAATTACACATTCTCCTTTGAAAAGTGGTTTTACAATGAATCCAACAGCACGACTTCAAATGGCCAACCAACCAACAATATTGGAACTTCCCTGGGTTATGATATCAAATGGTTGAGTACATCCATTGACTATTCATATTTATTTGGTGACTCTGACGCCCATCGGATCATTGGAAGCATGACAGGCAGGATCTACTTCAAAAATGTGTGGTTCTTCGATTACTTGTCCATCTACCCCACAGCGTCAATATTATTTGGCAATAACAATATCACTGTGTTTTTCGATCGTGACTTGATCGATGATTTTGAAACCACCCAATACATTGCTCAAAATTTCCTAAATGATGAAGATTACCGAATGACCATTAGGAGTTTACTCACTGTACAGGAAAACGACGCGATTAATTCAATCCTTGCCAATCAACGATTTGGGAGATTAGCAAAAATTGAACTAATAAAGCAGATCATTTTTAACAATGAAGACACAGCTTCTTATACATTAAGTCTTTTGGATACTGAAGACAATGTATTTGGATTGATGAACTATGGATTCAGCCTTCCGATCCTGTTGTCAAAAGGAAAGTGGAGTACGATGATCTCATACAACTACAGTATTCCGGTTTCACTGCCGGGGGATGAGATAGAATACGATCCTGTCGGATTTTTCAGTGCTTCTCTATCCTACCGCATTCCTTTCAGATAATTATTTCAGTCGTCCGATTTTTTTGAATTGAAAAACATACCTTTGCATCCCGTAACAATAGCAAAGGAAACCACCGAATGTCCAGGACCAAATACATTTTCGTTACGGGAGGAGTCACATCATCTTTAGGGAAAGGCATTGTTGCGGCATCACTTGGAAAACTTTTACAGGCCCGAGGATTCACCGTAACCATTCAGAAATTTGATCCATACATAAATATTGATCCCGGAACGCTCAATCCTTATGAACATGGAGAATGCTATGTGACTGATGATGGTGCCGAAACAGACCTGGACCTTGGACACTACGAACGATTCTTAAATATTGCTACCTCCCAGGCAAATAATATCACCACAGGTAGGATCTATGACAACGTCATAAGGAGAGAACGAGCAGGAGATTTCCTGGGAAAGACGGTACAGGTGATCCCTCACATCACAGATGAAATTAAAGACAATATCTACAAACTGGGTGAAACCGGTAAGTACGATTTTGTTATCACGGAAATCGGAGGTTGCGTAGGTGATATTGAATCCCTCCCATTCATTGAAGCGGTAAGACAAGCGCGTCTGGAGTTGGGACTCAACAATGTTGTATATATTCACCTTACATTGATACCCTATCTGAAAGCATCGGGGGAACTCAAAACAAAACCGACTCAACATTCCGTCAAAGAGCTTCTGGAATCTGGAATACAACCTGATATTCTTGTTTGCCGTACAGAAAGGCACATAACTCCGGACATAAGAAAGAAATTAGCGCTTTTCTGTAACGTTCCGGTGAATAATGTCATTGAATCGATAGATGCGGAGACCATTTATGATGTACCCATCCTTATGAGAAAAGAAAAACTCGACGAAAGAGTTCTTTCAAAACTCAAGATGAAACATAAACGGGAACCAAAGATCGACCAATGGAAGGAGTTTCTTGGGAAACTAAAAAATCCAACTGACGAAGTAGATATTGCATTGATTGGAAAGTATGTCGAACTAAAGGATTCATACAAATCAATTGCAGAATCATTTATACATGCTGGAGCTGTAAATGAATGCAAAGTGAATGTTGAATGGATCCATGCAGAAGATATTGACAACCACAACGTTGGAAAATATCTGGATTCCGTCGATGGTATACTTGTGGCTCCAGGGTTTGGAGAACGTGGTATTGAAGGGAAAATTGAGGCCGTGAGATACGCACGTGAAAACAAAATCCCTTTTTTCGGGATTTGTTTAGGACTACAGTGTGCAGTTATTGAATTTGCAAGGAATGTACTTAAAATGAAGAATGCCAATTCTACAGAAATGGTCCCTAAAACGAAGTATCCGGTAATTGACCTCATGGAAGATCAGAAAACCGTAGTTAATTACGGGGGAACTATGAGACTCGGATCCTATGATTGTGATGTGAAGAAATCAACAAAGGCATTTTCAGTCTATGGACATGCGAAAATCAAAGAAAGACATAGACATCGATACGAATTCAATAATAAATATTTAGAGCAGTTTGAGAGCAATGGATTCAAAGCCTCAGGTACCAATCCAGAAACGGGATTGGTTGAAGTAATGGAGCTCAAAGATCATCCTTGGTTTGTGGGTACGCAATATCATCCGGAACTGAAATCCACAGTGCTGAATCCGCATCCTCTTTTTGTAAAATTTGTAAAAGCAGCATTAACACAAAAAGCTGCTATGACACTATAAAGATATCTGATAGGGTAATATAAGACATGGATAGAAATCAATTTATAGGTTTGATTTTGATGCTGGTATTAATCACAGCATATTTTCAATTCTTCGCACCAGACCCCCCTACCCCCGATGAAATTGATAATGCACCAATACCAGTAGATACTACCAGTTTCGAATCAAGCCGGAGCCCCCAACCTGAGTCAACCGAAGCTCAATTAAGTGACTCAGTGATCAACCAACTCAATGATCTGAAATACGGACTCTTTGCGTCGAAGGCAATTGGGGAGGAGAGCATAGAAACAATTGAAAGTGATAAGTTAAAGGTCACCTTCTCAACCAAAGGAGGAAGGATCATTGAGGTTGAAATGAAGGACTATCAAAAGTTTGATGGTACTCCACTGGTAATTGTAAATGGAAACCATTCAATCAACTTGTTTTTCGAACACCTCTCCAAGAGGATTAACCTGAATGAGTTATTCTTCAATTCCACCGTAAGAAATTATGGAGACAGTACTTCCATAACATTTGATATGGAAGTAAATGGAGCCAGATTATCCCAAATATATATGTTGAGGAACAACTCACATGAACTTGGGTATCAACTAAGATCTAATGGATTCGAAAAACAAATAGATGCTCGAAACCTCACTCTTTACTGGGCAGCTGATATGGCCAGACTGGAGTCCGACATAAGAGATGCGCGAAACAGAACCACAGTAAGGTATTATACACTTTCCGGTGATGGTGATGACTTGTCCCGGACATCGACTTCGCATGAAGAGGAAATGCTGAACGAACCCATTAAGTGGGCCTCATTCAATCAGAAGTTTTTCACCGCGGCTATTGTGGCAAATAAGTCTTTCTCCAGTGGTTTTCTAACACAGGATCCGTCAGGAGATGAGGAGGAAATTGTGAAAAGAGGTTCAATGCAATTGGAGATCCCTTACACTGATCTGGCCTCAAACGAAGCTGACTTCTCATACTATTTCGGACCAAACAAATACAGTATTCTCAAGGATGTCTCTGTTGGATTTGGAGATAATATCGAATTGGGATGGGCCTTCCTTCCATGGATCAATAAATACCTGATAATTCCTATTTGGGATTTCCTGGAGCGTTTCATTCCTAACTACGGTTTGCTGATAATTATCCTAACTCTGGTTATTCGTTTGATACTCTCTCCACTTACCTATACTTCCCATATTTCTATGGCTAAAATGCGGGCGTTGAAACCTGAGCTTGACGAAATCAAGGAGCGAAATGATGGGGATATGCAAAAGTCCCAAACGGAGACCATGGACCTCTACCGCAAGGCAGGGATCAATCCTTTCGGAGGATGTATTCCTGTACTTCTGCAATTCCCGATACTTGTCTCTTTGTTTTACTACATTCCTGCGACCATTGACCTAAGGATGGTTTCATTTCTTTGGGCTGAAGATTTGTCAACTTACGACAGTATATTAAATCTCCCTTTTACAATTCCCTTCTATGGAAGTCACATTAGCCTATTTACCTTGTTAATGGCTGGATCGACTATCCTTTACACAATGGCAAATTCTCAGATGACTACTATTCAAGGGCCAATGAAGACCCTGCAATATGTGATGCCTGTTATGCTTCTGTTCTTCTTCAATTCTTATCCTTCAGGTTTGTCATATTACTATTTCATTTCAAACCTGGTTTCTTTTGGTCAGATGGCCCTATTCAGGAGGTTCATTGATGAAGGGAAAATCCACAAGATCGTGGAGAAAAATAAGAAGAAAAATGCGAACAGAAAGAAGTCTGCTTTCCAGACCAGGTTGGAAGAAGCGATGAAAGCCAATCAGGAAGCTGCAAAGAAAAAGAAGAGAAAATAATTAAAGCTTCGCTACCACTATTTGAATTAATTAACTGATTACTAACGCCATATATTTTGACTTGTTTGGAAGTTTAATTTTCTTAGAAAAATCTTAAGAATTCTTATACCCATCTTAGATATATTTGTGTCCCTTTGGGGTAACCAAAACTTCCATAATTCTATTTCTAATCAATGGGTAAAATAATTTCAATTGCAAATCAAAAAGGAGGTGTAGGAAAGACCACATCAGCAATTAATCTTGCTGCTAGTCTGGCGGCACTGGAATTGAAGACATTAATAGTAGATGCAGATCCACAGGCAAATGCGACTTCCGGTGTTGGTTTAAATCCAAAGACCGTGGAGGTTAGTATATATGAGTGTATGGTCAACGATGTACCCATTGAAGAGAGTATTTCCAAAACTTCCATAAAATACCTCGACATCCTTCCTTCACATATCGATCTAGTAGGTGCGGAAGTAGAGATGGTCAACCTTGAATCAAGAGAGGTTAAAATGAGGAAAGCTTTGGAGCAGGTCAAGGACAAGTATGATTTCATCATCATCGATTGCTCACCATCTTTGGGATTGATCACCGTAAATGCTTTGACAGCCTCTGATTCAGTAATAGTCCCGGTACAATGTGAATATTTCGCATTGGAAGGTTTAGGAAAGCTTCTGAATACCATCAAAATCATCCAGACAAGATTGAACACCTCTTTAGAAATTGAAGGCATTTTATTGACAATGTATGATCTGAGGTTGAACTTGTCTAATCAGGTAGTAGAAGAGGTGAAAATTCACTTCAAGTCAATGGTATTTGACACCATAATTCCCCGAAATATTAAACTTAGTGAGTCTCCAAGTTTTGGTGAACCGGCGATAACTCATGACGCAGAAAGTAAAGGTGCGGTGAGCTACCTGAATCTGGCTCGAGAAATACTGAGAAGAAACCAAGTAAAGGCAGCTTAATATGAGTGCCAAATTAAGAAGAACAGGCCTTGGAAAAGGTCTGGGAGCATTACTGGAAGACACCCCTGAGAAAGATGTTGTACTTCAGCCACAAGGGATCTCAAGTCATCCCATTGGAGAGATACCAATCAGTCAAATAAAGGTTAATCCATTTCAGCCCAGGACTGAATTCAATGAGGAATCCCTCCAGGAGCTGGCGGAATCGATCAAGGTACAAGGCATTATCCAGCCTATTACGGTGAGAAAAGTAGCGGAGTCTGAATATCAACTTATATCGGGTGAACGAAGACTGCAGGCTTCTAAGATGGCTGAATTGGATGCAATTCCAGCATATGTTCGTACAGCTGACGACCAACAAATGTTGGAAATGGCGCTCATCGAGAACATTCAAAGGGAAAACCTGAATGCCATTGAGATAGCACTCAGTTATCAGCGACTGATCAGTGAATGCAATCTTAAACAAGATCAATTGGGTGAACGGGTTGGAAAAAATCGAACAACTGTTAACAACTATTTGAGATTGCTCCGACTTCCTCCCGACATTCAAATCGCTGTAAGGGATGGCGAGATATCAATGGGTCATGCTCGGGCACTTATCAGCATGGAAAATGCTGATGTCCAACTCGATGTATTCAAGAAGATCGTGAAGGAGGGATTATCCGTTCGAAAAACAGAGGAACTTGTTCGTAAACTTAGCTTACCCCAAGAACCCGTTGAGAAAAAAGTGAAAGAGGAACCTGATCCGGAAATGGTACGTTTAAACGACCAGTTGTCATCCCATTTTGGAACAAAGATTAGAATTAAGCAGGGCAAGGATAATAAAGGTGAGATTGCCATACCTTATCAATCTACAGAGGACCTTAACAGAATCCTTGAAATCCTGGACATCTAGTATGAGGATCCATATCCTTGTATTTTTCCTATTCATATTTTTTCAATCGAGAGCGCAGTTTGAGGTCGATAGTTCATTTCTCAATATGACTGACACCACTCAATTTTTTCAAAGCAAATCCACCCTCGATCCAAGTAAAGCAGCTTTGTATTCAGCAATTCTCCCCGGATTGGGGCAGGCATATAATCGCCAGCTTTGGAAAGTCCCTATCATTTATGGAGGAGTAATCGCATTTGCTCATTTCATCAATTACAACCATGAGATTTACAATCAATTTCGATCAGCGGAAATAGCCATCTTCGACAATCGGCCTGAGACAGTTAATCCTTTGGAAGCTGTGGCCCCGGGCCGATTTTCGGACCAGAGTATTCGAAGAAACCGCGAACTCTTCAGGAGGAACAGGGATTTTTTAATAATTTTAGCTGGAGCGATGTACTTATTACAAATCGCGGAGGCTCATATTGCAGCACATTTGAAGGAATTCGATGTAAATGAATCCCTTTCCGTATCAATAGTTCCCTCAATTCAGTCCTCTCCATTATTTTCGCGCTCGACAGGAGTCTCATTCGTGATTGCCTTTTAAGAAAATGAATCTTGCAATAATCGGTTATGGTAAAATGGGTAGATCCATTGAGAAGATCGCCAATGACAGAGGACATAATGTGCAGTTGATTATCGACCAGCATAATCTGGAGGAATTGGGCCATATGCGTGATAAAAAAATCGATGTGGCAATTGAATTTACCAGGCCAGATTCAGCTTTTGACAATATTTCCAAATGTATTGAACAGGGGGTAAAGGTGATTTCGGGAACTACCGGATGGTTAGATCAATATGACGAAGTAGTGAAATTATGTGGTAATTATAATGGGACATTCCTTTGTGCTTCGAATTTCAGCCTGGGTGTTAACCTTTTCATGAAGGTCAACAAATGGATGGCATCTATTCTGAAGAATTACCCCCAGTATGTTCCGGTAATTGAAGAGATACACCATACCGAAAAACTGGACAAACCCAGCGGTACTGCCATTTCTCTGGCGGAGGGGATTTTGGGTGAGGACAAAAGGTTTAAAAAATGGACGATTGAGGAAAAAGAGGGTCCATTCGAATTGGGGATCCATTCCAGGAGAGAAAGAAATGTTCCCGGAACGCATACCATCACCTATGAATCTGATACCGATAAAATAGAAATACGGCATCTTGCAAAAAGTAGAGAAGGTTTTGCCCTTGGTGCCGTATTAGTAGCGGAGTGGATCATACATCAATCCGGTGTTTTAACAATTGACGATTTTTTGAAATTATAATTTTCTAAATGCAATTCAACGATTTTAGCCCCTTATCAGTCTATCTTTTCATTATCCTGTGGTACATCATGCAAACGGTGGCTTACTACAAGTTCTTTGAAAAAGCAGGTGAAAATCCCTGGATAGGTTTGATACCATTCTACAACTATTATATTCATATTAAAATAGTGGGGAGACCGACCTGGTGGGTTTTTCTTTTACTTGTACCGGTTATCAACTTCTTTGTTGCCTTGACCATCCACCTGGACCTGTTAAAATCCTTCGGAAGATTCACTTACTTTGATCAGGCTGTTGGTGTTATCCTTGCCCCCTTCTATATGTTATACGTTGCATATACTGATACCACATATTTAGGTCAGGCCACCAAGATGCCTAAAGTCAAAAAAAGCACAGGAAAGGAATGGTTTGAGGCGATCGTTTTCGCGGTTTTTGCAGCCACATTCATCCGATGGATATTCATGGAAGCTTACGTAATACCTACTCCCTCCATGGAAAGATCACTCCTCGTCGGGGACTTTCTATTTGTAAGCAAGATAGAATATGGGCCGAGGACGCCTAAAACTCCTGTCCAGATTCCCTTAACTCATGCCAAAATATGGGGTACGGAGATCCCCTCCTACCTTCGATTTATTAAACTTCCCCACTGGAGATTACCTTCCCTCGGAAAAGTGGAAAGGAACGACGTAGTTGTATTTAATTATCCTGTAGATGACAGATACAATCGTCGACCGGATGGGGGATTTCATCCTTTGGATTTAAAGACCCATTATATCAAAAGATGCGTCGCACTCCCAGGAGATGTTTTGGAGGTGAAGGGCGGACAAGTTTGGGTAAATGGCATTCAAGAAGCGAATCCGGAATTAATGCAAATGCAATACTTCGTAGAAACCGATCAGGTAATACGGGAACGCGTTTTTTCAAATTACAAAATATGGGAACAGTATCAGGCTGCATTGCCAGATGGTAAGACTGGATATGTGGTCATGACATCTGAGGAAACTTCCAATAAACTTGCTGCGCTGGATTTTGTGAAAAGTGTTACGCTACTTCTTGATGAAGAAGAGCGAATCGAACCCTCAATATTTCCTGATGCCAGGTACTTCCCCTGGAACCGTGATTTTTTCGGGCCATTGGAGATTCCTTATAGAGGTATGGAAATAGAATTGACGGAGGAAAATGTAGCAAAGTATAGTTCCACCATAGAAAATTACGAAGACATCGAGAATGTCAGCGTAAATGAGAACATGGAGCTCCTTGTTGATGGACAAAAACTAACCACATATACTTTCCGAAAAGATTATTATTTCATGATGGGAGACAATCGTCACAATTCGGAAGATTCGAGATATTGGGGGTTTGTTCCAGAAGATTTCATCGTGGGCGAAGCTTCCTTCATATGGATGTCTTTAGATGATAAAGAAAACCTATTTAACAAAATAAGGTGGAGTCGATTATTCCAAGGAATTGAGTAACACCCTCTTCTTCCCCAAAAAGCAATTCCGGATGTACGCGATAGAGGTATACGAAGTAAACCAATAGTCCTACTCCACATACGATAAAGAAAGTTATCAGCAGTAGCACCAGAAATCCTTTTATACGATTCAGTGCCTCCCTCTTTGGAACATATTGGGAGTAATGCCAGTCATTAATATCAAACATTTACAGCGTGTTGATCCAGTTTCTGAAAGATAATGATTTCCATTAAGGATTTTGTTCACCATCTGATGAAAATAACGGACTTACCATTGAATTTGTTGTTTACCAACCTCGGCCAAATAGGAATTGGCTTTACTGAAATGTCGATTGCCCAAAAATCCTCTGTTCGCGGAAAATGGTGAAGGATGAGGAGAAGATAGGATACAGTGTTTGTTTCTATCGATAATTTCCCCTTTGCGTTGGGCGTATGCGCCCCACAAAAGAAATACAAGGTTTTCTCCATTATCAGATAATTGTTTGATCACGGCATCAGTAAACTCTTCCCAACCCCTGTTTTGGTGAGAACCGGGTTGTCCTCCTCTTACGGTTAAAGTTGCGTTTAACAACAACACACCCTGCCTGGCCCACCTTACAAGGCTTCCATTTTCGGGGAAAGGAATTCCCATGTCATTCTGGATTTCCTTAAAGATATTGATCAATGACGGAGGCATCTTTATCCCTTCATTCACGGAAAAGCATAATCCATGAGCCTGCCTTGGACCATGATATGGGTCCTGACCAATTATGACTACTTTCACATCCCCAAAAGGACAATGGTCAAAAGCAGCAAATATCTGGCTTCCCGGGGGATAAACTGTCTGGGATCGGTATTCTTCCCTCACAAACTCCACAAGAGATTTGAAATACTCTTTTGTGAACTCCGCAGACAAGATGCCCTTCCAGCTTGAGTGAATTTTAACATCCATGTAGTGTGGAAAAATTGTGATGAAATGAGGTAAATTAAATCTAAATTCCTATAATTACCTGTCTTTTATTCCCACAGATGATAGCAGATATAGCCAAACGAGTGAAAGTGAGTGTAGAAACTGAATATCAACCAGAGTATTCAAACCCTGCTCAACATCACTTTGTGTTTACTTATAGAATTACTATTGAGAATAAAAGCGACAAAACCATACAATTGAAAACACGGCACTGGGAGATCATCGATGCCACCTATCCCAATCGAGAAGTTGAAGGTGAGGGCGTGGTTGGGAAACAACCGATTCTTGAACCCGGACAATCCCATCAATATGTATCCGGGTGCAATTTAAGATCTGGTATCGGAAAAATGAAAGGCCATTACAGTATGGAAAAATTGATTGACGGTAAACAATTTGATGTGATCATTCCGGAATTCACTATGGTCGTTCCGATCAAATTAAACTGATTTTTTGGCGAAAGCTGATCCCCTTTTTACTTTCTTCTCCTTTCTAAAATATAAGTTTCGAGCAAAGGGTAAACACGGAATTCATTCCCCATTCGTCTATCGCCTCTATGAAGAGGTTGTTAAGGGAAGTGAGTCCTGGACTGAAAACTCAATTGAAGGAATCCGAGATTCTTTGAAGAAAAACCCCAGCACACTGGAAATTACCGATTTCAAAAACAATACAACCAATATCAGGAGTGTAGCAAAAATTGCAAATACAACGCTTAGTTCAAGAAGGTTTTCTGCTTTTCTTCATTTTCTTGCTACCCATTTAAATACCAAAGAAATACTGGAAACTGGAACATCACTTGGGATAAATACGGCCTATCTGGCATTGGATCCGAAAAGAAAGGTGACCACAATTGAAGGCAATAAGTCTTTGGTGGATGTAGCTGGAAGAAACTTTGAAAAACTTGGCTTAAGAAATATATCTCTGCAGCATACAGAACTAAAATCTTCATTCAGCAAGATCCTTGAGGGAAGTGAATTTCAAATGATCTTTCTTGATGCCGAACATTCAGGACGAACATTGGAGTTTTGTCTCAATGAAATTGATAAGTATCTAGATGAAATCAAAGTAATAATTATCCATGACATCTATTGGTCAAGGGATATGTTCTCACATTGGAACAAAATAATGAATCAAGAAAGGTACCCATTGACCATTGACATATTCGATGCGGGATTATTATTTCCTGATATTGATATTGAAAAACAACATTTTACGTTGAAGTTTTGACTTCAATTTGCTCAAAATTCCGAATCGTCTAATTTTGCGGCCTTAAGTCTTGTAGGATGGAAGAGTCAAAAAATGAAAATCAGGTGCACCGGGAAGCTGGTGATTCCCCAACGAAATCAAACAATCGGATCTATGTAGTTATTGGAGTGCTGTTGGTACTTATTACTGCAGTAGTAGTTTTACTTGTTCAGAAAGGAAGACTTGAAGATGAAAAAGCCAGGCAGGAAGAAGCCCTAAATACTGCTTATATTCAATTGGATTCCATCAGTAACGAGCTAAATGATCGCATTCTGACCATCTCACAACTTGGGGGAGAAATTGATACCTTGATGGCGATCCAAGCTCAACTCGAAGAAGAAAAAAAGAATTTATTGGATCGCGAAAAACGAAGACAGATCACCATAAGGGATCTTCAGGATAAAGTGGAAGGGTACGAGGAATTATTGAAACTTAAGGATGAAGAGATAAATCAATTGACTCAAATCAACCAAAAACTTCTTGAAGAGAATACGGATTTAAAAGTTGAGACCGCGGAGCTGAACAAATCCATCAGGGAAATCAATGAGGAACGAGATGAATTGAACGAGAAGATTGAATTGGTTTCTCAACTGAAGGTGGAGGATATGGTCATAATGGCGATTAGTCAAAGAGGACGGGAACGAGAGAAGGAATTCAGGAACCGGCACATCAGCCAATTGAAGATACAATTTTCTGTGGCTGAGAATAAAGTTGCTCCCATCGAAGGAAAAGAGATCTTAGTCCGCATTGTTGCTCCGGATGGGAATGTTATTTTCGACGTGACAAGAGGATCAGGTTCATTCATGTATGAAGGTAGGGAGATGTTTTTTTCAGTTAAGAAAGAAATCCTTTATGACAGGAATAAGCAGCAGGTGACAGTCTTTTACGAAAAAGGAAGTGACTACGCATTGGGACAGCACCAGGTCGAGGTCTACACCGATAGTTATGTAATGGGTAAAGGATCATTTGTTGTAAAGGGGTAAGTTCTTCCTCCTCACATTGGCAAAAACCAAATTGTTTTCTAATTTTGCCGCCTTAATTTTTTAAGTTCTTTTAAATATTTATGAAAAAAGATTACGAAACAGTATTCATTTTAACTCCCGTTTTGTCTGAAGCTCAGATGAAGGATGCTGTTGAAAAATTCAAGAAGGTGCTCACCGATAATAAAGCGGAGATCATCAACGAAGAGAACTGGGGGCTAAAGAAATTAGCCTACCCAATTCAACATAAGTCTACAGGCTTTTATCAACTCCTTGAATTTAAAGCAGAACCATCCGTCATCTCAAAACTTGAGACAGAATTCAAGAGGGATGAGAAGATTATGCGCTTTTTAACCGTGGCATTAGATAAGCATGCGATCATCTACAATGATCGAAGGAGAAAAGGAGAATTCAACAAAAAGAAAGAAGAAACTGAGGAGGCAAAAGCATGACACTACAGAACGAACCTATCAATCGCGACCAAAGGCAGAAGAAATATTGCCGGTTCAAGCGAAATGGAATTAAATACATAGACTATAAGGATGCCAACTTCTTATTGAAGTTTGTCAATGAGCAGGGTAAGATCCTACCTCGAAGAATAACGGGTACAAGCTTAAAGTATCAGAGGAAGGTTTCTCAGGCTGTGAAGCGAGCTCGACATCTTGCATTGCTTCCTTATGTTGCGGACTCATTAAAGTAATATCATCATGGACGTTATTTTAAATGAAGATATCCAGGGATTAGGATATAAAAATGACATTGTCACTGTCAAATCTGGGTACGGAAGAAATTACCTGATCCCTCGTGGAATGGCGATAATTGCAAGTCGATCTAACAAAAAGATGATCGAAGAAAATATCCGGCAGGCAGCTCATAAAGCTGAAAAAGCATTGAAGGATGCGCAAGGTGTTGCTGAGAAGATTGGTGAGTTAACTCTCGAAATCAAGACAAAAGCCGGAGAGAGTGGAAAGATATTTGGAGCTATCACAGCACTTCAGGTTTCAGATGCCTTGGCAGCAAAAGGTATTGAAATAGATCGAAAAAGGATTGTGTTACCTAAAATCAAGGAAATAGGTCAACACCATGCGATCATAGATCTTCACAAAGAAGTGAAGCATGAAATTAAACTTGATATTGTAGCTGATTAAAGCTTCAATATGTGAAAGATCCTGAAAACCCCTATGAACTCCATGGGGGTTTTTTTATTTTGTGAATGATGAAACTGAAATTGGAGTTTGAGGTTGGGCAGTACACATCCCCCATTGATATTAAAGATCAGATTATCCTTTTAGGATCCTGCTTTTCCGAAAATATTGGATTGAAACTTCAGGAATACAAATTTCAATCTTTGGTAAATCCATTTGGGATCATCTACAATCCTCACTCCATTCTCAAATTGATCAGTCAATCGATAAATGAGACAGATGAGGTATTGACTGTAAAAAGCGGGGACGTTTATTACGATTGGGATGCACACTCTCAGATTTCCAGTCTTGATGAAAAAGAACTATTACAAACTTCACAAAATACCCGAAAACTACTCCGGTCCTGGATAAAAGATAGTAGTTGGTTGATCATTACCCCAGGCACATCATGGATCTATGAATTGAAATCCACAGGACAAATTGTTGCGAATTGTCACAAGGTTCCCGGGAAGTCATTCAATCGAAGGCTTCTCACCTCGGATGAGATCAGGCAACAATTCAATGAAGTTCATAGGGAGATAAAGAAAGTCAATGCCAACATCAAATGGTTGTTTACAGTAAGTCCTGTGCGCCATGTACGTGACGGTCTAATTGAGAATAACATCTCAAAATCCATTCTGATCCAAAGTATTTATGACATAACATCCGATTATGACAACTGCTTCTACTTCCCGTCCTATGAAATCGTGATTGATGAATTGCGTGACTACAGGTTTTATGAGGACGATTTCATACATCCCAATAAACTTGCGCTGGATTTCATCTGGGAAAAATTTTCCGCAGCGATGTTCAGCAAGGAAACAAACCAATTCGTTAAAGAATGGACAAAAATTAAAAAATCCCTTGGACACAGACCATTCAACATGACATCTGCAAGTCATAAGAAATTTATCAATGAAACCATTTCGCAATTGGAGAAGTTGAGGCATATAGTAGATGTCAATCCGGAGATTTTCTATCTAAAGAATCAGGTACATGAAGTCAATTCATAAAATATTATTGTTTTCAGCCCTGGCCTTTAATTGTTCCGGTTCGAAAGAATACCAAATGAAAGAGAATCCAAATCAAAACAGGCTTCAGCACTCATCTTCCCCTTACCTGCTACAACATGCAGATAATCCGGTGGATTGGTATCCATGGGGAAAAGAAGCACTGGAAAAGGCGAAAAAAGAAGATAAACCAATCCTGATCAGTATTGGATATTCATCTTGTCATTGGTGTCATGTGATGGCGCACGAATCATTCGAAGACTCAGGCGTAGCTGCCGTCATGAACAAACATTTTGTAAACATCAAGGTGGATCGTGAGGAAAGACCAGATGTTGACCAAATCTATATGGATGCAGTGCAAGCCATGGGAATAAATGGTGGATGGCCGCTCAATGTATTTCTTACTCCTGAACAAAAGCCATTTTATGGTGGTACCTATTTCCCAAAAGAGAATTGGTTAAGGCTACTTGAAAGTATTGATAATGCCTTCAGCAATGAAAGGGCTAAGCTGAACGAATCTGCTGATCAGTTTGCCAATGCCTTGAATCGAAAATTCTCCGAAATGTATGATTTGGACTCTACTACAAGCGTAACATTGGAAGACATGGAGTGGAGTTATGATAACTTCTCAAAGAAATTTGATACCGTTTGGGGAGGGATCAAGAAGGCCCCCAAATTCCCGATGCCATCCATTTGGATGTATCTGAATCAACTGTATACAATAACGGGTAATGAGGACATTCTTCAACATTTTGAATTCACGCTTGACAAAATCTCAAACGGAGGAATCTACGATCATATTGGTGGAGGCTTTGCCAGGTATTCGGTTGATGGTGAGTGGCATGTTCCGCATTTTGAGAAGATGCTTTATGACAATGGCCAGTTAATTCAATTGTATGCCCAAGCGTACAAGAGAAATAAAAAACAGAGATATAGAGAGGTGATTGTTGAAACCATCGACTGGCTGAAAAGGGAGATGCTGGACTCAACGAATGGCTTTTATGCTGCCCTCGATGCAGACAGTGAAGGTGTAGAAGGTAAGTTTTACGTTTGGAGTGCTAATGAAATAAAGTCCGTCGCAAAGGAAGATTTCGAGATTATATCAGATTACTATGATGTGCGTGAAGAAGGGAACTGGGATGAAACGAACGTACTGCGTGTGCTAAATTCCGATGAAGTCATAAAAAATAAATACAAGCTTGGAGAGAATGAGCTGAGAACTAAAATTGACAAGTTCAAAAAACAAGCACTCCAAGAAAGATCAAAACGGATCAGGCCAGGACTTGACAATAAGATCATATCGGGGTGGAATGCTCTTACACTAACAGGTTTGTTAGATGCTTTCCAGGCCCTTGGAGATTCATCCATACTTGAACTCGCTCAGAACAATTACAAGTTTCTCACCGAGAGCATGTTAGTAGATGGCAAGTTAATGCATGTTCATGGCCTGCCTACGCAGGGATTTGCTGACGATTATGCGGCAATGATCCAGGCGATGATAAAGTATTATGAAACAGTATTTGATGAAAATGCTTTAAAAATTGCCAGAGATCTGATTGATCAAATGATAGAAGAATTTTTTGACGAGAACGAATATCTATTCTATTATACCAGTGATCAATCCGAGAAACTTATCGCTCGTAAAAGTGAATTATTTGACAACGTCATCCCCTCCTCCAACTCAATCATGGCGGAAGATCTATACAAACTCGGAATCCACCTGGATATCGAAAAGTATAAGACCATGTCCAGAAATATGGTCAGCAGAGTGAGTAGCCTGATCAACAGTGAGCCAGAGTACATGCCACAATGGGCGATGGTCTCAGGACTGATGGTGAAGCCTTTACCGGAGATAGCAATAATTGGAAAGGACGCATTCACTTACGCAAATGAACTAAATGGAATGTCGATTCCGGCTAAGGTAATTATGGCTTCCCTTGAAGAAAATAACCTTCCGCTTTTAGAATATAAGACAGCAATCAATGGTGAGACCACAATCTATGTTTGTTTCAATAAAACCTGCAAATTACCGGTAACCACAATCCAGGAAGCACTCCAACAAATACCAACCGAAAGATTGTGATTATTCATCGAACAAAACAATAGGTTTATCGAAATCGAAATTCCATGTGATTTCTATTAAATACTTTAGTAACAGGAAATCATAACACTCATGCTTGACGACGAAAAAACCTACCTGGAGTCATTTAGAAAAAAGATTGTTTTCACAGATAACATCGCTCCCTCCGAATTAATTGAATTTGCCAATAAATATGAAGACCTGATGGAGATGGCTAAAATATCTCTTAAGATGCTGGACAGCATGGTAAAAAAACATCAGAGGCAGTACGCAAGATAAAAATCTCCAATAGGCATAATTCTCTTTCCTAATTGTAGATTAGCGGTAGATTGTTGATCTATATTGCTGTATTTACAAGTCATACTTCCACTTCCTCTACCAGGTTATTTTACATATTTTGTCAGGGGTCAATACCGAGAGTTAAAAGGTTGTCGAGTTACGGTCCCTTTCGGCAAAAGAAAAATATATACAGGCATTGTCTACAAGGTTTCCGAAAATCCTCCTATTTCTCAATATAATATTAAAGAAGTACTGGATATCCTGGATGATAGACCTATTCTAAATTCCAGACAAATTGAATTCCTCAAATGGATTTCAAAATATTACATGTGCTCGATTGGAGATGCCTACAATGCGGCTGTCCCTTCAAATCTTAAATTATCAAGTGATTCGTTCATCGGACTGATTCCAGATCAAGAAATAGATTATTCTGAACTCGATGATCATGAATACAACGTGATACAATTTCTTTCCAAAGGAGAACTTTCAACAGAAGAGATAAGGCAAATAACTGGTTTGAAAAGCCCTTATCGAATTATCAAGAACCTAAAAGAAAAAGGCTTGATATACCTGTTTGAAAGAG
This sequence comes from Cyclobacteriaceae bacterium, assembly GCA_965242805.1. Lineage (GTDB taxonomy): Bacteria > Bacteroidota > Bacteroidia > Cytophagales > Cyclobacteriaceae > JANQEU01. The sequence continues at coordinate 5,552,632 of CBDETD010000002.1, read as the reverse complement.
TAAAAGACAAATTTGTTGCTAAAAAAGAAAGTCGGATCCGGTTAAACGACGATTATATGGAGACCACTTCGCTTGAAAAACTTGCTCAGGACCTCGAGAAATGGCCAAAGCAACTAGATGCCATTTTAATGTACCTGAAGAAAGTGGATTTGCTGACCGACCCAAGGCTCAATGACAAGGGTTATCTGAGAAGAGCTTTTATTGACGAAGGGATCAGTCCCAGCTCAGTAAACACACTTGTAAAAAAAGAAATATTCATAGAATGGAAGCAGGTAATTGATCGCTTTTCATTCGATGATCTGGAATTGAGATCCCTGTCCAAATTATCCTCAATTCAGCAAATAGCTCGCAACAGTATTTCAGATTGTTTCCAAAATTCTTCAGTTACCCTCCTCAAAGGGATAACAGGGTCAGGTAAGACAGAGATCTATATGGATCTGATCGCTGACAAGATACAAAATGGAAATCAGGCACTGCTCCTATTACCTGAAATAGCTCTTACAACTCAGATCATTAAGCGCTTCCGGCAATATTTTGGAGATCGATTCGGTGTATACCATTCCAGGTTTTCTGACAACGAAAGAGCTGAGATCTATCAACACTGCCTGGCAGGAAAGTACGATTTCGTCATTGGTGTTAGGAGTTCAATTTTCCTTCCTTTTCAAAATCTCTCATTGATCATAGTCGATGAGGAACATGAGCATTCCTTCAAGCAATATGAACCTGCACCGAGGTACCATGCTCGAGACGGGGCTATTTATCTGGGAAGGCTGCACAAAGCCAATGTTCTTCTGGCCAGTGCAACTCCATCACTTGAAAGTTATAAAAATGCCCAGGATAAAAAGTATGGATACGTTACACTCGATGAAAGATTTGAAAAACAACCACTCCCTCAAATTGAATATGTTGACCTGATCAGGGAAAGGAAGAAAAACAGGATCAAAGGTAGCACCAGTTCAATCCTACTGGAAGAGGTACAAAACTCACTCACCCATGACAAACAGGTAATTCTTTTTCAAAATCGTCGGGGTTATGCTCCATTTCTACAGTGCGACAATTGCAATCATATTCCGAAATGTCCCAATTGTTCAGTTAGCTTGACCTATCATATTTACCAAAATCAATTGATATGTCACTATTGTGGTTTCAATAACTTCTATGACCCAAACTGCTCCTCATGTGGATCAGAAAAGGTGAGAACAGTTGGTATCGGAACTGAAAAAATAGAAGAAGAACTTAATCTTTTACTGCCTGAGGTTCAGATCAAGCGCATGGATTTGGATACCACTCGCAATAAGTACTCATATCAGCAAATAATTGATGATTTTGAAAGCGGCAGTATTCAGATCCTGATTGGCACTCAAATGGTAGCAAAAGGTCTGGACTTCGAAAGAGTAAATCTTGTTGGTATTTATGAAGTCGATCGGCTTATACATTTCCCTGACTTCCGGTCTTATGAAAGAGCCTTCCAAATGATCACCCAGGTAAGTGGTCGATCCGGCCGAAAACATGAAAGAGGTAAAGTATTAATACAAACAAATGATCCGTTGCAGGAAATTTTGCAACATATCAAGGAGGGACATCTTGATCTTTTTTATGCAGGAGAGCTGGAAGAACGAAGCAAGTTTCGGTACCCTCCCTACTACCGGTTAATACAAGTCGTATTCAGACATCGGGAGAAACAGGTTTCGCTCGAGGCAGCAAATCATTATCACTTTCTCATTCAAAAGGAGCTGGGATCTCATCGTGCGCTTCACCCTACCACACCTGTAATCAGTAAGATCAGAAACTACTATATACATGAGATCATTATTAAGCTGGAAAAGGAGCGGATTAATTTAGACGCTGTGAAAGAATTCCTTCAATCATGTAGAGATACCTTATTAGCTTTGCCTGCGTTTAAATCTGTACTGGTACACTTCGATGTAGATCCGATATAATTGAGGCCTTTTTACATATTTGCTTTTGTGTTCTTCCTTGTATGGATAGAGTCTTGCGATGACTGTGCAGATTGTGATCCAATAATAACCGAATCAGCGATTTCTCTTGTATTCATAAACGACGACAGCCTTTCTATCCTTGACAAATCAAATGACAGCCTAAACTTCGTGGATGATAGTCTATCAAACATTGAGATGCAACTCACTATGTCCTTAAATACAAATACCGAGAGCCTGATGGCACTCCAGATAGGGATCGATTCAGGAAATAATGAACTTCAATCAACTTTTGATTCCATCTTGTTGGAAATGACTGTGGACTCTGTAGAATTAAATAGTATAGTGGCTGTATTAGTGAACTTAGATACGAAAATTGATTCCATTGAAGCCATTAAGACCAGGATAAATAATGGTGAAGTCCTGGTAGATTCCGTAGTAAATCTGGCTAACGGAAATAGCATCAAATACGAGGACAGCGCCAGTCAGTATTCAATTCCCCTTAACTTCAACGATACGATAAGCGAATATCAGATCGTTTTAGGGGGAAACGAATATCGGCTTTCTCTAACTCATGAAAATATCACATCTGTTGACACACGGAGAAACATCATAATTGAGATACTTAATTTTAAAGTGATAGATCATCAATTTGATTCTATTGCTCCAGTGAAATGTTTAACAGAAGACTGTTCAGTTCAGGATGAGACTCTTACTTGTTATTTTTAGTATTTTGTTCTACATGAACCTTGTTGGTCAGGCCTCTGATTCAACAGTTGCCAATACTGACAGTATTATTGCTAGCCCACAACAATCGCTAAAATCAATATCCAAGCCATTTGGATTTCGATTAGTTTGGGACTACGGAAAAACGGCATTGCTATGGACAGATTTCGAAACAAAAACAGAAGTTGGGGTTGAGACCCTTCTGTTCGAAAAGATCCAATTTATAGGAGAGTACGGTTTCGCGGAACTGAACCCACCTGATGCATATCAAAATGGGACATATCAATCTAATGGAAGCTATTATCGGGTGGGTATCGGATATCTGACTAATGTTGACCAGAGAAACAAGATCGGCATTGGTTTCAGATATGCCCAGGCCAGTTTCGATGATAATGCCACTTTCATCATTGGTTCCGATTCTGACTTGAATGAAGCATTTGAAGAGGGATTTTCCCGAAGAGATCTTATTGCAACCTGGTATGAAATCGTATTGACATCTGAGAAATACTTATTGCTAAATAAGAACAACCAGGAATCATCTCTTAATAACCTTATCTCTATTGGATTCCTCTTCCGATATCGTATCATGAGTGCTTATGATCGATTCGCACCTCTTGATGTATACGCTGTTCCCGGATATGGACGTACGTTGAACAAAAGGGTCCCGGCTCTCAATCTGATATTGAAGATCAACCTCCTATAGTACAATTGATCATTAAAATCTTAAAAAACTTGGTTTGCGGGGACTAATTGCTATTATCGACTAAATTTAAGTGTAGAGAGCAATCACTTTTTTAGCACGATGCAATTACCAAGTCATCTTTTTAAAACAATCACGTTGAGGAATCTTGTATTCGCCAGCGTGGGCATATGGCTGATAACGAGTATTAGCTATTCCATACTTTCCTTTTTTATAAGCAACCTAAGATCTCCTGTTGGCTTTATGTTTTACTGCGGGATCGTTTCATTTCTTCTTTCCCAATTCATCGTGTTTGTCCTGCCAGAAGGTGAGGAGTCTATCGACTATAAATCTGCTCTCATTTTATTTTTCAGTGGTTGTATCATGTATTTTTCGGTAAATGGAATTCAGGCTGTCTACTCCTCCGTCCAATACACGGAACCAATGGATACCGATCAAACAGCTGAGATCATTCCTTTTCTTGATGCACGTCCATGGTTTCCACCCGCTGGTATGTATGAAAGGACGGCAAGATTTGAACGGCAAATTGAAGAAATAAGTGTGGCCAACATTAAAATGAAAGAAGAAGTTGATTCATTGAAAACCGTCATCGAAAGTTGTGGGTTTATGACTGATAGCGTGTTCCTAACAGTTATTCCCAACTCAAGGGAAGTTCCAAACGGTGGGATTTACAGATCGGAAATTGTGCTTGCCGCAAAACTTGATAAGACCTATGTTAAGAACATTTCTGTGAATGAAGAAGAATTACCCATCAATGAAGGTGTGGCCGTTTTTGAAGAAGTATCCCAAATAGAGTCGGGCAATGTCAATGTCAGGAACCTTCATTATTCTGCAGAAATTGAATTATTTAATGAGACACGGACAATTACAACATTCGATTCATACAAGACAGTAGTACCATTCCTTGAAGTTTCATCACAAGCCGTTAATTCCCTTTATCTCAATTGTGGAAATCAGGTCTCAATCAATGTCCCTGCTTTGGGTAGTGATTATAGCCCCAGATTCGAGGTTGTTGGTGGTGATTTTAAATATGGAAATCGACCGGGATCAATGACCATCGTACCCGGCAGCAAAAAGGTGACAGTCAGTGTCTATAACGAAGGAGTTAGGATAGGCTCTACATCCTTTCCTGTTAGACGAATTCCTTCCCCGTCAATCAGGATCTTCAGCAGGTTTGGCGAAATTGACCTAAACGCTGGAGTTGGAGCACAGATTTCATCTCTCGAATTAAGAGTATTCTCGGATCCGGATTTTGGAGCGGCACTACCCAAAGATGCACTCTACCGAGTGGAATCAAGTGAAGTATCTTTAATAAGTGGTGGAACATTAAAAGGAATGGTAAAAGGGAAAAGTAAGGTCAACATAAACCATTTGACAAGAACCGCTAAACCGGGTGATTTGCTGAAGGTGGAGGTAAAACGTGTCCTTAGGAGGAATTTCAAAGGAGACGTAGAAAATGTACTTTACTTCAATCCGAAATTTTTCTCGATCCCATTGAAGTGACAATTTTGCTGACATTCCATCATATCTCCCACTCGTCGTTCATCCGGGTGATGGCATAATGACCGGTCATATCATATTGACAAGGCACCACGGACACATAGTTATTCGCAATAGCCCATTCATCATTGTCCTCTCCCCTGTCGTGATTAATGAAGTTACCCACCATCCAATAGTATTCTCTACCGTGTGGATCGATCCTCTTATCAAAGTCTTCTTCCCATTTGGCATTGGCTTGCCTGCAGATCTTGATACCCTTTATCCTACCTTGCTGTTTTGGTGGAATATTGACGTTAAGGGCAATCCCTTTAGGTATACCCTTCTCTATAGTCTCCGAGGCGATCTTAAGCACATATTCGTCAACATGCGAGAGATCCCCACCAGGGCTGTAGTCGCAGAGTGAGAATCCAATAGCTGGAATACCTTCGATCGCCCCCTCAATTGCCGCACTCATTGTCCCAGAGTACAGGACACTGATTGATGAATTACTTCCATGGTTGATCCCGCTGGCGACAAGGTCAATATTTCTATCCTTCATAACCTGATGTTTAGCAAGCTTTACACAATCCGCTGGTGTACCGCTGCATTCATAGGCCTCGACGCCTTCAAAGATCCCATTGGAGGTAATCCTTAATGTATCCCCGACGGTAATCGCATGTCCCATACCTGATTGGGGAGAGTCGGGAGCCACAACAATAACCTCCCCTATTTGCTGCATGATTTCCACCAACTTTCTGATGCCCCTTGAAGTGATCCCATCATCATTGGTAACTAAAATTTTTGGTTTTGTCATAGATATGATTGATCTGACTGATGAGCAATTCTACGGACTAACAACTAAATTATCTAAAGAAAAGAGTTCCGAACTATATCGAGTTGTAAAACGAAATGATCCTGATGAGGTCTTCCACCTCGTCAGTCTTCAGCTTATTGGTTTTTATGAATTCCTTCACTTGCGTTCTTTTCTTTACAAGGATCTCCAATAGGGAATTCTTCGATCCGTCAAAGTAGGTGATTGTACCTTTTTTCGTAAGGAAGAAAAAATCATAATCCACTGCGTTTTGCATGTATCTTCCCTGATACCAGAAGGGGTTGCCTGATGTCGCAGATTCTTGAACAATCTTTTCTCGAGCCAATAAACTCAGTCCACCTTCGTATAGTACTTCAAACAAAACAGGCACCTCATAATTGGATCGAAGCTTATAGGGAATAGAATAAAACTGACGATAATTCTGCAATACCTCGTCAAATATTTCAACATAGAAGACCTTGAAACTCGAATAACCTCTAATTATTTCATTATTGGCTAACTGGATAGCATTGTTTTCGAGATCATACTTGATTTTACCTCTTAGAGTATCACCATTGGCAGTAACCAGAAATCCCTTGTGCCACTTAAATGCAGAAAACTCCTGTGAAAATCCGAAGCAGGTAATAATCAGTAGTAAGGCAAGGAAAACGGCTTTTTTCATCTATTTCAAAATGTCATGTCCCATTTTGTCACGTTTGGTCTCCAGGTATTTTTTGTTGTGTTTATTGGGGAATATCTCAATAGGAACATTATCCACAATTTCCAGGCCATAACCCATTAATCCAATTCTTTTCTTTGGATTATTTGTTATCAATTTCAATTTTCTTACCCCCATATGTCTGATGATCTGTGCTCCAACTCCATAATCCCTTTCGTCCATCTTAAACCCAAGATGTAAGTTGGCCTCCACAGTATCCATTCCATCTTCCTGCAGTTTGTAGGCCCTTAGTTTGTTAACCAGACCAATTCCTCTTCCCTCCTGGTTCATATAAACAACCATACCTTTTCCAGCCTTCTCTACCATCTGCATTGAATTATGAAGTTGATTTCCGCAATCGCATCTATGTGAAGAGAATATATCCCCGGTCAAACATGAAGAGTGGACCCTAACCAAAACAGGTTCATCTTCCTTCCATTCCCCTTTATACAATACGATGTGGGTGTCTCCTGTATTTGTTTGTTTGAAAGCTTTCAAATTGAAATCCCCGTATTCAGTAGGCATTTTGACTTCAATCTCCTCCTCAATAAGGGATTCATTTTTAAGTCTGTATTCAATAAGATCCTCAATCGAGACCAATTTGAGATCGAACTTATCTGCAATCTTCCGGAGATCCGGTAGTCTTGCCATGGTCCCATCATCCTTCAATATCTCTACAAGTACACCTGCTGGCTGTAATCCTGCCAATCGAGCAAAATCAATGGATGCTTCCGTGTGTCCGGTCCTCCTGAGGACTCCCCCTTGTTTAGCTTTTAGTGGGAAAATATGTCCTGGCCGGCCCAGATCCTGGGGATGTGTTTTGGGATCTACCAAAGCACTAATAGTCTTCGCCCTGTCTGCTGTGGAAATACCGGTAGTTGTTCCATTACCAAGAAGATCAACCGAAACCGTGAAAGCAGTTTCATGCACAGCTGTGTTTCTACCCACCATTAGGTCGAGACCAAGTTCATCGCATCTTTGTTCGATTAGAGCGACACAAATAAGGCCTCTACCCTCTTTTGCCATAAAGTTTACAATATCAGGAGTGATCTTTTCTGCCGCACAAATGAAATCACCTTCATTTTCCCTTTTCTCATCATCGACGACAATAATGATCTCACCATTTTTAATGGCTTCAATGCCCTCCTCGATCGTATTTAGTTTTATATCTGACATATATCGATTTCAATACAAATAGTTAACAATTATTTGACAGTAACGTTTCCTAAAATTTCGGCTAATTCAATTTGGATCTTTTTCATTTCTTCGAATTCCTCAAGTATCATATCCAATTTATCATCTGTCACTTCCTTCAACTTGTTCTTCTCTTCTTCCAATAATCTCTGAATAACCCGAAATTTCAACCGTAGAATATTTGTATAAGCAGAATCCCTCAGATGATCCACTTCCTTTGGAATATGTATATCGTATTTGGCCTTCCAGAATTCACTGATCTCATACCTTGGGGCTATTAGTTCAATCACCACTTGCTGGATCTCTTCGTCGTCGATCGACATGAAGTAATCCACACCGACAATTCTTCCTTCTTGATAGTTCTTGCGGAAATGATCCAGAATTCTTCTGTATACCGTATGGATGAAATTGATCTCCTCTGACTCAAGCAAGATGTATTCAATTAGTTGTTGATCCTCAGATTTATGGCCTTTAATAAATTCCTTTCCAAAGTTTAGCAGCAATCTTATGCTTTCCTTTTCCTGGAAAGTGATGACTTGGTTTATATCAAGGGAATCGACCTGCTCATCTTCCAAGGGCAGTAAATCCGTCGGTACTTCTTCCTTGATTTCAAATTGGGCCTTTCTCCTTTCCTTGTTCCTTTCCTGAAGAATTTTGTTTTGCTCGACAATGAGTACCGATTCACTAATGCCAAGTAGAGTGCTGGACTCCTTTATATACAGGGATCGCTTGACTGCATCGTCGATCTTTGTAATACTTTCGATTATATCCTTGATGACACCTGCCTTCTTAACAGGATCGTTTGCCACTTCCTTAATAAGCATGGAAGTCTTGTAGGCGATGAAGTCTCGAGCGTTTGAGGTGATGAAGTGTTGAAAAGCCGTAGTCCCCAATTGCTTACTGTAGCTATCTGGATCCTCTCCGTCTGGTAAGGCCACCACACGTACATTCAGCCCATTCTCCAGTAAAATATCCACCCCTCGGAATGATGCTCTAATACCAGCTGGGTCACCATCAAACAAGATCGTGACATTCTCGGTATACCTCTTGATCAAGCGGGCTTGTTCGCTCGTAAATGCCGTTCCTGACGAAGCAACCACATTTCTTACTCCCACCTGGTGAAGAGATATCACATCAGTATACCCCTCGACAAGGTAACAGTTGTTCTCAGACCTCAAGGATTGTTTAGCCTGAAAAATCCCGTAAAGCACATGGCTCTTGTTGTAGAGCTCGGTTTCGGGTGAATTGATGTACTTCGGTTGGTTCTTGTCGGAGGAAAGAGTTCTGGCTCCAAAAGCAATTACTTTTCCTGAGACATTTTGGATTGGAAATATTACACGGGCACGGAATCGGTCATAGATCCTATCTTCCTTCCTAATGACCAGCCCCGCTTCCTCCAGTAAATCCTTACTGAACCCCTTTTCGATTGCATTCTTGTATAGCCCATCCCATTGATCCAAAGAATATCCAAGACGAAATTCACTAATAAACTCTTCGGTAATCCCCCTTTCAAGAAAATAAGGCATTCCAATGGATTTTCCATCCTCATGAGTCTTCAATAGATCTTCGAAATATTCACAAGCGTAATTCAAGACGATATACAAGCTCTCTCGCTTGTTCTGAGCTTGGAGTGCCTCATCCGTCTGATTCTCTTCAACGATCTCAATTCCGTACTTCTCGGCTAAATACTTTAATGCTTCAACGTAGCTTAAGCCATCCATTTCCATTAAAAATTTGATGGCATCTCCACCTTTCCCTGAGCTAAAGCATTTGAAAATTCCCTTTGAAGGAACGACAAAGAACGAAGGCGTTTTCTCCGTAGTGAACGGGCTTAAAGCTTTATAACTAGAACCGGATTTCTTGAGATTTACATAATCCCCAACGACATCCACAATGTCCATTCGACTCTTAATTTCATCAATTGTGGATTGGGTAATCATTTAGTGAACTTTCCAGAGCAAAGCTAACTTATTTGATAGATAATTTGTTGATAGTTTGACCTTACGTAAACTTGCAGGAATTAAGCTAGAATAAGCATGGCATTTACCAAAGAAGACGTTTTAAAGGCTCTAAAAGAAGTTCAGGACCCTGATCTTAAAAAAGACCTTGTAACACTCAATATGATCCAGAATATTGATATTGAAGGAGAAAAAGTTTCTTTTGATGTTGTACTTACCACACCTGCTTGTCCTCTCAAAGAATTGATACGTAGAGATTGTGAAGCTGCGATTACGAAACACCTTGGGTCTGATATTTCCATTTCAATCAATATGACATCAAGTGTAACAACCACCAGATACGACAATGCTCCACTACTACCGGGTGTAAAAAATATCATCGCAATAGCCTCCGGAAAAGGTGGCGTGGGTAAATCTACCACTGCGGCAAACCTTGCCGTCGCACTTGCGAAAAAAGGAGCTGATGTCGGGCTTATTGATGCTGATATATTTGGTCCTTCGATCCCTACAATGTTCAATTGTGAATATGAGCAACCGCAGGTGACAAAAGAAAACGATAAGAATATGATCGTTCCCATATTACAGTATGGAGTTAAATTGATATCAATTGGTTTTCTTGCACCACCAGACAATGCGGTTGTTTGGAGAGGTCCGATGGCAAGTTCCGCACTCAAACAATTCATTGGTGATACCAAATGGGGCGAGCTTGATTATTTATTGATCGACCTTCCTCCGGGAACTAGTGATATTCACCTGACGATGGTTCAAACTGTCCCTGTTACCGGTGCCGTCATTGTGACTACTCCTCAAAAAGTTGCCTTGGCAGATGCACAAAAAGGAGTGGCGATGTTTAAACAGGCACAAATCAACGTTCCTGTATTGGGAATCGTTGAGAATATGGCATATTTCACACCTGAGGAACTTCCGGATAATAAATACTTTATCTTTGGTAAGGATGGAGGTAAGGATTTGGCAGAAAAACATGACCTCCCGTTATTAGGTCAAATTCCAATTGTTCAATCCATTAGGGAGAGTGGTGATAGTGGATACCCAGCTGTTATGAAAGATGATATCACAGCAGATGCCTATGAAAATCTGGCAGAATCGCTCGCGCGTCAAATTGCGATAAGAAATGCATCCGGGCAAAAGACCAAAATAGTTGAGGTGAACGTATAATATTTAGATGGATCAAGAGTTAAAGGAAAAGGTGGAGCAGGCTTTGGATAATATCAGGCCATATCTGGTAGCTGATGGAGGTGATGTGCAGGTAGTTGGATTGAAAAAAGACACCCTTATTTTGGAGTTATTGGGAAGTTGTAGTTCATGCCCAATGTCGACAATGACTATGAAAGCAGGCGTGGAAGAAGCTATCATCAGAGCGGTACCCGAGATCACAAAAGTAGAAGCTATCAATATTACCAATCCGGATGATCCAAAAGCCAAACTACCATTTGGTAATAACTAGAAAGAAAAGGGTTGTATGCGGGTACTTTGGTTATGCCTGTTAATCATATCTAACAACTTGATTGGCCAGCAACGCTGCGGGGTTGATCAGTCTTATTTCCAGCATCACCAGGAGAGTATCAATTCTTTTGAAAAGTGGCTCTCAGAGAAATCCCGATTAAGACTTTTTGGTATTGAAAAAGAGCAGCAGGTGATTTACCAAATCCCAGTTGTATTTCATGTCATTCACGCCGGAGAACCCTTAGGTGAAGGTTCAAATATTCCGGATTCGAGACTTCTTCAGCAACTCGAGATTCTAAACGATGATTTCCGAAAGTTGAATGCAGACACCGTTTTGACACCAGACGAATTTAAGTCAGTGGCAGCCGATATCGAAGTAGAATTTATCTTGGCAAAGCGTGACCCTGAGGGCTTACCTACGTCCGGAATTATAAGAAAGAAAGGATCACGAAACAGTTATAATTTAGACAATGACGATGTGACATTGAAAGCTGAAAGTTACTGGCCGGCAGAACACTATCTGAATTTCTATGTGGCAGAATTATCAGGATTTATTGGCTGGGCTCAGTTCCCTTTTTCCAACTTAGAGGGAGTTGAAGACATTGAGCCCAATAGATTGACAGACGGTATCGCCGTTGACTTTGAGTATGTAGGCATCAATGAGAATACCGGAGGCTCGTTCGAGAGTTTCGGTAGGACCGGTACCCATGAAATTGGTCACTACCTCGGATTGAGACACCCTTGGGGGGATGTTTTTGGTTGTGGTGGATCGGATTATTGCGAAGATACTCCCACCCAATCAGACGATTATTCCGGAAGCTGTCCCAGTACAGAACAGGTAACGTGCTCTACCTCCGATATGTACTCCAACTTCATGAACTATACGGATGATGCCTGCATGAACCTATTCACTTTCGATCAGAAGGAACGTATGAGACTCATATTGCAACATGCTCCTAGAAGGGTATCTCTGACGACCTCTCCAGCGTTACTCGAACCCATCCAGGTTTCTAACGATCTTGGAATCCGTGACATCATATCACCATCACTTTCATCCTGCCAGAATCAATTCACTCCCATTATCCAGGTCAGAAATTATGGCACTAACACTATCCAAAGTTTTGAGATCTCGATGTTTCTAAATGACAATCTTGTTGAGACCGTTCAAAAGGATGTCGTCCTCAGTAATCTAGAAACCGCCATTATCAATTTTGCTGATGTCACAGAACTTTCTGGTCAATTGAACGAATTTTCCTTTCGTGTGGAAAGTGTCAATGATATGGTTGATAATAACAACGAAAATGACCGTATTGAAATCACAATTCCCATGTCTGAGACTGAACTCCTTCCATTCATTGAAAACTTCGAAGGTCAAACAGCAACAAATGCCAGAACTTTTTCAGGCAGACCTTCGCTCTGGAGCATTACTCAAGCTCCATATCAAACTGTCGAAAACACTGCGATTTCAGTCGATCTCTCCGATCCAGCTTATTTTGGGGAATTCGATTTTCTCCTAAGCCCTGTTTTTGATTTCACCTCTCTAAATTCCGTAGAGCTTGGTTTTTCCTATTCTTATAGAGGAGATTCCGATCCATGGAACAAAGACGGACTTATAGTTGCCATCTCTACTGATTGTGGAGAGAACTTCTTCACTAACAACTACTTATTTGAAGGTTATGGGAGCCAGCTAGTTACTACCAATTCCCCATCCAATCCATACGTACCTGCAAATCCAAATGATTGGGAAAGAGAATCAATAAATATAACTTCCTACACTGGATTGGAAAACATAAGAATTGCATTCATAGGCATTAACAATGGAGGGGGACGATTGTACATTGACAGCGTTGAACTGATCTCAAACCAACTAAGTGCCTATGATATTGGTATTAGATCGTTTCAAAATTTTCCGGTTGTAACCTGTAATAGTTTCCTCAATCCTGTTATGGAAGTAAAAAACTTTGGATTTGAAGAAATTTCCAGTTTTGATATAAATTATTCGTTTTCCAACCAGAACGTCAACATTCCCCAGTCCGATTTACAATTGACGTCTGGCGAAACAGACGCATTCCAGTTTCCAATTAACAATCTACCCCCTGGTAATTACACTTTCTCCTTCGAAGTGAACAATCCCAATGACCTGAACGATGAAATACCAGACAACAATGTGATTTCGAGAAGTCTGGTAATAGACAACAGCGAAGAAAGTCTACCGATTCGACAAAATTTTGAAAATGAGAGTAACTGGATAACTATCAGCCCAACCTCTGAAACTCTCTGGAGCTTCGAAAGCGTGGATGGTAACACGACCCTGAAGGCCAATGCTTTCGAGAATCCAGAATTGGGAAATACACATTGGCTGGTCACTCCAATTCTCGAACCTGAAGAGTCGGACTCTCTCGGATTGTTCTTTAGCTATGCATATAAATCCAGATTGGGTGCATCTGACAGATTACAAATCTTCCTTTCCATTACTTGTGGGGATGATTTCCAGTTTTTGGTATACGACAAATCATCAAGTGAATTGAACTTGGATGTTGAGAACGGTGATTTCATTCCTGGCCCCAACGATTGGATCCAGGAGTTTGTCGATCTATCTGAGTATACCCTTTGGGATGAAATCAGAATTGCGTGGGTTTTTACGAATGGAAATGGCAACAACTTGTACCTGGATGATATTGAGTTTGTCAACAATGCCAATCCAAACTATTTGGATTTTATTGGAGATTTGACCGTATTCCCAAATCCGGCGATAGGCCAATCCTTCAATATTACCCTCGACTTGGCCAGAAAGGAAAATGTCACGATAAGCGTTGTGGATATGACGGGGAAAGTTGTCTTTGAGAGAGATTATCCCAATGCACTTAATCAAACTTTGAATCTCATTACACCTAATCAAAGTGGATTTTACATTGTTAGGGTCATTGGACCAAATGTTAATGAATCGCGACGAGTTTTTATCAGGAGGTAATCCCCTGTACCCCATTATTATTCCTCTTAAAAATTTACTTTTGCCAGAGATATGAAGGAGACTATTGCGATCGTTTTTGGCGGACGTTCTGTGGAACATGAGATTTCTATCAGGTCAGCAAGCAACATCTGTGAAAACCTTGATCCTTCATACCTGAAATTACTAATTGGCATAACGAAAGCGGGAGACTGGTATTTATGTCCAGAGGTAACCAAAAATATTGATAATGGTATTCCATTATCGCTAAAACTTTCAACTTCCGAAGTCGGGTTTTATGAAAAAGGAAATCAGGATCTTTTAAAGATAGATATTGTGTTTCCAGTATTGCATGGGACAGACGGTGAAGACGGGAGTATTCAGGGTTTGTTCAAGGCAATGAATTTACCTGTAGTAGGGTCTGATGTATTGGGATCTGCTGTTTGTATGGACAAGATTCTTTCCAAGAAAATACTGGAGAATTCCGATATTCCTACTGTGCCCTACCTGACATTTGATCAGTCAGATAAAGAGATTTCATTTGAAGGAATCACTGAAAAAGTTGGATTACCTTTCATGATCAAAGCAGGAAATCTTGGATCCAGTGTTGGTGTGTCCAGAGTTGATTCAAAAGATGGATTCCACGAGGCTTTGAAGGATAGTTTCAATTATGCTAACCAGATCCTCGTCGAAGGTTACGTAAAGGGTCAGGAAGTAGAATGCGCAGTTGTTGGGAATGGAGATAGTATTGAATCAACATGGCCCGGAGAGATTGTTTTGAGCAAAGCCTATGATTTCTATTCATATGAAGCAAAGTATCAAAATGAAGATGCCATCAAAATGGTAATCCCAGCACAGCTCTCTCAAAGTATTCAATTGGAAATAAGAAAACATTCTGAAGCTGCATTCAAAGCATTGAGGTGTAATGATTATGCACGGGTAGATCTATTTGTTGCAGAAGATGGACAGGTCTACGTGAATGAGATTAATACAATTCCTGGATTTACCAGTGCCAGTATGTTTCCCGTACTTTGGAAAAACATGGGACTGAACTATACCGATCTTTTAAATAAACTGATTGGACTGTCGAAGGAAAGATGGGTCAGTTACAATAAACTTGAAAGGAGTTATCTTCATGCCTGAAATGAACCATTTGGCCAATATTTATACTAAATGAAGTTTTTCAACCCAACCAGCTGGATACACATTGTATTCCATATCCTGACTGCCTTGGCAATTGGGACTTTAGCGATACTTTTCTTTTTTCACATATATCTCCCCATAAATACAAATCATGGTGAAACCATTACAGTTCCGGATGTAATTGGAATCGCTTATGAAGATCTGGATGATTTCTTGACGAATAGGGATCTAAGGTATGAAGTGACAGACTCTGGGTACTCGGCAATTTATCCTCCATTGGCGGTATTGCAACAGTTTCCGGCACCCAATGCCAGGGTGAAAGAAAAACGAAAAATCTATCTTACCTTAAACTCAAAATCTCCGCCACTGATCAGGATGCCCGACTTAATTGATGGTTCCATGAAAAATGCACTCATGGCTCTAAAAGCTTATGATTTAAAACTGGGTAAAAAGGAATACGTTCCCGACCTGGTTTTCAATACAGTACTGGAACAGCGTCTGAACGGAGAGTCGATCGAACCTGGTATAATGGTGCCTAAGGGATCGATTATAGATGTCGTCCTGGGTGATGGGTTGGGGAAGCAGGAATTGGAATCCCCCAATTTGATCGGTTTAGATGAGGAAAGTGCCATTATGGCCATTGAAGGATCAGGTTTAAATGTTGGAAAGAAAACATACGTTGAAGACGAAACTGCCGTTGTTATTGAAATTAATGAAGACGGTAATGAAGTGCGACAAGAAATTCAAGTGTCACCTGGATCCATCAACAGGCAAAGACCTATACCAGGTAGACGAGTGAGGTTGAACGACGAAGTTGATATCTGGATCTATCGCCCTGATTCGGTGAACTTAAGCCCGTCTCTTCTCGATAATTAATGAGAAAGTCGATTTCTATATTTTTCTTGATTGCTGGGACTTCCATGTACGCTCAGTTGCGTCTAATACCAATAGTTGAGAAAGGAACCGAGCGAAACTCAAGGATCGAAAAAATCCAGAGTAATGCGGATACTATGGATCTTCCTTTTTGGGATGATTTTGTTACATCGGAGTTTATAATCGATTCTTCCAAGTGGCAAAATAGTCCTAATATTTTCATTAATAATTCCTTGGCCATAAATCCACCATCAATCTTTGTGGCAACCTTCGACGGGGTCGACAGTAGAGGAAATGCATATTCACAGGAAGTGAATTTTTCAGGCCTCGGGGACGAATTGGAAAGTAATCCGATAGATCTTACCAAAGTTCCTGATAGCCGGAAAAACACGGTCTATCTTAGCTTTTTCTGGCAACTTCAGGGATATGGCGAGCTTCCTGATGAGGATGATTCCTTAGTGCTACAGTTTTATGACAGAGATTCTACGTGGGTCTCACAGGATATCAACGGACAAGAGGATGGTACTGCTTTGGTGGGAGGAAATGAAAACATCAGATTCAATACGGATAGCCTACAGGAGTTCACGCAAGTAATCGTTCCAGTCTCGGGGGCTCGTTTTTTTCATGAAGGATTTAAATTCAAATTTCAATCATTCAGTAACCTTAGTGGTATTTATGATACATGGCACGTGGACTATGTATATCTGAACGAGTTTCGTGACATCAATGACCGTGCAGTAATCGACAGGGCATTGACTGGGCAACCAACTCTGCTCTTTGATCCATACTACGAAATGCCACTGAAGCAATTTCTCCAAAACCCTGGCAGATACAATACTGTGCAGCAAATGGGGGCCTCCAATCTTGGAGCAAATCTTCGTCCAATTGATCCATTTCACCATTTTGTAAATACCAATACAGGGGAAACCACTGTACTTTTTGATACTCTTCCACCTATTGGGATCAACGCATTTGAAACCGGTAAAATCTTCAATGGCAAGGACCTTTCGGGCTTACCTCTTTCAGGAGACTCAACTGTTATAGAATCCATTTTTTCATTCTTTACGGGTGACACCCTCCTTTCAAATCAGACTCCCGATGGAACTGATATTTATTATCCCGTTGATTTGAGAGTAAATGATACGTTAAAGACCCGATATACATTGCATGATTATTATGCATATGACGATGGTTCGGCTGAGTTTGCTGCCGGAATAAATCTTATCGGAGGTGAACTTGCAGTGGCCTTTTTTATTGAAACGGCGGACATTCTTTCAGGAATTGATATCCACTTTCCAACTGTCAGCCCGCCTTCAGTAGGTGAGGCAATTGATATTAAGGTTTGGAGGGACCTTGATGAGCTACCTTTGAGATTACAACCAGTGAAAGTTGAATTGGCATCCAGAAATGAATTTCAAAGGTTCGAGTTGTCGACTCCGGTTGAAGTAAGTGATACATTTTTCATTGGATACAGACAATTCACAAACAATTACATTGGCGTCGGTTTTGACCGCAACAATAGCGGTGGAAGTCAGATGATCTGGACCAACACAAACAGGACCTGGGAAAACAACGATCGTTTGATCGGTTCCTTAATGATCAGACCAGTATTCAACCCTGAACTCGATAGCACCAATTCTCCAAAACTTGGATCTGAGGAAAGGATTAGAGAATTAATTGTTTATCCCAATCCCGTGAAAAACAATTTAATGATAAAGGGAAACCATCAATTCATTGAAATTGTAAGCCTCGATGGAAGACTCATTTACAAGTCAAAGCGGAAAGATTCTCATGACGTTTCTGCATTCAAAGATGGACTTTACATTTTAGGAATTTTTGACAATGATTTAATTTCGACACGAAAAATCATTATTTCCAAATGAGTTATGAAATAGATATCGTTGAATTGAAAACCAGAATTTCCAAGGGTGAGGAGATAAACTTATTTGACGTACGGGAGGAGTGGGAATACGAGGAGAATAATATTGGAGGCACTTTGATTCCGTTGACATCCATTCCCGGAAGGCTATCTGAGTTAATTTCATTAAAAGACGAGGAAGTCATTGTTTTTTGCCGGACAGGTAGTAGAAGTAATCAAGCACGCATGTATCTTGAATCTCAAGGCTTTTCAAACGTAAGAAGTCTTCTAGGAGGAATAGAGGCTTATCTTGGGATAGCCTAAGCCAATATAAACGGCTTGGGGCTAAAAGAGACTATGAATACAATTATGGCAATCCACCCAATGATCTGTCTATTCATCGTCAGCGGACGATTATCTGAGACTGGAGGATGATAAACACCCAAATACCTACCCAGAAGGAAAGCGAATAGCATCCACCCTCCGTAACCATCAAGACCCACAAAAAAAGTTAGTATGTATTGTACCGAGATCAACACTGTCGCAACCATTAACCGCTCTCTGATTGTGGAAAACATTGACCTTAGGCAGGCGTAAGTGAAATATAGTATTAATAATAAGTACGGTATGGACATCGCTGCAGATAGGTTCTGCAACTGTTCAGGATGAACCCAGCCCATTCCGGCGTAAAGTAGAAATATCAAAAAGAAGATTTCGTTCAACCTTTTGGCTAGTGAAGGTCCGAAAAGTCCGAAAGTGACGTGTCCACCATCAAGTTGTCCGATCGGTAATAGGTTGAGAGCTGTGAAGAAGAGAGCCAGATAACCGGCAAGGAGGTATGGGTAATGAATGATCTCATTAGGATGAGGCATCAAGCTCGGATCTTCCAGAACAAAGTTTTCGAAAAACCAAAACAGTAAATTAGGACCAAATTGAAATGACACTCCTTGCTGGTCATCATACACATATTCCGCATAGTCCAGCCCATATTGTTCATATTCAGGATGAATACTAAAGATATATTCCGGTTCGGGTAGGGAAGTAAATCCATACCATATCACAACTAAGGCCACAACAAAGCCTGCAAGTGGTCCGGCCACACCAACATCAAAATATTTACTTCTGCTTTTGATTATATCCTTGATCCTGATGAAGGCACCCATTGTCCCAAAGGATGGGATCCCTAAAAATCCAAACCAAAGCGGAATGTAAAAGGGCAATGTCACCTGGATCTGATGGTACCTGGCTGTGAGATAATGTCCAAACTCATGGCAAGTCAAAATCAAAAGAAAGGGAATGGAAAAGTGAAACCCCTCGTACAAATTATCAACGTTCAATTTTTCCTCACCATAAATGAATGATCGGCCGAAGATCCATTCAGCACCGGCCATTGTTGTGAATAGAAATGTCAGAATGAACAAGCCCAGGTGCAGTAATTGACGTTTTTCCTTAGTCATTTAAAGTAATCATACAAATGATCAGGGTGATGTAGATGAACCCCTTTTATCCCAATTTTGTTTGCCGCAGATATATTTTCGGGCTTGTCGTCAAAGAACATACTTTTTTGGGGATTTAGACTATGGGTATCAATAATTTTTTGATAAATCTCGGCGTCTGGTTTTCTCATTCCCATCTCATGTGAATAATGGGCCTCAGTAACATACTCTGTTAGGTATTTTCCCCCTGACACCTCTTTAATCATTTCATCACACGCTGGTTTATGAAGGGCATTGTTATTACTAAGAATGAGCACTCTGTGAGTCGATACCAGTTTATTCAGCAAATGCAATTTGCCTTCCGGAAGTCTCAATAACATGGAATTCCAGATGCCAACAAATTGATCATACGATATATTAAGTAAGAAGGACTCATTAACAGCATCATAAAAACTAATGGGATCAACCTCACCCTTTTCAAATTGATCGAAGATCTCCATTTTAGAAACCAAATCCAGGATTTCAATGGAAGTCCATCCATTTAGTTGAGAGAATTTCTGGACAACACCCTCCTCATCCAGATCAATTATAACATTTCCAAGATCAAAGATCAATGTATCATAATCCCTATAATTCAGAGTCATGCGTGTTTTAGCGTATCTCCAAGTATCTCCATTAGATTTTGATTACTCCAGGGTTTTATCAAAATCTTTTTGATACCTGCCCTCTGTACTTCATCCTTTGTAAGATCGGTACCAATCATTCCTGATAGTAGGAAATTAACACTTTGGGGATATTTTTCGTGTATTGCTATCAACAGCTCAGTACCTGTCATTCCTGGCATAAGCCAATCCGAAAAAACCACTATTTCTTCAATTTCCGAGTCATCAAATGAGTTAAGTATTTCCAAAGCCTCCTCGGCCTTATTTGCGAATGCTTTGTGATAATTAGGAAACGATCGCCTGAAGATATTCTTCAGGGTTTGAAGCACATATTCTTCATCATCTACAAATAATATGAGTCCCTTAAGTTTTTCCATAGCTAGGCTGATTGAAGGTTATTGTTATCGGATATATTTTTCGGTAACGAGATCTCAAACAATGCTCCATTGGAAGTATTCTTCCAGTGAATTGTTCCATTGTGTTTTACAATGATTTGTCGGGATATATCCAGACCAAGCCCACTCCCCTCTCCTTCCATTTTTGTGGTAAAAAAGGGCTCGAATATATCCTCTCCATTCTTAAGATGTATCCCACCACCTGTGTCCTCAAATTCCAGATTTACACGATCCTTGGTTCCGTTTATCCTAATTGTCAAAACGCCATTGTCATTCATAGCTTGTGCAGCGTTTGATATTAGGTTTGACCAGACCTGATTTAATTCATCGGCAATGCCATTGAGATTGGTATCCCCCTTGTCGATCTTTTCCACTGTGATCCCATTTAAACGGTTCTTGTGCAGAGATATGATCGTGTCAATATTCTCGGAAATATTAAATACCTGAAAATCCTCCCAACCCCTGTGGAATGAGTAGGTCCTAAATGATGAGAGAATAGTTTCAGCTTGTTTTAACGCAGTTTTTGCGGTCATTACGGCACTCAATCGATTTGTGATATATAAGGCCAGATCCAAGATGTTCGTATTGAACTCATGGCTGTAAAGAGCATCAAACCGATTTAAATTTTCAGATACCTTGAGGCTGGTAAAAACATCGATTATGTCATCTTTATTTTCGATATCAACCTCTGAAAAGAACTTACTTATAGACTTCTTTAATTTATTTTCTTCCTTGAAACTGAGAATGACCGTTTGCTGTTTTTGGGCCTCTTCGATCAACTCAAAAAGGTTTTCAAATATTTCCTTCTTAAGGAATTTTGCGGTTTCCAACCATTTCTCAACTTCCCTGCCGTGCACATGCTCTAACAATTCAATGTTCCCCTTCAAAGCTCCAATTGGGGAATTGATCTCATGAGCTATTCCTGCTGAAAGTCGACCCAACAAGGCCATTTTTTCTGATTGTATCAGTCGATTTTGAGTTTCGGTGATCTCGTCACGTTTATCGATTAGTTCACGGTTCTTCGACTCCAGCATCTTCTGGGTTTTATTCTTTTGACTTATAAGTCGCCTAAAAACCACGACAAAACCCAGTAGATATACCGAAATCAGGATCACCAGGAATATCCAGACCTTTTGAATTTGATTACTTTTCTTTTGGGCCGTTAATTGATTCTGGAGATAATCAAATTTCTGCCTCTCAATCTCTTTAATCAAAAAGTCGATCTCAGACTCCATCTCCGACCATTCATGTTGAAATGAAATCTTCAAAGCTTTAGTGGCTGAATTATAGGCGGCATCGTATTCATATTGCCCAAGCAATATCTCGCACCTTTGAACAAGAATTTGTAATCTTAAACTATCATTTCCCGTCTCGATAGCCACAGCTTCAGCGACGCCATTGTAATTGAGGGCGGAATCATATTTGTACTGGGATAAGAGATGTCCAGCCCTTTGGTAACTATCGTTCGCAGAGGGAGCCTGCCCCTTAACCATTCCGGAAAAGGAAATAAGGAGTAATATCAGATATAATCGCAACGCGATATTCATCTGGCGGCTATTGCTATAATTTATACTAATTGGATCAGCACCTTAGGAAATGCTGATAAAACTCTACATCACAAATATGGGCAGAAATGGGGATAAGATTAGTATTTTGAATATTTATCTAACTATTGTACAATTTACGTGAATAAATCAGTTATAATCCATCTTAGAAATTTGAAAGACCACTCAACTTCAATTAAAAACTTTAATCAAGACGCAACATTTAACAATATTTAATACACCCAACATAACAATAGGTCCCTCTGAATAATATTATTTAAAAAATTCCATGCAAACTTGTAATATCATATCACATTCAGATACAAACCTGTATTGAACAACTTAAAAAGAACAAAAACCATGAAAAAACTAATTCTGATTTTTATTACCACAATTATGAGTGCTGCTCTTTGTGCACAAGATGTCGAAGAGATCATTGGTGCTTATTTCGAAAACACTGGGGGTTACGAAAATTGGGGGAATTTAAAGGGACTTAAAGTAATTGCTAAAGTAAACCAGGGTGGATTGGAATTTCCTCTGGAAATCGTCCAACTTTCAGATGGTCGCCAATATTCAAAATTTGAAGTCCAGGGTAATACCTTCAAACAAGGTGTTTTCGACGGAGAAACACTGTGGAGTACTAATTTCCAATCGTTAAAAGCTGAAAAAGCCGATGCGGAAACTACCTCGAATGTTAAACTGGATGCTAATGATTTTCCGGATTCCTTCTTTGACTACAAAGGAAAGGGCTACGAAGTGGAACTTCTTGGAACTGAAACGATGGACGGAACAGAGGTTTACAAGGTCAAGCTTACCAAAGAGAACAAAACTTACGATGGAGAAGAGGTTGAAGATGTTACGTACTATTTCTTCGATACTGAATTTATGGTCCCAATTGCCCAGGAGTCTGAAATACGACAAGGCCCTGCCAAAGGCAGTATCCAACAGATCAAGATGAGTGATTATGATGAGGTAGAAGGATTTTACTTCCCGTTTTCATTGACCCAGGGAATAAAAGGGGGACAGAGTCAACCACTAATGATAGAATCCATTGAGATCAACCCCGAAGTTGATGATAGTGAGTTCACTTTTCCTGATGGAGAATAAAACATCTGTAATCATGAAAAGACTAGTGATATTTATCCAAGTTATCACCATATTCTCTTTTCTAAATCTCTCAGCTCAAGACATAGTACTGAAAGGAAAAGAGTTATTTGGAGATATGAAAGCCCGCCAAATCGGTCCTGCTTTAATGAGTGGAAGGATCATCGATCTAGAGGGACACCCCACGAATGACCGAATAATTTATGCTGCAACGGCTGGAGGTGGGGTTTGGAAATCCATCAATGGAGGAGCTTCATTCAAACCTATTTTCGACGATTACGCACAATCTATTGGTACGGTAGAATTGGATCCCAAAGATCCTGACAAAACAGTGTGGGTAGGTACGGGGGAAATCTGGACCAGAAATAGTGTGTCTATAGGAGATGGCCTTTATAAATCCAATGATGGAGGTGCGAATTGGACGAAAGTTGGTTTCGAAAACTCTGAACGAATTAGCTCAATCCAAATTGATCCAGACAATACTTCCACCATGTATGTGGGGGTACTCGGTTCGTTATGGGGTGAAAACGAGGAACGTGGAGTCTACAAATCAACCGATGGTGGTGAATCCTGGAACAAAATACTTTACACAAATGCAGGAACAGGATGTAGTGACATCATCATGGATCCGAAGAATCCAAATGTCCTTTATGCTTCAATGTGGGAATTCAGGAGAACCGCTTGGAGTTTTGAGTCTGGAGGAGTCAACAGTGCACTCTACAAATCTGAAGATGCTGGGGTTACCTGGAATAAAATTCATAATGGATTCCCAAGCGGCAGACTTGGTCGGATAGCGATGGCCATTGCTCCCTCAAACAACAACATTATATATGCTGTACTTGAAACTGAAGATGATGACGACAAAGGACTGTACAAATCTGAAGATGGAGGAAAGAACTGGGAGCATCTTAACAACGATTTTGGGTTGGTTGTCAGACCTTTCTATTTTTCAAGAATAGTAATTGATCCGAGAAATCCTGATGTTGTAGTTAAGGCTGGTCTTTTTGGTTCCATAAGTAGAGATGGAGGTAAAACATTCAAAAACCTGGGACCTATGCACGCGGATATTCACGATATTCTATTCGATATAAATGATTCCGATCGAATGTATGTTGGAACCGATGGCGGAATATATAGAACCTGGGACGGTGGTACTACTATGGAAATTGTTGCAAATATTCCAGTATCCCAATTTTATCATATTAGTGTTGACAACGAAGAGCCATATAACGTTTATGGAGGTTTACAGGACAACGGATCTTGGTGGGGACCCTCAAGATCAGCCGGAGGAATTGAGGCTAGGGATTGGAATCCCGTTGGATTTGGAGATGGATTCCGTGTTTTACGACATCCAACCAAAAAAATTATCTATTCAGAAATGCAAGGTGCTCAAAATGTCTGGAGATATGATATTGAACGAAACCAGGCTAAAACCATTCAGCCATTACCGGTAAAGGGTGATCCTAAATTGAGATTCAACTGGAATGCTCCAATGGCTACCAGTGATCATAATCCAGACCGATTTTACATGGGCAGTCAATTCCTTCATAAATCAGATGATATGGGTGACACATGGGTAAAAATCTCCCCTGACCTTACAACAGATGATGAATCCAAACAAAATCAAGTAGAGTCAGGCGGACTTTCGACAGATAATTCAGGAGCAGAAAATCATTGTACCATATTTACGATTGCTGAATCGTCACTTGATGAAAATGTAATTTGGGTAGGAACGGATGATGGTAATGTACAGGTAACAACGGACGGTGGGGCCACATGGAACAATGTAACCTCCAATATTCCAGACTTACCAACTAACACCTGGGTATATCAGATTGAGGCTAGTTCTCACGATAAGGGAATAGCCTACGCAGTCTTCGATGGACATACCCAAAACGACATGAATACCTATGTTTACAAAACTTCCGATTATGGACAATCATGGACCTCTCTTGTGACTGATGATCTGGAAGGATTTGCAAGAAGTATACAGGAAGATTTTGTAAATCCCGACCTTCTATTTCTAGGGACGGAGTTCGGTTTGTTTATCACAATTGACGGCGGAAAGAACTGGAGTAAATTCACGAATAATATGCCAGCTGTTGCGGTTCATGCCGTTGAACTTCAAAAGAAAACCAATGACATTGTCATGGGCACACATGGCAGAGGTGTTATCATAATCGATGACATCAGTCCTCTTCGTGAGATCAACCAGGAAGTTCTGGCTAAAAACGTTTATTTCTTCGAAAGTAAACCTACAGTTATCGTGGAAGAAAGTGGATTTGGAGGCACCAGCACCGAAATGGAATATGTGGGTCCAAACCCGACCCGTAGTGTAAAGATCATCTACTACCTGAAGAAGAGACATGTGTTTGGCAAGATGGGTATGGAGATCCAGGACAGTGAGGGCAAAACTCTTATTGAATTAACTCCCGGTAAATCCAAAGGTATAAATATTGTGACATGGAATTACCGTGTAAAACAACCAAAAATTGCTAAAGGAAAGACCTTCACCTTCGGAGGTTTTACCGCACCACGGGTTCCGGCAGGGAAATACAAGGTCCTGATGACCAAAGGAAAGGAATCCTATGAAACCGAGGTTGAGTTGATAAATGATCCCAATTCGATACTCACTGCAACAGAGCGAGAGAGTTTGCATCAAACTACTGTCAAGTTATATGATATGACTCAGGAATTGGCATATCTCGTATATCAGATAGATGAGTACGTTTCCGGCGCGGAAAAATTGAAACAGTCAGATCCAAAATCTGCAAAAACAGTAGATCCTATGATTAAAGACTTGATGGCTCTGAAAGAGACTTTAGTGATAACAACCGGAGACAATTATGTAGGAAGTGCCGATCCACAATTGCGTGAAAAACTGGCAGATCTTTTCAGCAAAATCGCTGGTGGGTTCAATGCTCCATCATCCAGTGAAATGGGTAATATGAGCCTCCTTGAAGAGAGTTTCAACAAGGCGAAATCTACCTTCGAGGAAATTAAACTCAAGCGAGTTCTGAAGCTTGAGAAATACTTGGAAAAGGCTGGTTCCGAACCTGTTAAGATTAAAACCTACGAAGATTTTATTTCAGATTAAGTTGGATTTTGGAAATGTACGCTTTCATGAAAATCATGAAAGCGTACATTACTCTACATTGTAACCATATTTAGTGAGAATTGCTTTACACTCTTTTGAACTCAAATAATCATAGAAGATCTTACTTTCCTTTTCTTTCAAATCTCTATTGTTCAAAACGATCGCTCCCTGGTTGATTGGAGAGTAGGAAACATCAATTTCGAACCACTCACCTTCTTTGTTCTGCGAGGATAAGACTACGGACTTTGAAGTAAATACCGCCTGTACTGCTCCTGTCATAAGGAATTGGTTCACCTGGGATATACTTTCCCCATAAACGAGACGAGATTCCAATGCCGAATACATTCCCATTTTCTCCAGCACTTCCCTTGCAGCCATTCCGTATGGGGCAATTTCAGGGTTGGCAATAGCTATTTTTGCCAATTCATTGCTGGTAAGTACGGTTTCAAATGAATCGTATCCTACGATTGATGTCCATAGCACCAGGTTACCGGTGGCATAGATCTTTGGTTTAGAATTAGTCAATCCATTCTCATAAAGTTTTGTGGGGTAACGCAAATCTGCGGAAAGAAAAACATCAAAAGGTGCTCCTTCCATCATTTGAGCCGTCAGTTTCCCTGACGATCCGATAATAACATCACATTCAATCCCTGTCTTGGTCCGAAAATCCTGAACAATTTCCTCAATAGCAAACTGGAGATTTGCAGCAGCTGCGATACGTAGGTTATCCTGCTCCTTTGAACAACTCCACGACAGAAACGTAATGATGAATACAGGAACCAAATACCTCATTTCTTATTGGAATTTTCGGTAGAAATTAACGGAACGATTGACTTCCTTAAAACCTACAGATCTGTGAAACTGAATACTTTCCTCATTCCCAAGTTCAGCATCAGAAGCATAACCCTTGCATCCATTTTCTAATGCCCATTTCGCCCCTAGTTCGACAAGATGTCTACCTACACCTGTATTCCGATAACTTTTTTCCACATAAATCCCTTCAATATAACCCGTAGGTCCACCAACACTTCCCTCAACGTATTCCATTCTTCGGCTTAGTTGAATAAAACCTACGTACTGACCCCTGATAAGTGCCAGATAACAGGTTTGGCCTTCAGACTTCAAAATTTCTCTATTACATATAAGTTCATTCTCATAATCACAATCAGGCCATAACCGGATCATTAATTTTGTAAGATCCTCCAGGTTTGTCTCGGAAATCTCCTCAATTGCAACCATAACGGATTTCATGGTTAAAGTTTCCTAATTATTGGATTAAAGGCTTTTGATGCAACAAGTACCTTATCTCCTATTAACAGTGTGGTGGCCTCATCTTCTTCGGCTACCACTTTCACCACATCTTTACCAATCAATACGGTTACAACATAGATCACATCTTGTTTTTCAATATTTAGAACCTCTCCAGTGAATTGGAATTTACCGCTAACCTCCTTGTGTGAGAATAGATCGATTGGGTTTCCCGTACTCTCCACTTTGCCATTCTCTATCATGATCATATTGTCAGCTGTTTTCAAGATCTCAGAAACATCGTGAGTTACCAGGATCGTAATCAATTTATATTCGTGATGCACCTTCAATAGATAATCCTGCAACTTTGCTCTCATGTCCTGGTCAAGTGCTGACAGCGCCTCGTCAAGCATCAGGATTTTTGGACTTTGAACTAAGGATCGTGCCAAGGCTACTCTTTGTTTTTGTCCCCCCGAAAGAGTCAATGGTTTCTTCGTTTGCAGATCACCAAGCTCAACAATCTCGATTAACTCATCTACAATTTTAGAGTTTTGGCCATTGCTCAAGGCAAATTTCAGATTATCTCGCACGGTCATATTCGGGAATAGTGCATAGTCCTGAAAGACCATTCCTATTTGTCGTTTTTGGGGAGGTCTATTAGTTCCATGAATTGAATCAAACCATATTTCATTATCCACTTTGATGAGACCAGAATCGGGAGTCATCAGACCGGCTATCATTCTAAGGATCGATGTTTTGCCCGCTCCGGACCTTCCGAACAGAACATTAAAGGAATTACTTTTGAGATTTAGGGATATATCCAGATTTAATGGTCCAACTGTAGATTCCAGTTTCTTGTTAAGCGTCAGTTCGATCATTGCCAGAATTTCTTTAAATAACCCCCATTGATCATGTACACCAGAAGTAAAATAAAGAAGGTAATGGTGAATAATATGAGCGAATATCCATTAGCAGCACCATAATTCATGGACTCCACTTCATCATAGATAGCAATGGAAGCAACACGGGTGATTCCCGGAATATTACCTCCAATCATCAATACTACCCCAAATTCTCCAATCGTGTGTGCAAAGGACAAGATCAATCCTGTAAGAATTGAGGGTTTCATATTTGGGAGTAATACTTTCAGAAGAATTGTAAATTTTGATTTGCCAAGCACATAAGCCGTTTCCTGCAACGATTTAGGTTGGCTAACAAATCCTGATTGTAGTGGGTGAACCATGAATGGCAAACTGTAAATGACAGATGCCAATACCAATCCTTCAAATGTGAAAATTAATTGCAGACCTAGCCAATCATTTAACCATGACCCAAATCCACCCGAAGGGCTAAAAGCAACCAAAAGATAAAATCCCAATACGGTAGGTGGTAAAACCAAAGGCATACTTACTAAGGTTTCAAAAACCGGCTTCAATCTCGAATTAGTGAATGAGATCCAATAAGCTATGGGCAATCCTATAAGAAATAGAATTACAGTTGTGACAACTGAAAGCTTAAATGTTAATATCAAAGGATCCCACTCCATCAAACCGAAAGCATTATTTCATTTGTTTTGATCATTGCTGTCACACCCATTCCGTTTTCGAGGCCAAGCTGGTTCACGGCAGTTGTTGTTATGATTGAAGTGATGTTACCTACACTACATTCAATAACAACTTTGCTTAGGAGAGATCCTTTTTCAATCCGACTGACTTTACCCGATAATCGGTTCTGAAGACTTATGGGAAAATCGCTTCCGGTTCCCAGGATGACTTCTGTTTCTTTGAAGAAAACCTTTATGACATTGCCTTTCGTCAGATATTCTGAATTGTCTGGAGTATCAATTATGATAGATGTCAATCTGACATCTTTGACATTAACCTTCACGAGGGACAAATGATCCTTGGTCTCTATCGAATGGATTTCACCTTCTAAAACATTCATTTTTTTACAATCTCCCTTCTTACAGATATGAGATAAGGTAAAATTGCGTTTTTAAATTAAATACAAATCTGACGAACTAAATTGATGAGTCGAAAATCTTTGCAAACAAAAGGATTTTTCAAGTTGATCCTTTTGTCTTTACTTCTATGGGGGGTAAATACCTTTACAAGTACTGCACAATCAAATTTTGAATTGGGGCTGAGGGTTGGAGATCAACCCGGATCCTCGGTTGCATTTGATATGACAATTCCAATTGATGCAGCTCCAAGATTACACCCAACACTGTATCTGGCCAATGGAGGAGTGGGAATTGGCGCATACTTTGATTGGATGTTTGCAGTAGTCAATGGACCTACCGGTCTTAAGATCTACCCAGGTGTTGGCCCGGAACTTTTCCTGTTTAATGATGTGGAGTTTGGAGCCAGTGGCGACTTTGGAGTTGAATACACGTTTGAGTTTCCACTCACAATCGGCCTGGATTGGAGGCCAGGATTTACCTTCACCGATGGGCTTGATTTCCACACTAACAACTTTGGTTTCATGGCCAGGTTCTGGATTCAGGCACTTCGTCTTAAGCGTGTTAATTGATCCATTCGCATTCCTGTAACTTCTTTGAAATAATATCAATTTTCAACCCGTTTTTCAGACAGTTTTTATGATTATTTGATTGAAAACGATAGCAATTTCTAATAATTAAAATATTATTCCATCTCCTTTCATTTACTCAATATTTAATTCTGCATAAGATCTCATTCTAAGTATTTTTGAAGCTTGGTTTGTTCAGAATATCAATAGTTTGGATATGGATCAAGGTCTTTATACACCTGAATTTGAGCGAGATGCGTGTGGTGTTGGATGTGTTGTAAATGTCAACGGACGCAGGAGCCATAAAATAGTCAGGGATGCGCTTACCATGTTAAAAAACATGGAGCATCGTGGAGCTACTGGTGCAGACGCCAGCACAGGAGACGGAGCCGGTATACTCATTCAACTTCCCCATCAATTCTATAAAAGAGAACTGAGAGAATACGGTATCAATTTGCCGGATGAAGGACATTATGGAGTGGGAATAGTATTTCATTCGAAAAACCTGGCAGTTCGCAATGAGTGCAAGAAGATGATGAACTCACTCATCAAAAAGATGGGCTTTATCCTTATTGGCAATCGACTTCTTCCTGTTGATCACAATGTACCTGGTCATGAATCGAAATCCGTGGAACCATACATGGAGCAAATCTTCATTCAACACAAAGACCCCAAGGTCTGTGATGATGAACTGGAAAGGAAATTATTTGTTCTAAGGCATTATATCACCCACTCTATCAATAGGAATGTCAGTAGTGTTAATAAAGAATTCTATTTTTCAAGTTTATCGTCCCGAACTGTCATATATAAAGGACAACTCAAAACTGAACAAGTTGAAGAGTACTTCTATGATTTGAAGAATCCACTGGTCAAGTCAGCCCTGGCCATCATTCATTCAAGGTTTTCAACAAATACATTCCCAAATTGGAAACTGGCGCAACCATTTCGCTTCATTGCCCACAATGGCGAAATCAATACTATCAGGGGGAATGTTAACAAGATGCAGTCCAAAGAGGCACTTATGAGTTCTCCGTATTTCACGGAAGAAGAACTTAAATGGCTAATTCCTGTTACCGATCCCGCCAATTCGGATTCGTCAAACCTCGATGCTCTAGTGGAACTACTTACACTTTCAGGCAGGCCTTTACCACATGTCATGATGATGTTGGTACCGGAAGCCTGGCAGGATAACCACACGATGGATCCACAACGAAAGGCTTTTTATAAATATCACGCTGCATTAATGGAACCCTGGGATGGTCCGGCAGCTTTATTTTTTACAAATTCGAAGCAAATTGGGGCTACCCTGGATCGCAATGGATTAAGACCTGTAAGATATTGTTTGACCTCAGACAACCGGTTGATAATGGGAAGTGAAGCAGGAGCCTTACCAGTATCTGAGGAATCAATCATTAAAAAGGGAAGGTTACAACCTGGGAAAATGTTGATGGCTGATCTTCAAAACCAAACGGTATATGAGGACAAGGAAATTAAAGAACTGGTTTACAAAGACAAACCTTATTATGATTGGATCAAAGAAAAGCGCATCAAGCTTCGTACGATGCCTATTCCCGACCTGGAATCAAAGCCTATAATTCCCGAGCGACTTATTACACGGCAAATCTCAAATGGAATAACCGAGGAAGATGTCAAAATGACCATCTTACCTTTTGCGGAAAATGGTACTGAACCCTTAGGATCAATGGGCGCTGACATACCACTTGCTGTTCTTTCCAAACAGAGTCAGCACATCTCAAACTACTTTAAACAGTATTTTGCTCAGGTAAGTAATCCACCAATCGACCCGATTCGGGAACGTCTGGTTATGTCCCTATTTACAAGGATCGGGAAATCATTGAATATTCTTT
This sequence comes from Cyclobacteriaceae bacterium, assembly GCA_965242805.1. Taxonomy (GTDB): domain Bacteria; phylum Bacteroidota; class Bacteroidia; order Cytophagales; family Cyclobacteriaceae; genus JANQEU01. The sequence goes on along the minus strand of CBDETD010000002.1, from coordinate 5,520,941 downwards.
CTGAGACTCCAGATCATACACGACAAGTCCATATCAGTCAACCCGTTCTATCAAGAGAGGATTTTTATCGGATCAAAGCACTGGAAAAGGAGGGTTTCTCACATAAGATAATTGATGCAACTTTTGATGTAGTCGAGGGAGGTGAAACGCTGCAATCAGCTATCGATAGGATTTGTGTCCAGGCGGAATTGGCAATCAACACCGGTCATACGATTTTGATTATTTCGAACCGCAAGGAAACTAAAAATAGGGCTCCAATCCCAGGTTTACTCTCTATAGGTGCAGTGCACCATCATTTGATAAATAAAAGGATCCGTACTTCCGCCGGTCTTATCCTGGAATGTAGTGATGCATGGGAAACTCATCATTTTGCTACAATGATTGGCTATGGAGCCAGTGGTATTTATCCATACCTTACCTATGACACAATTCATGATGCTTATGACAAAGGACAATTAAATGCAGAAAAACCTCTTGATGATTATTTAAATAATTACATCAAGGGTGTAGGCAAAGGCCTTCTGAAGATCCTTAGCAAGATGGGAATCAGTACCCTTCAATCCTATCAATCTGCACAGATATTTGAATGTATTGGGCTCGGTCATGAAGTTATCGGTAAATGCTTTGAAGGTACGTTGAGTCGTTTGGACGGACTTACATTTGAAGACCTTGGAAAAGAGGTACGACTTCGTCACAATGTAGCTTATCAGGATGAAGATCGAAGGATCCTGGAATCCGGTGGCATATTCCAGTGGAAACGAACTGGTGAAAAACACCTGCTCAATCCAGACACAATCCATCTCCTTCAAAAATCTACAAGTCTCAAGGATTTTGACCTTTTCAAGGAGTATACCGCTTCTGTTCACAAAGAGCAAGGAGAAATAATCAATTTAAGGGACCTTCTGGAATTCAAACAGAGGAAGTCAATTCCACTGGACACTGTAGAACCTGCAAATAACATCCTTAAGCGATTTGCTACCGGGGCCATGTCTTTTGGATCGATTTCTCATGAGGCCCATACCACCCTTGCCATTGCCATGAATCGAATAGGAGCCAAAAGTAACAGTGGAGAAGGTGGTGAAGATGAGTCCAGATATCTTCGGAAAGCAAACGGTGATTTGGAGAGATCTGCTATTAAACAAGTCGCTTCAGGAAGATTTGGTGTGACCATAAACTATCTCAACAATGCTGACGAGATACAGATTAAAATTGCCCAGGGAGCAAAACCCGGAGAAGGTGGACAATTACCGGGTCACAAGGTAGATGACTGGATTGCGAAAGTAAGACATTCTACACCAGGTGTGGGTCTTATATCCCCTCCTCCACACCATGATATATATTCAATTGAGGATTTGAAGCAATTGATCTTTGACTTGAAAAACTCAAATCCTGATGCCAGAATAAATGTAAAACTGGTGTCTGAAGCCGGAGTGGGAACAATTGCTGCCGGAGTAGCGAAGGCGAAAGCAGATGTGATCTTGATCAGCGGAGCGGATGGTGGTACAGGCGCGAGCCCGCTAAGTTCTATACGTCATGCGGGCCTTCCGTGGGAAATGGGCTTGGCAGAAGCTCATCAAACACTGGTCAAAAATAATCTGAGAAGTCGTGTGACACTTGAGACCGATGGAAAGATCATGACCGGAAGAGACCTGGCAATTGCAACATTACTTGGGGCTGAGGAGTACGGGATCAGCACTGCAGCATTGATTGTTGAGGGATGTATTATGATGAGAAAATGTCACCTGAATACATGTCCTGTCGGAATCGCAACTCAAAAACCAGAATTAAGAAAACTATTTACCGGTGATCCGGAACATGTCGTCAATTTCTTCACATTCCTGGCTGAAGAGTTCAGGGAAATTATGGCGCAATTAGGATTTGCGACGGTAAACGAAATGGTAGGACAAGCTAATGTCCTGAAGTCCAGAACAGATCTTGATCACCCAAAATCACATCGACTGGATCTAAATCCTGTCCTTCACTATTTCGATACGGCACCACATATAGGTAAATACAAACAGATCGAGCAGGATCACGAAATGGAAAAGGTGCTTGATGCTAAAATGATAAAAGATATCAGATCACAAGATCCTCCAGTGGACCTGGAATATAGCATCAAGAATATAGATCGGTCTACGGGTACTTTGTTGTCTTCCTATCTCACAAAGAATAGGGCCGTAGCAGGGGATCCCATTAAAATAAAATTCAAGGGATCAGCGGGACAGAGTTTTGGGGCTTTCCTGTCTCCCCTTCTTCACTTCACTCTTCACGGTGAAGCAAATGATTACCTGGGGAAAGGGCTATCAGGAGGACAAATAGCAATACGTCCCTCATCCAGTTCAAATATCATTCCCCATGAAAATATAATAATCGGAAATGTCACTCTATATGGGGCCACTTCCGGTGAAGTTTTCATCAATGGTCAGGCTGGTGAACGGTTCTGCGTGCGAAATTCAGGTGCAGAAGCAGTTGTTGAAGGTATTGGAGATCATGGGTGTGAATATATGACCGGGGGATTGACTATCGTACTCGGTGAGGTTGGTAGCAATTTTGGAGCCGGTATGAGTGGAGGTGTGGCTTATATCTGGAACAAAGGCCAAAACCTTGAGACCTTATGTAATCTTGAGATGATAAGTCTCGAAGAACCTGAACATCAGGATCTTGAATTGATAAAGACAAAAATCTCCAAACATCATCAATTGACAGAAAGTCCTCTAGCGGCTAGCATACTTGATGATTGGCAAAACCAACGGTCCTTTTTTATCAAGATCATGCCAAACGATCTTAAAAAAGTTTTGGAAAGAAATAACGTAACAAAAAGTGTAGCTTAAATGGGTAGTAAGGAAGGATTTATTCACGTTAAAAGAGCTCTCCCGGACACAATCAATCCAAAAGAAAGATTGAGTGATTATAAAGAGTTTTACAAGCCACATTCTGAGAAATTGACTGTGGACCAGGCAAGTAGATGCATGGATTGCGGTGTTCCATTCTGCCATAAGGGTTGTCCCCTAGGCAATTTCATTCCTGACTTCAATCATGCAGTGTATCAAGGTGATTGGAAAAGAGCTGCAGAATTACTGTTAGCAACAAACAATTTTCCTGAGTTCACCGGTAGGATATGTCCTGCTCCCTGCGAAGGTTCTTGTGTTCTTGGTATCAATAAACCTCCGGTAACCATTGAGCATATTGAGAAAACTATTATTGAAAAGGCATTTGGTTCCGGTTTAATAAAGCCTGACGTACCACAAACCAGAAATGGATTAAAGGTGGCAATCGTTGGAAGTGGTCCCGCCGGTTTGGCATGTGCAGATCAATTAAACAAAGTTGGGTATCAAGTAACTGTATTTGAAAGGGATGAGAAACCGGGTGGACTGTTGCGATTTGGTATTCCGGACTTTAAACTTGAGAAGTGGGTGGTTGAAAGAAGGATCACTATAATGGAGCAGGAAGGAATTGAATTTAGAGTTAAATGTAACGTTGGTGTTGACGTGGAAGTTGATCATCTCAAGGAAGAATTCGATGCGGTCCTGTTAGCGGGTGGGTCAACCATTCCACGAGATCTAAATATCGAGGGCAGGGATTTAAAGGGTATTCACTTTGCAATGGATTTTCTTACTCAACAGAACCGTCGTGTATCTGAATTGCCTTTTGATGATAATGAAATAAGCGCTGAAGGTAAAAATGTCATCGTCATAGGAGGTGGAGATACTGGATCAGATTGTATTGGTACGTCAAACCGACATGGGGCCAAATCAGTCCTTCAATTTGAACTATTACAACAACCTCCTGAAACGAGAGATGTTGATAATCCTTGGCCGGAATGGCCGCTTGTTCTTAGGACAAGTTCCTCACATGAGGAGGGTTGCGAAAGAGAGTGGTCCATCCTGACGAAGGAATTTATGGGGAATGGGAATGGAGAACTGAAAGGGATAAAAACGGTAAGAATCCAATGGGAGAATGGAAGATTTTCGGAGGTACCCGGAACGGAAAAGGTATACCCATGTGATCTTGTTTTACTGGCTATTGGCTTTGCGCACCCTCAAAAGGAGGGATTAATTGACCAGCTGGGAATTGAATTGACACCTCAAGGAAATGTGTCGACAAGTGCATTTCAAACTTCAGAAAAAGGGATATTTGCCGCAGGAGACATGCGTCGAGGTCAATCGCTGGTAGTGTGGGCCATATCGGAAGGGAGGGAAGCAGCCATAAAGATCGATGAGTACCTGAGTTCGAACTCCAAATTGAATTCTAAGCACTCTTCAAAATATCAATTGGCGTAGATCTCCCTAATCTCGAAATCATTTCCTTTCCCGAATTTTATGATATCACTCATGTAGTAAGTTTCAAGGGTTACAAGATCTTTAAGTATAAAATCATCCGAAACGGTTACTTTTTGGATCTCAAACTCGTACCGTTCTCCAAAATTGATAGCCCAATATTTTTTTCCTACGCGTAGGCTACTAAATGCTAACCCTTTCATATGTTTTCTCTCAGGATAAATCGTAATTATAAATACAAAAATTCCTATTGAGGCAAAAAAACATTAAAATTGGATACATATCTCAACCAATTACAATGTTTAAAAGCCATCACCATAACAATCCGATTTTAGTCACTCTCCTTTCAATAATTGTTTTTGCTTGTACAGGTCCAAGCGCAAGTGAAAAACATGCTCAGGAAGAAGAAAAGCAAATTCGAGAAGATATAGTCAAGCTGGTGTCCGACCTGCCTCACCCTACTGACATTCCTAATGCCATCAAGTCAATTGGTGCTGATTTCAATCATGGTTTGATTTCAGAAATTCACGGTAGGGACTACTATAAATCCAACGGAGATAAAGCAGCCCTCAACCTCGGCGTCTTCTCTTCTGATATTGGGTATCTGATAGCATATGATGAAGTCGCTGAATCCATTGATCATATGAGAGCATGTGACAACTTAGCCATGGATCTGGGAGTACCTACTTCCTATTCCACCGAGACAATTCAAAAATACCAGGATGCGGTGGATGATCATGAAACATTACTGAAGTTATGGGATGAAACAGTTCTTTCCTGGGAAGAGCGATTTGACAATGCTGAGAATCTAGATCAGTTGACCATGGAATCCCTGGTATTGACCGGAAGTTTCATCGAGGAATTATACCTTATCATAAAGGTAGCAGAAACCTACCATACCGATGATATGGATGAGGATACAAGGAATCAGATACTGGAACCTTTGATCAAGTTGGTACTCAATCAGGAACAACCACTTCTTGACATTATTAAACTGCTCAGGGAGCTACCATTAGACGATACTATAGGAACAATGATCGCCGAATTGAGTATCCTCGAAAAACTATTTCAGGGGGATCTTGAAGATGTCCAAAGAGGGATGGCACAAGACGAAGATTTTGTTGTCACCCAAGATATGATGCTGGATATCCGCTTGGAAGTGGGTCGCATTAGAGAGGAAATAGTTAAATTGTCATCTTAAGACATTATATACCTAACCAATTACTCAAGCACTGGAACCGATTTTCGTCGGGATCAGTGCTTTTTTGTATCTTAGGTTCTGCAACACCTAATCTATGAGTGAAGACATATTAAAAGCAATTATCCAGTTGCTCACAATCGTGGCAAAGGAAGATGATGTGACCCTTGACGAGAAAGCCACGGTCCTTAACTTCCTGATGGAAAACCTTTCTCAGAATGATGCCAACAGGTATTACAGATTTTTTGAGAACATAATTCTGGAAGACGATACATCAGCAGAAGATCAGGAAAGTCAAATCGATAAGATCTGTAAACGGATCAATAATTCTCAAACAAATCAGCAAAAGATCGTGATCATATTAAAGCTGATGGAACTCATAGCTGCTGATGGGACGGTTAGTAAACGGGAGAATGAATTGTTATATCATATTTCCGAGACCCTTCATATAAATACGAAAATCACTGATTTGATCAAGGGGTTTGTAATCTACCAGGAAAGAAGTAAAGTCATTTCACCAAACATCTTGATTGTGGATGATGGCAGCCATGATGTTCCTGATAAATGTAAGCACATCGTACTTCCAAACCTTGATGGCTTCATTTTCATTTTGCGTATCCCTGAGCTGGAAGTATATTTTTCGAAATATGTAGGGGAGGAATTGATCTATCTGAACGGGGCTCCTATGAAAACGAACAGGGTGAATGTATTCTCCCTTGGATCAGTTGTCAAAAGCCAGGAAAATAATCCCCTTTTCTATTCTGATGTTATCAGCAGCTTCAGAACCGAAGAGGTTAAAGCTAGAATCTCATTTGTCGCAGACAATGTAGGATTCAAATTCCGAAATGGGAACATTGGACTCCGTAATGTCAATATTGAAGAGAGTGGAGGTAAATTAATTGCCATCATGGGTGGTAGTGGGGCCGGGAAATCAACCCTTCTCAATGTACTTAACGGAAATGAAAAACCGAGCAATGGAAGTGTGAGGATCAATGGCATTGATATACATAATAACAAGAAGCAGGTAGAGGGAGTGATTGGATACGTTCCACAGGACGATCTTTTAGTGGAAGAATTGACCGTATTCCAGAACCTTTTCTTTGCAGCCAAACTCTGTTTTAAAGACAAGTCTGATGAGGATCTTACGAAGCTGGCGGAAGGAACCCTCGAGTCACTGGGATTGTCCCAGGCAAGGGATCTTAGGGTAGGTTCTCCTCTTGATAAATCAATAAGTGGAGGTCAAAGAAAAAGGTTGAATATTGGACTGGAGTTGTTGCGAGAACCTTCGGTGTTGTATGTGGATGAACCAACCAGTGGACTTTCGTCCAGAGACTCTGAAAATATCATGGATCTCTTGAAGGAGTTGTCACTAAAAGGAAAAATGATCTTTGTGGTAATTCACCAGCCTTCTGAAGACATTTTTAAAATGTTTGATAAACTGATTCTTCTGGATGTCGGAGGATATCAGATCTACTATGGCAATCCTGTGGAATCTATCTCCTATTTCAAGGAGGCGGTGAACATGGTTGACACCAAGTCTTCTTTCAATCCTGAGTTGATATTCAACATCATTGAATCAAAGGTTGTAAACGAGTATGGAAACGTTACCAATCAACGAAAAGTTTTACCAGAAGAATGGAACGACATATTCAACAAGAAAATAAACATTGATAAGGTCAAGGAGCTGGAAGATGTGCCTCCGAGGACACTGAATATTCCTGGAAGGATTAAGCAATTCCTTGTTTTCACCAAAAGAGATTCCTTGGCCAAATTGAGCAATAAACAATATTTACTTGTCAATTTCCTGGAAGCTCCATTATTGGCATTGATACTGTCATTTATCATTTATTACGTTCCTGAGGATGCTGATGAATATGTTTTCAGAAAAAACGTCAATATCCCCGTTTTTTTCTTCATGAGTGTAATCGTGGCATTATTCATGGGTTTGACAGTAAGCGCAGAGGAAATCATAAGGGATCGAAAAATCCTCAAAAGGGAGTCATTCCTGAATCTTAGTCGGTTAAGTTATCTGGGATCCAAAGTATTTATAATGCTATTTATTTCAGCCGTCCAGACGCTAACATTTGTCATAATCTCCAGTTTGATTCTGGAGTTGAAAGGAATGCTATGGATGATGTGGCTCGTTTTATTCAGCGTGTCCTGCCTCGCAAATATTATGGGACTCAATGTTTCCTCTGCCTTTAAATCAGCAGTAACAGTTTACGTGCTAATACCATTATTGATTATACCTCAACTAATACTTAGCGGAGTGGTTGTCAATTTTGACAAATTGAATCCCACAATTTCTGTGGAGGATAAGGTCCCATTCATTGGGGATATAATGGCCTCTCGATGGGCATACGAAGCCTTAGCTGTATCGCAGTTCAAAAACAATAAGTACTATGCCCCACTTTTCCCTGATGAGAAGATATCCTTTCAGTCAGAATTTAAAAACTTATACTTTATTCCGAAACTTCAGAGCGAATTGGATTTTGTGAACTATCATTTTGAAGACCCGGAAAAAGCCGAGGAAGTATCTTACAAATTAACCACAATCAGGAATGAAATTATGAAAGAGTTGGTCTCAATAGGGAAAGACAAATTTCCTCAGGTTGAAGACCTTTCAATCAATAAATTCTCACCTGACCTCTATGCAAATACTACTACATTCCTTGAAAATCTTAGATCATTCTATAATCTAAAAGCCAAAAAAGCAGAACAAAGGAAGAGTGAAACGCTTAAAAAACTGTATCCTGGTGAATATCGTCTAGCTCAGGCTCAAAAGGTAAGGGACATCTATGAGAATGATGCAGTTTCAGTGTTTGTCAAGAATCTGGCGATTGAAAATAGAGTAATAGAGCAGGACAATGAATTGATTCAGAAAATATATCCTATCTACCTCGATCCAAAATTTCCGTCTCATACTCTTGATTACAGGGCTCAATTCTATGCTCCCACAAAACATTTATTCGGCAGATTTTGGAATACTGAGTATTTTAATATCTTAACAATCTGGAGTATGTCCATATTTTTCATAATTGCCTTGTACTTCGATTGGTTGAGGAAGATAGTCTCAGGTTTTTCCAGGAAGTAAGGTGTTTTTCTTTCTATCCAAGACACTGAACATACTCCTCAATCCCCTTATATGGATACTTATCCTTCTGATCTTGGCGATCCTTTACAGGCACCGAAGGTTACAATTCATCAAACTGACGATTCTGGCCCTTATCATTTTTTCCAATCCCATCTTATCAAACCTGGTAATCCGTCTGATCGAGACCCCAGAAACGTTTCTGGAAAAAAAATATAAAGTCGCTGTTGTACTCTCAGGAATGACCGATCATTACGACCTAAGTCCTGTACAGGTCAATTTTTCGAGTTCGGCAGACCGATTTACAGAAACCTTGCGGTTATATCATTCAGGTAAGGTGGATAAGATAGTGATCACCGGAGGATCCGGATCTATTTATGACGAGATAGAAAGTGAATCTCCAAAATTGGGACACCTGGCAGCAACTCTTGGTGTAAGGCCCAAGGATTTGATTCTGGAAACCAAATCAAATAATACTTATGAAAATGCTGCTTTCACTGCTCCAATTCTAAGAGAAATTGCCGGTGGAGAACCCATTCTACTGATTACTTCGTCCTTTCATATGAAGAGAGCAAAAGCTTGTTTTGAGAAACAAGGAATGGAAGTTACCCCCTACCCAGTTGATTTCAGGTCAGGAAGACTTATGGCGGATCACAATGTGTTAGTACCCAGTGCTAATGCTATGACCAATTGGAATATTGCCTTGAAGGAACTTGTGGGTTTGACCTTCTATAAGGTCATGGGATACATCTAGGAGGAATTACTTATCCTCCTTTTTGGTTTCTTCTTTTTTGTCCTGCTTTTTTGCCGTTTCCTTCTTTGATTTAGGAGTTGAAGTTTTTGATTTAGACTCAGCTTTCGCCTTGGGAGCAGCTTTCTTAGATTCAGCTTTGACTTCTTCAGCAGCCTTCTCTTCGGCTTTAACCTCTTTCTTAACAGTTTTCTTTGGAGCTTCGGCCTTTGGTGCTTCCGCAACAGGAGCCGCTTCTTCCTTTGGTGCAGTTTCTACCTTTGGGGCAGCTTTCTTTTTGCCTTTGTTCTTTTCAAACTCTTCCTTGATAGCATCAATATCCACCTTTTTGATAATAGGTTGCTTAGAAAGAAGCTTCATCACACTCTTTCTCTTTTTCGCTACTGATTTGTTCTTTCTACCTTTTCTTTCTAAACGGGTAACAGCCATTGCTCTGATTTTTAGGATCGCAAAATTAAATGATTATTTAGCTTTGTCAAATAAATCATAAAAACTTACGTGCGTAAACCATCCTTGCCGCGGGGAACCAGAGATTTCGGTCCCGAACAATCCATAAAAAGAAAGTACATCATTGACACTATTGAATCCAAATTCCAAAAATACGGGTTCAATAAAATTGAAACCCCCGCACTAGAATCATTGGACGTCCTGACGGGCAAATATGGCGAGGAAGGTGATCAATTGTTATTTAAGATTCTCAATTCAGGAGATTTCTTAAAGAAAGCGGAGAACAAAGATTTTGATAAAGGTAGTAAATCACTCCTCCCAAAAATTTCTGAAAAAGGACTACGATATGACCTTACCGTTCCATTCGCTAGACATGTGGTAATGAATCAACACGACATAACATTCCCATTCAAACGGTATCAAATCCAGCCAGTCTGGCGTGCGGACAGACCTGCAAGAGGAAGATATAGGGAATTTTATCAGTGTGATGCCGACGTCATCGGCACCAAAAGCATCTGGAATGAAGTGGAATTGACGATCTTAATCCATGACATTTTCTCAAGCTTGAATTTGAATGACTTCAGATTGAAAATAAATCACAGGGAAGTCTTGTATGCATTGGCCGAAAAGGTGGGTATGAATGGAAAGGAAAACGCTTTTTGTGTTGAATTGGACAAAATAGACAAAATAGGTGGAGATGAAGTTTTAAAGAATTTGGTCAAAATCGGTTCAGATAAAAGCAGAACGGAACAAGTACTCAAATTTATCCAGGCATCCGGTTCAAATCGGCTGATAATTGATGAAATAGCGAAGGTCATCGGAGAAGATAATCATGGAGTTCATCAACTAATAGATTATTTGGATTTGCTTGAATCAACCGGTGAATCTTTTCAACTGGATATTGATTTCAGTTTGGCCCGTGGACTTTCTTATTACACCGGATTGATTTTTGAAGTGAAACCGACTAAAGTCCGTATGGGAAGTATTTGCGGAGGTGGAAGGTACGATGATCTCACCGGGGTGTTTGGATTATCTGATGTTTCAGGGATTGGTATCTCATTTGGCTTGGATAGGATTTATGACGTTTTGGAAGAGCAGAATCTTTTTCCTAAAAACAAACTGAATACCATATCACTTTTTATCACCCATTTCGATGAAATGAGTTTCAAACACGGCCTTACAATGCTAGGTACTCTCAGGCGTAAAGGAATTAATTCTGACATCTATCCGGAAGTGTCCAAACTAAAGAAGCAACTCAATTATGCAAACAAGATCCAGGTTCCCTTTGTGGTTACAATTGGTGACAGGGAAATGGAAACAGGAAATTATGCATTCAAAGACATGATCAGCGGTGATCAGTCCCATAAAACCATCGCTGAAATCGTTGATTATTTAAGCTCAACGGACTAAAGCTTTGTACTTTGCGTTACTGATTTGAAATCATTGGATTTTGAAGATCACTGGAGCAACAATATTTTATCTGATGTCTTTGTCCCTAGTCGCCCAGGTCTCAAGTCCACTTGATCGATTTACTATATCGTTTGATGCAGGTTGCGCCCCCTTTACTGTTAACGTGGAATCGCTCATTGACGTGAATGTACCTGTTGGATATTTCTACGAGGACGGACTGGATCTTGATGAGGACACCTTTTACACCTACAACTTCCCCGGATCATATGAACTGATCCAATTAGTGGGAGGTAACATTGTCCCGAATCTGGACACACTACCTATTACGGTTTATGAACCCACTTTACCCGAATTGCGATATAGTTTTTGCAACCCAAGTGAGGTGCATGTAGAGATCATTGACAGTATATATGATTCCTATGAAATACGTGTAGCGAATGGAAATACTCTTCTAAAAACAGATTCCAGTTTGTCCGCAGTCCTATTTTTCAATCCGGGAGATCCTCGAGATGTACAAATTGAGGGCTTTTTTAATGATGCCCTCGACAATTGTGGTGAAACAAGTACTACTGTGATCACAAGAGATCTGATTAATGATATATTCATTACCGATTATCGCTTTGAGTATGTATGTGATGATGAGTTCAACTTGTTGCTCAGCTATCAGCAAAGCTCAAATACCAGATTTGAAGTTGAGTTCAGTGAAAATGGAACAAGCTTTCAGAGTTTATATGATGGATTTCTGGATTCGACTTTTCAATCCTTCAGCAATATTTCAGTTTCCGATAATGCGAGCCAACTCTGTTTTAGAGTAAATGCTATTTCAGAATGCGACAACACACGAATAGCCGGTCAGGTGTTTTGTGAACAGTTTATCCCAAATAGTGGTGCTCTGGACAATGCTTATGCCACCTATATCGGAGACGACATTCAACTACGTTTTGATCAAAATCCATTTGGAGATTATGTTCTTGAAAAAGTCGTAGATGATGAGATCATAGATTTATTTTCCCCAGTTGGAGATGGATTCATTGATGGATCGATTTCACCTCTCCGTTTTTACCAATATAACATTGTTTTCGCTCCCAATTGTGAAGCCGGTGAACAGAGAGTCACAGTTGCTGCTCCTAAGATTGACGGAGAAAAAATCAGTCCAAATAGATATAGAATTGATTGGCGAGAGGGTACAAATAATCTCGATGGTCCTCCTTTCGAATACCAATTATTGATCATAAACAGTGATTCTTCAAATGTTATTTCCATCAATAATCCTGAGAATCCGGAATTCATCAATTTAACAAGGGAATTAGGTATTGACCAGGATGTCATGTTGGTTGGGGATAATGGATCCGGAATTTCAATTCTTTCAAATCCCTTGAAACTTAATTTTGAATGGGTGGTTTATGTTCCTGAAGCTTTTACTCCAAATCAGGACGGAGTCAATGACGTCCTGGAGGTATTTGGTCTACCTTCCGAGGATTTTTCCATGAAAATTTATAATCGATGGGGCCAGGTAGTTTTTGTCACAGAAAACATCAATGATTTTTGGGATGGCAAATTGAAGAACGGTAGCATTAGAGAGGGTGCATATCTATACGAGATTGAATTTTTGAATGAGGAAGGAGAAATATTTCGCCAACAAGGTAATTTTGTGCTGTTGAAAAAATAAGGTCCTTATGTTTGACATGATGAAAATGATGGGCAAGGTGAAGGAGGTTCAGGAAAAGATGAAATCCGCCCAGGAAGAGTTAAAGAATATTGAAGTTGAAGCAGAAGCCGGCGCCGGAATGGTGAAGGCCACAGTAAACGGAAAAAAGGAATTGATCAAGCTGGAAGTTGATGACTCACTTTATGGGGAAAATGATAGGGAAATATTGAAGGATCTTATCATCGGAGCCGTAAACAAGGCGATTGGAGAAGCTGAAGTAAAGGCCAAGGAGCATCTTCAAAAATCCACTGAGGGTATCCTACCCAATATTCCAGGGCTTGACCTAACGGGTATGGGTGGATGATAACCACCTCTATTGTCATTCTCAACTACAACGGCGAAAAACACTTAAAGGAATTCTTACCGCTACTATCAAAATACTCAGGTAGCAATGAGATAGTAGTCGCTGACAATGCGTCAACCGATGGATCTTTAGATCTTCTCAGCAAACAGTTTAGCAGGATTCGAACCATCCTTTTTGATACGAATTATGGATTTGCGGGTGGTTATAATGTTGCCTTAAAAAACATCAAGTCGGATTATTACGCAATTATCAACTCAGATGTCGAAGTCACGCAAGGTTGGCTGGATCCTCTGGTGGGCTTTCTTGAAAGAAATCCGGACTTCGCAGCATGTCAACCAAAGATCAAATCGTATAATTCAAAGAAACAATTCGAATATGCCGGTGCTTGCGGGGGTTATCTTGATAGACTTGGATACCCATATTGCAGAGGAAGAATATTTGAAGAAATGGAGGAAGACGTTGGACAATACGATAGTATCGAAGAAGTTTTCTGGTCCTCGGGAGCATGTATGCTAATAAGATCTGCAGATTTTCATGAAGTCAGTGGATTTGACGAGGATTTCTTTGCCCACATGGAAGAGATTGACCTTTGTTGGAGATTGCAAGGATTAAAAAGGAAGATTGCTGTAATTCCTGAGTCGGTAGTCTATCATGTCGGAGGAGGAACACTCTCCAAATCCAATCCATGGAAAACATACCTGAACTTCCGAAATGGATTGTCCTTACTACTAAAAAATCTTCAGTGGTTCGAACTTTGGAAGATCCCGTTACGTATGTCTTTAGATCTCATTGCGGGGGTTAAGTTCTGGATGGAAAATGATTTTAGCCATTTTTCAGCAATTTTGAGAGCTCATCTCCACTTTATTTGGAATATTCCCAGAGATTTTAAGAAAAGAGGAAAAATCAATCACTCCCCTGTCCGATCCTCAATAACGTATTCCAGACTTATAATTTGGGATCGTTTTGTAAAGGGATTCAAGAAATTCAGTGAATTGAATCAATAGTACCAAAGAGAATTGTACCTTCTCCGGTACAGTTTTCTAAAATTCATAATGAAAGCCAGGGCAAGGTAGATTATGATCGGTGATCCGAAGGTGAGAAATGAAGAGTATATGAAAAACAGACGGATACTTGACGTCGGTATTCGCAGCTTTTCACCAAGCCTTGTACAAACACCAAAAGCATATTTTTCGAAGAATTCCTGCATTCCTGACTCTTAATGAGTAGTATACCGGCAAAGATAACTATAAAGCTCGTTTTTTGTTATTTCGGACTTACACGAATATATATTTTTAAGTATTATTGCGGTGTTATAATACAATTATTCGAAAAGAAAGCGAAACTACAATAATATCATGATTAGAATGAGAAAACTCAACCATGCGCTAGTCATACTTGTTACTGCTGGTGTTCTATCCGGTTGTGCTCTGGGCAAGATGATAAAACTTGCTGATCAACAAGACTTGCAGGTTGATCCAAATCCTTTGGAACTACATGGCGGAAAGGTTCCATATTCAATTTCGGCGGTACTTCCTCCGAAAATGTTACCAACAGGTAAAGTTTACACACTGAAAAACTTCTATCAGTATGGTGACAAGGAGATTGAAATCGGATCCATTGAATTTAAGGCTGACGACTTTCCGAACAGCAGCACAACTACATCAAGGAAAAGTGCTGATTTCGAATTCAACTACACTGATGACATGAATCCTGGAAAATTAATGGTCCAGGGTGTAGCAACTGATCCCAGGAATGGTAAATCACTCGAAACACCAAAGCTTGAGGTTGCATTAGGTGTTATCACAACATCAAGCGCTGTGAAAGACAATTACCTTGCTTCTTATGCTGATCATGGTTACAACGACCAGGAGGAATTGATCCCCACTAATATTGATTTTTACTTCGAACAGGGAAGATCTGTGTTGAGAGCGAATTTGAGAACTGATGGTGTAAGCAATCGTGAAAAGCAAAGTAATCTGGCAGCATTCATCGCTGAAAAGAATGTAACGAGAACTGTAACTATCACTGGTACTCACTCTCCTGAAGGTCCTGAAAGGATCAACTCAAACCTTTCTCAGGAACGTGCTGAGAGGATAGAAGAATATTATCGAAGACAGATGAGGAGATACGATTATAAAGGTTCTGCGGACTCTATTAAGTTCATATTGAAGCCTATTGTTGAAGATTGGACTGCATTCAGAAACGCTATTGCCGATTATGATGGTGTTGACGCTTCTACAAAAGCTGAATGGGGAAGAATTATTAGTGGTACCGGTACATTCGAGGACAAAGAGAAGCAACTCAGAAAGTCTTCTTCGTATCAAAAGGTCTTTGATGAGATCTATCCTTCACTACGATCTGCAAAAACTGAGATCCTGACTGTTAAGGAGAAAAAGACTCCAGCTGAGATCTCCGTACTTGCTAAGCAAATTGTGAGCGAAGAAGTAACTCCTGACACCCTGTCTCTGGAGGAATTGATGTACTCAGCCACATTAACTCCGTCCCTGGAAGAAAAAGCAGCCATTTACCTCGCTGCCACCAAGAAAGGTGGAACATGGCAAGCTCATAACAACCTTGGCGCTGTTCATTTGGAAATGGCTATGGAAGATGCAGACAACAGAGAAAAGTTAGTTCAGGATGCCATCACTCAACTTGAAATCGCTGCCAATAAAAACAAAGCACCTGAAGTTATGGCGAACTTAGGATCAGCTTTTGTAATGCAGGGTGATTACGAGCAGGCTGTTGGTGCATTGGCAGAAGCGGAAGCAAGTGCATCAAACGAATTAAAGGCTGACATCTATGGTGTAAGAGGCCCAATTGAAATCAGAAATGCCGATTACGATAAAGCTAAAGCTACATTAGCCGGAGCATCAAACAATGAGGTGACCAATTTCAACAGAGGGTTGGTTTCACTTCTCACAGAAGATTGGAATGGAGCGGATGACTACTTCGAAAACATTCTTGACTCCTCGATTGGGGCAGATGCTTCATACTATCGTGCGGTAACAGCGGCAAGAGCGAACAGAAGTGGTGATGTTGTTTCTAACTTGAAAGATGCTGTTTCTAAAGATGCATCTCTCAAAGATAAAGCGCTTGCTGACCTTGAATTCTCAAGTTTCGCCGATGCTGTAGCCGAAGCTGTTAGATAAGAATTTACTTTAATAAAAAGTTCAAAAAGCTCTCCTTATCGGGAGAGCTTTTTTTATGTCCGGCACATATCAATTAACCGGTTTGAATTATCTTAGCGGCCTCAAAATCACGGTACATTCAATATGAGAACTATTCAATTCAGGGAAGCATTAAGGGAGGCGATGTCAGAAGAAATGAGAAAGGACGAGAATGTATTTCTCATGGGTGAGGAAGTAGCTGAATATAATGGCGCCTATAAGGTTAGTCAGGGTATGTTAGAGGAATTCGGTGAAAAAAGAGTTATTGACACACCAATAGCTGAACTGGGTTTTGGTGGACTTGGAGTAGGTGCTGCTATGAATGGATTGAGACCAGTGATTGAATTCATGACATTTAACTTTTCTCTTGTGGCTATTGATCAAATTATCAATGGAGCTGCTAAAATGAATTACATGTCTGGAGGGCAATACAATATTCCTATAGTATTTAGGGGCCCAACTGGAAACGCCGGACAGTTAGGGTCACAGCATTCTCAAAACTTCGAGAACTGGTTTGCAAATACGCCTGGATTAAAGGTAGTGGTCCCATCCAATCCACATGATGCAAAAGGTTTACTCAAGAGTTCCATCCGAGATGATGATCCTACGATATTCATGGAATCAGAATTGATGTATGGTGATAAAGGAGAAGTGCCTGAAGACGAATATCTATTGCCGTTGGGGCAGGCCCACATTGTGAATCAGGGGACCGATGTTACCCTGGTAAGTTTTGGGAAGACCATGAAAGTTGTAAATGAATCAGCATCGGAACTTCAAAAGGAAGGAGTGAGTTGCGAGGTCATTGATCTGCGAACGGTAAGGCCTATTGATTACGAAACGATCATTGAATCTGTTAAAAAGACTAACAGGCTCGTAATTGTTGAGGAAGCATGGCCATTGTCATCTATTGCAACTGACCTGAGTCATGTGGTGCAGAGAAATGCTTTTGATTATCTGGATGCACCTATTCATCGTATCAACAGTCGTGACCTTCCATTGGGATATGCTCCCACTTTGATTGAAGAAGTTTTACCCAATGTAAAGCGGACAATCGAAGCGGTAAATGCCGTGATGTACAAATAAGCGAGAGAAGTGTAGGTTCTTCTACTGTCGTAGCATATTACCAAGAGCCTTGGCGCCGCCCATTTTATTCATAGTCTTCATCATTTTTCGCATTTGCTGAAACTGACGAAGGAGTTGATTAACATCCTGAATAGTCGTACCACTTCCCTTGGCGATTCGTTGCCGCCTACTACCATTTATAATGTCGGGATTGGACCTTTCCTGTGGTGTCATTGATTTGATGATAGCTTCAATCGGTTTCAATGAATCATCATCAATATCGACGTCCTTAATAGCTTTCCCAACACCTGGAATCATTCCCAGCAGATCTTTCATGCTTCCCATCTTCTTGATCTGCTCCATTTGACTAAGAAAATCATCGAATCCAAATTGATTCTTTTTGATTTTCTTGTTGAGTTTCCTGGCCTCCTCCTGATCAAAATTCTGCTGAGCCCTTTCGACCAGCGAGATCACATCACCCATTCCCAATATCCTGTTTGCCATTCGGTCAGGATGGAAAAGGTCAATAGCATCCATTTTCTCACCGGTACTAATGAACTTTATGGGTTTCGTGACTTCATGTCTGATTGAAAGTGCTGCTCCACCCCTTGTATCTCCGTCGAGCTTGGTCAAAACCACTCCATCGAAATCCAATCTTTCATTGAAAGTTTTGGCAGTGTTGACAGCATCCTGCCCAGTCATAGAATCAACAACAAAAAGAGTTTCGGCGGGATTTAAGGCGCTTTTCAAGGATTCTATCTCATTCATCATCTCCTCGTCAATCGCCAGACGTCCAGCTGTATCAATGATCACAGTCTTCTTTCCCGCATCCTTAGCATGCTTGATCGCATTCTTTGCGATTTTAACAGCATCCTTATTTTCAGGTTCGGCATACACCTCCACCCCAACTTGCTCTCCTAAAACTTTTAGCTGATCAATCGCAGCAGGTCGATAAATATCACAAGCTGCCATCATGACCGTCGTTCCTTGTTTCTTAAAATAACTGGCCAGTTTTCCTGAAAACGTCGTCTTACCCGAACCTTGAAGTCCGGAGATCAAGATAATATTCGGCGAACCTGTAGTATTTATTGGCACATTGGATTCACCCATCAAAAGTGTCAGTTCCTCTGCAACTATCTTTGTCAATAATTGACCAGGTGAAACGGCAATTAGAACGTCCCTCCCCATCGCTTTCTCCTTGATGGAATCGGTTACATCTTTTGCCACTTTATAGTTGACATCCGCATCTATCAGCGCTCTCCTGATCTCCTTAATGGTGGAGGCAACGTTGATCTCAGTTATTCTTCCCTGTCCCTTTAGATTTTTAAACGCACGGTCTAACTTTGTACTTAAACTATCAAACATGAATCTGATTTTGATCTAAACTGCAAAAATAATAAGGTCTCAGGCAATTCCCTGTAACCTTTTTCAATAACATAAGTATATGATATATATTAGTACCTTGTAATACAAAATACCATGAAACGAATTACCATTACTATGGGTGTGATAGTCGCTATCTTTATTATGGGACTACATCACTCAAATGCGCAGGATAAAGTGACTGAAAAAAGGCTCCTCGGTACCTGGAAGTTGGAAATTGATATCGAAGAAGCTATGGATGAAGCTGAACAAGAACTGGATGAGGAAGATAATGTCTTCGGACAGATTGTGATCAAAGGTGTTTCCGGATTAGTCGAAGGTATTATGGGTAACATCGAAATATATTTTGAGTTCAAGAAAAACGGTGAACTTGTAATTATGACAAATGCATTCGGTGAAGAAGATACGGATTACGCAAATTGGGAAATAAATTCCAGGGGAGAGCTATATATCGACGACTCGAAAAACATCGATATGGATGATGATTACTGGATGATGGATGGAAGAAACACTCTGGTCGCATTTGAAGAAGGAGAAAGGGATCCTTCTGAAAATATCAGGTTGAAAAAAATTGAATAAGAAACTCAAAAGAAAAAAGAAATAGGGTTTACAAATGAACCCTATTTTTTTTCTATTATGGATTGCAGATCCGCCGGAGAGTAGTTTATCGATTTCAGTGTCTTATTATCTCCTTTTCTATATACCAGCCATTTCCCATCTACAGCCTGGTAATAGCAATCCGTATCTCTCTTTTTCTGATAAAAATCTACCGTAGCCTGAGCCTCTTCCTCTGAGTTGCAGGCCTTGCTCATGTTAGAACGTTGTACTTCATCAAACAACTCCCTGAACTTATCACCAAGCCCAAATTCCAGGACCGCACCCGAAAGCACATATTGGATATCGCATAAGGCATCTGCCACCTCCACGATGTCATTGTCCTTAATTGCATGTTCAAGTTCTTTCAACTCTTCTGCTATCAATTCCACTCGAAGCTTGCATCGTACCTCATCAGGGATCTGAGGATCATCCAAAACCGGATGTTTAAATGTATGATGGAATTCTGCTACCTGATTCAGAGAATCTATTTTGTCCATTTTGATTTTATACTGATTATCGACTTAACCTCCTCCTGCAAAAGCTCCGAAGACCCCTAACATGTTCAGTAGTACTGCGGCAATTACAATGGGACAAACAAACCTTAGGAAGACCACAAAAGCCTTTGATGGTAACGAACCTGGTGTAAAAACAGTGGAACCTATGGAGAGTTCTGTCACAATCTTTTCAATTGGTATCACCCATCCTACGTAAAGACATGTAGCCAGTGCAACTACGACAATGAAAAATGTACCCCAGAAGTAATCCAGAATCGCTTGATAACCAACAATTGGTGCGTCTACCCACGGAAGACTAACGCTCATATTTGTAAATAAATCTACAGCTCCCCAACCTAGCGCTGCTGGTAGTCCAAAAACGAATACGGCCGCTCCAACAATCCAGGAAGCCTTCTTTCTTGACCATTTCTTCTCATCAATAAAATAGGAAGACGGAACCTCCAACATTGATATCGAAGAAGTCAAAGCCGCTACCATCAAAAGAAGGAAGAAAATCGCTCCAATAATCGATCCACCAGGCATTGAATTAAAAATCTCCGGAAGGACCTGGAATACGAGAGCCTGTCCCTGAGCAGGACTTTGACCAAAGGCGAATACCGCGGGAAAGATCATAAACCCGGCAAGCAAAGCAACTCCTGCATCCATGAAACCCACCCAAACACCACTACTGATGATATTGGATTCCTTACTTAGATAAGATCCATAGGTGATCATGATCCCCCATCCAATACTCATTGAAAAGAAAGCTTGTCCCAGGGCAACAAGAAATGTCTCGGCTTTGACCTTACTAAAATCTGGGTTTAGATAGAAATCGAGGCCAGCCATTGCACCTGGTAATGTGATTGCCCTGATAGCGACAATCAACACAAGGACAAAAAGCAACGGCATTAACACTTTGGCGGCTTTCTCAATTCCACCAGAAACCCCAAGTTGGACAATTAATATAGTGACCAATACGAATCCCCCCATCAAGGGTACTGTGTATCCGGCATTTGATGAGAACTGCTCAAATGTTTGTTCCGATCCAGCAAGGCTTTTAAAAATGTATCCTACTGTCCATCCAGCTATATTAGCGTAATATGCCAGTACGAAGAAACTCACACCTATAGCCATTACAGCACCAATCCCAATCCAAAACTTCGATGCACCTGTATCTTTAAAAGCTCCAATAGGGCTTTTGTGACTCATCCTTCCGAGTCCAATTTCAGTGAATAACAGTGGAACTCCCACCAGGATCACACAAAAAATGTATATCAGAACGAAGGCACCACCACCATTTTCTCCGGTGATATAAGGGAATCTCCAAATGTTTCCAAGACCCACAGCCGATCCGGCGGCGGCCATAATAAATCCAAATTTGCTTCCCCAATTTTCTCTTTGCATAGGTCAATAATTTGGGGCCAAATATAACAAAGATTGACGCTTACAAAACTACCGCCCGTCACAACAAAGCTACTCGTCCTTCAAGGTTGTAGCAGGGTTGATCAGAGCCGATGAAATAGTCCGATGGCTTATGGTGGCAATAGCAATAATCAGTGTGATTATGAAGGCAATCACAAACACCTCCATTCCTATTGGTATCCTATACGCGTATTCTTTCAGCCACTCATTCATCACGTAGTAGCCCAATGGGGCAGCAAAAAGGAAAGCAACTCCCATAAGTATTATGATTTCTCTTGAGAATATTCCAAGGATATTGAATACGGATGCCCCCAATACCTTTCTAACACCAATTTCCTTTGTCTTATTGATCGCCACAAAGGAGATTAGACCATACAATCCCAGGCAGCCAATCAAAATTGAAATAATAGCGAAGATCCGAAGAAGGGCTGATATGTTTTGTTCATATTCATACCTTTCAGCTATCTCCTCATCATAAAAGTCATAGTCCACCACGTATTCCGGATAAACTTTCTCCCATGAACTCTCATAATGATCGATTGCACTTTTAATTGACTCAAGTGAGGACGTCTTAAATGAGATGCTGTAAAAAACCCTGGGTACATTCAGGAACAGGACATAATCCATTTCTCTTCCCAACTCATACAGATGAAAGTCTTCTACTACGCCTACCACTGTTTTTTCACCTCCCCACCCTGAGGACAATTTTTCCCCAATGGCGTCATCATATTTTCCCTTGAAACCCATCAGATCAGCTATTTTCTGATTTATAACGACATTGGCTGAGTCACCTTTTTGAATTTTCCTTCCTGCCAGTAACTTAATTTCATAAAAATCAAGAAACCTCTCATCCACAGGTTTGAAATTTCCATGATAGCTAGTTACACTCTCAAGTGGTGCATAATTGAAGTTTGAATGAGAATTACTATTTCCGGCTGGTTGACTAAGTGAAAAGGTGACTTCTTCTATCGCCGCTGAACTTATCATTTCCTGTCTGAATCTATCCATTTTTACCTGATCTCTTTCTGGGAGATATGTTGTAATAATTGCATCCGTACGGAATCCCAGATCTTTTGTCAAAAAATAATCCATTTGTGCGGACACAATAAGAGTTCCTATGATCAGGAACTGGGTAATAGCAAATTGAAGGATAACCAACCCTTTTCTTAAGGAAATACCGCCAGAATGGTTGCGTGAAGTTATTCTGTTCTTCAACGCCATGACCGCATTCATCCTCGACAATAAAACAGAGGGATAAAAACCTGATAACAAGCTGACCAATACAAAAAGGATCAAAAGAAACGGTAGTGTCACAGGATCTTCCCATAAGTCCAAGTGAAGTCGATATCCGATGATTTCTTCGAGATTGACAAACATCAATTCACTTATTGCCAGAGAAATCAAAACTGCGATCAGGGTGATCAGGGATATTTCACTTAAAAACTGTGTGACTAACTGACTTCCGAGACTGCCTATCGCCTTCCTTATACCAATTTCCTTTGCCCTGTTAGCTGCCTGCGCTGTGGCAAGGTTCACAAAGTTGATACATGCCGTAACTATAAGAAAAACGCCAATGATACCCAGCGCCACCAGAAAGTTCATAGAGGTCGTTCCATGATTGTTGCCATATTCATCATTGAAATGAATATCTGACATTGGTTGTAGCAGATACCTATCATTTTCTGATTCACCTTCTCCGTGATATTTTTCTACCAGATCAATAAGTTTGAGATCAAATGCAGCTGGATCAAATGATTCACCATCAACAGGTATTAGATAGGTATTGGTATTGGAACTTGTTGAATTCCAACTCTTACCATCACCGAAGTATGGATTGATCTTCTCCAGTCCAGACTGATATTCGAATAAGAATGCAAAAGGGAAATTGGTGGTCTCAACTGGATCTTCGATGACACCCACGACTTTAAAATCTTCTTTGCTGTTATAGTTGATCAACCTATCAATGGCCATTTCAACTTCATCCCTCCCAAGACCAAACAATTTCTCAGCGGTTGAAACAGTTATAACAACAGTTCGAGGTTCTGTCAAGGCGGTATTGGGATCTCCAATAATCCACTCCACATCAAAAACCTTGAAATAACTATTTTCAGTGAATGCCAGCCCACGCTCAAAAAGGAATTTATTGAATTCACCATCTTCTGATGTTATGTTGATCTGATCCCCATATGCGTAATGGACCCTAACCACTTCCTCCAATTCCGAATAATCCTCAATTAAGGCAGGGCCAACCGGGTGAGGTGTTCCCTGACCTTTGTCCACGCGATCAGGATAGATGTTCTGACTTACAACTCTGTATATCCTATCGAAATTGGCATGCTGTTTATCAAAGCTTAGTTCATAGGTGATCACCTTGAAAATGACCATTGCGCAGCCAATTCCAAGTGCCAGCCCAATAACGTTAAGCAACGTGTAGACTTTGTTACGTTTTAGATTTCTAAGTGCAGTTATGATGTAATTTCTAAGCATGTCTATTCGTCTTTGAGAGTAAGAACAGGATTCATTGTTGAAGCCCTATATGAACGGTAACCCATTGTCAATATCGCGATAAACGCAATTGACAAGAAGGCTATTAAAAAAGCGGTAGCGCCTAAATCAATACGACTTTCATAAGACTCCAACCATTGTCGGAGGAATATATACATGAGCGGCCCGGCTATAAGCATTGAAAGAGTAATAAGGAAGACCATTTCTCGAGCAAAGAGATTCAGGATGTTGATGAGACTCGCCCCCAAAACCTTTCGGATCCCAATTTCCTTCATCTTTTTGATCGCAATGAAATCTATTAAACCATATAAGCCCAGGCACCCGATGACAATAGTTATTGCGGCAAATATTCTGAACAATCGAACCATTCTATCTTCAGCCTGATAGCTGGACGCAATTGATTCCTCAAGAAAATCATAGTTCAGTACGTACTCCGGATACACATCTTCCCAAATCTTGTTCATTCCGGCAATTACTCCTTCTATGGCCGCAGGCGAATTGCTTTCAAGCCTTAATGCTAATTCGTAGAAATAGTTTTGATTATAAGACAGAATTAAATTCCATTGTTCATTTTTAAATGATCTATTGAAAAAATCATCCACCACTCCGGAAATAAGATAATTTCCACCATAATCCGTTGTTAGATGCTGCCCAATTGCTTCCTGTGGATTGATAAGTCCCATATCCTTAACCGTGCCCATATTTATCAGTACCTCAGAACCATCATTTTCAGACACATTTCTCCCCGCCAATAATTTGATATCAAACAGGTCAAGATAATGCTCATCAATATCCTTGAAAGTGGATTGAAATTCGAAAACTTGTCCATCATCATTAGTGAACTTCAAGGTACCCGTATTATTGGTTCTCGCAATGGGACTTCCAAGGTGTGTACTAGCATGAGAAACACCATTCAGTTTCAAAAACTCATTCTTAAGCAGTTGGGTCTTTTGATGATCAATTTCCGGCAAAACAATACTTATGATCCCTTCATGAGAGAAGCCCAGCTCCTTTGTTCTAAGAAAATTGTTTTGCATGATCGCAACAATAGTACCTATCAACAAAGCCTGTGATATCATAAATTGGATCAATACCAAAATGCGACGCATGGATAGGCTACCTCTACTTTTCACTGCGTCAATCTTCGTTTTTAAGGCATTGACAGGTTTGAAGGAAGATATTATAAAGGCAGGATAAAGTCCTGAAAATAACGTAATGCCCAACAATAAACTGATCACCATCGAAATCAACCACAATCTGGGCATGATTGTGAGGCTCAAAGATTGCCCTATAAGTGGTTCAATCCACTTAAAAAGTAGCTCAGCAAACGCCAGGGCGGCAATCATACTTAACATCACGATGAAAAAAGTTTCAGAAAGATGCTGCACCACTAATTGACTTCTCCCACTACCCATCACTTTTCGTATCCCTACTTCCTTTGCCCGGTTTGTTGCTTTTGCTGTTGAGAGGTTAATGAAATTTATAGAACAAGCCATGATCAAAAGAATTCCAACTATGGTCAGTGTCCAGGAAGCCTGCTTGGGGAACACCCTACCATCCAAAACCCCCAGATCAGTATTGTAATGCATATCTGACAAAGGTTGTATTTCCAGGTGTGTGTCTTCGAATACTGTATACTTTGGCCAAATTGTATTCAGCTGTTGAATTACGACATTTGTATCCTGATTCTCTGGGACTAGCAGTATCGCATTCGTCCTTCCATTTAACCTTCCCCAGAGTTTACCTTCTCCAAAGTAATCATTCACTCCATTTTGACTTTGATAATCAATGATCATGGAAAAAGGAAAATCAGTTTGCTCAGGCAGATCATCGAAAATCCCCCTAATTGTTAAACTATGGGTATTGTCTATAACTAATGTTTCCCCCAGTACTGAATGGAAATCGTGTGTTAGGTTGAAATATTTTTCAGCAACTTTTCTTGAAATCACAACACTTTTCCCAGTTTCCAAATAACCTCCACCCGCAAGCCAATTAAAATCGAGAATTTCAAAAAGATCTTCATCGGAAAATGCAATTCCATCTTGCATGAAGTTCCTGATCTTATCGGATTCAGTCAGACTGATTTGAGCTTCTCCATGGTAGAACAATTGAGCAACTTTTTCCGCCCCCGCCAATTCATCTTTCAAAACGGACGCAAGAGGATGTGGAACTTGAGAGGTTTGGAAATCAGTTCCCTGACTAACTCCGGCAATGATGACTCTATAAACGCGATCAAAATTGGAGTTGTATTCGTTGTAGTTTGTTTCATGCTTGATGAAGCTGAACAAAACGACTGCGCTACCTATTCCAAGGACTAATCCACCAATATTAAGAAGAGTGAAAACCTTGTTTCGAAGAAGGTTTCTCAGTGCGGAGATAAAGAAATTTCGAATCATTTGAGTAGGCCTAGTTGATAATACAGCTAAAACGATCCAATTTGGATACCAATCACGTATATCATTAATAACCAGTCAGTTACGGAATTACAGACCCAATTAATGAGATAAAACGTACATTTAAGTGTTTGTTTTTGATACAGATGGAGAAAATTGACGCAGGTATATTGATCATTGATGACGATCCGGCCGTTCTTACCTCAGCGAAACTATTTCTAAAACAGAAATTTCGCTTTGTCAAAACACTTCCCTCTCCCCAAAATATTGAACATGTATTAAGTGACACCAGCATTGACCTCATTCTGTTGGACATGAATTACTCCAAAGGTGAAAATGATGGCTTGGAGGGGCTGGCCATTATCGACAGGGTTGTCAAAGAGTTCAGTGATCTGGAAATTATTCCCATTACGGCTTACGGTGAGATTGATTTGGCGGTAAAAGCCATGAAAAAAGGTGCTCGTGACTTTATCACCAAACCATGGCAAAATGAAAAACTTCTTTCCACAATTATCAATGTACTAAACCTAAAACGCGCAAATAATCAAATACTGGAGTTGAAGGATGCAAACAGCATTTTAAGGCAGTCAAGTACTGATATTGATCCAATCATAGGAAAATCCAGAGCTATACAATCTGTCCTGTCAACA
Source organism: Cyclobacteriaceae bacterium (assembly GCA_965242805.1). Taxonomy (GTDB): domain Bacteria; phylum Bacteroidota; class Bacteroidia; order Cytophagales; family Cyclobacteriaceae; genus JANQEU01. The sequence goes on along the minus strand of CBDETD010000002.1, from coordinate 5,494,082 downwards.
ATCCATAAAGTCGCTCCAACAGAAGCAAATATTTTGATCCTAGGTGAAAATGGTACAGGGAAAGAACTTGTTGCAATGGCGATTCATAATCAATCAAATAGAAGAGATCAGGCATTTATAAAGATTGATCTTGGGTCATTGTCCGAATCATTGTTCGAATCAGAGTTATTCGGTCATTTGAAAGGATCTTTTACGGATGCTAAGGAGGACCGAATTGGAAAATTTCAGGCTGCCAATGGAGGAACCTTGTTTCTGGATGAGATTGGAAATATCAACAAAACACAGCAGTCCAAATTACTTAGTGTTTTACAAAAAAAGACTGTTACTAAAATTGGATCCAATAAGGAAGAATCACTGGACATTCGTTTGATCTCGGCTACGAATCAGGACCTTCATGAAGTGACAAAACAGGATGAATTTAGGCAGGATCTTCTCTATCGTATCAATACTATTGAGATACCTCTCCCCAGTTTAAGGGAACGTATCGATGATCTCCCCGAAATCACGGCTCACTTCCTCAACATTTTCAAAAAGAAATATCAAAAAAGTTCAGTGAAGATTTCCAACGAAACACTCAAGGCGTTGAAGGAATATCATTGGCCTGGAAATGTAAGGGAGTTGAAGCATTCGATCGAGCGAGCCGTCATCATGTCAGAAGATCCAATTTTGACTCCTCACTCATTTCAGTTCGGATCAAAAGAAGAACTAGGAGATTCACTTGATTTGAAGGAAATGGAAAAAAGACTGATACTTAAAGCGCTGGAAAAGAATAAGGGAAATATTACACATGCAGCAAAAGATCTTGGAATAGATCGGTTGGCTTTATACCGCAGACTGGAGAAATATGGTCTATAACAGCTTTTTCCTTCGTCTTCTTATTCGAGTAATCTTGCTATTCGCGTCTTTGGTGGCCCTCTCCTCTATCTTTCTACGGACCGACCTTTTCTTCACACAAGTTATATTGATTTCATTGATCATTGGTCAGATCACGGAGTTGACGAGGTTTGTTAATAAAACCAATAACGAACTAAGCAGATTCCTTGCATCAGTAAAAGATGGAGATTTTTCTGCTAGTTTTTCTGCAAATCCTGGAAACCAATCATTCCGCACTCTAAATGCATCGTTCAGCCAACTAATTGAAACATTAAAAGAGCTGGAAACGGAAAAGGCAGCTCAATTTCATTTTCTTAATCAACTTGTTGATCAAATCGAATTTGGAATAATTACTTTCAACGATAAGGAAGAAATTGAACTGATGAATCAACAGGCCTGCGAATTACTTTCATTCCCCAAGATCAGGAATTGGAAGAATCTAAAAAATCCTAACATTTCATTTATTAGGAGCCTCCTGCACTCTGAAGACTCCAAAAGACATCTGATCGAACAAAGAATTGATGAGAAGATCAATTACTTTTCAGTGAATTCGACTATTGTCAAAATCCTTGACAAACGATATAAGATCATCTCATTTCAGGATATTCGGTCCGAAATACAACAAAAGGAAATTGAAGCATGGCACAAATTGATCAGAATTTTGACTCATGAAACCATGAATTCGGTGACTCCCCTGGTTTCATTGACCGAGACAGTAGAAATGATCCTCACCCATAACGGATCCATCATACCTTTGGAAGAACTTGATCAGGAGCAAATGGATGATGTGGTGCAGGCAATCCACACCATTAAGGATCGTAGTAAAGGTATCCTGAAATTCGTTCAGGACTATCGAAAACTTACTCGAATCCCGCAACCTGAGTTTGAATTAGTTGATTGCAGAAACTTAATATCTGAAGTTTTAATTCTTATCGGATCGGATATCAAGGATACTCAAATAGCCCTGATCAATGAAGCCCAAAACCATAAAATCAATGTGGACCAGAACTTGATTCAACAGGTATTGATCAATTTGCTGAAGAATTCCGTAGAAGCGCTGGAAGAGACAGAAAAAGGAAAGATACTTGTTTCCACCGAACTCAATCGCGAATCTTTCCTGATCAAGGTGTCAGATAATGGACCCGGTATCCCACAATCAAAAACAGATAGGATTTTCGTTCCATTTTATACAACTAAGGAAAACGGATCAGGAATTGGATTAAGCCTTTCACGGCAAATCCTGAATCTTCATGGCGGTCACCTGGAATTGCAATCAGGATCGACCCAGACGACGTTTATTATTAGTCTTCCTTCTAGTCTTATCGCTTAGAAACGGACTTTACTGTTCTGATAAGATAGAAAACAACTAAGGCCAGCAGAAGTAATCCAAGCCAACTTCCACCTGGTGCTACTTCCGCAATCTCAAGATCGATTGCAAATGTTGCCAGTAACGCGATCAATATTCCCATGAGAGCCTCTCCGGTAATTAAACCGGAAGCCACCAGTAATCCTGAATTTGAGGCCTTTTCAATAGCCTCCTTGTTTGTGATCTTTTTGTATCCCGATTGTAGGAACCATGCTATGACACCTCCGACGAATATGGATGAATCCAATTGAAAAGGCAAATAGAGTCCTACAGCAACTGCCAAAACTGGCATTCGGAAACTACTACCAATAGATTTCAGGTATATGTCGGCAACAATTATCGAGGCACCAATGAAAGCACCAATAATTATAATAGTCCATGGAAGATCTCCACCGAAAATTCCTGTAGCCACGCTCATCATCAAAGTTGCCTGTGGTGCTGTTAATGGATCCGGATTCTCTATTGTAGGAGCTCCAATTCCTTTTGATTCCAAAAGCAGATTTAACACTGGTGCGATTAACAAAGCACCGGCAATTACACCAATCATCTGCATAACCTGCTGATTACGAGGAGTGGCTCCCAATACATGACCAGCTTTTAAATCCTGCATATTGTCCCCTGCAATAGCAGCTGCACAACATACGACCGCTCCAACCAGAATAGCACCTGCTGCACCTCGAGAGGGATCATCAGATCCCATTAACAACAATAGCAGTATAGCTGTTGATAGAATTGTTGCAATCGTCACTCCTGAGATTGGATTGTTGGAGGATCCAACCAGACCGGCCATATATCCTGCCACAGAAGAAAAGAGAAATCCCGCAAGAACCATGACCAAGGCCATAAAAAGTGTGATTGGAACTTGTTGTATGATAGTTAGATAAATAAAGAATATCGGTACAATCAATACACCTACACCGATCAACACCCATTGCATCGGAGTATCCAATTCCGTTCTAAGTGTTTCTGAAACCTTTTGAGCACCCTCTTTAAAAGCCTGAACACCACCGGAAAACGCCTGACTAAGCGCAGATCTAAGATTGATCAGTGCCCATAGTCCTCCTACGACCATGGCTCCTACCCCGAGAAACCTGAGCCTTGCACTCCAGATGGCTCCTCCTAGGTTTTCCGAATTTATATCTTCCACACTGGTAAATTGACCTGCAGCAATAAGATCGGCAGCTACAGCATCAAAGCCATTCATACCTAAATAAATGGGCATGGCAATCCACCAAGTGATCACCCCTCCAAGAAATACCAGGGTGGCAATATTTAAACCAACAATGTAGCCGACTGCAACCAGAGCAGGAGACAAATTCAAACTGAAGTAGAGATAATATTTTTGTTGTAATAAAGCTGCTTTCTCGAATAAACCTTCCCAAAGGTTGAGAGCTTCAACTCCAATCTTATAAAGCCCTCCAAGTAAACTTCCGTATACAAGAAACTTAACAGACTCCCCTCCTTTTTCTCCCGTTTTCAGAACTTCAGCTGTCGCTACACCTTCAGGAAACATCAATTTTTCCTTTACAATCAAGGCTTTACGGAGAGGAATTGTAAACAACACACCAAGAATACCTCCACAAATTGAAATCAGTGTCGTCTCTATGTAGTTGAATTCCTGCCAATATCCCATTAATACTAAAGCTGGGATCGTAAATATCACTCCAGCAGCGAGAGATTCTCCCGCCGAAGCCGCTGTTTGTACCATATTGTTTTCAAGAATGTTAGCATCCTTGAAGGCTTTCAATATGGCCATAGATATCACAGCAGCAGGGATCGAAGCGGAAACAGTCAACCCGGAAAACAATCCGAAATAGGCATTTGCAGCTCCAAGTATGATTGATAATAGTGCTCCGATCACCATGGACCGTATGGTAAGCTCATTAAGTCGTATTTCAGGGGAGATATAAGGTTTGTCCATCTTTAGGTTTTAATCGTGATGCCGACAAAAATGTGTATTTAGAGTTAAAAACAAAAATTAATGCTACTACCCTAAATACACATTGTTCATTTAGATCATTTTAGAAAGACAATAAATTCAATCAGGGATCCATTGAGCAGGAACTGAATATAGACTCTAACACCGTTTTCAGCTAAAATAAAGGGACACTTTTTTGAGCTTTAATTTGTAAATTCAACCCACAACTTGTTAAATCAAATGTTGACCCAATTCAGACCTGTGATCTTTCTTTTACTGAGTATTTCTATCTGTGGTCTTAGATCTTCCACAGAAGGATCCAATTCATATGCTGAATTGATACCGGGTACAGATCACAGTATCGATATGGTTTGGATCAAGGGGGGAGAATTTAACTTCGGTAGTACAAAGCAGGAAAAGGAAAGGGATGAAGATGAAGGGCCCATTGTGAAAACTAATGTGGCTGATTTTTGGATGAGTACCTATGAGATCACCTGGGACCAATATCAATATTTTCTGTACCGTGAAATTGATGGTAGAGGTGAAAAGAAATATGATGATGTTGATCTGAATGTTGATGGTGTCTCTGGTGCCACAATGCCTTATGTCAACCTCAATAAATCCGGATATCCTGTGGTAAACATTACTCAATATGCAGCAAGCATGTTTTGTAAATGGCTAAGTGCTAAAACAGGTCATTTCTATCGATTACCGACAGAAAAAGAATGGGAATTTGCTTGTCGTGGAGGTACGGTAAGTCCCTATTCCTTTGGCAAGAAAGATGCCCTCGATGATTATGCCTGGCACGCCTTCAATAGTAATCGAACTATTCAGAAACCAGGACTGAAAAAACCGAATCCCTATGGATTGTATGACATGCATGGGAATGCGGCAGAATGGGTGCTGGACGGATATTCCGCTAACGGATATCAAAAACTGAATGAAGGAACTGAATACATTAAAACTAATCAACTCTATCCCCGAGTTGTAAGAGGTGGCTCCTGGAAGGATGACCCAAAGGAGCTGAGAAGTGCGGCAAGAAACTATTCTACGCCTAAATGGAAGCAAAAAGACCCTCAATTCCCCAAAAGTTTATGGTGGCATACTGATGCACTACATGTTGGATTTAGGATTGTCCGACCGGGGAATGTACCTTCAAGAGATGAAATGGAAAATTATTGGGTAAAGCCCATAACAGAATATTAATGTAATTACTATGAAAGAGAATTCAAATCAAGATCCATCAAGAAGAGAGTTCCTGAAAAACACTTCAGTGTTGGTTGGCTCAGGAGTAATATTGAGTACGTTACCTGCTGGTTCAGCAGCTTTTGCTGCGGCGCAAGGTGAAATCAAAGTAGCTGTTGTTGGTTGTGGAGGAAGAGGAACCGGAGCTGCCGCCCAAGCTATCATGGCCGATCCTGACGTGAGATTAGTGGCAATGGCTGATGTATTTGAAGATCAATTAGACAAAAGCTTTACTGGTCTATCCGCCAAGTTTGGCGAATCAGGTCAAATGAAAGTGACTGATGATACGAAGTTTACAGGTTTTGATGCATACAAAAAAGCCATTGATCTTTCAGATGTTGTTATCCTTGCTACTCCCCCCGGCTTCCGACCACAACATTTTGAATATGCCATCAGTAAGGACAAACATGTCTTCATGGAGAAACCAGTGGCAACCGATGTCGTTGGCGTAAAGAAAGTTATTGCAGCTGGTAAAGAAGCCGAAAAGAAAAAATTGAACGTGGTAGTGGGATTACAACGTCATTATCAAAAAAATTATCGGAACGTATTTGAGACGGTGAAGGATGGAAAAATCGGGGAAATTATCTCTGGTCAAGTTTACTGGAATAGTGCGGGTGTATGGGTCAGACCGAGGAAATACCAGCAAACTGAACTGGAATACCAGATGAGGAATTGGTATTATTTCAACTGGTTATGTGGAGATCATATTTTAGAACAGCACATACACAATATTGATGTTGCTAACTGGTTCATTGGTGCTGTTCCGATCTCTGCACAGGGAATGGGAGGCAGAGAAGTGCGAAAAGGAAGGGACCATGGCCAGATCTATGATCATCACTTTGTGGAGTTTACCTATCCAAATGGAGCAATAATTTCAAGTCAGTGTCGACATCAAAGGGGATGCATGAATCGGGTAGAGGAAGTCTTTCAGGGTACAAATGGAAAGGTCCGAGTAAATTCTGATAACACTGGAATTGTGCAATCCTATAAGGGAAAATCAATTTATGACCATGTTGATCAAAATGATATAAATCCCTACCAGCAAGAGCACAATGAACTCTTTGCTGCTGTCAAAACCGGGGATTACCGACTTAATGATACTGAGATGGGTGCCAATAGCACGATGACGGCAATATTGGGAAGAATGGCTACCTATTCCGGACAGACCATTTCCTGGGAAGAAGCAATGGCCACAGATCTTTCCCTGGTACCGGAATTAAACTCATTCAACGATCAGGCACCAGTAGTACCGGATAATGATGGAAAATATCCAGTACCGGTCCCGGGAGTTACCAAATATGTCTGAGATGTATCGGAGATCTTTTTTATATAAGACGGCCGTTATTGGAAGTATTCCATTCATACCAGGATTACTCATTAATCGGGCTAAGGCCATGTCTTTTCAGGAATCTCCATTTAATCTAAATTATGCTCCACATTTCGGGATGTTCAAAGAAAGTGCTGGGGATGATCTGCTTGATCAGCTACAATTCATGTACGACCAGGGATTTCGATCATTGGAGGACAATGGAATGAAAAGTCGATCTGTTTATGATCAGGAAAGGATTGCCAATAAGATGACGGATCTGGGAATGGACATGGGTGTGTTTGTTGCTCACAATATCTACTGGGATAAACCAAACCTCGCCAGTGGAGACGGAGACTACCGCAAGGAATTTTTAAGCGATATTCAGACTTCGGTTGAAGTAGCAAAAAGAGTAAATGCCAAATGGATGACGGTGGTCCCTGGTTACGTTGACCTTTCCCTTGAAATGGGCTACCAAACTGCGAATGTGGTGCAGTCCTTACGAATGGCATGTGACATCCTAGATCCCCATGGTTTGGTCATGGTATTGGAACCATTGAATTGGTATGCCAACCATGCCGGACAGTTTCTAACCGAAATTCCGCAAGCCTATGAGATCTGTAAAGCGGTGAATAGTCCATCATGCAAGATCCTTTTTGATATTTATCATCAACAGATCACCGAAGGTAACCTGATCCCAAATATCGACAAGGCATGGGATCAGATCGCTTATTTTCAAGTAGGAGACAATCCTGGAAGAAAGGAGCCTACAACTGGAGAGATCAACTATAGGAATGTATTTCGGCATATCCATTCCAAAGGTTTTAATGGTATTGTGGGCATGGAACATGGCAATTCCGAAGAAGGTGCCCAAGGGGAACAAAAGGTTATTGATGCCTATCGTATAGTCGATAATTTTTAAACAAATACGGCGGCCCTTATGGCCTCCTCAAAGTCACTCGGTTCTACCGAGTGACACCATCTATCTCAAAGTCGCTCAGCTATGCCGAGTGACACTAATTCTCTACATCAAAAATGTTTGACCGAGAAATAATACCGGTATATGAAAAAATCCTACTTTTGAATATGTCCGAATTAAGAAAGGCAAATACTGATCATCCATATTTTATTACCATGACGGTAGTGGGTTGGATTGATCTGTTCACAAGGGAACGCTATTGTGAAATCATGATAGAAAGTCTGAAATACTGCATTACGGAAAAAGGACTAAAATTATTTGACTATGTCATCATGCCAAGTCATGTCCATATGATTGCACAGCACATGAGTTGAAATTACCTGCTGTGTTACATGATATGAAGAGTTTCACATCAAAGGCCATCATAGAAGCGATAAACAAACCAGGTGAAAGCCGCAGGGATTGGTTGTTGGCTTGTTTTCGACAGTTTGCCAAAAAAACAAAGCAAAACAAGGAGTACATGGTATGGACAAAAATCAATTACCCCATAGAGTTGAGTTACTCTTCAATTTATGATCAGAAAACCAACTATGTAATGATGAATCCTGTTGCAAGTGGATTAGTCACTGATGAAACTGCCTGGAAATATAGTAGTGCTGGAGAGTTTTCACCATTGAAGCTTACGGAAAATGGTGAAATAGAAATGACAAAAAACCATGCTTAGGTAGTGGACTCAGTCACTCGGCGGAGTCGAGCGACTGAGATCCTAATATCACAAAGTGCTCTGTCTTGCCGAGTGACGGCATGTGTCGTTCAGTAATTAGTTTTAAATAAGAAAAGCGGCCAAAAGACCGCTTTCTCATTTATCAGGTCAATTTCCACTCAATTTGTGATTCTTATATCTCCACTTGAGGTAACACCGACAACCCAATACCCACCCCTTTTTATATAAAGACTTTTATCACCACTTCTGCCTCCAGCTCGTAAGTCTCCGGAAGAAGTTTGCAAGTCGAAACTAAGTTCTTCCATGTTATTGGTGACTTCCAATTTGATGTCACCACTGCTTGCTCTTAGTTCGGCATCATCAGTGATTTCAATATCATAACCTTCGATGTCACCTGAAGTCGTTTTGAGATTGATCCGTCCCTTGATCCTTACAACATCGACATCTCCGGAAGTGGACTTGGCCACCACATCACCATCGAGGTTTTCAATCTCAATCTCTCCACTGGTTGATCTTGCTTCAAGATTACCTTCGATATCATTGAATTCCTGTGAACCACTTGTAGATTCAGAATATATTGGCCCAACAACATTTTCCACCTCAATATCTCCCGATGTACTTTCTATCTCCAGTTCTCCTTTTGCACCGGAAATTTCAATATCTCCACTGGAAGTCTCGAATTCAAAATTCCTGCCATCCAGATCATTCACAATAATATCCCCGGAAGAATTGTCAACTGAGACCTCTACTCCAGAGGGAATAGTCAATTTCAACTCAGCCCGACTGATCCTATCCCAGGACCTTGAACTTTTATCTACACTTATGTAAAGGTCTGACCCCCTGAGATCAGAAGTGATTTCATAGTCATCCTCGTCCCCACTACCCTCAATCACTCCATTGAAGTAAACCTTGGATCCGCTCTGAACGATAACATCACAAAAGCTACCTTTTATGGTAACCGAATTGACATTATCAGCTTCAAATTCATTGGAAGCCAATATTCTCTGGGCGTTTGTGAAGTATGTACAACTAACAATTAGTATAATCGCAGCAATTATTTTCATGACAAGATCAATTTTTTATAATAAGACATCTTATTATTTCAAAGGTTGCTTAATTCTCCAATGATATGAAAAAAGTTATTGCGATCCTCTCCTGGTTTCTAATTTCATGTTCCACACAAAATCAATCTGAGGTGGTAGAACAAACTTCTAACCGACCTTTGTCCGATATTCCGATGAGCCTTTTGCATTCATTTCAAGCTCATGGTGGACTTGAAATGTGGAAAACTTATAAATCCCTTTCTTATACCAGAAATCCTGATAAAGATCCCGAGCAACATATCATTGACCTTGAGAATCGAAAAGTCCTGATCAGCGCGGAGAATTACAAACTAGGATCTGACGGTGAAAATATTTGGGTCAGCCCAGATCTGGAAGCCTATGAAGGTCGTTCTGCCAGATTCTTTCACAATCTGTGGTTCTATTTCTTTTCCTTCCCGCATATTCTTTCAGATCCGGGAATAAAGGCCACGGAATTGGAGAAGATTGTGTTTAATGGAAAAAACTATAATAGAGTAAAGATCACGTATAATGAAAATGTTGGTGATTCTCCGGACGATCAATACATCTTATATCTTAGTTCCGAAACCAATCGTTTGGATTTCATTAAATACTCAGTCACCTACTATGATAGAAGTCGTGCGGAAAATTTCAATGCATTGATCTACGAAGACTGGATAAAAGTCAATGGGTTATTGGTTCCCACTTCTCTTCAGGGATATAAATGGGAAAATGATTCTATTGGTGCAAAAAGATATTCAGTGAAGTTTTCCGATATTTCATTCACAAAGAATACACCGGATCAATCAATGTTTGAAATGCCGCAAGAATCAGAAATTGAAGTAAGGGATGAGAATTAACCAGCCTTGATTTTTACCATCCTGGCAAGGGTACGCAGGCCCTCCCTTAAATAGACATCCTCTTCTAACTTCTCTTTATGTTCATCTGATGTAAAAACTTCGCCCTCCCCTATTGTCGTTGAAAGGTCATCATCAACCTCACTTTCTTCAGAACGACGCCTATCAAGGTTCAATGATACTTGTGTGTCAAGAAAATCAGCCTTAGCCTCATCGACCCTACGTACCCAGTCCTTCATTATTGGATCACGATTGAGGTCAAGCAAATACAATTCATAGAGATTGTCAATTAACTCATCAGATATCTGATTGGAAGGTTTGAAACCCACTGCATTAATTTCATCCCAAGGCAAAGCATTGATCCTACTACTTTCTCCAAATTCATCTGATTCAAATGCAGAAGGGAAAGATATATCAGGGATTACTCCAATACGTTGGGTACTGCTTCCTGTTGCTCTATAGAACTTAGCCAACGTCATTTTCAATTGGCCAAGTCGTATATCGCCGGATTGAATTCCATTTCTGATTGACAACAAATCGCTTACATCACGATTTGAAGATTTTCTGAATGCTGCAAGTCGGTTCAGATAATTCATAACCGGTCTATCAAGATTTATCAGATTCTGTACAGTACCCTTACCGAAGGAATTCTCACCAATGATTATTCCCCTTTTGTAATCCTGAATTGCCCCGGAAAAAATCTCAGAAGCAGATGCGCTATACCTGTTATTCAATACTGCCAAAGGTCCTTCATAAAATGTTTGGTTTCCATCTTCATCCCTTAATGCTTCAACACTTTGATCTGAATTTCGAACCTGTACCACAGGCCCTGTAGGTATAAAAAGACCTGTCAGGTCAATAGCCTCTTGCAAAGATCCTCCACCATTATATCGAAGATCGATCAGGAGTCCATCCATTCCCTTTCCCTCCAACTCCATTATGAGCTTTCTTACATCACGAGTCGTACTTTTATAATCCTTGATCCCTTTATTTCTATCCTCAAAATTGATGTAAAAACTAGGGATGGTGATAATACCAATATTGTAAGTGATCCCGTTTTGATTGACAGGGATGAGTTCTGCTCTGGCCGCTTCATCTTCCAGCTTTATTTTTTCCCTTACCAACCTGATCGTATCCGGTAGAGCATTTACATCTCCTTTCTTTAGGATCTGAAGCCGAACCACAGATCCCTTGTTCCCGCGTATCTTTTGAACTACATCATCCAATCTCCAACCTATAACATCCTCAAACTCACCTTCATCTCCCTGAGCAACACCAATGATCTTATCGTCCTTGTATAGTTTCTTACTCTTATAGGCGGGGCCTCCGGGGACAATTTCAGCTACTACCGTGTAATCCAGTTGTTGAGTCAATCGAGCTCCTATCCCCTCCAGGGATAGGCTCATCTCAATCTGGAAATTTTCAGATGTTATTGGAGAAAAGTAACTGGTATGGGGGTCGTAGGCCCTTGTTACGGCATTTAAATAGGCCTGAAAAACGTCCTCGCTATTGTATTGATGGACAAGCTTTTTACTTCTTTCATATCGCTTGAGTAATGATTCCTGGGTGTCTTCCCAGTCACGGCCAGCTAATTTATGTGCGATTGATTGATTCTTGAGGATCAATCTCCACCGATCATTCAACTCATCCCTGCTACTTGCCCATTCGGCTTTATCAAAATCAGTTTCATAGTATTCGTCTTTTGAATAATCGAATTCCTTATTGAGTATCTTTTCAATATTCTCATATCTTTCAATCGCTCTCTCCCTGTAAACAACGAATATCTGGTATCCAACATCAAGATTACTTGCTTTCAGGTCGTCATCGATCTGGTAACGATACTTTTCAAAATATTCTACATCTGAGTTGAGAAAATAAGATTTTGTGGGATCCAGAGAGGAAAAATAATTATCAAAGATCACGGATGATAAAGAATCCGATAAGGATAGATTCCTGTAGTGATATTGTTCCAAAAGATTTAGTGTCACAAACAGTGCCTGGGGATGCTCATCTTTCGGCTGGAGCATCATTAATTCATCAGATTGGGCCTTTCCTGGTACTGAACTGACAAGTAATGCCACCAAAACCACCCCAAGTTGAATACTCTTTCTCATTCTTTCCATCATGTTTAACTCTTTTCCACGTATAGGAGCACTACAAATTAACCTATTTTTTACCAAAGGCTATCAAACCATTTAACTGGATTATTGCGTAAAAAATTCCTATAAATGATCCCAAACCAGTGCGGCTGCACCCAATATTGCAGCATTTTTGTCTATCATTCCAGAAGGCAACAGTTTGACCTTACCCTTATAATAAGGCAACAAATATTGATCCAAATACTTCTCAGTGGGCTCGAAAATCCACTTGCCAGATTTCGCCAAACCTCCAAGTAAGAAGATCGCTTCAGGGTGGGAAAAAGCCACAAAATTTGCCAGTTGTTTTCCTAAGATCTCACCGGTCATACGAAAAGCCTCTTTTGCTATATTATCTCCATTTTCTGCGGCTTTGGTGATAATTTCTCCCCGTAAATCTCTAAAAGAGTAGTTTCTTAACTCGCTATCCTCAAGAGAATCGGCTAGTAGATAGAATACAGTTCTTTTTATCCCGGTGCTTGATGCATATGCCTCCAAACATCCTCGTCTACCGGTACCACATCTCCTGCCTCCCTCTTCAATCAGCACATGTCCTAGTTCGCCAGCCATCGCATCATGGCCATATACCATCTGACCATTCGTGACAATCCCACTCCCCAAACCAGTCCCCAAAGTGATCACGATAAAATCCTTCATTCCATGGGCTTTCCCGTATACCATTTCTCCAATCGCTGCAGCATTGGCATCATTGGTGATATAAATGGGAAGATCATACTTATCCTTAAACTTTTCAACGAAAGGCAATACGTTTTTCCAGACCAGGTTGGCCGCATATTCGATCGTTCCTCTATAATAGTTTGCATTGGGAGCCCCGATACCTATCCCAACGATCTCGAAGTCTTTTCTGACCTGAGCTTTTAAGAATTCAATTTTATTGGTTAGTTCATTTAGAAAATCATCGAAATCCGGATAATCCGTAGTTTTGAAGTCAAGGTTTCCATATTGATTTCCTTCCCGATCTACTAGTCCCACTTTGGTGAGCGTACCACCGATATCAACGCCAACGGCAATGTTTAAAGACATTTACTTTTTGAATAAAAATTACGAAAATGATCAATGTTAACAACTTCGATGATGCTCATCATGAAATAAGAAAAACACTGAAAATACCTTAGCGAAAGTAAGCAAAACACATCATTCATTTTGGATTAGGTTAGGTTGTTTCAACCTTTTTAGTAGTTTACCACAGTCTGACCGCCCGTTCTAGGGCGGTTTTTTATTTATTAAGGTTTATCTTTCAATTTATCATGGTTTTCATCCCCTCTGAAATCTCCAAAAATGATAGTTGATCAATGAATGAGTGGTATTTCCCAATAACAATTCTCCCTGGAGTGGGACTTCTGATCATGTCCACAACAAATTTGTCCACGGCATTAGGGAACGAGATTGCTATGCTCATTATGGAAGACGTAAACGATAATCATTCTATCATTGAAAAAAAGATCAGGCAATTGAGTCGATTGAATATCAGCCTGACTTTTTTCTATTTTAGTTGCTGTACGCTAGTGCTGGCAGGACTTGTAAGTGGTATATATGCAGAAAATAAGATCAGCGGACCACTGCTATATCTATCTATTACTGCCATTTTCTGTGCTTTGATATTGCTCATAGTGTATTCAACACATGCCGTAAACATTAAAAGACATCAATTCAAAAGGAAACTTTAATTTAGGATCATGTTGAAGAAAGTATCAATCGGTCTGAATGTTCTTCTACTAATTATCATTGCAGTTTATGGCATTTATTCGAATCAGAAAGTTATCAAAGCTGAGGTACAAGTGGAACTTTGTATGGAGAGAGTCAAGCAGGAAGAAATGAATGCATTGGAGGCAGCCGCGATGGCCAGACGAGCGGAGGCAGAAGCCGTTGCCCAGATGAAAATGGCAATGGAAAATTGTAAATAACAACACCAAAATGAAATCTTTTTCGATCATTTCAAATATTGTTTTAGTCCTGGTTGTAGTTTTTCTTGTCACTTACTCCAGGTTGAAAGTGAGTGAAGCAGAAAATTTCCAGCTGCAAGCTCTAGAACAGCAAGTAGAAACCGAACGCCAGCGGGAAATGGCCCAGGAGCAGGCGGCGATTGCACGAAAAGCACAGGCGCAGGCTACCCGTCTACAAGCACTCGCAGAAGCTGCCAGGGATGCAGCGGAACTAGAAAAACAAAGAGCAGATGAGTTTCGCTCGAAATTGGAAAACTGTAAATAAAAGCTATCAGCGTGAAGTCTTTACTAATAATCTTGAATGTGGTTTTTGCTTTGACTATCGTTTTTCTTATTATTTACTCCAGGTTGAAAGTGAATGAAGCTGAAGATTGTCGGCAGCTAGCCCAACGACAGAAGGCAGAAGCCGAACGTCAACGTGAAATTGCTATTCAGCAAGAAGCAAAGGCCATTCAGTCTGAAAACAGAGTTGTTTTGTTACTGAAGGAAACCGAAAAGTTTAAATCCCAATTAGAAAACTGTAAATAATACCACCATGAAAATATTTCTGATCATAACCAACATCATACTGTTACTCTTGCTGGCATTTTTTGTTGTTTATGCAAATCTCAAGGCCAATGAAGCTGAGGAAAACGCCATGATCGCGGAAATGAATGCTGAGAGGGCGAGAGAATCTCAGATGGCGGCGGAAGACGAAGCAAGCAGAGCAAGGGACGCAATGCTCCTGGCGGAAGAAGAAAACCAACGACTACGAGTTCAACTTAAGGAATGTAAGTAACACTAAATAACTAACAATGCCCACCGTACAGCTGAAGTCAATAATATGTATCCTGAACGATGAGATCGATAAGGATGAAGTCTACCTTAAAATGAATGGGAAAAAGATCTGGCCTAAAGGAGCAGCTTATAAATCCATGGATTCGGGTGAGAAAGTGGACATGTCCTTACAGTTCGATGTACCTGAAGGAGAAATTAACATTGAGCTATGGGATTTTGACCTACTTAGCAAGAATGATCTATTGGGGACTTTCAAACTACAGGTAGATGACAGGAAAGGTAATTATGCCGCAAATATGATCCTGAAGGATCCGACCAGTACCGCTAACTACGTATTGGACTGGGCTATTGCCTAGATCACTGAGAAGGTTTTCTTCCTGACTAGTTTTTGATCGAGATATTGTATGACGACAACGATTATACCTACAAATACTGCCCAATAAATGCCCTGCTTAAACTGGGCTAAACCATCGAGACCAAAACTATATACCATTGCCGCTCCGAAAGTTGAGATCATAATGAATACACCAAAAGTCATGAAGGTGTAAAACCAACGTTTCTTTTTTTGTTCCATCAATTCAATCTTCGCAATTACTGATTTGGCAAAATTTGATGGGAGCTTAAAGCCCGGGGGTTCCTCCAAAGCTTCAAATATTTTTTGGTAAGTGTCCTTGTGCCGGGGATCTTTTAATCC
The DNA here is from genome assembly GCA_965242805.1 of Cyclobacteriaceae bacterium. Lineage (GTDB taxonomy): Bacteria > Bacteroidota > Bacteroidia > Cytophagales > Cyclobacteriaceae > JANQEU01. The sequence goes on along the minus strand of CBDETD010000002.1, from coordinate 5,478,243 downwards.
CTCCTCGGTAAAATGCTTAAAAATATCACTTTCCTTCACCATGACTATAAAGCAATTTCAGTTTGCATCTGTGTTTCAATTAATTCCTTAAGTTTCCTTCGGGCCCGAAAAAGATAATTTTTTACGGTTCCTTCAGGCATCTCCATAATTTCTACAATCTCCGGATAGCTCATTTCCTGCAAATGGTACAATGTCAAGATGGTTCGATACCTATGCGGCAACTTTGAAACCCAGTGATGTATAAATTTAGCAAAATCCTCATTCTCAAAACTTTGATCCTCGCTCCCAACACTAAAATTAATTCTATCAATATCCTCTTCATCCCTGTATTTTTTTGATCTCCTTAGTGCATTGATAGAATGTCTGTAGGCTATGGTTGCAATCCATGTTGACAATTTAGATTCGAAATGAAAATCACCAATCTTTTCGTAAACCTTGATAAAGATGTCCTGTGCAACCTCTTCCCTATCCCTGGGATCATCAACCAGTTTTGCTACCATGTGCTCTACCAGACGTTCATAACGTTCAATTAAAACGGAAAAAGCAGAACGATCGCCTCTCAATACTTTTTCTACAAGTATTTTATCTTCCATTTCGATCCATTAGACATCAGAGTCCCTACATATGTTGCTCCGAATTACTCTTTTTCAAGTTAAAAAATAATTTGTCTGCAATTGCAACATTTCTGATAGTTGGTATTGTCATATGGTACAGAAACAAAAATCAAAATAATGGAAGACATCATCATACCCTTGGCTGGAATGATCACCACATTTGGGAGTATTGTACTTTTCGTGAAGATCCTGACGGATTTCTGGTTGAGAAGAAGACTTATAAACAAAGGTCTGGTAGACGAAAATGGAATTAACCTACTAAAAAAGCATGCTTCGGAAGGTAATAAATATAGCTCCTTGAAGTGGGGATTATTGGTCCTATTTGGAGGTTTGTCACTTATAGTAATCCAATATTTACCCTTTGATGGAGAAAATCCACTACCCTATGGAGTATTCTCCGTTTTCATAGCGGTAGGATTCCTGATTTACTATTTCTACATGAAAAAAGAAACAGAAAAGTCTGAAAATAGCTGATCTTGACGTTTTATCAAGAAGAACTTGGCCGGAATTTACCGGCCTTTTTTATTTCTATTCTTATCGAAATCCGATCAAAATAATCGGTGATTGCACTTCAGTCTGTAAGGTCATAACTTTATACAATGGCCTATAATGAAAATACCGCAAACTTGATCCGTGAAAAACTCCTTGAACTAAGCATTCCAATCGAAGAAAAAAAGATGTTTGGAGGTCTTAGTTTCCTTTATAAGGGAAAAATGACAGTAGGTATAATAAAGGATGACCTGGCAGAAGGATCCTTTCCCCACATTTTGAAGAGGAGCTTACTTCCAATCCTTTTGTGCGTGAAATGGATTTCACGAAAAAGGCTTTAAAAGAATTTGTCTATGTCGAACCCAAAGGATTTCAAACCGAAAAGGATTTAATAAGATGGATTGAATACGGTTTAGCTCACGCAAAATCCAAAGTCTGATTTCACTATTCCGGATGATATATCCTCCTTGCGGACTTCCTTACCTCATCAATGTCCAGTGTCATGGATTTTCTTTCCTGGTTCAAAAACATCTCCATTTGATCAGTATAATGTGGGCTCTCAGGACGATTTGATGCACCATAGACATTGATAGTCTCAATGATGGGAAGATTGTCCTCAGGATACCTGATCATCATGAAATAGCACTCCCCCGCATATGCTTTCACTCTACCATTCTTATGAGGGACTGATCCCATTGCTGTGATTACGTCAGGAATACCATTGACTGGCAATTCTTTATCGCCTCTGATAAGAAATTGAAACTCCCCAAGCGTAACATCGATTTTGCCGAAATGCTTTAGAAAGTAGTCTTCAGTGTAAGCAAGTGATTCCAGCATCTCTTCCGGTTTGGGCCGAAATATAGTGTCGAACGGAGCATTCAATTTTCTACGTAAGTGGCCTCGGAAAATCTTAAGGTGGGCTGGTCCTACTTCTTCGATATGGGCTTTTCGATTCCAGTTCTGTAATATTTCAAGTGTTTTACGACCTCTCCGTATTTTAGAAGGATCAATTTCAAACAAAGGATTAATATCCGTTAAATATGCAATCGAATCAGGTAGTTGATGGTCATATTTGATCCTTAGAAAGTCATCCCACGACACCTCATCCAATTCCGAAATTAACTCCTGAAATCGGGTACTCCTGTTATTATTCCACAACATATAGCCCATTGTAGGATCGAACTTTTCCTGATCCAGGTGATCCTCCGGTCCTGTGGATATATATGCTGAGTGATTTGTGTTGAAAATATATTTGCTCTTAGGATTATATACCTGTGGCAGATCACCAATTGGGTGATAATTGCTGAGTAGAGTTTCCGTAGTGTTACCGGGAACCACACCTCTCCAGTTGTAACCATATTTCCTGTAAGGGATCTTTGCATTACCTATGTAGAAGATATTTCCTTCTTTATCTGCGTAGACCGTGTTGAAACCAGGTATACTTACCATTGACATCGCGTCATAATACTCTTCAAAGCTTTGCGCTTTATTCATTCGATACCACTGTTCCACCGCCCGTATATCATGAAGTGCTCCCATATCAATGGAAAAATAACCCAGGTCATTCTTTATTGTTGGGCCATAGATCGAATGGTAAACCTTTCGTTTGACATTGATCTTGATCCCAAGGAACAATTTGACTTTCAGCTTTAGTATTTCTTCTTCCAGAGAGTGTATTTCGTCATCTACTCTGTACGCCAAGGATTTGTCATCATTCATTTCCAACTGAAATACATCAATCATATCCGGATAGTTGACAGTATGTGCCCATCCAAGATCCTCGTTGGTTCCATGGAATATTACACATCCCCCTGGAAATAAACCTCCAAGCATATTCCAGCCTTCCCCACTGATCAGATGAGCTTCATACCAGGCCAATGGGCCTTCCAGAGGTTGATGGGAATTTACTGCCAGGTATGAATAATTATCCGAGGTCTTTTCTCTACTGATCGCAAAACCATTGGATCCCGCCGCCTCAAAAACCGGATCAATATCTCCTTCAATCAACTTTGGCAAGGTCCTCCCCACTCCGGAAAAAAGGGCAAGGTTCACAACATATCCTTGAAGAAGCTCATGAGTCGTTATCGGAAAAAGTTTCTTAAGGATTATTTCCTTCGGATGTTTCGATGCATATTGGTTCAGACCTGCTACATAGCCTTCAAGTATCCTGACAAATTCTGGGGAAAGATCATCGAAATGTTGGTCGACAACCTCCTTGCACCGAAGTAAACCCATCAGGTAATCAACTGTAGCTCCATCTTTTCCGAGGTGCTCCCCCAGCCTCACCTTTGAAGCGGCAACAATTTGTTGGATACTTTTGAAATCGTCTTCAGCGTGGGCCCATGCCAAACCATAGGCGACTTCAGCATCTGTTTGTGCATAGATATGCGGAACACCCCATTGATCTCTGATGATCTCAATCCCGGAAGGATCAATTTGACCGCGAACATTGTTCAAAAGACCACTAAGAATAACACAAATCAGTAATCTCATACGTAAACCTTTGCTATTTAAGGAGGGCACCGATCTTTTTCTTTCGGTCAAAAGTAAACCTTCTCCCAAATTCACCATAATGAATTTAAAAAAGCTAGGAAATACTGGTTTGATCGTCACCAACCAATCGCCAAACACGATGAATTTGGTAAAGAACCAGGACAGAAGGACGGGTGACAAACAGCCTTCATCATAGAATGGTCCACTAGTTCAATGTTGCGTAAACCATCTGGTTAGTAATATCGTAAAAATCCTCATTCTCCATTTCGATCAGTACCTTGAAATGTATGAATCGGTCATTATCAGGCGGAATTTGGGGACTAAGAAAAAGAAGAAAATCACGACGAAAGTACTGATTAAGTGTAGCCAGGTTTTCAACGGAAATTGGCCCCTCTTCCGTGAGGAAAAGGAAGTCTTGTGTCATGTCAGAACCTTGTTGATACTCCTCAGTGTAATCCATTAAGGTCAGTATCTGGATACTTTTTATGTTCTGTTCAAGTTTTGGAACATTTGTACACGCTAAAAGCCTTCCAGGCCATGAGCATGAAAATGATGTTGTCAAATATTGTGGATCGACATCAAGCCAAATCGCGAAATCATCGTAAGGAAGAGCCTCACTTTCCCTTACAAGCATCACATTGGTGTATGAAGAGTACTTAACTGTTCGGGCTGTTAGTTCATTGATAACCGCAACTGAAGAGTCTTGAAATTTGCATGTGTCATCAGTTTTCGAACATCCGACAATAAGACCAATTTCCAATAGTAAGTAAACGAAAAGTCCCTTTTTCATTATAGATCCCCCACGTCGAATAAGACTGGAAGAACCTCAGATTAGTTGGAAAACAGGGAGGATATTTTGTTAATAATCTGCTCTCCTACCACCGTGATCTACGAGTTCTCGCACAAAACCATTAAATCCATCTTCATTTAAGAGGTTCTCCATTGTAATGTGGAATCTATACCTCCAGTAGTGCTGAGCTATGGAGGGTACATTAATACGCTCTTCTTCAGGAATTTCTCTCCGCAGAGATGAGTCCATTGCCAATAAATCCTGAATGGGGAAAATGGCCCACATGCTTGGTGAATGCATGTGTTGATTGATTATATCACATGCTACCCATGGTTCACAGAAGTAGGGTGCGCCACCCCAATGACCAAGTATTGTGTTGTAGAATCGCTGCGACTTATCAGCATCCTCCTGCCACCACTCTCTCAATGTGGACATATCATGACTTCCGGTACTGGTCACACTGTTATAAGGAGTATCGGATGGATGCCAGAATCCCCTATCATCATTCGGCATTCGCTGTATGGCAAGACTGAGTATACTGAGTTCCTCCATTACTCCCGGAACACAGGCCGGTACCATTCCAAGGTCCTCTCCACAGATCAACATGTCTGTCGCTGCTTTCAAAGCAGGTAATTTCTGCATGGCACTATCTGCCCAGAAATCGTTGTGCCTGTGATAGAAGAAATGGTTATACAATTCATCGATCTTCTGTTTTGAGTGTTCGTCCAATTCCTGGTAGGAATATGTGGAATGCAATGCGATCCTGGGATTGAATGCTTCACCGTTGCTCAAGGGGGCTTCAAGGAATAATACCTCAGCCAGCAACCTGTAAAGATTTACACGGATCCAAAAATTAAAATCCTTGCTTTCCGGATTCTCACAATCCAGTTGATCGAAATGGATCTTTACTTTTCTCTGAGTATTGACATATTCCTGTAATTCATAACAACCCGGGGCATACTCATGCAAATACTTTTCAATGATCATATCCGAATGATTATTGAAAAGTTGTTTGATCATATGATGTCTGATATAGGGTTTGCAGAAGCGATCCCTATCAAAGTATATCCCCCATTGACCAAATTCATTTAGATGTACAGGGAGCGCAGGGTTAAACCTTCCCATTATCCCCTCCACATGCTCCCAGGGTATTTCCCAAATCCTAAAAAATCCAAGAATATGATCAATCCTGAATACATCAAAATATTCGGACATCTTCACTAACCGATCTTTCCACCACTTAAATCCGTCTTGGGCCATAGCCTGCCAGTTGTAAGTCGGGAATCCCCAATTTTGTCCGGAGATTGAAAAATCATCCGGAGGAGCCCCTGCCTGGCAATCCATATTAAACAATTCCGGCAACATCCATGCATCCACAGAATTTCGATAAATTCCAATCGGAATATCACCTTTCAATACTACCCCGTGGGATCTTGCATACTCCGCTGCCTCCATCAATTGGTTATGTAGGTGAAATTGGATGAAGTAGTGAATGGCAATATCATCAAAATCCTTACCATTCTCCGATACAAGCTTGTCAATTTTCTTTCTATCAAAAATGGCATGTCCGTCCCACTGGGTAAAATCGGGTGTCCCGTACCTGTCCCTCAGTGCAGAAAAAGCTGCGTAGGGCACCAACCAAGAACAGTTGGATTTGAAGAATTCTTTGAATTGCTTACTGGACAGAACTTTATCCTTTTCCTGATCATATGCCACCTTGAAGAATCTGCTTTTGACCTTCATTACCGTCTCATAATCAACGTCCGGAAGAGAATTAAGCCGTTTGCGTTCCTTCGCAATCTCCTTTTGTAGCCCGGAATCCCCAACCTTTCCGAAGGCCTGAAGGTTGGCGTAGATAGGATGCAGCGCATGGACAGAAATTGCTGCATAGGGATAGGAATCCACCCAGGTATGCGTAGCTATAGTATCATTGACCGGTAGGATCTGAACCATTTTCATACCTGTTTTCACAGCCCAGTCCACCATAGGTTTAATATCCAGAAACTCTCCTACCCCTGTACCATTTTCACTCCGTAGGGAGAAAACCGGAATTGCTACACCTGCTGCCTTCCAGTTACCAACAGGGTATTTAAAATCCTCATCTGTTTGAATGGTGAGTTTTTGTGGGTCTGTAACCTCTTGCAGAGGAAGATATCGGTTATTCCGATTCTCCCAAGTAACTATCTTTTCCTGATCATGGCTGTAGATCACATATTTGTATTCGAAGGGAGTTTCCTTGGTTCCAACAGCTACATCTGCCTTCCAAACAGGAAAGTCTTCGCTATTCATAAGGACTACTTTTGACTCGTCCCAATTGCCCAGGGACTTGCTACCTCCTACAATCCCAATAGAATAGTCTTTACCAATTCTAGGAGTTCTCACCTGAAATCTTACATAATTCCCTGTTTTCGTATATCTGGGTTTATAATTATCCTGATCTCTCTTGAAGAAAGCATTGAGAAATGGTGAAGTGTAGAGTTCAACGGTTGGATCTTTAACGGAACGCCAATAATCACGTAATACAATAGATTCGAATCTCTGATTGGCTACTTTACAAATCCTGGGTGGTCCGAACTCCTCGGCGTTATAGTTGTTTCTATCATCAACGATCCAGTATTTATATTCAAAATGGTCAGATCTTCCTTTCAATTCAACTTCACCCTCCCACCTTTCGCCAAAAGTTGGATGAAGTCGAAGTCCGTTGTCAACATTATTATCTCCAAGAGAAGGATCATTCCCGCAAACAATGATCTCCTGTCCCCATTCGGTACGATAGTCTATTTGAAATTTTACTTTCATACTCTAAAACCTAATTATTATACCTGGACCACCTCGTCCTTGTCATCAACAAATGATACAGAGAAGGCAGCAATAAGCATGCATACTCCAGCAATAATCAATGCATATATAGCTTGAGAATTATAGAAATACTTCACGATAGGGCCACCAATCACTCCATTCACTATTTGAGGGATTACTATGAAAAAGTTGAATATACCCATGTATATACCCATTTTATTTGCCGGGATTGCTCCGGCCAGGATAGCGTATGGCATAGACAATACACTGGCCCATGCTATACCCACCAGCAGCATTGAAATTAGTAATAGATATGGATCTTTGAATATGTAAATAGACAATAACCCGATGCCACCACATGCAAGGGATATTGCATGGGTTCGTTTTCTTCCAACTCTAGCTGCGATCCTGGGAAGAACTAATGCAAAAAGTGCAGAAACAGCATTATAGACTCCAAACATCACACCAACCCAGTTTCCTGCATCATTGTATGCTTCCGAACTTGTATCTGTGACTGCAGTACCATACGCATGTTGCGCAATAGCTGGTGTGGAGAATACCCACATTGAAAACAATGCGAACCATGAAAAGAACTGTACAATTCCCAGTTGTTTCATAGTCTTGGGCATAGACGCAAAGTCCTTGAAAATGGTAAAAAATCCTCCATGCACCTCTTCAACCTCGTCCCCATTGTACTTAGCAAGTTCTTCAGGTGGATATTCCCTTGTTTTTGTCACTGTCCACACTATCGTAGAGATAAATACTACAGCACCGAAGTAGAAACTGAAGATTACATTGTTGGGGACTTCACCGGGGGCTGCAACCTTGCTGATGCCCATAAATTCGGCAAGAATGTAAGGTAGAAGTGAACCGAATATAGCACCGAAACCGATCAATGCCGCTTGAACAGAAAATCCTTGTGTCCTTTGTTCTGAGGGTAGCATATCTCCGACCAACGCCCTAAATGGCTCCATGGAGATATTTATTGATGCATCCATGATCATCAACATACCTGCACCAACAAACATTGGAGGTATGAATGTTGCCAACGCACCAGAATTGGGCATCAGACACAATGCGATTGAGGCCAGGATCGCCCCAGTCAGAAAATACGGACGTCTCCTACCTAATCTGTTCCAGGTTCGATCACTGTAATGCCCAATAATTGGTTGTACAATTAATCCGGTAACTGGTGCGGCTAACCAAAACCAAGAAAGATGTTCTACATCTGCTCCAAAATTCTGTAAAATCCGACTCGCATTGGCGTTCTGTAGGGCAAAGCCAAACTGGATCCCAAGGAATCCCATACTCATATTCCAGATCTGAGCGGTACTTAGTAATGGTTTTTTCATGCTATTTCCAAGGTTAGGTTTTTAAATTCTTCATGAAGGTTAAATGTTGGTTCATATGTCTGAGATATCACGATGAAATTTTTTAATTTTTTTTGATTTTGATACTTGAATTCTGAAAATATCGGGATAATAACAGGTTATTGTAGACCTGACATCACGATACTCCTCTTCTACAAAATTCTCTTCGCAAACGATTGAACTCACGTCATTCAGTGATTCGTATAGATAACTCATAAAAAAGACCATAGAATGGCATGGAAAAATAGGAAATTTTCAATTATTTGACCTTTTTTGGAGGCTTTCGAGAATACAGTAAATAAGTATTATTTAAGGATTTATATTTGCGATCCGATCAATTATCAATCCTAATAATCAAGAAAGAATCCTATGAAATTTAGACCAGGTGTTTTGACAGGTCAGGAAGTTACAGACCTTTTGAATTACGCTAATGAAAATGAATTTGCACTTCCTGCGGTCAATGTTATTGGAACCAACTCCATTAACTCGGTTTTGGAAACTGCAAGGGACCTGAAATCTCCGGTTATTATTCAGTTTTCTAATGGAGGTGCAGCCTTCATAGCCGGCAAAGGATTGTCAAACGAGAATCAGCAGGCAGCGGTAGTAGGAGCTGTGTCAGGTGCACAACACGTCCATATGATGGCAGAAAAATACGGAGTAACTGTGATTCTGCATACCGATCACTGCGCCAAGAAGCTCCTTCCATGGATGGACGGCATGGTCGAAGCCAACGAAAAGCATTTTGAAAATACTGGTTCCCCTTTATTTAGCTCCCACATGCTCGACTTGTCGGAAGAACCATTGGAGGAGAACATTGGTATTTCAGGTGAATATTTTGAAAGGATGTCAAAAATGGGGATAACACTCGAAATAGAGTTGGGTGTAACCGGTGGAGAGGAAGATGGAGTGGACAATACTGACATTGATAATGCACGATTATATACACAACCAGATGAAGTAGCTTATTCCTATGAGAACCTCAAAAAGATTTCAGATAACTTCACTGTTGCAGCGGCATTCGGGAATGTACACGGCGTCTATAAACCAGGTAATGTGAAGTTGACTCCTATCATTTTGAAAAACTCACAGGATTTCATCCAGGAAAAATATGGAACAGGACACAATCCGGTAAATTTTGTATTCCATGGTGGTTCAGGTTCCACAACCGAAGAAATTAGGGAAGCCATTTCGTATGGCGCAATTAAAATGAATATTGATACCGACATGCAATGGGCATTCTGGGATGGAGTGAAAAATTATTATAAGGGCAATGAAGGTTATCTCCAGGCTCAAATTGGAAATCCTGATGGAGATGATGTTCCAAACAAGAAATATTATGATCCACGAAAGTGGTTAAGAGAAGGTGAAAAAGCATTTGTTGATAGACTGAAAAAAGCTTTTGAAGATCTGAACAACATCAACCGTAACGCATAATGCCATTAATAAAAACGAAAACCCTGATCCTGCTAGGAATCGGGGTTTTTTTGTTCCAATGTCAATTAAAGACTGAACCCCAATCGAATACCTCGATGAAAAATGTTGATAAACAACGTGTAGTCCTCTATCAGATGGTGACCCGTTTATTTGGCAATACTAATACCACCAATAGTCTCTGGGGCACTAAAGAAGAAAATGGTGTTGGAAAACTTAATGACATTAACGAGAATGCATTGAATGCTCTCAAATCTCAGGGTTATACACATGTCTGGTATACCGGTGTCATCGAGCACGCGGTCCTTACGGATTATTCTGACTTCGGAATCGCACTCGACGATGCAGACATTGTAAAGGGTAGGGCCGGTTCCCCATATGCCATAAAGGATTATTATGATATCAATCCTGATCTGGCGGAAGATGTAGCAAACAGAATGTCAGAGTTTGAGGCATTGGTTGAACGTACCCATGAGGCCGGATTAAAGGTTGTAATTGATTTTGTCCCCAATCACGTTGCCCGTGGTTACGTTTCGGATTCAAAACCGGATGGTGTTATAGATTTTGGACAGGATGACGATAAATCTAAAGCATTCGATCCTAATAATAATTTCTATTATCTCCCGGGGACATCTTTCAAAGTACCGGAAGGATACAATTCGCTGGGCGACAATGACTTCCCTACCAAGGATGGTTTATTCGACGAAAATCCAGCCAAAGCCTCCGGTAATGATGTCTTTTCAGCTACCCCTTCCGTTCACGATTGGTTTGAAACGATCAAACTCAACTATGGTGTCGACTACCAGAATAACCGAACGCCCTATTTCGATCCAATTCCGGATACCTGGAATAAAGTAAAGGATATACTTATGTATTGGGCTGCCAAAAATGTCGATGGATTTCGGTGCGATATGGCAGAAATGGTACCTGTAGAATTTTGGAACTGGATTACTTCAGAGATAAAAAAGGAATATCCAGACATCATTTTTATAGCCGAAATCTATAATCCTGACGCGTACAGGAACTACATCTTCACTGGTGGTTTTGACTATTTGTATGATAAAGTAGAGTTGTATGATACATTGAAACATATAATTCAAAATACTGCCTCCACTGATGATATTTCCGTAATCTGGCAGCGACAGGAAGGAATCGGAGATTACATGCTCAGATTTCTGGAAAATCATGATGAGCAAAGGATAGCCAGCCCCTTCTTTGCAGGAGATGCAGGGTCAGGCATTCCGATGATGGCAATATCCGCATTTATGCACAAGGGGCCTGTGATGATGTATTATGGCCAGGATGTGGGTGAACCTGGAAAAGGTGAATCCGGATTTTCAGGGGATGATGGAAGAACTACTATTTTTGATTATTGGGGAGTTCCTGAACACATCAAATGGGTAAACGGCGACAAGTTCGACGGAGCCCTACTTTCTGAAGAGCAAAAGAAACTACAATCCAGATATTGGGAGATCCTCAAAGCCTGCAATGACCACAGTGCTATTCGTGAAGGTGGGTTTTATGACCTCCATTTCTATAATAGAAATGATATCTACCAGGGATATTCCAATAAGGTCTACGCATTCGTTAGGTATACTGAGGAACAGGTACTTCTAATCGTTGTAAATCTTTCCAACGAAGATCAAACAGCAAAGATCAAAATACCGCAGGAAGCATGGTCAACCTTTGGTATTGATTATGACATTGTTAGCGTAGACAACAGGGAAATTGACAGGTCATCAACGATGGGTTATGAAGAAGAAAGTGATCTCATTGTAAAAATACCCGGTTCAGACTACCAGATTTTAACATTTAAATAAACACACCATGAGTATTAAGAATGTGTCAGTCATTGGTTCGGGCACAATGGGAAATGGCATAGCCCATGTCTTTGCCCAAAACGGATATAATGTCAATTTGATAGACATTTCTGAAGATATCCTTCAAAAGGCCACGGCCACCATTTCAAAGAATCTTGATCGCCAGATAAAAAAAGAACTTATCACCGAGAGTGATAAAACTGCAATTCTAGACCGGATTCAAACGGTGATTGGAATCGAGAAGGGAGTCACAGAAGCTGACCTAGTTGTGGAGGCCGCAACAGAAAACTTTGATCTTAAAAGTCAACTATTCAAACAAATGGATGAGCACGCTCCTGCCGGAGCCATCCTTTCCACGAATACTTCTTCAATCTCAATCACCAAAATCGCTGCGGAAACTAATAGAGCTGGACAAGTCATTGGAATGCACTTCATGAATCCAGTGCCTGTGATGAAATTAATCGAGGTCATCAGAGGTTATGCCACGACAGATGAGACCACCAGTGCAGTAGTTGAAATTAGCAAAACATTGGACAAGATCCCTGTGGAAGTAAATGATTATCCAGGATTTGTGGCCAACAGAATACTAATGCCCATGATCAATGAAGCCATCTATTCTCTTTACGAGGGTGTTGCAGGAGTTGAAGAAATCGACACCGTGATGAAGTTAGGAATGGCCCACCCAATGGGTCCACTCCAGTTGGCTGATTTCATCGGACTGGATGTATGTTTATCAATATTGAGAGTTCTTCAGGGCGGCTTAGGAGATCCAAAATACAGACCTTGCCCGCTTTTGATCAATATGGTTACAGCAGGTTACAAAGGTGTAAAAACCGGAGAAGGCTTTTACAAGTATACACCAGATTCCAAGGATCTGATCGTCAGCAAAATGTTCAAGAAATAGGATGAAATTCTTATTGGCAATTCTCGCAATAACCATGTCTATAAGGTCGGTTTCCCAGGACAAAGAGAAATTGAAGATCGGTATTGTCGGCCTGGTTCATACCCATGTTCACTGGATATTAGGTCGTGAAGATATAGGGGATATCGAAATTGTGGGAATTGCTGAACCAAACGTGGAGTTGGCCAGGAGATATTCCGAACAGCACGGATATTCCATGGATATCGTATACTCTTCATTAGATGAAATGCTGGAAAGTACGAAGCCAGAAGCTGTAACGGCATTCAACACTATTAAAGGTCATCTTGAGGTAGTTCAAAAATGCGCGCCACAAGGGATACATGTGATGGTGGAAAAACCCTTAGCAGTCAGTCTTGACCATGCTAAGGAAATGGCGAGACTTGCAAAGCAATACGGCATCCACCTGCTAACCAACTACGAAACCACATGGTATTCCACAACCGCAGAAGTACTGAAGATGAATCGCAATGGAGAATTCGGGAAGTTGAACAAAGTGGTGGTTAATGATGGACACCAAGGTCCAAAGGAAATTGGGGTGAATGATGAATTTCTTGAATGGTTAATAGATCCAGAATTTAATGGAGCGGGTGCACTTACGGATTTTGGGTGCTACGGTGCAAACCTATTGACAGCTCTGAATGGCAATCAAAAACCCATCTCGGTCATGGCAACCACGCAGCAACTAAAGCCTGATTTATATCCACAAGTAGATGATCAGGCCACAATCATAGTGAACTACCCGAGTGTGCAAGGGATTATTCAAGCCTCTTGGGCCTGGACATTCAGCAGGAAGGATATGGAGGTGTATGGAACAAAATCGTATGTGAAAACTGTCGATGGATCGACGATGCGGATCAGATCATCTGAAACTGAAGCAGAAAAGCTAATGGAACTGGAGCCCATACCGTATCCTAAAAACGATCCATTTGCCTACCTGAGTGGAATAGTTCGAGGACAAATCACGCCAGAAGGTGATCTAAATTCTCTGGAAAACAATATGATCGTTATGGAGATCCTTGATGCAGCCATACGATCATCACAAGAGGGAAAGACTATAATACTGGAAAACTAGTTTTTCCAAAAAGGGATCACAATCCACCCTTTGTATAGTTCGGGTTCCCTTTTCTCAAAATTCCATACGATTTTATCAATCTTAAGATTGCATTGACCATTTTCAATACCATCAAGATCAATGAAGTTGATCCAGCCCGTTTGTCCTGTAATTTGATTTGATGTCTTTCTCCAAGGTTGTAGTGATTGTAAAGAATCGTTGAGGTAAACATCAATGAGGGTATCAATTGTGAAATAAGAATTACCTTCATTCAACTCCAGGTTTTCAAATGTCATTTGATCCCAGTCATAGTCGACTATAAACAACTCGAGAAAATCACCTTCAACATTGAAACTGGGAATGGAAGACTTGTAGACAATCCCCTTCTCCAATCTATCCTGATAGCTGTTGTTTTCAAAACGTAGGATTTCCGATCTCTCAAATTTGGAACTGGGTAGGAAACTGAGTTTTGGGACAATTTCTGAAGTAAATCGGGCAATCGGTGCAATTGATGCCCCTGATTGGAGGGCAAACAGGAAAATTAATGAGCCGAGGAATGGGAGAAATACAATTGGCTTGAGGTTGGACTGGTAGGTTAAAAGACTTTCACGAAAAAAGAAAGGCCGGAACACCTTTGCCAGAAATTTATAACATCTCGCTAGAAAAGGAATGTAAGATTTCTTTAGTGTCCTGGATAAATAATAATCGAGAGGATTGACTATGCTCGAAAAAATCATGAATCCAAGAATTACGAATAAGGTGATTATGTACGAAATATCGAAATAGTCAAAGAGAAAGGCGATCAGGAAAAAAGTGACTATGTAGGCACTAAGACCAACAATGGTAAATGCAATCCCGAAGATAGAACTACATATTTTCTCCATTGTCAAAATTCTTCCCACAGGATCTCCCAGATCATCTTTCACATACGGTTGCCGATTAATTTTTGGGAGTTTTTCAAAATTGATCCCACCAGGGAATACATAATTTAAACCTACCAGGCTTACCCATACTCCCCTAAGCAGCAGGTGAATTGAAAATGTCCATTTCAAAGCTATGAAGGTCAATGCCACATAAATTGCCGCAAAGAATACGAGGATCGGATTGAGTCCATAATTTTGTATCAAAGTGATCCCATAATTATTGATCTCATCTGAAATGGAGAAAATAAACACGATTGACAAACCGGAGATCAACAGTTCCGGATTCCAGCTATGATTTTGTATATCTGTCAGCCACTTTGGTTGCTCATTTAAACCGTCCGCCATACTTTCAGTTACTTATGTAATTGTATTTTATCAATTTTGATTTGATACTTAACATTGCCTAATATTAATCATAATCACATAAAGCAATCATGTTAATCAAAATATCCAGAATTCTAATAATCGTCCTCATTGGGAGTTACATTATGGGCTGTGGGGGATCAGGTTCTTCCTCACAGTCAAGTACCTCTGAAATTGAAAAACCAGAAGAACAAACCACAGCTGCAGGAGATACAGCATTCCTCGTTATTGAAGGTAATGATCTCATGCAATATAATCTTGACAAGTTGGAGGCAGTAGAGGGACAAGTCATCAAACTTACCCTCAAACATGTCGGATCGATGTCGGCAGAAGTCATGGGACACAATTGGGTTTTACTTCAATCAGGTACCGATAAAACTACTTTTGGAATTGCAGCCGTTGATGCTCGTGAAACCAATTATATTCCCCAGGACATGCTTGGAAGTATAATAGCACATACCAAAGTAATTGGGGGCGGTGAAGAAACAACAATTACATTCGATGCTCCAAAGATGGGCTATTATGATTTTATCTGCAGCTTTCCTGGCCATTGGGGAGTAATGCAGGGAACTTTGACAATCAAACCTGCATAGCACCGGCGATCAATTGAGGTTCAATTTTATTCGAAATAATCAACTCATGAAATATTTGCAATTACTCACTCTTATCGCATTGATCATGTTTTCATGCGATACACCTAAAACTTCAACTCCCATGGTTAATGAAAATTTGCCTCCGGCACCTGTAGCCGAGAAGAAAGATTCTGTTCTTACCGCGCATGGAGACTCCAGAATAGATCCTTACTTCTGGATGAGACTCACGGATGAACAAAAGAACGCGGAGCAACCAGATAAACAGACCCAAAAAGTCTTGGATTATCTGAACGCAGAGAATGATTACAAGGAAAAGGTCATGGGTGGCACTAATGAATTCCAGGAAAAATTGTACGATGAAATAGTTGGAAGGATAAAACAGACCGATGAGTCTGTTCCTTACTACAAAAATGAATACTGGTATTATGTTCGATACGAAGAGGGAAAAGAATATCCTATCTATTGTAGAAAGAAGGGATCCCTCGACAATGAAGAAGAAATACTACTGAATGTCAATGAAATGGCCGAAGGGTACGAGTATTACGTAGCAACCTCACTTCGTGTAAGTCCGGACAACAAAATACTTGCCTACTCGGAGGATACATTGAGCCGAAGGATCTACACTATAAAATTCAAGAACCTTGAGACAGGTGAAATTTTATCAGATGAAATAGTAAATGTACAGTCCGGAGGCGCCTGGGCAAAGGATAACAAAACTTACTTCTATACCTCCAAAAACGAAGTTTCACTGCTTTCTGAGAAAATATGGAGACATGAACTTGGTAGAAGTCAGAATGATGATGTCATGGTCTATCATGAAAAAGATAATTCTTATTACATCGGGGTATATAGCTCAAAATCGGAGGAGTACATAATCATATACAATAGCAGTACCCTTATCAATGACTATCAAATTTTGAAAGCAGATAATCCGACAGGAAAATTCAAACAATTTACACCCAGGAAAGGACCACATGAATATTCCATCGAACATTTCGAGGATAAGTTCTATATCGTGACCAATTACGAAGCCACAAACTTCCGATTAATGGAAACACCTGAGAATAATACAGGTATTGAAAATTGGACTGAGGTAATTCCTCATAGGGAAAACACTCTTCTGAACGATGTGGAAGTGTTTAAGAACTATCTTGTCATTCAGGAAAGGTCTAATGCCCTTACCCATCTACGGATCATCGATCAAAATACAAAAGAAGAGCACTATATGGATTTCGGTGAGCCTGCTTACGTTGTTTACTCTTCAATTAACACCGAATTTGATACGGAAATACTAAGGTATGGATACTCCTCCCTCACAACTCCCAATTCCACCTTTGATTACAATATGAGGACCCGAGATAAGGAGCTAAAGAAACAACAGGAAGTTGTTGGTGGACACAATCCCAATGATTATATCACAGAAAGGATTTTTGCTGAAGCAAGAGATGGCGTGAGTGTCCCCATCTCGCTTGTTTACAAAAAAGGACTGGTCAAAGATGGTAATGCCCCAATGTTGCTTTATTCATACGGGTCTTACGGATCATCCTCTGATCCATGGTTCAGTTCGACAAGACTTTCATTGTTAGATCGTGGGTTCACATGGGCTATCGCCCATATACGAGGTGGCCAGGAAATGGGTCGTCAGTGGTATGATGATGGTAAAATGTTTAAGAAAAAGAACACTTTCAATGATTTTGTAGACTGTGCAAAATTCCTGATTAGTGAAAAGTATACGTCCTCTGAGCATTTGTATGCTTATGGTGGAAGTGCAGGAGGGCTTTTGATGGGAGCAGTTGTCAATCAGTCTCCGGAAACCTTTAACGGAGTGATTGCTGCTGTCCCTTTTGTCGATGTAGTATCGACAATGCTGGATGAATCGATTCCATTGACATCCAATGAATTCGACGAATGGGGAAATCCGAAGAATCTCGAATCCTATGAATACATGTTGTCCTATTCCCCTTATGACCAGGTGATGGAACAGGATTATCCCAATATGTTGGTTACCACAGGGTTGTTTGACTCCCAGGTCCAGTATTGGGAGCCTGCCAAGTGGGTGGCAAAATTGCGAGATAAGAAAACAGATAATAATATATTGGTCCTTGATACTGATATGGATACAGGTCATGGCGGTTCGTCCGGACGATTCAAAAGATATCGACGGACAGCTCTACAATATGCCTTTGTATTGACCCTTGAGGGAATTAATGAATAATCACTACCACTAGTTGTGCCCCGACTTCGTCGGGGCACAACTGCTTATAAATAGCTATACCTATGAAGATTAAAAATGTAGCCTTAATCATTCTGATCATTATACCACTTCTCACTTTCGGTCAAAGAGACTGGGAAGCCGTTGAAATCAAGAGGAATACGGTCACTGATAATATCAGTTTCCTGGAAGGAAGCGGTGGTAATATTGGGGTGATACACGGTGAAGACGGGATAGTGATCGTCGACGATCAATACGCTCCGCTCAGTGAAAAAATCAAAGGGGCTTTGTCGGAAATTTCCGATAAGGAACTCTCCTATATCATCAATACCCATTATCATGGAGACCATGTTGGCGGAAATGAAAATCTTTCGAAAGATGGTGCCATGATTGTTGGGCACGATAATGTGAGAAGCAGGTTGGGAACGACTTTCTATAGTGCGTTTTGGGATAGGGACGTAGAAGCCAAACCTGAAACGTATTGGCCACGAACTACATTCAGCAATGAAATGACTTTCTTTATAAATGGCGAGGAAATAAGGGTCACTCACCTACCCAATGCTCATACTGATGGTGATGCTTTGATCCATTTCAAAACCAGCAACGTGATGCACACCGGTGATTGTTTTGTGAGATACGGATACCCGTTTGTTGATATTGCAGCCGGAGGTTCAATAGATGGATTGATAGCCGCACAGAAGAAAATACTGCAACTTGCAGATGAGAATACAAAAATAATTCCCGGTCATGGGGATCTGGCGTCCATTGAAGATGTCAAGGAACTTTTGGAAATGTTGGAAGCAACAAGAAAAATAGTCGCAGATCTGAAGGAAAACGGCAAAAGCCTGGATGAATGTATATCAGCAAATCCGCTGGCAGAATTTCATGAGAGATGGAATGGCAATTTCATTACCTCAGACCTATTCGTGAGGATCATTTACGAGACGATCCCATGAATTAGATATTAGCACTTAGATTTCAGACGCTAGACATTATCTAAAATCTAATATCTCATCATTCAAAGTTACTCCTAAGTAAGCCCTTTTCAGAGCGTAGCGATGAATCTCGTAACTTTTCAAGCTACTCCAACTCTTCAAATAGATCATTCCATTCAGGGTTGACAACGGGCTCCCGCCCCAAAGGAGACCTTTTTCAGAGCGAAGCGATGAATCTCGATACAATAATGAGTTCCATTTAAGAGAATATGAATTATTTGGATCCTTTTTCTAATTGTTACTTTGGTCACATCTATGGTTCGGAAAGTGAATTTTACCCGATTGAATAGGTTTCGATTTACTTCACTTTCTTACCGTGCTTGAAGACCATGTCCACGTCTTGAAGTAAACTGATGTAGCGTAGTACATCACCTTTTACTGCGATTATATCAGCATACTTTCCTTCGCTGATAGTTCCGTAATCGTCTTCAACCCCCATCATCTTTGCCGGCCAATAAGTAGCTCCTCTAATGGCATACATTGGATCAAATCCAAACTCGTTTACCCACACATCCAACTCATTCCAGGTCGATTGAATATGAAATTTCATGGGGATCCCACTGTCTGTACCTATCATAAGCACGACGCCTGCGTCTTTTAGTTGATTCACCTTCCTCTCCAACGTTGGACGACGGATAGGTGTCAATTGAAAGTACGGGAGTCGTTCAGGATACTGGAAAGATTGTCTTATATCTTGGACGATTGAATCAGGAAGGCCCAGGTGCCATATGTCGCTATCCAGCTTTTCCGGATTGTCACGAACATATTCGTAATTATATAATCCTTCCACCGTGGGAGTCCAATATAATGGACCAAGATTCATTTGCGCTGTCCTTTCCTTGATCATGTCCATTACATCCTCCGGATATTCCGGAGCAGATGATAATCCCGTATGTTCAAAACAATCAACCCCGACTGCCAGGCCACGCCTTATTTCCTCAGGCCTGTGCCCATGAGCTACAACTTTCAAATTATTTATATGAGCTTCATCAACCACCGCTTCCAATTCGGCCAATGTCATCTGATCCTGATCAATAAGCTTGATACAATCAACTCCGGCATCAGCCAGAGTTTTCACTTTTTCCCTGGCATCTTTTTCACCATTTACTCCCCACCGAAACAATTCTGTTCCCTGGTAAGGTTTCTTTTGAATAAAAGGGCCTGACATGTACATT
Source organism: Cyclobacteriaceae bacterium (assembly GCA_965242805.1). Lineage (GTDB taxonomy): Bacteria > Bacteroidota > Bacteroidia > Cytophagales > Cyclobacteriaceae > JANQEU01. Next base: position 5,458,203 of record CBDETD010000002.1, on the reverse strand, counting down.
GTTGGGCCGGGTATTTCTCCACGATTAATTGCGTCCCTCACAGCAAGGCTTGCCTCAAGAGGACCTCCCAGGTCACGGGCACTGGTCACCCCTGCCATTAACAATTGACGAGCTGAAGAGGGCATAATGACACTTTCAAATAGATCAGGGTACGTTTTATCCCAGTGTTCATAATCTGCATGACCATTTATCATGAGATGGACATGCATATCCCAAAGTCCAGGAAGGACAGTCATCCCTTCTGTGGATATTACCTCCGCCCCATCTGGTACCGGAAGTTTTCCGATCTCACCAACAGCAGCTATTCGCTTTCCGTCGATGATTACTACACTGTTCTTTATGGGTTCTGCCCTATATCCGTCGATCAAGGTTCCACCGACCAGGGCTTTGATTTGAGTGTAACTGCTAAATGAAAGTAGAGCGAGAAATGCAGTTGCGTAGAATCTCATGGCACTTTTTTGCCACAAGATAAGTAAGGTCTTTTAGAAGCAGGCTACCGTCCTTACCATTCCAACAAGAATGCCAGCGAACATAACGATTGTCTTTTTCAAAGAAAATTTAACTAATTCGAAAGTGGTTGTTAAAGCGTTCATCATTGTAAGTATTTGAAGTGAATGTCAGAAATGCTTCACAAACAAAAAACTTACAATGAATGAACAGGAATAATTCGGTCTGAAATAGAAAATATCGGATTTAACCTATTTATCCTTCTTTTGGAATCGTTCCAGGATCTTTGCCATATGCTTCCCGGCAGCTTCTCGTCCACCCAACCCATAGGCCAATGCTATTGTAACTGCCAAGGATCCCAATGTCAATCCAAATGCAAGCTCTACAATACTGTTTGCTATGCCCATAGTTCGCAATGCAATGGCTAGGAATAAGCCCAATATACCTACCCTGGCAACAGAAGCCAGGTATTTATTGTTCTCAGATTTTGCCAATCCTTCATAAACAACTGTCCCTATGGAGTTACCTATTACCATGATTATCAATCCAAAGAGGATATTACCTAACAAGCTTAATATGGTGTACAGGATGTCTGTTAATTGAGAGAATCCCAACATTTCAATACCAGTGACGATACCGAAAAACACAATAAAGAAGAATACAATGTTGGCAAGAACTGATGACAGAGAGTTTTCACCAATCATTCCCAACTTGAGTTTGTCTTTCAACTTATCTGTACCAAGGTTTTCGAGAAGATCCTTAACAAATGTGGATAAGAATCTTCCCCCTATCGTTGCCAAGGTAACAACCAATGCCGCTCCGATAATAGCGGGTACCGCATCCATTAACTGATGTAAAATGATGTTTGCTGGTGTTGTAACTGCTTCCAGATGAAGAGTATCCAAAGCTTCAATAATGAAAGGAATAAAAATCAGAATGAACACCACTTGCTGGATGAAATAGATAAGCTTATCCGTTTCCTTATAACCAACCCTTGTGGCAAAACGATCGATCACACTCCCTGCAATCTTTACAAGATTGGATACAAACTTGGCAATCACAAATCCCACAAAGACAATTACCAACCCATAAATGATATTAGGGATTGCTAGCAGGAACTTATCAAGCATATTTCTGATAGGATCCAAAACATAGCTTACACCTAACATCTCCAAAACGACAAGGAGAATGAATATCAAGAATATGTAGTATACCAGATTGGCAATGAACTTATTGGTGTCAACAATTGTGTTGCCAAGAAGTCGCTCATCCCATTCCGTTCTCTTCATAAGTCGATGAACAATCACGCGGATGACAAGGGCAACCAACCATCCAACAACAAGTACAACAAGAGCTCCTAAAATTGGGGGTAGGTAGCCAGTGATCAGGTCAATGAAGTTTTGGAGAAATTCTGGTAGCATGGTTTATCGTGAGTTTATTGGTTTAATGGGATAATGTTAACTAAAAATTGCATCAAAAGAACATCCCCTCTCCTATTTGTTTCGATAGCGCTAATAATATTCATCGATCATACCTATTTAAAACCATTCCCGATCAATTAAAAGATTGATTAGACTAATGTCCATTGTTGACTTATATCAATGTATGTTCATATGTATGAATTTAATTTTATTCATGTATTAAGACAACAATATAAATCTTCAACGGATAATGAAAACTATATCTAACCCCCTCTTTCTATTGGTCATGATTTTCCTCTTCCTTGGATTGGAGACCAATGCAACCAATGGGTATTTCAGCCATGGATACGGAATACGTTCCAAAGGAATGGCTGGTACCGGTGTGTCATTTTTCTACAGTGCCATGGGCTCCGCTACTAACCCCGCTGGACTCGTAAACGTAGGTACACGCTATGATGTCAATGTGGCTTTATTCAATCCGAACAGGGAATTTACTGTAACAGGAAATCCCTCTGGTTTTCCAGGAACTTTTGGTTTAGCTCCTACCACAGTGGAAAGTAACAAACCATCATTCATTGTTCCTTCGATAGCTGGTAACTGGATGCTCAATGACGATAGTAGTATCGGTGTCGCTTTGTATGGTAATGGTGGTATGAATACTGAATACCCTTCCATTCAGGGAACCGGAGGAGAACTGGGCATATTTGGAGGTTCATTTCCTACTGGCGTCAATTTGGCTCAAATGTTCTTGAATGTAACATACAGTAGAAAACTAGGTGAAAACCACAGTGTGGGTATTTCAGCAATCGGAGCTTATCAGATGTTTGAAGCTACAGGTCTTGAAGCATTTGCGGGCTTTTCAAGCGATGGAACGTCAATCACCAATAATGATACAGACAACTCCAGTGGTTTTGGATTCAGGATCGGTTACATGGGCGAAATTGCCCCAGGTCTGAGACTTGGAGCCTCGTACCAAAGTCAAATGTTTATGAGTGAATTCGAAGACTATGCAGGTTTATTTGCAGAACAGGGCGGATTCAACATACCATCAAGCTGGACTGCGGGATTGTCTTATGAGTTCACTGACTGGCTATTCGCCTTTGATGTACAACAGATCATGTACAGTGATGTAGCTTCTATCGCAAATCCAGTGGATCCCACAGCTCTTCCACCAGCATTCCCTGACGGTACAGGAGGATTCACTCCCAACCCTAATCACGTGCCTCTTGGTGATGATGATGGATCCGGTTTCGGATGGGATGATATGATGATCTTCAAATTAGGTACTCAATTTAGTGGAGTTGAAACATGGAAATTCAGAGCTGGTTACTCTTTCGGATCCCAACCAATCCCCGAATCAGAAATGATGTTCAATATTCTTGCTCCCGGTGTTATCGAGCAGCATGCAACGTTTGGTCTTTCCAAAGCCATAAACGACAGAAACGAGATCAGCTTTGCCATGATGTATGCATTCACAAACGAGATTTCAGGACCTAACCTTTTTGAAGCTCCGGATGCACAGACCATAGAGCTTAAAATGAACCAACTGGAGTTTGAAGTCGGATTTTCATTCTGACGCAACCTACCTGAAATCACCAAGTCGGTCACAGGGCGCCCCGGAAACGGGGCGTTTTTTTAGTTCTGAGCCCACAAATTCAAACAGGAAACATCAGGTTCATCATCCGGATTTGCAAAGAAATCCATCATTACCTGTATCCTACATGCCCGATTACCACCACCATGACCTCCTTCATCAAGCACATAAAGTCTTCCATTGGTAAGGCCCTTCATCATGATCGGTCCATTAGAAGGTGGTGTGACCGGATCGTATTGGTTAACAGTGATCATTGTAGGAACATCAGATGCCTGGAAGATCCGTTCATCCAATGGAAGAGAAGATGAATGCCAGTTCTTTCCAACGAAGTATAGTGAATTGAAAATGCCGAGTTTGACAGGAAAAAGATCCAGGGAATCATACAATTCGTTGATCACTTCCTCGGTGTACTTGGGATCAAACATTTCATATCTCTCTACGGCAATCCACATGCTGGAATTGTACCCATCGGAGAATATGAATTCATTTTCGATTACATCCCTGATTATGTTTGGTTCACGACGATGAAACTCCATGATCATTTCAGGAATTGCCATTCTGGAATCGTCATGATATAACTTTCTTCTGATGAGATACAGAGCATCTTGAGGATTTACCACAAACTTCTTGTCGAATACTTCAAGATGTAAAGGATCCTCTTCCAATTTCTGTATTACCTCAAAATATCGGTCCCTTATTTCAGGATACTGTTTATTGCATACTTCACTGTTTTCACAATATTCAAATACACGATCCAGTGCTTTCGAGTATGCCCTCAGTCTCCCGGCTAGGAAGTCATCCCCCAATGGCGAAGGTGAATTAAGGAAAGATGCGTTGATCTTTTGCGGAAAGTAATCCTGTACAACTCTTGCGATACGAGTTCCATATGATCCCCCATAAAGATTATATTTCTCATAACCCAATGCTTCCATCAACACTCCAACATCCCTGGCATTCTGGAAGGAATTGTAATACTGAAGTTGAATACCTTCCTCATCGATCAATTGCTTGTATGATGTCATTATGCTATCCATCAGGATGATCTCTTCTTCTGAGGTTATATCCTGTTGCATGGTAAAGAACATCGCCTCTTCCAAATTGGGGATCCCAGATGAGTAGCCAATTCCCCTCTGGTCGAACAAAATGATATCATGATTATTTCTCACTGGATAATCCAAAGTCCCCAATACATCTTCTGCAGAGAGTGCTGCTCCACCAGGGCCACCGGTGAAGTAAATCATCGGATAGGATGGATTTTCGATTGTGGAAAATATCCTTACGTATGAAATAGTGATCTTGCGGCCTTCAGGATCGTCATGATTCTCTGGTACTATTATTTGACCACATGAATATTGGTCTGAATCTTCCAGATCTGAAATGAAGGTACAGCTTTGAGGGTTGTGCTCTGGTTCGTATTTGGATTCCGTCTTACATGCGAAAAGAATTGGTGTCATGGTGAGAAATGAGACTAAAAATTTCATTGGGTAGGTAGTTTTCTTTAAAAATAACAGAAAAATCATGGTAACATTTTAGTAACGTGTTGGGAAATATTATTTGGAATGCTAAATTTGCAAACCAATAAATCGCGGGCGTTGTCCGCAGATGTCAACATCGCGGGGTGGAGCAGTTGGTAGCTCGTCGGGCTCATAACCCGAAGGTCGTAGGTTCAAGTCCTACCCCCGCTACAATTAACGCACGTAAGCGTACACTAACGAAAGCCAAGTCATTGGCTTTCAGTGTTTTAATAAAATCCGGATTTCAGCAGTTTTCGCCGAAATCCGGATTTTTTTTACTGTTTTTTTTATTAATTCTTTCACGGCTCAATGCCAATAAATCCAGTTGAGCCATGAATTACCCCACACTTCACATCATTTTCAACCGGCAGAACTATAAAAGTAAGTCCGGATTATATTCCCTCTATTTACGGATCTACTACAAATACAAGGTAGATTATGTGCTACTTAAGGACCTGCCGAAGTTGACTGAAAAGGATTGGATCGGGGATGCATCAAACGGACTGTATGTCAGAAACCTTATCCTCAATAAAAAGATCAATGAATTACTTACAGAAGCCCGTGACTGGGTCTATGATAGGATGTTAAAAGGTCATCACATGTCGCTGGAAATCATCAAACAGCACTTCCAAAAACCGGAAACTCACAAGAATTTTAATGCTTTCGCCAAACATTATGTTCGTACCATCAACAAGAATAAGAACGACTATGAGAAACTGGAGTATCGGACGATTCAGGCCTACCTGTCGTTCCTGAAAAAACTGGACATGTTCGATCCTCGGATATCGTTCGATCAGATCAACACAAACTTCCTGGAAGAGTTTGATCGTTTCCTGGCGACCACACATAACCTCAGAAGTCAGACCCGGAGAAAACACTTTGATAAACTCAGCACAACTTACCAGGCTGCATGTAAGCAAGGATTACTGGCTTTCGATCCGTTGTTATTTAAGTACAAGATCAAACCCAATCCAAATGAAAAATCCTTGAGAGTTTCCCTGGACCTGGAAGAGATCCGAATGCTGAAGAATACGAAATTGAAAAATCCTACAGATGAATATTACAAAAGTATTTTCCTCTTTAGTTGTCTAACCGGACTCTACTATTCCGATGTATCGGACCTATTGATCAAAAACATACGGGTTGAAACTATAATGGAAGGTGGCAAAAGAAAAGAAGTAGAATTCATCGAAGGAAACCGTTACAAAAACGGAGAAAAATACATTGTCCCTATTTTCAATGAAACCCATTCAATTCTCCAAAAACACAGTAATTATGGAAGTAAATCCAAACATGATGAGTTGTTATTTGAAGGGCTCATCAGTCCACAGAAGTACAATCAGAAACTGAAGAAAGTTGCTGAACAAGTGGGAATCAATAAGAAACTGAGTGCGGTTGTGGCCAGGCACTCATTTGCTGAGATGGTTCGAACGATGGGTATGAGTTCTGAAAAAATCGCCAAGGCTATGGGACATCAAAGATTGCAAACACAGGAAACATATAGTAAACTTAGCGCTTCAAATGCCATCCGTGGATGGACGGAACCAGATTTATAGTGACTAGTGAAAAGGAATTAACAGATATCTTCAATTCATACAAGGAAAAAGCGAGGAAAGACCTCTTCTTCAGAATCAAACGTCTAGAAAAAGAACTTAGAGAATACTCACCTATTGCCCGAAAAAATAAAATTCGGGAAATCTTACTTCAAGAGCGTAATCTCAACAATGGTTGTCAAATCGATGATCCAAGTGGCCAGACTTTCCACAATAGATTTAAGGAGGATATTATTGTTGCGTATCGAGCAATCGATCACCAATATCCAGACAATAGCAAGGCAATAGGTTTATTCCTCAAGAATGAAATGGTTTTACTTCAACGGAAGCATTTAGGTAAATTGAGAGATCTAGATGAAAAAGGAATTCAACATTATTATCATGATTCCAAATTTGTCAGGGAATTTGATTTGAAGGAATGTATTTCCTGGCTTGCCAGGACTCTAATACTGGAGGAAATGTTGAAGCAGTATTTATCAACTACTTCGGAGATAAATTCTATTGATTTGTTAACAGTTGATGAGGGACAGACTCAATCTGCCAGCGACAAGCAATTCAAAACTAGAAAGCAAGTGTGGGAGCAATATGGCATCAGTGAATCCACATTCTACAGATGGATCGAGAAGTACGGTATTTCTCTGCCAAGAGGTAAGTTATCACCTGAAATCCAGGAAATGATTAGAGACCATTTCTCCGAAAACCAAAGTGAGAAATAATTTTTAACTCCTAATTCCTCCCATTTCCTCCCACCACTTTAATCCACCTCGAGTTTGCTCCTACATTCGCTCGAAACCAAACGAACGAGTTATGGACAAAATGAATTTTGTGGTGATCCCAGAGAAACTTGCCGAAAAGATTGAAAACGATCTGACAGAGGTGAAGCAATTACTGGAAGATCAAAGAGGAGCGACTGGTAAGTTGTGGCTTACACGAAAGGAATTCATGGAAGCGTGTTCGATCAAGACCACGAAATTCTATGAGCTTTTGAAAACCGGGAAAATCGAAACGAGGAAAATCGGCAGAAAACTGTACATCCATAGATCCGGAATAGACACCTACTTCGCTCAATGAAAATCAAAAACCCCGTCTTAGCCAGGCGGGGTTTTATCTATTCAAGGAGGTAGCTCCTCTATAATGTTTAACCAATGACAAATATAGCCCAAAACGGTCAAATAGTAGTTGACCCCCACAATAAGGAACTTCATGAACTCCGTCGTGAATTTGAAAAAGCCATAGTTGGTCAGATCCTTTCGGAAGAAGCAGCATTTTTTATTGCCCATGATTACCTAAGTGCAGGAAGCTTTGAGAACTTGCTTTGTAAGGAAGTATGGAAGATTTGCGAAGATCTATCTTTTGCACATCAACCGATTGACCTCCTTTCAGTCACTGGAAAGCTCACGAGTTTCCGAGAAGTCTGGATTTCAGATGGTCATAAACATCGGATCGAAAAGCGGGATTATTCCCGAATTGTCAAACAATATGAATTGACACAAATGATGGAATGTGTTAGTAGTAGCAGGCACATTGCTTTCCATGCATTGACATTGGTTGAACTGGGCATCCGACAATACCTGGATCGAGAAATCCGTAGGATATTGCCAAGTCTTAGCTCAGCAATCCAATCGGATTTATTAGAGTTCAGAGATCAACTGAATCTCATCAACGGTGGTAACGATCTTTTCAATTTGCTCGATCAAGGACTGGTCTATTTTCGACATGATGTAAGTGAAAAGATCAGGAAAGTAATAAGTAATTGCCTTAGGATCGTTGATCTGAAAGCCAATCGAATTAAACAAAAAGCAGGTTTGGAAATGATTGAGAATACCTGGCGCTATTACAACCAAAAGTCAATTTCGAATGGGGTTCAACCAGTTCTTTGAATCGCAAAAATATAGTAACTCACGGCCAGAGAATGGATTACTTGAAGAGGTCATATTTCCAGTTGATGCTTTTCCGGAATCCATTCAAATAATCATCCATGAAGCTTCAAAATCCCTAAATACCGAAGCTTCACACCTGGGTACAGGTATTCTTAGTGCTGTTTCTCTGTCCATTGGTAATACCTTAAGAGTTCAACTTGGACCACATGACAAACCTCTCCCAGTATCTACATGGATGATGCTGGTGGAGTCCAGTGGTGGTGGGAAAGGGAGAGCACAGGATTTTGGTTTCCACCCCATCGAAGAGATTGCTGAGCTAAGGCGGGTAGAGGTATCTAATAAAAAAGCCCAACTAAAAAAGTCGATTCAAGATACCAAGCAGGATATATCCGTTGCAGATAAGGATCATGCCAAATCATTAAAAGCATCGCTGTTTGCACTGGAAAGTGAACTAGAAAAGTTGGAAGATTTTTTCATAACTACAACGGACATTACTATGGAAGCGGTGCGAAGTGCTAACCTTAGAAACCGCCGAGGGATTGGTATTGTCCGACCTGAAATCAGTGGGTGGTATAATAGCTTTGGGAAATACTCCAAAACGGGTGCCTCGTCCTCGGAAGAATCATTCTATATCGAGACCTACGATGGATCACCAATCCTTCCCTTTAGAGCTGGAAGCAAGGGCACAACCTGTGATTTCCCATTCACCAACGTATTTGGTGGTACTCAACCTGGCACCTTAATGGATCTGGGTAAGAATAATAGAATGATATCGGGATTTGTCTTCCGGATACTTTTTTCGTACCCCAATGAGAAGCCCCTTCCTTTGAAGAACATGGAGCAGTTCCAGCTTGGAATAGAAGTTGATCAAGTCAAAAAGCAGTACTCTCAATTCATCAAGAAAATATTCGGTGATCTTGAAATGACATTCAAGGACGAACTTCAACTCATCCCGGATCCCAGGACGATTTCCTTTAGTGAGTCTGCACTGAAAAAGTATGTTAAATGGCACAATAGCCAGGTCAATTTTGCCAATGGATTGCAAATCGACCCACAGACCAGGAATGTGATCAAATCCATTGTCACCCGGTCAGATATGTCGATGATACGTCTGTGTTTGATCCTGGAGGTAATGAAGTGGGCATGTGGGGAGAGTTCGCTTGAAAGTATTCATCCGGATACAATCCTCAGGTGTGCAAAACTGATGGAATATTACCGGTATACCATGCTGAAGGTTTATGGAGAAGTTGAAAAGATCAAGTTTGAGCAAGGAACACACCAAAGGACTGGGAAATCAATACCATATCACAAGGTTTTCAATGGTAGGAAAGAGCTAAAACGGGATGAAATGAAAAGTCGCATCGCCAAAGCAGTGCAAATATCAGAGCTCACTGCAGAGAAATACATGAACGATGACTCCAAGTTGCCAAATCCACCTTTTTTCAAAAGTAAACGAGGGCGGGAAGTGGTGTATACCTTGAAACCTAATGATTTTCTGAAATCTTAAGATTCAACAATTCAAAAGTTCAAACATTGTGTAAGTAGTTGATTAAATGGGCTTTAGGATTCCAATTATTGAAGTTAATACGATTCAGGACTGGTCAAGTATTCTATTTTCTTACCAATTTCTGAATGGTTTTGGGGGTTCAATTATAATTTTCTAATCCTCTTGAAACCAAGTATTTACGCAACTACAATGAATAATTGAAGATTACCTACTTCAAACTTGGTCTTTCTAACTACTTGATCGTCAACTTAGTACTTGATGTTTGAATTCTTGACTGTGGTCAATCATGCATCTACATCTGATGAGAAATATGGAGCAACTTTCTTTAAAATCTCTATTCCAATCGATGTATTTAGCTTAGCATCCTCCAATAAATCCACAAATATCAATCCGCACGACTGTTTTGAGTCATTTAAATCATTATTACCAGGTAGGTAGTACTTTCCTTCTTTAATCAAAACCCTTGATTCTTCACCCGTCTGGTCTGGATATAGCAAATAGCTTGAATCTGAATGGAAATAATGGCCATAAGTGTAAAGCTGTCTCACGTCCTCCACTGAAGGTTTGGATTGGTATTTCCATTTGGTATCGATGACAATGTTTCGATTACCTTGGCTCAGAACAATATCAGGTTTTAGTCTTAGGTTGTATCCATATTCGGGTTTCCAGAAAAGTTTCTTCTGTTGTCCTTTAACTTCAAAATCTTTTTTATCCCTTACGGCCCTCTTGGTGGACCAATAGATAAAGTTTTCCCACAAATAATTCATGTCGAACATGATAGCAAGGATATTGTTCTTGCCGCCTTTTATGTCCGGGTGGTAATTAAGTAGAATAATTCGAGCTAGTTCAATGGCTCGCTTATAGTTTTCTGTTTTACGATCGAATTGTAATTTCTCAAATAACAACTCATTGATTGAATTGCCTTCGCACTCAGGAAAATAAAGCAACAGTGCCTGAGCCTGTTTCTTGAGATCCATAGACAGACTAATGTCAGCAATGCACTTCAATGTTTCTTGAATAATATAATTGAAGGTATTATTTCGATCATACACCGTATGAGCAACGAAAAACTGCTCGGCATGGACCAGGTTCTCGGAGATGTGTTGATGTATTAACAACTTTCCCTTCAGGGCCTTCTGATTACTAGTCTCTGTTCGATATTTCTTTACCAAGCCCTTGTGAATAACAGATTCAGCTTCTTGTATGAATTGAAGCATGTAGGTGTCCAAGACACTATGCTTTCTAACCGAAATATCAGCCGTAGTTGTTGTTTTTGCTTCGACTTGAAGGCTTATTAGCAGCATTTGAAGCAAGATCTTTTGCCAGACCGATTCATCGGCTTCGTGCTTATCCGTTTTGGGCAAAACTTCAATCGTCAAGTCGCCCACACGGAGTACGCCTACATATTGATTGAATTTTACCTTTCGATGGAAAAGAGTGTAAAAAGGACATTCCGGGTTTGTGGTAAGGTATTGGGCCAACAAATTGAAATGCTCATCCTTGAATGTTCTGGTCCGTTCGGAGTTAGAAACCACGTATTCGGATCCAACCAGCAATGATCCATATTCAAAAATCTGTATGGGCCTACTAGTTTCCAAGAGTTTGGTTCAAGGCTGCAATGATGGAACTACTATTGATTTCTTTAATTTGATAAGTTATGCCTTCGAATTCCTCGTCATCCTTAATGGCAAAATTTGGTTTACCATTTTCATTGGTGGAGACAAAACCATCTCCTAGCACTAATCGAATTTTTCCGAAATCATTATAGAAATACTCCTTCAATAAAGGAATGATACTACTACCAAACGCATTTGCTAAATTTTGTTTGGTCTTAACATTTAAGAAATAGCTGTGACCGATTTGGTGATCCTCATCTTTTAAAAATGAAACACGTTCATTGATGACTTCCAACAGCTCTTTAAGATTTATTCCTTCAATATCAATATCCTTCAGTAAGTCTGGATTCGGAGCCATGTGTTCGAAGTGAAATCTCCTTCTTAGAGCCGTGTCTAGTGCTTCGACACTTCGGTCTGCAGTGTTCATAGTTCCAATCAAATAGACATTGGAGGGCACCTCAAATGGTTTTTTCGAATAAGGTAATAATGCGGATAAATGCTCGTTCCCATCCTTCCGCTTATCATCCTCGATTAAGGTGATCAATTCACCAAATATCTGAGAGATATTTCCCCTGTTTATTTCATCAATGATCAGCACATAATTCTTGTATTCAGATCTTGTATTACTTTTCTTTCCTTCGAAAAATGTTTGGTCTATTTGATCAATATACATCCCATAAATTGCTTGTTGGGAGAAAAACCTGGGATAGAATTCTTTCACTGGAATTTCCAAGTCCTTATATAGCCATTTGACTTTTCTAAATTGGCTATAGCCAATGGGTGCATTAGTATCAGTGTAATATTCACCACTTACCTGAGCAATCGCACGCAATTTCCTGTTACCGTTTGAAATGAAAACTAAATGTCCTTTCTTCATCCAAAGTACCAATCTTTCGATGGCCGAGATATTGAAATCCATGCTGCTCGAAATTTCAATACCATGCTCTTGATACCTTTGCCTAATATCCTTCCTGCTTTTGACATTGGAAAAATCAATATCTTCTCCCCATCCAATTGCAATACAACTGTTTTCGATACAGTATTCATATATTGAATTGTCTTCGGTAATACTGGTGTCTCCCAATGATACTTTGAAAACCCAATTTCCTTTCTCAAAAAATTTCTTATCAAGTTTTACTCCCGATTCACCCTTCTCCTTGAATTCAATTTGTTCAGATGCAGTCAAACATAGTTCCTTAAATACGCCGTCAACTATTTGGTATTGAAGATCTTCCGACGAGTCCTCCTCCGATTCCTTCTCCAATTGTGGTTTAATGCCTTCAATAAAATCTTCATAGGAATAAGATTGGTGAAAGGTTGTGAAAACAACGTTTCCACTAGCCTTTAGCTTGTGATATATTTTCTTGTTGTCATCATGGGAATCTGGATTGTACTCCTTAGGTGCTATGATCTGGACCGCTTTATCGACGGTGCTGTAGGTCTTTCCTGTTCCTGGTGGACCATAAAGAATAGTATTTAAGGGCATTTGGGAATCTCCTCCTTTATTTTTCAATATATCATTCGCCATTTCCAATAATATTTCAAACTGTTCCTTGGTTGCTGTAAAATTTGTGCCCTGGATTCCAACCTTCAATTCAGACAGAGCTTCAGTTTTATTGATTTCTGCTTTCGATATTGGTGCGTTCAGTAAGTTGTGGGTGATTTCAATGTCTACTTTCAAATCATTCTTATTCTCTTCCACCCACAAATGGTCATCTTTCGACTGCTTTTTTTTATAGGGGTTTGACGTTACCCGCGCTAGACCATAACAACCTGAATCTGGTCCTGATAGCCAAAGGATTACCTGATCACCAGTTTTGATCTCTTCTTTATGAGCTGCAACAGTCCAATCTTCCAATGACCCTTCCTTTAGGCCAGTCTTGAAATCATACTTTTGGGGATTACCTTGAAATACCCAGTATCCAATGTGGTTGAGAATGATATTAAATGCTTCGTGTCCAAAGTCAAAAATATAACCTTCATTTACTTCGAGTTTCTTGTTCAGAGGACTGTACTTTTTAGGTAGGTATGTCTCATGGCCCATTATCCTGTTGGCAACCTCCTCGATGTTGATAACTTCGTCTAATGGTTTGTATTCAACTTCAACAATCAGTCCTCTCGTCCCTTGATCATTATTGAGAGGGGTAAATTCTTTTTTAACCTTTGATGTAGCCTGAATCCCCTTAGCATAGTGAATTAAGATATCTCCCTCCTTTAAGTCCTTCATTCTCTTGTGGTGATGAACGTTATCGTCAGGAGCCCAAATGCTACCATCTTCTAGTTCTCTTTTATAATTATCACCTTGATTGACCCAATAATAATTTGGTTGAAAATTCAACTTCATCCGATTTAAATAGAGAATAAAGTCCTGGGTCAACCATGACTTGTCAGTATCCAATATATCGGTTTGTGTATTAAGTGCAATTGAAGTCAACTCCCTCTGTTCCTCAGTGAATTCTTCATCAATTTTTGATGATATTTCTAATAAGCATTCATTGGCTAATGTGAATCCCTTAACCCCAGATTTAGGATATTTTTCTAGATCAAATAAATGAGCAATCCCGCCTGTTAATTCCTCATTGGCGAATATTTTGTAATCCTCTGGAATTAAAGTTCCTGCCCAACAACTGAATTTGGGAAATGTCATCGAAGAAGAGGATAGATCAGATTCCTCAATTTCCAGTCCTTGATGGAGTTTCCTTAATGTTTGAACATCTTTCAGGGTAATAAAATCGTCATGATATTGGAGGGCACTGATTATGAAATTGACACCTTTCTCATTGCCCTCTTCATAATATTGCTGATCTTGGGATTCAATGCATATTTCTAAAATCTCCTGATCTGTTTGACTATCAAAATCTACTCGCTCTGAAAGCCATCTCCCAAATTTGAATTTGTAGTTTTCTCGATATGACAACCACACACTTCGTTGACAATAGTTATAGTATTCAACAAATAACTCTCTGAATTTGTCTTCATTCAACAGGTGTTCATCATCTCCATTTTCTAATAGGTATTTTTGATGAATATTCTTGACTTCCTTGGGGCCTTGTAAATCCTGAGATTCAGCTTTTGGCAGGATTATAAAATCTAAAGACCTTAGGAATGCAAACGCAGCACTCTTTTCTCCTCCTTTGAATTCCTTGTGCTTGATGAATCTGTTTTTTGCAAAGTACCCAGCCAATGATATTACATACTTAGGTGGATACGTAGTGCGGTTATAGACTAAATCATAACTGCTGGATTTTCTTATAGGTGGGTATCCCTCTTCGTCGATTCTACTTAGTGACTGAAGGATATGTTCTTTTTTGATGCCACTAAACAAGTCTATTTTTGCCATCCTTTTACATTTCTAGGTGCACAAAACAAAAGGTTCCTAGTAGCTCACAGTCATCTGTAATTTAATGTGTGTTAAGGAAATACTCGATTGTCAGGGTAGCCCCTTTTCCTTTTGGAGGTTCCTTTAGTATCCTGTCCCCAGTTCCCATCCTTTGTCTCATCCCGGAACAACAAGTTGGCATGCGGTGCTCAGGTCCGGGATAACCTCCTACCATTCGATGCAAATCTCCAGCTTCAACTATCAGCGACGATTTGCCTGCTTTCTTTGCATCAGATAATAACTTAGTCAATTCATTTTTAAATCGATCTGTATCCATTGTCTAATAGTACTCCTTAATATAAGCGTAAGCCCTCTCAAATAGAGCCTGGTCCTTATGTAGTTGATATTTCAACAATGCCTTTCGTAATGACTTCTGAACTTCTCGCTCTCCGGAATTGCTTTTCTGCCATCCTGGAAATCGAACGACCTTAACAATGGCATCTATGTCGTTGACAATTCTCTCTACTACTGCTGGGGTTTGATCGGTTTTGAGTTCGAGGAAAAGTTCTGTAAGGGCTGCCTTCGGAGATTTTTCCTGCAACTCTTCCTCTACTTCCTTCTCAGCCTGTAACGTTTCTTTTGCCAGTTTGCAAAGCTCCTTGACAAACTCAATGGAGGTAATCAAGCCTTGCTCTGCTTTGTCCCGCAATTCCTCCAATCGTTCACTTAATTTCTTAAACTTGGGATCTCCGGCATGCTTCTGAAAGCGCTTGATCAGGATCTTCTCCAACTTCTTCGCATGCTTGGAGTCCGGATTATTGAAAATATCCTCAATGACGTCAGCATCCAGTACATATTCCTCCAAATGATGTACTTGACCAACGTGAAGTCCCTCATGGATTAGCTTGGTGGTTTGCGCTCCCAGGGAGAACCATAATAGTTTACCAATGTTCTCTGCCGCCGGTCTTACCGATTCATATACCTGAGACAACCATTTATAGTCCTTTTGGAAAGGATTGAGGGTCTCGTCCGGAGACAGTGACTCCCATAGCTTTGACAGATATTTAAAATCTTTAGCAAGGGCATCCCGCTTCTCATCGGTACTGATGGCGTTTTGTGCCGCTTCCAAACCCTCGAATCCTTCTAGTTCCCGATCCACACCTTCAAAATGATGAAGTGCTTCGGCAATGGCTTCCGGTAGCTTGATCCTTAACTCGGAAAGATTGGTAATGACCTGCCTGACACTTTCCTCATCAAACTGCAGGGCCTTGGCCGCATCATCAAACACTCCGAAATAGTCTACAATACGTCCATAGTTCTTACCCGGATAGATCCTGTTGGTTCGACATATCGCCTGCAACAGCGTATGATCCTTCAGCGACTTGTCCAGGTACATGGTCTGAAGAATAGGAGCATCGAATCCGGTCAACAACTTGGCGGTCACGATGATGAATTTCAAATCTGATTGAGGATCGTTAAAATCGTCGGTTATTTGTTCCTGTTGAGTTTTGTCAACACCCCACTTTTGTTTGAAATCAGGATCATCATTTGCACTCGTTGTCATCACAACCTTGCTGGCTTCGGAAGGGAAGTATTTATCCAGTTCCTCTTTGTATTGAACGCAAGCATAGCGGTCCGGTGTGACAACCATGGCTTTGAATCCATGGAGTTCTACCTTTTCCTCGAAATGTTGTGCTATGTCCTCAACAATCTTAGCCACCCTTTCCGGAGCTTTTAGGAATGCGGACATTCGGGCGGAACGCTTGTTCAAAGAATCTGCTTCCTCATCTGTAAGTGCACTTCCCTCCTTGAATTCATCGAAAGACTGATCGATTAACTCCCGATCCACATGTACGTCCACCAATCTGGGTTCAAAATGCAGCGGTAATGTAGCTTCATCACGTATGGACTCATGGAACGTGTAGCGTGACAAATATCCTCCGGAATCTTCTTCTGAGCCAAAAGCCCAGAAAGTATTCTTATCAGCCTTGTTCACTGGTGTCCCGGTCAATCCAAATAAGAAGGCATTAGGCAATGAAGCCCTCATTTGTCTTCCGAGATCTCCTTCCTGGGTACGGTGTGCCTCATCCACCAGGACAATAATGTTGTCACGGGTATTCATATTGGGTTTGGAATCCCGAAATTTATGGATCATTGTGATGATGATCTTTCGGGTATCCTTGCTTACCAAATCATGCAGCTCGGTAATGCTGTCGGTGGTCTTAACATTCGGAACATCAGCCGCATTGAAAGTACTGGTAATTTGCGTATCCAGATCGGTGCGGTCCACCAACACCAAAACAGTAGGACTCTTTAATGAAGGATCTTTCCTTAATTTTTGAGCCGCAAACAACATCAATAGAGACTTACCTGATCCCTGGAAGTGCCAGATTAATCCCTTCTTGACCTTACCATCTTTGACACGCTCCACAATTTTATTGGCTCCCTCATATTGCTGATATCTGCAAACGATCTTGCTGCGTTGTTTTTTCTTGTTGGTGGTGAATAATGAAAAGTTCTGCAGAATGTCCAGTAACCTTGCCGGATGAAGCAGGTTAGAAAGTTCCTTTCCGATTTCAGTTAAGCCAAGCTGAACAGCTGTATTATCCTGGTCATCTTCCAGTCGCCAGGGTGTCCAGTATTCCAAGGGTGTTCTGATCCCTCCATAAAACAGCTTTTTCCCTTCCGTAGCAAAAGAGAGGATATTGGGAACAAACAATTGAGGAACGGCATTTTCATAAATATCATGGATCTCATGTGCGCCATCCAACCAACTGACGGAAGGACGAATAGGTGTTTTGGCTTCACCAATGACAATAGGAATCCCATTGATGAGCAGTACCACATCCGGAATCTTGGTTTCCCGGTGATGAACACGATATTGGTTAGTGACTGTATACGTATTGTTCCCAAGGTTTTCATAATCAATCAGCTTGATGGGTACATGCTGGTTGTTCTCTCCAAAAGGCATGGTCTTATCCCCTTGCAGCCACTTAAAGAACTCTTCATTAGCTCGAACAAGACCTACCTGGTAGACAGAGAGCAAGATGGCCCGAAGGTGGTAAATGACTTCATCTGCCAATTCATTACGTTCATTGATTTCCGGATTCAGCCGGATCAGGGCTTCCTTCAGCTCTGATTCGATCAATACTTCATTAACTGTACGGTCAAGACCTTGGGTGGACTGGTACTGCCAAAAATTTGCATAGTCTGTGAAGGGTTCATGTACTTCACCTTTGTTCAAGTTAACACCTGTTAGCTGGTAAATAATGAAATATTCGACGCTATTGAGTTCAGTGAAAGTCATAATTAGATAGGATTGGCATCTCTATATATTTGATACACCTTTATCAAGAATTCTCTCTGATCGCTAGCTTTGATTTGAATTCCAATGAAACCGTTTAGATCATCTCTGATATTGCAAGCCATTAAACTAAATGGTTCACTTTCATGGCATAGTTTATCCAATTTACGAAATACACTATTTAGTCCTGATTTGATGACATCTGGATCACGGTGGTCCTCAAAAAACATTGTGAACTGTTCTATAATTCTCTCCAACATATCATCGACGATTCTTTTTCTATGGAATTTTAGATTATCTCGGTTCAGGTTACATACTTCAATTGTTATCTCCCCTTTTTTCTCCGGCCCCTTTCCGATAATTTGTCCTGCACGATTAAATTTTAGATGATTTTCAGGTTGATCGATTTCCGGATTCAACAATAGAGGCTCTTCACTGCTAAGTGAAATGGATTGAATTTTACAATTCTCAAAGACTAGTTTGCCCTCCTTGTTTATAGGTGGGTCTTGGTTACGAATTCCAGAAATGGGGAAGCTGTTTACTTTACCCCCTTCGGTATTGCAGTATCTACATGAGGGTAAAAGATTTGACCATTCGTAACATAACCAATAGTATCCTAAGTGACTATCATCTTCCTTAACTCTTTTTTTTGGTCTGTAATGTTCTACTTCCGGTTTAAATTCTTTGGATTCACAGTATGCACATTTCCCGTGGTAAATATCCACTAACTTATCTCTTACTTCATGTTTAGTTTCACCATTTACAATTTTGGTCCCTTTATACACTCGGGATTTTATCAAGTCTGTGTTTGCACTAAGTGCAATTAATTCCTGGTCGGATTCTGCTTTGATTAGAGCTTTAGGTCTATATTTTTTTCTACGATTTCGAATCATTTTATTTTTTCCTAATAGATTCGAGTAATTGCTTTTCTAGCTTGGAGCCTTCTTGTTTACCCAATCTTTCAGATAGATATTCATTCACCTTGAATTCCATATAATCGTCCTCTGTTCTTATCGTAAAGTCATCCTTCTTTGATTTGGGAAATAAATCCATGAACCCGAAAATTGGACTACTGAGCAAGGAATTTGGAAGCAGTTTGCCGAGTTCCTTTTCGGTATCAATTAGTCTTTCAATAGTAGTACCATTTTTGAATGTCCGAGAGACTCTAAAAATTGTAGAATTCTTGGGCGCGCCAAGCAATGGTATTGGACTGTGCGTCGATGTAATGAATTGTATATAAGGAAAGCTGGAAGTTAACAATTCAACTAACAGTCTTTGAAGAATAGGGTGAAAGTGAATGTCTATTTCGTCAATGATGACAATACCTCGCAATTTCGAGAAATCTTTAACCTCACTTTCCAATGCCGTTAGCCTCAACAACATATCCCCTAACATTGCAACAAGGCTCTTAGTACCAGATGCTAAGTCCTCAAAGTTAACTGGTGGTAGTTCATTACCATCCCCATCTTCTTCCACAAACAGCGTCTCTTGATACAGTTCATTGTTCTCAGGGAGCTCTATTCGGAGTAGTGATGGAATTATATCCGTTAGAATCTCAATGATCTGTTCTATTCTTTCATCTACATCCTCCCAATCAATAGAGGTTTTACCAGAAATCCAATCATACAATTGATAGCCCACATTCAATAAATAACCATCTGGGTTAAAAAGGCTATATGTTATACTATGTTTCCTTTTATCGACATCATCCTCACTTCTCACGATTATTTGCCTTGAGGGTCCGTATGACGCAAAGCCTTCTGAAATAATTTCTGGCTTGTAATCATCTGACAACTGACAAGTGTAAGATGTTATTTCACCTAATTTCTCAATATCCATTTCGATGTAGAAATCTTGATCATCAATGATCTTTTTACCATTATCTGAATTTCGACACAATGCCGCGGCGATAGCTCTTAAAATTGAGGATTTGCCGGTACCATTTAATCCAGTCAAAAAAATCCACTGATTAGAGGAATCAAGACCATTGAGTTCGACAGATTTGATAGGAGGTAGGTTTTCAATTAAGATCCTCTTAAGAGTGATCGGAAGCCCCTCCAATTGACTCTTATACCTCCTTTGGTAATTCTGAATATTTTCAAATCTTAATCTAAACTTCGCCTCAGGAATTCTTCCCAATTCCTGCACTGAACTTATTTTAGAATCTGATGATGGTGCCTGTTCTATTAACCTATCAACTATTTGCTTATCCTCTACAAGAAATTTCTTTAAGGAAGCGATGTAATCTTTCTTAAAGGAAGAAAAACGCTTAATAAGCAACTGTCCTTCGAGTCTCAGTCCTTCTATTTCGGTATAAACAACCGATTGAAAGAAATCAAATTTCTTCTTTGAATCCTTAGCTACTAGTTCAAATTGGGTACTGCCATTCTTATTTATTCTAAAAAAAATATTAGGTGTTTTGTTCTTCCAGTCCGTACCGCTCCAAAATGAAATTGCCACATAGTTCTCATTTCCAAGAAACCAATATCCTTTCTCAAGTCTTCTATCTCGATTGTTATTTCTTACGAGAAATGTGAAACTAGGGTCCTTTTTTCGTTCCTCCACTAATAAGTCTAGTACCTTTTGATGTATTTTGACTATTTTATCCATCACTAAAAAATCTGGTTGATTAAACTTTTTTGAAGGGATTGGGAAATTGAAATTTTCGATTCAATTTCCATCCGATTTCTATCTAAATTTTTCAAAATGTGGACGGCTGTTTCTTGTTTATCATTACTGAACTTAGGCAGTTTAATAGACTTTAAGGTCTTACTATCAATGTTCGGAAAAGTAGACCCCGAAGCCAATCTCATAATTTCATTCACATTAAATCTCAATGCGAATTCTAAAAAGTCTGTTTTGAAAATTCCCTTTCCTCTGACCGCCGCAACACCTCGTCCGATACAATACGAATCATTTGAAATATTCATTCTACCCGTTGTACTCCCCCTCACACAAAGTAAAATATCATTGTCTTGACAATATTTGGTTGGTTTTGTGGTCCATTGAATTTTTATTGGATACCGATCGGTAAACTCTGTTGGGCCATTAATTAATGCTATACCATTGCCGTCCTCATTATAACTATCTCCCGATGGTGATTGCCCCATAATTATTTCTGCACATTCTGAAAGGGGAATAAAACTATCAACGTCATCTAAGAAGAACTTTTTACTGCTGGCTTGAAAAACTATAAGAATGTGATCATGCACCCTTCTCTCTCTCTCAATCACCTCATCCATGGCCCAAAGGAGTTCAGCCAGGCGGGATTGTTCTTCCTTAGGAGGAAGCAGGAATTCTTGCTTAGCAAGTACTTTCCAGTTGATAGTCGGAGATAGTGAACCAACTGAAATTTCAATAGCTCTTTGCCAGAACTTTTCCGATAACAAAAAGAAGGGGAGAAATTCTGGTAAGACGTTTTCTGATTTGGCCCGAAGTATCATTGAATGTGCTGAAGCTACCGCATCGAATTCGGCTAACGCCACTCTTTTTAGATAGGCGTTACGTTTGGCGAAAATTAGATCGCCTTTATAAATCTTTAGCTTATCACCAATCAATGAAGAGGTCTCACCAAATCTCCTGATTTTCAGTGATCCAGAATCAAGGTGTTCAAGCCCGATATAATGATCTAATCCAGAGTCCTTTGGAACAATCTTTTCAACGATGTTCTCAACAAGATCAGAGAATTTCCAAGACTCCCATTTTGATCGATCGATCTTGCTCTCAATAGCCTCTGTAATATTTATATCTAAAGCAAGACTCATAAGATTTCAAATAATTGGTTCATAGAGTTTTTGAGTTGCTCGCTTGACTTCTCCCATTGTTCATAAGCAATTGTTGGCTCTAATATGGAATCATCTTGTCCATTTTTTATGTAGAGAGGTATATTGAGACTAGCATCCTTCTCGATGATTTCATCGATTTCTGCAACGTAACAAAATCCCTCGATGGTTGTGAAGTCCATAAAAGCAGCGCGTATTTTCTCTATATGCTTATCCAATAGATAGCTAATTGTCTTCTCTTTCTTTATCTCATTTCTCGCATCTATGAAAATGGTCTTTTCTGTTCTATTAGTAGGTTTATTGTTATTGGTAATTAGTAGACATGATTCCATCACGGAATTATAGAACAGGTTCTTTCCAAGCGCTATCACACACTCAACAAGATCTGATTCTATCATTACCTTCCTCATTTCTCTTTCAGAATCTCTAAATAAGACTCCATAAGGCCAGAGAACACACGATCTCC
Organism: Cyclobacteriaceae bacterium; assembly: GCA_965242805.1. Lineage (GTDB taxonomy): Bacteria > Bacteroidota > Bacteroidia > Cytophagales > Cyclobacteriaceae > JANQEU01. Next base: position 5,435,800 of record CBDETD010000002.1, on the reverse strand, counting down.
CATTTTCAAAATCCAAACTCTTTTGAATATGCTGTTGAAAGGCATAGTCCGCACATCCTTGAGGGGGTGTGCCCCATATGTTTCGTCCATACGGATCATTGGTAAACTTCTTTTGATCCCACGCCTTGATCGAGTAAGGTGGATTGGCCAGGATTACATTGAATTTTTTCAGTTCGTCATTTTCCAGAAAAGCCGGTTGTGTCAGCGTATCCCCCCTTACAATCTGAAATTCTTCGATACCATGCAGGAACATGTTCATCCGGGCAATGGCTGATGTAATGAGATTGATCTCCTGACCATACAGTTTTAAGGTGCGGTATTCCTTTCCTTCTTCCTTCAGATGTAGTGCGCAGTTGAGCAGCAATCCTCCCGACCCGCAGGTGGGATCGTAAACGCTTTCTCCCGGTTGTGGATCCATGATCATGGTCATGAGCTTCACAACAGTACGGTTGGTATAAAACTCCGCTGCCGTATGTCCGCTATCATCAGCGAATTCCTTGATCAGGTATTCGTAGGCATTCCCTAATTGATCATCAGGAACATTTTGGATGCTTAAAGTATGCTGTGAAAAGTGTTCGATCAGGTTGGTGAGAATCTCATCGGATAGTCGGTCTTTGTTCGTCCAGCTGGCATCACCGAATATCCCATAAAGGGTATCTGGATTGGCTTTTTCTGTAGCCCGCATGGCTTCCTGGATGGCCATCCCCACATTGACGGTGGTTTCTCTGACGTCTTTCCAGTGAGCACCAGCAGGGACCTGGAATCGATGATTTTCCTCAAACTCCGCATATTCCAGGTCACCACCGCTCTCTTCCAATGCTTCCTGGAATTCCTCATCATACACATCCGATATCCGCTTGAAAAAGAGCAAAGGAAAGATGTACTGCTTATAGTCTCCCGCATCGATCGTCCCCCGCAAAGCAGTTGCCGCTCCCCACAGAAATTTCTCAAGTTGTTGTTGGGTCATGATTTCTTCAGACCTTTGTTTTGGTTTATTAATTGTACCATTTCATCTAGGTTTTCCTCTGCATCCGGTTCTGGAAATAGGCTGTTCAAAACTTCTACCAGTATTGAATAAGTCAGTAAAATCTGGTCCTTGGTGAATGGTTTTTCAGGGTGACTACCTTCATTACCAATCCATCTCAAAGAAGTTAGGGAGTCAGTCAATTTTACCCCTATCTTTTCTTTTAGAGAATCAATTCGCTTCTCCAGATTATTACCCTGAGCTCCTTTTTCCTTTACAATAAGTTCTAAGCTCTGTCTTATCTTATTAGCACACGCATCCAAGTCATACCAAAAATGATTGAACGATAATCGAAGCAGCCTGCAGGTTTCATCACCCAATTTCTCTGGCAATCTAAAAAGGTGTAATTCAGGTTGGAAGTGTGTTGGATATAATCGATAATCACTAACATGTACCGATTGACGCCCTACATGAATTCCATCACTACTGAAGTGCTTTATTGGACCTGTTAGGTGATAAAATCTTCTACAATCCTCATTTGAACATTCAATCGATGCTACACCAGAAGATCGCTTGGTCTTTCTAAATGAGTCATTTAGTTGGAGTGGACCAGTCCAACACTTGCTACACACCCAACTTGCACGACTTTTATTTGAGATATATTCCTTTTGCCATATGGATCGGTCAAATTTTATCATGAAATAAAGTGACTCAAAATTGATTTAAAATTTTCCTCAGCCTTTTGACTTTCATCCCAGGCTATCTTCAAGTCCGCTAGCGCCTCCTCGACGGAAGGCAGGTTATCTTCTATGATCTTCTCCACGTAAAGTGGAATATTTAGGTTGAAGTCATTTTCCTCAACCTCATCCATTGAGGCCACCTTTACATGGTTTTCGACATCCTGGAAGGATTGATACCATTCATAGATCTGGTTGACATGTTCGGGTTCCAGGTAGTTCTGTGCCCGACCTACCCGAATTTGTTCGGAGGCATCGATGAACAATACTTTGCCTTTTTTCTCTTCTTCCTTATTCTGTTTAAACACCATCACACAAGCCGCCAGCTGCGTCCCATAAAAGATATTGGGCCCCAGTCCAATCACGGCCTCCAGCAGATCTTCTTTTAGAATCGCTTCCCGGATCCTACCTTCAGCTCCTTTCCTGAACAAAGCCCCATGGGGTAATACCACTGTCATACGACCGGTACTATTCATGGACTTGATCATGTGCTGCACCCAGGCCATATCACCGTTCCCTTTAGGAGGAACGCCAGCAAAGTTTCTCCCATAGGGATCATTCACCCAATTGTCTGCTCCCCATTCCTTGAGTGAAAAGGGAGGATTGGCAATCACACAATCAAACGTCTGCAATCCATCCGCCTGGAAAAATGCCGGTTGTCGGAGGGTATCCCCCCGATAAATCTGAAAATCTTCAATGTCGTGGAGGAACATGTTCATGCGAGCTATTGAACTAGACGTCAGGTTCTTTTCCTGTCCGAAAAGCTTCAGTGTGCGATAGTCTTTATGACCATCTTGAAGGTGATGCACACACTCCAAAAGCATGCCACCTGTACCGCAAGCCGGATCATAGATACTTTCACCTTCTTTTGGATCCAGTATAAGCCCCAATAGATGAACCACTGACCTGGGCGTATAAAATTCACCTGCCTTCTTGTTCGTAAGATCAGCAAAATGCTTGATCAAGTATTCATAAGCCTGTCCCAGGATATCAGGATCCACCAATGAGTTGGACAGAATGTATTGAGAAAAATGCTCTATCAGATCGACCAATAAACGGTCAGAGAGTCGATTCTTGTTGCTCCATTGTGCATCACCGAATATACCATAAAGACTTTCCTGATTAGCTTGTTCTATTCCCCTGATCGCCTTTTCAATAGCCATACCCACGTTAATGGTTGTTTCTCTAACATCCTTCCAATGACATCCCTCCAGTATTTCAAATCGGTGAAACTCCGGAAGGGAAGCATATTCCACATCACCTTCAGATTCCTCCAATGCTTGGGCATATTCCTCGTCATACACATCAGAAATCCTTTTGAAGAACAACAATGGAAAGATGTACACCTTGAAATCAGAAGCATCCACCGGTCCCTTCAAGATCCACGCTGCCTTAGAAAGGTATTGTTCGAGTTGGGAGAGGGTGAGTTTCGAATCCATTGTTTTCATAGACACTCTCCAAAAATCAGTTCCCCATTTACAACAAACGTATCGGATAGATCAATTTCCACAATTGGATATGAAAATTCATTGTAGTAAACGTCCCCGTGTTTATCCTGTCCCGCTTCATAGTATTCAACTGCCATTGATGGATTCAACATAAAATCAAATTTCTTGAACTTTGGATTATCGACCACCAAAGAACTGAAATAATCACAGGACATCAATTGCTCGAATTGATTTTTTGAAATAGCTATTCTTAGGAAGAATCCAGGTGGTCCCAATGATTGTCCAATCAATAAAGTGTCTTTTTTCGCTACATAGATGTCAGAAATAATAACGGATGGGAAAATTAAAGTGGTATCACTATAAGTATTATTCAATGAAATGGAGTATTGTTGAAATGAGGTATCAGGTAACTGTATGGCCTCATACTTCATCATAAGTTCTCTTACTTTCGAATCCCTATTATCATTTTGATCGTCCGTTGATTTGGCAGGTTTACCGCAAGAAATTAGAACTATAGCGATTACCAAACTTATATATGTTGGTTTAAAAGAATTCATACTAGATATAAACTAGTTATAGAGATCAATAACAATCAACGCTTCCATCAACGTCAACAGTATTCGTAACTTCAACGTCAAGACTGGCATTAGTCACTTCAACTTCATAGTAAGGCATTGATTGATAGTATTCAATTCTAGCTTCATAGTCTTTAATTTCTCTAATTTTTAAATAGTCTTTTCTCGTAAATGGCTCTGGCATTTTAAAATAGATCATGACCAAAACGAAAGCAATGAATATAAGTACAATAGTGTTGACACTTCTTAATTGATTTTCCATATGTCGAAATGAGATTGGTTAAAGCAGATAGAATTTACTGAAATTGTATAAAACGGGAGAGGAATTCTGACTAAGATCAGGATTTGGATAGGATGTGTGTGTGTTTTTGTTTGAGAGTGTGTGTTTTTGTTTGAGAGTGTGTGTGGAAACAATCATTCTTGTCACAAAAACTAGCTCTAGAGGACATGAACACAATGATCTACTATTCAGGAGTCTGAATGTAAATACATTCAAGTGTGTGTAAAACTCTACATATCTAAAATTTGACGAATCCTTTTTGACAATTCAAGATTTTCATAATCAAGACCTGAATCATCAAATTCATATCCTTCTTTTCTCAATTCCTTGGCGATCTCTTTACCGGGAAGCCATCGTATCAAATCCGAATTGATCAAGGCTGTCACCAGGTCTATTGATCTTTTCTTGAACTTCTCTTTCTGTGCCAAGACATCCCTTGCCTTATTAAGTTTTTGCTCTAGTTTTTCGACTTTCTTGGATAGATCATGCGTCTTGTAGTATCGAGCATATAAACCTCTTTTATAGTAGAATTCCAAGTATTCATTTGAAAGGAAGTCTATTCTAGCCCTCAGAAATTCAACAAATTGTTTCGGGATCAGGCGTTGGTCGTCTTTGATATAGGATTCGATCGTTTCATCCATCAGCCAAAGGTTTTCAATCTCCCAGCAGTTGAAGTAGTAAGCAGATGGCTTTATTTCAGAATGTTGGAGATACATTCCATTTTCACTTCTCAGAAGACTCATAAGTTTATCGAGGTCAATTTCTTCATCCAGGTAATTAATCAAGTACTCTTTCATCCATTGATCTCCATCTTGAATTCCATACGATTTTATGTCATCTAACTCCACCAGATCTCGAAAAATATCGGCAAATGAATCCTTCTGTTCAACATTTCCACTGCTCCCAATTGGTATCACATTGGGTGGTTTGCGTCGATCGAAAAACTTTAAGAATAAATCACGAAACTCCATCCCACTTTCGCCCTGATTTTCTATGAACAGGTTTGGTCTTTTTGATAACATCAAAGGTGAGAACCAGACACCGTTTCTATTCAGAGCATTAACAAAATCAATTTCTTCGTTAGATTTCCTTACCCTTCTGTCCTCATCAAACACAATAAGATTTAGATTTTCATAATTTGATTTTGCCAAATTCTCGATGAGCGCTGCCGAATGGCTAGCCACCATGATAATCGTTTCAGGACAGGATTCGGAAATCGAAATCAGCTCTTGTGCTAAAATTTTTATCATATCATCATGCATATATAGATCAGGCTCATCTATACTCAACATATCGTAACATTCTTGCTCTGCAATACCAAAGGAGGTCAAAAGATTAAGTAATACCTTTTCCCCATCACTAATCATCTCAGGATCAACCACATTTCCTTTATCAATCAACTTCATCACATGACGATCCAAGGAAGTCGGATCAAAATCAATTGAAATTCTCTTTGCTGTTTGTCCAAGAAACTTTGAGTATCTTTTGTTTATTTCTTCCTCTAATTTTTTGACCTGAGATCTGAATTCATCACTTTCAAAATATTCCCGATATTTCCGTTCTATGAATTGGTTTACCATATTCACTGGTTCCTGTAAAATGGAGCTAGATTCTTCGTTGGGATCAGTTGAGAACATTCTATAATAGGGAGATGCATCAATATTTAGTTTTTGTGTACTCCTACTATTAAATAATCCGTACCAATCGGCATCAAATGACCTATTATGTTTTACATAGAATGTATAATCCGTAGTCTTTTCTCTTTCCAATTCCTTACTAATTGAATATTTTGTTCTATTTGGCTTGATTCCCAAGTAAATGGAATTCCGTTTATTATGATATGAATATGATATTATTTGAATCTCTCCAAGTATATCTTGATCAATTATATACTCGTCCCTATAATCTTCGCATTGTTTTAGGATTTCTCTTCTTAAAGACTGAAGATATGAGGTTTCCAAATAATTTTCTGTTCCAGAAGTTTCTTGAAATATAGACTGGATCAGTCGAAGAAGGTTAGTCTTGCCACTACCATTCCTACCTACCAGTAGGTTAATCCCGGGGCTGAAACAAAGAGGTTGGTTGTCTAATAATCTTATACCTGAGTATCCTTCAAGTTTGGTAATAATGAAATCTTTCCTTGACATTTCAATGATTAAATAGTTGATTAGTAAGTTCTCTGATCACGCAGATGTCCCAACTAAATTACGTGGAACTTTCAGTTGAATTTCAATATTAATTTAGAGAATTCACCTTAGAATATCATATAACTCAATTACATGTTAACAGGGCCTGGAGAGATTTCTCATCTTGAACAAGGATGTGCTTCAGTCTACAAACAATTGACCTTCATCGAATATGGTATTTCTCCCGCCATTCATTTTGTCTTCTCATCTGATCCCACTTGTGTACATAATTTTTTGTAGGGTGTACATATAGTATGATCTCCTGGATATCTCCATGTATGGCATGGACCACTTCATTGATATAGCCTCTTCGATATCTTGTTTGTGAATCAATGAACGTGAGGTCAATTTTCTCACCCACATGAGGGGTATAGGGTAACTTTAGGTGAACCTGAGTTGTCAGCTCATCTTCTGCATATCTTCCCCGTTTCCTTTCTTCAATTGGTACCGAGATGCTGACCGTATGATGGTAGTCTTTGATCTCGATAGGATTGTTCCAGGTCTTATCAAGAACTTGTTTGTAGAGTTGTTTGAGTTCTGCATTGATCTTCAGTCTTGGCATTCCCAGAATTTCTGATAGCTCTTTGTTATCCGGAAGTTCCTTTTCCCAGTCTTGGGAGTCATACTCCAGTGATTTCAAATAATCAATGAGGGGACTTTCACCTTTGATCCGATCCTTAAAAGAAACGAGCGCTGTGATAAGGGTATAGAAGTGTGTGTGCGCGGTCATCGTGTTAGAATTTGAACTTTGATTAATGGATCCCCTACTTCTTCTTGGTGTAACATATGTATTGACCTCAGTTATTCAGATCAATTGAGGTATAAGCCAAACTGTGTTAAATTATTTTTCGGTCTCTTGACGATGTACAAATAATTAACTTGATTATCTATCAAAATTATTTAAAACCAATCTTCATATGGAAACAAAATTGCAATCAAAGAAAATCGGATACCTCTTCATTTTAGCAATAACTCTAGTTGGGGTATTTCCATTATTATTAACATTTCCCAGTCCAGGTTTTTTACCGGCCTTTGATGGTTCAACCGGAGCTGTAGGTGATACGATTGGAGGCATTACAGCCCCAGTTGTAGGATTGTTCAGTGCCTACCTCGTGTATCAGGCTTTTATCGTTCAGGTGAAGGCCAATGAAGAGCTTCGAAAGGATCGGGAGCAGGGTAATATTTTTGAATTGTTTCGAATGATTGGAGAGGAAATTGATGGTTTAGAACGTGAAGGAGATCAAAAAAAAGGTGAGGAGTTGATAAATGAAATAAAGTTAAAGTACAGAGAATTTTATAATAGATGGGATCTCTATGATGATGCTTCTGAAAGAGCAAACATCCGAGATAGTATCATTAATAGTGTAAGTTCAATTTCAGTTGATGGATTGGGGAGAATTCTGTTGTTTACGACAGAAGTAGTCTTGGATTCAAAAGATATTTTTTTCATTAAACTATTTGCACACAGGTATGAGGAGATAATGGGAATACTTTATTTAGTAAAAAAAGATGAAAAAAAGAGGAAATATACATTATGGGGCCAGTTCACTGAGATTTACGAAAGATTTTTTGAATATATGAATAAAGTAAAATCGAATACTTGATCGCATGCTTGGAGATAAGTTTCGAAAGGGCTCTCAAAACCCAGAGGTTACCGATTCAAATTTCTACACCTTAATCAAATCTCAATCAATAGGTCTATGCCCATCCTCATTCCACTTCCCAAAAAGAGAAATAGCAATATCTGTTTGTCGTGGGAAGATCTACAATCGTTGGGAAGAAATCTTCCAACACTGGCGTGGTCAGGTTTGTCTGTTCCAAGAATCCGGCTTCAAAGACTCTTTTGTCAGATGAGTTATTACACCATTTTAAACCGCAAAAGAACTTATGCGCTTCCTGGGATGCATATTTTCCAGTCAATGGCTTTCGAAGTTTCTTGATATCATTCGCATAGACATGATAAGTGTCATCCATTTTAAACTCAAAGAGTAAGATCGGGAAGGTTTCGTCTTCTGCAACAAAGGCTAGATCAGTCGGTCCACCCTGACCAAAATTAGTTTCCCTCACCCATTGATATCCAGTTCCAAAATGTTCAATTGAGTCTGTTGCCAGCTCCTTTCCCAGCATGTAGACAAGGGCTAGTTCAGGACAGTCAAATATCCCTTTTTGAAATCCTGATATGAGAATCTCATTCTCTTTCCTCACAAGATCCAAAATGGCATTTGCTAATTTTTTGGGATTATACATTGTGCTAATTTCTACATAATGAAAATGAATTTCTTGGGTGACACTGGAAAGAATCTTGTGTTTTCGTGAGTGATGTGTGTGTAGATCTCTGATGTTCTGATCGGACTTTGTACTACTAAATTCTTGATATACTGTAAATCCTTCTTTTCTGTTAAGAACGGAGTGGCGAGTATGTGATTGGAGTGTGGGGGGCGTGACACACACCGAATCGATTCCCAAAATCGCTTCAATATATAATTTATTGATGGTTATTACAGCTTTTCAAAGCTGATGTTTGATGAGATAGGCCATGCTGGATGTGTGGGTTTATTGTTTAAGAACTCTACGTCCTATTCTTATCTTACCCTATAGCCTACCCTCAATGTAAAAGGTCTTATAGACAGGTCATTTGCCTTGTTGTTAAGATCGTAAAGTAGCATAATCGTCATCTGAAAACGTTTAGAGAGATTTACAGCCCGACCTAATCCCAGATAAAAAGCAGTATCCCAGATCAGGTCATTTGAACCTTCCGGAATCTCACCGGATGTGATCCTTTGATATTCCGTGTATCCAAAGAATGAATTCACAATCTCGTAACTGAAGAATCCCAGACAACCATACCCATCACCGGTGATGTCATCAAAATTGGAACTGGTGAACTCTTTCCTGTACAGCCCCCCTACTCCTATGGTTGCATACTTGTTAATTCTATACCCTAATTGCAGATCAATGTTAAAGATCAAAGGGTCCGTAGATGCCATATCAATCGTACCTCCGATCTGGAATCGTCGATGGAAAGGGTATTGCTTCATAGAACTGCGCTTGACACCAGTAGATAGATCATTAGTGCTCTGTAAGCTTGTATACTTCTTCTTCAAACCTTTTATCTGATCCTGGGCCTCATCAACATTTAATTTGGGCATTTCAGAGAAAACATCTCCCATCTGATCGGGTTGGATCACTGATGTCGGGAGGTCCAAATTTCCAACATTGACATCCGGAACTTCATTGTCAATACCTGGTGTTTTCATTTCATTGGACATTCCAGCACCTGACAATGGATTCTGTGGGATCAAGGCGGTCTGTGAAGCTCCTGGATTAACCAATTCAAATTTATTCACCAATTTCTCCTCGGCCATTTTCTCAAAAAGCCTGAGACGCTGCCTGGTGTGATGTTGAAGTACAGTATCGGGGACTGACGGAAGAGTATCCAACCGATGTTTCTTACGGTATGCCCTCTTATAGGTACTGTAGGTCTTCTTTATTTTCTTGAGGTCTTTGTGATCCAGACGTTCCTCGTAATAACTAAATCGTTCCTCAAAATCAACAGAATCCGGTATCCCATCCAGGTATTTGGTGTCTTCCAAAGCTTGCTCCACTTCCTTCTTTCGCTGCTTCCCGGTGCTCCACATTTCCTGTCCTTTGCCCTTTGTCTTCCTTGCATTTTCAATGGCCTTTTGGTGTCTTCCGGTAGCCTTTCCAGTGACCTTGAGCTGTGCCGTAGAGAGACTGGATATGAAGAATAAAACAAGAAACAATAGCAACGAAAATCGCATGTGAGTAAGTGAGCTGATTGGCTGATCTATGTTCTTATGTTCAATGTCTAAAAATAGCCAAATTCTTGTTGAATACGGTTGATTCTAGGTTTCTTGTAACCAGCAACTTTAGATCACTTCAATAGTCACCAGCATCCGTTCCAATATTGGTTATGATTTTGGTTGCCTATTGGAATTTGACAGCTTAGAAAATGTAAACATATACCGTCTTACTTGGATCAATGTCACCACCAGTTCCACCTTTCATTCTTTCAGATGCCTTCGCCGGAAATTCATTAAGAAAGTATGTTTCAACTTCCCTAGCAACGGCTATTGAATCTGCCTCCCAGTGAGTCCAATGCTGTGGATTGCCATGATCGTTCTTTCTTCCGGAAAAATCAGTTGTGATGCCAATTGTCCAGTCCTTGTAGGTAGAACCTTTCGATCCTTCTACACGCTTTTTGATTGCAGATTTGATTGATGAAGCTGTGGCCATAATGATATATTTTGTTACTATTTTATTTCACTTCAACATAACCGGCAATGGTTTTGAATGGCTAAATGGATTTTGGATGACTAATAAGGAATATAATGTAAACCACCAGATGGATCATCTTCCTCAAGAAGTATACCATTGATAAATGCCCAATATACAAAAGCAATTTTCTCTTGATGCGAATCAAAGCTGCAACACGCAGAAGATGGTGATAGCTCAAAATACTGATCCCAATCAAACAATTCACTATTTACCATCATGTTCTGTTCATTAATATTTGCAATTGAATCCTTGTCATATTCCTTGATCAAAGACCTTTTAACATCGTACCCATTAACATCTATTTGGGTAAATTCATTGACAAACCTTAGTTCATTTACAATCTTCTTTTTTAGGCTCCTCAAATCTTTTAGGTAATAAACCTTAGTGATTGTATCTCCATGACTAATGAAAGAAAGGGGTATTAATTGATTGTGCCCATTGCTCTTTGATAAAGATATAATAACCAAACTATCTAACAACAGCTCAGATTCACCGATGGAAAATTTCGCACTAACCAATTTGTTATACCCTTCAAGCGGCTTTATCTGATTTTGTGAAAATGATATACAACTAATTAAAAATGTCAATATCAAGTAATTACTAGTTTTCATCTTTATCCTATTGCTTTTTTTCTTCTTTTATTATCCTTTCGGCCGTTTTCTTAGATACTTTTTGAACCGGATCATTAGAAATTGAAAAAGCAACATTTACAGTATTGGTTGTCCCCTCATCATAATCATTCCTCTTACCTTCTGGCGTGCTATCAGACAAATTGGAATTAAGTTCATCAACAACCACTGCTTCCTTATCAGTTGCTTGTTCCTCATTGACGGGTTGATTTGTCGTTGGGTCTATGCTTCTATCAACGTTTCCATCAAGTCCATCAACTATGTGCTCCATTTCATGCAACAAGGTTACTGCCGGTGATTGAACCTCGCCATTCTTTAATACCATTGCTTGGTATGGGGTGTATGTAATCTCCCTTTTGCTTTCGTCAGCAGTTCCTACACCAGCAAATGTGCCATCAATTTTCACCTTCCTTAAACTGAATTGTAATCGCCTTATTGTCTTTCTTGCCGATGGTGAATTCTTTTTAAGGTATCTAATCGCCATCTTAGTCTCATTCTTGTACCTTCCGTATTTTATCCATTGTCCATCAGGATCAGTGTTGTTGATAGGATTATTATCCACATAGTTATAGGGTGCCAATTGCTGATATTTTTCAGCTAAGGGATCAACAACACCCCACCGTCCCAAATCCGGCATATACATCCTAGCCCCGTAATCATACCAGCCTGTCTCTTGTTGTTCTTCCTTGCCATTATACTTATACAAATTCTCATCGCCCGACGTGTAGCTATTAAACGTCAGCCCAAAAGGATAGTAATCATCGCTTTGCACTACATTCGTTCGGGCGTGGGTGACGGTGAAGTCGTCGAAATGTACATTGACGCCTTCGGTGTTTTCGTTTCTACTTCTGTCCAACCTACAAGTAGTTTAGAATCCCAATATTTCCCACTTGTTTGAAGGAATCTTCAAATTCCAAGATTCCCATTTCTTTAAGTCTGAAGATGACGCTTGTTTTGGTAACACCGAAAAAGCTAGAAAGGAAAGTAATGGTTTCATTATAATCAATCTTGTTTATAAGCTGATTGTCAACATAAATTCTACCCTTGTGCGGTATACCCTGTCTATATTGAAACCTAACTAACCTATGCAAAAGTGAACTTGATGGTAGAATTAACGTTGCTGCAAAGTGATTTGCTTGCCATTCAATCCAGTTCTTGTCATTTGTCAAAATATGCTTCCCAATTCTAAAGTTGTAGATCGAATCACTTGAAAGGTCATATTCTTTTTGATTCATTTTCAAATTATTGTGCAGGACAAAATGTCCAAGTTCATGGGCAAAAATGAACGGAAACCTTTCTGACCCAACAACAGACTTGTCTATACAAATTCTATTGTCTTTTCTACTATAGAATCCCAAGATGTCGTGTCCATTATCGTTAGTTCCAAGACTTCCTGATAAGTCAGTACCTAATCTAAATTTATCCCTTACGTATTCGATTAGTTGGTCTATTGGGATTTTACGGGCATAGTCCAGAATATCTGGGTTAAATTCTTCCAAGAACTTTTGTGAAATTGATTCAATCTTCTTTCCCGAATATCTGTCAAGCCCAGTAACCCTAGTTCTTGCATTAAAGATTTCTGTAAGAAGGGATGACATGTCTTCTTCAGGCTGGGATTCCTGTGATCTATGTATTCTATGAAGCAAAATTTGTCCTGTATCATCATAATTCAATTGGATCAACATTAATCCCAACGATTTCGCCAATTTAAATGCACCCTTTTGAAATCCATTTTCAGAAATCATAACACCCTTCGTGTTCAGTTCCGAAACCTGATTGATCTTGCTATGAAATTCTTCCACATCATCAACAGGAACTTTTCCCTTCAAAGACTTACATTCTATTATCCAAAGCAGTGTGAATCTATCAGCTTTTGGTGCCCAGACTTCAATGGTAAGATCAAAGACAATTTCATCATCCCTGTCTTTTGAATAGTAGCCCTTCTTTTTGAATACCTTACACTGGCTAGGAATTAAGCCAAGTTTGCCAGAATTAATACTATCACTAATAAGTTCAAATGAAGCATCTTCAAATTGGTTTCCCTTTTTAGTGGTATCCATACTTAAAACTAGGGAATGAATGGGGTATCTGGAATAAATTGAAGGATAATTCGCTAGGTTATATAATTCCCATCGGATGAAATATTTCCAGATCGGTTTCAAGTTCCTTCAGACGTAGGTCAATGTACTTTTCGGTACTGCTGATGTACCTGTGGCCTGCCATGTACTGAACCTTCCGTAGGTTGTATTGATGTAGCCAATGGTTGATCACACTAGCACGAATCTGCCTACCTGAAACAACAGCCTTGTTCATCTTCTTCAGATTGACCAGCATCTGATGTAGTACCATCTTCAGTGTTGGGCTTTTGGATAGGAATAGCTTACCCCTGTTGGTGGCCACACAGCCAAACTGATGCCTGATTTTATACAAGTATTCCAGCAGTGGCCATATCTGACTATCATCCAGATGAAGTACCCTGTTGTTGGATTTATGATTAGATGGTACTTTGACTATACCTTTCCTTGCATCAATATCATCCACCTTCAGCAAGCCTATATCCCGTGAATTAAGCCCTTGAAATATCATCAGACCTAGAATTACCTTGTACCGTTTTTGATGCCGTGTGCCAGCTGGAAATCGCTGGTAAAGGGCTAATAACTGACGGTATGGTAGGACTTGTGCAGTTAGTATTTTCCTGTGTTTGTTCCGAACACGAAGGCTTTCGATTTTGGACGTATCCATGTGTTGATACCCCAGATAATGCTGAATAGCAACCAAGTATCCATTGACTGTTACCGTTGTATTTCCTTTCCTGCGCAAATAGGATAGGTAGTCAAGAAGTTGGTTATAAGATAGGTTACCCACATTATCTGACTTCAACCATCCTAGAAACAACTTTACAGCCTTGATGTAGGATTCAACTGATGTCTTCTGATACCCTTTGCCCAGCATGTGATTGGCGAAATCAATCATCAACCAAGTGGGTGTATACTTGTGTGGATTCCAATGATTCATGACCAAGAAACTTGCTGATCTTGTGTAATTGCATACCGTTCTGAAGTAAGTGTGTGGCAATGCTGTGTCGTAGTGTATGTAGTCCTACGTTCTTCTTGACCTGTGCCAACCTTGTAAGCTGTTTAACACGCAAGTACATCATCTGACCCGACAACCGATCACCACGTGTGCTGATGAAGAATGCTTTGCTGTTTCCATCCTTCAGTAAGATCGGTCTTGATTCATCTAGGTAGGTTTCAATATCTGCTAAAGCCCGTCCCGCAATAGGTACTAATCGTTCCTTGAATCCTTTGCCTTCCCGAACGTGAAGCTGTCGTGTGTTTAGGTTGACATCCTTCACATTCAGCTTTTCACCTTCACTTCTTCGTAGGGCGCATGAATAGAAGATGGCTAGGATCGCACGGTCCCTGCATCCCAGAATGGTGTTGCCTTTGACCACACTATATAGGTCATGGATTTCACCCAGCGTTAGAAATATGATGTTCTTGAATCTTGCATCGGATTCCAATTCAAAGTTGTATCCCAGCTGAATTGACTTGGTGACATGCAAGAACCTAGTGAAGTTCCGTATGGCTTGTTTGTACTTCTTCAGATGTGGCCCAGACAGATTTCCTTGCCTGCGCTGATTAGGTCTGCCAACCAGATACTTCCAAAAAGCATCTAGTGATCCTGCGTCAATGTCGGTCAGTTTGGATACACCATTTCGTTCCAGCCAATGTAATAGTTCATTGACTGAATTGGGCAAGACATATGCTGTGGTAGGTGCATAGCCCAGAAGTAAAAGCCAGTTCCTGAAGGCATCCAAAGATTCAAGATATTCTTCGGATGTGACCTTCAGATGCTTCAACTAAAAACGTCCGTTTTTAAACATGGAAAATAACATGGGGGGATAACACCCAATACGATCAGTATGGATAGATTACGCAACAGCATAATTATAAAGGGGGACGGTTTTTGGTCTACGTGTCCTTTTCTTCTTGTCTTTGCTACCCTTTGGACGGCCTACTTTCTTCCCCTGCATCCTAGCCCTTTCTAATCCTTCAATCGTGCGAATCCTAATCAAATCCCTTTCAAATTCTGCAAAGGCTGACAAGATATTGAAGTGTAGCCTGCCTGTTGCTGTGCTGAAGTCTAGGTTTTCAGATATGGAATGAAATTCGATTCCCCTGTTGATCAGTTCTTGGATTTCAATCAGCAATTCGGTGGATGACCTAGCATACCTATCCAGCTTGGTCACCACGATGCCTTGATACTTCCCAGCCCGAAGCAGATGAAGCAACTGTGCCTTGATCGGTCTGCTTTTCCTAGTAGATTCCTGTTCTTCAAATAGATCATATTCCCATCCTTTGGATTCAGCATACCGCTTCAACTGCAAGGTCTGATTCAGTGTGGTTTGGTCATCGGTGGACACCCTGCTGTACAAGGCATATGGCTTAACTTGATGACTTAACTGTAACGATCTCATATACAGTAAGTTACGAAATTTCAAGGACAATTGGAAATATACCTGCTAGTTATCCGTAAATTGTAATATTTTAATGTAAGCCATCATATTAATGAATAATACTAATGTATTATTGTATTATTTTGGGAATTTACCAATTCTTTATTATATTGCATACAATTCAGTATCATAAAGACCAGACAGTGGTTGATGCCTGATGACACTTCTTTAACATTTTTTCCCATAGAACATCACGTTTTCCCATCTTCTTCATACTTATATATGGTGATGGCCAATACTAGGTTCTAGGATACAAATTTCCGATTACATATCTGAACATCTTCGTAAGGAATCAGATGTATAAACACCTTACCAAACTTGCACTACCTAATAAAGATGGACAGTGTTTGGGTCAGGCAGTCAAAATCTTGGTATGCACCTCCATCATTTCCTTTTAGGATCAGTTTGTACAGCCCCGTGATGATATAGGAAACCAAGTGTCAAAATCAAAATTTAACTGATCTAAGGGGGGCTAATTAATTCAGCGTTAGCTGAATACTTATGAATAGAAACATTAAGATTTGGATTTAAAAATTAGATTTTGGGATTAAGATTTAAGACTTAGGTTTTGGGATTAAGATTTAGAAAAAATTAAAAAAAAGATTAGAAATAGGAACTAATAATGAATACACTGATTGATACTGAAAAACTAGAAGAAAAAAGATTACTGAAAATTGATGACCTGATTCAAATCACAGGTCTATCCAATAATACTATTTACCGATACTGTGATGCAGGAATATTCAAGAAACATAAGTTTGGTGGCAGAAATTATTGGAAGTCATCTGAAGTAAAGGAAGCGTTGGTAAAGAAAGGAATAATATAATCTAACCATATCTAAATTCAGATTCTTATATACTAGTTCAGATTACCTGTATGATATTACCAGATAAGAATTGATGACACAGCTAGGTACATGTAGCTTCTATGGATAAATCTTTCTTATATATTCTTTCAATTAATACTTCAGATTTTATCATTCAGATTACCTGTAATAGCTAGGAATGTTTCCAGCATCGTAGGTAAACCTTTTTTTAATATTTCTTTCAATTAAAGCTAGGATTTCATCCTGCATTTCCAGTACATAGATACCTGTAATTCCAGCCCAGAATTTAGTATCTTATCCAAGATGCAGATCATAGAAAAATCTATAGAAATTGAAGATCAGAATTGGAAGATTATCATTACCCCAGATCATGAACTGATCTTGGCATACAGTATCCCAGACCAGTTGTCAGCATGGAAATCCAATCCAGTATGGCAGTCATGGAATCCTAATGATATATCCAATCTTCCAGAATGGTCAGTAGATTATACTTCAGTGAATACTATGCTTCCTGTATTCAAACTGATCACACAGTTATTCAATACTATATCCCAGCTAGTACAGCAATGGAATATTGATTTCTTCTACTTCCAAGCAAACACAGCTAGGAAAGTCGGCATCTACCACCAGTTATCCAGCAGATTGATCCAACAGCTTGGTGGCATATGGAAGTATCAACATGCTGAAGACGGATGGTTCTACTACTACAAGGATTCAGTGTAGGTTTCTTGTAACCAGCAACTTTAGATCATCCTGCATCCAAGCCGTACCCATTCAGATATTGATGATGGTTTTGAATGGCTATATGGATTTTGATATAATAGTACGTAACATCCTTTCATTGATTCTGCCTTCTAGTTTGAATAACGACATTAAGGACAATCAACAAAATCACATAAACAACCAATGACCAGAACAAAATATTTAGTAGTAAAAACCCAAGATTACTTGATATCAAATCGGACCAGTTGAATGGGATAGATAGAAAGAACATAATTACTTCCTTAAAAACTGTTGTACCTCCCCATGTCACAAGAAATGGTGCTCCAATCACTTGAACAATCGAATATACTACCAGAAATATTAATGTGATTTTGAATGCTTTCTTGTTAAACATTTTCATTATTCAACACCATTTTCCTTTAGCCAATTAATTATTTTCTGAATATTTTGATCTACTTCTTTGCCAGGTCTTGCTAGATCAAAATGCGGTCCATCGTCAGAACTGTTTTGAAATGCACCTTGAAGATATTCCAATACATCGTTTGGATTACTTAGTAAGTCCCCTTCAATGTCAACCCTAAGAATGTTTCCTATATTATCGTTGTTAGACAGTTCTTTGAATAAATCTGATTCATCAGAAATTGGACTACCTATCAATATCAGATTATCTATGTAAGTGCCCTTATCAGCAAGCTTCAATGCTACTTGGGCCTGCAAAACACTTCCGTAGCTGTAACCAGCCAAATTAAACTGTTCACCATCTTCAAGTGGATTATTTTCCAAATCTGATTGAATTTGATCAAGGGCAGTATTAATACTTCGATGATTATGTCTGAAATAACTTGGACCCTCATTCATAGCACCAGAAAGTTCATCATTGTAAAAGTATCCCCCTGTATTCCTAAACATTGAAGTGAAGGCAATATCTCCTGATTTGCCTGTTGAAGCATTTAATCTTGTAAATCCACGAATGCCAGCTTGTGTGAAGTAATTACCCCACCTGTTAATATAATTCCAACCATCTTGATCATTATTTGCACCGCCCACGAAATATAGCCGTTCACCTGTTGGGTCAATAAAAATCAAAGGATTGTTAGCAACATAAGTATATGGACTTATTGGAAAATATTCATCTGCAGCAGGATCAATAACACCCCACCTACCAACATCGGCCATATACATCCTAGCCCCATAATCATACCACCCTGTTTCTTTCTGTTCTTCCTTTCCATTATACTTATACAAATTCTCATCACCCGACACGTAGCTATTAAACGTCAGACCAAATGGATAATAATCATCCTGCTGTATTACTGACGCCTGGGTGTGAACCACCTTGAAATCATCGAAAAAGGCTCGATCAGCATTGTCACTTTCATAGGAAACATATGCGACCAGGTACCCACTGGTAGTTATGCTGATGTTTGGGATGTCCAGCAACGTGTAGGTGCTACCAGTTGTTAACTCTTTAAATCCTGCACTCTGGTAGGTGAAATCTTCACTGAAGATCAGGTAGTTTAGGTAGGCTCCTTCTGTTGTAGAACCGTCTCCACCAAAACCAAGTACATTGAGCGCTTCGGTAAATCCTCCGATGAAATCAATCGAACTCTCTGCCAAAGACGCACTGCTACCTGTGAGCCCATCTGCCAATGTTCCGGCGAATCCTGCCAGTGTGGGAGTATTCGATGTTCCTCCACCTGATACGTATTTCCCATAGACCTCCAGATCCACATCGTCACCTTTTGCCACTTTCAAAGCGATCATCGGACCTACTCGTTGCGTCCCACTGGTAAGGGCTGCCCAGGTTCCTGTTCGGGCGTTAGATTGTTGTCGTGTATCCATGTTACTGAATACTTGCTCCTCGGTGGAAGCATTCGAGGATTCCATGGTAGCATCATAGACAAAGGTATCGGGCCTTCTGACTGACGCCCTGGAGTTACCCAGATGGTCCTTTACGAAGTGCTCGTACTGCCACTTGTCGAACTTCCCAAGGATCCGAGGAGTCGCACGACCCGCATCTGTCATCAGGAAACTCAGTACCTCCTGTTCATGCTGTTCATTACCTCTGTACAGAGTTGATGTGGTTTCTCCGCTGGCAGTTACTCGCTTCGCTACCTTGATACCATCTGCACGGTAATCGTACTCAACAGTCGTGCCATTATCCATGGTCACCACTTCCGGCAGGTTTAGTACATTGTAGGTAATAGATGATATGCCTTTGTTCTTGTCAATGGTCATGTTACCGTTCAGGTCATAGAGGTATTCATTGGTCGTGGACGCACCATCAACGAATCCCCTGCCATCATCCCAGCTATCATCCACTTTAGTCAATTGATTACCCAGATAACTGTAGGACAGATTGTCCATGTTAATGGCTGTACCTGACCCATTGACCCCTCTTCTCTGGAGATTCAGAATATTTCCATTCTCATCGTAAGAGATTGAGTTTACATCAAATTTAGTATCGGTAAATGTGGCACCTACACCATAATCGGCCTGGGTTAGTCGATTGAGAGGATCGTAATTGTACCCATATTTTCGGTCCTCCGCATCCAAAAGGTTCTTCCATCTGATCTCCCCTATGTTGCCATTGTATTCGCCAGCCGCATCATAGATCAGTTCCATTCCGAATGCGTCGGGTTCACTGTTCGGATCTGTTACAGAGAGGTCAGGAGTGTTGATGTGGGTCATCCATCCCCTTATGTTGTAGACATAGTCTGTGGAAGCCACAAAATTGCTCCCGTTGTCATCCGAATCGATGTTTTGCTCAATCAGTTCACCTAACTCATTGTAGTGAAGTTCTTTCATGATCACCTTATCCGAGCTGTTGGAACCTAGTTGATGTTCTACTTGGGTCAATCGGTTCATGTGATCATAAGTGAACCAGTGATATTCCGGAACACTAAAATTCCCTCCGGATCGAACCGTCTTGGTGACCAGTACATTCCCTATGAAATCGTAGGAATTAAACACTCGTTCCGTATTCCCATCATGATACTTTAGCACTACCTCAATAGGACGTTGTTTCTCATCGTAATAGGTAACTGAATACTCATACAATGACGTTCCCAAAATATTGGTTTTGGTGCCAACCACCAGGCCTTTCGGTGATGATAACTTGTCACCTGAAACAATAACCAGGCCATTACTACTTTCATTGATGGTCTGAAAAGCCAATCCGGACTGACTCTCTATCGTGGTATAGTCATCGTAATAAGTGATGGTGTGATATGCGTTAATGTTGGTCGTTGGAAATGCACTATTGGAATATCCATGTGTAGTACCTGACGACTCGTGATGTATCGATTCACTTTCCAGGTTATTTTGGATTGTGGAAGCAGATCCTGTATTGGTATGGATCCCCGTAATGACAGGTCTACTTAATTGATCATATTTGGTGAAGATCCATTGGTTGCTTTGACGAAGATTAGGATCCTGTGTCAATACCAGTCTATCCCACTTATCGTAAACCATGTGTACCCATCCTGATCCTGGTACTTTCTTACCTACCATTCTCCCTCTTTTATCATAATCATACTGGAAGGCAAGTTCCTCAAAGACAACGATATCCTCGGTTGAGGCTGGTACCCCATTCACAATATCAAGGTCTCCACTGGCTTTGTTATGGGTAAAAGGTTGCTCAATCGTAGCAATGGATCCATGTTTCATGAAAATGGTATAGGGAAAGGTCTTACCTGCCAGGTAGCTGTCATTGATGATGACATTGTCCTGGTGGTATTCGAAATTTCCAGTAAATGTGGCTGCGGTAATGTCTTTGCCATCAAAGTGTTTTACCAGTTTTGGCGGCAGCACAAATCTCAGCCGGTCAAAGTCATCATAGACATAATAGGTGCGGTACCAGTGCTCATCTAGGGTAGGATTACTTACAGCCTGAACTTTCTTCAAAACAACCTGCCCCAGGACATTAGTAAATTCAATGGTCTGATTTCCATGCTCATCAATTGTGATGTTTTTGTACAATTCACCTTCACCATGATATTTCTCGCCACTTAGTTTGTTATTGAGGTATCCATTCCCATCGACGTAATACACCACAATGTTATCAGATGCCAGATTCGTCAAGTATTTACTCTCAACCGGACGGTTTCCTGAACTTTTAGCCCATACTTCACCGGGCGCATACCCTTTTTCCACTCTATTCAACGGTGAAGGTTCGAAATCACTCTCGGACCAGTAAAAATTGGTGTTGGCAATGTCATCGCCTACATTGTCATAACAGGAATTCAGACGAGCCGTCCAGGAAGTTTGAAGAGCTCCATTCGTGATCCCTCCGTGAACATAAGGTAAGTATTTCTTCACTTTTCTCCCTAAGGCATCATACTCGGTTGGCACGACCATATCATATCCAAGTGGAGAACCCCACCTCTGAACGGATTGAACAGGTCGTCCGAGACCATCAAGGTATTCCTTGGATACCATGACATTATCCTTGTTGGTTTGCCCAGAAATATCATTTTGCCCGGCAATTCTTGATATTCTCGATTCAATGTTGTTGATGGTTTGGGAAATACCCAAATTGGACATAATAACTAAAATGACTCCAAACAAAATTGATTTCGTCATTACTGTTGTATTTACTCTGATGTTTTTCATGACTACTTTCATTTTAGTTGGATGAATTATAGTTGTAACTGTACTGCTTGAGCACATCGCCATTCTGGTCCTTGACCTTTAGTAACCTACCCAGGTCATCGTATTCGAAGGTCTGTCTGAGTCCATCCGGACCGGTTTGAGCAGTCATTCCAATGAGCGGATCATATTCATAGGTGGTCACGAGCGCATCAGCGAGGGAAGCCTGGTTTCGCAAGGTGTTCAAATTACCACCCACGGCAGTATACGCTGTAGAGAGTGTAAAGTGGTTTACACCTACTGCCTTTACAATGGGATAATTATTGGAATGTCCCCAGATGTATGATGTATAGACCTGATCCCTGCCGATTACTTCAACGATACGACCTTCGGAATACTTGTAGGACGCTTCCGACGCTACATCATAATCAGTGTCAGTGATCACGGTACTTGTATTTGAAGTAGCAGGATCGAACTGATTATTGGGGATTGGTGTATCCGTATTGATTCGATAATTATACCTGGGGTATATTCGGCTGGCGTTGTTGGAGATATCTCGGTCAAACTCCGTATAAGTGCTTGAGACAACGTTTTCATTCCTGAGAGAGGTTACTTCAACAGGATTGATCATATTGTTTTGTAGGTGCAACGTCAGGAGTGCATCCAATTCATTATCTGCCAGGGAGAATTTGTTATTCAGACAGGCCGTTTCCTCACCATCAGAGCAATTACTGATCATGCAATCCACATAAGCTTCATACGCTTCATTTACCTCAACTTTGTAATTGGTGTAGGCACAAACTTTACACCCTACCGTGGGATCAGCTGTGATGTCACAAGGATCGTAACCTGCTATGCAGCCCTTTAATGAACTACAATTTCCACCTCCTCCAACACAGGTGACACTCATATTGTAATTGTAATTACTTAACGCTGTCGACAAAGCAGAATTCAATGTGGATACACAACTGGAACACGATTGCTCACATGATGTCAGATCCTGAACATATTGTATCAACCGGGAATTGAGTGCCGTACCCGAAGCTGAAGTTCCTTCATATGTCGATTGCTTTGTGGGAGAATTATGGATTTCAGATTCATATAACATTTCCTGAGTTGTAGCCACAAAATCAGTCACATCATCGGGATTGTAGGTTTTTTCGGTTACAATCTCTGAGACTTTCCTGCCACTTTTCATATCATACCAGGTCACATGTATGGGTGTTGATGGACTGGTTATCTCATGAGTTTTAACCCCAAATACTCCATACGGATCCTCCTGGTAGACTGGATTGTATATGGTTTCCTTCAATAGATTTCCGGATTCATCAACAACCTTTTGATTTAAGAGAGATCCTCTTCTAAAATTATTTGGTAATGGCGCTGGTGGATAGTAATCTCCAGTGGAGGGACATCCTGACGGAATGGAACGTACACTCACTCCCTCATCAGGAAAAGCCAATGCCCCGGAGACATCAAATTTATATTCTACATATCCGTTACCTGTTTGATACTCGCGTACGTATTCATATCCTTTATGTGCTCCCTGAGAAGTTTGCATGGGAATGATACTGGAAGGGCTTACCAGGTATGTGTAGTTTCCATCCAGACGACAACCTGTTGAAGTGTATTGTGGTTCACCGGCTAATCCGAGTGCCCCATTGGCCTCACTTCTTAAAAGGTATATGTATTTTGGTATACTAAAGAGAATGGGACCTCCCGGATAATCGTAGAATTTCTCAACTGAAGTAGTGCCATTGGATTCCTTGTGTTTGATGTTATCAATCCTCAAACCACTAACAATGTGATCGGTTGTTACATTCTGCGTATTGATAGTCCCTCTCCAGAGGTCCAATCTTACTCCCTGGCCAAATCCAGAGCCATTGTTGGATTGACCATAGACATCATAGTTTCCAGGAGAAAGAGTAAAAATATCTTCCACATACCCACTACCAGGTCCTGAATAAAGTGTTTTGATAGTAGTGCCGTTTTTCTGAATGTAGTAGGAGCCACCAGATGTGAGAGAGGTAACTCTCATTTTGAAAACAGTCGTATTCGAAACGGTGAAAGAGTAAGAATACCCCAATGATGGACATCGTTGACCATTAAATGAACCATCAACATAGCAGTACTTAGTAGTTTCTGCAGCGTACGTAGTATCAGTCACAAGTCTTGATGTAGTAGTCACATCATATCCATAGATATATTCAGTTGAGCCTCCTGTTGGATGTGTTATTGATTTAATGGTTCCGGCTCGCATTTCCGGCCAGCTTGCTTCCCTATCAGCTCCGGGATAGAAATAACTACCTCCATCCGCGGATACCGGAGGCACGACCCATGTATTGGACGTCGCACCATTGTAATGACCCCAGTGATCGAGGGCATAAGTGAGTATCCTTGGAACCATTAATTCATCGTAGTAAGAAAATTGCCTGGCAGGGATCACAACAGTGCCATCACATGATTTTTCCTGTAAAGAATTCAACTTTAGTCGTTTTTTGTCCCTCGTAACCGCAGTGGTTATCGGATTTGGCAATGGAGTGGTCGTATCATTGAAATACCCGTAGTCAAACTCAAAGACTTTACACATATCCGAAGCGGTTCCGGAAATTTTAATCTTCCAAAGTGCGTAAGCTTCCGTATTAGGACCGTCGCTGATCCCGAATCTGAAATTTGAAAGATCTTCCCTTATGTCTGTTGTATCTGGTATAAAATCTACTTTACCATTAGAAAAATCAATGGAAGTCAATCTTACCCCCTGTATGGAGTTTTTTACTAAGTTGCTGTAAGCACTATTGCCATATGGTTTGGCACCTCCAATGGCAAGAGAATAGTGGGAGTATTCCTCTTGCGTATAAGTCAATTCAACAGAAAACTGATCATCCGCCGACTCTACTTTGTACAAAAACCAGCTCCCGATTGTTTCGGGTATATCTTCGCCGGAAGTAAAGTAATAAGGAAATATCTTTTCATAAGGCTGATCACCGATAAACGAACCCCCTCTTAATCCAAAATGGTATTTAGTGCCATCAGGAGTAGTCAAAATCCAACCTCTCAAATAGGAGGACGTTGTGCTGCAGTTTTGACCCGTTGGATTTGTACAGTATAGGGGTTGGATCTTAATGTCCTGGTGCGGAATGATCATTGGTGAATGATCTTCCCTGATATAGAATTTACCGCTATAACCACCGAAATTGAAATAGAAAATATCCGGTTCTCCATCAAGCCGACCTGCGGCCAGGTCATTCAAGGCCATTCTTCCAAGGCCATCAAGAAAATAATCAGTATATCCATTATCTCTCAAGAAAGACTTCCCGAAATATTGCTTTTCATCAAACAGACCCTGTGCTGATCGGGAGATCATTCCACCCGCATTCAGCGACCATCCGGCTCCTACCCAACTCGAGGGTTGATTCACTTTAAGACCACCGGCATGATATGACAGTGATACGGGCAGGTTTATCGGCCCTTCCTGGACGGTATAAATTGGAATATTGATTTGAGGTACTCCCGTATGATGATTCACAGGAAAGTCGATGTACTGACCCAAACCTGTTACATTGGGAGAGGTAATCGGGATTTTTTCATGAGGTTGTTCCTCCTGACCACATACAATGAACGCTAGGAAGAAACTCAGAAAGCTGATGTTAAATTTTCTCATGGTATGGCTAGTGAGTTTTTTCATTTTCAGATAAAAATCTTTGTATAAGTAGGTTTTGTTGGGTGTTTTCTTTCTTTAACTCCAATACATACAGCGTCAACTCCTCGATCTGTTTAGCTAATTGGCTATTAGCTATTGGCGTTTGGCTTTGGGCTTTTGGTATTAGGTTGATCTCGGATTTGAGTTCTTCATTTTCCTTTTTCAGGTCGATAGTATATAGGGTGAGTTCTTCAATCTTCTGAAGCAACTTCATATTCAGTTCGCCCATCTGGACGCCGTTTTCCTTCATTTCAGAAGCGGAAGGGATATCTGGTAGATGACCGTTTTCGGAAATGTATTTTTCCACTTCGGAGAGTGGTTTCAGGTCGTAGTCTTCCTTAAAAACAAAGTCTGCACCGGTCACATCCTGAATCTTGACTTCTTCGGCGATGATGTTACCGTCGACGTGAAGTTTGGAGGTTGGATTTGTTATACCTATACCAATATCACCATCTTTATCAATTCGAAGTGCTTCTTTCATCGATCCTTCTGTTGGTTTTGTATAAAATCGGAGTTGACTATCTTCATTACTAGATTTAAATGCCACGATCGATGCAAGCCTTTTCGACACCGCTGTGCTAAAAAAATCAACCCTTCCAATTGTGTTAGAATTCAAGTTCGAGGCCAACTCTAGAATTCCAGCGTAATTGCCTCCAACACTCAATACACTTCCGTTTGCATAACCTTTGAAATTTGGGGTTGTATTTCCAATTCCAACATTACCTCCATTAAGAAAAGTGTTTCCATCCGAATCTAGTCTTATTACTTCTGATTCTGATTGATTCCACATCTTAAACAATGAACTTCCATCAAGGGCTATTTGAAACCAAAACCTGTCATTGTTCGAATCACCCGGATCAGATATAACGAAACCAGTTCCAGCACCTCTCGTCGCTGAAATTTCAAGAGTCGCGGAGGGAGCATTTGTATTAATTCCAATGTTGCCGGATGCTTTTACTATGAATGGAACATTCGTTTTTGGGGTAGTTTCTGCCGTGGTACTAAACCACGTGTCCGAATTACCGGAAGTACCATCACCAAAGTACAAGGATTGTCCTGTCCCAAAGGGAGTGATGCGGAAAGCATTGGAAACTGGTCCGATCTGCCCCCTGATATTGCCGTTTGTGTCTCGCCAGTTTATTTTATCCGTATTCTGAAGCAGTATGTTACCAGATATTTCCAGTTTCTCATCGGGACTATTCGTACCAATGCCAATATTTCCTCCAGCCTTAATCATAAGGGTAGCATCTACAGGAGGATTTTCAGTACCGACTGTACTGAACCAAGTATCGGAGACTCCACTTGTGCCATCCCCAAAATTCAGGGCTTGTCCTTGACCCATTGGAGTTATTCTGAAGTTGTTGTTCAATGCCGAAATTTGGCCTCTCCAGGTTCCATTAATGTCTTTCCAAATTAATTTCCTGTCATTATTAAGTTTAAGATCCAGGGAATCTGGATGCTGTCCTATACAATGGATTGATATTATCAAAGCCAATGAGGTTATGAATCTTGTCCTATTATTCATTTCTATCTTTCTCTAGTATTTCAATACGCTTTACTAGTTTTTGGATGGTTTCCTCTTTTTCAATAAGATAAAGCGTCAACTCCTCGATCTTCTGGAGCAGTATCATATTCAGTTCGCCCATCTGGACGCCGTTTTCCTGCATTTCGGAGGCTGAGGGAATGCCTGGTAGATGGCCGTTTTCGGAAATGTATTTTTCGACTTCGGAGAGCGGTTTTAGGTCATAATCCTCTTCGAAGACAAAGTCCGCTCCTTGGACATCCTGGATCTTGACTTCCTCAAATACTGCATTTCCATCGACGGCAAATCGAAATCCACTTGGAATCAATTCACTTCCGACTGATACACCTCTTTTATCTCCATCGAGGAACATGATTGTTCTTGTTTCTGAAGCATCAGTTTTTTCAGATTCGAATCTGAAGTCACCATGTCTATTATTATCTCGGGTTCGAAAATTCAAGACATTCGCATAGTCCTCATAAGTATGCCTTAATTGAAATGTACCTCCCTTGATTTTGATATTTCCATTATGATCAATTAAGAATCTCTCTTTTAGGTCATCACCAGCCGCGTCGGTATGGGTAAAAAATGCTAAACCCACTCCATCAGGATCACCAGAAGTCTGTTTAGCAACAATAGCGGCTCTCTTACCTACACTTCCATCTACTTTGGAAAATGATATTGATCCACCGTAATTATCCTTACCAGGAGTGTTTTTACTTTTAAGAAGGACATCTCCATTATAATTGGCTTGTGCAGCACTGAAGAAATCAGGGACAGAAAAACTTATGTTTCCATTCACATCGCTTTGTAGCAGTTTACGCCATCCTGTCCATCCTGGTAATCCCGTATCATATGTCCTGAACACCAATGAACTTGTAGCTGTCTTACCTGTATTCATTAATTCAAAATTCCTATTGGTATTTCCAAATACAGATAATTTAACTCCATACTTGTATGTCCAATCCCACCCCGAACTGGATCCTGGACCTGTTTGGTACGTTAGTCCATCTGAGGGGATAGCGGATTCCTGGTATCTCGAAGCTTCATTTAGTATATTCTGAGCATTACAAAGTTGACAAGCCAAAGAAAACCACAAGCCGACGGCAGATATTTTCATCATTATTTCTCTTCAAGTTTTCCTATTCGATTTTTCATTTCATTATTTTCCTTCTTCAATTCCGATACATACAGCGTCAACTCCTCTACCTGTTTGGTTATTTGGCTTTTAGCTATTGGCTTTTCGCCATTGGTAATTGTTATTTGGCTGATCTCGGATTTGAGTTCTTCGTTTTCCTTTTTCAAATCGATGGCATACAGGGTGAGTTCCTCGATCTTCTGAAGCAGTTTCATATTCAGTTCGCCCATCTGGACGCCGTGTTCCTGCATTTCGGAGGCTGAGGGGATATCCGGTAAGTGGCCGTTTTCAGTGATGTATTCTTCGACCTCGGAGAGCGGTTTTAGATCATAATCCTCTTCAAAAACAAAGTCAGCACCGGTTACATCCTGGATCTTGACTTCTTCGGCGATGATGTTGCCATCGACGTGGAGTTTGGAAGAGGGATTGAGAATCCCTATTCCTAATGATCCATTTTTATCCAGTGCCATTTTGGGTGTAAGATTTCCATCTTTGTTCGTGAGAAATTGCAATCCACCATCACCATATTCCTGATAAAATGATGTTATGGCTCCTAGGTCACTCACAGCATTCGTACCTCTTTTTGTCGAGAAGGTTAACATGGGATGTTGATGATTACTACTTCCTCTATATCCAAAAATTCGCAGGACTGTTTCATAAGAGTCATCAGCAGGTAAGTCCTTTCGAATATCCAATGTGACACCAGGTGAACTGGTTCCTAGCCCCAGATTTCCTGATTCCTTAAGCGTCATTTTCGGTGCATCGGAAAATTGTCCACTGGTAGATGTGGGCTCTGTCACACCAGAAAAGAATCTTATGTCATTAGTAGAATATACATGAAGTGATCTTTTATCTCCTCCCTGGTAATGATTATCCCCGTAGAAATCCATCCCTGCAACTTCGTATGTGGCATCACTATTAAAATTTGATTGAAGCCACATCCTGTTAAAGACATACCGGTTATTATTTCCTCCATCCGGATCCACCCTTGGCGAAATGAACCATCCGGATGCATTGGTACCCGGTGATTCAGCTTTGACAGAGGCTGAAAAAGCATTTTCCGATGCTAAGTTTCCATGTCTTTCATAGATAAAATGTCCACTACCGCTGGTCGCTAAAAAGTGATTGGAAGAATAGATGTCACCACTTACATCAAGTTTGTGGTTTGGTGAAGTATTACCGATACCAACATTCCCTGCATTTGAGATCCTGACCTTCTCTGACTCATTTGCATACAAAGCCAATCCCGATGCGTTGGCCCAGCTACTTTCCTGAATACTAGCAATGCCACTCCATTTGTTCTCATTCACATTATTATTGGAGTGTTTCAGTTTCAACCCAACACCATAACCAGAGTTGGTAGAATTATTTCTGGTGTTATTCACCCATAATGGCCAAATGACACCATCTACTGATCCACCACTTACATGAAGATGTGTTTGGGGAGATTCAAGGCCAACTCCCATATATCCACCGCTATGATAGATGTTACCAACATATTGAGATGATCTTGTTTCAATATGTTGTGAATAGAGAAGTGAACACCCAAGTGAAAGAGATGCCACAATAATCATCTTAGTTTTTATCATTTGGATTTAGTATTATTTTCATTTGATTCTATTCTTTCGAGGCGTTCAAGGACGTCCTGGTATTGCTTTTCTTTTTCCAACACATAAAGCGTCAACTCCTCTATCTTCTGAAGCAATTTCATATTCAGTTCGCCAATCCGAACGCCGTTTTCCTGCATTTCGGAAGCTGAGGGGATATCGGGTAAATGGCCGTTTTCGTTGATGAAGTCTTCGACTTCGTTCAAACTCAGAAGATTATAGTCGTCTTCAAAGACGAAATCTGGAGGATTCGGAACATCCTGGATCTTGACTTCTTCGGCGATGATGTTGCCGTCGACCTCCATTTGAGCATTAAAACGGCTGGTGCCGTTGACTTCTAGTTTGGATTGAGGGGTCGTGGTTCCAATTCCAACTTTATCACCGACAATCGACATTCGTTCTGTGGTTGCACCACTTCCATTTTCCTGAGTGTAAAACCTTATGGCTGCATTATATACTTGGCCATAAACATGGGCATAGTATCCAAATTTGATTGCAGAAGTTTCTTCAATGTTTGTAGCCGAATAGTTGCTATTCCATTGCCTTGCACTATTTGCAATTACGCCGGTAATGACGTTCTGCGATGATAGATAGGATGTATTATCATTTGAAAGCCTCATAACACCTTCACCTCCTGTTCCTTGGATATGCAAGTTGTGAGTTGGTGAAGTTGTTCCAATTCCTACATTTCCACCAGTATAGTAAATCTTACCTGTCGCCGGTACCCAGTCGTCTTGCGCTAGGATGGGAAGGGATGAAAAAATAAGAGAAGCAAATAATAGTATCGCGGATCCGATCGGGGCTGGGTGGCTTTTGAATTTCATGGCTTTGATTTAGGTATTGATCGTGATATCTACCCAATCGCAATGAATTAACCATTATTAATAGCGATGAAATAAAAGTAGTGGAAAACAAAAGTGTTCTTTCTTGTGGCTTAATGGACTGGTACATTGGGTTGGATAGTTGTTTTGGAAAACTTCCACTGGCCAAATAAATAAATCCATGTTTGAAAATCAAGAAAATTCCAAAAAACGTGTTTCGTTATATCATATGATAATGTATATTAGCATTTGATAATTTAATGAAGGGTGATTCGGTTAGTAAACAAAACTCTTTATAAGTGGTGTGAAATCTTATTTTGCGAAATCTTCACTACAACTATGAATCGTCATCTTTCTACGATCGATGTGTCAGCTTTTTTATGGCACTGCACACCTACTCAATCACACAAATTCCATGCTTTTTCATTAAATTTCATCTAAGATCTTAATGTTCAACGAAATGAAAATACCTACCCCCGCTACTCTGAAAAGCTCAGGATCATTCCTGAGCTTTTTTATTTGTTCAATGTTGAAGTTTACTTCATAACATTAGGACAAATAAAAAAGTAACGAACGAAGTGAGTAGAGCTTTGAGGAGTAGATCAACCCCACAAGACTCGACGAACGAAGAGAGGCAATTCCTACTCCTCCATTTTCTCAGATCCATTGAAGAAAAAAACAAACCGAGTGAAAATGAGGTAGGCTTGAGTTGTAAAGCCAACCTCAAGGGACTCGCCGATCCGTCAGTTGGCGGAGAGGCAATTCCTACCGTCCTTCCAAAACACTGGCGCTCGTTTGTACGAGTACCTGAAAAAATAAGCTCGGTAAACTATTCATAAACTTCATACTAGTTATGAATAGTTTTCTCCTCCACTTCCAATTCTCTTCGATGCGACACTCCTTGCTGTTACGTCGAAAGGACTGCAGGGGTGGTAGAACTGTAGGATTGATCAGCATTACCGGAGGTGGATAAGTCAGTTTCAGTTTTCAAGTGCCTTCTTCGGACGCCATTCTCCTTCACTACAGCTTCTGGCGTAAGCGAAAGGCTTACCAAAGACTCCAAACTGACAATTCATGCGACAGTCCAGGCCAACCATCTGCTTTGTTTGGTTGGATCTCTTTCCGGAACACTAAATCACTACTCTCCTGCAGTCTTTTCGATGGGAGCTTGAAGAAACGTCTATGTATTTCAGTAATGGTAGCGAACTGAGAAATCTATTTATGAGCCTGTCACATCTTATGTATAGTTTTCTCCTCCACTTCCAATTCTCTCCAGTGCAACACTACTCACTATTCCTTCGAAAAGGCTGTAGGGGTGTGTTTGGTCAAGCTACCTAGCATTGTTTGACATCAACCTTCATCGTAATATACTGTTGCTCGCTTGTAACGAGTTCCTGAAAAAATGAATGAGAAAACGGCAGAGGGACCATTATCGTTGGTTCGTTACCTCCGTAAACCCAAGCATCTGGCCAGATCTAAAACCCTTCACCATCAACCAGAATCCCAGGAAAATCTCATTCAGACCTAGTGGCATCATGATCATAATACCTCCTATGGAGGTCCCGAATACATTTGATGTAATTTCAATAAATAATAAGGTCACACCCAGAAGTCCCCATCCTGAAATCAATCTTGGGATAAGCCTTGAGTGGTACAAAAGACCATAAAACGACCAGGCTCCAAAACAATAGATCAAC
The DNA here is from genome assembly GCA_965242805.1 of Cyclobacteriaceae bacterium. GTDB lineage: Bacteria > Bacteroidota > Bacteroidia > Cytophagales > Cyclobacteriaceae > JANQEU01. Next base: position 5,403,539 of record CBDETD010000002.1, on the reverse strand, counting down.
AGGGAAATATTCTGAATGTTTCCCCTGGCATTTCTCAGGTAAACCGCAATTGATTCCAACTGGGTTGCATCTGACATTCCGGAATTCCCAATGTCCCTTCCAATTTTCAGCAAAGTCAATAATAACAATCCGCTGATCATGAATCCAACCAGCTCTGTCAATCGTTGGCCGACATACCACAAGGCCACCCGTTCACTAAACTGCTTCAGAATCGGAAATAACAATATCGCAATCCCAAAGACAGACACACCACAGATCAAATCCAGTAACATGGCGATTCTTACCATTGTTGCATTTTCGACCAATTGTGAAAGGAAGTCAGCCTTGTATAAGATCGGTTCAAGAATTACGCTATAGCTTATTACAGCGGTCGCCATTTGGATGAGAAATAGAGCGCCAACTAATCTTACGGTTTTCTGATTCGGGTCCATGATTTAACGATTAGATGTGTAGCTATGATGCAATTGATGAAGAAAGGGTTGCTTATGCCCAAGTACCGGCGTTTGTTTGCAAGAAAGTGCCAGAAAAAAGGACTACAGGGGTTGTGTTTGGCGCTGCGAGAAACTATCAGTCTTTTCAGTATTGATTGCGTTCTGAGAAACCTATTCACAAGCTTGCCCAAACACTGGCGCTCGTTTGTAACGAGTGCCAGATAAAACGACTTAGAAAACCATTCATGATTCTAAAATCGATCATGTATAGTTTTCTCACATTCGTTCGAAAAGACTGCAGGGGTGGAAGAACCGCAGGGAGTGTTTGGTCGAGGCCTTCTTAGTCAATCATAAACAAGTAATTCCATATCTTTATGAAAACTGCCTGAGTATGAAAACAACAGGGATTCTACTACTGATAGTTACTCTCTTGAGTTTCACAGTTCGCGATGCAAATGCCCAAGGTAAACCCAACATAATTCTCATAGTAGTGGATGACATGCGCTTCGATGAATGGGGTGGCGGTGGTCATGATTTCCTTGAAACTCCTAATATTGACAAATTAGCTCAGGAAGGATTCAATTTTACACAGGCATATCACGCTGTTCCACTTTGTTCACCCAATCGCGCGAGTATTCTCACAGGTCAGTACCCCTCAAAACATGGCATCATCGACAATACATCCCGTAACCAGGCTAGTTTCCTCCTGCCTCTGTTCCCTAAATACCTTCAGCAAGCAGGTTATCGTACCGCCCACGTCGGTAAATGGCATATGGGTAATAGTCCTGAACCCAGGCCCGGTTACGATTATTGGGTGAGTTTTGAGGGGCAGGGAAAGACATTCAATCCGGATCTTTATGAGGATGGACAGATAAAGAAGGTTGAGGGATACATAACCGATATTTTCACAGATAGAGTAGTCAATTTCATCCAAGACAACGATTCAAAAGACCAACCATTCTTTGTTTACCTGGGCCATAAAGCCATTCACCCCGAAGCAGTGCAACGAGATGATGGAACCGTCGACCTTTCTGTCGACCGTCAGTTTTTTCCTGCAAAAAGACATGTTGATACCTACGCCGGACGTAAAATCACTCGGAGTCCTAGTGTACCGGAAATACCACAAGCCGAGGACAGTAAACCTGTAATTCAACAGGCTTTCGAAATACGAAAAGAAACAGTCAAAAAGGAACCACTCTGGGAAAGGGAACTGGATGTGTCAGATCATGTGATCCAAAGACGTGCGGAAATGATGCTAGCTGTGGATGAGAGTGTTGGAAAAATTGTAACCTCATTGGAAGAAATGGGAATCAGAGACAACACCGTTATCATTTTCACCAGTGACAATGGCTATTTCTTCGGGGAGCACGGATTCGCCATCGAACGCAGAATGCCATACCAGGAAAGTATTCGAACACCTTTGATTGCCAATTATCCGAAATGGGATAATCCCGGTAAGGAAGTCACCGGACGGGTAGTGTCCATAGACCTGGCCGCTACTATCATGGATTTGGCTGGCGTAAATAAACCACAGACCATTCAGGGCACATCATTTCTTCCTCTGATCACAGAAGGTTCTCCCCAAATACGAAACGCCACTTATGTGGAGTTTTACAGTCATGAGAATCCTTTTCCGTGGACTGCTAAGCTAGATTATCGTGTGGTCTTGAAAGGCCAATACAAGTACATCAAGTGGATCCGCTTTGAGGATATGGATGAACTCTATGAACTGGTATCCGATCCATTTGAAATGAAGAACCTCGTGGGGAATCCGAAAGTCGAAGAAGTCTTGATAGATATGAAGGTTGAATTGCGAAAGTTGCAGTTAGAAGCTCTTGGATTGATAGATTAACTTATACCAATCGTGAAAATCGTGCATTGGAATAAGGGAAATCCACACCCATCGCAAAAAAGGTGAACAACCCTCCTATCAAAGCTGAAAGTACTATCTCCCAACCGAATCCTTGTTCTACCGTGGGTACATCTACCCTCATTATAGTCATTACCATACCTACCATGACAGATAGAATGGCCGTCCATTGATACAACCTTAGTGTACCAAATACAGGTGTCTGGACCTCTCCCCTATACGCTTCCTCAACAAATCTTCCAATTCCTGTTAAAATGAGGTACATACCGAAAATGAATGAAGCCGGAAAGGAATTATTCCATAGCGCCAATAGAATAAAACCAATAAAGAAGAGCCATATGATGGCATAAAGTTGTGTTGGATGTAGCAATTCTCCTTTCAATCCCGAAATTCCACATACCCTGGAACGATGATGATGATATCTTATTCCAAGATCGGGATTATCGGTTTTATCCCCATGACAACATCCATTTACCAAACACCTGAGCCTCCCCATCGCCTGCACCCATGGCATCACAACGGAGATCACACCAATGATCAACCAGACATTCAGGCCCATTAACCAGACTACCATACTGGCAAAGAGGATCCCTACCAATGCTCCGTAATAACCGAAGGGCCTCTTTAGTTTTTCTGACCCTTCAATAATCTGTGCCCATAATGCCGAAAACAGTACGACAACTACACTGAACACTAAAATGCCCCAGGCATAATACTCCCCCGCTAATAATCCTGCCATCCCAATCCCAAGAAACGCTCCCATTCCAACGTAATTACCGTGATTGATGAACCGGATCTTTCCAAATACCCTCTCCTGCCAACTATTCGCAATCTTCTCCGATGTGTTCCTAAGCATTCGCCAAACTGATCCATAGTAATTGGATACGAGCAATATCAATAAGAATATTGGCAGTTGGAGATTAAGAACGGATTGGGTTTCAAAGGAGTAAACGATTGGCACAAGCATCGCCATACCCCATATGATCGCTAGTACTTTTGATCGACCCCATAAGTTCCATATCGACATGAGTGAAATTGAAAAGATTATCAAGTATCGATTGAATGGCAATCCCAGGAGCAAGAAACAATAAACTGAAAGTGATACCAACAGAAGGGAGGAAATCGTCCATCTCCTTAACCGAGCCTTTTTTCTGATCAGGAAGGGAACGACCAAGTTGAGGACCATTACCAAGAGAAGTCCCCATTCCTCAGGTACCTTTACCTTAACGATAAGAATAGAGCTTTCGCTCCACCAGTTGGTGATATACGCTCCGAGTATCAGGGCCACGATCAACCATAAAGTTGCAATCCAAGGTTCTCTTGCTCCTATCAGATTTTCGTGCTTTTCAGGTAGATCGAAAGTAGATTTCATCTTTACATCCGGAAACCGGTGATGCAGATCAATTTGTTCATACCCCCAGACAAGGGCGATCATTGCCAGGATGGTTACAGGTGTGACCAGCCACAATCCACTTGATGATCCGGTAAGGATGAAATATCCCACCATTGCGAAAGCAAAGCCCCAATAGATTGGATGCCTCATGATTTTATACGGACCTTTCGCTACGTAAACTGGTGGTGGATCATAGTTCATCGGTAACCCCTTCCCGTAAACTTTGAGTGAATACATCGCCCATAGCATTAGAAGGACTCCGAATGCCATCAATATCAAACCGGCTATCGTCGATTGGACAGCAGGAATTGTAACTATTTGGGAGGTGTACCTTGCCCAAAGCCAAAGTATGAGCGGAATAATGATCAGGAAAGTAGTAGCATACCAAAATCTTCCGAAAGATCTTGATGAAATGTTCATTTTCTAAGTCGCATTTTGAAAAAATAAATAATCAATGAAAGGATCAGAAAAACCGATGTATATAGCATACTAATCCAGCTGGAATCACTTATTGAATAGTCCGTGAATGCCGCAATGATGGAAGATTGAGAAGGATAGTAGGCCGGAAGGTAACGTATGATCATTTGATTTTGAGCCTCTTCATAAAAAAGAGGATTTTGCAACCAACCAACATCAATATTGACCAATAACACGATAAATAAAATACCCTCTAATTCACCTTTGATGAAACTGCCGACCATCAGACCGTAACCTCCATAAACCAACCCTATTTGACACAAGCCAAAGGAAAATTTCCAGAAGTGGTCAATCGGATGAAAAAGATTGGATAGTATATTGATGTAACCGGCTATTAAGAATGCAATGATCAAAAGCGATATTAGCACTGATATCAGCAACTCAGACGGACGATAACCGCAAATGATAAGACGTCGGTTCGTTTCCCAGTTTTTCTGGATCAAGTTCATCGAGATAAATGACATTAAAAAACCCGCTGAAGCCACTGCAAAAAACACAAAAGAAGTACCCTTTTCACTGATCTCAACAAATACCTCATCGTCAAGGGATGCCAACCTGAATGGGAGGATCCGATCTGAAGTGGTAAGTTCTACAACCCAAAGAAATACCAGTGGTATCACCACCATTAACAATAGCACAATCCGGTGCCTTAGCAACATCTTAATGATCATTTGGATCCCAACCGAAATTCGATCAGTGCTCATGTAAATACCCCCTCTTTCATTTCAAAAATCTTATCAAAACGATCGGTCTCACTTATCAAATGAGTCACAATGAGCACAGCACAACTCTTATCCGTTTGGTCCTCGATATAATCCCAGAATCGTAGATAGGTATCCCAGTCGAACCCATTATAGGGCTCGTCCAGAACCAAAAGCTCCGGATCATGAATAAGAGCCAAGGCTAAATTCAATTTTTGCTGGGTACCACCACTAAGTTTGGCGACCATGTCATGTTGGTATTTTGCAAAATTGAATTTCTCCATCAACTGGTCCACACGGCCAGGGTATTCCTTGTCCGTGATCTGGTAGGCTGACGCGAAATATTTGAAATTTTCCAGAACGGTTAGTTGAGGAAATAGAAGCGGTTGTTGAGGGCAATAGCCAATTTTTCCGTTGACCTCCATTAAACCTTTGGTTGGTCTCCAGTGACCTACAATGATCTTCAGTAAAGTAGACTTGCCAGCGCCATTCTCCCCTACAATACCATTAAGCGAACCATGATCAATTTCAAATGTGATGTCCTTTAAGACCTTTCTTCTACCAAAACTTTTGGCAATATGTGTACTCTTAAGGATCATTTTGATCGGACTCGAAAATCAACCAGTTCATGAATTGTCCAACCTTTAACCGACTTTCCATTCTTCCCCTCCAAATGACTTTTGCTTAGCCATTTGACCTCATCAGCCATCAGGAACCGAGTCGGCATCATAGAATTGATTCCCGGAATATATTTCATTAGGTTCCTCACCACAGAATAGATCTTTTTTTCCGACTCCAGGACAATACTTTTGTCCATTTTCAGTGAGATCCCATCTTTCTGCAGATCAATTCGATCATCGGTAATTGTGACATTTTCTATGGGCTTTGAATTATACCACAGCCAATATTTGTGCCCATCCCCCATCAGATCTATCCAAACCATGTGATCAGCTTCCGAACCAAAGCGGCCCCAGCGCAAGGTGTCCATCGGGATCTTCCATGGAGGAATAGTCATTAGTAATTGTTCCGCATACCCTTTACCCAGTATCGTCCTTCCGTCATTAAAGCTCAGCTTCACGGAAGACATCGGTTGATGACAATTCCAGTCAAGAAATCCTTCCTCTTCATCGATAAGTCGTTCGCTCAGGGGAATGACCTGGTTTTCCCAGGTCCCGCGTACCCCTAATGAAGAGTCTTCCCAATTGATCACATTACCAATCAATGTGGGAACTTTCACATCTTTAAAACGTGACCGCAATTGATTTCCATGTTCCTGCTGATAAGTTAAGCAGCTTGTGTAGGGGATCGTAACTCCATGCCAGGTCAGTCTTGCGGAATAAAAGATCATTGATTCTTCATCCGGACCAACAAAATCCAGAAACCATTTGTCAAGATGGAAATTTCCGGCCATTATGCAGGTTGAGTTATACGTTTGCCAGACAGAACTTTAGTAAATACCTTTTTGGCGGGGTATTCGTAAACCTGAGGAAATACTATTCTTCGTAATAACCATGAGAAGTGTCCTGTTGGCAATCTTTTGTGATGTTCCTCCAAAAGTTGTAGCCCGTTTCTCGCTCTGTGTCGCATCCATTCTACCACATTGGGTGAAGTAATGTCTTCCAGATCTTGGAGGGTGATCCCAAACAGTTCGCATTCTTCACGTGGAATATTTATATAACCAGCCGCCAAATCAGATCCCAGATCTTCCAGGTCGTATTGGAATCGACAAGCAGTGCCTAAAGGTTCTAGAATGGTATACTTCCGGGGATCTTCCTTAAAGATTTTCAAAGTTGCCTTGATCGTACCTCGGATGTCTAGCAGGTGAAAGTGATGCATCAACTCTTCATTGGAATAGATCATAAACTTCCCTTTTCTCCTCGCATCGAATAAAAGAGAATTGAGAATGTCTGCTGTTTCATTCCTGAAGTCTGAGTTAAAACGCCTTCCTAACTCAAAACAATAAGTCATCAGATGATCGATCTTGTCTTTCGGAGTTGACGGATCCTCCGAGAATCTGATCTTTTGTTCTATGTATTCCTCAGAATGCTGAAATCCATCCGGTAATGTGGCATCACCATCCACCACATCATCCAGATATCTCATCATGGTATAGTACGATTCAAGGAATGCACCCCTGACCGGGGCGAAGGCCACATATTTAAACAACCGCAGATACCGCAGGAAGATCCTGTATTTCCAACCCCGCGTCCGAAGCATGTGCTTGTAGACTTCATTACGCATGAGTCTTGCACGCTTAGCATTATCCAACAGAGTCGACACTGATAGATTCGTTTAGATCCGCTACAGAGTCAATTCCTCTGTTTTTGGATCATCTTCTATAAAGTTAATCATGATAGGCCATTAATCGAATTGAAATGGGGATCCAAACATCGTCAAAGCACTCAATCGATAAATGACTGTGAAACACTTTAAGTCCCAGATTCTTTATAAATTCAGTTTCACTCAAGTCATGCCGAATTATGAAAAGAAGAAAATTTATCCGCAGTTCGGTCATTACCAGCGCTGTATTATCACAAACCTCCATCCTAAGTTGCTCCAGCCCTTCAAAAAAGGGTGAACAGGACACAACTTCCTCTTCACCACCAAAAATCTCTCTGGCGCAATGGTCACTTCATAGATCATTCCAATCAGAGAAGTATGATAACTGGGATTTCGCCATAATTGCAAAAGAATCATTTGGGATTGATGCTATTGAGTATGTCGCAGGTTTATACCCTGAAAGAGGGGATGATGAAAGTTTTTGGGAGGAAATAAATCAAATAGCTATAGATCAGGGCGTGAAAAGCCTCCTGATAATGATCGATGATCATGGCGATCTGGGAGCGGCTAATGATGAAGAACGCATATCCGCAGTTGAGAATCATTACCAATGGGTGAACAATGCCAGGATCACAGGATGCCATTCTATTCGGGTCAATGCTTTCGGCTCAGATGACAAAGAAGTACTCAGATCAGCGCTCGTAGATGGGCTTGGAAGACTGACTGAATATGCAGCAAAAGAAGGGATCAATGTCATTATAGAAAACCATGGCCTTTACAGTTCTGAGGCTGCTTTCATCGTAGAAGTGATCGAAGAAGTAAATAATCCGTATCTCGGTACCCTTCCTGATTTTGGGAACTGGTGTACCAGTCAAAAGTGGGGGAGCATCTATCGTGGAGAATGCATAGAGCAATATGACAAGTATCTGGGTGTAAGGGAGTTCATGCCATATGCTAAATCCGTAAGTGCTAAATCTTATGACTTTGATGAATCCGGCAATCAGACATTGATCGACTACTATCAAATGATGAAAATTGTGAAAGAATTCAATTATGATGGGTACATTGGAATTGAGTACGAAGGAAATGCACTCAGTGAGGAGGAAGGTATTCTTGCCACAAAGAAATTAATTGAAAAAGCATGGATTGAAACTGTCTAGGTCAAAAGGGAACTAAATGAAACTAGTAGCTGTAACATAAGTTACGTTATTGTTTCATCAGGCAAAATACCTTCGACCAAAAAGGAAGATCATAATGACCAAAAACAGTTTCTTCTCAAGTGTGGTACGTCAAAAATGCCCTAAATGTCGTACAGGTAATCTATTCGTTCATGGATCTTATAATTTGAAGAAATTCACTGAAATGAATGAGAAATGTGGCCATTGCAGTCAAACTTTTCACCTGGAACCTTCCTTCTATATCGGAGCAATGTATGTGAGTTATGCTATTAATGTTGCGCTATTTGTCACAATATCCATAGCTATATCAATCCTCTTCCCGGGCACTGACTTATTGTGGTACTTTGCTGCAATTGTTACTACTGTCCTATTGTTATATCCCTTGTTACTCAGATTAAGCAGATCATTGTGGATCCATTTCTTTGTTAAATATGATAATGAGATTGAGAGGTCAACCTGATCTCATCGCAGGTAGTTATTGCGTGATTGTTGACAATCTTCCACTCAGTTGATACAATTGAATTTCCGCTTGTTTTGCATTAAGCTGGGCTTGTAGGTTCCTGATTTGAGCATTAATGGCATTGTTTTGAGCTTCTCGCAATTCAAGAGCATCTGAGGATCCCAGTCGGAATCGTTCCAGGGCTATTTGGGAATTTTCCAGGGCCACACTAAGGTTTTCCGATTCCAATTTAAGGAGTTCGAGATTATTCCTATAGGTAACATACACTGACACAAGGTTCGTTTCTACCATATTCTTCAGTTGAGAAGTCAAAATGGAATTATTCTTCAGCTGGATTTGAGCATTTTCAAGCTGTCTTCTGGTATTGAATCCGTTAAACACATTTACTCTCGCCGTCAATCCATATCGGAAATCATACGTTTGATTCCTAAGTAAAAAGCCAGCTTCACTTTCCAGATTTGAATATCCGTATCCCAGGTTGAAATCCAGCTGAGGTAACCTTGACCTGCTGATCTCTTCAACCTGGTTCTCCAGGATCTTTTTATCAATGATTTGTGCCTGAAGCAATAGGTTTTGATCAGATGCCTCCGCCAATAATTGATCGAGAATTAGAGTAGTATCAATTTGGATTTCAAACTGAACCGCAAATTCGTAGGGATCCACTCCCATTTCCCTAATCAAAGCCAATCGTTGCGACGCAAGCAGTTCCCTTTGCTGTAACATGGCAGAGAGGTCTGAGTTATAGTCGACTTTGGCCTGGAGTAATGCCAGTTTTGATTCCTTTCCCAGATTATATTTCTCCTCAACAATCCGAACACGTTCCCTTGAAAACTCAATGTTTGATTCAAAGAGGTCAAGACGTTCTTGCTCGAAAGCAAGTTGATAGAAAAGGATCATCACCCTGGAAAGTACATTATCAACTTCGATCTTCAACTCTTGTTGATTCAACAATGCTTCATTTTCTAATCTTTCTTTGACAACAAACATCCGTGTACCATCGAATAAAGTCCATGAAAGATCGGCACTACCTCCATAGGACTCTCGCTTTGCTCCGTCCCTTGATTGATTATTCCCATTGGCAAATTCCTGTTCAGTATCTTGAGTACTCTTATTGAAGTTCGCTGAAAGGTCAACGGAAGGTAAGAACCCAGCATTTCCATAGGTATTATTGTTGATCCCAATTTCCACAGTATTCTTTGCGAGCCTTATTGCAAAGTTGTTTTCAAGAGTTGTCCGGATCGTCTTATCCAGGGAGATCTCGGGAATACTCTCTTGGCCGAAAGATGTGACCAGTGGAACGATAATTAGACTTATTACGAAACTCAGAACTTTCATTAGAACCTCGCTAGTCGTTTTTGGCTGCTCGTCAGGTAAGAATACATTGCCGGGATCACAAAAAGCGTAAGGAAGGTTGCCAGCAGGAGCCCCCCGATCACAGCCACTCCCATAGATATTCTGCTTTCTGAACCAGCACCCAGTGCCAGGGCTATTGGTAATATCCCCAATATTGTGGATAAAGAAGTCATTAGAATTGGTCGGAATCGTGCTTTCGCTGCACCGACAATCGCTTCATGAATTGACATTCCTCTTGCCTTTCGTTGATTTGCAAACTCCACGATCAAAATCCCGTTCTTCGTAACCAGGCCAATGAGCATGATCATCCCTATCTGTGAAAAAATATTTACGGTCTCGTTGAAATACCACAAACTAAAGAGCGCTCCAAAAAGTGCCAAAGGAACTGTGAACATGATGATAATTGGATCTCTGAAGCTTTCAAATTGAGCAGCTAATACCAGGTAGATCAATGCAATAGCCAGTGCGAAGGCAAGGTACAGGTTTCCTGAACTCTCCTTGAATTCTCGAGATGCACCTGATAACGCAGTTTGATAGGTATCGTCAAGGACTTCATCAGCTATTCTATTCATTTCATTCAGGCCGTCACCAAGGGAATAGCCCGGAGCGAGGTCAGCGGACATAGTTGCACTGGCGAATCTGTTGAATCGGAATAATTGCGGGGGAGTGGATTGTTCACGTAAGTTGACTAGGTTATCAAGCTGTGTGACTTCATTATTTCTGGTCTTCACATATATCGACTTGAGATCGATCGGTTCATTCCGGTTTTCACGTTCAACCTGTCCAATTACCTGATATTGCTTCCCGTTCATGATAAAATACCCAAAACGACTTCCACTTAGCGTCAGTTGGAGCGTCCGGGCGATATCTCTGACAGAAACGTTCAGGTTTGTAGCTTTTTCTCGGTCTATGGTCACTTCAATTTCGGGCTTGGTAAACTTCAGGTCCGTATTGACAAAAGTGAAAACGGGACTTTCCTGAGCTTTTTGTAAAAAATCCGGAAGTATTCTCTTCAGGTCTTCCAGGTTTTTCCCCTGCACAACAAAACTTATAGGTAATCCTCCCCTTCTTCCGCCAATGGTTCTAGGTTCTGTTATGAATGCCCGGGCTTTGGTATTAGCAGAGATCTTTGGTCTGATCGATCGTACAATGGCAGTTTGGGATCTCTGTCGTTTTTCTGCTTCAGTTAAGGTAACCGATACAAATGAGGAGTTTACCGAGCTCGAAGCCCCAAAACCCGGTGAAACCACGGTCACAATGGATTCAGCTTCCGGTACATCATCCAGGATCAATTGAGAGATCTCTTCCGAATAGTTGTCCATATACTCAAAAGTGGCTCCCTCAGGACCAGTTGCTATCACTCGAAACTGGTTTCGATCCTCCATTGGTGCTAGCTCCTTAGGTAGAACACCTACCATCAGGAAGATCAATAAGGACGTAACAACTGCGGCTACCCATGAAAGCCATCTCTTAGTCATAAAACTATCCAGAGCATTATTATACGCTTCATTCAACCTGACAAAGAATGGTTCGGTCACCTCATAGATCCATTGCTTCCTTTGCCTCTTCTTGAGTAACCGTGTTGATAACATGGGACAGAGTGTTAAGGCAACAAAAGAGGAAATGATAACCGCACCGGCTACAGTAATACCAAATTCCCTAAACAATCTTCCAGTAAGTCCCTGCAGAAAAACGATGGGAAAGAAGACAGATGTCAAAGCTACCGTTGTTGAAATAACGGCAAAGAAGATTTCCTCTGTTCCTGACTTTCCAGCTTCATGAGGTTCGTCCCCATCTTCGATCTTTTTGTAAATATTTTCCAATACGACTATGGCATCATCTACCACAAGGCCAATAGCAAGGACAATCCCAAGCATTGTCAGGACATTGATTGAAAAGTCCAAGAGGTACATCAGGAAAAATGTCCCAATTAATGAAATTGGCACCGTTATTACCGGAATAAATGTGGTTCTCCAATCTCTAAGGAAAAAGAAGATTATAAGTACAACCAATCCGAAAGCCACAAAAATCGTTTGTTGTACCTCGTCAATGGAGTCTCGGATGTACTGTGTGTTATCAAATGAAATGGTTGTTTCTATGTCCTCAGGAATGTTGTTGGACATTGCATCCAGACGACGATAAAATTCCTCAGCAATGTCAAGATTATTGGAACCGGGTTGAGGAACAATCACCACTATGACCATTGGTATCCCGTTCGTACGAAGTGCTGTTCGTTCGTTTTCAGGGGCAAGCTCAGCTTTACCTATATCAAGAAATCGTATCACTCCGTTCTCATCATCGCGAATTATCAATTCATTGAATTCCTGCGGATTCTTTAAACGTCCCGCGGTCCTTACCGTCAATTCCATCTCCGATCCCTCAATTCGTCCGGATGGAAGTTCGACGTTCTGTGAATTAACTGCTTCGAAAACATCAAGCGGCGTTACCTGAAAAGCTGCAAGTCTCTCCGGATCCATCCATAGCTTTATGGCATACCTTTTGGAACCCCATACTCTTACCTCTGAAACACCATCGATGGTTTGGAAAGTCTCTTTGAAAATATTTTCACTAATCTCGGTAAGCTCCAATAAGTTTCGAGACTTGCTGTAGACTCTCAAACCCATTATCGGCCTTGAATCCGCATCTGCTTTAGACACTCTGGGTGGATCTGCGTCGGGGGGTATCCTGCCAATTGCTCTGGATACTCTATCTCTCACATCATTGGCGGCGGATTCAAGATCCTGATCAAGTCCGAATTCAACGGTGATGGTCGATCTACCATCACGACTCACAGAAGTTAAGCTCTTGATTCCGTCAATCCCGTTGATCGATTCCTCAAGGGGCTCTGTGATCTGGGTTTCAATCACATCTGCACTTGCGCCCACATAGGACGTGGTTACTGTAATAATAGGAGGGTCTACAGAGGGGTATTCCCTTACTCCAAGGAAGGAAAATCCAATAATCCCAAATAGGACGATAACAATTGACATGACAACTGCAAGGACCGGTCGGTCAATACTTATGTTCGCCAACTGTGCCATCAGAGTGCAACTTTTATTTTCATTCCCTGCCTGATTTGCAATAATCCGGTCGTGATGAGTGTATCACCAGGATTTAAACCGGACAACACCTGGACTTTGTCTTCTGTACGAATTCCGGTCTCAACCTGCAAGGTATTTACAGTACCATTTCTGTAAATGTAAACTTTACTGGAATTTAGTTCCGGGATAACAGCCAATGTAGGGACCATGACCGCCTTCTCTATTCTATCAAGGATGAGTTTTATTTTTGCAAACTGACCAGGTACAAGCTTTCCTTCCGGGTTATCACTAATTGCCCGCAGTTTTATACTTCTTGACTGCGGATCAATTCTTGGCTCTAATGCATATATCTCTCCATTGAATTCCTCATCATACGCATCAACTGTAAAGGTCAACTTGTCTCCTACCTGTATATCATTTAGATATCTCCCAGGAATTGAAAAGTCTACCTTAACTGGATTGATACTGTAAACATTGGCAATAAGTGAACCAGGGTTAACATAGCTACCTACAGATACCTGGCGTAGGCCGATCTTTCCATCAAAAGGGGCATAGATCTTGTGCTTCGCCCGTCGAGCCTCTAATAATTTTATTTCTGCTAATGAAGTATTGAGAGTTGTCTGTGCAATTTCATATTCTTCCCTGCTGATCGCCTCAGACTCAAGAAGTTTTCGTTGCCGAAACTCGTTGTCCTCGTTCAGCTTCTTGGAAAATTTTAATTTCTCCAATTCAGCTTCCAGTTCGTCATCGTTTAATGACAATAAGAGTTGACCTTTTCTAACCGGCTGTCCTTCATCAAACAAGATATTCTCAACTTTTCCAGCCACCTCACTATTCAATTCCACTGATTCATCCGCTATGATTGTCCCTGTGACCTTTACAGAATAATCAATGGGCTCATATCGAACCTCAATGCCATCAACAGTAATTGTTGTGCTTCGTCTCTGAGGGGGGCCTTGTGTATTTCCCTCTCCCTTACCGGAAAAATCGATCTTCGGATACGCTATGATACCAACCAAAAGCAGGCCAAGAATGATATAAAGTATTCTTTTTAGTGTTGTGTTCATGTCATTTTCCCACTACAAAACTACCATCGAACACATCGAAATGTTTTCGCAGATTGATAAATGGTATTAAAAGGCTTGTTCTTGGTAAAAAATGGTCCAAATTCAAAATTCCTTCAAAATCGGGTCTTTAAGTATTATTCAACCCATTTAAGAACGAAATTTGAATGAGAATTTCGAAGAACATGGAATATTTCCACAATCAAGCTGAACGATTTGTCATACCAGTTGACTTCATGAACCCCTAATTTTATAATATGAAATTTCTGAGATCAATTTTCAGGTCTTTAGCAGTGATATTGTTTTTGATTTCGTGCGGGCCCTCCGTTTCCAATTACAAATCGAAAATTATTCGCGAGGACACAACTAATCTTCAGGAGAAGATTGACCGCATAGAATCTGAAGTTGCATTCGAACTAGCTGATGGTATTGAAGTAAGTCTATGGGCTTCTGATTCTCTGGCTCCTGATCCTGTCGCCATGTCCATCGATGAATTCGGTAGTGTATATCTCACGCGAACAAATAGACAAAAGAACTCAGAATTTGACATACGTGGTCACCGGGATTGGATGACGGCATCGATTGGACTGCAGACTGTTGAAGACCGTCGTCAGTTTCTCCGAAATACGTTTTCACCGGAAAAGAATGAGGAAAATAATTGGCTCCCTGATCTAAATGGTGATACAATTCATGACTGGAAGGACCTGGCTGTGGAAAAGGAAGAGATCTGGAAACTGGAAGATATTAACGGAGACGGTGTTGCCGATATTTCCACCAGGGTATTGGAAGACTTTAATGAGGAGGTCACAGATGTAGCCGGGGCTTTGTTGGTAAGGCGAAATGATGTTTTCGTGGGTGCCGGACCCGACATGTGGCGTGTGTGGGACAAAGATGGAAATGGTATTCTCGATGAGAAACAGTCAATCAGCCATGGATATGCTGTGCATATTGGATTTGGTGGACATGGTATGTCTGGCGCCGTACAGGGGCCTGATGGGAAGATCTATTGGGGTATCGGGGATATCGGTGCCAATATCACTTCTGTAGCCGGACAAAACTTTAAATACCCCAATCAAGGTGTTCTGGTCAGATCAAATCCGGATGGTACCAATTTTGAAGTTTTTGCTGCCGGATTACGCAATACACATGAGTTTGCTTTCGATAAGTACGGAAATATAATTGGTGCGGATAATGATGGTGATCACCCCACGGAAAAAGAACGCCTCGTCCATATCGTGGAAGGATCCGACCAGGGTTGGCGAATAAACTGGCAGTTTGGGAAATACACCGATCCCAAGAACAATGATTACAAGGTTTGGATGGAAGAACGCTTGTGGGAACCGCGATGGGATGGACAAGCAGCCTACATCATGCCACCTCTCGCCAATATACACAATGGGCCAACCGGTTTCGTGTATAACCCTGGAACTGCTTTGGGATCTAAATGGGTGGACAAGTTCTTTGTGGTGGAGTTTACAGGAACTCCGTCCAGATCACCGATTTGGGCATTCGACCTGGTTCGGGATGGTGCGTCATTCAGGCTTAACGAGGAAGTGATGTTTGCTAAGGGTATCCTTCCAACCGGAATTCGATTTGGGGCTGACGGGGCCCTTTATGCCGCTGATTGGATCTTCGGTTGGGGCACCAAGAATTATGGCAGAGTATGGAAGTTTGATGTGACAAATGATGAAAACAACCTTGGGGAACAGAGAATAATGACCAAGGGACTGTTGGAAGAGGAATTCAAAAAGAAAAAAGAGTCTACTCTCCTGGAGCTGTTGGCTTATGATGACATGAGGATCAGGTTGAAAGCTCAATTTGAGTTGGTGAGAAGAGCTTCAGAAAAAACCCTTTTCAAATCAATAGATGAATCTAAAAATCAATTAGCCAGGATACATGGGATCTGGGGTATTGGGCAACTTGTAGAAGCAGGAGAGGTAGATCCAATGAAATTGACAAAATATCTTTCGGATGAGGACGATGAAATTGTTGTTCAAACTTTAAAAGTACTGGGAGATGCTAGATTTACGAATCTTTTTACCCTGGCTATTCCACTAATAAGCCATTCTAATCCAAGGATCCAATTTTACTGTACCCAAGCCATGGGAAGGATCCAAGCGGAAGAATCGATTGATTCGATTCTCAAAATGCTGGAAGAAAATGATGATCAGGATCTCTACATACGTCATGCTGGTGTACTGGCCCTATCCAGAACAGGTGAAATCGGGCCAATCCTGGAACTGGAGAACCATCCCAAAAAATCAATGAGAACCGTAGCCGTTCTCGTACTCAGAAGGATCAGAAGTCCGGAAATTGTCAGATTCCTTGATGACGAAAGTGAATATATAGTCACGGAAGCGGCCAGGGCAATCAATGATGACTGGTCTATTGTGGAAGCACTTCCCAATCTTGCTGGATTATTGGCAGAAACGAAGTTTAAGTCTGAAGCGTTGTTGAGACGGTCGATAAATGCTGCTCTTAGGGTTGGTGGACTCAGGGAAGTTGAATTGCTGATCAATTTCGCCGGTAATGAGATGCACTCAGAAGAACTGAGGGCTGAAGCTCTCCTTGCATTGAGTACTTGGCCCTCTCCCTCTGTCCATGACCGCGTAGACGGCAGATATCGTGAAGTTGTGATACGGGATCCGGCTGAGATCGCTCCCAGTATAGTTCCATCGATAACTACGCTTCTAAATGACAATTCCAGCGATGTGGTAAAGGCTACAACCAAATTGATCAGTGGTTTACAAATAACAACTTTTAATCCTCAATTGGCAGATATAGCGGAAAATCACCCGTCAGCTGAGGTGAGAAGTGGGGCAATCGAGTCCCTTGTGGAACTGCAATTCGATGATCTTGGTGAAATAATACTTGTGGCAATGAAAGACCGTGATGAATCGGTTAGAAATGTGGGGATCAGTAATCTTGATCAGCTTGATCTTGATGCAAATGCTCTTCCATGGTATATTGATCCGATTTTTGAAAAAGGTACGTATACAGAACAACAAGCCCTGCTGGGAGTGCTTAAAGATCTGTCCAAGGAGGTCTACCTTCCAATTCTGAATTCCATTGTGCAAGACTGGATTGGTGGCAAATACAGTAAAGAAATTACACTGGACATCGTGGAAGCCGTTGATTCATCGGGGGACGAAGAGTTGATTGCGAGCATTGAACAATACAGGTTAAAGGGAAACACAACAGAAGATTACAGGGATGTTTTGTTTGGTGGAGATGGAAGTGCAGGTGCTACGGTTTTCTGGGAAAATACGGCAGCCCAATGTATGAGATGTCATGGATGGGACAATGAAGCAGGTTCGGTGGGCCCATCTTTAAGGGGAGTTGCCGACAGATTACCACGTGAAGAGATACTTGAGTCACTTATTGAACCCAGTTCAAAATTGGCCGCGGGATTTGGCTCGGTAGCAGTGAAACTGACAGATGGCTCTTCAGTTACTGGTATCTTACTTGAAGAGAAGGACCAGAAGTTATTTCTGAAAACCAATGAAGCCGAACCACTGGAAATCCCTTTAGCTCGGATTGAAACCAGGCAAAATCTCCCCTCCAGCATGCCCCCCATGGGATCGATACTTTCCAAACGGGAGATCAGGGATTTGCTTGAATATTTATCAGGGCTTAAATCGGATTAATTGCTTATTTGATTTCGATTAATTCTTGATCCGTTCGACTTGATCCTTCCTGAGCGTAGGATAGTCAATACCAAGTTGCTCCAGATAGCTATCATATCTTGATTCATCGTAGTAGTATCGCTTTAAACTCGGGCTAAAAGTCTTCATGATATCTTCATTCAAATAAGTTGCCGGATCATCAGATTCCGTGACCATAGGAATATACTTTTGCTTTGATTGTTGCTCGGTCCTAAAGTATTCCCATGCCTCTTCGACCAGTTCAGGTTTAAGCAAAAAATCCAGAATAGTCATCGCTTCCACCTGTGCTCCGGCGACCACCCCTTTATGAGCAATTGGAGTGGCCATGGCTATTGCATTTGACCAATGATGTCCTTGTAATCCAGGAATATTTGATGGAAATCTGAGAGTAACTGTCGGAACTTTCCATGAAATATCTCCAATATCGTCAGATCCCCCACTGATCGGTTCTACAACAGGCAGTCTCATAGTATCAAGTTCAGTTGCAAGCCCCGTGGTGTCACGTGGTGAGTATACTTCTCTTTGGACAGCTTTGGCCAACATCTGATCTTCCTCACTCCATTCAGGAAGCCCTACCTCCCGTATGTTCTCATACATTTCACGGGCAATAACTTTATTAAAATGCCTCGGCCATGCCGTTCCCAGTATACGCTTTGACATTTTCGTTCTGGTCATCATGGCTGCTCCCTCAGCAATTTCATTAGCACGATTGTACACCTCCATGATCTGAGGATATGTGATTTCCCTGAAATAATACCATATTGACGCTTTGGAAGGAACTACATTTGGTTGATCCCCACCATTGTTGATTACAGAATGAGACCTCCCCAATGGATGAATATGTTCCCGGGCATATTGCCACCCAATATTCATCAATTCGACAGCATCCGCAGCACTCCTTGCTCTCCATGGTGCTCCTGCGGAATGTGCTGATTCACCTTCAAAAGTGTACTCAACAGAAATCAGGCCCGTACCTCGGGATGGACCGTATGAGACGGTCATGTTGCTTGAGACATGAGTAAAGATGCAAAGGTCGACGTCATCAAAATATCCATCCCTGGTGAAATAAGCTTTCGTGCCAAGTTGCTCTTCCGCAACTCCAGGCCACATGATCAAGGTACCTGGGATGTTTTCACGTTCCATGATCTCCTTGACAGATAATACCGCGACGACATTTAATGGAACTCCAGAGTTGTGACCCTCTCCATGCCCCGGGGCACCTTCAACAATTGGATCATGATAAGCTACTCCTGGTTTTTGAGAGGCTTTCGGGATACAATCAAGATCACTTCCCACGGCTATTATGGGTTTCCCTGATCCCCAGGTTGCCCACCATGCTGTTGGAACACCCGATATACCACGTTCAATTTTGAATCCGTTCTCTTCAAGTATTCCCGTGATATAGTTGGATGTCTCAATTTCCTGAAACCCTAACTCCGCAAAACTGAAGACCTTATCCACCATTACCTGAGCCATTTTTGCCTTTGACTGAACCTTCTCCCTGACTTCTTTCTTGAGCGCTTCAAGATTATCAGATTGTGAAAAAACAACGAAGCTTATCACGGAAAGCATTATGGAGAACAATGGCTTTTTCATAGGTCTTAATGGTTTATTGGTTGAATTAAGTAAATGTAGCGGATAATTCCGTGGGATTGATACCAAAGAAGATCATTCACGAACCCTGTTCCAAATGTCCAGGTACATTTTCCATTGACCTTCTTCTTTCCTCCAAACTACCACATACTTACCTTTCCATGAACTGACATTTCCATCCGAATTTTGGGATTTACCCTCGTAATAGCCCCAGTCGTAAGCCTCATTTCCGAAAATTTTTACTTCCTCCGGAGTGATCTTATGGTAAATGGTTTGTGAATTGTCATTTGGTTTCCAATAATTCTCCAATTCCTCTCCCTCCAGGATCAAACGATTTCCTGGAAATATCTTGGCATCACTTGTGTAAATGGAAACCAGACCTTGATGATCTCCATTGACCAGAAACGCGGAAAACCTTTCGGCTTCTCCCTTTATGGCTTCAACTTCCTCTGCTTGTGAAAAAGCAATGTTAAATACTCCAAACCATAGCATTATTGTAAAGTATCTTTGCATCAATTTCATTCGATAAAGCTTTTGACCAAAATACAGGATAATTCTGATTTCAAGGCTGGTTACATCAGTATCCTCGGAAAACCGAATGTTGGTAAGTCCACACTAATGAATGCTTTGGTCGGGGAACGATTGTCAATTATTACTTCCAAAGCCCAAACAACCCGGCATCGGATATTCGGAGTTTTAACCGGTCCTGATTTCCAAATGATTTACAGTGATACACCCGGTGTGATCGATCCGCAATATCCGCTACAAGAAAACATGATGAAATTTGTCAGGGCCTCGCTCCAAGACGCTGATATCATTCTTTATTTGGTAGAGCTTGGTGAAAAATATGACCCATCAAATTTATTGGGTGACATCGTAAATTATGATATTCCCACCAAACTAATTGTTAATAAAATTGATCTGGGAAAAGGAACACAGGTAGAGGACAAGATCACATATTGGAATGAATTATTCCCAAATGTCGAGATAATTCCCGTATCAGCAATTAAGAGAACAAATACTGACGAGCTATTTTCCAAAATCAAGGATTTACTCCCAGTTCATCCACCCTACTTCCCTGAAGACACTTTGACAGATAAACCCGAAAGATTTTTTGCAGCGGAGATCGTCAGAGAAAAGATATTTCTTAACTACAAAAAGGAAGTCCCTTACAGTTGCGAGGTTGAAATTGAGGAATTCAAAGAAGAAGACAAGATCATAAGGATCAGGGCTATCATCTATGTTGAGAGAGACAGTCAGAAGGGAATACTAATCGGTCATAAAGGGGAATCTCTTAAAAAAGTGGGTATTGAATCAAGAATGGACATGGAAAGCTTTTTCCAAAAACAGATCTTCCTGGAGACCTATGTAAAAGTGGAAAAGGACTGGAGGAAGAAAGATAAGACACTAAAAAGATTTGGCTATTCAAATTAGATATTGAATGTTGATGAGAATTGATCAATTTTGCTCCCTCATCACGAATTTATCATTACAAAGTGAGCAACACTGTCGCAATAGTAGGCCGTCCTAATGTAGGAAAATCAACACTCTTCAACCGGTTGATTGAAAGTAAAAAAGCCATTATGGATGATGAGTCCGGGGTGACCCGTGATAGACATTATGGTGTTTCAGAGTGGAATGGAAAAAATTTCACAGTGATCGATACCGGTGGATATGTCGAAGGATCCGAGGACATATTTGAAGAGGCAATTAGGAAGCAGGTGAAGTCGGCACTTCAGGAAGCGACTGTAGTTCTTTTTATGGTCGACGTCGACACCGGGTTACATCCCCTTGATCAGGATTTTGCCAATGTGTTGAGAGAAATTGGAAAACCTGTGGTCCTTGTAGCAAACAAATCTGATAATCGTGACAGGGCTCTCAATGCCAATGAGTTTTATTCCCTTGGAATGGAAAGTGAGATCTTCCCTGTATCCTCCATGACTGGTTCCGGAACAGGGGATCTTCTGGATGAAGTTGTAAACCATTTCGAAGACGATCCTGAGATTGACTCAGAAGACAGTACACCAAGAATTGCTATTCTGGGTAGACCCAATGCCGGTAAGTCCTCGTTTCTTAATGTTCTGCTTGGAGAAGAGAGAAGTATCGTTACCGATATTGCCGGAACAACAAGGGATGCAATTGATACCAGATACAAGCTATACGGAAAAGATTTCATTCTGACAGACACCGCCGGTATTCGAAAAAAGGCAAAAGTCAAGGAAGGAATCGAATTCTACTCCGTTTTGCGAGCTATACAGGCCCTACAGGACAGTGATGTATGTGTTGTAATGATCGATGCAACGAGGGGATTGGAAGCACAGGATATGCATATTCTGGCACTGGCTGACAAATACCGAAAAGGATGCCTGATCATGATGAACAAGTGGGATCTTATAGAGAAAGACACGAAAACAGCCGACAAGTTAACGAAGGAAATTGCTGATAAGCTTGGTCCCCTATCTTATATTCCCGTCATCTACACCAGCATCCCTGACAAACAAAGGATATTTAAAACGATCGAGAAGGCAACTGAAATCGTCGAAAATAGAAAACGAAGGATCCAAACACGAAAACTTAATGATACTCTACTTCCTGAAATTGAAAGAACTCCTCCGCCGGCAGTGAGAGGAAAGTACATCAAGATCAAATACATCACCCAATTACCAAGCAAGAGCCCTACGTTCGCTTTTTTCTGTAACTACCCAAAAGACGTCAAAGAACCTTACCAGCGATTCCTTGTAAATAAGATCCGATCACATTTTAACTTTGAGGGTGTATCTGTTCGTGTGGTATTAAGGAAAAAATAATTGTCCGAGTCCTATCTAAGAGTTTTTGAACGTTTTGTTCCCCCTTCCGCAGCATCTTACTGCCTACAGCTCTATAATTACTATGGATTTGAGTTTAAGATTAAAAAAGCGAGACTAACAAAACTTGGCGACTATCGATTCGATCCGATTTACAAACAACATAGGATCTCAGTTAACAATGATCTGAATCCTTTTGCTTTTCTGGTCACCTATTTACATGAGGTCGCTCATCTTGTCACACATGAAGAGTTTGGGCGAACTGTTAAGCCACATGGAGGAGAGTGGAAACACAATTTCAAGAGAGTATGCGATCCAGTATTGAATCCTGAAGTATTCCCTGAATTGGTATTAATGAGTTTAGGGAAATATCTGCAAAACCCAAAGGCAAGCAGTTGTTCAGATCCCATACTTTTCCAGGTACTCAGACAATTCAATCATCCAAACGGAGAAGTCTTACTGAAGCAACTTCAACCCGGTGACCATTTTATATTTCAAAAGAATACCTACAAATACGAAGAAAAAAGAAGAACCCGTATGGTTTGCACACGGATTCCTTCCGGAAAAAAATACCTTATTTCTCAATTGGCTGAGGTCAGAAAAGTAGAGGTCTAAATTTCTTTTTTAACCTGAAATTTCATCAATTTCGAATCTCTGCTTTCCCGAATATTGAGTATTGCAATCCATTGATCTTCGTCAATAGTGAATTTCCAACTCCCATTTTCATCGGATGACCATCCCATACCTTTTTCAGCTTGAAAAGCAAATACATTTTTGATCTGGTCCACGCTTAATTCCGTTTCTACGGATAACTCAACCGTCCATTGATCCTGGTTACCTTCATATTTCAGTAATTCCCGATCAAACTGTGAAATGAAATTGCCGAACCCAGCAAGATGCATGTCAGCAAGGGAAGCCCTGACGAATCCTTTGTTGGGACTCCAATCATATTCAAGGTGAGTGGCCAGTCGTTGGGCATTGCCTACACCCTGGTATTTACTTACCAGATAAATCGCAGCATCAATCCCACTTGATAAACCTGCTGAAGTGATGATCTTACCATTATCAGTATATCGTTCATCACTAACGACTTCAGCTTTTGGTGCCACATCCTTCAACCCTTCAATAAGGGGTGCAAAGGTGGTTGCTTTCATGTTATCAAGTAAACCGGCATCACCCAGTATGTAGGCTCCATTACATACCGAAAGCGTTTGTTCTTTCCGGCCTACTTCCTTTTTCACCCAATCCATTATGACATTGTCATTCAGAGCGGATCCAACATTTCCACCGGGAACTAATAAAAAATCCGCATCCGGAGCAGTTTGAAAAGTATGATGTGGTTTGACCATCATACCCATGGCGGTAGTAATTATTTCGTCAGATTTGGCTACCGTAAATACGTCCCAATTTGCCTGTCCAAAAACTTCATATGGGCCAGTGTAATCAATTATCTGGACACCTGGAAAAAGCAAAATGGCCACAGTTTTTTCAACGGCATTGGAAGTCGGCTTCCTTTCAGCTTTATATCCCTCTTTGAAAGCTGCAAAACTTACCATACCACAAGCACTGCATGTATGAGGCACATCTTTAAATTCTTCGTCCTGAGTACATCCACAAGGTGGGCAAACAAAACCTATTTCACTTTCAACTTGCGCGGTAGATTGATAGGCGAAGACAGTTAATAAGCAAATGATCAATATTCTTTTCATAGTAAGACCTTTTGGTGAAAGTACGACCAATATCAAATCGATGTGTATATTTATCTTAATAAGATAATAAATAGTCTTATTAAGATAATGATAAGAACAGTTTACACAATTCTTCTTCCAAAAGTCCATCTTTTTGATCTTGCTTGTCCTGTCCAGGTATTCTATGAAGCCAATGAATACTCAGAAAAGAAGTTTGACTTATGTTATGTGAGTAATAAATCAAAAGTTGAGAGTGAGCAACACAATGTCTTCACCAAAGTGTCAGAAATGCACAAGGTCCGAGTTCGGACAACTGATATTATATGTGTCCCTGGAGTTGATTTCCTCTATTTGAAAAATGGACAGCTTGACGAATTCATTGAATCAGCAAGATCATTTGTTGTCGACAACTGGAAGAATGGATGTACCGTAATTTCCATTTGTACAGGATCATTAGTTCTTGCGAAAATGGGACTGATGGATCGGAAATTATGCAGTACGCATTGGAAATGTTTTGACTATATGAAATCTGAGTTCCCAAAAGTTAAACTTAGAGAAAAAAGCCTGTACTCGATTGATTCCAATATATACACCAGTGCAGGTATGACATCTGGTATTGATATGTGTCTTACATATCTGGAAAGAAATTATAATCCCCTTCTTGCAGCTCACGTGGCCAGAGAAATGGTGATCAATGTCCGCCGTGAAGATATTGCTGATCAAAAAAACACTTTTCTGGATTTTGATAATAAATTCCATCCCATCGTATATGAAGTGCAACAGATCCTCCAAAATCGAATTCATGAAATAGTACAGGTCAGGGATTTGGCAGCTGAACTTAACATGAGTGAGAGGAATCTGAACAGGTTATTTAAAAAGCATTATGGCCAAAGTATTACGACGTACAGAAATGATATTAAGATCAAAGAGGCCGAACGTCTACTAATGTATTCCAAAAAATCAGTCAAGGAGATTACTGATTACCTTGGATATGCCACGGAACCCTACTTCATTAGAGTTTGGAAGAAAAAGCACAATTCCACTCCCATTCGATTCAGGCAGAAGGCCTCAGTGACGGTTTAATACCCATCAAGACAAACGCCTCTGGATCAATTGACTGACCAGAAGGTAGAATTTTGATGGCGTCAAGGTTCTCCAGTTATTAAGAGATAAGCTCCCTCCCATATTGAGGTACATGTCGATATTGAACTTGTTCATTTCTTCAATGACAAAATCCCTGAAGTTGACACACGCAATCCATCCCTCTCCTACTTCTTCGAACCATTCTTCATAGTAGCAATCATCGCTGCCATGGAAGTTGAGGATATTTTCCCCGATCAGTACAAACTTATTGATGCCCTCCATGAGGAAGTGCTCGACAATGTTACGCTTCAGATGCATGATGTCGTTATTTATCGCATCATTCCATTCCCCAATAAGTTCAATTACGACAAATCCCTCATGATAGTCAGCATATAAGATCTTTATGTAGAGCGTTTCAGATCCCATAAAATCCCATCCGGGATCAATGAAGTAACCATAAATGTTTTCGGAATACAGGTCATAATTATACTCCTTACCATGGAATGGGGATCTATCATCCATACTGGAATCATACATCCCCAGCCATCGGTAATATGGTTCTATTTGATGCACTAATTTTTAATCAAGAGTAACATAGCGTTCGAGCCTTGATAATTCATTGTCATCAACATATTTACCAATTTCGCGACGAAATTGTTCCATGCTTTGGTAAGGTCGATACTCTTCGAATTCGTGAAGCATCTTATCTCCCACTCCGGGGATCGATAATATCTCGTCTTTGGAACCAGTATTTAGGTTAATAGGCACAAAAACGTATTTCTCGTATTCCGCTACCTCGTCGTCACTGACGTATTTGCCAATTTCCCTTCTGAATTGATCTATGGACTTATAAGGACGATACTCTTCGAATTCATGAGCCATTTTGTCTCCAACTCCGGGTACCATCAGGATCTCCTCTTTGGTAGCAGTATTTAAGTTAAGCGGAAGGAACAACGATTTACAGACTTCCTTCACTTCAGCACTATCGAGATTATCCAAAAGGATCTTTGTGAAGTCGGAAACATTCAACAAAGGTCGGCTATCAACGATCATCGCTCCGACCACCTCATCGATCAATTCTATTCCCATCAGTTGGTCTTCTGTGGCAAAATTGGGATTTAATACGGATGGAGCACTAGTCGGTTGCCCAGCTACAGGTTCGGCTTCAGAAGCCGCTTCAGCCTCAGGCTTTGGTTTTTGAGTGCATGAGAAGGCAAACACCAAGATCGCCATCACAAAAACATAAAATATTCTATTCATTTTCCTTGTTTGTATTTTGTTTTAGATAAAGTAGTAAAATTCCACACAGTCCGATACTGATCATACCACCAGGGGCCAACACAGGTATTGCTCCGGTCAGGGATTCCTTCATCAACTTGAATCCACTTAAGTGAGGATACATTTCCTGTTCAAATAAGCTATTGTTTTGATAATGAAGAAAAGTCCCAAATATTCCTGTTCCAAGCATCATGACCATGTAAAAATAGGAAACACGAAACATACCCCTTTTTAAAATGATTTCATGAGCCAAGAGTACTAAAAGCGTAAGAGGAAGCATTATCACTGGCAGGATCTGCCAAAATTCTTCAACATGTCCGATCAGAAGAAGCTCCAATTCCAATCCAACTACTGAAAGCAATATGATTATATATAAAAACCGGATTGCCTTGGTCTCTGACATCATCACACTTTGATCAAAGTTGCAATGATAGACCGCATTTCAACTGGGAGCAAGTTGTTATTCCTGTTAAACCAAAAAAAGGCCCAAAAGGGCCTTTATTATACAAGACTTAAGGTCAAATACTTACTCGACGAGGGTAGCTGTCACAGATAAATCAGCTGTTAATCCCGAACCGGCACCAACAAAGTCTATGGTATACTCCGTACCCAAGGTATCCGTTCCCGGAACATTAAATGTATAGGTAGCGGTTTGAATATTGCCAGATCCCAGTGTAACAGCATTTCCGTTGGCAGTCAGGGAAGTTACCCCGCCTGAAGATCTGATATCAATATCTATGTCAACTGCCGTACTGGCCTGCACATCGATTGAAGTACCACCTGGTGCACTTATGCTGAAGTAAGTGTCTGTCGCATCAACTGGATTTTCATCCACTTCACAACTGAACATAATGAAGGCAGTCGTGATCAATGCAAGAGAAAATATATTTTTCATTTCAATTATTTCTTTTCGTGATTAGATCAATTAAATATATATCTGACACCAAACTGCATTTGCCATCTTGAGCTTAACAATCCACTGTCATCAAGGTCACCATAATATGGTTTGTTACCATTAAAAGGAGAGAACGAATAGGTCGGAACATTAGAACCGGGTGCAAAACCTTCAAATTCCAACAGTTCATATCCACCAAACTGTCGGTTATATCGCTTACCCCAATCCTTGTTGATCATATTAGTGAAATTGAAGATGTCAAGTGTGAATTGAAGAGTGTTTCGTTTCCCATTCGCCAGCTCAATATAGAAGTCCTGGATCAGCTTCACATCGATCACTCCTTCAAATGGAGTTCTGTTTGAGTTTCTTACTGCATATTCACCTCGATGTTCTTTCAAATAATCATCGCTCTCAATGAATGCATCAAGCTGTGCCCATTGCTCAGCAGCAGTAGCATTGCTCTCGTCAAAAACGATCTCGTCAGCTGAAGCAGGTATATAAACAAGCTCCCTGTTCCTGGAATCTTCATTGATGATATTCTGACCGTTACCATATATATAGCTATACAGATTGCCGGATTGTCCCTCATAGATCAAAGAAATCTGAGTAGCAGCAAATCCAGCATATTCCTTACGGTAACTCACATTAGCCAGGATCCTGTGACCTGCGGCAAAGTCTGATCTTTGAGGTTCTGTCCAAAAGTTCCTGCCGTTGATGGCATGTAAACCCCTCCATTGTGATGAGTTCTGTGAAGAAGTACCATCATAAATGGACCAGGAATCACCGAAAGTATAAGACAATTGTCCTGAAAAACCATTGTCCATAGGCTTGGTAACAGAAGCAGTAATATTGTAGGAGTAGCCTTGATCATCATTTGATCCTAACATGATCCTTCCATACGTATCATCGATCTCATCCCTTCGATCAAAGATTGCTCTATTATCAGGTGTACCTTCCAAATTTTCAGTTGAAGGTCTTAAGTTGACGTTCTGATAGTAAACCTGGTTTATAAACTTTGTAAATAGAAATTCGACTCCTCCGATCAATCCAAGTGGCAGCTGTTGATCAACGCCAAGGTTCGCCTTTAGAACCTGTGGAATTTTAAAGTCGCTTACAAATAAGTCAATATCGCCAGATGGTGAAGGATTGCTAGTGTCAATGGCACCAGGAGGTTGATTATTGATATTTGTTTCAAATGGATCAGATCCAAAACTCAAATAAGTACCTCGGTTGATCCCGTTGTTGTTGTATGCTCCACCTGGCCATACCAAAGGAATTCTAGATGTGAAGATCCCTACTCCGCCTCGAAGTTGTGTGGTTTGATCTCCCAGGACGTCATAGTTGAATCCGATTCTTGGAGAAATGTAAAACTGTGGATCAATGAATTGTCCAGTTTGTGCTCCTCCTAGGTCGTAACCTTCGGCTTCCAATAAAGGAATAGTAGTTGAATTGAACGCAGTGTTCTCAGGAGTATCTTCGAAGAAATTGATATCTCCTCTGACACCAACAGTCACTTTCAATTGATCATTGACCTGGATCTCATCCTGTACATATAGACCTAGAAGTGAGCCACTAAATGTGATACCGGCTGCTGACTCATCACCAGTTACATTATCCCTTAGAGAGTAACTTCTGATCAGGAAACTTGGATTTACACCTGTCAGGAAGTCGTCAAGATCACTGACTCCATTGACAGGAGAAGAACGATCCCAATCGTAGTCACCAAAATTGAATGGAATGAATAGGTTTCTGGTTTTATAAAGTTCAAGATTACCACCAACAGTGATCGTATGCTTTCCTTTGTAGTATTCGAAATTATTGGTGATAGTAATTATATCCTGGTCCAAAAGGTTGGCTGTTGAGAATGTCTCTGCACCAAACGTGAATCCACCACGGCCATCGTCGATGAAAACAGCGGGAAATTCATCCCCAAAAGGATCCCTGTCGTCTCTTACGATTGTGGTACCCAAAGTGAAGTGATTGGACATGTTGTTATTCAACACACTTTTGATCTCAAGGGCTGTTGAATTCGTCTTACTGACGAAGTACTCAGAACCATTTATGAAACGAATACCTGATCCACTGGAACTCCTTGCTTCAAGGTTTTCCGCTTTAGTAAATGAGTGTCGGATAGAGATCTTATGTTTGTCGCTTGCATTCCAATCAAACTTCACAAGGAACTTATCACTATCCAAAAAGGCAGTGTTGTTGGCATAGGATCCTGGATTGTAATTGTAAGTGGTTTGCAATTCATTCACCAAAAGATCAATATCAGCTAAGGTGGCATCTCCATCGTAGTTCGCAAAGTCAAAGGGCTGAGGAGTTTCGTCCCTCTGGATCTCTCCGCTTGCAAAGAAAAATAGTTTATTCTTTATGATGGGACCACCAACTCTAAATCCAGTAGTTCGAGCTGTGAACTCATCCAATTTCTCTCTTGTCACGCCTGTTGCATCATCTTCAGCAGGAGTCTTGCCTGCCAGACTTTCATTCCTGAAAAAAGAATAGATGCTCGCATCAAATTCATTGGTACCACTTCTGGTCACGGCACTGATCGATCCTCCTGCGAAACCGGACTGTCTTACATCAAAGGGAGCAACGTTCACAACAAACTGCTCGATAGCGTCAATACTTATAGGAGTTACACCAGTTTGTCCTCCATTGGTTCCACTGGCTGCAAGACCAAAGACATCGTTGTTTACGGCGCCATCAATGTAGATGGCATTGTATCGGTTGTTCATACCACCGACCTGGATCTCCAGACCGTCATTTCCCTCTTCGATTTTGGCCTGAGGAGTTAATCGAACGAAATCACCCACGGATCTTCCCACGTTTGGTAGTGAGTTGATGGCCTCAGGACCTATGAACGTAGAAGCCCCTGTTCTATTCCCGTCGAAAATATTTCCCGCAGCTGCTGAAACTACGATCTCTTCCAGTTGAGTTGATCCTTCAGACAATGTCATATTTGCATTGAACGTCTGACCCAGGGATAGGAACACATCGTTCTTTTCCTGGGTCTCATACCCCACAAATGAAGCGGTGATCGTGTATGGCCCACCTACGTTAACACTGGACAGTCTAAAATAACCGTCAACATCCGTCACATTACCCCAGGTAGTTCCGGTAGGTGTGTGAAGAGCTTGAATTGTGGCACCGGGCAGACCCTCTCCATTCTGGTCCACAATCCGTCCTCGTATAGAGGCTGTTGTTGTTCCCTGTCCAAAGATATCTGCTGACATCATGAGCATTGGAACAACCAAAAATAAAAGCTTTCTCATTGGTTTTAGATTTGATTTTTGATGGTTTAAAATTATCAATGAAGAGTGTCAACATGATTTTCTAAAAATTAAGTTTTAACCCCCTTCATTAAAGCAGATTTAACATTGATTTTTTGAATTTACAAAGAGTAGAATTAAAAAATAAATTCTCCAGAACTTATCTTTTTATGTAGTTGGTTCAGAGGTATTTAGCGGTCTAAGAAATGGGATGTTTGTTAATTAAACATCACCTCTTCTTAACATTTACTTAACATTCGATTTCCAGGCCTCCACAGCAGATCTAACTGATCCATATTTGTCTAATAAACCAGATGCCTCCTCAACAGAAACTCCCGTCTCATTTATCACCATCCTTATGCCTCTGTCCACCAGCTTGTTGTTTGATAATTGCATGTCAACCATTTTATTTCCCTGGACGCGACCCAATTTGATCATTAAAGATGTGGATATCAAATTAAGGACCATTTTCTGGGCCGTACCGGCCTTCATTCGGGTGCTCCCAGTAACAAACTCTGGCCCAACAATTACCTCTATAGAAAACTCAGCTTCTGCCGCAAGTTCAGAATCAGGATTACATGTGATGCATCCAGTTAAAAGACCATTCGATCGAGCATCTTTCACTCCCCCGATCACATAGGGTGTTCTTCCCGAGGCTGCGATACCCACTACAATGTCATTTGGTCCGGGATCATGATTCAAAAGGTCTTTCCAGGCTTGATCTTTATCATCCTCCGCAAACTCCACCGCTTTCCGGATTGCCTGGTCACCCCCAGCCATAATACCGATCACTAAACCATGTTCTACACCATATGTAGGTGGACATTCCGATGCATCCACAATTCCTAACCTGCCACTCGTGCCGGCTCCTATGTAAAATATTCTACCACCTTCGGACATCCTCATCGCTGCGGCCTCAATGAACGATTCGATCTTTGGCAAAGCTTTCTTCACCGCAGGCGCCACCTTATGATCTTCAGCATTGATGTTGCTTAGCAAATCAGAAATCGACATCGACTCCAGGTGATCATAATGAGAGCTAGATTCCGTTATTGACATTTACTTTTTTTCTTGATGGAACAAAGTTAGACCAGCGATTGGTGATTCAGAAACCTTACCAATATTGATACCCTTTTCCTGACCTACTTTTCTCAGTATTTGAGCGAAATGAAAAGCTATCGAGCCCGTGTATGCTATCGCTTTTTGGTCATAATCCCTCAAGAATACATTAATATGTTCTTCAAATGAATTTAATACCAAATCGTAGCAGTAGGGATGGCTTAGATTCTCCGCAATGAATTTTGTAAAAGACGCGAGAAACAGGTTTGGCCTTTCGCTTCGGTACGTTTGACCAATTACATCATCAATGCTTAATCCGAACGCCTCATCAAAGGCAGCCTGAAGGTTACTGGGTAGCTTTTTCCGGCAAAAGTCCACCAATATCTTCTTACCTATATGCGCTCCACTTCCTTCATCACCCAAAACATATCCTAAAGAAGGGATCAGTTGATTTACCGCACTACCATCATAAAAGGCCATATTGGCACCTGTACCAAGTATCCCAACCCAACCTTCATTGGATCCATGAAGAGACCTTGCAGCCCCCAGGAGGTCACTTTCAATAAAAATTTCGGCTTTAGTGAAATACTTTGCAAAAGCATCCCTGATTTCAATCCGAGTGTTTTCTTCCCCTCGGAATCCAGCAACATAAAAGTGGATGCTGGATACATCTTGAAAAGGTCGTAATTCCTCAAAAATCGAATCCAGATATGAACCTGGTTGCGATACGGATATATTGAGGCCTATTGTCTTGAATTGGGAGATGCTACCTGCTTCATCAATTCTTCTCCAGGAAGTACTGCTTCCACCTGCATCTCCTATCAGTATCATTGAGGGCAATCTATATCTTCAAAGTTTTCATTCCAACACCTATAAGCATCATCACCGAAACCAAGAGGGTCTTTTATTCTCCCGTTATTGGCGTCACGATTCCATTCAATTTGAACAAGATTTCCATTGACAGCATTGCTTATTGTATAATAGGTATCATAATCGGTACCTTGCCTCCTACCATACTCGATGAATCCACCATCGGACTCCATTCCGGACACATCCGTGTAAGTAATTCTGCCAATATTTTCGTTCTCCATTTCCCAATCTATGGATAGCCATCTTTGTGATTCTTCAGGACTTTTATTCAGCTCCCAGTTTCCTGAACTCCCATCAATTTTAGAAGTACCGGAATACCAAAGAAAATCCTGAAATCCAGCCTCTACTGAAATGTACATCTCCCAGTTGACTTCATCATCTTCCAACTGACCCGTCAGTTCAGCCGAATATTCTTTGCCAACCAGATCGTATGAGAATGTCCAAACCCATAATTGCCTGTCAAAATCATATGTAGGAGTTTGAGATACAGTTGCTCTAAAAGCAGCTACAGGAATAGCGAAAGTAAATCCGATCAATACATTCCAAACCACTACTCTTCCCGCGGCATTCAACCATGCCAAGTTGGCATCAAGACGTCCATTGGCTTGTTGAAAATCAGAAAAATCCATTACGAATGTGGCTTCTCCGGGAATTACCGGTGGATCACCGGGATCTGGCAGATTTGATTTATCATCGTCACCACAGGAGATAGACAATACTGAAAATAGGATTATCACTATAGTGAGTTTGGAAGTTTGTTTCATGATCTTAATTATTTTAGGTACCCAACTACTTTAAATTTACTAAAAACGCTACTCGTATGAGGCGCATCAACTTCTAATTCTTTAGTAAGGTCCTGTCCAGCCCAGTGCTCATAATGTTGGCCGTTTCGCCAAAGTCTACTTCCCGTCAAGTCATAGATTATTCCTCTATAAGCAACCCAAACTTCCTCCTTATCGATCCCGTTTCTGAGTGAAAGTTGTTTCCTTGTGTAGGTTGTCATTTCAGGGTGATTATGGTCACCCCGCTACCTCCAAGATCTTCATTCTCATCCTGTAATTCAACTACATTGGGATCCTGGTTTAAGTGTGTCCGAACCACCTCACGTAATACACCAAAGCCCTTGCCATGTAGGATTCTTAGTTTGTTTGCTCCCAGCATTAAAGCATCATCCACAAATCGATCTACCAATGAGATAACTTCTTCGGCTTTCTTACCCCTCACATCAAGGTCGGAATTGAATCCTTGCATTCTTTGGTCAAGATCCACACCCATTCTCTTCGGTTTCTTTTGCCTTGCCGATCCTTTACCTCCCACCTTCTGCAACTTGTCGATTTCGACAAAGGAAGTAATGTTTCCGAAACTAACCTGGGCTTCATTTTTCTTAAGACTTAGAATTTCACCAACTCCTTCCTGACCCGATAATTTTACTCTATCACCTTTCTTAAGTATCGATCCCTGGGATTTGCCTGCTTCTTTCTTGTCACCGGCACTAAGGCTTTCTTTGTATGACTCAACATCCTTTCGAATGGCTCTGGTCTTCTCCTTATTCGCCTGACTTTCTTTAATGTCTCTTACTGCTTTTTCAATTCTCCTGTTAGCCTCCGAAACGATAGCCTGAGCTTCGATTTTTGCTTTTTTAAGTATATGCTTTCTCTCACTGTCAAGCATATCTTTCAGTGCTTCGTAATCCTTTTTCAATCCCCGGACCTCAGATTCCTTGGATGATAATTCCAGTTTTTGGGTCTCAATTAAGGATTTCTCTCCCTCTAAATCTGTTAAAAGCTTGTCATAATTTACATGGCTTTCATCCACGAGACTTTTGGCATCATTTATCAAATCCTCAGACAAACCAATTTTCTTGGCAATTTCGAAAGCAAAGGAACTTCCAGGTTTTCCTACTTCCAATTGGAATAAAGGTTCCAATTTATTCGTGTCGTATCTCATGGCAGCATTGACCATGCCTTTCATCTGATCTGCAATTTTCTTGATGTTGGCATAATGGGTTGTAATCACTCCATATGATCCGGTCTTTGCAAGTCGCTGAAGAATGGCCTGGGCTATTGCGCCACCAAACTGTGGTTCGGTGCCAGTTCCAAATTCATCAATAAGTACCAGTGTTTTTTTATTGGCAAATTCCACAAAATACTTCATCGCCTGTAACCTGGAACTATAAGTACTTAAGTCATTTTCCAAAGACTGAGAGTCCCCAATGTCGACGAAAAGGTATTGAAAGATCCCAAATGAAGATTCTTCATCAGCTGTCACCGGAAATCCACATTGAGCTAAATACTGGAGTAAACCTACGGTCTTCATTGCTACAGATTTTCCTCCTGCGTTGGGGCCACTAATCACACATACTCTATGGTTTTGATGGTCTAATTGTAATGTCAACGGGATGGTAGATTTTCCCTGTTCTTCATTCAGTTTTTGTAGTAGTGGATGAAAGGCCTTGACAAGGTTCACCGATGGGGATTTTCTTACCTCCGGAACAACTGCCTGATATTCTTGAGCAAATCTCACCTTTGCGCAAATAAAATCCAGGAGTAACAGGAATGATCTTGCCCGAGTGAAATCTTCCATTCTATCCCTGATTTTATCTGATAGGTTAACAAGTATTCTCTGCACCTCACGCTTTTCCTGATACAGCAGCTCGCGAACATTGTTGTTTAATTCCAACACCTCCGTAGGCTCCATGAATACTGTTTGACCCGTAGCCGACTCGTCATGGACAAAACCGGCAATATGTCTCTTATGCTCGGCCCAAACAGGAATAACAAGTCGACCATCACGGATGGTTATCTCGCTTTTCTCATCCGTATAGTTGTCCTTTTTAACTCTATCCAGAATTCTCTTGATTGAGCTTCGAACTTTGCTTTCCGATTTAATGATCTGTGTTCTGATATCGGATAACTCAGGACTTGCATTGGATCTGACCTCCCCCCGTTCATCGATCGTACTTTCGATCAATTTCACTAAGTCGATATCTGATATGAAACCCAGTGTTAACTGAAATAATTCAGGGTATTCCAATCGATGCCTCTTGAGAAATTGAGTCCAATGGTAGGTCGAGGAAAGGGCCGACTTGACAGGTAACAATTCTTCCGGATCAAGATAGGCTCCAACAGTCTTGACTTTGGTCAAATTATCTGAGATATCTTCGAATTGTAGAGGGGGATTGTCTGGTTGGTTCAGTATTTGGAGACACTCCCTGGTTTGTGATAAGAAAGTCTGAAGTTTCTTGAAATCCGATACGGGTTTGGCTTT
Organism: Cyclobacteriaceae bacterium; assembly: GCA_965242805.1. Taxonomy (GTDB): domain Bacteria; phylum Bacteroidota; class Bacteroidia; order Cytophagales; family Cyclobacteriaceae; genus JANQEU01. Next base: position 5,367,817 of record CBDETD010000002.1, on the reverse strand, counting down.
ATTCACCAATTTGGCAGCTGCCTCCGTATGACAATACCCTTTGATTATCTCACGTACCTGACCTACTTCAAGCTTTTCCTCTATGTTGTAAGGAAATAAATTCATTAATCGATCCTGTGACTTTTTTCTCTCACCATTAAGCTATCCACGACCCCTTCGTAAATGTCATGTAGTAATTCTGGATGGTCGAGGTAGAATGATAGACTCTCCATATAGTTTGCGGAATCGACCCCGTACTTTTCAAAGACCTGCGGCTCGAAATGATTATAAACCATCCTGGCACTATCATTTGGAATATATAGGTTTTCAATTTTCGACTCCAAGAGGTGAAATTCAGTGAGTATTTCCATCATTTTATCTTTGGGAATAATGTTCTCCGGGATTTCAGATTCCGATCTGCAACCAGCCGCTAGAATAATAATAAAGAGAAATAAGCATCGCCGCATTTAAAAAAAATTGCGTTATTATAATTTTGAGCGCAAAATTACCCTAGGTGAAGGAAATCCTCAAAAAACTAAGGAAATACGAGATAAGGGTCCGTAAAGCCATCAATTCCCAGATGCAAGGTGACTTCCAGTCCATATTCAAAGGATCCGGATTGGAATTTGATGATGTGAGACAATATCAATATGGAGATGATGTGAGGACCATTGACTGGAATGTAACTGCCAAGGGGCATGGTACGTACGTGAAAACCTTCAAGGAGGAAAAAGAACAAACTGTCTTTTTTATTCTCGATGTGTCAGCTTCACAGGAAATAGGCAGGGAAGGTCAACAAAAAATAGATATTGGAAAGGAAATTACCGCCCTTCTTGCTATCTCCGCTATCAAAGAAAACAGTCAGGTGGGTATGATATGCTTTTCGGATCAACTTGAGAAATACGTAAAACCTGCCAAGGGTAGTAAACATTCCTATGAAATAGTGAATGCGTTATTCAGCTTAAAGCCTGAGTCACTCAAAACTAATATTAGCAAAGCTCTGAAGTTTACCCTCAATCTCATCAAAAGAAGGAGTATCATTTTCATAATCTCTGATTTTGTAGATGATGACTACATGCACAATCTGAAGGGAATGGCCAGAAAACACGATTTGATTGTTGTCCAATTATTTGATCAAAGAGAGAGTGATTTTCCAAGTCTGGGAATAGTTCCTCTCTATGAAAAAGAATCAAAGAGAAATATTTGGATCAACACTAGTTCAGATAAGTTTAAAAGTCTGATGGGAAAAACATATCGTGAAAACACCGAAACCCTGGATGATTTTTGTCGTCGTAATGATGTGAGTTATTTAGCTATAGACACCCAAGAAGATTACGTACCCAAACTTATCAAGCTGTTCGCTCACAGAAACAAAACCAACCCACAACGTGCAAGGTAAGTTAAGCTTCTTCCTAGTTTTCTTGACTGGATTCTCGACGATCAACGCCCAGGATTTAAATATAAACGCAGGATTCCTTGAAGACAGTCTTTCCATAGGGGAAGAAGTTCATTTCTGGATCACTGCAAAATACAATGAGGAGACGGAGATCTTATTTCCGGATAGCAATTACAACTTCACACCATGGGAATACCTTTCAAAATACTACGAGCCTACGCGATTAATAGATAGCAAGGCTATTGACAGTACGGTTTATTCGATTCAATCTTTCGAAATCGAAAAGGTGCAATACCTTGAATTACCGGTTATCATACTAGATGAGCAGGATTCTATTACAGTTTTTTCACCTAAGGATAGCATTCTCTTCAGGGATTTAGTGGAAGTGGTCTCGGACACAACTCAAATGAAATCCAATTTTAATTATCAGTATGTCAAGAGAATATTCAACTTTCCCCTGCTTTGGATCATAATTGGAACTCTCGCTCTGATCTTGCTCATTGGCTATGTCTTATTTGGAAATAAGATCAGAAGAAAATTAAAAATACGAAGACTAAGGAGGGACTATTTAAAATTCAATGAGAAGCTGTCCTATTATATCAGCAAATTGAAGGAAGATCAATCAACTTTGATTACAGAAGAAGCCGTTTCATATTGGAAGAAATATTGTGAAAAACTGGAGAAAGAACCATTTAGCAAACTGACTACCTCCGAAATCCTCCGTTACGATTATACAGGTGAATTGAGCGATGCCTTACATTCGATAGATCGATCGATCTATGGAGGAATAATCGATCACCAGATCTATAAAAGTTTTCAATCCATTGAGGACTTTACACAAAATCGGTATGACCGTAAATTGGAACAATTAAAACATGGCGACAACTGAAACACAGAAGCCTGACGAAAATAGAAAAACGAGAATATTCAAACCAATATATCTCGTAATTCTTGTTTTCATATTATTGATCCGATGGATCATCAATTCAATACCTCAAATTCAATCTAACGAACAAATTGATTGGCTGGCCATTAGGTGGTTCTTTCCTGAAACTCTTCAATCATTTGAATGGCAGAATTCAATATGGTTTTATATGATCCTGGTAGTACCACTAATATGGCTGATCCGAAACTATGTGGTATACCGAACAAGACAAAAGTTACCTGTTGCACTTATGAAACAGGATATAAAAAATGATCCTGTTAGTTTTCTCCGATTCTTACCCCCCATTTTCCTGATCCTCGCTTTCGTTCTGATAATATTTGCCCTCGCACGTCCTCAAACCACCAATGAACAAGTGGAACAATGGAGCGAAGGAATCGATATAATGTTGGTAATTGACATATCCGAATCCATGCAGATCCAGGATTTTCGTCCAAACCGGTTGGAATCCGCCAAAAGGGTAGCTCGAGATTTTGTGGGTGGAAGGTTTCAGGACCGAATTGGTCTGGTAGTTTTTTCAGGAGACGCCTATTCCAGATCCCCATTGACCACCGATTATGAACTATTGGAAAATTATATTGAAGACATAAACTTTGACCTGATCGAAAATAGAGGTACAGCCATTGGAAGTGCGTTAGCGGTTGGGATCAATCGCCTAAGAGAATCTGACTCCAAATCGAAAGTGATGATCCTCTTAAGTGATGGCGACAACACTGCAGGAAACATTGATCCCATTACATCTGCCAAACTTGCTGCAGCTTACGATATCAAGATCTATACAATTGCCATTGGAAAGGAAGGCAAAGTCCCTTTTGGCAAAGACTTTTTTGGTCGAACAAGATATGTAGAGAACACTTTGGATGAAACCAATCTCCGTGAGATAGCTCGTATTGGTAATGGAAACTTTTACAGAGTCTCAGATGAACGAGCATTGGAAACAGTATTCGCTGAAATCGACGAGCTTGAAAAAGCTGAGATCAAAGAAACCAGATATAAGGACACTACGGATTACTACTACATATATTTAAGATGGGCAATTATATTTTTCTTGTTGTGGTTGTTGTTCAAATCTACCTTTATCACCAACGTCCTTACTGATTAGGCAATTCCGCATATCTCAGTATTTTACCCCTCACATACGTATTTATCCTTTTATGTCCAGAAATAAGTGTATGGCCTCCTAAAATCGTTTTAACTATAGGTCAAAACTTAAAATATTGTGAAAAAATTAATTCTATCTATTGCGGTATGTGCTATTTTCTTAGGAACAGGAATGGCACAAGGCATTCTAACAGGCGAAAAAAGGGCAGAACTTAAGCCTGTTTCCATCGAATTACAGGATGAAGGAAAAGTTAATTTAACTGTTTTAGACAACCAGAAAGGTCAGGTCGACGTAGAAATCTACAAGGAATCGGGACAGAAGGTCTTTGAAGAATCCATTAGATACAACAAATCCTTCACTTTACCTATTGATTTGTCATTGCAGGATCAGGGAACATACAGGATTTCCGTTCGAGGTGATGATATAAAACATGAGCAAAACGTCTTTAACAGTAAAATGTATATGGAAGATGTTATTGCAGAGATCAGGGAAGTGGAAGATGGAAAGTACATGGTCAAGGTTTTGCATGATAATACACCCGTCACAGTCACCTTGAGTGATAGTGACAAACGTATTTTATATAAGAAGACATACCATCGGGACTCAAATTTCGAACAGTTGTTTGATGTAAGTCAGCTCCGAAATAAGGATTTGACGATCTCGATATCAGGTAGAAAATCGTATATCAGGGAAATCCTGTAATACGTGTCTAAATTGGTCATTCTGGCTAATTAGACATTCGGTTCATAGGTTACAGTGGGGCCCTATCACTTCAAGTGATGGGGCTTTTTTTACGCACTATGTGGAAACACTGTGGAAAGAATGTGGAAACACCATCAGTGAGAAAAACTAGCCTTGAATTATTTTTAGCCATCATTTTGAAATAATATTCAATACACATATCTGATGTCCGGTAAATCCACGAGAGAGGCCTTTAAATTGTTAATTGGAAAAAGGGGCATTCATCACCAACTGGAGGTAAGTGACGCGACCATCCGTTCGTGGAGACGGAATATCTCCGAATTTCCTGACTACCCGATGTCCTGGGGGATCAGCCTGGACAGAATGGAGCAATTGTTGCAGAAAGCAGGTTATAAAAAGATCCAGGAAACCCTCTGGCAATAATCTACCTCGATTTCTGACTATAGTACTTTTCCATACGGTCAAGGATGAAATCATAGACTTTCCTGGTCTTCGATATTTTGGCAAAATTGATGAAAACATAATCATCTCCTACTAAATGTAATTTTACTATAGGAGGTTCCTCCGACTGCATGAATAGTTTTACTGTTCCCAAATCTTTGATCTTATAATTTCCATATTTAACCTTCTCGGGAATGCTTGTTCCCCCTACTCTAACAATGATCTCTGGCATTTCCTCAGTCAATTCGACTTTCTCAATTTCCTCGAAATGAATCTCAATTCCATGAAAGCAATCAATATCTATGGATTCATTTTTGACATTAACCTTCAGAGGGAAAATCTTGTAGATAGCATCCTCATGATCCTGACAGCTAATAAGAATGAGTGCGATCAGACATATACCTTTTCGCAAGTACATGATGGAATTTGATTTTGTCAATCAATTTATCAAACTTCTAACTCAAAGTTCTTCTCAAAATCAAATTTGAGGATTCTCAGGACGCGCACATGCCCCTTCAATTCTCCATATAATGCGGAAGGAGATGGATTGAATCTTAAAATAGCTGATGCGTACAGGTAGGTATCAAGTAATTCGATTTCTCCGCTTTTTACTGCCATTTTGTATGCGATCAGTAACCTGGCCCACATCTCTACGAACACACCGACTTCATTAATGGTCAAAGGTTTATACTGAGCCACAACAAACGCGTTCACATTTATTCCGGCATCCACCACCACTGCCAATCGAGCAATCTTCAAGTTGATTCCTGTGCTTAAATAAAATGCCAATCCAAGCCCTAGACCGAGTTCAGCTGTGCTTTGATTCAGATCCAACCAACCATAATAAGCAGGCCCTGCACAGGCAGGGACAAAACCAAGCCTTTGTTCGCGAGTACCCAGTGCGATGCGCCAGGCTCCAGGTTTCACATCTACCAAGAGACTTCCCTCTGCACAAAGTGCCAGCTTTCGTAGCCTGACCGCAGCATAACCGAAAAAGTGTGATTCAAAAGAATTGTATTTAAGTTCAATTTCCCCTTGTATGGCAGCATCAGGATCCACTTCCAATACTTTTGGATTGACATTGTCCATTTGGATCCCACCAAAGAAAGACACCGTAAGATCTCCGGTTTTGAATGTGTTAACTTCAGCTTCCAGCTCCATTCTTAACTGGTCACCATTCTTAGGTCCAAACAAAACCATATGGAAATAAGCGCCCAACCTTTGTTGAGGGTCGGGTACAATATCATTCAAAGCATCAGGCTTCATATGATGAAATACCCTACCTCTGATGCCCATAATCTCAGCGATACCCATTTTTACACCTCCGGGGGGTACCTCCATCGCCCTTTCCATTTTACCCCCGATGTTTTCCACCCCATCGGGAGCACCATTTGATGTGTTCACAACGCTTGCTGCTGAACCACCAATTTCCGCTAACCAAAAGGGGGTGTTCTCCTCCCTCCCATTGAGGTATGCCGCCTGCACTGTGAATGGTTTGGGGACCTTGACAAGGACATCAACTGCGCCGGACCAAACGTCGCCATAAAGGGGATGATCTTCTGTGAAAAAAACCTCTCCGTTGAGATCCAGAGCTGAAGAACGAACTTTAACTATAACAGGATCGGAAAGTACATCTTTGAAATTACCACCTGCTACCAATTTCGAAATAGCCGTTCCAATATTGAGAGGGGATTCAATACCTATGTCGTCTTCGAGTTCACGGTTTACAATTTTTGCAACCTCACTGGATGTTTTCTTTGCGATGTAGTCCACCATTGCATCGGCTGCACCCTGTTTGATCCTCATTACAATTCTATTTCCATCTATATTGGAGATGGCGTCAGACGCTAAGGATCTGATCTTAAAAGCAACATTTTCCGGATTGAGAAAAGTGACAACCTCTTCTCCGATGGCATCAAGTTCATTTTCAAAATCATTTGAAGAGACTGCAAAACTCTTTTGCGGCGAGTTGTTACCATTAAAAGCCGTGATCACCGCCTTTTTAGCTGAATTCATAAGATAAGCCTCTATTCTTAGTTGTATTTGATTTTGAAGTAAGTCCGTAATTGGAAAAGTGATGTTGTCGTTTACCGCCTGGTATAAGGTTCCTTCCGTTTCTAGGATCAGGGCTCTTTTGACACTTTCAGCTACTTTGTGAATGACACCGTCAGCTTCCGGGCTTTGAGAAGACAGGGAAGAAGCTATTTCACTGGCAGTTTCATCAACAATATCACTGATTACTACACCTACATCGGAATTCACATTTTCGGTGAGAATCCTGACTTCTCCAACTAACTGGTTGTTCAGTTTACCAATGGTGGAGGTGAGAGGATTTGACAATTTGACTAATTCATTACCTAGTGCATTACTTGCAAATTCATGCATATAGTTATTAAGGTCAAACAATCCTTTGGATGACAAATCTGCCAACTCATCATTTTCAATACCCGCCAAAATCGTTTTTCCTTTTGCAGTGGTCGGTTTACCCACAACCGGATCAGCAAAATCAAGTAATGCATTGATCTGGGACCTTATGTCTTTTCCATCGGCAATGCTGAATCCGCTTTTTATTGAAGTGGAATCAACTTCATACATATCATTGATCCCAACTTGACGACCGTCAATCCTTATAGCAGCTTGATCTATGGTTCCATCTATTTCACTTAAAAGCCTTTGAGAAATATTGTCCAAATTCTGTAGAAGGTCCGTTTCAAGCTGTGACATCTCCTCACGTAGAGTCTCAACAGTATTTTCGCTGTCGGCTACTTGGATGTTGTTATACAACTTGGATTCTGGCTTATATGTACCTGGCAGAAGATCGTTTTTAACGATTGAATACATATTGAATGAAGGAGCGCCTTCATTTCCACTTACATCCTCCCCTAACAGTACTTTGCCGGAGATACCAAACCCATAATGACCCTGACTTCTTCCTGCCGATATGGCATCCACAGTAATCGGATATTCCCCAATTTTAGCATTCACCTGATAGTCTAAAGCAATTGATCCTTCAGGAGTATGAAAGCCTAAATTGTAATTGCCCCATATTTTCAAACCGCCCACCAACTCCATGACAAGATCCAATGACGGCCAGGACATATCAGCAGTTATCGAGAGTCTGTTCATGTCTTCAAACACAGCTCTTTTCACATCAATCAAAATTGCCTGATCCAAATTGCCTGGATTATGACTGTATTGTTTACCAACAAGATCGGTCATTGTACCTTGTTCAAACCCATAATCTGAAACGGGAATAATAAAGTCAAACGATTCGGTCTCGGATAATAGTGGAATTTTGATCGAGCCAGAGAATCGGGAGTCTCTGGTCACAGAGTTATCAATTATTTCGACCCGCAAGTGGTTAGCACTAGCAGGGAATGAATTGAACGTACCAAACTCACTTGATGAAAAATCCCTTACATAGCTTGCCGTTAATCCCTTACTGTCCATGTAAGCGAAAATCGAATCTCCAAAGGTCACGCTTTCTTGTACGAAGTCCCCATGTTTGTACTGGAGACGGTCGTCCACTTCTTCAGGAAACGAAATCATGAACTCATTGAAAACCGTTCCTTTCCAGTTCTCATGATGACCTGAAAAGGTGGGAGATTTGGCATCTGAAAGATCAATAGTATAGGACAATGGTATCAGTCTGATTTGTGTGTTAGGGACAACCTTCAATGGTGAAATATTCAGGGCATCATCATTATTCAGATAATCTATCTGCTCCTGATTGAAAAATGGCAATTGTGCAGACCTTGTAGGATCAAAATCTTTTATTTTTTCCGGGAGGCCCAGATTTCCGTCTACTGATAGCCTATAGGTGTCGGTATCAAAAAAGAAGCTGGAACTTTGATACAAAGTCAATTGATAATTGTAGGGTTCAAGTAGCAGAAATGAGTAATCTCTCATAAAGTCCAGCGAACCAAAGACAATGAAGTAATCATAGCCAATCCACTGCTCTTCTGATTTGATTCCCATTTCTTCAGTAGAAAAGATCGGAAAAGGAATATTCACAGAAAAATGACCGTAAACCGATAAGCCCTGTGAATCCAACCTTGCCTTTGATATCGTGAAATTTCCATCAGGATTTGACGCTACTTCAGCAGAAAACGCGATGTGTTGAGGTGCATCAAACTCATAAATAATCTCTCCTTTTTCAATGTAATAGTAACCGCCATGATCAGTCAGAGATAAATTTTCGAATTTGACATCGGTCCAAGATTCACTATCTGAACTTAATCGCACTTTTCCACCTCCGGTTAGATTGGAAATATCGCCATTAACGTAGTCAACCTCAATCCTATGCCGACCTGCATAAATGTTTTCAAACAAAGGGGGGCCGTGAAAGATACCAGGAGGACTTCGACCTACCTCTATCTCATCACTGAATCCTATAACTTGCCAGACGTATTTAGTTTTCGGTTTGATGTTAAAATCATCAATCCGTATTCCAAGGTCATAATTCCGGTCAGTAAACAAGTTTGTGGAATAATCTACGTCAAACAATGCCAACTCCGGATCTTCCTCTTCCTCCAATTCCGCTACCTGAATCTGATAATCGACCCATTGGCCAGGGACCCGGTTTTCGATAGGTTTCCACTGAAGAGTCCGTGAAACATTTTTTCTGAATCCCCCATTTTGTTCCGGATAGACCAATTCAATGGTATTACCTGTAGGGAAACCGAAGTAAAAATGGTGAAATTCACTTTTCCCTTGGTTTTTGAATACATCTCTCCTCCGGACATCCTGAACTTGAACCTGGAAAATATATGATTTACCGGTTTCCAGTATTGGATCTGAGAGTCCGTAGAGATAGGAAGTTGTGATTAGGGGTTCAGATTCAAAAACCGGTAATGCCTGCCCATTTGACAAAGCATTCATTGGATCAGCCAAATCATCGGTCAATTCCCAAATCCTAAGGGTATACTGTAAGGAATGATCAATGTTAGGGGACTGTAAATTGAACTGTTGCCATGAAAAATTTATTTGTGACGTTTTCGTACCAATCATCTCACCGCTTGTCGGGGATATAATTAGCGGTGGATTTTGCAAACCAACCCAGAATGAAACTGAATTCTCCTGACTCAATGCTTCTCCGGTGTCGTAATCAAGGACCTGAACATAAATGGTGTAAAATCCTTCCGGCAACCGACCGAGCTTTTCGATTGTATTTGCTCCCGGTCCTTCAAAAATTTGATTTACCGGATCAAAATATTCAGTCCATTCTGAACCTGTTAAATGATATAGGGCCCCGGGATTGACTATAATTGGAATTGAAGGAGTAAATCCGGGAGTATTTGTAATTTTTATGTCTGAACTCTCCATCCTCAATCTGATTTTGAATGTCCAGGAACTTTCATTGAAATCATTGAAAAGAATGTTAGCGGAAAGGAGTTGCTTTACATCATCGTAGTAATCCTCCAAAAAAAGTGAATAGGGAATCCCAACGGAAGGTGCAACATCAGCGGGATATCGATCACGGATCTGAGCGTACAGGTCAGTGAATACAAAGAATTCCAATAAAAATAATCCGATGATCAGGTACCTTTTGCCGGAAGGTGTGTTGAGAGTAATAAGATTATTCAATGATTTCTAATATACAACGGAAATATATAGAAAGATAATCAAATAGAGTTAAGTGTAATAATCCTATCTTTGAGCAAATGGATCTATTTCCTTAGCTCAAAATCCAGGTTGTTCGAGAACCAAGCCCTTGCTATTTGCAAACCTTCCTGATAATCTGTGATATTGAGATCTCCTGAGGCATGGACAGTTATCGGAAAATCTTCAACCAATACCGCCAATTCCTCAAGTATTCTAAAGGCACATAGTACGGTATTGGACTCATCCGGATCTCCGGGTAAGCATTGGTTTTCATCTGAATACAATGCTGAAACCAGGATGGAAATAATTTCTTTATTCCTGGTGTACACGAGGTCCGGCATTATCCTGAAAATCCAATCATCATTGACCTCCACCTTTGCTAATCTCTGGATTATCTCTTCGGTGGCGGCGGGGTCACCGATCCTTGACATGGCTAGTAAAGAGGACCAGCGTATTGATTGCAAATTTTCTTCATTATTGAAGCTTTTTAATCTTTCAACATCGGCCATATCTCCTATCATACCCAGTATCCTGATAAGTTTGTCTTTCGATGGCAGTCTGGTGGAAATACTTTCAATGAGAATCCCTTTTGTGGCATTCGAAAAGTCTGAATCTTCAAGGAGATATAAGTAATTGATAACATAATCCTGTAAGGCCGGTTCTTTGTCCCGTATTCCATTGACTAACGAATGAACAGCATTCCTTCTCACACTCAGATCCTCTGATGATTTCGCCGTGTAATAGCAAGCTTTATACACGGCTTTTCTTACTTCAAATGACGAGTCATTTTGAAATCCCACCAAAAACGAAAGTGAGGTATCCGCATCAAAATCAGATCGGAAATAATGGTAGGGAAAGTTTGCATTATGACCTGCTTGTAATTGTATGATGTATCTTTCTAATGGACTTTGAGAAAACAATTGATAGTTAAATCCAAAGCCCATATACATGACGAAAAGTATCAATGTACGAGTCACTCTGATAATTTGTTTATAGATGACGGTAAGATAGCGAGATAGCCATAAAAAAAGGGAGTCAAATGACTCCCTTTTTTTATTTGTTTTTCATTATTATTCAGAGTATTTATCGCGGAATCGTCGGTACAATTCCTGTTGTTTCCCCTCAATTTCAACTTCCCTTCCCTGAATAAATGCAGATTCAATAATACTCGACCTCATGTCAAGAATATCCCCAACACAGACCAATAAATTGGCATCTTTGCCATTCTCCAATGTACCTGCCCTATCTGAGATACCAAGGATCTCAGCCGTATTGGAGGTGATCATTTTCAATGCATCCTCTTTGTCCAATCCATAAGCTGCCGCTGTCCCTGCGTAAAATGGCAGATTTCTTCCCCGAGATAACATGCCTGAATGTCTTAATGAGACTTTGATACCGTCTTTTGCCAGGAGACCAGGTAACTTGAATGGCAGCAAAATGTCCTCGTCATCACGGGATGGACGGCGATGGACATTGTCAAGGATCACAGGAATATTGTGTTCCTTTAGTAGATCTCGGACGTAGTATGCGTCACGTGCACCTACCAGGACAATTTTTTCCACTCCGTACTTCTTTAACTTAGTGACAGCTTCAACAATATCTCCAGCCCTGTTTACTGTTACATACAAGTTTTGAGTTCCGTTAATTACCCCTTTCATTGCCTCCAGTTTCAAATTGATCTCGGAGGCAGTTGAATTATCGTAAGCCTTTGCATCCATTATCAGTTCAGAGATCATGGAGACCTGCTTATCGTATTGCTTGTTAGGTCTACGTTCAGTTTCACCAAGCCACCATCGGGGTCCAAATGATTTCGAGGGCCAATTCATGTGTACTCCATCATCTTTTTGGTAGGTGGCGTCTTCCCAATTCCATCCATCCAACATCATTATGCTTGAAGTCCCTGTTACGATACCCCCCTGAGGAGCTACCTGTGCGAGAAGGATCCCATTAAACCTAAAGGTCGGATGCATTTCAGAATCCGTATTAAATGCAATCTGACTTCTCACATTGGGGGTAATTTGATTTACCTCACCGTAATCCCGAGTTGGTCTGACGGCCCCAATATCCTCCAATCCAACCCTGATTGATGGCATGATAAGACCAGGATAAATATGTTTCCCCGATGCGTCGATCTGTTGAAATCCGGAAAGATCCGGATTGGAAGACATCTCACCTACATTGATGATCTTTCCATTGTCGAATTGTATAAATCCATTTTCAATTACATCTCCATTCCCAACATGGATCATTCCATTCACTACAACAATTGGTTCGGATTGGGGGTCAGCAGGTCTCGGTGGTTGAGCGAGAACACTAAGACATACTAAAAATGTGAACGTATATGTTATAATTCTTTTCATCTTCTTAATCGTTAAGTGAATTAGAATCAACGAAATCCTCACAGTGGTATCTATGCCTTTCTTTGGCTTTATATTTTTGTGTTTTAGCACCACTCTTCTTTGCACTTCTCATTTTGTTAATAATTCTTGTCCTTTCCGTTCTAATCGTTTCTCTCATGTCCTCATCCTTCTGACTGTCAAAATATACTTTGCCATCTACTAATGTCATTTCAGCCTTAGCATAAATGGAAAGAGGATGATCACTCCAAAGGACAATATCACCATCTTTACCTACCTTCAAACTTCCCATTCGATCATCGAGATGCAGAAGTTTCGCAGGGTTGAGGGTGACCATTTTCAATGCTTCGATTTCCTGCATTGATCCATATTTGATGGATTTCGCAGCTTCCTGATTAAGACGCCTGGCCATTTCCGAATCATCGGAATTAATTGCAACCGTTACTCCCGCTTGGGTCATTAAGGCCGGATTATAGGGGATAGCATCCTTTACTTCATACTTATATGCCCACCAATCGGAGAAGGTTGATCCGCCAACTCCATGTTCAGCCATTTTATCTGCGACCTTGTAGCCTTCCAGAATATGTGTGAAAGTGTTGACAGTGAAATCGAATTTTTCCGCAACTTTCATCAGCATGTTGATCTCGGACTGTACGTAGCTATGGCAGGTAATGAAACGTTCGGAATTCAGGATTTCTGCCAAAGCTTCCATCTGAATATCCTTCCTTGGAGGAGTTCGACCTGTCTTGGCCTTATTCGAAAGGCTATTGTAAGCATTCCATTCAGAATCGTATGACTTTGCACGTGTGAAGGCATCCATGTACACCTGCTCTACACCCATCCTTGTCTGCGGAAATCTCGTTACCCACTGGCTTGATCTGTTGGATTGCTTCACATTCTCACCCAATGCAAATTTTATATATTCATCAGCCCCTTCAATTTTCAAACCATTTGGATCTTCGCCCCATCTGAATTTGATCAAGGCGGACTGACCACCCACAGGATTTGCGGATCCGTGCAACAATTGAGCAGCTGTAACACCTCCTGCAAGTTGTCGATAGATATCAATATCTTCTGAATCGACCGCATCATACATCCGAACTTCGGCGGTTACAGAATGGGAGCTTTCATTCACTCCACTTAATGCAGCATGACTATGTTCATCGATTACCCCAGGTGTTATGTGTTTGCCGGTTGCATCTACAACCCTTGCACCACTCGCTGACAGATCCTTTCCAACTTCAGCAATTTTTCCGCCTTGGATCAGTATATCTGCCCCCTCTACCTTGCCTTCACCTTCGAGAGTCCACAATGTAGCATTTTTAAACAAGAGAGTTTCTTGTGAAGGAAGACTTGAGTTACCATATGCAACAAATGGATAGATTATATCTCCCAGTGCAATTTCTTCTATTTCATTTTCCTTCTTCTCCTTTTTCTCCCCTTCCTCTTTAAAAGTAGCTTTCCACGATATCCAGTTCGATTCCTGGTCCTGACCGGTTCCGGTCAGATCATTGCCACTCAACCATCCCGAAAGCCTGATCACGCCTTCACCATCTTTCAACTCAAAAGAAAGAGAGATCCTTTGATCAGATACTTTCAGTTTACCATCAACTGATGTCGAGTCATTGATAATGATTTTTGCTTTTTGCTTACCAGGACTTCCTGTGATCTCCAAATCATTGGTATTCTCTCCAAATGAAAGCTCATACTTGCCTGCAAGGTCAGTGGCATTCATGTCATTGACCACGTATTTTCTTCCGCCGACCCAGGTTTCGAATAGGGTGCTTTCTGAGTTGAAAATGTTCCCGGCGGAAATGATCATATTCGCCCTACTTCCGACTTTAAGGTTACCAACTTCGTTTGACATTCCAATCAATTTAGCCGGAGTATATGTTATTGCTTTCAAAGCATCGGATTCCGAAAGACCATGTTGCACGGTTTTCCTGACGTTGGGAAGGAAACTTTTAATTTCCTTTAATCCATGGGTTGTAAAAGCAATCTCCACCCCTTGATCCGTTAGTAGTTTTGCATTACTTGGTGCCATTTCCCAATGTTTTAGATCAGCAAGGGATATCTCCAGGGCATCCAGAGGATCTTCCACATCATACGCTTTTGGGAAATTGACCGGAATGATAATGGGGGCACCTGTCTTTCTTATCTCATCCAACCTCTGATATTCATCACCATTACCTTTCATTATGTATTGGATTCCAAATTCATCACCTACTTTATCCGCCAGCAATACCCGAAGTTTATTTGAGTTTGCTTCAAAAATCTGAGGAAGTGCCCTCAGTTCCGTTACGGCTGCCAGTGAAGCATTTGTTTGATCATCTTTCCCATCCTTTTGATACCAATCTGCATCCAGATATGTCTGTCGGATCAGCGCTACCATACCCATTATGGAAGTCGGATAAAGCTGCCTTGAAGAACCTTTGTTGAAAGACAGATGAGAAGACGCCTTCTGACTTAGGACCATGTCCTGTTCAGGTCCATCTCCAAGTAAGGTGAAGACTGAAGTTCCCCTCATTATCCCATCAGGTCTGAAGGCTACGGCTGCTCCGAAACCCTGATCTCGCATTTTTTTTGCAGATTTGGAATCAACTTTGAACTCTGTCACTGCATCATAATCCGATTTTATTGCTTCATTCCACCCGAAAGCTCCTTCCTTTTTGGAATCGTATTGTGGTTGACCTCCGAAACCACCTCTTTTCACCTCAGGCAATCCGTAATTAGTATAAGGATCAACGAAGGCTGGATATATCCATTTACCTTCCATGTCCAACACAACTGCAGAACTCGGTACCGATACATTTGCACCAATTGCTGTTACTTTTCCGTCCTGTATAAGAACAGTCGAATTTTCCAGCTTTGTCTGGTAATCCCTGAATATTGTCGCGTTTGTGAAGGCATAGGTCGTGTGCCTTTCATCCATGACATCGTTTACAGGAAAAGTTTCTTGCGCCCAGGTAGTGATACATAAGACGGTTAGTCCCAGAACAATTAATTTTTTCATAGGCTTAAAATTTGAGGCCGGAAGTTAGAAAATGCTGGATAGCGAAATATGAACAAATTATATGAATGGTGTAAATAAATGAATCAATACACGTATAATCGTTTAGTACTAATCAAAAACTCAAAATGCTCAAAAATTTCATCGTTTCGGCTATTCGTAGTCTGAAAAAGAAGTTAGGATTTACCATAGTCAACATACTTGGATTGGCAACTGGTATGGCCACCTGCCTAATTATCTCCCTGTACGTTATGTACGACCTTTCATTTGACGATTTCCAAGATACCAATGTTTACAGGATGTGGGTAAACAGAGTCTATCCTGAAAGAGAAGTGAACTATCCCCTGGCACCTCATTCATTTGGTCCTCAACTTGTAAATGACTTTCCCGAAGTGATTGCCCAGGGAAGATGCTTCGTTCCCTTCAATCCAACAAACATCCAGGTTGGTGAGGACTTCTACCTTGAGGAAAGAATGGTTTTTGCAGATTCCAATTTTCTCTCTGTAATGAATATTCCACTGATTTCTGGTGATCCCGGCACAGCCTTGGATGATCCTAACAGTGTGATAGTCAATGAAAGCACGGCTAAAAAACTTTTTGGTGACGAGGATCCAATGGGAAAAAGTATAGAGTTTTTCGGTGCATCAAAGGAGGTGACGGGAGTGGCATACGATTATCCGGATCAATCTCACTTTGTCTTCGATTATCTCACTCCATTCCATCAGTTCCCATTCTTCAATCAACCCAATTGGGTTGGATTTTCGGCATTCACGTATTTGAAATTGAGAGAAGGAGTGGATCCAATGGTAGTGGAAGAAAAACTACCGGCGTTCGTCAAACAGTATGCTGAAGGACCCATCCAACAAAGAAATGGTATTTCCTATGATGAGTACATAGCTGCTGGAAACGGCTATAATTACCATTTGATGAACATCCAGGATATCCACCTTCACTCAGATCTTGAAAATGAAATAAAGGCTAACGGAAACATCAACTACATCTATATATTTTCAATAATTGCCGTCTTCATTCTAGTCATAGCTTGCATCAATTTCATGAACCTTTCCACAGCTCGATCCACCGAAAGAGGTAAAGAGGTAGGGATAAGAAAAGTTCTTGGTTCGGCTAAAAAGCAGCTGGTAGGGCAATTTCTAACAGAATCGGTGATCATTGCATTTTTCAGTGCGTTTGTTGCCACAGTTATCACCTATTTGGCACTGCCAATGTTCAATGAATTGGCAAGCAGACCACTCAGTATTTTGCAGGTCCTGACCCCAATTCCATTTACAGTTATTTTCCTTATCATAATTGTTATTGGATTACTTGCAGGGATCTATCCTGCATTTTTCATATCCTCATTTTCTCCCTTATCCGTCCTAAGGGGCAGATTGAAAGGTAGCAGAAGTGGTATTAGTCTGAGGAACGGATTGGTAGTCCTTCAGTTTGCAATATCCATTACCTTGATCAGTGCAACAGTGATCGTTTTCAATCAAATGAATTTCATGTTGAACAAACCACTGGGATTTGACAAGGAAAATGTTGTAGTGATCGAAAATGCCGGAGCGGTGGCAGCAGGGCCAAATGCTGGTGTCCAGAGACTTCTTACTTTCAAGGATGAGATTACTCGTTTACCAAATGTAATGGCCAGCGCATACACCTCTAACATGCCGGGTGATCTCACTGGTGATTTTGTAGCCCGGCTTCCTGGATCAGACCAAAAAGAAAGTATGGTGATGAGGCAAATGGTCTTTGACTATGAAATACCTCAAACTCTGGATATGGAATTATTGGAAGGAAGGTTCTTTGCAAGGGAATTCGAGGATTCACTTTCAATAGTGTTGAATGAATCTGCAGTAGAAAAACTCGGAATTATTGATCCCATTGGAAAGAAATTGATGCAGATCGCAGCAGCGAATGACCCAATTGAGTTTACTATTATTGGCGTAGTGAAAGACTTTCATTTCCAATCTTTACATGTTGATTTAAAACCCGCAGCTTATGTAAGTTTTGAGGGACCGAACCAATTTCTAAATAAGATGGCTGTCAAGATCGATGGGCAAGATGTAAAAAGAAGCCTGGAAGACATTGAAGCCAAATGGAACGAGTTCGTCCCCGGAGTCCCATTCAAATCTTACTTCCTGGATGAAGACATGCAACAATTCTATAAAGCTGAACAAACCACTGGACGTATTTTTGGGATATTCACTTTTCTGGCAATTGTAATTGCCTGCGTTGGACTATTAGGGTTATCGGCATTTGTAATCAATCAACGAGTAAAGGAAATAGGAGTAAGAAAAGTTCTTGGTGCGACCATTCTTCAAATCATACTATTGCTCTCCAAAGATTTTACCAAGCTCATCGCCATTGCGGCTTTAATTGCTATTCCGATCGCATACTTCTGGATGGATGGATGGCTTGGAAACTTTGCCTATGCTACGGGGTTGAATTTGATGGTTTTTGTATTTGCCGGAGGTATAGCATTGTTAATTGGTATTTTAACTGTTAGCTTCCAATCCATAAAAGCGGCAATCTCGAATCCGGTAAATAGTCTGAGAGATGAGTAAAGTCCATGGATAACATCTGAAATTTTGAAAAATTTCAGATGTTATCCATATCCCTTGGAAGAGTGACCTTAAATGAGGTGCCCTCTCCCTCAACACTTTCAACTTCCACTTTCCCTTTGTTGAGTTTGGTGAATTCATACACTAATTGAAGGCCGAGACCAACACCCTTCTCACCTGCCGTACCATATGTACTCTTTTGATCACCTAGTTTGAAAAGTGTATTTAATCGATCCTTTGGGATCCCCACACCGGTATCTTTCACGATTATTTGAACCCCATCCTCCACTTTCAATGAACTGAGTATTACCTGGCCGTTTTCCTCCGTATATTTTAATGCATTGTTGACCAAATTCCTGAATATGGTTCTCACTGTATTGACATCAACGAAGGCCGTTGTTTCCTTTTCGACTTGATTGTGTAATAAGATCTTTTTGGAAACAGCATTGGATTTAAAAACGTCAAACAGGTTATTAATCAAACTGGAAATATCAATCAATTCCGGATTGTAGGGAATCTGACTTTGTTGTTGAGAGGCCCAATTCAACAAATTATCCAAAAGCCTTGAAAGTTGAAAAGCGGAGCTATCGATCTCCTCAGTCATCTTTATAAGATCATCAAATCGCTTGGTCTTAATATAAAGCCTGATGATGCTACTGATCCCTTGGAATGAACTGACCGGACCTCTCAAGTCATGTGAGATAATTGAGAAAAATCTGTCCTTCAAATCTTTTTGTGCCTGGATCTCCTTATTCAATTTGGTCAGTTCTACATTCTTCTTCTCGATCTCATCTTTCTGTTGTTGGATCATTTTATTCCGTTGAGCAAGACGCTCTTCCCAATCATTTCTCTCTCTTAATCTTATCAACAATGCCTTGAGAATGCCATCCTTGATCTCAGGTTGCTTCCCTGTAATTCTGTCAAAATCCTCCTTGCTAAGTTCGTAGAGCGAGGTCTTGACTAATGCTGTTACACTTGCGGATCTTTCCATTTCATCAAGAAGGGCATATTCTCCTAAGAACTGGCGGTCAATCAGGGTTGTAAAAACATAATCATCATCATGAACTTTAACTTCTCCATCTATTACTATGTACATGGACCTGCTCTTATCCCCTTTATTGAAAAGTGCCTGATATGGGGCTAATTCGACAGTTTCAAGGGATTCTGCGATAGACAATAAGGTATTGTCATCAACATTCGCAAAGATGATCACATCTTTGAGCAGGGATACCCTGAAGTCAAGTGTCTTTTTGTTGATTTGAGTTTTCAACTATGAGATAATTTATTGGATCAAAGATAATCAATGAGTATTCAGGTTACTTCTATACTTATTTGATGTCTATCTTTATGTATGAGCAGTAATCATATCTAATAAAATCGAAAACAACCTCCCTATGAAATCAATTATTAGAGTCATTGCAATATTCACTTGCGCTGTGAACATTTCCTTTTCACAAACAAAATATGTTCGTTTCGAAACAGAAAGTTCAATATTATATGGCGTCCTGGAAGGTGACATTGTATATGGAATAAATGGAGATATTTTTGGTGATCAAGCAAAAAATGGCAAGTCATATAAGCTGTCGGATATTAGGCTATTAGTTCCATGTGAGCCATCCAAAGTACTTGCAGTAGGTCTCAATTATAAAAGTCACATCGGGGATAGAGAACCTTCTGAATACCCAGGGTTGTTTTCAAAGTTTCCAACAACACTTGCAGCTCATGGAGAACCGATCTTAATGCCTTCAGATGCCACCAATCTTCACTATGAAGGTGAAATGGTGATCGTGATCGGGAAAGAGACTTCAAAAGTATCGAAGGAGACGGCGGCAGAATATATCTTCGGAGTCACTATCGGGAATGATGTGAGCGAAAGAGATTGGCAGCGTTCTGATCTCCAATGGATAAGATCAAAAGCCTCAGACACCTTTGGCCCTGTTGGTCCATACATCGTCTCAGGATTGGACTACAATAACCTGCAATTGGAAACAAGATTAAACGGGGAGACCGTTCAATCTGAGAATACCAGTGATCTCATTCATGATGTCGAAACGATTGTCAGTTATATAAGTCAATACATTACCTTACTTCCTGGCGATATCATTTTCACAGGTACTCCTGATGCTACCAGACCTCTGAAGGAAGGAGATGTTGTGGAAGTAGAAATCGAAGGGATTGGAACCCTTAGCAACACAGTTGAGTCCAGGTAATTACTTCAATATTAGGGATAAAGTAACACCGAATCCCTGATATCAAGGTACTTGTTCAATCCCTCCGATTCCAATTTCAACAGCTCGTCAACACTATCATCTTCCTCAATCCATCTTCTGATTTTGTCAGTACCATTCAGTATATCAAATGGAAGCTTTTCGTATTCATACTCAAATGGAGGTTGATTCCATGAGAATTCTTCTTCCAGGTTTTGACGAAGCACCTTAGTGATCAACAACGCAGCTTGCCACGGTTTGAATTTATTTTGATCCGTGATATGGAGCTGGTAACCTCCGCATACTTGATCCTGGAATTTGTGAAAGGTAGGTTGAAACAACAATGGCCTAAGAACAAATCCATCAAGTCCATTTTCCTTAAATACAGATGTGAGTTTGTTTAATAACGAAAATGGTTCAATCCCGGGTTGACCAAATATTTCAAATGGTTTTACCGTCCCTCTACCCTCCGATAAATTAGTGCCTTCAAGTATCACCATCCCTGGATACACCATTGTAGAGCGAAGACCTGGCAAATTGGGAGAAGGTTGTACCCATGGCAAACCAGTTTCATCAAAATACATATCTCGACGCCAGTTTTGTAGTTGGATCACTTCCAGTTCACACTCAATACCAAAATGGTTATTGGCCAATAATGCAAACTCTCCGATAGTCAGGCCATGTCTCATAGGGATTGGATACATTCCTACAAATGAAGAGAAATTTGGATCAAGGATATTTCCCTCGATCTCCATTCCCCCTATTGGATTTGGGCGATCTAGAATAGTGACTTTAGTTAAGGCCTTTTTGCATGCAATCATTGAAAGTGCAACAGTATAAATATAGGTGTAAACCCTTGTACCAACATCCTGAAGATCAATGACCAGGTGATCGAGATCAACCAACCATTCGTATTCTGGACTTCTGGTTTCAGAATACAGACTGAAGACATCGAGCTCAAAATACTTACTTCGGAAATGGGGAGATTCCAACATATTGTCTTGTACATCCGCAAACAATCCATGCTGGGGAGAAAAAACCTTTTTTAACCTCGAACCGAAGATCTTTTTGAGATGAACCATACCGAAAATCAGATTACGATCCACGGAAGCGCTATTGCATAAGTAACCGATATTGCCAGAGAAACGCTTTTGAAGATCGGACGAATTGATAAGTTGGTCTAATCCACATACGGTGTGCATGATCAAATCCTTTTTCGGTAGCAATACGAGAAATCGTTCATAAAACAATTTCAAATAATTCACTTATTCCAGGTCAGCTTCCAACCAAACCAAGCCATAGGAAGGTAAGCACCAACTAAATCCAGAATAGAATACCATACGGGAGAAGGTAGGGAAGCTATATTGTAGATACCACCAGCCAGGAAAAAGATACCGATTCCCAAAGCAAATTTCATCTTTTCCTTTGCTCCTATCAATGCTGCAGTCAATGCTCCAACCAACGTTCCAAATGAGTGAGCTAAAAAAGGAAAAACAAAATGTATGGGTTGGAACATTGGCATAAAGGCCTTAATACTTTCGGGATCCATGGGATCCATACCCTCTGGCGGAGGTACAACAATACCTCCCAACGTTATTAATCCAATATTTACCAAGCTGCCTAACACAACTCCTGCAACTACGGCTAAGATGGTGTTGAGAATTGGATTCATGGATATCTAAGATAGGAAATTGGCATGTATTTCCACTGAATGATTGTTGAGAAATACTTAAGTGTGCCCAAAATGCAACCTATTGGGTGTCGGGCCTGTCTATTGAAAAAACTCAAAATCTAACCGATCATGTTACGTAACCATTTTGTTTCTTCCTTAAGGGCATTATTACGCACAAAAACAAACCTCCTACTCAACTTATTAGGACTTTCATTAGGTGTGGGGGCATGTCTTGTAAGCTACTTACATATCCAATATGAACTAAGCTATGATCGGTACCATAAGAATGAAGCCAATATCTATCGAATCATAACAGGAGATGTCGCAGGTGGAAATGGCTGGGTGAAGGTAGCCGCACCTATTCCTCCCAAAATCAAAGATGAGATCCCTGAGGTCGAGGAATTCATGAGAATGACCCGGTTCAATTATAATCCCAAAGTATCTGTAGCCTATGACGACGTGGTGTTCAATGAAGAGAATTTCTTCATGATTGATCCCTCATTTGGGAAGTTGTTTGATTTCAAAATGATCAGAGGAGATGCGGAAGAAGCCTTAATTGACATTAATTCAGTGGTAATTTCAAAATCCATTGCAGAGAAGTTCTTTGGTCAGGATAATCCCATCGGTCAAAACCTTGAAGTTGATGGTAAATTCAATTTTCGCGTAAGTGGAGTATTCGAGAACCTTCCCTTCAACAGTCACTTTGAACCTGAGTTCCTCGTTTCATTCGAAAACCTTGAACGCGTGCTCCCTGGAACAAGCCTCACTGGCAACTGGGGTCAGTTCAATTACTTTGCCTATGTACTTCTCAATCCTTTGGCAGATCCTTATTTGGTTCAATCAAAGATCCAGTCCATTGTAGTCAACCTCGGAAGTGAACAGGAACCACGAAAATTTGAGGAATTGGGACTACAGGCATTGAAGGATATTCATTTTCAGTCAAATCGGGGAAATGAAAAAGCAGCCTATAATACCCGATATCTTTACTTGTATTCCGCGGTGGCAATAGCAATTCTCTTCATATCGTTCATCAATTTCGTTAATCTCAGCATTGCGGGTTCTACCAAAAGGATAAAGGAAGTAGCAATCCGCAAGGTAGTAGGTGCTTCAAGACGTCAATTATTATTGCAGTTTGTTACCGAGGGGTTGATTGTTTCTACGGCGTCAATGGTTTGTGCACTATTGCTAACAAAGTTTTTGCTTCTGCCTAATATCAATGATTTGATCAATTCTAACATGCAATTAGTTTTTGATGATATTCCGTTGGTCATTGGTTTAATGTGCATGATCTTATTGATTGCATTATTGTCTGGATCTTATATTTCATTATTCATTATTTCTTTTCAACCTGTCAACGCAATTAAGGGAACGATCAGTATTGGAAGTAGAAGCAGTAATTTCAAAAGTGTACTTCTCGGTGTTCAATTCACTCTTTCAAGTATTCTGATCCTATCAACCGTATTTATCAACCAGCAATTAAACTATCTAAAGACGAAAGATCTAGGTCTGGACCAAAATGGGATTTTAAATATTCATTTATTCAATAGGGAAGCGCAGGAGAATGCAAACTTACTCAAGACAGAATTATCAACGCTCTCCGGGGTGGTCAGTACTTCGGCATCACGATTCACTCCTGGTCGCAGTAACTGGCATCAAACCGTAGTTTGGGAAAACCTGGAGGAAGATGTAAGTTGGAATCTCATTGAAATAGATGAACATTTCATTGAAACTTATGAACTCGAGTTAGTAGAAGGTGACCTGGAAGAGATCAAGAATATGGGCTCGGAAAAGGTTACCAAGTTCATCTTAAATGAAGCAGCAGTGAAAGAAGCGGGATGGGATTATGCGGTGGGTAGAGCATTCTCACCTTTTGGTAGAAAAAACATGAAACCAATATCGGGGGTAGTAAAGGACTTCAATTATAAGTCGCTTCACACTGAAATAGAACCTCTCGTATTGATTCTAAGAAATCATAGACTTATGAATCAGATCTCAGTGAAATTTGCCACGAATGATTTCCTGTCACTCATGGATAAGGTTGAAGAGAGTTTTAACAAAACAATGCCCAATACTCATTTCGAATATTCATTTGCCGATCAACAATTTGAAAATCTGTACAGGGTAGAAAATCAAACAGGGAAGCTTATTGGAATACTTACGGTAGTAGCTATCATATTAGCACTTCTCGGGCTGTATGGGTTGCTCACATTCGCCTTGAAGGAACGAACCAAAGAAATAGCCATCAGAAGGATTTTGGGAATCAATTTGAACGGAATATTGATGTTGTTTTCAGTCAATTACATAAAACTACTTTTTATCGCCAATGTCATTGCTATCCCAACAGTATGGTTCATGGTGTCTCGTTGGCTCGAAAACTTTAGCTACCGGATCACCCCCGGAGCACCATCATTTGTCCTGACCCTGATAGTGACATTGATATTGATTGTAGCAACTGTGGGGATCAAGGTACTTCAGACCACCAAAATAAATCCGTCCATAACCTTGCGATACGAATAGGATTCTAGGATAATCTCGCTAGTACACTATCCGTAGTAGTAAACTACGGATAGAGTATTATCATGTTATTACAGGCTACGAAAGTGAATCCTCCAATCACTTATTTCATTATTGTGGTTTGTATTTTGTAATTTGACAGGATGTCATCCCCTACTCGCAAGCTGGCAGCAATCATGTTCACCGACATTGTCGGGTACACAGCTTTAATGGGTAAGGACGAGCAGAAAGCGCTTGAATTGATTCGTCAAAGCGTCGCACTTCAAAAGCATTTGGTAGCAAAACACAATGGCAAGTGGATCAAGGAAATGGGTGATGGAGCCATTGCTCAATTCAATTCCGCACTCGATGCTGTCAATTGTGCTGTAGATATTCAAAACGTTGAATTCGATGGTCAATTCAGGATCGGAATACATCTGGGAGATATTACTATTGAGAATAATGACATTTTCGGGGATGGTGTTAACGTAGCCTCGAGACTTCAATCCATAGCTGATAATGGAGGAATATATATTTCTGATGCGGTGAAAAAATCGATTAGAAGTCAATCCAATATCCAAACACTTGACCTTGGAGAAAAGTCTTTAAAGAATGTAGATTATAGTGTACGAACTTTTTCGGTTCAAGGATCAGGCCTGCCGGTTCCCAAACCACAAGCCATTTACAATCGTGGTTCTCGAAAATCGCAGCTTACTTGGACTGTTTTAATTGTCATAACTTCAGTCGTAGTCATTGGTTTTGGACTATTCCTCTACGGCAAACAAAGTGGGAAGGATGGTGATAGACCTGCAGAAAAGTCAATTGCAGTTCTCGCCTTTGATAACATGAGCAATGATCCTGGGCAGGAATATTTTAGTGATGGTATTTCCGAAGAAATTATTAATGCTCTTGTTAAAATTCCAGAATTAAAAGTGGCAGGCCGAACTTCATCTTTCTCATTTAAAAAAAGCAACGATGATCTAAAGACCATTGCTCAAAAATTAAATGTTTCCTTGATTTTGGAGGGGAGTGTGAGACGTTCCGGAGATCAACTTCGGGTTACTGCTCAATTGGTGGATGTTGCCACTGGCTATCATTTGTGGTCAGAAAACTATAATGGTGACATTGAAAGCGTGTTCCAAACTCAAGATGAAATTACCAGAAACGTTGTCGATAAGATGAGACTTACACTAGCCCTTCAAGACAGGTATTATCCAAACCCCGAAGCATATGATTATTATCTAAAAGGATTGTATTTCTGGAATCAAAGAGGAGAGAGTCTGCTCAAAGCAAGGGATTTCTTCATACAGGCAATCCAACTGGATCCCGACTTCGCTCTTGCTTATGCCCTATTGTCGCAGACTTATACCTTAATTCGTTTCTACCACCTTGAACCTCCTCAACAAAACGACTCTCTGGCAATGGTGTACGCTGAGAAAGCGCTTGAACATGATCCAAATTCAACAGAAGCATACGCTTCCTTAGGTTTCATTCATTATACCACCAAGTGGGATCTGCATAAATCCACCGAATACTTCAATAAATCCATATCAATTAATCCGAACTATGCCACGGTACGGTACTGGAATGGGTTGGTATTGATAAACCAAAATGAAATCGACAAGGCAGAGAATCAAATCTTAAAGTCAATTGAGATCGATCCTCTGTCTCCAATCGCATTAGGAAATATGGCAGTTATTCGTGCTATCCAAAATGATTTCAAAGGAGCGATTGACTATGCAAGAAAAGCATCTGAATTGTACATTAATGTGGCGTCAGTAAGCTTGGAAATGATTTCTTTGGCTAATCTGGATAGATATGAAGATGCGGTTGCTGTTTATGAGAATTCTCCGAAAAGAATTAAGAATAATCCCCGTATCCAAATGGACGCTTGTATGATGTATTATAAATTACAGGACCACCATGCAGTAAAATCGATACGAGATAATTTGATTCAGAGATCAAAAGAAGAATATATACCTCCGTTAGCTTTGGGTGTAGCGGCTTGGGCATCCAACGATCTGGAAAATGGAAAAAGATTAATTCGAACTGCTGTTGATCAAAGAGAAACTCTATTCATCGCCCTCCATAACGATCAGCTTTATAGTAAGATCATTCCAGAATTAATGATTTTCATAAAATCGGAATTAAAAGGGAAGTTCATTATGTAGGAAACAGAACGGATTCGGAATAAAAATTCGATGTTTCCTCAAAGCAGTTCCTTTATAAAAAAGCTCCATACGTCACCAAGAAAATATTCAAATGTCTCCAAAAACAGGGCAATTGGCTGTCATAAGATCCTTTACTTTGTCCTGAATGACCGATTTTGTGGTTTTTTTTGGTAGTTGTAATACATTGAAACCATATCATCCAACTCCAATTTCTAACTGTCAAATCCCAATTTTCAAGGGGTTTATCTCAAAGCTACATTCTGTTATTGTGATTTGTAATTTGTAATTTGATGATTATGAGTCCTACCCGTCAATTAGCGGCAATTCTTTTCTCCGACATTGTCGGATACACCGCGTTAATGGGAAAGGACTCACAAAAGGCTCTGGATTTAGCTCCATTCGTAGTTTAAAATCTCTATCCGTAGTTTCAAGCTACGGATAGAGATTTTATTCAATTGCTTCTATTGATAGTCACCACTCAGATCCAACAACTCGATCTTTCTGAATTGGGTTGGATGGCTTTCTGCCTGTATCGCAATATATCCTTCTTTTAAAGGAGTGCCATCGACCTTTAACGTGCTA
Source organism: Cyclobacteriaceae bacterium (assembly GCA_965242805.1). Lineage (GTDB taxonomy): Bacteria > Bacteroidota > Bacteroidia > Cytophagales > Cyclobacteriaceae > JANQEU01. The sequence continues at coordinate 5,340,597 of CBDETD010000002.1, read as the reverse complement.
TCAAAGCCACTCACTACTCCTCCCCCTATCTCAGGTTTGAAATAAGTCATCACAGTGTCCCCATTTACGAGATGATGAATAACAGAATCTCCAAGTACCACCATCTCGGCCGTCACCCATTGATCCCCCCTGAAGGTTTGGGAGGTAGAATTGATACAATGATCTTCCACCAGGGAATCACCCATGACTACATGAGTACCCGGGGTGCACAAGTTCATTGTGGACCTCTCGCCTTCATCCCCACCACCTAAGATCTGTGCCTCGATGGATATCGGAAAATCCTGATCCAGTCCCATACTTTGTGCGGATTGACAGTGAAGCATAAAACCATTATTTCGAAACGCCCACCCTGGCCCGTTGGAAACTTGTTGTCCGATGAATCTATACTCCGATCTCAGCCTGTAATGTGAAAAGGACTGATTATAAAAAAGATGGCCGAATTCATAATTGAATGTATCATATTCATCGTAGGACACCGTCAAAAGACTGTCCTCTACCCTAAATGTGTTCTTGTAGTTTTCATTCAGTTCATATCCTGAAATTTTGATATCCCAACCGGTTAGATCACGTCCATTAAATAACTGGATCCATTTCTCGGTTTCGGAACTGGATGGATTGGTACAGGACATAAATGGAATTAAAACCATCAGCCAAATGATGTGTTTAAAATTTTGATCTTTCATAATAGGTCTTTCTAGCGTTTAAATTACTAATTATGCCTTTGGTGAACCTAGATAAAGAAAAAAATGGCTAAAATATATTTGATAGTAGGAGCAGTACTAGGTATGCTTGGAGTGATGATCGGTGCATTTGGGGCACACACGTTGAAAGCAACTCTGATCTCCAATAATCGACTTGATACATTTGAAACTGCCGTAAAATACCAGTTTTACCATGCCTTAGCCATGTTACTCCTGGGAATTCTTATGCTTCAATTTGAGCATAAAGCATTTAATCTATCAGGTTATGGATTTATTGTTGGGATTATCTTCTTCTCTGGTTCACTCTATGCTTTGTCAATTACAGGATTTACAAAACTAGGCGCGGTGGCTCCTGTCGGGGGTCTTGCATTTATTCTTGGCTGGATCGCTATGATTTGGGGTATTGTTAAAAGCGTCTGATTAAACAATCTCTATTTGCCATGATAGAGTGCTCTTGAAATATTCATTAGTTTCAGGGACAAATCTGAAACCAATGAAATATTTGATCACAACCTTTATATTAACATTAATCCTCGGATGTTCCTATTCGATTGACTCTCCTCATCGGTTTGCTCACAATCTTTCCACGGGGCCTACCCCATGGAACCATGAAAATTTTGACGATGGAGATGAAAATTTTCAGTTTGCAATTATTTCCGATTTAAATGGCGGCGAACGAGAGGGAATTTTTGAAGTGGCCTTTAATCAGTTAAATCTCCTCAGACCGGAATTTGTCCTTTCGGTAGGCGACTTGATTGATGGAGGTACGGAAGACAAAGAGCAATTGAGAGCAGAATGGAGCAGTTTCGATGAACGGGCCAATAAGTTAAAAGCACCATTCTTCCATTTGGGAGGGAATCATGATTTGACAAATGTGATAATGAGGGAATTCTGGAACGAAAATTATGGTCCTAGGTATTATCATTTCATTTATAAGAATGTTCTTTTTCTCATGCTGGATAGTGAAGACTACACTGAAGAAAGAATGCAGGAGATCTATATGGCCAGAGCAGCTTATATCGAAGTAACGGATGGCCCCAATCCTGAAAACGCAAAAGGAATGGAATACTTGAAAATGCCTGAACGTTCATATGGTGAGATCAGTCCCAACCAATCAGAGTACTTCGAAAAAGTGATCACAAAATATCCAGATGTCAAATGGACGTTCGTTCTCATGCATAAACCTGTATGGAAAAGAGATGACCATGGTGGATTGGGAAGAATCGAAAAAGCTTTGAATGATCGACCTTACACGGTGATTAATGGTCATTTTCACAACTATGAATACACGAAGAGGAACGGTCATGATTACATTATGCTTGGCACTACAGGTGGAAGTCAAAGAAAGGATCTAAACGGTGCTTTTGACCATATTACATGGATCTCAATGGACAACGGTACTCCAATATTGGCGAACATCAAACTTGAGGCAATACTAAACAAAGCCTCAATGGTTCCGGGAAAAACGGATGATATGTGTTTTCAAGCTTCCAAATGTGATGACAATATGGATTATTAATTCGGATGCATTTCCAATAGGTCATCAGGTCGATAAAATCCTTTTTTGTCCCTGATCCCTTCCCTTATTCTGGTGACCAGTTCGGGGTAAATAGAAGGTGCCTGATTCCCGAAAGAATTTCTAACGTAGGTCAAGACAGAGGCCACCTCCTCATCGGTGAGTAGATTCTCAAAAGCAGTCATTGGAACCTGCCCTGTATATCTTTTACCCAACACAGATATTGGACCGTGTAGACCTTTCAAAGTTAGTTTTATCAATCTCTCTTCACTACCTGATACCCAGTTTGAGCCAGCCAAAGGGGGGAATCCGGAGGCCGGTAGTCCACTTCCGTTATATTGATGGCATGTTCCACAGTATCCATCTTTTTCATAGATCAATCTCCCTTTCTCCCAAAGATCGGCATCATCATCAGTCAGTGGATTCTTGATTTCCTCCTTCTCCTCCAATTCGAATTCTTCTCCATTTAAATGGGCTTCGGCAGTAAGATAGGCATTCACCATCCATTCATCCAGAATATTCTCCGAGGCTACTTTCAGTATTTCAAGCCCTTCCATCTTCTCCATCCAGGAAGCTGCAACTATGGCTTCCAACCTAACACGACCATGTTTATCACCTGCTAATTTCTGTAGTAACTCAATTTGATTGGGTACTTGATGACCAACGTATCGCAAAACCCTGGCAATGGCAGCTCTGATCCTGAAATCCTCAGATCCTATCAATGTGTTAAGGAGATCACCATCTACCCTATTTAATCCCCAAGAAACCCACAAAGCCTCCAGAAGATGATGATCGTAATCCGGATCATTTTGATCCAACGATTGGGTCCATATCTTCATTTTTTCGAGAACTTCGTCAGGATCTCTTCCCCGAAGTTCCCGGCGTGTCCGATACCTACTTCGGTATTCAGGTAGTTTCAGGTTATCTAATAATTCCTCAATGCTGGCAACATTTATTTTAGCAGGCTCCACAAGAGGTCTTGCGGGGTAAGTAACACGGTATATCCTTCCATGGACATGATCTCTCAATGGATCCCTTGCATTGTGTTGCATGTGCCCAACCAAAATATTGTGCCAATCGACAAGGTAAAGGGATCCATCCGGTGCAAATTCGAGATCTACCGGACGGAAGTTCTTGTCATCACTCCAGAGCAGATCCTGTCGGAATTTTGTAGAATATCCGGTTCCGTCATCATCAATTGAATGCTGTTTTGTTCCTAAGTAACCGATGGTGTTGTTCAAAAGAATGTCTCCCTGTACTTCAGGTGGAAAATGCCTGCTGGAAACAAACTCCAATCCGGATGTTGGTCGTACCAGGTGTTCTTCCTCAATAAGTTGGAAGGATTTGTGGGTAAAAACACCATACCGTGGATTGATCGATCCCGGCATCATCCATCTAAGTGCCGGACCGGAGGTCTCAAGATAGAAATTCTGCCCCCAGTCATCAAATGCGATCCCCCATGGATTAGGGATTAACAATTGTGCCGTCCTCTCCAGATGTTTCCTAGCGGGATTGAACCGATAGAATCCTCCATTTGTTGCTCGAACCGGGCCGTAAGCTGTTTCTACATTAGTGTGAAGAAAAATTCCCTCTGCCATGTATATCGCACCGGAAGGGTCTGCAGTAAAAGCACTTATCGCGTGATGGGTATCATGATCATCAAATCCACTAAATATGATTTCTTCTTTGTCTGCTACATCGTCTCCATCTGTATCTGTAAACAGTTTCAGATGTGTTCCCTGGGATACATAAACACCTTCAGGAGCTATTTCAAACCCAATGGGTAAATGCAGATCTTTAGCGAAGATGATTTGCTTATCAGCTTTGTTATCCCCATCTGTATCCTCAAGGATCAACAACTTGTCATTTGGTTTCGGATCCCCAGGCTTGTAGTGTGGATAACTTGGCATTACCGCGACCCACAACCTCCCCTCATTGTCAAAAGACAATTGCACAGGATTAGCGAGATCGGGAAATTCCTCCTCGGAAGCGAACATGTTTATTTCATATCCGGGAGCAGTATAAATTCTGGATACCGCCTTATCGCCATATAAATACCTCATATTTCCCGCACCATTAACTTCCTCATAGTTTGTTTCCACTTCCGGCAGTATTATAGTTTTACTATCGGCTTTTTCAACATCATACTCATTACCACTCAATAAACTCCAAATGAGCGTATCTCTTATTGCTGTCAATTGCCTTATTTTCTCCAATTCATAAGGGTAATTATCGGGTCCGAATGGATTAAAACGTCTGCCAAAAACATGAACTCCATTAGGGATCTTGAAGTCATTTTGCCAGTACCAGTTCTTTTCCTTCACAGCTTCAACAATACTCTCCAGTGAAACTCTATTTGGTCTTCTTATTCCGAACGTCTCCTTTATTAGGAACTGCGAAAACTTTCGGTTACCAGCATCGTTTAGCTGATTGCCATCAATAGTTAATGGTTCATCGCGATTAAACCATTTTTTGGAAGCTTTGAATGCATCTATGAAATGCACCTGGTTTGAATTTGCGACTTTCTTCATAGCGTCTGTGTAAATCGACAAATTCATATTTTCCGAAAGACCATCCGGAAGGTCATAGGTCTCTGAAAGATTTTCAAATGCCAATGGTGAGACCAAGGCCAATTGAGGAGGTGATTTACCATTATATTTCTTCCCAATTGTATGCTTTATATATGCATCAAGTTCCCCCATGAAGTTTTCAACTCCCTCTGGTCCATTAAATGATTCGTTATATCCAAAAAAGGCCAAAATGATATCAGCTTGAAGTCTAGTCAACCATTGATCCGGGCTTTCGAAGTGACCTTCACTGCCACTGGATTTTGCAAGAGCTGTTTGAAACTTATCTGCATCGTTAAAGGCCCATGGACTGTTTCTACCTGAGTGAGGCCTGAATCCTGGGGTGTTCCCCCCGTCGCACATATTCCGTACAAAAAGTAAACTGTCCGGAAATTGTATTTGGAGCCCTGCCTCGAAGTAACCAAACTCCATCATTCTGGCACAAGTATTGTTGCCAACCAGAACTATTCGGGCATTTTTTGATATATCCAGGTAGTTTTTCCTTTCCTTTTTACACCCCACAAAACCTAAAGAAAGAATGACAAGTACAACCGAAAATTTTCTTGAGGGATTGATAATACTGAAATAAAGTTCTTTCAACTGAATTGGATTGATGATCTCCTAAGTTATTGATTTTATGATTACTGTAGAAACGACCGCAAATCCTGAATCTCTAATTCAAAGTCATATTGAAGATCGGGATGAATTTTTTTGAGAGCCTTATTGATAAGATCCAGCCTTCTATTGAAAATATTGACAAGGACTTTGCTCTTTTTTATTTCAAGTCCGCAAGTGATCAGCTTGAAAAGGAAATAGGAGTTTAGTTCGATTTCAGTTTTAGGTTTTCCCGAGTATTTGATGTATTTATTTAGTTTTCTCAGTACCTTCCTTATCGTCTTTTTTGCCAGGTAAAGACTGGAAATATTTAATAACTCAAAATCTTCATCAACTTCATCTTTGATGATGCTTACATATGACTCTTCATTCTGTGATTCATAAAGTAGATAATGAAGCAGTTCTTTGTTATCCTTTTTGAATTTTGCCAGGCGAAGACACAGGTCAATCAACATGTTCAGATCCTGATCTTTTAATTCCCGCTTAATTTCAGAGATAGTTGCCGTTTTCATATCTCTATGTCTTTTACTCTTCCTACTGAACCGTCATCCAACCGTACTTTGATTCCGTGGGGATGTGATGGTGAATTGGTCAGAATATCTTTTACAACACCCGTGGTAAGCTTACCTGACTTTTGATCTTTCTTCAAAACAACCTTTACTTTGGATCCAATGACTATATCAGATCTAATTCGTCCATCCATGACACAGTGAATTTTAGTCTAGCTTTACACCAAAATTGCACAAATGATATCATTGGGCCAGTTTAATCACCTTGAAATAATAAGAATTGTGCAACCTGGCGCCGTCCTGGGAGATAATGAAGGAAATGAAGTCCTACTTCCTGGGAAATACATTCCCAACCATGCAAAAAAAGGAGATGAACTAGATGTGTTCATTTACAAAGACTCCGAAGACAGACCAGTCGCTACAACAGAAAATCCACTTGTTCAAGTAAATGAGTTCGCCGTATTAAAGGTGAAAGACGTCAATAATATGGGTGCTTTTCTTGATTGGGGCCTTGAAAAGGACCTACTGGTACCTTTCAAACAGCAATTGTCCCGAATGGAGATCGATAAGTGGTATTTGATCTACCTATATCTGGATGAGAAAACAAATCGTCTTGTAGCTACTGCTAAGGTTAACAGGTATTTCAATAAAGACACTTCGACCTTTACAGAAAATCAGAAGGTTGACCTCCTGATCGGTGGTGAAACTGACCTTGGGATCAATGTTGTAATTGATAATCAATACAGGGGATTAATCTTTAAGAATGAAATCTTTCAGGATGTCCTGATCGGTGACAGAGTCCCGGGTTACATTAAAAAAGTCAGGGAGGACCAAAAATTGGATGTGTCACTTCAACCTTTGGGTTTGACAGGTTTGGATGAAGGAGCAGAAAGGATCCTTACAGAGCTCAGATCCTCCGATGGCTTCTTGCCCTTACATGATAAAAGTTCACCAGAGGAGATCCAGTCACACTTGCAAATGAGCAAAAAGAATTTCAAAAGGTCAGTAGGAATACTTTATAAATCGAGGATGATTTCACTGGAAAAAGAGGGCATCAGGTTAAGAGATTAGGACATATTTATCTATCTCCAAATGCAAAAAGTGAAGTACACAAGACCCTTATTTTACGTTGTTATTGTCCTATCACTCCTTTTTATCTCCTGTAATGATAGGGAAATAGCTAATTGCGGGTGTAATTCCTTAACACCTGATAGGGAAATAATTGACACCGGGTATGTATACAGTCCACATTTCACAGATAGGGTTTACTTCATAAATAGCGACAACTACATTAATAACAATATTTATGTGTTATGTGATAGTTTGGTATTGGTACCTTTTCATGACACCATCGTTCAGATAACTGGTTTCATCGGTGAGGCATGCCCACAGGACTCATTAATACCTGTTGGTTTTGAAAGCATTGAAACCGTGAAAATTGACGTCCCCCCATTAAGTATGGAAGAATATGAGGTATATGAAGCTATTTTAAACCACGACCACCCAAATGACTCGATATATTTGATCTGGAAATATACGGGACGCCGGGATAGATCAGGAGCCATTTCTGTACATTGGATACCTGAGAAACTCAATCAAAAGTTCTTCTTTTTAGAAGAGGTGATAGATACACTTGATTCAACAAGTTTTTCAGGTAGTGAATACCAGTTGCAAGATGAGAATACTTTACCTCGGATCACAACTACAGTTGATTCCCTGCTAAATAATTCTGTAGAGGACACTGTGATACTTCTCAATTACTTCTCAAGGGTTGCTTTTGATGGAGATTATGCGCTGGTCAGCTATGAACGTCAGTTTATGCTATATTACGGAGACGCATCTTATATCCTGTTAAGGAAAATCAACAACAAATGGCAAATAACAGATCGGTTTTACTATACTTTTTACGGTGGTTGAAGTATTCAATTGACTCAAAAAAGGCCTATTGCTATACCATTATAGTGATAATTGCTTCGATCTCGAGTCATAACTCTGTCGCTCAACTTAGTGTATCTAAAATCTTCTCCGATAACATGGTGTTGCAACGGGAAATTGAAGTCCCAATATGGGGTTGGGCTAAAAAAGGAGAAAAAATCAACATTAGTTTTGATGGTAAATACTATGATACCAGGTCTGACAAAACCGGCAAATGGAGAGTAGTACTACCAGAAATGGATTCCGGAGGACCGTACGATTTAGTGGTAAAAGGATCACAGGGAGAAATTAGCTTCAGCAATATCTATGTTGGAGATGTCTGGTTATGCTCCGGCCAATCGAACATGGAATGGCCAGTGGAGTTATCCAACAACGCCTCAGAGGAAGTTGCGAATGCCAGTGATCAAATGATACGTCATTTCAAAGTTCCACGAAGTTATTCTGAAGTTCCTGAGGTAGAACTGGAGGGTGGAGAATGGCAGACCACCAACCCTGAAAATGTTGGGCAGTTCACTGCAGTTGGTTACTATTTCGCCAAGGCAATCAGGGATCATGTTGATGTTCCAATTGGATTACTAAACAGTTCCTGGGGAGGAAGCCGAATCGAACCCTGGATGCACGCTGAAATACTTGGCCTTGAAAACCCTCAGCTGGCAGTTAGTGAGATTTTGGAAAAAGCAAAAAAGGAGAAGGCTGACAGGAAGAAAAATTTTGAGGAGAAATTTGGTCCAATGAGTGTCACTGATATTGGCATGAAAGATGAGGATCCACTTTGGGCAGCAGATGATCTTGATGACAGCGATTGGATCATAATGGATCTTCCGGGTATATGGGAAGAAAGAGGGTTTGAAGGATTAGACGGAGTGGGTTGGTACCGGAGAACTATTACCTTAACCAGTGAACAATTAGATGAGGAAATCATGATCGGATTAGGTATGATCGATGACTCGGATATTGTGTGGATAAATGGTAAACGAATTGGGGGAATGGAGATGTCGTGGAATATCGCAAGAAAATACAGTGTCGATCCCTCAATGCTTAAAGAAGGTGAAAATCTGATTACGATCAGGGTAGAAGATACCGGAGGTGGCGGAGGGATTCATGGTGAAAAGGATCTGATGTTCATACAGACATCTCAAGGTTCCGAAAGTCTGGCTGGAGAGTGGAAATTTAGAATTGGGGCATTTTATGAGGAAGGATCCATTGCTTATAATCAGGTCCCTACATTGTTATTTAACAAAATGATCAATCCCATTTTGGATTTCCCCATTAAAGGTGCTCTCTGGTATCAGGGTGAGTCCAATGCCTTTGCTCCCGGAGATCCTGAAAAATACAGCGAACTCTTTCCCACCATGATAACAGACTGGAGAAAGAGATGGGGGCTTGGAGACTTTCCTTTCTTATGGGTGCAATTAGCGAATTTCATGGAACCTGATGAAGAACCTTCAGATCATGGGTGGGCTACACTCCGAGAATCACAAACAGCAACCCTTAATATCCCAAATACCGCTCAGGCAGTGATAATTGATATCGGCGAAGCTGATGATATCCATCCTCGAAATAAGCAAGATGTTGGCTATCGACTTTCTCTGGCTGCAAGAAAACTTGCATATGGCGAAGATCTCGTTTATTCAGGACCTGTATACAAATCACATCGTGTTGAGGACAACAAAATAATCGTCTCATTCACTCATATCGGCAATGGCCTTAAAGCGAAAGATAAATACGGATATGTCCGTGGATTTGCCATTTCCGGTGAAGATGGTAAATACGTCTGGGCTAAAGCCAGGATTGAGGGTGAGGAGGTGGTAGTATGGAATGAAGCTATTACTTCTCCAACTCATATTCGTTATGCCTGGGGTATTAATCCCCACGATGCAAATCTTTATAATGAAGAAGGACTACCCGCTAATCCATTTCGTACAGATGAATAACCATGTCATCAATGGTTAATAAATCTATATTAGTCCTTAATCTCCTTATTTTTTGGGTTGTAGTATGGGCCCAACCATCAACTCAACTTATCGAATCCTTCCGACGACACAGTGAACAAAAATCCAGCACAATATTTAAGTTGGAATGGATCCAATTGGGACCAACCCTTAATTCGGCGAGGGTGGAATCAGTCCAGGGAATACCAGATGATCCTAATACAATGTTTGTGGCATTTGGTTCAGGTGGGCTTTGGAAAACCGAGAATGGCGGATTATCGTGGAAACCAATATTTGAGGAAAATCCCAGTCCCGGAATTGGAGATATCGCCATCGCCCCATCAAATCCGGATATCATCTATGTAGGAACTGGTGAAAGTCTGAAAAAACCGAGAAATTTCACCATGCCAGGAACGGGGATGTATCGATCCACTGATGGCGGTAGATCCTGGATACATTTAGGTCTTACTGAGACCAGGCATATTAGTGAGATAAGTGTACATCCGACCAATCCGGATATTGTCCTTGTGGCTGCAATGGGTAACTTTTGGACCAAAAATGCTGACAGAGGGATCTACAGGACCTCGGATAGTGGTAAAACCTGGAAACAAGTTCTGTATGTTGATGATAAAACGAGCGGAAATGATGTCGTAATCTCCCCCTCAAATCCTGACATAGTGTATGCTTCGTTGTGGGAAAATGATCCCAAATATTCCCGACATCTTTCACCGCAATCCAGGGGATTAAGCGGTCCAAATAGTGGGGTTTTTAAAAGTACAGATGGGGGATTGACCTGGTCCAAAATGAACAATGGAATTCCGGAAAATGAAAATGCTGGACGTATTGGATTCGGGGTTTCGTATCAGGACGCGGATAAGGTGTACGCATTTCTCGACCATCGAAATAAAGGGATATTGAAAGGGGCTGGAGAACTATATAAAACCGAGAGTGGGGGAAAAAATTGGATAAAAACCCACAAAGATGAACTACTCAATTTGTCAGTAATCGGATGGTATTTCGTCGATACCTATGTTAATCCTCAAGATGACAATGAAATATATACCCTGGGAGTCAGGTTGGCGAATAGCCGCGACGGTGGAAAGACATTCGCGAATATTGGAGGAAAGATCTATCATCACTATCCAAGTCCCGCTCAAACACTTCACCTTGATCATTGTGAAATGTGGATCAATCCAATTGATCCACATCATCAAATTCTGGGTAATGATGGAGGTGTTTATGTAACCACTGATCGTGGGGAAACCTGGAAACACCTCAATAACATTCCAACAGGAGAATTTTATGATATCACAATCGACAATCAAGATCCGTATCTGATATATGGCGGTACCCAGGACAACTCAACCGTCTACGGCCCTGCTTTGGAATGGAACTCCAAATTCCCTGACAATTGGAAATATTTATGGATTGACGCATGGAGTGGCGGTGATGGATGCATGACGTTTGTTGATCCTCGTGATCCAAAAAGGGTTTATTTCAGCATGCAACATGGTTCCATCAGGAAGAAAGATATTGAAGCAGATACTTCCATTTCGATTCGCCCTAAACTTCCCGATTCCCTACAAGGTAAATTCAGGACAAACTTTATTACACCGTATCTCTTGTCTCCAAACAATCCAGACAAACTATATCTGGCGGGTAACTACGTTTTTAAATCCATGGACCAGGGTACTAGTTGGAATATTATAAGCTCAGATCTATCCGTATCCTCAAATGAAAGAAAAAAAAGTCACGCAGCAAGCGCTTTTACTGAATCCCAAAAACAAAAAGGTACTTTATATCTTGGAACAGATATGGGCGCTTTTTGGATCAGTAAAGATGATGGTCGAACATGGGAAGAACGATCGAATGGATTACCTAATGCCTACATAAGAAGTATTTACCCTTCAAATCATGGGCAAAATCGCATTTACCTTGCTGCAACAGGATTGAATTATGATGACCTGAGTCCTTACCTCTTCGTAACTGAAGACATGGGTAAAGGCTGGATTTCAATTGTTGGTAACCTGCCAAGTGAGCCTGTTAATGTGGTCCATGAGGACCCCAAATTCAAAGATGTCCTTTATGCAGGTACCCTACGTGGCATTTATGTGTCAAGAAATCGTGGTGCATCATGGTCCTACCTTGGAAAGAATATGCCTTCCGTGGCTGTTGCTGATATCGAAATTGAACCTGAAAGCAATGACATGATTACAGCCACACATGGAAGAGGGATATACAAAATGAATCTGAGTCCTATCTATGAGTACTTCGAAAATGAAGGTAGAGTACTTTTCACAATACCAGAAGCCATTCTCCCAAAAAGGACAGATACGCACAATGATTATTCAGAAAGGACATTCTCTAGGGTCCCAATCACCTATTGGTCAGATACTGAAGAGGAAATTAAACTGGAAATCCTCGACCAAAAAGATTCTCTTATTTGGTCCACTTCACAATCTGCGACTGTCGGACTCAATCAATTTAGATGGGATCTGATTACTCAAAAGACGGAGAGCAATTCACCATATTTCATCCACTACAATAAATTCATAGAGCCAGGAGAATACACTGTAGTACTAACTCAAGCTGATCAGAGTTTCATGAGGGAATTAGTTGTGAAAAAATATGAGAATTAGGTAAGGAATCTCTCAATTTTGATCACAATAGTGTACTTTCATAACAAATACATTATTATGAAACGATTGGCTCACCTGCTTTTAATTGCTTTAATCTTAAGTTGTACAACTGGGAATAAACAGGAGTACTCTGAATCCAACTCCAACAAGGATGAGTCGGAAGAAATCGGAGTATATGAATTGCGTACCTATTATGCTGCGGAAGGTAAACTTGAGAACCTGTTAGCCAGATTTCGTGATCATACCCTGAAGTTATTCGAGAAACACGGTATGACCAATATTGGATACTGGGTACCTGTTGACAACGAGGGAAACACCCTGGTTTATTTGTTAGGTCATAAAAACAGAGATGACAGAGATCAATCCTTCGAAAACTTCAGAAATGACCCTGAATGGATTAAAGCAAAAACAGAATCTGAGGTTGATGGAAAACTTGTTGACTCTATTGATAATGTATTCCTGAAATCCACCCCTTACTCTCCTGCTTTGAAATTAGAGGACAAAGGTCCCAGGATATTTGAATTAAGAACTTACTATACGAATGAGGGTAAACTTGATAATCTTCATGCACGATTCGAAAATCACACCATGGCAATTTTTGAGAATAATAACATGACCAATACTGCCTATTTTGATCTTGATGTCGATCAAGGTGACAATACATTGATCTATTTTATTACGCATGCAGATACCGCTGCTGCCCGAACCAATTGGGGTAACTTCTTGAATGACCCTGACTGGCAATCCGCCTACAGCGAGTCAATTCAGGATGGTAGACTGGTAAGCAGCATAACATCAGAGTATCTTCTGGCAGTAGATTTCTCCCCCTTGAAGTGAATCTCCCAACTGCTTCTGGTTGGTGTTATCACCAACCAGAAGCAAATATCATTATCTTGGATCATCATGAAGCAACTTGCGATCATCTTCCTGCTTTCAGGAGTTGTCAGTTTCGCTCAGAATAAGAGATCCTGTGATCCAAACGAAGGTCTGGGGTTAGAACCTGGGGTAGCAGAAGGTTTATGTAATTATGCGTATACTAATTACGCACAGGATCAAAGTTATTATCCTGGACTTGTTGATATAACTCCATTCGAAGTTGCGTTAATCACAGCAGCCACAAAAAAATACGATGAACTTGCGGAGTTAAGTATGAAGGCCACAAGACAAGATGCGGCTGGACAAGAAGTTACAGTAAAAATACCCAAAGAGTGGAAAAAAGAAGCAGGTATTTGGTGGAAGGAGGTAGGACATAAGATCTATTGCGTTCGAACAATGGATAATATCGATATAGATGGTTATCTCAATGATTTCCTTTTACGAAGCTTACAACATGCGTCAATAAGCAGATTGTACAGCAAAAAGGGACCCTATCACGCAGATGTCAACCTGATCGTTCCTCTCAATCCCTGCGAAGAAGATTCGCCTCCTGCTACTTTCATTGACATCATCGACCATGCACTTGCCAATCCAATCGGTCAGATGGAAGTCAGCCGAGGTATTAGGGAGAACTTCCGATCCTACAGAGAGACCTATGTCAGTGGAAAGCATAATGGAAAGAAAGCAAGCGAGCTTCTAGAACGGTAGAACTGTGCTCATTTGCTCATTGTTAATTGTCCCCAGCTCTTTCTCCCTTTTGCTTATTTACCATCTCCGCCACATCCTTCAAGAGTTGCTTGGCATCATATACAATTCCATCCTTGATTGTGTATTCAACTCCCCCTACTCTCTCGACTTCTTTAGTTTCATCGTTGAGTTTAACTGCGCCTGTTCCATAAAGAACTTTCATATTCTCCAGTGGATTTTCACCGACAATCAACAGATCGGCCTTTAGTCCCGGTCGTACCACACCATACTCGATAGGTCTCTTCAGTGGATAAAAGATCTCCTCTGCTCCATGCATAGTAGCAGCCCTGATCACTTCCAATGGGTGGAACCCTGCCTCCTGAAGAAGCTCAAGTTCCAATATAGTTCCGAATCCATAGAGTTGGTAAATGAATCCTGAATCCGAACCAACAGTCACCTTCCCTCCCTTGTTTTTGTAATCCTTAAGAAACAGCATCCATTTCTGATAGAACTTCTTCCAGGCTACCTCATCATGAGTGGTCCAGTAGAACCAATAGGCACCATGACTCTCCCTGCTTGGTTGGTAGAAATCCATTAAGGACGGCAATGTATATTTACTATGCCAATCAGCATTTCGGGCTCTCATCACGTCTCTTCCGGCGGAGTAGATAGTCATCGTTGGATTGATGAAAAAATCACGTTCAAGAAACTCATCCAACAAAGCATTCCATTCATCACTTCCCCGCTCATGGATCAGGTTCCATTGACGAGCAACTTGCCCGAATCGATGTTGTTCATCCATATAGTTCATATCTGCTGGCCAGGGTTGGACGTCGTAATCCTTGTAAAGCGACTCAAATAAACCGTAATAATGGGTCATCCCGGTCATACCCATCCTCGCCGCATCGATTGCGTTCATCTGACCTACTCCCATTTGCCCAAGATGAGCAGTCTGCCCCATATTAAGTTTATTAGCCTCATCGATCAATGCCTCCATTATCTCAGGACGATGTGCACCCAGTTTTAGACCATCTACACCTTTCTTCTTTGCATACTGAACCCATTCCTGTGCTTCGGCTGGAGTCAATATTTTTCGGTCTTTCCATTCCTCTCCCGTTCCCATTCGATGGAATGAAACAATCCGAGGGGCAACGATCTCATTTCTTTGACTTCTTTTCTTCTCATTGATTGACCACTCCAGTTTTCCGGTGGGGACGCCTCTCACCGTAGTAATACCATGGGCCATCCAAAGCTTGTAAACGTATTCTGCTTCCGGAGCCTTGGGAACACCACCAGTGTGTACATGCAGATCTATGATTCCGGGCATTATATACTTTCCGGTGGCATCTATTTCCTTGGTGGCATCTTTAGGTCGTTTTTCCTCATCAATCTCCAAATACGGAGCTCCCACGACTTCCACATCGACAATCATATCGTTCTCAACTACAATGTCGACCGGACCGATAGGAGGTGCGCCTGTGCCGTCGATAAGAGTTCCCCCTCTAATAATAAGTCTTTCATGAGGTCCATCTCCCTCACCTTCCTTTCGATCAGGAGCCGGCTTCATGGAGTTGTCCTGGGATAACACAACACCGACGTTGACAAAGAAGAATATTAATAAATGAAACAGGATAAAATACTTTCTCATGGTAGGGTTATTTACATATTCCGTAAGAATATAATAGGGCCTGAAAAAAACAAAAAGGAGATTGATAAGTGGAGCACTATAACTCATCGATTCCCTTGACAATGTCTTTCCACTTTGATCCTGGAGCGAAGAAATAGCCATTTATTAAGGCATATTTTACTTTAGTATCTTCAATGAAAAGCAGGGAAGGAATAGATTGTAATCCATTTTGATTGTTAGGGTTCTCATTGGTATTAATTCTTATCGGCAGATACTTGGCTTTCATTCCATCATAGGGTTCGTTAACAACAAAATCGGTATACCCTTTTCTTAGAAGTTTCTTTAGGGGTGCTTTTCGCAGGTCTCCAAGTGCTTCATATTCATCTTCGAAAGTCTTGCCCAGCTCTACCTTCAATCCTGATACATCATAAATCAAATAAGCTGAAGAAGTACTGAGATCCCCGGCATCCACAAGGTACGGGGTGAGATAATAATTATCACCTGACTCATTCTCTCGCTCAATGAAATTGTAAGCAAGGTCAGTTAGATGTCCACCCAGACTTTCAGGTAGTTGCACATTTCTGATTATCAAATCCCGTAATCCTCCGGAGTTCCCTGGTATCTTCATGTAATCATCGGTGGTGTATTGCTCGAAAGTTCCTTCGGCAATCCCATATAGAGCTGTAAGGATCAACATGAAATTGATTCGCCGTATTTCCTGTTTTTCCCGATCTTTTGGGTATCCCCCTGATTCTATTAGAATAGTTCGAGTACCCCATTTTTGAATATTGTCACCAAATGCCCGTGGTTCGAAAGCATCCCCATATCTGCCAACCTGATGGGGGATATACTTCTGAAGAGCAGCATCCATCATTGCGATTAGTTGCATGGCATTTCCCCTCTTCTCGTTTACGGATCGTTCATAATCATAGGCCGGAGCCAACATTGAAATTGTCGCTGGTTTGTCGGCTACCGCAGTTTGCCTGCCCTGATCATGCAAATTGAATCCCCAATCCGCATCAAGGCTATCTCTCACCTTCTTCAATGTTTGTCCTTCGGGAGTCTGTTGCCGAAGAGCGTCCCTGTTGATATCGATAAATTGAGAATTTCGTCTTACAAATCGATCCCCTCCATCGGGATTAAGCATTGGAATAAAATGGATCGTTAGCTTGTCTTCCAATAATTTTCTAAAATCGTCAAATTCATAATCACTATCCCCAAGAAATCGAAAAATGTCCATCAGGGCCATAGTGGCCGTAGGCTCATTGCCATGCATTTGTGACCAAAGTAGTACACTTGATTCACCTGTACCAAAACTTACCATCTTGATCGCTTTACCATCAATGGATCTTCCCACTGTTCTGACCTTGAGAGGTGAACTTAACCCACCCAGGTATTCCATTATTTCGGCGTGTTTGAATCTTCTATGGGTAATAAAATCTGCCTTGTATGCAGAATGATACTGATAAAGACCTTCTGAAGGATTGGAAATTACCTCCTGACAATTTCCATATTGTGCCAGAAGAAGAATTAATAGCACTAACGGATTTAAGATGTGATAACTCATACTTGGATCTCTTGCAAGTATGAAATATACAACAACTACTGCAATCACTGAAGTCCGGTGTCAGGTCACTCTGCCCGGATTGACTCTACCGGATTGCTGGTTGCCGTTTTTAAGGCTTGCCGAATGATTGTCAAAAAAGTAATCCCCAATCCCAGCAATCCTGCTGAAATGAATACCCACAGGCTAAGACCAGTATTGTACGCAAAGTTTGACATCCAATTATTAAGTATTCGTAAAGAAACCGGGAAGGCGATTACAATTGCAATTGTGATCAGTACAAAATATTCCGAGGCTATAAGTCCCAATAAATTTGTGACTGAGGCTCCAAGTACTTTTCGAATCCCAAATTCCTTTGTCTTGGACTCCACGTGATATGTGACAAGACTTAATAAACCAATACATGAAATCACTATGGCTACAATTGTGAAATACAATGACAGTTTCCCCACAAGTTGCTCGCTGTGATATCTCTTATTGTAATCGTCATCAAGGAAGCGATAACCGAAGTGCGCTTCTGGTTGATATTTATTGTGCAATTTCTCAAGGGATTGTATTGCCTCTGAGATCATATTGGGATCGGCCTTTACAAGTATGTAACTTGGTGCGTCATCATATCTCATGATCAGTGGTCTGATCTCACTATGCAGGGATTGAATGTGGAAATCCTTTACAACGCCAATTATCTTACCGGTATTACCCCAAAATGATAGTTTTTCTCCCAATGGATCATCTATACCCATCATTTTAGCCGCAGTTTCGTTTATTAGATAATTCGACGAATCAGTCTTATAGGAAAAATCAAGATTTCGTCCCGAAGCCAATTGAATCCCCATCATTGGAATAAAATTTTGATCGATTCCGAGGACATTGAAGTGAATAGGTTCAATCCTTCCCTCCCAGTCGGGATCACAGGTTCCACTACTTACATTGAGCGGGTCGCTGGAGGTAGTAGTCAACTTGGTTATCCCTGGCATCAACACCAGCTCTTCGAGGTATCTCTTCAATTCCGGTTTTTCATAATTGCCTTCCCAAACCCAGATTACATTTTCTCTGTCAATGCCAAGATTCTTGTTCATGATGAATTGCATCTGATCATAAATAGTCAATGATCCAATGATCATGATCATGGTGATCACAAACTGAAACACCACCAAGGACCTCCTGAAATTCTTATTTTTTGAGCCGGCTTTCCAGATGCCTTTTATTGCCCTGATCGGATGGATGGATGAAATATAAATTGCTGGATATAAACCCGAAATTATTCCTAATATCACGATAACCAACAAGATCATAAACCAATATGAAATGGGAATATTCAAAAGACTGATTGATTTGTCAACAAGAGAATTGAAATAAGGTAACAAAACGATCACCATGAGAACGGCAACTACAGCTGATGTTATCGTGATAAGAAGTGATTCAATGATGAATTGGATCCTAAGTGAGCCTTTTCTGGCACCCATTACCTTTCGAACACCAGCTTCCTTGGATCGTTTTGAAGACCTGGCCGAGGCCAGATTCATGAAGTTGAAACCTGCTAAGACCAAAATTAAGAACGCAGAGACAATAAGGAGTCGGACATATTCGATTCGCCCACCAACAATCTTTCCATTCTCGTAATTATTGAAGAGGTACAAATCCGTAAAGGATTGTAGCATTAATTTTCCTTCTTCAGTTTCATCAGGTCTGTTGTCTGTTAAAGCATCTCTTATATTGAGTGCTGCGGTTTCAGTCGTATAGCCATCAGCTAATTCAACATACATTCGGTTCATGAAATTACCCCAGGTTCCTATCCAGGGTTTGCGCTTTAAACGAGTCTCGAATGGAATAATGTATTGAAACTTAAGCGTTGAGTGATCGGGTAAATTCTCAAATACACCGGTCAGGGAATATTGCTCACCATCTTTATCTGTTATTGTAGTTCCAACAATATTTCCTTCGCGCCAATTTGCTCCGAAATATTGTAAGGCAAGGTCTTCCGAAAATGCAATTGATTGAGATTGTTCATACATTGTTTCATGTCCACCCTGTATAAAGGGAATGTCGAATATTTCAAAAATCTCTGGAGAGGCGTAATGTCCCAATACATCAAAATATTCCTCTCCTTTTTGAAATATCATGCTATTGAACCAGGTGGTTATTGCCACTTTCTTGACCGAGGGGTACTTCTCAACCAGTACTGCTTTCAATGGTTGTGGCGTTGTCAACCATGTGTCTAGCCCCCCATCATTATCCGGCATATTGACGGACACATAATTGATCTTTTCCCTATCGGTTGGCCATTGATTGTATTTCAATTCGTCCATAACCCAGAACATGATGAACAATCCAACGCAAATGGATAATGACAGACCTAAAATATTGGTGAACGTGAATGATTTTTCTCTTAGAAATGTACGTCCTGCAACCAGGCAATAATTACGAATGATCATAAGACTTGGATTGAGTTTAGCCCTTTTTATTGTTGATAATTTCAGAAATCGAATTGAATCGAGGATGAAAATTGCTCTGGCCATAATGCTTCCCCTGCGTTCCTTATTCTTCTTAAACTGTTCCAGCAAATCGCCAAGGATTTCATCGACTAATTCAGGTTTGCAGTACCATTCCACGAATTTTCCAATCCAACCCGGATGTTCTTTGTGCGAACCTTTCATTTGAATTCCACTCTTGGTACAAGTTCCCACAATTGCTCCCGGGTTTGCCGTAGTTCAGTCAACATTTTATAACCAAGTTTGGTGACTTCGAAGAGCCGTTTCTTTCTTCCTCCTCTATCAGATGTCGCACCGCCCATCTCCGATTTGAGCAAGCCTTTCTTTTCCAGCCTTTTTAAGACAGTATGAATTGCAGGTAAAGAGATTGATTTCTTTGTCCTTGACTTATATTCCTCAAGGATCGAAACACCATATGCCTCATCCTTCATCGCCAGAACGATCAA
The DNA here is from genome assembly GCA_965242805.1 of Cyclobacteriaceae bacterium. Taxonomy (GTDB): domain Bacteria; phylum Bacteroidota; class Bacteroidia; order Cytophagales; family Cyclobacteriaceae; genus JANQEU01. The sequence continues at coordinate 5,320,492 of CBDETD010000002.1, read as the reverse complement.
GAGAACCGTCTCCTCAAGTATACCCAGTCCGGAAGTACTCATTATACAAATATTTTATTAATCTATTATTTGTTAAATATTTGTATAAATATAGTGAGAATTTTCAACTAAAGATCCTTTATCCAATATTTCATTCAGTCAAGAGGATCATAAAATACCTCCATCGAGAAAAATTCCGGCTCATTGATCCCTTTTCTAGGGTAACTGCAGCTCATGAGATAATACATCCATTGTTCTCTAATTTCGATACCTCAAAACAACTAATTACTATGTCTCAGAACATTTATAGTGTCGACGGAGTAGTGGACACCATCAAAGACGGAAATGTCATTCATGTAAAATGGAAAGTACTCTATAACGCAGAAGCAATCTATGAAAGTTGTAATGCCCAAATGAAAGCCGTACAAAATGAAGGTGTGGAATTGATCATAATTGATATGATGGATGCCAAGGGAACGCCTCCGACTGAATGCCAAAGTTGGTTTGGTGAGGTCTTATTTCCCGGTTTCAATCAAAATCCTGACTTCAAAGGATTGGTCAACGTCCTTCCCGAAAGTGCCATAACCAAAATGGGAGCGAAGCGGTGGAAACAAACTGCTACCACAAGACAAGTAGGGATTGATGTATATGAAACAGACTCCATGGATGGTGCTAAAAAACTAGCAACGGAACTTGGCCTGAACTGATAGGCTTTAGCCTTCGGGTGAGATAAGTCGAAATATAAACTATTTAAACGCCGGAATCCCTGTAATATCAGCACCCAGGATCAGCAAATGGATGTCATGGGTTCCTTCGTATGTGACCACTGATTCCAAATTCATCATATGTCGCATCATTGGGTAATCGCCTGTTATACCCATACCGCCATGGATCTGACGTGCTTCGCGGGCTATTTTCAATGCCATCTCAACTGCATTCCTCTTGGCCATTGATATTTGAGGAGTGGTCGCCTTTCCTTCATCCATCATTTTCGCCAATTTCCAGTTTAGGAGTTGAGCTTTGGTAATCTCAGTGAGCATTTCAGCCAATTTCTTTTGAATCAGTTGGAAAGATCCGATCGGTTTATCGAACTGAATACGTTCGAGTGAGTATCTTCTGGCCGATTCATAGCAATCCATTGCAGCTCCAATCGCACCCCATGCGATGCCAAACCTTGCCTTGTCCAGACACATCATCGGTGCACCCAATCCACTTTTACCCGGTAGAAGATTTTCTTTTGGGACTTTCACATCGCTGAATACCAGTTCTCCTGTACAAGATGCTCTTAAGGACCATTTACCGTGAGTTTCCGGTGTGGTAAAACCTTCCATCCCCCTTTCAACGATGAGACCATGAATCCTACCCTCTTCGTTCTTGGCCCAAACTACTGCGATATCAGCCTTAGGAGCATTCGAAATCCACATTTTCGCTCCATTAAGTAAATAATGGTCTCCCATATCCTTGAAATGACTTTCCATTCCCGAGGGATTTGATCCATGATTTGGTTCAGTCAAACCAAAACATCCCAGCATCTCACCTGAAGCAAGTTTTGGAAGATACTTCTGTTTATGCTCCTCTGATCCAAAAGCGTGAATAGGATACATCACTAAAGAGCCCTGTACCGATGCTGTAGAACGCATTCCACTGTCTCCCCTCTCAATTTCCTGCATGATAAGTCCATATGACATGTAATCCAGACCTCCTCCACCGTATTCGACAGGAACAGTTGGACCGAAAGCCCCGATTTCACCGAATTTCTTAACAATTTCTTCAGGAAAATGATTGTTTTCTGCCCATTCCTCTATGAATGGGGTAATTTCTTTCTTCACAAAATCCCTTATTGAAGATCTTATTAGCTTATGTTCATCTGTCAATAAGTCGTCAATATTGTAGAAATCTGGTGATTCAAATTGGTCTGTGAATCCTTTCCGAGTGACCTGACCATTTTGGGTCATTGTATCTGCTGACATTAGGGGTGTTTTGGTTTATGAATAATTATGGCTCAAATTTACAACATTTTACAGCGTAGAAATGCAAAATGAAGGTGTAGATCCCACATTATTGGCCCAACTTAAAAAGCTGGAAGCCAAGTACGAAGCTATGGGGCAAGACCTGTCCTCTTACCTTGACGGATTACTCTATTCTGACTATCTGACCTATTGGGATTATATCCATCTGGATACTCTCCTAAGTCTTCAAACCCCAAGAACTGATTTTCCCGATGAGAAAGTATTCATCCTTTACCATCAAATAACAGAACTTTATTTTCGCCTGATCCTCAATGAACAGGAACAACTTATTCACAAAGATCCGGTAGATAGTGAAATATTTCTGAAGAGAGTTCAACGGATGAATCGGTACTTTGATCATTTGATTGACTCATTTGATGTAATGATCGACGGAATGGATCAAGACCAATTTCTCGCTTTCAGAATGTCTCTCCTACCTTCAAGCGGTTTCCAGTCCGGACAATACCGAATGGTCGAAATCAATTCTTCCGATCTTTATCTGCTTTGCAGTTTCCAAAAAAGGTCTGAATTCACAATGGAGTCAGATATTAATGAAATCTATCCCCACCTTTACTGGAAACGAGGTGCGACGGAATTGGCTTCTGGTAAAAAGACATTGACCCTTAAGCAGTTTGAAAATAAATACGCAGAAGAATTTCTGAAGCAATCTCATGAGGTGAAAGAAGTGAATATGAGGAGAAAGTTCTTAAAACATTATGAGAACGAGGATGAAATAAAAAATGCTATGAAGTCGTATGATTATAAAGCCAATATTCTATGGCCTTTAAGTCATTTTAAATCGGCTGCCAAATACCTTCATCGCGATCCGGACGTGATCAAAGCAACGGGGGGAACCAATTGGCAGGAATTTTTACCACCACGGAAGCAAATGGTGGTTTATTATCCCGAGCTATGGACAGAAGCTGAATTGGAAAATTGGGGCACTTCTATCAAAAGGGAGCCAGAAAAGGTCTAATAATAAATGGGTCTTAGACTCACCATATTATCAACCATAATTCTAAACATCTATTGTGTTAGTGCTCAATCCTTTCAATATCGAACCTATTTTGACGATGCACAAACTCAACTGAAGGAACTCATCACGTTAAGGGAATCCGACTCAGCTATCCATGGTCTTTTCACTTCCTATTATCAGAACGGATCGTTATTTGCAAAAGGGAACTACAATAACAATTATCCGGAAGGATTATGGACCTACTATTTCGAAAACGGCAACGAAAAGGCCACTGGAAATTTACTGAGGGGAAATCAAGAAGGGGAATGGACATTTTTCTATGAAAACGGAGAATTGAAGTCGACAGGTGAGTTGAAGTCCGGAATAAAAAATGGATTGTGGACCAATTATTATGAGAATGGAACTCGCAAAAGCATAGGAGACTATCGTTCCAATAAAAAACATGGCATCTGGAACTACTATTACGAGGATGGTACATCAAAAGCCCAGGCAAACTTTGATAATGGAGTTGGACAGTATCGAGAGTTCTATCCTTCAGGTAAAATTAAAAGCCAGGGCATAAATGACAATGACAAAAGTTCTGGCCCATGGACATTCTACTTCGAAAATGGAAGCCAACGAAGTCTAGGTCACTATGAGGGAGGTTACAGAGAAGGTCGATGGATTTTCTATCACGAAAATGGTGAGATAGCATCGGAGGGAATTTATCGCAAAGGTAAGCGATCCGGTGAATGGAAATTCTACCACGATAATGGGCAACTGAGTTCCAAAGGTTCCATGGACGGAGATGTCAAAAACGGGATTTGGAAGCTTTTTTATGAAAATGGGGAGGTAAAAAGTGAAGCAAACTATGATCAGGGAACTGGATTAATAACAGAATACTATCCCAATGGCAAAGTATTGGCGAATGGTTTGATCGAAAACGGAGTAAAATCAGGTAAATGGGTCTTTTTCGATGAGAATGGCTCAAAAGATGGTGAAGCGATATACTCGGAAGGGATTGGTGAGTACAAAGGCTTTTACGAGGATGGCAAAATCAAGATGACGGGTCAGTTGGAAAATAATAAAAGAATTGGGGAGTGGTCATTATATGATAGAGAAGGTAACATTGTAGGTAAATACAGGCCAATTTATGAGGAAGAAAGGCCAATTTTCAAGATCCATGATGTGGTAGATGAGGCGTTTGTGCGTAATATTAATGCCAAGCCAGCTTATCTGTACAAGAATAAATCAATCCGATACTTTGATGAAGTCATCAATGAATATAAAGGGATAATTATAGCTACCAATCCCCTTAGGACCGCCCTGGGAGAATTTCCAATAAGCCTTGAGTACTATGTTCAAGAGAGATTGGGTCACGAATTGCAAGTTTTCTACTTAAGAGATCCTTTCTTCACCTCAAAACAAGACTTACAACTTGAACAAATCTATTCCGAAGGCCTTAGAATAAAGTTGAGACAGAAGTTTTATTCAAAAGATACAGAGTACGGTATGCTTCATTTTGGTCACAACTTGTCTTTCACAAGGAATGTCTACAACGTGGATATTAACGACCAGTCCACGAATTTTCAGACCAGTACCTTCTCGGTAAATGAGATAATTGGTGCATATGGTGTTTTCATTGGTTTGAGATGGCTTAAAAATCCAGGTCAAAGTGGATTTACTATTGATTCTTTCATTGGTCTTGATGTTGGATTGAGAAATTGGGACCCAAAATATGAACCTTCTTTGGACATTGATGATTTATTTGAAAAGGTTGATCAAAGGAAGATGTATCTACCTATCTCCTTTGGAATAAATATTGGTTTTATGACGTCAAGCAGAGTGATTTTCAAAAAATGATTGAAGGGAAGAAAACAGTGATCCTTGGAGCAAGCCCTAATCGCGACAGGTATTCTTATTTTGCTGCCGAACAATTGGATAGTAATGGGATTGATTATGTGCCGGTCGGGATGAAAAAAGGAAGTGTTCTTGGCAAAGAAATCCTTGATCTTAGGACTAAACCTGCCATTGATAATGTTGACACGGTAACTCTCTACATGAACGCCCGAAATCAGAAGGATTGGGAAGAATATATACTGGATTTCAATCCAAAGAGAATTATTTTTAATCCAGGGGCTGAAAATCCGTCATTATTTGAAAAAGCTCAGAAAAGGGGAATTGAAGTTTTGGCGGCTTGTACTCTCACCATGCTCACTGTTGGCCTGTATTAATATCAATTTCGTTACCATTCTCATCAATATATTCCTGGGAAATAGACGGCTTACAAGTTACTCCTTTCTCGGTCATCCTTATAATAGACCGGGCTAGTTCCTGATTTTCTGCGAGATCGAAATTGATATTGTTCCCATCAAATGTAAATAGGTTCAACTCATCCAATTCTTCGATGTTTGGGGGGATAGATTCTATGTCATTCTCCTCCAAGTCCAGATCTCTTAGTTTTTTCATTGAAAGGATCTGATCTGGAAATTCAGATAGATAATTGTGATTGATCCTGAAAACACGCAAACCTACAAGATTATCGAACGAAGTCGGGATCCAGGAAATTCGATTATGATGCAAATAAAGTTCCCTCAATTCAACCAGTTCACCAATTTCATCAGGCACATCATAAATTTTGTTATGAGCAAGAAAAAGCACCTCCAAATTCTTGGCCTTTACTATGTTGGTAGGGATTCTTTCCAGTTCGTTATAGTAAAGGTCAATGACTATAAGATTCGGTAGATCAAACAGATCCTGAGGAAGGTTTTCTATTTTATTCTTATAAAGGCTCAATTTTGAGAGCTTTGACAACGCAGAAATGCCATCGGGTAATTCCTTCAGGAAATTCTCTTGCAATTGAAGCTCCTGAAGACCTTCAATTTTATAGAATGAAGGATGTATGTCAACGATCCCACACTTATTGACCTTTAGTATTTTCAGGAAACTTATAAGGTGGTATTTATCCTCTCCCAAAACAAGTGGATTGTCTTTGAGTATCAATTCTTTAAGATGGGAATTCCTTCTGAGTTGCTTTAAAGGAATACTTTTGAGATCGTTGTCCGACAAGTCCAATTTGTTCAGTGAACCCATCTTCCTAAAATTAGGTATCCGTTGAAATTCGTTACCCTTAAAGATCAGCTCTTTTACTGTCTCATTTTTTGAAAATCTTGGATTCCGTTTGAAGAAATTCTCAGACCAGTATATTTTTCTGAGATTTTTCAGCTTCTTGGTCTTCCGGGGAATTTTATGAAACTCATTTCCATCTATCCTAAGGACCTCCAGATCAGAGGCCTCCAAAACAAAATCCGGGAACGCTTCAAGTTTAGCATAACTTAGATCAATGGTCTTCAGTGTATCGATTCTGTCATTATTCAAATATCTCTTCAACCTGTTCTGAGCCTCTCTCTCTGCTTCTACCCTTCGAATTGCATTTAAGGAATCGCGAAACGCTTTCATGTCATCTTTAAATCGTTTTCGAAGTTGACGCACCCTTTCCATTTCCTTCATTCTCATCAACTGCTCCTGACGGTAAAAAACACTGTCTGAAATACCGTCTTGAGCGATGGATTCCAGTACAAAAAATGACAGGAAAAATAAGCAAATCAAACCCCTCATAACTAAAGATTTAGTTGTAAACATAACCAACCTTTAATGTAAATCCAATAACCCTAAAACCATACATTTTAACTATTTTTGCACCTTTTATAAGAAAACGCATGAACGGAGATAAATCTCAACAAAAAAGTAATTATTCAGCGAGTAATATCCAGGTATTGGAAGGCCTTGAAGCCGTCCGAAAAAGACCTGCAATGTATATTGGTGATGTAAGTGTTAAAGGTCTTCATCATATGGTATGGGAAGTGGTTGATAACTCCATTGATGAGGCACTTGCAGGATATTGTGATGAGATTATCGTAGAGATCCATGAGAACAATTCTATTACCGTTTCTGACAATGGTAGGGGGATCCCAACAGACATGCACGAAAAGGAAAAGAGATCTGCGCTTGAGGTCGTTATGACCGTCCTTCATGCTGGTGGTAAGTTTGATAAGGATACTTACAAGGTTTCAGGTGGACTTCACGGTGTGGGGGTTTCTTGTGTCAATGCTTTATCTACAAAACTTAAAGCTACTGTCCATCGGAATGGTAAGATCTTCGAACAGACGTATCAAAAAGGAATTCCCGACAATCCTGTGAAAGAAGTTGGTAAAACAGACATCACTGGTACCGTCGTAAATTTCCTTCCTGATGACACAATTTTTACAGCTACTGAATACAATTACGGTACGGTAGCGGCTAGGTTAAGGGAACTCTCATTCCTCAATGCTGGTATAAATATCAAACTTATCGATCATCGTGAGAAGGATGAAGATGGAAATGATAAGTCCGATAGTTTTTACTCTGAAGGAGGTTTAAGGGAGTTTGTTGAATATCTTGATGAGTCACGGGAGAAATTGATTCCCGAACCAATTTTCATCGATGCGGACAAAGGATCTATTCCAGTTCAGGTTGCAATGAGCTACAACACTTCATTCAATGAGCATGTTGTATCCTATGTTAATAACATCAATACAATTGAAGGTGGGACACATGTTGCGGGTTTTAGAAGAGCATTGACCAGGACATTGAAGTCATATGCTGACAAATCGGGACTTCTTGAAAAAGTAAAGGTAGAGATCAGCGGAGATGACTTCAGAGAGGGACTGACAGCAGTAATATCCGTGAAAGTGGCTGAACCTCAATTTGAAGGCCAGACAAAAACGAAGCTCGGCAATACTGAAGCAATGGGAGCAGTTGACACCAGTGTCGGTGACATGCTTTCTGAATTCCTTGAAGAGAATCCCAAGGAAGCTAAGCAAATTGTGTCAAAAGTTGTCCTCGCCGCCCAAGCCAGACATGCGGCAAGAAAGGCCCGTGAGATGGTTCAACGAAAAAATGTTCTTTCGGGAACCGGACTTCCTGGAAAACTCGCGGACTGTTCAGACAAGGATCCAGCCGTTTGCGAGATCTACCTGGTAGAAGGAGATTCAGCAGGTGGATCAGCCAAACAAGGGAGAGATCGTAAATTCCAGGCAATACTTCCTCTCAGGGGAAAAATCCTCAATGTAGAAAAAGCGCAAGAACACAAAATCTACGACAATGAGGAGATCAAAAACATGATCACGGCACTAGGTGTGAGTTTTGGAACCGAAGAAGATGAAAAGGCTCTAAACCTCACAAACCTTAGATATCATAAGATCATTATAATGACTGATGCCGATGTTGATGGGAGTCACATTCGAACACTAATATTAACATTCTTTTTCAGGTATATGAGAGAACTGATTGAGAGTGGTTATTTGTATATCGCCCTTCCTCCTCTTTATTTGATTAAGAAAGGCAAATCTGAGCAATACGCTTGGAGTGATGATGACAGAGACAGGATCATTCAGGAAATTACCAGCGAAACAAAAAGTGATGGCGCCAATGTCCAAAGGTATAAAGGTCTGGGTGAGATGAATCCGGAGCAATTGTGGTCGACAACAATGGATCCGGAATATCGAAATCTTAAACAAGTAACAATAGAATCGGCTGCTGAAGCGGACCATCTCTTTTCGATGCTCATGGGTGATGAAGTTGCTCCTCGAAGAGATTTTATTGAAAAAAATGCCAAATACGCCAACGTGGATATCTGATCCTCGGTAGTCTACTTATGAGATCCCTGTACTTTCTGGTTTCGGTAATCCCATTATTTCTTAGTGGTCAATCTTACTGGCAGCAACGAGTTGAATACAAGATGAATATCGACTTTAATGTCGGTAGTCATCAGTTCACCGGCAACCAGGAATTGATCTATTATAACAATTCACCGGACACACTAAAAAAGGTCTACTATCACCTGTACTTTAATGCTTTCCAGCCCAATAGCATGATGGATGTTAGATCGAGAAATCTGAATGATCCGGACAAACGGGTGAGAGACAGAATACTCTACCTGAGAGAAAACGAAATCGGGTATCATAGAATTGGATCACTGACGCAGGATGGTAAAAGTCTTTCGTACAATATAGAAGGTACAATCCTGGAGGTGGACTTGGTCGATCCAATATATCCAGGATCGAGTAGTACTTTCAAAATGACCTTCGAAAGCCAGGTGCCTGTACAAATCAGAAGAAGCGGGAGGGATAATGCTGAAGGCATTTCCTATAGCATGGCTCAGTGGTATCCAAAATTGGCAGAGTATGATAAATCCGGTTGGCATGCTCACCCCTACGTGCAAAGAGAGTTCTATGCACCCTGGGGAGATTTTGAGGTGAACATTACGATCGACAAGGATTATTTGGTAGCAGCTGGGGCTGAATTGCAGAATCCGAGTGAAATCGGATATGGATATATTGAGGAAGGTGAAGTCAACCGACCTTCCGGAAGGAAATTAACATGGAAGTTTAAGGCAGAGAATGTTCATGACTTCATGTGGGCTGCAGATCCGGATTATGTACATAAGAAAATACAGGTTCCCGATGGACCTCTTGTCCATTTTATCTTTCAGGAGGATAGCTTAACAGAAAAGTGGAATCGAATTCCAAAATTGGTGGTCAAATCTTTCCAATTTATGAGTGAAACTTTTGGGGAATACCCTTACGCACACTTCTATGTAGTTCAAGGCGGTGACGGTGGGATGGAATACCCAATGGCGACATTGATAAATGGGCACAGGAATCTTAAAAGCCTGATGAGTGTAATTATCCATGAGGCATTTCACAGCTGGTATCAAGGTGTATTGGGTTCAAACGAAAGCTATTATGCCTGGATGGATGAAGGATTCACAGAATTCGCTGAGAATATTACGAAAGCTCATATCTATGGAGGTGTCAACAAAGATCCCCATAGTGGAAATTACTCTGGATATTTCAATCTGGTGGAAAGTGGATTAGAAGAGCCTATGACGACTCATGCCGATCACTTTGAAACGAATTTCGCCTATTCCAGAGCGGCCTATTCAAAAGGTGCTGTTACTTTAGCCCAATTAGGTTATGTCATAGGTGATGATGTCCTGTTATCAGGTATGAGAAAGTACTTTGACACCTGGAAATTCCGACATCCAGATAAAAATGATTTCATTCGATTAATGGAAAAGCATTCGGGGATTGAGCTTGACTGGTATTTTGATTGGTGGATCAATTCAACGAAAACCATTGACTACGGAATTGAATCGGTTTTAGAAAACAAATCGGATCAAACGAAAATCAGGTTAGACAGAGTTGGAAAAATACCAATGCCCATCGATTTGGTAGTTACGAAGGTAGATGGTTCTCAAACCCTATACTATATTCCCCTTGGGCTAATGAGGGGTGAAAAATCAAACGAATCAAGTATGGATCGGGTGATAATGAAAGATTGGTATTGGACACATCCAACCTATGAATTTGTCATTCCCGTATCAATAGATGAAATAAAATCGATCGAATTGGATCCTTCCAAGAGAATGGCCGATACCGATAGGTCAAATAATTTCTATTCTGTTAAGAACTAATTTCTGATATCTCCCCTAATGGAGAGGACTTGTGTTGGTGAGACCGGATCATTTGAAAACACAGTGACGGTTTTATACTGACGACCTCTGCGTTTGTCCGACTTAAACAATACTTTCAAAACAGATTCCTCCCCCGGTAAAATATCCTTCTGATTTACTTCAACGTCAATACAAGTACAGTTGGACTTTACAGCCCTAATATTCAAGTTCTTTCTTCCTGCATTTGAAAGCAGAAACTCAGTAGTCACGGTATCCTCTCTGATTAATCCAAAATCATACTCTTTCTGGTTGAATACCAGCCTTGGAGCAGACTGCAATTCTTCTTCGGTCATGGGAGGAAAGTACTCCTCGACCGTGGCAAACACCTGTAGTTGTTTTACCGGACTTATGCTATCATTTGTGAAGAGTGAAACAATACTTCTTGTATAACCCAACTCCGAATAAACCGTGGGATCGTAATAAACTTCAATATTGCCTCGTTTGGATGGCTCGATTACCGGAGGTACCAAGTTGACATCTATATGTTGAGGAAACTTGCTCTTTTCCTTTATCAATTCAATTGGGTTGTTCCCTTCATTATAGATAGGAAATACACGGGTATAGGAAGTATCCGTTTTTATCTTCCCCATGTTCAAGGATTTATACCTCATTCTCAAGCTCCCAATTTTTGTTGGTAATTCATCTGTAATATCCCTGGGTCTTGGGAGTACTTTACCCCTTATATAAAGGGTTTTTGAACTTCCATCTGACATGGTTACCCTCAAGGATTTATTAAAGTTGCCGGGACGGTTAAAGGGATTGAAACTGGCAATCACAAATCCTGAATCACCCGGGAAAATGTATTCTTTGGTCCAATTTGGAGTAGTACATCCACAGGATGTCCTTACACCCCTGATCTTAATCGAGTCCTGCAGATCATTTACAAAGTAAAAAGTATGAACCGCTCTGCCAGCCTCTTCTTTAATCTCACCAAAATCATGTATGGGTTCTATGAAATTAATGGTTTGACCAAATCCTTGAAAAGACCCAATTAAAAAAAGGATTATGACTAATCTTCTCATATCGATGTTGAAAGTTCAAAATTAGACCATTAATCAATTTAGGATCTTAAGAATTGAAATATATATTTCTTAGGAATAGGTTTGCGGAAAAAATTAATGGCGAGAATTTTAACAGGCATCCAAAGTTCAGGCAAACCTCATCTGGGAAATTTGCTGGGTGCTATATTACCAGCAATAGAGTTATCCAAGGACAGTAAAAATGAATCATTCTTCTTTATCGCCGACCTTCACTCTCTGACCAGTATCAAGGATAAAAACCTAATTCAGGATAATACACGATCCGTTGCGGCGGCGTGGATAGCGTGTGGGTTTGATACATCAAAGAACTTGTTTTACAGGCAATCCAAGGTACCTATGGTTTGTGAATTAGCATGGTACTTAAACTGCTTTGCACCTTATCCGATGTTGGCCAACGCTCATTCCTTTAAGGATAAAGCGGACAGACTCTCTGATGTAAATGGAGGATTGTTCACCTACCCGGTGCTGATGGCTGCTGATATATTACTTTATGATGCCAATATTGTCCCTGTCGGGAAAGATCAAAAGCAACATCTGGAAATGACCAGGGATATTGCCAGCTCATTTAATAACAACTACGGGGAAACATTCGTAATTCCCGAAGCCAGAATAGATACCAACCTAATGACAGTCCCGGGGACTGATGGACAAAAGATGAGTAAATCATATGGAAATATCATCGACATATTTCAACCGGACAAAGCACTGAGAAAGAATATTATGTCCATTATAACGGACTCAACCCCACTGGAAGAACCGAAGGATCCCGACACCTGCAATGTTTATAAGTTATACGAAATACTAAGCACAGAAACTCAATCGCAGGAAATGCGAAAAAAATACCTGGGTGGTAATTACGGGTACGGTCACGCTAAACAGGAACTCTTTGAATTGATCAGAGATAAGTACCGTGATGAAAGAATTCAGTTTGATGAGTTGATCAATAATCCCGATCAATTAGAGAATCATCTCAGGGAAGGTGAGAAAAAAGCTGCGGATATTGCCGCTGAAGTGCTTGGTCGTGTAAAGAGTAAGCTTGGCTATTAAATCAGTGAGCTACCCAGACGGTTTCCTTAAATTCATGTTGTTCGCCATGAAGTACCAATCTTGTTGGATTTGGTATCAACACAAGTCGTGATTTAATCCCTGGAAAATCATCTGGCTCTACACTTACACCTTCACAGCTTTTCACATCATACATAACCTTTCCATTCATCGTTTTCTCATACTTAGAAGCTATGTAGGACAAGGGAAATGAAGTTTCATTATCAGGACAAAATTCGTCGTGAATGTTGAAAATAGCATCCTCCAGATAAGAACCATATTGGGATAGGAAATTCGATTCCAATGAGTCTACCTCACTCTTTATTTCACCGTATTTCCCTTCATTAGGATTAAGTTTGTGCAATTGTTCTTTCTTTTCTACAATTGTTACGAAAGCTGCATTTAATTCATCGACGTTCATCATTTATGAAACGGTTATTGCTGAGGCAAATTTTAAAATATTTTCAAAATATTTATATAAAGAATCAAAAATTTCATATAACAAATCTCATTCAACACCACTAATTAAGAATTTAACAAAATGAATCCTGAGACAATCGCTGAAAATTGGCTATCATCCAAAGCCCTGGATGAAAATTCCAGATCTGAAATCTTAAGACTACAAAAAGAAGATCAGACAGGTTTTGTTGATGCATTTTACAAAGAACTCGAATTTGGCACCGGAGGACTCAGGGGAATAATGGGTGTTGGTTCCAACCGTATGAACAAATACACCGTCGGAAAAGCTACGCAGGGACTTTCCAACTATCTACTTAAACAATTTCCAGGTGAGTCTGTCAAAGTTGCAATTGCACACGATAGCAGAAACAATAGCAGGCTTTTTGCGGAAATAACTGCTAATGTCTTTTCGGCTAATGGAATAAAGGTTTTCCTTTTTGAAGAACTAAGACCAACTCCGGAATTGTCATTTGCTATCAGGACGTTAGGGTGTAAGAGTGGAGTGGTACTAACTGCCTCTCACAATCCAAAGGAATATAATGGGTACAAAGCTTACTGGGACGATGGGGCTCAACTCATTCCTCCTCACGATAAAAATGTTATCGATGAAGTTCAACAGATCCGATCAATTGATGATGTACGGTTTGAAGGAAACAGTGATTTAATTGAGGAGATAGGTAGTTCAATAGATGAACCATATCTGGACATGATACAGGGATTGAGTCTATCTCCTGAAGCCATAGAGAAAGAGAACGACTTAAAAGTAGTCTTCAGTTCGATCCATGGTACTGGAATCACCATGGTACCAGAAATTCTTAGAAGGCTTGGTTTCAGTTCAGTAACAACGGTAAAAGAACAGGATCAAGCCGATGGCAATTTCCCAACTGTGGTGTATCCTAACCCTGAAGAAGCCGAGGCAATGTCCCTTGCTCTCGAAAAAGCCAAAGAGATAGATGCCGATCTCGTAATGGCCACAGATCCCGATGCTGATAGGGTTGGAATTGCAGTTAAAAATCTCGATGGGAATTTTCAACTGCTAAATGGAAATCAAACAGGCTCCCTTATCATTTACTACCTGCTTACTAAATGGAAAGAAAATGGAAAACTTTCCGGAAATGAGTTTATCGTAAAGACAATTGTGACCTCGGATTTGATAACAACAATCGCTAAAGGTTTTGGGGTTAAGTGTTATGAAACACTTACTGGATTCAAATACATTGCTGAGTTGATTCGGTCTCTTGAGGGCAAAGAACAATTCATTGGCGGAGGTGAAGAGAGTTATGGTTATTTGATTGGGGATAGAGTTCGTGACAAAGATGCTGTAGCGTCATGTGCAATTATTGCGGAAATGACTGCTTGGGCCAAATCTAATGGCAAGTCTTTGTTCGAGTTATTGATTGACATTTCAGTGGAATATGGATTGTATTTGGAAGGACTTAAATCCATCACAAAAAAAGGAAAAGCAGGAGCTGAGGAGATCCAAAACATGATGGTCAAATTTCGCACCTCACCTCCACTCGACTTGGATGGATCAACTATAGAAACTATTCTGGATTTTCAGAAAAGCGAGAGAACTAATGTTAAGGATGGTAGTACAGTTAAGATTGATCTTCCCAAATCCAATGTATTGCAATTTATCACCGAAGATGGGTCTAAAATCTCCATCAGACCGTCCGGAACTGAACCAAAGATCAAGTTTTATTTTTCAGTTAATTCAACTTTACAAGAGAAATCTGATTATTTTGCAGTCATCAGTAATCTGCAAGAAAAGATCAATCGATTGTCTCGTAGAATGGAGGCTTGAGCAGTTAAAAATTTTAAGAAATAATTATATTTTTTTTAGTCAAATGTTTATTTTGCCCGAATATTAAAACAGGAACTAGAAAAAGTTATATTCGTTTAACTATCACCAAATTAAATAACCGTATTGGAAGTCCTAGTTAATGTCTTACTTGTAATTTTAGGATTTATACTCCTCATTAAAGGCGCGGATTTTTTGGTAAATGGAGCCTCTTCTCTGGCCAAGCGGTTTAACGTTTCTGACATTGCTATTGGACTGACAGTTGTTGCTATGGGTACCTCAGCTCCCGAGCTTGTGGTTAACCTAATTGCTGGTTCGGAAAGAGCTGTAGACGGTGGCAATGATGTGGTATTCGGTAATATCATCGGTTCCAATATTTTCAACATTTTCCTGATACTCGGTGTGTCCTCTGTTATCTATCCATTGACTGTACAGCGCAACGCTCTTTGGAAAGAGATCCCCTACTCTCTGGTAGCGACATTCGTGTTCTTCATTTTGGTCAATGATGTACTTTTTTTCGGGGCATCTTCAAATACCCTGACCTCGGTAGATGGAATGATCCTACTGGCAATGTTTGCAACGTTCCTGATCTATATTTTTCTGAATCTTCAAAGGAACCCCGAAGGTGAGCTGGAAGATATTCTCATGTACGGTAGTATTAAAACAACTATCATGATAGTGCTGGGCATTGCCGGATTGGTTTTTGGAGGTCAGATGATCGTGGATAACGCCGTAACGATCGCAGAAAAATTTAATGTAAGCCAGAAGTTGATAGGACTTACAATACTTGCCGCCGGTACATCTCTGCCGGAATTGGCCACGTCCGCTGTGGCAGCATTTCATAAAAAATCCGACTTAGCCGTAGGAAACATTGTTGGGTCAAATATATTTAACTTGTTACTCGTCCTCGCTACAACGGCACTTGCCCACAAATCACTCGGCTACAACGATGTTCTCAACATTGACCTTTTCATCGTAATGATAGGCACTTTCATGCTATTCATCTTCATGTTTACCCTCAATAAGTACAAGCTTGATCGAGCCGAGGGAATGGTTTATTTAATAGGTTTTGCTGCCTACCTATATTATCTTTTTACCCGCCTGTAAAAGCTTGGAGAAGATCAGCTTTATTTTGATGTTTGCATCAAAATAACACCAAATGCTACCATCAATAAATCCAAACTCAACTCCTGCATGGAAGCAGTTGAAGGACCACTTTGACGTAATAGGCAAGAAAGAGATCAAGCAGCTATTCAAAGAAGAAAAAGGCAGAATGGAATACTTGTCTTTTGATCTGGATGATCTTTTCGTAGATCTATCAAAAAATTTCATTGACAGGGAAACCCTCGCTCTATTTGAGTCATTGGCTGAGCAGATCAAACTGGGAGAAGCCAAAGAGGCTATGTTCAATGGGGAGAAGATCAATGAAACCGAAAACAGGGCTGTCTTACATATCGCTCTAAGGAACCTAAGTAATAAAGAAATCAATATAGATGGAAATGATGTTATGCCCAGCGTTCATCACGAGCTGGAGAAAATCAAAAAGTTTACAAAACAACTTCATTCCGGAGAATTGCTAGGATACACAGGGAAAAAGATCAATAGAATTGTCAATATAGGAATTGGCGGTTCCGACCTGGGACCATTTATGGTGGTTCAAGCACTGAAACCTTATTGGAAGAAAGATATTCAACCCTACTTCGTCTCCAATGTGGATGCAAATCATCTGTTGGAAGCATTAGAGTCCGCGGATCCGGAAACTACTCTGTTCATTATAGCCTCTAAAACCTTCACCACTCAGGAAACAATGACCAATGCCAACTCGGCAAGAGACTGGTTCTTGGGGCATGCAAAGGATAGCCGTCATATTGCTAGACATTTTGTAGCAGTGTCGACCAATGCTGAAAAAGTCAGTGAATTTGGAATCGATCTTGACAACATGTTTGAGTTTTGGGATTGGGTTGGAGGACGTTATTCACTTTGGTCCGCAATTGGTCTGAGCATCGCATGTTCCATTGGCTATGAAAATTTCGAATCACTTTTAAGAGGCGCGGAAAAGATTGACAAACATTTCAAAAGTGCTCCCCTGGAAAAAAACATTCCAACCCTTTTAGCTTTTCTAGGTGTTTGGTACAATAACTTTTTCGGTGCGGAATCGCATGCCATACTCCCCTACGATCATCATCTGAGCTACTTCGGAAAGTACCTTCAACAGGGAGATATGGAAAGTAACGGAAAATATGTTGCAAGAGATGGTGAACCGGTTGAGCATCAAACGGGGCCAATTATTTGGGGAGAACCAGGAACAAACAGTCAGCATGCATTTTTTCAGCTAATTCATCAGGGGACAAAGATGATACCATGTGACTTCATAGCTGCCGCAAAACCAAGTCATGACCTGAAAGATCATCAAGAAAAACTAATAGCCAACTTTATCGCTCAGACAGAGGCGCTAATGAATGGAAAAGGTTTAGATGAGGCGGTAGAGGAACTGAGGGAATCAGGAAAATCGGAAAAGGAAATAAAAGATCTTGCTCCCTATAAAGTTTTCCAGGGAAATAGACCTACAAATACCATCCTTCTCAAAGAGCTGACTCCTCAAACATTGGGATCACTCATCGCTATTTATGAACATAAGATCTTTGTGCAAGGAATTATTTGGAACATCTACAGTTTTGATCAATGGGGAGTCGAGCTTGGTAAACAACTCGCGGGTAAGGTACTGAAAGAAATTAAGAACAATGAAGTGTCTGATCATCATGACGGTTCCACAAGATCAGTGTTGGAAAAATACCTGAGTTATTCAAGATCTTAGGTGATACATAAGGATCGAACTGACCATAGCTACGTTCATAGATTCAGCCTTACCATATCTTGATATCGTTAGTTGATCTGGGATCAGACTGAGTAGTTTATCACTTATTCCGTGACTTTCACTACCCAAAACAAACAAGGAGGGTTTTCCAAGTTGTGATTGCTCAATTGGATCCCCATCTAGAGTCAGTGAATATGATCTGCCGTGATAATTGGAAACGAATGCTTCAAGACTTGTATAATATGGTGTAATTCTGGCGAAAGATCCCATACTGGCGGTTATTGTCTTGGGATTATAGAAATCCGCACAGTCCGGACTGCAAATTACCTGGTCAAACCCGAACCAATCTAATGATCTGATAATCGTTCCAAGGTTGCCCGGATCTCTAACACCATCCAATACGATCAGGTGGTCAGAATAATTTATATTCACTTCATCAAAAGATCGTAATTTTGCGACAGCAAGGCACGTTTCATTATTGACGAAACTGCTAATTGAGTTTAGTTGACTTTTTGAGATGACAAAGTGTGGGAAATTGGTAAAATGGTTTGAATATTCTTCTGAGCAGACAACCATTTCAACCTCAAAGTTTGAATTCAACAATTCCTTCACATTTTTCAGACCTTCAACCGTAAATTTCCCCTCACGGGTTCGGTATTTCTTTGATTTAAGAGATTTTATCAATTTGAGTTCCGCTTTGGCGACCATTAGGTATTGACTGATTTGAGGCAATTTATCCAATATATATCAATGGCCATCCTGCTTTCCTCTTGTATAGGTACAAGATATCTTTCTCAGGGGGAATCAATAATTGTAAAGGAATCAAAAATTGAAAAGATTGACTCAGAATTCCGGGAAGACTTGGAATTGCTGGATACTCAGAAACCAAATAAGAGACTATTTGGTATACTTCCTGTCGCACATCAGGTTCATGCTTACCAACTTGGATTAAAGAAATTTGATCCGGAAGTATACCAGGAAAGAATTGAGAAAACTGAACGAAAATATTCTGTCAAAATAGAGAAAGCCAAGAAAGAAAAAAGAAAATCAAGGCTTCTAACCAAACAAAGACAGAAGACGGACAAACTCCTTTTGAAAAAAGAGCAAGGCAACTGGCTCATGAGATATGGTGAGAAATTAGCCGTCTACAAACAATCGAATGAGGATCTCTCGGTTCAAAGAATGAATAAATACCTTCATAACAAAGGACACCTTCAAGGAACTGTCAGGGCATCCACGATCAGAAGATCCGAAAGGAAGCTTTACATGAAATATGAATTTGACAAGGGGCCAAGGTATTCTATTGACTCGGTTTCGATTGATATTCAGAACAACCGATTAAGGAAGCTTTTCAGTGATAATAGCCAAAATTCACTGATCAATGAAGGTGAGTACTACGATCAATCCAATCTCGAACAGGAAAGAGAAAGAATATATTCCCTTGCCATTGACAACGGCTACTACACATTTAGCAAACAATACATTTCTTTTCTTGTAGACACAACTACACTGGATGGGCACTCAATGATACTTACGACTCAGGTCCTTAATCCTAATGAAGGAGAGCATAGGCAATACAAGATCGACTCAATTCTGTTTTCAATGGGTCCGGGTTTGGGATCAGCCAATCTGGATAGATGGAGTTTCACGGAATACAATGGTGTAAATTATCATTTTGGAGATTCCAGGTATAATCCCAAAGTGTTGGATTGGAGGTTGTTTATTGAAAAGGATAGTTTGTTCAGCAGGTCCAAAACGCTTCAAACACAACGCCAACTGTCCTATTTGGATGCATTTCGTTTTGTGAATGTGAACTATGATACAACGAGCACGTCTGGTCTCACAGCTAGTATATTCACCAGACCCATGAAAAAATTTGAGACAACAAATGAGTTCGGATTGGTATCACGATTTCAGAGACCCGGTCCCTTTTTGAATTTGGGAGTGAAGATAAGAAATGCATTTGGAGGTCTGGAAGTTCTACAGCTTGGAGGAAATTTTGCACTATTAGGAATAAACAGTGTCGTGGACGATGAGCAGGGAAGAAACTATTCACAAAGGCTCTTCAACGCCCAGATGCTAACCACTTTCCCACAATTCCTCTTCCCGACACCCAGGGAATTTAAGAGGCGTATCGGTGCCTTCAATCCAAAAACTCAATTAAAACTAGGTTTTAATTATGAAGATCGTGTGGGAGAATACACAAGGAATACCATTGAAACATCCCTGGCCTATACATGGGGTGCGAAGGAAAACCTAAAATATGTATTGACCCCATTTAATGGAAGCTACATTGACGTCCAACAAATTGAAGATGACTTCAATGAATTTCTTTCGGACCAAGATAGTCTGGGGAATGGTGCTCTAAGGGCGGCTTTCAATTCATCGTTCATATCCAGTGCTTCATTTGAGATTCAGATTAACAACAATCAATATGGGAGTTTCCGGAAGAATTCCAGCTTTCTTCGAGTATTCCTGGAGTCGGGTGGAAACTATCTTAATTTCTTTGGGGACGAAGCACTGGGAAGTGATTCGACTTTTTCTATTTTTCAATGGCTCAAAATACAAACGGACTTCAGAAGACTTCACGTTGTAGACTCGAAAACTGGTATTGCTTTTCGTTTCAATTTTGGAGTTGCCCACCCATACAGGGAGGGCAACAAAGCGCTTCCATACAACACAAGATTCTATATTGGGGGCAGCAACAGCATGAGAGCATGGCCTGTCAGGCGTTTGGGACCGGGTGCATTTAGTGAAATAAGAGCAATCAACGATGAAAATGGACTCGCTGAAATGACTTATCAGTTAGAGCAAGGAGGAGATATAATTATCGAGTCAAGCATTGAATATCGAAAAAATCTGGTTGGTTTTGTGGATTACGCGCTCTTTCTTGACATAGGCAACATTTGGATACTTGGAAGTGATGCTAAGGTACCGGACATTCAGGGGGATGATGGATCATTCAAATTCAATAGTTTCTGGAGGGAATTTGCCGTCGGTACGGGAATTGGATTGAGATTTGATTTCTCTTTCCTTATCTTCAGATTGGATTGGGCCATGCAAGTGATTGACCCGGCCCAGGAAAGAGGTGAGCGTTTTGTGCTTGACAATATAAACATCTTCTCACCTTTCAATAGAAATGACAGTGAACAAAGTTTCTTTAACAATAAAACAAATCTGAATATCGGGATTGGATTTCCATTCTAAATGAAAAAAAGGGACGAAATAGTTGCCTGGTTCAAAAACCTCCAGGACGAGATCTGTAAAGGTATCGAGGAAGAAGATCGGAAAGGTAGTTTTCAGGAAGACTTGTGGGAAAGACCGGGAGGCGGTGGAGGTAGAACAAGGATCATCAAGGGAGCAGTCATCGAAAAAGGAGGTGTCAATTTTTCGGCAGTTCATGGTCCGACCCCTCAAAAAATCCTGGACGCATTATCATTGGTAGAAGCCGATTTTTTTGCAACGGGAGTATCAATTGTAATGCATCCTAAAAATCCCTGGGTACCAATAATTCATATGAATGTCAGATATTTCGAGATGTCCAATGGTACTTATTGGTTCGGAGGAGGTATCGATCTCACCCCACACTATATAGACAAGGGTCAGGCATCATATTTCCACAAGCAACTTAAGGATGTTTGCGATCAATTTGATCCTGGTTACTATCCCAAATTCAAGAAGTGGGCTGATGACTATTTCTTTATTAAACATCGTAATGAAACAAGGGGTATTGGTGGAATTTTCTTTGATCGCCTGAGTGGTGAAAATGAAGAAGACTTTGATCATTTCTGGGAGTTTACCAAAGCTGTAGGTAAAACCTTTGTCGGAACATACAGACATTTAATGGGACTTAACAAGAACAAACCTTATGGAGATAAGGAAAAGTACTGGCAATTTCTTCGTAGAGGTAGATATGTGGAGTTTAATTTGGTTTACGACAAAGGAACGAAATTTGGTCTGGACACCGATGGAAGGGCCGAATCCATCTTAATGTCCTTACCACCTCTTGGTGCTTGGGAGTATGATCATCGTCCTTCAGCTGATACCAATGAATACACTACTTTGGATCTTCTAAAAAAAGATATCGATTGGATCAATGGTTGATGTGATCGATCTGGATACTATCGTATTCCAATTGTTGAATCAGGCGGGAAATCCATTTTGGGATCCTGTAATGTTATTTTTTTCCAGCAAATGGGTTTGGTTGCCACTTTATGTTTACCTGATAATTAGGTTGTATAAGATTTATAAGCTGGATATTTGGCTGCCTTTGATTCTTATCGGTTTAATGGTTACTGCAACAGATCAACTAACATCGTCTTTGATGAAACCAGGTTTTCAACGACTACGTCCATGTCATGAAAATACACTAGAGAGTGTTTCTACCGTCAATGATAATTGCGGAGGGCTGTATGGATTTCCTTCATCCCATGCCGCAAATACAATGGCTTTGGCTGTGTTTATTACAGGTATTTGGGGAGTTAGGTCCACTCTGTCCTTATTCATGATTCTCTGGTCTCTGGTCATTGGTTATTCTAGAATTTATCTAGGTGTACACTATCCTGGGGACGTTCTTGTTGGGTTTCTTTTGGGTGCTTTTTCTTCGGTTTTGATCGTTAATCTTTTTGGAACAAGATTAAGAGTTTCTTGAAACCAGTTTTCTAATATACTTTCCGAGAATATCAAATTCGATATTTACCTTGTCACCAACTTGTAGTTCACCAAAATTGGTATGTTCAAAGGTGTAAGGAATAATGGCCACGGTAAAGTAATTATTCTTTGTGTCAAAGCATGTCAAACTCACCCCATTTACGGTGATACTGCCCTTATCTACGGTTACCTCTGAGGTATCCAGATGATAAAACTTGAAAATCCAACTTCCATCCTCCTCATCAATGCCCACTACCTCCGCTGTCAAGTCCACATGACCCTGAACCACATGGCCATCAAAACGCCCATCAGCTTTCATACATCTTTCAAGGTTAACCGATGACCCCACATTGACACTCCCGAGATTCGATCTTTTGAGCGTCTCATCAATAGCTGTTACCCAGTGCTTATCACCCTCCACTTTTGTCACAGTCAGGCAAACGCCATTATGGCTTACGCTCTGGTCAACGCGTAACTCCTGACTTATTCCAGATGAGAAACAGAACTCAACATTTGTTCCTTTCTCTACTCGTTCTTCTAGTCTTCCTTTGGCTTCAACAATACCAGTAAACATAGATCTTTATTCGCTCTTAATTACTTTTGAAGTGCAAGTTATGGATAAATTGGAAGACAGTTACAAGGCCCGGGGACTAAGGAATTTACTGGTAAAAGAAATCCAAAAAAAGGGGATCAAAGACCAAAACATCCTTGAAGCATTTCGCAAGGTTCCCAGACATTTCTTCTTTGATCCGATCTTTATCCAACATGCTTATGAGGACAAAGCTTTCCCAATCGGAGAAGGCCAGACAATATCGCAACCTTATACCGTGGCATTTCAAACTGAACTACTTGAAATAAAGAAAGGCAGTAAGATATTGGAGATCGGGACAGGATCAGGATACCAGGCTTGCATACTATTAGAACTGGGCGCTGAAGTGTACTCGATCGAATACAACGAAAAACTTTATAAAAAGACAAGATCGTTTCTTCCAAAAATGGGATATCATCCTGATCTGTTCCACGGTGATGGATCAAGAGGGTTAAAGAAACATGCTCCCTACAATGGGATTATTGTCACAGCAGGCGCACCGACAGTTCCAAATGAATTGATCGACCAATTAGAGATAGGAGGAGTACTGGTCATCCCTGTAGGAAACAAGAGCAAACAACAGATGATGAAGATCCAGAAAGTGTCCCAAAAGAAAGTTTCTAAAAAAGTATTTAACAATTTCAGCTTCGTACCTTTGCTCGGCCAAGATGGATGGAATTAAATGAGTAGAATAAAGAAGAATTGTGCGGATTCGTTGGTGACCATGACTGAGTTGGTTTTGCCCAATGACACCAACACTTTAAACAATCTAATGGGAGGCCGTCTTATGCACTGGATGGATATCGCCGCGGCCATTGCAGCCCAAAAACACTCGAATAGGATCGTAGTTACCGCGTCTGTTGACAATATTTCATTCAGCAATCCTGTCAATTTCGGAAATGTCGTAACGCTGGAAGCCTTCGTTACACGTGCTTTTAACTCATCCATGGAAGTTTTCATCAGGGTCACAGCCGAAGACATCCCTTCCGGAAAGAAATCAGAAACGAATACTGCTTTCTTCACTTTTGTAGCGGTTGATCAAACAGGAAGACCGATTGATGTACCTGAATTAATCCCTCAAACTGATTTTGAAAAGGAGCTTTACGATGGAGCTTTAAGAAGGAGGCAATTAAGATTGGTTCTTGGTAAAAGAATGAATCCGGAAGATGCCAATGAGTTGAAATCAATTTTCAAGTTGAATGATTGAGGATCGATTTCTACATCTTTTCATCACCGAAGAGCTTTACAAAATCAAAGAGGATCCTTCTGTCACAACAGATCCCGCTCCGAAACCTGAAAGTCACAAGTCCATCGCTGTATTGACCAATCCTTTGAGCGATATACAGATGGCTCTTCTTCAAAAGATCTTCTCTTCAGTGAATGTAGAATTCGATTCTGTCGAGATCATCTACAGTGAAGAGGATCTTAATTTTAGTTTTGACAGACTACTGATCTTTGGAAGAAATATTACATCCACTTTTGATAATTATCCTCTTTTTAAAGTGGAATCTTATGGAAAAGGTCAGGTTCTCATTTCGAAAGCCGTGAATGAGTTAGAAGCCTCCAAGGAAGATAAAATGCATTTGTGGCAAGCAATCAAACCCTGGTTCCAGGTTTAACCAAAAATCTCTCTTAATTTATCACGGAGGGTTTCTCCTCTTAAACCTTTTGCCATGATCTTTCCATCCGGATCGATGAGATATGTGGCAGGTATGGCATTGATCCTGTAGGTCCTGGCGGCTTCAGAATTGAAATATTTAAGATCCGAAACATGTTTCCAAACGAGGCCATCATCTTCAATAGCCTTCAACCAATCATCCCTTTTTCTGTCGAGAGAAACCCCAAATATTTCAAAGTTTTGTTTTTCATATTGCTTATAAAGCCTGACAACATTTGGATTCTCCATGCGACATGGTCGGCACCAGGCAGCCCAAAAATCGATTAAAACATAATTACCTTTTAATGAGCTCAAACTAACCATATTCCCTTCTGGAGTAGGTAAAGTAATTTCAGGTGCAGGGGCACCCACAGCAAGTCGTCTCAATTCTTCAACCTTTGTGCTTAAATCCACTGTTAAGGTGTGTTCCGGATTTGTTGATTTAAACTTTTGTGCTACACTATCAGCGAATTGAATGTCTTGCTCAATATCTATATAATTCATGCCATATAATGCCGCCAAGGACGGTATGGATTCCCATATCATGGTTTTTAAATTATTATTGTGCTTATTGCTCAGATAATAAAACTGGTCCCTTATTTCCTCAAAAGTCTTGATATCGGCCCTGGAACGTGCCTGGATGGCTTCCTGATCAAGGAGTTGGAAATCGCTTTTTCGTTTTTGTGCCACAGAATCCATCTTCACGACTAGATCAGTATCAGGGGAACCTGTTATAGTCACCCTTCCTCCAGGATCCGTACCATCAGCCATAACCTCAACCTCTTTCTCATTACCTCGTAATACCAAATTGACCTGTTGACGATCAAAGAAATTTAGCCTGAAGAAGTCAACGCCTGTAATGGTTGGCCTCATTTCGAACTGACCATCATCACCCACTGTGGTTGAGTCAACTTTTTCTAGCCCAACATCAGTCAGTTTCAAAAGATAGATGTATTGTCCCTGTATTGGATTGTTTAGTTTGCCGAAAATTCTAAGCCCATCTGACTCAGAACTGCACCCGGCGAGAACAATAATTGAGAATACTAAAATTAAACTTTTGATTGCGTTCATTTCCTACTTTCTAACGTTTCTACTATCAACTGGTTGGCTATTTTAGGGTCAACCTTCCCCGAAGACTTCTTCATAAGCTCACCCATAAACATCCCTGTAAGTCCCTTTTTACCGGAGTGGTAAGCCTTCACTTTGTCAGGATTAGCATCAAGGATCTCATTTACAAGTGATAAAATAAAGTCTGAGTTCCCTTCTTTCCTAATATCCAGTGTTTCAATTGCCTCTGCAACTGTGCTATGTGGATTTTTCAACAGGAATTTAAACAGGCTTTGGGCGGCGGCAGACTTGCTAATCTCACCATCATTTACTCTTTCAATAATATCACCAATAATTTCTGGAGGCAAGGGGAAATGGGAAATCGAAATCCCCTCCTGGTTTAGAAAGGATTTAATCGGTCCTATAATCCAATTTGAAATCTGTTTGAAGTCCTTTGTGAATTTGGAGGTATCAATAAAGTAATCAACAAATGCCTTGTCCTCTACCAAAATACCAGCATCATAAATTGGTAGATTAAATTCCTCCTCGAGCCTCCTTTGAAGTTCCTGTGGTAACGCTGGAATTTCTGATCTGACTCCCTTGATCCATTCATCATCGAGAACTGTAGGACTAATGTCCGGTTCGGGAAAATAACGGTAATCATTCAATACTTCCTTCGTCCTCATGCTCGATGAACCCCCTGTTTCGACATTAAAAGTTCGAGTTTCAGAGGCTACTTCCTTTCTCGATGTAATCAGATCCAACTGACGTTTTATTTCATGATCAATTGCCCTTCCAACATTCTTGAAGGAATTCATATTCTTTATTTCAACCTTGTTGCCTAAAGGTGTCCCCGGTTTGTGGATGGATACATTAGCATCACAGCGAAGCGATCCTTCCTCCATATTGCCATCACTTATGTCCAGGTACCGAACAATTTTTCTGATCTCCGTAAGAAACGACATAGCCTCCTCCGAGGATTTTATGACCGGATCAGTCACAATTTCCAGAAGAGGAACCCCAGCCCTGTTTAAGTCTATATTTGTATAGTCCTCCCCTTCCACATGAATAGATTTTCCGGCGTCCTCTTCCATGTGGATTTTAGTCAGGGAAACGAACCTGGATTCTCCATTCTTCAAAGGAATGTTAAGCCCACCTCCTATACATATTGGAGTAGTATCCTGTGTGATTTGATACCCTTTTGGTAGATCAGGATAGAAATAATTCTTACGATCAAAGATCAAATATTTACTCAGTTCACACTCCAAAGCAAGTCCAAGTCTTATTGCTTTGTCTACAACCTCCTTGTTGAGCAACGGAAGTACCCCGGGATGTGCAATGGTTATTGCACTTAGATTGTTGTTGGGATCCTTACCAAACGCATTCTCATCACTGGAAAAGATTTTGCTCTTTGTGGATAGCTGTACATGAACTTCCAGTCCTATGACGACCTCAAACTCAACGGACTTTTTCATGCCAATATTCCGAGTTTATCTGCAATGATCTTCCTACCATTCTCGAGTGCTTCCTCCAGACCACCCAGATCTTTACCTCCCGCAGTGGCAAAAAATGGTTGTCCTCCCCCACCTCCTTTAATGAACTTAGCAATTTCCCTGACAATTTCACCAGCATTCAGGTCCTTTTCCTTCACGATATTATCAGATATCATTACAGTCAGATTTGGCTTGCCATTTACATTTGCCGCAATTAATAGAAACAGATCGTCCAACTCGTTTCTTAAATCAAATGCCAATTGCTTAACTGTATTATTATTGTCAAATTCACCCAGGTAATAAATAGCATTGACATCCCCGAGTTTTTGTTGATTCCCTAATATTTCAGTCTTAATGTCCTTTGATCTCTCCTGCCTGAAATTTTCAACTGTTTTCAATAATTCCTGTTTCTCACCCAGCAGAGAGTTTACAGCTTTCTTCAGATCTGCTGGATTTTTCAGTAAATCACTGATTTGAGAAAGCAATGCAAGTCGCTGGTTGATGAAATTTTCAGCTTTGATTGCCGTAATGGCCTCAATGCGTCGCACCCCTGTAGCAATCGAAGATTCGCTTACGATCTTAAAAAACCCAATTTGCCCTGTTGCAGGTACATGAGTCCCCCCACAAAGTTCGACACTGAATTCCTTGTCAAAAGTAATTACGCGTACAAAATCACCATATTTTTCACCAAATAGAGCCATCGCTCCCATCCCCTTGGCTTCTTCAATTGGTACATTTCGCTGTTCGGAGAGTTGAATGTTTTGTCTTATCCTTTCGTTTACAATGTGCTCAACACTTTCAATCTCTTCCTGGGTCATTTTTGTAAAATGCGAGAAATCAAATCTCAACTCCTTTTCATTGACCAACGACCCGCGTTGCTGGACATGATCACCTAAAACTTCTCTGAGAGCAGCATGCATTAGGTGCGTAGCCGAATGGTTATTTTGTGTAAGCAGTCGACTTTCCTTGTTGACCAAAGCATTGACAGGTTCAGCTAGCGTCTTGGGTAATTTCTTGGAAAAATGCACTATAAGTTCATTTTCTTTCTTGGTATCAAATATTTCTACCTTGTTATCTCCCTGGATCAGCCAACCATGATCACCTACCTGACCACCCGACTCAGCATAAAAAGGAGTATTGTCAAGAATGATCTGAAAGTATTTTTTTCCTTTCTCATCAACCTCCCGGTATTTCACAATACTACTTGTTGATTCTAGGAATTCATAACCAATGAAATTTGAATGATCGTCGGTATCGTTTACTGCGACCCAATCCCCTGTATCTTGCTTTGCAGCATTCTTTGACCTTTCTTTTTGCTTCTGCATTTCAATATTGAAATCATCTATATCAACCTCGAAACCAGCTTCCCTTGCAATTAGTGAAGTCAGATCAATCGGGAATCCATATGTATCATAAAGTTCAAATGCCGATTTCCCATCTATTGTTTGGTTCGAAGAATTGTCCTTCAATCCATCCAATCTCTTCAATCCATTCTCAAGGGTTCGTAAAAAGGAGATCTCTTCTTCCTTTATAACTTTTTGTAAAAAATCTCTTTGGTGTGAAACTTCCGGAAAAACATCTTCAAACTGCGTAGCCAACAATGGTACCAGTTCGAAAAGGAATGGTTCGTGAAATCCGAGGAATGTATAACCATATCGGACAGCCCTCCTAAGTATCCTTCGAACGACATAACCAGCTTTGGCATTTCCTGGTAGCTGACCATCTGCAATTGTGAACGAAATAGCCCTGATATGATCAGCAATCACTCGAATTGCAATATCAGTTTTTTTCTCTGCACCATATTTAACGTTAGCCTTTTCAGCAACTGCATTTATAAGTGGTTGGAAAACATCAGAATCATAATTGGACTGTTTGGCCTGTATGGCCATGGCAAGCCTTTCGAATCCCATTCCGGTATCAACATGTTTTTCCGGTAAATTCTTGAGGGATCCGTCCTTTAGACGATTGTACTGTATGAAAACCAGATTCCAGACTTCAACTACCTGAGGATGATCTCTATTGATCAGTTCATGGCCTGGTATTTTCCTGATCTCTTCCTCAGGTCGTAAATCAATATGTATTTCCGAGCAGGGTCCACATGGACCCGTATCTCCCATCTCCCAAAAATTATCGGATTTTGAACCATTCAGAACTCTTTCCTCGGGGATAACATCCTGCCACAGATCACGTGATTCATTATCTGCATCAAGCCCTTCGTCCGAATCCCCCTCGAAAACGGTGGCATACATCCTCTCTTCCGGTAATCCGAATTCCTCAGTAAGCAATTCCCACGCCCACTGGATCGCTTCTTTCTTGAAATAATCACCAAATGACCAGTTTCCAAGCATTTCAAACATCGTGTGATGATAAGTATCGAGGCCTACCTCTTCCAGGTCATTGTGCTTACCAGAAACACGAAGACATTTTTGCGTATCAACGACTCTTTTATTCTCAGCTACTTTATTTCCCAGAAAATAGTCCTTGAATTGATTCATTCCAGCATTTGTAAACATCAATGTTGGATCATTTTGAACCACAATCGGGGCAGATGGAACTATTAAATGTCCCTTTTTCTCAAAAAATTCGAGGAATTTTCTCCTTATTTCACTTGCGTTCATTCACGTAATTAATTTCCTATTTTGATGTTTTTTGTAAAAATTTACCTTTATCCATAACTTTGGGCCACGAAACCTTAGCCACCAGAGCGATTTTTTAAACAAAATTCAGGCAAAAATACCAGTTAAATAACAATGGCAAGAATAAAGTATTACTACGATACTGAATCGTGTCGATATGAACGTATTAAGGTATCCACCTGGGACATTATATGGAACACACTAGGTTTCTTGACAGTTTCATTGGTGTTGGCATTGGGTATAGTTTGGTTCTATATAGTGTACTTCGAGTCTCCTGAAGAAGCACAACTAAGAAAAGAAAACTCGGAGTTACTTCTTTACTACGAATTGTTGAGTGAAGATCTTAATGAAGCCAACAAAATGTTAGGCACACTTCATGAAAGAGACGATAATATCTATAGGGTAATATTCGGAGTCGACCCTATTCCAGAAGAAATCAGAAATGCAGGTACCGGAGGTTCCGATAGGTACAAAGATCTTGCAGATGGCAGTTTGATCAGAGATGAATTGATAAAGTCAAATTTCAGTAAGATTGATCGATTGAAAAAGCAGATGTACATTCAGACAAAGTCTTATGATGAAATTGTGAAACTGGCCCAAAACAAAGAGGATAAACTTATGTCATTACCTGCTATTCAGCCGGTGTCAAACAAAGAACTCAAACGACTATCCTCGGGATATGGATACCGAATAGATCCCATTTATAAAACCAGAAGAATGCATTGGGGCGTTGACTTCTCCCTCGAAGTCGGAACACCAGTATATGCAACCGGCGATGGAAACGTGAGGATGACAAGGACAAGTATCAGCGGGTATGGCAAGCAAGTGGAAATAGATCATGGATTTGGTTATGTGACCAAGTATGCCCACTTGGATAAATATATCGTCAAAAAAGGTCAGTTGATAAAGCGGGGAGATCTGATTGGTTACTCCGGCAACTCGGGAAAGTCCACAGCACCTCATTTACATTATGAAGTGAAACTGAACGGAAAGAAAATAAATCCTATTCACTATTTCAGTAGGGATCTTTCTCCTGAAGAATATGAAGAAATCCTGAAATTAGCTTCCATTGAAAATCAGGCACTCGGATCCTATTGATCAGAATCAAAAGATTAGAAAGCCCCAGAAACGGGGCTTTTTTTTATTCCTGATCTGGAATTTATGGTTGGTTTTGTTGTTTCCCCTTGGATGTAAGTCTTCGAAAACAATAACTCAAAGCCCCCAAAAAGCAGACTCCACCCTACTTGCTAAACCTGCTGCAATAGACAGTATAGAATATTGGATCACATCTGAGGGAGATACACTCAATAGTTTAGGAAATGAAGTAAATCTTGAGTTGACAAAAGTTCATAAGGACACAATTACTATTGCCGCAGTCGGTGATATCATGATGGGTACAAACTTCCCTCAAAGCAGCTATTTACCTAAGAACGCTCACTCCCTATGGGAGTTTGTCCAACCGGTATTGACCGGACCAGATATGACTTTTGGTAATCTGGAAGGAGTAATCCTCACGGATGGGGGTGACCAAAAAGAATGCAGGAATCCGAAAAACTGTTTTCTGTTCCGGACGCCTGATTCTTTGTCGCATCTATTCGTGGAAAATGGTTTTGATCTGTTGAGTTTGGCTAATAATCATGCCAGTGATTTTGGTTTGTCAGGCAGGTTGAATACTCAGAGAGTTCTGGATTCGCTGGGTATTCATCATGCGGGATCCATTGAACAACCCTATTCAATAATTAAAGCAAAAGGGTACACCCTCGGATTCATAGCATTTGCACCAAATCGAGGGACTCAGAACATACATAACGAGGAATTGGCATTGGAATATGTAAGAAAACTTGATTCACTTGCTGATATTGTTATAGTCTCGTTTCATGCCGGAGCAGAGGGTTCCAGGAATCAACACGTAACCAGAGAACGTGAATTCTATTTCGGGGAGGATCGTGGTAATGTTTATGAGTTTTCACATTTGATGATCGATTCCGGAGCTGATTTGATCTTGGGTCATGGCCCCCATGTTGTTCGTGCTATGGAAGTTTATAAAGAAAGATTAATCGCTTACAGTCTTGGAAATTTCCTCACATACGGACGGTTCAACTTGAAGGGGCCAAATGCTTACGCTCCTGTTCTTGAAGTAAAGATCAATTCCTATGGAGAATTCCTCAAAGGTAAAATCCATTCATTTATTCAAGATTACAGTTTAGGGCCGATTTACGATCCCAAAAGAAGGTCACTTTTTAAGATCAAAGAACTAACTGATTCTGATTTTCCAAAGGGAGATCTTATAATTCAGGACGATGGTTTGATATTAAAAAAATAATGAAGGGAATAGTAGAGGTTTGAATAGGTCGCTTTGCAAAAAATCCACAAATAATTTTTCGTTGACTAATTCTATTTACTATCAAATTCTTATCTTTAAATCGATCTTGAGAAAATCAATGGATCAACCAGTCTTCCAACTTGGTTAACGTGGTTAACTAAAAAGATGCCATACAAAGAAAAGGAAATAGAGAAAAAATACTTCACAATTGGCGAAGTCGCTGATGAGTTGGGAGTTGCTACTTCTCTAATAAGATTTTGGGAAAGTGAATTCTCAATAATCAAACCTAAGAAAAATCGGAAAGGTAACAGGCAGTTTACAAAGGAAGACATAAAGAATGTGAAGCTTATAT
The DNA here is from genome assembly GCA_965242805.1 of Cyclobacteriaceae bacterium. GTDB lineage: Bacteria > Bacteroidota > Bacteroidia > Cytophagales > Cyclobacteriaceae > JANQEU01. The sequence goes on along the minus strand of CBDETD010000002.1, from coordinate 5,288,088 downwards.
ACCATCTCGTAAAGGAAAAGGGCTACACGCTACAAGGGGCAAGGGACTTCATAAGGAATGGTGTTGATCAAGCCTCTGACAAAATTGAGCTTTTGGAATCCCTAAAACGTATCAAGGGCTTTCTGGTTAAGCTGAGGGAAGAACTCCCAGATGGAGCATAACCTTATTCACTTTCTTGCCTTACAACTCACTCCCGGAATTGGCAATACCAATGCAAAACATCTAGTTAGTTACATTGGAGATCCTGAAGAGATCTTTCAAGCGAATGCCAGAAAATTGCATCGCATTCCGGGGATTCGAGAGAAATCTGTTAAAAGCATTTTGAAAAGAGAGACCTTCACAAAAGCTGAAGAAATTCTGAAGGATTGTGAAAGGCAAAACATCAAAATTCTTCACTATACCTCCAAAAATTATCCAAACCGCCTCAAATCAATTATAGATTCTCCATCCATTCTTTATTTTCAAGGGAATGGAGATTTAAATCCAGAAAACACAATAAGTATTGTTGGCACCAGGAAAGCCACGCAATATGGAAGGGATGTCACTGAATCTATGGTTCGTGGTCTGAAACCCTATGGAGCCACAGTAATCAGTGGGCTGGCTTATGGAATTGACATTGAAAGTCACCGAAGAAGCCTGGAAATGGGACTTCCTACATTCGCTGTCCTTGCTGGAGGTTTGGACAAAGTATACCCAAAATCACATCTTGGTGAAACTCAACAAATGATGGAAAATGGAGGGATTCTTAGTGAATATCCTCCTGGGACCAAACCAGAAGCTCCTTTGTTTCCTGCCAGAAATCGGATAATTGCCGGTCTCGGGGACGCAACGGTGGTGGTTGAAGCAGGAGTGAGAGGTGGAGCACTCATTACTGCTAACCTTGCCGACTCGTATAACAGGCCCGTATTCAGCGTACCTGGAAACTTGGACCAACCCTTTTCAATTGGCTGCAATCGGTTGATTCGATCACAGAAAGCCCTTGCTTATACAGAGGTGAAAGACCTTGTCTATTACCTGAACTGGGAAATGGGTACTGAGCAAGATGAAAAGAAACAAGTCGATATTTCGAATCTGGATGAGTACCAAAAATCAGTGTACCAGATACTTTCTGAGCATCTGCAGGGAATTGCAATTGATGAACTCAGCTGGAAATCACAAATTCAGATCAACCAGTTGGCGACGGTGTTATTATCCATGGAATTCGATGGCTATGTAAAATGCCTCCCAGGAAAGAAATATATATTAAGCCCCGAATATCAGTAGAATACGTTTCTGGCCAGGGAAATGCATTCATTAAAACTTGACTGATCCAAACCTGTTCTCTCCCAGCCGATTGTATTAATGATCACGGATGTATCAATATTTCCTACCAGGTCGTCCTTTGCCATTGGGCATCCCCCGAAACCAAGTATTGCTCCATCGAACCGATGACATCCTGCCTGGATAGCGGCTTCAATCTTACGTTTTGAATCTGAGGGATTTGAATGCAGATGTACCCCTAGCTCCACCCCTTCAAAAGTAGATGTCAATACACGAAAAAGATAAATAATTTGCTCAGGTTTACTAGTTCCGATCGTGTCTGCCAAAGAGATCGTTTTTACCCCTTCTTTAACTAATTTCCCCGCAAAATCAACTACCAACTGTGGAGAGTAATCATCACCATATGGATTTCCAAATCCCATGCTGAGATAGACAACAAGTTCTTGCTTACTTTTCTCACAGATCTCCAAAATTCTCTTGATTGAATCGAAAGCTTCGGAGATTGAACGATTTGTGTTTCTTTGTTGGAACGTTTCTGATAAGGACAAAGGATAACCCAAATAGGATATTTGATCAAATTCCAATGCAATTTCGGCTCCTCGTAAATTGGCAATAATCGCCAGTAGTTTTGTTTTTTTACCATCTAAATCCAAAGCTTCAACAACTGATCTGGTATCCCTCATTTGAGGTACAGCCTTTTCCGACACGAAGCTTCCAAAGTCTATGGTATCAAAACCTACATCCAGGAGAGAATTGATGTAATCAATCTTTTTCTGGGTGGGAATAAACTCCTTTAATCCCTGCATTGCATCCCTGGGGCACTCAATGATTTTCATACCCAAATCTATGAATACTGTACTAAAGGAATCACCGATATCCAAGAACAGGAGCCAACCATCTCTCAACCTCATCAATGGTCATGCCCTTTCTTTCACTGTAATTCTCGACCTGATCCCTATAGATCTTCCCAAGTCCGAAATACCTGGACTGAGGGTTTGAAAAATAAAAACCACTCACGGAGGAAGCTGGATACATGGCCATGGATTCTGTCAAACTTATTCCGGTATTATTTTCAACATTCAACAATTGAAATAAAATCTCCTTTTCCGTATGGTCGGGACAAGCCGGGTACCCAGGTGCTGGTCTTATTCCTGTATATCTTTCCTTAATCATGTCATCATTTGAAAGAGCTTCATCTGACGAATATCCCCAGACCTCTTTCCTGATTTTTTGATGCAACAACTCTGCAAAAGCCTCAGCCAACCTGTCCGCTAAAGCCTTGATCAAGATGATTTTGTAATCATCATGCTCTTGCTCATATTGTGATATGAGATTTTCAATTCCTATTCCGCAGGTGACAGCAAAACCTCCAATGAAATCTTTTTTCGTACCTCTTGGAGCAATGAAATCTGCCAAACTAAGATTTGGAATTGCATCTCCCTTCTTACCTTGCTGTCTTAGGAAGTGAAAAGTGGTCTCCTCAGTGGGAAGTATAACATCATCCCCATCGGAGTATGCTTCAAAAAGCCCAAATACTGCATTCGCCTGAAGTAACTTTTTGGAGGTTATCTCTCCTAATAGCTCATTGGCATCATTGAAAAGCTTCGTAGCTTCATCCCCAACCACATGATCTTCGAGAATTGCCGGATATTTACCCTTGAGCATCCACGTGGAGAAGAAAGGTGTCCAATCGATAAACTGACTAATTTCCCGTAATGGGTAGTCTTTAAAGACCTTTACACCCAATTCTTTCGGAATAGGTGGATCATATGATGCCCAATCAAATTCAATTGAATTCTTGACGGCTTCACCATAGCTAATATGTAGCTTATCCTTTTTCCTTTTCTGATGGTTGTCAGCAACTTCAATATATTCGTCTTTGATCTTTTCCTTGAATGAATCTGATCCGGAACCCAGTAACTGACTAGAAACCGTAACGGATTTTGAAGCATCAAGTACATGAAGAACGGTGCCTGAGTACTTGGGAGCAATCTTGACAGCGGTATGAACCCGAGATGTGGTTGCTCCACCAATTAACAGTGGGATGTCTATATGACGTTTTTCCATCTCCTCCGCAATGAAAACCATTTCATCCAGTGAAGGAGTGATCAAGCCACTGAGGCCAATGATATCTACATCCTCCTCAACAGCTTTGTCCAATATCTTATGCCCAGGAACCATCACCCCAAGGTCGATAATTTCAAAATTATTGCAGCCGAGGACCACTCCGACAATGTTCTTCCCGATGTCATGGACATCTCCTTTCACTGTAGCAAGAAGGATTTTCCCTTTACTTTGTTTTCCGGAGGATTTTTCCTCTTCGAGGTAAGGAATCAGATAAGCAACAGCCTTCTTCATCACCCTTGCACTTTTGACAACCTGGGGTAAGAACATTTTTCCACTGCCAAAAAGATCTCCAACTGTATTCATGCCATCCATTAGGGGGCCTTCAATGACCTCCAATGGCTTATCTAATTTTTGACGTGCTTCCTCCGTGTCTTCCTCAATATGATCAACTATACCTTTGATCAGAGCATGGGACAGTCTTTCTTCTACTGTGCTTTCACGCCATTTATTATCTATTTCCTTTGTTTTTCCAGCTCCCCTAACTGTTTCAGCGAATTCTACTAATCTCTCGGTTGCGTCCTCCCTTCTGTTCAAAAGAACATCTTCGACCTTTTCCAGAAGATCTTTCGGTATTTCATCGTAGACTTCGATCATACCTGCATTCACAATTCCCATGTCCATTCCTGCCTTAATTCCGTGATAAAGAAAAGCTGAATGCATGGCTTCTCTGACCACATTATTACCCCTGAACGAAAAGGATACGTTGCTAACACCTCCACTGACCTTTGCACCATGTAGGTTTTCTTTGATCCATTTGGTGGCACGAAAGAAATCAACCGCATAATTATTGTGTTCCGGAATTCCGGTAGCAACGGGAAAAATATTAGGGTCGAATATGATGTCCTGGGGTGGGAATTTTACTTCCTCTACTAAAACTCGATAGGATCTTTGACAAATTTCGATCCTTCGTTCAAAAGTATCAGCTTGACCTTTTTCATCAAAGGCCATGACTACTGTGGCCGCGCCGTAGGACTTGATTTTCTTGGCGTGAGAAATGAACTGCTCTTCCCCCTCCTTTAGGGAAATAGAATTAACAACTCCCTTGCCCTGAATACACTGCAGGCCAGCTTCAATGATCTCCCACTTGGAAGAATCAATCATTATTGGTATCCTGGCTATCTCCGGTTCAGCGGCAATCAAATTGAGGAACTTGACCATGGCAGCCTTACCATCAAGTAATCCTTCGTCCATATTGACATCAAGGATTTGAGCTCCTCCCCTTACCTGATCGATAGCTACCTCAATGGTCTCCTCATACTTTTCCTCTTTGATAAGTCTGGCAAATTTTCGAGAGCCAGTGACGTTCGTTCGTTCTCCAATGTTCACGAAGTTCGTATCCTTCGTGATTATCAGTGGTTCGAGGCCCGACAGTTTTAATGGCGGAATATTCAAATCTGTAGGTTTTTGTTATCGATTTCGAATTACATAAGAACCTGCCAATTGTCATCGGTTCCACCATACACCCAGTCTTTGAACTTTTCTTGTCCTCCTCTTGCTGACCAATCAGAATCTATTGTGAGTCGGGAACTAATTCCTCCTCTGGGATTACAATTCATGACAATTCGTAGTCTTTCTGGTTTGTATACTTCCATCATCTGGTCATAGAATATATTTATTAACCTCTCATAGGAAACAACTATATCCCTCAATTGGAAGACATACAATTTCAATGACCTCAACTCAATAATTCTTTTACCTGGATAGAATGTTAAATATACATTGGCGAAATCTGGTTGTTCCTTAACACCCAGGAAGGTGAATTCCGGGATCTTAATCTTTATTTCATACGCTTCCTTGGTTGGATTAGGAAGAGATTTTAAAATACCCTTATCTATTTCATCATACAACTTCGCTGACATTCTCTTTAATTTTTCTTGGTTGATATTTTTTTGTTAAATCTGAAATTACTCTTATGTGTTCTGGTGTCGTTCCACAACAACCACCTATGACATTAACGAGATGCTGATCCAAATACTCCTTAATTTGTTCCCCCATTTCTTCAGGTGTTTGGTCATATTGACCAAATTCGTTGGGTAAACCAGCATTGGGATGGGCACTTGTATAGGTATCCGTATTATGGTCCAGGATCTGGAGATATGGTTCTAGTTGCTTAGCCCCTAAAGCACAATTTAATCCTAAGCTGAATACATCTATATGTGAAACTGAGATCACAAAAGCCTCTGTAGTCTGACCGGAAAGAGTTCTTCCGGATGCATCTGTAATGGTGACCGATACCATTACCGGTGTGTCATCGTCTCTTTCCTGCTTCACTATTTCAATAGCGCTTAAGGCAGCCTTTGCGTTTAGTGTATCAAAAATTGTTTCTACAAGAAGTAGATCAGCTCCTCCATCCAGCAATGCCTCCACTTGCAGTTTATAAGCATCTTGTAGCTCCTTGTAAGTCACTCCCCTGTACGCAGGATCATTCACATCAGGTGATAAAGACGCCGTTCTATTTGTTGGTCCAATGGAACCAGCAACAAACCTTGGTTTTACAGGATTTCTTGCAGTAACGTCCTCAGCAACTTCTTTCGCAATTTTTGCAGATTCATAATTGATCTTGTATATCCAATCAGCACTGTCCAATCCATAGTCTGCCTGTGCTATGGAAGTTGAACTAAACGTATTGGTTTCAATAATGTCTGCACCTGCATCGAGGTAGGCTTTGTGAATTTCCTTAATAACATCGGGACGAGTTACTGAAAGAAGATCGTTGTTTCCTTTCAAATCAAAGGAATGATCCAATAGATCATTATTACGGAAGTCACTTTCTTCCAGCGAATACCTCTGGATCATCGTTCCCATGGCGCCGTCCAACACCAAAATACGATTTTCTGCTATCTCACGAATATCTTTCATAATCTTATATGAATAGTTATCAAGAAAGTGTTGAGATTTCTTATCTCCCCTCTACCCTCATTTTGAGGAGTTGAGGTGGGATTTAGCACCGAAAATTGTAATGAAAACAATCAGGTTGCCAAGGCATCATCGGGCCCATTCCCTCTGCCTTTCTTGATAAGCAGTGGCAAATATAGATGTAACTAAACAAATAACTAAAAAGTATTCATTTTCATCTTTTAACAGGTAATATTGTTCACTATGAAACTTGCAGCGATTGACATTGGTTCCAACGCCGCTCGAATTCAAATTACAAGAATTATTGAGTATGAAGGTAGCTTGACATTCAAACGGGTTGAGTACATCCGATTCCCGTTGAGGTTAGGTATGGATGTGTTCAAGTTCCAAAGAATATCACCTAAAACTGAAGAGAAATTCTTCAAATTGATGCATGTTTTCAAGACTATGATGGAGTTGTATGAAGTGGATCACTACTACGCATGTGGTACTTCAGCGATGAGGGAGGCGATAAATTCTTCTAAACTGGTCAAAAGGTTTGAAAAGGACCTTGACCTAAAAGTAAATGTCATCAGTGGTCAAGATGAAGCAGACCTTATAAATAATGTTGTGGGGTTATATCTTGATCACAAATGCTATTTGCATGTGGATGTCGGAGGTGGAAGCACAGAATTGAACCTTTACTATAACCAGGAAAAGATCAATTCAGCCTCATTTCCGATTGGTTCGGTGAGATCCTTGGAATTTTCAGAATACACAAATGTCTGGAACGACCTTATTGGTTGGATCAAGAAAAATATAAAAAAGGATTTCAAAAGAGTTACTGCTATAGGAACTGGAGGAAACATTCACAAAATCTATGATTTTTCAAAGGGAAATAAGGAACGAAAGATATCATTAAGAAACTTGGAAAAAATACAGGGTTACTTAAAAAGTATGAGTGTAGAAGAGAGAATAAATAAGCTTCAATTGAACCCCGATAGGGCGGATGTAATCATTCCAGCTTCGGATATTTATATTGAAGTAATGAAAGTAGCCAGGACCAGGGCAATTCTAATACCCGATTTGGGGCTAAAGGATGGTATCAATTACTATTTATATCAGAAATATTACCCAAAAAAGGGTAAAGTGCTAGTAAGAAACTGAGTTTCTTTTCCAGTAAAGATGAAATGCCAGGGCCATGTCTGCCATCAACAATCCAAGAAACTCCCTAGTCCCTTCAATATAAGGTTGATCATAGGCCATTTCTCCAAATAGATCACTTTTATCATTACTAATTATCCACTGCCAGAATGATGGGATGTGTAGAAGCGTAAAAACTCCAATTGCTATTAAAAGTAGAAATACCATATTTCGCCTGAAAATCCCGAACACCCTTAACAATGAAATCAACGAAACAATACCATATATGGTAATCCATAAAAATGGATCAGGATCGTTGTACTGAACAATTGCGAAGAGTCCAAATATTATAAATATGATCGTGGAAAATACTTTCATTATTCAAAATTCAAATCTATAGGTAAGTATGGGTATAAGTCCAAGTTGTGTGGATTTCCTTCTCTCAGCCAGAAATGTATCGTAATAAATGAAAGCATCGTTTTCTCGATTCATTACATTTTGAATGTCGATAGCGATCAGGCTTGTAAATCTTTCGTTGATCTTCGTCCAAGACAGCCTAAGATCAAACCGTAAATATGGATCAAACCTTGCTTTAAACGGATCTAATGTGAGCAAGTCCTGCGGTTCGTCTTCAAAGTCTGTGAAATATGCCCCTCCCTGCCAGATAATTTGGGAGTTTAAGCTAAAAAATTTGTCCACTTGTTTCCTATCTTTCTTGAATTCCTTTCCCCAATTGATGACTACCCGGTATTTCGTGTTAAATGGACTATTAGTTTTGTCATCAATAATAGATTCAAACAGATTTCCTCCAACTATCAGATACCAGCCATTGACAAAGTTTTTTGAGAAATTAATTGATAATCCTGCCGATCCAGCACTCACCTGATTCGTCGAATCTTTCAGGAAATTAACGTTTGGAAATTCGTAGAAGAACAATTCCACTTGCACTTGGAAGATCCCCGTTTCAAGGTTGGATCCGACAACATACCGGTTACTACCAATAAATCGATAATCATCGAACAATTCGTAGGTTTCATCGTCAAGCATCGAAGTGAAATAATAATTGTGGGGACGCAACAGGTGACTGTACCTGCCTCCTCCGACATATACAGAAATATTGGAAGAAGGGAATATGGAAATATTTATCCTTGGATCATAAATGGGATCATTAAAATCATTCATTGAGGTTGTTAGTCCTGCATTAATTTGAAAACGATCTCCCAACAACCATTCACCAGAAAAATATAATTGGCCCAAACCATCTTCTTTACTCCCATATCGATAATAGTTGTTTATGACACCGAACGAATATGTGCCACCAAATTCTCTAAGTGTATAGGAGAAATTCGTACTCGCAATTGATTCCTTTCTCAAGTCCAAAAATTGGTTGTCTTCCTCATCATTGTCATCAAATACGACTTCAAGTCTTTCATTTCTGAGACCTGAATAAACGACCGATCCTTTGAAGCCTCCCGAATTGTAGGAAGCCCCTATCAATCCCATTCTCCCATCGAAATCTATGTCGCTCCTGTCTTTTTCTTGCTTTGATCGATTAAAATCCTTGTGTATGAATTCATTGAAATTGAGACCACCAACACCAAAGAACTTAATGCCGCCACCTTTTTTGAATGGTATGTTAACCGATAAATTTAGATCTTGAAATCCTATGGACTCACCTCCAAAATCAACACCCATATTGGTCAATAAACCAGTAAATGAATATCGGTAGTTTGATACAAAGCTTACCTTCTTCCCCTCAAATAAAGGCCCCTCAGCAAAAAGGTCAAACCCAATTAAAGAAGCTTGTGAAATGAACTGATAATTACTGCTTGTGCCGGATTTAAAATACATATCAAATATTCCACCGACGCTGTTATTTAATGAATTGTCATAAATACCATAATGGATTGAGCTTCTATCAAGTGTTTGTGCACTTAGGATGTTCACACCCCCAGCTGAGCCTGTCGGCTGATCACTTATAGTTCCAGCGTTGGAAAGATGATTAGGATTGACAATTTCCGCACCTTCCAATCTCCAAATGTTATAATTTGGCGGGATCCCCCTAATTGATATTTCATTATTTTGATCATTGTTTAACGAAATATCTGGTGATGAAAGCATCAATCGAGCAGGATCATAATATGTAGCTGCAAAACGATTGAGTTGTTCTTCACTTATATTCTTTCTTCCTGGTTCAAACGGCTTAGTAGCTGATTTTATAATTACCTCATTCAGAAATCCATACTTCATCTCAAGCCCCACATGAACAGTCGAAACTTTATTGGGTCGAACAAAAACATCCCCAATTGAATACGTTTCGTACCCAACATGAGAGATTATGATGCTGTATCTACCTGGTTCTAAATCATCGAGAAGAAAATATCCCAACGAATCTGATGACACTCCCAGCTCCAAACCCTGAACTAAAACCGAGGCGCCCAATATTGGTTTTTGATCTACCTTATCTAAAATCCTACCCTCTATTGATTGGGAAATTGAATTACTGCATATGAAGAAAAGGAGTGCAAGCCCCCCTAATCTCATAAAATCTTAGTTACGTTATTAAATGATGTTTCTATACTTTTTAATGGATTATCGGATACATCCTGTTCCACAAAGAAATATTTCATTCCGGACTTATCGGCATTTTGGAAAATCAAATCAAAATCTATTATTCCAGTGCCGACCTCAGCAAATTTCTTTTCCTCAAGATTGTTCATATCCTTCACATGCCAAAGTGGTGTACGACCAGGATATTTATTAAAAAATTCGATAGGATCGATACTTGCATGCTTGGTCCAAAATAGATCAAGTTCCATTTTTACAAGATCCGGATCAGTGTTATCCAGAATATGATACATCGGAACCATACCATCTTGTTCAATGAACTCAAATTCATGATTATGATAGCAAAACTGGATGCCCGCATCCTTACAGATCTGACCCGCTTGATTCAGGATCTCCGGGAGTCTTTGATAGTGCTCCGTGGATCTCTCATCTGGATGAAGCCAGGCACATGCCATGTATTCCTGTCCCAAAGAAGCTGCATCTTCAGCGGCTTTTTCCCAACCATTCGTTAAGCTGCCCTGGGAATTATTGATTATTATGCCGGTGCCATGATGACTACTCCGTACTTCTAACCCTGCGTCCTGAGCGACCTGTTTAAATTCATTAACCGGTAGTCCGAAATACTTCCCATCACCATATCCGTATAGTTCTAAATATCTATAACCAATATCTGAAACCTTCGTTAGCGTTGAAACCAGATCTTTATCAACCTCAGATCGCACAGTATAAAGTTGTAGTCCAATGTCTGTTTTTACCTCAGCGATTTCCTGAGGGCTGTCTTTCTGAGTAGCTTGACCACAGCCAGGAATGATTGCAATTCCAGCTGCGGCAAGACCAGTGTTTCTAATAAATTCTCTTCTCTTTATAATCATAATTTCCTGATTTTTATTTTCCTGAATCATACTTTGTATCCATGATCTTGCAGTGCAAGAAGACCTTTTTTCCATTTATCATAATGATCACCCAAGATTCCTTGTATTATATTCCAAGTATCTTTTTGTTGGTTTCTTCGTCCACCTGAGCTCCGGCAAAATCATCAAATGCTTTTTCTGTGACATTGATAATATGATCTTCGATAAATGCTGCCCCCTCTTCAGCTCCTTGCTCCGGTGACTTTATGCAGCACTCCCATTCGAGTACTGCCCAGCCATCAAAATCATACTGGCTTAATTTTGAAAAAACACCAACAAAATCCACTTCCCCGTCTCCTAGAGATCGGAATCGTCCTGGTCGGTCAATCCAATCCTGATAACCACCGTAAACTCCTGATTTACCGGATGGGTTGAATTCTGCGTCCTTCACATGAAACATCTTTATGAAATCATGATACTCATCAATGTATTGCAAATAATCAAGTTGCTGTAGTATAAAGTGACTTGGATCATAAAGTAATTTCACTGACTCATGATTCCCTGTTTCCTTCAAAAATCTTTCGAAGGTAACTCCATCATGCAGATCTTCGCCTGGGTGTACCTCAAAACACACCTGAACTCCCTGATTTTTACAATGATCGAGGATTGGTCTCCATCTTCGAGCCAATTCTTTGAAACCACTTTCTACCAATCCTTGAGGCCTTTGGGGCCATGGGTAAAGGAAGGGCCAAACTAAGGCACCTGAAAAACTGGCAAACACATCAATCCCCAAATTCCTACTTGCACTAGCTGCGCTCTTGACCTGATCAATTGCCCAATCGGTACGAGCTTTAGGATTACCCTTAAGTGATTCTGGGGCAAATGCGTCGAACATGGTATCATAGGCAGGATGAACAGCAACTAGTTGCCCCTGGAGATGAGTAGCCAATTCGGTGATCTCAAGACCAGCCTCATTAACAATCCCTTTAATCTCATCGCAATAATCTTTGCTTTCACCAGCTTTTGTAATATCAATTACTCTCTGATCCCAGGCTGGTATTTGAACGCCTCTATATCCTAATGAGGATACCCATTGGCATATATTTTTCAGATTGTTGTAGGGTTTGATGTCATCTAGAAATTGAGCTAAAAAGATAGCCGGACCTTTGATTGTTTTCATTTCTTCAGTTATGATATTGATAAAGTATTGTCAGTTTACTTCAATGCTTTTCCAAATATTTCCTTCTTCGGTCGATTTAACTACAGCAACCACCGTCGCAATTCCTCGTAATCCTTCCTCGACCCCTGGAAAGTCCAAAATATTTTGATTGTAGTCCTCACCGAAAAGTTCCTTTCTGATAGCAAAGGCAAAATTTCTATAGATATTAGCAAAGGCTTCGATATAGCCCTCAGCGTGTCCAGCTGGAGTCCTCATATGTGCTAAAGCGGCTTCTCCCAGGTACCCAATATTGCCTCCAGCTCTGTAAATCTGGATTGGTTTACCGTGTATTTTGACGAGCAAAGTATTCACATCCATGTTGTTCCATTCAAGTCCTCCCTTATCACCATAAATCCTGAACTTTAAATTGTTCTCTTCACCTGGGGAGACTTGAGAGGCAGATATGACCCCATTTGCCCCATTCTCCAAATGAAATAATACATTGGCATCATCATCGAGAATTCTACCGGGAACGAATGACCTTATTTCGGATAAAACCTCAGTGATCTTCAAACCTGAAACGTATTCAGCCATATTTGCCGCATGTGTACCAATATCTCCAAAGCAATTACTGATCCCCGCTCTTTCAGGATCAGCTCTCCACGAAGCTTGCTTTTGCCCGGTATCCTCCAATTTGTCAGTTAACCAACCCTGGGGGTACTCCACCATGATCTTCCTGATATTTCCAATTTCACTATTCTGCACCATTTCACGGGCCTGTTTGATCATTGGGTAGGCAGCGTAGGTATAAGTTACTGCGAAAGGAAATCTAGTCTCCTGGACCTTTTCTTTCAATTTCACAGCTTCTTCATAAGTAAAAGTTAGTGGTTTGTCGATGACTACCGGAAATCCATTATCTAATGCAAGAATTGCTGGCGGGTAGTGCATATGATTTGGAGTAACGATCGATACGAAATCCATCCTTGCTTCTTCAGAGAGGGTGGCTTCCTTTTCCATCATTTCATGATATGAGGTGTACACTCTTCCCTCTGGTAAGTAAAGGTCTTTTCCGGACTTTTTCGACTTATCCGGATCAGAACTAAATGCTCCACACACTAACTCAATTTGATTATCCAGGCAGGCACCCATTCGATGTACCGCACCTATGAATGCATCCGAACCACCACCGACCATTCCCATTCTCAGCTTTCGATGTACCATATCTCTTGAATTGGAAAAAGTTAATTATAATGCCTTCCAAACGTTCCCTTCTCTGGAAGATTCTAAAACTGCTTCGATGAATTTCATGCCCCGGACCCCATCTCTCATTGTTGGAAAAGCCCCATCTCGAATTGTTTCCCCTCTAATGGCTTTGGCTACTCCCATATAAATATTACCCATGGCATCAAAAATCCCTTCGGGGTGTCCCGGGGCCATTTTCGTACTCTCCATTGCAAATTCTCCAATGTATGGATTACCGGGGGTCAAAGTCTTGGCTGGTTGATCCTCCTCAAGGAATGTCAAGCGGGTAGGATCTTCTTGCCGCCATTTCAAACCTCCTTTTTCCCCATAGATAGCAACGGTTAAGGAGTTTTCTTCACCAGTGGCAATTTGACTAGCCCTGATGACCCCTTTACAGCCATTTGACATCCTTAACAATACGGTACCATCCACATCCAACAGATTGTCCTCATAAAGGGTATCTATATCGGATAGAACTTTCTCAACGGTGAGTCCTGATACGTATTCCAGCATATTAAATCCATGTACCCCAATGTCCCCAATGCAGCAACTCATACCCCCCATCTTTGGATCTAATCTCCACACTTGTTTCCTCTTTTCCTGTTCGTGTATTACGGGATTTATCCATCCCTGATAGTATTGGATATCTACTCTTTGTATCCTTCCAATATCGCCCTGGGAAATCATGGATCTCAATTGTCTGACCATGGGATAACCTGTATACGTGTGAGTTAATGCAAAAACAACCGGATGATCATCAAGTGATTTACTCAAATCAAATGCTTCCGTCACAGTCACCGTCATAGGCTTTTCACAAATTACATGGAAATCTTCTTCTATCAGCTTCTTGGCCATTTCATAATGAAGGCTGTTTGGTGTCACGATCACCACTACTTCTATTCTCTCGTCCTGAGACAGAGACTTCTCACCTGCAATAAAAGAATCTATATTTTCGTAGGTTCTCGAAGGATCCAATTCAAGCTCTTCTGAAAATTTCTGGCCCCTTCGAAAATCCTCATCGAATACTCCCCCTACCAATTCATAACGCTCACCCATGTAAGCAGCTATTCGATGCAAAATTCCGATGAAAGAGGTGCTTCCACCTCCGATCATTCCCATTTTTATTCTTTTGCTCATAAGATCAGAATTGTGATTCTTAATCTATGAATAAACCGATCAATAAAAAAATCAATTGCTATAACAATCGATTTCATTCCTATAACAGGTAAACTATCCTCAAATGGATAAAAAAAGCCCCTTTTTTGTGTATCAAGGGGCTTCTTATAATCTATTATTGATACTTAAATCAGATAAGATTCATTTCAGAAAGTACTCCATTCATTTTTCGTACGGCATCTGCTGACGCGTTAAATTTCTCTTTCTCATCGTTGGTCAAATCAAAATCAACAATCTTTTCCCAGCCATTTCGACCTACCAAGACGGGGACGCCGATGCAAATGTCTGATTGTCCGTATTCTCCATCCAGATAGACACAGCAAGGGAACATTTTCTTCTTATCCCTTACGATACTTTCAACAAGGTACGCGCCCGCAGCGCCTGGAGCATACCATGCAGATGTACCGAGTAATTTGGTTAATGTAGCTCCACCGACCATTGTCTCTTGCACAACGCTCTCTTGTTGTTCTTTAGATAAGTAAGCACCAACAGGAGTGCTGTTATAGGTTGCGTGATTTATTAAAGGGATCATTGTCGTGTCACCATGGCCTCCAATCACTACTCCTTGCAGGTCGTTTGGTGAACAACTAATTGCTTCACTCAATCTGTATTTGAACCTGCTACTATCGAGAATACCTCCCATTCCGATGACTCTCTCTTTCGGTAATCCACTTGACTTGACCGAGAGATAAGTCATTGTATCCATAGGATTACTAATGACAATAAGTATTGTATCCGGAGAGTACTTTAAAATATTCTCTGTTACAGTTTTGACAATGCCCGCATTGGTCCCAATGAGCTCCTCCCTGGTCATTCCAGGTTTTCTGGGTATACCAGATGTTATTACGGCAACATCTGATCCCGCAGTTACGGAGTAATCATTTGTCGAACCAATAATTCTTGTATCAAATCCGTTTAGTGTCGCACATTGATTCATATCCATGGCCTTACCTTCAGCAAGACCTTCCTTGATGTCAACCAACACCAATTCATCGGCAAGTTCCTTCCGGGCAATATTTTCGGTACAAGTCGATCCAACGGCTCCTGCACCAACAACTGTTACTTTCATTTTAGCGTGAGATTAAGATTAAAATTTTGATTCTTTCAAAGCTACAATCGGAATATGTAAATAGAAAAAGATGAGATCATGCAAATCATTGATTTTCATCGTATTTCCTTAAATGATAAATCTCTTCGGTTTCTTTTTCAACCTTGAACCTTTCATCGATTCGCATACCAACAACCCAGCAAATTTTGTTTTTAGATTCGACTACATATACATCTTCCTTCTCTACGAGAGGAACTTTTTGATCAACCAGGAAATCACTGATCTTTTTCCTGTGATCCATTCCTATTGGGTGGAAGAAATCCCCTCTTTGCCACTTTCTGAGAATCAGGGGGAATTTAAGTTTCGATTTATCCATGAAAGCATGATCATTGTCCTTGTCGATAGGCACCTGACCACTCAATGATTCTATTTCTATTGATCCTCCGGATGTATCAATTTTGGTCATCCCATCATGGATTTCATGGATTTGAGATTCAGATTCCTGGTTATTTACAATAATCAGTTCACCTCGATCCAAATTGGCAAGGAAAGTATCGTTTTTGAATATTTTACCAGATTGAGAATTTATTTGATTAAATATTTGCTTGACTTCAGCAAAACTAAAATTGAACTTTCGGAGAATTTCGTGAAGGATGGTAAGGTCAATGTCAGGATTGGACAACCATCCAAGACTTAACCTTGACTTTCTTCGATCCGTTTTCAAGAACCTGTTTTCAATAGATCGAACTTTTTCATGAAGTAAAATCGAAGCCGCTTTCATTCGTATTGAAGAATCCTGAAAGGTCCTTTCTATAGAGGGATTAATATTTTTCAACAGAGGAATGACTTCATTACGCAATAAATTTCTCGAATATTTGGGATCCTGATTACTTTGGTCCTCTCTCCACTTTAATCCTACCGATAGGGCATAACTTTCAATCTCCCTTCTTGTATACGCCAGCAACGGCCGAATACATTTTTGTGATTTTGGTTCAATACCCTTTAAACCTTGAACTCCTGAGCCTTTCGTAAAATTGAACAATGCCGTTTCCAGATGATCACTTGCATGATGTGCAGTTAATAAGTAGTCGTAACGATTGTTAGTCATCAATTCCTCAAACCAACTATATCGCAACTCTCTTGCGGCCATTTGAATAGAAAGACCAAGATCTTTTGCGATTACCTCTGTCTCTACTCTTTTTGAATGAAATGGAACTTCCTTTTCCATTGCAAAGTCCTTTACAAACCTTTCATCTTCCAGTGAATCATTCCCTCTCAACTGAAAATTCATGTGAGCTATGCCCATTTCATAACCTAGTTCCACAATCAAATATGCAAGAACCATTGAATCCACACCACCACTAACCGCAACTAAAAGCCGGTCATTTGAACTAAAATAGCCGAGGTCTTCAATATGTTTCCTGAATTGTGAAAGCAATGTATCCGAAATGATTATCTGTCGTTAATTGTTGTAGTTTTGTGACCCAAATTTGTGGATGTTGGTACGAAAACTCTCTATTGCACTTATAATTTTTTGTTCTTGTCTAAGTGCCTTCCCCCAAAAGAAGATCAAATATAAAGCTGAGGGAAGACAAGAATTTATGCGTTTGGACGGTCAGGCAATTCGGATTCTGGTCGATCGTGTCGTCTTTACCCAGGAAGAAACTCGAGTCAATTGTGACAGTTCTGTTTTCTACCGAAGTGAGAATAAAATGGATGCATTCGGTAATATTCGGATTGTTGACGATTCCACGGTAATCACTTCAGATAAATTAACCTATGAAGGTGACAGTCGGGTAGCCCGATTAAGAGAGAATGTGATTTATAAAGAGGGCCAACGGGAGATGTATACTGAATTCCTCGACTACGATCTTGATAAGGAAATAGCCAATTATCAGAATGGAGGGAAGCTTTTGGATCAGACAAACACATTAACCAGTCAAACCGGTTACTTCTACTCACAGGAAAAATACGCCATCTTTTGGAACGAGGTAGTCCTGGTTTCACCTGACTTCACCTTGAAAACGGATACACTGAAATACAACACTGAAACGAAAGTTGCATACACTGAAGGGTTTACCGAGATTATCAAGGAAGACAGCACAACTCTTTATTCAAAGGGAGGGGTATTCAGAACTTATATTGATCAGTCCCAATTCATCGAAGGTAATGTTGAAACTAGGGATTATTACCTGGAAGGAGACCAATTATTTTTTGATGATTTGAACCGATACTACAAGGCCATAGGGAACGTCCATTTGACTTCGAAAGAAAATGACGTGATCATTATTGGTGATGAAGGTTACTATGACAAACAAAACGGAATAAGTAAGATCTTTGGAAATCCTATAATGAAGAGAGTATTGGAAAAGGATACATTTTATCTGGCTGCTGACACTTTGGTGTCGATAGAAAGTGAAATTGACAGCCTTAAAAGAATTCTTGCTTATCCGGGCATCAGAATATTTAAAGAAAATCTACAAGGAAGATCAGATTCGGCAGCATATTTTCTTCATGATTCATTGATATATATGTATTTCGATCCCATCCTTTGGACCGATGAAAATCAGATCACAGCAGATACCATCAATATGGAGGTGAAGGGAAATTCCATAGATAAAATGAATCTTCGACAACGATCATTTATGATTTCCCAGGACAATCTCAACAACTTCAATCAAATAAAAGGTCGTAATATGACCGCATATTTTGAAGGTAATTACATTGATAAAATTGATGTGGACGGAAATGGGGAGACAATATTTTATTTGCTCGAAAAAGGAGATTCGGTTGTGTTAGGAATGAATCGGCTGTTGTGCAGTGATCTTAGTATATCCCTGGATGAGAATGACATATCGACCATTACAGTCTATAAAGAACCGGAAGGTAAGATAATCCCACCTCACGAATTAAATCCGGAGGACGAGAGATTGGCGGGGTTTACATGGAGAATGGATGAAAGACCAGAGCTGGAAGATATATTCAACAAAAAAAATGTTCCTGTTAATTCAGAAACCATAGATTCTGATAATAAAGAAGAAAGTAATTCCGGAGAGCCTCTGATCAATAAAGGAATCAATCGTCCCAAAGGTTTGAATAAGCCGGAGTTCAAAAAAGGAAAACCTGAATCCAGAGAAAATTAAGCTTTTTACTACTATTCACATTTTTTAACACACTACTACATTAGCTTTGCGTTCTATTTTCAAAATGATGAATAAACTGTGGTTAAGGGGAGCGGTGGTTTTTGTGGTCGCCTGCCTTTTGATATCATCCTGTCGCTTCCAGAAAATCAGGAAAAGTGCGGATTGGAAAGTAAAATATGATGCGGCAATCGAGTATTATGAAGACCAGGACTACTACCGGGCAAGTATATTATTTGAAGAAATTCTACCCATTATCAGAGGTACAGAGGAAGCAGAGTTGGCTAACTTTTATTTTGGTTATTCCTATTTCCATCAAAAGCAGTATATACTAAGCGCTCATTATTTCCAGACCTTCACTGAGGTTTACTCCAGGAGCCAATATGCAATGGAAGCCGCATACATGCATGCTTTTTCCCTCTATAACCAGTCGCCAGAATACAGTCTGGATCAAACAGCCACCTATGAAGCAATAACGGCAATGCAGGCGTTCATCAACAAGTATCCCTACACCGAATTATCAGGTCAGGCAGATCAAATTATTGATGAATTACAGGTGAAACTGGAAAAAAAGGCCTACGAAAATGCAAAGCTTTATTTCAAAGTTGAAAGTTATAAAGCAGCTCTGGTAGCTCTAGAGAACTTCAGGATAGATTATCCCGACTCCAGATTTCAGGAAGAGGTGTCTTTCATGAAAATTGAAGCGGCTTTTGAGTTGGCAAAAGTGAGTATTCCTTCGAGACAGGAAGAACGATTCAATGACACTGTCAAACACTACCATAGTTTCGTCGATAAATATCCTCAAAGCAAACTTCTGAAAGATGCGGAAAGAATGTATGCGGAATCTATCGAGGAATTGAGTAACTTTGCGGACCAAAAAAATATTTGATACATGGCTGTAAATCCATCTTTAACAACAAGGGATAACAATAAGATCGCAGAATCTACGGCAAACATATATGAGTCGATTGTGGTCATCGGTAAAAGAGCGAGGCAGATTGCATCGACCCAGAAAGAAGAACTGAATGGTAAACTGGCTGAATTCGCTTCTTCGGTAGATAATCTGGAAGAGATTTTTGAAAATCGCGAACAGATTGAGATTAGCAAATTCTATGAAAGGATGCCCAAGCCCAGCACTACGGCTACTGAGGAATTCTTGAATGATGAGGTGATGTTTAGAATGCCTGACGAGGAAGAAGAGGAAAGCGAGGAAGAATAAACATATCTTCCAATGCTGGAAGGAAAAAAAATATTAGTGGCGATCAGTGGGTCAATTGCAGCCTACAAGATCGCCTTTTTTGTTCGTCTTCTGAAGAAAGCAAAAGCTGATGTCATTGTGATAATGACAGAAAGTGCAAAGGACTTCATCACTCCGCTCACCCTGGCGACCTTATCCAAAAATGAAGTCTATTCCAGTTTTTTCGATAAATCATCCGGAGTGTGGAAGAGCCATGTTGAAATGGGCTTATGGGCTGATGTCATGATAGTTGCGCCTGCGAGTGCCAATACCATTGGGAAAATGGCAAATGGTATTTGCGACAATTTGCTGATAGCAACATACCTTTCGGCAAGATGTCCCGTGTATGTGGCCCCTGCAATGGATCTGGATATGTATCAGCATCCGAGTACTCTCAGAAATATTTCAATTCTAAAGGAAAACGGTGATCATTTGATAGATGCTCCTTCCGGTGAACTGGCAAGTGGTCTTTCAGGAGAAGGAAGAATGGCTGAACCTGAGGACCTTATATCCATACTTCAGGATCATTTTAAAAAAAAAGATGATTTGATTGGGAAGAACATTCTCATCACTTCCGGACCAACATTTGAATCCATCGACCCTGTCCGATTCATCGGTAACCACTCATCGGGTAAAATGGGAAAAACTTTGGCTTTGGAGTGTGCTTCGCGTGGGGGTGTGATTCAATTTATCACCGGACCTACCAATGAGTTACCGGAACATCCGAATATCAATGTGGTAAGAGTAAAATCAGCCAATGAGATGTTCAAAGAGGCAACCAAATACTTTCCTGAGTCAAGGATCTCCATTTTCGCTGCTGCTGTTTCAGATTACCGACCCAAAGAAACCTTTTCAAATAAACAGAAACGAAATGGTAATCCGATGAAGATTGAACTTGTTGAAAATCCTGACATAGCTCTAGAAATGGGGAAATTGAAGAAAAAAGGACAGATCAACATTGGATTTGCCTTGGAAACTGATAATGAACATGATCAGGCGGCAAAGAAACTTAAGAAAAAGAATTTCGATCTTGTTGTTTTGAATTCCCTAAAGGACAGCGGAGCCGGTTTCAGTCACGATACCAATAAGATAACTATTTTTGATAAGGACAATAATGAGTTCCCTTTCGAGTTGAAATCCAAGAAAGAGGTTGCTAAAGACATTATTGATATTGCGGTCAATAATTTGGATGATTAAATACACACTTTGTTTACTCCTATTGGTTTGTTGGATCCTTGCAACAGGTCAGGAACTCAATTGTAGGGTCATCGTCAACGATGAAAGGATCCAAACTACGGAACGAGCTATTTTTCGTGAAATGGAAGTTGCTTTTTCCGACTTCATGAACAATACGAAATGGACCAATGAGGAATTTAAAACACATGAGAGGATCAATTGCAATATCGTAGTCAATCTTGATCCCGAGTCCACGGAACCTAATATTGGCAAGTACGCAGCCTCCGTCCAGATACTATCCTCAAGGCCAGTTTACAATACGGGATACGAGACTATTTTGATGAATTTTGCTGATAGGGATTGGTCATTCGAATATGTTTCTTCTCAACCTTTGCAGTTTAATGAAAATACCTTTGTAAATAACATAACCTCCCTCCTTGCATACTATGCCTTTACAATAATTGGCTTCGATTATGATTCTTTTAGTCAATTGGGAGGCGATCCATATTTTCAAAAAGCAGCTCAAATTGTTACAAATGCCCAACAAACGGGTTATCCCGGGTGGGAACAGTTCAACAGTATTCGAAACAGATATTGGCTTTCGGAAAACCTATTGAATAGTCAAATGGAACCCCTGCGGGAAGCATTGTTTGAGTACCATCTTAAGGGTTTGGATATCTTTGAAGAAAACCCGGAGGAAGCAAGGAAAACCATCTTCAATTCTCTAAAGAAGGTCCTTAACGTTAATCAGGCCAGACCCAGATCCATCCTTACAATAACTTTTATTGATGCCAAGAGCTCGGAATTAGCACAGATATTTTCGGAAGGCGAACCGTCAGTAAGGAGAAATGCTTACAATCTATTAGTAAACATTGATCCTACCAGGAGAGATCAATTCCAACCAATGATCAAATAATGCCCAAAAGACAAAAGAGAGTTGATCCACAGAAAGTAGCTGTGCAAATCAATGATTATCGGGACCGGGATCTTACATTTGTTCTGAGCGATAGAAGAGTGGTATTGGGTAGAATTGAATCGGTATCAGATCAAACCTTGACGGTTAGAAATAAAATGAGGCACAAACTTATTCTTGAGTTCAAGATGATTCAAGAAATTTGGATGGAGGAAAAAGTATCCTAAATGATCAAATCCCTATCGATCAGTAATTACGCTTTAATTGAAAAGCTGGACATTAATCCAAGTGAAAATTTGAGCATTATAACAGGTGAGACCGGTGCGGGTAAATCTATAATGCTGGGAGCACTCGGATTGTTGATGGGAAAAAGAGCTGATACTAAAATACTGTGGGACGAAACAAGTAAATGCCTGGTAGAGGCAACATTTGATATCAAAGATTATGATCTCGAAAAGACATTCGATGAATATGATCTCGACTATTCGCATGAAAGCATTATAAGAAGGGAGATAACTCCAAACGGTAAATCCAGAGCCTTTGTTAACGACACTCCGGTGACCCTTGATGTGTTGAAGTTTATTGGAGGTCGACTTATGGATATTCATTCCCAACATGAGTCCCTGCATCTTAATGATAATCTTTATCAATTGATTGTATTGGATTCTTATTCCGGACATTCGGGTCTGATCACTGAATTCAGGGAAAAATACAATGCATATACACAGGCCAGCAAAAACTATCACACACTTGTACAGCTAGCGAAAAAGTCATCAGATGATGAAGACTATAAAAAATTCATTCTCAATGAACTAATCGAGGTTGGATTAGATGGTATCGACGTAAATGAATTGGAGAACGAATTGAATATTCTTGAAAATGCGGAAGAGATCAAGTCGTTACTGAATCAGAGTGATCAATTGATTGACCAATCAGATTATTCTATAAATAATGCCATAAATGAACTATTCATTGCAGTCAAAAAGCTCTCTAGCTTATCAGGGGCATTTCAAGAATATAGCGACAGAATTGATAGCCTCCTGATCGAACTGAAAGACATTCATTCAGATCTGCTAATTAAAAACGATCAGGTAGTTTTTGATCCTGAAAAAAAGGATCTGTTAAAAAGTCAAATAGATGAGATCTTTAGACTCCAAAAAAAGCATTCAATAAGTGATATTGCTGATTTAATCCGTCTGAGGGATCGTATAGAAGAAGAACTAAGCCTTGTAGCCAACCTCGACGAGGAGATCGATAAGGCAAAAAATTCTATGGATGAGGCTTATGAATTAATGATGGTATCTGGTGAAACCCTTAGCCAGTCGCGAAAGAAAAATGCGGAGGTACTGGCCAGGGAAATTTCTATGATTATTCATGAAATTGGAATTGAAAATGGCAGATTGGATATCAAGATCAATGAAAATGAACCATCAATAGATGGCTTGGATCATGTGGAAATCTTGTTTTCTGCCAACAAAGGCATCCCAACAAAGGAGATCAAGTATGTGGCCAGTGGAGGGGAATTCTCAAGGTTGATCTTTGCAATAAAGTACCTAATTGCAGATAAGACGGCACTTCCCACCATATTTTTTGATGAGATAGATACCGGAGTCTCTGGGGAAGTGGCTCACAAAATGGTCAGAATGATGAAGAGAATGGCCAAGAACCACCAGGTAATATCCATTTCTCACCTACCCCAATTCGCTGCGGGTGGTGATCAACATTTTTATGTTTTCAAGGATCATCAGGGAAAGAAGACCATTACAAGGATCAAATTATTGAAGGAAGACGAGCGGGTGGAGCAGATCGCGAAAATGATCGGAGGGAATAATCCTACTAATATGGCCTTCGAAAGTGCAAAGGAATTATTGTCCCAGCCTAGCTGATCCAATCCTTTTTTCTAATTTTACGGCCTGAATTCAAAGAAACCAATGGGATATAATCTACTAAAAGGAAAAAGAGGAATCATATCGGGAGCCCTTGACCAAAGTTCAATTGCTTGGAAAGTTGCTGAAAAAGCATTTGAAGAAGGTGCAAAATTTACCCTGACTAATGCACCTATAGCGCTAAGGATGGGTGAGATCAATAATCTCGCAGCTGCCTGTGAAACGGAGATTGTTCCTGCAGATGCAACTTCCCTCGAAGACCTCGAGAATCTTTACACGAAGTCGATGGAAGTCTTAGGAGGTAAAATTGATTTTGTTCTGCATTCCATTGGAATGAGTCCCAACGTCCGAAAAAAGAAGGATTATGGGGACCTAAATTATGACTGGTTTCATAAAACACTTGATGTTTCAGCTCTTTCCTTTCATAAGATGATGCAGGTAGGTGAGAAACTGGATGCATTGAATGATAACGGATCTATATTGGGCCTTTCTTACATTGCCGCACAGCGCACTTTCCCCGACTACTCAGACATGGCACAAGCTAAATCCGTCCTGGAATCCATCGCCAGAAGTTATGGATATAAATTGGGGAGATCGAAGAATATCAGGGTCAATACGATCTCGCAATCGCCAACCATGACCACAGCAGGATCAGGGGTACCTGGATTTGATATCTTCTTCAATTACGCTGATAAAATGTCACCCCTGGGTAATGCCAGTGCAGATGAATGTGCGGATTATTGCATAATAATGTTTTCTGACCTTACCAGAAAAGTGACAATGCAAAATCTGATGCACGATGGTGGATTCTCTTCTTCCGGGATAACTGATGATATAATCGAAGAGTTATCAAAATAGCAATCCTGTTGGTAAATAGGTCTAACTTTTTGGACTGGTGCTGAGCTTTCCAAATGCAAAGATCAATATTGGTCTTAATGTATTGTCCAAACGTGAGGATGGATATCACAACATTGAGTCCTTCCTCTACCCTGTGATGTGGAGGGATGTGCTGGAAATCATTGAATCCGATCATTTCGAATTTAAGCAGACCGGTTTACCGATTGATGGGGATGGCTCAGACAATCTCTGTTTTAAGGCCTATGAAATTTTGCAAGATGACTTTGGTATTGGACCTGTCAAAATGCATCTACATAAAGTGATACCGATGGGAGCTGGACTCGGTGGAGGATCTTCCGATGGAGCCTTTACCTTGAAAATGCTCAATGCAATATTCAACATGGATCTGGGCAGCAGTGATCTGAAGAACTACGCTTCCAAACTGGGAAGTGATTGTCCGTTCTTTATCGACAATATACCCGCAATAGCAACTGGGACCGGCACGGAATTGGAACCATTCCAATTAGATTTGAAAGGGTACTATTTAGCTATCATAAACCCCGGAATTCATGTGGGTACCAGGGAAGCTTACAATGGAATAAAGCCCGGATTCCCTGATCAATCCTTAAAACAATCACTTGATCAAAACCCCTCAACCTGGAAAATGAATGTAAAAAACGATTTCGAATCAACTATTTTTCCAACTTATGGAGAGATAAAAGAAATTAAGGAAATGTTAATTAAAAAAGGTGCCATTTATTCTGCTATGTCCGGAAGTGGTTCATCCGTTTATGGCATATTCGAAAATGAACCTGATCTTCACGAAAACCCAAAGTACGACTTTCACCTAAGTTTCCTATAATTCGATCAATAGGGTTTCTCCCCTACCCAGTTACCCGGAGGATCGTATTCACAAACCCATACCGTAAATCCTTCACATTCCACCTTTGCGCACCCCACCTTCGTAGTATTGGCCCAAACGACCTGAGTGTAGTGCCCGCATACCTTACCAGGCTTGCATTTATTTTTGCTGTAATTATAGAATTCCTGCTCGCTTGCCCAGGAGTCCACAGCATCCCCTACCGTATAAAATCCGGTGGTCCCTTTCCAAAGATTTTCACCATGTCCCATTTTGCTATGGTAGAAACCACATTTATCCCGTTTCAGTGATCTTGCCCATTTATCAGCATCTTTTGCCAGTGCATCATCCCATACCAACGGACCCACTCCGACCTCACTCCGCCAGAAGTTGTGACGTTCAAGTATCATTTCTATTTCCTTGGGTGATGCTACCTCCTCATCCTTGTACAGGTGCGATGATGAGACGACAAATACTGTCATCAACAGAATAAACCTTACCATGTGTATATTTTACTTAAGTAAACGATCCAGTTCTTGAATTATTGGTACTTGATAGCTGTTCCACTTGCACTCACCATCAGCATCCCGCTTGATTTGCCAACAGTTTCATAATCAAGGTCAATGGCGATCACGGCATTTGCACCCAGGGAGCTTGCAGCTTCCTCTAACTCCCGAATGGCAATATTCTTTGCATCCTTCAGTGCCTGTTCGTACGCGCCTGATCGGCCACCCACGACATCCGTGATTGTTGCAAAAATATCCTTGAATATATTAGCTCCGATAATAGCCTCCCCAGTAACCATTCCGTAGTATTCAGTGATAACATGCCCTTCAATATTATTCGTTGTTGTTAATAGCATCTGGTTTTTATTTAAGTCTGTGATATTCTAAATATAGTGGAATCGATACAAATCATCTAAGGATGTCCGTTTCCAGTGGCTTTTTCCGCACGATTCGATTAAGGATCGGATAGGCCAATACTGAAATCAGGATCAACAGTGTTCCCAAATAAAATCCGAAACTCATCTTTTCCTTCTCTCCAAATATTATAAC
The DNA here is from genome assembly GCA_965242805.1 of Cyclobacteriaceae bacterium. GTDB lineage: Bacteria > Bacteroidota > Bacteroidia > Cytophagales > Cyclobacteriaceae > JANQEU01. Next base: position 5,261,576 of record CBDETD010000002.1, on the reverse strand, counting down.
TGCCAGCATGATTCCATATACTGGTTCCAGGTTTATAGTCAGGTTAATATTAAATGCCGAAAGTCGTCTCATTAGTTTTATAGAATAAGAGTAGGCAAAAACGGTACAGAGACCTGCCAGTAGAAATACAAACAGCCAATCATAAAATCCTATACTCATTTGAAATCCCTCTACTCCGCTTAACCAAAGGAAAAAAGGGTACCCCAGACCTATGGAGGCTGCTGCAATTCCCATCTCATAAAATGTAATGACAAAGTGATCATTCCTTTTTATTAAAGAAGAATTCAGAACTGTGAAAGCGGCAGCGCTCATCGCTGATAAGATGGCAAACAATAATCCCACAAAGTGATCAAACTCCACATTGAAAATGATAACCATACCACCCAGAGCGATCACGCTCAATAGTACTTCGAAGTTCTTAATTCGATACCTGAAGTATACTGGCTCAAATAAACTTGTCCATAGTGAAGCCGTTGCCATACCTGCAAGACATACGGAAACATTGGAGATCTTGGCAGACAGGAAGAATAGGATCCAATGAATAGCAATTAATACCCCCACAAGGAAAATCGTCGATCGATCGGTTCCCGACCGAATCCCAAACTTTTTTCCAGAAAACCACACAATGAAGAAAAGTCCAATTGCTGATAAGCCTGTTCTATATAATACAACTTCCACGGCCGGAAGGGAAATAAGAACTCCGAAAATGGCAGCAAATCCCCAAATGAAAACTATGAAGTGAAGCAACAGGTAGTCTTTAACCTTTTGGCTCATCTTGGGACGGTGTAATACAACCCTATTCCAACAATGCTGAATATTATATTTGGTATCCAAACGGCAATAACAGGATTCATGGTATTGGCCTCCGCAATAGCACGTGACAAAATGAAGAATATGATGAAAACAAAGGCAATCAGGAATCCTAGTGCAATCTGAAATCCAGTCCCTCTCCTATTCTTTCTGGCAGACACGATAACTCCGATGAACATCAGGATGATAACAGTAAAAGGCTGCATGAATCGAATATACTTTTCTATTCTATAAACCTGTACATCTTCTGCTCCGCGTGAGAGCTGGAGTTCGATGTGCTCATTCAATTCAGTCATTGTCATCGTCTCCCATAGCTTATCCTTGTTATCAAAATCCTTTGGACTTAACAATAACAAGGTGTCTATTTTACTCCCTTTGACCAAGACTTCAGAAGAATCCTCCAGAATTCGATGCTCCCAATTCACAAGGCTCCACTTACTGGTAGCCGTGTCCCAGGACATTCGCTGAGCGTGCATTTTTTCCTGCAGTCTGCCGTCAACGATTCTTTCCAAAGTGACTTTGTAACCGATATCCCGGTGGTTGTTATATCGGTCCATGTATAAATAATCCGTAGGCCCCACTCTGATATGAAAGTTTCGGTCACTGAAGTAAAATGCTTTATTAACGTTTTCATTCTCAAATTCAATCCTAAACTTATTGGCATCGGGGATAATGTAACCATTGAGAAAGAAACTTGCTATCGCTATCATTAATGCACCAATCAAGTATGGTATCATCATTCTTTTAAAGCTGACACCACTCGCAAGAATGGCTATGACCTCAGTGTTTGCCGCCATTTTTGCCGTAACAAATGTTGTGGCAATAAATACTGTAATGGGAGTCAGAAGACTGATTATGTAAGGAATGAATGTCAGGTAGTACTTCTTTACATCATCTCCCGGCACCTGATTTTTAATAAAATCATCGTACTTCTCCGTGTAATCAATTACACAAATAATAGCGATGAGGATCAATACCACAAAAACGAATGTGGTCAGGAACTTGCGTAGTATGTATACATCAAGCTTTTTCATCACAACCTTGTCTCTAATTTAGAAACCATCTCTTGTTTCCAAACGGAAAAATCACCCTGTTCGATCCGTTTTTGTGATTCTTTAACCAACCATAGATAAAAGGTCAGGTTATGAATACTGGCTATTTGTGCACCGAGGATCTCGTTGCTCATTACCAGGTGACGAAGGTAGGCTTTTGAGTAAAATGTTTCAACATATCCCCCCAACTCTTTGTCAATGGGAGAAAAGTCATTTTTCCATTTCTCATTTCTTATGTTGATTATCCCCTCGGATGTAAATAGCATTCCATTTCTGGCGTTTCTTGTTGGCATCACACAATCGAACATATCAATGCCTCGTGCAATCGATTCGAGAATATTGGCCGGAGTACCAACCCCCATAAGATACCTTGGTTTATCTCTTGGTAATATATCACACACAATCTCGGTCATCTCATACATTTCTTCTTTCGGTTCCCCAACTGAAAGGCCTCCTATTGCATTGCCTCGCTGATCGGTGTTGGCAACATACTCGGCAGATTGTTTCCGAAGATCTTTGTAAACACTTCCCTGGACTATTGGAAAAAGTGTTTGAGTGAATCCATAAAAAGGGTCCGTTCCCTCAAAATGATGAATGCATCTGTCAAGCCATCTATGTGTTAGATGCATTGATTCCATTGCGTAATCATAATCGCATGGATAAGGAGTACATTCATCAAAAGCCATAATTATATCGGCACCAATTTTTCTTTGGATATCAATCACATTTTCCGGAGTGAAATCATGTGGGGAACCATCAATATGTGATTGAAACCTTACCCCCTTTTCACTTATTTTCCTGTTGTTGCCCAGTGAATACACCTGGTACCCTCCACTATCCGTAAGGATAGGTCCTTGCCAGCCATTAAACTGATGTAATCCTTTTGCTTTCTCAATTACATCCATTCCCGGTCGAAGATATAAGTGATAAGTATTTCCCAGAATAATCTCAGCACCTATGTCGTTTTCAAGTTCTCGCTGGTGGACAGCCTTTACAGTTCCAGCAGTACCTACAGGCATAAAAATTGGAGTGGAGATCGCTCCATGATCAGTTTGTATGAGCCCTTTTCTGGCATTACTTTTTGGGTCGAAATGGGAGATGGTAAATTTCATAAAGACGGCAAAATTACCTTTACAAACTCATATATTAGCTTAATTTCGCGATCTGATTTTCGAAAGCGAATGATCCAGTTTCCAGAAGTAGTATTCCATGTTTTCCTGTTCGCACTAGTTGTAAACTTTCTCACCATTATAATCAGGGGAGCCATTTTGGTATTTCACAAAAAACGTGTTAGTGGTGGAAAATGGGAACCAGTTAGTATTGTCATTAGTGCAAGAAATGAGGCAAAGCGATTGGAGGAACTGGTTTCCAGGTTAATGGATCAGGATTATCCAGAATTTGAATTGATTATTTGTCTGGATAGATGCAGTGATAATAGCCTTGAACTTTGTAAGAAGTTTGAAAATGAATACTCGAACTTCAAGATTGTTATTATTGATGAATTACCGAACCAGTTTAGTCCGAAAAAATTTGCCCTAACCCTTGGCATAAAAGCTGCGAAAAATGAATGGATACTATTAACCGACGCAGATTGTACTCCTTTTGGAAGTGGTTGGATAACCAGTATGGCTGAAAATATGGACGAATCGAAGGATTTTGTCATTGGCTGCGCTCCGCATTTTCCAGGGAAAGGGATCCTGAACCACTTCATCCACTACGAAACCTTCAATACCGCTTATGAATATCTGTCATCCGCATTATTGAAAATCCCGTATATGGGTGTAGGTCGAAACTTAGCATTTAGAAAATCATTGTTTTTAAAAGTCAACGGGTATAATCGTTTCCAGGGAATTATGGGCGGAGACGATGACCTTTTCTTACAATACCACTGCGTTCCTGGGCGATTGGCAATCGCTTATGGTCCCAGTAACCTGACGTTCTCCGAAGCAAAAACAACTTTCAAGGCATATTGGTATCAGAAAAAACGACATTTGTCGGTTAGCAAGTTTTACAAGTTATTCCATCGGATAAGGCTTTCTCTAAAATTCACGATCAATCTAGTTCTTTGGGTTTCTTTCTTTATTTTAGCTTTCAATGGCTTTCAGCCGATATTGGTAATTAGTCTTTTTTTGAGCTACTTATTCGTAAAAAGTATCCTCAATTGGGCGGTGGGAAGAAAGATAGGTACGGTATACAATTATTTATTGACGCCAGTCCTTGAACTAATATATATCACATTTCTACCAATAACCGGGTTGATTTCCACGTTTACAAAAAAGGTCAAATGGAACTAGATCGACAATTTTCCGATAAAGCATTATATGATTTCGACCTCATTGACAAGGCAACTGTCAAAGGTGATGAGAGTGCTTTTGCGGAATTAATGGATCGATATCGCAAACCGGTTTACCATATGATCCTGAAAATGGTGAGGAATGTTGATGATGCGGAAGACCTGACCATCGAAGCCTTTGCCAAAGCTTTTAAGAATCTAAAGCGATTTAAGAAAGATTATACTTTCAGTACATGGCTATTCAGAATAGCTACAAACAATGCCATTGATTTCATTAGAAAGAAAAAATTGGAAACGTACTCCCTGAATACTTCTTTCACTGATGACGCCGGTGATTCCGTCAATATTGATGTGGAAGACAGTCGATTGACTCCCGATGAAGCCACCATCAAAACCCAGAAAATTGAATTGGTTCAAATGTTTGTTACGAAACTACCTGCCAAATATCAAAGGTTGGTACGTCTGAGGTATTTTGATGAACTTTCATACGAGGAGATCGCCAAGGAACTTGATGCTCCATTAGGTACGGTAAAGGCGCAATTGCACCGAGCCCGTGAGCTTATGTATGACCTTGTGAAAGATAAGAAACAACACATTTAATTGGACCCTTCCATTCTCTGGAAATATTTCCCGGGACTGACCCCAGAACAAAAAGCAAAGTTTGAAAGACTGGGTCCTTTATATGCCGAATGGAATGAGAAGATTAACCTCATTTCAAGAAAAGATATCCATGAACTTCATACCCGACATGTGCTACATAGCTTAGCCATTGCCAAATTCATTTCCTTTCAACCCGCTACAAAAATTCTGGATGTTGGAACCGGTGGAGGATTTCCAGGTCTACCACTAGCTATTCTTTTTGAAGAATCCAGTTTTACGTTAATAGATTCAATAAGAAAAAAAATAGGAGTGGTTGATGCAATCACTAAAGAACTGGAATTAACCAATGTACTAGCAATACCTGAAAGAGCGGAAAACATTAGAGGTTCCTTTGATTTCATTGTATCGAGAGCAGTGGCCCAAACTAAAAAGCTAATGAACTGGACAAAAGGGAAAATAAACCCAAGAAGTCAGAATCAGATTAGTAATGGTTGGATCTTGCTAAAGGGCGGCAACCTGAATGAGGAATTGAATGAAGTGAAAGTGAAATGCGATCAAATTGAACTCAGTGAATATTACTCAGAACCTTTTTTTCAAACAAAAAAGATCATTTATATACCTCGATGACAATAGAAGAATTTAGGAAATACGGCCATCAGACAGTCGATTGGATGGCAGATTATTACGAAGGAATTGAGGATCTTCCCGTCAAATCTCAGGTCAATCCCGGTGAAATTCTTGCCCAAATACCAGACAGTCCACCCAACGATGGCGAACCATATACTAGATTGATCGAAGACGTTGACAATAAGATTATTCCCGGAATGACCCATTGGCAGCATCCAAATTTCCATGCCTATTTCCCCGGTAATAGTAGTTTCCCAAGCGTCCTGGCAGAGATGATCACTGCCACAATCAGTGCTCAATGTATGGTGTGGGACACATCTCCAGCCGCCGCCGAACTTGAGGAAAAGATGATGGAGTGGTTGAAAGAGATGATGCATCTACCTGCAAATTGGGATGGGGTTATTCAGGATACAGCAAGTACTGGCACTTTGGTCGCACTTTTAAGTGCAAGAGAGAAATTGACCGATTTTGAAGTGAATGAATCGGGATTTCCAAATCGGAATATGAGGATCTATTGCTCCTCAGAAACTCATAGCTCAATTGACAAGGCAGTGAAAATGGCCGGATTTGGAAGAATCAACCTGATCAAGATAGATGTAGATGATCAAAACGCTATGCGGACGGATCTTCTGAAGCAAAGGATTTTGAAAGACATTGAAGACGGTAAGAAACCATGTGCCGTGGTAAGTACAATTGGTACGACAGGCACCATGGGAATTGATCCAGTCAAAGAAATCTCACAGATCTGCGAAAAGCATGGCATATGGCATCACATAGATGCCGCATATGCTGGGAGTATGTTGATCCTTCCTGAGTACCAGTATCTCACTGAAGGTTTTGAAAAAGCGGATAGTTTCCTGTTCAATCCTCATAAATGGCTTTTTGTGAATTTTGACTGCAGTGCATATTTCGTAAGAGAGAAGGATGTCCTTCTCAAGACCTTCGAAATTTTACCGGAATACCTTAAGACAAAAACACGTGGAAAGGTCCACGATTATCGGGATTGGGGAATTCAGCTTGGTCGACGATTCAGAGCGTTAAAATTGTGGTTCGTTATAAGGTCCTTCGGTGTAAATGGACTACGAGATAAGATCCGGGGACACATTGACTTCGCCAAATGGTTCGAATCAAGGGTTGATGAAGACCCTGACTTTGAAAATGTGATCAGTCCAGGCATGAGCATGGTCATCTTTAGACTAAATCCCTCAGATTACCGTGGAGATCTTGACGAGCTCAACGAACGTTTTCTTCACGAAATCAACAATACCGGTCAGGCCTATCTGACACATACCAGGTACAATGGTATGTTCGTACTTCGTCTTGTAACAGCCCAAACATATTTAAAGAAAGTCCATATTGAGAAGCTTTGGGACTTGATTAAAAATATCTCAAGAGGACTGCTTTAAAGACCTTAATTATCCTTATTTTTCAGCTAATGATCAAAACTCTTAACTACACATTACAATGAAAAAAATTACTGCTTTATTTCTTGGATTGATGGTGCTTTTCTCAACAGGATTGACGGGATGTATGGGCCAATTTAAATTGACTTCCGGATTGTACAATTGGAACTATGGAGCAACAGATAGCAAGTTTGTCGACAATATACTGTTCTATGTACTTCTGATCGTTCCGGTATATGAGATCGTCTTTATTGGGGATTTTATCATATTCAACCTAATAGAATTCTGGTCCGGTTCTAATCCTCTGTCTCTTGAAGAAGGTGAGTCCGAAGAGCAATTGATCACATACAAGGGCAAGAGCTATCTAATGAAATCTGCGAAAAATCAAATTGAAGTTTATAAGTTAAGAAAGGACGGAACACAAAAACTTGTGTCCTCGCTAGTCTTTGACGATTCAGAAAATTGCTGGAGTGTTGTTGAGGGTAAGAAATCCAAAAAGATCCTCAGTATGGTGGATGTTAATAGCTCCAATTCGAGTTTCTCAGTTTATGACGAAGACAATAACACCAGAATCGTATCATTGCAAACCCAGGAAATAATCAATCAAGGAAACCGAACAAACGGAAAATAGGTCATTTAAAAACTTGCTTTGATTTCTGGCATCTTAATTGCCAGAGTTAGAGAACATCAAATTATTAATACATTGAAAACGTTTATTCTTTCCTTGTTACTTGGTACGATTATTTGTTTACCAGCATTTTCCCAAATCAAACAGAATGCTATCAAGGCCAGTCCCTTAGGCTTGATCATTGGATTTGGCAAGGTATCCTATGAAAGAGCCTTAAATGAAAGCAACTCCGCTCAATTGGCATTTTCCTTTTTTAGTTATGACCTTTCTGGTACTTCATTTTCCGGTATTGGATTTGTTCCGGAATACAGGTTTTACCTCAGTGATGAAAAGGAAGCCATTGAAGGTTTTTATGCAGCACCATTTGTTGTATACAACAACTTCACCATTAAAAGTGATGAGGAGAATTCGAAGGCATCCCTCAATATTTTCGGGGGTGGTGGTAAAGTAGGTTGGAATTGGTTACTGGGTAAAAGTGATGCCTTTAACATTGATTTATCACTTGGAATGAGGTATACTGACGCAAACCTTAGTGTCAAAAGCGGAACCGAGGACGATTTCGATTTTGACCTTTGGAAAGGTTTCCGTCCTGACATAAGGTTTGCGCTTGGATTTGCATTTTAGATCGACAAAAATCTATTGAAAAAAATTGCCATTCTTACCGGTTCAGGGATCAGTGCAGAAAGTGGGCTCAAAACCTTTAGAGAGGCAGACGGTCTTTGGGAAGGCCACGATGTAACTGAAGTGGCTTCCCCCGAAGGTTGGGAAAAGAACCGTGGTGTAGTTCTACAGTTTTACAACGAACGAAGAAAGCAGGCTTTCTCCGCGAAACCAAATGAGGGACATCTTAGCCTGGTTGAACTTGAGAAGTATTTCGATGTAACCGTCATTACTCAAAATGTAGATAACCTTCATGAACAAGCAGGCAGCGAAAAGGTGATCCATTTACATGGTGAACTTTTCAAAGCCAGAAGTACGATCGATCCCAAACTTGTTTATGACATTGAGGGTTGGGAATTGAATGAAGGTGATACATGCGAACTAGGTAGCCAATTGCGACCTCATATTGTTTGGTTTGGCGAAATGGTTCCTATGATGGAAGTTGCAGCTAGAATAGTGATGGATTCGGAGATTTTCATTGTAATTGGAACCTCCATGGTGGTATACCCTGCTGCAGGACTTATTGATTTTACTACTTCGTCGACAGTGAAATTTGTGGTAGATCCGAATATCCCATTCCTGGATGGATATCATAATTTATTCAAGTTTGAAGAGCCAGCAACCACCGGAGTTCCTAAGATGGTGGAGATCCTGAAAAATGAGTATCAATAAGCAAACATGACAAGGGCTGCTGCTCCGTAGATCAAGTCACTTGCAGGAAATCCATCAACATAACCTATTATGGATCCGGATGAAGACATGATTGTCGATCCTTGCAGATTTGCAAGTGCATTTCCATCTGTAACTGAAATGATCTGCATATCCTGAACTTCAACTATTTTATCACCTGATGGGTTAGCCAACCCCCCCTCAATGACCGAGGCAATTTCTTTCCCGCTTTGATTGAGGATCTTACCATTTTTTACTTTGAATAGAGTCTTACGATACCTGTTTTTTACACTTACCATTATGATCTATAATACTGTGGTGTTCAAAAATACGAAAGTATGATCATCATGGCAATTACGTTGAGTCCGTGCAATCTTTTTATTTAGTCCAGACGATAAACTCCGGACGAAATTTCAACATGAATTGGAGTAACCTCGATGTTCCATGATTTGCGATAAGCTGTGGAGATCTCTTCAATGAATTGGTCAACACAATCTCTGTGTATTAGATTTATTGTACAACCACCAAAACCACCTCCCATCATTCTTGCTCCCAATATCCCAGAAAAGTCATTGGTGAAATCTACTAGAAAATCAATCTGATCGCAGGTGATATCATATTGGTATCTCATACCTTTATGCCCATCATAAAGTATTTGGCCTACCCCGCGAAGGTCATTTCTATCAAGGGAAGCTCCAAGTTGTAACACCCGCTCATTTTCCTCCAATACATATCGACATCTTTTAAATATCAGCTCATTAAATTCACCCTTATGCTTACCAAGCATAGACAATGACACGTCTCGCAAAGAATCAATTTCAGGGTAATGACACTTCAATATCGCTACTCCTTCCTCACATTGGCTCCTTCGGACATTATATTCCGAATTCACAAGATTGTGTTCGACATTGGAGTTGATCAACAGAAATGTATAATCCTCTAAATCAACGGAATGGGAATCATAATGGAGGGTTTTACAGTCAAGCAGTAATGCCCTGTCCTTCTCTCCCATCATACTGGCAAACTGGTCCATTATTCCGCATTTGACCCCCACAAATTCGTGTTCGGCTTTCTGAGATATTTTCAGAAGTCCTATTGATTTGATGCAGAGGCCAAAGATCTCATTGAGTCCATATCCAACAGCATTTTCCAAAGCCGCTGAAGATGAAAGACCCGAACCAATGGGGATATCTCCTCCAAAAACGATATTGATTTCACCTGGGATAGCAGTTTTCACTTTCAATTGCTGGATCACTCCTAATACGTAATTCCTCCAACTTCCATTCTGAATAGGTTGAAGCTGTTCATGGGTAGAAAACTGATGGGATTCCTTTACATCATTAGCTATTATTTCGGATAATCCCGAGGACTTTCCAATTGCCAGGTATATACCTTTATCTATTGCTGCAGGGAATACAAAACCATTGTTATAGTCCGTGTGCTCCCCAATCAAGTTAATCCTTCCGGGAGAAAAGACAATGATGGGTTCAGCTTCGAAATGCTCTCTGTAAGTTTTCCTTACTGTATCAATTAGATTAGAGTTCATTGTAGGATACTCTCTAATTGATAACACTCCAAAACTTCGAGGAATTATTGGACCTTATTAGGTCTGCGTTTGGAAAATGAGACAGATTTGGTGATTGTTCTCCCCACATCTGAGGGTGGGGATTTCATCTTGTATAATGCATGAATATTGGCCTGATCCATAAGATCCAAAATCTCCTGATCATCAAAAATTTCATCACGAACCCGAACATGGCGGAATAGCTTACCTGTTCCATTCAGTTTCCCCTTTGGATCCTCTAATTCACTACCTCGGTGAAAACCAATGTTAACATGATCGCTGTACACGGCGACAGAAATAAATACATCAGCAATCTTGTCAGTGAGTGAATAACCTATTGAGAGAGCATTGTAGCTGTCAAACAACAATTCATTGCTATCAGGATAGCGATCCCAAAGGAAATTTCGGGCCTTAAGGGCAACGTCTCTTAACTCCGGAGGGTAAGCTTTTAGAAATTTAGTGAGATCCGGGGAAGGTTTTTTCATCGCTCACTCAAATATACAGGATATTGTAGCTTTAAGTTCTATCAGAAAAACGATGAGAATATCAATATTAGTTTTAGTACTGGTTATTATTTCATGTATCTCCGAGCCTTCCCAGGTTGAATTATCCAGGAAATATGCTAAGGACACCAAAGTGCCGGAGGGCAGTGACCTGGAATTGGGTTTGGCAGGTTATGCCAAAGTTTTCTGTTCTGCTATTTTCGTATCCGAACGTGAGCCTGATGAAGCATTTGAAAACAGCGGTTTTTTTCTGTTACCTGAAGAATATAGAAATGAGGTCTCATATACGATTGATTCAATTAATAAATCCGTGTCTCTCGGTTACCGGGACAGTCTTTTCCGCTCTGCAACCTATTACGGGAACCAAGGTTGTATCATTGATACTGAAGAAGGGCTCCAATTCGTTCCATCAGAAATAAGCACGTCCCTACCCCCAGCCAATTCACAAAATTGGCCAATGGGAGACCTATCAGATGCAACCCATACCGAACTCAACGATTCTTTACTTCAAAAAGCCGTGGACCAAGCGTTTTCTGATGGATTGACAGCAGCTTTTTTGGTTTTGCATAAAGGATCGATCATAGCTGAAAGGTATGCGGTAGGACTGAATAAGTACAGTCAATTGGAAAGTTGGTCCATGGGTAAGAGTCTCACGGCAACATTGATAGGAAGAATGATCCAGCAAGGATATATCTCTCTTGAAGACGAGGCGCCTATTGAAGCATGGTCGTCCCCGGGAGATCCACGTTCGAAAATTACCATTAGGAATCTATTGCAAATGAGTAGTGGTTTACACTTCACATCCCACAGGGATCCGGAAGCCGAATCCTATACTCGTTATCTGGACCACATGTACATATATACGGGAGCAATTGATGCTTTCAATTATTCTATTAACCGGCCTTTACAGTATGAAGTGGGATCGAAAGGTAGGTATAGAAACTGCGATCCGCTGACACTTGGCCTTATCATTCGACAAACAGCCAATAACAATGACCTGAATTATCACAGTTATGCCCAAACCCATTTGTTCGATAAGGTCGGAATAAGAAAACAGGTAATGGAGACAGACCCGCATGGGAATTTCTTATTGACCGGATATGACTATGGGACCGCAAGGAATTGGGCCCGCTTAGGTTTACTGTATCTTCAGGATGGTAAATGGAATGGAGAACAGATCCTTCCGGAAGGTTGGTCCGAATTTGTATCAACAAAAGGTGATGGATGGGAAAGACCAATCTATGGTGGAATGTTCTGGCTAAATGGTGAAAAAGTTTATCCAATTCCAAAAGACAGTTACTACATGGCTGGAGGAGGAGGACAAAGGACAATAATAATTCCTTCGAAAGAAATGGTTGTTGTGAGAATGGGACACTTCAAAGGAGCTGTCGCTGGAGAAGAATCCTTAAAAAAATCACTTGAATTACTGATGAAATCAACTGAACAATGAAAAGACTATCAGCCCTACTTTTAGTTTTGATATACTGCAGTTCCCCAAAAGAAAGTGTTACTGATACCATAATTGACGATGGCCTTCAACTTGAAGCCATTTCTCTTTTGGGTGACTCACTGTATGGACAACCCACAGAAACCAGTCTTAGAAAATATGATTCTGTAGCTGATATTTATTATCAGGATACGATCTATGTTGAGAATATAATCTGGTTTGGGAGGTTCACCGCGTACAAGAAATCCTACAACGATGCCATAGAAATATTTACAAATGGTATCAGGGAGTTTCCGGATGATCCGAGGCTTTACCGACATCGGGGACATCGGTTCATTTCTATCAGAAAATTTGATCAGGCAATAAGAGATCTGGCATATGCCGCCTTATTAATTGAAGATACAGAAAACGAGATCGAACCGGATGGTGCTCCGAATGCTCAAAACATACCAGTAAGCACACTCCATGGTAACATATGGTACCACCTTGGATTAGCTTACTATCTAAAAGGTGATTGGGAAAAAGCACTGGATGCCTACAAAAACTGTCTGCAGTCAGCATCCAATCATGACAACGTCGTCTCCTCGACCCATTGGTTGTATATGATTTCCAGAAATCTTGGAGATGAAGCAATGGCTAATGGTTTCCTGGAGAATATCTATTCTGAAATGGACATAATTGAGAACTTCTCTTACCATCGACTTTGTCTGTTTTATAAAGGCCTCATCACGGAGGATCAATTGATTGACCCTTCTGCTTCGGCTTCAAGCAATGCGGCAGTGTTGTATGGATTAGGTAATTGGCATTTATATAATGGGAATCGGGAAAGAGCGAAGTCTATTTATGATGAATTATTGAAAGGTTCAAATTGGGACTCTTTCGGGTATATCGCCGCAGAAGCCGACTATGTAAATCATTTTCTAGGGAAGTAGATCAATTATTTAATTGCGGAAATAATACGAACTATTTATGAAATACATTCTGTACTTACTTCTAATTTGTCCATTTTTTCTTTCCGCACAGAACGAGGACGAACAGACGATAAAGAAGATCTACGATGAAGTGCTTTCCAATTCTCCGGTTTATGAAAATCTGAGATACCTATGCAAAGAAGTTGGACATCGATTAAGTGGTTCAAAAGGAGCTGAAGAAGCTGTTGTATATACGAAAAAGCTCATGGAGTCCTACGGATTCGACAGCGTTTTCCTACAGGAAGTTATGGTTCCAAAATGGACCCGGGGAAAAGCCGAAAAAGTTCGTATCCAGAAGTCCAGCAATGGTGTGGTAGATCTAAGAGCATTGGCAATAGGCAATAGTGTGGGGACCGGCCCAGAGGGGATAACGGCTAATGTGATCGAGGTGGGAAGTATGGAAGAAGTAGACTCCCTGGGTGAGCAGTTGAGAGATAAAATAGTTTTTTACAATGGACCAATGGATCCCACACTCATCCAGACATTCAGAGCCTATGGCAATGCTGTAAGACAAAGAGCTTTTGGTGCCTCGGAAGCAGCAAAATACGGAGCGAAGGCCGTTTTAATAAGGTCAATGACGCAAAGTTTGGATGATACACCCCATACCGGTTCACTACGATACAAACCTACTATTCCACGAATACCGGCATTCGCCATCACAACGAAAGGTGCAAATTATTTGAGTGAACTGTTAAATGCTGGAGAAGTTGAAGTTTATGTTGAATCGCATTGTAAAATTGAGGGTGAAGTCCTTTCTTACAACGTTGTAGGGCAGTTGAATGGAACTGAATTTCCGGATGAGATCATAGCAGTGGGTGGCCACCTGGATTCCTGGGATGTTGGTGAAGGCGCTCACGATGACGGATCGGGTTGTATGCAAGCAATTGAAGCGTTAAGGCTGTTTAAAACTTTGGGGATCGCTCCGAAGAGGACACTAAGGGCAGTCATGTGGATGAATGAGGAAAATGGTCTTGCCGGAGGTCGGGCATATGCAAAATATGCTGAAGAAAAGAATGAAAAACACATAGTTGCTATTGAATCCGATCGAGGAGGATTGTTGCCACTGGGCTTTACCTCAACAGGAGAAGAAGAGAAGAAAGAGAAACTCGTTTCATGGAAGGATTATTTTTTACCTTATGGTCTTTATGATTTCGAGAAACCGGGAGGAGGAGCAGATATTGGGCCCCTTGCTCAACAGGGTACTTTTCTAATTGGGTTATTGCCCAGTAGTCAACGCTATTTCAGATACCATCACACGCCAGATGATGTGTTTGAAGCGGTCGATAGACGGGAACTGGAACTCGGTGCAGGTTCCATGTCTGCATTGATCTATCTCATAGACAAATACGGACTTTAGGTTTTTTCCTTTTAAGTCCTAGGATCATTAATGCGATCATTGGTTTTTCACTTTTGATGCCAACACAGATATCTGAAATTCAAGATGCTTAATGTGACGGATCAATGTATTCTTATCCATCTGCATCCAATTCCAAAGTTTTAGAAGGGACGTTATTAACAATCCTAGAAAACCACCCGCTCCCCATTTCATCATCAACTCAATGGATTCAGCATTCCAAAACTTTATACCACAATAAACGGTAAACGCAAAGGCAATCGTCATTATGAAAGTTGTGTACACAGCCACCCAGGCAAGTTTTCCCTTGTAAAGACCCAGGGCCATATCCGAAATGGACTCTTCTTCCAATTTCTTGTAATATTCGGACTCCTCCCTTGTCAACGCTTGTTCGATCAAATCATCAATTTCTTCCATCTTGTTTTTCATGATAAGTCTCTATTATAAGTTCCTTTAATTTCTTCCTTGCATTAAATAATCTCGATTTCACGGTACCAGGAGGTATTTCCAGTATTGATGCAATCTCTACCACCTGAAATTTCTCCAGATAATGTAGCATCAAAATTATTCGCTGAGTATCTGGTAATCCTTTAAGTGCATTTTGAAGCTGATTCATCCGGTCGTCCTCCTCAGATACGTCATCTTTGACTTCAAGTGAAAAGTCATTCAATAATCTTCTTTCCTTTTGATTTCGGCGGATCCAGTCAATGGCCTTCCTTGTTGAGATCCGAAGGGCCCAAATACCAAATAAGGCCGGTTCTCTAAGGTTGTAAATTCCTTTAAGAATTGCTTCCCAGACCTCCTGGGCAATATCTTCTGCCACTTCACCTTCATAGGTATGCCTGGTGATCTGTTTCTTTATACGTTCGTGCCATCTTTTGATAAGGATCTCAATGGCTTCCTTATCACCACTTTTATACCTTAAAACGAGCAGCTCGTCAAAAACCTGGTCCGGACTTTTTAACATTTCTTTCTAATAGTCGCGAAATAGTGGATTAGGTTCAATGTAGAAAATATTTTTTTAAGGATTAGCTTGCAGCTATGAATGAGGAATTAATGGTTGACATCATTGGGTGGATCGGGTCTGTTGAAGTGATCGTGGCATATGGAATGATCAGTGCCAAACGGGTTGATTCTTCTTCCCGATTTTATCAATGGTTGAATATGACTGGTGCCATTTTTTTGATCATTAATACCATTTACTATGGAGCTTATCCATCTACTTTCATAAACGTGGTGTGGGTATTCATTGCGATATTTGCACTATACAACATTGCTAGAAAAAAAACATAACAGATTAGGCTGCCTGTAGTAAGAATTGTTATTATAACATGTCCAAATCACTCCTCATAAGTGCAACATTTTTTCTTATTTTTTCTACTTTCTGCTGTGATCCCGGGGAAAAAGTAATAGTAACCGCCAAAGCTGATATATTTTCTTTTCAAAATGTTACTGATTCAACATATTCAATAGATAACACCAAGATCGGAATGGCCACTTTGGAATACGATGGCAGGTCAGTTTTGTTGACGATAAGCGTCAACGGACTCACCCCAAATCATCGACATGCAATTCATATTCACACGGGTAGTTGTGAAAAGCCCGGACCTCATTGGAATCAGGGAACTGATGCAAGTTTTTGTAGGGAAGTAAATCAAGGTAAAATATGGGCACGGCCGAAGGCCGGTGATGTAGATAACATAAGAACAGATGAGTATGGGAACGGGATTTTGATCATGAGTTCAGAATTCTGGGCCTTAAACACTAGCGATGATCTTGATCTACTTGGAAGAGCTATTATTATTCATGAGGATATGGAAGATTTTGCACAGGAATGTTTCGAAGTTCATAGTCATACGCATAATAATCTTAAAATTGCATGTGGTACCATTGAGCTACTTTAAATGATCAGAAAATTCCTGAGATTCCTTTTCTATTTGGTTGTTTTGGCTGTCGTAGGCTTTTTCTTTCTTGCGGGCAAGATTGCTGACAGGTCGAAAAACAATATCGAGGACGTAAAAGACTTCGAGATTTCACCAAAGGCCAAATCCTTACACCAATCACTGATGGTCGCGGACCTGCATGCAGATAACCTTTTATGGGACCGTGATCCTCTCACTGATGCAGGTCATTCTCAAGTTGACATACCAAAACTTATTGAGGGGAATTATGCCATTCAGGTTTTTGATGCAGTAATTAAAACGCCAAAAAATCTCAACTACACTTCGAACAACGGAACAACAGATAACATAAGGCTATTGGCCATGGCCAATAGATGGCCGGTACGTTCATGGTTCTCGTTATTTGACAGGGCAATCCATCAAAGTGATGTCCTGCACCGTGCCGAAAGCGAATCTTCCTCCCTGGAAATCATAAAGTCGAAAAATGACCTCACGTATTTCCTTAGTCGAAGAAGAAGTAATAGTTACATTGTCGGAGGCTTGTTATCTGTTGAGGGGCTTCATGCGCTCGAGGGTGAATTAAACAATGTCGATAGATTATTTGATGCCGGGTACCGGATCATGGGGCTGGTCCATTTTTTTGATAATGAGGTTGGAGGGTCATCGTCGGGTGAACAACAAGGAGGGTTAACAGATTTCGGAAGAAGGGTCATTCGAAGGATGAACGATCTTCAAATAACCATTGATTTAGCACATGCCTCTCCTAACCTTGTCAATGACGTTATTCAACTTTCAAATCGACCGGTCATCGTTTCGCATACTGGAGTAAAAGGTATTTTAGATATTTCAAGGAATCTATCAGATCAGCAAATACAAATGATTAGTGAAACCGGCGGGATAATTGGTATCGGATTTTGGCCAGAAGCTATCGGTGATGTACATCCTCTTACTATTGCAAAATCCGTAAGATACGTAGCAGATCTTGTAGGCGTAAAACATGTCGCCTTTGGTTCCGATTTTGATGGAGCCGTAACCGTGGGTTTTGACGCATCTCAAATAATCTATATGACTGAAGCATTGCTTCAGGAGGGCTTTACTGATGAAGAGATACGATCGATAATGGGAGGCAACGTCATCGAATTCCTGAAAGAAAACTTGCCGGAGAAGTGAACCAATTTCAAAAAGGGATCAACGTTAATTCAATTGAGGAATTCTTTGAATACCTGACTCCTTCAGAATCCAGAACATCAAAGATCCTGTATTCACTGATAACAGAAACACTACCGGAAGTACGGGAAAAAATCAGTTACAATGTGCCTTTCTTTTACAGAAAGAAAAATATTTGTTTCATATGGCCAGCATCCATTCCTTGGGGGGGATTATCATCTGGTGTGGCCCTTGGGTTTACAAAAGGACATTTATTGTCGGATCCGGAAGATTATCTTGAGAAAGGCCAAAGAAAGTATGTAAGGATGAAAACTTTTCAGTCATCCAAAGATATTGACCATGACCAGATCCTGGCATTTCTTTTTGAGGCTTACGAGATAGATCAAATCTGATTCTCAGTTGGACTGGAGTAGCTTACTAAGTTTTGCGTCCTCCTTCTCGTTACTTAAACCCAACCACTGCATAGCGGATTTGTACATGATATTATCAAGATCGTCCTGAGATAGTCCCATTTCTTCAATGAATTTGCCGATTTCCAAGTCACCCAATGGAAATGGATAATCAGAACCAAGACATATCTTTTCAGATCCTACATCATCAATGATATATTGTAACAACTTGGGATCATGGGTTATGCTATCCACCCAGAATTGACCAATGTATTCTCTGGGGTTGACATTGTTATGAACCGCCACAAGATCCGGTCGACAATTATAACCATGCTCAAGTCTACCAATAGTGGGGAAAAACGATCCCCCCGCATGAGCAAAACAAACCCGTAACTTTGGATACCTGGCAAATACACCTCCGAATATCATTGAGGCGATGGCCCTTGTCGTTTCAGCTGGCATTCCAACTAGCCATGGTAGCCAGTATTTTTCCATTTGCTCCTGCCCCATCATTTCCCATGGATGAACCAATATTGCCATTCCCAACTTTTCACAGGCCTCAAAGAATTCAAAAAATCTTGGCTTGCTTAAATTATGCCCATTGATGTTCGAACCGATCTGAACTCCAAGGAATCCAAGTTCCTGACATCTGGTCAATTCCTGAATTGCCAGATCGATGTCCTGCATAGGAACTGTTCCTAACCCTATGTAATGTTCCGGAAATTTGGTTACTGTTTCAGCAATGTCATCATTCAAAAACATGGATAGTTCCAGGCAATCTTTTGGCTTAGCCCAATAGCTGAACATGACGGGGATGGTGCAGACTACCTGGATTCTTGTATTAAACGTTTCATATTCTTTTATCCTGATTTCCGGGTCCCAACAGTTTGCTTCGATCTCCCTGAAAAATTTTTCTCCCTTCATCATCCTCGCATAACCCTTCCGATGGTGTAACAGCGTTATGAAATCACCATAACCAAACTTCTCAGTGAAATTTGGAAGCTTTTTGGGAATAATATGAGTATGCGAATCGATCTTTAAAGTAGATGTTGCCATTCTACAAATCTAATAAGTATGATCAATCTATTGATTACATGTTTGAAGGAGGGAAAAGCCACTATCTATTACCATACCTCGCTCCAATGCATTTTGAATACACTCACAGGCTCTTTCCTCATCTTTCAGCTCCATATAGGTAATTGCCGCATTGTACCAGACATTTGCATTACTTCGATCCCTGGCCAGGTATTGCTCATAGTAAGCAGCCGACTGGTTAAATTCTTTCTTTTGGAAGAAGGAATTACCAATTAAATAATATGCCTCGAATCTGCTTGGATGAAGTGAAATGACTCTCATATAAAATTTGATTGCATCATCATAATTTTCAAGCGTATAGCTCAACCTGCCAGCATTTGTTAGAAGGATCGGGTCGTCCGGGTTCGCCACCAATGCCTTCGAAAAAAGGGACTTTGCTAATTCGAGGTCTCCATTTTGAAATGCTTCAACTGCCTGATATGTTATCAGTGGTATGAATTCAGTATTCATAAGAATATCATCAGGGATCTGAATATCAGGATCCAGTAACAGCAGATTGTACCAGGCATTTACAAGATCTGGTCGTAATGATATTGCAACCCGCAGATCCGCCTTTGCCAAATCATATTTGTATATTTCCTTGTACAAAAGAGCTCGGTTTATGTAGTTCTGAGCAGTAGAGTCCTTCGAAATCGCATAAGAAATGTCCTCTAACGCCAAATCATATTCTCCTGTAGCTTGAAGGGCTAATGCTCTCATTGCATAAACCTGTCCTTTCATTGACGCTAAGGACGTGACATGTACTTGTTCCTGACCGGTCGGGTCAATCTTAAAATAAACAGCATTTGTCTCTGTATTTCCGGAAAAACCTACAATGAAATTAAAATCCTCAATTGCTTGAATATAAATTCCTTCCCTATAGTAAAGCTCACCCCTCTTGAAACGGGCATCCAGGTGTGCTTCATCAGCGTATACAATATTTGACAGGGATTTTATGGCACCCATATTATTCCCCATTGCTTCATAGATCATTGCCTGAAGGTAGTACCCCTCAATAGACCTTTCAAGTGACAAATATTCGTTGACTGTGGTCAATGCTTCCTCATAATGACCATCATAGTATTGGGCACGTGCCTTTTCGTAGGATTCTGTAATTCCCTGTCCCGATATTGTCGTTGTGGGACTGGAAAGCAGGATACAAAGGACTATGGTCAGAACATACCTCATGAGTTGGCTATGCAATTAAATACGTACGAAACCGCAAAAGGATCTGGTTTTATGACCGGCGGATTTTAATAGACTTCATGGATCTGCATTCCACTCTCCTTTGGGAGGTGTTGGAATTGACCGGAGTTATATTTGTAAAAGCTGACAGCCATTACCAAAAATAAGCCGATATCGTCCCCGACTAAATTTGTATTAGGTAATGAAACCTGAGCTGTCATTGGCTCAGTCGGTATCTTTAGCAGTGGAAGCATTGGGCTCTCAAATGAACCATATGTCCCATGTACAGCTTCGTTTGAGGGTTGATACAACCCTTCTGATAAGTTGAAGGTATAATCGGAAAGTGCAACTAACCTGGCAACAATTTTGAAGTTAGTAGCTTCCTCGGGCTTTTTGAATGCTTTATCCGGAATAAATGCAGGGAAATGGAGAATGACCTGCCCTTTTCTGGATCCATTTTTGACATAGTACTTTGCATCAAAGATCTTCTTGTATGGCGAGTCATTGTTGAATTCAAAGCCATTGAGATGATGACCATGTTTACTAGGACAAAGGGGTCTCGTACCGGTTTCTCCTTCTTCCAGTTTGGCAAGAGTTCTGAATTTTGCCGTAAGTTTTCCCGAAGAATATGTTTCACAGATCTCATTCATGCACGTGGACAAAGACTGTCTCAAAGTCTTTGACATCATCGAGGCAACGCCGAATTCCTTTTGATTATTCCTAAGCTGTTGATAACTCTTTTTTGTTCTGATGTCCTTTGCGGTGGGACCGCCTTTCCTGGCTACGATTGTACCGTCAACACCCTTTATTTTATACGATCTGTATCCTTTTGGTATGGTTGATAATTCAGGTTCTTCAGGTAAGCTCTTCATTAAAAGGTCAATCGATTACGCACTCAATAAGACAACAGAGTAGGAAATATAAATAATCTCATAGGAGTGGGCAAATAAACAGGACTATTTTCCTTTAATTGTGCCTTTTTTACCTTCTGAAAAATAGGAAGTTATAATTGACTACATCAACGTTTATACTTTTGTATTGATATGATCATTCCAATATTCTGAACAATTTTGCAAGTAACATTGTATATTCCCTCATAAACACAGACTGTCTAAATGAAAGAATACACCGAAAATTTGAAATATGATCTGCCTGCAGGTCTGGTTGTTTTCCTAGTCGCCCTACCGCTTTGCCTTGGGATCGCTCTGGCATCCGGTGCTCCACTCTTTTCAGGATTAATAGCCGGGATCTGTGGAGGTTTGATCGTGGGCTTTGCTAGCGGCTCACAACTAAGTGTGAGTGGGCCCGCTGCAGGATTGACTGTAATTGTAATTACAGCCATTGAAAGGCTGGGATCATTCGAAACTTTCATTTTAGCCGTCATGATTGCCGGGCTTATTCAGTTGTTCCTTGGATATATACGAGCGGGTATTATTGGTCACTTCTTTCCTTCAGCCGTGATCAAAGGAATGCTTTCTGCGATCGGTCTCATATTAATTCTTAAGCAGATTCCCCACGCATTGGGGGATGATAGAGATTATGAAGGTGATGATGCATTTTTCCAACCGGACGGGGAGAATACATTCACGGAAATCATATTAGCCGTTCAGAATATTGAACCGGGCGCATTGATTATAAGTGCCATATGTCTGGCACTTTTGATAATTTGGGACAGACCATTTATGTCAAAGTATTCATGGACTAAAATCGTACCTGGTCCGCTTGTAGCCGTTTTGCTTGGGATTGGGATCAACGAATTCTTCAAATCCAGGGGGTCGTCTATGCTTTTGGAAGGTGATCATATGGTACAATTACCTATGATATCTTCATTGTCCGAGATTTCGGACATACTCACCTTTCCGGATTTTTCGGCCTTAGCCAACACGGATGTATATGTTGTGGCGGTGACCATAGCAATTGTTGCAAGCCTTGAGACACTTCTAAGTCTGGATGCTGTCGACAAATTGGATCCGTACAAAAGGATTGCACCTCAAAGTAGAGAATTGAAGGCCCAAGGTCTTGGCAACTTTTTCAGTGGTTTGATTGGAGGTCTGCCCCTTACGGCTGTTATCGTCAGAAGTACTGCTAATGTTAGCTCAGGTGCTCGAACCAAGGTTTCAGCAGTTTTCCATGGAATACTTCTGGTTATTGCGGTTCTTTTTATACCTCATTGGATGAACTTGATACCTCTTAGCGCACTTGCGGCCATTCTACTTAGAATAGGCTATAAACTGACGAAGCCAAGTTTGTATAAATCAATGTACAGAAAAGGTTTTGATCAGTTCACGCCTTTCGTAATCACTATCGGAGCGATTTTGCTTACTGACCTTCTGGTTGGAATAACCATAGGAATGGTTATTGGGTTGGCATTTGTGGTTAAAACAAACTTTCATAAATCTGTTGAAATCACTAAAAGCGACAACAATTATCTCTTAAAGCTTACGAAAGATGTTAGTTTCCTGAATAAGGCTATTTTAAGGCATAGAATGGAGAATATTCCTGCTGATTCCTATGTCATCATAGATGGCACTAAATCAAAATATATTGACCAGGATATAGTTGAGACGATCGAAGATTTTGAAGACTTCGCGAAGTTTAACAATATTACAGTAGAAATTAAGAAGACCAGAGGAAGTCAAAACGCACTTTTCAAAAGGAATTCTAAGTAATTATCAATTTTAACTTAAGCTCATTTAATGAAATCATACGAGAAACTCCGCCTGGAAAATAAAGCATGGGCCCAGGAGCAAATAAGCCATGATCCTACGTACTTCAGTGAATTGTCAAAAGGTCAATCACCAGGTTTTTTGTGGATTGGCTGTTCTGATAGCAGGGTTCCTCCTGGAACAATTCTGAATCTGGAACCTGGGGATGCATTTGTTCACAGAAACATTGCCAACCTTGTTGTTCCCGGAGATCTTAATTTATTGAGTGTCCTTCAATATTCGGTACAGGTACTTAAGGTGGACCATGTCATAGTTTGTGGTCATACGGGATGTGGAGGAGTGAAGGCAGCTATAGATGACCAACCTTTAGGGCTCATAGACGCCTGGTTGGAAAATATAAAGCAAATCCGTATTGCCAATAAAGCAGAATTGGACACCATTGAAGACCCAAAGGAAAAGGTAGACAAATTAGTAGAGCTCAATGTTAAAAGGCAGATCCAGAATCTATCTGAGACTACAATTATTCAACAGGAATGGAGAGAACGTTCTGCTCCTTGTCTACATGGGTGGGTTTACGATCTGAATACGGGGTTAATAAAAGATATTTATACCCTGGATTGCAAAACTGATTAAAGAAAATCATATTTCTTTGTATCATTATCCCGGTAATCTCCGGGATTTTTTTATGCGCTTGCTCTTCAACTCTATAATTATTCTTACGATCGTATTCGGAATCTCCTCCTGTACTCCGAAAACCTATAGAACAAAACTAGTCAAGAATAAGAAGCACTTCAGTTGGTACAACCATAACAAACACAGTAAGAAAAAGCGGACCAAAACCGTCAGATTCAGGACATTGACCACAAGGAAATGAAAAATATACTCTATTTGTTTCTTACTATTTTCTTAGTTGAGGCATGCCAACCTCCTCAGAAAAGTAATTACAGTCCCCGAACTTTAGGTGCAATAGGCGATTCGGCCATGGTAACAAGTGCTCACCCTCTGGCAACGAAAATTGGAGTTGAAATTCTAAGGAATGGAGGGAATGCTTTCGATGCTGCGATAGCAGTTCACTTTGCTTTACAAGTTGTATTTCCTGAAGCGGGTAACATTGGTGGGGGTGGATTTGCCCTTTTGAGAGACAAAGATGGAAATGTATCATCACTCGATTTTAGGGAAAAAGCGCCTACTAATGCTTCGAAAGACATGTATCTCGATGAGGACGGTAATGTGATACCTATGAAGAGCAGAGTAGGCCACCTCGCTGCAGGAGTCCCGGGTTCAGTTGCTGGCATGTGGGCGATTCATCAGAAGTATGGTTCACTACCATGGAACCAGCTGGTTCGGCCTGCGACCAAACTGGCGTACAATGGACACGTGTTGACCAAACTCGCTGCGGATCATATCAATAACAAACAAGAAGTATTCAAGGACGCCAATAGGTACGACATTTGGATGTTAGATCAAAGTGGATGGCAGGAAGGAGATTCGGTGATTCAAAGAGAATTGGCCGCAACACTATCATTTATCCAAGCAAATGGGCGGGATGGATTTTACAAGGGGATCGTAGCCAATCAAATTGCCAAAGAAATGCAGTTGGGGGGTGGATTGATCACAGAAGATGATCTTGCCGACTACGAGGTCAAATGGAGAGAACCAATTGTCGGCGAGTACAAGGGTCATACGATCTACTCAATGGCTCCACCATCGAGTGGAGGGATTGCATTAATTCAACTATTGCAAGGTGCTGAGATGTTGGATATCACTAAAACCGGACATAATAGAGCGAAAACCATCCATTTGAAAACCGAATTGGAACGGCGAGTTTATGCTGACCGGGCTACTCATTTAGGAGATCCGGATTTTTATGATGTCCCCCAGCAGATGTTATTGAGTGAGGATTATAACAAGGAAAGGTTCTCAACAATCAAAATGAACAAAAGAACTTCTTCACAGGAAATTAAGGAGGGCAAAGTCGATGTAGTCGAAAGTACAGAGACGACTCATTACTCAATTGTTGATCTTGAAGGAAATGCTGTTTCCATAACCACAACCCTTAACAGCTTCTTTGGATCAGGTGTGATGGTTCAGGGAGCTGGATTTTTCTTAAATAACGAGATGGATGATTTCAGTGCCAAGCCAGGCATACCTAATCAATTTGGACTGGTAGGTGCAGAGGCAAATTCCATTCAACCAGCAAAACGTATGTTGAGCGCAATGACGCCAACTATCGTTGAAAAAGAAGGAGCCCTCTTCATGGTATTGGGAACGCCCGGGGGCTCGACAATTATAACTTCAGTTTTTCAATGCATTATGAATGTGGTTGACCACGGCATGACAATGCAGGATGCAGTCAATTCCAAAAGAGTTCATAGTCAGTGGTTACCGGATCGTATACTTTATGAACCGGGAGGGATCTCTACGGAGGATTCCCTTGACCTTGTTTCCTTTGGTCATACAATGGAATTGAGAAGCTCAGTCATGGGTCGAGTGAATGCTGTTCTGGTAAGACCCGATAGCACCTACGAGGGAGCTTCGGACTACACCAGAATGGATGATTATGCTGAAGGATTTTAGTTCTCAATTATTGTGAACTCAACTCTCCGATTCAATCTTCTATTTTCTTCAGAATCATTGGGAACAAGTGGTTGATTACCTCCATACCCTTTCCATTGTAGTCTTCTAAAATTAATTCCTTTATCCATTAAATAATCTCTCACAACATAAACTCTTTCTCTGGACAATTCAAGGTTCAAAACCGGATCACCAACATTGTCTGTATGACCTTTTATCATGATCTTGATTTCCGGATAATCATTCATCATTGCCACTACCCTATCCAATTCTGTTTCCGATCCTTCCACAAAATTGGCCGTACCCCTGTGAAATAAAACATTCTTGAGTGTAATGGTATTACCAACACTTAATGCGTCAATCTCTATAGAAATGGTATCCGTATTCTCCAGAATTGTCGAGGTCAATTGGACTACATTGCTTAAGTATCCATCGGCTTTCGTTTCGATCGTAAGATTGGGAAAATTGAAATCCACCCATTGAACTCCGGAACTTATAAGGGTATCCACATCATCGGAAATGAGGCGGAGCTCACCTTCAACTGATTCTCCGGTACTTTTATCAATCAAGCTGAAGTAGGTTGTCCTTTCTTCCTTTTCCCGTAAAACAAAAGGTGTAACTTCTTCTTTTATGGGTTCAATATCACTTTGGATCCTTATCCTTTTGATGTCACCATAACCATCGCTATCGGTCGTCGAAACAAAATACCCAAAATTCGCTCCTGGCGAAAAAGAGAAGGCAGTTTCAGAACCACGTGTGTTAACTTTATCCCCAAGATTAACAGGTTCTGTCCAGTTTTGCCACGATTCATCGATTCGCTGAGACACGTAAAGGTCAAAACTCCCCCGCCCATCATTTCTACCATTTGACGCAAAAAATAATGTCACCCCATCGGCAGCAAGGAATGGAGTATATTCCTGAAAAGGAGTATTTATCCTGTATCCAAGGTTTCGGGGAGCACTCCATGAACCTCCCTCCTCCAGATGTGATACATATATGTCTTCCACGCCAAACGAGAAATTGGTCTCCATAGCAAACAAAATATGCTTCCCATCTGCTGAAATGGATCCTGATTGATGCTCAGAGATATTTGTAAAAAAGTTGATATCCAATTTTCGAGCACTCTGCAGGAACTTATCACTGATCGTTGAAAGCCATACTTCCCCTATGAAGATTCCTTTATCAAAAGTGGTAGTATTATACAGAAAATATTGGCCATCATTCACAAAACCCAAAGGAGTCACCAACTTCATGGGATGGACGTTAATCGTAGATTTCGGAGATGACCAAATAGTATCAAACCGTGAAATCCAAATGTCCCCGGGATTGTGTCTCTCTCCGATATTTCCTGGATGATTTCTTCTTGTGAAAACTATTTCCTGACCATTGGGATGAATGGCAATAAAATTCTCATCATAAGGAGAGTTTAATCTTTTTACCTCTTCCACTTCTCCAAAGAACTGAATGACAGGCTGATCTTGACTGAAAAGCACCAAAGGCAAAATGGTGAGAAGAGCGTAGAGATACTTCATTATATAACTATTTATATATTAATTATTTATTTTTTTATATAAATCAATGATTATATGAATAAATTAATATAAATTTGTATTATTATAACTATCGGATTACCTGACAAAGATATACGGTAAACACGGTGTTATGAATGAATTTGGATCCCGGTATAGGCATACCGGGATTTTTTAATATCCTTTTTTTCGATCTGCAAGGCCGATTATGGGCCTACCTTCCTGTACCCGCTTATGATTTTCCACTATAGTCGGAATGGCGGCTTCAAGTTTGGTCACGACAGCGATATGTGGTGTAATGAAAACGTTCGGGTGATTCCACAATGGGCTATTCGATGGCAATGGTTCATTCGGAAAAACATCTAAGAAAGCACCATCCAAAAAACCCTTGTCCAATGCCCATAGAATGTCTTCATCTATTTGATGTTGACCTCGTGCTACATTGATCAGGAAACTTCCTTTTCCCATTTTTCTAAAAAGATCACGATTCAATATTCCCTTGGTTTCCGGGGTTGCCGGGAGCATACAGACCAGAAGGTTGATGGATTGAAGGAATTCATCCCATTGTGACAAAACGTAACTCTTAACACCTGGAATCTTTTTCGGGGATTGGCTCATTCCGTTTATATCAAACTCAAGAGGAACCAGTTTTGATGCGAGGTCTTGTCCCAGCTCTCCCATTCCAAGAATTCCTATTTTTAGGTCTCTTTCCGGATCAAATTCAGGATCCCATATTTTTGATCCCTTATCCAATAAGTACTTATCAAACTGTTTCCTAAAATACAAGATTGCCCCTATGCAGTAATTGGACATAGGAGTACTAAGATGCTGACTTATCACCCGTGTGATCTGAGCTTTTGGAGGCAGGTATGGATCAGACATGATATGATCTACTCCAGCTCCCAATGACGCCACAAGCTTTACCTTCGGTATGCGTTTGAAAAGTTCTGCCCGATGATTCCAAACGACAGCAGTACTTATGGAATCAGGATCCCAGGATTCGCCCCATGTTACGACATTCTCATTACTCAGTTCTTTTCGGAGTGCTTCAATCCAAGGACCGAGATCCTTGGTCGTAGAATCTATGAGTAATTTCATTTTGTTCTTACAGGTTGCTTTCCTTTACTTACCCACATACTTCCTTTTAACCAAAATCGCCATGGCAAGAATGCATCCTCCTTAGCGTAGTCCACTCCAACTCTTCGATCAATTTCCACATTGATATCTACATCGCCTTTTTTCATAATCCATAATTTGTCGCCTGTCAGATCGACACCTGACATTTCTCTACAAATTCCCAGGGCTTGACTCAATATCCCAGGCCCTGATGTTAAATTCCTGTCCGTTGTTTTATTCCTTCTCCTCATCATATCATCCATCCCGTGAATGGGTTCGATAGCCCTTATCAGGACCGCATCGGCCAGCCCATTTTTGTTTGTGACCACATTGAATAAATGATGAATCCCATAACATAAGTAAATGTAAGCATGCCCCCCCTCACCATACATCACCTCAGTTCTTTTGGTTTTACGACCATATGCATGAGAAGCCCTGTCATTTCTTCCGTTATACGCCTCTGTTTCAATAATTTTACCTACCGTTAAAACTCCATTAAGGTTGGTAAATAAATATTTTCCTACCAGATCCTGAGCTATTTCCACTACATTCGAGCGTTCATAAAATGAACGTGGTAGTTTTGTAAAAGACTTAGAATCAAACATTGATCGAAAACCAAATAATTAAAATGAGAAAGTTAACAAACCTCACATTAACCCTACTATTGGGAGCATTTATGGCCACTGCCCAAATCAACACTCCACAGCCAAGTCCTGCGGGGTCAGTAAGCAGCACCGTTGGTCTTACTGAAATAACTATTGATTATTTCCGACCAGGTGTCAAAGGAAGACAAATA
Organism: Cyclobacteriaceae bacterium; assembly: GCA_965242805.1. GTDB lineage: Bacteria > Bacteroidota > Bacteroidia > Cytophagales > Cyclobacteriaceae > JANQEU01. The sequence continues at coordinate 5,232,598 of CBDETD010000002.1, read as the reverse complement.
TTCGGAACAGGTGACAGTTTCCTTGTACCATATGGCGAAATGTGGCGAACTGGTGCAAACTCAGGTTCCAAATTGACCATAAGCACAGATGCGAATATCGGTGGGACCGATGTTAAAGCGGGAACCTACCTGATTGTTACAGTTCCTGGCGCCGATGAATTTGAATTCATGCTTTATTCAGATCCTTCAATCGGTGGAAATCTGTCAGCGATGGAAGATGATAAAATAGCAATGAGGACGAAGGTACCGGTTACCGAGTTTCAATACGATATAGGGTCCATGACTTTTGCTATCACCAGTATTTCCGCTGACAACACTTCCGCAGACATCTGGTTTGGCTGGGAAAAAACCGTTTTCACAGTCCCTGTAAAGGTGGACTATGACGATATGGTAATGGCACAGATTGAAAAAAATACCATGGTCAATCCTGTAAATTATGTTCAGGCGGCCAATTATTATTTCAATACCGGTAAAGACATGGAAAAAGCTCTTCAATGGATGAATATGTATTTCGAGTCTGGTGATTTTGGTCACCAATTCTGGAACATTCATACTAAAGCTGCAATCCTTGCCAAACTTGGACGTGATAAAGAGGCAATCGAAACTGCAGAGATGTCATTGAAAAAGGCTGAAGCCAATGAAAATGGTGACTTTGGCTACATCAAAAGAAACAAAGATCTGATTGCTGAAATCAAAGGGAGATAAAATCCTGAAAAACTTATTAAAACCTCATTGGATATCCCAGTGAGGTTTTTTTATGTCTTTCTTGATCTCATAAAGGGATTGAGAATATGGGCGAGGATAATGGTCCCTCCACATCCAATAGCGTTGTACCATAAATAGCCTAACTTGAAATAGCCAGCTACGGTCATGAAATGACATACGATAACAAAGATCTGTAATACAACTGCAGAATAAAAAGTGGCAGATCCGCTCACATACTTAAAAAGGAAAGCTATCAGAAATATACCCAGAATTGTCCCATAGAATAATGATGCAACAATGTTTATTCCTTCAATCAAGTTTTCGGAATTCTTCAGGATCAGGGCAAAAAATATAGCTATGATACCCCATACGAGTGTAAATATTCTTGAAGCATTGAGATACTTTTGGTCGGATCCTTCTTTTTGAATAATTCGTTTATAAAAGTCAACGGTGGTTGTTGATGCCAGGGCATTAAGCTCGGATGAGGTCGATGACATGGCTGCTGAAAGTATCACCGCAATCAAAAGACCTATCACTCCATGTGGTATATATCCTAAAATGAAGGTCAGGAATACGTAGTCCGAATCTTTGGTTTCCGCATTTGGATCCACCTCAATGATCAAATCCTTAACATCCTTTCTTATTGACTCAGACCTTTCATCAACCGATCTCAATTCCATTGAAAAAAAATCCTGATCTTCAACCGAAGACGCTTCACTGTAGCTGATTGCCAGGTCTTTCCTCTTTTCTAACAATTGTCCATACTCCATCTCGAGTTGGGTCAACTCTTCGGATTTCGAACTATTTCTCAGCAATTCAAGAGACGCGGTTTTGAAGTGAACGGGGGGAGTGTAGAAGATGTAGAAAACATAGACCATAACCCCGCAGAAGAGAATAAAAAACTGCATGGGTATCTTGAAGATGGCATTGAACATGAGTCCAATCCTACTTTCAGCAATGTTCTTTCCTCCGAGGTATCGCTGAACCTGGGATTGATCTGTTCCGAAGTAACTCAACGAGAGAAAGAGGCCTCCAGTGATCCCTGACCAAAAAGTGTAACGTTTTTCAAAGTTGAAGTCAAAATCTACCGCTTGTGTTTTGTTGAGTACCGATGCAACATTTACGGCATCTCCAAATGAGACATGTTTCAGAATGAAACCAACCAAAATCCCAAAAACCACAAACATACCTCCCATGATGACTGCCATCTGCTGTTTTTGGGTAATACTGACGGCCTTGGTACCTCCGGACACAGTGTAGACAATGACCAGAAGACCAGTTATAACGATTGTCAGCGCAAGATTCCATCCTAAGACAGCTGAAAGTATAATTGCTGGAGCGTAAATAGTAAGGCTAGCCTGTAATCCCCTTTGCGTCAGGAATATTCCGGCTCCTAAAATCCTGGTTTTTAGATCAAATCGATTCTCCAGATATTCATAAGCCGTATAAACTTTCAATCGATAGTATATTGGAATGAATACTGCGGAAACTATGACCAGCGCTATAGGTATCCCGAAATAATTCTGGACAAATCCCATTCCATCCTCATAACCTTGGCCCGGGGTAGAAATGAAAGTTATGGCACTGGCTTGGGTCGCCATCACGGACAGCCCTATGGTACCCCATTTAAGGGAGTTATCGCCAAGTAGATACCCTTGAATATTATGCTGACCACGAGTTTTCCATACTCCATATACCACAATGAAAAGCAAAGTCCCAAAAAGGACCAGGAAATCAAGATTGTTCATCTAAAAGAAGGTTGGGAAACAGTGGAGTATAAACAAGGTAGCAGCAAATTGAGCAACAACAATCAAATATATTGCTTTCCAGCTCTTGAATCTAGGTGGTGTATCAATATATTTCTCTTGTGTGTACTCGGGAGGATTCATTTATTGTTCTTTGTTTTTGCCTGCTGATATCAAGTTTACGAAAATTCGGTAGGCCCCGGGAACTCCTGCAGGTAATTCACGGAACCAGGAATAACCAGTGTAGATGTAGTATCCATTTCCATGTTTTGCCACTATCAACCCACCATCTTTTGGTGATTCACCTGGATCATTTGAACTCAAAATCGCACTGAACTTTGGATCCCACTCCGTAGGAAAATACAATCCTCGTTCCTGTACCCAGTTCTCAAAATCATCTTTGGTGATCCTGTTTGGATAATTCAATATCGGATGATCCGGATCCAGTATTCTGACTTCAGCAGTTTCAACCGCTACGCGATCACGAGACAGCTTGATGGGATAGGGGGCTATTTCCTGGGTTACCAATCTATGGCTTGTATTATACTGCACAATCACATTTCCTCCCTCTTTCACGTAATTAAACAGCTCTTGGTTTTTGTAAGCCAACCAATCAATTGTGTTGAAGGCACGAACTCCTAAGATCACGGCATCAAAACGACTCAATTCCTGACTAACTACATCATCTTTGGATAGGATTTGAACATTATACCCTATTTGTCTCAAATTTTCAGGTACAGCGTCTCCGGCTCCTGGAATATATCCGATAAGATTACCGTTCTTCTTCAAGTCCAGTTTCACAAGTTGGATCTCCGCCGCTGGAAATAGAGTTTGAGTTGGAATATGGTCATATTCAATAACCTGTTTTCCTTTTGAGGAAACACGTCCATCCTCAAATTCCAATTCAGCAGTCAGTTTCACCTGGTGGGCCCCTTCGGGGGGAGTAATACTGAATCGAAACAGTTTTTCTTCATTCTTTTGTTTCAGTTCAAATGAAAATGAAGTTGGTTCAACAATCCAGCCCTCTGGTCCTTTGATCTTTAACACTCCCTTGACATTGGTATTACCTGAGATGACACGGGCCTCAACCTCCTTGGCCTCATTGCTCCCGAAAACAATTATTTCATTATCAAGATTCACCATGGCCGGAGGAGCTATCACAACAGGTCTATAGGTCTCTCCATCGACGGGATCGTTTCTTTTGAAGGATATGGGGGTTTCGTACTCCAGGAAATGATCTTGCCATTTTACGATGAATCTTGCCTTGAATATGGATTCATTTTCGGGAGTTCCTATCAGATTTGGGTCATCAACATGATACATCCCGAGTGTGGCATGCTTATTCAACCAATATGGATTACTTCCATTGAGACCATCCGGAACTATTGTTTTGAAGTCAGTTGTGAATTTCGAGTTTGCTTTGAGTTTCTGACCAATTACATTCCTGAAGCCCAATGGCTCAATCACCACCTCAGAAAGTTCTAGGTCCGTATCCACTCGATTGATGGATTCAACTTTGAACGTAATTGAATCTCCTGTGACATATGAAAAGTCATCTGTTGTAACCTCAAGGTAGGTGCCAGTAAGTGCTTTGACCACGTTATCGAGATCACGTAGCTTTATTTCCTTCCAAAATTGATCTGGCAGTTTAAGAAGTTCCTCTCTTGCACTGTATAGATTTTCCAGAGTTTTCCAAGGTTCACTCGCATTGTATGATTTTGAAGCTTCATCAAGAAAATAGGACAGATTGTCGCTTCCTGTGACTCGACCCCAGGAAGTATCAATACCTTTGAAGATATCACCTGTAGTATCGCCCTTGATCGGTTTTAAATATTCAATTTCTGAACCACGACTTCCAGTTGCCCCAAATCCCTGACTTTTATGCATGGATCTGCTTTCTGCGGCCACTTCCGTATAGGACTTTCCCAAAAGTGAATTGTAGGTTCCAACATCTACTGGTTTGAGTCCTGTGGGATCAAATTTTCGCCCTGTTCTTCTATAAAACCACCAGCTGGTGTTCCAGAAAAGCTTTTTGGGTTGCCAAACCTCCAAGTCTTCCAATTGCTCCGGAAAAGCATCCGGATTGCCAGCCAGATCAAAAGCTTCTTCTGCCAGGATTGCCGAAGTTGTATGGTGTCCGTGGGTCACTCCTGGCTCCGTACTGAATCTTGTGATGATGACATCCGGTTTGAATTTCCTTATTACCCTTACGAAATCAGAAAGAACCTTTTCCTTTTCCCAAATAGTTAATGTTTCATCTGGATGCTTTGAGTAACCAAAATCATTTGCTCGTGAAAAAAATTGAGTGCCTCCATCAGTTCTTCTTGCAGCAAGTAGCTCCTGAGTGCGGATCAGTCCGAGTTTTTCCCGGATTTCGGGTCCAATAAGATTTTGTCCTCCATCTCCACGGGTAGCAGACAGATAAGCTGTTCTAAACAATTTTTCATTGGCATAGTACGCAATGAGGCGAGTATTTTCATCGTCCGGATGGGCCGCAACATAAAGAACCGTCCCAAGAACATTCAGTTTATCAAGCTGTTGTTGGATTTCTCCCGCATGGTAGATTTTCGGTTTTTGAGCGTGTGTGGATAGAAAAAACCCACACAAAAGGACGGTAAGCAATCTGCTTATTAAAGTCATTTTTGGTTTGGTTATCTGCTGAAACGAAAGATCAAAGAACAAAGTTATTTTAAATTGTATGGAAGGACTGTTCATTTATGTGAATGGCTGTTGATACTTATACAAACAATGACAGCAGAGTTAAGTTTGACAGACAATCGTCCTAATTAGTCGTATTCGAGGACTTTTTCATCGATTATGGCATTTGCAAATTGAATAAATAAACTACTTTGGAGAAATATAATTATTTTGCATAATTGTAAAATGCTAGCCACCATGTTGTCAACTAAACACCCTGATCGGAAGGTGAATATATCCACCTGCCGTTCTGTGGGTTTTCCACTTTTTCTCACATTTTTTTGCGAGGCCAAGTACATTGACTGGCGGTGACTGGCAAGGAATTGATCAGCTCTGGAAAGCAATTATGAAGTTTGACTATGAACATCGCTTAAATGAACGATATTCTAAGAAAACTAAATGATAAAAGGAACTTTTAAATCAGATGGAGACAGAGTTAGTTGAAAGGAGAAAAGTAAACGGCAGAAAGGACGACACCAAGAAGTACAATATCCTCTACGTGGACGACGAGGAGATAAATCTTCGGATTTTCAGAACATCCTTTCGACGTGAATTCAATGTATTCACTGCTTTAAGTGGCAGGGAGGGTCTGGAGGTCCTAAAAGAAAATAAGATCCATGTAATAATATCGGATCAGCGAATGCCTGAAATGTCTGGCACACAATTCCTCCAAAAGACCCTTGAAGATCACCCCGATCTCATCAGGATCATATTAACCGGATTTGCCGACATCGAAGTAATTGTTCAAGCTGTCAACTCTTGCAACATTTACAGATATATCACGAAGCCATACGACATGGCCGACATGAAGCTCACACTGGATCATGCCATCGATTCATTGATGACAAAGCGCCAACGAAATAAGCTTGTGAAAAAACTCTCCTTGGTCAATAGAGAATTGGAAGAAAAGGTGAAGGAGAGGACTCATGAGCTGGAAAGTGCGAACCAGCGATTGACTGAAGGTCTTCTGTATGCACAAACTGTACAGGAACTTATGCTACCCAGCGCTGACAAACTCCTCAACGCATTTAAAGATGTCTTTGTAATCTATAATCCCAAAGACTATGTGGGAGGAGACTTTTTTTGGTTCCAGGAGATCAAAAACGAGGAGCATGATCTGGCAATACTTACAGTAGTGGACTGTATGGGACATGGTGTGGCTGGTGCGATGCTGGCAATGATCGGTGAAACAAAACTCTCACAGATTGTGAATGAACAACAACTTATTCACGCACATGAAATTCTGAACGAACTGCATAAGAGCTTCCTTCGAACCCTGGCCTTATCTCGCCCCGAGGTCCATGAAAATACCATGGATGCCAGTATGATCATTGTTAATAGGAAATCCAATACACTGGAGTTTTGCGGAGCGAAACTTGACCTTGTTTATGTTAGAAATGGAATCCTAAATCGCATAAAAGGAACACGAAAATCCATCGGAAGTACCTGGTATGATCAAATTGATTTTGAGCCCCAGATATTGGATCTGGATGGAATGACGGAAATCTATCTTTATACAGATGGGATCCAGGATCAGACCAATGATTCCTACACCAAGAAATTTGGGTCCAAACAATTACGTGAACTCCTAAAAGAAAATCATACCAAGGATTTTGAATCACAACATGCTGTGATCACTCAGTCCGTAGAGGATTGGAAAAAAGACGCCGACCAGGTCGATGATATGACTATGATCGGAATCCGGGTTTAATTATTTCTCAATACCGCAAGTTTTCAATCTGTTTTTCATCTAATAGGATGAAGTCAAAAACTTCATGAAAAATGAAAAGAAATACAATGATCTTGCTGTTGTTGATGCTAGGCACATTGGCAATGGCTCAAAGAGGACCTCGTCAGGAAAATGGATATAGGCATGAACAACGAAGTGAACAAAGAGGACCCGAAAGAATAATAGAACATCTTCAACTTAGTGAAGAACAACAAACCCAGCTTGAGGACATCAGGCTTTCACATCATAAGGAGATGAAAGATGTAAGGAATAATCTTGAAATAAAGAGAGCAGAACTGAACGCGGAAATAACAAAAGATGTGCCGGATCGAAAGGCAATAGACAAATTGGTGGCTGAAATAAGTGACTTAAATGGTTCCCAGTTTACATTACAAATTAACCACAGACTTGAAGTGAGGGCTATGCTTGACGACAAGCAAAAAATCAAATTCGATCAAATGCATGAACACTTTAAGGGGAAAGGTCATCGTCATCGCGGTGGAAGACATGGTTTTTGAATAAATTCCAATGAATAAATCTACTGACACGTGTTGGATACTGAGTTTGAGAAAATAGTTTCTGAAAATAAGAATCGAGTATACAACACGTGTCTCAGTTTTATTAAGGATCCTAGTGACGCGGAAGATATTGCCCAGGAAGTGTTTATTGAAGTATTTCAACACATTGATGAGTTCAAGGGTAAATCTTCACTATCAACTTGGATTTACAGAATATCAGTTAATAAGAGTCTGGAGTTTGTCAGAATGAAAAAAGCATTGAAAAGATCCGGTGATCATGTGAACTTGAATGAATCTCTGTTATCAGGAAATCCATTCTACCATCCCGGTATTACTCTAGAGAACAAGGAGAATGCCGCTATTCTTTTTTCTGCCATTGATAGACTTTCTGAAAACCAGAGGATCGCCTTTATTTTATGTAAAGTGGAGGGTCTGTCGTATAACGAGATCGCTAAGATCCTTGATAGGTCCCTTTCATCTATTGAGTCATTAATGCATCGGGCCATCCAGAATTTAAGAAGTATTTTGAAAGAACATTATGAAACAACCATACGATCAAATTGACACTGTCCTCAACTCTTTGGAAGGGATTGAATCTGCCAAACCTTCGGCAGATTTCGATCAAAGATTACTATCCAGATTAGATGTTGGACGAAGCACTAAATTTATCAAATGGTTCCATTACAGCATTGCTGCCATGATCGTGCTGGCCATTGTGAATATGGTCACTCTGATCTATATATCGGATGAGGATATTATTAATGACCAATCCTATGCTGAGATTACTATAGAAGTTGACACCTATCAATACCTTGAAACGTTTTCGGAATGAATAATTATCAAAAAATACTAACAGCTTTGGTCATTGTCCTGGTTCTGATAAATGTGCTTTTACTTGGATTTGTCTGGCACCATCGACCTTTCGGAAAAGTACAGGACAGAATGGAAAGAGCAGATAGGCAGAGACAGGAAATGGCTGGCCGTATGATACCCAGGCAGCTTGATTTCAATAAAGAACAGACTATCGAATTTCAGGAGATCTTTAGGTACCATCAGGAAACCATGAGGAACTTGCAGTATAAAGCCAGAGAAATCAAACAAGGGATCCATCGTTCAGTGGTTATGGAGGATTCATTGGCTTACCAATCTGCGTACAGCGACTTCTCCGAACAGCAAAGAATTATTGAGATGGAGTTTGTCCGATTTGTGAAAGAACTGTCTTCCATCTGCGATGAAAATCAGAAAGAAAAACTGATCGAAATACTAAATGGATCCCTCCATGAACAGAGAGGTCCCCGTCAGCATCGTCATAGAGGAAATTAGACTATTCTGCATCTACTATAATGACACCAGAAGCAACAAAAGTCAACTCCGTTCTTGGTTCTGTTATAGCTGCTATTTCTTCTTCACTTTTTCCTTCATCTTCAGCGTAATGGCGTAATGTTTCAACATCCATTACGGTCTTTTCCGCTTTACCTTCAAAGTAGGTTTTCTTTCCCTGCATTCCTTCTTTAGGAACGAAAAAACCATAGTCTTTAAAGGTCACTCTCATGGACGTTCCTTCGTCGAGTTTGACGGTCATCCAACAACCTTTCATTTCACAAGTTTCTAAAATAGTAGCCTCCACCTTGGTATTGAGGGAATCGCTATCACCTAATTCATCCAAAAGGGTTTGCACTGGAATGGCATCCTTCATATCTATACGATCCCCGTAAAAACTTAACGATGCTTCAGGGTTCTGATCGTCATTTCTCTGGGAGGTATTACCCTGAGTACATCCAAAGATAATGGCAACTAAAAGTGTTAAAAAAGTGAGTTTGTTTGCTGAATTTTTCATGTCGCAAAGTTACTGAAACAGGTCCAATAAATCACTCCTGCTTAAGAGCAAAGGCAGGATTACTGGTTGCAGCAATATAACTTTTATAACCAATAGTTAATATTGAGATTAGTATCACGGCAAGTATAGGAATGAAAAAAATAAAGGGCTGTATCGAGATCCTGTAGTCATAATTACTAAGCCATTCACCTCCTAAATAGTACACCACCGGAATAGAAAGTACTGACCCAATAATGATCAACTTAAGGAAGTCCAATAACACAATTGAAATAACTTTGATCTCTGTAGCCCCCAATACTTTCCTAATCGCTATCTCTTTGGTTCTTTTTTCAAGTGTAAATGCCGCAAGGGAGAACAATCCAATCGATGCTATTACAATTGCCAAGATTGAAAAGGATGTGAATAATTGTCCAAATTTCCTTTCATCGATATAAAGTCTGTTGAAGGCTTCATCCAGGAAAAATCCGTCAAATGGGTATCCGGGAACGAATGAATCCCATGTTTCCTCAATAAATTGGATTGTCTCCTGATAATCGCCATTTATAGAAACATGACAATATGAATTGTAATTTCCATGATAACCTTCATGGATCTTGTCAGAATACCTGAATAATTGTGAACGAATATTACGGGAGCCTGTCCTCGAAACGAAATCTTTCGTAACGCCAACGACCTGGTACCTATCTGATTCAGAACCACGGTCGAGCACCTGTCCTATCGGCTGGTCCCACCCCGCATTTTTAACGAAAGTCTCATTGACCAAAACAGACTTAAAGTCCGATTCCTGACCGGTAAAATATCTTCCTGTGGACAACTCAATTCCCAGTGTTTGCAGTACATTTTCATCCACAAAGAAGTGATCAGGATTGAGAGAAACTTTGTTATCACCGCGAGTATTGTAGCCCCAATCGGAAATCGATCCGGAGGGGTAACTACTCATCATTCCGATGGAGCCGACGGAAGGATTCGATAGTAATTTGTTACTGAATGCTTCATAGTTTTTGTCAAGCTTTCCAAGTGTTTTAATTACAAAGGTTTGCTCCACATTTAATCCCAGTTCTCGCTTTGAAACGTGATCAATCTGCATATATACCAGAAGAGTCCCCGTTATCAGAAAGATTGAAATTGCAAACTGAAATACTACTAAAGAACTTCTTAACTTCTTACTACCTCCTTGTACGTTTTCACCTTTCAACGCACTCACTGGTTTAAAGGAAGATATGTAAAAAGCCGGATAGCTGCCTGCCAGAATGCCAACTATCAAAAGGATTAATATGATCCATATCAGGCTATTTAACTGAAATAAGAAACCGAGTTCATATTCCATCCCTGTGATATAATTGAAGTAAGGTAAAACCAGAAGCGAAAGAATAAGACCAACAATCATTGCGATGATGGTGATAGTCACCGATTCAACTAAAAATTGGTATATCAAACCGCGCCTTATCGATCCCATTACTTTCCTCATACCAACTTCTTTCGCCCTAAGAGAAGACTTGGCGGTTGACATATTGATGTAATTGATACATGCTATCAGTAAAATAAAAAAGGCAATTATGGAGAATGTGATGACGTTGTTATAACTCCCTGGATTACCCATAGTCAAACTCGGGTAATGAAGATGAATGTCCAAAAGAGGTTTGAATCCAAATGATTTGTGATTACCATCAGCCAGGTAACTGTCCCAGTCTTCATATTTAGATAAGAAATCCAATAACTCGTCCGCCAGATACCTTGTGACAAAATCTGGCATTTTTGCTTTTAACTGTTCAACATCTACACCCTCTTTGAGCTTGATGTACGAATTGAAGTTATTTGCACTCCACCATCCCTTTGTTGCCCACTCATCATGAGGTAAGCTTAGTAAGTACCGATAAGGAATCGAAGTTGATTTTGGCGGATCTGTGATGACCGCTGTCACTTCATAATTGGTGTCGTTGTTTTTCAAGATCTCTCCAACTGGGTTCTGATCCGGAAAAAGTTTCTGAGCCATCGATTGCGTGAGTACAATGGTATTTTCTCTATTAAGCGCATTTTCCGGAGTACCAGCCAGAAATGTTGCAGGAAAGACATCGAAGAATGTTGAATCCACCATGATGCAACCCCTTTCTGAGAAATATTCATTATCAAGTTCAAATATTATGGGAAAAATACCTGTCGTCCTAACTCCTGTTTCAACTTCGGGATAGTCTTCTTTAAGCTTTGATACTAATAACGCCGGAGTGGTTCTGCCAAACCTCTCAAGGTCAGGACTATATTCATTCACAACTTTATATATCCGATCAGCGTGAGTAATATGCTTGTCATAAGTAAACTGAAAAGATACGTGGAGAGTGATGAGTAATACCGAACAAATTCCGATTGCTAACCCTAATACGTTAAAAAGGGTATAGCCCAGACTTTTCCTCATGTTTCTGAGAGCGACTTTGAAATAATTCTTGTACATGCCAATTGAGCTTTGTGGTTTTAGATCTTCAATGTTTTTTATATATCTGAATCGAAAAAATCGGATAGTATTCCACCATAGATGTCTACCGGCTTTCCGAGTGTTGAATTGTCTTTGTCTATGGTATATCTCCAATAAGTCCCCCTCAATGATCTCCAGATAGTACGGTTTACAGAACCACCGAAGGAGTCGAATAGATAGATGAATATTTTTCTCCCTTTCAACCTTCATGGAGTTCCCTTAAGAATTTGAGGAGATATTTGATTATACAATGAATTTCTTACCTGGCGATTGATCTCAATGGCATGAACGCCTAGATTGGTGACCTTAAAATATCTTTTTCGTCGCCCTCCCCTTTCAGTTGTCGCACCACCCACATAAGAAGAAAGAAATCCCTTTTTCTCCAATCTATCCAGTGCTGTGTGAACAGCACTAATATTTACTTTCCGATCAGTTTGTCGTTCGATCTCATCCATGACACTGATGCCGTAAGCGTCTTCATGCAGGATAGCCGTGATCAACAATACCAATTCTTCAAATTCACCGATCTGAACTCTTTGCATATCATTTACAATTATGAAATTAATACGAAAATACTCGGAGAAGGTTTAATTTACAATTATGAAAGTAATATGTTGAACCGAATCCTTTTAGAAAGGTAATTGACTCCTTCCTTCGGGATCGTACATCATCCTGTCGCCATTCAGATATAAGGGTGAGGTCAAATTATTATTGAAAAGCTGACCTGTTCCCAATCCTTGATGTGATAATCCTGAAAATTGGGAGGTGAATTGACTAATGGCATTGAGTCCAAGGTTCGATTCCAACGCCGATGTGATCCACCAACCTATATCATGACTTTCCGCGATCTCAATCCACTTTAATGTTTCCCGAAAACCTCCTAATAACGATGGCTTCAGAACTATGAACTGAGGTTCAATTGTCTCTAAAAGCTCAATTCGTTTGTAGTCATCTGAAATTCCGATCAGCTCTTCATCCAAAGCAATGGGGATCTCGGATTTTTTACAAAGAAGGTTCATCGCTTCGGGTTGTCTTGGAAGAATGGGCTGCTCAATCGAATGGATATCATATGCAGATAATTCCTTGAGTTTCCTTAAAGCTTCATTGTTTTTCAATCCACCGTTCGCATCTAACCTTACTACAACTTCTGACGACCTTTTGCGGAGATGCTTAATGACATCGATTTCATCATTGAAATCAAGGGCCCCAATTTTCAATTTTATGCATTGAAAACCACTGTCAATCTTTTCATCAACCTGACGGATCATTTCACTTTTCTGCCCCATCCAAATCAATCCATTAATTGGGATTTGCTGGTCACCTTTTGTGAAGAAGTTATCAAACCAAAGTTGTTGACCTCCAGAAAACAGGTCGATCAAAGCCATCTCCACGCCAAATTGGACACTTGGAAATCCAAGAGAGACCTTTCTTGCAAGGTCCTGACACTGTTCCAGAGATTCTGGAATCGAACATTCCATAAGTTTTTGTTGGCAGGAAGCAAGTTGGTCTTCGATGTCGTCAGGATTTTCTTTGCTAAGCCCATTTAATGGAGCTACTTCACCAAAACCATTGATGGGTACACCTGTTTCATTGATCTTTATGAACCAGATAGGTCTTTTGGTCATTATACCCCTGGACGTTCCCGCGTCAAACTTAAAATCCAAAGTGTAGGGTTTATATTCGAGTTTTAGCATGATTTTCAATGAGAGTCGAAGATATACATCCCTCTTCTTTTAATTATGATTTACCCGAAAATCGAATCGCAAAATTCCCATTAGAGGACCGATCAGCATCTAAATTATTGTATTACAAAAGAGGATCGATTGAACATCATTCATTTACATCAATTCCTGAATTGATACCCGATAGATCATTGTTGGTTTTTAACAACACCAAAGTAATTCCTGCCAGGATATTATTCTACAAGGAGTCAGGAGCAAAAATCGAGATTTTCCTTCTGGAGCCCGTTAGCCCATCTACTGTAATGGAAGAAGTAATGCAATCGAATGAAACATGTATTTGGAATTGCATGATCGGTAATGCGAAGAAATGGAAAGAAAAGAGCACCCTGCTGCAGACTATCGGAGATTTGAAAGTATCTGTCACACGCCTGGAAGAAAACAATGTCAAATTCTCCTGGAATGGTGAAATGACATTCAGTGAGCTGATCCATGAACTGGGTCAAACCCCTCTTCCCCCTTATATTGATCGCGATCCGGTAGACAGTGATCAGGAAAGATATCAAACGGTCTACAGCAAAATAAACGGCGCCGTCGCTGCACCAACAGCGGGCTTACATTTCACAGAAGACATTATTCGGAAATTGGCAAAGAAATGTGTTTTAAGCGAGGTTACATTGCACGTTTCTGCTGGTACTTTTCAACCTATAAAAACATCTGTTGGTAACCATCCAATGCACAATGAACAGGTCCTCGTCAATAAGAAAACCGTAAATGACATCCTCGATAATGATCAGGTAATTGCCGTGGGGACGACGAGCATGAGAACTTTAGAGTCCATGTACTGGTTTGGAGCTGCAATTCTTGAAGGTGACGAAGAGTTTCATGTAAACAAGTTACAACCCTATAAAAATGAGTCTGACTTACCTACCAAGAAAGAAGCATTGAAGGCGGTATTGGATCTAATGGATAGGAGAAAGACAGATATGATCTTAGGGCAAACGGAGGTCATAATAGTCCCTGGATATGAATTTAAAATTTGCAGTGGGTTGGTAACTAATTTTCATATGCCCAACTCCACCCTGCTCATGCTGATCGCCGGATTTATCGGTGATGATTGGAAGAACGTGTATTCTTCCGCACTGGAACATAAATACCGATTTCTTAGCTACGGTGATTCGTCTTTCCTGGCACCATAACTTATTCCTTAGGTTTCCCGAATGTATATGACAGACCGACTCCAAATACACTTTTGAATTGAACCTTGTCACCTTCACTTATCACATCACCATTGGCATCCAATGCTGTGAAGACTATGTCCTTATCATAAATCAATTGAGTCTGTAAATTGACACTTAGTATTGCATTCACTTTCATTACGACTTGATTCTGCCAGTTGACATCAATCTCCCCTTGATTTTCAAGATAGTTCGTGAATAATTCAAGCTTGGAAGCAACATTAACGTTTGTGAGGATATTTTCCTTGTTGTATCGAACCTTTAGAAATGATCCCAATTCCACTCTTGAGTTATTACCGGATTCAATAATATTCCCACTAAGATCTCGCAGTCCCTGATCTACACCAAAGGCACCGTCAGCAGCCAATTCCTCATCATTTACAATGGTCATCTTCCCAGTTGCTGGAGCATAGGTTATGTTTAATGACGGTACAGGATTCCAGTTTAAGCCGGTTGCGATAAGAATATATCCCGGAGCCATGAAATCGGAAATTCGATTCCCATCTTCATCTTCACCTTCATAAAACTGTGTTCGAAAATCAAGAATTGATGACCAAGAAAGATTTTTTGATATTTGATAACCAAACTGGGTAGTAAGGATTATAATATCATCAGTTTTTCTTGGAGATTCGTTGTCACCCTGCTTAATGATACCGTACCCCATTTCAAGATTATTCTCCCAAGTCACCTTATCCTTGGCATAATTACCGTAAACATTAAAATAACCATTGAGTGATATAGAGTTTTCTCCACCTGCAGCCCAGTTGGTCAATGACACTTGTGAAAAAGTAAGTGTTGTGACCCCTCCGAATTTCCAATACGAAGTATCTGCTTCCTGGGCAAAAGTGGTTAGTGATGTAAAGAAGGTAATGACTAGTATTTTTGATCTCATTATGGATTAGATTTAAAAATCAACGGATTGGCGCTCAACTATTCTTAACTCGTGCAAAAAAAAGTCAAAATATCTAAAGGCAGAATGAAAATAAGACAAACCATAAGATTTGGTAGTTCAATACTCCTTTTATTGTGTTTAATGTTTTGTATCAGATGCAATACCAACGTAGAAAACGCGACCGAGAAGGAGGTCTCTGAGAAGGCCGAAGACAAAGATGTCAAACGAAATCTCTTTAACCATAATAAGAAAGAATCCGAATGTAGCTCCAATTGTACAACAGTCGACATCTCATTCGAACAGATCCTAGGAAACAATCGATTCAACAGATCCATTGAAAAGAAGGTGATCGCACAATTGCAATATTTTGTGAGAGACGGAGAGAGGTTAAAAAAGATAGGAGATCTGTCTGACGCCTTTATCAAAGACTACAAAGAATTTAAGTCGGCCTTCCCTGATGCTAAAAGCTCATGGTATCTGAATGTTGAAGGGCGGATCACTTTTTCCTCCGATAAGCTCGTTTCCTATGAACTGAATACAGAATCCTACACCGGCGGAGCTGACACTTCCTATGAAAAGGCACTTCTGAACATGAATAAAAACGGAAAAGAAATAAGTCTAAAATCGATGGTGACTAATAGGGAGTCGCTTATGCAGGTGGCAGAAGCGGCTTTCAGAAAAGAAAAAGGACTGGGACCTGACCAGGACCTGACTCAAGCTGGATTCTCTTTTGAAAATAACAAATTCCAACTTCCTGATAACATAGGTATCAATGAGAACGGCGTCGTTTTATACTATAATGACTACGAAGTTGGTCCTTACGAGGAGAAGGCAACTATCATTGAGATACCTTTTCAAAAAATAAAAGATGCGCTGGACATTTAGTCGTATGTATTAGTTTCCAGGTCGAGTTCTTTAATCTTTCGCCTCAGTATTTTTCCCACATTTGTTTTAGGCAATTCATCGGCAAAAGCAATCATCTTTGGACATTTATAAGCCGTCATCTTTTCCTTACAGAATGTTTTGATCTCATCTTCGGTTAGAGAATCATCTTTTTTCACAATGTAAGCTTTTACCGTTTCTGTGGACTTCTTGTCCGGAACCCCGATCACTCCTACCTCTAGCACCTTCTCGTGGGAAGCAATGACATCTTCCACCTCATTGGGAAATACATTGAATCCGGATACGTTTATCATGTCCTTCTTACGATCAACTATCCGGAAGAATCCATCTTCATCCATTATCCCGATATCACCTGTTCTGAACCAAACATCGTCGAAGAATGTCTCACTTCTTGTGCTTTCACGTTTCCAATATCCCTTCATCACTTGTGGCCCTTTTGCACAGATCTCTCCTCGTTCACCAAGAGCAACTTCCTTTCCTTTTTCATTCATGAGTTTAAGTTCTGTGCTGGGAACAGGAATACCTATTGTACCTACCCTATCATTACCATCTAGAGGATTACAAGTAAGTACCGGGGACGTTTCACTCAAACCATATCCTTCAACTAAAGGACTTCCCGTCATTTCCTTCCATCGTTTTGAAACGGCGCTTTGAACGGCCATACCTCCACCCAAAGCACCTTTCAAATGAGAGAAGTCGACTTCACCAATGTTTGGTTGGTTTAACAATCCATTAAAGAGTGTATTCACACCTGTCATCAAAGTGAATTGGTGTTTTTTAAGTTCTTTTATGAAAGCAGGCATATCCCGGGGATTAGTGATTAGGACACTTTTCGCCCCAGCCGATACCATTAGTATGCCATTGATCGTAAGTGCAAAAATATGATAGAGCGGAAGAGCTGTTATCATCACATCAGAAACTCCCTCTTCAATAAGGGGTTTGAACCATTGCTGGGTCATCATTGTATGAGCGATAATATTCGTATGAGAAAGCTGGGCTCCCTTGCTCACTCCGGTCGTTCCACCAGTGTATTGTAAAAAAGCCAGATCCAAACCTTTGATCTCCGGTCTTTCAAATGACTTCCCAGCTCCCAATGACAAAGCCTTCTTAAATGAAATGGCTCCGGGAATATTATACTTTGGAACCATCTTCTTGACTCTTTTCACTACAAAATTCACCACGGAACCCTTCAGGCCCCCAAGCATATCACCAATCTCCGTAATGATCACTTTTTCTATGCTTGTCCGTTCTAATATCTTCTCGAGATTACAAGCGAAATTAGCGAGTATCACTACGGCTTTTGCTTCAGAATCGTTAAACTGGTGTTCCATCTCTGGGGATGTGTAAAGTGGATTTGTGTTCACCACGATCAGACCAGCCCGCAGAGCTCCAAAAAGAGCAATTGGATATTGAAGAAGGTTTGGCATTTGAATGGCAATTCTATCGCCAGGTTTCATACCCACTTCATATTGGAGAAATGAGGCGAAATCTCCCGACAGCTTTTCCAACTCGGAATAATTGATGACTTTACCCATGTTTTCAAATGCTGGTCTGTCGCCATACTTATTGAATACTTCATCGAAAAGTTCTATCAGATTTCCGTATTGGTCCGGATTGATCTCTTTCTCAACTCCCTTAGGGTAATGGTCATGCCAGGGAAACTTACTCATGATTAATGTATGATTATTTGATCTTAAATATAATGGAGCACGCTCTCAAAAAACTATAATTTTTTTACAAATGCCCGTCCATTAATCCTGTACGTAATTTTCTGTATCGTAAAATTCGAAAGACACAAGTGCATTGTTGTTGTTTCCTGCATCAAAGAAAGTTGCATTTTCCCAATGCGATCCTTGTCCCCAAAGTGTACTACACCCAGTACTGATCCATGCTGGTTCCCAATAGATTACTCCTTCCCCTCCTCCAGCTATTACCTGATTAGTGAGGTCTATTAGGTATTTGAGTTGACCTTCTGGTGTAGCTTCATAGCCCTCGATCAAAGTTTGTTGGTCCAGGATATTATTAGCATTATCAACCGAAATAAAAGAATAAGGATAAGCGGTTTCAACAATCATTATCCTTTTCCCGAATGTGGTCTTGATACTGTCAAGAACAATGTTCAATCGGTCCAATTTGTAACTGGACCACTTAGGGTAATAGGAAATCCCAATCCAATCAAATTCATCAATTCCATTTTCAACGGCATTTTCAAACCACCAAACAACGTTCTCAGGTTGAGCAATGTGCAACATGACCTCCACATTCGAACCTGATGTAGTATTAATATCATTGACTGCCTGGATCCCTTTGTTCAAAAGGGATACATTCCTAGCCCAGTTGATGGAACTGGTATTCATACTTTCCTCTTTTTGAAGGATTTCGCTGTTTATCTCATTCCCTACCTGTACAATATCCGGTAGCAGGTTTTCTTCATTTAGTTGTGTCAACACATCAAATGTGTAATTGTATAGAGAATCACCAAGAACTTCAACATCAGAAATACTCTCCCAAGCCTTTGGAATATACTGTTTAGATGGATCTGCCCAGGTATCTGAGTAGTGAAAATCCAGAAGTATCATCATGCCACTCTCCTTGGATCTCTTAATTGTCTTTTTCACATCGGCAAAATCCGAATAATCAGTCCAGTCCGGATTGTGCCAAAGTCGTACTCTTACGATGTTACACCCATTCTCCGCAAAAAATTCAAAAGGATCTACAACTTCGGAATCTGACCGATATTCACCTCCGCAGTCCAACATCTCATTAACGTATGAAAGATCGGCTCCCAGGTAGATCGGAATCGTTTCTTCGACGATTTTAGAATCATCTTTACAGGATATCAAAACCAGAACAGGGATCAGAAGGGCATATACTATACGCATGGTTGTATAAAATCAGTAATTAGGCAAAGAAAGTAAGATTCCTTCTTTTAATATTTCCTTCCTGATCATGTGCGGGGCTTTTTGATTTCTGTTAAATGTCAAATTCTGCAGTGTCTTGATCAGTGTGCTCACATCTGCATTAGGGACACTTGAATCCAGTTCAAGAAATCCTGCCATTTCATCCCCAAGCAAAAAACGCATGTATTGAACAACCACTTTCCTATTCAATTGTCCATTAGATTGATCTAAGATTGAATTTAATAGACTTTCCGTCAATTCCTTACCCTCGAGAGATGGACGAAATTGTCTTTTTCTGATAGATTTCTCTAACCAGTAGGCCTGTTTACCGTCCGTGGGTAGTAGTTCTTCCCTTAGACCTAATATCGAGCTGATGACATTCCATAAATGGAGATAATCCTCATACGATTTATGCTCCACGTTGACCCAGACCTTTCGCATCCCACGGATAGGAATAAGACTGAAAGATAAATTGGTTCCTGCTTTATCTTCCTGGTTGATGGGTAACCCCCATTCCATATTCCATTTTGTTGAATTCTTCAGCTGGAATCTTACCACTGCATGTATCAGCCTTACCTTCAAAGTAGAGATGAACCCATTTCCTTCCTCCGTGAATGCTTTTGGGTCCATGACGTCCAACAGGAACAGAGCCGTTTCTGTCAATCTCTTTGAAGCATCGTTCCTTAGTCGTTCGGTGAGATAAAGAACCTTTGCCCCATTGGCACCTGCGTAATCATATGGAAGTGAAAGCAGCCCTAACATCGCCAGGATCAATTCCGCTCTATTCTCAAATAGCTGTGATGCGGATATCATTTTCTTGGTGTCCGCCCACTCAGGTAGTATTGCGTTTTCCTCAAAATACTTTCGGAGATATTCCGGTAGGTGGTCCAGACTCTGATTGTTGCTCACCAATTTTCGAATTGAAGTAAGTATTTGGCCTTTTTCAGGATCTGAAAATATTTTTGCAACCACTTCATCCGCAACCGGATCTCCTATGAGACGGCAATGATCAAGGAAGTCATCTGAATAATTCACGCTATGCTAACCCCACCATTATCAGATTGTTTAGATGAATATTTAGGTACTTTTGGGAAATTTAGATCCGATTGTTATGAATCAGAACAAGGAAAAAGAGGACTACGGGCTTAGCAAAGTTTGGGGAATAATATTAATAGGCTTATTCATAATTCTGATAATCATGGCGTTTTTCATTGTACAATCAGGGAATTATAATACTCCTTAAGATTAAACTGATTCTAACTAAAGATCCTTTCCTGATCTCCCCTAATCCATGGGAACATACCCTAGTCTCAAATTGATTTAAGCTCAATATCACTATGAGGAATCTGGATAATAATTTTCGTATAGACCCATGATTTTCCAGGTCATTTTATTTACCTTCAATTCAATTAGCCATAGTTTCTTACCATGAAATCCATATTACTTCCATTGTGTGTTGCCTTCATTTTAAATGCCTGTGCAACTATTGTATCAAAAAGTTCGTGGCCGGTTGAATTTAATTCCAACATGCATGGAGCTGCTCTCACCATCACCAATTCCAGTGGAAGGATCATATATGAGGGATCTACTCCAGCCACTGTTAGGTTGGATGGGAATGATGCCGGTTATTTCGAAAAGCCCACTTTCGTTGCCAGATTTCATATATCAGGGCAGGAACCTAAGGAGGTCCCCATCACATTCAAAGTCAATGGATGGTATTGGGGGAATATCTTGATCCCGGGATTCCAATTGTTAGGACTCTTCATTGTGGATCCTTTAACGGGTTCTATGTACAGAGTCAGAGATGAAGAAGTAGTGGTCAATTTCGACCTGGATGGCCCCTCGGCAGGATTGGAAATTCGTGATTATAGAAGTATTCCTGAGGACTTAAGATGTTACCTGGTCCGACTACATTGAACAAAGCTAAAAACAAAAAAAGGCCTTCGCACTCCTGGGAAGACCTTCATTAAGTTAAGACTTTTTTACTCGTCCCATCCGGCAATGTGTCCTACGGTTTGTGAACCGGCCTCAGTGAAACTTCCACCCACATAAAGTTTTCCTTCATAAACCTGTAAGGCAGTGACGAAAGTGATTCCAAATAAACCCTCATCAACTCCTCCTCCAAGAGGTGACCAGGAGCTACCATCCCATTTTGCAATATTTGATGCGGCGATATCCCCTGCATCAGAAAACATTCCACCGACGATTAAGTCTCCCTGGTAGGTAGTCATCCCTTCGATCCTGATCGCAATACCGGATCCCTCATGGATACCTGAACCGCAACCGGACCAGCTACTACCATTCCAGATCGCAACGTCTTCAGCATCATGGTCACCAGCCTTTGAAAAATCACCAGCCGCGACCAAATCGTTATTGTACACAGTTAATTCCCAGACTTTTCCATTAGCATCCAGGCCAGTATTCATGGCATTCCAAGACATACCGTCCCACATTGCGATATGACTGACAACAACATCATCCGCCAAGGTGAAACTACCTCCTGCAACCAGATCGTTGTTGTACACTACGAGAGACGTGACCCCACCACCAAGAAAACCACCTGTGATACCACCTCCGAATTGAGCCCAGGTAGAACCATTCCAGAAAGCAATGTCTTCTGCTGCTTCTCCTCCGGCTTCATTGAAACTTCCTCCGACAACTAAGTTGTCATCGTAAACGACCATACTTAACGGGCCCTGGCTCAGGGCGATTGCGTCAATTCCCGATCCCAGCGGAGCCCAGGAATTACCATCCCAGGCGGCAATATTGTTAACCGAAATGTCACCTGCTGTGGAAAATCTACCAGCAATAATCAATTTACTGTCATAGATCGCCATCGCATAGATGGTGGTAACATTTTGTGAACCACCGCTAACACCACCTCCCACTTCTTGCCAATTCGTACCATCCCATTCCGCAATTCGGCTAGCTGCTACTTCACCTGCCATGGTGAAATTGCCCCCTACCATTAATTTGCCATCAAATACAAGCATTGCACCCACAGCATCATTTAGTTCAGGAAGGGAAAACCATTGATCTTCAGGTTCAGGATTTACAGGATCATCGTCACCACAAGCAATGAACAACGCACATAGTAGCACACTCATAATCAGAAGTAACTTAATTTTCATAAACACCTCCTTTTTTATTTTTTCACATAACTGTTTGTTTTATTCCGGAATGATGAAGCACCTATTACGTGATAGTAATAGGTAAACATTTGATCTCTTGGATTGGATCTGCAAACCTGTCCAATGATCGGTGAGAACATCTTCGCAAGTCTAGAACTACAAGTACCTAATCAAAATCAATGAAGGGATGGTCTAAATCAATGAAGCACAATTTGAAAACTCTACCATAGAAAAGGTACTAAAGAATAGAAGGATGTGCAATGACGAATATCAAGTATACCCTTTTATTGCGCTTTTGAATAAAAATTGTCAATCAAGATCGGGGTGCTAACCGAGATGGGTCAGATTAGCAACATAAAAAAAGGCCTTCGCACCCCTACGAAGACCTCATTCAAATAAACAACATTAACCCAAAAATGATGGCTGTAGGGGAAGGAGTCGAACCTTCACGAAGCAGTTAGGCACACACGAGCTCAATATGCGCTTTCTCCCTTATCTTCACCCCCGAGACAGGAGGGCATGTCTGCCAGTTTCATCACCCTACAGTATGTTTTAGCAACAACTTCTTCGTTGCTTTGTATTTTCAAAAGTAACAGCTTGAATCATTCTTTAAAAATTTTTTAAAAAAATTAGTGAATATTTCGATGCTCACTAATATATTAGCGTTTAATTGAAGAATTTCATAAAATCACATCTTTCAAATGGGGAAAAATTACGAAATTGATAACATTGACCTCAAAATCTTGAATATTTTGATGGAAGACGCTAAAATTCCTTACACGGAAGTAGCAAAAAAGGTCTTTGTTTCAGGAGGGACTGTACATGTCCGGATGAAGAAACTTGAGGAAATGGGAGTCGTCCAGGGTACTACTCTCAAGATGGACTACGGTAAACTGGGATTTGACGTCACCTGTTTCATGGGCATTTTCCTGGAGAAAAGTTCGCTGTATGATAAAGTTGTAGTGCAACTTAAGAATATCTCAGAAATCGTGAAGATCCATTATACCACAGGGAATTATAACATCTTTATCAAGATACATTGTCGAGATACACAACATTTAAAAGATGTATTGCACGATAAAATTCAGACTGTAGAGGGAATCGAGCGTACTGAAACCTTCATTTCGCTCGAAGAAAGTCTCAATAGACACTTGCTTTTCTGAATTTTCTTAATTTTCGAAACCTTTTCGGGACTTATTGGATTTCTTATTTAGAATTATTTTAAATAAGTGCTTATTTTGCGCTTGAACCGATCGCAATAAATATAATTTAATGAGTACCGACGATCAAATTCTCGAAGAATTCACCTCCAAAGAGTACGAACATGGATGGTCTGTTGATTTTGAAGCTGATGAAGCTCCCACCGGACTTAATGAGGATATAATCAGATTTATCTCCGCAAAGAAAGAAGAGCCTGAATGGTTACTGGAATGGAGATTAAAAGCCTACAGGCATTGGACAACAATGACGGAACCCAAATGGCCAAATCTGGATTATCCTCCGGTGAACTACCAGGACATAAAATACTACTCGGCACCAAAGCAGGACAAAAAACCAAAGAGCCTCGAAGAGGTTGATCCTGAGTTACTGAGAACTTTCGAAAGGCTGGGTATTTCCCTTCAGGAGCAAAAGCGACTGACGGGAGTAGCAGTGGATGCTGTAATTGACTCGGTTTCCGTTGCGACGACATTCAAAGAAACACTTTCAGAATTAGGTATCATCTTTTGCTCTTTCAGTGAAGCAGTTCAGGATCATCCTGACCTGGTGAAAAAATATATGGGTTCGGTAGTTCCGGCTACCGATAACTACTTCTCGGCGCTCAATTCTGCGGTATTCTCCGACGGATCGTTCTGTTACATTCCCAAAGGAGTAAGGTGTCCAATGGAATTGTCGACGTATTTCAGGATCAATGCCGCTAATACCGGTCAATTCGAAAGGACATTGATCGTGGCTGAGGAAGATTCATATGTGAGTTATCTTGAGGGCTGCACCGCTCCTATGAGAGATGAGAACCAGTTGCATGCTGCTGTTGTAGAGATCTACGCTGCTAAAAATGCTGAAGTTAAGTATTCGACCGTACAGAACTGGTATCCCGGCGATAAGGATGGAAAGGGAGGTATTTACAATTTCGTTACGAAGAGAGGTATTTGCGCAGGAGATCATTCGAAAATAAGCTGGACACAGGTTGAGACCGGATCCGCAGTGACTTGGAAGTATCCTTCATGTATATTGAAGGGAGACCATTCCATTGGTGAGTTCTATTCAGTGGCCGTCACCAACAACTACCAACAAGCGGATACAGGAACCAAGATGATCCATATAGGAAAAAATACTAGGTCCAGGATAGTTTCTAAAGGTATTTCTGCCGGTAAATCACAAAATAGTTACCGAGGGCAGGTACATGTAATGAAGAGAGCAGAAAACTCAAGGAACTTTTCGCAATGTGACTCCTTGTTGATGGGCGACAAATGTGGGGCACATACGTTCCCTTATATCGACGTGGATAATAAAAGTGCACAGGTAGAGCACGAAGCTACTACGTCAAAGATTGGCGAGGACCAGATCTTTTATTGTAAGCAAAGAGGGTTGGATGAAGAGAGTGCAGTCGCGCTGATCGTCAATGGATTCGCAAAAGAAGTAATGAATAAACTTCCCATGGAATTTGCCGTGGAAGCACAAAAACTATTGGCACTCACCCTGGAAGGAAGTGTCGGATAACCAAAATTAACAGCTGATTTAAGCACATTTCTAAAGAAATAACATGTTAAAAATCGAAAATCTGCATGCCGAAATTGAAGGCAAGAAAATATTAAATGGTATCAATCTGGAAGTGAAAGCAGGTGAAGTCCATGCCATCATGGGACCTAATGGTTCAGGTAAGAGTACCCTGGCATCGGTTCTTTCAGGGCGTGAGGAGTACGAAGTAACTCAAGGATCTGTGACCTATCACGGTAAAGATTTGCTTGAATTGGAAACTGAAGAAAGAGCCAGAGAGGGTATATTCCTTGCCTTCCAATATCCTGTTGAAATACCAGGCGTTTCCACTACCAACTTCTTGAAAACAGCAATAAATCAGGTCCGTGAAGCTAAAGGTGAGAAAGCACTCGATGCAGTGTCCTTTCTAAAGTTGATGAAGGAAAAAATGAAACTTGTCAGAATGGATCAATCGTTGCTAAGCAGGTCTCTGAATGAAGGTTTTTCTGGTGGTGAAAAGAAAAGGAATGAGATCTTTCAAATGGCCATGCTGGAACCAAACCTGGCCATATTGGATGAAACCGATTCGGGACTTGATATTGATGCACTCAAGATCGTAGCAAATGGTGTCAACACTTTGAAGTCTGAGGAAAATGCAACAATTGTAGTGACGCACTATCAGAGGTTACTTAATTACATAGTTCCTGATTACGTGCATGTCCTTTACAAAGGTCAAATAGTAAAATCCGGTGACAAATCACTCGCTCTTGAATTGGAGGAGAAAGGTTATGACTGGATAAAAGAGGAAGTAGCCGTTGCATAACATGGAGACTGTCGAGCAATTATATCACTTGAAACAAGAGTTACAAGAAACTCTAAAAAGAGCAACCGAAACCTCTTCAGATACCAATAACGAAATCAGGAGAGCGGCTTTCGATGCATTTGATATAAAGGGATTCCCCACAAAGAAGGACGAGGAGTACAAATACACTCCTGTTTCCAATTTTCTGAAAAGATCAATAGATAGGTTAGGCCTTCCATCGGAAGATATAGAAATTGACAGGGAAAGTATTTTTTATAAAGAAGAGGGTCACCACTTAATATTTATTAATGGCAACTACAACGAACACCTCTCTGAGATTGTCACGGATGATGCCATAGAATTCAGAAAGTCAATCGATCTAAACGAATTAAACAAGATTGCGGGAATTGATGCTGATCCATTTGTAGCACTGAATACCTCACTCCTGTCATCAGCGCTCATTGTTGACGTGAAGAAAAATCGGAAAGCCCTTCCGGTTTTCATTTATCAGTTGATCAACAACACTGATCAATTACTGCTCAACTCACGGATATTAATTAATGGGGAGGTCTCTTCAGAATCAGTTTTTGTAGAGAAAACTATCACACTGGGAAAGGAAAATTGCCTAATTAATAAAATCACTGAGGTTGATGTGCGTGAAAATGCATCGGTCAACTATACGATCCTCCAGGATAACGAAAGTCACTTACTGGAGATCAATGGATTGAAGTCGAGGCAATTTAAGGACAGCCGATTTTATGCAAACACTTATTCTTTCAAGGGTGGAATGATCCGCAATAATCTAAATCTTCAACAAGATGAAGAGCACTGTGAGACTCATATGCATGGATTGTACCTATTGAACGGGAATTCCCATGTCGATAATCACACCTCAATCGATCATCGTAAACCCAATTCATATAGCAACGAACTTTACAAAGGAATTCTCGATGAGAATTCCCACGGGGTGTTTAACGGTAAGATCTATGTCCGGCAAAATGCTCAGCAGACCAACGCATTTCAGTCAAATAACAATATAAATCTTTCCGATACAGCGACGGTCAACACAAAACCACAGCTGGAGATCTGGGCAGATGATGTAAAATGTTCTCACGGATGTACTGTGGGACAATTAGACGAAGAAGCATTATTCTATCTTCGAACAAGAGGATTAAGCAGAAGGTCAGCGATTGCGATGATGTTGACTGCATTTGCTGAAGAGTCTTTCGAATACCTGCCTTTTGATTTTATCAAGGAAGAATTACATAGGAAAATTAATAACAGACTTGGGGTATGAGTCAAGCGGTAGTTAGCAAATTGAGTATAGATCAAATCAGGGAACAATTTCCCATCCTTCATCAGAAGGTGAACGGTAAACCACTGATCTATTTTGACAACGCCGCTACCTCACAGACACCAAAAAGAGTCATTGACGCATTAACTGGTTACTACAACCTGGACAATGCTAACATTCATAGAGGTATTCATGCGCTTGCTGAAAGAGCAACCTCAGCATACGAAGAGACCCGAAAGGTGGTTTCCTCATTTATTAACTCCAATGAAGTCGAAGAAGTAATATTTACAAAAGGAACGACTGAAGGGATCAACCTGGTTGCCCAGTCGTATGGTAGAAAATTCCTGAAAGAAGGGGATGAAATTATCATCACCGGAATGGAACATCATTCGAATATTGTACCCTGGCAACTATTGTGTAAACAAACCGGAGCCACACTAAAGGTTGTTCCAATCGCTGATAATGGCGAACTCCTTTTTGATGAATTTGAGAAACTGCTGAGTGAAAAAACCAGGATCGTAGCAATTACCTATATTTCCAATACACTGGGGACCATTAATCCGATAAAGGAAATCATCTCAAAAGCACATAAGGTGGGAGCGAAAGTACTGATTGATGGAGCTCAGGCCGCTCCCCACACCAAATTGGATGTGGTTGATCTGGATGCCGACTGGGTGGCTTTCTCTTCCCATAAGATGTATGGACCTACAGGAGTTGGAGTGCTTTATGGCAAGAGATCCTTGTTGGAGAAAATGGATCCTTATCAAGGCGGAGGAGAAATGATCAAGGAAGTGTCATTCGAAAAAACCACCTACGGGGATATACCTCACAAATTTGAGGCTGGGACACCAAATATTGCTGATGTCGTTGCTTTCAAGGAAGCAATTTCATTCATGGAAGAAATTGGCCATGACAACATTGTCAAACAAGAAAATGAATTACTGGCTTTCGCGGAAAGCAAGCTTGAATCCATTGATTCATTCATTCCGGTTGGGACGGCTAAGCATAAAGCAAGTGTCATATCCTTTAATATAGATGGTATTCATCCGTTTGATCTGGGAGTTCTGTTGGATACTAAGGGAATCGCGGTTAGAACAGGACATCATTGTACTCAACCCCTAATGGATAGATATTGTATCGAAGGAACTGTTCGGGCGTCCTTTGCGGTTTACAATACCAAAGAAGAAATTGAGGTTTTCACCGATTCCCTGGTTGGGATCATTGATAAACTAAAGAAATAATGGTTTCCATTCAAGGCAGACAAAATGAGATCATTGAAGAGTTTGAAATGCTCGACGGAGATTTGGAAATGTCTGTCAACTATCTCATGGAACTAGGTGAGCAATTGGAGACTTATCCCGAAGAACTTAGGGATGAAGATCATATAGTCAAAGGATGTCAATCCAAAGTCTGGCTAAATGCTGAATTGGATAGTGACAAGATCAAATTTGTAGCTGATTCGAATACGGCAATAACAAAAGGCCTGGTCAGTTTGCTTATCAGAGTATTGTCAGGATTGACGCCGGAAGATGTCATGAATGGAGATATATTCTTTCCGGAAAAGATTGGTATGAACAGATTTATCGGAACTCAACGTTCCAATGGATTTTCTGCCATGATCAAACAGATGAAGATGTATGCATTAGCTTTAAACAGTCAGATAAGGGCATGAGTGGAGATAATAACCAAATGGATACATTAACGCTGAAAGAACAGGTTGTCGAGGCCATCAAGATGGTGTATGATCCTGAGATCCCAGTCGATGTGTATGAATTGGGACTTATTTATGAGATCAATGTTTTCCCAATAAATAATGTACATATCCTGATGACACTTACTTCTCCGGCTTGTCCAAGTGCCGAAGAGATCCCTGGTGAGTTGAATTAAGGGTAAAGAGTATCGATGGGGTAAATGATGTAACCGTGGAAGTGACATTTGATCCCCCCTACGCACCAGATATGATGTCGGAAGCCGCCAAGTTAGAACTTGGATTTATGTAAAGATTAACATTGAAAATTGATTTTTGAAAATTGAAGAATTATAGAATATGAGTATGTATCCAGAAGAATTGGTAGCCCCAATGAGAACCGAACTTACGGAAGTAGGTTTTGAAGAACTGAAGACGGTAGATGAAGTCGATAATCATTTAAAAGAACATAAAGGTACGTCACTTGTTGTGATCAACTCGGTTTGTGGTTGTGCGGCTGGTACCGCAAGACCTGGTGTAAACATGGCAATTCAACATAGTGAGAAGAAGCCCGATCATCTGGCAACAGTTTTCGCAGGCGTCGACATGGAAGCCACTGCAAGAGCAAGAGAGTATACGCTCCCCTACCCTCCGTCCTCACCGAGCATCGCTTTGTTCAAAGATGGCGAACTGGTACACATGGTAGAAAGGCATCACATAGAAGGACGTCCGGCAGAGATCATAGCACAACACCTGGAGCATGTCTTTGAAGAATATTGCTAAGGTACCTACAGTTTAAAAGACAGTATGAAGCCCCTTAATTAGGGGTTTTTTTATTTCCAAAATTGAATGGAGCCAATCGAATAATTGATAGTAAAGATTCAAGTGACTAAATTGAGGATAAGGGCCTTGCTCCTGATGACGCTAACTTCAATTCAATGAGAACCTTACTAATCACAATTCTAACATACCATGTCTTATTTTTTTCTGTCCAACCAATTTCTGCCCAGGATCCTGATGATGACAAATTAGCTGAAGATTTATTCAAAACAGGTGATTCTCTGTTTCGAGCAGGTAACTACAATGAAAGTAAAGATTATTTAATAGAATCTGCCGACTACTTCGAGAAATTGGAAAGGTGGGAAAAAGCAGCAGAAGTCTTGAACATGCTGTGTGAAGCCAACTGGCAAAGTGCTCAGATGGAGGAAGCGATTTCGGTAGCAAATCGAATCCTCAATATTTGTGAAGATTACCTGACAGAGGATCATATTGAAGCCGCAACTGCATACAATAATATCGGTGTAGTACATGCTATTCAGGGGGATATGAAAACCGCAGAAAAGCAGTTTCTGAGAGCTTTGGAAGTAAGATTGAACTGGTATGATTCTGCTAACATGGACTTGGCCAACTCATTCAATAATTTGGGTAATATCTATTTACATACTGGTGATTATGATTTGTCCCTTGATTATCATAATAAAGCTTTGGCTATGAGAATTGAACTCGTTGGGGAGACTCATCCGGATGTTGCGGATTCATACAATAACATCGGTACTATGTACGCCTATATGTCCCAGTCTGAACTCGCCCTGGAATACGCATTAAAAGCATTTGAATTGAGATTGGAACTATTAGGTGAAAATCACCCAGTTACCATTTCGACTTATGGCAATGTCGGAAACGGTTATTACGGTTTGAGAAATTATGAACGTGCGGAGGAATACACGATCAAGGCCGTAACAATTGGCACGGAAGTATTAGGTGAGAATCATCCGGTAATTGCAAATGCTTACGATGGACTGGGACTCTTGAACTTGGAACGAGGGGACTATGAGAAATCCATCGAATACTATGATAAAGCCAACAAAATTCTAACTACTGTTTTGGGAGAAGTGAATCCTTATTCCGCCGTAGTAAATGGAAACCTATGCACTGCTTATACCAGATTGGGACTTCTAGAAGAAGCTGAAAGGAAAATAGATGACGCCATTAGAGTACTTAATATTATTTATCCCGATGGCAATGAAAATGTTGCCGAATGTAATGTCAAATTAGGAGACATATATATTTCCAAAAATGATTACAATACAGGGATAGAATATCACAAAAAAGCTCTTAATCTCAGACAGGAGCTAATGGGAAAAAATCATGAAATAATAGCCAAAACAAACAATCTGATTGCCCGGGATTTTCTTGATTGGGACCAACCTCAAGCAGCTTTGAAATATTTTCAGAACTCGATTGTCGTAAACTCCATAAGCTTCAAAGACACAACGGTTACATCAAATCCAATTATTGGTGATTTTCAAAATGCATATGCATTATTGGAGTCTTTGAATGGAAAAGGGAAAGCTTTTTTTAAGATCGATCCTGATAAATACGCAATCAACATCCTAAATTCATACCTATCCTGTGATACTCTTATTACTTTAATCCAAAGATCTCATCAACGATATGAAGATAAAAAAAGACTCGCTGAACTGACGTCCGACGTTTATGAGGCCGCAGTCAATATTAGTAACCAGCTTTATATATCTTCCGGTGACCCCAAATATAAAGACCTCATCTTCTTCTTCAGCGAAAGGAATAAGTCCAGTATCTTAAACCAAAGCATTTCTGAAAATTTGGCTAGAAAATATGCTGGAATATCTGAGGAACTGCTTCAACTTGAGTTAATAACGAAATCCAATAAATCCTATTACCAATCTCAGGTCTATGAAATGGAGTCCATGGGTAATTATGATACCCTAAAGTATAACAGGTTTAGAAATCAACTTTTTGAAACAAATACTGTCCTTGATTCCCTGATCTCAGTACTAGAGAATGACTATCCGCAGTATTATCAACTGAAATATGATAGGAGGATCTCTACATTGGACGATGTTCAGGACAATTTGGATGAAAATGAAATCCTAATTGAATTCATGGAGGGCGAAAGTCTCATCTATGCTTTAGGTGTTACCAATGATAATTTCTCAATAGAAGTTGTAAATCTAGATAGCGCTTTATTGAATTCACTTCAAAATTTCAGGAACAGCCTCGACATAAATTCAGTATTAAATTTTTCTGCGGAAACGGTGAATGATTTCGAGACCTCCGCAAATGATCTATTTGATATACTACTAAAACCAACGCTTAACAATATTGGTAGAGGTAAAAACCGAATTGTAATTATCCCAGATGGTAGGCTTTCCTATTTTCCCTGGGCTATTCTTGTCACAGAATCAAAGGGAAGTAATGATTTCGAAACACTTGATTATCTCCTGAATGATTATTCAGTTAGCTATGGCTATTCAGCCAGTTTATTGACAGGTAATAGATCCTCCGCAAGCAATGGAAGCTCTGTGCTGGCAATGGCCGCAAGTTATGAATCCCTTGATACAGGAAAAATAGCAGATATTGAAGATATATTTAGGAATGAGTTGGTTCCTCTCAAATGGAATTCCGAAGAAGTGGCTCAAATAAACACATATTTCGATGGTAGTTTTTTTACCGGGAATGAAGCCACTGAGATCAACTTCAAAGAAACTGTTTCAGATCATAATATAATCCATCTGGCGATGCATGCCCTTGTAGACAATCAAAGACCAATGCAATCAAAGTTAGTCTTTACCCAATTGGAGGACAGCACAGAAGATAATCAACTTCATATTCATGAATTATTCAATATGGACATTAAATCCGATTTAGTGGTTCTTAGTGCATGCAATACTGGAATCGGCAAGCTGGAAAAAGGTGAAGGAGTAATGAGCCTAGGAAGGGCCTTTGCCTACGCAGGATGTCCAAGTATAGTGATGTCTCACTGGTCAGTAGATGATCGTTCAACATCCGATCTGATGGGGCTATTTTATAAATATCTTGCAGATAATTACAGCAAGGACGAAGCTTTGAGGCTAGCTAAATTAGAATTCCTGGAAAGCTCTACAGGGCCCAAATCTCATCCTTATTATTGGGGTGGATTCGTAGTGCTTGGAAATACTTCCCCACTTTCCAAAGATATTAGCTGGTTATGGTATATGGCGTCCCTCATTATTGTGATCATTCTTACAATTTACATCCTTAGGTTTTTCAGAACTACAGGCCATTAAAAAATGAAAATTGGTCTGATCTCAGATACTCATGGATTTCTTGATCCTAATGTATTCAATTACTTTGAGGATTGTGATGAGATCTGGCATGCAGGTGACATAGGAAGTTTGGAAGTACTAGACCATTTAGAGTCCTTCAAACCAACAAGATCAGTTTTTGGAAATATCGATGACCGGATAATACAGGAAAGGACAATTGAGGATCTGATCTTTGATTGTGAGGGATTGAGTATATTTATCACCCACATTGCTGCCAAACCTCCCAGGTATAATCCCAGGGTACGAAAACTAATTGACATAAATAGACCTGACCTTTTGGTATGTGGTCATTCTCACTTTTTGAAAGTAGAGAAAGATGAAAATAACAGTCTACTTTTTCTTAATCCAGGAGCAGCAGGTAAGCAAGGATTTCACAAAATGAGGACGTTACTACGATTAACAATACAAGATTCCAAAGTACAAAACCTTGAAGTAATAGAATTAGGTCTTCGGGGAACGATTACGTAAATTGGTTCAACGTAGGATACGACGGTGGAAATTCGTTCACATTTTAAAAAAAATGCCCTGGGGTATATTGGTATTATCCTGATGTTCACTTTGATCATTATCCCCATGATGATTGCGATAGTAGTGAACGTTCTCCCCTCACAAGATACTGCCCTGCTAGTTTCACTTTTGGTATTCATTGACTGCATAACTCTGATCACACTTATACGTCAGGTTTACTCACGATTCAATCAAATTACCTTGAAAAAGGACCGGTTTATTGTAACAAGGTTTCTTGGTTACGGTAGCTCCTTAGGGTTCGATTATAAGAATCTAACTATTTCGCAAAGGAAACACGAAGCGATTAACAGTGGCCCAGGTCGATTGTTAATTGTGGAATCTGGATCTCATAAAATCCGAATAAGTGGAAATATCTACAAGAATTTCAGAGAATTGGATCTGTATATCAGAGAAAAATTGGACACAAATCCCTAGTTCTCTCGTATCGCTTTAAACTCACTGCCTTCTTTCCATTTCGGAAATACATCAGAATTTGCAAGTTCACTTCCCAGTTTCAGATAGATTTCAGCGTCCTGGTATACACCTCCAAACTGCCAGCCGTTGTTGTATTCATCTGCAGGTTTATGATATCTGTAGGTAAGGTACTCTTCATCCTCAGCTTTGATCCTATCGACTCCTCCCACTTCCGCTTCATAGGCCCCTGAAGCGTAAAGAGCGGGAATACCAACTTTGGCAAAACTGAAATGATCGGAACGGAAGAAGTAGCCTTTACCTGGATCCGGATCGGGATAGATATACCTTCCTTGCTCAAGAACATACTTTTCTGCCATTTCCTCCAATTCGGATTGACCCTTGCCTATTACTGTAAAATCTTTCATTTTGCCAAAGGCAGCTACACCATCAATATTTAGATTAGCTACCGTCTTATCTACATCATAAATAGGATTACTTGCATAATACTTGGAACCTAGCAAACCCTGTTCTTCAGCAGTAACGGCAAGAAATAGAACCGTTCTTTCCGGTCTCTCCATTTTTGCCATTGCTTCTGCAATACCCATCATCATTGCTGTTCCACTTGCATTGTCATGTGCTCCATTGTAGATAGAGTCACCATCAACTGGAGTGCCAACACCTAAATGATCCCAATGTGCACTATATATGATCACCTCATCAGGGCTTGACGACCCAGTAATCCTTGCCGCGACATTATATGATTTGTCACGCTTTATTTCGTTGGTCAATTTAAGATTTGCATTCACACCAAGAGGTTGTGGTTTGAAGTCAGCATTTTGAGCCATTGCCTTAAAACTCCTCATGTCCACCGACGATAGCTCAAAAATTTTGATCGCCGCATCGCGTGTTATCCATCCCTGAATTGCACATTGATATTCATCTGATCCGGAATTATCAAGATTTAATCTTCCCCGTGACCATGAATTGCTAACAACCGCCCAAGGATACCCTGCGGGAACTGTCTCATGGATAATGAAAACACCCGCAGCTCCCTGTCTCGCTGCCTCTTCATATTTGTACGTCCATCGGCCATAATATGTCATTGTTTCCCCCTTGAAGAAGGATTCATCCCCTTTTTCAAAACCCGGATCATTAACCAAAACAATAACGGTTTTCCCCTTTACATCCAATCCCTCATAATCATTCCAACCATATTCAGGTGCTACAACACCATATCCCGCAAAAACCAATTCCGATTGTTCAAGTGATACTTCATCTACAACCTGTTCCGTGTACGCTACGAACTCCGAGCCTCTTTCCAACTTTACCTCTCCATTACTTGCCGAAACAACCATATTCTCAGAAGGAGTACCTGAAATCTGAACAAGCGGTACTTCCTGGAAATAGGAGTCACCGTTGCCAGGTTCCAGCCCCATCGATTCAAACTCTTGTCTGAGATAATTGATTGTCTTGGTTTCCCCTTCTGTAAATGGTTTTCTACCCAAATAAGAATCGTCAGACAATTCAATGATGTGTGAAGCAATCCTGACAGTATCAACACCGGAATCCGATTTAGATGATTTCTGTTGACATGACATGAAAATGATAGCAGTTAAAAGAAATGGAAAGTATTTCATGAGCAATTGATTGAGGCGTCAAAAATAGCTCAATTGGATTAAGTTCAAACAGCTATGGATCCTTAACTTCGCTAAAGAACAAATATCCTCAAGTCATGAACTTCAAATCCCTTATTTTAATTGCTGCATTGTTCATAATCAAAGGTTGTACCAGCCCTGTACCAGATTCAACAGTTGAATCTAAAGAGCCTTCACTTTTGGACAACTACACTACATTCAGGCTGGAGGCTGATATCTCCCATTTATCTGACAATCAAAAACAGATCGTCCTCAAATTGATTGAAGCTTCTAAAATCATGGATGAGCTTTTCTGGTTTGAGGCTTACGGGGATAAGGAGGAGGCGCTTAACCTCAGTGAAATTCCCGATATTCAAGAATATATCAAAATCAATTACGGACCATGGGATCGTCTAAATGGTAATCAGCCATTCATTGAAGGAATAGGATCAAAACCATTGGGAGCTAATTTTTATCCCTCTGATATAACCAAAGAGGAGTTCGAAGCGGCTGATCTCCCGGGTAAAGAATCACTTTATACTTTCCTGCGAAGGGATGACAATGGGAACTTAATTGTTGTTCCTTACAGAGAAATGTTCCCTGAACAAACAAAGAAGGTTTCTCAGATCCTCTTGGAATGTGCAGAGCTAGCTGAGGATGAAGGATTTAAAAAATACCTTACCCTGAGGGCAGAAGCGCTTCTGACGGATGAATACCAGGCATCAGACTTTGCATGGATGGATATGAAAACAAACCCGATTGACGTGGTCATAGGTCCAATTGAGAATTACGAAGATGCCTTTTACAACTACAAAGCTGCCCATGAATCGTATGTTTTGATCAAGGATCTTGAGTGGAGTGAACGACTGGCAAAATATGCACAATTCCTTCCCGAACTACAAAAGGGAATACCTGTTTCCGAAGAATACAAACAGGAGGAACCCGGGGCAAATGCCGATCTCAATGCTTATGATGTGGTCTACTACGCGGGAGATTGCAATGCTGGATCGAAGACCATTGCAATAAACCTACCTAATGACGAGCAAGTCCAACTAGAAAAAGGTTCCAGAAGACTTCAGTTGAAGAATGCCATGAAAGCAAAATATGAGAAAATTTTGGTACCGATTGCGGATATGCTGATCGATGAGGAGCAAAAGCAATATATTACTTTCGATGCTTTCTTCGCCAATACAATGTTCCATGAAGTGGCACACGGGTTGGGAATAAAAAACACTATCAATGGTCAAGGAACTGTGAGGAGGGCTTTGAAAGAACACTATTCTGCCCTTGAGGAAGGCAAAGCGGATGTATTGGGTCTATATATGATCACCCAATTGCATGAAAGTGGTGAATTGGAAGGTTCCCTGGAGGAATACTATACAACATTCATGACAAGCATTTTCAGATCTGTTCGATTTGGGGCTTCATCAGCCCATGGAAAAGCTAATATGATCAGATTTAATTTCTTCTTAAAACAAGGAGCTTTTAGCAAGGATAGCAGTACCGGGAGATACAAAATAGACTTTGATAAAATGAGGACGGCTATGAATTCGTTATCCGAAATTATTCTGACTTTACAAGGAGATGGCAATTATGAAGGTGTGACAGAACTTCTTAATGAAATGGGGAATATCGAAGAAGAATTGAAGTCCGACCTTCAACGTCTATCTAATGCTGGCATTCCGGTAGATATTGTTTTCGAACAAGGTGCAGATGTTTTAGGCATTTGATATGGAAGAAATTAAAGAGATCTATGGATTCCCTCATGTTCGATATACACCAAAAACATTTCCTACTGAGGAGTTAAATAGTAAATCAAGGGAGTTTCACCAATGGATAGAAACCAGGAGAACAATACGGGAAATATCTGATAAACCAATACCCAAGAGTGTTATTGAAAATTTGATAATGAGTGCTTCGTCCGCCCCTTCCGGTGCACACAAACAGCCATGGACATTTTGTGCGATTTCTTCTTCAGACATTAAAAGTCAAATCCGGAAAGCTGCAGAGGAAGAAGAATATACAAGTTATAATTCTCGAATGTCTGAACGATGGTTAAAAGATCTTGAACCAATTGGAACAAATTGGAAGAAACCATTTCTCGAAAGTTCCCCTTGGTTGATCGTAGTGTTTAAACGGGTTTATGAAACAGATAAAGAAGGTACAAAAGCCAATAATTATTATGTAAATGAAAGTGTAGGTATCGCATGTGGTTTTCTGATCACCGCAATTCACAATGCTGGATTAGTAACACTTACACACACCCCCAGTCCAATGAATTTCCTGACTAAGATCTTGAATAGACCTGAAAACGAAAGGCCCTATTTGTTACTTCCCGTTGGATATCCTGAGGAAAATGTTTACGTTCCAAAGTTGGAACGTAAAAAATTGAAGGAAGTATCAAAATTCTATGAATAAAGTGAATTGATTTCATAAACAGTATTTTGGCAGGATTTCTTCTAAAAATGGCAAGTTCTCTATATTAGAAGATTCGATATTTGTCAGATAGAAATGTTATTCTGCAAGAATTATTAGATTCCAATCTCGGAGTCTAATTCTATGGCTGGTTGGGACCCTGGCGAAATTCGTCAGGGTTTTTTTATTGGCATTCCATTTCCAAGCCTTTTATGGAAAAATGGTACAAGCAAAAATCCGTTTTTTGAGAAAATTTTTCGTAATTCGATGGTTTGAAATAATTGATAAATGAAAATTCCTTTTGACAGGATATTATCTATTTATGACAGGATTTTTTAGATACAATTAAGTTAATTTACAATATCTAAATCGCTCTTAGGAAAACTCTACACAGGGCCGCATCATCATGCGGCCTTCTTTTTTGTCCTAAAAAAAATCATTACACAAATTCCGCCCCATTCTTTTTTAAACAGCAGAATGCCCACAGTAAATATGCAAAATGGCAGGATTTGAAAGTAAGTTGGCAGTTAATCCTCATGAAGGCTGTCAATATTTGTAATAAAGGATTTAAAGACCACACTTCCGTCAGGAAGTTCTTTTTGTCTATAGCTGGTTGGGACCCTGGCGAAATTCGTCAGGGTTTTTTTATTAGTGTAATTAACATAAATTGATGGATTATGTCCCATGTTATGAAGTCACAACTGGTCGTCCTTTCCTTATTTATGGTGAACAACCTTCTAGCGCAGGTCGGAAATGGTGAGGAGTTGTCCGAAGAAGGGATAAAACGTTTTGAAGACAATGAAAAAGGACAGATCATTTACACTATCTCCGGAGACGCATCCGGAAAAATAACTTATGAGTTCAGCCATTGGGGATGGAAAGAAAAGAAAGTGCGGGAAATGGAATACACTCTTTTTGGCATGCAGACGGATGAAAATAAGCTCGAAATGAGAGATGGTGATTTTACATTTACTGCAGACCTGAAAACCAAAAAAGGTAAAATCTCCAAAAATCAGACAGAGAGTGATCTACTAAGGTATAAAAGCCCAGAGGAAACAATTGAATCGCTTTACCTTGGTATGGGCGGAGTCGTTGCAAGGCAAGATACGATATTGGGTATGACAGTAAATGTCTGGCAATTTGAAAAAGGGAATACCCTTGAAATTTGGGAAAGTAAGGGATTGATCTTAAAAGGTAAGAGAAAATTCTCCAAAATCATCTATGAATACACTGCTGAAGAATTTATTCCTAAGATGGATTTAAATGTTATTACACCGCAAGATATCAGCTGGGAGAATTAACTAAATCCTCGTAAGTACCGTCCTTATAGATCCTGCATGACATTGACCTTCTTAAGACTGTGGGCTTAAAGATCGATTTGCCAAGCAACATTCGACAACACTCCTGGATTCCTTCAATAATTGATGGATGAGGGTGAATTAATTCTGCTAATTCCCTGATCCCTTTTCCCGTTGAGATCAGTAGGGCAACAGCTTGTATTGCACTGCTGGCATGCTCTCCTACTACTCGCATTCCTAAGATCCGCAATTCATCGTCCGGAGTAACGAGTATCTTTATAAAGCCCTGGGTATTTCTCATGGCAATCGCTCTTGGAATACAACTATATTCCAATGTGACGACCTTGTAGTCATAATTCAGTTTCTGAGCGGTCAGCTCATTCATTCCCACACCGGCAACCTCCGGGCTCAGGAACATGATGGTGGATATGTTTTCGTAAATTAAGGGTCGATCTGGTACTCCATAGATTCGTTCAATTGCATAACGACCCTCCAACTCACCTACATTAACCAAAGAAATGTCAGCTGTGATATCTCCAACTGCATAAATATTTTCTATGCTTGTTTGCGTGAGATCATTGATAATACCACGTTCGTCCAACTCAATTCCAACTGACTTATCAAAAAGGTCATCATAATTGGGAACCCTTCCAACGGAAACGAGTGCTTTTTCCACTTTGAAGACCTCTTTCCTACCGTCATCGTATTCAAGTGTATACTCCACTTGCTCATTGATCACCTTCATATCGATCAACTTGGAATTCCGATGGATCAACACATTCTGATCTTCTAAATTTGACTCAATTATCTTTACAACGTCCTCATCCTCAAACGGTAGAATTCTATCTCCTTTATCGATCAAATGAACACGAGTTTGACCAAAGCCTGAAAATATCGTGGCAAATTCACATCCTATGACTCCTGCTCCCAGTATAACAATACTTGTTGGAAATTTTTCCAGCTCACCCAGACCATCACTGGTGAGAATATGTCTTTCATCAATGGGTAAATGTGAAAGTTTCCTAGGACTACTACCTGTTGCGAGGATGATATAATCCGCTTCAATAATCTCTTTTGAACCATTGTTCGTGATTTCAACCTGGTTTCTGGTTAATACCTTGGCTGACCCGATGAGGTATTCAAATAGATCCTCGCCAACAGTCACATTTATGTTACTCATATGATGTTCTAACTGGGCAACCCTCTCTTTCAATGCCGACTTAACCTCATTGTTGATCCTTTGGTAGTTGAATTCGGGTGGGGCCTGAAGACTAAGGGAATTTCCACTCTTCCTGGCTGACACCGCCTCACGAGAAAGTTCCCACCAGGTTTTACTCCACAAAGCACCATTGAAAACACCGGCACCTCCCAGATTATTCTTTTCGATTAAAGCAACTTTCTTATGAAAATCAATTGCCCTCATTGCCGACGCATAGCCAGCAGGGCCAGCACCAATTACGGCTACATCATACCTTTTCATTGATTAGAACTGGAGACATTACAATGATAATCTAAGAAAAATTATATTAATCACGAAGGATTATGCCTCTTTTTGAGTAATTGTAAGATGTCTTCAAACGAAATATTCTTTGCCTCCAGGAGTACTAAAAAGTGATAAATCAAGTCAGCCGCTTCGTTCTTGAAAAGATCAGGATTATCATCTTTTGCCTCTATTACCAATTCAACTGCTTCCTCACCCACCTTTTGTGCAATTTTATTAATCCCCTTCTCAAAAAGAGAAGTCGTGTACGAAGAATCTGAAGGGTTGGTTTTTCTTTCTCTTATTATTTCAATTAAATGTTCAATGAAATGTAGATTACTACCATTGTTCTCATTGAAGCACGTATCTGATCCGGTATGGCACACAGGACCGACCGGATTTGCTTTTATCAAAACGGTGTCCTTGTCACAATCAATAGTAATCGAAACAACCTTAAGGTAGTTTCCTGAAGTCTCTCCCTTAGTCCAAAGCCGTTTTTTCGATCGACTGAAGAACGTAACATTACCAGTAGCTTCTGTAGCTTTCAGGGCCTCCTCGTTCACAAATCCCACCATAAGGACTCTCATGGTTTGGGGATCCTGAACCACAGCAGGAACCAGACCATCTAGTTTGGTATAATCCAGTTCAATCATAAGCGCATGGGTACGTTTCTCATAGACAAATCCTCCTTAAGTTCCTTAATTTCAATTTCTTGATAATGGAAGATACTGGCCGCAAGAGCAGCATCCGCATCCCCTTCCTCGAAAATCTCTGAGAAATGATAGATCTCCCCTCCTCCTCCGGATGCAATAACCGGTATATTGATCAAGCTAGTCACTCTTTTTGTTAAGGATTTTGCAAAACCGCTTTTTGTACCATCATGGTCCATTGAAGTCAAGAGAATTTCTCCGGCACCCCTTTTTTCGACTTCAACAACCCATTCGAGGGTTTTGATTTCAGTCGGTTTCGAACCTCCATGGGTATGGACAATATCGACTCCATCAATGTATTTGGAATCGACGGCTACCACAATACATTGAGATCCGAAATTTCCACTCAATTTGGTGATCAAAGTAGGATCCTTCACAGCAGCGGAATTTATTGATATCTTGTCTGCTCCTGCATCCAATAGCAACCTAACATCTTCCAGCGTTGAAATCCCACCTCCAACTGTAAATGGAATATGAACTTCCTTTGCAACTGCCTCAACTAGTTCTAGCAAGGTCTTCCTTTTTTCGATGGTTGCAGAAATGTCGAGAAAAACAAGTTCATCTGCTCCTTCCTCTGCGTATCTGGCTGCAAGTTCAACGGGGTCCCCTGCGTCCCTCAGCTCCACGAAATTCACTCCTTTGACAGTTCTACCATCTTTGACATCGAGGCAAGGTATAATTCTCTTCGTCAGCATAATAGACTCCCTATTTGATCCAGTGAAATCTTCTTTTCGTAAATGGCCTTCCCAACGATTGCTCCATATACATCAATCGATCTCAACTCATGCAGGTCGTTGATCCCAGCAACTCCACCGCTTGCAATGACCTTTAATGAGGGAAAACTCGATTGGATCCTTCTGTAAAGACCTATTGGGGGGCCAGTCAACATACCATCCCTGCTAATGTCAGTGCATATTATGTATTTTGCTCCAATCCTACTGTATTTTTCCAGGAAATCGAAAAGTTCATGTCCCGATGTTTCCTGCCAACCCGAGATCATTATTTTATCATTGGAAACATCGGCACCAATAATTATCCTTTCGACCCCGAATTTCTCTATCCAATCACAGGATTTATCAAAATCAGTTGCAGCAATTGATCCCAGCGTGACCTGATCCGCTCCGGCGTTGAAAACTGAAACCAAGTCTTGTTCACTCTTCAGGCCACCGCCAAAATCAATTCTCAGTTCAGTGTTTGAAGCTATCGTTTCAAGGACTCCTAAGTTGACAACGTGTCTGGATTTAGCACCATCAAGGTCAACCAGGTGCAATCTACGGATACCGGCATCTTCGAACTTCCTGGCAACTTCCAATGGATCATTGTTATATAATGTTTCCTTACTGTAATCTCCTTTTTCAAGACGAACACATTTCCCATCAATAATATCAATCGCAGGTATTATCTCCATCACATTTTTAGAAAATTCTCTAGTATCTTCATTCCTGCATCAGAGCTTTTCTCCGGATGCGGTTGAATAGCATAAAAGTTATCTTTCGATAAGGCAGCGCTAAAAGTTATTCCATATTCAGTTTCTGCAACGGTAAAATCCGAATTCTCTACATAATAGCTGTGTACGAAATAAAGGAAATCATTTTCGGAAATATTCCTAAACAAAGGGCCCCTCAATCTGGAAAT
Organism: Cyclobacteriaceae bacterium; assembly: GCA_965242805.1. Lineage (GTDB taxonomy): Bacteria > Bacteroidota > Bacteroidia > Cytophagales > Cyclobacteriaceae > JANQEU01. The sequence continues at coordinate 5,189,460 of CBDETD010000002.1, read as the reverse complement.
CGAATTCCAACCCATATGGGGTACTTTATTGCTCTTATCAAATTTCTTTACAGAAATCGGAAGCATTCCAAGGCATTCGGTATCATTCTCCTCACTCCATTTGCACATTAACTGCATACCTAAACAAACACCAAGAAATGGTTGTTTCAGGTCAATCAGTACTCTATCCAAACCTTTTCGGCGCAAATATTCCATTGCCGTACTAGCCTCACCCTGACCTGGAAATATTACTTTATCTGCTGACATTAGCAGTGAGGGATCATCTGTGATTGTAGGATTTACTCCTAGTCTATTCAATGCAAAACTTAGGGATTTTACATTTCCGGCATTATATCTTAAGACGGCAACTCTCATTTAGCTATAAAGCAACTAAAGGTTCCTTGGACTTCAACGCCTCCTCAATGCCAGACTTAACCTCAGGAATCGAATTATACAATTGATCATAAGATTCAATTACAAAATATCTATCCTGGAAAACATCTTTTCGATAAGGAGTATCTAGTATTCTTTTTACATTGAAATCATAATGAGGGGGTTCATCTGAAAGACAAAACTTTGTCTCTCCCGCTGACGACAAAATTCCAGCTCCATAAATCCTTGTAGATCCGTTTTCTCTGATCAATCCGAATTCTACTGTAAACCAGTAGATCCTGGATAGTAATTCTATCGGGTAAGGATTACCAACATAGGTCAGGCCCATTTTGCCAAGTTCAAGTAGAAAATCAGTGAACGCCCTATTGGTTAGTAAGGGAACATGTGCAAAAACGTCATGAAACATGTCTGGTTCTTCCAGATAATCAAGTTCTTTCATTTTCCGTAGCCATGTTGTAGCTGGAAACCTTTTATTCGACATTAACTCAAAAAAAGTATAATCAGGAACTATACCGGGAACGACTGCCAATCTCCACCCAGTCATACTGCTCAACAATTCATTGGTAATGTCGAATCTTGCTATCTCATTACTAGAAAATTGGATCTTATCCAATCCATCTAAAAAAGCCTCGCTGGCAGCATTAGGTAAATTCTCTATTTGCCTATCAAATAAGATCTTCCAAACCTGAAAGTCTTCTTCCGTATAGTTTTCGTATATCTGTTTCATTTTTGACTTGTACCTTCAATTTTTTTAGAATTCCTTCCTGGCTTCAATAATCAGGTCCACTTTCCTGACAAGATTTGTAAACTCTCTAAAACTCAAAGTCTGTTGACCGTCAGAAAATGCTTCTTCTGGTCTATCATGAATTTCACAAATCACTCCATCAGCACCCGATACAATGGATGCTAGTGCAATTGGTTCAACATGATCTCTGATGCCAATACCATGAGATGGATCCGCAATCACCGGTAAATGGGTTTTTTCCTTCAGTATTGGAATTGCATTGATGTCGAATGTATTTCTATAAGCTTTTTCATACGTCCTGATACCCCTTTCACACAACAACAGTTTTTCATTTCCAGCTGAAAAGACGTATTCCGCACTATGTAATAATTCGTCGAGCGTACCTGAAATTCCCCTTTTGATCATAACCGGTTTGTCTACTTCCCCAAGGGCATCGAGGAGATTGAAATTTTGAGTATTCCGGGCCCCAACCTGGAACATATCAACGTAATCCACCATTGCCTCGATTTGAGAAACTTGCATGACTTCAGTTACGATCTTGATTCCAGCTTCCCTGGCATGGGTATACCAAAGTTTTAGACCTTCGATTCCTAAGCCCCTGAAAGAATAAGGTGAACTTCTTGGTTTGTAAACACCTCCTCTCATTATCCGTAATCCGGATTTCTTCAATTGCTCTATTGTATTTATAATATTCTCTTCACCTTCAATACTGCATGGACCTGCCATCATTGCGAAGTGCCCACCTCCAATGCAAACATCATCCCCCAGGTCAATAACTGTACGGTCCACCTTCCACTTTCTTGAAACCAATTTGTAATCGTCCGAAACAATGTGAATGTCTTTAATACCTTCCAGGTTTCCAATACCGCGAATATCAAACGGAGCCTTGCCTATACCCACCAGATATTCGCTTTGCTGTGTTTTAACCGTGGTTGTTTTATATCTATAGGACTTCACCTGCTCAATTACTTTGGCTTTTCGATCTTCTGATATGTTGGTTTCAAATTGGATAATCATGATAACCCAGTTTTTATGTTCCTAATAAATGTATGTATGGAATCCGACGACGCATCCTTTTCCAACCGCCTGATAAAAGCACTACCGACTATCGCTCCATCCGAATATTCACAGGCAGTTTTGTATGTTTCATAGTCAGAAATACCAAATCCTATCATTGTTCTTGATCCAAGACCCATTTCTTCAATTCTTTGGAAATACTGAATTTGATCATCAGTTATTCCCGACTTTCCACCTGTAATGCTATATGAAGACACCATATAGATGAATCCATCCGTGTTTTGATCAATAAACCTGATCCTTGCCTCCGAAGTTTGCGGTGATATCAAAAAGATATTATAAATACCCGCTTCCTTAAAATACCTCTTATACTCGTTTATATAGTCATCCATTGGCAGGTCCGGAATGATCAGGCCATCGATCCCAACTTCACTACACTTTTTACTGAAATCCTTGATACCGTATTGAATGACAGGGTTTAAATATCCCATTAGTATTACCGGAACACTCACCTCCTTGCGTAACTCCTTTAGTTGTTGAAATAAGTAGTTTATTGTCATCCCATTTGCCAATGATTTCATGGAGCTAGCTTGTATAGTAGGACCATCAGCTAAAGGATCAGAGTAAGGCATTCCTAGCTCTATGATGTCCACACCAGCTAACTCCAGGTCCCTTGCAATTCGAATCGTATCATCAAGATCTGGATACCCAGCAGTGAAATACACATTTAAAAGATTCCTTTCCGTCTTGCCGAATGCTTCATCAATTCTATTTTTCATGGCAGTGGTTTCAATATCCATGTTTAATACTTCCCCCATTTTATATAGGTATCAAGATCTTTGTCCCCTCTACCAGAAAGATTGATAACAATCAATTGATTTTCGATTTCAATTTTTCTGAGAACTGCCAACGCGTGAGCAGTTTCTATGGCTGGAATAATTCCCTCTTCCTTGCTTAATTCAATTCCCGCAACCATAGCCTCCTCGTCGGTTATCCCTATGAAATTCCCTCTTCCTGAGTCAAAAAGATGTGCATGAAAAGGTCCGATACCCGGATAATCCAAACCTGCAGAAATGGAGTACGGTTCAACCACCTGCCCATCAGAGGTCTGCATTAGAAGGGTTCGACTACCATGCAAAATTCCTTCTGTTCCCAATTTAGTGGTCGCCGCAGATTTTCCTGAATTGTCTCCAAGACCAGAAGCTTCTGCGGCAATCAATTTTACAGCAGGATTATCAAGAAAATGGTAGAATGCCCCTGCCGCATTACTCCCTCCACCAACGCAGGCAACTACCATATCAGGTTCGTTTCTTCCTTCCTTTTCCAAGAGTTGTGACTGGATTTCTTCACTGATCACACTTTGGAATATAGACACCATGTTAGGGTATGGATGTGGTCCCACGACAGATCCAATTATGTAATGTGTCCCAACCGGATCATTGATCCAGTATCTCATTGCTTCGTTAGTAGCATCTTTCAATGTCTGACTGCCTGAAAGTGCTGGTTCAACCTTTGCGCCAAGAATCTTCATTCTTTCAACGTTTGGTCTTTGCCTTTCCATGTCCAGTTTCCCCATAAAGACCGTGCATTCCATACCCATCAGGGCACATACAGTGGCTGTTGCTACTCCATGCTGTCCTGCACCGGTTTCGGCAATTATCTTCTTCTTACCTAGTGCTCTTGCTAGCAAAATTTGACCAATTGTATTATTGACTTTGTGTGCTCCAGTATGACATAGGTCTTCACGTTTTAGGTAGATCTTACTTGAGTACTTTGCGGAAAGTCTTTCAGCATAATACAATGGTGTGGGTCGTCCAACATAATCCCTTAACAATTGCTGGAACTGGCTTTGGAATTCTGGAGCATTGATTATTTCCAAGTAGTTTTCTCTTAACTCCTCGATGTTTGGATAAAGCATCTCCGGTATGTATGCACCACCAAACTTTCCGTAAAATCCTTTTTTATCAACCTTGTACATCATTCCTGCACCATTAAAAGATCCCTCAATTCATTTAGCTTCTGTTGGTCTTTCAACCCTGGCTCTATTTCGAACCTGCTGTTAACGTCAATACCTATGAGTTGGGTTACGCCCAACTTCTTAATGATTTCAATGTCCTCAAGATCAATACCACCACTCAAAAGAAATGGAGTCCTGACCTTGTAATCGAATAATATGTTCCAGTCAAAATGTCGACCTGAACCTCCATAATCTTCGGTCTTTGTGTCAAACAAAAAATAATCCACGTACGGATCAAAACGCTCAATTTCATCAACTGGGAGACTATCTATCACTCGCAACACCTTTATGATCTTCAGATTTTTGGACCTTAACTCTTCCACAAATGATACCGATTCATTTCCATGCAGTTGTACAATGTCAAGGGAGTATTCTTCAACTTTAGAAAGGACATAATCAATTGTAGAGTTCACAAATACTCCCACTTTCTTTATTGAACTGTCAATAGTTAACGAAATTGGTTCACTTACGAATCGCGGAGATTTATCGTAGAAAATGAATCCCATGAAATCAGGATTTATGGTTGCCACCGATTCTATATTCCCTTGATCCCTCATGCCGCACACCTTAAGCAACAACATTATCTATTCCTTTTCTATCGAGTTCTTTTACCTTATTAACAAAGTCGCGACATGCAATGTCTGGTCTGCCAAATTGCATGAAGTATTCCCCAATTAAAAAGCCATCAAACCCGGCATTTTTAAGATCTACCACAGTTTGGGGATTGCTAATTCCACTTTCTGATACTTTGACAAACTGTGAAGGTATTTGTTCAACTAATTCCAGTGAAGTTTCTACACTCGTCGAAAATGACTTGAGATCTCGATTATTGACGCCAACAAGATCTACGCTTTCGCAAATAGACCTACTAAGCTCCTGCCCATTATGTACTTCCAACAGTACTTCAAGACCCAAAGACTTGGCGAAAGCAGAAAGTGATTTGACTTCACTGGTCTCCAACCCTGCTGCGATAAGAAGAACAACATCCGCTCCAATCGATTTAGCTTCAATTATCTGATACTCGTCAATGATGAAATCCTTTCTGAGTATTGGGCAGTAATTGTACTTTCTGGCAACCTCGAGGTCGTTGGAATTTCCACCAAAGTATTTAGTATCGGTCAAAATTGATAATCCCGAGGCACCAGCCTGCATATAGCCAATTGATGTGCGCTCGATGGACACATGCTTGTTTATCACCCCTTTGGAAGGAGATTGTCGTTTTATCTCAGCAATTAACCCGATTTTGTCAGGCCTGGTTATATATTCTTTGAGAGAAACAGGTTTAGAATCGAAGAATATACTTTTCTCCAATAACTTTTCAGGGAACAGGGCCTTCCTCTCCTTAACTTCCGTTCTTTTATGTCCAATAATTTCTTCCAGAATATTCATTTTCTTCATCCGTTTAATTCCAGGAATTTTTTGAAGGATTTCAAAGCCCTTCCTGATTCCAAAGATTCCCTTGCTTCTTCTGTACCTTCCATAAAACTCAGACCCTTACCAGTTGATATAGCCATTCCCGAATTTGCAAGTACTGCCTGTTTTTGAGCTGAGGTACATTCATTCCTCAAAACTGATTCGAATATCTTTGCCGAATCTTCAATTGACTCTCCACCTACCAGATCTTGACTTTGAACTTTTTTCATTCCAAGGTCCTCGGGGCCCATCACTCCTTCCTTATTCCGTGTTATAAACTTAAAATCACCAGTCAATGAGATCTCATCATATCCATCTAAAGAATGAAGGATTATAAAATCTTTGTCTGTTTCCTGATAAATGTATCCGTATAACCTTGCCAACTCCAGGTTGAAAACCCCCACTAATTGGTTTTTGGGGAATGCTGGATTTACCATAGGACCTAACATATTGAAAAATGTCTTAACTCCTAACTCCTTCCTGATTGGAGCGACATTCTTCATTGCGGGATGGAAAAGTGGGGCATGAAGGAAGCTGATTCCGGCTGCATCAAAACTTCTCATTATAATATTGAGGTCATTAGTGAACTTACATCCAAAATATTCGAGAACATTTGAGGATCCGCATAATGACGAGACTCCGTAGTTGCCATGTTTTGCGACAACCTGACCAGCACCGGCAACCACAAAAGAAGAAATCGTCGAGATGTTAAATGTATCTTTTCCATCTCCTCCTGTTCCACACAGATCAATTGCATCGTATTCCTCCCCCGGTACTTTTACGCATAGCTCAAGCATGGCATCCCTAAATCCTGACAGTTCCTGAACAGTGATATCTCTCATTAGGTATACTGTAAGGAATGCTGCCATTTGACTATTGTTGTATTCACCCGAAGCCAACTTGGACAATATTTCTTTTGCTTCGGATTTTCCCAGTGACTGGTGTTTAAACAGTTTGTTTAGAACGTCTTTCATTTACTAAGCGTTAACCAGTTCGAAATAATTTCTTTCCCATGTTCGGTCATGATCGATTCCGGATGAAATTGGACACCATGGACGTTATATTTTACGTGTTTTACCGCCATTATCTGACCATTACGATCCCTTGCTGTTATTTGCAATTGATCGGGAAAGTCTTCAGGATCTATTACCCAGGAATGATACCTGCACACGTTGAATGATTTTGGTATCCCTGAGAAGATGACGTCTGTTTCATCATGTTCTATTTCAGTGGCAACTCCATGAAATACAGTAGAAAGGTTATGAAGTGAAGCACCAAAAGCCTCTCCGATTGCCTGATGACCCAAGCATACACCCATGATGTTTTTTGTTGTAAAGTATTTTTTTATGAGTTCAGGCATTATTCCAGCTTCTTTAGGTAGCCCAGGTCCAGGTGAGAGCAATATGTTATCATAATTATCCACCTCATTGAGGTCTATCCTATCATTCCGAAAAATGTCCATTCCATCCTCGTAACCCAATTCTCTTACAATATGTACCAGATTGTAGGTGAAGGAATCATAATTATCAAGTACCAGAATGTTTTTCATTAGTTTGATAATTTCTCGGCTTCTTCCATAGCTTTTTGCAGAGCCGCCAATTTGTTATAAACTTCCTGTACTTCGTTCTCAGGATTTGATTTTGCAACTATGCCCGCACCTGCTTGAAACCTCAAAACATTATTGTGACTCATAAACGTTCGGATCATGATGGCATGATTAAATGTGCTCTCAAAATCCATAAATCCAATCGCTCCGCCATAATACCCTCTGGGATTTTTCTCATACTCCTCGATCAATTGCATCGCCTTATATTTCGGGGCTCCGGAAAGGGTGCCAGCAGGGAAAGTGCTAGCTACGATTTCCAATATGTCAGTACCCTCCTTAAGTTTTCCGGTGACTTTGGAAACAAGATGGATGACATGAGAATAATATTGAATTTCCTTGTAGGTTTCAACTGTGACATCTTCAGTGAACTTGCTGAGGTCGTTCCTCGCTAGATCCACAAGCATAATATGCTCTGAATTCTCTTTTTCATCGGTCAACAGAGCCCTGGCAAGTTCGGCGTCAGCATTATCATCACCTGTTCTTTTAAATGTTCCAGCAATTGGGTAAATAATTGCTTCTTCCTGGTTAATATCAATTTGGGCTTCCGGAGAGGACCCAAAGACTTTGTAACTTCCATAGTCGAAATAGAACAGATAAGGAGATGGATTAATGGACCTCAATGTCCGATAAACTTGAAACTCATCTCCAATGAAATTTGATTCAAACTTCCTTGAAAAAACAACCTGGAAGACATCTCCAATCTCGCAATGATGAATTCCTTTCTTAACTATTTGCAAGAATTCCTCATCGTCCATGTTGGAACGTATTTCTCCAACTCTTTCAAAATTGAATACAGGATTGGACTGCTTTGATAATATATCAAGCAGTTCCTTGTACTCGATTTCATCAGGATCGGTTAAAAAGGATTCGATTACATGGCATTGATTACGGAAATGGTCAAATGCAACTATGTATTTGAAAAGTGAGTATTTCAACTCAGGTATTTCCAGTGGTTCCCCTTCTATGCTCAGGTCTTCGAAGTAGGTGACGGAATCGTAGTTGATATAACCAAACAGTCCGGTTTCAATGTATTTCTTATTCCCTGAAGTATGTTGAAAGCTATCTCGAAATGTTTTGAATGCATCAAGTTGGGAAACTCCGCTTATTTCTGTCTTTTCTCCTCCTGGTAGTTGTGACTTGATCACACCGTTCAATACTTCAAAACTTGAAATAGGTTTACAACAGATATAAGAAAAGCTATTTTCTTCTCCGTGATAATCAGAACTTTCCAATAAAAGTGTATTCGCAAACTTATCCCTCAATTTAAGATAAGAGCTCACAGGCGTAATTGTGTCTGCGAGGAATGTTTTGATCCGAGTTTTTATCTCATATTTTTTCATAATGAAAAAGGCCCGCTGTGAACAACGGGCCCTATATTTTTTACATATTGGTACTATTCACAGAATCTATGTTCTATGTCTATGCCACCAATAATATGTATTTGCCTTAAACATTTCTGCGAATGTAATTTCCTAACTACTTAATATGCAAATTTTGGAATTACTTTTTTGGATTCAAATATGATACTTCGTCAAAGTGGGACGTTTCTTTTTTAATAGTTTGCGTTAGTGAGTTGATATGGACTAAATTGCGCTCATGTTACCTGTAGAAGATCAATTAAGTATACTGGTTTACCTCTCAAAAGCGGATAATTTCATTGCTGCTGAAGAGAGCCAACTTATTCATGCGATTGGTGAAAGAAATGGAATGAGCCCAGAGGACGTTGAAAAAGTTATTGATAATCCTAGGCCTATTCCAAATCTTGATAAACTTCCTGCCGATGAAAAATTCGAGTACCTGTTCAATATGATACAGTTGATGAAAGTAGACAGGAAGATCTACCAAAAAGAGATAGAGTTTTGTGAAAAATTTGCTTTGAAGCTGGGGTATAAACCAGGTGTTGTTGCCGATCTATCCGCTTACATTTATTCTGACCCAAAAATCATGACTAAACGGAGTTTTTTGCGATCCATCGCAGATCAACACGTTATCCCGAAAGATACAGATTGATTATTTCATATGATCATAAAAAAAACCGGTCCAAGACCGGTTTTTTTATTGTGTAATTCCCAGTTTTAGTGTGCTTTAACCGTTTTCTCGATATCCTCAATAAGTTTCTTGGATACCTTTCTTGGATTAGTCTCTTTAAAGCCCTTTAAGGCTTTCAAGGCTTCCTCGGTTTTCTCATACAATCCAACAGGGTTTTTGTCACTTGCGTAGCTTCCCAAGCACCACTCGAGCTCAGAAACCAATCGCTCCTCAATACCTAGAGATTCCAGTTTCTCTTTCGCTTCGAGGCTTACTTTTTCGATTTTCTCATTTACCGCCATAGTAGATTCTAACAATTCGATGTAATTATTGAAATATTTCAGCAAAATTAGATGAATTCTTAATTAGAATGCAACAACAATATTAGTTTATTGTTAATTCGTTCACATGGAATTCATGTAATTCCAATCCTTGATCCTTTTGTGCATTATTTTGAACCACGCAGGCGGTATAAGTGCCAATATCATCATCCCTGGATATCCTGTTGGCATCTGTGGACTATGTTCCATATGCCTCAAAATTTGATATTTACGACTTGCCAGGTAATGATGATCCGAATGTCTTGAAAGTTCAAATAGCATGATTCTGCCCACAACATGATCTGAATTCCAGGAATGATGAGGCATGACCCTTTCATAATGCCCTTTGCCGGTTTTCTTCCTCTCCAGACCGTAATGCTCAATATAATTGACAGTTTCAAGTTGGAGAAATCCCATCATCGCGGCCAGTAAAAAGTATGCCGTAATCTCAATCCCGAAGAAATACCAAATAGACAGGATTAATGATACCTGAAGTATTTGAAATACGATCATCTCATTATTTATCGAGACGAACGATTGGTTTTTCTTGTTAAGCCTGGCCTTTTCAAGTTTCCACGCTGATAGATAGGCGTATAGTACAGATCTAAACCAAAATCGATAAAGTGATTCACCATATCTGGCAGAAGAAGGGTCCTCTTGTGTGCTCACATTTTTATGATGTCCTCTGTTGTGTTCTATGAAAAAATGCATGTAAAGTGATGTCAGCAACAATCCCTTGGACATCAACTGTTCATACCATTTAGACCGGTGACCCAACTCATGTGCAACATTGATTCCGAATACTCCACACATTAAACCCATTGAAGTGATCCTACCTATCTTATCTGTCACTGTCAATCCTACTTCTTCCATCGAAAACAGAAACATTACTAACAATCCAATATGGACCGGAACTACAGCATAGACCATAAGATCATAAATGAATAATTCGGAAAGTTTCTTTTCCTTCGATTCCGGAACATTTTTCGTATCGGGTTTAATAACTAGCTCCAGAAGGGGAATTATCAAAAATGCTTCAATGATCGGTAGGTATGTCACCCATCCATAGCTTGTAAAAGATATGTAGGCAAGTACAGGTAAAGAAAAAACGGTGATATACTTCAATGACTTCAAATCCATGATATAATGAATCTCCTCAATCTCACTAAATTAATTAAGCTTTAGAAAATAACCGATCGACAATCCTGCATTGTACAAATTGCTGATGTCGGGCGTAGGATCAGCCCTCCTCCTTGTTTCGATGAAGCTGCTGATGGAGTAATTGAAAAATGCATTTATGTGGATTGCACCTGGTCCAATGTCCTGTTGGAACCCTAAACCCCCATTAAGTCCATACCCAAATGATTTATCTCGATCCTGTGAATACGTGTAGAAGTCATCGATAGGTATAAGTTCGGGATCGGGTTCGGACGGAGATTCATGAGAAATCAGGAATTCAGTAAAAATACCCAGGAGAATAAAAACCTTACTTTTTTCTCCACCCAGGTATACGATCCCGTCAATCGGAATCGTCAGGTAATCCATTCTTGTTGTTAACGGATCCAAATTGCTAAAGAAAACCTGCTTCCATCCTTTCTGGGCATAAATTGCACCGGTCTGAATCCCAGTATTAAGTTTAAAATTTGGATTGTACTGATTGAAATATTTGATCATAACCCCCCCATGATAGGCTGGAATTATTGTGGGTTTTAAAGTAAGGGTATATAAGGTATGCTCAATATACGATGAAGCACCATGACCTCCTCCAACAATCCCAAGGTAAATACTAGGTTGTGCTTTGCCCAAGACCGAGCAAGCCATAAATGTTAAAACCCAGAAAAATCTCATCAAAACCTGCGAACTACTTCTTCTTTTTTGTCACCTTAGGAGATTCCTGTACTTGTTTTCTTTTTTTTGGTCGGGACACTCCAAAACTTCCCTTCGTCAATTTCCCTTTCTTTGTTTTTTTATCTCCTTTTCCCATAATTACTTTTACCTGATAACCGAACAAAGGTATGTTTTGTAGGTTTAATTTGTACATTTTTAAATGAACAGAATCTAACGTATTAATCAATGGCAAGACCAAGCAAAGAATTAATCAATTCGATACGAAGGGCAGCAAAAAGGATTGCGAAAGAAAAGAATTATCAATGGGGTCACATGGGGTCCTGTAATTGTGGACATCTTGCACAGGAGGTGACAAAACTTAGTCAATCACAGATCCATGATTACGCTATGAAAGGGCACGGAGATTGGTCCGAACAGGTTGAAGCCTTTTGCCCAACCAGTTCGATGTCTATGGATTTATTAATTAGCGAACTTATCTCTGCAGGTCTATCCCTGGAGGATCTCATCAATTTAGAAAGACTCAATGATCGTCAGGTGCTTTCTACCATGTCAATCGAGAAAAGAAATAAACTCAGGCACAATGACCCGAAAGATGTAGCTTTTTACATGGAAAAGTGGGCAGACTTAATGTGTTTACAATTAGTTAACATAGACGAGGAAATAGTAATAGTTGATTAATCAATCTTTCTAATAATTCAACAACACGTAGTTGTCTTTCAAATTGTAAGGCAGGTAATTGAAGGACTTTTTACATCTCACATACGACCCGAAGATATCTTTAGAGAAAAATTCCTATTGGGACCATGATGGACGTGGACTTGATGATGCCGAGGACGACGAATTTCTCAACAGGGAAGATCTCGAACATTTTCAGTTTTTGGAAATAGCAAAATGACCTTTTAGTTATAACTTTGCACTCTGGCAAACGGGTACGACCAGCTCCTGTTGAATCCCCCAGGTCTGGAAGGAAGCAAGGGTAAACGGTCGTAGCGGTGCGATATCTGTTTGCCTTTTTTGGTATCAGACATTTCGATTACCTCGACTATTCTTTTTCGTTAACACAATATCTGTACTTTTCAATTTGGATATGTTGAAAAATTCTGGATGAGGTCCACTAACATTAAATATTTGAGTTAGTTATATTTATGGAAACCGCTGTTGATGAAATGTACATTTTTAAAGTCAAAGGCAAAGCAAAGATCCCAGATTACATACAGCTTCGAGATGACAAGTTTGTTCTCATTGCATATTTCAGAGCAGATCGTCCATTGAAAAAACTGGAAAAATATGGATTGGAAGGAAAGGAAACCGAATTGAGATCTGTAATTGAAAACCTCCCCTATGGAAAACTTGAGAAACTTTCAATATAGATGAATAACTCCCAGGACAATGTTGTCAGTGTTGTCAATGCCACGATATTCCAGGATAATCAATCCATTCTTAACAATATAAATTTCTCCATAGAAAAAGGAGAGTTCGTCTATCTAATTGGCCGAACAGGAAGTGGGAAATCTTCACTCTTGAAAACGCTTTATGCCGATTTGACGTTGAGGCTTGGGGAGATCGAAGTTGTAGGAAAGATGATCAAATCAATTCCATCGAAAGAGATTCCATTTCTAAGAAGAAAGATTGGTATCATCTTTCAGGATTTCGAGTTATTCTATGATAGGTCGGTAGCGGAAAATCTGGAATTCGTCATGAGGGCAACCGGATGGAAGGACAAAGCGAAAATGAAGAATAGAATGGCGGAAGTATTGATGAGAGTCGGTTTGGGCGCAGTAAACAACAAAATGCCTCATCAATTATCAGGAGGAGAACAACAAAGAGTAGTTATCGCCAGAGCATTAATAAACGAACCTCAGATCCTGTTCGCGGATGAGCCAACAGGAAATCTCGATCCTACAGTCTCTGAAGGTATTTTCAAGCTATTCCTGGAAATTAATAAAAGTGGGACTGCCATCCTTATGGCCACCCACAATTATCATTTCATAGATAAGTATCCGTCTAGGATTCTAAAATGTGAGGAGGGTAAAATACTCGATTCAGAAACTTCGAAATTTGAACTTTCCAGTTGGTATTAGACAATTCTCCGAACGCACTGGGATTTGATTCCTAATCAGTAATCTTACAATTTCCATAGGTTGATCTGATGGAAATTCGCTTACTTGAATCACCACCCCCAATCCTGGCTTTGTATTCATTTTCATTGTTATCCCTGACCCGATAATAGTAGTCGATATCTGCGCCGTACACTCTCAAATCCGAGTACTTAAAGGAAGCTTCCAGGTCAGCACTAAGTCCCTCTTCCAGTCTGATCTCATAAGAACCATACTTGCCTTCAATGTCTACGTACTCGAAATCTTTACGTAAAAGTTCTATTTCAAAGTCAGACACGTAACCAGACTCCATATCAATGGATCTTTGCAATTCTTCGATACTAAATCCTGAGAAGTCAACATCCACATCCACTTCCCCAACCACTCCAAGTTCAACTGAACCGTATTTACTATCCAGGTCCAATTCGCCGACCTCATTGAGTTCAACATTTGAAAACTGTTGATCCATATCCATCATTTTGGAGGACCGGATCTCCAGGTCAGAGTATTTGACGTTTACTCGTCCCCTTTCAAAGTGTCCCAAGTAGCCTTTGCCAAAAGCTAATTTCAGAGAGCTTTCTTCATTGAAGTCTTTGGCTTTAATTGCTCCGTATGAAACATCAAGTTCAGCCGCACCGTTTCGATCATCGAGATACACGTCACCAAAGCTGTTTCTGACATTAATTGGATTGGAAGCTGGCATACTCACTGTATAATGAACTTCAAAACCATCGTTTCCTCTTGTCTTGAGATTATTCAATTCAGTTCTAAAAGATATTTCAGAAGAGGATTCCCTGATATCGATTTCTATACGATCCAAAATGGATTGTGCTCTATTTTCGGAACTTGACTTTCCAATGATTTCAACTTCAACCTGGATCTCAGATTTCTCCCAGTTATTTATGTGGACCTTTCCAAATGAATTGTTTATACTGAAGCTTGTCTGATCCGATACAGAATAGTTCTTCTTTATTGTTCGACTCAAGTCAATTGCCCATCCCGCATGAGCAATTATCAGTAATAACAATAACAGTTTATATTTCAATATTTGGTTCATCATTCATTTCATTTAATTCTTGTAAAATCGACAGTTGCTTGTTTAAGATTTGGATCCTCAACTGCAGATTCGCAATCATTGCATTGACCAATTTCTGATCACTGGTTTTTTCATCAAATGTGTCCTTTAGGCCTTTATACATTTCATCCAATTCCTCCAATTCCGATAAAAACCCTCTAGCCAATTCGGTATTGTCGAAAGAAGATATCTCTTGTTGCTTTTGAGTGATCAAGTTCACGTAAAACAACTCAGCCTGATAGAATTCAGCATACATTGGATTCTCTTCCGAACTATTACGGAACTTGTCGATGGATAAGATAATAGTCGTGGCAAGGAAAATCATCGCAGCCACTTTCCAAACCCAACTGAAATAGTTGGGGGACTTCTTGTCCAGGTCTTTTTCTATCTGATTCCAGACCAAATTCCCGTCCAGTTCATCTTCAAAATCATTCCGATTTTTACTTATGAAGTTTTCAAACTGATCACCCATATTTAACTTCTTTATTTAAATACTTTCTAACACTTTTTTTAGCCCTGTTATATTGAGATTTTGATGTTGATTCCGATATATTCAGTATCTCACCGATCTCTTTATGGTCATATCCTTCAAATAGGTAGAGTGTTATCACACTTCTAAAACCAGGTGGAAGGTTACCAATGGCCAACTTGATTTCCTTCACTGTCATGCTATGATCAGGGACTTCTTCCCATTCATAAAAAGGTTCGTCACCTGCATCTACCGAATCAACATCCACCCATTTTTCCTTCTTCTTGATGTGGTTGAGTGACTTATTTATTACAATTCGTTTCAACCAAGCTCCAAAAGCAGAATCACCTCGATATTGATTCAGATTTCTAAATGCTGACACAAATGATTCCTGCAAAACATCCATTGCATCATCCTCATCGTTCGTCATCCTCAATGCTGTATTATACATTGCCTTGTGATATAGCTCATATAACTTGTATTGAGCTTTCCTATCCCCATTTCGGCAATCTTCAATGACAGATTGATGAATATTGATTGATTTGGATTCCAAATCTTAAACTTTTCGGATAAATGACTTCTTAATTTACAGTGGGTTGCATCCAAGTTGAAATATTTTCTTTCTTTCTTTAGTTAGGTTTGTAACCAACATCGGTGTTATCAAAATAATGTCCAGGTATGTATTGATATTCCTTTTGACATTGGGTCTGACAAGCATTGCTATCTGTCAGGACCAGGAGCAATCTGATACACTAATTGTTGAAAAGGAGCCAGGGAAATTCAAGGAGTTTATTGATCGTCAGGCAGAAGTAGGAGCTTTCATTTCTGTCAATTATGGATTTCATCCACAACCTGAAGGGTACGGTATTAATGGTTTGATTGCGTTGGGCGTACACCTCAACAATTGGACCATGTCCCTTTTTTATGCAGGTTATGGAGGAGAATACGATCGTCTCTTGGTTTTTCCGACTTATTCTACAATGGCTTATGAGCATGCGGGATTGCCATAGGAAATAAGCTAATTGTGCGCAAAGCATTTAACCTTTATAGCAAGGTAAGATTTAGTTATGGATTTATCGAATGGGTCCAACAAAGTTCTAATAATGAGGTTTTTTTCAGAGATAGACTTCTCTTTTTCCAGCCGGAACTTGAAGCTGAATCCAAGTTGACGAAGAGGTTCAGAGTATTGCTAACAGTTGGTTACAAGTTAGTGGGGGATTTTACATTACCCCAACTTCCTAAAGAGGATCTCACAGGACCGTATGTTTCGATGGGTTTGAAATTTGGCGTAATTAAAGAAAAATGACATGAGAATAGTCCTTATCATGATCGCCATTGCTTTAACTGGGTGCTTTTTCCCTGAAGCATTACCACCTGATCAAACAGATTGGGAATATGATCGTCCTTCAAACCATAACATGAATGAAGACTTTCTTTTTGTAATTGACGATTCTATAGAGGCCAGGACGTACGGTGACATCAATTCTCTTTTGGTGTTGAAAAACGAAAAAATCGTATACGAGAAGTATTACACTGATCTTAATGGCCCTTTTCAACGCAGATCGAAATTCAATCTAGGAAGGTCAACTCTGCTTATAACAGGCATCGCATTAGGTATTGCGATCGAGGAAGGATTGATACTTGATTTGCAAACTCCAATACACACATATCTCCCTGAATATTCGGACCTCTTTGAAACAGAAGGAGAAAAGTTCAACATAACATTGGAAAATCTTCTGGTTCATACCAGCGGCCTTTCCTGGAACGAAGCCATAACTTCCTATCAAAGTCAGGAAAGCGATATTAACCTCATGAGATCAGAATCCGATTGGGCAGCCTATGTTCTTGAAAAACCTCTATCATCTGATCCGGGGCTAAGGTATGAATATCACTCAGGGAGCGGTATGCTACTTTCCCGGATCATCTCGAATGTATCGGGTGAATCCATGGAAGAATTTATTTCGACAAGGTTTTTTCGAAGGTTAGGAATTACGCAATGGATTGGGAAAGTGATCCGACCGGTACAACAAATGGAGCGACTGGACTACAACTTTCCTTATTTGACCTGACAAAAATCGCTTCGGTCTATCTGGATGAAGGGAGATGGCAGGGAAGATTTGTAATAGATCCCGACTGGGCTATTGAAGCAACACTTGTTCAAAATATTTTTGGGAACAATTTTGATTTTGGATATCAGTGGTGGAGATTCTCAGATAATTTTGAATTGAATAATACTTTGCCCCTAAATGATGTTTTTTTCTTTCCAAATGAAACCGGAGACCATGTGTATGTGATCCCACATCAAAATATGATTGTCAGCATAGGTGCGGAAAACCCCTTCTATTCTTTTTACAATCCATCATTATTTCTGTACTTTGACATCACAAGAGCCGTCAATTAACGGTGGATGTCAGAAAGCAAGGTTGTAGATATAAATTTTGAGCTAATTAAGAAGGGTGATCTCAAGGCATATGAATCCTTGTTTCACCGAGAGTATTCTTCTATAGCCAGATATGCCAACAAAATAGTGCGCGATCCTACTATTGCCGAGGAAATAGCTCAGGAAGTGTTCATTTACATCTGGGAGAAGAGGGAAAATATCAATATTACCGGTTCGCTTACCGCGTACCTCTTTTCGGCTACTAAGAATAAATGTATCAACTGGCTCAAGTCAGAGTTACCAAAAATACAGGCAACACTGGATATCTCAGATACGGATTTAGTGGATCAGGTTAATAGTGTAGATATTGATCATGAAAAGAAGGTGAGAAATGTGATTAATCAATCCATCGAATTATTACCTAAGAAATGCAAGGAAATATTTCTTCTCAGTAGGTATGGTGGACTTACATATGAAGAGATAGCGGAAGAACTCGATTTAAGTAAAAAAACGGTGGAAAACCAGATGGGTATCGCGTTGAAAAAATTACGAGAAACGCTAAAACCATTGCTCACACGTATTTTGGAATAAAATGTTCGAAAAAATATTGATTTTTTTTAGGGGTTTCGCAAAAAACGAATGACCTACTAACACAAATGTCAGGTAAAGAATTAAAGACATATAATCGCCTTCACTATAAATCAGATGACCTCGTCGATCTTGATAGCGAGATACGTCTGCTCTATGATCTGACTGAAGCAAATGATTTCGTTCCTGACACACGTGATGCTTGGAATTCTGTACAATCCAGGATTACACCAAGGAATTCAAACACATGGATGCGTATAGCCGCCAGTTTTATAATACTGGCAACTTTTGGACTGATTCTATTTATCGTTATTCCTGAAAAAGCTGAGTTAATTACAGTGACTTCCGGTGGAGCAGAACTTATCCACAATCTGCCCGATGGCTCAACCATTACATTAAACGAAAATTCATCCCTGACTTACAAGGATAGTTTTGAGAAAAACAGATCTGTCACATTGATTGGTGAAGGTTATTTTGAGGTCGTTGAAAATACCAAAAATTTCACCGTCACTGCTGGAAATAGCGTGGTGAAAGTAATTGGAACATCTTTTAACGTTAAGCATTCAGATGACCAGACAGAAGTATATGTGACCTCAGGAATCGTGAAATTCGGCTCCGAATCTCAGCAGGTACAGCTGACTGCCAATGAGTATGCAGTCCTATCCCAGGAGGATAAAACATTACAGATTGACAGAACCCCGGATGAAAATCTGCTAGCCTGGTATAAAAATCAATTTGTTTTTAATAATACCACCGTACTTGAAGTCATCGGAACTCTGGAGAATTATTTCGGTAAGACTATCGCGCTGTCCAACAAATCTATCGGAAGGTGTAATGTATCAGGTACATTTGATCAAATGAAGCTTTCAGAGATACTGGAATCTATATGTATAGTTCTTGACCTAAAGCTGGAATACAAAAAAAATCAGTACTTCTTGAAAGGCAAAGGCTGCTAAACATGTCTTAATATTGCGCTGGAAAGCTAGTATTAGCTTATATGCGTAATTACCTACTTGCATTATTTACCCTTGTATTATTTGGTCTCCATGGTCAATCTGTCAATCTGATTTTCCAGAAGAGTGAAACAACCTCCATCGAATCAGTTCTCGATCTAATCAGGTCAAGCGGCGGAAACATTGTGTATTCCCCTTCTTTGGTTCCAAACAAAGAGATCACCATAGCTCAAGGTACATACTCAATTGAGCAAATTTTAAACCTTCTTAGACCATATGGTATCAATCATATTCTGAACAACGAAACCTACTTGATCGAAGTACGATCCATTCCTAATTCAAAGAGAATTTCAGGATACGTACGAGACCGAAAATCCGGTGAAGCGTTAATCGGTGCAACAGTCTCCTTGAATGATGGTAGACACGGAGTGGTGACCAATAATTATGGATATTATTCCCTAAGTATTGATCGCAATGATAAATTTCTTAAGATAGGCTTTATAGGTTATCAAGATCTTGTTGACTCGATAACTGAGTTTACGAACGTGGTTAAAAATTATGTTCTGGACATCAAAACAAGGGAACTAGATGAAATTGTGGTTGAATCGCAGAATATTTTTCAAAATGTTACCAGCACAATCCCAGGTGAGAAGTATCTCGATTTCAACCAGAAAAGTCAGATACCGTACTTCCTGGGTGAAGTGGATATCCTTCAAAAATCATTACTTCTTCCAGGGGTTCGCACATTAGGTGAAGATGCCAGTGGTCTTAATGTGAGGGGAGGATCGATCGATCAAAACCTTTTGCTTCTGGATGAGGCAGTGATCTACAATCCAAATCATTTTTACGGGTTGGTTTCGGTTTTCAACCCTGAGGCAGTAAACCGAATGAAGATAATGAAAGGATTTATACCTCCCAAATACGGCGGTAGGGCGTCTTCAGTGATCACTGTTCACCAAAAGGAAGGGAACAAATACAGGTATGATGTATCCGGAGGAATAGGCATAGTATCAGGTAGACTCATGGTAGAGGGCCCTATCTCAAAAGGAAAAAGTTCCTTCCTGATATCGGGAAGACAATCCATTTACGACTTGTCATTGGATGGGTTTGATTACCGAATTTTTCGGGAAAGTAAGACGTCATTTCAGGATATTAACCTCAAATTGAACTGGATAATCAATAACAATAATTCCTTCTTTTTTTCAGGTTATTTTGGGGATGACCGAAATAGAGCAGGATTCGATGCAATTAGAAAATGGGGAAACAGAACGCTTTCGGCTAGATGGAATCATTCCTTTGGAAAACGATTTTTCGCTAATTACACAGGAGTTTTTAGTGATTATGTTTACCGAATTACGGATCCCGTCGAGGCAGGAAGTTTCATCGGTAAATCAAGCATTATTGATTATTCCCTAAAACTCAACCATCAATACTATCAAAATATTCATTCGAAATTTGAATTTGGGGGTGAATTCACTTTTCACAGATTAAAACCTGGCGAGAGACTTCCTATCGATGAGAATGATAGTTCCACAAATGCTTTGATCCTCGAAAAAGAACATGGAATTGAATATGCACTATATGTTGGCCATGAATTTGATGTGAACCATATTCTTAAACTAAACTATGGGATCCGGTATTCAGGACTAATGACCTATGGACCGCAAGACGTTTTTATATATGATGGAGGTAGAGAAAGATCATCCAATTCCATCATAGATACAATTCACGTGGATCATAGAAAAACTGTGGATTCATTCAAAGGCATCGAACCACGAATATCTTTAAATCTTAAGCTGGATCAGAAAAAATCTGTGAAAATCAGTTATAACAGATCAAATCAATACCTTCATCTAATTTCAAATACTGCCTCGCCAGAACCCACCGATGTATGGCAACTAAGTGACAGGTATATACCTCCTGTCAAAAGTAATCATGTGAGCGTTGGTTTCTATCAAAACTATGGTAACGATGATTGGGAAACATCATTTGAGATTTACTACAAGGACCTAACAGACATTGTAGAATATAAAGACGGAGCGGACCTCCTTTTTAATCCCAATTCTGAAACAGAACTATTGAGTGGAATAGGAAGAGCATATGGTTTTGAATATTACCTGGAAAAGAAAAGTGGAAAGTATAGAGGCTGGATCAGTTATACCCTTAGTCGTTCAGAAAGAAAAGTGAAAGGAAAATTCCCTGGAGAAACCATAAACAATGGTAATTATTTTCCGGATGACTATGATAAAACACATGATCTTTCGGTAGTGGGAATTTATAATCACAATAACAGGTTGAGTTTCTCCATGATATTCAATTATAGTTCAGGAAGACCAATCACATTTCCATCAGGCAAATACAGGATTTCAGGAATTGTTGTACCTCATTTTGAAGGAAGGAACCAGGACAGAATTTCTGACTATCACAGGATGGACCTGGCCGCCAAGTGGAGACCAAAAGCCAAGAAAGAAAGAAAATTACAACTAACAGACAGTTACTGGACGTTTACTATTTACAATTTATATGCCAGACGAAACGCTTATTCATATTTCTTCAGGCAGTCAGAAACGAATCCCGAATTGACTGAGGTCATTCGCTATTCGATTTTTGGGATGGTCATACCAGCAATCACTTATAACTTCAAATTTTGAAGAAATTTCTCACCATATCCTTCATCCTGATTCTGGCATCCTGTGAGGATCCGATAGTAATTGATTTACCAGAAGGAACGAATTTACTGGTTATTGAAGGATGGGTGACGGACAAGATTGACCGGCAATCTGTTATTGTAACTCGTACGAATGGGTTCTCCTCTTTATTAGCAAACCCCCCAGTTTCCGATGCACAGGTTGCGGTTTTTGATGATGAGGGCGGCGTTTTCACTTATACTTACGTGGATAATGGCATCTATATTTCAGATTCCAGCTTCTCAGGAACATATGGAAGATCCTACCAATTGAGGGTGATCCTTCAAAACCAGGACACTGTCGTATCTCTTTCCGAACAACTCATTGAAGTGAATGACATAGACTCTTTAGGCTTCGATTTTTTTCTGACTCAGGACGAAACGGACCCTAGGGAGGAAATTATTGTGTATTATCCGGTTGCCTTCAGTGTTGATCCAGCCGACCAGGTGAATTTTTATAAGTGGAATATATTTAGAAACAATGTGAAGTTCGATGATGCAAACAGCATTGTACTTCTTGAGGATCGCTTCTTTAATGGAAATGCCTTCCAAAACGATTTCACTGATTTTGAATTCGATGAATTAGACACAATCAAAATTGAAATTCAGTCTATTTCCCTGAATGTATTTGAATTTTTTAAGCTTTTTCAATCGCAAGTAGTTTCGCTGGGAACTAGTTCGGGGAGTTCACCCGCTTCACTCACAGGAAATATTGAGAATATCTCTAACCCAAACGAAAAAGTCCTTGGATTCTTCGGTGCAACATCATTGAAATCTGCAGAAACTATTATCAGACCTTAATGTCAAATATTCCTGATATCAATCCGTTATACACTTATGTCGAAACGGAAGAGAACCAAAGTATCAAAGGGCTTAAAAAGGCTTCTTTCAAAAAAGAAGAAAAATCCTTTTACATCCTATTACGACGTGTTCATCGATAATCCTTCCACCCGCAATTCGTATTTGGACTTATGGACTTCCGCTTTAGTAGTGGAAATTTCTTCGTGTAAAGTCTGAAATTTTATTTCTCTAACAAATCTGCCGGTCTCACACCAAATTTCTTTTCAAACTGTTTGGAAAATGTTGTGACATTCTTGTGGCCTATACTACGAGCTGCTTCGGTAGCATTCTTGACTTTCTTTTGCCTGATCAAATACTCTGCAAATTTCATCCTCATTTCGGTAATATACTCGTGCGGAGTAAGACCTGTCAGCTTTTTAACAAGTCTATAAACCTGACGTTCACTGGCCGCCATCACATCTGTTAATGTGTAAACGGATAAATTCGGATCACTTATCTTCTCTTTAACTGCTGTTTCAAGCTTTAAAAGAATACCCTTTTCAACTTCTGCCAGGTTTTTATCAGCTAGATTTTCAAACAACTTGTTGCTATCATCAGAGTACTTTTCTTTTTGTTTGATCAGGTTGTCAATTCGTAAAACCAATTCATTTTTTGAGAATGGTTTATGCAGGTAATCATTAATTCCTTTGTAAAGTACTTTCTCCTGATCATCACCTGAAATCCGCGCGGAAACAACAAGTAATGGGATTTTACTAAATCTTTCATCGCCATTAATTGATTCAATCAATTCAAAACCATCCATCCAAGGCATCATGAGATCGGTAATTATCAGATCTACCTTATTGTCTTTTAGTACATCTATCGCCTCAATTCCATGAGCTGCTTCCAGGATACTATACTGCCCCTCCAATATCTGTCGGATGTATAGGCGTATCTCAGGGTGATCATCCACAATCAGAATTGTGTCATTATCTTCCTTTTGTTTGGAAATCAACTCATTTTTGATCTTCGCATCAGTTTCAAGTTCTCGGAATGTTGTGTGCTGCTCTTTGACTTTCTCGATCTTTGGAACAATTGGATTAGTGATTGAAATAATTCTTCTCAATCGTATTTTAAACTCCGTTCCCTTACCTATTTCACTCTTCACCTCAATGGTTCCATCATGCAAATCAATGAGATCCTTAACAAGGGCCAGTCCAATTCCTAAACCTTCTTTGGTCTGATACGAATCCTTGGAGGTCTGATAGAATCTATCGAAAATGTGCGGTAAACTACTTTCAGGAATACCCTCCCCAGTATCCTTAAAAGTCAATACAACGTCATCACCATCTATCCTTGCTTTGATAAGGATAATATCTCCTTTGTGTGTATGCCTTATTGCATTTGAAACAAGGTTATAAAATATCTTCTCAAACTGACGTGGGTCCACTCTAAACACTTCGTGTTCTTCCACATCAGATTCGAATCCTAACTTCACACCCTTATAATCCGCAGTGGACTTGAACATTTCGGTCAGCATCAACATGTAAGAATTAACTCTCACCTCCTCTACCCGAAGCTTTATCCTCCCTTCTTCCAGTTTCGTAATATCATTGATCTCATCAGTAAGGTATATGAGTCGTTTACTGTTCTTATATCCGATTTCCAGGTTTTTCTTGGCGGTTGCAGATAAGAATGTCTCCTGATCCTCCATTATCATCTCTAAGTTCCCAAGTATAAGACTTAATGGACTTCTAAGGTCATGGGAAATATTGGCAAAGAATCTGGATTTCGCCTGATTCAACTCTATCAATTTTTTTGACTGTTCCTGGATAGTATTATTGTCTTTTTCAATTTTATCTTTTTGTTTCGATATCTTCTCAGATAATTTACGCCTCATTAAAAAAGCCCTGAAGACCAATGCAGCAATAATCCCGATGGATAAAATACCACCCACAGATAAAACAATGATTGTTTGTTGTCTGTCAATGATTTCTTTGTTTAACTCATCTTGAGTTCGAAGGAATTCATTCTCTGCTTCTTGTTTTTCAATTTCATACCTATTTCTTAAGTATTCAATTTTTCTAATGTTCTCCTCACTAAATAATTGTTGATTGAGATCCGCAAAATTCACGTAGTACTCAAATGCCTTTTTAAAATCTGACCTGGCAGAGAAAATATTACTTAAATTTTGTAAAGTCTCTTTTTCATCATACCTGCTCGCAACTTTTTTCGATATTCTCAAGGCTTCAAATGAATACTCTTCTGCCTGTTCAACTTTACCTTGTACGAGATACAACCTGGCCAGGATATTGTAAGCCACTATCATGATCCTGGGTTGATCTTCTTCATTGATCTTGCCCAAAATATGATCAATAAGTTCCCTGGCTTTGACAAGGTTCCCTTCTTTTCTATAAGTCTCCGCCAACTCGACCTCTGCGGCCACGACGCCATAGTCATCATTCAAAGACTCCCTGATTCCAATAGCCTGAGAGAAATAAAGTTGAGCTTGACCAAATTCAGCAATACCATCATATGATCTTCCCAAATTAATGTAACAATAAGCTTGCATCCTTCTGTCCCCCAGTACCTGCGCCTGATCCAAAGCCTGGATAAAATATTTTATCGCATCTTGGAAATTTGTTTGATACCAGAATAAATTTCCCAAATTGATAAGCGTGTAACCCCGCTGCTCTTCATCACCATGTTTTTCAGATAAGGCCAATGCTTCAAGGTATATTTCGAAAGCCTTACTATAAACACCTAAATTTCTATAGGCCACACCCATGAAATTGGTGGCCTCAATCATTTCATGAATAAGCTCATTATTTTTTGACAGCTTGGCAGATTGATTGGAAAAATAGAGTGCAGAATCGGGTCTAATATCCCGGTATTCCCACGCAAGTTTGTTGAGAATTTTTGCAGAATCAGTGACATTTTCTACAACCATTAACTGATTTCTAAGACTATCTATCTCCGAGGTCGTTCCATGTGCAAAATCCAGCAACGACAGAAATATAGGAACGAAAAGTAATTGGCGGTAACTCATTTTTACAAGCTTACATTACTTAATATTAAGTTGTCTTGCGAAGGATTCAAAAAATCCAAGCGATTCCGGATTTCTCATAGCTCCCAGATTTGCGGCTTTCGCAAGGGGGATACCCATCAATATTTTTTTTACAGGAGCCTCCATTTTCTTGCCACTTATTGTGTAAGGAATTTCACTCACTTCAATTATACTATCAGGGACATGCCGGGGTGAGTAAGCTTTTTTAAGAGATATCTTGATATTTTCCATGATATCGTTACCGAGGCTAATACCCTCTTTTAAAACCACAAACAAGGGCATGTAATGGTTACCATCCTTCAACTCTATATTTACGATCAATGAATCGTTTATTTCGGGAATCTTGTCAACCACTTTGTATATCTCCGCAGTTCCAATCCTAATTCCATGTCTATTTAGGGTGGCATCAGATCGCCCCAAAATAACCAGAGTTTGCCTATCGGTAACCTTCACCCAATCTCCATGTCTCCAAATACCTTCATAATCCTGAAAGTAACTTTCCCTGTACCTCGATTTATTTTTATCATTCCAGAAATAAATTGGCATTGAAGGCATTGGTTTGGTGATCACCATCTCCCCAACTTCATCTTGAATTGGATTCCCATGTTCATCAAAGGAATACAAGGCACATCCCAATGCTCTTCTCTGTATTTCCCCTTCATATACAGGTTCATATGGGCACCCACCAACAAAAGCAGAACACACATCAGTCCCTCCGCTCATCGAACAAAGCCATACATCGCCTGCTACATATTCGTATATCCAATCAAAACCCTCAGACGGTAAAGGTGCGCCTGTGGAGCTAACTGATCTAATTGAACTTAGGTCAAAGGATTTATTCGGCTTAATCCCCTTCTTTAAACAACTCAGAATAAATGGCGCACTGGTTCCAAAATGCTCGATGTTATATTCTGATGCAAACTCCCATAAAACATTTAAATCCGGATAACCTGGGCTCCCATCATATAACACGATCGTCGCACCAACAAGCATCGAAGCCTGAACGAAATTCCACATCATCCATCCTGTAGTGGTATACCAAAAAAACTTCTCACCTTGTTTTACATCATTATGAAAGGCCAGGTACTTCAAGTGTTCTAATAATGTCCCTCCTGTGGAATGTGTGATCGCCTTTGGCTGTCCAGTGGTACCACTGGAATATAATATCCAGATTGGGTGATCAAAGGAAACTGACTTGAATTTTAATGGCTTTGGATTACCTGACATGATCTCATTCCAATTAGTGGAGATTTCAGTCAATGGATCCGGAGCTAGATTAACATAATTAATGTCAACAACATGAGAAATTGTAGGGATCTCCTTGACAATTTCTTTAATGACCTCGAGTCGATCGTGGGTTTTACCATTGTAAACATAACCGTCCGCTACCAGTAGGACTTTGGGTTCAATCTGCTTGAAACGATCAATCACACTTTGTGACCCAAAATCCGGAGAGCAGCTGGACCATATCGCACCGATTGAATTGGCTGCTAAGAAGGAAATCGTAGCCTCGGGGATGTTCGGAAGATAAGCCACGATTCGATCTCCTGCTTCAATTCCCTTTGATGAGAAGAATTCAGAAAGCAGTGAAACCTTATCGGTCAATTCAGACCAACTTATTTCGCGATAAAATTTCCCCTCCTGCTTAAATACAATTGCAGGATAATCATGTGATGAATTCCGGAATATGTGTTCTGCATAGTTGAGAGAAGTCCCACTGAACCATGTTGCGTCCGGCATTTTACCTTCCAAGATAGTTTCATACTTTCCATGTAGTTTGACATCAAAATAATCAACCAATGACTCCCAGAATTTCTCCAATTCCGATATACTCCACTCCCAGATTTCATCATAGTTCTGAAAGGACAAACCATAATTGACCTTTAACCATTTCTCGTAATCTTTTAGATTACTCTTTTCAACGAAACCATGTCCTGGTGTCCAAAGCTTTTTTGCATTTATAGACATTGAATTATGGCTAAATCTCAAAAAAATAACTTATTCCCCATTCCATATCGATTTCATCTGATAGAAAGTACCTTCCGCAAGAACAGCTCCGTGAGGAGTTTTGAAAGTCATCCTGCTGTAAGGGGTGGATGGAAAGAAAAGATCAGTCAACACTACTTCCCCAAGGTCTGCAAAGAATTCTATGGAGGACTCATCTAAAATGATTCTCGTCGACATTTGTGGATCCCTTGAAATTCTGGGAGCTTCATGCGTACCTGAGAACTTCTTGGAAAAGTCACTAATTCCTGCCTTTTCCCTATTTATATAGATAATATCAGTTCTATCGTCAAAGCCGAATGAAAGGCTTTCATTTCTATCATTGCTAAGTTCAATTTCCCATGATCCCTGATCTTTAATATTGGAGATTATAAGTTCTATATCTAACATTAATCTTCCGTCTTCAAGTACATGACTCCAATCTGAACTTCCATTTACTACTACCTTATTGAGATCTATCGCTCTTTTTCTCAATGTGATCAGTTCGGAAGTCGGATAGGATCTGACTCTTAATCCATTCGGGGTCTGGAATGCCGTTAAAGTCCTTGGCCATGTCATGGCACTTCGCCATTTTTCTGTAGGAACTACCTGAGCATATTCCCAGTTGCTCATCCATCCAATAAAAATTCTCCGACCATCCCTTTGAGGAATATCCGACCACGTAACTCCAGCATAATTATCCCTTCCGTGATCAAGCCAGATCGTTCGCTCGGGATAATGTGAATTGGTGAATTCTATGCCATCAAAATCTCCAATAAAATACTGTGTAGCTGATCCTCGCCCCCCTCCGGGACCAATGGAAACTATTAGCATCCATGTTTTCTCATTTGTTCCTTCGATCGGAATTTGAAACAGATCTGGACATTCCCACACACCAGCATGACTTCCCTGGTTATAACCAAAGTCACTTAAGAATGTCCACTCAATTAGATCTTCAGATCCGTAAAACTCCACATGGTCCCCAACAGCAAGGACCATTATCCACTTGTTGGAATTGGTATGCCAAAATACTTTTGGGTCTCTGAAATCCTTCTTTGAAGCGTTTGGAAGTACCGGATTATCCTGATATTTCTCCCAGGTAATCCCCATATCGTTACTGTATGCAATTCCTTGATACTGATAATCTGTTCCACCTTCTTTTTCAAGTTGAGAATCATGATAGGTATAAATAGCAATCATCGGGGGATCATTTCCCAAACCTAAACCTGACGTGTTAGACCAGTCCATCACCGCGCTTCCTGAAAAAATATATCCAAGATCATCCGGATACAGTGCAATAGGCAAATGCTCCCAGTATACCAAATCCTTACTAACAGCGTGACCCCAATGCATAGGGCCCCAGACTGTACTGTCCGGATAATATTGATAAAACAGGTGATACTCTCCTTTATAATAGACCATTCCATTCGGATCATTCATCCAGTTGGCCTCGGGAGAAAAATGTACCTGTGGTCGGAATTGTTCTTTATAGTAGTCCGGAGGCTTTAAATTAACCTGGACAGGAACTTCCTCAGCTGTTTTTTCCGGTGCAGAGCAAGCCCATGCAATTCCCAATAGAATTATCGATAGTTTTCTCATCGGTATTTTCCTTAATCCCTATGTTTACAATAGGACATCTTTGGAATTGTGATCCACATATTCCAGATAATCGTTGATAAACCTACTTCATTTTGTCTAAAATGAAATATAATGCGAATATTGATTCAATATGAATGAGTATTCAAAGATCAATCTGTAAGGATCACTATGAAAGGTCCAGCAAAGGCAGATCCTAAACCAGTCAAGCAAGAAACGAACAGGTTTTATGGATTGAATTGTTGATGGTTCTTCAAGAAATCGAGTAGTTGATCGCCTACATCGAGTTTTTTGCCGACTATCTTTCTTTCCGAATCAAGAACATAGACTTGCGGAGTACTACGAACATTGTAGTCCACACGGAAATTACTTCTACCAAAAGGATCACCAAGATTGATCCAGTTCAGCTCGTTCTCACGAACATACTTCTTCCATTTGTCTACATCGGAAATAGTACAAACTGCAATTACCTCGCCACCATTTTCCTTGATCAATGGGTAATTGTCCTTTAAAACCGGTGTTTTCTTCTTACAGTGTCCGCAGTCCGGATCATAAAAAAACAGGACTAAGTATCTACTTTCCAACTGTCCCAGGTCAAAAGGTTTGAGAGCTGTATCCACAGCATTGAGAAATGGTGCTGGATTACCGATCAAATTTGGTTTCACAAATCTGACCTCTTCTGCAATTTGCTTGACTGATTCATCACTGATCCAATCCGCTACACCTGAAAGGTAATATTTCTCACTCAAGTGAATCCAAATCGCATCCTGCCCCATGATCTTTGATTCCTGGTATTTCTTGAAGAATGTAACTAACCAATACCTGAATGTCGATTTATCATATTCAGTTCTTTCCAGGAATCGGTCAATTTCAACTATGATTGAATCAGGAACAGGTAACACTAAATCGTCGAAATATTTAATGACATAATCATTAAAAACAGGGGTCCGTAATAATGAAGCTGGATCCTCGATCAGGTCAAAATAATGATCTTTATAATACTCATACCTTAATTTACTCCTCTCCTTCGGATCTTCAACATCATTAAATTCCGGAACAGAAATTCCGGACTGCATGGAAATGAACCTTGCAAAGAATGTGTCTCCATTTTCCTCCACAAGTTTATCACGGAACTCTTTCATGGAATTGAATGAATTTGCCAAAGTTTGTTGCAAACTGATCGAGTCCGTAGGATTATTTTTAATTGAATCTGTTAACTTCATTTGCTCCCTTTGGAAGCCGATCATAGTATTTTGAAACTTTTTGAATAATTCATTTTCTCTCGAGTCTGTAATCTTCAAATCGTCATAGCCTCCATTGAGTGTTGTTGAGATAGAGAAAAACTGTTCGTTTACAATGAACTCAAAATAAAAACCGGGAGTGTAGACGAAGTATAGCCCTGGTGGTATTACTTCCTCGCCAGACAACAATAGCGAATTGGAGCCATCAAAAGTTAAGGTATCATATACCAGTTTCTGTTTACCGAAATGATAGCCAATAATAGCTGTTGAGTCTTTATTATCAGTAATTTGTATTTTGATCTCGTGACCTTGTGCCAGGGAGATATCTATACTTATAAACAAAGTGACTAAAAAGGCTATCAAAAATCTCATTATACTGATTAACGAATCATTGGAACAATTGGTGCAAAAATATTAATTGACTTGGTTCGCCAAAAATATTTCAGACCGTTAACTTTTTGTTGTGATCTAAAGTTCAGCACAAAAAAAAGGCCCAAAACTGGGCCTTTGAAATTTCTTGAACTGGACCTAGAAATCCAGGAGTTTATCTAGTTTATCGGCAGCTATATTAGCTTCGTCCTGCAATTCATCTTTCATAGCCTGAATCGCCATTTGTCTTGCCAATGCCTGACTGTATCCAATTCTAACTGCACATTCTATGTTCTTAGTTTTTTCGTTCTTCTTGTACATCTCCACAAGGCCAATCACTCTTCCCATTTTCTGGGCTACAACATTCTTAGCTACGGCCACTGTTTTCTGAAGTGTTGCCGCTTCTTCCTGGTTGATCTGATTGTTTGCTATCTGGTTGTCAATGGTGGCAGCCAGCTGGGAGGAAAGCTGATTGGCGATTTCTAATTTTGCCAATTCTGTTGCCTGAAGCTTTGCAGCGGATTGGGTACCTGCCAAGGAGTTTCCGGATGCAACAATGTACGCTGGAAAACCATTTTCATCTTCTTCCAGTGTTTTTTGATAAGTTTTTTCTAGTTGTTTCTCTAGAGGTAAATTACCAGGAGCAACAAACCATCCTTCTTTTTCAAGCTGTTTAGCTTCCTTCTTAGCATACTTTAATTTGGTTTGGAAATCCTTCTTTTTCAATTTGTCTCTTTTCTGAGCGTATGAAGGAACTACCATCATCATCACAATCACAATCGATAAAATTCTGTACAGGGTTTTCATGGTATTCAAAATTTCAATTAATACAATTTAATAAATAATAAGCTTACTTATAGAGCTTGGTTTTTGTGTGGTTGGGTTTTGTTTTCCACTAGTCAGTTCATATACATTATCTGAAACGAACAAATCAAGCTCTCTTAGATAAATTAATCCATCATTTTTTAGATCTGCCTTTTTCTCTTTAAGTCCTTCTATGAGTGAGAGTGTAAATGCGCCATGAGCCCATTCCTCACTTTCCAGGGAACTTTCCTCTCCGGTGGAACCTGACATGATTACCACTCCAACTTCATTGGAACCCATCTCGCGTAAAGCCTCCGTGTTCTTGATGAACTTAGAACTTGAAACAAGACTGCTTCCTAAAGCTCCACTATGACAAGTATCCAGGAACATAAGTACTCTACAGGGCAAATTGGAAAGGACATCGGCTATGTCATTCCACTGCAGACAAGTATTTTTAAGGTCAGATTTATTTGCATCATGGGTCAGGACGTAGTAAAAACCATCCTGATTGATACCATGACTGGCCACAAATAAAATGACCTGATCTTTTGGTTTGACTTTTTCAGCCAGGGAATTCAATGTGTTAATAATGTTATCTCTTGTAGCCTCAGCATTGATCAGGTTAACACCGTCAAATTCATCATAGATTGGACTTTCCTTGGCCGCGAATATCTCATAAATGGAATTGGCATCATCATCCGCAAAAGTCAGATTCCATTCCGAATTCTGAAATTCAGATACACCAATGCCCACAAAATACAGATCCGGCTTGTTATTGACATCGATTATGGACACTCCGGTATTCGAACTTCCCTTAAAATTCGGATTGATAATAACTCTTTTTTCGGAAATGATCTTAGAATTTTCAGTGGAAGCAAAAATCTGAATTACTGTTTTATAGCTTGTCAGAGAAATGATCTCATCGACCTGTTTGACATCCGTCACACCACGTTTTTTCGGAAGAGCTTTTCCTTCTACAAGGATCCGAACCTTCTCGACTGGTTCGTTGCTGGCAATTGTCGCCTTAATTCTAAATTGATCAGAATTACTGGAGATTTGGTATTCCTCCGGATCATTCCAGAGAACCTGGGGTTGGTCGGGAAGATCAATGACCATGTCCCGTGCTCCTTCAAGATCCTCAAGTGACTCTTTCTTAAATTGGGCAGCATATGTACTAACATCAAAGAATTTCGCCAGCTCTTCTTTCTTACCCTCTAATTGCCAATTCAAATATTTTTCTCCTCCTGCCGACGCACTATAATTTCCATTATCATCCCAAATGATCCATTCATATTTCTTGGTAATAAACAGATTATATTTCAGCTCATTGGAGACTGCTGACCAAACCTTTACAATCTGATCCCCACCATAAGTATAGAAATTTTCTTCATTCGCAACAATCGACAACACCTGACCATTATGTCCTGGCAGCGTCTTCAATAAGTTACCATTCGGATCATAAACCTTCAAAGTCCTGTCACTTCCAACAACAATATTCTCATTGGGAAGCAAGCAATAACTAATTACTCTACCATCATTTCGGGTATTAGTAATATTGAAATTCGATCCAAATACCAATTGATTACTACTTGGTTTAGTGAATTCAAAAGGTCCATCATTGATCTTAGGTCCTGCAAAGCCAATCATCTCTTCTTTATCCCTGATTATTTGTTCAGCATCAAAATCAAAATATCCGTCAGGAACGCGGGAATTATCAGAGTTGAAACCAAGTTTATTTCCTTTTATGAAAAGTCTGCGTAGATCTTTCCCATCACCAGCCATCGCATATTGTGGTGTCAGGTTGTCAGTTTTAATACTTATCAAATTACCGCTCCTTCCCTGACCAATGAACAACTCATCTCCCATAAATAGGGCAGCTGACACATTTCGATTACGAGAAAAAACTGATTGTAAGCGAGAGGGGTTTCTCATATCAATGACAACCTGTCTGTTCGCCGATATGAACGCCTTTGAGCTATTGTCATCACAAACAATAGACACAACAGGAGAGTCAAATT
The DNA here is from genome assembly GCA_965242805.1 of Cyclobacteriaceae bacterium. Classification (GTDB taxonomy): domain Bacteria; phylum Bacteroidota; class Bacteroidia; order Cytophagales; family Cyclobacteriaceae; genus JANQEU01. Next base: position 5,155,989 of record CBDETD010000002.1, on the reverse strand, counting down.
GTGTAATTTGCTGTTGAAGGGCCCCTTCCCAACTCCAGAAATTTAATATCCCTTTTTCGCCGCCGGTTAGAAAACCATAGGAATTACCATCCACACGTTTGACCGGTCCTAAATGACTTCTTAATAATACAGGGTCCCCTTCGCCGAATGTCTCAACGTCCCAAATTCTTGTTGTCTCGTCATCTGACACAGACACAAGCTTTGTTCCATCAGGTGAAAAATCAATGGCATTTACCCTGCTTTGGTGTTGATATAAATTGTGAGTAGGAAGAAAATTAGAGTCCGGAGAGGGCCTGGTCCAAATAATGATGCTTTCATCTGCACTGGAGCTAGCAAGCATATTACCATCAGGAGAAAATTCAACATCAGTTATTACATTCACATGTTTAGTAAGAATCTCATCTATTTCTCCGGTCTGAATATCAATGATTTTAATATCATTCAGCGAAGAATAGCCTCCAACTGCAAGGAATCTTCCGTCTGGCGAAATATCAGAAGCATACAGCATTCCCTCAGGGCCAGAGGACTCCGTGTATACTCGGAATGTCCGGTTTAGGATCTGATCATCCAATACCCATAATCTAATCGTCTTATCATCACTTATTGAGATCAATTCTTCTGTGAGGGGACTATACTCAATCCCGTTGACCAAGGCGTTGTGACCCTGAGGATCAACCACCAGGAAGGCTTCATTGGGATCTTGCGCAATTGATGTGAAATAGTTTAGGATGATAAAAAATAATAGCATTATTCTTTAGATATAGTGATGTCAATTACCTCAAGAAACATGTTTTCATTGATTGAAACATTTTTGTTCAACCACTTTCTGAATTTCTTTGATTCCCCAGACTTAGGAAAACCAGTAAATTCACTTGCGTCGGTTCCGGTTTCAGTGACGAATTCTTTCTGATCAATATCCATTGAGGGTTTGAAATAATCTTCAGTGGAGAATATAACATATATTAAGTCGGTCTCCTGGACAGGATCATTTGTATACAGGTAGTATTCCTCGACTACAGAGAGATCCGTATAGTTATATTTTGGATCGATTCTAAACAGGAAGTATTCCTTGTCCGCCTCAATTTTCAATGTATTGCCCTTCATACTTGGATACGGTAGAAGCATCTGACTTATGTTCTCATTTGGAAGATCAAAATAGATGCTCAGGAATCCATCAACAGGGCTCTTGAAATAAAAGAAGATTCTTTCCCCATCCTTGAACTCCTGTGTTGCGCAATTGATATCAAGGCACTTTATTGGTTTTGCAATAAATTCAGGAGCGGCCTTAACCACTCTTCTAGCCTGACCAACGATCTCACAGGTAATCCACCTTTCATCTCCTCGGTCTTGTTTGGTATAGACTGGTTCTCTGCTATCTTCAATCCATATACCATTGACAAAACTGTTGGCTATGCTGCTGAATCTGGTATCCGTCATGCCATTAGCCGTCTCCATTCTAGTCCTTGTTGACTGCGAGATCTTAGTCCCGAAATTATCAGCCATGGCCTGCAACCTCGCTTGTTCTAAAGCAATTGCCTCGGCCTGATCGTCAGACATATAGGATTCTATCACCATGCTGTAGGAACCACTCACCCTTTCCGTCTTTTGTGAATAGCCTATCAGACTTGTAATAATCAATCCGAAAACAATAGTGAATCTCATAATTTAGGCAATAAAAAAGCCCCAAGCATCACGATTGCCGTAAACAAAGGGGCTTAATATTTTTCTTAAAACTACTCTTCGTTGAAATTGACAAGGACATTGTCTCTCATCAGACCTTGGATCGTAGGAGTCTGATCTATATTTCTGAATCTCCTTGCATAATAAGGTACGCCTTCTGACTTGTCAGAAACATAATCATAGATCTCAGAAGCTGTCAACATTCCATCCTGGTTTTTATCACTTACTGCTCTATCCTGAATAGCCTTCAGGAAGAAATATGTGAATAGTCCATGATTCTCATCTTCATACCAGGAAGATACCTGAGTACCAGCAGATGACGATAACATTACTCCATTTTCTATAGCGTTAAAACCTTTTGCTTTAATACCAATAGGCGATATGCCTTCAAGGATTTCCGCACCAGAGAAACAGGCATCAGTTACAACAGTTGTAGATCTTGATGGGATCTGAGCCAGATTATTAAAAAATGTTTCAGTACTGTATCCTGAGAATTCAATGTATACTGGATCACACTCCTTCGGTACGAAATAACCGGTATTTGTTTTCACATCAGGAGCACCATGTCCAGCATAGAAAACAAAAAGATCTGATTTACCAGGCTTTACAGCATTGAAAACCTTTCCTCTGTGACTTTCTTTTGTTCCGAAAAGGATGTCAAAATCAACTTTAGTAGCATCCTCATGATAGAAGATATTACCTTCCTTGAATCCCATAGTATTGATTAAGTAATCTTTTACTGTACGGGCATCATGGATAGCATAATCGACATTCTTTGTCTTGTCATAGTTGCTAATTCCAATCACTACGGCAATACCATCATTATTTACGGTATTTGTAGTAGGAACATTTAAATCAACATCCGATTTCCTTTCAATGACAATCGGGGTATTACCAGTGGCAGGTTGTACAACTGGTGCTGCGGGTTGGGACTGTGTTTTGGCTAAATAAGCTTTCTGTAACAGCCCTCCTAGATTAATCGCATTACTCGTTCCTTCAGAACTCTGCGCAAACGAAGAGAAAGCAAAGAACGTTACTGCTAATAACAATGTGACGCGTTTCATAGGGCTTTTTTAAGGTTTTTCTTACAAATTAACGTTAAAATTTTCTTCTGTTAAATACCACTTTCTAGGTATTTTGTTAAGTTAATAAATGTTGATGCGAAATTAACTTTGTAATAATCTTAACGAAATACATTTAAATCTCGTTATAGTACAATTTTCATTAACCCATTCCTACTTGCAAAATAACAATGAAAACGGAGCATTCAAAACGGAATTTTCAGATTTCAGGATTGATTTTATTTGTAGAAAACGGAATTAACTACCCCCCCCTCGTTTTAGAGAGAGGGTAGTTTATAATTCTTTTATTTGACTAAAAATATCTTTTCGAACCTGGTTATCGGTTCCCGACCTGCCTGGTTGATCGTAATACTCAACAGGTAGATCCCATTCGTCTTGACCTTTTCACCAATGTCGAATTTCAAGATATGGTTGCCTCCATTCAAGGAAAGTGGTACCATCCTGTGAACAACCCTTCCCGACAAGTCCTTCAACGAAACCTCAAGTCCGTATAGATTGTCCTCCGTCTGAGGAAGCAACATCGGAATGTTCAACTCACCACGGTTCGGATTTGGATAGATACTGTTCACAATCACACTGGATACCCTTGCCTGATCTTCGATGAATTCATCGGTTCCCTTGATCACTTTGAAGGTGTATCCGGGACTGTAACTGAAGGAGTACACCATCCGGTTATGGATCTCTTCCATCTTACCGGTCTGCATATCGAACAACACGATCCTTTGATCTCCTTCCAGACCAGGGGTCCCATTGAAGGTGATCGTCATTCCGGTCGACCTTTTTTCATGGCTCTGTACTTCAAAGGTCCATACGTTGTTCTCCTTGACGTTGGTTATACTTTTGGTAATATTTTGTAATCCATCATCCAGGAAGGTTGCCGCCAGGTATTCATCGAAATGTGGGAGCCCGGTCATGTCAAAATTATCCATGCCTTCCTCGGCCTTCTCATATTCCCCAAATCCTGACACTCCATAGCGCCATCCATTGTCAGCCTGCATGTCCATCATCACTTCCCAACCTCCATTGTCATAGATGCTTTGCCTGGGTTGTGCAAAATCATCACCTTCTCTTCCCGAACCACTGAGTGCACTGAAGGGTATCTCCAGTGATACCGATCCGGTATTTACCTTCACGAACGCTCCCTTGAATCTGGCTAGTGAGGAGGTCTGCCCATAACCATTATTGTAAATCACCAATGTACTCACATCCCCGTCTCGTACGCCAAGGGGTTCATTGTGGGCCAGTACCGCGTCCCAGTCCAACCTGAACTGGTAAGGATTACCGATCAGGTGTATCCCCTGGGACAACGTCAAAGTAAAGGGTCTTGACTCATCCACCGGCAGCACAGAAACATTATCCAGGGATATCGAAGACACCCCTGAATTATTGATCAACCAATACCCAACCCCTGGTACCAGGTTACTGACGTTATCGATGTAACGATCCTGGCTGGAATTATAGCTGAATAATCGCCAGGTTTCTTCGGTTCTCTCTCCAAGTCCGCTTAGTACCGACGAAACCGGTGCATTCTGAAACGGCCAACCGATGATGTCATAATCCTGTACAGAAGTACCTTGGGGCAAACTTGTTACTGTCGGGGGTGTCGATGGTTCGGTAACTATCGTAACAGTATCGGTCGACGCACTCTTGCCTGAGGCATCGGTGGCAATCGCATAGATACTTACTCCCTGGTTATCAAAATCCGAAGCCTGGATCTGTCCACTATACTGGGTACCACTAATATAGGTAGCTATTGACTCCCGACCTGTTCCTGAAGCCAACGCCGGACGTACATAGTATCGTACTTCAGGCGGTCCCGCATCATCGTCGGCAATTATGGTAATACTGATGTTGTCAATCGGACTCGAGCCTGGCAAACTGTTAAGACTAACCGTCGGTGGAGATTGATCAGCTGAAATGGTGACAGCAATGTCGGTATTTAGGTTATTGTCTTCATTTGATTCAGAAACAATATCATACACATCGGCAATGATGATTAAATTGTAATTACCATCCGGAATTCCTGAGTGAATCGTCAAATCAAGAAAAGCATTTCTACTAATTGATTCACCAACATCTATAAAAGTCCCTTCATCCACTTCAAATAGAAAGTCTTCAGCACCTATGACTAGGTCCTCTGTCAAAGCAAAACCAGTTACAATCTGCTCGGAGACATCAGCTGGTCCATCCCCATTATTATCCAAAGTATAATTAACAGTTATAGTTTCCTGTTGGGTATATACTGACTTATCCGTGCTGGCAGTTGATGTAGAACTTATTTCCAGATCAGGTGAGGTAGGTAATTCAACTATTCCACTGATAATCAGATCATTTCCAAATGTAAGATCCGGAGTGAAATCATTTGTGCCATCATTGTTGATCACATCCATTGGCCAATAACCTACCAGGCCAACTTCTGTTCCACTCAATTCAATTGAAAGATTATTTCTGATGGCATTTTCAGGTAAGATTGTATTCCATATCCGTAGCTCATTGACAATAACGTTTAAGTCTCCTCGTCCAACGTCAATAAAAGGATCAGAAGCTGGCTGGTACAAAGAACCGGCATATGCATTTGTTCCCTTCAACTCACCATTCACATATAATCTCATTTCCGTTCCATCCCAAACTCCAGCAAGGTGTGTCCACGTATCAGCCACCCAAGGATCAATGGTTTCGGCAAATTCATAAAATCCATTGGTGGGATCATACACTTCAAAATTCCAAACCCCTCCTGCTAAAGAGAATCCCCATGCATCAATCCCGTCAAAATCATCACCTCTTGCGAAAAAAGTTTCCTCGAACGCTGTGGTATTGGACGAATTCACATTAACCCACATTTCTATAGTAAATGGACCACTTAAGCTGTAGACAGAAGGATTAAAAGCATCTGGGTCGAAAAGAACTAATTCTCCCTGATCTGAAACTACCAGCGACTCATTATCCGGAGGGGTAACCAAACCGGGATCAAAAACATTAATGAAAATGTCTGAAGTATTGTTTCCTTCATCAAATGCCCCAAGGCCAACAGATGAACCATCTTCATTCCTAAATATCATACCGATTTGAGCAGCCTGGTAACTGGCATCCACTCCGTAATAACCTCTAAGGTCTGAGATAGTAATACTGTATGTACCATCTAAATTATCAGTCATTTCACCTATCCCATTGTCCGAAGTGAATATATTTCCAGGGGCTTCTACCCATCCTCCTTGATTCTCTGATCCCGGAGGTACCAAACCAGAATGAATATAAACTTTATTAGCCCCAACCAGTTCTCCAGGAGGGTACAACGTATTTATATCAACAGTAATAGTGATACCTCCTGGTTCATCCAGTGTAAATGGTGAAGGAGTAACACTCACAAAAGGTTGCAGGTCTACTGGAGTAGCTGTAGCAGTCGCAATGAAAGAACTTGATGTCAGGTTCTGTGCATAAACCTCAAAATCGTAGGTAACGTCTGTTGAGAGCCCTGTTATTCTTGCAAACGTTGTGTTCGGACCAACGTCCAAACCATTTACAAATGTTCCGCCGCTAAACCAGTCTACCCTGTAATTTGTCTCGTTGAATGCGTTGTCATCCCACATCAGTTCTACAACAGATGATGAAAGCACTCTGGCTGTCAAATTAGTTGGTTCCAGAGGTTGTGTATTTGGTGATTCCGAATTGTATAGATCACTGATCTCAGTCTGGGATAGTGCATAATTAAATATGCGGGCCTCGTCGATACTACCACTAAAGAAATTGGTGCCTCCAATAATATCACCAAATACAATCTCAGCATCAGTATAATCAATGAGTCCATCAAGTGCCTGTCTTGCTTTCTCGACACCATCCACATAAATGATGACATCTGCTCCGTCATAAACACCAATAACCAGATACCATTGATTGAAATTGTAGAAATCAGGATCTTCAACAAAAACCTCCCCATTCACAGTATTAACTCCAAACACAAATCGGTTGTCAGTACCAGTAGCACTTCCATGACCATTCAAAGTATAGCTGTTAAATGGAGGATTTCCATCAGTATTGAATTGTTTACTTAAAATTGATCCTATTTCTGCATTCTGTAGGTTAACCCATGCTGCGACACTAATGGCATTTTGTGGTTCCAAAGATCCATTATCAAAAACATTGATGGTTGCGCCCTGGGAATTGAAAACGTAACTACTATTCGTATTACCTAACCTATCGGTTCCGAGAACTGGTCCATTTACATTTCCGTCATTACCGTTTCCAGTCACGTCAACGGCATTGCCATTAAATGGCCAATAAGCTATCAATCGTTTTGCAAAACCACCTTCTGAATTATAGACTTCAGCTATCTCATCTGAGTTAAGTGCTTTACTATATACAGTAATATCATCAAGGTCACCTGAGAAATACGTAGGGGTCGGGAACGTATTTGAGGTGAATCCGGCTCTGAAGATAAATCCGTCGTCATTGTCCTGGTCAATTTCCCAATCTCCTCTGCTCACTTGAAACTCGCCGTCCACATAAATGGATACCAGATCAAATCCTCCAGGATCCATACTCGCCGTTAGAGCTACATGGTGCCAGGCGCCATCGTTGTACGTGTTGGTAGTCCTGACTTCTCCAATATTGGATGCATCAAAAACCAGATTCCCTCCTCCTACATATAGGTTTCTTCCACCAATTGGCCAGTTTCCATCATCTGAAGTGATGGTTGCAATTGTTCCTCCTCCTGTGGTTCTAAACCATGCTGTCCATGTATAATCTTGAGCAATAGTTATTGCCTTAGGTGCTTGCATATACTGCACACCTCCATCAAAATTGAAAGCACTATTCGCATTCCCGAATCGATCCGTGGTAGCAGGAGGATTACTGATCAAAGCTCCATCCCAGCCATTTCCTGATTCATCACTGGCATTACCATTGAAGGGATAATATGCGACAAGGTCCCCTTGTCCGCCAAATAATTCTAAAAGTTCGGGTCCGGAAAGTGTCCTCTCCCAAACACTAACTTCATCGATAGCCCCATCGAAATACCTGTCATCAGTACCGTCAAGTTCATTACTGCCGATCCAGAAGTGATTCCCCTGGTAATCGTTTCTGGCAATATTATTTCCTGTATGGACAAGCTTACCATCAACATACAGTTTGAGGTCGTTATTCCTATCCAGGGTGTATGTAACCATTTGCCAAATCCCGGGCGTAATGACTCCGGGAGGGCTGGATTCTACCGGGCAGTCCACTCCGTTGCACCAATGATAGATAAGTGATCCATCTCCGTCAACGATCATGCGACCTCCCTGAGTATCTTCTGTAACCACGTCCCAGTTAATACCATTATTGATGGGAAGTGCATTCATATTTATCCATGCATTGACGGTCAGTTCATGATTGAAATCCCATTCGAAATTGTGGAACAGCTCTAAAAATTGTCCAGAGTTATCGAGCGCATAAGCACTATTTGGATCACCATTTCGGTCCGTTATTGTGGCAATACTTCCGGGTGCAAACTGGTTATTGATGTCCTTTTCAGACAAATCATAACCGTCTCCGTTTTCATTGAATAGGCTGCCACCATCAAATGGGAAATAAGCGATTCGACCTGTCGGTCTTTCTGACGTATAGATGTCCTGTACTTCAGTATCAGAAAGTGCAATTTCATAAAAACGAAGGTCGTCAATCCTCCCATTTGCGTTTCCAGCTCCTATTAGAACATTTGAAGTGATAAAACTGGCAACCCTGGAAATCCCTGTTTCCAATGTGATTGCCCCGTTGATATATATTCTCAGATTGTTTACTGCATCAATGGTAACTGTTAGCATTGACCATTCATTTGGATTAATCGTCCCTCCAACCTCAACAACATTTATATTATTAACATCGTCATGTGAAAATGAGACGGATCCAGTATCATCAATCCTCAGGACTTGTGGAGTCGGGGTGGTAGTACTTGCGAAGATCAGATCCTGCAAGACACCTTGGGGAAAGTTTGTCGGATTTACCCATAGGTTCCAGGTCATTTCGCCAGAGAAATCCCAAACATCACCGTGATTTATATCAATAAAACTATTTGGATCATCTGGGAAGAATAATGATGAAGACTGATCGCCATTTCTATCCATATACGGAAATGGGGTATTTATTCCCACAAGTGTCCCATCATATCCATTTCCAGAATCGTCGAAGACTTGTCCACCATCAAATCGATAATATCCAACCAGACCATTGCTAAATGAAGGTTGAACCTGCATGCGACCAAGGAAAGCATCAGATGAATTATTGTTTGAAGTGAAAATAGATCCACCTACATTGGCCGCATACTCAAACCTACCAGGAATGTACAGAAGGCCATTGTCATAATCCATATCTCTTCCACGTACACTACCTTCAACGATATCCACCCAGTTCACACCTCCAAAAGAGTCAACGCTTAATAAGTAAAATGTTCCATTGTCAGCTGCAACACCATCAAAACTGGCAGGATCCTTAGATTTCAGACCAGTGACATAAAGATTATCTCCATCGGTGGCGATGTTGAAGGCGAAATCACCCAAACCTGTACCGTACTGCCTCCCCCATTGTGGAGCGCCGGTCTGATCAAATTTTATCAAAAAGATATCTGATTCGCCGGCACTTGTGTTTGTCAAAGTAACACCACCTGAGGTCAGGGTACCACTATTAAAGTATCCAGTAATATAGGGATCATTATTGATATCTAAGACAATATCAAAACCTACATCGAGATCATCTCCGCCAGCTTCTCGTACCCAGATGACATTGCCATTTTGATCATACTTTACAACGAAAATTTCTCCTCCCCCAAGGTCTGTAATAATTGTTCCACCAAAATCCGTATCCGATCTTGTGGCTCCTGTAATGTATATCGAACTACCATCGGTAGCAGCTCCAAGACCAAATCCGGTGTCATCAAAATTTGACTGAACTCCTACTCTAACCCAATTCTCATTTCCATTTGTGTCGTACTTCAATAAGAAAGGGCCTCCGCCAGTCATGGCAGTAGCTGCAAAAGTGGCATCACCGTTCCATTCTCCTACAACATATAAGTTGCCTGTTCCATCGAAAACTATATCATTGGCAGAACTATAACCAGTAGAATTCAATACCCTGGTCCATATTTCATTCCCATTGGGATCGAGTTTAGTTACAAATGCATTAGAAACGTAAGACTGGAAGTTTGAACTTTCGTCGAGGATCTGATTGGTAGTGATACCTCCGTAGTTACCCGAAAACTGTCCGGAAATATAGACGTCTCCTGTAGCATCCACTGTGACAACCTGACCAAACATGAATCCTGCGCTATTTGTTGGCTCGAAGGAATCAAAGGCTTTGGCCCAAATCAGAGAGCCGGAATTGTTGAATTTAGCAAGGTAGACACCCTGGCCGGTGGCTGTTAATATCGTTCCGTCGATATCAATATCATCTGTGAAAACTCCATAGTAGTAAAAGTTTCCATCAACATCAACCTCCACACTTCTTCCATACTCGAAACCACCACTTCCAAAAGTTCCAAAATCATCAAACCTTGTTGACAGACCATCAGAGAAGGTATAGTTTCCGACACTTCCTGTAGCACTGGCACTACTAGCATCATAAGCTTCCACATAATAGAAGTAAAGAGAATTTGATGTTAAACCAGTATCAGTAAACTCAGTTACATCCGGTCCAAGGCTTGCGATCTCGGTAAATGATACATCATCGGTGGACCTGTAGATGCGATATCCAAGTTCATCTGCCACATCATTCCAGGTTATGATCATTGATGTCTGTGATAACGCGGCAGTGAAAATACCAGGATTGCCTACTGTGATGTAATCAACAAAAATGTCCTGCGTATTATTAACAAAATCAATGGGCCCTTTTCCGACCAGAGTACCATTCTCATTTCTGAACAGGAAAGCCAATTGGCTGGCGGTGAAGGTCCCATCCACCCCGTAGTAAGATCGCTGATCATTTATTGTGATGCTCCAGCTGCCGTCTCCATTGTCAGTCATCAGGCCAACTCCATTATCATCCACGAATGTATTTCCCGGAGCTGCGGTCCAACCTCCCTGGTTTTCCAATCCTTGACCAGCTTCGATTAGTCCGGAATGTAAATAAATCTTATTGGCATTTTCAAGCTGCCCGGGAGGGTAGGTCCTATCAGGATACACCGTAATGGTTATGGCGTCGTCAAGAGTGAATGATGGTGGGTTAATGTCATAAGGCGGTGTGGTTACCGTCTCTACTGAAACCTCATTGCTAAATCCCGAAGCTGTCGAGCTAGCATTCGAAACTTCAAGTTCAAATATGTAGGAAGTGCCAGTTACAACTGCAACATCATATATGTTTTCAGTATTTTGTATAGTGTTGTCTACTAATGTAAAGCTTGAACCACCATCAGTACTTTGAAAGAGAGAATATCCATTCGATGTTATATCATTATTCCAATACACACGGACAGTGGTCGGATCGACCTGTTCTGCAAATGGAGAAGGGGCATTTACATTTGGACTGGTCCTATTGTATAACCCTAAAATATCAGAGTCAGTCAAAGTACTTGTATAAAAAACAATATCGTCCAGGTCTCCTTGAAAGAAGTTGCTCAATGTGGAATTACTGGGAGAAATACTCTCAACACCAATATATATGTCATCTCCAGTATCAATGTTTTTGTCTGTTGTGAAATTCGAGATTAAGTTATCCTGTACACCATCAATGTGGACTGAAAGATACGTGTCCCTATCCGCCTGCACTACGAAATGATGCCAGTTACCATCATTGTAACCTGATAAACTTGACACAAACTTCCCTGATCCGACTTCCGCCAGGTCAAACGAAACAGTCCCATCCCCTAAAAGCCATAATCGGAAACCAGTGCCATTGAAATACTTTTGAATGATCCTTGAGTCATTCAGGTTTGTCGACCTAAACCAACCGGAAATTGAGAAATCCTGGGAGGTTCCAAACTGGAAGACAGGATCCGTCGGAATCGTATTGTAACTCGTTGATCCATCAAAATTATACGCACTATTCAAATTACCAAATCTATCGCTGGTAGGTGTGGCTAATACCTGAACCCCGTTGAGGCCATTTCCAGAGTTATCATCCATATTTCCGGAAAAATCGTATTGAGCCAATAGAATACCAGAATTATTCAATGGCCAACCAAACTCCTGATATTTTTCCACAACATCCTGATCCTGCAGCGCAGTACGATAGATCCTGACTCCATCGAGATCTCCGTTTAGAAAGTTCTGAGATACATCATTGTATCTCCGCCCAAGGTGTACAAGTATGTCAGCATTTACAGTTCTAAGCGTCGTTCCGGTAGATTCCAGATTTCCGTTGATATATAATCTGATATCTGATCCTTCCTTTACCGCGACCACATGGTTCCAACTACTTAAGACGGCAGCATTAGATGTAATAAAATCCGAGGCCCCGCCATTACCAATCCAGAAATAGATATTCCCATCATTTTCTGGTACGATGGCCCATCCATCAAGGCTTCCAATATTATTGGCACTTACAAACGAACCCTGATGATAGCTATCAAAACGTGTCCAAAATTCGACAGAGAAATTGTCATCTCCCAGAATCGTGGTATTGTTCAGGAATATGAAATCATCAACCCCATCAAATGTTAGTGCGCTAGTTGCATTGCCGAATCTGTCTGTCGTGGCTATGGTACCAGTAATTGTACCGTCATGACCATTGCCACTGATATCAGAGGCATTGCCATCAAGAGGTACATCCGCAACAATTGGCCAACCGTTAAATTCATAAAGGTTTTGGATTTCACTTTCTTTAAGAGGATAAGTGTAAAAAGTAATGTCATCGATCTTACCATCCCAATATTCTGTCCCTGACCTTTGTTTGCCGATTTCGAGGGATCCATTTATGAAATCATTTGATAATCCAGTCCCTGATACCGACACTAACTGATTATTCAAATAGATTTTGGAAATACCATCCCAATCATATGTTGCTACTAAATGAACCCATTGACCAACAGGCATAAATGCACCGGTTGAACCATAAGAGTCGCCAAACCTGATTTCTCCTGTGGTGGCTGACACGCCTAGATATGGTTTACTCCCTTGAGAAACATCCCACCAGCTAAGGATCTCCTGGAAATTGCCATTGTCGCCATCCCAGAATACCCAGGTGGAAATCGAGAAGGGTGTATTCGTTACCCAAGTTTGAGGAGAAGTCATGTAATCATCTAATCCATCGAACGAATACGCTTGATTGATCCTTCCGAAACGATCAGTTGTGAGGGTGGGGAAAGTTGTTCCTGTGACCCCATCTCCAACAGTCGCATTATTTCCGTTTCCTGAGTCATCAACCGTATTGCCTGTAAATGACAAAGAAAGTCTTGTATTATCCTCAAAATCGATACCAAGGTTACTGCTGGCTCCCGTGGCATTGGAAACATTGGTTGCCAAGGTTGAAGTAAACGCATTATCCGTGAAAGTGAACTGCAAATTGTTTACATCATCTGCATTGGTATTGTCATCCGCAGTGCCCATCAATTTTAAAGTGGCGGAAGCTCCATCTGGTGCTACATCCATAAATGAACTCAATCCTGATGGTAGATTGTCTATGGTGTAATGAGTAGGTGAGGAAAGACCACCGCCTGCATTGGTAAAGGTGTCTCCATTTATGGTTATAATGATGTTCCCGTCGACCTGACCATTAAAGGTGGTAAATTCCGAGAATGCGGCTCCCATGGAATAATCGAATACAAGATCGTTGTCCTTACCTATCACATAAACATGTGCTCCCTGGTTCCCAAAAGTCATCCCCCCTGAGAAGTCTGTGTCCTGTCCTGAGACGGAAAACGAATCCAAGAATGATGCAGTGGAGACATCAAAGTTTGTAGCCAGCCCGTATTCATAGATCTGATTACCTATATTGCCTAAGACATACATCTTTGATCCATTGGCATTGAAAGCCAGATCAACCACAGAAACATCCTGGGCTGAGACTATGAAAGATGTTGAAAATACTGCCGTGGAAACATCAAAAGGTGTACTAAGATTGTATTCAAAAACTGCGTCATTATTCTGACCCAAGATATACATCTTGCTTCCATCATTATTAAATGCCAGGCCTTCAATCGATACATCCTGTGATTGAAGAAATGAATTATTGATCGATGCTGTTGTCAGGTCAAATGGTGTTGTGACGTTGTATGAAAATATTGTGGAGGTTGTAAATCCGCCCACATAGAACTGTGTTCCATCAGCACTCCATGCAATTGCACCTGGATTTGGTTCCTGAGGTGAAGGATTAAAATTGAAGCCTGCTGTTGAGGCGGTGGTGATATCATAAGGGATTGTTAGATTGTGTACCACCACGAAAGCCGTCCCACTGCCAGTAGCAATATACATCTGTGTCCCATCATCATTAAATGCAATTGCCTTGGCGTCCGGAGCCTGGGTTATAATACTATAAGTATTACCAGTATATGCTGCCTCCAGGATTCCTGGTGATGTGCTATACTCCAGACTGACTTGCGCACTTACCATCAAGGCTGACATAACTGACAACAAAAGGGTATAAAGCTTTTTAAATCGTATATTGATCTTCCCTGTCATTTGTTTCCTTAGTTGATTGGAAATAGATAAAAATGGATTAAATCCATACTTCTCTGTCGTCTTCATAATAATCCAGATTTATCGGTTAAAAAAGAAAAATGAAAACTCACCATCACCAGGTCGATCTGGTGGTTCAGGTAATCCAGGAGGTGGTGGGGTGGTTGGAGACAATAGGATTGCTGCCGCACCACCGGCTATTATACCATATGTAAGTACCCTTGCAGCAATGGATTGCTTTCTTTTTATCATAAAATCGGGAGTGGAAACTCTTGCATCAAGACTAGGAAATGCCAGTTCCATGTGATATCCATCACCTAAATCCAGCTTTTTAGGCATTTTGAATTCAGCAGTCCCATTATTCAAGGAGGAATAAATATTTTCTTGTATCAAGTTCAGATTTCTGTACAGGTTGATGGTCACATTGTCTGTGGTCAATCCTCCGGTCCATCCCAGGACAAATTTTTTACCTCGTTTTGCCGTGAAAAATCCTGAATGAGAAGTAACCGTTACAGGGAAATAGATAAGATCGAGTCTCACCCTGAAATTTACATCCCCCGTAATCGGACCCAGTGTCCCAATAGGATCCGCGATAGTTATTGTATTTGTTGTTTGCAAGGAGATATCCTCGCCTACATCACCAGCAACCCCATTATCTATGGGTTGCGCAAAACTATCTATAGATGAAAATAGTCTCACCCTAAACTTCTGACCTGATTGAAGTCCCGTGACCCTGTATTTTATTTCCAGTTGATCATCGACAATACTGGCCTGAACTCCTGAAACAGATTGAGCATTCAATAAGAACGCCATAAGAATGGCGCTGATAAATAAAAATAACCTTTGGTTGGATCTAGTCGGCATAGCATGTGGTTTATGGTTGTTAAATTATGCGTTACAAGAAACGACTCCGAATATAAAGATAACCGCTCAATTTAATGTACGGTACATCTATCTAAAGTAAATAAAATCCTTGAGATATTAATATTTCAAGGCGCGCAATAAGCTCCTAATACAGTATAAAAATACAAAGGGGAATCTGGAAATTCCCCTCTTTTGGAACCATTTAAGAGCTATTTATTACAAATTAATGCTATCCACAGTATCTGATCAATACCAACTTTTAGGTATTTTCATTCGGTGGATTCTTCTAATCAACAATAAATACCTTTTCGAAGTGGGTTATCGGTTCCCGACCTGCCTGGTTGATCGTAATACTCAACAGGTAGATCCCATTCGTCTTGACCTTTTCACCAATGTCGAATTTCAAGATATGGTTGCCTCCATTCAAGGAAAGTGGTACCATCCTGTGAACAACCCTTCCCGACAAGTCCTTCAACGAAACCTCAAGTCCGTATAGATTGTCCTCCGTCTGAGGAAGCAACATCGGAATGTTCAACTCACCACGGTTCGGATTTGGATAGATACTGTTCACAATCACACTGGATACCCTTGCCTGATCTTCGATGAATTCATCGGTTCCCTTGATCACTTTGAAGGTGTATCCGGGACTGTAACTGAAGGAGTACACCATCCGGTTACGGATCTCTTCCATCTTACCGGTCTGCATATCGAACAACACGATCCTTTGATCTCCTTCCAGACCAGGGGTCCCATTGAAGGTGATCGTCATTCCGGTCGACCTTTTTTCATGGCTCTGTACTTCAAAGGTCCATACGTTGTTCTCCTTGACGTTGGTTATACTTTTGGTAATATTTTGTAATCCATCATCCAGGAAGGTTGCCGCCAGGTATTCATCGAAATGTGGGAGCCCGGTCATGTCAAAATTATCCATGCCTTCCTCGGCCTTCTCATATTCCCCAAATCCTGACACTCCATAGCGCCATCCATTGTCAGCCTGCATGTCCATCATCACTTCCCAACCTCCATTGTTATAGATGCTCTGCCTGGGTTGTGCAAAATCATCACCTTCTCTTCCCGAACCACTAAGGGCACTGAAGGGTATCTCCAGTGATACCGATCCGGTATTTACCTTCACGAACGCTCCCTTGAATCTGGCTAGTGAGGAGGTCTGCCCATAACCATTATTGTAAATCACCAATGTACTCACATCCCCGTCTCGTACGCCAAGGGGTTCATTGTGGGCCAGTACCGCGTCCCAGTCCAACCTGAACTGGTAAGGATTACCGATCAGGTGTATCCCCTGGGACAACGTCAAAGTAAAGGGCCTTGACTCATCCACCGGCAGCACAGAAACATTATCCAGAGATATCGAAGACACCCCTGAATTATTGATCAACCAATACCCAACCCCTGGTACAAGGTTACTAACGTTATCGATGTAACGATCCTGGCTGGAATTATAGCTGAATAATCGCCAGGTTTCTTCGGTTCTCTCACCTAGTCCGCTAAGTACCGATGAAACCGGTGCATTCTGGAACGGCCAGCCGATGATGTCATAATCCTGTACAGAAGTACCTTGGGGCAAACCTGTTACTGTCGGGGGTGTCGATGGTTCGGTAACTATCGTTACGGTATCGGTCGATGCGCTCTTGCCTGATGCATCGGTGGCAATCGCATAGATACTTACACCCTGGTTATCAAAATCCGAAGCCTGGATCTGTCCACTATACTGGGTACCACTAATATAGGTAGCTATTGACTCCCGACCTGTTCCTGAAGCCAATGCCGGACGAACATAGTATCGTACTTCAGGCGGTCCCGCATCGTCATCGGCAGTTATGGTAATGTTGATGTTGTCAATGGGACTCGAGCCTGGCACACCATTAAGACTTACAGTCGGTGGAGACTGATCAGCAGATATGGTGATCGCAATGTCGGTATTATCGTTGTTGAATTCATCAGATTCATTAACAACCCCATTTCCATCTGCAAAAATGATCACTCGATAGTTGCCATCCGGCTGCCCCGCAGGTAGATTAAAGAACACACTTCTATCGATCCCATCACCTGCAGCCAGGAATGTTCCTTCATCAAATGTTGCCATCACAATATCATTGCCATCGATGACATCATCTTCGGACAGAATGTACCAGGTCTGGATCTGATCTATGACATCGGCATCGCCGTCTCCTGTATTTTCAAATCTATAATTTACCGTTATTTGCTCTCCAGGTGTATAGACCGACTTATCTGAAGTTGCCGTCGACGATGGGCTGATCCTGAGGTCAGGGGAAACAGACGTCTCCACTACCCCAAAAACAAGCAAATCATTCACACTGGCTATATCAGGGGTGTAATCGTTCAATCCGTCATTGTCAATAACATCCATGGGCCAATATCCTACAAGTCCTCCTTCAGTCCCATTTAGGTTGATGGAAATATTGTTCTTAATATCACTGTCTGCTTGCGCTACATTCCAAAATCTAAGATCGTTGACAGACACAATCAGATCACCTTCACCTACGTGGATGTATGGATCTGTAAGCGGTTGGTAAGGTGTTCCGGTAAATGCCGCTGTACCTTGAAGTATTCCGTTTACATAGAGTAAAAGTTGGGAGCCATCATAGACCCCTGCTACATGGGTCCATACATCAGGATCCAAAGGGCCCGCAGATTGAACAAATGTATAATTGGCATTTGTCTGATCATACATCTCAAAGTTCCAGAATCCACCCTCCACAGATAGACCCCAGGCGTCAATACCATTTATATCAACATCCCGCCGGCTTAGGAAAAAGGTACTTTGTGCAAACTCATTGGAAGCTGGGCCTTTAACCCAGGTCTCGATAGTGAAAGGACCAGTGAAATCATATATCGCAGGATTACCAGCATCGGTATCATACAAACCAAGAATACCCAGATCCGTAATATTCAGGAAATTATTATCCGGAGGATTCACCAGACCGGGATCAAATACACTAACATAAATATCCCCACTTTGAGTGCTTTCATTAAAGGGACCCTTTCCAACCAGTGTTCCATCCTCGTTTCTAAATACCATACCAATCTGCGAAGCCTGGTAATTGGCATCGACTCCATAATAGGTCCTCAAATCCGGTATGGAAATACTGTAAGTTCCGTCAAGATTATCAGTCATTAGCCCTAAGCCGTCATCTGCACCCCAGTTTCCCGTAACCACATCCCAGGGACCATTTTCATTACCTGGTAAAATAAGACCGGAATGTATATATATACTATTAGCGGAACTCAATTCTCCGGGAGGATAAAGGGTGCTGATATCCACTGTTAAGGTTATTCCTCCTGGTTCATCCAGTGTAAATGGAAAAGGTGTAACACTAACAAAAGGATCTCCAATGTTTACAGGGGTAGCGGACACGAACGCGCTAAATGAATTACTGGTCGCATTTTGAGCAAAAACTTCAAAATCGTATAGCACATCAGTAGTCAATCCTGTAATAATAGCTGATGTTGCGTCTGCGCCCAGATCAAGGTTTCCGACAGGCGAACCAGAAGATTCCCATTCCACCCGGTATCCGGTTTCATTACTCGCATTGTCGGTCCATCTAAGTTCAACAGCAGTAGGAGAGAAAACACGGGCGATCAAATTGGTTGGTTCAGCAGGGATCGCCACTGGAGAATCATTGTCTGATAATGTCTGGACCTCGGTTTGGGTGAGTGGGTAATCATATATTCTGAAATTCGATACTGAACCAGCCCAGCTTTGATTTTGGTCAAAGCCCCCACCGACAGCGTCCAATTCCTGACCAACGATGAATCCACCTGCATCAATTGCCAACAGGTTACTATTCACCGTAACGGTATTTATCAATGTTCCATCCAGATAAAGGGAGACCTGATCACCTTGTCGACTGACAGCAATGTGATGCCAACCTAGATCATCCATTCTCGTGTCCATCGCGAAGTTGGCAAAGAAGTCATCAATACCTATTTTCCAACTGGCTTCATCGGTAAAATAGGCAAATGCCAGATTATTGGTTACGGTAGCATTGGCTCCTCCGAAAAGTGAATTCTGTCCAAAATTTCCTCCCGAGTGAAGTGTGTTTATTTTACCATAAGTAGCAATAGTAAAGTCACCAAGACCATTGATGGTCTCACTTGGGATATCCAATCCGTCCAGATCATTATCTCCGAGTACAAGCACGCCATCCACAAATGCAGGGCTGCCCACAAAATTTGCCGTATATGCGTTCCCGCTTTCGTCGTTGGTTGTATTAACCAAGGGGTAGTGAGCGATTAAATTCCCACCAGCCCCAGAAGATCCAAGTACTATATCATCAATATAAAAAGTTCCGGCACTGGCTACGTTCCATCCCGGGAACAGAACAATCCTGTCATATACCCCAGATGCAGCAGGATTTCCTAGGTTATCATTGGTCATATCAAATTCCAATTCGACCCATTGGTTGCTAGTAGGTATAAGCTGATCATATTCATGAAAATCATTTATATCGATGCTATTTTCGACCTTGAATCGAAAATCGAATCCGGTACTCGGAGCCCATACCTTGATCTTGAATATATTATTCGTGCTGAAATCCAGAGGCCCCTCAAGATCAAAGAACTGCCCACCAAATACCTCCTCTCCGTGAATGACTTCCAACACGGTAGCACTTGTGTTAATCCCGGATTGGTCAGGATTAAGTATTTCATTTACTATATTTCCCCCAAAAGGTGTCCAGACAGGATTATTTCCCTCAAAATCAATATTCAATTCAGTCACCGCTTCAATGAAATTAATCCCCAAATCACTATTGGCAGGTCCGATGGCATTGGTAACCTGAGCTGCTGTGGAAGCGATAAATGCGGCATCGGTGAAGGTGAACTGGAGGTTAGTTATATCATCAACATCATTATTTGCTGTAGCATTGCCTGAAAGCGTTAAAGTCGCAGTCAATCCATCCGTAGAGACGTCCATGACGGGGGTTAAACCGCCAGGAAGATTGTCAATGGTAAAATGTGTAGGACTGGTTAATGTTAGACCCGGATTGACGAATGTATCACCAGAAATGCTGGTTATAAGTGAACCTTGGACTGAACCGTCGTTAAGATTAGGTTCCCTGAAAGCATTGGATGGAAAGTCATATTGAAATATGGCATCTCCATTCTCTCCAAGGACATATAAATTAGTGCCGGTGTTGTTGAATGTTAATCCGGTTGGAGATAGATCCTGCGCTCCAATATTGATAGAGTTACTGAAAACAGCAGTGGTAACATCGTATGGAATCCCAAGGTTATAGGCGTAAACCGCATCATTTTGGGTACCTACAACGAATAGTCTTTCACCATTTTTGTTAAATGTCAGTCCAACTGGAGAGTTGTCCTCCGAAATAATATTCAATGAATTAGCCAATACCGCAGAAGTAATATCGAATGGAATCCCCAGATCATATGCAAAGACAGCATCAGCATTTCCTGTAATGAACATTCTTGAACCATCAGGTTTAAATGTCAAACCTAAAGGTCCAACATCTTGAGCAGCAACACTGAAGCTATTTACAAAAACCGATGTGGTAATATCGAACGATGTACTTAAATCATAGGCATATACATTGGCACCGTTACCTCCGAGGACATACATCTGTAGGCCATCAGGTCTGAATATCAAATCGGTAGGATTAATTTCCTGTGCATTGACACTAAATGAGCTAGCGAATGCAGCAGTGGAAATATCAAAAGCAATGGTCAGATTATAAGCATACACGAAATCATCGGTGGTCCCGATAATAAACATTTGAGTACCATCAGAATTAAATGTCAATCCTCTGGCATTTGCATCCTGAGATCCAACATTGAAAGAAATACCACTATAGATAGCATCTCCTAAATCCGGTGAAATGGAATAAGTA
This sequence comes from Cyclobacteriaceae bacterium, assembly GCA_965242805.1. Taxonomy (GTDB): domain Bacteria; phylum Bacteroidota; class Bacteroidia; order Cytophagales; family Cyclobacteriaceae; genus JANQEU01. Next base: position 5,134,899 of record CBDETD010000002.1, on the reverse strand, counting down.
AGCTCCGGTGAAACAGCTGCAGCTCCCATAAAATCGATCCCCAGGTTACTGCTGGCAGGTCCTGTTGCATTGATTACATCCGCAGCGTTTGAAGAAGTAAATGCTGCATCTGTAAACACAAATTGAAGGTCGATAATATCGTCACTATCGAAGTTACTGGTAGCATTTCCTGATAAAGATAAATTAGCAGTCAACCCATCAGTTCCCACATCCATAACAGGGTTTAAACCTGCAGGCAGATTGCTAATAACAAAATGAGTGGGACTTGTAAGTGTAAGGCCGGGATTAACAAAGGTATCACCTACAATGCTGGTGATCAGTACGCCATCTACTGACCCATCGTCCAGCCCTGATTCGGTGAAAGCATAACTGGAAAAATCGTATTGATATACTATTTCATTAATGCCCACGAAATACATTTTCGTACCATCGGCACTGAAATCTATACCTTTAGGCGTAGGATCCTGAGTAGACACATCATAGGAAATATTAGAATATACGGCAGTTCCGATGTTAAATGGTGTGCTCATATCGTATTGGTAAATCGCTCCATTTCCGCTGCCTCCCCCGCCAACCATGAATAATTTTTGTCCATCCGGGCTGAAGTCGATTCCTTCAGGTACCAATTCCTGGGCTGAAACACTTAGCGAAACTGCATTGTAAACCGCAGTGGAAACGTCGTAAGGTGTACTTAAGTCATATTGGTAAACAGCATCCGTAGCATCCCCGATCACAAACATTCTTGAACCATCATTACTGAATCTCACATCCCGAACACCCGTTTCCTGAGAAAAGACACTGAAGGACTCACTGTTATAAACTGCCGTACTCAATGAAAATGGTGTACCTAAATCATATGCATAGACTATTCGGTTAGTGAAACCAATTATAAAAAGCTTTGACCCATCATTAGAAAAAGTCAATCCTGTTGGTAATGGATCCTGACTATTGGTGCTCAAGGTGTTACCAGAATATGTAGCACCGGAAATATCAAAAGGAGTACTCAAATCATATTCAAACACCCATCCATTGGCTCCTGCATCGGTGATACCGGCGATAAACATCTTCAGACCATCATTGCTGAATACCACTCCCTCAGCCTGTTCAACCTGCGTCAACACAGAGAAGGAGTTATTACTATAAGTCGCATTTGAAATATCTGACGTAATAGAATAGCTCAGCTCCGGAGCTGGGGGTGCCGGGGCCTGGGCATTATAAAGGTCGCTGACTTCTGTACTGGTAAATCCCTTTCTGAAGATCTGGACATCGTCCAGACTGCCATTCATAAAATTGAGTGAAGTGGACTGCGATCCGAAGAATTTGGCCGCACCGTCGAAAGTAAAAGTTCCTGAACCTACTCCTGTGGCTACACTGGATCCATTTAAATACATAGCTGTCGCAGCTCCATCATAGGTAACTACCACATGTGTCCATTCTCCAATTTGAAGAGCAATCGATGGAACAAGTTGCCTCAGCCCACCTGTTAGTGATATGTCCGCAGCAATAGAACCGGTGTTGTCGTGATACAATCGGAAATTGCCAAAATATAAAATATCCTGTAGTGCAGTATTATTATTCAGATTAACCCAAGCTGAAATTGTAGCTTTATTATCTCCATCAAAATAATCACCAGCCGGAACTGTCAAATACGCATTGGTTCCATTGAAGTTAAAGGCACTATTCACATTTCCAAAACGATCGGACGTCAGAGTAGCATTGACGGCAGTACCGTCTAAAACTCCGGATGTGTTCAGATCATTGTCCGCATCTCCGTCCAGATCATAACGGGCGATCATTGGCCAACCTCCATCCGCATATAATCCATCTACAATTGTTTGGTCCACAGCCGCATCGTATATGTATAACTGGTCAATCTTTCCAGAAAAAAAGTCACCTACAAACATGACTTCACTATTGTTGATATCTAGCGTGTTTGTTGCGATGGGATTGACATCTTCCAAAACTCCGTCCACATAAAGACGCAGTTGGGAGTCTCTGTCAGCTACGAATACGACATGATGCCACTGACTATCGTCATATGTATTTGTGGAAAATAAGGAAAGCGAAGCATCGGCGTTCCATAATGAAAAAACTACTTGACCAGTAGTGGCCACGTAGGTTTCAAAACCCGTTTTCGGACCGAAAACCAGTTTGTCGAGAATGAAATAATCCGAAGTATTGGGATCTACCTTTATCCAGGCCGCAATGGAAAAATCTCCACTTGCTCCAAAATTGAATGCTGCATTATGAGGAATAAATGCAAAATCGTCTACTCCGTCATAAGATAAGGCATGGGGAAATACACCAAAGCGATCTTCAGTACCAGCAGGATTCAAATTCACATCGATACCATCGCCCAACGTACCATTGAAGCCATTACCACTTAGATCGGTGACATTATCATCCAAATTGTAATAAGCCAATGGCACCTGGGCCAGAAGAATTGAGGTCGAGAATACTAATAAAACTGTTGTGACTAATCTGTTCATGGTTTTGTTCTAGCGGTTGAAATTGAAAAAAGAAAACACACCGTCTCCAGGTCTTTCCGGCGGTTCGGGCAAACCCTCATTAGGAGGAGGTGGAGGTGAAAGAAGTAATGCAGCTCCCCCTCCGAGGATCACTCCCCAGGTAATTACCCTGGCTGCAATTGACTGCTTCCTTTTGATCATGAAATCTGGTGTTGATACCCTTGCGTCCAGGCTTGGGAAAGCAAGCTCCATGTGATAACCATCCCCCAGCTCCAACTTTTTGGGCATTTTAAACTCTGCAGTTCCATTGTTAAGGGAGGAATAAATATTCTCCTGGATCAGATTCAAATTTTTATACAAATTGATGGTTACATTATCTGTCGTCAATCCACCGGTCCATCCAAGGGTGAATTTCTTACCTCTTTTGGCAGTAAAGAATCCTGAATGCGAGGTGACTGTCACCGGAAAATAAATGAGATCAAGTCTGACCCTAAAGTTCACGTCTCCTGTTATTGGTCCCAAAGTACCGATAGGATCAGCAATTGTTATGGTATTAGTTGTCTGCAAGGCAATATCCTCCCCTACGTCTCCTTCCAAACCTTCATCTAAAGGTTGAGCAAAACTATCAATGGAAGAAAAAAGTCTTACCCTGAACTTCTGACCTGATTGAAGGCCTGTAACGCGATACTTGATCTCCAATTGATCATCAACAATGCTAGCCTGCACTCCAGACACTGACTGACCATTCAGAACAATGGTACAAACTACAAACAGACTAATTAGGACGATTTTTGGTTTTGGCAGTTTACACATATCTTCTTCTACTTTTCAAGGCGATCTTCAAAATAGTTACTCGAAGGCAGCACCCAATTTTTAAAATAGGGGCTAAGATATTATGAATACCATTTATGTAGGAATAGTAAGCGGATGAATTTTCAATCTCCGGAAAAATGGTGTCGGGTAAAGACATTATCGGGGGTAATTCGATATACTCTCTTGCCCTTTTTGGTATCAAAGATTACCTTCATGTCATCATGACCGAAAATGTAGACATTCATCTCCACGTTGAGGTTGACATCATGAGTAAACATTTTCTTCATTAAACCCCAGGATCGTCGAAACTCCTTTTTCTCTTCTTCATCCAACTCCGATACATGCATGTGAATACTACTGGTTGACATGTAACTCTCATGCAAGGCAATTTCAATTTCGGTGATTTCCTCCCTATTTCCTTTCATGGCCTGGTCATACATATGTTTGGTCAGCAACTGGTGGTTTTCAAGTGTGAGTAAATGAGATCTCACTGAATCATTCTCAAGATCATTTCGATAAAACCTGTCATTCATCCACTGTTCGCTGACTTCCAAAACAGAAAACAATAAGGTGTCGTAGATCGCAAGATTATAAATATTAACAGGGAGCATGAGCATTGTAAAATTCTGATGCTCAGTAAAATGCTTAACATAAATATCAATGTCATCGCCAACACTAATATCCTTGCGTTTGATCTCAACTGAATTCGGATCTATATTATGGCCCTGCTCCAAAAGGAAGTTGAGGAATTGCCTTGAAGACGTGAACTGATGGACCACATCTTCAATATCATCGAGGTGATTCTCCCTTATGTACTCCTTTTTCGTTTTGGCGACATCGATAAACCTTTGTTGACCAAGAGCGAAAAAAAAATCTAAAACTAGAAGATAGAATAGTATTTTCCTGCTAACCCACATCTTACTCTACACAGTAGCTGGCCCCTCAAAATTAGTGATATTGATTAAATAATCGGATAATACGCCTAAATGAGAAGATTTAGTTAGGAAATTTAGCCCAATTGTATGGTTATAAGGCTATACAAATCAAAACTTTAGAAGGAAATATCAAAATCTGACAAGGAGATTAAAATGGAAGTAGGGTCACAAAATATATGACCCTACAAACATCAAAACATGTACTATCAATTATGGTCATTAATAATCTTTTCTACAGCATAGTAATTGGTTCATTATACTCGCTAATAGATTCAGAATACTTCTTTATCTCATCAAATCCTTTTTGCACATTAAATAACTTTTGGAATCCTCTTGCTCTGAGGATCGAAGCGGTGATGACCGATCTGTAACCCCCTTTGCAATACAGGTAATAAGTGTTGGATTTATCAACTTTATCCATGTTCTTATTAATGAAATCCAGTGGGAAGTTCTGGGCTCCTTTCAAATGTTGAGTATCATATTCACTTTCCTTCCGGACGTCAAGGACGTTAACCCCACCCTTTTCATATAGATCTGAGAATTGTTCTGCTTCTACCTCCCCTATTGAATCAATCTCTTTACCGGCCTTAATCCATGCGTCAAATCCTCCGTCCAGGTACCCGAGTGAATTGTCATATCCGACTCTGGACAACCTGGTCACTACTTCTTCTTCTCTACCTTCAGACGATATAAACACAATGGGCTTTTTTAAATCAGTGATCAATGCACCCACCCATGGAGCGAAATTATCATCAATCCCTATCCAAATAGAACCCGGAATGAACCCCTTAACAAAATCTTCATGTTTCCTTGTGTCCAACACCAAAGCCTCATCTCTCTCCACTACATCGACAAATTGTTTTACATCTAATCCAATGACGCCCCTGTCCAATACTTCATCGATGCTTTCATACCCCATTTTATTCATCACAGCATTCTTAGGGAAGTACTGAGGAGGTTCAACTAGTCCGGTAGTTACTTCTTTGACAAATTCCTCTTTGGTCATGTCAGCTCTCAATGCGTAGTTGAATAGCTTTTGATGACCTAATGTGTCCGTGGTTTCCTGACTCATATTTTTTCCGCAGGCCGATCCCGCTCCATGACCGGGGTACACAATCACATCATCACCAAGGGGCATGATCTTGTTTCTTAAGGAATCAAAAAGATGTCCTGCAAGATCCTCCCTTGACAAGTCGCTTTTCACAGCAAGGTCGGGTCGACCGACATCGCCGATAAACAGTGTATCACCCGTAAAAATGGCTTTTTCCTGGCCTTCTTCATCCAACAATAGGAAAGTTGTAGACTCCATTGTATGGCCAGGAGTGTGTAAGACCTTTATTTTAACATTACCCAAAGGAAGTTCCTCTTCATCCCTTGCAATGTGCGCGTCAAAATTTGGTTGTGCAGTAGGACCATAGACAATTTTTGCTCCCGTTTTCCTGGCAAGATCAAGGTGGCCTGATACGAAATCGGCATGGAAATGTGTTTCAAGGACAAATTTTACTTTCGCCCCATTTTCTTCAGCCTTTTCAATATAAGGAGCAACCTCACGGAGAGGGTCAATAATGGCTACTTCTCCATTTGATTCAATGTAGTAAGCAGCTTCTGCAAGACAACCGGTGTAGATCTGTTCAATTTTCATACGCGCTCAAGATTTTTTTGATATAGTAAAGTACGTTTTAGTCAGAGGTAATTAGTGTAACTTATGTTACAAAAATGAGCTGATTTATATCAGTCTAATGAGGCAATCTATCCCTCACCAAACCATAGGTATAGGTTCCCAAAATAGCTGCAAGAATTACCACAAGAAAAACCACCATTCCATTTCCCACAAGGATAAAAAGAGGTCCGGGGCAGGCGCCAGTCAATGCCCAACCTAATCCAAAGATGATACCTCCAATTAAATATCTGGAAATACTGAAATCTTTCGGCTGGACAATTATCGGGGTACCATCAATCGATTTCATTCTTGTTTTCTTTACTATTTGTATGAATAGTATCCCCAGTACGACAGCAGTACCAATTACGCCATACATATGAAACGATTGGAACCGAAACATTTCATAAATCCTATACCATGAAATGATCTCAGCTTTGGTAAGCGTTATTCCAAAGATGATTCCAACGAAGATGTATCTGAATATTTTCATATGCTGTTTAGATTGATAAAATGTATGGGAGGACCACGTATGTAACAAATAACCCGCCGATGAAGAATCCGATCACTGCAATCAATGAGGGCAATTGAAGGTCACTTAATCCGCTGATCGCATGACCGGAAGTGCATCCTCCCGCATAGCGAGTTCCAAATCCCACGAAAAAGCCACCAAGTATCATCATAACCACTCCGGTTACTGATTTCAGTGAATCCCATCCAAACAATTCTTCAGGAACAATCTGAGCCCCTGGATTTTCTATACCATAGGCTTCAAGTTCATTTATTGTGGAAGTGGACAGTTGGACGCTTTCTTCTGGTGTGAGCCAGATCGCTGCAATAGCTCCACCTACCACCATCCCAAAAGCAAACAACAAATTCCACATTTGTCCTTTCCAATTAAAATCGAAGAATTCACAATGCTTTCCTCCACCAATAATGGAGCAAACCGTCCTTAGATTTGAGGAGATCCCAAAACTATTTCCCAAGTACATCAGGGTGAACATTACCAATGCTATCAGCGCACCTGCTACGTACCAAGGCCATGGCCTTGAAATAAATTCAATTATTTCACTCATTAAAATTGATTTGCTTCAAAACTAAATTTTTGAGGTGTAGCCTCATGTAACAATTGTTACAGAAGCTTTAATGATCAACCAGGTTAAGACCGTGTGACTTTCAATTAATGAATTGAGTGTCGATCATTTAAAAAGGATTATAAAAAAAGGCGCCTGATATTCAGGCGCCTTTTCATTTATCTTAAAATTGCTCTCACTTCAACGTAGAAGGACAAACATAATCCGTTCTGGGAATATCAGTCTCTGCGATTGCCTTGAATCCTCCTTCAACATTAACCAGCCCATGAAATCCATTTTGTTTCATAATAGAAGCTGCAATCATGGATCGATAACCACCAGCACAGTATACATAATATGATTTGTTGTGTTCTATTGCTTCAATGTTATCATTGATGTAATCAAGTGGATATGATTGCGCATCTTCAACATGTTCGGCGAGAAACTCAGAGGGTTTCCTTACATCCAATACATTGTGTGCATCCTTGTTGAATTCAGACGCAAACTGTGACGCGGAAATAGATCTTATACCGGAAACACTCTTTTTAGCATTTTTCCAGGACTCCATTCCTCCTTTGAGGAAGCCAAGAGTGTTGTCATAACCAACCCTTGAAAGTCGAATTACTACCTCCTCTTCGCGCCCTTCGGGAGCCAGAAAGATAATTGGTTGTTGGAGATCCGGTATCAATGCACCTACCCATGGAGCGAAACTTCCATCTAGTCCTACAAAAACAGAATTGGGGATATGATCTTTCGCAAACTCGTCGGGAGTTCTGGTATCCAATACTAAAGCCCCTTCGTGATTGGCCATAGCTTCGAACGTGTCTACATCAAGGGCAACATTGCCTTTCGCCAATATCTCATCTACTCCTTTAGCACCACCTTTATTCATTGCCACATTCTTGGCAAAATACTGAGGAGGAGGTAGAAGACCATCAGTCACTTCCTTTATAAACTCTTCTCTGGTCATATCTGCCCTTAGGGCATAATTTGTTTTCTTTTGATTCCCTAATGTATCAAAGGTTTCTGAGCTCATATTCTTACCGCAGGCCGAACCAGCTCCATGCGCGGGATAGACGATCACATCATCCGACAATGTCATGATCTTTGTCCTTAAACTATCGTACAAATATCCTGCAAGATCATCTTTAGTAAGGGTTCCTTTTTGAGCAAGATCGGGGCGGCCCACGTCACCAATAAACAACGTATCACCACTGAATATTGCATGCTCCTCACCTTCCTCATCGATCAAAAGGTAAGTAGTACTTTCCATGGTGTGACCTGGAGTGTGTAGTACTCTGATCTTAAGTTTCCCAATCTGAAATTCTTCATTATCCTTTGCCTGGTGGATATCATATTCGGGGTGCGCATTTGGACCATATACAATAGTAGCCCCTGTCTTGTTTGCCAGATCAACGTGTCCAGAAACGAAATCCGCATGGAAGTGCGTCTCAAAGATATATTTGATTTTTGCTCCCTGTTCCTGGAGCTTCGTGACATAAGGTTCTGATTCTCTCAATGGGTCTATGATCGCCGCCTCACCATCACTCTCAATATAGTAAGCTCCTTGAGCAAGACATCCGGTATAAAGTTGTTCTATTTTCATGATTACAAATTTAACTCACTAACAAACTTACGACGTCCTCAGCAGGTGGTTTGTAACTTGAGTTACAAAGAATCTTTGGTCTCAGGGACATCCATTTTGACGCATTCCCAAAATATTCTTACCTCACAGCTATCACATATCTCTCTTTCCAGAATATCATAGATGGCTTTTATAGCTTCTTCCTTGTGCTCAAAAAACCGATCATCTCCAATTTCATTCCAGTAGCCTCCTTTTTTTAGAAAATCCCTACCTCGAAGTTTAAGACCACTGAAAAAGATCTTCTTTCCTTGCGCATCCCATGATTTGACCTTATCGACCAGCATCTCCGCTCCGGAAGTATCGATCAAGTTGATGCTATTTGATATGATCAACATATGTTTTTGAGAGTACTCAGCGAACTCATCAAAGGCTTTTGATACCGAATCCACCGCCCCAAAAAAAAGTGATCCCTCAATTCTTATAACCAACAATTGGGGACATTCATTCAATTCATTCTTTTGAACGTTCAGGAATCTTCGGTATCGATGCTGGGGATCGGGTGCCAGTTGTACAATTCTAGGTCTTGAAGTCTGATGTAGATAAAATACGAGTGAAAAGAATACACCTAAATAAATTGCGTACTCCAATTCCAGGAAAAGTGTTGATGTGAGAGTGATCAGCAGCACCGCACTTTCTCTTTTGCTGGATTTCAGGATCTTCTTGATATGATGAAAATCGATCAAATTGTAGGCTACCAGAACGATTATTCCTGCCATGGCCGGTATTGGTAGGTAATAAGCCCAGGGAGCTACCAACGACACAACCACCATAAGCAGAATTGCTGCAAATATCGCTGCCATAGGCGTCCTGGCTCCAGCAGAATAATTCACACCTGATCGAGTAAAAGATCCCGATCCGGCATAACAGGAAAAGAAACTACCAACGAGATTCGACAGTCCCTGGCCAACAAATTCCTGATTACTATCTATTTGCTGACCGGTTTTTGTGGCAATGGATCTTGCAATTGCGACAGCCTCAATCAAGCCAAGTAAGGCGATGGCAAAAGCATTTGGTGCCAGCTTCTGAAATAATTCGTAATTCAGAAAAGGTATTTCGAAACTTGGCAATCCTCGCGGTAATGCCCCTACTACACGAATTCCATTTTCCTCTATTCCTATAAAAAAAGTAATGAAGCTGCCGGCGATCATGGCAATCAACATATTTGGTATTGCTTTGTTTATAATTTTCAACAAAATCGCTATCACCAAAGTCACGGAGCTGATTATTAGAACTGTGAGATTAGTGTTACCTATTTCGGTGATCAAATGCCACCACGTTTCAATAAAAGAGGCACCTTGCCTTAGCTCAATACCAAAAAAATGCTTCAGTTGACTTGTGGCTATCAACAATGCCGCCCCTGCCGTAAATCCTATGATCACAGAGTGAGAAACAAAATTGACGAGGATACCTAACCTGACAAGTCCAAGGATCAGTTGGATCACCCCCGCTAAAAGTGTTAAGGTGATAGCTATCGTGACGAATTGAGATGTACCTTCTGCAGCAAATTGGTTTACCGAAGAGAACACTACCACGGATATTGCTGTAGTTGGTCCACTGATCAAATGTTTAGAGGAACCGAACAGAGCAGCTACTATTGGCAGTACCATTGCCGTGTAGAGGCCATAAATAGGTGGAAGCCCTGCAATCATAGCAAAAGCCACTCCCTGAGGCAAGACGATTATTGCCCCTGTTATACCTGCAAGGAAATCAGCTTTAAGGTTTTTCCCATTGATTTCCCTCGACCATTGTAGGAAGGGAAGTACATTTTGCATTCCTAATCTTTAATATAAAAAGTGTCAGGAGTAGGCTTCAAGACCCTGGAAAACCAAAGAGGACGACGAAGATTGTCGGGCCCTGGAGCAGGTCTGGCCATATCCAACCACTTTTTATAAACTTCGTGAGATTTCTCCGTATCCACAAACACGTCACCATATCGATCATCGGGACCAACATTTTCCAACCTCACTTTTTGATGCCAACAGTGCATCCCACTAATAGGATCGGGATGAACAGGGAATGTAATGTTTTGATGAACTCCCCCGTCACTCCAGAAAATTCGGGCGGAATCATTATCAGAACTCTCAAAAGGTTTAATTCCCTGAAGAACTCTCATTTTCCAGCCCGTTCCATTTTTATCAATGGACACCGTATTGGTCGCCCACCTATTACCTGCTTTATCTTGAGGGCGTCTCCAACGGCCAAGATGGTGGCTACATGCGATCACACCTGGTTTCATCCCTTCAGTCACCCAAACCTTGTCAACAAAATAGCCTATTTCAGTATTGACTTTGATCAGATCACCTGTTTTCAGATTGAACTTTTTCGCATCTTCATAATGCATCCAAATAGGATTTCTATTGGCAATTTCAGTAAGCCATTTGGCATTTCCTGATCGACTATGAATCAAAACTGGTAACCTGAAAGTTGGGACTAAAGGATAATCTCCTTTTTCCCTATCCATCTCCTGTTCATGGATGTGACTTTTGACATAAGCTGGAAGTTGGTATTCCGGCCATTTCCAATCAATCATCGTTTGAGAGAAGAATTCCTGTTTCCTCGAAGGTGTTGGAAATCCAACAACAGCCTTACCATCCACGTCCACACCTATCGACTTACCATCTTTTGTGATAATCCCTGTGTTCTTGTCAGTTTTTGATCCCTTAAGGTCATTTTCAGCAAGGGGGTTCAAATGTTTATTATAGGAGGTTTTTTCAATTTCAAATGCTCCATACTTATGCATGTATTCCAATGGGGTTAAACTTTCTTTTTCGGCCGCTTCCGGGAGCCCTTTGGTATGTTCGAAGATGTACTGATAGTACTCATCAATTGTCACCTTTTCACCTTTTCTATAAGGTGATTCAAAATGTTTTCGGACACCAAGACTTCCGTCGGGATCAATTCTCCAGGAAAGTTCAATCCAAAATTCATCTTCTTCCCATACCTGACCTGGATTCACTTCATAAGTGAATTCGAAAGGTTTACCTTCACGTCTTGCATACTCCCTGAGAACAGGTTGTCTGAATGCAATCCACATACCACTATGTGTCTCATAGCTGTTAAGATCATGTCGTTCTGATGCATGCCCCATGGGCAACACATAATCAGCATAATATGCCGTCTCGTTCCAGGTGGGTGTCAATGCTACATGCAAATCAACCATGTCCGGATCACTTAGCATCTCTATCCATGAAAATCCATCGGGATAGGTCCAAACCGGATTGAATACTCTTGTGAAATATACAGACAGTTTTCCGCGTCCTTCCTTTACAAAATGAGGGAGTAATTGGCTCATTTCATGAAATGCCAAGGGATATTCAACTGGATAATGCAGTTCGTTCCAGAATTTTGGTGCCGGCGGGACATCAAAAAAAGTAGGCTTGAATTTATTCCAAGCACTGGGCGAAGTTCCCCCAACTGTTCCTACTGATCCTGTGAGGACACTTAAAAATTGAAGGCATCTTGCTACAGCCCATCCTCCAAGATTACCACTACCGGCACTCCTCCAATTGTGAGCGGCAAAACGAGAACCTGCTGCCCCAATATCTCTCGCCACGTCGATAATTGTCTGAGCTGGGACACCTGTTTCGGATTCAGCATATTCAGGTGTAAACTCAGTATATTCCGCGATTACTGCTGCTATGAAATCCTCGAATGAAGCCGATTTGGAGTTATGCTTCTTCTCCATGTACTCCTGCCAGTTCACCCAATCATGCAGGTATTTTCTGTCATATAGCCCTTCCTCAAGAATGATTCGGGCCATTGCCAACAAAGCTGCGGCTTCCGTACCTGGATATGTCGGGAGCCAATGATCGGCCATACTTGCAGTGTTTGACAACCTGGGATCCATTACTATCAATTTGGCTCCATTCATCATTCCATCCATAATGCGCTGGGCATGAGGGTTGAAATAATGTCCTGATTCCAGATGGGCGCTTACAAGGAAGATAAGTTTGGCATTTGCATGGTCGGGGGAAGGTCGATCATATCCCTGCCATATGTTATAACCAAACCTGGCACCTGACGAACAAATATTTGTATGACTATTGTGTCCGTCCACTCCCCATGCCTTAAGCACTCTATCCATGTAGCCCTCATGGCCCGGACGACCCACATGATAAACGACTTCGTTGTTTCGTTTCTCCTCTAAAGCCTTTCTGATCTTCCCTGCAATGTCATCTAAAACTTCATCCCATGAAACTGGCTCCCAATCTCCGGAACCGCGCTCACCTTTTCTCCTTAGAGGTGTTGTGATTCGGTCAGGGTCAGTGATCTGATTAATTGTAGCCGGACCCTTAGCACAATTTCGTCCCCGGCTTCCAGGATGATAGGGATTACCCTCAAACTTCCTGACTTCTCCCGTGGTCTTGTCTATGTATGCCAGCAGACCACAAGCTGATTCACAATTGAAGCAGGTTGTGGGGACGATACTGTAATTTTTCTTCTCCTTTCGGGCCCACCCTTTAGCCTCATACTCTGTCCAGTTATCCCACTGATCTGGTGGTGGGTATTTTGACAGGTCCCCAGGTTCTGTGAGGTGAGGAATAGCCCCTTCTTCTTCCTTATGTAAATCAGGAATTATCCTCAGGCTTTCAGCAATTTTCTCGATTATGGATGGATTATGCGTATAGGACATTTCTTGATTTTTTATGTTAGAGAAATTCTTTGTGGAGCCTCAACCCAAATCTTTTCGGTAATGTAGACTCCAACAATTATTAAAACTGAAGCTGCAACCACCAGCATTCCATTTCCAACGAAAAGTAATGCAAGAGGTACAAGGTTAGTCAGGAGGATCACACCTAACCAGAAAAGATTGGCGTATCGGCCATTCACGATCATCTTCACAACTGTTTTTGCATCCTGAGTAGGATGAGTAATCGAGACCTCGATCATCATGACCAGTACATTCAATATAATACCACCAATAAGTACATTTGTCAATAGAGACATCCATAGATTGCTTAGTTCAATAAATATCCCGGATATCAACAACACGGACGATCCTGCCATAATACTGTGGATCAACATATGGAAGACCATAGATGGACTTTGCCAGAAATCTCGTCCTTTGGCCTGGGCAAAAAGAAAAGCGGTATAAATAGCCACCAAAATTCCTGATACCAGCGCGCCCCAGAATCCAATAGCTTCCAATAATTGAATCTTGAAGTACAATCCAACAAGCCAGGCCGTGACCATACCTCCAAAAATGGTGATAGAATAACCACCTTTCACCAACCAACTCTCCCAATGAGGACGAAGCAATACATATACAAATCGATCCGGTCGATCAAGATCTTTGATAAGAAGTAATCCTGTCAAAGCCAGAAACACTAATGCGATTCCTCCACTGATGTACTGCATCTCCGACGATGCAGCCAGTCCAGTTAGGTTTCCCAGGGCCATCACCAAAAATGCTCCGGCAGATATCGCCTTTGTTAAGACGTATGCCGAAACTTCCCACCCCCAAAGAATACCCTTATCAGGTGTGTCATAAACCCTTTTGGGATTAGCGGAATTCATGATCTCCTCAACCTGAGTTCTTACTTTATCTCCACCGTATGTGGTCACCTGACCATTTGATTTGTGTCCGTTCAGTTGTTCCGCCATCTGAACGAGGTCAACTTCTTTGGTCAGCTTTTCGGCGAATTTGGAATAGTGTCCCACTCCTGTTGTCTGACTATTCCAAATATAAGAATCAGAACGTTCGGTAGCGGAAGGATTCAGTGAAGCTTCGTCTCCATCTATGTAGTAGACATTCGGTTTTGTAGCTTTTTCCGGCTTTCGGGTTTTGACTTGTTCCCTCGAGAGAAGTTGTGAGATCTTGGAGCCTGGATCATCCATATCCCCGGAGACAATAGCCTCCTCCGGACACACATTCACACAAGCCGGTTGAAGGCCAATATCTGTTCGGTGTACACAATAATTGCACTTCGCAGCAGTATGAGTTTCAGGATCAATATACAAAGCATCATACGGGCAAGCTTGCATACAACTTTTACAGCCAATACACCGATCATTGTTGAAGTCAACAATTCCGTCTTCTCTTTTAAAAAGGGCCTCGGTTGGACAAATACTAACACAAGGAGCATCGGTGCAATGGTTACAGCGGGTTACCGAAAATACTCGTCTTGTATTGGGGAATGTACCTTTTTCAGTTTGTTTTACCCAGGTACGATTGACACCAACCGGAACGTCATGTTCCGATTTACAAGCAACCGTGCAGGCATGACAACCGATACATTTCCGATTATCAATTATGAATCCAAATTTCATGTGTTATCTATATGAACATCCTAATATATGAACATTTTTTAATATATTCATATATAATAATTATGAAGAGAAAATTTTCCTAGAATTTACAAAATTCAAGGATGAATTACACTACTAAATTCGTTTGAAAATTGCCCGTTCCCTTGACTAATAAATGCGTTCCGTCATAGCTTTCCAGGGTCTCTTGAATACTATCAAAAAAATTGAAGTTTTCGGAAGCTCCTGCCAACCGATTTTTGGCCATAATATCTCTTACTGGTCCCTTTACCCCAGCAAGAGCCACCTCAATATTTACCTTTCCCAAATCGGTTACGAGATCATTTAACATATGGACTGCACTTGAATCCAACGAATTAATGGCTTCGGCATTTAAGATGATTAGTTTAGTTCCGGGGCGATTCAATAATTCATTCTCAATAGTAGATCGAAAAAAGTGGGTATTGCCAAAAAAAAGTTGTGCATCAAATCTTATTATCAAAACCCCCTCTACCTCAACAGCGTCATTAAATCGCTTAACATTTCTGAATATTGAAGTGCCGGGGATTTTACCAAGGACAGCAACATGGGGATAGGATGCCCTGTAAAGGACCAGAACCAGAGAAAGAATAACTCCCATAGCTATGCCTTTTTCAATTCCCACACTTAAGGTTGCAACAAATGTTACAAGCAACATGACGAGATCACGTTTATCAGTTTTCCACAGGTGAATTATCTCCTTTATATCAACCAAGCCAAATACGGCAGCCATAATCACAGCAGCTAAGATGGTTTTCGGCAAATAGTAGAACAACGGTGTAAGAAATAACAATGTCAATACAATCAAGAGCGCGCTAAACACTGATGCCATAGTTGTTTTTGCTCCTGCCTGATCATTAACTGCAGTTCTGGAAAATCCACCGGTAGTGGGAAAGGAGCTGAACAAGGCTCCTCCAATATTAGCTATCCCAAGACCAAGGAGTTCCTGATTTGCATCAAGCTTGTAGTTTTTGTGTTTTGACTGCACCGCTTTGGCAACAGCTATTGATTCCATAAAACCAATGAGGGCGATAGTTGAAGCTGTCGGCATTAAAGCTATCAACTTTTCCATTGTAATCGAGGGAAGTGCAAATCCAGGTAAACCGCCAGGTACTTCCTTAATTATTTGTACTCCTTGATCATGAAGGCCAAGGGCAACAACCGAAATAATGCCGACAATTACTGCAACCAATGGGCCTGGAATTGATTTCCTGATTTTCTTCAGCCCAAGGATCAACCCAATTCCGATCATGCCTAGCAAAAAGGTCGGCATGTTAATTTCTCCAAGTCTTTCGATAGCATCCAAAATAATGGTATGAATATGATTGTTTCTTGCAATATCCAGCCCTAAGAGATGTTTTAGCTGGTTGAGACCTATAATCAAAGCTGCAGCTGATGTGAAACCGCTAATAACAGGGTGTGAAAGAAAATTGACAAGGAATCCTAATCTAAGCACGCCCAGTAAGAATTGAATTACACCTACCATCAGTGCCAATAGGATCGCCATGGAAATAAATTCTTTGGACCCCGCTTCAGCTAATTGACCTACACCGCTTACTATGAGAAGCGATACCATTGCCACAGGTCCTACTGCCAATTGTCGTGAGGTTCCAAAAATGGCGTAAAGGAGAAGTGGAAAAGTGGCTGCATAAAGACCATAGATCGGTGGTAATCCGGCTAGCATCGAATACGCCATCCCTTGTGGAATAAGCATCACTCCAACAGTCAGTCCAGCGGAAAGATCTCCCGATAAGTCACTTTTAGAATAGCTTGGAAGCCAACTTAAAATAGGAAAATAAGACTTGATATTCATCTACCCCAATTCCTTCCAAAATTGGGAATTATTGTTCAGGACAAAAGTAACTATAGTTACATATGATTTAAAGGATCTCGATCCTATTGCGATACTGTTCAATCTTCTCCTGTTTCTCCAGTTGTTTTAGAAGTCGGGAGACCACCACCCGAGAAGTATTCAATTCCCGGGCAATTTGCTCATGCGTCTGATTGATGACAAAAGATCCTGTAGCCTGTTTCTTATCAAGGAGGAATTTGTAGAGTCTTTCATCCATTTTCATGAACGAAATTGTATCTATGGTCTCCAGAAGTTCATCAAAACGTGCTTGATATGATTCAAATACGAATACCCTGAAGGAATTATACTTTGTAACCCACCTATCCATATAACTGATAGGGATCATCCAGAGAACTGAGTCCTCTTCTGCCTCGAGTTTGAATTGGCTGGTTCGACCGACAAGGCAGCAAGTGATAGACATTGCACAGGCTTCACCCGATTCAAGGAAGTATAGAAATATTTCGTTTCCATTGCTATCCTGTCTTATCAGCTTAAGAAGTCCCTCGAGAACAAAAGGCATTTCATCCGATTTGCTACCTGGACTCACTGCAGCATCTCCAGCTTTGACCCGCTTTAATCGACCAACTTGCAGGATCTCTTTGATGAGGTCAGGTTCAAAGTTTATTTTCTTGAGTACCTCGTCGATCAATACTTCCATTTGTTTAGCAGGTTATCTATTACACAACCCAATTATATGAATAAATGTTCATGTATTCAAATATCTTATCCTTACTTCTCTTCACGAATTTTGGATCAAAACTACTAACTTAGAACAAGCTCAACCTTCGACCAAACTCCACCATGCGTAAGTACATCTTCCAGATCGTAGAACCTTCGCATAAGAAGGATGCCAGTCATTATTTCGACATCTTCATCATGACGCTCATTGTACTGAGTATTATTGACATAATACTGGAATCCGAAGCTGGGCTAAGAGATAGTTATGGTAACTATTTTGAATTCTTCGAGACATTTTCGGTTATCGTATTTACCGCCGAATATCTGCTGAGATTATGGACCATTGTGGAAAAAGCCAAATATCGGAGATCCATTAGTGGCAGATTACGTTGGATGCTCTCTCCTATTGCAATCATCGACCTTTTGGCAATACTTCCATTCTACCTTCCTTTTGTTGGGATTGATCTAAGGTTTTTAAGAATACTTCGGCTTTTCAGAGTATTCAGGTTGTTGAAGATGGCTCGTTATTCCAGGGCATTTGAATTAATTCGAAACGTTCTGAAAGAAAAGAAAGAAGACCTTATGGTTACAACAGTTCTCATTGCAATAATTCTGGTGATCGTATCCACTTTGATGTACCATCTTGAGCGAGATGTACAACCAGAACATTTTTCCAGTATTTCAAAATCTCTCTGGTGGGGAGTTGTAACATTGACAACAGTCGGTTATGGAGATGTGGTCCCAATTACCGGGGCTGGCAAAGTCTTGGGTGGGATCATTACTCTTTTAGGAATAGGCTTAATTGCATTGCCGACAGGTATCCTGGCCTCCGGGTACACTGAAGAAATGGTAAGAAGGAAAAATCAGAAAAAAAATGAAACTTCTTCCAGCCAGTCTGGCGATGAAGTTACTTCCTTACCGGACTAATTAACAGTCACATCACTCGTACTTCAAGCTATCAACAGGATTAAGCATAGCTGACTTAATGCCTTGTATACCCATCGTTGCAAATGCGATCGAGCTAGAGTGGAAGTTACTTCCTACTTCCACTCACCTATACTGCAGGATATAAATATAATAGCAATATAAATCAGTTAATAACAAAGTAAAGATTTCTTCGTATCTTGATCCAATGAGTGAGAAATACAAGATCCGTGATCAAGACTCTTTATACTTTATAACCTTTGCTGTTGTGAGATGGGTAGACGTTTTCACTAGGCTCGTATACAGAGAATTAATGGTTGATAGTATCAAACACTGTCAGGACAACAAAGGACTGATGGTGTTTTCCTGGTGTCTGATGAGCAATCACATTCATATGATAGTCGGAAGAAAAAGGATCACAAAAATCGAGGACATCATTCGAGATTTCAAGAAATTCACCTCTGTTCATATTTGTCGAGCTATTGAATCAAATTTGAGAGAGAGTCGCAAGGACTGGATGTTAAGAATTTTTAGTGAAGAAGCATCGAAAACCAATAAACATCAGAAATATTGTTTTTGGCAAAACACTTATCATCCTATAGAACTCTTCGACAATGAGATAATGGATCAGAAGTTGAAGTATGTACATCAAAACCCGGTGAAAGCTGGGATCGTTTCAGAGCCGGAACACTACTTATATTCGAGCGCCTCGAATTATGCAGGACTTGGTGGATTGATTGATGTGAAGTTCATTGAATAGTACCTGGTGAGCGGAAGTAACTTCCGCCCTAGAATTTCAATTGCATTGCCGACAGGTATCCTGGCCTCCGGATACACTGAAGAAATGGTAAGAAGAAAAAATCAGAAAAAAAATGAAACTTCTTCCAGCCAGTCTGGTGATGAAGTTACTTCCTTACCGGACTAATTAACACTCATATCACTCGTACTTCAAGCTATCAACGGGATTAAGCATAGCTGACTTAATGCCTTGTATACCCATCGTTGCAAATGCGATCACAAAGGCCACTAATCCACTGATCAAAAAGATCCCGATTCCTAAGTTTATCCTGTAATGAAATGTCATCAGCCATTCACTTAACAGGTAATACGCAATTGGCCATGAAACAAGATTGGCGAGCAACACAGATTTTGAAAACCTGTTGGTGACCAGGAGGATTATATCTCTGTATGATGAACCTAAAGCTTTCCTGATGCCTATTTCCTTCGTTTTTTGTTCTGCCACTAATGCAGTTAAAGCATAAAGTCCTAGACAGGAAAGTATGATAGCCAACCCAACGAAATAAGATATGATCTTTTTCAATCGCTTTTCCTGATAGTAGTTTCTGGCAAAACTTTGATCAAGAAACTCATAATCAAATCCTACATCAGGGCTAAATCTCTGGTAAACATCGCTAACATCTACTATTGCCTGGTCCAGGTCGCTTCCAGAAAGTTTTATGCAAGCTCTATTGGTCCACCAATCCCAGATCATCACCATAGGTTCGATCTGATTCTGAACAGAGTTATAATGAAAGTCCTTCACAACTCCGATCACTTCCACTTTCCTGCCTGCCTGACTAATAATGGAACCAATAGGATCTTCCAACTCCAACTGTTTTACTGCCTCCTGATTCAAAATGATCTTTCGATCCAGGTCAGACATAATATTTTCATCGAAAAATCTTCCTTCATGAATTTCGATTTTCATCAAGTCCAGGAAATAGGGATCCGTGTTTATGACCTTGGTCGCTATGAATAGACTGTCTTCGGGAACACCAAATCCATAGGTATTTGTAATCTTACCCGGGATCTGATTCAAAAACGTGACCCCAATTACATTAGGATTCTTCAATAACTCAGTCCTGAAAGCTTCTTTGGCAGCCAAAACTTTGGTTGAATCTCCTCTGAATTTATCTCCCCTAACCATGGATGTCAATATGAGATCATGACTAATCCCCAGATCTTTATTCTGCATGAAATCCAGCTGACGAACTACGGTGATTGTTGCAATTATGAGGAAAATAGAGATCGCATACTGGAATGAGATCAGGAATTTGTTGAATGTGGAATTCTTCAGACTTCTACCCGTTTTGCCTCGTAAGATATTGAGTGTCTTTGTCCTGGCTAGATAAAAAGCCGGATATAGGCCCGACGCCAAAACTGTGAATAAAACGACACCTAGAAGGATCAAAATAATTATTGACGATGTCGATAGCAGATACAGAGGTTCGCCTACCAGATTGCTGAATCTTGGTAAAAATGACCATACCAAAATTAGTGCCAATACAAAGGATAGCAGTACTACAAGAATGGTCTCCGTGAAAAACTGGACTCTGAGATTTCTCTCGATGGCACCTGTCACTTTCCTAAGTGCAATTTCCTTCTCCCGCGTTCTTGTTTTGGCAATTGTAAGATTTATGAAATTGATACATGCAATCAATAAAATCAGAATTGCAATGGCCGTAAAACTGATCACAAGATTAAGGTTACCATGTTTTGTATTCTTTTCATACTGAAGATCACTAGCAAAATAAATATCACGGAAATCACGAACGATCAATGGATCACTTCCATAGTTATCTACCTCAACTGCTCTCGTATTAATTTTTTCTGTAAGAAGAGTCCTTTCGACATTGGGATGAAGAAGTAGGTAGATATCAAAATTATGATTTCTGGACGTTAGAAAATCTTCATCTCCTGTAATATGAACCACATCCTGAAGTGTAATTAATCCATTTATTTCCATATGTATACCCTCCACATCCTCAATTACTGCACTGACCATAAAACGATCCGGTTCACCCACCACTATAGATTCCCCAATCGGATTTTGATCACCAAATAGCTTCCGTGCAGTGGACCTCGTCAGAACAATCGAATTAGGATTCTCAAAAGCGGTTTCAGGACTTCCCGCCAGAAATTTGAAATCAAAGACCTTAAAGACAGTCGAGTCGACCAAAGCAAAATTGCGAATGGTGAAGACTTTCTCTTCGTATTTTAGTGTCGGTTCATACCAGAAAAAGAATCGAACCGCCTCTTCCACCTCTGGTATCGCCTGCATAGTTTCCTTCAGGTAGGGAGGCATGATCACCCAGGTTTCACTTTCCAGTCGGACAATTCTATCACCCTTGCTCTGATTGGTATTGTAACTGAACTGGAATTGGACGTAGAGCAAGATCAGTAACGCACAAGCCATACCTACGGCCAGACCAAATATTTTGATGGTTGAAACACTTTTGTGTCGGATCAAATTTCGATATCCGATCTTCAGGTAATTCCAATACATATCCATTGTTGTTGTTTTTGAGTTGAACCTTTTCCTAATTGCGAATGGTTGAAAAAATAATACGATGTTCCACAGGTAGAGTCTTTTTGCTTTTCTGAGACCGTGGACATTGACATTCTCCTGGAACTGTTCGTACAGATCCCCTTCAAATATCTCCACCAGTTTCGGGTCACAAAAGCTGCGAAATAATCTGGTCATCCATCCAGGAGGCATGAGTTCATTCATGACTTCACACCTTCCCAAACCACATTAGGAATGGCATCCCAGATCCTGGACCTCATTTCTTTGAGTTGTATCACTACGCTTTTGCCTAGGTGAGTCAACTGATAAAGTTTTTTGCTTCGGCCACCTCTTTCCTTCGTTGCACCACCTATTCGAGATTTGAGAAACCCCTTCGCTTCCAACCTCAGCAATACTTTGTGCACGGCACTAAGCGTCACTTTCCTTCCCGTTTCCTTTTTGAGGTTTTCCACAATAGACAGACCATAGGCATCGTCATACAATAAGCCAACTGTCAACAAGACCAACTCTTCAAACTCACCAATATTCGTTCCTTTCATATCTATTTGTTACACCTTTGTCGATTTTACGAAGATAATGAAAAATGGTTGGGTTTGGTGCTGTGATATTAATCAGGTGATAGAAAATATTATCTCCACATGTTTTTGCAAAAATGGGTAGTCCGTTTACATTTGCAATCGCTTTAAAAAAAGCGACTCATAAAAATGCTGATGCCTCCGTAGCTCAGCTGGCCAGAGCAGCTGACTTGTAATCAGCGGGTCGGCGGTTCGAATCCGTCCGGGGGCTCTTCAAAGGCAGTCATATCATGACTGCCTTTTTTATTACTTACCGGATGAGAACCGCAGGTTCGAAACCAAGCGAAGCGAAGGTTCACGAGAGGTAGAGCTCATGCTAGTGCGTACGAGTAATCCGTCCGAGGGGGCTAAAAAAAGACAGTCATACTATAGCTGTCTTCTTTTTGTTCATTGGATCCTACCAACTATACCATCTCTCCCTTTAACTTCAAATGGATCTCTTTTAACATTTTACCCATGAGATCGCCTTCTCCTTTTGGTTCTACTACATCAACTGCATCATCACTAACCAGGGCTGAGGCGTATTCCATATTCTTTGCCATCACATCGCTCAAATGTTCGATCTCAACAATGTTCCGAGTATTATTTCTGGTTCTTTTCCTGAGGTCATAAGACCAGATACCACATATCAATAAAATAATAACTGCTAGACTACAGTGAATAATGAACGTTTGTAGGTCCATATAATCCAATTGTGTAAAGTACACCTTATTGGCACTGCTAGTGGAGAAACTTTGATATTGTAACCACCCAAAAATGGCGTGATGTGCCACAATGATAGCAGCAAGTGGAACGAGTGTTTTCCAGTTTTGATATGAAATAAGTAAGGTAGCACCAATAAAAGCAAAGAAATGCATTTCAAATAATCCGTGCATTTGATAGATGAACTGCCCCATAAAAATGGCAATACCTCCACTCATTATATAATGTCTCAAGCTTGTCTTGGGAAACATAAATTTCGATAGGTAGTACGCCACCATGACCAGACTCCCCACGGACAAGCCAATCAACCAGGTGTCATAAAATAATGATATACATATTCCGAAGGTATAGTAACCCCAAAGAAACAATTCCAGCAGTCTGTCTGACCTCTGATTTACTTCATCAATAAATCTGTTATTGACTCTATCAAATTCTTGTTGTTTTGATTCTATTATTGACATAACGAAAGTTGGTTTTTTTAATTTAAAAAGCTAAAAAGTGATTGTGTATTCGCTGTATGATATTCTTCATCGGATGGTAATGTACATCCATATGGTTGAGTCACAGCCAGCTCCACGTAAGGAGGCAATTCCTCTCCCTGTAGGAGATTATCCAGGGCCACCTGGACAAAACGGGTCTCCTTACGCGTACAGAACCGCGCCTTGTTGTAATTTCCTTTGTAATACAGTTTGGACTGTTCATCGATGATGACAGCCTGCGGTGTAGCATAAATGCCACATATGTCGGAAATGGATCCATCTTTGTCCAGGATGGTGAGTATATCCAATTCATAATCTGATTTGAATTCTTCCAGGTCCTCTTGCTTGTCAGACTGTATGACTACAAAAAAATCAATGTCATCCTCATATTTTTTAGCAAGTCGTTCGAATTCCTTCATGTTGAAACGTGAGCATGCACAATTGTCACTAAAGAAGTGCAATAAGGTATTTTTCCCTTGATTGATCTCTATATAATTACTGAGGTCAATGGTCTGGCGTATTTCAATGTCTACGAAGTTGGTAGGAATGGGAGTTGGAAGAGCATATTTTACTTCCTGCTCCCAAAACAACCATCCAATTGTCAGTGAGATCATTGAAAGGGCTACTGTAAATATCAATATTCGTATCTTCATCATAATTGGGATCATACCCCAGTCAGGGATGTAGGTAAACGTTTACTAAATTTTTCCTCAAGTGTATTATTAATGCACCGTATCAGCGCATCATTGAAGACAGTGTTTTCATCAATTTTACTTGGAGATATCTTCGCCTCCATGAAGACGTCCATATGCTTCAATTTGATAGTAGTCCACGTGAGTGGAGGAACATTGCTTTTTATCCAGTCTACAATAGGTATGGCAGGTCCTTGCATGGTTAGATTTCATTTTGAATAGTTCTTACCAAGATAAATTTTCAAAATAGATCAACCACACATATGTTGGCTAGCAGGAATAATTACCGAATGAATGGGAAGTATAAATGAGTAAATGTTTTTTAATGTATTGTTTTTACCATACATGAAAGAATTTCATTCTATCTTGCAAATTTGTGTATCCAATATTCATTTGGTCGGAATGTTCGAAATAATGCAGAGAGGAACTGTGATTAATATTCGTAAGGTTCGTGAAGACACGAACCTAGGTTATCGGAAAAGATCAAACTGTAAGATATCGGACTAACAATTTTATTATTTGGTGGAATATGTTATCCGATTCTTTTGATTGCTTTGGATCGAATGGCTCCAGATAATCTTTAGTGAATTGAGTAATTTCGACATTCGCCAATCCAATATGACCCTCTACTATGCAAAGAGCACTTAGATTACACCTCCTTCAAATGCCTCAACTGCTGCTTTAATTGATTGAGCTCTTCCATTGCCGCATCAATCCTCTTTTGGAAATCGCTTTTCATTGCATCTGCGTTTTTAGAAGAAGCAAAGAATTCAATGTTGGTTTTGTATGTATTAATATCGGATTCCAATGTCTGGATCTTGCGTTTCAATGCGTTCTCCTTTCGTTGGAGCTTTTGGTCAGCATGAGGTCCTTTCTTCATACGACCTACCTGAACATCAATCTTAAGATCGGATTTTTCCTCGTCTGACAGATGATCAGATTGATAGACCAGGTCCATTACCTTGTCAAATCGTGCATATACTTTTTTCAAAACATTCTTCGGTACAAAGCCCAGCCCATTGTATTGATCGATCAGGTCATATAATTGGTCCTTGTCAACGGAATCCCCCTTTGTCATCTTTTCAATCTCATCACAGATATCCATTTTCTTTTTGAAGTTCACTTCGAATTCCTGGTTTTGAGCCTGATTTTCAGCCCGCCTCCGATCAAAGAAATGATCACAAGCCTTTTTGAACTTGTCGTAAACTTCGTTCCTCAGTTTTTCAGGTACAGGTCCAATTTCCCTCCATTTTTGTTGAAGTTCCTTGAGCTCTTTTGAGGTTTTATCCCATTCCGAACTTTCCTTAAGGTCCTCTGCTTTTAGGATGAGTTCCTCCTTCAGTTTCAGATTATCCTCCCGATGGGATTCAAATTGCTTGAAGAAGTCATGTTTATGTTTGAAAAATGACTTGAATGCATGCCAGAATTTCTTATTTACATCTTTGGCTTTATCACGAGGCATCCCACCTACCTTCTCCCACTGCTTTTGGAGATCAAGCACATCTTTGGTTTTGGAATTCCACTCCCCAACCTTATCAGAATTGAAATTTTCAAATTCTGCAACCTGATCACATAATTTGAGCTTAATCTCAAGATTCTCATGGAGAGTCTTCTTCAGATCTTCTACGTATCCCTTTCTCTTTGAATAAATCTTATCAGAAGCGGTTTTAAATCGTATCCAGATGGATTCCTGATCTTCCCTGGGTACCGGTCCTGCAGTTTTAAACTCCTCATGGAGTTCATTTAATTGCTGGATCGCCTGATTGATGTTTTCTAGTTGATCAAGTGCTTCCGCCCTTTCACAGATCTTTTGCTTGACATCGAGGTTCTTTTTTCTATCAAGATCTTTGAGTTCAAAGTATATACTTCTGGCATCATAGAATCTGTCAAGTAGTGCATTGTAATTCGCCCAAAGCAATTTATTCTGACTGGCAGGGACAGGTCCTATTTTTTTGAATTGATCCTGAAGTTCCTTTACCGCGTTAAAACTGAGATTAGTTTCATCCCCATCTACCAGCTGCCGAATTTTGTCGAGAATAATATTTTTCTGTTTGAGGTTTTCCTGCTTTTCCTTTTCAAGGTCATTATAGAATTTTCTACTCTTATCCCTTAGAAGATTGTAGTAATCATTAAACCTTTCATCAAGCTCATCACCTTTGTACTCAAAATCAGCTTCTTCATTGGTTTCATCTTCGAGAAACTTCTTAAGTGATTCTTCCCTTTCACTACTGAAGATCTCATCAAATCTTAGCTTTAATTCCTTCAGGTATCGATCAACCTTACGTTGATCATCCTCCTTGTTGAGAGAAACGATAAAGTCAACAAGCTGCTGTTTGTCAAAACCGTGAAAGTCAATTTCTTCAACTTCCTCATGTTCCTCTTCAAGATCCTCTTCCTCTGCAACTTCCTCTTCCTGAGCTTTTGATTGTGTAGACTCTTCTACTTTCTCAGACTCTTCTACTTTCTCAATTTCCTCATTTGAAGGTTCGGCTTTAACCTCATCCTCGGAGGATTGGGTTGAATCCTCGGTAGTTTGAATTACCTCATCCGTTTCGGAGGGCTCCTTAATTTCCTTTTCCGTTGAAGTGTCCTGGATTTGAGTAGCAGGTGGATTTATTTCAGTAGTTTCTGAAACGTTGACAGTCTCCACCTCTGTGGCTTCATTATTTTGTATTTCTGAGGTTTTGACTTCGGGTTCCGAATCTACCTCTTCGCCACTTTGTTTTTGTTCATCCGATGATTCAGCCTCTTGCTGAACGTTTTCCGGTTCCTGCGATAATTTCTCATCTTCAGGAATCGGATTTTCTTTTTCCTTTTCCATTACTCTCAGTGTTCACCCTCAAAATACCAGTGCTAATTTAGCCTAGGATCTTGAGGATAGTTCGCTATAACCCTAAATTTCCCTCCTTTATTCTTCAATACCTCCTGCCATAGCTCATCCGGATCAGTATTGAATATCATCTCCGAAGGAGGATTCTTGTATATAATCCAAGATTTTGTTTTGAGTTCATCTTCCAATTGACCTACTTCCCAACCGGAATATCCTACAAAGAAACGATAATCATCCTGATCAATCTGATGTGTATTAATCAATGATACCAAATGGTCAAAATCACCTCCCCAATACAATCCCGGAATCACCTCTTTGGCACCTAGTTGATCGTTTCGTCGATGAATGAAATGTAAACTATTTTGCTGCACGGGACCACCAACGTAAATAGGTGCATCAAAGCCATTAACTTCCTCCACTACATCACTGAAAATTGCATCTGATCTTTGATTAAGAACAAACCCAAATGTACCATTCTCATCATGTTCGCATAGCAATATCACTGACCTCTTGAAATTAGGGTCCGGCAGGTAAGGTTCGGAAATCAATAGATCTCCCCTTTCAGGCTCTATGTAGCGATCAAATGAAAAATAGTCCATCTAATGAAGTGCCGCTTTAATTGGTAACTGTAAAATTACTTCCGATTCCAGTTTTTTCATTTCGTCTAACCTCGTATAGACGCTTCTTTCCTCAAAATAGTTTAAAGCCATTCGAACAAACACCTCACCATGACGAGCTTCAGATGCCCATAAAGCCCTGTAAAACTCTTTGAGGTCGGGATCGTCAAGGTTTTCATAAACCAACTGGAATCGTTCTGCTCCCCTGGTCTCAACTAAGGAAGCCAAGAGCAAACGGTCCATAAACCTTTCCTCCACGCTGGTTCTACAACCATCCAACAACTTTTTGACGTAAACATCTTCACCAATACTCTGAGGTAATTGTATGTTCCGCTGCTCCATGATCTCGTATACAGAACGAAAATGCTCCAATTCCTCTACACCGATATCAATCAATTCAGGTATGATCTCAGTCCTGTTAGGATACTTAGCTACCATACTCATTGCCATAGCGCTGGCCTTCCTTTCACAATTAGCGTGATCACAAAGAAATGAGTCGAAATCATTAATTACAGCATCAATCCATTCTTTACTGCTTTCAACATCAAGGTCTATTCTGTACTTCATTTATCTTCGCCCAACAATCGAAACAAATAAAACAATTTTATTTGGCAAATTGTAATAAGGAAGGAACTCCTACAATGGACATCTCACAGCTTAGAAATGAGTATACAAGGGCCGAACTTGATGAGAAAACGGTTCTGAAATCTCCTATTGAACAATTTAGAAAATGGTTCAAAGAAGCAGTAGCTACCCGTCTCATTGAACCGAATGCGATGATCTTATCCACTGTGGATAAGGAGAATCAACCCTTCCAACGGACTGTACTTCTCAAAGCTTATGACGAATCAGGTTTTGTCTTTTATACCAACTACACAAGTCGAAAAGCAAAGCAGATCGATGAGAACAATTTTGTTTCCCTCCTATTCCCTTGGTATGGACTGGAAAGGCAGGTCGCAATAAGGGGGATTGTGGAAAGAATCTCCACAGCTCAATCGGCCAGGTACTTTCTAAGCAGACCTTTTGGTAGTCAATTGGGAGCATGGGTCTCTCATCAAAGTCAGGTTATCACCTCCAGAAGTTTACTGGAAATCAAAATGAATGAAATGAAACAGAAATTCAAGGATGGCAAAGTACCCGCTCCTGATTTCTGGGGTGGTTTTCGTGTCAGTCCCATAAGTCTTGAATTTTGGCAAGGGCGCTCCAATCGATTACATGATCGGATCCTTTATGAAAAAGTAGAGGATAGGTGGAAAATCAGCCGTCTTTCTCCTTGAACAAACAAGAAAGCACTTATTTCAAAAGGTACAGTTGGCCCATTGATGAACTGGAAGGTTACACTCCGGCTCAGGACCTTGAAATGGTGGTGGTCATACCATCATACAAAGAAACTCAATTAGATAGAGCAATTGAATCTCTTTTTAATTGCTCCCCTATCCCATGCAGTATTGTGGTACTGATAGTTATAAATGAATGGGAAGATGATCCAAGGGAGGTAGTTGAGATCAATAAACAGTCCTTGAAGTCAATTCAGAGGTTCAAGGATCAAAGTGAAATTGAGATTAAACATATTCATGTGAGACTCCCACAAAAGAAAGCTGGAGTTGGTCTGGCCAGAAAAATTGGGATGGACCAGGCCACACGGTGGTTTAATCAATTAGAACATAATGGAATAATCGTTTGTTACGACGCGGACTGCACCACCTCCACCAATTACCTGTCGGAGATATATCAACAATACAAGAATAAGAGAACGAATTGCGCCATTGTATTCTATGAACATCCCATTGACCTGGAAAATGGAATAATCGAATATGAATTGCATCTCAGGTATTATGTGGATGCCCTTAGATATGCCAATTTCCCTTATGCTTTTCAGACATTGGGTTCCTGTATTACGGTAAGTTCTGAATCTTACATTAGATGCGGAGGTATGAACACCAGGAAAGCTGGAGAGGATTTCTACTTCTTACATAGGATTATGCCTTACGGTGATTTCTATGAAATAAACAACACAACGACCTATCCTTCTTCCAGAATTTCAGACAGAGTTCCTTTTGGTACAGGTAAGGCTCTATCGAAATATGATGCAGGATCAGAAATTAAAACTTATGATTGGCGTTCCTTCGAAACTATCAAATCGTTCATTGACCAATCTTCAGATCTTCTTCATTATAGTTCGAAAAAATTTGAAGAACCAATCCAAAAATTTCTGAAAGAATCAAATTTTACAGTTGCCCTGGACCATATATTGAAACATTCCAAGGATCCTGATTCCTTCAGAAGAAATTTTTTCAACTGGTTCGATGGATTTAGAGTGTTAAAGTTCATCCATTTCCTACGAGACAATTACTTTCCTGACACTAATCTTTTTGAAAACTTGAAGGGCCTGAACCAACATCTCTTGAACATACCGAATTTTGGCTCTAACAAACAAGAGATGTTGGTTCAGATCAGAGAATGGGATAGAAAATGGTCTGGGATCACTTCCACGCGGTAAGTATGGCTCCCATGATCATAAATGTCACAACAAAATAGAAGGAGTCAATAAACCACAGTTTCAAGGTAGACCTTGAGAATAAGGCATTGACGCCCATCGCAAGGGCAACCCATCCAAAACCGGCAAGGAATCCAGCAGTAATTCCCCAGGTCACGTCACTTGAATCACTGAGGAAAATAGCCAGATTCACCGCGATCAAGAACTCCAGTATGAAAGCAATTCCATAAATCTTTCCCATGTTGGCTTCCTTGAGATCATCTTCGGAGAATCCATGTTCTTTCATCCATGGTTTTCCAAAAAGAGGGCCGTACCATATTGCTCCGATCATAAAGGTTGACAATGCAGCTACTACCACCGCCAACCAATTCAAACTAGAAATATCCATTATTCGATAATTTGATTTCATTAAACATGAAATGAATTTGATAGATTTAATGTGTTTTGGAAAATGCGATTTTCCCAGACCTACTCAAATATGCCCTCAACCGGAAATATTTCTTACTCAAATGAAAAGAGTCAGGAACTGATCAACGATCGGATTGTAAGACTAATAGGTTCAATCTTCTTTGGTGCAGTTATTCCAAATGCAGCCGGGATCATTGACAATCTCGCATATAGTTGGTGGCAGCTTTCATTTGCCTATTTGTACTTTGCCTTTATTGCGTTCAGCATTTGGCAACTCAATCGATATATTCTTTTTTATGCAGACAAAAGATACAATTGGTTTATCTATCCTTTCCAAAAGATAATTGCCCTCTTAAGTGGGAATATAGTTGTTACCAGTAGTGTAGTAATTTCTTTAGTTGGGTTCTGGTACGTTGCCATTAATGAACCTGTCAATTGGAGTGTAGTTAAAATTACTGCGCTGATTTGCATCGTCTGCGTTATCTTCATCACCCATGCTTATGAAACCGTATTTCTTATAAAGCGACGTCAAAATGACCTCATACAAAATGAAAAACTGGAAAGAGCCAAGGCAAATGCGGAGCTATCTGCGTTAAAAAACCAAATAGATCCTCATTTCATGTTCAACTCACTGAACAGTCTGACTTACCTGATCGAAAAAAATCCGGAATATGCAAAAGAGTTTACAGAGAGTCTAGCAGAGGTCTATAGATATATACTTTCAAGTAAACAGAGTGATTTGGTAATTCTGGATGATGAGATTGCATTTTTGAAAAGATATAGCTCTCTTCTCAAAATAAGGTATGGAAACGCTCTCAATGTGAAAATTGATGTCGAAAAATCTAATGACTACCTGATCCCTCCAATATCAATTTTCATGGCACTGGAAAACGTAGCCAAGCACAATGAGATTTCCGACAGAAAACCTATGGAAATGGCGGTAAAGATGGAAAATGACCATCTAATTGTTACAAATCCTATACATCCAAAAACTCACCATAATCCAAGTACAAAGGTGGGGATCACAAATCTCGATGAGAGATCTAAAATCCTGATGGGAAGATCCGTGGAAAAAATAGTCAATGGCGACACGTTTACTTTAAAATTACCCCTGCTCAAGATCTAATGCCAAAACGAATCCTCATATTGGAAGATGAACCAACCGCTGCCAACAAGCTACGAGACATTTTGCATCAAAATATCAGTGATATTGAGAAGATCGAAACGGTACAGTCAGTCAATGAAGCAGTTGATTTGTTAAATTCCTCAGAATGTGAATTTGATATTGGTTTTTTCGATGTACAACTGGCAGATGATCTATCGTTCTCTGTTTTCGATCAAATCGATATTAATTTTCCAGTAGTCTTTACCACCGCTTACGATCAATTCATCCAAAAGGCTTTGGAGGAAGCTGCTGTTGATTATCTATTGAAGCCAATAAGTGTAGAAAGGCTTAAAAAAACTTTACGAAAACTGGAAAAATTGGAAAAGCACTTTTCCAATTCTACTAAGATCACCAAGCCTATAGGAGGAATCAAAAATCGTTTCCTGGTGAAAAAGGGCCTGGACTTTATTTCCGTAAAGTTGGAGAACATTGCTTATTTCTTCACAGAGCACAAAATTTCCTTTTTAGTAGATAATTCAGGTACGAAATATATCATTGACCAATCGATTGCAGATCTCGAATCTCAATTATCATCCGCTGGTTTTTTTAGGTTAAACCGTAAGTTTCTTGCAGCTATTGACTCCATTGAAAAATTCAAATCGGAAGAGGGAAAAATACTTGTTTCCCTGTCACCTCCTACTTCAGAAAAAGTATATGTCAGTAAAGAAAATGCACCCCGTTTCAAAGCCTGGATCACAGGTGATCTACACAAGGTCAAATAGATCCCTAAGTCCTAAATATTGTTTTTGTATAAAGCCTTCCGCATATTGGACCTGTAACCTATGACCAAACTCCCTTCCCCTTGATTCAAGCATACTTAAAAAAGCCTGGGATGAAATGTATGTTTCTGGTTCGTCCGACTCCGGATCAAAAACCTGACTCTTAAAGGCTTTAACAGCGTCCATTTTCTGTTCGTGAACATCCGAGACATCGATAAGAAAATCAGGTTCAAGGGTAACGCTTTGAATGTAATGGTAGAGCTTCTTAGGTCTCCATGGCTCCTGAAGCTCATTATTTTCTTTTGTTTCAATTTTAGACAATCCGGATTTGAAAAACGATTCCTCAACCAGCCTCGCAGCTCGACCGTGATCAGGGTGACGATCATAAGGTGCATTGGCAAGGATAATTTCCGGTTTGTATTTTCTTATCATACGGATGATCTCCAACTGGTGTTTTTGATCCACTTCAAACCAGGTATCTGCGAAGCCAAGATTTTCCCTGGCCGACAAACCGAGGATCTTTCCGGCGTCTTCAGCTTCTAGCATTCGTTGCTCAGGTGTTCCCCTGGTCCCCATTTCGCCTTTTGTAAGGTCAACAATTCCAGTTTTGTTTCCTTTCTGAGCTTGTAGTATCAAGGTGCCGCCACAGGACAACTCAACATCATCCGGATGTGCGGCAAAGGCCAGTATATCTAGTTTCATATATATGTTTAAACTAAAAAGTCCCGACGAACGGGACTCTTTCAATATAAAATTGTTTGCATAATTATACCATTTCAGCAAGCTCGAGTTCCTTCTCCGCAAGAAACTTCTCCGCATCCAGCGCCCCCATACAACCACTTCCTGCTGCTGTCACCGCCTGCCTGTATATCTTATCTTGAGCATCTCCCGTAGCAAATACCCCGGGGACATTGGTCTTTGCGGTACCAGGAATTGTTTTTATATATCCATTCTCATCCATATCAAGATATTCCTTAAATATCTCTGTGTTGGGTTGATGTCCTATTGCAACAAAGAATCCCTGAGCCTTGACTTCAGATTTTTCACCGGTTTTATTGTTCACCACTTTCACTCCCTCAACTTCCTCTTCACCAATTAGGCCTTCGGCTTCAGTGTTCCACATTATTTCAATATTGGGAGCATTCATTACCCTTTGCTGCATGATCTTTGAAGCACGCATTTCATCTCTCCTTACCAACATGGTCACTTTGCTAGCGAGTTTAGACAAGTAGGAGGCTTCTTCCGCTGCCGTATCACCTGCGCCAACAATTACAACATCCTGACCTTTAAAGAAAAATCCGTCGCATACCGCACAAGCAGAAACCCCTTTACCATTAAGTCGCTCTTCATCCTCCATTCCCAACCACTTCGCTGATGCACCTGTTGCTATGATCACTGACTCTGCTTCGAGCTCCGTTTTTTCATCGACGGTTACTTTTAATGGCCAGCTTGAGAAATCCACGGAAGTGACCATTCCGTATCGTATATCAGTACCAAACCTTTCTGCCTGTTTTTGAAAATCAACCATCATCTGGGGGCCCATGACTCCGTCAGCGTATCCTGGGTAATTTTCAACATCTGTTGTAATTGTTAATTGCCCGCCAGGCTGACCACCCTGATATAAAACTGGTTGCAGACCCGCTCGTGCTGCATAAATCCCTGCCGTATAACCCGCCGGTCCTGATCCAATTACCAATACTTTTACTCGTTCGATACTCATCGCAAAATCTTATTTGTTTTCTACAACTCCTTTACGTTGAAATTGATTCCCAAAGTTGAAAAAATACTTGGAATTGTAAGGTCGTTTACCCTAAATATGATTTTAAAGTTTTATTTCTGGAAGAATGTCTCAATCGACGGATAGCTTTTTCCTTGATCTGTCTTACCCGCTCCCTTGTTAAGCTGAATCGCGATCCTATTTCCTCTAAAGTTTGGGTATGTTCCCCATTCAATCCAAAATATAGACCAATGACATCGCATTCCCTTGAAGTCAGAGTAGAAAGTGCACTTTGAATTTCTTTTCTTAAGGAATCTATCAACAATTCATTGTCAGGTGTGGATTCGCAATCATCCTCCAATACATCCAAAAGACTGTTGTCCTCTCCGTCTTTCATTGGTGAGTCTATAGAAATATGTCTACTGGAAATTCTCATGGTATCCCTTACTTCATTCGGATCCATGTTCAGGGCATTAGAGATTTCATCAGGTGTAGGTTCACGTTCAAATTTTTGTTCCAGACTGGAAAACGTTTTTGATATCCTATTTAGTGAGCCAATTCGATTAAGAGGTAAACGTACAATCCTTGATTGTTCGGCAAGTGCTTGTAAAATGGACTGACGGATCCACCATACCGCATATGAGATGAACTTGAATCCTCTTGTTTCATCAAAACGCTGAGCAGCCTTGATCAATCCAAGATTTCCCTCATTGATGAGGTCTCCAAGTGTCAGTCC
The DNA here is from genome assembly GCA_965242805.1 of Cyclobacteriaceae bacterium. Taxonomy (GTDB): domain Bacteria; phylum Bacteroidota; class Bacteroidia; order Cytophagales; family Cyclobacteriaceae; genus JANQEU01. The sequence goes on along the minus strand of CBDETD010000002.1, from coordinate 5,100,125 downwards.
GTTGTTTTGATATTGCTTGGCAACGGAAACCACGAATCGAAGGTTAGATTTTATAAGCTTCTCGAGGGCAACCTGATCCCCATCTTTGATCTTCTTGGCCAATTCAACCTCATCCTCAGCAGAAATCAAGTCTACTCTGGCAATTTCCTGCAGATATTTATCAAGGGATTCACTTTCCCTGTTGGTAATCTGCTTACTAATCTTAAGTTGCCTCATTAGGTGATTAGGTTATGAGGTGCGGGGTTTCACCTCCAACTATCACCTAATTTACTCAGCTTTCTCTACTTTCTTGGGTTTGGGTAGTAAAACTTTTCTTGATAGTCTGAATTTTCCAGTCTTCTTATCGATATCAATAAGCTTGACTTTTACTTCTTCTCCTACTTCCAATATTCCATCGATATTGTCAACACGTTCCCATTTAATCTCGGAAATATGTAGAAGACCATCTTTGCCAGGAAGGAATTCAATAAAGGCTCCAAAAGGCATGATAGACTTGACTTTCCCTTCGTAGATTTCCCCCACTTCAGGTTGGGCAACGATCTGTTTGATCCATTTTTCTGTTTGTTCAAGCTGATCTTGATTAGAAGCAAAAATATTGACTACTCCTCCTTTGTCGTTTTCTTCGATCACAACAGTCGAACCAGTTTCCCTCTGGATTTCCTGAACAACTTTACCTCCAGGTCCGATCACGGCCCCAATCATATCTCGATCGATCTCGATCGTAACAAGTCTTGGTGCACTAGGTTTCAGGTCAGGTCGAGGTTCTGCTAGTGTTTCATTCAACTTACCAAGAATGTGAAGTCGCCCTCTCTTCGCCTGCTCCAGAGCTTCAGCCAATACATCGTATGATAATCCGTCGACTTTGATGTCCATTTGACATGCGGTAATGCCATCTTCCGTTCCAGTAACCTTAAAGTCCATGTCACCCAGATGATCCTCATCACCGAGAATATCGGATAATATTGCGTATCGATCAGAACCATCAGAAATCATTCCCATGGCTATTCCGGAGACCGCCTTTTTGACCTGTATACCTGCATCCATCAATGCTAAAGAACCGGCACAAACGGTAGCCATAGAAGATGAACCATTTGATTCCAGGATATCCGAAACTACACGGATCGTATACGGAGAATCTTCAGGGATCATCGTCTTTAATGCCCTCAATGCCAGATTACCGTGACCCACTTCCCTTCGGCCGGGGCCGCGATTAGGTCGTACCTCTCCGGTAGAAAATCCGGGAAAATTGTAATGGAGAATAAATTTATTTGACCCCGAGATCATTGCACCATCAATCAGCTGCTCATCCAGTTTGCTTCCAAGAGTAACAGATGTCAGTGATTGCGTTTCACCCCGAGTAAATACTGCCGAACCATGAGCTGAGGGTAAATAATCCGCTTCACTCCATATTGGTCGTATTTCATCAGTTTCTCTTCCGTCCAATCGAACTTTTTTATCCAATACAGAATTTCTAACAGCTTCTTTCTGAACATCATGAAAATATTTTCCTATTAGAAACTCATCATATTCATGTTCTTCAGGTAAAGATTCCACAAACTCATCCTCCACATTTGTGAAAGCTTCTTTTCGTTTTTCTTTATTGGCTATTTTTTGTCCAGCTATATCGTAATACTTGTCATAAGCGTATTTCTGGATAATTTCCTTGAGTTCTTCATCATGATTCTCATGATCATATTCTCTCTTTTGGGTTGATCCCACTTCTGCAGCTAATTCTTCCTGTGCAGCACATTGTTGTTTTATGACTTCATGAGCTGCTTTGATAGCTTCAATCATCTCATCTTCCTGTACTTCCTTGCTCTCACCTTCCACCATCATGATGTTTTCCTTGGAACCCGCAACGATAAGGTCCAATGAAGCCTCTCCAATTTCCTCAATGGTAGGATTGATCAAATATTGATCTCCTTTCTTGATAACCCTAACTTCTGAGATAGGACCATTGAAAGGTATGTCTGAAACTGCCAATGCTGCCGAAGCCGCCAATGCAGCGTAGGCATCTGGCATAATGGTATCGTCAGCGCTTATCAGGGATATCATCACCTGAGTATCTGCATGAAAATCTTCAGGGAATAAGGGGCGCAACGCTCTATCCACTAGACGGCAGATCAAAACCTCATAATCGGAAAGCCTGCTTTCCCTTTTCAGGAAACCTCCCGGGATTTTTCCCGCTGATGCGAATTTTTCCTGATAGTCAACCGATAGCGGAAGGAAGTCCACGTTCTCTCCTGCTTCTTCTTTGGCAACGACGGTAGCCAAAATCATCATTTTGCCAACTTTCACGACCACTGAACCATCCGCCTGTTTGGCAAGCTTTCCGGTTTCGATTGTGACCTCCATCCCGTTGGATATTGTAAATACTTTTTGCTTAAATGTAGAAAGCATAATTCTTCTTGGGGTTAAATAAGAATTTCTTTAAATGTGGGAGGACAAAAAAAGGGGATTTAGTCCCCCTCCTTTTATTTTCTAATCTTGAGCTTACTTATAATCTGGCGATACCTTTCAATCTCTGTATCGTGAAGGTAGTCAAGTAACCTTCTTCTTTTACCAACCAGCTTTAACAACCCTAATCTTGAAGCATGATCCTTCTTGTTTATTTTCAGGTGTTGTGTTAAGTGATTGATCCTGTGAGTAAATAAAGCAATTTGAGACTCAGCTGCTCCTGTGTCTTGCTTTCCTTTACCGTGCTCTCCAAAAAATTCAGTCTTTTTCTCCGACGTTAAATACATTCCGTTTTTCTATTCAATTCTTTTTCAAGGCGCAAATGTAGATATTAAGTGCAGTTTTATCAAATTAATGAGAAATTACTTGATGTTATATTTCGTCTTTATCTTCTCTATTACCACTAAATAAAAGTCCGTATCAAACAACCTGGCATCTATCCTTGCTTGACGTAAAAAGAACAGACCAAATGGCAATAACACGGCATCGGCTGTCCAAACTGCATATTTTCCATCAACAAATCCGGCTTTTGCCCATTTCTCGCTTGTCATGGTAATGACGTAATATGTTATGAAGAAGAATATTGAAACGATAACAGGTACTCCAAGTCCACCTTTTTTTATAATTGCTCCTAGCGGAGCCCCAATCAAAAACATAACAATGCAGGCGAAAGATTGGGCGTATTTCTTGTATTTGGAAACCGTGTATTTATAGATGGTATTGTTAAGGTTATTGATTCGAACTTTCATACCATTAGCATTCGCTTTCAAATTCCTTCCTTTCGTGAGTGCATTTTGTGTTATTTGAACTCTTTTGGCTTTCTTATCTTCAAAAACATGGTTCAAACTTGCTAATGTCATGGTATCCAAATCATAGCTGGTCTCCTTGGGTTTCACCAAACCAGGTCTTCTCTTCGACCTCAATTTCTCTTGTTGAGGAGTAGCAAGTTTCTTTAGCTTGGTTTGGAGATCTCCGAAGAATCCCAAAGGAAAGAATCCAGCAGTTTGAGTTTGAACCTTGGACGAGTCCACTTGTAGTGTAGTGTCGGGCTCAATAGGATCCATTAATGCGTCAAAATGATATTTCATGGCATTCCTGCTAATATCTACTATCTGGCTCTTGGCTTGTTCCTTTTGTAGGGTCAAAGAATCAATATCCCTGGTCAATTCCGCAATGTTCTTCATTTGCCGGTTGTTCTGAAAAAGTTCTTCTTTAGTCCGCTTAAGGTCAAAAGATGACAGGTTGAACATCATGTCCAATCGATCAAATCCTGTCCTGCTGAAGTCAGCCGGTTCATTTCTTTTCTTCTCATCTTCATTATAGAACACTCCGTCAAACAGTTCCAGTTTGAGGAATTTCTCATTGAATGTCGTATACATCTTACAGGAGTCCGCAACAATCAGGCGCTTGTTCCCATCCTTCTTTGTATGATCATAGATCATAACATTCAGTAAGGTTTCATTATCCTGCAATTTCGATCCAGCCTTAATGCTATAATTAGGAATGCCGTGATAAAACATCCCCGGTTTAATATCCAATGTGGGCTTCTTATGTTTAATATCATACAGAAGACTGTATGCTTTCAGGTTGGCTGCTGGTACGATGTAATTGTTAAAATAAAAAGCACCTATAGATAAAAAGAATACGAAAACAGCTATTGGGGTCAATGCACGGACCAGAGAAATACCAGCACTTTTAATGGCCGTTAACTCAAAATTCTCACCCAGGTTACCAAAAGTCATCAGTGATGACACCAATACGCCCAGGGGCAATGCCACTTGAAGCATATTGAGGCTGAAGTAGAACATGAGTTCCCCAAAGACCATGAAACCAAGGTCTTTACCAACAAAATCATCGAAATACTTTAACATATATTGGACCAGAAGGATAAATGTTGCCACCAAAGTGGTTAGCACAAACGGTCCTATAAATGATTTGATAATGAGAATATCAAGACGCCGCATCCTTGCCTGTTTTCAATACTAAACGATTCGCAAAGATAGGTGGTTGCGAGTTGATCTTTCTAACCCCCTACAATTTCCTTAAGATCATGAATCAGGCTATCCCAAAGCTCTTCGGCTTCTTCTTGATCAATATCCGAGTAGTCCGTCACCCGTATGAATACTTCCTGGGTTAGTTCATTCATTTCCAATCGGAGTTCAACATGGTTGGGATCATCATCATCCCCAAGAAATTCAAACTTGACATGATGATTGGCTCTACTAGATACTAATTTGGCCTTGTTCTCGTCCCCATCCCAAACGAATGTGAATATTTTGTCCTCATTGATGTTGACATCATCTGCAAACCACTGCGATAATCCAGAGGCAGTTGCAATGTACGGATACAGCATTTTCTTCGATGCATTAATGCCGTATTCCCCAACAAACTTATTCTTTTCCATATGGACAGGATTTTGGATCAATGTATTAAAAAAATTAAAAAACGTCCACTCTATACCTAAAAAAGAAATTCTTATAACTTTGCACTTCTTTTTTCAGACCCCCTGTTTTGGCGAGGTAGCTCAGGTGGTTAGAGCGTCGGATTCATAACCCGGAGGCCGGGGGTTCAAGTCCCCCCCTCGCTACTTTCTTTCCCTTCTTATTATTAACGTTGTCCCTGTCAATATAGGGATTAAAAATCAGAAAATCTGCCTTTTTGAACAAAGTCAGGTTTTCGGATGCATATTATCAGTTTTCCATCTCTGAAGTGCGATGAACTACATTTTCGTTTATGCTATTTATTCGCCAAAATACCAGAAAAATCATTATGAGGAAATCACTACAACTCTCTATTTTCTGTGTTGAAATTGCGAACAATCCATCAAAAAGAATCAATGACCTGTAGGCTTGGTAGTGTCAGACCTCGAGAAACTCAGTAGTGACTTATTATTTTCTCTTATTATATGAGATGAATATTATCCTGTCACTTGACCGTTCAAAACCCCATTACATCGATTATTTGATATCCTTCAACTGATATGGAAATCATCTGATTTGTCACGTCCGTATAATTGTATCAAATGTTTACTTACGAAATAATGATGTAGTAAGCGTTTTCTAAAACAACTAAAAACATGATAGATTTAATTAAAAAGGCATTCGACTTTAGGGTACAAATAAAGAAAGACGAGATATCCGGTAAATATGAGGTGATCAGCAGATCACAGACCATTTTCTACGGAACCAAAGTCGAGTGTGAGGAATTTGCAAAGGCCCATGCCTTCGCCCCATTGGTTCGCAAATAGATTTATTGATTCTGGGGGTTCTGATCAATTAGTTTTCCATCTTCGTAAAGATATTGGAACTTCAGGTTTCCTTCCTGGTCATACCATTTGGCAAGTCCGTCCAAAACTCCGTTGGTATATGGTGCTTCTTCCATAACACTTCCATTTGAGTAGAACTTTCGAACCATTCCCTCAAGCACCCCGTCGCTATAATTCTTTTCTTCAGTAATACCACGACGGTCCATGGTCAGGACCTGTCCATTCAATTCATTATTGTGGTAGTAACTCTTGGAAACGATTGATCCCCGCTCAAACTCCATAGTTACCCCTTGCAACTTACCTAAGTAGTAGGTCTTAATGGATGTTACGAATCCTCTTGTTGTATCGTATTCTGTCCAGGGACCATGATTCACTCCATTCATGAAGTCTCCTTCCGCAGATAATCTCCCATTGGGAGCTTTGACCGTCACCCGCACCAAACCCGGAATATCATCGTAGGCTTCAATGATAGAGCCTTGAGGGAAATAATTTTCCAATCCTTCCGGTGTAGTACTAGTTCCACAAGACAATAGCACAAATGAAATTATGACAGGGAGAACAATCCTTAGCATTTTCTAAAATAAGTTTCTTTTCGATCAATTTATTTCCCAAATTTAGAAACGCCCAAAAAATTAGAAAGGTCAAATGATCATTATTTTGATTACATGATAAAATCAATGAAAAAACGAAATTGGTTTTATGGTATTCTTCTAGGTGTTGCTCTTGTCGTTTTACAGGTCATTAATTACAGGACTATCCTTCGAGATACTCGTATTGAATTGTTTGGTTTGATGATCGGCCTGATTTTTATCTCATTGGGGATCTGGATCGGAATACAAACAGCGAATAAAAAACAGAATTTTAAAATCCCATTTCGAAAGAATTCTATATATAATCTTAGTGAACGTGAAATGGAGGTCTTACACGCTATGGCAGAGGGTCTGTCCAATCAGGAAATAGCCGATAGGTTGTTCGTTTCTTTGAATACCATAAAAACCCATACAAGTAATATATACAGCAAGCTGAATGTAGAACGAAGAACACAGGCTGTACAAAAAGCCAGAGAGGTAAGATTACTGGATAGTACTAAGGTGTGATTTACCTCAAATCATACTTTCGAGTGAAAACTATTCGACCATTAAGGGGCTGTTTTGTGAAAAAATGAAATCATTATGAAAGCAAAGAGATCCTTGTTTATTTATGGTATAATATCCGGAGGAGTGGTTATTGGTGGAATGTTTGTCGGAGGGATCATTATGAGGATGTCCGGAGCGGACGATCCAAATTTCTCTATTGGTGAGGTACTTGGTTATCTCTCGATGATAGTAGCTCTGGCATTTGTGTTTGTAGGAATAAGATCATATCGAGACAAGCACAAAGGGGGAATCATCAGCTTCAAGGATGCCTTTTTCAATGGTTTGATCATCGTCTTGGTAGCAAGTGTGATCTACGTTTTAGGCTGGGAAATATACTACCCCAATTTCTGGCCGGATTTTGCGGAACAATACGTAGATGGACAAATGGCTTCCCTGGTTGACAAAGGTCTCAGTGAATCTGAGCTGGCTTCCAAAAAAGCAGAAATGGACAGTTGGGCAGTCAGCTACAAGAATCCGATCATTCGAATGCCACAGGTGTTCATGGAGATATTCCCAGTCGGTCTGATCATTGCCATATTTTCAGCATTGATACTGAAGAAAAAATAAGAAAAATGCGGCCTTCCGGAAATCCGGGAGGCCGCGGTTTGGTTGTTGTGATGAGGGTTTAGTCTTTAAAGAACTTCAGACTTATTTTTTCGGTATTGTTCCCAATGACCAATAAATAAAATCCGGATTTCAGGTAGTCTACGTCAATTTTTTCAATCAATTCTCCACTACTAAAAGTACGACCTGTCATGTCAATTATGTGGTATTGATATTCACTCAAGGCGGAATTAGGGATGTTAAGGTTGATAGATGATAATACGGGATTTGGGTATAGTGTAAGGTTTGGAGCAAAACTCAATCCTAATGCCACACTTACAACAACCGGATCTGATTCCTCGCTGGAACATCCTTGGGTGGTCACAATTACAGTATAAGAACCAGGATCACTTACCTCAATACTGCTTGACCCACTTGTAAAAGTCTCTCCGTCCTTAAACCACTCGATTTGTTCTCCACCAATATTGACACTGAGAATGGTCGATGATCCACTCGTTTGCTGACTTATCACTGGTTTTTCAATCGAAATCACATTCAGATTGAGCGCTATGGACTCTTTCGATTCACATTCTCCTCCTACTACACAAACGTAGGCTCCGTTGTTGCCAGAAGTCAATCCTTCGAGGTTGAGTGTACTTGTAGTTGCTCCAGAGACGCCATCTCCGTCCACAATATCCACACCATTCAATTGCCATTGATAGGTCGGTGATTCTCCGGAAGCCGTCACAGACATTAATAGGTTATCACCAGCACAGATATTTGTACTATTCACAGATGCACCATTGATTATCACAAATCCATCGTTATCAATAGCCACTTGGTCAACCAACAGTTGCGCTTCAAGGGAAGTATCTGCAGGTTCACAAGACCCACTGACTACACAGAAGAAAGTGTAGCCATCAAAAGCGGCCAACGCATTGGTGACTTTCAACGAATCAGTGGTCCCTCCGCTAAAAGATCCACCGTCTCCTACTGAGAAGACAGTACCATCCGAATCTTCATAGTACCATTGATAGGCTAAATTGGAGCCAGTAGCCTCTACTCCAAAAGAAGCAGATCCGCCTACACAGATCTCTTGCAGACCTGTTGTGGAGTTCGTAATGAATGGTACGGTCTCTACTGCCAATGTGGCAGGTTCGGTGGTAATGGTCGACTCACACCCCTGGATAGTTAGTCTATATTGGTTCCCATTTCTTATTTGTGAAGCTTTTACTGTCAATGAAATGCCATTAGCACCAGAATAATCTTCATTATCTACAATATCAGTGAAGACCCCAAGACCTCCAAAATCCTCCTGCCACTGGTAGTTATGTATTGAAGAATTAAAACCACTGGCTGTGGATACCGAGAATGATACTAAATCATCCACACATGCTGTCTGATCTACAGGATCATTTGGTAAAGTTGGTTCCGCAATGACATCAAGTGCAGAAACTGTAATAATTTTTTCACAATCACCCACGGTAATCACACATCGATAATTGGTACCATCCAAGCTCACCAGTGGAGATTCAATTGCAAGAGAATTTGACGATGTCCCTGAATAGATCTGGTCGTCAGCCAGATCAACAAAAGTAGATCCACTTCCTACCTGCCATTGATATAATAAATTATCGCCTTCAGCTGTGATCGTATATGAAGCATCTGACCCTTCACAGACCTGACGAACAGCTGTATAGGTGGCCTCAGGCAAGTCGTTCACTGTTAAGGTAGCTTCAGCAGATACAACCTGAGGCTCACAATTCCCCACAAGTGCTCGGTATTTATAACCACTCATACCTGATGTGGCACCTGTGATACTCATGGTAGACCCTGAGGTGCTAGAATAAATACCACCATCTTCCAGATCTACAAAACCACCTCCGGATCCGTCGTCCACCTGCCATTGATATCCACCAACAGATATATCTGTAATTACTGAAAATTGAACCTGACTGGCACCCTGGCCCTGATCGCAAACACTAACATCCTCCGGGTCTGTAGTTATTGTTGGGGTGTCGTAAATAGAAAGGAGTTTTACTGCAGTACTGATTACTTCACAGCTGTTAGCGGTTACCTTACATCTGTATTGAGCGTATTTTGTGCCATCTGATTCAGTTATGTAGTTGTCAGAAAAAGTTTCATCCACACTGGTTAAGGTCAACATGGACGAAGTGGTACCTGAATAAATACCTCCATCTGTTAAATCCGCATAAATCGTCCCACCCGCCTGTCGGTATTGCCATTGGTAGGACAATGTACCTTCGCCGCTTGCGGTAACTGAAAATGAAGCATCCCCAGATGCACAAATCCCTGGTCTCTCATCTACCTCGGTGATTTCTGGCAATGAATTTACTGTTAACGTTACTTCATTAGAAATCACTTGATTACATAGGCCCATTACAAATCTGTATTTGTTCGCATTCATGTCATTGGTAGCTCCTGAAATGGTCATAGTATTTCCATTGACATTCGAATGGATACCATCGTCTGTCAGATCTACAAATCCACCTCCGGATCCATCATCTACCTGCCACTGAAACTCCCCAAAGTCACCATCATATATCACAGTGAATGAGGCACTTTCCGAACTACAGACAGTAGCATCGACTGGTTGCCCGGTAATACTTTGTTGAAGGAGGACATCCAGGGTGAAATTGAATGAAGTAAGTGTACATACCCCATCGGTAACTACACATCGAAACTGATCCTCATCCTGAGTAGATGATACATTCACAGGTAGCAATGAAGCTGTGGTTGTTCCGGAAAACATTGCCCCATCGGTAAGATCAGTATAAATACCTGATGCTTCAACCTTTTGCCATTGGTAGGAAATACCGGCTCCTGTGGCCTCGACCACAAAGGCTACATCGGACCCTTCGCAGACAGAAATCACACTATTGGAAACCTCTGCCAATTCAATTCCATTACAATCATTTAGCTGGGTGATATTGTTAACACCAAAGCCATTAAAAGAGGTAAATGTACCAGCGACATATAGATTATTGAATCCTTTAAAACCTAATGTGTTGATCTTGGGAGAAACTCCAAATTCTGGCGCCAATGTATAGGTGGAGGTTATATTCGAACCATCAGAAGCATCCAGAACCAAAAGTCCTGTGTAGCTACCTACGAAAATATCACCGTTGGTATTTGTGGCTACACTTAGCTGCCTTCCGGAATCGAAAAGATCAATATCCCCTATGACTCCATCTGCATCCAATCTTAAGATCCGGCCGTTTGAGCTGACTTGATTCGCACCAGCAATTAAAATGCGATCGTCGCTTTGGATAAGAATATCCTCGACGTATCCTGAGGTAGCAGTAGTAAACGCATTGTCTTCTGTTCCGTCAGTGTTAAGTCGTATTAAATAGTTATTGGAGACACCGTTGTAAGAAGTGAATTGACCGCCTACCAGCACTTTACCATCCCCTTGTATCTCTATATCATTGATCGGTGCAAAAGACCCGGGATTGAATCCCGTACCAGGATCAAACCCTGTGTCCAAAGAACCATCTGTATTGATCCTGGCTATCTTGTCCCTGTCTGTGACAGTGTTGAATGTTTCAAATTGCCCTCCAACGATTATTTTATCATCAGACTGAACAGCTATAGCGGTCACCGTGGCATCCAATCCACTTCCGGATAATACAAATGCATCAAGAGTACCGTCTGAATTGATCCTTTTCACATATCCAGTAAAATCCCCGACAACAAGTAGCTCATTGTTGCTATCAATTCCCACATCATGAATGGTCGAGCTCTGAAATGTAGTACCCACATTTGCCTGGAAGGTTCCATCGATGGACCCATCAGTGTTGATTCTGGCAATTGAGTATGCAGTATTTGAATTATAGCTATTGAATGATCCGACAATGATCAATTTCCCGTCAGGCTGGATCAGGGAAGCGTGGATCTCTCCATCTGTGCCATTGCCTGTGTTGAACTGTGGATCAATGTTCAACAATTGGGCACTTGCAGTGAGCAAGCATCCAAGAAATAAAATCGATAATAGTAATGGTTTTCTCATATTAGTCATGGAATGGTTGATGACCTTAAATTATTAACCTTACTGAAGGATGTAATTCAAATCTTCACGAATGACCTTTTTGGTTTGTGAACGACAGTTATCATACCTGAATGTTGTCTCCTTTACCTAAAAGGTGGTAAATTGACCCAACCAACCTGATTTGATTTATGAAATTCCTAACAGGAATGTTTCCAAAGAAATTGCCCCTATTTGGAATCATTGCCAAAAAGTACGGATACGGGGAGATACTAGACCAAATGTTGGACAAGGCGTTCAACATGGGAGAAGAAATCAGGGATTTGAGGGTCGTCCAGGCAATTCTATTGGTAGCCTCAATTCGATGCAACTCGAATTATTGTTATGTATTCCATTCTTTAATAATGAATACACTAAACATTTCGAAGGATGACATTAAGTACATAACTGAAAATAGAGTATTCCCGGATTCGATGGATGAACTGAAAAAGTACGATGAATTTCTAAACTTCGCTTTTTTTCGGAAGAACATCTACATCAACGATGATTACTCCTACATTTCCAATGCAAATTTTGAAAATAGTGCTGAAGCAGTCAGAGATCTAATGTCAATCCTGATTGTTTCTGATTTCCTGCTCATGCTTACTGTGGCATTTGACAGTGAAGTAAATTTGAAATCAGAAACTGTCTTCAGTTCATTCCCAACCTATGATCTGGTCTCAGATTATGTTAAATATTTTGTTTCACAGAAAAATATGGATATTGAAGACAATCCTGTTTTTTCCATTTGTAGCTACTGCAAAAGTGTCAAGAATCAACAGAATTCAGAGTGGGAACCTATTGAAAACATGATTGCCGTTTTACCAAAAAACGCTATGTTTTCTCATGGTATTTGCAGGAATTGTATGGAAAGAGCAAGAGAGGACGTTGAACGTCGAAAATCCTAATCAATCTGTATCAAAATCGAACTGTTCACTGTCCTCTTTCAGACCCGATTAATATAAACAGGAACTGAAATCACCAATAGTTGGCTGGAAGTCGATTATTCCAAATTTGGCAGCATTATTTCAAGGAAATATGGAAATTTTGTAAGCCATGTTCCTAAATCGACTTAAAATAGCCCTTCGCCTTATGTTAAGGCAGCGTTTCTTCACCATCTTAAACTTGTTGGGTTTGGCATCAGGGGCTGCCTGCTTTTTGTTGATTTATGTATATGTAGCCGATGAGCTGTCCTATGATCAATTCCACGAGAACAAAGAACAACTCTACCGGATCAATATGACTAACATATGGATCGAAAACAATGACGTTTTCGGCTCTACGGGTCCAGGTGTTTCCAAAGCTATCAAAAACGATATTCCCGAAGCGAAGCATGTAGTCAAGGTCCATACACCCTATTTGGGAGCTAAATTGATACAAGTAGAAGATGCTGTAGGAAACATACGATCCTTCGAAGAAAGCTGGATCATAGCAGCCGATAATGGATTCTTCGATGTATTCACTTTTCCATTTCTTAATGGAGATCCACAAACCGCACTTGATAATCCAAATTCTGCGGTTATTAGTCGAGAATACGCTGGAAAATATTTTCCAAATCAGGAAGCACTCGGTAAAACTTTGACAGTGGGAACAGGAGATCAAAAACAATCCATGATGGTCACGGGGGTTGTTGAGGACATTCCTGATAACTCCCATTTCGATTTCGATATATTATTTTCTATAAATTCCTTCCCGCACGTTAAAAGAAGGGAAGATGCATGGATCTGGACTGCCTTTGTGACTTATGCTGTTTTCGAAGAGGATTCGGATATGGAAGCAATTGCCAATAAGCTTCAAACTTTGCCCATTAAATATGTGGGTGAGGAGGAAGCAGCTCAAAAGAACTGGGAACTTTATCTTCAAAAGGTAACCGACATACATCTATACTCGGATGAAATCCCAAATAGGCTGGGTAGTGTAGGAAGCATTGATAATGTTATCATTTTCAGCACAGTTGCGATCCTGATCTTGCTTCTTTCATGCGTCAATTTCATGAACCTGTCGACAGCACGATATGCAGATCGGGCTAAGGAAGTAGGAATCCACAAAGTACTGGGATCAGGGAATAGCCAGGTTAGGATCCAATTTCTTACAGAATCTTTGATGTATAGTCTTTTTGCGGTCGTTCTTGGATTTGGTCTGGCCGAACTCTTGAAATCATGGTTCAATATGATCTCAGGGAAAACTCTAAGCATTAACATTTTCGACAATCCGTCAATCGGTTTATTGATGATGGCTTTGGTCTTTGTGATCGGGACGCTTTCGGGCAGCTATCCAGCGTGGTTTCTTACCCGGTTCAAACCTGTGGATGTATTGAAGGGTAAAAGCAGGAAGATAAAAAGCAAGTCCTTAAGGAATAGTCTTGTTGTATTTCAATTCACCATTTCCATTGCCCTCCTTGGATCAAGTTTTTTGGTCAAGGACCAGTTAAATTTCCTTGAAAATAAATCTCTTGGATTCGATGAAGAAAACTTATTGATCATTCCTCATATGGAATGGATGACTGATCGTGGTAAAACCTATCGAGATATTCTGGAATCCAATTCTAGGGTCGTCTCGGCATCGGTGAGTAATCAAATGCCACCGGATGTTTGGTACCAGGAAAGCCTTACACCCATGGGCTCCGAAAAATCAGAGGATCTCGCTGTTTCGACAATGATCACAGATGATCAATTCATTGAGACCCTTGGTCTTCAATTGGTCGCCGGAAGGAACTTCTTCAGTGAAGGCGAAGGTGATATACGATCCATTGTAATAAATGAGAAGTGTGCTATCCAAATGGGATTTCTAAAACCTGGAGAGGATCCAAATAATGTCCTCGGTAAAAAGATTGCCATGTACGATCCGGAAAACCAATTCAATGTGGTTGGAGTATTGAAAGATTTCAATTTTTGGGATCTTAATATTCCCGTGGAACCATTGGCAATCTTCCATCCAAATGCTCCAATGTGGAAGGGAGACCAACACTTTCTTTTGGCCCGGCTCAATTCAAAAAACCTTGATGAATACCAGGAGATCATCGCACATTTCCAAACCGAATGGCAAAAGATCAATCCCGCACTACCTTTCGAGTACTATTTCATGGATGAGGAATTCGACGCCGCCTTCGAATCCCAGAGAAGGTTTGGTCAGGTACTTGATACATTCACCATCCTTGCCGTACTCATTGCGATATTAGGTCTAATCGGCTTGATCAGCTTCACCGCCGAGCAACGCACCAAGGAATTCAGCATCAGAAAAGTTCTGGGAGCCTCTATCCCACATTTAATAGGGATCGTGACATATGACTTCCTGAAGTTGTTATTGCTAGGATTCCTAATCGGGAGTGGATTATGCTTTTACTACGGTAGAGAGTGGTTGAACAACTTTGCATATCGTACACAGATCTCACCATTCATTTTTATAGTTTCAGGAGCCATTCTTCTTCTTTTGATCACGGGTATTTCCCTTATCATCATTCAAAAGAACGCCCGAAAGAATCCAGCAATGACATTACGTGACGAATAAAAAGGAGCCTATTGGCTCCTCCTTATTCAATACTTGTTCGATCAACCTCAGGGATCATTTTTACATCCGGAATTTAGTTGATATTACCTTGAGAGTCAGTTTTCCACAGCGTGAAATCATCACTGCCCTTGTTGTTATAACCCGTGTAAGAACTTCCTCCAATCACATATCCTCCATCATTGGATAAGAGAATTTCGTGTGCATTTTTCCCTTGTAGAGATCGTTCCCATAAAAGATTACCGGAGCCATCTACGTTGATGATCCAGCTGCTGTTACCGTAAATATTGTTGGAGACATCCCCATCTGTCGACGTTGTGGACCCTGCGATTGTAAGCCCCCCTGATCCGTCTTCAGTCACAGAATATGCTAAATCATTTTGACTTCCGCCATAGTTGCGATTCCAGAGCAAATTACCATTATCATCCAGGCCCACTATCCAAGAATCCCAGGTACCATTATTACCGATCACATCTCCATCTGCAGATCGGGAATAACCTACCACAACATATTGGCTACTTAATTCAACTACATCCCAGGCATATTCAGAATTGGATCCTCCTAGTCTGGTCTCCCATTGGAGGTTACCTAAATTATCAACCTTAACTACATAGTAACTATCTGAACCAAATGAGGTGCCATCAGTATTGGAATAACCACAAGCAATGTACCCACCATCAGCAGTGCTGCTAATATTATAGCCGATTTCATAGAAAATACCTCCGTAATGATTTTCCCATTCAAGATTATTGATGGCATCAAATTTGGCAATCCAGAGATTGGAGTATGTGTTTATATCCACGTGACCTGTTACTACGAATCCGCCATCATCCGTTGCCTCCAGACCCATAGCCCTGTCACCATATGTCGTGCCCAGGGTTGCTTGCCAAACCAGATTTCCATTAATATCCAACTTAATGAGCCAGGCATCGTCATCACCATAATTTGTCGACGCATCGCCATCCGTGGAATTGCTGTATCCACTTACAACATAGCTGCCATCAGTAAGCTGAGCAATACCTCGGGCATGGTCATTTCCTGTTCCTCCAAAATTTGATTCCCACTGAACAGTGCCATTTTCATCTACCTTTACTACCCAATAATCGAAACCTCCATTGTTACTCGTTACATCATTATCCGATGACATTGACGATCCAGCTAAAACATAGCCACCATCCTGGGTATAATCCATGCTGTAACCAAAGTCATCAAGTGCTCCTCCGTAAGCCAGAGCAAATGTTGTTGGCGCTCCTGAGTTATCACCAATTATTATTTCAACCTCATTAAAGCTTTCGTCAACATTGATATTGAGTGAAATAACTCCATCCTCCAAAACTGCATCCACATTGATGTTGTACTGTGTTTTGGGTTGAGGATCGTCAATAGTTGTGGTGAAATTCCGACTAATTATTGATCCATCCAGCTTAGTATATTCCAGGTCTACATTAATATTCAGTGGGCTCCCAACAGCGAAATAACCCGGTCGAGTTTCTCCTTGAATATAATCTAGAGTAACCGTACCTCTTGTGACTGATCCGGTATATGATTGAAAAGTACCCGTCACATTAGTCGAGTAGTTGATCGCCACCTTGGTATTGGCCAGTTCAGCATTAACGTCAATGGCTTTAGTTTCCTCCTTGTCTACGGTGAAGTTTGCCGAGCGTCCGAAGTAGTATGGATTTTCAAAGGCCGCATCCAGGTTGTTGTTACTATGTGCTTCCACATAATATTCACCTGTTGGTAATTGGATTTCTACAGGTGCATCACTAAATGGATCAAAAATCTCCTGTGGAGTTCCATCAGCTTTAAAAATTGTAACCCTGAAATTGTCAGTGTTTACGGCTTCTAACCTTCCACTGACAGATTCCTTAGCGATTGTCAGTGTAACATTTAATGATAAGTATCCAAAATCTACCGGCTGTGGTTGTTCATCTTGATCCTGACAACCCAAAGTGAAGAAAAATACTACAAGGACTAATGCGAATTGTTTTTTCATGACTGTGCTGTTTTTCGGTCATGAAATTATTTGAGGTCTTTATTACAACTAAGTCCTTCTTTCTGAACAACAGAATTTCTTTGTGAACGACATACAAATGAATTGGCAGCATGGATAATATCTTGAACAATCTGGTTTTTAGACTATTTTTACCGATCCCACCTGTTCTGAGGAGAAAAACACACCTACCTGAAGGTCGCTTACAAAGAATAGCGGTTATTGACAAAAGAGGAATAGGAGTTATTCATTTTGAGCATTTTTATTGCATTGGATAAATCCATTAACCAGGAGAAATTGACATCGTCGGAAGAAATACGGGTTCAAAACCTTGTCAGGTATTTAATTATTTGGCTGGCAATCAATGTCACGATCATTGCATCCTACGGTCAATCCAATGGTACAAATGACTCAATATCCCATTTCCTTAAAAAGTCAGATGTCATGACGGGTCGGGACTATTTTCAGGCAAGATCGGCAGGTTACAGAGCTTTGGAAATGGCCTCAGCTGGAAAGGACACATTTAATATAGCTCGAGCCAATCAAATCTTGGGTGTCAATTACTGGGTCCATGCCCGGTACAAAGATGCTTTACTAAAACTGAATACGGCCTTACTAATTTTCAAGAAAATAAAAGACACCGCCAGAGTTGCACAAATTGAAAATACAATAGGACTACTTCATTTCTACCAAGGTGATTATCAAAATGCGATATCTTATTTGAAGCTTTCATTGGAGAAACATAAGAGCCTAAACGACAGCTCCCAAATCTCCCGTGTTTCCAATAACCTGGGGCTACTTTATGATAAAGTTGGCGAATTTGTAAAATCAACTGAATACATCATCCAGGGTATAAAATATAAAGTGCTATACACCTCACTGAGAGATCAAAGTAATAGCGATTATCAAGAAAGTACATTACATCAAAATAAGAACGTTATTGACAGGCTCTATACGGATAAAATAACCGAACTGACGAGTGCATTAGAAAGTACTGATCCTTTCCAAATTGCCAGATCCTATTCGGAATTAGGCAACCTTCATCAACTGTATCGGGAATATGATTCAGCAATTTACAATTTCCAAAAAGCCAGATACGGATTTGATTCACTTGGGTATCCATCATTGGTTGGTTTGGAATTGCGGGATATTGGACAAACCTTTAATCAGCAAGAAGAATATGATTCAGCTATCCATTATCTGGAAGCCTGCTTACCCTACCTTTCCAATTCTTATACAATGGCGACTTTGGAAGGTGCTATCGTAGAATTAGGGAAGTTAAGATTTTTACAAAACGATTTTCTATCAGCAAGAAAACACTTTCATCAAGCCAGAATCATTGCGGATACTTTAAATCACCGGGCTAGTGTGGTAAAATATGATCGACTAATCGGTGAGACTTTTTTAAAGGAAAAGTCATACCTAAATGCCGAAAGATCATTCTTGAAGTCCTATGAGGAAGCTAGTAAACTGGGATCATTCAGACATAGAAATGACGCCGCAGAGCAGTTGTATCTCGTTTATAAATCATTGGGAAATGAAAAAAAAGCTCTGGAGTTTCATGAAGAATGGGTCAAAAACACCCGTATAATGAATCGGGCGCTTGCTGAGAGGACAAGCCAGGAATTCCAGGCCAGATACGAAAATGAAGTAAAGGCTGTCGAAATTAAGCGCCTCAGTTCTCAGAAAGAAGCATCAGAAAGGACCATGGCCATCCAACGAAACGCACTAATCGCTGTTATTATTCTGGCTGGCATGGTAGTTACTATTTTGTTTGTACTCTATACAAGATTCAAAAAAATCAATATTCTGAAAAGTCAGTTAGGTGATCAGAATTCAATGCTCCAAAAACAAAATGAGGAAAACAAACTACTGGTGAAGGAGGTACATCATCGGGTAAAGAACAACCTTCAAATGGTTTCCAGTATCATCAGCATGCAAAACCGACGTGTACAAGATGATAAAACCAAGTTAATACTTGATGACACCAAAAACAGAGTCAAATCCATTGGATTAATCCATGAACATCTCTATCGCAGTCAGGATCTTACCAAGATCTCTCTGCCAGAATATGTCCTTGAATTGGTAGAAATGCTAATAAAATCCCTACATGATGGGAATCCTCCTACCATCAATTACAAGATACCCAGAATAAGCGCAGACATGGACACTTCTATTCATCTTGGTTTGATTTTGAATGAGCTGATCATCAATTGCATTAAGTATGCTTTCAAGGATCACCCTGATCCGTCTTTGGATATTGAGGTAAACGAGCGAGAAAACTATTTGATCGTATGTGTGAGTGATAACGGCCTCCATACCAAGGAATTCAAAAAAGGTTTTGGTATGAGTATTATTGGAGCCACACTAGATGCATTGAATGGCAATGCGTCGTACGAAGTTGACAATGGGTTTCAGGCTACTATCACTATTGGAGATTACGTAGTCAATTACAATTGAAAACGTAATCAAGGAAAGGTTTTGTCGTTTTCAATTAGAAACTATCGACTGTGAAATTCATATATTAAAAATCCATTACAAACCTTCCTTTGATTTATCACCTAAGAATCCCATAAGAGAACTGATCTACATTTCCAGCCCTGAAATCGGGGCATATTTCAGCATTTGGAAGAATAGGGTGTTATCAATTTTATAGAAATAGTTATATTTCTAATGAAATGAAAATCAGTGTATTAATACTTGAGGATAATCCTATTACTGCCCGTGACCTGGCTGAGATCCTCGATGAACATGGGATGAATGTTCTGGAAATTGTATATTCAGCTGAAGATGCCATTGAATTTCTGGAAAATGAATCTCCGGACATAATGTTGATCGACATCAAACTTAAGGGTGAGATGACAGGGATTGAGTTCATAGAAACAATTCAGAAATCAAGAAATATTCCATTCATATACCTGACGGCAAATTCTGATCAGGAAACGGTGAAACAAGCCATATCCACAAATCCATCATCTTTCCTCACCAAACCTTTTGAAGAAAAGGATGTGATCATCGCCATAGAATTGGCCTTTTCGAAAATTCAAAATCAAAGTAGGGAGATAAGAGCAAACAAACCCCTATTCGTGAAAAATGGGAATCGCTTTGAAAAAGTTAAAGCCGAAGACATAAAATACCTGGAAGCAGAAGGAAGTTATTGTAAAATCATTACGAAGGATAAGGAATATCTACTTTCAGGAAATTTGAATAACGTAAGCAGTCAACTTAACCATAATTTTGTGAGGATACATCGATCATTTGTTGTGAACATGGAAAGTATCACTAGCATTGATGCAGATCATGTATTTGTTGATGAAAAAACACTTCCTGTAGGAAGGAGTCACAAAGGAGAACTTAAAAAAGTATTACTAAAGTTTTCGTAAGCCGATAGGGTCTATGCCCCAACATATATTAGATAAGTACTATTTCCAAGTAACGTAATCACTATGAACTGGAAAGAACAGCTAGCCAATCTACTGGTCGTAATTCTCGGCATAACGATTGCCTTCTACCTCGAGGGATGGAGAGAAGGTCGCTCTAAAAGAAATCTCGAGCAACAATACTTGCAAGCATTGAGACAAGACCTTCTTGCAGATAAGGACCTGCTTGATACACTCATAAAGATTGATGAGAGTAGGCTTGATAAACTCACCAAAATATCGTCAGCATCAATTGGTCAATATGAGCATTTGGATTCGATCGGATTATTTATGGCATATATCCAGTTCCATGTTCCGTTTGAACCACAAACAGCAAGTTTCGAGGCGATGACTTCCTCTGGGATAATTGATATCATCCGCAGCTTCGAACTTCGTACACAGATCTTCCAGTTACATAGCCAATGGTACAGGGGAATAAGCCAATTTGATAATGCAATCATGCAACACACCAATCAATTCATCAGACCTTTTTCCATCTATGAAGTAGAACACTATTCCGCTTTTGAAGTTAATCCTGATTTCCTTAACAAGCCATCATTCAGGAATATGATCTTTAGCTATCAATCTTTGTTTGAAACCCGTCTTAACTATTATAAAGAAGTGCTTAGTGCTCTCGAGGAATTGATCAATGAGATTGAATCAAATCACCTGAAATCTAATAACCCGACTTAAATTCCGGTGCTTTTCTATGTTTAGTCCCCTGTTCATAGGAATAAGCAATTTCAAGTAATACAGGTTCGCTCCATGCCTTTCCGAAAAATGAGATGTTGATGGGAAGCCCATCTAGAAAGCCCATTGGAACTGTAATGCTTGGATACCCTGCTCTGGCAGCTGGAGTACTGGATGAAACTCCTCCGCCTCCTTTATCGCCAAGTGTTTTATCAATTTTCCAGGCCGGACTTCTCGTCGGAGCAATGATTGCGTCCAGTTCCATCTCGTCCATTACCTTGTCAATTCCATTTTGCCGATATGCCTTGAGCATCGTTTGCAGTGCATCAATATACTCCTGGTCGGTAAGAGATCCCTTTTCCTGTGCTTGCTTCAATAATGAATGATCAAAATACCTCATTTCCTCCGGTGAATTGAATGTTTTATCAATGAGATCCTCAAGACTTTTTACTTTAGTGCTATCACCTAATGACTGAAAGTAATTGTTCAATCCATCCTTGAATTCATAAAGAAGTACCTGGAATCCAGCATTCCCGATATTGTCAGAGATCAATTCTTCAATTTCAACAACTTCTGCACCCTGAGATCTCAAGTATTCTACAGCTTCATTGAAAACGGTATCCACCCTGAAATGCCTACCTAGAGGTCGGGTATAGATTCCCAATTTCTTGCCTTTCAGACCATCTATTTTCAAAAATTGAGTGTAATCTTCAAAATAATTCCCTTCACTTTGGGTGGTCACACGGTCTCGGGTATCCATACCGGTCATTGCCCCAAGGGCGATGGCTGCATCTCGAACCGTTCTCGTCATAGGTCCGGGAGTGTCCTGTGTTACAGAAATTGGGATTATCCCTGATCGACTCAATAATCCGACAGTAGGCTTAATCCCAACAATGCCGTTGGCGTTGGATGGACATGTAATCGACCCATTTGTTTCTGTTCCTATAGCAAATACTGTCAGATTTGCCGAAACCGCAACTCCCGAACCAGCACTCGAACCACAGGGTGTGCGACTCAGATCATATGGATTTTTAGTCTGACCTCCCAACGCACTCCATCCACTGGAAGAGAAACTACTGTGAAAATTGGCCCATTCACTAAGATTGGCCTTTGCGATAATGACAGCTCCGGCTTCACGTAGCCTCTCAACAATAAATGCGTCTTGAAGCGGCATTGAACCCTTCATGGGTAATGCCCCAGCAGTATTAGGCATTTTGTCGTAGGTATCAATATTATCTTTTAGCACAACCGGTATACCGTGAAGGGGCCCACGTTTTTGACCATTTCGCATTTCCTCATCCAAAGCTTCGGCGATCGCCATTGCATCAGGATTAACAAGAATGATCGAATTCAGAGATGGTCCATTTTTATCAATTTCATCAATCCGATTAAGATATGCTTGTACCAGATCTGTGACCGTGTAATCTCCCTGGGTATAGGAATCATGGATTTGATCAATTGTGATCTCTTCGAGATCAATGGTTGCTACTTCTGAAGTTTGCTGACATTGAGCCAGGATCAAAACTCCCGCAAGGATGTATAGTATTTTCTTCATCTGTGCTGATGGTCACTCAATAAACTGTAAAATACTATCAATCCCGATTTAGGAAAACTGTAAATACCTAAATGGTATTAAATCCTTATTCGCTTCGTAACATTTTGACGGGATTCACTCTTGCAAGCTTTACAGCCTGATGACTTACTGTGAGGAATACAAGAGTTATTGTCACCAAACCTGCAAGAACAAAAGTCAATACACCAATGGTTATATGGTATGCAAAGCTATCCAACCACTGGGTCAATGCAAGGTATGCAAGTGGTGTGCCGATCACGAAAGCCAATCCAATTAAGATCATGAACTGTTTTGTGAAAACACCAATAATGTGGGGAATGGAGGCTCCCAAAACCTTCCTGATGCTCATCTCCTTGCTTCTTTGATTGACAACGTAGGTTGCCAACCCGAACAGACCTGTACAGGACATAATGATAGCTATGTATGTGAAAATATTGAACATCGAAGCTGTATTCTTGTCAGATTCGTATTGCCGCTGAAGTTCCTGATCCAAAAAGGCAAAATTGAATTCTGCTTCTGTCAATTCACTCCATTTTTCCTCTATTTGAGTGATGACCAATGAAGTATTTGGAGAGTTGATGCGAACTATGGTATTAATGGCCACATTGCCAGGTTGTATATTGAAAATCACCATCGGACTCACCTCGTTATGAAGAGAATAGAAATGATAATCCTCTACAACACCAACTATTGTAAATTCCGGATTTTCCTGTTCCTGACGGGTTCCTGATCTAAATTTATATCCCACGGCCTTTTCAACTCCCATGGCACGTAATGTTGCTTCATTCACTATAATGGATAAACTATCGTTAAACTCCTCACTAAATTTCCTGCCTTCTATCATATTGAATCCAATGGCATCAATATAATTATCATCTACACTGCTGGTATTCACCCGTATATCGGGAATCTCCGGGTCATTCACAACATAGACCTGACTCCCGTGGAATTGCCCGGGTAATGTACTGGCATTTCCAAGCCGCTCAACACCGACGATTGCTCCCACATTATTCAGGAAAGCCTGATAATTGTCCTGGACATTGTGAGACTGCTTGATCACCAGCAAATTGTCTTTATCAAACCCAAGGTTCTTATCTCTCAAATAGGTCATCTGTTGTTCGGCAATAATTGATCCTGAAATCATTACAATTGAGATGAGAAACTGAAAAGTGATCAAAACATTTCTTAGAAGTAATCCTCCCTCACTTGATTTGTAGGATCCCTTTAAGATCCTTGTCGGACGTAATGAAGAAAAACTAACAGCAGGGTACAATCCCGCCAGAATGCCGATCAGAAAAATAAATCCCACAACAACGGCAATAACCAGTGGATTCGATAACACACCAAATGTCAGGTGTGTACCCAGGTAATCATTGAAATCAGGAATAAAGAAATAGAGGATTGCAATTCCGATCGTGGACGCAAGCAAACATGTTAGGATCGATTCAATCAAGAATTGATTGATCAAACTAGACCTATAGGAACCCAGTACTTTACGTATCCCCACTTCTTTTGCTCGCTCCGTTGATCGCGCAATAGAAAGATTAATGAAATTGATTGAAGAAATAGCTAAGATGAAAAAGGCTATGGCCGCCAATACATAGATATAGGAAATATTTCCGTTTGGTTCTACCTCAACATCCAGCTGAGAATGTAGGTGAATCGACCCCAGGGGTTGTAGGAAATATTCGAAGGCGTGACCATTTTCCTTCCAGTTTGCCCCTACTCCGGAAGCAATGCTTGCATGACCGTATCGATCCACCATTTCTTCAAACTGCTCTTCCAGAGAGCTGGGATCAGCACCCGTCTTTAGTTTGATGTAAGTATAAACCCAGGGACTGGTCCAGTTATCCGTTCTGATAGCATTCTCCAAAAAGTTGAGAAAGGATATGGATCCCAATAAATCAAAATGGATGTGTGAATTGTCGGGAATGTCCTCGAATACCCCAGTGACTTTAAAAGAGGCCTCACCCCAATTAATTGTTTTATCCAGAATATCGGTTTTCCCGAAATATTTGATTGCCGTTGATTCGGACAAAACGACTGATTCCGCGTCATCAAGGCAAGTCCTTGGATCACCATGTAAAAATTTATGAGAGAAAACATTGAAAAATAGACTATCCGCGAATAGGAACCTGGTTTCGATAAACGTTTTTTCCTCCTCTACTATTTCAACCGGAATTTCATTCTGGAAGAACAACCTGTGCAATCGCGTGGCTTCTTCTACCTGGGGATAATTAGTTTTCAAAACCGTTGATAGGTTGATTGCCGATGTTCCAAAATCCTTGGTCCGTGTAGGATAGATCCTATTCAGTGCAACTCTATATATTCTGTCACTATCCTTGTAGTACTTATCATAGGATGTCTCGAAATTTATGTAAATACCAATGAGAACTATACTCGCAATACCTATGGAAAGACCAATAATATTAATTCCGGAATAGACTTTGTTGCGGATCAAATTTCTGTAAGAGATCTTAATGTGGTTTGAAGTCAACATAGCATTGAGTTTTTGAGGTTTTCTAAGAACATGGTGTCGAATGAATCTAAAGGCCTCCCACCAGAAGACAAGTCTTGCAAATAATCTATGCTTAGATTGGTTGTCAACATATTGCTCCTGCAGGTCTCCCAATATTTCATCTTGCCATTTTTCATCAATCAGTTGGCGCAGAATTCGATAGGCAAACCTTGGTGAATTAGGTTGATCATCCTTCATGGTTTGGGACTTTGGATCGCCATCTTATCCCAAAAAGTTTGCCTGATCATCCTTATTTCTTCGGCTACACGATAGCCTTTAGTGGTAATAGTGAATAATCGTTTACTGCGCCCACCCCTTTTATTACTGCTTCCTCCAAGATCAGATTTGAGTAATCCTTCATTTTCCAATCGATACAGGATAGTATGAATGGTACCTAAAGCCAGATTTTTACCAGTCTGCGATTTTATTTCCTTTTGGATGCCATATGCATAGGCGTCTGGTTGGGTTGCTCCAACTGCCAGTAAAACAATCTCTTCCTGGTTACTTATTTGTTCCATTACGTATTTCTTTTGACGTCAGAAAACAAATAAGGTTACATTAATTACATAGTGAGCTCAATGTCAATTAACTCTCTATTCTCTCCACCATTTTCTCCCACTCAGTGGTTTTGTTTTCCAGGTCGAGTTTGAGTTTTTCGGCCTTATCATTCAATTCCTGTAATAATTCCAGGTTTGAACCATTTTCAGGCTTAGCCATCTCATTCTGTATTTCGGTTAAAGACAATTCCAGTTGTGAGATCTTTTCTTCTAATTCCTTCAACCTTTTCTCGTCCCGGTTATTGGTCTTTGGTTTTGGTTTAGTTTCCTTTTTTGTTGGAGATTCCTTGGGTAATGACTTTGCGGTTTTGATGTTTTTTGACGCCCACCATTCATATTCATCATATCTACCTGGATATTCTTTGATCTCATAGTCTTCGATCCACCATATTTTAGTTGCAACCTGAGATATAAAATGACGATCATGGGAAACCAATAAAAATGTCCCTTCATACTGTTGTAAAGCCTGAACAAGTATTGCCACCGAAAGCATATCAAGATGATTTGTTGGTTCATCCAGTAATAGGAAATTAGATTCAGAAATTAAGGTTTTGGCCAGTGCAACCCTTGATTTTTCACCGCCGGAAAGTACCCTTATCTTTTTGAAGACCTCTTCACCTGTGAATAAAAAACATCCCAGTATATTTCTTAATTCCTGCTCTGATTTACCTGTACCTTCCAGCTTAAGCTCCTCCAATATCTCATGACCTACCCCCAGGGCCTCGAGTTGATGTTGGGCATAAAATGATGTGATCACATTGTGTCCTGTTTCAACTTTCCCTTCAAAGGGTTCAGTTTCAGCGATAACTCTTAGCAAGGTGGATTTCCCTTTACCGTTTGCACCGATTAAGGCAATCTTATCTCCACGTTTTACGTGAGCATTCGAGTTATCAAGTATCTTCAATTCATCATAACTCTTTCCCACATGATGAAGTCGTTTTACATGGCGCCCGGATTTTGTCTTAAAATTGAATTTGAAATTGACCTGCATGTCCGTATTGATCACGGGATCTATTCTTTCAATCTTCTCCAACATTTTTATCCTTGACTGAGCTTGGCGCGCTTTAGTTGATTTGGCTCGAAATCTCTCAACAAACCTTTCAGCTTGTTTTATCTTTTGCTGTTGATTCTCGTAAGCATTTTGTTGGATTTCATCCCGAAGCTCCTTTTCCTGAAGGTAGAAGTCATAATTCCCTGAGAATACATTGAGTTTTCCACCCTTGACTTCCACGATCTTGTTGACTGTTCGGTTTAGGAAAACGCGGTCATGAGATACGATTATGTATGAGCCATCATAAGTTTTAAGGTATTCTTCGATCCATTGTATGGATGGCAGATCCAGGTGATTCGTCGGTTCATCCAGCAATAACAATGAAGGTTTCTCCAGGAGGAGTTTGGCCAGCATCACACGCATTCTCCATCCCCCCGAAAACTCATTCAGTGGTCTTTTCAGATCACTTGTCTTAAATCCGATTCCTTCCAGGATCTCCTCCGCCCTGGATTGCAGAACATAACCATCCTCAGCTTCAAACTTTTCCTGGAGGCGGGTCAATTTATCCACAAGATCGTCTGAATAACTAGTTTCCATCTTGTGTAAAACCTCATCGATCTTATGCTGGAGATCAAGTGTCGACTGGAACGCTTGCATCGCCACCTCAAGAATTGGCTCTTCTGTTTGATATGAGAGCAGGTCCTGGTTTAAAAAACCAATGGACGTATCCTTACTCTTGGAGATTTCTCCTTCATCAGGCTGCACCTCCTTCATGATCATCTTCAACAAAGTAGATTTTCCGGTTCCATTTAGACCGATTAGCCCTATTCTGTCCTTTGGACCAATAAATAAAGAGGCCTCATCATAGAGAACACGGTCTCCTAAGAAATAACTTAAGTTACTGATACTGATCATTGGACCGCAAATGTAGAAATAGTTGCTATTTGAACCACATCACAGTTATTTAGTTAGCTTAATTAAAACCTTAAATGAAATACTTACCCGTCATATTAATCCTTTTCATATCACTTTCGTGTCAAACGGAATCCGATAGCCAGATCAATCAGGATCCTAATGTTGTTGTAAATACTGAACTCGTCAATGAAGAGGGTCTCCATATGGTCTATCTCAACATGCCAGAAGGATTTGAGATCAGTGTCTATGGACGCGTCGATGAAGCCAGGTCGATGACTATGGGAGACAATGGTACCTTATTCGTTGGAAATCGAAGAGAAGATAAAGTATATGCAGTTAGGGATGTTAACGGAGATTTTAAGATTGACGAAAAATTCGTGATCATGGAAGACGGGAATATGCCAAATGGAGTAACCTTCAAGGATGGTGATCTTTATGTGGCTGAAGTTGACAAACTTTGGATCTTCCCTGATATTGAAAACAACCTGGACAATCCTCAAAGAGAATTAATTTACGATGACTATCCCAGCGATGCCCACCATGGTTGGAAATACATTGCATTTGGGCCGGATGGGAAACTCTATGTTCCGGTGGGGGCTCCTTGTAATATTTGTGAAGAGTCAAATGAGATCTATGCTTCAATTACCCGAATGGACCCCGATGGATCAAACAGGGAGATATTTGCTCACGGTGTTCGCAATACCGTAGGTTTTACATGGCATCCTGAAACGGGGGAAATGTGGTTTACTGATAATGGTAGAGATTGGATGGGTGATGACACACCTCCCTGTGAATTGAATCGTGTAACTGAAGCTGGTCAACATTTTGGTTATCCCTATTGGCATGGTGGAAATATCAAAGATCCGGAGTTTGGAGATAAATTTGAATATGACCAATTCGTATCACCTGCTCGTAAACTCGGTCCACATGTAGCCCCACTTGGTGTCAAGTTCTATACCGGGGATATGTTCCCTGAGGAGTATCGAAATATCATTTTCATTGCCGAACATGGAAGTTGGAATCGAAGTCCTGAGTCCGGTCATACAGGTCACCAGTTGACCATGGTAAAAGAAGAAAATGGGCGGGGAGTATCATACGGAACGTTTATTGACGGTTTTCTCATAAAAGAAACAAATCGTGCCTGGGGGCGTCCTGTTGACTTATTGGTATTGGATGATGGTTCCATGCTTATTTCGGATGACAAAAGCGGCACCATCTACAGACTTACGTATTCCGAATGAAAAGATCACTGACTCTTATTGTGCTTTGCTTGTTGATGGACTATGATAGTTGGTCACAAAATGCTAGCCAATATGTCTTTATGATGGACACCTCTGGTTTAAAGTACAAAGAGTTCAGAGTTTCGGAAATTTTAAGTATTGAAATTGAAACCGGTGTCAAGTATGAATCTGTTGGGGAAGTAAAAGACGGACAGTTTTACGCTCAGGGTACACGGATACCATTCGAGTCCATCGATAAAATAAATGTGAAAAAGGTTACGGCAGCACAAGTTGCATCCGCACCGTTTTATGCTGCAAGTGGCGCTACCGGTGCTATCGGTGTTATATCGCTAGTTCTGTACGATCAAATGGATGGTGATGATCCAAATTTGGAAGTGTCTGAAGAAACAGAAGGCGGATTCCTATTTGTAGGATTATTGGGATTAGCATCAGCCGGAGTCACTTTTCTCATAGGGAAATTGATAAGTCCAAGCAGCGATTTTGTCTATGACACTAAAAACAAACAACGATCAAGAACATATCGAACCACAAAATTCTCAGAGATTAAAGTGTTCAATGACAATTCCGTAAGCGGTATGCGGGAGTACCTGAGAAAGAATAATTATACAAACTAACTGAAACATTGCTGGAAGTTCAGGAAATCAGTCTTTCCTATAAGGACCATGGGAGCGTACTGAAAAATATAAATCTTGCCATCGAAAAAGGAAGTTTCGTTTGTATTGTTGGGGACAGTGGAACAGGAAAATCATCATTACTTCGAGTTTTGGCGGGTCTTCAACATCCCGATAGTGGTCGCGTGTTATTGAACGGGAATGAGGTTGAATCCCCAAATTCCAAACTGGTAGCTGGTCATGATAATATTAAGATGGTTTTCCAGGATTTTCAGTTAAAATCCAACATGTCAGTGATGGAGAACCTGACCAATGCTCTACTTGGTTTTGATCAGGAATTTGTGAAGTACAAGATCAATGCCCTGCTTCATCTCTGCCACCTGGACAATATCAAAAACAAGGACGTTTCTCTCCTTTCGGGAGGACAAAAGCAACGACTTGCTTTTGCACGTGCCCTGTCGACAGAGCCTGAAGTTATTTTGATGGATGAACCGTTTTCAAACCTCGATCCCCAAACCAAACAACTTCTACTTCAGGAAACCAGGGAGATTGCGTCAGAAACGAATACTACAATTATCTTGGTGACTCATGATACCAGAGACGCCATGGAAGCAGCCGATCGGGTCATTATCCTCGATGAGGGGAACATTGTACAAGACGACCATCCGAAAGAAGTCTATTACAATCCTGTATCACCAAAGGTTGCAAGGCATTTTGGGTACATAAACATTCTAGACCAAAGAGACCTGACAATGCTAGGTCTGGAGCAAATTCCCAACCGATATACGTCTTTTGGCCTTCGACCTGAAAGCATTTCCCTGGATAGGAATGGAATACAGATCAAAGTCAGCAAAGTCATTTTCAAAGGTCATTATCATATACTTGAAGGAATCCTTCAATCAATTAAAATTCTCTTTTTTGACCACAGCCGCGAAATAATTGAAGGCGCTACAATTGGAATTTCAATGGATTGGGATTCCTTGATCAAATTCAAATAGTATGATTTAATACTGTTTAATACCAATTGACTTCCAATTGTTCTTTAGAAGTGTCCTTTTCCTGTTTCTTTGGAGTAAATTCATCAAGGATGGTTTCATTCTGGAATTATATTTCATATCTCGGGACTGAGCATAAAACTGCCAAATCGGATATTAGGAACATTGTGTTGACCAATCGCATTCTGGTCATCGTATTTCTCCTAAACCTTGTGCTCTTTGTTACCAACTTATCGATTTCGGGCTGGTCATTTCTTACCAAAGTAATTTTGATTGGAGACCTCGGAGGATTGATTGTGATCCTGACACTAAATAAGGTTGGATTATCACAACTGGCACGCCTCATTTTGAGCATGATGTTTTCTTTCTATCCTTTCTATTCATCTATTTCTGACAAAATAGTTGATCCTGAGGGAGTGGAAGAAGTGATGTACTTCATGCCAAGACTTTTTATAATGATCACTGCCGTAATTCCACTTATGACTTTTAGCTTCAAGGAATGGAA
The DNA here is from genome assembly GCA_965242805.1 of Cyclobacteriaceae bacterium. Classification (GTDB taxonomy): domain Bacteria; phylum Bacteroidota; class Bacteroidia; order Cytophagales; family Cyclobacteriaceae; genus JANQEU01. Next base: position 5,069,167 of record CBDETD010000002.1, on the reverse strand, counting down.
GATCCTAACCTTGGCATTATTGGCAAGTTTGATTCCATTGATCTCATTTGATGCTGTTCACGTGTATTTTAACGTGGGATATTATCAAATGGGATTTGATGCCACCAGATATCCAATATTTACAGCCATTTCCATTATCAGTTATCTGATGTTCGTGCTTGCAACATTCTTTTTTAAAAGGATCACAGAAAAATACGAATTGGAAAACCTTGCCCTGATCCATTCGCTGGAAAAAAAGAATAACGAACTCAAAAGCAGAAAGGAAGAAATAGAAAGCCAGGCCCTGGAACTGACACAAGCCAATCACGAAATTAAGGTAATGAACGAAAAATTGGAGAATACGGTAGATGAAAGAACGCAAAAGATCATTGAACAAGCATCAAAATTTCAAAAGTTTTCGTTTAAGAATTCCCATGAATTGCGAGCACCAATTGCCAAGGTGATCGGATTTATCAATTTGTTAAGAACTACGGAGAATGAAAAGGATCGCCAACAACTCCACCAACATTTGGAAGAAACATGCAAGGAACTGGACGCAATAGTTCACGAAATAAACAACATCCTTAACGAAGCATTGGTAGAGGAAAATTAGTGATGTTTTAGGTTTTTGATTGGTTTTTAAACAATTTATATTTGTTTACAACGTTCCATCTTCAACTAAATACTCACCATTATGAGATCACTTACTCTACTAATCGTATCTCTGGTTTTTTTCACGTTTTCCTGCGGAGATTTTGGTACCACTACTGTGACCTATACTAAAGGGACTGCCGTCTATGGGGATCTGGAATCCCTTCGTCAGACAGCATTGATCTCTGGTCCCCAATCTATTGTGGATGCAGGTAAAATATTTATCTCTAATGAACACCTTTTCATCGGCGAGGAGCGCCTGGGAATACACATTCTTGAAAACTCTGATCCGGAAAATCCTACACCCCTATTATTCCTGAATATTCCCGGAAACAGGGAATTCTACGTTGAGGGAAATCATCTTTTTGCGGAAAGTATTTATGACATGTTGAAAATTGATATTTCTGATATTACTCAACCTTTTTTGGACACAAGAATTGAATTTGCATTGGGCGAACAACTTTCAAATAATCGAGGAGAGGCCGTTATCGATTTTGAGTTTGAAACCGTGACGGAGGAAATGGATATAGATAATGACTTTTACAGGGAGTTGTGGGCTAACGATCTTACTGTATACTATCATTTTGATATGAACCTGATCCCCCAGTCAGCTGTCCCCTCCTCTTTTGCGTCCAACTCGGATGGAGCAATTGGAACGGTAAATAGAATTGCATACAGCCAGGATCATGTGTATGTGATCAGTAAATCGAAAATGAGTGTATTTGATAATTCTGTCGGATTCGAATCCGTATTTTCAGAAAGTATAGGCTGGGGTATGGAAACCATCTACCCAAGAGGCTCCAAACTCTATGTGGGGACCCGTCAGTCAATGGAAGTTTATAACGCGGAAAATCCAGCATTACCTGAATGGGAATCATCATTTTGGCATCCTACATCATGTGATCCAGTATTTCCGGTAACCGAAGAAATTGCTTATGTCACATTACGGACCGATGAGTTCTCTAATTGTGGAGGTGACGTAAACACCCTTCTAGTTCTTAATATATCAAACAGCGACTTCATTCGGGAAATACAACAATTTGAAATGGAAAGCCCATTCGGAATGACATTAATTGAAGACAAGCTCTATGTTGGAGAAGGTGAAAACGGACTTAAGATATTTGATGCGACCGACAAGAGCAATCTTAGATTACAAAAATGGGATCAGAATGTCACTGCATATGATGTCATTGCCCATCCTGATAGAATTGATCTGGTTCTGATCTCAGGTCCTTTGGGCTTTGCCCAATACCAGGTCTCAGGAAATAACGAAATGCAACTTCTTAGCCAGATTGCCTTTTGACGGTCAAAACCACCACATTATTCGTAACATTATTGTTAGTCGCAACCTGGTGCTTTGGACAAAAAAGTGCTCAGGTTAATGATAACGTACGTGTTTTCTACAAAGATGGCTCCGTATTTAACGGGCGTGTTATTGGTGTGGCTCCATCGAGTATAAAGCTAGTCTTGAGTACAACGGACACAATTAATCTTGCTACAGTCCTAATAAAAAGAATAAACAATACCAGGGATCATCTAAATGCGTGGAGAGGAAGGTTCTTCTATAAAAAAGGAATTTTTGCAGATCTTGCGCTTGGTGTCGGAAGTCATAATCTAAATACCACCACACAAGTTGAAGCTATTCTTGGGCTGAGAAAAAGCCCAAACCTATCATTAGGTATGGGTATAGCAATTGAGACGAACGACGCAAGGATAAGTACAGGTTGGCTCTATCATACGTTTATTTCTCCATTCGGATACGGGAGATACTACATATACAATGGTCCAATTAGGGCGTTTGCGGACATGAAGGTTGGTTATGGGATAGCTGGAAATCAAGATTTTTTTAACGAACACAGCAGTGGAATTCTAATTCAACCGGGATTTGGCGTTCATTTTCCAACAAAAGGGAAGCTGAAATGGTATCTGGGAGTATCCCAATACATGCAACACACTAAAGGTGAGAATAATGAAATGGGGCCTTTTGGCCCAATAATCTCTTCATTTGATATGTGGTACAATCGTACTGTCTTCAAAGTTGGGATTGAATTCAAATAATTTACCTTACCTATCTTTTCCGGTCAAGGCCCTCCAAGTACCTAACTTGACCAAAATTCAGAAAATATGTAAATCTGCTATCCAAATGAGGAAATTACTGGTGACCATTTGTTCTTTAGTGGGTTTGAACTCAATAGTTCACGGTCAATTCCTGGATAGTCTCCACTTTCTGACTATTGATTTTGATCTAACGTTTTCCCAATATGAAGCTGGAAACAGAAATTTTGATCAGGTTACGGAAAATTTCAACTTTGGTACATCTCTTACTTCCCCTCCCGATGATAGCATCACTTGGAATGGTATCGTTGAAAATACGGGATTCAATATTTCTTTTTATCTAATTTCCAGCGATTCCACCTATGAGCGTCACCAGTTATTCTTCAGTTTAGCAAACCAGACTATCACTCAAAAATGGTACGAATGGGATGCTTTAAATTCCATCTCTACCCTTGAAGGTCAATTTGGGTATTTTCAAATTGGGTTGGGGTATACTTATGCTCTTCTGAATAAACGTTTATTTAAAATTCGGCCTGGAGCTAAATTGAGTGTCAGTATTCCTATTTCCGGATCGCATAGTGAGGAAACCGATGTTGGAAATATAAAATATTTTGCTCCATTGAAAACGGGATTGTCCATTGAATTCCCTGTATTATTTGAAATCAAGCTCATTGGTCATAGCTATCTTAAACTTGGACCCACCTGGGGCGTAGGGTTTTTCAATTTTGATGGGTATAAAACAAGTACTTCACTCAATGGTGGCGTCATAGGTTTCAAATTTAAACTATGAGGATCCTATTCCTGGTATTCTTTTTCGCAAGTCTCACAGTTCAAAGTCAAGTTACGCTAAGTGGGTACGTTTATGATCAGGAATCGAAGGAAGGTTTAATTGGTGTAACGGTCCTTAATGAAGGAACCATACAAGGTGCGATTACAAATGCTTTCGGATTTTATTCTTTGACAATTGACAGCGATACGGTCAACCTTCGTATTTCGTATGTAGGCTATAAGACCATATCAAGGGAGATCATTCTGAATCAGAATCAGAGTATTGATTTCTTTTTAGAAACTTCATTTTCTGCATTGGACGTAATTGAGGTGAGAGCAGATCGATATATCGTTGAAGATGAAGTAAAGTCTGTGAATATGGGGGTATTTAATCTCACCCCGAAAGAGGCAGCTTCGATCCCAACTATTGGTGGTGAGACAGATATTCTGAAAATATCACAGTTCATGCCTGGAATTACCAGGGGCGGCGAAGGAACAACTGCTCTTTATGTCAGAGGTGGTACAGATGACCAAAACCTTGTCACCTTGGATGATGCCACGGTCTATAACCTTTCACACCTCTTTGGTTTTTTTTCAGTTTTCAACACCGATGCAATACGGGACATCAGGATCACTAAAGGGGGATTCACAGCAGACCATGGCGGAAGACTTTCAGCAGTCATGGACACAAGGATGCAGGAAGGTAATCCTGAAAAGATTGAGGTAAAAGGTGGGATAGGTCTTCTAACATCCCGACTTACTATAGATGGACCGATCATTAAAGACAAAGCAACTTTCATGGTGTCAGGAAGAAGGACTTATATCGATCAGGTATTGGGTCTTGCCGGTATCAACCTTCCCTACTTTTTCTATGACCTAAATACGAAAGCCAGCTACAAAATCTCTAAAAGAGACAGAATATTTGTGAGTGGATATTTTGGCGATGATGTGCTCAAAGTTCAGGAAGAAGGGGAAAATGAAGAAGGGGATCTTGAGGATCTTACCTTCGGATTCAACCTCGGCAATTTCACATCAACCATCAGATGGAATCATATATTTCCTGGTGAAAAACTCTTTTCTAACATAACATTACTTCAAACACGATTCAAGTATGATATCGCTGGGAATTTCGTTGATAATTCACTACTTATCAGATCTCAAATACAGGATTTTGGTATAAAAGGAAAATTCGAATATTTCAAGTCCCCGGAGGAACGAATTGATTTCGGAGCAGATATCATTTGGCACCGATTCAGACCAAATGTTATCAACACAGGTGGAGATATTTCAGACTTTCTTCGATCAAGGAAGGGAGACCTTCTGGAAACTCAGGAGATCTCTTTCTATGGAGGTAAAGAGCACAAATTGAGCAGTCGTTTTACCACGTACTATGGTTTAAGACTTTCCTCATCTAATGTAAGATCCGGTTTTTATCTTGGAGCAGAGCCAAGGCTTAATCTCAACTTTGAAGTAGTGGATCTGACATCTGTCAAAGCTAGTTATTCGCTTATGCGACAATACATGCATAGGGTCAGTTCTTCCTCAATAGTCCTCCCTACGGATCTATGGTATCCGGTTACTCAAAACGTGAAACCACAAACTTCGCATCAAATTTCCATGGGAGTATTCAAGGGAATACCTGCATTTAATCTGAATATTTCAGTAGAAGGTTACTACAAAACAATGGACAACCTTATCGAATATCGTGAGGGATCACGTCTGTTGTTGAATGACAATTTTGAGGACGAGTTGGTAAATGGCAATGGAAAATCAATCGGAGGTGAATTCCTCATCCGTAAGAGAGCAGGAAAGCTGACAGGTTGGTTATCATATACATTAAGTAACACGACCAGGGAGTTTCCGGAATTGAATAATGGGAAAAGATATCCAGCGAAATACGACCGTCGGCACGATATTTCGGTTGTAGGCATTTATCAGCTCTCCAATCGTGTAGATCTTTCATGGGCTTGGGTTTATACCTCCGGGGCCTCATTCACTCCTCAAACCGGCCAATATTTGATGCCAAGTGCTACTTTAAACAGTATTGAGATCATCCCCATTTACTCAAAAAGAAATGCCATAAAGCTTTCCCCTACTCATCGTCTTGATCTAAACCTGATCTTAAAATCAAAAAAGAAAAGAAAATTCAAAGGGGAGTGGCAATTTGGAATTTATAATTTCTACAATAGATCTTCCCCTTACCAGGTCAGGATCATTTCAAATGGTCAATCTTTTCAATACGTCCAACCAGGATTGTTTGGAACAATTCCCAGCATATCGTACAACTTCAGTTTTTAATATGAAAAGGGCAATAATCACATACGTTCTCTTAATCGTTCTGGGATGTGCTCCTGAAGACCTGATAATCGAAGTTACACCTCAGCAAAGTGGTATTGTACTGTCTTCAAGATTTGTTCCTGACAACCTATTGATCGTTACCGCAAGCCGTAGTTTTTCAGCATTAGCTCCCAGTGACTTTGAGGCCCTGGAAAATGATTTTGTTGAAAGACTTCTTGTCGATAGTGCATTGATAACGGTGACTTCAGGTTCAACTACCGATACATTACTGGAAGTCGTTCCCGGTTTTTTCATTGGTGAATTGTCAGAGCCAGGAATCGAATCATCTTTTGTTTTGACGGTCTTTGACTCTACGACCTCAACCTACGTGACCGCTGAAACTGTTCTTAATTCAAGTGTTTCGTTAAATGATGCCGAGTTACTTCGCACGGTTCAGGACGATGATACCACCTTTACCATTAAATACGAATTCACTGACCCTGAAGTACCTAATTGGTACCTTGTTCAGGCGACTTCACTTGATGGGCTGTTTAGCAATCAATTGCAGGACTTAGATTTTGACTCTTTAGATAGTGGCGAAAGTAATTTCTCATCTTTGTTCAATCCCAATTTCGAATCGGAAGTACTTTTCACAAAACTTCTGTCGGATATAACTTTTGAAAATAATGAGGTAACCAGGGAAGTCCAGCTTTTTGAAAATCCTGGAGACACATTAGCAATGATCCTTATCAATATCAGTGAAGAGTATTACCGGTTCCTGGATGCAGGTCAAAGGTCGGGTGGTATCATTGCTTCGGCAGCAAACGAACCCGTCAACTTCCCGTCAAACGTTGAAAACGGATTTGGTTTTTTCTCAATGAATACTCCGGATATCAGGATAGTGGTGAAAGAGGATTAGGTTCTGTCATACCAGGAAAGGATATTCTCAGTTCACTGGATTTTTCAATTGGGATTTCCAATTAAGATGAATGGAGCCCAGAAATACGGGGAAACGTATTTTTCACCGACTCCTCCATCCAATTGACTACGAATGTTTTGATGCCAACGTACTGACCTCATTCCACGCGACTGCCCATATTCAAAATTGCTGTTCAACAAGTCTCGTTGGGCTTGTGCCAAGGCGGCTGAAGAGGAATAACCGGCATCCAACAATTGGTGCATTCGCGTCATCAGAATAGAGGTAGAAATATCGTCTACTTGCCAGAGGCTCACAACTACTGCCGAAGTACCAGCGTACAAAAAAGCCCTACTCAATCCTACCAGTTCATCTCCAGTCGAGAGGTCTCCCAATCCCGTTTCACAAGCGCTCAATGCTACAAGGTCAGCATTTAATTTTATGTTATAGATCTCCTCAACAGAAAGTCGTCCGTCATCATTTTCAGACTTTGCCATTAAAACATAGCTTTTGTTGGGATTGTGAGAATTAAGGACACCATGAGTGGCGATGTGGATCGTCTTATGTTCTGAAGCCTTTTCCTTAAATGACTCCTCCTTAATATCCCCGGCGTATGCGATATCCCCTTGATCGTAAAGTTGTGAAAGCTGCTCCAATTCCATGGCTGTCCCAGGGAGGGGATCAAATCCTTCGATATTCAATTCACCCAAAGCCATCCCCATAAAAGAAACGGAACGTTCACTTATTTCCCTGGACATCACGTAATAAAAGACCGATGCTGAAGGTGCATAAGACATGAGCTTACTTTCCAGAAGAAAGGCTTCACCATCATACAAAGCTTGAAACGGAATAAAATGGAGTGGGCCGTGTGGAACTATTACCAGATTTCCATACCCCTTTGTAATCTCCTGAATATCGAGAGTTAGATCTTCCAGGAGCTTTCTTAACCCTGCAAACAATTCATCCTCCAAACCAAATGTGATACTGTTTCGAATAAAAGCTGCCTGCCGTTTTACTTCCCGACGGCTTATTGGAAATTTTTTTAAATCAATCCCATCCCTGGTTATTACCCATGTGTAGAGGTTGTCTTTACCAGACCACATCTCAAGAAGAGCCAGATCACTATCTATGACAGATTGAATTTCCGCCAATCCAACAGGATCAATAGTTTTAAGCCTTGCGTAACCAGGTTGAGTATCTACTAATTGCCTAAAGTTTATCAGATATTCCTGATCGAGTTTTTCCTTTTTCTTGATCAAAAAATCATATGATTTCTTTTCCATCTCATACTGATTCATCAATGCTTGTATATATGATATTTCCCGTAACAAGTTTTTCTCTCTCCGGATCAGAGAATCATCTTCCATTTGTATCACAGATTGCTGTGCCAATAAATCAAGAAATGTTCTGGACCTTGCTTTTTCATTGATAGTAAAAGATTCCTGTATCCTGTTTTCATCCGTTAATAAAGAAACGTAGGCGTCGTAAACATCAACTTTGTTGTCTAGAAAATACCATTTGAACTCCGAACGAGATATTTCTCCACGCAGTGATTCAATGATCTCTATCGCCATTTTTAACTGTTGTTCGGCTTTACGATTATTACCATTTTCGTACTCGATAATTCCTCTCGTATAAGCAGCTTGCCAGCTTAGTTCTGGAGTGAGAGAAAGAGTTTCACATTGGTCAAGTTTGTCGATGGCATCTCCCCTTGCCCCCGTTGCCAAAAGTATTCGGGACCAAAGAACTAGGGCCCTGGCCTGACCTTCGATTATATTCTCAGCCACGAAATAATCATAGACCTTATTCACTAAAATGGCAGCACTGTCCATCAAACCTTCCTCGTGCATGGACTCAGCAAGTTTCAATCCTGCAATATTGGCTCCAAGAGCGGCACCCCTTTGATTGTAAAGGTCATAGGCATTTCGAATATCACCCATCCTCATATCAAGAGATGGAAGCTGCGCACTTGCCTGTTCCATTTTCTCCCTGAGTTTTTGGGCTTCTCTCAAATGGTAGTTGTACTGCCGGATATTTCCGATCATTTGAAATGCATCTGCCAACTTGATATGGGCCCATATCATTTGAGGTATGATGTTGGTAGCCTTAGCTTCACCCAAAGCCTCCTGAAAAATTTCAACAGCGCCTTCAGGATCCCCTTGCTTTGTATAAATATCGCCCTTTACCTGTTTTTGTCGGAAAGTCTTGTAGTCCAATTCCTCTGCTATTTGCATAGATCGTTCCAATAGAATCAAGGCCCTGTCCTCTCTTCCGGTGATTTCGAGGATCTTCGATTTTATTAATAGAGCTTCCATCATACCTTCACCTTCCGGTCTGTCCTTTTCGTAAAGTTCCATTGCCTGATCCACCTGATCCATTGACATGGTAAGCTCCCCTGTGGAAAGTCGTAACATTGATCCTGATAAATAGGTGTCCGCAATGGACAATCGTTTCAATGCCTTGATACTGCTTTCCATTCCTTCACTAAGCAATAAAGCACTGTCTAAAGCTATGCTGGCTTGGATGTAATCGCCTTGATATACTCTTGTTATTCCCAGCAGACGAAAGTCTTCGATGACGTTTAGTAAATTGTCAGGTATTGATTGATCGGTTTTGAGGGCTGATAAAATATATTTTTCGGCTTCCTCATACTTCCCCTGAGTGGAAAATACGTGAGCCAGTTTTCTTCTCACATCAGATTCCATGCTGAGGTTTCGCATGGTACCCAAAGAGGGCGCGACATCCAGGTATTGGAGGTAATATGTTTCAGCAGTTTCATAATCGTTGGCATTATTGGCCTCGTCACCACGCTGTATCGAAGTGGTGGCCACAACACTCGGTGTTTGGCAGGTAAACAGAACTAGACTAAGACATAAAAGGAGTAGCCAAAACCTTAATTGATATCTAAAACACATATTGGAAAACCATGATGTAACCCGGATCCGCAGAAGATCGTTTGCCTGCCAGTGGTAACTGGATCGTTTGATTCACTCGAAGCCTCTTTATCTGAAAACTAAGTCGTGGACTGTACCAAAAGACCCAGGAAGATGAATCTTCGATAGCCACTCCATCCTCCTCATCTTGACCGCTAATAAAGAAATATGCATCATTGACCAGTGCTAACCATTCATTCATATGGAAATTGAATGAGCCGGAAAATGTCCATAAATCACCATCATTGAAAGTTATTTCCGGATCACCTACTGCCAATGACTTGCTACCCTCTGTGTTCATCTTATAACTGACATACCCAGTCCAGGAATAAGGATAAATTATTTTCCTTGCTGAAATCCCGGCTTCATAGGCCATCGCACCTCTTCCGACTGGAATATCTATCAATTCGGGATCGTCCAATTCTTCAGGATTCTTGGAACCAGTAGGTAATGTGATAGTGAACAGCCCTTTAATAGAGGGTCTCGCATCTGTTTCGGTAATCACCTGATAATCCACCCCCAACCAGGCGTCCCCCAAACCTGATCCTTTTCCTTCCAGTTTCTGTTGAATGAATGTGGCGATACCCGGAGCCTCACCTCTGTACGAAAGGAAAAGATCCTGTTGAGTGTATGGAAGACCAAGGGTAACCTGCAACCTGTCACTGACGCCATACTGTGCTATGAATGAAGTTGACCATGACTTGCCGGATGCATTGGATATAGGAACCCTTTCTCCATCAGAATCAAATATCTTATAAAGTGCCCCATATTGTACAGAAATACCTGCTCGAAAAAATCCTTGATATAAAGTGTAAGGTTCGGTGATGATGGTCATCTGCTTGCGTTCAGAAGGTAATATTTCCTGGTCGCTTTGAGCAAAACCAAGTATTGGGATAATGACGCTTATAAGCAGAATATGAAAGGTTGACCTTTTCATTTATTGGGTTAAAATGTTGTAGTAAAAGGTGAGATAAAAACTAAATGAGGAATACGCATTTTCTCCGGCTATAGGGAATCTCGCTCCCTGCCTTAACCATAGTTTGTTTGAAACCAATACTTCAAATCCAGGATTTACTAACATCAATCTTTGATCGGGTACCTTTACTTTAAGGTCTCCTTCCTGCCTCCAACCACGGAAAGACCTATCCTCATGGATGGCTGTGAATACATTTATCCAATCATAGAGTTGGTATTCCCCTAAAATGTCAACCTGTAAGGTTTGTGGAACCTGGTAGTCATAAGTGCTATTAGAGTATTCAAAAACACCATCTGAACTTAACCTCCAGGAATATTCCAGATTTTCGGAAACGCCTTGAGGAATTCGTGAACTGAATGATGCAGAAAACGCCAAATTGGATAATCTATATTTGAAGAATCCCCCATAATCAAATGACATAACCCCATATCCCCAGTTTTCAGAGTGGTTATAATTGATGATTTCGGAATTTCCATCAAAATCATAGGTGTGCCCTGGTTTGTCGGGTTGGTTTTCAGAAGTAGGTAGATACACCCCTCCGGACACACTGGCATCAAAAGCATAACCTTTGTTTGGAAATCGAGCATTAATACCTAGAAACACATCTTCAAGACCACTTGTGACAATATCAGAATATACATTTATTGGCGGTTCAGGGGCACCTATTATCAGCAGTGGTTCCCCTCGATAATTCCTTTTCTTATGAGAGAGGCGGACTTCAGCATCCAGAAAATCGATGATCCCATATCTGAACCCAGCCCGGATTCCATGCATATTCATGGAAATTCCGCTTTGAGAAAGCCTTATATCAGTGCCATCCTCATCAAATTCGGACCTGAACGTAACGTAATCATAAGATGCCTGGACCCTGATCTGGCCTTGATATAGGGTAAATCTGCGATCCATGGTTCGTTCATTGTTGAAAAGGGATAAACGATCCGATTGTGCAGTGCAGATAAATGAGACCAGGACCAATATGAACGAAATCCACTTCATTTTGGTGCGTATTTCCAAAGACCTCCCTCGAAAGTTCCTAACCAGAGATTCCCACTAGAATCGATATATGATGAAATGGTAGATACCCTTTCATCATCTAAAGACTCGGCTAATGTACGAATAACTGTACCGTCATAATACATAAGACCATTACCGATGCTGGAAAACCATAGTTTACCATTTCGGTCATTGTGAATTGTATAGGTCCAATTCTGGGGTGCACTGTTGTACAAACTCTCCTCTTCGAAATCAAACCCGGAATCCCTGGAACAAAGGCCGTCAAACGTTCCGACCCATAACTTTCCGAATTCATCTTCAAATATTGATTGTACATAGTTGTCAGGAAGCCCACTATCTGTATTGTAGAGTAAAAAACTGCTCCCATTCAAGACCTTCAGTCCCCCTGATGTTCCAAAATACATGGTATCATCTCGCCCTCGGTATATGGTATTCACGAAATTGCAATCATAGCAACCATCATCCCATACCTGAAAGAACTGATCATCCTCAATGAACAATAGTCCAAATATGTCCGTACCAATCCAACCCACACCATTTTCATCAACTGCAAGCGAGAGAACGGCGAAATCAGTTCCATTCAGATTGGTAACCTGAAACCATTCACCATGATCTAGAATGGTCAGGCCAAGGTCGGTTCCAAATACCATCACGTCTTCCTCAAATTCCACGATGGCATTCACCATATTGTTGGAAAGGCCATCAGTAGTGTTGAAGTTTGTGAAGTCATCGCCATCGAAAACCGAAACTCCCTGATCGGTTCCTATCCATAATTGATTCTCCTCATCAATTGTAATGGCATTTATTCTATTCCCAGCCAGACCATCCGAAGTGGTGTAGTTTTCCCATTCGATCAAGGTCTCCGGATTGATCACTTCGACCTCTTTCAAGCAGCCATACAGTATGACCATCAATAAAAGTGATATATACCTCGTCGGTGGTTTCACCGGTGATTAATGAAGATCTTATCAAGTTAATGGAATCCAAAACCAATAGCAAAGACATGATTTATGATATTTCTCAATTCGAGAACCCCATTTTTTTACCAAAATTCAGCTAAATCATCCCAAAAAGGAGTCTCGCGAAATATACACAATGGTCGTTTCAGTATTTGGAAAGCTCATTCTTTCCTTTCATAGTATATCCTCCAGTTAAGATTCCAGGTTCTGCCACCATCCCTGGTACCTTCCCAATCCCATGTCATACTATTTTCCTTTATGTCATAAAAAACCATACGTTGATACCTGCCATCATTCTCCCTTGTCCTGAATATTCTTTTGTCGTCCTCAAAAACACCCAAAAAATCATAATAGCCTCCTTGATTATCTGCCCAGGCCTGCTTCCATCGATTTAATGATGGTTGAAAAACTGATATGCTTGTTCCCTTGAATCCTTGATTTAGCCCATCCAATACCCTGAAATTCTCTACGATCACCTTTTCGTCCAATGATTTGGAGATGGTATTAGCTCCGTACTCCTTCACTCCCTCTCCTTCATCCCAGGAAGCAGTCCACTCCCCGACCCAAAAGTCAAAGAATTGGGTCGAATCAATCTCAGTTAATGGCTGAGAAAATAAGTTGAATTTTATTGCAAACAGAAGTGTTACAAAAACGTATTTCATATGGTAAATCTTTTAATACATTTATCGAAACAATTTAATGATTGAAAAACCGTATTATCCTTAACAATCCAGAATCTTTCATGAAGAAGATATACTTAATCTCTCTAATTATCACGGCAACAGTCCTTGTCCAATGTGCAAGGGTCCCACTTACCGGAAGATCACAGTTGAAGTTGATCTCTAATGACAAAATCATACCAATGAGTTTTGATGAATATGATAAAGTCAAGACGAGCAGCAGGCTTATCACGAGCGGAGATCAAGTAGAAATGGTGAAAAGGGCAGGATCCAAAATACAGAAAGCTGTCGAAAGGTATTTTCAGGAACAAGGAAATAGTTCGTACTTAAAGGATTACAACTGGGAATATGTGTTGATTGAGGATGATAATATGGTCAATGCGTGGTGCATGCCAGGAGGAAAAGTGGCATTCTATACCGGTATCATACCCATCTGTCAGGATGAAACCGGGATAGCGGTGGTTATGGGACATGAGATTGCACATGCTATAGCCAATCACGGAAGGGAACGGGTTAGTCAACAATTGGCAGCACAAACGGGACTGAGCCTGGCTTCCATCGCTCTTGGCGGTGGAGGATCTACATTGACAGGCGAAATGATCTTGCAAGGAGCCGGAGCTGCTACTAATCTAGGGATCCTGAAATTCTCCAGGCAACATGAATCTGAAGCGGACGAACTTGGATTGTATTTTATGGCTATGGCAGGCTACGACCCGCAACAGGCACCATCATTCTGGGAAAGAATGAGTAGTGGGGATAAATCTGAACCAAAGGAATTCCTTTCAACACATCCATCACATGATACAAGGATTTCGGACCTGCAAGCCAACATGCCAAAAGCTAAGGAATACTATAGAAAATATAACTAAGTCTGCGGTTCGATGGCTTTTCTGTTGATTATTGCATCCGCGAGCATCGCAAGTTTTCCATCAAACTTCTTTTCTTCTTCAAGGTTCTTGTGAAGAATTCCAGCTTCATCGAGATATCCTAACTGTTTTGCGTAGGTACATACTGCACCATATCCGGCAATCTTGTAGTGGATAATGTGTTGTAGCGCCACAATAAGAGATGCATCCAATACCTCTGGATCTTCGCATCTATCAACCAGTTTTAAGATATCGCTGACCATAGCCCGAATTGGGAGAGCAAATTCTCCTCTTTTCTGTTCAAACTGCAATTCAAATACCTGTCTAAGCCTCATGATCTGGTCCTCATGATTTATAATGTACTGCTGAACTGCTGTCTTTAACGTTTTGTCCAAAACATTATCCGGAAGTTCGTATAGCTCTTTTAATATATGGACTTCACCGTGATATAAGTCTCGCAACTGCTCTATCATCAAATCCCGCAGATCAACTATTTTTCTCATGATATTATTTGAATTTGGCCCTTATTTGACTTTCAAGGTACTTACCCGATGGAATTCGGACTATGATCATGGTTAGAATAGGACATGATATTCACAAACGAAAAAAGGGACAAATGTGTCCCTTTCAGAGCCAATACCAATTCACCTAAACTATTTTTCCGCGGCTCTTCCCTTCTTGATCCCCTCCCTTATTTTGAGTATTTGATCTTCAGAAATTTCAAATTGCCTCTGTAATATTGAGAAATCCATTTCCTCCAGCTCCTTTTGCATCTCATGCAGGTCCATATGAACTTGATCCAGGTCAATGTCAATGTCTCTCATATCAAATTCAAATGACTCCATCTCAATTTGAAATTCCTCCATTTCCCTTTCAAATTCTGAAAAATCAAATTCGATAGAACTCATATCAACATCGATATCTAAACCTGAAAGATCTATCTCAATATCATCAAAGTGAATATTCTCCATTGCTTCGATCATTTCATTCAAATCGATCAATTCATGAATTGAGGTATGATCGTGCTTCTCAATATTTCGATCAGGACTGATCTTTCTTAGTCCCTTGGTTTTGTCTTTATCCTGGCTATAGCTTGATCCTGTGATGAGAAGTAGGGCAGCAAATAACAAGAGGCTCCTTTTCATTTTTTTGGTCATTTGAAAGAATTACTCTCAATCACCAGAAAGGTTACATTTCTAAAAGAATTTATTTTTGATAGATCTTGCTCTTGTTGAATCTTCGACCCTGTATTGTAATTATTCCATTGTTTTCTTCAAAAGGATACTTGTAATTGATCACAGTACTTTGACTAATACGTTTGAACTGTGGAAACTGGATGAGCACCTTGCCAATCTCATCGAAATTCTTGTATGCGATAGTTTCATATTCCCTGAATTTGTGGTTTACCCTTGACTTAATACCAAAGATTTTCGTATGATCACCTGCTGATTTCGTTCGAATGTAGAGAATCTCATTTGGATGAAGGAATTGACCACCAGCTTCACCCAGATGGATCTTGATCTTTTCCGGTTTCTCAAAGAGAATCTTTCTCTCCGTCCATCGTTCCAGGTTAGATAGCTGACCGGCTAAAGTCGTATAAAGTCGTATATCACGACCAAGAACGACCAGAAGAAAGAAAATGATCACCCCAAATTGGAAATAAGAGTTATTAACTACAATGGCCGGAGCCAAAGCCGACACGATCTCCTTGAATACTATGAAATTTGCAACATGGAAAATGATATATGAGATCTGCCTTAACCTTAATCGATTTATTGGGAATTTTATATACGCCGTAAGATAAAACTGTGAGATCATGATGACCACCAGTGAAATCCTGGATGGATCCCATTTCATGGGTTCAAATAACCATGCCTGGAACATGGTTGTAATTAGTGTTACATAAAAGGCAAAGACCAGTTTATCCCTCACTTTGACCTTATCCAGAGAAAGATTCAAATCCAATTTCACATTCACATAATAAAAGGATCTAAAGATACGATCTTCCTTCTACAGGGCAAGTATCGAAGAAACCTTCTGATATTATTTACGTTTAGAAATTTTATCATTTAATTTACATTTAGAAATTTAATGATCTAATAATGAAGGAATATCAATTAGGTGAATTTGAAGAGATCGTCTTATTGACAGTGGCTATTTTGTATGATGAAGCATATGGTGTAGCCATAAGACAGGAGATCGAATCAAGATTGGGGCGTAAAGTAAGTGTTAGTGCTTTGCAGACGGCATTGCGTAGAATGGAGAAAAAAGGTTATTTGAAATCGAATTTTGGGGAGGCCACGGCAATCAGGGGTGGTAAGAGAAAACGTTATTTCAGGGTAACGAAATATGGAAAGATGGCCCTTGAGCACTCTAAGGATTCCAGAATGAAATTGTGGGAAGCAATTCCAAATATTGCTTTCGAATTTGATTTTCATGGATAATAAACGACCTGTAAATCCTCCATCGTGGTCATCACAATTTTTTAAATGGTTTTGCCGAGATGAATATTTTGAAGACATACAAGGAGATTTGGAAGAGGAGTACAGGATTCTTACCACATCAGATTCGACACTAAGAGCAAAGAGTTGGTACAATTGGCAAATACTGAAATTGTTTCGACCCAGCATAGCAAAAAAACCAAAAACTCAAGACACAATAGAAAAGGAAACTAGCATGTTCAGAAACTACTTAAAAATCGGATTCAGAAATCTTCTGAAGTACAAATCAAGTTCAATCATAAACATCGTTGGACTGTCCACAGGATTGGCGGCTTTCGTATTAATCGCCCTTTTTGTCAAAGATGAATTATCATACGATCGTCATCATATAAATGCCGACCATGTCTATCGGGTTACCGTCAAGAATTATAATCCTGACGGCGCGGTCAGCAGACACTGGGCCTTTGCATCAGCAGGACATGCGAAAAGACTCAAGGATGACTATTCTGCAATTACCCATTCTGTGAGGTTCTTTCCATGGGCATTTCCTGATCTGCAATATCAGGATCAAAAATTTCCTGCCGAGCAGGTGATTTTCACGGATGACGACGTATTTGATATTTTCACTTTCAACTTCATCATAGGAGATCCTGCCACGGCATTGAACGAGCTGTATTCACTCGTGCTCACCGAGAGTACTGCCATCAAGATATTTGGTAATGACTGGAAAGAAAAAGATATTCTTGGTGAATCAGTTAAACTATCCCGGTCCGGTGAATCCGCCAGCTTCCTTGTTACGGGTGTAATGGAGGACATGCCGGATCAGCAGCATTTTCATTTTGACTACCTGGCCCCCATTCGTTTTGTGGAAATGATTATGGGTGAAGATGCTGCTAATAATGTTGGTGGGAATTACAATTGGATGACATTCATCCGTACCTCTCCGGACACGGATGTTAGTTCACTGGAACTTCAGGCTAACGATGAATTCTGGGATAAGTATATTGGGACTTTTCGAAGTGGGGCCGAAGCAAGGGATTTTTATGATTTCTACTTTCAGCCTCTTCTGGATATTCACCTTAAATCTAACCTTGAAGGAGAATATGAGACCAATGGATCAATGCAACAGATCTATATATTTGGAGTTGTTGGGATCCTGCTTCTGCTTGTAGCATGTGTCAACTACATGAATCTTGCAACTTCCCATTACTCAAGAAGGATGAAGGAAGTAGGTATTAGAAAAGTGATTGGAGCATTCAAGTCGTCCTTGATGAAACAGTTTCTCACAGAATCCACTTTGATCACTTTGTTTTCCTTGCCGATTTCCATTTTACTCATTTATTGGGCACTACCTTATCTTAATGAGTTTGTTGACAAGCAATTGGCTTTCGAACTCATCGGTGAAATAAATTTGCTTGTTGGATTGCTCATCCTCATGATTGCCGTTGGTTTCATTGCGGGGCTTTATCCTGCCGTATTCCTATCGAGAATGAATCTGGTGTATGCCCTAAAAGGTGAACAGGCACTGAACTCAAGTAGATGGAATTTCAGATCATTTCTGGTCACCTTTCAATATATCGTGACCCTTGCACTTATTTTCAGCATTCTTGTGATCGAAAAACAGATGCAATTCATCAAGAACACAGATCCGGGATTTCAGAAAGAACAAATATTGGATCTGGCAATTTCACGAAATTTACGTGACAACAGCACGTTAACAACTCTTCGGACAGAACTTCTGAATCACCCTAATATTACGAATGGAGCTTACGCATCAAGGATACCCACTGGCAGACTTGCTGATAGTTGGGGGGCTTCCTTTTTTCAGGGTGATTCTGCAGTCAATACAAGTTTTAGACTGCCATTCATAAGAGTGGATGAGAATTTCATTGATGTCTTCGAAATTCCATTGATCGCGGGCGAGAAGTTCAACAGCCAGCAAGACATGATGATAGATTCAGTAGGGTACTACCTCATCAACCGAAAAGCGGTTGAAGCATTTGGTTTTAGCGATCCGAATGAAATTGTTGGCGAAAGACTCATTTATGGACCATTTGACGGGCAAACAGATGAAGATGGTACAACATTACGAATTGGAAGGATACAAGGCGTCGTTGAGAACTTCCACTTCGAATCCCTACACTCTGAGATCGTTCCCATGGTCATGCTTAAGACCAAATCATTTACACGTAGAATTGCACTGAAGATCAAACCAACGGATGTTTCCGAAACTATAAAATACGTGGAAGAAACTATCGCTCGATTTGATCCGGAAAATCCGGCTTTCTATCGATTTGTGGACGAGAGGTTCGAAGAACAATATAGCAATGAAGAGCGTTTGAGTACGGTTATTACCGTTTTCACAATCATCGCAATTCTAATTAGCTGCCTGGGATTGATTGGTATGGTCGGTTTTGTAATCGAGACCAAAACTAAAGAAATAGGTATAAGGAAAGTCCTTGGTGCCACCACACAGAATATCTGGACTTTGGTCAGCAACAGGTTCATTATACTTATTGGCATTGCTTTTGTAGTATCCATTCCCATCTCGTATTGGTTAATGGCCGGATGGTTGGATAACTTTGTGTATCGCACTAACATTTCGGTGTTAATTGTCGTTTTACCTATACTTTTGGCAATGGCATTGACATTATTAGCGATTTCTTATCAGACTATCAAAGCGACAATGGTAAATCCCGTAGAATGCCTTAAAGACGAATGATGATGAAATATTTAATGATCACACTTATCAGCTTTCTAAGTATATCCACCTTCGGACAAAAACTGGCCGTTGGAGACGTAGCTCCATCGTTCAATTTACCGGGTATTGATGGACAGCCAGTATCAATCGAAAATATAGAAAGTAAGGTGATCATAATTGATTTCTGGGCCAGCTGGTGCACACCATGTCTAAAATCAGTGAAGACGACATTGAAACCATTATATGATTCATATGATCGTAGTGAAGTTGAGATCATCGGGATCAGCAATGATATACAGGAGTCAAAATGGCGTGCTGCAGTTAATAAATGGGGTCTTCAGTGGAAGAATGTCTGGGATGCCGATCGCTCACTTGTTCGTAGTTACGATGTTCCGGCAATTCCAACATATTTCATTGTCGACTCAACCGGGAAGATGTTGGCAGCAAATGTTTACTCCAACGATCTTAGGAGTGAAGTCAAAAAAGCGTTGAAACAGATCAATTAGAAATGAAAAGGGTCAAGAAAAACTTGACCCCAAGTAAACAAAACGTATTTTTCAGATCTATGCCGGAACCTGATTCCTTCCGGCTTCCATCACAGCATAAGATTTAATTTCTTCAAATGCTTTCTCTCCCAAACTTTCCAGGGAGTTGGCAGTACCATTGACGTGAGTCCCTTTACTGTCCCACCATTTATCAGCTCTTTCTTTAGCAATGGTGTGGTCGACATCATCAAATAGATGCATCTCGGAATCAGAAACCACCCAAGGCTTATCTTCCTTGCTGTATTTATCAAATATCATCTTTCGGATATTGGTTGCAGTCTGATCACCTGACTTGAAATGAGCCACCGTATAGGTCATTGTGTCAGGCTCAGTCATCTTATTATCCCAAAATTTCTTCGATGAAATAACTTCGGCAGTGGAAAGCAAGTACGTCGTCGCTCGATCCAAAGGCTGTCTGCTAAGCTCACACAACGCTTTGAATTCCTTCTTCTTGTTCTTCTTAAATAGGTTTAACATAGGTTTTTAAAAAGTTTTTGACCTTTAGATTCTTACTCCAAAATTGAACAAAGGTTACTTATTTCCTCAATTTTATTTAATAGATGAAATAAAGATATTAAGGGTTGCAATAGAATGAAAAATAATTTGTTTAATTACTAAATTGTCTTTGTAACCAAATCACAGTCTTATGAAATCGCTGTTTACTGTAATACTCGCTTCTTGTTGTCTGATCGCACTAGCCCAGGAGGAAGAACTCCAACATATGAAAGTGGAAGGCAATAACATCACCTGGCAAAAAGTTTATGCGTCTGTTCTTACTCCTGCCCAAATGAAAGAAAAGTTCATGGAATTGAACTTGTTCGAATCGGTAGACTCGGACAAACCCAATCGAATAGCAGGTATGTCAAAGGTGATTTCTCACGACTATGTCAGTTCGGGCTATTCTGAAAAAGACACAGAGGATTACCTGACCAAAAAAGACTCCCAAGGGACTTTAGTAGTAGATTTCGATGAAGGAAAATACAGGGTCACATTGAAAGATATCCAACTTAAACAACGTGTAGGTACGAAGAAAGTACCCAGAGGTACTGTGAATCGACTTATGGAATATGCATACGACAACAAAAAGGTGCGATGGGATCCAAAATTTGTAACTAACGGGAGTGCAAAAATCATTAATCAGACATATATCAAGAAGTTTGAAATCGGAGGCAAATTTGATGGAAGTGATTTCTGAGTGAGACATATAAGAAATAATTTTAGCCTAAACGGTATGCAACTTTGATAACTGCATACCGTTTTTGTTTTCTGGCAATTCGAATAAACTTTATCTTGAATTCAATTGTTGGACACTTTAGCTACATATGAAACACCTGATCTATATTTTCCTATTCCTTATGGTGAGTTGTGCCACCTATGAGGAGTTACCAAGGGCACCCTATGGACTTACCGAGCGGGCACAAGTAATTAATGCCAGCCCCCGAACTCTTATTCTTTCCGAACCAGGTTCCTGGATTATGAAGAGTACTTCAAATGAGGGATTTCATCAGAAGATTTCAGGACCTGATACAGTGTCAATTGGACCTTCGGATGTTAAACATGAAGTGTACGTACTCAACAACGGTGAGAATGAATCATTTTATGTTTCTAACCGACTTCTTGATGTCGATGGCGTACTGAATTTCCGCGACCTGGGGGGACTTCCCACGGAAGATGGTCGTCAGACCAAGTATGGTAGCATTTATCGTTCAGGTAAATTGGATAAGATTACCAAAGATGGCCTGAGTGATTTGAAGATGCTTGGGATCCAACATGTTCTAGACCTCCGCACTCCGGAAGAGATTAAGAAGAAACCTGACAAGCTACCATCTGATGGTCCAATTAAGTGGGTGAACTTGCCATATGGTGGAATGAACTATCATGAAATCCACAAGGCCAGAAAAGACATTCGAAAACAAACACCGGCGGAATTTGATGGAGATGGGAAAATGGAAGAGATCTCCCGAAGATTTGTAAATCAGGCAACCCCACAATTACGTCAGGTATTTGACTTCTTGTTGAGCGAGCAAGGAACACCTCTTGTTTTTCACTGCACTGCAGGTAAAGACAGAACCGGATTCACCGCTGCAATGATACTTTCCAGTTTAGGCGTTTCTGAAAAAACCATAATGGACGAATACTTACTCTCAAACTATTACAGGCATGATCTGATTGAACGAAAGGCAAAACTTGGCGCTCGCATCTTAGGCATTGATCATACAGCTTCCCGAACGATTATGGATGTTAGGCCGAGCTATTTACAGGCCGGTTTTGAGGAAATTCGGAAAGAATACGGTTCCACTGATAAATTTCTGCAAGATGGAATTGGATTAAGTATGGGAGAATTGGAACGCCTAAGGGAATTGTATCTGTACTAATAAAAAAAACCGCTCAAAATGAAGCGGTTTTTGGCAAATGGTTTGTGATACAAAATGTGATATGAATGGTATTAAAGTATTATTAACGTTCCTAATGTAAATAACAGCCCTGCCACACTCATTTTAAATACTCCTCTGGCTACTATTGAAACGAGATCCGGTTTTGAAACTTTTGATTTTGTGTATGCGAGCGATTTCATTGATTTGACTAGTTATAATTTGAAAATGGTTTTTGGTGACACTTCAAATAAATATGATTATTCAATTACCAATCATAATTATTTGAAGAAGTCCTAGTCAAAGGTAGAATAATTTCTATATTATATATGAAAATATTAATATTTATGAATGAGTGGGAATTATATCCGTTGAACCGGAATTCCGATGGGGTTACCACACTTTCGAATACAAATAGTGTCCGAAAGAGCGGTGAAAACTGTTAGGATAATTCCCTTCCTACTTTTTCGAGGAGAGCTTTGGTAGCAAGTATCCCTTCCTTTTCCGAAAGAGTATTGCCTTCATATTCGATGCCCACATAACCTGTGTATCCAGCATCCTTTACGATCTGCATTATTCTTTTGAAGTCGGAGTGAACTTCATTTCCGTTTTCGTCAAACTCATGAGATTTAGCGCTGACCCCTTTCGCATACGGCATCAGCTGTTCCATTCCTTTATAGCGATCATATTCATTTGCACATCCTTCTTCTCCTCTCTCTATACAGAAGTTACCAAAATCAGGTAAAGTCCCACAATAATCATTACCCACACTACTTATGACCTCAGAAAGCCAGTTTGCATCACTGGAATATCCACCATGGTTCTCAACGATGATATTGATCTGGTTTTGCGCACCGTATTCACTGAGACGGCCCAAACCATCAATAGCTGTCTGTTTTATCTCATCCATTGTCCCGCTTCCGGCGGCATTTACCCGTATGGAATGACACCCCAGGTATTTTGCAGCATCCACCCATTTGTAATGGTTCTCTACTGCTTTGGATCTTTGATCGTCATCAATGTCTCCGAGATTACCTTCGGCATCACACATGATCAAAAGGCTTTTTACACCCTCTCCATCACATCTGCTTTTCAGGTCAGATAAAAACTCCATGTTTTCCGCTTTATCAAAGAAGAAGGTATTTACATATTCGACAGCATCAATGCCATAATCGTTTTTAGCAACTAACGGAAAATCCAATGGTTTCAATTCTCCTTGCAACAGATTATCAGGATTGGACTGAAGTTGATCTCGGAAGTATTCCCAACCAAGATCCCTGCTTTTTCCAAATTGAGACCGATTCAGAGACCATTGTGCCAGCGATATACTAAAAAATAATTCCCCTGCATCAATTGCAGGTCCTGCTGATGCTTGTTGAGAGGTATTGCCTCCGCCACAAGATTGAATGATTGATCCGGCACCAATTATTGTTGGGAAAGCAACAATACCTGTACCCAGGGTTTTTATAGTTTTTCGTCTCGATCTATCCATAATAAGCTTCTTAAGTTACAGTTACCAAAAACAAGAAAAGAGTCAGCTTTAAAAGCTGACCCAGATGAAGAAGTATGGGCTGTTTAGCCTCTATTACTCCTAAATCAATAATAATCAATTCGGTGTACCATTGTAATTAATTGAACATATGGCATACGATTTTGAATGATTTGCCCTTCTTATTACGATCGTGCGGATTACTTCCGGGACAGTCAAAACGCTTATTAACTAATTGTGACAGTCAACTAATTCGATTAAAAAATGCCCCAAATAGGGTATTGCGTTGTATTGAATTTTTTTTCAACTTGTCCTAACAAATACGTTTGCTATGGAATATCACATATCGTGGTGGAATGTGGAAAACCTTTTTGAAGTAGAGGGTGATCCCGATCGACCTTCCTGGCTGCAAAGTCAGCTGAAAAGCGAATTGAAAGGATGGACACAGGAAGTCCTTGATAAAAAACTATCAAACCTTGCCGAAATCATTAGTATGTTGAACAACAATGCAGGTCCTGATATATTAGGAGTTTGTGAGGTAGAAAATGTCAATGTTTTGGAGCAATTAATAGCTAAACTAGGTCACCTTAACCGGAATTATAATGTGGCATTGGAGGAAGGTGATGACCAGAGGGGAGTGGATGTCGGTTTCATCTATGATAAAGACAAATTTGATGCTCTAGAACAATTCAGTTATCGAATTGCCAAAAGATCCTCAACAAGAGACATTCTGCAAATAACATTCAGGACAAAAAATGATATGGAGTTGGTATTGATCGGGAATCATTGGCCTGCACGAATGCCCAGTCAATTTGAGAGCGAACCTTACAGGATCTTCGCCGCTGAAACACTAAGTTATTGGATCTCAAGGATCATAGAGGAAAAGGGAAAGGATATTTCTATCCTGGTAATGGGAGATTTCAATGATGATCCGTTTAGCAGGTCAGTATCCCACTACCTACTGGGTACCGGGAGCAGACAAAAAGTGATCAATGCCAGAAGTTCTCCATGGCTATACAACCTGATGGCAAATCAGTATGGACAGGGATACGGTAGTTTCTATTACAGCGGACCCTATATGTTCGATCAGATACTTGCTTCCAAGGGAGCAATAAAAAGTACATCCAAGATGAAGGTAATTGAGGAATCTGCTGAAGTAAATAATTTTGACGTGATGTCCGAGGGTAGCTATAATGCTCCGATTCGATATGGTCGTCCATCGTCAAAAAGCAGCTATGATCCCGATGGTTACAGTGATCATTTCCCTGTTTCGGTGAAAATAAAAGAGAAATAGGAACCACCCGTTAGTTTTTGGAAATTTTGGGTATGAGTTGGTCTCTCTCCATGGCTTTGATAAGTCTACGGGGAATTAGCTTGTTTTCGATACCATGACCTTTATCTTCTTCATTTAGGTCAATAAAAGCCTGCCAGACTATCGGGCCTTCGGGGTAACCACTGATTTGAACTCCTAGATATTCTCCGTTGATCTCATCAGGGAGACTTCGATTTTTGCGAATTGTATTTTCATAGTTGACACGCATGACAACATCTGGATAGTAGTCATGGATCCTGGCATTTATTTCCTCCGTATCTGCCTTAGTGATCCTTTCCTTGAGTAGATTGTAATGGCCGGTTTCTATTCCTCTGATTTTTAGGGAACTTGTGAGTTCATTTGCGAATGCCTTAATAAACAAAGCTTCAACCTCCGGACCTTTAAAGACAATATAGACTTTTCTTATTTCATTTTGTAATCCATGGCCAACGTTAGTCACGACATGGCTACCAGTACATGACAGGATCAATAATGACCAGAAGATCTTCCCATATCGCACATTACAAAATAAGTAATTATTTCGTCACCTACATGTTCTATATTGACTAAACTAGTTTTGATTGATAGGAAGATCAATGCCGGTTTTATTATAAACTCGCTGCATCTGTTCAAGAACTCCCTGATCCTTTAAATTCTCGAGCAATATAGTCAGTCTATTGACCTTATCTTCAAGATTTATTAGTCCTAACTCAAGTTGTAAAAGGAAAGTTTCCATTTCTTCCATGGTGTCTAGATTTAATTTGAAATGGAAAATTGATCCAATAACCGTTAAAAGTAAATACCACAATCTGGGTATTTTACGTCATAAAACAGGTAATTACATTACAGGGGATTTCTATCCGGGATCACTGACTTAGCAACATGATCACAACAAGTATAATAGTAATTGAAAGACCCAGGAAAACAATGTACTTCTGCCTTTTGGACGCGAAAAGTGGTTGTCTTACAAGTTGCCCAGGTCCACGAATGTCTTCGATATTTGGGATTCTCAGACCTTGCGTTATCAGAGCATAAATTAGAATGTCCTGGTCAACACTTTTCATAGGGCATAGACCAAGTTCCAACGTATCAAACTCCAGATTTGATTTGATTTGATCCTGAATTTCATGACTCAGCAGAACTGAATTTGCTTCCCCTAATGATTCTATGTCATTGCATATTTTCAAAGCATCGCCAACCACTCGACCCTCTTTCCTTGTCAATTCCCCGTAATGTAGGCCTATCCCAATAGAAAAACCTTTCGACTCGTTCAGGTTAGATTGGATCTCCATGGCACTTGAGATTGCATTATTTGGATCATCAAATAAAAGAATGCATTCATTTTCATTGAAAACGTCTATTTGCCCCTTAAACCTTTTCACCACTTCCTTAATACACTCTTCAAATTTCTGAAACATTCTGAAGGCCATTTCCTCGTTTTCCATAGCTATGGAGTCAAATCCAATGATACTTGCTGAAAGAATTGCAGAAGAGAAATGTGATTCGTTTGCCGTCATCAGATTGGCCGGTTGAAATAGAAAAATAGTGTATTTCCTAATCTATTCCTAACCAACATAGTTTTCAAAAATAAAGGCACTTACTAGAAGTGCCTTTCATTGTTAACCTGTATCAAATAAGAATTGATCTAAGTTTCAACCAATTCGTAATTATTCAACATTTCTGCCAAGACATTGCTTCTTTCCTTCAAATTGTATTTCACACGAGTAAAAGGTTTGTTGATCTTGATCTCCCTGGATAGATCAATAGGTGTTCCTATGACAACCGAATCGCATTCTACAGCGTTGATCGTTGCTTCCAGGTCATCCAGTTGATCCCTTCCATATCCCATAGCCGGAAGTAGAATTCCTATATTAGGATAGATCCTGAAGGTCTCTGAAATCTTTCCTGTAGTGTAAGGACGTGGGTCCACAAATGATCTTGCTCCATAGCGTTCTGAAGCCACCGTACCAGCGCCAATCTGCATTCCGCCATGTGTAAGAGTAGGTCCATCCTCTACCACCAATACATTCTTGTCCTTGATCAGATCAGGATCATCCACAATTATTTCCGAATCTGCTTCTACGATTTTTACATCGCAATTAAGTTCCAAAACATTTTGCTTTAACTCATCTATTTGCTCCGGACTTGCTGAGTCCATCTTATTGATAACCACAATGTCCGCCATTCGAATATTTGCCTCACCGGGGTAGTAATTAAGTTCGTCCCCAACTCTATGGGGATCAGCTACGGTTATGTACAGATCTGATCTATAGAATGAAAAATCATTGTTTCCTCCATCCCAGATTATAACGTCACAGCCGTCCGGATCATTTTCTGCTGCTCTTATAATTGCTTCATAGTCTACTCCAGCATATATCACATTGCCACGGGTTACATGCGGTTCATATTCCTCCATTTCCTCAATGGTGCATTTATGTTTGTGAAGATCTTCGATTGTTGCAAATCTTTGCACGATCTGATCCTCAAGGTTACCGTAGGGCATCGGGTGACGAATTGCAACTACCTTCAAACCTTTTTCCATAAGCAGTTCAATGATCCTTCTGGAAGTTTGACTCTTACCACAACCTGTACGAGTGGCGCAGACAGAGATTAAGGGTTTCGCGCTTTGTATCATCGTCTGATCGGGACCCAGAAGTCTAAAACTTGCTCCCGCAGAATTCACAACGGAACTTACGGACATTACTTTCTGATAGCTTACATCGCTGTAAGCAAATACGCATTCATCGGCACGTAGGTCATCTATCAGGTCAGTTAGATCTGTTTCCGCATAAATTGGGATTCCATTTGGATACATTTCGCCTGAAAGGCTGGGAGGATAAACTCTGTCATCTATATCGGGAATTTGCGCTGCAGTAAATGCTACTACTTCATATCTTGGGTTATTTCTGTAGTACGTATTGAAATTGTGGAAGTCTCTACCCGCAGCTCCCAGGATTATTACACGTTTCTTTTCCATGTCATCGAGGTTAATGTTGTGCTCGGAATTTCGACATTACCTGATGCATGACAAATGACAATGATCAGACAGTCAATTCAAACTTGTCAGTACATTTGGATAACTCAATCCAAGAAGAATAGCAGATCGAACCAGGGATCATTACCAAGCCATACCTGCCACCAGAGAGTAATGAGACTCAGAAAAATATATAAGTAGCCTCTGACTATCGTTTTAATGAACTTCCTATTTACAGTCAGGCCCATGCCTTCCAGAAGGTGTGAATAGAATGTTTGGTTTTCATCTTCATCAAGCGCATGACCTTCATTCATCAAACACTTTTTGAAGACCATGAATTGTGCAATTACAATCCCATAACCCAGGACTACAAGCTGCCAGTTGAACATGAAAGGGACGAAATAAGCCACCAATGTGAAGAAAAGATGGACTGTGAACCAGAAATATGAGGCCATGTTCATGTTTCGAAAATACGAAATTATTTATACGCGTATTTTGAATGAAGGTATATGTTGAACCATAACAACTTCAACATCTTTCCGTTAAACAGAAACATGAAGAGATTATTAACACTGTTCCTAATTGTTGCTGGTGCTACTATCTCATATCTCCTGGGATTCGCAACCGGAGCTGGGATATTGATTGCAATTGGTGTTGTCCTGGAGGTCTGGTTTTGGGTGAAAGCTCTCCGCATCGTAAAATAGGCTTCCTGTTACAACCTTTACAAAGAATCATATGTCATGAAATTAGTGACATGAAGTCAACCATTGTAAGCCCTGTTTTCCTATCATTGATTTTTTACTTTTTCCTGACTGCTACCGGAAAAGGTCAATATCTGAATCAGCACTACTTCCCAAAAGAAGATTGGCGTACGAGCACCCCAGGGCAGCAAGGACTTGACCAAGACAGATTAGATGATTTCATTATCGAGTTAAGGAAAGGTCGACTTCAAAGACCTATAAGTTCATTTCTAATTGTTAAAAATGGATACCTTGTTGTGAACGAAACCTTTGGAGATTACAATGGTGACACACCTCACACTCTTCAATCCGTTACCAAAAGTGTCACTTCTACTCTCGTAGGCGTTGCAATTCGACAGGGATATATAGATAGTCTTGGACAAAAGGTCCTGAGTTTCTTTCCGGAGTACAAAATCATCAACAATATGGATGACAATAAAAGAGCCATGGATCTGGAGCATGCCCTTACCATGCGGACAGGACAGGAATGGACAGGAGAAAGACACCTTGGCCCACTCAATCGCCATCAGGGAGATAAGATGAAATACGTTCTGGACTACAAAATGGAGGGGGAGCCTGGGATCAACTGGTACTATAATAGTGGAATAGCTGTTTTGCTTGGTGGTCTCCTGGAAAATGCTACCGGTATGAACACCAAGGATTTCGCGCAGGAATATCTTTTCGAACCGATTGGGATCACCAGTGCTTATTGGAGTTGGGGACACCGGGGCATACCTCACACAGGTGGTGGTCTGTACTTATCACCAAAAGATATGGCACGGATCGGTTATTTATATCTAAGAAATGGAATGTGGAACGACAAGCAGATCCTTCCGGAATGGTGGGTAGAAAAAGCTATGGAGAAACATGTACAACATGCTGAGAGTATATCAGATGTCAGATCCGTTGGATATGGTTATATGTGGTGGCTCCTATCGAAAAACAAAAACTATTATGGAGACGATCCGGCCGATATTATGATGGCCTATGGACATTGGGGTCAATTCATTTTCATAATACCAAAAGATGACATGATCGTAGTATTCACCAATGATAATTCAGCCAGTTATTCGGAAGAAATAAAACCGATATCCCTTTTCTACAAGTATATTTTACCATCAATTGAAGGCAGCTAATTCTTCCGGTCGTCCAATGTTCGTTGAATATACTGACGATCCAATTCTTCAGAATCACCATATTTATCACGCAAAGCCTGGAGTTTGACTTTCAGAACTTTGACTGTCTCGGAATACGCGGGATCATTGTAAACGTTTTTCATTTCATTGGGATCACTTTTTCTATCATACAATTCCCATTCGTCTACATCATAGTAGAAATGGACTAGCTTATAATCCCGTGAAACGATTCCGTAGTGTCGCTTTACCATATGAACGGCAGGATATTCATAATAGTGATAATACACCTCTTCCCTATCCCAGCTGGATTCATCACCCTTCATCAAGGTAGTGAGACTCACTCCTTGCATGTCGGATGGTTGTTTTATACCTGCAACATCAAGTATCGTCTGTGCGAAATCAAGATTCTGGACCATTTGATCTGATTCCGTTCCCGGTTTGATCACCCCTGGCCATCTGGCCAGCAATGGGGTTTTAAACGATTGATCATAAATAAATCGCTTATCAAACCAACCGTGTTCTCCGAGGTAGAATCCCTGGTCAGAAGTGTAGACTACCAATGTATTTTCGGTCAATCCATTAGCATCTAAATAGTCTAGAAGACGTCCGACTCCTTCGTCTACGGCGGCTATAGAGCCCAGATAATCCTGCATGTACCTCTGATAACGCCATCGCATTAGATCTTCCCTGGACATTGCAGGGTATCGTTTCTTAAATTCCTCATTCATCGGACGGTACACACTGTCCCATGATGCTCTTTGAGCTTCATTAAGCCGTCCTACTTCCCTTTCAAATCCACGATGATCCCAACTGGAATTCGGAGGAATACCCAATTCTTCCATCACTTCAGGGTAGATCTTGCTGTCACCAGCCAGTTCATGTGATCTAGCAGATTCATTTCAGCTGTTCTTGCTGCGGTGCCCCGACCCCTATAATCATCAAACAAGGTCTCTGGCTCTGGGAACGTTTTATTGATATACTCTTTAAAATGCCTTGGAGCAGGCAACCACTCACGGTGGGGTGCTTTGTGCAAATACATCAACATAAATGGTTTTTCAGGATCACGTTCGTTTTGCATCCAATCCAAAGTCATGTCTGTGATCAGGTCTGTTGTATATCCCTCAAGCTGAATTCTACCTTCATTCTTGGTGATGAAATCGGGATTGTAGTAGGTGCCCTGACCTGGTAGGATCTTAAACTGGTCAAAACCCTTTGGGCTGTTTCCAAAATGAAGTTTACCAAACATTGCTGTCTGATACCCTGCCTCCTGCATATATTGTGGGAATGTCACCTGAGTGGTATCAAATGGAAAATGATTGTCCGTTTTACCATTGATATGGCTGTGTTTCCCAGTAAGGATAACCGCACGGGATGGAGCACAAATAGAGTTTGTGACACAAGCATTGGTAAAGATCATTCCCTCTTTAGCTAGTCGGTCGATATTTGGTGTCCTAATCAGTCGATCAGAATAAGCACTTATCGCCTGGTAGGCATGATCATCAGACATCATGAAGATGATGTTCGGAGGTTGGGTGGATCGCTCTTGATTCACTGAGCAAGAAAAGAAAGCAATGATCAGTATGGAAAGAAATATGAAATTTTTCATGGATCTTGAAATAACTCTATCCATTAAGATAAGGGTTTTTCAATAACCTGCTGTTTCCCAACATATTCTCTCTTCACAAAAAACGAAAAGCCCGAGTATCATATCCGGGCTTTTCTTGTCTTCAGTAATGGATATTACCTCAATTATTCTTTATGAGTCTGAATGTTTTGGTCAGGTTTGTACTCTCATCCAATACAATCATCAGGTAAACACCAGGTCTACGATTCGATAAGTCTATTTCAAATTCCTTATTAGAAAATGTGTATTCCTCGATTATTTTACCTGAAATATTGGCAATACGAACATTCAACATACTGCTTCCTGATCTTGAAATAGTCACATTCCTGTTTGTAGGATTTGGATAAATTGCAAGAGAGTTAAACGCGCTTCCAATACCTAGTGCCCTACCTTCGTCTTCGGTAATAGTAATCTCAACATTTGACTGAGTAACCTCAAAACCATCTGTTGCTTCGATGACCAAATTGTAAACTTCACCTTCATTCAACAATGAGTTATCAACCACTATGATCTGACCCGCTGAATCAATGGAGAATGCACTGCCTATATTTCCTCCGGCAATTTGGTAGGTAATCGGATCCTCATTTTGATCGGTAGCTAATACAGTTCCTACAACTGATCCATTCTCTGAATCAGCTGCAATAGCGAAATTGAAATCTCCAATTTCAGGTGCGAAATTCTTCAGAACTTCAATAGATACACTTGCCGTGTCAGCAAAGGCTCCGTCATTGACTATCACTTGTAAAATGTAGGTTGCTACCAAATCAGCATCCAACAATGAGTTATCGGCCACAACTATTATACCTGAACTCTCCCCAATGCTGAATATTTGATCATCGTTGCCACCTATGATTTCGTAGATCAATTCATCATTGTTTGGATCCGAACCTAATAACGTACCTACCATATATCCATTCTCAACAATGTCTCTGATGGAAAACTCCGTATCATCCAAAGTAGGAGCTGAATTGATTTCCAAACCACCCTCCGAAACATTGAATATCAATTCTTCACTAAACTCTGAAGCTGAGTAAGCCGGATCAATGGCTTGAACAGACCAATGATAAGTTCCGACTGGTAAATGTATGTTCCAAGAAGTATTGTGCTCTACATTCCCTTTTCCACTTACCTTTCTAGTTCCATCCTCATTAGCCTGGGAGTCCAAAACATCATTTGCTCCCGATGATGTACCCACTCTCAAGGCATAAGTTAAGCCTGAGGCAGGAGTAAGAGCATCAAAGGAGGGTTCCCAAGAAAATTCGACCACCGTCTCCTGATTGATACTATCATATTCGATTAGGGAAATTCCTGACAGAACTGGAATTGATGGTGGTTCATTGACATTAAACTCTTCCGCCAATATCATCTCCTGACCTGGGTAACTCGTAGTACTGACCAAACTACCCAGCCTTCCCGATTCATTTCGGACGTTGATAAACAATTTGGATATGTATTTCGCACTTCCCGGGTCAGATTCCAGAAAATTCTTATTTAGACCTGTGAGAACCATATCCAGGTCATTATCGTCATCATAATCTCCAAAAGCGACGGCAGCATTTTCAAACTCAGACAGGTCGAAGTTATCGGGATCAAAATCCCCAGTAATAGGATTGTACACCGCCAAGCCGGTAAAATTACCTTTACTTACAACTTCGCCCGAGTACAGTACATCTGCATAACCGTCTCCATTGAAATCACCCCAGCTGGTTCGACCATTCTTCATAGCATCCAATCCCGTAGTTGCCAGTGAGCTAAACACTCCCCCATCATTCAAATAGATCTGCAGTATATCCCCTGTTTGAGAATCACCTGAAATGACCAGATCAAGGTCACCATCATTATCAAAGTCGATCAGATCTATGGTTCCATTTTGTACCCCTACTAAGTTGTTCCTTGTATCTTCTTCAAGTACAAGTTTCTTTTCAAAGTTCAATCCTCTGTTTTTGAAAATTATAGTTCTTCTTCCACTCAAAGGATCAAATCCTGAAAGTACAATATCAATGTCCCGGTCATTGTCAATATCCCCAAACTCAATACTGGACTCTGTCAAATTTGGTAACTCATTTGCAAGATCAACCTCGAAAGCGCTGATATTAAAGCCATCAGTACGGAATTTGTATATCTTCAAAGCAGGACGACCTACCGATGTAGATGATGTGCTTCCGGCATAGATCAACTCAGGTGTTCCATTATTATCTATGTCTGTGAATTTGACTTTGGCTTTCACTAAAGGTTCAAAATACAAATTCGAGTTTTGGAAACTTGCTGCGGTAACCTGACCTGATGAAGGTGGAAATCCTTTTCTTATCACTCCAATCATTCCATGATGCGTGGGTGACTTCTCAAAGAAGAAGTTCATTTCCGCCTGATCATTGGGAACGAATAAATGGGATCCTCGGGGGAAACTCTTATTTATAATGGAAATAGCCTGATTTGGACTTTCCGCATCAAAGCTAAAGTAATGATGGTTGTTGTACGTACCCATGTACCACCAGTTATAGTTATCCAGATCCAACTCGGGATAGTCAACAA
This sequence comes from Cyclobacteriaceae bacterium, assembly GCA_965242805.1. GTDB lineage: Bacteria > Bacteroidota > Bacteroidia > Cytophagales > Cyclobacteriaceae > JANQEU01. The sequence continues at coordinate 5,035,227 of CBDETD010000002.1, read as the reverse complement.
ATAATCCGATCCATACATCATAAACCCCAATATTTTGACTATACCATTCAAGCTCTTCATCAGTTTCAAAAGAAAGTAGTTCTGATCCTTCGGGATATATATTGGCAATGATATCCCACGCTTCCTGAGGATTGTAATTGGTAAAAACCTGATAATAATCGTGATTCTCAAAAGTTCCCAGAAGATTCACCTCCGACAACAAATTGGAAGGAAAGACCGTACCTGCCGGAACTTCAATGACCGATGGAGCAAACCAACCTTCATTTGGGCTGACATCAATCAATTCTCCATTGCCATTCAAGTAGCCATATGCGACATCATCCCAATAGCTATTGGGCTCACCCGGTTGCCATGGAAGATTATTCTCAAACACACTTCCATCCCACCACTTCCATAGACCATTGCTCTCGATGCTGAGGTCAGCCGGAACTTCAACATGAATAGTATTCCAGCAGCAATCCCCTTGAGAGTCATAGATCTCAGGCGGATTTGATCCGGTCAGCACTCCAAACGCGTAGTAACTATGATCATCGTTAGGTTCCTGAGGTTGCCACCTTATGATATCTTCATCAAATATCCTTCCATCAGCCCATCGCCAATTACCATCGAATGTCGAATCCCTACGAGTTTTAAGGGGGGTTCGATTTATCCATAGGCTTGCTCTCACACTTGTTTCGTCCCATGGATCTTCACCCGTGATAAACATATCCAGGGTTCCATCATTATTGACGTCAGCCCAATCAAAGTCCCCTTTTGTAATCTGATCAAAATCATAGATTTTCTCAAAAGCACCTGCCTTATTCTCCAGAAGCCCCAATCTCCATTGATCGGTTTCGTTTTTACCAAAAATACCCAGATCAAAATCTCCATCTCCATCGAAATCAGCAAACTTAACAGAGGCATTTTCACCGGAAGGAAGAGTATTATTAATGATCCCTCCTAAATTCAGTTCCTTCCAAATATATTCTACTCTGAATGTTACGTCGGAACTAAATGGTGATCCCGAATAATTGGCATCGACTGATTGAACTGAGAAATTATAATTGCCAGGATCAAGCTCCAGGTATATAAAATTCTGAAGTTGAGATGATGATTTCGGACTAAGGCGATAACCCGTTTCAAGATTACTTTCAGTAGTGAATAAATTGGAAGAAGTTCCATCATCTCCTAAGGCAACAATGTATGAAAGAGAAGTCGAAGGGGTGTAATCGTCGTCGGCTCGGTCCCAGGTTAGTTTAATTTTCCCAAATCCGAAATCAACAATATTCAAATTAGCTGGAGGACTAGGCGCATTATTGACTAGTGATCCTGTATTGTTCTCGTATAGTTGCGTTTGACTTATAGTGCCAGTCTTGCCACTTATATAAACGTCCATATCTCCATCCGTATCAAAATCCGCCCATTTCACGGAACTTTGTAAGACGTCGGTAAATCCAGCATTAACCAGGAAGAAATCACTTCCTCGTTGAGCGTACAAAGCGGTGCGTGGATTTCCCTGTTCGTCAGCTCCTGATATCAGAATGTCCAAATCACCATCGTTGTCAAAGTCTGCCAAGTCGGCATCACCATTTGACAGCGCTATTATATCCTGGTTGTCTTCAATCCTGAAGTTTGTGTAAGCCCGAACCGAGTCTATTTTTGTAAACTCGTTATAATAGAATCTGAATACAGTAGTCTCTTTGTTGTTTACCAACCTTGTGCCTGTTCCGATCATATCCAGATCTCCGTCAAGATCCAGATCACCTACAGAAAGACTTGCATCCTTAAGTGCAATTTCATGATTGTACCAATTATAGTGATCACTGACCTTTAGGCCAATCCTTGAATTGACTATCAAACCTCCCACTGCATTATCTCCTCTACCTGTACCAGAGTAAACAAGGTCGAGATCCCCATCATTGTCAAAATCAGCGAAAACAATATCACCATTTACAAAACCTTCGTACTGGAAATTGGGGCTTCTTTCAAATATTCCGTCAAATCCTTCATTGTATCGATTGGTGTATAGTTCAAATATGTAATCGATATTCCCATTGTTTTCCCCGATCCCGGCAATTGCCATATCCTGATCTCCATCAGCATCTGCATCCCCAAATGCGATAGTAGCATCTGTCAGACCTGCGATCTGTGCCTGATTTTGTAGCCTGAAGCTACCTTGCAGATTCTGATATATGTTTAAACTCGGTTCAAGTCTTGCATCTAATCCCACCACAATCAGATCAAGGTAACCGTCATTGTTGTAGTCCACCCATTCAAGGTCTCCTTTCGATTGCTTTTCAAGGTTTTGGTTACTATCCACAAATATTCCTCCATCATTACGATAGATGGCGGTGATGAATCCATTCTCCTTACCCATGATCGCCAGGTCCAGATCGCCATCTCTGTCATAGTCTCCCCAGGCTACACTGCCCTCTTCGACTCCAGGAATGGTTTGATCCATTAAGGTGAATGGTTGACTTAATTGAACCTGTCGCACGGGTGAAAATTCCGAGGTGTTGCCATATTGATCAATGGCTTTTACCCTGAAGTAATAGTTATCTGCCAAATCGTAAGCATCAAATACCAAAGTCTGAGAGGGATGGAATGTTTCAAACCTGTCCGGAAACAATGGATTTCCAAACTGATTAAGCTTACCAAGGCTCACATCATAACTATTGAGTTCGGTCCCGATCTGTGTGGCATACGATATTTTTCCACTATTCGTATTGTCCCATGTCAACTCAACTTTATAACCGTTATTTTGACCTGACAATGACGTCGGCGTTGACAGTTGAATTGGAGTTGGATTGGGATCAGTATTGTTTATGAATGATAAAGTAACTCCATTATCAGACCATCTTGTTCGTCCACTGACGACTACATCAAACTGACCGTCAGAGTTAATATCTATCAGGTTCAATGAACTTATGAAAGAAAGCTGGCGTACGTCTTTTGATATCTGGGAAATGTAGGGATCAAACTCGCCATTACCGTTTTGGAGGTATATTTTCAAAAGTGCACTGGAATTCCATGTATCCTCGGAACTGGTACCGACCACAACAATATCTGTAAGACCATCATTGTTAATATCCGCACTCTCAAATAGATTGGCATGAGCAATTCCATCTAACGTCAGTTCAGAATAATTGACCAGGGTTAGGTCGTTATTCTTGAAATTGACTGCAGTCAATTCCTGGCCTTGTGAAATACTTTCATTTCGTTGGAATATGGATTCAAACAAATCCTCGTCATTGGTGACATCCAGTTGTAAAAATTTCACGAATCGAGCTCCATAGGCATCCAGCCAGTAATTTGTGTCATCGCTAATCGACAATAATATCCTTGTCTCGTCCTGCTCATCATAAACAACCTCAATTTCAATGATACTCTTATCTAGGAAATGGTGCATGTAATGAGGTCTCACTCTTCCGGCACCAAGCGACTCAAGGAAGTACAAAGCTGTCAATGGCTTATTGTCATAGTACATATTAATTCCTAGGATGTGATCAGTATCGCCATCATTGTCAGGATCGAAATAGGAATGCACCAATCCGATAAAATTACCATAGTCACCATTAGACATCTTCGATTTGAATAAGGCACCTAACCCATCAAAATTTTCACCATTCCAATCAAATGCATCATTCCCATCCGGATCCAGAACTATCGATCGTTCCAGGTCATCAGGTTCAATGGAAAAAAATGAAATGCCACGATTATCCCATTGAGCAGCTGTTGCTGTGATCAACTCATCCGCCCCATCTTGATCAATATCAATCGCCAGTATTTTGTTGGTTATCCCCCCGTCGCAGGCTCCATTGCTAATAGTAATGTTGAGATCAGTGAAAGACTCACTAAAAACTGGTACTGATGTACTTGCATCAATATTAGATAGATAGGCAAAAGGTTTGGGTGGCCAATTACATGAACCTTCATTTACGAAAATGTCTGCTTGCCCGTTTAAGTCAAAGTCTGAAATTACCGGTGTGTGGCCTGTGTTGTCAAGTACGAATTCATTATAAGACTCAGGATTATCCAAATTGAATATTTTCAAAGTGGAGGGTCTCTCACCAGCGTAATACCAAAATCTCCTTTTAAATCCGTACATCTCAGGATCTGGATCATCATCAATATCAATAAGATGGATGTCATTGAAGAAATCATCAAAAACTTCGCTTGCGGCCTGAAATTCTAATCCTGTGACCGATAGAATATCCGATGAGACCTGTTCTGATAGATTATAATATCTGTCAACACCCTGGATTGAAATCATATAGTCTCCCTCTTCAAGGAAATAAGAAAAGACCTTATTTTGATCATCTACTTCATAAAGAATTGGGAAATCCAATAACTGCCCATTTAATGTACTATAGAGAGAGCTGCAATTCCCATTTTCACAGACCTCGATATTAAAATACGGAGTGGATAGACTGAATTCAATTTCAACCTTACTTCCACGGATTACCGAACTTATTATAGACGGAACAGGAACAATAATTCCGGTAGGAATATCAAAGGAATTAGCAAACGCTGATATATTATTCCTATAATTTTCCTTCAGTCCTGCAACTACAATATCCAGGGATCCATTGTCATCCAGTTTGCCAAAATCAGTATTTGGAGCAGTTCTGATATCATGTGCATTGTACCTAAATGACTCCTGAGAAAAATAACCACGACTTAGTGAAAATTCACTTCCGTCAACATATGTCAACAATACCGGAGAAAAATATCTCTCCTGATCATTGTACGGATCTACGGTGTTAGATGCATATAACAACAAATCCGAAAAACCCGAGCTACTAAGTGCAATAGCCCTTGAATCAATAAATGAATTGTATAACTCATTTATATCTGTCGAAGTATTTTCATCAATTTTTACCGAAACAGTGTATTCATTCCAAACATTTACACCCCCGGCCGTATCGAGTTCAAATCTTTTCAAATATCCATTCTGAGTATTACTCATTGGATTGTAGGACACAAAAAGATCAAGCTTTCCATTTTGATCAATATCGACGCCCGATATGAAAAGATCATTATTTAGATCATGTTGATACGGGGGAGGTAATGTCCCTATGATAGAGACAGTTTCGTCATATTTAAAATCCGAACCAGCCTGTACAAAGACAAGGAGATCCTTGACTTCTTCATTGAACCATCTCCTTTCCAACACGAGGTCCAATTGAGTATCTCCATTTATATCCATTAAGAATACTTGTCCAAAATCTCCCAACCATCCGTTTTGGTCATCATTATTGAGATGCAGGTTAGAGGAAGCTGGTCCATCCAAGCTAAATTCATAGATCCTTACTCCATCACTTTGTCCTACCACGCCGTCGATCCTTCCATCCTGCGTGACATCTCCCCATTCAATATCTATTGCCTCTTGCTGTGGAATTCCACCATTAAATTCCTGCACGGCTGACCAATTTCCACTTCCTTCATTCATCAGATATCCAAAAGAAGAATGAGAACCGACGACTAAATCCAGATCCCCGTCCTGATCCAGATCCAAAGCTTTAATAAGGTATATCTCATGCCACCCTTCCAAAATTACATTCCTGTTCCCGGCCCTATCCACCAGTATCACATTGTATGAGTTAAGGTTTTCATTGAAGATAATTTCGGAATAACCATCGCCATTAAAATCCGCAACTTCCAGGGCATTCACCTCATTCCAATTACTGGTTTCAAACCTAAATGGAATTGTAGCCGTAGAGTCCTCATTGAAGTATGTATAAGGTGTGAAAATTAAATCCGGAGTGGCAATATCACTTTCATATGGCCCAATATCGGGATTAGTTCCACCTGGAGAGGGCCGTTCATTTCCATTGTAATCATTATCTACTGTAGATTCAGTACCTGCTCCAATTAATGTACTTTCTGTGGTTAGAGTAAAATCATTATTCGCAGGATCATTAAATCCCGGATTACTTCCCTGTAAATTGTTTGATCCATAATCCGCAAGTGAAAAATCGAGATTTGTATTTGCATTGATCAGATTGTATTGGATTGTGAGATCATCCGGGTTGGTGGGTCCCCAATTATTGATGGTCCTACCCAGGAAAATGGAATTCTGTATCACACCCACTCCATTCCCCATATTATCGAGCGTTAATCCATTTTCAATTAAGCAATGTTGAACACTGTAACTTTCAGCTGAACCAATTCTCACCTCATTGCAATTATCCTGATTGTCGTGAATTATACTGTTGATAATGTCAATGTTGGTGGTAGAATGAATCATCAAGCCTCCACTTACACAGTTATTGTTACCGATGGCGACATTACCCTTAACCAGAGAATTGACCATAGTAAATTCATCACTCCAGAAAACACCTACTCCTGATGCATCTCCATTTTGAACCTGGTTATTTAGTATCTCGGACTCTATTACGCGAACGTATCTGGCATTATACGCTAAAATTCCGGCGGCATTATCCCACTGAGATTTGGAAACCTTATTGTTCTCAACAATACAATTAATAAGTTCGTAAGAGCCATTCTGGCTAAATACACCAGCACCAGTATTATTGATAGTTTCTCGATTAAAGAGACCGATCATATTATGCTCCCCAGAGTTAATTGCAATCAATGCATCATATAGTCCTTGAGAATCGATGTTGAGTAGTTTACCTGTTGGAACGTTACCCAGGAGATAATCTCTTGCTCCATTATAATCCGCGCAAAAATGGCTTCTATAAATATCTATTGCGCCGTATTCCAAGATTAAGTCACTATTACCGGTAAATCCGCCGATAACACCATCATCCACCTGAAAGAAAAATTGATGACAATCCCATTCATATCGAGATTCAATCATCCCCGCTCCTTCCATTTTAATTATGGCGTAATAATTGGTGTTATTATCCAGGTCATTTCTATGGTCCCTGTTGTTGGTTTCCCAGTTAAGATTGTCGATTGAAAAGGAATTGGATCCATCATTCCATTGCCAATCCCTTACTGAGGAACTACGAGTATTATCAGCAGGGTCACCATGAATCGTTATTCCCATTAATTTAACCCCATCTGTCTCCCTGATATTCACCACAGATCCACCTTCAAATTGACCCTGTATTGCTGTTGTTCTTACATCTGCAGAAGGCAACCTCGAATGATTGTAAAGAGATGACCTGATATTGAGGGGTTTATTGATATAGATATTTTCGTTGTATGTTCCAGGATTTAATATGATGGTGTCCTTTCCTAGCGCATTGTTGATCGCGTGCTGGATTGTAGCGTAGGGCAATGAAACACTTCCATCATTCCCGTCATTTCCAGAAGGATCAACATAAAAAGTAGCTATAGGTCTTGAAATCTCAAGAGTAAAGACATCCTCGATAGGGTCATCTCCGGGAAATACATCCGAAATATCATAACTGAATGTAAATGTTCCCATGTCACCAATACTTCCAGTAGCCAAAATGTTAATTACTGGTTCATTGGCAAGGTTTATTGAGCTTCCTGGTATCACCTCATATCCACCTTGAACAATCCTCCTGAATTGGAATGATGAACCATTATCTGTTGAGAGAGTGATATTGGCAAGGCTAATATCACTATCTACGTCTTCGTATAATTCATTCAGATCTATGTCCAGATCATCACCCACAGGCAAAAGCTGATCTTGTATCGTATTATTGATCACAGGCTTGTCATCAACATTATTGATTACAAAAATCAACTCATCTTCTACGGTTCTGGGCCCCGAACTGACCGAAACCGGAAGAGTATAGCTACCAAACCTATCCGACTGACTATTTAAAGTTAAATTACCAGAGTTTACATCAAATTGTACCTGAACTAATGCATTTGTATCGCCCACTATGATATTTGCATTTTCGGGAACGAAATCTTCAAATGACAAAGCAAATGTGGGACTACTTGAATCATCGTCTGTAAAAATGGATGATAATGGAACTACCAAGCTTCCAAAGTCCTCAGAAAGAGCCCCAAGAGGATTGGTCTGAACAGGTCCATTGTCAATAATTATCTCGAATTGGGTGCTTGTACTTAGCGTATCATTTGATACTGCTTCGATATCGAATAGTAATGCGTACTTGGTTGACGTTAACAGCGAAACGTTTAATTCGGAGCCATCCGAAGTGACCGAGGAAGCATCGACAACAGAAAAGGAATTATCTGTTCCGGAAAGATGATTTGTAAACGTATAGGTAATGCTAATGTCATCACCTTCCGGATCCTCAAAACGCCCGACCAGATCAATCACCAGTGTAGAGTCCTGCGTAAATTGATCAGTTTGAAGGTCTTCAAATTCATTGGCCAAATAGGGTGGATCATCAATTGGATTGACAATAACAGTAATGGATTGATCCATTTGATAATCGGTAACTGTATTGGTGGCCCTGATGGTCAGAGAAGCCTGTCCAAACCGATCCTCTAGTCCATTTAGCGTCAATTCCGTAGCGTTATTAGTCAATGTAGCGCGAATAATCCCATTCGTTGTAATTTGAGAGATTATAAATGCCAGTGAGTCCCCGGCAGTGGAATAAAACATTTGATTGAGCGAGATGATCAGTTCCTGATCCTCGTTCAAATTGATAGTCTCATAATTGGCAGAATCAAAGACAATATCTTCCGTTAAAAGATCAAATCCGTCTGCATTTGATATATGAGCGAAAAAGACACAAAATGATAGTAGTAATGATCGGGTGAAACGTTTCATGGACTAGTTATTTGGTGAGCGATGAATATTAGTTGTTTAAATAAATTTAAAAACATATCACTCAACAACCCAAAATATTAGTCTCTTAATTTCAGTAGACCATCAATCGGTATGGTTTATAACGTAATATTAATAGGACAACCATTAATATAGAATCGAATTTCAACAGTATTTTCAAACACAAAGCTTCTTACACAACCAATCCAGAAAAGTTAAAAAATGAATTTGGATCCGATATTTATGCTACTGTACAATAGGTTCGATGACTCTAATATTTGGTCGTAGTATTACCTTCGATTTGATCGAATTGGAGATCAGGCAGGCTTTCTCTGCTTTCTCTATTACTCTAAGGGCCTTGTCCCTCTTACTCTCATCGTTTATGGTAACGGTAGGCTCCAGTATAATTTCAGACATCACCATTTGATTGTCAATCTTCTCCAGTTTTCCTTTTGATGAACAGGTGAAGTCCGAAAATTCGAGTTTTGAATAATCAGCAATTGCCAAAAAGGTGGTTAGTAAACAGCTACTTACAGAGGCTGTAAACAGGTGTTCAGGAGACCAAATACCAGGTATACCTTTTTCGAATTCTGGTGGAGTGGCAACTTCAACACAGTTTTTAGTTGTAGGAGATGCCTCGGAAATTTCAGGGGAGCACATAATTCCTTTGCGGGCGTTACTCCAGTTAATAGTGACATTGTAGATATGAGGTTCCATTGACTTGAATTTTAATGCCACAAATATAGAAACAGGTCAAGTCCAGAAGTGTGACATAAGTTACAGGAACAGCAAACTGTAAATGGGCTTTAAAGACTTCAACCAAAGAGCTCTCCTACATTATGGATACTATTGAGAAAAGTAACTTGCTCTTCCAGAAATTCCTGAGAATCTATAGGTCGTCTTATCGATCCTTCCAGGAAGTCCTTCTTAGTATTTAGTGCAGCTGAAATGTGATTATCAAAGAAAGCAAACCAAATAGATCCCCAGATTATTTTCCGTGTTTTCAGATCTTCATTAACCGACAGCAGCTTATCCAGAATGGGATTTATCAATAGCTTTTTCACAAAATCCGGGTCGATGGCTACGACCTTGTATATTTTATTAAATTCAGAGTGGTCAATGGACACTTTTTTACCTTTTAAGTTGCTGAAGGTGTAATACCATTTCCTGGGAACAATCCAAAATGGGGAAGGAAAATTGTTATTAAGATCCAAAGTCAGGAAAATTCCTTTGAACACCATTGTGGTAGTAGTTTCCGAGGATTTTCCTGTTCCACCTGACTTATGTGTCACCTTAGCCAACTTGATCTCAGCAAACCTAATATGCTTTTCCCCGATCTTGCCATTCACAAGATCCTCGCTATCATATCTGTTAAATTCGCTGAACAAATGGGTGCTTCTAATTTCTGATTCCGGAATTTTACCGTTAGGCTCATAGGTAAATTCCGGGCCAAGCTTTTGGATGACTTTTATCCCTACTTCATTTTGAAAATGAGTTTTGAATTTTCTTGATTCTATGAAATACTTAATGCCATAAACTACTATGCCCAGAATGAAACCTAACACAGTAATGATCAAAAGAAGGTCACTAAACCCGTCGAATAAAACCATATGAACCGTAGAGATGAAAGTTCCTGCCATGCAGACCTGGAAGAACAACTTAAACGGCCAGATTCTTTGAAGTATTAAAATTCTTTCTGCCTCAAGTTTTTGAAGTTCGGGGCGTAATTCATTGTATAAAGATTGGGAGTCAAGGCTCATGAAATAATACCATTACAATTTAAAGATTCAGGAATTCTATTCCCATCAAACTTCATGAATTCCATCAATAACAGTTATCAATACTTATAATTGAAAAACCCTGGTAGTATTTCACCACCAGGGTTTAAGGATTTTTATTAAAGAAATTTTTATTTTCTAATTTAAAAGGAGAATCCGAATCCAAAACTGCCGATCAGTCCTCCTGCAAGTGCTCCAGGGATATCTTCATCCTGGCTCACAGTGGCATAATCCACACTGACTGTAGAGTCCCCTAGTAGTAAAGCAAATCCAAACTCCGTTCTTATATAGAATAAACCTCCGAACTTTCCACCTAATTTTAGGTTGAGCGTATTCAAACCGATATCTGCAGTCCCCTCGCCAAGTACCTGATCCGTCCATGTACCATCAAAACCAATCCTGCCAAATGTCAACCCCGCATATGGACCTTTACCTTCTTTCAAATAGACATTACCTCCGAACTCAATATAGCTGAAGGTTACCTCAACATCACTTAGGTCGATAGAGAACCTTGAAAAGTCGGCTGTAGCACCAAGTCTACCACCAATTACCGGAAGTACGTATTCACCATTAAATCCGATGATGTTAGGTACACCGATCTTAACACCCACCCTGATAGGACGATCCTGAGCATGGGAAGCATGTAAAATGAACATTGCAAAAAGTGAGAGTAGAAAAAATCGTTTCATTGTTATTTAGTTAGAGTTACCTAAAGATAGGTAAATATGACATAAACAAAGTATGCATTGAGACTTCAGAAGTTAAAACAGTAGTTGTGCTTACAGGGGCTCTTCATTTGAGTTGTTAACATATAAATTACTTTCCCCTCCCGATTGATCATTATTGGCAATTATCAATTCCAAGTCAACTAAAATACTTACAATAATCCCGTAAAATCACAAGCTGAAAATAACATCATAACCTACAATGGTTATTAGCGAAAAAGAAACAAGAAAATTTGCTCTTGGTGCTCATGAAAATTTGACGAAGATTTAATTGTACAATCAATGAATCCTAACTGAGATGCTATGACCATCTTAGGATCATTAAATTTTTAAGAGGCAATCTGCACATCAAGTGACAAAATTTGTCCCATTGTCTTAACAAATCTTTTAAACTCTTTGACTTTGGATCTGGTGGTGATCGTTCCTGTCTCTGTCAGTCGATAATACCTCCTTGGTCTTTTGCCACTATGTTCAAGCTCTGTGGTCAATAACCCTTGTTCGACGAGCTTGTGAAGAATTGGATAAAGAGAACCCTCGGTCAGGTTAATGGTTTCTTCAGATAGCTCCCTGACCTTTTGAGAAATCTCATATCCGTACATCCTTTTCTTTTCTGACAAAAGCTTCAGAATGATGGTCTCAAATGTGCCTTTTAATAACTGTGCCGAAAATGGTTGATTTTCATTCATACCGTAATGAAGTGATGGGATTGGTTTTGGATATTTTAATGACATGGTAACCTATTGCCAATATTGCCAGAACAAGAGACACTGCCGTAGCCGAAAAGAAAATATACCATGACAGAGGCACCCGGTAGATGAAATTATCAAGCCAACTTTTCATCAAATAATAGGCAACCGGCCAGGCCAGTACATTAGCAAATGCGATAAGACCTAAAAAATTTCTGGATAGTATAATGATCAGGTTAATTTGATTACTACCAAGTATTTTTCGTAAGCCGATCTCTTTCGTCCTGCGATAGATCAAATAAGAACTAAGTCCGTAAATTCCTATTAAAGCTATTGCCATCGCAAATCCCATTCCATAATTGGTAGCCCACGATAACTTCTGCTCCCGAGCATATAATTCTTCAAGGTTTTGATCAAGTAGATACGATTCCATGGGTCTCGATGGGTCGAACTTACTCCAGACTTCAGTTACTCTATTTTGAAGATCATGCAGGTCACTTCCATCAAATTTTAAAAGATAATAATCCAGGCTTTGATGCATTATAATAACCAAAGGTCTGATGGGATTATGGATGGACTCAAAATTATAATTCCTTACGACCCCAATGACTTTTCCGACTTTACCTATTTCCGGTGATCCCGGGGCAAACATTTTGAAGTTTTTACCCACGGCTTCTTCGTTCGACCACCCGAATACATTGACAGCCTCTTCATTCAAAATAAATGCTCTTTCAACATCTGTCGACTGTGAACGATCAAAGAATCTACCCGATACCATTTCAATTCCTAGTACATCTATAAGATCATAATCTGAATAGGTGATCGGTAGTTGCTCAGGTTGATCCTCAGGTCTTCCTTCCGGCACAAACCTTATGGACGAAGTCCCTCTCCCAGGGATATCCAAAACTCCACTAATAGCCGTTACCCCTCCAAGTTTCAGAACTTCGTTCTTAAAGGATTCAGATCTTTCATTGATTGCTTCGGAACCCTCAATTATCAGTATATTCTCTTTGTCGAATCCAGTGTTGATTGTCCTGATCAGATTGTTTTGAGCGTTGATGACCAAAACTGCAATTATTAACACTACCGAAGCTATGAATTGAGCAGCAACGAAGAATTGACGCATAAATGCCCTTTGATTTCCAAATTGAATTTTCCCTTTGAGGATATGGAGTGCTTCAAGTCGGGAGAGTGATAAAGATGGAAAAATCCCAGCAACTGTACCAAGTAAAACGAGACCAAAAACGAAAATGAAAATATTCTGAGGTATTAAATGAGCTATCAACGACAGCTCTTTACCACTGATGTCATTTACCTGTGGAAGAAGTACAAGTTGAACCACTCCCAAGGCAAGTATTCCTGCGACAAGACAAAGAATTATCGATTCCAAAAGATACAATTGTAAGATGTCAATTCTTAGGGCTCCAAGGAATTTCCGTATTCCTACTTGCTTTGCATAGCCAAAGCCCTGTGCATTCATAAGATTGATAAAATTGATTATGGCAATTAACAAAACTATTAAACCAATGGTACCAAAGACTCTTACCTGAACGATTGAACCATTGGGTTCCAATTCTGCAAGTTTATTGGAATGAAGATGTATGTCCTCAATCCTGTCCAGGTTTAAGATGCTCTGTTCCCTCCACTTTTCGGGAAAATATTTTTGAACTATGGAAGGCAACTTCTCGGATATGGTTGATTCATCGACATCATTCTCCAATCTAATATAGGTCCATGCACCTGTCCACAACCATTCCTTTTCTGGGCCATCAGGTCCGAATCGCTCTTCCCAGTAGTTGAATATGAAATTGATCGGGATCAAGACTTCAAATTTGAAATGAGATCGGTTGTTTTCGGGGTTTATAATACCAGTTACCCGCAATGATTTTATAGTTACTCCAAAATCAATCTGAATAGTCTGACCCATTGGATCATCCTCTCCAAAATAGCGATTGGCCGCTTCCCTGGTAAGGATAATACTATTCGGATCCTTAAGCGCGGAGTTCTTGTCCCCTTCTATCAATTGATATCCGAATACCTCAAAAAAGGTTTCTCCAATAAAATAAAGTTCATCTTCCACGTGCTTGGATTCCTTTCTTTTTAAAAGTGGAATAGAATAGGGTTTATACATGTGAAATGAGGACCTGATCCCAGGTATCTCATTTTTTAGAGCTTCTGATAGTGGGAATTGGCTGACAGCTTCATCATATTCCTGGCCATTAGCTATGATTTGGGCGGAAACTCGATAAACGTTTTGGGGATGGAAACGATCAAAAGATAATTCATCATGCAGATAGATACCGATTGTAGTTGAAACGGCTATCCCTATGATAAGTCCAAGCAAATTTATTACTGTATATGCCCTTTGCTTGAAGATGTTTCTAACTGCCGATTTAAGATTGTTACGGAAAAGAGTAATCGGACTTAATGTTGCAATTGTTTGAAGGTAGATCTTTTCGAATCCGTCTTTTCCAAACTCCTCTTTGCTTCTTTCGAATGCATCTCCAAAAGTTAATCCCGTCTTCATCTTGGAATCGACGAGGCGAGATAGGTGATCCACCAATTCATAGAATAGGGGTTCATACAAGATCCCCTTACTTTTTATATGATCCTCGATTATGAGGAATTGACCTTCTTTTAATTTAATGTCAAGCATCATTTCATGGCAATACTATACATTGTATTGCAATATATTGTATTACAATTTAATAAAAAAAGAAAATTCTTATCTTATTACGTGAGGACCAGACGTACAAGCAAATGACGATCCGCAACTACTGGCAATTGAAACGAGAACTCACTTTTGACAGCCGTGATTCCAGATAAATTAAACATAATAATGTCTTGGCACTTTACTATTCTTGCATCACTCCATTAAGTAGGGAGTGTGAATGTGAATTTCCGTGAAATATATTTCAGTCAATCTGTACCGAAAAATCATTGAACATGCCTTGTCTGAAGGTATGTCAAGAGAAGATTTTAAGAACCTGGCCGTACCTATCGATTCGATTAAGGAAGTGCAGGCCGTTCCGGCTGATGTATTTTTTGAGGCTCATGAATTAATTGACAGTGCAATAGGTCCCGGGTTCTCAGTTAGAGTTGGACAAGAGATGAAAATGGATGATTACGGCATTCTGGGAATGTCCTGGAAAACTTGTTCAAGGGCTGGTGAAATATTTGAACGAGCTGAGCGCTATTTCATGCTACTATCAAACACCTATGTATTCAAGGTGGAAAAAAACATAGATAACTCGGAAGTACATCTTTTCCGGGACAGTTATCGCCGAGGAGTTGAGTTGTCAAATGAGGCTACTTTCTCTGCGACTGTTGTAGTATTAAGGGCGATGACCGAATCAGATATATCTCCTATCACCGTTTCATTCAAACACGGTCCTCCCTCAGAATTGAAGGACTATGAAACTGCCTTCAATTGCCATATACTTTTCAATCAGTCCAGTAATTTCATCGCCTACAGGACTCGCGATCTGGAAATGAGAACAGCCAAAGCGGATGCCAGCATCAACCGGTTCCTGTTGGAACGGGTGCAAGAAGAAACGAGAGGGATGGAAGTCAGCTCCAGCAAGATCGTCCTGGATGTTCAAAAGCTTATCAGGGATGCCCTTCCAAGTGGTATTCCAAGCATCATTGAGATTGGTGAGCATATGGGCATGAGCAATCGCACTCTGACTCGTAGATTATCAGAAAACAGGATCACTTTTCGCGATCTTATCCAGAAATCACAAGAAGAAATATCCAAAGACCTGCTGCAAAATTCGTCCAGAAGTGTGGCAGAAATAGCCTTTCAAACCGGATTCTCGGAACAAAGTGCATTCAATCGAGCATTCAAGCGTTGGACAGGTCAATCCCCTGTCGAATTCAGAAAGCAAAGCTAGAATAATCTCTTTGGCTTAAACTGTCAAAAGGTTGGCTTGTATAGTCAAGAATTAGTACGATCCCCCCACCACTTTTGCCTCATAACAATTGAAGAAGCGAAATGAAAAATCAAACACTTCGACTGGGGGCCTTGATTGCAGGATTTATCCTGCTGTCAGCCTTTATGGTGAACACAGAAGTAACAAAGGAAGAAGATCCGTTCTCACTTGAATCGAAAGATCAGCTCAAGACCGATGCATTCGAAATTCTTGACACCAAATGCAACGTATGTCATCGAAAGCAAAATCCCTTTATGGTATTCAAACCTAAAAACATTGAGAACCGTGCCAAAAAGATCTATAAGATGGTCTTTGTAGAACGCCGAATGCCCAAAGGCAATGAGGTTCGTCTCACGGACGAAGAATATTCTAAACTGGAAAAATGGCTTTTTACTCAAAACATATTTTAATCATGGAAATAACTATCAAATCATTTGTCTTATTTGGATCGGTTGTGTTAACCGGATTGTCTGCAGGGCTTTTTTACGCCTGGTCCGTTTCTGTCATACCGGGAACCCAGAAGGTGGTGGATATTACTTACCTCCAGACGATGCAGTCCATCAATCGTGCGATCCTTAATCCGGCATTCTTTACCATATTCTTTGGAAGTGTCCTTTTCCTCGTCACATCAAGCGTCTACGAATTTCATTCTAATAAAGTAGCCTTCTGGTTTCTGGTAACATCCTCGATTACCTATTTGATCGGCACCATTGGTGTTACAGGACTGGGCAATGTGCCACTCAACAATCAGCTGGACGCCTTGAATCTTGCCGAGATCGGTACAGATAAGGTCACTGAATTCAGAAGATATTACGAATCAAATTGGAATCGACTTCACGTGATCCGGACGGTCTTTGCCGTTCTCTCATTCATGCTTGCCACAATAGGTACATTCATTAATTCAAACCATTAATTAGAAACTTTAATATCAAAATATATGAAACACAACATCTTAGTAATCGGTGGAACCGGTAAGACTGGTAGCCGAGTAGTAGAAGGGCTTAATCAACTTGGACACAATGTCAGAATTGGCGCCAGAAACAATGATCCTGCTTTTGATTGGAACGATCCTTCAACATATTCCAAAGCACTGAAGGGTATGGACAGGGCTTACATTGTGTACTACCCTGATCTGGCTGTACCCGGGGCAAAACAAGCAATCAGTGCACTAACAGAAGCAGCTTTAAAGGAAGGATTGGAAAAGGTTGTACTACTCTCAGGGAAAGGAGAAGCGGAGGCCGAAGCTTGTGAACAGATTGTGGCAAACTCCGGGTTGAATTATACCCTGGTACGCGCAAGTTGGTTCAATCAGAATTTCAGTGAAGGTGCGTTCCTGGATTTCATACTGGCAGGACATGTTGCCCTTCCTATGCCAGAAGCTGAAATTCCATTCGTCGATGCAGATGACATTGCCGATATAGTAACCAAAGTCTTGGTAGACGATTCCTACAATGGTGAGACCATTACGGTAACCGGACCTCGAAAAATGACCTTCAAGCAAGTTGTAGCATCAATAGCTAAAGGTATTGGTAGGGAAATCCATTACCAACCTATTTCTATCGAAGAGTTTAAAGATGGAATGAAAAAGGCCGGACTACCAGATTCCTATATTTGGCTTTTCGGTTATTTATTCGAAGAGGTCCTCGGTAATCCGGAAAATCAGGACGTATCCCATGATGTGGAGAGGGTTTTGGGTAGAAGAGCTACGGATTTTGATGCTTTCGTTGAGAAAACAACCTCAACTGGAGTATGGCACCAAGAGCTAACGACATTGTAAAATCATATACTCAAGTAGCATCTGCAATTACCTTAATAGCAGATGCTTTTTTATTTCAAGCAATTCATGAAATAGATTTATTGAACTTAGATAAGTCAATAAATAGACCGGTTCTTTCATTGACCGCCAATAAAAAATACGAATCCGGGTAGATGTCGTTTCGTTCATAGCTTAGACCTAAATCAAAAGATATGTTGAGTTCTTTGAAAGACCGGTTCTCGCAAAGTTTGGTGATCAGACATCCTGCAAGGGCTTCATTCTTAGCTATACTATTAATAGTTGTGATATCCTTTTTGTCCAATCTGGCAATGTCCAAACACCTTGGACAGACGATCTCGTTGGTACGGCTCTGGGATATTTCGTTCTATTATTGGACACCTGCTATTACCAGCATCTTTCTCATTCATCTAGTGAGTTGGATTTTTAGAATAGAGAGAATGAAGCAAGATCCGCTAAAGGTCATAACATTGATTGTCATAGGTGGACTTATGCTCAGTCCTGTGTTCAGAATGGTTGACATCTTGTTGGATTTCAGCATCAAGAACATATTGGGAATGACAACAGCCAATCCTTTTAATGTCCTGAATACGGTTTGGTGGGTTGTGGTCTCGAGCGCACCCCAGGCTTTCTTTCGGTTCCTTGTCATCTTGTTCTTTTTTACTTCCAATCATTACCTATTCCAGAGTTCTGATGGATTTGTAATCAAACATACCGGAGGCGAATCAATGGTTGCCATGAAAGACATTATCCTTGTCAAGTCAAATCGAAATTATGTAGAAATCCATACTAAGGAAAGCGCATTGAAGATCAGAAAGACGCTGAAACAATTCCAGCAGTCCTTGAATCATGACTTTCTGCGAGTACATCGTTCATGCATAGTCAATCAACTCCACATCCGAAACCTAAAGCATTGGCGTAATGGTGAGTATTTAATCTCCCTAAGCAATGGTTTTCATGTGTCTTCAAGTCAGTCATTCAAAAGCAGTATCGAGTCATTTCGTAATTCATCACTCCTCGGATAGAGTTCGTCCCAATTGACAGTTAGTGAGTTGTATTCGCATTCTTTTATCATCATCTTGATTCAAAAAAGGTCATGCTTAAAAAAATCCTACTCTTTCTTATTTCAGCAAATTTTGCATATCTCTACATTCAACACGGCTGGATGAAGTTTGATCCCGAAGGTTTCTGGTCCAAATCTTTTATTGAAAATTTGGGGGTATGGATTGTACTTTATGTTCTTTATTGGATTCCTTGAATTTGCCGGTGGCATTGCCATTTTGATACCAAGAATAAACAAGTACGGAGCACTCACATTAGCCGTTGTAATGCTGGGAGCACTGGTCACCAGACTGGTTTTTGGAACGAGTCTGAGCGATGTCATCTACATCGCAACCAACATGGTCATTTTGCTCTTTTTATCCCTTGAATATGGCTTGGATGATTTAATCAGGCAGAAAACTAGCTGGGGTGCCAAATTGGTTGGAGAGTGAACGAGGAGGTTGGTCAATATAAGTCCTGGATGTAATAGGTTTTATGTCACCCTCTTGTTCCCTTAAATTACTAAAAGTCGATATATTCCCTTTGCGTATTTTTTTCAAATTCTAAAATTGAATTTTTGAATTCGAATACCTCGGAGCTATCATCGCCTTTTATCTTGATCAGCCTGTTAAGTTTTTGAGTTTGATCATGCAATATGGTAGGGAAATCTCCAGCTGGTCCTTTTTCCCGAGATTTTATGTCATCTTTTGAAAGCCAGTAGAATACTCCACCGTCCACTCTTAATACCTCATTATTGTAGGGATCATACAGCCTGGCATCACCTGTGATTGTGTCATAATATTGATCCGTCCCATAAATATGTAAACTGATGAATCCTTCTTGGTGTGGATTCCCCATTTGGTGGATCAGTGTTGCCGAGACAGGAAGTACTGTGCCAGGTTCTAAAATTTCTCTGTTGGTTGTTTTGAGCTGACCTTCCAGAACCTTGAACGTCGCATGGTCAGCACTACCAAATACCTTTACAGCTCCCCAAGTTGTATGACCGTGATCGTGGATTGCTGAGAAATCACCTGGTGTCCATGACATGACCATGATCTCGAAATTATCTTCTTTACATACTGGTTTTCTACCATAACTATCCTTGACATCGTGATCATAGTCAACCCATTGTAATAGATCTTCTTCCTTGATGTCAGCCTCTATTAAGAGGCGGACCAATTTCCCGGGTGTGAGGTCCTTTTCTTTTCGGAGTGCTTTTCTTAAGTCGTCAAGTGTACGGGGCAATTGAGTCATTCTGATGTTCATTCAAAGGTTCAGTTATTAATTTCAAATTAATGATTGTTCTGAAATAATTGTGTAGCTTTTGTTACACTTTGGTGAGAGAAAGACTGCAAGGCCTCTTCATGCCTTCAAATTGAGTCCTTCATTCTTTAGAAACTTTTTCATTCGATCCATGGCTACCTCCAAATCTTCCTTTTGAAAATATGGATATACCATTCGAAACAGACCTCGCTTGGTATGACCAAATCCCTCACCTGGAGTAAGTAATAGCCCGGTTTTCTCAAATAAATCGAACCAAAATTTTTGTTCACTTTCCTTTGAATCGGAGACCAAATAATCGGAAAAGTCGATCCAAACAAAGAGACTCCCTCTTGAAGGTACGTAAGGAACACTAATCTCCCTCAACGCCTTCACCACAACAATGTATGCTTCAGATAGTAGCTGGCGATTGGTAGAAATATAATACTCTACAAATTCTTCATCCTGCAACATTTCCTGCAGGATCCATTGAGTATGATTCGAAACCAGATGTGAGTAATTGATATTTTCATAAGCACTTATAAATTCCTCGTTAAGTGAGTAGACCAGACCTACTCGGAATCCAGAAATACAAAAGTCCTTGGAAAAGGAATACCAGAGATGAAGATAAGGACTTTGCCGTTCCTCCATGATGTTTGCAAAAGACTTAAATGCTAATTCTGAGTCATAGTCCATTTTTAACTCGGGATGTGAAGTATCGAGTAGCGTTAATCCATAAATCTCGTTCACCACCAGGTGTATTTCATTTTGTATGCACCAATCAGTGATCATCTCAAGTTTTTCTTCAGAATAGATTCCACCTGTAGGATTATCGGGATTAGTCAGCACCAACATTTTGAATCCTTTATTCTGGCCTTCGATTTCCTTTTTTGCTTCTTCGAGATGAGACACCTTCAACACCGGTCCATGTTGGATTTCTGAAATCTCATGATGTGTAATGATATCAAATCTTTCCAGCTTACCTATGTTACCAATATCCTGTTTATACACTGGATAACAGGGGCTCGGAAAAGCCACAACATCACCTTCATCTCCTAAAACAAGGCTGGTCATTTCCACTACCCCGGTAGCACCAGCAGAGAACACCATCCTGTCCGGGTCTATTTTGCAGCCCGTCAGGAATTTCGTGAGGAAGTTTGAAACCGCTTCCCGAAATGTGGGGGCTCCCAGCCCAGAAGTATATCCTGAGACCCACTCCGGTATTTCCTTCGACCTACAGATCTCTTCTACCTTCTTTTTGATTATTGACCATGATAACCTGTTCTCCGCTACATTCAATGGAAACGCACCGGTAGGATTATGAAAGGGATCATATAGGTTTTGCTTTGCCTCAAAATATGCCTCCATATCAATTCTAAGGACTGATTTTGCGGCTTCTTCTCCTCTTTTGGATAAACTACCAGACATAGTTATGTGGTATTGTGATTATGGTCATTTGCTACTCACGAAGACAAATGAAGGAATAATTTCAAATTGCATTGAAGGTCATGGTAGTATAAAATTAAATAGTGACTGGGTAAGTGATGTTTGGCAACGAAGAACATAACGTTCGCGGCATTATTATACCCAGTCATCGATAATTAACCAAGTTGATCATATGTATGGTAAAATTTACAGGAATATTTGGAAATTAGTGAACTGTAATTCCATTCTTCCCTAGTTCAATAGGTCTCAAATGTTAATCGCGAAATAGGATCAAAACATTGAAAAGATATGACTAAATATTTTTGGTTGGTTATTTTCTTGGGGTTAATGAAAGTGCTCAATGCTCAATTAATCCCAACAGTGAGTCTTACCAAGAACGCAGATCAAAATTTTGAGAATTTCGCATATGCAAAAGCCTTGGAATTATACAAAGAAGCATATCAAAGAGATTCTACAAGTACTTACGTGATAGCTCAAATTTCAAGATGTTATATCAAACTTAATGATTCCAGGAGTTCCGAGGTATGGTTGAAAAAATTGGTCTTACTTAACCCAAAAATTGAAAGAGAGTATTTCTTTCTTTTAGCTGAACAACTATCTAAAAATGAGAAATACGAAGAAGCCTATCAATGGTATGAAAAATCGGGAGATGAGAAAAGTTTGAGGAAAATGAGAGGAATTGAAAAAATCTCTTCATTGAACGGATATGGGAAAAAGTATAGTATCAATCTCATGGAATTTAACGCTCAAGGAGTAGATTTTGGACCTATGTATTATGAGAATGGCGTGGCTTTTGTGTCCTCCCGAACCAAGCAACAATGGGTTCGTGACACCTACAATTGGGATGGTTCGGATTATCTGGATTTTTATTTTTTTGATTCAACATCACAATCACTTGAAATTCAAAAACTCGAAGATTTAAATACCAAATTGCATGAAGGACCTGGACAGTTATTCAATAATGGAAATAACATTGTATTCACAAGAAACAATGTTATAAACCGAAAACCAAAAAAAGATGATAGGGGCGTAACGAAATTACAAATTTACTTTGCAGGCAAGGACGATAGAGGAAAATGGACTAATGCCTCTCCATTCCAGCATAACAAGAAAGATTACTCCCTTGGCCATCCTACGATCACTGAAAGCGGGGATACCCTCATCTATGCGTCAGATAAACCTGGAGGATTTGGGGGTACCGACCTTTATATGGTTACAGCGACAGGCGACAGTACATGGTCCCAACCTTTAAACCTAGGAGAAAAAATTAATACTCAGGGGAATGAAATGTTTCCTTATCTCATTGGAAATCGGCTATATTTTGCAAGTAATGGAAGAGAGGGTCTTGGAGGATTAGACATATACATGAGTCGTCATTCCAAGTTGGTCAATTGGGAAGATCCAGTGAATTTAGGGACCCCATTTAACAGTAGCCAGGATGACTTTGGTCTCATATGTGACCGAAGATTCAAAACAGGTTATTTTACATCAGATAGAAACGGATCCGATGATATCTATGACTTTAAATCTCATTTTATCTCTATTACTGGAAAAGTACTGTTTGATTCGATCCTGACCGGTATATCGAATGCCCGTGTGACCATTCAAAATTCCAAAGGATCCTTTAAAATGGAAACGCTTTCCGATGTTTCCGGATCATTTAATTTCGAAGTCCCACAAAATGATACCTTGGTACTGCTTGCTGAAAAGGAAAATTATAAACTCGTAAGTTTAGTATCAATGCTACCTCCCCTCAATGACAATAAACAGTTGAACCCTCTGCTCATGCGTCAAGCGCTGTTAAAGTTTAGGGTTATTGACCAAAAAACCCTTGCGAACATATCTGATCCAAGTATAAGATTGACGGATATCTCATATGGGGAAGAGGTTCAGATCACTCAAAAAACAGATACATATTACCAAATATTGCCAGGAAAAGACTACGAAATATTTATTTCCAGAGATGGATACTATACTCATCGGGATACTGTATTCACTGATAGTACCTACTGGGGTTTCAATTCGAGGGTTATTGAATTGAAACCAATTGTTGTGGGTGAAAGCATCAGGCTTGAACATATCTATTATGACGTGAACAGTGCAAATCTTCGGTTAGAGTCGGAATTGGAATTGGATAAGGTGGTAGTCTTTCTTAATGACAATTCACATCTAAAAATTGAAATGAGTTCCCACACGGATTCGAGGGGAAATGCAGCATACAATCAGAATCTATCTCAAAGAAGGGCTGAGTCCGCAACGAAATATCTTATTATGCAAGGGATAGATCCTGACAGAATCATACCTCGAGGATATGGGGAAAGGAAACTGATCAATCGTTGTCGTGATGGCGTAAAATGCCCAAATGATGAGCATCAGGAAAACAGAAGAACAGAAATAAAGATTCTCGAAGATCATTGAGAGATGGAAATTTTTAATCGTTAGAATTACCTGTTCAGCGGATATATCAAACAGTCAAACGAAATCTTTCGAATCAGGAAAGACCTTATTGTAAATTCCCATTTATTCGGAATCAGTGGTTGTGATGGAAACTAGATCAATACTCCTTTGTATTTGTGTGAGTATAACAGTTTGTTTACTTACTAATTCTTCTTTGGCCCAAACCAAAGGTTTAATTTACAAGCCTGCAGTTGGCGGACAGTCAGTCCTGGATCCAAATCTTGATGGCTACACTTCATCAAATTCCTCAGGATTCTCAATGGACGATGAAACTGAAAGTGAGATTCCATTTACCCCTTTACCAAGTGTTGGGACAGCAGAACCTGATAGTGACCTTGGTCCGGGGCCATCATGTGGGTTCACGGACCTGGTAAAATCAGACGACAACCACACCATTTACACATACCTGGATGACGATAACAACCTGATGTTCCGTTTCAGGTTGGGAGGTACTGCAAGCAATTCCAAGGGGTACTCAATTTTGATAGATACGGATCAAAAATTCGGCTCTTCAGGCAGTAATGCAGATCCAAACTATGTGGTAGGTAATCCCGGTTTTGAAATCGAAATAGTCCTGGAAACCAACTTTGGAGTAGGTCTTTATGATGTTGATGGTTCAACATCCCCGTCTGAAATTGGGGATGCGGCAACAGATCGACCTTACAATGATTATTCCCAGAAATCGATTGCCATATCCGAAATATGTGGAGATGATGATTACTTTTATGACTTTTATATTCCTTTCGCAGACATTACTGCTGCCTTTCCCGGTGTCACTATATCCACACCAATGAGAATGGTCGGCAACACGGTAATTAATCCGAGTGCGTCCATAGGTAATAATGGAATCTCAGATCTTGGAGGAATAGATGACCAACTGGGGATCACAGATGACCTGTGGGGGGATCTTATTGATGTTTTCCCTCCAACCAGTCCTGATGATATCGGATCGGGTGCAACCCTACCCCCTCGCGCCGATTGTCCCTCTATCGATGCTCCCATTGCTATTGGAGCTACGTCCATATCCGGTACATCGACAGAATTAGATGGCACTTTCATTGAAGTTTTTAAAGATGGCCTCTCCATAGGTACCACCGTACTATCTTCAGGAGTATGGACTCTTTCAGGAATTACGGCATTAGCCGCAAGTGAAGTAATCACGGCAACCGCGACGGTTCCCGAATCGGCCGGATCGGCAAAATCTACCTCCTACTCCGATTGTAACCCCGTGACAGTGGCTGCCACCTGTTCACCGACTATCAGTTCCGGCACATCCTTCACGATCAGTACCAAGGGACTATGCGGTGATGCAGGTAGTGCAATTGCGGGAGCGGAGATTAAAGTATACTTTGAAGGAGTGTTATTAACACCCAACACAGGTAGCAGTAACTGGGCCAGTGGAAAAGTATATGCCAATGGAGATGGATCCTGGATCTGGAAATGCAACACTAATTCGGGATGCACGGCAGGTGGTGGTTGTAGCTTTGCCACATCAGGATTTTATGAGATCACACAAACAGAAGGAGGCTCCTGCGAGTCTGATCCGTTTGAGTATTGTGCAGGGGGAGCAGCAACATCTTCTGCACCTGTCATTACACCCTTGCCCACCACATCATCTACATCTCTGGATGGAACAGCAACTGCTGACGCTTCAATCACTTGGTTTTTGAATGACGTGGAGCAAGCGACCACGACAGCAACCGGTGGTTTATGGTCATTTGCAGTGGCGGGGCTTATAGAAGGAGACTCCATCAAAGTTCGCTCAATCGAATCTGGGAACTGTTCAGCTGAAACAACCGTAGCCGTTGGTGGTCAGTCAGGAACACCCATTATTACAACACCTGTTATTTCCGGAGCTTACTGTACCGGTACTACAATTACTTCAGTCAGTGGAATATCATCTGAAATTGGAGCAACGATTACTTTGTATACCAAGGGGTCCGCCGGGGTGACAACATCTGACACTAACTCAGGGTCCACTTTAGTTACTGGTAGTGGTGATTGGACTATAACCGGCTTGAGTTTGTCTGCCGGAACGTTTATGGCCGCTACAGCAACAAACACGGGTGAACTGGAAAGCGAGCTATCCAATGAACTTGAAATACTTTCTCAAACCGGTGATGGATCTCTGGCAATAACAACACCATCAATCAACGAGGGGGACGCCAGTATATCCGGAACAGGTACGATAGGAAATACAATATTCCTGTATATTGACGGATTTATTATAGATGGATTTTCTACTACCGCAGATGGATCCGGAAACTGGACTATTTCAGGTCTGGATGAAGCAAGTGCCGGTTATGATGTGCTTTTTGCAGGTGGTACGGTTGGTGTAACATCTAAAAGTGGTTCACTATGTGAAAGTGACATCGTAACTGGTCCAACAATTGCCTGCAAACTCCCGATTTCTCAATCATTCTCTGCTACTACTGCGACAACTGTTTGTACAGGAGAAACCATCACCTTTGACATTGACGCCACAGAAAATCTTATTGTATACCAATTAGTTGATCAATCCAACAATACATTGGGAACTGCAATGCTCGGAGATGGAAGCGCTTTGACTCTAATAGCTGATGGTCTGACTTCGTCAGTTACTACAATTTCTGTTAAAGCTTCAAAAATTGGTATTACCTGTGAAAATACTTTTGGGTCCGTTGCAGTCACGGTTGAAGCAATAAGTACTTCTCATACCTCATCCAATCCGACAGACTGTTTAAGCCCTGATGGCTCCATAACTTTATCCGGGCTAAATAATACCCAAAGTTACGATGTGAATTACTGGGTTGATGGCATTCTTGTCAACACAACTCTTAGTTCCGATGGAAGTGGAGATCTGGTTATTCCAAATTTAGGACCGGGAGATTATACGGATATCAGTGTCTCCGGACTTGCCACTACTCTGGTGTGTGCTTCCAATACCATTGCAGGTCCTATTTCGCTGGTTAATGCGAGTTCACCGACATTGACTTTGGGAGCCGGAACAGATCCCACGACCTGTGGAGGTACCGAAGGCAGCATTTCCTTAACCAGCTCAATTGCCAGTGTGGTTTCCTATGACGTAGATTATTTAGATAATGGGGTTTCTCAATCAACGACGATCTCCAGTGATGTTTCAGGAAATATAGTCATCCCATCCCTGGATGCTGGAACATACAGCAACATCAGCATCACCAATACTTCTAATGGTTGCAAATCCAACACCGTTGGTCCGGTCACATTAAATGATCCTGATCCGACCATATCTTTAGGCGGTACATCAAATCCAATAACCTGTGGTGGTAATGGAACAATTAACCTATCCTTTACTGATATTCCTGATGGCACCTATTCCATCAATTACGATGGGGGCAGCTTTTCTTCGGTAAACGTATCCTCAAATGCTGCAAGCATAGCTGCTGCTGCTGGTGTGTATTCAAACCTGAGAATCACAGAACCTGTTACCGGATGTACAACGGATGAAGATCCTGATGTGGTATTAAGTGATCCAACTAATCATACTATTTCTGCTACCAGAACCAATCCATCTACTTGTGGTGGTAATGGATCCATCAACCTTACTTTCACAAATGTTCCTGACGGTACCTATACCATTGACTACGAAGATGTAAGTGCCTCCCCTCAGACTTTTACAAATGTTTCCGTATCCAGTAATGCGGCTATTATCAATGCACCTGCCGGGACTTATAATAACTTAAGTTTGACTTTAAGTGGTTGTATCAGCACTGGATTCCCTGACATTTTATTGGAGGATCCGACACCACCAGCTTTACCTACCGTCACAGCTTCAGTTACCAATGACCCTACTCCTGTCATTGCTGGTACAGCAGAAGCCGGAAACACATTAACCGTCGTTGTCGCTGGAGCCACCTACTCCACGATCGCCGATGGCAGCGGCAACTGGAGCATTGATACCGGTAGTGATACCCCCGACAGCGGAACCTTCAGCCCCGATGTGAACGGTACCAACGAAGTGGCGGTCACTGCTGATGACGGTTCGTGTACTTCAAATGACGCTACTTCCAACGAATTGACCATTGATACCACTCCACCGGCTACACCTACTGTTACCGCCCAGGTTACCAATGACCCTACTCCTGTCATTGCAGGGACAGCCGAGATCGGCTCTACCGTAACTGTCGTTGTCGCTGGAGCTACCTACTCCACGACCGCCGATGGCAGTGGCAACTGGAGCATTGATACCGGTAGTGATACCCCCGACAGCGGAACCTTCAGCCCCAATGTGAACGGTACCAACGAAGTGGCCGTCACCAGTACAGACGCCGCAGGTAACAGCACTTCCGATGCCACTTCCAACGAACTGACCATTGATACCACTCCACCGGCTACACCTACTGTTGCCGCCCAGGTTACCAATGACCCTACTCCTGTCATTGCAGGGACAGCCGAGATCGGCTCTACCGTAACTGTCGTTGTCGCTGGAGCTACCTACTCCACGACCGCCGATGGCAGTGGCAACTGGAGCATTGATACCGGTAGTGATACCCCCGACAGCGGAACCTTCAGCCCCGATGTGAACGGTACCAACGAAGTGGCCGTCACCAGTACAGACGCCGCAGGTAACAGCACTTCCGATGCCACTTCCAACGAACTGACCATTGATACCACTCCACCGGCTACACCTACTGTTGCCGCCCAGGTTACCAATGACCCTACTCCTGTCATTGCAGGGACAGCCGAGATCGGCTCTACCGTAACTGTCGTTGTCGCTGGAGCTACCTACTCCACGACCGCCGATGGCAGTGGCAACTGGAGCATTGATACCGGTAGTGATACCCCCGACAGCGGAACCTTCAGCCCCGATGTGAACGGTACCAACGAAGTGGCCGTCACCAGTACAGACGCCGCAGGTAACAGCACTTCCGATGCCACTTCCAACGAATTGACCATTGATACCACTCCACCGGCTACACCTACTGTTACCGCCCAGGTTACCAATGACCCTACTCCTGTCATTGCAGGGACAGCCGAGATCGGCTCTACCGTAACTGTCGTTGTCGCTGGAGCTACCTACTCCACGACCGCCGATGGCAGTGGCAACTGGAGCATTGATACCGGTAGTGATACCCCCGACAGCGGAACCTTCAGCCCCGATGTGAACGGTACCAACGAAGTGGCCGTCACCAGTACAGACGCCGCAGGTAACAGCACTTCCGATGCCACTTCCAACGAATTGACCATTGATACCACTCCACCGGCTACACCTACTGTTACCGCCCAGGTTACCAATGACCCTACTCCTGTCATTGCAGGGACAGCCGAGATCGGCTCTACCGTAACTGTCGTTGTCGCTGGAGCTACCTACTCCACGACCGCCGATGGCAGTGGCAACTGGAGCATTGATACCGGTAGTGATACCCCCGACAGCGGAACCTTCAGCCCCGATGTGAACGGTACCAACGAAGTGGCCGTCACCAGTACAGACGCCGCAGGTAACAGCACTTCCGATGCCACTTCCAACGAACTGACCATTGATACCACTCCACCGGCTACACCTACTGTTACCGCCCAGGTTACCAATGACCCTACTCCTGTCATTGCAGGGACAGCCGAGATCGGCTCTACCGTAACTGTCGTTGTCGCTGGAGCTACCTACTCCACGACCGCCGATGGCAGTGGCAACTGGAGCATTGATACCGGTAGTGATACCCCCGACAGCGGAACCTTCAGCCCCAATGTGAACGGTACCAACGAAGTGGCCGTCACCAGTACAGACGCCGCAGGTAACAGCACTTCCGATGCCACTTCCAACGAACTGACCATTGATACCACTCCACCGGCTACACCTACTGTTGCCGCCCAGGTTACCAATGACCCTACTCCTGTCATTGCAGGGACAGCCGAGATCGGCTCTACCGTAACTGTCGTTGTCGCTGGAGCTACCTACTCCACGACCGCCGATGGCAGTGGCAACTGGAGCATTGATACCGGTAGTGATACCCCCGACAGCGGAACCTTCAGCCCCGATGTGAACGGTACCAACGAAGTGGCCGTCACCAGTACAGACGCCGCAGGTAACAGCACTTCCGATGCCACTTCCAACGAACTGACCATTGATACCACTCCACCGGCTACACCTACTGTTACCGCCCAGGTTACCAATGACCCTACTCCTGTCATTGCAGGGACAGCCGAGATCGGCTCTACCGTAACTGTCGTTGTCGCTGGAGCTACCTACTCCACGACCGCCGATGGCAGTGGCAACTGGAGCATTGATACCGGTAGTGATACCCCCGACAGCGGAACCTTCAGCCCCAATGTGAACGGTACCAACGAAGTGGCCGTCACCAGTACAGACGCCGCAGGTAACAGCACTTCCGATGCCACTTCCAACGAACTGACCATTGATACCACTCCACCGGCTACACCTACTGTTGCCGCCCAGGTTACCAATGACCCTACTCCTGTCATTGCAGGGACAGCCGAGATCGGCTCTACCGTAACTGTCGCTGTCGCTGGAGCTACCTACTCCACGACCGCCGATGGCAGTGGCAACTGGAGCATTGATACCGGTAGTGATACCCCCGACAGCGGAACCTTCAGCCCCAATGTGAACGGTACCAACGAAGTGGCCGTCACCAGTACAGACGCCGCAGGTAACAGCACTTCCGATGCCACTTCCAACGAACTGACCATTGATACCACTCCACCGGCTACACCTACTGTTACCGCCCAGGTTACCAATGACCCTACTCCTGTCATTGCAGGGACAGCCGAGATCGGCTCTACCGTAACTGTCGTTGTCGCTGGAGCTACCTACTCAACGACCGCCGATGGCAGTGGCAACTGGAGCATTGATACCGGTAGTGATACCCCCGACAGCGGAACCTTCAGCCCCGATGTGAACGGTACCAACGAAGTGGCCGTCACCAGTACAGACGCCGCAGGTAACAACACTTCCGATGCCACTTCCAACGAACTGACCATTGATACCACTCCACCGATGGTACCGACCATTGACATTGTGAGCAGCAACGATACTACACCGGTCATCTCCGGTACAGCGGAAGCCAACAGTACCGTAACCGTAGTGATTGATGGCGTGACATTTGAAACAACGGCCGATGGCAGTGGCGACTGGACCGTGAATACCGAAACCGACTCCCCTACACTTGGAGGACCCTTTAATCCCCTCGGAGAAGGTGTTTATGATATTTTGATTACATCCACCGATGATTCCGGTAACAGTACCTCTGATACTACCACTGATGAACTAACCATTGATACCACTCCACCGATGGTGCCAACCATTGACATTGTGAGCAGCAACGATACTACACCGGTCATCTCCGGTACAGCGGAAGCCAACAGTACCGTAACCGTAGTAATTGATGGCGTGACATTTGAAACAACTGCCGACGGCAGTGGCGACTGGACCGTGAATACCGAAACCGACTCCCCTACAGCTGGAGGACCCTTTGATCCCCTCGGAGAAGGTGTTTATGATATTTTGATTACATCCACCGATGATTCCGGTAACAGTACCTCTGATACTACCACTGATGAATTGACCATTGATACCACTCCACCGATGGTACCAAACATTGACATTGTGAGCAGTAACGATACTACACCGGTCATCTCCGGTACAGCTGAAGCCAACAGTACCGTAACCGTAGTGATTGATGGCGTGACATTTGAAACAACGGCCGATGGCAGTGGCGACTGGACCGTGAATACCGAAACCGACTCCCCTACAGTTGGAGGACCCTTTAATCCCCTCGGAGAAGGTGTTTATGATATTTTGATTACATCCACCGATGATTCCGGTAACAGTACCTCTGATACTACCACTGATGAACTAACCATTGATACCACTCCACCGATGGTGCCAACCATTGACATTGTGAGCAGCAACGATACTACACCGGTCATCTCCGGTACAGCGGAAGCCAACAGTACCGTAACCGTAGTAATTGATGGCGTGACATTTGAAACAACTGCCGACGGCAGTGGCGACTGGACCGTGAATACCGAAACCGACTCCCCTACAGCTGGAGGACCCTTTGATCCCCTCGGAGAAGGTGTTTATGATATTTTGATTACATCCACCGATGATTCCGGTAACAGTACCTCTGATACTACTACTGATGAATTGACCATTGATACGTCCATTCCCTCGGGAGATACAGATAACGATGGGATTGTTGATACAAATGAAGATATCAACGGAGACAGCATCCTTGAAAATGATGACACAGATGCTGACGGTATTCCTGATTACCTGGATACTGATGACGATGATGATGGTATTTTGACCTCAGATGAAATAGCTAATGGTGACTGTGATAGCGACGGAATCCTGAATTACCTGGATACAGATCCCTGCGATATAGACGGTGATGGTTTGAATGATAATGAAGACAGTAATCTTGACGGAAATCCATATAACGATGATTGCGATGAAGATGGCATTCCGAACTTTCTTGATCCCGATCCATGCGACACTGATGGAGATGGGATTTCCGATAATGCCGAAGATTTGAATCTTGATGGTGACCCTACCAATGATGACACAGATGCTGACGGTATTCCTGATTACCTGGATACTGATGACGATGATGATGGTATTTTGACCTCAGATGAAATAGCTAATGGTGACTGTGATAGCGACGGAATCCTGAATTACCTGGATACAGATCCCTGCGACATAGACGGTGATGGTTTAAATGATAATGAAGACAGTAATCTTGACGGAAATCCATATAACGATGATTGCGATGAAGATGGCATTCCGAACTTTCTTGATCCCGATCCATGCGACACTGATGGAGATGGGATTTCCGATAATGCCGAAGATTTGAATCTTGATGGTGACCCTACTAATGATGACACAGATGCTGACGGTATTCCTGATTACCTGGATACTGATGATGATGATGATGGTATTTTGACCTCAGATGAAATAGCTAATGGTGACTGTGATAGCGACGGAATCCTGAATTACCTGGATACAGATCCCTGCGACATAGACGGTGATGGTTTAAATGATAATGAAGACAGTAATCTTGACGGAAATCCATATAACGATGATTGCGATGAAGATGGCATTCCGAACTTTCTTGATCCCGATCCATGCGACACTGATGGAGATGGGATTTCCGATAATGCCGAAGATTTGAATCTTGATGGTGACCCTACTAATGATGACACAGATGCTGACGGTATTCCTGATTACCTGGATACTGATGATGATGATGATGGTATTTTGACCTCAGATGAAATAGCTAATGGTGACTGTGATAGCGACGGAATCCTGAATTACCTGGATGCGGATCCTTGCGACACCGACGGCGATGGTTTGAATGACGAGGAGGAAGACATTAATGGTGACGGAAATCCTTATAATGATGATTGCGATGAAGATAATATTCCAAACTTCCTTGATATGGATACTTGTGATACCGATGGTGATGGGGTTTACGACAGTGATGAGGATACAAATGGTGACGGAGATCTCTCGAATGATGATTGCGACGAGGACGGAACACCCAATTACCTGGATACTGATCCTTGTGACACCGACGGCGATGGTTTGAACGACCAGCAAGAAGATACCAATAGTGATGGAAATCCTTACAATGACAATTGTG
Organism: Cyclobacteriaceae bacterium; assembly: GCA_965242805.1. GTDB lineage: Bacteria > Bacteroidota > Bacteroidia > Cytophagales > Cyclobacteriaceae > JANQEU01. The sequence goes on along the minus strand of CBDETD010000002.1, from coordinate 5,001,846 downwards.
ACGGTGATGGTAATCCTAATTTCCTCGATGCGGATACTTGTGATACCGATGGTGACGGAATCTACGACAGTGATGAGGACATCGATGGAGATGGGGATCCTTCAAATGATGATTGTGATGAAGATGGAACACCCAATTACCTGGATACTGATCCTTGTGACACCGACGGCGATGGTTTGAACGACCAGCAAGAAGATGCTAATGGTGATGGTAATCCTTACAATGATAATTGTGACGGTGATGGTAATCCTAATTTCCTCGATGCGGATACTTGTGATACCGATGGTGACGGAATCTACGACAGTGATGAGGATATCAATGGAGATGGAGATCCTTCAAATGATGATTGTGACGAAGATGGAACACCCAATTACCTGGATACTGATCCTTGTGACACCGACGGCGATGGTTTGAACGACCAGCAAGAAGATACCAATAGTGATGGAAATCCTTACAATGACAATTGTGACGGTGATGGTAATCCTAATTTCCTCGATGCGGATACTTGTGATACCGATGGTGACGGAATCTACGACAGTGATGAGGACATCGATGGAGATGGGGATCCTTCAAATGATGATTGTGACGAAGATGGAACACCCAATTACCTGGATACTGATCCTTGTGACACCGACGGCGATGGTTTGAACGACCAGCAAGAAGATACCAATGGTGATGGTAATCCTTACAATGACAATTGTGACGGTGATGGTAATCCTAATTTCCTCGATGCGAATACTTGTGATACCGATGGCGACGGAATCTACGACAGTGATGAGGACATCGATGGAGATGGGGATCCTTCAAATGATGATTGTGACGAAGATGGAACACCCAATTACCTGGATACTGATCCTTGTGACACCGACGGCGATGGTTTGAACGACCAGCAAGAAGATACCAATGGTGATGGTAATCCTTACAATGACAATTGTGACGGTGATGGTAATCCTAATTTCCTCGATGCGAATACTTGTGATACCGATGGCGACGGAATCTACGACAGTGATGAGGACATCGATGGAGATGGAGATCTTTCAAATGATGATTGTGACAGAGATGGAACGCCTAACTACCTGGATACTGATCCCTGTGACACCGACGGGGATGGTCTTGATGACCAGCAAGAAGATGCTGATGGTGACGGTAATCCTTATAACGATGACTGTGATGAAGATCTCAGTCCGGACTTTCAAGATGCTGACCAATGCATTGCTATTATCCCCACAAAAGGATTCACTCCAGATGGAGATGGACGAAATGATTATTTCCACATCGAAGGAATTGAAGATTTTCCAAATAATACAGTGCAGATATATAATAGATGGGGTAATCTGATTTATGAGACTAAAGGATATAACAATGCTGATAAGGCCTGGAGAAGCGAGTCACAGTTCGGGCTAATCACAGGTGAAAAAGTAGTGCCTGAAGGAACATATTTCTATCTCATTGATCTTAAAAATGGACAAAGACCTTTAAGCGGATATGTGGTAGTTAATCGTTAAGAAAGAATAAAAATCAATGTTTTGTCGATTATACCCATACAGTCATCGAAGAACCAATGCGGTACAATCAAAAAGACAATAAGATTGACGTAATAATACATCGGCTATGAAAAAATGGATTTCAATATTAGTATTTTGCCTGGCATTGACGGAGATTGTTGCACAGCAGCAGGTCATGTTCAGTCAGTATATGTTTAACGGACTAGCCATAAATCCGGCTTATGCCGGATCACATGATGCCATAAGTATGACTGCTTTGGCCAGGGTCCAATGGGTTGGTATCGACGGTGCACCCACCACGCAAACATTCTCGGTGCATTCTCCAGTTCCAGAAAAGAACATTGGACTTGGTGGTTTGTTCGTGCGTGACAACATTGGTGTAACCACTCAAACAAGTTTTTTTGCCTCATATTCATATCGTTTGGAGACTTCAATTGGCATATTATCCATGGGTCTTCATGCGGGTTTTAGCGATACTCAATTACGATATACCGATTTAGGTGTTGATGATGAAAATTTACTTTCTGACGGCAGATCATTCGATCCAAATTTCGGTGCTGGGATCTATTTTCAAAATCAGAAATTCTACGGAGGAATTTCTATCCCGTTCTTGTTGAAAAATAACCCACAGGATCAAGGTGGTGTCTCAGATGACATAGGCATTCAACAAATACAACATTATTATTTGACAGCCGGAGCAATTTTCGATCTTTCACCACTTGTCAGAGTAAAACCGAATCTACTTGTTAAGTCAGTACCCGGGGCTCCGATAGAATTTGATTTGAATGCAAATGTGATATTAGATGACAGACTATGGTTGGGGATGTCATACAGATCACTAGATGCTATCAGCTTGCTCATTGAGATTCAATTAAATAATCAATTGAGATTAGGTTATGCCTATGACATAACATTGACAGAACTAAAGCAGATCAGCTCTGGAAGTCATGAGGTTATGCTGAACTATCGATTTGTATTCCCAAAACATAAAATTGTTACACCCAGGTATTTCTGAACCGAATTTTGTTTTTGCATGTCCCGAGATTGTTAACTAGTGGTCTTTGCTGGCAATGATCCAAATCTAAATACTTCAAGATTTAGCTGGTTTGATAATCAACTTGCCTTCAGACATTTTCTCTACATATTTGGGAATAGCATCATTGGCCTCAGCCAATGGGACTCTTTGGGCAATAGTGGTTTGGTGACTATCACGGATAAATTTCTTAACCTTTTTGAAGAGGTTCAATAGTTTGAAAATATTCTGCTTTGTTATCCATGGTGACAGCCATAATCCGGTTAAACGCTTGTCATCAAAAATGAATCTTCGTGGATGAGCTAGGACCGCTTTTTCCGATAACGCTCCATATAGCATAACCTCACTTTGTGGAGGTAATGCCTCCAATAAGTTATAAGGAGAATCGTCTGAGATGGCATCGAAGGCCAATCGAACATCTAGTTCATGGAAAAGGGCTTTCATGTCCTTGATAAAGTACGGATCCGAGCTATTAAGCACATGTTTAATTCCTTTGGACTTAAGATCGTCAACCTGTTCCTGCCTACGAACAATGTTGACCAACTCAATCCCATTTTCCGTACAAAGTCTATCCAGCATCTGACCCAATGCACTTGCAGCTGCTGTATTCGCAATAGCTTTCAGCTTTCTCTTCTTCGCAATTTCAACCATTGCAAAAACGGTGAGTGGATTAACCAATAACATACTGCCTTGCTCCAGATCAAAATCTTTTCCCAGCGGAATTACGGCCTTATTACTTGTGACCATATATTCAGCCCATGTCCCATTCCCATCCTGAGGCGCAAAACAAGCCACTGGTTTCCCCAGAAGTCGTCGGGACATGAAATCATCACCGGTCGCAACTACCGTCCCGCTTCCTTCAAATCCTGCAATTACAGGTGGTTTCTTTTTGGAAGAATACATGCCCCGGAGAAATGACCAGTCAGATGGATTGACAGGAGAACTATCGATTTTCACTAAAACCTCCCCTTTTCCAGGTACCGGCACTGATGTTTCTGCAACTTCAAGGGGTGATTCAAATGACACAACCATTAAGGCTTGCATCGAGTCAGGGAGTTGAAAACCGGGAATAGATCTCATAGGTCAGATAAAAATTTGATGTCACTAGGCCTTATAGAGTAATTCGTAGTATTCCTCCAGCATGCGTTTGACCGCAAACTGCTCCTTAGTGCTGAGAATACTTGCTTTCATCATTTCAACCCATTTATCCCTATAGTCATAATAGGTTGGGATGACCTCATTTAAAAGCACATCATAAAGGGCATTCACGTCATGTTTGGCTTGTTTCTTCTCTCCTTTGCTCTCAAATCCATCACCAAATTGCCAACCATTGACCCCATGATCACAAGCTTCTGGCCACCACCCATCAAGAATACTGAGGTTCAATACTCCATTCATAGCAGCCTTCATACCAGAAGTACCACTGGCTTCTTTCGGTCTACGTGGATTATTTAACCAAATATCTGAACCGCTGGTCAACAGCGCACCAACTTCCATGTCATAGTTCTGAAGAAATACCACCGAATCCGGATATTCCTGTGATAATGATACAATTCGTTCAACTATGGCCTTGCCCACATCATCCAGCGGGTGTGCCCGACCTGAAAATATGATCTGTAATTTTCCTTTCTTCAACAACGGTGAGATGATCCTTCTTTTTGTGAAAATCAGGTCACTTCGTTTATACGGTGCGGCTCTTCTGGAAAAACCGATCGTTAACACATCCGGATCCAGGGTTATTCCATTCTTTTCTTTCACATAGTCTACCAGTCTACGTTTGTTTTCCATGTGGACGGACCAAATGTTGGCGCCCTCTAAAGCGGCTTTGATCATGCGCTCATCTACCCAGGTAGGAATATGGATTGCATTGGTAATTCCAATGATATCCGCACGGTCCTCAACCTTTTCCCACATTTTATTGGCTGTTTCATTATGTAGCTGCGCAACAGCATTCGCCTTTTTAGACATACGAAGTGCGCCAACTGTCATATTGAACGGACTACCACCCAAAGCTCTCAGTTTGGATCTACTAAATACTTTGTTGTTAGCACCCATGTACATGAGCCGGTCAATGGTGTGAGATTCATTTCCCTGAACAATGGGTGTGTGTGTCGTAAAGGCAATTTCTTTTCTAGTAAGAGCCAACGCTTCTTCATATGATTTCCCTAACTCCATTTTTTCACGTACCAATTCAAAGCCGGCAAATAAGGCATGCCCTTCGTTGAAGTGATAAACATCTACATCAATACCCAACTCACGCAGTGCGCGTATCCCGCCGATTCCCAATACCATTTCCTGAGCCACTCGTTCCTCTTCAAACCAGCCATACAGCTGTCCGGTGATCCACGGATCATCGTTTCCTTTGACATCCGTGTCAAGGAGATACAGATCCACATTTCCAAACTTATCACACTTCCATACCTTACATTTCACTTTACGCTTTCTTATGATAACCTCCACTTCCACCCCCGTGTCCTTCAAGAAATCGTACTTGTAGTTGTGATAAGAATCATATGGTTTTCCTTCGCTATCCAGCACTTGATCGGTGTAGCCCTGTTTCCAGAGGACACCGATACCTGTGATAGGAAAATCATGATCTTTAGCGCCTTTGAGATAATCGCCTGCAAGGATGCCAAGGCCCCCAGCATACAGTTTGAAATCAGTTTGAAGGGCATATTCCATACAGAAATATGCCACTTTGGGAAGGGTATTATTTGTAGACATGGTCTTGATTTAAGCTGATACTAAATTGAGAAATTGGGATGGGTTTAAAAAGGATCTCACGCAGTATTATTACTAGAGGGATTTATTAATGATCCTCAAGCTAAAGTTGGTGTTCTTCACCAACGTTAACTCAGCCTACGTTGGTGTTCTTCACCAACGTTAATCCGGATAATCAGCCAACTTCCACTCTCAAACCGACGTTGGTGTTCTTCACCAACGTTTATACACTACCCATCATGATGAGATATAATTCCAAACCTGTCAAAACCAGTTGAGTAAAACTCAGCACTGGAATATCAAGCCCACGTTGGTGTTCTTCACCAACGTTTATACTCAGCCTACGTTGGTGTTCTTCACCAACGTTAATCCGGATAATCAGCCAACTTCCACTCTCAAACCGACGTTGGTGTTCTTCACCAACGTTTATACACTACCCATCATGATGAGATATGATTCCAAACCTGTCAAAACCAGTTGAGTAAAACTCAGCACTGGAATACTTATACGAATCCGGATAATCAGCCAATTTCCACTTTTCGTGACACGGATTATTATGTATATAATCCAGTTTTTGTTCGAAAACCTTTTGAGAAAAGAGATCTACACCAAGTGAATTTCTCTACCAAACCTGCCTCTTTCGATCTTTTTTATCGACAATGAGTTCGTCATATACTGGAGATTCCAGGTTCCTAAAATATTGCAATATTCTTTGAGAAGTATATTTCAAAAAGTCCCTTTGGACATCATGCGGTTTGTAATTACCAATTACTTGCCATATTAAATGAAGATGGTTTGGCATGATAACAAAACCATACAAATGAATTCTTTCATTCTTTACCAAAAATCTCAGGCTATCAGTGATTATCATTTTCACCTTCTCTTCTACAAGGATATGTTTCCATTGGACGACACTTACCGTCAAGAAAACAGGATGATAATCGAATTTCACTATAGCAAATTAATAATTTGCCATTGAAATAAAGCGTTATATGCTATAGTTGTTGGTGAAGAACACCAACACAACGGTGAAGAAAACCCCAATGACAGGAGAAATTGGGATGGGTTTGAAAAGGACCCCACCCGGTATTATTATTTAAGGGATTATTACTAATCCAGGTCTGATCGGGCTTTCACTTGAGTTCCAATCAAATTTTCAATAGATTAGATATTCAAGCTGAATACCAAATGAGCAACACAAGTAACCAGGATGAGCGATTAGCAAAAATGACATTTGCTTCGGTTTACCCACATTATGTAACGAAAGTTGAGAAAAAAGGTAGAACGAAAGAAGAACTGCATGAAGTCATTAAATGGCTGACTACCTATGACGAGAAAAAATTGCAAAAACTTATCGAGGAAAAGGTGTCCTTTGAAATATTTTTTCAGAATGCCTCATTAAATACAAATGCTCACCTGATCACAGGTGTGATCTGTGGTTACCGGGTAGAAGATATCGCAAATCCTTTGACGCAGAAGGTACGCTACCTGGACAAGTTAGTTGATGAGTTGGCAAGGGGGAGAAAGATGGATAAGATTTTACGAGTAGCATGAAGTAATTGGTGAAATCAGATGACATTGGTCATAGCTAGATGTTGCTAATTTTTTTTCCTTCGAATACGACAATCATTGAATACTATAAACCATCCAAAATAGGAGGATGATGAAAGGACATTAATATGAATCAGATATTTCCATATGCCAATATTGTCGTAGGGATATTAGTTTTTGTCGTGGGTTTCATATTTCATTGGTTAGGTCAACTAATTTCCATTATCAATTGGGAATATGCTACTAAAATCGGCTTACAGGAAAAGGGACCCAAGGAATTCAAAGTCTATGAAAATGCAATAGCTAAAGCTGATGTGTTCCTTGGTTGGATATATGGCATTGCCGGAGTAGGTCTGATTTTGGATCTTCCGTGGAGTTACAAACTCATATGGCTACCAGGAGTCGTTTTTGTTTACCATGCCATAAGTTTCTGGCATTGGACAATTAATCAATGGAAAATAGGTCATAATATCTTTAGCCCTACATTTCGAATTACATGGACCCTGGCAAACTTTGTTCCCGGTATTCTTGCCATGTTCATAGCATGGCAGGCGGGATAATAAATCTTTGAATGATGTATCAACCCACTCTTTTGACATGGATCTTGATCGTCTTTGGATTGATCACATGCTTGCCACTTTTTATTGCTCAGCTGGTTATCTTATTCAACCCAAAAGGTCAACAGGCTAAGGATATCCTTATTGGAAAGGGAGAAGAATGGAGAGATCAATCCCATTTCAAAAATGCGTATGGCATGGCAGTGGCCGATTGGCTACTATTCTTTCCATTATTGGCCGGAGGGATAATCGGAATGATACTTGCCAAATCCTGGGGATATGCACTTTTTGCCGTATCAGGAGCGATCTCTGTCTATATTAATGTGATCCTTTGGCATGCAGAGAAAGAGTATGTATATCCATCTCAAGGACCACTTCGGTACTACACCTATTACTGGGGCAATTTTGTCTACTGGGGATTGGCTGCTTTGGTTTATGGGACTTATCAAATCATTTAGTAGACCCCAGTTTAGAGGTTCCACCTGTTACACCTAAATTATCATTTCATGGAAATCAGCTGCTCCAAATACCTGGATTTAACCTGTTTACTGGCTAATATTTGCTTGAAAGGGGGCAACTCCAAGATAACTCCTAGAACAGCAGCCAATGCCCTGTGACTCCATAGTACCTGGTTGTCAAATATCAGGTTTTGTAATCTCCCTCGTTCTATCGCCATGACTACTGCTTTGTGAGTACCATTAAGCGGAGTGATCACACGTTGGTTTCGGGAATCTAGTTTCAAGCTGTCTTTGGTGCAAGCCTTTACGCAGAGTCCACAACCCAAACATACATCTTCATTGAGTTTTGCTTTTTTGCGCTTAGGTTTTTGGGGATCATTGGCAGTTACCAAGGCCATGGCTTCAACGGGACATATATCGACACACCTGCCACAGCCATTGCACTTCGATTCAACCAGGCCAGGGATAAAATTGGTTGTATGAACCGGATGGAGTATCGCAAATTTCCGGGCAGCGATCATTGCCTCGCAGCAGCAACCGCAACAATTGCAGATGAAATTCACATTTTCCCTGACATTCTCACCAAATTGCACCAGGTTGTGATCATATGCCTTTTGCAGGAGGTCGCGTCCTTCCATCTTATCGACGCGACGAGCAACATTATGTTTTATTAAGGAAGCAGCGGAAGTATTGAAAGTCATGCATATATCCATGGGTGCATCGCAAGCTTTCCCCATGTGATACATCTTATGTCTGCAATAACATGCACCAACTGCCATATCCGATGAGGTTTCAATAACCTCCGAAGCACGTTCATAATCCAATACATGCAGTGCATTTTCCGAACTCAAAACCGGTTCATGCACAAATGTCCTCCCTAATCTTGTCTCCCCCGTGCCAAAAAGATCCTTAATAAAGTCTTCTTCAACATTCAGGTACTGATAAAATAACTCACTCAACACCTTTTGATCTATATCCTTTCGAATACGCATCATGGAAAATTCAAAAAAACCTGCCATAGGTGGAGGCAGCACATAATGGGATTCTCCATTTTGATGCATGTCCACCAGGATACCCCTACCCGCCAATTGATCCAATATATTCTGAGCGTCTACATTGCTTAACTTCCAGATTTTAGCTGCTTTCGAAGTGTTGAATGGTTTGATAGGAAGTACTGCCAGGAGGCTGGCCTCCTTCTCACTCATCAACATCTCAAGGATCTGAAATAGAACCTTAGTTGGAGGGGCGCCTTGTGGGAACTTATTGATCCGGTCAGCCAGGTGTGTATATCCTTTTTTGATTGTATGATGGGACATGATGAATGAAGAAATACTGGTAATTCAAGGTAATCATCAGTCACTATTGTAAAAATGATAGAGGTCAGGTAGTGAACTAAGAAAATTGTGAATGAATGTAAGTGAGATAATATTAAAATACTGTCCAAATGGTGGATATTGACAAATAACCTACTCCATATTTTCTGGGACAATCATATTGTTGATATTTTACTAGCAAGTTCATCTGCGATTCTGTGTATCCTTAGTGTGCATTTCATTTTGAACTTTACTACCTGCCACGGCAGCCTGTCACTGGATTAAGGTTCGTTTATTATTTTAGTAACTCGCAGAATCATGGAAGAAGTTATCAATATAGAGAGCATCACCGCTCTGCATAATATACTTAGCCTTGGAAATCCGAAACATCCACTAATTACCCTCTTGGATGCGTCAAAACTTGAAATCCCGAAAAACGCAGTCGGCAACAAGGTCACATATGATCTATACATGATCTCCATAAAGGATAAAAGTTGTGGAGCCGAATATGGAAGAAGTTCAATAGACTATGACGAAGGAGTACTGTTTGCATCCTCCCCCAAGCAGATTTACACACAAACCAAGGCAGTTGCTCCTGGAGATATCAAGGGCTGGATCCTGTACTTTCACCCTGATCTTGTGCGTGGCACACATCTCGGTGAGATCATTAATGATTATTCTTTTTTCAACTATAAAGTGTTTGAAGGTCTTCATTTATCTGAAGAGGAAGAAAAGGTGATTAATGACTGTATCAACAACATAAAGAAAGAGTACGAACAGCGAATTGACAATCACAGTCATCGAGTGATCGTCTCAAGCCTGGAATTGTTGCTCAACTATATCTTACGGTTTTATGAAAGACAATTCAATACACGGACAAGTACAAGCAGCAATGTAGTCGGACAGTTTAAGAGTGAGTTGAAAAAGTATTTTACAGATAAAAAAGCACTTGAAAATGGGCTTCCACTGATTGAATATTTCAGTAACAAAGCCAACCTTTCCCAACACTATTTTAGTGATTTGATCAAAAAAGAAACGGGAAGAACTCCAAAGGATCACATCAACAACTTTGTGGTGGAAATGGCCAAAAATTTACTCTTGAGTAGCGAACAGTCGATAAGTGAAATAGCCTATGATCTGGGATTCAATTACCCACATTATTTCACTCGGCTCTTCAAGTCTAAAACAGGGCACACACCTGTAGAGTATCGAAGCTTGAACTGATAGTAAACCAAGATTAGGTGTCTCAAAAGTTTTTCAAATATCATCCTGAATTTAGTTCAGCATGACAGTTTACGGCTTTTGAGAAATCATTTTTTTGCTTGGTGAGATTTATCTAAACAGTATTTTCTTTAATCTCACCTATGGTAGCAGATAGTTGACCTTTTTTCACAGCAGTATTATAAGCTTGTTGTAGAGGTATGTCGGTTAACCGAATGCCAGATAACCTACGAACGGCATTCCCGATTGCAGCACCAATCGGTCCTAGAGGCGGTTCACCCACCGGTAATGGGATCGGAGCTCCCTGTATTAGGTGAACATCAATTTCCTTTGGTGTATGTTTAATCCTTGCCATTTCGTAGGGACCATAGATTGTGGGCTTTAATTCACCCTCATCCAATGTCATTTTCTCGTACATGGATGCACTGATACCCATAATAATGGATCCTTCACACTGAGCAACTACCTGATCCGGATTAATGACCATTCCGCAATCAAATGCACAGGTAACCTTGTGAACTTTTATTGCACCATTCTCAATGGAAACCTCAACTACTTGCGCTGCCGGAGAACCAGCATCTATTGATGCTGCGATACCCATTGCACGACCTCCAGAAACGTTATCAGTGTATCCGCTCCTATCAACCGCTACCTCAATTACTTTCTTGATACGTTTCGCCTCCGGATCATTACTGAACCTTTTCAACCTAAAATCAATTGGATCTTTCCCTGCTTGCAGGGCCATTTCATCTATGAAACTCTCGATAGCAAACGTATTCGCCAGCAATCCCAGTGATCTCCACCAACTGGTTGCGAAAGGCAGGGTAGTATGCCATTGCACAGATCGATAATTCGGAATTAGGTCATACATGATGTTAGCACCTCTGGCAGCTCCTACATCCGTTCCCATGATCGTATTGACGATAGAAGGGAAAATAACAGAATTGATGGCCACGTCACCACTGGCATAATGATGCTCCAATGCACTTAAGTATCCATCATCTCCAAGTTTACCTTTTAAAATATGATGGGTAGGCGGACGAAACTGATCATTTTGAAACTCTTCCTTCCTTGTGAAAACATATTTTACCGGCTTGCCAACCTCTCTAGACAACTGAGCGGCTTGAATGGCATGATAGGTATTTAGCCGACGACCGAAACCACCTCCAAGCTGCATCGGGATCACATTTACATTTTCAAGATCGATTTCCAATGCCTCAGCGACCTGTTCTTGAGTGACCCTTATTACCTGGGTGGAAAGGATCACCGTCACTTTACCATCTTTGAAGCTTGCTACTGCCCCATTAGGTTCCAATTGGGCATGTGCACCAATCGGACTTGTAAACTCCATGGTCAAGACACCTTGATCCTCATCCTGTAGCGAACTCCCTTCCTTCTGGACGATGAAACGATCTCCTTTTCCTACCTGTAATATTTCGCTTAGACCCTCTTCCGTCCATTTTTTTGACACCTCCCACTCTACTCTAATGGAGTCCTTGGCCGCCAGTGCCTCTGCATAGGAGTTGGCTACCACACCAACCCAGTCATCAATTTGAACAACCTTAACGACACCCGGCATTTTTGAAGCCTGACTAGTATCCGCATTTTTAAATTTTGCCCCTACCAGGCCAGGCCTGATGATTGAGGCATATAACATATCCGGCATTTCCGCATCCAGACCATAAATCGGAGCTCCATAAACTTTTTCCTTCAAATCTACCCGTGGAATCGACTTGCCCACATATTTGAATCCGTCTGTTTTTGGTGCTGGCGCATCATCCAAAACTTGCCATTCGGTGACACCGTCTGCTGCTTCAGCATAGGTCATTGAACTTCCCTCACCGGAGATCACACCATTCTTTGTGGTGAGGGATGTGACATCAACTCCCATCTTCGTGGAAGCTTCTACTTTGAGCATTTCACGCATCATTGCCGCCAACTCCCGAAGTGGCTGCCATAACGAAGCAACTGAAAGACTTCCTCCTGTGCTCATCCCATCCACAATACCTGTTTCTGTAGCCGCCCCTTTCACCTCAACTTGGTTCAGGGTTACATCCATTTCATCAGCAATCATTTGAGTGAAACCTGTGAAGATCCCTTGTCCCATTTCGACTTTCGGAGAATGAAAAATTATTTTGTTCTCTTTGGTCAACTCAAACCATAATGAAGCCTCAGTTCCGGTACCATTATAGGGTGGGATCATGGTGTTTACCGTTTCCAATATTGACCTCCTAATTGGATTTCTTGACACGTAGGTTCCCAAAGCAAGTACACCTACAGTTCCTAAGCCTCCTCTTACGAGAAACTTTCTTCTTGAAATCTTTTTCTTACTCATAGTATTGACAGTCAGATTAGGTTAATTCAACAGCTTTTTTTATAGCTTTTCTCATCCGGTAATAGGTCCCGCATCGACAGATATTGATGATGTTGTTATCAATATCCTCATCAGTAGGATCCGGATTTTTCTTCAAAAGAGCGGCAGTGGCCATCATAAAACCAGGTTGACAATATCCACACTGCGGAACGATTTCCTCTATCCATGCTTGTTGCACAGGATGCGGATTTTCTTCATTGCCAAGTCCCTCGATTGTCGTGATTTTCTTCCCTTCTACATATTTCACAGCAAAGGAGCATGATCGTACAGCTTCTCCATCAACATGGATGGTGCAGGCGCCGCAAGCAGCTTTACCGCAACCAAACTTGGTTCCTTTCAAATCCAATAGATCACGGATCACCCATAGAAGAGGTGTATTTCCATCTACATCGACCATGGCCGGTTGATCATTAATTGTAAATGATACAGTCATTGATTTTCTACTATTTATAATGATTAGGTTATTCTTCAGGTATTTGTGCCCCCAGGTCTATCCACTTCTTTACCGCAGCAATGTATTCATCCCTGGGTACCGGCGGTGATTCTCTTGGGTTCCCATTAAGGTCTACTCCCGGCTCCCAAGCCCATAGCACCAATTCGTGTTCTGTAAGATGATGCATAATATCGTCAGGGGTTCGGTTACCATTGGTTTCAGGACTCATCATCGACTTGGCAATTTCAATCCTTGAAAGTCCCTCCCATCTCATAGTATGTGGGGCTAATGCCCAATCCGGAGCTCCGGGAACTCCGGAAAAACTATTGTTTGATGCTTGATGACAAGTATTGCAATTGGTCGCACCAATCATGTTGAATCTTGTAATCTCAAATCGGTGAGGATGACGATCTTCACCCTGCTTTGGCACATTATCAGATGGATGGCAATTGACACACCTCTGGTGGGTTAGTACATCCATCATTGTATTGAAGGCATTCAAGCTTTCACTATCATTCGGTCTAGAAGTATTCTTCAATTCCCTGGCTGAAAGTGAGGAATCCCAATAAGAAGTTACAGAAAAGATAGTCAGGATTGCAAAAACGAATGTTACAATCAAAATCTGTTTATTCATCTTGTGATTAGGCTTAGTTAAACTTTAAAATTATGCTTAACGCGTTTCAAGTACTAACACAAATTCCATATTTGTTAACACATTTTATGGACAGTTGGATTCGTAATCATATCCGGAACCTTCGATCTGTCTAGGTTCAACGAGATAAGTTGGGTTTGAAAAATATTTTATCCCGATCAAATGGATTAATTAACTTAGGTTCACCGATCACTATGTACCGAAAGTTCGCCATTCTTGTTTACCTGTCAATGGTAGTTGGTTCCTCTTTTGCCCAAAATGAAGTTGACTCTCTCAGTGCATTATTATCAGAGCAGGTAGAAGATAGCTTCAAGGTGAAGACTTACCTGGAATTCTTTTACACGGATCTGTTTTATGATGACCCTGAGCTGGTCATTGCATATACCAAACAGGCCCTTGCACTCTCTGAAAAAATTGGCTACCCCATAGGAGAAGCAGAGTCCTGCACCACGTTAGGGTATATGTATCGCATTCGAAGTGAAAACGACTCTGCTTTTCGATATTTTGGACTGGGTCTCAAGAAAGCTGAAGAAATATCCTATGTAAAAGGACAGTTTGATGCACTTAGTGGACTTGGCAATACAAATAATGGAATGGGGAAATGGGAAGAGGCGATCCAATACTTCAAACAAGCTGAAGACCTGGGCCGCAATTACAGTGATTCCTCTATGATAGCAAGTGCCAACAACAATATTGGAAATATTTATTTGTCGAATGGATTGCTTACCGACGCACTTAAAAGTTACCAAAAGGCTGCAGAACTGGGATCACTCTCAATCAGGGAAGTGGCATTCATTAATATAGGTCTGGTTCATGCAGAATTGGAAAACCTGGAAATCGCAACGGACTATTTGAATCAAGGACTTGAGATGTCACAGAGTTCAGAAAATCTATACAATCAGGCTTTCATTTATAAACACCTAGGCAGTGTGAAGCAATTGCAGGGTCAGAAATCTGCTGCCATTAATTATTATCAGGAAGCGTCAAAAATATATACCTCGATAAATGAAAGATATCATGCGTCTGATATCCTTACCAACATGGCGGGTTTGTTTTTTGAGGATGGATCTTATCCAGAGGCACTTGAAAATTATCAAAGGAGCCTTTCCATTCAATCCGACATTGATCATTTTGTCGGTCAATGCAATAATTATCTTGGAATAGGAAAAACACTTTTAGCACTAACTGAATATGACAGGGCTCAACGGAATCTTCTAGAGGCTGATCGGCTGGCTGATGAACACAGTCTGCTAACGGCTAAGGATAATATTATCGAAAACCTGGGACTCCTGTATGCTGAAATCGGGGATTTCCAAAAAGCACTTGAATACCAGGTATTATTCAAGGTGCTTAGTGATAGTATTTTAAATCAGGAAAAATCTAAGCAGATAGCAGAGTTAGAAACTCAATACGAAACCACCCAAAAAGAACAGGAGATTGAATTATTAAGTGCTGAGAACGAGATCGCTAGTCTGCAATTGCAGAAACAGCAGGATCTCAGAAATTACCTGATCATTGCTGCAGCATTCCTGCTCATTTTAATCGGAGTACTTTACAATCGATATCAAATAAAAGCTAAGGCCAACCACAAACTGAAAGAGCTTGACGAGATAAAAACTTCATTCTTCACCAATATCTCTCATGAATTTCGAACCCCTTTAACATTAATTCTAAGCCCGATTCAAAACTTGCTCTCCAGGCAATCGGATAATCCTACGAACAGCCAGCAAGAATTAGAAATTGTTCAGCGAAACGCCACTCACCTTTTGGAACTTACTAATCAGCTCATGGATCTCTCAAAATTAGAAGCTGGAAAGTTGACGTTGAGTGTTTCTCCAGGAGACTTTAGTGCATTTGTCAAGACAATTGTGGCATCATTTGAATCGCTGGCCAGCACTCAAAACATCAAATTTCAATGTGAACTGGTAAACATTCCACAAGAAATCTATTTTGATGGAGACAAGATTCAGAAGATATTAAATAACCTGTTATCCAATGCATTTAAATTCACCCCTGATGGAGGTGAAATATCAGTAGAAGGCACATTAACCGGGAGTTCCATTCAGGTCGCAATAAAGGATTCAGGTCCTGGAATACCACAAAGAGAACTCAACAAGATCTTCAATCGATTTCACCAGACCAATACGAATAAGCAATCACCAGGAACTGGGGTTGGGCTTACGCTTACAAAGGAACTTGCTGCTTTGCATCATGGAAAGATAAAGGTAGATAGCCAGGTAGGTCAGGGTAGTACGTTTACTTTCACATTTCCGAAAAATAAATCAGCTTATGCAACTTTTGAACTTTCACAGGAGGACTCACACGTACGTTTAGTTGATAGTATACCAGAAATCTATGAAAACACAGAATTAGAGGAGATTCTGGATACGGACAAATCTGTGGTGTTGATTGTGGAAGACAACGCAGATCTGAGAAAACATATTAAGCATCTTCTTCAAAACGACTACAAGGTAAAAGAAGCAGCTAACGGCAAAGAAGGATTGGAATTGGCAATGAGTTGTATTCCGGACATAGTTATATCCGATCTCATGATGCCTGAAATGGATGGAATTACGCTTTGCAATGAATTAAAGTTAAATGAGAAGACTAACCATATTCCCATAATTTTACTCACAGCAAAAGCGGATCGTGATTCCAAATTGGATGGTTTGAAACAAGGTGCAGATGATTATCTGACCAAGCCATTTGACAACGATGAACTTTTTATAAGAATTGAAAACCTCATTAAGCAACGAGCCGACCTTAGATCCAGATACAGCCAAATTTTATTACTGGAGCCCTCCAACATTGAGGTCACATCACCTGATGAAGAATTCATCAAGAAAGCCCTAGATATAGTAGATCAATTTTTGTCTGACACCACATTTACCGTTGAGCAATTCCAGCAAGAAATAGGGATGAGTCGCATGCAACTTCACCGGAAGCTTAAGGCTCTAACTCAATTCTCCGCTAGCGAGTTTATCCGTGATATCAGACTCAAACGAGCTGCAAATCTTCTAGCTCAAAATGGTAAAAACATTTCAGAAGTAGCGTACAGCAGTGGTTTTAATAGTGTTTCCTATTTTACGCAATGCTTTAAAGAAAAGTACGGCAAAACCCCTTCAGATTACATGAAAAAGAGGATTTCTTAAGGATGTTACATACCTGATGTTTTTTGGGAGATAAGTAATATCCGGAATTTCATTATGGAAATACTTTTCGCTCTGTAACCAATAAAACCATAATGAAAAAATATTCAAACCTTCACTTATGGATGATTATCCCTATGATCTTTATGCAACTAGGAATAGCGAGAGACTATTGGGGAGATTTCACGGATAATGCCTGGTCGG
Source organism: Cyclobacteriaceae bacterium (assembly GCA_965242805.1). Classification (GTDB taxonomy): domain Bacteria; phylum Bacteroidota; class Bacteroidia; order Cytophagales; family Cyclobacteriaceae; genus JANQEU01. The sequence continues at coordinate 4,984,675 of CBDETD010000002.1, read as the reverse complement.
TACACATTCATTATTGGACCGGTACAATTTGGTATTTGTACCTGATTGTCCAGCCCTACTTTGCCACACATGGTAAACTGGAAAAGCATCGAACCTATGGCATCATCGGAATGTTCCTGGCGGGAGGTGTTACCCTGACAGCCTTGAGCATGATGCGGCGTGATCTTGAAACTGTGCGTCGTGCCACTGAACAAGCAGAGCGTTTTGGACCATTTGTACCCGAATTTTTTTATGGTGTAGCTTCTGTAGAAATTCCCATGATCCTTCTGTTCGGTTATGCAGTGATCATGAGTATTGTGCATAGGAAAAAATTGGAAGACCATGCCTGGTGGCTCATTTCAACAGTATTTATTATCATGATGCCGGCTTTGGGGCGTGGCATTCAGAATGTGTTCGTTCTCTCACAAATAGACAAGTGGCCCGACATCGATATTATTTTTCCAGTATATGTGACACAGGTTGTCATCATTCTGATGATCATTCTGGCCGCATGGAAATATGGTAAACTGAAACACCAGGCCACCTATGTTGCCGTAGGTATTAATATTTTCTGTATGTTCTTAATGGAGCTTGGGAATACAATATGGATCCAGGATTTTCTGGAAGCAATGATCAAGGGATAGTGAAAACTAAATCTGTTTATACTGAATTGAAAATATGAATTCGAAATCTGCTAAAACATCCATCGGATGTTTCGTTTTCCTGGCCGTAATTGTTGCAGCATTCATTTATGCACCATGGCAAGTAGCCGTGGGATTGATGATTGTTATATTCTTCATATCTGCCCTTATTGAGGCCATAAGAAGAGAATTCAAGCGAATCAATAAGAGGAAGATCACCAATAAATCGACGATCATGGGGGCAAGTGAGGGATTTACTGAATTGGTGGCTAAGATCAAAAACTATGATCAGGACCAAAAAACATGGCTCACACAGGATAAGGTTAGTTATCGTAGTGTAAGTTTTAATTGTTACGTTCGAGTAAGACATGGGGAAGGTAATTGGGTATCATTTCATACCTATGAACCGGAGGATAAGAAACTCCTGGTGACAGATGGTTCAGGAGATTGTTGGATCAGTTTACATAGGGCCGAAATCCAGGTCAAAGAAAAGTCAAAGCGATTCAATTCTAAAAAATTGAGAGATCTGCTCGAAGAAAATCCAATTCCCGATTTTCCCTTTGAGGAACTGGAGAAACAGGATACAGTTTTAGTTCGGGAGAAGTGGGTGGAACCGGAAAGTTATGTCAACTTTTATGGTCATTTTTCCAAATTGCCGACCTATGAAGTTCCAAAACATATCATTGAACATAGTACCAATCCAAAATTGAAGTCCTGGGAAAAAGAGCGGTCGCTTACAGAAGCGGATTGGCATGAAATGGTCAAGGTAACTGAAGATAACGGAAAAGGAGAGCTGAATCTTTTAACCTCAACATACAGTGAGGAACCTATTGATCCCTTGATTATGAGCCTGAAGGGAGATGCCAGACTTAACCTGCTGAGCTACTTAAATATAGCAGCAATGATGATGGCTATTGTACTTCTTATTGTAATACCGTTTATTATTCTCATCAAAGTATTTCCTGAGTTTTTGGAACTGGGTGCCCTGGTTGACAGTGTGCTATCTGATATCTGATTCACTGACTTGCTTGGTCGTCGTTGGCCTCGGTAAGTTTGTAACTTGCAGCAGTATTTCTAATGAAGAATTGAGAAGTTACAATCCTTTGCAGTCTTTTTGACTGGACTCAGAGTCAGTCTTCGAGAACCTCTACCTTCGGCAGACAGGTCAGACTGACAGAATGGAGCACTCACTTATTTCTGATAGTTCCGTCTTACCAACTTGCACGAGATTCTTTCAGTCGTCCGACATCGGTCGGACTCCTTCAGAATGACGTGTTAGGGGGTCCGTTCGGTAGTGACCTTTTCAGATCGCAGTAATTAATCTCGCCACGCCACTAGAGACTACTCTTTTACAAAGACCATGCAGTGCTGCCAGGGAAGGCCTTCAATGTTCTCTTCCAACCTTAATCCCACAGCTTTCATCTCCTTGACAGCTTGTGCTTCTGTCATCTTATGAAGACGTTTAATGGGAACTTGGGGATCTTCCCCCCTATATTCGATCAGGTAAATTTTTCCGTCCGATCGTAATGCTTTTTTGATAGATTGGATCATTTCCACCGGATGGCTAAACTCATGGTAAACATCTACCATCAGTACCTTGTCCACAGAGTTTTCAGGTAGTTTGACATCCTGAACATCACTTTGCACCAACGTGATATTATCAACCTTCGTTTTGGATCTTTTAGACTCAATGGCATCCAACATCTGAGGTTGGATGTCCACAGCATAAATCAAACCTTCCCTGGCCACGGGCGCCATCCGGAAAACGTGATAGCCAGAACCGGCCCCAATGTCAGCGATCGTATCATCGGATTGAATATCCATCAACTCCAGGAGTTTTGATGTCCGTTCCTCTTGTTCTCTTTCGGAGCGCTCCAGCCAGGACATTCCCTGGTAGCCCATCACATGTGCTATTTCCCGTCCCATGTACCACTTACCAATTCCGTCGTAGTCGCCTCGCTTATATGAGTAAAGGTCCGCTGATGACCCGTTTTGTGCATATGTCACAAAATTTATTGTGAGAACTGATGCAATTAGAAGTAGTACGCGGTGTTTCATAGCAACATAATTCTATGGATAACACATTGTAGGGAAAAAAGATTAAAAAATATCAATGTCATGGTTCGTGTCGACACGAACCATGACCGAGAGATCACTCACTTCTCAATGAATTCACTGGGTTGGCTTTTGCGGCCTGGTATGAATAAAAAGCCACAGTGATCCAGGAGATTAAAGAAACCAGTAATCCTGCTAGCAAATAAGTCCAAATGGAATTGTCTACACGGTAGGCAAATCCATCCAGCCATTGATTGAGTCCCCACCATGCGATAGGTATCGAAAGAATAGAAGATATCACAACCAATCTTATATAGTCTTTGGAGAGAAGTAACACGATCTGATTACTACGTGCACCCATCACTTTTCGTATACCCACTTCTTTCGCTCGCTTTTCTACCACAAAGCCCATCAACCCAAATAATCCAAGGTAGCAGATGAAGATACCCAGACCTGAAAATAGAGTGAAAAGACTTCCTGTAAGGCGCTCAGCTTCATAGTATTGTGCCATGGCTTCATCCACAAAATCATAATCAAACACCTGGTCCGGAGCAAACCTGGTCCAGACTTCTTCCAGTCCGGCAAGCGTTTCATTCATTCTACCAGGTTCCAACCGAATGGTAGCAGAACGAAAGGGAATATCTGAAAAGGCGGATTCATGTGAAAAAATAAACGGGTAAACAGGCCTGTGTAGTGAATTGAAATTGAAATCTTCAACGACACCAACAACAATCCAGGATTCACTTGCATCTTCAGAATAAAAAACCGGTTGATTAATCGCCTCATGTGGTTGCCATCCCAGCGCTTTCGCTCCCGAGACATTTAGAATGATCTTCAAGTTTGACTCCTCATTTAGAACAACATCATCACTAGTCAAATCTCTACCGGCAATCAATTGGATTCCCAAAGTTTCCAGGAAGTTTTCGTCCACATCATAGTGTGTCATATTTACCCATCCTTCTGGCTTGTCTTTTGCATGAATTGTGGCTCCGCTTTTTATTTGGTCTAAAGGAAAGGTGGCTATGGCCATATTTCTAACACCGCCCACCTTCATTGCTTCTTCTCTGAAAACATCTATTTTTTCCAGGCTAAAAGGAAGATTGTCAATTTTGATCAATTGTTCTTTATCAAAACCCAAGGGCTTGTTGGCCATATAATGCATCTGACGAAAAACGGTTATTGTACCTGCAATCAATATGATAGCAATCAGTAATTGACCAATCACCAGGAGGTGTCTTAGGCTCTCCTTATTCCGTTTGACTATAAGTTTTTGAAAGACTGCCGTCGGACTGAAATTTGATAAGTAAAGTGCCGGGTAAAATCCGGATAGCAATCCCAGCACAAAAGGAAAAGCAATCAAAATGATTATTCCTAAGGGTGAGAAAAATAGATCCAGTGAAATGGCCTTGCCAATGGTTTGATTGAATTGAGGTAAAAACAAATAGGTTAGCGGGAGGGCGATCGCCATCGCAACAATGCAAATCAATGTAGACTCAGTCAAAAACTGAACTATAAGATCGCTACGTCCAGCACCTATGGCTTTCCTAATCCCAACCTCCATGGTGCGGAAGGATGCCCTTGCCGTAGCCATGTTAACAAAATTAACAACTGCCATAAGGAGAATAAAAAGGCCCACCAGAGCGAAGAAGTACACAAATGTCTTGCTGGAATTGGCTTCAATCTCCTCAGCTATGTTGGATGTCAAATGTATCTCAGTCACTGGCTGAAGAAAATAATCATACAGATTTCCTGCTGACAACCAGCTGTCGAAATTATCATCTCCCGCCGCTTGATTCTCCAGTGAGATGTCATTGATTTTCTTTCTGAGTCCCTCAATGTCCGTATCCGGGTGTACCCTTATATAGGAATAAACTGCCCAGGTCCCCCAGGTTTGCATTAGCCAATCCGGGAAAGAAACAATATCCAGGGTGGCCAAAATCTCATAGGAAAAGTGGGCATTTGGCGGAGGGTCTGCTATCACAGCCTGCACACTTAGGAGTTTCTTTTCATCTCCTTTTGGAAGATGAATAGTAAAAAATTCACCGATCGGATTATCTCCACCAAAGTACTTTTTTGCTGCGCTTTCAGTGAGAATAACACCATCGTTTTTCTTGAAAAATTCACTTGATACCGATCCACTCAATATTTCCGGACTGAACACTTTGAAGAAGCCTGAATCGACAGAACTGATTCGTTGCTTTTCCATTTTTTCTCCTACTCTCGCAAACATATAATCGTCCCACATGTAGCGTGTGTAATTTTCAACTTCAGGAAGTTGTTCCGTAATGGTAGGAGTCAATATTGGAGCAGTCACTGCCCACTCCTTATTGTATTCTGGGTAGATCCTATTCAGGGCTATCCGATAGATGTTCTCAGGTTCCGGATATTGTTTATCAAAAGACAACTCATAGTTCACATAAGCCGCAATTATCAAGCAGGCAGACAGACCAACGGCCAGCCCAATGATATTCAACGAAGAATGTAGTCTATGCTTTCGCAGGTTTCTAAAAGAGATCCGTATCATGTTCATGTTTAGTTTGAGGTTAAAAACATGAATCAAACTAAATCCATGATTCTTGGTCGATGGTGTTTCCCGTTCGGATAGACGTGCCTCCCCATAAACTCGTACGTTCTTCGCATCCCGATATTCGGAGGGAGTAAGACCGGTGCGTTTCTTGAAGGCCGTATTGAAGGAAGACTTTGAGTTGTAGCCAACCATGTTAGCAACGGTCTCTATTTTCATCTCAGCATTTGCCTCTTCCCTAAGCAATCGACATGCCTCACGTATTCTGAATTGGGCCAACAGATCCTGAAAACTTATCTTCAACGATTCGTTGAGCACCTGGGAAAGATGATGATTTGTTACACCGAGCAAATTAGCCAGCTTACTTAGGGACGCATCGTCCTGACGATAAAAACAATGTTCATCCATTACACTATCAAGTTTATCGATAATAGAGGCCTTGATCTCCGGAGTCAATGTGGATTTCTTGTACTTATTCCCAATGGGAATAGGTGACAAAAAAGAAGATTCCTGGAAGAGTTGATAAACAATGTGGCTTAGGAGTAGAAGGAAAAGAATGCCGTTGATATACAGGTTAATTGGAAGTAAAACGGAGACTGTAAACGCACCAATCAAAAACACAAAATTCCTTAACCATGCTATTCTTGAACCGGGATTCTGAAAATAGGAAAATCCTCTGGAAAGACTTTCTTCAACCAGGAACCTGGAAATCAGGAACAAATAGCTAATAATAACGACACCACTTATTATCCAATTGATCTGGATGTAGGATTTCAAAATGATGTTGAGCAATAAAACAAATACAGGAATGAGGAAGTGTAATATGAATATTCGCCTCTTTTGGTGAAAGAAGGCTTTGAAATACAGATAAGAGGATATTACGAGCAGCGTTATTGACGAAGGTAGATATGCCTCCAGATCACCTACCTTTAACAGAATAGCAATCAAGCAAGTAATTAGAACGAACCCTAGCCATCTACCGGAAGGAGACCTGCCCACAAATAATATCAATCCTGCCAACCCTCCTATTAGGAAAGTACTGACCAGGAAAGTTTCATTCCAGGGAAAGTTTACCAACTCGTCCATTATTCAAAAATGGGGAAACTATCTCAAAATAGCATTTTCTAAGTTCTAAATTGGGAGTTTCAAAAGTTGGTATTAAATGGAAACAACCAAGGCTCACTTTCAGCTCACATTCCGATACTCGGAAGGACTTACTCCTACTTTGGCTTTAAACAGTTTGTTTAGTCCTTGCGGAAATTCAAACCCGAGACTATAAGCTATTTGGCTGATGCTTTCATTACTTCCTAGAAGTCTGGTTTTAGCTTTCTCTATTACATAATCTTGAATATGGTCCTTGGCACTTCGTCCAGTTTCTGATTTGATCAGGTCACCAAAATAGTTAACGGACAGATTTAATTTTTCAGAACATTCCTTCACTGATAAAACACCATTGTGAATTGGGTTTTCTAAATTGTAATATGCTCTGAGGACTTTATTGAATTCAGCCAAAATATCCTTATTCAGATTCGTCCTGGTATAGAATTGCCTGTCATAGTATCGTTTGCAATATTTGAGAAGCAACTCGATATTAGCAATGATCAGCTCCTGGCTGTGCTTGTCAATGTTTTGATTGTACTCGTCTTGGATTTTCTCTATTAGAAGATTAATTGAGTTAATCTCTTTTCCCGACAAATGAAGTGCTTCGGTAAGGTCATAATCAAAAAAAGAATAATCTTCTATGGTTCTACCTAATTCAGATTTTCGGATCAAGTCAGGGTGAAATAGTAAAGCCCAACCCGAACCGCCCTCGATTTCCGTGGGTGGCATTTCAAACTGAATAGCTTGACCTGCTTTCACGAAAGTCAAGGTACCGTCCTCAAAATCATATGAGTTTCTGCCATACATCCATGATCCTGAAAATCCCTGTTTCAATGTCACCTGGTAGAAGTCAAAAAGGTATTTAGCATCTCCAAAATCAAAATTTATGATGCGGTCATTCAACTCAATGACAGAAACCAAAGGATGATTGGGTTTGGGAAGGTCAATAAACTTATGAACTTCTGCTATCGATTTTATATGGACTATCTCTTTCAATTCGGTTCTTGTTCTACTTGTTCTTTTAATGCGATATTCAATCGCTTGTAGGCCTCTTCCACTGGCTTTGGGTTCCAGAAATTAACGAAAATTCCCCGGTAATCTTCATGAATAGTAACTGTGGTCGAGTTCCCTGCTGATTCCAAAAGATATTTGTGATTGTATGTCAGAACAAGGGGAATACCGCCTTTTTGATTGAGTACCTCATTTGGTCTTATTTGGACAACTGTCGCCCCTATTTCACTGATATTGTCCGAATCTTGAATGAATTGATACTTTACTTTATTCCCTTCCTTTACTTCTCCTTCTAGTAATTTCATTACTGGATTCCAATTTGCGTAGCCCTCCGTATCGGTGAGGACTTCCCAAACCTTTTCGGGAGAAGCATTGATGATGATTTCATGGTGAACTGACTTTCTTCCGGTCAGCACCAATACCACTAACAATGCAATTATGCCAACGATGATGTACATTAACTTTTTCATTTTACATATTTATCAAACCAACCAACTACAGGTTCTGGATTTTTTCCCAGCCAATCATATGCAGCAGCTCTTTTCTTTTCCAGGTCCAACCACAGTATTTCCTTCTCAACTTTCAGGTCATTGTAGTACTGCTTCACCATATCCAAATCAGTCATTGGATCATTGCTATTTTGAATCACCAATGTTGGGACTGAAATGTCTTTTACATAGGGTAAAAAAGAATCTCCTGTAAGGTCAGTATTCCTTTTGTATTTACTGTACTTGCTTCCTGCATTTACCAAAAACATGGGGAGTCCCATGTTAGCCACAAAGTAATCATAAGTTAAGGGCTGTACCGAAATCATAGCTTTTAGGTTTTTAAATTTCTTCATTTCAGGTTCCATACCGAAAGCAAAAGTGCTGACTGCCTGTCCCATACAAATGGACAACAAACCAATATTTGCGTTCTTGTAATCCTCGTGTTTTTCGATGAATCGAATAGCCGCAATTATATCCTTCCTTTCATCCTTCCCCCATGTTATCCATCCCATTTGTTCACTGTCACCATGATTACGTAAATCATACATTAACACCGAATAGCCCGCTTCTACCAAATATTTGGCCTGATTTAGGAAATGAATATCATCATTCCATAAGGATTTTTCCATCATTCCCTTTCCTTCAATAGTAAAGCCGCTTCTTGAGCATTGGACCCCGAAATGTGACTGAATAATCACCTTATCGGTTCCACCCTGCCTACCGTCAGGCACGGCTTTAATTAACCAACCCGATAAAGTAACACCGTCTAAGGTTTTGAAAATAACATCCTCAAACTGGAGGTCATATTTGTCAGGTGTTTCGAATACCGGGCTTTTTCCCGGTTTGATCATTAGATTGGATATTGCTTTCCCGAACATTTTACTAGCTTTTATTTCTACAACAAAGCTATTGGCAATAAATAGCACCTTCTTATCCAAATTCCTGAATAGCTTATCCGTTTTCCTGATTTATCATATACATCTTCTTCTGGTTAGTGTGTTTGTAACGTGTGCTAGTTGTCGATTTGTATCACCATAGAATAAGAAGACAGATTTTACTATTAGTTCATTTGATGTACAATGACTTGGATCTATTTCATTTGTTAGTTGAAAAGTGGTACTTTAAAGGAGATTGGATCACAGATAATGGATAAAACGTACTTTAAGATCAGTTTCTTTTGGTGCTTGGTTCTGACATTTGGGAATTTTCTAAAAGCCCAGGACAGCGTTACCCGAATTGAGCAAAATCACCGAGTTTATATCCCTGACGGAAATGGTCCCTTCTCCGTGATCATAGCTATACCCGGTTGTAGTGGTGTTTCTTTCGAAAGTCCGCAAACGGATGAAGGAAGACCAGGAGATGAGGCGGATCGGCTTTTCAGGAGGCACTACGCTCGCATGGCGGAGCGACTGAAAGACGCAGGATTCATGGTCTATCTGATCGATTATTTGTCAGCGGAGGGTGTGATGAATGCTTGCAGTGGTGAAGTTAGTAAGGAAAGAGTGAGCGAATATATTGATGGGACTATCCCACTTGTCAAACAGGACATGCAAAGTGATACCTCCCAGATCCATATGATCGGATGGTCATGGGGAGGTGTCGGGGTACTAAGTTGGTTGGCGAGTCTAGAAGAAGAGCCAGTAGGTTTGAAGTCAGTGGTTACTGTTTATCCAGGATGTGGATCCAGTAAAACATGGGATGTATCGATATCCACTATGATGGTTTTAGGCAATGACGATGACATAGCTCCTCCGGAAGAATGCACTGAACTTATAAATTCTCTGCCTTCGAAGACCAATATAACCGTGAAGCGATATCCAGATGCCCGACATGGATTTGACCTGACCGAGGGGCCTGAGATGTTGTCGGTAGGAGGAGGATTTACCATAGGAAAGAATGAGAAGGCCGGGAAGCAGGCATGGGAGGAAATACTTTCATTTCTTGGATCTAACTAATCCGTCAATATGCCAAATTGATACCTCTCAGTGTACTTTAGTCCACAATCGGGATTATTTGATATATGGCGGATTAGCTATATCTTTCAGAAATGACAAAAGTAGATAAACGGCAACCTAAAAATGAAGTGAAAAGAAGATATCAAAATATATTGATCTTATTATTTGTTCTTGGGAGCTTTTCTCTTAAAGCGCAGAACTCTGAAAGTTACGGAGGCCCGATAATCGATATGCATCTTCACTCATACGAGTTTGATCCTGCCTGGGACTTGGACTTTTTCTGGCTTCCCGATGGAGTCCAGCTTCCTCCTGATAACGAATCATTGCTGCGGGTCACATTAGAAGAGCTTGAAAAAAACAATATCGTAAAGGCATTGCCGTCGTTGGTGTTCTTCACCGACGACCATTGATTAAGATTATCATCACAGAAAAAGATGCATCAGCTATCAAGACATATTCTTTGTGTTAGTGTGTACAGCTACCTGTTGGTGAAAACACCAACAGGGGCGTAAAGAATAGTTTTCTCAGCAGAACTGGAAAGAAGGAAAGTTTCTACAAGCTCCCTTCGAAAAGACTGCAGGAGAGTAGAACCAACTACTTTTCAGTTAATGGCTTTGGTTCTCGGATTTCCTACCGATTTTGATTTCCTTCGTCATTGCTGCCTCCCTCCTTAAGATCGTCGTTAGAGACCTTTCTCACTTTCTTAGCGGCACGCTGAGTGAGTTTTCCAATGCGGTAGCTAAAGTTGATCCTGAAATTCAGCAGCTGGAGCTCCCTGGTACTTCTTTGAACAAGGAATGGTGTAGTAATCTCAGAATCGAGGATACTCCTTGGTGTGGCAAAGTTATTTGCGCCAATACCAATGCTTCCTTTGTCATTCTTGAAATTACGATTAATGCTCAAGCTATAGATGTAGAAAGGGTTGGTAAATCCTTGCAACTGAACTCTTGAACTTCGATAAAACCCGAACATCTGTAAAACCCACCGATTTGTTAGTTTATAACTTCCAAATAATCGGGTATTGAACACAAATCCTTCGTTCTGCGCATTAAACAATGGGTTGTCAATGTTATTGGTCAATACCGCATAAAAAGCATCAACTCCTCCATTTAGAGTAAGCTTGCCTTTCCTTATGCTTCCAAAAGCATTAATACCGTAGGCGTCTTCTTCACCAATATTTTGGAAAGTAGTATAGACGGTATCCTGTCCAATTGTTTCTCTTACTGACTGGATACTTCCATTGGTAGACCGTACAAATGCTGAAATATTTAATGAGGTAGACCGCTTAAAACTGCTTAAAGAAAGTTCTACCTGATCAGTGAATTCTGGAAGCAGGTCAGGATTTCCTTGAGAAATATCAAGAGGGTTGGCCGCATTGATATTAGGGTTCAAAAAACGCAGACTAGGGCGTGCAATTCTCCTGGAGTAGCCCAGTTTAAGGGTAAGGTTGTCTTTGAGTTTCTTAGACATGTTAATGCTTGGAACAAACGTTCCGTAATCCCCAATTTCGAGGTCTTCTTCACCAGAGAAATTTGCACTGATGGTTGTGTACTCATATCGCCCCCCTGCCTGAACAGTGTAATCAGAAGGTAGCTCAACCAGACCTGAAACAAATCCCGCAGAAACGTTCTGAACATACCTAAAGAAGTTATTGACACTAGCTCCCAGTACTTCAGTATATGGACCGTTGTCCTGTCGACGCAAGAGCTGAAAGTCACTTGTTACAGTCCTTGAAATATTTTTAATCCCAGTTTCGAATCTGGCTTTATCTCCTATTGGTTCCACATAATCCAGTTGGATCGTGAACTCTTTATTATAACTGATATTTTCATTCTTGATACCGGATGGATTAGCTTCCTCTAGATCGTCTATCGTAAAGTCATTATTCCTGGTGTCCTGGCTGTAAAGTGAGATAAGGCTTACCTCTTTACCTTTTTTCTCAAATGATCGGATATAATTGAAATTGACATCAACGCTATTGGAATTAGTCAATGTGAATACATCCTGAACCAAAGATCTTGTTCCTGTATTATCTGTGATTTCCGTCAGTCGATCGTCCTGGTCATTTCTTGAATCAAATATCCTGTAGTTGACTCCCCCTCCAATGAAATGGTATTTATTAAATGTATAATCCCAGCCAAAGTTGTAGCGACCGGAGACCCTGGAGCTCACCGTTTCGGCGAATTGGTTCGTATTCGACAGTTCATTTCCAAATGCATCTGTAGCGGTCTGTCTATTATCCAGTGAACCAAGAATATTATAACCAGCATATCCATTTCCTCCCAAGGTAAAACCCAACTTACCCGTCCTGTATCCGGCATTTAGTCCAAGGTTTGAGCCTCTATAGCCTACTCCAGTACGGACAGATAGCGTGCCTCCCTGGAGATTGTTTTTCTTCGTAATAATGTTAATAATACCTCCGGTTCCTTCAGCATCATACCTTGCTGAAGGAGAGGTAATAACTTCCACAGATTTGATCTCATCCGCTGGGATCTGTCTAAGAGCATCTGCCAGATTACCGGCTGTAATGGTAGAAGGTTTTCCATCTATCAGAACAGTAATATTACTGCTTCCCCGCAGTGACACATTCCCGTCGAGATCCACAGACAACAACGGAACCCTCCTCAGTACATCAGAGGCATCTCCACCTGCAGTGGTAAGGTCCTGCTCAGCATTGTATACGATCCTGTCAACCTTATCCTCAATCAATTCCCTTTCACCTTCGACGACAACCTGCTCCAATTCAGTAGTTGAAGATGTGAGAGCGACACTCCCCAAATTGTGAGACTCTCCCTTCCCCGTTACCTTAAAAGGACCCTCATTAATTGATTCGTAACCGATAAATGAAATGCTGATTTTGAATTCTCCTTCGGGCACATTTCGAATAACCCATTTTCCATCTCCTTCAGTGATGGTTCCGTTCACAAGTTTATCATCTGCCGTAGATATGACCTTAATAGTAGCATATTGAATAGGTTCTTCATTCTCATCCACCACGGTTCCACTAAACTTACCATAGCCCACTTCTGAAGATGGTTTGCTCTGAGATGCCCCTGGTCTGCCACCAGGTCGTTGAGCAAATGTGACAGAGATGCTACATCCTACCACTATTCCAAGTATTAAAAGCTTATTGAAATTTCTCAAGGTCATTGGTTTAGAATCCAATACAAGACAATCAAACTGCCAGTATTGTTTTGATGAATCTGAAATTTTAGGCCATTCCTGACCATTTAACAAATAACATGATGGTACCTGTAACCGTTATTGACAAACCCAAGAAGATTAGAGAATATTGAAGTTTGAGCTATGGATTTACAAAGGAAACCGGAGTTGAGGAGGAATTATTGGTATGCCTATAAATTCAAGGAATACTAATTAAAGATATTTCTTCAGGTTCAGGTTCAACGAAATTGTCCATCAATTGGTGGAACCTGGGTTCATCTCTTATAATATCCAGGTTACTGTCATGCAAGTACCATTCCTTCAATGTCAATCCGGAGGTTGCTGCCTTTTCCAGGCAATTAAGGGCTTCTTGTTTCATTCCCAAAAGGGCATAAATGCATCCCGCATTGTACAACAACATGGCATCATTTGGTTCCAGACTAAATGCAGTCTGTAACCATTTCAATGCCTTATCTCGCTGACCTAAGAAAGCAAGCCCATTTGCACCCATGTATAGTGCTCGCACATCACCAGGATTGAGTTTAATATTTTCTTCAGCGATTCTGATCCCTCTTTCCCTAACATCAATGGCCTTTTGAGGCCATCCGATTGAGTCATAGCATTGACCAGCCAACAGCAAGGCCTGATAATCTTCAGGCTGAACTTCACCCGCTTTCTCAAAAAGGCCACCAGCCTTTTCAAATTTACCTTCTATCAAAGACGTCCTGGCATATTGATAGTAACCTTGGTATAATTTAGGATCCAGTTCAATGGCATGATCAAAAGATTCAGCTGCTTCTTTATATCGATGCATTAAGGACAGCACTACACCTCTTGAGGAATAAGCCTCTGGCAGTAATGGATCCAGTTCAATAGATCTGAGGCTAAATTCATTGGCCTTGTCTTTGATTTCATCGGTAGCATTATGATGGAAATAAAAATATGAATAACAGTCTGCCATGCCTGAGTATGCCAATGCGTAGGCCGGATCAATCTCGATGGCCTTATTAAACATTTGCAAAGCAAACTTGATGGTTTGGAGACTAAACTGGGCATAGAAAGCCCGCCCTCTGAGATAATATTCATAGGCCTCCACACTGGAAGTTTGAATAGTTCTGATGTCCCTGTGGTCATCCGCAATAAACTTAACCTCGAGGGCCTCAGTGATCTTATTGGCTATTTCGTCCTGGATATGGAACAGTTCACTGGTCTTTGTTTCATAGCGTTCGGACCACAGGTCGATACCCGTTTTCACCTCAATTAATTCTGCTGTAACACGTAGTATATCATTCCTCACCCCAATACTGCCAACCAGGATAACATCCGCTTTTAGTTTCTTACCAATTTTTTGAGCTGAAAATTCCTTGGCGATTAAGGAAAATGAATTGAAGCGAGATATTACCTGAAGATTAGGGATACGCCCAAGAGCCATGATAATCTCCTCAGCAATACCATTGCAAAGTATTTTCTGTTCTCCCTCAAGATTTAGGTTTTCAAATGGCATGACTGCAATGATGGGACTGGATCTGGTCGATCTTGGTATTGGAAACCGTTGGGGTAATTCAGGGATCTGTAATTGAAACAGGTGTGTCGGTTCATCGAAATCCCTCAACGTAAACACACCGAGATCTTCAAAATCAGTGATCTCTGAAGATATTTTGTCTTTGACCAAATTGAAGATCCTGTTTGATATCAATACCTGACCTCCGGCTGTAGCGAAACAGATCCGGGAGGTTCGGTTGATCTCGAGGCCCGTTAAGCCGGCAGGACCTTCGTCCATTTGACCGTAATGGATAGCAATTCTGACTTTTACTTTCACTCCACCTGGCCATCTGTATTGAGCAATCTGTTTTTGGATCCTGGTGGCTGCCTGTATGGCCTCTACGGGATCGTGGAAAATAATGAAGTAACCATCACCGGGGTTTTCAATGATTTCCCCATGAAGGTCTTTGATAATGGAACTGATAATGTGATTGTGTTGCGTAAGGAGGTCCAGGTAATCCGCGCCCAGTTTTTTTACTAGTTTGGTGGACCCTTCCATGTCCGTGAAAAAGAAAGTTACCTCCCTGCTCATTCAATCAGGAATTTACTATTTCATACCTGGTTAATTCATGATAATGGTCAGGTGTGCACAGTATTTGAATTCAGTGATAGCGGCATGGGAGTCAGTCTTCGAGAACCTCTACCTTCAGCAGACAGGTCAGACTGACACTCATTGGCTTAAGTCTTCCTGCGACAGCCAGTGAGATGGCGCCACTTGAGCCGGTGTTATCATTTTAAAGGTCCGACTCACCTTTCTTGCACGGGATTCTTTCACTCCTCCATCCGTCGATTGGCGGAGGACTCGTTCAGAATGACGCGTTAAAAGGTTTGTTCGTTTTGTGATCTAATTCATGCTGAAACTTCTTCAGTTCGCTTTGGGGGGATCTTTGACATGGCCAGTTCCGAAATAGCCGTAATGCTAAGCGATGGATTAACTCCCGGGTTGGCTGAAATCATTGACCCATCACACACCATCATGTTTTCATAGCCAAATACGTGGTTGTTCTTATCCACCACTCCTGTGGTAGCGTCTTCACCCATCACGGCGCCACCCAGCACGTGTGCCGTAGTAGGAGTACCCAGGAGCACATCGGTAAAGTTGGAATACGGAATACCTTTCAGCTTTTTACCCAAAGCTTTTGCCAGGTTTGATGCCTCCGGCATGAATCCTGTTGGGACGGGTCCCGACTCCAGAGCCGTTTTAAGAGGTGTAATCTTACCTCGCTTTAATCGCAGGGTACTATCCAGCGTTTGCATGAAAAGCAGGATCACCGTGGATTTGCTGTAATTAGTGTGAAAAATGGTCTTTATCAGCTGAAGAGGTTTAGTGAGTAATACCCCAAAAACTCCCAGAATCCTCACCAGTGCCCATTTATGCTGGACTGATGGGACAGCTAGCAACCTGAAAAAGCTGGATCCTTTACCGTACCTGACCGGTTCCAGGTGACTGTTTTCATCAATATCTACAATGGAGCCGATCGCAATACCCTGGGAATAGTCCTTTCCTTTTCTGTCCGTGGATGTCACCGCCAAAAGGGATTCGTTGTTGGTCCGGATATTACAACCCACTCGATCGGATAGATAGGGCAAGGATCTTTCCTTGAGTTTTAGCAATAAGGGCACTGTTCCCATTACCCCTCCCGAAAAGATTATGTTCTTTGCTTTTACCTGGTGTTTCATTCGGCGCCCCAAGCTGCTGTTGAAAAACACCTCATAACCGGTAGCGCCTCTGTCTCCATCCAGCGGTAAGATGTCATAAACTTCCCGTTCCGCGATTATCTCTGTACCCAGCTGTTGGGCCAGGAACAGATAATTCTTATCAAGTGTATTTTTGGCATTATGCCGACAACCGGTCATACAGGCTCCACAATAAATGCAGCCGGTTCGGTCAGGACCCCGGCCATCGAAATAAGGATCGGAAACAGTTTCTCCTTCCTCTCCAAAGTGTACTGCCACCTTCGTGGCTGAAAAATGGTCAGATCGGCCCAGGTCTCCGGCAAGGTCTTGAATGGCCTCATCTGCCGGTCCCAATTTTGGATTATGGGCCGCACCCAACATTCGGTATGCCTCCTTATAATGTGGCTTCAGCACTTCCTCCCAGTCTTCAAGTGTGGCCCAGCTGCCAGAATTGAAAAATTCTTTTTTGGGAATGGGTAACGTATTTGCATACGTCAAGGAACCCCCTCCCACTCCTACTCCTGAAAGAATGGTGACGTGATTTAGATAGGTCATCTTGAAGAATCCAAACAACCTGGCCCGTGGCTCCCAAAGCCACTTTCTTAGATTCCAGTTGGTCTTCGGAAAGTCTTTCTCGCTAAACCACTTTCCCTTTTCGATCACCAGTACCGAATAGCCTTTCTCCGATAATCGGAGTGCACTTACGGAACCACCAAAGCCGCTGCCAATAATCACATAGTCATACGCATCTTTAATTGGGACTGACATAAATCAAACTAATATACCAAAGTAGTTGTAAAACTCGCTGGCTTAAGTCTTCCATCCCTCCCTAGCCAGCACGTTTGTAACGTGTGTGAATAAGGCGGAGTCTCAAATCGGCTGCAACTCCCCCTCTTTGGCACGGGATTCTTTCAGTCGCATCGGCCGGAGGGCGACGGGACTCCTTCAGAATGACTTATTAAGGGATTTGTTCGGCTGTGACCTATTTCAGAGCGAAGCGATGAATCTCAAACAATCTGGGTAAATAATACGCCCCTGCAGTCTTTTCGACCGAACTGAGAGTTATGTGACTGGTAGGACGAGTGGAAAGTGAGGGAGAAATCTATTCAAAATTAGTAGCAAGATCATGAATAGATTTCTCTCTTCACTTCGTTGCGTTCGTAATGACTATTGGGATCTAATGAGAAGAATATGTAGCTAGTGCGCGTTGTAACGCATGCGGAATCTATTCTTCTATTCTGAAAGCCAAGTGAAAACTTACTACCACATTTTTCATGCTATACACATACCTATCATCCGGAGCAATGTTGAGTATACTTCTTTCGAGGTTTAGACCAAACTCCAGCGTTTTTTCATAATATCCTATCCCCAGGGCAAAACCACTATCAAAACGACCATAGTTTCCTCCTTTCCCCCACTGAATATCTTCGTCAAAATCACTGGGTATATTAGTCGGAAATCCCGGATCAACTCCTAACAGTACGAGGGTCAAAGCCTCAGGACTCAATAATAATAAAGGACTAATATCAAACTCACCTTTCAAGGTGCCACCGATCCCAACACCTACATAGCCTCCCATCCGGAAATAAACTTTTCCATCATTCCTATGGATATCAAATTCCCTCCTCATATAAATAGGAGAAACCAGATACAAGGTCTTGGAATGGATATCCGACAGCACATTTTGCTTGATTTCCAGAAGATGATATCCTTTTCTGCTGAAGTAGGCCCCTGATTCTATAATCCAATTTCCCCGTGTCGGAAATTCAAGCAGAACCCCAATATTATAACCGTATGTCTCATCGGATTTATCCAATAATTTGGTGTCGTCATATCGGCCCAGAATATGACTTCGATTGAAGCCAAAAAAGGGTTTTCCAATTATCTGAGCCTGAAGGGTGATGCAAAGACCTAGTAAGCAACTGGTAAGCCACCAATGTAAAGACTTCATGTTTGATATCCGTAACCATAAGTTTCACCAAAAAGGGACAAAATCCTATGATATTCATCACCTGTAAGCTGTATTGTTAAGTGAAACAGAGTACCGTAGCCAGCGTGCGTTTGTAACTCGTGCAGATTAAACGGAGTCTCAAATCGGCTGCATCTCTTCACCTTAGCTCGGGATTCTTTCAGTCGTCCATCCGCCGGGGACGGAGGACTCCTTCAGAATGACGTAGTAAGGGGTTCGTTCGATTAATTGTTCTTTAAGAGCCCATCTCATCAGGAGCCAACTAAAAAAGCACCCATGAGCCTACAACCAAACTAATTTCTGCAAAATCGAAACAACCTTCGAAATCATTCGTATCACAGGTTTATGAAAGGGACAAACCTCGGTGAACTGGAAGAACTTGTTCTTCTGGTCGTGGCCAATCTTGAAGCAGATGCGTACGGACTGGCCATTAAAAACTATATCATTGACAAGTGTGGCCGGAAGGTAAGCATCAGCACGGTTCACGCCACCATCCATAGATTGGAGAATAAGGGATTCTTACATTCCAAATACGATAAGGATGGGACTGCGGATCGAGGCGGACGACCAAAGCTCGTATTCAAGATCACCAATACAGGTAAGCAGGCACTGGAAACGAATCGGGACCTGAGAAATACTTTGTGGAGTACCATACCTAATTTCAGTAGTTGATATGAGCTTTCCTCCGAAGTGGATACACCGGGTTTTCGAAAGGATAATTGATCCCTATCTGTTTGACAGCATATACGGAGATCTCCTGCAGGATTACAATGATCAGGTACGAAAGCACTCCAGGGTAAAAGCTCAATGGTATTTTGTAATGAACCTGATCGGGTACATTCGATACTCCGGATTGCTAAAAATAGTAAGACCCAAACAAACCCATAACTCAATGGATATCTGGAAAAATTATTTCAAATCATCAATTAGAAACCTCGTTCGAAATAAACGGAACACAAGCATAAGTTTAATAGGCTTGATCGTTGGATTTATTGCGTCTATCTCCATCCTTCAGTATTGCCTGTATGAAAGTTCATACGATGATTTTCATACCAACGAAAATCTTTACCGAACCACGCATACATTTACCAATAGTTCTGCTACCACCGAAAATGCTTCCACATTCTTCGCAGCAAAAGATGCTTTCCTTGAACAAATCCCCGAAATTGAAAATGCCACTCATTATTTTCAAACCAACATAGGGATCAAGAAAGGAACGGATGTATTTCCTGATATCAATGGCATAGCCACAGATCCTGCATTTTTTGAGTTGTTCAGTTACGAGATCATCAATGGGAATCCAAATGATCTTAATAAACCCGATGTGGTATTGCTGTCCAGATCGGCGGCGGATCGTTATTTCGGAAATGATAGGATTATTAACGAGAGAGTTGAGATTCAAAATGTTTTTGGTCAAACGTGGGAAGCTACAGTAGCTGCGGTCTATACAGATTTTCCCGACAACTCTCACTTGAGCCCGGAAGTGATCATCCCCGTTCAGAAATTGATAGACATCGCCGAAGAAGGCACCATATTTGGCAACATATCATTCTCGGAAGTACGGTGGAGGTGGCTTTCGTTCCCTACTTATATTCAGCTCAAAGATGAAGCTGACCAACAAAAGGTGATCCGTCAGGCGAACGAAATCATCGCCGAAAATCGTGAAGTGGTCAATGCACAGCTGAATCAAAAGCATTCCATCTGGTTACAGCCTGTTCAGGATATACATATAACTCCCGGTATCGCAGGAGAGCCCAGGCCCACCAATGACAAAGAAATTATCAACATGTTCCTGCTCATAGCTATGGCCATTTTAGCCATTGCATGGATCAACTATATCAATATTTCCACGGCAAGATCGGTTACCAGAAGTAAGGAGGTGGGCATACGGAAAGTACTGGGTTCGCATAGATCCCAGCTTCGCAACCAGTTTTTGCTGGAATCATTCATTCTCAATTTCATCGCTTTGAGCGTGACGGTCATTTTGCTGGCACCTATAAGCCCTGTCCTGGAAGACGTAGTTGCTGTGAATTTCTTTTCAACCATGCTGGACAAACCTGTTCTGCCCATTGCATTTCTATTCATGATCCTTTTCGGGTCGGTATTGTCCGGACTCTACCCGGCTTTCCAGCTATCGAATTACAAAGTACTGGAAGTATTGAAAGGGCAACTGCAATTTTCAAGTCAGGGAAAACAGCTGAGAAGAGTTCTGGTGGTGGTACAGTTCGTATTTTCCATTACGCTTATTGCGGCGTTGCTGATTGTGCAATCTCAGATGAGTTTTATGATTGATCATAAACTGGGGATGAACATTGATCAGACTGTATTGCTCAATGCCCCTACCAATGAATTTGGTGTGGACAATTACACGTCCAACATGAGAAGTCTGGGAAATGAATTGAAAGCTGTTACAGGGGTAGATCAGGTCTCTATCTCTTCCATCGCACCTGGCATCATCAACGGTTGGCGTAACTCCAGTGAATCTAGGAATGGTGAAGAAGCTGGCATATTTGTTCACCGGTCGATTGTCGACGAACATTTCTTTGACCTCTACAGTATTCCTCTGCTGGCAGGAAGGCACCTTAGTGAGTCTCATGGCAATGAGCAAAACTCCTTTATTTTGAATCAAACTGCTGTTGAAAATTTGGGCCTGGGTACTCCTGAAGAGGCCCTCAATAAGAAAGTCTATTTTGCAGGTGAGGAATTTGTTGTCGTAGGAGTTGTGGATGATTTTTATCAAAGAGGTGTGCAGATAGCCTATGAACCCATGACCTTTCAACTGGATACAGGATTATTTGGCAATTACATATCCATCAGACTTGGCAGTGAAAATCTGTCCGCCACACTTGCCTCCATTGAATCCGCTTATAAAAACATATTCCCCAATTCACCCTATGAAGCAAGGATCCTTGATGATGTCTTTAAGGCTCAATATGATAATGAGGCGCGCTTCCGAAATCTTTTCACTATCTTTTCCCTGGTTGCCCTGGTCATCTCATGCCTTGGCCTGGTGGGGTTGGCTACTCACCTGGTGAATCAGAAACTAAAAGAGATCAGTATTCGAAAAGTGTTGGGCGCCAGGATCTCAAACCTGTTTTTGTTGCTTAATCGAGAATACGCCGTAATTGCGGTCCTGGCCTTTGTGATCTCAGTGCCATTAATTGCATTCCTCGCTCCTATCTGGCTCGAAAACTATGCGAATCATATTGATCTACATATGGGCTTCTACATCGTGCCTCTTGTGATCATCGGTACGATCGTATTGGCTACTACCATTGCCTATACCCTGCGAGTTGTTTTCGTCAATCCCGCCAGGATCTTGCAGGAGGAATGAATTGTGGTTGATGTATTCTTCGTGACAATTGGCAGGCGCTTACAAATGCTACTCGCTGGCTTAAGTCTTATGGGGATAGGCGGTGTGATAGTATGAGTTAAGCCACGTAGTTGAAGTCCCTAGGAGGACTCACCGTTAAGAAACAGTCCGGTGGACTGTTCTAGGTCAGGTCCAGCTTGTAGGGAGCTTCCCTAGGACTGCTCGAAAGCAATAAGCAGATACATCGATTTGTCCTTTTCGGAATATGCCATAAAAAAAGCTCGTCCACTTTTCTGTAAACGAGCTTTCTTGCAGTCCCTAGGGGAATCGAACCCCTGTTTCCAGGATGAAAACCTGGCGTCCTAACCCCTAGACGAAGGGACCGGGTTTTTATAAAAGTTACAACTTCTTCTTAGTTGCCGTCTAGTTTGGTTTTCATCCCAGTCTGAAAACCTGGCGTGCCTTGTCGGCCACCCTAACCCCTAGACGAAGGGACCGGGTTTTTATAAAAGTTACAACTTCTTCTTAGTTGCCGTCTAGTTTGGTTTTCATCCCAGTCTGAAAACCTGGCGTGCCTTGTCGGCCACCCTAACCCCTAGACGAAGGGACCGGGTTACCAATATTTCCAGGATTATAACCTGGCTGTCCTAACCCCTACCTGCCTGCCGATAGGCAGGGACGAAGGGACCGCAGGACTCAAAAATCTATGAACTTCAAGGTCTCCAGATTTTTGGAAGTGCAAATATAGATGCTTCCTATCGTTTTGCAAATAGGTCCTGCCGAAATTGACCTAATTTATCACAGGGCGCCTTCATTTTTTAGACTAAACATCTTTATGAATACAAATTCCCAATTATCAAAGAACTGGCATACAGGTTCTTACCTTCATATTGTTTTAAATTAGTATACATTATCTGATGCTGTTGAGGACGAAAAAAACAATTGGTTATTTGTTCTTTGGATTGATCATTACTATTTCCTGTCAAAGGAATGATCCTGGACCACAAGCTCTATTTAATATCCCGGAAGAAATAAATGACGGTATCCAGGTGGGCAATGCCGAAGAGCTGGGATTTAGTCCTTTGGATCTATCTGAAATTATCATTTTGGTCGAAGACAATTCTTACACAAACATCCACTCCATTCTTATCGCGAAGGACAATATATTGGTGTTTGAGGAATACTTCCCGGGGTATCCTATTTATGGTTCATATACCGACTGGAATAAGAGTGAATCCCACAATCTGCACTCAGTGACCAAAAGCTTCACTTCCGCACTCGTCGGAATAGCTGTAGACCAATATGATCTCGACATTACTTCTACTGTCAGGGATTTCTTCCCTGAAATTGATCCAAATAATTGGTCAGATGGAAAATCAGAAATTACCGTTGAACACCTCCTCACCATGTCAAGTGGTCTGGAGTGGGATGAATGGACCTACTCATACGACGATGAACGAAATGACCATGCTCAAATGTACCTGTATGAGAACTGGGTACATTTTGTTCTTCAAAAACCACTTAGTTCCGATCCGGGATCTGCTTTTCTTTACAATAGTGGTCTATCGATAACTCTAGGGGAAATTGTAAGTCGTCACACTGGGATTGGATTAGGAGAGTTCGCCAGTAATCATCTGTTTGGACCACTAGGAATCAATGGCTTTGTGTGGGGCTCCAAGAATGGGATCTACCAGGCAGGTGGCTCCCTGCGAATGAAACCAAGGGATATGCTGAAGTTTGGTCTGCTCTTTTTAAATGAAGGAGTGTGGAATGATGAACGCCTCATCAGTGAAGATTGGGTGAATAATTCAACCAGGCAGCAAGGTCCATACCCGCAATACGGTTATCAATGGTGGCTCAGAAATTACCCGATCAAGGGCAGGCAGAATCCAGCCTATATGGCTGCAGGTCGTGGTGGTCAATACATCATTGTTATTAAGGATGTGAATGTGGTCATTGTTTTTACCGCAGGGAATGATAATTCACTCGCCAATTCACAGACTCATGAGATTGTACAGAAGTATATTTTACCGGGGTTGTTTGAGTGATTGACGGAAGTAGGCCAGAATGGTCCTTTAAATTCGTCTTTTGAGCAATTCAATGTACTCATATCCTCATAGAAAAGCCGTCCTCCGAAGGGATTGTAAACTAGTCGCTGTCTTTATATAGATAGGATTTCATTGTGCTCTTTCATTTTATTCATACCCACTTGCATACGCACCTCTCCTCATGAATCTTCGATTTCTTTTGTTTGCCCAAAAGAAAACGAACCGCGGCGGCGGACCGCCAAAAGAAAAAGGCCCCACGAACAAAGTCCCTTTTTCCCCACATTATCGCACTAGCCACCCAACCAGGCTCCTCCCGCTACCTTCAAAAGGGACCTGCGCTGTTCGTGGACAACCCACCGCACAGTTCGATTCGTATTAACTAATGACCAATATAGGGTCTAATTTTAGCCTCGAAGAAAACAAACTGGATCTAAAAGGGATAAAAAATTATTCATGATTGATCTTCAACTTCGCGAAGCGAAGAAGAGCGAGGGCCTGCCAGAATACCGGGCCGGAGTGGGATTGAGGGTGGAAGTGATTATTCTGGCCGCTCGGCGGTTCGATTGATTTTTCTTTGTCCACCGTGGATGCAGGCGGTTCGCCGCTGCGATCGTTTCTTTTCATCAAGGAAAAGAAATCTACGATTCACGAGGGAAGGTGAGCATGCCTGAGGCGTATGAGTAAATGAAGGTGAAATACAATATCCATGAGGAAGTCCTGTGTCTGTCAGGAGTATTAAGTTTAAAGATTACATCTTATGGAGAAAAAATATCAGCCTTCCGGAGGAAACAAAAAACCTAAAATATCATCGATTGTGGCTCGCCACAATCCCCAACTGTGTCCTTCATGATATTCCTTTGAGTAATACTCATACCCCGTCTCGAACAAATACTGATCTACCTCCCGCATATTTCCCGTCAAACCCCCTTCAAACTGACCATATACACTTGCAATTCGAATATTTTTTTTTGGTCCACCTGTTACCAATTGATCCGTTTCAAACTCATTGGGCCAAAATGCCGCGGAATGCCATCCGCTGTTACCGAATATCGATGGGTAGGTGAAACTAATGATTGCCGAGATATTGCCCCCAAAAGAATCACCAATGGTTGCCCGTGAAGCAGCTTCCTGGATTGTTGAGAAATTCTCATCTATGTAGGGTACCAGCTCCAAGACAAAAAACCGGGCATATTCGTATCGTTTGGAAAATGCGTATTCTTCATTCCTATCTGTCGGAGTGACAAAAACTGCAATTATGGGCCTTACTATTCCTTCATCAATTAGGTTGTCAAGAACCACTTTTGCGTTAGCAAAATTCAGGTAATCACTTCCATCATGGAAGTAAGCGGTAGGATACCTAGAATTTTGATCAAATGAAGCGGGTAAATAAATATTGACGTCGTAGGTCTTTCCGGTATTTGTGCTTGACACCGAATGACTCATCAATGTTCCCTCTGGTACAGAGTCATCAAAAACAATCTCCCATGGCTGCACATAATCAGGTAGAGCCAGTTCGGAGTTATCCCCAAATCCACCGGCTACTCTATTAGGATTTCTTGAATCCAAACGCCAACTTGTTCCATTAACAACAAACTTGTAATCAATCCTTGTATCGGCATGATCAAAGATGAATTTCTTGTACCACAAATCGGTACCGGAAACATTTGTCAAAGGTAATGTTGATGGATCCCAACCATTAAGATCTCCTGCCAGAAAAACGCTATTGGCATTACCAGTGTAAACAAAGTAGACCGTCGTCTTATCCTCAATGATTGGGAAACTGCTTATAGTATCCATTATACCGGTTATCACCGTCTCCAGGTCAGCTGTGTCTACCTCCTCAACTCGGTCGATGAAGTCTGAGAAACTAGTGAATTCATAGATCCTCTCTTCTGGTTTTACATCGTCATCAGAGCATGATATAGAAAAAATAAAGCCTGCCATAAGTACCAAAAATATATATTTCATGGTGTGAGATTTTGGTGTTTTGAATGGGTGGAATTTAGTTATTTCATGGTCATTGAACAATGATATTTGTTGGTTCGAAATGTTAACTAATCTCTTATTATTGTTTGTCTTGCCAGACGGGCGACACTTTCTTCCTTGATGAAGAAAGTGTCCAAAGAAATCAAGGCTGTGAGGAAAAAGTTAATTTTTTGATTTGATTCTACAATCGCTATAAACTCGCCCGACTTCGTCAAAACTACGTCGGACTCAAACAGCATAGCGAAGATTCATACTCGTTTAATCAAAAAATCTTAACACATTTTCCTCAAGGCCGAGAAGCTAAGCAATTATTCTCCATCAGGATTATTAGGGAATGGAGGGGAGATGAAAAACTTGGTGGGCAGCCTGAGCGAAGGGGCCAGTGGGCTTTAAGCCTGCCTGCGGTAGGCAGGTTTTTCTTGATCTTTTTGTCCACCGTGGACGCGGTTCGTTTTTGCATCAAGGCAAAAATGAAAATCCGTCTGATAAGACAAATGCATATAAAATGATTAAGTCATTCCTAGTTAATCAGTCCAGAAGAAGGACGAACTTGTCTAAATCCTCCTCAGAATTTTATTGAATAAATAGCATTCACTACGAGCAGTAACTGATAATAATCTATCACTCATAAAACCACATCTTACTTCGGGTATATGCAATGATTCAAAGATTTTGACCTCAATCACCTAGTTTTGTAGAATAGACCACCGCTTAATTTATGAAAGGGTACCTCCTATTGGCATTAATGGCGATGCCAATAGCTCTTGTCGCCAACTCCATTATTTCCAGTGGAAACTGGAGTGATCCTGCTATTTGGTCAGGAAATGATATAGGAGATGATGTCTCCGAAGAGGTGATCTTCAACCAAAATCTGGGAACCATAACCATTGCCACTTCCGAGACTTATACTGTTTCAAATGTTACCATGTCAAATGGGAACACTATTTGGATCAATGGAACCTTAAACGTAGGAAATACAGGAACTGGTTTTATAATGACAGCCGGTAATAATACTACCATAAATGTCGTAGGTGATTTGATTGTTTATGGGGATCTGGAAATACTCAACAATGCTACCGTCAATATTTTCGGAAAAATGACCATCAAAAAAGATTTAATAATGGGTGGTGGGGCCAATATTGATATTCAGCCAGGCAGCGAACTTCAAATTGATGGTGATTGGCAGGTAGGTAACAATACAAATGTCAATGTAGATGGTACGTTGAATATAAATGGAAATATTAATGCGGGAAACAACTCAGAAATGACCGGATCAGGATCTGCGAATGCACAAGGGAGTTGTACCGGACCGGAGTCGTTCTGCACAAACTCTTTATTACCTGTAGAACTGGTCTTTTTCTTGGTTGAAACAGAAGGGTATCATAACGTCTTAATATGGCAAACTGCAACGGAGATTAATAATGATTACTTTTCAGTTGAACGCTCGGAAAATGGAATTGACTTTTCAGAAATTGGAATCGTCGACGGTTATGGAAATTCATCGGAAAAGATCAAGTATCGATTCGTTGACCAGCAAATAGGTAGAGATGTTTACTATCGCCTTATGCAAACCGATTTTGATGGTACTTTTTCTTATTCTCCTATTGTTTATTCAGCCACCCACCAATCGAATCCAGGTGTTTGGAAGGTGGCACCCAATCCAATAGGATCCTCAGGCTTCAAACTATTTCCAGGAAACCATCGGTCCGGCGAAATGGCCCTTTACATCTTGTATGATCTTCAAGGTAATATTCTCTACAATGAAACCACACCCCTCCACGAGGCCACCCGAGACATGAATCGGGTCATGTCACAATTGGCTCCAGGTCAATATATATTGAGAGTTTCAGAAAATGGCCGATGGACATATCTTCCAATACTATTTTCTCCAAATTAGCTTTTGGGAATTTTATAATCTGCACTTACCTGACGTCTACAAATGGACTTTTCGATTAGTTATTGATCAACTTTTTTCTTCATCCTTTTGTCTTGACACAAAAGGATCGCAGCGGCGAATCGTCAAAAAATCAAGCCTACCTGCAGGTAGGCAGGCCCGCGCCAGTGTTGGCTTGTGGGTTGAAGGCGATTATTTTGGCCGCTCGGCGGTCCGATTGATTTTTCTTTGTCCACCGTGGACGCGGGCGGTTCGCCGCTGCGATCGTTTCTTTTCATCAAGGAAAAGAAATCTACGATTCACGAGGGAAGGTGAGCATGTCTGAGGCGTATGAGTAAATGAAGGTGAAAATTCAAATCCCATTATCAAATCCATTTGTGAAAGTCAAATTAAAGATGCAGATCGGATGAAAGAAAACGTTCATAACGAACATCAGAATTTTATTGAATAGATAATATTCGGTAAGAAAGGTAATTGATACGACTCCTCAATCTCCCCAGTTGCTTCAATATAATATTGATTAACAAGCCCCTCATTCCCTGTGACATTGGAGATATCAATCTTGAACTCCTGAGTGGTCTTTTTCTTATTCTTCCTAATCCCCGCAGATAAATTCAATGTGAAAATGTCCTCGCCTTTCATAGAAAATGGCCGGTCTTCAAACCTTACCTCAGTTCCCAATTCCCGTGAGGCTTGCAGATCAATTGGGGTGTATCTGGCCCCTCCAATTAAAGCCATTTTAGTGTTTACAAAAAATACTTTGTTCTTTTCCGGAGCTCCTATTTGAAATTCCTTTCCGGCAAGGAAATTTGCCACGTAATTTCCGTTGAATGCTGTTTTTCGTTCAACACCGTCCGCTGCCTTATAAAACGACTGATATAAGGACAGTGTTGATAGATAATAGAATCCGTTATTGAGATATCTCTCCAAAGTCAGTTCTACACCATAATTCCTACCAGTTCCTGAGTTGGTAAGCGATCTATTAACGTACCCTTCGTAATTATTGAGTAATGAGAAATAAGTGGTTTCTTCAACTGGAACATCATATAGACGCTGATAATAGGCTTCTACTTTAAATTGTGTGTATGGATTGAGCATATACTGATATCCTAATACAAAATGAGCAGCTTTTGTGGGTTTTAGATCCTTATTTGGAGTTTTGGTGGAACCATCCTGCCACGTTTGTTTTGCCAGGTAGGTAGTAACATTCTCAATCCTGCTATGTATCCCAAATCCAGCAGTGATAGCTTGCCTCTCAGTAAAATTCCACTCCATTGAAAATCTGGGTTCTAACGAAGAACTGCCATTTAATCCGAAGTGCAGATAATGAACGCCATTGATGAACGTGAGATCTTCATTTATACGGTATTTCCAACTTGTATAGGCCTGGAAAGTATTTGTACCATCATTGTCATGAAGTACATTCTCCATAACATCCAATTCAAAATTCAATTCATTGGCCCTGGCGTTGAAGTTCAGGCTGGAAAGAATAACTCCAGATTCAACTTTATGCCTCGCATTGATTTTAAGATTGTATGTGCTTGACAGACGAATATCTGATTTTTGAATGTCGACATTTTCATAATTGTAAAACGAACCATCTCCATCGGGAAGGTTGGCATCCAACTTTGATCCGTAATTGGAATAGGAGATAGTGTTACGGATAAAGGTATTCTTATTAATAAAATAGGTATCGCTTACTCCAAAAATTCCCAAATGGGCGGAGTTTCTCCCTCTGAATGTTGGAGTTCCATCGTCAAGTTCGTCATCTACATCGATGCTACTGACCCCTCCCAGTCCAAAAGTTGATATGAAGTGATCTTTACCTGCTGGCAGGAATACGTTGAACGATATGTCCTGGTATTTGGGAATGCCGCCAAAATCAAAAATTCCTATGTCTGACAATAATTGCAGCGAAGAGTAGCGATAGTTGGCAATGTATGATCCATTGTATTGTTTATTGAATGGCCCTTCAGCCGTGAAATCCAATCCTAACATATTTGCTGAAGCAGTGTATTCCCTCCTTTGATTATTTCCCTTTTTATATTTCATGTCGAAAACACCCGATAAAGCATTTCCATATTCAGGGGCGAATGCACCGGACATAAAATCAGAGTCATCCAACATGAAGCTATTCAATGCATTGATCGGTCCACCCGTAGCTCCCTCATTTGCAAAGTGATTTGGATTCGGGATCTCTATCCCTTCCAGTCTCCACTGGATCCCCTTCGGAGAATTGCCACGAACGACAATATCATTATTGCCCTCCGCGTTGCCTGTGACACCCGCAAATGATGCTACCATACGTGCTGGATCATTTAGTGCTCCGGAATATCGTTGAGTTTCTTCAACTGAAAATGTTCGGGCACTGGTAAGGACCATCTCATTGAGAACCTCACCATTATTATCTTTGGCGACTACTACAATCTCCTCCAAACCCACGACGGATTCCTTCAAAGGAAGATTGACAATTGCTTCCTTGGCGGAAGTCACCAGGACATTGGGAATGGTCCTTTCTTCATATCCCACAAAAGATACCTGAAGATTAACTCTTCCGATCGGAACATTTTCTATTCGATAATTACCATCCAAATCAGTAACACTACCGAGGATAGGATCACTGTCAATCACCTTAACAGTAGCCCCCAGTAAAGGTGATTCGGAATCAAGGTCTACAATTCTCCCCCTGATCGTCTGAGTGGTTTGTGAAAATCCCAATGAGCTTATCAGGGAAATCATCAAAAATATTTTGAGTTTATTGAGCATGACTTTGAGTTCGTAATGACTTGATTAAAAGGAAATTGAAGTTTTAGAATCTGAAGGCAACCTGATAGCCTATCCATCCTTTATGCGTGTATTTACCTGATTTTCTATCCACAGCTGCATCCTGCTGAATATCCTGTGTCAACAGGTCTTCCTTACTGTCTGTGAAGTAGTAGTGGACAATCGGTCCTGCCAGGATCGAAGTTCTCCCGGAGGTTTTCCAACCCATTATGATCCCCAACCTATTATCTAATGCTAGGGCATCAATTTTCCTTTCTGTAGACTGCAGTTGATGGCTAGTCAATGAAATAGAAGTATACAATCTATTCTTCAACTGGAATTCTGTTCCAAAACCAGCTCCAAATGACCAGATATCTGGATTCTGACCCAGACCTGCACTCAAAATGGTATGGAATGTACGTGTTCCTGAAATAAAAGAAAGATTGTATTCGGTTACATCATTATAACTTGCTTCTCCATGAATAAGGCCGTCTTTTACGATGTTGATTAGTCCTAGGGAAATTCCTTTTTTAACACTTTTTGAAATATTCACAATCCCTATTTGAACACCCCTTACAGTATCAGCAATATTCAAGAATCCGGCTAACTGCAATCCCGAAACATCATCTGTAGAAAGGTTCATAAATCCTGCTGTTTGGACTCCTTTGACTTCAGTTGCTCCGTTGTAGAAACCTCCTATCTGCAATCCATTTACAGATTTGGACTGATTCATAAATCCTGCAAACTGAGCTCCGGCAACTTCCTGTCCGGTATTAAGAAATCCAGCGATCTGGGCTCCTTTTACGTCAGAAGCCAGGTTGTAAAATCCTGACATCTGGGTTCCAACAATGTTATGTGAGCTTATGTTGGTGAATCCCGCTATCTGAAGTCCTTTCACATCCCCCCTATTTAGATTGATAAATCCACTTAATTGTGCACCTGTGCTCATTCCTCCGGTCAGATTCATAAAGCCGCCAAGTTGTGATCCCTTCACATTGGATTTATTGATATTCAGTACACCTCCCAATTCTGCTCCCCTGACACCATAGTTTGAGCCTCCGATTATATTCATAGATATCCTATTATAGACAGGGTTATTATTTCCAATATGTGTACCAAATCCTGGTACGAAGGACATCTGGAAAGTGCGTGTTGTAGGTTGTTCATATATTACATCCGAGTGCTTCACGTTTTCTTCTTTGGCCTGGCCAAAACTTGATATGAGTACTACCAATAAGAAAATCGTTAAAAATGCAAGTCGAGCTTTCATGTGTTTCAATTTTTTGTGTTCATAAGGATGGAAACCAACTCGACATTTACCCCTACGGTAAATTGAAACTTTCCTGAAAAAGTGTAAAAAGCGTGGGTAGAAACTAAATACGGAGGGTAAAATGGTACCCCAACCAGACTCGATGGATGGTACCTGCTCCCTCGGACTTAATGAAAGCGTTTTCACCAATTAATTCAGGGAAATACTTGTGTGTACCAGATTCACGGGTGGAGAGGAAGTAGTGCACAACAGGTCCAGTATTCAATGAGATCCTTTCCCCCAATTCATATCCAACATTTATCCTGAATCGATTATCAAGAGATAGATCTTCCAGGTAGACATCAATAGGCTGCAAAACATTGGATGTAAGATCGAATCCAAGGTACCAATTGCCCTTTAAGTCAATCTGATGTCCAAATCCGGCTCCATAAGACCATATAGCTTCTTTCCCAGGCTGAATTCCTGCTGATAATATAGAGTGGAATTTCTTTGTTCCTGACCGGAATGAGGCATGGAATACGGTGAGATCGTTACCGCTGATTTCCCATTTTTTAAGACCATCTTTAACTATGTTCACAAACCCAATGGCGGCACCTTTTTCCACTCTCCTTGCAAAGTTGATGACTCCGAACTGGACTCCTCTTACCGTATCTGCTTTATTGAGAAATCCTGACAATTGCATCCCTCTCATTTGGCCTCCGCTTACATTCATAAATCCAGCAAGCTGAAAACCGCTTAAATCTGCACTGGTGTTGATGAATCCGGAAATGTGTGCTCCTTTCACGGAGGATGAATGATTTGAGAATCCGGCTACCAGGGTACCGGACGATTGTTTACTTACATTACTAAAACCTGAAATTCCAGCTCCTTTGACGTCCTTACCAATATTCAGGAATCCACTCATCTGTAGACCAGTAATATTCTTACCGTAGTTCATGAATCCGCCAATCTGGGAACCTCCTGTATTACCTGTTGATGTGTTTAGGAATCCTGCCATCTGCAGTCCGGATACTTTACCCTTATTGGTGTTGATGAAACCAGCAATTTGAGCTCCTTTGGTCTCACCACCAATTATATTGCTAAATCCCCCTATCTGAACACCCGTAATATCCTCTCGCACAATATTGGCTACCCCTCCCAACTCAGCACCATTGATGGCTTTGGTATACCCCGCTATCATGTTCAGAGAATAACGATTGGTAACCTTACCGTTTAGCTGACCATTTGTACTGAGGCCTGGAACAAGTGACAACTGAAATAATCTACTTTCCTCCAAGTCTACATTTCGGTCATTTTCCCGATTCTTTTTGCTAATAAAAAGTGATGCCAATGTACTCTTTTCGGTAATACCATTTGTTCTCTTTTCGCTTTCAGGTTTATCATTTTTGACCTTGAAATTGAAGTTAATGGGTTTCAACTTCAGAAGCTTGGGAAATGGGTTTGACTTATCTACCCTAATTACTGTGTCCTGGTAGTTTTCTTTCGAAATAGCGATGTAGGCTATTTCCTGTTTCGAAGCAAAGGACATGTCAAAACTCCCGCTTGGATCTGTCAACGATGCAGTAAGTCTATCCACTTCATAGATAGTGGTATATGGTATTTTTTCTCCCGTGTTAGCATCCACAATCTCTCCGGATATATCAAATTTTTGCTTACGACCAGGATCACGAGCTCCCGTAGACTGAAGTATGATATAACTTCCTCTGGTCTTATACTGATAACCGCTTCCTAGTATTTCATCCAGAAAATCTTGAACTGTGACTTCATTATATTTCCCACTTATTGGGTCAGTCGGTAATCGATCAGGATTAAATGAAAATCTAAGTGTTGTTTCCTCTTCCAGTTGAAGCAAAACATCGTTGATGGTTTTGTTCTCATAGGAAAAGGTCACTGGTTGATCCATAAGATCTTGTGACCATCCAAAAGTATACATGGAAAAGATTACAATGAAAGTGGCTACTCTGAGCATCCTTCTCCAATTAAACGAAATTGGTCACCCTCTTTTTCTACATCAAACTGCAAGGTGAGCCCAATTATATCCAGAATATTCTGTAGTGAATCACCCTTAAAGGTCACTGTCAACCGGCAGTTTTCCATCGATTGATTGGCCAGGATTATTGGCTGATGAAATACTGATTCCAGGACTTCAATGACCTCACTCATAAGATTCCCATCGAACTTCAACTCCTTAGTTTTCCAGAATACCTCAACTTGTTGCCTAGGTCTTTCAACTGAACTAAACCTTTGTTGACTTCTTAAATAAGTTCCCTTCTCTCCGGAAGAGAGTATTAGCTCAGAGCTGTTATCTGAAAACGAAACCTTTCCTGAAGAGACGAAAACTGTAATGCTATCCTCCTCAGGTCTAGACCTTATATTGAACTCTGTCCCAAGCACAGTTACAATTGCTTCTTGCACAACTACCTGGAAAGGTTTTTCGGGATTATGTTCAACATCGAAAAAAGCCTCACCAGTCAACGTTACGCTTCTTTGTCTCTCGAATCTTTTTGCATAGGTGATCCTACTCCCTTCATTCAGAACAATCTCTGAATTATCGGGTAGTGTCATGTACATCACCTCCGCTTCGGATATCATTTCCAGCTCAATGGAGTTGAGGTAAAACGTTCGAATAAGGAAACCAATCCCTACCGTCACTATCAGTATTGCCGCAATTCGAAGAAATCCATCAAACGACCAACTTCTTTCAGATCTGGAATGGTCTTGTCGCCTGCTTTTAACGATGTCCCATGCCCTGTCCACGTCAAACAAATCCGGAGGAGCTCTTTCAATATCCACAATTCCCGTATCAACCCAAAGGATCCAGGCTTGATTAAGTGCTTCTTGATTTTCAGTAGATAAAACTGACCAAGCTTCTATCTCCTGCTTTTCGACCAAAGTGCATTCATCAGCAAAATACTTTGCCAGCAGGTCACTGGAGATATCGTCGAAAGGCCAATTTTTCATCTCTTCATAAAATCGACAACCAACTCAGATTTTACCCCCATAGAAATTCAAAATCCACAGTATAACTGGTAAGTAATCCCCAAGTTCTTCACGCAAAATTTTCAAGGCTTTACCCATCTGATTTTCCACAGTTTTTTGAGAAATATTCAATTCAGTGGCGATTTCTTTATACTTAAGTCCGTCAAATCTGCTCATCTCAAAAACCTCCCTACATTTTTCTGGTAATCTATCCAGTGCTCCCTCCAATCTCCTTTTCAATTCATCGAACTCCAAGGTATCAGATAAATCCTGGGTATTTGAGCTGAATTTTACCTGCTCGGCGTAAGCCATCTTCACCTTCTGATGCTTTAAATAGTTCAAGCATGCATTTCGAACTGCACCAAATAAATAAGATTGTATTGAGGTTTGGATAGAAACGTCTTGAGCCTTGTCCCAAATATTTGTGAACATTTCCTGGACTATCTCTTCGGCCAGTTCTTTGTCCTTTACATATTTCAGGGCGAAGTATGCCAGTGAACTGTAATGGACCCTGAATATTGATTCGAATGCATTCTCATCAGTCAGATCAATGGGTATGTTCTTTGTTTTATCCGTAGCCAAATGATGGGTTTTTTATCGCATTAATCCACCGTTTGATCATCCAGGAAGGAGTCAATTTTCATTTTCGCTCTTTTTATCCTTGTCTTTGTTGCGTCTGTTGAACCAACTGGAGATATTCAGTTTTTGCTTCTGCTTTCTGGGTGGCCATTTCTCCCAGGCAATCTTCTTGGCTTTTTTTGCTTTGGTCTTTTTACTTTCCGGCTTGATGGTTCTGAGGTCCTCTTCATAGTCCCATCCCATTGGAGTGGGTACGGTAGTCATCTCTTTCTTGGCTGTATAGTACTGCTTGCGATTTTTAGTCGAGACTTCTGTACTATCTAATGGGACATACCCTCCTTTACAGGACACAAAAAATAACAGACAGCATAGTAGAAAGCCCCTGGTACCTTTTATTGATATGATGAAATCCTCATGCACGAATGCAATTTAAAGTTATTGCCTGAATGTCTGATCAGGTAATCTTGAAATTTGAATCGAATCAGAAGAGCTCAAGAGGTATTTTCTTTATATCAATAATAATGTTCTCGTAGTTTGGATCGAAAACATACTGATCAAATAGATAAAATTTCGCAATTTCATCGCCCCTAAACCGGGATATTTCAAATAGAACAATACTTAGAAGAGTTATTTAGAATAATTCTCAAGAAGCAATGGATCATCACATAGATCCCATGTTGATACATATATATCATTTTCCATAGTTTCCACCTGAAATAATCACTTAACCAATAATCGAATATTTTAGAACTTTACTCAGAAAAACCATTTTATCCATTTTCGTTTGCGGATGTATAGTAGTATCTGCGCAAACATCTAATCAAAGGGAATGGATCAAACAGAATTATGACCTTACAAAACTCCAAGAACTTAGAGGTCAATTTGAAGAGCGGATGCTTTCTCGAAAGCGTGCAGCCATCCGTATGGCACTGCAAAAGGGTTGGGCAGTTAACAAATTAAACGATGATGGCACTATTGATGAATTGATGGCCGTATCAACCACGGGAGAACCCATTTATTACCGTGTCTATAACGTAAATGCCGCAAAATCCACTCGTGCAGACCATTTGAATATTGGAGGATCACTCGGACTGAACCTAGACGGCCAAAATATGACTGCCCATGTTTGGGACGGAGGTCCTACTCGGCCTACACATCAGGAATTCGATGGTGCAGGTGGCAACAATCGTGTAACCATCAATGATGGTGTGACGGCCCTAAATGGTAACAGCTTCCATGCACAACACGTCACAGGCACAATCGTGGCATCAGGGTATGTAGCTGCAGCCAAGGGAATGGCTCCACAGGCCAAAGCTTTGACACATGATTGGAACAGCGATCTAGCAGAGGCCACAACAGAGGCAGCAAATGGCATGCTGATATCAAATCACTCTTATGGATACAGAGCAAGTCTCATTCCGGATTGGTATTTTGGAGCATATATTGATGAATCCAGGGATTGGGATAATTTAATGTACAACTCTCCGTATTACCTGATGGTTGTTGCTGCTGGCAATGACGGTAACGATAACAGTTCCAATGCACAACCTCTAAATGGTAATTCTTCCTATGATAAGCTGAATGGTCACTCTACTTCAAAAAATAACATGGTAGTTGCAAATGGTCAGGATGCAAATGTCAATGCCGATGGCACCTTAAACTCAGTAATTATTAACAGTGGTAGTAGTGAAGGCCCTACTGATGACCTGAGGATAAAGCCGGATATTACAGGAAATGGAACTGGTCTTTATTCCTGCTATGACAATAGTGATGCTGCCTACAACTCTATTAGCGGTACCTCAATGGCATCCCCCAATGTTTCGGGAACATTGCTTCTGCTTCAACAACACTACAATAATCTCAATGGGTCTTTCATGAGGGCTTCAACCTTAAAAGGTCTGGCATTGCACACCGCTGATGATGCCGGTCCCACCGGTCCGGATGCAGCATATGGTTGGGGGCTTCTTAATGCAAAAAGGGCAGCTGAAGCGATAAGCCAAAATGGCAACGAATCCAAAGTCGAGGAAATAACCTTGGCCAATGGAGGAAGCTACACAACAACTGTGGAATCAGACGGAGTCAGTAACCTCCTTGCTTCAATATCTTGGACCGATCCAGCAGGAATCGCAAATACTGGCACTGCTAATCTCACAACACCAGTATTGGTGAATGACCTCGACATCCGAGTAACTCAAAGCAGCAGCACATACACTCCTTACAAGCTAACGAACGTAAACGCAAATACACAAGGAGATAATAATGTGGATCCTTTTGAAAGAGTGGATGTCGTCGGAGCGAGCGGATCATATACTGTAACTGTGACTCATAAAGGTTCTCTGAGTGGGGGTAACCAAACTTTTTCATTGATAGTTACTGGTATTTCAGGAACTCCTGTTGTTTGTAATGCAACCACACCTACAAATCTTATAAATAGCAATGTAGGGTCTTCAACTGCAGACTTGACATGGGATCCTGTACCTGGCGCATCTTATGATGTCAGGTATAGAGAGACTGGTTCATCCACATGGACTGTAAACGAAGTGCCAGGTAACAGTACAACACTTACCGGATTGACTCCATTGACAGAATACGAAGCACAGGTTAGAAGCAAGTGTCCGGATGCAAGTACTTCAGCATTTACTACCTCAACTGTATTCACAACAACAGAAGTTCAATTGAACTATTGTGCCTCAAATGGAAACAATACAAGTGACGAATACATTGGTCGTGTACAACTTGGATCTATTGACAACAGTACCGGAGCTTCTATCGGAGGATATGGAGATTACACATCACTTTCTACAGATCTTATAGTAAATTCATCAGCCACGATCACCATCACACCAACATGGACAGGACCTTTGTACAACGAAGGATACAGCGTATGGATTGATTATAATCAGGATGGAGACTTTGCTGACGCCGGGGAACAAGTATATTCAAGGAGTCCAACAACGGCATCTCCTGTAGGAGGTTCATTTACTATACCTTCTACCGCCACAGAAGGAAATACAAGAATGAGGGTGTCCATGAAATACAATGGAATTCCTACTCCTTGCGAATCATTCACTTATGGTGAGGTTGAGGATTACACAGTGAATATTACCAGTCCAGTACCTGATACGGAGGCACCTACCGCTCCATCAAACCTTACTTCCTCGAATGTTACTCAAAATTCAGTGGATTTGGACTGGAATGCCTCGACCGATAATATTGGAGTGACCCAGTACAATGTTTATCAGGATGGTGTTGCTATTGATAATACTACTGGTACAAACTATGTGGTGACGGGATTGACAGCTTCCACAAGCTACAACTTCACGGTCACTGCTCAAGACGCAGCTGGAAATGAATCTGCGTCAAGTAATGCAGTAAACGTAACGACGTCTGATCCACCAGCAGGTTGTACGGATGTCATTGTAAACTTCAACGATTTCGAAAGCGGTTGGGGTATTTGGAATGACGGAGGTTCAGATTGCCGAAGGAGTTCTAATGATGCATCGTATGCAAATGGCACATATGCAATCAGACTCAGAGATAATACGAGTTCTTCAGTGATGACCACTGACAATCTTGATCTTTCTGCATTTGAAAGTCTTACGGTATCATTCTCCTATTATGCAAGGAGTATGGACAATTCGAATGAGGATTTCTGGTTGCAGATTTCGACAAATGGAGGTTCCAGTTATACGACCGTTGAAGAATGGAATCAAGGTGATGAATTTGTCAATAATACGAGATATAATGATGCTGTCACAGTCACAGGAACTTTCTCTACCAATACCAGAATTAGATTCCGATGTGATGCCTCAGGTAACTCGGATTGGGTTTATATCGATGACGTACTGATAGAGGGTTGTTCAAATAGCCCAAGTTCTGTGAATACAATAGCTTCAACTTCGGCTAGAGTCGAGTCTTTTGTTGAACAAGAGACTTTGGATCTGGATTTTGATCTGGAAGAGATCTCTGTTTATCCAAATCCAACATTTGGGAAATTATATTTGAAAAATTTAGCTCCTGAAGCTAATATTCGAATAGTAAATCTGGCAGGAAAAGTGATGTTTGAGGGTATTAATGTTCAGTACATTGATATGAGTTCGTATAATCCAAGTGTATACTTACTTCAAATTAGCCTGGATGAGGAAATAAGAATTATAAAAATCTTGAAGCAGTAATAATTGAAAACCTAATAAGAGGGATCCTGATTAGGATCCCTTTTTCTTTTCTCACCAATCAGCAATATTCAGCTTTAAGTTAAGATTGGTGGTGGAATCCGCTGTTATTTTGAAAGGAGAGCAAAAACATAAATCCTTACACTCAAAATAGGAACAGCCGTATCTGTCCTGATAACCAATAAACAAGCTGTAAAAACCTGCTTTCAACTGAACACTGAACTCTCCATCCGAATTACTCGTCACCGATTCCACAACATTTAACTCGTCAAAATTCTCTGATGGTGTTGTGACATAAAGAGTAGTCTGAAAAGGAGCTGGTTCACATGGCGGTTGCCCCGGAGAAGGCATACAATTCCCATCTAGAATACCAACAAAACCTGTTAGCATACCCTCTTTACCAGGTATGGGTCGCAAAGCGCAACTGGCTATTGCAAAAACGAAAAAGGCTTGTTTTAGAGTAGTCTTCATCTCCTGATACCTTGTTTGCAGTAGTACGAAAAAACTAAAAGACATATTCTCAAAGAAAATCAATGGAAAAATACCATAAAAAAAGCCATCCACCAGCGGGCGGATGGCCTATTATTTGAGAAGTTAAATTCAATTAGCGTTTCCGCTAAGTTCTGGTGCCAGCGCATTTAACTCAGTTCCTTTCCAGTTTGTCGCTTCATTCCAGGTTTCAAAAAATTCAGTCCATGAATCTTCACCATGCATCGCTTCAAACTTCTCCTTCAATTTGCGATTTTGATCCATCGATGCCCAGTTCTTATGCTGCCATAGGACGGCCCAGTTCTTGCCGTCTCCCCATTCAGCTTGATTATTGAAGACATGAATTCCTACGTCAAAATTCTCTGCCCGGTATACATCGATGAGTTTCTGAATTATCTCCCTCGCATTATTCCCTTTTCTCTCATTGATTTCAAAATAACGGATCCTCATCACAGTAGGCTGAAAGCCTTCTGGTGCATATGACAACCCATCAGCAAGTCTCCAATAACCCCATTCACCCATGTCAGCGTATGCGCCTATGTTGTCCATCCAATGCGTCAAATGATCATCTGTCATTTGCTTGTCAAATGTTGTCCACGTTAAAGGCCCCATGACCCAACTCATACTTCCTGAGTTGGGACCTGAATTAATAGTCCACACCCTTGCCAGCTGATCACCTTCTTTATGATACGCCTCATTGTGAGCCTTAATTCCCTCTCTAAGCTTATCAAATTGACCCGCTTTGGGCTTCAAATTGATGGTTTGATACATCACATAATCATTGTCGTCCTGAGCGAAAAGGGGCATGCAGATTACTACCCCAATGAAAAATGATACTAGATTTTTCATAATATTTGGTTATTGTTGGTTACGCTTTATGATGGATGCCTGGCGGATTGGGATTAGGCTTTGCACCCGGAATATTGAAGGTAAGGAACTAATTTGGACTTGTCAAGGGCTTAAAATCAATCAAATAACATCGATATCTGCCCAAATAGTAAAGTCAAAACTTGAGTAAATACTCTCAAAAAGCATTACCATCTTCAATTGGTAATTACCAGCCCCCACTCCATTGTAAGAATTATATCTTAGCTTGAAATCCAGTTTATGAAGTTCACCCTCGGGTTCAAAAAAAAATGGAAATATGCCTGGATAGTCAGGTTCTAATAGGAAATCATTGGTTTCCATACCAGTGTCACGGTAAAAAACTCCAACTCTACTCACTTTGTACACATACTCCTCTGCTAACTCCTCTTCAAAGGGTAATTCCGTACTAACTCTGATGGTTGTGATAATGGGATTTAATCCCGGTCAAGGTTCAAACTCTTTGGCAATATAATAACCCATTCCATTGTAGTCCGCTTGAGTACTAGGTACTGAAGTTTGATCTGGTGAGCTCCAATCAATAGTTTCACTAACTCCTCGATAACCTAATTCCAATCGTTCAAATAAATATCCCCTGGGAGGACTGTAGATCTCTTCGACA
Organism: Cyclobacteriaceae bacterium; assembly: GCA_965242805.1. GTDB lineage: Bacteria > Bacteroidota > Bacteroidia > Cytophagales > Cyclobacteriaceae > JANQEU01. The sequence continues at coordinate 4,943,592 of CBDETD010000002.1, read as the reverse complement.
TCGAGGGGTTCGGATGAGAAAGATTCCTTTTGATAGGTGAATTTATACCTGAACCGATAATTACCGTCATTTGGAATATCACAAGATTCAAAAGTGTAACTACCGAAACCTTCAGTTGGAGGCTCCATAATATAAGTTTCACCATTTATTAATAGAGACATTTCATAAGAACTCAAGATGTCCACACTCAAGTTTCTTTTCACCTTTATCCTAAACGTACTTGGACTACAATTCGAAGGGAGAGTATCAACTTCAAAATTGAATTTCAAAGGGAGATGGGTACTATGAGATTCTTTTTTTACAGAGATCTGGCAGGAAATGGCCAGAACTAAAATAATGAGTGAAATAATGTTTAGAGGCCTGGATACCATTGTCGTTGCTGATCAAATGCAAGCAACTTCGTTATACTTAAATTTAATAAAAATCTGCCATGAAAACTCTATTTACGGGTTGTAGAATCTATCTTATTCATATCTCAAAGAATCCACGGGATTGGATCTGATTGCTTTAATGGACCGGTAACTGATTGTAATCAGCGCTATCAAGACTGCTATTGTTCCCGACAAAAGAAATGTTCCGACTCCTATTGATATCCTATATTCAAATACTTCTAACCAATTGTTCATTATCACCCATGCCAGTGGACTGGCCAAAACAAACGCAATCATGATCTGCTTGGTGAATGATGATGACAACAACAAGAACAGATTAGATTGGTTAGCTCCAAGGATCTTTCGGATCCCTAATTCCTTGGTTCTTTTCGAGATAGTAAAAGAGGCGAGCCCAAAAAGACCCATACATGCTACGAAGATGCAAAGCCCCGCTCCCATCTTAAAAATCATCCCGGCTCTTTGCTCTTTTTCATAAAAGGATTCTAGTCGTTGATCCAGGAAATTATATTCCATAGGAGTCCTGTTATCAAACTTCTCATGGACAAGATTTGCCTGCTGAAGAACCTCTGAAACATTGCCAGAGACCCGTAATGTGAAGTAGTCGATTACCACCATTGGATTGTTCCATGTACCTATGATCAACGGGGCTATTTTTTGATGTAACGACTGGAAATTAAAGTTCTTTACTATTCCAATGACCGTTGTTGAGAACTGCTGATCATCCTCCAACCTGATTTTGATGGTTGATCCAATTGGTTCGGACAAACCCAGAGCGTCAACAGCTGATTCGTTTATCAAAACTTTGGACGAATCATTGCCAGAGTTCGAACTAAAATAGGATCCTTCGAGCAGTTCGAACCCATATGTCCTGAACATTCCTTCATCAAAATTCATATGATAAACACGAGTGGAATCAATGTTTTCTGTCAGGGAAGAACTGCTCTGAGCATAGGTGAAGTGTAGAAATTTCCATTCACCGGGTACCCTGGAGGAGACTCCAACATTTTCAACTCCGGGTATACTTTCCAACTCGTTTTTCATGGTCTGAAACTGTCTCCTGACATTGCCATTATTAATGTCTATTGTCACCAGATGGTCTTTATCAAATCCAATGTCCTTTTCATCTATATAATTGAGTTGCCTTCCGATGACCAAAGTCGAAACCAGCATAACGATCGTTAACATAAACTGAAAAATAACCAGCCCCTTTCTTAGTATTGAAGAAGATTTGCTGCTCTCATCGATTCCTTTCAAAGTAGCGATAGGTCTTAATCTCGACAGGTAAAAAGCCGGATAGCTTCCGGATATTATCGCAACCATGAAAGCCAATCCAACCAATGAGGGCAAGTAATCACCAATTGTCTCAATGGTTAGATCAAATTGAGTCGATGTTATTTTATTGAAATACGGAAATGAGAGGTCCATTATCCCAAATGCCAAAACAAGTGCGAAAAAGGTAACCAAGAACGATTCGGTAAGAAACTGAGTAATGAGGTTTGACTTATTTGCTCCAATAACTTTCCTCACACCAATCTCCTTTGCACGGAACATAGCCTTGGCCGTCGCCAAATTGATATAATTGACACAGGCTATAAGTAGAATAAAAATTCCCATGGAGGAGAATATGTAGATATAGGAAATAAAACCATGCCCGGATTCACTTCCTGATTCTATATGGGTTGATCCCAAATAAATGTCCTCAATGTTTTGAAACTGAATATCGAATGTCTCAGCATAAGGCCCAAAGTATTTTTCTTTGAATTCATCCAGTTTGAAGTTCAAACCATCAATTGACGTTGATCTGGTCATTTGTAGATAAGTATAGGCTCCAAACCGATCCCAGGCATTCAGATATTGTTGCCATCCTTCCTCGGATTTAGGGATGGAAAGAAGCATGTTGAACTTTAGATGAGAATTTTGAGGAGGATCTTTCATAACCCCGGTGATCACATAGGGATCCTCCTCTGTCTGCAGCAGATTTCCTATCACCGACTCATTCCCAAAATATCTGCGAGCAGCTGATTGAGTAACTACAATGGATCTTGGTTCAACAAGAACAGATTTTGGATCTCCTGAGATTAATTCAAAATCAAAGATCTCAAAGAAGTTTGACTCAGAATGAAACCATTCACGTTCTTGGAAATTTTGATTTTCTATCTTAAACACTACCTGACCATAGGGTCGGAAAAGCCTAGTCATGTTTTCCACCTCCGGATAGTCATTTTTCAAAGCCTCTCCCATTGGAGGAGTTCCTATTCCATAGTATCGAGGTTTCTCAGGATTTCTCTTGTCCACCGTCACTACTCTGTACAACTCCTTTGACTTAGAGTGAAAGGTGTCATAGGACAGTTCATTTTCCACATACAGGTAGAGCATTCCACTGAAAGCGATACCAATGGCAAGGCCAATGATATTTATCGCAGAATGAGCTTTACTCCTAAGTAATGATCTGTAAGCGATTTTAAAGTTGTTGTTAAACATTGTTATTGTTGAGTTATTGATCGTTTTTGGTTTTTTCCAGGCGTATGGTTGAAAGCATCGGATTACATTGAACAAGTAATAGATCTTTGCTATGAACAAACCTCTCTCCGTTGCTCTTTCATAGAAGAACTCTTCCAGGTCCCCGTGTATTTCTTCATATCGGTCATGGCGACAATACCACTTAAAGAACCAATGAGGAAATCTTGGTATGGAGGGTTGGTTTTTCAACTGATCACTATATTGGTTTTGAATGCAACCTCCGGGATTTGATTTCTCAAACGAGTTCGCAATTCAATATTCTCATCAATTATGGTCTTTCCGAAAGTTGTAATGGAAAAGAGTCGTTTTCTTTTACCTCCCCTCTTGGACTCGGGTTCACCAAGGGTAGAGGAAAGCATTCCCTTCTTTTCAAGACGATATAATGATTTATGAACAGCACTGACATTTACTTTTCTACCTGACTGTTTTTCGATTTCCTTGGTAATTGCGACCGCATAGGCATCCTTGTAAAGGACACCAACAGTCAATAAAACCAGTTCCTCGAATTCACCGATATGGGTTCGTCCCATGATTAAATTTATTTTTGTCAGTAATATACGGAGAGATCTTTATAAAGTTTACTTTTGTCAGTAAAATCTTAGTGCTCTTATTTCAATTGTCTGGAGCATCATCCGTAACCCAACATCCGATCTTGGTGATCTCCTCTAAAGTTAGAGGTGCGTCCGGAGGCATAGTCCCAGAACTGGAGAAATCTATAATGGGCTGTGCATTTCTGACAATATCTCGGTTTGAAACCAATCTCGGGGGTGTTGTGCCGTCATGACATCCGATTGTCGAGCATTCCTTGGTAACTATTGGAAGTACATCCAGCTCCAGACTGACTCCGGACAAAACCTGAATTTTTTGAGTAGTCTGACAGCTGTCTGAATCAAGGATGGAAATATGGTAGACATTCGCTTCGAGATTGGAAAATGTAGGACTTGTTTGAAAAGGTTCATTATCCAGCTTATACTGAAAAGGTGGTTCTCCTGATTCGGCACTCACTGTAATCTTTCCCTGGCTTTCTGCGCATCCTGATGGTTGAACATCGACTACTTCAATCATCACACCCTCCTCCTCTTCAATAGTTTCTATAATTGTCACAATACAACCATTCCGATCCGTTATTAAGATTTCATATTCACCAGGGGAAAGGTCTGTGAAAACACCAGACTCATTGCTTTCAATACCCTGAATGGTAAATGTGAAAGGTGATAACCCACTAGCCATTATTCTTAATTCACCATCAGAAATACCGCAACTGGCGACTTTCTTACCTGTTATTGTAGCTGAAAATTCAGATGATGAGCAATCCAATTCCTGTTCCCCGCAGGAATACAGTCCTGTCATTAATGACAGGGTCAAGACTAACTCAAATGGAAAGCATGATTTGAAATAAAAAATAGATGGATATACTTTATTCTGTTATCAAACAATCACGATGTACAATTACCTCATTCAACAAGGCTCAAATTGATCTCTGTGTTTTTGATAACTATCTTCCCATCCCTCACAACCATGATTGTATTAGTAGGTACCTCTTGCCATCCTTGATCATTACTCAATGGTTCAGAACTCACTATAACCGATTTAGTCTCATATCCTGGATCCACCATGTAGCACACGCCATCTTTGCACTCATAACGGTTCCCTGAGTTGAAGAACAATGAAGGGGCATTGGTCATATCGCCTGCAGCATATCTCACAATTAAGCTTATGTAACCATTCGTCAAAACTGCATTTATATGACAATGATCCTTGAGTCCGATCTGGTCTCTCAAAGATTCAAGTTTTCCCAGAGCGGATATCAAACAGTCCTGAAGAATCACCTCATTCAAATGATTGGACTGATCCCCTATCTCTTGCATAATCAAAGCAAATAGGTGTTCTGAGTCCGTATTTCCTTTCAACATTTGGAAATATGGATCCGTAAGTTCACCAAGCAAGGGTCTCCTGAGTTTGTCGAAACTTCCAATATCCCCATTATGCATGAAAGTATAATTTCCAAATTTGAAAGGATGGCAATTGGCTTCGGTAACTTCGAATGATTGGGTGGCAGCACGAACATGCGCCAGGATACAATTACTATCAATCATATTTGCCAACTCTAAGAGATTGCTGTTGTTCCAAGCCGGGGAGATGGATCTAAAAATTGCCGGATCTGGTTTGACTTTCTTATCATACCACGCCAATCCGAATCCATCACCGTTCAGGTTTCCTTGCAAGCGCAACTTTGCTGAAAAGCTCTGTTTTATTAATGCGTGTTCTGGTTCTGCAACTAGAGAACTTACCCTAATTGGTACGCCCTGATAAAATGTAAACCGGCACATCCAAAGGTGTTATTATCCAATAACAAAATACTAAATCTTTTGGTGCTTTGGAATTCAGGGACTAACCAATTTCCCTGCTGTCAGATGGGATATACTGGAGCTGGCGTAGTTCCTTTTTATATTTAGAAAGATATTTTGAAATCGCATCTCCCTGGAAAACCTGTCCGGAAGAAACTAAATATGTGATGTCTGATGCCTCTTTGTAAATGGTATTGTAGGCGGCAGGAAGTTTCCTCAACTTCCTCTCAATATCATCAGCATTTTTGCTTTTTGGTGGTCTGATAAGAGTTAACATCACGAATGATTTACGTATTAAACGCTCATCTAAGACCCATTGTTTTAATCAATGGTTGAAATGACAGTCATCATATTAACAATTCGTAAAATAGGGGAATTTGCAGGAACATTTTGAAGTTATACATTTGCACTTCTTTTAAAAACGAACAAAAAAATTAATCATGTCAAGAACTAAAATTGCTATCAATGGATTTGGACGTATCGGAAGACTGGTATTCCGAATTGCAGCAGAAAGACCAAACCTTCAGGTAGTAGGAATCAACGACCTAATCGATGTTGATTACATGGCTTATATGCTGAAATATGATTCGACCCACGGAAGATTCAATGGAGATGTAGAAGTAAAAGACGGCAACCTAGTGGTCAATGGAGATACAATTCGTGTAACCGCTGAAAAGAATCCTGCAGATTTGAAATGGGGAGATGTCGGAGCAGAGTATGTGATAGAATGTACTGGTATATTCTTAACCAAAGAAAAAGCTCAAGGTCACATTGATGCAGGGGCCAGGAAAGTATTGTTTTCAGCACCCTCGAAAGATGACACTCCAATGTTCGTGATGGGTGTGAATCACACTTCCTACACCAACGACATGCAATTTGTGTCCAATGCTTCTTGTACCACCAATTGTCTTGCACCGGTCGCCAAAGTACTGAACGACAACTTTGGTATAAAAGACGGATTGATGACCACTGTTCACGCGGTCACTGCAACTCAAAAAACTGTGGACGGACCTTCTATGAAGGACTGGCGGGGTGGACGAGGTGCATACCAAAATATCATCCCTTCCTCAACAGGAGCAGCAAAGGCTGTAGGAAAGGTAATACCCAGCTTGAATGGAAAATTGACAGGTATGTCAATGAGAGTACCAACCGCAGATGTGTCTGTTGTTGACCTTACAGTAAACCTGGAAAAAGGAGCTACCTATGAAGAAATTTGTGCCGCAATGAAGAAAGCTTCGGAAGGAGAAATGAAAGGGATCTTAGGCTATACGGAAGACGCAGTTGTTTCTACCGATTTCATTGGTGATGCCAGAACCTCCATCTTTGACGCAGGTGCCGGAATAGCTCTGACCGATACATTTGTAAAGGTTGTTTCTTGGTATGACAACGAATGGGGATACTCAGCTAAAGTGATAGAGTTCTTAGAGTATATGGACTCAGTAAAGTAAACTAACCAATTTCATATATTAGCCCTGCTGTATTCAGTGGGGCTTTTTTATTTTATAGAGCTATGAAACTATGCACTAGCCAATATTCGTATAAACTGCCTGAACATCATCATCCTCCTCAATTTTGTCCAGCATCTTTTCTATTTCCTCCAATTGCTCTTCAGAGAATTCGACAGGAGTAGTAGGGAATCTTTTAAGAATAGCCTTTTTTACCTCGATGCCCATTTCCTCTAGTTTCTTCCCTAACTCACCAAATTGCATATAATCCGCATAAGCGTATATCATATCTTCATGCTGGTCCAATTCCTCAAGTCCTCCATCAATTAATTCGAGTTCCAGATCTTCCAGAGACATGTCTTCCGTCTTTTCAAATTCGAATACAGCTTTGCGATTAAACATAAACTCGAGGGACCCTGAGGGAACGAAACCTCCACCTGATTTGCTAAAGTAGGATTTGACATTGGCAACCGTACGGTTAGTATTGTCTGTCATGCATTCTACGAAAACCAATACACCATGAGGACCTTTTCCCTCATAATTTACTTCATGCAAAGCCTCAGCGTCCTTTCCTACCGCTCTTTTAATAGCATTTTCGATATTGTCCTTGGGCATGTTCTCCGCTTTGGCGTTTTGAATTGCCGTGCGCAGTTTAGCATTCATTTCCGGGTCAGCTCCACCATCTCTCGCCGCTACCTGGATAGCTTTGGCCAGTTTGGGGAAAATTTTGGACATTTTGTCCCACCTCTTCTCTTTTGCTGCTCGTCGATATTCGAATGCTCGTCCCATTGATATTGAAATGATTTAAATGGCAAAGAAAAATTATGAAAGTGATATATACCAAATCCAAAGGAACAGGATCATTCTTATAGCAACTATTTTTTTCGTTTGAATAATACGTTCAGCAAGACCCCAAGTACCACCAGGCCCATTCCCATATAGGTCATGAAATTGAAAGTTTCACCAAAAATGAAAAAGCCAAAAGCCAATGCATAGATCATTCCGACGTAGTTCAAAATTGAAACTTTGGATAGCTCAGCGCTTTGGTAAGACTTGGTCATAAAAAATTGTGCAATCTGGGTGCAGATCCCAACCATTATCAGATAAAACCAATCCATACCTACCGGTGGTACCCAAATAAAAATTGACCATACCGTTGAAATAGGTAATAGCACCAATGGAAAGTACAGTATAATTACAAGCGGGTGCTCTGTCACATTCAGCTTCCTTACAAAGTTGTAGGCAAGTCCCATGAAAAATGAAGTTGACAAACCGATCCCAAGGTGATAGAGGGAAATCCTGATGTCAAATCCCTGAACAACCAGAACTCCCGCAAAACTGATCGCGAAAAATATCCATTGAATTGGGTTGACTTTTTCCCTGACAACAAATATCCCGATAACCGTTGTGAATATTGGAGCCAGGTATTGGAGGGTAGCAGCTGTGGCAAGGGGTATTTCATGCAACAGGTAAAAGAAAAGGATCAATGAAATGGAGCCTGCCACCCCTCTCGCAATCAGGATTGGTTTATTGTTACCCCATATGTTCACACGTTGACGGCGTAGGAAAAAAAGACTGATAAACAATGAAATGATAGATCTGAAAAGGATGATCTCAATAGCCGGTATATGCGGGATAGCCTTCACAAATACCTTCATCAATGCGAAGGTGAAGGTGGCAAGTAACATGTATCGGACACCGGCACTCATCAACGTTCAGGTAAAATAAGGACGCAAGTTGGGAAATAATTATTCAACTTTATCCCCTAAAATGTGGTCGACTTCAAAAGGTGGTATGAAATACAGTCTATTGACAATCCTGATTCTGAGGTTTTGTGTGAGCTATGGCCAGGAAATTTCAGGTGTAGTTATTGACGAACTAAATAATCCAATTCCTGGTGTACTAGTAATTACATTGCCTGATTCCTCTTCTACGATTTCGGATGAGAACGGTGAATTCCAAATCTCCAAAACCGACCAAATACAATGCACATTACTCGGCTATAAACCCAGGACACTAGAAGTTTCGGGACTTGAATTCTTTAGAGTGGTGCTGGAAATTGACCCAATATTGCTGAAAGGTATCGAAGTAAGTGCACTTACGATTCCTGAAGAAATCATTACCTACCCAGGAGCAATTGGTTATCTACCATTGTCTTCGATTGAAACTTCCAATCCCACGATAATCACCAATCTGCTGAACCGGGAACCAGGTATTTACATGCATTCCGGAGCCCTAAACACAAATAGGATAACCATACGTGGTATAGGTTCAAGATCACCTTTTTCCACAAATAAGATTAGGGCATATTTTGAAGAAATACCACTGACCAATGGGTCCGGAGAAACAACAATTGAAGACAGTGATCTATTTGCAATTGGTGGAATGGAAATAATTAAAGGACCGAATTCATCCCTGTATGGAAGTGGTATCGGTGGTGTTCTTAACATCAAGAGAAAGACCGGAGCGCTATTCAGCACCGAAGTTTCCAATGATCTGACCATTGGATCATTTGGTCTATTAAAAGAATCCTTGGGATTTACACATCATTCTGAAAAACAGGACATCCAGATCATGGGCACAACATTCATAAATGATGGGTATCGAGAAAATAATGAGTTCGACAGAAATTCGTTGTTTGGATCCTATGGAATGAAATTTGAAAAAGATCAATTTAGATTAATTGGATACTTCGTCGATCAAAAGGCTTTCATTCCAAGTTCCATAAGCTTTGATGAATTCAATAATGATCCCAGGTCTGCCGCATTTTTCTGGAACCTGGCAAGGGGATTTGAAGATTACACTTCCTACTTCACCGGGATTTCATGGACTCATATCTTCAATGATGGACTTTCCATGAGGTCCACATTTTTTCATGGAGGTCGTGACAATTACGAACCGAGGCCATTTAATATCCTGGAAGAAAGGACATTCAGCCTGGGTCTTAGATCCAAATTGATCTATGAAATCGATGACAATACCACGATTCTGGTGGGGACGGAATTGTTCAGTGACAATTATGAACAAAGAACTTATGACAATTTGTATCAGGATTTTCCTGGCCAGGGAAGTATCGAAGGACCTTTATTGACTGAATTGGAGGAAGACAGATCCTACATCAATTTATTCACACAGGTTAATTACCGCTTCTCGGAACGATTAAGGCTATCCGGAGGGCTAAATATGAACTTCACAAAGTATGAATTGAATGATATCGAAAATATCAGTCCGGCGGACCAATCGGGAGAATACAAATTCGATCCTACCCCATCTCCAAGGATTGCGTTTTCATATGATCTTTCGGAAAACAACATGATCTATAGTTCCCTTAGCTATGGATTCTCTCCACCATCACTGGAAGAAACATTAAATCCAGATGGGGAGATCAATGAAAATATAAAACCAGAAAAGGGACAAAATATTGAGGTGGGGATTAAGGGGATCCTTAAGGGCATCAGGTATCAATTCACCGGTTATCGGATGAACATAAAGGACCTACTTGTTACAAGAAGGACAGTTCAGGACCAGTTTTTTGGGATCAATGCGGGTTCGACCACTCACAATGGGCTGGAACTATCTATGGGAAGGAATTTATTGTCTTTCAATAACCTTAGTGTCTCAACCAATATAGCATACGCCCTCTCTGATTTCAGCTTTGATGATTTTGTGGATGACGGAAATGACTATTCGGGAAATCAATTGACCGGTGTTCCAATGCACAACTTTAACTCCAGTTTAGATATTGATTTCCTGAGATTGATATATGGACAATTGGATTTTCAATTTGTTGATAAGATCCCAATTACAGATGATAACTCGATTTTCGCAAATTCCTACAATTTGATGAATATGAATTTTGGTATGAGGAAGACATTCTTCGATAGACTATCGCTCGACTTGAGTTATTATTTGTCAAACATCTTTGATGAAAAATACGCCTCCATGCTGCTCATCAATGCAGTTGGATTCGGTAGCAGTCAACCAAGGTATTACTACCCCGGATTGCCAAGAAATTACCAGGTTAGGTTTAAGATCAAATACAGGATCAGTTCAAATTAATACCCCATCCTGTATCTGCAGTTTTCTGTCTGCCTTATTGGCCAACTCTTTGTTATGTGTAACGATCACGAATGTTTGATTCAGAGATTTCCGCAGATCAAAGAAAAGTTGATGTAATTCGGTGGCATTCTTAGAGTCAAGATTACCACTGGGTTCATCGGCAAATACGATTGAGGGATTATTTATCAACGCTCTTGCGACGGAAACTCTTTGTTGTTCACCTCCTGATAGTTCGGAGGGTTTATGTGAATGACGGTCTTCCAAACCCAACATTCCCAGGAGCTCTAATCCCTTTTTTCTGGCCTCATTTTTCTGACCATTTGCAATATAGGCAGGCATACAAACATTATCCAGGGCATCAAATTCAGGAAGTAAATTATGAAATTGAAAAATGAATCCGATCCTCTGATTCCTGAAAGACGACAGACTGCGGGATGAGAGCTCAAAAACCGATTGATCACCGATTTTCACTTTACCACTGTCCGGAGAATCCAATGTTCCAAGAATATGGAGCAAGGTACTCTTCCCTGCTCCTGAGGCACCTACGATTGACACAATCTCTCCCTCGGAAATGTCAATATCGATACCTTTCAATACTTGCAGGTGGCCATATGATTTGTGAATGGTGGAGGCGGAAAGCATGGCGCAAATATAGATGGTCAATTATTTAATTAGCTTGATAAAGCTGGCACTATCAACTAGATTCGCAAAAAATTATTTCAAATGAACATCCACGAATACCAATCCAAAGAGATCCTAAAAAGTTACGGTGTTACTATACAGGAGGGAGTCGTTGCTGACACTCCTGAGAAGGCGATTGAAGCAGCAAAAGAACTCAATCGTGAAACTGGCACGGAGTGGTATGTCATCAAAGCACAGATCCATGCCGGAGGACGAGGAAAAGGGAAGATAAAGGAAACAGGATCCAATGGAGTTGTATTGGCCAAAAGTCTGGATGATGTTGGACCTAAATCCAAGGATATTTTAAGTGGGACATTGGTTACTCACCAAACGGGTCCGGATGGCAAAAAAGTAAATAAAGTATTGATAGCCCAGGATGTTTATTATCCGGGAGATTCCGAACCAAAGGAGTTTTATTTATCAATCTTGTTGGATAGGTCTACGGGCCAGAATGTCATCATGGCGTCGACTGAAGGCGGTATGGATATCGAAACTGTTGCCGAGGAAACCCCCGAAAAGATAATCAAGGAATGGATCGACCCTAAAGTTGGTCTGCAAGGATTCCAGGCCAGGAAAGTTGCTTTTGTTCTTGGATTACGAGGAGATGCCTTCAAGGGTATGGTAAAGTTCATCTTCGCTCTGTACAGAGCTTACGAAGGAACTGATTCGTCGTTATTTGAAATCAACCCTGTCCTCAAAACATCAGATGACAAAATACTTGCTGTAGATGCAAAAGTAAACCTGGATGACAATGCACTCTTCAGACATAAAGATCTTGCCGAACTACGAGATATCACAGAGGAAGACCCTGCAGAGATCGAAGCAGCAAAGTCAGGCTTGAATTACGTTACGTTGGATGGAAATGTTGGTTGTATGGTAAATGGAGCTGGTTTAGCTATGGCGACAATGGATATGATCAAGCTCTCGGGTGGAGATCCGGCGAATTTCCTGGATGTAGGAGGCAGTGCTAATCCCGAATCAGTTGAGGCGGGATTCCGAATTATCCTAAAAGACCCAAATGTCAAGGCAATTCTTATCAACATTTTCGGAGGAATTGTCAGATGTGACCGAGTTGCCGCCGGTGTGGTGGAAGCTTATAAGAAAATTGGAACGATTGATGTCCCCATTATTGTGAGACTACAAGGTACCAATGCTGAAGAAGGTGCTAAAATTATTGAAGAATCTGGCCTCAAAGTTACTTCTGCCATACTCCTCAAGGACGCTGCAGAAAAAGTGAAAGAGGTGCTTAGCTAAGCAACTTCAAGAAGAATCTTTGGGGGTTTTTTATAGTTAAATTGCCTTTGTTTTAAACAAAAGGTCAGATGAAATACTTCAAGACTTTCATTTTATTATTTGTTCTTTTTTGCTTGTTCTTTCTCCTCTCCTGTCAAGATGGAGATGATCCCTCACTAAGTAATACTGAACTGCTTGCGGGTACTACGACGTCCGGAAAAACATGGAGGATCGACAAGATCGAAACTGAAATCGGTACCGTGGATCCTTTTGAATGCGTTTCAGATAATAACATTACATATTTTCCGGATGGCCGCTATGAGGTGAATGAAGGGGCTCGTAAATGTAATCCCACCGACCCAGCTGCCTTTGAAGGGACTTGGCGTTTCAGCAGCCAGGAAAACCAGATAAGCGTGACCATCGGAGATTCAATTAGAATCTGGCTCATCATCCAATTGGAAGATAAAGTCCATAGAATTGAAAGTGATTTTTCAGATGGAGAAAGAATTTACGTTCTTAAACCAATTTAATTCACGAATTATCCGGAGATTCCCCTGCATAGTGGGATGAAGTGACGGATTCCTCAGAAGTGTTGGATGTATCATTGTCTACTCCGATTATCGTCAAATCCTCCGTACCTTCGGATCCACTAAGTCTGTTAGTTTGAGATTGGAGAAATTTTGTATGGTTGCCAAAGTCGAGGTCAGCAGATTCGACCATGAGATCCTCAAGTGATTGACCGTTGAATTCCAAGCTCCTCATACCATTGGTGTATGCAAAAAATTTTCCGACTTGAGACAGATCCGCACTTCCTTCAGTATCTCCATTTGATATAACATTGCCGACTTTGTCAAATATTTTAATGGCACTATAGTTGCCAAAGTATTGCAATTGATTATCGCCTAAACTTAATATACAGATGTTAAGGTTCTGGTCTGTATGCTTTCGGACATTGGTGTCATAATAGCGGTTCACATATTCTTGTTTGATCGCCTCATACAATGATTTAGGGTCAACCTTATCGCTCGCCATTACTATTTCATTGATGATATTATACAATCCAACAGAGATCATACCGGCGATAACACCACTCAGGTGAGTATCCAACAACACAATAATTTTTTGGTTGCTTCGATCCTGTCCAATCCAGTGAATGTCGCTACTAATCCTTCTCGGATTATGCTTTATCAAGACGGAATTTCCAAAGATCTCTCTTAGGTATGATTCCTCTTTAAGGAAAGAGTGTTGAATGAATTCAACATTGTCCATCAATTCTGTATTCTCTCCCTCGTCAACACTACCTGTATCTTGATCAGTGGATCCGAAAACGCGATCCAACTCTTCCTCGAATATTGATTTCAATTGAGCCCTATCCCATGGCTTAGAAATGTACTTGTGTATCCCTACTACATTCACCGCTTCCACCAGTGCACCTACATCGCTGAATCCGGTTAGGATCATCCGTATAATGTTAGGCCTTTTCGGGACGATCATCTTCAAGAGGTCAACTCCAGTCATTCTGGGCATTCTCTGATCAGTAATGATCAAATGAATATCATTTGACTTGATGACCTCCAACGCTTCTTCACCGGTTAATGCCAAAAAGACATTATATTCCCTACTAAACGAATATTTGAAAATTCGAAGATTAGCCTCCTCGTCATCAACATAAAGGATATTATACCTTTTGGTTGAATCGGTGGTGCTAGCTGTTCTCGATGATGTAATCGTGGCTTCCATTAAAAATTATGCTTCAACCAACGTGCTTTTGGCTTGTGGTTGATTGCCTTCACTTTCTAGTTGTTTAGGAAGTCTAATTATAAATTCGGATCCTTTTCCAACTTCACTTTCCACATCAATTGATCCGTTATGTTGCTTAATGATAGAATAACTTATTGATAAACCCAAACCTGTTCCTTCTCCAACATCCTTCGTTGTGTAAAAGGGTTCAAAAATCTTTGTCATTTTATCTTTTTCGATCCCCCTCCCATTGTCAATAAACCTTATCTCCACCTCCTCGCCATGGTCAACAGTTTTAACAACGATCTTGCCGTACTCGTCCATCGCGTCCACAGCATTGCTTACAAGATTAACAAATACTTGATTCAACTGACCTGGGAAGCAATCAATGTCTCCCACTTTTGGATCGTATTCCTTAAGGATTTCTGCAGATTCCGCAAACTTGCTTTTTAGGATCAGTAAGGCAGAGTCTAGATTTTCATGCAGATTAGCCATTTTAATATCGGCTTCATCGTGCCTGGAGAACACTCTTAGCCCATCAACGATTTCCTTCACCCTATCTGCTCCGAAAATAATATCCTCAAACAGCTGTTTTATGACTTCTTTGGAATCCAACAGGATGTCATTGGAATTGTTCCTGATCTCATCCAATTTAGCTTTTAACTTGGTTGTGTCCGAATTCTCCATGGTTTCATAATCATCAATGATCCTGTACAGATCCTCTACAGCCAGTTCAAGGGTCTGCATTCCTCCTTTTATGAATCCGATGGGATTGTTTATTTCGTGAGCAATTCCAGCCGTTAACTGACCCAATCCACTCATTTTCTCAGCATGTACCAACTGTGCCTGGGTCGCTTTCAAATGGCTATGGGTCTTCTGCAAAGCTTTCCTGACCTTCTGCTCATTCTTTAATGTGTTCTTTATTTTTAGCTGGGACACTTTTAAGCGTTCTTTTTGGCTTTCAAGTCTATCATTTTGGTGACTGATCACTTTGTTAGACTTGATCATTCGAATTAGAAGGAACATTACTGTTGCTAAACCAATCGCGGATATCACAATTATATAGGACAATAGTCTACGTCTTTGTTCCGAAGCTTCAATGGCCTGCTGCTGAATTGTGGCTCTTTGTGCCAAAATTTCTCGTTCCTGGGCAAGCGCTTTTCTCTCCTCTTCCGTCAAAGACAAGTTTTCCTGAAGATTGGCTATCTGGGATTGCCGTTTTTCAGCCTCCAATTCCTGTTTTGAAATGACCTCATCCTGAGATTGCCTTTCCAACTCAAGGAATTCCTTTTCTTGTTCTGTACTTATCAAACGTTCCTGTTGCTGTTGAAGGGCAAGTTGTTGTTGTTCTTGAGTAGCCTGAAGGATTTCTCGTTGAGAAGCAAGTTGTTGTTTCTCCTGTTGGGTTACTTTCAATCGTTCAACCTGTTCAATTCGATTTGCCTCCTCATCTGCACTTTTAATTACTGCTAAGCGGTTGTTTCGTGCAGTCGAAATCTTATTTTGCTCTTGTTGACGTCGACTTTTGTAAATATTGGCTTCAGCAGTGTTTTTCTGCCTTTCATAAAGGTCAATGTACTCATCATATACTGAAATCAATGTACTGGGATCATTGGAATCTCTAGCATGGCGTTGAGCTTCAGCCAAATTGGAAATTCCTTCCCTTAATTCGTCTTTTTGGAAATTAATCTTTGCCAGGTTTCTATATGCGGTGGTGATGGCTTTATTGTCATTTCTGCTCTGGGCTATGCTCAAAGCAGAAGTAAAGCTGGTTCTTGCATCATTGAGGCTCCCTTCCTGAAGGAAGGTTTGACCCAGATATATATTGTAATCGAAGTTCTCTTTGAAAACCACCAAAGCCCTCCTCCCCATATCTTTCGATGCCTCGAGATCTCCTTTAAGCCGATAAAACTTACATAAATATCCCCAGGCAGGTGCTTGAGTCACGGGATCTCCACTCATGAGATTATCAAACCTCAAAGCGATAGGGATCCCATCTACGTAGTTGTCAGTTTTGTTATAAGCATCCAACAGTCCTTCATAGGCATTTACTATCAGAGGAGTTCGCCCTCTTCTCCTCAATAAGCTTGCAACAAGGCTGTAGGATTCGATCGCCTGAATATAATTCTTCTCCTTAGTATGATTTTTACCCATTTCACTGGCCACAGTAGCCTGGCCAGTCCTGTCCCTTAATGCTTCGTATTCAGCATAAGCTCTTACAAAACTTGCATTTGCTTTGTTATACGCATTCATTGCGGATTCAGATACTCCCAATAAAAGATAGGCTCTTGCCAGTGCTCTTTTATCCCCTGAATCCTCAGCTGCCACAACAATCTGTACCAGAAACTCCAATGCCTTTTCATAATCATCAGATTCCCGATAAATGTCCGCTAGCAAATATTTGAATTGACTGGTATATACCTGATCACCATTGGATTCAGCCAGGTCCAGCCCAAGCAGTGCATCAGGAAGCGCTTCCTCAATTTTTCCTGCTTGAAATTCCTTCAACGCTTTGGAGTAATAATTCTCCATTTGCTGATCCTGACCGTGTAAAGAAACCACTGCCAGTAGAAGGAATAGCAATAAGAAAGAGTTACCAAAAAATTTCATCCCCATCGTAAATATCATTCAAGTTTTCCCGATATGTCGTATCAGAGGTAACAATTTACATTGAAAATAAGTGAAACCATATGGTGAATACACTTCACCTTTATACATTCGAAATTAAAATAAGAATAAATAAACTGGAATAAAGTCCGTTAAACAGGAGGATTTCTTGGGTGAATAGGAATTTTTCCTCGTTAAACTCATATATGTTTGCAATCCCCTGAAAATGATTTTATGGTTTTAATTTCGTGGTTCAATTTGCTGTAGATCATTTGTGAAAAAGTTCTTACTAATTCCAGTACTATATATTTTTCTTCCATTGGTCCTTGGGGCTCAACCAAGTGCCTTAAAGAATGCAAGGAAATTATTGAACTCCAATGAGTTGAAAAGTGCTGAGGGAGAAATTGAAAAAGCGATTTCCCATCCAAAAACGAAAAACAATCCTGACACGTGGCAATATGCTTTCCTGATCTACAACAGCCTACTGTTTGAATCCGATGATATCAACCTTAAATTGGCTTATTGTGACAAAGTCATCGATTCCTATCTGCAAGTAGTTGGAGTTGACCATTCGAAAATAAGTGAGGAAGAATTGAAATTAAAAATTGGGGAATTGGAGTCCATGATTGAAGGAATAAAGTCATTAGATTTTCCGGATTCCACAAAGACTCAGGTGCTGCGACAACAATTAAGACTTCAGGAACTATTGGAGATGGATATCAGGTCCTTAACGTTTGATCTCGCTGAGGCCTACAAAACTCAGAATGAAGGGGACTCAGCTTTAAAATACTATGACAAGTCCATTGAAGCCGACTACAAATTGTACGCATGTTTGAAAGGTAAATTGGAAGTCTTGAATTCACTGTCCAGATACGAAGACTTCATTGACGTGTTGGACATTGCCTCCGCTTTGTTCCCCGATGACGAAGACATCGCTCTTGCAGAAATGTACTACCTAATAGACAAGCAACTCTTTATAAGGGCACGTAATTTATTGAATAGCTATCTGAAATTTCAGGACACAAGTGGGAAAGGATACCTACTCCTTGGATCCGTTTGTAAGGAGTTAAACCTAATTAACGAGTCTGTAGATGCCTATATTAAGGCAATTGAATTCCAAAATGGATCCTTTGATGCATTCTACACAATAGGTCTCCATTTTTACGAGCAGGGGGAACTCCTGGCTAACGAAAATATGCAAATGAAGGCTCAATCATACCTGGAAGGAGCTGAAAATCTGGAGCCAAATAATCCTGAATTACTAAACACTCTGGAAAAGTTCTACCTCGATCGACGAGATATAGAAAATTATCAAAGAATACGAAGAAAAAAGGGATTCGAATAGGACAAGCCTATCAAAAATCCCCAAAAATGCCCATTTTTCACCCACAAAATACCAAAAAAGTGGTATTGTAAACCAGGTGGATTCTAAGGACTTTTATACTCCAAAAGAACTCAGTCCAAAATGAAAACAATACTTGCTAATTTATTCAGCATTAATCCATTGCTTTCCTTGGTGATAGCGGTGATTGGTGTTTTGGTTTTTATTGTATTAAATCGTAACTTAAATCATTCGGCCAAAACCCTGCGTAGGTAACGCATTAAAATACCACTTTAGTAACCCTCTTCATACTTTACCGAAAAGGTCATTTACATGACCTTTTCTTTTTATATTTGCGCGCTCAAAAGCGCCCGTAGTTCAACTGGATAGAATACCAGATTTCGGCTCTGGGGGTTGAGGGTTCGAATCCTTCCGGGCGTACATGCCTTCTCAACGATGGGAAGGTTTTTTTATACCCTGAAGGATGAGAACCAAGGGTTCGAAATCCGAATTCATTTCGATTCATGAGTGCCAGTGTGTAGGAATAGCGTACGAATAATCCTTCCGGGAGTACATGCGTGATCAATGATGGAAAGGCTTTTTTAGACCAACTTAACCATGGTTGGGCAGCAGAATTAAATTGAACAAAATAAATTATCAAAAGTCATTTCCACGTCAAAATTCCTGAAACAATATGGTTCTCAATTGAGTAAAAAAGAGCTAATGAAAGGATTCTTAACCATTGTATTGACAGTACTCTGTATTCGCTCTCATGCGGATGACATCGCTGTGATTCGAAAAGCCTTTCACAACGCTGTACTGGACAAAGCAAAAGTTGAATCATTCTACAATTATGTGAATGATCTACCTGATGACAACCCCACAATTTTAGCATATAAGGCAACTGCAGAAGCATTAACCGCTCAATTGGAATGGAATCCAATGAGGAAATACGAATTGGTCAAAAGTTTCTCAAAGGCAATTGATATCGCAGTTTTAAAGGATCCATCCAGTCTTGAAATTCGATTTCTACGTTTGTGTATTGAATACCATATCCCGAGATTTCTGGGATTCAGCTCTCACATGCAAGATGACCGAAACAATATAATGGCTCAATTGTCCAATATGGATAAACTTGATTATGATCCTTTCTTCAGCCGATTCATACTTTACTTTATAAAAGAAACCGGGCTATATAATGCCGAAGACATCAGGCAAATTGAATCCAAATTGACTATCAGTTAAACATTTGTTTTCTTTGTAGCAAATTTGGTTCAATGAGTAAATTCATCTTATCCGCTACTTTCTATTTAATGTCTTTTGCTTTACTGGCTCAGGAGGCGGTCGAAGAAGCTATCCCTGAAAGAAAAGGCTGGACCAATGATACCAAATGGACAATAGCCGGAATATTCGCTGTTGTCATTGTGATCCTTGTACTCAGGACCTTCCGAAATAAACCTACAGTATAGATTTAGCGATCTTTTTTCTTTTCATAAGTGTTTTTAGATCATGGCTGAAAATCTGATGATTAAAAACATGGTCTGCAATCGCTGCATTGAAGCGGTTGAAGAGGAGTTTCAAAGAGTGGGGATCAGACCGATTCAGGTTCAACTTGGAAAGGTTATCATCGATAATCCTATCGATAAAGTACTAAAAGAGAAACTCTCAATTGGACTTGAGAATCGTGGGTTTGAATTGCTGGAAGACAAAATCACACAAACTATTGAACAAATCAAATCTCTTGTCATTGATAATGTTCATAGAAAAGAACAACACTTAAAAGTCAATTACTCCACTTATTTGTCAACCAATCTGGCCATGGATTATGGTTATTTAAGCAGTTTGTTTTCCTCGATAGAAGGCATTACAATTGAACATTACATAATACTTCAAAAGATTGAAAAGGTAAAAGAACTCTTGGTCTATGATGAATATAATTTGAGCCAGATAGCCAATAAGTTAGGGTATAGCAGCGTACAGCACCTTTCCAATCAGTTCAAGAAAAATACGGGAATGTCACCCTCCCAATTCAAAAAGTCCCAAAATCAAGGAAGAAAACCTCTTGATGACCTGAAATAATGTATCTATCATTGAATTATATACATATTTTAAATAATTATATAAAAACCCTACTCTGAAAATTCGTTAGTTGCATAAGGATGTAAGGAATTTAATGTGCCCGAATAATGCATTGACTTTCAGTGAATCGGGATGTTGTGAAAACAAATAATCATAAGATAATTCCAAAAATTCGTAATTTTAACTTCGGAATGAAGCTCATACATCAAATACTGAATGTAATGCTAGCGTTTCTGTTGGTGCTCTCAACCACCGGATTAGCGCTTCATAAGCACTACTGTATGGGCGAAGTCAAGGACGTCGCGATCAATCATCATGCTCAATCCTGCACGGGAAATATGGATATGGAATCCGAGTCGGGATGTTGTCAAAATACTGTCGATCTTTTCAAAACTGATGACTTTAACAAGTCCGGCACGGAAATTGGATTTGATATTTACAAGACTCCTGTTGTTATTACCTATCTTCTAATAGATCAGGATCTTTTTTCCGTTTCCGCCCACTTTACTCAGTACCTAAACTACAAACCTCCTTTGATAAATCTGGACATCCCTGTCCTGATTCAATCTTTCCTTCTTTAGGTCGTAGTGTGATCCATTACTAAATGGATAGGGATTGGTATATCCCATCATTTTTTATTTCAACAATAAAAAACACACTATGCTGAATCATATCATAAAATTCTTTTTGGAACAAAAACTGATCACGGCGGCGATCATGATCACCCTGATTATTTGGGGAATAGCAACGGCCCCATTCAATTGGGAATTAACATATATTCCACAAGACCCGGTCCCTGTTGATGCCATTCCTGATATTGGAGAAAATCAACAGATAGTATACACTGAGTGGACGGGGAGATCTCCTCAGGACATAGAGGACCAAATAACTTATCCTCTGACAACAGCGCTCCTGGGCGTTCCAGGGATCAAAACGATTCGGAGCAATTCAATATTTGGGCTTTCAAGTATCTATCTCATTTTCAATGAAGATGTAGAATTCTACTGGAGTAGGTCCAGGGTACTTGAAAAACTTAATTCTCTACCTGCTGGAACTCTTCCTAATGGTGTACAACCTGCCCTCGGCCCTGATGCAACGGCCCTGGGTCAAATCTTTTGGTATACTCTGGAAGGTAGAGATAAGAATGGTAATCCTGCAGGTGGATGGGATCCGCAGGAACTAAGATCTATCCAGGATTTTTATGTAAAGTACGGCCTTTCAGCAGCTGAAGGTGTGTCCGAAGTAGCGTCGATTGGAGGATACGTTAAAGAGTATCAGGTGGAAATTGATCCGATAGCTATGAAAAGTTACGACGTGGATGTAGCAGGGATCATGATGGCGGTAAAAAAAAGTAATCTGGATATTGGTGCCAGAACCATTGAGTTCAATAGAGCAGAATACCTGGTACGAGGGCTCGGTTATATAAAAGGCGTATCAGATCTTGAAGATGCAGTTATTGCAGCCCGCAATAATGTGCCCATACGAATAAAAGATGTGGCTCGTGTACAACTTGGACCTGCGACTCGGAGAGGAGGACTTGACAAGGCCGGGGCAGAAGCTGTCGGAGCTGTTGTAGTAGCTCGTTATGGATCTAATCCTCTGGAAGTCATCAATAATGTTAAAAGAAAAATTGAAGAACTGATCCCTGGGTTACCTAGTAAAGTGCTAAATGATGGCACTGTGTCCAAAGTTACTATTGTCCCATTTTACGATCGGACCGGGTTGATCAAAGAGACTTTGGGCACCCTGGAAGAGGCTCTCTCACTTGAAATATTGATAAGTATAGTAGTGGTGATAATACTGGTACTCAACCTAAGAGCCTCCATTCTAATATCCAGTCTTCTCCCGATTGGAGTATTGATGACATTTATTATCATGAGATATGTAGGTGTGGACGCCAACATAGTTGCTCTATCCGGAATCGCGATTGCTATTGGGGTAATGGTTGATGTTGGCGTAGTCTTTACTGAAAATATTATTCGACACCTTCGCTTACCTGAAAACAGAGGAATCGACAATCAGGCAAAACTAGCTGTGATCTATACAGCTACCACGGAAGTTGCCTCCGCGGTATTCACAGCCCTTGCCACAACGGTGATAAGTTTCATACCTGTTTTTGCACTACAAGCTCAGGAAGGTAAGCTTTTCAAACCACTTGCCTTTACAAAGACTTTTGCTTTACTGGCAGCATTATTCATTGGATTGATCATAATTCCTGCTTTCGCTCATTGGATCTATTCCATTCGCAAAGATGATCGTAGATCAAAAAGGATTTGGGCCATATCACTAATTGTCCTCGGAGTTGCCCTGGTTTTGATTATCCCCTGGGCTGGTATTGTGTTGATGTTGATTGGTGTAAATAATATTTCCGAATATCAATGGTCTGCCAAATGGAAATTGGTCCCAAAATATCTCAATATCGCAATAATCCTGGCAATGGTCCTTTATTTCCTAACACGAGAATGGTTGCCTTTGGGTGCATCGAATCCTTGGATCATCAATTTCCTTTTCGTGGGATTCGTACTTCTTTTGGTTCTGGGTGGATTTTTGTTGGTTATAAAATATTACGCACCCATTTTGGGATGGTGCCTCGATCACAAGTGGCAATTCCTGAGTATACCTATAGTCATTCTGTTATTTGGCACCCTAAGCTGGCAAGGCTTCAACAATCTTTTTGGATTTGTAGCAAGGGGGGCTGAAAGTATAAATTGGAATATCAGGCAAACAACATTGTGGGATAGTTTCTCAAGAACTTTTCCCGGCATTGGAAAGGAATTTATGCCTCCGCTTGATGAAGGTTCTTTCCTCCTTATGCCAACAACAATGCCTCACTCCGGAGTTCAGGAAAATATTGAAACTATCAAACTCCTGGACCAGCGGGTTACTGCAATACCCGAGGTGGAAATGACTGTTGGAAAGTGGGGGCGGGTAGCTTCAGCATTAGATCCGGCGCCAATTTCCATGTTTGAAAATGTCATCAACTACAAACCTGAGTATAAACTGGATGAAGATGGGAAGCGACTAAGATTCAAGGTTGACAGATCAGGACGCTTCATCTTAAAAAATCAGGAAGTATTTACCCCAGGTGTATCAAGACTTTCTGGTTTTGACACACAGCTGCTTATACCTGATAAATCTGGAAAATACTTCAGACAATGGAGAGACCATATACAGTCTCCCGATGACATTTGGAACGAAATCGTGGACGTAACCAATATCCCTGGAATGACCTCAGCTCCTAAATTACAGCCCATAGCTACAAGGCTCGTAATGCTGTCAACAGGGATGAGAGCACCCATGGGACTGAAAATATTTGGTCCTGACCTTGAGACCATCGAGTCTGTCGGACTTCAAATGGAAAGTCTGTTGAAACAGGTGCCTGGGATTAAGTCAAGTTCGGTCTTTGCTGACCGTGTAGTCGGCAAACCCTATCTCGAGATTAAGATCAACCGCAAAGCAATTGCTCGGTACGGTTTGAGTATTGAGGACATCCAGATGTATTTAGGAGTGGCCATAGGTGGAAACACGCAAACAACGACAGTGGAAGGCCGTGAAAGATATGCCGTCAGGGTCCGATATGCGAGAGAACTCCGCGACAGTCCGGATGCAATTAAAGGGATCCTTATCCCTACCCCTACCGGTGTTCAGGTTCCTCTGCAGGAATTGGCAGAACTACAATATGTTAGGGGACCCCAGAACATTAAAAGTGAAAATACCTTCCTGGTCGCTTATGTCATTTTTGATAAAGAAGATGGTTATGCGGAGGTAGATGTCGTTGAAAATGTAAAAATCTTTCTAGAAAGCAAAGTAGAGGACGGCAGTCTCATAATCCCCAGTGGCATCAGCTATCAATTTGCAGGAAATTATGAAAGTCAGGTGAGAGCTACTAAAAGGCTGTCAATTGTAATACCAATCAGTTTAATGGCAATCCTACTCATTCTGTATTTCCAATTCGGAAGAATTCAACCGACTTTAATGGTGTTCTCAGGAGTGTTCGTTGCATTCGCTGGAGGATTTATTTTAATATGGCTTTATGGTCAGTCCTGGTTCCTCGATCTTAACATTGCAGGTATTAATTTGAGGGACCTGTTCCAGGTTCACACCATTAATCTAAGTGTAGCTGTTTGGGTAGGATTTATAGCTCTCTTTGGAGTCGCCACGGATGATGGTGTGATCATGGGAACTTACATCAAGCAGCATTTTCAAAAAGAATCCCCAGATACGATTGTAGGAATTCGTCAAGCGGTACTTCATGCAGGTATGCAACGAGTTCGGCCAGCTACAATGACCGCGGCCACTACCATCATTGCATTACTACCCGTTCTGACATCGACGGGTAAAGGGTCCGATATTATGGTACCTATGGCCATTCCAACTTTTGGGGGAATGATCATTCAGGTAATTACAATGTTTATTGTTCCCGTACTTTATTCAATGTGGATGGAATCAAATTTTAAAAAGTCCAAATCATGAGAAAGATAGTTTTCATCATATATTTTCTTGTCTACTCTAATGGAGTAATTGCCCAGAATCCAATAGATAGGTATTTGAAATTGGCAGCAGAAAATAATCCTGGTCTAAAGGCAAAGTTTAATGATTACCTATCTGCAATGGAAAACATTCCCAGGGCAACCAGCCTTCCGGATCCGCAGGTCACTTTTGGATTATTCATTGTTCCGGTTGAAACCAGATTAGGTTCCCAGCAAGCAAGTCTTGCTGTGAATCAATCATTTCCATGGTTTGGAACATTGTCTACCCAAGGTAACGTGGCTGCTGAACACGCTGAAGCAGAGTTGGATTTATTCGAGGACGCCAAGTTTCAACTTTACAAGGAAGTCAGCATACAATTTAATGAGCTGTATTACCTGAATAAGTCGATGTCATTGACAGAAGAAAACCTGGAGCTATTGACCTCATTCAAAGAGCTAGCCCGAGTCAACTTCGAAAGTGGCAAAACAGGACTGGTAAACGTTCTTAGGGTAGAAATGGAGGAAAAGGAGCTTACAAGCAACCTGGAATTCCTAAAAGACAGTCACAAGGCAGAACTGGTAGAGTTTGAAAAACTCCTCAATTTCCAGCTAGCAGATTCCATTGTCTTTCCTGATCAACTTGAAATGATACCCCTCACCGTCGAAAAACAGACTTTATTGGATAGTATTATCTTAGAAAACCATAAACTCCGAAGTCTGGACCATAGACTGGCAGCTAGTGAACATCAGACCAGAGTAGCTAAGCTGTCTGGTAAACCCTCATTTGTACTGGGAGCATCTTATTTCAATATTGGAGAGAGGACAGATATTGAGGTAGCGAACAATGGACGAGATGCTTTCTTACTTCCTCAACTAGGAATGAAGTTGCCAATATTTCAGAAGAAATATAAGGCAATGGAGAAGCAAGCGATTATTGAGAAAGAAAATATTCAATATCAAATCCAAGATGAAACTAACTCTCTGGCTTCTCAACTCGAGAATCATATTAAAGACTATTTAGATGCAAAAAGGAGGTTGGCTCTGTACGAAAATCTCATACATCTGACCGAACGATCCGTTTCCCTCCTTCAAACGGGATTTGCCACCGGAGAAACAGATTTTGAAGAAGTATTAAGGATGCAGAGAAAGTTGTTAACGTATCAATTACTTCTTGAGAAAGCCCGGGTGGACAACAATAATGCGATTTACAACATCAATTACATTACAGGAAAATGAGAAAAATTAGTATAAAATCTATCATATGGGGCATTGGGTTTACTTCAACAGGTATTTTGCTCGGCTGGATAATTTTTGATGGGCCTTCAGATTCCATCGCACACGAGGATCATGAACATTCCACCATGGTTGAAGTATACACTTGTTCCATGCATCCTCAAATAAGAGAATCCGAAGAGGGCAAATGCCCTCTATGTGGAATGGATCTTATACCCGTATCTTCCATGACCTCGAAAACAACAGGCAGCAATGAAATTCAAATGACAGATGCTGCCGTTGAAATCGCCAACATACAAACCGTGATCGTAGGAATGGAAACACCTAGAAAGCAGATTTATCTACCTGGGAAGGTAGCAGCAGATGAACGTAATATGGCTACGGTAACAGCACATTTTAATGGAAGAGTGGAAAGATTATATGCTGATTTCACAGGACAGTTTATTCGAAAAGGGCAGAAACTGGCTACTTTATACTCACCTGATCTGGTAACTGCCCAAAAAGAACTATTTGAAGCATTGAGGTTTAAAGAATCAAATCCCGCTTTTTATGAGGCAGCTGTTCAAAAACTGAAGCTATGGGAATTGACCAGTGATCAAATCAGGGAAATTGAACGAAAAGGTGAAGTCCAGTTCTACTTTGATGTATATGCTCCACGCTCCGGAACGATCATGACCCGAAAAATAACCGAGGGTGAGCATGTGATGGATGGCCAGGTACTTTTTGAAATTGTGAACCTTGCGAGTCTCTGGGTGCTGTTTGATGCATACGAGAGTGACCTGCACTGGCTTTCTGAAGGAGATTCTATTTCATTCAAGGTTGCGTCCATTCCGGGCCGCTCTTTCAAAAGCGTCATAACTTTTATCGACCCTATAATTAATCAGGAAACCCGAACTGCCTCTATTCGGGCTGAGATCCGTAATGAAAGCAGTCAACTTAAACCTGAAATGTTTGTAGAAGGAATGGTGAGTACTGGGAAGTCAGGCATGGAAGAAAAGTTGGTAATACCCAAAACGGCAGTCTTGTGGACTGGTAAAAGAGCGGTGGTCTACGTGAAAGTTCGCAATTACGATCAACCAACTTTTCAATTCAGGGAAGTGGAAATTGGTGTAGATGCAGGTGAATATTATGTAGTAAATAAGGGACTTAAGGAAGGAGAAGAAGTTGTGGCCAATGGAGTTTTCAAAATCGATGCATCAGCACAACTTCAAGGTAAAGTATCTATGATGAATCCCTCCGGAGGAGAAGTTAAATTAGGTCATGATCATGGCAGTAGGAAGATGGATCAATTGGAGGCATTTGATTTCCCTGATGTGATCCTATCCGAGGTTTTGTATGAGGTTAGTCCGGAATTTCAAAACCAACTAAGAAAGGTATTCACCAGTTATTTGAATGTAAAAGATGCCTTGATTAAGACGGATGGAGCGACTGCAAAAAAGCAAGCCAAACCTCTTCTGGCTTCAATTGAAGAAGTAGACATGACCCTGGTCAAAGGAGATGCCCATCATTCTTGGATGAAAGATCTGAATGTACTTCATACGACCACCAAGTATATGTTGGAGCAGTCTGACGTAGAGAGGATAAGAGATGCGTTATCACCTCTGAGCGATCAGCTATACCATACACTCACTAAGTTCCAGGTAGAAACTGGTGGCTTCAGGCAGTTTTGCCCAATGGCATTCGACTTTCAGGGAGCTTTTTGGTTAAGCGATTCAGACGAAATTCTAAATCCATATTTCGGAGATGAAATGTTGACCTGTGGTAACATCGAAGAAGAAATGAAATAAGTATTAAATCATATAACTACTAATAAAATGAAATATTCAATTCCCGTTTTGCTCATAATTTTTTTATGGTCTTGTGGATCAAAACCATCTAGTGATGATCATAGCCATCATGCTCAACCAGCGGCTACCGATGCCAAACCTAAAAGTCCCAAAAAAATGGCCATGACCAATGTTGGTAATAACCATGTTCATATCGAATACAGTTCCCCAAGTAAACGTGGAAGACAGATATTTGGTGGACTGGTAGCCTTCGGAGAAGTGTGGGTGACTGGTGCTCATAAAGCAACAAGTATCAGCTTTTCAGAAAATGCCCTGATCAATGGCGTTGAAATAGAGAAGGGAAAGTACGCCCTCTTCACAATACCCGGAGAAGAAGAATGGATCGTAATTATCAACAGGAACTGGGACCAACATTTAGCTGATGAGTACGATCAAGCTGAAGATATCATCAGGTTCAGTGTTACCCCCAATGTCCTCGAAGAATCGGTGGAAGCATTGACCTACAGTATCACTGAAACTGCAGAATCCACAGGAGAAATTAACATCAGTTGGGATAAGATTAATCTATCTTTCGAGGTAAAGGATATTTGATTGGGAGAAGGACTTAATAGTAAAAATGAATTTGAACCCGCATTTGCGGGTTTTTTGTTGACTGCAAGTTCAAAATCTTATAAATCTTTTAGAGAATTATGTAAAGCCTGAAGCATTATCAGTCCGTACATTACAACATGTAAAATTGTTCCAATGAAATCAAAACCTACTGCTGATCAAGTTCAAACTCACCAACATGAGATGGATCAATACGCTTGTCCTATGGCATGTGAGGGAGCCAAGACATATGGCGAACCAGGAAAATGCCCAGTTTGCAACATGCAATTAACGAAAAAGGGAGATGATAATCATGATCACCATTGTCATCATGATCACAATGTTCCTGAAGAGCAAAGTCACAGGGCGGACTTAAAAGGTAGTTCTACCAGCAGGGGTCAATATTACTGCCCGATGCATTGTGAGGGTGACAAAACTTATGATCAGCCGGGGGATTGCCCGGTGTGTGGTATGCACTTGCAGAAGGATGAAGTTAATTCTCCACAAGAAAACATCTACACATGTCCAATGCACCCAGAAGTAAGACATGATGGCCCAGGGGATTGCCCCATATGTGGTATGGACCTGGTCCCCTTGCAAATTGAAGAGGTTAGTGAAGAGGAAAAGGGATTTAAAAACATGATGAGAAAATTCTGGGTAGCCGTGATATTAACGATCCCAGTATTTATCATAGCGATGTCAGAATTATTTCCATTTCTTCACCTTGAAGAGATTGGGTCTAAAAAAGTATGGGGATGGGTACAATTTATACTTACAACACCTGTCCTTCTGTACTCTACGAGAAACTTTTTCCACCGTGGCTATAGTTCCATTGTCCGAAGAATGCCCAACATGTGGACCTTAATTTCGATTGGAGTTGCTTCTGCCTATATTTTTAGTCTATTGGCACTACTGGTTCCTGGTATTTTTCCCCAACAATTCAAAGACCTGGATGGCAACGTTCATCTATATTTTGAAGCTGCGGCTGTTATTCTAACCCTTGTCCTTCTCGGTCAGGTCCTCGAAGCCAGAGCGCACAGCAAAACCAACTCAGCGATAAAATCCTTATTAAATCTTGTTCCGCCAACGGCAAGAGTGGTCAGGCAGGGCGTTGAATCCGTAATTCACCTGGACCAGGTTCACATTGATGATACCTTGATCGTTAAACCTGGAGAAAAAGTACCGGTTGATGGAGTAATAACCAGCGGAACGGCCACCATAGACGAAAGTATGATCACCGGTGAACCCATTCCTGTTGACAAAGGAAAGGATGACAGGGTCACCGGAGGTACAATAAACGGACATACTGTGTTCGAAATGGTAGCTCAAAAGGTTGGATCTGACACGCTTCTATCTCAAATTATTGATATGGTAAATAAAGCCAGTAGGTCAAGAGCTCCCATACAAAAGCTGGCTGATGTAGTTGCGAAATATTTCGTTCAAATTGTCATTGCAGTCGCCGTCACCACCTTTATGCTTTGGGCAATATGGGGCCCAGACCCATCATACGTTTATGCCTTCGTCAACGCCCTGTCTGTATTGATTATCGCCTGCCCTTGTGCTTTGGGATTGGCTACACCTATGTCAATCATGGTGGGAACTGGCAGAATGGCCCAGTCTGGAGTCCTTGTCAAAGATGCGAGGGTGATTGAGGAGATGAATAAAGTTGATACATTGATCATAGACAAGACAGGAACAATAACGGAGGGTAAGCCCAGTCTTAAAAACTACAAGTCATTTGGAAGTTTGTCTGATGCTGAAGTATTAAAATTGGCTGCATCTATTGATAAAAACAGTGAACACCCAATAGCAACTGCAATCGTTAAAGGGGCTCTAGACCTTAATTTGTCACTTGAAAAGATATCCGATTTTGAATCACTAACCGGTAAGGGTGTTCAGGCAAATTATGGAAAGAAGAAATTAGGACTGGGTAATTATAGATTGGTTGAGAAATTTGGGATTGACATATTGGAGGAGGTCGAACAACACGTTCGTAGCTGGCAGTCCGACGGACAGACTGTAATGTACCTCCTATCAAATCAACAATTGGAAGGAATTATTAGTGTCTCGGACAAAATAAAAGACACCTCATTGGAGGCAATTCAAAAACTGAAGAAATTAGGCTTGCAAGTCCACATGTTGACTGGTGATAACCCTTTAACAGCCGAGGCTGTTTCCAGTAAACTTCACCTGGACGGTTACCAGGCTGATTGCTTGCCTGATGACAAATACAAGACTGTTCAAGAATTTCAGAGACAAGGTCGCATCGTGGCTATGGCCGGTGATGGCATTAACGATGCTCCGGCATTGGCTCAAGCCAATATAGGAATTGCCATGGGAACAGGAACGGACATTGCGATGGAAAGTGCGGAAGTTACACTAGTAAAAGGTGACCTTCAAGGAATAGTAAAGGCCAGGAAACTTAGTGAAAGCGTAATGAAGAACATAAAGCAAAATTTGTTTTTCGCTTTTGTTTATAACGCCTTAGGAGTTCCCATAGCTACTGGGATTTTCTATCCATTATTCGGAATATTATTGAGCCCAATGATTGCAGCAACCGCAATGAGTTTTAGCTCTCTTTCCGTAATTGCCAACGCCTTGAGATTAAAAAAGGGTCATGATAGGGTCAGAAAGTCTTAGGTGAAAAGGTATAAAGGATAATCATGTGATTTCCTAAATTGCTTGATTCAATTAAGATGACATGATCAGGATCACAATATTATTGATTTCAATAATTATTATTTCATGTACTGATTCCCGCACGGAGCAAATACCGTATTCCGTAGAACCCGCCAACTTCCCTGCTGTAGGGAGTAGTAGTTCTTTACCTTTCCTAATCAGGAGTAATGATCACTTGTTTTGTTCATGGGTAGACAAACAAGGTGATACGGCCAAACTTAATTACTCTGAGTTAATAAATAATAGCTGGTCCAAACCCGAAATCATAGCAGCAGGCACCAACTGGTTTGTCAACTGGGCCGACTATCCCATGATCTCTATCAATAAGGATCGACAAATGCTAGCACATTTTCTTGCGAAAAGTTCTGAAGGTACTTACTCCTATGATGTTAACATCGTTCGAAAGTTTTCCCAATCCTGGAGCGAGGCATTGATACCTCATAAAGATGGGACGCCTACAGAACATGGATTTGTCACTATGATTCCCCTCGAAGATGCAAGCTTTCAAATCGCATGGCTGGATGGCCGCAATACAGGTGGAGGAAGCCATGATGAACATTCCGGTGGTGCTATGACACTGAGAACCGCCATTGTGGATATACAGGGAAACATTACGGAAGAATATGAACTTGACAGTCGGGTCTGCGATTGTTGCCAGACAAGTGGGGCCCTGACCGACAATGGTCCAGTCATTGTCTATCGGGATCGTTCTGAGTTGGAAATAAGGGACATGTCGATCGTCAGAAAAGTGGATGGTCAATGGACCACACCTAAAGCTGTATATCGAGATAATTGGGAAATTGCTGGCTGCCCAGTCAATGGACCTAGAGTATCCACAATTGGTAACAATCTTGCCGTGGCATGGTTTTCGGCTCCCAATGGAAGAGCCTCTGTTAAAGTAGGTTTCTCATTGGACGCAGGCCAAAGTTTCAATGAGCCAATTGTAATCGACAACGACAATCCCTTGGGAAGAGTGGATGTAGTAATGGTTGATGAACGAACTGCAATGGTGAGTTGGTTGGCAAAAGATGAACAAAAGACAGTGATCAAAGCAAGTATTATAAAATTAAATGGGGAATTGTCTGCTCCGATTGTGATTTCTGAGACGGATGAGTCGAGGGGAAGTGGTTTCCCTCAAATGGAAAAACTTGGGAACAAAGTATACTTTGCATGGACGTACCTTCAAGATAATGGTAGCTCTACCATCCAAATCGCCCGGATGGAACTCTAAAAGCAGTGTATTTATATCAGGAAAGTAATATTTTCATGTCATAATTAGGCAATGTCAGAAAATATCACAGTAATAAAAGCTTCTCGCGAACGAGTTCCTTTCTCGCAGGAAAAACTACATCGTTCATTGAAGAAAGCCGGAGCTCATGATTCCTTAATTGATCAGGTGGTGGATCGGGTTGTCAATGAGCTCTATGATGGGATCACAACCAGGCGCATTTACAGTAAAGCTTTTAGTTATATGCGTAAGGCTTCTCATTCAATAGCCGCAAAATACAAGCTTAAACAGGCTATTATGGAACTGGGACCGTCAGGATATCCTTTCGAGAAATATGTAGGGGAGATCTTCAAAGCATATGGATATGATGTGCAAATTGGACAAACGATAAAAGGACATTGTGTTAACCATGAAGTGGATGTAGTTGCCATTAAGGATAACAAGCAACTCATGATCGAGTGCAAGTATCATAGTAGACCCGGGATAAAAAGCGATGTCAAAGTCCCCCTATATATCCATAGTAGATTCCAAGATGTGGCAAATGCCTGGAGGAGTGAGAATAGAAATATGGAATATCAGGGGTGGGTGGTAAACAATACGAAGTTCAGTGGCGATGCTATACAGTATGCCAAATGTGTGGGTCTTCAGCTAATGGCGTGGGATTACCCCGAAAATGGAAGTCTTCAGGAAAGAATAGAAATTTCCGGATTGTATCCACTCACATGTTTATCTACACTAAGTAAAAACGATAAACAGAAATTGATATCAAACCTCGTCGTCTTATGTAAAGAGATCAATGAAAATCCTACGGTTCTTGAAAAGGCTGGAATTGATTATAAGAAACACAGGAAAATAATAAAAGAGGCCAATTCCATCTGGTCTGAATGATCACCTCATTCGGAATTTTATGATGACCGAAGATAAAATGGTAACTGCTCCAATTGAAATTATTGCAATATCAATTGAAAATAGATCCACCAGCACCCCGCTGAGAACCGCACCTATCGCGTATCCCAGATCCCTCCATAATCTGAATACTCCAATTGATTCTGCTCGCTGAATGGGATGAGTGAAATCGGCAATTGCT
Source organism: Cyclobacteriaceae bacterium (assembly GCA_965242805.1). Lineage (GTDB taxonomy): Bacteria > Bacteroidota > Bacteroidia > Cytophagales > Cyclobacteriaceae > JANQEU01. Next base: position 4,910,096 of record CBDETD010000002.1, on the reverse strand, counting down.
GCAAGAAATGTTGGATAAACCACTGCAGTCCCTATTCCAAGCACAACACATAGAATTGTGAACTGAAGAAATGTTGAAGAGTATGTCATAAAAAAAATAGCCAGACCCTGTGCAAGCATCCCCCAGAAAAGCATTTCCTTTTTTACCAGGTGGTCCGCCATTTTTCCGGTTAACAATTGACCTATTCCCCAGACTATAGGATAGATGGCAACGATCTTCCCCACTTCTGTCCAATTGAAATCTTTACTGATCAACAATATTGGTAATAATCCCCATATCATACCATCATTCAGGTTGTTGATCAATCCCGCTTGGGAAATGGACCCCAGATTTGGATTTTTCCATGTGGTTTCCCAAAAGATCTTTTTCAACCTGGGCACTTCACTATCCTTGGCTTCGTGGTGCACATGATGCTGAGTGTCCTTTACGAAGAAAACACTTAGAGACAATCCTAAGACTGAAAATACGATTCCCAGGTAAAATGGATAAGGACGAAGTCCATACTCCGAAGCGATCCAACCGGTAAGAAAAGCTACGATACCAACTGCGAGATATCCTGCTGATTCATTGAGACCCATGGCCAATCCCCTATTCTTTTCTCCAACCAGATCAATTTTCATTACCACAGTACTTGACCAGGTCAATCCTTGACTAATACCGAGTAATATATTTGCCAGAATCACCCATCCCCAATTATTGGCGTAGATCAATATGAATGAAATAGGGATCGCCAACACCCACCCAAAAATCAGTAGTCTTCTTCTCCCAAACCGATTTGCAAGCAACCCAGTGTAATAATTGGTAAAAGCCTTCGTGATTCCAAAGGCCACAATAAACGATAAGATGGCTGATGTAGCGCTGACCCCAAACTCCTTGACTGCCATTTCCGAAAGAATAGTCCTCTCAAGTCCCACCATCGACCCGACGAATCCATTAACCAGCACGAGGAGGGTAAATTGACGCCAGTTCTCTCTCAATCCAAGTTCCATGAAATACGAAAATAAGTCAAGCGAATAAGACAAAGAGCTGTAAATTTTTAGATTCATCTAAATTTTTATTTTTACTAATAAAAATTTTAGTTTTGCTTATTCTAAATATTTATTTTGGCGAATACATTTAAAATAGTCCTTATTACTATTCTATTGTTTCACCTTGCTTTCGTAGGCAAGGCCCAAAATGGAATTGTCGATGGCCGGATTACATCGAGCGGTAAGCCAATCGAATTTGCTACTGTGGGCATTAAAAATACCAGTTTGGGTTCCATCTCAGATACGAATGGTAAATTCCTGATTACAGATGTTCCACCAGGAGACTACGAACTTATCGTTTCAATCATTGGGTTTGAAACGAAAACAAAAACGTTCTCCCTAAATCCTCAACAATTGAATCGAAAGTTCAATCTTGATCTGAAAGAATCAATCTCTACTCTCGACGCGATAATGGTCACATCCGGAACCTTACAGGAAGTAAGCCGATTGGAAAGTCCTGTTCCAGTCGAAGTCTACACTCCTGAATTCTTTCAGGCTAATCCTAATCCATCGTTTTTTGAGTCTCTTCAGAATGTCAATGGAGTGCGACCTCAGTTAAATTGCAATGTTTGTAACACTGGTGATATACATATAAATGGTCTGGAAGGGCCCTACACAATGGTAACCATCGACGGAATGCCAATCGTGAGTGGACTTTCAACGGTTTACGGATTGACCGGAATCCCTCAGTCATTGATCGAAAGGATGGAAGTAGTGAAAGGGCCTGCATCGACGTTGTATGGATCTGAGGCTGTGGGTGGTTTAATCAATTTGATCACAAAAAAACCATTGAATACTCCAATATTCAGTGGAGATGTATTTGGAACATCATGGGGAGAATTCAACACAGATCTTGGCTTTAAGATGAATCTGGGCGCATCTACTTCCTTGATTGGTATTAATTATTTCAACTATCAAAATCCCATTGATAACAACAAGGACGGATTTACTGATGTCACTTTACAGGATAGGATCTCTGTTTTCAACAAGTGGTCTTTTGAAAGAGAAAGTAATCGAGAATTTTCTATAGCTGCAAGATATATTTATGAGGATCGTTGGGGCGGGCAAATGAACTGGGATCCTGGCTTTCGAGGTGGTGATGAAGTATATGGAGAATCCATTTACACCCACAGATGGGAAACATTTGGTATCTACCAACTTCCTGTTCGTGATCCAGTCTTTTTTGAATTCAGTGCGAACGGTCATCGGCAAAATTCAGTGTATGGAGATACACGATACCTGGCTGAACAATATGTAGGATTTGGACAATTGAGATGGTCAAAGTCCTTGAATGAGAACAACCATCTTCTTTTGGGTACAGCTCTTAGATACACCTTCTACGACGACAATACACCTGCAACAGCGACTTCTGACACGCTGGTGGAAAAGACAAATAAACCATCGGTAACTTATTTGCCTGGCCTTTTTGTCCAAAACGAAACAACTCTATCCCCAAAAAGCAAATTGCTCGTTGGACTGAGGTATGACCACAATTCCATCCATGGAAATATTTTTTCGCCAAGGGTGAATTATAAATGGACCAGTTTCGATAAAAAGCATACGATCAGGCTAAGTCTGGGTAATGGGTATCGTGTTGCCAATGTTTTCACCGAGGACCATGCAGCATTAACTGGTGCGCGGGATGTTGTGTTTGAAGAAGACCTGAAGCCTGAAACATCCTGGAACGTGAATCTTAATGCCATCAAAAAGATCTACACGCAGAGTAATACATTTATCGGGCTGGACCTCAGTGCATTCTACACTAATTTTGACAACAGGATCATACCTGATTATGAATCAGATCCAAATGAGATCTCCTATAGAAACTTAGATGGATATGCCATTTCCAGGGGTGTTTCCCTTAACGCAGATATCAATTATGAGAATGGATTTTCAGCCCTTATTGGAGGCACCTTCCAGGACGTATATCTTATGGAGGAAGGTGAAAAGATCTCTCAACTACTGACTGAAAAATTTAGTGCTGTTTGGAATGTTGGTTATACAATTAGCTCTATTGGTTTGACAATTGATTATACTGGTAACCTATATGGTCCGATGAGACTACCACTACTTGGAGAATTGGATGACAGACCTGAGTTTTCACCCTGGTGGAGTGTCCAAAACATACAGGTAACAAAAGAGATCAATACGAATTTGGAGATTTATGGTGGAGTTAAAAACCTGTTGAATTACACACCACCTGCAAATAGCATAGCAAGATCGTTTGATCCGTTTGACAGAGATGTTGCCTTTAATGCCGATGGGCAGGTCATCGCTACACCATCCAATCCTAACGCACTAACATTTGATCCTACATACGTTTTCGCCCCTAATCAAGGGATCAGGACTTTCTTTGGACTTAGGTATACGTTTGACAGATGAAAACAATAGGACTATTGATTCTCCTTTCGGTAAATGTTGGATTCGGACAAACCATAAATTGGGTAGACATCGAGGATCTTGAATCCAAAATGAGATCGGAACCAAGACCTGTGCTAGTTTTCATTCATACGGACTGGTGTAAGTATTGTGCTATGCAGGATAACACCACTTTTAAAGATCCGGAGGTCATTCAACTGATGAATCGATCCTATTATACTGTCCGCATAAATGCAGAAGACAAAAAGAACATTCGGTTTTTGAATAAGACCTATGGGTTCAAATCAACTGGCTCAAAGTCCGGATATCATGAGCTTGCTTATATGTTAGGAAGTACAAAGGGGAAACTAAATTTCCCGACAACTGTTCTGCTCTCGGATACCTTTCAACCTGAAAACCTCTGGGTGGGATTCATGAGTAAAAAGGAATTACTAAGGAAGATCGAATAAAAAAATTTATTATTTAGTTGCATATACAACTTTAATTTATAAATTTCGTATTAGTTGTATATACTACTATTTATATGATACCTACAGGTTTTGACGACAATATTATCTACCAGATCGGTCGGATCACACGGTTCTTTGGTAATGGACTTAACCAAACTTTCAGAAATGCCGGTTATGATATTACTGGAGAGCAATTCTCCATTCTGGCAATGCTCTTTTATCAGGACGGAGTTTCACAGCAAGAGATCTCACTGCAAATAGAACGTGACAAGACAACAGTGAGTCGAGTTGTATCCGGCATGATACAAAAAGACCTCATTGTCCGATCGGAGAGTGAAAAGGACAAAAGAGAAAAGATCATAACACTTACTGAAACCGGTAAAAAAATACAAAAGGAGTTAGTCATGCTCGGCGGGCAAATGTATATGTCCGCATTGAATGATATCGATGAATTTGAGTTGAAAACGACAATTAAAGTACTTCAGAAAATAGTCAAAAACATAAAAGACAGATCATGAAAACTATCCTAAAAATCTTTAGCCATTCATTGTTCATTTTGGTGATATGGATTTTGGCATCTATGATATCATTAACTCTCTTTAATGTGAATTTTAATGACGAGGGAAATGAAAGTGCGCTCCTCCTCATGTGGATGGCCTGCTTATTGAATGCCACAATACTTCATCTTTATCTTACAAGGACGGATTTGACAGGTTGGAGGAAATTTCTCACAACCTCAGGATTGATGTTCGGTGTCCAGTTCTTTCTTTCACAGGTTGAAAGTTGGTACTTTATAGATCCAGAAATTATGACCAAACCCCAGATATTGTCCGTGGCATTCTCGGGATTATTACTTTCAATTGCCTATGGGCTACTGACCCTCTTCACCTATAAAAGCTGTGTCACTCCAAAACTCTATGAATGGAAAGAGCACAGGTCATTAGTAATCAATGTTCTCATTCTCATAGTGATTGCCTACCCTCTCCTCTACTTCACTTTTGGATACTATGTAGCCTGGCAGTCTGAAGCAGTCCGTATCTACTACTCCGACTCCGCACAACTTGATTCATTTTGGACAATGATGAAAAGGAATGTTTTCGAAAGCAAACTGTACCTTTTCCAAATTGCACGAGGACCAATATGGCTGGGACTGGGATACATATTTCTCAGTTCATACAATGGATCGAGAAGCCACGCGGCATTGATCCTTGGTGGTTTATTCGCCATACTAATGAACGCTCAACACCTCATTCCAAATACGATAATGCCTGATACCGTAAGAGCCTTTCATGCAGTTGAAACTGCTTCCTCCAATTTTATATGGGGAGTATTGGTGACTGTACTTTTAACGAGGGGAAAATAGTAATTAGCGTATTTTTGTAAAGACAATAGGACGTGCTAAAGATCATCAAATACATTTTCATTTTACCAGTAAGGATCTATCAGTACGTCCTATCTCCATACTTACCAAACTCATGCAGATATCAACCGACATGCTCTCAATACATGATAGAGGCTATCGAAGAATGGGGTCCCATAAAAGGGATCTGGTTAGGACTTAAACGTCTAAGTACATGTCACCCCTGGGGTGGTCATGGAGAAGATCCGGTCCCTAAAAGAAAGGAACGCTAACTTCAGGAATATTGGTTAACTCAAAAACCCCATAAATCCCACTTCATTTCATAGAGTTTATCATAAATCCCTCTTTTCACAAACTCTGAATTTATTTCAGAGTCTGTGAATTGAGCATCTAACTTCTCAGAAGTTCCTTTTTGATAATATTTTTGAATCTGGTTGCACTAATGTAGTGATCCGCTAGAAGCTTACCGTCATGTAGTAAACTAAAAGTACCATATCCAGATGGTGCTTTCTTCGCTTCCTGAGGTGATTGGAATTTATGGACCATCAGGTTGATATCATTATCAAACGCAACTTTCTTTAGGTCTGTGACTGACTTCTCATGCCATGGACATTGATCCGCGTAGACCAGATGCCAGCCTTCATAATCTTTCTGTTCTTCCGTCCAATTGTAAAACCTGGGAATAGGGTTATAAGGATCAAATGATTTATACATCAGTTCGAATCTATCCAAATGATCAGACACCACAAATCCATTCCTGACATACAAATTCATGTCAGCGATCCATGGTCCATTACTAGTCATCGTACATAATCCGTACTTTCCATTTTCCCTGGCTTCAGCTTCGCAAGCCATTAGTAGAGCCGAACCAATGTTTTTATTTCGGTGCTCTTTTTTGAAAACTACAATGCAATGAATGAAATAATAATTATCTGCCTCAACTGGACGCCATGCGTTCTCAGCCTTTGTGAATTCAACGAAACCTAGTTGGATTCCATTTTCATCTTCAACCACTTTGATCTTAAGTCCTTCATTTGATTTGTCTTTAAACCAACTGACCTTGTCATCGTAACCCTGCGCCTTTTTGTTCTTGATACAGAACACGCCCTTTTCATCAACGTTTTCCGGAGTGATATCACAAATATTTAATCCATTTATTTCCATAATCGTAGCCTTTGAGTTTTGAAGAACTAAGTACGCCAAGCATTGAATGACACACAATGACAATTGATATACCAGCACAGGACATTTATCGTCAGGACGTGTTGAAAATAAAGGGCAGTCGGTAGATGCTGAAGTAAGTCCAGCATGACCGACTAAGGAGGACTCGTCCACTTGCTACTTGGAAAAACTTTAATAACTCCCTCTACACCATCACAACTACGGATTCATTTCAGTTTAATAAATGTACACAATCACTCACTTTGAAGACCTGAAATAAGGCCTCCAGGATGAGGGATCAGGGGCATTTGTGAATAAACTAAAGACCACGAAAAACAGAACAGCAATCAAAAATCCCGGTAATACAGGATAGATCAGTGGATCTCCAAATACTTTCCACAAAGTGGTAGTACTCACTCCTCCTACCATAGATGCTATTGCTCCTTGTTTGGTCGCTCTTTTCCAGATCACTCCCCCCACGACCGGAACAAAAAATCCAGAAGCCATCATTGCTGTAAACAAGACCACAATAAACTGGATCAGCTCACCCTCAGCAAAACCCAATAAAACTGATCCAAGTGGAATGATCCCTACAGTCAGTATTCCAACCCTGGCGATAAATAGCCTTCTTGTGTGGGAGGCATCTTTGTGAATAAGGTTCTCATAAATATCTTCTGACAATGCACTACCAGCGACTAACAGTAAGGAATCCACTGTTGACATCATCGCACTGGTTACTGCAGCCAACATAATGGTCCCGATAAATGTTGGGAGGACCGATTTTGCCAAAATAGGCATCGCCAAGTCCCCTGTTGGCAATTGGGGGAACAGTACCATTGCCGAAAGTCCCAATATAAATACCATGAGGTTAATTCCGGTCACAAGCAGAATAGTTAAAAGAATCCCCCTGCGAATAGTTCGCATATCTTTCATGGCATACAATCTTACTACTTTCTCCGGCGTGGCAACAGAGCCCAGGAAAAAAGCCAATCCCATGGTAATCATTAATACGATCGGAAATCCACTCCAGTCAAAAGTTGATGGTTTTACAGATTCGACCATCGCAATCAAGTTGGACAATCCATTAAAATGACCCAGAGCAATTGGTATTGAAACCATTGTACCGACTACCATGATTATCATCTGCAAAAAATCGGTATAGGCAACGGCTAACATCCCACCAATCAATGTATATATCAAAAGGATCCCTGTGAAGACCACCATACCAATCTTTGGATCAACTCCAAAAACAACATTAGCCACAAGGCCTCCAGCCACGATCTGGGCCTGGATATAAATAACCGTAGCTATCAGAATTATCAGGGCTCCTACTCCCCTGGTCGTCTTGCTAGCATATCTCCGTTGCAGGAATCCGGGAAGGGTTAGTTCCTTTACATGAGCAAACCTCGGTGCCAATACCGCGACCATAAACCAATAAGCAAGTGGAATAAATATTAATACCCATGTAAATGACCAACCTACAGCATAAATAACTCCAATAGTTCCAATGAAAGTACCGGCACTTGTATGAGTCGCTGCCATTGTGGCACCACCTATTCCCCATCCTAGTTTTCCTCCTGCAATCCAATAGTCTTTTTCGGATTTGGTCCATCTAAGTCCCAACCATCCAATTAGAAACACTAGCAGGAAATAACCCAGAAAAATGATTAGCTGTATGCTGATCATGACTTTCGCTCAGTGTAATACATCCAGATAATATATCCGATGACTATCATCCCAAGCACCAGAAACAATCCCCAAAAAATGAACTTATCCATATTTTAACCTGTGCCTGTATCTCCAAATCATTATTCCAACCAATACAAATATCAAAAAGGTCAAATAGTCCATGGAGTTGGAAAAAGAAAACAAACTTCTTTCCTCACTTGATAATATTACCATTGAGGGTACCACCGAAAGGTCACTTTTGTAACCAGTGAGACCTTCATTTGAATCGTAACTGGAATAACTTGAAGGAAATTTCAAATCATAATCAGTCTCACCTGATATCTCGATATCCAGCTTAAAAAGATCAGATTTCGGATTCACCTTAGGTTTTAAAAGAGGGTATATCAATGGAATTTGTACCTTTTTCAGATTTATCTCGCCATCATATTGAATGGTCAATTTTTCAGTCAACATCTCCGAAGTAAGTTGCCATTCTAAAATTCCCGGGATCTCAGAAGATTCAACGGGCTGGATCTCTGCGTTAATAAATGAAAGATTATCGATTGAGGAACTCATGGTCTTTATTGATTGAAATTGAACCTCCTCACCTTCAAAATCATGGAGTGTTATGATTTCTGTAATCGAGAATTGCTTTCCGTTAATCTTCAAGCTCACTTCCACTCCCTCAATGGCAACCTGACCAAATAATCCATTAAAATGAGTTAGTAGAATGAAAGCTGAAACAATAGATCTCATGCCCAAACCTCTTTGAGGAGGCGCAACGTATTCTTACCCATGACCTTGGAAATATCATTTTGATTGTAACCATGCTTCACTAACCATCTTACGATATTAAAGGATCCCTCGGTTGGATTTTCGAGGCCATCGACATACGGAACAGGTTCAAACTCCATTCCTGGTCGATCTTCTCCTTTTGATTCCTTCAATGACAATGCCGCAGTATAGGCTTTATGTAGTCCGACATGATCACCATACAGCGTATCCGGACCAAAGGTGACATGATCAATTCCAACCAGATCCTTGATATATTCAAAATGCTCCATCACTGCGTCCAAATTATGTTTTCGTTTGGACGGGGTCAAGGTGGTATGAGGAGCAGCCTCAACCCCAATAACACCTCCCTTATCCGCGCACGCTTTCAAAACGTCATCCGGAGCTAGTCTTTTAGTATCCCACAGTGACTTCGCACCAATATGACTAAGTATGATAGGTTTAGAACTGTGTTTGATAGTATCTAAGGCGGTCAGATCTCCTGTATGTGAACAATCGATCAACATCCCAACTTTATTCATTCGTTCCACTGCCCTTTTCCCAAATTTCGTTAGGCCACCATCAGTATCTTCCTTCAATCCGGAACCCAATGCATTGGATTCACTGTACGTAATTCCTAAGGATCGTACACCAAATCCATATAAGAGGTCAATTCTGTCCAGTTCATTCTCAATCATCATGGCACCCTCCATAACTGCAACCCAGGCAATCTTTCCCTCCTTATGAGCCTTGATTATGTCCTCTACTGTTTTGCAATGGATAATAAAATCCTGGTGTGCTATGTCGCACAATCTCATTCCCAGATCGTGAATTACCTCACTCCACTTCCAGCCCCCCTTTGAATGTATCTGACATATACCATCCATTAGGTTGTCAAATACGCAGTCCCAATGACTTTTGGAAAGTCCCTCGAAAGCCGTTACCATCCTCCCCTCTTTTACATAATTGGGAGTTTCCATAATGTCTTTTGGAAATACCCCAACATGTTCATGAACGCTGATCAAAATCTCATCTTTAAGGATTTTATCCACAAGATCTTCTTGTTCTCCATTAAGTTCCACTTTCGTCGAGGAGACACGATCAACTTCCGGAGCCATTTCAAAATACTTGTAATCGATGTCCCTTTCCAGATATTGGAAAGACTTATACCCACTGTAATTTTTAATGAGACTCATTTTTCGATTTTTGATGAATGTTACAATAAATCATGTAGAATCAGATACTGTATTTTACTAGTGATGCCATACCTTACACGATAGGGTCAAAACAAAAATCCAAACTAGCTGCAACATTTGAGGTCGGGGTTGCATCTTATATTCAAACTCAAAATAAAATGTTTCGAAACTACCTCAAAATCGCCTTCCGTAACCTAATCAAGAATCCGTTATCATCAATAATAAACGTTTTGGGCCTTGCAGCTGCAATTGGATGCTGTATGGTAGTATATGCTTATCTATCCATCGAATTCGGGATGGAAGATCAGCATTCAAATGCTAATAGGATATTCATGTTGAAATCTATGGTGGACCGTGATGGTCAGCCAGAATGGTACGGAATATCTCCACGACCTGTTGGATTGAGTATGAAGGAAGATTTTGCGCAAATCACACACATGACCCGTATTGAAGATCGGAATGTTGTGGTAAAAAAAGGTCAGAATGTCTTCCAGGAATGGACCCGAATGGTCGATCCTTCATTCCTTGAAATGTTTGATTTCGATGTAGTATCCCAAAGTGGCTCCCTATTGGAGGATCGTAATAGCATAATTATCCACGAGAAAATGGCTAAGAAATACTTTGGGGACGCTAATCCTATTGGTCAAACGATCAATGTCAGATTCAGCGGCAGTGAAAATATTCCCCTTACAGTCACCGCTGTAGTGAGCATTGATGAAATGAGTACAAGCTTCTATTTTGAGTTTCTGACACATTACGATCTGTTGGAATTAGCCGATCCCGAATTCAAAGCTTCAGATTGGTCTGAGAACATTTCAGGAACTTTTATTATGCTGGAGGACCCCCAAAATATTGCAGGTATTGCGGAAAAAATGAATCAGTATATTGAAATCAATAATTCAGCTCAAAAGGACTGGCAAATTACGGGTTTTGGATTCGAACCGGTTTCAACCATATATGATAATTCTAAAGACATTCGTTGGGATATCTCGAGGCAAGCTGATGTCGAGGGGCATATTATCCTTTCCATCATCGCCTCTTTGATGATCGTCCTTGCCTGTCTCAATTACCTAAATATTGCCATATCCTCAGCCGTAAAAAGGCTCAAAGAAATTGGGATACGAAAGGTCATTGGAGCCAATAGAAGTAGGCTCATACTACAATTTATGGTTGAAAATATACTGCTGTCGTTTCTGGCACTAATACTTGGATTTATTCTGGGTACAACATTTTTCCTTCCGGGATTAAACAATCTCTTTGCCATCAACATGGGAATTGATGTCTTGGAAATTGATTTTTACATCTTTTTAATTGGGTTACTCTTAATCACCGCAATCGCTTCAGGCGCATATCCGGCTATGTATATTTCAAATTTCCAGGTAGTTTCCATCCTAAAAGGAAAACTCACTTTCGGCCGAAAAAACCTTTTGTCAAAGGTTTTTCTAAGCATACAATTTGTGATTGCGTGTATCAGTGTCATATGCGGGGTGATGTTTACATTGAACACAGAATATCAACTGGAGAGACCGTGGGGATATAATCAGTCCTCCACGATAATGGTAAGATTGGACGACTCTGATGATCTGGATCAGCTGAAAAACAGACTGGATCAGAGTACCAACGTTGTATCAACGTCCAAAGGATCGCACCATTTAGGAGTAAGACTCGCGTCTTCGATCGTTGATCTACCTGATCGGAAACTGGAAAGCAGACGAATGGATGTGGATGCCAATTACGTGAATACCATGGAGCTGGAAGTTCTGGAAGGAAGGGACTTTTATGAAGACTATGAATCTGATAGGAATTCGGTTTTAATCAATGAAACCTTCGCTAAAAATCTAGGGTGGGATGATCCACTCGGGCAAACATTCCGGTACGATAGTTTACAATACAAGGTGATAGGAGTAATCAAGGATTTTCACTATTTCAGTTTTTGGAATGAGATTCAACCCGTCTTCCTGAGAATAGGTCAGGAAGATCAGTACCGATATCTTGCAATGCGCACAACAGAAAAAACTATAAACACTAGCTACGAGGAATTAGAAGTTATCTGGTCATCCATGTTCCCTGACCTTCCATTCGGTGGTGATTTTCAATCGCAATTATTTAAAGACTATTTCCGAAATACCAACGGACATAGAGTCCTAATGATGACGGTGGCTATCATTTCAATTCTGATGACATGCCTCGGATTGTATGGTTTGGTTGCTCTCAATATTTCTGGCAGGATCAGAGAATTCAGTATAAGGAAGGTATTAGGAGCCGGAGGACTTGCCTTATCTAAAGCTGTTAGCAGCCACTTCGCTATTTATTTGATCGCTGCATTCGTCATTGGAGCTCCCCTCGGCTACTACGCAGTAAAAGGCTTAATGGACATGATATATAATTATCATATGCAGATAACCGTTTATCCGATTATATTTTCGATATCCACTATTGTAGCAGTTATTTTGCTGACGCTTAGCACTCATTTATTCCGGGTAATACATGCCAATCCAACTAACGGATTACGAGTTGAATGATTTAGTCAATAGCTAGTTTTTCTTCTCGTGAGAGTCCATCTTGCCAGTTTTGGAGTTTAAGAACATGCTCCTCCAAGCGGGTAAGCAGGAATGGAACCACATTCTTTGAGAATCGATTTGGACTATTGAACATTACGCACACTCCCAACTGTTTCTCCGGGTGTATGGCTATTTCAGTTCGATAGCCGTTTACATACCCTCCATGATGGACAAGAGTGTCCGATTCTTTAGTCTCTTCATTGAAAAACGAGTGAATTCTCCAGCCCATACCATAATATGAGGCCTCAAAGTTGTCCCATTTCTGATAGTATCTATTCTTATCATTGATAAATACTTTTGGCGAATAGATCTCATCCAAAGTGGATTTTCTGATAAGATCCTCCCGTGCACCAAGCAGCAAGGTCAACCATTTCCCCATATCTGAAGCACTTGCGTTGATACCACCGGCTGCAATAGCATTGTAATATTTTCTATTTAATCGACGCAACCGCCATTCTCCATTTCTTCGGTAGTGCGGTTTTGCCAGATTATCAATTTCGAGAAGGGCATCAAAACTAGCTGAAGCATTGATCATCTCCAGAGGTTCGAATACGTTTGAATGGAGTATTTGCTCAAACGACTGCTTGGATATTCTTTCCATCATCGTTGCACTTAAACCGAATGCAGCATTTTGATAGCTATAAATCTCCCCTGGGGCCGCAATTGACCTAACCTTATTGAACCTTGAAGCAATATCAGTCAGGGATAGTCCATCCTCCACTAGATTGGTGTAACTATGATAGGGTAATCCTGAAGAATGAGATAAAAGGTGAGAGAGTGTTATTTGTTTGGCGTACTCCTTATTGGACATCTGAAACTCTGACACAAGATCCACTACCTTTTCATTCCAATCCACGGATTGTCGTTCAACGAAAATCCCGGCAGCAATAGCCGCGAATCCTTTTGAAACCGACCCAATTCTAAAAACGGTGTTTGCATCTATCGAATCGCCCGATTGAATATCTCTCAGGCCAAATCCGCCCTCAAACCAGGCCGAGTCTCCAACCACAAGTGCGACCGACGCTCCCAGTATGCGATTTTCATCAATCGCATTCTCAAAATAACTAGATATGGTGTCCCCAAGCTCATAAATACCAGGAAAAACTGGAGATACTGATTCAGGCTCCGGTTTGCCAACCGGAGAAGAAAAAATAATCAGGGAGATCAGGCAGATTGTAGTAGTGACAATAAATTGTCTCATCCAGTGATATTATTTCACTGGTTGCGAAAATAACTTTTTACCGTTGATTATATCAAATGTTAGGCTAAAAGTTTTCCACACTTTCTTCGACTTCACCATATCAAAAGGGCTGATTTTCAATACATTAATGCCCTTATAGCATGTTTTCAGCATTTACTTATCCCTAATTGCGCCAATCCCCACTTCCCATAGTTTCTCATTGAAACTGGGTACATCCTCATCAATTATACTATTGGCTGTGGCTTGCAAGGTCGACCATTTACCGTTCAATTCGGCCAATCTCTCTCTTGAAGATTGGTTCACCCTGGGAATAGAACTCTCTGTCTGATTAATAAGAAAGAGGAAATTAGCTGTGAACTTATTGGGGAAGTTCTCTACATCGTCATAAGCCTTTGATTTCCTCTGCACCATCTCTTCATCCCAATTTTTCATCTTTTTTATGAGTATTTCCCCTTCAGATTTCAAAGGACCGAATTTTTCATCATTTGGAAGTCCTTGAAGTATTTCGCTTAATTGGTCCCTCATGTTTTTGATGCGATTTATCTTATTATGCATTTCAGTTAATGACACCTCCATTCCGGACATAAATTCATGATACTCCTGATATGTACTCGCCTCAATATCATAAAGTGGGTTGGGCAGGATCGTAAAATCTGTACTAACCACGGATCCTCCAAGCTTTAACGATATGGAATAATCCCCTGGAGACGTCTTATGTCCACGGAAACTTCCTTCAATATATGTATCATCCACTCCTGGCATTATGGGATACCTCATGTTCCAGACGAATCGGTTCAATCCTTGTTTATTAGGTAATGTTGGAGCAGCGGGAGGGCCACCATCATACCTCTTGTAGTTTTCATCTTTATCCGAAGTAAATGTTCTTACTATTTCCCCATTTCTCCCTAATATCTCCAACGACAGGTTTTTATTTTCTTCATTGGGTAGGTAGTAGTAAATCACAACTCCATTAGCTGGATTCACACCTTGGAAGGGATGAGAACCATCAAAATCCGCAGAATTACCGTTCAATTCACTTCTCCAATTCCCAATGACAGCATCTTTGGGCTTATATAGTGCAAACGTGTTTGAAGCACCATCAAATTGTCTTATGAGATCTAGATCGTCCAGGATCCAAAATGATCGACCTGAAGTAGCTAAAACCAAATCACCCTTCTTCACCAAAAGGTCTGTGATCGGGGTGACGGGTAAGTTAAGGTTGAAAGATTTCCAATTTTTACCACCATTCCAAGAGACATAAACACCAGTTTCGGTACCAGCATATAAGAGATCTTTCCTTACATCATCTTCTCGGATCACACGTGTAAATGCCCCATATGGAATTCCGGAACTTATGTTGGTCCAGGATTTTCCAAAGTCTGTTGTCTTGTAAAGACCCGGAGTGTAATCATTGAATTTGTATCGAGTGGTAGCTATATAGGCTGTCGCAGGATCATGAGGTGATATGTCAATTGCATTGATGAGACACTCTTCCAGTCCTTTGGGAGTTACATTTGACCAGGTGGTTCCTCCATCTTTGGTTAGTTGAACATATCCGTCATCACTACCTGTCCAGATGATCCCCTTTTCGTGAGGTGATTCGATGACATAGCTAATCGTCCCATAATTCTCTGCGCCAACAGCTTCATTGGTGTAAGGTCCCCCACCATTCCCCTGCTTTGTGTCATCATTTCTGGTTAAATCCGGAGATACTTCCTCCCAGGTTAATCCCATATCCCTGGTTCGCAGAAGATATTGAGCGGCATGGTAAAAGGTTTTCTCCTCATGTTGCGATCTGATAATAGGCGCATTCCAGTTGTATAAATATTTCATTTGACGAGCTTCCATACCCAAATATTGGATAGGAGCTGCCATGATCTCTGTACTTGCTTTGGCATCAATATCCAGGACCTCAATAGTCCCAAGGTAACTACCTCCTAAAACCAGTTTTGGATCATCCGGATCGTACGCGAGAAAGGCACTTTCTCCTCCTGCTGCATAAGTCCAATCTCTTCGGGTGATACCCCGCCTTCCCATGGATCGGCTGGCTATCCTTACGGAAGTATTATCCTGTTGGCCACCGTATAAGTTGTATGGAAACAGGTTGTCGACGCTGACCCTGTAGAATTGTGCGGTTGGCATATTGGATTGTGTGGACCAGGTTTCTCCCCTATTAAATGTGATTGCTGCCCCACCATCGTTGGCAATGACCATATTCCTGGGATTATTGGGATTGATCCACAAGTCGTGATAATCCCCATGAGTCCCACTAAGGACCTCCCATGTTTTCCCACCGTCAATTGATCTCAATGCAGGAGCACTTAATACATAGACCGTATTCTCATCAACAGGATCCGCGAAGACTTCGATGTAATACCAAGCCCTTTGGATCAATCTATGATCACTGCTCACTTTCGACCAACTCTTCCCGGCATTTGAGGAAACATACAGCCCCCCCTTCTCTTCTTCCCAATCACTTTCCATCAATAGATAGACCTTGTCAGGATTTGACCTACACACAGAAATGGCCATTTTACCCTTTTCATCTGGTAACCCTTCATGAATCTTTTTCCATGTCTCTCCACCATCAATGGACTTGTATACTCCAGAACCCGGACCTCCACTGATCACCTTCCACGGTTTGCGTTGATGGTGCCATAGAGTCGCATACATTACCTGTGGATTGGACATGTCCATGGATAGCTCAGAGCATCCTGTAAGATCATTTACGAAAAGAACCCGCCTCCATGACTTGCCTCCATCAACAGATTTGAAAATTCCTCTTTCCTCATTGGGGCCATATAAAGCTCCCTGGGCTGCTACATAAACAATGTCAGGATTCTTAGGGTGTATCACGATCCGTGCAATGTGTTGCGTTTTATCGAGGCCAACCTTTTCCCATGTCTTACCTGCATCTGTGGACTTGTACACCCCATCTCCGTATGATGTCATTACCCCTCGGGGAGCGTGTTCACCCATACCGCAATACACAACATTCGGGTCACTTTCAGAAACGGCAACAGCTCCCACCGACCCAGTTTTGAAAAATCCGTCAGAAATATTGGTCCATCTCTGACCCGCATCATCTGTTTTCCATAGTCCTCCACCTGTTGTGCCCATATAGTAAGAAAGCTGATCTCCAATGACGCCACTGGCAGTAACTGATCTTCCGCCCCTGAATGGACCAATGTTTCTGAACTTTAAAGGTTTGAATACTTCACTAAGATCCTGTGCAGACAAAGTGAAGATGACAAGGAACGCGATAAACGTTGATTGAATTCTTTTCATAGGTGATCACTTTGGAAAAGTCCAAGTTAAGTCAAAATCGGAATTGCAAAATGAATTTAGTTACAAGTGGTTGTTACGGCTCCATATTCCGCAATCACTTCATTTACGCAGATAATCTATCACCTGTACTTGATTCCAATTCACTCTATCGGAAGATGATTCAATTATCATCGAAAATTTGTCAATGCCTTCACTTCGATAGATGGATTTATAGAAAATTTCCTTTCCATTATCAATGAATGCGGTCCCTGTTTCAACATTCGTTAATACCAGATCCTCACCTTCAAAACTACCCTGGTGAACATCAGGATAACCGATCAAATCGTCCATGATCATGAATCGATAAACGCCTCTTTGAGATTCGTATCCGATCAATGAACGAGTGCCAAATCGTCGGCCAAAAAAGTAGAATATGGATTCATCATACAACCCCAGTGAATCGAAATCATACCGTATGACAGCCTTACCATTAGGATTATCAATCCACTGCCCCTCCTGATTTATGTACTTGCTTTTCAGTATCCATTCCCCTGTCATGAAGGAGATCCTTTCAATAGCTTCTACTGATTTCATAGGCTGAGAGAAACTGGTCACACTTAGAATTATTGTTACGATTACCCCAAAATATTTCATGTCGGATATTTTCCGAAAAAACAACTTATATAGATATCCCTTATGAATTTGGCCCATGCTAATCTACGGTTCTGACAAACCTGGTCCCATAAGCTTTATGTCTCATTTCACCATGCCATCCACCATATGGCCGATAAGAAATGGGGCTGAATGGGTTAAATTCATGGTATTCTCGGTCGTATCCATAAAACCCGCCACCCCGAAATCCAATTCCACCGGAATTCTCAGTCCCATCAGGCCAATCTTCATTAGTAGCAAAACCACTATCAGTCAAAACTCCATCTCCATGGGATCCTTTAAACAACCTTCCATTTTCATGGCCAATAGTTATCACACGTTCCCATAGACTTCCCGCCAGATCCATCACCCAGTAATATGAGGCCCCAAACAGATACTTGGTGGAAGAAGACAATCGGCTTTCTTCCCACCCATTGACCATGACCAAAGCACCGCTTGTAAGCGGTAACCTCTGAACTTTTTCTTTACTTTCAGTTCCCCACGGATATATTGAAGTCTCGGGGTGAGATGGGCCACGGGCTGCTTTGGTAAATTCAAATTCCGTCATGGGTCGTAATCCCGCCCAATCCGCATAAGCCAAAGCATCATCCCAGCTCATAAACGAGCAAGGCCTGTTAGGAACCATTGACGAGTATTTTCCTTCCGTGAGAATAATTGAACCATCATAACCTTCCTCATTGACATTGGACCGTGGGTCCAACTGTGAAACGCTAAGTGTATTCAGAAATGATACATACTGAGATTCTGACAATTCGTACTTCATTACATAGTATGATTGGACACCTTTTGGGTACGAAAAGGGTATTTCTCCTTTCTGATCCCCTTCATAACCTTCATTGGCATGATAGAATAAGTCCCCGGTTTCTGATATCAATAGTTCTTGATCTTCGGATTCAATCCTTACTAGTCCTTCAAAATTTCCAAATTCATCGGGTTGAAATAATGCACCATATTTCAAGGCTTCGTCATCGTTGTCACCCAATGTGAAACCACCGGTCGGTATTTTGACCATTTCAACACCATAAACATTAAAAGATGCGTTGCGAGTATCAATCTGATCGAAACTGGAAGGTTGTAGCATAATACGTAGGGTCACCTCAATATCTCCACGGAACTCTTTGGAAGGAACAACAAACAGGCCCATTCCATCCTCCGTGGTTTTAAAGTCCAATCCTGGATCATTTTCTGAGAATAGATTTACAACATCGTGGCCAGAATCCGATACCTTAATATGGCGGTAACCACCTTCATTCGGTACAGATTTGCAGAAAAGCCATACAGCATCATTGTTGATTGGGCTGTTCCATGCGTTTTTCCAGTACAAGTTGAAAACCGCAAACGAGTTCCCATCTTCCATGTAAAGGATCGGGCGAGATATCCACAAATCAGAGCCAAAACAATGGATAAATCCAAATGCAAGGAGAAATGTGATCAGTGTTTTCATGTCCTTTTATTGAGTTTCAAATTGGTTATCCCAATTTATCCTTACAATCTAATAGATTCTTGGAGCTGATTCAAGCGTAGGTAATATAGAAGGTTCCGAATCAATACATGTTATTGTCATTTGCAGAAGATTCCGGAATCTTCTGGATCGCGTCCCAGTGCTCTATGATCTTACCTTTATCATCAAATCTGAAGAAATCCATGGTAACATATTCTTCGCTACCTGGCCATGTCTGATGGGTATGAAGAGCAACCAGGTCTCCTTCAGCTATACAGCGGACAAACTCAATAGATTTTTCAGGGAACTCCCTCTGCATCCTGTTGAAGTAGTCGATGAATCCTTTTAGTCCATCCTCGACATCCGGATTATGTTGGATGTACTGGTCACCCACGTAAAGGTCAATGGCTTCTTTTGGATTACCCTCATAGGCAGTTTTGTAAAAAGCGATGGCGTTTTCTTTATTCTTTTCCAGGTCCATTAATAAATCTTCACTAGTTGAAATAAAACTAAATCAAATTGCGGTATTCATTATACCCATCTCAGGACATACCTTCCACGAAAAAATTTGACTTTCCCTAATAACCCAATCGGATTGCCTCTTTTCTATTCTGTTATGGACAGTTAGATGGAAATGAATCAGAAAGTTGAGTTGATTCAAACTCCACTGATGCCTGATCTTGATATCTTAAGATTTGATAAGGAGCCACTCTCTGAGCGTAGTTGAAATTTACTAATTCCCGACTTTAATTCGGAAGCCACACGTGAGAGCTCTTCGGCTTTCTGATTGTAATTGCCCATACCTGAAGATAACTCTGATGCTGAACTTGCCATTTCCTCCGTACCGGTAGCAGTTTGTTCGGCAATTACCACTATGCCCTCAGTTATAGTAACCACCTGATCAATCTTACTCAATTGCTCCTTCGCTCTGGATAGAATTTCCTCTGAGTGGTTAAGAGTCTTATGAGAGGAGGTTGTGATCTTCTCAAAAGCTTTGGAAACTTCACCGGACACAGACTCACCTGTTTTTACACTGGTGAGCATAGTTTTTATAACAGTTGCTGCCTGTTGTGTATCATTTTGAACACCATGTACGAGGTTTTCGATCTCTTTAGCGGACTGTCTTGAGTCTTCTGCAAGTTTTCGAATCTCTTCTGCCACTACTGCAAATCCTCTACCGGCCTCACCCGCCTGAGCAGCCTCAATTGCTGCATTAAGTGCTAAGAGATTTGTTTGAGCGGCAATATCACCAATAACTCCTAGAATACGTGTGATTTGCTCTGAACGATCTTTTAGTATATCGATGGACTCATTAGTCTTCTCAGCGTACAGGGAAATATTTTGCATACTTTCTACGACATTCGTCACCATCCTGGAGCCTGATTCACTGCTTCCCACCCCTTCCTTAGCCGCCACATTGATTTCTTCTGCTTTCTTGCCCATTTCATTGGATGAATTCAAGATGTCTTCAACCAGGCCAGATGACTCATCGACTTTGGCAACTTGTGTCTGAGAACCCAAACTCATTTCACTGATTGCTGATGCTATTTCTGAAGTGTTTGTTGCCATTTCCTCACTACCCTGTTTCATTTCAACCGATGATTCATCAACTATTTTCGCGTTTCTTGAAATAGTGGACAGGAAACTATTAAGATTGACGAGGGCTTTGTTAAGGTTATTCTTCAGATTTAGGATATCTCCTTTAGCTTCAGCCTCATACCTTTTCGTCAAATTTCCAAGAGCCATTGCATCGAGGACCTTATTGACCTCCAATATTGGTGTTCCAACAGACTTCAATAGATCATTAATTGAGATTGACAATTCTTCCCAGGCTCCATCCTTGCTAGACACATTTACTCTTGACCCCAAATTTCCCTCTCCGCCAGCTTCCTTAACCACATTCTTTGTTTCATTGATCACGTTTTCTAAATTATCCCTCATCGCGAGAAGTGATTTCCCCAGAACATCCTTTTCGCTGAGTATGGTATAGTCGGTGTCCAAATGTCCTTTACCTATATTGAGAGCGAAATTCGATGTCTTTTCCAGATTGTTTCTCAAACTATTCAACGAGGTTACCATATCTCCAACCTCATCTTTCGATCCCAATTCCCTGATTTCGGGAAGCTCTCCAATACCCATTTTCTTTATTATCTCATTCAACCTCTTAACAGGAATGGAAATAGAACGTGAAACCAGAATTGAAGCGATGCTACCAAGAAGTATTGAAAGGATAGTCACAGTAAGTGTCAATACCTCAACATTGTCCAAAGAAGCATTCTTTTCAGCAATCAACTGTTCCGATCTAATCTTCAATTTATTGTTGAAAGAACCAACAATGGAGATAATCTGGCTTAGTTGAGGCTCAATCTTCTCATCAAAAGTCGGGATAGCAAGAAAAAATAAAATTGAATCACTATCATAATCCTCATCCTTCGCCAAATAACCCATTAGATCCATCTGATGGTCGATATTTTCATCAAACAAATTGATAATAACTGCTAGGCTGTCAAGAACTTTTTCGTCTGACCTGCGATTGGCTAAATCTTGGAGGACGGAGGTAAGTTCAGGAAATGTAATATCTTGGATTTCCCTTAACCGATTCTTTTCCTGATCATTTGGAAAATATATCCAGTTATTAACTAGGGTCTTCGTCTCATCAACCATACTTTCAAAATCATCCATTTTTACTTCGATGGTTCTAAAAACTTCTGCTACCGCCTGATCAGTTTTTCGCGTTTCTCTCAGTTTGATTATGCTGTAAAAACTACTGAGAGATGTGATCATTATAATTGCAAAGTATCCAAGGGATACTTTTCTTCCGATACCAAACCTCCTTTTGATTTTCATCGTCGCGAATTTTGAATTTCACTTCTCTCTTAATTAGAAAGATCAACTATTTTACAGTTATTCCCGATATTATCTTGATCGGCCTTGTCGATAATACCAATGGCTCCGGATATATCATTAACATACTTGATGGCATCAGTACTATTCTTATGCTCAATGGGTGATACTCCGTTTCCTGAAAAAACACGTTTTGTCCAAAACCTTTGGAAGTTATCCTCTGTTGTTCCAATATATTTCCAAAAATCATTGTTGGGGATTTGCATGTAACAAGGTTTGATTTTTGTTCCATCCGACCATTGCGTGGTGAATCCATTGTAGATCCTTTTAATCGTACTTTTGTTGATCGATTCTACTGGTACATCCGAGTTGGCAATTACAACGAATTGATCTTGTGCCATTAAGTTATTTCCGGAAAAGATCATGGTTAAAACAACCAGATTGATATATAAATATTTCATTTTATCTCTCATTATGTATGATCAAAAACCTAACACAACTGCCGCCTGAAACTCACTAAAATCAATTCCTGTGAATCTGTCGTTGGCATCACCCGCAGTGATTGAGTTATACTGCATTTTCAGAAAGAAATTTCTGTCCACCCTAGTATTGATACCAAAACTTAACATATTGGCTTCATCATCATCAATGTCCTTGTTTGGATCGAGATATTCATACCTCACATAAGGAGTAAATCGATTAATTGAATAATAGATCATCGCCTCGAAAGCATTCTTCTCCAATGTACCATCGACTGTGTGCTCAGTGCTTCCTGCTATATATTCAAGCTCTGCTCCAATATTTCCTCTATTGTACTCGGCATGACCACTATAGCTGAACAATTTTGTCCTTTCTCCGGTGTCATCACCCAATGTATCTAGCTCCGAGATTTGATCGGAATACGTTGAGAATCCTATTTTCAGGTCCGGAATAGGCATAATTAGGACCCTTGATGCCAGTGCTTTCTGCTTATTATCATCTTCTTCGAATGGATTAGTATTTTCCTGTTCTCCATTACTCAATTGAATATGGTATTCGAAATCAACGGATTGAATAGAGAAGTTACCCAAGACGGAGACGCCCGTTGCCCATCGAGGATAAAACCTTTCTTCGGCTCCAAACTTGTCAGGTTTATTCGTACTAAGAGGTTCTTTTACAGCCAGAAATGCCGGTTTTGCAGTATGGATCTCGTTATAAATGGAAAATGGAACGAACATTTTCCCAACACGGAATTTTAACCAGTTCTTTACGGTGTATTCAGGAAACGCATATTCCACCGCCACATTTCCACGACCATCCTCTGTAGCCGAACCATGTTCCCAGGTAAGGTCTGTGGAAAACCTTAACTTGGAACTAATGTCGACGTTCAAAACAAGGTCGATCAGGTCAGCGTCAAAAGACCCATTGGGATCACTTTCCCCCTCGTCAGATATAAGGTACTCATATTCAAAACTTGAATACCCATTGATCCTTACCCTGTTTGCTTGTTGCGCGTAGGAATCGATGGCCACAAGGGCCATCAATCCTGCTGCACATAATACATTGATTTTCATGATCTGTGCTTTGTTAAGTATTTAATCGGCTATTTTTTCAAAAATTTTGCTGACTCACCCCATCCATTCCTAAGGATGTACAATCCCTTTTTTAAGGAAGAAATATCTATTCGATCAGTGTTTTCTGCCGACAGTACTTTCGCTCCCCGTACATTGAAGATCGTTACATCCATTTCAGAATTCAGGTACAGGATATTATCTGTTACCGGATTTGGATATAAAAGCAAACCAGGACGATCTTCCAGTTTATCTGCAATGAGGTTTTCTTCTGGTACGAATACTGGTTCGACCCTTCCTGATCCATCATTAATACCATCAGTGAAGTCAATCTTGAATAACGTCAGCGTACCGCTAACTTCATTCGCAACAGCTATAATTGGGGAGTTGATAGGGCTGTTTCGCCTTTTGATAAATAAAATATCTTCCGGCCCCAGATCTCCTGCTTCAACTGTGGTTGCAGGTACTGAAAAATTTCGATTATTGATGTATTGAATAAACCTTGGAGAATATGGGTTGGAGATATCGTAAACCATGATTCCACCAACACGTTCCAATCCAATGAAGGCATAGTACCTTCCCCTTAATCTGGCAATTTCCAGCGCTTCAGGTTCCGGGCCTTTGTCATCACTTCGGTTCTTGAACGATCCGTTCTCATCATTAGTGGAATTAAAATCGTCAGGCAATTCCTCTGCGGTTATCCTTTCAAAATCATCACCACTATCAAAAACCAAATCACCTGAAGAAGTCCTTATAGAAAACGACCGTGCACCATAAACATATATTTCTTCAAATAATCCATCCCCATCCGCATCGCCCGTCTCTGTTGTTGTTTTCATCCTCCCTATAGCTTCCGGATCCTGAAGTATTGCCGCATTAGGAAACACATTCGGATCTAATATCAGGTCTTCAACACGAGTTTCTTCACTATATCCGGAATAATCCCTGCTGTCTCCTTCATTCGCTGTTAGGACATAATCCCTGCCCCATCTTCTGTAACTAGCTATCGCATCAGGTTGGTACATTCCCAGCACTGGCCAATTTCTTATATCGATGCCTGCACTCTTATCACTGGCGTCCAAAGCATTGGATCCTACGAGGTGATCTTTAAATCCGAGCCCTATAAGATCTTTAATCTTACCTCTCCTAACATCAATCTTTGCCAGGCCATTGTTTTCTTGCAAGGCAACCCAGGCTGTCCTTGAATTACGTGAAACTGCAATGTATTCAGGTTCCAAATCCTGAGAAACAGTGGAATTACCGGGATTTGCGTTCACTCTCAGGCTTTCATCAAGTATCGAATTATTGAACTCTGAGAAATTGAGCTGTTTAACGTCATCCTGAGTAATGCTTTCAACACCTTTCTTCAAATCAATAACAGTTACAGATCCTTCAGGATCGATGGTGTAATCATCATTTGGTTCCCCTTCATTAGCCAACAAAACGTACCTTCCATTAGGAGAAAAGACAACATTATCTGGCAATGCGCCCGCAGTAACCTGATTTAGAAAATTACCATTGCGATCAAAGAATACTGCTTTTCCATCAGCCTGTTTGTCATTGTTTTCGATGGCTACCGCCAAAACACCTCTGCTGAAAGCCACACTGTTCGAAGATTTTCCATATGGTGAAAGGTCTATGGACCCAACCAACGTTATTAAATCAGGATCAGAAATATCCAGAATATCAATTTCGTCTGTGGCTCCATTGGTTACAAACAAACGTTGGGTTTTTGAATCATGAGCAACGATCTCAGTTGCGCTCTCATCAAAAAATCCGGTATTATAAGTTGAAATTTTCTCCAGTGAAATTGAACGTTGACCGGAGACGTTAAAAACTAAAAAATTGGACAAAAGAATAGTGGATAAGGCCCACCGCCTTAGATAGAATTGTTTCATGAGTAATCTACTTTAACTGGTTAAGGATAAAAAACTATAACATTACATAAACTTAATTTAGTTATATGCTAATTATATCAAGATAGAGGTTAATCCTCACTATTCCAAATAACGTAATAAAATTGTCGCTACGGTAATTGTAAAATTAGGATTGAAGAACTTCGTAAGCCAAGGGTTATGATGGATGTATATTGGTTGAATTTTATATTTAGCTATCAGCTAGACTTTCACATCGCCATTTAATCAATCTATTCGCTCTTAATTTAGTGTTCAGGGGAACATATTTTTTTTGATGCGATATGTAAAATTCATATCAGGTTCTTTCAACAAGTGACCCAGTTTAGGGTCTGTTATTTTTATTCCACCTATTTTCTCGACCGCTTTTTGAGAGCGTATGTTGGTTTTACCTATATGGAATATGATAAAATCCAATTCCTGAAAAGCATGATCAATCATTAATTTTTTCATTGCGCCATTGTACAAACCTCCCCAATGGCTCCTTGACAGAAACGACCATCCAATTTCAATTCCATTATTTACTTTCGGGATTTGTTGATACCGGGAGCTACCGATCATTTTATTGGTCGACCTGTCGATTGCCACCAGGCATCCACCCGATTTCAGAGATTCTGCGAAAAAATCAGAGAATACTTCTAGCTTGTATCTGTCGAAAACAGGATGTTGCTCCCAAATACGTCGGTCCCGGGCTATCTCATGTAGAGACCCAAAATCACTTTCTAACAGAGGCCTTAAAATGATAAGATCGTTCTGAAGAGTTGGCTGAAGATTCATGAACGGACAGGATCTACCGAAGTTGGATTTGGAGTCTTATCCCTTCACTTGTCCCCAAATTCCTTGACCTTTCAGTGGGGAGACTGCCCCCAATGGATATAGTAAATGAACCCTTCTCCGTAATGGACTTCCCATTATCATCTATTCCTGATAACATATCGGGAGTAATGGTGAATGATATCTCTTTGGATTCATTCGGTTGAAGTAGCACTCGTCTAACACTTTTCAATGAAAATAATGGTACCTGAAATGATGCCTCATCATCGGTAATGTACATTTGAACTACCTCTTCGGCTTCCACTTTACCAACATTGGTAAGGGTAAAACTTATCTCTGTTACTTCATCACGCTCAATTTCCGTACTGGAGCATCGTGCATCTGCATAAGAAAATGTAGAATAACTCAATCCAAATCCGAAGGGATACATCGGTTCCTGGTCCATGTATCGATAAGTACGCCCAATCATTGAATAATCTTCATAATCAGGTAGCTGATCCAATGACTTAGGAAATGTTATTGGTAACCGTCCTGATGGGGAAGTTGTGCCGAATAAAATATCCGCAACAGCATTTCCCCCCTCTTCACCGGGATACCATGCAAACAATACCGCATCTGCCATTTCATGCACCTCTGCAAGGTTCATAGGACAACCACCTGTTATCACTACAATCACCGGTTTATCATGATCGCCTTTTATCTTATTTAGATAATTCAACTGATTTTGGGGGATGTTGTAGTCCAAACGATCCCCGAAATAGGGAGATGATATGGATTCCCCTTCCTCCCCCTCAATGTGACGGGTTAAACCCATTACAACTATCGTAACGTCAGCTTCAGCAGCACCTCCGGACGACCAGTCTACCGGATTGACATTGGGCCGGTCTAGTGTAGTTCCGGGACTGTATTGAACCTGACTGCCATCTGATACCCTATCCGTGATACCTTCTAAAAACGTAACAATGTTTGGATTGACCCCAAAATAGTTACCCAGCATCGCATCAATGGAAGCCGCATTAGGTCCGACTACATAGTAGCGATTGAGGTCCCTTTCTAATGGAAGAATTCCATTGTTTTTGAGAAGGACCGCCGATTTCAAAGCCGCTTCATAGGCCAAATCACGATGCTCCTTGCTGTCAACGACATTAAAGGGAATGCTGTTAAACGGATTGTCGCTGACCGGATCAAACATTCCCAATTTAAAGCGGGTTTTAAGCAACCTTGCCAGTTGGTCATCTAAAACAGACTCTGATAGTAATCCTCTTTCTACTGCAGTGACCAACTCATTGAAAGAACTTCCACAATTGAGGCTCACACCACTATTTACAGCAAGGGCCGCTGCTTCCGCTGCATCTTGAACGGTTCCGTGACCATTTTCAGAGTAAAGGTCAACAAGTGCCCAGCAATCACTAAGTATATGACCATCGAATCCCCATTCATCTAAAAGAACCTCAGATAAAAGGTAATTGCTGGCACAACAAGGTTCATCATTGGTGCGATTATAAGCACACATCACTGATTCCACTCCCTCGTCAACCAGCGCTTTGAAAGCTGGTAAGTATGTTTCATTCATGTCCTTCAAACTGGCGATAGCATTAAATTCATGCCTGAGTTTTTCGGGACCGCTGTGGACAGCATAGTGTTTGGCACACGCCGCCGTTTTCAAATATTTTGGATGATCTCCTTGAAGTCCTTTCACAAAGGCCACACCCATCAGACTGGTCAAATAAGGATCCTCACCATATGTTTCCTGCCCTCGTCCCCACCTTGGATCACGAAAAATGTTAATGTTAGGTGTCCAAAAGGTCAAACCACTGTAGCGATTATAGTTACCTGCCTTCTGAGCCGCATTGTACTTGGCTCTTGCTTCATCTGATATCGCATTGGCAATCCTGTAAACCAGATCGTCATCAAACGTAGCCGCCAATCCGATAGCCTGCGGGAAGATTGTTGCCTTACCTCCGCGACCCACTCCATGCAGAGCTTCATTCCAATAATCATAAGGAGGAATATCCAACCTTGGGATTGCAGGTGTATTCATTAGCATTTGAGCAGCCTTTTCCTCCAAAGTAAGTTGACTGATCAGATCCTCCACACGATCATCAATTGAAGCATTTGTGTCCAGATAGATCTGAGCACTTGTATTAGAGATGAAGATCAAGATGATAATCAAGGAACAAATGATATTTTGGGTGTTCATAATCGATAATTGAAGGCTTCAATAAAAATAATGAATCTGAAATATCAGTGGGATAACAAATGAAGTTAATGTCCCTAGATATCACAATCACTCAAGAATGAGCATCTGACTTGTGATATGGAAGTATTCTCATTTTCCTTTTGAGATAAATCTTGCATAATCAAATCCCTCATTTTCCCTACACCCAAAAGTTGGATACCCCAAAGATCTGGAAGCATCGTCTCCGTAGAAGAAATTGAATTTCAAATTGTAATCCTCGGACGTTGAGTTTTCAGAAAGGAATGACCCTGTTGAATTGAATTCGAAATCCTCCAAAGACTCTGGATCTGGTAAAGAGTTTTGACAGACGAAAACTTCTTGTTCGAAGAGATCGCTCAATGTTTTTGGAGTACCCTTATCGATACAGTATATGGTTCGAAAAACATATTCAGTGACCCGATTTATTATCTTTTCCTGATCAAAGTCCTCACTTGTCCAAAAATAGGGTGTGCAAAATCCCCTCTTTACCAATGACGTGATTTCAAACTTGCTAGAGTAATCCGTGGTATAGAAATTGGACCATGACCCCTCTACATTATCGACTAAATTCAAGACCACTTGAATGGATTGATTATCACGTGCTTCAACCAAAATATCACTGATTTTTGAAATCGTATTTTCAGCGATCTCCTCAGCTTTCAGGTTGATCAATTCATCCAATTTTATTACGGCCAACTCCTTACCCATAGGATTGAATCCTGCAATTGGCAGTACCAATTCATCCTTGGATTCACCCTGAAGCATAAAGAGGTATTTATCGAACCTTTCTTTAGTCCTTGGTAGATCATAAAGCTTCCTTATTCTGTCAAGCACATTGAGGACTTCGAATTTCATTTACTACTTGTCAACTAAAGGCCATTTCCCGATTATACTTATTTCTGTATTCCAAAGGTGTCAGTCCGGTGAATCTTTTGAATAAGTTCCGGAAAGTTTTGTCGTCATTATAACCTGAGGCGTACATCACCTGGTGAACATTAAGTGTTGACGATTCCAATTTCTTTTTTGCTGCTTCAATCCTCACCCTTTGGATGTATTCAATAGGAGTATTATTCGTTGCTTTCTTAAACCTCCTTACAAAGTTCCTGCTGCTGATCGCCACTTTTTCAGCAAGTCCTTCCACACTGAGTTTCTCTGAGTAATATTTCTCAATGAAATCCTGAATTTTGACAACTTCCAGATCGGAATGTTCTTTCTGTCCATTAAATATCACAAATTGGTTCTGGTCTATCCTGTCAAACTCAATTTCCGAAACTTTGGAACACCATATGGACGTTTCTCTTCCATAAAACTTCTCGATCAGGTGAAGTAAAAGATTAAGAAAGGAATATGCACCTCCACTTGAGTAAATTCCATTGTCTTCACTGATTATCTTATCGGGTAATAAATTGACTTTCGGGTACATCTCCCTGAATTTATCGTGAGTCAACCAATGGGTCGCGCAGGATTTTCCATGCAATAATCCCGTTTCAGCTAGAAGAAATGCACCCCTGCAAAGACTTGCTATTTCTACATTGTTCTGAATTCGCTGCATTTTTATCCAATCCACAAATGAATGATTTAACTCTATTTGTTTTTCAATATCACCTGTAATGCCAGGGACAATAATTAAGTCCGTTCTTTCAATTTCGTTTATTGTCCTGGTGGGCTTCACACTAAAGAACTTATTATAGGTCAATGATTCATTGGATAACCCAACAAGGTCTATGGCAATTAAGTCCTCAGGAGACAATCCAGCTTTTCGGTGATAGCTATTGGCCATTTGAAAAAGATTAAGGGACCCTATGATGGTGTCGACGATCACAACTCCCTTAGGTACCAGAATGCTGACATGTTTCATATTAGTACAAATCTAGAAATCAATTTTGTCTGAATCAACCCCTTATGTTGTCGTAAAATACCCCCCTTCAGGGTGTTTATAAGACATACATTTGTAAGAAACGAATTTTAAAGCACATGACAATGAAAAATCAACAGATCACAGTATTCTACAAATGGACAGCTAAACCCGGAAAATTTGACGAGCTAAAAGCTATATATGACAGTGTTTTCGAAGAAATGGAAAAAAATGAACCCGGAACTCTAATGATGCAATATTATTTCGATGAGGAGCAAAATGCTTTGGTCGTTCATGATTTGTTTGAAGATGGGCTTGCGCTTGGAGCTCATCTGGGTGGAACTGCTGCTAATCATTTCCCTAAACTGGTAGAAATCGCAACTCCAGGCCCCTTCTTCTTCTGTGGTGACGTACCCGAGGAATTGAAACAAGCTGCTATTGGGATGAACATGGGTGCTGAATTCAGTAACCACATATCAGGTTTTTCCCGAAACTGACCTCGAATTTGGTCCTATTAATTGTATAATTTGGCTTGCCTATTTCCTTGAATCCAAGCAAATAGGCAGGTCAAACCTTTATTAATTCTTATTGATTTCATACAACATCTCCACCATTCCGTCATTATAAGCTGTCACATCTTTAAGATGTAATCTTTGTTCTTGTTCAACTGAATCAAAAAACAAAATGCCTTCCCCCAGGATAATAGGCATTATTGATACAATAAGATCATCTGCCAGTTTCAATTTGAGAAACTTCTTTGTAGTAATGGATCCACCGACCATCCAAATATTTCGATATTTCGGTTTCAATTGTTGGTTGACCAGATCATCGAGATCCCCTGCATAGAATTGAACGTTTTCTTTTTCTGTTTTTAAATCTCTTCGAGTTAAAACTATCACTTGGGTATCGCCATAAGGCCATCCAAGCTCCACTGCATGTTCGTAGGTCCTGGATCCCATCACGTAGCAATCAATGGATCTGTTGAACTCCTCGATCTCTTCCATTGTAAGTGTTTTGCCCCCGTCATATTTATCCGTGGATTCAAGCCATGAAATGCTACCATCTT
The DNA here is from genome assembly GCA_965242805.1 of Cyclobacteriaceae bacterium. Taxonomy (GTDB): domain Bacteria; phylum Bacteroidota; class Bacteroidia; order Cytophagales; family Cyclobacteriaceae; genus JANQEU01. The sequence goes on along the minus strand of CBDETD010000002.1, from coordinate 4,878,722 downwards.
TTTTTGCAATGAATCCATCGAGGCTACAAACCATATGGATAGTCAATTTGGGGACTTCTTCAGTCATCTTTAAAAAAATTAATTGATTGATTTTAAAGGTAAATATCTTTCTGACACACGTCAAGAGTATTCCTTAACTGACTAAGAGACAGAAACTAACTTAACTTCTTCCACGCCTGTATGATCTCTTCCTCTCTTTCAGCTGTTATACCCCAGAAGTCTTCGTACCCTTTTTCGGTTATATGGCGGTTATTGATCACGGAATCATAACTTACCTTAATGGTTTCCTCGATTTCAGTAAAGTTCAAACCCTTCTGGATAGCCAGATCATTACTGATTTGATAGAAACCAGGTTCGGGATCCGAATCAACAGGAATCCAAAATGGTACCTGAATGAAAGGTTCGACTTTCATTTCATTAGTGACAAAATCCGGAGTCATCCAATGGATCTTAACATCACTTTGTAATGCTGCCTTAGCAGTAGTTATTAGGTCTTTGTACCCCAGTTTGTTTTTGGGACCTACCAGGTTATAGGTACCGTAAACTTGCCCTAGTCCACATTGCACAAGGAAGTTTCCGATATCACGTGCGTCTATTATTTGTGTGGGATCATTGCTATCCGGAGCAAATATTTCATTCCGTGTGGCTATTCGTTGAAGCAAGTTCGTTCCAAATGGTCCGGGATCACGGTCACCAACAATTGCTCCAGGCCTAACTATGGTGTGGTTTTGCGGGAAATATTTTTTGACGACTTCTTCAGAAAGTGCCTTGTTGAGGTTGTAATTTCCCTCCTCGTATTGATCGCCTGTTCGTACATCAGCAGATTCATCAATACCGGTTTCAACGTAGTTTCGATAAACCGCAACACTTGAAATATACATATAGTGATTAACTCTCCCTTGCAGGGACTGAATGGCTTCTTCGACATAATTTGGATTTTCAGGCCATACATCGATCACAATATCCCAGGAAGTATCGTCATTTGCCAATTGATCATATCCATCGATTCCCTTTGAACGATCACCGCCAATTCTTTTGAGATCTGGGAATAGGTGTCTATTTGTGATCCCCCTGTTGAAGAGCGTAATGTCCATCCCGGTACCCACTAGACTATTCACAATCGCCGGACCAAGGAAGTTAGTCCCTCCAAGCACTAAAACTTTGGATCCGTTATTAGGGGATAGGCAGGAAGTGAATGGCAAGACAATTGTTCCTCCTAGAATCGTACCAACTTGCTTATTGAATTGACGGCGGTTGATCTGGTCGTTCATGGATACTGATCTTTTCGAACTACATACCCAAGTTACGTACGACTGAAATTATTGGTTTTCGTTCTTTTTTAAACGGTACTGATATGGATTGCTCCCAGGTGATCCTTTTTGTCTTTTGGGTAATCTCTGAAAAATACCGGAGGAAAGCATTTTCTTCTGAAACCTGCTTCTGTCAAGTCTTTCTCCCAATATGATCTCGTGGAGTCTATGGAGTTCAGGCATCGTAAATTGATCAGGAAGAAGGTTATGGGTTATTATTTCCTTCCTAATGTCTTCTTTTAATCGATGACGAGCACGTAAGGCGATGGATTTGTGGTCCATCCACATATCCGGTAGATCATCCATATTGAACCAGTTGAAGGCCTCATCAAAACCACCAATAACAGGCTTGGTTTGATCAAAGTTGATAAGGGAATAGTAGGCAAGTGTTACGAACCTATTGTTAAACCAGTAATCACTCTGCCAAGTCATCCCTGATTTTTCAAAGTGTTCCTTTATCTCATCTCCAAAAATGCGGTCTTCCCTACCAAAAACTGACAGGAATTTTAAATGAGGATCGTTCAATGATGTGCGTTCTTTTAGGATTTTTTGCACAGCCACGTCAACTGATTCATCAATTCTAATATATCCTCCCGGTAACATCCACTTCCCCCCCAATTGAAGCAGTAAACATTTAAGCATATTTTCATTGTAACCAATGATTACAAGATCAATAGACAAGTTTGGCAGGAAAATCTCTCCTCCCTTTTCCAGGAATTTTTTCAGGTCCACAATACAAAAATAATGTTTGTGTCATTTTGCCACAAATAAAAAAGAAACTATATTTGTGTCATATTGCCACGAATTCAATGTCAACATGAAACGATTTCTAAAAATCACTCTTATCGCTGCAGGATCGATACTCATTCTTGCCATCATTGCCGGAATAAGTGGTTGGATGTACGCTAAATTCACGTTCCTGGATTTTGAGGATGAATACGTTGAGAATATGGATTTGTCAGAAGTCACTGTTGATGGATATACGTTCCTGGATCGAAATGGAAACGGTGAACTTGACATCTATGAGGACAATAGAATATCTATAAACGAACGAGTGGAAGACCTGCTTTCGCAAATGACCATAGATGAAAGGATCCATTTATTAAAGGGCTCGGGTATCGCTTCTGCTGCCGGAATGGTTGAACCAGGTACTGGAATACCCGGAGCAGTTGGAACAATAGTTCCCACTCCCAGACTGGGAATTCCTACAGTTTATTTGTCAGATGGTCCTGCAGGGTTAAGAATACAACCTACCCGTGAAGGTGAAGACAGGACCTATTATTGTACAGCATTTCCAATTGCCACATTGTTATCATCAACATGGAATGAGGATCTGGTTGAGGAGGTAGGCATTGCTATGGGGAAAGAAGCCCTTGAATACGGTTTGGATGTAATTCTTGGTCCAGGTGCAAATATTCATCGTCATCCATTGTGTGGAAGGAATTTTGAATACTATTCTGAGGATCCGGTATTGACCGGAAATATTGGAGCTGCCATGGTTAATGGGATAGAATCCAATGGAATTGGCACTTCGGTGAAACACTATGTAGCCAATAATCAGGAAACGGACCGTGGACGAAACGATGTGATCGTTTCTGAAAGAGCCATGAGGGAGATTTATCTCAAAGGATTTGAGATCATCGTAAAAAGATCACAGCCGTGGACGATCATGTCATCCTACAACAAAGTCAATGGTACCTATACTTCCCAAAGCAACTATTTGCTCACGGAAGTCTTGCGAAATGACTGGGGATTCGACGGATTAGTTATGACCGACTGGTTCGGTGGACAGGACGCTGTAGCTCAAATATCTGCGGGGAACGATTTATTGGAACCCGGCACCAAAAGACAATGGGAAGCATTGAAAGAAGGATACGAAGAGGGTACATTATCCATGGAAGCCATTGATACATCCGTTAGACGAATCTTGAGGTTAATCCTTGGGTCCAGGAAGATGCAAAATTATGAATATGGAAATAATCCGGACCTTCAAGCACATGCTCAGATCACCCGTCAATCGGCATCAGAGGGAATGGTATTGCTTAAAAATGAAAATGTCCTTCCTATCAAGAATGGTGTTGATGTCGCCCTTCTGGGGGTTACTTCCTATGATTTCATCGCAGGAGGTACAGGGTCCGGAGATGTAAACGAAGCTTATACCATTTCACTTGAGGCAGGCTTACAAAATGCAGGTTTCAAGATTAATGATAAAGCCAAAAGTCTTTTCCAAAGCCATAAGGAATCATTCCCTAAAGAATTTGTAAAACCTGAAGGATTCAGGGCCATGTTTGATCCTTATGACCCTCCGGAAATTAGTTATACCGCTAAGCAACTGGAAGAGATAGTTGAGGGCACGGATGTTGGTATCATTACTATTGGAAGAAATGCCGGTGAGGGTGGTGATCGCGTAGAAGAAGATGATTTTCTTTTATCCGATATAGAACAAAACATGATACAACTTGCTACCCAAAAATTCCATGAGGCTGGAAAACAATTGGTGGTGGTTCTTAATATTGGTGGTGTAATTGAAACGGCTTCCTGGAAAGATCTTCCGGACGCTATCTTGTTGGCATGGCAAGGTGGACAGGAGGGAGGAAACTCCGTGGCGGACATTCTGAGTGGAAGAGTAAATCCAAGTGGAAAGTTACCTATGACGTTCCCCGTCAATCTACAGGATCATGCTTCCAATGCAAACTTCCCGCTGGACGGTGAACCTATGAAAATTACGGATGCATTTGCTATGGGGAAAGAAAAGCCCGAGAAAGAAAGGATCCGAAACAAAGACTATACATACTATGAAGAGGGTATTTATGTTGGTTATAGGCACTTCGACAAAGCCAACGTGGCGGTTTCCTACCCATTCGGATTTGGACTTTCATACACCCGCTTTGAATATTCTAACATAAATGTGACGGTCAATAGTGACACGGTGAATATTTCCACGGATATCAAAAACATTGGTGATTTCTCAGGCAAAGAAGTGATCCAGGTATATGTAGCCAAGCCTAATTCTGGCATCGATCGACCGGTCCAGGAACTCAAGGCCTTCGCCAAAACTAAGAAACTAGAACCAGGAGATTCTCGAACTATCTCAATGAGGATCCCGGTAAATGAATTAAGTTATTGGGATGAGACCAACGCTCGGTGGGAATTGGAAAGAGGCAATTATGAAATTCGTCTGGGAGCTTCTTCGAGGGATATAATGTTGGTTGGGGAAATTGATTTATGATGATGGGGGGAACACGGTTCCCCTAATTATTTATTCCAGGGGCCATTTCTGGTGACATTGTAAAATGACTTTCCAGTTCCCATTTTCCTTGGATCATATCGAAACAATCCCCCCCAACCACCTAACCAGAATCGTCCTTCATTATCCTCAAGAATGCTTAATATCCCATTTGAGTTTAGACCATTTATCATGTTGAAATTAGAAAACGATTTTCCATCGTACCGATAGACTCCGGCATTTTCCGCAGCAAACCAAATGTTGCCATTTCGATCCTCGTGTAAACCTCCGACCTCTACACCCCTAACCTCCCCTATTTGCGTGAAATTGGTAAAAGAATCACCATCATAGAGACTGATCCCACCATACATTGTGGCAATCCAGACATTACCATTTGAATCTTCCAAAAGATCACGAATTGTATTGTCAGGTAGACCATCTTTCTTCGTCAAATGGGAGAATTGTGACTTTGACGGATTGTATCTACATATACCAAACCCGTCAGTACCAAACCAGAGTATTCCCTCTTTATCCTGCATTACACAAATTACACGATCCTCAGACAATGCAGACAATGTATCACTTACCTGGGCTTTTGGAATTGGGAATAAGGTGAATTCATTTCCATCAAATTGAACTACACCGTCTAAGGTTCCTATCCAGAATGCACCATTACGATCAATAGTCATCCCCCAAAGATCATTGTCAATTGGGCCAACTTTCACAGGGAAATTGGTAAATGTTTCCCCATCATACCTGGTAAGTCCCTTGAAAGTACTGAACCACATATTCCCCTCTTTGTCTTCAAGTATCTCATTTATCCGTCCATCGCCGAGTCCATCATCTTCTGAAAAATACTGCAAAGAATCACCATTGTATCGCATAATTCCATAATGATTGGTGCCAAACCAAAGGTTTCCTTTCCTATCCTGATGAATCTCGCGGACCCAGGCACAAAGCTGACCATCAATGTAGAAAAGTGGATCTTCCCTCAATCTATCTGTTTTTTGGTCTGCCAAGTCAATCCCACTCACTTCTCCATGAGTGCTATTATTATACCTATTACATGAAGAAATTATACATCCGATCATGAGTACCAATAATATGATTTTTGGGTGGTTGTTCCTTCTTTCAATTGTCAATTCCTTCATTATTTCTGTGCACTCAAATTGTCATTTAAAGATTGAACAACAGATCCATGCTCCCTCCGTATTTTTGTCATTATTAAAACATTCGTTTACAGTGATCATTTCTGACATGAAACCATTGGCAGTTAGGTGAGCTTTATTGACAGGAATTAACTGTTTTTGATCCAGCCTTTCTTTGGCAGATCCATTTCCGATAAAGCATATTTGACAGCATTCCTTGCTAATAATCCAGTAGAATCCAAAATAGGTAACGGTGAGTTTTCGGCATTGATAATCAAAGGAATTTCAGTACAACCAAGGATCACACATTGAGCTCCTTGCTGTTTTAACATTAAAATTGCGTCCTGAAACATCTTGATGGTTTCTTCTTCAAATTTTCCTTGACAAAGCTCTTTGAATATTGCCTGGTTGATTTCTCCCATTTGAGTTTCATTGGGGATCAATCTGGTCAAATTCCTTGATTCCATGGCCCTTGAATAGACGGAGCCAGTCATCGTCCATTTGGTTCCAAGCAGACCTGCTTTGTTCCATTTGTTAGATACAATTTCTTCACAAACAACATCTGCTATGTGAAGGCCTGGAATAGGTAGTTCACTGATGATCTCCTCAAGAACGATGTGCGCCGTGTTATCAGGGCATATGAAAAAATCTGCCCCACCTTTAGCGATCTGCTCGACTCCACTCTGTAAATATGCAGCGACTTCATTGTAATCCTCCGATTCCCATCCCTGCATACTCAAACCCATTGGTATGGCACTAAGAATTATGTTGGGGTGCATATGAGATCCAAGGAGGGCCGCACCTTCCCTGCAGGCTGTTATGAAACATAAAGACCCTCCTTCATAACTATGAGCACAAATGCCTATTTTCCGTCCAATCGCTGATCTCTTGCTACTCACCTGCAGGCATTTGGAAATCAAACATTGTCAACTCTTCTGATACCATCTTCCATTTTGACAGAGTTGAAATTCATCAATAATCCCAATTTATAATTGCCGAGTTTTAGATAAGTCCTGATTTGGGCCAAGTGCAGATCCGTAATCTCTTGAACACTCAAAACAAGCACGACCAATCTATTCTCAACCATCAAATCAATCTCATATCCCATATCCAATGTCAAATCGTCATAGACAAGGGGCATGGGTTGATCCTTCTCTATTGACATTCCCGACTGATAGAGCTTGTGAAATAAACATTCTTTATATGCACCAGCCAGTAGCCCAGGGCCAAGGTCAAAATGGACGTCCTTTGCAACTTCAATTACAACTTCCGATAATTCGTTTTCAATCATGTGCTTAATTTAATCAAACCACTTAGTAAGATTGTGAATCTACTTCTTTCCTATCGGATTAATAGGTCCGAGAACCTTAACCTAGTATTTCATCAACAAGTCTTCCCAAAATCAAATAAGGATCATAAAGGATTCTGAATCCATCTTTTACTACCCTGACCGTGCCCTCGTCCTGATTTTCGTGGTTGGCCCAGGACTCTTTCGCCATTGAAAATTCAATTTCTAATCCACTTTTAAGAATTACGTGTCTGGACCAAACATTACCGTAGGTTTTATCCATGAAATGATCCAATTCATCATCCACCTCCTTGAATTCAATGGTATCGATCCAGTCTTTACTTCTGAATCCATCTTGATCCCTAACAACAAGGATCAAATCAATGTCCGAATCGGGTCCAGCCGATCCATTAGCCCATGAACCACACAATCCGAGGGCCAAAATGTTGTCATTGGATTCCGCAAATCTTACGATAAGTGATAAGATATTTTTAATTTCTATTGGTTCCACGATATCATGCTCCCAATCTCGAATTAACTACCAAATCCAGTAAATAGTGAAGCTAACTTACAGCAATCCTTTGGTGCTGTTTGTCCGTTCAAAATGGGCTTTCGCTATTGGTGATCACGACCCTGTACCCATCTGGGTCTTCGAATGTCTGTCCGCCACCTTCCCAATATGGATTGAATGAGATCACCTTTTTAAAGCCTGAGTTAGAAATTCTTTGGATAGCTAAGTCATAATCTTCCTTCCTGGGTACATAAAAAACGAGAAGATTTTCCAAAGAGGGCGCACGACCAGCTTTCTCGGTCCTGTGTGTTGTGAATTCAAGGTGGTAATGATGTTCAGGATGACCAACCATTCTTCCGCTGAAATCACCATGGTTATCAAATCCTCCAATTATTTCAAACCCGAGCCCATCAACATACATTTTGGTGATTTGTTCCAGGTCATTGGTCGGTCTACCAACTCTCAATACGCTGTTTTTAGGTATCATATAATCTCTCAATAAATACTTGCCATTCTTTCAAAATATAGAAGGGTTCATCAACCCAGGATTTTCATAACCAGCTTATTGTTACCAATGTTTAATCTATGATGAACCAGCAAGTGTACGAAACACAACCATTACCAGTCCCACAAGAAAAATGGATGTAAATATTACCTTGTTGTGTTTTGCCAGCCAATTTGGGAGGAAAATATCAAAGTTGTCTTTTTGAGAGTCCGAATAATTTCGAGCTATGATCGTCAATGGACAATACATTTTGAATACAAGTAGAACCAAACCTTCCCCGATGATCAACCAAATGCCCACCCACGTATAAACATTTATATTGTTAGTGATCCCCGAATAGACGACGTAGAATATGACAGCAACGAAGAATGCCCAAATCACTGTATGGGCCAACTTAATGGTGAGAAGCTTATTGGAATTGTTCATTTGTCCTTTCTACACTAGCAGAGTATTTCTAAAGTTAAAATCAGGTATTCTCAGAAAAAATATTACCAGCTAATTATATATCAATTTCCTGAAAGTCTCCATTGCCTTCGTTAAATCTGATCCACTTGATCGATACACGCAGTAGGTCTCAAGGCCGTCAATATTATCACGAACCAATTCGAGGCCATGATCCGATGGTAAACTATCAAGTTGATTCTTCGGAATATGAAAGTTGACAGTCTCGATGTTCCCAATTTGTAATCCGAGTTTGAAATCCACAATAGTCTCAGCGAACAAATCAAGATGATCAACTTTAAACTTCATTAATCCTTTCGAATAGGGTTCTGCATTGAAAATATCCCTCAGGGTCCTCGTGATCTCTTCTTTTCTTTTCGGAATATGCTTCGAGTCAACATAGTAAAACAGAAATTCCAACAGGGCAGCAAAGATCAGGGTACCAATAAATGATATCGTATCTAAATAAATGATCCCTAGCGCAACCACTAATAGCACCAGGAGATGACCAATAAAAAATCTTCTGAAGTAGACTTCCATGAGGCTATTTTAAGGATTAAGATTAAATGTTGGGTTGGGAAATTGTTCATGAGCATACTATGTACTTTTGATTTTAAACAGCATCACTTTTTCAAAATCAGCGAGTACATTTCCTTCTCTGATTTCGAATGTGCAGGGTTTTGACTTACCAACGTTCTCAGTATTCTTTATTTTTTCCTTCAATGCATCATTGATCTCCAATTCAAGAACTTCACCAAGTATTCTCACTGGGAAATAAATGGTGGCTTTCATATATCCCTTCCAGGCAGACATCCACACAATCGTCTTTTTCTTCCTTTGCACTTTACATAACCAGGCCTTTCCATCTTTGTAATATCGCCATTCATAGTTCATCTCATTTCTGGCGAATAGATCAAGTAAATCTTCAAATGCCTGGTAAGATGGTCCCAGGATTGAGCTCAGAACATTAAGATCCGGATAAATATTTTCATCTCTTAATTCGAGATCGTCTTTCGTATCCATAGTATGATTTTTACTCTTCCAAAAACTCTCGTAAAGTATTGCAGACTATAGCATCTTCATCATAGCCATGTCCTTTCCCTTCATAAATGAAGAAGTTGTACATTCCGGTGTCCTTTCCTACTTCTTTCAGCCGGTCCTCCAATTTCCTTGCATGCCAAATGGTGGTTAGATGATCTTCTGTGCCCTGATGCAAATCGAATGGAGGAAGCCATTCTGCAAAATAATACGGCGAGCTGGCAATAATTCGGTTCCTAATTACACTGGGAGGTGCTTTTGGGGTATAAAATGCCCTACTCATAGAACCACCAACTCGCTCCTTATCAAAAATATGTTGGTCCAGGAATTTTGTGTGGGTGGAGTTCGCAATCACGTAATCAAATTTACTCGTGAGCCCCCCGATTATCAAAGCAACGGTCGCTCCCCTGCTTACCCCATGTGCAATTACCCTCGTATTGGAGGGCTTATTATAGACTGCCTTTACAGCTTCCAAAAAGTGAATAACGTCTTCCGCAGGTCCCAACCACGCATCTCCAAAATATCCCTCGGATCGAAAACAAAAATTATCTCCCCGTAGAATATTTCCCCGGTAAGAGGGTAATATTGAAAGAAATTCACCCCTCTCTGACATGCACTTTCCGGATGTCAGGGTACGCAATTTTGATACATCTATTCCCGTTCCACCTCCCTCAAGCTCTATCAGAATGGGAGCATTCCGGATATCCAACCCAGTTGGCACCCTAATAGCTCCGTAATGTTTCAATCCATTGATCTGGTGGGAAATGACCTTGATAGAGTCACCATTCGACATTTGTTCTGCGTATACAAGTTGAATATCTTCAGGAGCAAAGTCCTTTTCTGACCACTCTCTTCTTATCTCCTCCAATTCTTCAGTAATTGGTTCTTTTAGCAACTCTTCCAGTGGAATTCCTGGATCATTATTTACAGGAAATGAAGTTTCCTGGTCATATCCTACACAACCATCAACTCCAACTGTCACGAGATAATTGAAGTTGGGATCAAATTGAACAAAGAAGAAATCAAGGAAGACAAAGTAAAAAATGAAAACGACGAAAGAATACAGCTTATTTGCCATGAGAATGGATACCGGAAGGATGAGTACCGGAACAAATCCAAAATCAATCACCGCTTTCGCTAGTCCATTAGGTATCCCATTCGGAATATTAAATCTGAAGATCCATAGTACAACCATTAAAATCGTTGGAATAAGGAGTTTTAGATTTTCAGATTTGTCCTTCTCCTTTTTCAATATCATGGAGACTATGAAAAACAGTAAGTAGAATAGTAGAATGAATACCCAGCTATAGAAGATGAAAATAGCTGGAAGAGGAACAAATCGCATAAAACCCAGAAAACCCACAAATCCCAGGATTGCTCCAATTGTTGATCCAATAATGATCCATATTTTACCTTCATCAGAACCTGAGAACACAATGCTGAAATAAAGAAAAAGCCCAACAAGTGTGATCCCTGCAACACTATACAGGGTTGTGAAGAGTTCAATTTTGTATAAGAACATCATGCCAATAGAAGCACTAAAGCCATGTATGAAAATGACTGCAAGAACAAAAAGGATCCCCAAGTATGCTAGTGATGGCCATTTCCAAAGTTCCGATCGTCTGCTAAAATGGATTGACTGACTGATGAAGACTACTGTTATTACAAAGGATCCGGTCAGAACCAAAATAGCACCCAAGGTCATATCACCTCCTACCGCGAAAAACAATCCGATCAGGTAAATGACGATTGCAAGATTGATAAATAGAAGCTTAACTTTCATGCGGATTGAAGTATGATCAAACAGAATTCAATCTATCATCCTCAGCTAAAGGTACTTCAATACCATTTGTATTTTGTTATTCACCGATTGCTGCATTGTACAGTCTTTGCTGCTCACTTACCAAAAAGTGCTGTATCGATTCGACTTCTTCCACAGTCAAAGAGTTACTGAAACTTGCCATACCTTTTTCACTAAAGAGGCCTTCAAGGACTATTTTCGGGAATAGATCATGTACACTTACTGGCATCTTGGCAAGATCGGGATGCTGAGAAAAATGATACTCACCAAAGGAACCATGACATGGAGCACAATATTCCCAATACAACGGACCACCGGATTCAACCAGTGATGGATCCACAACCAGATCTGGTGGTTGGGGTGTTTCCACTTGCTGGGTCCTTTCCGGTAAAGGTACATCCTTACCTTCCAGCTTAAATGCCAAAATGCGTCCGTAATTCCTGTATTTCCATAGAGCCGCGTCAGGAGGATAATAGGGAACCGGGGCACCCCCCTGACCAGCCATAACCGCTACGTATTGTTCCCCATCAATAGCATATGTCATAGGCGCCGCCATTATACCTGTACCCGTAAATATTTCTTTAAGTTTTTGTCCGGTCCTGGCGTCATACACTTTCAGGTATCCTGTTCGTGTTCCCTGGAATACCAGGTCCGGTGTGGAGAGTGTCCCACCATCCGGTGCTCCTTCGGATACTTTCCATACCTCCCTTTGGGTGACCGGATCCCATGCCAATAAACTCTCAAAGTACATCGTGTCCTGGACCTCTTTGATCTGATCCTTAACCAATGCGTAGTTACTCATGACGCCGTAGTCTATTCCTGTGTTGTCTTCATCTGGTTTCCATTTGTAGTTATCCACAGCAGCATACACCATCGGCCAATTATGTTCGGGAATGTAGACCAGTCCAATTTCCGGGTTAAACGACATGGGTTGCCAACTGTGTCCACCACTCAAAGAAGGAAATACAAGTTTAGGTTCATCTTTATACCATTGACCCTGTTGAGTTAATACGGGTCGACCAGTTGCCATATCAATGTGGCTGGCCCAGTTTACACGTGTGTATTTCTCAGCAGAAAGAAGCTCCCCTGTTGCCCGATCTATTACATAGAAGAAACCATTTTTTGGGGCTTGCATGAGCACTTTTCTTGGTTCTCCTTCAATTTCCAGCTCCGCCAATACCATATTCATGGTGGCAGTGTAGTCCCAGATCTCTCCAGGTGTGGTTTGATAGTGCCAGACCAATTTTCCGTTGTCAGGGTTGATCGCGAGGATGGAAACCAGAAAAAGGTTATCTCCTCCGGAGGGACTTCTGAACCATATTGGATACGGAGAGGAATTACCTGTTCCAACGTACAATAAATTTAATTCAGGATCATAAGCTGCTTCACCCCAGGATGTACCACCGCCACCCGATTCCCAGTGAGAATCAGGATCCCAGGTTTTTGAGGCCAGTTCCATTTCCGGATGCTCGAATCCTTTCTTTGGATCACCCGGTACCATGTAGAACCGCCACTCTTGATCCCCTGTTTCAAGATCGTAGGCGGTAATGTAACCACGTACACCAAATTCTCCTCCGGAATTACCGATAATAACAATACCTCCCGCTACCTGTGGTGGACCGGTGATCGTATAGGCCTTGGTTCGATCAGTGAAAGTATCCTGACGCCAGATCACCATACCTGTTTCAGCATCCAGACATGACAGATAACCATCTAGGCTGCCTACGTATACTTTACCTTTCCACACAGCCACCCCACGATTGACTACGTCACAGCAGGTACGTCTTGCATATGATGCATCAACGTTCGGGTCGAACCGCCAGATCTCATTTCCTGACTTAGCATCGATAGCATAAACAAACCCCCATGCGCCTGAGGTGTACATTATACCATCCACCACGATAGGAGTAGCTTCCAATCCCCTTGGAACACGACCAATGGTACTCCTGGCATCATATTCCCAGGCGAAACCAAGGTCCTCAACATTTTTTGTATTGATTTGGTCCAGAGGACTGTAATGCTGTTGGAGATGATTCCCTCCCAGGGACAACCAATCTTTGGCCTCCCTGTTGAGGAGACGATCTTCATCGATCCAGCCCATGGGGATCTCACTGTTACAGCTGGCGATGGTTAGAATTAACAGTAATGCGATTGAATAAGATTTCATTGATTTCTTAATAATTGAATATGAAGAGTGTAAAATACTCTTTAATGCATATTACTTAGTGTTATGCCCTATTTTTTTAATTGATCTTTTGTCCATCAACTTATCTGAATTTTTACAATTTTAGTTTCTTTCTCCCTTTTCAGAGGTGAACCTTCCATTAAACATTTTGGAATAATTAAAACAATCAAAAATGATAGTGATGTTGTTGAAAATACGATGCCGTTGTAATTAAACCCGTTTCCAGGGTAGGGTATCAAATACTATAGGACGTTGATAAATGGAAAACAATATAGCGATGACAAATAAAAACATGTTAAGAACCAATTTAAATCGTCTTGCCAGCGCCCTTCTAATTATTTTTCTAATTGGATTTGGAGCATGTAGTGACGACGGAGATGAAAATGGCGATCCAACCGTCAGTTTCAACTTTAATACAGTTAATACGGCATCAGGAATTAGTGCCGGAGGTCGGATATTGGCTAATACTCTAGCTTTTACATCCGGAACAATAACATTGAGTGAAATACAATTTGAGGCGGAAACTGATGAGGGAGATTCGATTGAAGTCGATTTTGGGCAGAATGTTGTTATAGATTTTGCCACCGGTGAGTCTACACCTGATGTATCAGGTTTAGCATTCACCCCGGGAACTTACGCTGAAGCAAGCGTTGAGTTGGAATTATTGGATGAAGGTAGTACACCAAGTGTGATATTGGAAGGTACGTTTGTTGACAGAGAGGATCAATCCCATGCAATCAGATTTGAATTTAATTCAGGGGAGACTTTTGAGGTTGAGAAAGAGGGAAACATCGTAATAAATGCGGATGCTTCTGTTGTTGCTGAAGTGACGTTTGATCCCGTAACATGGTTTGCAGAAGTAAGTTCAGCCATGCTTGAAAATGCCACAAAAAATGACCAGGATGTGATAGTCATCAGTGAAACAAGTAATGCTGAAATTTTTAACATTGTCGCGGACGGATTGGATTTGGCAACCGAGGTTGAAATTCAAATGTAGAATATTAACAAAATACTTAACTAGTTCCTAAGAGAATGAATGACTTTGCAAGCAAGCTGTTGACTTGCCCTGGTCTTTCATTCTCTTCCTTTATGGGCATTTTATATTCAGACCGACAAGGTGCGCATAGTCGCCCTAATATTCATTGAATTTACTCAATGACAAAATATATTCAGGGTCCATGTCAATCAGTTCCATATCGCTTATTTGGGGATTGTTGATCTTAAAGGATTGGACGATACTAAATCCAATGGAATAACCACTCCCTACCGGAATTTCTCTTGTGCCCGACATTATTTTGTCATTCAGACCGGAATTGCGAACATTCATTTCTGGTTTTATGATGTTCCAAATTCTGATCTCTTCTTCTTCACTTAAGGCATTTAGGAATGGATGTAGAGTATCCGGAAAAAGTTCCCTGGCGAAGGCATCAGCTCTTCCCTCCAGAATAACATACTCCAATGGTGTGAGATCAGACCTTTCAAAGTTTCTCCAGATCCAAACACTGTGGTGGTATTCGTGTGCTAAAGCAAAAGGTAAAAGATGTTGCCAGTTCTCAATGGTCGGATTTATCGAAACGATTATCTTTCCCACACCTGGGGTGATAGCATGGAGTCCAACTCCATAGGACTCTAATATTTCTTTATGCTCAGGATTTGATGGGATGAAGAGGATCTTCGTGTCAGGACCCGGCAGTTCATTTACTACACCTTCGAAGGTTGAATTCACAATTTCCTCGAAGTCGATAGTTCTTAGAATATCAATTTCTTCTTCTAGTCTTCTATCAGGTTTGATTCCGGTTTTTAAAGTCTCCAGGAGGAAGGGAAATTCAGCCTTATTTTTGAATTCATTCTCAATTTTCCGGTAAACAGTTTCCGAGTAATTTGACTTCCTAGAAATAAAGTCGTTTATGATGTTTTCTGCGGTGAGAATTTCAAATTTCTGATCATTGACATATAGAATGGTTCTCTTAAAATCGTAATCCTGATTTTGACATGACATTAGTAAGATTGAAAATAGAATGTGGATTAACTTATTCATTGGAGCCTCCTTGAAGCAAATGTCATTTCAATCTAAAAAAGAAATCTATTCATGTCACAAGTATCGATCAAGATACTGGTAACTGCATGAATAGATTTCTCACTGCGCTCGAGCTAAGCGTATGTCCTAGTATTTCTGACTATATCGTCAATGACCTGCGGTCAGTTCAAATGCATCGGAACATCCATCAACAATATCCTGGCGTCCTCAGTTGCCTCTACTTCAAAGCTCTCTGTGTCCCAGATACCGAAACCATCCCGTTTAGACAATTCTTCTCCATTGATCTTTACCTGACCATCCAGAATGAAGGCATACACTCCATTACCTTGTCCCTTCACCTGATACGTCTGTTTGTTGCCTTTGTCAAAGTCTCCCAGATGGAACCAGGCATCCTGGTGCACCCAGACACCCTCATCGTCTACATTTGGTGACAACACCTGGTAAAACTGATTCCTCTTCGCTACATCCCGAATTGATATCTGGTCGTATCGCGGTTGAACATCCCTTTCCCTGGGAAATACCCAGATCTGTAGGAATTTTACCTCCTTGTCATTGTTCTTATTGAATTCACTATGAGCAATGCCGGTACCTGCACTCATAACTTGCACATCACCTTCCCTGATCACAGCATTATTACCCATACTGTCCTTGTGCTCAAGATCTCCTGACATCGGGATGGAAACAATCTCCATATTGTCATGTGGATGCGTCCCAAATCCTCTTCCTGGTGCCACTACGTCATCATTCAACACCCTTAACACTCCGAAATGCATACGATCAGGGTTGTAATAGTTAGCAAAACTGAAACTATGATGTGAATCCAGCCACCCATGATTGGCATGTCCTCGTGTATCTGCTTTGTGTAATACAGTCTTCATTGTTTTTTCCTCCTTATTTGGCAAATGATTGAACCCAACCTGTTCAATTTCACGATCCTCAGGTTTTGCCGTCACCTTCATTGTTGAAGCAGCCAAAGCTCCCCCTGCTATTCCCTTGATCGATTGTTTAATAAAGTTCTTACGGTTCATTCTCTTAATTTATATGTATGTACATGTATGTACGTGTATGCATAATATTGGTTTCATTTTTCCTTTCAGAAATGTGTCCTGATCAACATATTTATTGTAAGAGGAAGTGCAGTTTTCTCAACCTTGCTGATTTCATCAAGATTTCTTTCGAAATATGCGTTTACAATATTCTTCCTGTTGGTTAAATTCCATATTGATAGACCGGCATCAATTTTGAATTTCGAACTGAAATTCCAACTATACATACCGGAAATGTCAGTTCTAAAATATGGAATTAGTCTTTCTGAATTGGGTAAGTTATAACTGATCACTCCAGTGGTGGCACTTTCTATGTCTAAGCCAGTGGTTGGCCTTCCTGAATGCCAGTTAATTCCTGTCGACAATTCCAATTGAGGAGTTGAAAAATTAATGCCTAATGTAACCGTATGGGGTATGTCAATATTATTGGCAAATGTAGCAGGCGTCAACATGTTGAATTCGTACTTGTTTTGCATAAACGTGTAGCTTGCCCAATAACCTATAGGGCCAACACTATGACTCATTACAACATCCATTCCTTTGACAATGTATCTACCGATACCTGTAGAATCCTGAAATTGGTTGAGAAATCCTTGATTGGCGATGGAAATGTTATTGGCCTTTTTTACATAGCCTTCAATATTTATTAGGAGTCTGTTGCGTTTATAACTCAATCCCATCGAAACCTGATTCCCACGTATAAGATCAGATGAACGTCTCTCGGCCAGGATCCATTTCCTCTTTTCAATGCCAAGAAAGTCAGTCTGCAAATCAATTTTTTGAAACAGTGTTTGGCTTTTAACCTCACCCGTTAGTTCAACTCCAAAATATTGACCGAATGTTCTAGAGATAGATCCCCTTGGTTCAATAGTCACTTTTTTGAGCCCATCGTAATAATTGGACCTAAACCCCACCCTGAAGTTGGCCATTCCGAATTTCCGATTTCCTTCAACAAAGATAGAATGGATATCGGCTACTTTTTTTACTCTTTCAATCAGCGAGGGCCTATTGATAATGTTTGCATTGGTCACACCCAGATTGTTACCTTGATATCCAAACATAAGGTCACTTTTCTCCAATAATACTCTTGAAACCACTTTGAATTGATAATCCAATACCTCATTCAATTGTGTCAATTCTTGATCTTGCAATATGTTAGAGTTGATAGCTTTTAGTTTGTAATTGGAAACGGAAGCAACAAAGTTTGAAACCAAATTTCCACTCCACCACTTTTCATACTCAATTCCTCCTGCCAAACTCTCCTGATCCAGACTGCTCTTCCTCGATTGCCTTATGTTATTTATTACTGCATTCTCAAGAAACTGAACTTCATTGAAGACGGAGAAAAAATTAATTTTCAACTCATCACGATTGGAAAATTTATTGATGAATTTCAAATTGTAATCATAGAAGGAAAGATTTTCATTTGAATTGGCCAGAGCAGCGGCATCCGGTGAAGAATTTCTTACCTCGGTTTCTTTAAAGGCTCTTTCGAAATAACTATTATAGGTGGGGGTATGAACGAATTCACCAAACGATTTCCGTCCTCCCGCCAAAATCACACCGTTCTTACCCATTGGAATATTCATCAGGCCATCAAGAAATAACATATTGATACCAAAATTAAACTTCGCATGCTGAGGAACCTGATCAGAACTGTTTAGGACTATTGTTCCAGAAACACCATCACCATATTGAGGAGAAGTACCTTGTTTGATTAATCTTGATTCCTTGACAACTTGAGGATTAAAGACGGAAATCAAACCGAAAAAATGACCGGATTGGTAGATCCTGATCCCATCATAAAGAATAAGATTCTGATCGTTAGTTCCTCCCCTAATGTTTACTTCTGAGACGGTTTCATTGATGCTCGATATTCCGGGCAGAAATTGTAAACTATGAAGTACATCAGGCTCAATAAGACCTGGCAACATACGCATGGATTGCCTTGAAATCAGGAATGCACCGTCTTGCGTCTTACTGATTCCCCTAGTCAGGTAGTTGTAAATTGTGATCTCCGGAAGTATGGTCGGGTCGTAATCCAGGTAAAACTTTTGGGATTGATACCCTTTCTCAATAAATGAAGGAATCTGAATGTTGCCATAACCCACATGTTGTACATTCAATACTTCAGAAGCAAAAGCGTCCAATTTGAACTCGCCGTTAGCATCACTTATTGCGAAGTTGTGACCATAAACAAGTGCACCGATTAGGGGTTCTTTCGTTTCTGCATCTAAAAGACTGCCACTGTATATTATTTTCTTCTTTGATGGCTTTACTACAACGTAGTTATCAGCGCTTACTTCATGTATTTCCAGTAGAGTATAATTTTCAACGAATCTTATTAATGAGTCAAGTGTGATATTATCTCCGGAAGGGACCTTGACATTTTCCAGATTTTGATCAAGGTAAGAAAAGCTTAAGCCCCTTGTTTGGACAAGGCTATCCAAAATGACTTTGATGGAACGAGATTCCTGCGAAAAAGTGACAGTCCCTAGAAAATGAAGTAACGCGACAACAGAAGTCTTAAGGATTCTCACTTTTAAAGCTTACGGAACTGGGATCATCAAAAATGTAGGAAGTCCCTGTTGAAACCGAGATAGTTTCTAATGCTAAATTTAAATCCCCATGGACAAAACTGCCAGTGAACAATTGGTTTATATCAACTCCATTGAATGTTACGGAGATATCATATTGTCTTTCAAGTTCTTCCAAAACCATGAATAAGGGAAGACTCTGAAATTCACTCGTCATCCCTGTCCAGGAAGGAGTAGATCTTGCGACGTCTACTGCTATTGGGCCTTGATTTAAAAGATTGATCCCTTTCCCACCAGTCAAATCGGCATTAAACGCTTTGGAAGTCATTCTAACCTTACCCTCATAGCATAAGACCTGAAATAATCCATTTCTGACTTTAACATTAAATTTTGTTCCAAGTACGTGCACTTCCCCATTTTCACTCACCACCTTAAAGGCAGACCCAGTTCTAACTTCAAAATAGGCTTCTCCTGTCAAGGTAACAACACGATTTTGGGCCCAATTGTCTCGATTAAATTCAACCTTAGAATCGGCATTGAGAACGACAAAGGACGAGTCAGGAAGAAATAGTTCTTTCTTCTCGGCGGTTTTAGCTATAATCGATTGCTGTTCAACGGCATTATTCTTATCGTTTGGGTAAAAAAGGTAAATGCACACAGTCAAAATTATTGAAGCTGCTACTGGCAATGTCCATTGTCTTCCGGAAAACAAAATTTGTCGTTGTTTACGAAGTGGTTTTCTTTCAATAAATTTTGAAAGTTCCGACTCTACATCATAAAAAGGAACTTCTAATGTGTCAAGGTGCTTTTGAATCTTTTCTAATAGAAGTAGATCTTCACTTTCTTTAAAGCCTGATCCATTCTCTGATCCCTTGCCTGCAAGCCATTTCCTTATGGTTTGTTTTCTACTCATTTTTTACAATCACACCAAATTAACCCCTTTATAACGTTGGTTCCTACCCCCTACTAAATCTTTTTGCCCAGTTTCTTCAAAAGCGAGGCCGCAGCCTTATAGATCCTCTTTTCAACAGCCTTCTGTGAAATGTTAAGCTCCTCCGCAATTTGACGATGCGTCATATTATCCATTCTATTCAGGAGAAAGGCCTGACGTTGCCTCTCGGGAAGCTCCTCCAAAGCTTTGATTAATTGGTCATGGAACTCTTTCTCCTCCATTTCCTCCTCAGGAGAACGTGAGATTCCTCCACTTCCCCGGGATGTTACATACTTCAATCTTACTTTATCCTTACGAAACTCTTTTAAAGTCTTGTTGGTAACAACTGTCAGTAAATATGATTTGGCCTTTTCTGGAGAAACTTTATGGCAATTATTCCATAGCGCTACAAACGCCTCTTGTACTACGTCATTCGCTTCAATACCCGCTCCAAATTTATGGTAGAGAAACCTATACAGATCTTCAGAAAGATCTCGAAATAGAGAATTGAAAACTTTTTCATTGCAGGTTTCGCTCACTTTTCTAAAAATATTTTACACTGGGGGGTAGGAGGTTTATGATACTGAGGGTTTCATGTCCAAAATCGAAATTTTTGAAACTAAGGTAAATTAATCATGAAAAAGACAAGAATTATTTTCGCTTTCATTATAGGGACAATTCTCATTTTGAATACAAGTTGTTCCGATAGTGATTCTAATCCATCACCTACAGCTCAAGTGGATTTGGCCTTTACAAGTACTGGAAGTACTACCTTGAGTAGTGGCCGAACAAATGGAAGAACAAACGCTACTATTGAGATCACTGATTTCCAAATTAGTATCAGAGATGTGATATTCAAAACGGATTCTGATGATGACGGTATTGCAGACGACAGTACGGAAGTAGCTTTCCGAGGACCATATGCACTAGATCTATTGGATGAAACTGGAGCACTGGATCAATCAATTGGTAATGCAGAAATCCCTATTGGAGTATATGAGGAGTTGAGGTTTAAACTTCATAAAACCAGGGACGTAGGTGAAAATGATCCATTATATGATCGTTCAATCTTTGTTGCCGGTACCATCGATGGAGTGCCTTTCGAAATGTGGCACGATACCAGTGAAAACCTTGATGTTGGAAAAAGTACTGGTGTCGTGGTAGATGAAAATGGAGTTAGTGTTTCAGTATCATTCTCAATTGACCAGTTCTTAAACTCAGAAGTTCAGATTGATCTTTCACAAGCCGTAGACACAAATGAGGATGGACTTATTCAGATCAATCCTGATGACGATGACGATAATAAAGATATTGCCGATGCACTAAAGGACAATATCAAGGCTGCAGCAGATCTATTAGATGAATAATTAACTATGTATTAAGGTATCCCATTCCATGTGGCAAGATGGAATGGGATATTTTTGTTAAAAACTATCCGTTACGAGGTGATCAAAAGAACCACATGGATTTTATTCACAATACTACTGGTAAGTTGCCAGGAAGGAATTGATGACATAACACCCATTGATGACGACAAAACTATTACCTCTACGGCAGAATTATTAGATCTTATAGATCGGGTCACGTTATTGGATGGATCCAGCGATGATATTTTAGATGGATCCAGTTGTTTCCAAACCCTTCTTCCTGTTAGTATCTCTGTCGAAGAGATACCACTCACATTACAGGACAATCAAGCTTTTCGAGATCTCGATAGCCTGCTGAGCCTTCTGGAGAGAGAACCTGATGATATAACATTTGAATTCCCGGTAAGTATCGTCCTACCTGACCATTCAACCATTACCTTAACAGACGAAGATATGTTCAAGGACTATTCCGATGAATGTATAGGTGATGGATCGGATGATGATATCGAATGTATTGATATCAAATATCCGATCAAAGTGTCAGTATTTAGAAGACCATCGGAAACAGCTGACGTATTAGAGTTTTTTTCAGATAGATTTCTAAATGAATTTATCAAATCACTGGGAAATGAAGATCTTTTAAGTTTTGAATTCCCTATCCAAATGATAGACCATCTTGGGGTGGAAAGGACTTTTAACAGTAATTCTGAGCTGGAAAATTACATTACAATCAATCAAGATGGTTGTGACGAAAAGGATGATTTCGAGTTCGAACCCTCATTCGATCCTGATACACTTACAACTCCCTTGGAATCACCTCTAACCGATGGGAATTGGTATTCAACATTGTTTTATGATGTCGAGGAACTTACTTCGGAATTGTCGGGCTATGCGTTTTCATTTTCTGAAGATGGAAGTGTATCTGCAACCATCGATGGAGAAACTACCGGCGGATTATGGGATTTTAATGATTCCATGAGTGTCCTAAATATTGAATTTGAAGGAACCGGTTTTCTTACCAGTATTAGAAAAAGTTGGGATGTACTGAAGTTAGATAGTACTATCGTAGTATTGCAACATATTAGTGGAGGCACTGGCAGTTCAGAATTTCTTGTTTTCGAACGAGATATTGGCAATATGAATACTCAGCTCGAAATAATAATGTCTACTGGAAATTGGGGTATTTCGGAGTATTTGGACGATGGTAAAGATGAAACAGATCGCTTTAGCTTGCCAGATATTGATTTTAATATCGTTGGTGCCGTGGAGATCTACGACCAAAACGATACTCTATCTGGTAATTGGTTATCTGTTGCCGATTTGATTTTGTTGTTACATTTCGATGAATCGCCATACAACGAACTTTCAAATGAATGGACCATCCTGGAATTCAACGAAAACGTAATTCGTTTAGAAGTAGAAAGCGGATCTGAAGTGGATCACCTTACTATCACTAAAAATTAAAGTACAACATGCTATATTTCCTACATTAAGGGTGGAATTTTCCAACAGACCCTGGTACTAGTCCCAGGTGATCTTATACTCGATTAGCTTATCACCTCTTGCCATTGATTTGGTAATATCAACCTTCAAGTTTTTACAACCACAGATCTCAAGGGCTTTTTCCATCCAGCCCCCTACCCTCCATTCCATGATCTCACTGCTTGAAGGGAATTTCGTGAAATGAAGTATCATGTCTTTGGATGAATTATGAGCCACAATAATCTCTGAAGGCGTGTAAAAAGTGCTCAATATTCTACTGGCCCTCTTCATGAGGTAATTAGGGGTACTGACTACTACGAAAACCTTATATACGCCTGTCAAACCATATTCGGCACTAAACCTGCCTGACTCCCATGAACCTGATCGTTGATCATTAAAGAATAGTTCACAGATCTTTTCTGTTGGAATAATAATACCATCTTCCAGGGAATACCATTCCTTGGTTGCAATGGAATCATTATAGATCTCTTGAGATCTCTCTGGTAATGAATCAAACCATTTACCATATTCATTCGTGTGACGGATCTTGACAAATTCTCCAATTGATTTGATGACAGAGCCCCGGACTGGCATAGGTTACTATTATTTGGTTAAAACGGTTAGTTATCAGCCCGAAAATAAGTAAAATAGTTAACCGAATAATAATGTGGGATATGGAACTGCTGGAAATTGTGACGATCAATTGAGAAGCTTCCTGGGAGGAACAATGAACATGGAGAATTTCAAGAATTTGGCATCATTGACATTAAGGTCAACAACCGCATCTCTCCTTCCTCCACCCGGTTCCGTTAGGAAGTAATTAAAGTTTCGATTGTACCCGAAATCAACTCCAAACCATAGAAAGTCATGAATCTCTCTCTCAAAGGAAACTATTAATTGAAGGTCAGTCTTACGGATGGTAAGATCCTGATCACCAGGATTGTTTTCATCGCTAAGGTTGTATCTCCACCCTTTTAGTTCCGCTTTTCCAATCAGGTAGGTCTTATTGTTTAGCTTTCTGCGGATTGAGGCCGACTTTGGCAACACAAGATCCAGAGTCCACCGGGGAGAGAAACTATGTTCATATTGAAAAATGGGATATGCTGAAAACCTTCCTAACGATTGATTGATCACCAATCCTCCTCCAATTCTACGATTATCTGAAAGTTGTTTTCGATAAAATCCGGCTACGAAATATTTGGAGCTGTTTCGATCCCATTGCTGCTGATCACTTTTCAATTCGGCTCCTCCTATGAATCTTAAAGAAGCTGAGTTGAAGTTTCTTTGATAGACCAGTCTCCCACCTATATTGTTGAATCGGGTTTCTTCCAATGTCTCATATAGTAAGTTATTGCCTGCAACAGGCCCATCAAATTCAAACTGGTGTTGGTTATATTTCAACTGAACACCAAAAAGGTGACTATCCGTGATAATGACAGGGATCGCCAACTTTGTTCTGATCAACCGTTCAACCTCTACTTCAGAATCTGCACTACCATACAGATCGGAATCTCCTGAGGTTCTGTAATCAGACAATACTTCAATCCCAAATTCGGAGATCTTGGCCCTGTAGCCATCAGTGGACACCTGGCATTCAGCTTCCGTAAAGCAAACAATGATGATGACAAGGGTGATATGCTTTCGCAGGATCATAGGTACAAGTACCATAAACGAATATTACAATAAAAAGTTGATATTTTACAATATCTAATGCTTGTTGTCACATATAAAGCGAGTTCACATGGATTTTATTGTGTCCAATAAGCAAGATCAAACCTAACATATGCCATTTCAAATGCTGGTCTCCGAGTTGACATTTGACCCACCTAAAATCAGAAATTTCGCAGTTATTTCCCCCTCACATTCATTCATCTTAAAGCATCTTTTGACTTAATTTGTTGCATGCGAAAGATCATTCTCTACATCACTTCAAGTCTTGATGGATATATTGCCAGGGAAAATGGTGACGTCGATTGGTTATTACAGGACCAGGACTATGGATACAAAGATTTCGTAGACACAATTGATACCGTCTTGATGGGTGGAAAGACGTATCGGCAGGTCCTGGAATTTGGAGGAGAGTGGCCCTATCAAACCAAAAATAGCTTTGTTTTCACACATGATGTGTCCTACCAAAGCAATGACGAGGTCACGTTCATACACCATGATGTAGTTCCCTTTGTCCGCGAACTCAAGGATAAAGAAGGAAAAGATATTTGGCTGATTGGAGGCAGTGAGATCAATACCTTACTGTTGAATGAAGGATTGATCGATGAGCTGTGGATCTTTATCCACCCAATGATCCTGGGAACTGGCATTCCTCTATTTACCTCAAATTCGAATGACACATGGTTCCAGGTCAATGATATCGAAGAGTATGATTCCGGAATGGTGCGGATCATGTATTCTAAAAAAGGATAGCTCCTTTACATATTTACTACCGGCATTTGCTCACAATGCTCGATGCAATGGATCACACTTGTTACCTCCGTCACCCGTAAATTGTAATAGATATTTTTACCTTCTCTTCTACTGCCCAGTATCCCTTTCAATTTCATGTTTTGAAGATGATGTGATGTAAGGGACTGTTCTGATTTCAATTTTTCGCAGATCTCAGTAACGGACATCTCCTTTGTATTACCAAGTAAATTGACAATTCCTATGCGCAAAGGATGTGCTATTGTTTTCAAGACAAAAGCAACTGTTTCCAATTTTTCTTTTTCAATCACAGCCATGTGGTAAAGATACAGGAATATATGAATATAGGTTCATGTTTCATATATAAGATTTATCACTGCCCAGGTTGATTTATGATTGCACTATTTTCTTCGGGACATTTCGAAATCATTCACCTCTTTCATGAACTTGCCAAGTCCCGTTGAGTTGTAGACGAGGTTCTTAATTCCCGGAAACCATTCCCAAAGACCCAACAACGGACGTATCGGGGATGCACTCACCAGAAATTCTGTTTTTTTAGAATGGATGGCCTTCACAACCATTTTCGCAACTTTTTCCGGTGTAACCTCCTTTGCGACAGTAGGGGCTTTCAGATTTCTGACGGCATGCATCCCAACATCCGAAATGAATCCAGGGCAAACTGCTGAGAAATACACTCCAGTACCTCTAAACTCATCATTCACTGTTTTGGTCCAGGTGATTAATCCGGATTTTGTGGCTGAGTAAATGGAATTGTAGATCAAAGGGACCCTACCCGCGAGAGAGGCAATATTCACAATTCTTCCATATTTGTTTTTTTCCATTTTCGGAAGAACCAACCGGCTCAACTCAATGGGCGCCACAAGATTTATATTGACCATTGATCTAACCAATTGGGGGTCTGTCTTTTGAAAAGGTGCTGTGTATTCGATCCCTGCATTATTAATAAGGACATCAATACTCCCCAATTTGGATACACAATCCTCAACAATCCTTTTTCTGTCCTCGTCAATAGAGACGTCGCCATAGGTAGTTTCGATTTTCACGTTATGAGTTTTCAAACCCCTGGCGACATTTTCAAGAAGCTCGGAGCTGCCCATTCTTGACGAGATACAAAGATTAGCACCCTCACTTACCAGGAATTGAGCAATGACTACACCAATACCCCTGGAAGCACCGGTTAGTAGGACGTTTTTACCTTCTAAAGATTTCATGTAAATGCTGACATTGTTGGAAAGTTAATATGTATTAATCTGATTATATTCCAATAAAAAATGCTATGGATCTTGGGAATCACTACCTCGCACTCAATGTCAAGGATATCCTTGAAGCCTTCCTGTTTTACAAAAAGCTTGGATTTGAACCGGTCGAAAATGGAGGGTCTCTGGATGACAAGTGGATCGTATTGAGGAATGGAGAGGTTAAAATTGGTCTTTTCGAGGGTATGTTTTCGAGAAACACAATGACCTTTAATCCTAAAAATGCCAGAGATATCTACAGGCATATACAGGAAGATGTAGAGGTGAATGCATCCTCTGGGATGGATGCTGAGGCCGGACCTTGTTATTTCATGGTGAGTGATCCGGATGGCAATCACTTACTATTCGATCAAAATAATGACTGATATGAAACAGATCTTATTCATAATTATTGTTTTCTTCCTGGTAATTTCCTGTGATCCAAAAGTTACTGTTACCACCAGTTCTGAAGACAGTCCCAAGGAACTGGTTTATGATTCCATCATGGCGAAAGAATTGGGAGCTGATCCTTATGGGATGCGGCAATATGTGATGGCGTTCTTAAAAAGGGGCCCTAACAGAGATCAGGATTCCGCAACAGCAGTCGCATTACAAAGAGCGCACCTGGACAACATCCGTAAACTCGCGGAAGAAGGAAAGTTGGTTTTGGCAGGACCATACATGGATGATTTTGAGATAAGGGGTATTTATATTTTCGCGGTTGAAACCGTTGAGGAAGCAGAAGCATTGACTGGATCTGATCCGGCAATTCAAGCAGGAAGGTTGATCATGGAGTTACATCCATGGTACGGGTCCGCTGCCCTGATGAAGGTAAATGAAATCAGTAAACAAATCGCTAAGGAGAATATTTGATATGAAGTAAAAATTACAAGTCCTTCGTGATCCATGACTTCAGAACTCGTAACCATATTCATCATTGTCAGTATAGCACAAGGTTTGTTTGTAATTTTCATGCTGTGGAGAGTTCCTGGACCATCCCGATATGCAAATTTATTTCTAGCCTTAACCATTGTTTGCTTCGTTTGGTATCAGTTAGAATTCCTCCTTATTAAAAATAAAATTGATTGGAACCTTCAACTGTTTTATGGGACAAGGTTTGGATCATGGTTATTATTAGGACCATTCATTTGGTTATATGTTAAATCCTTTTTTCAATCCGATTTCAAATGGTCAAAAAATTATCTTTTGCACTTTGTTCCTTTTGTCACCTTCACCTTGATCATTCCAATTCTCAACGAAAACCTCCTAACCTGGAGGTCGGTTGATTATGGCATGCTCACCGTTTTTGACAACTGGAATCAGGAACCTATTACCCTTCCACAGTATGCATACGGTTCCATTTTCTACCTCCAATTTTTACATGCTGGTTTCTATTTAGCCAGAGGGATCCTGTTTGTAAAAAGCTTCGAGAAGGAGGTGAAAGATCAGTTTTCAAATTATGATCCAATCAACTTTAGATGGCATAAGAATTTTCTGTATACATCTTTTGTCATAATCCTCTTTGTCTCGTCCTACATTCTTTTCCAGTTTGTAACCCAGGTTTACAGTAGGATGACGGATTATTTCTATGTGGTCCCAATGACGGCGGCAATCTACTTTCTGCTATACCATGCTATCAAATATCCCAATCTGATCTTCAAACAGATTGTACCAGAACCCACGGAAAAATATCAGAAATCAAGCCTTCCGAATAATGTATCCCAGCTATACGTTGAAAAGATACAGTCACTGATCGAAGATCAAAAACTCTATCTAAATCGTGAACTAAGGTTAAAGGATCTTGCCGAAGAAATGGACGTATCCACCCATCACCTTTCCCAGGCTATCAACGAAAACCTGAATAGAAACTTCTTCGATCTGATCAATCAGTACCGGGTCGAGGCAGCCAAAAACGAGATCACCAAAAACCTGGAAAAACCCATTTTGCAAGTTGCATTCGAGGTTGGATTTAACAACAAGGTTTCTTTCAACAACGCATTTAAAAAGTATGTGGGTATGACCCCCTCTCGATATCGTCAATCAGCTTGATGAGTTAATTCTTATCGGGATTGACGAAGCTTACCTCAGTAATTGTCTCATTTGATCTAAAAACTCAAAGTGAAACATTTCACCACAATCATGCTGGGATTTCTTGTGCTAGGTGCAGGAGCCCAGAAAATGGACTTCCAAATGGATGAGATCTATCCTGTAGAAAAGAGTCATTCATTTGTGACTTTTTCTGTGACCTACATGGGTTATGCACAGGTCAAAGGTAACTTCGAAGATTTTTCGTGCACCTTTAGGTACGATCCGAATGATCTTTCAAAACTATCAGCCTCATTCATTGTAAAAGCGGCAAGCATTGACACAGATCTGGAATGGAGGGATAACGACCTTAAATCTCAAAACTGGCTGGATGCAGAGACCTATCCTGTCATTAGTTTTCGAAGCAAGCAAGCCAGGAATACCAGCGAAGGATTCGATCTGATTGGAGATTTGTCAATAAAAGATGTTACAAAGGAGATTGTGATCAAAATGAATCCTCCTTCGGGTATTTTGACAGATATCAGGGGAGATAAACAAGTTATCTTCTCCGGAAAATATACATTGGATAGAAGCGAATACAACGTTGAGGGAAAACGTTGGAGCCAGATGAAGGAGGGGATCATGGGGGTTGCCAATGAAGTGACCATTGAGTTTAGTATGTTGGGCAAACAGATCCAGAAGGAGAATTTCTCAAATTGGGTTCGCAATGAAGAAAGGCCTCCGGGGCGCTTATACGCTGCTTACAAATCAGGTGGAGTCGAAAATACAATTGATGAGTTCAAGAAGTTGAGCTCGGAAATGGAAGTCAATGAGTTTGCTCTCGGAACTGTAGGTCAGATGTTGTTAAAAACAGGAGAAATAAAAGATGCAATTTCTATTCTGGAAAAGAATTTCGAGCAATTTCCTGAAAAGATTGACGCAATCAATACTCTTGGCAGTGCCTATGCAACATCAGGTAAAATAAAGGAAGCACAAGGTCAGTTCAAAAAGTCCTTGGATGTAGATGAACACAATGTGTATGCTACTGAAATATTGAGGCATTTGAAATGAATAAGAAAAAGGGAGTGATATCACTCCCTTCAATTAGTCCAACTTTTCGATTTCCCGAAGTTCGATAGCGCCCCCATATCCAGAATGTGGGTGGGATCTGGCTATCTTTAGGGCTTCCTCAGGATCAATGGCTTTGAAAAGAAAGTAACCTGTAAGCATACTATTTATATTTTCTGCGCTACCCTGCCCCATCCACTGTGCTTGATCCGCCAACTTTTCGGCCCCTACAAGCTGACCCTGCTGAGCCAAATTACCGGCCCATTCGGTATATTCCTGAACAAGAGTGTTACCATCTTCAACCCGAAAATCCTGATTTTCGTAAAGAAATAGAGCATAAGTAGCTCTGGGATCATCATTTTCAGGAGTTGTCATATTTTTACCAATTGTGTATCCAATAATCAACGCCGACAGGGTCGCCGCTGCCCAATAAATTGTTATTCGTTTCATTTTATGATCTTTAATCAAACCTTTTGATTTGAGATTATCCAGCAATCGCCTTTTGATGAACTCGTCCGATTTCACCGAACTTTTGATTTCATCAAATGCATTTTGATTATGATCTTGCCGTTTCATTGCGATACGTCTGAATTAGTCTTCTCATTACCTTGCGTGCTTGAAAAAGCAGACTCTTACTTGTACCTTCCACGATGCCAAGCATCTCTGCAATTTCCTTGTGTTTATATCCTTCCAGGTCATGAAGCAAAAGAACCTCACGATATCTATCGGATAGATGCATCAGTGCATAATCAAGGTCCATTTTTCTTATGGCATAGTTTTCTTCCTCGATCCCTATTTCATGGATTATAGAGTCCATGGAATCGGTAGACGACTTACGCCAATAGTTCCTTGATTTATTGATCAATATTCCAGTCAACCAACTTTTTAAACTGGACTTCCCTTCGAATTTTGAAAGCTTCTCTAATCCTGTGACCCAGGTATCCTGCAGGAAATCAAAGGCTAGTTCTTCATCCCTCCTGGCGAGATAAAGACTTACGCGGTACAAACTTTCATTGCACAAATCATAGATCGGCAAGAAGTCCGATTCGCTTTTTGTATCCAGAAAATTCGAAATAAGCCTTTTTTCGTCCTTCACATTAAGTTGGAATTAACAATAAGTGTTATGGACTGTCACAATAGTTGTTCTAACTATAAAATTTTATTTTTCGAAGCCATAGATGAAACTTGAATTGGATTCATTAGAATCAGTTGGCTTAGTTTCTTCTCCTTCCTTTGATAAAAACATCAATGTTGTCAGGTCGGGCATTGACATAATCCAATCTGATCCTTTGATCATCAGTCAACCGGATTTTGGCAGGTATGGAATTAGTTATTAACCACCATCCTTCCGGAAGGATTACGGCATTTCTATTCCTGCCGAAGGATCGATCCCAAACTAACTCTCCATTGTAAAGTAAGTATCTGTTAGGATCTGTGTATGTCTCTTCTATCCTTAATCTCACGGATTGACCTTCCCGCACCGGATCAAACCAAATGACGACCACCTCAGTGTCTTCCGTAACGTTTCGTACTTCAATTCCCTTTTCCGCTATTTCCGAACCCTTCAACGTTTCCACAGTCAGTTTCTCTCCGGTATCAAGGATCATTGCACTTGGATCACTTGCCTTACTCCCTGAACGGACTACATTTAGGTATTTGTCTACTCCTATCCTGGTTTCTGTATAGTCATGATACAATCGAAAGGAATTTGTTTCGGGCTGCAGCATAAAGTATACAATATCGCGATTCTGAAAAGCCCGTTCGTTAATCTCATAGTCAATCCTGGCTTTGGTTTTATCACGACCTTGTGGTTTTGGCTTGTAATTAGGCCATGGCATGGGATCCTCTGTCAGTCCGAATGAATAATCTTTAATCGGTCTTGCTTCAATTCGATAATTAACGGACTGGGAGCCATCATTCATAAAACTCAACTTAATTCTTCCATCATCTAACATCTCAACCTGAGATGGATAGTTACAACTTATTACTTCATAGTTGAGGGGAAGCAGAACAGAGTTCCTCTTAATACCGAGAGATCGTTCGAATACTAATCTGCCATTCTCCGTGAAATAACTGTTCGGATCCTTATAGGTCTTATCGATCCTCAGCCTGGACTGACCCCCGGCAGGTATACTTCTGGTCAATTCTATCTGCAAGTATTCTGTACCCTCGTCTGCAGTGGAATGTCCATTCTTTTTAGCCAAAGTCCCTGAAACTATCTCCCAGTTCAGTTTCTCCCCTGAATACAAATCGATAACCTCAGAGACCTCATGATCACTTCCTTTTCGCAGAGTATTCCAGTATTTTGTGGCTCCGGCATTGGTCGCACTGACATCATAGATTATTCTGAACTTCTGAGAACCCGGATTTAGCAACTCATACCTTGTGTAGGAGTCTGTCTGGGTCTGTTGAGTAAATGCGATGATAGGTAGGAAGAGAATAACAAGGGTGTTGAATAATTTCATTAATGGGGTATTATAATATCAATTTACCCTTTTAATTCTGAGATTTATCAACAATGCCCAGTTTTCCAATATTCGAATAAGATCTAAAAAACCCGGATTTGAAGAAAGAATCAGATCAGGAAAGCATCATTTCCTTAAACTCAACGAAAGATTTACTTATGGGAGTAAATTTCGACTCCTTCTCATCAAATGAAGAAGTCATTTCGCTGAAATCATATTCCTCATTTGTCGCTTTTTTTA
Source organism: Cyclobacteriaceae bacterium (assembly GCA_965242805.1). Classification (GTDB taxonomy): domain Bacteria; phylum Bacteroidota; class Bacteroidia; order Cytophagales; family Cyclobacteriaceae; genus JANQEU01. The sequence goes on along the minus strand of CBDETD010000002.1, from coordinate 4,846,396 downwards.
CTACATCAAGAAATTTAACAGGATGTGCCGTTTCCAGGAAAATTCCGATTTCTCTGCTCCCAAGTCCTTCTTTCAAAGCCTGATAACCTATGGATCCATGAGGGTCCAACAGATATCCATTTTCCGAATAGCACGAATTTAAAGTGGAAATTATTTGATCATCATCCATGTAGAAACCACTTATTTGATTTTTCATAGATGAATGATCATGATCAAATAATTCGAGCATTCTCACAAAATTACTGGGATCACCAACGTCCATAGCATTGGCATAGGTCTGAATAGAAGGTTTAGGAATGTACCGCCCCGTTTCGAGGTAGTCCGGAACAACATGATTTACGTTCGTTGCAGCGATAAAACGCTCCACAGGTAAACCCATTTTCCATGCAAATAGACCAGCTGTTAGATTACCGAAGTTTCCACTTGGAACAGATATGACAACTTCTTTGTCATTTTCCGGTAACTGTTGAACTGCGAAGAAATAATAAAAGGATTGGGGAATGAGCCTTGCAATGTTAATAGAATTCGCTGATGACAAATTATATCGGGAATTCATATCTCCATCAAGAAATGAGGCTTTTACAAGCTTCTGACAATCATCAAAAGTTCCATCTATCTCAAATGCTTCGATATTATCTCCCCATGTTGTCAATTGCTTTTGTTGTATCCCACTGACCTTCCCCTTTGGATACAGGATCTTTACATTCACTCCCGGGACATTGTGAAATCCTGCAGCAACTGCTCCTCCCGTATCCCCGGAAGTTGCAACGAGAATAGTAATTTCCTCCCGTCCCTTACCGATGAAGTAACTCATGCAGCGTGAGAGGAACCGAGCTCCGCAATCCTTAAATGCCCAAGTGGGTCCATGATACAATTCCAGAGAGTGGATCCCTTTCTGAACCTCTACAAGAGGAAATTGAAAATCAATGGTTTCGGAGACAATAGTATTCAATTTGTCCCCAGGTATTTCATCTTCAAGGAAGGAGGAAGCTATCTGTAATGCAATTTCCTCCCGTGTGAGGTTACCCATATTGACCGTGAATCCATTTGGCAGAACTGTTATGGATTCCGGATAATACAATCCATTATCAGGTGGAAGACTGTCAAAGATTGCACTTTCGAAACTTACTTTATGACCCCTGTCTTTTGTACTGAAATACTTCATACCACAACGGCACCTTTACTGTTTATCCGTGAAGAAAAGATTGTGGATCCTATGTTTTTAGTGACCAGGAATTCCTCCACTTCATTTTGCAAAGCCCTCGCTACATTAGGATCATTAGTTAACGCAAACATACTTGGTCCTGATCCGGAGATATTGAATCCCAGGGCTCCTTTATTAAGTGCCAGCAATTTGATTTCGTCATAATAGGGAATCAATATGCTTCGCACGGGTTCGACAATGACGTCTTCCAATGACCTGCCTATTAGATCATAATCACCAGTGATCAAACCGCTAACCAATCCTGCAACGTTACCCCATTGTGTAACGGCATCTGATAAATTGATTTGCTGCTTCAGTATCTTCTTTGCATCGGAAGTCTTTACCTCGATATGCGGATAAATAACTACTACATGCAAATCCTCAGGGTATGATATTTGAAATACATCCAATGGCTGATAGCTTCTTATAACCGTGAATCCACCCAATAGACATGGTGCGACATTATCAGCGTGAGGTTTGGAGGACGCTATCCTCTCACCTTCCATTGCAAAAGGAATGAGTTCTTTTACCTGAAACGGTCTTCCTAAAAGTTCATTCGCTGCAAAAACTGCTCCCACGGAACTCGAAGCACTCGATCCCAATCCACTTCCTGGCGGAATGTTCTTTTCAATGACGATATCAAAACCTCGGCTAATCTTCAATTTATCCTTCATTGATTGGATCGCAACAGAACACACGTTCAGTTTCGGATCAAAAGGGATCCCCTCTGCCCCTGCTATCTCCTTTATTACCAACTCATCATCAGCTCTCTCTTCCAGGGAAATGGTATCCCCAAATTTCTCAACAGGAAAGCCAAGAATATCATAGCCGCATCCAACATTGGCCACAGTGGAAGGAGCGAAAACTTTTATTGATTTGTTGGTAGACAAAGTGTTATCCAGCGTGAGCTACTTTCATTATGTCAGCAAAAATACCAGATGCAGTCACATCAGCACCCGCTCCTGCACCTTTTACAACAAGTGGTTGTTCGCTGTACCTGTCAGTATAAAACAGAACAATGTTATCCTTGCCTTCAAGGTTGTAAAACGGATGATCCTCTCCTACATACTCAAGACCCGTAGTAGCCGCATTGTTCTCATATTTTGCAACATACCTGATCCTGGAAGAGGTCTTTTTCGCCTCATTTAGAATTTGCTTAAAATAGCCTTCCTCAGAGGACAATGAGTCTAAGAATTTTTCAAATCCTTTTACATTCATACATTTTTCAGGTACAAACGAATTTCCAACTACATCCTCATACTCCATTTGACTACCGCTTTCCCTGGCCAGGATCAGTATCTTCCTCATTACGTCCTGGCCAGAAAGATCCAATTTGGGGTCGGGTTCGGTATACCCTTCTTCCCAGGCCTGTTTGACAATCTCAGAAAATTTCCTAGACCCGTCATAGTTATTAAATAAATAATTAAGAGTACCTGATAGGACTGCCTCTATCCGGTGTATATTATCTCCGCTCTTAATGAGGTCACTCAATGTAGAGATAACTGGAAGTCCAGCACAGACGTTAGTTTCAAATAGAAATTGGGATTTGTATTTCTTTGCAAGGAACTTCAGGGTCTGAAAATGCTGGAAAGAGCTTGTTGCTCCTATTTTATTTGGGGTTACGACGGAAATGCTTTTCTTCAACACCTCAGAATACAATTCTGTAATATCTCCTGACGCTGTCATATCCAGAAAAACACTATTTCTCAGGTTTAAGTCAAACATACTGCTGAGAAACGCATCAGGAGTGAAAAAATCCTTCTTTCGGGAAGTGTCTTTCCAAATGTCAAGTGTTACCCCTGACTCGTCAAAGATCATTTGTTTAGAATTTGCCAGTCCTACTACCCTGAGAAGTAGATTATGATGCTTTTCAAGGTATTTTGTCTGGCTTTCCAATTGACCGAGGAGAGCCTGACCCACATTTCCAGCGCCAATAGCAAAGAGATTTACCTTCTTTACCTCGTCAATGAAGAAGCTTTCATGAATGGCATTCAAGGATTTCTTAAGATCTAGCTCATCCACAACGAATGAAATGTTCCTCTCCGATGAACCTTGCGCTATTGCCTTCACACTAACACCATTCCTGGCCAATGTGCTAAATAATTGCCCACTGATCCCAACCTGATTTCTCATGTTTGAACCTACAAGCGCGATCACGGCCAATCCCTCCTCGGCTTCCACATGATTGACGAGATGAAGTTTGATTTCCATAGTGAAAGCAGAATTTATTGCATTCACTGCCCGGGAGATATCTGAAGTCGAAATTCCGACACATATAGAATGCTCGGAGGATGCCTGTGTTATCAGGATCACGTTGACTTTTACTTCGGACAAGGCCTGAAAGAGTCGAAAAGAGAAATTCGGAATACCAACCATCCCACTACCTGTTAGGTTCAGCAACGATATGTCTTTAATTGACGAGAGCCCTCGAATTGCTTCTGTATCCTCCCATGATCTTGTTATCAAGGTACCCTCAAACTCCGGATTGAAAGTATTTTTGATCTGGATTGGTATATTCTTTTCCAGTGCTGGTTGAATGGAAGGAGGGTAAATTACTTTGGCTCCGAAATGAGACAACTCCAGGGCTTCCTCATAAGATAAATGTGGAATAATCCTGCCATTCGATACTATCCTCGGATCAGCAGTCATTAAACCATCTACATCGGTCCAGATCTCCAATGATTCGGCTCCCCATAAATTTGCCAGTAACGCTGCAGTGTAATCAGATCCTCCTCTACCAAGAGTTATAAGATCTCCTTTCTTTGTTGCAGCGATAAATCCAGGACAAATATTCAGAGTTGATAATTCAGAATGCTGAGCTTGTGCTCTTGTCATGGTTTCATCCAGATCAACCGTACCGTTCCCAAACTCTTCATTACAGGTAATTATGGAAAGTGGATCAAGAAGATTGACCTTGTCTGTTTTCTCTGTGAGGTATTCGGTTATGATGAAAGATGACAATCGCTCACCGAATCCCAGCACATAATCATTGGATTTCGGAGTAACTTCTTTCAACAGGAAAAAACCCTTTAGAAGTTCCTCCAGTTGATTCATCTGCAATTTTATCTTACCAAGTAATCCACTCTGTTTCTTTATAGGTAATAGCGATTTAACAAGGTCAAAGTGTGTCTGTTCAATTTGCTTGACTACTTCCAAGTAATCAGAATCACCTTCACTGGCCAGTTTCGTTGCATGCACAAGCATGTTGGTTACACCTCCAACAGCCGATACAACAGCTACAACCTGATCAGATTGGGATTTCCTGGTAATGATGTCACCGACCCTGACAATGGCTTCGTCAGAGCCAACGGAGGTTCCGCCAAACTTCAGAACGATCATGGCGAGATAGTTTTAATGAGATTGGATGTAATCTACAATCCAGTCACCAACTTCTGAAGTCGAATAGCTTTTTTCTCCCTCCTCAGCAAGATCCTCCGTGACAAAGCCTTGTTCAATTGACTGCTCAACGGCATCCCTGATCAATTTGGCTTCCGATTTCAGATCGAAAGCATATTCAAACATCATTGCTGCGGAAAGTATGGTTGCACATGGATTGGCAATGTTTTTACCTGCAGCCTGGGGATAAGAACCATGTATGGGCTCAAAAACTGATGTGTGTATTCCTACTGAAGCAGAAGGTAAAAGGCCAAGGGATCCACTGATCACACTGGCTTCATCTGTCAGGATATCCCCAAACATGTTTTCGGTGACCATCACGTCAAACTTCTTGGGCCATTGAATGATCTGCATAGCAGCATTGTCAACAAACATATAATCTACTTCAATCTCAGGATACTTCGGTGCCATTTCCTGAGCAACTTCCCTCCATAGTCTGGAAGTAGCCAAAACATTTGCCTTGTCAACAACTGTGAGTTTTTTCTTTCGCTTACCTGCAAATTCAAACCCCAATTTCAGAATTCGTTCTATCTCCTCCCTCGTATATACACAGGTATCATAGGCTGTGTTCAGATCTTCCGTTCTTCCCTGTGGTCTGCCAAAGTAGATCCCCCCTGTCAACTCCCTTATGCATACAAAATCGGCTCCATCAACAAGATCCTGTCTTAATGGTGATTTGTGAATAAGTGACTTAAATGTGGTCAATGGACGAATATTTCCATATAAGCCCAGCTTCTTTCTCATCCCCAACAGGCCTTGCTCAGGTCTTACCTTGGCACTAGGATCATTGTCATATTTTGGGTCTCCGATGGCACCAAAAAGAACAGCATCTGACCCCATGCAAAGCTCATGGGTTGCTTCAGGATACGGATCACCAGTTTCGTCAATAGCCACTGCGCCAACCAATGCCTGTTCGAATTCCAGGGTGTGTCCAAATTTCTTGCAAATTGATTTTGATATTTTTAAGGCCTGTTCGGTTATTTCCGGCCCAATTCCATCGCCAGGTAATACGGCAATTTTGAGTTTCATTTTAAGTCAGGGATTAAAAATGTAATTAATAGTTAATTAAGAATCCTTTGCAGGAGTGAATATTAGTTGCAGGTCTTCATTTTTGCCTTCATTACTACTTCGTTCCAGTTCAATGATATTGAGCATTTTCTCAGTAGCCTTTACAGCAGCAAATGTTTGATCTGTATCTATACCCCTTGTTTTGAATTCCTTGTTGGTCTGCCAGGTAATTGTAGTCTCTACAAGAGCATCTGTCCTTCCTCCAGGTGGAATGGACACACTATAATCAGTTAAAGAAGGTAGTTCCTTATTAAGACGTTTATAAATGTATTTCAGGGCATTCATGAAAGCGTCATATTGACCGTCTCCGGATGCACTTGATTCGTGGGATCCCCCATTTATAGAGATTGAGACAGAGGCCACAGGTCTTAATCCTTTGGCATGACTCAAGTTATAGTTCTCGATTTTGACAATTTCCTCCAGAGATTGACCTTCAAGTACATCAGCAACGATATAAGGAAGATCTTCCAGTGTGACACGCTCTTTCTGATCACCAAGTTTGATCACCTTTTCCGTGACTTTCTTGAGCGCTTCGTCATCAAGCTCAATCCCTAATTCTTCCAGATTCTTTTTGATGTTAGCTTTGCCTGAAGTCTTTCCTAATGCATATTTTCTGGATCTTCCAAATCTCTCAGGGAGCAGAACATTGAAGTAAAGATTGTCCTTCGAATCGCCGTCAGCATGAACCCCGCATGTTTGAGTAAAAACATTATCACCTATGATTGGCTTATTAGCAGGGATCCTGAGACCGGAAAAAGATTCGACAAGTTTAGACACTCTAAATAGTTTTTCCTCTTTGACATTTGTCTTCAGCTTAAGTTGATCCAGGATCATTGCAATTGTACTGCTCAATACGGCATTACCAGCCCTTTCACCTAATCCATTTACCGTGGTATGTACACAATCAACCCCTGCCTTAACAGCCTCAGCAACATTGGCTATTGCCACGTCATAATCGTTATGTGCATGGAAATCAAATTGAAGTCCCGGATATCGATTGACTACTTCACTAAGGAAATCGAAGGTTTGCGACGGGGTCAGTATACCTAATGTATCGGGAAGCATAAATCTCTCAATATCTCGTTCCTTCAACTGATCCAGAAGGAAGTAAACATACTCTCGGGAATCGATCATTCCATTGCTCCAATCCTCCAGATAAACATTCACCCTTATATCTTTTGACCGGGCATAGTTGATCACACTTTTGAGGTCATCAACATGCTCTTCCGGTGATTTACGAAGTTGTCCATTGACGTGCTTCAGAGATCCTTTCCCCAACAAATTCAAAACCCTGCCACCAACTTTTTCAATCCAATCTACAGATGAGGTACCATCAACAAATCCCAAAATTTCTATTTGATCCAAACGACCATTACGTCTCGCCCAGTCCACAATACTGATTGCAGCCCTTTGTTCCCCATCAGAGACCCGGGCCGACGCGATCTCCAGTCTGTCAACGTTCACCTCTTCAAGCAAAAGCTTTGCAATCTGCAATTTCTCGGAATCTGTGAAGGAAACACCGGAAGTCTGCTCACCATCCCTAAGAGTAGTATCTAATATTTGAACCAGTTCAACCATCTAATTGATTCTCAAATTCTTCAATCTCCGACTTAATACTCACCAGATAATCGATATCATCATAGCCGTTCAAAAGGCATTGTTTTTTGTAGGCATTGATCTCAAACCCAATTTCCTTACCAGTTCTTTCTATTTTCAATACCTGACTTTTCAAGTCTACCTCAAATTTGCTATTCGGATCCTCCTCAATCAACGCCAGGATCTCTGACAATTCCTCAACTGACACCTGAATAGGTAAAAGGCCATTGTTCAATGCGTTATTCTTAAAAATATCAGCGAAGAAACTGGAGATAACAACCCTGAATCCATAATCATAAATGGCCCACGCGGCGTGTTCTCGACTAGAACCACTCCCGAAGTTCTTTCCAGCGACCAGGATCGTTCCAGAATACGTTGGATTATTCAATGCAAATTCTTTGATCTCATCAGCCTCTGCATCATACCTCCAATCACGGAATAAATTATCTCCGAAACCTTTGCGCTCAACCGCTTTCAAGAATCTGGCAGGTATGATTTGATCTGTATCCACGTTTTCAGCAGGTAAGGGTACTGCTGAAGAATTCACTTTTTCAAATTTTTCAATTGCCATCTTTATACTTCCATTAAATCTTCCAACACTTCCCTTGGATCCACTATTTCACCAGAAATAGCACAAGCCGCAGCCATCAAAGGACTAACCAATATCGTTCTGGCACCAGGACCTTGTCTACCTTCAAAATTTCTGTTTGAGGTAGAAATCGCATACTTTCCAGCAGGGATCTTATCGTCGTTCATTGCCAGGCAGGCCGAACATCCTGGTTGCCTTAGTACAAAACCTGCCTCTTCCATAATTTGTACTAAACCTTCTTCCTTGGCTTGTTGCTCAACTTGCTTGGAGCCGGGTACTATCCATGCGGTAATATTATCAGCCTTTTTTCTGCCTTTAATAAACTTCGAGAAGGCTCTAAGATCTTCTATTCTCCCGTTGGTGCAACTTCCGACAAATACATAGTCGATTCTCTTTCCTTTCATCACTTCTCCACCTTCAAATCCCATGTATTGAAGGGACTTACTGAAAGAGGGTTGCTCACTAGTTTCCAGGGTTGAAACCTCAGGGATCGCCTCACTGATCTTTACACTCATTCCAGGATTAGTCCCGTACGTCACCATGGGTTCAATATCTGCTGCGTCAAACTGATATTCTACATCGAAAACAGCATCATCATCAGAATACAGAGTCTCCCAGTAGGATACACTTTTATCCCATTCTTCACCTTTTGGTGCGAACTCCTTTCCCTCGATATAACTGATGGTAACATCATCCGGAGCGATCATTCCTCCTCTGGCTCCACTTTCAATACTCATGTTGCAAAGTGTCATCCTTCCCTCCATCGAGAGGTTACTAATCGCTGAACCTGCATATTCGATGAAGTGCCCTGTCCCACCACTTGTGGAGATCCTGCTGATGATATACAATGCTATGTCTTTGGCAGTAACTCCCTGACTGAGTTCACCATCAACTGTGATCCGCATTTTCTTAGGTTTCGGCTGCATGATACATTGTGTTGCAAGTACCATTTCAACCTCACTTGTTCCAATACCAAAAGCAACTGCTCCGAATGCTCCGTGAGTTGAAGTATGGCTGTCGCCACAAACGATTGTCATTCCGGGTCGGGTTAATCCAAGTTCCGGTCCAATCACATGCACAATACCCTGCCATTTGTGGTTCAGTCCATATAAAGGGATATCATTCGCTTCACAGTTTTTACTAAGTGTTTCAACCTGATTTCTGGACAACTGATCTTTGATGGTCAAGTGCTGATCTATTGTGGGAACATTATGGTCAGCAGTTGCGGTAGTTTTCTCTGGTCGGAATACGTTAAGATTCCGATTTTTCAATCCCAGAAATGCAACAGGGCTAGTCACCTCATGGATAAGATGCCTGTCTATGTACAAGACATTGGGCCCATCAGGAATATGCTTAACCACATGGGCGTCCCATACTTTATCAAATAGCGTTTTTCCGTTACTCATTTATGTAGTTACTCAGTCTCTTTCTAACACATCAAACATATTGAGGTTGCTTGGCCTTGACGGGCGCCATCTTGTTCACCGCATCCAAAAATGCTTCCACAGCTGCAGTGATCAGATCGTCATGGCTACCGAAACCATAGTACATTTTACTCTCCCATTCCAGTTGAATATGAACCTTACCAATTTCATCAGATGATCTCGTGAATGTCTGAATCAAAACCTCATGGATCTTCATATCCCGCTTAATGATAGCCTGGGCTGCTTTAAGTGCAGCATCTATACCACCATTTCCTGATTCAGAGGCTTCATATTTCTTACCTCCAATATCAAGTTTTACAACTGCAACAGGAAGTAGATCCTTTCCCGAAACTACTTGCAGAAGGTCTAGTTTAACAGCCACCTTTTCTTTTTCCGCCTCTCCCATCAGGAATTCCAGGTCTTCATCTCCAATATCTTTCTTTTCATCAGCCAGGTTCAGGAACCGCTTATATATCTCTTCCAGTTTGGTTTTGTCCATCTTGTATCCCAAAACTTCCAATCTATGTTTCAAAGCAGCTCTACCACTCCTGGCTGTCAGAACGATTGAAGATTCGTGTGCACCTACTTCTACAGGATCAATTATCTCATAGTTTTCACGCTTCTTCAGTACACCATCCTGATGAATGCCCGAAGAATGAGCAAAAGCATTTCTTCCAACTATGGCCTTATTGGGTTGAACTGGCATATTCATTAAGCTTGAAACCAACCTGCTTACCTGATGTATCTTTTTTGTATTTATGTTGGTTTCAATATCAAGATCCTTGTGACTCTTGAAAGTCATTACAACTTCTTCCAGAGATGTGTTTCCAGCACGTTCTCCAATACCATTCATAGTGACTTCCACCTGCCTGGCTCCATTTATAACTCCAGTAACGGTATTTGCAGTGGCCATGCCCAGGTCATTGTGACAATGTGTAGAGATAATGACATTTTCAATTCCTTTGACATTATCTATGAGGTATTTGATTTTAGATCCGAACATCTCGGGGAGACAATACCCAGTTGTATCAGGGATATTGATGACAGTAGCACCAGCAGCAATCACTGCTTCGACTATTCTGGCAAGATACTCGTTGTCTGTTCGGCCTGCATCTTCAGCATAGAACTCTATGTCCTCGACCTTCTTTTTTGCATATTTAACGGCCCTGACCGCCCGCTCCAAAACCTCATCTTCCGTCGACATCAACTTATGATAAACATGCAAATAGGAGGTGCCAATACCTGTGTGAATCCTCTTTCTTTTGGCATATTTTAATGCATCGGTGGCCACATCGATATCCTTTTCCACCGCCCTTGTAAGGCCACAAATTACCGGTTCACTAAGTGCTTTTGAAATATCCTGAACTGATTGAAAATCACCAGGACTGGAAATAGGAAATCCTGCTTCTATAATATCGACTCCCAACTCTTCCAAAGCTCTTGCCACTTCTATCTTTTCTACCGGATTCAACTTGCATCCCGGAACTTGCTCACCATCCCTTAATGTGGTATCAAAAACATATAATTTGTCGGCCATGATGTTTGAGTGTTTGGTTGTTACTTATTTTCAGGTCTCAATTTTCGTACGGCAGCCCCAGCTTGCCACATTTCAGATTGTTGAAGTTCTGCCAATTCTTTCTCAAGCCCTTCCCTGTAATCAGACTGTTTATTAGCATCAATGGTAATCTTGGCTTCATTTCCTGATGACACGCTATCATAGAGATCCTCAAAAACCGGAGCCACGGCATCACGGAATTTTTTCCACCAATCAAGCGCACCCCTTTGAGCTGTTGTTGAACAGTTGGCATACATCCAATCCATACCATTTTCGGCAACCAATGGATAGAGTGATTGAGTTGCTTCTTCCACAGTTTCATTGAAGGCTTCCGAAGGAGAGTGACCTCTCTTCCGCAAAAGATCATACTGTGCCGCAAACAAACCCTGAATGGCTCCCATCAGGCTTCCTCGTTCTCCAGTCAAATCACTGTAAACTTCTCTCTTGAAATCAGTTTCAAATAGATATCCGGATCCTACCCCAATTCCCAATGCAATAACCCTTTCCCGTGCTCTTCCTGTCGCGTCCTGGTGAATCGCAAAAGAGGAATTTAATCCCTTCCCGTCCACGAATAATCGTCGAAGAGAAGTTCCTGATCCCTTTGGTGCTACCAATATTACGTCGACATCATCAGGAGGAATGATCCCAGTTTGATCATTGAAGGTCACTCCAAATCCATGTGAGAAATAAAGAGCTTTTCCGGACGTAAGATATTTCTTAATTGTAGGCCATTGTTCAATTTGGCCAGCGTCGGATAGTAAATACTGAATGATCGAAGCTTTGTCACAAGCTTCTTCAATCTCAAAAAGGGTTTCCCCAGGTACCCAGCCATCGGCTACCGCTTTGTCCCAGGATTTTCCACCTTTTCTCTGACCAATGATAACATTGAATCCATTGTCCCTAAGATTTAGTGATTGTCCGGGACCCTGGACGCCATATCCTATTATTGCGATTGTTTCGTCTTTTAGTACGTCCCTGGCTTTCTCTAGAGGAAATTCTTCCCGTGTTACCACTTCCTCTTCAGTTCCGCCGAAATTGATTTTTGCCATCTTCTTTTATTAGGTTTTCTATTTAAAAATCTTTGATACTTAATTGATTGGATTTTGAACTCTCCAGTTCTTTAATGTAAGCTTCTGTCCTTCTCTTGGATTTTGAAATTGCTACCCTTCCTGATCTTACAAATTCCATTAATCCGTAGGGCTCCAGTTTCTGATACAGATCGTGAGTTTCATCCTTATGTCCGGTCTTCTCGATTACAATATGATCCTGCTCTATCACCAATATCCTAGCCCCGTTACTTCGAACAAGCTTTTCAATGGAGTTACCGTTTAAGAATACCTTGGTCGGCACTTTGTAAAGTGCTATCTCCTGATAATAGATTTGTTCCTGATCGTACACGAACGCTCCAAGCACCTCTACCAACTTTCTGATCTGCTTAACCACTTTCTCTACATTTTCCGTGGTTGTATGAACTACAATGGTAAACCGGCTTACCCCCGCCACCTCCGAATTAGAGACATTCAGACTGGAAATATTAATCTTCTTCCGAGCAAATATGATTGTTATATTATTTAAGAGACCGGCCTTATCCTCAGTCAACACGGAAAGAGTAAATTCCTTTTCAATATGTTCCGAATGATCCTCGCTATATAAAATATCTTCCATCTTCTTCAAATCATTTTAAGCGAATATTAGAAACGGATTCACCTGATGGTACCATCGGAAATACATTTTCTTCCTTTTCAACAATGACCTCCAAAATATTTGGACCATTGTGATTTAACCAGCTATTCAAGGCATCATCAAGATTTTCTCTTTTCTCAACTTTTGCACTAGGAATCCCATATCCCTGAGCAATCAACTGAAAATCCGGATTTACAAGTTCAGTCGAAGCATATCTTTTGTCAAAGAACAATTGTTGCCACTGACGGACCATACCCAGAAATTGATTGTTCAGTACCAGGATCTTTATGTCAATACCGCTCTGAAATATGGTTCCCAGCTCTTGAATGGTCATCTGGAATCCACCGTCTCCAATGACGGCTATGACCTGTCTTTTGGGTTTTCCGATTTTGGCTCCCATGGCTGCTGGTAGAGAAAATCCCATTGTACCCAATCCACCACTTGTAACATTGCTTTTTGTTTCCTTGAATTCATAGTATCTGCTTGCAACCATTTGATGTTGACCTACATCTGTCACCACGATTGACTTCCCCTTTGTCTTTTCAGAAATCCTGCGGATCACTTCTGCCATCCGTATGTTTCCATTCTCAGGGTGCAGCTCATGATTGATAACAACTTCAAACTCTTCCTTATCGCATGCTCGAAATTCTTCTATCCAATCTGAATACTGACTGGCTTTAACCCTTTTGATAAGTGCCCTCAATGCCTGTTTTGCATCCGCATTTATCGCAACATCAGTTTTAACATTCTTGTCGATTTCAGCCGGATCTATTTCTATATGGATGACCTTCGCTTGTTTGGCGTATTGTTCCAGGTCACCCGTAACTCTGTCGTCAAATCGCATCCCTACAGCAATCAGAACATCACATTCGTTTGTCTTAACATTAGGTCCGTAGTTACCGTGCATACCCAAATAACCTACATAAAGCGGATGATCTACGGGGATTGCTGACAATCCCAACAAGGTTGATGCCATTGGGATACCACACTTTTCAGAAAATTCCTTCAACTCCTTTTGTGCTCCGGAAAGTAAGATTCCCTGACCGAAAACTATGTACGGCTTCTTGGCATTATTGATCAGCTCCGCAGCCTGGTCCAATTCATCCTCTTTCAATAATGGATATGGTAAATAACTTCTAATCCTTTCACACTTCTCATAATGGAAATCCAATTCACCGAACTGGGCATCTTTAGTGATATCGACCAATACAGGTCCCGGTCTTCCTGATTTGGCGATGTAAAATGCCCTGGCAATAGCGTAGGGGATCTCTTCAGGTTTAGTCACCTGATAGTTCCATTTTGTCACAGGCATGGAAATACCAATTACATTGGTTTCCTGGAAAGCATCGGTTCCTAGCAAATGAGAAGGAACCTGTCCCGTAATACATACAATTGGAGTCGAATCAATTTGTGCATCAGCTATACCCGTGATCAAATTGGTGGCACCTGGCCCGGAAGTCGCAATGCATACTCCCACATCACCAGTCACACGTGCAAATCCCTGTGCAGCATGAGCCGCTCCTTGTTCGTGCCTCACAAGGATGTGGTCCAGCTCCTTTTCAAACTTGTACAATTCATCATAGACAGGCATGATCGCCCCGCCAGGATATCCGAACACAGTTTTTACATTTTCTTCAAGCAAACACCTGACTACTGCTTCGGCTCCGGTTATCCTAACTGATTTCTGTTTTGGAACAGGTTTGATTTCTAACTCTGGGTTATTCATAACGCTTCATTCATCTGTAACACAACCTTCGGACGCCGTGGCGACCGATCTAATATACTTCCTCAAAACACCTTTATCTGCTTTATATTCAGGTTTTGTCCAAATTGACCTTCTTCTTTCCAATTCTTTATCACTAAGGTCAACCGTTAATTTGTTATTGACTGCATCGATCGTAATGACATCCCCGTTTTCTATCAATGCAAGTGGTCCACCCTCCTGGGCTTCAGGTGTGATATGGCCCACCACAAATCCGTGCGATCCTCCCGAGAATCTTCCATCAGTGATCAACGCAACATCTTTACCTAGACCAGCACCCATTACCGCTCCAGTGGGTTTCAGCATTTCAGGCATGCCAGGTGCTCCTTTAGGGCCGGAATATCTAATGACAATGACCTCACCTTTTTGTACTTCATGACCTATCCCTTCGATGGCGGCGAACTCGTCATCATAAATTCTAGCTGGACCCTGGAACAGTTCTCCTTCCTTTCCAGTGATCTTAGCCACCGCACCTTCCGGCGCAAGATTACCCTTCAGGATCTGCAAGTGGCCGCTGGATTTGATGGGTTCGGAAAATGAGTGTATGATCTTTTGATTTTCCTTAAGTGACGGAACATTTTGAAGGTTGTCTTCCAATGTTTTACCTGTAACAGTCATGCAATCTCCATGAAGATAGCCATTGTCCAACATGGATTTCAAAACAGCCGGGACGCCACCTATATTGTGAAGGTCCTCCATTAGGTATTGTCCACTAGGTTTAAGATCTGCCACAAATGGGGTATTATCGGAGATATTTTGAAAATCATCAATTGTCAATGGGACTTCCACTGATTTCGCCATGGCAATAAGATGCAAAACGGCATTGGTTGATCCTCCCAGGACCATTACTGTCGTCACGGCATTTTCAAATGCCTTTCTTGTCATAATATCTCGGGGTCGGATATCATTTTCCATCAGATATTTCATCGCCTGACCCACTTGTGATATCTCATCTTTCTTATCCTGACTTTCGGCCGGATTTGAAGAACTAAAAGGTATACTCATACCTAAAGCTTCAATGGCCGAAGACATGGTATTGGCTGTGTACATTCCCCCACATGCACCTGGACCGGGGATCGAATTTTGAATTATTCCTTTGAAGTCCTCATCCTTAATGGTTCCAGCTAGTTTGGCTCCATAAGCTTCGAATGCTGATACAATGTTTAGGTCCTCACCTTTCCATTTTCCAGGTTTTATTGTACCTCCATAGACCATCAAGCCGGGTCGATTGAGACGCCCAAGGGCCATAAGTGCTCCTGGCATATTTTTGTCACAACCAACAACTGCGACAACGCCATCATAGAATTGTGCATTCACCACAGTCTCAATGGAATCAGCTATAATATCCCTTGAAACCAGGGAATAATTCATTCCCTTAGTCCCATTTGAGATCCCATCTGATACTCCGATAGTATTGAATATCAATCCGACAAGGTCCTGTTCATTGACAGATTTCTTGACTTGATGAGCCAGAATGTTCAAATGCATATTGCACGGATTACCTTCAAATCCTGTGCTTACAATGCCTACCTGAGCCTTCTGGAGATCTGCCTCCGATAGACCAACAGCATGTAACATCGCCTGTGAGGCTGGTTGGCTTGGGTCCTGGGTTATTGTCTTACTATATCTATTGATACTTTTGGACATATCAAACTATGGTCAATCCCTGGAACTCATCAAACATTACCTGCTGTCTGTACATCAGATATAGGCCATGAGTTTGGGTGTTTTCCCACTTCATTTTATAAGATTCTCCGTTTATTGAACCAATTGGTGTGAGTTCAGCAGCGGTACCCGTGAAGAATGCGTAATCGGCATCGTAGGCTTCGTCCAATGAAATATCTTTCTCGACAACTTCCAAACCCCATTGTCTGGCCAGGAACATCACTGTTGCTCTTGTTATCCCCGGGAGGGAATAATCAGATTTTGGAGTGCAAAGAACTCCATCTTTCTCGATGAAAAAATTAGTAGCAGGACCTTCAGCAATATTTCCTTCTTCATTGAGCATCAAAGCTTCATGGTATCCTAAACGCTTGGCCTGTGTGGAAGCCATAATAGACGTTGTATAGCCCCCAACAACTTTAGCTTGTGGAAGCTGCTGTGAAGTTGATCTTTTGTACTGCGATACCATCACCTCAATTGGGCCATGTCCAAGATATTTTTCCCAGGGCCAGGCCGCCATAAAAATATGACCGTCATCTCCTGCCACCAATTCCATATTAGGATCAAGGAAAATCAGTGGTCGGATGTATGCATTTCTCAGATTATTTTTTGAAAGTAGCTTATATGCCAAATGTGTCAGTTCCTCAGATGAGTAAGCTATCTTGATATCAAGTTTCGACGCCGAGTCTATCAATCTATCAAAATGTTCTTTCGCCTTGAAAATATTGCACCCATCAGCATTTCGATATGATCGCATTCCATCAAATACACCATATCCATAGTGCATTGTCTGGTTGTAGAGGCTGGCCTTAGCTTCCGACGCCTCTGTCCACCGGCCATCAAGAAAGACGACACTGTTATTATTATAATATTTCACAACCCTGAAATTACTTATATAAAAAAGCGCCATTCTTTGGGGAATGGCGCTTGATATTTTTTTATTTTCATTTACACCATTCCCCTAAGTCATAATAATGACGAGCACTAGAGACAAAATGGTGGTAATTATTCTCATTCTTTTGAAATTCGGCTCAAAAGTAAAATAATGTTGCACCTAAAAGCAAATAATTGAAATAACATTTTTACATTTTTAAGAAAATAGAGTGATTTTTTGGAAAAATGCAAAAGATTGGATTTTATCAATGGTTTTTTTAAGGATTTTTTAAGGGGATTATCCCTGAAGGACAAATCTGATCGGAATTGTCAGTTTCACACGAACCGTTCTTCCTCTTTGTTTTCCTGGTTTCCATTTTGGAGCACTCATTAGTACTCGAATCGCCTCTTCATCGCATCCAGCTCCTACTCCTTTAACTACTTTGGCATCGGTAATAGCGCCATCCCTTTCGACGACAAACTGTATATATACCATACCCTGTACATTCATCCTCCTTGCTTGAGCAGGATACTTTATATTCTCACCAACATATTTATAAAAGCCCTCCATGCCACCTTCAGGCTCAGGATATTGCTCCACTATGACAAATATCTCCTCCACCTCTTCCTCAATATTCTCATCCGTGAAATCAATATTATGATCTTCGACTACTGATTCTTCGGTCATTTCCACGTCCAATTCAAACTCAATGTCCTCAACGATCTCCTCATCTGAAACTTCCGTGATCTGTTGTGGTATTTTCTCCTGTGGGGGTGGTGGTGGCGGTTGTTCACTTATAGGGACTTCCATCAGATCATCGAACTCCGCTTCCAAATTACCTAGATCCAACAAGTCAGGACGTTCGTAGGTTTTCCAGTTTATTGCGATTATACATACCAACAGGCTAATTGAAAGTCCCAGAAAATAAAACATGTTGCTCAGGATCCGATTGCTTTCGGATCTTTGCCGTTTTATTTCTATCAAGCCCTGAACATCATTTTCGTCAATGAAGCTTTCTTGTAAAACATCTTCTGCTCTCATATCATGCAACTGATCATATCGATCTATTGTTAATGTGTCAGTATTGGTCTTCATGGAGTAATTAGGTTTTTTGAGTCTACCTCAATATTTGTTTTATTCTACACTTAAGAAATGACCATTATCAATGAAAAGAATGATTTGAGCGTTAAGGGTAATTGATGAAAATAAAAAAACCCTGACATTTCTGCCAGGGCAATTGAAGAAGACCAAACCAACCACACGGGATTAGTTACTTATTTCAAAATAAAACGAATAGGTACAGTCATGTAAACCCTAACTGTTCTTCCACGTTGTTTACCAGGTGTCCAGTCGGGCGCTCCTTCCAATACTCGAACAGCTTCCTCATCGCATCCTGCTCCAATACCTTTGATCACCTTGATATTGGAAATTCTTCCATCCTTTTCTACCACAAACTGGCAGAATACAATTCCTGATACACCAAGCCTACGAGCTTTAGGTGGATATTCGATATTGTTGGCTACATACTGATAAAATGTAGACATTCCACCTTCCGGCTGGGGATATTGCTCCACAATCTGAAATATCTCTTCAACTTTTTCCTCTTCCACCGGTTCCATGGTAAAATCGATATTGTGTTCTTCAACAGCGGCCTCCTCGGTCATCTCCACATCCAGTTGAATTTCAAGATCTTCGATTATTTCCTCATCGGAAACTTCAACGATCACTGCAGTTTGCATTTCCTTTGGAGGGGGTGGAGGTGGTTGTTCACTGATGGGTACCTCCATAATATCTTCAAAATCTGCTTCGAGGTTCCCTAGATCCAGAATATCCCCTCTCTCATAGGTTTTCCAGTTTATTACTACTATACAAAACAATAGGCTAAGAGAAAGACCAATGAAATAGAACAATCTGGACTGTAAACGGTCTGTTTCTGACCTGTTTCTTTTCATATCCAGTAAGTCCTGATAATGGCGCTTATTCATAGTCGGTTTTAGTATTTCCGTAGCTTCCAAAGTGCTTGGTAAGCTATGATCCACATATGCTTCAGGAGTTTCTTTGGCCTTCGTTTTCATCATTTATGATTGTTTGGTCTGCTTCTAATTTCGATCATAAGCACTAGCTAAAACATGACCTCAATCATCGTCAGAGATGATTTAAGACGAAATAGTATGCAAGCATAATATTTGCGGTGACAAACAAACCTCATCGAAATTTGTTTACTTTTGTCAGAAACCTTAAAACTTAAGTATATGATGAAAACAATTAATCCATTAAGACTACTCGCTTTACTAATGACAGCCTGTAGTTTGATTATATTTTCGGGCTGTGGCGATGATGGTGACGATGATGATAAGGACCCAGAACCAACGCAGACCATCGCTGAGATCGTTGATGAAACTGTTGGCTTAGACTCCTTGAAAAAATTCTTGGGATTTTATCCTGATATAATTACAACGCTTGGAGGAGCAGGGGATTTCACAGTATTCGCTCCGGACAACAATGCATTTATTTCATTATTGGGTACACCCGGTTTACCTCCTGATGTGAGATTAATAGATCCAGCAGTGGTAGAAGGACTATTACTTTATCATGTATCAAGTACACGATACGAGGCGGCTGACATCAATCCCGATCTATCGATAGCTACACTTGCAGGCGAGCCTATTACATTCACTGCGGATGGTTTGATTGTAGGCCATGGTACTACCGAAGAAATTGAGATCCTTGATACCGACATCAAAGCGACAAATGGTGTAATACACACAATAAAGAGCGTACTGATCTCACCTTCCGTTGGCCAACAAATTTCCACGGTGGTTGGCACCAATGCAGGTTCACTTTTATTGGCAGCAGCTTTCACCGACCTAAAGGATGGTATCCTTGCTGCTGATGCCTATGCAGCTGGGGCAGGAATCACCACACTTACTGAAATTCTGGCTGGTGAAACCTTCCATACGGTTTTTGCTCCTACTAATGACACTTTTGCAGCCGCTGCAGGTGTTACTGAGGACGATACCCCAGAGGAAGCCGCGGCAAAAGTGGCAGCCTTTAAGGCGAGCCTCACTGGTGAGCAATGGTACGGTATTATTGCCAATCATGTGGTTCTTGATGATGTTGGCCCAGAAGATCTCACAACTGGCGCCACATTCACTACTGCAGCTCAGGGTACCTTGTTGATATTTAATGATGCCAATACAATTCCAGCAATGAACGGATTGGGTATTTACATTGATAGTAACGGGTCTGTGAATCTCCAGGATCCAACAACGTTTACAACTTTCGATGGTGAGGTAGCGCTTCCTAATGCCGCAACCAATCCAAATGGAAGAATTCATGTGATCGCAGGAATCCTAACACCTTTACCTTAATTAAGGAAAGAAATTTTAACAGGAATTTTGTTAACCCCGGAGGTGATTCTTCGGGGTTTCTTTTATTGTGGCCCCACAATATTTGCAATACTTCGCATCTAAAGCGTGATCATGGGTCAAACATTCTGGGCAACTTTTAAACCTTTCGTCGTGCTTCTTAACCTGTTGATCTAGTTGGGTAGCAGCGATTTCCGCTGTCACGATTCCCGTTGGAACGGCTATGATCGCATAACCCATTAACATTAAGACAGAGGCGAAGATCTGTCCCAGTATCGTGCCCGGGGCAATGTCTCCATAACCCACGGTGGTAACCGTGACAATCGCCCAATAAATGGATCTGGGAATACTGGTGAATCCATTTTCCTCTCCTTCAATCAAGTACATCAATGTACCCATGATTGTAACATTAGCGACAACAGCGCCAAGAAACACAGAGATCTTATATCGGCTGGCGGCCAGAGCTTTTACCAACATTTGAGCTTCACCTAATTGTCGGGTTAACTTAAGTATCCTGAATACCCTCAACAAGCGTACTGCCCTTATAACGACCAGGTAACTTCCACCGGCAAATAAAAGAGCCAAATAAGTTGGGATCGTAGCAAGTAGGTCTATGACACCATAGAAACTCAGTGCATATTTTAATGGTTTGTGAGTCACAAACAACCTCGTGATGTACTCAAATGTGAAGAAAATAGTAAAAGCCCATTCCAGGATCGTGAAGAGCTGATTGAACTGTTGGTCAAGCTCCTTAACGCTCTCCAGCATTACCGCTATTATACTCGAAAGTATAACCCAAAGGAGAATCACGTCAAACATGCGTCCTGCCTTCGTATCTGTTCCAAACACCAGGACATATAGCCGTTCCCTGAATTTTGGAAAGTACTTAAATTCCTTCGAGCTTGCCATGAATGGCTGCTAATTTAATGATCTGAATGATTAATTCATTAATTCGTCAAAGGTTAACGAAATATAGGCGATTGTGCCAATTTCCGGAGCACCTAAGCTTTGTATGTAAGGCTCATTGAGTAGATTAGATGCTCCTACTTTCAGCACAGATTTAATATTTGGAAGCTTATAAGACACCTGAGCATCAAGTGTAGCATAAGCCGGGACAGGTCCTCTGGCAAAAGAAGACTCCCACCTGAATCCTTCCTGCCATCTGTAAGTCACATTGAATCCCAGGTTATCTGTCACTTTCCGATTTCCAAACTTAATGTTGTATTTATGCTCGGGAGTGTTAAAGTCCTGTACTACGTTTTCATCCTTACCTGCTTTGAATTGATTCCAACTGTAATTAAAGCCCAGAGTGTATCCTCTTCCAACATTGTAATCAATCCCTAGTGCTCCTCCTTGTGTTTTGACTGTTCCATCCCTATTAGTTGTAACGGCAAAAGCATTGGTAGCATCACTTGTCAACATCGTGGCTGGATTGGCTGCTCCGGTTCCGTCCTCATCGGCCACTACAATTAAGAAGTCATTTATGAAATCGGTGTACTGATTATTATAATAAACCAGGTCGATAAAAAACTTATTGGCAATCAGACTTTTGTACCCTACTTCTATTGAACGTACCTGCTCCGGTACAATCGTCTTAATATTAGTGACAGGTTCTAATAATGCGGCAGCATCAGTGATTGTGCTTCCTCCGAATATGGCATCCCTGAATCTAAATACGGAACCTCCGGTAAATGATAAAGGTTGTCCTGTGCTGCTTACCCTTGGCAACTGGTATCTATCCAAAAAGCCCGGAAGCCCCCCAATCAACCTTGAAGAAAGAACATCAAGATCAATGTACTGATCCTGAGTAGTAGGAAGTCTGAATCCAGTCTGGTATGAGGCCCGAATGTTGTGGTTTTCTGCAACTGTGAACACTGCTGAAAGACGAGGATTGAATTGCCCCTCAAAATTTTCATTTTTATCATATCTCAATGAACCTGATACCTTTACAAACTCATTCAATCTCTTGCCAGCCTGTACATAAGCTCCAAATTCCTTGATCTGAATGGCGTCAGCAGTATCTGCGAATATTGTTCCATTTGAATTCAGATTAAACATTCTGAATGTACCACCTACCTGAAGGTCTATGAAGTCGACTTCATTCTTGAAGTCGTATTGTGCATCTGCCTGATACATTGCTGACTTGTCTGCAAATTTGGGGCCGTCAGGTATAGTACCTTTGAGTGCTTCCTTCTTAATATCCTTAAACTCCTGGGATGTAGGATCAAATCTAAAATAAGTATCTACCAACTGCCTGGCACGATTGTGAGCTGCAATCTCATAAGCTTGCCTTTGAGCATCAGAAAGTGTAGATATTTCCCCTGGGGCCAATCCCGGTAGATCGCCGTCACCATTTGCTAAAAACTGGAGATAAGCCAATGAATAATTGACAAGGTATCCTGTGACAGACTGTGCAGGTGGCGAAATGAAGTTGACATATCTCTGGGATTGTGGGATCGACAAGTAATTGAGAGATCCCTGCTCCACAAACCTTTCGTTCATCTTCAAGGTAAGAAACTCTGTAATGTAGGAATCTCCTGAATTCTCAAATGTTCCGTACGCTCTGAAGTAAAAGTTATCACCTCTCAATTGCGCTCTATGCTGAGCTATACCAAAATTGGAAAGTGAATACCTCTGAGCACCGGTGTAAATACTTGTCCCAAAGCCAGAGTTAAACAGGTAACTGGCTTCCACTTTATCGTTCAATCTGTAGTATAATCCAGTATTTATCTTGAAATTTTCCGCCCCATAATCAATCAAATCCACTTCCTGGTAAGGGTTGATACTTACTACATGATTCGGAAGATCTCCAGCATACTGGGAAAGGAAAAATCCCGTTCCTGTAGGATTTGTTGACGCCAGGGTATTCCAATCAGAGCTCAATTGGAATATTGCCAGATTTATCGAAGCTTCATCCCCGTGAAAGTGAAGTCGGTCTGATCCCGGATTATCCGTGACACCTGCAAATGGATTATTAGTTTCATTCCTATCTAGATCAGATCTACCATGCCAGTCATCAGCCCGCGAATAGGTCAGATTTACCTTGAATGCGAACTTGTCCCTAAAGCTCTTTGCATATCTAATTGAACCTTCGTACAAAGGTGCCACATCCTGCGCAGCATCACTTCCAAAATGATTTGCTCCAACTTTGGCATAAGCGCTCAATCCTTGATAATCAAAAGCATTTTTACTATTAATGAGTAAAACCCCATTGAATGCATTAGGTCCATAGAGAGCGGAAGCGGCACCTGGAATAAGTTCAACCGATTCCACATCAAGCATTGACGGCCCATTCAGATTTCCGATAGGAAAATTCAATGCAGGTGCCTGAGTGTCCATTCCATCGATTAACTGAACGAATCTTGTGTTTCCAGTACTACCAAAACCCCGCGAATTGATGATCTGAAAATTGATACTACTGGAGGTCATGTCTACTCCCTTTAAATTGGCGATTGCATTGTAATATGAATCCGCTGCTGTATTCTGAATGTCCAAAATGTCCATTTTCTCAATGGAAACCGGTGATTCTAATATTGTTTCTTCAACCCTGGAAGCAGAAACAACCACTTCCTGCCCCAGTAAAGTCGCCTCCCCCAACATGATCTCCAGTCCTGAAACGTTTACAGAATTGATTTCTAGCTCCTGCCGCTCAAATCCAACGCTCGAAATGACCAATGTCATTGGAGGAGCCGATGATACTGATAAGCTGAAATTTCCGTCAATATCAGTAGTAGTTCCCAGAACTGTTCCCTTCACTAAAATCGTAACCCCGATCAGAGATTCACCATTTTCTCCATCCTTTACAGTTCCTGATATTGTAGTTTGGGCAAAAACATATGAAGTAAAAATTATTGAAAGTATCCCCAGAAAAAGTTTTGGCGACATCTTGTTCATCTGCTTATGAGTTTATTATCGTGGAATTTTATAATTATTAATATTAGCTAAAAAAAATAATAAAAAGTCAATATTGAACGATAAGGGGGGAAAATGATTAGCAAATTGACAAAAAAAAATCCTACCGCAAGCGATAGGACTCTAAGAAATATTCAATTTTTATTGTTGTTCCCTCTTGAGGTGTTCTATGAACTTAGTACACAGGTTTGATATTGATGTGGACATATACTCATCTCCGGTAGAATTGAGAATTGTTTGGGACATTCCACCAAGGCAATCAATATAAAATCTCTTCATTTCATCTACAGGCATATCCTTGGTCCAAAGATCAATCCTCAACGTATTTTTTTTTTCGGGATCCCAGAGGGAGAGACTGATCGATTTCGTTTCCTCGTAACCTTTCTCCTCCTTTTGATCCGCATCCCAAGAGATCTTCTCCGGAATATTGTCCTTGTCTAATTCAATTTTAAATTTTATCTCTGACTCTGTCATTGTTAGTTGGGTAAGCTATTTTTAAAATCAGCATATGTGAAACTTGCTTCCTGAACTCCCGAGGTGCTACACCCCAATTCTGTGGATTTGGAGTTGATATCTTCAACACGATTCGCTGGTGCCGGATGGGTACTTAAAAACTCCGGACCTCCACTATTGCCTGCTTCCACCAACTTCTCAAAAAAAGTTGCAGCTCCATTGCATGCATAATCAGTGTCTGCCAGATAGATCACGGAATATTCGTCTGAATCCGACTCATCATCACGGCTGAATTTTAAGCTTAAGAGATTAGTTGCCAGGGTGGCAATATCGTCTGCTGTCCCCTCACCCAGTACTATTGATAACAAGAACTGTATTCCGAGTGTCTGCTTCATCTGTTCAACAGAATGTCTGAGTTCTGCATGAGCGACTTCATGTCCCAAAACACCAGCCAGATCGTCTGCATTATCCAAAAATTTAATAAGTCCTGTATAGACATAAATATATCCCCCAGGTGTGGCAAAGGCATTTAACACATCATCTCTATGAATGATCTTGAGCTCATCATATGCAAACAGATTACGATATTTGATATCGTCGCTGCTCAAAATATCATCCATCATGGCATTTAGATATGTATAGGCTTCGGGATACTCGCCAGGAGAGAGAACAGGGAACTCATTAGGATCTGACGCAATTTGTGCAGCGACCTGAGCTCCTAACTCCACATCATTCTCTACAGGAAATAGCAATTCATTGATCCCTCCTCCATCTTTGCAAGCCATCAGGATCGATAGGGAACCGATAGTCGCCAACATCATTATAATTCTCAAATTTTTCATGTCTTTAATATCTCTAGTGATTTAATTCTGTCTGATTTTAGTTGAGCTTCCAAGTCCATAAGACTGCCAAATTTCACCTCATCTCTTAGCTTTTCCACGAATTGAACCTCTATATCCAGGCCGTAAATATCCTCTTCAAAATTAAAGATATTTACCTCTATCGTTTTCTTTGAACCATGAACTGTAGGACGATTTCCGATATTAAGCATCCCCGATAATTCTTTTCCCAGTGTATAGACTTTCACAACATAGACTCCATCTCCAGGAATCAGTTTGTAATCTTCGGGAACATAAATGTTCGCCGTTGGGAAACCAATTTTCCTTCCAAGCTGCTCACCTTTTGTTACGATACCCTTTAGACCATAAGGCCTGGTAAGATATTCATGTGCAGTCCGAACATCTCCCTTCGATAAAGCTTCTCTAATCCTGGTAGAACTGACTGCAACATCATCCACATCCTGCTCAGGGATCTCTTCAATTTCAAAACCATACTTCTCATGGTTTTTTTGCAGATGTTCAAACCCCCCTTCCCTATCTCTGCCAAATCGGTGATCATACCCAATTATCAATCTTTTGGTTCCAATTCCATTCACCAGAATATTTCTTATGAATTCATCTGATGAAAGCTCTGAGAACTCACGGGTGAATCTCATTTTAATTAGAAAATCAACGCCACATTTTTCGATCAATTCAATCTTTTCATCGATGGTTGAAAGTAATTTCAAACTATTCCCCTTCCCCAGAATGAATCTGGGATGAGGCCAGAAAGTGAGTAACACACTTTGACCATTTTTTATTTTGGCTTTTTCAGTCAGACGCTGTATGATCTTTTGATGACCGTAATGAAGTCCATCAAACGTTCCACTTGTAACGACCGGAAAATCAAGTTCAGGTAAATGCTCTAGTTTCTCAATTACCTCCATTTTGTCCTTGATATGCAGAAACCAAATCTTCCAAAGTGTAAGAATCTTCCACCTTATACTCTCCTACGGAAGTCCTTCTCAATTTTTTAAGATATGCACCCACACCTAGTTTTTGTCCAAAATCATGGGCCAGACTTCGTATATATGTTCCTTTACTGCAAGTCACTTCGAAATCTATTTCCGGTAGCCTCGTTTCTATCAACTGAAAATTGTGGATTGTAATTTGTCTTGGTTTCAACTCGACATCTTCATTCCTTCGGGCTTTTTTGTAAGCCCTTTGCCCATTTACCTTTACAGCGGAATGCGCAGGGGGATACTGTTGCAATTCTCCGATAAATTGCTTTCTTGTTTCTTCAATTCGACCAGGATCGATCGAGGATATGTCAGTATTTGAGTTAAAATCTGTTTCCAGGTCAAATGAAGGTGTGGTCTTTCCTATTTCCAGAGTTCCGGTATAAGATTTATCCAGTGATTGAAGTTCATTCAATTTCTTCGTGAACCTGTTTATACCAATCAAAAGCAGCCCGGAGGCCAATGGATCCAGTGTACCCGCATGACCAATTTTCCTGGGACGAAACAGATACTTCAACTTCTTAACAACATCAAAAGAAGTCCAGTGAAGTGGTTTGTCCACGAGCAGAAGACATCCTTCGTCCGTGATTTCGATCATAGATGGCTAATAATTGCAATGA
Organism: Cyclobacteriaceae bacterium; assembly: GCA_965242805.1. GTDB lineage: Bacteria > Bacteroidota > Bacteroidia > Cytophagales > Cyclobacteriaceae > JANQEU01. Next base: position 4,819,393 of record CBDETD010000002.1, on the reverse strand, counting down.
GGCCAACAACGGCACAATAGATGGCAAAGTAACTCAGTTTTCCTTTCTTGACCAGTGCCAGCATCCAACTACATGCAAAAAAGCCAGACATCAATGCAGCCAGAAAACCAATAATCAAGGAAGATGTGGGTATCTCGGAAGGGTTCATTTCAGCTTGGAAATAATCCTTCAACTGCAAAATACTTGCACCAAGAATGGGAATCAGGACCATAAGAAAGGAAAACCTTGCTGCCTTCTCCCTGTCAATACCCAGAATTAGCGCTGTTGAAATTGTAGCTCCTGACCTCGAAATACCTGGTAAAACTGCAAAAGCCTGAGCAACACCGATTACCAATGCTGACCAATATTTGACACTGTCAGAGCCACTCTTCTTATAATGAGAAAAAGACAACAATATCGAGGTGATAAGTAACATTCCACCGACAAGTAACAGGTTACCGCTAAAGAACGATTCAATTTGATCGGAATAAAAAACACCTATCAATCCGACGGGGATCATTGACAGGAAAATCTTGGATACAAAATGATGAGTGTCATTCCATGGTAATGAAAAGAACTCTACAAATATCATTTTCAGATCCCTTCTGAAGACGATAATCGTACTCACAGCCGTTGCAGCGTGCACAACCACCGCAAAAAGTAGATTGTCTGATCCACTTACTCCAAAAAGAACATTACCAATTTCCAGATGACCACTGCTACTGACTGGAAGGAATTCAGTCAGTCCCTGGACGATCCCCAGGATCATCGCTTCAAACCAATTCATCTACTTTCCCGAAGTATCCTCTTTCTGCTTTGCTTTGTAGAATATGGCCACAAATTGTGTCAGAAATCCAAGCATGACTATGATCGGACCTAAGGTCAATCCCAGGAATCCAAAACCAAAGGTCTCCTTATCCATTGTCATTATCAAGAATCCCAATATGAGTATACCTAAGCCAATCAGCATAATTATGTAATTGACTCTGCCAAATGCAAACTTGGATCTTGCCTCCATTTTACTAATATAATTCGTCTAAAGATGTTTTTAAATATCGTCTAACCGCAAATAGCGTACTCACATACGTAACTAAGATTCCGAGCACCAATAACGCACCAAAAACTGAATACATCTGTTCAGAAGTCTGTAAATCAGTCAGATCGGGGATATAACTCTTTGCAGTTAGTATAAGTAGGTATAAAATAGCGGATGCCAGCATTCCTGCCATTAATCCGTAAAAACTCGCTCTTCGTAAAAATGGCCTTCTTATGAAACCAGCCGTCGCACCTACTAATTGCATGCTTCGAATCAGGAATCTTTGTGAAAACATTGCAAGTTTGATGGTATTGTTGATTAATATGGAAACCACAATAAGAAGAATCACCGAAAAACCAATCAGAAATACTCCAATTTTGGCCAGGTTTCTGTTGATACTATCCACCAGACTCTCCACAAAGCTGACTTCATAGACTCCACTTATGGCTTCAATTTCATTTCTTATCATGGAAAGACTGTCAAGTGACTGATACCCTGCATCGACTTTGATGATCAATAGATCTCGAAGAGGATTATCACCAAGGAACTCCATGAAATCTTCACCAGTGTCCTCTATAAACTGTCTGGCGGCTTCCTCCTGTGAAATGTGAATTACGTTTTCTGCGTTTTCACCAGATGCTACATAAGCTTTTGCAGTAATAGTCCTCTGAATTCTGGACAATTCACTATCCCTGATCGGCTTGTTTAAATACACCTGAATTTCAACGTTTTGCTGTATGCTCTTAGTCAAGGAATTTGTCAAAACCAGAAGTAGTCCAAAGAGGCCCATCACAAAAAGCGACAGCGTTACACTGAATACTACACTCAAGAAAGGGTAGTTGCCAAGCTTTCGCTTTTTTACGTTTCTTTCCTGCATATCGCCGCAAAACTATACAAATTAGTCAGGGTCAGATATGAATTAGGATATTTTAACCTATTTGTTGGAAGTCAGGTTCTTCAGTCTGCTAAGAGTCCCTTCATCATTGACTTTTCTCAAGGGAATGGTTACCCGTGTCATGAAGATCGTGTAGAATTCTCCATCATAGTACAGGTAGATCTTTTTCTCACTCTCGGTATATAGTTCCAATACTTCGTAGGTGCTCTTGGAGAAATCCCCAAATAGTGAAAGTTTCCCAGCAAAATACTTAAAAGACAGTGCATTGTCCGATGGATGTATCTGAACGTCTATCATTGTCAGATTACCTGGATTTGGGGCTAATTTTGGATCTTCGGTGGAGTCATCTACAATGAAATCAGATTCCTGATTGTTTAATTCCTCACTTGGCAATGTGATTGACGGTGTGAAGACCTCAGGTTGAGGAACTTTGTCCTCAGTTTGGATATTTGACTCGGCATTAGTCGTTTCTTTTACATTTTCCTTGGCCTCAAGGATTTCACCTTCCGGTTCCTGTGGAATATTTATGAAATTTTCGACCCTGTCTGCCGGAGAATCAACTACAATCTCAGAGTGTTTCTGAGTTTTCGATGAGTTGTCCTCCTCAAGAAGGTTTATTGCAATAACTGATATACCCGTCAGGGCAATCACTCCATAAATAACTTTGGCCGTGGTGGTTTGTAGTGCCGAACTCCACGAAAAAGGATTTACTTCGATAGCTGCCAGTCGACTTTTCAACTCGTCATGCCTATGTTGCTTGATCCCTTTTACTATGTCCTTTTGTAGTGTGATCTCTTCCTGGATTGAACGGTTATTAGCAATTTCCTTCTCAAAAGAGGTCCTTTCTTGCTCATCCATCCTGCCCGAGACGTAGGCATCTATATTCTGTTCAAGTCGCTGATTGTTGTCCATTTACAAATTAAGATCAATTAAAAAAGTCCTTTTCACTATACCTCTTCTTAATCAATGCATCCAACCTTTTTTTACATTTATACTTTTTAGTTTTTGCTGTGTCTGTATTGGCAAAGTTCATCCTATCTGCAATGTCACTCATCGACAAACCGTCGAAGTAATAGTACATCAAAATACTTTTACATGGGTCTCCCAATTCTCCAATACTTTCAACAACAATCTCATAACTCTGCCGATCCTCAAGTCGCTGATAGTCTTCACCATCTTTCTCTTCCCTGCTCAATCGATTCTTCCTATCCAGTTCCTTTCTCCACTGATTCAAACAAATACTGTAAAGATATGTACTGATTTTGGAGGTTAGGACAAGTTTACCACTTGAGGCTTTCTGCCAAAATACTATGAGCGCTTCCTGATAAACATCCTTCGCCTCATCTTCTGTACCATTATTCGTGATGACAATTTTCACCATCATCCGATAATATTTCTTATACAGATAATCAAGTACTTTCTCTTCCCCGCGTTTTATGCGTTCGAGTATCTCGTTATCTTTCATACACCCACAGAGTCATCTCTGACTCATTTTTATATACAAATTGTGTGTAAATAGTAACCTCGTTTTGAAATAGTGAGGAAAATATCACCCCATTAAGTTAACAACAGTATTGTCTAGAATGCCAAAAACCTGATCATTCTTTTTAGGTCGAATTGGATAAGAACCTGTGAAGTTTCCAAATGCAGGAAGTAAACCCGACTTTTCATTAAAGTAAAAACAGGGCAATCTCAATCCCTGCTTACCCGGGCCCCGTAATCGGACACAAGGGTGGACGTGACCTGAAATATTGAACAAACTGGAGCGTAATTGTTCTTTATGTGAAAATGTGAAAGGACCTTTTTCCAAGGATTCGAAGACTGTCATTTTGCTTTCTAAATATTTGTTCATGGGCAGAATGTCATGATTTCCTCGTACAAGTATGAATTCCACGTCTTCATGCAGATCCAGCCATTGAGAGAAGTCATTCCATTCCCGATTGAAATCACTATGGAACAGGTCTCCCAGGCATATTAGTTTAGAAATTGAATACTCTCTTAGTAAGATGGTTATCCTGTCCAGGTCATTGGAATGTATGGTATTGGGAATAGGTATCCCATTTTTACGAAAATGGCCTGCTTTCCCCAGATGAAGATCAGAAATCAGTAAAGACCGCTGAGATTCCCAATAAATGGCCTTCTCCGGAAGCAATTCCAAGGTCTCACCTCTTAGTTTTATTCTAAGGCGACTCACACTCATGGCCTATGTTTTAGCCAAGTTTGCGTACGATAAAGAAAAAGAATGTAACCACGAACCTTCAGTTTGTCGTTGTCAACCCAAAGTTTACAATCGTAAATATCACCACTTTCGGGATCCAGGATATTCCCACTATCATATTCGTTATCACCTTCGTCATATTTCATGTCCTTTATTATCTCCATTCCAACGATTCTTTGATTATACCTGGGATCATCTTCAGGACAGAGATCACAGATTGGATCCGGATCGTCTTCCGGAGGATTAAATATCTCAAGGATCTGACCAAAAAACCGATCATCTTTCTCATAGATCCTAACAACTGATTTGATCTCACCAGTCTCATCGTCAACTGTTTTCCAGTCGCCAACAATCCCATTTCGCTGGCCAGGACAAAAAAATGACACAGCTAATAATGATAATGTGAAAAGAATTTTCATGGATATTTAAATGAATCAAAAGACAAAAATAATTAAGAATTTCGGGCAGCAAATCGTTCAAACTGGATTTGCATTTTTGAAACTCTGTCGGAAAGTTCCTCAGAAGTCAGGTTCTCCCTTCGTAAAGAATCCACCAGGATCGGGAACGCGAATGGTGTTGGTTTATCAGTGTCTTTGAGAATGATCTTTTGTTTGTTTATCCTTCTAATTGCTTCAAACAATCTAGTTTGCTCCAATTGTTGTGTCATCACTTCTGTAATGGATTGTTTAATGAGTAGGTTTGACCTGTCATACTCTTCGAAAACATCATATAATATGGATGAGGAAGCCTGTAGGTGCTTAGCCGTAATACTACGGCCGGGATAACCCTGAAAGATAAGTCCAGCAATGGTTGCAACATCCCTGAATTTCCTTTTAGCCATTGCTGTTTTGTTGATAGATTCATTTAAATCCTCCATCAGGTTTTCTTCCGAGAATATATCTAATTCCAAAGCTTCTTCAATGGGTACCTCCTGATCTGAAAGGAGTTCGAACCCATAGTCGTTCATAGATATGGAGAAAGTAATTCGTGTGATTCTACTTATCCTGTACGCTATCAATCCTGATAATACTTCGTGAACAAACATGCCTTCGAAAGGATATACGAATATGTGATGACCGTATTTGGTGCTGGTCCTCTCAATAAGAAGACTTTTATTATCAGGGATTGTGGACCATCTACTTTGCAGATCTAGTATTGGTTTGATTGTCTTTAGCTCAATATCCTCAAAATTCCCACCTTTTGCATCCTCAAGTTTCTGTTTGATAATATCAGACAACATGGATGAAAGTGGGAATCTGCCTCCCGCCCATGCCGGTGTAAGTCCACTCTTTCTTTTAGATTTCCTTACCAATACCGTAAGGTCCTTGATTTGTATGAATTCCAGATTTCTGCCAGCGAACCAAAATGTGTCCCCCGGATTGAGTTTTGATATGAAATACTCCTCAATAGTACCAAGGTATCCTCCAGTAATAAATCTTACTTTTAAACTTGGATCACCTACTATTGTACCGATTGAAAGTCGGTGACGAGTAGCTGTTTTTCGGTTCATGATACGGAAAACGCCATCATCTTCGTACACTTTGGCATACTCATCATAAACACCAAGTGTGGAACCACCAGTTGATATAAAATCAAGAGCCCACCTCCATTCTTCAGAAGTGATGAGTCTAAAGCCATAGGTACTCTTGATCTCCTCAAGTATTTGTAAAGGTTTGAATCCACCTCCAACCGCGAGGGTTACCAGGTATTGGACCAACACGTCAAATGATTTCTCCAGAGGTTTCCTGCTTTCAAACTTCTTGGCCTTAATTGCACTTCTCAGAGCTGCACCTTCCACCAATTCCAAAGAATGGGTCGGTAAAAAGAAAATTTTACTTATCGCTCCGGGGTGATGACCACTTCTGCCAGCTCGTTGTTGAAACCTTGAAACCCCTTTGGGGCCACCTACCTGAATGACTGTGTCCACGGGGCGGAAATCAACTCCCAGATCAAGGCTTGAAGTGCATACCACACATTTCAGCTTTCCCTCGTGAATAGCATCTTCCACCCACGTCCTGATATTACTATCCATTGAACCGTGGTGCATGGCTATGATCCCTGCCATTTCAGGATACTGTTTGATTATGGCCTGATACCAAAGTTCTGTCTGGGATCGTGTGTTGGTAAATAGTAAGGTCGTTTGTGCTTCGTTAATTATCGGGATGACTTTATGCAAAAGTTTGGTCCCTAAATGTCCAGTCCATGGAAATTGTTCGACTTCATCCGGAAGTATTGATTCGACATGGATCTTCTTATCAATATTTGCGATGATCTCCACTCCATCTTTGTAATAATCCTCTCCAAGAAGTACCCTCCGGGCTTGCTTAAGATTCCCAATGGTGGCGGAGACCCCCCAAATCCTTAATTTTTCTTTCGTTACCGTTTTCAACCTTGAAATAGCCAGTTCAGTGGCCACACCACGTTTGGTCCCTAGTATTTCATGCCACTCATCAACAATAACAGCGGTGAGATCTTTGAAGTAATGAGGGTAATCTGTTTGTGTTAACAGTACATGAACGCTCTCAGGGGTGATAACCAGGGCATCAGGGGGAGATTTCTTCTGTCGCTGTCTTTCAGAGGTCGATGTATCACCGTATCTGAGGCCCACGGAAACATTTAAATCATTTTCAAAGCAGAAATTCTGCATTGCCTGATGAAGGTCCTTTGCCAAGGCCCTAAGGGGAGTGATCCAAAGTATCCTTAAAGATGTTTTTTTTTGTCTGTTTCTCAGTAGGTGTAGTACGCTTGGAACCCAGAGAGCGAATGTTTTGCCGCTTCCCGTTGGTGCATTGACTAATCCGCTCTTTCCCTGAAGGAACGCCTTCCATGATTCAACTTGGAAGGGAAAAGGAGTTTTTCCCCGGGCATCGAACCACTTCTTGCCCTGATTTATAATCGGTCCAAGATCAATATTATTGGCATCACTGGCCATAGATTTCCAAAAGTGCTTTCAAATCCTGCAGTGTGTTTGCCTCTTCAGGTTTTTTATCTCTTCTCCATCGATGTATCCTTGGAAACCGAACTGCAATTCCGGATTTATGTCGTGAAGATCGCTGAATTCCCTCAAAATGCAGCTCAAATACCTGAACAGGGGGTACGGTCCTGACAGGACCAAACCGCTCCAATGTATTATCCTGAACGAATCGTGTGACTTCAATGAGTTCTTTATCGGTCAAACCGGAATATGCTTTGGCAAAAGGAACCAGTTGATCCTCATTCCATACGGCAAATGTGTAATCGGAGAAAATATCAGCTCTTCGTCCGTGACCCTTTTGAGCATAGATCATTACTGCATCGATGGAAAACGGATCGACCTTCCATTTCCACCAATCCCCCCTCTTTCTTCCGGATCGGTATACTGAATACCTATGTTTGATCATGAATCCCTCCGCACCCAAAGACCTTGCGTCCTCTCTGATCCGACGAAACTGGGACCAGGTTTCTCCAGTCACATTCTCAGAGAACTTAAGTTCTGGCACGTTAAGATCTTTAATTAACTCTTCAAGTTTTGCTCGCCTTTCAGTCAATGGTTTAGTTCTTATGTCCATCCCCTCAAATTCCAGAAGATCATATGCAATTATTACTGCAGGTGCTTCTCTCAAGTGTTTATTAGTGACATTCTTTCTTCCGATTCTCGTCTGAAGCAGTGAAAATGACAAAGGCCGATTTCCTTTATAGGGTAATAACTCACCATCAATCACCACTCCATTATGTAGATCGTCAATTAACGCCTGAAATTCAGGGAATTTCTCCGTGATCAATTCCTCCCCCCTGCTCCAAAGGAAGATTTCTCCGTTTCGCTTGATCAGTTGGCTCCTGATCCCATCCCATTTCCATTCGATATTCCAATTTTCAGGATCTCCTAGTTCCGTGATATCTCCTTCTATTGGATATGAGAGATAGAATGGATATGGTTTTGAATAGTTTTCACCATTGTCATTGAGGATTAATTCTTCAAATTTAGTTTCAGCCGGATCCCAGTCTCCAGTCAGTCTGTGCGCAATTTCCGATATTTCATTGCCTGTTACCTCTGCAAGTGCTTTAATTACCAGGTTTTTAGATACACCCACTCTGAATCCACCAGTTATTAATTTGTTAAAGACAAAAACCTCGGACTTATCAAGTGAATTCCATGCCCTAAGTATTTTGGTTTTTTTAAAATCTTCTTCTTTTCCTTCCAAATCCATTAGATAATCAATCCAATGAGACAATGAGAGATTTGTAGAATCTTGGGCTGAGGGTAATATCAAAGCCAGGGTTTCCGAAAGATCGCCAACGACAGAATAAGATTCTTCGAATAACCACTTTGGTATTCCGGATACTTCAATGGCCCATTCGGAAAGAATCCTCGTAATTACCTGTCGCTTGGGTCGACGACCCGAAAAAAGGGCTATAGCCCAAACTTTGTCACTGTCTGTTGCCTCCTGAAAATAGGTCGTAAGGAAAGAAAGCTTACGATTGGTTTTGGAAGTGTTTTCCAGGTTTTGTATAAGTCTGGTGAAGCGTTTCAACACGATAAAGGTAAACGCTCAGCTTTGGTTGGAGAAATAAAAAACCCCACTTCCAAAAGAAAAGCAGGGTTTTAAACCACCAAAAGAAAATAATGTTTTTGTGATCAATTACGATCACTTGATATCACAATTATAATAAATATATAACTTATTAAAAAACAATAAGTTATATATTAATATTTAAAGCATATATAGAAATTAAGGATCAATTCTTTGACATTAGGTCACCGTATTGGTCGATCATCAATTTGAAATCATCGGACCTGGCTCTGAGCGCCACCGTTGATACGTCAACTAATGATTTCATTGATTCATAAAGATCATTCTTCATAGAAAGCACCCGCTTTATATCATCTAAATCAGCTGAATTGGCTTTTTCAGCTCTCGAGTATTCCTTGCGACCTTCTTTGATATCTTTCTTTATCAAAGGAAATAATTCCTTCAGGATCGATTTCGCCTTGGAAAAATTTCTATTGTCCAAGGCTTTTCCCAATTCTGTTCGCTTTGAATTAAAAGCTTCTCTATCCGTTTCATCGAATACAATTCCTGCATTTGTGGCAAAACTGATGAAAGCCACTAAAATGAAACATAGCAGTGTTTTTCCAACCATAATTTTAAACTAGATGATGATGGAATGGTAAAAGTAGATTTTCAGTTAAAGAGACCTAAATGATAATGCATGAATGGGAATAAATCATAAGTGACTGAGAATAAGGATATTTAATAGGTTTACATCAACTTATAATATATATCACTAATAAAAAAAGGCCATCATCAATGATAATGGCCTTTAAAATCTTGTTTTTTTAACTCAGTTCACCAACTCAGTTTTTTCTTCGTCAGCCTGAATTGAGGTAACCTCAATATTTGGTGTATTTGATAACTCATTGGAACTATGTCCTTCTCCATAGATTTCACCAAGGATTGGAGCTATTACCAGGCCAACAAGGCAGGTAAGTTTGATCAGGATATTCATTGACGGACCTGAAGTATCCTTAAAAGGATCACCAACGGTATCACCTGTTACAGCGGCTTTGTGAGCATCTGAACCTTTATAGGTCATTTCTCCATCAACTTCCACTCCAGCTTCGAATGATTTCTTTGCATTATCCCAGGCACCACCGGCATTGTTCTGGAAAATGGCCCACATAACACCTGAAACAGCTACACCGGCCATGTACGCTCCGAGAGCTTCTGGCCCCATTCCAAATCCAATAATAATTGGAGCAATGATGGTAATGGAACCGGGTAACATCATTTCACGTAAAGCTGCTTGTGTGGAAATGTCAACACACTTACCATATTCCGGTTTTCCTTTTCCTTCCAGGATACCAGGAATTTCCTTGAATTGTCTTCTAACTTCTTTCACCATTTCCATGGCTGCTTTGCCAACGGAATTGATAGCCAGCGCAGAAAATACAACTGGAATCATACCTCCCACAAAAAGAGCTGCAAGGACATTCGCTTTAAAGATGTTTATACCATCAATCCCAGTAAATGTCACATACGCAGCAAATAAAGCGAGAGCAGTAAGTGCAGCAGAAGCAATGGCGAATCCTTTTCCAATTGCAGCAGTAGTATTTCCAACGGAATCCAGGATATCAGTTCTTTCACGTACCTCTTTTGGTAGTTCACTCATTTCTGCGATTCCGCCAGCATTATCCGCAATTGGACCGAATGCATCAATTGCAAGCTGCATAGCTGTAGTCGCCATCATAGCAGAGGCAGCAATACCTACTCCATAAAATCCCGCAAGTGAATATGCTCCCCAAATAGCAGAGGCAAATAAGATAATCGGGGCAAAGGTGGAAACCATTCCGGTTGCCAAACCAGCTATGATATTTGTAGCAGCACCAGTAGACGATCTTTGAACAATATCTAAAACAGGCTTTTTACCGAGACCAGTGTAATATTCGGTAAAGAATGATATCGCACCTCCCACAAACAAACCTATTAACACGGCGTAGAATACCTCGGTAGGAGTAACATCCACTACACCAATTCCAAAGAAGTTCATGGTCATATTAGCAGGTAACAAAAGCCTTATCACAAAAAACGCTGCAATTGCTGTCAAAAATATAGATCCCCAATTGCCACGGTTTAACGCTGCTTGAACCGTTGACTCCTTGGCATCATTGCTCGATACTCTAATGAAGAGAGTGCCAATAATAGAAAACAAAATTCCTAACCCGGCTATGGTCAAAGGCAGTAAAATGGGGCCAATTCCATTAAAGCTATCGTCAATAGATCCACCCATATCTCTGATCAGGTAGTTACCTAAAACCATGGAGGCTAATACTGTTGCGACATAAGATCCAAATAAATCTGCTCCCATACCGGCAACATCACCTACATTGTCCCCAACGTTGTCAGCGATTGTCGCTGGATTTCTTGGATCGTCTTCCGGAATACCAGCCTCTACCTTACCAACAAGATCCGCACCAACATCTGCAGCTTTAGTATAAATACCTCCACCTACCCTGGCGAACAGAGCTATGGATTCTGCTCCAAGTGAAAATCCGGCTAGAGCCTCAAGGACAATAGTCATGTCACCTACTGAGGTCCAACTTCCGCTCATGAAAAAATGGAATAGCAAAATGAAAACCATGCTAAGGCCAAAAACAGCAAGTCCTGCCACACCCAGTCCCATCACAGTGCCACCATTGAAGGAGATTTTCAAAGCTTTCGGTAAACTTGATCTCGCTGCCTGAGTGGTCCTGACGTTTGCTTGAGTGGCTACGCGCATTCCTATGTTTCCAGCCAATGCTGAAAAGAATGCACCGACAACAAAAGCAACAACAATCAACCAATGTGTTGTTTCAACTAGAGTAGCAATTACACCGAGTAAGATCCCGGCTATGATTACAAAAATTCCGAGAATTCGATACTCGGCTCCTAGGAATGCAAGGGCCCCTTCTCGTATGTGTTGGGAGATCTCCGCCATCTTCATTTCGCCCTTTTCCTGCTTACTGATCCAAAGCGCCTTAGCAATCATTGTAACCAATCCAATAAGTGCCATGACTGGGACCAGATATAATAAATATTCCATTTTTTTAGTTGGTTTTTTTAAAAGATGTGCAAAGATATAGGAATGGGTCAATTATAAAAATGAGCAAATCTCATGTAGAAAAATGATCATTCTTCGCCCTGCTCGCGGATAGATAAAGGTGAGACTATTTCGGCATTATATCCGTTCTCCGTTAACCACTTTGCGTAGACATCAGTATATCCATGAGTGACAAATATTGTCTCGGCCCTGGTCTCCCTAACAGCTTGATTTAGAGATCCCCAATCAACATGATCCGACATTACGAAACCTTGGCCTGCATTTCGTCTTCTTTTAATCCCACGAATTTGCATCCAGCCTGAAACGGTAGCCACTTCATAAGGGTGAAACTTATTCATCCAAGAGGTTCCGGTAGAAGATCCGGGAGTCAGGATCAAACTGCCCCGAAAGTTCTCTTTAGGAACTTCAGCACCCGCGTATTGTACCTCGGGAATAACAGCTCCATCCAAACGAAGAGCTTGGTTAACATTCATTATTGCACCATGACAATAGACAGGCCCAATTGAAAGGTCCAAACCAGTCAGAAGCCTCTGAGCTTTACCAAGCGCGTAGGCCGTAAGTACACTGGATTTGCCATCTGAGGCGTTCTGCTTCCACCAATTGTTTATCTGGTCAATGACTTCATGTTGTGGTGCCCATTGAAAAACCGGTAAAGCAAAGGTCGTTTCCGTAATAAATTTATGACATTTTAGTTGTTCATACTCCCCAGAGAATCCGTCGTTTTCCAATTTGTAATCGCCACTTACAACCCATGTATCACCTTTATACTCCACTCTAACCTGGGAAGATCCCCATATATGACCTGCCGGATGAAAAGACACCTTCACACCATTTATCAGGGTGGCCTGTCCATAATCCATGAGCTGCAAATTAATGTCTTGGCCCAGTCTTAGCTTAAGTATGTTCTTATTGCTGGTTTCAGCCAGGTAGTTGGTGTGCCCCCACCTTGCATGGTCCGAGTGTGCATGGGTTATTACCGCTTTTTGTACAGGTCTGGAAGGGTCGATAAAAAAATCTCCTTTCTCACAGTAAATTCCTTTTTCAGTGAAAGAAAGGAGATCTTTTCTCAATTGATTCTCGTGCTACTTCGTGTTCGAATTGATATAATTCAGGAATTCATTTTTTATGGTCTGGTCCATAAATCTTCCACTAAAGTGTGCGGTTCCTGTCTGGCTGTTCGTATCATTGACACCCCTGGAAGCTACGCAGAGGTGTGTTGCATCCATTACAACCGCCACATGCTCTGTATGTAATATTTTCTTCAATTCCTCTCCAATTTGCATTGTTAGTCGTTCTTGCACCTGAGGTCTCTTAGCGAAATATTGAACAATGCGATTGATTTTTGAAAGTCCTATGACCTTTCCATTTGGGTAGTAAGCTACATGTGCTTTTCCAAATATTGGGACAAAGTGATGCTCACAATAGGAGTAAAATGTGATATCCTTCTCCACCAACATCTGATCATATTGATACTTATTTTCAAAAAGTCTTGCGTTTGGTATATTCTTTGGATCTAGTCCCGAGAATACCTCTTTCACGTACATTTTTGCGACCCTATGGGGAGTCCCTTTGAGACTGTCATCTGAAAGGTCAAGACCAAGAATCTGCATGATCTCTCCAAAATGCTTTTCGATCAGTTCGATTTTAAGTTCATCGTCCATCTCAAATGCGTCCTCTCTCAAAGGAGTATCGGTTGCGCCACTCACGTGATCATCTTCCAAATCAAGCGGGGTATTCAACGAAGTTTCGTTCTGTTTCATATAATGTGATTTTCAAATCCAGACTTTCATCGATTTTCCCCCTAAGAATATTGTATATAACCACTGCAATATTTTCCGCGGTTGGATTCAAATTTTGAAACTCTGGGACATCAAGATTTAAATTCTTATGGTCAAAGCGATCTGTAACATACTCTTTTATCAAATCGCTTAAAATTTTCATATCAAAAACATAACCGGTATCGTCATCGGGTTCTCCTACTAACTTAACAATCAATTCATAATTATGTCCATGCCAGTTAGGATTGTTACATTTTCCAAATACTTCTTCGTTTTTCTTTTCATCCCAATCAGGATTATACAAACGATGAGCAGCATTGAAATGTTCCTTACGATATACGGCTACTTTCATTTCCTTAATCTAACAACGATTCTCGCAAATAGATTTCAATGTAAAACAAGTCAAATCATTCTTTGTTCGAATTCTTGAAAATAGTTTGAATTATTCCATTTTGCCTGTTGTTTTGCCATCGAGAAAGACAGGCATGGAAATCAAGGAAGTAAAGAAGAAAATTCAGAGTTATCGGGCAGATGGAAAACGTATGTTTACCACATCTTCTTTCCAGACCCATAGTTTGGTGATGCTTCATATTTTGAGTGAAATTGATCCTACAATACCTGTCTACTTCATTAATACCGGATACCTGTTCCCTGAGACTATTGAATTCAAAGATAGGGTTGCTGAAGAATTTGGGTTGAATGTCATTGACCTGAAACCCAATACCCCAAAATATCTGCAAAGGGAACCGAATGGAAAACTAATGTTTACCACTGATCCTGACCATTGTTGTTACCTCAACAAAACGCAACCCATGGAAGCGGTTCTCACAGTATTTGATATTTGGATCAACGGGGTAAGAGCGGATCAAAGTGAGTTTCGTAGGTCAATGAAGGTTGAACAACCATCTCCGTTTAACAGCATGCGATTTCACCCAATGTTAGATTGGGATAAACGTAAGATCTTTTCCTATGTAAAGGAACACAATTTACCAAGACACCCCCTGGAATCAAATGGATATCTAAGTATCGGATGTGAACCATGTACTAGGAAGATCGACCTTGAAATGCAAGAAAGGGAAGCCCGCTGGTTTGGGCTAAATAAAGTTGAGTGTGGTCTGCACACAGACCTTGTTACAAAATCATGAAAGTACTCATTACAGGTGGTGCCGGCTATGTGGGCACAGAATTGACCAAGGCTTTGGTTTCAATGGATGAAATTGAAAAAGTTATCATTTACGATAACCTAAGCAAAAGCCACTACAATTTCTTTCTTGGAAAACAGTATGAGAGTCCCGGAAAGGTGACCTTCATTAGAGGTGAGATCCTGGATTCCAGGCTGTTAAGAAAATCCATGGAAGGAGTGGATGTTGTAATCCATCTAGCAGCTATTGTGACCACTCCTTTTGCAAACACTGATCCACATTTTTACGAGCAGGTCAATCACTGGGGAACTGCGGAAGTTGTTTATCAGGCTGAAGAATCCAGCATAGGTAAATTCATCTATCTAAGTAGTACCTCCATTTACGGTGCAAATCATGCTCTTGCCAACGAAGCAACCACTCCCTCTCCACAAACCTTTTACGGGGTTTCCAAACTCAGGGGAGAAGAACATGTGAATCGGTTGATGGAATCAAAGCATGCCGTCATACTCAGAGGAGGCAATGTTTATGGGTATAATCGAAGTTTGAGGTTTGATGCAGTTATTAACCGTTTTGTATTCGATGCCAATTTCAGCAATCGTATTCAGATCTTTGGTACAGGTAAGCAAACAAGAGCATTTATCCACGTGTCTCATCTTGCGTCCACCATTGCTCAGGTAGTTGTGAAAGAGGTCCCATCCGGCACTTATAATGTTGTAGATAAGAATCTGATGATCCTGGATGTGGTGGATGTTCTAAAAGAAATATACCCAGATCTTGAGTTTATATTTAGCAATCAACATATGAATCTACGTGAATTGAATGTTGATCCGGACAGCAAGATCTATCAGTACATTGATAAGTTTGAAAACACAGAACTGAAAGACGAACTTATTAAATTCAAGGAACGCTTGGCGTTCTAATTTGACCAGACACATAAATGAATGCATGACAATCTGTTCAAGTGTGATAAATTCACATTCCCTATGAACAGATTCCTTTTATTCCATAGCCTGTTATTTTGGGGGTTCTACACCATATCCCAAACAAATTCATATATTGATCCACCTTTAGCAAAGGCCTCAGTTATAGAGTCAGAAATGCAATTGGATGGCAATGTTTTGAATGATGCCACCTGGCTTGCAATTGAGCCAATCACTGAACTGGTTCAGGTGCAACCGGATAATGGATACCCTGCTTCCGAGAAAACCGAGATCCGGATAGCCTATACAACTCAAACCTTTTATTTATCTGTGGTATGCTATGATGCCCAACCTGATAAATTAGTGGTGTCTGATCCGAGACGAGATGCTTCATTGGATGGAACTGACAGCTTCCTATTTATTCTTGACACCTACAATGATGGTCAAAACGGATTTTTATTTGGAACCAACTCCATAGGGGTCGAATACGATGGTCAGGTAGACAACGAGGGACAAGGCAATTTCAATTCTAATCGTCAGCAGGGAGGAGTGATCGGAGGATTCAACATCAACTGGGATGCCTCCTGGGAAGTCAAAACGGAGGTAGGAGAATATGGGTGGAGTGCTGAATTCGCCATTCCGTTACGGACTTTACGGTTCAACTCCGGAGAGCAAAGCTGGGGAATAAATTTTCAGAGAAATATCCGTAAAACAAATGAAATAGCTTACTGGGCACCTCTTCCTATTCAGTTTGACATAAAGCGCTTATCACTGGCCGGTGACCTGGAAGGATTGAACCTTAGAACACCAGGAAATCTAAAATTCATTCCTTATGGACTAGGAAGAGTATCAAGAGACTACACGGATGACAGATCTGACACAAAATTAGATGGTGAGATTGGTGCAGATCTTAAGTACAGTGTTACACCAAGTTTAACGTTAGACGTAACCTACAATACAGATTTTGCGCAGGTTGAAGTGGACAATGAACAAGTAAATCTTGATCGCTTTAATTTATTCTTCCCTGAAAAACGTCCATTCTTTCTGGAAAATGCCGGCCAGTTCAGTGTCGGTGCTCCCGGAGAAGTAGACCTGTTTTTCAGCCGAAGGATTGGTATCGGTGATAACGGTCAAATAGTGCCAATTATCGGAGGAGCCAGATTATCAGGTAAGGTAAAAAACACCTACATTGGTGGGCTCAGCATGTTTACGGAGGCTGTCACCAACAATGGGATCGCAATTGAAAGAAACAATTTTTCTGTAGCGCGGGTAAATCACCAATTTGCCTCCAGATCTTTCATCGGTGCCGCATTCATGAATCGTGAAAGTCTGGGAGGACTGGAAGAGGGAGTTTCACCAACCAATCAAAATGATTACAATCGAACTTTCGCTGTAGACGGAAGATTGGGAATAGGGAAAAAAGCTCAACTTTCCGGTTTCGCAGCAATGACTTCCTCTCCGGGAGATGGAACTTTAAATGTTTCAAGTGTTGAGGATCACGCGTATAAGTTTCAGGCAAATTACTCCTGGAATGGATGGAGACTTAATGCAGCTTATACGGAAGTGGCAGAAAACTTCAATCCTGAACTCGGATTCCTTTCCCGTACGGCATTCAGAAAACCGGAATTTCTGATTTTCTATCAATGGAGAGCAAAAGAAGGAAATAAACTCAACTTCCTGGAAAACAGACCCCATATATCATATCGAGGTTTCTGGAATTTTGATGATTTCTTAGAAACAAGTTTTCTGCACATTGATAATCATTGGGTCTGGAGAAACGGCTTTGAGATACATACAGGGCTCAACATTACGACAGAAGGAGTTGTAAATGATTTTGAAATTTCAGAAGGCATTTCCGTTCCTGCCAATAGTTACAATCATATGGAGGCACAGATTGTCTTCACTACCAATCCCAGCAAAATGATCTATGCGGATACCAGACACATTTTAGGAGGATCATTCGGGGGTGAACGAATGATCCATTCAGGCACCATAGGGTTCAGGGTCGGTGATCAGTTTAATTCGGAAGTCACTGTTCAATATAATGATTTTGATCTTCCAAATGGTGATTTCACAGCTACTGTCATTGGAACCAGGATTTCCTATGCATTCACACCAAGGATCTTTATTCAAAGCCTTCTACAATACAACAGTGTTTCGGAAATCACATCGGCTAATATTCGGTTTGGTTGGCTGGAAACCGCTAATACCGGTCTCTTTGTAGTATTTAACCAGACGAACCTGGGAGATATTACTGGATTAAATTATGGTGATCCATTTATCAGAGGATTTGACTATGGTGTGGTGAATAGAAGTTTCACCATCAAGTATACCCGTATGTTTGATATTCTAAAATAGTTGATCAACTATTATAACCTGCCGAGATCACCTCAGCTTTGACGGGGTACGATTGATTGTCATAACAGATATTAGTACATCCGATATTAACTTTCTCCATGGGGGCTATGTCATAGGCCCGCATCATTTCCTTGGTAGGATTTCCTGGTAAATCGAAAGAAAATTTGACAATGATGGACATTATTTTATCCGAAGTATTTTGTATTTGATTCA
This sequence comes from Cyclobacteriaceae bacterium, assembly GCA_965242805.1. Taxonomy (GTDB): domain Bacteria; phylum Bacteroidota; class Bacteroidia; order Cytophagales; family Cyclobacteriaceae; genus JANQEU01. Next base: position 4,801,276 of record CBDETD010000002.1, on the reverse strand, counting down.
TGTATCCACAACCCTGCTGCGTGCATTCCCCTGTCATTATCTCAATTACTTCATTCATAGCTTCTGTTCCGAACTCCTCACCATGAACGTCCATTCCTTTGGAATCATTATTTGCCAGAAGGATCTCCCATATTTCCACATAGGTCAGCTCCGCCACAGGTTTTAACGCAGCTGTTTCAGAATCACTTCCCTTCCCTGTTTGAGAGCAGGAAAAAAATAAAATAATAATTATTGATAATCCAACAAGATGTTTCATATAGTAGAATTTCACGGAATAAAAAGTAATTACTCATTCCATCACTTAAAATTAAAAGTTGGATTAACCTTATCCTAATTTTGTTTGTGTACGAATGAGTTTTAGTTAATTGATCAAACAAATACTTGATTTTAAGTCTATTCCAATAAAAAGCCATTGGTTAGGTATAAGCATTGGTGCGGTATCAATATTCCTCACTCTTCAGCAGTATACGCTGCATCTAATTGCAGAATACGATTTTGATTTCAGTGGAGTGATCGTGTTTCTTAAGAACTTAATTAACTATTCCACCTGGATTCTCTTTTTACCAATCATTCACAGAATAACTATGAAGTTCTTGAATCGAGGAGCTGCCAGGTTACGAATTATTACGATTTTGGTCTTCCAGTCCATGATGATCGCATTGACCCATCGTATCATTTCTTCTCGTGGAAACGATGTATTGAACTACTTCAGGACAGGTTATCTCCGTGAATTTCTAGGAACAAACAGTTTGACTGAATTGGGTATAGGCTTCTTTTCTTCCCTGATCGAGCTAAGCGTCATTGTATCAATTCTTTTGGTTATTAATTACCAAAAGAAAAGTATTAATCAAGAAAAGGACCTTGCCAAAGCTGAATTAAATGCACTTCGTATGCAGCTTAATCCTCATTTTCTATTCAATACATTGCACTCTATTTCAAGCCTTATCGATATTGATAGTAACAAAGCTCATAAAATGATATCTCGACTTGGTATTCTGTTCAGAAAAGTATTGGAAACCGAGGATAAAAATTATGTTACCATAGAGGAAGAACTGAAGTACGTTCAAGAGTATCTTGAAATTGAGAGGATCCGGTTTGATCAACTTAATGTCAAATATGACCTGGATCAAAGACTATCATCAAAAGTTGTACCTGGTTTTATTTTACAACCTCTCATTGAGAATGCGGTGAAGTACGGTCCTGGTAAAATTGGGTCAGGAAATGAAATACATGTTAAAACCGGATTTGTTGATAATCCAAAACAGGGATTTTACATCCAGGTTGAAAATGATTTGAATAATAATACAAAGGCAGGCACTGGTATGGGTCTAAACATTGTAAGGAAAAGACTCGAGCACTTATATGACCATTTCAACTTTGAAACCTTTCAAGTAAATGGACGTTTCTGTGCGAGAATAGAGATACCCTTACAATGATCACGTCAATTATCATCGATGACGAGTTTCTAGCGAGAAAAAGGCTGGAAAAATTGCTTGAGAACAACTCATTTGTGAAAATAATTGGTGAAGCAAAAAACGGTAAAGAAGCTATTGATCTAATCCGGAATAAATCACCGGATTTGCTTTTCCTTGATATACAAATGCCGGAAATGAATGGTTTTGAAGTCCTGGAAAAAATTGATAAGAATGCACACATAATCTTCACAACCGCTTATGACCAATATGCTATCAAAGCATTCGAGGAGAATGCAGTGGATTACCTTCTGAAACCCTTTGATATTGATAGGTTAAACCAAGCGGTGGATAAAGTACGGAAGGTTGTAAAATCGAAAAGATCAGTCGAGCTTGAGGAAAAATTTGCGTTGCTGCTAAAGACATACCAAGCATTGGACAGCAGCTATCTGGAGACATTCACTATCAAAGAAAAGGGCCGTGAAATTCATGTGTTAGCCGATGAGGTCTATTACTTAAAATCAGAGGGTAATTACATCTCCATCAAGACTGATAGCAGAAAATATTTGTTGCGACAAAGTATGAATCAGGTAGAAAGTGAATTGAATCCCTCAAAATTCCTCAGAATTCACAGGTCATATATCGTAAACACTAATTTCATTGTAAAAACAATTTATAGAAATAACAATGAATATGAGCTGGAGCTAACAGATGGCTCAGTCCTCGTTTCCGGACGAACCTATAAAAGTAGGTTAGATGACTACCTGAACGATTCTAACCATTGATCACACTTCCAACGCTTTAAAACAACTTGTTTTAAAGCTTCATCCTGTCCTTGTACATTCGAATAAAATAAAAAGGACATGAAAACGAAATTCATCTTTGTAGCATTATTGTTACTCAAATTCTCATTATTCTCTCAAAGCTCAAATCCCAAAACACTCAATGTCAAGAATGTACTGGAAGCTTGGGATCGAATGACCAATATGGTTATTTCCACAACTAAGAAAATGCCTGCCGAGCATTTTGGGTTTTCTCCAATTGAACCACTAGCCACTTATGGTGATCTTGTGGGTCATACTGCCGGGGCAAACTACCTGTTTGGACCTACCGTGAATTTGAATGCACCGGAAGATCAGATGGAAGTGGACTCGAAGAATAAAGATCAGGTAATTCAGAATCTGGAGGAATCATTTAGATTCATCAGAGGTGGAATTGAAAATTTAACAAACGACCAGCTTTTCGAGGAAATCGAATGGTTTGGAAGTAAGATGTCAAGACTACAGGCAATTCTCACGATGACAGACCACCTCCAACGCGAATATGGTAAGAATATCACATATGTCAGGTTGAAGGGAATTGCGCCCCAAAGATCTGCTGGTTGGTAAATCGGATCGTCATGAAACTTCTTCTATTTTCACTTATTACATTTATGGGTTTGATTGGCTACTCTTGTGGCCAATCAAATTCCAGTGCACACAAGTCATTTCAGGGAGGAAATGGAGTTAATTTCGATTATCAGGTCATTGAATCGGTCAAAACAAGTCCGGAAAACCTGACGCCTGTACTCATTTTTTCGAGTATGGAGTATGATGCTCCAACTACAAAAAGGATCATCAATTTAATGATGACTTCTATCGGAAATCGGGATTTACTATTAGTCATTCCCTTTTCTCCAAAAAAACAGAGAAACGGATGGATCAATCACCCCTCCCATCATGCCTTGGAAGAATTCCTTGACAAGATCAGGAGCGACTACAGTTTAACCACGAATAGATTTATACTAATCGGCTACAAAGATGGATGTATCCCAGCGCAGACCTATATGGAAATGTCTTCTAAATATTTTCGGGAGACTATACTTCTCTCGTCACATTATTGGGACCATTACGAGGCGAAAGATTTTGACAAGCTTCATAGTTATGGAAAGAGGATTAAGTTAGTGGTAGGTGAGAAAGATGAACCTGGACTACAATGGGCAGTGAAAATCGAGAATGAATTCAAACAATTGAATTCTCCATTCTTTTCGAAAGAAATACTGGATGGACAGGATCGAGAATTGCGATCCTATTTGGAAAATGGACTACTTGATGATATTGAAAAGATGAGATAAAATAGACTAGCACTGAAGTAGGGTCTTCCATGCTTTCTCTACCTCCCCCTGGTCAAGATAATTCTTGGCTAATTTATGGATCTCTATCAACTGATCGTCAGGATTATCGGGAAAGTACTCAAGTATTGCACTGACTTCAGGCTCTTCTGAAAATTGATCAACTTCCTCCCGTGTTGGAAGTGCCTCCACATTTCCAAGTTTTCCCAGATCATTACCAGTAAGTATTTCGCTATCCCTTATATTCTCAGGTATTTCATCTATTCCGATACCCATGTTACGGTTAGGTTTTTGAACTTTAAAAATAGCATTTCCCTTAACTCTCACATACCAATCTCCCCCTAATCTGCCAACTAAATCTAATTTTTGAGGATCAATTTTATTTTTACTGTCCAATATATCATCATCCAGATGAATATAGGCAACTTGGCACACGATCAGATTACCTGCTCCACCCTCATCACCCAATGATATGACTTCCTTTACCTGGCATTCGAATGAAATTTTGGATTCTTTAACTCTTGGAGGTCGAATAAGATTGGATTTTACTTCGGTCAAACCAGACTTGACAAATTCGTTAATGCCTTTCGCGTATTCAGTACTTGAGAGTGACATCTGTTCTACAATGGAATAATCAACAACGTTTATCACTACTTCCGGTACTTCGTTCACATTCTCCAGAGTATGTTTCAGGGTATTGTCTCGCACCCTTCTTGCAGGTGAGAAAATTAATGTAGGTGGATTGGAACCAAAGGCGTTAAAAAAACTAAATGGGCTCAAATTAGGATTACCTTGTTTGTCTATCGTACTGGCAAATGCGATAGGTCTGGGGCTGACAGCTCCCAACAAATATCCATGTAGTTCACCGGTTGGTATATCTTTAGGATTTATTTCCATCTCTAATTAATAGGTGGTAATATCATGTTGCTAACCTCTCCAAATCCAATACGTACTTCCCCATTGCTTGCATGACCTCTCATTATAACTTTGTCGTTGTCCTCAATAAACTTTCTTTCTAAACCACCTTCAAGCGAAATTGGTTTGGATCCTCTCCAGGTCAACTCCAGCATAGAACCGTATGAGGATGGCTCATTCCCACTGATGGTGCCAGAGGCATAGATATCCCCAACCTGGATATTGCATCCATTGATCGCGTGATGTGCCAGCTGCTGATTGACATTCCAATACATGTGCTTGAAATTCGAACGGGTGACAGATGTAGGTTGGGCTCCTTCAGGTTGGATCAACACTTCAAGATTAATATCAAAATGGCATTTACCCTGATACTCGAGATAAGGTAAAACAGGTGGATCTTGTTTTGGACCATTGGTACGAAAAGCTTCTAAGGCATCCATGGTCACAACCCACGGAGAAACCGAAGAAGCGAAATTCTTTGCCAAAAAAGGTCCAAGGGGAACATATTCCCATGCCTGAATGTCCCTTGCCGACCAGTCGTTAAAAAGCACAAAACCAAATATGTAATCATCTGCCTCCGAAGTTTGGATGGTGTTCCCCAAACCATTCTCCTTGCAAGTGATAAAAGCCATTTCCAATTCAAAATCCAAAAGCCTTGTAGGGCCGAACTTCGGGAAAGTTTCATCAGGTTTCTTGGTTTGTCCCTTCGGTCTGTGAATCGGGGTTCCCGAAACTACAATACTTGACGCTCGGCCATGATAACCAACCGGTATATGTTTCCAATTGGGCAGAAGTGCATTGTCTGGGTCCCGAAACATACTACCAACATTGAACGCATGTTGCTCACTGCTGTAAAAGTCTGTATAATTCCTGACCTCAATTGGCAACAACATTTCCACTTTATTTTGCGGGATGAGTGCACTATCCACCAGAGAAGAATTCTTTAACTCCTCATTTTCGGATCTTAGCAATTGAGAGACCCTATTCCTCACCTTCCTTGTGGTTTCCTTTCCCAATCCAATGAATGTATTGAGAGAGTCGTGTGCAAAGACATTCCCGGCAATGCCCAATCCATCAAACAAGTCTGCTTCATACAATTGTGCCAGATCCAGGACAAGGTCACCAATTGCTACACCAGCCCTGGGGCTGGAAGTATTTTTTTTGAATATGCCGAATGGTAAATTCTGTATGGGAAAATCGGAATTACTTGGAATTTCGAGCCAACTGGATAATGCTGCATCATTGGGGTTCATGATCGTATGCTAGGTTTCGAAACACAATGATATAGGATATTTTTCACGGCGTAAACACCATTGATATAGTTCACATTTAATCATTATGTAGTGTCTAATCAGTGAACTAGTTTTGCATCCTTATTTCATTTTTACCGATGGCTTTATCAACAAAATACAATCCCACTAAAGTTGAAGATAAATGGTATCAACATTGGTTGGAAAATGACTTCTTCACAGCGAATGTCAACACCGACAAGGAACCATACTCGATAATAATACCACCTCCCAATGTCACAGGAGTTCTTCACATGGGGCATATGCTCAATAATACTATCCAAGATGTATTGATCAGGAAAGCTCGCATGGAAGGAAAAGAGGCTTGCTGGGTACCTGGCACTGATCATGCCTCTATCGCTACGGAAGCCAAAGTGGTGAAAATGCTTCGCGAAAAAGGGATTAAAAAGGGAGACCTTTCAAGAGATGAATTCTTAAAGTATGCATGGGAATGGAAGGAAAAATATGGAGGGATCATCCTTGAGCAACTAAAAAAACTTGGAGCTTCTTGTGATTGGAAAAAGACAGCATTCACGATGAACGAAGGGTACTATAAAGCTGTGATCCGTGTTTTTGTAGATCTATATAGAAAAGGATACATCTATAGAGGTCTTAGAATGATAAACTGGGATGTTGAGGCACAGACTGCTGTATCCAATGAGGAAGTTATATATAATGAAGAAGGAGAGGTCTCAAAACTATATTCCATCAGGTACAAGTTGAAGGGTTCCGATGATCATGTTGTGATTGCAACTCAGCGTCCGGAGACAATCATGGGTGATACCGCCATAGCAGTTAATCCCAAAGACAAGCGGTTCAAAGATCTAATTGGAAAAACAGCACTTGTACCTTTCATTGACCGAGAAATCCCGATCATAGGGGACGACTATGTTGAACTGGATTTTGGTACGGGATGCTTGAAGGTGACTCCTGCCCATGACCAAAATGATTATGATATCGGATTACGACATGGATTGGAAATAATTGACACAATCAATCTAGATGGGACGCTCAACGAAAAGTGTGAAATCCCAGCATATGTAGGGAAAGATCGATTTGAAGTTCGGGATCTGATAATAAAAGACCTTGAAAAAGGGGGTTATCTCATTGGTGAAGAAGATTTTACTACACGTATCGGGCGGAGTGAACGAACCAATTCGGTAGTTGAGCCTAAACTATCACTTCAGTGGTTCATAAAGATGAAGGACATCTCAAAGAAGGCTCACAATGCTGTCATGGAAGATGAAGTGATCCTTTACCCTCCAAAATTTAAGAATACATACAATCATTGGATGGAAAATGTACGGGATTGGTGCATTTCTCGTCAATTGTGGTGGGGGCACCGAATACCGGCCTATTACTATGGTGAGGGTGAAAGTGAGTTTGTGGTGGCCGAAACGTTGGAAGAAGCGTTGGATCTTGCTAAGAAAGCAAATGGAGACCAAAGTCTTTCGATTGATGACCTAAAGCAAGATGAAGATGTTCTGGACACCTGGGCTTCGTCCTGGTTGTTTCCGATTGAAGTTTTCAACGGTTTCTCTGACGAGTATTTCGATCCGGAAACAGGGAAAATAATACCCGGCTCAAATCCCGAATTGGACTATTTCTATCCAACTGACACTCTGGTCACTGCACCTGAAATACTTTTCTTCTGGGTTGCACGTATGATTATCGCTGGTTACGAATACATGGATGAGAAACCTTTCAAAAGAGTGTATTTAACCGGAATTGTTCGAGACAAGCAGAGAAGGAAAATGTCTAAATCTTTGGGTAACTCTCCTGAGCCTCTCGACCTTATAAAGCAATACGGTGCTGATGGGGTAAGAACGGGGATGCTTTTCAGTTCACCTGCTGGCAATGATCTCCTTTTCGATGAAAAACTTGTTGAACAGGGAAGAAATTTCGCTAATAAGATCTGGAATGCCTTCAGATTGGTCGACGGCTGGGAGACTACGGAGATGGATCAGCCTGCCTCTAATGAGTTGGCCGTAAAATGGTTTACCGCCCATCTCAATAAAACGCTTAAGGAGCTTGAAAAACACTTTGAAAAATTCAGGGTTTCCGATGCATTGATGTCAGTTTATAAGTTGATATGGAATGACTTCTGTAGTTGGTATCTTGAATGGATAAAACCTGAATACAGAAAGCCCATCGACAAAGAAACATATAATCAAACGGTTTCCTTATTCGAAGATCTGGTAAAGATCTTGCATCCATTTATGCCATTTATCACTGAAGAATTGTGGCATGCCTTTGGGGACAGAAAGAATGGAAATTGTGTCATCGTTGCTTCCTGGCCCAAATCAAATTCATACGATCAAACCATTCTCGAACATGGTGACATTTTGTTTGAAATCATTTCCAATGTACGCAACATAAGAAATAGCAAAAAGATCGCTCAAAAAGAGGCCTTAAAGCTGGTGATCAATGCTAAGGATCACATTTTCGATGACATTGAATCCTCTTTATTGAAGATGGCAAATCTCAGCGATGTGGAGTATTCAAATATCAAACCTGAGCATTGCTACAGTTTTGTCATAGGGTCAACAGAATACTACCTGGAGTCACCGGAAGGAATTGACATTGACACAGAAAAAGAAAACCTCGAAAAAGAACTTTTGTATACCGAAGGTTTCTTAAAAAGTGTTTTGAAGAAATTGGAGAACGATCGATTTGTTCAAAATGCTCCGGAAAAAGTTGTTGAAATCGAACGAAAGAAGCGCGATGATGCCGAAGCAAAAATCAAGGCTTTGAAGGAAAGTCTGATGAAACTCTAAATTCTGGCAGCCATCAGAAGGCTTAGGTCTTTGTATCCAAGGTTATATTTCCTGGCGAGATAAAGGTTGGTCAACGATCCCTTGTACGCATAAACCCCCTTCATGAACCATTTATGCTGATAGATCATATCGTCAATCCCCCCCGAATCTGCAATTTGAAGCAGGATTGGAGCAAAAATATTCGATATGGCTATAGTTGCTGTCTTCGCGACCCTGGAGGCAATATTGGGCACGCAATAATGAATAACGTCATAGACTGCGAATACAGGATCATTTAGGTTTGTTTGACGAGAAGTCTCTATACAGCCACCCTGGTCAATGCTCACATCAATGATCACGGAACCGGGTTTCATTTGGGAGACCATTTCCTCTGTTACAATGATCTTGTTTCGGCCTTTCTCTGCTCTGACTGCTCCAATAACCACATCCGCAGTAGCTATTGCTTTTTCCAACGCTCCATTGTCGATTGTGGAAGTATGCACCTGATGTCCAATAGCATGCTTAAGCCGCCTTAATTTATAGATCTGATCATCAAAAATGCTAATGTCCGCACCCAACCCCAGTGCTGCTCTTGCTGCAAATTCCGCGACTGTCCCAGCTCCAAGGATAATCACTTTCGTTGGAGGTACCCCGGTCACACCCCCCAGTACGATGCCCTGCCCCTCGTTGGTTTTACTTAGATATTCCGCTGCTATCAGCATAATAGAACTACCCGCGATTTCACTCATTGCCCGAACCAAAGGTAAACCTCCAACCTTATCTTCTATAAATTCATATCCTATTGCAGTAATCCTTTTCTTGGCCAAATTCTCCAGAAAATCAATGTTTTGAGTACCCGGCTGGAAGGCAGAAATCAGGGTAATACCTGGTTTCATCATTTCAAGTTCATATTTTGTTGGTGGCTCCACCTTCAAAACAATATCGGTCTGGAATACTTCATTTCGGTTGTATATGATCCTAGCTCCGGCTTCACTGTATTCATTGTCTTTGAAATTGGCTGAATTGCCTGCACCGGTCTCAACAAGTATCTCATGCCCATTATTAACCAGAAGGCTGACTGACTCGGGCTTTAATGAAACTCGGTTTTCCTGGAGGGAAGTTTCGATTGGAACCGAGATTTGTAAAGTCTTTCTGCCCTCCCTGGTTCTTAAAGGTGATTCTTTCGGATAGAGAGCTGTCCCTTTTGCAATTTCCTCTAGTTCAGATCTAATGCTCTCCGACATGGGGGGTAACCGTTAGTTCTCGTTGATTTTCCCCCACTAATTTAATATTAATTTCCAGGTAATTATCAGGTAAATGGCTTTCAATCATCTCAGGCCATTCTATGAGACACAAGTTCCCACTATCAAAATATTCATCAGTTCCGATGTTCTCAACTTCCTTTTCCGATTTTATCCTGTAAAAATCGAAGTGATAGATTATTTGGTCAGAAGTTGTCTGATATTCATTGATTATGGCAAAACTTGGAGAACTCATAGTATCAATCACTCCAATCTGTTGGCATATGGATTTGATAAGAGTTGTTTTTCCTGACCCCATCTCACCATGGAAACACCATACACCGATGTGTTTCCATTCCTCAAATAAACTGGAAGCTACGTCGTCTATACTTTCCAGAAAATATTTCATTTTGGATTAAGTACTATAAAGGGTATGATCATTTCTTCCATACTGATTCCCCCGTGTTGGAACGTATCTTTATAGAAATTCACATAGTGATTGTAGTTGTTGGGATATGCGAAGAACTTGTCTTCCACTGCAAATGCAAAAGAACTACTTACATGGGATTGGGGTAATTGAAGGTGTTTGGGGCTCCTAGTAGAAAACACATTCTTTTCATCAAAATTGAGGTTTTTACCAGTTTTAAATCTGAGGTTAGTATTTGTATTCCGATCCCCAACTATTTTTTCAGGTCTTTTGACGCGTATAGTACCGTGGTCAGTGGTGATAACGACCTTAGCTTTACGATCAGCAAGACGTTTTAAGGTTTCCAGCAAATGTGAATGAGAAAACCACGTTCTGGTTAATGCCCGATATGCAGATTCATCAGGAGCAAGTTCACGGATCATTTGCATGTCAGTTCTGGCATGAGATAGCATATCCACAAAATTGTACACTACTGCATTGAGTTCACAATTCAATATTTGATCAGTATTTTCAGAAAGACTTCGTCCATCCTTTGCCTGAATTATTTTATTGTAGCTAAATTTTTTGTCAATATTGTTTCGTCTGAGATTCGCATCCAGAAGTTCTTTTTCAAAGTTGTTTTTAGGCTTTGATTCGTCTTCTCCAACCCAAAACTGAGGGAAGTTTTCAGCGATTTCCAATGGCAGCATTCCCCCGAAAAGAGAATTTCTTGCATAAGCAGTCGTGGTTGGAAGTATCGAATAATAGTGTTCCTTAGAGTCAAGGTCAAAAATTTTCGCAATTTCTTGCTCAATGATCTCCCATTGATCAAACCTTAAATTGTCAATAACGATCAGGTTGACCTGATTATCATTCATCATTGGGAATACTCTTTTTTTAAGAATGTCATGTGACATCAAGGGTGCTGATGCATTCTCTGCAATCCAATTCCTATAATTGTCTTCGACATATTGCGCAAATTTTCTATTGGCATCATTTTTTTGCATTAAAAGGATCTCCGACATACTCTTTTCTTCAGTACTGTCGATTTGCAACTCCCAAAAAATCAATTTCCTATATAACTCGGCCCAGCCCTCATGATCAAGATCTTCACTCAAAATCGAGGATAGGTTAGTAAATTCCTGTTGATAGTTCAGGTTTGTCTTTTCTGTTATTATCCTGTCATGGTCCAATACCCTTTTAAGTGAAAGTAGAATTTGATTCGGATTAAGAGGTTTAATTAGGTAATCGGCGATTTTGGATCCAATGGCTTCCTCCATGATGTGCTCTTCCTCATTTTTAGTGATCATTACAACTGGAATATTTGGATTATATGTCTTGATCGAAGAGAGAGTTTCAAGTCCGGATTTCCCAGGCATATTTTCATCCAGAAAAACGAGATCAAAGGATTCACTTTTGATCATGTCAAAGGCATCATTCCCGTTGTTGACGGAAGTGACCTCATATCCTTTGTTTGTCAGAAATAGTATATGCGGTTTTAGTAGATCTATTTCATCATCAGCCCACAATATTTTGTATCTCTGCATAGGTTAAAGCTTAAGACTTTAATTCACCTTTGCAAGAATCAAACCGAAATTAATTTGAATAAAAAGAAAATTCTGAACGACCCCGTTTATGGATTCATTAATATTCCAAGTGACATCATTTTTGATGTCATTCAACATCCATATTTTCAGCGTTTACGAAGAATAAAACAACTGGGTCTTTCGGATTTTGTGTTCCCCGGTGCACTTCATACTCGTTTTCATCATGCTCTTGGAGCTATGCACTTGATGCAAAAAGCACTTGATACATTGCAAGGTAAGGGACATATGATTTTTGATTCGGAATACGAAGGTTCACTGTTAGCAATTTTACTTCATGACATTGGCCATGGCCCCTTCTCACACACATTGGAATTTAGCCTTTTCGACGATGTCGCTCATGAAAAAATAACGCGGTGGGCTCTTCGTAGATTAAATAAAGAATTTAATGGCAGGCTAGATCTTGCCATTGAGATTTTTGAGGGTAAATATCCGAGAAAATTTTTGACACAACTTGTATCCAGCCAATTGGATATGGATAGGCTGGATTACCTAAATAGGGATTGCTTTTATACGGGGGTTCAGGAAGGTACTATAGGGGCGGAAAGGATCATCAATATGCTGAACATAAAAGATGAAAGATTAGTGGTTGAGGAAAAGGCCATATACAGTATTGAGAGTTTTCTGAATGCCAGAAGGATAATGTACTGGCAGGTTTATTTGCATAAAACTGCAATTGCAGCAGAGAAAATGCTGATTGAGTTGATCAAGCGAGCAAAATTCCTTAGGCAGAAAGGAATAGATGCACCTGCCACTCCAGCGTTCTCTATTTTTCTCGAACGTAATATTGATGGCAAGGATTTTGAGGAAGATCCTGACATACTAGACATATTCATGAAGCTGGATGATAACGACATTTGGGGATCGATAAAATTCTGGCTTGACCATGATGATAGGATACTGTCAGAGCTGAGTAGAAGATTGATCTACCGTAATCTTTTTCAAATCAGGTTGCTCAATGAGAAAATACCAAAAGAAATGATCAAATCTATAAGAAAGGAAGTGACCCGTGCTTTTAATCTTGTTGAAGGTGAGGCAAAATATTTTGTTTCCTCCGGAACGGTTTCCAATGCTGCATATCTGCCGAAAGACGATAAGATCAACATTCTTAACAAAGATGAAAACGTGGTGGACGTGGCTACAGCAGTGGATCTGCCTAACATCAAAGCGATGAGCAAATTGGTCCGTAAATACTATCTATGCTGGCCCAAAGATGTACCTTTGGCCGTCTAGTTTTACTTGTATGGAATTTACCGTTAACCAGATCGCCGAGCTTGTAGGTGGGACCGTAGAAGGAGATGGATCTCAGATCATTGATTCCATTTCCGCCTTGGAAAAGGGTAAGTCTGGTTCAATAGCTTTCCTTTCTAATCCTAAGTACGAGTCTTTCATCTACAATACTCAGGCCAGTGCAGTATTAGTAGGTTCTAAATTCAAGCCGAAGGATGAAGTTGCTGCGGTTTTAATAAAAGTAGAGGATCCGTATTCGAGTCTTACCCTGCTGCTGGAGGAATATCAAAAATTGACCTCCATGTCAAAAACCGGGATCGAGGATCCCAGCTTCATAGCTGAAACTGCTTTTTATGGATCAAATTGTTATTTTGGAGCCTTCACCTATGTTGGTAAGGGCGTTTCGATAGGAGAAAATGTAAAAATATACCCGAATTCATATATTGGTGAGGGATCAAAAATTGGTGACAACACCGTTATTTATAGTGGTGTAAATATTTATGCCAATACACAAATTGGTTCGCACTGTGTAATTCATTCCGGGGCGGTTATAGGAAGCGATGGATTTGGTTTTGCTGCTCAATCTGATGGGACTTATAAATCGGTTCCACAGGTAGGGAATGTAATTATTGAAGACCACGTGAGCATCGGGTCGAACACTGTCATTGATTGCGGGACATTTAATGCGACGGTGATAAAAAGGGGTGTAAAGATTGACAATCTCATTCAAGTAGCCCATAATGTGGAAATCGGAGAGAATACCGTGATAGCCGCTCAGGCTGGAATAGCAGGATCGACAACTATTGGTTCTCAATGTGTAATTGGTGGGCAAGCCGGAATTGTCGGTCATATTCATATAGCTGACCAAACAAAAATCCAAGCTCAATCGGGAGTAACTAAAAACACTAAAGAAGGTGAAGCAATTTATGGCTCACCTGCCCTTGGTTATAATAACTACATCAGGTCTTATTCAGTTTTTCGCAAACTTCCGGAAGTTCTGGACCGAATTGAACGACTTGAGGAAAAACTTCTAACTTTGCCGCCGACTGAAAAGGACTGAGCTACTAATCTAGATATTCGAAGCGTTTATCCATTTCGAACATCTTGAGTTGACACCACATGAAGATATACCAGCAAACAATTAAGGAGCCCGTTACAATTACCGGGATTGGTCTGCATACTGGGGTGACCAGTAACATGACCTTCAAGCCCGCAAAACCAAATCATGGCATCAAGTTTCAACGCTCAGACATAGATGGACATCCTATCATTTGTGCAGATGTAGACAATGTGGTCGATTTGTCCCGGGGTACGAGTTTGGAGGAGAACGGAGCGAGGATCAATACGGTTGAACACACCCTGGCTGCGTTCGTTGCACTGGAAATTGATAATATACTTATAGAGATTGATGGTCCCGAACCTCCTGTCATGGATGGAAGTGCCAAACCATTTATGGACGCGATACTTGAAGTTGGTTTGGAAGAACAAAATGCCCAGCGAAATTTTCTGGAGGTTACAAAAAGTGTTTTCTATGAAGATAAGAAAAGGGATGTTGAAATAGCTGCCTTACCACTTGATGATTACCGCGTGACAGTAATGGTCGACTACAATTCTCCTGTTCTTGGGAGTCAGCACGCCTCCTTGAATAACCTGGCAGACTTTTATGATGATATCAGCAATGCTCGAACATTTTGTTTTCTCCATGAAGTTGAAGAACTCTATAAGCAGAACCTAATTAAAGGAGGTGACATTACTAATGCCATCGTAGTAGTGGACAGGGTAGTTGAAGAAGGAGAGCTGGACTATCTCGCCGAACTTCTTGGCAAACCTAAAGTCAAAGTTCAGACTGAAGGCATATTGAATAATGTAAAATTGCGTCACAAGAATGAACCGGCAAGGCACAAATTACTTGATGTTGTCGGTGATCTTGCTTTAGTAGGCAGACCTATCAAAGGACAAATACTTGCGGCACGACCTGGGCATGCTGCCAACATAGCTTTCGCAAAAAAGCTTAAAGCACAGATGCTTGAGGACAACGCTGCTAATATTCCTAGATACGACCCGAAACTACCCCCTGTATTCGATATCAATAAAATCGCTGGTATTTTACCCCACAGATACCCATTCCTTTTGATAGATAAAATATTTCATCTCGATGATGAAACAGTAGCCGGAGTGAAAAACGTCACCTTCAATGAGCCTTTCTTTCAGGGTCATTTTCCGGGGAATCCGGTTATGCCTGGTGTCCTTCAGATTGAGGCAATGGCCCAGATCGGCGGAATTCTTGCCTTGAATACCGTTCCAGATCCGGAGAACTATTGGACTTATTTCTTAGGTATTGAAAACTTTAAATTCAGGAAGATGGTATTTCCCGGTGACACATTGATTATTCGCGATGAGTTATTGGCTCCAATAAGGAGAGGTTTTGTAAAAATGAAAGGATCTGCCTATGTTGGCAATAATTTGGTGTGCGAGGGAGTTATGTCCGCAGTACTTGTAAAAAAAGATAATGTCTAAACCCGGGTCATTTATACATCCGGAGGCAAGAATAGGAAAAAATGTCACCATTGAACCTTTTGCCTACATTGAAGGTAATGTCGAAATAGGTGATAACTCATGGATCGGCCCAAATGCCTGTATTTGGAGTGGAGCCCGTATTGGAAATAATTGTAAAATATATCCCGGTGCGCAAATCTCGTGTGTTCCACAAGACTTGAAATATGAAGGCGAAAATACTAGAACGGTTGTTGGAGAAAACACAACGATCCGTGAATTTGTAACCATCAGTCGAGGTACTAAAGCGAGCAATGAAACCGTCATAGGGTCCAATTGCCTTCTAATGGCGTATGTGCATGTAGCACATGATTGTAAAGTTGGTGATAATAGCATTCTCTCAAATACAGTCCAGATTGCCGGCCATGTTGAGATCGGAGATTATGTCATAATTGGAGGTACAGCCGCTGTTCGCCAATTTGTCAGAATTGGATCGCATGTAATGATCGCTGGAGGATCGTTGGTAAGGAAAGACGTGCCACCATATGTCCTGGCAGCTAGAGAACCCCTGGGTTACACTGGAATTAACGCTATTGGATTGAAAAGAAGGGGTTTTACCACAGATCAACTGAATGAGATCCAGGAAATATACCGGATCATCTTTCTAAGTGATCTCAATACAAGCTATGCTGTGGATAAAATAGCAGAGGAATTCAATTCAAGTCCGGTCAAAGATGAAATCGTCAAATTTATCCGCCTTTCGGAAAGAGGGATAATGAAAGGTCTTGAGTAGATGGAATGCAGATCCTTCTGAATGATATTGGAAAAAAATTCGGCAAGGAATGGATTTTCCGGGGAATAACTTATGACGTAAAAGAAAATACCACCATTGCTCTCATTGGACCTAATGGAAGCGGCAAGAGTACTTTGCTCAAGATAATTAGCACTATTTCTGAACCTACCAAAGGGAGTGCCGAATACCTGTTGGATGGTGAAAAAGCTGACCTGGAAAAAGCACCATTAAATATGAGTTTTGCGGCACCCTATCTGAATCTGATTGAAGAGCTAACGCTTCGGGAACACCTGGATTTTCATTTTAATTTCAAGAATTACATTGGAGATATAAATGACAACGTTAGAAGGGCAGGGTTGTCCAAAGCCCTGAACAAACGTATTTCTGAGTTTTCTTCCGGCATGAAACAGCGACTCAGATTACTCCTGGCATTATACACCGATTCACGGTTATTGTTGTTGGATGAACCCACTTCAAATATGGATGAGGATGGAATTGAATGGTATTTGAACGAAATGAACAAGTTTTCAGGGTCCAGGACCATAATTATTGCTTCAAATCAGCGTTACGAATATGATTTTACCTCAGAGATCATAGACCTTGCTAATTTCAAATCTTAGGTTAATACATTTTAATCGTAGGTATAATCCAAAAAAAAATTTATTTTTGATAGACAACAACAAATCTTAATCTATAACAACTACTAAACTATGAAGTACATTAAAAGCTTATTAACCGTAGCGGTTATCTTCTCCCTGATAATATTTATCAGTTGTGGCGGAAATGGTAAAAAACCGCCAGCAGAGCCTCAGGGCAAGGCAAAGTCTGAAGAACTGGCTTCCGGGGACTGGTCCCCTACTTCCGTTACCCTTGATGGAACCGGGAGAACTGAATGGGACAACTTTTCTCTGTCATTCGGAACAAATTCCGATTTTACCGGTGGAAGTTATCAAGCAACTGGAGTGCCCACAGATGATGGTGCATCTGATGTGTTCAGAACTTCAGGAACTTGGGCTTTCGTTGAAAATTCAGACGGAACGCTTAACCTTGATAGAATCATCAAAGACGGTGATACAAACAATCTGGTTTCCGTTACCGTTGGCGCAAATCAATTGACTCTGTCATTTACTGTTCCCGCAGCAAGTGGTAGGACTGAAGGATTTGATGGTCTTTGGATATTTACTTTCTCTCTTTAAAGACTAGAAGAAATTTATTTGGAAATAGGATAGCTCTAAAGGCTATCCTATTTTTGTGCTCATGATTGGCAAATGCTTCGATCGGGATAAAAATTATATTCTGAAACAGGCCCAGAAAGATCTTGCACATCAGGTGGTCAGGGAGTCCATCCCGCACATTGTCAATTTATACCTCCAACAGTCCAATCCTCTCGGTCTCGAGGATGACTTTACCAATTACTTAATTTCTACTAAGAAAATAAACTATGATTTTCTAATTCCCAGCTATACTCTGCTTTGCAATATTTTCCGCAGGATCCATTCTGATAACCAGCTCGAGTTCCTTTGGGATGGAAGTACTCATTATGATAAATATGTCGTTGATTGGAGGAAGAGCTACCACAACTGGCAAAAAGAACTGTGTCGGAATCCAAAATACACACTATCTGTTATCAAGGGTACATTCTTATATGAAGGAATAACTACAGAGTTTCTGGAAAAGGAAATTGAAAAACAAATTTTGAAACACTTCAAAGTATCAAAGGACAGAAAAGGCTATCTCAGTATAGCCGCCTAGTTAAATACTCATCATCTATAGGACACGGAAAACGAACTATATACTTCCTCGATATCAACCCAAACGAGTTCTACATTACTTACCTGAGCAAGTGGAGGACCTGATCTGCACCAATGAACCAGTTGATCAATTTTGTCGTCAGATCCCTGGGCACATACGAAAACATCCCCATTTAGTTCATTCCTTACAAATCCCCTTAAGCCTAATTCTATTGCTTTATCCCTGGTACTGGCCCGATAAAAAACACCTTGAACTCTACCCCGACAGGTAATATTTGCTGTTTTCATCCCTGGATAATTTGAAGTCCACTGGAAGTACCGAGTCGATCGGCACCCGCATTGACCAAGTCCAATGCGTGAGATTTGGTTTTGATACCCCCCGATGCTTTTACCCCAACATTGGATGGTAGGTGTTTACGAATGAATTTAATTTCATCGGTTGTTACAGGAGGTCTATGATATCCAGTACTGGTCTTAAAAAAGTCAGAACCAGCGTCACTTACGAGCTTGATTGTATCAAGGAGTTGATTCTGATCCCACAAATCCGTTTCCACAATAACCTTCATGACTAAATGACTATCGTGGATGACCTTGGAACATTTGGCAAGTTCGATTTTTACCCAATTCATTCCATCCTGGAATGCAGATAGATTCATGACAATATCCAATTCATCAACACCGTCTTCGATCGCTTTGTCAATTTCCATCATCTTGGACTCCGTCATTTGATATCCAAGTGGATATCCAATCACAGTTACGATCTGAAGATCCGAATTCCCTTTTTCTCGAACCGCTCTCTTTACCCAAAACGGAGGAACACAGACACCAAGAAAATTATTATCTAATGCCTCCTGAACCAAAACGTCCACATCCTTTCCGGTGATTGTGGGTTTTAAATTTGTCGATTCGATAAAACTATTTAATTCCACTTGTTCAATGTTTCAGCAAACATTCCTTGCAGAACTTTCTTTTTCCCAGCGGCCTTTTCTTTGGAGGTTTCTTATGACCAAAGTAAAGGGGGTTATTGTATTGAGGCTTCTCCGCCATTTTGGCGTCCTTCTTCTTTTGTTTGCTATTGGCTTTCATTCGGTTCACGAAATCGTCGTAGTAATCCTTTTTCTTATTCTTCTTTTTAAAGATCAGAAATTTGGATTCACTCTTCTTAGTCGCCTGATACATGGGTGCCGGTGGCTGAGGAGCAGTTGCTTCCCGAGTGGATTGTCCAAAGCATATGGCCCCAACCATAGTGAAAACAAAAGAGAAAATAAACCTGTTATGCATAACTCCTTTTGGAAACGAATTTTGAATCGTGCTAGTATATTACAACGTACCTCGCAGTTCTTGTTCCCTCTCAATTGCCTCGAACAATGCTTTAAAGTTACCTTTTCCAAATGACCTTGCCCCTTTACGTTGAATTATTTCAAAGAATAATGTTGGGCGTGGCTCAATGGGTTTGGTGAATATTTGCAATAAATAACCTTCATCATCTCGATCCACAAGAATTCCAAGATCACGAAGTGGTTCAAGGTCCTCATCTATTTCCCCCACCCTATCCAACAGAGTGTCATAGTAATTTCCAGGAACTCGAAGGAATTCGATACCTCGATCCCTTAAACCGGTAACTGTGTCGATAATATTATCAGTAGCTACCGCAATGTGTTGAATCCCCGAACCTTCATAGAAATCCAGATACTCCTCGATCTGGGATTTCTTTTTACCTTCCGCAGGTTCATTTATTGGGAATTTTATTCTACCATTACCGTTGCTCATTACTTTGCTCATCAATGCCGTATAATCCGTGGAGATGTCTTTATCATCAAATGATATCAATTGAGTAAATCCCATGACATTGGCATAAAAGTCAACCCATTTATTCATTTCACCCCATCCAACATTTCCGACCATATGGTCAACGTATTTTAATCCCAGCGCCGAAGGATTATATGCTGAATCCCATTTTTCGAAACCTGGCAGGAAAGTACCATTGTAATTCTTACGCTCAATAAACAAGTGTACGGTATCTCCATAGGTATGAATCCCTGACTTAATCACAGCCCCATATTCATCTTCATCCTTTGTAGGTTCAAGATAGGACCGGGCCCCTCTTTTGATCGTTTCATTATAGGACTTCGTGGCATCGTCCACCCACAAAGCCACCACTTTTACACCGTCCCCGTGTTTGTCAATATGCTTTCCGACCATGGTCCCTGAATTAAGTGGAGTGGTCAATACCAATCTGATCTTGTCTTGAACCACCACATACGATTCATAGTCCTTAACACCCGTGGCAAGCCCTGCATATGCAAGGGATTGAAATCCAAAAGCGGTCTTATAAAAATGTGCAGCCTGTTTTGAGTTTCCAACGTACAATTCAATGTAATCGGTGCCGTTAATGGGAAGGAAATCCTCAACAATAGCCGATGTTTGATCTTTAATGGGGGTTTGCATGAGTTATGCTGTTTTTGCTAAGTTAAGTTGATTTTGAATTATTGTCTAGGTTAATTCCGACATCTCATATGTAGATCTTTCTAATTGAAGTAACTTCGTCAGAATGAGATTTTTTTATTTCCTATTGTTCATTGCAGGAACTCTGTGCTCTCATTCTCAGGAAATTCCTGAAAGTGAGTTTCTGATGAGAATGGATCGCGGCGAAGACATGATGAACAGAGGTGAATACGAGGAGGCTGAAAAGGAGTTTCTTTTTATTCTTAACAATAAAGAAGTACTTCCTACCAATCTTGCATTCCTCTTTGGAAGGAATAGTTATCATCTTGGCCAATTCAAACAAAGCATTAATTGGTTAAATAAGTACATACAACTAAAAGGTACGAAAGGCAGATACTATGAGGAAGCAGTCAAATTTCTTGATTTGTCAGAAGAGAATTACATTGAAATCCAGCGGCAAAGGCAAAAGGATATGATCTCCGAATTAACCGATTCAAATTATGATTGTGGAGGTCTGGATAAAATGATTTGCCCTGTCTGTAAGGGATCAGGAGTGATCGTTTCCCAAGGGGCTTTTGGAAAAACTTATAAGACCTGTCCATATTCTGCAGGAGAAGCATACCTCTCCTGCCAGGATTACAATGATTTTATGAGGGGGACGATGCTACCCAAATTGACTAATTAGGACAATCTGTCTCTATAATCCTCATACCCAAAATTACGGATAACCTCCAATTCCCCGTTTTCCCTCAATATGCCAATTGTTGGATGGTCGATGCCATTGAAAGTGGTTGTCTTCACCATGGTGTAATGAATCATATCTTTGAAAACAATGGGGTCGCCAACGTTCAAAGGTTCTGAAAATCCATATTCATCCAGGTAATCACCTGCCAGACAACTTAGTCCTCCTATTCGGTATTTAAAATGAGAATTCTTTGGATCGACTTCCGCATTTACAATCTGAGGTCTGTACGGCATTTCCAGACAATCGGGCATGTGGCAAGTGAATGAAATATCCGTAATTACAGTTTTGACGCCTCCATTTTCCACAATATCCAACACAGTGGAATAGAGGTCTCCCGTCTCCCAGGCAATCGCACTTCCAGGTTCCAAAATTATTTTCAGGTCATACTTCGATTTGAGTTTATTTAACAAATTGATCAAAAGACCAGTATCATATCCCTCCTTTGTAATCAGATGCCCTCCACCGATATTAAGCCACTTTATATCAGGCAAATAACTTTTGAAATTCCTCTCAAATCGCAAAAGTACCTCCCTAAGTGCTTCGGCACTGGATTCACATAAGACATGAAAATGTAATCCTTCAATTTGTTCAGGAAGGAATTCTGGCATTTGCGAAACGGTCAGGCCAAGTCTCGAAGAAGGATCGGCTGGATTGTACAGTTTCGTTTCTACATCCGACCACTCAGGATTGACGCGTAGACCTACTGAAACATCTCGTGGAATTCTATTGACAAATCTTTGTAATTGAGTAAGTGAGTTGAAAGTAATGTGAGTTGATCCTTTACAAATATCATCGAACTGGTGATCGGGATAGGCGACCATGTAGGTATGGGATTTACACTTCATATGCTCCAAACAAAGTTGGACCTCATTGTATGAACTCGCTGTTGCACCTTTCAAATACTCCCTAACTATTGGAAAGGTACTCCACATTGCAAATCCCTTAAATGCAAGGATTATATCAACTCCTGCATCATTCTGGATCGAAGCCAGTTTCTTAAGATTTGCAGTCAATTTCCTTTCTTCCAACACGAAGCAGGGCGAAGGGATCTTTAAATGATCTATCATCATTCAAAATTAGGCAGATACCTGTCCTGAAGAATATTTAGATGATGTATAAGATGGCCCGCTAAAATAAAAGCAATCACGTTGGCACTAAATTCATATCCGTTTGCTGTCCCAATATTCTGAAGCTGATCATGAGAAAGCCCCAATATAAGATCGCAACTAGATTTTCTAACAGTGTTTAATTCTGAAACCAGATGTTTCATTGTGCGATTGTCAGCATCTGAATTGGACACGTAAATGTCCTGGTCAAATCCCGGAAGGTCCGTTGTATCTTCCCTTGCAAAGCGTAAAATACGGTAAGCAAAGATCCTTTCACTATCAATCAAGTGTTGAATTACTTCCTTAATGGACCATTTATCATTTTGATATCTATAAAGCCCCATATCGTCATCAACTCCAGTCAATATTTCATTGAAACGATCCAATCCACTTGTCAATAGATCGCTTAATGAAATATCAGGAAGTTGTTTGATATACGGTCTGTAAAACTCAGGAACAGTATTTAATTCTGGCTTTATCATTCAAACTCCAGGTCTACATTTTCTAATTCATGCCATGGCAATCCATATTCTGAAAGATCCTCCAAAAAAGGATCCGGATCAAATTCTTCCACATTAAATACACCCTGACCATTCCATTTCTTTGTGAGAACCATTTTTGCACCTATCATAGCAGGTACTCCAGTAGTAAATGAAACTCCCTGAGCTCCAGTATCAGTATAGGCATCTTGATGCTTACAGTTATTGTATATGTAGTAAGATTTTTGCATTCCATCCTTCAGGCCACTGATCCTACATCCAATTGAGGTCTCCCCCTCATAGTTTTCTCCAAGTTCTCCTGGATCAGGCAAAACAGCCTTAAGGAATTGTAAAGGCACTATTTCACGTCCTTCATAATTCACAGGTTCTATCGATGCCATTCCAATATTCTGGATTACTCTGAGGTGTGTGAGATACTCCTCACCAAATGTCATCCAAAACCTTGCCCTTTTTAGTGAAGGGTAATTTTTCGTCAGGGATTCTAACTCTTCATGATAAATGAGATACGATTCTCGTAGTCCGATGTTAGGATAATTGATTGGTTGATGGATCTCATGAGGTTCTGTATGATGCCACTCACCATTCTCGTAAAACTTACCTTTCTGGGTAATTTCACGAATGTTGATTTCCGGATTGAAATTGGTTGCGAAAGCCTTACCATGATCTCCGGCGTTACAATCAACTATGTCCAGGTAGTGAATCTCATCGAAGTAATGTTTAGCTGCCCTGGCCGTGAAAATACCAGTAACACCAGGGTCGAATCCACATCCCAGAACCGCAATTAGACCCGCTTCCTTGAACTTATCATGATAAGCCCATTGCCAACTATATTCAAATTTTGCCTCTTCCGGTTGTTCATAATTAGCGGTATCAAGGTAATGCACACCACATTTGAGGCAAGCCTCCATAATGGTCAGGTCCTGATAGGGCAATGCGACATTGATAACTATGTCAGGTTTGTGATTTTCAAAAAGCTCTACAACTTGGTTCACGTGATCAGCATCCACCTGATCTGTGACAATAGTTACCCTATACCTTTCCTCAACATCCCTGGCTATGTCATCGCACTTCGATTTAGTCCGACTTGCCAATACGATTTGATCGAAAACTGAAGAAACCTCAGCACATTTAAAAGACACCACCCGTCCGACTCCTCCAGCTCCAATAATCATCACCTTTGACATATTATTCGCTGTTTAAAAGAGCGCCAAAGGTAATTTTATAAAATAAATCGATAAGTGTATTTGATCAAAAAAGTATTGGTTGACTTCAGATCCAACAGGTCATCCCTCAGAGTTTGAAAATCATTGTCATCAAGGTTATTGAAATCAGATCCGTTGGTGGACCAAACTAAAAACAATGTCGAACCGGGAATATATTCCCATCGAACTACAAAATTTGATCTAACCTGGAGGATATTGAAATCCGGATCATCTATTTCAAATTCCTGTTCACCATTTGCATTGAGGAGTTGAATGAGATCATTTTCTTTGTCGGCGATTAGGAGATTATCATCATAAGCTGCATATCGGGCAAAATAACTCTCGGCACTTGGATCCAGGGCCTTCTTGTATTGACTGTATTCGCCAGTAGACATAAATGGCTGACCCCAGAATTCAAGTGTAAGATTTGGTGTAATATTAAAGTTTAACCTTGTAGAAAGTCGATAGGTGACTTGCTCTACTCTCCCAAGGATATAGCCGGGAATTCCATTTGAGTCCTCTAAATCGGTTACGTATTGAAGGTCATTACGATTCCAGGATATTGAAGGATTGATTGAAATCCGTAGTGCATCCAGTGGTCTTAAGGTAATACCTGTCCAGATACCGGAACGAAAGCGATAATCTTCGAAACCCCAATAAAACCATTGATTGAAATTTACCCTCATCATCTTTTGATCATTGGTGCCAATGAAATATCGAAAGTTGATACCTCCAGGATATCTAAGTGATGGTCCGCCGCGTAGATCAGCATTCGAAATCTGATCACCATTCACCTCAAAACCAGTTCCCAGTCTCCAATAATTTGTGAATTGTGTGTTGTAGTTGAACTCATATCCCGATCCGATATTTGTCATTCCAAAATCGTATTCCCTCCACTGCACAAAATTGTAGCGCTGCCACCTGAAAATACTTTTTGGTTGTAAAATGCGGTATTGGGTCCAAATCCATTGGACGATGTTATCAGTCAGTTCCAGAAAACCAACATCATTCAGAGCCAATTCCGGAGATCTATAAGTTCCTCCTATCTCCCAGATCCAATTCCCGCTTTGTTTACCAAAAGTGAGAGCTCCACCTGTTCCAGACAGCGAAGTCCTTGTGCTGTCAACATCTTTATAATTATTGTCAGGACGTTGAAAGTATCTTTCAGAGGCCGTCTGGGTTTCATATATAGATTCTGTGGATCCAGATACCCTGCTGAAAACTGTTTTGAAATTTATTCCATATTTACGATCGTTGAAATTATGCTGAAGATCAAAGCCCCCGGATAACGCATTAGTATGGAGAAAATCCAAATGATCATCATTAATAAACCTGCGGGTGGAAGTGACCATTGCTCCGATGACTGTTTCTCCTTCATTTATGTCTTGCTGAACTCTTCCGACCAGGTAGTTTGTGAAAGGTTCCACAGTCATCTTATCACGTACCCCGTCAGTCTCCATGTTTGCTTCCTCTCTATTGGTAAGAGACTCCAGCAATGCCCATGAGAATCCATTTTTGTTCTTACCTGAAAGTTTAGCTGCACCCAAAATTCTAGTCTGATTTGGGCGATCTACATAATCTGCATCGGGGTAATAGCTCGGACTTCCCCCAATTTGGCGTGAGTAAAACAAATTATTCCGATTGAAACCCACAATTGGAAAATCAAGGGTATTGGCGCCTTCAAGGAAAAATGGTCTTCTTTCCCTGAAAAACAATCTAAAAGCTGAAAGATTAACTACCGAAGGGTCTGCTTCCACCTGTCCAAAATCCGGATTAACAGTCAGGTCCAGGGTGATGTCACTGGTTATACCAATTTTAGCATCTACACCCAGATCCATATTACTATCTTCACCATCGGCAAATGGATTTCCTTCTTCCGAGGGGTATCTTTCGTATTTACCAACAATGTACGGCTGGATCTCCAACTGTTTTTGAGATTTTATTCCTTTGATCCCCTTAAGTTCTCCAAAAAGATGAACCCAACCCGGGGCGTCCTGTGGAATTGGCTGCCAGGTGGATCTCTCCTCTTTTCGGAAAAAACGACGTGTGAACTGGATGCCCCAGGTATGTACCTCTTTGTCAGCAAACCTTAACTGAGACAATGGTATCCTGAATTCTGCAATCCATCCTTTATCATCAATACTTGTAGCAAGGTACCAGATTGGATCCCATGTGTCATCCCAATTGTCGCCATTATTTGATATGTACTCATCTCCCTTCACTCCGGAAACTGTAGCTGTGAATGAGAAGGCTGTTCTCTTATCATTGTAGCTATCTATATTCACTTCTACCCAATCCCCTTCGAATCCATCCCTTCTGGACATTCGCTTGACTATGGCAGCGGGATCGGAATCGTGGGCTCGAACTGCGACGTACAAATTTTTTGCATCATATAGGATCTTAAATGAAGTAGGTTCAGAAGGTGCGACGCCATATTCTGGTTCCCTTTGGACAAAATCTCCCCCCCACTCCACCTGATTCCATGCGTCCTCTTCGATTGTACCATCGATTACAGGAGGTGTAGTTGCCCATGAGGTGGAGTATTGTTTTTTAGGTTCATCCTGACCAAAGGCATTAAATACCATGGAAAGAACCAGGGCGATCGTTGGGAGTCTCTTCATTTTGAGTTCAGTCGGTACAAAGACCTTTGAAAAGGCGAAAGGTTGCCGCCTTCAGTATATTAATACTCGAAGGATAAACTAAGGTTACAATTTTGCTACTTGAAATTATATCGGATTCCAGCGGAAAGGCCTAATCCGCTAGGTGCAGCGGCAAAGTTTGTGGAGGATTTGGTAAGATCTTGTAATGACCTCATGTAATTGGGTTCAAACAAAATATCGAAATTCTTCATTACACGGTATCCGACTGTGACCCCAGCCAAACCTGAAAAAGAAACAGTACGGTAGGGAGAATCGTCCCCTGGGGTAATTTCGATAGTTGCAACACTGTTAGTTGGATCCTTTAAGGTATTTCCAAGATAAAAATTCGTAATCAAACCTGCGTTGAGCCGAAGGTTTAACCGCTTATCCACAATGATGAATCCAGCTTTTACAGGAAAAGATGCAAATTGGAATGTGTTATTCATTTTGACGTCATCTTCCACATATTCGATTATCTCACGCGTCTTGGCAATCTGTTCTACTTCGTCAAAATTTGAGGATTCACTAACTAATGCAAGGGATTTGCTGAAGTAGCGATTTTCAATCACAACATTTGTGGTTGTTGTCAGGAGCGCTTCAGCATATTGCATTCCACCTTCAAGCGTCCATCTGTCAGCAAGCCTCAGTCCCAAGTTAATGCCCACCTGATAGTTCACTCCTTCGTTAATGTCCTCGGAAACACTATTCAGAGTACCTCCTACATCTCCAGTATTCACAAAATTAGGTCTGGCCGATAACAACGCATCCGCTACCTTATTTGCAGTGTTCAATTCATAATTTGGATCAAAGCTCGATGATCCCACTCCTACTCCAGCCCAAAACTTATTATGATCACTTTGTTTTTGATTAAGCATCATCTGGGTATAAACGGGAACAGGATTTATCCAAATTTCTTTGGTCTCTACGGAAGTATCCCATTCCATTTCCTTCCTCTCTATAGAAAACAGGGCAGTTGAAGGATTACCAGAATCCTGTATTTCATCCACATTTTCAGTAACGGGGGTACCGGCATTGACTTCATACCCAGTTGTGATGATCGAGATCTCTGGTTCGGTCTGAAGATTGGTTAAATTTATTGTGGGGATCTGTTGATGATAAGGTTCATCGACGTTAGTGATCGCCAAATTCCCGGAATCTTTATCAAAATCAATAAATGTATATGGAATACTCACGGAAAACGTGAGCAAAACCGCGACAATCGCTGCCCATTTGTAAAATGTAGCTTTTTGTTTATAGCGAAAAGCATCAGCATACGCCAAATTCAGGTCAATCTTCTCCCATACTCTCGAGGGAGGTAATTGTTCATACCCTTCAATGGCGTTTTGCCATTCATTTGCGAACTTATCCCTGTTCACCTGCGTGCCCATAGCCAATTTTACTTCTCCATTTCATTTTGTCCTTCAACAAGCTTTTAGCTCTGGCGTACTGCGATTTCGAAGTTCCTTCACTGATATCTAACATTTCAGCAATTTCATAGTGCTTAAATCCTTCAATCGCATATAAGTTAAAAATGATCCTGCAACCATCAGGTAGCTCCCGAATCATTTGCAATAACTCCTTATAACTGAAATCACTGATGGCATCGGGATCCCTACCCCAATCACTCAAGTCAGTGATATCCACCATAGGATACATATACAGCTTACTTCTTTGTCTGTTAAGGGCGGTATTGACAACAATCCGCTTTATCCAATATGGCAGTGTCGAATCCATTCTGAATTTTCCAATACTTTGGAACACTTTGATAAAAGCCTCCTGAAGTATATCTTCCGCCTCCTGCTCCATTTTAGCATATCGAAGAGCTACGACGTACATGGATCGGGAGTATTTGTTATATAATAACTCCTGCATATGTCGATCGTGCCTTCGGCATCCCTCAATTAGCTCTTCATCAGAATATGACTTCCAGTTCGACATTAATCAGACAACTTTAGATGAAATTTCGTTGTAATCATTTACAATTACAAGGTTCACTATGAAACATGTTTCTTTTCTATTGTTAATACTTGTTCTTAATTGCTGTGTACCGGTGACCCCATCAACTTCAGGAAATCCGTCCAGAATTGAATACACCGATAAGAATTATGTTCCTGTTGTAGGTAATGTACAACTAATTCCTTTTGGAAAAACAACCAGGTTCTCCAACCCCATTACGACTTTAGGAAATTCATTTAAAATACAATTTGATTTGCTTGATGAAGAATTCAGGTATCTGCAAGCCAAGATATTTCATTGCAACTACAACTGGACCCCATCACAACTTAATACATTGGAATATCTCAAGGAATACAATGAATTTCCTATCAACAAATATGAATTTTCCATGAATACCGTGATCCCTTACGTAAGCTATGAACTTGACCTACCAGCACCTATTAGAAGCGGAAATTACATCGTGGGGATATTTGAAGAGAATGATGTTTTATTCACAAGACGATTAATGATCCATGAAACAAGTGCCTCCGTCGTTGCTGAGGTTGTAAGAAGCACTGGAATTTCAGAAAGAAACTCCCACCACCAATTAGAATTTGATATCACCTATGGCAACTTACCCTTAACGAGTCCCCAAAAGGATATAATACCCGTAATCCTTCAAAATCATAATTGGAATAATACAATAACAGGATTGACACCTACAAGCTCTAGGATTGACATGAAGTTCCTTGAATATCGCCATTTTAATAGAGAAAATACGATTCCAGCAGGTAACGAATTCAGGTTTTTCAATACACAAACCTTATCATATCGAGGCCTAAATGTTGAGCATATTTACAGATCATCACGAGGGATTGAGGTCAATCTGCAACCCGATAAACCAAAAGGAGGAGAAGCGTATAGCGAGAATTTTCAGGAAGATCTGAACGGGTATTTTGTTCTATCCAATAAGGATCCTAATGAAATGGATGTACAATCTGAGTATGTATGGGTGAATTTTACACTGCCCAGTAGTAAAACTGACGGACAAACTTATGTTACCGGAAGGTTCAATAACTGGAGCTTTGATGAATCAAACAAACTCTTCTATGATGACAATAAAATGGCATATCGGGGTTCGGTCTTATTGAAACAGGGCTACTACAATTACAGTTTTCAGGTGGTCGGGTCAGATCACCCCAGAAATTATTTTGAAGGAAGTCATTTTCGTACTGAAAATGAATACGAAGTACTGGTATATTTTCGTGAACAAGGAACCATTTTTGACCGTTTGGTCGGATATCAGTTGATTAAATCCTCTATACGTTGAACCGGAAATGCATAATGTCCCCATCCTCGACGACATACTCTTTTCCTTCGATAGCCATCTTACCAGCCTCCCTACATGCGTGTTCGGTTTTGAATTCCTGGTAGTCATCTAACTTAATCACTTCAGCTTTAATGAATCCTTTTTCAAAGTCTGTGTGAATAACGCTTGCAGCTTTCGGGGCTTTCCATCCTCTACCAATTGTCCAGGCTTTTACCTCCTTCTCTCCCGCAGTAAAGTATGTTATAAGGTCAAGGATCTTATATGATGCTTTTATCAACTTATTGAGTCCGGATTCCTTTAAACCATACTCTTCAAGAAACATTTGTTTCTCCTCATCATCATCCAGTTCGGCAATTTGAGCCTCGATAGAAGCAGAAACAAGCACGACTTCAGCATTCTCACTTTTTACTGCTTCCTGAAGTTGCTGACTGTATTGATTGCCATCATGGATATTGTCCTCTTCAACATTTGCCACGTAAATGATGGGCTTACTTGTAAGTAGCTGAAAATCATCGACGGTCTTGCGAATTGCCTTGTCAAGATCCAAAGTGCGGGCATGATTGCCTTTTTCCAAATGATCCTTCAGTGCGATCAAAATGTCGTAAGTTGCCTTGGCTTCCTTATCTCCCGATTTTGCCACTTTTTCAACCTTGACAATCCTCTTGTCAATGGTCTCCAAATCCTTGAGCTGTAATTCAGTGTCTATAATTTCCTTGTCAGCTACCGGATCCACTCTTCCGTCAACATGGACGATGTTGTCATTTTCAAAACATCTTACCACATGTACAATGGCATCAACTTCGCGGATGTTGGCCAGAAATTGGTTGCCCAACCCTTCACCTTTACTTGCACCTTTGACCAATCCTGCAATATCAACGAACTCAATTACAGTTGGTACTACTTTCTGGGGATGCACAAGATCCTCCAGAATATTTAATCTTTGATCAGGCACGGTTATTACACCTACATTCGGCTCAATAGTGCAAAAGGGGAAATTGGCAGCTTCAGCCTTGGCGCTTGAAAGCGCATTGAACAGTGTAGATTTTCCTACATTTGGTAAACCCACGATACCACATCTAAGTCCCATCTGAATAACTGATTTTTTGCGGCGGCAAAAGTAAAGGTTTATCAGATAACAACCGACTAATGTAAGCAAACAAAAAAACCCTTCCATCTGGGATGAAAGGGTTTTTTCAATTCCACTCTAGGGGATTAATCCCACTTCAATTCCGTGTCATCAGTAACCTCCTCCACAGCTTCCTCATCTTTTCTTACAAATTCTGAGAAATCTACATCTGGTAGAAGTTCTGTTTTTACATGATCGACCGTGTTGCTTAATGCCGTCATGAATTTGTCAAAGTCTTCCTTGTATAGAAAAATCTTGTGTTTCTCATAAACAAAGCCGTCGTCCTTAAATCTTCTCTTACTCTCAGTGATTGTTAAATAGTAATCATTCGATCGTGTTGCCTTTACATCAAAGAAGTAAGTTCTTTTTCCTGCTCGTACTCTTTCGGAATAGATTTCATCTCTTCCTTTTTCCTTATTCTCTTCCACTTTTTTAATTGAGTTTGGTGAGTTCAATAAAAAATAATTCCCCACAAGTTTAGAAAAAAAAAGAATATTATAAACTATTTACGCAAATCTTTGGTAAATGGATAACAACTAAATTTGTTATCATATCGTAGTTTTAAGTTGCTAATTGGTTTGATGAAAGGACTGGAATAAATGGGTTTGGACTTAACGGATGTAAGAAAATTTGAAAATCTTGAGTTTCTAGCCAAGGAATTGGTCGAAGGATTCATTACTGGACTTCACCGATCTCCTTACCATGGATTTTCCGTTGAATTTGCGGAACACAAACTTTACAACTATGGCGAAAGCACCAAAAATATTGATTGGAAAGTATTTGCCAAGACAGACAGGCTTTATACCAAGCAGTATGAAGAGGAAACTAATCTTCGTTGCTCAATCCTGATTGATACGTCATCTTCGATGTACTATCCAAAACCTGACTATGATAAGATCAAATTCAGTATTTATGCCACGGCTGCCCTGTGCTTCCTGATGGTGAAACAGCGTGATGCTGTAGGTATCACTGCATTTGCCAATGAGATTTTGACCCAAACCGTCCAAAAATCAACTCGTCTTCACCTAAACCAATTATTGCAAACCCTTTCAGATTGGCTGAAATCGGATAATCCGGAAAAACAACATTCTAACATCGCAGAGAACATCCATCTGGTGGCAGACAAGATCCAGAAGAGGTCATTGGTCATCATATTTACCGATATGTTCCAACAAGGTGATTCACAAAATGCAGTTTTTGAAGCTTTGCAGCATCTAAAGCACAACAAACATGAAGTCCTTCTTTTTCATGTAACAGACGTGCGAACAGAACGAAACTTTGAGTTTGCTGACCGTCCTTATAAATTCATAGATAAGGAGACTAAAGATACGATAACACTTACCCCCACATTCATAAAACAACAGTATAAAACCAGAATGGACGATTTTTACAAATCCATCAAACTTGCTTGTGGACAATTAAAAATAGACTTAGTGGAGGTAGACATTGCGGATTCGTTTGACAAAGTACTGAGCGCCTACCTCATCAAAAGGAAGAGAATGAGATGACCCGCTGACAGGTCATACATGCATCCACTCTTTTTTTCCAGTTAACTCCTCTTCGGATTCTACATAATCCGGATCGTCTACGCAGCAATCAACAGGACAAACAGCTGCACATTGAGGTTCTTCATGGAAACCAGTGCATTCAGTGCATTTCCCCGAAACAATATAGTAAAATTCATCTGAGACCGGTTCCTGAGGTTCACTTGCATCCACAACTGTACCATCTTCCATCTCCACTTCCTTGAGGTCGGTGCCGTCAGACCATCTCCATTCCACTCCTCCCTCATATATTGCGGTATTCGGGCATTCGGGCTCACATGCACCACAGTTGATGCACTCATCTGTAATCATTATTGCCATGCTACAATCCTTGTTTTCTCTCTTTAGTAATTCGTGAACAAAATTATTAACAATAAGTTTGCGTACACAAGTTTTTTTCTCTGATATTTTGATGACATTAACCGACCGACTAGACGCATTTTCTACTCTCTCACAAAAACTCCACGAAGTGGTGAAAAACCGAAGGGAATTCGAGGAAATTGCAGAGAAATCATATATTGAAAACAATTGGTTTCAGGACAATCAGGTTGAGCACGCACTAATGGCATTGTCAAAAATGTTGGAGTCGGATAAACTATTGGAATGGATTAGTAAATACAATGAGAATTCTTCCCAAAAGACCATTGGGATCGTGGCAGCCGGTAACATCCCTTTGGTGGGATTTCATGACATATTATGTGTACTGATATCGGGTCATAAATGTCAAATAAAAACGAGTTCAAAAGATGATTATCTAATAAGGAAGATAGCTCAGTGGTTAGTTGAGATCGAATCCGAATTCGGATCACTAATAACAATTCAAGATAAGCTAGAGGGATTTGATGCAATCATCGCTACCGGAAGTGACAACTCGTCCAGATATTTTGAATATTACTTTTCCAAATACCCGAATATTATAAGGAAAAATCGAACTTCAGTAGCCGTGCTTTCCGGCGATGAAACTTCAGAAGAGATTAGAGCTCTTGGAAGTGATGTATTTGATTACTTCGGCCTGGGGTGCAGAAATGTGTCAAAAATCTTTGTCCCAGAGAAGTTCGATGTCAGAACACTTTTTGATAACTGGAAAGATTATGAATTTTTGATTGATAATCACAAATACCGCAATAATTACGAATACCAGAAATCAATATTATTAGTCAATAAGGTCAAACATCTGGACAGTGGATTTTCCTTGCTCAAGGAATCAGAGGACTTAGTTTCTCCCATTGCACTCAACTACTATAATCGTTACAAAGATGCCGATGACGTGAGGAAAATAATTGAAAGGGACAGGGAGAAGATACAATGCATAGTTGGTAATGTAGATGGTATTGACGGAATTCCATTTGGCAGTACCCAGGAGCCGGAACTTTGGGATTTTGCTGATAATGTTGATACCATGGCTTTTCTTGAAAGGCTATAAACTTCCAATTGTTTGGGGGTGCATCACCTGCGTATTATTTTTGCGCCTCCATTCTTCAAACCAATTTATACCACATGGCACAAGATTTTTTTGGAATTGAGAAACAGCTTCCTTCTAAACTAGGATCCTTTAAGTATTTCAGCTTATTTGACCTTGCCGGAAAGAAACCTGAAATAAAGAAATTACCTTATGCAATCCGCATTTTATTAGAAAATGCCATTCGCAACTACGACGGGTTTGCGGTTACAGAGGAACATTTGAATACGCTCCTGGATTGGAAGAATACTGCCGGAGTTAAGGATATTCCTTACAGCCCAGCGAGGGTTCTGATGCAGGATTTCACTGGAGTTCCGGCTGTGGTTGACATAGCATCCATACGTTCGGAAGTGGCTAGAAAAGGTAAGGACACTGGAAAAACCAATCCTGTAGTCCCTGCTGACATGGTCATTGATCACTCGGTAATGGTGGAATTCTTTGGTACTCAAAATTCATATAAGAAGAACGTCGATCTGGAATATCAAAGAAATGAGGAGAGGTATAAACTACTAAAGTGGGCGCAACAGGCCTTTGATAACTTCAGTGTCGTTCCTCCGGGAATGGGTATCTGTCATCAGGTTAACCTCGAATATCTTGCTAAAGGTGTAATTGAACGGGATGGATACCTATTCCCCGATACGTTGGTGGGAACCGATTCACACACTCCAATGGTGAATGGAATTGGAGTGTTGGGTTGGGGTGTGGGTGGTATAGAGGCCGAAGCTGCAATGCTGGGTCAACCTATTTACATGATCCTTCCGGAGGTGATTGGCCTTAAGCTGACTGGCAAAATGAGGGAAGGAGCGACTTCCACAGATCTCGTTCTCACTATCACGAAACTACTCAGAGATTATGGCGTTGTTGGAAAGATAGTTGAGGTATTCGGAGATGGTTTGGATCATCTTACCGTTGCTGATAGAGCCACAATATCCAATATGTCTCCAGAATTTGGTTGTACAGACACGCATTGGCCAATAGACGAACAAACACTGGCTTATATGCGTAAGACAAACAGATCTGCAGAACATGTGGATATGGTTGAAGCTTATGCTAAGGCCAACATGTTATGGAGAGATCCTGAAAGTGAGATCGAATACACTGACGTGGTGAGTCTTGATCTGGCAACTGTCGAACCGACAATATCGGGACCTAAAAGGCCGCAGGACAAAATATTACTAAAAGATGCAAAAGAGACCATAAAGTCACTTTTGAAAGATACATACAATAGAGATTATATAGCTATTGACGATCGGGATGGCAATTCAGGGACAGACACCCAGATCAAATCCATCCCAATGAAGAAAACTGATCTCAGTTACAATTTATCCGATGCTTCTGTGGTAATTGCTGCGATCACTTCATGCACAAATACTTCAAATCCCAGTGTAATGATCGGTGCTGGACTGGTAGCAAGGAAAGCAGTGGAAAAGGGATTGAATATCAAACCTTGGGTCAAAACATCCCTTGCCCCTGGTTCAAGAGTCGTAACGGAATACCTTGAGAAAAGTGGATTACTTCCGTATCTGGAAGCATTGAGATTTCATGTGGTCGGATATGGTTGTACAACTTGCATTGGTAACAGTGGAGACATGATGCCTGAAATTCAGAAGGCAGTGATTGAAAATGACCTGGTGGTTAGTTCTGTATTATCTGGAAATCGAAATTTCGAAGCTCGGATCCATCCAAATATTAAAATGAATTTCCTTGCTTCTCCAATGTTGGTTGTTGCTTATGCCATAGCAGGAAGAACGGATTTTGATATGAACAATGAACCATTAGGACTCGATCCGAATGGGACAGCTATTTATCTTAAGGACATTTGGCCTGAGCAGTCTGAAATAGATGAAATGATGGATAAGGTCCTCACTCCTGAAGACTATGCAAAGACATATTCCACCGCATTTGATGGTGACAATACATGGCAGGAATTGAACGCACCATCAGGACAGATCTACGAATGGGATGGAAATTCCACATACATTCAGGAAGCACCTTTCTTTAAGGATATATCTGAAGAGGTGGAAGAACCACAAGACATCACAGACGCCAAAGTTCTTCTTCAACTCGGCGACATGGTCACTACGGATCATATTTCTCCAGCTGGTAAATTCTTACCCGAACACCCGGCAGGAAAGTACCTTGTTGAAAATAGTGTCGAACAGAGAGATTTCAACTCATACGGATCACGGCGTGGGAATCATGAAGTTATGATGAGAGGGACCTTTGCTAATGTTCGAATTAAAAACAAGTTGGCAAGTCGAGAAGGTGGGTGGACCACTTATCACCCGACAGGAGAGGAAATGACGGTTTACGATGCTGCAATGAAGTATGCAGAAGATAATACCAACCTTATCGTCATCGGAGGTAAAGAATATGGTTCGGGATCTTCAAGAGACTGGGCGGCTAAAGGCACAAATCTTCTTGGTGTAAAAGCTGTTATTACTGAAAGCTTTGAAAGAATTCACAGATCAAACCTTGTGGGAATGGGTGTCCTCCCAATGGTATTCATGGAGGGAGAAAATCAGGATTCACTCGGATTGTCAGGAAGCGAAACCTTCACTATTTCAGGTTTGAGCAGTGATTTAACCCCAGGTAAAGTGGTAGATGTGATCGCCACAAAATCGGATGGCACCAAAATTGAGTTCAAAGCAAAGTTACGATTGGATTCCGATGTTGATGTAGCTTATTACAAACATGGCGGTATTCTCCAATATGTGCTTCGTCAATTCCTGAAGAATTAAGTTATCTTAAAAAAGACCTGCTTTTCAGCAGGTCTTTTTTATACAGCTTCTACCTGTAAGGAAGAAGCTAATTCCTTAGCAGACTCTATGGAATCTGTTTCAAACACCTCAAATCCAAATTGATCTGACTGGGCTGTTCTCTTCCAACGATTTGCACCCATCTTTGTAATTGCATTTGAAGGAAGGACGTTGATCAACCCCTTGAAATCAGGGCTATCCTTGTAACCAGGAAACAAAACGGTTCCAAACCATTCCTGACATTCCTGAGGTGGAGTCCCATCCGCAGTCATAAGGTCGATAATAATAACGTTAGCTTCGCCTTTTTTCACCAATTCCAGTTGAGCGTTACAACTATCATATATTGTTTGGGCATCGTAAAGTTTCATCCATTTCACATGGATAGTACTGCCATCGATGGTCGTTTCAACAACGCCATCTTTTGAATAAATGTTTCTTGACATGGTTGATGATTTTAAAATGATTTAATTGTTTCCATAATTATAAGTACTTGGTTCTTGATTACAGAGCAGTTAAGGTTGAACCAGAATTAATCATGAACAAATACGTAAAATCTGGGTTGAAGGAAAAACACATTCGATTACTTACTTTAGGAAAGTTTTTGAAAGTAGATTTATAAATATGTACTATTTAAAAAGAGACCAATGAGAATATTTTTTTTATCACTTATCCTGGCAATTACCATTTCCTGTACACCTGGTTCGCAGCAAACTGCAGAAGGCACTTCAGGAGTCAACGAAGTTAGATTAACAAAAGCACCGGATTCTCCACAGTATCCAGAAGCCTCACTGAGATTGGAAACACTGGATATTGTCGGTTCAGATTCAGTCTACCAGGCAGATTTCAACTTCTCTGTTTCAAACTATGAATTAGGTGCTCAAACAGAAGGAGCTGATACCCGCGGTATTGCCAATTCAGGTAAAGGTCAACATATACACCTGATCGTTAACAATGGTCCATATTCAGCTCATTATGATGGTGAATTCTCCAAAGAAATGGAAGAAGGCGACTATGTAGTACTTGCCTTTTTGTCCAGGTCTTATCATGAAAGTGTAAAAAATTCATCTGCCTACTTTATTGACAAGATCACAGTGGGTGAACCTGAAGACAAGTTGGACGTGGATTTCACCGCTCCTCACATGTTTTATAGTCGTCCCAAAGGAACCTACATTGGAGACGATATTAATAAACTCATGATAGACTTCTACTTACTTAATACTACAATTTCACCCAATGGGAATAAAGTGAAGGCTGCGGTCAATGACAATGAATTCATGATAGATCAGTGGGCACCTTATTATATCGAAGGTTTGAGTGCTGGGGAGGTCAAGGTCAAATTAGAACTCATCGACTCAGAAGGAAATCTTATTCCGGGACCATTTAATTCGGTGGAAAGAACTGTGACTCTTAAGGACGCTGAATAATCGGAAGATGTTATGAAGGGCAAAATGGAAACTAAATCCCTTTGCTTTGGGATTTGGTTTTCATTTTCTTACCAGCATCCATTGCTAATCCCAGGGCAACACCCAGCGACAACCAAAGAGCATATTCCTGTGTCGCAAATCCAACTACACCTCCTAGTGAGATTCCTATTGCTATTAGTTTACCCGAAATCATTGTACTTCAGTTATTGGTTAAAAGCGATGCTGGAAGGTTACTTAAATGTATACGCTTTATCACTAATTGGTAACACCTTTTAATTATTTTTTCACCGTTCGTGTAGGTTTTTTATGAGTTAAACTTGTTGGTTGTTTTAGAATGTAAAAAATAATGCAAAAGACATTTGCTTTCATATTCATACTTGCCAGTCTTCACTGCAACGGCCAAACATTGAATGAATGGTACCAGCGGGGAAATGAGGCCTTCTTAAGAGGGGACTACTATGACTATCGCAGAAGTATGGAAGTAATAGACAGTATTCGACCCAATTATGCACCAGTAGTCTACAAATTAGCTCAAGCACAAAACCTACTTGGAGATCAGGACCTGGCAATGGGAACCCTTCGTAGGCTGATCAACATGGATATTGATTTTGATTTTGAGAATGATAGCATATTCCATAACCTCAAATATCATCCTCAATACATTGAGCTCCGGAATATAAGACAGATGCTATCAACCCAGGTAAACAATGCCAGGATCTTCAAAAGCTTAAACATCCAATCGAAGCACCCCGAATCGATTGCCTTCAATGAAAACAATGAGAAATTCCTTATCGGTGCAGTCAGAACAGGTGAGATATTAATTGAAAATGATTTACTGATCAAACCTCAAAATTCCTGGTCAGTAATGGGTATGGATCTAACAAGTGATTTGAAGACTCTATGGGTATGCACATCAGCTATGGATCAGTATGAGGAAATCAAGGAAGACGATCTGAATAAAGCAAACCTCTTAAAGATTGACCTGGATTCCCGAAAAGTGGTTAAAATCTATTCGATAGATGGACTACACAACTTCGGCGATTTGATTATTGATAGTAAGGACAGGGTATACATTAGTGACGGCACAGCCAATGCAATCTTTAGTGTTGATGAGAACGACAATCTATATCGATTCTTTGATGGATCAGACCAGTTTCTCAATATGCAAGGCATTGCATTTGACACTAAAGAACAAAACATATTTATCTCAGACTATATCAAAGGCCTATATAGATTAGAGATTAGAACCGGAAAACTTCATAAGATCCATACAAAATGTGATTGCACAACCAATGGGATTGATGGTTTGTATTATTTTAAAAATCAACTCATAGCCCTTCACAACGGGACAAATCCAAAACGTGCCATGATCTATGAACTTGATGGGGATAACATCGTTGATTCCAAGACAATAGCGCAGGGTGGTGAGGACCTTAACGAGCCCACTCAAGGAGTAATAGTAGACGATGATTTCTATTTTATTGGAAATAGTCCATGGACATCCTACAATGAAGATGGTTCTTTTGAAATGAGTGAAACGGATTCCAAGATTTTCACCTTCTCTCTTGAATAGTATTCACCAAAGGTGAATTTTTCACAGTATTTTGTAACCTTATATCGTAATTACCTTAAAATATTGTGACATAGGCTGCAACATTTATTATTTCACTTTCATCTAATCCTCCAAAGAAGAAAACTCAAAAAACATGTTCAGAAATTATTTCAATGTCTCAGTAAGAAGTCTATTTAAGCACAGATTCTATACCCTTATCAACATTCTTGGTCTTTCCGTAGGTCTCTCGTGCTTTCTGATGATCTCCCTCTTTGTGATTGACGAATTAAGCTTTGATCAATTTCAATCAGACAGGGACAGGATTTTCCGAATGGATTTCAGTGGTACTATAAACGGAAATACTTTTATCACTACTCTCGCAGGACCAGCTACTGCTGAAACCATGATCAATGATTACCCTGAAGTGATCGATGCATTACGATTCAGAGGAGGATGGGAAAGACTCATAAAAGAAAAGGAAACTAATATCAACTTTAAACAGGAACGAGTCTATTGGGTAGACAACAATTTCTTTACATTTTTTGATCTCAAACTCATCAATGGAGATCCAAATACAGTTTTGGACAGACCGGATGCTATTGTACTAAGTCAATCCACTGCACGAAAGATACTGGGTGACCAGGATCCGCTCGGACAAATATTGATTGTAGATAACAACCAAAGTTTTGAAGTCACAGGTATTTTCGAGGACTTTCCGCCCAACATGCACTTTCATTGTGACGTTCTGCTTCCAATGGAAAACCGGGAGGAATCAAAACAAAAAGTTTGGCTTGGATTTAACTTTAATACTTACCTAAAACTTACCCCAGATACTAATCCCGATTCGCTTGAAGCAAAATTTCCGGCGCTGGTGGAAAAATATATTGGACCTGAAATAGAACAATTTCTTGGACAAAGTATGGAAGAGTTTGAAGAAGCTGGTAACAGTGGGGGATTCGAGTTATTCCCAATGAAAGACATTCATCTTTATTCAGACAAACTTGGTGAACTGGAAACTAATGGCAGCATACAATATGTATACATATTTTCGGCAATTGCCATGTTTATCCTAATCCTTGCATGCATCAATTTCATGAATCTATCGACAGCACGATCAGCTAACAGAGCGAAGGAAGTGGGGGTAAGAAAGGTAATGGGAGCATATAAGAATCAGCTCGTCGGGCAATTTCTTTCGGAAGCTTTCCTGATCACGTTGATCTCAATTTTGATCGCGTTTGGAGTGAGTTACATCCTGCTTCCATATTTCAACGAGATGTCAGATAAGGCTATATCTACTGAAATGTTGTTCTCTCCTTTCTTCATTGTAGTAATGTTGATCGTCCTTATTGTGGTAGGGTTTCTCGCGGGAAGCTACCCAGCTTTCTACCTGTCAAAATTTAAACCGGTAGAAGTTTTAAGGGGAAAAGTAAATTTGGGTTTAAAGAGTGGGGGGATCCGTAGTACCCTCGTCGTGATCCAGTTCACCGTGTCCATCATAATGATGATTGGAACGGCAATCGTACTGAACCAACTCAATTTTATTCAGAATAAAAAATTGGGTTATGACAAGGAACAAGTGATAATGATAGATGATGCCTGGCTCCTTGACAATAATATAAATGCCTTCAAAAATGAAGCTATCCGATCGTCCAACGTGTATTCAGGAACTGTTGCTACTTTTTTACCTGTCGGTACCACTAACAACAACAATTTATGGTTCAAAGGAAAGAATGCAGGGTCAGGGGACAACAATGTTGTTCACAATTACCGCATAGACCATGATTATATTAGTACTCTGGGTATGGAAATCATTAAGGGCAGGGATTTTTCCAGGGATTTCCCGAATGACACTGCCAATATCATAATGAATGAAGCTGCAGCTCGACAATTTGGGTTTGAAGAACCTATAGGAGAGTATCTATCAAGGTACTGGGGTCAGATGGATAATCCAACAAGTCAAACATTCAAGGTGATCGGGCTTGTCAAAGACTTCCATTTTTCAACTATGAGGGAATCCATAGCACCTTTGATATTTACACTGGAAGAAGCACGAGGCTTCATATCTTTCAAGGTTGATGGAACCAATATCACGGAGTCCATACTTTCCATAAGAAAATTATGGGATGAAATGGCCCCCGGACAGCCATTTGAATACAGTTTTCTTGATGACAGGTTCAACGATATGTATGAGTCTGAACAGAGGATCGCAGATATATTCAGTGTGTTCGCGGCATTGGCCATATTTATTGCGTGCCTTGGTCTTTATGGACTTGCTTCCTTCACTGCTGAGCAAAAAACTAAGGAGATTGGTATTCGAAAAGTCCTTGGGGCAACGATCAGTCAGATTATAGCACTCTTAAGTAAGGAATTCATCAGACTGGTAATCATCTCATTTGTATTTGGATCCATCATTAGCTATTTCACGATGAAGTCCTGGTTGGAAGAATTCGTTTACCGGATAAACATCAATAATCCAACGTCTTTCGTTCTTGCCGGTTCGACTGCACTCTTTATTGCATGGATGACAATGAGTTTTCAATCTTACAAGGCAGCACGAACTAATCCAGTGAATTCACTGAAAGATGAATAAGTATAAAAATTTGTTATCCACAGTGTATCGGTAGGTGATTGGTGGATAAGTTTTAAATCCCATAATCGTTTTAGGTTATGGGATTTTTTTATTTTGTAAGATCATCGGATAAGGAATCAATTATTATCCGGGCATTGATTATTCATTTCCTCACTTGTATAGATGTACTTAGTTTTTGACACAGAGACAACGGGCTTACCCCACAACAAAACAGCTCCTGTAGAGGATCTGGATAATTGGCCCAGACTTGTCCAAATTGCCTGGCAACTCCATGAAGCTAACGGTAAACTAATCTCCAAGGGCAATCACATAATTAAGCCCCAAGGATTTACAATACCTTTCAATGCTGAAAGGATCCATGGCATTTCAACCCAAAGAGCCATTGATGTTGGGGAGGACCTCAAGGAAATTCTTCAGATTTTCACTGAAGATGTAAAAAAGGCAAAAGTACTGGTAGGTCATAACATCGAATTTGACAATAAAATAATTGGTGCTGAATATCTCCGCAGCGAACTGGAAAATATTCTTGTCGATTTTCCGAATATTGATACATCTGTCGAAACGGTGGAATTCACCCAATTGCAAGGAGGATTGGGAGGTGGGTTAAAGCAGCCACGTCTTATTGAATTGTATGAAAGACTGTTTGGAGAGAAGTTTGAAGACGCTCATGATGCTGCATACGATGTCGATGCTACTGCGAAATCTTTCTTTGAATGTATCAAACAAAGGGTGATACCTCCTTTCGAGCCGATAGGTATTGAAGAAATAGAATATGAATCACCAGATCTGGAGGAAGCAAATTTTGCCTGGATTAGAGAGTCTGGTTCCGACAAGGAAGGGGCAAGTGCTGTCGCTACCGAAGATATTAGGGGTCCCTTTGTTCATCTACATGTTCATTCTCAATTCTCAGTATTACAAGCCACACCTGACGTAGAATCGATAGTGGAAAAGGCAATTGAACAGGAAATGCCTGCCGTGGCACTGACGGACCTTGGGAATATGTTCGGTGCATTCAAGTTTGTTCGTTATGCCTTAAAAAAGGGTATAAAACCTATAGTGGGTTGTGAATTTTTCGTTGCCGAGGAACGTAAGAAGCTGCAATTCACAAAAGATAATCCTGATAAAAGATTTCAACAGGTATTGATTGCAAAAAACAAGCAGGGATTCCACAATTTATCCGTTCTAAGTTCCATTGGATACATTGAAGGATTGTATGGGTTATATCCTCGAATTGATAAGGACCTAATCAAGGAATATAAAAAAGGAGTGATCGCGTTGTCAGGAGGTCTTGCGGGGGAAATTCCATATTTAATTCTCAATGTCGGTGAAACGCAGGCGGAAAAGGCTTTGATCTGGTGGAAGGAAGTATTCGGTTCGGATTTTTTCATTGAACTGAATAGGCATGGACTTGACGAAGAAGATCACCTTAATGAGGTTTTAGTAAGGTTAGCCCGAAAACATGACGTTAAACTAATAGCCACCAACGAACTTTTCTATCTCAATCCTGAGGAAGCGAAGGCACATGATGTATTGATTTGCATCAAGGAGAATGAAAAACAAAGTACCCCGAAAGGAAGGGGACGGGGATTTCGACCTGGACTGCCAAACGATAACTTTTACTTCAAATCGCAGGACGAGATGAAGTCTTCATTTCGGGATGTTCCCGAAGCGATCGAAAATATTGAGCAGATCGTTGACAAGATCGAAACCTACTCACTGGAAAGGGACGTACTGTTACCTGCTTACCAGATACCCGATGAATTCAAGGATCCCAAAGACGAACAGGACGGAGGCAAACGGGGTGAAAACGCCTACCTGAAGCATATAACCTATGAAGGGGCCAGGCAGAGGTACGAACAGCTCACGGATGAGATTATCGAAAGGATTGATTTTGAATTAAAGACAATAGAAAACACCGGTTATCCCGGATATTTCCTAATTGTCCAGGACTTTACCTCCAAAGCACGAGAAATGGGAGTCTCGGTTGGGCCGGGCAGGGGATCTGCTGCTGGTAGCGTGGTGGCTTATTGCATTGGAATAACCAATGTGGATCCAATAGCTTACGATCTACTTTTTGAAAGGTTCTTGAACCCGGATCGTATATCACTACCTGATATCGACATCGATTTTGACAATGAGGGACGGGAAAAAGTAATTGATTATGTGGTAAACAAATATGGCTTTAACCAGGTAGCCCAAATCATCACGTATGGTACGATGGCACCTAAGTCCGCTATTAGAGATGCTGGTAGGGTTATGGAGCTCCCGTTGCCTGAAACTGACGGCATTGCTAAATTAGTACCTGAAAGACCTGGAGTAAAGTTTAATCAGGTTTTCGATGAAGTTCCTGAATTGGCAGAGATCAAAAAAGGAGCAGATCTTCCCTCCCAAGTTTTAAATCAAGCTATTGTATTAGAAGGATCCTTAAGGAATACGGGAATTCATGCATGCGGAGTGATCATCACACCAGATGACATGAGAAAATATATCCCTGTTGCCAAATCCAAGGAATCGGACCTGCTGATTACACAATTTGACAACAGTGTGGTAGAATCAGCAGGAATGCTGAAAATGGATTTCCTAGGTCTAAAGACACTTTCAA
Organism: Cyclobacteriaceae bacterium; assembly: GCA_965242805.1. GTDB lineage: Bacteria > Bacteroidota > Bacteroidia > Cytophagales > Cyclobacteriaceae > JANQEU01. The sequence continues at coordinate 4,756,318 of CBDETD010000002.1, read as the reverse complement.
TTATTCGAACCGCGATAGACAATGTCAAGAAAAGACACAATATTGAAATAGATATTGATGCAATCCCTCTGGATGATCCTCAAACTTATGCGTTGTATCAAAGAGGTGAAACCAATGGTACATTCCAATTTGAATCCCCGGGAATGCAAAAACACCTCAAGGCCTTAATGCCTGACCGTCTTGAGGATCTTATTGCGATGAATGCGCTTTATCGCCCAGGCCCCATGGAGTATATTCCTAATTTCATTGCCAGGAAACAAGGTAAGGAACCAATCGCCTATGATCTGGAAACGATGGAGGAATTCCTGGCAGAGACTTACGGAATAACAGTATATCAGGAACAGGTGATGCTACTCTCTCAGAAAATCGCAGGTTTCAGTAAGGGAATGGCTGATACCCTGCGTAAGGGAATGGGAAAGAAGAAAAAGGAGATCATTGATGAATTAAAACCAAAGTTCATAGAAGGTGGTGTGAGTAATGGCCATAGCGCAGAAGTCCTGGAAAAGGTTTGGAAAGATTGGGAGGCATTCGCATCCTATGCTTTCAATAAATCCCACAGCACATGTTATTCCGTGATCGCTTACCAGACAGGATATCTCAAGGCTAACTATCCTCCTGAGTATATGGCTTCAGTTCTCACTCATAATCAGAGCAATATTGACAAAGTCAGTTTCTTCATGGAAGAGTGTCGAAATCTTGGGATAAAAGTGCTGGGTCCTCACGTCAACGAATCGGATCAGGACTTTACAGTCAATGAGAAAGGTGAGATCAGATTTGGGTTGGGAGCCATCAAAGGAACTGGAGAATCCGCTGTTCAAGCAGTAATTGAAGAACGAAATGAGTCCGGTAAATACCAGGATATTTTCGACTTCGCGAAACGGGTCAACTTAAGAGCGGTTAATAAAAAATCATTCGAATCCCTTGCCAAGGCTGGTGCTTTCGACTGTTTCCCTGAATACCACCGTCGTCAATATGTGGAAGTGGATGAAGAAGGAATTTCCTTAATTGAAAAATCCATCAGGTTCGCCAATAAAATTCAGCAGGAGGAAGCAAGCAACCAAGTCTCTTTATTTGGTGGTTCCAACGGATCAAACCTTTCAAAACCTAAAGTAGCGCGAATTGAACCGTATGGTGAAATAGAAAAACTGAATATTGAAAAGGAAATGGTGGGACTTTACATTTCTGGTCATCCACTGGATCAGTATGAATTTGAAATGAAATTCCTCACCAACATGAAGCTCAGCGAGCTCAGGGATATTGAAAAATTGCGAAATAAGGAACTACTGCGCTTTGGAGGGATAGTGACAGATGTCCAGCATCGAATGTCCAAGAAGGGAAATCCTTTTGGTCAGGTGACAATCGAAGATTATGAGGACAGTCATACCTTTTATCTTTTTTCCGACACTTACTTAAAAAATAAGAGTTACCTGGAGAATGGATGGTTCCTGTATGTTACAGGGTCTGTACAAAACAGGTGGAATAGTGAAGAGTTGGAGTTTAGGATACAAAAAATTGAATATCTCGGAGATATAAGAGACCAGGTCGTAAAAGGACTCGAACTTCAGCTCAATGTACAGGACCTCGATGATTATACGATCGACGAGATTGAAAATATTGCTTCAAGCCACCCAGGGAAATCAACACTCAAAATGAATGTAATTGGGGTATATGAGGATCGCATGATAAACCTGGAAATGGTTAGCAGAACCCGTGCAGTTGATGCCGGAACTGACTTCATCAAGGCACTCAATCGAATAGAAAACATACGATTCAAAATACTTACCTAATGATGTCAAGTACAATACATTTATGGTCAGGATTTCGAACTAAAGGTTCGTTGGAACAGTTATCTTTGCAAATTAGTTATTGACGTATTTGGAAGAAATAAATAAATAATGGCAAAACCTTTAGAAATAACAGATTCAAACTTCGAGGAAGTATTAAATTCTGATAAACCCATATTGGTTGACTTCTGGGCAGAATGGTGTGGGCCTTGTAAAATGATAGGACCTGTCGTAGAAGAATTGGCCTCAGATTATGACGGGAAAGCAGTAGTCGGGAAAGTAGATGTTGATGTCAATCCTGAAGTCTCCGCGAAGTTTGGAATAAGATCAATCCCTACATTGCTTGTATTCAAGAACGGCGAAATCGTTGACAAGCAAATTGGAGCTGTTCCTAAATCAGTATTAAGTCAAAAATTAGATGCTCAAATAGCTTAAAATAAGAATTCAAATTATTTTGGATAACCCGATCTCCTTTTGATCGGGTTTTTTTTGCAATAAATACTTGTGATTTTTTAGGTGATCACCGCAGCTTAACCCGATGAAAGCAACGGAAATGCCTTAATAATCAGTGATATGGATCATGTAAGCTTCAATCCTTCAGCATTCCCTTTCACTACAGAAAAATACCAATTCATCTTAAAATAATTAAAAATACCGCAATCCGGGTATTGGAAACTACAGAAATAGGTGGCAACTTTACTAAACCGCGTCACCTAAATCGCTAATACTCATGTTTGAATCACCGTCAGATGTTTTAGAGGAACAAGTGGTCGTTCCCGAAAAAAATTATCCAATACCCCCTCCCACTAAAGATAGGCTTGATTACATTTTCATTCCGGACAACTATGAATACCGAAAGGTCAAACTTAATGAGATCTTGTTCATAGAGGCAGATGGTAGCTATATAAAAATATCAACCAGAAACAAAGCTTACCAGATATCTACAAATCTGAAGTCTTTCAGTAATCAATTCCGACACGCTGATTTCATTAGGGTGTCAAGGAAGCACATTGTAAATGTTCAATATATTGAAAGGATCAATGGCGTTTACTTGATTTTGAAAGATTGCCAGGGAGAAGAATATAAAATCCCATTTAGCAAGAGAAAACGTCACGAAATCCTCGAAAGTTTACCAATCATTAAGATTAAACACTGACAGCAATACTTTCTAAGAAGTAAAGGAGGTTTCACTACTTGCTGATGGACAAGTTTTCAAGGATTTTGGAAAACAAAAAAGGGCATTGATTTTATAAATAAAACCTATGCCCTTCTTCACTCCTTGAAAACCGTAGTCTCCGATTCGTGCCAAGATACTGTTCGAAAGCCTCGATAATCTGCTCAGTGGATACCAAGTTCTCATCGCGTCCTTTCCCGGTTTCGACAACAACTACCGTAGTCTTTGCTGCCTTCCCTCCGAAAGAGAACTGAACCTTGCGATTCGACTTTCTATCTCTCTCTTGGTTTTGCTAATGTAGAAGCATTCATGGTTTCTGCAAAAAGTTTAAGCTTTTTGTTTTCCACCACTTTTCCTCATTTTTTTTTGTTCTATATCATGCAAGAACACATCTATATTGACATGTTATTAACATTTAATTAACATTTTACTCGTATCTCAGATTATTGGATGGATTTGTAATCGCGGCTTTGTAAGCGTGGTAGCCTGTCGTGATCATGGTCACAAAGATCACAACAAGCAGTACGGTAATAAAAAGTACAAATCGCACGGAAACATGGTACTCAAATGTCTGAAGCCAGTCATTCATGATCCTATACCCAATGACAAATGCTGGAACCGCTCCCAACAATACCAACCAAACAAAATCCCTTACTAGTAACAATACCAAGCCACCGACTCTTGCCCCCAATACCTTTCTGATACTGATCTCTTTTGTTCTTTGTTCAGCAATAAACGAAGCAAGCCCTAATAATCCCATGCTGGCAATCACAATCATCATTATTGAAAAGCCCAAAAATAATTGTCCCCGTAATTGATCGGTCTCGTATTCCACCAGAAATCCCTGATCAAGAAATTCTGATTCAAAAGGGATATTTGGAAAGATCTCGATCCACTTCGCCTCAATAAATTTTAATGTCGATGACATATTCCCATCTATTTTCACCAATGCATTCCCATTGTTAAGTCCAGGAAAGAAAGCCAAAGGATCAATTGGATTGTAAAGTGATTGATGGTGAAAGTCTTTTGCAACACCTACGACCTTTCTAGTCACGCTGTCGAATTCTGTGAAAAACCTTTTTCCAATAGGGTCATCCCAACCGAGTCGTTTTACCATAGACTCATTGACGATAATCGCCTGACTTGTATCTGTTATGTAGTCATATGAAAAATCCCTCCCCTCAATAATTTCAACATCCAACGCCCCAAAATAATCATAGTCAACAAACAACAGATCTACGCCATATTCTTCCATCACCCCGTCATTCTGTTCGACATCCATGAGGTTTTTCGAATATCCCCGACCCGGGACCGTCGATGAAGATCCCGCACGGGATATGTTTGGATTCTCTAACAGCGCATTCCTGAAAACAGGCCACTTCTCTCTAGTAGCTCTATTCATGCGAAAGGTAATTATCTGTTCTTTATCAAAACCGAGATCTGCATTTCTTACATATTGCATTTGGTCATAGATCACGAATGTGCCTATTAGCATGAAAATAGAAATAGCGAATTGCAAACCAACTAAAACCCTTCGCAACCAGACACTCCCTGATTTACCTTTGGTCCCACCTCTGATCGCACTGATAGGTTGAAAACTTGATAAGTAAAATGCCGGATAGGATCCGCTCAGGACACCTGTCAACAATAACACTCCAACAGCGACTGAAATGATCTCTGGTGAAAGTAACAGGTTACCATCAAGTGAAGTCCCTAATAGATTATTTATTACCGGTATAAGTATGATCAATCCTACTACGCTGAGGGCAAAGGAGACCAAAGCAATCAGTATACTCTCGGCGAGAAACTGCCCTATTAGTGAATACCTGTTCGCCCCCATCACCTTGCGAATGCCAACCTCAAGTGACCTCCTGACAGATCGGGCTGTTGCCAAGTTCATGTAGTTGATGCAAGCAATAAGTACAAGAAATAGCGCAACCGCTCCGAATATATATATGTAGTCTATATTACCCAGCGGCATTGGTTCACCCTCAAAGTCCGAAGTAAGATGTATGTCCTCAATATTCAAAAGTTTGTAATCTATCTTGATATCAAACTGATCGAATATCACTGCTACATACTTGCGATTGATTTCACTGTTAAGTCTTACCTCCACACTGTCCGGTATGGCAGTTGAATTAAGTACTACATATGTGAAAATGCTAAAACCTCCCCAATTTTGATTATTCATTATATTTTGGCTTGTGCTAGCCGAAGCCATGGCATTCGCGATAATATGAGAATTGGTAGGTTGATCCTCGTAAACACCCCTAACCGTGTATGAGAAATTATCCGTTTCCAGGATCTGACCAATAGGATTTTCACCTTTGAATATTTTATCCGCTTCACTCTTTGCCAGAACAATAGAGTTGGGAGCTGATAGAGCGGTATTGGGATCGCCGGAAAGAAAGTTGAAGGTGAAAACATCGAAGACAGTACTGTCAACCAGATACGTATTCTCAATGAAGTAACTGATATCATTTTTTCTGAATCTAGTACGACCAGATCTAATAAATCGAACGTATTGATCGACATCAGGGAACTCTTCTTTGACGGTCCTTCCAAGTGGAAATTGAGTTACAGCCCAATTGAAGGAGTCGTCAGGCTCTGTGATTTTGGAGGAGATCCTGTAAATATTCTCAGAATTTTCATGGTACTTATCGTAGCTGAGTTCATGTGATAAATACAATACGATCAACAGACATGAAATAATACCAAGAGTTAATCCAAGAATATTGAGTGAGGCGTACGTAGGTTGCCTACGCAAATGGCGGATTGCCACTAATAGATAGTTCTTCAGCATAGTTCTTGAGTTTTGACATGTACTAATTTGAGAAATTTATGTCAATATAGGATCAAACATGACCTCATTTTGAGTTATTCAATTATATAAAAGGGATTTTTCTTGGATTATAGGACGAGTCTACTTCCTCAAATTGAAGTATACACCAGCTTGATATGCTGGTGAGGCAAGGATCCTCTCTCCACTAAATGCGAATCCAACCGCGCCTGTTAGTCCCCAGTTATTTCCAATATTGTGAGAGATTTCGGGAGTAATACTCAAGTATTCCGTGTTATTGGAAAAAATCCCATTGCCTGCAGAACCTCCGGGATCTCCATTCTTAAGAGACTCCACACCATAAATTTTCAAAGCGATCAATGTCTTTTCCCTGAGGGTGTAACCAATTTCGAACCCATAATGGATCTCCTCAGAAAATCCATTTCCGGAACCCCATTCGGAAAACACATTTGTTCGATTATTGAATCCAGCCGTTACCGTCGCGTAGATGGGTTTTGGGTAGAAGGAACGACTAACATCAATTTTGATCAATTGGTTAAACTCACCATCACCCGTCTGCAGGATCTGCCCTTCACCTCCCTGATCCTCGCCTAATGGTAATCCGAGTAAAAGACTCACTCCCACTACAAATGGACCATCCTGGAAAAATCCGTATTTAACACCAATCAATGGATCTCCAATGTTGGTTTCTTCATCACCGGGTATGGTGTTTCCACTCTGACGAAACTCTATTTCATTCAAAGTTGTACGTACGAAAAAAGGTATATATGCCACTCCGGTAAGTCTATCGGTGAGACCATATTCAGTATATATACTAGTAGCATAATAGGAAACTGTAGGTATTGTGATGACCTCCCCCATTGGATTGAAGAAGTCATCAGATATTATCACATACTGACCGAGTTTAAAAAAACCTGCTCCCTTCTTTTCGGACCACCCCCCACCAGCAAAGGAATTGATGGAGATAAACAATGTAAGAGTAAGTAGTATTCTTTTAATGGAAATAATCATGAGCCTTCAAAATCAGCAATCGCAAAAGTGATCGACGCGGGTTTACATAGAACAATTACATATCGATATTGGTCAAGAGTAACATTACTGTCTATTTGCGAAACATTATATGTGATAGTGCTTCCCAGATTCTGCCTGAAAATTTCTCCCAGCTCCAAACCATTAGATCTGGTACCACTACCGGAAGTAGTGTTTGAAAGGTAGATGAATGTACCAAGTGCAAAATCTGTATTAAAATCCTGCCGCAATTCAACTATGAGGTCATTTCCCTGCATAAACATCTGCACTGTTCCTTCCCCGTTATAACCTGCATTACCGGTGAATGTGGCTGTTCTGATCACATTACCAACCATTATTGTAAAAGGTTGACTTATTACGCCCTCAGATATAGCCTCTATTGTGGTCGTGCCATCACTTATGCCTGTCAACACTCCATCATTGGTAATACTTGCTATATTCGGATCATTGCTACGCCAGGTGATCTCTTTATCAACAAGTTCAGCACCGTCCAGGTTGTAAACTTTAGCCATAAGTGTGATCATATCGCCAAGATCAATGAATCCCGGACTCTCTTCAATTACTACACTTGCCACATCATCTGGTCCCCCAACTACATTAATTTGAATGGTATCGCTACTAATATCTCCATAGTACGAAAAAACAAAAGCCTGACCAGTCATAAGCGTGGTGATATTTCCTTCTAAATCAACGGTTATTACCTCCTCATTGAAGTTGAAATATTGAATGTCCACATCTTCGAGGATCCCATATCGATTAAAGTATTCCGATTCCAGAGTTATCGATGTGCCAAGTGGAATAGAGGTGTTGCCAGGAGAGATCTCTATCCTTTCAGGAACGATCGGGTCGTCAATTATGTCAGTACCGATACATCCTGTCAATAAAATAAGTCCAATATATCGTTGAAACATTCGGATCATTAGTAAATATCATGTAGAAAAACAGTTCCCATTCATTTTAGTTGCCGATGAATACGCCAGCTGTCGTTTCCTTGACGAAATTGTTGAATTATCTTGGTCTAATTTAGAACTTCCTACCTTTACCTATGGTTAATACTGGCAAATACATTAAGATGAAAATACTAATCTCTGCTCTCGTCATCGCCGTTTCATTTGCGTGCCAATCCTCATCACCAGGGGAATATACCAAAAGTGTTCTCTCTGATGACCAATCGGAAAGTGCTGATACAGCAACTTTTGCCGGAGGTTGTTTCTGGTGTATTGAAGCAGCTTTTGAGCAGATTGAAGGCGTTTATGAGGCCGTTTCAGGATATTCGGGAGGGAAGGCCTCAACTGCAGACTATAAAACCGTGAGTTCGGGAAGGACCAAACATGCCGAGGTTGTCCAGATATACTTCAATCCCAAAGTAATTGACTACGGAACACTACTGGATATTTTGTTCACCGCTCATGATCCCACCCAATTAAACAGACAAGGTCCTGATGTCGGCCCTCAGTATAGATCAGCCGTCTTTTACCACAATGACAACCAGAGAAATATCCTGGAATCTAAAATCGAAGAATGGCAACCCTCATTTTCACGAAAAATTGTAACTGAAGTCGTACCTCTTGAAAATTTCTACCTGGCTGAAGAATACCACCAGGACTACGAAAGAAGAAATCCATTTCAGCCATATATTCTTAGTGTTTCCAAGCCCAAAGTGGATAAAGTAAAGGCTAAATTCAAAGATCGACTGAAACCAGATCATAGGTAAAATCCGCTCAATTCTATAAATTGATCCTCGGTTCCAGTTAGGATTTCCAGATATTGGAAATCAAAGGAACTGTTTCCTACTACTGACCATCAGCAACCATGGATCGCTATGAAAAGAATACTTCAATGGATAGTCATCGTTCTACTTGTTTTAGCCTGCTCACAGAAAAAGAACTTTGATACCATATTGTACAATGGTAAAATTTGGACTGGTTCTTCTGAGAATTCATGGGCTACATGGATTGCAATAGAAGATGGTAAAATTGCAGATCTTGGTACCGGTAATTCTCCTAGTGGAAAAACTGAAATAGATCTTGAAGGCCAACTGACACTACCGGGATTCAATGACTCCCACATCCATTTTTCATCAGCTGGCCATCTCCTTAGCAATATCAATTTGTTAGAGGTCAATAGCACGGAAGCTTTCGTTGACGCTGTAAAGGCTACTACCAGAAGATTGCCTTCTGGTTCCTGGATCACAAGAGGTGATTGGGGGGCATATGAAGCTTGGGCGTTGGGTTCAGAAGGATCTGAACGGAAACAACAAGAATTCATACCCTTACGGGAAATGATTGATTCCATCACAAGTTCCTATCCCGTCCTTGTGACCCGCTACGATCGGGAAATTGGTCTTGCCAATGGTTTGGCGTTAGACTATTTGAATATTGATAGCGAAGACGGATTATTAAAAGGTAGAGTGTTGAAAGATGCACTCGAACGCATACCTGAGAAATCCTTTGAACAAAGAGTGATGGAGGCCAAGAATGCACTTTTGGAAATACGAAGGTTTGGTGTGACCACCGTTCAGGACATGTCACCCCTTGACCAAATGGATGTCTATCAGTATTTGCGGGATCGTGATTCCCTGACATGCAGGATCAATTTCAGTCCCTCGAGGCTTTCTGACTATCAAATGATGATGGAAAAAGGTTGGGTAATTGACTGGGATAACCCTAATGGTCCACAACCTGCCGGAGATGAGTGGTTTGTATACGGAACACTCAAAACACACATTGATGGAATAATGGGAGCCCGAACTGCTCGATTTTTTGAGCCATATTCGGATAATTCTATGGAGATGGCAGCCTGGCGAGGTGGGTGGAGGGAATTCTCAGGAGATCTCAATGTATTCAAATCCATGATTCTGGAGGCGGACAAGGGAGGTATCCAAATGAGGATACATGCTATTGGTGACGAAGCCAACTCGATCTTGCTGGATATTCTGGATACGATGGACGTGATCAATGGTGCACTTGATCGCCGGTTTAGATTGGTCCACGCTCAAGTGATTCACCCCAAAGACATGATTCGTTTTAGTGGAAGAAAGATCATTGCTGAGGTACAACCCTATCATGTAACTGACGATATGAGGTGGATGGAAGAGAGAATCGGGTACGAAAGATGCAAAGGAGCTTATGCTTTCAAAACACTTGAAGAGTCCGGATGTATTTTATCGTTTGGATCAGACTGGCCAGGTACCAATGCTTCCTATTACCCAATCAATCCCCTTTACGGGATTTATGCTGCTGTGACGCGTCAAACACTGCAGGGTAAACCTGATGAAGGTTGGTTTCCGGAAGAAAGGATATCGTTGGAATCTGCTTTGAAAGCATACACCTGGGGATCTTCTTTCTCGGCATTTGAAGAAGATCGAAAAGGGACACTTGAGAAAGGAAAGTTTGCTGATATCACGGTTATTGATACCGACCTTTTCGAAACAAATCCCGAGGACTGGCTTAAGGCAGAAGTGAAATATACTATTGTCAATGGGAAAATCGTTTATCAATCCTGATCATGAAAAAGGTCCTATTAATCTCCAATGCTTTCTTCATCAGCTATTTATTAGTTTCCCAACCTTATTTTGACATTTTAAGGGTCAATTCTGCTTTTGGCCCTATTACGTCGAATTACAGTCAATTCTCCGTACATCAAGCGGAGTTACAAATACCTATCGTACTGAAATCTGAAAATGTCCTTCTCTTCGCTGCCCATGGGATCAGAAATGAATTAACAGACAAGGACGGCCTTCCAAAATATGAGCTTTCAGGTATCCGTCTGAGGGGAGGAATTAATTTGAAAATTAGTGATGAGGAGAATCTTCTTCTCATGGCTATTAACCGGTACAATGGGAATGAATTCTCTTTCTCCGGGGATAATTTCCAGCTTGGTGGGATTATAATTTATAGCAAAAAAATAAGAGATGATTTGACCTACAAGTTCGGAGCTTACTACAATGGGGAGCTCTTCAGTTCGCTTTTTACCCCTGTTTTTGGCTTTGATTGGATCATTAATGATCGATCGAGATTATTTGGTAATCTGCCTATTTCTGCGAACTATCTATATTCAATTAGTGATCGACTTGAAGCCGGTGTTTCGTTCAATGGATTAATTTCATCTTTTACACAGTCTCAAATCGGACCCTTTTATCTCCAGAGAGGATATAATCATTTGACTCCGCATCTTGATTTCTATGTAACCCAGAATATTGCCATTCAAGTCAAACCAGGGATACTTATTGGAAGTAAGTTCAAACTTTTCCAGGAGCAGGACAAGGCGGATTGGTCCTTAAGCGCACTTAAGTTTGGTGACAATCGAACCATTCAATCTGAAATCGATGCTTCAGGATTTATTGTAGAATTTGGAGTTGTGTACAGGGTTAAAACCTAATTCACTATTGAAATCCCTTCATCCATGAATACGCACTTTCCATGTCCATAAATACACCAAGGTGTACTCCGAGTTCCTCAAATTTACCTTCAGCCAGAACTTTGAATTTCTCCATGGAATAATCCGCATAAATATCGTTGCTAAGAATCACGGCATGGACTTTTACTCCTGCTTCTGTAAACAGCATGTCTTCCCATACTTCTTCTAACCATTTTTCTTCATCAGCACTCCGTTCCCCTAACAATTCTGTATCCGCAAGCCACATCAGGTTAGGGTGTTCCTTTTTCAATTCGATGTATTTCTTTTGGAGGTCCTGAAGTTGGCTCTTAAACTCCTCACCAGTTGGTTTTGCTAACCACCTGTGTTTCAAAACTGGTAGTGTTGTATCTAGTTCACACACTACAAACTCATTTTCAATAATGGGGGTAATCACAGGACTCATTTTTAAAGATCAATTAATTCTAATATCAAATACCTCTATTGCAGATTTCTTTATACGAACAATACTTGCATTTTTTTTCATCTTCAACTTGATCAAATTGCAAATTTTTATCCCAAATCTCCAGTAAAAGTCGATTTAAAATTCTCTCAAATTCTTGACTATAGTCATCGAAGTTGGTGATATTTTCGATGGGTGCCCGATTTTCTTTCTTCTGGAGCTGCCAATTAAAATCTTTATTGAAGAGATCCCTACTATTATATAGACCCGGTTCAATACGATTATATGATTCCTTATATGTGCTTGTAAACAAATAACTATAGAAGAAAACCTGGAATGCGGCTTTATTCCTTTTCTCATCATCACGGTCAATTAAGGAATCAATATTTGTGAATGTTCTGCTGTCTTTGCCTGTTTTGTAATCAAGCACCCTAACAATCCCGTCCTTGGCGTCAATCCTATCTATTTTCCCTTTCAATCCAACAATCAATTCATTTCCATAAGAATCTATTGGGAAATCAACCGTGTAACCATCCCTTGTGCTTGTCTCCAGTCCTATTATTTTGAATGGTGCGTAATGACGATCGAAGTTAAGGATCTTGAAAGCCGTTTTCCTTAATATTTCAGCAGCAATTACGTTTCGACCTTCTAGTTTGAACTTCTTTTCATTTTTAACATTGTAGTGTTGGATGAAGGCCTTATTGATCGCACCATCTATGCCACCCTCCAACCAGAAAAAATCGTTAGGTTCGATTGTATCTCTTTTTTGTGTTTTGATGAACTGCTTGTAGAGGATCTCCATAGTATCATGAAGAATATTTCCAAAAACCATGGGATCCAATTCCTCAAGTAGTTCATCTGGTTCATATAACTGTTCGACGTATTTGAAATAGAACCGCAAACGACAATACAGGTATGTATCCAAAGCAGAAGGGGTCAATCTGGGGGTCCACTCATTCTTTTTTACCAAATATCTGTTAAGCTTTTCCATAACCTGTTTGTCCTTATCTATGATGATAGGCACGGGTGTACTGACCTTGATTGGATTAGCTAAAATTCTCCTTTTAATGTTCAGGTTGGACTCAAATTCCAATTGTTGTACGAATCTGCTCAACTCACCATTAATGTTGAATTCCGATACTATGTTGTGAAAGATCTCAATTCTTCTTGAACGTTGAAGTAATCGGTAAAACAGATAAGAGTAAATGGCATCCTGATGCTCATAAGCTGGGATGTCGAATGCTTTCCTGATGTTGTAAGGAATGAAGGATCCCCTTCGTTGGATTCCCGGCCAGGAGTCCTCATTCATATTAAGGATAAATACATTCTCAAAGTCAAGGTTTCGGGTTTCCAGGATACCCATAATTTGCAGTCCTTCCAATGGCTCTCCCGTAAACGGGACCTTGATACTTCGTGACATTCTCCGGAAGAGTTTTATCAGAAAATTGTAACTCAATTGATAAGTCCTTTCTCCAATCATCGAATTTAGATTTTCGATTTGCTCGTAGTAACCGGAAATAAAAGTTTTGTCAATATCAAATTCAACATCTCCTAATGCCTTATGTAACTCTTTCAGGACAGTTAGGAGGTAATAGAGAGGCTCCTCAGTTTTATCAAATATCAACTGAAAAATGTGATGGTGAGATGGCAACTCATCGTGATATACAAAAATCAAATTCCTTTTCTTCATCTCCTGAAGAAACTTTTTGACCATCGAACTGCCAATGTGATGAAGCAATGGATGTCTCAATAGAGCAAAAACCGGTTTATAGTAGAAACTGGATCCATGGACCAAACTATCTCTTCTAGAGGACTGAAGTAAGAGAAGGTTTTCGACGAGGTTGAAGACTGTGGTCTCACTAATTGGATAGCCCATCGTAACGTTGACCTTTTGCACTTCATCTGTCAATGAATGCAATATAGGGAACAACATGTGTTCCTGTGGAAGTACAACAACTGTCCTTTGAGGATCAAAGTCCTCTTCTCTTATTAGTTCAGAAATAGATTCGGACATGGCCTTTGCTTGTCCAACTTCCAGCGACACTCCTGTGATGGAGACCTCTTTTTCCGATGAGATTCTATTTGGGATGTCCTTGGGAAAATATCTACCTAGAACCGCATCTTGCCGATATTCCCTCAGAAAAAATCCTGCCTCTTGTCTTTCATCATCCAGGTAGTACGCGTCCACATCCCAAATAAGATCCACATTACCAATATCCACATAATGTTTTATGATCTCTTCCTCCACCTTGGTGAGTGCATTAAAACCGGCAAACAGCAGTTTTCGCTGAGAAGTTGGTTTTTCCCGTCTTAGTTTTTCCAGAAAATCTCTATAGATCATTCCGATATATCCTTGTCCCCTTCCAAGTAATCTCTTTCTGAACGCCTCATAAACCGGGTTTAAAATCCTCCAGGTCTCAAGAAATGTCTTTTGTGTTTTTGTTGTATCGGGAATAAACGTCATCCAAAAAGATTGGATGACTTGCATGTCCTCCTCACTCAAAAAATAAAACTCCGCCTCTAGTTCTTTTTGAGTTTTGATACTCTTGAATATTTTGTCAGCATCAACTAAATATTGATCTATTTCATCGAAATCCCGTAGAATCATCTCGCCCCAGAAATAGAACTTATCAAAAGGTTCTTCCTTATTTGGAAAGTCTTTGAATACCTCATAAAGGAGGAATACTGCTTCAATATTTTCAATTTTCTCCAGATCGGACTGCCGCAGAATGAAATCTTCGAAGCTTGTTATTCTTGGCATCCAGATGGGCTTTTTTATCATGGAGCCCAATGCCTTTCTGAAAAAAAGACCAGCCCTTCTATTTGGAAATATTACGGTAATACTTCCAAGATCTTCCTGATGGTCATTATAAACTTTAGAAGCGATCTCTTCAATGAAGGTTTTCATTTGTGCTTGAGGTGATTCAACCCTGGGATGTCTCTGTATAATGGTGAAAATATTCTTTATTTTTCTATCCATGAAATATGCTCACACGAATATTATTACAAAGGACTGGAGAAAGCTTTCAGAATTCTACATCAATGTTTTTGAGTGTATCATCATTCCGCCTGAAAGGGATCAGTCGGGCGAATGGTTAGAATTGGGAACCGGTGTGAAAAATGCCCATTTGAGAGGTGTTCATCTGCTATTACCGGGATTTGAAAATGGACCAACATTGGAAATCTACGAGTATGATGAGGTACTTGGGAATCTCGAACCAGCAGCAAACCGTTTAGGGTATGGTCACATCGCATTTGAGGTTGAAAATGTACAGGAAATCGTTAATAAAATCAGCCAATATGGTGGGAGAACAACTAATAAGATCATTTCGAGGGAGATTTCCGGGAAAGGCAATATCACATTTACTTACGCTCAGGACCCCGATGGAAACCTAATTGAAATTCAAAGTTGGAATTAACCTCAAATCAATGTCCAAGTTCACTTCGATCGTTCGTCTTAATGAAAAATCATATTAAAGAAATATTATTATGCAAGAATTTATGATGTTGTTTCGCAACCTGGCCCCAGCAGAGGCTTATTCTCAATCCCCCGAAGAAATGCAGGCAACGATCCCATTATGGCAAAACTGGATGAAGAAACTTGCTGAAGAAGGACGGTTTGTATCAACGGCACCCCTGGAAAGGGATGGAAGTTTTGTAACGAAAGAGACCGTAACAGATGGTCCCTATGCAGAAGTAAAGGAATTTGTGCTTGGATATCTAATTTTCAAAGCTGAAGACTTGGATGAGGCAATCGAGATCTCTAAAGAATGTCCGATGCTAAAAGATAGTCTCGGTTCCGTGGAAGTCAGGAAAGTCGCACCTTTCGAAATGTAAATGGTGGAATCCAGCAGTCATTCAATGGTAGACCATCTTTTTCGGTACGAATCGGGAAAGATGGTTGCAGCCTTAACAAAGCTGTTTGGATTCGATCAATTGGAGGTTGCAGAAGACATTGTACAAGACACTTTTATCCAGGCTTTTGAAACCTGGAAATACAATGGAACTCCCAATAACCCTCAGGCTTGGTTATACAAAGTAGCTAAGAACAAGGCAACGGATTATTGCAGAAGGTTGCAGACAAAGCGAAAGGTTGATGACCACATCAAAACTGCAATTCCAATACAGTATTCATTGACTGCGGAGATCGAAAAAGTATTTCATGATATCGAAGACAGTCAACTTCGTCTTTTGTTTTCAATATGTCATCCATCCATTCCAGTTGAAGCACAGATTGCTTTAGCATTAAAAACACTAAGCGGATTTGGTATACAGGAAATTGCCAATGCCTTTCTAACAAGTAAGGAAACGATTAACAAGAGATTATTCAGAGCAAAAGAGAAAATAAGAAAGGAAAACATTGACCTTGAAATACCTTCAAAATCCCATCTTCCGAAAAGGTTGGAAATTGTTCTAAAAGTTATCTACTTAATGTTTAATGAAGGTTATTATTCCAGTACTCAGGAAACAGTGGTAAGAAAAGACCTTTGTTTGGAAGCCATGAGACTTTGCCTCTTATTGATCCAATCTGAACTGAGGGGGAAGGACATCTTTGCTCTAATGGCTCTCATGTGTTTTCATTCTTCAAGATTCGAAAGCAGGCTGACTGATGACGGGGACTTGATCACTTGGGATTTCCAGGATAGATCCAGCTGGAACAAGGAGTTAATTGGTCAAGGTGAATTCTATCTCCGTAAAATGGAGCCTGAGGACATTTCAACGAAATACCAAATAGAAGCTGCTATTGCCTACCACCATATCTACCCCGATAGTCCAACAAAATGGGAAGCATTGCTTGGACTTTATTCAAGATTAGCTAAGGTTAGCAATAATCCCATTGTTTTACTGAATTTAGGTTATGTTTTGTTCAGGGTGCATGGATCGGAAAGAGCAATGAAATTCCTGGATTCTATTGATTCATTGGAAAGCCATTACC
Organism: Cyclobacteriaceae bacterium; assembly: GCA_965242805.1. GTDB lineage: Bacteria > Bacteroidota > Bacteroidia > Cytophagales > Cyclobacteriaceae > JANQEU01. Next base: position 4,739,776 of record CBDETD010000002.1, on the reverse strand, counting down.
TACTATTTGCCCTCAAGGGAGAAATCTTAACTCAGGACAATCCTGTCATCGCCATTGAGATGTTCTTAAAATCCATCGAAAAAACGAGTTTGGAGGTCGAAAAAAAGGCTTTGAAAGAAAAAATTAGAAAAATTAATGAGAGGACATCCAATAATTGAGGGGTGTAGGTTACAATCACAGGAACTTTCGATGTCTATCAACACGTCTTTTATTTCAAATTATTACTAAAGACATTCAATCACATTGAAGATGTGATCGATCACAAGTTTCCAATAATACAGAATAGGTACTGTCGTGTACCTTTTAAGTCATTCTCTTGTTTTACCTCTGAAGACGCTGACTTTCGGATTAAGGGGATTTCCGGACGCCCTTCTAAATGAAACAATTTGGCCAGTATGCCATAATGCATCTGAAATAGGACCATTGATCATATTCCAAAACGGGAATTCTGTGCGATTTCCGTCTCTTTCAAATATGACTTTAAAAGATTCAAGATCGGAACCACCTTCCGATCGAAGTATTTCGCTGGTTTTTCTTAGGTTTTCCAATGTGCTTTTTCGCTTATCTTCAAAAGTCAGACCTGAAAAATCCATAGGTCGAACATTTACCTTGCTTTGCACAGCATTGACAATCGTCACTGACAAACCGTAAATGTGGTCAATCGTCTGTTCCGAAGTCCTGGCATTTGAAGAAGGTTTATACTCCAGATCTTTACTGGTTAAACCTTCCGTTGCCCAATAATATCGATATCCAAGCCCTTCCACCAATCTTGCCATCACCGTTCCAGTGGTGTATTCATTTGGATACTGTGGTATTTCTTCAAAAGGTAAGTCTTGAGCCGATGTCATAATTGCAAAGGAGATTATTAAACTAAATGTAATTACAGCTTTCATGATGTTATCTAAGTTGAATATTACGAGGATCACGTAATCTAATTCATTATTGAATCTTATGAGTTCTTTACTTTAAACAAATAATCATAAAATGCATTATATTAAGGCTTTAAGTAGCCATGGACATAATCACCCATAAAAAAATAGGACTTCTTATACATCTGGCGATGGCAGATGGTCATATTGCTGATTCGGAGAAGGATTTTATTTATGAAATTGGTGAGAAGAAAGGGTTTTCAAAATCAGACATAGACTCAATGTTTAAGAACCCTGAGGGAGTGGGTAGCCTTGGTGCCCTGTCATTACAAACTGCTCAGGAATACCTTCTTGATATGATGTTCCTGATGGCTGCCGATGGTATAGTACATGAAAGCGAAGTCATTTTTTGTCAGCAAACCGGGATCAAATTGGGTTTCCAAAAATCTGATGTAGATGAAGTGATCCTTAGGGTTCAAATGGGTAAGAGTGAAGAACAGGTAAAATCATTTATAAAAGGACTTCCACATCCATCCCGGTCATAGAACAAAAGGCCACGCGTCGAATTTGTATTCAATAATTTCAGCTCATCAATAGGAAACCTGCTCAACCAGAACTGGCTCTAGATATATCAAATATCCTGTCACATGGCCATATCCCATTTCATTGAGAATATCAACATATTCCTGCACCTGCTCCCTGTCCTTTTTACGACGCTGACCCGTCTTGAAATCTACTACTTTCCACTCTCCATCTTTTCTGATCAATCTGTCTACTCTTTTGTATTGCCCTCCGGGTAGAAGTATGGGTTCCTCGATCCTAACCTCCTCCACGTCTTTGAAGAAGGGTTCGATATCCTCGTGATGGACGATCATCTGAAGCTGTCTCTTCAGGTCATCATTTGCAAAATATGGAAGATCTTCAAGACGCTTTAGTCTGCTAAGTTTCTTATGAAAAGAAATCCCCCATTTTTGAGCAGAAAAGACATCTTCTATTAGATCTTGGTTACTGTGCATTTGTAATGCGACCTTGGATCTCCACGAACTGCATGGATAGCTAACCAATCCATATTCATCATGACTTAATGTGTCGAAACTCTTGGAATCCAAATGTCCACTTGTATACTTTATATTCTTTTCATCCCACCCTCCAAGTGTTTTGACCCGTTGCATTGTCAAATCCGCAACTGAACTTATTTTGTCACTTTTCGGATAAGGCCCAAACACAAATAAATTGTCAATGGATCGAGTAAATGAGACATAGAGTAGGTTTACATTGTCAATGAATGCATTGATTTTCTCTCGGTAATATTCCGTGGACCAATACGTATCTTTCAAGGAAGACGTATATTTCAAAGGAAGTGCTGGCAATTGATTGAACGGTTCTACATTTGGTGGTCCGCACCAGAGAATTTCCTCCTGCGAATATGTATCGTGATCAAGTTTCCAATTTAGGAAAGGGATAATAACAATGGGAAATTCAAGTCCTTTGGCCTTATGAATTGTAAGGATCTTAATTGCATCATTGTCGTCAGCAATTTGAATTGATCTTTCCTTTCTTATGCTCTCCCACCATTGAAGGAATGCACCAATATCTCCTCTTTCATTCTTAGCAAAGTCTAGAACTGCGTCCTGGAAAGCCTGTAGATAAGTGTATTCTTCCCGGGATCGGGAAAGGTCGAAATATCTAATCAGATCAGAAATGAGCTCATAAATAGGTAAAGTTTTAAGTCTATCCCGTTCTTTAATGAAATCCCTTGGGACAAGTCTCTTCCATTCCTCCCTACTTTGAAAAATCTTGGAATCCGATGTTTCTGGCGATTTTTCAATAAATCTACATAGTTCATATACCCATTCTGACAAGGCTATATTGTTGTTCTCATTATCCAACCACTTCAAAAGACTTATAATAAACTTTACTGCGTGACTGGAATGGAGATATAAGGCTTCAGAACTTACAACCTCATAGGACATATCCTCAATTGCCTGATCCGAGGACTTGTACCTGAAAAAGGCATTTGAGATCTCCTTTCCCTCTCCTTTTGTACGTGTCAATATTGCGATATCCCTGGGTCGATATCCTCTTTTTTGGGCATCTTCAACCAGATGGATCACTTTCTCAATGGCCATTTCTTTCCATTTACCACTTTGATTGTCCAGGAACTCGATAGAAACAAATCCTCCTTCTTCTTCCAATACTTTTTCCTGATGCGCACCCTTGTAGATATTCAGGACGCCCTCCAAATAATTTTGTGATGCATCTTCAAGATCAATAAACATCTCAGCAGTTAGTGAAGAAAGATCTTCGAAAAAAGAATTGTTGAATTCAATTATCTGATTACTGCTCCTCCAATTTGATTTAAGATCTATCTCCTCCAATAAATAATCATCAAAATCGTCCTTTAGTTGGTTTTGGAGAATATTCCAATCACCACCTCTCCAGCGATAGATCGATTGCTTTAAATCCCCAACAACTATACAAGAATCCCCGGAATCCGTAGAGTTCTTGACCAGGCTTTTGAAGTTCTCCCATTGGAAAGTTGAAGTATCCTGAAACTCATCAATCAGAAAGTTTTTGTAAATAGATCCTACTTTCTCATAAACGTAGGGAGTTTCACTGTCATTAATAATCTGTCTAAGAAAATCCGGAAGGTCAGCAATCAACATTAGATCCTGATCATCCCTGAAATCATTTAATTTCCTGTTTACTTCAGACAGTATTCCCAACGTGAAATGATACCTTCGAATCTCTTTTGCTGACTTATAACGTACCTTATTCGATTCGAAAAAATTGATCAATCCTTTGTACGTAGGAAATATTTCATTCTCTAGTAGTTCAATAAGTTTTGGATCACCCAAAGTCTTTTTAGTAAGCCATTTCTCCAAATTGTCTATTGCCTCTTTCCTCGAAGTACTTACCTCAAATTTCCCATCAGCAAACATTTGAAAAAGACCTGCAGGGCCATTTGCTTTCCTATTGAAAACTTCAACTCCTCCATGGGCATTTAATAATTCCAGTCCCTTATTTCCGATTTTCTCGCAGCGATCCTCGTAGTCATGGACAATTGAGTCCAGATCTTTTCTGAAACTCTCATAAAAATCCGAGTCCCTTGTATTATCCAGAACTCCTTGACCGGATTCTTTGAATTTGTCTTTCAGTATCTCTTTGGAAAGTGAGACGACATCTCTCCGGAAATCCCATGGTTTACCTTCCTCCACATTGGATTCAGCAAATTGTGTGAGCCATTCTTTTAGTTTTATTTGTTCGGGATCACTTATACTAACAATTAGATTGTCAACGACCTCCTGGATCACTTTGTCATCCTCGAGAGTAATTGAAAATGAACCTTGTAAACCAATTTCCCTTGCGAAGGATCTTATCACAAAATGAAAGAAACTGTCTATTGTAACCACAGCAAACCGACTGTATTCATGCAATATCGATCGTAAAACTGCCTTCGATCTAAGTCGGATCATGTCATCCCCCATGTCCAAATCACGTTGTAGTTCAGCCTTCATGGGATGATTTTCACCCTTTCCTAATGCCACAAGTACATTGAGAATTCGTCTTTTCATCTCCTCTGTGGCCTTATTGGTGAAAGTAACTCCCAGGATGGTTTTGAATCGGTCGGGAAATTGAAGTGCAAGTGAAAGATACTCACGAGCTAAGGTGTATGTCTTACCTGAACCAGCTGAGGATCGATATATACGGAATGGCTTTTGTGACACACAATAAATTTAGTCACCTATCATCTCTGAGTAGCATAAAATGCACATTACCTAAATGTTAACAATATCAATATCTACGAGAGCACAATGATCGATTCGAACAGTTAATATGCTTATTTAACACCAAAAATACTGTTTGAGTGGTATTTGGCATATTTTCTTATCGTGAACTAAAAATTATTTATGTTACTTTTGTGTTAACAAAAATCTACAGATGAAGACCGTATTATTTCTCACCTTAGTAATCCTCTTTCAAGCTGGTTCGATTGCACAACCAACCCAACCTGTTGTCACAAATCTGGATGAAGTTTTGATCAAAGTGGAATATCCACTCGAAGCGAGAGTAGAAGGTATTGAAGGGAATGTAGAATTAAAGGTCTATGTCACTGCGGAGGGGTTAGTTGAAAAATATGAGATCATTTCAGGATGCCATCCATTACTAATAGCATCTATCGAATCGGTAGTTCATGAGCTTTTATTTTTTCCCGCCCATGACGCAGATGGTGAAAAGATCAAAGGGACAATCACCATTCCAATAGAATTTCAATTGGACGTCGGATAAGAATAATTTTTCAACTTATTGGTCCTAAATATTAACTAACCAATTTGGAAATCACTTTCTCAAATTTTGATTGGATTTGATCCAATCCGAGATTTCCGATACTTCCAATATGGGTATGGTAAATTTTTCGATCAGGTGTGTAGCTGCCCTTCTGTACCATTTCCCCGACCTTCCGATATGCATCCCTAAAAGGTAAACCATCCATAACCAACCTGTTAACCTCCTCAACGGTGAACAATAGATCATATTGGTTGTCCTGGGTTAAATTATCAACCACCTTCAGGTTTCTCGTCATCTCACAACATAGGATAAGGCAATCTTTGATTTTGATCACTCCCTCCACCAAATAACTCTTCAATACCTGAAGGTCTCTGTGATATCCACTTGGCAGATTAGCCAGCACGAGATTAATATTATTTGGTAGTGCTTGTAGCGTGTTGCACTTTGCCCTTATCAGTTCAAAACCATCCGGATTATTTTTATGCGGCATAATACTGGAGCCTGTCGTATATTCTTTCGGTAGTTCGAAAAATCCAAAATTCTGTCCTGAGTACATACACACATCCATTGCAAATTTCCCAAGAGTAGAGGCTATGCTGGATATTGCCATGGCTACTGTCTTTTCTGTTTTTCCTCGGGTCATTTGTGCGTATACTGAGCTTACATTCAGTGAAGCGAATTTCAATTCCTTTTTGGTGAACTCTCTGTCTAATGGAAATGAAGATCCGTATCCCGCTGCGCTACCTAGTGGATTGGAATCCGCTACATCAAAGGCGGCATTTAATAGTATTGAGTCATCTATCAAACTCTCAGCGTACGCTGAAAACCACAGACCGAATGAAGAAGGCATAGCCACCTGAAAATGGGTATAACCAGGCATAATTTCTCCTTTGTTTTGCTCAGCTTTTAGAATGAAGAGGTCAAATAGATCCTGTATCAGAATTGCAATTTCTTTTATACTTGATCTTACGAACAGTTTTATTGCAACCAGCACCTGGTCATTTCGCGATCTACCAGCATGTACTTTCTTTCCAAGGTCCCCTAGCTTTTCAGTAAGTAATATCTCTATTTGTGAATGACAATCCTCAACCCCTTCATCTATCACGAAATTCCCTTCTTCGACAGATTTCGATAGTTTTTCCAGTTCGGTTGTTAATTGTAGGGCCTCTTCTTGCTTCAACAATCCAATCTTTCCTAGCATCCTGACGTGTGCAATAGATGCAATGATGTCGTATTTCACCAGATACAAATCCAAATCGGGATCTTCACCTATTGTAAATCGTTCAAAAAGTTTATCGATCGGTTCCCCTTTGTTCCAGAGTTTCATGATGTCCTGTTCTGTGTTTGATAAGCAAATAGATTCTCCAACAAGTTTATGTACCCCTGAATTCCATCGTAGATTTCATCAACGAAAATGAATTCGTCAGGAGTATGTGATCTTTCTGATTTACCCGGTCCCATTTTCAAAGTAGGGAAACTCATTACTGCCTGATCAGATGTAGTAGGTGATCCGTACATTTCGATCTGCATTTGTTGAGCAACTCTGAAAATAGGGATGTCCTCCGGAAGATATGAAGGATTCAATCTTACCGATCTCGGTCGAACTTCACAACTGACATTCTCCTTTATGATGTCCAGGACTTCCAGATTCGAGTAAGCGTCGGTTGTTCTTACATCCACCACAAAGTGGCACTCATCCGGGATTACATTATGTTGATATCCCGAATCGATCATAGTAACAGTCATCTTAACAGGGCCCAGATATTGAGAGGTTTTTGGGAATTGATAAGTTCTGAACCAGTCCATATCACCCAATGCATTATAAATCGCATTGACTCCCTGATCCCTGGCGGCATGACCCGACTCTCCTCTTGAGTAGCAATCTAAAACCAGCAAGCCTTTTTCTGCAACTGCCATTTTCATTTCAGTTGGCTCACCCACTATTCCAAATGTTATGGAATTAAGGTTGGCCAAAATTGACTCCACACCCCCCTGACCAGAATTCTCCTCTTCAGCCGTTGCCGCAAAAATCAAATTGTATGGTAACTCCTTTTCATTGTAAAAATGCAAGAATGTAAAAAGTAGCGATACCAGACACCCACCTGCATCATTGCTTCCAAGACCAAATAGCTTTCCATGAGATATTTCCGCCTTGAAAGGATCCCTCGTATAGCCATTGTTAGGTTTAACTGTATCATGATGTGAATTCAGTAGAATTGTCGGTTTCTGACTATCAAATTCCCTGTTTTGACACCAAATGTTATTTAGGTGCCTTTGACAGGTGATTTCTCTTTTTTGAAAAAAAAGAGAAATCAAGTCAGCCGTTTGATCTTCCTCTTGACTTAAGCTGGGAATAGAAATTAGATCACTTAACAGATCTATTGCCTCGGAGGAATAGGACCTCACTATATCTTTAAATTGTGATGATTGTGTGATCATAGTTTTTCTCCTTGTCAAGTTCTCCAACTTTCTTGTAGTTCATAAGTCGCACTGATGATATCCCTTCTTTCAATGCTGAAAATGCATTGTCAATCTTTGGAATCATACCCTTTGAAATTGTCCCCTCATTTTTCATTTTCTGATAAGTACCATGATCTAACCTTGGAATTAATGAATTATGATTTTCGACTTCTTTCAATACGCCATCAAGTTCAAAAGCATAGATAAGTTGGACATCAAAATATTCGATAATCGATGAAGCAATTACACTGGCAATTGTATCAGCATTTGTGTTCAAAATATTCCCTTTCCCATCATGGGTTAGTGGAGCGATCACCGGCATGATACCCGACTCCAGAAGTTTCATCAAAATTGTCGTATTTACACTTATAGGATCTCCTACCCAACCAAAATCCAAATCCCCTTTTTTTGGTCGTTTTTCGGATTGAATAAGGTTGCCATCTGATCCTGTCAATCCCATGGAGTTTACACCGCGTGCTTGTAATTGGCAAACGATCTTCTTATTTACTAATCCTCCGTAGGTCATTGTTACAACCTTCAACATGTTACTGTCCGTTACTCTACGCCCATCTATCATCACTGCTTGATAACCCATTTGCTCGGCGATCTGAGTCGCTGTCTTACCACCTCCGTGTACGAGGATCTTCTTCTTTCTCAGTTCACAAAATGAATCCAAGAAGGCGTACATTTTGTCCTCATCTTCTATAACATTACCGCCAATTTTTATTATGTAAAGAGTCTCTTTCATAGTGCCTCCAACATTTTCTTCAAAACAACCTGGGCAGAGTATACCCGATTATGAGCCAATTCTATCACAATAGAATGGTTGCTATCAAGCACCGTGTCATCAATCACCACGTTTCTCCTCACTGGCAAACAATGCATAAGTCGGGCATTATTGGTTAATCCCATTTTGTCCATTGTAATTTGCCATGAAGGATCTTCATGATACGATCCATAGTCATTGAATGATGACCAATTTTTGACATAGACAAAATCCGCACCTTTCAAAGCTTCATCCTGATCATGCATAATTTGTGCTCCTTTGGAGAATTCATTATCCAATTCCATCCCCTCCGGATGTACTATGGTCAGATCAAACGAAGACTTATTAATCCATTGAGCAAAGGAATTGGGAACACTTTGTGGTAATTCCCTGACATGTGGTGCCCATGTCAACACGATCTTGGGTTTCTCCCTTGATGCATATTCCATGATCGTCATAAGATCAGCCAAAGACTGCAATGGGTGTAAAGTTGCTGACTCCAAACTGATAATTGGGACACCGCAATACTTTGCAAAAGAAGTCATAAGTTCCTCCTTGTAATCCTCTTCCTGGTCCTTCAATGTAGGAAATGACCTAACAGCAAGGATATCACAATAACTTCCCATAACGGCAGCTGCCTCCTTAACATGTTCTGCTTTGCCGGAATCCATTATTATACCCTCGGCAGTTTCCAATTGCCAGCTATCGGATGTTACATTGATGGTCATTACATGAAGCCCAAGATTATAGGCCGCCTTAGTGGTACTCATTCTTGTTCTAAGACTTGGATTGAAAAAAACCATCCCTAGTACTTTATCCTTGCCTAACTGGTCAAATTCTAAAGGCGATTTTTTTAATTCCAGAGCTTCGGAAGCCAGGGAAATAGGATCTTCAACGTCTTTTACAGATAGAAATCTCTTCATAATAATTCAACCAAATTCCTGGGTACATGTCAAGAGTGACATACACAATGACCAAGGTCCACATTGTTCTTGCTCACCGAGGCACTCTTTAATTATGGTATTTTGCCAAATGGGGTAGGCAAAATTACCTGAGAGGAGACAATTTTAGGTAATTATCTCAATTAATAAGGATCAAAGATCAAATCCTATAACTGTAAGACTGTCTTTCAGATTATTTCCTTCTGACCATTTGTTGTACTCATGAAGAAGGAAATCATGTTGACGGTTAATTGGAAAATCGGAAGACCTCACCAAGGACTCCTCATTAAACACAGCAGCACTACCATCAGAAAATATTAAAGCCCGTTTTATTTCATCTAAATTTCCCTGATAACTCTGGGAAAATATCCTTTTCACATTATTCAATCCGATCAAGATAATATTTCTACCATCACTACAACAATCAATTGTACCCTCAGCCTCGTCGATGACAATCACAGACATTTGGATCGGTCCCTGCGAATACTTCCTTTGATTGGCAATGATCAACTTGTCTTCCAGATCATTCATCAATTGATCCCTTAAAGTTGGAGCTTCAACCACGCCATTCGATGAATAGATCATTTCTGATATTACTCCATGTATCGCAGCCGTCAATAAGCCGGAAATCATTCCCATGATATTCAAATCAAGTAGTAAAAGGACCTTTTTATTTCCAATGGCTCCGAACCAATATATGTCACTAGTTGTACTGACTGGATTTTTCCTTAAAATGATATTATGCTCAAATAATCTATCCAGGTCATTGCCCTCTTCAAGAATTAAATCTTGAACGAACATGGTAGTATCCAAAAGTTCTTGGTCCACAACAATGCTTGAATTGGTCGTAGTCGTTATCCCTTGGCTATGCAAATACACATCAAGTTCTTTGTCGATGGTATCTTTCAATTGATGTTTATCCCATGGTTTTTTCAGGTATTTGCTGATACCAATATCATTGACCGCCTCGACAAGCGCGCCAACATCACTGAATCCAGTCATGATTATTCTAATTATATTGGGATCAGTTCGTGAAATGTTCCTAAGCAATTCCACCCCCGTCATATTCGGCATCCTTTGATCCGTGATCACTACATCAATTTTGGCTTCCTTCAATAGCTCAAGTGCGTCTTCACCGCTGATAGCCGTATAGACGTTGTAATCTCTACGAAATGCATACTTAAATACCCTGAGATTAACTTCTTCGTCATCTACATATAATATTGAGCGTTTATCCTCTTTGATCCTCATATCAGATATTAGATTAGATTTTTCTATGGTTTTATTCCCAGGATCATCATACTCTTCGTTAGAGTATTTTCTTTTCCCCATATATCAAGGCTGTAATCAAGAAAAAGTTCCTGTTTGAAAAGAGTGGAATCTGACGACTCCGCCATAAGGTTAGTGAAGGAAATACCATTCAATTCGATGGCGTTTACTCCGGAAGTAAAAAGCAATAGCCTGTCTATATTAGAAATGATATCCTCATGGTATCCGTCATTCACAAATACATAGTCCTCCTGACTTGCCGCTAAAAGTTGATTCCCGTTTGACATGTATTTTAATTTTCCATCTTTCTCATCCAGAACAATTACCGATACTTTCACTTCTCGTCCAAATTTTTCTCCAATTTGAGAGCTGAGTTTACTATTGGCAATTGCGGAGAATGTCTTTTGGCATAATTCCGAATCATCACGCAAATCAGCTGAATACACCATTTTTGGTATAATACCATAATAACCTGCAATGTAAGGTCCAGATACTTGGCCGATATCAGGAAGAGAAACCAAGGTGAGTATTTTACTATTTCCCTGTTGACCCACCCAAAACATTTCGCCAGTTATATCCCGATGGGTTCTACTGATCACAAAATGCTCCTTGAAATACTTGGATAACCTGTTTTTATCTTTTAACAATTCGTCCCCTATAAACGAGGACATAGCATTTAAACTAAGATCACTTTCATTTTTAGTATCATCTAAATTGTACCTGGCATATTTCTGGAGCTCATCATCAATCATTGATTTCAATTCACTCCTGTTCCAAGGCTTCACTATGTATTTGTGAATTCCGACTTCGTTCACAGCGGATATCAATTCCCCTATGTCGGTGAGCCCCGTCATTATCATTCTCAGCATCTTGGGATTTTGAGGGATAACTTTTCTCAAAACGTCCAATCCGGACATTTGAGGTATCCTTTGGTTTGCTATCAACAAGTCGATGTGTCTCTCCGTTGTAATGCGAAGAGCCTCGTCTCTGGTAAGTGCTGTATAAATGTTGTACTCGTCTTTGAAAGACTCTTTGAAAACATTTAATCCTTTGACTTCATCATCTACATAAAGCAAATCAAATCTTCCATGTTCCATTGTATTTTATAGGTTGTGACTGTCATGACTAAAAATTATATCTCAATCTCCCAAAGATAGTTCTTGAAATCATCGGTGAAAATGGAAGTGCTGTGTACTTCTTATCCAAAACATTGTTTGACGAAACAGCAATATCCAAACCGAATTCAAATCTATACCCCATACTCGAATCCACCAATCCCCTTGCTGGGATCCTTCCATCAAATGTTCCATTGGTTGCGTTAAATGAATCGTCCCATAAAAAAGCCAGTGTCCCATAAAATCCCGATTCACTTAACAGATTTATTCCTGTCCTAATTCGGTGCTTGGGAATATTCAAATTAAAGGTAAATCCCGATTCGGTTTCTCCTATATCTTCAGGTGAAAATTCAGTTTGATTTAAATAAGAGTAGTTGGTAAATATGGACAATACAGGAAGTAAATAAAATTCCAAAGCAATATCAGCCCCCCAATAAGTGGCTCGCCCGAAATTCTGATATCCTGTGGTAAAAAATGATCCCGGAACTTCCTGTGAATTATCAGTCCGAACAAAACCTAAGGCTATGGCTTCTCCATTTTCTCCAACAAACAAATTTCTAATTAGTGGCAATGCAAAATCAATCACTGCCTGGTCAGTACCCTCCGCTGCAAACGCGTTCTCAAAATCCTGGATCAGGTCAGGCATGGTAACATAAGGTGAGATCAAAACCTGATCTGATTGGATGTTTTCAACTGTATTAAGCCAAAGATCTGTTGCGATTGATAACTTATTCGCTATAATTCCCTGGTAGCCTATCTCTATACTATTAGTTACAGTCAGCTTGGCTTGTGTTGTAGCCTGTGATCTGAGGTCTGTTATTTCGTCTCCCAAATTTGGTGTTTCAAGCACATCGAATACAATAAGAGTTCCCGGTTTTCTATACACAATGTCAGTAGTCGGGTTGGATGCAAAAGGTGTAAGACCCAATGTGGACATTATCTCATTAAGTTCAAATACTGGATTTACCGGATCCAATGTACCAAAGTCCCATCTAAAGAAATTCCAAACTAATGGATTATCAAAAGTTATTGGATCCACACCTCCAAGTGTTTGAACGACATATGTACCAGGCACAAGTTGGTTAATATCAAAAAACACCTGATCCTCAAATGCATTTACCTGGTTCATCGCACTAAATGACCTATTGAAGGATGCCCGAAAGCTGTTCCGTTCATTCACTTCAAAGACAAGGCCAGCCCTTGGCGATATCCCACCGGATTTGAAAGCAGAGAAATAATCATATCTCCCCGCAATTATTAGATCAAGTTTTTCAGTTATTCCCGTTTTCGATTGTAGATAACCCCCATAAATATCATAATCATTACGGCCCTTGTATCTTCCTACTAATGACTCATCCGCATCAAATCTGAAAGCCTTATAATCCAGTCCAATAGTGAATTCCGTTTGGAGTGGTGAAAATTCAAACCAATACTGAGGTTGAATATCAAGGTAGTCACGCCTGCCATCAAAACGAATGGTTCCATCACGGTATGATCCAACATAACCTGGTGAATCGAAATCACCCTTTGCCGCAGGATAGAGCTCATAATTTACCGAGAGGAACAAATTTTGGAAGTTCATCCGAATTTGATTGTTGATCACCCTTGCATACTCATAGCTTAGAATATTGGTGTTCCCTTTGTTTTCGGCGATACTCCCTACCCATGTCAATCTGAAGTCATCATTGGGTCGATAGCTCAATGTAAGCTCAGCAAAAAAAGACTCAAAGGCTGTGAGTCCCTCACTTAGCGTGTCAAAAGAAGCATCAGGAGTACCTTCATTGATCGGTTTATAGAACTCCCTGGGGAATCTAAAACTAGTATCTTGTTGCAACGCTTCAATACCTTCGAAGTTAACATTCCAGTCGTCCCCTGACCTGTAGCTTCCAACAACCTTAAACCCGAAAGTTTCACTGGAATTGGTTTTTGCATATCTCAAATCTCCCTTCATTATGTTTCGGTTCCCATATGAAACTTCAACTGTTCCTCCCTGGTGTTCGAAAAGATCTTTGCTTATAAAATGGACAACTCCAGCTGTAACACCTGGACCGTATAGTGCCCCGGCAGGACCGCGTAGGACTTCCACACGATCCAGATCAATCGAACTAACAGGAGTTCTAGAACTGGTATAATTCGATGTACTGCTACTTACAAGTGGTCTGTAATCCTTGAATACTTGAGTTGTAGTCTCATCGATCAATACTTGACCTCTTAACTGGATGTTACTTCGATTTACGCTTTCCGTAATCATCTGGACCCCTTGAATATTCTTGAGGAGTTGATTGGGCTCAATAAAAACTCCTTTGGCTAAAATATTGTCAGAGGGAAGCCTTGAAATTGAAGCTGGTGATTCAGATATTTTTTCAGACCTTCTGGATGCAGAAATCACCAATTCGTCAAGTGAAATAGTCTTTGGGGATCGCAAGTAACTAGAGTACTCAATGTCTTCTCTGGATGCACTTAATGTCACCCTATCCATTTCAAATCCAGGATAAAATATTGTTATATCGTAGCTCGCCAACGATCCGGGTATCCGTAAAAGATATTTTCCATCGATATCAGTTATTGCACTTATGTTGGTCCCTTTTAGGTTAACAACCGCTCCGATAACTTCAACACTATCATCATCGTAGACTGTTCCTTTTATCAATTGTTGGGCCGAACTGATGTAGGGAATAACAACAAAGCAAACAATGCTGAAGCACCGTACGATCAGAATCCTATACTTTTTTATCGATAACATCCCTAACATCTCTTTCACCTTCACCGATTTAAGATTCAATCAATTGCTCTTCAATAATTTGCTCATCGGTCATATCCAAAATTTTCGGAAGCCGGATTATGAATTCCGTTCCTTTACCTACTTCGCTTTCGACCTCAATGGATCCTTTGTGTTGTTCGATGATGGAATAGCTGATAGACAATCCTAGTCCTGTACCTTTCCCTATTTCCTTTGTCGTGAAGAAAGGTTCAAAAATCTTTGACCTCACCTCTTCGGGGATCCCTTTTCCATTGTCTTTGAAGACAAGTTTAACTTCTTCTCCCTCATCGAAAGTTGATATTGTTATCATACCTTTATCAGGTAGAGCATCCAAAGCATTGCTGATCAGGTTTACAAATACCTGATTTAACTGCCCGGGTAAACATTCGATGACCCCAATTGACTCGTCATATTCCTTAGTAATTTCTGCTTTGTCTTTGTACTTGGTCTTTAATATCAGCAGTGCAGAATCGATATTTTCATGAATATTTGCTGGTTTGACCATTGCTTCGTCATGTCGGGAAAATGTACGAAGACCGTTCACAATTTCGGAAACTCTTTCAGTTCCAAAAATTATATCTTTCATTAATTGTTCCACCATCTCCCTGATGTCCTGGAGGATTTCATGAGATTCTTCTTTGCATTGATCAATATTAGCTCTCAATTCGTTGTCTTCAGAGTTTGCAGCTTCTTCATAGTCCTCAACGATTTCAACTAGTTCAAGAATGGCTGTTTCAAAGGAGTGTACACCGCCACGGATAAAACTCACAGGGTTATTAATTTCGTGAGCAATTCCAGCTGTGAGCTGGCCTAAACTGGACATCTTTTCAGCATGGACCAATCTAGCCTGGGTAGATTTCAAATCATTATAGGTCTTCTCCAACGCTTTTCGAACTTTATATTCGTTAGACAGTGTCTTTTTAAGCTTGTGCTGTGCGTTTTTTAAAATGCGCTGTTGCTTAGATAAGTCCAGGTTTTGTCGAGAAATGATTTGTTTTGACCTTGCCGTCCTTACAAAGAATATAACCAATAGAACTAAAGCCAATATACTTATGACAATAATGGTGATGTAGAGTGATCTGCGCTGGTCGGCAGCCTGAATTTCTTGTTGTTGGAGGGCTGATTTCTGTTCAAGTACTACTCTTTGTTGCTCTGCAAGCTCAAGTTTCCTTTGATTTTCTTCCTCGGTCAATTCACGGAACTGGGCTTCACGTTGTAATTGCGCCAATTCAGATTGACGTCGTTGGGCTTCCAACTCCTGTTGAGCTATACGAAGATCCTGAGTTGCCTTAGCCGCTTCAAGTGATTTACGTTGAAGTTGTTGTTCTTGCAACATTCTTTCTCGCTCAGCAAGTGTAATTTCCGTCTGCTGCTGAACTTCCTTTAAAGTCGATTGCTCTTCCTCCAGTTTCTTCTTCTGTACATCCGCCAATTGTATAGTGACTTGTTGTTCCAGATCATCAGCAAGCGCTTCTGCGGTAGCATAGAATGAAGGATCAATATTGCCTTGTTCCTGGATAGAGTTGACTAATTCGTCAAATTTAACTTTGTAGTCTCTTGCAAGATCTTGTTTTTTTCGCTTTGCATATACCTGAGTAAAAATTCGATATGTCTCGACCAGTCCCTCACTCAATCCCTTAGATTCACCTAACATTTCGGCTTCGGAAAGTACTCGTAAACTTTCCTTGGTATTGCCATCTGCTGAAAGGGTTTGGGCCTTACCATTTAAACTGTAAACCATGTTTAGGTTATCATTGGTGGATCTGGCCACTTCAAATGCTTGATCAAAATCTGCCATCGCATCTGATACTCTATTTTCACCAAGCTTGACCTTGCCGGACGCAATGAGATGTTCCACTTTTAAAGGATCTTTATCAAGTAGGAACTTTACATATTTTCTGGCGGCATTATAGTCCTCAACTTCCAAATAAAGATTAGATAGGGACAATGCATTTTTCTCCGTTTCGTTTAGGTCAAACAATCTCTTGGAGAATTGAATGGCGGTTTCAACATCACCCTGAGTATTGTGAATTCCGATAAATCCCTGAACTGCGAAGATCTCGTACGATACTAAGTTGTTTTCTAGAGCAAAACGATCCAGTTGTCCCAATGCAATGGAAGCCTCACCAATTTTTCCTACTGATAAATAACTCCCTGCCTTTGCTCTCAAAGCTTTAGCGATTCCCTCCACATCGGGAATCCCTTTCGAGGTCTCATATGCTATTTCGTAATGATCGATGGCTTTTAAATAGGCGGGTAGTCCGGAATAGACCAGCCCAATGCCCATATTGGCATCGGCATATTTTTGTTGATCTCCATCTTCTTGGGCTTCCAATGCAATTTCAGAAAAATTATAAAGTGCACTGAAAAAGTCATTGTTTGCCAAAGAAACCTCAGCCAAAATCTTTTGGGATTCCCATTTCAAACTATTGGGAAGATCAGGTCCGGCCATTTCAATGATTTGTTCGGCAATAGATTCTGCCTGACTCAAGTCCTCATCGATCAAAGCTTGTTTTGCTTTTTCCAGAGACTTCTCAACCTCTTCAACCGTATCTTGAGCTTGACCATGATGCTGCCAAAACATGATCATAACACTCAAGAGGATCAATATCTTATTGTTCATAGGTTTACTGTTAAGTATAAGTGTTACCTCATACTAAAATATTCTAGATTCCAATTGAGTAGTGAGTTCTACAGTCCGTGACTAATCTGAATATAAAGCCTTAATTTGAACAGTTGGCCTTGTACAAATTTTAGGACGTTCTAAATTAATATAAAACTTTTCAAAAGTTCCAATTCCTCGATGAATCAGGAAAATTTATAGATGAACAGGTACTTGGCTTTATTTCGGTAATCAACTGACCACATTTTCTATCCGAATTTTGGACATCTCTTTCTTTAGTGCTTCAATAAATTTTGAGAGCTGCTCTTCATCAATCTTTAAAGGAGGTAGGAGGCGAATGGTTTTTGGATCCTTAGCAGATCCGGTAAATATTTTGTGATCGAAAAGTAGTTTCTTTCTTACCTCCTTCGCATCGATTGGCAAATCCAATCCAACCATTAATCCCCTACCTCTGACATCCGTCAATTCAGGAATTCCTGATAGTTCTTCCAAAAGGAACTCACCCATGACCTTACTGTTTTGAACCAATTTTTTACTTTCCAGAACTTCGACCACTGCAAGTCCAGCTGCGCAGGCCAACGGATTTCCTCCGAAAGTTGTACCTAACATACCTGGCCAAGGGGTTATTTTGTGAGAAATAAGCACACCGCCAATTGGGAATCCATTACCCATACCTTTAGCCATTGAGATAATATCCGGTTTCAGGCCTGCATGTTGATGTGCAAAAAAATCACCAGTCCTTCCGAATCCTGACTGGATCTCATCCAAGATCAATAGTGATCCATTCTCATGACACAGCCATTGAAGATCTTGCAGAAACTTGTCATCCGGAACATGTATGCCAGATATACCTTGTATCCCTTCAATCAGAACCCCGGCTATTTCATGATTTAGATGATGTTTTACAGATTCAATATCATTGAGAGGGATCCTGATGAAATTGCCAGTATGATTAACAGGAGCCTTGATGCTATCATTATCAGTTGCTTCCACTGCCAGCGAGGTTCTTCCATGAAATCCACCGTCAAAGACTATGAATTTTTTTCTTTCGGTGTGAAAAGATGCCAGTTTAAGCGCATTTTCGTTAGCCTCTGCACCAGAATTACATAGAAATAGACCATAATCAGAGTATCCAGATATTTTACCCAGCTTCTTAGCATATTCTTCTTGTATTTCGAGATTAACCGAATTCGAATAGAATCCTAATTCGGTTAATTGTTTTGATATGCGATCAACATACCTCAGATGTGAATGACCTATGGAGATTACAGCGTGACCACCATATAAGTCGAGATATTTATTTCCTTTATCGTCAAAAACGTAACAACCCTCACCCCTAACAAGGTTAATGTCGTATCGCGGATAGACGTCAAATTGTTTCATTTGTAATAGACTTTATTTTGTGGAACGATGTCATTAGTCCTTTTATCAATGACGAACTAAATCCTTGATGTTCCATTTCATTTAAACCTTCAATTGTGCATCCCTGAGGTGTTGTCACCTTATCAATTTCGACCTCAGGATGACTTGTTTCCTGAATTACTAGAGTAGCTGCACCTTTTGCAGTTTGCACCGCAATCTTCTGGGCTTCCTCAGGGTGAAATCCCATTTGTATACCTCCCTGGGTGGCTGCTCTCAGATATCGCATGAAAAACGCAATACCACTGGCTCCTAGAACCGTGGCTGCCTGCATCAGACTTTCATCAATAACCAATGTTTCGCCCAATGACTTGAAAATGGATTCAATAAATTTTAAATCCTCAGATCCATTGTTCGTAGAAAGACAGGTCATCGATTCACCAATGGCAACTGCCGTATTAGGCATTGCCCGGATGATCTTTGCATCATTCGGGCAATATGAAGTAAGTTCTGATAATGAAATCCCAGTTATGACTGAAACCACAGTTTGTTTCGATGAAATAAGGTCAGAGATCTCCTTCATTAATTCTTTCAATTGCTTCGGTTGGACACACAAAATCACTGTATCGGACTTTGAAACGGCATCTCGATTATCTGTCGTTATTTCAAAACCATTTTCTTTCATCCATTCAATAGATGAAAGTGTTCTTCGGGTAAGAACCACATTCGAGGCCTGAAGCAATTCTTTTTCGATTATTCCTTTTGCAATGGCAATACCTAAATTCCCAGCTCCAATAATCGCTATCTTATTATCTTTTTTCATTCAATTCTTAATTAAAAAGCTGTTGCTTTCAGTCGCAAAGAGGTTTGTTCTTCCACACCGATCATCAGGTTCATATTTTGAACAGCCTGGCCAGACGCTCCCTTCAATAAATTGTCGATCACGGAAATCACCATAACTTTATCATCAATTTTAGCTGGGTACACCAGGCACTTATTTGTGTTAACTACCATTTTTAGATCCGGATTGGTATCAACCACCTTGGTAAAGGGATGATCACCATAAAATTCCTTGTAGATCTTCCCCAAATCCTTTTCATCAATAGTAGATTCGAAATATGATGTGATAATTATTCCTCTTGTGAAGTTTCCCCTGTAAGGAATAAAATTTAACTGTCTTTGGAACTGTGGATCCACCTGTACAATACTTTGTCCTACCTCTTTAAGATGTTGATGAGTAAATGGTTTGTACACACTTGTATTCCCACTTCTCCAACTAAAATGTGAAGTGGATGATAGTGATTGACCCGCACCGGTAGATCCTGTGATCCCTGAAATATGAATATCACTTGAAACAATCCCTCTTTCTATCGCTGGAAGCAATCCTAATTGAATAGCAGTGGCAAAGCAACCGGGATTTGCAATACGATCTGCCTTTTTGATTGATTCCCGATTAATTTCTGCCAATCCGTAGATAAAACCGTCTCTTTCCCCGATCCTGTAATCCTGGCTCAGGTCAATGATCTTTTTATTCAATAACTCAGGATAGGTTGTCAGTATCTTTTCGGACTCACCATGACCTTTGCAAAGAAAAATGTGATCCGCATTTGTAAAGTCCGGTGACCTTTCAAATTCTAAATCAGATTCTCCTGCCAGGTCTGTGTGAACAGAATATATGGGTTTTCCAGATTGGCTTTCACTCTGAATAAATGAGATATTTACATTAGGGTGAACCAGCAATATCCTGATCAATTCACCAGCAGTATATCCAGCAGCTCCTATGATCCCAATATTAACTTTTGTCATCATGTACCGATTTAAAAAGTTTTGATTGATTAGCGTAGATCTTGCCAAATCCTCGTGCATCCTCCGATGACCAACCCTTGTTTTCTTCCCCGTATTGTCCGAAAGATGAACGCATCAGATCATATTCTGAATCGATACCAAGTACCTGAAAATGATATGGAGAAAGTTTGACTCTTGCCGTCCCCGTAACGTATTTCTGACTGCTTTGCAGGAATTGCTCCATGTCCCTCATCACCGGGTCAAGAAATTGTCCTTCATGCATTAAATTTCCATACCATTGGGCAATACCATCCTTAATAAAAAGCTGATTCTTCGAAAGTACATGCTTCTCCAACGTGTGATGCGATTTGATCAATATCATCGGGGCCGGAGCTTCAAATCCCACACGTCCCTTGATCCCAATTATAGTATCACCAACATGAACATCGCGTCCAATAGCGTACTCTCCACCAATTTCATTGAGTTGATTGATAACTTCGATTGGCTCCATTTGCTTTCCTTCAACTGAGGACGGTTCTCCCTCATGAAAACCTATGGTAATTGTCCTATGATCAGTTTGATTTAATTGTCGTGGAAAAGCTTCATCCGGAAGATATTGGTCAGAGGTAAGTGTTTCCTTCCCTCCGACGGATGTCCCCCAGAGTCCCTGATTAATGGAATAGAGAGCTTTCTTCCAATCACTATCAATACCAGCCGTCTTCAAATAATTGATTTCCTCTGTTCTGGACAAAGACTGGTCCCTTATAGGTGTGATAATCTCCATCTTTGGACAGATGGCCTGAAAAACAAGATCAAATCTTATTTGATCATTACCTGCACCAGTACTTCCATGGGCAATAGCATCAGCATTAATATCCCTGGCATAATTCGCAATCGCCAGAGCTTGAAATACTCTTTCCGCGCTAACGGAAAGCGGGTATGTATTATTTTTAAGTACGTTTCCAAATAGTAAATATTTAACACCCTTTTCGTAATACTCCCTGGTTTTGTCCAGAAACTGATAGGTTTCCACACCTAGAAGTTTTGCTTTGGATTCAAGCTGATCCTTTTCTTGTGATGTAAATCCCCCTGTATTCACTGTGACGGCGTGAACAAGGTATCCCATGTCCTGAGATAAGTATTTGGCACAATATGATGTATCCAATCCCCCACTAAAAGCCAAGACTACTTTTTTCATGCGATCACCTCCTTCTTGCTGAGTCTCCTCCTCTTTAATTCCATGAATCTGCCATAAATTTTAGATTTCTTAATGAAATCCCATCTGCGTTTCTTCTTATTGTTTGAAGGATTGAAAAGCATTGCTGTACAAAGGCAATTCGCACGATTCTTGCTCATAAGTATTTCATAATTCACACAGCTTTCACAGCCTTTCCAAAACTTCTCATCAGTGGTCAATTGGTTATAAGTCACCGGATGATAGCCTAAATCCGAGTTAATCTTCATCACAGGTAATGAAGTGGTCAAACCAAATAATTTGGCATTCGGAAACATCTTTTTAGAATGCTCGAAGGCCTTTCTCTTAATCTTTTTTGCAATTCCGGTACCTCTAAAATCAGGATTCACGATAAGTCCTGAATTGGCTACATATGCTTTATCACTCCAGGACTCTATGTAACAAAAACCTACCAGATTGTTTGATTTATCCAATGCTATGATCGCCTTTTCTTCATCAATCTTTTTTATGATGTATTCTGGTGTTCTTTTTGCGATACCTGTACCTCTCTGTTTAGCGCTAACCTCAATCATCTGGCAGATCTCATCTGCATACTTTTCGTGCTTCTGGTTAGCAACCACAATCGAAATTGAATTCATGGTGCTTTAAAATCTTATGTAATAATGAAATAATTATGCGGAGAACAACCACCCCGTAGGTGGTTTCAAATCAGATGACAGGCTTACGCCTGCGCGGGAATTCGCGCCTGAATCTCTTCGGTAATATGATTGATAACTGGTACATCAGTATAAACCAGCACAAAGTATATCGGTATTTTCCAAATATCAAAATAGTAAAATCACAATTTTTTCAGAAAATCTTTGAAATACTCGAATTAAATCGCTCAGATACTTGTAAAAAGAAGGGTAAATGACCAGATAAATAATTATTCCCCGTATCTCTTTTGAAATTCCTCCTTGAGAACGTTGGTTACGTGAATCTTATCCCAGGGCTTCTTCAGGTACTTGCTGATACCAATATCATTTACAGCTTCGATCAGCACTTCCATATCACTGAACCCTGTAAGAATGATGCGAATAATATCGGGATCAATTTTCACCACCTCCTTAAGAAGTTCTGTTCCGTTCATTTTGGGCATCCTCTGGTCGGTGATGATCATATCAAAACGATTCGTTCCAAGGAGTTTGAGAGCTTCATATCCTCCCATAGCAGTTTCTATCTCATACTCCCGCATGAAGGCATATTTGAAGATTCTCAGATTGGCATCTTCATCATCTACATAGAGAATTCTATATTTCTCTGAGGTTTCAGTCATAACCTGGTTGAGTGGCTAGTTATCAAGAAGTGGTGCTCAAATATAGTTCTTAGAGACCAAAAGATTCTATTGCCTTACATGGAAGATGATAATGAATGGGTCAACATGAAAAATACCCGATAAACCGAGTTTATCTCCGGCATTTAGCAGGTAGATTTCGACAGGGAATTATAGCGCAATTCCTATAAAGGACTTGAATGCAAGGCCCATTAGTCCCGTAATCAACATTGTGATACCAAGACCTTTTAAACCATTGGGAACGTGAGAATATTTAAGACGTTCACGGATAGCAGCCAGGGCCACAATTGCCAGAAAAAATCCGGTTCCTGAACCAAATCCAAAGGCAGTAGCCTCAACGATACTATAGTCTCTTTGAACCATGAAAAGGGATGATCCGAGTATTGCACAATTAACGGCAATCAGTGGGAGAAAAATACCTAATGATCCATAAAGAGCTGGAGATGCTTTTTCTATGACCATTTCGACCAACTGTACCATGGACGCAATGACAGCGATAAACATAATAAACTGAAGGAATGTCAGGTCAACCGTCAGAAACTCGGCTCCAAGCCAAATCAGTGCTCCTTCCTTTAAAATAAACTCCTGAAGAAGCCAATTCACAGGAACAGTAATGGAAAGAACGAATACTACGGCAAGGCCCAAGCCAAGGGCCGTGCTTACTTTCTTCGAAACTGCCAGAAATGAACACATGCCGAGGAAATAGGCAAAGACCATATTGTCAATGAAAATACCCCGAAGTGCTATATTAAATGCTTCCATGTTTAAATTAATGTTCTACGTAACCAGTTTTAGACCTTTGAACCCAGATAAGTAATCCCAACACTATGAATGCGCCAACAGGGTCAACCATCAAACCATTTGTTGGGAAACTTTCCCAACCGATAGCCTGGAAAATCTTGAAGTCAAATAGTGATCCTGAGCCAAATAATTCACGAAAAAATGCCACAGTAAGAATAATCCAAGCGTATCCAAAACCACTACCCAATCCATCAAGGATTGAATCGTAGGGTTTATTTCCCATAGCAAAGGCTTCCAATCTACCCATTACAATACAATTAGTAATGATCAAGCCTACAAATACACTCAAGACCTTGAACATATCATAATAGTAGGCTTTCAACACCTCACTGACTAATGTAACAAGTGTTGCGATAACAGCTAATTGCACTATAATCCGCACTCTATTCGGAATCAGGTTTCTCATCACCGATATGATCAGATTAGAGAATACGATAACAAAAACTACGGCAATCGACATTACCAGGGTTGGCTCCATTTTAACGGTCACCGCCAACGCTGAACAAATACCAAGTACCTGAACAGTTATGGGATTATCTTCATTTAATGGATCCGAAACGATCCTCTTACGTCTCTTGGATAATAAAGGCTCAGCAGCTTCTTTTACAACTGGTTGTTCTTCTACCGCAATTGCTTCCTCACTCATTTATGTAGTAGTTTAATGTGATCTTGTTACCATTTTTTTGTTTCGAAATGAAGGCATTGTAGCATGTTAGATAATGATCGAGCATATCGTTTACGCCATTTGCAGTCATTGTTGCTCCTGACAAACCATCAACCTGATGGACACCTAACCCTGCATTACCTTCTCCTTTCACCATCTTAATGGACTGGAGAGCTCCAATTTCATCGTAAAGTTTTTTGCCAACATAACGATCCTGAATCTCTTTATCAGTGATCCTCGCGCCTAAACCAGGAGTTTCTTGTTTGTGATCGAAAGCTATACCTCTGACCGTGCTTAGATCATCATCTACAGCAATGTAGCCAGATATCCAGTCCCATAGCCCTGCACCGAACATTGGAAATATGTATGCATCCACTTCTTCCGATCCCTCTTTCATGAACATATAGACCGGGTACAGTCTTTCTTCCGGTTCAACTTTGTAATTTTTCTGAACGTTGACTTTTTCTGCAATCATTGGATTTCCATTTTCATCAAGTTCAATTGGCGAACCATCAATATCAACAACCGCTGAATTAACCCTTTGATCATAAAGTGCAAGTATCTCATTGGGTTCTTTTATTGAAGATATATCCATCACTGCTCCTAATATCTTCTTTTTAGTATCCAACTCAACCTGTTTATTCTGCATTGGTTTCAGAACAACTGAAGTCAAAGACATCAAGCCACCGATGACAATTGTCATAATGGCTGAGAATATAATGATGTAGGTATTAGATTGCTGCACGTTTCAGTCTCCTTTTTTTATTAGCATCAACAACATAAAAGTCAATTAGAGGGGCGAATACATTCATGAACAAAATCGCCAACATTATACCTTCAGGATAGGCAGGGTTTATCACTCTTATAATGACAGTAATTACTCCTATCAGTAACCCATAAATCCATTTACCGGTTTCAGTCTGAGCAGCGGATACCGGATCTGTCGCCATGAAGACAGCCCCAAAAGCCAGTCCACCTATAACCAAATGATAATGAGCTGGCATGGTCATAAATCCATTGATCCCAATTAGATTCAGAAGCAATCCCATTAGCCAGGCGCCACCAAAAACACTAACAATGATCTTCCAACTTCCTACTCCTGTAACCACCAGAATAACAGCACCAATTAAACACATTAAAGCAGAAGTCTCGCCAATACTTCCAGGCATTATTCCCATAAAGAAATTCATGAACTGATCTCCTGCTTCCCTAGCGACATCAATTTCCGAATTGGTGGTGGCTTCAGCGCCCCTGGCCAAAATAGTGGCTCCACTGTAGCCGTCTGCCGTGGGTTTACCGGCCAAATCGATCCAAACTTTATCACCGGATATTTGAGATGGATAGGCAAAATAAAGAAAAGCACGTGCCGTCAATGCAACGTTCAGAATGTTCATACCGGTCCCACCAAAAACTTCTTTTCCAATGATCACAGCGAAAACCGTTGCTAATGCCACCTGCCATAACGGAATTGTTGGTGGCATGACAAGCGGGATCAACAGTCCTGTTACCAGGAATCCTTCCTCGACCGGATGTTGTCGTATAACACAGAATGTGAATTCCGTAGAAAGCCCTGCAGCATATGATACAATAATGATCGGTACTACCCTCAATGCGCCAAAAAGAAACTTGTCAATTAAGCTGGCTTCAACTCCGGTCGCAAGAAAATGCTGATGACCAACATTCCACATGCCAAATAGTAAACAAGGGATCATGGCGACGATTACAGTCATCATCATTCTTTTCAGATCACCTGCATCCCTGATCTGAGATCCTTTCTTCCCAGTCACAATATCCGGTGCGAACAAAATAGTTCTATGCCCCTCATAAAGGGTATGGAACTTCTCCCACTTAGCCCCCTTCTCAAAATTTGGTTTTATACTATCAAAAGCCTTCTGTATAAACTTCATCCCTCTTTAGCTATTTCTAATTAATTCAATTCCTTCTCTGAGTATGCCTTGAAGATCATTCTTCGAAACATCTATGAACTCACAAAGGGCAACGTCTTCTTCGATCAATTCGTAGATACCCAAGGCTTCCATCTCATCATAATCCTCAGCAAGGATTGCCTTAAACAAGTAAGTTGGTAAAATATCCATTGGCATGACTTGCTCAAATGCTCCAGTCATCACAAAATTCCTCTGCTCACCATGCGTATTCGTATCAACTACAAACTCTTTGGAAGAACTTCTTAACAATGGCAATCCAAAGGC
Source organism: Cyclobacteriaceae bacterium (assembly GCA_965242805.1). Classification (GTDB taxonomy): domain Bacteria; phylum Bacteroidota; class Bacteroidia; order Cytophagales; family Cyclobacteriaceae; genus JANQEU01. The sequence goes on along the minus strand of CBDETD010000002.1, from coordinate 4,713,335 downwards.
TCGGTGGAAGCTTAATTTCTTTGCTGTAGGCAGGATCCATCCCAAAAACTCTTCTTCATCGCCTTCGGGTATTACAGAAATCTGGTGGTGATAGTAACCAAGGTATCCATCCTTCCCAATGCTTTCTCCGGTAAGAACATTACCCGAAACGATACGATTGTTGGATCCATCCATTTGCGCGGCAACAACTTTGTTGACACACATACCGCTAATTGACTTGATATATTGTGGTTCTCTGATTTCCGAACCTGTGATTGCCACCAACTTCGAAGCGTCGTAAATACCTTCAAGGAATAATCTACCTATCTGAACAACCCCAACAGGGTCGATAGTCCATAGAACATCTCCTTTGTTAATAGGATCAATATGATGGATTTGGGTTCCCACATTTCCAGCGGGATGAGGTCCGGTGACCTTATGTAAAATCAGGTTCTTGGCGTGAGAAAAGACCTGGGAGATCTCACCTTTCCCATCCACTGATAGATGAACCTCACCGGATGTGAACTTCTTTAGGACATCGATACCAGCCTGAAAGTTTTGTTCTTCACCTTCGACAAGGAGATTAATGTCAGCAGCATTTGGATGTGTGTCGAAACCAGATATGAAAACCGACTTTGGAGTGTCTTCAGGGTTTGCAACCACACCATAAGGTCTCTGTATGAGCTGAGGCCAAAGCCCGGATTTCTGTAATTGTTCTGATGTGTCCTCCCTTGAAAGATTTGTCAGATCAGAAACCGAATATTTCTTGAATTTCTCGTATTCTATTTTCTTATCTGCCAGAATTTTTATCTCAAGCAACTTTCTCTTTTCACCACGTTTTATTTCGACGACCTCCCCGCTGACAGGAGAAGTATACATCACTCCTTCAGTCGTCTTATCAAATAAAAGTGGGGAACCCGCTTTCACATTGTCCCCTTCATGTATTAAAAGCTTTGGTCGTGAAATTCCAATGAAATCGGTGGGTTTCAGAGCAAACGTCTCTGGCTGCTCAATATCCAATATCTTGTTCTGTGGTTTTCCCGCAAGGTTGATATTAAAACCTTTCTTCAGCTTGATTGTCTGAGACATGTTTTAGTTGGAGATCTGCTTCAAAAATCGGGACAAAAATAACAAAAAAAAGTACAAAAGAAATTCTTAAAAAATGACACATTTTCCTTCAATTCTGATGAAAAAAGGCCTTTTTATTATGAAACCAGAATAAGGGATTTTTGTTCTTCAATATAATTCTCAACTCGTTCCATTAACCACCTTGGTGTGGAAGTGGCCCCACAAATCCCAATTGAATCCTCTGGATCAAACCAACCAAAGTCTATTTGCTCTTCATTTTCGATAAAGTAACTTCTATCATTGAAGCTTTTGCAAACTCCATAAAGTGCTTTACCATTTGAAGATTTCTTACCAGCAACGAATAAGATCACATCATGACTTTGAGAGAATTTTTCAAGCTGTGGTTCGCGATTACTTACTTGGCGACAAATACTATCATTTGCCTTAAAGTCTCCTTCGATTAAATAACCATTTTCCTTTTCAAATTTTTTTTCCATCAAGGATTTCATATTGTAGAATCCCTTGGTACTTTTTGTAGTTTGACTGAACAGAATAACAGGTCTGCTGAAGTCAATTTTTTCCAGATCCGCCTCACTTGTAATAACGATGGCCTTATCGGATGTTTGACCAGTGAGACCTATGACTTCGGCATGCCCCGGTTTACCGTAAATAACGATCTGTCCATTTTTTTCTTCCATTTCGTCAAACGCTCCTTTCACCCGATTCTGGAGTTTTAAGACCACCGGGCAGGAAGCATCGACCAATTCAATATTATTCTTTAAGGCCGTTTGATAAGTCTCAGGAGGTTCTCCATGAGCACGGATCAGAACTTTACTATTCTTTATCCTGGAAAGCTCCTCTCTGTCAATGACAATAAGACCTTTCGCTGCCAAACGCTCGACTTCCATCCTGTTATGTACGATATCACCTAGACAATACAGTTTGGCTCCACCTTCCATTTCATCCTCAGCCATCTGGATGGCAAATTCCACTCCAAAACAGTAGCCTGAATACTTGTCAATTTCAATTTTCACCGATAATATCCCTCGCTAGATTAACAATTTTATTTACCTGATCTTCAAAAGTCAAATTTGTTGTATCAATTTCAAAAGCTTCCTTTGCTTTTTTCAATGGACTGTCTTGACGGGTGCTATCGATATTGTCCCGTTCTACCAGATTGAACTTAACTTTGTCCATAGAAGTTCTCACACCTGATGATTGTAGCTCCTGATATCTTCGTTCCGCACGAATTTCAACACTTGCTGTCATAAATATTTTCAATTCAGCCTCAGGAAAAACAACAGTCCCAATATCCCTGCCATCCATAACGATGGCCTTGTTTTTACCTATCTTTCTTTGTTGACTGACTAGTTTTTTTCTCACAAGTGAAATTGAAGCTACGGAGCTAACATATTGATTGACATCAATGTTTCGGATTTCTTCTTCCACATCTCTGCCATTCAATTTAATTCTGGACTGAGAAGTGGTGGGGTCAAATGAGAAATCCAAATCTATTTCACCAAGTACTGAAGTCAAATAGTTTGATTTTGAGAAATCTACTTTTTTTTCAAGAAAGTAAAGGGTCACTGCACGGTACATAGCTCCGGAATCAATGTACCTGTAATTCAAACGTCGAGCTACTGCTTTGGCAGTACTGCTTTTACCTGTTCCGGAAAAGCCATCAATCGCTATTACAATGTCCTCCACTAGCAATCTTTAACCGGACAAGGAATGGGTTTTCCCTTTTTCACTTTTCCCTTGTAGGTCCGGCTTGGGTTTTGTTTACAGCTATCTAATCCACCAATGGCAGTCAACAGCATCAATCCTATACAAAACGCCCGCAATATTTTCATAGCGCTCTCGTTTCTATTTGTCGGTCAATTTTTTTCACCAGTCCCTGCAAAACATTTCCAGGGCCGGATTCTGTAAAGCTAGTTGCTCCGTCCTGAATCATTTGCTGGACACTTTGAGTCCATCTTACGGGACTTGTAAGTTGCGCAATTAAGTTTTTCTTAATTTCCTCTATTTCCGAGTGTCCTTTGCCATTAACATTCTGATAAACAACACAACTGGGAGTTTGAAACTCAGTATTCTCAATAGCTTCGGCCAATTCTGATCGAGCTGGTTCCATAAGGGGAGAATGGAAAGCGCCACCAACCTGTAGTACCATTGCTCTTCTCGCACCTGCCTCTTTCAATTTTTCACATGCCTCTTCGACAGCCGGTATTTCTCCGGAAATGACCAGCTGGCCGGGACAGTTGTAGTTTGCAGGTACTACCACACCCTCAACTTGCTGGCAAATGTCTTCAACCACCTTGTCATCGAGACCGAGAACAGCAGCCATCGTCGAAGGAGTTATCTCACAAGCTTTCTGCATGGCGGATGCCCTTTGTGATACTAATTTCAATCCGCTTTCAAAACTGAGTGCCGAAGCCGCGACAAGTGCTGAAAATTCCCCCAGTGAGTGACCGGCAGTCATATCAGGGTTGAATTGAGGTTTTACCATGGCATTGATCACACTATGCAAGAAGATCGCTGGTTGTGTGACGTTTGTCTGTTTGAGGTCATCTGCCGATCCTTCAAACATAATCTTTAAGATATCGAATCCTAAAATGTCATTTGCTGAATCAAATAGTGATTTAGCTTTTTCTGATGAATCGTAGAGATCCTTACCCATCCCGGTAAACTGCGCTCCCTGACCTGGAAATACGAATGCTTGCATATTTGAATTTTAAACGGCAAAACTAAATACATCCTAAGAATCGAGAAACCGGTATTGAAGTTCTTTTGTAGGGATCCGGCAGGAATCGGTCTTACCGAACCATTTGTATCGATTTCTAGCGATGAAATCATAAACCGAGTCCCTTACAAAAAGAGGTAGGATCCTAAAAATTCCAAGAATTGGCCATATCCCAGAAAGTTTCCGGGCAATTCGCAGTGCTGCTTCGCTTTTTTCAAATATTCGACCTTGCTCAATTAGCAGGATGGAATCCATTTCTTCTTCCTTTATCCCATTTTCTTTGAGGATACCTTTACCAACACTTGATTGTAGAGAGGCAAACTGGAATGTTTGCTTTGGATCCCGGTCGATGATGAAATTCACTGATGCATTACAGAGATTACAAATCCCATCAAACAATATTAAGGATTGAGATTCTATCGTAGGATCTGTACCCATCCATTTAGTGTTCTTTTAGGATCAGATGATGCCAATACGTCAAACTTCACCTCCGCTGTATAGAAATATACTCCAGCAGGCAAATCTGAACCGTCGTTGGTTTTGCCATTCCAATTAATTAAAATACTCTTCTCCTTTTCTTTTGAAAGGTCATAAATGACTTTTCCCTGCCTGTTAAATACCTTGAATTCCACATCCAAAATAAATCTCGGACAATCTACGTTGTCAAACCCATTGAACTCATTGCCCGGCCCACTGTAAAGTGGTGTGAATGTATCGTTGAATCCATCACCATTGGGAGTGAAAACATTGGGAAGTTTGTAACTCGGACAGTTATCAATACAAAGTGTTTCTGAAGGTTCGCTCTCATTGAGTGATCTATCGACAGCTGTGATATAGTAACATCCTTTAAAAGAGGGTAGATTTTGATGTATATAAGAGGTTGTACTTGTGCTATCGATCAAACGGAAATCTTCCTCCAGTCCTGTATTGGAAAAATATATTCGATAGATATTTATATCCTCGTCACAAAGCGGACCAAGATCAGGTTCCCATTGCAGAGCGTTTTCAAAATTTGAAAAGCTGCAATCAAAATTTGAAGAAAAAGCCTCACAATCGAATTCATTGGTAAGCTCTAATGCAATGGGTGGGCAAGGGGGTTCATTATCATTGGGTCGAACACAGGTGATCTGTGAATTATTGATTAATGGGGAGGGTAATAAAGGATTATCATAACTGCCAAAAGTGGTCACAAAATAGCAATATGTAATTTCATCATCCAATGGTACATTGTTGAAATCCCCATTGTCGAAATAGGAGAATCCCTGCATAGACACCTCCACCGAATCTATTAATTCAAGACGTGTGGGATCATTTTGAAGAACATTGTCCCTGTATATATAATGATATGGTCGGGAAGGTATATTGTTTGACCAGGGGGTATTGGCAATCCAATCCAACTCTATGGCCTGTAGTAAAGGTGTGACGTCAAGTCTCACGGAAGAAGCTACCGCAGAAGAGTCGACAAACTTATCTTCAGAGTCGAAAAGAGAGATCCGGTAGGAATACGGATTGGTTATTGTATTTATCCCTGAATCAATAAAAAAAGTATCAGACTGGATGGAAGATGCTGGAAGCGGTTCATTGAAAAGTAAATCATCTGACCTGAATACCTGATAACGATAAGGAGGAGGAAATTGTGTGGGGTCTATATCCAAAGGTGGGATCCATGCCACCTGGATCTCCCCATCTTCTCCCGTCCTGGTTACATCTACTTTTGTAACTACCGGAGCGTCTGCCTCAAGGGTTATGCAAACCTCTTCTGAAACGTAGCTCTCCCCTTCTCCGGGTTTTGGAAAAGTGGCTACAATTCGATAGCAATATTTCGCACCGGGAGCAAGTCCATTATCGATGAAAGTAGTGTCTTTGGCAGAAATATTGGATATCAATGAATAACCGGCGCCATCCGGCATTCCTATTTCACAATCGACAGCATCTATCGCAAAATCTCCGACTCTACGCCATACCTGAATATTATCGGCATTATTACATGTGTATTTGTCCCAATTCAGGGTTGCCGACCGACCCGTATTTGGATCAACGCTTAATCCTGTCGGTGCAGGACCCACCACAGTAATTTCCCAAGTTTCAAATTCCACCAATGCCGGGCCCACCTTCACTCCATTTTCAACCGGGTTGTCAGTAACCTTGAATTGCACCTCATATGGACTTGCTCTGACGTGTCCACATACTGTACTCCAATTGAAAGTAAGAAATGCGGGTTGGTTTTGAAATACAGGAGGATCCGGAGAAAATGTAGCTGCAGAGGCAACTATAAACGGACCACCAAACGCCTCGAGTTTAACATCATGTCCATCGGGGTCAATACCCTGAACTGTTTCTTCAATAACGGTGCGAGCGGTAACACAGATATCAGGAGGCACTTCGAGATCAGGTTTTTCATTATCACCCTCGTAAATGATGACTTGCATATCCCTGGTGACATAGCCCAATAGGAACCATTCACCACCAATATTTCTCCATTCTTCGATCCGAAATGCTATATTATACTCGGCACATTCATCAACCCCTTCGGGGCATTGGTCACCAAAAAGATTAAAAATATCCCCCGGAGCATCCCAGGCTAAGTCTCCCACATCTGCGTCAATCCCAAGAGTTGATGGATTTCCTTCCTCACTGGACGTCGCAAAATTCTCATAAAAGTCAGGATCATTTAATTCCTGGTAACCAAACACCTCAGTATCCTCATCTTGTTTGGGTACTATAAACCCAAGTCTTTCCTGTGTTTCGCAATTGACCCTTATCCCAGGGCGTTGATTTGCGCACAAATTGTACTTATAAACCAGACGGTCTCCATCAGGATCAAATGCTCCCGGGTTGTGTACAAATTTCACGCCGGGAGTACCTTCATCGACGGGGGGGACTGTTAGTATTGGAGTATTGTTCAGGCCAAAAAAGGGATCAATCCTGATTAATGTTTCCGTGTAAAATGATGTGTTAACCGAATTTTCCATGTTGGAAATACCGGCATTTCTGAAGTCCTCCTCATAGCTGACGATATAGTTTTGGGCTGAAGGGAATGTGTGAACCAGTGTGAATTCAGCTTTGAAAATAATAGGAGTTATTTCTGTTTCAGTAATATTAAAACCCTGTTGACTCCCACTCACTTCGGTACCATCTCCGAATCTAAAGATGCCTCCACCAAACTGGATTCCCGACTCATTATCCCGGTAACCAATAAATGTGAATTCATAAGTTAATGTTAGATTATCTATCCTTTTTGCAATGATCTCCCCAGCTCGGATATGGGTGGCATTGCTCTCCAATACAATTCCGAAAACTAAAAAAGACAGTACACAAAATAATTTCCTACTCATTTACTCCTTAAGAATTTTCGCTCCTGATAAATAACGTCCTTTGCGGTCAAAAAATTTAATTACGTACAATCCTGGTACCAAACTATCTTCAAAAAATAACTCTGTAAAGTTATTAGAAAGTTCTCTCTCAATGATCTTTTGGCCCTGTACACTATATATGACCATTTTAATACCGTTTTGGTTAAGACTTGTTTGAACATTAAGAACATTTTTCGCAGGATTTGGATAAACAATAACATCCCTCCAAAAATCAGATTGATAATCCATGGTAGACAGAATCCCTTTCATTGAACCTACTTTATCATATAGGTTTTCGCAGCCTTTGGAAAAAATTACGCCAAATGTTGCAAAAGGTGAGCGTTTATTTTCCGAATTACTTTCTTCAGTAAAATATAGTTTGGAAACAGAAAAAGTATCTTCCACAACATCCCTATCAAGACTGAACGACATATTTCCAGTAAAAGTACTTTCAATAAAAAGGTCCAAAGGCTGATCATTGACTCTGGATATGATCTTCGAATTTTCAATTGAGACTTTATACTCCATTTCTGTTTCAATCCGGAATTCAAATGTTCGATCTTCATCCACACAAAGAGTATCAGGAGTGGAGATTTTGTATTCCGGTACATTATTTGAAACTACCAATAGCATGTCGATCATGATTTCTGACAGAGTATAAAGTTTACCGTCCAGGATTCTCCATTCGGTAGCCTTAATTGCGATATTATATTCTGAACATTGGAGATCAACGCTTGAACATGGAGATCCAGAAGTGTTGAAAATATCTCCTGGTGAGTCCCATATTAAAGTTCCAGTAAACCGATCCAGATAAAGTGTCGGGGGGCCGTTTCTTTCCGAATTAGCATTTACAAAGCTCATGTAGAAATCAGGTGAAACCGGACTCGAATGACCAGCTATATTCGATTCTCGTGACAGCTTTGGCACAACGAGTTTATAAGTGATAAAATCATCTTCAACAGTATCCTTCATTTGGAATTGATTGAATGATTTTGTGCCCGATCCGTGAGTAAAGGTGGTAGGGTCCTGTAAAATGGGCAGGTAATAATTCGGTAGGAAGGGATCAATTGTAATCTTAGTCTGGACATAGAAAGGAATGGACCCTGAGTTCTCAACATTGGCTATGCCTCCGTTTCTGAAGCTCTCTGAATAACTTATCGTATAGGATGCAGGACCGCTGTATGTATGCATTACCGTGAATTGGACCTTAACTACCTCAAAACTGATCTGTGTCTGTTTTATTGATATTTCCTCTTCAGCAGCATTAAGGATCGTTCCGTCTCCAAAATCCAGAACACCACTTCCATACACAACATCAGATCTTGAATCTTCATACCCCACAAAAGTCACTGCGTAGGTCAGGCTTAATTCATCCACTCTTCTTGCAGTGATATAACCACCTTTTATATGACTGGCTCCAAGGTCCGGAACAACCTGGGTAATAGAAAAGATCAAAAGAAAATATCTCACCATTTACTAAAACATTTTACTTGTACATATGGTACATCTTTAGGTTTTGGATAGTGCCTGGAATGGGATTCAATCAAAATAATATTTTCCATTGCATGGGTAGCTTTCGGAAATTACCTTTGGAACGAAACAATCTTATTGGGAAATAACATTATGAGTTGGTTAACTAATGCAATGACAAGTACGTTGGGAAGGAAACTGATCATGTCACTGACCGGTTTGTTCCTGATTATATTTCTTGTGGTCCATCTGGCCGGCAATCTTCAATTGTTAAAAGATGACGGGGGATTGGCATTCAACATTTATGCGAGATTCATGACGTCAAATCCTTTGATCAAGACTGTTTCTTATGTTCTTTATGCCACATTCCTGATTCACATAATTCTTTCCCTTTTCCTTACTATTTATAATCGAAGAGCCCGTGGAGGCGAAGGATATGCCAAAACTAAAGCTAGTGGTGAAGTGACATGGAGTTCGAGGAATATGGGTTTTTTAGGTACGGTAGTATTTATTTTCCTGGTCATACATCTAAAAAACTTCTGGTATGAAATGCATTGGGGAGCTATGCCGGTAGTAACTTATGAAGGAGATGCATTGAAAGACCTTTACACCGTGGTTAACGCTTCTTTCCATCAAACATGGTATGTGGTGCTGTATGTAGTTGGTATGATCGGGTTGGGATTTCATCTTTATCACGGATTTCAAAGTGCCTTCCAGACACTGGGAATTAATCATAGGAAATACACTCCGGCAATCAAGTTTGTAGGTGTGGTATTCTCATTAGGAATCCCAGCATTATATGCGTTGATCCCTGTTTACATGTTTTTTAACTAAGAAAGAAATTGATAAGAATATGCGGTTAGATTCGAAAATTCCGGAAGGTCCGATTGGAGAAAAGTGGACCCGACATAAATTCGGAGTGAAATTGGTAAATCCCGCCAATAAGAGGAAATATGATGTGATAGTGGTGGGAACGGGATTAGCTGGAGCATCGGCTGCAGCCTCTCTGGCTGAATTAGGTTACAATGTGAAAGCATTCTGTTTTCAGGATTCGCCGAGGCGTGCCCACAGTATCGCAGCCCAAGGTGGAATCAACGCCGCGAAAAATTATCAAAATGATGGAGACAGTGTTTTCAGACTTTTTTACGACACGGTCAAAGGTGGAGATTATCGATCCCGTGAGGCCAATGTCCACCGCCTTGCTGAAGTCAGTGTAAATATTATTGATCAGTGTGTTGCACAGGGAGTCCCTTTTGCCAGGGAGTATGGTGGATTGCTGGATAACCGATCCTTCGGTGGTGCTCAGGTATCTAGAACGTTCTATGCTAAGGGACAGACTGGTCAGCAATTACTACTGGGAGCATACAGTGCATTGAGCCGGCAGGTGAACAAAGGGAAAGTGAAGCTATACCCTCGAACAGAAATGCTTGATGTTGTTATCGTTGATGGTCAGGCTAGAGGTATAGTCACAAGAAACTTAATTACTGGAGCAATTGAGTCACATTCTGCTCATGCAGTTCTTTTATGCACAGGGGGTTACGGAAATGTGTTTTACCTGTCCACTAACGCAATGGGGTCCAATGCTACCGCAGCATGGAGAGCTCATAAAAAGGGAGCTTTGTTTGCTAATCCATGTTTTACTCAGATACATCCCACCTGTATCCCCGTTTCGGGTGAGCATCAATCGAAATTGACTTTAATGTCCGAGTCCTTAAGAAATGATGGAAGGGTTTGGGTACCTAAGACAAAGGAAGACGCAGAGAAGATCAGAAAGAACGAAATTAAAGCAAAGGATATTCCCGAGGAGAACCGTGATTACTACCTTGAAACAAGATATCCCGCATTTGGAAACCTTGTCCCAAGGGATGTAGCCTCGAGGAATGCAAAGGACGTATGCGATGACGACAGAGGGGTGGGACCTACAGGTTTGGCGGTCTACCTGGATTTTGAAGATGCCATCAACCGGGATGGAAGAGATGTGATAGAAGCTAAGTATGGAAATCTCTTCGATATCTATGAAAAGATCACTGGAGATAATCCTTATGAAGTACCTATGAAGATCTATCCAGCTGTCCATTACACTATGGGGGGGCTATGGGTTGATTATAATCTTATGACAACAGTTCCTGGATTATATGCACTTGGTGAAGCAAACTTTTCTGATCACGGGGCCAACCGACTCGGAGCGAGTGCTCTAATGCAGGGACTTGCGGATGGATATTTCGTCATACCCTATACTATTGGGGATTTTTTAGCGACAATGCCTTATGACAAGATTTCCACAGACCACGATGCATTTAAAGAAGCAGAGGAAAGTGTAAAATCCAATATCAAAAAACTATTTGACATCAATGGATCAAAACCTGTCGATTACTTCCACAAGAAATTGGGCAAAGTAATGTGGGATTATTGCGGTATGGCACGAAACGCAGATGGGCTCAAAAAAGCGAAAAAAATGGTGCAGGAGATTCGCGAGGAATTTTGGAAGGATCTAAAACTGACGGGTGGAGATGACGAGTTAAACATGAGCTTAGAAAAAGCAAGTCGAGTTGTTGATTTTCTGGAATTAGGTGAATTGATGATAGATGATGCCCTAATGCGTAATGAATCATGTGGAGGTCACTTCAGAACAGAATATCAGACTGAAGAGGGAGAAGCGAAAAGGGATGATAACAAGTTTACATTCGTGGGTGCTTGGGAATACAGAGGAGAGGGAAAAGATTCCAAAATGCACAAAGAGGACCTTACTTTCGATAATGTGAAACTTACTCAAAGAAGCTATAAATAATTCATAATATCCTAAAAGGGAGAACACATGAAATTGACATTGAAAATTTGGCGACAAAAAAGTGCCAATTCAAAAGGTGAATTAAAAACTTATCAAATAGAAAATATTTCCACTGACACATCATTCCTGGAGATGCTTGATCAATTGAATGTTGAATTGGAAGAAAAAGGTGAAGAACCTATTCATTTTGATCATGACTGTCGTGAAGGAATATGCGGAATGTGCAGTCTTTATATCAATGGACATCCTCATGGACCTCAGCAAACCACTACATGCCAGCTTCATATGAGAAGTTTCAATGATGGAGACACAATTACAATCGAGCCCTGGAGAGCGAAAGCCTTTCCTGTTATCAAAGATCTGGTTGTGGATCGAACAGCTTTTGACAGGATCATACAGGCAGGTGGATACATTTCCGTCAATACTGGTGGTACCCCTGATGCAAATGAAATCCCCATTTCTAAAGAGATGGCTTCAGAATCAATGGATGCAGCTTCCTGCATCGGATGTGGCGCTTGTGTGGCGGCTTGTAAAAATGCTTCAGCTATGTTATTCGTTTCAGCCAAAGTGGCTCACCTGGGTAAATTACCGCAGGGACAGGTTGAACGAAGGACTAGAGCTCAAAATATGGTAGCCCAAATGGACAAAGAAGGATTCGGGGCCTGTACCAATACGGGTGCTTGTTCTGCGGAATGCCCCAAAGAGATTAGTCTAACGAACATTGCAATGATGAATCGTGATTATCTAGGTGCCACATTCAAAGCCTAAAAAGATAGGATTCAAAACAAGAAAACAGGCACCTGCTTAATCTGTAGGTGCTTTTTTATTGTTGGCATAATTGGCTTCGATAACTCACACAATCCTTATTAATTTCGCTAAGGAATGCTCAAGAAAATATTGGTCGTACTTGCTGCTTTATGCCTGGTCGGTGTAGGATACTTTACGTATGACCGACTTGTGATCAGGGCCAACCTATCTGTTTGGAGTTTTGTTCCTGAAAACTCTCTAATGGTCTATGAGAATGAAAACATTCCACAAACATTTGATCAAATTAATTCAGTCAATACATGGAAAACCCTTAATGTGATTCGAGAAATCCAGGGGATCGAGGACAGGACAAATAGGTTGGATAGCGCTCTTAATGAGGATGGTATTTTCTCAGACCTTCTGTCTGATGTGCCTTCTTTAATTTCTATTCATCAAATAGCTAAAAACGAATTCGATTTCCTCTTTATCATTGAAATTAAAAGCATTAATCAACAAAACATACTCAATAAGCTACAGGAAGCATACATCGTAGGGGGATTTAACAAAAAAGTAAGAAATTATCTCAATTTCAACATCACGGATCTTACTAATACACAAGGCAAGCAATTCACCTATATCTTCCACAGAAATTTTTTTATCGGAAGTGCTACCGCCTATTTGGTAGAAGACGCCATTCGAACTTTGAATGACAATGAAACCCTTTCCTTCGTGGAGAAGAATGAGCTGCTATTTCAGCTAACCAAGCTGGAGAAAGATCATGGTAATATCTTCTTAAATGGCCGCAGCCTGGACAAATTCATTCAGGCTTATACTCCTTCCGTGGACATGCCCCCAATAATGGTAAATGGCTATCTGGATCTCCTGTTCAACCAGAATTCGATTCAGATGGATGGCTTTGTATTTTCAGAGGACGCTCATTTCCTTGAGCAACTCACAGAAATAGAAGGGAAACCATTTGACCTTTCAGAAATTATTTCTAATAATACCGCAGTCTTATACCATTACAGTTTCCATGATCCGGAAAAAATGGCTTCGAATCTGTTGGCTTATAATGAGGATCCCGGAACTATAAATGCAAAAAGATCATTACTCGAAAAATACGATTTCGATACTGATCATACATTCAATCTCCTGGATGAAGAAATAGCCCTTGGAGTCCAGTATCAGGGTTCTGACGTCTTCAAATCACTATATCTGGAGGTGATAAATGCTCAAGATGCACTTGAGTTTTTCAATTCCGTAGTGGAGAGACAGTTAAGAAAATCCGGTGAATCTCCATTCACTGAGAATTTTGAGGGATTCACTATCAGCAGGTTGAATACCCCCGAATTTCCTTTGACGATATTAGGGAAACATGCCTCAGGATTTGAAGAGATATATTTTACATCTTTCAGGAATTTCCTGATTTTCTCAAACTCATTGCAGAACCTAAAAGAGAATCTGTCGGATATTCTGAATGAAAACACCTGGTTAAAATCCCTTCGTATGGCCCGATTCCTTGAAAAGACAAATCAGGAAACTTGTTTTTCGTTCTTTATTTCGACTCCGGCCCTATGGCCGACCGTCCAATCCAAGTTGGATCCAAAATGGGAAAAACTAGCATCCATTAATGATTTCGTATTTGAGAGTTTTGAGAATATAGCGATCCAGGTAAACCATGTCGAAGACAAATTCTTTACAAACATCGTTATCGACCTACCTGAGTCCAATGTCAGCGGAGGTTTATCAGCCTCTCAATCCAAATCACTCAATTTCCCTAATCCTATTATTTCCAAACCTTTTCTTGTAAGAAATCATAACGACGGCTTATTTGAAACCATTGTGCAGGATTCATCAAAATCAATCTATCTGGTGGACAAGGATTTCAATGTGCTGTGGAGTCTTGATATCGAGGAGGAACTCCAAGGAAATATCAGGCAGATGGATTATTATCAGAATAATAAACTATCATATGCATTCATTACTGGTACGAAAATTCATGTGATTGACCGAAACGGAGAATACCTTCCTGGTTTCCCCATTCACTTAGATTCGGAGGCAGAATTCCAGCATTTTGATGTAGTAGATTACGATGGATCCAGAAATTACCGTTTCGTATTAGCGGACAATGCTGGTAATGTTTTTATAACAGACAAAAACGGTTCAAGCCTTGAGGGGTGGAATCCAAGGAAATTCGAAGGATCCTTAAATGTCGTTCCTAAACACTATCGAATTGACGGAACAGACATCATTCTCATCCAATTAGAAAAAGGAGAGATACATTCATTGAGTAGAAGATCGAGAGAATATCCAGGATTCCCGATTGACCTGGATCAGGAGATACATTCTGACTTTAATGTGAAGCCTGGAGGTAAATTCAACTCATCGTTATTAACTACCGTTTCAGAAAATGGTGAATTGATTTCATTCAATCTGAAAGGAAGGACAATGTCGAGGGATCAGCTTCTGAAACCTTCCACGCAAACTCACTTCGAGATTATCAACGAAACAGGAGGTAAAGATTTCCTCATTTTAAGGAAAACCAAAAATCAATATGAAATTCTGGATAGACTAGGAGCAGTGCTTTTCGAAAAAGACTACCTTGAAGAAGAGGAGTTTTTTATTCAATATTATGACCTAAGTGCCAGTAAGAAGTACGTTGTTGTCGGTAATAGGTCAAATCAATTCATTTATCTCTACGATTTGAATGGAAGATTAGTGACAAATCGACCCATTAGGGGATCCAATCCTGTTAGTATGATCTACTCGGGAAGCAAAGATGAGCACCAGCTTTATGTCGCACAAGGCAACGAACTGGTGCTTTACAACATCAATTAAATAGACTCTATACGTTTACAGTTTTCCACTTACCCCTTCTGAAAAGTACGATGCATACAATGGCATGCAGGGAATGACATAATGCAATCGTAAAAAACACGCCATTAGCCGCCCAGTCGAGATGAACAGACAACCAATAGGCCAAAGGGATCTGCAATAGCCAGAAAACAAAGATATTGATCACCATTGGTGTCTTTGTGTCCCCTGCCCCATTAAACGCCTGGGTAATCACCATGCCATATGCAAAGAAAACATACCCAAAACAGATAATCTTCAAAGCAGAAGTCCCAATTTCTACTACTATCCCCTCTTGTGTGAAGAAACCCAAGATCGGCTCAGCCATTAGAATGAATATTATGGAAATGAACCCAAGGAACAACATGTTCCAATACGCAGTTCTCCACACGGAAACCTCTGCTCGTTTCGGTTCATTTGCACCCAAATTTTGTCCTACCAATGTGGCAGCAGCATTAGCCATTCCCCAGGATGGTAGTATGGTGAATACGATAACCCTGAATGCAATAGTATACCCTGCCAACGCTTCAGCTCCAAACAAGGACATCACTCGAACCAAGAATATCCATGATGCAGACTCCACAAGGAATTGTCCCATACCTCCGATGGAGATGGTGAATATTTCTTTTATCGTCATCCATCTGATTACTATATTCCTAATCGTCAGTTTTATGATAGACTTGGCATTGAAAAGGTGGTACAGCTGATAAAGCACTCCAATAGATCTTCCTGTAGTTGTGGCTATAGCTGCACCGGCAACACCAAACGCAGGTATTGGGCCAAATCCAAATATCAGGATTGGATCCAATATAATATTGAGACCATTGGCAATCCACAAGGACCTCATCGCGATGGATGCGTCCCCTGCACCTCGAAAAATTGCGTTAATTAAAAAGATCAGAATAATACTTACATTTCCTGCAAACATGATCCTGGTGTATCCTACTCCTTCGGCGATGAGCTCTTCCTCCCCCCCCATTAATTTAAGGATATCAGGTGCAAAGTAAAATCCTATACTCCCAAGCAGCACTCCGTTAAACAACCCAACTATAATTCCTTGAAAAGATGCGTCCGATGCTCTTTTCAAATTCTTTTCTCCTACCCGCCTTGCCACGATTGCAGTTACCGCCATGCTTAACCCCACTGCGATGGAATAAATGATCATGAGGACTGACTCGGTAAGGCCAACGGTTGCTACAGCATTAACACTTACCTGCGAAACGAAGAAAACATCGACAACTGCAAAGAGCGATTCCATGACCATTTCCGCAATCATCGGGATCGACAATAAGAATATCGCTCGATTGATGCTACCTGAAGTGAACTCTTTTTCACTTCCACTGAGGGCCATAATAATAAGTTTGAAAATATTTTTTATGCTATTGAACATTGTAAAATCAGTAAGATGTGTGAAATGAAAGACGGTGTCGTAACACCTGGGACCCTATGGGTCAATTAGGAATTCGGCGTGGCGCCGACTGCATCTATTAAATGTGGAAATAGCATAATGTTGTAAAAGTACGTGGTATTTGCTCAAATGTTACAGTTATCATTAAATTAATTCCTATTTTCATCAGGTGAAGCTGACAATTCATCGGCCAGAGGAAAAAACGTATAGTTATCGTAACTACCGAATTCTGTTCAATGACCAAACCCTTGATTCCATAGCAGTTGGGCAAACGATCCACCTGGAGCTTACCGAACCAGGTTATATTCAGTTTAAAGTAGACTCGTTCACCGGTAGTCCAAAAATGAAACTCGAGCAGGGAAAGAATCATACACTGACCATTTCAGGTAGGAGGTCCATGAGCAAACTTCCGATTCTCTTAGTAATAGTTTTTGTGTTTTCAGCAATCTACAGTCTACGTTTTGATACTACTTCCATGGGAAGAATTCTTCTGTCACTTTCTGGGATAATGCTCCTTCTGATCAGCTTGTTCCGGAATTATTGGTTGAGGATACAGTCCGGTTAAAGTTCACACATATATGGTTTATGATCTATTTTATGTGTAATTTCCTACTGTGAATGTTGACATATACATCAACGATCAGGTAAAACTTGTACGATCCCTGTACCAGGAATTGATAGATCATCATCCTCAGGATAATTCCCCTTACGATTTCCTGAAACAACAGGCTGAAACTCTTTGGGAGGCTTATAAAATCGAGGATGAAAGAGTTTTGCCTGAACTTACTAATTTCCATCCTGAATTGATCGGAGCATCTTCGGAACAGGTGTTTGCTGCAGATCTTTCTTCGGATGATGTCGATAACATCATTCTGGATGAATACGGCTTTGATTCATGGGACGATGTCAAGAACATCGGGCATTTTGATCTAACCTTTGAAAAAGCTGTCAATACATTATTATCAGGAAATATCACAGAGTTGGAGGTATTGTTAGGATACCATCCTCATATAGTGAGGGAACCTTCCCAATTTGGACATAAAGCGGGAATTATCCATTACCTTGGATCAAATGGAATTGAGATCTGGAGGCAAATCGTACCGAGCAATTCCGTGGATCTACTTAAAGTTCTCCTTTCATCGGGTGCTGATCCTAATCAGAAAAACAACATCTATGGTGGCTCCGATCTTAAGTCCCTGATCGAGTCAGGTATACACCCTTATGAAGCGGGACTTGGTGATGCCCTGGTTGCCGAACTTGATAAATCTGTCCCAAATGATAATGTTTAGCTTCTGATAGTCAATAGCTAAAACCACGTTGCTTCATTTTCTTATTTTATTCTTTTAACTTCGACCTTACCAGTCGCTCTTATGCATAAATCTTATTCGACATATATCGAAAACCTAAAAGGACGGAGGTATGATGAGGTTTTGAGGGAATCGGCTCTAAGTGAGAGTTTCCATTCAACCAATTACCACGAGGCTATCAAATATGCCCTTGAATCAATGTATGAAATCGATCCTGCATACAGTTACAAATTCTATTCTGCATTCAAGAAAACACAGGATCTAATCACACAGCAACTTTTGAAACTTGGATTGGAAGTGGATGTCAGATACCAGGGACCACACAATGCTGAGACACATATTGAATTATACGGTGGACTGGAATTATTGGTAATCCTGAAAAATTACAGTAAGAAACCTTCAGAGGCTGTTGATGAACTGGCCAGATGCATAAGTCAAATACTTACCAATGCAAATGCATACAACATCGTTGACTACTCTGATCTTCATAGAATATACATCCAAACAAGAAAGCCAACTGCTTCTGTAACAATAATTCCTGCAATCTGGATCAACTCCGCTCATTATAAGGAAAGTGGGTTAGAGATTAATCGGGGAATATGCGAGTATAATTTCAGTAAAAAGACAAGAAGAATTTACCTTCCGTTTTTGAATACAGCTCGATTGAACTCGAGAAACAGGAAACTTGGCGGAAGCCTGAAAAGTATGATCCGATTAATGATGTCAGTGATCTCCGATGCGGATGAAAATATTGAGATTTCTTATGAAGAGGTCATTGGAATACTTTACAACATGAGTGCTAAGCAATTGGCTGTTCCCAAATCAAAATATCTGAGTTTACTTCCAAATGTCAGCCAACATCTCGATAAGGTTATATCCAACCGTGAGTTTCGTGAAAAACTTCTAAGTCCCAGTCGACACGAATACGTTTTTGGGAAAAAAGAAAAACTCGTACCCCTACAGCAATTAAAAAAACAGTGGGATCACATTGCGGAAGATATATCCGAAATACTCGAATCAGAGAGTAAAAAACTTGATATTCCTGTAAAATATTAGTTGAGTAATCCAGCCCTTCTCAGAAGAGCATCCGAATTCGGTTCTTTACCCCGAAATCTTTTATAGAGTGTCATTGGATGTTCAGTGCCTCCCTTGCTTAGAATGTTTTCCCTAAATGAATTTGCAATTTCTTTATTAAAAATGCCTTCTTCCTTAAATAATTCAAAAGCATCCGCATCAAGAACCTCTGCCCATTTATAACTATAATAGCCCGCTGCGTATCCTCCTGCGAAAATATGGGCAAATTGGACAGACATATTTGTACCGTCAACCTTAGGAAAAAGATCCGTCGCAGACATTGCTGACCGTTCGAATTCATTAACATCAAATTTCTCTGTCAAGTCAATATCTTGATGGTATGCCATGTCCAACAATCCAAAACTCAACTGCCTCAAAGTGGCATACGCTTCATGGAAAGTTGCAGAGTCCTTTAACCGTTGAATATAATCGGATGGTATGGACTCAGATGTTTCATAGTGCTTAGCAAATAAATCGAGGCATTCGCCTTCATAGCACCAATTCTCCATAATTTGAGATGGTAATTCCACGAAATCCCAATAAACCGAAGTTCCGGAGAGACTCGCATATTCGGTATCTGCCAACATGCCATGAAGTGCATGCCCAAATTCATGAAATAGTGTTCTTACCTCATCGAACTTTAACAAAGATGGTTTCTCTCCTGTGGAAGGTGTGAAATTGCAAACTATACTTACGATGGGTATCACTCTTGATCCATTTTCCTTTCTTTGAGACCGGTACGAAGTCATCCATGCTCCAGGTCTTTTTCCAGCTCTTGGAAAAAAGTCGGCCATAAAAACTGCCGATACTTTGTTCTCCTCATCAAGCACTTCATATGCCTTTACGTCTTCATGATAAACTGGTATTTCCTTATTTTCTCGAAATGAGATACCAAAAAGCTCTTCAGCAGTTTTGAACACCCCATATATAACATTCTCTAATTTGAAAAATGGCTTAACCAATTCGTCATCGATGTCGTATTTTTTCTTTCGTAGTTTTTCTGAATAGTATGCCCAATCCCATCGCTGCAATTCATGATCAACTCCTAATTCCTGTATAAATTCCTCCAATTCTTTCTTTTCATTTTCAGCCAGTGGTTTACATTTCACAAGGAGGTCATCAAGAAAATCAAGCACATTTGAAGGATTTTCGGCCATTCTGTCCTGAAGGATATATTCGGCATAATTATCATGTCCCAATAATTTGGCTTTTCTCTTTCGAAGTTGAATGATCCGTTCAATGGTTTCTCTATTGTCATTTTCATCTCCTTTGAAGGCCTTGGACATGTAAGCTCGGAAGAGTGTTTCTCTTAGGTTCCTATTATCCGCATATTCCATAAATGGGACGTAACTAGGTGCTTGTAATGTGAACATCCAACCCTCCTTATTGCGGTCTTCAGCAAGAGCCTTTGCCCTGGATATGACATCATTTGGAAGCCCAGAAAGATCTTTTTCATCAGTAACAATAAGTTCGTAATTGTTTGTCTCGGCTAAAACATGTTCACCGAATGTCAAACCCAATTGCCCCAATTCCACCAATATTTCCTGGAATACTTTTTTGTCATCTTCCCCAAGACCCGCTCCACTTCTTACGAAACTTTTATGTGTTTTTTCCAATAGCATCAACTGCTCACCACTGAGTTCAAGATCAGCCCTGTTGTCATACAGTTTCCTGATCTTTTCAAATAGCTGTTCGTTTTGTTTGACCTCCGAATCAAACTTTGTTAACATCGGTGTAGCTTCCTGTGCTATTTGCTGGATCTCGTCGCTGGTCTCAGCAGAATTGAGATTAAAGAGCAGATTGGAAACTGTATCAAGCCTTTCACCACATTTTTCCAATTTCTCAATTGTATTTGAAAATGTGGGCTCGTCCTCATTTTCAAGTATGTCATTAATTTCTCCCCTGGCTTCTTTTAGGGATTCCTCCAATGCTGGAAGAAAGTGTTCATTCCTGATCTCAGCAAACGGGGGGACATTATAGGCAGTCTGAAATGGATTTAATAGTGGATTATTCATCTGATGTATATGGGGTCACAAAAACAAGATCGCTAAATTAGTGTAGCATGTTTAGATTTAACCTTGTTTCATTCCGGATGTTCACAATGAGATCTACAATAATTATAGGAATTCTTTTCTTCAGTTTGGTCAGCCACGGTCAAACACACCCAAACCTATCTTCTCCTTCCAAGGCCATAAGCACTCATCTCTATTATTTGCAGGACGAAACCTACAACGATAGCCTTGCAAGATTACCATTTTTATCAACAGGAATAGATACTGAGGAAGCACTGATATATGCCCGAAAGTTGAAACAAGTTCTTGATGGATCCGGCATTTATATTGATATTTCAACTATCCCATCTGATCAAAATTATTTTGACAGTACACGTCTTAAACAAGAGTACATTCAAACAGATAAGTATCCCAACATAATACTGAGAAAAGTAGGTGGAAACTGGATCTACCCTAGCTCCTCCTTGATTGCTATTGATGAAGCTCATTCCCAACTTTTCCGTTTTGGAACAGACAAATTGGTGAATCTACTGCCAAAATTGGGAGACCGAAAAGTAATGGGGCTCTATCTATATCAGTACATATCAATCCTTATACTTGTATTTCTTGCAGTCCTGATACAAAGAGTATTTTCGTTATTATTCAATAAACTTTTTCTCAGGCTAATAAAGAAAGCTGGTTACGAACAGTTGACAGATGGTTTTCTGATCCCTATTGCCAAACCTAGCAGTGTATTTGTAGTATTGATCTTATTAGCGGTTTTTGTCCCCGTTTTACAACTTCCACCTACGACAATCTATTACACCACATTAATCATCAAGGCTCTTATTCCATTATTTGCCACAATTATTTTTTACCGACTGGCGAATATATTGTCGTTATACCTGGAGAGAGTAGCTAAGCGCACAAAAAGCACATTGGACGACCAACTCGTTCCTCTTATACGGAAAACACTCAAAGCATTTGTGGTGGCCATAGGGACACTTTTCGTGCTTGATAATCTAAATATTGACATAATTCCATTGCTGACCGGATTGTCAATCGGAGGACTTGCATTTGCCCTGGCTGCCCAGGACACCATTAAGAATTTCTTTGGTTCATTGATGATCTTCATCGATAAACCGTTTCAGATTGGGGATTGGATCACCAGTGGTGAAATCGATGGAACTGTCGAAGAGGTAGGATTCAGGTCAAGCAGGATCAGAACATTTAGGAACTCGGTGATGTATGTACCCAACGGTAAAATGGCTGATAGTATGGTTGACAATCATGGCCTGCGCTCTTATCGCCGGTTCTACACCCAAATCTCAATTACTTATGACACTCCCCCTGAGTTGATAGAGACTTTTATCGACGGACTTAGAAGAATTGTTGATAATCATCCAAATACAAGGAAGGATTATTATAACATTTACCTAAATGACATGGCTTCTCATTCATTGAATATCATGTTTTACATTTTCTTCCAAACTCCCGATTGGCCGGGTGAGCTTAGGGCCAGGCATGAAGTTTTATTGGAAGTTATCAGGCTGGCAGATAAGCTAGGTATAAATTTTGCATTCCCAACACAAACATTACATGTGGAGAACTTCCCAGGGCAACTCTCAATGTCCCCAACTTATGCGAGTAAAGATCAAATGAGAAAAGACCTGGATGAATTCTTTGCTGATTGATTGAACTTAAAGAACAAAAAAAAGCCCTGAGAATTCAGGACTTTTTGAGAACTATATTCCTTTAGCTTAATATCTAACCGTTATTACCACCCGTCAATTAGTCGTCTAGTGAAGCGATGTCTTCCTCATAATGTCGACCCTTCATCCAGTGAAATTTTTCGATTTTAAGAAGATTGGTTTCCTCTACATCACTGAAGATCTCCTCAACTACCACAAACCGACCGTGTCCCTTACTATCCAAATAACCTAGAAAAAAGAAATCCCATTCTACACCATCCCAAAGCATTTTCAATTTATGAACAGATAAAATGTCTTTCCCTTCTCCATAGTTCTCGACCATATAATCCGCTTCCTCTCCAGTGATCGTAACTGCATCTCTTTTCCAAACCATTACATCGTCGACATAGGCCTTCATCGAGAAAACTCCTTCATATTTCCCTTCATGTTCATGATGATGCTTGATCTTGAAATGATGGAATCCTTCAACCTGGGGCTCGGCTGTGTAATAGCCTGAGAAGAATTGGGCATTGCTTACGATTGGCAAGGTCGCCACAATCAAAATAAACGGTAATAACTTTTTCATAACTATTTCAATCAATTAACGAGACAAGGATAATATTGAACAATGAACGAAATAGGTATGATTCGACGAACACCCAATTATTTGGGTTGAAATTCTTATTTCATAGGATTTGATATAATTTCATAACTGACTGTAAATGCGGTGTTTGCACTATCAGAATGAAGCAAAAATTAAAGACGTTGTACGCATTCAACGATCCAGGTAATCTACTCATCCCTTAGTGTATTGGCGGGATTGGTTCGTGCTGCACGGTAGGTTTGCCAACTGATTGTTGTCATTCCGATCAGCAGGATCAGGACAACTCCCAGCGACAATTCTACAAATCCAATTGAAATTCGATTCGCCAGGTCAGAAAGCACCAGTTGGTCGAACACGTAGTAAGTTACGGGAACAGCTAGTATGGTAGAGACTATAAGAATGGTTAGGAAACCTTTAGACAAGAGGAACATTAGATTTTTTTCAGTAGCACCCAAGACCTTCCTGATACTGATCTCCTTCATTCTGCTTTCGGCAGTATACACGGCCATTCCAAGCAATCCTAAACAAGCAATGGAAATAGCCAGGAACGAAAGGAAGCCTACTAGTTTATAGATCATCTTGTATTCTGAATAAGTATCCTGTATACGATCATCAAAGAATTCAGCTTCAAAAGGATGGACCTCGTCTATTTCGCTCCATTTGCCTTCCAGTCGTTCCATTAAACCAATAATATCAGAAGTATTTATTTTCAAATTGAGATAACCATACTGGTTTTCTTCCTGACGGAAAATAAATGGCTCCTGGTTACCATCTATTTTTTGATGCTGGAAATTATCCACTACTCCAATTATTTGAAGTTTCCTGTCCTGAACCTCCACTGTTTTACCAACTGCCTCTTCCGGGGGACCCATATCAAACCGATCAATTAGCATTTTTGTGGCTATCACAAAGCTTTCTTCTGCACTGTCAGATCGGATAGGGAAATTTTGACCTGCCAGTAACTTAAATCCGTGTACGTCAAGGTATTCCATGTCGATCCATGTTAAGTGGACTTGAATGGAATCCATTGGATCCTGATATTTCAGCTTCATAGTCCATATGTCGCCACTGCTAAGAATGAATTTAGATCTGGAAACCTTATCCACCCCGGGAACACTTGAAAACGAACTGGCCAGAAGTTGTGAATCGTTTCCCTTAACCTTAATATTCAGGACATTCTCCGTTTCGAACCCAAGGTCGAAATTAACTGCGAACTGATATTGTCTATAATTTATTGTTGCAGCAATTATGAACCCAATGGACAGGGCAAACTGGAATACCAGAAGTATCTTCCGCAGATTCACTCCATGCAGAAGTTTTAACCTTGAGGCATCTTTCAAAGCCATAAGTGTCCTTACTTTGGAAAGTACACCCGATGGAATGAACCCTGCGACAATCCCTATACTAATGGCAAATAGAAAAAAGTATATGAAGTATTGCCATTTAAGAATCAGAGAGATCGGCATATTGTCAGTGGGATCAAGATTCAAAAATTCCGGTCTAAGAATGAAAAATAATCCCAATGCCACTGTAATAGCAATAATTGACAGAATAATGGCTTCAAAGATGAATTGGGTAAAAACCTGAATTGACGAGGCACCTACTACTTTTCTGATACCCACCTCCTTCGCTCTCCTTAAGGCTCTTGCTATGGACAAGTTCGTATAGTTGAAGCAGGCGGATAAAATGACTATCAGAGTAAGTATTGAGATGATGTATAAATTCCTGTATTCAATCTGAGGGCCAATCCGGTTTGAAAGATCTCTCCCTGGTATTATGTCATTTAAATGTTCAAGATAGAGGCTGATTTCAAATCTGTCAGAATTCGCATTTTGTTCATCGGAAATAGTACTGAGGTGGTCCTCAATTATTGAAGGTCTTGTACCCTCATTAAGTAGAAGATAAACATGGTACATCCAAATATTATCCCAATCTCTTAATCCCGAATCATCATTTTCGGATTGTTTTTTATCCCAGGTACTGAAGGACGGAAGGACCTCAAATTGCATATGTGAGTTTTTTGGAGGATCCTTCACTACCCCTGTCACTGTATAATTGTCTAAACCATTTGCCGTAATGATCTTCCCTAATGGATTCTCCTCTCCGAAAATCTTTTCTGCAGTGCTTTCTGTAATGACAATGGAATATGGATCCACCAACATCGAATTCGGATCACCCTGAATTATTGTATGGGTGAAAATCCTGAAAAAGGACTCACTTGTCCATAAACCACCAAATGTCAAAGTCTTTTCCCCGTATTTGAAATCGCCTGAATACCCCCTTCGAAGTAGTAAAACTTCTTCAATTCCGGTAAAATCTTCTTTTAACTTATCTCCGACCAATATACCTGTAGATGCTAAATCAATAGGCTCCTCATTCGTCAAACTCTTGTAAATACTATTGACTCTGAAGATGCGGTCCCGATTCGAATGAAATTTATCAAAACTTAGTAATTCACTGATAAAAACAATCATTATAATCCCCACAGAAGCACTGATGGCCAGTCCAAAAACATTAATCACGGAGAAAAGCTTGTTTCTGGCAATGCTTCGGACCGAAGTTTTCCAGTAGTTTTCAAAAAGATGGTAGGAATTCATTGGACCTTTTATTTTGAGTTTTTTGATGGTATAAAGTCTTAAAAATTTTATGATGTCGATGAAGTATATCAGGTCTGAGAGATACTTGTTTTTGGATAATCTATTTCGATTGTAATATTCGTATAGATCTCCCTGCAGATCCTCCAACTTATCCTTTCGACAGTACCAGCCAAGGACTCGATCCATCCATTTGGGGGGAGATTTCATGGTCTCAATCCCTCAAATACAATATCAGGAATAGTCTGCCACAATTTGTCTCTTTGCTCCTTGGATTTGATGAGAGCTATTTTACCGGCATGTGAGATCTCGAAAAAGCGTTTCCTCCTTCCTCCTCTCTCCTTAGTTGCCTCACCCAGATGCGAAATGATAAATCCTTTTTCTTCAAGCCTGTTCAACACCGAATGCACGACTCCAAGCTTTACTTTACGATCTGTTTTTACATACAATTCATCACAAATACTCACACTATATGCCTTATCAGTCAATGAGGCAATAGTCAATAAAACTAATTCCTCAAACTCTCCTAAATTCGTTCCTTTCATTTCCCGACCGGTATTTATTCATCAAATGTATAAAAAATACTTACCATTTATTCATATTTTGTATAAAATATAAAAATGCAATAAAAAAACCTTGCCCAAAAAGACAAGGTTCGTAAATGATTTCGGTTTCCTCTTTACGCCAGAACCTGATCTTCCAATTCCTGTTCCAGCTGGGCTTTGATATCCATCAGTTTTTTTCTCTTCTCTTCGGTTACTTCCGGGAACTTCAAATCCAGTTCTTCTACGCGGCTTGTGATCACATCAGCTACTACGGCTCTCAGGTACCACTTATTATCTGCAGGAATCACGTACCACGGAGAGTGTTCAGTACTAGTGGCATTCAACATCTCCTCATATGCAAATCGATATTCATCCCAATATTGTCTTTCTGAATAGTCACTGGCTGAGAACTTCCACTGTTTACCTTCAATATTCAGTCTGTCAAGGAATCTTTTGAGCTGCTCCTCTTTCGATACATTCAGGAAGAATTTGATAACGAGGGTACCATTTTTGGTGATCCTCTCCTCAAATTCATTGATCTCATCAAACCTGGATTTCCAGACATCTTCCAATGCTGCATCCCTCATATCCTTTGGTAACCATTCATGATTTAACAGTTCGGGGTGGACTCTCACCACAAGAACCTCCTCGTAATAAGATCTGTTGAATATCGATATCTTTCCTTTTGGAGGTAAATATTTTTGAGGTCTCCAAAGGAAGTGATGTAATCGTTCTTCCTCTGTAGGCGCTTTGAAACTAAAAACATCACATCCCTGGGGATTGATCCCGGACATCACGTGTTTGATGGTACCGTCTTTTCCAGCAGCATCCAAAGCCTGAAAAACTATCAGTACAGAATACTCTTTACTCGCCCAAATCAATTCCTGTGCCCTGGCAAGATCCTCTATGTCCTCTTTGAGGGTCTCCTTACTCTGTTTCTTACCTTTTATCTGCCCGGTATAGCCCGGATCAAAGAGTGAGAGAGGAGTAAATCGATCATGGGGTACTATGAATTTTGAAAGATCAAACCGATGTTGTTGTTCCATGATTCATTGTTTTTATAATTCAGTCAACATACCAACTCGACAAGTCATTTCCAATGACATATATCATCACCATTCCTACATAATGTAAAAAAGGGACAATTATGTCCCATTTCACATCACTTTTGATCATTCTTGATTGCATCTTTCGATGAGTTGAAAGCAACGCAGTATGTAAAGCCCTTGTTTCAGGTGCGAAACATCGACTTGTTTCCTGTTTAACGACACTTTTCCTACTCTCCTTCTCTGTAGATCGTCAATTTTTCCAGATTAACTAAAATTTTAGTTAAAAGATTTGTTTTTATAAACTAAGTTTTTAGTTTTGACTAAAGATTTAGTTGAAATGAAAGAACTCACCCGTGCCGAAGAGGAAATTATGCAGGAGTTGTGGATATTAAACCAAGGATTTGTGAAAGACATTATTGATCGTCTTCCGGAACCAAAACCTGCCTATAATACGGTTTCAACTATCATAAGGATCTTGGAACAAAAAGGATTTGTTGGACACGAAGCTCATGGTAAGTCACATCAATACTTTCCATTGATCTCGAAAGCAGATTACAGTAAGGGTTTTATGAAGGGCTTCGTTAAACGGTTTTTCAGTGGATCCTACCAGGAAATGGTGTCGTTCTTTGCCAATGAGAAGGACATGTCATTGCAGGACTTAGAGGAAATCTTAAACGAAATGAAAAGGGAAAAAGATGATTAGTTTCATAGTTAAAGTAGCACTTATCCAGGCATTATTTTATATGGTGTACTTTCTTCTATTAAGAGATGAGAATAACTATCAGTTTAAAAGGTTCTTCCTGTTGGGATCTGTAGTTCTTTCATTCTTCTTACCACTGATCAATATACCTATCCCCTCTTTCTCAGCACCTGTTCAAAACATTAACACACCAATTTTCCTGGATTCAATAGTAATCAGTGAAGCTATGGATCGTGTCGAAAACGGAGCAAAATTAGAATACGTGATAGATCCGTTCGGATATGCCTATTTATTGATTAGTGGAGTTCTTTTGGTGACCATGATTGGTTCGATAATTAAGATCATACGATTATATCGCGAATCTCGTCCAACTCATATAAATGGTATGAATATTCGGATCCACGACAACATTAAGAAGAGTTTTAGTTTTTTCAGGTGGATTTTTTCAAATGAGATGAACTCATCGATCATAGCTCATGAACAAGCCCATGTTAGGTTATTACATTCTATTGACATTATCATTCTCCATCTAAGCAGAGTAGTGTTGTGGTGGTCTCCTTTGTCCTGGATTGCTACACGTGAGATTAAACTTATTCATGAATTTCAGGCTGACCAACTTGCTCTGGAATCATCCGACATCAAAGATTATCGAAGATTACTGATCAGTGCCTCGATGGCATCTCATGGTTGGAACCTGGCCAGTTCCTTCCACGATGGTGCTTTATTGAAACGTTTAAAAGCGATGGCAACAATTAACAAACACATGAGTAAATGGAAGATCAGCACGCTAGGCGTGTTGGTGGCCGCAATTATTTTCTTTTCCTGTGCTGAGCAAGAATTGAAGGAAATAGCAGAAAATACGTATGAAAGTGTAGAAATAAGTGAATCAACTCGTCTTATGCTGGAGGATTTACAATCAAAATACCCTGATGCAGAATTCAAGGTAGTTGATATGCTACATGAAGCCAACGAAGACTTTGCTGAACTGAAGAAGAAATTAGCGAAAGTGAGTAAGGATCATGCAATAATGCATGTAAATCCGGATGGGAAAGAAGATGTAGTTGAGATCATTATTAAGGAGAATGCAGTGTTACATGAAATTACCAGAGAGGAGCAAGAAGGTGGATCTGTCTATAGAATTGTCGACAATATGCCTGAGTTTCCAGGAGGGATGACCGCCTTCTACGATCAAGTTGTAAGCAACCTGCAATATCCCAAACAGGCAAGGAGAATGGGAATTGAAGGTAAGGTATTTGTAGAATTCGTGATAGATAAGGAAGGTAACTTAATTGATCCTAAAGTGGTGAAGGGGATTGGTGCGGGATGTGATGTCGCCGCATTAAAGGCAATTTCTGTCGCACCGAAATTCAAACCAGGAACGCTTAATGGTGAAAATGTCAAGGTAAAAATGGTATTACCAATACAATTTTCATTGGGTGAAAAAACTGATGAAAAAGAATTGGTGGAATTCCAGAATTAATGGCAAACTTCAGAGGTCAAAAACTGGGAACCCTCCAAAAATGGAGGGTTTCCCTTTTTAGCAGTTTCCCTAATTTGATTTTTTCATAAAATAGCTCAATCCAAACCATATTAGGTAGGAAATGATGAATATGATAAATCCATACAATGTAGTGATCATGGAAACCTTCAAACCTCCAGCCATTATGGACGGTGAGACATCCATAGCTTCCTCGATCGCTTTGAATGCTGAGAACAGTCCTATTAGCTGACCAAATATCCCCACGACAAGAGCAAACAAGCCTATTGATTTGATATAAGATATCCGTATTCTGGCGTCTTCCGGAGGTATGTTACCTTTTAAAACCGCCACTCCATTTATAATGGTGACAATAAGAACAGCAATCAGAATGACCGTCAGGATCCCCATAAACAGTGGTCCTCCCATGTAAAATAACTCGAACATTACTTTCTAAAATTTAAATTAAACATGATGCAAACCAAGAACTAAAGACAGATTACGTCAAGGTCATATCCGGTTCTAAACCTGCATTTCGTCGATAAAAAGTTGATCTGAATATAAAATAGAGCATTTTTGAAAGATCAATGATCAAAAGAACAGGTACACATATAGCTTTTTGGGTAGTTATAATGATCGCTCTTACCTTGTACTTTGGACGGGAAGGCTCCGAGTATTTCAAATCCTTCTTTTTTGTCACGTTCCTGTTACCTGTGACCATGGGAACAACATACATTTTCAACTATTACCTTGTACCTAATTATTTCTTGAAGAAGAAATATTTGAAGTTCCTTCTATATCTATTGTACACTTTTGTTTTCTCCGTGTACCTGCAGATGCTGGTCTTAATAACTTCATTCATTGTTTTGGCCAATTACGAATATGACAATATGTTGTCTACTACAGTGGACATTACTTCTCTGACAATCACGATGTACCTCCTGGTACTTCTTGTAGCATTCGTCAAACTTTCTACCTCTGTTGAAAAATTAAACAGAGAACGCGAACAGTTGACTATGGATCTTGAAAAGAATCAAACCAAGGTAATCAACATTCGTTCAGATCGTAAAAACATACCCCTGATACTAGAAGACATCCAGTATATAGAGAGTTTGGCTGATTATGTAAAGATCATCACGAACAATCAGCAATTAATTACCAAGGAAAAAATCAGTCACCTTGAATCCAAATTACCTGATCATTTTGTCAGGATCCACCGGTCCTATATTATAAATAAGGATCGTATTCAATCATATAATAAAGAGAATATCATCATTCAAGATCAACAATTGCCGGTGGGAAGATCTTATAAAAAATCTCTGGAAATGCTGTTCCCGTAGATCTCTAATTCGGGAAAGAACAAGACGTTACCTGTCTTTATAGGAAATATTCAATTATTTCCATGAAAAAGTCTATCCTGATTTTGTATGTTATTATCTTCGGAATTGACCTTCATTCTCAACACAATACCTATTACATAGGCCACAGTGGGTTCGGTTGGGAGCTAATGGTTGGTGAAATGGTAAATGACCTTGCTCAAGATGCAGGCATTTCTTCATATGACTATAATTATCAGCAAATTGGAGGCAGCTGCATTTCCATTCAATGGGAGCAACACACAAATCCTCAGGTAGGGACTGACTCACATGAGGAACTGGCCACAGGGGCATATGATCTGGTAATCATTGCAGAACAAATCCCAATTTCTGAGGTGATCGATTCTAGTCCATGGGGGTGTAATCTTACCTCCTATGATGCATTGGACCGCTTTTATGACTTGGCAAAATCTGCAAATCCATCATCAAAGATCTATTTAATGGAATTTTGGAATGAATTCGACCGGTCTCATGAAAATGCATTTGAAGAATGGAGTGATCTCAATACCGAACTTCGACCGCTTTGGTTGCAAGTTATTGATTCCGTTAGCAGAGCAAACAATACAACGGATATAGCTCTCGTACCAGTAGCACCCGTTATGCAGGCCCTTGCCGACAGTATCATTGATGGTAGGATCCCTGAAATTGATGATTGGTTAAGCCTTTTCGATCCAAATGATGTTACTGAAGCCACTATACATCCTACCGAAGTTGGATATTACCTCGTAGCCCTGGTTCATTACATATTGATTTTTGGTGAAAATCCCATTGGATTGACTAATGAAACATTCCACCAGATGGGTTGGCAATTTGATCCACCATCACCTGATCTTGCCAGAAAAATGCAGGAAATAGCATGGGCAGTTGTAAACAATGATCCTTCCTATCAGATGACATCAGAAATACTTAGTACAGCAGGAACCTATCATCCTTTCAAATATTACATCACAGATCATGATATTAACATTGAAGGGAATGAGCAAATGGACATCAAAATAATTAACCTGAATGGAAAAGAGATATTTTCGGTTAGAACAAATTCCATATCCATTGATATTCGAGAATTTCCTAAAGGACTTTATATCCTAAAAGTTGGAAACAAATACGGAATATTATCAAAGAAATTTATCAATTAGATCCCATGATTTTTTGAGTAGTTGTAAATGAGATGACAATTGATTTTTTTCCTCATTTACTGAAAACCTATGTGCGGTTGGTCGTGTTTTTGTTTCATGGAACACGAAGATCTAAGATCGATAATTCAAGATGCATTGGGCAATTCCATGACCTTCGATGAATACAATGGATTGTTCACAGAATATGCAATATCAGGTCGCACCTCCGGCCCAAAACAAACTGACGACTTAGTACACTACACCAAGCTCAATGCGGCCAGGAATCGAAGAATACTTAAAACAGCTAAAATCACCGGCAGCATTTCAAAAAGCATAGTTCAACAACCTCCCCAGACATGGCTTATTATCACTGAAACATGGTGTGGAGATGCGGCAAACAGCGTTGGATACATGATCAAAATCGCTGAACTGAACCCTAACATAAATGTAAGGATTGTTCTTCGGGATGAAAATCCGACATTTATGGATCAATTCCTGACCAATGGAGCTAGGTCTATTCCAAAATTGATAGCAATTGACCGGGATTTCAATGTCCTCTTCACCTGGGGACCACGACCAAAAAACGCTCAGAAATTATACGATGCCTGGAAAAATAGAATTGATCGTCCAACATATAGTGAATTTCATGTATCCCTGCAAAAATGGTACCTGGAGAATGCTGGTAAAGATCTTCAGGATGAAATTATGGATCTGATCGAAACTGATGAGATGATCCCGACGTCACTTTAGGCAATATGGAACAGTAAAGTTTCCATTTATAAAATTGTCTTCGTCTGAACGTCCATCAATCCTGCCAGAAACTTCCGAAGTCGTAATTGACAATATTTCAACTGCTCCTTCAACAAGGATTATATTTAGACTGGTCGCCGGATTAAAAAGTGTTATCGTCTGACCATCCTCCGCAAATTTCAACTCTTTAAGTCCAACCTGGGCTTCAATATCAAAAAATACTTTTAATCCATCCAATAAAAACTCATCACATGGATTATCATATGTTTCATTCGTCATTTCAATAGAAAGATTTCCTTCTTCAAAAAATGAATCCTC
Organism: Cyclobacteriaceae bacterium; assembly: GCA_965242805.1. Taxonomy (GTDB): domain Bacteria; phylum Bacteroidota; class Bacteroidia; order Cytophagales; family Cyclobacteriaceae; genus JANQEU01. Next base: position 4,680,338 of record CBDETD010000002.1, on the reverse strand, counting down.
AGCAAAACCCGCAGCATAGGTCCAGTTTTGACCATCAATTTTCCCTTGTAAATCCCGATCAATGAAGTCGTAGGAGGGCAATGGGTTACCATCATCACCGCCATCTGAAGAACAGGAAATTAACAAAGCGATTGACAAAAAACTGAAGGATAGCGCGGTCAATTTCTTCATATCTATTGTTTTTAGAACGGTTATTAAACGAAACTAGAAAATCCAATAATCAAATGACAAACTTATCTCATCAACAACATTTTTACTTTGTGAGCGACGATCGTGATCATTTCCCCTTGATATAAATGACTCCATTGGTTCAACTGAGCACCGTTTAGTATACTTGCATGTCTTTCAAATTTAACCCTATCGACCCATGAAATTTGGCACAAAAGCTCTGCATTCAGGTATCAAACCCGATCCTTCCACAGGTGCAATTATGACTCCTATCTTCCAGACTTCAACTTACGTTCAGTCAGCGCCAGGAGAGCATAAGGGTTTTGAATATGCAAGAACTCAAAATCCGACCAGGGATGTCCTGGAAAAGAATATCGCCGCGCTGGAAAATGGAAAGTATGGTCGATGCTTCTCCTCTGGCATGGGAGCAACCGATGCAATCGCGAAATTACTTCAACCGGGTGATGAGGTGGTTTGTACAAATGATCTGTATGGGGGTACATACAGGATCTTCACGAAGATATTTGCCAACTATGGTATCAAATTCTCATTCGTGGACATGCAAGACCTATCAAACGTGGAAAAGGCTATGTCAAACAAAACGAAACTCGTTTGGTTAGAGACTCCCACAAATCCCATGATGAGTATTATTGATCTGGCAGGTATCACTAGTATCGCGAAAACATATGACTCATTGGTAACAGTTGACAACACCTTTGCGACGCCATATCTCCAGAATCCATTGGATCTAGGGGCTGATTTTGTGCTCCACTCTGTCACAAAGTACATCGCCGGTCATTCGGATGTGGTTATGGGAGCGATCGTTACAAAGGACCGGCAATTAGACGAGCGACTTGGTTTCATTCAGAATTCTGCTGGCGCCGTACCAAGTCCTAATGATTGTTTTCTTGTTCTCCGGGGGATCAAAACACTGCATGTTCGGATGGACAGGCATTGTTATAATGGTCAGAGGGTCGCTCATTTCCTCAAATCTCATCCTGTTGTCAAACAAGTATTCTGGCCTGGATTTGAAGATCATCCTAATCATGATATTGCGAAAAAACAAATGAGTAATTATGGTGGCATGATATCCTTCATTTTAAAAGATGATAATCAGGAAACTGCCTTTGATGTAATGAAAAAGCTAAAACTTTTCAGCCTGGCAGAATCTCTGGGAGGAGTTGAATCACTGGTAGGTCATCCTGCCAGTATGACCCATGCCAGTATACCGCGGGAACAACGACTTGAATCAGGATTGACTGATTCTTTAATAAGACTTAGTGTCGGAATAGAAGACATTGAAGATCTAATAAATGACCTGGAGCAAGCTTTGGAATAATTATTCCTTCAGAAAATCAGAAGGTCTTTTACCAAATCTCTTTTTGAATACTGTGACAAAGTAATTTGGATGCTGAAACCCGACCGCGTAGGCCAACTCTGCGGTTGTACTGTAGGCATTTCTTCGAGCCAGTTCAAAGGCTCTTTGTAATCTGATTTCCTTCACAAAATTGGCTGGAGTAAAACCAGTGGTTTGCTTAAGATATCGATATAGTTGGCGCTCGCTTAGTGATCCGGCATGAGCCAATCGAATAACATTGAAATCCGGATCGGCAATGTTATTTTTCACCTCCTCTTCCAATTTTGAAATCAGTTTTTCCTGGTAAGATTCCACTTCTTCCGGTTGCAAGACCCCTGAACTTTCCCGATTTTCCTGATTAGAGATCAAATTCTCAATTCTTATCAACAACTCCTCGGGATTAAATGGCTTGATGATGTAGTCATCAATCCCCACCCGCAAAGTCATTATTTTCTGTTGTTCATCGGTCACCGCCGTCACGATTATGAAAGGAATGTTTCTCCACTCCTCCCTTTCCTTGAGTTTCTTGGCTAATGATATGCCATCCATTCGTGGCATCATGATGTCGCAAATGATCAAGTCAGGGATGGCAATATCAAGTTCATTGATGATCTCTTTACCATCATTAAACGACTTGACTAAATACTTGTCCTCCAGAAAACTGATGATGTAGTCTCTCATATCCGGATTGTCATCCGCGAGATAAACTATTTTCTCTTTGGGTGCTATGCTAGGTTTCCCATTACCTGCTGTTCTTTTTGATCCTTCGGAGAGTGAAGGCAATTCAGATTCTTCAATTTTAAGAGATGCTGGTAATCGTATTTCAAATGTACTTCCTACCCCCAAATCGCTGGTGACATTGATCTCACCTCCATGCAATTCTACAATCTCCTTGCTTAGTGACAATCCGACACCGGAACCACCCACATTGGCTCCTTCCTGGTTTGCTGCCTGATAGAAACGATCAAATACGAATGGTAACTCCTTTTTGTCAATTCCATGGCCGGTATCACTTACCTGTACAATCACCGACATTACATTTTCCAGTAATCTAATTTTGACCTTCCCATCTTCACGGGTAAATTTCACTGCATTGGACATCAGATTATTCACCGCTTTCTGCAATTTTCTGCGATCTATTTCAAGGTAGATCTGTGATTCAGTGTCATTTTCATATGTCAAATGAATTTTGTTTTTCCTGGCGATCTCTGAGAAAGATTCTGAGATCTCAGTTAATAACTCTGCAATATCGGTGATCTCTTTACTTAATGTTAGTTTGCTCTCCTGAAGTTTCGAGAGATCGAGGATCTCACTAGTTAAGTTCTCTAATTGTGATATGTTGCGAGTGGCAATGTCGAGGAAAATTCGGTCATCTTCTTCAAAATAATCGGACTTGCCTAGCTGCTCAAGAGGTCCCTTGACCAGGGTAATAGGTGTCCTTAATTCATGTGCGATATTGACAAACCACTTATTCTTGGCAACCTCGATGCTCTGGATCTGGTCATTCTTTGACTGTATTTCTTCATTTTTCTTTTTGAGTGCCTTGTTTGCACGCTCCTTGAGCTTTTGACTTCTGATAACCAGAATTATAATTATGAAAAGACCGAAAGTAATTCCGATCAATGTGTTACGAATGACACGACTTTCTTTGGCCTGCATTTCCTGTTTTTGCATAATGAGATCCATTTGCGCCATCTCCTTTTCTTTGCGCTCACTCTCATATTGAAGTTGGAGTGCATTCAATTGTCTTTCAGCGGTAATGTTAAAAACTGAATCGAGTTCATTCCTCAATGTGGTCAAAGTCTGATATGACTTCCGATACAATTGTTTCTCAAAATAGACCTCATGTAAAATTTCCAATGAATTGGACCTCAACTGAAAATTTTTAAGCCTTGCGGAATATTCGAGGGTAATATCTGCATACCATTCGGCTGAGTCCAGTTTTTTCGTCTTCAGGTAGTAGTATCCAAAATTTTGATACGCAAATGCTTTATCCAGTTCCGATCCATGTTCCATGGCGATGTCAAAGGCTTTTCTGTAGTTTTCATAGGCCTTGACAAGTTTGCCAGTCTCCTCGTAAACAATCCCCAATCCGACCGTAATATCATATCTTCTTTCGTAGTTGGTTTCTTCATCGGAAAGTTCGCGAGCCAGATTATAATAGTACAGGGCAGAATCATTGTCCCCTTCTAGATTGAACAAGGCCCCAAGGTTTCCGAGCACTTTGAGAACACCATCATCATCACCAATGTCTTCATAGTTGGCCCAAGCCTTAACGTAATAACTATAGGCAATGTCTTCATCCCCTGAGTAATAGTAATTATTGGCAATCTTATTTAGTACATCAGCTATTTCCTTCCCTGTACCTAATTGTTCCCTGATCTCAAGACTCATCATTAGTAACTGAGTAGAATAGATATATTCTTCTATGTCGGAATAAGACAGGGCCAAATCATACAGAACTTGTGCAATACGTAAGCTGTCTGATCCATTTTGGAAATTATCCAGAGCTTTCTGATAATACTTGATTGCAGAATCAAACTGGTAAATCGATTGATAATATTTCCCCCATGAATTGGCGAGGTGACCCAAGTCATACTCGGGGTTGTTGGAATTGAAATAGTCCTGGGATAATCTTATTAGAGCCTGAGGTACAGAAGGATCTGACTCAATAATTAGGTTTTCTATTCTGCCTGTTAGTGAATCAAAGTCCGGTTCCTGACCGCAAACCGAATACAATGATCCCATCAAACAAAGGCCAAAAATCAAGGTCTTTGTAGCGCTCTTCATACCTCAGGAAACTCTCAAGGGTAAAAATAATCAATGGTCGTGATTTAACCGTTGATGTGTTATCCTCTTTCAATAGAGAATGTGTGCGTCATCTTGGTATTGGGATCAATGGTTCCGGCTACGGAGCAGTACTTGGTAACAGCAAGTTCCACAAGGCGTTCAGCTTCACTTTCCGTCAGGTCGGGAGAGATTATAGTGTAATGAATGTTAATGTTTACATACTTTCTCGGATGTTCTTCCCTCCTTACTCCTGATACTTCGCCCCGCAAATCAATAAAAGTCTTCCTTCGCTTCCTTACCATAGAAACCAAGTCTACTGCTGCACATGAAATCAATGCCGAAAGTAGGAGCTCCATAGGAGATTGAGCCCTTTTCTGCTCTCGGGCGAGCATGTCAATTTCAACCCGGTTTTCTGATTCATTCAATGTATAATACTCTTCATCCCCTTTATAAAATAGTCTCACTTTTGTTTCCATTATTCTGCTAAATTGTAAGCCCATTTCAAACTTAAAACTATGAAGTCATTCCTGACAACATTAATTCTTCTAATTTCAGTTTCATACATAATTGCCCAGGAAAAATGGGACGTAACAAAACCTGATTCCTTAAGTAAGGAAATAACTATATCGACAAATGAAGGTACGTGGATGAATGTCGACGTTTCACCTGAAGGAAATGAGATTGTTTTCGACATGCTGGGGGATATCTACTCTTTGCCTATCACGGGTGGTGATGCAACTGTCCTCAGAGAGGGACACGCTTTCGAAGTACAGCCACGATACAGTCCTGATGGAAAACAGATCCTTTTCACAAGCGATGCAGGTGGCGGTGATAACATCTGGATAATGGATCGTGATGGTAAAAATGCAAGGCAAATCACGAAAGAAAGCTTTCGTTTAGTGAACAATGGTGAATGGATCCCAGACGGCAATTACATTGTAGCAAGGAAGCATTTTACCTCAGGAAGATCTTTGGGTGCGGGTGAGATGTGGATCTATCACATCAATGGAGGTAATGGTGTACAACTAACTAAAAGGAAAAATGATCAACAGGATGTAAATGAACCGAGTGTCAGCCCTGATGGTCGCTACGTTTATTTCAGTGAAGACATGTACCCTGGAGGATACTTCCAGTACAATAAGGATCCCAATGATCAAATCTACGTGATCAAAAGGTATGACCGGGAAAAAGGGAAGGTTGAAAATATCATAACGGGTTCTGGCAGTGCTTCAAGACCTCAGGTATCAAGAGATGGGAAGAAACTCGCTTTCATAAGAAGGGTAAGAACCAAAACTGTGCTCTTTGTTCATGAATTGGAGACAGGGATCCAAAAACCAGTCTATTCAGATTTGTCCAAAGATCAGATGGAAGCCTGGGCCATTTTCGGAACGTACCCTGGATTTGACTGGCTTCCGGATAACAACAATATTGTTATCTGGTCAGGTGGTAAGATCAATAAGATAAATACAAAAACGGGAGAACTGGTAGATATTCCATTTGAGGCAAGTGCCAAACACACCATAGTCAATGCTCTGCAATTCAAACAGGATCCTGATCCCAATTCGTTTCAATCGAAAGTTATAAGAGATGCCAAGGTATCACCGGATGGCAAGACTTTGGTTTTCAATGCCGTAGGTTTTTTATGGACTATGAAACTACCGGATGGTAAACCAAAGAGGTTGACATCGGGAACAGACTTTGAGTTTGAACCTTCGTTCTCTCCGGATGGAAAAAGTATTATTTATGTCACATGGAATGATGAGCAGAAGGGTGCAATTATGAAGATCCCACTTAGAGGAGGCTCTCCTTCAAAACTAACGTCTGTAAAAGGGATGTATCGCCAACCATCATTTTCGTCAGATGGAACAAGGATTACATACTATAAAGAACGAGGCAATGGTGCCATGGGATTTGCCTTTGGTGTGAAACCCGGGATCTATTGGATGAATTCTTCCGGAGGGACACCTAATTTCGTAACCAACGATGGTCAATATCCCGTTTTCAGTCCGGATAGTGAAAGGATCTATTACCAAAAAGGAGGCTACATATTTGGTTCTCTCGACAAAAGCCTGAGAAGTGTGAATCTTGACGGAGAAGATCAAAAGGTCCATTTGCATTCCAAATATGGTGGACTGTTCACCTTGAGTCCTGACAACCAGTGGGTGGCATTTGGAGAGTTATACAATGTCTATGTAATGCCATTCAATGAAAATGGAAAGACGTTTGAGATCTCCAAAGATCAAAAAAATTACCCTATGACAAAAGTTACTGATGATGCAGGGATTGGCCTTCAATGGTCATCACGCAGTGACAAATTAAGTTGGACCCTCGGGAATAAACATTTCACGGTCGAATTGAAGAATGCTTTCACTTTCCTTGAAGGATCTCCGGACAGCATAAAGGATATTCCAAAAGAAGTAGTCGATATAAATCTTGAACTGAACATTGACAGACCTTCCGGTGCAGTTGCATTTACTAACGCAACAATCATCACTATGAATGGAGAAGAGGTTATTGAAGGTGGTAGTTTGCTGGTTGAAGGCAATCGTATCAAGGCGGTGGGACAGAACATTGAAATCCCCTCAGGAGCCAAAATATATGACGTTCAGGGAAAAACTATCATTCCTGGAATTATTGATACTCATGCTCATCTACGAGCATTTCGTTTTGGTCTCAGCCCTCAAAAAGAGTGGCCTTATTACGCCAACCTGGCTTACGGAATTACGGCCACTCACGATCCATCATCAAATACGATAATGTCATTATCCCAGTCGGAAATGGTGAAGACCGGAACAATGGTTGGACCAAGGATCTATACGACAGGCACCATTCTATACGGAGCGGATGGTGATTTCAAAGCCGTGATCAACAGCCAAAAAGATGCTGAATTTGCTATCAAAAGAACCAAAGCATATGGGGCCTTCAGTGTGAAAAGCTATAATCAACCTCGAAGGGAGCAGCGACAGCAGGTCATCAAGTCAGCGAGAGAAAATGAGATCATGGTGTACCCAGAAGGTGGTTCAACGTTCTTCCACAATCTATCAATGATCCTCGATGGACATACCAGTATTGAACATAACATTCCAGTTGCTCCATTGTACAATGATGTGCTGACTTTGTGGGAAAATAGCAATACTGCCAACACTCCGACACTTGTGGTAAACTACGCCGGCATGAGCGGTGAATACTATTGGTACCAAACCACCAATGTCTGGGAAAATAATCACCTCTTAAAATATACACCGAGGTTTGTGGTTGATTCACGTTCGAGGCACCGAACAATGGTCCCTATGGAGGAATACGACAATGGACACATACTGACCTCAAGATCACTAAAAGACCTTGTTGATAGAGACGTGAAAGTCTGTGTTGGGGGACATGGCCAATTGCAGGGTCTGGGTGTTCACTGGGAAATGTGGATGTTACAGCAAGGGGGCATGTCAAATTTCGAAGCCCTTAGGGCGGCGACTATTCATGGTGCTGAGTATATAGGTATGGGGGATGACCTTGGATCACTGGAAGCAGGAAAACTTGCAGATCTGGTTGTATTGGATGAAAATCCTCTGGAGGACATCCAGAATTCTCAATACGTGAAATATGCGATGATCAATGGAAGACTCTATGATGTAAGTACCATGAATGAAATCGGAAACCGAGAGAAATCAAGAACCAAATTCTTCTGGGAGATGGATGGATTCAATGATAATTTTGATTGGCACGCAGAATCCTATTCCAGACCAAATTGTGTATGTGGACATTAAATAATCTAACAATGAAAAAACTTAATTGCTTTAGGGTAACATCGCTGATCCTGTCAATTGTATTTATTGCAATTGGCTGTGGTGAACCAAGAACCAAGAAAGATCTTACTGCTGAAACGCTCATCCCTATACCAGAACAGGTTTCGGCTACCGGAAGCAGTTTTTTGTTGACTGGCTCTACTACATTAAGTATTTCCGATGATACTGAGGAAATGAATCGTTTAGCGTATTACTTCAATGACTTGATAAATCCAGCCACGGGTTTTGACATGGGATTGGTAGCTGACGGAGATATTCAATTAATAAAAGATGAGAGTGCATCTTCCGGAAACGAGGGATACACCCTTTCAATTACCGAAAATAACATAATTATAACAAGTCAGTCAGGGGCTGGTATTTTTTATGGAATTCAAACCTTGAGGCAATTACTCCCGGATAGGATCGAATCCACATCTTTACAAGAAGGCCCCTGGGAGATCGCAACCGGTGAGATAAAAGATTCTCCTCAGTTCACCCACAGAGGTTCTATGCTTGATGTTTCAAGGCATTTCTTTGGTGTGGATGATGTGAAGCGGTACATCGACTTTTTGGCATTCTACAAAATGAACCGGTTCCATCTTCACTTAACAGACGATCAAGGCTGGAGGATTGAGATCAAATCGTGGCCCAGGTTGACAGAATTTGGTGGTAGTACTGAAGTCGGTGGTGGTGAAGGAGGCTTTTTCACCCAGGATCAATATAAGGACATAGTTTCCTACGCAGCTGACAGATACATCACAATAATACCAGAAATCGACATGCCGGGGCATACCAATGCAGCTTTGGCTTCGTATCCTGAGTTGAATTGTGATGGTAAGGCACCGGACCTCTATACTGGCATCGAAGTTGGATTTAGTACGCTCTGTACTGATAAGGAAGTCACCTACCAATTTCTTGACGATGTATTTAGGGAGATCTCCGAGATCACCCCTGGACCATATATTCACATTGGAGGAGATGAAAGCCATTCAACCAAAAAAGAAGATTACATTCCATTCATTGATCGAGTGGAAGAACTTGTCAACAAGTATGGTAAGCAAATGATCGGATGGGATGAAACTGCCCAATCCGATCTTTCCGAAAATTCGGTTGTTCAATTATGGGCTAATCCTGATTTTGCCAGAGAAGCAAAATCGAAAGGAGTAAAGCTTATCATGTCACCTGCAGATCGCTCATACCTTGACATGAAATATGATTCAACAACGGAACTTGGATTAAGTTGGGCAGCATACATTGAGGTAGATGACGGATACAACTGGGACCCTACTTCAAAAATTGAAGGGATTTCTGCAGAGGACATATTGGGAATTGAAGCTCCACTTTGGTCCGAAACAATTACCAACATGGATGATATCGAATACCTGGTCTTTCCACGCCTCCCTGGTTATGCCGAGATTGGTTGGTCGAGAAGAGAGTTGAACTGGGTGGATTATAGTGAACGACTCGCAAGGCACGCTTCGAGGATGGAAGCACAGGGGATCAACTATTACAAGTCACCAAAGGTACCTTGGTAATATTTTGATATTTAATATAATTATTTGAATAGATAATCTAACGGGGAAAATTCCCGTTCAAGGGGTAAATACTCCGGATAACCGCCGTTTATTTTTCCTATGGAAGTGTTTCTCGTTGCTTTACAACCATACAAGGAATAATTAGGGTTCCTTCCAGCAACAAGAAGAGACGATAGGCCTGAAATGTCGGTGGTTCCAAAACATACCGCCCGAAGGCTATCTACAAAACCCGGCACTGGCCCGGGTTTTTTTGACTAATAAAAGCTATTTTCCTTCTCAAAATGGTGAATTTCCAGCGATTCTGGAATTTTTACTTCCATAAATGGGCGAGGGTATGTTACTTTTACGCGCTTAAAATCTGAGGGGAATGATAATACCAAAGGAATCGAAGCTTACAAAAGAGCAGTTTGAAGAGATAAAGGAGATCGTTGAGGAGTTTGGTTGTAAGATTCAGCCAATTGTTGGTCATCACAGAACCATCTATGCTGTTCTTGGTGAGGAGAGGAGGACTATAATGGTCAACCGGATCCTTGGACTGGATTACATTGATCGATTTGATGCAGTAGATTCACCATTTAAACTTATGGATATCCATTCGGAAATGGCTTTTCATAAGATCAAGATTGGGTCCATTATTGTCGGAGAAGAACCCCTGATAATAGCAGGACATTGTACCATCGATCCAAAGAATCCAAACTTATTTCTGGAAACAGCCCATGCAGTCAAAGAAGCAGGTGCTTCTGCACTCCGGGGAGGAGTTTGGAAGCCCAGGACAATGCCTTACTCATTTCAAGGAGATGAAAACTCCATCGAGGTTTTAGTCGAAGCAAGAAGCCAGACAGGACTTCCGATCGACACTGAAATTATGGACGAATATCAACTGGATATTGCTCTGGACGCTCATGTAGACATTCTGCAAATTGGTGCGAGAAATGCTCTTAATTATTCTTTATTGAAAAAGGTAGGAGAAAAAACCCAAAGTAATGGAACTGCTGTATTACTGAAGCGTTCTATCGGAATGGGACCAATCAATGAGTTCATAGCAGCAGCGGAGTATATTGCTGCAGGGGGTAATGCCGATGTCATGCTCTGTCCACGAGGAACACAACCAACCATCGATGGATATAGAAATTACCCTGATGAATCCATTACTCCACTCCTCAAGGAAAAAACCTGGGCTCCGGTAATTGTCGACCCCTCTCATTCAGTTGGAAGGGCCAAATATGTGAAATCCGCAGCTTTGGCGGCAATGTCATACGGAGCCGATGGAGTAATTATTGAAACCCATATTGATCCCCCCCATGGGATCGGTGATGACCCGAAACAGTCAATTCGGCCTGAAGAACTGAATCAACTGATTAGGGACATCCATGATATATGGGAAATCAGGAAAAGATCAGAGGTGACAGCCTAAGGTAATTACTCTTTCAAAATTACCGCGGGTAGATCCGCCTGTTCATAGAGGTCATTGAATACTTTCAATTCTACTTCAATCAAATCCTTTAATCCTGAACGGAATTCCTCCCATTGTTTTTTCAGGTCATCCAATCTTTTCCTTGCTCCTGAAGTGACTTTAGGGTCCGCTCCGTCTGCGTAATTTTTCAAATTCATCAATTCAGCATTCAGGCGGTTTCCAAAATTGATCACATCCTGGAAGGTCTTCTGTTTAGGCTGGACAAGTTCAGACTCCCACTTGTCAATTTTCTTGATGAGTGAATTGGCAGTGTCCAGTAATGTTTTTGCCTCATCCCTTCCCTCAAGTAGCTTTTGATAGCTACCCAATTGTGATTTAGCCGATCTCATCATGGTTACAGACTCATGCATTTCAGTTACTATACCTGCTATTTCCTTCAGGAAGTTTTGCTGGTCGTTGAAATCTTCTTCCGTAGTCTTCAAATTTGGATTGGGAAGGATCTTTACTGAAGTACTGACTGTGTCCTCATCAAGGATCATCCGGATTGAGTAATCACCAGGTGCTACCCTGGATCCGTTAAAACTTCCATATGTGAATACTTTGTCGACAGCTGGGATTGTTTCTCTTCGGAAATCCCAGGTGAATCTGTTGATACCTTTTTCAGACGGTAATGCTTTTGGTTTTGAGGGACCACCAGGCCATGTTTTGAAATCTTCATCCTCAATGTTTGAATATGATCGGATGACCTGTTCCCCTTCAAGTATCTCAACTCTCAGCTCCACGGTATCCAATTTCTCTGGTAAGTAGTAATCAAAAGTCACTCCCTCCTTTGGATTCAGGCCATACCCGGGGGACGGTTCATCGGGTGACACACCAAATAGTCGATAAGTATCCTTGGGTTGATAAATGGATAATTCACTTCCAAACTGACCCTTGGACTGCTGGATCGCACTGAGATCGTCAAGGATCCAGAAAGATCTACCCGCAGTCGCCGCAACCAGATCATTGTCCTGAATGATCAGGTCATTAATGGGCACATTGGGAAAATTCAACTCAAGTTTTTGCCAAAAGGTACCGTCATTAAATGAAACATAAAGACCCGTCTCGGTCCCTCCGTATAGTAATCCCTTTACCTTCTTATCTTCCCTGATAACCCTAAAAAAAGTGTTTGGATCATCGATTCCGTTTGTAATTCTTGTTGCTGAAGCTCCGTAACCTGTAATCTTATAGGCTATTGGGGTTAGGTCATTAAACTTATAACGCATTGCAGTTATATAAACTGTTCCAGGATCATGAGGGGACACCTCTATTGAATTGATAATCGATTCCGGAAGATCTGCAGGCGTTACATTTCGCCAGTTCTTTCCACCATCTCGGGTGACGTGCAAAAGCCCATCATCCGATCCAGCCCAAAGAACGCCTTCTTCATGAGGTGACTCGGTCAAATACATGATCGTATTGTAAACTTCACCTCCTGCGGCCTCATTCGTGTAGGGTCCTCCTCCAGGACCTTGCTTTGATTTGTCGTTTCTCGTGAGATCGGCACTGATACCCTCCCAATTTATTCCTCCATCTGTTGTTTTAAATACAACATTTCCAGCATGATAGATCGTATTTCTGTCATGTGGGGAGCTGATGATGGGAGCATTCCAATTGTATCTGTATTTGAAGTCTTTGGGTACATTACCTAGTGCTAATTCAGGATATTCTTTAATAGCCTTACCTTCTCCGGATGTCATATCCCATTTTTCTATAATTCCCTGATAACATCCTCCATAGATCACAATTGGATTATCCGGATTGAATGCCAGGTAAGCACTTTCACATCCTGCTACTGAAAACCAATCTTTCCATCCAATTCCGCGGGATCTTGCCGTATTCGATCGACTTGCGATACCGATGGCAGAATTATCTTGCTGTCCACCGTAAACATTGTATGGAACAAGGTTATCGGTAATCACTCTATAGAATTGGGCCGTGGGTTGAAATCGTTGTGAAGACCACGACTTACCTCCATTAAAGGTCACATTCGCTCCTCCATCATTGGAATTGATCATGTTCTGATTGTTGTCCGGATTGATCCAGATATCATGATTATCGCCATGCGGTGTTGGAATTCTTGAAAAGGTTTTTCCTCCATCGATCGATTTGGTAACAGGTGCATTGGCCACATAAACCACATCTTCATTCACCGGATCTGCAAAGATCTCCATGTAGTACCATGACCTGGCAATGTTGATCCGGTCTTTGTTGATCTGAGTCCATTTCTTACCTCCATCATCCGATCTGTAAACTCCACCTTCCTCTCCTTCAGCTTCGATCACCGCAAACACCCTATCAGGATTGGCTCTGGATACAGAAATCCCGGATTTACCAAACTCCTCAGGCAATCCCTCTTCCATCTTTTCCCAGGTCTCACCCATGTCAACGGATTTATGCAGACCTGAATTCTTACCACCTGATTGCATGGTCCATGGAAATCGCTGATGCTGCCACATGGCGGCATACAGTATTCTTGGGTTTGTCATGTCCATTGACAAGGAAGACGCTCCGGCATTCTCAGCCACAAACAACACTTTTCTCCAATTTTTACCTCCGTCTGTGGATTTATAAATGCCTTTATCGGATGAAGGACCATATAAAGCACCTTGTACGGCAACGAATACGATGTCCGGATCGGTCGGATGGATGATAACATCAGAAATATGCATGGACTTTTCCAACCCCGTCTTTTTCCAGGTCTTTCCGGCATCTGTGGATTTATACATCCCATCTCCGCTTGAGGTCATAACTCCCCTAACCGCATGTTCTCCCATACCAACATAAACGACATTAGGATCAGATTCAGAAACGGCTATCGCTCCAACGGTTCCTGTCTCAAAAAATCCATCTGAAATATTGGTCCAGGTGATCCCCGCATCATCAGTCTTCCAAAGACCGCCACCAGTATTTCCCATGTAATAGGTCATTGGATCTCCAACTACACCGGAAGAAGCCACACTTCTTCCACCTCGAAATGGCCCTATATTCCTCCATTTTAATCCTTTGAAGAGTTCCTGGTCAATTTTTAAATCGCTATCCCCGGCTCTCTTTCTTTTTTGTGATACGGCTGTGTCAGGTATTAGCAGGATGATTAGCGTTAGGTAAACTAGGTATTTCATTTTCAAATGGTTAAGTGGTCAAAATCAGTATCCTGGTAATTGCATGACTGCATTTTGCATCATACGGGAAGGGCCACGCCAAAACATCCGATACTGTGTATTATCAACAAGAAATACAACCTGCCCTCTTCCGATTGGCGCTACGCCCGCAAATGCTGTACCGGCCAGATGTTCCATATTCTCCTGGGATGCATATCCGGCAACCATGAGTCGATTTGGATCTTTATGGTAGTATCCAACAGTCTGTAACTTATCAGAAGGCTGCAATCCATCATTACCAAACTTAAGAGTATAGAGGTCTTTTTTTACTCCAAAAGCTAATGGATGAGTATTATCAATTACTGAATTCATGGCAGTTCCGGGAACCCTTTTCAAACCAAAATAGTTTGTACGGTCTGCGTATTTAAGGTACTTGATTGCATCAGTGGAGTCCTTGGGAGATTTTTTGAGTTCTACCTCCGTGAACTTCGAATTCCCTTTAGTAAAGAATCTAGCAGCACTTTCGGTTGCAATTAAGGTGCCCCCTTCCTGAACCCACTGCTTAATCTCCTTGAGAGGTTCTTCCCCAAAGATCTGTTTGAGTGTGCTGCCACCACCGGGAAGGATCAAAACGTCATAGTCTTTCAAATCGACCCCACCAAATCGGAAGCCAAATTTCGGTAGACTCGTCTGTTGTAAACTAGATAGCCTTACCCTCTCAATTGGAAGTTCTGTAACCCAATCAAACAAGAAGTAGATCTGGCCAGCTGTATACGAACTAAAAGGTCGTTCTACCAAAATTGCAGCTTTAGGTTGTTTTACGGGTCTATTCCTGGTATTGGCAAGATCCATGCCTGTCACCATTCGGCCTGTATTATATCCGACTACTTCAACTCCGGTTTCTTCAGCAATTAATTTGATTTCATTATCGATCACTTCGCTCTTCTCCCTGTTTCGCCCCTTCAATATAATAAGTGTTCCAGCTGGAAATTTCCTGGTCCCATCACCAAACGGTTCATAGGCGGAGCGTACATTGTATTTCATAGCCCATAGTTTGGCCAGAGCTTTAGGTGCGTTAAGTTGATCCCAGTCAATCACATATGCGTATCCTGCTTCATTATTCTCCACCACGCCTTCCTCATTCGGAATTTCCGTAAGTTCTGTTTGCCCAACATTGTAGGTACCGCTGGTAGAATAGGCTTCGAGATTATAAGCGATCGGAGCTGACCATGTGGCCATATCATACATCACTGAGTCCTCTATAGCCATGTTGCGCTCCATGATGCTGGTTAGAAACAAATTCCTAGATTGGTTCGTGGGAACGATATAGGTACCAGCCTTTAGATTCACTCTACCCGTTCTGCCTGTTCGATAATTCTTTGCTGCATTGACTTGAAAACTGCTATTGGCTGAGTAAACCTTCACTCCATTTCGCATAAGAATCGCAACTAATTCCTTACTGTAGATTTCATTACCGTCGAAGAAATAAGCTCTTGTCGAGGTTTTACTCTTTGAAGGCTGCCAGGCATCAAAACTGTATTGTAACAGGTCACGGCGATTTTGGGCGGACGCCTTTATGGTAGCAACAGAGGTGGTATAATGGTCAAATATCCGTTGGCGTAAAGTCAAATTGTAACCGTCATCCGTTTCTACGATCCTTCCTCCAGCAGCATGTCCTCCTTGCTCTGTCAACATACCAATGGCACCCATAACACTGGGATAGCTGGATCCGTAGCCAGGATAGAAAAAGTCAAATCTATCCCTGGTGAAGTAATTGATCTGGTGCTTATCGAATTCCGTAATATTGGCATCTCCAAAGACTTTGGACCATGACTCATAAGAATCCGGAAGAAGTTTATTCCGAGGTGTTGTCCCCGGCATTGTGAAATAATTGCTATTGTATCCCTGTTCATGATAATCCACATGGACTTGCGGCATCCACTTCTGATATTCCATCGTGTGTCCTCTTGATTCCGGATGAACTCCCCAGATCCAATCCCGGTTAAGATCAAACCAATAATGATTGGTTCTCCCACCAGGCCATCCCTCATAATGCTCCATATCTCGTGGCTCATAACCAGGTCTTTTGATACGTTTCATGGATTTGTACCAGTATACATATCGATCCCTACCATCTGGGTTGATGCAGATATACATGATTATGACAGAGTTATTCAAAATATCTTTAGTCTCGTCGTCAGTTGCGACAGCCATACGATAGGCTACTTGCATAGCAGCTTCCGATGAACTAGCCTCGTTGCCATGAATGTTGTAACTGAATGAGGTAAAGACAGGCTGGTTTTGAATGACCGATTGGGCATCATTAGGATTATTAATAAGATTGAGATGGGTTTCCCTGATCCCGCTTATGTTCCGGATATTTTCCTCCGATGAGATCACAAGGTTGATCAAAGGTCTGCCCTCATAAGTTTCCCCGTATTCATTGTACAATACCCGAGGGGAAGCTTCTGCCAGGTATTTATGATACGCTCCGACATGAGCATAGACGGTAAATTCCTCCCCTAATTCGTACCCCAGGAATTCTTTTGGTGATTGAATATTTTGATCAACAGGTAGATCAGGCTCAAATGCAAACCTTTCAACATCAACGACGGCGGGCTGAGCTCCGGAGTAGAAACAATGAAGAACGAAAAGGAGAGGTAATAGTGATTTTTTCATGGCCAAAGATTTGGCCCGAAATTAAATCATTGACCTCATTGGTCATTCTGAACTTACATTAACGGCCTCAGCCTATTTTCTTCGTCGATACAACGATCATCACCTAATTGCATCTTCCTTCAGGACAGGAAATATAATTGGATCGAAATCCGGATTACTCTCATCATAGTTCCATCCACCATTCCGTTTAAAGAAGGTATCCCACTCATCTGGAAAATATTCATGCTGTAGCACTCCATTTAGATAGATTTTAATTCCTTCCCATTGAAATCCATTTATACTCGTATCTATCTCCTCAGGAACCAATTGTATATCCAGGGTATCTATATCTCCATTCCCATAATCTACACGGAGCAGATCTCCAATTAGACTCAGTTTGATCAAAGGTTCCCCATCAAGGTTCACCTTCTTAGCCCGATCATAGGTGTCAAAAAGGCCATCAGGTGTCATAACGTTCATCACAACCGTAGCATGATCGTAATTGGAATTGGAAGAGAAAAGGTTTTGATCAGTGCCAATATCTACTATCTTGATATGAAGATTCCATTCAAAATCGGGCTGGCCAGATTCATCAGGATCATCATTGCAAGCAATAACGCAGGTGACTAAAATCAAAGCTAAGATCTTTCTCATTGTTTAAGAATTTTAATGGTTTCTAATCCATTGGCTCCTAGTCGTTTGATTACATACATTCCTTTGTTTAAGTTCTGAATTATGGTCAAGTACTCTGACTCTTTACCCTCCACAATTTTTTTGCCAGTTGCTAGTTCATAAACAAATATTTTCGTTTCGCTGTTCTTATCGAACCTTAAAGTGGGCACATCAATTGTTTTGTCTTCAATCATCTGAGGAGGACCGCTTTCTACCGTGACATACAAACTGGAAGACTTTGTACACCCTGAACTGGAAAAAGTCACACTTATAGTTCCCGATGAGGATCCCGCTCTTGCAGTGATACCCTTGGTGCCCTGACCACTAAGAATACTCCATCCAGAAGGAACTGACCAAGAGTAGGAACCTCCATCGAGGGTTGTAGCCGACCAGTATTCAGTGTTTTGTGGAGGTGTGAATGTTGGACCACTTAATCGAAATGAGCTGATCACATCAACAAATTTCTCAATCGCCGGCCAACCACTGTTGGGTGTTACCGTCACACTTCGTGAAAAACCTGAGGAATTGAATCTCACACTTACTGTTCTGGATCCTTGACCGGAGACTATAGTTGCACCTGAAGGAACCTCCCAAGTATAATTGCTTACTCCGGAAAGTGATGGTACACTGTAGGTTTTGGTAGATCCCAAACATATATCATCGTCTCCCGACATTGAATAACCAGCAGAGGTTGAAGAGTAAGAAGGTAAATTGTTTAACATCACGGAAATTTGACCGACTGAGAAAACTTCTCGATCCTCACAAAACTCATTGGCATAACTCATAATATTCCACCGGTCAGGATTCCATGTAGCTCCCCACCATCAATGCGCATACCCCATTCCATTGATCATTTAGATTGTCCTCACCTGCGGTATCACACAATCTATCCCCATTTACCGCGCATTTCTTTTTTCCAATATCATGGCAAAAAAGACCCTGCGTTTTAGATCTGCTAACAGATTCTTGTTTGCATTTCCAACACCCTCCATTATTCTGATTCCCACAACCATTGTATCCGTGGTGGGTGTGATCAAGATTCAACGCATGACCTACTTCATGGGCCAAAGTAGACGGGAACTGACCTGTTGAGCTATTATTCAAATTCACGGTCAAATGATCACCTCGCCGTATTCCGGCAATTGATGTACCCTGAATTATCAACTCACCAACCATGTAGATATCCATGGCATTTGGTTCATCATAGGTATTATGCATATTATCCAGTTCATTCAAATTGTCTATGGTCCAATATTGTAAACTTGAAATGGACTGCATACCACTTGTACCGTTTCCTCTATAAAAGTTTATAGGAATATCATTTAACCTGAATAATTGATTCATTTCAAAAAGATATTGGTCCGCCTCAGCCTCCGTCGCTGGAACAGCACCCCCCGAATAAAAGATCCAGATTTTTACTCTTATGTAATGGTAGGCACCTCCAGCTTCAACACGTCCACCTCTTTCCTTGATTCCTTCTTGAATCTTATCTCTAAATTCCCGAAGTCTTAGAAGTTTGTCCCCGTAAAAGCCTCTTTCATCCACTCTGTCAAAATAATCCGATGGGACATTGAAACCGTGTTCTTTGAGTGTCTGAATTTTGAAATCATCATTTAAAAAAGTTGGATCAGAACGCCAAACCGATTCCTCGATAGGTTCTGTACCACATTGCCCCTCGATCAAATGAGCTCTGAAATTTGTAGTTTGGGAATTCGCAAAAAAAGAAATTACTAGCAATAGAAAACATAGCTTTTTCATAGGTCTTTAATGGTTGATAATCAGTAATAATTTAATAAAAAATCAGAGGATTTTCAAATAACTGATCAGCTCAAAATGACCTTCATTCGACCATGAAGAAGATATGATTTCTCAACGCGAATTGTACATTTCATTAAACTCTTTTGAAAGCTTAACGATGTTTCGCTCATAATTCATGACATCTTGTAAGATCAGGCTAACTCTTCTCTTACTTTCTTCGGAGGTTTCAAACAAGTCCTGATAGAATATTTCACTCAAAGTATTTGAACCGGATGAATAATTACCCATTTCCTCGGATATCTCTGCCAGTTTTAACAAGATATCCATCTCCACCAATGTTTGATTCGCATTGAACAGGAAGTTGATCCCATTGTCAACGAGGTCAGGAGTCGAAAGGCCCTGGACCTTCCTTACCAGATCAAAGTTGCTCAGATCTTCCCATTCGGCGTAATAGTTGAAGGTGTCAACAGTTCTTTTTTGTTTAACAAGTAGTTCCTCGATATTGGCAATGTTCTGGTTGTTTTCTTCAATGATCGTTCGCAATATCTGCTTAGTGAAACGACGGTCCTTAATCGATTGCTGGTAGTTGTTGATGATCAATGCCAAAAGTACCCCAACCAAGACTGGAAGAATATCATATCCAAATCGTTTCATGATCTTTATTTATAGTTCTCTAACCCATATATTTCGAAACCGTATCGGATCACCATGATCCTGGAGCTTCAATGGAAGTTTAGGTGGATGGGCCAAATAATAAGTAGTGCCTATGTAGCATGTTGGACCCAGTAATTCCACATTGTTTTGGATTAGAACACCATTGTGGAACACGGTCACCCTCGCCGGAGACAATACCGTCCCTTTTTCTGAAAATTTGGGGGCCATAAAAATAATGTCATATTCCTGCCAGTTTCCAGGAGGTCTTGATGCATTCACAAGTGGGATGTACTGCTTGTAAACTGATCCGGCCTGACCGTTATTATAAGTAGGATTTTCGTAAGAATTCAAAACCTGAACCTCATAAAGATTCTGGAAATACACTCCACTGTTACTATACGCCTGTCCTTTTTTATCTTCTGCCTCAGGAGCTAACCATTCGATATGCAATTGTATATCCCCAAACGACTGTTTAGTTACAATATCACCGGTTCCAGGCTTGACAACCATTTCCCCATTTTCAACCAACCATTCAGCTTTTTCTCCCATGAAGTCAGGCGTCAACATGGGAATTACCTTCGCCATATCAAGCATATTTGAACCCAGTCTAATTTGAGGTTTTTGCCACTTGGACAGATCAGTCCCATCAAACAGGACAATCGCATCCGAGGGGGGTGCATTACCTTGCCCGGGAATGACAGATTTCAGATCCACATACAGTTCGGTTGCTTCGGGAACCATCTTTTGCGCATTCATTAAAAAAACAAGAGAGAGTAATAACAGAGTTAACGCATATTTCATCTATTTTTTCTTGATATTTAAAATCGAAAGTTAGCGAAAGTGATATGAATTTTCCTTCTGACTGGATTGCACAAAATTGGAACATCAGTGAAGAAACCCAACTCAACCTGCTTTACACGGTAATTGTATTCATTGTGCTTTTAATCCTTCGGATTGCGAGCATTAAAATATTCACCAGAAACATACATGAGGCCAAAGATCGCTATTACTGGTCCAGAGCTATCAGGTACACTTTCGGTGTTACTTTTCTTTTGGCTATAGTTGTCATATGGTTAAGTGAGATCCAGTCCGTTGCTACCTTCCTGGGCCTTGTGTCAGCTGCGTTGACTATTGCTCTGAAAGACCTTGTGGTAAACATGGCAGGTTGGATGTTCATATTGATCCGAAAACCATTTGGTGTTGGAGATAGAATTGCTGTTGGAGAGCACCAGGGAGATGTCATTGATGTCAGGATCTTCCAGTTCACTATAAATGAAATCGGTAATTGGGTGGATGCTGACCAAAGTACCGGAAGGATCATCCACATCCCCAATGGTAAGGTTTTTACAGAACCACAGGCAAACTACACGCAAGGATTCAGTCACATTTGGAATGAAATCGGGGTAATGATAACATTTGAAAGTAATTGGGAGAAAGCCAAAGAAAAACTCTCAGAGATTGTCAACCGACATGCAGCCAGTTTTTCAAAATCAGCGGAACAACGGCTAATCGAAGCCTCAAAGAAGTACATGATACTCTATAACAAGTTGACACCTATTGTATACACAAGCGTCAAAGACAGCGGTGTTATGTTGACTATGAGGTACCTTATCACACCTAGAAGACGTAGGAGTTCGGAAGAGGCCATTTGGGAAGACGTCCTGAGGTTGGTTGGTGAGAATAAAGACATCAATCTGGCATATCCAACTCAGCGTATTTATTACGCTCCTGAGGAAGATGACGGCAAGACACGACCTCAAACCTAGAAATTTAATTCTCATTCGAAATAGGTAATTTTAGAGACCTAATTCAAATGAAAGATGAAAAACCCGTACATATTTCTTCTGCTAATTATTTTCATTGTAACCTGTAATCATCGAAAAGTTGAAACTAATTCCCTGGGTGTTATTTCAATGCAAATAACAGGAAATGCTGAAGCTCAGGATCATTTTGAAAAGGGTCTATTGTATTTGCATTCTTTTGAATACAATGACGCCAGGGAGGAATTCATTCTGGCCCAGGAAGCAGATGCCAATTGTACTATGGCATATTGGGGAGAGGCCATGACACACAATCATCCATTATGGTCCCAACAGTATTATGAGAAAGGACAAGCTGTGCTTTTGAAGCTAGGCGAAAATATGAATGAAAGAAAGGTGAAGGCGAATACCGCCTTTGAGAAAGATCTTTTGAAAGGTGTAGAAATATTGTTTGGAGAAGGTTCAAAAGTAGAAAGGGACGATCAATATGCTGATCACATGGAAAGACTTAGCAAGAAATATCCTGAGAGTCATGAGGTCTCAGCATTCTATGCTCTTTCTCTTTTGGGATCAGTGGAAGAAGGGAGGGATTATGAGGTTTATGGAAAAGGAGCCAATATCGCCAAGGGTATCCTGGAAGAAAATCCTTCTCATCCGGGAGCACTCCATTACCTGATACATGCTTATGATGATCCCGATCACGCCACACTTGCCATTGAAGCAGCTAACAATTATTCGAAAGTAGCGCCGGACGCAGGTCATGCCCTGCATATGCCTTCCCATATATACATCGCAATGGGAATGTGGGATGCGGTTATCAATTCAAACATCGACTCGTACAACGCTCGACTTAAAAAAATCGAAACAGGAAAATCGAATGTAAGGAATTTGCATGCTTATCATTGGCTCATGTACGGATATCTACAAAGTGGAGACTACGACGAAGCCACAACAATCCTCAAGGACATGAGTCAATACATCAAAATCAATAATTCCACATATGCGAGGTACTACATGATTGAAATGCTGGGTAACTATATGGCTGAAACCGGAGATTGGAATGGGCAATTCAAGGATATAAGAGTCGAAACCGAAGACCTTAACATCCAGTCCAAAGCATCACAACTTTTCATCGACGGCTACCTGGCATACCTGGACAATGATGAAGATAGACTGAATCAACAAATAAGTATTCTTGATGAAGAAATCGAAAAAGCATCCAATCAATTATTATCAAAAGGTGTGACCGTGTGTAGCGGTGTTTCTTTTGCTTCAAGAACTCCAACTACCAATGACGTGGACATCTCCAGGGTATTACTTACGGAGCTCCAGTTTCACAAAGCATTATTAAATAATGATCACATCCTTGCTGAGGAAATCATTCGAGAAGCGGTTTCACTGGAAGACGGCATTTCTTTCAGTTTTGGTCCACCGTCTATCGTATTTCCAACATACGAATTGTATGGAAGAAAGCTTCTGGAGCAAAAGAAATACGACGAAGCAAGAGAGATGTTTGATCGCTCATTGAAAAAAGGTCCTGGTCGCAGGACAGCCCTTCTCGGAAAACTGGAAGCAGCCAGAGGTCTTAACGACCAGGAATTAATAAGTGAATTAGAAGAGAAACTTAAATTACCTCAGGTAAATTCCTAGTTGGAATTCACAATGTCATCAGTTTCACCTGTGATCGTTGGGTTCCCCTTATATTGGATCTGTCCAACACCTGAATGGCTCACATTCAAAGTCGATGTGCAGTAAATCTGGATATTTCCCACACCAGATAACAAAGCTTCTCCATCTTCTGCAATTAGATCAAACGCACTTATGTCACCTACACCTCTAAGCGAATAATCAACCGTGGTTGAAGTTCCGGCTAAACTAATATTCCCGACATCCAATAATCGGGCAGTTACCAATTGAGCTGTGATCCCAGAAACATTGATATTACCAACTCCGTCTAGAATAATCTCCAAATTGTCTTTATCAACCGGTCCTGGATAACTGATATTTCCGACACCTTCAAGAATGATGTCAGAAAGTTGATTGGTGGTGTAAACGCTAAAACTGAGCTCATCGATTTCTTCAAATTCACCGTCCATACTGATGACCAGCTCACCTTCCAACACATCAGTCGAGATGCCTTCGAGAACGTTCTCGTGGGTAGTTATCTCAATCTTATCTTCGGTACTATTAAATACATCCACATCTCCGACCCCCTTCATATTTAAACCCTCAAATTCTGATAGTGATCTTTCGATGGTTACGACGGGGCCATTTTTCTTGACACCATCCTCATCATCTGAACAAGCAATAAATATTACAGGAATAGCAAAAAGCAGTAATTTGACCTTTTTCATCTTTAGGAAATGTTTTGACCTAATTACAAGGACGTACTGCCAGTCCTAATGTTTCTTGTTTGGTAGGATTAATTTATCGGATCACTCTCCACCACGAAGTATTCGGTTCGCCAATAACACCTGACTCTGATATTGCATTTTTAGTTTCTTCAGCACCGAGGAATTCATAGGCTTTCTGCTGGTCATTCGTAGAAAACATTATGTAAACAAGGTTCTCATTTTCAGAGTCTGTCGCTAATCCTCGCAGTCTTAATCCGGCGTCCTCCCTATTAAATTCATCACGGTCAAAATCAGCTTTCCACATTTTATAATTCAATACCTCTGCAGTAACAGCAAGTCTGAAGGAATCGGAGGTCGTTTGGTCGTCAAAATACTTGATGTCGTAGTAATAAAATTGCGGATCTGAGGATAGTGTACCTTCCTCCATAACAGCTCGGGTGTCTTCAGCTTCCACAAGTTGCTTTGAAGATTCATGATTTTCTGACCATTGCATAACAAAAATCAGGTTTGGATTCTCAAGACTTTGGAGTGTTCCTATTCTATTCTCCGAGGGTACCTCCCGGTTGTAGACTGACGTCCATTGATCGACATCATCAACCTGAAACATCCCCGCCAGGGCAGTTTCCGGATATTTTTTTACAGGTTCGGATGGAGTTTCTTCAGGGGTACCCTCCTTTTCGTTTTGGGAGGAATTTGATGGTCCACAGGAGATCATCAAAACGATCAAACCCAGAAACAATAAATTGGTCTTCATCATAATATTTCTCACTTAAGAGGAATTTGAAGCTAATCCTTAATCCTAAATTTATGAATTTAGCTTCAATCTTATCACAATACAAATCAATAATGATGAAAATTGTTCAAATCATATTCACACTTATTTTCGTACAATTTTGCTTTGAAGCCTCCGGTCAGATCCCTTCCAATCCAATAATTGATGACTTTGGCACCATATGGGACCTGAAGGAAACGTTAAAACCTGATCCAAATCTTGAATATAAGATCGTCATTGACCTGAAATCGAAAATCACTAATCCTTCGGAGATTAATCCTGGCTTGAACAATGTTGCGAGAATGCTGAATCTTCATGGTACTGGTGGAATTCCGAATGATAAGCTTCTAATTACTGTGGCAGTCCATGGACTTGCCACACCTTCCATCCTCAACAATGCAGGATATGAAAAAAAATTTGGAGTGAAAAACCCAAACCTGAAGCTTATCGATCAACTGGTTGATTCAGGTGTGAACATATATGTATGTGGACAGTCGATGGTTGCCCGCGGTTATAGCTTTGATAATGTAAATGAAAACGTGAAACCAGCTCTTTCGATGCTTACGGTTGTCACAGAAAAAATGATGAATGGATATGGGTTGTTGGTATTCAATTGATGAACGGAAGTGACTTTAGTCTTTGAATGCTTAATTTTGAATGATCCCAAATAGACACTTATGAAAAAAATTATCCCACTGCTAGGCCTTTTGATTGTTTTTACTTCATTCAGAAATGATAATATTTCTGAGATCAGATCACTAATAAAGGACGATGTATCATACCTGGTCAATTTCTATAAAGACGTCCACCAGAATCCTGAGATATCACTTCGTGAAGAAAATACCTCCAAAAAGCTCGCCGCAGAACTGAAGGAAATTGGATTCGAAGTCACTGAAAATTTTGGGGGGTATGGCATTGTAGGAATATTGAAAAATGGTGAAGGACCACAGATTCTATATCGAACCGACATGGATGCCTTACCTATGGCGGAAAAAACGGACCTGGACTACGCGAGCCAGAATATGATAGAATATAATGGGGCAACCGTAGGAACTATGCACTCCTGTGGGCATGACATGCATATGACTACGTGGCTAGGTACAGCTAGGGCTATGGTAGAAATGAAAGACAGGTGGAGTGGAACATTAATGCTAATTGGACAGCCTGCTGAAGAGATTGGCGCAGGCGCCAGAATGATGTTGGATGCAGGTTTGTACGACAAGTTTGGGGTGCCTGATTGGGGACTGGGTCTACATTGCAATCCTACAATACCTGCCGGACAGGTGGGAGTCACCGATGGGTATACCATGGCCCAAACAGAAAGCGTCGACATTCAGGTATTTGGAGTGGGGGCTCATGGAGCATCTCCTCATATGTCTGTAGATCCGGTGGTGACAGCAAGTATGATGGTAATGGAACTCCAGACCATAGTGAGCCGAAGTGTTAAACCAATTGACGATGCAGTCGTTACAGTTGGGGCCATTAAAGGAGGAACGAAACATAACATTATCCCTGATGAAGTCACTTTGCAATTGACCATCAGGACTTATACGAAGGAAGTTAGGGATCTTGTCGAAAAACGCATCCGTGAAATAGCTAAGGGTGTCGCCATAGCTGCAGGATTACCTGAAGATAAAATGCCAATTGTAAATTATCGGGATCAGAGTACCCCTGCTAACTACAACTACCCAGAGCTCACTACTTTATTCAAGGAATCTGCAAAAAAAGCCATTGGGGACGAAAATGTAATATATGCCGAACCACAGATGGTGGGAGAAGATTTTTCAAGGTATGGTCAAACAGAACATAAGGTTCCTACCGTTCTCTTCTGGCTTGGTACAGTACCTGACGAAAGGCTGGATTGGAAGGATCTTCCTGGTTTGCATTCTCCATTTTACTATCCGGAACCTGAAAAGTCGATAGAGACTGGGGTTGCCGTTGTTACGCAATCACTCCTTGACCTCTTCAATGGTGTAGATTCGGAGTCAACTGCCGGAGAGTAAGAGATACGTCATTTTTTAAATATCGCTATCTATCTAGTCCCACATTGATCTTCAATGTTAAAATCCGGATCTCAAATTAATCTGAGATAATAATCTTTCTGATATATATTTTATCACCAACTTGGAGTAGTAGATTATAAAATCCGGGTAAGACCTCTACCCTAACTTCGGTCAATGTTCCCATATGATCTATCACCTCCAGAGGAACTAATCTTCCGGAAAGGTCGTACAAGCCCATTTCATTCAGCTGATGTTCTGTATGTATCCTAAATCTTCCGTTTCTAACTGGATTCGGGAAAATTACTATTACTTCTGACACCGGGTCCAGGCTATTTGGATCCATATCTTCTATCCAATGTCTCAAAAGATCAAGATATTCGTGATCCAGTTTATTTTTGGCAATTGGAGGCATTTTGTTATCATCGATACTGGAATCCCTTATCCACATCTCGGAAGTCTCTGGGTCTCCTGGATTGACAATAAGATTGCCAGGCTCAGAATTGTAAGAATCTGCCTCTTCTCCAATGATCTTCTGAGCCCATAATGGCGTTTTGAACCTTGCATCAAATTTCGTGTCAACCCCATAGGGTTGATGACAATGACTACAATTGGCATCAAGGTAGGATCTTATTCTATGCTCTATACTGAAGGAAGTGTCTTTTAGGTTGGATAACACTGGGAGTTCAGCCGAAATATTTTCATTAGAAAAAAAACCTAACTCGTTCCACAATTCAATCTGATTTATTGCCCCGGTTTCACTATTATTTAGTCGATTCATTTGGGCAGTTTTTACTCCCAATACGAAATTGGCATTGTCATTATGGCATTGAATACATTGAGTTCTTGTCGGGTAGTTCCAAACTTGTTTAGTGAATTCACCACTTGTCAATACCTCCAATGTGTCATGAGCGACTTCATCAAAAGCAACAAGTTTTGCATCGGTGTCCGTTTCATTCCATTTGTAAGTAAGACCATATCCATTTCTATCCAGATCAACTACAAAAAATCTGGTTTCTAACCTTTTGATCGAGTCTTCATCAATTGGCATCTCAAAGTGCTTTATCAAAACAGTCCCCACTGGAAATTCCCAGGGATCGTCAATATTGAATACAATCCTGGATGTATCTGGTAGAGAAATCCACCTTCTTTTAAGAGATCCATCCGACCATAAGGGGCTGTTAATCTCATAAGGCATTATCCCCTCTGAGGGAGAAAGCGACTCCAATCCCTCAAATGCCCCAAGATCTGATAACAACTCCGGGGCAGTCTCCATTATCACATTTTCTTCCAATTGATAAATCTCGCCGTTTGTTCGCATCATACAAATTCCACCATCCAGGCATGGAAAATAAGCAACAATCCGTCCGGGACCCCTTGTTAAAAGAGTAATTGGATTTTCTGATCCTTCATCAAATGACCAAATATTACCGCTACCAAAATCTCCAAAAATGAAACTTCCATTCAATTCTGGATATTTACTCCCTCTGTATAAAAAACCACCTATTATGGTGTTGCCCTGAATCCTGCCATAAAAGTGAACTGGATCTGTGGGATCGCCAATGATGTCATCTTCAATTTCCGCCTGTTGTTCGGGTCCTTCAAAATAAGGCCACATTGCATTGGAGCCTGCTGTGATGATGGACAGCTCTTCCCACTTGCCATCACCAACATCAGCAATCCAAATCTCATTGTCAATTGTGTCATAAAAAGCTGTAAAAGGACTCCGTAGCCCAATTGCATAAAATTCTTCCAAATGACCTCCTGAATTGTCAATCCACGGGTTGTCATTAGGGATATAATAGTTTTGTGTAAAAGTCCCCGGAACTCCTTCATCCCTATCCTGATGTTGTAACGGCTGTCTACGAATGGGATGACTTCTGTTTTCATCCATATCCACATCAATCCTTATAAGTCCTCCAAAAAGTTTATTTTCAATTGATTGACTATTTTCCAATTTCCGGGTATGTGGGGAACCCTCATCTCCAATGGTCAAATGAAGGTAACCTTCGTTATCGAAGAAAAGTGCACCCCCATCGTGCTCGTAACTCCTATCATATTGCTGAATTAATATCTCCTCAGAAGTTTCCAAGATCGAATCTAAATTGGGTGAGAACCTATATTTAGCCAGGATTGCGTGATGATAGGACAATTCCTCATCACCCATAGAGTAATACAGAAAAATCTCTCTGTAATGTGGATTTCCCACTTCCGTGAATTTTGGGTGAAATGCAACCCCAGACAATCCGGATCCCTTAAATGGCACTTTCCAACTTATATCCAACACAAGTTTTGGTTCAGGTTTCAAATCAAGACCATCAAACAACCATACTTTACCTTCCAATCCTAAAACCAAAAACTTATTTTCTCCCGGAACTTGCTTGATACGCGTGAGGATCTCTGAGTCAAATTCCATCCCATTATACAATTTTGAGAGCTTCCATGGTACCGGGGCTCTTGTCGGTAGCATTCCATTCAGAAAAGGTGTCATGAGATTGGACTCCCTCGAAAATGGGTTGATTTCAATGGAAGCTGTTTGCACAATCAACAATAAACAGAAGAAGACTACGGTTAGCTTTGTATGGTTCTTGAACGATTTCACTACGATGTTAATCTAGAATATAATCACTATATACTGAAGGAGAGTAGCCAATTAAATTCCATTTAAATTTCTTACTTTATTTTATTTCAATAAGCAAAAGTCAATTTGGCAATTGGATCATTCTAGATTTGTAGGCAAGGTCATGAAGAAAGCCCTTGGAATTGGCTGGATTATAGTTAGTACAGTATTATATCGCATGAACAATTTCCGTGTTTTCCAAAACTAAAATGGTTCCCACAAAATAAATATGCTAATAAGAATACTTACATCTTTTTTTCTCATTTCACTATTCATCCACAACAGCGCACAAAATAAGAAAATGTGTATCACAGTTGATGATCTGCCTGCTGTCACAGGAGGGATATCTGAGTATGATTTCCGACTAGATATTACCACAGGGCTCGTTAACACATTTAAGAAATATAATATCCCAGCAATTGGATACGTGAATGAAAGAAAGCTTTACGATCAAGGACAGGTAAATTCAATGGAAGTCAAACTCCTGGAATTATGGCTTCAATCCGGACTGGAACTTGGTAATCATACTTTCTCCCATATGAACTATCATAAGGCCTCTTTCAAGGATTATACAGAAGATGTTATAAAAGGAGAAAAGGTGATTAAAAGACTGGGTGCTAAATACGATACACAGATAAAATATTTTCGACATCCTTATTTGAGAATAGGACTTAGTTCATCTCATGCCGACTCGCTCAGAGATTTCCTTCATAAACAAGGTTATGTCGAAGCTCCTGTTACCATAGATAATACCGACTACCTTTTTGCTGCCGCTTTCACTAAAGCTTATCAAAGGGATGATTTAACTTTAATGGATAGGATAGCAAAAGATTACATTGACTACATGGAAGACAAACTCATCTTTTACGAAAGTCAATCGCAAAAGCTTTTCGACAGGAATATCAACCAAACTCTGTTGATTCATGCAAACCTCTTGAATGCATTGTATCTGGATGAACTTGTCAACATGTACGTGAATCATGGTTATGGATTCATTTCACAATCCGAAGTTCTGCAAGATCCGGCCTACAATGAAGAAATCACTAACTATGGCAATTGGGGTATTTCTTGGATCGATCGCTGGGCTTTGAGTAGAGGTGAGCGTGGAGATTTCTTCAAAGGTGATCCCAAGACCCCTGATTACATTAGAGATCTCATGAACTAAGAACCAAAAACTGTTAGGCTTATTTAGCTTGAGTTCCATTACTAGGCAAATGGCCCATTAACAAATCTTTAACAGATCATTAGACAGCAGACAGCTAACAGGTAACTATATTTAGTCAAAATTGATTAAATATCAATGATCTTGGGAATCTGTAAATACACAATACTCATCATAATAGTTGCTCTTTCTTCGGGTTGTGAGCCGCAAATCCGCGATATTTTGAGGGAGCAGACCGAGGCCTACTTCCATAGGTGGAACCAACATGATTTCAATCATCCGGATTTTGCCAATTTCAAGCAGGACACCAACTATGTCTGGCATAATGAGAGGGAAGGTAAAGGGATCAGAACTGTTTTTAACCCTGATTCCCCGTGGAAACAATGGGATGTTGCATGGAATGGTACTTACAGTTATGAGATCACGGAGATTGATGAGGAAAATCTAAGGATCACGGGGAAATTTCAGGAGACAACAGATTTCCTAAAATTCATCGGAATGCCAGAAGGACTAACCGCCACGGTAACTTTTTGGTTTGGGGAAGATCTGAGGGTAAAGGAAACATTATATGACTGGTCTGAAAAGAACCGAAATATGCATGATGTGATCAAACCCATTGTGGATTGGGCAAAGCAAAATGACTCACTAAGGATCCAAAAGATCTACCTGAAAAATGGATTCGTCCCTGGTAAAGCGAATGCCGATAATTGGAAGTTGATCTTCAAAAAGTACGACACTGCGCTCAACAAGAAATAGGTTAACCGAAAACACAATGAATCCAAACGCGTTACAATTCCATATGTCAATTTGATTATGAAAAAATCAATTCTTCTCCTATTTACAATCACATTTTCTTTCATTTCCTCCGCCCAGGAACAACCGTCAATACCTGATTCTATCAAGCTGCTGGTTGTAACCGGAGGGCCAACTTTGTACCATCACATTGACCTCGTTCCTACTAGCTTCTACAGTCTATTCACCGGGGTTGATAATCTAACATGGGATCACGCCACTCAAGATGAGGCCGCCTTCAGAAGCGATCGGTTGGATAGTTATGATGTCATATTGATGTATAACCGGAGTGATTCTTTAACAAGGGAATCCAGACAAAACCTGGAGAAATTTCTCAATTCAGGTAAAGGTTTCATCGTCCTACACCATGCACTTGGAAGTTACAATAACTGGGAGTGGTGGTGGAAGGAAGTTGTTGGTGGTAAATATCAAATGCAGGAAAATGAGGAATTTCCAAAATCCGGCTTCAAGCAGGAGGAAGTGATCAACATGGTTTCCCAAAAGGAACATTTCATTACAAAAGCCGTCAATGATTTCACATTCAATGATGAGGCTTATAGTGATTTGTGGATTTCGGAGGATGTTGAAATCTTATATCGGACTGACAATCCAAATAGTGACGGACCTACAGTTTGGGTTAGTTCATTTGAACCGTCAAGAGTCGTTGTAGTCCAACCTGGACATGCTCCTCCTGCTCATCTTGATCTTAATTATAAAAACCTGATTCTGCAGTCTATTCTATGGGTTAGTAAAAAGTAGCAATAAGTTGATCATGGCTGTGTAGCTATTTGTCTAATCTGCAACTATAAGTTGCTAATTTCGTATATTTTTATAGTATATTTATTTTGTACTATATAATTTTTGAGGTTATGAGAAAGTTAAAATCTGACAACAGCATAGCCGGATTGATCCCGCCTATTATCTCACTTCTGATTTTTGCGTTGGCTACCATCACATTTGGATTGGAAATTGGATTCGATGCAATTGGTATTGTAATACTGATTTACAGTGTTGCTTTGGGGTTATGGTCATACATAAAAACAAGAAATCCATATTTTCTGGTGAGCTTCATTTATATGGGCTTCCTCGGTTTTTTTGCTATAGTTCTCGAGCCAGGGATGTTGAAGAAGTATGGAGGGAGGCTTGATTCCAAAGCCGGATTTCTCATGGTAATAGTCTGTTTTCTTTTCGTGTGGTTGATATTTCTATTAGTGAACAAAAAATTAAAATGGAGAGGCCGGGAAGTTATGGAACTTGCAGCCGTCAATGTGATGGAGGGTGAAGATAGCTACACGGACAGACCAAGGCCAGTAGGCAAAATAACTGGTACCAGACCTGAAATTACGGGATTTGCAAAGTACTTACGAAGTAAGTTGATCTTCATGACTTCGGAAGAAAGCGACAGAGTCATTCTGGTCCCTGTTAAAATGGGCCATGAGTTTGGGATACTATATAAATCAAATATAGACAGGGTGGAGAATACACGGATCACTATTGATTACACTGGAAACGTTTCTGTGCATATCTCCAAGAAGGATTACCTGGATTATAGAGACGACTTGTCTTTCGACCATTTAAGTAAATCACTGGGTAATCTTGTAATAGAATTCTACGACCAATATTCAAACCGTGAAGAAATACGAATCATTGATAAGATCAACAGCATTGAGGTCGGATATTTCTCATGAATAATATTGAAGCCATAGCGATCCTTGGTACACTTCTTTCCAAAAAATATGGGAAGGACCTCTTCAAACTGCTTAAGGTTTATAATGATATTTCGGCTTCTGAGGCTTCGTCACGACTTGGTCTCCATGTACAAACCGTACAGGAGTTCCTGGAGTCCACGGTGAGTATTGGATTGACGGAGAAGAATGAAGTTGTTGAAAAGAAGAGACCTTACAACAGGTACTCCCTTATCAAAAATCACCTAGATCTAAAATTTGATATCAATGAGCTATTTGAAGGGGAAAGAGCGCAGAAAGAAGAAAATAGTCCTTTCCTGATCAGGGAAGTGAAAAACTCCAATTCCCATTTTACCATGGCTCGAGGTGGTAACTTTTTCAGTACGATATCAGTGACTATTGGATCTGGAAGGAATAGAAAACAGAGGAGGATCAATCTTACGACTGCACAAGGAAAGTTCCTATTTCATTTACCATTCCCTGATGCCATGCCAATGTCGATAGACAAGATAGTATCGGAAGCACAGATCGATAAGGAAAATAAACCTGAGATCGAAGACATTGTGACGGAATTGATTGAATTGGGTGTTATAGAAAAGATTACCTAGTTCCTGGTGGAATACCCTTCCAATTCAACCGGGGAGTTCATCAACAGTAGATCACATGGCATAAATGATCATATAACATGCTTTCAGGACGGAAAACCACTTCCTGCCGCCGGATGGCATATTCATATTAAAAACCATAAAGTAAACTTACAATACGGAGAAAATGCCCTACGATGAACTTCTATCAAATCATACTGGTCGTGACCTTAAACATTTCCAATGGATGGCAAATAGTGTCCTTAGATGGCCCCGAACCTCGCTATATCAACCAATTGGTCTATGCAGAAGATGCTCTGGTATTATTCGGAGGTAAGAATAGTAGTAGTAAAGGATTCAACGACTTATGGGAATGGAGAGACAGTAAGTGGAATTTTATTGGCAATGGAGCCACAGGGAGATGGGATCATTGTTATGCATATATGGAAAACCAAAAACAGCTATTTCTCTTCGGTGGAAGAACCTTTCAACGCATGGAGGGGAAAGAAGAAAGAGTTGATTTAAATGACAACTGGATCTACAAAAACAGAGAATGGAAGAAACTGGAAATAGACAGTCCGGAGCCAAGAAGTTCCCACAGTATTACATACTTTCAAAATAAAAATATAGTCGTCCTTTTCGGGGGAAGAAATAAAGATAAGATCATGGATGATACGTGGGCTTTCGATGGCAAGAAATGGTCAAGGCTGGAAATGAATGGTCCGGGAAAAAGATATGGGCACACAATGTCATATGACCCAGCATCCCACACGGTATTCTTATTTGGTGGATTTGATGGAGAAAATCTATTGAACGATTTATGGTCATTTAACGGAGAAGAGTGGATTCAGGTCGAAACTAAAGGAACACCATCTCCAAGAATGGCCCATGCAATGCAGTTTGATGAAAGGGGTAATGCTGTATTATTTGGTGGATGGAGTGAATCTAACTCAGTTGCAGATGATCTGTGGATTTTGGCAAACGGGGAATGGCAAAGAAAAAATACTGAAAAAATGCCCAAAGGCAGGTTATCCGGTGCTATTGGTTTTGACAGTACCCAAAATGAGTTCATATTATTTGGCGGAAGTACAGGTTTTAATGGTGAATTCCTACCTGAAACTTGGAGATTAACTTTGTAAGAAAAAGTCATGTGGGAAGAAAAACTAAAATTATACGATGCCCTTGTAGCTAAGTGTTCACGGTTTGAAAGGAAAGGTAAAACCGTCCCCTACACCTCTGCCAACGGTCACATGTTTTCAATGCTCAATAAAGATGGTGAGATCGGGATCCGTTTTTCGAAAGAAGTACAGAAAAAATACATCGAAGAATTCGGAACGACGATTTTTAAATCCTACAATTCGATCATGCACGGTTATGTATTGATCCCGGATGAAATGTTGAAGGATCTTGACAGTGTCGCCAGGTATCTGGACGAGGGTTATGACCATGTGATGAGTCTCGAACCTAAATGAAGTTTGTTTAGGTACTCAAATCATCAACCAGAACATCATTTCTCCAATCTCCGAATATCCAGTTTCCAGCTGCTTCTGCATCTGAGGAAAGAAAGAACTCGCTAAAAGCTTTGACCAACTCCTGCTTGCTGATCTTCTTATCGTCATTCAAATCCAACAGATCAAAGGCCCTTGTAGCATTGGCATTGAATAATCCATAAGCTTTAAACATGTCCAAATATTCAGCTTTGTCGATGAATCCGTCCTTATCCTGATCGAAGAGCGAGAATAAGTAATCAGAAGTTTGCAGTATATAATCGTTAGATTTCAACAAAACATAACTCTCATGAAAAACCAACCATTCCTCAGGTGTAATGGTAGCTTCCAGCTTACCAATGTCAGTTAGTATTTGGAGAAAAAGGCCGTAAGCCTTCACCTTGAGCGCAAGTCGTTCTGCAGAATTCTTGGTATATCCGATCTGATCGCTGATACCATCTGCCACGAGGGTGAAATCCTCTTCTTCCAGAATACCATTACTATCACGATCAAGAACATTGAAGAAATGTAAAATTTTTTGTTGTTGTAACTCAGTCATGATGATTTAAATTTTTCCCACAAGAAAAGATACTAATTCATTTACACATGACCACAGCCTCCGGGAAACCATTTACGACAAATCAGCAAACCAATACCTTACTAGTACCGTTTCAATACTTCAAATCTGACTGTTTGACTGGAGAATGCTGTGAAAACCCCTACTCCATTGATCACATTGGAAAATGGTTCATTTAAATCCCTTGAATCTTGTTCTAAAGATTCGTAGAGCAGTGCATACTCCTCATTAACATGGTAGATCTTTGCTTCATGAAGTCCAAACTGTTGATAATGTGCGAATAGCCGCAATGGGAAAATGTCAAGTTGGGTAGGCTCCGAAATGAATGAAAAATTGAAAGGAAGAATGCTATTGGGATCGATATCTTCGGGAGACTCCTCAATATTTGAGACTGTGATATAATAATAATCTCCAGATGTGTTCTCCCACTCAATATCGATGGTATTCTCAAAATTGTCCCGTAAATCCCTGAGGTCCTGAAGAGTCTCAATCTGTGGAATGCGAATGGCCGAATCAGAAATGGAAACATCCTCGGGGGTATTGGGGACTGTAGTCTCTGCATAGATCGTCAATCCACCAAACTCGAATGATAAGGCATAAGTTTCTCCCTCGATAATTGCCAGACCCTCTCCAGTATATATATAATGTCCCGGGTTATCTGATACCTGCTCAAGCAAATACTCTATCCCATTATGGATGATCACCAAATTGGCATCCTCAATAAACTGAACTGTATCCTGATCCGATCCAAATGGTAGTACTCGCTTTAATACTATGTCATCCACTGGTTCGCCAGCATATAGAAAAGCCTCGACAACTGGTTCTCCAAGATTGGGATCGAATTCAACTACCTCTTCACAGGAGAATACTAAAAATACCAGTGATATATATATGAATAATTTCATGCTCTAAAATTTAATATTGAAAAATACACTCGGGGTTATACCAATGTAATTGACATTGGTCTCAATGATCTCTTCATCAACCACCTCAAATTCCTTATACCAAATGTTTTCCCTGTTGTACAAGTTGAAAATGGATAATCCTGTACTTGTCTTGGCATCTCCCAACTTGAAATTGTATGTGGCACTTACATCCAACCTGTGGTAAGGGGGAAGGCGGAACGCATTCTTCTCACCAACACTGACATATTCATATGAGGTGCCATCCAGTAGCTCAATGGTATATTCTCCATAAGGAGCGGTGTAAGGCGTGCCGCTCCCATATACCCATGTAGCTCCGAAATTCCAGCGATTCAGATCATAACTGGCAACACCTTTGAGCTCATTTCTTTGATCGTGCAGGGCATAATATTGGTTATCACTTATATCAGGGAAGTCATGTACCACCTCACTCAATGTGTATCCTATCCATCCTGTCAGGTCCCCCGTCTTTCGTTGGATCAGAAATTCAACTCCACGAGCTATTCCATCACCCTGAAAAAATAACTGTTGCTGCGAACTACTTGATCCACTGAAACCTCTTGCCCCCTGGAAACGCAATGAGAACTCGGCAAGACCTTCCATTGGCTTTTCAAAAGTTTCGATATCAAAAAGCCAGTTTTTCGTTTCATAACTTAACCCCAACACCAAATGAGTGGATCGACTAACTACATTGTTTTCACCATCAGCCAGCAGCCAGAAATCTCGACTCCCTTGAGTTACATCTTCTCTAACAATTCGATTGACAAACTGATGATAGACTCCCCAGGCACCCTTTAACTTGAAGCGGTCTGTCATCAAATAATTTAAGGAAAACCGTGGCTCTATGTAGAGACGATCAGTGACATCATAATAGTTACTTCTTACTCCCGCTGTAGCTTCAAGTTTTCCCAATCTATGATGATCCTGAATATAACCGGAAATCAGAGTGCCATCACTTGACTGGTTGAATATGTTTATGGTATCGTTCAATGTGTAGTCATAGTTCACATCGAGATAGGTAAAGTCTCCTCCAAACGTCAGTGTGTTTTGACCCCCCAGGTTAATCTCATTGAAACTTTTAACAGATAAGTCATTCAATTGATTGTCTTCAACAAAACCAGTACTTCGTACGACAGATGTGTCTTCACGAGAGATGTTTATATCGTTTAATCGATCTCTCTCACTGAAGTAATTGCTTCCAGCTACAATTAGATTCGTATAAAGATTTGCATTCCATTGACGGGCCCAACGCAAACTTGCTCCACGATTCCCCCATTTTAACAGGTCTGTGATATCCGTGTCCAGGGTGAAATTTTCCAGTTCATTAGTATTTGTGCGGCTGTTGTCGAGGTTGTCCTGGCCATTTAAAATTGAAAAACTGATAATGTCCTTGTCCGTCGGTCGATAGCTTAGTTTGGCATTGAGATCATAGAAGAAAAAATCCGGTACAACTTGTTCCTGGGCCGCAAAACCACCTGGTCCCCTACCCCCTCCGGGCCTACCTGATCCACGATTACCCTGGGGTCCCTGATTTTGTTGCGGTTGATCACTATCATCATTGTACAGGTCAAATATCTTATCGTACAATCCACTCTGGATAACATCTGTGTAGGATCTTCTCGCTGCCAGAAAGAAGTTTAAACGATCACCAATAGGCCCCTCAAAATTGGCTGTGGCGCTGATTGCGCTCAAACCGAATCCTCCGGTAAGGTCACTGCTCCCATTCTTGCCTGTTATGTCCATCACACTTGAAAGCCTTCCCCCATATTTAGCTCCAAATCCGCCCTTATACATTTGAACATCTTTGATGGCCTCGGAGTTGAAAGCACTAAAAAATCCGTAGAAATGGTCCACATGGTAAACAGTAAAACCATCAAATAGTACAAGGTTTTGATCTGGTGTACCTCCTCTCACATAAAGACCGGAACTGCTTTCATTGGTACCGCTGACTCCGGGCAGTAGTTGAAATGCCCTGAAAATATCCCTCTCCCCAAGATTCGGAATAGAGTTGAGTTGGGCAGGACTCAACGAAACCTGGCTGAGGTTGTCAGCTACAGAGAAGACATTATCTGATTGCGAAGAAATGACGATCTCCTCCAATTGCAATGACATAGGACGAACACGGATCTCAATGGAATTCCTGGCGAGTATAGGATCCAACTTAATATCAGTTAATTCATATCCAAGGTATTGCACTTGCAACGTGGAAGAATCTGTGGGGACGTTGAATAATGTGAAATATCCATCTTGATTGGTGACTGTACCATTCGTTGTCCCTTTTATGACTACGGTGGCAAAAGGCAGTGCTTCGGAGGATTGAGAATCCTTAAGTTGGCCCGTAACAGTTACGTTCTTTTTTATTGCAGAGTAATCTATCCGTTCAAATGGCTTCTCGGAAATTTCCAGGATCCGATTCCCAAATTGGAAGTAAAGCTCCGTTGGTTCCAGGATCCTCATAATGACAGAATCCAGCTGCCTACCCAATGTTGGCATTACGAGGATGTCATATTCAAACAGCTTGCGATCGGCCTTCAATTGAAATTGGTAATCCTTGGACAATTGTCGCAGGATGCCATATCGATTTTGGCCAATATAGTTGTCTTTAACAATTGTACTTTTCCAGAAGCTCTGACTGGATCCCGAATGCATGATTGCCAGCATTAGAAAACTTAACTGTATTACCCGCATAGTCAATTTCATTTATTCAAAGGCATTTATTGGACGATATTCTGAGAATTAGACAGCTAATTTCCCTATCAGCCTAATGGGATGAAATGATTTTCAACGTAGGTAGCATCTAGCTCAACCAATGACTGAAAATCCAGTATGAAAATTCTGTCCTTTGTTGAGAAAATTCGGGCCTTTATTGAAAATTGGATGTGGCGAATTGTGATAAGGAATAGATTTACATTGCTGATATGAAGCCATTATGCTTAGTAGTCGTATTTCAAAACCATTAGTACCTATTTTCCTTTGGGCCATATACTGGACACTTATGTTCACAGTATTCAGTCAAAGGCTCCCAATGGTATCAGCTATGATGTTAACCGTGATCCTGGCAGGATCACACACTGCAGTATTTTACCTCAACTATGGTATTCTCATACCTGATCTTTACTTAAGAGGAAACCATTCAACCTATTTCATTTCAGTTGTGGTCGTTTTATTATTTGTTGTTGCCATTGGAAGGTTAGGCGGATCCATTTTTTGGACTTTTGAACCTCCCTTCCCTCCTTCCGGTCCAAGAACATGGTCGGGTTCTCCATTGGAAAAACCACCCAGGTTACTATTCCAGGCTATCCGTCTTGTTCCTGTTCTGTTACCTTCTATTCTGGCACTTTTGATTTCATCGATCCTTAGAGTATCAGAGCACGCCTTGGAAAAGGAACGGGAAATGGATCGATTAAAAACTGAGAACTATGATGCTGAGCTGAAATTTCTAAGGTCTCAGATCAATCCACATTTCCTTTTCAATGCTTTGAATAACATTTACTCCCTTTCGATCACCAAATCCTCGAAAACATCTGAACTGCTTCTGAAACTAAGCGGTATGTTGAGATATGTACTTTATGAATGTAATTCAGAAAAGGTATCTCTTCAAAAGGAAATCGAGTATATCAGGAATTATATTGACCTGTTCAAGATCAAGGACGAAAGAATTAAGAATATTGATTTTAAGTTTGAAAACACCAATCTGGAAATAAGCCCGATGCTTTTGATACCTATTGTCGAAAATGCATTTAAGCATAGCAAAATCGAAGATCCCGAGGCTGGCTGGATCAGGATTGAACTGGTGGTTGAAGAAGGCTTTCAGCTTTCCTTTACAGTTGAAAATAGTGTTCCGAAAGTCACTGCAATCAAAGATGAATCGCAGGGAATCGGAATCGAAAATCTGAAAAAGAGGTTATCATACTTATATCCCGCCAGACACGACATTATCTTTGATACGGGCGTCGATAAATATTCAGTGACGCTGAAGTTAATTCTTAAATGAAAACGACGAAATGCGTAATCATTGATGACGAACAACCTGCCAGGGAGCTTCTGGAGAATTACATTTCCAAAGTACCGACCCTTGAAATAACTGGTAAATTCAAAAACCCATTGGATGCACTAACACTCATAAATGACGGAGAAGCAGACTTGGTCTTCATAGACATTCAAATGCCAGAGATGAAGGGAACGGATTTTGTTAAATCAATTATAAAAGGGCCAGAAATAATCTTTACTACTGCTTATCCCGATTATGCCCTCGAGGGATTTGAATTGGAGGTCACTGACTACCTGCTGAAACCATTTGGTTTTGATCGATTTATGAAGGCGGTAAACCGAGCTATTGATAACCTGAATGCTCGGGATCATTTGAGCTCCGATTTCATCAAGATCTCCGCTGATCATCGAATATATCGAGTAGCTAAGTCTGACATTCTATATATAGAAGGACTGAAAGAATATGTATCCTACTTTACCGTCCATGGTGAACGGATTATCGCCTTAAAATCAATGAAATCGCTAGAAAAAGAACTGGGATCATCCGGATTCCTGAGAGTTCATCGTTCCTACATCATCAGGATTGATAAGGTGAAGTTTATAGAAGGCAACTCAATCGCAATTGGTGAAAAAAGGATTCCCATCGGCAGAAGTTACAGGGACAACGTCCTGCGGTTGTTGGGTTGATTTCTTTTACTCCGGAAATTAGTTAAAAGCTGATCGAGCAAGTCGGCTCCAGGATTGACAACCTACAGGATCTTTTCAATTCTCCTGACTGGACTATGATAATATTCTGCTGTGTGGGGTAGATCTCCATGAAATAATCGGCTTTAACCTCGAACTTGTTCGGATCCAAAACATTCGCTTGAAAGTTTATCCAATAGCTGTCCCCAACCAATTCAGAACTCTTGAACTCTATTTGAGAATTTTGGCCAATCATCAAGTGCTTTCGAAAATAATTCTCAACCAGAAGGGCATTACCTTCAACAAAAGAGATCTCACTCTCATATTTATATCCTTTATCTGCATTCCGGATGGCATTTTGAAGGTCGTCTGTAAACACTTTAACTTTCAGATTGGCCATTTGGTCATGTACTTCCATCTCAATCAATGAGAGGTAGATTGCGTGATCGGGAATAACCAAAAACAAGATTAGCAGTATGAAAGAGTACATTTCCTGAGAAAGTTAGGGAACCTCCTCTCAATTATAGAAAAAATTCCATTGACTTATTCCCAGCAGCTTTGTAGCATTGTCAAATGAGACCATACATACTTGGAGAAAGCAACTGGAAATACATCAAAGCCCAGGAATTCGACCTAGCCATCTTGCCGTGGGGAGCAACGGAAGCCCATAATTATCACATGCCGTATGCCACCGACGTGATTGAAGCAGATCACATAGGCTCGGAATCTGCCCGGATCGCATGGGAATTAGGTGCGAAAGTGATCCTTTTGCCAACAATCCCATTTGGAGTCAATACCGGACAGGCCGACATAAAATTGGATATCAACTTAAATCCAAGTACCCAGCAAGCAATTCTTCAAGATGTCATACAGGTACTGGATCGACAAGGTATCCACAAATTACTCGTCCTCAATAGTCATGGAGGAAATGATTTCAAACCAATGATCCGAGAACTGGGTTTGAAGTTTCCAAACATGTTCCTTGCTTCCTGTAATTGGTTTCAGGCTCTTGATAAGTCAGAATTCTTTGAAAATGATGGTGACCATGCGGATGAAATGGAAACCAGCCTTATCCAATATTTGACTCCCGATCTTGTTCTTCCTTTAAACCAGGCAGGTGATGGAAGTGAAAGAAAGAATAAGATCCCTGCATTTCGGGAAGGTTGGGCCTGGGCAGAACGTCAATGGTCAAAGATAAGCGAAGACACCGGGGTTGGTGACCCTAGCAAATCATCGAAAGAAAAGGGAGAAAAATATTTTAAAGCAGTTACCCAAAAGGTCGGCCAACTAATGTTTGATATGGCCAATTCAAGCAAGGATGACCTTTACGAATAAACTAATTTTGCTTTTGCTTTTTGAATTCTTCGTAGGCTTCAAAATCAAACAGTAAGATACCTCTACCCATTCCTGCCGCCTCAACCGTTTTAGCCCACTGGAATGCCATATATTTCCCATCCGGACTTACCACAGGGTTGGATGCTTTGTAATTAGGATTATGATTGAAGTAGGTAAGTCTTTCCATTTCCCCGGTTTCGTCCAAAGGTAACTTGTAGATATCAAGTGTCATGAAACCTTTCATCCCATTGTAAGAAGGACGATGACGGTTACTCTCAGCTAC
The DNA here is from genome assembly GCA_965242805.1 of Cyclobacteriaceae bacterium. Classification (GTDB taxonomy): domain Bacteria; phylum Bacteroidota; class Bacteroidia; order Cytophagales; family Cyclobacteriaceae; genus JANQEU01. Next base: position 4,637,405 of record CBDETD010000002.1, on the reverse strand, counting down.
AATTGAGAGCCCATCAGGAAAAGGACCTTCAGGCTCATCGTACCGATCAATTCGCTTACTATAGTTGGTGAATTTCTTGGTTTTAAGATTGAAACTCATCACCTCAGCCTCATAACTTTCATAAACTCCATGTGTTAGAAAGATCAGCTCATCCTCATTGTATGGCCTAAAGTTCTGAGTCTCAAGATCCCATCCGCGTACTTTACTGGGTAGATCTTTGGACTGAAAAGCAACGTTGAAATTTCGAAGTTTGGGGATTCCGTTATTGTCGTATTCGATATCTCCAACAAATATGGACGGACCTATTGTCCAGGCAATTTTCATCTGTGTTCGAGAAGCAGCGGGTCCTTCCTTACAGCGGGTACCCAGAGGCACCGGTGGTCTGGTAAGGTCTCTTTTAAGCACCCACAATTCTGCGTTTTGGGAGTCCCTCCCTTTCCAGGGATCTTTGGCATCAAATACCCTTGCACCGGATAATAGTATGTCCCCATTGGCCAAATAAAGTGCCCTTAAAAATCCTTCATGAAAAAAATGTCTTGTTAGATGCTCAATTTCACCAGTCTCAATATCTACTTCCATCACATCTCCAAAGGGCTTTTCGATAAACAACACCTTTTTGCCATCAAGGGACCAATCAGCCCGTTGACCAAAATTGGTAAGCTTCCGAATATATGGAGGAAGTGTGTCGATCGGACTGATTGCTTCCTGATCCTGAGAGAATCCGAGACTCGAAGCAACTAAGATCAATGAAAGAAGGAAAGTGTATTTACTGATTCGTTTTATCATAATACTGTCGGCGGTGGCTATTTCAAACCTTAAAGCTATAAATAATTGATACGTCGATAGTAACGATTATTTCAAGAGGGTTGTTTTCGATTGTTCCAAGCAATCTTGAATATCCCAATTGATAACACAGGGATCACAAAAACAATAATGTATCCCCAGGTTAGTGCCCCATAACCCTTTGCAATAAGGTCAATGATACCAATGGCATCAGCCACGAATACGGAAATCAGGAGGATTGATGTTGCAATTGCAGCCCTCATCCATCTGGGCATCACATTTCCACTCTCCTTAAAAGTTGAAGCGATCCTTTCGTTGAAGCCATGGATCAACCCCACACCTGTTTCAATGAATGTCCCGAAAAGAATAATCCTAAAAATTACTGTAAACCAGGACATATCTAACTGGATCAAGAGGAAGTCCACCGGCACGCTTTGTTGGATAATATTTGGCCATGATGCAAGTAGTGCCATATAGATCAAAAATCCGGGGATCATTGCAATCACTCCCCCTAATAACCCTGAGGTAATTGCTTCTTTCTTCGTTTGAATATGTCTAACCACAAAAATCATTGCAGGCATGATCCCAATGTTGTAAGCAGCATATGTCACTCCCGCCTTAAACCACTGAGAGTCTTCCTGTCTCATAAACACATTTTCCGCAATATCCTCTCCGAAATAAGACATACTCATTACAATTAATATGACAAATGCCCCATACAAGGCAAATGACCATAATGAAAGAGCCGTTTCAATAATGTTGGTGCCATAGAAGGCCATCAAACCTACGACGACCATCATGACAATAATTCCAAATATGGAAGGAACTCCCGTCATTGACGTTGCCAATTCTCCGGCTGCCGAGCCCAAAACAGAAACAACAAGAATAAGCCCAATACCATAAACGAGTTCATAAGTTGGCCATGCTTTTCCCAAAAGGGTCCTGATAAAAGACCTATAATCATAAGTTTTAGCTTTCCGTGCCAATTCGAAACTTATAGCCAATACGACACTCCAGATAATGGTGGATATTAGCATCCCGACCAATCCCCCAAAAGGTCCTTGAGTCATGAAGAATTCTACAAGCTCACGGCCCGTTCCATAACCTCCTCCGATGGTTATCGACTGGAAAATGAATCCAGGTAGCAGGTAGGTTTGGAAGAACTTTGATCGAAGCATGAATCGGGAAAATTACATCTATTACACTAAAGGTACCTGCAGGTTATACTAATTAGTTAATATTGATATGGACTTTTAAACTCACCGTGGTAATGACTAACAAGCTTGTATACTCCCTAATCATTTTTTGTATGGGGTTGATCTTCTCCTGTAGCCCCTCCTTCGATCATGACGTGATCATCCGGAACGGAACCATCCACGATGGTACCGGTAATGAACCCTTTATGGGGGACGTTGGAATTAGTGGGGATAAGATCGCGGCACTAGGAGATTTAAAAAATTTGAAAGGTAAGATAGAAATTGATGCAAATGGTCAAGCCGTTGCACCAGGATTTATCAATATGTTGAGTTGGGCAACGGTCTCACTTATAATCGATGGTAAATCTGAAAGTGACATCCGGCAAGGGGTTACGTTGGAAGTAATGGGAGAAGGTTGGTCCATGGGGCCGTGGAACGATGAAATGAAAGCAGAACAGAAAGCTTTTCAAAAGGATTTTTATTATGACATTGAATGGACCACATTAGGTGAATACCTGGAGTTTCTGGAACAGAAGGGAGTGTCCACTAATGTCGCTTCTTTTGTAGGAGCTACCACCTTGAGGATCCATGAATTGAAAGAAGAAAATCGACCACCAACTCCAGAAGAATTGGAAAGGATGAAAGCGCTGGCACGAACTGCTATGGAGGAAGGTGCCATGGGGATCGGCTCTTCACTGATCTATGCACCCGGCTTCTATGCTGAAACGAACGAGCTGATAGAATTGTGCAGGGTGGCTTCAGAATATGGAGGAATGTATATATCACACATGAGAAGTGAGGGAGATTATTGGCTGGAAGCAATTGACGAACTTATCCGGATTGCTGATGAAGCCAAGATAGCAGCTGAGATCTATCACCTGAAAGCCGGAGGTCAAAGTAACTGGCCAAAGTGGGAAGCGGCAATCGCCAAAATCGATTCGGCAAGAGGTGCCGGGCTAAAGATCACAACCGACATGTACAACTATACCGCTGGTGCTACGGGGCTGGATGCGTCTATGCCTCCGTGGGTCCAGGAAGGTGGATATGGTGATTGGAGTACCAGGTTACAGGATCCCGAGATCAGGGAAAGGGTCAAAAAGGAAATGATGCAAAAAGGAGATGGATGGGAAAATTTATATTTCGCTGCAGGAACTGCGGACAACCTACTTTTGGTAAGCTTCAGAAACGACACACTCCGGTATTTGACTGGAAAGACCCTGGCAGAAGTAAGCGAGATGCGAGGTACTACTCCTGAAGAAACGGCTATGGACCTCGTTATTCAGGATAGTAGCAGAGTGGGAACCGTTTATTTCCTGATGTCGGAAGAAAATGTAAAGAAGCAAATTGCTTTACCTTATATGAGTTTTGGTTCGGATGCCGGATCGATCGCACCCGTTGAACCTTTCACTAATTCAAATCCACATCCAAGAGCTTACGGAAATTTCGCCCGGTTGCTTGGGAAATACGTCAGGGATGAAAATGTGATCTCGCTTCAAGAGGCTATAAGAAAGCTTACCTCCCTTCCTGCTTCCAATTTAAAGATCAAGGATAGGGGAATGCTTAAGGAAGGATACTTCGCTGATATTGTAATATTTGATCCGGAGAACATTAAGGACAATGCAACTTTTGCCGACCCACATCAATTCTCAGAGGGTATGACCCATGTTTTCGTCAATGGAGAGCAGGTTTTGAAGGAGGGAGATCACACAGGAGCAACTCCAGGTAGGTTTGTGAGAGGTCCGGGGTGGAAAGTGAAATAAAACCCTACTTCTTTTTATCTAGTAGGGTAGTAACCCACATGGTTAGATATAGCACAATTCCTATGAGATGTAAATCAGATCAATTTCAATAACGATCCATTCACTATCAATTTTCTTAAGGTAAACCAGATATACTTCAGCTCCTTCAGAAGCATAAGCAAATTGATATCCAATCAAAGCTTCGTCATCTAAAATGGCAGCATTCGTGAATGAATGAAATCCATTGAACTCGGAATATTTTTCATAGAAATTTATCCAGAAACTATTTTTAACAGCTATGGATCGGAATTCCAAGGAATCAAATATTTCAAAATCCAGTCCAGTTGAAGCCATTTGAATCGAATCAATATTGAGCTCAAACGATTCTTCCAAATACTGCTTCACAATTAGGGGCCTTGGGATATTGTTGCCAATTTCGATATACGGAGAATAAATCAGGGGCCTTGTGTTTTGCCGTATTAAATGTTTCTCTTCTTCATATTGAGAAGAAAAATGATTTAAGGTTGATTTAAAGATCTCATAGTCTTCATTGGGTATTTCCGTCAAGGATTGAATGACGATTTCTTCAAACTTTGTAATTGTGTAGAAAACTGAATCCGGATTACAATAATTTGTCATTGCATTCTCCGCTTTCAGCAAAAGTTGAAACGGAATTTGATCATCTAAGCAATAATTCAACCTATTTACGGATCTCACAGTCCATGGTAATACGTAGACTGTGTCCTGAGATACCATATCAGTCAAGACATTACAACCACATGGTTCTGGGCCTTTCTCGTTACCACAGGAGTACAGAAATACAATGAATGTGACGAGAAAGTAAAAATGACCATTCATAGATTTCATTGTCATATGTAATTTATGGATACCTCCATTCCGACACCAGTAGGATTGTTGAAACTTCCTAACTGTTCAATGCGGTAATAGATTAGGAAAATAACATAGATCACTTTTTGTCGTTGGTTCTTACATGAACAGGTTAAAAACTTTCTTTTGGTTATGCGCTGGCGCCAACAAAGACCTTCTCGCAGAATGCCCTACGGATTCAAGCAAGTATGTTGGTATAGGAGCATCTATATTCTTTACGGGTGTATTTGCCTCCATCGCAGGTGGATATGCTCTTTACACGGTATTTGATAACGTCCTTATGTCCATATTCTTTGGACTGATTTGGGGGCTTATGATCTTCAATCTCGATCGGTTTATTGTTTCCAGCATGCGCAAAAACGGTAATACAAGGCAGGAATTTGCAATGGCTGTACCAAGGATCATTTTAGCATTGATCATTTCGATTGTGATAGCCAAACCACTTGAGTTAAAAGTATTTGAAAAGGAAGTAGAAGGTGAATTGGTACTGATGGAAGAAGAGGATCAGGCTGTAAAGGAACAATTCATCAAAAACAAATTTGCTGATGCAATCACTGAATTGAAAAAAGAAATTCAAGATCTTCGTCAGGAGGTTGTAGACAAGGAATCAAAGAGGAACGAGCTAAGACAAATCGCGAGAGAAGAGGCTGACGGAACCGGTGGAACCATGCGAAGAAATGCAGGACCCATATACCGCATCAAGAAAGCAGATGCTGACAAGGTCGAAAAGGAACTTCTGGATATAAGAACTAGAAATGAAGATCTAATCAATGAGAAACTTTCTCAAATCCGTGAAAACGAGGCACAGATCAAATCATCAATTGGTGGATTAACGGTGGTGAATTTGAATGGTCTGGCATCGAGACTTGAAGCACTGGATCGTCTGACCAACAAAAGTGAAGCGATTGCATTAGCTCATTGGTTTATTTTATTTCTGTTCATTGCAATTGAGACAGCTCCCATCCTTGTGAAATTAATTGCTCCCAGAGGTCCCTATGATTATTTGTTGAAAACATTGGAATATCAGTTTGAAGTCGAGCACCATAAGGACAAAGCCAAGGCTAATGCTGCAATTAAGCGAAAGTCCAAATCACTTACCGAAGAAGAAATGGAGTATTTACGTGAACAGTTGCGACTTGGATTGGAGAGATGACCAAAAGTCGCTCTATTTGCAATAGTCTTCATAAGATGAACCAATAATTCCTTTATTTCGCATCGGACATTTCCGATTGAATGAAAGACCTTCCCAGAAATGTATGGATACTAACCATCGCACAGGCATTGATCATGTCAGTCAATTCCTGTGTAGTGTTTGTTGGTGGGATTGTAGGAGCCGAAATAGCGCCTGTGGAAAACCTGGCAACTCTACCTGTGGCTAGCAGCATCGTAGGGACTGCATGCCTGGTGGTTCCTGTAACTCTTACCATGCGAAAAATAGGACGAAAATCCTCTTTTTTCCTTATCATAGGAATATCCATCTTAAATGCAATATTCTGTGGATACTCAATATATCTAAGTTCATTTTGGCTGTTCTGTGCAAGTTGCTTCCTCTTCGGAATGACTTCAGCTTGTGTTATGCAGTTCCGTTTTGCGGCTATGGAAAGTGTCAATATCAACCAGATCCCTCAGGCTGCATCCAGCGTCCTCCTTGGAGGAATTGCAGCAGCATTCATTGGTCCGGAAATAGCAGTCGCAGGACGTGATCTGATATTAAAGCCATTTGTGGGATCATTTCTACTCCTTGGAGTACTTTTCCTCATCAGTCTTTTGGTCCTGGCATTTTTTACAAATCCGAAAATCCCAGGAGAGCAATTCCATGGACAAAAAAGATCATTGATGGAAATATCAAAACAGCCAGTCTTTTGGGTGGCTATTTTAAGTGCCGCAGTTGGTTATATGGTTATGAGCTTCATAATGACAGCCACTCCGGTAAGCATGCATGTTATGGATGGTCATTCCCTACAAAACACCAAATGGGTCATTCAGAGTCACATAGTAGCCATGTTTCTACCCTCTCTGTTTACAGCTTTGATCATAAAATGGATCGGTGTAAAGAGAATGATGATGGGTGGTTTGATGGCTTATATAATATGTATCGCAATTGCCTATTCAGGCCACCATCTTGGTAATTACTGGATATCATTGATCCTACTTGGAATCGGCTGGAATTTTTTGTTTGTAGGAGGAACCACACTTTTACCTTTGTCCTATCGACCCGAAGAAAGGTTTAAGGTCCAGGCTATGAACGATTTCGTAGTATTTGGGACTCAGGCTGTTGCTGCCGTTTCAGCTGGTTGGTTTGTTTTCACACTTGGCTGGGAGACTCTGTTGTTAGTGACTCTTCCAATTATTTTCCTTCAAATAGTTACCATTGCGGTTCTTGGCAAAGGCATGCAGCCCAGCGTCACAAAAGTCGAATAGGACTATTTGCTAAATTTGACCAGTGATCAAAAACGTAAAGATCCTCAGCTTATTTTTAATTGCATCATGTGGACAACCTGATCTACCTGCAGGGTTTGTTTATGTGAATAAGGAAATTCCGGAGGTGAAAATCGACCTGAGGTATTATTCAAAAAATAATTTTATGGGAGATACAATTGACGGATATTACGCTAACAAATGTATTCTCAGTGTCGATGCAACCAAGGCGTTGTCAGATGTTCAAAAGGAATTGTCGCAAAAAGACTTATCATTAAAAGTATTTGATGCCTACAGGCCACAGAGGGCAGTTGATCATTTCGTGCGATGGGCCCAAAACCTGGCCGATACCATGATGAAATCGCAGTATTATCCCTATGTTCCAAAGTCCATTCTTTTTACAGAAGGATATATCGCCGAGCGTTCCGGACATACAAGGGGTAGTACGCTTGATCTCACTATTGTCAACAATGTTGGTGTAGAACTTGATATGGGTACTCCCTGGGATTATTTTGGTCCCGAGTCATGGCTGGCAAATGAAAACCTGACATCCGTTCAGATTTCGAATAGACAGCTTCTCCAAACTGTTATGAAGAAATATGGTTTCAGGTCATATGAAAAAGAATGGTGGCATTTTACATTGGAAAATGAACCATTCCCCGACACCTACTTTGATTTTCCCATAAAGTAACTCCATTCACCAGATGATCATTGGAAAATGATCATGTTTTCATTACCTATGATTATCAATTTTCTTGACCTATGAAAAAGCAATATTTCCTATTCATCGCCCTTCTTGGTTTGTTTTCCCTTTGTAATCAAACTGAAGCTCAACGTAAAAAAAGATCAACGTCCACTACAAGCATGTTCTCAATAGATCCTGCAGATTACAATGGGATCAAATGGCGTAACATTGGACCCTATCGGGGTGGTCGGGCTAATGCAATTGCAGGTGTTTCAGGAAATGATCAGATCTACTACGCAGGTTATACGGGAGGAGGAGTATGGAAGACGGAAGATGCAGGTTATAACTGGTACAACATATCCGATGGATACTTTAAAGTAGGTTCAATAGGTGATATTGCTGTCAGCAAATCCGATCCCAATGTCATCTATATAGGTTCTGGTGAACATGCCGTGCGTGGAGTAATGACTTCTTATGGTGACGGTGTCTACAAGTCTGCCGACGCTGGTAATACATGGGTAAATGTAGGACTGGAAAAGACAAGACATATTACCGATGTATTAATCCATCCCACAAATCCGGATATCGTTTATGTGGGAGCTCAGGGACCGGTCCACGGGTCTGGCACTGAAAGGGGAGTTTTTAAATCAGAGGATGGAGGAAACTCCTGGAGTAAAATTCTTTTTATCGATGAAAACACTGGCGTTTCCAGTTTGGTCATGGATCCATCCAATCCCAGAATTCTCTTTGCGGCAACCTGGCAACACCGAAGATATCCCTGGAAAGTAGAAAGTGGTGGTCCGGGATCAGCTATTTATAAATCTACAGACAGTGGTAAGACATGGAAGAAGCTCACAGAAGGTCTTCCAAAAGAAATGGGGAAAATCGGATTATCAGTTTCAGCGGTCAATTCAAATCGCGTGTTTGCAGTGATCGAAACAGTCAAAGAAAAGGCAGGGCTTTACAGATCCGACGACGGTGGAAGCAACTGGAGGCTTATGTCTAATAACCAGGCGTTGTCGGCAAGATCATGGTACTACATGGAAGTTTTCGCAGACCCAAATAATGAGGACCTTGTCTATGTATTGAATGCACCTCTTATGAAGTCCATAGATGGGGGTAAAACTTTTGAAAGTATGCGGGTAATACATGGTGATTGTCATGATTTCTATATCAATCCTGAGAACAGCGATAATATAGCCATGGCTGAAGACGGGGGTGCGACCATTTCATTTTCAAAGGGTAAGGTTTGGTCAACCTTCAATAACCAACCTACAGCCCAATTTTATCGGGTTACCGCAGATAACCAAAATCCTTATTGGGTTTATGGTGGACAACAGGATAATTTTTCTGTGGGAATACCCAGTAGAACAAAAGGGTATGGCATTCTGACTAAAGATTGGATCAATGGACCTGGCTGCGAAAGCGCCATGGTTGCTTTTGATGATCCGAACAATCCCAGAGTACTTTACGGAGGATGCTTTAATGGTCGGATCAGCCTCCTAGATACAAAGACAATGGAGGCCAAAAACATTCAACCGTATCCAATGACAAACCTCGGATACAAAGCCAAAGACATGAAATACAGGTTTAACTGGAATGCGCCCCTAATCAATTCACCTCATGACCCTAAAACGATGTATTATGGAGGTAATGTACTTTTCAAAAGCACTAACGGCGGCATGGAATGGTCCGTGGCTAGCCCTGACCTTACACGTAACGATGAGTCAAAACAACAGGAAGGTGGAGGACCTTTTACCAATGAAGGAGCTGGAGGAGAAAACTACAACACAATTTACTACGTGGCGGAGTCTGCTCATGAGGAGGGGGTAATTTACACCGGAAGTGATTGTGGACTCATACAGTTGACTCGTGATGGAGGAAAAACCTGGGTTGACATAACACCTGAGGGATTACCCGAGACGATGATACATGCGATTGAGGTGTCTCCCCATGATCCGGCGACAGTGTATTTTGCTTCTACCCGTTATAAATTCAATGACCTCAAAAACTACAGTTATAAATCAACAGATTACGGAACCACCTGGACTAAAATTGGAGATAACATCAATAAGGATGATTTTTTCAGGGTGATTCGGGAAGATCCGAATACGAAAGATCTATTGTATGCTGGAGGTGAAAGAGGATTCTATATTTCTTATGATGGGGGAAATACATTTAATCATTTACAGCTAAATCTCCCTGTAGTCCCAATTACAGATCTCACAATTCGTGACAACGACTTAATTGCAGCTACTGCTGGCCGTTCCTTTTGGATCCTCGATGATATATCATTTCTGCAGCAATCCGCAGGTAAATTGGGAAATCAGACCAAGCTTTTTCAGCCAAAAATCCAAACAAGGCAATTTGGTGCTCCTCCCTTCTATTTGATTACTGAGCATGGTTTTGGCCAAAATCCTCCCGAAGGCGTGACATTGACGTATTATTTGTCGGATGTTTCGGATGAAGACACGCTTATGCTTGATATTATTAAAGATGGAGAAGTGATAAGAAGCTACCAGAACGCTAAAATGGTCATTGAAAATCCAATTCAGGGCGGAAGGGGTAATCTAAGGGGATATAATTACATGGATCTTCCTATCCAAAAGGGATTAAACCGATTTACGTGGGATTACGGTGTGAATGGATTACCAAAAATTGAAGATACCTTCATTTTAGAAGCTGATTACCGGGGACATCGGGTTGGTCCAGGCGTGTACACAGCCCGGTTGACATACAAGGGACAAACTGGAGAAGCCAGGATAGAGATTATGAACCCTCCGGATATCATCACAAATGAGCAAATGTGGGAAACTCAACAAAAGATGTTGAGTGAGCTGGAGAATAGGATCGCAGATATCATCAAATCTATTGACAATACAATGAATATGTCCGAAAAGATCAATTCAATTTCCGATCAAATTAAAGGCAACAATGATTTAATCGATCTTAATGAATCTGCTGAAGAACTCTCTGAAAAGATCAAGGATTGGCAATCAAAAGTTGTGGAATTAAGACAGAAAGGATTTCAGGATGCATTGAATTGGCCTGCGGGTATTATTTCCGAATATTTCTACTTACGTAATAATCTGGATACCTATGATCCGACTGTTCCCTCCGGATACGTCGAGAGGTTCAATGATTTGGAATCAACATGGGACGAATACGATAAAGTCCTAAATGAGCTTATCGAAAATGATGTCAGACGATTCAATGACCTGTACAGATCAAAAGAGATACCGGCTATTAGTGTTCCAAAAACCGATGAAATAATTAACAACTAGGAATATGAAATCCCTTCTCATAATTTCTTTGTGCTGCATACTCACCCTCAAAGGATATACACAGGACAGTTATTACATCAAAAATGTAAATGTCTGGGATGGAATCGGAAATTCAATAATTAGTGGAAATGCATTGAAGATCAAGGATGGAAAAATAGAGTGGATTGGTGAACAGCCTGGTAGTGATCCGGATGGATACGAAGTCATTGATGGATTAGGTTACTACCTGATCCCCGGAATGATAGACTCGCACACCCACATAGATAATTTGAAAGCAGCGGAGAGAGCTCTGATGTCGGGTGTGACTACTGTGAGATCCGCCAGCACACCTAACTACCAGGACGTTTCTTTGAAAGTTTTAGCAAAGGAAGGAAGAATCCCCGGACCGGATTTTATTGCAGCCGGGGTCTATGTCACCCCTTACTTGAATGAAACAATATTGGCGGATCCTCGACTCAGTGTTTTAAAAGATGGGGTTTGGGAAGAAGATCAATTGCGATTGTTGGTTCAGGTCAATGCCGATCGTGGTGTAGATGTAATTAAGACAAGAGGAACGGAGAGAGCCGGATTACCGGAAACCGATCCTCGTCAACAGACCTACACCAAAGAACAATTGGCGATTGTAGTGGACGAAGCTGCCAAGCATGGATTAAAGGTGATGGTTCACGCTCATGGTGACGAGGGAGGGAGAGCAGCAGTCGAAGCTGGAGCCTTGAGTATTGAACATGGCACATATCTAAGTAGGCAAACTCTCCAACTGATGAAAGAAAGAGGAACCTATTTTGTACCCACAATAATTACAATTGAAGACCTTAAGATACCTGGGGGAGAATATAGCAACCCTACACTCGAATTACGTGGAAGATTTATGATGCAACAAGCAGAGCAAACTTTTAGAAATGCCCTGGAAATCGGAGTTAAGGTGGCAACTGGAGCTGACAATGACTATAGCGCTGAAAGTACAACACGAGTTTCCCTTGAAGCTGAACATTTCGTTAGATTAGGAATGAGTAATCTGGACGCCTTGAAAGCCGCTACCGTCAATGGTGCCGACTTATTGGGTATTTCAGCAAATACGGGTACAATTAGAGAAGGCAAAGAAGCTGATATAATATTATTACCCTCCAATCCGTTAGACAATATAGTCGCCCTTCAGGACGTGTTGATAGTGATGAGTAATGGCAACCTGGCCTTAAAAAGGATACCTTTTAGCAAAAATTAAAGTATCTATGAAAAGAGCCGCTATAATACTTAACCTCATTATGATCTCAAATCTTGGACTGAGTCAGGAGCCTTGTAATGAAAGCATATTGAATACAATTCCTGGGTTCTCCAACTATACGTGGGAAAGTGAGACCCAAAAAGCGAAAATCACGTTGTCCGATGGGGGTTTACTTTCTATTACCACAGACGGCTGTTTAGAAGTATCGGGAAAAGGGGATATCCTTTATACAAATACGGAGCGAAAAATCGATGATGAGCATCATTGGTTATCCAAGTCACTTTGGTTGTTCAAACGGATCTTTTCTCAAGAAGACTATGAATTGATCCAAAAATCGGTCGCAAGCCGGGATTACCAGAGATTGGACGACTGGGGAAGAATCACGCTGGTTTTCAGAACGGAAAAGGGAACGGCTGTCGTTTATGTAAAAGATAATGGCCCCAAGTCAATAAAATACGAATTCATGAGTTGGTAAAAAATCACTCAAATCCAGGTGGAATTCTTAGGTGATGATCAACTTCATTTTGAATCCTATCACCCAATAACAAGATACTTTCCTCGTCAAAAAGGTTACCTAAAATTGAAATACTAGTGGGTCGTCCTTCTTTATCAAATCCAGATGGAATAGATAATACCGGATGGCCTGTTAGATTGGTGACCATCAACTGGTTTCCTCCAAATGTAGGGGTCATAATGGCATCATAACCGGATATCACTTCATGAAAATCCTGAATCAATTGCGAACGATGGCGTTGGGCCTGGAGGTATTCAACTGCAGGAATAAATCTGGATTGTCTCAAGGAATTGGCTCTGGATCGTTGATCCTGTTGTACCATCAGCTCATCTCCATCCTCCAGTATCAGCTGATCAAAGAAAGCCCCTGCTTCGGCCCTGAGAATGATATCATATGCCCTCCCCGAGAGGCTTTTTGGCAACCCAACTTCTTCCAATTCATAACCTAATTCCTTTACCAGATCCAATATGACCCTTGCATTTTCTCCTGAGTCAGAGGAATCCTCGTCAAACAGATGTTTGAAAAAACCGATTTTTAGTCCGGATAGATCCTTAAATGCATCAAAAGAAAAAGGGATATTAAATGTCATGACGTCCTGGTCATCAAATCCACTGATGGCATCCATTACAATTCCACAATCCTTTGCTGTATGGCACATTGGGCCCACCTTATCCATGCTCCAGGACAGGGACATCACCCCATTCCTACTGACTCTCCCATATGTAGGTCTCAAACCTGTGATCCCACATTTAGTGGATGGAGAGGTAATGGATCCAAGGGTCTCTGTTCCAATGGCAAAGGCAACAAGCCCTGCCGCTGTTGCCGAACCGGAACCAGCTGAGGACCCTCCTGCCCCTTGTTCGGGATCCCAGGGATTTTTGGTTTGACCTCCAAACCATACATCACCCCTGGCCAGTGCACCTGAAACCAGCTTAGCAATCAATATTGCACCTGCACTATCAAGCTTTTTTACTATTGTCGCGGTACTATTGATCTCCTGGTCTTTATAGGGTACAGATCCCCAAGTTGTTGGATATCCTTCTACCGCTACCAGATCTTTGACACCATAAGGGATACCATGTAAAGGACCTCTGTATTTTCCGGATGCCAGTTCCGAATCCAATTTCCTGGCTTGCTCAATGGCCCTATCTTCGGTGATCGTGATTACCGAGAGCAACTGATCATCATATTTTTTAATTCGATCGATAAACAATCTAGTCAACTCAACGCAAGAAACTTTTCTCTGTTTAATTAAAACCGAAAGATCGGCAACACTGAGATAAGCCAGATCATTAAGCTCCTGTGGTATTTCCACCTCCACATTAAGATCAAATTCTACCTGGGAGGAAGAAGTTGGAAGTTTAAAACCCAAAGGAAGTGGATTAAAAAGCATTGATGGAACAGCATTATAGGAAATGGGATCACTTCTCATGGAATCATATCCGGATCGATTTCGGTTCAGATATTCCTGCATGGTTCGTATCTCTTCAGAATCGAAGTCCATGCCATTAATTTTTTGTGCATGTCGAATGTCCGATCTGGTTATGTAATCCATTCTACAGCCTGAAAGAATGATTGGAATAATGAAAATCAGGACTAATCTCATTTCAGGAACCTTCCGTTTTCTACCCACATCTCATCACCTACAAATACAGTTGCATCTGTAAAGAAATTCCACCGGACATACCCTCCACTTACGTTTCCTCCTAGCTCTGTATTATCTCCCAATGAAAGTCTAACCACTCCTGCCCCATATCCATAGTAAGGGATCCAGGGAGCTTCATCGGGAATGGCTAGGGTAGGATTAAATCCAAGCGCAAACTCCCTAAATGATTTTCCAGCATCTCCGGCCACATTTATTTCCGCTTTTATGTTCTCAAGACCTGTTCTGGCTTCAATCAGAACGACCTTCCCAGATTCAAAAGTCAATTTTGGTCCAAATACCATTCTTTCATTCCACATCCCGTCAGGAAATACTACGACCCCACTTACTGATTCCTCAATGGGTGCTACACGAATAGCCCCTGCCGGTAGTTCTATCTCTCTATCAATCAGATTTTTACCTTTTTCTGTAGTGTGTTTTGAAGCATCTCCATTTTGTTTGGTCACGGGACGATCACCTATCTCAAACGAAATGTCCGTTCCCTTGGGAGTTGTGACTCGAATCTTTTGATTTCGCATGGCAGTTTCAAAATCGATTTGTTTTTTGGTTAGGCCATCATAATCCGTATCCAAAAGTGATGTTTGATAGAACATGTCAATTTTTTTATCAATGTCCAACGCCATTCCTGTAATGCCATATGCGCCGGCCCAATGAAAATGAATAGTTCTCCCCAGACTGTCTTTAAGATTATTTTGGATCAATCTGTATACCCTGTCAGTTGGTGTCGGACCGGGCATCATGATCCCAATATCAATCGACGCCAGGTACTCCTGAAGTTCTCCATCGTCCATTTCCTCCATTCCATTAACAAAATCGGTTGTCCAAGGGTCCGGTTGATCCCCAGTGACGCTGACAGTACCCAGGTATTCGGCACCTGTCGACATGATCCCATCGGCAATAATATCTACAAGAGGATCAAATCTTCCTGGTGAGGCCACGAGCAGCACCTTTTCACCTTTCTCAAGATCCATACGTTCCATTATGAGGTTGGCAATCCTTCTGAAATCAAGATTTTTGTCCTCTCTTCTTTCAGCTTGGGTTTTGGAACTGTTGTTAGTACATGAGATACTAAGCAGGAACAATAAGCAGCATAATAGGTGAATATTTCGTAGGGGATTCATAGGACCATTATTAAAATTGAATTCCTAATTTGCAAAAAAGCTGACTGAAACATGTAACACTTTTCTGCAACTGGAATCCAATAAAGAAAAGTCTATGGAAACCAATCCGTTTCGTAAAGAGTATAAGACGGACCAAAACGACCAGGAATTAATCAAAATGGCTGTTGAGGGAAGTAAAAAAGCTCTTGAAGATCTTTTAAAGAAGCATCAACCTTTCATCTACAACATAGCATGGAAAATGGTTCAGGTACCAAGTGATGCTGAGGACATCACCCAGGAGGTTATGATAAAAGCAGTGACCAATTTGTCAAAATTCGAGGGAAAATCGGAATTCCGGACGTGGCTTTACCGGATCGTGGTCAATCATTTCCTTCAAATGCAGCGGAGACAGCGTGAAACCATGTTGAATGATAACTTTGAAAACTTCAGCAATGCCCTTGACAACATTGCGGATGTGGAAATTTCTGAGATGGAAATAAAGGAGAAACAGGCAGAAATCAAGGAAATGAACCTTGCTTGTATGTCAGGAATGTTGTTATGCCTGACCAGAGAACAAAGATTGGTATATATTCTTGGGGACCTATTTAATGCTGATCATACAATTGGAGCTGAAATCCTTGGTATTAGTAAAGGTAATTTCCGAACCCGGCTTTCTCGGGCACGAAAAGACCTCTTTTCATTTATGAATAACAAATGTGGTCTGGTCAACAAAGCCAATCCATGCAGATGTCATAAAAAGGTCACCACCGTAATTGAATCAAAAAGACTTGATAGCAAAAACCTACTTTTTAATAGAAAAGAGTACGCAAACTTCCAGGAGTATATATCCAAAAATGCCGATGAAGTACTTGAACTTGTAGAGGAAAAATATCACGAGCTCCACCACGAATTTCCATTCAGGCAAAACTTCGACAAGAAAACCTTTCTGGATGATGTACTGAAGGATGAGAAGATCATTTCTGCCTTCAATCTGAATTAATTTGCCCTGTCGGTCACAACTGAGAAATCAATACCCCACAACTAAATAGTCTGAGCATAGTCCATTACCTAAGCTCATTTAAAGTCAAATTTCTCGTCCACACTATGTGTTTTTCCAACCCTGCCTTCTATCAAATAATGCAATCATACTATATGACGTGATCTAACTTTACGTTGGTATTAAAAACCTAACGACATGCCCCGAACGCTACTGATTTTCGGCTTGATTGCCTTTGCAACTTTCAGCAATGCCCAAATTGATCGAATATCCATATTCCTGGATTGTGCAAATACCCGGTGTGACCGGCAATTCATTCGGACAGAATTGCCAATAGTAGACTATTCCCTGGATAGAATAGAAGCGGATATCCATGTTTTACTGACCTCCCAGAGAACAGGTGGTGGTGGCAGAGGATACCAAATCATTCTTTATGGTCAAAATAAGTTTACTGGATCAGCGGACACATTGAATTTTTCTATTGATCAATTGGCAACGGATGTAGAAAGACGAAATGCAATCTTAAAACACTTGAAGTTAGGATTGATCCCATTTCTCCTGCAGAATAACCAACAAGATCTAATAGAAATTAGTATCAACACAGATGAAACGAATACCCAATCCGCTACGACTATTGATCCATGGAATTATTGGGTATTCCGACTGGGAGGAAATGGCAGCATAAACCTTGACCAGAATTATGAAAGACTAAGGCTGGGTGCTAACATTCGGGCGACGCAAGTCACAGAGGAGAAGAAAATATGGTTTTCAGTATGGGGCAATGACAACAAACAAACTTTCAAATATGAGGAAGACAGTGTAGAGGAAGTAACCATAGTGAACAATCACAATATTGGTTTTCATCACTTTCAGGTATGGAGCCTCAATAAGAAATGGGCTTATGGATACAACATGGGTTATAGTAGCTCAACATTCGACAATTACCTGCATCAGTACTATTTCAGTCCAAGTATCGAATACAATTTCTTCCCCTACAGTGAGGTTAATAACAAGCTTTTGACCATGCGATATGGAATAGCAATTGGGAGGAATGAATACCGTGAAACCACGATCTATGATAAAGATGGTGAAACGCTGGGTGCTCAATATCTTAGTCTTGCTGCAGAATTCAACCAAAAATTCGGGAGCATCGAAATTGGGACCAAGTATCAGCATTTTCTACATGATTTTGCTTTGAACAATCTTAGCTTCGATGCTGAAATAGAAGTCAGGTTGACGGGGAACCTGTCCTTTGAAGTCTATCTGTTTGGGGCATTGGTTCATGATCAGATCTATCTTGCCAAAGGAGATGCGACCCAGGAGGAAGTACTTACAAGGGTACGTCAACTGGAAAGTAGTTTTGAGTTCAATACATGGTTTGGTATCAATTACAGGTTTGGATCAAATCTCAACAATTTTGTGAATCCCAGATTCGGAAGTCGGGGATTATAAGTATTCAAAATTCATCAGGAGCCTATGAAACCTAGAAGTGACTTTCGTCTATCCAGGGACGAAATGAAGAGTATTGGTTATGCAGTTGTAGACCAAATCATAGATCATTACGAAGGGATCAGGGACAAAAAGGTCCTTAACATGAGAAGATTCGAAGAGCTTGATCCCTTGTTCAACCATGAGATCCCTCTTGTGGGGGAAGAACCTTTGAAGGTTTTGAAGCATGTAAGCGAGGATGTCTTTAAAAATATCCTTCATACAGATCACCCTCGATTTTATGCATTTATCCCTGCCCCTACCAATTTCATTTCAGCCATGGCAGATGCTTTGGCTGCCGGATACAATGTATTCGCAGGGCATTGGATGTCAAGCTCAAGTGCCGCCAAATTGGAAATGTTGTGCATTGACTGGTTGATTGAGTTGACGGGATTTCCAAAAGAAGGTGGTGGAATTTTTGTTAGTGGAGGATCCATGGCCAACATGATGTCAATTATGATCGCCAAGAACCTCAAATTGGAAGAAGGTCAAAATGGCACAATATATTACTCCAATCAGACTCATTCTTCGGTAGAAAAGGGATTACGGATTCTGGGTATTCCAAAGAAGTACTATCGCCCTATTAGCACCAATTCCAAATTTCAAATTGAGATGGCTGAGCTGAAATCCAAAATAAAGAGGGACGTCCAGAAAGGACTCAAACCACTTTGTATCATTGGAAATGCTGGTACCACAAACACCGGTGCAGTCGACTCTTTGGTGGAGATCGCTCAGGTTGCCCGAGAAAATGACGTTTGGTTCCATGTAGATGGAGCATATGGTGCTGCATCGATCATTACTGAAAGAGGAAAAAAGGAATTGGGAGGAATGGAGCTCGCCGACTCATTGACGTTGGATCCTCACAAATGGTGGTTTCAAACATTTGAAACAGGATGTCTTTTGGTAAGGGAAGAAGAACACCTAAGGGCCACTTTCCATACATCAGCAGAATACCTGTGGGACACAAAAAGTACACTTCCCAGGGAAAAGAACTTTTATGATTATGGAACCCAATTGACGAGGTCTTTCCGAGCACTGAAATTCTATATGTCAATGAAGATCTATGGAATCGAAGTATTTAAAAGAGCAGTTGAAAGAGGATTTGAGTTAGCTGAATACACCCAGGAATTGTTACAAATGAATCCTGTCTGGAGAATTGTGAGTCCTGCTTACATGGGCATCATCAACTTTCAATATGTACCGAAGAAATTGTCCGAAGATCAGGTCAATGAACTTTCGAAAAGAATATCAAAAAAGATCCTGGATGATGGGTATGCTATGATCATCACGACGCAGCTCAATGGTAAAACCGTACTTCGGATGTGCCCAATCCACCCGGAATTGACCTTTGAAGAGTTGAAAGAAACCGTTCAACGTTTGGAAGAGTTTGCCGAAGAAAGCTTCGAAGAAATAACAGGTCAAGATTTAGGAACCCCTGCATAAGATTGAAAACATGGTTCTACATTTTATGGGATTTCCCCATGAGAAATCTCTATTAACTTAGTTATATGTCATATATTTTTTAAATTAGAATCTATTTCAATCACTCAGTGATCCTCCGTGTCTCAGTGGCAATAAATGAAACAGGAATATTTCCCCTATAAAGAACAAACTGACCAAATAATAGGTACCGGAATTGAAATTCATAAAGAATTAGGATTCGGATTCCTTGAAATAGTCTATAAGGATGCACTCGAATATGAATTTCGTAGTAGGGAAATTCTCTTCGAAAGAGAAAAAGAATACAAGATTCAATACAAATCTGTTATTCTAGCTCATAAATTCTACGCAGACTTTGTCGTTTTTGATAATGTGATTCTGGAGGTAAAAGCCAAAGATGGTATTGCCAATGAAGATATGGCACAAGCTATCAATTACTTGAAAGTGTCTGGTTGCAAGGTTGGATTGATACTTAATTTTGGGAGGGGAAAATTAGATATCAAACGTGTGGTTTTATAAGCCACGGAAACACTGAGAATCACGGAATTTACTTATTTCTCTCTCCTACCTTTACTTCGAAACCTACACTCTCGGTACCCATCCATCTATCCCAAAATGTGAAGTATAGTCCAAAATTCACACGAAATCTCTTATGGTGCAGATCGTGATGGGATGCGCCAATCACCCATTTACCAAACCAATTGTTGGAATATAATTCAACACCTGCATGGTTGATTGTGCCGCTCAAAGTCATCAAAACCAAAATGATCAAAAGCACATAGATATTGACCGGGATGAAAAAAACTATGAGAGGTATGATCAATGCCTGGGCAATAGCTTCCAAAGGATGAAATGAAAATGATGTCAATGAAGTAGTGGTGATACTATCGTGGTGAACTTTGTGCATAAGTTTGAAGACCTTAGGAAGGTGCATCCACCTGTGTAGCCAATAGTAATAGGTCTCATGTAAAAACAAGATAACAAGAAGACTTAGTGGTAAATACCATATCGGATAATCCATGACGTCGACATAGATCATGGTATCTTCCCTTTGCCATTGGATCACCATAAAGGTTCCGGAAATCGCAAACACAAAAGAGGTGATTGCTGACCAGGAGATTTCTTTGCTTATCTGTCTTCGGGATTTGATGGGGCCATTAACAATTCGATGAGCAAATTGATTGAATAACAACTTATAAAACAGAATATGGAATATTCCGGAGACAGTAAGATATCTTAGGAAAACAACAAGGAAGAAAATTGAAGATAGAATTACAAAATTCTCAGGAAGTAGAAAGTTTGTACTTGTCAAACCGTCAAACATATCAATGTAATTATCGTAATTTGATCATCGTAAAAATAGAAATGAAATGACATTTTTCGATACAGGTATTGTGAATTGATGATGTTGACATTCTTAGACTGCCGTAAATTATGAATCGAACCTTAATTGTCCTTTGGATCCTGTCATTGTCCTCCTTGTTGATTCATTGTGGCGAGGACGAAGGTCCTATTTCTCCAATCGAACCCATTTCAGAATTGAAGGTCACAGATAGAGGAAATAATGGAGATGCTTCCGACATAGCCGTCTACTTCAAAAAACAAGATGATCTTGAACGTGTGGTTGAGTATCGGGTATTCGTGTTGAAAAAGGATCAGCCTGAAATGACAATTGAAACGGCTCTGGAAATTCCAAGTAGTAACTACTTCAGAATAAATAAGGACAGGGTTATTCTTACACGGGGATTGGGGCTGGAATCAAATGTACAGGATGCAATGGGTGATCCCGTGTCCGAACGTATTCCGTACAGGATAGCTGTGATGTCTGTTGCAAATAATGGCTCTGCAAGCGTTCTCACATATTATTCTGAAATTATTGAATTACGTGTGACCAATATGGTAGTCCCATTCTCACCGGTTTTGAAATTAGGTAGTGAGGACGGTTTTGGACCCGGATGCGGAGGACTCTCAATAGACAATGAAGGTAACATTTATATGGGAAACTTTGGCATCTCACCAATAAATGCTTTGGCGGGTGAAACAATAATCAAAATCGATGCAAACGGCAAAGAATCAGTTTTTGCAGAAGGTGTTTTATTTCCCGGGGGAAATGCATTCGACTCTCAGGGTAATCTTTATCAGAGTAACCATTACAATGGTATCGTGTCGAAAGTATCAATACATGGATCCGTGAGTGAATTTGCTGATATAACAGAGCTTGAAGGTGGATTTGGTAATACAGCAGCTGAGCCGGATGGAATATTTATCGATGAATTAGATAATCTTTTTGTTGCAGATTGTCTAAATGGAAGGGTTGTGAAAGTGTCTACGGATGGTTCTGTGGTGGTCTTTGCAAGTACGGGTGGATGTCCCAAAGGTATTACAAGGGATCAAGAGGGTAATTTCTACGTATCGGACAACTCTGAATCCGGAACCATATGGAAAATTGATCCAAATGGAGAAGTCATCGAATTTACTGATATCCCAGTTTATAAAGATCCTGATTATCTCCTTGAATATAAGATGTGGTTGGGACATCTCACCTATCGTTCAGGTTACTTATATGTTGCCGGAACAAGTACACACCGTATTTATAAAGTTGATATGAATGGAAATGTTGAAGTCTTCGCAGGATCCGGGATCCTGGGAGATACCGGTGGTGCTACAATGGTAGCTGAGCTTAATCGTCCAATGGATATAGTGTTCAATGAAAATGGTGACAAAATGTTTGTTAACTGTTCAAACGACACAGAACCTACCCACACCCAAATTATCCGTCCAGCCAGAATTTGGGAAATTCAACTTCTTGAATAACTAATTTATAGTTGCATTCTCAAACAAAATGAGCATTTTTAGGTTTTGGATAATACCTACGTGAACTTTTCATGGTTGATTCACAAAATATCACCATTCTCTATGTCGATGACGAAGAGGCCAACTTATTCCTGTTCAAGGTAAACTTTGAAACGAAATACTCTGTTTACACTGCCGAATCCGGTCCCAAAGGTCTGGAGGAGTTGGATCTTCATGGGGATGAAATTATTGTGGTAATTAGCGACATGAGAATGCCGGATATGAATGGCATTGAGTTCATCAGAAAAGCTCGTGAGAAATATGATAACATATTATACTTCATTCTCACAGGGTTCGATTACAATGATGAAATCGACCAGGCTCTTCAGGAAAAAGTGATACATAAGTTTTTCACAAAACCATTTGACATGGCGGAAATAGAGTCTTCAATCAAGGAGGCCCTGGATACTTTGTAGAGGTAATTCTCCTAATTGGATTCCAGGATTTAATAACTAAATGGAATTATTTCACCGAAGGCATATAAGCCTCCGGATCTTTCTCAAAAGATTCTTTGCACCCGTCACAACAGAAATATACCTTTTCTCCATTATGTTCCAATACATACTTGGCTGTACTTTTCTGAACAGGTATCTTACAAACGGGATTGATATAAAGATCATCTTCAAGTGTGGCCTCCTCAATTCCAGTTGCTACTATTTCCTCTGACCTTTTGGTCTGAACAATCTCCGCAAGGATGGAAATAGCTACCTCTTCAGGTGTTTTTGCATTTATATCAAGTCCTGCTGGTGTTTTGATCCTTACGAGCTGGTCATGCTCAATACCTCCCCGTTTCAATTCCATAAATATCGAATTGGCCTTTCTGCGGCTTGAAACAAAGGCCAGATACTTTGGATTTGATCTTATTGCGGCCAATACACTTTCTGCATCATCCTCTCCTTGGGTACACACAACCACATAGTCATTCTCGAGAGATCTTTCCTTGGTAAAATCGCTCAATTTGGTCACAGATGACGCATTAGGAAACATTTCTTCCTCCGCAAGATTAGTAATAACATTCATCTTATATCCGGAAGCATGACCTATCTCACATAAGGCTTTTGCAATGTGAGACCTTCCGAAGATATGTATTTGGGTTACCGCCATAATGGGTTCAATGTAAAGTTCGACAGTGCCTCCGCTCATGCATGTCATCCGATAATTTTTCACTCCGGGAAGGTCGGGTGTATCCATAGCAGGTTGGATCTTGACGAGACGGGGAGTTTGTTGCTGGATAGCTTCCAGTGCTTCTTTTATCACGATACCTTTTGTGCATCCTCCACCGATCCATCCTTTGACCTCTCCTTCCTTCGTGATCAACGCTTTGTCTCCAGGCTTGCCAGAGGACGGCGCTTCTCTTCTGACCACCATTGCCAGAGCGGCAGGTTCATTGGAATTCCTGTACTTATTTATTTCTTCAAGTAATGAATCGTTATACATTGGATAAAATGTTTTCTAATTCCATCAATGATTCAAGATTGTGTGCGGATTGGAATGTATCTACCAAAGGTAACGCAGAACTCATACCTTTTGCCAATGGTTCATACCCTTCTGTTCCCTTAAGTGGATTCAACCACACCAATTTGCTGGTTCTCATTTTGATCTTTTGTAATTCGGATTTCAGAAGTTCCGAATCTCCATTATCAAGCCCATCACTCAATACAATGGTGATGCTTTTTCCATTGAGAATGCGCTTCGCATGGTCATCATTAAATGCCTTCAGGCATTCCCCAATTGCAGTTCCCCCTGACCAATTGTTAGCTTCAAAAGAAAGCTGCGATAGGGATTCTTGAATGTGATCGTAATCCAGTACGTCAGTTATTCGGATCAATCGAGTACTGAAAATAAAAGATTCTATTTTCTTCAAATTACTTTTCAGAGCCCAAAGGAATTTTAAAAGATAAAAGGAGTACTTGTCCATTGAACCGCTGACATCCAGCAAGAGGATTAATTTATATTTCTCAAAACTCCGATTCTTTCTTACGAGATCAATGAGAGTATCTCCTTTGGAGATATTGCGTCTTACCGTGTTCCGAAAATCAATCTTCCCTTGTTTGGCGACCTTCAATTTCCGTTTTAAACGGTGATTCAGTTGATGGAGTAGACGGTCTACCAATTCGTCAAGGTATTCACTGTCAATGGCTGAAACTTTCGAAAAGTCTGTCGATTTAAGAGCATCTATCTTGCTGGCCCCGGTTACGTTGCTAGCATCGTCTTTGTCATCTTCGCTTTCCTCCTTGTTGCCATTTGGGTTAAAACCCATCATTACCAGGGAAGCTTTTGATTTCTTAGAAACGTTGGAGGTTCCTTTACTGAACTTATGAGAATAGTTATGCTTTCTTGTCAACCAATAAACGTCAAAACACTTATCGAAAATCTCATGATCCTCAGTACAGGTACAAAATAGGGACCTTAAAGAGTACCTAAATGTATTTTCATCTTTGATAAGCCCAAGTTTTGCAATACTAATAGCCTCTTTGGTGTGACTCAATCCAATAGGTAATCCATTTTCCCTGCAAACCTTGCTGAAACCAACAATGGCGTCAGCAACAGATTTATAGTTTGAAAAATGGATAAGGCTCATGTTTTAAGAATCTATGTCCTGAAGAATTTGACTCAAACTGCTTTTCACCGTTTGTATATCTGCGTTCGATTTGAGAACACAGCCTAAAGTTTTCTCAATGACCTCAGGTGACAAAGCCTTCGTATTTAATGTGATCAAAGCATTCGCCCAGTCAATGGTTTCCGCAATCCCTGGAAGTTTTTGCAATTTCTGACTTCTAAGGTGTTCAATGAATTTTACAAGATGGACTAGGACATCTTCCTCAATATTGGGAATGTGCTTTCGGACAATGGCCAACTCCTTATCGAAACCGGGGAAATCAACCCAGAAATAAAGGCATCTTCTTCGAAGGGCATCGCTTAGATCACGTGTTCGATTAGAGGTAAGAATTACGACAGGTCTTTGCTTTGCTTTTATTGTCCCCAACTCAGGAATAGAGATCTGAAAATCCGATAGCAACTCCAGCAGAAATGCTTCAAATTCTTCATCCGCCCTATCAATTTCGTCAATGAGAAGTACCGGAGGTTTATCTGAAGCCGTAATTGCCTTCAATAATGGTCGTTTCAAAAGGAAATCATCGCTGAAAATATGGCCTTCTTTTTCCTCTGAAGACATATTATCAGTTTCATGAATCTTAATCGATAACAATTGCTTTTGATAATTCCATTCATAGATGGAGTTATTCACATCCAATCCTTCATAACACTGAAGCCTTATCAACTCCGTATCGAGATGATTGGCAATAATGTGTGCCGCCTCAGTCTTTCCAACACCCGGAGGGCCTTCTAACAGCAATGGTTTACCAAGCTTTAACGTAAGAAGAAGAACCGTTGCCAGTTCTTCTTCCACTATATATCCTAGTTGATCGTATTGATCAATGAGTTTCGAAACCTCGGGGATCATGCGTTTTCTTCTTCCTTTTTCTTGAAGATGCCTGAAACTTTACTTTTCAAAACTGATCCCATCATGGAACCGGCTTTCAGAGTATTGTCAAATTCTTCACCGGCCAAAAGCGCCTTGAAGTTGTCAATAAATTGCTTCATCAATTGATCCGAAACATCATTGATCAGTCTGGATCCAAATTGCGCAATGGTTCCCTGAATATTGACGACCATTTTGAAATCAACATCGGTACCACTATCAGTCGATACTGCCGTGCCATTCATGGTCATTTCAGCACTTCCCTTTCCCTTGGAATCCAGACCTTTTCCTTTTAATGTCATCTTGTGGGTGGCATCATCCATCTCATCAATAGTGATCTGGCCATCATATTTGGCCTTCACCGGTCCAAACTTAAGGGTAACTTCACCCTTATAATTCGTATCGTCTATCTGCTCAGTGATAGATGCTCCCGGTACGCATCCGGAGATCTGCATCGGATTACTGAGTCCCGCCCATACCTTCTCGATAGGCTCTTCTAAGCTAAACTGTTTTGTAATTGTTGCTTCCATTCTACTTTTTAAATAAATCGGCCAATGGATCACGATCCATTGACCGACTAGGGTTTATGTTACTTATACGTCGTTTAATACTCCTTTTTCCTTCAATGCCTCGAAGATCTTGTAAGGAGTGATTGGAATATCCAAATGGGTAATTCCGTATGGTTTAAGTGCATCGACAATTGCATTCGCAATTGCAGGAGGTGCGCCAACGGTGGGGGATTCTCCAATTCCCTTAGCCCCTATGGGGTGGTGAGGGGATGGTGTCACCGTATGACCGGTTTCCCAATTTGGAGACTCGATTGCCGTTGGAACCAAGTAATCCATAAGTGTTCCGTTCAATATGTTGCCATCCTCGTCATAGATCAATTCCTCGTACATCGCTGGTGCAATTCCCTGGGTCAAACCCCCATGAACCTGTCCCTGAGCAACCATTGGATTGATAATATGTCCTGCATCATCGATTGCAACAAACCTTCTAACCTTAATTTCGAAAGTTTCCTTGTCAATGTCAACTACACAGATATATGCACCTGAAGGGAATGTCAGATTTGGGGGATCATAGTAATGAGTAGCCTCAAATCCAGCTTCCATTCCTTGTGGATGATTGGTGTAAGCTGCGAAAACGATCTCCTGAATTGTCTTTGACTTCTCGGGAGCTCCTTTCACGAAGAATTTACCTGGCTCCCATTCCAGATCGTCCTCACTTACTTCCAATAAATAAGCTGCAATTTTCTTTGCCTTGTCTCGAAGCTTTCTTGAAGCTACTGCCGCCGCTGCTCCTGCAGTTGGGGTACTTCTACTTGCGTATGTACCCAGCCCATAGGGAGCAGTATCCGTATCACCTTCTTCTACCTGGATGTCCTTCGCAGGAATTCCAAGCTCCTCGGCAATGATCTGAGCATATGTAGTCTCATGGCCTTGCCCCTGGGATTTAGTACCAAATCTGGCGATTGCTTTGCCCGTAGGGTGAACCCTGATCTCGGCACTATCAAACATTTTGATACCTAAAATATCGAAGTCCTTTGACGGACCTGCTCCGACAATCTCCGTAAACGTAGATAATCCGATTCCCATCAATTCTCCTTTTGCTCTCTTTTCTTCCTGTTCCTTTCTTAAGGATTCGTAGTCAACCACATCCATCGCTTTTTGTAATCCCTGATGGTAGTCACCGCTATCGTATTCCCATCCTGTTGGAGACTGATATGGAAACTGATCTTTCTTGATGAAATTCTCCATTCTAAGTTCTGCAGGATCCTTTCCTATCTCTAATGCATACCTGTCCGTGATCCTTTCAATGGCGTGAACCGCTTCTGTCACCCTAAATGAACATCGATATGCTACGCCTCCTGGAGGTTTATTAGTGTAAACTGCATCCGCTTCCATAAAGGCGGTTGGATAATCGTAAGAGCCCGTACCTATCGAAAACATTCCAGTCGGGAATTTAGAGGGATTGGCAGAAGCATCTGTATATCCGTGATCTGCGAGAACCTTCATTCGTGTAGCTAGGATCTTTCCATCTTTCGTTCCGGCCATTTCAGCCGTAATATGATAATCCCTAGCAAATGAATCCGCCTGTAGATTCTCACTTCTATCTTCAATCCATTTTACAGGTTGACCAATCAGGAATGAGACAGCTATCGCGATTACATATCCTGGGTAAACTGGTACTTTACCTCCAAATCCACCACCGATGTCAGGAGCAATAACCCTGATCTTTTCTTCTGTAAGACCAACATGACCGGCAACCAATGCAATTACAGTCCTGATCGCATGAGGTGCCTGTGTAGTCATGTACATAGTCAGGTGGTTGTTTACTTTATCGTAGTCTGCTACACACCCACATGTCTCAATGGATGACACATGTATCCTTGGAATGTGCATTTGTTCTTTGACAACTATATCGGCATTGTTGAAGACTTTCTCCGTTTCTTCTTTGTCACCTACTTCCCAATGCCAGATGTGGTTATCAGTTTTACCTTCTTTGTCAGGACGAAGTACAGGGGCATCTTTATCCAATGACTTGTAAGGATCAACAACAGCTTTCATGGGTTCATATTCGACCCTTACTGCCTCCCTTGCATCTCTTGCAATGTATTTTTCAGTGGCAATCACGGCTGCAACCTCCTGAGACTGGTACATTACGGTATCCGTAGGTAATACCATTTGCGTATCAGACATGAGAGTAGGCATCCAATGCAGATTGTACTGTTCCAGGTCTTTACCCGTAACAACTGCCAGTACTCCTGGGATCTTCAGAGCTTCCGATGCATCTATGTTTTTGATTTTCGCATAAGCGTACGGGCTTCGGACAATGTCCATGTACACCATACCGGGCAGCTTTACATCATCCACGTAATTTCCCTTACCATGCACAAATCGGTCATCTTCCTTACGCTTCATGGAGTGCCCCATTCCGCTTATCTCTTTCGATGTTTTACACTGTATCATTATCTATTAATTCAAGTTAAGTGGTTGTTTATCAAACAAATTCGGGTTCTGTTGAAGGTACTTCCTCTCCCCTTATTTTGGCTCCAGCATATTTGATTGCCTTGACAATATTGTTGTAACCTGTGCAACGGCAAAGATTTCCGGAAATACCCCATCTGATTTCTTCTTCAGTTGGATCCGGATTTTTTTCCAACAATTCAACAGCTCTGAGCATCATACCCGGCGTACAGAATCCGCAATGGAGTCCGTGATTCTCCTTGAATCCTTCCTGAATCGGATGAACTCCTTCGGTAGTAGCCAATCCTTCAACAGTGGTAATTTCTTTACCCTGTGCCTGAATTGCGAGAATGGTACAGGATTTTGCTGAGCGGCCATCAATCAGAATGGTGCACGCTCCACAACTTGAAGTATCACAACCTATATGAGTCCCCGTCAATACCGCATTCTCCCGAATGAAGTGGACCAGTAAAGTCCTGGGCTCGATTTCAGAAGTATAATCCTTACCGTTTATTTTTAATGTTATTTCTTTCGTCATTTCTAAAGGTTTAGTTGTACTACCCATTGGCTCTTTCAAGAGCTTTGTGGATCATTCGTTTCGTTAATACTTTTATGATTCTTCTTTTGTAATCTTCAGAACCTCTCAGATCATCCGAAGGACTGCAATCTTCTGAAGCATATTGTGCAGCTTTCTCAATTGCATCGTCATCAACCTTTGTTCCTACTAAAGCTTCTTCTGACCTTGAAGCTCTCAGAGGTACGGGATTGACGTTGGTTAAACCAATACCAGCGTATGTGCATGTTCCGTCACTATCCAGCGTCAATTGGACAGCTACTCCTCCCGTTGCATAATCACCCGCCTTTCGTTCCATCTTGTGATATGCATTTCCCGATTTTCCGGATGGAACTGGGATCCTTATTTCAGTAAGAATTTCACCCTCCTGAACAGCCGTGGCGTAAAATCCATAGAAGAATTCGTCAATGTGGACGGTCCTCTTTCCATCCAAACCGGTAATTTCCACCTCCGCATTCAGGGCAATCATTACGGCCGGATGATCATTGGCAGCATCCCCGTGGGCAATATTGCCACCGATTGTACCAAAGTTTCTGACCTGTGGATCAGCAATTAACTTAGCTGCATCGTGAAATATGGGAAAATGATCTCCAATTTCCGCAGAATCTTCGAGATCCACTTCCTTCGTCATCGCACCGATTTTCAGTTGGTCTCCCTCAATCTTTACGTAAGAGAGTCCGGGAACATTGTTAAGATCCACCAGGTGCTCAGGTTCGGCAAATCTAAGTTTCATCATGGGTATGAGACTATGGCCACCGGCCAGGATCTTAGCCTCATCACCCAGCTCATTTAAGAGCTTCAACGCCTCATCTAAAGTAGATGGCGCTGAATAATCAAATGAAGCAGGTATCATAAATAATAAATTGGTTTAATGTGGTTGTTTGATTAAGCGTTGCTTTCGCAAACGTTTACGTGTAACTACACGGAATTCAGAATTGTTTAATGAAATTCTTTATTTAGAACGAATCTAGATTTATTAAAAAATTAAAACAACCAAATATTATAGACGCCTATAAGATAATTACAGAATTTACTTTGGTTAGGTGTGTTGAAATCGAGCTCCAGTGAATTTTATCCCCTTTTGAGTAGAATAGATTTCCATTTGTGGTCCCAAATACAAAAAGTCCGTTTTTTTGATGAAAGGCATGTCGAAGTACAATGTCGAAAACATCTTCATCCGGAAGTCCATGACTTACATTTACCCAGTCCTTTCCGTAATTATTGGTTTGAAATACTCTTAGTCTTAGGTCAGGTGCTACTCTGTTCTCATCACTTTCTACTGGGACAACCCAGGCCTTTTCCGGGCAATGCGGATCGGTGGCCAATGCAAAACCGTAATAAGGTATCCCATCTTCCACCGATACATCCAACCATTCATTTCCACCATCACTTGAATAGAAGACCCCACAATGGTTTTGTTGCCATAAAATTTTCGGATCTTTTTGATTTATCATCAGCAAGTGGGGATCATGACCAACCTCAACTCTGGGATTAGGTAAATATGTAGCCTTCAATCCTTTATTTCTTGGCTTCCAGGACAGCCCACCGTCGGTACTTTCAAATACACCTGCACAAGAAACCGCGATGTAAATATGGTCACTGTCTTCGGGGTTCAGAACGATGGAATGGATAAATGGGTAATCACTTCCTGCTCCAAACCATTGGCCCTCTTTTTCCCGACTTGGATGATGCCACAAACTCTCTACAAGTTCCCAGGAACTTCCATTATCCTCACTTTTAAAAAGTCCTCCAGGATCCGTTCCCAACCATAGTAGGTTTGGTTTATCGTCCCCTCCATGATGCATACACCATAATTGGCGAAGTTTCGCAACTTTTCCATTTGGAAGTAAGGCACCATTGTAAACTGGTGATCTTACCTCATTCCATGATTTACCTGTGTCGTCACTGAAATGTAATTTTTGACCCCAGTGTTTATGAGAAATTCCAGCCCACCATCTGTTAGTCCTCTCATCGACATAAATCATGTTGACGGAAAAGCCGATGAAAGAACTTCTGAGGTGTTTAACGGATCCTTGTGAATCTATTTCGTAGACTATCAGACCTTTGGCCGTAGCAACCAATACAATATTTTTTGATGTCATTATCCTCCCGATAGAGACTGGGAGATGAAAAGTTCGTCTTTTTTGTGGACTTTATCAGTCAATCTTTCGCGATCGTTGATCTTTTCATTACGAAGCCAGATGTTAACGTGATTTTTCAATTGTCCATTTTCATCTACAAAATAATCTATCAGTTCAGGCAGTTTAAATTCCAAGTCTCTAAGAACACTATAAACCGATTCCCCTTCGAGTTCCAATCCGTCAATTTTCGGAAAAAATTTTTGAAGACCTGATGTCAATCTTACTGTTGCCATGACGCTTTTAGGCTTTTAAAGAATCTCCACATGTAGTTTATGACTGCAAGGAGACTACTATTAAGCCAGACACTGACAAAAAGAATAATCGATCCATAATCATAAAATGGAGCAGTTAAGTAAAGCTGATGTGTCAGAAAAACCAATGAACTACCAATAACAGCTAAAATGAGAGCAATAATTGTTCTCCTCCCTCTCCAGTTGTACATAATTAAGATTGGAAGTGCCACTGCCAATCCCAGTGGTAGATAGGACACCCAGTTATTTTCGGACATGTACATTGATTGCCCTCCACAAATAGTTATGGCACTGGAATATGCCATCACACAAATCGGACATTTCGGGAGTATAATAATCAACAAGGCACCAAGAAAAGAAGACTTTTCAGATACTTTCACATTATTTTTAGGAGCACATGTGGTACAATGACTGGACATTGTGATTTTTCTAAAAATGATAGTATAACCAAATCATTCATAAAAAGTTTTCATAAAAATGATAGAGCATATTGAAAATATTAAAAAATGGTCCTCGGAAGGTGGTGTAATATCCGTCGCCAGGGTTACGAAGACTTGGGGTTCATCACCCCGACCTGTTGGATCTGTAATGCTTGTGAATGAAGAGGGTAAAATGTCCGGTTCAGTTAGTGGTGGATGTGTCGAAGGAGCTGTAGTCAAAAGGGCACTTAAGAGCTTACCTGATCAGAAATCAGATAGATTACAATTTGGAGTTTCCGACGAAGAAGCATGGTCGGTTGGCCTCTCGTGTGGCGGAAGTATTCAGGTTTTCCTGGAATCAGCAGATTTTAATAAAGACCCCGTTTGGTCTGGTCTTTTGGAAAATGTGGAAAATAATATGTCCTGTACATTGATCTCAAGCCTGGAAGATGGAACTAACCAGAAGGCATTGTTGAAAGAGGACGGAAAGGTCATCGGTGACAATCTGCCGGATTTGATTATTCACGAGGCGAAGACCGCTTATGATCAAAGGATCAACCGTTCCATCGATCATGAGGAGCGCCAGTATTTCATTCATATCTTCCCAAGGAAGAGCCTACTTTTGATCATTGGAGCTGCTCACATTACTGTGGATCTGGTTTCCCTTGGCAACATGTTT
Organism: Cyclobacteriaceae bacterium; assembly: GCA_965242805.1. GTDB lineage: Bacteria > Bacteroidota > Bacteroidia > Cytophagales > Cyclobacteriaceae > JANQEU01. The sequence continues at coordinate 4,604,624 of CBDETD010000002.1, read as the reverse complement.
GGTTTTGAGACTGTTGTGATTGATCCCCGCAGCTATTTTGCTGAAAATACTACCTTCAATGACCCACCTTCCAAAGTATTGGAATCATATCCTTCGGAGGTGTTGAAGGATTTTCCACTCGATGCCTACACATTTTGTGCAATCCTGTCTCACGACCCCAAAATCGACGATAATGCTTTGGAAATACTTTTACCTTCTAAGGTTGGGTATATTGGGGCATTGGGAAGTAGAAAAACACATGAGAAAAGAAGCAAACGACTGCTCGAGAAAGGAATTTCCCAGGAGCTTATTGACAGGATCCATGCCCCGATCGGAATACCAATTAATGCAAAATCAGCCAGGGAAATAGCCATGTCCATTGTAGGGGAGATAATAAAAGTCAAAAATCAATACCTGTAAGTCTGATCTAATGGGATCCTTAGAATACAAATTGGTTTAAGGCCTTAACGACTTTATCCGGTTTGAAACCCATATTTTCAAAGGGGTGGTCAAACCTGTTCACCCACACACACCGAAATCCATAGTTTTTTGCTCCGCAAATGTCCCACGCATTGGATGAAAAGAACGCCACATCCGAAGGGTGGCAATGAAAATTATTTGTTACAAGCTCATATACTTTAGGATCTGGCTTGAAAACTTTCACGGCATTTACGGAAAGGGTTTTGTCTATATACTTCTTCAAACCTGTAATGATGATACTTGATTGCAGCTTTTCAGTGCTGCCATTTGATAGAACTGCCGTTCTGACATCCTTGATCTTGCAATAATTTAGAAATGGAATCACATCTGGGAATGTGGATGGAGATTTGTAAATATCCAGGAGGGATTGCCTAAACCCATCATCATCCACCTGAAAGTATTTCAAAGCATAATCAAGTGCATCTACTGTAACATTCCCAAAATCCGCCCAACGATCCAGGGAGTTTGATAACCAGGTGTATTCGAGTTGTTTCTTTCTCCACAGTTCCTGTATTTGAGGAGATATTTCCTTTTGCTCTTCTGTCAGCCCTTCGATTACAGAACTTACTTTAAACAATGTTCCATATGCATCGAAAACGAAAATCTTTTTAGACTCCGGCATATTAGTTGCGATGATTGTAAAAATACGACCTTTCTATTCGTCAATATGGAATAATTAAAAAATTATAGGTATCTTCTATGCCCTTTTTTCAAAATAAAATTTAACCTAAATATGAAGATTACCACCAAAGTGAATGGGAAACAAATGGAGAGCGAAATTGAGGATCGCCTGCTTCTTTCTCATTATCTACGTGAACAATTAAACTTAACCGGGACACATATCGGATGTGATACCAGCGGTTGTGGAGCTTGTACCGTTTTGGTAAATGGTAAAGCCGTAAAATCATGCACTGTACTTGCCGCACAAGTAGACGGTGAGGAAGTTACAACCATTGAAGGTATGAGCAATGGATCATTACACCCACTTCAAGAGGGATTCAGGGAAGAGCATGGCCTTCAATGTGGTTTTTGCACCCCTGGCATGATAATGACAGCAGCCGACCTTCTATCCAGAAATAGTTCTCCATCGGAAGGGGAGATACGTGAAGCCCTTGAAGGCAACTACTGTCGTTGTACAGGCTATCACAATATTGTGAAAGCTATTAAATACGCTGCCCAAAAAGTTTAATCACCTAAAAGATCTTTAAAAATGAATTATATAGGTCAATCTATAAAAAGAGTTGAAGACAAGAGGTTTATAACCGGTAAAGGAAGATATACTGATGATATCAAACTTCCGAACATGACCCATGGATGCTTCGTTCGAAGTCCATATGCACACGCTAAAATTAAATCTGTAGATACTTCGGCAGCTAAATCCGCAGCTGGGGTTGTAGAGGTCTTCACAGGGACCGATGTTGCAGCTGTCAATGGTGTCCCATGCGGCTGGCAGGTAAACTTCAAGAATGGTGACACCATGAAAGAACCTCCTCATCCACTTTTAGTGAAAGATAAGGTGCTCCACATGGGAGACGCTGTAGCTTTTGTGATCGCAGAAAGTTACTCTCAGGCTAAGGATGCTGCTGAGTTGGTAAAAGTTGACTATGAAAATCTGGATGCTGCTATTGATCCTGAAGAAGCAGTGAAAGACGGGGCTCCCCTCGTTCATGATGATGCACCTAACAATAAGTGCTTTGATTGGGAGTTAGGAGATCCGCTGGATGAAGTGGAGGCTGCACTTAAGAATGCTCACCATGTCACTTCCCTGGACCTGATCAATCAAAGAGTGGTGCCCAATGCCATTGAACCAAGAAGTGCCATTGGAAACTATGAAGACCACATTGGCAAGTATACACTGTATACAACATCACAAAATCCACACTTGACCCGGTTACTCTTATCAGCATTTGTTCTGGGTATTCCCGAACACAAAGTGCATGTCATTGCACCCGATGTCGGTGGCGGATTTGGAAGCAAGATCTTTCATTACACCGAAGAAGCCCTTGTGGTATGGGCCTCAAGAGAAATTGGTCGCCCGGTAAAATGGACTGCAGAGCGATCTGAAAGTTTCCTCACAGATGCACATGGTAGAGACCATAAAACTCATGTGGAAATGGGATTTGACGCGGATGGGAAGATCGTTGCCTTAAAGTCAAAAACCTTTGCGAATTTGGGTGCCTATCTTAGCACATTTGCGCCTGCAGTACCCACCTATCTGCACGGTACATTGATGCAGGGCCTTTATACCACTCCGAAAATTCACGTTGACGTGACAGGGGTCTTCACCCATACCAATGCAGTGGATGCATATCGCGGTGCAGGAAGGCCTGAGGCTACCTATCAGCTTGAAAGACTGATGGACCTTGCTGCATTGGAAATGGATATGGATCCGGCTGAATTAAGAAAGAAAAACTTCATCCCTGCATTCGACGGTGTGAATCAGGAAGGATACCAGACAAGAGTTGCGTTACAGTACGATAGCGGGAATTATCCTCAGGTTTTAGATAGAGCATTGGAAATGGTCGGATATGAAGATTTCCGAAAAGAGCAGGCTGCAAGCAGCAATGGAAAACTATTAGGGATTGGTTTCTCGACTTACATCGAAGCCTGTGGAATAGCTCCTTCAGCGGTAGTCGGTGCTCTGGGTGCCAGGGCCGGATTATTTGAATCCTCCCAGGTCCGTGTTCAACCCACTGGGAAAGTAAGTGTATACACAGGTTCCCATAGTCATGGACAAGGTCATGAAACCACATTCGCGCAAATTGTGGCCGATAAGTTGGGAATTGGTCTGGAGGATGTGGAAATAGTCCATGGGGATTCGGAATCGGTTGCCTTTGGTATGGGAACCTACGGATCCAGGTCCCTGGCTGTCGGAGGGTCAGCCATCATTAAGAGCCTGGAAAAAGTGATAGAAAAAGGAGCCAAGATCGCGGCTCACAAACTTGAATCCAGGGTTGAAGACCTTGATTTTGCGGATGGTAAATGGACAGTGAAAGGAACAGATAAATCAATCGCTTTTGGAGACGTTTCCCTGACCGCGTACGTACCTCACGATTACCCAGCTGACCTTGAACCAGGTCTCGATTTTTCCAGCTTCTATGATCCTACAAACTTCACCTATCCATTTGGTTGTCATGTAGCAATTGTAGAGGTAGACAAAGAAACGGGCCAGGTAAAACTAAAAAGGTTCATTTCAGTCGACGATGTTGGGAACATTATCAATCCAATGATCGTCGATGGGCAGATCCACGGAGGGTTGGCTCAGGGAATAGGGCAGGCCTTACTCGAGGGTACATTTTATAATAACGCCGGAACCCTGTTGAATGCCTCATATATGGATTATGCAATGCCTCGAGCAGATGATCTACCAAGTTTCGAGGTCGACAGGACCATAACTCCATGCCCTCACAATCCTCTTGGAGTGAAAGGTGCGGGAGAAGCCGGCTGCATTGGGTCTACACCCGCTGTTGTCAACGCAGTAATTGATGCCCTTTGGAAAGGTGGTCACAAAGTCAAGGACATTCCAATGCCGTTGATACCCGAGAGGGTTTGGAATGCGATGCAAAATGGAGGTTCTAACTAATAACTGTTTGAAAAATGATACCAAATAACTTTACATATACAAAAGCCAAAACAATAGATGAGGCCATCTCCTTATTGAAAGAACATGGAGATGAAGCACGTTTACTTGCAGGAGGACACAGTCTCATACCTGCATTGAAACTCAGACTTAATGAATATGGTCATTTAATTGATATCTCGAAGATCAAGGAACTGAAATCGATTGAAGAAAAAGATGGTCATATTGTAATCGGAGCAGGGGTGACTCATGCAGAAATTGCCAGTTCGGATCTCTTAAAACAAAAAGTGGCTTTTTTCCCCGGTGCGGCTGAACAGATCGGAGACATACAGGTGAGAAATATGGGGACCATTGGTGGAAGTATCGCGCATGCTGACCCTGCGGCAGATTGGCCGGCATTACTGCTTGCGGCCGAAACGATGATTACCGTAAAAGGATCAGGAGGATCAAGGGAAATTGCCGCGGAAGACTTCTTTACAGGATTGTTCAATACCGCCCTGGAAGAAGGTGAAATGATTATAAATATCAAAGTTCCTGTTGAAACGAATTCAAGATCAACTTATGTAAAATTCATGCAACCGGCGTCACGGTTTGCGCTGGTCGGTTGCGCTGTTAAGATCTCACATAGTAATGGTTCTTGTGACAAAGCCAGGGTAGCTTTTTCCGGAGTTTCCGCAACTCCTTTCAGGGATAAGGGTGTGGAATCTGCTTTGGAAGGAAAATCCTTCAATCAAGATACCATCGCCGAGGCTTCTTCCAAAGCAGCAGCGGGTGTTCAGGTAATGAGTGATCACTATGCCTCTGAAGACTACCGCCAGAATATGGCAGAAGTTTATGCCTCCAGAGCGTTGAGCGCCCTAATCTGATCTGATAGTAGGCCATTTTTTATTCTAATTGTTGAGAATTCTTACCTAATGGTTCATGAATTCTTGAGAGAATAAAAAATGGCCTTTAATTTCACAGGTAATGAAGGAGCAAATTCAGGAGATTAATGATAGTCTGATTAGGCAAGGGTACATTCCCGACCCAAGCATCACCATGTCAATTAAACTATCCCAACAATTGAAAAAACCTTTACTGATAGAGGGGCCAGCAGGAGTGGGCAAAACAGCCATTGCCAAGGTGATGGCAGACATCATGAACACAAACCTCATCAGGTTACAGTGCTATGAAGGTCTTGATGCATACCAGGCGATCTATGAATGGAATTATCCTCATCAACTATTGTATATCAAGCTTCTGGAAAAGGAAGGACATAGCCTGGAAAGCAAGGAAGCCGAAATATTTTCGGATAGATTCCTAATGGAAAGGCCCCTACTTCAGGCCATAAAAAGCTCTGTATCCGCAGTGCTTCTGATTGATGAAGTGGACCGTGCAGATGAGGAGTTCGAAAGCTTCCTTTTGGAACTCCTGTCCGAATGGCAAATTACTATTCCGGAAATTGGAACAATCAAAGCTCAAAGCATTCCCCAGGTTATTCTCACTGGTAATCGAACCCGTGAACTATCGGATGCATTGCGTAGAAGATGCCTCTACTTGTACATCGATTATCCTTCCTTTGAGAAGGAAATAACAATCGTCAAATCAAAAATACCGGACATTGATGAGAGACTTGCAAAAGAGATCTGCCTCTTCATGCAGGAGCTTCGTAAATCCGAACTTGAAAAAATACCGGGAATTGCCGAGACTCTGGATTGGGCGACCTCTCTGTCTGAAATGCATTTTGACCACATTGACAAAGGAATAATAGAATCAACACTTGGGGTGGTCCTCAAAGACTGGGATGATATGAAGTCTACACAGGATTCCCTATCCGAATTACTGGAAAAAGTAAATGTGAATCTCAAGGTCACATAATTCGTGAAACGGTTTACTTCTATTTCACACCATGTTGTTCAATTCTGCAGGACACTTCGAAATGAACATTTTCTGATTGGTCCCGGAGAGGAAAAGGATGCTTTGGAAGCACTGGCCACCATCGCCTGGGAAGATCCTGATCAGTTCAAATTGGCCTTACAATCTACTTTATGTAAAAGTTATCAACACATTCTGCAATTTGAAGATATTTATTCCAGGTATTGGAAAGAGTTAAATAGGGCTGTCGATTCAAAAGAGAAGAAATCTCCCTCAAAGAATAGACAAAGCAAAAGGAAAGAAACTCCTTCCATTGAGGTCATCAAAAATTGGTTAAGAGGTAATCCGCAGTTGGATCAAACTTCAATATCGAAGCCAGGAGAGGATATAGTTTCTGGTGGAATGGACCTGACGAAGCTCCCCCCCTACAAAGTAAAGGAATGGCGGGAAGTGGTTTACCTGATACAGCAAATAGTAGCCAAAAGTCCAAGCAGGAGGACCATTCCGGGTCCTAAATCAGGAATTTTCGATTATCGAAGGACTTTAGCCCAAAACTTATCAATTGGTGGGGAGATAGTACACCTAAAGTACAGGAGAAAAAAGGATCTCAAAACTCAAATCATACTTCTCTGTGATGTAAGCAAATCGATGGAGCTATATAGCAGGTTTATGATCCATATGATGTATGCGTTGCAAAATAGCAGCTTAAATCTCCAGACATTCGTGTTCAGTACTGCACTATACAACATCACCCGTAAACTGAAGACTTCTGATATCAAAAAGTCACTAAATGACCTATCTCACTATGTTGATCAATGGTCAAGTGGGACGAAAATCGGATATTGTTTGAATGAATTTCTGGAAAGGTTTGGAGACAGATATTTGAATAGAAGAACTTTCATTTTCATTGTAAGTGATGGATGGGACAGTGGAGATATTAGTCTTATGGATTCTTCGATGGATAAATTGAAGAAAAGGGTAAAAAAAATTATCTGGATAAATCCCCTGGCCCAATCCAAAAACTACCGCCCTGAGGTTCTGGGAATGAAAGCCGCTTTACCTTACATTGATGCTCTGGTACCGGCATTGAACGCTTCCACTTTGAAAAGATATCTGGCTAATCTACGGTAGTCAAATTCTTTCATTTCAATCACACGGCAATAATTCCCATTCGGCACTAATTATTCCTGATCAGGTCGACTTTCTATTATTTTCTTATTAAAATATTTAAATTAAATCATTGCTTAATGCAATTAACTAGTCAATCATGTCGCCTAAAAAAATCTTCATCGCGGTTATCTACCTAATATTGTCGGTTTTACTTCTGGCAAAATCAGATTGCAATAACACCACTCAAAGATTTCAAGAAAACGATGGTCTCATAAGAGCCATTGAATGCGGGATCTACAAATACTATTCAGTATCCGGAGAACTGCAATTGGTTCTTGATGAGTTTACATATGCAGATGATTTCAATGATGGTGTAGCCATTGTCAAAGGATCAGGTCTAAGATCATATGGAGCTATTGACAAAAAGGGAAGACTCATCGTCGATACAATATGGAGCGATATGAAACCATCGATAAGTGGATACTTATTAGCTTCCAAAAAAGTACAGGGTTATGTAGTTCAGGACAGGGGATTCGGGCAAATGCAGTACCCTAAAGAATCATGGCATTTCATTCAAAGTACAACCGGAAATGTACTGGACGAGATTTCCTTCAAAGTAATCGTAAACCTGAATGGATACGCCTCAGGTGAAGATCATGACGGGAACACTTATTTCATAAACGTTCAAAAATTGAATCCTGGTCTTTTCGATCCATTCATGAAGTCGATCATCCAGATAAACGGAAGATCAGTTTTTACCTTTCTAAACAATAGGAACAAGACAATTAGCTATTTATATGATGATAGTAGAAAGCTTGCATTGACTTATGCATACAATCAGGATCCATTTTCAAAATATCGATTTGAATGGAGTGGCGATCTGGCAAAGCTTGACCTTGACGACTGATTAGATTTGGAATTTCACAAGATTACTTACTTTTATGCTATATAGCGGTAAGGGAGTTTTTAAGAAAACCAAAGACAACTTTACCTTGTTGATAAACAGGTGGACATGAAAGGACTAAACAAAGAACAGGTTTTCTGGGAATGGTTTGAAAAAAATAATTTCAAATTTCTTTTTCTGGGGGAAGAGGATCAAACGACCAGAGATCAATACCTGGATGAATTATTATCCGTTCTTCACAATTACAATAACAACTTATATTTTGAGATTGGCGGGCACGAGGACGATCAAAATATGGAATTCGTAATCACAGCTGAAGGGATCAAAGAGCATTTTCCTAGTGTGGAAAAGCTCGTTAATTCCGCTCCTGGGATCGATCAATGGGAGATCATTGCCTTTAAGCAGCCCCAGGGTCCCGATTTCATCACTGAGTATGGGGGAAGAAAATTTGATCCAAAAGAGATCGAGTTCATCCCACTGGATAACGAGGAAGATCCCAAGGCGATCGGAATAGAAGTTTTCTATTCGGATTTTACTGAAGAAGAAAGTGACGTCTTCATTGCAGGAACTTATCTGATGATTGACTCAATCATTGGTGAAAGGTCTACAACACTAGATATTGATTATCTCAATGTTTGCTATACGCCTGCCGACATCGATGAGATCTTTACAATGAAGATCTCAGAGCTCCAAAATTTCATCATTAAGAAAAAGGGGGGAAACTAGACTCGCTAGCCCAAAACCATTAGTAGAATTATTTCCAAACCGAATTTGGTTCTACTACCATTCCTTGACAAATTGCTGCCTTTAAAAAATGTGTTATGAGGTTCTCCCACTTACTTATCACGGCATTGCTTGTTAGTTGTATTATTGGTTGTCAGGAACAAGAACCAAATACCACTGTTACTAATTGTTCTATTTCATTTGAAAATGCCATTCACCATGAGGCAGAGATCAGCATAGAATTGTCGGATCTCAAAGGTTCTAAACTGGAAATGAGAATGGCTCGCAGTTCTCCAGGAAGATATGCACTTCACGAGTTTGCAAAAAACGTTTACAACGTACGGGCCACAAACAGCAAAGGGGAAGATCTGGAAGTATTGAGACCTAATCCTCATCAATGGGATGTATTAAACCATGATGGACAGGTTACCTTCAAATACACGCTCTTTGCAAATCGTGGTGGAGGTACATACTCCCAGGTTGATGAAACGCACGCACATCTTAATATTCCAGCGACATTTGCTTACGCAAATAATTATCCTGAAAGACCAATCCAGGTAAACTTTCAACTCCGTGACGACCTCAACTGGAAGGTAGCTACTCAACTCAAACATTTGAAAGGCTCAACTTATTGGGCACCTGATTTTCAATATTTCATGGACAGTCCAACGGAAATTGCAGGTCTTCATTTTAGGGAGCAGGAAATTGATGGGCAGATCATTCGCCTAGCCCTACATACCCCTGCGGATAGCTCGGAAGTTGATGACTATTTCCAAAAAGTGATCTCTATTGTAAACGAGCAGAAGAAAGTATTTGGAGAACTACCAATTTTTGATTTTGGAGCTTACACATTTTTATCATGTTATGTTCCAAATGCCAGCGGTGATGGAATGGAGCACAGAAATTCCACGTATGTCGTAAGTTCCAAATCTCTGGAAAAGCCTTTGGGTGAGACCAGTATTGGAACGATATCTCATGAGTTTTTCCATGCCTGGAATGTAGAAAGACTTCGTCCACAATCACTGGAACCCTTTGATTTTGCAAAGGCTAACATGAGTGGTGAATTGTGGTTTGCTGAGGGGTTTACAAGCTATTACACTGGTTTGATCCTTGCAAGGGCCGGCATTAGATCAGATACTCAATACATTGAAGGATTAGCGAACAATTTGAATTACGTGTTGAATTCACCGGGCAGAAACTATTTCAATCCTATTGAAATGAGCAATCAAGCTCCTTTTGTGGATGCAGCGAGATCAGTGGATCCTACAAACAGATCTAACACATTCATATCCTATTACAGCTATGGAAGTGCATTGGGTCTCGCACTTGATCTGACTTTGAGATCAGTTAACAAGGATCTGGACGAGTACATGCGACTACTCTGGGAACAATATGGTAGTCCTGAAATACCGTTTACAATTGAGGACTTGCAATCCACATTGGCTACTTATGCTGGTCAGCAATTATCAGACACATTCTTTAAAATTTATATTTATGACAGTCAGGCTCCGGATTACAAATCGTTGTTTGATTTGGTCGGAGTGCATTTCCGAACTAAAAATGCCGAAAAAGCCTACCTGGGAGCAAACTTCCGTCGAAGAGGTGAAAAATGGAGATTGTCAGGAAATCCAGATGTCGGGAGTCCTATCTACAATGCCGGCATCAATTCTTCGGATGAGATATTATCCATAAATGATACCAATATTGGGGATCTTGAAGACATTGATGGGATATTGGATGAATTAAATGTTGGTGAAGAAATCGATATTACCATTTATAGGTTTGGAAAGAAAATCGTAAAAACACTAACACCTGATTCTGATCCAAGTTATGAAACAGCTATTGATCCGGATGCTGATAGCCTGGCCATACAACGTAGAAACCTCTGGCTTGGCAAAACCGAATAAAATTCACAATTTGGGTGATCCTATAATTGATTTCAATGAGGTTTAGCATCTTTTGCATTATTCTGGTCATACTTTCTTCTTGCATTACTGGAGAGAACAAAACTAATGAAAGCATTACAGCACTGGATGGGATTTTCACCCAAGAGCAGGTTGAATCGGTTTCAACAATTTATAGTAACGATTGTGCTAACTGTCATGGAAATGATCTTAGGGGGACGGAAGGTGGCAACTCTTTAATTGGTCCGCAATTCCAAACCAAATGGGCAGAAAGGACATTGTCGGATCTATTTATATACACCAAGTCCTCCATGCCTGTAAATAATCCGGGAGTGTATGATGATGAGACCTATGCTTCATTAATAGCATACATTCTAAGCTACAACAAGTACCCATCCGGTAAATCCCCACTGCCATCTACAGAAGTAGCACTTAAAAACATTGTCTTCGGACCTCCACCCCCATACCGAATTACCTACAAGTACTCCACAAATTCACCAGAAGAGAAAGTCGAAACAATAGAAGCCGACTGGTCTCAACACCGTTCTGATCAGGGAAGCACCAACTATTCCTCCCTTGACCAGATCAACGCCACCAATGCTTCGGAGTTAAAGATCGCATGGAGGTGGAAGTCTGATAATTTTGGTCCACGTCCGGAGTATTACTATAAAACCACTCCGCTCATGGTAGACGGATTGCTCTATGCAACAGCAGGCTCAAGAAGAGCTGTAGTTGCCCTAAATCCAATTACAGGGGAAACTGTTTGGACTTTTACATTAAATGAAGGTGAAAGATCCGTTTACACGCCCAGGCAAAATTCGGGACGTGGAGTGACCTACTGGAAAAATCCAAAGGGTCCGGATCGGGTCATTTATGTAACACCCGGCTATCAAATGGTAGCCTTAGATGCGAAAACTGGTCAGAGGATACGCGATTTCGGTATAGATGGAATTATTGACCTGAAAAAGGAATTAGGAGATCATGTTGATCCGATTAAGACACCCATTGGTTCGACTTCACCCCCTATCGTCGTTAAGGACGTCATTATCACTGGTTCCTGCTTTCCTCCTGGATTATCTCCACCTTCAAAGAATCAGGTAAGAGGTGATATTATGGGTTTTGATGTATACACTGGTGAACGTCGATGGATATTCCATACTATTCCGCAAGAAGGTGAATTTGGTAATGACACATGGGAAAATGATAGTTGGATGTTCACAGGGAACGTTGCTGCATGGACACCTTTGTCAGCTGATCCTGAGCTTGGGTATGTCTATATCCCACTGGAAGCGCCAACTGGAGATTATTATGGCGGTCACAGACCCGGTGATAATCTGTTCTCCGGAAGTTTAGTATGTCTTGATGCCAAAACAGGAAAGAGAGTGTGGCATTACCAAATTGTTCATCACGACATCTGGGACTACGATCTACCGGCTCCACCTGTGTTAGCTGATTTGTTGGTTGATGGTAAAGAGATCAAGGCTGTGATCCAGGTGACAAAGCAGGCCTCTGTATTTGCTTTTGACAGGTTAACCGGAAAACCCATATGGCCTATTGAAGAACGACCTGTCCCCCATAGTACGGTTCCCGAAGAACGTGCCTCCCCCACCCAACCTTATCCCACTAAACCTCCTCCATTTGACAGGCAAGAATACAGTGAAGATATTCTGATCGACTTCACGGACGAGATCAAAAAAGAGGCTCTAAGGATCGTTGAAGGTTATCACACAGGTTCAATGTACACTCCCGTACGTGTGGTTACACCTGAACAACAAGCGACCTTGGTTATGCCAAGTCCGGTTGGGGGAGCAAATTGGCAAGGTGCGGTACTGGATCCTGAGACCAATATTTTATACGTTTCTTCGACAACTGTAATGCGTCCGGTAGGTCTTCAATCGGAGCCTGATGTCTCTGATATGGATTACGTGGCCTGGGCCGGAAGCGGCTTGGAAGGACCATTCGGACTACCTTTCGTAAAGCCCCCTTGGGGTAGGATTACGGCAATTGATATGAATAAAGGTGAACATGTCTGGATGGCTCCCAATTCTGATACGCCAGCCTGGATCAAAGAACACCCTAAGTTACAGGGAGTGCAACTACCTAAAACAGGTTCACCGGATAGAATTGGACTACTGGTGACCAAGTCTTTGTTATTCGCAGGAGAAGGTTCAGGACTTTACGCTGCTGCTGGCGCTGGTGGAAACAAATTCAGAGCTTATCACAAGCAATCAGGTGAGATTGTTGCCGAGATTACACTTCCTGCAAATCAGGCCGGAGTACCTATGACATATTCGGTAAACGGAAAACAATACATAGTGGTGGCCGTTGGTGCAAGCGGTCACCCAGGGGAGCTGATCGCACTTTCTTTGTAGGAATCTCCTTTCAAGCTTTATAAACATTTTACTCTCCCATAGGGTTAAATGATCCAATAGTTTGAAAATGAGAAACCTTCTGATCTTATGTGGCCTATCTCTGATCATCTTTTCCTGTGGTGATGACGAAGGTGACCTGAATGTTGATTGCAGTATAAGTGATCTGTCTGTGTCCATCGCTTCTCAGACAGCTTCAATCTGTGGAAACCCAAACGCCAGCGTAACACTGGATGTCTCCGGCGGAACTGGAGATTTCTCGTTCAGGGTCAATAATGGCGAAGTGGTAAGAACAAATACAATTGGACGTTTATCCCCTGGGATCAATGAAATATTGGTAAAGGATGCTGCTGGTTGTGAAGCGGTAATATCAGTTGAGATTTTCGAAAAAGAGGAGGTTAGTTTCGTCGAATCAATCCGTCCAATCCTGGATACCAACTGTGCTATTACAGGTTGTCACGTTGCGGGTACCTCAAGACAGAATTTCACCTTGTTTGAGAGGGTTCAGCAGTTATCCACTGAAATAAAAAGAAGGACCCAATCATTGGAGATGCCTCCAGGTAATCGAACTATTTCCCAATCCGATATCGCCTTGATCGCATGCTGGGTTGATCAGGGGGCCAGGGACAATTAGCAATTTTCAAGTTGCAATGAGCAATGAATTGATGGATTCCATTCATTATTACCTAAATCGGCAACCAAAATAATATTATGTGTCAAGGGTGCGCAGCCACCCAAACCTCACCATCCTGGAAGATCTCTTTTTTCCAGATAGGAACTGTTTCCTTCAGTGTATCAATAGCATACTCACAAGCTTCAAATGCGGCCTTCCGATGGGGAGTGGAAACGGCAATAACTACGGGTATTTCACCAATGTCCAAAGATCCTACCCTGTGGTGTATACTAACGTGAAGAGCTCCCCATTTTTCAGTGATATGATCTGCGATCTTTCGCATTTCCTTCTCTGCCATTGGAATGAACGACTCGAAATCAAGGCGAATCACTTCTTTTCCCTTGGTGGAATTCCTAACGGTACCAATAAAGACCGCAATTCCACCTGCTCGGGGATCTTTCACCGCATCGATGCAGGCATCCGTTAAGAGTTCCTTGTCCAGTATTCGAATGTCAATCATGGCTAACCTCCACTTACCGGGGGAATGATCACAACTTCATCGGTTGGGTTGAGAAGGTATTCATCCGATTGATAGTCTTCATTGATTGCGAATTTAAGACTGCGCAATTTTTGAAATTCTGGGTACTTACTTATCAAAGAATTCTTGAGGTCTGAAATGGAAGCATTCTCCCCTAATTCAATGCTCATTTCAGAAGAATTTAAAATCTCCTTCGCAATCCCAAATGCTAATAACTTGATCTGCATTCCAATTTTATTTCGTCAATTCTTTCAAAAGAGCCTCCCAGCTCAATTTGATGCAATCCATCCTTCCTTCAAAATTCCTTAATTCGGCCAGAATATTCAATGTTTCTTCTTCAAGTTTTTCAGGAGAATTACTTTCCAACTGTTGAAGGAAGTTTTTACAAAATTCAAGTACCTCATACTCCTCCTTCCCTTCAATGTTACGAAGAAGAATTGAAGTTGATGCTTTCGAAATAGCACACCCGAAGCCATCAAAATACCCCGATTCAATCTTCCCGTTGACTTTCTCCAGATCCAGAAAGTACTTATCCCCACACATCGGATTGTAGGCCGTGATCTTGAAGTTTGCCTCCTCATTTCTCCCAAGATGATAAGGTTCTCTGCTCTCCGGGATGATCTTTTCCTTATACAAAACCTGTATTTCTTCCTTTGTCATGACCAGAATTCCATTAGTTCTTTTAAACTGTCAACTAATTTATCAAGTTCCGGCTCATCATTGTAGATACTAAATGAAGCCCTTACTGTTGAGGGTGTCTCCAAAGAATCAAGTAAGGGTTGTGTGCAATGCATCCCAGCCCGTACTGCAATATGATCTTTGTTTAAAAATGAAGAAACATCATGCGGGTGAATACCCTCCACAATAAATGAAACAATTCCAGCCTGATCTATGGGTGAGCCAATTATTGTCAAACCATCAATGGTACTTAATTTTTTCATAGCCATTTGAGTCAGATCGTTTATGTGTTCCCGTACCTCTTCCTTTTTAAACGATTCAATGAATTCAATGGCCGCGGCCAATCCGATCACTCCCGACACATTAGCAGTTCCGGCTTCCATATTGAAAGGATACTCTCGGAAAGTAGTTTCCTCCAATGTCACGTGAGACACCATTCCTCCTCCGACATTGTGAGGCTGGATCTCATTATGGAAATTTTCCTTGGCATAGAGTACTCCTACCCCAAAAGGGCCAAATACCTTGTGACCGGAGAAAGCAAGAAAATCATAATTCAATCTTTTGCAGTCCAAATCATAAAAAGCAGCGCTTTGTGCGGCATCGATCATCACCGGAACATCCCTGGAATGGGCTTTTTCAATAATGTATTCAATGTCATTTATAGTGCCAAGAGTATTGGAAATGTGATTGACCGAGATGAATCTAGTCTTTTCGTCAAGGAGGTTACTAAAACTCTCAAGGTCCAGATTACCACGATCATCAATGGGAACGATCCGTAATTCCACCTTTGACTCCTTCACCAGTCGCTGCCAGGGAATGAAATTAGCATGGTGTTCCAGAATTGTCACAATGATGTTATCCCCTTCTTTCAGCCTATTTCTCACAAATGAGTTAGCAACCACATTGATGGATTCTGTGGTTCCTTTGGTAAAGGCAATGGTCCTCGGATCGATTGATCCTAAAAAAGAAGCAACCTTCTTTCTGGATTCCTCATATTTCCGTGAAGCCACAGTAGACAGGTCGTAGACCCCTCTGTGTATGTTGGCATTTTCGTATGCATTGAACTCATTGAGGGCATCCAGTACCTTCTTCGGGCGTTGTGTAGTTGCCGCATTATCCAGATAGATCAGGTCCGGATACTTGCTGAAAATGGGGAAATATGTTTTAATATTTTCTAACAAATGGGTTAAGTCTTACCGCTGCCCTAGTTCTAAACAACAAATATGTATTATTGGTTGTTTTTTAATTGTGATGTTCGTTGATTCGATTTCAAATGTTAAAAGATAATCACGGAAGGATAATTAATTACTTGCGACTTGCGGTTACAGACCGATGTAACCTACGATGTTTCTATTGCATGCCAGAGAATGGTATCAAATACCTCAACAAGAAAAGTCTTTTGACATTTGAGGAAATGTACCGGATCATAAAAGTTTTTGGGGATGAAGGTATTTCCAAACTGAGGATTACCGGAGGAGAACCATTCATTAGAAAAGGGATCATGGAGTTCCTGGGTGAGGTTTCCCAGATCAAGAACATTGAAAAAATACATATCACGACGAACGGAACCTTCACAGAAGACAAGATCGAGGATCTGGAAAGAATGGGCATAGATTCAATCAATCTTAGCCTTGACAGCCTGGATAAAGACCGATTCTTCGAGATCACCCGAAGGGATATGTTTGATCAGGTGATGAGCACCTTCCATCAACTAGTAGATAGTGAGATCAAGACCAAGATCAACATGGTAGTGATGGATGGAAGGAATATTGACGACATCTATCCAATGCTCGAGCTGACAAGGAATAATGATGTCTCCGTTCGGTTCATCGAGGAAATGCCGTTCAACGGGACTGAAGGTCAGGGGAATACCACTTTCTGGCCCATGAAACAGATCCTTGATTATATCAAGAATGAGTATCCGGTTGAAAAGCTTGAGGATCCTCCATTCTCTACTTCAATTAATTATCAGATCCCCGGTTTCAAGGGGTCATTTGGGATCATTGCTGCTTACACGCGTACATTCTGTGGATCCTGCAACCGTATCCGAATCACCCCTCAGGGAATGTTGAAAACATGTCTGTATGATGATGGAGTCATGAGTTTAAGGGACATACTGAGATCAGGGGCATCCGACAAAGAACTGTTGGATCATTTGCACGCTTCTTTGAATAATCGGGCGAAAGACGGATTTGAAGCAGAGAAAAGACGTCAACCCGTATCCGAATCCATGGCCACCATCGGAGGATAACACATGATCACTGTAGACGAAGCCCTAGATATAATCGAAAGCCAGGTTCGGGATTTCGGAACTGAATCCATTTCACTTGAAAACGGGATTGGCCGTGTGCTGCGGGAACCGATATATGCAGATCGTGATTTTCCTCCCTATGATCGTGTCACCATGGATGGTATTGCTATCCTGTATTCAACTTTCGAAAAAGGACAGAAGCAGTTCGAAATAGAAGGTGTCATGGCTGCAGGCGATATTCAGAAAGAACTACTTGATCCTAAAAAATGCCTGGAAGTGATGACGGGAGCCAGTCTTCCAAAAGGTGTGGATACCGTAATTCCATATGAGATGATCAACATTAAGGATGGGGTAGCAACATTGGAGGTAGATGCATTGAAATTTAGACAAAACGTTCATTTCAAAGGTCTGGATAGAAAAGAAGGAGAACAGGTCATCGCTCCGGGGATCCGTCTTTCATCAAGCGAAGTAGGCGTTTGTGCCACAGTGGGAAAAGCTGAGATCCTTGTTAGCAAATTACCCAGGACCCTCGTCCTCTCAAGTGGAGATGAACTAGTGGATATCCAGGATTCACCACTACCTCATCAGATCAGAAAAAGTAATGTCTACCGTCTCACAACGGTGCTAAAGCATTATAATATCGACGTAGTTCAGGCGCACCTGAAAGATGACCTTGAGACCATCAAGGAAAAGTTGAAGGCCTATGTCGAGGAGTACGATCTGATCATAATTAGTGGTGGCGTTTCCAAAGGTAAGTTCGATTACCTGCCACAGGCAATGGACGAGATCGGTGTGGAGAAACTCTTCCACCGGATCAAGCAACGACCCGGCAAACCTTTCTGGTTTGGGCATTACGGATCGTCATGTACTGTATTCGCCTTCCCAGGAAACCCTGTATCGTCATTCATGTGCATGCAGCGTTATTTCAAACCGTGGCTCGATCATTCGCTTAGGGCGCAATCCATAGGAACACCCCATGCGAAACTGACCCATGACGTTCATTTCGAACCGGACCTCACCTATTTCCTGGAAGTAAAACTTGGGTTCAACGAAAATGGGGAGATCCTTGCTACTCCCTCCAAAGGCAATGGTTCTGGTGATTTTGCAAATTTGGTGGAAGCGGATGCTTTCATTCAACTACCAAGAGGGAGGAATGATTTCCTCGAGGGGGAAGTGTTTCCGATCTTTGTGTATCGGGAGTCGGGATTGTAGTTTGGTGATAATATCTGTTCTATTTCATTTCAAGGATCATATCTATTTGTATGGTTGCATCGAAAGGTAATTGAGCTGCTCCTGTAGCTGTCCGGGCATGGTGACCTTCCGTCCCAAACAAATCAATTAGGAGATCTGACGCACCATCAAGCACTTGCGGCAGTCTATTGAATTTATCTGTCGAATTGATGAAGCCCTGCATCTTTACCACCCCCTTGATTCTGTCAAGGTCTCCAATGTCTTTTTTCACAATTGAAAGGATCAATAAGACAGTATCCCGCGCTGCTTTTTTTGCTTCCTCTTCATTGACTGTTTTCCCAACTCTCCCTGTTTGTTCACTTTTTCTTCCCGAAACAAACAGCAAATTACCAACTCTTTTGGAGCCGAGGTAATTTGCCACAGGGGATTTTGGTGTATCCAAAGTCAAACCTAGTGTCTTCAATTTGGATTCAATGACGCTCATAAAATATGGTTAATGTCTCCGTGTTGTATTGGTAGATAATATCCACCAACATCAATTTAACTGAAAGTAAAATACATTCCTATTTGATAAAGAAATAAGGGGAATGGTCTCATGGATTTCGTTAATTTGGAGATCAGGCAAGTATTCACACCCAAGTACTGGCTTAAGTTTGTAACTTAAGCATATTGTATAGCCAAGTTTAAAACTTGCCTTAATCTGTAGGTTGAAGTCTTCCCACTCAAAACCTCCATAGTAAGACTTAAACCAGATTAGGGTTTCATTCCCGGTTACTCAGTTACGTATGCTTTACTTTTCAGCTTCAGTTTCTTTACTTCGTAAGAATTCCCAATTCCAAATTGATTCGGCTTTCCTGCCAATCAGCCAAAACGAAACTGCCATCAGCATAAAGAAAATTGCTTTATGCGTTGAGTCCCAGAAGTACTCAAAGTATTTCGTGTACAGATTGATGAAAAGAAAAGTAATTCCAAAGCTCCTTGAAGTATAGTCGTCATGTCTTAATCCGTAGATAATTGCTCCAACAGCAATAAATCCGAAAATAAGTCCCCAATGAAATAATTCAATTTGTTTCGCATTATACCAGGAGCTCATGTCCCCATAATTGCCAAATATTGAAAGTATCCATAAAGAAATAAACAGATACAAAAGTCCCATTATGTAAGTCGATTTGAAAAAGTCCGAAAGTTTTGACTGAGTCCGAAAGAAAAAACTTATCCCGACCAATACACCTCCAAACAAGACAAAACGCAGCGGGTAATTCATTCCCAGAAAATAAGCCCCCCATCCGGAAACATACCCCGTCTCAGTTCCAAACCAACTTCCCAAAGAGAGTATCGCAAAGATCCAGACCAATTTTGATGGGATCCATATGGCAAGTGCACCATAAATCACTGTTGATAACAGGAAGAGCAATGAAAAATGCCCACTTCCGGTATCGATGACTTTGCCAAAGTATGCGATTGAGCTTGCCGTGAAAAGTACTCCAACAAACATTATCGCTTCATTGCTGAAGATCTTCTCCGATTTTGATCTTCTTCTCCGAATTCCCCAATGAAATACTGCCGTAGCAATTAGTCCAAATGCTATGCAAACTCCGATATCTGAACTTGTAAAGATCTTTTCGATTAGTTCGACAATCAATTCATCGGCAATGATTGCTCCAAATGAAATGATCCCGCATATTAACGCTATCCAGAATGAATATTTTGCGAGTTTTTTCCAGTCAAATGATCGAATGGAGTAACTGTCCTTGAGTTTTTTGGCTTGGGTATTTGATATAATTGAATTCTCCAACCAATAATCAATGGTTTCATTCAAGAATCTTCCTTGCTTTTTGTTCAGTTTCAATTAACTACTATTTACAGGCCTTCATTAATTACAAGCATCAGGCCAAGTCCTTTAAAGGTAATGAATCCCATGGCTATGCGGAATAGGCGTTAATTTCTGAAGATCCTGAAAGCTCTTGCTGAGATAAAATTTACTTAAGTCAAACTCAACAGGAGGAATTCTGGAAGTAGAAATATTAATTTGATAATGAAGTTGTAAACTTAATCTGATTATTCAAAGACTTAAGTTACAAACTTAAGTCAGAGTCGTGGTTTCTGAGATCCCTTGATTCAAATCAAAATTCAATTAATCATCAATTTCGATAATAGCATTAATTGCCGGTCACTGCTTCCATCATATCTTCAATATTTCCTGGTGTGGACATGATCTTAGTGAAGGTACCCATGGTTAGATCAGGAAAAGAAAGGGCAATTCGATACCTGCCGTGAAGCATGTGAACTTCTTTGTCCATAACAAGTATCTCATATGGAAGGAAGGCCGTATGTTTTGGGCTCGAAATATCAATCTTGGGAAGGAACAAGGATTCTCCTTCTTCCCCGGATAGACCAATTCCGTAGAGTGCTAGATCTTTACCGGGAATTTCAATTTTGTAAACCAACGAGGCATTAGGAACCCCATTCGCCAGGTTGGCATCAATCGTTTCAGTCGCCTCCTCAAAAGATCCGAAATCTCCCACAACATTGGTGTCATCAAAGTATGGCATTCCAAACATATATCGGTAATCGTGAAGGTCATCCGGTTCGATCCCATCTTCCGATCCGAAAGGTTCTCCCTTGTAGCTACCAACAGATTGCATGGTTTTGACAAGGTTATTTGATATCATATTGAAGTTTTCTTCAACCTTGGGGAAGTCATCTCGAAAATAGGCATGACCCATGTACATTGGATCCGTGTAGCTAATATTGGTGACCGACCCTTCCAAAGTAATGGCAATACGTAAGGCAGCAGAAAAACCTGTCAACCCTCCTGTTTTTTGAACCGACTCTATCAGCAGAGGATGAGTGACCACCACTACCATACGATTGTTATCGGAGGCCGGACTGTAAGATCCTGCAATTTCGAATCCGTTAGATTCCAGAGCCTGGATTAATTCAGATTTAAGTAGCTCGATGGACTTATCAGATGTTGATCCTAGTATATATGGTTTCAGGTTTTGGGCATGAAGTATTAAGCATGTAGAAATTGCCAGAACGGTTAAGATGGTTGTTTTCATTGGTTTGGGGGTTTATGGGTGCAAAAGTATTTTCCAATGTCCCTTCCGAGAATGACCCATATCATTTAAAAAAGTCGGTTTCGTCACACTTCTTCGGATGACGATTTCGTCGTTGGCTTAGGCCTCTAGAGTGGGATAGGGAAAGGAGTGACTTGAGGTTTGTCTGGCCGAAAAGGAATTCCGGAAGTAGAAATTTTGATTGATAACGAAGTTATAAACTTCTTCTATTCAGAGGCCTAAGTTAAAAACTTAAGCCAGAGCAGGGTGACGGCCACCACCAGGCGGTTGTTATCGGAGGCCGGACTGTAAGATCCTGCAATTTCGAATCCGTTAGATTCCAGAGCCTGGACTAATTCAGATTTAAGTAGCTCGATGGACTTATCAGATCTTGATCCTAGTATGTATGGTTTCAGGTTTTGGGCATGAAGTATTAAGCATGTATAAATTGCCAGAACGGTTAAGATGGTTGTTTTCATTGGTTTGGGGTTTTATGGGTGCAAAAGTATTTTCCAATGTCCCTTCCGAGAATGACCCATATCATTTAAAAAAGTCGGTTTCGTCACACTTCTCCGGATGACGATTTCGTCGTTGGCTTAGGCCTCTAGAGTGGGATAGGGAAAGGAGTGACTTGAGGTTTGTCTGGCCGAAAAGGAATTCCGGAAGTAGAAATTTTGATTGATAACGAAGTTATTAACTTCTTCTATTCAGAGGCCTAAGTTAAAAACTTAAGCCAGAGTGGGGGTCTTCCGCTGGACAGAGAAAGAGAGAATTGGGCTTATCAATCCATGAAACGTAATGCCCCAATTTTATTCATAGAAAAATCATCTACCTCCCACAATTTTAATGTAATCCTCCTCCGTATCAATGTCCTCCAAAACGCTTTTTGATGATATATTCACCCGAACCTGGTGATCCAGGTGATCCTTGATGATCTGTCGACAGCCCTCAGGTTCCTTATGATCAAGTATTTCGGATTTATAAATACATGAAAATATTACCGGGTTTCCTTTCTGACCTTTATGGAATGGAACTACAATTTTGTGTGGATCCGGTTCGGTGTTGAAAACTCCTATTATTTCATTGAGAACTTCACTTGTCAATCCGGGCTGGTCACCCAAACAGATCATGAATCCATCAGTATTCGGATCAGCGTTTTGAACACCGGTTTTTATGGATGATGTCATACCTTCTTGGTAGTTCTTGTTTTCTACCACTTTCACTCCCTCCAGATCCAGATCATCCAGTTTATCGACTGAAACCTCACTGGACACCAGTATCACTTCGTGAGCAATCGATTCTTTTACATTGGAAATCACCTGTTGAAGAATGGGTTGCCCGTGAAAATCAAGGAACAGTTTATTCTCATCCCCCATTCTACTGGACAGACCCGCTCCCAAAATGATCGCTGATACTTTCAACCTGTTCTACTTTTTATATCGATAAACACAATGTTCTCCAAAGTCTAATAGATCCATCATCTTTTCGAACTTCCCTCCTAATCGTTCCGACAGTTTCTTGGATGGTTCATTGTCGGGATGGATATAGCTTACGAATGTTTGCAGATTTAGATTTTCAAAGGCATGCTGGATCATACCTCTTCCCGCCTCAGCTGCGAATCCTTGCTTTTGATGAGCTGGAACGAACCAATATCCTAATTCAAGCTCTGGCCAGGGTGTCGAATTCCATAACCCAAGACCTCCAGCTAGCTGGTTGGTATCTTTTCGTTCAACAGCCATGATGCTATATCCTCTTAATTCCAGGTGCCCAAGATATGTAGCCATAAGCCTCCAGGACTGCTCCTTGTTCTTCACCCCTCCTACAAATCGCGCATCCTCTTCGGAAGAAAAGAAATTGGCTAGATCTTCGAAATCCGATTCTCTCCATGGTCTAAGGATCAGTCTTTCAGTTTCAAATTGTTTCATAACTTTATTAGTAGGTAGATCACTACCTATTCTTACAGCAATTTGAAAAATACAACCAATAATCCAAATCCTCACCCCATTAATGACCTGGTTGAAAAGATCCTGGATGCCCGAAGGTCAAATAATTATCAGCTCATTGAAGGTCTGATGAAAGATCTGGAAGATCATGTCAGTCCTGAAACTCCTCACCTTTTGAAAGCAAAATTCTATACCATCCAGGCTCAGATCGCCCATGATCAGGGAGATCACGAACAGTCCAAACAGCATTACTATCAGGCATTTAATATTTACAAGAAGTTGGGTTCCAAAGACAAAATGGCCCATACCCTGAGGCATATTGCGGATATTCAATCATCGACTGATGATTATGAAAATGCAGAAGCTAATTATGAGGACGTGATCCAGTACTACCGTAAAACTGAAAGTTCACTCAATCTGGCTAATGCGTTGCGAGGTTATGCTTTGCATAAAGAGCAGCGAAAATCCCTTCAAGAGGCACGTAAACTTTGGAATGAAGCATCATACCTATATCAAAAATTTGGTATCACCGATGGTGTGGATGAATGCCAGGATCACATCAAATCACTGGAAAGCACGGATTAGTGTTTACCCTTCCGATAGCTTAGAAAATGATCCGCCTGGATCTTATCCCATTCTTTCGGGAGCAATAACAAGGTGACCAGAAGCATTAATCGAAATATAACATGTTCCAACGGCCAGATAGGAGCATCCACACCATGACCAAAAGAAACGATCACCAGTACGGTTGCCAGGGCATACAAAGCATAATCCCTCCAAATACCGATCAACAGCAATATACCAGCAATCAATTCAACATAAGAAGTATAGTAGGTCACAGCATATAGAATGTATTCGGAAAAGTATTTCTCATACGACTCGAACGAATTCAAGTATACATTCTCTATTCCCCACTTAAAGACCTTGCCTATCCCCTGGAATGCAAAGATGAATCCAAGCACAAGCCTCACAGTGAGAAGTGCAATGGCTCGATTGGCTTTCATTTATCTCCTAATCACAATTTCATTGTTCGTACCCTGAAACTGAATGATGGATCGGTTCGTCTGTATATTTACGTCAACCGGAGATCCGTTCAATGTGGCTTTTACATCACCTCGATATTCAAACTGAATGGTCCATTCATCTTTCGTTTGATTGATCACATAAGTTGATGTGTTTCCTTCGGTTTTCACGCTTACCGAAACTTCATTATCTCCGATCTTTACATTAGACAAAGACACGTTCTTCCAATCATCGGGAAGGTTTGGTGAAATAAATACCTTTTGCTGAAAAGCAGCGGGGTAGATCCCAAACAGGTGATTTACCACCGGAACTGCCAGTGCATAAATATTCCAGGCCTGGCACATCATTCCGAAATCAGGGCTGACTTCATACATAGATCCGGGAAGTGCATAGCTGAATGAGTTTTGAAGATTTTTCAGATAATCCAACGCATCATTCGGATCACCGTACCGTGCCTCCGACATGGCCTGTATCCCTGTACCCAGGGTCATAACCGCTCCCACATAACTAAAAGCTTTCCACTTCTCCGCCTTTTCCTGTTCCTCATCCCTGTCAATGCCGGTAACAAACATTCCGAATCGATTTCGATATTTTTTTGCAGTTTCCAAAGCAATCAAGGCTTTAGCAGAATCCGCCAATCCCATCTCCAGTGGAGTATTAACCACCCAGTTATGATGGACCACATATGCTGCAACTCCTTCATTAGATGTATTCATGACTGTACCCTTTGTCTCCTTCAATTCTTCAACAGACCAAGGTTTGTCGATTGTATCAGCTCTGATGATCGCTTCGTCAATAAGTTTTAAGGCTTGAGCCTTTGTGGACCTAAAATCTGCATAGGACCCAAACTCCGGGGACCACCATTCTTCATTTACTTTCTTTTTCAGAGCTTGGGCCTTAGCTTCAAACTCCTCATTCAGATCAATATTTCCTTTAATCAAGGCAAAATTAGCGGCAGCCTGGTAAGCTTTGGTGAGATAGGCCACCACATCGATCATCTCTGAATCCAGACCATGGATCTCCATCATACCGGGACCGTCCGGATAGATATTGTTGTCTTCATCCTGTTCCTCGATCCATCGGATCCCGTTGATCACATCATCATAATACTGATCTATTATGCTTTGATCTCCCGTCCACTCAAAAGCTCTCCACAATGCGTAAATGAAATACGGTGTGGTGTTCAGGTTACCGGGATTAAAAACAATCCCATTGGTGGAGGCCTCGTGCATGATTTTTCCAGAATTACCATTGGCTTTTTGGGACAGGGAGAATATTAATTCAACAGTTTCCAATGTTTCATCATGCATTCCTGAGGCAAGCAGCCCTTGCATCGTATAACCTCCATCAGTCCCAAACCACCAGGGGTAATCCGGTATTCCCGCAGATATGCCGCGTCCTACTTCTGGCACATCCCGGATCATCCAGTCCGAATTATACTTCAGCCATCGGAACATTTGATCGAATTGGTCATCACCTGTCTCAAGTGATGATGACTGTTCAATATTCACATAACGATCGATTTTGCTGCTTAGTAGTGATTGATGATCATTTTTAAGTTGTCTGAAAGTAGTAATGGCCTCATTCTGGGAATTGTACGACCCCGCGATGAAGTACTTCACGATTTGACTGGATCCCGACTCGATCACGACCTCACTGGAAATGGCCATGTTGACTCCATTTCCCTTTCGGTCCTGTTTACATTTTGGATCACCTAATGATGAATCACTATCCGTCCCGAAAACAGTAAACCAATTGTTACTTCCATCTTTGGTTACTACAGCACTTTCGTCATCATCCCATGATCCGGAGTCTTCACCATCCTCAAGTTCCAATCTCTCGGCCAACCAAACCGGTGATAGGTCCACCATCCCAGTAAATGAAAGTTCAAGATTTCTTTTTTCTGAACTATTGTTGTCTATGGAGAAAATAACAATCAAACCTTCCACTCCATCGGGCACAAATTGATAACGATTTATCTCAAGGTCATTCTTTTCAAACTCATGGACATTGCCTACAGGAAAATTTCTGAATGAAACCGCGTCATTAAGACACCAATCCAAACCATCAGAATCACTCACATTGAGGGTATAACCATCCATCAGTTTGATTGGATGATCCCAAACACCTCCCATCTCCCCATCAACATGCCAGCCGAGATCAGGAAATGATCCATCCTGATGTCCTACTGCATACACGCGATCTCCCGCTGCTACAAATGGACTGTTGAGATATTCCTCATTACCCTCTATGGATTCCTGACTTTCCAGGATGTCTACTACTGAACCAAATTCAGGAGATGTTGAACATGCCAAGATCAACAACAACGAAATGAATACAAGGTATTTCATGAAATGCGATTATTAGGAGTCCAAAATAATCACATTTGCCTTCTATCCCCAAATAGAATAGTTGGATTACATATTTCTACGATACTGCCCTCCCACCTCGAACATGGCGTGTGTTATCTGCCCCAGTGAGCAGTATTTTGAGCATTCCATCAATTCCTCGAAAATATTTGTATTATGAAGTGCTGCGTCCTGAAGCCTTTTTAACATTTCCTCGGACTTGCTAGTATTTCTTTGATGGAGATCTTCGAGGTTGCTTATTTGTTGCTCTTTCTCCTCTTTGGTTGCTCGTATCACTTCCTCAGGAATGATGGTCGGTGAACCCTTGGAGGAAAGGAAAGTATTCACACCCACGATTGGTAGTTCTCCTGTATGTTTTTTTGTTTCGTAATAAAGGCTCTCTTCCTGGATCTTACCTCTCTGGTACATTGTTTCCATCGCACCTAACACACCACCACGTTCGGTAATCCGATCAAATTCCACCAACACAGCTTCCTCCACAAGATCTGTCAATTCTTCAATTACGAACGAGCCCTGCATTGGATTTTCGTTTTTAGTCAGTCCAAGTTCCTTGTTTATGATAAGTTGGATAGCCATCGCTCGACGAACAGAACCTTCTGTCGGTGTTGTGATGGCTTCGTCATAAGCATTGGTATGCAGAGAATTGCAGTTATCATAAATAGCATAAAGGGCCTGAAGTGTGGTCCTGATGTCATTGAAATCTATCTCCTGGGCGTGCAACGATCGACCGGACGTCTGAATATGATATTTTAACTTTTGGGATCGTTCGTTAGCTCCATATTTATACTTCATCGCTTTGGACCAGATCCTACGTGCAACCCTACCGATGACTGCATATTCCGGGTCCACACCATTTGAGAAAAAGAAAGATAGATTCGGTGCGAAATCATCAATGTTCATTCCCCTTGCCAGATAGTACTCTACAAATGTGAATCCATTGGCCAGGGTAAATGCCAACTGACTGATCGGGTTAGCTCCGGCTTCAGCAATATGATATCCGGAAATAGAAACAGAATAGAAATTCCTAACATTATTGTTGACAAAAAACTCCTGCACATCACCCATTAGTTTCAAAGAAAACTCCGTTGAGAAAATACAGGTATTCTGAGCCTGGTCCTCTTTCAAGATATCGGCCTGGACCGTTCCTCTCACAGAAGAAAGAGTTTTTGCTTTGATTTCCTCGTAAACATCCTTGGGAAGGACCTGGTCTCCCGTCACTCCTAGCAGCATCAATCCCAGTCCGTCATTTCCTTCAGGCAGTTTACCCTCATAAGTTGGCTGTTTTGAGCCCAATTCCTTGAAGATCTTATTTAACTTCTTTTTGACATCTGCCTCCAGGTTATTCTCCTTTATGTAGATTTCACATTGCTGATCGATGGCAGCATTCATAAAAAAGGAGGCTATTGTAGCAGCAGGTCCATTGATCGTCATGGAAACGGATGTGGTAGGATCACAGAGATTGAAACCAGAGTAGAGCTTTTTGGCGTCATCCAGACTGCATATGCTGACGCCTGAGTTACCTATTTTGCCGTAGATGTCGGGACGATGATCAGGATCTTCACCATACAGGGTTACCGAATCGAAAGCAGTGGACAGGCGAGCTGCCGGTAACCCATAACTTACATAGTGGAACCTTTTATTTGTACGCTCCGGTCCGCCTTCCCCTGCAAACATACGCGTAGGATCCTCTCCCATCCGTTTAAATGGAAATACTCCTGCTGTGTATGGGAATTCACCAGGTACGTTTTCTTGAAGTGACCATTTCAAAATATCTCCCCAGGCTTCATACCTGGGAAGAATAACCCTTGGGATCTTTGTGTGCGAAAGTGATTCGGATTTGGTGGGGACTTTGATCTCCTTTCCTCGTACATGATAGAGAAATTCATCACTTTCATAATTCTCTTTCTTCTCTCCCCAGCTCTCAATCAATTTCCGATTGTAAGGATCAAGATCCAGGTTTAACTTTTCAATGGCCTTGTCAATATCCGACATAGCATCGGAGTCCTTCAATATCCCCTTTGACTTTGTAAGGCTGTATAGCTTTTGGGCCACTTCCCCCTGCTCTTCAGTTTTCTGATTGTAATCTCTAATACCATCGGATATCTCTGACAGATATCTTGTCCTTTTGGGTGGGATAATGAAGATCTTCTCACTAAGTTCCTCTGAACTTTCAAAAGAAGACTTCAGATCAGCACCTGTTTGCTCCGAAGTGAAATTCATTAGCTTTCTGTAGAGCTGGTTCATTCCCGGATCGTTGAATTGAGAAGCAATCGTACCAACAACGGGAATGTCGTCCTCTTTAGAATCCCAAAGCTGCTTATTCCTTTGATATTGTTTCTTAACGTCCCTCAATGCATCAAGTGCACCCCGTTTATCGAATTTGTTAAGAGCAATGACATCTGCAAAATCCAGCATATCGATCTTTTCCAGCTGGGTCGCTGCACCGTACTCAGGGGTCATCACATAGAGAGAAACGTCGGAATGGTCTGTTATCTCAGTATCTGATTGCCCAATACCGGAAGTTTCGAGGATGATAAGATCAAAGTCATATGCTTTGACAATATCTATGGCATCCTGTACGTATTTGGATAAAGCCAAATTTGATTGCCTTGTGGCCAGGGAGCGCATGTATACACGGTCGCTGAAAATGGAGTTCATTCGGATCCGATCGCCAAGCAGTGCGCCACCAGTCCGCCTCCTTGATGGATCCACCGAAAGTATAGCCACTGTCTTATCTTCAAAATCCAGCAGAAACCGGCGAACCAACTCGTCGACCAGGGATGACTTCCCTGCTCCACCTGTTCCCGTTATTCCCAGTACAGGTGCCGTTTTGGTATTAGTAAATTTCCTTATCTCCTCGATCACTCCCTGATGTTTGTCCGGAAAATTCTCTGCGGCTGAAATAAGCCTGGCAATAGCTATGTGATCCCTGGAGTTCAGTTTTTTCATTTGACCATTCAACTGATCTCCTATGGGAAAATCGCAGGAAGACACCATGTCGTTGATCATCCCCTGAAGGCCCATCTCGCGACCGTTATCAGGAGAATAGATCCGTGCGATACCATAAGCATGCAATTCTTCGATTTCCTCGGGAAGTATTGTCCCTCCACCTCCACCAAAGATCTTTATCTGAGAAGATCCCCTTTCATGCAGCAAATCATACATGTACTTGAAGAACTCCATATGGCCTCCCTGATAGGAGGTGATGGCAATTGCCTGAGCATCTTCCTGAATAGCACAGTCTACGATTTCACTTACAGATCGATTGTGTCCTAAATGGATTACCTCACATCCGGTGGATTGAATTATCCTTCGCATGATATTGATAGCCGCATCATGACCGTCAAACAGGGATGCTGCGGTTACAATTCGGATGTGATTTTTGGGTTGATAGATCTCTGTATTCTGCTGGGTCATGTCCTTCTGTTGAATGGTAGGCAAAATTACGAAATTCCAATTTTGTGAGGGTTATTCCACCTTATGGGCGTTTATACAAATCAGAAGAGTATCAAAGATCTATTTCAGGGAATTACAAATTGAACAAGATGCTGATGACAGAATATTATTTGGTATCAGGATAATTTGAACTAAAAATCTCTCCCAATTCTTTCAAAGTATTCTGATTTTCTTCAAAATCAATATTCCGTAGGATGTTCCTTTTTTCTTTGGACGTCAGATGCCAGCTTAAAGAAGCCCTTTCAATCTGCTGTTTCACATTTTTTTGTCCTTCAAAAACAAAATTGATACCCTCAAATATTGTGTATGTGTCGTATTCAAACTCAAGTACGTTGATCGGGGTCTCAATCCAGGACCTTAGGTTCTCGATTTCGTTATCATTATGAATATCCTGGATATTTGCAAGATTATTGTACACACTGGAAATAGGGTATGTGAACCTATCAACAATGGAAGGATAAGGCCTATTTTCTATTGGGGCAATCTTTTTTGAATCCCTGATAATCGCCAACACGACGCCGGAGGTGTTTTCTTCAATCCATTCCTTCATCACAAAAATGAAACGTAAAGCATCCTGAATGCCAAAATTGTCTGCAATTCCCGCGTCCATTACCTCAATTCTCGGATCACTCGGTAAACTAATGGTTGGAGTAATGTATGGAAATGAGGCTGACATCCTCAGTGCTGAAAGAAAACTAAGGTTTTCAGAACCGTGACTGGCAAACATTCTATTGAAATCCACCCCCCTTATCTTTTGATTTGAGAAATCAGTATCGAATCCAGGCTGACTAATGGTCATGAACGAGATCGGTGAAGCGGAGACATATAGTTTACGTCCATCATTGGAAATGACTGGGGACATCATGAGTATCGGGATATCTGCAGTTTGTTCATACGACCTGTAATCAGACAATTTTTTATCTAATACCCCATTGATATTCCTATTCAGATTATTTTCAAATACAAATCCTCGATCTTTGAAGTAGACCTGATCCTCATATTCTACCCTTCTTATTTTGAAAAATGAATCGTTAACGACCAAACTGAATATTATGGAATTGAGGTTATCCTTTCCCATATTTTGTATCCATTCAGTACTTTGTAAGTCGATTTCTTGACCAAGTTTTTTCCTCAGATATAGTTCTCTGTAGTAAGCAGCTCCTATCATACCTCCGGAAGCACCTGAGATCATGAAGGTTTTGTTCAGAAGACTCCCATTAAGAATACTATCTGATTTTTGAATGACATGTAATGTCCAAAGCGCAGCCCGTTGTCCTCCTCCACTAACACACAAGAACACGATCTTGGGTTTCTCTGAGTTCTGATTTTCCTTCCAATGATCCAGTGCATGCACCATTTCCATCTTATCATTTTCAAAATTTTCCCGCGTTGAAAGTGATGAAAGGTTTTGAAGGGAATATTGAACCGGATCAGAATCATAATCCAATCCCTTTGCGGGATTCACATTCTTTATTAATCCATTACTGGAAATGATATTGGCCAGAATGAACAGACCAAAAATTAAAGCCACTCCCCAGCCTCTGAACCAGTAGGATATGGCGCCAACAAACATGATGATAATTGACAGTAACAATAAAGTACTGGCAGCGGCAGGTATCTGAACAATTGGATAGTCAATGAAAATACCCAGAACGAATACCAGGATTATAATTATTAATTCGAAAAGCACAGAATTGAAATGATTCTGATCAAAAACTTTCAATATGGTTTCCTTGTCATGGAAATCATGAAATGCTTTGCAGTTCCGAAATCTTAATTTCAGATCGAAGTAATAGTCAACATTATACTCCTTGCGTTTCGATTCATTGTATTTATACATCATCCGGTCCCTGCTCAATCCACTTCTTCGTAATTTTCTGTCAAGACTTCCTGCCAGATACTTGAAGATATCCCGATTTGTGAACCGGAAATACATGAACATCATGGTCAGCATGATCAGAGTTCCTGAAAGAATTCCTGCAACGTAGAGAAAACCTTGACTTAACTGAGCACCCTGGTTTTTGATCTGAAAGACAAATACCCCGATCATATAAGTCAAAACTGCAATGAGGGGTATTATACCATTATTGAGACAATATTTCCCAAATGGCTTTTCCAACACACCCAGAAAGGTAAATCGGTGTCCATCAAGGATATAAGAAGTTATTTGGTAGGCCATGATGAAGTTACCTAATGTCAAGCCCACAATGAAGAAACTCAGGAAATCCACCTTGTTCAAATATTCCGGATCAAGAAACAGGTAGTGGATCCCATAGACCTGTCCTACACCACCGAACGCCAGGGCCAGGAAAAAAGCCCATAATAACACAAGTGGCAGGTTCCTCTTAAACTGGTGGCCAACGAGCTGTACCGGGAATGAAAATAGAAATCGACGAAATGAGCTTTTCAACTGCAGATAAATAACTTATTAACCGATAATTTATATAAATTGGCGCACTTCAGAAATGACAAATACCCCTCAATTTATATACGGAAGAGACGGTTTGAAATTGCATGTTCATCATTTCGAATCTCTCAATCCAAAAGCTGTTGTATGCATCATACCGGGTTTTGGTGAACATGGGGGAAGATATGAACATGTGGCCAGTTTCTTAGTTAAAAGGGATGTGTCGGTGATGGCCATGGATTGTCGAGGACATGGAAGATCCGACGGATTAAGAGGTCACGCAAAATCATTGGATATACTCCTGGACGATGTCGAAGAACTTCTGAAACTATGTAGGAGTACCTACCTCGATGTACCAATTATTTTAATGGGGCACAGCATGGGTGGAAACCTGGTTCTGAATTATGTCTTAAGGAAACCATTAGGAGAACTCGTAGGATTTATTTCAAGCAGTCCATGGATCGCACTTGGGTTTAGTCCTCCCAAATGGAAATTAGCCCTTGGAAAGCTGATGGCAAGATATATCCCAAAATTAAGACAACCCTCCGGACTGGATGTGACCGCCCTAAGCAAAATAGAAGAAGTAGGAAAAAAATACCTTGAAGATCCTCTTGTACATACTGTGATGTCTGCAGGTCTGTTTTATAATGTCACTAAAGGTTGTGAATACATTGTAGATCATATTGAAGAAATTTCCATTCCAGGATTGATCTACCATGGCGATGCTGACCGACTTATTAGTTTCAGTAAAACAGAGGAAGTAGCATCTAAACTAGGAGATAAAATAACTTGGAAACCGCTTAAAGGAGTATATCATGAGCCACACAATGATGAAGAGAAGGAGGACGTCTTGAATATGATCTATAAGTTTATCATCACCTGTTCCAAATAAAAAAAGCCATCCGAACCTTGTCCAGACGGCCTGTTAGCTGATTGAAAAGATACTTGCTTATATAGTTACGTTAGCTGTTTCGAAAGCAGGCTTCCCGAAAAAATAAAGTTCCTCAACGTCCCCTCTGAAATGATCCAGTGATATGTTGAAGAAGAAACCGTTCAAGAGACGGACGAACCCTCCGTGAGCATGTGGATGTTCATTTAGAAAACCCTCAATGCCTTTGAGGATGTAATCCTCTGTCACTTGCTGCTGAATGGTGACGATGACATCCTTATCAATTGGGGTCATCAACACTTGAAATGAGACATCCCGTTTGTTATGTTTAAACGAAATGTTCACCATTTGATCCGATAGACCAATTATTTCAACCTTAGCTTCCTCAACGGTATTCTCAGTTGAAGTGACCATATCTCCATTCAAGAGAAAAGGAGTGTCATTTGAAGTATTGGTAATTGAATCAAACATGGATCCAAGATGGTTGTAATCCTTGTTATGACCAAAGCATCACGTATAAACCGGAATTATTGGAGTTTAAGAGGGATATTTATGACTATTTGATGATTAAAGACACGATTAATCGCTCTTCAAATCTCAAATTAAATCACATTTTGTGATTGAACGCTACTCTCCACTGCCTGGTGATTATTAAGAACTATACTTCCATTGGAATAAAGCAGGTTGTAGTATTCACTGGCCATTCTCATACTGGTGAATGCTGGAATAACATCATCAATTCCCTTAAATACGATTTCATGCCATTCATCAGGATTGTCATAGTATGTGGGAAGGATTGTGTTTTCTAGGATCTTATACAAATTCATTGCATCCTGCCTGTCTTGTTCTTCCACCGGCATTTCATGATCAACCTCGGGGATAACAAAACAGTTTTTACCATCTTCTGCAAATTCAGGGATCCATCCATCGAATGTTGATAAATTAACTGAACCATTCATGGCGGCTGTCATTCCGCTTGTTCCTGAGGCCTCACGAGTCACTCTGGGGTTATTTAACCAAACGTCCGATCCTCGTTTCAATTTCCTTGATAGTGCCATCTCATACCCTGTCAATACGGCACAGTTATCGTGATCTTTTGAAAAATGTATGAGTTTGTTGAAAATATCAATCGCCTGATGATCCTTGGGGTATGGTTTGCCAGCCCAAATGATCTGAACAGGAAATTTGGTATTTTTCAGGATCTTCTCGAATCGTTCCAGATCGTAGAGTAAAAGATCAGCTCTTTTGTAACCAGCAAATCTTCTGGCCCAAACAATAGTCAAGATCTCAGGGTAAAAGAACTTTCCTGTTTGATGTCCAACCTCTTCAAACAGCTCCTTCTTCAGTTGATGCTTTCTTTTTATAAATGTCTGCTTATCACGTTTCTCCCAGGAAGTTTTAAGATATGGACCCTGCCAATATTCCTGGTGTTGAGCATTGGTTATGGGTATGATCTCACTAACACCATTGAAATCGCTCCACATTCTTCTAGAGACCTCTGCATGTAGTTTAGAAACGCCGTTAGCCTTTTTTGCCAATCGTAAGGCGGCAACTGTATAATTCAATGTTCCATTATTGGTGGACACAGCCTTAAGTTCTGAATCATTCAGATTTCTTCCAAAAAATCCCATCTCGTTGAGGAACTTGCCATCTCTTTCCTCATTCCCTGCCTTTTCAGGAGTATGGGTAGTAAAAACAAAATTTTCCTTTTCAACACCTTTATCCTTCAAATAGAAAAATGCGGGCAACCCATGTCCTTCATTCAAATGATAGATATCGGCTCCACCTAGCTTTTCCACGACTTTTGCTCCTCCGATGCCTAAAACGATACTCTGGGATATTCTGGTGAGCTCATTGGCATCATAAAGTCTGTCAGTAATGGTCCTGGATAGATGATCGTTTCCAGGTACATCTGTTGTAAGGAAGTAAATGGGGATACTGTTGAAATATTCCGGTTTTAAAACATAGGCCCTTACTTTGACATGAGGATTGTCCAAAATACCAACCTCCACCTCAATACCTGTGTCCTCCAGGAAGTTATAACCCTTTTCAACAAACGCCGTTCCCAGTGTCTGATCCTCATTACGAACTTGATCGTAATAGCCGTATTTCCACAGAATACCTATCCCGATCATATTTTGTTTGAGATCAAAGGCACTCTTCATGTGAGAACCCGCCAGGAATCCCAGTCCTCCGGAGTAGGTTTTCAACATTTGATCGATAGCAAACTCCATACTGAAGTAAGCTGCCTTCTTATCAAAATTTTTAGCGGGCTTATAAGGGTGATACCAAGTGCTGTATTGGCTCATTTTGATGATGGCTATGACTAAAAGCGCTCGAAATTAACCTATATAGCTCAGAGAAAAAGCGTATTTGAAACAAATTTTACAGAACTTCAGTATGCAATCGATTGCGATCCTCGTCGTCAGTCTTCCTTTCTATGATCAGTCGGTTTCCCCTATTATAAGTAAGATAATTCCATACCCAATTTGAGAACACGAGAATTTTTCGTCTGAAGCCGATGATCGAGAGAAGATGGATGAACATCCAGACAAACCATCCAAAGAAGCCACTGAATTTTATATTCAAGGGTGCGTCGACAACCGCTCGATTTCGACCAATAGTTGCCATTGTACCCTTATCAATGTATCGGAATGGTTTCCAATTTTCACTTCTGGTAGACCTTTTTAGGTTTTTACCCAGCATTCTAGCCTGCTGAATTGCCACCGGGGCAAGCATAGGTAAACCATTCTCAAATCCGGGTTGCGTTTGAAAAGCTACATCACCAATTGCATATATATTCTTAAAACCAATAACTCTGTTGTGTTCATCCACGGCAATTCTGTTCTTTTCAATGGAATTGGTTGGAAGTCCTTCGATCAGATTTCCTTCCACTCCTGCAGCCCAGATAAGACAATTTGACT
The DNA here is from genome assembly GCA_965242805.1 of Cyclobacteriaceae bacterium. Classification (GTDB taxonomy): domain Bacteria; phylum Bacteroidota; class Bacteroidia; order Cytophagales; family Cyclobacteriaceae; genus JANQEU01. The sequence goes on along the minus strand of CBDETD010000002.1, from coordinate 4,568,380 downwards.
GGATCTCATCCCCATTGTGAAGCTTAACAACGCCATTCCTAAAAGACTCCACCCTGGTTCCCAATAGAACATTTATCTTAAAATCACTGAGGTACTTTTGAGAATTCCTGCTAGCACTTTTGGACATAGCACTCAGAACCCTATCACTTCCCTCAATCAGATATATTTCCATTTGTGAAAAATCCAACTCGGGATAATCCTTGGGAAGGACATGATCCCGCAACTCTCCAATTGCTCCTGCTAATTCCACCCCAGTAGGACCAGCTCCCACTATGATTATCTTCAGGTAACGATTTCTTTCGTCTTCATCCTTGATCAAAAGGGCTTCCTCGAAATTTTCGATCATCCTGTTCCTAAGATTGATAGCATCATTGATCTCTCTCAACTTAAGCGAGTTTGATTCAAGATCATGATTACCAAAGAAATTAGTCCTGGAGCCTGTCGCAATTATGAGATGATCGTAATGCAAAGGCCCCAAACTCGTGTGTAATACATTGTTTTCACCTTCAATGTTGAGAACTTCTGCCAACCTGAAATGGAAGTGATCATCATCCTGAAGAAATTCCCGAAGTGGACTGGAAATATCACCCGGTGATAATCCCGCTGTCGCTACCTGATAGAGAAGGGGGATAAATGAGTGATAGTTATTGCGATCCAACATCACCACTTCAAAATCACTTTCTCTTAATTTTCGGATCAATTCGATACCGCCGAAACCTCCACCAACAATAACTATTCTGGGTAGTCCGGAATGAGGCAAACTGTCCTCAATAACGGACTCTGGATACGAAGAGTCTACCATAGTCTAATATTCATATGTAGAACACTACTACACCCTAAAAAAGTTTTTCTTTGGGCTCCATGAATTGATTATTTTTCCGCCTCCATGGAAATAGACAACAAGAAGACCATCAACGCGTGGTGTATGTATGACTGGGCCAATTCCGTATATAACCTCGTCATTAACACTACTATTTTCCCCATATATTATGATGCTGTTACAAGTAATGAGGGAAATGGCCATGTCGTTAACTTCTTTGGTTTCGAAATAGTAAATTCGGTATTGTATAGCTGGGCGTTGGCATTGTCTTATTTGATATCTGCAGCAATTCTTCCCCTGCTTTCAGGAATTGCCGATTACACCGGTCAAAAGAAGTTCTATCTCAAGTTATTCACAGCAATCGGAGCCATTTCATGCATGGGTATGTATTTCTTTACAGAAAGCTCTCTTGAATGGGGGATAGCATGTGTGATCTTTGCAAGCCTGGGTTATAGCAGCAGTCTTGTGTTTTATGACGCATATCTTCCCGAAATAGTACATGAAGATCGCACGGATCGCGTCAGTGCGAGAGGATATTCGTTTGGTTATGGGGGTAGTGCACTGATGCTTATAATAAGCCTCATATTAATAATGAATTACGATACGTTCGGATTCCCAAATGAAGGCATCGCCACTCGTACCGTTTTTTTATTAGTAGGAGTATGGTGGGTTGGGTTTGCACAGATACCTTTTCGAAGATTGCCGGATAACATTTACAATCGCAAACCAACGGGGGATATCCTGCTGAATGGTTACAAAGAGCTTAGATCGGTGTTTAATAGGCTTAAGCATCTTGGAAGCATGAAATTCTATTTGATAGCTTTCTTCTTTTTTAACATGGGTGTTCAAACAATAATGCTTCTGGCTACCCTTTTCGGATCAAAAGAATTAAACCTTGGCTCCAGTGATCTCATACCTGTACTTCTAATCATTCAATTCGTTGCAATTATCGGAGCCACTTTCTTTGCTAAACTTTCTGATTGGAAAGGGAATATATTCTCTCTAATGTCTATGATATTGATCTGGATTGGAGTTTGTGTGTATGCCTATACAATGTCTTCCGTGAATGAGTTTTATGTAATTGCAGTTCTCGTCGGATTGGTAATGGGAGGAATCCAGGCATTGTCCAGGGCCACATTCTCAAAACTCATTCCTGTAGATTCTGAAGACCACACTTCATTCTTTTCCTTTTTCGATGTTACGTATCACCTGAGTGTGGTTCTGGGCACATTCAGCTATGGACTGATTGAACAATTGACAGGGAGCATGAGGAACAGCACACTTGCATTAGCCTCATTTTTTATCATTGGATTTATTCTCTTACGTTTTGTTAAGATGGGACATGAAACTACCCAAACTGAATCTGCCTGAGTACGACTTCCGGATCAGTTATGAGGAGGGTGAGTGTTTCGTATGGGATGACTTTCGAAAGAAAAATGTATTACTCACTTTGGAAGAATGGGTCAGACAAAATTTCTTAATGCTCTTGGTCCATGATCTGGGCTATCCTAAATCGATGATAAAGGTTGAATCAGGCCTGAACTACAACAGAAAGATGAAACGATCGGACATTAGGATCATGAAAAGCACCGGGGAAGTATTTCTACTTGTTGAATGCAAAGCTCCAAATGTTCAAATTGACCAGAAAGCCCTAAATCAAATTGCCGTGTACAACAAAGCGTTGGACGCCCCGTACATTGCCATAACAAACGGAATGAAGCACTATTTCTGGGAGTTCAACAAGGAAGATCAAGAGTACCTGACACAAAATGAACCTCCTATTTATGTAAAGGATGATTAGACCGATGGATCCATTAATTTACCGGAGAACAATATACTGTTTGAATGCTTCTCCCTAATCAGGAAGAAGAATGGTCTATTTATCAGAACCTCCAACGGACCTCCTCCGGCAGATGTCTCGATGATCTCAACGATTGTTGCAGCTGCTGCTTCGGAACCCACCTCATTCACCTCAATCATAGATTGATGGATCACTCTACTTATCATTAATTCCTTAGCATCCTCAAAAAACTCTGTGAACTGAGCGTCAGGAGTGAACGCTAATTCCATTCCCATGTTTATCAAATCATCATTTAACAATTTCTTAAATCCGAACTTAAATTTTGGGAGGTGAAGTTTTAATGTAATCGTATCCGAATCCTCGATTATCGAATTGAAGGTATCAGCATCCAAACCTTCGATGATCTCTCTCACGATAACATCATTGCTTGGCAAAAAGACATCCATCACATACTGACCATTACCATAGGGGATTTCAATGAACTGATAATCCTGAGAATTATAATATGAAGCTTTTACGCCCTCCGAAACCATCATATCAACATCTGCGATACTTCCATCTTCAAAATGAAATGGAGCCTTTGAGGTCAATCCTTCGTCGAACTCATATTGCCAATCTGCTTTGAAATAGATGGCATTGACGAGGTACATGACTGCATCAGGAGGGATTCTGTCTAGCATGTCTTTGATCAGGTCATTTGTTTTTTCCTCTATCCATCCATTGATGACATCTTTTGAGGCTGGATCTGAAAAATCAAGTCCTGTGACCGATGCATTGTAATAATCTTCCATAGCCTGCTCAAATTCTGATTTCACAGTAAGATCTTGCTTGTACCAAATGGAATTGGCAATAGAAAGCAGAACTTTCTTATCCATGGTTAGTAGAAGAGCGGTAAGATCTTTATATGCCTGATTGACTTCTTCATCACTCATTTCAGAAACGTCCAACGTGCTCTTGATACCTTCTTTTGTCGGCCCCACAGCTCCATTGGAAGTCATTCCCAATGCATAGCCAACACTTAGAGGTGAAATAAAGAAATTACTCGACTCCCCTGCATTGATTGCTTTCGTCAAATTAAACGCAAAATCATTTGAAGCATCAACAAGTTGGACTTCAGAAGTCGCCAGGGCCCTCAGGTTTGGAGGATTAGGGTCATCCTTTGGAGTGATGGGGTCATTATCAAAACAAGAAACAAGAAAAATGGTGAGATACAAAGCCGGGATTAGCCTTTTCATATTAGAAATTTTAGATTTTGAAACTACCCCTATCTCAAACAAAAAAAGTGCCAGAAGGCACTTTTTGAACGTATTATAAGTAGATATTTTTACAGTACTTTTTCAACTTCAGTGTATTCCAGATCAAAGGCCTCAGCTACTCCTTTATAAACTACCTTACCATTAACAACATTCAAGCCGAGTTTTAGCTCATTATTTTCCGTACACGCTTGTTTCCATCCCTTATTGGCTAATTCTATTCCGTAAGGCAAAGTAGCATTTGTCAAAGCCAGGGTGGAAGTATAAGGTACAGCCCCGGGCATATTTGCAACGCAATAGTGAACTACGTCATCAATAATATATGTAGGATCCTGATGTGTGGTAGGTTTACATGTTTCAATGCACCCCCCCTGATCAACTGCCACGTCGACCAATACTGTTCCCGGCTTCATTTCTTTCAACATATCGCGAGTAATGAGGTGAGGTGCCTTCGCACCATGTATGAGTACTCCCCCAATGATCAGATCATGGGAGCCAATTAGTGATCTGATGTTATACTCGTTACTCATGAAAGTGTTGACATTTGCTGGCATTACATCATCAAGATATCGAAGGCGGCTGAGATTCAGATCAAGGATGGTTACATCCGCCCCCATTCCTGCCGCCATTTTCGCGGCATTGGTCCCAACAACCCCTGCACCAAGGATCATAACTTTCGCAGGTCTCACTCCAGGAACACCACCCAAAAGGATCCCTCTCCCCTTCAATGGTTTTTCCAGGTATTTTGCACCCTCCTGGACTGACATTCTCCCTGCTACTTCGGACATGGGTACTAATAACGGTAAAGATCGATCGGGCTTCTCCACTGTCTCGTAAGCAAGGCACACTGCCCCACTCTTGATCATCGCTTTTGTTAAAGGTTCGGATGAGGCAAAATGAAAATATGTGAATACCAATTGATCGTTCTTCACCATACCATATTCCGGTTCGATAGGCTCTTTAACCTTAATGATCATCTCCGCAATCCCATAGGTCTCATCAATGGTTGGTAGGATTTTAGCCCCTGCGCTTGAATACTCCTCATCATTGAAACCACTTCCATTTCCGGCAGTCGACTGTACGTATACTTCATGTCCGTGTTTGGAAAATTCTTTAACACCTGCCGGGGTTAAAGCCACTCTGTTTTCGTTGTTTTTGATTTCTTTGGGAACTCCGATAATCATGGATCAAAAGGGTTATATGTTCGGACGGCAAATATAAAATTCCTGCAAATATCAGTATAATGAAAACGATTTCAATAACAATAAAAAATAAAGAATGAAGTAAACATGAAATCAAAAGAAATAAAATATAATTTGGATTATTAATATTTTAATTATATTATATTCTTATTTTATGCAAATAAAACTGTATATATATTTATTTTATTTTGAGGGTACTTTCCGAAAACTCCCTAAATTTCCTATATTTGTTAGGTTCCAGGTAAAAACTATTTCTTTATGGTAAAGGTCGCTTCGAAGAATAAACCGTTAGTTAGCAAAGAGGAAATACTATCCGATTATCATTTGGCTGTGGAGAGTAGGGAGATGAGTCTGATCGGCCGAAAGGAAGTCTTCATGGGTAAGGCGAAGTTCGGCATTTTTGGGGATGGAAAAGAAGTTGCTCAAATAGCTAAGGCAAAATATTTCCAAAACGGTGATTTCAGATCTGGATACTATAGAGATCAAACGTTTTTAATGGCTATGGGTCAGTTAACCGCCCGGGAGTTCTTTGCTCAATTGTATGCTCATACGAGTTTGAAAGAGGAGCCTGCTTCGGGAGGAAGAATGATGAACGGGCATTTCGGCACCAGATCTCTCAATGACAAGGGTGAATGGACGACATTAACAGATAAAAAGAATTCTACATCTGACATATCACCTACAGCGGCCCAAATGCCCAGGTTAATCGGGTTGGCGTATGCTTCAAAATTGTACAGGAACAATCCACAATTGAAGGATTACCATGATTTTAGTATTGATGGAAATGAGGTTGCCTTTGGAACCATTGGAAATGCAGCATGTGCTGAAGGACATTTCTTTGAGGCAATGAATGCTGCGGGAGTTCTACAGGTACCGGTAGTAATGTCAATTTGGGATGATGAATATGGGATTTCCGTACCAAATGAGTACCAGATTGTCAAAGAATCGATTTCTGAAGCTCTATCCGGTTTTCAAAGGACAGGTGATAAGCCAGGGTTCGAGATCTTCAAAGTAAACGGTTGGGATTACCAGGCACTTTTGGAAACCTACTCCAAAGCTGTTAAGATCTCACGGTCAAAACATATTCCATGCATTGTCCACGTGGTTGAAATGACTCAACCACAAGGCCATTCAACTTCAGGATCTCACGAGAGGTACAAATCCAAAGAAAGACTTAAGTGGGAACTGCAGCATGACTGCATCAAGAAAATGAGAGAATGGATCGAAGATGAAGGATTAGCAGAACCTGCGGAGCTTGACGAAATTGACAAAGAAGCTAAACTGAAAGCAAAATCAGGAAAAGAAGCTGCCTGGAAAGCATATATTGATGAAATCAAGGAAGACCAAAAATCCGCAATCGACCTCATTCAGAAGGTTTCCTTAACCTTACCCAACAACAACAACCTAAACCAGTATATCGCTGATCTCAAAAATGCGGTAACTCCTCTGAAAGCCGACATTATGCGTGCGGTTCGAAATTCCCTTTATGAGCTCAGAGGTATCAACTCTTCGGAAAGGGAGATGTTGAAGAAGTGGTACGAGAAGCAAATGGATCTTTTCCAGTTTCAATACAGTTCCCGAATGTATAGCATTTCGGAAAGCGCTGCAATAAATCATCCGGAAGTAAAACCGGTTTACAATGATGACTCCAAACTAGTGGATGGCAGGGAAGTTCTGAAAGCGACCTTCGACTATCATTTAGAGACCAATCCCTTGATTTTCGCCATTGGAGAGGATGTGGGAAAAATTGGTGATGTGAATCAAGGTTTTGCTGGCTTACAGGAAAAGCACGGTGAGATCAGGGTGACCGATACGGGAATCAGGGAGACAACAATCGTTGGACAAGGAATTGGAGCCGCTTTGAGGGGCCTAAGACCCATTGTTGAGATCCAATACCTCGATTATCTTCTCTACGCAATACAGACTCTCTCCGATGATCTTGCTACACTGTATTATCGCACAATGGGAGGGCAAAAAGCTCCTTTGATCATTAGAACACGTGGCCACAGGTTGGAGGGAGTTTGGCATTCAGGATCCCCCATGGGTATGATCATCAACTCTCTTCACGGGATCAACATCCTGGTTCCAAGAAATATGACCCAGGCTGCCGGATTTTACAACACTATGTTACAGTCGGACGATCCTGCCCTTATCATAGAATCACTGAACGGATACCGATTGAAGGAAAGGGTTCCCGAAAACCTTCATGAGATCCGCACCCCACTTGGAGTTCCCGAAGTGTTGCGTGAAGGAACAGATATCACCCTGGTCACCTATGGATCAATGTGCCGCATTGTTATGGATGCAGCATTTAGATTGGAACAACTAGGTATTTCATGCGAAGTAGTAGATGTTCAATCACTTATACCTTTCGATAAGGTGGGTCTAATAGTTGATTCACTGAAAAAAACCAATAGGGTGGTATTTATCGATGAAGATGTTCCGGGTGGAGCAACAGCCTACATGATGCAGAAGGTGATCGAAAGGGATAAGGGATACAAATGGTTGGACTCCAATCCCAAAACTATTACCGGTAAGGAGCACAGACCTGCTTACGGATCTGACGGAGACTACTTCTCAAAACCAAACATGGAAGATGTAGTAGAAGGTGTCTATGACGTCATGCACGAAGCTGATCCAAACATATACCCAGGGATCTAGCGTTCTAGCAACCCCTGTAAAGTAAAGTCTTCAGTGAAAGCCACATTGCTTTGGTTCAAAGCCTGATCAAAAATGTAAAACTCAATTCGAATCGTGTCATTCGCGGTTAGGACCGATTTGAATCCGGAAGAAAGCATTGCATAAGAGATCTTTCCCTCCAGGGATCTACCAATGTTGGAGCGGTCAAATATTGGGAATCGGCTATCGAAAGTTTCCGGACAATTGGGTTGCGCCGCTGAAAATTCAGCAGTAATATTCTCGTAAACACCTAATCTCTTACGGTAAAAATCTACAATAATATTATTGGAGTAGATATTTTGTTGAATCAATACTGTATCCGTTTGATCGGGATCTAAAGAATCAGCAAATATGTCTTCCTCGAACGTGTAATTCTTACAATTAAATGGAGGAAACTCGAATTCTTCGGTAGCAAAAGTGCCCCAACGGAACTCACCAAATCGATCCACCAGGATCACCGGATAAGCAATTGAAGTGTCTCCAAGTTCCACAAATTGACCGTCAGCATCTATTGCATAATTGAAAGAATGATATGGAGGAAAGACATCATTATTATCAATACCTATATCACCATCCCCGTCCTGAAATTTGAATGTCAGGATAAGCGAATCCTGGCTATCATCAAGGTCAACAAACCGAATGTTATCAAATTCTATGAAAGGGACCACAGAGTACTCCGGAGGTTCGAAACAACTTCCCAACCCAATAAGGACTAATAATAATATAATCTGTGATAATTTCTTGTTCATCTTCAAGAACTAGTACAAATTTAGTGCCTGTTTCCCTTACTCCATTTCATAACTCATGTCTTTTGTCGAAAGTTTCAAAAAGGAGATCACTACAATAAACGAAGACACATTCCAAGATTGTGCAATGGAGGTGTTCAATTATCAATATAGTCAAAATCCCACCTACAAAGAGTACTGCCGATATCTGGGTAAAACCCCAAAAAACGTCCTATCAATCACTAAAATTCCGTTTGTTCCTATCGAATTTTTTAAACTTCATGAGTTAAAATGTGGAGAATGGGCATCACAAGAGGTCTTTCTATCCAGTGGAACGACCTTCACGGGAAAAAGTAAGCATCATTTAAAGGACCGGGAATTCTACCATCATATCTCCACAGTGATCTTTGAGAATTTCTTTGGTGGTCTTTCAAATTTCTCCGTTTACGGACTATTGCCTTCGTATCAGGAGCAAAAAAACTCTTCATTGATCCATATGGTCAATCATTTCATGATAAAATGTGGAGGTACATCGGGATATTTTCTGGAAAATCATGAGAAACTTAGAGGGATCCTGGAAAATGAAGAAAATAAGGTCCTCTTTGGGGTCAGTTACGCCTTACTCGATCTTATTCAAGATCGAAATATAAGGTCTGATAACCTTGTGCTGATCGAAACAGGAGGCATGAAAGGTCGTCGAAAAGAGATAACAAGGGAGGAATTACACCAGAAATTGGCAAATGGATATTCTTTGAGTGTAATTCAATCAGAATATGGTATGACCGAACTTCTCTCCCAGGCATACTCCAAAAAAGATGGAATGTTTAGTTTCCCTGGATGGGCCAAAACGTTAATCAGAGATGTTAATGACCCTTTTGAATACCTTGAGGAAGGAAAAATTGGAGGAATAAATGTCATCGACCTTGCAAATGTTGATACATGTTCTTTTATAGAAACTAAGGATCTCGGAAAAAGGCTTAAAAATGGCCAATTTGAAGTACTTGGTCGTTTTGATAACTCCGATATCAGAGGTTGTAACCTGATGATTTAGTCCCGTTCATACAATATTTATTCCCTTCCATGGTTGTTTAGGAAGGTTGACCTTCTTATTTTTGACTGTCTACCAGAATATTAATACTTTTACAAATAGGACTTTAACTGGTATCATACGATGAAGATTAAAACACTGATATTCGCTCTAGTAATTGTTGGGTTTAGCGCATGTACACAGCGATTGTGTCCTACTTACGCTCAGGCAGATACCCCAGAAATTGAGAAAAAAGAACCTGCCAGGATCTAACAGTCAATAATCGGCATATTTCTTCACATCCGAATCTGTAATCTCAGTTCCGGACAATATTACTAATCGTTCGATTACATTTCTTAATTCCCGAATATTTCCCGTCCACGCAAAGGACTCCAGGAGTTTGATCGCTTCTTTTGTGATCTCTTTCTTGGATGCTCCATATTCCTCAGCAACAACGTCTAAAAAATAATCTACCAACAATGGAATATCTTCTTTCCGATCCTTAAGGTTAGGGACCTTAATAAGGATCACACTCAGTCTATGATATAGATCTTCACGAAACTTAGTATCCTCGATTTCTTTCTTCAGGTTTTTGTTGGTCGCAGCAATTACCCTTACATTGACTTTTATCGCTTTATCTCCACCAACCCTGGTTATTGTATGTTCTTGTAGTGCCCTAAGCACTTTTGCCTGGGCAGATAAACTCATATCGCCTACTTCATCGAGAAAAAGAGTACCACCATTCGCTTGTTCAAATTTTCCTATTCTCTGTTTATGTGCAGAGGTGAAGGATCCCTTTTCATGCCCAAACAATTCACTCTCAATTAACTCTGCAGGAATAGCAGCGCAGTTAACTTCTACCAAAGGTTTATCAGCACGTTGACTCTTTTCATGTAACCATCTGGCAACTAGCTCTTTACCTGTACCATTCGAACCGGTAATTAACACCCTGGCTTCTGTGGGAGCAACTTTTTCAATGGAGTCTTTGACTTCTGAAATGGCTTTGGACTCACCTATTATATCAATGGTTTTTGATATTTTCCTTTTCAGGGTTTTAGTTTCCTGAACAAGATCTGATTTCTCCAGTGCATTTCTTATAGTCAACAGGAGACGATTGAGGTCAGGTGGTTTTTGAATAAAGTCAAATGCTCCCTTTTTCGTCGCTTCAACTGCTGTTTCAATTGTCCCATGGGCGGAGATCATTATGAACGGAATCGACAACCCCTCAAGATGTACGGCTTCCAACAATTCTACTCCGTCCATTTTCGGCATCTTGATATCACAAAGAACAAGATCGAATTCCTCCGATTTTAATTTCTTTAAAGCAATTGCACCATCTTCAGCTTCATCGACACTGTATTTTTCAAATTCAAGGATCTCTTTAAGAGTATCCCTGATGGGTTTTTCATCGTCAACAATCAGGATCTTGGTCATTTCACATAAAATTAAAAATGCAAGCCAATAAGCCGGGTTCTGTACATCCTTTTCGACACGTCGAAAGGAGGTTCATCATTTATCTAGCCCCAGGTTCACACCAGGGATCAAACGGTCTACCCTTCCCACTTGAGCGAGCAACTCTCAAAACGCAGGATCTATTTGACCTTTCAACCCGCAAGGTTTACCATCGCGGTCCAATTCACATTTGACCCGGTGAGCTCTTACCTCACCATTTCACCCTTATCCGCCAGCTGGCGGACGGTATACTTTCTGTTGCACTTTCTTTCCTTGAATAATCAAAGAACTTCCTGTTAGGAAGTACGGTGCTCTATGTTGCCCGGACTTTCCTCCCCCCGAATATCGGGGAGCGATGAACTAGCTTGCATTTCAAAAGTAGTAAAATGGAAAGACCTTTTTGAGATGTTGTTACTGTAAAGCTTGTTTATAGGTGTCAATTGCTCTTTGTCTAGCAAATTTATGGTCCACAATTGGCTCAGGATAGCTGCTCGTCCCAAATTCAGGGATCCATTTCTTTACGTAAGTTAGCTGTCGGTCAAATTTCTCAATTTGGTTAGATGGATTAAAAACCCTGAAGTATGGCTGTGCATCTGTTCCAGTGCCGGCAGCCCATTGCCATCCTCCATTATTGGATGCAAGTTCAAAATCCAATAACTTCTTCGCAAAATAAGCTTCCCCCAAACGCCAATCAATCAATAAGTGCTTGGTAAGAAAACTTGCTGTCAGCATCCTGACCCGATTGTGCATATAACCTGTTTCATTCAACTGCCTCATCCCGGCGTCAACCAAGGGGTATCCTGTGATTCCCTTGCACCATTTTTCAAAGGATTCGGTATTGTTTATCCATGGGATGAGGTCATACTTTGGTTTGAAGGAATTGTTGACTACATGGGGAAACCAGGCCAAAATATGGCTATAAAATTCGCGCCAGATCAATTCATTCAACCAGATATCCGATAATTTCCTTGCAGACCGTACAGCATCTCGGATACTCACCGTTCCATGCCTGAAATGTATTCCCAATCTACTCGTCGCATCTTTTGCCGGATAGTCCCTTTCTTCACCATATTTACTTATGATCTGTAAAGGAATTTTTCGATCAGGAAAGCTAATGGAAGACGATTTGAAACCAATTTCGTTTAAGCTCGGAAAATGAAAGACTTCGCCTTTTACGAAGTTGGACACTTCGTTGTCCAGTACCATTGAAGTATCTTCTTCCTCATTAAGTTTCTGTAGCCAACGTTTTTTGAAGGGGGTAAATACTTTATAGGGTTCTCCGGACCCTGAAAGAATTTCACCCTTTTCGAATAGAACCTGATCCTTGTAGCTATGGAATGTGGCTCCGTTTTCTTTGGCGAATTCGTTGATTTCCTCGTCCCTTGAAATAGAATACGGTTCGTAGTCTCTGTTGGTAAATATCGATTTTACCACGTATGAGTTGAAAAGCTTCCTGAAGACTTCAATTGGTTTTCCATTTATTATACATAAATCTGTTCCCAAAGAAGAAAGCTCTTTCTTGATTCGACCTAGTTCCATATGAAGGAACGAAACCCGAGCATCATGCTTATCTTCAAGTTTATCAAGAATTTCCGGATCAAATATAAATACTGGTAGAACCGGATAGGGGCCTTTCAATGAATGAAACAACCCTGTATTGTCATCCAACCTTAAATCCCTTCTAAACCAAAAAATCGATACTTCTTTTTGCATACAATGAAAACAACCGGAGAGGAAGGTTGTTTGATGATCAAGGTTTTAGGAAATTTCCCGGAGGTATCGGTGCAGCAGAAGCCTGGTCTCTCTTTTCTTCCTTATTATTCAACCCGAAGAACTCTTTAAGCTCATCGAAAGACTGAACATAACGAATACTCACACCTGGTTGCTGATTCATTTCACTCTGTGTTGCCAAAGTTTGATCCGTTTTGCTGAATACTTTTACCCGAAGTTTTCCATCAACACTGAGCAAATACTCAATAGACCAATCACCAAGGATAGAATTTGCCAGATTAGTGTTTCCTTCTTCCACAACTCGAGTTACAACTCCATCTTTAGAGATCCGAAGTCTTCCATCGAGAAACGTATACGCGAGTCTTAATTGAAAGGTATTTAGAGCATCCTGATCAAGAGTACCCAGATCAATGCTGATCTCTAGATTCTCGTCTACCTGATTTAGCCAGTAGCTAAGCTGATTACTGACAAACTCGCTGACACTGGACCCAATGACGTTGTTGCCCGACACCACAAAGCTTTCTTCTTCAGTAAACTTCCGAAGTATTAATAAACTGAATACCTGTCGCTTCAACTCCTCTTCATTACTATTAATAGCAGCGATCAAGGTCCGCCAATTTGATTGATCACCAAATCCTGAAGAAGATTGTTCCTCCAATTCAAGTTTGAAATCTATAGTTGGTGACATCATAGGTCCCGTAAGACCCAGATTCACAAGAACCGGTGCTTTTTGGGAAACTTCATTATCATCTCCAAATGATGATCTCCAATCGTTGGGATCCGCCAACTGTCGATAGGTTGCTTCCAGATCTAACTGCCCTCCATAAGGGTCACCATACCACTTTATAGTACCCCCGGGCTTTAGCTGAAATTCTTTATTTATAAAGCTAGTGGTAAAATTGTAAGCGCCCTCACTGACTTCCAAGGACCCAAATAACTCGAAATTGCCATCAGAATCGGTAGTCAACTGCAGGTTTCCAGTTCCTCTACCACGAATTATATCACCGGTTCGGGGATCAAAAATCAGCTCAGAATAAGCGTCATTGGTCACATTTACATTAAAATCCAGATTTATACCTCGAAGATCAACCGGTTCAACAAAATCCACACTTATTGTGGTGTCCGTCTTGCTTATGAATTTAATATAATCTTGCGTCTGAACTTCTGAATCATCGGTGAAAGGAATGTATATACGAGTATTGGGTCCTGTTGTCACATCACCTTTTATCAGTATGTTGCTTATAGGTCCTGTCAACTCTATCGTTCCTGTAGAATATGCATTCCCATAATACAGATCATTCTGGCTAATTGTTGTATTCAATAATTCAAATGATTCATGAGCGACCTGAATATTTGATTGGAAATCTTTGAAATATTTGTGCTGAAGTTCCCCCTGGACTGAAGCATTATTCTGAAAACGATCTGTCACTTTAAAATTTTCGAAAATCACTGCGTTCTCCTTGAATGTAGTATTGCCTTCAAAGGTGTAAGTCGTATTTAAGTAATTGAGAGTAACATTCCCATTCTCCAATCTTGCTCCACCCTCCAGAAGTGGTTGCTGTAGTCTTCCTTTGACAACTACCTCTCCTGTTGCAAATCCGGAAACGTTTGATACCAGTGAACTGAAGAATGGCTCAATTACATTGAAATTGGCTTTGTTGAACCTGGCTTTCAAATCCACTTGATTATCTGGATCAAAAGGTCTTAAGAGCCCATCGAGTTTCACGGTTTCAATATTTGCGTTCTCCAATTGATAATCGATAATAATACCCCCTTGATCCCGATCCCAGGATGATCTTCCTGACAAATTGCCGACGAGTATATTCTCGAATTGTAAACTATCAATTGTAGATTGGGACTCAAATCTGACCGGGTCACCCCCATTGATCCTTGTTACCCTTGCCTTTCCATTAAGGACTCCGTCAAAGCTCTTCGGTAAAACGGCAGAAATATTTTTTAATTCGAAATTCTCAAAATCAAATTCCACGAGTGTCACAAGACTATCCGAAATCACACCATCGGCCTTGATGGACTGATCCTGGTTGTACAGTTGTAAATCGTTAATGAGAATTTTGTCCTTGAGGAAAAGGATCTCATTCTCGCTACTAATTGTCCATGGTCGATCAAATGCTTTCAAAAGTGATGAGTAAAATCTGATGGATATGCTGTCAGGTCTGAGATCGATATCCGCATTGATCTTTGCTTCATTATTGTTGTTTGGTTGTTTTAAAGAGAGCCCAAGATCCAGATTATTATTATTCCAAATCGACTCACAAACTAACTTCTCTGTAGTAGAGACAACATCCCATACCTGCTTATCGGAGGCTAAATATATTAATGCCAGCACCCCGAGAGAATCCAGATCCTTACTTGCATTAACCTCCACCGAATTACCACTGAAGATCCGATTACCTAATTTGAAGGTGTCAACCTCCATGAAAAAATTGAAGTTGACATCACTCCTTTGTTGATAAGAAATTTCCATTTCAAGATCACCGGAAAAGTCGGCGGGAATCCCAATAAAATCCAAATACCTCCCCAGGTTAGCCGCTTTTAGTTGAAAATCTGCGTAATACTCATTCCTTACAATGGCGGTATCATAGTATTCGACAATTTGAGAGTATTCTTCTGTGAAAAAATTGCGGTACTCTCTCACTGTCCTTGGGAGATCTTTGATCAGATCCGTAATCCTGAAATTGCCCTGTATAGTAAATTGGAAATCAGGAGAAAACACCGAGTATGTCTTTAAAACGTCGGCCGAGGACACGATCTCAATGGCATCAACCTCAATTGAATCCCCTTCTTGTATAACCTGAATGTTTTGCAATCTTAGATTCCCCGTGGCATCATTGACATTCAGATCATGCAGATCAATATCGATGTCTGTTGATACTTTGATAGGTTTTCTCGATAATCCCAATGAGTATAGATCAACAGAATCAACGCGAATGTCCACTTCAATCACTTCTTGTGGTACACTGAAATCAATTTTAGCATTTCCATCAATGTTTATTTCATCATCTGTAAGATTTACGGAACCCGCAAAGAAATTTGATTTAAACCTTCCGTTCGCAGTGAATGAATCAAACTGATACTTACCATATTTCAGATCAGAAATCTCAGCATCTAAATTAAAATCAGCCGAATTTTTTGTGAGACCTTTTCCATCGACTCGACCATTAAAGTCCAAAATCAGATTGGTATTTATGGACGTAACATCATTTACATGAAAATCCAATAAGCGAAGTTTTCCAATATACCTTGCTTCCGAAAGGTCATTTGTCAATTTGAGATTTAAGTCGGAATATACCTTCCCGCCTCGGGTTATAAAGTCACCGGTTGCAACAAAATCATTAATGAACCCTATCAAAGAGCCGGAAAACTGAAGTTCACCGGGATTGATTGGAGTATCCCCAAAGAAACTCAGAGCACGACTTTCGATTAACTTCGCATTTTGTACACTAAGGTCGATAAAGGTATTTCTCCAATCGGGTAGTCCAATGAACTCCACATTTCCATAGAAGGAAGAATTATCCTCCAACAAGACCCTTGTATTCTTAAATACTAATCTGCTGATCGTCCCAGATAAATCAGCGTTTAAAAGAACCTTTTCATTCCATTTCTTGAGTTCGGAAAAGTATTTTAAATCCTCATGACCAATTACAGCATCCCTCAACTGCCACTCTAATCGAACGCTATCAATAATATATCCAAGATTTGAAGGAGTTGAATAATGAAAATTGAGCTGATCCCCTATTGTACTATGAGGAGTTTGGATCCTGGTCTCTTTCAACATCAGACTCTGCTGGGTGAAATGTATTTTTGCCAGGAATTCTTCGATCTCCAAACCGCTTTGATCAATACCCATGAAATTGGTTAAGTCTGCATGGATCTCACCAGATTTTATCAATAGTTCCTGCAGAATGAAATCATTGATATTAAAGGCAAAGTGATTATAATCAAACCTGGGTTTTGACATGAAAGGCCGTAAATCATGATCGTACTTCAACTCTAACTGGGAAATCTCCAATTGATCTGTTGATATAATCAATGGTTCTTCTTTTGGTTCCTTGTTCAAGCTTTTCAGAAACACCGAAAAGTTGATACTGGTGCTGTCATTGTACTTTCTGAGGAAAAATGAAGCTGTATCGATACTGATTTTATCGAGGCTTAGTCTCCTGTCCGAGTAGAGGTCAAGTAGATCGAAATCCACATGGACTGTATTTGCTTTGAACATTAGATGATCCTGAAAATCATAAAGGACCACATCGTGCAATGTACCAGCATCAAACCAATCGATATCTACCGAACCAATTTCAATCCTATGTTCTGACCCTGATTCGATCGCGGTTATTATACCGTTCACTGCAATATATTGAATACGAGGAACCTGAATAACTATTACAATGAGTAGTAATAGAAACAGAAGAGACATTGTAATCCATAACAAAGCCTTTACTAGCCTCTTATATATCTTTGCCACTTTACTTTGCAAAATAGCTCCCCCTCCTGATGAAATGCACAATACTCGGCATCGAATCTTCTTGTGACGAAACCTCGGCTTCTATATGCCACAACGGCAAAGTAATCAATAATATTATCGCCACGCAATCCATACATTCAGAATACGGAGGAGTCGTTCCCGAGTTGGCCTCAAGAGAACATCAGAAAAACATCATACCCCTTATCGAAAAAACATTGAATGAGTCCGGTTTTAATCTTAAGGACTTAGATGCAATCGCGGTTACACAAGGACCAGGCTTACTCGGGGCGTTATTGGTTGGGTATACTTTTTCAAAGACCCTGGCCTACACACTAAATATTCCATTCATTAATGTGCATCACATGAAAGCGCACATTTTAGCTCACTTTATTGATGATCCCATACCTCAATTTCCATTTCTATGTTTAACGGTGAGTGGTGGGCATACCCAAATAGTACAAGTAAATAGTTATGCAGAAATGATTGTTTTGGGCCAGACAATCGATGATGCAGTGGGAGAAGCATTTGATAAAGGAGCAAAATTGCTGGGGCTTGACTATCCGGGTGGTCCATTGATAGACAAGTTTGCAGTTAAAGGAGATCCCAAAAGATTTCACTTTTCCGAGTCCAATGTGGACAACTTTGATTTTTCATTCTCTGGTGTAAAGACTTCACTATTGTATTTTTTAAGGGAAAACATTAAGAAACAACAAAATTTTATTGAAGGAAACCTCGAGGATATTTGCGCCAGCTATCAGTATGTTTTGATCAATATGCTGACTGATAAGCTAATACTGGCATCGAAAAAGACCAATATCAAACAGATTGCTATAGCGGGCGGGGTTGCAGCAAATCGCGGACTTCGGGACAGACTTCAAGAACTATCAGGAGAATACGGATGGGAGCTCTATATCCCGGATCTTCAATATTGCACAGATAATGCCGGGATGATAGCGATGGCTGGTCATTATAGTTATATGGACAGAATCTTCGGAAGTCTCTCAGATATACCACAACCTAGAAAAACCTTCTGATCTATGGCTCAACAAAAGAAATCGGATAGATTCTCCAAATCAATCACTATCAAAAACAAAAAGGCCAGATTCGAATTCAATTTTGTCGAAACTCTTGAGACAGGAATTGTTTTGCAGGGTAGTGAAATAAAATCCATAAGGGAAGGTAAGGTCAGCCTACAGGAATCCTATTGTCATGTCCGTAATGGTGAAATGTTTATCAAAGGCATGACTATTGCTCAATATGCTGAGAGCACATACGATAATCACGAGCCTAATAGAGAGCGAAAATTATTACTTCACCGAAAGGAGATCAAGAAATTTAAAGAGAAATCAGAGGAGAAAGGATTGACCATAATTCCTACAAAACTCTATATAAATAATAGAGGATTTGCAAAAATTGAAATAGCTTTAGCAAAAGGAAAAAAACTCTTCGATAAGAGACACGACCTAAAAACTAAAGAATTGAAGAAAGAGATCAGAAACATTGAATGACATGGGACAGGTATTGGTGCTAAATCAGGATTATTCTCCTTTAACAATCTGCTCTGTAAAAAGAGCTTTTTTATTGATCTATCTAAATAAGGCTGATTTACTTAATGAGGTGGAGGGAAAAGCTTTGAGAACCGTTTCAAACTCCTTTGCTTTTCCTTCAGTGATCCGTGTAAGTCAATACATACAGATACCCTATCGGGGAGTAGTATTGACGAGACACAATGTTTTTCGCCGTGACAATTACACTTGTCAATATTGCGGTACTAAGGCCAATTTGACATTGGACCATGTAGTTCCTCGTTCACAGGGCGGCAAGTCCAATTGGGGAAATCTAGTGACGGCCTGCAAACCTTGTAATACCAAGAAAGGTGATTTATCAGTTCAGAGATCTGGAATGAAGCTTACAAAGAAACCTGCCAAGCCTTCTTTCGTAATGTTTCTTAAGAAGTCTATGTCCTCTTTCAATGAAGACTGGCTATTATATCTCGAACCAAAAGCTTGTGCATAATGAATAAAACAATTCTATTTTCTGTATTACTACTGTGTTCAATGTTTTTAGTGACTTCTTGCGAAGAAGGCCGAAGAGAAAAGGAGGAGTTGAAAGAAAAAATTGTCAGTCTGCTTGAAGAAACGAGGGAGGAATTGGATGAAAAAGTTGAGGAGTTGACCGATGATGTAAAAGACGCCTCGGAAGAGTCGAAATCTGAGATAGAAAGGGCACTTAAAGAACTGAAAAGGGAACGAAAGGAAGTTGAAAAGTTAATTAAGGATACTCGAAAAGCATCTGAAAAAGAGTTGGAAAAGATCGAAAATCAGCTTGATGATTTAAGGAACGAGTTTGAAAGAGAACTTTCTGATCTGAAGGAGAAAGCTAAAGATTTGCTAGAGGACAATAAGTAAAAAAGCCATTCACTAAGTGAATGGCTTTTTTCAATATTATAAAAAATTATTCTCTAGTCATCAATCCGAATTATGGAGCTATAAAGCAACTTTCTAGCATTTGCCTTTCTTAACTCCTGCTGAACATCAGAGATAATACCCATCTTAACTTCAACATCAACTTTCATTGACATCGTGATCTGATCTCTTTCCACCTCACTTAATTTATCTTTTTCTTGATTAACAAACTGAATGATATCCTCCTCTGTTACGAAAACGTCATTAGTCTGGATCTTTGGTTCATTACCGTACAAAACAGTATTCTTGGGCTCACCAACATATATATAACTAACTAAGGATTTTCTTTCGATTTTCGTTAATTGAGTGGCGCGAGGTAAATTTTGTTTTACCATAATGTCTGTCTCCCTCATCACAGTTGTAACCATGAAGAAAAACAACAGCATGAAAATGATATCCGGTAATGCGGCCGTGGGTATATCCTGAGAGGTCCCTGAACTTTTCTTAAATTTTGACATCGTCTTTCAATTAATCTGGTTCTGCTATTGAAATGGCTCTGGGTATTCCCCGTCTACCTCTATCATACATATCCTTTTGGATGTCATCCTCTCTGTCGAGAGTCAACCACTCATCCACAGAGATACCAACTCGTGCTGCATAAACTTCATTGTAGGCAGCATTTACAGCGTCAAGGATATTGATGTAAAGATCGTAAGTAGTACCTCGTTGTGCTTTAAATGAGACAATAGCATTTCCACTGGTAGGATCATCTGATGATGCTGGATCTCTACCATTGGTATTTACAAATTGCTTCAGTGACGGAGGTAAACTATTATAGATCTCCACTCCTTCAGGTGAAGGATTGCCAAAATTCAAAATGAATTTTTTAACCATTTCTGTCAATTCACTCATTGATCCCGTATATGGTTCATTCTCAATCAGCAACTTATCCTGACTGTTTGCCAGGATCTTAAAGATATTCCGCTCCTGCAATTTCAATTCGATCTCTTCCTGATTAGGATCTGGAGGAGGAGGAAGGAGCATTGCAATACCTTTATCGTTTGCAATGGTCGTTGTCACCAGGAAGAAAATAAGTAGCAGAAATGCTATGTCAGCCATAGATCCTGAACTTACCTCCGGCGGTTTTCTTTTGCCTCTGGACATATTACTTAAGTATTTTCGCGATCTCTGTATAAAGGATACCCACAATAGCTCCAGCAAAAGCTACATAGGTCGTGATAATACCTGCACCTACAAATTTTGAAGTAGATGCAGTAGTGCCTTCAGCATTAGGGTCAGCAATTACGTACCCAATGACGAAGACCACAACAAGCGCGGCAACACCCAAACCAGCTTTCACCAAGGACTTTGGATCACCGAAAGACTGGACCAAGGGCATTATAATAGATGATGCTGCACACAATATAATAAGCAAATAGGCAGCGTAAATTCCTATATCAATCCACATATTAGCAGTCTTTTATTTACCGAGGTTGTGTTTTACCAACATGTCAACAAGAGAAATTGATGCATCTTCCATGCTGTTTACCAAGGAATCAATTTTAGAGACCAGGTAGTTATAGAACAACTGAAGAATTACAGCAACAATAAGTCCTCCCACTGTTGTAAGAAGGGCCACTTTGATACCACCCGCAACAAGTGAAGGAGAAACATCACCTGCTTCTGCAATAGCATCAAAAGCTCCGATCATACCAATTACCGTTCCCATGAATCCTAACATAGGTGCAAGGGAAATAAAAAGTGAGATCCAAACCATTCCTCTTTCCAGTTTACCCATCTCAACGGAACCATAAGAAATAATGGATTTTTCAACCATTTCGATACCCTCTGACATTCTCATCAAGCCTTGCACGAAAATGGAAGCAACAGGTCCTCTTGTATTTCTACAAACTTCCTTAGCTGCTTCAACGCCCCCAGAATTAAGAGCATCCTCAACGCTTGCCAATAATTTTTTGACATTGGTCGTTGCCAGATTAAGATGAATGATTCTCTCGATAGATATCGCCAAACCCAAAATCAAACAAAGAAGAACGATACCCATGAAAGTAGGTCCACCGTCGATGAATTGTTCTTTTACAACTTGATGAAAAGACGCTTCAGTTTCGGGTTCAGCTTCAACAGGAGCCGGAGCAGGTTCTTCAACTACAGGTTCCTCTGCAGCTGTAGTATCTTGGTCCATTGCTGTGGTGTCAGATGCCATTTCTGTGGTATCGGCATCATCCTGCCCATATACGCTTGTATAAGAGAAAGTCAGAATACCTGCCAGCATCAAAAGAGTAAATAACTTTTTCATAATTCGTTGGTAGTCTCGGTTAAGTTAATTTTAACGTTAATATTAATAAAATTCAATTTTTCATTGTCAGTGCGGAGAGAGAGGGATTCGAACCCTCGAACCGCTTTAGGCGGTTACACACTTTCCAGGCGTGCGCCTTCGACCACTCGGCCACCTCTCCATATTAAAGCCACACCTCTCTTAACTCTAAGGCAACAAATAAATTAAGAAAAAAGGCTTTATGCAAATTTATGATTTAATAAACTTCCCCTCAAATATCCATTTCTCCGGCAATAGGCAAAGATAATTTCTCCTTTACTGAATCTGTTTCCATTCCAGACCCTAAAAGCAACATCATCTTTGCTAAAGCAGCCTCTGTTGTTATGTCCCTTCCGCTTACTACTCCAATGTCCAACAAATTCTTACTGGACTTATATCTACCCATAATAACCTCTCCTCCGCTACACTGGCTTACATTGTAAACAATTACCCCTCTCGAGATAGTTTCCTTCAAACAGTCAAGAAACCAACTATGATCCATCGTATTGCCGGACCCATATGATTCCAAGACCAACCCTCTTAGGCCTGGGATCTGAAGCGTACTACGAACCACTGCTTCCTGAATTCCGGGGAATATTTTAAGTACCGTAACATTGGGATCCAAATTGTCATTTACCGTCAACTTCTCATCTTTCCATGGAGAAATGTTAGATGTATTGTATTCAATAAAAATGCCGGATTCAGCCAGTATAGGATAGTTCTGGGATTGAAATGCTGCAAAAGTGCTACTCCTGACTTTTTGAGCTCGACAACCTCGCAGGAGGACAAAGTTGAAATATATACATACCTCGCTTATGATCGGTTTATTATCGTTTTTGGCAGACGCAATTTCCAGCGCAGTTATCAGATTCTCCCGAGCATCAGATCTTCGGTGTCCTATTGGGATCTGAGCACCTGTCAATATTACAGGTTTATTCAACCCTTCAAGCATGAAACTAAGAGCAGAAGCCGTATAGGCCATGGTATCCGTACCGTGCAAAATCACGAACCCATCGTATTGTTCGTAGTTATCGCGTATAATGTATGACAGGTCCTTCCAATGCTGACCGTTCAAGTTTGAGGAATCCAAAGGTGACGCAAATGAGAGAACTGTCAATTTCAATTCCAATGAAGATACTTCCGGGATCTTCTCAAGGACTTCATTGAAGTTGAATGGGATTAATGAACCATCTTCCCCATAGACCATTCCGAATGTTCCTCCGGTATATATAATAAGAATGGAATCTGCGGGATCGCTTTTAACAGTTGTCCTTATGTTTACGATCTTATAGTCCATTCAATTTGAATAATTCTATCGTATTCTTGTCCGTAAGATCCTCAATATCCTCCTTAGTGGAATTAAAGATCACCGCCAATCGTTCTAAAATGTTATTCAGGTATGATGGTTGGTTCCGTTTCCCGCGATATGGAACGGGCGCTAAATACGGGCTGTCTGTTTCCAGCAATATCTTGTCAGATCCAATCTTTTCGAGGACCTTATCTAATCCCCCATTCTTAAATGTGGAAACTCCTCCGATACCCAAATTAAATCCTAACTCTTTTATTTGATTTGCCTGCTCTTCCGTCCCTGTGAAGCAATGAAATACTCCTCTCAATCCTTTTCTTGAAAAAGGCCTCACTATTTCAATCGTCTCATCAATTGAATCCCTGCAATGTAAAACCACTGGAAGATCATGATTCAAAGCCATTTCCATTTGGATCTTCAGAGCTTCTTGTTGCTGTGACCAAAAGGATTTATCCCAATATAAATCCGTGCCAATTTCCCCAACTGCTATAAATTCCCTTCTGGACAACCATTCCTCAACCAAATAAAGCTCCTTTTCAAAATCCTTTTTAACCGAACATGGATGTAGTCCCATCATAGAAGGATATCTGGTAGGATCCTTTTCCTCGACTCTGAGCATTCTTTCTATGGAAGTATGATCAATATTAGGCATCAGAATGGCCTTAACGCCCTGATCTGCACTTACGTCCAGAACATCGTCCAGATCTTCATCAAATTCCTCCAAATAGATATGAGCGTGAGAATCAATCATTTGCAAAATGAACCTAATGTTTCAAAATTATATCCGTTACTTCGAAATTCACCTAGGAACCATGGAAGCAATACCTTAACATTCTCAATAAACTTATTGTTGTCATGAAATAGTACTATTGATCCTCCGTTCGCTCGCAACAATGACTTTCTGGCTAATCCATGATCGAGTCTACTATCAAAATCCCCTGATAATAAATCCCACATTATTATTTTGTGAGTCCTGCTTATAAACCGTGATTGCTTTGATGCAATTCTACCATAGGGTGGACGGAACAACTTCTCGGTATTTACTCCGAATTCAGTGAGAATAGATTCGCATTCGGAAAAGTCGTCGATATACTTTTCGAAGGACGTAGTCCACCCATTGAGATGTCTGAAGCCGTGATTTGCGATCTGGTGCCCTTCTGAAATCATTCTTTCCAGAAGCTTTGGATGCTTTATAACATTTGCACCAATTACAAAAAAAGTGGCTTTCGCTCCATTTCTTGCAAGTTGATCCAGAACATAGGGTGTTATTTCCGAATCGGGACCATCATCGAAAGTTAGGAAAATAGTGTCCTCTTTATCATTTATTTTCCAACTTCTATATGGATAAAAAAACCTTAAAAGAAAGGGAGTTTTGTGAAGGTAAGACCTCATCTTAATTCACTTCACATGAGATCATGGTGATATCGTCACTGAATTCTTTTTCCCCCCTGAAATTATCTAATTCTTTAAAGACGGCCTGGTGGAGAGTGATTAAGTCCTCATTTTTAAACTTTTTAAGAACCGAGACTAGCCGCTCCATACCAAATTGTTCGTCCTCCACATTAAAGGTTTCGGTCAAACCATCTGTATATCCAAAGAATTTGAACCCCTTAAGCTCTGTGATTTTTTTAGTGGTCAGGAATGGCAACGGATCGAACATTCCCAATACTGTAGTACCTTCTTCCAGTACAATGAAATTATCCTGATGAAGAATAATGGATGGATTGTGACCACAGTTAGCATATTGAAATTCAGAATTCCGAAAATCATAAATCCCAATGAACAGTGTAATGAAATTCTCAATATTGCCGCTTACGTAAGTCGCATGATTCAACTCCCCAATTATCTCCTCCAGATCATCGGTCTTTCTGATCAAGGTTCTCAAAGACGCTTGAAAGTTTGACATGAGAAGAGCGGCAGGAACTCCCTTTCCGGAAACATCCGCGATACATATCAAGAACCTATCGCTATCAAGTTGGATATAATCATAATAATCTCCACCAACATTCTGATGAGGAAGGTAAACTGCATCAATATGCAATCTGGATGTTTTGGGAAGAGATTTGGGAAAAAGGAAATTCTGAACCTTTTTGGCAATCTCCAATTCTCTTCTGTAAGCTTCCTGTTCAAGCTGCTTCCTGGCTAGTTTCTTGTTCTCAATTGCCACTATGAGAATATTGGTCAGTGCCCTTAGGAAGGTTGAATCGATCAGGTCTTCATCACTCTCAAGGCCACCAATAAAGACTACGGCCAGCATTTGTTGTTTGTGGGAGACTGGAAAAACTAAATTAAATTCATCAAAAGGAGCTTCATCCGGGATACATTGTTCGAATGGTTCACGGTATTTGTCTGGAAGTGTGCAATGATCGAAATCTTCATTAGTACCAAAATGGACTTTGCAAACCCATTCTTCATCCCTCACGTACATTGCTAACTTTTGAAGCTTCAAATCACCCAAAAGGGTAAATCGGTATATACGATACAGGTCGTTTTCAGCCAGGTTATTATTGATTGCCTGGGTGATTTCAAGGAGAGCGTTTAACTCAAGGTCCCTTATATCCAACTGATTGCTCATGATGTGGAATTATGTGCCATCAAACCTGCTTTCGAGGCCATGAAATAATATTGTTGGAATCTACTATTTATGTCCACATTTTTCTCCTCAACGTCCATTAGGTCACTCCCTCCATTTAGTACTTTAGGTATCAGAATTCTAATCCATTCCTTTTTAAATAATGAATTAAGTGTATTGACGAGCTCTTCACTTGAAATATCGCAATTGTCTAAAAGTTCCTCATATTTTATCACAAAATAGAGTTCATCCATTACCAGAAATTCTGTATCCGTCATTATACCTCCTGCCTTTCCATGAATATCTTCCAAAAATAGAAGCTATCCCCAAGAACAGTGCATAATAAGGGTAAATAATACTCAATAGGAGAATCAACAAGGGTTTGAGTCTTACCTTAAAAAAAGAACTTAGAACTCCGAAATAAAACAATTCGGAAATCCACTTCAAAATAACAGCACCTATAAGCGGCAATGACCCTGAGATTATTGCATAAGGTATCAAAATTGATCCGAGGAGAAAATTGAAAAAGACAAGGAATGAAGTGAACCAGATAAACTTGCTTTTATGAAACCTCCATTTGCTTGTCCATCTAACCCTCTGTTCGAGCAGGTCCACCAATCTTTTTTTCGCAGGGGTCTCCACAATTGAATCTTGGTCCTTTAGAAATTTGATAGAACCCTCAAATTTTTGGGAAATCTTCTGCAGCAGGAATTCATCATCCCCCGTTGCAATGTGGTCATTCCCCAGGTATCCTTCCACTTCTTCAAAGGCCTCCTTTACATAGGACATATTCGCCCCATTGCACATACTCGGGTATCCCCTATCCAGTGTCACCGCACCATAACCTATTAACCCGGTAAATTCGATAACCTGAATGCTCTCCAGTAATGAGTCACCCTTCATCAAAACCGGACCCGTCACCATTTTGGTCTTCTTGTCAAGGTAGCAAGATGTATGATTCGACAGCCATTTTTTCTGGAGGTGACAATCAGCATCCGTACAAACGATTATGTCAAATTTTGCTTCCTTAACACCCATCGTGGATGCGGCCTTCTTACCTACCGATTCGTTATCCAACTCAATTACCTTCCCATTCAATCCTAAAGATTTCATATGTTCTGCTGCAATAAAGGACGTGTTATCATCAGAATGATCATCTATTACAATAACCTCATATAAATTTTCAGGATAATCCTGGTTTGAAAGATCTGTCAAGATTTGCTTGATAGATTCTCCTTCATTTCTTACTGGGATCAAAATGGACACACCCGTTTTAAATAGTGTGAAATTATGTGTGGGTATCCTGACCCAATACCTTGTAAGTAAAAGGAAAGAAAGCACATGAAATAATGAGAACGTCAATAATAAAACTATCATGCGAGCTTATAATCCCTGGACCAAAAGAAACAGAACCCGATCAATGACGGAATAACAATATTTATGATCCAAATTAACAATGAAGGGATGATCAGGACAGTAGAATTATCCATCCATAAAGCAAAAAAGGCTACGGTTGACGCTTCGCGGATCCCAATTGCTCCCAAAAAGGATGGAACAACTGTTCTGACGAGAAAGATCCATGATATGCCAGCAAGGATTACAACCCATTCCAACCCCATCAAAAGCGGTAACAATAGAAGGAAGTATTGAATAGCAAAGACCATGTATCGAAGGAATGTCCAGGTCATTACCTTCTTTTTAAAGTAAAGACAATCAATTGTTGCACACAAAGTGAGGACGATCATAACGAAAAATACACCTGCAAAAGGGCTTTGAATCCAAAGATCATTTGCCGGATTGAAATAATATAACAGCCCCACCATTCCAAAGAGAATGGTAACAGTCAAAGAAGTCATCCGATTCAGGAAAATGGCCTTTGCTGATTTTGAAATACATCTTGATCCCATCAATCTCATTAGGATATCCCCAAAAGTGAAAGGGACTACCATGTTCATTGCCAAACCAGACATAACAGGTTTTGCGGCCTGTTTCATAGAGAATTGACTGAAATCAACAGTAAGCATTCTCCATTTATCTATTTCAAATGACCAGTTTAAAAATGATAGACAAACAGCAAGTCCAATGTAAACCCAATACCCTTCAATACTTAAAAAATTGGAAATCACTCCATTCAATCCCATTTCCATTACTTGCTCATAGAGGAACAATATCGCGATTACAGTAGCGACAATTTTGGCAGTCAATTGGATAAGTTTTTTCAATATGGTTGCTCTACTGTTACTTTGTATTAGTGCAAAGAGGAAGTTCATCAGTTAAAGAAAAGATTATTCTGGGATTGGACCCGGGTACTAATGTAATGGGATATGGGATAATCACGGTATCAAAACCGCAAATGAAATTGGTCCAATTTGGAGTGATCCACCTTCATAAATATTCAGGGCATGAACTGAAACTGAAGAAAATTTTTGAAAGGGTGGAGAGTCTGATCGATGAGTACCTTCCTGATGAGGTTGCTCTGGAAGCACCATTTTATGGAAAGAATATTCAATCCATGTTAAAACTTGGCAGAGCCCAGGGAGTTGCAATGGCAGCTGCTCTTTCAAGAGACATTCCAATTGTCGAGTATGCTCCTAAAAAAGTAAAACAGTCCGTAACTGGAAACGGAAATGCTTCTAAAGAGCAAGTGGCCGCAATGATCCAGACCCTGCTAAAAATCAAGGAAGCACCAAAGCTACTGGATGCAACAGATGCACTAGCGGTGGCTATTTGTCATCACTATCAGGACGGTGCATTGACTACAAAAAGCTCAACCTGGAAAGCCTACCTAAGTGATAATCCCGGGCGGATTTCCGGTCTATGAAAGTTTTAAGAATGATTCCTGAATAGAAGCAGCGATCGAAGACAACTCCTCATTAGTCAAAGAAAGTTTGGTTCGAGCAAAATTCATATCGTCCATAGAATCCATGGGAATGAGATGGATATGTGTGTGAGGTACTTCAAGTCCCATGACAGTGGTCCCTATTCTTTCACAATCTATGGCATCGTCAAGGGCTTTTGCCACTTTCTTGCTAAAAGCATGAAGATCCAGAAATGTCTCATCATCGAGATCAAATATGTAATCCACTTCAACCTTGGGAACAACCAATGTATGACCTTTGGTCAGGGGGTTGATATCTAAAAAAGCTATGAAGCTATTGTCCTCCGCAACGATATGGGCAGGGATCTCTCTGTTGATGATCTTAGTAAAGATAGTTGCCATATCAGTAGGAGATTTCCACGATCTCAAACTCCATTTGTCCTGCAGGTACATTGATCTGGGCGGTTTCACCTTGTGTTTTGCCAAGGAGCCCCTTTCCAATCGGTGACTTTACTGAGATCTTTCCAACTTTGAGGTCTGCTTCCTCCTCTGCCACCAACTGATACTTAACTTCGGCACCGTTTTTCTTATTCTTGATTTTTACCGTGGACAATATGGAAACCTTGGAAGTGTCAATTGTAGATTCGTCTATTACTCTTGCTTCACCAACTACTTGTTCCAATTTTGAAATTTTTAGCTCTAATAGGCCTTGTGCATCTTTAGCAGCATCATACTCTGCATTTTCACTTAGATCTCCTTTATCTCTTGCTTCAGCGATCTGTTTCGCAATATCAGATCGCCCTTTGGTCTTGAGCTCCTGAAGCTCATCTTTCAACTTCTGTAATCCTTCTTTGGTGTAGTAATTTGCCATTTCTAGTTCGATTATTTCCTATCCCTATAAACAAAAAAGAACGGCCTTGAATCAAAGCCGTTTCCCTTCAGGTTTTTATTATGATGGTACAAATATAGGAAATCCGGCGCTGAGATTAAAAATTGAGTTTTGAAATTTTCTCCACCAGCACCTCATTGATCTTTCGATAGGATTCAAAGGTCCACCCTGCCACATGTGGTGAGAATACAATGTTTTCCTTGCTTTTCAATTGGTTAAAGACTTCCTTTTCTTCAGGATTTAGCGAGGCCAGTTTCTCATTTTCCAAAACATCAAAAGCAGCTCCATACAATTTCCCTTCCTCGAATAGCTTTAAGAGATCATTTGTTTTAAGGATTTCTCCTCGTGCTGTGTTCACCAAAATAAAGAGCCTGGGGA
Organism: Cyclobacteriaceae bacterium; assembly: GCA_965242805.1. GTDB lineage: Bacteria > Bacteroidota > Bacteroidia > Cytophagales > Cyclobacteriaceae > JANQEU01. The sequence goes on along the minus strand of CBDETD010000002.1, from coordinate 4,538,507 downwards.
AAGAAGTAAGGAAATCATAATCTATAAACGCTTTTGTTTCTTCGGTCAAGGGTACGTGAAGACTCAATATTTCCGTTTCATTTTTGAAAGTTTCGAGATCAAGTTCTTCAACATTTGCAGGAGCATAGTTGGTTTTATACTTATCATAAGCAACCACTTTGCAACCAAATGAGATCAGTCGTTCCGCTAATGCACTCCCCATGTGTCCAAAACCAAGTATTCCAACTGTTTTATTTCCCAGTTCATGGCCCCTGTTTTCTTCCCTGCGCCATATATCACCCCGAACTTCTCTGTTTGAAACGTGAATCCTATGCAAAACAGATAAGATCATCCCAATACAGTGCTCCCCCAAAGCATCCCGATTGCCTTCGGCAGCATTGACAACCTGTATCTTGTGAGCCTTTAACAAGTCCGTGTCCAAATTATCAATCCCAGCTCCTGCTCTCGCCACAAATTTTAATGATGACGTGTTCCTAACGAATTCTTCATCTATTTTGGTCTTGGACCGGATTATCAATCCCTGGTAAGATCCTATACGTTCTAATATTTCAGTTCTCTGGAAATTAGGATGATAATCTGCCTCCCAACCGATTGAATTCAACATTGGAATGATAGAGTCGTGCATTTTGTCAACGACAAGAATCTTTCCTTTCATGTAGTTTATAAATTGTATAAAAGATGTGCTACTGAAAAGTAAACAGCAAGACCGAGTAAATCGTTGGCAGTGGTGATAAAAGGTCCGGAAGCCAGGGCAGGGTTTACACCAAATTTGTCCAAAAGCAAAGGTGTAACAGTACCCATAAACGAAGCGAGTAAGACAACGCTGAATAAGGCGATAGAAACTGTAATTGATAAGGGTTGATCCTTGAAAATAAGAATCACCGCACCAAACACCATAACTCCCAAGATCAATCCATTGACTACGGCAACCATCAATACTTTTGCCAATCTGGAAGCCATGCTCTCCGTGAATGCACTTTTATTGGCTAAACTCTGTACGATGATTGAAGAGGATTGTATACCAACATTACCTCCAGTGGCCATAATAAGAGGAATGAATAACGCAAGTCCTGCAATTAATGTAATGTCACCTTTGAATAGGTCTGTGATCTGTGCAGCAATTAAACCACCAACCATTCCTATTATCAACCATGGTAACCGAGCTTTTGACAGTGCCCATACAGAATCATCTTCTTCCACATCCGATGATATACCGGTCATAAGTTGCCTTTCTTCTTCGGCAATTTCAGTAATGACATCTAATATATCATCAACGGTTATCCTTCCTACGAGCCTTCCTCTGGCATTCACTACAGGGATGGCCTCCAGGTCATATTTCTGCATTATCGCAGCCACTTCACGTTCCTCCACATAGGTTTCTACGGATTGGACCTCATCATCATAGATATCTTCAACCTTCATCTTCTCATTGGCGATGATCAATTTTTTTAAACTGATCTTACCAACCAGGCGGTCATGATCATCGACAACATAAACTGAGAATATCTTTTCAACATGCTCAGCCTGAAGTCTGATCTGATCAATACATTGAAGGACATTCCAATTAATATTTGCCTTGATAAATTCCTTGGCCATCAACCCACCCGCTACATCTTCATCATATCGAAGCAGGTCCAGGATATTAGTAGCTTTCTCTTCATTCTGCAGGAGACCAATGACTCGTTCCCGTTTTTTGAGTGGAAGTTCCATCAATATGTCAGCTCCATCATCAGACTCCATTTCATCAACAAAACTCGAAATCTCGCCCTCCATAAAATGCATAAGAAAATCTCTCCTTACGTCTTCATCAAGCTCCATCAAAATGTCGGCATCCACATCTGCTGGTAGAAGATCAAATACATACTTACTTTCTTCAGCATTGAACTCGAATAAAAGGGAGGTAATATCTGCCGGATTGATGCCATCAAGAGTCTGGATTATGAATTTGTCATCCCTGTCATCAAGCGCCTGTTTGAACCGCTCAAGATATTCTTTACTTAATTCAAACTCCATTAAGCTTTCCATTCCTTCTCAATAGATACAGTCAATTCAATAAACTCCTGGACACTAAGTTGTTCTGCACGTTTTGAGAAAACAGATACGTCCGTGAGAGCAGTCGGCAAATTAAATTCTTTTAATGCGTTGCGCAACGTTTTTCTACGCTTTCCAAAACTCGTCTTTACAACCCTTGTAAACAACTTCTCATCGCATGGCAATCCTAATCTGTCATTTCTGATAAGCCTAATAACCCCGGAATTTACTTTTGGTGGAGGATTGAAAGATCCCGGCTTTACAGTGAATAGATATTCAATATTATACCATGTTTGTAATAAGACACTCAATATCCCATATTGCTTCGATCCTTCTCGGGTTGATACCCGATCGGCCACCTCCTTCTGCACCATACATACCACTGTACTAACAATATCTTTCAGTTCATATACTTTAAAAAAAATCTGGGAGGAAATATTGTATGGAAGGTTTCCAATGATGTCAAATTTCGATTCAATAAAATTTTCTTGCAGGAAATCCTTTAAAATAAATTTAGATCTATGGGACTCGTATTGTGACCTCAAATATTCGATCGAATCATTATCAATATCATATGCGACAAAGTCATCTTCCCCCAAAAGATGTTTCGTGAGAACCCCCATACCTGGACCTATTTCTACTACTTTATTTTCCGTTGGAAGCAAGGCCTCCACAATTCTGGTCGCGACGTTTTCATTTACTAAAAAATGCTGACCAAGATGTTTCTTAGGAGAGACCTTTTTCAATTCTAAAATGATTTAATTTTCCGGCCAAGTAATGGAATTGAGATGAGCGAAAAAAGCCAAAAGTCTAAAAAACCACTAATTGGAATTTCAATCGGGGACATAAATGGTGTCGGACCAGAAGTGACGCTCAAGGCTTTGAGCGACACGCGGATCACAAAATATTTAACTCCCATTATTTATGCTTCTGGCGGTATCGTTTCATATTATCGAAAACTACTTGAGCTTAGAGATTTCAATTTCCACCAAACACGGGATTTTACCAACCTCAATCCCAAAAAAGTAAATGTCTTGAATATTTGGGATGAAAAGGTAGAAGTCACTCCCGGGACACCCAATCCCGCTGGTGGGATCTATGCAAAAAAATCCCTGGAAAAAGCAACTGAGGATCTTAAATCCGGCAAAATACACGCAATGGTTACTTCCCCGTTCAGCAAGGAATATGTCAAAGACGATGATTTCGATTTTCCAGGGCACACAGAATACCTCACAACTAAGTTTGAAAAAGAAGATAGCCTGATGCTAATGGTCAAAGATGACCTCCGAATTGGAGTCATTACGGGTCATATCCCATTGGCTAAAGTTCCGTCAACTATTACCAAAGAATTGGTAGAATCAAAGATGGCAATTCTAATAAAATCACTTCAGAAGGATTTCCATATTAAGAAACCAAAAATTGCCATTCTAGGGCTTAATCCACATGCTGGAGAGAATGGTATACTTGGCAGTGAAGAAAACGACATCATTTTACCTGCCATAAAGGAATCAAAAAAGCATGGTAACCTTGTGTTTGGTCCATTTCCTGCGGACGGTTTCTTCGGTAGTAATCAGCATAAGAACTTTGATGGAATACTTGGGATGTATCATGATCAGGGTCTTGTTCCTTTCAAATACATCTCCAATGGAGAAGGTGTGAACTTCACTGCAGGTCTACCCGCAGTCAGGACCTCCCCAGCCCATGGAACTGCATTTGACCTTGCCGGAAAGAATTTGGCAAATGGAGATTCCATGAAGAGTGCAATATTCCTGGCTTACGATATAGTTAAAGAAAAAACTCTCCAATAGAATAATTTTAATCATAATCCCTAAATTTGCGCTTCTTTCAAGATCGACAGGGATGAGTGGTAAGGCTTTTAAGGACTTTGAGGTCCAAATCTTCGGCTTGGACAATGGAGATCACAACTATGATTTCCGGATAAACAAGTCTTTTTTCCAACTATTCCCTAACAGTCTTGTAGAAAATGGGAAAGGGGTAGCTTTTCTCCGAATTGAGAAGTCCGAAACAATGATGCATCTACACTTCAAACTCGAAGTAGTGGTTGAGCTGATTTGTGATGTAACACTCGAAGAATTCGATTTTCCGATTCATACTGAAGATGAGCTCATCATTAAGTTTGGTGAAGAGGAAATAGAATTAAGTGAGGATGTAATGATTATCAATAGAAATGCAACATCGATAAATGTTGCAAAATTCATATATGAATTTGTATCACTTGCGATACCGATGAAAAAATTACATCCGAAAATTAAGGATCAGGAAAGATCGGATTTGATCTATTCAGATAAGTCTGAAGATGTTGAATCCTCCGAGGAAGAAATTGATCCAAGATGGGAAGTATTAAAAAAGTTGAAGAAATAATAACAAAAGAAAGAAATGGCGCATCCAAAGCGAAAAATTTCAAAAACACGTAGGGATAAACGTAGGACCCATGTTAAGGCAACACCAAAGCAATACGTGGTTTGTCCTACAACAGGTGAAGCTCATCTCCCTCATCGAGCGTACTGGTATGAAGGTAAGCTTTACTACAAGGGCAAAGTCGTAATGGAGAAAGAAGTATTAGCTTAAAGCTGATACCAGGTCCATAGATTTTCACTCAAGTAAGCAACCTAATCCAGATGACAAAAATCACAGCAAGCATCACTGGCGTACACGGATATGTTCCAGAGTACATATTGACAAATCACGAACTGGAACAAATGGTTGATACCAATGACGACTGGATAACCACACGTACTGGTATTAAAGAAAGACGTATTCTCAAAGGCGAAGGTCAAGGAACGTCGGTAATGGCGGTTGAAGCTGTAAACCGACTCCTGGAAAAGACAAACACAGACCCCCAGGAAATCGAGTTGCTCATTTGCGCAACTGTGACTCCAGACATGGTTTTCCCCGCCACAGCCAATGTGATCACCAATAAGATAGGTGCAACTAACGCATTTGGTTATGACATTAGTGCGGCATGTTCAGGATTCCTTTATGCATTATCCACAGGAGCTAAATTCATAGAAAGCGGAACTCATAAAAAAGTAGTTGTTGTTGGAGCCGATAAGATGTCAGCGATCATAGATTATCAAGATCGGGCAACCTGTGTCATTTTTGGAGATGGAGCTGGAGCGGTCCTGTTGGAACCAACAACCGAAGGAGTAGGCATTTTGGACTCCATCTTAAGATCCGATGGTTCAGGAGAAGAGTTTCTGAGAATGAAAGCAGGTGGTAGCAGATACCCTGCCACCATGGAAACCGTTCAAAATAGAGAGCATTACGCCTTTCAGGAGGGATCAACTGTTTTCAAATTTGCAGTTAAGAATATGGCTGATGTAGCTGAGGAAGTCATGAGCAACAATAACCTGCAAGGTGATGACATTGCCTACCTTGTACCTCACCAGGCAAACAAAAGAATAATTGATGCAACGGCACGGCGGATGGGTGTCGGTGACGAGAAGGTCATGATGAATATTGAAAAATACGGCAATACAACCGCCGGCACAATTCCTCTTTGCCTATGGGATTACGAACCGAAATTGAAAAGAGGAGACAACCTAATACTAGCGGCTTTCGGAGGAGGGTTCACATGGGGGGCGACCTATTTGAAATGGGCCTACGATCCGAAATAAATCATTGAAAGAAATTCATACTTAACAATGGCTACCACAGCAGATATTCGTAACGGGCTTGTCATAGAATACAACCATGACCTTTTCAGCATTGTAGAATTCCAGCATGTCAAACCCGGTAAGGGACCAGCTTTCGTCAGAACGAAATTAAAGAGTCTGACTACTGGAAAAGTGATCGAAAATACATTCTCCGCCGGTCATAAGATTACAACCGCTCGTGTCGAAAGAAGGAAATATCAATACCTATATAAAGATGACATCGGTTTTCACTTCATGGATACTGATACGTACGAACAATTCCCTTTAAGCGAACAACTGATCGATGCTCCACAATTTCTTAAAGATGGTGAAGAGGTGGAAGTGCTGATACATACTGAACAGGACAGAATCCTGAGTGCAGAATTACCTCAACATGTCTCATTGAAGATAGTGTATACAGAACCAGGTGTGAAAGGAGATACTGCTACCAATGCAACGAAGCCGGCAGAACTGGAGACGGGCGCAACCATACAAGTGCCACTTTTTATAAATCAGGATGAGTTGATAAAAGTAGATACCAAGACAGGAAATTACGTTGAGAGGGTTAAATAAATATATTTACCTTTACCGACCTTCAAAAAGAACTTAAAACAGCATTTCTAGATGAAAATAAAGGAATTAAGAGACCTAATCGATTTCATTTCAAGTACCGGACTTGAAGAAGTAGATATTGAAACCGAGCAATACAAAGTTCGGGTGAAAAGATCTGCGGAAGCTACTATCCAACCGACAATCCAGGCACCTATAGCCATGCCAGCTGCAGCTCCTGCACCTGTGGCAGCTGAGGCACCTGCGGCCTCTCCCCAAACTGATGCTCCCCAGAAATCCGAAAGTTCTTCAAACTACAAGGAAATAAAATCTCCCATGATCGGGACTTTTTACAGATCAGCTAATCCGGATTCACCTGCTTTTTTCGAGGTTGGAGACAAAGTAAATGCCGGGGACACCGTTTGCATCATCGAAGCAATGAAGCTCTTCAATGAGATTGAAGCTGATATATCTGGCACTATCGTAAAGATCTTGGTGGACAATGCCAGTCCGGTAGAATACGATCAACCTTTATTCTTAGTTGACCCTTCATAAACCTTTGACCCGTGTTTAACAAAATTCTCATTGCCAACCGAGGTGAAATTGCCCTGAGGATAATCAGGACATGCAAAGAAATGGGCATTAAGACAGTAGCCGTTTACTCTACAGCTGACAAGGATAGTCTCCATGTTAGATTTGCGGATGAAGCTGTTTGTGTTGGTGCTGCCCCCGGTAAAGATTCTTACCTTAATATCCCACGGATCATTTCTGCAGCCGAAATCACCAATGCAGACGCAATCCATCCGGGTTATGGATTCCTTTCGGAAAATGCTGAATTTTCAGAGTGTTGTGATGAATACAAAATAAAGTTCATTGGCGCATCCGCTGAAATGATCAGCAAAATGGGTGATAAAGCCACTGCAAAGGAGACTATGAAAAATGCCGGAGTGCCCACTATTCCTGGTTCTGATGGCCTGTTATCCTCCATTGAGGAAGGAAAAAAACTTGCCAAGGAAGTTGGGTATCCTGTAATGCTAAAAGCTACAGCAGGTGGAGGAGGAAAGGGAATGAGGTTGGTGAACTCTGAAAAAGAATTTAAAAAAGGTTGGGATGATGCTCGTCAGGAGGCCGGTGCTGCATTTGGAAATGAAGGCCTGTACCTTGAAAAATTCGTTGAAGAACCTCGGCACGTCGAGATACAAATCGTTGGAGACCAATATGGAAAAGCTTCTCACTTGTCCGAAAGAGATTGTTCCATACAAAGAAGACATCAAAAATTACTGGAGGAAACGCCTTCTCCTATTATCTCACAAGAATTAAGAGAAAAAATGGGTCAGGCAGCGGTCAAAGGAGCTCAGTCGATCAATTATGAAGGTGCGGGGACGGTTGAATTTCTTGTTGACAAAAATGGAGACTTCTATTTCATGGAGATGAATACCCGTATTCAGGTAGAGCATCCCATTACGGAGGAAGTGACCGACTTCGATTTGATCAAGGAACAGATCAAAGTAGCAGCTGGAATTGAAGTTTCCGGCCGAAATTATTATCCACAGCTGCATTCCATTGAATGCAGGATAAATGCAGAGGATCCCGCAAATGATTTCCGGCCAAGTCCGGGTAAGATCACAAATCTTCACCTCCCAGGTGGTCATGGTGTGAGAGTTGACACTCATGTATATTCCGGGTATACGATCCCACCCTACTATGATTCTATGATAGCGAAACTTGTAGTTTCCGCACAGACAAGGGAAGAGGCCATTATCAAAATGAAAAGATCCCTTGAGGAAATGGTGATTGAAGGTATAAAAACAACTATCCCTTTCCATGCTAAGTTGATGGATGATGAAACCTTCAAGTCAGGAAAATTCACAACCAAATTCCTTGATACATTTGATTTTAGTGACCTTTAGGAGTATCTAAGGCAACCCTTCCAAAAGTATTTCGTCCTTTACAGCCGAATGACTACCATTACGGCATGAAATACTATTGCTCATTGATCCTTATAATACTTGCTTTAAATAGTAACTGTCAATCACTTTCATCAAGTGAAAGGAAAGACCTAATTGATAGATTAATTCCTCTTGAGCCAAACGGAAATTCCAACACCTTTGACTTTCTGAAGGCTCTTACCAGGGACAAAAGGATCATACTATTGGGGGAATTTGATCATCGAGTCACTGAAATCAATGAGATAAAGAGGAGTATCGTAAAATTCCTACACCTTAATGCCGGTTTTGAAGTTGTTCTGTTTGAATCGGGAATTGGGGAAATCATATCGGCGGATATGAATAGAGACATTATGACTCCGGACCAATTGACGTACGGACTCATTGGGTATTGGAGAAATGAAACGTACTCTGACTTGATGGAATTTGTCAAGAATAATGAGACTTTAAGAGTTGCAGGATTTGATGTCCAACGATCGGGAAGGTCCTTTGGACAGTACCTCAAAGAGCTTAATGAGTCTTATCGCATACCTCCGGAATACAATGACCTGGAGGACAGGTTTACCGAGATGCTTTCCGACATCAAGAAAAAAGAGCTCACAAAAGACTTTGAAAACGAGGTGAATGATTTGATAGCCTCATACAGGGAATTATACAAACTTTGGTTGGAGTCTCCAATGCAGTCACAACAAGAGAAAATTGCTCAACAGACAATAAAGAACCGATCCTTTTACCTTGAGTACTTTCTGGAATTCAGGAAATCTAATGACTTCGAGAAGAGATGGAATGCCCGTGACAAAATGATGGCTGACAACATTTTATTCCTGATTCAGGAAGTGTTTCCGAATAAAAAAGTAATTGTCAATGGTCATAATTTTCACATAGCCAAATCTAATTTGAACTTGGAAGTGATGGGAGAACTCCTTAATAAGGAAATGGGAGATGAAATGATTTCCATCGGGATATTCTCCGGACAGGGCGAGATGGGATTCAACGATAAGATTAAGCAACTATCACCCCCCGACACTGAGAATCTGGATATCAAAGATATTATCTCAAAATCACCATATGATTATTCGTATCTGGATCTTGATAATATAGAAGGCCATCCGTGGACAAAAGAAATGATTATTGTTAATGACTCATTTATTGATCTGTCAAACTCGAATAAATTGATACTTGCCGATCATTTCGATGGATTGATCTTTACTAAATGGGCGAGTCCCGTAAATTCAAATTACTAACTTGGAATTAGAAATGAAAGTGAGCCTAAACTCCGGGATAAACACTCTTGAGAGGTCCAATAACAAATTTGTTCAACTCTTTTCTCATGGTACTCTTGAAGTTGAGCTATACAAACCGGAAGGAAAGGACCTTCAACAACCCCATGATCGGGATGAAGTATATATGATCGTTAATGGCCATGGAGAGTTCTATCATGAAGGTGAAATCTCAACATTTGAATCGGGAGATGTGTATTTTGTCCCAGCCGGAGAAGAACATCGGTTTCAAAACTTCTCAAGCGATTTTATGACATGGGTATTTTTCTACGGGCCTGTTGGTGGTGAATAAATAATGATTAACAGATGCGTGTCTTTGTCATTGCTGTATCTTTTCTTTACCCATGGGTATCCATTTCGCAACAATTAGCTGACAGCACTTTTCGTATTGAAATATCAGATCCCCGTTTTCCAATCGGTAATGGACCGTCAATCTACGTAGACGCCGCCCATGCAAATTTCCATACCATAGACGGACGATATGCCGCGTTCGCGAGAGTTCTTGAAGCTGATGGTTACAAGGTCCACTCATTTGTATCTAAGCTTTCAAAGTCATCTTTGAACGAAGTGAAAAATCTCGTGATATCAAATGCATTGCATCCCTCAAATGCCGGTAATTGGGATACACCACCTCTGCTCCCTGCGTTTGATACAGAAGAAATTTCATCTCTTTATGAATGGGTGATAAATGGAGGAAATTTATTGCTAATTGCAGATCATCAACCTTTTCCGGGAGCTGCCTCCAGTCTAGCTATGGCATTTGGAGTGGATTTTAACAATGGATTTGCAATGTTGGCGAATGGTGTTGACAGAAACCCCGAGCAAATTCACATATTTTCAAAAATGAGCGGTGGGTTGAAAAACCATTCCATAACCGAAGGCATTGATTCTATTCGATCATTTACGGGACAGGCCTTCAGAATTTCTCAAGAATTCACCCCCATCATGGAATTCGATGAAAAGTTTAAATTATTCCAACCGGACATTCCATGGGAATTTGATGAAAGTACCAGGGTCACTGACATTAACGGATGGTGTCAGGGAGCTGTTGCTGAGATCGGAGAAGGTAAAGTGGCGGTCTTCGGTGAAGGAGCTATGTTTACTGCTCAAATCCAACGGAACAAATTTGTAATGGGATTGGCCGCTCCTGGCGCCGAACAGAATTTACAGTTTTTAAGAAATCTAATGAAATGGCTTACCGGGGAGAACAATTAAGTAACAGTCCTGTCTCTGTCAATGAAAGAACATTCCCCTTTTTCCTTATGGCCTTTGTAATGATCAATACACGTCTTTGTATAGTGATCTTCCAGTGACCTGCACAAAATTGGTCTTTTAAGCCAATTACCATCTTTTGCCAATAGGGGTTTTTGATCAATGAGCACTTCTCTCTCCTTATAGATCGCGTACATTTTTACTTCTGAGCTACGGATCCTGCATTCTGTCATGTACTCCACAAGACCACATAGTGTATCGGCGTAGTAGTAATTCATCACACCTTCACCTTTTTCGCCATTTAATACTTTGACACGCGCTTCATAAGTATATGGCAGTGTTTCATCATATTTGGATTTAGGACCGACAAATTCTCTAATAACTCCCATATTAGTACCTGTTTTGTGCTTTGACTTGAAATTCAATTCAAAAATTGAAGATAAATGCTTTGAATGTATTTGGTTTGATGACTTTGCTCTGTCAACAATTGATTTTGATCAATTCTCAGTCAACAGCCGTATCTCATCATAAATGAAGGATCTTCTATTTCCATATGGTATTAAAAACGTAGAAATTTCGAAGCTAGAGGGGTATGCAAGTGAGAATCACTTGTTGAAACATCCCGGAGGGAAGAGGTACGTTCTCAAATACTATAAAGATCCTGACGATTTTCATAAAGTCCAGGCTGAAACCAAGCTCATTGATTATTTAAGGGATAAACTTAGTTTCGATCTGCAACGGCCAGTATACCAGGACAAGGAAATTGTCCAATACGAAGACCATTCCTTTAGCAGGCTTTTACATTTCCTGGATGGAAAGTTTCTGGCCGAAATTCATCATTCCGAGAAAGTACTTTTCAACCTTGGAAAAGCGATTGGTGAGATGTCGAAATCGATATCAAATTATGGCGATTCTGTGATCGAATCCCTGAAACATAGTTGGGATTTGAGCAGATGTTTAGAGCTGTGGCCAAAGGCATCATTCATAGAAAATCCAAGCGATCGTAAATTTGTCGACTATTTTTTTGACCAATACAGGGAATTAATAGCGCCTAAACTCCTTTTTCTAAGGCATTCGATCATTCATAATGATTGGAATGATTGGAATATACTCTTCAAAAATGAAAAAGTTACCGGTTTAATAGATTTCGGAGATATATGCTATGCACCAGCAATTAACGAGCTGGCAGTTGCGTTGACTTATACTATGCTTTCCAAACAGGATCCCATTGGTATTGGAAAGCTTATTATTGAGGGGTATTGCGAAGAGCATAAACTAGAGGAGGAAGAAGTCAAACTTCTCTATTACCTGATACCGGCCAGACTTTGCCAAAGTGTTTGTCATTCCGCAGAGAGGAAAGCGTTGGAGACTGATTCCGAATATGTCCTGATCAGTGAGAAACCAGCATGGGAATTGTTGAGGAAATGGATCTCTTTTAATCCAATTGAAGTGACGAGTGATTTTATGGAGGCTGCAGGTCTTAAGATCCGCGATCTGTCTGGATCCAAACAGAGAATACTTCAAAATCGTCGTGCACACCTGGGTCATTCATTAAGTCTGAGCTACGATGACCCTATTCACATGGTTGGAGCTGCATTTCAATACATGTATGACTCGTCCGGAAACACCTATCTGGATGCCTACAACAACATTCCTCATATTGGTCATTGTCACCCAAGGGTATCTGAAGCCATTTCATGTCAAACACGAAAACTCAATACCAATACCCGATATCTCTACGACAGTATTGCTGAATATACAGATCGACTTATTTCATACTTTCCAAATAAACTAGAACGAGTTTTCTATGTTAATTCCGGAAGTGAAGCCTCGGATCTTGCTGTCAGAATTGCAAGAAATTTCAATGGAAGAAGCAAAATTCTTGTGCTTAAAGATGGCTATCATGGAAACTCAACTCTTGGTATTGAGATCAGCTCATATAAGTTTGAGGGCAAGGGTGGTTTGGGGCCTGGTGACAGCATTGAGGTTCTGCCTCTGCCAAAGGAATTTCGTGGTGAGATCGAGTCTGGTGAAGAATATGCAAGAGATGCAATAAGAAGAATTCAATCCTTGTTGGATCGAGGTATTCAACCATCGGCGTTCATTGCAGAGTCAATTTCTGGATGCGGAGGTCAGGTACCACTTGCCGGTGGATACTGGAAGACATTGAAGCCTTTTCTTGACGAAAAAGGGATCCTTAGTATTGCCGATGAGGTACAGGTTGGATTTGGTAGAGTTGGAAGCAACTTTTGGGCTTTTGAATTACATGACATCATTCCTGATATTGTCATTCTCGGCAAACCAATGGGGAATGGTCATCCCATAGGAGCCATAGTGACAACAACGGAAATCGCTGAGGCATTTGACAATGGAATGGAATTTTTCAGTTCTTTCGGAGGTAATCCCATTTCAATGGCCGTGGCAAATGCAGTACTTCAAGTCATTGAAGAAGAAGGTCTTCAGCAAAATGCTCGTGAGGTGGGGAATTATTTCGAGGAATCTGCCAGAAATTTTCAGTTTAATTTCCCTGAGATAGGTGATATAAGGTGTAAAGGTCTTTTTCTGGGCATCGAGTTTATGGATCCGGATACTAATCAACCTCACACATCGCTAGCTAGAAGAATTAAGAACTCATTAAGAGAAAACCTGATTCTTACAGGAACTGATGGGCCCTTCAATAACGTATTGAAAATGAAACCCCCTTTGTGCTTTACAAAATCAAATGTGGATCATTTCTTTGAAGTTTTCCATACGGTTTTGACGAAATGAAATAGTTTTCCACCCATGAATTCAATTGGTATTGGAATTATTGGTTTTGGGATGGCCGGTCAGACATTCCACACTCCAATTATAAAATCAGTCACTGGATTAGATATAAGAAAGATCCGTACGTCGAATTCTTCGCACATCAATGCCGCTAAGGATCTATGTTCTTCTGCTCAAATAGTATCTGAAAATGAAGAAATTTTCAACGATCCTAATATTCATGTAGTAGTGGTTGTTACGCCAAATGAGTTTCATTTCCCAATTGCGAAAAAAGCAATGGAATCGGGCAAGCATGTGGTGATTGATAAACCATTTGCCATAACTTCCCAACAGGCAGGTGAGTTGATCAATGTGTCAAAATCTACCAACAACAAATTGTTTGTTTACCAAAACAGACGTTGGGATGGTGATATACAAACAGCGAAAAAACTTATTGAAAGTGGAAAGCTTGGTCAACCGGTTGAAGCCGAGTTCCATTTTGACCGATTTCGTGATTTCTTAAAGGATAATTGGAGGGAAAAAGATGTACCCGGTTCAGGAATACTATATGATCTTGGTCCACATCTGATCGACCAGGCAGTCTATTTATTCGGAAAACCAGATTCAGTATTTGCAGAAGTCAAGATCCAGAGACCGGTGAGTGACACAAAGGATTATTTTGATATTCATCTTTATTACCACAATAATCTCAAGGTGATCTTAAAGTCCAGTATGCTAGTCGGTGACCCCGGCCCCAGACTTCAAATTCACGGTACTCAAGGTTCATATGTGAAATATGGAATGGATGTTCAGGAAGAAGCATTGAAATCGGGAATCCTACCGAAAGAAGATCCGTACTGGGGTGAGGATGACCAAAATAACTGGGGAACCCTTACTACTCACTTGAATGGGCAATCTCAAAAAGAAAAGATTCCGACCACAGTGGGAGATTACCGTATATTTTATCAGAAAGTTTTGGCTTCAATCCAACAAAAAGGCGAAACTCCAGTGGACCCAAATGAAGCATACTTAAACATACGAATAATAGAACTTGCTCTGGAAAGTTCAGAAAAAGGACAAATTATCAAAATTGAATCATGAAGATCCATCACTACTCCACAAAGCTCAAATGGACTGGAAATAAAGGAAACGGCACTAAAAATTATCGAAGTTATGAGCGGGATCATCTAATATCAGCAGCAAGCAAAATTGACATACAGGGTTCCTCTGATCCATCATTCCGGGGAGATCCCACAAGATATAATCCGGAGGAATTGCTGGTTTCAAGTTTATCAGCATGTCATATGTTGTGGTTTCTTCACTTATGCGCCTCAAATGGGATCATTATTGTAGAATACTCAGACAATGCCGAAGGGATCATGGAAGAGAGGTCCGACGGAGCTGGAAAATTCCAGCAGGTAATATTAAAACCAGAGGTCGTCGTCACAGAAAAGTCAATGATCACAAAAAGTGAAGGCCTCCATGAGGAAGCCAACAAATATTGTTTTATTGCGAATTCAGTCAATTTTGAAGTGAAACACCTACCGGTGACACGTTCCATGAATGATTAATTGATTGTTAGTCATTACAATCTAGCAAAACTTGCTGAACTCCGGATTTTCCCCAATCAGGTGCGAATGGATTGTCATTTTTATATTCATCAAAGAGGACTAAAGCCTTCCTGAAGGTTTCACAAGAACCTCCATCCCCTCCACCAAAAAATTGCGCAGTCCCTAATTGCATTTGTCCTAGGAGAAATAATGCTCTGGGGTTTGTTGGATCCAAACTGACCGCTTTATTGAATGCGTTGAAAGCCATTCCACTGTATTGTTGACCCCGGACTGCAGGGTCCACTGTCAATTGCATCATTATCACATAACCACGCAACGATTCCAACTCTGCGTTCCCCTCACTGACGGAAATCCCTCGTTTTACCAATTCCATTGCCTGATCGAGGTATTTATCTTTTTCCCCCGAGTCGTTTGCAAATTCTATTAGCCGCATGCTTCCAAAAGCAGCATGATAAAAGGGTTCCCATTTATCTTTTTCCGCCTCCCCTATTCTTCGCATTGTGTTAATTGTTGCAGTCAATTGTTCAAGGGAGTTT
This sequence comes from Cyclobacteriaceae bacterium, assembly GCA_965242805.1. Classification (GTDB taxonomy): domain Bacteria; phylum Bacteroidota; class Bacteroidia; order Cytophagales; family Cyclobacteriaceae; genus JANQEU01. The sequence goes on along the minus strand of CBDETD010000002.1, from coordinate 4,522,981 downwards.
GAGGTGTATATCAATGGGATATTCTTTCCCATTGCAACCTCATAGCTACCATTTCCAATGAGTGCGAACGTGCAGAGTAGGATTCCCATTGTTAGAAAGATTGTTTTCTTCATTTTATTCAGAGTTTTAGTTTACAAATTGGGTAATTGATTTATAGTTTGGTCTTTAGAAAGCGTGATAAAAATTCCAAGGAAAATGAATCTTCTTGCTGGAGGAGTAATCGCCCTTCTGGCATAAAAACCATCAGTATCAGGATTATTGGCATATTCATACCCGAAGACATTGTTTATTCCCAGAACATTATTAACAAGAGCATGAATTATTACCTGGCTGTTCATCAGGTAGCTAATGTTAAAGCTCAGATCGTGAAAGGATGAAGTTCGGGCTTGTAAGAATCCTTCAGTATTCAGATCAGTATAGGGTCTTGGACTTCCAAATGTGTAGGTAATACCTACCTGACTCTTTAGTTTGTCAATCCATTTCTTTGCCACAAATGAAAAATTATGAGAAGAGGCAAATGACGGGGTCCTTTTACCGGGGAAATTCCTATAGTCTCTTTTGGTATCTATGTAGGAGTATGAGATCCAATAATCAAGTCCATCAAAGGTGTCTGCATCTCTCCACCAAAGATCAAATCCCTGAGCAAAGCCATTTCCGGAATTATCTAGGCCAATCACAGTTTCCTTGACCAGGTCCGAATATCTTTTCGAGTATGTCTCAATTCTGAATGTACGATTTCTCTTCATCCACTGATAGTTTAGTATATAATGACTAGCTGTCTCGGATTGAAGTTGAGGACTCATCAACAAGTAAGACTCCGGCGCTGACTGATGAAAAAGACCATATGCCAATGATGTTTGACCAAATTCACCCACTTTTTGGGCCATTGAAAAACGAGGAGAAATTGAAGACTTTCCGGTCAACGAGTTATACTCGATCCGGGCTCCAGGTCTTATGGCAAGAGCGGCTGAAATATAAATCTCACTTTCAATATGACCCGAAGACAGGTATTCATTAAAATCGTCAATGGTGACCTCCTGACTTTGATCCATTGAAAGTTCCCGAGAGACATCGGTTCGAATTATTTCTCCCCCGGTTTGGATCGTTATTCGATCGGAAGGCGTGTAGAATAGAGTTCCTTTCAAATGGCTACCTTCAAGGGTCATCTCGGACCTGTCCCCATCTCTTTGTGCATTTTGAAAACTATAGGTATTAGAAGCACCTAGTTTATATGCCCAGTCTTTACTAATAATGTTCCGATATATCACATTCAGATAACTATAATTGTTGTCCACACCAACTGGAAATTCTATTGATGGATCTTCGATAGTTTTCTCATAAAGATCCAGTTTAGACAAGCTCAAATTTCCGAAAACCTTGAGTAGCCCAGCGTCTGAGGTTTTCCATCGAAAAGCAAAATTCCCCAACCATTCTTCAGGAGCACCATCCCACTTAATTCTCTGTGGTGCAAGTCTGAAATAAGGCGAAAGGTTAGTGTATCCCATCTTTGCGGAAAATGAAGACTTGTCCCATATATGAGTGTGGGCTACATCTCCACCAACACTCATTATCGAAAAATCTGTTCGTTCCAATTCTGAAACGTCCTTGGAGTCAAGGATCAATGCCGAAGAAAGGGCCTGTCCATACTCTGCAGAATAACCTCCAGTGGAAAAACTGGTGCCCTTGAAAATAAATGGGGAAAATCGACTCCTGGAAGGTGTGTTTGGAGCTGCCGGTGAGTATTCATTATGCACCATCATGCCGTCAATGAAAGTTCTGGTCTCATATCCATCTCCTCCTCTTACAAATAGTCTACCGGCTTCACCGACGGTTTGAGTCCCGGGTAGTGTGTTCAAAGCACCGGCAATGTCCGCTGTCGCTCCAGCGGTTGTTACAACATCTACCGACTTCATTATCACTTTTTTGGCTTCGTCCGAGGTGTTAAAGGATCCCGCAGCAATCGTAACGGTGTTGAGTTGATCTATCCTTGGCTCCAATCGGATGGATAAATTTGAAGGTACATTAAGGTTTATTTCTTTTCTAAAATCATTGTAGCCCACGAATGAGGCAATCAGAACGTGCTCACCCTCTTCGAATGTTTCAAAGTAAAACTGACCCTTGGTATCGGATGTCGATCCATCGTAGGTATTTTCGAGATAAATGTTTGCCCCAATAATAGGCCCTTCTTTATCACCGACATACCCGCTGATCTTGATCTGACCAGCGGACATGCATGCCAGCAAAAAGAAATTGATGAAAAGTATGGACTTCATTTTGAGTTCTTGATTTCACTTCAAAATGAATCTCCAAAGACAAGATTTAGTAATAAGACTTACCGAATTGTCAAATTATAGCGACGAAACGTACCCATAGAATCCCAGATCAGAGGTTGATCTCAAATCGAGCTCCTTCTCCTGGTCTACTCCATGCTTTCAAGGAACCTTTATGAGCACGAATAATTTGGCGAGACAGACTTAAACCTATCCCACTCCCTTTTTCCTTAGTAGTAAAAAACGGAACAAAAATGTTTTCCAATGTTTCTTTATCCATTCCGGGGCCATTATCTCTAACTATAATTTGAACTGATTGTTGATTGCGGGTTAGTGAAATATCAATTAAAGCGTTTTCCTGACCATCAAGCACTTCTATTCCATTTTTGATGAGATTGATCAATACCTGCTCGATCATCTGAGCATCTAACATCAACATTGTTGGAACTTTTGGAATGTCCTTTCCAATTCTCACACCGTATTTTTCACCCTCAGGTTTCTCCAGGTCAACTATTTGAGTAATTATTTCATTTAAATCACACTCTTCCAATTGGGGTTTGGGAACTTTCGCCAAATCACCATAAGAGGTCACAAATCTTACTAGACCCTTACTTCGTTTTTCAATAGTTGACAAACTGGTCTTGAGGTCATCCTCATCTTCACTATCCAATTCCTTCAAGGAGATGGTGTTTCCATCATTGTTCACCATCATTTGATTGGCAACTTCTGCGAGGGTTGATATTGGAATCACACTATTTTTAATCTCATGGGTCATTACCCTTATAAGTTTTTGCCAGGATTCAATCTCATTTTGATCCAATTCGGAATTGATATCATGGAATGCAAGGACTTTATGTCGTTGATCCTGTAGCAATAGTTCTTTTGAAGTGATTGACAAATGGATCAGTTCCCCTCCTATTTCAGTTTTTAACAAAATCTTCTCATCACTTTCCAATGCTCTGGAGACTTTCAGTACATCTTCGTTGACACGAGCCAATGATTCCATTTTTGTTAGGTGGGGGATATGAAATAGATTCTTTGCGGATTCATTTATCAGGGTGATCTGCTCATCCGATTTGTCGTAGGCTAATAGTGGTACTCCACTGTGTTCAACTACTGTTTTTAGAAAGTGAAAATTGGATTCTTTTTCACTCCTCAACTTGATATACTCCCTGGTTATCACATTGAATGCCTGATACAGATTTTTAGATCTTTTCCGATTTTCGGGATAAACATTTGAAAAATCATTCTGCTTGATCGCCATGAGAAAATGCCCCAGATCCCTATTGGATCTCTCAACATATCTAAGTAGATCAATAAATAGCAGGATCGAGAAAAGGGTGAACCAAAAAGCGAGGAGCCAAAATGTAGTTTCGGCAATTACATAAAATGCTCCATATCCAAGCAGGACGATGATTATCAATCGTACTACAATTTGAATCCTAAAGTTTAAAAAGTCCATTATTAGTCGTTTCCTATCTCGATTCCAATGTACTTCTGATTTGCCAGAAATATCCGAAAGAATTTATTCAAATTCCTTCAACAAATGGAACCGAGAACTTTCTCAACTATTCAAGAGCGAACATATCTCTTGTATAACTTCAAAAGAATTGCTTATTCTATAATAATTGTTAGAATATCTATAATTATTTCGATATATTACTAGACTTTTCCCTCCTATCCACTAGGTATTTTTTTCTATATATGAGCCGAACTATTGCTGTCTTCAATTTCAAGGGAGGTGTAGGTAAGACTACATGCACATTGAGCATTGCAAGTTCCCTGGCAAAAGACATGAAGGTATTGGTTATAGATTTCGATCCTCAATGCAATCTGACCAACTCAATCCTATCCGACCTGCCTCTTAATGATACAATTTTCACACATATCAGATATTATTTACATAACAATATAAAGGACATCGAATCGGTCAAAGTCGGACCTGGTTTGTTTTTCATTCCTGGTGATTTTGAATTGTCCAGTCTTGATTCGAACAGTCAATTCATCGAATTTGGAGCGGTCATTTTACAGAGAATTTTTCAACGATTAAAACGGGAATACGATCTCATTTTTATTGACTGCCCCACATCTTTTGGAAAGATGGTCCAGTATCTTTTGGCGAGTGTTGACAATATCCTGGTACCTCTTACCCCTGACTCCTATTCGCTGAGGGGGGCTTTGAAATTAATCAAGTACATCAAGTCCCTTGATGTAGAAGCTAGACCAAGAATACTGGGCCTGTTCTTCAATAGATTCCGAAAAAGACTTCTTTATCATCAAAAAATTCGATCGGTTACCCGTCGTATCTTTGGTTCATTTTTTATTGAAAACACAATTCGAAATACCGTTAGAATCAGTGAAAACTCATCTTTTAAGCACGATATTTCACCTACTGAAATCCAAAATCCAGCACTGAAAGACTTTGATGAACTTGGGCAGGTCTTACGGAAAAAATTGATGGATCAAACTCCGCGAAAAATAGCGGGTGATCACTCCCATGCCCTAAATGAAGACAGGGAGATGTATTCAAAATTGACCTAATTATTCAAGTCCAAATTTCTTCATTTTTCTGTAAAGAGTGGTTCTTCCAATTCCCAACTCATCGGCGGCCTTGCTTAAGTTCCCATCAGTCTCTCTAATCGCTCTTTCAATGGTTTCACGTTCCGCATCTTCGACCTTTAACGAACTTGATTGGGGAGAAACAGTCCTTTTAGGAAGCAGGAAATCATCGATATCCAGAACTCTGTTGTTACCCATAATTACCGCTCGTTCTATAGTATGCTGCAATTCGCGGACATTGCCAGGCCAATGATATTCTTTCAAGTGCTTTGACGCCGACTGACTGATCTTCATACCAGGCTTTTGATACTTTGTGGAAAACAACTGTAAATAGTGATCGGAAAGAGTAAGTATATCCTCTTTCCGGTCTCGAAGAGGTGGTAGTTCGATTTCAACAGTATTAATTCTATAAAGAAGGTCTTGTCGAAATTTACCTTGATCCACCATATCACCAAGTGGAATATTAGTTGCACTTATAACCCTAACATCGAAATTAACAGGTCGTGAAGCCCCAACTCTTGTGACTTCCATATTTTGTAAAACTGACAATAGTTTTACCTGCATCGATAGACTTAGGTTCCCAATCTCATCGAGAAAGATTGTTCCACCATCTGCAATTTCGAATCTTCCGGCTCGATCTTCTTTGGCATCAGTATAGGCTCCCTTAACATGTCCAAATAGCTCAGACTCAAACAAGCTCTCAGATATAGCTCCAAGATCCACCTTGATTAATGACTCGCTATTTCGATTGGACAGTCTATGAATAGCTCGAGCAATTACTTCCTTCCCTGTCCCATTCTCCCCTAAAATCAAGACTGAAGCATCCGTTTTGGCAACTTTCTCTACGGATTCAATGACTTTTTTCATCTTATCCGACGAATAAATCAAATCACCAAATCCGGATTCGATGTCCTTTGTTAATGCCGATTCCCTTCCTTTGAGCTTGACAACCTTTTGTTGGGATTTTCGCAATTCGAAGACTCTATTAACTGTTGAAAGAAGGACTTCCTTTTCCCATGGTTTCACCAAAAAGTCAACAGCACCTTCCTTCATGGACTCTACGGCAAGCTGAATGTCTCCGTATGCTGTATTCATTAACACATGAACGTCGGGGGATATTTCCCTGATTTTCCGCAACCAGAAAATACCCTCATTTCCTGAAGTGACTCCGGCTTTGAAATTCATATCGAGAATGACAAGGTCAATGTCCTCCGATCTTAGTAAGGACTCAAGTCTATTGGGAGAACTCTCAGTTGAAATAGTTTCAAACTCTCGCTTTAAGATTGTCTTGGCAGTGAATAGGACATCTTGATCGTCATCCACTATGAGAATATGGCCTTTTTTCCTCATTTGTTTCAGTTGAGATTCGAAACATCTAATCAATAAAATGTTTCATATTAAAACAAAAAAAATGTTCCATTTAGGAACATTTAAAATTTAAGAGGAGTGTAATTATTTGATCCTTAGAATAATAAGGAAGAAAGGTATTATTACCTCAATAGCACATACAGCCTTGCTTTGAGATAAGAGACCACTAGGTAATCCATCCCGAAGAAATGGCTTTTTTTGACATCCAAACCAGAAAGATACCAATGGGAATGACCATTAAAGGTAAGATTGCCCCGGCCAAACCATAAACATCCAGCATGTTACTCATTGCCAAATTGTAAAACATTTGGACTAAAATACCTGCCAAGGAAACAATAAATACATGATACGCCCAGGCCTTCCTAATTATTAGTGCGATACAACCCAAAACACCTCCCCATACGGCAAAGGCGAATGCAGCCGTCGACCATGTCGGAACTGAAGTAATCAGTTCCTGTTCGGCAGCTGAATAAGTGGCTAACATTTCTTCTGTCATAGTCACATTTCGGATGTAATTGGCTACACCTGCCAGGTTCCAAAGCAAGGCAATTATGGTTACAATCCAGTACCAGGTTGGGGGTTTGATTTTTTCAGTCATAGTTATACAGTTAGGTTATTAGATGAATACAATTTCTGCACACCTAAACCAGAATTTACAAATTTTTTGATCATTCACTCCGCACCATCAGCTCCGCCGCTTTCAATAAAAGCTCTGGTTCTGGTCTGACCTTATAGTTGGGATTGACATAATTGAATTGAATCAATCCAGTTCTGTCAACGAGGTATACCGCTGGAACAGGTAACTTTCGGTCCTTACGATCAATGAAGGCCAACCCCATTCGCTTGGTAAAGTCTAAATCACTATCAGAAAAAACATTGTAGGAAAGTTGGTTTTCAGCCACCGTTTCTCTCATGCCCTCCACTTTATCCGGGCTGATCGCCAAAATTTGAAATCCCAGATCTCGTATTTGAGGTTCGACTTCCTGTAACCCTGCTAATTGCCTATTACAATAAGGACACCAACTCCCACGGTAGAAAATTATCATTGCCGGCTTTGCCGACAACAGTTTTAACAATGAAACCTTTTCTCCTTCCAGATTGGTCAACTGAGCATCCGGCACATTTTCGCCATTCATCAATGGCTGGACGTCTTTGGCTGCCCTGGGAAGATCTTGTGCCACAATAGAAACTGTTAAAATACAAAGTGCGAAGAGAGTGAAGCCTTTCATACATTCAGTGCTTTGAGTTGTTTAGTCTAAAGTGAAGTCAAAATAGGAGGATATTGTTTCATTCACAAACAAAATGTTTCGAAATGAAACATTTTGTTTATTACATTACTTTTATAAAGTACTGATTATTAGCACTTTAACCTTTTGGTATCGTCTTGGTAAACCATAAGACAAATGATTGAACTATTATGATCCGGAATTACCTTGTAACCGCTTTCAGGAACTTTAGAAAGAATAAATTCTATGTAATGGTCAACGTCCTAGGACTAAGTATCGGGATCACGTGCTGCCTGGTAGTTTATACGATTTTGAAACATGAATTGACCTTTGACAATTTCCATAACAATTCTGAAAACATATACAGATTGGTCGAACACTATGTCGGCGACGATGGTATCCAATACGGTGGTATAATGCCTAATGCCATGGGATTCAATCTGGATGAAAAAAAGAGCGCTATCAAAGAGGTGATTACCATGCATGGACCTGTTGGAGCCTCAATGGAGTTCACCCACAACAAAAAAAAGAAGGCATTTATTGAGGAGGATAATATTCTATTTGCGAATCCTGCTTTTTTAAACAATCTAAACTTCTCAATCCTTCAGGGGGCACCTTCTTCTTCACTGGGAGAGCCTTTCAAAGTGTATCTGACTGAAAAAATCGCCAAAAAGTATTTTGGTAATGATAATCCGATAGGTCAATTCATCACTTTTGATGAAAAACATGATCTGGAGGTAGTGGGGATAATGAAAGACACTCCCACTAATACCAACGTATACTTTGAGATCCTTATCTCCTACCCTACTATCCTTGAATGGAATGGTTCTTATGTTCGTAGTTGGAATTCATACTGGGCGGGCACAGTGTATGTCGTTGTAGATCCATCTGATGACCTTACAGTCCTTCAGGGAGAGGTTCACAGTATTGCATACCCAAATTTCTCGGAAAGAAAAAAACAAAGAAATACCTATCATTTCCAGCCATTATCGGAAGTGCATACTGATACCAGGTTTGATGACGGTGTTAGATATGTGGCTCCTACTGAAGTATTGATTGGATTTATTTTACTGGCAGTAATTACCCTGGTAGCTTCAATTCTAAACTTTATAAATCTTGCCACCGCACAGGCTGTACAAAGATCAAAGGAGGTAGGTATCCGAAAAACTCTTGGCAGTTCCAGGGCAGGATTGATGACACAATTCATTGGAGAGACCTTCATAATAGTTTTGATTTCATGCCTTCTGGCTTTTACAATAGGTCAGGTATTCATTGACAAAATGAATGGATTCCTTGCAATCGTCAACTTCCAAATGGGTTACGACTTCACGATAGTGGTATTTGCAATTCTTCTATGTGTAGTGGTAAGCTTATTAGCGGGTTTTTATCCGTCAGTGGTACTGGCAAATTATAACCCTATCACAGCTTTGCAGAATCGAATATCCATACGACGTGGATCAGGGAAAATGTCACTAAGGAAAACTTTGGTGATCACTCAATTTGTAATAGCCAACTTACTGATCATTACTACAATCATAGTAGCATCTCAAATGACCTACATTAAAAAGAAAGACCTTGGATTTGACCGGGAGAACATTGTCCTGATAGAATTTCCCGAAAGGAGCAGAGACAAAATTGAACTGGTCAAAAACGCACTTCTCGATTTGAGTTTCATCCACGGTGGAACTCATTGTATGAGTTCTCCAATCTCTAACATGAATTGGAATACTGCTTATCATATCTCCGGAAAAACGACTACTGACAGGATGAGTACAAATGTGAAGTTCATAGATTCGGATTATCTGGAACTTTATGAGATCCCTTTAATCGCTGGCCGAAATCTTGATGATAAATTATTTGCAGACTCAACGCATAAATTAGTTGTAAATCGAGAGTTTCTAAAAAGGGGTAGCTTACCTCTTGACTCCGCTATTGGTGTAAGCATTAAATTCCTTGGAGAGCGTAAGGGTAAAATCGTGGGAGTAGTAGAGGATTTTCATGTGAGTGGACTTCAGGAGGCACTAAGACCTGTAATAATGCTTTACGAGCCTGATAATATGGGTCAAATCAATATTAGACTTTCCTCAAATAACTTTGGCACCTTTATTCCTGAAATAGAAAATGTGTTCAGGAAATTTGCCGGTGATGAAATATTCATGGCCACCTTCTTGTCAGATATCATCAAAGACAACTACATCCTGGAAAACCTGGTTTACGGTGTATTCCAAATTTTCTCGGTCATGGCAATACTCATTGGCATATTTGGGTTATATGGTCTCGTATCTTTTATGGCAAACAGAAACAGGAAAAACATAAGTATTCGCAAAGTATTTGGTGCCCATATTTTCCACATCCTTGGAATCTTCGGAAAGGAGTACTTAATACTTTTGTTTGTTTCTTTCTTTTTAGCAATACCCGCTGCCTATTTTCTGAGCCAGGAATGGTTAAATGGATTTGAATATCGGATACCCATCACACCAATTTATTTTGTTATGGCCATTTTAATATCCCTGTTAATTACGATTGGAGCAGTAGGATACCGATCATTCCAGGCTGCAACATCAAATCCCATAGACTCACTGAGATACGAATAAATACCTTGACAAACAGAAGGATGTTTTCTATTTTGAGAGCGGTAAACTAATCTCACAACCTATGAAAACTTTCCTCATGATCCTTAAATGGGTCGGAATTGTCTTGTTCGTTCTGGTTATTGGGTTTATTGTCTTCCTACAGACTAAATCCAATCCCCAATTCGTATCCCCATATCCTGAAATCACTGCAAGTAATGATTCATCATTGATCGCGCGTGGCAAGTACCTTGTTTATGGACCAGCTCATTGCGCCCATTGCCATGCTATGCCCTCGGAATTCACACGGGTGGAGGCTGGAGAAGAAGTTCCTTTGAGTGGTGGATTCAACTTTGTGCTTCCTATAGGAACTGTATACACTCCTAATATTACACCTGACCTAGAATCAGGGATTGGTGGGTACTCTGATACCGAAATAGCCAGGGCCATGCGATGCGGAGTTAAAAAGAACGGCGAAGCATTGATGGACTTCATGCCATTTTATGATCTGGGTGATGAGGACCTTACTGCTATTATTTCATACCTGAGAACAACATCTCCTGTCAGTAACAAACGACCTGAAAATGACTGGAATCTTCTTGGCAAAATGATCTGGGCGATGGGTGGAATAAAGCCGATGGGAGATATGGATGTGCCGGAAGTACCTGGAAAGGACTCTACAGCCTTATATGGAAAATATCTTGCCCAAAGCGTTGCCAATTGTATGGGTTGTCACACCAACAGAGATTTGCGAACCGGAGGATGGATCGGAGAATTGTATGCCGGAGGATTTCCCATGGAAATGATAAATGATAAGGGAGAAGTTGACAAAAACAGACATGTGATCTCCCCTAATCTCACCCCTGATCCCGAATCGGGAAGAATGGCCAATTGGACTCAAAATGATTTCATTGAAAGATTCAGAAAAGGACGAATCATTCAGGGATCACCCATGCCATGGGGTCCATTGAGTAGAATGTCAGACCTGGAACTCAAAGCCATTTACAAATACCTCTCTACACTTGATCCTGTAACATATGTTACTCCAAATGGGGTCCAGGAAGGTACAGCTCCCGGTTACTAGGAATAATGGTTCAAGTGATCTGTGGTGTTTAAATAGATACCACTGAAGCTTGAATCAAATGACTTTTGAAAATTTATCTCATGCCTTTTTTCTGGTGGCATCAGGTCAGGGTATTTTCATGGCCCTGGTTCTTTTCATTAAATCCAAACTAAAATCCGGACCTGCATTTTATCTGGCTTGGGTGATGATGATATTCTCAATCGTCCTACTTTTTTGGCTTGGTTACTGGTTAGGCTACTACGATGGTCCATTGCAGGTTACAGGACTATTTTTCGCAAATTTTGACCTTTTGCTTGGCCCATTTATTTTCTTATTTGTTCGCAGTAGGTTAGTTCAAAATTTCAGGCTACGAAAGATTGATTTATTGCATTTCTTACCTTTCCTACTGTACTTCGTTAATCATTTAAACATTATTTCTGCCATCCTATTTGAGTGGCGCTGGTACCGGATCACAGATACTCCGGAAGAAACCCTTATGTTCGTCAGGATCACTCAAGTACTCAAACATGCTCAATTTGTAGGGTACGGAATTTGGCTGGTTATCATTGCAATCTCAAAAAAGACAAGATGGTTAAGAATACTGTCCATTTCCTATCTGATCTATTGCGCCGGAAGGATAGCATATTATGTAATGGTGAGTACAGAAACTCTCACACTCAACATTGATTATATAATCTCGATAATAATTGTAACTGCCATTTATTCAACATCATACATTGACAGCATCAACCCAGAACGGTTTAGGGTGAGAAAGTCTTACCAAAAAAGTAGTCTAAGTACAGATCATGAACATATAATAAGTGATCAGGTATCTAATCATTTGAAGTCAAATAAGGTCTTTCTGTCTTCAGAGTTTTCACTTGAAGACCTTTCACGGGACCTTCAAATCCCTAAACATCACATATCTCAGGCCCTGAATCACTATCTAAAAAAGTCATACACAGAATTAATCAACGAATTACGTGTGAATCATGCTATTGGATTACTTCAAGATCCTAAGAGAAGTAATATGAAAATCCTGACCATTGCTTTGGATTCAGGATTCAACAACAAAGTTTCTTTTTACCAGCATTTCAAACGAATTACAGGTTTATCTCCCAAAGAATATCGCTCCAGACATATGAGTTCTCAACTAAAAGAGTAAAATCCGATAATATTTTACCCTTTTCCGAATCATAGCTGTTCAGGATTCATAACCAATAGAATTTCTACTGATATGAAAAAATTACTTATGATCCTTACAATTCTGTTATTAGCATGCTCGAAGGAAGATGAGGAGGATTTGATCTCTGAAAACATTACAATCACCAGGGTATTTGATATTGGCAACAATGGCAACGCCAGTGATATCAGAATTGAATTTGAAGTTCTCGATCCTAACGTCGGCGATTTTCAAATCATTGTATCGAAAGAATCATCATTCGGGGCACTTAACCTGGAATTGATCCAAAACCTGGGAGATAACCAATATTTGAGTGTGGGAACCTCTAGCGAGACCGAATACAGAGAATATCTGCCTGCGTCATTACTTGACTCAGATGGAGATTCCATTACAAATGACGTGAATTATAACATAGTGATATATACTGTTGAAAGCCAGAAACTGTCTTCTCCCTTTGAAGGATTTTCATTGAAAAATGAAAGTGTGATAAACGGTGAGTACATTGGGTTGTGGAATGACAACTTATATACAGATTTTGGAATTTCCGCGGTAATAACAGGTTCAGGGAGCACCTTTAGAGGTGACTTCTATTATACCTCAAATTTCACATCTTGCTGTGGTGGTCAGACAGATGGTAGCATCTCGTTCCAAGTGGTCGACGGAGAAATATTGAGCTTCAGGTACAATCAGGACCTTATCGATTTTATGGGAGGTTGCCCGGGATTGTACAATGGAAGTGGAGAAGTGGTTAATGATTTCGATCTATTAATTGATTTTGAAGGTGAGGATTGCGAAGGGCCACATACCGGGGGGAAAATATCCTTGAGAAAAAGATTCTAGTGTTTCAACTGGAGATACATTGTTCCAAGTTGAAACAATGTATCAAACTCAATCATACCATAATACATTGATTGTTAATTAGTTATGTTCTTGGCATGCCTGTTGATAATTTACCTGAAAATCAACGGGTATGCTTAAGAACTATCTATTAACGATTCTCAGACAGGTTAAGAAGAACAAGACATTTTCCCTTATCAATATATTGGGATTGGCCTTTGGTATGTCAGCGTGTTTGACAATTGCCCAATACGTTTCTTTCCATCTATCTTTCGACAGATATCATGAAAAATCAGATAGGATTGTTCGTATTCATAGTAGAGCCATAAAAAATGGTGAAGACCATGGAAATCGTGGATATGCCGCAGCAATGTATGGGCCAACGATCAATGATGAATCAAAGGACGTACTCAATTATGGTCGATTCTGGGAGCTCAATTACCTCAACAACACGATCAAATACAAAGCTGAAAACATTTTACAATATGAGGAACCTTCCGTTTTTGCGGGAGACAAGTCACTGTTTGAAATTTTTGACTTTGAGATTCTGGCGGGAAGTGTTGATGAATTTAATGCCCCTCAAAAAGCGGTTCTGACTGAATCCGTTGCAACTAAGTACTTTAAAAACTTTGACCAAGCGATCGGAGAAACGTTTGAGTTGGATGGTAATTCAGGAGCTAAGGAGTATGAATTGGTAGCCGTGGTCGACGATCTCCCGACAAATTCCCACATCAGCTTTGGAGTGCTGATCTCAATGAAATCCATTGATAACTACACTAAATCGAGGACCAGTTGGTACGCCAATGATTTCTTCAGCTACTTACTTCTGGCTCCAGGATCAAGAAATGAAGATATTGAAAAAGATCTGAACAGGTTGTATGTGGAACATGCCAAAGAGGTTCTGATGGGATATGGTTATGATGTAACATATTTCCTTACTCCACTCAATAGAATTCATTTGTTTTACACTGGTCCGGATTTTGTTCCTGGTGTGGACATAAAACTGATCTTGGCATTGGGCATAATTGCATTGATCATATTGATTATTGCCTGGATCAATTATTTAAACCTCGCCCTCGTCAAAACAGTGGAAAGATTGAAAGAAGTAGGGATCCGGAAAGTCATGGGCTCCTCAACAGGTCAAATTACTTCCCTCTTCATGATGGAAGCAGTTTTTCTAAACTTAATTTCGTTTCTGGTCGCCCTGACCATCACCCAACTTGCAAGCCCATTCCTTCAAAGTCTGACTAGCCTGACCTTCAATTTCACTGAAAATGTTAACATCATTTTAATACTCTTTTCAATTGTGATCGTGGGTACAGTGATAATTGGGTACTACCCGGCCATCATGCTCAAGACCTTTGATACAAGCAATATACTATTAGGTAACAAAAAGAATCAAAGGGTGGGAAAAGTTGGGCTTAGAAGTGTCTTAGTCTCCTTGCAATTCATCATAACATTCCTTCTCATTGCGGTGACCATCACGGTTTGGAAGCAAGTTGACTTCATGAAATCCTCTGACCTGGGTTTACCTATCAACAATATCATGGTCATTAAGGCTCCTCCTGGCAACATTAATAGTACTGAAAGAGCAGACCTTGTTGGGTACAACTCTCTTAAAACTGAATTGCTGAAGAATAGTGGTATCGTAAAAATTACAAATAGTGGTGAGGTTCCAGGCACTACTATAAGCTGGGGTACAAATATCCATCTCAGCGAAAAGACAACAGAAGAATCTGTCTGGGTCAGTCTGGTCTCATGTGGATTGGAATACCTTGATTTTTTTGAATTGGAGGCAATTGCCGGACGGACCTTAAGAAAAGGAGACGATCCCTGGACCAAGAAGGACGTTGTCATCAACGAGAAGTTAGCCGAAGTCCTTGGATTTCAGGATCCGGAAGATGCTATTGGTGCGAATCTGTCTGGTTTTTATGCACCGCTTCAAGTAAGGGGAGTCATTGAAAATCACCATCATACATCTCTTCACAATGATTATGAGCCTACAGCATTTATTTTATCTTCATGGTCGGAGTTTTACTTTATAAAATTTGATATCGCCTCAGGTGTTTCTCAAAAAGAAAGGTATGATCAGTTCCAAAAACTGGTAAAAACTGTGGAAAGTGAATGGGACAATTCCTTTCCAAATAATCAGCTGGATTATTTCTTCCTGGATGAATTCTATGATCGACAATATGCCTCGGACGACCAGTTCGGAAGGATATTCACAACCTTCTCAAGTTTGGCAATATTGATTGCATGCCTGGGGCTATTCGGTCTTACGTCATTCACACTACAGCAACGGACCAAAGAAATCGGGATCAGGAAGGTACTTGGAGCTCAAATGGGGAATTTGATAATACTGTTATCCAAAAATTATTTCATAACCATACTTATTGCATACCTGGTTTCAATGCCGATAGCGTGGCTATTACTAAGCCAATGGTTGGAAAACTATACGTTCAGAATCGAACTGGGTGTATGGTTATTGATCATACCGCTGCTATTCGTTATAACCGTGGCTATCATTACCATTTTCTCAAGGTTAATAAAATCCATTAAGATCAATCCAGTGGACTCACTTCGGTACGAGTAATTCTAAATTATCATGCTCAAAAACATCATCAAAATAGGAATAAGAAACCTGACACGAAACAAAGTGTTCTCAGTTCTCAATATCCTGGGATTAGCAATCGGACTTACCGCCTCCATTCTGATCTTGCTATACGCACACCATGAAAAAAGTTATGACCGCTTTCATGAAGATGCCGAACACATACACCGGGTTACCATGTCCTTTAGAAATGGGGACGACTACACCACTACCACCACCTCTCCATGGAGAATTGCACCGTTGATGAAAGAAAGTTTTAGTGGTATTTCGGACTACCTGAGAATGTTCTACGCATTCAATAGCAAACTGGAAGTGGTAGACAATGAGCGACACTTTGATATCACCGATAATTATACTTACGTAGACCCCAACTTTTTCGAATTCTTCTCATTTGAACTACTTGTGGGAAATCCGACATCAGTTTTTAAAGATCCCGGAACAATTGTAATTACGAAATCAGAAGCTATCAAAATATTTGGAACAACCGATATCATTGGTGAAATCGTCACACTCAGAAATGTCTATGAAAATTCAAACTCCGAATACAAAATAACTGGTGTAATGGACGACATCCCATCCGAGAGCCATTTCCATTACAATTACTACATGTCACTTGTAACTCTTGAAAATACCGCCCCCAATATGACCGAGAGCTGGGGTTGGACATCAGTTAATTCGTACGTTAAGTTATTCCCCGAGATTGACATCGATGATATCAATCAAGGGCTTAAGGAAATGATCTCATCAAATGCACCTGAATGGTACCAGGAATGGGCGTTCCTTGGGACACAGCCAATTACTGATATTCATCTTTACTCCAACCTGAAAGAAGAAATTGAATCCAACGGGATTGGAGCCTATATTC
Organism: Cyclobacteriaceae bacterium; assembly: GCA_965242805.1. Lineage (GTDB taxonomy): Bacteria > Bacteroidota > Bacteroidia > Cytophagales > Cyclobacteriaceae > JANQEU01. The sequence continues at coordinate 4,506,429 of CBDETD010000002.1, read as the reverse complement.
AACTACTAATTATCATTGCTATATTCATTATTGCCATTGCGTGTATCAATTACATGAACCTGGCGACTTCCATGGCATCCAAACGGTCTAAAGAAGTCGGTGTTAAAAAAACCCTTGGAGCAGATAAAAAGCAGTTAATACAACAGTTTTTAATTGAGTCAGTGCTGACAATATTGATAGCTAGTGTTCTGGCTATAACTCTTGTACAAGTATTCCTCCCAATTTTCAATGAATTCTCCCATCGATCATTCAGCCTGCTTGATCTTCCGAGTTCCTATTTCCTTGGGGGATTTCTTTTGCTGATAGTACTCGGAATTATTTCCGGAAGTTACCCTGCATTTTTCCTTTCTTCTTTCAATCCATTGAGGGTTTTGGGCTCTTCCTACTACAAGATGGGAAATGGATCTGTCCTGTTACGAAAAGGATTGGTCATTGTTCAGTTTGCGATTTCCAGCTTCCTTATTTGTGCTACTCTCATAATCCTGAATCAATGGGATTTTCTTAGAAACAAAGCATTGGGTCTTGAAACAGAACAAATTATTTCTGTTGAACTTCCATCAGCTCGTTCAAGGGAAAACTATGATCTATTCAGAACTGAAGTATTGAAAGAATCCGATGTCATACAGGCAAGTGCTTGCAGTAAATCGCCTACTGGTAGGTATGACGGATTTGGTGGAGCTGTACTTAAAGGAGAAACCTTTACTATGCCAATGGAATATGTTGACGAATATTTTTTCGAAACATTTGACATTGAAATCGTTGAGGGGAGGAATCTTGATCCGAGACTTGAATCCGACAGTAATTCAGTGGTACTAAATCAAAAAGCCGTTGAATTCCTTGGATTGGATAATGTCCTTGGAACACAATTTATCTGGTACAACGCACCTGTTAAAGTCGTGGGGGTTGTTGAGGATTTTCATTTTGAACCGCTTTATACGGAATTGGGTCCTGTGGTCTTTTTCCTTGGTAATGATTACACAAAGAACTTTGCTTATGTGAAAATCAACACATCCGACATGTCCAATACTTTGTCCAAAGTGGAAAACCACTTCAAGGAAATAAACCCAGGGGAAATGTACGCTGCACAATTCGTTTCGGATGAATTGGAAAATGCGTACCATTCGGAAAAACAGTTCTTTTGGATTTTCACAACATTCTCAAGCCTGGCTATTTTCATTGCTTGCCTGGGTTTGTTCGGCTTGGCGAGTTTTACGATTACACAACGGATGAAAGAGATTGGGATCAGGAAAACGTTGGGCGCTTCATCCGGATCGATTGCCATACTCTTTTCCAGGAATTTCATGATCCTGGTATTGATCTCCAACATCATCGCATGGCCAATGGCCTATTGGATAATGAATGGATGGCTTGAGCGGTTCCCTTATCGGATCTCAATAGGGTTTGGAGTATTCCTCATCACAGGCATTCTTTCAATAGTCATTGCACTTCTTTCGGTCAGTAGCAATTCGATCAAAGCGAGTCTGGTAAATCCAGTCAAGTCCCTTAGATATGAATAGAATTCAATTTACGAAGTGAGTTGAAAGTTACTTTGACCTTGATGCAACCTTGGTAAACGAAGTGAGTCTCTGATTTGTACTTAATTGAATAACTATGAAATCCTTAAGAACTTCTTTAACACTTTTCCTTTTGATTGCGTTCTGTGCTCATTTCAGCATAGCCCAAAAATCCATTGACAAATCTTTTAGTGGGATTGACAAGATTGAGATGAGTGTAGGGTCCGGAGATGCGGTATTCAAGAAAACAGCATCCAACGAAATCCAATTGAACCTCACTCATAGTTACAATTTCGATTACAATCCTACGATTGAAAAAAGAGGATCAAAACTTGTCATAGAGGATGATGATGACATGCCAAGAAATACAAACGGATCTGCCACCTGGACTTTCGAATTACCTGATGGTATTGACATTGAATTCAACACTGGATCCGGCGATGCCGAACTTAAAAACATCGTAACCGAAGCCAGTATGAATTCCGGATCCGGAGATTTCGAAATCTCCGATGTAAATGGTGAGTTTACCATTAATACTGGGTCTGGAGATATTGAAATGGACAACAGCAAAGGAGAGTTAGGGTTGAATACGGGATCCGGTGATATTGAGATCGATGGTATGACAGGAGAAGCCCGTGCGAACACCGGAAGTGGTGACATAGAAGGTAAAAACATCGAAGTAACGGCCGGAAGCACTTTCAACTCAGGTTCCGGAGATGTGGAGCTTTCTCTTTCATCCGCATTAGAAGACGATATCTCACTAAATAGTGGTTCAGGAGATGCTGTTCTGGATTTCCAGGGCAATAAAATAACCGGGGAGATTGTGATGGAAGTGAATAAGCAATATGGTAAAATCGTCGCCCCTTTTGAATTTGATAAAACAGAGGAAATTGGTGACGGGAGAAATGCCAAGATCAGGAAGATAAAAAGATTTGGATCTGCTGATATTAGGGTCAAAATCAGCTCCGGATCCGGAACAGCAGAAATCAAAGAATAGGGATTGTCTATATTAGAATATGAAAATTTTTTATATGAATTTTCATATTCAACCAATGATTTTACCACTTTGTCGGATAATATGATAGGTTGGACGAATGTAGAAGTCCACTTTGATCTTCTTGATACAATTTTACATTTAGAGATAGTAGAGTAACTATTTCCATAGCTGGTCTCAATGAGGGGCGGTTCGTCACATGGCGGATCGCCTTTTTTTTACCTCTCTCCTGACACCAGTCCCATTTTCCCCTAAGTTTTGAGAGTAATCCATGTGAATCCATTGTTGATCGGTTTATTCAGGTCATTCATCGAATGCCCCAGCTTCACACCAATTGTTAACCACATATTTGTATCATAAGTAGTGAGTATAATATTTCATAGTTGGTCAAAAGGGCAATCCCAAAGTGAGATTGCCCTTTTATATTTTCATCTCTCGCATATGCAGAAGATCTTACGATCGAATGGAGATATAGATTCGACGAAGGAATTCTAGGATTCGTCGGATTAAAGAAAATGACATCATATTTTACTCGATAATTGTAATGTTGATTCAATAGAAAAATATTTCATAGCTGGTCTTGGTAGTAACGGGCTTCTCAAAAGAGTTGCCCTTTTTTTTTGCCCTGAATATGAAATCTATCTCCATTCCATGTAAAATCGAAAGATTCAATTCACTTATCGGTTTTTTTAGTCAATTGGACGATCGTCTTCAAAATTCTCAAACATTGATAGAATCTTTGGGTCATAAGTAGTGAGTTTTTAATTTCATAGCTGGTTTAAAAACCTAAAGGCGATTCTCAGCAGCTGAGAGTCGCCTTTTTTATTGCCAACATTTTCAAAACATTAAAAAGATTTCAAAAACGAGTAGATAAGCACCCTCACCGGATCATTTTATCACTTGGTCGATAAACGGATTTTGGATACTAAAAACTGATCACCTTTGATCTTGTAAGTAGTGAGTACTTTAATTTCCATAACTGGTTTAGTCGCAACCCGCCTCCTGGCGGGTTGTTTTTTTATGTGCTTCTTATTTTCCACCATTATCCAACTATTTTACACAAAACGTCTTTAGTCAGACTTTCAACGGCTTTCATACCCTATCCATCGATAAAAGATATAGGCTAGGTATAAATTTCAGATATTCACATATTCTTTTTTCTATAGCTGGTCTTAATGTGAGTGGCGGCTCCGCAATAACAGCGGGCCGCCTTTTTTATATCCATACCATCATGGTTCATTGAGGTCCACTCGATTTTAATAAATTAGACCGGAGTTTATGAATGCCGTATTTTTTGTAGGGATAGGTATATGTATTTTTCTAGCTGCTCTGGTGGCTGTAAAGAAAGACAAAAAAGTGTTTGATACGATCCTGCTCATTTGGCTGATCGTGAATACCGGTCACTTGTTGTATTTCTATGTAAATATTGAACTTCGAAATATAGGGATCCCAAAACATCTACTCTTTCCAGGAGCGATCCTCGCTTATTTGAGCGCACCAATGTTGTTTTTGTATGTAAAAGCACTTGTCTCTGAAAAACAGTTCTATCTGACCAGAGAATGGTATCATTTTTTACCATTTTTCATAATGCTGATTTCCTTTTATTACGTCGATCTGTTTGATAACGGAACGGAAATATGGGTAGAGAGTGCTGTATTTACCTATAGAGGAGAGTTACCATTCTATATGCGACAATATGCGTTGATCATGGCATTTTTCTGCTTTACTTATCCGATGGCCTGCGTCATCTTACTTCAAAACCATCGCCAACGAATTAAGAATGAGTTTTCCTATTCGGAAAAAATCACTCTTAATTGGTTAAGACATTGGTTAGTTCTTGAAATCATAGGTTTTTGGGTCACTTTTATAATCATTTGGGTAGCAGAATTCGAATACATTGAACTTCTGACAAGTTTCAAGGTAATCGGAACAATAGTCGCATTTAATGTTTTTGTCATTGGATTTTTTGGAATTCGGCAGCAAGGGATATTCATCGAGACCGATACAAATTCTCAGTCTACTCAATCGAAATACGCCAAATCCAATCTGGACACCATTTGGGTAGAGGAACTTGTCAATAAGTTGGAACGTATTATGATGAATGAGAAGTTATACCTCAATATGAAGCTGAATATAGACCAGCTTTCTCAAAAAATGGAAGTAAGTAAACACGTACTTTCCCAGGTTATAAATGAGCATTTGGAGATGAACTTCTATGACCTTGTCAACAGCTACAGATTAAAGGAGTTTAAGGATCGATTGACAAGCGAAGAATTTAGTCATTTGTCTATACTGGGAATTGCTTTGGAATGCGGATTTAATTCAAAATCCTCCTTCAATTATATTTTTAAAAAAAATGAAGGAATGACCCCAACAGAATACAGGAGAAAGCATACATCGTAAAAACGTATGCTTCCAACATAGTGTTACTTAAACAAACTCCGGCATTGGAGTGTAGAAGAATTGTTCCTTGATGATCTTTCCCTCCTTCACTTGATAAAGACAGATCTCATCCATGTTCACAGGTTCAGGCATTCCTTTGAATTGAATTTTTGACTTCATGGCCACTGTTATGAAATGGTCTGCTACCAAAGGGTCGGAAATGGAGGATTCCAGAACATTTTCAACCATTCCATCCCATTCCTCGGCTTTTTTTGCCAATGCCGATTTCCCCCTAACAGTACCATTTGGGGTACCTTCTGGTTCCACACTTAGGATATCATCGGAGTAAAGTTCGTTTTGAGCATCAACCCACTGGCCATTCCTTATGAGTTCAATAAGACGATTTGCAATTTCTTGAGTTTTCATAATTTATATTGTTTGATTTTTTCCAAAGTAAATCCTGGTAGTGACAACCCTATGTCACCATGATCTCATGAGATCAAAATATTGTTGAGGGGATTGAATGACTCTGGAATATTAAGGCGTTTTTAAAGCATTGTTCGTGAGAAATAAGTCCAATCCGATCAATTCGGACGAATGTCGTAAAGGATATTCCAAGATTTGAAATAAAATTTCAAATCCAGATGTGGCGCAACTATTTCATTACTTCGTTCCGTACTTTTCAGAGAAATTCATTTTTCGTTTCTATCAACGTATTGAGTCTAGGTCTTGCATTTTCTATAGGAACCATTGGTTTTTTCAATTTCCGGTACAACCATACCTTCAATAAGAGTCTTGAAAATTCGACTAAAGTTTTCAAGGTAATTGGGGAAAGACCAGATAAAAATCCTATTGGCGCAGTTCCCCTGGCCCTGGCCAATCAAATCAAAACACAGGGCATCCAGTCCTTCCGATATCAGCGTGAACATCTGATTGTCAAAAAAGGAGATCAACTGATTCGCCAGAATATCACATTCATTGATCCGGAATTATTGAATGTTCTTAATGTTGAAAACCAATCTGGTAGAGGTATACACATTCCTCGTAAAAATGAAATCATCTTATCCAGGGATATTGCAATCAAATTATTTGGAACGACAGATCCATCACAGGAGATAGTTGAGGTTCAGCTTCCCGATAAGAAGACGCTTTCATTTACAGTGATCGACATTATTCAGGAGCTCCCTGAGAATATCAGTTTTGATTTCAGTGCAGTCATCCATTTTGAGAATTATGAAGAATTACTAACACCTGATCATGAAGAATGGTCAACATGGATCGATGGTGTCTTCATTTTTCATACTGATAATACAATTGCTGGATTGCACTCAATTCTCGAAACAAACATTGAGAAACAAAACGAAAAAAACAAAAGCCTTGAAATCACTAGCTACCGATTAATGGATCTAGTAGAATGGCCGTCACATGAAAGCAATCTGTACATGTCAAGCTTCAATAGACATTTGCATCCTGCTTCAGTTATGGGGACGGTAAGTTCTGCAATTGCCGTATTACTACTCGCTTTCTTCAATTTCATTAATACAAGCATTGCAATGTCGGGGAAAAGATTGAGGGAAATTGCTACAAGGAAAGTACTTGGAGGAAACAGAAGACAAATAATTGTCCAATTCCTTATGGAGAATATTATCCTTATCATCATTTCGATGATTTGCTCCATATTGATTTCGATGATCCTTATTCCGGGTTACAACAGTTTGTTTCCTTATGATCTAATCAAACTTTCTACAATACCTTTTACCACACTAATATCGTTGGCTCTTGGGCTTTTGATTCTTACAGCTATTATAGCTGGAGCATACCCTGCTTTCTACATTTCCAAATTCCCTACTTTGTCAATATTTCGTGAAAAAGTGAAGTTATCTGGCAAGAATTACCTGGCAAAGACCCTTCTAACCATCCAGTTTTTACTTTGCTTTTATAACCTGATGAGCCTTGGGATCTTCGTAGAGAATTCCTTTTACCAAGAAACTTTTGACAGAGGTTACGACCTTGAAGAGGTGATCAATATCCCTCTGAACTCGGGGGAACAATTTGACTTGATGACCCAACAATTGCATCAGGACCCAAAAGTTCGGAAGATCTCCGGAACCTACAATCTTATCGGATTTAATCATCAACTCAGTTCAATGTCAGTTGATGGTGTCGAAATCCAGGTGGCACACTTAAGAGTGGGCCCAGATTATCTTGAAACTTTGGGTGTCCGTCTGGCAAAGGGTAACCTGTTTCATCTTAACCAAAGTTATGAGGACAACAAAATTGTCATCAATAAATTCCTCGAATCACAATTCGGGAGGGACATGATTGGTGAGGCCCTAATCATTGATGAGAAGTCATTCACAGTGATCGGAGTAGTGGATGATTTTAACCTGAAACCAATCATGCTTGACAATAAGATCCCGCCGTGTTTCATACAATTAGTTCCTAAGGGGGAGTACAAATACGTCGTGATCAAAACTTCAGATAATGATACTTATGCAATGAACAGATTAATAGAAAAGAGATGGAATGAGTTATTCCCTAATGATCTATATGGAGGAATTGTCCAGGAATCCGTGATGGACGATATGCGGGACACCAATTTCATTACCATTAATATCAACCTCTCTGTGGCAATTTGTGCATTACTTATCACCTCACTGGGTTTATATACTTTGATTTCCTTGACAATTCAAAGAAGGATCAAGGAATTTGGGGTTAGGAAAGTTTTAGGTGCCACTAAAACTCAAATTGCCAACCTCCTGGGCAGAGAACTTTACTTTATTACATTCATTGCTGCAGTGCTTGGTTTATATGCAGCAAATCACGTTATCGGGATCGTACTGGATATAATTTTTGCTTACCACATTGAAATTACCATGCGGCATTTTTTAGTTCCCGTCATTGGAATGCTGATAGTTATGGGTTGCAGTATTGGTTTAAAAATTATTCAGACTGCAAACATGAATCCGACAAATTACCTTAGACAAGAATAAAAAAGGGGCTAATTGCCCCTTAAAGAAGAAAAACTATATTAACCTATTTGCCAAAATTTGCATTGAAGAAAGGTAGTAATCGTAAACCCTTGGGATTATTTGCGTTATAATTGATCAATCCCAACTGAAATCCCTTTCCTCCTTGAGAAATGTTCACTATACCGATACAAACACCATTATTTTGACCTCTTACATGGGTCACGGCCGCAATAGCTACTCCCTTTACCTGTTTATCTTCGGTGGAATCGTCGTCCTTTCCTCCGATCTTCAGAAGTGCTGGAGCTACTGAAATTCCTCTCACTTCATTTCCCCCCACAACACTCGCAACGTTAATGCCTTTCACCGCTGGAGCCCCAACAGCAACAACGGCAACATTGAGTCCAACCAGTTCCTCACCGGATCCAACAGCCACACCACCCATATTTATCCCTTTCACCGTCCCACCGGCACCTGCGCCAATTCCCCCAAAATTCACTCCTGAAAGATCCCCACCAGCACCAACTCCTAAAAGACCTATTGTGATCCCTTTTACATCCCCACCTGAGCCAGCTCCCAATCCTCCAATAGTAATCCCTTTGAGGTCTCCTCCAGCACCAACTCCAAGGCCTCCGAAACTAAATCCACTTACACTACCACCTGAACCCACACCTAATCCTCCTATGTTGATTCCAGTCACTGAACCACCGCTTCCAACACCTAATCCACCAATACTTATTCCGTTGACATTTCCCCCGGCACCTGCACCTATTCCACCAATATTAATTCCATTCAAACTCTCATTTGCACTAATCCCTGCAATACCCAGATTAATACCATTTCGTTTACCTGCACCCCCTGTCATGGGCAGTCCTAATGACATTCCATTTACCGATCCTCCTCCGGAATCGTTATTGGGTTGCCATAAAGTGACGGACACCCCGTTAATTTTTTCTATATCCCTGTCGATAAAATTGAATCGAAAGCCTGTAAACACCGGGGAGTTCCCAAATCCGATAAACCATTTTTTTGTAGGAATACCAAAATCGCCACCGAATGACAAGAATGGAGTAAGCAGAAGAGCGATGAGTAGAGTCCTTTTCATTATCCTTTATTTAGTTTTAATAAGAGATGCAATCTTTTGGTCCAAGGTTGCAGGTCCTTGGATAAAATGAATTACGAAAGGATCAAAAAACTACCTATCAAAAAAGCAAGTTGAGATAAGAACAGGTTGACGGAAAACTTCCATTCACGAGTTGGTGCATTCTTGTGAATGACCCATAATAAGAAGAAGGAAATCACATACCACGCAATATAGTTTTTGAAGGGTACAACACTTTCACTCCAGTACCAGAAGTCAAGTATTGCCGCTACTTTCTCCAATATCACATCGAACAAGACCATGAGCAACGATCCCACCATCAAGACCGGAATAGTAGATTTGAATATTTTTTTGCAAATCGCATAACATGTGAATGTCATGACGGCCCAATTCAACCCGATGAAATAGGGAACTCCTAATAATTTTGGTCCAAGGTTTCCACCATAAGTGTATTCTCCAAATATCACACCTGTTTGAACCCCGGTGATCTCCACTACCATTCCAATCAGAAATGAAATGAAGAAAACTATGATTTTTCTGGAATTGTCAATTGGAAAGTTAATGATCAGCAGAATAGCGATAACCATCAAATTCAATGGTGTTTTTGGTAAAAACCAATCTGCAAATCCCAATTTAAGACCAATTAGACCTGAGAGGGAGAATAACCAAAGTACAAATACTGAAACTGGTACTTTATAGGGTAACAACTGTTTAATCATGTGTTTGGAATAAGCTCGGTCGCGATTTTGGCGGACATTAAACACAATGGAATCCCACCGCCCGGATGAACAGACCCTCCCACAAAGAACATATTCTTGTAGGTAGATGAGAAATTTGGATGTCTCAGAAAAGCTGCATACCTGGAATTGCTGGAAGTTCCATACAGGGATCCACTATGACTATTGGTTCTCTTTTCAATAATTCTTGGATCCATAATTGATTCTGCGACAATATGGTTTTGTACATCCCCTCCAAGGACGGTATTTAGTTTATTCAGAATGTTTTTCCTTGCCTCATGGATCAATTTATCCCAATCCTGTCCAAAATCGCCAGGGGCATTTACCATCACAAACCAGTTTTCACATCCATCCGGAGCATCTGCCTTTTCTTCCTTGCTTGTAATATTTACATAAACCGTCAGATCCTTGTAGAGACTCTTTTTATCAAAAAGATATTTGAACTCCTCCTCGTAGTCATTGCTGAAAAATATGTTGTGAAGATCAAGTTCGTCGAAAGTTTTATTAATTCCCCAGTAGAATATGATCGCTGATGAAGATCTTTCCTGGTTCAATACCTTCTCCGGTTGTTTTACCACAGGCATTAATTTCTTATATGCAGAGTAGATGTCAGAATTTACAATGTAATAATCAGCATGGTACGATCCTTTAGCAGAATCTATGCTTTCCACTTTTTTGCCATTCACATTGATATTAAAGATCGGTTCTGACAAATGGAACCTGATACCCTGATCCTGGGCTAGCTTGAATAGGCCATTGGTAATACTAACCATTCCTCCAACTGGGAAATAGGTGCCGTCATGTAATTCTAGGTGAGGTATCATAGACATGATACCTGGTGTTTTAAAGGGTGAGGATCCATTGTAGGTAGCATACCTGTTAAACATCTGCACCAAATGTGGTTCTTTCAATGTTTTCTTATTAGTCGTGTTAAGATCTCGGAAAAGATCAAGTGATCCTGATCTGAAAAGGGCCCTTACCGTTTGTGCTGATAAATATGTTCTCAACTTGTGTAGAGACTTCTCCAGAAACAGCGGTGCCGTGAGTTCATATTTCATTTGACTTGCACGTAGATAATCGCGGATCACTTTTGAATCAACACTAAATAACGATGAAGCTCTCTCAGCAAATTTTTCGATATCAGCCGGGACCGAAAGTCTAATTCCATCCTCCCAGAAGTAGTTACAAACGGTTTCCTTTCTATGAAAACTAAAATATTTCTTAGGATCCACTCCAAACAACTCAAACAACTCAATGACAAACTCTGGTTTCGTGAATAGAGAAGGACCGGCATCAAAACGAAAACCTTTTTCCGTGAAAGAAGAAAGTTTGCCCCCGGGATAGTCATTACTTTCAAATACGTCTACATCAAATCCTTTTTTCCTTAATCGCAATGCTGATGCCAAACCACCTATTCCAGCTCCTATTACTATCGCCTTTTTCATACTTTCAGAGAGTCAAAACTAAGGAGATTTGAAAAGGTTGAAATTTTTTTGAAACATTTTTCCATGCATCTTGTTATAGTGCTGTATTCGATAATTTGGTGAGTTATTGAGTTTGTCCTAATCGCTTCCCAAAATGCGATTAGGTACTGAGTTTGGTTAGTTGATAGGGGTAGCAATTGCTACCCCTTTCCATTTTATCAAAAACAAAAATCAAAAATCCTTCTGATTAAAGACAGTCAACATATTGGGTGGTGGAATTAAATTGATAGAAGTAATAACCACCCCCAATTATGGAAACATACCATTACGTCCATGAAATAGTGACCCGGAACGTAACCACTATACAGGCTGATAGTGATTTGCAAGAGGCGGTACATCTAATCAGAAAACATAAGATCAGGCATCTACCCGTCCTTGAGGGAACTAAGGTTGTAGGTATCATTACCAGCACAGATGTCAATCGACTTACTTTTGGTGGTGTCTTTGAAGACCAGGACCTCTCCGATGAAGCAGTGCTTAACATGTTGACTATTCCCCAGGTTATGAGTAGCAACCCACAGACTATTAATATTAATGATCGGTTGAGAAAGGCGGCTGAAATCCTTGTTGATAAAAAATATCACGCCCTGGTCGTCGAGGATGGAGGTGAAGTCGTAGGCATTGTTACTACAACAGACGTGATAAGATTTTTATTGGATCACGTATTGGCTGCTTAGCTTTCGTGCTTTACCAATAAAAGAAAACCTCCCCCAGTGTCAAGGTATCCTTGCTCATAGCAAAATCTGTATTCATCCCCTGCTTTATTCACATATACATTTGTGAAATAATTAAAATCAAATCCCTCTTTCAAAAGCTTGTCTCGATGAGTTTTGGTTTTTCCTGAAACATTCATTCTTTCCAATATCCTCCTGTTTTTGCTCAGAATATTGTTCACCTGACGCATTGAGTTATTCTTTGGACTATTTTGCTTGTTGTGATAGCTATTCCGACATGAGTCAGTACAGAATTTCTTATCTGAACGACCTTGAAACGATCGACCACATTCAAGACAAATTTGTTCTTCCATTCAGTTAACTTTAAAATTATTAAGATACTGATTATCAATAATAAAACCAATTTTAAACGCTTAAAAATGGTTATTCTTTCAAAGAATTCGGATGTTGATATGCGCTAAGAGATTAGTTGTTGGTGGGAAAGTACTATTTTAATCTGATGTTGTGTATTATCCCGTTGATAAGTACCTTAATTGGATTAACGGATCCCTGGTAGACTATGGCTGATGTAATATTGAAGTAATTCGGATGTTCAGACAAATTGAAATAACCCTCCTTGACATGAGTATCCTAATAGGATATCTCATTCTAAGCAAGCTTATCCCCTTGTGGTTGACTAGAAAGAAATCAGGAAGTAGTGATGGCTATTTTCTAGGTGGTAAAAACTTCGTTTGGCCGATGATAGGATTTTCCCTATTTGCCACGAACATGTCCGGCGCATCATTTATAGGGCTTGCTGGAGCCGGTTACAGTCAGGGTATTTCGGTCTACAGTTACGAATGGATGGCAGCCTTGATCCTAATATTTTTCATCATGTTCATCTTACCATTTTATCTTAGAAGTGGAGTATATACGATGCCCGAATTCCTTGAAAAAAGATTCGACAGGAGGGTTAGAAGAGGTTTTTCGGTTTTATTGATATTTTTTTCTGTGTTTTTGGGGGCTGCAGGAGCCTTGTATGCAGGGGCTCTTGTTGGACTTATCCTGTTCCCTGGAACGCCTCTATGGCTTGGGGTGGTGGTATTGGCACTATTGGCTGGTGTCCTTTCAATATTTGGAGGTCTTGGAGCAGTGGTAATCAGTGATACCATGCAGGCGATCGTGCTGTTCATTGGTGGTATTCTGGTGTTTTTCTATGTTTTTGAAGCAATACCATCCTGGCAGGAGCTTGAAACTTCGGCTCCTGCAGGTGCACTTCATATCATTCAACCTGCCTCAGATCCGGATCTGCCATGGCCAGGTCTTTTTACAGGACTTGTCCTCATCGGGATATATTTCTGGACAACTGACCAGGTTATGGTGCAAAGAGTTTTAGGAGCGAAATCACTGGACCATGGAAGATGGGGATCAATCTTTGCAGGTTTCCTTAAGCTCCCAATCTTATTCATAATGGTACTACCGGGAACCATGGCTATATTATTATATCCTGATCTGCAAAGTCCGGATATGGTATTTCCAACCCTGGTGGCAGACCTCATGCCAATCGGAATTCGCGGAATTATCCTCGCAGCCCTGGTTGCAGCCATTACTTCATCGGTGGACTCCATATTGAATTCGTGTTCAACACTTGTTACGATGGACTTTATAAAACCTTCAAAACCAGATATATCAGATAAATCATTGGTTTTTTGGGGAAGGTTGACTACAACCATTGTCATGTTGATTGCCGTCGTCTGGGCTCCACAAATTATGAAATTCCCGTCACTTTGGAGTTATTTTCAGTCTACTCTGGCCTATACCACGCCTCCAATTGTGGCTTTGTTCCTTGGCGGAATATTTTGGAAGGGAGCAAATCGTCATGGGGCCTTCGGTACTTTTGTTGTTGGATTAGGTCTCGGGATTTTAGGATTTTTCCTGATTGAGATCCTTGGCGTTATTTATATCCACTTCCTTTATGCGGCACTATTCTTCTTCGTGTTAAGCTTAATATTACTTTACTCAGTGAGCAAAATGACCTCACCGGAGCCGGAGGAGAAAATCAGGGATCTGGTATGGCACCCTTCTCTCTGGTATGCTGAAACCCAGGACCTAAAACAAATCCCTTTTTGGAAAAACTACAGATACCAGGCAATACTTCTTTTTTTAACTACTGCAGCGATTGTCATTTGGTTCTGGTAATGAGTAAATTATGAAAGGAAAGGATTCTACAATGTTGAGTATAGATCGCAGGAAATTCATCAAAAAATTAGGTGTTGGATTGGCAGGCACATCGTTATTAAGTACGAATTTGGTAAGTGCTAAATCCAATCAAGCAGGAGTCCAACTGAATTTTCTACATGGTCCTGATGACTCGGGAACGATACAAGCCATTATCAACAAATTCAATAGAGAATATGAAGGTCGCATTGCCGTGAACTGGATCAAAGCGGGAAGACTTTCAGATCAACAATACAGGGAATTGATTTCTGAATTTACGGTGGAATCAAGCAATCTGGATGTAATTACCGCCGATATACCCTGGACCGCTGCTTTCGCGAAAAACAGATGGGTTACCGACCTCACCGGAAAATTTTTTCGAACATTCAAGCAAAAGGATTTTCTGGAATCAACCTTAAATGCTGCATCCTATCAGTACAAGGTCTGGGGTGTTCCATGGTACTCTGATGTTGGTATGATCTATTACCGAAAAGACCTGCTTGAAAAGAGTGGTTATTCAAGTCCACCCAACACATGGGATGAATTGGGAGAAATGAGTGCGAAGATCGTACAGGACGAAAAGATTGAGAATGGATTTGTATTTCAAGGAGCCGAATATGAAGGAGGTGTAGCAAATGCATTAGAATACATTTGGAACTCCGGCGGTAGAGTACTTACTGGAAATATCTCCGTAGCTGCAACCTTCGGTCAAAATGTTATCGATCCAAATGTCATTACAATAAATAGTGAAAATGCTGCCCGGGGTTTGGATACGGCAAGAAGTCTGGTTGCCAATGGGATCTCTCCACAATCCGTAACAGAATTCAGAGAATTGCAATGTTCTCAAAATTTCTTAAGTGGAAACTCTGTTTTTATGCGTAATTGGCCCTATGCTTATGGATTGATTTTTGACCCTAGTACATCGTCAATTACAAAAGAACAGGTAGGTATATGGAAATTGCCTACATCAGAAATCGACGGACGCAGCTATAGTTGTCAGGGAGGTTGGAATCTAATGATCAACAAATACTGCAAAGAAGGCAAAATAGATGCTGCATGGACCTTCATAGAGTACCTGACAAGTCCTGAGCAACAACGTTTTATGGCCTTAAATGGTGGCTTTTTTCCCACTCGGTCTGATCTGTATGATGATACTTCCATTCAACAGAAAGTACCCCCGATATTACTTGGAGCGGAGGCAATAAGAAATAGTAGGATCCGTCCAGTAACTCCATTCTATCATCAGATCTCACCAAGGATTGCCAAGGTTTTTACCAGTACATTGAAAGGGAGCTATAACGGATCGGAAGCAGTAACTATTTTGGAAAAGGAATTACGAACGATACTTCGAAAGAATCGATGAGTTTTGACACTTCTCAATTGTAATCGTCTATTATGCCACAATATCATTGAGCAAAATTATTCAGGTTGTCACGTGTCCAAAGTGAGATATTATCTTCTTTAAGTCACACTTACATGAGTCCTAAATACATTGTAACCTTCAAGATTCATCAAATCATCATCAAAATTAATATTTTCATAACTAACTCTTAATCAGATATATATTCATTTTTAAACGTTTACAAACGACTACAAATGACTACAAACGTTTAAAAACCGACTAGCCGATTGCCCTCTATTCACCTTTGCCATGTCGATGTTCGACAATCATCTGCTGATCGGTAGTTCCGATAGATGATCACTTAATCACATTTTTAATTTTTTACTATTATGACAACTTTAAAAAACAGCGTGCAATTAATCGGCAGATTAGGAAATGATCCTCAAATTATGACATTTGAGAATGGTAACAAGAAAGCGAGTTTTTCCATCGCTACCAATGATGTGTATTACAATAATAAGGGTGAGCGTGTTGAAGAAACACACTGGCATAACGTTATTGTGTATGGCAAGAAAGTGGAAACTATCGAAAGCTTTCTTCACAAAGGAAGTGAGATTGCCCTTCAAGGTAAATTGATAACCAGATCCTATGAGAAAGAGGGTATAACAAGGTATATAACCGAAGTCAACCTCAACGAAATGTATATGCTTGACAAGAAAAAGGATAAATAGATCCTCTCACATTAAAATAACCTTAAAGGTCATCGAGTGATGGCCTTTTTTTGTTTAACGACTTCAAACATAGATTACATTATCGCAACGCTTTTCGGTTCCTCACAAACACAAACAAATCAAGCAAGAAGACCGGGAAGAAATCCCCATGACAAAATCATTATCGTTTAACTTTATGTAAACGACAATGAAATGGCGGTAACAACGGTTGACGAGTACATAATAAAACACCCGGAATGGCGTGAAGAACTTAACTTCCTTCGCGAAACTGTATTGTCTTCAGGGCTTGTTGAGCAGATCAAATGGGGAGCTCCAACCTATTCTCTTGGAGGAAAGAATGTCATTGGGCTTGGCGCATTCAAATCATATTGTGGAATTTGGTTTTTCCAGGGTGCCTTGTTGAAAGATATGGACAATGTCTTGATGAATGCCCAGGAAGGGAAGACCCAGGCAATGAGACAATGGAGGTTCGCGAATCTTTCGGAAATAGAATCTGCCGCCGAAGCCATTCAAAGTTACGTTAAGGAAGCCGTGGAGAATCAGGAACAAGGTAAAGTAGTAGGATTAAAACCTCCCAAACCTTTGAGCATCCCTGAGGAACTGGTGCAGGTACTGTCGGAACAACCTAATGTCAAATTCGCTTTCCAGCAATTATCTATTGCAAAACAAAGGGAATTCGCAGAGTACATATCCGAAGCAAAAAAACCTGAAACCAAGATCAAAAGGCTTGAAAAGATAATTCCGATGATAGAGCAAGGCATAGGACTGAGTGACAAATACAGAAAGTGACATTCTGGTATGTTCTTTGTCCTTTTTAAAGGCAAACATTTTTTTGATCCACATGCAACCTCAACTCACAAGCTAGCATCTACCAAATGAAGCTTGAAGAAATGCTCACCATACAGAAGTCCGTGACCGAAGAAGAAATACTGAAAGCGTGTCTGAAAGGAAACGCCAGGGCACAAAGGGACCTTTTTGAAAAATCAAGTCCAAAGATGCTTGCTGTATGTAATCGGTATATACAGGACAGAGCTGAGGCGGAGCATGTCATGATTGGTGGATTTGTAAAGGTTTTTGAGAAAATCAGTCAGTATTCAGGTGAGGGTAGTTTCGAAGGTTGGATAAGAAGGATAATGGTGAACGAATGCCTGATGTATATCCGAAAAAATCGGACAATGTCAGTTGAGGTGGAGATTGAAAAAGCAGATCGAGAACCGGATTATGTGGAATTGGAAAACAAGCTGGATGGTGAGATCCTTTTAAAACTCATACAAAGTCTACCAATCGGATATCGGACGGTATTCAACCTGTATGTAATTGAGGGTTATAATCATTCGGAAATAGCTGAAAAATTGGGAATAAACGAGAATACTTCGAAATCCCAATTAAGCAGGGCAAGAAAAATATTGCAAAACAAATTGCTTACGTTGGAACACAACGAAGACAAAAAGACATTGCATCATGAGTGAAAACAAATTAGACAGATTATTCCAGGAAAAGATGGGATCTTATCAGATCACACCCACTGAAGACGCTTGGGGTAGAATTGAAGATCGTTTAAGACCAACTGGCAATTTTACGAAAACGTTGATATTTAAGATTGCCGCCATCCTGATCATTTTATTCGGGGTTGTCCTCACTGTTACCAATATAAATTTGGACAATGGTATTGAACCCCTGGCGATCAATGTTGATGGACCATTTGTGATAAGTGAAAATTCTTTGAAGATCTCTCAGCTTCAAGGCCACATTTCCCATGAAATAATTCCTGTTGAGACTGAAGAGAGTTCTAAAAATATTCAGCCTTCTATTCAGATAGCAATCGTCAGTATTGATAAGATACCAGTATTGAATGTCACAAAGAAATCTTTTGAAAATGTAAATCTTTCGATCCCTGAGTTGATTGAAGCTGATTTCAACCAACCGACTTTCACAAAGATCAAAATCGAATACTATGCCGATGCAACTGATACTGCAGATCCTGCATCAAAAGGAAAACTAGGGAAATTTCTGAAACAGGCCTGGAATACAACACCAGCTGATTTTCTGGCCGACATCAGGGATGCCAAAGACAATTTTATTAATGAGACACTTAATCTGGACTGAGAAGGTTAAAAATTCAAAATAGGGACAATGAAACGATTCACAACAACAATTTTTTTAGTAGGGGCCTTGGTATACGGTGCGATCGCCAGTGGACATGAATCCGATACTGTGGTGATCACACTCGAAAACGAAAGCAAGGTTGTCATTTACACCAAAGACAAAAACGATCTGAGGGATATCGAAAAATATGATATCAATAAAATGATCAAAGACCTTAATCGGTCACTTTCCAAGTCAGATACAACTTACCTGGAACTCACGGAAAGAAGAAAAAATGATTACATCCGTGATACGACAATTGTGTATCAGGAAGGTGACAAAACAGCAAATATTCGACTAGGCAACATCGAATTCAGTGTTGACGGCGAAGATATTGATGACTGGGACGATGTTGAAGACGAGTGGGAACGTGACGATTTCAAAAAATATTCGTATGTCGACAGACATGTTGATCGGACCCGAAATTATTTCAATGTAGAATTCGGGACTAACAATTGGCTGGAGGATGGATCCAAATTTCCGGGCGAAAGTAACGAGCCTTACTCGGTCAGACCATGGGGATCATGGTATTGGGGATTAGCAAATGTGAACAAGACCTGGATCGGTGGGCCTCTTTTCTTGGATTGGGGTTTTGGAATCTCATTTTATAATTGGAAACTTGATGATAATCGATTTCAGGTCATAGAAGGTGATCAAACAGTAGAATTTGTTCGTTCCGACACATTGTTAAATATCAATCCGGAAAAGAGCAAACTAGCGGCAACCTATATCAATTTCACCATGGTACCAATGTTTGATTTTGTACAGGGAAGAAGAAAGATAGATGCATACGAAAGAGGACCGTTCAGAGTTACAAGATCCAAAAGACTTGGATTCAGAATGGGTGTCGGTGGATATGCAGGATATAGATTGGGTAGTCGATCAAAATACGTCTACAAGGAAGATGGTGACAAAGAAAAAGACATAAATAAAGACAATTTCTATTTGTCAAATTTCAGGTATGGTGTAAGACTGCAAATGGGTTATAAAGGAATTGACTTCTTTGCAAATTACGATCTGAACGAGGTTTTTGCCTCCGGCCGAGGGCCAAGTCTTAATGCTATTTCATTCGGACTTGTGTTCTGACTCAAGGTAATATCAAATATGACATTCAGGGGTTGTACTTTAGTGCAACCCTTTTTTGAATTACCGGTTGGGGGATGGAATACAAAGACTGTTAATTGCGTATGAACCGAGTCCACATGATGATATTGCTATCATCATTTTTATTGTCCTGTGTTGAGGAACTTGATCCTGTAAATGGAGATACTAATGACTCCAGAATTTTTGTGGAGGGATATATCACAACACAACCAGGTCCTCATACGATTACAATTAGCCGAACAGCTCCGTATGGTTCAGTTTTCAATGCCGGAATAGACCGGGTCAAGAATGCCAAAGTTTCTTTAAGGGATGACCTTGGCAATTATTTTATCATGATGGAAAACAACGGTGGTAAATATCGAACATCAGAAAACTTTAGTGCTTCAATTGGTCGCTCATACGCATTATTGATCGAAACACTTGAAGGAGAGGATATTCAGTCACTACCTCAATTTGTGATTGAATCACCTGACATTGATGACGTTTTCCTACGATATAGGAAAGATTTAACCGAGGACCCCGACCAATTCAATACCGGTGTTGAAGTCTACGTTAAATTCAATGACTTTCCTGACGAACGTAACTTTTATCTCTGGCGAGCAACAAATGGTGTACACCCTTGGATCGCAAGTCCTGAGCTTTTTGCAGTTTATACAGCAAACAGTCCTGCACCCCCTCCATGCCCTCCTGGTTCATTTGATAAGCTCTGTTGGCGATATGAAACAAACTATGAGGATTTTGTGGAACCGATCACATGCTTACAAATAAATCGAACTCATAACAGTTTCTTCCTGGGATCGGATTTCAACCTTGAAGGAACTGAGACCATTCAGCAAGCTGCATACATAGAAGACGACGGCTTAAGATTTCAATTCAGATATCGTTTCATTCTAAACCATATGGCAATTTCCGCTGAGGCTCATGGATATTATTCATCTTTGGAATCATTGCAGGAGATTGAAGGAGATATTTTTGATCCTCCCCCCATTGAAATCAGGGGAAATTTGGTGGACATCAAAAACCCGGAAAATAAAGTTATTGGTTTTTTCGGTGCCTATGACACAAAGACGGAAGAGATCTATATTCCGGCTACCTTAATGGAAGAGAAACAAAACGACAAGTTATTTATTAACGAATGCAGGTATCTAGATCGATCCGTCGACCGACGTCCATCCTGGTGGGCTGACTGATCATTCAAGGTCAACTCCTGATTCCAGGGCTTTGCGCTCTTCTTTATTCAGTTTTAGCTCACCTACAACCTTGTCATATTTTGGACGATTCATTGAGAAAAGGAATAAGATAAACACGTAAGCAAATACGAAAAGGTAATCACTATTTATAAAAGTAGCTATCAATGCCAGGACAGCAGTCGCTTCGAAAAAAACCAATCTACGCACTTGTATCTGGTAATAGGTATGTAATTTTTCTTTTAAACCCATTTTCACCGGAATTGATGTTATTGATTGTTTAGCCTGACGATGTGCCCAATTGAGAACAAAACCTATAAATAATAGAAGGGCTCCTTCGAATAAATATAATGGTGTCCCAGAAAGCATATTCAATCCACCCCCTCCCCTCTCCAATTCCAGAAAAACCCATGCAAACGGAAGCAATGAAAAAGCAACAATTGCATTGAAAACAAGGGTAAGTCGTTGGTAAAATTCTGACCAGTTTTTGAAGCCCTTTTTCATTTTCACCACAAAGATCACTAAGAAATTTATAACCCAAATAGAATTCTTACGTTATTTATATTGATATCATTATGATATCATATTAAATTACTGCTAAATCGTAGAATCATGAATTCACAAGAAAAAGTCAACAATCCTCTTTCCGGGTATTTAATGCTATTTGTGGCTTTCATCATTTTGGTGGTCACAATCTTTCTTTTTCTGATAAGAAATCCCTTAGGTATTTTGCCTCTTGTGCTTTTCTTGTTGATGTTACCTGGATTTTTTTATATCAATCCAAATAGCTCAAGAGTACTGGTCCTTTTCGGAAAGTACATTGGTACGGTGAAGACAAACGGATTCTATTGGGTGAATCCATTTTATTTCAAGAAGGCCATTTCTTTGCGAGCAAGAAACTTTGACAGTGAACGAGTCAAGGTCAATGACAAACTTGGGAATCCGATTCTAATTTCTGTGATCCTTGTGTGGAAAGTCAGCGACACTTTTGCGGCTGCATTCGAGGTAGATGATTATGAGAATTTTGTAAGGGTACAAACGGATGCTGCCGTCAGGAAAATGGCTGCCAGATATCCTTATGACAATTTTGATGATGCCCAAAGCGACATAACCTTAAGGTCCGGGCTTGCAGAGGTGAATGAAGCTCTTGAGAAAGAAATAGAAGAACGGTTGAAAATTGCCGGAATTGATATCCTTGAAGCCAGAATTGGTTACCTGGCTTATGCCGAGGAAATAGCAAGCGCCATGCTTCGAAGACAGCAAGCCACAGCAATTGTATCGGCACGACATAAAATTGTCGAGGGGGCGGTTGGCATGGTAGATATGGCTCTGGATGAATTGAACAAGAAAGAGATCATAGACCTTGATGAAGAAAGAAAAGCTGCTATGGTTAGCAACTTGATGGTCGTACTGTGTGCTGACAAAGACGTTTCACCGGTAGTAAACTCCGGAACTATTTATAACTAGGTCATGAAGGGAAAACTTCTATTCGAGGAATCCCAAACCTTCCGGTTTACATGGTCCTGGTATTTGATCATTGTAATCTCAATTGCTATGACGGCCATGTTCATTTGGGCCAATTACCGCCAGTTAGCAGAAGGAGTTCCATGGGGTGGTAAACCATTACCGGATTTAGGTTTGATCATTATATCCATCATAATGATCGCTTTGACAGTTGGTGGCTTTATCTTTTTGCATATTCATGAATTGAATCTCCAGGTGGACGAAGGAGGTATTCGATATAGATTTTACCCCTACTTCTCGGGATTCAGAAGTCTGAAACAGGATGAAGTCAAAGATTTAATCGTGAAGAAATACAGTCCTGTTTTTGAATACGGTGGTTGGGGTTATCGGATTCGTTGGAGAAAGAAAGCGTTCAGCGTTGTTGGCGATAAAGGACTGGAAATACACTATAAGAATAAACGGATTTTGTTGATTGGAACTCAAAGACCTCAGGAACTCAAAAAAGCTGTAGACAAGTTGAAATCTAATTGGGGAATGTCTTAAAATGCCGGCAAAGAAACCATTCGTCCTAAGAGTGGATGAATCCACACTCAAAGCATTGGAAAGGTGGGCAGCTGATGAATTCAGGAGCACCAACGGGCAATTGGAATGGATCATCAACCGGGCATTGAAGGATGCTGGAAGATTACCCAAAAAGAAGAACCGTTAATAGATCTTCGGTTTTCGAAATCAGTAATTAAAGACCTTAATTTTTCGTGAGGAGGGAAATTGTCACTTTGGTACCTTTATAAGGCTCAGATGTTATGTCCAATGTGCCATTTAGATCTTTGACAATTCTATGAGAAATGTAGAGACCTAATCCGGATCCTTCTCCCTGGGATTTAGTAGTGAAAAAGGGGTCGAAAAGTTTACCCATGTTTTCCTTCCTGATGCCTTCTCCATTATCTTCTATTTCCACCTTCACTTCGCTTTTCGAAAGACTCGTGGAGATATTAATTTGTCCTTCTGCTTCAATGGCCTGTATTGAGTTGGAAAGGACATTCACAAATAGTTGATGGAGATCTCCTTCATTGGCAAGTAGTGTTAGTGGTCCATCATAATAGTTGCGCAATATAGAACACTTGCCTTTCCATTTATGGCCCAGAATGACTACGGAGTTCTCCAATACTTCATGCAGATCACACGCTATCTTCCTTTCATCTTTACTGTTGTAATGATTCAAACTTGAAACGATTTGGTTGACCCTGTCAACACCAAACTTCATACGCTTAGTTACTTCATCAAGATTGTTTTTCAATTCCCCATCAGTCTTTAGGGTCTTTGCATCTTTGAAGAGAGCATCGATAGAATAAAGCCCTGCCTGGACATAGTTGATAGGATTGTTGATCTCATGAGCAACACCACTTGCCATCAATCCGATAGAAGCCATTTTTTCCGATTGGACAAGTTGATCTTTCGCTGCATTCAACTTATCTATAGTTTCTTTCAACTCACTGGTCTGAATTTGTAGTTTTTCATTGGTTTGTTCCAACTCACTGGTTCGATCCTTTACCAATTCCTCCAATTGATCGCGATACTCTTGTAATCTGGATTCATTCTCACGAATTAGTTGATTGCTTTTTACTAGATCATCTATCAACTCTTCATATGTTTTGTTGAACCTTGTTACGATCAACAACATCAGGAATGTGACCAATGCGATGATTGCAAAATTGATAATCCATGCGACAGGGTCCACATTTGCGGAAGTATCGGCAATAAGGACACCGGAAATGTGCAACCCGGCCAGTACAAGGATCCCGATGAGGGTAAAAATCGAAAAGATCAGTGTCTTTCTGAAGTTAAGTGAAATGACTGCAAAAAATGGGATCAGGATCAGCAGGATCTTATTGGCGGAAAGGATCCCAATTTCATATATATCAACAAATACAACGAAGATTATGCCAATCAATACAGCATAAGACTTGATCTCAACATTGAGTTTTTTTCGATAAATAGTTGTGACAACTATCATCGAGACGACAAGAAAATCCGTGATAAAGGAAAGCTCAAAACCGGTTGTGAAAAGTTTACTAATACTAAGTACGTATACTATGGTAGCTGCAATGGACCCAATCACCAATCCTCGATCAATGATCTGATTTCTGACTTTGTCAATGGTATTTGACTTCGACCCCAACGCCATAACTCCCCCGGAATTGGTAAGATGAATCGGCGAAATTATCAAATTCTAACCTGAGATACCTGATTTTTTCAAGATCTGTAGATGATTTATTTCCAATGAATTGGACTCTTCTCAGGGTACTTATGTCATTGATTTCCTTAATTGGAATAATCCAGGCCAAAACCAAATGGATACAAAGGATCTTGTGAATCATAAGGAACATCCTCCAGTTGTGCTTCTACGGCATTCCATGATGAAGGTAGTTCGAAAGGCAACCGACCTCCTGGTTTTCTGATACCAAAAAGTACTTCAAAGAGAACCTCATTTGATACTCCGAACTCAGCAACCAGAACCTCACATTCCTTATCAATTTCCGTAAGAATTGCAGGCCTTTCAAGATTGGCAATTACAATAGTCGGCTTCCTAGACATTGGTCCCAAAATTTTATTCAGTTCGTCTTCAGTGTGAAACAAACGGCCTTGATGAAAAAAGTTCTCCAGGAAATATTCTGATCTGGGATCGAAAGGAGTCGTAACTCTTGTGACAATTACATCTGCATCATCAATTTCTTCCACAAGTTCACCATTCTTCAACCGGACATCTTCCAACCCAATACAAAACACTTTGGTGTCTGGCGATAGAGGTAGGAGTCCTTCATTTTTAAGCAGGACCATTGACTTGGCCTGTGCTTGTTTACCCAATTCCCTGAATCTATCATTACCTATTACCTGCTCAGCCTCATCCACGTCCACATATGGATCATCAAACAAACCCAGTATGAATTTATCTCGTAAAATTCGTCTTACGGATTGATTTAATCGTTCCTCTGTAATCTTTCCGGAACTGACCAGTTCCACGATCAACTCCGGAGAAAACTCACCTCCAAACTGATCGCATCCTGCATCCAGGGATTTTTTTGTTCTTTCAAGTGGAGAAAGGTGTTCTACCCCCCATGCCCTTCCCGGTCCGAAAATACCATCATTAATGATGGCCCAATCAGTACAGACCACCCCATCAAACCCAAGGGAATCCCTTAACAGCCCCTGAATTATTTCCTTGTTGAATCCAAAAGCCACGTCCTCACTTGTCTGACCAACTGGGATACCATAATATGGCATTATTTGAGCTGTACCAGCCTCAAATGCTCCATCTACAAATGGGATGACGTGATAGTCGAAATTGTTGCCGGGATAAGATTGATCTTTGCCGTAGGGAAAATGGGGATCTTCACCATCCTTTTGGGGTCCTCCACCCGAAAAATGCTTTGTCATGCAAGCCACACTGGTTGAATTCAGAGAATCACCCTGAAAGCCGAGAACATAAGCTTTTGTCATTACAGCAGACAATTGTGCATCCTCTCCAAATGTACCATTTGTTCTCCCCCACCTGGGTTCTGTAGCCAAATCAGCCATTGGATGTAAGGCAAGCCGAATTCCAATGGCAGTATACTCCTGCCTGGCTATATCTCCAAACTTCCTCACCAGGGACGTGTCTCTTGTAGCCGCCAAGCCGAGAGATGAGGGCCATTCACTAAAAGCTGGTGTGGGTAATGAAGCCCCTGGGTTGTCGTCAGATCCATGTCGTGGATCGGAAGCAATCGTTATTGGTATACCCAGTCTTGTCCTCTCTGCAAGTTTCTGAATGTTATTATTGAATGCCGCCATAACGGATGGATCATAGGAATGCAGAATATTGAAACTACTTAACAACTTTTTAGCAATTAATTCAGATCCGGTTGGCATGGCAAATCCAAAAAGAATATCAATTGGATTATTGGGAATGACCGGATAATCCATAGGCTTTCCTTTGGAGTTCATGCCGATCATACTGACGAACATGGTCCCGGCTTTTTCTTCAATGGTCATTTGAGAAATAAGGTCATCAAGTCTGTTCTCAACTGATTCGTTTGGGTCTTCATAGGGATCGATCTTCCCATTTTTATTAAGATCTCGAACTTGACTGTCATCAATGTTTAGAATAGGTGCCTCTTCACCCAATAGAGAATAATTCTCATTGACCAGCGACGATCTCTTTATGTAAAAAATTGAAATTGCAATAAGGACGATAACAGCTATCGAAGTGATTATGAATAGAAGTATTCTAAGTACTTTGTTCATGATAATTCAATTTTTAGCAAACGATAGGTTGCATGAAATGCAATTTACTGTAAAGTAAGAGATGCGTATTTGAAGGTCAACTAGATTTACATTTATGAAACAATCCCTCAGAACACTCCTGGCCCAGGCAGGTCATTTTATCGATGAAGTCAATGGGAGCGTTGTCCCACCGATACAACCATCAACAACTTTTGCGAGAGACGAAAACTATCTACTACGAAATGACTTCATCTATTCCCGGTATAATAACCCAACTTTCGAGTTTGTTGAAGAACTAGCTACTAAGTTGGATGACGGAGAAGATGCTCTCCTATTTGGGTCGGGAATGTCAGCAATCGCGTCAATATTTGAAACTGTCAATTCCGGAGAACATGTTGTAGCTCCTAAAATCATGTACCATGGTGCTCAGAACTGGCTGAAAAGAATAAGCATCAAACGTAATTTCAGGATTACTTTTTTTGATACGGATGAACCTGATAGCCTGGAATCATCAATTATTCCAAATGAAACGAAGATCTTATGGATTGAATCACCCGTGAATCCAACCTGGGATGTTATTGACATTGAGAAAACAGCTTCTCTGGGCCATGGTGCTGGTGCAACGGTAATTGTGGACTCGACAGTTTCCCCTCCGGTCACTACCCAGGCATTGTCAATGGGAGCGGACATGGTGTTCCACTCCGCCACAAAATATATGAATGGACATAGCGATGTGCTCGCCGGGATCGTTGTGACAAATTCAAAAAATGATCTATGGGAAGAAATTAAAGAAGTAAGAAAGTACCTTGGAAGTGTGATTGGCCCATTCGAAGCATGGCTTTTATTGCGAGGAATGAGGACATTGTCCCTACGATTTGAAAAGATATCCGACAATGCCATGAAATTCTCCCAACATTTTGAAAATCATCCTAAAGTCGAAAAAGTCTTGTATCCGGGTCTCAAATCCCACAAAGGACATGAAATCGCAAAGAAACAAATGATCAATGGATATGGAGGTATGATTTCAATGTTGATTCAGGGCACCCGTGACCAGGCCATTTCCATTATCAAAAAACTTGAACTGTTTGTTCCCGCAACCTCACTTGGGGGCGTCGAAAGCCTCGTCGAACATCGGGCGACAGTTGAAGGCTCCGAGAGCGAAGTTGTAGAAAATCTTCTGCGTTTATCCATTGGAATAGAGGATGTGAATGACCTCATAAGTGATTTTGAAAACGCGCTGGATAAACTATAGGTTGTCTCGGGGACCAAACCGCAATCCAGACAATATCTTGAGTATTTGAGAAATATACATTAATTTCCTACTGGTAAGAACTACATAAACCGTTGGACTGAATCATCGCATGAAGGAGATTGTTGGGATTTTCCTCTCCGTGAAGTTATTGCTGGCTGGAAACGCTTTTTCCCAAAATATTGAGTTTCAAAATATAAAGGATGGCCTGTCGCAAAACACTGTAACTTCTATCATACAGGATCAAAAAGGATTCCTTTGGGTGGGTACCAGAGATGGTCTGAATAGATATGATGGCACTTATTTTAAGCTATATGACTATGATAGTAACAACCCCAATACCATAAGCAATAGCTCTGTCACATGCCTTTATATTGATGACAAAAATGTCCTTTGGGCAGGGACTACCAAAGGTTTGAGTCGATATCAAGAAGCAAACGACACTTTCGATCGTATCCTTCTCAGTGAGTCATCCAATTTTAATGAAAGGTACAATATACGGACAATTTTAAGGCAGGGTGATAAACTCTACATCGGTACGCAAAATAATAGTCTGGTAGTTTATGATGTAGTAAACAAGAATATTTCAAGGTTTTCTCCACTGATTGAGGATGATGGCTCAGGTATTTACATCTCCTCAGTAATCAGACGTAATGAAAATGAACTCTTTCTTGCATCGGCAGGATATGGACTTTACATTTTCAATACTCAGTCAAATGAATTTTCGCGTCTTAGTTCCGAAGAAAGTTCTTTGGAAATATTGGAAAATGGATCCATTCGGACAATGATCAAAGATCCAAATGAAGTTGATGTCCTGTGGGTGGGAATGAATGCCGGAGGTTTTTATAAAATATCACGAGCTTTAAATGGCAAATTGCTTGCATCGAGACCGTTCGATCACCAGTTTCAAAATCAGCAGCTTTCCAATACAACTTGCATGTCCCTATTCCATGATGGTCGAATGATATCAATTGGCACTGAAAATTTGGGTCTTTACCAACTGAATATAACAACTAACAATTGGACCCATTTTCAACATAACCCTTTGGACAACAAAACAATAAGTAGCAATTCAATTTGGTCTCTATATGAAGATCGGAATGGGAGGTTCTGGATTGGCACTTATAATCAGGGATTGAATGTTCGTGATGAATATGGTTCTAAATTCGATCATTACTATGTCAAGACCAGTGTGCCATCCGGTCTAAAGAGTAACAATATTTCTTCATTCGTAGAAACAACTGACCAAAACTTCTGGATCGGAACAGATGGTGGTGGCTTGAATTATTGGGATCGACGCACAAACACAATTTCAAACTTTCAAGCCTTAACCAACGGACGCATCAACCTTACTAGTGAATCGATATTAAATCTCACAATGGATCCGTCCGGAAAATTATATATCGCGACATGGAGCGGAGGGGTTAACATATTTGATCCGAGGACCAGAACTCTCAATGTGATGAATTCAACAAATTCATTTCTAAATGGAGACAATATTTTTGACGTACACCTTGATAAAAATGGATACTTATGGATTGCCTCATTTGGTGAGGGCCTTTATTGTTATGACCCAGTTTCAGATGTGCGCAAGATATTTCATGGAAATGAAAGTATAACCCCAGGATCTTTCGGCAACGATTTCAGCACAATATTCGAGGACTCGAAAGGTCGTATCTGGGGAGGGACCCAGTCCCAGGGAGTAATTCAACTCCAACATGACGGTGAGCTTAATTTCGTAAGAAAGAGATACTATCCGGATGGGTCGGATGGAGCACTTAGCAATAGTGATGTAATCAGCATATTTGAAGATCAGTCAGGTAATATTTGGATAGGTACTGCTGATGGACTAAATAAATTCGACGAGGATAATCAAACATTCACAATTGTTGGAAAAAGAGAAGGCCTTACAAGCAGTTATATCAATTCTATTGAAGAAGGTGCCAGAGGCGCTTTGTGGTTGGCTACAAACAGAGGTCTTATAAGGTTTGATCCACGGGATTATTCATCCGTCGTATTCAGACCGGAAGATGGACTGCAGAGTTTGGAATTCTATCGCGATGCCTCACTTACAACCTCAGATGGCTCTTTGCTTTTTGGAGGAAACAATGGATTTAATGAAGTGGACCCATTGAATATCAAGCTCAATCCTAATGCTCCAGGTGTCTTCCTCTCAGACTTCAAACTTTTTAATAGATCCATATTTGATGACCCTGATCAACAAATTATTGTCGGTAATATCAATTTGGTCGATCGAATTGTATTGGATTATGGTCAAACCATAATCGGATTTGAATTTATCGGACTCAATTTCACACATTCAGCACGCAACCAATATGCTTACTACCTGGAGGGATTCGAAGAAGACTTTAATTATGTCGGCGAAACTCGTAGTGCTACTTACACCAACCTTGATCCGGGAATTTACACTTTCATAGTTAAAGCATCAAACAATGATGGTATTTGGAATGAAGACCCGCTGAACATCACTTTAGTAATTACACCTCCTTTCTGGATGACAATCGCATTTCGATTGGCAGTAGGTCTATTGGTAATTGGTATCGTTATCGTGATTTACAAGATGAGAATATCGAGCATCAAAAAATATCAGGAGCGACTTAAATCTGAAATTCAAAAACAGACAAAAGAAATCGAGGAGCAAAGGAACCTGTTGCTTGCTTCTTCCGGTGAGCTAGAAACTGCTAACGAAAAAATACAGATTGCAAATGAAGAACTCATAGAAAGAAACGAGGAGATGATGCAATTTACCTCCGCGGTATCCCACGATCTCAAAAGTCCCATTTCATCCATTCAGAATTTTCTTACATTTCTTGAAAAGGATCTCGAAGCAGACAAGAAGGAAAACATTCCAAAATACCTGGAATATATGAGATCAGCTTGTGATGGTATGAAAAACCTTGTGTTGGATATTGTTAAACTGAACGAGGCCGGAAGAACGACACAAATTGAAATCATAAATTTTAAGGATGTAGTAAAAGACTCTCTGAGTTTGGTCCAGGGTCGTTTGGATGAAAACAAAATTGAATTCAATTCGGACACTAATTTCCCGGAAGTTTCTATTGACAAGAACAAAATGGTTAGAGTTGTTGAAAACCTTATAGACAACTCAATAAAATTTATGGGCTCACAAAACCACCCTAAAATTAAGGTCGGTTATTCAGGACTTAAGAACATGAATCATGAATTCTATGTCCAAGATAACGGTAAAGGGATCCCGGCCGACAAAAAGCAGAAAGTATTTATCATTTTCGAAAGGCTTCAAAGTGATGTGGAAGGATCAGGTTTAGGTCTGGCAATGGTTAAGAAAATAGTAAATAACCATCAAGGAAGGATTTGGGTAGAATCTGAAGGTGAAAATCGTGGTACAACTTTCTTCTTTACTTTACCACAAATTGACAAATAATCTTCGCAGAAAAAGTAGTGACAGTCTTTGTATATTTTTTGATTTCCATGGGTGTCCTCCAGAATTCATTCAAAAGTGATCAGTTACGATATCCTCGAGTTAGGGATGCTTACAACGAAAAACTCATTTATGTAAAGGGCCTCTTGGAAGATAACTCCATCGAAATCGCCAACCTGGAGATTTATATTCGGGCCTTCAAGAAGGAAAAGGTTATTGAATTGTGGGGTAAAAATAAAAACAACCCTAGTTTCATTTTGATAATCTCTTTTGAAGTTTGTCAAACCTCCGGAACTTTAGGGCCAAAAAGAAAGCAGGGAGATTTGCAAATTCCAGAGGGTTTCTATCACATTGATAGATTCAATCCCGCGAGTAATTTTCATTTATCACTGGGTTTAAATTATCCAAATTACTCAGATCGAATTTTAGGAGAGCGTGGAAACCTCGGAGGGGACATATTTATTCACGGAGATTGTGTCACGATAGGTTGCCTGCCGATCACCGACAATAAGATCAAGGAACTTTACATCATGGCGGTCGAGGCAAAGAACAACGGGCAGGAAAAAATTCCGGTGACGATCTTTCCATCCATACCTTCTGGATTGGATTTTATGGATCTCTTGTCTAAGAATGCGATGCCTGATGAAGTCAAGGTTTTGTGGAATGATCTTCAAAAAGCTTATGACCTGTTTCAGGAAAACAAGACTTTACCTGAAGTCGAATTTTTATCAGATGGAAGTCATGAAGTCAAATGATAGATCAAAGTCTTCGGAACCTGGCCTGGAAGAATCTTAGATACTTTGGCTCGTAAACCATGTCAAGTCCTTTAATTTTTTCCCTATCCTCGTAAACTGCCTGAACGGATTCCTCGACTACATGCATGTGCGCAAGAGTGTA
Source organism: Cyclobacteriaceae bacterium (assembly GCA_965242805.1). Taxonomy (GTDB): domain Bacteria; phylum Bacteroidota; class Bacteroidia; order Cytophagales; family Cyclobacteriaceae; genus JANQEU01. Next base: position 4,474,577 of record CBDETD010000002.1, on the reverse strand, counting down.
AACGCGCCTGGGTATTGTCAGCCTCACCAATTCCAATTCAGGGTAGTGATGATCTCCGGTCTCAGGGTTCCTTCCGGCAGATACAACCCCTCTTTCCATTGACCTAACACCAGAGTCAATGAAGATCTCTGCTGCCAGGGTTTGAGCAGGAAATTTGTCCTGAGAAAGATGAGGTAAGAATTGTTTGGCATTAAGAAACACCCCATGAGTCCCTATCGGGTGAACAATGGGTATACCATCTTCGATAAGCCTGTTTCCGAGATATTGAACCTGACCTACACGGGCTCTAATGTGATCACTTTGCACGGATTCAGAAATACCAATCGCAAGGGCTTCCATATCTCTTCCCGCCATACCTCCATAAGTGTGTAATCCCTCATATATCACCACCATATTCCGAGCTTCATCAAAAAGTTTTTCATCATTCAATGCAAGAAATCCTCCTATGTTGACCATAGGGTCCTTCTTAGCGCTCATAGTCGCTCCATCTGTTAGATCACAAATTTCCCTTACGATCTCTTCCACCGATTTCTTCTCATACCCCTCTTCCTTCTGCTGGATCATGTAAGCGTTTTCGGCTACCCTGGTCATGTCATGAATTATGGGTATTCCGTGTTTTTCAGTGAGCTCTCGTACTGCCCTCAAATTCTCCAATGATATTGGTTGACCTCCAGCCATATTAACTGCAGTGGCCATTGCGACATATGGGATGTTCTCAGCTCCCACCTTTTTTATGAGGTTTTCTAACTTGTCAAGGTCGATATTACCCTTAAATGGATGTTCATTCTCAGGATCGTGAGCCTCATCGATTATGACATCAACAAATTGCCCGCCAGCCAGTTCCTGATGCAACTTGGTGGTTGTGAAGTACATGTTTCCGGGAATATAATGCCCCTTCTTGATCATAATTTGTGAGATAATGTGCTCTGCACCCCGACCCTGGTGTGTGGGAATAAGGTATTTGTAGCCATAGTATTTTTTTACCGCCTCTTCCAGGTTGTAAAAATTCCTGCTACCCGCATAAGCTTCATCGCCAAGGAGGATGCCTGCCCATTGTCTATCACTCATAGCAGATGTCCCGCTATCCGTCAACAAGTCGATATAAACGTCTTCCGATCTTAGTAAAAAAGTATTGAATCCGGCTTCTTCGATCGCCTTTAGCCGGTGTTCATGTGTCGTCATGAAAACAGGCTCAACCATTTTTATCTTAAACGGTTCAGCCCATGAACGTCTCTTTTTGGGTGTTGCCATGGTTGTCTAATTCCGATATCAATTTCCTTGATAAATCGGACCATTTCAATGACTTACGTCACCCTTGTTGGTGACGGATGATATCAGTGCCTAATCGAGAAGATCTTTGATATTTTCAGGCGGATCTGATTCAATTTTAATCCATTCTTCCTCTGAAATTCCCCTGAAATAGTTCAACAAAGGATCAGATGTTTCAATAGTATTGTACCTCACGGCAATATCAATAATTTGCCTGATTTGATTGAGGTAGGTCTCAGTGATGTTTGAACCATTTTGGGTGGAAGCAGCTTCGGAATCAAGATATGCAATTCCTTTTTTAGTCAATGGAACCCCATTGGAAATACAGGATTGTAAAAGTTCAATCTGATAAGGAAACGTATAGATCTGTATCGAAGGAAGAATTTGAGTGAGTGCTACACTATCAAAGGCCTTAAAGGCACGATTTGTGTCAATAATGGATTCGGCCAGTTTAGGCAAAAAATGCTGCCAAAGCTTGATGAACAAAGCACCACGTTGGTTACGACCTTCACCTATCATGGCAATGGAATCCTGTTCTCTCCTTGATCCGGCAACAGCGGAGTAACTTTTGTTGACAATAGGTTCAATCAGTAATCCAATCTGCATTGGGTGCACTGAAAGATCTGCGTCATTATCAATAATTATATGTCGGCCATCAATGGGTTCATTCAGTGCTTTCTTCATACCAAAAAGTGCTGAGCCTCCCTTCACACTCCTGTTGTTGCCCTCTTTGTGGGTTATTCCAGGCGGAAGATCAGGATCTCCTGTATCAATGGCCTTCCCCAGATAGAAAACTTTATGATCAGAACCAGGAAATTCGGACAGGATCTTTTCTGCCATTTCCCCGGAATTCACAGGACACTCATCATCCACAACAAAAACTCTTCCCTGAAATTTAGGATTAACACTACTGAAATAATTAAGACAGCTGATTTTGGTTCGCAATGAATTCTCACCATGCGGATGCTCACTTCTATGTTGCATCCTCCCAATTTCCTTATAAACAGGATTAATCAACGTAATGGTCACATTATCCTTCAGATTGGAGATGATCTGTTCAGACTCAATGAATTTTAATATCGTTCTGAAAGCAAGTGCTGAATTTCCCAAACTTTCGGCCTCTAAATCCAAACTATGAAAAGATAGCTGCTGGCCGTGTATCCATTCTTTTACATGATTGAAATACTTATGAGCTTCCGGCGTATTGATATCATAAGCTTCGGTGATCGGGGGGCCATTGGAAATAATTGAATGTAGATCCTGCATATGAGGCAAATGTAATCCAGATTAAATTCAGCGATTCCATTGTCATAACCTTAACATTGGTTGTAGGTCCAAATGCATTATATTGAAGAAATAACTCTTTCCTATGCCTTACCTCTTCCTGATAAAGAGTTTTGTCGCTGGTATCATTGCTAGCTTCGCGTGTGGGTTTGGTGCTCTACCTCTTTATTTTAAAAGATTAGATCCATCCCGACACAAAGGTATAGGCTATGGGGTTGCAGGTGGACTTATGTTTGCAGCATCTGTCTACAACCTGATACTTCCGGGGTTAACATTTAGCTCCCATTCAATTGACCTGTTCCAGGTAATACCAGTCATGACGGGGATCCTGCTTGGTTCATTTTTTTTATGGGTCACCGACAAACACTTTTCGAAAGAGGAATTTCAAAACTCAAAGTGGTCCAAATGGGGAGGTCGAGCGGGCATTTTGATCTTTATTACCATGTTCATTCACAGTATTCCTGAAGGTGTGGCTGTCGGCGTTGGATATGCCTCCGAGGAGGTTGCCAATACTGACCTTGGAAATTACATTGCCCTGGCCATAGCCATTCACAATATTCCGGAAGGCCTTGCCGTCGCCATTCCACTAAGATCAACTGGAGTATCAATAAATAAGTGTTTTTGGGCTGCATTCCTCACCAGTTTACCTCAACCATTGGCTGCAGTACCTTCGGGTATAGTTTCATGGTTATTTCAACCGATCATGCCAATTTTAATGGGTTTTGCTGCAGGGGCAATGATATTCCTGATCATTCTCGAACTAATTCCCGAGGCATTACATACGGAAAATCCAAGAAGGATCGCCTGGTCATTTATGACAGGCTTTTGTCTGATGCTGCTGGTTCAGGTCATACTCTAAATGTTGAAAATTGATATCAAGTTTATCGTGTTATTTTTCGGGATATCCATTTCATCATCATGCACCCAAGACAAGAAAAGTGAAATATACAGTTCTTCCATACAAAAGGACGAAAACATTTCCCTAAAGGAACTGGATGAAAATTCAATCTCCTTTACAGAGGATGGATCTACTGCTTTTCTTACCAGGGGTAGAGACTGGCAAAAGCAAATTGGATATCTGCTATTTTACGAAGAAGGAAAATTGAATCATTCAAGATCCTTACTTAAACAACTGGATACCATCTATAATGGGGCCATTTCACCCTCCGGAGATAAAATCATATACTGCCAGAGAAATGAGGAAGAAACGGAGATCTGGTTGGTGAAGAGGAAGGACGATTCAATTATTCAAAAAATTAATCTAACAGAACAAACGGGTATCACAGGGGGGTATTTCAATTGGAGATCACAAAATGAGATTTATTTCTACACGGACATAAATAATGGAGATCTTGTCAAGGGTCGACTGCAAAATGATCAGCTATCTATAATGGACACACTTAAATCCATAAATACAATCAAAGGAACAGAATTCAGCCCTTTCATCGATTCTCAAAGCAGATATTTGATCTTCACGAGGTACATGGAGGGGAACAAGGATCAACAGGGATTTTTTATCTCGTACAACAATGGTGATCATCAAAATCCGGTTTGGGATTCTCCTGTAAAAATTGAACTGCTTCCCTATGGATGGGGAGCGTTCATTAAGGATGATCTTTTCTATTACACGGATGGAACGGATATATACTTCATCCCAGTTGATAAACTTGGATTAAAATATGAAAATTAAATAACTCATAATCAATGCTTTAGCGATAGGATGAAATTTTTTTCTAAATAATTTGTTTGTACATACAAACATAATTCTAACATTTGCGTAACAATTATGGGAACAGAAAAGTCAAAATATTGTGGATGCCTGTATTATACATCTAATGCATTCGCCAGAATGATGACTAAGATGGCTGAAGAAGAATTTGCGCCAACCGGATTAGCACCTTCGTATGCCTTCCTGTTAATGAGCGTTAACGAGCAACCTGGAATTCAACCTATGGAACTAAGTAAACAAATGCAGCTTACTCCCTCTACTGTGACACGACTCATCGAGAAAATGGAAATCAAGGGGATGGTAGAAAGATGCAATGTCGGAAGAGCAACCCAGGTGTATCCCACACCGAAAAGCAAATCAATTGATAAGGACATTAGACGAGCGTGGAATAAGCTATATGAACGATATGAGGAATTGCTGGGAAAAAAGGAAGCAAGTCAATTGACACAAGTCTTGTATGACGCTACATTAAAATTGGATTCTTAATTTCAAATTATAAATAATAAGTACTAACAGAATAAGTATGAGCAAACGTGTATTAATCACCGGGGCCAACGGAGGATTTGGCCGACTTACCGTCAACCAACTTCTTGAGAAAGGTTACAAAGTTGCAGCAGCAATGAGAGGAGTGGATGGAAAGAACAAGGAAGCAGCTGATGAGCTGAGGGCAGCAGGTGCCGACATTGTTGAGATCGATGTAACGGATGAAACAAGTGTACAATCAGGAGTAAATAGTGCCGTTGAATCACTTGGCGGACTGGATATTGTGGTAAACAATGCAGGTGTAGGAGTTATTGGAATGCAAGAGCACTTTACTGCTGAAGATTTTCAGAAACTATTCGATGTGAATGTATTCGGTGTTCAACGAGTGAACCGTGCTGTATTACCAATCCTAAGAAAACAGGGTTCGGGATTGATCATATATGTATCAAGTCTTTTGGGAAGGATCAGTTTACCTTTCTATGGTCCCTACAATGCATCCAAGTGGGCGTTGGAAGCTCTTGCGGAAAATTACAGGGTTGAGCTTTCCGGATTTGGGGTAGATTCAGTAATTGTCGAACCTGGAGGATTCGAAACCTCTTTCTTTGGAAACCTTATGCAGCCTTCGGATACTTCCAGAACAGGAGAGTACGGAGACTTCATGAACGTTCCACAACAAATGGCTGAAGGATTCGGTCAGGCCCTTGCCGCCAATACCGAACAGAAGCCTGAAAAAGTATCAGATGCGATCGTCAAAGTGATCGAAACAAATGCTGGTAACAGACCATTTAGAACAGTTGTAGATCATATGGGAATGGGTGATCATATCAATCCATACAACGATCAGCTGGAGCAGATCACTCAAGGCATTTATGGTGCTTTTCAGATGGACGGTATGCTAAAACTAAATGTGTCCTGATGCAGGATTACTCTGAAAGAGATAAGGTGGTTGAAGTACTCAACCGCCTTTTCTATTACACTGATGAAAGGGATTGGAATAAACTTCAGTCAGAGGTTTTCACCGATTCGGTCTTTTTTGATATCATATCCCTTGGAGCTGAAAAAGCAGAAACATTGAAGGCTTCAAAAATATGTGAAATGTGGAAAGAAGGTTTCGAGGGTATCGATTACATTCACCATCAACCTGGAAACTACATCGTAACACTTTCCGGAGATGAGGCCGATGCAATTGGTTATGCAATCGCAACTCATTACAAAAAGGAAGCTTCAAACGGCAACATTCGGACATTTGTTGGAAGTTATGATTTCCACCTGACCAATACTGAGAAAGGATGGCGACTTGATAAATTCAAGTACATCGTGAAATATATCGATGGTAATGCTGAGTTAAAATAAATTGTCTCCCTAATTCCTCATTGACCCAATAAGGTCTTCGACATTATTCCGGTGGACTTCTGTAAAGGTTTGGAGGTCCATCTTTCCAATTTTCTGAGGTTTGCCTATCACTACTTCGACGCTATGCGGCATTAACGTAATTTGACCAGGAGCCATTACCTTCTCGGTTCCGGCTATCGCCACTGGGACTACAGCCACATCCGCACTTGAAGCCAATGCAAATGCCCCCTTTTTAAACGGTCCCAAGTCACCGTTCTCACTTCTTGTGCCCTCCGGAAAGATCAACACATCTTTTCCTTTTTTTATGAGTTTTCCAGCTTTATCCATGCTCTCCCTGGACTTCACCCTGTTTGTTCTGTCAACGAATATCATCCCGGTGGCTATCATATACCAACCAATGAATGGTATGTTCTTTATCTGTTTTTTAGCTACAAAATAAAGGTTGTGCGGAATCGCAAAGAACAATGTGGGTATATCAAGAAACGAAAGATGGTTGGATACAAATACGTAGGATTCATCTGTTAAAAGATTTTCCTTTCCTGAAACCCTGATCTTCGCCCCACAGGCCCAAAGGATACCAGGGGCAAACATCGTCCTTGCCATGATCACAGGGATTTTCTTGTTGAAGGTAAGCACCATGATAATCATGGAACTAGTTATCATAAGCACACTCCAAAACACGCAAAAAAGGTATCGGAATGGAGAAAGTACAGTTGCCATAAGTCAACAAAAGTAATTTAACGTATCTCATTTGCAGGAGAATCTTTGAAAGAATATCTTGGCCAAATCCTAATTACATATTGGCAATTTGAATTCAAATAAATCCATCACCATCATCGGATCTACAATCATTATCCTGATGATTGTTACAGGAGTACTATTGTACTTTATAAATAAGGACCTCTTCTATTCATTTGTCAGAGAGGATGGGATCATTGAATGGATGACTGCAGTATCTCTATTTTCAATTTCTATCACTGGCTTAAGAAGACTTTTCTTTTTCAAGGATAAAAAGGTCATGTTCCACTTCATGTCGGTACTAATATTCCTGATTTTCCTGTTCGGTGCAGGTGAAGAAATCTCATGGGGTCAACGAATTTTTGGTTGGGACACTCCTGAGGAATTTGCCCGGATCAACGCACAAAGTGAAACAAATATTCACAATTTGATGTGGAATGGAATGCGGATCAATAAGCTGATCTTTAGCACATTCATGTATTTGTTACTGACAGTTTTCCTGGTCATGGGGCCACTCATATATTCCAAAAGCCAATTCCTGAAAAGTAAGATAGACAACTGGGGGATCCCTATCCCCTCCTATCATCATTCGATTATTTATATTGTTTCGCTATTGTTAGTTTCCGTGATCCAGGATGATAAACAGTGGGAGTTGATGGAATTTGCGTTTAGTTTTTTGTTACTGATGATTGTAATCAAACCAAGAAATCACAAGGTTTTCCGCTCCAGCTAAGGAACACCTATTTACGGGTCATTAACCTTTTACCGTTCCCATTTTTCATTATTGTCATCACATGACTTCTACCCTCAATTTTAGCAGTGTAGATCAATGATTGTCCATCCGGGGACCACATAGCTCCTTGATTGTCAAATGGGTCGTTCGTAAGATTCAACTTTCCCGAACCATCAAAATTCATAAGCCAAATATCAAAGACTTCTTCGTCTAATTCCCTGGATTGATAGGCTATTTTGGTACCATCAGGTGAAAATGTTGGGGACCTGTCCTCAGAACTGGGATCAGTTAGTCTTCTCTTCTGAGTACCATCAGGACGGATCGTATAAATATCCCAGTTACCACTTTCATTGTTCCGATAGGTTATCAATTTGTCATCATTAGACCAAGCGGGATACCAATCCGCCGAATCCGAATTAGTTAATCTTGAATAACCTCCGGAATTGGTATCGATCTTATAGATATCGAGATTACCGTCGTCGACGTGTTGGGCCAGTACAAATCTATTATCATGTGACCAGGACGGATCAAATGCCCTGAAATCGAGTGAGTGAAGTCGGGTCTTGTGGGTCCCATCAGGAGCGATTGTATAAATACCCGCCAACTCGAATTTGCCTTCATGCACAGAAGTGAAGACCAACCTGTTATCATAGGTCCAACCGGGACCGCCATCATGAAGGTTGTTCTCCGTAATTGCTCTCGCGGAGCTGCCATCGGAATTCATGATCCAAATGTCCAGATCCGGATCTCCAATGTTGAAGCTGATTAGATCACCATCCCTTGAGAAATTCGCACAGCACATATATCCATCGTATTCATACAGTTTATCTTTCCCTGCTCCATCAGTCCTCATTTTCCAAATGGCCCTTTTGGTATCAACAACTGTCATATAAAGTATCCATTTGCCATCAGGGCTGTATTTTGCATTTTGGCCCCCAATAGTGTCCGTAGAAGCCAATATCTCCTGGTCCGTCATACCTGGAATCGAAGGAGTGCACCCGTGTTCTACCATCAAAATAAAAATCAACAAGAAAGAAATTTTCGGAAAGGAGACTCTCACATATTTATTCATATCTAAGCGCAGAAACAGGGTTAGCTCTTGCTGTTACCAATGTTTTGTAACCGACGGTTAAAAGAGCTATCAAAACGACCAGAAGTCCCGACAAAATAAAAACAGATAAACCAATATTTATGCGGGTAGCAAAATTGTTAAGCCATCCCTCCATAAGCAAATACGCGACAGGCCATGATATTACATTCGCTATTAGAACCAAGATGACAAATTCTTTTGAAAGTAGGAATACAATATTTTTTACATCTGCACCAATAGCTTTCCTGATACCTATCTCCTTGGTCTTTTGTAAGGCACTGAATGAAGACAGACCGAAAAGGCCAAGACAGGCGACTATGATAGCAAATACGGCGAAAAGAGTAAAAACCCGAGAAAATTTCTGTTCATTATTGTATTGACGATTGAAAAACTCATCCAGGAAAAAGTAATCAAATGGATTTCCTGGGAAAAACTGGTCATAGAGATCCTGGGTTTTTGTAAAAGCTTCAGAGTAGTCGTCAGTTTTCAGTTTTAATGTGAAGTAATTTGACCTCCATGTCACCAAGGGAAAAGCAATTGGAGAAACAGCTGCCTTGGCAGACATTTGATTATAGTTGTCAACCACTCCTATCACGGTTTTAGACCTTCCCCAAAAAGTAACTTTCTCGCCAATGGCCGATTCCGCAGACTCAAATCCCAAATAGGGAATTGCCGCTTTATTAAGTATCACCGAACCGGTGTCGGTCGTAAACGTGGGACCATAATTTCTTCCTGCGATAATTTCAATATCATAAGTGGGAAAATAGTCGTAGTCTATCCCCACATTGTAAATGATCTTAAATGCATCGTCACCATCCTTATCTTTTTTGATACCATTTGTCCAAAAAATCTCATCTCCCGGAACATTTGAACTGGATGTGATCCTTTCAATTTCGGGATTTTTCAGTAGCTCATTCCTAAATGTCTCCATCGTTGATTCGTAGAGGGAATCAGCTCCGAAGACCTCTGGCCCCTTCACAACCAACGTCTCAGTCATATCAAAACCCAGATCTATATTTCGCATATGAGTGAGTTGTTGATATACGACAATGGTGCCTGCAATTAATGTGACTGAAGCTGCAAATTGAAATATTACCAGGATTTGACGCAGCCTGTTTCCTATGCCACCGCTGGAAAGTTTTCCTTTTAACACGTCAACAGGCTTGTAAGAACTCAATACGAATGATGGATAAAGCCCTGAAAATAGAGATCCGAAAACATACATAGCAGATAGAGTTAACCAGAACTGCATGTCATTGAGAAATGCAAGACTCAATCTCGAACCCGTCAATTGATTAAAAGACTGAATGCCCAGTGATACAATCACTACGCCAATGAAAATAGAGATCAAATTCAAGATGAATGACTCCGTAAGAAATTGACCAACCAATTGCTTTTTATAGGCACCCATGGTTTTCCTTACACCTACTTCCTTTGCACGCTCGATGGACCTGGCTGTAGCAAGATTCACATAGTTAATCCATGCGATAAGAAGTATAAAAAAGGCAATGATGGATAGAAAGAAAACTGCTTCGCCATCCCCCTGCTCTTCGGGTTCTGATTCCTGCAATAAGTTTGAATATAAATGTATGTCTTGAATGGATTGTAGTGGAAACTCGGCCTTGAAATTGTACTTTTCGAAATCCTCTCCTCTTTCATCATATAAATACTCCGCAAACCGTGAATCATAATCCGAAATATTTACTTCCGGTTCAAGCAATACATATGTATTGAAATCGTACCATCCCCAGCTCGATTCCGAGGCAGCTACTCCTTCATCGTTTCTCGTTCGATTGTTTAAAGTTTCATAGGAGATAAGAAAGTCAAATTTTATATGTGAATTATGTGGTACATCTTTGGCAACGGCTGTCACTTCCGCACTGTGTTCACCATCCACAGTGACCATCTTTCCCAAAGGTTCATCCCGCCCAAAATATTTCTTAGCTGCAGATTCTGATATCACTATTGAATTAGGCTCTGTAAGACATGTCTCCATGTCACCTTTAATAAGTGGAAATGTGAATATTTTGAGGAAATCAGGATCAACGATATGCATGCGATCCTCCCTGAACTTATTGTTATTGTAAGTGACTACTCCAGATAGTGGATATGCTCTTGCAAAGAGCTTCACTTCCGGCATCTTCTCTTTCATAAAAGGTCCGACTCTCGGTACTGCTGCGGCACAATCAATATTCAACTCTCCATTTCGATATACCTTGTACTGTACCCTGTAGATATCTTTATAATTAAGATTGAACTTATCATAACTGCGTTCATATGACACATACTGCAGAATAAACAGGCATGCTGCTACTCCCAGGGCAAGCCCCATTATATTTAGCCCGGAGTAGATCTTGTTTTTAGCAATGTTTCGAATAGTAATCTTGAAATAGTTCTTAAACATGGCGAATGAATTATTTTGAGTTATTCTCCTTCTTTTTTTGAGATCATAATTTCGAACAGAAAGGATTGAATCAATCAGATAGTTGAATCCTGCGTGCAATTTACCATCCTCCCTGAGCCGGTCATTGTAAATTTCCCTCAGATCCCCGTAGACGTCCTCGAAAAGATCTTCATCGTAGATCTTTCTGAGAAAATAAGTACCTAGTTTCGGTGGTTCAGATAAATTCTTACCCATTGACTAACATATCAACCCATACTAAAGGACAATTGTGGGATGTTTTTCCAAAGCTTCTCTTTAATCTCCTTTGCACTCCTCAGCGCTTCAATTCCAGCATTTGTAACCTTAAAGAACCTCTTGCTCTTACCTCCCCTTTTCTGAGTTGCTCCACCAAAATAGGACGATAGAAATCCTTTATCCTCCAATCGATACAATGCCGAATGAACGGCACTGATATTCACTTTTCTTCCAGAAAAATTCTGCGTCTCTTCCTTAACCGAAACAGCGTAGGCCTCCGAACCCAGGTAAGCCACAGTCAACAGAATCAGTTCTTCAAATTCTCCAAGGTAAGTCCCCTTCATAGATCATAGGTTATTTTCCTCATAAACGTAAATATTATTGATATGTTTTCCTCATATATGTAAATATTTAGAAAAGTGAAATAAAAAAAAGCACCCCTAAGAGTGCCCTTTATATATCAATGTAAAATATGAAGAGGTCGTTTTAAGAAGCCTTCTGATTCATCTTCTTGAAATCAAAAATCCGTGTTCTCTGAATCAAAAGTTCGATGGCCATTAAGCTACACATGAACAAGAGTAGATTCCGGCCAATATTAGGCAGATCTGAAAAATATCTGAACCACCCGATTGATTGAAAAAACTGAATCGTCTCGATCAGATTCAACGACATCACCACGACAGTGACAATCGTCAAAGTGTAAATCGTGTAGAATATCAGTTTAATCTTGCTCATTGTCTCAGTGTATTACTTTGTAAATATACGAGTGGGACAGAATGAGGATTAATTTATTCGACCAAGCCTACATTTTAGCAGTTGAATCAGAATATTTTGCCTCTGAAGGCGATATGTGATATCATCTATAACCTTATTGTTGATCCTGATGAAGCACTTCGATAGGCGGCTTCCACGATTCTTATGTCTTTCATTCCCTCCTCGCCTGGCACCATCATATCAGTCTTATTCATAATGGAAAGTGAATCATTATCCATTTGCATGGCCTGTTGATTGGATATTGTGGCATTTAGGAGCTTTCCATCACTTGTACGACCCCTTATTCCACCGTACGATTGGAAGGGAGATAGTCCATACCATCCATTCTTGCATGTAACTCTCAGATTATTCATTCCTTTGCCAAAGCTTGTTTGGCACTTAGCAACCGCTCCACTTGGGAATTCAAGTGTGAAGGAAGTTGTTTCATCTACCTCTGTATAGATATTTGGCCGATTTGTACTGTGCTCAGCCAATATTGAAATCGGTTCTTCACCTGTTACATATCTTGAAGCATTCAATGGATATACTCCCATATCATACATTGCACCCCCGCCCAGTTCCTTATTCTGCTTCCAATGGTCTGATCTTCCATCATAATATCCCGCTTCTGCAATCACTTCTTTTATAGACCCGTAAGGTTTGTCCTCGGACCATCTGATAAGCTTCCTTGTATTAGGTTCATGTTGCATTCTGTAACCAATTGCCAGTTTCACGTTGTTTCTTTTACAAGACTCAATCACTTCCTGACATTCCGATTCAGTCCTTGCCATAGGCTTCTCACACCAAACATGTTTTCCTGCTTCAGCAGCTATTATGCTGTATTTAGCATGTAGTCCGGTCGGTAGAACGATATATACGACATCAATTTCTTTATTATTTGATATCTGACTCATCGTATCATAGTTATAAACATTCTGATCCTTGATACCATATTTTCGTTGCCAAATGGGTATTTTCCATGGACTTCCCGTTACAATCCCAACCAGATCACAATTTTCAGTAAGCTGCAAGGCAGGAGCAAGTAGATCGGTGCTGTAATATCCCAATCCCACCAGCGCCACACCGAGCTTCTTTTGATTGGGCACAATAATGTTTGCGAACGAAGAAATCGAAGCGCCAATTAAAGCGGATTGCCCCAATTGTTTGATAAATGATCTCCTGGTTGTAGACATGTTAAAAGATTTAATATATTTTATAATTTAATAGGTTTTCGTTGGCAATATGTTAATAGTATTGCAGCATTATTGAATATGCAATAATTGAGTCTCCCAGAATTCTTCCCTTCCAATTATAACGAGATACATCTGACAAAGGATGATGTGATCTGCTATCAATATGAGGAAATAAATCAATTCTATTTCCTGATTAAGGGTACTTTAAAGTTTTCCCTTGCTATTGATCAACCTAAAGATGAAGTGGTTATTGGGAAGACCAAAAACAGATTCACCCCTATTGGTTGGGGTGGATTCAATCGTCCTCAACGTCATGCATCAACCGTTAAGGTATGCTCCCAAGAGGCTACGTTGCTCACCTGGAAGATTTCCGAGTTGATGGTCCACCTGGAAGAGGACATCAGGTTTATGAAATTCGTAGTGGATCAGGCCTTCAAAATGCTGGAGGATTCTACAATCAGGCATGGGAAGTTTGCATTTGGGGTACCTCATCAATCAGATCTGCCACGTTTTTACGAGTTGACCACCATGGTCACCCCTTCCGAAGTAATGCGTCTTTTTCGTCAATCTCCCTTTCTTGGCACTTTGGGGACAAACAACCTTAAAAAATTGTCTCAAAACGTTGAAAAAAGGTATTATGAAGCTAATGAGGTAATATATTCCCAAGGCTCCAATTCGGATGGTATCTACATTCTGATCCAGGGGCAAGTGATCCTGAGCCGAGTGGAGAATGACAAGGATTTCTACCCATTCCGTTCAATATCAACACCCGGTTTCATGGTAGGATGGACATCTCTTTTGGAATCAGGGAATATAGTTCAAGCCACAACTAAAACAGAATCCACACTTTACTTTATTAAGCAGGAATCGATAAACGAATTGTGTAGAAATGATCGAAATTTCGAAAAGAAACTTAACTATCGATTACTATGGTTATTGGGAAACCAGCTCCAGGTTTCAAGGGCACGACTTATTCAACAAAAAACAGACAAAGATGTGGTTGCTGTTCAAAACCTGATAGATCATAACAGGACAAAATTTTCTCTGATTTCCGAAATTCACAAAGTACCCCATTTGCTCAAACATAAGGACACTATTGGTTTGGGCTTGAAGATTCTCCACGTTCTGAATGAAAAAGGGGATACCTATGAAAAACATATTTCCTCAGTCTGCCTGGATCTGATCTCTCCTCTGAAGAGAGAACACCAATTCTATGATTCCTTACAGAAAGTTTACTCAACGACAACGGAGGCTCCAAAAGACAGAACAGCTGAGAAATTACGAATTGAATGCTCTATTAAAGTAAATGAAGCATTGAAATGGGTCGATCTGAAAATTGAAGGACAGGAAAACCTACCCGAAACACCAGGTCACATATTTGTTTACAACCATATTTTAAATCATCCTCATTATACCTTACCTAATAATTTCCAGATCACCCTGGACTCCCATTTTATTAGTTCTGCCATTTTATTGAAGAAATATGGAGACCCTGGACTGCGAATTGTCAGAATTGGTAAGGGTCCCGAATATGCACACCAGGAGTATTACAAAAGATTGGGACATATCAATGTGTATACGAAGGATTCTGATGTTTTTCGTACAGAGAAAGAGGAAATGGACAAGAAAAGACACTCGTTCTATCTTGAAGCTTCCAAATATCTCAATGAAGGGAAAAACATAATAATCAGCCCTGAAGGTGTATCGAATCCAACCGAAGAATCGCCGGGTGAGTTGAAGGCCGGGGCATTCAAACTTGCTTTAAAAACTGATCCCGAACCACAGATTGTCCCCATATCATTAGCATACTTTGATAGAAGAATTACCGAAACAACCTTTGGTTGTACCATTGAAAAACCATTTAAAATGAGCGATTTCATTTCTGATCCATCAAGTAAGGACGAGCTAAAGGTGTTCTTGAACTCCTTTCAAAAGGAGTTTGCCTTGCAGGTACAGGGAACCATTGAGAGAGTTAAGGGATAAATGGAGGATCATCCGCAAATATGGCTCAATGAAATGAAGCGATTGGATCGAAAGATCCAATCGCTTCATTCGCAGAAGGATTTAATAGTATTCTACGGAAGCTCGTCCATTAGATTATGGGTGGACATAAAAGAAGATCTGCATCCAATGAATACGGTGAACATAGGATTCGGTGGGTCTTCATACCAATGGTTAGGATACTACTTCGATAAGCTATTTCAAGATCTGAATCCATCAAAACTGGTCTTCTATGCCGGTGAGAATGATTTATATCATGGAGCAAGTCCTTTAAAAGTCCAGCATGATTTTCAAAAATTAGCCGACAAGAGTAAAAGTCGATTCCCCGATTGTGGCCTTTATTGCATCAATTTGAAACCCAGTCCAAGCAGATCGAACCTAGACGAAAAAATCAAAGAGACGAACAGGTTACTTTCCATTTCAATTCCGAATTATGATGGAAATGAGATCATCAATATCCATGATCACATGATGAATAGTGAAAACCAGCCTAATGCAGACCTATTCCTGTCAGATAATCTTCACATGAATAAACTCGGATATGCGGTATGGAAAAAAGTGGTCCGGGAGTATTTCAAACTGGATTGATTGAATTCATTCGTCCCTAAGCCTATCCGTCAATTTGGTTGTTGCTGCCTGAAACGATCTAAAACCAACAGTGATCATAACAAGCACCAAGGTCAATCCAATACTAAATATGAAGAGTCCAGGCCCAAGTTCAATTCTATACGCGAATCCAGTAAGCCATTCCTTAATCATGAAGTAGGCAATTGGTAGTCCAATGAGGTTTGCCAGGATTACCAACATTAAAAAATTGTTGGTCAATAGCTGAACTACATTATTAACAGACGCTCCCAACACCTTTCGAACTGCCACTTCTTTCAAGCGATTTTTTATTACAATATTCACTATAGACAACATTCCAATGACAGAAATGAATATAGACAGAATTGTTAGGTACAACATAACCTTAGAGAGCCTTTCCTCTGACGCATGTAACCTGGCAAATGATTGATCCAGAAAATAACTCTCAAAGGGGACTCCCATTACCATTTCATTCCAGATACCTTCCACTTGGTCAATCGTATTTCCCAATCCAACAGGATTTAATCTAAGGGTGAGATTTTGCTTTGATTCCTCCCGATAAAAGAAGGCATACGGCTTGATCTCGGATTTGAAATCGGCAAAGTGAAAATCCCTAACAACACCCAGTATCTTTCCATAAACCAATGAATCATTCTCACTATCCATTACTATGCTTTCTCCTATCTTTTCTTTTTCGACTCCAAATGCCTTCAGGGCTGTTTCATTGATAATCATTGTCAATCCCTGACCATCAGTTTCGATCTCTTCATTGAAATTCCTGCCTTCAACAAATTCAATTTCCATCGTCTCGAAATAGGACGGAGTGACTACTGTATAATTCATCAAGAATGGATTGGGATACCCAACGGTAAATGTCCAGTTGATTTTTCCAATCACTCCGTCACTTAACCCAGCCTCTTCGACACCTGGTATTTCATTCAACTTGTTTAAGAGAACACCTTGGTTTTGTATGGCGGAAGCATTCTCCACTACCAAGACCTGATCCATTGAAAATCCCTTGTCAGTGTTTCGAAAGAAATTCAATTGCTGGTAAACGGTCACAGTTCCTACCAACATGATCGATGATATCATGAATTGGGCAATGAGTAGTATTTTCTTGATATCTAACCTACTGGACTTCCCCCTGAATAGATCATTTACCTTCTTCAATGATGCAAATTGAAGAGCTGGTAATATACTAATGCACAAACTCAAGAGAACAATTGAACCAACAAGTAGAGTGATCACCGTTAGGTTCTCAATGGTAAAGAGTTCAACCTCCCTTCCAAAGAGGTCTGCTTGTGATCTTAAAAATACCTCTGCAAGCAAAATCCCTATAAATACTGAAATCATCGAAACAATGAGGATTTCAATCACAAATTGGGACATCAGGTTCCCCCTTTTGGCACCAAAAGATATCCGTACCCCAACTTCCTTGGTCCTCCTTATAAGGTTACCAATTGTCAGATTCAGAAAATTGATGAATGAAATTAACACAATGAATATACCAATGGCAGAAAAAATACGGATGTTACTCATGTTATTATTTGATCCAAGTTCCCACTTTAAAGCTGATTTAAGATGGATATCTGCCAATTGCTGGGAGTATATAATATTGGACTCATCTTCTTCTACATTATATTCATCATACAGAGGTTGAAGTTTGCCCTCAAATACTTCCTGATCGGTATTTTCTTTGAGCTTGATGTATGTATAGAAGTTATACCATCCCCACGATTCATCAATATTGAAACTGGTGATATGTAGAGGCATCAAGAAATCAAAACTGAAATGAGAATTGGACGGTATATTTTCAAGAATCCCACTGACTATATACGTTTGGTCCTGACCCCGGTTGAAGACGATTTCCTTTCCAATAGGATTAACGTCCCCAAAATATTTGGACACCATTCTTTCAGAGAGAACTACCTTTGAAGGATCATTGAGTAATTCGTCTTTATTACCATCAATGATCTTGAAATCAAATACATGTAAAAAATCAGGGTCTACCCTCAATACTTCCTCCTCGTAAAAACGACTGTTGGGATCAGTCCATACCAGATATTTACTACCCCAGGTTGGAAACAACCTCGTTGAAAATTCAACTTCCGGGAGCTTCTCTTTTAAAGCCACAGACAATGCTGGTGGTGAGGTTGCATCGGGAATTCTAACACCGTCATTAACAAAGTCTATAACTACACGATGGATGCGTTCATGGTCTTTATGAAAAGTATCGAAACTGATCTCTTCCTTTAGATAGATGGAAATGAAAATGAAACAACCAATTCCGACTGAAAGGCTTGTAATATTAAGCAGAGTATTGGTCCGATGCTTTGAAAGATAACGAACGGAAAATTTTAGATTAGAAATCAACATAATCCAATTATTTGGTTTTTGACTTTTTTTAAGTGAATAAGGTCTTAGAAAACTCACAACATGAAACCAATAGTACAGCCTGGCTCTCCACATGGGATATTTCTTCGAATACTGTAAGAAATATTCCTCCAGATCACCTACGATCTCTTCTACCAGGTCATCCTTACAGAACCTTTGAAGTATCCATGTAGCTAGTACAGGTGGTTTTGGGCGCCGATCTCTATTGGAGACCATACCGCACATTCTTCCAGGCAAGATCATCTATCTTGCCCCATAGCTGATTTCTCACAGAACGGCTGTATTCAACAGCTTTTTTGCCTGATGCCGTTATAGTAAAAAGACGTTTCCTTCTACCTCCCCTTTCATGAGTCGCCGATGCCAGATCTGACCTCAAATACCCCTTTTCCTCAAGGCGATTCAATGCCGAATGCACAGCACCCATGGCGACAGCACGACCGGTAACCGATTTGATCTCTTCCCTGATGGATAGTCCATATGCTTCAGGGTAAAGCGAAGCCGTGACCAATAGTAAAAGCTCTTCAAATTCACCAAGATTGGTTCCTTTCATTCTTTCAGTTTTTTCGTAAATGTAGGAATTGATAGCAATTTATACAAATACGAATTTTGGTCCAAAAAGGTTTATTCTGACCTGATCTGATGAAATTGATCATATATCTTTGACTTACATCTGAAATACAGCTATCTTAAACCATCATTAAGTACCCGCCATGTGAATAATAGGTAATGTATTCATGTGGAAATCAACCAACACAGCCGACCCGCAAATTAAGATTTTCTATTTGTCACTGAGATCCCTTGTTTTGGGAGCATTGGCATTGAACATAAAAGATGCAATCTTTTTCACAGATGCAATATCCATTCTAATTCAAACCCTTGTTATTGGAGTGGCTTACCTTTTCCATTGGTTGTATCGGAAAGGTCATTCAATCGACAAACTGTCTATATATCTGGGAATTTTCCTTCTAGTCAGCTTGAGCATTGGCAGTGTGATCAGTGGCGGTGGATTGACATCAGGAAACCTTGCAATTTTTATCATTATTATTTTCTGTTCAACGGCAGTTATTCCAAAGAATAAACAAATCCCCATGGCAATATTCGGACTGTTTTGTCTGATCACTGTAGCCGTCTTCGAATACATTGATCCTTCCATTCGATTCATGGACGATTACGGGACCCGTAGCTACCTTCTTCGAAGTGATGCAATGATCCTTGTCATAGTGACCATTGGATATATTATTTCCCGACAGATCATAATGGCCTACCTTGATGAACGTGAAAAGAACTTCAAGAACTTTGAAAAGATAAAAGAACAAACCAAGGAACTCGAATCCATAAGTGCATTTAAAACAAAACTATTTGCTATCCTTAGTCATGATCTGATATCACCTTTACAAAGTATAAATAATGTTGTAGGACTTGTGAAAAACAACCTTGTTTCCACAGAGGATCTAAATAAAGTGATCCCGGAAATCAGCAAAAAAGTGAATCATACAAATCACCTGGTTAATGATCTTTTGTACTGGTCCCGGATCAATATTCAACAGAATTTATTAAACATGAAACCTTTTGATCTTCATGCGACAATTACCAATGTGATCCGTCTTTATACTCCTCTTTTTGAAAAGAAAAGGCTAAAATTTAGGAATTGCATTCCAGAGGATCAGGTATTAGTAGGAGATGAGCGATTAATTGCCTCAGTATGCCGGAATTTGATATCCAATGCATGCAAATTTACCCACCCTCAAACAGAGATTGTTATTGACTTCAAACAGGAAGGAAATCGAGCTCATGTCAGGGTGAAGGATCAGGGAATAGGGATTAATGAGGAGAAATTATCCACCATATTTGAAGGTGAAGCGGAATCAAGTGAGGGTACAGATGGTGAATCCGGTTCGGGAATTGGCCTGAAACTTTGTTATGATTTCATAAAGCTTCATAAGGGCGAGATCTGGTGTGAAAATAATATAGAGGGCGGGAGCACTTTCATATTTTCCATTCCACTACTGGAAGAATCCAATTTTTCTAAAGAGCCAAAATCAGTTAATTTTATTCACGAACCTGTTTAAATAAACTACTAACCAAATCTTAACAAAATGAATGCAATAAAAATTAACCATGGGGCGGTATGGGTATCAATCGTATGGATGTTTATCCTAGGTTTTCTTTGGTATGGTCCCTTATTGGGTGAGACCTGGATGGGTCTTGTTGGAATGACCATGGAACAAGCTGAAGCCAATCCGCCAAGTGTTGCGGTATGGATCTCCAACATTGTCGCCAGTGCCGCAGCAATCTACTTTCTGGCTTGGTTGTTTGTGCAGATGAACGTGCAATCGTTGATGAAGGGATTAATTCTTGGAGTTCTGCTTGGTTTCCTATTCAACTTGTTGCCAACCATGATCAATGGGTTTTATGCTGACGCCCCCTACGGACTGGCATGGATCACTGGTGGATTTCAGTGTGTTGGATGGGGAGTGAGTGGAATCATCTTAGGCTCCTGGACTAAAAGCGCCTAATTTTTCTATAAGCTGTTTCAACAATTGCAAAAACCATTTTATACTTGAAACAGCTTGTATGAAACCGTTCCTAATTTTACAACTTCGACCGAACAATGAAGCAGCAGATGGTGAATTTGCTGCTTTTCTCAAATATGGTGGTTTACAGGAAAATGAGGTAGTTCGGGTTCGGATGGAAAAAAATGGCATTCCTCCGCTCAACATTGATGATTTTTCGGCTATCATCGTTGGAGGTGGCCCATCCAATGTGAGTGATCCACCAGACTCCAAACCTGATTATCAAAAACGATTTGAGGCGGACCTGGATTCCCTTTTCGACGACATACATGTTCAGGACAAACCCTTTCTGGGTTCCTGCTATGGATTTGGTAAACTAATTCAGCATCTAGGTGGAAGGGTATCTAAAGAAAAGTACTCTGAAGATGTCGGACCCATTGAAGTACAACTAAATGGAACCAGTGACAAATTGATCCGTAATGTTCCGGGAAGCTTTCTTGCTTTTGGTGGACATAAGGAGGCATGTCAGCAGCTTCCACCGAACACAACCTTGCTGGCAGGTTCTGAGAAATGCCCATATCAAATGATCCGTGTGAAGCAAAATATATACGCAACACAATTCCATGCAGAACTGGATGCCGAAGGATTGAAGACAAGGATACTGATATACAAGAATCACGGATATTTTCCACCGAATGAGGCAAAAGAATTGATAGTAGCCAACCAGGATATCAAAGTATCTGAACCAATGGTAATCCTTCGAAGATTCGTAGATTACTACAGACAGGATTGATCATCGCTCTCCATACCAGTCTTTGAAGTTTGATGCTTTTTCCGCACTGACGATCACTTGTTCATCTGCTTCCGGGGCCAGGTCAATGATCAATTTCCCTTTGTAATACTTATGAACTACCGAGATCGCCTTGAAACTGACGATATATTGTCTGTTGGCTCTAAAAAACAGCTCTGGATCCAATTGATTCTGGAGTTCATCAAGGTTATAATCCATAAGATATTTTTTCCCGGTATACGTTACAAGGTGCACAATCCCAAGATGAGTATAGAAATATGCGATGTCCGCAGTCTCAACAGCTATCAGCTTATCTCCCAGTTTTATAAGAAATCTGGATTTTGCTGGTTTTTTCTCCAATTTTAGTTGATTTACGATCTCACTCAAGTCCACTCCGGAATTGATCTGACTAAAATTATTCTTAAGCTCGTGATACTTGCTTAGGCTGTTTTGGAGGTCTTCCACCTTAATAGGTTTCAACAGATAATCAATACTGTTAACCTTAAATGCCTTTAAGAGATACTCATCAAATGCTGTTGTAAAAATGATAGGTTTCGTCACTTGCACCTGCTCCAAAATTTCAAAACTTAACCCATCACTAAGTTGAATATCCATGAAAAAAAGATCTGGTAAGTCGTTTGACTTCAACCACGAGACACTTTCTTCCACACTATCTAAAACTTCAATGATATTAATATCAGGATCTACCTCTTCCAATATTTTTTGAAGGCGTCGGAAAGCTGGTGCTTCGTCTTCAATAATTACAACATTCATGGATTATTCACAAAAACGTGGTCTGACTCTCTGATAAGGTTAATTAAAGGCACAGTGACTTCAAAATAACCATTAGCCTCCTGAACGCGGATCTCCTTGTCACCAAAGAAGGAATACCTGTTTCGGATATTGTATAATCCGGTCTTAGTACTTCGTTCGATAGCTTTCTTTCTTTGGAGGTTGTTTCTGACGATTATATTGTGATTTGAATCGGTAAGTACATTGATACTCAATGGTTTCGAGTGAGAAACGACATTGTGCTTGATGGAATTCTCGATCAACATTTGAAGTGTCAATGGAGCAATAAATCTATCAAGTGCTTCTTCATCAATACTGTAGGAAATAGATAAGTTCTCAGGATACCTCATTTGTAACAA
The DNA here is from genome assembly GCA_965242805.1 of Cyclobacteriaceae bacterium. GTDB lineage: Bacteria > Bacteroidota > Bacteroidia > Cytophagales > Cyclobacteriaceae > JANQEU01. Next base: position 4,451,880 of record CBDETD010000002.1, on the reverse strand, counting down.
GAAAGCATAGGACCTTACAAAATCCAGCTCCTCGCTCAGCAGTACTAATTCCCTTTCCTTATTCTGAAGGATATATCTATACACTTCTGATAATTTTTCAGTGAACTCAATAGCCACTTTCTGGTCTTCAGCGATCAGGGTTGTTAAAGTATTGAGGCTATTGAATAGAAAATGAGGACTCATTTGGTTTTGCAGAACTTCAAATTGCGTTCTCAACTGTTGATTTTTCAATGCCTCATTCTGCTTTACCGAATCCTTCCACTTGTCGAAGAAATACGCCCCCTCATAAAAGGAACCAATAATGATCGATGTAATAAAAGTCACTGGGAAAAATTTAAATATCTCCTGTCCATCAAATACCTGATCCAGAGTGATTAATCCAAGTGGTAATTTGATAATTGGATTCACCAACACTATAAAAGTCACTAGAAAGGTAAGGATCAGGAATATTCGTATTGGCGTCTCTTTTATCCCCGGAAGCTTTGAGCGGAAAAACATAAATATTAAGTACGCACCATTCCAATAGATACCCGTGAAGATCAGAGAGTATATGTATTCCTGATAGAAAGGAAGAGGAGGATCATGCCTTTTGGCTATCATCACTAAGAATGCCACCACAGGTATCCCAAACCATCTGATATATCGTTCGATTTTAGGCATAAGCAATTAAACCTCAATTTACTATTTTGGTTTCTATTCAATCTCCAAAAATCCATCAAGCCCAAAATGTCAAACTTGAAACAGGAAATTCAGGCATTGAAACCGGAATTAGTAAAATACGTGATTTTCACCCGATTCAAATTCATATTTCCGGACTGAACCTTAAAAATCGAGGCCTCAATTTCTTTTAGCTCACAAACCACGGAACGTCCCGTTAATTTCACCAAATCATAAATGAAATTGAAGATGAACTCGAAAACAATCAAACTGATAATTGGAATACTCGTCGCCTTCCTAAGCTTGAAAGTTAATGCACAAACACAAGTGGTAAAGGGAACAGTTGTTGATGCTCAAGCTGATTATCCTATTATTGGTGCAACGGTTCAAGTGAATGACTCGAACCCTATCATTGGAACAATTACCGATATAAACGGTGATTTCAGATTAGAAAATGTACCAACAGGTCGACAGACATTGTTGATTTCTTTCGTTGGATACAAATCCATCACGTTGCCAAATGTGTTGGTCACTGCTGGAAAAGAAGTCATCCTACCCATTAAGCTTGAAGAATCCGTTCAGAATCTGGCCGAAATTGTGATCACTGCGGATGCAGATAAAGACATGCCTATCAACGAATTGGCCAAGGTGAGTGCAAGAACATTCAGCCTTGAAGAAGTCACTCGTTTCTCGGGAGGAAGAAACGATGTTGCCAGATTAGCTACGTCATTCGCTGGAGTAAGCGCTCCTGATGACTCCAGAAATGATATTGTTGTTCGAGGAAATTCTCCCAATGGGCTTGGGTGGAGAATAGAAGGCATTCCTGTTCCCACAACCAACCATTTCGCTACGCTTGGAACTACCGGTGGACCTGTCAACGCACTCAACACGAATTTGCTCAGGACCTCCGATTTTTTAACCGGTGCATTCCCTGCTGAATATGGAAATGCAAATGCAGCAGTTTTCGACATTCAGTTCCGTAATGGAAATCCGGATAAATATGAATTTACCAGTCAAATGGGATTCAATGGCCTGGAGTTTATGGCAGAAGGCCCCTTAAACAGGAAAAATGGTGGTTCATTTTTAGGATCATACAGATATGGAGTAGCAAGTCTCGTTGCCACAGGGACGAGTGCCATTCCATTCTATCAGGATCTTTCTTTTAAGGTAAATCTTGGCGAGGGAAGACTCGGCAGGTTCGAAATATTTGGACTAGGAGCCAAAAGCAGTATCGACTTCCTTGGGGATGAAATTGACGAAGATGATTTGTTCGCAGATCCCAACGTCGATGCTTTCGTCGAAAATCAATTGTCGGTCACCGGAATTAATCATTTGTTGAGGATCAATAAAACCACATATTTAAAGACAGGTGTCGCTGCGTCCATCAACGGCAACAAATATTTTCAAGACAACTACGTTCGGGATCAGTTTGGGGAAAAAATATCAAAATATCGGGCTACTAATGTAGATAATCAGGAAATCAGGTACACATTGACATCTACCCTTAACAAGAAATTTAATGCAAGATGGAGCCTTAGAACCGGATTTTTGTCTGAATTGTACAATCCCAGCTTTAGTAACGAAGACAGGGATAGTCGGGTGACAATCCCCGATCTCAATGGAGACTCAATTCCCGACTATTTTTTGAAAGTGAGAGACGTGAACGAAACCTATTCCCTACACCAGGTTTTCGGACAAGCAGAGTACAAGTTCAGTGATAATCTGAGCACGACCTTCGGTCTCCATTCACAGTACTTTGATATTACGGACGATGTCTCGCTGGAGCCACGAGCTGCGATCAGCTGGCAGTTTAAACCTAATCAAAGACTAAGTTTCGCATACGGTATGCACGCGCAGTCAACTCCCTCCCCCATTCTCTTTTATGAAGAGGAAGTCACTCCGGGAGTCACTCAAAGAACTAACAACAATCTTGGATTCTCCAAAAGTCATCATTTTGTAGTTGGTTATGATCGAAGGATTGGTAATGACTGGAGGTTGAAGACTGAAGCATACTATCAATCTCTATTCGACATCCCGGTTGAATCTACAATCAGCAGTTACTCCATCTTGAACGAAGGAGCGGATTTTGTCTTCCTGGAGAGGGGATCGCTTATCAACAAAGGCGTTGGAACGAACTATGGAATGGAGATCACCCTCGAGAAATTCTTTAGCAAAGGTTATTATGCATTGTTGACGACATCGGTATATGAGTCTACCTATGAGGGAAGTGACGGAATAGAAAGAAGCACAGCCTTCAATAACAATTATGTCGTCAACGTCCTTGCAGGGAAGGAATGGCCTTTCGGCAAAAACGGTCAAAACGCCTGGACAGTGGACACGAGGCTGACTACATCCGGAGGAAAACCTTACACTCCTATCGATTTGGATGCCACCAGGGCAAACGCTGGTAGAGAAGTGCTTAGGGAGGACGTCGCATTCTCTGAAAAATATGGAAGCTACTTTAGATGGGATGTAAAATTTGGAATGAGGCTCAATAGCTCCAAAAGGAATATCTCACACCAATTCTATATCGATCTTCAAAATGTTACAAACCGTGAGAACGAATTTGTGTTACGCTATAACAGTGTAAATGACGAGATCAATCAGATTGATCAAATTGGATTCTTCCCGGATATCATGTACCGAATTCAGTTTTGAAAACTTCTTTTTAATTTGAGTTAGAGTGAGAGGGCCTTAGTGGCCCTTTTTCATTTTAGTTTCTTCCTTATTCTATTTTTCAGGTGCATCTTAGTACAATGAAGTCACCGTTTCACATAATCATTTCGTTCGCCCTCATTTTCCTCTTTCATTTCTGCCATAGTCAATATCCATATCCCAAAAGGGAATTGGCAGATCTGGTTTCTTCCCGAACATTGGCCGTGCAATTACTATATGAGGATTCGGAAGTTGAGATCAGTTTGAACCAGGCCATTAAAGAGGCTTTCAACGAAAATTATGAAGGGAAATGTGAATACTATTTTCCTCCTGAAATTGAAAAACTTAAAAGGAAAAACCGTGATGAGTATACATTCCTAACCCAGCCAGAATTTCTTAAAGATGATATACGTCTGGATATAACCTATGTGGACGGGACATTTCAATATTGGATTGATGGGGGATTGACCAATCCATCAGATCTCGGGAGATCTGAAATAGAATCCTTCGAGTTCGAAAGAATCCAACTGGATTATTATCAATTTATGTTAACAACTTTCCAAAATAAAAAAGAGAAGGTCGTTACCACCGTAATTCTTCCAAATGGCTGGTTGGGTAAACACGATTTTCAGTTCGTAGCTCAACAAATAAACCTGCTGGTCAGCCATTCCAGAGACGGTGTGATGAGGTCCGATTTTGTGGATGTATCTCAAAATATTGAATACATTAAATCTTCCAAATGTTATTTCTTGAGTGATTATTTCCAGGAAGAAGTTCTTGAAAACTTTGTCAACTATTATTCGTTTCCCAACAAGCTGGTGTTCTACGCAGAATACCAGTCAATTATCCAGGAGAAACCAAAGGACACCACATACATCAAGATCCTTTTTTCATTTCAACACAATAAGTACGTTTGGGTCATTGTGAAAGCTGAAAATGGACAGGTACTTGCCATAAACGATATTGGAGATTACAAGTTCACAGGTACCTTCGATGCCAACAATCTTATTAAACCAAGGCACCTTAAATTCAGTCTTAACGAAGACACTCAGTTGTTGAACAATTACTACAACAAATGATATCGAGGTGTTAGAAAATGAAAAAGGGGCTCGAGGCCCCTTTTCCTTTTATGCTTCTTCATACTTTATGCCTCTTCCAATTCTCCCAGCTCTTTTTGGAGTTCCTGTTGCAAGGTTGCGGAAACAGGTGAATACTCCCCAAACTTCATGGAGAAGCTGGCACGACCCTGCGTGATGGATTGGAGAGACGTCGTATATCTATCCATCTCCGCAAGTGGGACTTTGGCATTGATCACCTGGTAATTTCCTTTGGCATCCATTCCCATTATTATGGCTCTACGGGTTTGAAGGTCCGTCATCACATCCCCCATGATGTCCTCCGGTACTTTAACCTGGACCTCATAAATGGGTTCAAGCAACTGAGGAGAGGCTTTTAGAAATCCTTCCTTGAATGCATTTAAACCAGCCATTTTGAATGCGATGTCGTTGGAATCCACTGAGTGCATTTTCCCATCATATAGAATAACTCGGATATCCCTGCAATAGCTTCCTGTTAGCGGGCCGTTTTCCATCTTTTCCATTACACCTTTCAGGACGCTTGGAATAAACCTCGCGTCAATAGCTCCACCTACAATACAGTTATAAAACTGCAAATGACCTCCCCATTCCAGGTCAATTAGTTCCTTACCTCTAATATTAAATCCATCAGGATCAGGTTTACCATCATAATAGGGTTCGATTTTGATATAAACCTCTCCAAATTGTCCGGCACCACCACTTTGTTTTTTATGTCGATAATCTGCTTCAGCGGGTTTTTGAATAGTCTCCCTATAAGGAATTCTAGGAGTTTCGAATCCTATACTCAATCCATATATGTTCTCAATGATCCATTTGATCACGGACAAATGCAGTTCTCCCTGAGCACCAAGTACCAATTGTTTCAATTCTTTGGAATACTGGAATGTAACAGTCTGGTCCTCTTCCATGATCTTGTGGAAAGCTTCTCCTATCTTTTCCTCATCACTTTTGTTATTTGAAACGACAGCTGTCCGGATCCGAGGTTCTGGAAATTCCATTGGCAAAACATCCGTCTCAATACTCTTCACACTAAGGGTATTGTTGGTTTTGGTGTTTTTCAGTTTCAACGTCGCGCCTATGTCTCCAGCCGTTAGTTTCTTAACCTGCTCTCGTTTATGACCATCGATCACAAATAATTGATTCAGTCTTTCATTCTGTTGAGTTTGATGATTATAGAGATCCATACCTTCAGTTACTTCCCCCGCAATCACTTTAAAGAAAGACATGCGGCCTAGGTTGGGTTCATGGAGTGTCTTGTATATAAATATCTCAGCAGGTCCATCAGTTTTATGAGGGATCTCCTCACCTTCAGCGGTATGTTCAGGTAAAGCGTCAACAGCTGATGGTGCCACATTATCAATGAATCCCATCATCCGGCCGCTACCCATATTTTTCTTCGCCGATAGACAGAACACCGGAAAAACTTCATGTTTCATCATCCCAATTTTCAATCCCTCTCTCATCTCATCCTCGTCAAGGGTTCCCTTATCGAAATATTTTTCCATCAAACCCTCATCATTTTCAGCAGCTTTTTCTACCAGCTCATTGTGTAGAGCATCGGCCTTCTCTTTTTGATCATCGGGAATGTCCAATTTCTCGGGCTTTCCTCCTTCAGGTGGAAACTTGTAATAGGTCATCTTGAGCAGATCAATTATTCCATCAAAATTATCACCTTCCCCAACGGGATATTGCATCGGAGTGACGGCAGAGCCAAACCTACTTTTCACAGATTCGAGAGCTGTATCAAAATTGCTTTTCGGATGATCTACCTGGTTAATTACAAATAGGGTTGGCTTTTTGAATTGGTCCACATAGTCCCAGGTCAACTCCGTCCCGACTTCTACTCCATTTTGAGCATTGATAAGAAAAACTGCAGTGTCGGCTACCCTTACAGAGGCGATCATCTCCCCTACGAAATCATCCAATCCCGGGGTGTCTAGAATATTTATTTTATAATTTCTCCATTCCGTGTGTAAAAGAGTTGTATAGACCGAGCTGCCCCGTTCATGTTCCACAGCATGATAATCAGAGACCGTGTTGTTTTCCTCAACACTTCCTCTTCTATTGATTAGTCCGGCTTCAAACAACATGGTTTCCGCCAATGTTGTCTTACCGGACTTGGAACTTCCCAACAGCACAATATTCTTTATGTGTTTGTCATCAAATATTTTCATATGAAAAGCAATTTTTAGTTAAAAAATGGACATCAGAAATACCCCATATTGATTTGGGGGAGCAGAAATTAGTAAAAATGTCAATAAGAACCTAGGAGACATTTGATAAAAGAATCATTGAATTTACTGATAGATGTAATTCAGGAATTAGTAAATTCATCTTGTGAAAGTTCCTTATTAAGTTCTGGATCTAAATGGCCAAATCCAAAATAGAAATACCGGAAGACAAATTAAAAATGTATGACGATCTGGTCGCATCCAATCCAAAAATTCAAAGGAAAGGAGCTACTATGCCTTATACATCCCACAATGGACATATGTTCAGTTTTATGGCAAAGGACGGCAGAATGAGTATTAGATTACCGAAGGATCTTCTTCAGGAATTTTTATTGGAATTTGAAACGGAACTGTCCGTACAGCACGGAGCGATAATGAGGGAATATGCCATCGTACCGGACTCTCTCCTGAAAAACCAGGAGAGGATCTCGGAATATTTGGTTAAAAGTTTTGAATATGTCAAGACATTGAAACCGAAGCCGACAAAACGGAAATAATCGTAATCACTTAACTTATGAAAATAATTGTGTCACTATGAGAAATAAAATCAATCTTAAGAGAATCGCATTATCCGTTCTCGCTGTAATTTGTGTATTAAGTGCGGAGTCCCAGGAATTTCCTAAAATGGATAAAAGCCCTATGGACATTGCCTACTATCCTCCTCGGGTTGCATTCCGCGTATTTGCAAAAACAGATGAAGGAAAAAATGCTAAACCCATTATTCGTGTGCTATACTCCAGGCCTCAGAAAAACGATCGAGTGATTTTTGGGGATCTCATAAAGTATGGAGAAGTATGGAGAATAGGTGCGAATGAATCTACGGAAATATTGTTTATGCAGGATGTCACCATAGACGGTCAAACAGTATCCGCAGGAAGGTACACTATGTATGCTATGGTCAACGAAGACGCATGGACAATTATGTTCAGTTCAGATCTTGACGGATGGGGAAATTATGGTTTCAAACCGGAAGAAAGCACTATTGCCAAAATCACCGTTCCGACTCAGAAGACTACTGCCACCGTAGAAGCGATGAGTATTTTGTTCGAAGAAGGTGAGAGTGGAGCAAATATGATCATCGGTTGGGACGGTACCATGGTCAGTGTTCCTATTGGATTATAGTTGAAGAAATTTAGTGTGGAAAAAGGTCGTGGTCAGACATGACCTTTTTTTGCTAAGCTTTACTGACCACCTCATCAACCTTTACCAAGGCGAGCTTTATTTTCATCTTTGTGCCGTGTCCAGGCTCACTGTCAATGAGCAATTCCGAATCATTCATTTTCAGCATTTCATTGCAAAGCTTCAATCCCAAACCAGTTCCAGCTTCTCCTCCTGTTCCGTACTCTGAATCTATCATCTCTTCAGACCTGATTTTTGATATGATTTCTTTTGTCATACCAACACCCTGGTCTTCCACGCAGAGAAATACATCATCTCCATGAATCTTTTCATAGATTTTGATCTGACCTCCTTCATGAGAATATTTAATGGCATTGTTTATCACATTTCTCAATGCGATCTTTAAAAGATTCTGGTCTACGAGAACTGCCAGATCAGATTTGATATCGGTTTTGAATGTCAGGTCTTTGCTTTCTGCCATTTCAGAGTAGAAAATAATGACCTCCTCAACGAGATATTCAAGAACTATTATTTCTTTTTGAATCTTATAACCATCTAACTGTGATTTTGCCCATATCAGGACATTATTCAACATGTGGTTCACGGAGTGAAGGTTCTTTTGAATTCTTTCATTATGAGACTTGAGCTCTGGTCCGGAGAAATTACCGTCATTGCTCATTTGGACCAATCCGTAGAGAAGATTCAATGGGTTTTTCAGATCATGTGCTACAACCGAGAACAGTTTGTTTTTTGTGTCATTTAATTCAGTCAGTCTCTTTTCCTTGATCTCCAATTCTTCCTTCTGTCGGTTTAGTCCATCATTTAGAAAAACAGTCCTCTCCACGGCAGAAGTAAACTCCTTTTGGAAAGCTGCCATGAAAAAATAAAGGGCTACTATCGTCAAGGAGTTGTTTACGATTGTCAAGGTGAAATTAGAATCCCAAGGCAATCCGAAATATTGGAACTTGTAGAATTTTAGGCCGAATAAAATTATGGAGACAATCAAAACGGCAGCAATTCGACCTCGCTTATTATAAAGGAAAATTGTGGCCGCAATACTGGCAAAAAGTATGTTTTCAGTTTCCGTCCACCTATCCTGATGGTAAGTAGCTACGGACATGACTACAATGAATGTATTTATAAGAATTGAAAAGAGATTCCTTACCAATGCATACTTTCCCTTGTGATGTAGTAAATAGAGGGGGTAATAAATTGAAATAAGTCCCAGATTGGCGAGTCCGTTAACGTAAACACCCAAAAACATATCAAGAACGAAAATTCCAATGTTTATACTCATACATACCAGTATGAGTCTGTTTAACAAGTATACTTTCGTTCTTTCTGAAACTGGGGTGGAATCAGTAAGACCTGCATTAAGTAACCACTTCATAGCACAAGACAGCGAGTGGTCTAATTTCCGATAGCTGAGCGGTAAACTATGTAAGAAACCGAAAAAGATCGGGATTGATATTCTCGATTGAATGAAGTGGAAAAAAACTTCAGTGAACAGGAATTAAATTAGGTGAACGAGTTCCTATTTGGAACCTTTAAATCCATACAGGTTCTGATGAACAAAGTCTTTGGGGAATTTATCCATGTCATCAAATCCAAGAGGGATGCCACCATCCTCCTCCGGAATATAATTGGTACCGAAGAGATAGTCCCATAGACTAAGACTAATTCCGAAGTTAACGCCAGATAATTTTCTTTGCGGGATGTTCAATGCATGATGCCAGAGATGCATTACTGGGTTATTGAATACGTACTTCAATGGCCCCCATGTGATCTTGATGTTTGAATGATTAAAATGACCTATTCCAATTGCCAGAAAATGAACAACAAATGCTTGTGATGGCTCAAATCCACCCAGTACCATAACACCAAATGTTTTCAATGGTTTGTAGAGCACATTTTCCATCCAATGGTAGCGTAAGTGAGCAGCAAATCCCATTTCCTCAACTGAATGATGAACTTTATGAAATTGCCACAGTGCTGGGATCTTATGAAGAAGTATATGAGTAAACCATTGTACAAAATCCAGTAAGATGAAGAAAATCAGAAGCTGAAGCCACTGCGGAAATTCTGAAATATCTAAAAGGACCAAAGATGTCATCCCTAATCCTACTCCGGCAAATAGCTTTTCAATGACTGTGTAAAATCCACTAATCACTATACTGAAAATGAAAAAGTTGAAGAACATGTAAAATCCATCCATCCAGAAGTCCTTTCGAAAAATAGATTGTTCTTTTCTCCAGGGAAAAATGATTTCCAGCAACCAAACAAAAAGGGAGATTAATACTAAACCCCAGAAGTAATTATTATACCACGGTACTTGAAAAAGTATTGATTTCCAGGTCCAATCGACTGTCCCTAAAAATGATGAATAAAAGTCATTTAGGTATTCCACATTTACACAATCAAATAATGAACATTATTGTTCCAAAGAATACCATTCAATATTTTCAAGATTGGACCTTCTGCCAATTTTTTGAGGTGCGTAATTCTTTGCCAGGTATTGGACTATGGTCTTCTCATTTTCTCCAAGTGGCCAAAGTCCCTGGGTCGCCTGCATCCAGCGGATCATACTTATCCATCCATCTTCTGTGGCCCTGTTTTGAGATATCAGTTTCGCTGAATGACATCCAGTGCAATGAATCAAAACCATTTGTAATCCCTCATCATCTATCAATCCACTTTCCGCATGGATCCTAAGTACTTCTTCCTCTGCAACTGATTTGGGGGATTCGAACGAAAGAAGATCCGGATTTAATACGAAAAGGAGTATACCTCCGAAGATTATGATAGTTCCCAAAAAGATCTTAAAGAAACTATTCATACTAGGCTTCCACTTTCACTGCAATACGATGACATGCGTTATTTAAATATCCCTTTGGATTCCAGCCCGGAAGGACCATGGGCTGCGATTTGCCTGCACTGTCGGTTGCTTTAGCCCATACTTCGTAATATCCATTTTCAGGAAAATCAACCTGACAATTGAAGTGCTGCCACGATAATCGATTGGCAGGTTTTGCCAGATCACAGTTTTTCCATGTAGCTCCAAAATCTATTGATATTTCCATTCTCGCCACCTCCAATTCCCCAGCCCAAGCATGGCCTCTGAGCTCTAGCTGTTGCCCTGATTTGAGAACAGCTCCGGTCTTTGGATACGTTATCAGAGATTTCACGGGCATCGATTCAATAATACACATGTCTTCATCATCCACCTTAGTTCCAGGAGCAACAGGTTCACAAGGAACCCTGTAAGATTGACCACCCATCTTCTCACCATCATGAACTCTATCCCGGACAGTCAACCTATTGAGCCACTTACCTGACGCAGAAGCAGGCCATCCTCCGGCTACCAGTCTCAGGGGATAGCCATGTGCAAGTGGAATGGGATTTCCGTTCATTTCATAAGCAAGTAGAGTCTCTTCCATCATGGCCTTGGAAATCGGGATCCCCCTTGAAATCGGATCACGATTTGGATCCCCGCTTAAATGCGTATCGGCTCCATAGTATCCTATGTAAAGAGCGTTATCTTTTATTCCTACTTCGCTTAATAGATCCGACAATCTCAAACCACTCCATGTGGCACACGAGACTGCCCCTATTGTCCATTGATTGCCCTTTGCAGGAGGATTGAATTCATTACGACCATTACCACCACACTCCAATGTTAATTGGTAGGTGTACTTTGTAAATTTTGATTTTAGATCTTGAATGGTAAAAGTGGTTGGTGCGCTTATAGACTCCCCCTCGATATTCAACTTCCAGGAATCGATGTCAATGTCCTTTGGAATAATTCCATTGTTTCTAATAAACATCTTTTCAGCAGGAGTTATGTTATCATCCAGAATATGCGCCTGAGCTTCCACATTCCAGGGCCGATCATTCAAGACTACCATATCCTTATGCTTATCGAATAAAGTATAAGGATCGTTTTGATCTAAAATTACAGGAACAAAATCCTCATTAAGATTGGCAGCATACGGTATTTTGGCTCCAACTGCCAGCGTCAAAGCAGAAAGTGAAGCTCTATTCAGGAATTTACGTCTTCTCATCAATGGGCAATAACTAAGACCACAATTTAAAAAGGAATCAAAAAAGAAAAATCATAGTCTCTTTTTGCAGTCAATATACCAATTAGGAAATACGACGGATTCGTTCTCACTGACCCATTCACCTTTCCATCTGAAACCTCGATGAGTGATCTCATAAAATGTGATCCTATAGTAACCTTTCATTCCGTTTGGTGCAGTCTGTTCCTTATACAATATCATTTGTTCCTTGTCTCTATTGCCGGTCCAAACAGGAGCAGAGGGATTGGCGGAATTGGAGCTAAAATATGAAACGACCCACCTCGAGCTATCAGGGTCGTACTGGCGAATGCTCGTAGCATTGAAGCCATCCTCACGGAAGGTTCTATCCTGGACAGCTCGACCATTGAAAATGTACTCAAACTTCCAAACCATATTTACAGAATCGGGCCAGGTGCCATCAGATCTTCTTGCAAGAGATTTACAGTCACATATCCCGATCATCTCTTCGTAGTCCCGTACTTCTTTTGGAGCTGCAGGATTAAATCTTCCAAATGGAATAGTTTCATTGGGAATGAAATCCATTTTTTGGGAGTTGGCTTTAAATGCCATGGACAAAATACAAAGGAACACTACAACTTGGTGAGTTTTCATCTTGATTGAGTTTTTTAGATACAACAACGAATTTATCAATCTCACTTAAAACATTACTTTTCATGCAAATTGGTATCCATCTCTTACTTTTGGACGTTTATCTAAAAGAATTGGACGCACTAATTGATAATTACAATACGTGGATCAAAGGATCCGATCATGAATCATTGAAATCTCAAATGGAAGAAATCCTTAATGATTCTGGATTTACGATCCTCAATTTTATTGATCACAAATTCCTTCCTGAAGGTTACACCGCACTCTGGTTACTGGCAGAAAGTCACTGTGCCCTTCACACATTTCCGGAGGCCAATAAAACCTACATAGAATTATCCAGCTGCAATCGACAGATGTACGTCGATTTCGTGAAGATTTTTAATACCACCTTTCATAATACGGTTTGAAATAATCTTTTCTTACGAAAAACGTAGATTCGTCTTGAAATAATTGGAGAACATGAAAATCAATAAAAGACGAATATTCGAAACGCTTGAAAAAGACGAAGGAGATGACAAGCTAAGCAGAAGATTTGACCTATTCATCATGACGATGATCCTCTTGAATGTTCTGGCCGTGATCCTGGAAACTGTCGAAAGCATTTATAGTCATGTGCCGGAACTGTTTGAGTATTTTGAATACTTCTCAGTATTTGTATTCACTATCGAATACCTGGGAAGACTATGGACCTGTACCTATTATGAAAAATATAAACATCCGGTTTGGGGTAGAATAAAGTTTATATTTTCATTCATAGCAGTCATTGATTTACTGGCAATTATGCCATTTTACCTTCCCCTCATATTCGCTATGGACGGGCGTTTTCTACGTATCCTTAGGCTCTTTAGGATTGTTCGGATCTTTAAAATGGGACGATACTCAACCGCATTCAATATGATCGTACGTGTGATGACTAAAAGGAAGGAAGAACTACTGATCACGTTCACAATAGTTATGGTCATGTTGATACTTGCTTCAAGCCTCATGTACTATGTGGAAAACGAAGCACAACCAGAGGCGTTTAGCAGCATACCAGCAACTATGTGGTGGGGAGTAGCTACACTTACTACAGTTGGCTATGGTGATATATATCCGATGACAGGAATTGGTAGGGCATTGGGAGGTTTCATAGCTATTTTGGGAGTTGGCATATTTGCCTTACCAGCGGGTATTATTGCTTCCGGTTTTGAACATGAAATCAGCGAACGCCTCAAAGAGAAGAACAAAGATTGAGGACGCTTTCTCTTACCATATCGCTGATCGTCGGGATCCTCGGGCTTTTATGGTCATTTCGGATCTATGGCCACTATTATGAGTTCTCCATAGCTGACAGGGCGGGTTTAGTACTGGTATTCCTTATATCAAGCATATTATTGGACAGGATCCAAGCCAATTTCTCAAGAATATGGACAATAGTTTTAGTTTTAACATTATCTACCATTCCTTTTACCCTCATTCCTGTGATGTCCTATCTGGTTACCGTAAGTGACTTTGGTTGGTTGATGATCCACGTCTTTTGTGTTGTTATTGCCCTGATTTTTCTTCTTAAAGATCATCTCCTGGGGAAAGGTGTTGTGATCGTTTCCTTTATCGCAGTTTGGATATACCCGTACGAATTCAATGTAGATCAAAGGAAGTACTATGATCAATTGGAAACCATTAAAACTACCAGGAAAGGCACAATTCATATCGCAGAATGGAAAAATGAACACTGGCTATATTATAACGACAGATTGCAGTATTCGACGCTGGACAGACACATGTATGGTGAAGCATATATTCAGCCTGTAATGCATATTATCCATGATAATTCCAGAATATTGGTCATTGGTGGTGAAAATGGAATTGTTGAATCGGAATTAACAAAATTCAATACAATTGAAAAATTGAGTATAGTTCCCCTTGATTTGGAATTTTACCAATTTCTGAGGCAAGAAACGGATCTGGTCAATTTCATGAATCCTGAGATTCTGGAAGTTTTACAAAATGATCCGGCAACACATTTGCTGACAGACTCTTCATCATACGATCTAATAATCATCGATACAGTAGATCCTACCAATATTGACAAAGCCCAATACTATTCGCAGGAATTTCTTCAAATGTGCGTAAACAGGTTAGATGAAAATGGTTTGGTCCTGATGCAATCGGGAAATCCATACCTTTCAAATACCCCATTTGAAATCATCGGTGAGACCCTAAGATCTGTTGATTTGAATTTATTACCCTACCACTGCCAGATCCCTACCATTGGACACTGGAGTTGGATAATTGCTTCAAACCAATTACTTCCTTTTGAAATGAAAGAACTCCTTCAGAATGTTGAATTAAACATACCAACCAAATGGTGGAATAAAGATGCAATGAATATGATGCTGTCATTTGGGAGGCAAGAATATTTCCATCCTCTCAAAGGACGTATTAATCGGATTGATGACCCAATTATTCTTCAGGCTCAAAACAACGCGGACCAATGACAGGAAGAACCTGGCTATTCTCTGGAAAAATTGATCTTTTCATACTTTATGCTCCGGTATGGGTGTGTTGGCTAATTGCCTTCCAATTATCGGAACGAACCCTGAATGCCGACATACCTTTATGGATATGGATTACCATAGTGATCGGGATTGATGTTAGTCATGTTTGGAGTTCTTTTCATCGGACTTATTTTGATAAGGAGGAATTTAGTAATCATCGGAAGCTACTTATTTCTGCACCTGTGATAAGTTTCATTGGAGCTTTTGGATTAGCTTCCATTTCCATTGACCTCTTTTGGAGATGTCTGGCATATGTTGCCGTCTATCACTTCATAAGGCAACAGTTTGGCTTTATGAGGATCTACAAAGCCAGATTAGGTGATTTCAGGTCAAAGATCATTGGCGATAACCTGATTATTTACCTCTCAATGATCTACCCTGTGATTTATTGGCATTTCCATCCTGACCGCAACTTTGAATGGTTTATAGAAGGCGACTTTTTCATTCTCAACCTCAATTCGGACCTAACTAATGTGTTCTCCACAATTGGGAATATTCTATACCTGGGAATACTTGGCTATTGGCTGGTGGAGGAAATCATCAATTGGAGAAAAGACATAAAGAGACCTTTCCCTACCGGCAAGATATTGTGGGTCCTGACCACGGCAGGAAACTGGTCACTTGGAATAATTTACTTCAATTCGGATCTTGTTTTCACCCTTACAAATGTTGTTGCACATGGTGTCCCATACCTTGCGCTGATAATCTTTTACCAGAATGAAAAAATGAAACTCAAAGGGAGGTATTTACCAATCCATCGATATCTTTTGGCGGGTATTCTCCTTATTACTGTTTTTCTATTTGCCTTTGGGGAGGAATATCTTTGGGATTTGCTTGTATACAGAGACAATGTAGACTTTTTTTCATCCATTCTCAGTTACCCGACCGATTTGCCTTCAATAAATTGGCAAATAATGTCAATAGGATTCCTGGCAATCCCACAAATCACTCATTATATCATTGATGGATTTATATGGCAGAATAATGTAAAAAATCCATATGTCAAGCAGATTATAGTTCATTGAAAAGAAGAGATTTCATAAGAGGCTCAAGTGCAATTGTAACACTTCCATTCTGGCTTCAAGGTTGCCATTCATTATTTGGCCGTTCCTATCCGATCCATATTCATTCGGATTACTCAGTTGGACATATGATGATGGAAAGTCAAAATTGGAAAGAAGAAAATGCAGAGGAGATATCAACTGTTATTGTTGGGGGAGGCCTTGCAGGGATGGCAGCGGCCTGGAAGTTGAGAGATCAGGAAGACTTTCTTCTTTTTGAATTGTCTGACAGGCTTGGAGGAACGTCTGCAGCGCAGGATTTCGAGGGAATGAAATTCAGTCAGGGGGCTCACTACGAACTTGCATACCCGGAATATTTTGGCCCGGAAGTTCTGGAGATGCTTCAAAGTCTGGATATAATCAGACACGAATCGTGGAGGAAGTTATGGTCATTTGTGGATACGGAACATGTCATCCCATATGAAAGAAGACAGCAATGCTATGAAAACGGGAAGATCAGACAAGATGTAATTCCGGAGGGTGGGGAGAAGAGAGTATTCTATGATATCATTTCTCCATTTCTGGGAAAAATGCCATTACCCACACGGTTGACTTCTGAATCCGAAAAGTATTTAAACAATTTAACGTTTTTGGATTTTCTAACTGACAAGATGGATGTCTCATCAAATATGAAACGCAGATTAGATTATCACATGATGGACGATTGGGGAGGAACATCCGATCAGGTTTCAGCATTGGCAGGCATCAGTTATTTCATGTGCAGACCCTATTATGTCCAATCAGTGGATCTGTTTTCTCCGCCATCAGGTAATGATTATTTCACAAGCAAGATCAACAATGTAATTCCAGGTGAACGGATTTATAGAAATCACCTAGCCTGGAAAATTGAGAAAGAAAGAGATCTTTTTGTCCTTAAAATTCTGGATGCTCCCAATAGAAAAATTAAAAAGGTCAAAGCCAAAAATGTCATTTATGCGGGGCAGAAACATGCTTTAAAGTATGTCTACCCAAGCGAATCAGGTCTGTTTGAATTTGATCAGGCTCCGTGGATGGTTTTAAATTATATCTGTGAAGACCCTACAGTAGAATATGGTTATTGGCAAAATGAATTTCTTGGAGAGGATCCGGCATTTCTGGGTTTCATCGACAGTAGTGTCCAGGATAAAAGTACTCAACAAGGAAAAAGGATTTTTACAGCATACTATTGTTTGAAACCATCCGACCATGAATATCTGGTGACCATCCCCAAATTCAAGGAAGAAATTGCCTCCACAGCGCAAGGTTATATTGAGGAAATGCTTGGAAAGAAAATAGAACCTCAAGCCTGTTTCATAAATGTGATGGGACATGCGATGGCAATTCCCAGACCAGGGTTTCTATTTAATGACGCCAATGATAATGATCCTGACCTCATCTACGCAGGTGTTGATAATGGAAGGTTACCATTACTCTTCGAAGCACTCGATTCAGGACTTATGGCCACAAATCTGGTCTTAAATACCTGAGAATCCTCACATGGTAGAGTGAATCAGTCTTATCAAAAACGGCTCCTTTTTTTCTTCTCCTACCCTAATTCCGTTAAAGATCCTGGGATTCACTTTCTTCAACTCGGAAATAAAGTCATTCTCATTCGCCGGTGATACCATGATCTCTCGATCCCCCGTATTGATCTTCAACCTTTTGAATGACAATGAAAATGAATTACGGTTGTCACCACTGTAAATTCGGTTTATTGATAGGATCTCTTGAATATGGATCGTTGAACTGACAAAAGGACCCATCCTAAGAAAAAGAATCGAATTTTGGATAGTATAGTGAGTCCCAAACCATAGAAACATGAGGAAGAGAAAAACCAGAATCCATATCACCATAGGAATGACATGAAATCCTGATTGAAATATTGGAAAGGCAAGAAATACCAGAAGAAGAAGCATGATCAAACCAGGGAGAATTCCTCCTCTGCACCTAAAATAGATTTTACTGGTGGTACTGTTTTCAGTTTTCTTTTTCAAGTTCCTTTAATCGTCTCGTAAGCTTTGAATTCGCTATTCGATTTAGCTCTGTCCGTAGATTAAATCTACGGACAGAGCTTTGGACTTGACAGAACTATATCATTCCGGCATTTCCACTTCTTCATCCCAGATGTATTTGGCAAACCATTGCCAATTGTGCCACATGGCCGCGAGCCGTTCCTTGGGCTTGTTGATACCATGCCCAAATCCCTTGTAGATGATTAATTTGGATTCCACACCTACATCTCTTAATCCCTGCACCAGCTCATAAGCATTGGCGGTAGGTACTCTTCGATCGAATTCCCCATGCTGTATAAGTGTGGGAGTTGAAGCATTATTGATGTTAGTCATGGGAGAAGTTTTCTCATATATATCTTTATCAGACCAAGGGGTACCTTTCAAATACTGCCGGGTAAAAGGATGAATGTCAGTATTCACATAATAAGTCATCCAGTTTGATATTCCTGCACCTACAGAAATGGCTTTAAATTTATCAGAGTTGGTGGTCAGAAATGCAGAAATATATCCACCTTGACTCCAACCCATACACCCAACTTTGTCTCCATCAATTAATCCCTTGTCCTGCAGATGCTGAACTCCGGATAGTACATCCCATGCGTCTCCTACTCCCAGATTTTTAACGTTGAGTGATCTGAATTCCTCACCATATCCGGCCGAACCGCGATAGTTCGGTCGAAGAATCAAAGCTCCTTTATTAAGCCACTGAAGTATAGGATAGACGTAGGACGCAGCCGGATGTGGAGTAGAGATACCCGTGGGACCTCCATGAATAATTACCAACAATGGATATTTGACATTCGGATCATAGTCGAAAGGTTTATGAAGTACACCTTCAATGATTGCACCGTCTTCACTTTCCCACTGAATTACCTCACTTTGGGCGTAGGCCCAATCCTTGATTTGATCCGTCGAATTCGTCAGTTTCTTTGGAGATTTAAATCTGATATCGCTTTTGTAAACCTCTGTGAGTTCATTGTCACCGACTCCATTGAAAGCTATCTGTTTTCCATCGTCAGAGATAGAATAGCCATAGAGTCTTTTCATAGGGGTTGATACGAGGTTCGCTTCTCCACTTTCGGGATCAACCCTGACCATATACCTGTCTGTTTTTTGCCAGGCTACTCCATAAATACCTTGATCATTCCAATCCAATATATAGAGATCTTCATCAAACGATCCAGCCAATTGACGATTGCCGGTTCCATCAATATTGATGTTAAAGATCTTGTTGTTCAGGTAGTAGTTTGAGGTGGTATCATCCAGACTTGAACTGTAAAGTATCGACCTTCCATCAGGTGACCAGCCGATCAGACCGTCATAACTAGGGTTGGAAACAAGAGGATTGTTGATTTTCGTAGCGACATCCAAAATGGATATATCCGCTTTGAAAAATGTATTTATCAAAGGATCCGGTTGATGTTCGATGACTATCTTCTTACCGTCGGGAGACCACTCAAAATCATTGATATTGAAATCGACACTATCCAACATCATTCTTGGTTTCATTTCCTCTTTTAAAACAGAGTCTTCCATTTGTGCTGGTAGAAGTGATAGGTTGAGACGGGACGGGACGAAATCGATCACCCAAAGCTCCGTTAAGCTATATTCGGCATCATCCTCGGCAAAAGCTCCATATTTCTCTTTCCGGTCCTTTTCCTGTTTGCTCTTGTCACGGGATTGTGTAAAGGCAATTTGCCGTCCTCCGGGAGCCCACTCAAAATTGGATATTCCCACTTCGGAGTCAGTCACCTGCATTGCTTCTCCTCCATCAAGTCTGATCACGTGAATTTGATTCTTTTCATTGCGATTTGATATGAATGCTATCCACTTTCCGTCGGGTGACCATTTTGGATTTCTACTGCTACTTTTAGGGTTATTGGTCAATTGAAAAGGAGTTGCCCCGTTTTTGGAGAGCCATAGCTCCCTGTCATATTTGTTTTCCTTCCAATCCGTAGAGGACACTTCAAATACGACATGGTTGCCATCCGGGGAGATCACTGGATTATAATGGTTTCGTAATGAGATAACTTCTTCGAATGAAGGATCCTTCTGTGCCAAAACAGTTAATTGGAATAAGGTAATGACCAGTAAAGTGATTGATAAATTGATTTTCATAGGTTTGGGGTTCTTATCGGTTTACTTATGTTGCTTACGAAAGCGAAAGACTAAGGTAACTAAACTCGATAACCACTCAAATTCTACGGACCGAAACTAATTTTCTTTTCCTAATAAACATCCCATCTACCTTTTAGATAGTATCGATAAAGGACCGGATCATGTAATCTGTTTATCTCAGCTTTGGAGTAGTCTTTCGGAAATACTTCTTTACCGAATGACGACAATAAAGTAAACGCTTCATTAGTCAACCATTGAGTTTCGATGTCATCAAGATCAATACTCTGAACACTCTCCTTGAGTTCCAATTCATGATTCTTTGCCCCCAGGATCCATCCCCATTCCCCGAGAGTAAGAACCTGGTTGTGAAGTGGAAGTGTCTTGAAGCCGGCAATTGCCATGGTCTCCGAGATACACTCAAAAGCCTGTTGAGCGTAATATGGGCTTCCAGCCTGAGTGATCAAAAAACCATTCGAATCCAGGGCCTGATAGCACAACCAATAAAATTCCCGGGTATATAGTCTGCCCAGATCGACGGTTCTGGGATCGGGAAAATCCGCAATTATCACATCATAGGGTCGGGCTATGTTCTCAAGATATTTAAACCCATCCATGTTGACCACTCGAACTTTCTCGTTATTAAGAGCATTCTGGTTAATTGATGTTAGAATTGGGTGCGACTTTCCCAACTCTGTGATCCTGGGATCAATATCAACAAGGTCAACTTCTTCAATTTCAGGATATTTCAATATCTCTCTGACTGCTGCACCATCCCCACCTCCCAGTACAAGGATCCGTTTTGGGTTTTTGTGCAATTTCATCACAGGATGAACGAGGGGCTCATGGTACAAAGCCTCATCATATGTACTTAGCTGTTGATTTCCATTAAGAAAAAGCCAATAATCTCCCTCAGAGTAGGTCATGACGATCTTCTGATATCTCGTTTGTTCGCTGTACACAACCCGATCTTTGTACCGAATGCTATCTCCCCATTTGACCACTTCATCCGAGAATAATCCCGTACTGGCCAGCAGCAAGACAACAAATCCGGCGTAAAGCACAAACCGTTTCCTCAACTGTCCATCCACCTCATTCCAGATCACTATGATGAATGTAATAGCCACAAGAAAATTCACTGCACCAAGAACCAAAGGAGTATATGTCAATCCTAAATACGGAAGTCCCAGAAAAGCAAAAAATGCACCACCTGCCAAACTACCATAATAATCGTTCTCCAAAGCAGAAGAGATATTTACTCGCAAGGTCTCAAATCGCTCATTGAGTCTGACCACAAGTGGGATCTCCATTCCTATCAACAACCCTACAACGATACTCAATGAATAGATGATCACTGTAGTATCCCCGTAAAGGGCGAAAAAAGTATAGACGATCACTGTAACATTGGAAGCTATGCATGAAAGTCCAAATTCTATCCACACGAATTTCTCCAGCAGATTTTTTTCAAGATTCTTTGATAGCCTGCTTCCAAGTCCCATCGAAAACAACATGATCGAAACGATCATTGTCCATTGAAATACCGAATCCCCTAAAAAGTAGGTCGCCAGTGTCGAAAGCGTATACTCGGAAACGATGCCTGATAATCCTGTGGCAAACAATGCAGCTTTCAGAAAAGTAGAGGTGTATTTCAATGCTTTGATCAATCAATCACAAACGTACTAAATACCCCAGACTGTCGTTTCGACGAAGGAGGAATCTATTCATGATTTTCTGAAGTCTTGTATTCCAAGGTAGTTTAGCAAAATTGAATGGATATTTCGCTAATGCTCGATATGACAGTCTGGGGTATTTATGAATGAAGAGTACTCCTACAAAGCCCAAACAATGAGCATTGAACCTCCCGCATAAGCAAAGGCTTCAACGACTGCAGCACCGACGTTGGGTTTCTCCTGATTCACTATTTCATCAGTCAATTTTTGGCCGGGAAGTAAAATCTTATCAGTGAGGTATCGTGCAATTGGGAGGAAAATGAATCCTACTGCTACTTCGAATGTTACATCTTCCAGCGTAATTATCCAGCTCTGAAAATCATGCATCAAAGCATTTCTGATCAGGTTGGCTATAGCAATGATTGCACCGGAATACCCTACCCCAACAGCTACATTATTCTTTTGGATGTATTCGTGTATATCATATGGTGTGATCCAATTGTAAATAATTGTTGTCAGAAACAGGAAAGCCTGGCCTAGTAGCCAATAAAGAATCGCAGTAACAATAGGACCTCCAAAACCAGCTCCTTCTCCGTGTATAGCACCTAAAACAATCAGACCTGTAGCAATCCCATTAGCACCTTCGATGATTCCGGATCCTACATTTTTATCCTGTAGGATCTCTTTCTTCAAATCGAATTTTGAAAAGATGATCCTATTATTGATGATCAGGGAGAAGTTTAGCAACAAGATTGACAATACACCATATATGCCAATATTGATCAGATCGTCAACAAGGCCAAATGACTCTCCCATGACAGCGCTTCCGATTGCTAATAGCAGACCTATGAAATATCCAACATGCGCAAAGGAGAAGGCCAAATTGTCATTTTCAACCAACTCATAACCTACCTTCACCCTGGGATTAAACAACTGATAAGTATATTTTCCAATGAGAAAAAGAACGAAACTGGCCAGAATATAGACTAGAGTTGAAATGATGCCATCAACGATACTGATCATTCGATTAGGTTTTTAGGTTATTGAAATCAAATTAATTATTTACCAAATCCTCCTCCTCTGGACCTGGAACTACTACGTCTACCCGAACGACTACTAGATCGAGATGTCCTGCTTGCCACCCTGTTCCGGAAAGAGGAACTCTTACGATTCCATGTTGAGCTTGGATTGTGAGTGCGACTGTATCCACTTCCCGTCCCATAGTATCGACCACCTCCACTCGTTGTCGGTCCATAATACCTACGATTGGTCCCTCGATAATTCCCATTCCAGTCATCATAGTAACCCCTGCTAACAGGGTAACTACCCATACGGAAGAGGCTTGACATAAAGGCATATTGTCCATAAAATGCCCAGAAGCTTCCTCCACTTGAGTGCGTTTGCCACTGTCCGTACTTCGGATTACCAACGTAATTGTTGTAACCCGGAGGTGCCACTGATTTAGTTAATTTTCCTGTGCTATCCCGAGCGGCAATTTCCATTCCCATGTCATTGACATAACGATCAAATTCCTTTTGTCCTACTTCATGCCAGTCGGTAACGACATCGTTGACATCACCATCTCCCCTGTCCCGTATCACCTGGTATTTGTGATAATAGGTCTCAAAGAAACTCCCCTGTACATCCATATCGTAAAGGATAATGGAATAAACTTCATCCTGTGGCAGATCTCTTACGATCTCGTCCAAAGGGCTCTTTTGAAATTTCTGCCCTCCACAAGAAGTAAGTAGAAGGATCACCATGCTTAGGCTGGCAAAACGAAGTAATGATTTCATGTCATTCATCATTGTCCGGGTATGATGTTCGAAATTTTATATTCTTCAAGAACAAGACCGGCAGATGCCTCGATTGTGTGCTCGTCCCATTGGACAATAGACACAACCTTGTCTTCATTCTCATTGTGATACTCAAAGGCAATCAACTCTTCCCAATCCTCGGTTTTCTTTCCGCAATCTCTGAAATAGCCGGCAGAATCGCTATCAAGATAATACAATTCTCCTTCGTAGTGTATTTTTCTTTGGGGTCTTTCATTTTTTAGGATCTCATCCACCACGTCCTCGTCGATCTTCCTCATCTTGATCGATTTGGATAGTGTAATGTAAAGGTCACCTTCATCCTCTACCCCAAGGTAGGCCACATCGTCTCCACTATTCACTTTGAACTCAAAGGAGAAGTTGTTGTCCCCCCAATCGTATTCGTATTTCTCCTCGACGACCCAGGATTTCATATCATAATCAAAGATAAACCCAACATCAAGATCTTTGATGGTAAGATGGGTAACGTCGTATTCCGGTTCTTTTTTCTTTTTGAATAGATTAAACATTTCGTTATTCTTCAAAAACCTTCTTATACAAATAAAGTATCCCCAAGACGATCAATAGGATCACTCCCACTTTAAAAAGGAAGCTAAATAGAAAGCCAAAAAGAAAGACCACCAGGATAATTATCAAAGCGGTCTTTATTAAATCCATTGCAATCACCCTTTTGACTATTTATCCATTCCCAACTTCGATTTCAAAGCTGCCAAATCATCAGCTGCTTTGACGCTTTCGTCACCTCCAATAGCCTGATCGATTTCATCATCCAGGGACTTCGATTCTCCGGCGATATCCCCATAGGCTTCCGCAAGAGCTTCTTGTTGCGCTACTTTATCCTTCATCCTTTCCAACATCGATACCGTACTGGATGAATCGATTTGCGCCATTTGTTTATTCACTTTGGCCGTAGCTTCACTAACCTTGACCCTGGCCTTAAGTGTACGCAATTCGTTTTCGAAGGTACTGATATCGGCACGCAACTTTTTTATCTTTTTCTCCAGCGTTGCGACGTTTGCATCAAATCGTTCCATTTCAGTTTTAGCCTGGTCCATTGATTTGGTAAATTCTTCTTTTTTAGTCAAAGCTTCACCAGCCAATCGATCCGCTTCTCCCCCATCCAATTCACCGGATTGAGCCTTTTTTAGCAACAGTACTGCCTTATTCTCGTAATCCTGTGCCTTCGATTTGTTGGTTTTCACATCGTTCCTCGCCCGAATTGCCATCGCCTTCACCTCTGCCATTGCTTTCAGACTTGCATCAAGATCCTTCTTGAGATCACGGATCCCTTGTTCCGTCATCTTGATTGGATTCTCCATCTTGTCAATTGCAGAATGAGCTTCTGCCTCTCCAACCTTAAATAATCGTTTAAATATTCCCATGTCCGTTAATTTATTATTTACTGAATTCTATAAGTTCTTCTGCGTACTCACTTAGCAATAATGCCAGAGAGTTTAAGGTAGCCTCGATCTCGTTGAGATCCAGATTCTCACACTCATGTGTGTTCCTGAAAAGGACCTTTTTTCCTGATTCATCAAGGGCAAAAGCTCCATGTATAATGTCCCTGTTCTTCATGAGAAGTTTCTTGTAAACCTCCCCCGAATCACTTGACAACTCAAATAGATATTGCTCAACGATTAAGATAGGATCGGCAATAATGAGTACAACATTTGCGATCCCTTCTTCCTCGTTCTGTACCACAAATACCCCATCCTCTTCGTCCTCTTGAACGATTGTAAAATTTAATTCCAGTAGGTAGTCTTTGACTTTTTGAAAGTATGATTCCATTGAAAAGCGAGTTTGTGTTATTACTTATAATCCGAATTTAGCTAAAGCTTCGTTGTTATAAGCATTATATTCATTTGATTAAACAATGATTAATTCGTTTTTAAGTAGATTTACGTAAAGGTATGCTAAAAGTTACAGCATGGCTCAAAATATTAGCAAAAATTTTTCTAAAGTAGGAGATAACATCCGCAAGATCCGTCAGGCTAAAAAAATAAGTCAGGCTCAATTTGCGAAGCTTTTCAACCTTGCGCGCCCAAGTGTTGGCGCTTATGAGGAAGGGCGTTCAGAGCCTAAGATTGATACGATCATCCAAATAGCTAAACATTTTAGAATATCAATTGACGTACTTTTGACCCGTAATTTGACAGTATCCGAGATATATAGTTTTGACCTCCTCAATCAAAAACTGGATAAGGCTCATCGCATCAAAGATGACCAAAATACTATCGGAAAAGATGTCGGTTTTGTTCCATTATCAGAACAGTTGAATTACATAGTTAACCACAGCAATAACAGCTATATCAAAGGACTGCAAAAGATAAAGATACCGGTGTCGGAAAATGAGAGCTACAGGGTTTTCGAATTGCAGGGAAATGAAATGGAACATCAGCAACAGGGATTGATCCACGGCAATTACTTGATATGTAAACAAATTGGTATAAAGGACTTGAAGAAAACTCTGGACGAGGTCATTGTATTGGTTACCAAAGAAAGGATCTTAACCAGGAGGTTATCAGAATTGAATAAAAATATTCTTGTCTTAAACACGGATAACCCCAACTACGATGACCTGGAAATTGAGCAAAAAGATGTTCTTGAATTTTGGCAAACAATAGCAGTTTACAACACCTCTCTCAATCCTCCAACTCGAATGGAAGAGCGTATGTTAAGAATAGAAGAAGAATTGAAGAAATTGAAAGGCGAATCTTGATTTATTCTTAAGTGTACACTTAAATTACAACTGCTTTCATTGATCACCTTAGAGCACCCACAAATTGAAATTTTATCTTTATTCCTGGTTGTT
This sequence comes from Cyclobacteriaceae bacterium, assembly GCA_965242805.1. Lineage (GTDB taxonomy): Bacteria > Bacteroidota > Bacteroidia > Cytophagales > Cyclobacteriaceae > JANQEU01. Next base: position 4,425,412 of record CBDETD010000002.1, on the reverse strand, counting down.
TTTGCTTGTTTCAATAGCAAGTTGCCAACCAACAGAGCCCTATGTCCTGCTTGTTTCCTTCGATGGATTTAGGCATGATTATGCTGAAAAACATGATCTGAAGAACTTTAAGAAACTGGCCAGGGAAGGCGTCGCTGCGGAGTCATTGATCCCTTCTTTTCCTAGCAAAACCTTTCCAAACCATTACACAATTGTGACAGGGCTGTATCCTGGAAATCATGGGCTAATCGACAATGGGTTTTATGACAGGGAAATGGATGCCTGGTACTCAACTCGAAACCGGACATTAGTGGAGGATCCTGTGTTTTACGGAGGAAAACCTCTTTGGCAACTTGTGCAAGAATACGGGATGAAATCAGCCTCCTACTTTTGGGTGGGATCCGAATCGGAAATAGATGGCCGATATCCGGATTACTACTTCAAATATGATGGGAAAGTTGCTAATGATGATCGAATCGAACAGGTCGAAGAGTGGTTTAACCTAAATGAAAATGAAAGACCCAATTTCGTAACCTTATATTTTTCCCTGGTTGATGACGGAGGTCATGATTCCGGACCGGAAGGAAAGACACTCATCCAGTCCGTAAAGGAGGCGGATCGTTTACTTGGAATGATCATAAAAGTTATAGAAGGTTCCGATCTTCCAATTAATCTCATTGTCGTTTCTGACCATGGCATGTATCCCATAAAACAGGTTAAAGAATCATTCATTTCCATTCAAAACCTTTTGAAGGATGAAAAGGGAACAACTCATCAAACGGTAGATACCCACTCACACATCTACGTAGAGAGCACTTCAGAAATTCAGAAGATCCATCAAACTCTTAAATCAAAGGAGAACAATTTCAAAGTTTATTTAAAGCAAGAGACACCTCCAAAATGGGAGTACAGCAAACATCCCAGAATAGGGGATATTTTTTTGACCGCAGATCAGGGCTACGTTTTTACCAGAGGGTCACTTGATGATATTCCCAACACGGGTCAAATAAGGGGAACACATGGATATGACCCATACTCAACACCGGAAATGGGAGGTATATTCTACGCATGGGGACCGAATATTAAAAAGGGGTTATCCATCGAAGCTTTCGAGAATGTGCATGTCTATCCATTGATCGGAATGCTCTTGGGAATAGAAGCTGATACTGAGGACAGTAATCCGAAAGTATTGGAGGGTATACTAAAGTAACTGTCACGCGTTTTAAACGCGCGACAGCTTGTTGCGCGGTGGTTCGTGTCGACACGAACCTTGACGTGTGCGATAGTATCGAAATAGCGGTAACGCATTACAACCCAGATCATCTTGCAAAGATTGGTAAATTATGATTCCGGTTCAATAAAGAACCTGCCAGTAGTCCTAGCTATGTATTCATACCTCAAATTAGTTGAGTTTACAGCCATTCGCACGTACCCACTCTCTCCAAATGATGTCCCCCAGCTCATTTTAATTAACCAATATTCGACACCACTTTCAACACCCCATCCTATTACCTCTTCTGCCGTACTACCTATTTTGGATCCTGATAAATGAGTGTAGACTCCGGAGGAATAACTGTAGAAATCCTCATACACATCAAATGAGAAAACAATTGGTCCATTGTTAAAAATCTCCATTTTAATGTCTTCAATGGGTAATGTGGTTGTTGAATATCCTTCAATCTTAAATTTGTCCATAGGATCAGATGAATCCGGGCACATTGTTGGACAAGGTTGGGCTTGGATATCATACTGGTAACATGATTCGAACACTACACCATAGTCCCTTACAAACTGAAGAGCACTTGAGGCATGACCTCCACCACACCAAGTCCAGTTTGGATTAATTACATCATTAAAGCAAGACATCACATATTTTTCAGAAAGATCATATAAGGGCATGGGATCTCCATTTTGATTTGCTTGAATATTGGCTCGTGCTTCGATCATCCCAAGGGATGCAAAAATCCAGACAACGCCGCAAGAACCTTGATTTTTAACAGGAGAAATCGATCCGGGTATTTCGATCCTCCAATCGAATTCTGTCGGTAAAAGACCACCTAAGCCCTCATCTACCGACCCGTCACAGTCATTGTCAAGTCCGTCAGGAATCTCCGCAGCACCTGGGAATACATCCGAATTGGTGTCATCACAATCATCACATACCAAATATCCATCTCCATCTGCATCTACCTCAAATGATCCGAGGGATCCATCGCAGTCATTATCCTGGCCATCACATATTTCTGCATTCCCTGGGAAATTATTAGGATCCTGATCGTCACAATCCAAACAAGCCAACGAACCGTCCCCATCATTATCTGTCAATTCCCCCTGTAGTGTCAATCCATCGCAATCGTTGTCCACACCATCACATACCTCCGGAGCACCGGGATAAATAGCGGCGTTTGAGTCATCACAATCACCTTGATTTTCCGTAAGGCCATCACCATCGTCGTCAACATCCAGCGGACAAGCTAAGTCCGCACCACTGCAATCCTGATCTATACCATCCCCACAAATATCTGTTGCCCCTGGATAGACGGCTGGATCATTGTCGTTACAATCCTCATTCACTCCAAACCCATCACCATCATTATCAATAGGATTGCATTCAGTTGATCCTGGTATTGATGTTGTCCCCTGGGGACATGTGTAACATTCCGTCGATCCATAAGAAGGATTGTAAGTTCCCGCCGGACATAAGTAGCACTCGACAAAAGCCCCTTGTTCCGACAAATAAGTACCTGGTGGACATGGTTCGCATAACACATCAGTCCCATCACAATCCTGATCAATGCCATCACCACAGATCTCAGGAGCTCCTGGATAAATTGTTGGATCTGACTCATTGCAATCACCCTGAATGCTACTATAACCATCTCCATCAATATCAATTTCTGAACCACCTAAGCATGAAATATTTGCATCTCCAGGAGTACTGTATGGCGGGGAATCCACTGGAAATGGACACCATAAAGAAACATCGCCTGGTGTGAAAGAATCATATTGATTGATGTCCAACTGGAAGGATTTTCCCCGTTCAATGTCATTATCACTATAAGTTAAACTGGAAATCACAGTCCCACCAACAGTAATCGTCAACTGATCTCCACTATTGCCAAGCGCAATTCCCGAATATTGATAATCACAGGGAACACCACCGTTTGAACTAATATCGCTGTTCCTGCAGAAAACCAAATGCTCGCCCGGATTGATCACGAGATCATCGGAGACAAATAAACTGCCCGAATTATCAGTTATTTCTACTCCAAATAGATTAAAAGGGTATTGGGTAGTATTGTATACTTCAAACCATTCACCTTGCGTATCGACCACCAGGTCAGGATCTGCCATGAGCTCAGTCAATATGATCAACCCTTGAGTGTCAGGGACTGGTAAGTCCGATGCCAAATTATCCGCTCCATCACAATCCTGATCAATACCATCTCCATAGATCTCAGGTGCACCTGGGTATATATTATCATTATTATCATCACAGTCTTCGTTGAATCCGAAACCATCACCATCATTATCAATGGGAGTTGAACAATCAGGGCCAGTGAATCCCGAATCACATTCACAAATACCATTGTTACATGTTCCATGAGGGGAGCATTCAGGATTACATTCCGAAAACTGACACTGATCACCAGTGTATCCTGGAGCGCATTCACATACACCATTGTTACAGGTGCCGTGAGGAGAACATTCAGGATTACATTCGTTAGCACAACCCTCATCTACCACTCCATCACAATTATTGTCAAGCCCATCACCACATATTTCTACCATTGCTGGGTTAATGGCAGGATCCTGATCATTGCAATCTCCCTCTTCAACTGTAAAACCATCCTGATCAAAGTCGTCGGGGAGTACCCGGGTAGCTACAAAGGAAAAATTTTGGGGATTGTCACAATCAGTTGGGGACAAACTGACAGTTAAACTACCTTCCATCATGTTGTCATCAATAAAAGATCCGGCTAAGGAGTATTGCTCAGTCGGAAGTCCTGAGATATATCTGTAGACTACAAAGTCAGTCTCCCCGCATCGCGAACAAAATATACCTTCCAGGATTCCAGGTCGAGGTTCCCCGAAATCAATGATCAATTGGTCATCAAGAGTATTTGATATTGTCATCGTAGATGCCGAGAAACTGACCAAAGAACCACAACTGTAGTCGATGGTAGGTGAAATCTGCCATTCTCCACTATAATCAACAAAGCAGATATCATTTTCATCAACTTCACCATTGCAATTATTGTCGGTCCCATCACAAACCTCCCCTGAGGCATTTTGCAGCGTAGAGCATGTAAGTCCGCCATCAGGTCCACATATGACAACTCCTGAATCACAATTTCCCGTGCCGCAAGGGTCACCAAGTACTTTTCCAGCATCATCGGGATATGGACCTCCGTCATATACCAGGCCTTCATCAACTATCCCGTCACAGTTATTGTCAATACCGTCACATAATTCTTCTGCCAAAGGATTTATACTAGCGTCGAAATCATTACAGTCTCCCTGGTTTTCAGAGTATCCATCTCCATCATCATCGATATCTTCAGGTGGACAAACAACATCAAATCCATCACAATCCTGGTCTATATCGTCGTTACATACTTCAGATGCTCCCGGGTAAATAGCTGGATCCGTCTCGTCACAATCACCAGCATATCTATTAAATCCGTCTCCATCCCAATCAGAAGCAGGGTCATAGAAATGATTTACCAAATAATAGACGGTCTCGGCGGCATCAGTCATTGAGGTTTGATCAATGGTTTCGGTTGAGTAAAACAATCCAGGATGTGAAGCAATATCATTCAGTAATTGTATTTCATTGATCTGTGGCCCTAAACCGATAGCGATCCGGACCACGTTTTCACTATCAGAATAAGATAGTGCATCCAACAAATGAGATTCAGGATCAACGGGTTGAGTGTTGGTTCCATCTGTTAGAAATATCACCAATCTCGAAGCATCCGATCGACTGGAAACACCAAAATGATCTGTGGCTTCATTAAGTCCACACCCCATACAAGTACCTCCTCCTAACTGCGTAATGGATGAAACGGCTCCATCGAAAAATTGCCGGTCTCCCGTCAATCCAATTTCCAGCTGGCTATTATCTGAGTATTGCACTACTCCGACCTGCCATAATTGAGGACCTAATGGCCATCCAGTTGCTAATTCCACGATGAAATTCTTCACAGCAAGGAATTCTGCACCATCCAGACTTGAGGAACCATCAATTACAAAAATGATGTCCAGAAGTTCACCACATTCCTCATCAATTACCCCATCACAATCCTGATCCACACCATCTCCGCAAATCTCGTCAGCACCAGGATAAATGGTATTGTCCTCATCGTTGCAATCAACATCAGACATATATCCATCTTCATCCAGATCAAATACTTCCTGTACACAATCGCCGTCAACACATATATAACCCTCTGGGCAAGGGACACCACAGGCAACACAATTCTGAGGATCATTCATCACATCAGTTTCACACCCGTTCAATGGATCTCCATCACAATCTTCAAAACCATCTTCGCATACACATTCCTCATCCACTCCATCGCAATTCTGATCGATCCCGTCCCCACAAATACCCTCAGCTCCTGGATAAATATTAGGATCCGTATCGTTGCAATCTCCCATGTCCTCATTGTAGCCATCTCCATCATCATCGCCACACACAGCATCCAGGCCACTACAATCTTGATCAATGCCGTCCCCACAAACGTCCAAAGCGCCCGGACAGATCGTTGGATCCTGATTGTCGCAATCTCCTTGTTGAGAAGTGAATCCATCACCATCATCATCTGTCTGGCCACAGAGTGATACTACCAAAGCAGCTATTTCCTCATTTGTCCAGGTTTCATCAATACCTAATGACTCGGGATCCTGGAAGTACTGCAAGGCACAACCGAGGTCAAGGCAAGTGGGATTGAAGACATCATTAGTTTCGTCAGAACAGGCCGAAGTGAGACATGCCACATCACCTTCCTGACAGTTCAATTGTACACATTCTAGAAGTTTCACCACATTCTCTTCGCAGAATGAAACGGAACAATTATTATCGATCAAACCATCGCAATCATTATCTATATTGTCACAAACCTCTATCGCGCCGGGATAGACAGCCACATCAAAATCATTGCAATCCCCCTGATTTTCGGTAAAGCCATCCCCATCATCATCCACGTCCTCCGGTGGACATTGCAGATCCAAACCATCACAATTTTGATCAATCCCATCCCCACATATTTCTACCATTCCGGGGGAGATATCCGGATCAGAATCGTCACAATCATTGGTTTGTATTGTATAGCCCTGGGGCACAGAGGAGTAATCAGGAAGCCATAGTCCTTTGTAATAATCGCCGTAACCATCACCATCCTGATCCCCGTAATAGATATTCCCCAACAGGACATCAGGGGAAGGAAGTTTGACGAAACCACCTCCACTCAGGTAGATAGTGTCATTACTTATGCTGAGAAACTGTAATTCATTGGTAATATCACTGTCATCATCAATTACACCATCCTGCAATACGCCCAGATCAATACTATTTCCTTCGGTGATAGTAATTATGGTCCCATCCAACACAAGGGTTTGAATTTCGTTTTGGGGATCTGCATCATCGTCATTCGCACTGTCCGGTAGTATCACCATACCCCCGTTACTCAATGTCAATTCATATCCATCTATGATAAGCTGCTGTTCATCTTTATCGTCAAGGTAAGGTGTAAGGTCAATAGCGGTCGCTCCATCATTATCGGTAATAATTAAGATATTATCTTCCAGTAAAAGATCCTGGATCTCGTTGGTGGGATCCGAATCAGCATCCTCTCCATAAAGTGCATAGGGAACAGATAACAACTCAATCACCCCCTGGACTAGCAGGTCGCTACCTACTCTATTTAAGGCGACTTCTAAAAATTTGGAGCCGGTACCCCAGTCAATGTCAGCGAATGAGCCCAGATCCGGATCGCCTCTACCAATCTTAACCGTGAACCTTCCAATAAGCCCGGTATGAGTTTGATGAATCTCCCGATAGAGTATGGGTCCATTTTCCGATTCATCCAGAATGGAAACTTGGACAGTTATTTCTTTAAGGATCAAAGGATGACCTCGTTTTCCTTTTGCAAATCCAGTGAAATTGAAGGCTTGAGGAGCCTGAGCTAAAAGGAATAATCCTGTTAGCATTAACAGAAAGAACAAGTGAAGACGACGTGACATTTTCGAATTACTTTTTAAGTCACTTGAAGTGTGCCGAAATGCAATCCCCTCTAGAAGTTGTCATTCACCAGAAAGGATGAAAGTCTGAATTCATATTTCAGGATCCAGATAGCTGCTGCCCGTTGTTACATATATATAGTCGTATCTGATATTACTGCTAACCATATTCATTCTGACATAGCCACTCTCTCCCCAGTTGTCCCCCCAATCCATTTTGACAATCCAATAATCAGTTGTACCCTCGCTTCCCCACCCCACAATTATCCTTGCGGTGCCACCTTGTAAACCACCAGATGTATAAGAATAGATTCCCGATGAATAGCTTTGAAGATCATCATACACGTCAAAAGTGATAACTACAGGACCATTGTCCTCAATCTCTGTTTTTATGTCCTCAATGGAAGGATTATATATAATTTGATACCCATTGATCCTGAGTTTGTCCATGGGAATGGATGGATCCACACAATCGGTTGGACAGGGCTCCGGATTTGATGGACCCCAAAGAATATCATACTGATAGCAGGACTCCAACAAAACTCCATGATCCCTGACAAACTTCAGAGTATTGGGTGGATAACTTCCATTGCACCAGGTCCATGTCGGATCAATTATATCATTGTAACAGGACATCACATGCTTTTCAGAAAGATCATAAAGTGGCATAGTGGTCACATTCCTGTGAGCCTCTATGTTTGCCCTGGCTTCGATCATACCAAGTGGAGCAAAAACCCAGCATACACCACAATTTCCCTGTTGCTTTACAGGTGAGATCGATCCTGGGATCTCTACCCTCCAATCGAATGCGGTGGGATAACCAACACCTTCATCGATTGATCCATCACAGTTATTGTCCACTCCATCGTACACTTCAGTAGCTCCGGGATTTATATCGACATCATTATCATCACAATCATCACAGACTAAAAATCCATCCCCATCTGCATCCACCTCAAACGATGCAGGTGAACCGTCGCAATCATTGTCCAAACCATCACAGGTTTCTGTATTTCCAGGATAATTATTAGGATCATTGTCATTGCAATCCAAACAGGCAAGTGAACCGTCTCCGTCAATATCTGTTAATTCTCCCTGGAGGGTCAGACCGTCGCAATCGTTATCCAAACCATCACATATTTCATTGGCTCCAGGATAGACATTGGGATTTGAATCATCACAATCTCCTTGATTTTCGGATAAACCATCTCCATCGTTGTCAACATCTAAAGGAGGACAAAGAAGGTCCTCACCGTCACAATCCTGATCTATGCCATCCCCGCATACCTCAACTGCTCCAGGAAAAATATTGGGATCAGTGTCATCACAATCGACAGAAGGAGGATAACCATCCAGATCGTTGTCAATCGGAGTATGGACGCATCCACTCGCTCCATCACACGTGTCTTCAGTATCCGGATCTCCATCATCACAATCAATAGGTGATCCTACACACTGACCAGTACCGTCGCAGTATGTGTCTCCGGTACAGGTGTCTCCGTCATCGCAAGCAACTCCCGCCTGGCGAGGTGTCCAATCGGTTGAATTTGATGAATGGTCACATTCCATGCAACTGTTTTCCGGATCAGTAGCTCCGGATATATAACAAATACCATCGATCAAACACATGCCCGCATCAATCACCGAACTACAGGAATTGTCATCGGCATTATATACTTCTGCGGTACATAGAATACCATCATCCGGACATATGTATCCAGCGTCACAGTCCTGATCAATACCATCTCCCGGGATCTCCGTGGCTCCGGGATAGACTGAAGGATCATTATCATTGCAATCACCTTGGGCTATCGTGACCCCATCTCCGTCCAGGTCAATATTTTGAGATGGAATCACCTGGACTATCGCACCAACTGCTTCTAATTCATTTTGAATATATTCAGCTTCGGTATCAAAAATCCCTGATTCGAAAACAACCGGGGCACTATCAACCAGGTCTTTGGCTGCAGACAAACCCAATCCAGTCAAAGCTCTGACCACTTGAATAACTTCAGTTTTTTGATGTCCGGCTGATTCAAGGATCACATCATACAATATGTCATCAGCCCCGTCACAATTCTGATCGATCCCATCATAAGGTATCTCCGATGCTCCCGGATAAATCGTATTGTCATCATCATTGCAGTCTCCTTCAGAAACCTCAAAACCATCACCATCATTGTCAACACCACAGACTGCATCTGTACCATCACAATTTTGGTCAATTCCATCCTCACATATATCCGGAATTGAAGGATTGATCCAGGGTTATTATCATTGCAATCTCCCTGGTTTTCGGTGTAACCGTCAAGATCATTGTCGGAATCACAAGTCCCGACAAGTCCATCACAGTTTTTATCGAACCCATGCTCACATGGTTCTATTGCTCCCGGATAAAAGAGTGAATTGGAGTCATCGCAATCACCTTGTTCTTCTGTATATCCATCTCCATCATCATCCACATTGGGCAAGTTGGGCAATTCATGAAGCTGTACTATCATTTCAGCTCCTACTTCCTCCAGAAGACTTTTCACTACCCAGGCAGAATCCTGAGATACTCTTTCCACGATTGTCACCGGAACATTATCAACAAGAGCCTTAGCCGCATTTAATCCTAAACCCGTAATTTCCTTAACCTCTGCTACCACCTTCAACTTGTCATGACCCCAGCTTAGCATGAACGCATCCCAGTATTGAATAAAGTCCTCACCATTGCAATCCTGATCTATTCCATCATTCGGGATGTCTGTGGCATCCGGTGAAATTGATGCGTCCCCATCATCACAATCCCCTTGATTTTCCGAATATCCGTCTCCATCATCATCAATGTCCAATCCTTCGATGGTCCCATCTATTCCATCACAGTTTGAATCTATACCGTCTCCCAAAACTTCCGTTGCATCCGGATTGATCCCTGGGTTTTCATCATCACAATCCAGATCATCAATTATAAATCCTAATGGTGCCGATACTCCGGAGGGAACATATACCGGGGAAAATGGATTGCCGAAACCGTCCCCATCTTTATCAGCATAAAAATATATTCCGGTCAGCGCTGTCGAAGGTGGTAACTTCACAAAACCACCGTCACTCAGGAAGATAGTATCATTACTTATGCTTAGTAGCTGAAGTTCATTCAATGGATCGCTATCTTCATCGTCAACACCATCTTGCAAAACAGACAGGTCAATAGTATTCCCATCTGAAATACTGATCTCAGTACCCTCAAACAACAAGCTTTGGAGCTCGTTGCCAGGATCCGAATCAGCATCATTGGCGCTATCTGGTAGTTGAATTGTATTTCCACCTACAATATTCAGGAAGTGACCATCCAGCCCAATAGTCTGAATTTCATTCAGGGGATCTGCATCTGCGTCATTGGCGCTATCAGGTAGGATCACTGTGCCCCCGTTACTTAACGTCAATTCATATCCATCAATACTTAGCTGTTGCTCATCTTTATCTTCAAGGTAAGGTGTCAGGTCAATAGCAGTTGCTCCATCATTGTCGGTGATTACCAACAGGTTTTCCTCCAGGAACAGATCCTGGATCTCATTGGTAGGATCTGAATCAGCGTCCTCCCCATAAAGTGCGTACGGAACAGACAATAGCTCAATCACCCCTTGGACCAACAGTTCACTACCAACTCTATTTAAGGCGATTTCTAAAAATTTGGAGCCGGTACTCCAGTCAATGTCAGCAAAGGAGCCCAGATCCGGATCGCCTCTACCAATCTTGACCGTAAACCTTCCAATAAGTCCCGTATAAGTTTGATGGATCTCCTGATACAGTACGGGGCCGATTTCTGATTCATCCAGGATAGACACCTGGACAGTTATTTCTTTCAGAATCAAGGGATGGCCACGCTTTCCTTTTGCAAATCCTGTGAAATTGAAGGCCTGAGGAGCCTGCGCCATGAGGTATACCCCTGATAAAACTATCAGGATAAAAGAGTAGAGGTATCTTTTCATAATGGATTAAAATGAGATTTTGATCACTTTGAACGTACCAATGAGTTGTTCCTGAACATCCCAGGCTTCCAGAAAATAAATCCCTTCAGGATACTGCGAAAAGTCAATTTCACCAACATTGGGAAGTACCTGTTTTTTAAGCATTCCATTCATGTCATATACCCTGTACTTTCCAAGATTTGGAATTTCAGATTTGATGAAGAGGGTATTTCTAACAGGATTTGGGTGGACTTTGATTTGATCCATTAGTTCTTGTTGGATCAAACTAAAATTAGGTGTGCCATCGGACTCATAAATAAAATCTCCGATGTAATAATTAAGCGAGAATTCTTCAGTATTAAGCTCCCCTACCCCTGAGTTAATGACGTGCAGCAATGTGTCTTGCCCGGTTCCGGAGAACGGTAGAGATAATACGATAAATGATAGGAAGATCTTTTTCAGCATAGGAATTTAGCGTTTGGTCAGAAACCATTCACGGGCTTTCCTGCCTCACCTTATCCTATCAAAAAAAGTCCGCCGAATGGCGGTCTGATATGATTCAATTACTGTTAATCAAGTTTGCGAAAAATGCCTCTAAAAACTATGATAGCTGTCAGGCATTACAACAAAATAGGATTGTATGGTATGACTTTTGTCAGATGAGGGTTTGTATTTGATCAATGTGTCAATCAGTTATCTGAAAATTCCTTCTTATAAAACTCTCCGATTTTCATGACATTTATCCTACCCTCAGATGTATTCAGGGATTATAATTACGACAAAAAGAGTATCTATGAAATATCGATATTTAGGCAAATCTGGCCTATTAGTCTCCCGTCTGTGCCTCGGTACTATGACATTCGGAAATAAGGAATGGGGTTGCGATGAAAAGGAATCCGCATACATCACTTCAAAATTCATTGAAAGTGGAGGAAACTTTATCGATACGGCAGACCTGTATTCTGCCGGAGTCTCTGAAGAGTTCCTGGCAAAAGCTATAAAAAACTATTCCCGATCTGATTTGGTAATTGCTACGAAAGGTTGGTTTCCAACATCCGAAGATGTGAATGCCAGGGGACTCAGTCGAAAACATATTTTCGACGCCTGTGAAGCGAGTCTGAAACGATTGAATATGGATTACATTGACCTGTATTATGTCCACGGACCAGATCCCTTCACTCCACTTGAAGAAACCATAATGGCACTTGATGATCTTGTAAGATCCGGGAAGGTACGTTATATAGGCTGCTCCAATTGGTTCGCCTGGCAGGTGACCAAATACAACACACTAGCTAAAAATAATAATTGTGCTCAATTCGTAGCCGGCCAATATTTATACAATCTAATAAGGCGTGACATAGAAACAGAAATTTTACCTGCATGTATTGATGGAGGTGTGGGAATCACACCCTGGAGTCCTTTAGCCAGTGGTCTGCTAACTGGAAAATATCAGGGAAAGAATGAACCCGATGATGGAACCAGACATGCTAAATTGGCTAGTTTTTTAGTTCCTAGGTTTTGGATGGATGATGCTTTGAAACTGGTTGACAAATTAGTCGATATGTCAAAAAAACAACAGGTTACACCATCGGTTCTTGCACTTTCCTGGCTACTTCACAAGGATTCGGTTTCGTCAGTTGTGGTAGGAGCTCGTACCGTTAAGCAAATAGAAGATACCCTAATAGCAGGTGATTGGGACATTGACCCTGAACCCTATAAGACATTGACTGATTTACTTCCAGCCAGTCATGGTTATCCTGATGAGTGGATGAATATTGCTTTGAAAGGAAATCTTAATAAACATGAATTTCAACCACCTCATACCCACCAAATACCCGTGATTATCAAGAAAGAGTAGGTTCCAGAGGGTTATTTGACTGGCTCAATTTCAATCTTAAAATGGAAAAACTATCAGAAATTCGATGGGGAATAATAGGCGCAGGTGATGTATGTGAGGTCAAAAGTGGCCCAGCACTACAAAAAGCAGACAATTCCGAATTGATAGCTATTATGCGTCGTAATGAGGAAAAAGCCATAGATTTTGCCAGTCGCCATAATGTGCCAAAATGGTTTAATAATGCTCAATCTTTGATTGAGGATTCTGAGGTTAACGCAGTATATATTGCCACACCACCGAGCTCTCATCTGGATTATACTGAGAAGGTAGCAAAATGTGGTAAACCGGTATACGTAGAAAAACCGATGGCACTGAATCACAAGGAATGCCTCCAGATGATTGAAATATGTGAAAATTATGATGTGCCCCTCTTTGTAGCTTATTACCGAAGAAGCCTTCCCAATATTCTTAAGATAAAAGAACTATTGAATCAAAAATCCATTGGTGACGTAAGGTATGTCTCCATAAAGCTGAATAAGACATTGGAACCAGATATCGTGGGAGCATCAGGTCAGGTTGATAATTGGCGTACCACACCGGAGATTGCTGGCGGAGGATATTTCTTTGATCTGGCTTGCCATCAACTAGACATTCTGGATTTCTTATTTGGTCCAATAATGAAGGCATCAGGTTTTACAAGCAATCAAGCAGGAGCTTATGATGCTGATGACATTACTGTAGGCTCATTTCAGTTTGAAAATGGGGTTGTGGGAACGGGAGTGTGGTGTTTTACAACTGGTAAATCATCTGACGAAGAATTAACCACAATCGTTGGTAGTCGAGGTCAGATTTCGTTCCCATATTTTGGGGATCATGCTGTGACCCTGGAAATAGATGGTAAAAAACCTCAGCGATTTGAATTTGATATCTCTCCACATATTCAACGGCCCTTGATCCAAACCATCGTGAATGAACTACTTGGTTTAGGTAAGTGTCCCAGTACAGGTACATCAGCTGCCAGAACAGCCCGGGTGATGGATGAGATTGTAGGAAATTGACTTTGAAACAAACTTGTATGACAAGATTCATCCTAAATGTTGTTCCGCTAATACTCCTCATTTTTGGTACATCTTGTAACAACAATGGCCATTCTAAACAGGAGCTAACAAATCTATACCCCTGGTGCATTGTGACCTATGATTCCTTGGAACGGACTCCAAAAGAACGGATCCGATTACTTAATGAAATGGGTTTCACAAATTACGCTTATGACTGGCGTGATCGGCATTTGGAGGACATGGAAGAGGAGTTGACCCTTGCTATGGAAAATGGAATTGAAGTAATTTCTGTTTGGCTTTGGCTTAATGCCAAGCGGGATAGTTTGGACCAATTAAGTCCAGGTAATGAGAGGATGTTTGAAATTCTGGAAGAAATTGAACTGAAAACAACTCTTTGGTTGGGTTTGAGTCCAAATTTCTTTAGCGATCAGGCCCAAGACGAATCACTCAAAGAAGCTGTTGCACTAGTGAAGTTTATAAATGAAAAAGCTTATCAGATCGGATGTGATGTCGCATTATACAGTCACAGTGGTTGGTTTCGTGATGTACAAAATCAAATCCAAATCATTGATGCGCTTCCTGAATATCCCATGACCATTGTATATAACTTCCATCATTCTCAAAAAGACCTTGATAACTTTGATGAAATAGCAAAAATCATGACCCCCTATTTATCCGGAGTCAATTTGAATGGTGTTAGAAAGGACGGGCCAAAAATTCTCACTATTGGTCAGGGTGACAATGAAATTGAAATGATTAATCGATTAATGGAAAATGGTTATTCGGGTCCATGGGGAATTCTTGGTCATATTGAAAACGAAGATGTGCAACTCGTCCTTGAACGTAACATTGAAGGTCTGGGCCAAATGATCTCCTCAGCTATTGATTAAGTACAGTGCCCCCTTTATTCCTGTAATCGAAGTGAAGATTGAAAAGAGAAGAATGGCGGAGAGAATAACATTTCCGGTTATTGAAATAGTATGTTCCCTCATTATATCTCTTCGATTGGAGAGGTACATAATACAGACAACGGTTATCGGCAAAATAACAGAATTGAAAGCTTGCGATACAATCATCACAAATATTGGAGGAGCGTCAAAAATGGGCACTACCAATCCAAGAAGCGATATTCCAAGTACCACAATGCGATATTTCGGAAGTTTCATATCGCGTTTACTATTGTTGTAGTCACATAGTAGCCATGGCAACATCAATACATTGGGAAACTGGGAAGAAACACCAGCAGAAATAATGCCCACAGCAAATATTGATGTCGCCAATGGACCTGCCAATGGTTCCAAAAGCTCAATCATCTGAGATGCCTTGGAAAGACTAATTCCGGAAACATAAAGAGTACCCGCCGCAGATGCCATTATCGAAGCACTGATCACAAACATCAGTGCAACAGAAACTAGCGCATCATTTCTTTGTTCCCTGATTTTCTCAACACCCCATCCGGCTTCTTTCACCAACGTTGTACGAATAATAAAAAGCCCAGAAAATACGGTGGTACCGATTAGAGATGCAATGACCAGCAAGGGGCTCTCCATTTCGTTTACCAGAGTTCCTGGGATATTTGGAATAATTCCTAGGATGACATCAGTAAACGGTGGAGTCAAAATAAAAAAATTAATAATAAAACATGAGGACATAATGGCCACAATCACCGCCAATGCCCTTTCAAAAAATTGCGTCCTTCCGTTCCAAAAAATAAAATATACAAGTGCAATGAAGAGCGTTGCAAAATAAATCGATGGTATGCCTCCATCCACAAATGATGTCGACCAAACATGACTTATATCCGCGATTATACCCATTACACCCATTACGCTTCCCATCACCCCTGCTGTCAAAGCAAGAATAAAAAATACTCCCATAACCGGATGGATGTGCTTTCTGAATGCATAGAGTGCTGTTTCTCCTGTCACCAATGTATATCTACCATAAACATTGATCATAAAATAGGTAGCCAAACAAGACATTACAATTGTCCATAAAAGAGACATCCCATAGGTAGCCCCCGCTTTGGCCATTGCAGTCACTGAGCCTGTTCCAATATTGAATCCAAGGAGGAATATACCTGGAAGAAATAACGCCAGTACTTTTAACAACTTTCTGTATGTATTCCAGAAAATATTCAAATCCGCATGACAGTTTCTCTGTTAAAGGTTTGGTGCCAATCCGGGACCAACTGTTGCCTCTCTAAACCACACTTCCGCATAACTCCCATTTAAATACTGTTGGACCAGATTCCCATTGTAAGTCTCTGAACCGGTACTCCAAACCATGTTTTCCACAGGATCTTTTCCATTGGTTTGATTGTACGCACCTTGTTTGAAAAATTGCAATTCACCGGCATAAGCATTTGGTCTTTCCGTTCCATCCCTTCCTATCAATGCATACAAAGTCAATATTTGTTGAGGAATATCCGCAGATTCCGTGTACTCAGAAGATATCAAGCTCTTTGTGAATTGTTTATTAGGACGTCCCTCACACTTAAATGTAAGGTACATGACACCTTTGTACACATTTACCTCATAACTAAACTCCTCCCCCAGTTCAATACCATTATCTGGTTCCTCAGGATATGTTGTAGGATCCGATCCAATAGCTGACATATCATAGCCCCAAACAGCTGTAGAAAAATCCCATCTTTCCGAATTATCACCTTCCGTATTAATTTCATAATTCCAAAAAACTGATCCTTTTGTATGACCTGGGAATTTTTTATAAAAGATCTTCAAGGGTTCGTTTTTATGCCCCTCTGCACTATGAATTTGTCCGATGACAACTGAGTAGGACGCGGCAACTCTTGCATCGCCTGTGGTAGACACATGCATTACCTTTAACTTACCTGTCAATTTGCCGCCTGTTTCAGGTGTCCATCTCGATAAGTGACCCAATTCCGATCTGGTATTATTCGAATTAGGAGTTGTAACACCTGAATTAGGTGTTTTATAAACTACCCAATCCGTACCATCATTTATGTGATAGAAATAATCTTCATGATCATAATTATTCAGTTTCTTAATATTTGAACCATCCCCTAAGGTGATGCTCCATTCGTCTAAAAAAGGCAGTATATCGCTTGGATATCTTGCTACACTGTCATCAATAATCGATGATGTTGAGGCTTGAACATCGGGTTTAGATCCTTGGTCAGAAGTGGGATTAGTGCAACAAAACAGAAATAAAACTATTGCTATTAACGGGGCAGACAATTGGCAAAAAGCTGGATTACAAACTTTGTTCATCTTGTTACAATTTAATTGAGTGTTTTTGGTGCAAATCTAGAATAGGGTCCTTGGTAATTTTCTAACCTTATTTCAATTGGAAATAATGATTTTTTCTTTTACCCCACTGGTTTGGGTATACTCCAGTTCCATCAGCGTTTGCATATTGTTCTTTGAGAGATCGATATTGATGGTTCCCTCCCATTCGCCTTCGTCCAAATTCCCACTTAAACGAACCAATCCGTTTTCCAATGAAATATCAAAATCGGGATATTGATCTTCCCGTCCAATTGACATCACTGAAACAATTCTACGTTCAGAAACCTCCTTCCTTGTTGTCGCAGAGAAATGCCATTCATTTGCTGGTGGTTCAGCGGTGACCATCGGATAGTCCTGCTTTGGGTCAATGGGCCATACATTGGTAACAGAAAAATCAAACCCACCAGGAGTAAAGATTTGCGTCTTCATTGCTTCTTCAAATCGAGTATTCAGTAGGGATTGATCGTCCTCATCAAAAATAATCTCCTCACGACTATGCATTAGCCAATCTACACTAAATGGATCCGGTCCTGACAGGTCATCAATTATGATGATAACCGAAGGACGAATCATTACCATATGTCGATTGTATTTATTCAGTTTATTTCCATAACACTTTTGTGCATCACCTGCAACATACCCAAGATGTGGTGTGCTTTGAAAACCCACAATACTTCCATTTGCCGAGGCACTCCTATCTATCTGTCCTTCTCCATTGATCAACAAGGCATTATGAGCCAGCGTAAGATTGGTATACTGAAAATGAAATGGAGATTCATGTTGTGGGTATCTGGCTCCACTGGGATTTGATAACGCTTTCCCTCCTTTCATGATAGCAAAACTGTTTTGATCAGCGTGACTATGGCTAACCGATCCATAAGGGGAACTTTTGAATAAAATCATCAGATCATCTTCAGGATCTAAAATATCTGAATGTAGTGCAGCCCATCCTACGCCTTCAAATACTTTATCCGATTCTATGGATTTTGGCTGGATTGGTTCGAGGTTATCCTCTAAAATAATTCGATTCATCGCTCCAAAACGTGCAGAACTTTCCCGTTCGCTTTCTACATGTTCCAATTGCTCGATCCACCACCTTGTTGCCGAATCCTGGTACCGTAGTGAATGGAATTGCAAAATTGAATAGATGTCTCTTGCTCTCCCTCTTACAGAATTGTGCTCAGCATCTCCAAAGGGGGTAATTTCTCCAATGGGTGATACACAATACATCAAGAAATTACGCATGTTCCTGAAATAGGACATATTCCATAGGTCAAAACCGGTTACTTCATAGAGGGATTGTAGAGGAGTTATGAACCTATCATTATATGACAGCACATAATTGATCCCTTCAGCCCAGCCACCATCTTTACCACCCCAATGAGGGAATACCGTCATCAATGCCCTCATAGCATAATTCATCCATACTTCTGCTCGTTCTTCTTCAGCTAACGCAATTGAAAATTCTACCAAATAGCCAGGCAATCGTCCATCGTGACTATAGGCCGATTTGTGTAGAAAGTCTCTCCTCTCTAATCGGGCAAGCATTTGATCCCCCCGTGCGATGAGCATTTGTTTAACCACATCTCGCTCACTCTCTGTCAGAAGATCATATAACCAGTCATAACCTTGTGCGGCAGTTCGTGCAATCCGCAATCCAATCTCATCAAAACTTTGTTCAAGGGAAGCAACACCATCCAATTCCCAGTCCAACACATTTAGTAAATGCTTTTTTGCCGCCTGACCGTATTTTTCTTCACCACTTAACTGATACATCAACGCCAGTGGAATCATGCCCCGATTGTAAATGCGGGTAAACTCATGGTAAGAGGCCCTGTATGCAGTCCTTCTTGCCGGATATTCCGATTCTCTGTCAAATTTGTCGAAATCGGGCTTGATCATCAGTCCTAGTTTTAGCGCCTCATCTGCCACATTTCGCAGATCTTCGTACGCCATCTTTCGTGAGTCCGTAAGAGATGCACGTATTTCCTGAAGCTTGGCTTTTGGAAATAGTAAACGAGGATGTTGCTGCGGTACACGGCTTAATAGTTCTTTCGGTTCCATCCATGGCAACTCAAATGCATTTTCTTCTATTGAAAATTTCTGAGAGGGTCGCGTCGTTATCGTTTTTCTTTCAACATCCAAGGCGTCAACGTACCATTGATAATCCCCGGGACGTAACACTACATCGGGAACATGAACTGGGTCATTTAGAACACCTGATTGATAAACTGATTCTCCAGTTGCCGTTTCGATCCGCAACCGATAGCTTACCTCCCCTCTTGGAGCAGCTCTCCACCAACAAAATCCAGGGGGAGATATATCTACCTTCTGTCCTGGTAAAGGTCTATTGAAGTTCCCATCTTCGGGTTGATAGGAAGGAAATGCCACTTGGGAAGTAGCTGCCCGAATCAATAAAAACCAGGTAGCACAAAGTATTGCTTTGAAGTTGTTCATTGTTATATCGGTTTGTTTAAATTTTACTAATTCATCTATTACTTTCTAATCTCCCCTTCTAATACCACCGACAAAAACTCGCCCTGATCCTATTCAAAATCAGTTCACTAATACATCAATTTTAGTCTTAGATTTTCCTCAACCACGATCTTACCAGAGTTAATAATCTCATTTCCGGAGTGTCTATTATTCTTTGCACCCCACAACATTGCGACCAGCTCAACCGGATTGTTCTTAAATACGTTATTGACCAAGTTCACATTTATAATGCCGTATGTATTGAGCAGGATACCATTTTCTTCAGAGCCTCCACAATTCGTAAATGAGCTATTTACGACGAACAGTGTTCCTCCTACTGTCGACTCATCATACCCCCCCCTGTAATAGTCGATCACATTACTATCTATATTTTGAAATTGACAATTATCTATCACAACTTTTTCTGCATTATAATCGCCCCGATCATTGGTTTCCGCCGATAGCTCAATCCCATTTTTACTATCTCTTAAAACCGAGTTGGAAAAAGAAATTTCCTGAGCAAACGACTGTTTGTAGGCCTTCGTGATGTAATCAAAACCACTTATCTCACAATCTGAAACCGACAGTTCATACGAACTCGACATATTTTCCATCAGGCTTGCAAAGGCCAATTGATTATCCATTCCGCTAAGTTTAATGTTCTCTAAGTTCAACCTTCCTTTTGGATGCATTTCAAACGCCGGGGTTCCCGAAGTTCCGGTGTAGACTATTTCTGCCTTTGAATCTCCCTTTGATTTCACGGTGATCCTCTTATTGATGGCCAGGGATTCATCGATCTCAAAAATGCCCTCCAACTCAATAATGTCTCCATTACCAGCTACAGATACGGCATCTCGTAAATCATCGATCCCTGATTTAATTTGCAGAGTAGTACCTGAAGGTTGTTGCTCCCCAATGGAATACCAATCAGGGCCATATTTGCCCTTATCCATTATTCCCGGATCCGTTGGTTGTGGTTGATTGATCGCTCCAACTACGTTTCGTTGTGATCGAGTATATCCAAACAGATCCTCCGTAATATTTTCAAAATCAAATCCATCATATGGCTCAAAATCCGAAATGCTTTCCGAAGGTGCCAGAATATCTTCTGTCAACTTTGTAAACTCTAATGAGGCCACCTCCAAACCGTCTATGACGTTGAAATCCTGACCATTGTTGTCAATTAGATTATTTCTGAATTCTATTCCATCTATCTCGTCATGGGTTACGATTGGGTTAGGATCTCCTTCCTTATTAAAAATTATATTGTTAGCAACGAGAGTCCTTATAGGCCTGGCCGATCTTATCTCCGACGGGGGAAGAACATCTTTTTGGCTCACATTCGAACCTACTCCTAGCTGCCACGGTGATTTGCAATTTATCCATGTATTATGGGCAACTACAACATCGGTTACCTGATTATATCTGTTCAATGGGGAACGAGGTATACCATTCATGATCGCAAGTGGGCTTCTGAATTCAGTCCCTTTCAGATTAATAAAATAATTATTTGTCACCCAATGGCCAGTGTTAATGATACGGATACCACCCATATAATTGGAAGTTTTGTCACCTATAAAGTAATTGCCATCCACAATACAATAATTACCGTGACGCATAACAAGTGAGCCCTCCGATTTGTAGAAGACATTGTTTCTGAATTCGTTATAATTGGTTTTACTGGAAATAACCTCTACTTCTCCGTTGCACTCTTCAAAAAAGTTGTTTGCTACCAATGTGTTGCTGGGAGACATGGACGTGGAACTAACACCCAGTTGGATAGTCTCTGCACTTGGGCCACCTTTTGGAAGCCTTGTGCCAAAATGATTATTTACAATCTGATGGAAATTTCGGATACTTTCGTTGCCTTGGATATCCACCCTTACAGTTGGGCCGCGATTGGACTTGCCTGCGAGATAGCAACGATCCATTTGGTTGTGCCTGCCCCAAAACTGAACCCAACGGTCAGCCTTATCTCGACTGGGTTGATTGAAATCTTCAATAACACACTGTGTAATTCGGCAATTATTGGCAAGTGTATCAGAGTTGAGACGAAACTCAACTACCGCGTTGGATGGAGTATAACCGTTTCTGAAATGAAGTCCGCTTACCTTGAGATACTCACCTCCAAATTTCAGGTCCGAAACACCTTCAATAAACACCTTTCCTGGTGTCTCAGCTCTTAAAACAATTGGGTTGGATTCCGTACCTGTACCTACAAATCGGATTTTAACGTCCTTCCAAACACCATTTTTCATCACAATTTCATTACCAGGTCTTGAAGATCTGATCGCATCGGTCAATTGATCAATGTCATCAACCATACTTTTATTGGAGCGGCTTTGACACCCACCTAATAGTAAAATGATAATTGCGACCGTAAATAATCTGTTCATGATGAAAATCTGTTAATGTTATTTGTGTTTAGAATCTCCATTGTCAAAATGCCATTCGTAATTCAGGATTTGATTTTGTGAAGACCATTGTTTGCCAATTGTAGTTTTGCCACTAGTAACTACTCCACAAACTATAAATATCATGATCCCAGCAGGTCGATGATTCCAATTACCCCGTTATACGATATAATCACTGAAAATATGAATGCTGTAAGCAGTATCATATTTAACAACCAGCCATTACGATGGTGATCCAACACTTTCCGATTGGCTAATACTAGAAATCCAATCACCACTAGAGGAAGGACAAAAACATTAAACACCTGGGTCAATATTTGACCTTGAATTGGATTGAAACTAAAAACTGGGATTGTCAGTGCCAGTATGGAAGCTATTCCGGTTATGATTTTAAACTGTTTTGACGAAGTATCCAATTTTCCGGAACGGTAATCGGAAAGCATGATCGGGACGATCAGTAAACATGGGAAAATGGAAGACAATCCTGCACTCAGTGTACCAAAAAAGAAAATGGATACAGCGAATCGACCCGCTAATGGTGTTAAAGCTTGGGACATGTCCACCACCTTGTTGATGACAATCCCTTCCTTAAATAAGCTTCCACTAGCAACAGCCATAATGGATCCACTGATAACGAAAACAAGACATGCTGCAACAATTGAGTCATGTTTTTGTCTCACAAGATCTTTTCTTGTCCACCCTTTACCCTGAATGAATAATGGTCTGGAAAGAAAAGTTGCGGCTGCCATGGTCGTTCCGACAAAGGCGGCAGCTAACATGCTTCCACCCTGAACTTTTGGAATTCTAGGGACTAGGCCAGCAATAATCTCGGATGGTAGTGGAAATACGAAGAAAAGTGTAAAGAAAAAGGACAGTCCCATGATCGTAACAAGGGTCACCAAGACCTTTTCAAACAGGCTATAACCTCCTGTCAAAAGGAGGTAGTACATGATTCCGATTATCGACAACGCAATAATCAATACAACTATATATTTCCGATCTGCCAGACTAGGAAGGTAGAGATATAGTATTTCAAAAATAATATTGGACGTGATGCCCAATATTCCAATGAGTGAGTTCCATTGCCCAAATCCTACACCGATGATTATAAAAATAGCAATCCATTTACCGGCAGGAAGATGCTTTTTGAATGCCATCAGTGCTGTTTCTTCGGTTACCAGGTAGTATCGTCCTGAAACAAAAATGAGCACACCAGAAAAAATACAGCTTAACAATAGAATCCAAAGCATCTGCATGCCAAATGAACTGCCTGCTACGATCATCGAGGTGACACTGCCCGTACCTATGGTGTAACCAATGGCAAATATTCCAGGACCGAAGGCCAGCAATATTTTGATTAACTTCTTCAATAGTTGAATTTTTTGGCGATAGCAATTGCGCTTCTTACGTTTTCCTTCAGGGTATCGTAGTCTTCATTTTTAACTATGTCTTTAGAGATGAGTTGCGAGCCCATCCCCACACAAAAAACCCCTGCTTCAAACCAGGATTTCATACTCTCCTCAGTGGGCGCAACTCCCCCTGTTGGCATGATACTGGTCCAGGGTTGTGGACCTTTTATGGCTTTCACAAATCCAGGTCCATAGGTACCACCTGGAAATAGTTTAACCAATTCGCACCCCAGTTCCTCAGCTTTCGTGATCTCAGAAAGTGAACCACACCCTGGGGACCAAAGAACTTTCCTGCGATTACATACAATAGCAATATCCTCCCTTAAGACCGGTGTGACCACGAAATTGGCACCCATTTGCATGTACAATGACGCAGTTCCTTGATCCGTAAGCGATCCAACTCCCAATGCCATTTCCGGTAGTTCCAGATTAACATATTTAATCAGCCCTTCAAAGACTTCATGAGCCATATCACCGCGATTGGTAAACTCCAACACCCGGGCTCCACCATCATAACAAGCTTTCAATACTCTTTTGGATAATTCAATATCCGAATGATAAAAAAGAGGAACAATACCTGTATCCTTCATTTTCATCAAAACTTCAATCCTTGAGAATTTTGCCATTGTCTTTTTATTTATCTAATGATTCTACCTGTTGTATTTCCTTCCATTAACACCTCCACATTCTCTTTGGATACCATGTTGGCATCGCCTTCAATGGTGTGCTTTAAAGCACATGCTGCTGTAGCAAATTTCAAAGCCTTCATATCATCCGAATAACGAAGCAGACCGTAAATAACTCCTGCTGCATATGCATCTCCCGTTCCAACACGATCCACAATGTGGGTCACATCAAGTTCGGGTGTTTTCACAACGGCCTCACCATTCCACATCTTACCTTGTATTCGATTGTGGGAGGCGCTGATTGATTCCCTGTTTTTGTCAAACACTTTTTCAATTTTTGGACAGCCATCCCATAGTTTCTCACAGGTGCTTTTGAAACTGTCCCCATCTTCATTGAACTCAAATCCAAATACTTCAGCGATATCCCAAGAGCTCGCCATGAGAACGTCACAGCCTGCCAATAATTCTGGCATTATTTCCTGTTTGGTCTTCCCATATTTCCAAAGACTTTTTCTGGAATGGACGTCTGCGGAGACTTTTACTCCTAACTTATTTGCTGTCTTGATTGCTTCCAGGCAACTATCAGCCGCTCCTTGCGAAATAGCAGGTGTAATTCCCGTCCAGTGAAACCAACTAGCATCTTGTAAAATCTCCTCCCAATTGAAAGTTTCCTTTGAAATATTTGCGAAAGCTGAATCATCCCGCTCATAAATCACTTCACTTGACCGATGAACTGCTCCTTTCTCCAAAAAGTATTTACCAATCCGATCATCACCGTATTGAATCCAACTTGTATCAACCCAATGGTGCATTAAAAACTGAGTCGCCGCTTTCCCAATCAGGTTATTCGGGAATTTTGTAACATGTGCAGCATTTAATCCTAAATAAGCCAGTGAAATTGCCACATTCGCTTCACCTCCTCCATAAGCAAGATCTAAGGAAGTGGCCTGTGAGAATTTAGCATGACCAGGCGGTGAAAGCCTCATCATTACCTCTCCAAATGTTACGACTTTCTTAGGTACCATGCCATTCTAAGATTTTGTTGAAGTCATAATCTTGCGGATCTGAAAGTACATGCCGAGCATTATCATAATCATCTTCCGAAATGAAATGGAGATTATGAAGACATAACTTGGCAATTTCCGAATCCATGTCCACCAAGCGTGGAGGTATTTTGCCATTTTCATCCTCAAACTCCTTTAAGTACATTGGCGAAATATCCCCATTGGAATTGGCGGTGACTATACATCCTGTCAATCCCTCATCGTAAAGTTTCTTAGCTCCAATCCCTAATAATGTGCAAAGTGTTAGATCAAAACCAATGGGTCGACAGCACCTCAATTCATATCCTATCTCGACTGGCCTGCTTTTAATTTCTATACCAATATCTTTCAGCTTTTGCTGCAGTAGCACATTGAAGATATCTGATTTGCTTACATTTCCTAGTTCGGGGTGTCCATGGTCATCATAGGTGAACAGAATACCACAATTCTTCAACTCCTCTTCATCAATATCGTGAAAAACACCCTCACCTACCACGACAACCCCGTAATTGATGTTCAGAATCATCCTCTTGACAATGGAAGAAATGATGAGACCAACAATCTTATCCAGTGTAGGTTTAGTTTTATTGAACATCTCCGGAATGATCATCATGGGGAAATGACACCCGGTTGCGATTCCAAATGCCAGATGCCCGGCAGTTCTACCCATCGTTGACATGACAAACCAATTGCGACTTGTACGGGCATCCTCATATACCGTGTTCCCAATTTTCACACCCTCATCCTTTGCTGAATGAAAACCAAATGTGGGATTTCGATCTGGTAATGGGAGGTCATTATCAATGGTCTTCGGAACATGAATTGTCCTGACCTCAAGGTCATTGTCCTGGAGAAACTTCGAAATCCGATTCGCCGTACTTGCCGTGTCATCTCCGCCGATAGTCACTAATAATTTTACATTGTGGTTGACAAAAAAATCGATCCTGAATTCGTGATCCTTTGGTTTAAACCGGCTCATTACCAGTGAAGATCCTCCCCGACTAAATATTCTATCTGCGTGCTCAAAGTCGAAATCCACAATTTCAGGATTAGCAGAGAATAGACCTTTGTATCCTTCATGGATACCAAGGACCTTGTAGCCATCATTTAGAAAAACCTTGGCTACCGTGCTAATTACAGTGTTAATTCCTGGAGCCGGACCTCCACCACAAATTATGGCTATCGATTTCGTATTCATGAAGGCATATTGTTTGAATTATCGGACCACTCGACCTGACGCATCCCCACCCATCAGCTTCGCGACTTCCGAAACTGTTACTAAGTTGGCATCACCTTTAATCGTATGCTTTAGACAAGAAGCAGCAACAGCAAAATCCAAGGCATTTTGATCATCATCAGGGTAGGTAATTAATCCATAGATCAATCCACCCATAAAGCTATCTCCGCCACCTACGCGATCAACAATATCTGTGATCTGATACTGGCGCGACTCATACATTTTTTCTCCATCATACATCACTCCAGCCCATGTGTTATGTGAAGCCGAAATGGATCCCCTTAAGGTGGTGATTACCTTCTTAGCCCTTGGGAATTTTTCCATCATTTGTTGACATACAGATAGAAAAGCCTCTGCCTTTACCTCGTGGCCTTGCTTGGTTATATCCAAACCTTCCGGTTTAATCCCAAAGTGCTTTTCAGCGTCTTCCTCATTACCCAGCACAATATCACAATGAGAAGTCAAACCGGTCATTATCTCCTCCCTATGAGCATCATCACAATATTTCCACAACTTCGCTCTATAGTTCAGATCTGTAGAAATGGTTACTCCCATTTCTGAGGCCGTTTTTACGGCTTCCAGGCAGGCGTCGGCAGCACCCTGCGAGATGGCGGGGGTGATCCCTGTCCAATGAAACCATTTGGCATCTTTAAAAACTTCCTTCCAATCGATCATTCCGGCAGTGATCTCAGACATAGCAGAATGCGCTCTATCATATACCACCTTGCTTCCTCTTGCTACGGCACCAGTCTCCAGAAAATAAATACCTAATCGATCCCCACCTCTTGCTATGAATTTTGTTCCAACTCCTCTTTTTCGCATCTCCATCAAAGCGCACTCACCGATGTCATTATCAGGAAGTCTGGTTACAAACTCGATTGGAATACCATAGTTAGCCAGAGAGACCGCTACATTGGATTCCCCTCCACCATAAATAACATCGAAACTGGTGGTCTGCGAAAACCTGAGAAATCCTGGAGGTGCTAGTCGTAGCATGATCTCACCGAAGGTTACAACTTTATTACTCATTTAAATCGTTGGTTATAATTATTTGCTTTCAATTTATTAGATGAAACTAGTTTTTGATGAACTTCATCGAGCTTTGAACCAATGAATAGCCCTTTTTCGAATGGATTATGCCTTTAAGGAAATAGGTTCCCGGTGCTAATCCGGAGACATCAACTTTAAAAGTGAAATTTGAAGACTGCATAAGCCGCGCTTCCCTTTTCAAAATAGTGTTCCCAGTTATCGAAATAATCACAATGGACATATTGTTGTACCCATAATCAGGCCATTCGATAACCAAACTATCGTCTGTCGGATTAGGGTAAAAACTTATCGACTTTTCAGGTATCATACCTAGAACTTTAGGTATAAATTCAGCACTAATCTCCATCCCTGGTGAAACAGTAAATTCTATTGGATTATCATTTCCCTGAATATCACCTGACCAATTGATGAATTCGAATCCAGCATCTGGCTCAGCCGTTGCCGTGATCACAGAACCAATTATATACTCATCAAAATGAGGATCTAGTAAAATTTCACCTCCTTCTAAATCATCAATATCAATAGCAACTCTGTTTTGGGCCCATAAATAGAAAGGTCCTGTGTTCTCTTCGTTGACATGAGGCTGCACCAAGAGATCTGCTGAATATTCTACAGCTCCGACATCTTTCAATGCAATCGATTCTGGCCTGTCATGTCCCATTAGATCCAATGCAACTTCTGTGTCGTAACCCAACCCTTCGAAACCCGGTATATTAGGATAACCGGAGCTGGCATTGTCGATGGCAGGACTCGCAGTCGTTATCTGGTAGAATCCGGAATCATTTATAGCAAACCTGGGATTTATTTCATCAATTCCGATCTGGGTACTAATTCCCAATACACCCATAGAAATATTCCCAAGCCATGTCTCATTTCCGGTTGGATCTTCAAACAGTTGATCCACAGGATCAGCAAAAATGTTATTGGCAAAAATTACATTAGTCGGTGGATTGTTGCCACCATCTCCTCCAAGTATGATTTCGGCGGAATTAATGATAGTATTAAAATAGATATGAATATCCGAGAGTGGATCTGATTCTTCATTTTGTAAGTAAATGGTTCTCCTATCCAAACCCTCAAAGTAATTGTTGTAGATAAAGTGATTTGATCCTTCCCTCACTCTAACTCCACCCATATTATTTAAAAAGAAATTTCCATAGACTATTGCATCATCTCCATGTCTTAAGACGAGCTCTGCTTTTGAATTATTCTGAAAAGTATTGTAACGAATTACATTTTGAGCTGCCTTATTTGAGATCAATTCACCGTCCCCATCACAGTTAGTAAAATAACAATACTCCACGATGGTACGACTATCAAACTCTGCCTGAGTACTTACACCGATTCTAACCGGCTCAATTCCCATATCATTTCCTGTTCCTTCAAAATTCTTAAAGGAACAATATTGAATTTTATGATATCCCGGTTCGGTGTCATCGACAAGGATGGACAAGATATTCTGATCATCCAGATTGAGTCGATTTTCAAAGTTGCAATAACTGATGGTGGTCCTTTTGGAATCTTCATCAACGATGAGGTATTTGTAGCTGGTGTAGTCCGCAATATTGATCTGAGTTACAAGAACATCATCGCCCCAAATACGAATGACATGAGAAGTGCCTATGTTCCCTCCAATAAATTGTAATCCACTAAGTGTGACGTCATCTCCTTCAATCTCTACCTTGGAGGCTCCGTCAAATATTGCTGTACCAGAGACGGAGGTAGTAACAATAAGTCCGTCCTTCCTGATATCCATAAACACATCACTAAATGTTCCCTGAGCCCAAACAATAGAGTCTCCGGAAGTTGCAGCATCATGAGCAGCATCAAAATCCTCTCGAGATGAGACATCGAATCTGGTTTGTGCAATTACAAACTGACTCAAAACCACAAAATATGTGTATAATGTGATTTTCATAAAACGTGTTTTTCAGATGTCATTCGGTTTTCTTAATCACCTTTAAGGTTTTTGATGTGCCTCCATTCTCAATTTTTAATAAATACATACCATTTTCCTCGGGAAGCCTGAACTCCATTTTCTGATCAGTGATGATAGCTGTCCGTTGTATCACTCCAGTTAAATTGAAAAGAGTTATAGTACCATTCATGAAACTTTTGTCATCAATATCAATGTTGGCAAATAAATCTGTAGGGTTCGGAAAGACAGTAACCCAGGTGGAAAGACCTTCACTACTAGATAGTACTTCTCCTTTTCTTCCGTCCAAGTAGAGCTCATCGAAGTAAACGATGGCTTCACCATTATCTTGCAGATAAACTCCAGCTTTCCAATAGCTTGGGAAAGACCAAAATGACACGTTTTCATTGACTTTTTCGATACCATCGATGTTAATAATAAGATTACCACCCTCTAAAATCACATCCCAATCGAAATATTCAGTAGGCGCCAATCCCAAGTCAATATGTGTAGTGTTGGTCCCGCTTACATCTGTTTTTATTGCGGCCCACAAATGATTCGCAGGTGATTTAGCCAGGTGCTTATAAATTCGTAGAAGAGGCTTGTTAGGGCCATTTCCGGCATTGGCATCATCATGAATCTGGACCACAGTCACTTGATCACAGGTTTGCTTTTCAACCTTCAGTCTTCCATGAAATGAGCGATCTCCTTCCAAAAGATTCCAATTGGTCTGATGCCGAAATTCAGTACGCATACTTTCACCTGATTGTCTCATGGCTATTTTATCCTCCTCAATAACATAAAACCATTCTGATGTGTAACCATTCATAAGATCTGATGATGTGGCGATGGTAGCACTTGTTGGGGCCTGGAGTTTACATCCACTAATGAATGACTGAAATCGTGGAATATCGTAGGGGACGTTATAAGACTGTCCACTAACTTCACCTGATATGAAAAAAAGTACATAACAAACTAAATGAAAGTACTTGCTCACTGAGTTCCTTATGTTATCTCTGAAATCAAATCTATCCACAATCAAAATCTTGTTCATTCTCGCTTCACTTCTACATAAGGTTTCAATTAGGCCACTTTCCAAATCTTCTGAATTAAGCTTAAATCCTTCTTCATTGCATCAAAAACAACTTTTTTGTCTACAGTGAGTTCACGTCTACCCTTATCAGCACCACCAAGAGGGTATTCGAGATGCAAGGACACCGGTGGTTTTAGACTATAACTTTTTAGCATTTTGAAATAGTTTTTAAAATCAATCATACCCTCTCCAATAGGGACATTCACTATTTTCCATTGACCATTGACCTTACCCCATTTGAAATCTTTGAGAGCAACAGTCTTTATATGCTTCTTAAGTAATTTGATCCCATTTGGCCAGGAACGACCCCCTTCTACCACGGCATGTCTTATATCGTACTGGGCGCCAAAGAAATCGGTATCAGCAGTCTCCAAAATCTTTCTGACTTCCCAAACTGAGGCTCCTATCTTGATTCCGGAGTGGTTTTGATAGCATCCAACAATGTTGTGTTCTTTATTAAATTCACTCAATTGTCGTACCCTTTCCTTGTAAAAATCTAATGACTCTTCTAACGACAAATCTTTCTTATACTCGAACCAGTTACTTCTGTAAAATTTTACTCCCTCTCCAGCGGCAACTTTAATAACATCAGCATCCAATTGATTTTCCACATCAGAGACAGCTGTAGTGATCATTTCACATTTCAATCCAGCTTTTTTGATTGCCCCGACCGCTGATGGAAGATCCTTTATTACATTTTCGGGCAATACATGCCCTTTTGGACGAACAGTCAGGTCCAATCCCTTGAAGCCAATTTCTGCGGCTGTTTCAGCAGCTTCATGATAATCCAAAAAATGCAGGTGCTTGGAAAAAATATGAACTTCTAGTGGTTTGTCAATCTGTGCTAATTGCCCAAATACAATTCCCGTAAATGGTGCCAATAATCCCAAAGCGCCAATTTTCTTTACAAAATGACGCCTAGAAGTTTCTATTTCATTCATTTGTGCTGCTATCGATATTTTAATTGGGTAAGCTTTGGCCAAAATAATTCTTGGAAAATGTTGGAAGTATTGATTCCATTTAAGAAAAAGCTAATCCTCCATTTATATCTACACTATTCCCAGTCATAAATGAGGATTCGCAGCCAGCTAAGTATGCTACAAGATCTGCTACTTCTTCCGCTTTCCCCTCTCGCCTTAACGGGGTCGCATTGGCAACGTTCATCCTTACCTCATCCCTGGTGAAATCATCATGAAATTTGGTTGCGATCATTCCAGGGTTTAGTGCATTTACACGGATACCCTCAGGTCCTAGTTCCTTGGCCCAGGCTCTCGTCAAGGTGGAAACAGCTCCTTTTGAAGCAGCGTAAATTCCGGCGCCTGGTCCACCTCCATCACGTCCTGCCTGTGAAGCGAAATTGATGATCGAAGCACCTTCGCCCATCATGTGTTTGAATGCCTGTGTTACAAAGACAACTGACTTGAAATTCACATTCATCACCAGATCATAAAATGCCTCATCGATTTCCTCTACTTTTTTCCTTGCGAAGAGACCTCCAGCTACATTTACCAGAATATCAATGTGATCCCCAAAAGCATCTTTTGTTTTTGACACTAAATTATCGATATCTTCCTGCTTGGTAACATCAGCATAAACAGCAATGGCATCTCCACCTACTTCCGAAATGGCTGCCAATGTAGCCTCACGATCCGCTTCGCTGTCAAAATAATTTACAACGACTTTGGCGCCTTCCTTGGCCAATTTGACACAAACAGCACGACCAATATCCCTGGCACCACCTGTGACCACAGCTATTTTTCCCTGTAATTTCATTTTTCTCTTAATAATTAAGTTTTATCGATTGTAGAATTTTATTCTACTGATTTAATTTCTCTAGCAAACAGGTAGATTGCCCCAACGCTAAGTGGGACGAAAATGGCAATAACAATAAAAACTGGCGTATAACCGTATGCTTCTACTACTTTCGGTATCATTTCGTTCATAACAATTACAGAGAATACACCGACCATTCCTCCCAAACCGGCAAGAGAACCTACTGATTTTCCACTGAAAAAATCACTTGGCAATGTTTGTACGTTACCAATCGAAAACTGGAAACCGAACAACACAGCACAAACTATTAACACAAATCGGAGTGCTGTACTACCAAAAAGTATTGTTGCAACCAATCCAAGCACCATAATAACACTACCAATTACAATGGTGGTCTTTCGGCCTTTATTTATAGAATCTGTTTTGCTAATAATACTACCAGAAACATAACCTCCGGCTACACTACCTACAGCCGCACCTACATAAGGCACCCAGGCAAACATACCTACCTCTTTTACATTGAAACCGTGAACATCAAATAGGTATATAGGCATCCAGCCCACAAACAGCCACCATATTGGCTCCAAAAAGAAACGACCTACCACTACAGACCAAGACTCTCTATAAGACAATATTTTTGTCAATGACAAACCTTTAGTTTCATCATCTGATTTTTGATCTAGCTCGCTCTGACCTTCCAAAATGTATAGACGTTCTGTTTCAGCTATCCAAGGGTGCTTTTTAGGTCCAACTTTATTGATCCACAACCATGGAATTATCCACAAAAGCCCGAGCGTACCCACCACCAAAAAAGTACCCTTCCATCCTAACCATATAAATAGGAAAGCAATAATAATGGGTGCGATAACTGAGCCAATTGACGCTCCAGCATTAAAAATTCCTTGTGCAATTGCACGCTCTTTTATAGGAAACCATTCGGCATTGCTTTTAACCGCACCGGGCCATGCACCAGCTTCTGAAATACCAAGTGTACTACGAAAAAACATAAGACCAACAACTCCACGCACTGCTGCATGAAGCATCGTAGATAATGACCAAATACCAATAGAAAGAACGAAACCAATACGAGTTCCTACTTTGTCAAATACTCTTCCAGAGAAAAGTTGTCCCAGTGCATAAAAAACCATAAACACATTCAAAATGCGTGCATAGTGTTGCTTCGTCAAACTAAGAGTTTGAGCAATGGAACCTTCAACCTCTGCACCTCCCCACATGATTGACAATGCGCTTCGGTCTATATAATTTATTACTGTGGCAAGGAAAATCATTCCAATAATCCACCAACGTAATCCTTTAACTTTCATTTCTTAGGTCGTTTTATAGGTTAATGGTATTAACTCAATCTTGTTTCCCGAAGTACGATACACCGGATCCATCCAAAAAGTCTTCCCTTACCGGGCTGAAAGTATCAATCAGCATACCCTCTTCCAGACATTTGGCTCCATGTAATAGATTAGGTTGAATATAGACTCCATCCCCTGCACTCACTATCTGCTTCTCACCATCGATATCAAACTCAAATTTTCCGGAAACGCAGTACGTTGCTTGAGTATGGAAATGATGATGTGGAGAGCCTTCGGCTCCCTTCTCAAACTTCACCAGAACCATCATAATTTGATTATCGTATCCAAGCATTTTCCGAGATACCCCTCCCCCAAGTTCTTCCCATTCTATCTCACCTGTTAGAATATATTTTGCGCTATTTCGTTCCATTTTTTTACTTATTAATTCTCTTAAAATCATAAACTCCTTTCCAGTCAAGCTGTACATTCTCAATGGTAATACTATGACTGCTTGAGACATCATTATCATTGACCGAAAAGGCAAATTGGTATTGCTCACCTGTTTTTAACTCAAATTGAATGACAACATATTCTTCTGATTTATACAACACATCCAAACCTCCAACCGAGGTAAATGAGTTTATCGGTATTTCATCCGCATAGCTGTATATGCCATGCATTTCATACATGCTGGCAAATAGAGTATTTCCTCCGGTCCTTCGATGAATTAACCCGGGATCCCTACGCAAATTGAAATTCGGGTCATTAGCACCGATCCTGGTCAGCAAAACCTGATCACCTGGCCAAACTGCAGAAGTCATTGTAAAGAAGTTTTTTTGATTAAACCAAGTGAATCTGAATACTTCTCCCTCAAGGTTCGATTGAGCTTCCTGCCACAGGTGTTGATAGCCATCGTTGCTTCCCATTGGAGTTAGATCATTATTTGTTTCAAATTCCTGATTTGATGACATGAATTCACCTAGGTAATAAAGAGGTAAGTCATATCTTGTCCCTTCAGGGGCTTGTACCGAAAAAAGATCAATAATCAGAGGATTCTCCAATTCCTCAATATCCACCACAGACATGGTTCGATGCATTTCAATATTTTCATATGCATTCAATTCCTTAGCACTCACAATCTGAATTTCGTCCTTTGAGGAAAAAAAGTAAGGTGTACCGGCCGACCTGTCAGCTGCTTTGACATTATGGTCAAAATGAGAATCCTTGTTGACTACTAGCGTATTATGGGCTATGGTTTCTTTGGCCCAACTGTGATTTTCTTTTAGATATCCACCTCCATCCTTATGCTCAATATTAACCCATCTTGCAGATCCGTAATCCTGTATTACCTCACCTTCAGCATCGTAAAGTAAAAAGCCCAAACGGTCGAAATGTCCATGTCCCATTCCATGTTTGGCGTACTTCATGACTAGGGTTAAATTATCTGCCCTGATAATGCCAATTGCTCCTTCATTACCGGCTGCACCGTCGGAAAGTTCCATGCTTTTATATTCGTAATCTTTCGTCTTCCCATCAGCTATTGCTTTTGCAGCAGCAAGACCGGAATCGTTCAACGGAACCCTTCCTTGTTCTTTAATAATGGACAATAATCCAGCTTCACTTCCACCATAGTGGTAAGCCATACTTACGGCATTCACTAGTTCACGAGAAGCAAGTGACATACCTTTCTGAGCATCGTTGATTGGGAAAAACTCTCCCTGGGCATTGGTTTGATTGATAAGGGCAAAGACCGCTTCAATTAAAAGGCCGTCGCGATAATCCAGGATTCCTAATTCCGGCTTTTTATTTGCCAGTCCCTGAGCAAAAATCAAGAAAGGATACATTGCATAGCGTTGATAATACGGGCCCTCCGTGTAATAGCCATCCGGTGAAAATGAATGATCTATTTGAGCGAGGAATCCTCCTTCCTTGTAACCCTTGAGATTCAGGGAACCACCATCATTATCAATCAAATTCGGATCACTTTCAATATCAAAAGCATACAACGCTCGATCAATTAGTTCTTCATCATTCATGACAAGGCCAATCATACCTACTCCTGCATTTCCCCAGGTACTATGATTGTGAAGTCGATTAAAGAATCTTGGATGCTCAATGGATATGTAGTCTGCATAAGGCCGAAATAATTCTTTATTAAGCTTTTCGGAAATTTCAGGACTCAGCCAATTATATATGCAGTCATAGGCTTGTGCGGTGTAAACCAACCAGTTAGCATCGTTTAGGCATTGCCAAAAGAATTTGCCTCTGGCATACGATCTCTCCGCAGGATGTTTACCTAATGTTGGATACATCCTTGCGTATTCCAGTAACATGTCCCGGATATAAACAGCATATTTATCTTCACCAGTGATTTGAAAAAGCACCCCTGCTTTTTGCATAGTGAAAAAATTGGCCTTGTGCCGTTCGTGAGTGTATCCTCCAGCCAGGTCCTTCGGAACAGGAACGTCAATTCCTATTTCAATTTCAGCATCAACCTGATCACGAACTCTTCTTACTGACTGATCGAAAAGGGGAACAATTCCGAGGTTTGATCGCATGGAATTTACCCCTTCAACAGTCAGAATTAAATTGGGATGCTGTGATGCTGGATCATCTTGCGTATTTCCCCTAAAAGAAAGCATCAAGCAAATGATTGTTATGACTGTGATTAATTTCAATTCACTATGATGTTTTCTGATTGATAGGGTTCATCATTGGTTTTGAGCCCTTCTGAATTTGTAAAGGTGATGTTTGAGAGCTTCGTGATAGGTTCACCATTGGTCATGTAGAGATCGATCCCTCTGCTGTCAATGATCTTCACATTATCAAGGTCCAGTTTCTGAACCCCATGGAACCTTAACACCGCTCCAATTTTATTTCGCTGACCTTTTCCTGAATTACTGATTTCTACGTCTCTTAAGATCATTATAGGCCCAAACGTACTTTCATCCGTTCCGCCCCTGTAGACATTTGCTATTTCATGCTTAACATCGATAAATGTCGAATTGATGATCTTAATATTCTCCGCATTATAAATGCCAAGGTCTTCCGTCTCCATGTCAAGTGTGATCACCGCACCCGTCACATTTGTCATTCTTGTGTTGATGATGTTGATGGAATCGGCAAACGTATGTTTGTAGGATTTTAGAAAATCAAACGAGTGATTCTTATCCATATCGCGGATTTCACAGTCTTCGATGTGAAGAGCGTAATTCTTGGTCATTGAATACTTACTGGTGCTAATTACATTGTTTCCGGCCTGGTCAGGAGATTCGGCTCCATCGAAAAGGATGTTTTTGAACATGAGTGCACCGCCATTTTCAATTTTAAAGAAGCTTTGTTTCTCAGACTGAATTATGGCTTTTTCACCACTGGGAGTTACAATGGAGATCGGATGTTTCAAAAAGGCATATTTGGTCAATAGATACTCTCCACCACTTTCCAACTCCAGAATATCACCTGATTCACTCCTTGCCAGGGCATCCAAAAGAGTGTTGGTTCCCGGAGGTACCTGAATTGTTTTACCTGAATTGAAGGTCCTTTCATTTCCACCTTTCTGATAGTAATCTGCACCAACTTCTCCCTTGGTAATAGGAAGCTTAACTTCCCCAAATTCAATTCTGTCAATTAATTCCTTGGAAGGGACAAGGAGTCCATTTTCATTTTGTGATAACTGCAGAGGTACCTTTTCAAATCCTTTATTGAACGGAGGTTCCGCCTCTTCATTCATCATATTTCCTTCAAACTCTATTCCTGAAACATCATCGTAAATAGTGAATGGAACTGGATTTGTTTTACCTAAAATCAGGTTGTTTTTGAAGGTCGAACCGATTGGAGTCGCAGATCGCTCTTCATCACTTCCAGCACACAACTGAATGTAATCACTACTAATGACAATATTGTTGTCCATGTAAGAATCGACAACCTGATTGTATCTGTTGATAGGTGAATTAGGAACCCCATTCATAATCACAAGGGCTCCCCTGAATCTATGACCGGTGAGGCCATACATATAGTTCTTCCTTACCGTCTGGTATTCATTGATAATTCGTATGCCACCTGTATTTGGTTTCCTGTTCCCCAGGAAATAGTTATTCTCCACCAGCGTGTGATGTCCATGACGCATGGTAAGTGTTCCCTGGCATTCAAAGAATACATTTTCTCTGAATTCATTCCCACAAGCTTTATTTGATACAATTTCATGCTCACCATTAACGCGATCAAAGTAATTTCTTCTAACAACTGTGTTTGAGTAGGATCTTGAATAGTGACTTGTTCCAATTCTCAATGTTTCACCTCCGTTAGAACCCAAGATTTCTCGAGGACCAAAATAATTATTCTCTATGATGTGGTTATTCTCACGACTTGCCTCCGTCAACATTTTCACGGCCAAGGTTACCCCCCGATTTCCTTTACCTACCATCGTATTGAAATCGAAGACATTGTTTTTACCATAAATGGCTACCCAGGTATCTCCATCAAATCTTTCTGGATTTGTGAATTTGTCGATTACGCAATTGGTCACCCTGGAATTATTTGCTAATTCGTCCTTACTAGTCCTAAAGGAAATTACCTCAGAAGTTGGAGTGAAGCCATTCTTGAATACTAGACCTGAGATTTCAATGTACTCACCTGAAAACGATAGATTGGATTGACCCGATATGACCACTTTACCTGGGGTTTCCGCTTCAATAGTTATTGGATCTGCCGCCGTACCAAAAGCTTTTATGGAAAGCTCTACATCTTTCCATATGCCATCAGCCATCGTAATTCTATCACCAGGTTTCAAAACTGCCACGGCGTCATTAAATTCTTGTAAAGAGTTTACCATCTTTCCAGCCTTCTCCTGCGAACAGGAGAAGACATTCAAGATGATTATAAATAGTATGAAGAAGTTTCGATTCATTACTGTGATTAGTGTTGCGATAAATTATACCGACCTTACATTATTTAACTTCCTATATTCCCAATGCCTGGCCACCACCTATTTGTATAGTCTCTGCGGTAATAAAGGAGGCGTCCTTTCCCGCCAGGAAAGAAACAACAGAAGCCACCTCTTCAGGCTCACCTAATCTTCCTAATAGAATGTTGTTCTTCCAAGATGCAAATACCTCCGGTTTGGTGGATTTAATCTGGGCATGAAATGGAGTATCAATAGTACCCGGAGATACGGCATTTACTCTAATTCCGTATTCAGCCAAATCTTTTGCCAAAGCTCTGGTAATAGCATGAACACCTGCTTTTGAAGTTCCATAGATACCAGCTCCAGGTCCCCCTGCGTTCCATCCCGCATT
This sequence comes from Cyclobacteriaceae bacterium, assembly GCA_965242805.1. Lineage (GTDB taxonomy): Bacteria > Bacteroidota > Bacteroidia > Cytophagales > Cyclobacteriaceae > JANQEU01. The sequence goes on along the minus strand of CBDETD010000002.1, from coordinate 4,386,438 downwards.
GGATGTATAGTTGATTATCGAAGGATGCTCTCCTTTCTTAAGAAAAGGAATTGCCGCCCTTGAAGCAAAAAATACAGAATCCAGATTCAAAGCCATGACAAATCTGTAAAACTCTGTGGTCATTTCTTCAAACCTTGATCTGCCCCCTAATCCCCCCGCATTGTTCACCAGCACATCAATTTTTCCATATTTTTCACCAATTGCCGTGATATTTGATGTTACTTCTTCCTCTTTAGTTACATCAAACCCATAATACTCAGAATTAATGCCTTCCTTCTTAAGCTCCTCTACTCTTTGAGCTCCCGCTTCGTCTTCAATACCATTCAAAACCACAGCATACCCATCTTTTCCTAATCTCTTGGCCACTTGAAAACCAATACCTCCTGTGGCTCCCGTGACTATTGCTACTTTATTTACTTGTTCTTTTACCATCTTTAATAATGTAGATATGTGATTAGATAATTCCTCTTGCCATTAGGCTTGATTTCCATAATAAAGACATTTTTGGATAAATACTCTCATTCCACAAATGGTCGCATTTGAAAATCGAGAAGAACGAAATATTTCCCCGGGAATAATACCCGGGAAAATATCTCTTTAATTAATTACAATTGGTTGATCTTAATCCCACCAATTCGATCATACATTCACATTAGACTTAAAACCCTGGAGTTTCTATGACAACATCAGTAATCCATACCTCGTTATCACTAGTTACTGTACTAGTTGGCGCGAAATAGAAGATAACAAACCTTTGATCCGTTGACGTCAAGATATCCGCAGCATTTTCATCTACTCTATCCTGAGGAAAACTGAATGTCGAATTAACTGTGAAGCTAAAGGAAACATTTTGCCAGGTATTGATTGCCGTAGCTGTCACTGGAACAGTGGTAATCGCAAATGAAGCCAAATCTGTTTCGTCAGCAGGCTCATCATGCAATATGTAGAAGGTTCCTTCCACGTCAGTTTCTGGTGTCGTTTCAGATTTCACGTTAACCGAAATCGTGTATTCAACGCCCAACTCCACTTCAAAAGGCTGATAAGCTCTTTCGCCAGGGCTATCAAACTTAAGTGATCGACCTGCAGAACCGCCTGCCGACTGTGCATTGGTGCTTGATGAACTAGCTTTATCCGTGGTACCACCGGTATTGGCAGCATCAGAAACCCATCCCTCCAAATCATCATTTCTCCAAAAATTAAATGGAGTATCCGAACCATCATTGAAGGTGTTGTCTGGGTCGATAGTCCAGGCATCCACGAGATCATTATTGTTGTTCTCAGCAGTAGGATAAGACTCAAAATCCGCGTTTTGCAAAACAGCTGCAAAGGTAGCTCCACCATCCGCAACCAGAATGGACTCAGTCACCACGTCATCTCCTCCTACATTCTTTGCAGTAAGCTGAACGGTGTACGCTCCATCGCTAGTATAAGTATGCGTTGGAGATTTTTCGGTAGATGTATTTCCATCACCGAAATCCCACTCGAAAGAGGCTCCATTAAATGAAGTATTCGTAAAGGTATATTCTTGATAACTCGATTCCGTAGCTGCATCAAAACCCGCTGTGGCCGGTATAGCACTTGCTGCTTCAACAACTCTTACATTATCAATGTAGGCATCAACAGCAGTATTCGCATAAAACATTATCGATACCTCACCAGTGGCAGGGGCTGTAAATGGAATTTGAACAAATGTACCGTAATCATTTACCGTTTCATTGAATTTACCTTCACCTATAGATCCTTCATAAAATCCGAGGTTATTGGAAGCAATGTCATTAACTGCATTAACACCGTCAACATAATAGCCATCCATGATTAAACCAACTACCTTATTTCCGTCTAATGAAGCGGCGTCACCTTCTTTAATGGCATATTGATATTCCAGGACGTAATCTGTTCCAGCAGTTAATACGAGTTCTTGATAGGAATACCTGGAATCTGAAGTTCTTAGATCTCCTATTCCTCCGGACTGGCTGGAACTCCATTTAGCTCCTCTTGTCTTGTCCCCGGTATCGTTACCATCGTAATCAAAATCAGAACCGTCTGAACTTGATCCATAAGGATTAGTTGTGGATCCATCAGAAAAAAGAGGGAATCTCCAAATGTTATTATCCTCCTCAAAATCACCATTTAGGATCATTGAGCCTGTTTGTTTATACAAGTAGACATTGTCAACAGAGATTGTAGCATGGTCATTGGCCGTACCACCTGTTCCCAGTTCAAACCTTATTTCATCAATCGCGGCAACCGCTCCTGAAAAACCTGTAGCTAAATCAAAATCAAAGCTAGTCCAGTCACCATTTGTCAATGCCAAACCATCTACTTCGTATGTCGCTGATCCATCTTCATTTATCAATGTCACTTTTAATACATCAATACCTTCGGCAAAATCGGAATGTACATCGAAATGAATATCTGTAACGGGTACAATATCGATTATAGCATTTGAGGGATCAACGGTTGATACATCAAGTACTCCAGCGGAGCTGCCCAGTCTTGAGAATTGGACAACGTCGTTTCCTCCTACTGATACCACTGTTCCCCCTGTAGCATCTTCCCCATGTTCCCAACCATATAATTCACCGTTGTATTCGAAACCATCGCTGAAAAGCGCAAATACGTTGGCATCCCTTAAGGTTGGGGCTGCAGGCACTGTACTTATAGACGGCTCAACACTATGAGTTACTACAACATCTTGAGTAAGTGTAACATCTGTAAGACCCGGAGATTTTGCAGTGACTGTTATCGTATAAGTAACTTCCTCGATTTCATTAGGGTAGTCATAGGAAGCAGAACCCCCCTGTTCTTCAATGGTTACTACATCTGAAGTGCTGTTTGGATCTCCAAAATCCACTTCGAAAGTCGAAGCTCCAATGGAGACTGTTGTTACAGTAATGATCGTACCATCACCAGAGGCTTCTGTAGAAAAGCTTGAGAATGAGATCTCTGATAGACCTGTAGGCTTAGGCTTATCGTCATCTTCGCAAGACACTACAATGACTAACATAAGCAAAGCACTTATCGCTATTTTTATATAATTCATAATTTCAAATCTTTATTATTCGCTAATATTTAATCCTTCCGATTAGTCGGCAGGATAAACTTTAACGTTATCTACATAGACATCAACAGGAGTAATTGCTGAAAGCATAATGGCAACCTGACCGCTTTCGGGAGCAGTAAACTCACCAGTGACTACAGTAAAGTTTCCTTTTCCTTTTCTTTCCGAAACTTCTATATGCAAGAGACTGGTACCTCCGCCTCGATCGGTATTCTGATAAGCCTCCCAGCCATCTGTATAGTGGCCTTCAACAATATCAGCGATAACTATTCTTCCCTCCGGAGGATCAGTAGCTATATCGTCCTTGATTGCATACTCAAATTCCAGTATGTAGTTAACAGTTCGCTGTTCCGATGAAGGAGATACTACGATTGCCTGGTAGGCAACTCTAGTATTACCAGCGGTGGCTAATGACCCCACGGACCTGGTCGCATTCCATTTTGCTCCTCTTGTTTTACCACCAGTATCGGTTCCATCATACATTAATGGAGACCCATCTGAGCTGGACTCAAAAGCAGAACTGCTCCATCCATTGGAAAAATCAATTTCCCAATTATTTCTGCTATCCTCAAAATCACCATTGAGAACTGTCACTGGAAGGGGAACGAATACATCAATGACTTCAACCATGATCTCTACGGTATGAGAGGCCTGATTGGCATCAAGAGCCGTCAAACTCACGGCGTATGTCCCTTCCCCTGCTTCAAATTTTGCAATAGGTTCTGCAGCGGTGGATGTGGTTTCTGTACCGCAGACTAATTCTCCATCTACCATTTCACATACCACCGCATTGGTACCAAAGTCCCATAGGTAATTGGTAGCTTCTGCAGATAAATTTGTAAACGATAAGACTCTGAAATCCTCAGCAGATGGGATATAAGTAAAATCAGCTACCGGTGGATTTTCATCAAGAATACTGCCGGACTCTGGTAGATCAGGTCTCAACTCACAGCTCGCGATAAAGCTTGCTACCGCAATTATTAAGAGGAACCTTAACCTTATGCTGAAAATATTTATTTTATATTTCATAACTCACTTATTTAAATATTAATAACCAAGGTTCTGTGTTAGTAGACCTCCACTTAGGTTAATCTCCCGTTGTGGAATTGGTAGATATCTGGCTTGTCTTGTATCATAGACGTATCCCATCTCGTCTGAATGAGCAGACAACACATTGTCTAATTCTCCGAATCTGATCAAATCAAAATATCGTTGATTCTCAAAAGCTAATTCTACCCTTCTTTCAGTCATTAAATCAGCTTTAGAAATTGAAACCACCGGAGTTGTCAAACCGGCCCTATCCCTGACTTCCTGGAAAGAAGCCAAAGCTGCAGGATCAACAGTTGCAGGTCCTCCTGCCATTGTTGCTTCAACATGTAATAGCAGTACATCTGCATAACGAAGGGCGATGTAATCATTACCCGCATCACGTCCAACACCATATGTCGGAGGAGAAGTTGTAACGTCAGAACCTTCTGGCAAGAACTTGATTACTTCATTTTCATCATCTGCCAGAGTACCACTCAGATCGGTTATAGAAACAGCTGTTCTATTGCCCCCAAAGGCCTGAAAGTCATTGAAAAGATTAAGGTTAACAATGTTCTGACCATCTTCTCTACCTGCACGTACGGAAGAAGTAAATTCCGCAGAAAAACCTTGGCTTTCGGCAGCATTTCCAGGTATGTACTGAATAGCAAAAATGATTTCACTGTTGAGCTCATTGTAAAACACATCGTAGAAATCAGTTTGCAAAGAATAAGCACCAGAACTAATAATCGCTTCACACAGATCTTCTGCATCACCATAATTAGGTGTTGCTTGAGATAAATAAACCTTGGCCAATATACCCTGGGCCGCACCTCTTGAGGCTCTTGACTTATGAGAATTATCCAAAACCTCAACAGCCTCTTGTAAATCCTCGATTATCTGTTCATAAATCGTTGCCTCAGCCACTCTGGTGAAAAGTGCCGTTCTGTTTGTAGGATCGATGGGAGTTGTGACCAGTGGAACGTCACCAAACAACCTAACTAATTTGAAATAGGCGTAGGCTCTCAAGAATTTAGCCTCAGCTGCATATCTGGCTTGATTATTTTCATCAGCTACCCCAATGTAGTTGAGGATATTATTCACTCTGAAGATAACATCATACATTGACTGATAATAATCTTCGGATTCCACATTTATGGATTCAATTTTATATCTGTGAAAATCAGCTTTTGAACCCTCCAATGTTGCATTTCTGGTATTATCTGTACGATGTTCTGTCAAAAGATGCTCAAATTGCACCCCCCTGTTCGCACGCCCAATATTCGTTTCCGTACTCTCATTGACTCCCTGGAGGGCATCATAGATTCCATAAATTCCGGACAATACATCATCATCAGTAGCAAAATATGAATCCAATGCGACTACTGTATCGGGAAGTGGATTTAGAAAATCACCATCGTCACAGGATGAGAAAATCACCGCTGCAATGGCAAATAATAAAAGTTTTATATGTTTCATGATTTGTTTCTTTTTCAATTAAAAGTCAACGTTCAGACCCAAAGTAATCGTCCTAAATAATGGCGTACCTGCTCTTTGAGATCCATAAGCCCTCGGATTATTACCATCTACATGTTCTGGGTTGAAACCGTGATAGTCAGAAGCAGTCTTATAAAATAAATTCTGAGCAGTGGCATAAACCCTTAGCCCTTGTACTCCAATTATTGATCTCAGGTTAGAAGGAAGACTGTATCCCAAGCTCACATTACGTAGTGAAAAGTAATCAGCACTCGCAATAACTTCGCTAGTCAATACTTTTTCTTGGATAAAAGATTCATGAGGTACTAGTCCATCTTCCACAGCTTGTGTTTCACCACCAGATCTGGTTCTGTTCCCAAACCAATTATAGAAATATTGATCCCCGATATTATTAACCTGGGCACCCAGGCTTCCTTGAATCATAAATGAGAAATCAAAATCACGATAAGTAAACTCATTGGTTACACTGTATAAAATGTCAGGATAAGGATCTCCAAGGATAGCCTTATCATCCTCTGTAATCTTACCATCGCCATTTAAATCCCTCACTATGGTATCATCGGCCTGACCGTTAATTCGATTCCAGGGTTTGTCAACATAAGCAACTCTAAACTCTGCATCGTTATAAATATCAGTGTCCACAACATAGCCATAGAAAGAAGAAATAGGTTCGCCAATCCGATTAATCCATTGTGAATTCCTACCGTAGGTATCCTGTATTAGCGCATTGTTTGAATCACCGAATGCTAAGAGCTCATTTTGATTGGTAGATGTAATAATTGTCGTACTCCAGGTAAATGGATTTTGAACAAAATTTCTGGTTCTCAATTCAAATTCAAATCCTCGGTTTCGAACTTCACCTAGATTTACAATACCACTGGTAAAACCAGTAACATAAGAAACAGGATTTTCCAATAGCAACTCGTTGCTAACCCTTGTATACCAATCCAACGATCCTGTTACCCTGTTGTCAAAAAGACCAAAGTCTATCGCAGGATTGAATTCTTCCGAGGCCTCCCATTGCAATAAAGTATTTGCAATATTCAGAGGTGAAACCCCGTTTACTATTGCCCCGTCAATGATTGCATTGGAATTTTGCAGCAATGCCAAGTATGGCCACCTATTGACAACATCACTACCAACATTAAATCTCTCAGATCCAGTAAAGCCATAGCTTACTCTTAGCTTCAAAATGCTTATCAGATTATTCCCTGCCAAGAAACTTTCATCGGCAATATTCCATCCAACCGAGACAGCAGGGAAATTACCATACTTGGAATTTGGTCCGAATACGGAGCTACCGTCCCGTCTAAAAGATGCATTTACCAAGTATTTTCCTGCAAAAGCGTAATTCAGTCTAAAGAAATAGCCAACCTTATTGAGTTCGGTGTTAATCTCTGCAGGTTCGGAAACTTGGGTTGCTCCTTGTAAGTTTTTGAGCAAGTCATTGGTATATCCTATACCTGTAAGCTCACTAATGTTACTGGTTCTCTGTTGTATAGTAACACCTGCAAGTGCACCAAATTCATGATTACCGAAATCCTTATTGTAAGACAAGGTGTTATCCGAAATCAATCTTGTTTGGAACCTGTTTTGCAAGTAATACTGTGATCTGCTGGCTCCTGCGGCATGGTAGTTTGTACCATCCCACCTTTCTCGCTTTCTTTGTTCTAAAGTAGTCGCTAAAGATGTCTTTGCTGTAAGTCCATCTAGAATGTCATAACTTAAGTATGCGGAACTAAATAACTTGGTTTTATACTCCCAGTGTTCTCTCTCAACATACTGTTGATAAGGGTTTGAATCTCCTGAAGTACGAGGACGGGTATCACTGCCATCACCATCCAAATCCAGCTCTATTAAGTGATTTTCTCGGAAGTAATCCCCGACGCCAACATCGGGATATACATCCCTATTGATAAGCTGAAGTGTTGCATCTGTGTGATAAATAGGCAACCAAGGTGATTGACGTATTGGATTATGTATTGATGTCGGTAAACGTCTTCGTTTTGAGTAAGAAGGTGAGACATTGACCCCAAATTTTAATTTATCATTCAGTTTTGAATCCAACTTAAGCCTTGCACTATACATTTTGTAGTCGTCCGTAATGACCACCCCTTCATCATGAAGATATCGCAAAGCGGCGCTGAAAGTCGTTATATCATTTCCTCCTCTCGCGGAAAATGAATGACTTGTAATGTTCCCTCCATCAAAGAAAACATCTTGCCAATCCCTATCAATACCGGTTAATTCCAATATTTTTAGCATGTATTGACTTTCTTCAGAAAGAGTTTCAGTTTCTCTTTGTTCGAAAGCCACCCAATCTTTAACACTCTTCTCGTAATCTTCACTTCCGTGTGCTTCTTTCCAACCAACATAGGTCTGATAACTGAATTTTGTTTTTCCTGGCTGACCACTTTTGGTAGTGATCATAATGACGCCATTGGAACCTTCGCTACCATAAATTGCCGCAGATGCTGCGTCTTTTAATACTTCAAAAGATGCTACATCATTCATATCTAAATTCGATAGAAAATCCGCGTTTACAACGATCCCATCAACCACTACTGCCGGACCAGAGTCAGCAGTTATAGATCCAACACCCCTGATGGTAATTGTAGGAGCACCACCTGCCTCTGCATTTGTGGCTTGAATATTAACGCCTGACACCTGACCAATAAGTGCATCATCTACTCTCGCCACAGGTAATTGATCCAGCTTCCTGTTTTCTACTTTCGAAATTGCACCAGTGAGGTGAGATTTTTTCTGGGTACCATACCCTATGACCACCACTTCATCCAACTGCTGCAAATCTATCGTCATTGGAAGGTCAATAACCGATCTGTTATTAATTGGAACCTCCTCTGTAGTCATCCCAATAAATGAAAATATCAGAATTTCATCTCCACTCGCTTGGAGTGAATAATTTCCATTCACGTCTGTGATGGTACCTCTGTTAGTCCCCTTTATAATTACGGTCACTCCCGGTATTGCTTCATTTGTAGTTTCGTCTACAACCGTTCCACGTACCTGAAGATCCTGGGCACTAATCTGAGTAAAAAAGAAAATCATAAAAGCTCCTAGCCATAATGATTTTACTAATTGATTAGTCGATTTTTTTCTCTTCATTACATTTTTTATTTGATAATAGAATAAAGGGCTTGAGAAGGGCAGGAGCTATGAAGCCCTTGAAAATCGATAGGAATAGTACTATCTTTGGAGTAAGTTGGATTATGGAATCAAACAGCTGGTTTTTAGAAGGACACTGCTTGGATCCATCCTGCCCAAATGGATTAGCTCTTAGCTAATCCATTTATATTTTAATCTTTTCTATCCACCATCCGCAGTTTAATTTATTTGGCCATTTTCGATTGAAAAGTTGAGTATCTCTTGGAGATGCGACCTCATAGCTTCTCCAGCCAAATCGCTCTCTTTTTTTCTTATATGTTCTAGGATTTCATGATGTTCAGCCAATGCTGTAATCGGCCGATCCCCTGCACAAACATTATTTTCAGTGAAATTTGTGAGGATGTCAGGTGTCACAATCAGCATCAAGGAATTCAGAACGGAATTTTTACTTGCTTCAGCAATTTTTAAATGAAATAAAAGGTCTTCCTCCACAGCTTGCTTCCCACTATGGACAGCTTTTTCGTAGGCATCAAGAGCATTAGAAAGTTCAATCAAGTCGTCTTCAGTTCTTCTTAATGATGCGAAACGTGCAGAATTAACTTCCAGAATTACCCTTGTCTCGACTAGAGAGTGAAAATCCGTACCCTGTAACTGCAGCACATCCGAGATAAGTCCCTCCAATGCCGTAATTCCAAAACCGGCTACCACAGTCCCACTTTGTGGCAAGGTCTTAAGAATCCCATAGAACTCAAGTTTCCTGATGGCATCTCGCACGTACGTGCGGCTGACACCAAACTTTTCACTTAACAATCTCTCTGATGGTAATCTGTCACCTGCCTTAAGTTGCCCTGTAGAAATGAGTTCCTTTATTTGATTTATGATTTTGTCAACTGGTTTCTCAATGACAATTTCTTTGAAGGTGTTTATTAATTCTTTGGACATATCAGTCTAGTAAACCAGTAATTGGTCAACCAATTTATGGATCACCAGTTAAAATTCCAAATTATTTAGGCTCTTTTATTCACAAGTCGTGAAAAAGAGACCAATGAAATCGATTGAATTTCCGAAATCGTTAATGGTAATCACATGTGATAATCCAGCTCCCCAGCCTCTACCTTAATGGTCAGACGATTTTCGGGAGGAGGGATCAGGCAGGTAGCGAAGTCGGTGAATGCACAGGGAGGATTGTAGCTTCGATTGAAATCAATCAACACCTTTTCACCCGGTTTCGGTCGCATAGCATACAAATATCTGCCACTACCATAGGTTTCAATGGCGCTTGTCTCGTCAGAGAAGATGATGAAGAATTTCTTACCTTCATCCATAGGCTCCAGGGTATAGTTGATTCCGTTCAATTTGAATTGCAATTGACCCGAAATATTCATTTCAAAATGATGGCCAAGTACATTCTCGATCTTTAATTTTTTTGGAATGGGATAAGGTACGAATTCGGCATTGACCACCAGACCCGAATTGAATCCATAGTATTTAATATCAATTTCCTTCGCAAGATTAGGATGATCCAGGTTCTTTAGGCGGATCCCAATATCATCAGCCCTTTTAATGATAAACCAACGATAAGTTCCCCATTCCATTTTAGGCACTTTTGAAGAGTCCGTATGATAGACCTGTCCGGAGTATGATCCGACCGAATCAACAAGTATTTCTTCATGGAAGTCCAACCCAATCACTTCATTACCTCGCAACTCCAAAACTCCCATTTTTTTGGGCAAGTCGGTCGGGAATATTATGTCATTGGATGAATCGGAGCCAAATGTGTTAGCTCCATCCTGAAGCCAATACAGACCCGCCAGATTCAGGAATCCAACAGGGGATTTCAACTCATTAAGGCGGTTTTTTTTCCAATTTTCCCACGATGATAGTTGTTGTTCAGTCGCTATTTGAACCTCAGGAGTACAAGCAACGAATAGAGCGAGTAGTATGAAAGAAAGCCTTGCTACAGAATAAACCACGGGTTAAGATAGGCTTTTGTGTGATCCATCACAAAATCCTGGATTCCCCGTTTGTTTACACATGCATAAATATGCTGTTGTGGTTTCCTCCGCCTTGAACATCAAAGGTGTAAAATCAGTCGTCTTGTGAGATCCATCACAAAATGGTTGATTGGATGATTCCCCGCATGAACACCAGAAGTATGTTTTTCCAGCTTCAAGTTCAACAGGTTTTGGTTGGTTATCAGCAATTTTTGGTTGTCCCATATCTTATGTTTTATTTAAATGTAGATACATAGAATTTATTATTAAAACTCTTTACCAGATAATTCTCAGATAGTTGTAAACCTGGAGACATTCAGGAAGTCAATGGGGTGATTTGTCTTACCTTCCAACGTGAGATCTGTAAGAATTTCTCCTACCACGGGGATGAACTTAAAGCCATGACCACTAAATCCCGTTGCAATGGTTACATTATCCTCAAAACCTGGTAGTTCGTTGATTATGAAATGATCATCGCTTGAAAAAGTATACATACAGGCTTTTACATTCAATAGCTTCCCAAGTTCCTTGTTAAAATATTTGTCAAATAATCCACGAAGCCTTACTTCTTCAGAGCTTGAATTAAAATTCAGGATCTGGTCCGGGGCTATTTCTGATCCGGGATAATGGTATGCAATCTTCAAGCCTGAGGATAATCCATCAAAAGGTAAGATGGGAAAGCCGTAAAAAAGTCCTTTTGCTTCTTCCATACCAAAACAAGGAAAATTCCCAAGGGTAAATGATTCCTCATCCCTGACATCAAACCAGGCCAGTAATTGCTGCGTCACTTTCAGGTCAGGAGTATATTCACCCAGTATCTCATGGGCATAAGCACCTGCCGTGATGATCATTCGATTTCCCTGATATTCATTCTTACCTGTCTTGACCTTTACAACATTGTCCTCGACCTTCCAGTACAATGCCTTCTCACCTGTAAGAATATCAGCTCCATGCTTCTTTGCAAGGTTGGTGAGTGTTTCGATGCTTAGCTCTGGGCGGACAAATCCAGCGTCCTTCTCAAATAGTTCAATCAGATCGTCGGAAATCTTGAATTGTGGCCATTTGTTCGAGACTTCATCTCGATTCATCTTATCTACGGGAATGTTGTAAAGTCTTGATGACTCTTCAATTCCTGACATTAGAAATCCATTTTCGGGTCCGGCATAATATATTCCTGTCTTATGAAAGAGATGTTCACCGGATTCATTCTCCAGCTCATCCCAAAGGTGATAAGCACTCTCCAAAAGAGGAACATAATCCGGATGTTCGAAATAGGCCATTCTGATCAATCTACTTTCCCCAGCGTGTGATCCTTTGTCATGTGCAATGTCAAATTGTTCAAGACCCAGAACTTTCGCTCCTCTCTTTGCCAGATGGTAGCAGGTTGCCGATCCCATAGAACCAACACCAATTACAATTACATCGTAGATCATACATACTATTTTTCAATACCTAAGTTAAGGTAATGACACGTGCAAGTTGTTATTAACATTCATATGAACAGATTCATTGTTTATGTTTTGATTGTTTCTCTGGCCGCTTGCACCGAAGATCCGAAGTTGGATCCTATCGCCATCGATTTTATTAAAGATCTCCCTGAATCAATGGATCACAACAGACTATTCCAATTGTCAGTAAAAGCTAACCACTCGGAAGGAAAATCACTTACATATAGTGTTCAGGTTCCTTCATGGATCACCTTCAATGAAGAATCTCTGATCATCTCTGGGACCCCGGGTTGGAACAGGCTCAATTCTTCTGCTACAATTAAAATAAGTGCAACTGACGGGGAAATCACGGAAACACTTTCAGGAAGTATTGAAGTTGGATTAGGGGAAATAATATGTAACTCAGACTTTGGTGACCCAACCGAATCACCCTATAGATTGCCCTATGAAGTTGGTAGATCTTTCACTGTCAATCAGACGTACTGCCCTTCTAATCCAAATTGGGGACATTATAATTGGTTTGCATATGATTTCGAAATGCCTATGAACACTCCACTACTTGCCATACGCTCCGGAGAAGTGATCGCCACCAAGGAATCCAATCCTGATGGTACAAGAGAGTGCGGTGTAGGGCGCGAGAACTTCGTTTTCATTAAGCACAGTGACGGGACTGTTGCAAATTATGTTCATCTTATCCAGGACGGAGTCGAAGTTGAGGTGGGTGATAAGGTAGACCAGGGCCAACTGATCGGATACAGCGGGGATTCAGGTTGTTCTTCGGGTCCACACCTTCACTTGGCGTTATTCAGGAAAAGAGGTAATTACAACCGGCAGTATACCATACCATTCAATTTCAATAATGCAGAGGGAGAATTAGATCGAAATAAAGGGCTTATGCAGGATGGTAGATACAAAGCTCTGGATTGAATTGATCTCAAAGGTACTACTCCTTAATACTCACTATCCGGACCACCTAACTGATTAATGTCATAGGATTTTGATATCCATTTCTTTAACTATACTTCACTTAAAAATACCAAAATAACTCGGTCATTTAACCACTACCCTCCTTTGACCGAAGACTGAAGTTCACCATCATTTCATGGGATTAGAAGAATTGTATGCTTTAATCTCGAAATTCTAATACCCATGACAACAATATCCTACCACCTTCAACAGCTTTATTGTTTTTTGATCCGCATAGTCTGGCTGATTGCTTTAATAGCATTCAATCAACTGCAATCATCCGCTCAGGTTGATGCTGGAGTTACAGACCTTGTCAAACCAACCGACCCATTCACTTTTGGACTAAGTGATGTGGAGGTTAAGTTTAAAAATTACTCAGCGTCTACTTCCATTACTGCGGTTGACATTGTATATAAAATAGATACCGATCTTCCTGTAACATATAACTGGACAGGTAGCCTCTCGCCCGGGGAAACAAGCAGTGCTGTAACAATAACTTCCAATTACAACTTTTCAAATGATGTACACACCATCAAAGTCTGGACTGCCAATCCAAACGGACAGACTGACGTCGATAATGAAAATGACACGTTACTAGTTTCGGTCAACGCGTGCACTCCACTCCAAAGTGGTACGTACACCATCGGCTCAGGAGGAGATTATACCACATTCAATGATGCAAAAACTTTTCTAACTTCCGAATGTGGGATCGAGGGGCCTATTGTGTTCAATATATTGGATGGGACTTACAATGAACACCTCACTATCCCGGACATACCGGGCACTTCCGAGAGCAATACCATCACATTCCGTTCAGCTTCCGCAGACAGCACCAAGGTCACCCTAACAGCTTCTTCAACGTCCTATACGCTCGCTTTGGACGACGCCGATCATATCATTTTCGAAGACATCACCATTGAAATGACGGGGACATTCGGTCCTATTTACATTGGTGGCGGATCGACCTACAATCAATTCAATAATTGTAGAATTCTAGGTCAAAGCGGAACATCGAGTCTTGTGGTATTTGCCGGCATGAATAAAGACAACAACGTATTCAGCCAGAACCGGATGGAGGGTGCAATAAAAGGATTTTTGAATACGAGCAATACTATGGGAGGTTTGGAAATTGTCGATAACGTTCTGAAAGATCAAACAGATGGTTCCATTCATTTGGAATGGTCCAATTCCATTACTATTCATGGTAATGTCATCACGACTTCTTCCAATACAACAGGGATCTATCTTCGTTCCTATTCCGATGGCATTGATATCGCTGGCAACAGGATCTCAATGAATGGAGGAGGAACAGGTATATATCTGGAAACTATTTCAAATACAACAAACGATGCCGATCTGATCGCCAATAACTTTATCTATGTGCATGACGGAACCGGTGTTGATATTTGGAGCCTTACCTCCACGGAGGGAATAAACTTCTATCATAACAGCATCCACATCACAGGTACTTCGGGTACTTCTATAGGCATCGACAATAAATCTGATGCTATATGTAGTATTATGAATAATGTGATTGTGAACGAGGACGAAGGTGTGACTATCAGCATACCCTACAGGCAAAATCTGACCAGCGATTACAATTGTCTTGTTACCAATGGAACGAATGTTATCAATAATAGTACACTACTACTATGGCAATGTAATGAGGACAATGACGAAAACTCGTTTTCAATTGATCCTCTATTCTTTTCCGACGAGGACCTTCACACTTTAAGTCCTCATTTGAATGGAGTCGGAACTCCCATTGCAGATATTACAACAGATGTGGACGGAGATATGAGGAATGTATCTAATCCCGACATTGGGGCAGATGAATACGATCCACCAACTCCCCTTTCCGGCACATATGATTTGGGTCCATCCGCCACTATGTTCAAGACATTCAACGATGCCGCTGATTCATTATTTAAGGTCGGAGTAGGTGGTCCTGTTACTTTTGAAGTAGAAGATGGCACATATGCCGAACAGGTGTTATTTCAGCCAATTGCTGGGACGAGCGAAATAAATACCGTCACATTCCAAAGCGTATCCGGTGATAGTACTGCTGTGACCTTGACCTATGAAGCAACCAGTGAAATTGACAATTACTCTCTCAAACTGGATGGTCC
The DNA here is from genome assembly GCA_965242805.1 of Cyclobacteriaceae bacterium. GTDB lineage: Bacteria > Bacteroidota > Bacteroidia > Cytophagales > Cyclobacteriaceae > JANQEU01. Next base: position 4,371,191 of record CBDETD010000002.1, on the reverse strand, counting down.
GGATTTTATAACCTTCAAGGACATGACTCTTGAAGCCACTGGAGCCGAATATGCCCGGGTAGTAGAAATTGGAGCATATGCAAACAACAATACGTTCTCAAACTGCCAGTTCCTGGGAGTATCTGATCAATCTTCATTGGTCTATTCTAACACCTCCAGGGATACCAACAATGCATTTACAAACAATCTCTTCAAAAATGGCCAGAACGGCATTAACATGTCAGGTGGTACCACACAATGCGGGTCAAGTAATTTTGGACAGATTACCATATCAGGCAATCAGTTTGTCGATCAAACCAATGAAGCCATTCATTTGAAATGGTATGAATATCCATTGGTTGCTTCAAATTACATACAGGGAAATTTCCCCATAACAGGTATTTACCTTGATGATTGCTGGCGTCAATATACCATCAATAGCAATAGAGTTATTCTTGATAACGGTGGCACTGGTATCAAGTTCTCCAATGGAAATATGCATGAGGAATCCGATCCAAGTCTGGTATACAACAATTTCATTTATGTCAACAGTATCAATCAGGATGATCCTGATTTTGGGATATTCGATTACCTCTCTCAAATTGAGGTTAAAGTCATGTACAATACTATCCATGTTGTGGGCAACAATACTTCAAGTTCATGTTTGCACCTTCAAACCGGATCTTTACACGATCTCCGAAATAATAACCTGGTTAACAAAGCCTTAGGTAAAGTCCTGGGCTTAGAACAGCACAATGTTCAAATCAGTGATTATAATAACCTTTTTACAAACGGAATAAATATCACTTCGCATCGAACTGACCTGGAAGAACGACAATCAGTCGATAACAAAGACCTGAATTCTATTTCAGTGGATCCCTACTTTATTTCAGGTATTGATCACCAAATTCTAAATCCAGCATTAGATGGAGCAGCCACCCCTATAACCGAGGTGACCGAGGACCTGGACGGTGAAACAAGAGATGTGGATAATCCTGACATTGGTGCAGATGAGTTCACCTCGTCCCCCACTCCTTTGAATGGTACATTTACAATTGGTGGAACGTCACCGGATTATAGTACAATCACAGAAGCAGTTCAGGATCTGGTAGTGAATGGCATTGATGGTCCGGCAGTTTTTGACATTGCTACCGGCACCTATGATGAGCAAATTACGATTCCTGAGATTGCAGGAGCCTCTGAAACAAACACGGTCACTTTTCAATCGGTCTCCGGAGACAGTACTGATGTGATCATCACTCATACGCCAAATACGACCTATGAGCACACTTTCCAGTTAAACGGAGCAGATTATTTGATCTTTAAAGGTCTGTCTATTACTTCAGCTGAGGACTGGGGCTGGCCAATTCATCTTACCAATGAAGCAACCCATAATAGGTTCGAGAATAACAGACTTTACCTCGAAGGTGACATTGGGTATGATTCGGACAGATCGTTGATCTATTCAAACGGAAGCAAAGACAGTAGCAATGTGTTTATCTCGAACCACTTCGATAACAATGTCACAGGCATTTTTATCCAAGGTTCAGGTACCGTCTTAGGCACACAAATAAAGAACAACACTTTTAGCAATATTCAATACAGAGGTATTTACCTCAACAACCATGACGATGTGGAAATATCCGGAAATCAGATCACGGTTGAAACTGTCCATTCCTCGTCTGCAGGTATTTTTCTGAACGGGGTTAATGGGGCGATATTTAACAATTTTGTTGACTATGAGACAACCAATGACGGAAGTGGTTGGGGTATATATTCATCAGGTGATTTAGACGTATGGCATAATACTGTAAGAATTTCCGGAACTACCGGGAACAACCATGCAACATTGAGGATCCCGGCAAATACCAGGGTCTTTAATAACATACTGTTAAATCTTGGTGGTGGAATAGTAATTGAATGTGATTCTACTGGTATGGAAAGTGATCATAACATTCTCCATTCCACTGGAAACTTCCTCGTATTTATTGGAATATTAAATTTCAATCTCGAAGACTGGCAATCAGCACCCGGTGAAAGGGACTTGAATTCAGTATCCATTTTACCTGAATTCCTATCTGAAACTGATCTTCATACTACCGATCCGTGGATCAACAATCTCGGGACTCCTCTTGCAGAAGTAACAATAGATATCGATGGAGAATCTCGCGACCCAACCGCTCCCGATATTGGTGCCGATGAATTCGATGCACGAACCTTATTTGCAGGAGAGTATACCATCGGAGATGGCGGCGACTTTGAAAGTTTCACAGATGCCATTGATTCCATTTCGGAAGTGGGGGTATTTGGTGATGTCACTTTTAATGTGAAACAAGGAATATACCAGGAACAGCTCACCATTGGTGCAATACCTTATATTTCTGAAGATCGGACCGTGACATTTCAATCCGAAAATGAAAACAATTCCGAGGTTGAATTGTCATTCCCGGGAACTCAATCAGACAACTTCGTGGTAAAGTTCGATGGAACAAGTTTTGTGTCTTTCAAGTACATGACGTTTAGTGCCGGAGATTCCACATACTCAAGGATTATTGAAATAAAGGGAAATAGTTCGGACATAACAATTTCCAATAATCTATTTGTTGGAGCGTACGAAAGCGGAGAAATGATATACTCTGGTGAAGATCAGGAAGAGGATCTTTCGATCCTAAACAATGTTTTTGAAAATGGAAATGCCGGCGTCTATCTCATTGGTGGTGGGACAGGTGCACGTGAGAATGGTTTACTAATTGAGGGAAACCAGTTCTTCGAACAGCATGGTGTTGCCATCTATCTTGCACATCAATATGCGGCACAAGTGCTCCAAAATAGAATTGTTCAGGAGGACGATGTCATTTTTGAGTGGGTGGGAATTTACCTTAAGGACGGGAGCGGTTTGTCTAGTGAACTGGCTTATATAGCGAACAATAGCATAGCATTTGAAGCTTACACCAAATCAGCTGGTATAGTCCTTGACGATGCATCATCGTACCAGGGAATTTTCTACAATAGCGTCAACATAATAGGTGACTCGGAAGATTCCAGATCGTTTAATCAGCAAAATGGCGGAACAGGAAATGTCGTTGCAAATAACATCTTTAGCAACCGAGGGAATGGGCTGGTGATGTATACCACCGAACCTTCAGCTATCGATACTGATTACAACGATTACTTTGCAACAGGTGGAAGATTCATTTACGATGGTTCCACGATAAGCAACTACTCAACCCTGGAAGAATGGCAACTTGCCTACCCAAATACCGAATTGCATTCAATATCGGTTGATCCTTTATTTGAATCGGAATATGATCTACATGCTCACCATCCAATGTTACATAAAGGTGGTACTTTGATCAGTGGCATTACTGTGGATGGAGATGGCAATGATCGTGAATCCGATTTTCATGGAATTGGAGCTTATCTCATCAGTGACATAATTTTCTCCCTTGGACAAGATATCATCACCTGCAACAATGATGTAATCACTCTTAGCGCTGGAGATGGATTTGATAGTTACTTATGGCAAACTGGAGAAACTACATCATCTATTCAGGCTGGACCTGCATCATTTAGTGATATAGATTATGTAGTGACCGTCGAAATGGATGGTGTAGAATACAAAGACACTATTTCGGTCGTTTTCACTGGCCCGGAGATAGATATGCCTGACACCACGGGATTCTGCATGGGTTCTAGTGTGACAATTACCGCACCAGAGGGAGATTATAGCTATCTATGGTCGAACGGAAGCATCAATCAATCCGTTGACATCAGTACGAGTGGTGAATACGAAGTCACGGTCACCGACAACGAAGGTTGTACGTCAAGCCATGATGTTCATGTAGTCGAATCCTTCGGACCGGAAGTACAACTAGGTAATGACGTTAATCTTTGTGACGGTGACTCATTGATCCTTGATGCCGGTCCAGGTGCATCGTACAACTGGTCCACTGGTGGTGATGAGCGTGTGATAACTGTAAAAATATCTGGTGTATTTGCTGTCAACGTTACTGACGAATATGGCTGTATTGGTGATGACGATATCCAGATTGGTATCGTAGATAGACCCAGTTTCAGTCTGGGCAATGATCTGGGATTCTGTTCAGGAAATTCTGTACTGATTGACCCACAGATCAATGGTAACTATACCTATCTATGGTCAGATGGAAGTACCCAAAACACCGTTGAGGTGACTCAGGAAGGAATAGTAAGTGCCACCGTTACGGATATTATCACCGGATGCTCCAAGACGGAATCAGTTGAGGTTACTGAATACCCGCTACCGGAAATCGTCTTGAACTATGACGGGGATGTTCTCGAAGCTGATTTGGAGAGTGGCATGATCTATCACTGGTTCAGGGACGGACTGGATCTTGGAGAAACGATCGCCAATAACATGGATCCTGAAATCTCAGGAAACTATGAAGTCGTTGTAACAGACGAAAACGGCTGCATTGGAACATCTAATTCTGTGGAAGTAGTGATCCTGGGATTAGGTGAAAATGAGATCAGCATTTATCCTAATCCTGTTGTCGACGAAGCTCAAGTTTCTGATATCAACAGAGTATTAAACGCCTATTTGATCGATTTCACTGGAAAAGTGATTCATAGGGAAATACTAAATGGAATTCTGAATGTAAAAGATCTGTCTCCGGGAGTTTACATTCTTCATTTACTGGATTCCAGACAAAAAGAACTGACCACACTTAAATTGATCAAGAGATAGACAGTATATTCAAAATTTCTAAGAAACAAATAACTACCTCACGCTGAGACCTGAGGTAGTTTTTTTATCCTCCTTCAAATCGGTACATTTAGCATTATTCTCACCATGCTTGTGACCATGAAAAGATTAGTATTCGTTAAAATAATTCTACTTGGTTTGGCTCTCTCCCTGTTCCGTTGTAATGCCGAACAACCATATGAGGTCCTGATAAAAGCTCCTTTTGAAGACCTTGATACCCTTTGCACAAACGAGTGGTGGAATCGAGCGGAAAATCCGATTATCAATCTAAATGTCAATCGGGATAGTGTCATTGCATTCGGAATGTACACCGTTTCAAATAACACCCTGAAGTTATCTGCTCAATTCTTTCCCCTCTACCCTGATGAATCCAGAGAGGTTCGATTCGAGATTTTGGAAAATAATAAATGGAAGGAAATAGCCATGGCCGAGATCAACGATATCGGTTGGTCGGCATTGATCAGGATTGAGGATTGGGATCATAACAAAGACATCTCGTATCGATTAAGGCATGGGAAAAATGCAACTTTCGAAGGATTGGTCAGAAAGGATCCCGTAGATAAAAATGAGATCTCAGTCGCAGCCCTTTCTTGCAATTCCAACAAGGATCGAGGGATGCGACCTAACTACGTTCGCAATATCAATTTTCATGATCCTGACCTCGTCTTCTTTGCGGGAGACCAATCCTACGATCACAAGGAACATACAGCAGCCTGGCTGAAATTTGGACTTCAATTTAGGGATGTATTTCGAAATAGACCTTGTATTTCCATACCGGATGACCACGATATGGGGCATGGAAATCTTTGGGGTGAAAACGGGAAGAAGTCCATGGTTCCGTCCGCCGATGACGGAGGTTACAAATTCCATCCGGAATATGTGAAAATGGTTGAAAGATGTCAAACGGCTAATCTTCCTGATCCTTTTGATCCCACTCCAATTGAACAAGGAATTGGGGTCTATTATACTAACCTCATCATTGGTGGAGTGGATTTTGCCATTATTGAAGACCGAAAATTTAAATCAGGACCCAATGGAAAGATCCCGCAACAAGGTCCTCGACCCGATCATATTAGGGATCCAAATTATGATCCACAGTCTGTGGATGTTCCCGGTCTTAAGTTATTAGGTGATAGACAGCTGGCTTTTTTAGAAGAATGGAGCAAACCCAATCCAGACATCAAAATGAAGGCGGTACTTTCCCAAACCGGATTCTGTGGTGCCGCTCATGTTCATGGATCTATTGACAATCGACTCCATGCAGATATGGATTCTAATGGTTGGCCGCAATCCGGGCGAAATAGAGCATTGAGACTGCTTAAGAATGCAAATGCAATTCACATTGCCGGTGATCAACACCTTGCCACGGTTATCCGACATGGTATTGAGAAATTCAATGATGGACCCTGGGCTTTTGTGGTCCCTGCCATTGTAAACAATTATTACAGTCGATGGTGGTGGCCTGAAAATGAAAAACCAGGCTCAAATCCTCCTGTAGGATCCGAACTGCCGTGGGTCGGCGAATATTTGGATGGTTTTGATAATAAGATCACTGTTCACGCTTATGCTAACCCCGATAGTGAATCGTACGGTGCAGGTTATGGGTTGATCAGATTTAACAAAGAAGAAAATTCTGTAAAATTTGAATGCTGGCCAAGAGAAGTGGATGTTTCAGACCCCCAAGCCAAGCAATTTCCAAACTGGCCAATAACCGTACAACTTTGATCATCTGCCAACTGGCAACCGGCAACCGACCAACTGGCAACCGACCAACTGGCAACCGACCAACCGGCAACCGACCAACTGGCCACCGACCAACTGGCAACTGACAACTGGCCAACTAATAACACTTCAAATATTTGCCAGGTACCGGTTTTATAGCTAATTTCCATATAAAGTAATTGAACATGCCCAAAACCTATCGTGATCTGGATATACACAAAATATCATTTGATCTGTTTGTTCGGACTCATCAGTTCTCATTGAAATTACCAAAGTTTGAATTGTATGAGTTAGGAAGTCAAATTAGAAGATCTGCTGATTCTGTCAACTCAAATATTACAGAAGGATACGGACGTAGGAAATATAAAAATGACTTCATCCGATTTCTCATTTTCGCTCATTCGAGTAATGACGAAACCATTAACCACCTTGAAAAACTAAATGTACTCTACCCACATTTTAAGGAAGAAATTTCAACTTTAATAAAGGAATATGATGGACTAGGAGCAAAAATTCATAAATTCATTGAATACGTAACCAAACATTGGAAAACCTAATGGAGACCGATCAACCGATCAACCGGCAACCGACAACCGGTCAACCAGAAAACCGGCAACTGACCAACCGACAACCAGAAAACTGGCAACCGACCAACCGACAACTGACCAACCGGCAACCGACAACCGGTCAACCGGAAAACCGGCAACCGGCAACCGGTCAACTGCCAACCGACCAACCGACAATAAAACAACTAGTAATAATTGTACTATCCTTTATTCTCTTTAGTTGTCAACAGAACAATCAAAAGCCTAATGTAATCTACATCCTTGCAGACGATCTGGGATATGGCGAGGTTGGAGCTTACGGACAAAACATTATCCAGACACCAAACATTGATGCCTTAGTGGAATCAGGGATGAAATTCACACAGCATTACTCTGGCTCTCCGGTATGCGCACCATCAAGATACATGTTAATGACAGGACTACACCCTGGTCACGCCTTCATTCGTGGCAATCATGAATGGCGCGAACGTGGAAACGTATGGGATTATGCGGCCGCTGTTTATGACTCCACGTTGGAAGGTCAATACCCAATTCCAACAGAAACTTTTACTTTGGGTGAACTATTTCAAGCTTCCGGCTACAACACAGCCTGTGTCGGAAAGTGGGGACTAGGTGCCCCCGGATCTGAGGGAGATCCCAATTATCAGGGATTTGATCTTTTCTATGGGTACAACTGTCAACGACAAGCGCATAATTTGACACCACCATTTCTCTGGAAAAATGATAAAAAAGTATGGTTAAATAATGAAATCATCGTTCCTGGTTCCAAACTGGATTCAATTCATGATCCTGGAAATGCAGAACACTACCAGGTGTTCAATCAACCGGACTACGCACCTGAACTAATGCTGAAAGAAGCCATGAATTTTATCGATGACAATAAATCAAATCCTTTCTTTTTATACTTCTCATCTCCTCTACCTCACCTCCCTCTTCAAGCTCCGGATGAATATGTCAAAAAATACAGGACCATAATTGGTGATGAAGATCCATATCCGGGAGGTAAAGGATATTTTCCTAACCAATATCCGAGAGCAACCTATGCAGCCATGATCAACTACCTGGATGATCAGGTGGGAGCTCTGGTTTCCAAATTGAAGGAATTGGATCTATATGACAATACGTTGATCATCTTTTCAAGTGACAATGGACCTACATATGATGTGGGGGGTGTAGATCCGCATAAATTCAAAAGTGCCGGGCCTTTCAAAACCGGTCTGGGATGGGGAAAAGGATACACCAAAGAAGGAGGTATAAGGGTACCCATGATAGCATCTTGGCCCGGAAAAATCGAAAGTGGTTCAATTTCCGATCATATGAGTGCATTCTGGGATATATATCCCACTATGGCCCAATTGATAAATTCTGAAATCATAGACTCGATCGATGGTATCAGCCTACTGCCAGAATTGATGGGTAAAGATCAAGGTAGTCATCCTTATCTATATTGGGAATTCCCCTCCTATGGAGGACAACAGGCCGTCAGAATGGGAAAATGGAAAGGGATCAGAAGAAATATCAGAGATGGAAACATGGAACTTGAATTATACGATCTGGATAATGATATTCGGGAGGAAGTGAACATTGCAGAACAAAATCCGGTAATAGTCAGTCAAATCAGGGAGATCATGGACACTGAACATCAATCACCAGAAATAGAAAGGTTCAAAATGAAAGAACTAGGAGATTGAGTCAGGTTGTGTACAGGTTAATTCATTCATAGGTTTTCAAAATATTCTTCCCAGCCAATATGAGGTCGCCCAGCTGCCTTTTCATAGTGTGACTCAACATCGAATGCCCCTTTCCGAATACTTGTGTAAATACCGGAAATAACTGAACCCATGAATTCGCCAAGAGCTTCGATCCTTTCATTTTTGTAATCTTCGATACTCAAAGCCTCGTATTCCAAATGGAGTTTAAATTTCTTATTGAGAAATTCACATAGCTGCTTTTGCGTTATAGCCTCACCTATAAGATTATAAACACCTCCATTGTGATCTTCATTCAGAAGCATTTTCGAATAGGCATACCCCAATTCCGATCTGGTGGTGTACCCGCACTTACCTTCACCGGCACAATTGGATACCTTTCCTTCATGCTCGTATGTATCTATATATTCGATGTCGGGTTCAATGTAAATACCATTTCTACCAATAACATGGTTTAATCCACTTTCAGTGAGGTATTTTTCGGTGTGTCTATTACTGGCAACTATTGGTGAGAAATCCGTACCTTCTTCCGATCCTAATATGCTGGTATATACAACTTTTCTAACCCCACATTCCTTCGCTGCATCAATCACATTGGCGTGCTGTTGCTTTCTGCCTTCTGGCGCTCCATTTGCTGATAGTAATAGCAAAGTCTCTAGGCCTCCAAAGGCATCAACAAGTCCCTCTTTTTGGTTGTAATCACCATGACGAACTTCTATACCTTGTTCAGGTACTTTCGAAGGGTTTCTGGCAATTCCGACAACATTTTCTTTGCCAATTTCCAAAACAAGAGAATTGATAATTGCCTGACTTAATTGCCCTGAAGCAGAGGTGACCCCGATTCTCATCCCGAATTGAACTAGTAATACCAATGACCGAAGATCCAGTTTCCGGGTGAATTTTCGTCTGAGGAAAGGAAATACTCAGTAAATGCCTGGGTAAGTTCTGATTTGGACAACACTCCGTCGTCATTGAGGTCAAGTTTCATGAAACTTTCCTGGGAATACCTCACATCGATTCCATAGACTTCAAACATCTGGATGTATTCATCCATAGAAATCTGACCATCACGGTTTTCGTCGAACAGATTGAATATGTAGTACACAATCCTTACAATATACCCGTTGATGGGAGATGGATCGTCGTCGGATTTCTTAAGATTGGTTTCAAAAAACTTCTGCCATTCGTCCCTTGTGATCGTTACCCCCTGATGTTTTCCAAGATCGGTCATTATCTGGATGAAGATCCTGTACGAATGCACAATCATTAGTTCAAATTCCTCAGAACCCTCAGCTATACCAATAGATTCACAGATCTTTTTAGCCACATCAGTAAAATCATTGGGTTGAAGAACTCCATTGTTGTTATTGTCAAGAACACGGAAGAAGTGTTCTATCTTCATTTGTTGAATATCGGAAATATCCATCTGGCTAGATACCTTTAGGTTTAGGAGGTAATTTATTGCTAACAAATCGAAAATGAAAACCTGATAAGATCACGGACAAAATGATTATGTGCCGCATACATAAAAGCAAGAACCAACTTTACCCGGCACTCGTTGATCTTTTGATGCTGGGAACCAGAAATATTTTCATGATTTCCATGGTGTGGGTCCTCCTAGGAGGATGTACGGAAGAAAAAGTCCCGGAAAGATTCTATCCAAGGTCTGACCATGAAGCCTACTGGTACTCACTTAAACAGGCAAATCTTCTGAATACTGCGTTGGGTCGTGAATGGCAAAAAGCTGCAAAGGATCCATTTGACAATGAAATTGAGATAGAGTTACCCTTTCAGGAAGCATTTATGATCGATGACAGGGAACCCATCGGGCTCGGCTACGAATTTGATGTAAGAAGAGGCCAAAAGATCCTGGCAGAAGTAGGAATAATTTCTGAAGACACCTCCATGATATTCATTGACCTGTTTCGTGTAGAAGACGATTCATTGGGTTTGCACAGACATGTTGCTTCTGCTGACAGCACCTTAATGTTGGGTTTCGAACCTAGAAGGGATGGCAAATACTTGCTCAGGATACAACCTGAACTTCTGATGGGGGGTGATTTTCGGCTGAAAATTTCAAAAGTGCCTTCCCTTGAATTTCCTGTAACCGGTAGAAATGAAAGTGCTATTCAGAGTTTCTTTGGAGATCCGAGGGACGGTGGAAGAAGGGAGCATCATGGGGTGGATATTTTCGCTCGCAGACATACACCCATCATCGCGCCTTCACCTGGATATGTTCGATTTGTGGGGGAAAGAGGTCTTGGAGGAAATGTGGTTTGGATCTACGATAGCGATCGAAGATATAGTCTGTATTTCGCTCACCTTGAAAAGCAACTGGTGGAAAGGTACACCTATGTTGAAACAGGTGACACTATCGGCACAGTAGGTAATTCCGGAAATGCCCGGACCACTCCACCACATCTACATTTTGGCATTTACCAGAATGGTCCGGTCGATCCTTATTATTTCATTGTGGATGAGATCAAGGAAACCAATGTGCCTGAAATTGAAATCGAACTACTCCGAAAAGAAATGATCGCGTCCAAACAGATCCCTCTTAAAAGCCATATGAATTCTGAAGGAGTAATCGTAGACACAATAGAAATTAGTGAGTATGTAAACATTTTAGCAGTGAATCATGACTACTTGCGTGTCAAAACTGAGGATGGTGAAATGGGTTTTATTGGGAAATCAAGCTTAAACTTCCTTGGAGATGAATAGGTCCGGATCACATAACTATTTTGTGAGTCGTCCATCCAAACAAAACATATATTGTTGAAACACTTTACACATAATTGAATAACTAATTAATCTATATTCACGGCAAAATTCATTTAAACGAGCACTATGAAAAAAATTATCCCTTTACTCGCTTGTGTCATATATTTTGGTGCATGGTCACAGACCAAGCTCCTGGAAAAGGTCACAAAAACAGGTGATGAAATTGTCATCCCTTACGAAAAATATGAACTGGCCAATGGCCTTAAACTAATCATCCATGAGGACCACTCTGATCCATTGGTCCATGTAGACGTAACGTATCACGTCGGATCAGCCAGGGAAGAACTTAAGAAATCCGGATTTGCCCATTTCTTTGAACACATGATGTTCCAGGGTTCTGAAAATGTTGCCGATGAGGAACATTTCAAAATCGTAACTGAATCAGGAGGAACATTGAATGGATCAACCAACCGAGACCGTACCAATTACTATCAAACCGTACCTAGCAATCAATTGGAAACCATGCTGTGGTTAGAAGCGGATAGGATGGGATTTTTCCTTGATGCCGTAACACAGGAAAAATTTGAAATTCAAAGATCTACGGTAAAGAATGAAAAGGGTGAAAGAGTAGATAATAGCCCCTACGGAAGATGGAGAGAGATCAATGCAGCTGCTCTTTATCCTTATGGGCATCCCTACTCATGGTTGACAATTGGTAAATTGGAAGATCTTGATCGGGTTGATGTCAATGATTTAAAGAGATTCTTTCTAAGATGGTACGGACCAAATAATGCCGTGATCACAATCGGTGGAGATGTGAATCCACAGGAGGTTGTAGCAAAGGTTGAGAAATATTTCGGAGTTATTCCCAGGGGTCCGGAAGTCAATGAATTGGAATTAGATCCAGTCACATTGGATGCTGATCGCTATGTTTCTTATGTAGATTCAAACATTAGATTCCCTGCACTAATGTTCACATTCCCAACCGTTCCTGCCAACCATCCGGATGAAGCGCCTTTGGATTGTCTGGCTGAAATATTGGGAACGGGCCGAAGTTCTTACTTCTACAAAAAATTCGTACTTACTCAAAAGGCAATTCAAGCGTCAACATTTCATCCGGCTTCAGAACTGGCTGGTGAATTCACAATGTTTGTCCTGCCATTTCCAGGTCAAACCCTTTCCGATTTCGAAACGGAAATGAGGCAGATATTGGATGATTTTGCCGAAACTGGAGTCAGTGATAACGATATCTTAAAATTTAAAGCTAACCGAGAGTCAAGTATGATAAATGGCTTAGCAAGTGTCAGTGGGAAAGTTTCACAATTAGCCTTTTATGAAACTTACTACGGAGACGCCAACGCGATTAAAAGCGATTTGGATCGGTACCTGAATATTACCAAGGAAGATGTAATGAGGGTATTCAACAAATACATATATCAAAAGCCTGGAATCGTTCAAAGTGTAATACCTGATGAAGAAACTGCTCGTGTGAAACCCGACGATTATGTACTTCCAACAGATGGCGATAGTCCTTACCCTGTAACAGATTATTCCGGACTTGAATATAAAAGACCAGAGGGGGATAGTTTCGACCGAAGCAAAAGACCACCTTTAGGCCCAAATCCTGTTGTGAAGGTACCTGATTTCTGGAGTGAGCAATTTGATAATGGTATTAAAGTTATTGGCACAAAGAGTGATGAGATCCCCGTTGTAGCATTGCAATTGACAATAAATGGGGGCCATAAGATGGATGCCTACGAACCAACAAAATCGGGTTTGGCTCGCCTTACTGCTTCACTAATGAATGAGTCAACTGAAAACTATACCTCCGAAGAGATCCAGGAGGAGCTCAGGAAAATTGGTAGTAGTATCAGTATTTCCGGTGGCAGGTCCACTACTACCATGACAATCAGCACACTCAAAAAGAATCTGGCCAGAACCCTTGAGTTAGCTGATGAGAAGCTGAAAAGACCGGCCTTCATACAAGAAGACTTTGATCGCCTGAAAAAACAACAAATGGAAGGAATAAAAGCTGGTCAAAAAAATCCATCTTCCATTGCTGATCAGGTTTTTGACCGACTCCTTTATGGCGACGAGCACATCTATTCGGTACCAAGTTCAGGAATTGAAGAAACTGTTGCAAATATTAGCCTGGAGGATGTCAAGTCATTTTACAGCAATTATTACGGACCTTCGGTGTCAGAATTAGTAATAGTTGGGGATATAGAACAAAATGAGATCCTGGATGCTTTGGATTTCCTGAAAAGTTGGGAAAAAAAGGATATTACCATCCCAGATCTACCTGAGGCACAAGCTTCGAGCAAAACTAAAATCTACCTTGTTGACAAGTCCGAAGCACCTCAGTCAGAAATCAGGATCGGATACGTTACTGACATGTCCTATGATGCAACGGGAGATTATTTTAAGTCCTACCTAATGAATTTTCCACTTGGATTGGCTTTTAATAGCCGAATCAATCTCAATCTTAGAGAAGACAAAGGATGGACATATGGTGCCCGATCATATTTTTCAGCTACAGAAGACCCCGGCCCTTTTATGGCCTATGCTGGTGTTAAGGCGAATACCACAGACTCTTCTGTTGTGGAATTCATGAAAGAGATCTCCAACTATAGAGAAAACGGAATTACTGATGATGAGCTTTTATTTATGAGAAGCTCCATCGGACAGAGAGACGCACGCAGCTATGAAACACCAAATCAAAAGGCCAGATTCCTAAGAAGAATCGTCCACTATGGACTTGATAAATCCTATGTGGACAAGCAAACAGATATTATCAACAGCATATCAAAAGATGAGATCAATGAGCTGGCAAAAAAATATCTGGATGATGATAACATGTACATTCTTGTTGTTGGAGATGGCCCCTCAAATCGTCCGAAGTTGAGCAAATTGGGTTATGACATTATTGATCTCAATGAAAAGGGAGATGTAGTTAGTGAGGAAATTCTGGATACAAAAAAATAAAGCACTGGCAACTTCGATAAAAAGGCAGGCTCAATAGTCTGCCTTTTTTATTGCCAGGTTAATCATAATTAAAGTCATAAATCCTCGTTTTTACAACGTAAATTGAGGTAATAAATGTTTTATCCGAAGGGTTACCAAATAAAGCCAGAGGTGATAAATTTATTACAATATCTGAATCACTTTTAGCACGGTTTTTGTTTGAATTATAGAATTAAAAACTAAACTCACCTGTATGAAACGACTACAATACTTCCTATTCACAATCCCGTTCTTCATTTTATCCTGTCAGGAAGATGGATTGGAGGACCCCAATCAAGATAATGGTAAGTATTCGCTGTATATCACGGGAATAACTCAATCATTAACATACGATTTTGGAGGACGAGCAGAAAGTTCAACACCTGATGATGTGACTAACCTGACATTGATCATTTATGATGAGAACGGGCAAGCAGTCTACGAAAGAAGATTCTACGACTATAATTATTATGGGTATGGTTATCCATATTACGAAGACACTGTTGTTATTCCAGACACAGTATACATACCAGAATTGCCTGGAGGATCCTACAAATTAGTAGCGGTTACCGCGGATTTCTATTACGACTACCATTATGACTCGGATATGCTTGTGTACCCGTATCACACAAGTCCTGGACCTGTATATGCAGGATATGAGGAATTCGAATTGATAGAAGAAAATCAGGCAGTAGCCGTTGACATGAACAATATATCATGCAGAATTAGAGTCAAATTGAAGGAAGGACAAAAATTGGATGAATATGGTTATCTGGGTCTTACTTTTGAAACCAACAATACCAAAGCCTATTCTTTATTTGACGGGGAATTCGTTCCATGGGATGAAGGGTACAATAACTACATATACACAAGTCTCGGATCTTATTATTATTGGACTGAAGACGGTGAAATAGTAGAATCTATTGTAAGTAGTGATGTATATATCCTTCCTCAAACCATTATAAAATTGAGGATCGATTACTACGATCACTATGGTTCCAGTATTCTTCAGGAGATTGAAATTGAACCGGACATTGTATTGACTGACGGTGATGCAATTCCTTTTACAATTGATCTCAAAGCATTGATTGAAGAAGGTACAAATCCAGGCATATTCAATTGGGAAGATATAGAATGGAATGAGTTGGATGAAGTAACTATTCCTTAGAAAATTGTAAACTATCAGAAAAGCAGGTCAATGACCTGCTTTTTTTTTGCTTAAATTTTCCCACTCAACAATTACCCGAAATATAAATGTCCTCATTTCCCGAAACTGATCTCAACAAGGTCAAACGCATCCCAAACAGGGGTAGCTACAATAAAAAAACTGTATATGGGATACTTGATTCCCATTTTATTTGCCATGTCAGCTATACATACAATGGCGTATCCATGTGTATTCCGACCTCATATGGGAGGAAAGGTGATACTATATATTTACATGGAGCTGTGAAGAACCGTATGATGAATTCACTTATTGATTGCGACAAGGTTAGTTTGACAGTGACACATCTGGATGGTTTGGTCTTGGCAAGGTCAGTTTTCCATCATTCCATGAATTACAGATCCGCATTGGTATTTGGCAAACCCAGAATTGTTGATGAGGGAGAAGAAAAACTCGAAGCATTACGGATCATAACTGAAAACATTATTCCCAACAGATGGGATGAGTCAAGAGGTCCTAATGAAAATGAATTGAAGGCTACCATGGTAGTTGCCATCGATGTCACTGAAGCTTCCGCCAAAATCAGAACAGGGCCACCACAGGACAACAAAGAGGATTATGATCTTGACGTTTGGGCTGGTGTAATTCCTATGAAAATAGCTACGGATACGCCAATCGATGATGACCAGTTGCAGGAAGGGATTTCTATTTCTCACTCCGCGAAAAATTATCAATTCGTATGAAAGAACTACCCCTGGAAAAATATCTTCCTGAAGTAAGTCGATTAGCCTACGGTTGTATGGGATTCGGTGGAAATTGGAATGAAAGTTCATATTCTTCGACCGACCGGAGGAAGGCATTTCAGGCAATAGAAAAGGCTATGGAGCTAGGTATAAACTTTTTTGACCATGCGGATATCTACACAAGGGGTAAAGCCGAATCGATCTTCGGGGAGTATTTAGCTCAAAACCGGACCATCCGAGAAAAAATATATATCCAGACCAAAGGTGCTATTCGACTTACGGAAGACCCCATAAGGTATGACTTCTCAAAAGAATACATACGATCCTGTGTGGAAGGATCTTTAAAGAGACTGAACACAGACTATATAGATATCTGGATGCTGCACAGACCGGATCCATTAATGGAACCTGAAGAGATAGCTGAGGTCTTCGACGAACTTAAAACTGCAGGCAAAGTCAGGTATTTCGGTGTGTCAAATATGCACGTACATCAACTTGATTTTTTGCAGAATTACCTCTCGGATCCGATCGTAGTAAATCAAATTGAGATGAGCCTCGTTCATTTGGACTGGTTGGACGAAGGAGTTTTATTCAATCATGGGGAAGGAAAGAATCTGAGTTTCAGTCCCGGAATAATTGAATACTGCAGAAAAAAAGGGGTTCAGATCCAGTCATGGGGCAGTCTGGCTCAAGGATTATTATCTGGCAGGGATACGGATGATCAACCTGAAAATATTAAGAATTGTGCTCGGCTCGTAAATAGCCTTGCGGAGAAATATCAGACTTCAAAAGAGGGGGTCGTACTGGGTTGGTTACTACGCCACCCTTCCCTTATCCAACCTGTTATTGGGACGATCAATCCCTCCAGGATCACTGATTCCTGCGAATCAATTAAAGTTAACCTGTCAAGAGAAGATTGGTATAAATTATACGTAACTACCCGCGGTTCAGGGTTACCGTGAAACTACTTAGCCAGCTCCATTTCAGCTGAAAGTAGGGATTCTTCCAACTGTCGTATTTCTTCCATGAAAGCGTCAAATTCCTCCACGGCTTCAGTGAGTAGAAAGTCGATGTTTTCACGAAGAATGGCGATGTTTTCCTTTAATTCCATTATTTCTTCAATTAATTAGAAAAGAAACTATGATTTTGGAATATTGTTTGTTTCCCAATTAAAAGTTTGCGTAAGCGGTGGATATCAACAATATGTTTTCAGAAATTCTCGGGTAAGTTTAAATTGATTTCTGGATCGTGCCAGGTTCTGGTTTGGGTGTTTTGCCGGATAATAAATATTTCCATCAAGGTGATCCTTTAGAAAACGAACACCCATGATAAAAGACATGTATGGACCCGAATAAGGAATTAGTTCTTTTTCTTCATCCGACAAATGTCCTTCATATCCACTCAAGTATCCTTCCAA
This sequence comes from Cyclobacteriaceae bacterium, assembly GCA_965242805.1. Classification (GTDB taxonomy): domain Bacteria; phylum Bacteroidota; class Bacteroidia; order Cytophagales; family Cyclobacteriaceae; genus JANQEU01. Next base: position 4,353,422 of record CBDETD010000002.1, on the reverse strand, counting down.
ATAAGACTTGTATCGTTCGTTGTCAATCTCGACCTTTTCAATATCTTCTTCATTTTCATCGCAAAGAGTTGCGGTGGTTCGAAATCCATCCCCAATATCAAAGTGAATAATCCCGGGCATTACAGTGTCCAGATCCACTACGCATTTTGCTTTTCCTGACTCGTCAAACATTACATTGTTGAACTTTGTGTCATTATGCACTACCCTGGTTCTTATTGTACCTGACTTCCAGTTTTCTTCAAGCTTAACCAATTCAGAATACTGTTCTTCAACAAACCTTAATTCCTCGCGTAAATTGCTCACACTGGAAGGTTCAGCAGACTCTACACTCCTTCTCAATTGGTCAAATCGGAATTGCAATGAGTGAAATTGCGGAATGGTCATTGTCAATCTATCCGGAGAAATATCTGATAAACTCGCCGAAAATGCTCCAAATGCTTTGCCTGCCTCGAATACCTGCTCAATGGAATTTGGCACGTCCTGGGATTCCAAATGGGTTTTGAAGTCATATACCCTCCAATAGGAACCATTTTCATCATGAAATGGACTTCCATTAGTCGTTGGGAATAATCTCAATGTTTCGTATTCGGCGTATTCCGTTTTGGAAGCCAGATGGATCAACACCAATTTAATATTTGACATTAAACCGGCAACATCCTTAAATACCTCATCATTGATCTTTTGAAGGAAGAATGAACCTGAACCAGTACTTATTTGATATGAATCATGGATATGGCCAATTTCCAGCTTGGAAATTGACTTTATTTTATCGTTAAGATCATAATTTTCAAGTATTGAGTAAACATCCTTCATTTACTCAAAAAGATTGGAGGGATATACCTTATTAGCATGTAGAGTTCGGAATTGCTCCATTACCCAATCTTTGTCTTCTAAGTACGTAACCCCAAACCATTGATCTCTTGTCGGAATAACAGGAGCTTTTATACCTTTTTGTATAAGGCTGTTAAGGACGGTGGGTATGTAATATTCAACTTTAGGATTAGTCGCCGCCAATTTGTAGATCTCTTTGAAACCTAGGGCTATCTCTTCAAAAACTTTTGGTGAGAATCCCATAAGATTCATTGAGACAAGGGTATCGGATTGGATGTATGTCCTTGTACCGTCTTCCTCGAAGTAAATATTTCCCTCTCCATTTCTCGATATCTTGGTCCTTTCAATGATTTCTGTCAAAAAACCTTCATTATCAGACTCGCACAATCCACGTGAGACCGATCCGGAATCTGTAAGTGTATTGCCTATTTCGTAACCGACAAGACATGCTCCGTGGTTTTCGGTATCCATTTGGATTAAATGGTCATGAGCCGCTTTCAAGGATCCATAACCATAGAAATCGTCAGCATTTACGATTGCAAAGGGTTCTTTAACCAAATCCTCCGCCATCCACGTAGCGTGAGCCGTACCCCAAGGCTTGATCCTTCCTTCGGGAACCTGATACCCGTCTGGTAACCTATCTAATTCCTGGAATGCAGTGTAAAATTCCCCTTTGTCCTTCCATTTCGCCAATATGGAGTGCTCAAAGTCTTTCTGAATATCCTCACGGATTACGAAAATTATCTTACCAAAACCAACTTTCAAGGCATCATAAACAGTATAATCAATGATCTTTTCGCCATTTGGGCCAAATCCGTCAAGTTGTTTAATGCCACCGTATCGACTTCCAATACCTGCGGCCAGTACTACTAATGAGGGCTTCATTAATATGAATTAAGGCCGCAAATATATAGTCAATATTAAATCTCTTGACTCTTTCTATTCTGTTCTTAACGTTTCTATGGGATTAACTGATGAAGCCCGATACGCGTGATAAGCCACAACCATCAACGCGATCAAAATGGAAATAGAACCGCTCAAAAGAAAAACACCATATCCGATATTGACCCTGTATGCAAAGTTCTCCAGCCAGTTATTCATCAACCAAATTGTCAATGGGATTGAAATCACAATTGCAATGATCAACTGATAGGAGAAGCTCTTAGTCAATAACTTGTAAATGGTTATTGTACCGGCTCCCATCACTTTCCTGATACCAATTTCTTTAATTCGGCTATTCACAATCAGAACTGTCAATCCGAGTAACCCAAGGCAGGCAATTATTATTGAAAGAACTGTAGAAACGGTAACCAATTTGTTCAATCGATCTTCACTTTCATATTGCGATTTTATGTTTTCATCGATGAAACTAAATTGAATGCTTTCATTGGGAAAGGTTGATTCCCACTCCTTCTTCAAGATGTCGACCACTTTACTCAGCTGATCTCCCTGGTAAGTGAACACAAGTTTGGGAATGACAGAATCTACAAAATCACCGTCACTTACTCCCTGGATGACTGGAAAAATATTCTGGGTGATTATTAATGGTTCAACTTCAGTGTGAAGTGAAGAAAAATTGAAATTTTCTGTTACTCCTATGATCTGATGGTCCCCAAATTCCTCCCCGGGTAACTTTGAACCAATAGGATCCTCAAATCCAAAATAACTCATTGCCGCTTCATTGATCACAATTGCTTGTCGTTCATCGAAGCCATTACCAGGTTCAAAACCACGTCCTTCCTTCATCCTAATATCAAATGCATCAAGATAATATGGATCAACGGTAAGGAATCTAAACCTACGGAAGGTCCCATCTGATTCCGTATAGGCTAGATTAGCCCAACCTGATGTCCCGAAGACATGACTTCCCATAGCAATTTTCGATATTTCAGGATACTGATCCAATCTCGCCTTCAAAAGCTCACCATTTTCCATGGCAGTGCTCATTCTAGTAGACATTCGATCTGCCTGGGGATCCGGGTGCAACAAAACAGAAATCACTGCATCGTATCTGTACCCAAGGTCTTTGTTTTGGAGATATTTCAGTTGCCTATTCATGATCATGGTACTACTAATAAGGAATATGGCAACGACAAATTGCATAATAACCATTCCCTTCCTGGTCAGGTGATTGGTTCCCAGTGAATTAGCACCACGTAATACTGATATGGTCTTGAAAGCGGACAATATAAATGATGGATATATACCAGCTACAATACCAATGACGATCCCAATTGTGAGATAAGCTAGAACATGCCACCACTGGAACACATAAGAGATATCTGCATTGGTCAAATTATTGAAAGTCGGTATTAACAAAATGCTGATAATTGTTCCGACGACCATAGATCCCATGGCAATAAGAATACTTTCACTAATATATTGAGAGATCAGGGTCCATTTACCCGCTCCAATAACTTTGCGCATTCCTACCTCCCTTGACCGTTTTACGGATTGAGCGACAGTTAGAGTAGTATAATTGACCAATGCGATAAGTAACACAAGTATCCCAATAACTCCCAGAATAATTACGTATTGGGGATTACTGACCGGAGCAATACCCAGCGGAATATCCGGATTAAGATGTATGTTGGTTAAAGGTTGAAAGCCAATATTATATTCATCCCTGTTTACTTCATCACCCAGAAGGCTCATGACGACATCCTGCATCTTGTCATTGATGGAAGTTATATCAGTTCCATCTTTAATTAATACATAAGTCTCACCAACAATCGTGAACCACGCTGTCATGGCTCTGTCTCCATAAAGATCTTCGTTATTCTCTGTTGATATTGCCAGGTCAAATTGTATACTGGAAGACTTTGGCATTGACTTAAATATTCCGACAACCTTAAAGTCCCTGATCTCATCATTGATCTGCAATCCAAGGGTCTGTCCAATAGGGTCAATATCTCCAAAATATTTTTTTGAATATCTGTCGCTGATCAACAAATCGTATTTAGATGTGAACATATTCCCGATAATGAGCTTAAAATCAAATACTTCAAAGAAATCGGGACTAATGTTGGCTACTTGTTCATCAATTCGATCCTCTCCCCTTCCCACAAGAAATCTTGACATAATATACTGGACAGATCTCTCAACTTCAGGGAAATTCGATTCGAAAAGTTCCTCGAATCGTAACGGTGTGTATGAATTGAAGAATACTTTACCATTACCGTAATCCTCTCGTAGCCATGATCGGTAGATCCTGTCCTTCTTTGAGTGAAACTGATCATAATTGAGTTCTTGATTTACATATAGACCAACCAATAAAAAGCAAGCTATGCCGATTGTCAAACTTGCAATATTGATCAATGAATTGAACTTGTCCCTTCTCAATACTCGAAAGGCAATTTTGAAGTTGTTTGTAGTGATCATTAGTCTTCTATTTTTGAGAAAAAAAGGTTTCTTTAAAGCTGAAAGTCTAAATGAGCGAAGAACCCACCAAATGAAAAGATATCTTGCAGACTTGACTTTGCCCTCTTCAAATCTTATTTGATACAATTCGATCAGATCTCCTTCCAGATCTTCGAGTAAGGCCGGATTGCAATACCACCTTAAAAAATTCTTTGCCCATTTTGGTGGAGGTGGGATCATTATTGTGGGTTTGCCGTTAGCAGTTTCTTGTACAGCTCCATCCTAACAAGCATTGAGTCATCCACCACTTTCCTGCCGGCAGCTGTCAACGAGAAAAATCTTTTTCGTCTTCCGCCTCTTTCGGAAGTTGCTCCACCCATGGTAGAATTGACATATCCCTTCTTTTCCAGTCGCCGAAGTACAGAATGAACAGCTGTAACGTCAATTGTTCGTTGAGCGACTTTCTTTATTTCTTCAAGGATTGCCACAGCGTAGGCATCTTCAACGAAAGAACCTACGGTTAGCAAAACGATTTCTTCCAATTCACCAAGTGATTCACCTCTCATAAGCTTTCAATTAGTTGTAGATACGTACAAGATACTTATTTGTTAGTACTTTGTACAAATAATTAACAAACTTTATGATTATCCAGTTTGTTCGAAGATCTATTAGTTGATTGTTTGTACAATATGTGATTTTGGATGGCTAAAGGTTCCCTAAAGCAAAAACAGGTTGTCTCCTTAGCCATTTCCCTCTCGTGAAATCAGGGATCTCCTGTGGCATTCCTCCATTTCGGATTGACGTTTCTGACAGAGGTGTTATTACTCGCCATACTGCAGCATCGTACACATCAAGGACCGGCGGGATCGATTCCTTCACGCTTTCGACAAACGCCCTGTCAAGGAAGTAGTCCATGCCTCCATGGCCCTTCTCAGCTGCTTCTGTACCGTATTCTTTCCATAGTTCATGATCGTATTTTTCAAACCAAACATCCCATTCATCCCATCTGTGAGATTCAGAAATTCCCTCGACATGTACTCGTCGGGTATGGTAATCAAATTCACATAGCCCTTGAACTCCTTGTACTCTGAATCCTAAAGAGTATGGTCGTGGCAAATTCGTATCATGGGTCAGCACAATGGTCTCACCATTTGCACAACTAATTGTGGATGTAACTACATCACCTAATTTCCAGTTTAGTTTGTGATATGGATGATCTTGACCTCCATCCTCATGGTCCCTGATGAATTTTTTCAATGACCTGGCTTTTGAAGCGAATGATGAGACAGACGTCATTCTGTTACCGCGATTGCAGTCCAGCATTGTGCTTACCGGACCTAGGCCATGGGTCGGATATAGTTCGCCGTTCCTGCTCAGTGAATGATCTGTTCGCCATCTCGCTTCTCCATAACCACCATCACCGTACACCAATCCCCCTTGCCCATCATTAAATTTTACGGTACGCAGATCATGTTGATACCCTCCTCGACAATGTATCAACTCACCAAAAACATTGTCTCTTACCATATTCATTACCGCCATTACATCCCGACGATAATTGACATTTTCCAGGAACATCAGATGCGTTCCTGTTTCTTCCTGTACATCTACCAGGTCCCAGCATTCATCCACAGAAAAGGCACCGGACACTTCAGTCCCAACATATACACCTGATTTCATTGCATCAATACACATCTCAGTGTGCCATCGCCAATTGGTCGCAATAATCACACCATCAAGCTCTTCCTTTTCCAACATTTCCTGATAGGCGTATTCATGGCCAGTGTACACCCTGGGTGAATCCAATCCCTTCCTATTGATCAGATCTTTTGTTTTTAACACTGCATCGGGATCAATATCACAGAAAGCCGGGCAAGTTACCCCTGGATAGTCCAGTATGTTGTTAACGTGATTCCTGCCCCGTAGACCGGTCCCAATAAATCCTATTCTGACTTCATTCTTATTGAGGGAGTTGGAACGAATAATGTTAGGAGAAACCAAAGCTCCTGCAGTCAATATAGAACTGGATTTGACAAATTGCCGTCTATTAATTGAATTCATGTCTATTCGCTGTTTATATCAAGAGTTTTCCAAAGTCGAATCACCAGAAAAGTGAAGAAAGCAACAACAATGGTTAAAATGGCACCAGTCGTGAAATTTCCATAGATAAAATTGCCAGTGGCAAACAATGCCCCGTAAATGGCTACACTACCCACGAAAATCATAAGAATACTTCTTGGTACATCCCATTTTTTGTCCTGTTGCATATCAACCCCCCTGGAAGAGGACTCCTTCAAAAGCCATTTCCATCCGGGACCTCCAGGATTTGTTAGCTTGTAAAATTCTTTGAGTGTCTCAAAAGATTCAGGTTTTGTAGAATACATGGTGACAATCCATACACACGTTGTGATTAGTGTCGCGAGTAGCAACTTCATGGCAAAAGCATCGACATATGCGCTTTCCACGGCAGAATCTGGCACAGCCAAGACCAGGACAAACGCTGTGATCACTCCCGAAACCATTGCAATGATCTCTGTCATTGCATTTATTCTCCACCAAAACCAACGCAATAGGAAAATCGATCCTGTCCCTGCCCCTGATAATAAAAGGATATTAAAGGCCTGTGTCGCATTCTCCAGGAAGGTCAAAGCAAATGCACTGGCAAATACCATAAGCAACACCGTAGTAATCCTACCAACCAGGACAAGCTCCTTCTCACCTGCATCAAGCTTCACGAATCGTTTGTAAAAATCATTAACCACATACGATGATCCCCAATTCAAATGAGTACTGATCGTCGACATGAATGCAGCCATCAGTGATGCCACTACCAATCCCATCCAGCCTGGCCCAAGAAGTGTCATCATAACAGGATATGCTATGTCCTCTCCCAGGTATTGCTCGGTGATACTTGGGAATTGTGATTTTATAGACATTAGATCGGGGAATAAAATAACCGAGCTTAGGGCTACAATGATCCATGGCCAGGGCCTCAGTGCATAGTGAGCCGCCTGAAAGAATAAAGTTGCCCCGATCGCGTGACTTTCATTCTTAGCAGACAGCATTCTTTGCGCAATATAGCCACCGCCACCAGGTTCAGCCCCCGGATACCAGACAGACCACCACTGTACGGCAAGGGGAATAATGAATAATGAAATCAAAATAGAAGGATCAGACAAATCTGGGATTATCGCAAGTTTCTCACTAAGGGCAGGATGCGAAACTAAATTGGAAATACTACCGATCTCCGGTTGGCTAATGGCAATATGGGCTGCATAAAAGGCACCGATCATTGCAATACAAAACTGGAAAAAATCTGTCCAGATCACTCCCTTGATCCCACCAAGAGCTGAATAAAATACCACAATGACTGAGGAAATCAGAACTGTCTGCATTGGTGTTGCTCCAAACATCACAGCTCCAATCTTGATCGCAGCCAAAGTAACAGTTCCCATTATCAGGCAATTGAAAAAGATCCCCAGATACAAAGCTCTGAAACCTCTAAGGAACGATGCCACCTTTCCACTGTAACGTATTTCGTAAAACTCCAGATCAGTCATTACGTTGGATCTCCTCCATAGTTTGGCATATATGAACACGGTGATCATTCCAGTGATCAGAAATGCCCACCAGGCCCAATTTCGAGCAACTCCTCCTTCACGGATCATGCCGGTAACCAAGTTGGGTGTGTCGGCAGAAAATGTGGTTGCGACCATTGATACACCAAGCAGCCACCATGGCATTGATCTGCCTCCTAAAAAAAATTCTGCTGTATTCTTTCCGGCTGTCTTGGAAGCCAACCATCCAATAAATAGAACACCAACAAAAAAGATGATGATGATGATCCAGTCAAGATTTGTCAATATCATATTCTATGGGTTTTAGTCAGGGCAGTCTTTATTTATTTGTATTTGGGTTAGTTGAATGTAAATTCAACTACCTCACTGTAAAAGAAGAAATAACAATTTATAAATTGTTATTTTGAAATAGATGTACGTGTATAAATGATCAATTTCCTGTGTATTTGAGTCTATTCCAGCTCGTTTTAGGCTTTCTATGGACGATATTCCTATCTCAAGATTTAGAAACCGGCATCTATTTTCTGAAGGACAAAGACAGTTCTATTTGCGACAACAGGCTTTATTTGTTGAATTCCAATAGACAGTATTGTGTGGAGGCCAGGCCAATTTTTGATTCCGGATCCTTTCAAAGGATTGGAGAAATCTATTCCGATACCAAACAAAATATTAACTACCTGGACATTAAACTTAATGACCAAAGTTTAGATCATTTAAATCAGATTGGTACTAATTTTCCAAACATGAAAATGGCTGTAATTGTCAATAATCAATTGGTAGGAGTTATTGAATATCCCGGTAGTGGCTTTGTAAGCAAAATAACCTTGTCCGAAAAGGGAACATCATCGCAAATCGTTTGGATCCAGGAGGAATTGAGGAAATCAGTTCGGAATCCCAACAAGGACAATTGATTCTTGCCTGATTCGTTAAAATTTGAGTACTTTATAACTGATTCTATTCATATATGTTGTCCGCTTTCCAGGAAATCAAACTCAGGATCTTTTTTGATCTTTTAGATTATGATAAAAATGGTTTTGTCGAGCTTGATGATTTTTTAAGCATAGGTGAAAACATGATCATGATGCTCCAACTTGAGGATGAGGATCCTAGAAGAGAAAGAATATTGGGGGCATGTAAAATTGCATGGGAAGACCTCTATGAATATGTAGACAAAAACAGAGACGAAAAAGCCTCAATCTATGAATGGCTGCTGTATGCAGATAAGAAAATAGTCAACAGTGAGGATGACCAATACAATGATTATGTGAACAGGGTAGTGGATCATATATTCCTGCTTTTTGACTACGACAACGATGATCATATTTCTATTCATGAATACCTCACATTATTCATGACGTTTAGGTTGGAAGCAAGGTACTCAGCACGGGCATTTGAGAAACTTGATCTTAATCAAGACGATTTGATCAGCAGGGAAGAGCTTTATAAGGGAGCTAAGGAATTCTTTCGGAGCGACGACATTGATTCATTCGGTAATTGGCTATTTGGACCTTGGGAGGAATTCTTCAGAAGTAACGATACTAGGACCGAAGAGTGAAACCATACTTCAATGGATCATCTGGATCAACCAGCAATGTGCCGGCCCCTGTTACATAGGCTTCACCCTCCACCTCAGGGATCACTGCTTCCATATTAAAATATTTCTCCATCCTCTCAATTCTGCATCTGAAGCTAGTGCCCAAAACACTTTCAATTGTTATCCATTCTCCAACTTCGATCTCTCCTCTTTCCTTGTGAATTGCCAATCTGGCAGAAACCCCTGATCCGGTTGGACTTCTGTCTACCTGCCCATCAGCAAATACGCATACATTCCGACTGAAAACACCTTTTTTTGCAGGATAATCAATGAAGATCACGCCATATAAAAAACCAAGCTCTTTTATTGCCGGATGATCGATTGGGGTTTCATTTGAAATCGTCTTTTTTAAAGAACGACCTATGTCGATAAATTTTTGAACATTTTCAGGTATGCATTCCAGGCCAAAGTCATCCGCATTGACAAAGGCATAATAGGCACCTCCAAACGCCAGATCGTACGAAACATCACCAAATCGCTCAACATCCAGCCGATTGTCCAGGGAAACCACAAATGATGGCACATTTTTGAACCTTACGGAGCCTGGATTATCGCCTTGGACATCGACTTCCACTTCCAATATTCCACATGGAGCTTCAATGGTCAACCTGGTTATTGGTTCCATCTTTTTCACCCATCCTGCTTGAATTGCCAGCTTACCCAAAGCAATTGTTGCGTGTCCACACATGGTGCTATATCCTTCGTTGTGCATGAATACCACCCCGAAATCCGCTTGATCACTTCCTACTATCAAAGCTCCATACATGTCATCATGACCCCTGGGCTCCAACATTACCGCATTTCTTATATCATCCAGTTCTTCTCTAAGATGACGTCTGATTTCTAAAACGCTTTGGTTTCGAAAAAGTGGATATCCTGACGTAATTACCCTCAACGGCTCTCCAGCCGTGTGCATATCTATCGTTTGAATTTGCAGCCAATCAGGACCGAGATCAAAGACATTATTCTTGCTCATTGTTCAAGATTTTGGAATACACAATGTTTGCAGCTACAAGGTCCTCCAAACCTAAACCAACGGATTTGAAACATGTAATTTCCTCCTGGATCTTCCTTCCGGAAATCTTATTTTGACACAAATCAAATAATGTCCCCTCAATCGCATCATGGGAAAGTATTCCATTCTCTATTGGTTTCCTGATGTCTCCTGATTCCTGAATGGCCATTTTACTGTCGATGTAAATCCTGGACTTTTTGATCAGTTCGTCGTCAGCTTCCCTCATTTCAGGCTTATATGATCCCACCAGATCCACGTGCTGACCCGGGTTTAGGTTTTTGCCAAGAATCAGGGGATCAACACTCATGGTTGCTGATGATATAATATCCGCATCCTTCATTCCGGATTCTAAATCTTCGATAGGGATGATCTCCTGTTTTGATTCATTATAGTTCTCAGCCAGATCTTGTGCTTTTCCGTGATCCCTTCCCCATATAAGGACTTTATCAATATCCCTGACTGTGGAATGGGCTCTTATGAGTTCCGGAGCCATTGCCCCTGTCCCTAAAACCAACAATATCCTGCTATCTTCTTTGGATAAATATGTTGATGCCAGAGCCGATGTGGCTGCCGTCCTTTTCGAAGTCAATGCTTTAGCATCCATTATTGACCTTGGCGTACCATGCCTGTCAAAATAAACATAGACTCCCTGGATTGAAGGTAATTGATGACTTGGATTATCCGGATTGACAGTAATCAATTTTACTCCTGCAGCTGCATCTTCATCGATACTTGGCATCAATAAGAGGGTACTATTTTTACCATAATTTAGGTGGTTTCTCGGAGGAGTATATATTCTGTGTTGCGTAAAAGCTTCCTTTAATTCCCTGATCAAAGTACCATGATCAAGTAGCTCATTAAGTCGCTCAGAATCAATGAAGGACAAACTCATTGATGTAATCTATGGAATTTGAAGAAGCTATTCCACTGTGAAAGAGAAAGTATTTTTGATGATTTTACCCTCTTTGGATATGCCCTCAACAAACACCTGGAACTCTCCTTTTTCATCTGAAGTAAAGAATTCCACATCCGCCTTGCCATCGGTGATCTCTACAGATGGACTCCAAAAAATCGTGGATCGAAAGTCCGGTTTAACCAAATCATCTCCTTCAAGAATATCATAGTTGGGTGAATAAAACTCTCTTGATGAATAGTAACCGTTAACCTTGAAGGTCACAAGCCCAACGGGATCCGGTATTTCAGAAATTAGCCTTGGACCTCTCCTTTTGTAAATGGCAATTACACCATTACCCCTTGCGGAGTATATAGCTGCTTTAGGCCCCTTTAAAACATCAACAAATTCAACTTGTTGTGGAGGTATCTGGGCGACCAGCGTCCTATCCGTCGGGATACCATCCACAAGGAATAACGCTTCATTGCTTTGATTGATAGAACTAAATCCTCTAATCAGTGCAGTCTGATTAGGGAATGTCCCCGTTATTTCCACTCCAGGAAATTTGCCTATAAGGAGATCAAACAAGTTCACATAGTTTTGGACATTAACCAGGGAATCAAAGACAAGTCGATCATCCGGTTGGGAATATAGTATGCTTTCGCGGTAGAAGGGTTCTTCCCTGATATCCTTTTGCGCCTGAACTTTAATTTCCTCCAATACTACGACTTCATCTCCAAATTCGGCTTCAATATTTCTTATTAGCATACCTTGATCCACAACATCCTGAAGGACATAATCATCATCAAAAAGATTGAGGAATTTTGAATCAATGGCGACATCATCAGGTTCAATGATCTCAATAAAAGTCCCTCGTTTCAATTCTTTTTCAGTACCATCTTCCTTCTTTTTCATCCTCTTTGTTTGGACGATCACCGTCATCGTATCTTCAATTTGCAGGTCATCAAACCAAAACGTTCCGTCTACCTCAGATGTAGCCTCCTGCTTGAATGCAATATTTTCGAGAAAGGTCAATTCAACTTTCCCCTGGACACCTTTCTCACGGCTTAGGTACTTGACGACCTTTCCCTCAACACTGAACCCAGTTTCAGGATAAAAATTGATGGGGGGCAAATTTCCGGAAAGGACATCATTCCATTTGAATCTTCTCCAACCATGGGTCATCATCAACAGGTCTATGTGTTTTAATCGATCAGCATTTTCCGTATCCAGGTAGAAATCCGGACGTTCAATTGCTCCGTTGAGATCAGAAGAAAGCAATAGATAATTCTCAATATCAATGCGATTTGGTTTATATAAGGATTTAGATAAGACGGAAAGTGAAATGTTCCCATCAACAGGATTGCCTTCAAAATCCGTTAATGATAATTTCATCGGAAACTTAGCCCTTTTGCCTAGTTCTGTCCGTTCTTTTTGAAGTATGATTTCAGGGTTTTCGAATTGATTTTCATTGTAGACTAATCTTTCGGCTCTTGGAACACCATTTCCATCAAAAAAAGTAAAATGAGCAATTCCTGATGGTATTTGGTTCGATGGGATGGGTGCATAAATAAAATTCTTTCCAGGTGTCGATGGGAGGACCATAAAAATTGAACCCCGTGTATGTCCCAAAAGAAATGAATTCTTAAGATTAGTATTCTCCGACCCTTTTAGTGTCAAATAGACTTTATCAGGAGACTGTCGAATATTCAGCAGGTAACCTTCTCTCATCACATCGGGTAAAGCCTTGGAGAATTGAACTCCATTGACCGTATAAACGGCAAAATACTTTTCTCCATAGGTTGGGGTTAATTGAAACTTACCCAAACCCATTAATTCATCCGAAAAAGTAGTCACTTCCATCCCCTTGCCATCAATGATGTTACCCTTTATTTTCACACCTTTTCCTTTTTCATCCTTGGCCATAAATGCCACATAGTTTAATTGACCTGCTACAAGGTCGCCACCTTCAGGGAAAAAATTTATATCAATATCCCGTACTTCAGGTTGGAATTCCGAAGTCTGGGTTTGACTTGAATAATCGAGAAGTTTTACGGGTTTGGTAAACATAAACTCCGGGTTAAAATTTCTCATGTAATTGGTGTAAGCCTGAATGTTGTATATTCCTTCAGCTAAGGTGTCAGCAAGGAGAAAATCTCCTTGCCCCAGGCCATTTTCTATTTTTATCGAAAGAGAAGATAATACATTACCTGCCGGACCAATTAGATCAACATATAGTAGGCTACTTACACTACTTGGTTTATGATTAACTGCATCAACAAGGTAGGTGCTAAACCACAATGTTTCTCCACGAGTATATATCTCCTTGTCTGTCCGTAAATATGACTTTTCCTGTGGAGTTTGCTGAAGGTAATTAAGTGTACGATTGACGATTGTATCAATCTGTGCTGATTGGGCCAGGCTAATACTTGTGACGAAAAAGAAAAGAATACAGGCACTTATCCGTATATCATTAATCATAATGCTCCAGTTAATACATTATCCTACATAACGATAAAATTGCAGAAATTGATTTGAGCTAGAAATTCTCCCTTTCCCAGGCTTGAAAACCTCCTTTGAGATTGTACAGGTTTTCAAATCCTAACTTTCCCATTATTCGGCATGCTCTGGCACTCCTCATGCCACTGCGACAGTAGACCAAATATGTTTTGGATTTATCCAATTTCGAAGCATTTTCCTTGAACTTTTTGTCCATGACATTCATGTTGCGCTGTCCATTGATCACTCCACCAACCTGTTCGCCCCTTGATCTCACATCAAGTATTATGGTATCACGCTTTTTCCTGAGCTCTTTAAATTCAGATACCGTGATGCTCTTGTAATTTTTCTTGAAAATAGAAAACATGGAAAGTTGATTTTATTCTCCTGCAAAGATAAAATTCTATAGTAGATGGGCTATATCTTATTCAACCACAATATTTTGCATTTCTCTCAATAATCCATGAAATTAATAGTACAAAACGATTCAAGACTCAACTAAAAACTCATTATCAGCGTGGGAAGAAAGCGTTCAGTTCTTTATACTATATTTCCATTGATTTTCTTAGGCCTGACCTTATTTACAATAGGAGTCAGTATTTGGCTATGGAAGGATTTAAAACAGGAACGGTACCAGGACCTTGCCAATACAGCATCAATTCTAAAGAGATATTACGAAATAACTTTTCATCAACGAGAGTTGAGTTTATTGAGCGTTGGTCAACGTTTGCTTGATATTAATGGAGAAAATGCTGAGGAGAGAAGACTTCAGTTTGCCAATAGTACGTTAAGGATCTACAATGAACTATTAGCTTTTGGATTCGCAGACACTACAGGACAGCTTCTGACGCTGACGGGTTCGAATGTTGGAGATAACCTCCCAAACTTAACAGATCAGGAGAGGTCACGACGTTCATTTCTCGATGCAAAAAAATCTATTGGGATCTCTATCGGTGAAGCTTACTATTTTGAGAACGTTGAAGACTGGATCATCCCCATACGAGTTCCTATCTACGATGATAACGGTGATCTGGTCGCCCTCAATACCTCCGCTATTCAATACAAAAGTATGATTGATGAATTGATGAGTTTCGGTATTGACCCTAAATATGAAATTCACATTATCAATGAATTATACAATACAACTCAACTATATTTTCCATTGGACATAGATCGATATGGGGAAGTACTGCGGCAGCCGGCTAGAATTTATTCCGACACCTCAATGACCGAATTTCAGGACAATTTCAAATATTTCGAAGCCCATAATTCAATTTCGAGTAACAGAATCCTGGGAATTACATCAAATCTTATCCCATTGGATCACACGATAACGGTGACCGCCCCTTCCTCCATGATATATGAAGGTTTCTGGGAAGTAGAACGATTCGTTGTATTGGGATATTTGTTTTTATCTGTTGTCACAATTTTCGCTTTCAAGATCTCTCGAAACAAAGAGCAGGAATTCAACCAGAATTTGCAAAGTGAAAGAGATTATTCAAATAACATTATCAATACATCCCCTGTCCTAATTGTGGGTATAGATAAAAATGATACTTGTACATTTCTAAATCCAACAGCTTTGCGGACAGTAGGTTATGATAAAAAGGAAATAATTGGTCAGAATTGGTGGAAATTGGTTTCCGAAGATCGAAAAATTGATTTTCAGGAAGTAATGGAAAGTATTCAGAATGGTAAAATTGACCATTATGAGATGGGTATTCAGACAAAAAAAGGGAAAACAAGGATCATATCTTGGAGTTCGGCCAAACCATATTATGACAAAGGCAAACTACGGGAAGTAGTGTGGTTTGGAAACGATATAACCGAGCAAAAGAATGCTGAATCTGAGATAATAATAAGCGAAGCAAACCTAAAATCCCTGTTCGAAAGCACCACAAGTGTCATAGGTTTATTTGACAGAAATAAACACCTTATTGAATTCAATTCTTCATTTGCTCATTACGCCCTGGCCACAGATAACATTATAGCCGAGAAAGGAATGGATATCCTCAGCATGATGGATCCTCAATTTTCGGAGATGTTCAGAGGATTTCAGGACAGGGCTTTGAGTGGTGAAAAATTCAAGGAAATTATTGAATATCCGGGGCCTGAAGGGATGTTGTCGTTTCAATTCAATTACAATCCCATCTATAGCAACGAAGAAATTGTAGGAGTGTCCATGTTTGTAGAGGATATCACAGAATTACGAACTTCTCAAAGAAAATTGGAACAATACACCAAGAATCTGGAAGATATAGTTCGGGACCGGACTAAGAAACTACTGGATACCAACGAAGAGTTACAAGCTACTAACAGTGAATTGGAAGAAACAATTGTCAACCTTAAAAATACACATGAACAACTTGTCCAGGCTGAGAAAATGGCATCTCTCGGTGTCCTATCAGCAGGTGTAGGTCATGAAATCAATAATCCCTTAAACTTCATAAAAAATGGAGTGAGTGGATTGGAAAAAGAGCTGGGGAGATCAAATTCGATAACTGAAGATATAAGCCCTTATATTTCCGTGATAAATGACGGTGTATCGCGAGCTGTAAACATTGTCAGGAGTTTAAGTCACTTCAGCCGCAGAGCTGGATCCATGGATGAAAATTGTGATATCCATGATATCATAGAAAACTGTTTAGTTATTTTGCACAACAAATTCAAACATAAAATTGAGGTTAGTAAAGATTACTGCAAGGAAGCTGCGATAATCGTTGGTAGTGAGGGGAAACTTCACCAGGCATTTCTCAATTTGTTATCAAATGCCGAGCAGGCAATCACCAAAAAGGGAAAAGTCTTGATCAAAACTATTGCCGATGACAAGATGGTTGAGGTCGAAATATCTGATACGGGAATGGGAATCTCTCAGGAAAACCTGAAGAAGATAAGTGATCCATTCTTTACTACTAAAGCGCCGGGAGAAGGAACTGGTTTAGGTTTATCGATCACATACTCCATAATTAAGGAGCACAATGGCAAGATCAAAGTACACACTGAGCTAAACAAAGGGACTACATTCACTGTTTTTTTACCACTAACCCAAGACAATGGATCATTTTAATAACGTTAAGATCCTTTATGTGGATGATGAGCCGGCCAACCTCCTCATCTTCAAAGCGACTTTTCAATCTAAGTACAAGATCTTTACCGCTAGTTCGGGTATGGAGGGATTGGACACTCTGAATGCCAGTAAAGATGATATAATCATAGTCATTAGCGACATGAGAATGCCTAAGATGAACGGGGTTCAATTCATAAAGAAGGCAAGGGCAAAATATCCGAATATCTCGTACTTCATTTTAACAGGATACGATTACAATGATGAAATTGACGAGGCTATGAAGAACAATATTGTTCACCGATTCTTCACAAAACCCTTTGTTCTTGATGAGTTAGAGAATGCCATTCAGGAGGCTATTGAACGTTCCAATGGCAACGCCGAATTTCCGTAAAATTTACTCTCAGTCCGCTGAAGTCTTAATGTTGTCGAATTGCCTCTGCAACTCATCAAACCTATCTAATAGATCTTTACCTGGAGCCTGATCCGAACCACTTACAGTATTGTACAGATAGCTGATTTGTGCAATTAGTTTGGGTTGCATGTAAGTGCCTTTCGATGTCTCAAGCTTGTTTATAATCCCCTCCAGTTGGTCGATTTTCTCGCTTTCATCCAAATTCTCTTTCTCGTCTTTAAGTTTCTTGGAGAGTTTACGCGCCTCACTCAAAAGGTCGACCACTTTCAAGGACAGCGTTTCTTGCTCTTCTATATCTGATAGTTTTACTCCCGCAGACAACACCTTAGGATCAGCGATTAAACTAAAAGTTTGTTCAATATTAGTGTTGTCTGTCGTCAATCTCACGGTATATTTTCCAGGTTTTGCCCTGGGACCATTTCTGTATCTTCGATTCTCCTGATCATTCCACGGGCCTGCATGTTTCATATCCCATTTAAATCGACAGAGTCCCTTCTCATTCCGAAGATCTTCACTATTAATAAAAATTGTTTCACTCAAATCCATGTCCTCAATGACCTCCTCCTTTGTCGATTTCCCACTTAAAAATGTATTGATCACATCACCATCGTCAGAAATGATCTCAAGCTTAAGTGGATTTGTCTGCTTCTCCGATAAATAATAATCAATGTTTACAGCAGGTGTGGGGAAGTTCCCTCTACTTTGTTTTGGGAATTGGTATCTGTATGTATCACGAGGTTGAAAAAGAATGGGTTCATTGGCCAATTTGGAAAAATCTGACTGGTGAATGGTGGAAAGATCATCCATTATCCAAAAACCTCTTCCCATGGTGGCAAGTACCAGGTCTTTGCGGTGCACTTTGATATCCGTTATTGGAGTGATGGGTAAATTTTGTTGAAATGATTTCCAGTTCTTTCCATCATCTTCGGAAATAAATAAGCCAAATTCGGTGCCGGCATAAAGTACTCCTTCCTTGTCCGGATCTTCTCTTACAACCCTAACCGGGTAGTCCGATGGGATCCCATTATTTCCACTGGTTAGCAACGTCCATGATTTCCCCAAATCTGTTGTCTTAAAAACATAGGGTTTCCAGTCACCCAGCTGATATCGAAGAACAGCTATGTAAGCCTTATTTTCATTGTGAGGGGAGGGTTCAACAGCATCCACACGGCCTCCCGAAGAAAGTTTGGATGGAGTCACATTGGACCAGTTTACACCACCATCATCGGTCACATGAACCGGTCCATCGTTGGATCCAACCCAGATGACTCCCTGTTTGACCGGCGATTCACGGATGGAATAAATGGTGCTATAGAATTCCTCACCAGTAATATCCCTTGTGATTGGACTTCCGGAAATGACCTGTTTATCTGGCTCAAATGCAGTCAAATCGGGGGAGATGGTTTCCCATGTCAGCCCGTCATCATTGGTCTTATGCAGATATTGGGACCCGTGATAGACAATATCAGGATCATGCGGAGATACGTGAATAGGTGAAACTCGCTGGAATCTGTATTTCAGGTCCTTGGGGTTATGTCCATACATATTTGCTGCACCTACATCCCGGTTCTTCTCTAACCCAGTACGCTTGTCGAATACATCAAACCTTCCTTTGCAATTGGCATAAACAATGTTATGATTCCCTGGTTTGGGTACGGCAGGTCCGGTTTCACAACCTCCCGTATTGATAATCCAACCAACCTCAGGAGCTTGTAATGCACTGGGAGCAAAGCTTGGAACAGCTATAGTTGTGCCATTATCCTGCTGACCTGCATATAACCAATAAGGATACTGGTCATCCACATCCAATGTATACAATTCGGCTGTTGGTTGATTAAACTGTGTTGTCCAGGTCTCCCCTCCATTAAAAGTCACATTGGCACCACCATCGTTGGATTGAATAAATAGTTTTGGGTTGTCAGGATTGATCCACATATCATGGCTATCTCCATGTGGAGGTCGCATTCTTGTCCAATCCTTTCCTCCATTAGTCGATTTGTAGTACCCCGTAGCCAGAACATAGATCAGGTCAG
Organism: Cyclobacteriaceae bacterium; assembly: GCA_965242805.1. Lineage (GTDB taxonomy): Bacteria > Bacteroidota > Bacteroidia > Cytophagales > Cyclobacteriaceae > JANQEU01. The sequence continues at coordinate 4,334,141 of CBDETD010000002.1, read as the reverse complement.
TATCTATGGGATCGACTTCAACATTGGTATAATAAAATGGCCTGACCCTAATTCCGCGATCATTTGATACCAAGGTAAATGAATTACCCTGATCCACGGACTTATACAACCCACCATCTTCTCCGGGAGCTTCGACAAGGGCATAGACGATTTTTGAATCGGCTGGGGAAACTGCAAAATCTATTTTACCAATCAGTCCTTGAGGAAGTCCCTTAGTGATCTTCGTCCAATTGTTTCCTCCATCAACGGATTTGTAAACACCTCCCTCACTCTGACTACCTCCACTTATTATCGTCCATGGCTTACGTTCAGCTTTCCAGGCACTGGCAAACATTATGTCAGGATTACCTGGAAGAAATTCAAAATCGGCAAATCCGACTTTATCAGATACATATAGTATTTTTTCCCATGTTTCACCTCCATTGAGGGTTCTGTAAATACCTCTTTCGGGATTTGAGGAGAATGCATTTCCAATGGCCGCCACAAAAACTATGTTATGATTTTCAGGATGAATTTCTACAGCACCTATATGTGCAGTATTTTTCAATCCGATGAATTTCCAGGTGTCCCCCCCATCAATTGATTTGTACATCCCTTTTCCTGTGATAACATTGCTTCGTAATCCATCGGAACCTGTACCTACATAAACAATATTAGGATCCTCCTGATCTACCGCAATAGCGCCTATTGATGGAGTGGAAAAATAACCATCAGAAACATTGGCCCATGTCGTGCCATAATCAGTGGTTTTCCAAACGCCTCCACCTGTGGCGCCCATGAAGAAAGTACCTGGTTCAGAAACGGTCCCAGCCACAGTAGTGACCCTTCCACCTCTCATAGGACCCACACTCCGATATTGAAATATATCGTAAGCCGATTGTCCTAATAAAGACTCTACACCTACTAAAGCGAAAAATAATACTATTACCTTCTTCATAGCTCTACATTAATATGAAACTCGAAGCTACAGGAGGATCAGCAAAAAAATTAACTATTAGTGATATTCGGTTGATCAACCGAACCAGGGAGTTTATTACTCAAACAGATCCAGCTCAACTTCATCAATAAATAATCTGGATGATACACCAGGTTCAAGCGTAAATGAAATAGTTACAACGGTTCGTTGCGCCGGAACACAATAGATTTCAGTTTCCAGGATAGTTTCTTCAAGGTCCCTAGCAATGTTTTCATATATCTCATGAATTCCAAATCGATATAAGAATCCATTTTCATCGTACTTTCGGAGGCTGACTGCCATTCCTACTCTTCCTTCTTGCAAGTTTTCACCTTTTATCCGTGCTTTGGCATTTATTGTTGAACAATCTGAGAAGTCATTGATTTCGAATCGGTTAAGAATAATCGTATAAGAGCCTTGGACCACATTCTCTCCAGTGGATACTGCCAAGGAATTTGAAGGGAAAATCCCGGTGGAATCAATGTAAAATTCGTATTCACTTAGATTATCATCATCTCCTATCGTAAAGGATTCCCAAGCGTCTATATCACTTCCGATTTCATCTAAAAATATATTACGCACAAATTTCCCCTTACTCACCCATTCAGGATTTGACGAAGACCGTACTCCAAACAATTCATCCAGGTAGTAGGATCGCATTTCAGGTGATTGGTAGTAAACTGTGAAATTGTCGCAATTGTCTCCTTCAGATGAACACATGATCGTGCTTGGATAACCGTTAGGAAATCTATCCGCAATGTGAGGCCTTGACAAAAGGGCATGACCCAGTTCATGGAACATAAGGTTCTCTTTCTCAATATCAGGTCGGACAGTCCAGCAGCCAGCCGAATTCCTTATTTCCACACGCCTTTCACCAGTTCTTTCATAATTCCACCACCCATAGCCACAAAAAAAACTGGTCCCGAAATCTTGGCTGAATTCATCTACAAGGAGTACGTCTAGGTTCTCTTTTGAAAGTTCAACACCACGTAGCTGAGCCTCTTCTATAAATCTATCAACGTAGATCTTCAACTCGGGGTCGATGTCGCCTTCATTGACTACTTTTTCATTTTCGTCATCACATTGAACCAAACAGAAGGCAAGTAGTAATCCTATAAGTAACTTCCTCATTGAAAATTCAGTTTATGTAGACCGTTTTTACATTACAAAACTCACGAATCCCTTCAATCCCTAATTCCCTGCCGATCCCTGATCTCTTCGTTCCTCCGAATGGGAGTCTGGGATCCGATTTGACCATTTCATTTATAAACACTGCACCATCCTCAAATTGAGTGATATGAGGTTTCACTGAATCAGGATTGCTTGTAAAAATTGTTACCCCTAATCCAAAATCTGAAGAATTGCTGATTTCAATGGCCTCCTCCAGGTCATGGATCTTCCGAAAAGAAGCTACCGGACCAAAAAGCTCTTCATCATTTGCGGGCATTCCTGGTGCTACATCCGTGAGAATGGTTGGTTCAAAAAAGGCATCAACTCTTTTCCCACCTAACAGCAATTTGGCCCCTTTCAGTTGGGAATCCTTAACCTGTTCCTCCAACTTTTCAGCGAGGTCCACTCTTGCCAGTGGTCCAATAGTTGTTGATTCATTTCTGGGATCTCCATTCACAAATTTTACCATCGCTTGTTTGAATCCATCGATGTAGTCATCGTATACCTTCTCGTGGATCAGGAAACGTTTTGCAGCAATGCAACTCTGCCCATTATTTTGCATCCTGGCAGCTATTCCTATTTCGATAGATTTCTTCAAATCTGCATCTTCCAATACGATAAAAGCATTACTACCACCCAATTCCAGAACAGACTTTTTTATTAGCCCGGAAGCGATAGAGGCAACAGCTGATCCGGCTTTTTCGCTGCCGGTCAGCGAAACACCCTGAATATGCTTATTCTGCAGAATAATTGGGACCTGATCAATATCTACAATGAGGTTTTGAAAAATACCCTCCGGAGCTCCCGACTTCATCAGGATATTCTCAATTTCTGTAGAGCATCCAAATACATTTGGAGCGTGTTTTAATAATCCGGTATTTCCAGCCATCAGTGTTGGTGCAAGCCAACGAAATACTTGCCAGAATGGGAAATTCCAGGGCATAATTGCAAGGACAACACCAATTGGATCATATCTTATCCAACTCTCCCGGGCATCGGTATCAACGTGTTGTGGCCTAAGAAATGACTCTCCATTTTCGGCATAGTATCGACACACCCATGCACATTTCTCAATTTCCAACTTCGCTTGAATAATTGGTTTTCCCATCTCCGCAACCATGAGTTGCGACAGTTCTTCCTTTCTCTTCAATAATTCCTTGCTGCATGAATTGAGCAATTCTGATCTTTCTGTGAATGGGCTCAGTCTCCAATGAGAAAATCCTTCAGCCGCAAATCTCAATTTCGATTGGAGCTCTTCGGAGCCTAAGGCTTCATATTCTCCAATCACTTCCAGGTTATATGGATTGATGCTTTGAAAGACCATTCCTAAAAATGATATTTCATAGTCAGAAGTGGTAATGTTTCTTCATCACTATAGGCCAAAGTGAAGTTCACTGCAACAAGATCCAGTGGAGTGAGCCATAGCCCAAATCCCATGCTGTTATGCCATTTGTCCGAGGACTCACCATCCAACCAAACTCTGCCGATATCATGGAACCCAAGGATACCAACTGATCCGGGAAAGAGATATGAACTGAATGAGAAGAGCTTGATCCTCACATCAAAATTGTGATAAAAACCAGTTTCCCCAATAAATCGGGATCGTCGATAACCCCTCAATTTCCCCTGCCCCAATAACACACTATTAAAGAATTCTGTATTCCCAAATACTTTCTCGAACTCAACCTTGTTGGCGATCACGATTTTCGAAGGGACTCTTATCTGGAAATAATGAGAAAGATTGGCTTTGAGGTTATTGAAGTCCCTGGAATTTGACTTTAATCCGTAGTTGCTATCAAACTGTAAATTGAAGTTGATACCCTTTGAAGGTAATGCCTGGTTATCCCTTGTGTCGATGTTATAAAGTAAAGACACTCCCCCAAAATAGAATGAATCAAATATGCGCGTCAGATCCAGCTGATTAGTAGGATCGGAAATAAAGCGACCAGGCCTTTCCTGTACCTCGAAACGTGCAAATCGGGATCCAATGGTGAATGTGCTGAATTGACCAAAGTTGTAACTGAAACTCAGATTGTAATCATAGAGCTCATACCTAATCCTGTAGAAATCAATCGCATCTTCAAAACCACCAGCAATCCCCTCTCCTTTATAGTCAAAGGTGGATTCGTTGCCAAGGCCAAAATAATTGGCTACCCCAAACGGCTGGATGACATTGATTGAAGTATTCAAATCCCATTTACCAAGAGCATCAGTGAATGTCCCCGCATATTTTACTGCAAATGCGCTGGTTGCCAATGCATAATTTCCAGAAAGTCTGTGTTTTTGCTGGAAAGGTTCCTTTCTGAATCCATGATCCACCCAAAGGAAACCGCCACCAAGGAACAAGCCATCATCAGGATTGAAATTGATGTCAATAAGAGGAAATAATTTATTGTATTTGAATGCCTTTCTATCGTACATGTTGACTTCAGGATCATTGGAGATCCTACTCCTGGTTTCGCCACTTTTTTCTAACGTGGTACTCTTGATCTTGTCATATACAACTGTCTTCTTGCTCAATCCTGAAACTCTGGATTTGTCAATGATCTTGTCTTTACCTCCACCTCCAATGATCCGGACTTTAGGGCCTCGGGAAACATTCCCCTTCAACTCGAACACATCCTCATTCCCAAAACCGTAAAGCATGATCTCTTTTGTTTCATTGCTCAGAAAAGTACGCTCGTAGATGACATTGTCCAACTCCATGTCCTTATTCATTTTGTGGACTGTGATTTTAGTCCGGTCATTGTCCATGCGATCCACCAGGAAATACTCATGTTTATCAGAACCTAATATATCCACACTTTTCGCCAGATACTCATATTGCTTTCGACCAAATGAGTCCAGGTTTTCACGACGCTTTTTAAGGATCGGAGTGATCCTTTCAGCGGAAAGGTCATAGATCGGTTGTGGCCATCTCTTCAAACCAATCTCAATGGCCTCATCAGTAAGCGCCTCCTGGAGTTCATCGATCTGTAGCTGCCAGTCTTTCCATTCCAGTTGACTGAGGAACGCTCGATCCAACCACCTTGCCTGCCAATTGAATCCGGGAACCCAACGCATATCATCTTTCATCCCCTGGAATGCAGGCCATGCCCATTTGGCCGATAGGACCCTGGGAATCACTCCTTCTGTTATAAAGAAGGCCTGATCTCTATCACGAGGGATTGGTTTGTATAATTTTCCAGGACCGTTTTTCTTCTTGTATTCTGCCCACCTCCATTGGTCATCGTGACGGTCCCAATCCCCGATCCACATATCAAACATTCGATTCCTAACTAAGAAATGATCATCTATGGAATTGTCATTATCCTTCTTCAACTCTTCAATGACTTTTGGTGTGCCCTCGATTTGCTTGGTACTTCCAAAATGAGGCTCGAAGGCGGCTTCATCATTTGGCCTCTCTTCATAAAGCATTACCAGACCTGCAAACTCACTCCTGTAGATTCCAAAATTTGGATCATTTGGTATGTACACAAGCTTTGGGTTTGTATGGAACAATCCCGCAGTTTCGGCCAGGTCCGGAATTGCGAAAGCCCCATACGGATGAGATGAAGACATTTGATCATTGGCTATCTCCAGGGCAAAGGTCTTTCTCAAAGTGATGGGGACGGCCTTGATAGGCCACTTCTTAATAGATCGTAAAACGTATTGCCTCCCATTTTCCGCTTCAAGTCGTAGGGACTTGGTTTGTCCACCTCCACCACGCTGTACGATCTGCAATCCTCCGTGTTCCCTTTCAATGTCGAAGACCGGAATTTCCATTTGAACCGCCCACTCTTTCCTAAAACTGTTTCCCAGCCAAAATTTTTGAGATTCACTTTTCAAAGCCAGTTCACTATTGCCTGAAGCCAACACCACACTATCACTGTAATCAGGGCGATTTGCAAAAGCTTCCTTCACAGATTGTACATCACGATTAAATAGCTCTTCATCATAAACTGACTGCCTTAGTTCACTATCCCAGAATTTCAGTAAGGTTGGACCATTCTCCTTATAGATCAGTTGAGCGAATCCCTGGGATGATTTTGAGAATCTGGTCCCCTCACCACCCTTAACGCTTGTCTTTGAAGATCCTGATCCTGACACCACGAAGTGGTTGTCATCTTTCCTGATATACTGAAGTGACTTTTCATGGCCACTGGCATACACCAGGTGTTCTGCATTTTTAAAGATCTCAGCAATACCCTCTCTGATCACCTTGTACCTTGGATTTTTCACACTTTGTTTTTTCAGTCCGGGTCCTGTACCATATGCCCCATATGTATATATGGGATGGTGTCCGACAACGAGAATATGTTTGTCTCTATTTCTTTGAACAGCATCTTCCAAAACCTCCAATGCACCCAGTGTTCCATCAACTTCGCACCCATCTTCTTTTCGAGGTTTGTCCCAGGGATGCAAGAAATATTGTGTATCAACTATCAAAAGAACCAGCTCACCGGATAAACCAATCTCAATGGGTCCTGGGCAACCTCCTTGAGGTAGAAAAACAAAATCGTCCTGAAGATAGTCGGTTACGAAGGTTTGTTGATTTTTCACATAATCCCAACCAAACTTTCGGGTTTGCCCCCAGTCGTCATCACCCGGTATCATAAAAGATTGACCTGGAAATTTCTTGATTGCATCTAATTGCACTTTAAGTTTTTGCTCCATAGCTGGTCTATCTTCATGATCCAGCGGTGGTAATCCGATTGGAAAAACATTGTTCCCCAAAAATATCAATACATCATCCTGGGTCGCTTCGGAAGAAACCTGATCCAGATACTCAAGCGTTTGTTTTGCGTTCGCTTCCGAAATTCCCAGGTCGCCAATCAGAAAAACGTTGACATCCTGAGCTGAGGACAAATGGAAAACAACTAGTAAGATTCCCGCTATCAGGGATTTCAAGTAGTGAGACATTTCTCTAAAATAAAAGATGAGCTGCTTATATGGAATGAAATATAGAATATTAAACATCAGCAGATCAGTGAATAATTCCTTAAATGGACCATCGAGATACCAGTTTTTCTCGAATATCCTGAAAATCAACAATTTCTATCGCATTCCAAAAAGGATCTTCACTGTATCCTTATAGATCTGTTTACCACTGACAAAGATCTTTCGTGCCATATCTACCGGTATTATCAAAACTGAAAACGTGATTACCAGGGTCCATTCATCCCAATTTAATGGAGTTGTTCGAAGAACATCTCCACCAATGTATGTAAATACGATCTGCAAAATGAAAATCATGAAAAACATTTGAAGGAATTTCTTATTCTCATAGATGTGTTCGAAAATGTTCAATCCGTCATTCCTGACGTTGAACATATTGAAAAGTATCTGGTAGATAAGAATGTTGAAGAAGGCAGTAAGAAAAACTGCTTCATTATACACTCCATCCCTACTAAATAATTCCTTGAAGTAATCGAGTTTCAAAAAGGCAACAGCAAATACTGTAATGAATAATCCATTTATGAAAAATAGAGACATCATTTTCCTGGTAAGAATGTTGTCATCGCGGCCAACAGGTTTGTCCTCCATATATCGTTGAAGGGCTGGTTCACCCCCCAAAGCGATCGCCCCCAGGGTATCCATGATCAGGTTGATCCAAAGAAGTTGGATGATAGTGATCGGGAATTCAACATTGATAATCGGACCTAGAAATGTAATGGCGACAACAGCTATATTGACTGTCAGTTGGAACATAATGAACTTTCTGATCGACTCGAAAATGGTTCGACCATACCTGACCGCATTACTAATTGAATTAAAATTATCGTCAAGAATGACAATGTCACCTGCTTCCTTCGTAACTTCCGACCCACTGCCCATCGCAATCCCCACATCAGCTTGTTTGAGAGCTGGAGAATCATTGACACCATCACCAGTCATGCCCACCACAGATCCCATGGACTTTGAAATTCTCACCATTCGGCTTTTGTCTGTTGGTAAGGCTCGTGCAATTACCCGAAGATTTGGAAGTACCTCCTTCACCTCCTCATCTGACATATTCTGGAGCTCCGATGACACAAGTACAATGTCGTCCTTACTCTGCATTAGGCCGGATTCTTTGGCAATTGAGGCAGCCGTTCCTTTTCTATCACCTGTAATCATTACGACTTGAATACCTGCATCCTGAACCTGCTTGACTGAAGCATATGTCGTTTCCCTGATATGATCCTGCAATCCTATAAGACCAACCAGGTGCAAATTTCCGGGTACCTTGTCGTCGTCCTTAATACTTTCTGTTGAGATAGCAAGGGCAAGCAACCTGATACCTCCATCGGCTAGCCCATCAAGATAATTGATCAACCCCACTTTATCTTTGAACTTCTTCACTTTACCTTCCTCATCCACATAACTGGTTATGCTCTCCATGATGATCTCCGGGGCACCTTTTATGAAGATAAGCTGGTCCTGCCCGAAAGTATCAAGTTTTTCAGGAAGCTTCAACTCAGTTGCCGAGAACTTACGAGTGCTATTGAAATGGATCCTGTGGACCATATTTGACTTCTCGAGCAAGTCGTAATTGTCATTGGGATCAATGTACCCCAACAACGCTCTTTCTGAGAAGTTGCCTCCGATGATTTCTCCTTCCTTTGTTCGATGACTTGCAGTGTTCCCTGCAATGGAGAATTTCACCAATTCCTTGATCTTATCTGATATGTCGTTATAGCTTTCGTAAGTTTTATTTTCGCCGGTAATAAAAAATCTGGGCTCCAGTTTACCTTTTGTGAGAGTCCCTGTCTTGTCAGAAAATAGCAAACTAAGACTTCCGGCTGTTTCGATACCAAGCAGTTTTCTAACCAGTACCTTTTCCTTCAACATCTTCCGCATGTTGAGTGAAAGGACTATTGCCACCATCAATGGTAAACCTTCCGGTACGGCCGCCACTAGAATAATTATAGCTAGCACAATTGCGAAGACAGCATCATTTATCACCACTTCCCAGTTTGAAAAGTATTGACTGACCAATTGACCATCAAAATCATTCGCCATTACAGCTTTCTGGAACATAAATACCAACGCAATAATTATGGCAGCCACGTATCCAATTTTCGCAATCAGATCAGCTAGGTTCTTCAGTTTGATCTGTAAGGGTGAGAGTCTGTCATCGGTTAAGGATAATTCCTTGGAAAGCTTCCCATAGAAGGTATGATCTCCCACGGTATCTATCTTCATTACAGCTTCTCCATCTTCCACTACGGTGCCTCTTAAGAGACTATATGGATTATCCAACTCCGTGGGATCAAATTCTACTCCTTCCGGTAATACTACTTTATTTATTGGTTCAGATTCGCCGGTCAGAGAGGCTTGATTCGCCCGGATTTGTCCGTCGACAATCACTCCATCAGCTGGTACCTTATCTCCTGATTGCAGGAGAATTAGATCACCTTTTACCACATCATTGATCGGCACATCAACAACTTCCCCATTCCGATACGCTTTACTGGTGATCCTTGCAGCTTCTTCCTGAAGTTGTTGAAAGGATGACTCATTCTTGTGTTCTGAAAAAGTTGATATACCAGTGGCTAACATAACGGCTGCGGCGATGGCTACCGCCTCATACCATTCGGTGAGATGGAAAAAGGATAAGACGAGAATGACAACAAGTGCAATTAGTAGAATGAAGATGATCGGGTCATTAAAGTTGTCTTTGAGCTTCTTCCAAAAGCCTGATACTTCAACGGGACTCAGTTCATTATTGCCATGTTTGGATCGAGAATCTGCAACCTGCTGGTCATTTAGGCCTTCAAATTTCATCTTGTGTAGGGTTTCGTGTTCAAAAAGTAGTTAATTTTTGTTTCAAGCCAATGTATAGTTCGGTAAATGTTTTCAAAAAGGCTCAATATGGGCTTTTTTCACAATGACATAAGGCATAAATTCGTACCATTAATTTAAGCTATAATTGAACTGAATGCGATTTCTGGTAACTAATTCTTTCCAAGTTTGACTTTTACTGAGCTAGGATTACACGAAGAGATACTTGAAGGTCTTTCTTCTCTGGGTTTTACAAATCCCACACCGATACAAGAAGAATCAATTCCAATAATAAAAAAAGGTAAAGATTTGATTGGGTGTGCCCAAACCGGGACAGGTAAGACAGCAGCATTTCTACTTCCCATTATGGATATGATATTGAGGCAAGGAAATCATTCGGGAACCCAGTGCCTCATCATAGTCCCTACCAGGGAATTGGCTATTCAAATCGATCAACAACTGCAGGGCCTGGCATACTTCACAGCTATCAGCTCGATAGCTATTTACGGAGGTAGTGGTGGTGACGTATTTTCCCAGGAAAAGAAGGCATTGACGGAGGGAGCCTCAATCATCATAGCTACTCCCGGCAGGTTCTCAGCACATCAGGCAATGAATTATGTAGATCTCAGTAATCTTAAATTCCTAGTACTTGATGAGGCCGATAGGATGCTTGATATGGGATTCTACCATGATATTATGAAGATAATATCGTTCACGCCAGAATCCCGTCAAAGCCTTTTATTCAGTGCCACAATGCCTCCAAAGATCCGAGATTTGTCCAAAGAGGTCTTGAAAGAGCCGGAAGAAGTGAATATTGCAATCTCCGTTCCTCCTGATAAAATAATTCAATTGGCTTTTTCTGTTTATGATCCCCAGAAAATACCTCTTATTGAATACCTGCTTACAAAAAAAGATTTCAATAGCGTAATTATTTTCTGCTCAACAAAAGAGTCTACCAAATCATTATCGAGTTCCCTGAAAAAGGCAAGTTTATCTGTTGCAGAGATACACTCCGACCTGGAACAAAGTCAGAGGGAAGAGGTAATGAACCTGTTTAGAGCTCGGAAAGTGAAAGTACTGGTGGCAACTGATATCGTTTCCAGGGGAATAGATATTGAAGATATTGAAATGGTCATCAATTTCGATGTACCCAACGAGGGTGAGGATTATGTCCATCGAATTGGACGAACCGCCCGAGCCTCTTCAAAGGGAGTGGCTTTCACACTAATCAATGAAAATGATCAGGTAAAGTTTTCAGAAATTGAATCGTTGTTGGATAAAGTCATTCCCAAAGCAAAAGCACCTAATACCCTCGGACCTACTCCTGAGTATGATCCGGATAAATTCAAAAAGATAGGGCGCAAGAAATCCGGAAAAAGAAAGCCTTTCCGAAAATCGGTAAGGAAAAAGTCATAGGTCCTCGCTTCCTAATTGGGAGCTTCCATGATTATCAATAACTTTGATCACATGAGAATAATCTCCAATATCATTGGATTGTTGATCATAGCCTGCGTTCTTGGAGGTTGTAATCCTTACTATCACTCGGTGGTGAATCCATTGGTAATGAGAAATAAGCCTGACATTGAGTCTAAAATTATTCTCAAGCTACGCGAATTTGATAACGTGAATTTACTCGACTCAACAAGTGGTTCATGGGTCTACGTAAAATACTATGACCAAAGGGGATATGTCATCAGACAACATATTGCGAAAGGAAGGGCAATAGTAGTTACTAAACCCGTTCGGATCGGTGCAATTTGTGGTGATGGCTCCAGCGTTGATTCCATAGCTGAAGATGCATGCAATGGCAGAGGAGGCATAAGAAATTGGAGGACCAAACCTGAGACCACTGTACGAATCAAAAATTAGGACCTCTGAACTATTACCTTTAGTAATTGTTCCTGTATAACATCCAATTGCGAATCAAATGAGTCCAGTAATAAAGGAATTAAGTCCACTTGGAGCCCCATGGCAAACGAGCGATCCATTTTTGTTTTGTGCATATCACGAGGACAAGTACCCCAAGGGTAACGGTAAACTAGGTCCAGATGCTTCCCTTGAAGGAAGAGCAATCGGTCAGGATTTTGCTGGCAAAGATGGATGGAGCATGTATCATGGCACCGATGTTCCTGGATTTCCGGCACATCCTCATAGAGGATTCGAAACTGTAACAATTGTACAAAAAGGACTGGTGGATCATGCAGATTCCCTGGGGGGTGGTGGAAGATTTGGAAATGGGGACGTGCAATGGATGACAGCCGGTAAAGGTGTTCAGCATTCCGAGATGTTTCCCTTACTCAATACTGAGAAAGACAATCCTTTTTTGTTGTTTCAAATATGGTTGAATCTTCCACGAGACAGAAAATTGACCGAACCGTATTACGGTATGCTATGGAATGAGGACATCCCGACTCACAACAGTATTGATGACAACGACAATAGTACACAGGTTACAATTATTGCTGGTGATCTTAACGGTGTGAAAGCCCTTACTCCAAATCCTGACTCCTGGGCAGCTGATCCCAACAATCATGTGGCTATATGGACAATAAAAATGTCAGCCAATGCCAAATGGACCTTGCCTAAAACCGAAAAAGATCTTAATCGATCCTTATTCTTTTTTAAAGGGGATTCGGTCACGGTGGGTGGACAACAAATTGATAGTCATCTGAAAGTAGATCTATTTTCTGATCAGGAATGTGAGATTGAAAATGGAAATACTGAGGGTCATTTTCTCTTCCTTCAAGGGAGACCTATCAATGAGCCAATAGCTCAATATGGACCATTTGTGATGAACTACGAAGGTGAGATACGGGAAGCTATGATGGAATATCAGACTACTGAATTCGGTGGATGGCCATGGCCCGATCACGACTTCACTCATGGAAAAGAAAAGGGTCGATTTGCCAGGTATCCCGATGGGGAAGAGGAAATTAGATAGAGCCCTAGCAAATGCGAGGTAATTGTTCTCCCGGAAGCATGTTTACAACTCTCCTTCCCCCTATCGCACTGTGCAGGATCACTTGTCCTTTGTGATCTTCGACAACTTCTCCGATAATAGAGGCCATGGAACCATATGGTTGTTTTTGGAGGATTTCCAGCCCCTTTTCAGCAGACTTCGCATCTATAACCGCCAGGAAGATCCCCTCATTGGCAACATAAAGTGGATCCAATCCAAAAATTTCACAGGCAGCTTCGACTTCAGAGGAGACTGGTAATTCATTTTGTTGCAAGGCAACACCCAATTTTCGGGTTTTACTTATTTCAGCTAGTACCGTCGCAACTCCCCCTCGTGTTGGATCACGTAAAAGGTGTACGTCATCACCCACACTATCCAGTAAGGCACACACTTCCTTATTCAGGGATCGCGTGTCACTTTCGATTTCCGTTTCAAAAGTTAATCCTTCCCTCACGGATAATATTGCTACTCCATGTTGAGCGATCGGGCCACTTACAAGGATCTTGTCCCCTGTTTTGATCCTGTCCAAACTGATGGAAGCCTTAGGGTGGACATGTCCAATTCCTGTGGTATTTATGAATATCTGGTCTCCTTTGCCCCTATCAACTACTTTGGTGTCCCCTGTGACAACGGTCACTCCAGCCTTTTTTGCAGCGTCCTTGACTGAAACAAGTACCTCCCAAAACGTTTCCATTTTAAGGCCTTCTTCCAGAATGAATGCCAATGATATATACTCAGGGATTGCACCACACATAGCGATATCGTTCACCGTTCCATTCACTGCCAGATCTCCGATATCTCCGCCGGGGAATGTAATGGGTGAAACCACAAAACTGTCGGTAGTCATGGCAATTTCACCCTCCAATTTCAATAAAGCTCCGTCATGTCTTGTATCCAGTATCTCATTTCCCAATAACTCAAAAACACCAGATTCCAGCAATTTATGGGTAAGGACTCCACCACTACCATGACCAAGAGTTATTGTATCAAAATCAAGTTGAGGCATTGGGCAGTTAAGTCGTACTTTTTGATTCATTCTAAAGCTCCTGAATTTTCAACATTGGAAAAGTGATAGTAGGCTGCGCAGGCTCCCTCAGAAGAAACCATTGGAGCACCTAGTGGGGTAGAAGGTGTACATGCTTTGCCAAATTGTGAACATTCAAAGGGTTTTTTAATCCCTCGCAAAACTAACCCGGCAATGCAATCGGCACACTCTTCAACTTCCTGGATATTGACATTAAACTTCCGCTTCGCATCGAATTCTGAGAACTCCTCCCTGACCTCATACCCGCTCATAGGTATATTACCGATTCCTCTCCATTCCCTGTCAGTTATTTTGAATACTTGCTTGATAACGTTCTGTGCTTGCAAATTTCCTTCAGAAAGAACAACTCGTGCATATTGATTTTCAAGATCACTTTTCCTCTTTTCAAGTTGTTCCACAACCATCAGTATACCCTGTAATAGATCTAAGGGTTCAAAACCTGTCACTACAATCGGCACATTAAATTTTTCTACAATGGGATAGTATTCGGTGACTCCCATGACAGTGCAAACATGCCCGGCTGCAAGAAAACCCTGTATAAGGTTCTCTTCATCATTTAGTATGGCTTCAATAGCAGGGGGTACTAATACGTGAGAGGCCAAAATCGAATAATTGGAAAGCTCTTTCTTCTTGGCATGGATCACTGATAGGGCATTAGCTGGGGCTGTTGTTTCAAAGCCAACTGCAAAAAATACTACCTGACGGTCCGGATTGGCAGAAGCAATATTGACAGCTTCCAATGGGGAATAAAGAATTCTCACATCGGCTCCCTTTGCCTTTGATTCCAGAAGGTTACCAGCTGATCCCGGTACCCTTAGCATATCACCGAAGGAACAAAGGATCACCTCCTCATTCTCAGCAAGGTGAATAGCCTTATCAATCAGATTCAATGGTGTAACGCACACTGGGCAACCAGGACCATGTACCATCCTTATATCTGCTGGAAGTAATTCCAGAATGCCATTTTTGACAAGACTATGTGTTTGCCCACCGCAAATTTCCATTATCGTCCATGGTTGGGTTGTCACAGTCTCCAGTCGGGAAATATATTTCTTGACAAGTTCGGGGTCCCTATATTCGGAAAGATATTTCATAATTGTTCAGGCGTGAGATCATCCAATTCTCCAGCTTCATCCAGGTAATTGAAGGTCTGATTTGCCTCCTCTTCATTGACAACAGATATCGCGACACCGACATGTACTAATACGTAATCTCCAACCTTGGCATTTGGTACCATTTCGAGACTTACTTGTTTCACAATACCCCCAAAATTGATTTTCGCCATCCGTATTGAAGTATCACCTTCAGTTTCGATATGCTGTACTTTTCCTGGTATCGCCAAACACATGTTTTTGTTGTCCGAGTACTTTTTTCCGATCCTAAGATACTGGAATTAGGGATTTCGGTATATGAGAATGGCATTGATGACGGTGACTTTTATCAATAACCGCATTGAAAGAAGGTGGGATTTTAGGATCGTGGAACACTAAACCAAAACTGGCTTCCTTCTCCTGGGATACTCGAGACTCCGATCTCCCCGGAGTTTAATTCAACAAACTCCTTGCACAGTTGTAAGCCCAGACCTATTCCTATTTCGTCTTTCGTGCCCGGTGTACTCGGATGTCCTGAATCAAAGATTTTAGGAAGTAGATCGACTTCAATTCCAGGCCCCGTATCGGTGATAGTTATTTTCACTGACCGGTCGGACGCCTCCGTTTCAATCATCACTTCATCACCCTTATCACAGAATTTTATGGCATTGGAAATAATATTTCTTACGACAAGTCGAATGGTGTCCACATCGATGAATACGTCCAATTCCTCCGAATTGTCTTTCAGTGCAATCCCCTTGGATTCAGCAGAAGTTGACAACAAGGTGACTGTTTTATGGATCAATTTTCTCAAGGATACATTCTTTTTATCAATCTGTATACCATGAGATTGATTCTTTGCCCAATACAACAAATTATCCATAAAAGCATTGATGTCGTGGATCTTTGCTTTACTATGCTGTACGTATTCTCTGAATTCCTCCCTTGAAATGCTTTGGGACGCGGTAAGGTCTATCAGTCCCTGAACAGCATTAAGGGGGCCACGAACATCGTGTGAAATGATTGAGAGCATTTTACTTTTAAAGTTGCTCAATGCCTCAAGCTCTTCTTTTTGTTCAATTAGCTGCTGGTTGATGGTCTCGATCTCTTCTTTGGCGGTTTCTATGGTAGCAGTTCGTGTTTTTACGGCTTTCTTTAGTTGTACGTTATAAATAAAAAGCCCTAGAAAGACCAGAATGGAGATGGAACCTGATATCCAGGCTACACGGATTACTTGATTTAACAACGCCTTCTGATCGACGGAAGCCGGAGCATAAATAAAACTATCCCAGGAGACCGACGATTTGATATCCAAGAAACTTGAAAGGGTCTTTTCCATATGGATCCATCGATCCATGTCGTTATATCCAACCGGATAAAATGCAGGCAGGATTTGTGAGTTAACAACCACCTCTGCTTCATGTTCCAAAATCTTTCTGGCTATACCAGGATTATATTTTTCTATGATTATGTCAATCAACTCCTCCCGATTGTTGATAGCATATTCCCATCCTTTGATAGTGGCCCTGTGCATAGATTCCAATCTGTCAGGATTCTCCTCACGTTCTTTCCTGGTAGTATACAGACACTCCCCATAGAAGTGTACACCATATTCTATCGGTCGAAATAATTTATATTGATCCGTATTTAAGCTATCAATTATGTAATGGGTAATTGCCGACACCTCATCTGACAACAATCTGCTCTTGTAAGATGTCGGTGATCGAATTTCGACCTTATTTAGATCAACACCTGCAACATGCATCATTGCCTGCAATTCATTGCCAACAGCTACACGTTTTCCTTCAAGATCCTTAAGTGTATTGATATCAGAATCTTTTTTTGTGATCAGAGTTAAAGGTGATTGTTGAAAAATGGGTGCTACAACAGTTATATTATCCTTGTATTCTGAACTTATGATTTGACCGGCCGTTGCAATTCCGTATTCATATTTGCCGAAATGCACTGAGTCCACGCCAGTGCTACGATCATAAATCGCAAGTTTAACATTTAATCCTTCTTGCTTATAAAAACCTTTTTCAACAGCAGCATAATACCCCGCGAACTGAAACTGATGGAACCATCCCAGATAAATCGTAACATCTTCCTTTGACTTGGATATCTGGCTGCTCCCAGATATAGCCATTGTAAGGAACAAAGCTAAGAATGCTATGGTATAGTTGGTTGGTTTTGACAAGAATGATTTTTCAATCAAATATTCTCAAAACTAGATATTCCTGATCAAATGAACCATTAATTCCCATATGAATGGAGACCTGTCTGATCAACTCCTAATTACGACATACGAGGAGCTAGTGTCACCTGGGGCTCCCCTCCTACGTCGGGACAGGCTTCTCGCCCCAGAGTCCATAAATCAAAAAACCTCAGCAAAAGCCGAGGTTTACCTATTTGATCCGACCTACCTCTATTTCATTGCCGCAGGTAAACTGGGGCTCCCCTCCTCCGTCGGGACAGGCTTCTCGCCCCAGAGTCCATAAATCAAAAAACCTCAGCAAAAGCCGAGGTTTACCTATGTGATCCGACTGGGGCTCCCCTCCTACGTCGGGACAGGCTTCTCGCCCCAGAGTCCATAAATCAAAAAACCTCAGCGAAAGCCGAGGTTTACCTATGTGATCCGACCTACCTCTATTTCATTCCGGCAGGTAAACTGGGGCTCCCCTCCTTCGTTCGGGACAGGCTTCTCGCCCCAGATCCACAAATTAAAAAACCTCAGCAAAGCCGAGGTTTACCTATGTGATCCGACCTACCTCTATTTCATTCCGGCAGGTAAACTGGGGCTCCCCTCCTCCGTCGGGACAGGCTTCTCGCCCCAGAGTCCATAAATCAAAAAACCTCAGCAAAAGCCGAGGTTTACCTATGTGATCCGACTGGGGCTCGAACCCAGGACCCTCTCCTTAAAAGGGAGATGCTCTACCAACTGAGCTATCGGATCGCCAATTAACAAACTTTAACTAGGTTAATTTCTTACCCTTAATTAAAATTGAGGTGCAAAAGTAGGTCTATCCATAGCAATTTCAAAGTGAAATGAAACTTAAGTTATTTCTGTATATAACGACGATCTGGATCACTCCTTTGTTATCGATATCCCAGGGACTGGATAAGGCAGATTCACTGTTTAATTCCGGAAAATATACGGAAGCAAATAAGGTCTATGATTCCATATATACAGCATCCAAAGGTTCGCCATCTATGCTTCTGAAAATGGCTTTCATACAGGAAGGATTGGAGAACTATGCAGACGCTCTTTTTTATCTGAATCAGTATTACGGGCTAAGTGCGGATAAGAAAGTATTGGTGAAAATGAGAGAAATCGCGGAATCACAAGGACTGAGAGGATATGAATACTCAGACCTTGAGTTTTTCAAAAATCTTGTCCATAAATATAAATCCCAGGTACTAGGATTATTATATGGATTGTCAGCTTTACTTATTGTATTGATAATCTTCAACAAGAGATCGGGAAAAGCAACCTTTAGCCCAATGGCATTTCAGGTAATTGTTGTGATTTCTCTAATACTGACCACGAACGATTTCTTTTCAAAACCAAAAGGTATTATTGATAAGGATCAAACTCTTCTGATGTCAGGACCCTCAGCCGGAGCGGAACCGATAGATATAATCGGTAAAGGGCATCGTGTTTCTGTTTTGGAAACAAATGACGTGTGGATCAAAATAAACTGGGGAGAAAGTACCGGATATATCAGAAAAAACAGGTTGAAACTAATTTAATTCTTACCTCATAAGCTGAATGTAATTCTTGTATTCGGTGCGGCTGAATTTTACAACATAGAAATATACTCCAGAAGGTCTGTCAGATCCATCCCAATTAAACTCCCGATTCTCGGAATAAAATATAGTTTCCCCTGCTCTGTTGTGTATCGAAATATATTCAAAACTATCATCACAGTTATCAGGGGGTAGGTTTCCGGCGGGGTCTTCCGAATTCGTCAAATTGAATGTCTCATTCATTCCGTCCCCATTTGGTGTGAAAACATTGGGCGGCAGAAAATCATTGAACCTATCCCTTGTTTCAACGACCTCAAATAGTACCGTAGTGGTATCAAATTCAGCAACAGGGCAGGCATCATCGAACACGACAAACATCAACTCAAAGATCCTGGATGTCCTGCCACCAAGCAGATCACATTCCGGTTGCCATGAAAGTGTAGAGGTCACTCGCTCACTACCCGTCACTGGTGGAAACGCCAAAGATTCTGACCTTGGAAGTCTGAATCCATCCATGAACTTCAAGGTGATCAGGTCACTTCTGTTTTCATCAAAAGCAGAGATCTCCGTTGTAAACGATTCATTTACCTCCAAACGAAAGTCAGGTTGTGGATCAATCTGAGGTGGGACATTTTCAGGGATCTCTACGTTTACTTTCAAAGTCAACGTATCGATGTTTGGAATTTCACACCGGTCGACATCATCTCCCACAAATTGAAAAATAAAACTATTGTCCTCTTCCGGTATCAGAAAATTACAATCCACTAACCATTTAAATTCTGACGAAGCTGAACCCACTCCAGTCGCTGGTTCAAATGAAACACCAAGCGCGGCCGGATTGATACCCTTTCCCACCAGCTCAAGGTTCACGGTGTCACCATCGGCATCCACGACTGATACATTGAAGTTTAATGAGTCATTTCCGGTAATAGTGATTTCATTCTCAGTAAAATCGTCAATTGAGACTACAGGATCTGAGTTAAACGGAAGGACAAGATTGAGATCTATTTCCAATAGATCAGGGTTTGGGAAATTACAGGAATCCAGGTCATCAATCTCTACGATCAAAGGGAAATTCTGTATTCCACCAAAATCGAAAGCTTCACAATCAGCATTCCAAGTAAGGTCCGCTTCCAGGATCCCCTCCTCTGATCGGACGATATCAATGTCGAATCCATAAGTGCCAATATCAGTCAAACTGAATAGATACTGGCTCAATGTCATGATGTCTCCATCAACATCAGTTCCAGTAATCCTTCGTGAGAAGACCTCGCTTTCATTAACAAATGCCGTAAAGTCCGCCGGGAATACATTTGGAAATTCATTGGGAGGTGGTTCGACTTCGATGATCAATCTCGAAGTATCCAACTGGGGCAACGGACAAGCATCATCACCTGCAATTAGGTCAACAATAAACGGTTTGTCATAAAAAGGAGGACAACCCGGGGCACAAAACTCCACGATCAGGGTATCAAGTCCATCACCAATAAATTGTTGGTTTATTTTAAATGCTCCTTCCAGATCTCCTTCAAAGTTCACACCCTCCGCACGAAGAGATATTGTTTCTCCAGGAGTAATGTTTGTAACTATGTATTCAAAACACTTATCATCCGTGAGTTCATATTTCAAAGTGTCAATTTCCGGTTCAAATGTATCATTTCCAGGTATCTTCACCCCCACGACCGGTGGATCCGGAGGATTACACCCGTCAACGACCAACATTTGAAAATCTCTTTGAACAGACCCGATCTTGGCATCATTCCTGTATTCTTCAACAAGAATTGAGAATACAAATAAACCTGTTTGAGAGGGGCTGACAGTTAGGAGTCCCTTAGAGCTAATGGCCAATTTGGGATTTCCCAGTATTTGATTCTCAGCATCAAATCCAAGTTCTGAATTAAATTTCACGGGGATATGAGGTTTTGGCTTCGTGGTTGGGAGAGCTTCAAGGGCACTTGAATTAAGAGGGCCCGCTATAGAGTAAACCAGAGAATCTCCATCGGGATCAAATCCGGTGAATTCAGTATAATAAAGCTGATTGATACAGCCATAGTCACTCAATGGAGAAAAGAGTATGGGAGAGGAGTTGGTATAAGGGGCACCATCCTTCCAAAGTGGTGGGATCTCCGTCACATATTTCATTCCGGTACCTCTGGGGTTGATCAGGTTGATCACTCCTTCGTTGCGGCAGCATCTCTCCCAGGCAATGTAATATCCATCCGGGTTGTCAAATTCACGTGGATCTAGCTCCAATGTATCCGACCACAGTACCCTTGAAGTTTGAAGACCATCGAGGGAACATTCAACGTTTGTGTAAGGTACTTCCACCCGGTTTACCCAATTAAGTGTGGCGGTAGCGACGACTTCAGGGTCCCATTCATCCCCAATTTTGGAATTATTGAAGATACTGACCGTAGCTGACAGCTCCACCTGAGGAGGCCCTGGATTTATTTGATTGAGATCGTCAAAATACTGTATAAGATTGATCACGTACTGACCGGGCTGAATAGTAATAAATTCGATTTCACCCCCTACGATGTGATTTGTAAAGGCTGGAAATTGGATTGAAAGAAGCAATATGACAAGAAGCTTCCTCATATAATGGCTAATCTATAAGACAACTCTATAAACGCCAACCCCAAACTAAAACGGCATTAAGTTATCATTATTTTTGCCCCATGAAAAAAGGGGAACTGGTAGAAGAACTTGAGGTTGTCGGGGTATCTGCCGATGGAAATGCAGTGGCGAAAAAAGAGGGAGCAGTGATCTTCCTTCGAGGGGTTGTACCCGGAGATATCGTTGAAGCCAGGGTTCTTAAAAAGAAAAAGAATGCATTCTTAGGGAGGGTAGAAAAGATCACTTCAAAATCGGAAAACAGGGCTGAACCCTTTTGTAGTCACTTCGGACTTTGCGGTGGCTGCAAATGGCAAAATATGTCGTATGAATCCCAGTTGATCCATAAACAACAACACGTGGAGGACAACCTAAGGAAGATCAGTGGCCTTGAACTCCCTGAAACATCACAAATAATTGGATCTGAGAAAACACAGTTCTATAGAAACAAACTGGAATTCACTTTCAGTGACAATCGGTGGCTGACCAATGAAGAAATTGAATCAGGGACCGATCTCAACCGGGTAGGGCTTGGTTTTCATATCCCCAAAATGTTTGATAAGATCCTTGATATTGAAAAGTGTTACTTGCAGGAGGATCCCTCAAATCAGATCCGTGATAAGGTCAAGGAGATTGCGCTTAGAAATAATTTTGGTTTCTACAATATCAGGGAACATAAGGGTTTCTTGCGAAACCTGATTATTAGAATTACTTCCATTGGTGAGGTGATGGTTATTCTCCAGGTTGCAGAGGATGATCAGGAAGCTATCACCAAAATTTTGGAGGAGGTTAAGACCCATTTTTCTGAAGTCAAATCCTTGATGTATGTGATCAATCAGAAGAAGAATGACACCTTTTATGACTTACCAGTCACGTTATTTCATGGAAAAGGATATATCTCTGAGAAAATGGGTGACCTCACGTTCAAGATTGGCCCCAAATCGTTTTATCAAACCAACTCCCTTCAGGCAAAGGTTTTATATGATCTGGTTGTCGATTTTGCGGATTTCCAAGGACATGAAACAGTATATGATCTGTATACCGGTACCGGGACAATTGCCAACTATGTAGCCGGAAAGGTAACTAAGGTTATTGGAGTAGAGTCCGTTCCTGAGGCTGTCGAAGACGCTCAAGTCAACTCCCATGTAAACAAAGTTAAGAACACAGAATTCTATGCCGGCGATATGAAGGATATGCTTTCAGAGGAATTTGTGGGAA
The DNA here is from genome assembly GCA_965242805.1 of Cyclobacteriaceae bacterium. Lineage (GTDB taxonomy): Bacteria > Bacteroidota > Bacteroidia > Cytophagales > Cyclobacteriaceae > JANQEU01. The sequence continues at coordinate 4,311,597 of CBDETD010000002.1, read as the reverse complement.
AGCATGGTAAGCCTGATATTATTATAACTGACCCACCCAGGGTGGGGATGCACAAAAATGTAGTCGAAAGACTGTTGGATCTGGAAGCTCACAAAATTGTATATGTAAGCTGCAATCCTGCCACCCAGGCTCGAGACTTGGAACTATTATCTTCAAAATACAAAGTGATTCGCATCCAACCCGTCGACATGTTCCCACAAACTCATCATGTGGAATGTATCGTTTTGTTAAAGCTCAAGTAGGGAATTACTCACTTCTTAAGGAGTTAACTGGATTTGCAATCACGTTTACTCTTTTTCTCAAAATAGAATAGAATCCGGTATAATACTCCTTGATCGCCAGCGATTGACCTTTCTCATCAACATGGAAAGTAACATAATCATAAGGCCATTCAGCGATCCAGAATCTGTGGTCTCCCAGATAGGTCATCGGATAGCATTTGTCACCAATACAGTAAGAGAGCTCTTTAGTTTCGTTCAAGGTGATGGTGATTGTTTCCGCAATTTTTTCATCATATGCACCGTAAGCTCCAACATATCTTTCGGGATCACCTAGTGGTTTTTTATTTAGGGCCTGATTGGGTGGCCCATATCCCAAATAGGTTGAAGCAAATCGCCCAAAAACTTTCCTCACAGACATGGGTGTATTATCAGTGTTAACAAAAACAACAAAGCTGAGGTCCCGTTTCGGGAAATAAACCATGATCGCATAGGTGGACTTGTGCCCTCCCGTGTGACCGATAATTTTCTCTCCATAAAACTCCCCATTTCTGACTCCTAAACCATATCCTGTTTGAACGCCATCAAGAAGTACTCTTGGCTCTGTCATTTCATCGAAAGATGCCTTGTTGATCACTTTTCCTGAAGCCCACTGTCGGGGAAATTGGCAGAGCATGATCGAGGTAGCAGTCAATCCACCATCCCCTTCTATCCAGGTCCAATGAGGATAAGAAATGAATCCTGAGCTTTTTCGCTCCCAATAAGGTGACATTTGAGGATCATATGTGGCTTCTGCTATCAACTTCAAATTCATACTAGTCAGCTGGTTTATCACCCTATCAATTTCATCCTGAAAAGAATTGCCCGTCACGCGCTCAATGATTATTCCCATAAGCAGAAATCCTGAATTGCAATAACTATAGTTAGTCCCGGGTTCAAAGAGTAAATCCTTACCTTCAAAGAAATTGAAGTAATCCTCCTCTGTGGGATCTAATCCAGTTTGGACATACATACTATCGATCTCGGTTGCGTAATCCGGTAGGCCCGACGTGTGGCTGATCATATGCTCCAAAGTGATTTTCTCAGCTTGCTCTTTGTTGGGGAATTCAGGTAAAAGCTCGAGCAAGGTTTGGTCAAGAGCTAACTGTCCCTCCTCAATCAACTTCATTGTAAGTGTTGCACCAATTAGTTTAGATACGGAAGCCATCAGAAACCGTGTATCATTTGTAACCGGATTCCTTTTGTCTAGGTCCTTATGGCCGAAACCTTGATTATAGACTGTATCTTCTCCTTGCATAATCGCAACGGAAAACCCAACCACGTCTCCCTCATCCAAAATGGCACTACCTAAAGAATCCAGTCCGGCCTCTATGGGAGGGATGGATTCGGCCCCTTGATTTTGTTGGCAACTGATTAAAAGAAATAGAAGTAGTATGAAGGATAGATTGTCAGGAATGAGTCTGTGCATAGAAAGCAGGTTAGGTTAATGGAATATAGTGAATAATCATGATAGAAATGGGTTCATCCACTATTATAACTCAGGCCGGATGAATCATTGATGGACATATCAATCATCGAATCAAATCTATCCAATGACAAGATCGGGTCAAACGGCATTGGATGAAATCCACTTGGAGAAACACTTAATAAAAATCCTAGTAGATTTTGCTTCCTTTAGGAACCGATTGAAGACTACAAAGGATTAGAAAAATTTCCTGTTCATTTCTCAACTTTTTAAAAATTGGGAAAGGTTTCCCATCTTTTTCCCATCTGAAATGAGAAAAACTGAGAAATGAACATATTCTTGTCCGCTTTTTGTCCGGCAATATAGACCATTCCCAAAAAATACCTTATACGCTCAACAGAGAGCGATTTTCAGCCTGACAAACATATCATATCGAATGTGTGGTATTATTGGAGTTGAGATAGATTTTGAGAAGGACTGCCTCTCAAACCTGAAAGAAGAATCCTATCCAACCAAAATGTATACATCTCCTACCAAAATGTTTAAGTTCAAAGGAGTATATTCAGGCTGAATCATTGAATTGATTTAAAATAAAGTGAGAATAGACATATACATCTTCTACGGCTTCATTTTGACCCTATGGTTAGTAAGCTGTACTTCGAAAAAGGATCTAAAACAGGATGTACAAATTTTTCTTTCGGAAGAAGAAAAGACGGAATTAAGGGATAGTATGGAGGTGTGGTTGGCAAATCAGGAACTGGTGGGAGGTGAGCTTCTTATCATGAGTTCGGATGATACACTAATACACCACACCGTGGGGTGGATGAACCGGGAGGAAAACATCCCTTTTAAAAAAAATACAATTTGCCGTATCCGATCGATGACAAAACCCATCGTTGGTACTTGCATACTGATGTTAGCAGAAGAAGGTAAAATAGCAATAGACGAACCGGTTTCAACCTATTTGCCAAGTTTTGACAATTCATTATCAGGAGAGATTACCATCCGACAGCTATTGACCCATACCAGCGGAATTGAGAATCTTGGATACGAGGGATATGTGCAATCATCGAGAGACTTTAAAAACCTGAAGGAATATGTAGATAGCGTTGGCCAGCTAGGTCCCGTTTACCAGCCAGGCTCCAAGTATCGGTATAGTGATCCGGGCTCATCCACATTGGCCCACCTGGTTGCCAAAGTTACCGGAATGCCAGTGGAGGATTTTATCCGGCAAAGGATCATTGAACCACTGGGTATGTCACATACCTTATGCAATTTGCCTGATGACTATCCGGAACGTAATAAGATAAGCTGTACTTACAGGCTGACTGATGGTGCATTTGAAAGATATTGGTCGAATTCACAACCACAGACCCACCACTTTTTTCGCGGTAGTGGAGGAATGTATTCAAATATTTCGGACTACAGCAGATTTCTCCGTATGTGGGTAAATGGAGGCATTTTTCAGGGTAAGCGATATTTAAAGGAAGAAACGATCAAGGAAGCTCTTCAAGGATCTGAAATCAATAATTCCTACGGTTTTCAATGGAGTCTTTACTCATATATTAATGATAAAGAAGTCGAGCACAGCGTTTTCGGTCATGGTGGTTCCGATGGGACATGGGTGATGGCAGATCCGAATAGAGGATTGATCGCGTTATATTTTACCCAGTCTCGGGGCGGAACCACACGTATGAGGTTGAGAAAGTTACTGGAACAATATTTTGATCTGAAATTAACACGATAGACGTTAAGTATAGTTTTCTGGGCTGGCTATCTCCCGTACAAGTAATTTGTAACAGAGTCTAGATGAATTCTTGTTTGACCGAAGCTTTTATGAACTAATTCGCAAAATGCAACTTCTAATTTGCGAATCAGGTGGGTAAGAAGGGTTATATTTCTCAATTTCGACCCAATTCAGATTTTCCTTCATTTTAAAACATTAGAAATGCATAAGTTCTATTACTTAATCTTTGCAGTTTTTTCATTGTCGACAAGCATCATTACCTGTTGCCAGACTTCCAAATCAAGCAAAATTGAGCAATCCGAAAGACTTATGGATCAATTCGAATCAAAGATGGGTGCAAAGGAGTATGGAGATGCAAAAGTCCTGATGGATCAAATTGTTGAGATAGAAAGGGGGATTCAAGACGCAGAAAGACTAATCAATGCCCTCTACCTGGCCACAAGAAGTTCGGCACTTTCGGGAAATTTCCAGGAAGCTATCAAATACGGAAATGAAGGAACTTCCCTTAGCAGATTGAGATCAGACATGCTGAATGAGTATCGCATTGGGAGATTACTTAGTTGGTCATATTTCGAGACACAGCAAGATTTTGAAAAAACCCTGGAGCATGGAAAAAGACAGGTCTATTTAGTTGACCACCTGGATAATGATGAATACAAGGCTCGAACATACAACAACTATGGGTATGATTGTACGGTAGCAGGAACAATACCGCTAGATGATCTACTAAAATATCAGCATTTCGCCAATGACTACTATGCAAAAGAAAATGGGAATCAAGGTTTATGGTATACTTTGATGAACCTGACATGGATTTATCGACTCAAAGGACATCTGGCCAGTTCTGAAAAATATGGCAGGCTGTCGGTTGCTCAAGCCAAAGCAGACAACGACTGGCATGCGATTTCTGAAGCTAACACGAACCTTGCTGAAACATATCTTGAACTTGAGAAAGCAGATCTTGCTGAATCATTGTATACAGAGGCTCTCGATTGGGATGGCGAAAAAGAAGAACGAGACGAACAAGTATTTAATGTATACTTTGGTAAATACCTGTGGAATAAGAACAGAGATTTACAAGCCATTTCGCTACTTGAAGAGGCGGTTAAATTTCTGGAGACAGGTGAGGTTTTCTACGAGATGATGGGCCGTCTTCACCTGGCAAATATTTACGCACAAACAAGTAGGATAGAAGATGCGAAAGTTGAATTAAACCGAATTCAAGAACCTAGACATGGTTATATTTCCTTTGAAGTGCGAGCTAAAGCCGAGAAACTTGCAGATCAGCTTGGGTTTAACAATGATGTACCAAATTATCTCTCCCAGGCTGAGAAAATCGGTGCTCAACTGTTGGTAGGAAAGTTGAAACAATAAGAAAAGTAAAAGCTACCCTCCCAAAATCTTCGAGTTCTTTTTTCTAAATTCAGCTGGTGTCATTTTTACCTGCTTCTTAAAAGAAGTATAGAAAGAAGATAGGGTACTGAATCCCGAACTATATGCAATGGCTTCTATGCTGAAGACCTGATTTTGATCCTCCAGTAGTACTTTCTTTTACCTCTTCAATTCTGAAACTGTTAAGGAATTCTGGGAAAGTCATATGAAATACCTCATTGATAGATCTGGAAATGAGGTATGCTTGTTGGTTGATCTGTTCACCAACCAGATCAAGTGTGACATTCTCTTCTCTATAGATCTTCTTTTCTTCAAAAAACCTCTTTACCTGTTCGGCCATTTCTTTAAGTTGTTCATCATTTCCATTTTTCATGGCAAAGTTGAAAATTTTTCTTCTCTGCATTGCCCAAAAGCTCAGTAGGTAAAGTACGACCACCGCCACAGAAGTAGCAATGATATAGGAGATATAGCTATCTGCCAGCAACTGGTAAAAGAATGCAAACCAAATTGCAGCAACCCCAACCAAAAGACGAATACTCCAATCTTTTTTCAGTCGATTGGTTCGTCTATCCATAATATTCTTCCTTAGATAACGCATACTAAACAGGATATAAACCAATATCTGGAAAACCACCACTTGATAGTAGCGATAGATCACTGTCTCATCCACGAAAGCCACAGTAAATGCAATCAGTGCGGAGGGAATAAAGTGAGTCCATTCTATTTTATTCAACTTCTTTCCAAATAGTGACTGAATGTAAAGCAGAAGTAGTGGTCCTATTGCCGCCATTCCAATGAGCCCAATTGCCGGATACACTGTCGACGAATAAGGAAAAGTGATAATGATCACAGATTTGGTTATTCTCAATGCCAGGGTAAAAAGTAAAAAAGCAAGTAGCTTATTTGGAAATGCCTCTTTCTTGGATATGAAAAGATAGATCCCAAAAAAAATTGAGTTGCCAATTGCCAGTGCACTCACTGCAGCCATTAAAATCACAAAATCCATAGGAGGACAATTACCCAAATTAAATAACGAGGTTTTTGATCAAAAATCAAACACGCTCTAAAGCTTAAAAGACAATGCTCTTTCCTTGCTGATTTATGAATCCCTAGATGCAGATAGCGATATAACAATTTATGCCTGTATCTGCCAACAGATGACATTTCCAATTCCATCAATACATAGGGCTACAGTTTCCAAATCCAGGTCAACACTAATATGCAATTAAGTTGCATTTTGTATAACTTTGCAGGATGAGAGATCCGGAACGATTTAAGGATATTTTGCAATCACATAAGCTGAGAATCACCGATTGTAGATTGGATGTCATTGAGTTCTTTATACAAGAAGAAACGGCCTTGTCCCAGGGTGATCTGGAGCACCAATTCACTCAATATGATCGTGTAACACTTTACAGGACATTGAATAGCTTTCTGGACTCCGGGATTATACATAAAATACCAAACTCTACAGGGGTAGCCACCTATGGTCTTTGTCATGAAACCTGCTCACCCCATCATCATGAACACAACCATATTCACTTTAAATGCAACCAATGTGGGCATATTGAATGCATTGACAACAGGGCCGTTCCGTCTGTTTCGGTGCCCAGAGGATATAAGGTGGAAACGGTCAACGTAATTGTAGACGGTATTTGCGCCAAGTGCGCATAAGTTCAATGCGATTTCTATTCCTGTTATTTCTTAGTGTTTCATTCCTTTTGGCTCACGGTCAGTTGGAGACCTGTGATCAGAAGATAAGTGGGCAGGTTTTTGACCTGAGCACTGGTAAGCCACTACCTTTTGCTACCATAATAATTGAAGGTTCAAATAATGGAACAGTGGCAGATGAGAATGGGGACTTTACTCTGGATGGTATTTGTGATGACGAAGTTCATCTGGAAGTTAGATTTATTGGATATAAAACTGCCATCCACCATCATGACATTCATCACTCCGATCCAGTCATATATCTGGCACTGAATGAGACAGAATTGGAAAGTGTGATAGTGGAAAACTCCAGATTGCAAGAGATCCAATCCATCTCCATTCAGAAAATGGTAATTGATAAGCTATCACTAGTAAGCTCTTCCATTGGGGACCTATCAGAGGACCTAACAGGAGTTTCATTACTTAAGACAGGATCTAATATCTCCAAACCCATAATCCATGGCCTACATTCTAATAGAGTCCTTGTTATAAATGACGGCGTTAGACATGCCTACCAGGTTTGGGGACTGGAACATGCTCCTGAAATCGATCCATCCCATGTTGATCAAATAGAGATCGTAAAAGGTGCTGGAACCGTGAAGTATGGTCCTGAAGCTCTGGGTGGAGTTATTCTTTATAATTCAAAAAAACCAGCTCTCGACAAAAAGTTAAATGGATCAATTGGTTCCTCTTATCAAACGAATGGAAGAGCGTTAAGCAGTCAAATCAGTTTGGGGCAAGGAGTTCATCGTTTTGCCTGGAATGTTGGTGCCTTTGGTATATACCAGGGTGATCTGGAGGCTCGGGATTATAGTCTTTCAAATACCGGGAAACGTGAATACGGAGGAAGCTTTAACACTCATCTCCATCAAGCAAAATTTGATCTTTCGATTTCAGGAAGTTATTTCAATCAGGAGCTGGGTATCTTGAGAGGATCTATTGTAGGAAACCTAGAAGACTTACAGAACGCGATTGAGCGAGGTGTTCCCAATCCCACATTCTCACGCACCTACGATATTCAAAACCCAAGGCAGGAAACAGAGCATGGTCTTTTGAAATCTAACCTGTCCGTATTTCATGGTGATCATTTTTTCAATTTACAATACGCGATTCAAAGAAACATCAGGAGAGAATACGATGTGAGAAGAGGAGAGCTTAACGACCGTCCAGTTATAGATCTGGAGCTTCTTTCACATAGTATTGAAACGGAATGGATACAACCAGAAAAGGGACAATGGAGTGGCAGTTCAGGTATTCAATTATTCGCGCAAAATAGTGTCAATGAACCGGGATCGAATCCCGTCAATTTTGTTCCGGACTATGATGTTTTGAATGTTGGAGCATTTACCATCCAATCTCTCAGTTTCGATAAGGCCACCTTCGAACTAGGTGCACGATTTGATTTTCAAAAACTTAGTGTTGCAGATAACATAAGAGATGTTACCATTTATTCCAATGAGGTAAACTACTACAATGCTACATTCACCTTTGGTTTCCAAAGACAGCTTAACGAAAACCTCTCGCTTTTTTCAAATATTGGATCTGCCTGGCGTCCACCCAATGTTTCAGAACTCTACTCTTTTGGATATCATTTTTCCAGAATTCAGTTTGGGCTTTGGAGATACCAATTGGAACCTCAAATATCTACCCCACTCGATCGTGTTTTTGATGAGTCCGACCGACCGGTACCTGCAGAAAAAAGTATCAAATGGGTGTCCGGGATCGAACTCAAAAGTGAGCGGATTGCTGCGGAATTTATTATGTACATCAATCAGATCAATGAATACATTTTTCTCAAACCCTTTGGCATCACAACTAATGTCGCGGGTACCTTTCCCTATTTCATCTATGATCAAACAAACGCACTCTTTGTCGGTAGTGACTGGGACATTCGATACAGTCATTCCCAGTTTTTGACTTCAGAAGCAAAGATCTCATACGTCTATGCCACTGAACTAACAAACAAACAGCCGTTCACAGAAGTACCGCCATTCAATATCAATTATGCGATAGATTATAAAAAAGGAAATTGGGGTTATGGCCTGAGTTTAAACTATTCAGCAAGGCAATGGAATGCGCCAACAGTTATAGATCCAATTAACTTTCAGAATGGAAACGCAGAAGTTAATCCGGAACAGATTTTTGATTTCATGTTACCACCAGATGATTACATCCTGGTTGGAGGAAGAATAACCTTTCAGAAAAAACCATGGAATATGGAACTAAGGGTTAATAACCTACTCAACTCAACTTATCGTGTTTACACCGATAGGCTAAGATATTTTGCCGACGCCCCCGGTAGAAATTTCTCTTTGACTCTTGGGTACAAATTTTAAATGCATCATTGTTGCAAATAATTACTTTATGCAATATTATTGCAAAAAATAAGAAGTAGATAAACTCTAATTACACAATGCAAACTTTCAAATCAGTATTTTATTTATCCTTAATTCTCGTAATAGGACTCATGGTGAGTTGTTCTGATGATGACCCAGCTCCGGGGGGAGATAATGAAGAGGAAGAGGTTATATCACAAGTCGTTTTAACATTCACACCGGGCGCTGGTGGAGATGTTGTCACTGCAACCTGGTTCGATGCCGATGGAGAAGGCACAGGTAGTCCTACCATTGATGACATCAATTTAGCTGCAAACACCGAATACGAAATGTCCATCACAATAGCTAACACTTTGGGGGCCGAGGAGGAAGATATTACAGCTGAAATTCAAGAGGAAGATGATGAGCACATATTCTTTTTTGAATTTACTGCAGACATCTTCTCCAATCCTGCCGGAGATGGAAATGTTGACAACAGGGCCGATGCTGTGAATTATAATGATGAGGATGCAAATGGCAACCCAGTTGGTTTGTCAACGAATTGGACCACTGGTGATGCCACCACATCTCCTGGTACATTCAGGATTATACTAAAACATCAGCCCGATTTGAAAACAGCTACGTCTGATGTAACCGTGGGAGGTACAGATATCGACATTGAATTTAGTTTATCAATTCAATAATTAGGTTTAGAAATGGTTTATGGTTGGATGGCCACCTATCGATTGATAGGTGGCCATTTTATTTGAATTGAATTATTATATGTCCGGAGACTAAAGCTTTTTCAATATTTCATCTTTCCCTTCGATACCTGCATCAATTGCTTTTTTTACAGCATTGTAGGATTCGATGCTGATCTCTCCCGCTGCTTCCACGGCAGCTACGATTGCATTTTTCGTAGCCAAAACTGTATCGCCTCCCACTTGTTTCACTCCATTTACCGACCCTTTGATTGCCTCTACTGCTACATCACCAATGTCAAGACCAAGTTCTTTGGCAGAGTGAACCGCCTGCTTCACGGAGCCTTGAACTGCATCTTTTTGTTCTACCCCACTTTCCATCGCACCTTGCACAGCACCGTTGACAATACCTTTGACAAGGTCAATTACTCCCTTCCCTATGTTGGTCAATCCTTCAAACACTCCCTGAACGATTGAGGCTGGAAGCTGTACACCTTTTACCACGAAGTCGGTAGTCCCCCTTAGTGTATTTAGTGTCAATTCTTTAACCGAATCAACCACGGTACTCCCCAGGTTGGCACTGCCTTCAAAGGCACCTTTTACAGCGCCTTTAACGGCATTTACAATTGATTTGATGATTTTAGCCATTGCACTTCATTAGTTATTCCTTAAAGATAATCACATCAGTGCAAGCCATTGGCCCCTTCTAACTTGCTAAAAAGAAAGGAGCTGAATTCCGTTCATTCCTTAATTCCGCCAGATCAATGATATTTTACCCTTGTTCATCAAAAGAATCACAATTGACTGGTTTGATTGTGGTAAAATTGGAATAAATCTTAGAACCATGACAAAGACAACCGATCCTACGTCAGCACAAGTTAAGAAGCCAGTTATAAAATTTTGTAAGTGTGTTGGTTTTGCAATGGTATTTCCCTCAATTTACTTGCTAGGTAGGTTGTTTACATTCCTTTTTCAGTTTTAACTAGCTCGGGACCAAACATTATCCATACTGAGTTTGGGTATTATAATCCCAGGAATGGTAGCCGCGTTACAAACGTGCGCTAGCTAGCTGGTAACCCCAAGCCTGTCATGGAACCGTAGAGAACTATCGAATTATACTGTCTGTCTTGGGGAAAGCTCATTTTTTGTCCGTTCTTTGCTCGATGAATTTCCTTTTCTAGTCCACATGCAAAACGATCCGGAATTAAATCCCAAGTTGATGGGGATGATTTCATCAGACTTCGTCAAAGTCTCAGACTTATTAAAAGAAGCTGCCTATCAAATTAAAAAGAGAGGTATCTCTGATTACCCCATTTTCCCTGTTTCAGCCACTGAAATTCCACTTGGATCAATATTGTATGAAACTGGTCAGATGCAAAACCAATTCAACTACCATGCTTCCTTTATGGAAGAATTTCTACAAAGAGATTTGATCACAGACGAATCCCAGTTCAAATCCGTATACAAGGATCCGGAGGAATTTTGTTGTCTTTTTATTGTGGAGGAGGGATTCACCAATTTCATCTTCGTCCCTTATCCTGTCGACTGAATAAATTCAGCAAGAATCGTATTTTGAAATGGTTGGCAATTGATCATATTTGGGCCCATGAAGGTCAACAACGCTTCCTTGTTTGTGGTCCCCGCTCTGATATGGGGTTCCACCTGGTTTGTGATCAAATTCCAACTAGGAAATGTTGATCCCCTATGGTCGGTCGCATATAGATTTTTCCTGGCAGGGTTGGTCCTCATCTCCTATTGCCTTTTGACAGGAAAGCGACTAAAGTTTGGATTCCCCGAACATATGAGGATGGCTCTCCAGGGCAGCTTGCTTTTTGGTTTCAACTACTGGTTGGTGTACGTAGCAGAGTTGGAACTTACCAGTGCTTTAATCGCTGTATTATTCTCCGGCATTATGAGCTTGAACATTGTTTTCTCCTGGATCTTTTTGAAAAGAAAAACAACACCGAAAGTTTTCCTGGGAGGAATACTTGGTGTTTCCGGAACCATTCTGATCTTTTACCAGGAACTCCAGGGAATGTCAGTCGAAGATCTTCCCATCGAAAGCACTCTGATTGGGATACTTTCTGTTATCTCTGCATCCCTTGGAAATGTTACGTCCGCTGCTAATCAGAAATTGGATATACCTGTAATTCCTTCCAATGGATACGGAATGCTTTATGGCTCAATCATCATGATGATTGTCGCCGGAGTTCAGGGAATAGCTCCAACACTTGATTACAGCTCCTCGTACATGATATCTCTTATCTACTTGTCGGTATTTGGATCTATCGTCGCTTTTGGAGCTTACCTGACCCTTATTGGAAATATTGGGCCGGATCGAGCAGCCTACGTACTTATCGTGATCCCCGTAATTGCTCTGATCCTTTCCACAATTTTCGAAGGTTACAATTTTTCATGGTATGCATTGATTGGAATTGTATTGATCCTGAGTGGAAATCTGACAATTATCAAGAAATGACCATCAAAGATCCATCCATTTCTTAAAATCGGAGACTCGATCCCTGCTGACAATCACGTCATCGTCTCGCTCCGGATTTAACTTAATAAGTAGCCTGCTGTTGAAGTAGGCATGTATTTCCGAGATAGATCTCACCGATAACAGGTATTGTCTGTTTATTCGATAAAAATCCAAAGGGTTAACCAAATTCTCCAATTGGTCCAGGGACTGCTCCAAGAGATATTTCTTACCACTCGAAGTCATGATCCATGAGGATCCCCCATCATAGAAGAAATAATGTATCTCGGAAGTATCAATGGGTATAAATTGATCTCCAAGTTTGACCAGGAAACGCTTTTTAAAATCTCCGGTGACAATTCTCTGCACAGATTGGAATTGGTCCTGGATCTGGTTGGAACTATCCACTAGATCACTGATATTTTGAAGCTTTGAAACAGCGTTACTGAGTTTATTGAGTTCAACCGGTTTCAATAAATAGTCGATACTATTGAATTCGAATGCTTTGATGGCGTACTCATCATATGCCGTGGTGAAAATTATCGGGGTCTTTATGTCCAGGTCCTCCAGTAAGTCAAATGCCGTCCCATCTCCCAATTGAATATCTAGAAATATCAGGTCAGGGGGACTGTTGTCTTTAAACCATCCTTTTGCTTCAGAAACAGACCTCAAACTGGCGATGATCTTGATTGGGAATTCCAGCTTCTCTATTTGTGTAGCTAATCGCTGAGCCGAAGGCCTCTCATCCTCTACGATAATAGCCTGGATCATGTTAGCCTCAAACCGAATAGTACAGGCAGTTTAACTGTGAAAAATTCTTCATCCTCCGTGACAATAACAGATCTATCAGTTTGCAAGCTGTATTGTTTTCTGATGTTTTCCAGTCCAATTTTTGTTGAAGTCGGTGTGGAACCCTTTTTCTTCAATTTATTCTGGACTACCAAATGATCATTTTCGACGAAGACCTTAATTGAAAGTGGTTGTTCATGCGAGAACTTGTTGTGTTTCACCGCATTCTCAATAAGAAGTTGCAATGAGAGTGTGGGAATAAAGGACTGATAATATTCCTCACCTACGGATATTTCGACAGATAAGCTGTCCTCATGCCTTGTTTTCAGCAAAAAAAGATAGACTTCCAGAATGCCCAGTTCTCTCTCCACACTGCTCATGGATTCCTCCCTGTTTTCCAGAATGTAGCGGTACATTGATGATAAATTATCTACAAACTCATTAGCCTTATGAGGATCAGTTTCAATCAGGTTTTGGAGAACACTGAGGCTATTAAACAAGAAGTGGGGATTTATCTGATTCTTCAGATTCTGGTATTTGCTCTGTAACAATTCTTTCTGGACCATGGCCTTATCCTTTTCCAGTTGCTGGTTCTGAATGGTATTCACCTTTATAATTTTGGCTGCGATAATCAACCATCCAATGACCTGACCATGGACAATATTGTCATAAAATGCCTCATCACTAACAGGGCATTCTAATAATGGTTTGATATAATACTCTGAAATAAAGCTTGCTGCAGCGACCAGAGGTAAAGTCATCAAGGTAAAGACAACGATAACCTTTACAAGATTTCTGGATCGGGTAAAGTTGTAATTTCTGGATTCAAAGTATTGAAAACCCTTATCAAGGGCTTCCCAAATGACCATTACCACAACTACTGTATAGACGAGGAGGATCTTATCCAGAATTGGGCTAAAATCAAAAAACATCGAAACCTCGTCCGCTGCGTTTATACGAAATGAAAGAAAAATCAGGATGGCAAATAGAATTCGCCACCCATATTTCTTTTTCCAATCCATGGATTGAATTTAAAGGATTTTATCGATTGTTGCTAACAACCTGCTGCCCTGTCACTACAGTCAACATGATCATCGTCTGTTTAACCTTATATGCACTTCGTCCTTCAGCTTTAAGGATCAACGGGAAAGTACCTGGGTTCATACCTGGAGAAACCTTGATAGTGAGTTCATATAGATCCTGATTCTCAGCATCTCTTACTATCTCGGATTCAATTCCCGTACGTTTTTGTAAGATTATCCCATCAATCTTCCCTTTTTTGAATCTTTCAGACCTGACTAATTGAACAGGCACTGTAACTTCTTCTCCGGATTTTACAGACAGTTCATAATCATTCAGAGATATCACACCTCCCTCCTTGGGCGTTTGACCAAAAGTGAATATTGCAAGTAGGATAAATATTGAAGATAATACTGTACGAGTTTTCATGGATATTACGTTTTATGTAAAAGACACGAAACTCATGATGTTACGGAACGAATTTTCATTGAATCGTTATATTTTCCTATTGAATCGTTAGTTTCAATGGTCGAGTAACAGGACTCTTTTTGCGAAATTTTCTGATTTAAATCCTCTCAATGACCCGTACCACCACCGGGTTAAGGCCGCCAGTTTCACCGAGGCGATCATTGACATAGATCTTGTTGCCATCACTGCTCACCCTAATCCCATTGGGGATATAAAACGTCGACTCAGATCCAATTCCATCTAATGTACCCGGTTCACTCGTTCCTGCAATTACCGATACATCACCTTCCAGACTAACCAGAAATATCTGATTAGTCGCTCGTCCGACAACATACAGCTCCCCATTGGCGAAATCCACGTGACCCGCTCCCCCCGGCAGTGTGGCAATGACAACAGCATCCCCTTCAGTGGTTACTTTGACAACATTTCTATTCCTGAAATTTACAACATAAAGGTTCCCAAGATCATCCATTGTGATCCCATTTGGACAATTGAAATCGGCCCCGCCTGAAAACGTTGAAACCTCTCCGTTTGCGGTAACTCTTGAAATCGTATTGCGAGAACAATTGCATATAAAAGCATTGCCTTCGGAATCGATAACTATCCCCACCGGCCCGAAAACACCGGTTGATACAAATCGGGAGACTTCACCTTCAGGTGAAATTTTACTTATATAATTGCCTTGAATATTGGATTGGTATAAGTATCCATCCGGGCCAAAATCATTTCCGGAAGGACCATCCAGACCGCCAGCAAATATTTCAACATCTCCGGTGACGGGATCCACTTTATTCACTACTGTCCCATCAGCACTACTTAATTCCGAACCAAAATCAGCCACATAGATAAATCCATTAGCATCAATGGCTAATCCCCCACTTCCGTCAAAAGGATCCGTAAGTGTACTTACTGTATACTGATCCCTTAAGTCGATGACACCTTCGGGTAGACCAGGCGTTGGCTCCTTTTTATCATTTTTACAAGAGAAGGCAAATAGTATCAAAACGAATACGGAAAAACTCAAGATCTTCATGAAATTTTTCTAACAAATATTCCGGAATCAATTGATCCATTTAAGAATTGAGGACTCTTGTTACTCTCAAATTCTCAAATTGAGAGAAGATCATTCCTTATCTAATAAAGTCCCGGGAGTAGTTCCTTCAGACTTTCGAAACCACCTGTAAAAGGTTGCAGCACTGGCAAAACCTGAATCCTGAGCAATGGATTCTATCGTGTAGATCTCATTTTCCGGTTCCTTCAGCCTTTTTTTTACATCATGGATACGTAGTTCATTTATGTAAGTGTTGAAGGTGCAGCCATAGAATTTTTTCACGGCTTGTTGGATCCGGTGTTTTGACATTCCCATTTCCACAGATAGATGATTGATACTGAACTTTGGATCTCTATATGGAATATGATCCTCCATAAAATGTTGGATTGACGACATAGCCGTTTCCAGTTGAGGATTTTCTTCAACGGAAGGTTTCCGCCAATATAGCTGTTTAGGCGTCATTTGTGTTTTAAAGAATAGTACTGTGATAATGATGGTGATCCATACGGTGAAAAAATCCGAGTTAATAGTGATCAATGAGTATCCCCAATTCACAGCAACTACCATTATCAATCCAATTCCGGATAACATGATCAACCCATAACACAAGACCTTCAACCATGGCAGGTTTTTATAATTCAGCATGGATTGAAGCTTAGAGGCCGAGAATATGGACCTTAGGGACAACGAAGAGTAAATAAAAGTTTGGATTAAAAACAAAATGTAATTGAGATTATGAGTTCTGTGTATTTCACCCTCCTGAATAAATCTCTGGTAGTATTGCAACTTTATTTCAGCTGAATAAGAGTAAAACTCAAGATTTGATTGAAGGACAAAAATGAAAGGCAGAAGATGTACCAAGTCGAGGTATTTTGACCTGATATCCGCAACAAAGAAATTTATGTATAAATAGATAATAGGTGGAATTAAGTACCAAATAGGTCCAGTCAGGAATAGTAGATGGGGTGCATTTTCATATCCTAATGATTCACTGATAAACTCATTCAAAAGGATCAGAAAAAAGCAGAAAGTCAATGCAGACAGAAGTCTATTTGCCTTAACCTCACCAGACTTCTTGATCATAAGGACCAGAAAAAATATCAAGGATTGAAGGGAAGCATACCCAACAATTGCTTGCCAGAGAATTGAATTGCTAATAGACATAATTTAATGATAAACTAGGGTGCATTGCGAAACCCCTACAATTCTCAATTTCACAATCACATTTATTTTGACCTAATTATCATTACTTTCGCCGAAAATATTAGTGTTGAAGACATATTCATTAGTTACGGGAGGAGCGGGTTTTATTGGTGCACACGTTGTAAGGGACCTGTTGGCAGAACGTAAATTGGTGATAGTCCTCGATGACCTTTCCGGTGGATTTGAAGAGAATGTTCCTGAAGAAGCTATTTTCATAAAGGGATCGATTACCGACCATGTGCTACTCGAAAATATCTTCAATGAATTTGATATTGATTATGTCTATCACCTGGCTGCTTATGCCGCCGAAGGTTTAAGTCATTTCATCAAAAGATTTAATTACAACAACCACCTCATCGGAAGTGTAAACTTGATCAATGAGGCAATTAGGCACAAGGTCAAGTGTTTTGTATTCACTTCTTCCATTGCTGTTTATGGGGCCCTGCCTCCTCCTATGAAGGAAGATATGACCCCAGTGCCGCAAGATCCTTACGGGGTAGCAAAGCTTGCGGTGGAGCATGAACTCAGGGTATCCCATGAGATGTTTGGGCTAAACTATGTAGTCTTTAGGCCCCACAACGTATATGGGGAATACCAGAACCTCGGTGACAGGTATCGCAATGTTGTTGGTATTTTCATGAATCAATTGATGCAGGACAAGCCTTTGACAATTTTTGGTGATGGATCGCAAACCAGGGCTTTCACTTATGTTGGTGATATTTCGCCGGTCATTGCGAATTGTGTGAAAGATGAATCTGCTTATTGCCAGGTATTTAATATAGGTGCCGATAAAAACTATTCAGTTAAAGATCTTGCTACTGAAGTGATGAATGCAATGGAGATTGACGGTCAGTTGAGATTTACCGAAGCTCGGAATGAAGTGTTGCACGCCTATTCCGATCATTCCAAGACCATTTCATATTTTGGAGAGTATACAAAAACAAGTTTAATGTACGGTTTAAAGAAAATGGCTGAATGGGCCAAGTCTGTTGGGATAAAGGAATGTGATAAATTCAATAATATCGAAATTACGGAGAACTTGCCACCGATTTGGTTGGAAGATTAGAAAATAAGAATCCATGGGAAAATTCCGAATCAAACAATTAAAATCCTTCCTTCATGGTCAGTATGCTTCAATCCGGACCGTAGTTGAAACGGGAACATTCAAAGGAGAATCTACGGAAGTGATGTCCAAGCATTTTGATAAAGTTTATACTATTGAGCTGGATGATGTACTCCATAAGGAAACAAGCAAAAAGCTTCTCGATAAAGGGATCTCAAACATCGAGTTCATCCACGGGGATTCAGGTGTGGAAATTACGAGATTAACGAAGGAAATCAAGGAACCTGCCATCTTTTTTCTCGATGCACACTGGTCAGGAGATAGTTCAGTTGACTGGAAAGACAGTAAATGGAAGGGATATGAGACTAATACTGCACATCTTGGAGAATCGGATACACCTACCGGAGAAGAACAAGTACCTCTGGATCGGGAGATGAGAGCGATAGCCAATAACTTCGAGAGTTATGCAGTGATCTATATAGATGATGTTAAAAACTTTGATTTCTGGGGAAAGGGATTAAAGAATAGAGCATTCCAAGGCGAGGATTATTCTCATATCGATCTTAGAGATTTCAGGAAAATCCTGGGGCATCGGATTCGTGATTGGATAAATACCGATGAACAACTCGTCATTAAAATAGACCGTAAAGCAAAAGATGAAAAGGAAACTCTTCGACAGCGGAATTATTTTAATACGACTTTCAAAGTCAAGCTCTTCTTCCGAACCCTGGTAAGAATTTTGAAAAGGATCTTCATCTATCCATTTGTGAACCTTTATTGGTTCATTGTGAAGGGTGGTAAATAAGTCAGTCCCTTACGAACCCTTTAAAGACTTTCCCAACCTTTCTGCAGATCTGTTCAGGATGATATTTCTCAAAATCCGATCCTAGCCGCGGAACATCACCATTAACCCACTTTGTAATAAGGGCCGATAGGTCATCTTCATTCTTATATGAATTTGCAGCAAACTCTAGATCCTTTGATATCTGATAATCATCAGGAATTATCGCTCGTTTCTGATATTTAATAATATCAAGTTCCGCACCACTAATTTTCGACTTTCCATAAGTTTCGGAATAGATCTGGTACCTTGTATTGATCCTTATGGGGAAAATCAAAAATTTGGAAGCCCTCATATACTCATCAAATTCTGAGTTACTTACATATTCCGTGAATGTTGTCACCTGAAATTTCTCAGTTGAGATATTTTGAAAATCCTTTTCTATTCTCTTTCCATAATCTCCTTTCAATATCCCCAGTAGAACAAGATTTACCTGCACTTTGAACTGTGGTGCCGATTTCTTGAAGACACGGACTAATAAATCATAATCTCTTCTCTTTCGCTCTACTGTACCCGCAACACAGATCACGATACTATCTGATACTGCTCCCTCCCTCACAATTTTTTGAGAGTATGTCTGTGGAAACGGTTCCTCAATAACTCTATTTGCTTGTACCAATCCCCCGCTCCTGGCGTGTATGGCCATTTGTTCCGATGGAAACAGGAATGCGGTAACGGTTTTGACAAACTTGGATCGGTGATATATGTCCAACTGGCCTATCGTTTTCCAAAAAATATGTCGGAAATCATAGACAACCTCGTCCCAGTTTGTGGCTAACTGCAAATGTTTTAATGGTTGAAAATAGCTGTTAACATTATGGATCCTGACGAGAACAGGTATTGCAAAAGGGAAATTGGTGAAAAACCGATAGAAGGAGGCAAGAGTATTAAATATTACCAGGTCATTATCATTAATCTTGGTCTCATGATTTCGGAAAAAAGTTGGTATTTCTGACCTTTTTTGAACGGTAAACACTTCAATATTTAATGAGTCTGCCGTTAGACCAGTTTGAAACCAAATCTTTTTTGTTGTGAATATCTGAAGGCGGAACTCAGAGTTCGCAAATACTTCAATAAAATTTCTTAATACTTCTGAGTGATAATCAATCTCAATGACAGCTATTCGCATGTCAGAAACTCACGGCATACCTTAATTCGGCTTTTTTACCGTATATACTAAACAGCTGTTCCACAATATTATCCCAACTCTGTGTGTCTGCATAGGATACTGCTTCTTGAGACATAGATTTATATAGAAGCTCATTCTCCAATAGGAGATTAAGTTTATCGTAGAAAGCTTCAGGGTCTTTAGGAGTTACATGGAATCCGTTGATACCGTGCTGGACAATATCTACTGGCCCCCCTTCTGCAGCAGTGACCACTGGCAATCCGGAAGCCAAGGCCTCCAAAACCACGTTACCAAAGGTTTCAGAAATACTTGGAAACATGAAAAGATCATTGGAAGCATAGATTTTAGCCAATTCATGTCCTGTTTTCTTTCCAAGGAATAGGGCATTTGGCATTCTTTCTTTCAATTCATCTTGATCCGGTCCGGAGCCAACCACAACAAACTTCACAGATGGATTTCTCTCCTGAAAGAGAGAATAGACCTTGGCTAAGGTGTTAAGCTCTTTGAACTTAACCAGTCGACTAACAAACAAGATCGTTTTATTGTCTTCTAAACCATGCTCACTTTTCCAATTCCCATCACAGTGTACCGGATTGAATTTTTCATGGTTTACTCCCCTTTTCCATAATTCAATTTGATTCTCAGAGACATTCCAATCAAGTAGGAAATCTTTCATGGCATTGGATGGTACCAATGTCAAGTCACTTTCACGGTAGATCTTCAATAGTCGATTGGCAATTGGCAATACCGCATTATGACCGCCTGGTAAAAACCTAAAGTAATACTCCAGGTAAGAATGGAAATGGGAGTGATAAGTACTTATTACAGGGATACCTCTTTTCTTCCCATAATCAACTGCATAATTTCCAAGAAATGAAGGGGTAGTGAAATGAACGATATCCGGTTGGAAATCGTCCAATTGAAGCTGAATGGACCTTTTTAAGAAGGGCAATGCGATCCTGTATTCGGAATACATTGGCAGTCCAACTGATGGACAATTGATGACTCGGAACGGGAAATTTGATTCCTTCTTGGGAGGGTGGGGAGTTATGAAAATAAAGTCAAATCTCTCCCTCGGTATTCTTTTAACTAGCTCATATATGGTATGTGTAACTCCGTCGAAGTTCTCTTCCAATATATCGGCAAAAAAGGCGACTTTAATTCTTTCAGTCATCAAATAGTAGAAGTAGTTCGAGATCTCGTGTTCATAAGTCACTAAAGAACCCCAATACCCCCAAAAAATGTTTGGAAAAAGTTAATAAACAACAAGACAGGCTCTTTTAGCCCTAGATTGGATAATTTTGCAGCCTTAAATGATAATACGTTAAGGAGTGAGAAAAAGGCTTTGTTTTGTACACATACCCAAATGTGGTGGTACTTCAATCAATGAAGCATTCAGAAAATCATTACATCTAAGCGCCCTTTCACTAAGAAGTGGCAAAGTGGATGCGGCAAAAACACGAAAAGAATCAGAAAAGAAGAAAGTTGATTTGCTGACACTAAGGCAGGAAAAGCTGGTGAAGCACCTGCAGAAAAAGCATCTCAGATATGTTAAAGGACATGTAAGGTGTACCGATGAGGTAAGATCTCGATTTGAGGATCAATGGGTATTTGTTACTGTTCTCAGAGATCCTGTCAAAAGGTGGATTTCCCAGTATTTCTTTAACGTCCACAAGAAAAATGACCACTTCAAACACGATCTCTCCCTTGATGCCTACCTTGATAGTGACGATGGAGTGAAAATAGGATCTCAATATGTTGATTTCTTTACTGATGGTACTGATTTAAGGAGTCCGGAAGGAATTCAAAAAGCGATTGACAATCTTAGTAAATTCTCAATTGTAGGTATCCTGGAAGAAATGGAAAGTTTTACTTCCAAATACGAAGACCTATTTGGAAAACATCTGATTATAGGGAATAGAAATATCAATCCACTTTCTAAAGACAGGATAACCAAGGAAGTGACTGACTCCCAGATGAAAAGGATCGTGGAAATTTGCCAACCTGATATGGAGATTTACAATCATTTCAAATCCAACTCCGGGACCGGGGAATGAAGATCCTTGTAATATCTCATAAGTATCCACCCTCCATCGGTGGAATGCAAAAACAATGTTTCGAACTCGTCCAACAATTGCACACTTCCCATGAAGTTGTAGAAGTAATCTACAAGGGTAACGGATCCAATATATTGTTTCTCTTTACCGCATGGTGGAGGGCACTGAAGATACTGAGAAGGGATAAAAACATTGACCTCATCTATGCCAATGACGGTCTTATGGCATTTTTCCTCACCCCTCTTTATTGGTTTTCATCCATAAAGCGTGTAGTAACGATACACGGACTGGACATCGTCTTTCCATTTGGACTTTATCAAAAATGGGCCAGGAAGTATTTAAATCGTTTTGATGCAATTATTGCGGTCAGTGATGCCACGGCAAAGGAATTGCTGTCACGAGGTATCCGTCAGGATCTTGTAAAAGTTGTGAAAAATGGCTTTGATCCTTCAATGAAAAAGGGGTCAATTACCGATATCGATATATCCTCGAAATTCGAAGGTATTAAAATTGACAGCAGAAGAATAATCATTTCCATTGGAAGAACAGTACGTCGGAAGGGATTCTCGTGGTTCGTAAATAATATCCTTCCAGCATTACCGGAAGACGTAATTTACGTCGTAATAGGTCCCAGATTGACATCTTATCAAAATATAAACAGGACAAAAAAGTGGTTGCCTGCGCCGATTTTCAATCTGTTGATACTGCTTAATGGTATCCCAATGGACGAGATAGAGTTACATGATAGGATCAAGGAACTTGGTTATGATGATCGAGTTTTTCATCTGAGTGGCCTTGACCACGATGAAAAAAACTTTCTTCTCAAAAAGGCTGATCTGTTTGTAATGCCAAATCTAAAGGTTGATGGAGACTTTGAAGGTTTTGGACTGGTTGCGCTGGAAGCCGTAATGTCAGAAACTTTATGTTTGGCTTCAAACATTGACGGTATACCCTCAGCAATCCAAAATGGAAGGAATGGCTATTTGGTAACTTCAGGTGATATCGAGGAATGGAGGTCAACGGTGAACAAGTTTTTAGAGGATCCGGAAACTACAAAAAATAAATCCAAGGAGTTTAGGGATTATACATTTAAGAATTGCCTTTCATGGAAAAAAATGGCCAGACAATATCAAGAGATCTTTGAGGGTATCAAATACGCTGAAACCGAGTTATGAAATTCATTACAGTAGCCACTCACGACAATGAAGGTCTCCGCCTACTGAAGAAGTCATGTGACTACTTTAGTATAGAACTGCATGTATTAGGATTCGGAGAACCGTATTTTGGGAACGGCTCAAAGATTGATTTTATCACTCGCTATTTGAAAACACTACCAGAGGATGAAATCATCTTTTTTACAGATGCTTACGATAGCTTTTTTGTAAAGGACATATCCGATTTGGAAAAGGATTTCAAAGGCTTTGATCATGGAATGATCTTTTCATGTGAAGACAATTATTATTTCAGGATCCAGGCCCTACAGAACATTTTTCTCCATCCTTACTATTACCTCAGATACCCAAAAAGCAAGTCAAAATTCCCAAAATATAGATTCCTCAACTCGGGTGGTTATATTGGTTACGCAGGAGAGGTTTTGAGAATATTAGATGCTGCCAGTATCAATAAGCGAATGAGAAGTGATCAGGTGAATCTACACAGGTATTTTGTCCACCATCCGGAGGAGATCCTTTTGGATTATGATCACCTCATCTTCACCAATTATGGTAAATTTGCTAGTCCTGAACGATTTAGTGTAGAAAATGATTTACTAATCAATAAGGTAACGAATTCACACCCTTATATCTTCCATTTTCCCGGGCCTAAGCATAGAGGAATGTACGAATTTGCCAATCAGTTCTCATTTTTGAGATAGGAGAATCATGAAATTACATATAATATCTGTCGAGAGTACTAAGTATCCCTTAAACAAGGAAGTCATTGATTACTGTAAGGAACATGACGTACCTCTTTATACTTTTGACCTTGGCAAATCGGAATTCACCGATAAATCCAAAATCCTTGAGCTTCGAAATTTCATGAAGGTCAACAAATTAAAAGAGGACGATCTTATTCTTTTCATTGAAGGGCACAACACAAGGGTCTCAGGAAACCCGAAGAATATAATGGATTCCTTTTCTAATATGAAAAGCGATATATTATTCTCAGCCGATAATTATTTCAATTACCCTGAGGGATCCCTGCAGTATTATTATTGGAAATTCTACCCACGTTATTCAAGGTACTATAACTATCTAAATTCCAGTGCTTTCCTCGGCAAGGTCCATGCTGTCGAGAATATGATTGAGGAGATCTACAGAGGATACCATTTCAATTCAGTAAAAATGGGAGTGAACGAGCCATATTTCACTCGTTACTATGTGGATTGTTCTCTTGATATCTTCAATCCATCTTTTAAATTGGATATCGATTCCAATCAACAATTGCTGTCCGCAAATGGAGGAAATATATCTGTAAAAAGGTGGCCTTACATCAATTGGGTTCAAAATCACTCCTTCCAATTATTGGAAAAACAAAAACTGGAAAAAGCGGAGCTTTTGAATCATCAGTCTAAATTCAGGTATCTGAGGTTCAACCCAAAGAAAAACACCTTTAAAAATACATTAACAGGCTCCAGACCTTTGATTGTCACCACTCCTGTGGAAAACTACGACAATATATCAGTATTTCATGAAGGTGCCGGATCTTCAAATTCCAAAGCTTCCTGGTTGAGTTTTTTCGCCTTTATTCAATCTATTTTGAGGTCCTTATTGGTTTTTGTTATCAACCGGTTTTCAATTGATCCTAAACGAACTTTCAGGTTTGAAAAACATAAAAATCCTGATTATGAAAACATAATGCAGCAATTCCTGGGATTTCTTGAAAAAGGAGAAGCATTTACTTTCGCCCATTTCAATGACGGAGAACTTAATTTCATTCGGAAGTTTCTCAACAATGATCATAAAAAGACCTGGAACGGTCGGATACAGGATCAATATGACGTGCCTCTGGCCGAAAGGTTAGTTGATTCCATCAAATACAAACAAAAAAATTACTTCCTGGGTGTAAGTTGTTCAACATGTGCCGCACCTAGAAGAGCTTTAGCCGATGATTTAATTGGAGACTATGATCATAAGATCGGAGCTATGGTTTTTCATCATAACCTTCGTTATCTGCCCCAATTGATCCATCATATGAAGAACAAGGAAATGTACTACGTTGCCAATGATTACCAGAACCTTGAGTTCCTGGAACATCTCGGTGTAACTGTCAAAGAGGAAAACGTTATTAGAATACCTTTTGTGAATTCACATAAAGTCTATGATACTTTGGAGGGAAAGAAGTTTCCCAAAGGTTCAATGGTCATTCTTATGTGTGGTATGTTGGCCAAGATCCTCATCAGAAATTGGTATGAACTGAACCCGGATACTACTTTCATTGCATTTGGTTCAACCATGGACGATTTCATCCAGACTTCAAATACCAATTATCGCCCATACCCTAAAAAACTTCCCCTTACACGGAACATTCACCTGATCAAGGCCTTCTTATTTGGAAACAAGAAGCAATGTGTGGAGTGTTATAATATTTGACGGATCGTTTTCAGTTCTTTGATTTGTAGGCACCTTTTAGGTACAGGTCACCAAATTCATCATTCTCGTAAGACATCACCTTAAATGAGTAGGTTTCGTCATCCAGATACTCCCAGATATCGACAAATTTCATATCCTGATAATTGTAGATGAATAGAAAATCCCTTCCATCAACAACAACTCTACCTTCTGTCAATCCACCAAATGTATCCCACTCCCAAAATCTGATCTCCCCACTTTCCTCATTGTATTGTCGAATACCATAACTCCTGTTACCAAACTGCGTTCGATCGGGATCTGTGAATCCTTTTGTTTTTGATATGATGATCGTGCGATTAAGGCCATATTCCACGGTAAGTTCCTGCTTAAAAATGGTACCATCACCCCACTCGCTCTCAATGGCCCATGTCTTTTCCATCAAATCTTCAAAGGCCTCAATTGGATTTTCTTCCTGTGCGACTGCCAGAAAAAATGTCAAATTAAGGATAGAAAAAAATATGTGCTTCATGCTCAAATATAAATTTTATGGATATATCATATCACAACTCAATTACCGTGCGTTCGACGATATTCCTCATAAGTTTTACCAAATATCCCATTAAAAGTACCGAGCCCTTTTACAAATATTCGTTGGGCATGCAAACGAAGCATGGGGCCAAAGGGTAAAGAAATTATTGAGAGTAATCCTCCAATAACCACCTGAAAAATCCCGTTAAAAAAATAAGTGATCGCGGCCCTGGGATAACCGAATTCTAATCTTTTCCTAATGAATTTGGAGTTAGTCCTGCGAAAAGCCCGTCTCAATATCCAACCTCGGGTGACCCTGGAAGGGGGAAAATGCTCCTGCACATATCGTTCATCCATCCAGACTATTTTAGCTCCTTTCAAGTATGCTTGCCTGAAGAGGAAGGTATCAGATGCCCCTGCAAAATTCAAGGCTGGATGAAAGCGCAGTCCCCAATCTTTGACAAGCTTTATTTTGAAGAGGATGTTGCTGGTGCTTCCGGATTGACGCAAGGTGCCAGTTTTGAAACTATGCCAATCCAAAAACTTTCCTCTTCTGATCCATTTAGGTGTTTCTTCCGGTAAAATCCTATCTACTGCTCCATCCACCACATCTGCATTGTACTTCCTGAGTGTTTTCAACATCTCATCCAACCAAAGGGGATCTACGGTCTCGTCGTCGTCAATAAAAGCAACGAAATCTGCATTGATGTCTATTGCTTTTTTCAGGACAGAATTCCGGAAATACACTATACCTCTTTCCGGTTCCACAATATAGTCAGC
Source organism: Cyclobacteriaceae bacterium (assembly GCA_965242805.1). GTDB lineage: Bacteria > Bacteroidota > Bacteroidia > Cytophagales > Cyclobacteriaceae > JANQEU01. The sequence goes on along the minus strand of CBDETD010000002.1, from coordinate 4,285,075 downwards.
GGCGAAAGGTAATCGATCTTTAAATGATTGGAATATCTCTTCAGCACTACAAGCTTCGTCGTTATCTGCAAGGATCAGATTTATTTCAGCACCTTCCGGAATTTTCAGCTTGACCAATGATTCGAGGGTATCCGCCAACATATTGGGTCGCTGAAAGGTGCCCAGACCGATAGCTATTTTATCCTTCCTGGGTGTCAACGGCAATACTGTTTTGTTGACCAACAGCGATCATTTCCTGGTAAAACTTCCAATAGAACCATACCCCAATTCCTAAATGAATAAGGCCAAAATACCATTCAGGCTTCAGTATTCGGATCACGTATCCGAGTAGGACTACTCCTAACGCCCACAATGTTTTCTTGTCCACACAATAAACTGTTATGAAAGGCAGAGCCCAAACAATCAATTGACGGTGTGTTACGAATGTAAAATATGCCAGTGTGATCATTAGTAACCCTGTGAAATAAAAGTAATTTTTCTCGTTAGCCTTTAGCGAGGGGAAACCGATCAGTACGATAAATAGAACCAACCAAATTACTTTGGGATAAGGGACTTCAAAAACCCTGAAAACATCCTTGATCGTACCAATACCAACTTTTATGCTGGAAGTGCCTTTCCACAAAGGATGATTCAAAATATTATCCACGAATGTTTCAGGGCAATTGATAAGAAATGGAAGAAAACCCAGGACAACCACTCCAACTGTAATCACTCCAGCTAAAAAGGCCTTGTAAAAGCTTCTTTCTTTAGTTAAAACCACCAATAATATGCCTAAAGGAAATTGTTTCAATAGTGTACCGACACCCGCAAAAATCCCGACCATTCGGATCTTGCTATCGTGGAGGTAATACAAACTTCCCAATAGACATAAAGTCGTGAACCCATCCCAGTGAGAAAGTCCAACTTCCAATATCGGCAGAGGATTTAAAGCGTAGAAAAGTGATGCCGTTATCCCCAACGACTCTTTTCCGTATTTTCTCAACAAAAGATAGATCGCAACAGGGATCAAGGCGTCACCAATAGCCAGTGGGAGGTTTATGAACATGGATTTGAGAAATGCCACATCAGGTGCGAGCCAGTTCATAGCAGCACTCAAATATGGGTAAAGAGGTGTATGATCATACCTGGTTTCGCAGTATAACCAATTACCAGCAACAATTGAGTCTGAAATGGGTAATCGGTTTTTTATGTAATCATGTGCGATGATGTAAGCGAATGAGGATATGACAATCCTGGAAAAAAGGCCAATTCCCCAAATCCATCTGACCTTCTTTGGTATATCTTCAAAACTTAAATTCAATGTGTACGATTTTCGATTTTGGCAAAGATGTGAAATCTAATGGACCTTATTGTGAGATTTTTAACTGGAATGATCTGCCACTATCACCCATTCATCTCCTAAGCGTCTCCACACAAGGGAAAAGTGACCGTTTGGATTACCGGAATTAGTTTCTAATTCCCATTTTCCGATCATAAACCAATGATCCTCACTGATTGGTTCCAACAACTTGATTTCAAATGCTAACCGTCCCATAGCGTCCTTATCGGGATAAGAATTCTGATAATTTTTTAGGATATTCTCCCATCCGTAAGTCAATCCATTTTTTCCAATGAAGACTAAATCATCCGATTTCCAATATCCCTGCATGAAGCACTCTAAGTCACCATCATTCCAGCATTGCTCCTGGCTTGACATGACGGCCCTGATTTCCATCTCATCACTTTGTGCAAAAGAGGTTATAGTTAGAATAGAAAGGAAAAAGTATGCTGCGATTTTCATGATTCATACTGGTATTCAAAGACACTGCGATATTGATCATTTTTCTGGAAAAATTGAACCATTTCATCATAAAACGGATGAGAACACAACGTTGATGAATCTCCAATGATCACAAGTTGATGTCGTGCCCGGGTCATAGCCACATTCATCCTTTTGATATTTGAAAGGAATCCTATTTCACCATCATCATTACTACGAGTAAGAGAGATAATTATTATGTCCCTCTCCTGACCTTGAAATGCGTCCACCGTATTTATCGATAAGTTAAGGTCTGCGGTATGATACTCACTATGTCTATTAGCTTTCTGAATCTCCTCAATTTGCGCCTTGTACGGAGCAATAATTCCGATGGAAAATTCTTGTTCAGGATGTCCATCGATGATTTTGCGGAGGAATTCGATAGTGAATTGAGCTTCTTCTACATTGTAAGTACTTAATGTCTCTGGGTTGATCTGCTCTTTGTATCCTGCACCGGCAGTATCAATAAATACAACTGGCTCATCAAATGGTGAATCTCGGTCAATGATTGTGTCATCACTGACCAGTTGACCTCCATAGAATTCCTTATTTGAAAAAGCTAGAATATCCGGGTGCATCCTGTACTGTGTCCTCAAGATCACACCGACGTCATAATTCTCCATGCATCTTTCGAATAGAGTTTCTTCCAATCCATTTTTCGCTGCTTCTTGTGACTTAATTGTTGGTGGAAGCTGCATATGATCACCGGCCATAATGACCCGCTTTGCTTTCAGTATTGGGATCCAACTTGCCGGTTCAAGTGCTTGTGAGGACTCATCAATAAAGACTGTTTTAAAAGATCTCTTCATCATAAGAGGTTGATTGGCCCCAATTAATGTGCAAGCGATAACATTGGCTTTATTCAGAATATCAGTGACTATATAGTCCTCAAGTACCCGAACTTCGTCCTTTAACAACCTGGATTCACGATATAGAAGCTTCCGTTGTTCAGCTTCCTTTCTTCCGTACTTCCTTCTATATTTCCCAGCTAGTTGATACAGCTCTTCTGCTTTCTTTCTCAATCCTTTAAGAGTGGAAGCGTCCCTATGATTTGCGAGTTGAGCATCAAGGGTGTGAGAGATCACCTCCTCATTGACTCTTGCCGGATGACCAAGTCTAACAACGTTCACATCCAGCTTGTGCAGTTTCTCAACCAATAAATCAACAGCCGCATTACTGGGAGCACAAACCAATACCTGCTTTTCACTTTCTATAACTTTCGAGATACAATGAACAATGGTTGTAGTCTTTCCTGTGCCAGGAGGTCCATGGATCAGAGAAATGTCCTTGGAAGATAATGCATTGTTCAATGCATCGTTCTGACTGCTATTGAGTAGTGGGTACTTGATCCTTTGTTCATTTGCAAATGAGGGGGATGACCTCCCTAAAAACAAATTGACCAGTTCCTTTTCTCTTCCTTCATTGATTCCTTGTAGCTTCACCAGAACCTTTTCCATTTCGTCATAACTGGACTCATCAAAGAGCAGGTCCAATCCCATTTCTCCCTCGTCGAGCCACTCTGGTGGTTCTGATTGGTTCAATACGATCCGAATTCGATTTTCCTTTACCTGGTTAATAATACCGCTGGATCCCCTTTCACCATCATGACTTTTTGAGAAAAGACGAGAGGACGCTCCGGACGAGAATAGATGTCTCTGGTTACTTGATTTCCTTTCAATCTCCAGGATCCATTTTTCGCCTAAACCCAGATAAGACTTCTTAACAATAACAGGAAACCAACAAACACCTTCCTTGCATCTGTCATGAATGGATCTATTCCTTATCTTTTCTAGGTATTGTTTGCGATCCTCCTCCCTCTCAATTTTTAGAAGGTTTTGGAGCTTGGAAAAATGCTCCAGGGGATCGGGAGGCATTAATGTTTCAAGTATTTCTGAATTGCTGATTTCAGTTTTTCCTTGTCTGTAGTTATATCGGGATCACTGTAGATCTTCAGCATCAGTTCCATAAGGACCTCTTCGTCGTATCCAAGTTTGCTTGCCATTTTTGCACAAAACTTGATCTCTTCCTTATATAATCGGCCATCTATTTTCATTAACCGAACGATGTTGTATATGTACTCGTACTTCTCATCATCTGTCAGACCTTCCAAATTTTCAATCAAATCCGGATCATCAAAACACTGCGAGATCTCTACACTACTCATACCATTGGCCGTGCCAATCTGCTTGATCAAATCGATCTCATCTTGAACAATTACACCATCGACTTTAGCTAGCTGGACTAAAATATTAAGGTGGGTTCGGGACATAAGCGAAACTACAATGAAATTCTATTTGTACAAGTAGTAAATTACAAACATTGATCGCAAAAATAAATTAGTAGAAAAATTCTAAGATTTCTTTTAAGTAAATCATGAATTTCCTTGCTCACATATTTCTCTCAGGATCTGACGAAGGTAGGATCATTGGCAATTTCATAGGGGATTTTGTCAAGGGAAAGGAAGTCAATAATTATAGTAAGGAAATCAGGAAAGGAATACTGTTACACAGATCCATCGACGAGTACACGGACAGCCATGAGGTTGTGATTCAAAGTAAAATTCGTCTTAGACCAAAATATCGTCATTACGCTCCGGTAATTGTCGACTTGTACTACGACCACTTCCTGGCACATTATTGGGAAAATTTTTCTGCTAAAGCTTTAAAAGATTTCACTTCCGGCTTTTACGAACTGACAGGAAAATACGACCATGTGATCCCGCAAAGGGCTAAGCACATGCTTCACTATATGGCCAATGACGATTGGTTATACAATTATCAATTCCTGATTGGTTTGGAGAAGGCCCTGACTGGACTTTCAAGAAGAACTTCTTATGATTCCAAAATGGATGAAGCCATCGATGATCTCAAGGAAAACTACGATGCCTTTAAACATGAGTTTTACAGTTTCTTCCCAGATTTGCAGTCACATGCTAAAAATTTTATCGAACAGAAATTATGATCAAAGACCTAATTTGGGTTGGTTTGGGCGGATTTCTCGGTAGTGTTTGCCGGTATCTTCTAAATATCGGACTGATTAACTACAATTGGCCTATCCCTTGGCCTACTTTAAGTATCAATCTTTCAGGGTCGCTCCTCATTGGGATATTAATGGCAATATCTGTAAAAGATGTTCAATACTGGAGATTATTTCTGGTAACTGGATTTTGTGGTGGATTTACTACCTATTCCACATTTTCCTACGAGAACCTTAGGCTTTGGCAGGAAGGTCAGGAACAAACAGCTCTTTTGTACATAGCATTGAGCCTCATTGGAGGGATTTCCTGCGTATTTGCCGGCTTTTTCATAACACAAAGATTGTTTTCTTAGTATAATACGATAAGTTCATAGCTCGTTTTTAATAAATGTTGAGTTATTACAACATACTTGGGGTCCCTGAAAATGCCTCCGATGATGTCATTAAAGCTGCTTTCAAACAAAAAGCAGTAAAATATCATCCGGATAAGAATCCAAACAATCCGGACATGGAGGAGAAGTTCAAGGAGATCAATCGTGCATACCAGGTCCTCAGCAACCCTTATGAAAAAGCCCGTTATGATCTTCAAATGAAATACGGAGCATTCCAGGCGGAAACTTTCTATCATGAACCCGCTCCACCTCCTAGAAGGGAACCCGCAAAACCATATAACTACGCAGAAAAGGAAATTGATTGGCGGGAAAATTGGATTGCAACTGCCTACGCTTTCGGGTTTACTTTCATTGTGGCTATTGTGGTCATGACGGTAATCGGGATAAAGAATTACTATGACCTTATAAAGAAGGAAGAATTGTTGGTTGAAAGGCGTGAATTATTCAATGATGCATTGGAAAGACATGCGGAAGGAGATCTGGATGCAACATTCACCATGATCAACAAACTGGGAGCATTTGCTGATGAGGAATCGGATATGGAGGAGTTCAAGGTCCAATTGACCAAAGATGTGATTGTACAAAGTCAACAGCATTTCGACAATGAAGAATTCCAGGAAGCTATTTACTATTATGAATTAATAGAAAACCACACCACTATCAACAAACTATCGTTCAAAGAAAACCTTGCCGTTTCTTACAGGGAATCCAATCAACCAAAGAAATCGGTTCAGGTACTGATGAAGTTACTGGTACTGGGTTATAGAAACCTCAGGACCTACGTCGAACTTGCTAAAATCCACCGAGACTTGCTCAATGATGACAATGAAGCGATCAGATACTTTGAACTGGCTAATGGAGTAGCCAAAGAATATTATACATCAATCTACGGAAAAGCATACCCCATTGTGCTTACCAAAGACAAGCTATCAGAAGTTCACTGGGAATTATACAATGGGTTGGCTCAACTCTATCTGAAAACAGAAGATTACGAGAAGGCTATTAAAGCCACAGAATGGAATATAAGGGTTTGGCAAGACCGACCGGAAAGCTATTTCATTGCTTCAGAGGCACACGAGAAACTAGGTCAATTGAATGAGGCCTGTGAGCAATATTTCTTTGCAAGAACATTGGATCCAGACCTTCCAGCAAAGGAAATCTGTATATGACATCTGGGTATTCAGGCACCCCCTTGGCAAAAAAACTTGGTATCAAGGAAGGATCCCACTGTGTATTCCTCAACACACCTCCAGGGTACTTCAATTTGATTTTGGATGCACCCGAATATTCAGAAATAACATTACCAGAATGCTCTGACGAAAGCGTGGATTTCATACATCTGTTCGTACAATTCCAAAACCAACTCCACAAACACTGGAAGGATGTCAAACCCAAGATTAAAAAAGGTGGAATGATATGGGTTTCCTGGCCAAAAGGAAGTTCTCAGTTAGATAAGGATCTGGATGGTAATTTTGTGCGAAAAGTTGGGCTTGATGGCGGCCTGGTAGACGTTAAGGTTTGTGCCATCGATGAAGACTGGTCAGGTCTGAAGTTTATGTACCGAAAAGAAGATCGGTAGATCTATCCCACAAGATCACCACTTTTTCGACGACAATCCTTCACTCTCCTATTTAATGTTGTTTTCCAAAAAGGTGACCTTAAGAAGATCAGGTTCATCCAGGTTTTAGTGTTTTCCCATAACCTTCTGGCAGGTTTCAATGTCCCAGGTAAACCCTCGATCTGAATTGCATATTCAAAATTCATTCTACGAGTTTGCTCGAGAACACATGGATTCCCATATAGTATCCTCTTACTGTCATTTTTGATAATGTACCGGATCTTCTTCTCCTTCGGGAGGTTCCGTTTCTTATTGCTATCCTTTTTCATGTCCAGGTTTTCTGTAGGCATATACTCCTTGATATCCCTCGTTTGAGATCTCGAGGGAATAGTAAAGGCTAACAATAACAGAATGCAAAGGATCCTCATGGTAATTCCTGCCCCTAATTTAATTTAATCCAATAAACGTCCTAGCTATTCATATATTTTAAAAAGTAGATGACAGGTCTTGGTGGTTATTCATGTTCATATATTTGCGACCAAACTGGTGATATCGAAATAGAATGAAGCAGATCATAAGCTTTGTTATAAGAAAAATTCCTCGAAAATACCTCCAACGGATAAGTCACATTGTTTTGAGGATTTTAGCCGTCTTTTATCGAGGGAATGGCGTGAACTGCCCCATATGCGGTCATTCATTTAGAAAGTTTCTCCCTTACGGAAGGATTGCAAGATCCAATGCGCTGTGTCCAACATGTCTTTCCTTGGAACGCCATCGACTGCTTTGGCTGTATTTAGAAAGGAAAACGAATTTCTTCACAGCCCCGTACAAAATGTTGCATATCGCTCCGGAATTGTGCTATATCTCTCGTTTTGAAAAACTTCCAAATCTGGATTATACCACTGCTGATCTCGAATCTCCATTGGCCAAAGTCAAAATGGATATCCATGACATCCCCTTTGAGGACAATTCTTTCGATGTGATATTCTGCAATCATGTGCTCGAACATGTCGGAGATGACATAAAAGCTATGAAAGAAATGAATCGAGTCCTGAAACCAGGAGGGTGGGCCATACTTCAAATTCCACTTTTTTATCCTCTACCGGATAATACCCAGGAAGATCCATCGGTCACAGATCCTAAAGAAAGAGAAAAGCTCTTTGGTCAGGACGATCATGTAAGGTTATACGGAAAGGATTACCCAGACAGGATAAAAAGTGCCGGTTTTGGTCTTATTGAGGAAAAACTGGTCATGGAAATTGACCGTGAAGAGGTAGAGAGGTATGCTCTACCTCCTGATGAAATCATTTATAAGGCGATTAAAAAATAGGTTAATAAAGTTCGGTATAAGCTGTATTCGGATTAATCCCCCTTAATTTTCGGAGATATTCATAGATCATTCCCCAGCCATATCCGTATAGCTGAATGATCGCTACGAAAGGTGTTAACAATGCTACTTTTATTGATTTTGTGGTGAAAAGAGATTCTAACATAATCATGGAAAGGTACATTGCATACAAGCCTATCAGAACCATACCAATCCAATGGAATACTCCCCAGATCAAACTGACGATGCTACCAATCAAAAAAACTGAGGGAAAAAGGTGTACAAGTTTGATCTGTCTTTTGTGAAACCTGGATATATTGATCCTTGCTCTTCCAAAGTACTTTAACTGCTTAAAAAACTTCCTCAGATTAGTGCGTCGTTTGTGGTACACAAACGCTTCAGGGATTAAACTGGTTTTGAATCCATGTTTAATGATCCGAATTGTCCACTCTATATCTTCCCCCATAAATGGGATTATATATCCTCCCGTTTTTGCAAATACTTCTTTTTTTAATCCCATGTTAAAACTCCGAGGATGATATTCAGCAACCTGCAATTTTCCACCTCGGGTTCCCCCAGTGGTGAAAAAGGATGTCATCGTTTGATTAATTGCTTTCTGAACAATACTGAATGATTCGTGTGCCTTGTCCGGACCACCATAAGCGTCAATTTCACCCTCTTGCAGTTGTTTATGGACAAGTTCGAAATAATCAGGAGGAATGATGCAATCCGAATCGAATATCACATAATAGTTTCCATTAGCCTTTTTGAACCCAAAATTCCTTGCAAATCCTTGTCCCTCGTTTTCCTTGACGAAATATTTAATGTTGAGTGAATCTTGAAATGATCTTACAACCTCTTCCGAACTAACATCTGATCCATCCTCTACAATGATCACCTCAAAATCTTTGTACGTCTGCTTGGATAATGATTGAAGCAATTCCCTGATCTCCTCAGGTCGGTTATAAACAGGGACCACCACTGAATACTCAGGCATCCTTGCAGTTGATCTTTTCTGCTATGGCATAATCACTCTTACCAGGGTTGTTTAAGAATATCATTTCACCTAGAAAACCGGCAAGAAACAATTGCATCCCCACGATCAAGGCCACTAATGCCAGGAAAAACAAGGGTTGGTCCACAACATCTCGTACAGGTAGCTGATAATATTGTTTATATATTTTATCTCCGATGACATAAACAGTGATGACGAATCCACTGAAAAAGGACAGTGTACCTAGCGACCCAAAAAAGTGCATAGGATTTTTACTGAAGCGGGTTACGAAAGAAATGGATAGTAAGTCCAGAAAACCAGTGATATATCGCTTCATTCCAAACTTTGTTTTGCCGTACTTTCTGGCTCGATGTTCAACTGCTTTTTCTCCGATCTTGTCAAAGCCAGCCCATTTGGCTAAAAGAGGAATATACCTGTGTCTTTCTCCGTATACTTCAATACTCTTGATCACCTGTTGATCATATGCCTTGAGCCCACAATTGAAATCATGAAGTTTGATTCCCGAAACCATCCTCGTAACCCCGTTGAAGAACTTGGAAGGAATGGTTTTTTCCAGGGGATCGTGACGTTTTTTCTTCCATCCTGATACCAGTTGATATTTCTCTTCGGATATCATGTTGTACAATGATGGGATCTCATCGGGACTATCCTGCATGTCCGCATCCAGCGTAATAATGACATCCCCAACCGCATGTTCAAACCCAATCTGAAGTGCAGCTGACTTTCCGTTATTTCTGGTAAACCGAATGGCTTTGACGTTTTTGTCAGATTCACTTAGATCTTCGATAATTGACCAGGAATTATCAGTGCTTCCATCATCAACATATATGATTTCAGCACTGATTTTGTTTTCCTTTAGTACATCTTTTATCCAACCATGTAATTCCGGAACTGATTCTTCCTCATTGAAGACGGGGATTACAATTGAAAGTTGCGGGTTATCCTTTCTCACAAAAAATCTTTAGATCAATTCGGGTCTTGATTTTTTGGTGATGGCGGACACTATCAACGCAATAATTAATGTGAATAAGATCCCGAAGAATAAACCAAATCCTAGTAGGGCTCCGGGAGACATGAAAATACCACTAATATCCATCGCCTGTTCGATTTGAGCATCGGACATACCTTGTTCCTCCATGTTGAACCTTTGTTGCTCCTTGAGCATATCAATATATTCGGTATTGATGGCTATCACATATATAAAGGTGAATATGGAAGATATCGCGGATCCGATAACACCCTGCCAAAGTCCTATGCCCAGTCCTTGCTTGTATTCCATGAACCCATCTCCGTTGTTTTTGAACTCACGATGAGCCAGCACCATAACCGCAATTGTAATTATCAATCCTAACCATGAAATGGATTGATTGCCGGCATTGCCAGTAACATCGACGACAATGAAAAAAATAATTCCTAATAGTCCGGATATAATACCATACTTAATTCCAATACTTCTGGTTGAGGGTGCTTCAATTTCTTGTTCCATGTCAATATATCATTTTGATTGTTTCCTTAAAATTATGGATATAACTGGTGTGACAAAGAGACCAACGATCAATTTTTTCAATGCTGCAGAAAATAGCAATTCCGAGACCCGGATCTCTTCAATGGCTATCAACTGATCCTGATATTGCTGCTCTCCAAACTTTTCAATGTATTGTGCAGATCTTTCCTCCAGATAGATTTTCGCTTCCAATATATATTCTGAGTGAAGGGTCGGATCAACAAAGAAATATGCCAACAGGAAAAACAGAAACACAGCTGTAGCCACCGCATACACCACAAAACCAATAGTCATTCCCTGCCAAAAGTGAAGAATTCCTTCATTTCGAAAAACTTTGAAATCTTTGTTTGCGAAAAAAATGAACACCCCAAATAGAATGATATCCGCAAACAGGTGATTTAAATCTATGAACGGATTCGATCCTAGTTTTCTCGCAAAAAAGAAAATCAGAAAGGCAAATACGCCACAAAAAAATCCAAATCGGAGACTATTCTTGACCATTGCCTAATTCTTCGGAAGGTAATTTTTAAGGCCATTGATTATTCCGACACTTTTGCCTGTTAATTCTTCATGGAATAATGGTGAATTTGTGGATTTGGAAAGGTTTGTTGATTCATCGAAAATCCATTTTCTCTTAGGATCAATGAGAGTAATATCTGCTTTTTCTCCTTTCTCAATTTTAATAGGGTCAAATCCTAAGATCACCCTGGGCCCATTTGTAAGTTTATGTACCAATAGACTTATATCAACTTCCTGACTTAATTTCAAGATGCCTGGAAGGGCTGTCTGCAGACCTATCATACCAAATTCAGCCAGGTCAAACTCAAGCTTCTTACTCTCAATGTCCTGAGGCTGATGATCCGTTACAATTGCATCAATTGTTCCGTTCTTTAGGCCCTTCACTAATGCCTTTCGGTTTGCTTCAGATCGCAGAGGAGGGTTTACTTTATAATTTGTATCAAATTCCACCAATTGGTCGTCCGTATACAGGAGGTTATGAATTGATACATCACAAGTAACGTTGGCGCCCCCTTTTTTTGCTTTTCCAATTAGATCAAGTGACTGACCGGACGAAATTCCTGCGAAGTGTAGCCTGCCTCCAGTGTACTCAACGATATCCAGATCACGTTTAACCATTATAGTTTCTGATATATCCGAAATACCTTTCAATCCAAGTTGGGTACTTACAATCCCTTCATGCATTTGACCAAACTTCGATAGATCCTGGTCCTGCGGACGGGTAATGATCAGTCCTCCAAAATTAGCGGTATACCGAAGTGCATTCAACAACAATTCCGGATTAGTGATAGTGGATAATCCACTTGAAAATGCTACAACTCCACCTTCACGGAGTTCAAGTAAATCCGCTAAAGATTGGTTTTCATTCTTTTTACTTATTGATCCATAAGGAAGTACGCAAGTTGTCCTCTCACTGGCTTTGGAAAGGATATATTCTACTCCACTTTTTGAATCGATTACAGGATCGGTGTCCGGTTGGATACATACATGCGTGAATCCACCATCTTCCGCGCAGGAGGACCCAGAGGAGATATCTTCTTTGTGTTCATTTCCCGGATCATTGAAAGACGACGATAGGTCAAAAAAACCGGGTGTGGCAATTAATCCATTTCCGTCGATAACATTTCGAGTAGAAGGAGAAATCCTTTTGCCAATATTTTTTATTGATCCCTTTTCGATTTCAATGGAAACAATTTGCTCATGATAAGGGGAATCGACATTTACGACTTTGACATTCCTTAGGTATAGGTGCATTACAGGAATCTTACGAGCAAAATTTCAGCTAAAACAAAGATCAGGGCCAAAATTAATGCATATTTCCATAATCTAGTATCACCATCTAATATTCCATCAACTGTGTCAGCACTAAAAGCACCGGCCATCATTATTTGCACGTTGGGTGAGGTGTTGAAGAAATCATTTAACTCTGAAATTGTTAACCCCTCGAGCTCAGATTCATCTTGCGAGTGATTAATTGCGATCGTTCTCAAAGTGTCATTCCCAGACAAAACATGATAATAACCAGCAACCATTTCACTCGGTGGAAACTCCATGGTAGCAACCTGCCCTTGAATGTTGAAATTGGGAATAAAGTCACTTGAAGGCCCTTTTACAGAAAGAAAATCACTATTCCGGAGTTGTTCGGATCTGATGGTAAGAATTCTGTTATCTGAATTGAATGCGAGGGGTTGGTCTGTTTGCTTGCTTAATTGTGCGATCCGATAAAACAAGGGTAAAAAAATCGTGTGAGTAGGTAGGTTCGTAAATTCTCCGTCAAGGGGCGAAGTCATCAGATAGACAGATCTTTCTTCTTGAATAAATCTGGCAACAAAAGCCTGACCAAATTGAGTAGAAAGAATGTTGTTGCCAGATTTAACATTTAGTAGAATACGGGATTTTGGAAAATCTTTGTTGTCTATGGACTCCTGAAATACATCTGCAAAAATTGGGTCCTCAAGATCAGGAATTTCCAAATTTTGGATTGTAGTGTCCTCAGAAATATCAACCGACACATTCAAGAATTTTCCATAACTGTCAGGATCAATTTCAGATCCTGGGATTATCACTAAATCACAATCCTCTTTAAGGGTGGTAATTTCTTCCGGAATACTTTCAAATCCATTCAAAATCAATAAATCAACATTCTCCAATTCATCATATTCTAAATCGTTAATTGAAAATACTTTGTAATCGAAAAGATCATCATTACCATATACATACTTGATGTAAATGTTCTCCAAATTCGCAAAAATTTGAACAACTCTCGGTGATTGAAAGCGTACAAAAGAAATCCTGTATACATTGTCAAATGAAACCGGATAATCACTTACCTCTACACTTAGATATTTCGATTCAATACTGTTTAGGTCCAAATCAAATTCAAGCAAAGTATTTGATTTTGCATCAATCATTACCGTCTGGGTCGCAATCAATTTATTCTCATTGAGAAGTTTTACCTGAACGTCCCTTGACGGTTCAGACCCTGTATTCGTTATTGACAAATTGAGAATATTGTTGTTGTCAAACAGTATTATGGGATTGTCAAAGTATAATGAATCAATGTAAAGGTTCCTCTGATCAATGATTTCCATTGGGAACACTCTTATGTTCCGATCTGTTTGTGTTGTTGGTCCAATTGTAGATTTTTGGAAATCAGAAAAGTACAAAAGTTGATATTCTTCTTGTATTGATTCAAGCCTTGAAATCACTTCGTTGAAAGTCCTCTTATTTGATGTCAGTTTAATACTCGTCAAATGTTCACTTAGGGCGTCCTTATACATCCAGTTTGTTTTGATATTATCAAAATCATTGGTGATCAGAATATAACGTTGATCAATAGATGATTTCTCGAGGTACCTTTGGATTATATTCAGGGATGATTCAAGTGCATTCTGGGCATCACCGACCTCAGAAGACATACTGTAGGAATTGTCAATATATATAGCAGTGTTTAGAAACTTGTCATTGGTATTGCTGAATTGTGGTTGTGCGAATGCAAGGACAAGAAATAATAGAAATAGAATACGGGATAAAAGGATCAATATGTGTTTAAGGTTCTTTTTTCGTTTTGTCTCATTCTCAACTTCTTCAATAAACTGTAGTGTTGAAAATTCTACAACTTTCAATTTTCTGAAATTGAAAAAGTGAATTATTATCGGAATTGCCAGGGTGGTAAGAAACCATAGCATTTGGGGTTGGGCAAAACTCATGTATTACTTGCTCTCTAAAGTCTTCCTGTTTTGAGATCTCTAATGTAGGAAAACGAATTGTATTATCGGAAGTTGCGGAGGCATAAGCTTAGAAATAAAAAATCCTTGATGAGTATTTCAACAAGGGTTTAAAAACTAACTGGCAATGACGAAATCGAACAGACCCGGCTGTGAAGGTTTACCCCTAGAGTCTTAATGCTTTAATATTATGCTAAATAAAAAAAGGGACGCTGAGCTAACAACATCCCTTTATAACAAACTGGCAACGACTTACTCTCCCACGTGTTATCGCAGTACCATCAGCGCTGGTGGGCTTAACTTCTCTGTTCGGAATGGGAAGAGGTGGACCCCACCGCTATAATCACCATAAACTCTTTCACCCGCCGCAGCTTCAGCGGAGGTGGGTTCTTACAAGCTTCCAACCAATAGCGGTGGGGAACCCCACCGGGCTATGCGTCCCAACCTGGCCGGCCGCCTGTAATCACCATAAACTCTTAAGACATTAGACTATTAGACCTTAGAAGTCAGACTTGGTCTATCATCTGGTGTCTATATGTCTGGTGTCTATTAAAATATCTTCAACACGATGAGTAAGTAAAAGATCCATCTTTATAATCGAGTACAAGCTGTTACGTTCTGTTCGTTAAAGAAAGTGTACGGGTAATTAGTACTGCTCAGCTTTGACATTACTGCCTTTACACCTACAGCCTATCTACGTCCTCGTCTCGAACATCCCTTAAAAGAAGTCTCATCTTGTAGTGGGTTTCGCACTTAGATGCTTTCAGCGCTTATCCCTTCCTAACATAGCTACCCAGCAGTGCCCCTGGCGAGACAACTGGTACACCAGCGGTTAGTCCAACCCGGTCCTCTCGTACTAAGGTCAGATCTACGCAAACTTCTTACGCCCACAACAGATAGGGACCGAACTGTCTCACGACGTTCTGAACCCAGCTCGCGTGCCACTTTAATGGGCGAACAGCCCAACCCTTGGGACCTTCTCCAGCCCCAGGATGTGACGAGCCGACATCGAGGTGCCAAACCTCCCCGTCGATGTGAGCTCTTGGGGGAGATCAGCCTGTTATCCCCGGAGTACCTTTTATCCTTTGAGCGATGGCCCTTCCATACAGAACCACCGGATCACTATATCCTAGTTTCCTACCTGATCGGCTTGTTGGCCTCACAGTCAAGCACCCTTATGCTATTGCACTCCACGCACGGTTACCAATCGTGCTGAGGGTACCTTTGAAAGCCTCCGTTACGCTTTTGGAGGCGACCACCCCAGTCAAACTACCCACCACACAATGTCCCCCGACTTTACGTCGGGGTTAGGCATCAGATAAACAAAGGGAGGTATTTCACCAATGACTCCAACAGACCTGGCGGCCCGCCTTCATAGTCTCCCTCCTATCCTACACAGCATTTACCCAATGCCAATGTGAAGCTATAGTAAAGGTTCACGGGGTCTTTCCGTCCCGTTGCGGGTATCCGGCATCTTCACCGGAACTACAATTTCACCGAGCTCATGGCCGAGACAGTGCCCAGATCGTTGCACCATTCGTGCAGGTCGGAACTTACCCGACAAGGAATTTCGCTACCTTAGGACCGTTATAGTTACGGCCGCCGTTTACTGGGGCTTCAGTTCAATGCTTCTCCCCGAAGGAATAACATCCCCCCTTAACCTTCCAGCACCGGGCAGGTGTCAGGCTGTATACCTCTTCTTTCGAATTCGCACAGCCATGTGTTTTTGATAAACAGTCGCCTGGGCCTCTTCACTGCGGCCCCCTCATCGCTGGGGGGGCGCCCCTTCTCCCGAAGTTACAGGGCCATTTTGCCTAGTTCCTTAGCCATGAATCACTCGAGCACCTTAGGATTCTCTCCTTGACTACCTGTGTCGGTTTACGGTACGGGCACCTTTATCCTAACCTTAGAGGTTTTTCTCGGAAGTATGTTTAGGCACACTATCCACGCTGCCGTAGCATTGTGGTACTATCAGGTTCACCAAGTCTAGCGGATTTGCCTACTAAACCTTTAGCTACACCCTTTAACGTACTATTCCGTCAGTACGCGGTGCTTTCACTCCTCCGTCACCCCATCGAAAATAAAGGTGGTATTGGAATATTAACCAATTATCCATCGACTACCCCCTTCGGGTTCGCCTTAGGACCCGACTAACCCCCGGCTGATTAGCATTGCCAGGGAAACCTTAGTCTATCGGTGTGCGGGTTTCTCACCCGCATTATCGTTACTTATGCCTACATTTGCGCTTCACTACGCTCCAGCTAACCTCACAGTTAACCTTCTCCGCTAGAAGTGAATGCTCCCCTACCCATCAGTCAGTTGACTGATGCCTAAGCTTCGGTACCGCACTTGATGCCCGATTATTATCGACGCCCTGTCGCTCGACCAGTGAGCTGTTACGCACTCTTTAAATGAATGGCTGCTTCCAAGCCAACATCCTGGCTGTCTAAGCAACTGGACCACCTTAGCTCAACTTAGCGCGGATTTAGGGACCTTAGCCGTAGGTCTGGGTTCTTTCCCTCTCGGACATGGACCTTAGCACCCATGCCCTCACTGCAGAATTAATTTACCAGCATTCGGAGTTCGTCTGGATTTGGTAGGATTTGACTCCCCCTAGTCCAATCGGTAGCTCTACCTCTGGTAAACATCATCCCACGCTGCTCCTAAAAGCATTTCGGGGAGTACGAGCTATCTCTCAGTTTGATTGGCCTTTCACCCCTACCCACACCTCATCCAAACACTTTTCAACGTGTACTGGTTCGGGCCTCCATGCAGTGTTACCTGCACTTCACCCTGGACATGGGTAGATCACCGAGTTTCGCGTCTGCCACTGATGACTATACGCCCTGTTAAGACTCGCTTTCGCTCCGGATACCCCACTGCTGTAGGTTAACCTCGCCATCAAAGACAACTCGTAGGCTCATTATGCAAAAGGCACGCCGTCACCCCAGATAAATCGGGGCTCCGACCGCTTGTAAGCGCATGGTTTCAGGTACTGTTTCACCCCCTTACTCAGGGTACTTTTCACCTTTCCCTCACGGTACTGGTTCACTATCGGTTTCTCAGGAGTATTTAGCCTTACCAGATGGTGCTGGCAAATTCAGACGGAATTCCTCCGGTTCCGCCATACTCAGGATCCTGCTAGGTAATATAACCTTACGTGTACGGGACTCTCACCCCCTATGGCCGACCTTCCCATGTCGTTCCACTTCAATTATATAGTCCATATCGCAGTCCTACAACCCTCAGGCCGCCGTAA
>CBDETD010000002.1:2660000-4262500 GCA_965242805.1 Cyclobacteriaceae bacterium | reverse complement strand
TTCTTCGAGTATAGCGAAACGCTCTGGTGTCTTCCTGAGTTTCTTCTTCTCTAGAAATGCTGTAAAGATTTTTTTTACTTCATCCAAAGACGTAGTCTGCACCATAGGATGCAAAGATAGAGTTAGCTTACTAGAAATTACTCATTGAACCTTGTCACTCTTACCACACCTTCGACTTTTTTAAGTTTTTTCATCAAATGCCTAAGGTGTTTTGTGTCGTTTATGTACAACTCGATCTCTCCTTCGAATATACCATTGTCTGTTTTTATAGACATAGACCGCATGTTTACCTTTAGTTGACTTGATATGACATTTGATACATCACTCACTATCCCAATCCTGTCAGTTCCAATGATTTTAAGGCTGGCCAGAAATGAAATCTCCGATCGGGAAGTCCATTTTGCTTTGACAACCCTGTACCCGTAATTGGAAAGAAGTTCAGTCGCATTAGGACAATTCGTTCGATGTATTTTTATCCCATCATTGATTGTTATGAAGCCAAACACATCGTCCCCCGGGATAGGATTACAACATTTTGCGAACTTGTAATCAACCAGGTCCATGTCATTCCCAATTAAGACGAGGTTCTTGTCCTCCTCCTGTTCTTTTGGTTTAGGAGTGAAAACCTTGGGTACAAATTTCTGGATGGATTTCCTCTTTTTTACCTCTTTGGTTTTACCATCCTGGAACTTCTTAATCTCATTATGATCGATTTTCCCTTTTCCGACCATATACAGGAAGTCCGTAGGTGTCTTGATGTCGAAAAAACTTGTCAGCTGGTCCAAAATATCCTGATTATATGTCAGCTTTAGTTGCTTTAACTTTCTTTGGACTATTTCCTTACCTTCTGCAGCGAAAGATTTTCTTTCTTCTTTCAGGCAGTCTTTTATTTTCGACCTGGCCTTTGAGCTAACCACGAGCTTCAGCCAATCTTCACTTGGTCTCTGCTTCTTTGAGGTGAGAATCTCAACCTGATCACCGTTACTCAACTTATGATTTAATGGAACCAACTTTTGATTTACCTTGGCGCCAATACATGTTTTGCCGACTTCAGTATGAATGTCAAATGCAAAATCGAGGGTAGTAGCTCCATGCGGCAATGTGATCAGATCCCCCTTTGGAGTGAATGTAAATACTTCCTCACTGTATAGGTTGGATCTAAAGTCATCCACAAATTCAATTGCCGAAATATCACTTTCCTCAAGAATTTCTCGCACCTTCGATAGCCACATCTCTAATCCGGCATCTTCCCTGATCTTTTCACCATCCTTGTACTTCCAATGCGCCGCATAACCTTTCTCAGCAATTTCGTCCATTCTGCTTGTACGAATCTGAACTTCAACCCATTGTCCCTTGTCACTCATAACCGTAGTGTGTAAAGATTCGTAACCATTTGCCTTAGGAATGCTGATCCAGTCCCTCAGCCGGTCAGGATTTGGTTGGTAATGATCTGTTACAATGGAATATACCTGCCAGCAAAATGCCTTTTCCTTGATCTTCGGTACATCTATAATTATCCTTATCGCAAACAAGTCGTAGACCTCCTCAAAAGGCACATTTTGTTTCCTCATCTTATTCCATATTGAAGAAACAGATTTGGGTCGGCCTTTTATTTTGTATTTGATATTGAAAATGTCAAGCTCATGCTTAATCGGTTTTATGAAATTCCGAATAAACTTGTCTCGCTTTGTCTTTGTGGCCTGTATCCTATTCGATATGTCCTGATAGATCTCAGCGTCGGTATACTTGAAATAGAGATCTTCAAGTTCTGATTTAATACTATAAAGCCCTAGCCTATGGGCTAGTGGTGCGTATATATAGGAGGTTTCCGAGGCTATCTTGAGCTGTTTATCTCTGGGCATGCTGCCTAAGGTCCTCATATTATGTAACCTATCGGCCAGTTTGATCAGTATCACACGAACATCTTCGCTAAGGGTCAGAAGCATTTTTCGGAAATTCTCAGCTTGCTGAGAAGATCCCTGCTCGAATACACCGGAGATCTTGGTCAGACCGTCAATGATCTTCTTCACTTTCGGACCGAACATATGCTCAATGTCCGTTAGCGAGATCTCCGTATCTTCAACAACATCATGGAGAAGGGCAGATACTATGGAAGTTGTACCCAGACCAATTTCATCGATACAGATCAATGCTACTTCCAACGGGTGATATATGTAAGGTTCCCCTGATTTCCTTCGAACACCGGAATGTGCTTCCAACGACGTTTGAAATGCTTTCTTGATTATTTTGGCATCGCCATCATGGAGAATTGGCTTTGCGTGACGCAGTAGCTTTCGATATCTCCTAACAATTTCCTTATTTTCCTCTTCAACCGCTACATCAATCATAAACTAATTCTAATTACCGCCACTTTTATATTCCAACAATTAAAAATTCTTCTTAGTTTTGCCTCCCAATTTCCGGATGTGGCGAAATCGGTAGACCTGCCTGCCGGCAGGCAGGCGCACTAGATAGTCTAATGCGTTTGTAACTGTTAATTTACACAGGTCAACAATTTTTTTCAACATCACACACGCGGATGTGGCGAAATTGGTAGACGCACTAGACTTAGGATCTAGCGCCGCGAGGCATGGGGGTTCGAGTCCCTCCATCCGCACGAAAAAGAACCCTCTTATGAACCAACTGGACATAAGAGGGTTTTTAATTTGAAAACCTTAAACCTTACTACTTTGGATACTATTATCGACAAAATCGAAAATTCCGAAGCTTTAATTAAAATTAGGCTAAAGGAAGATGATTATCAACCCCGCGTCACTCAAAAAATCAAGGATTTTAGCAAAAAAGCTAATATCAAAGGTTTCCGGCCCGGAAAAGTACCCCCGGGAGTGATCAAACGGATGTATGGGAATTCTTTTCTACTGGAGGAAGTAAACAAAATCCTGTCCGAGGAATTGAACAACGTCTTGAGAAAAGAAGAAATCCAATTCCTGGGCGAACCACTCCCTTCAGAGGATCAGGAAAATATTGATTGGACCAACCAGAAGGAATTTGAGTTTGTGTTCAACATTGGGTACGCTGAGGAATTTGAAATGAAGCCTGACAAAAAGGTCAAGGTAGAAAAATATCATATCAAGGTTGATGACAAATTGATCGATGAAACAATCGATAATTTGAGGAATCAATTTGGTGAGCTTACAAATCCTGATACCCTAAGCGAAAAGGACACACTTTACGGTCCGATTAAAAATTCGGATGGCTCCATAGACAAAGAGATAAGTATCAGTTTAAATGAACTAAAAGACTCGGTTGCCAAGAAGTTAATTGGCAAGAAAGTAGGCGAGATCATTGAAATTGATTCAAAAAAGTCTTTTAAGGAAAGTGATTATTTCAAAGGCCAAAGTGGCTTAAGTGAAGAAGAAATCAAGAACTCAAAAGGGAAATTCAGTTTCGAGCTTAAAGGAATTAACCATGTCGTCCCCGCAGAAATAAATCAGGACCTCTTCGATAAGACTTTTGGAAAGGATTCCGTTAAATCGGAGGATGACTTTAAAGCCAAAGTGAAAGAAACCATTCAGAATAACTATGCTGCAGAGGAGGAAAACTACTTTAATCACAAGCTGAAAGAAACATTAGTCAGTAAGCTGAAGATTGACCTTCCGGATATCTTTTTGAGGAAATGGCTTATGAAAACCAACGAGAATCTTACGGATGACTTACTGGACACAGAATACGAGCAGTACGGTAAGGAACTCAAATGGTCCCTCATTCGAAGCAAAATCTCCAAAGACAATGAAATCAAAGTGGAACACGCTGAGGTTGTTGATCAGGCCAAAAAGTTGATATCCCAGCAATTTGGTGGTGCCGCTGCACAACTAGGTGATCAATTGGATACATTTGCAGATAATTATTTACAGGGAGAAAATGGTGATAACTACATGAAAGTGTTCAATCAGGTAATGAGTGATAAAGTATTCGAACATTTGTCCACAGTTATTACTACCAAAGAGAAGGAAGTATCCTTGGATGAATTCCGAAAATTATCTTGAACCATAAATTGAGAAATTAGGTTTAAATAGAGTCTATTTTAGTGACTTATATTTATGTATCTTTATTTTTAAAATAACTCCATGATAAACAAGGACGAACTAAGAAAATTTGCCGTAAAAGGCCAGGGATTAAATGGTCTTACCTTCGATGACTACATTCAAAGGGTTGAAAATATGACCCGTTCAGTTATAGAAGAAAGACCAACAAGGTTCGCGGAAATCGATGTATTCTCGAGACTAATTATGGATAGGATCATCTTTCTTGGAATGGGGATCGATGATAATATCTCCAATATAATTACGGCACAATTGCTTTTTCTGGAATCAGTTGATGCCAAAAAAGATATTCTTCTTTATATCAACAGTCCAGGAGGTTCTGTGTATGCGGGATTGGGAATATACGACACAATGCAATATGTAAGCCCGGATGTAGCCACGATCTGTACAGGTATGGCAGCTTCAATGGGGGCTGTATTGTTATCTGGAGGAGCTTCACAAAAAAGGTCCGCTCTACCACATTCAAGGATCATGATCCATCAACCAAGTGGTGGCATGCAAGGTCAATCTGTCGATATGGAAATCACATTGAAGCAGATGCAAGAGCTAAGAAAGGATCTTTATGATATTTTGGCAAAACATACTGGGAAATCCTACAAAGACATTGAGAAAGACTCTGACCGAGATTATTGGATGAGAGCCAGTGAAGCCAAAAGCTATGGTTTGATTGATGAGGTACTAGAAAAAAATAACTAATGGCCCAAGTCACTTGTAGTTTTTGTGGTAGAAGCAAGAAGGATGTAGATCTGATGATCTCAGGTATACATGCTCATATATGCGATAAGTGCATCGCGCAAGCCCAACAGATCCTCAATGAGGAGATCAAAACTAAAAGTGACCCGGAGGCACCCAATTTCAAACTCATAAAGCCAATTGACCTGAAGCGTCACCTTGACCAGTTTGTGATTGGGCAGGATGAGGCGAAGAAATATTTGTCTGTAGCCGTGTACAATCACTATAAGCGAGTGATGCAAAATACAGGTGATGATGATATTGTTATTGAGAAATCAAATATCGTGATGGTTGGGCAGACCGGTACAGGAAAAACTTACCTTGCCCGGACTCTCGCCAAGATCCTTCAGGTACCCTTTTGCATAGCAGATGCCACAGTTCTCACCGAAGCCGGATATGTAGGTGAAGATGTCGAAAGTATCCTGACCCGACTATTACAAGCCGCCAATTACGAGGTGGAGCAAGCGGAAAGGGGGATTGTCTATATCGACGAGATAGATAAAATCGCAAGGAAATCTGATAACCCTTCAATCACCAGGGATGTAAGTGGCGAAGGAGTACAACAGGCTTTACTTAAACTTCTCGAAGGTACTTCAGTGAATGTTCCACCGCAGGGAGGCCGTAAGCACCCTGATCAAAAAATGATATCTGTAAACACAGAGAACATACTTTTCATCTGTGGTGGGGCATTTGATGGAATAGAAAGACATATCGCCAATCGTATTAACACACGACCTATTGGATTTGCCAGTCAAGAAGAACATCAGGAACAACTTGACAAAGAGAATCTTTTGCAATATGTCACAGCTCAAGATCTCAAGAGTTATGGATTGATCCCTGAATTAATTGGTAGGGTTCCTGTATTGACGCACCTGGATCCGCTGGATGAAGACGCTCTTAAAAAGATTTTGAAAGAGCCTAAAAACGCTCTTATCAAGCAATATGATAAGCTTTTTGAGATCGAAGGAGTGAAATTAGTAGTCGAAGAGGACGCACTGGATTATGTAGTGAAGAAAGCAGCTGAATTCAAGCTCGGAGCAAGGGGTCTTCGTTCCATATTCGAAGCTATTATGACAGACGCTATGTTTGAAATACCTTCTAAAGAAGATATAAAGGAGATCCATCTCAGCAAAGAGTACGCACAGGAAAAGTTTGAGAAATCGAAATTCAGCAAATTAATTGCTGCATAGTTCCACGATCTCCTTTGCTGCAGTATCCGAGGCGTTATTATCACCTAATTCTTTCCTTATTTCAGCGTACTCTTCAATTATTGAGTTTCGGTAATCGCTGTTTTTCAATAACATCTGCAATTCATCCAATACGACATTCGCATTAAAACGGGATTGGATCAATTCCTTAATTACACTCTTGTTGCGCAATATGTTTACTAAAGAGATAAACTTGATTTTCACAAGTCTCATTGCAATCTGGTAGGATATCCAACTAGTCCTGTATCCCACTACCTGTGGCACCTTCCACAACGCACATTCCAGGGTGGCTGTTCCTGAAGTTATTATTGCAGCATCAGAAATACTTAATGCTTCATAGTTTGAATTTCTTAATACCCGAACATTGGGGATATGTCGCAATTCATCGTATTCTGTCTCATCCAGATTATCAACTGACGGCACCAGGAATAAGCAGTCAGATCGCGAGTTGGAAACTTGCCTCAATATATCCACTGACCTCTCAACTTCTTGCTTCCTGCTCCCAGCAAAAAAAGAAATTACATACTCATAATCACCCTGAAGGTTCAAAGTGCCTGGTGTATAAGACGAAATGTGTTCAACCAGCGGATTGCCTACATATCTTGCCTCAAT
Organism: Cyclobacteriaceae bacterium; assembly: GCA_965242805.1. Taxonomy (GTDB): domain Bacteria; phylum Bacteroidota; class Bacteroidia; order Cytophagales; family Cyclobacteriaceae; genus JANQEU01. The sequence goes on along the minus strand of CBDETD010000002.1, from coordinate 4,255,884 downwards.
GTCATATTGCTTATAGAATTCCACCTCGAAAGGAAATATCACGAGCATTTGATCAACATTGTTCTTTATTTTCCGGATTCTTCCGGATCCCCAGGCCCATACTTTAGGTGAAATGTAATACGATGTCTTTATCCCATTCTTCGAAGCATAGTCAGCTATCCTGAGATTAAATCCAGGGAAGTCAATCAACACAACGACATCCGGTGAAAATTCAATAATAGCTTTCTTACATCTCTTAATAAGTCTTCTGACAACAGCTATATTTTTAATTACTTCCCAGAAACCCATGAATGCCAGGTCCTTGTAGTGATGAAGGATCTTCATACCTTCATTGTGCATCAAATCACCGCCTATTCCGTGGATTTTTGCTTTAGGATCTAATCTCTTAAGTGAACGGATCAATAAGCTACCATATAAATCACCTGATCGTTCTCCCGCTATTAGAAAGTACTTCATGCAATATGAGGCCCAAAGTACTCAACGCTATTCTTTGGGGTTTCAATTAACTTCAGACAGTGAAGCTGACCCTTATATGAACGGTCTTTGATCAAGGGTGCCAATATGTTCCAAAACTCCAGAACAAGGGTTTCACAAGAGGTCAATTTTCCCTTTAGAAAATCTACATCGAGATCAAGATTTTTGTGATCAACTTTTTCTATGATATGATCTTTGATCAATGTTGAAAGCTCTTTGAGATTGATAACAAAACCGGTCTCCGGATCAGGAATTCCCCTTACCGTAACAATCAATTCAAAGTTGTGGCCGTGCCAGTTTTCATTGGCACATGGGCCAAATACCTCATAATTCTTTTCCTGGCTCCAATTAGTATTATACAACTTATGGGCCGCATTGAAATGCTCTTTCCTGATCACATCAATCATGGTGTAAAGATATGCTAATTGGTATTTGATATTTTGGTTTTGGTCATTGTGGTTTATCCATTTATTACCTTCGCTCCATGATAGTTGTTACGGGCGCCGCTGGCTTCATTGGTTCTTGTATGATCCGGAAACTCAATGATGAAAATTTCAATCATATTATAGCCGTGGATCATTTTGACAGAAAGGACAAAATGAAGAACCTTGAAGGTAAAAAGATCCTTGAATTCGTTGATCGGGATAACTTTTTCAATTGGTTGGATGAAAACTATTTTGAAATTGAATTCATTTTCCATCTTGGAGCAAGGACGGACACTACCGAATCCGACTATCTCATCTTCAAAACACTTAACCTCGAATATTCCAAGGAAATTTGGAGGAAGTGTTGTAATTATCAAATACCGCTCATCTACGCCAGTAGTGCGGCCACCTATGGTAATGGGAATTTTGGATATGATGATGACTTTGATCAACTAGATCAACTAAAGCCGCTAAATCCTTATGGCCAATCAAAACAGGAATTTGATATTTGGGCTACTCAACAGGAGGTCAAACCGCTATTTTGGTGTGGTTTGAAATTTTTCAACGTATTTGGCCCCAATGAATATCACAAAAGCCGGATGGCCTCTGTTGTCTTTCATGCCTATAATCAAATAAGACAGACTGGCAAAATGAAATTATTCCGTTCTCATCATCCTGATTACAAGGATGGGGAACAAAAAAGGGACTTCATTTATGTAAAAGATGTTATCGAAGTAATGTATTGGTTAATGCATCACAGGGAAGATTCCGGAATTTACAACCTGGGATCTGGCATTGCTAATACTTTTAATGAACTGGTGAATTCATTGTTCCGAGCGTTGGCTTTGCCTTTGGAAATTGAGTATGTTGATACCCCTGAGGACATCAGGGACAACTACCAATACTTTACAAAGGCTAATATGAAGAAATTAAGATCACGAGGTTATTCAAATGAATTTCAAAATTTGGATAATAGTATTTCGGACTATGTAGAAAATTTTCTGGGAACGGGGAGTTACTATTGAATAATTTTGACAACAGGTAAATGTTGAAAAATTACTTTTTCATATCCTTAATAATAGTAGCATCCATTCAAAACACTTCATTTGGACAGGTGATCATGGAAGAAGTAAGTCAAGATTGGGGTGTTGTCCACAAAAATGAAGACCCAAATGTTATAGGAGGAGGATGTGCACTATTTGATTTCGACAATGATGGTTTCGACGATCTCTATTTGATTGGAGGCTCCTTGCCCGATCGTTTATTTAGGAATATTGGTGGTAAAAATTTTCAGGAGGTCATTCCTTTCACCAATCTTAATTTTAGTAATTATCAAACTCTGGGTGTTGTTTCCGGAGACATTGATAATGATGGATTTGAAGATCTTTTCATTACCACAGATTCCTCCACTCCAAATCTACTGTTGGTTAATGATGGTCAGGGATTCTTCATTTCTTCCAATGGTATTCCTGATGGAAACATGAGATCTGTTTCTGCAGCAATGGCAGATGTAAACCTGGATGGATGGTTAGACATCTACATCGCAAACTACATTGAATTTGAAGATCGTCTTTTCTTTGAAGGATTAAATTCCGGTCAGAAAAATCAACTTCTACTAAACAACGGTGATAATACTTTCTCAGATCTGACCGATAAGTATCATGTGGCAGACTCAGGAGCTAGTTTGGCAACAATGTTTTCAGATGTTGATCAGGATGGTGACCAGGATTTATTTGTTATTAATGATTTTGGTCCAAGATTTCAACCAAATGCCCTTTATGTCAATAATTATCCCATTGATAGTTTTTCCGTGTTAATGGATACAGTATCACCCGTCAGTGTCAGAATTGATGGTATGGGGATATCTCAGTCCGACTTAAATGAAGACGGTTTATTTGATTACTACATTTCCAATATTGGCGAGAACCTGTTAGTCCTTAACGGTGGGGACTTAAATTTCTCTGAAGTCTCAAATGAGTGGGGGCTTGAATTGGATAGTGATATTAGCTGGAGTTCAACATTTGAAGACTTTGACAATGATAGTTATGAGGATTTGTTCGTCGCCAATGGTGAGCATATTGGGAATAATGTCGCCAATTCCAAAAGTCAAAACAGGTTTTTCCTGAATGATTCCAACCGACATTTTATTGATATTACTCAGCAAGCCCTTGGATTTCGACAAATGAGAAGCAGGGGTTCAGCTTCGGGTGATATTAACAACGATGGGCGGATTGACCTGGTTGTAACCAAAGTCGAGAATAACACGATTGACGACCGGGATGAGCCCGCATTCATCTATATCAACGAAACCTCTAATTCTGGTAATTTCATTAAGTTCTATCTCCAAGGTGTGCAATCAAATAGGAATGCAGCTGGAACGAAAGTGTCCATTTACCTCAAAGACAGAATCAAAACGAAAGCGATGACATTGGGTTCGGGATATGTATCAAAGAATTCTTCTGTTATTCATTTCGGTTTAGGGAGTTTCGAGAGAATCGATTCAATTAGAATTAATTGGCCAAGCGGAATACTTCAAACTTTTAAGGAAATAGAAACTAACGAAAATTATTTCATTCGTGAAAATGACCCTTTGCGATCTATTGAATTTAATTTTTTGGAACCTTGTTCCGGTCAGGTAATCGAAATCAATTCCTTAAATATTTCGAGAGATACTGTTCTGACCATTGAATCATCAGAAGTTGTGGAAAAAATTAGTATACAATATAAGGATTGTAATAGTAACCCGTTATCACTGGATGATCCGGATCACAAAATTTTCAATGTTTTTCCTAACCCTACTGATTCTTATGTCAAGGTTTCAATAGTTGGTCCGGCTACAAAACAGGATTTGAAAGTTACAATTATCGACCTGTCCGGGAAAACTTTTATGGAAAGTCCAATTTTTCTTAATCAATTGACCATAGACATTTCTCATTTCCCAGATGGGATTTATTTGATGACAGTTCATGGGTCAGATGGTTTTAGGACTTCAGAAAGATTTGTAAAAAAATAATGATTTGCCAGGTATGACTTCTTTACTTTTTGAGAAAAGGTGGAAATTTTCATTTGCGCTACTATTTCTATTCGTGTATTCCATTTCTGGTCAACATTCAATAGCAAGAGTTTGGAATGAAGCACTTTTACATGCCATTCGCAATGACTTCGCCCGACCAACTGTACATGCCCGAAATTTGTTTCACCACTCAAGTTTAATGTATGATATATGGGCTTCGTATGACAATACGGCAAAACCATATTTCCTTGGCGAGTCTGTAGGTGGATTTGACATTCCTATAGATGATTTGGAGATCCCCCCAGAAATCAACGTGGCCTTGGTAGAAGCCATAAGTTATGGTTCATATCGCCTTATATTACACAGGTTTCAAAATTCTCCCGGATCAGAAACCATTTTTAATAGAGCAAACTTTATCATGGATTCACTGGGTTTGGATAGATCGTTTATCTCCATTGAGTATCAAAATGGTCCCCCAGCAGCTTTTGGGAATTATGTAGCCGACCAAATTATCAAATATGGAATACAGGATGGATCCAATGAAACGAATGACTATGCCAACGAGGAATATTTCCCTTATAATCCTGCGATGAGCCCAAACCTACCTGGTAGTCAAGGAATCAACGATCCTAACCATTGGCAACCTCTTGCTTTCGAGCAATTCATCGATCAAGCTGGCAACCCAGTCCTGAGCGGGGTACCTGAATTTCTAAGCCCGGAATGGGGAAATGTTATTCCATTTTCGTTAACAGAAAATGACCTTAGTATTTATTCACGTGATGGAGCCAATTGGATAGTCTATAATGATCCGGGTGCTCCACCCTACGTCGATCCAAATGGTAGTAGTGAACCATCAGAATATCAGTGGAATTTCTCAATGGTTGCTGTCTGGGCCTCTCACTTGGATCACAGTGATGGTGTAATGTGGGATATTAGCCCTCGAAGTATTGGTAATATCTCCGTTGAGGAATACCCTGTAAGTCCTGAAGGTTACAGAAGTTTTTATAACTTCTATGATGGAGGAGACCTTGGGAAAGGCTATGATCTCAACCCAATAACCGGATCGTCCTATGATCCACAGATAGTTCCGAGAGGAGATTACGCAAGAGTACTGGCGGAGTTTTGGGCTGACGGACCAGACTCAGAAACTCCACCAGGTCATTGGTTTACAATTCTCAATTATGTCAACTCCCATCCTCAGCTGGTAAGGAAGTTTGAAGGAAAGGGTGATGTGCTTGATCAACTGGAGTGGGAGATTAAATCATATTTCCTTTTAGGTGGAGCTATGCATGATGCTGCAATTTCAGCCTGGAGTATCAAGGGTTTCTATGATTATATAAGACCTATTAGTGCCATTCGATATATGTCTGAATTGGGGCAATCCTCTAGTGACACACTTGGTAATTATCATCTTTCAGGCATGCCTCTTCACGAAGGCTTTATCGAAATAGTAAATGAAGGCGATCCATTGGCAGGGGAACAAAATCAAAATGTAGGTAAGATCAAGATCCTAACCTGGCGTGGTCCCGATTTTATCGAGGATCCCAATACTGATGTTGCGGGTGTACAATGGATTCTTGCCGAAAACTGGTGGCCTTATCAACGTCCAACTTTTGTCACTCCTCCGTTTGCCGGTTATGTTTCCGGTCATTCAACTTATTCGAGAGCGGCCGCCGAAATTTTAACTTTGCTCACCGGTGATCCCTACTTTCCAGGAGGCATTGGTGAATTCGTTGCTAAAAAGAACGAATTCCTGGTGTTCGAAGACGGACCCAGTGTAGATGTGGTGTTGCAGTGGGCAAAGTACTACGATGCATCTGATCAGTGCAGTCTTTCAAGAATATGGGGTGGAATACATCCTCCTGTCGATGACATTCCAGGAAGACTAATTGGGCGAAAGATCGGTATCCAGGCATTTGAACTTGGTAATGAGTATTTCAAGGGGGGCAGAATTTTAAGTACCCCTTCAATCGATCCGAATTCTAATATAAATGTCTATCCTAATCCTCTCAACGATAAACATGACTATAGACTGCAAATTAATGTGATGAACTCATCATTACAGGACGAATACCTAATAAGAATTTCGTCTTTAAATGGCCAGGTTGTCAACCAATATCTAAAATCTCCAACACATCTTTCTTCGTTTGTGCTCGATCTATCGAAGCTCTCGAAGGGAATATATTTATTGCACATCTATTCCGGAACAGACATGCTACATTCCTCCAAAGTTGTGATCCGCTAACAATTACCAAAAAAAATGTGGCCAAAAAAAAAGGACTTCAAAATGAAGTCCTTTTTAAATATCAGTTTTAGATATTACTTGCTAAACAAGAATCTAATGGGTTTTGGATTCTGTCCACAACCGTTATCCACAGGGAATTCTGTCAAGTGAATCTCAAAGCTCGAATCATCATTAATATTGAAATTCGTAACATTGGTTTGAGTAATAATTATGTTATCAACACAACCTACTCCAGTGTCAATGGTCGGAACATTGATCACATCACATGCAAAATCCATTTCCCATGTTACATCAAAAGGACCGAAGAAAGGAAGGTAACCCATGGTTACATTTCTTCTTGTGCTTGATCCGGAAATAGTGTTTAACGTTACCGTCTGAGGTAAAGTTCCCCACATAGTTTCCCAAGCTGCTCCTTCATCCGCTGTTTCATCAGTGGCATCAACGTAGTCAATTGTGTAATCACCAGAAAACTGATCGTCTGGCAAAGGACAAGTAACGTTGACGTTATTCCTGAAGAATCCCTGGAATGCAGATCCGTTAATCGCGCCAGTAGAATTGTCAAATGTAAAAACAATACCACCTACGGTAACACGGGTATCAATAAGGAAAAAATCACCTGATACCAATGTGTTAGGATCAATTCCAACGTGAGCTGCTGCTGTTGTCAAAGGTATATTTACAGAAAGCTCCTTGAATCCATCAGCATTATCGCTGAAATTGGATTGATCAAAGGTTTGCCATAAAGTAGCCTGACTAGCATCCGTTGTATTCAAGGCTATGTAGATCTCATAAGATTCTATCAAAGACCCTTTCCTTTGATCCACAAATTCAATTACATAATCGAAACTGGAGTTACTTATATCCTGTAGATCATATTCTCCAGTGATCAGATTGACTAGACGAGGATAGCCTCCCTTACCCAATTGATCGAATGTCACGATCGGCTTCAGGCTGTCATCCGCACATGAGAACAACACCATAACCGCCAGTAACGATAGAAAAACATTATATATTCTCTTCATTTTGATACTCTTTAAATTGATCATTAGGGAGTAATTACAATACTTTGGTCTGCCCAGAAAACGTAATCATCTCCAAGAACTCTATTCTCATTTATAGTTGAATTCAAGTTCACGAAAGATGCAGGGTAGAACGCCGCATTAACAAATGTCCCTGGCGCCAAGTCAATTCCTGGCTGCACATTGCGAGGAGCGCCGGTTCTTCTTAACAAGTTATAAGCATCATGACCATTACCCCACAAAGCGATGTGGAATTCCTTCGCAAGTACATCTATTTTGTCAGTAGATGCAGTCCATCGATCAGTAACGACCTGGATATAATCTGTAACCTTGGTTGCCCAATCGTCAAGATATTTTGTCTGTAACAAAATATCATTACCATTCACATCTGTTCCAACAACCTTATTTACATCAATTAAACTAGTGAAATCGAAAACTCGATCCATGGATGCATTAATTCCATTGACCATATGAGTCAGTGCAGCCGCCTCATCAGGACCAGTTCCTCTAAGAGCTCGCTCGGCCCTCATCATATGAACATGAGAAGCCTGAAGCATAGGCCAGATTCCTTCTCCTAATGCACCATCTGTTCCAGCATTTTGAGTGAATCCAAACAAATCATCATCAAAATTACCTCCTACGGGATACAAGCCCCATACAGTTCGAGTCGGTCCATCCGGAGGAATACCTGAACCATTCAGGTGGTCTCTTCCATAATATCCGTCAACTGAAACAATGCAATAAGGCATGTCAGGATCAGCATCAATGTACTTCTGTGGCCTTACATTTTGACCTGCAACTAATATGTCAGGAAGGTCAGAAAGCACACAGGAGAATTCATTCACATCATTATCTGTGAGGTTTCCATCCTGTCGATAGAAGTAAAAATTGATCCTGGGATCTCTGATATCAATACCATTCACATCCTGGCCTTTTTCAGACCTTAATAACCACATGTAGTAGTTAGACATGTAAGTAGCATCATTGTTTTCGTAAGCATCATAATAGAAATCATGACGAGTACCTGGATTTGTTCTGTTAGTACCAAACGAATACTCCCAGTTTTTACCATTATCGTCAATGAAGTCACCATCTGCTACGATTTGATCAAATGTTGCCCAATCATCAGTATTGAGCGCTATCCTCATTCTCAGTGTCTTCGCAAGTGTAGCCCAAGACGCAGCATCTCCATCATAGAAATTATCAAATCCCTCGTTTGGAAATGTAGAATTCAAATCAGTGTTCTCGAGGTCTGCTATCGCAGTTCTCAACAATTCATCTGCTGCGGCATAGATTGTTGATGCCTCGTCAACACCAGGGGAGAAGTTTTCTGCTCCCAGACCTGCTTGAGTATAAGGTACGTCGTTGAACATATCAACGAGAGTTGTCATTACATAAGACAACATGATCCTCGAACTACCACTGAAAACAGATAATCCACCACTTCCGTCTTCCTGAAGATCTGTTCTGTCAATCATCGCCCTGAGATCAGGTAGAAGATTGGCATATGCAACAGTCCAAAGGAAATTGTAAGTAGCCGGAGGTAACTGATCACCATATGTAAATCCGGCAGATGAATGCCACATCCTCGCGGCGGGTGCATGCACATCCGCTGCGCTAAAGAATGTCTCAAAACTTAACTGGATATTATTATATAGGAATACGATCTCCGCATTCTCAGGAGCAACCGCATTAGGGTTGTCCTGTAAGTCCAGTTCAAGGTTGTCACAGGAGAACATAAATGCCACCAATGACAATATTGATACTTTAAAAATATGTTTCATGATTGTAATTCTTTTTGAGTTCCTCTTTAGAAAGTGGTTTGAAGTGTAAATCCAAAGTTCCTGGCAGTAGGACCAGTAATGAACTCAAGCCCCCTTTGGTTACCTACACCTGTACTCAATACGTCAGGATCGTAGTTGACACCTTCGGGGAAGTTAAACGCCTTATACCAAAGGTTTTGTCCGTTTAATCCAACAGTTAGTGAACCAAGAGGCGTGTTTTCCAGGATTGACTTAGGTAATGAATAAGTCAATGAAGCTTCTCTCATTCTCAAAGAAGTGGCATCAAAGATCGCACCTTCATTAGCGAAGAAGTAAGCTCGGAATGAAATATCACCTATATAACCCTGAATATCATTGGTTTTGAAAGTACCATCTCCGTTGTCATTCACACCAGGAAGGACGACAGGTAGGAATCGATCAAAATCGGTATCTACAGTATTACCCCTTGCAAGCATTGTTGCAGTAGTCAAAGAGTAAATATCTCCTCCAGAAATGTACTGGAATTGAACATAAAGAGACAAACCTTTCCATGAAACAGTAGTAGAAGCGTTTCCTGTCCAATCCGGATTAGGATTACCAATTATGGACACATCATTGTCAGGAACAAAGTTTCCATCTGCACCTACAATTCTGTTGCCGTCAGGATCTCTACTGTAAGGTGTTCCCTGGATCACTCCGTAGAATTCATCTTCGATAATCCAGTTGTTAACTCCATCAAATCCTGTTACAACAGCCTGATCTGTGAATGGATCATTCGTAGGAACAGGAATCTGGTCAGTTCCCTCTGGTAACTCAAGTACCCTGTTTCGGTTTCTTGTGTAGTTGGCATCGATGGTCCAGTTAACTGGAGTACGCACAGGATTTAATGTTAATCCTAATTCAATACCTTTATTTTCCACACTCGCCGCATTCACAGTAGTTTGTGTAAATCCTGATGCTGGATCAAGCTCTCGAGCAATGATAAGATCCTGAGATTCTTTGTCATATACAGAGAGATCGATTCCGATTCGGTTATCCAATAATCTTGATTCCAAACCGAATTCAAGCTCGGTATGAAGCTCAGGCTTAAGATTGGCATTACCCAATACGTTACTTACTGTATTTGTATTCAAAGGCAATCCAGTGTCATCAAGGAAGACATTTGTACCTGATCCAAGTATACTCCTTGTCTGATAAGGTAGTGGATACCCTGCAGATGTACCATAACCTACACGAACTTTCAAATAATCAAGTACCGCATTACTAAGGGTAGGTATCGCATCTGTTGGAACAAATGAAATACTAGCAGATGGATAGAATATAGATCTGTTAGCTTCTTCAAGAGTTGAAGTCCAGTCATTACGTCCCTGGAAATTCACATAAACGTAATCCCTGAAACCAAATGAAGCTGTTCCATAAAGACCAAGCGTATTCTCCTCTCTCATGAAGTTGAAGATCTGGTTATCAGTGAAGTTTCCATGAGTGAACAGATCAAAGATGAACTGGTTATTACTCAAAGAGAACGTCTGATCCCTGGTTTCCCTTCGTACGTTGAAACCTACCAAGGCATCAAAAGAGATGTCTTCAGTTATATTTTTGTTCACACTGAAGTTAAATACCTGATCAGAGATAGTATTCAGTCGGTTAGAAGTAGCCATGAACCCATCAGGGATCTGGGATCCTCCTTTATTGATCTGTCTTCTCTGATTTTGAGTGTACTGATCCAATCCAATTCTATAAGAGAAAAGTAACCAATCTGTGATTGAGTAAGAAAGGTTAACTGCTCCGAAGAAACGTCTAACTGTCTCAGTATCAAAAGCATTGTTCAAAGTCCAAAGTGGATTCTGAATTGCGGAACCCCTTCTGTAATATACCATCGATCCGTCTACAGGAGACTGGAAAGGGAGGTTAAGAAGGTCAATACTTCTAGGAGTATATATAAGGTTTGCAAATAGAGAAGCACCAGATGGGTTAGAACCAGCACCTGCAGCTGATGGTGGACGAAGAAGATCAGAATCAACATAGTTGAAAGTAGAGTTGATCTTAAGTCCATTGTTCAGTTCAGTAGTTCCACCTAAGCTGAAATTATGCTTCTGGAATCTGTTCTTGTCCTCAGGAATAAATCCTTTGTCATCAAGGTAACTGTAGTTGAAACTTACACTTGAACCTGCACCAAGATTCTTATCAAATCCGATAGAGGTGTTGCTTCTTACTCCAGTTTGGAAGAAATTCTCAACAGCCTTGTAAGGTCTGTAATCATATCTCTGTCCTATAAACTCAGGAAAATCAGCGTTGAACTGCTCCTGATCATAAGGGTGAGCGATTTGACCATTGTCGTCAATACCATTGCTTCCTCTTACATCAAAAGCTGGTCCCCAGTTACTGAAGAACCATCCGAAGTTTCCAGAGAAACCATTTCCGTAAGTGTTCTGGTAATCAGGAAGGTTTGCAACGTCCACCCAGTTCACTTGCTGACTTAGACGAACATCCATATCCTTTGTTCCAGATCCACCTCGTCCGGTTTTTGTTGTGATAAGTACCACACCGTTTCGTCCGGCTTCACCATAAAGTACTGTAGCTGAAAGACCTTTCAGGATACTTACTTCCGCGATGTTGTTAGGATCAAGATCCAGGAATCGGGAAGAAGCAGTTGAACCTCCTGCTACGAAATCTCTATCCGTATTCGTGTCAGTGTTAAACGGAACACCATCCACAACAAACAACGGCTGGTTAGTACCAGTAATTGATGAATACCCACGGATGATTACGTTAGTACCTGTACCTGCCATACCGGATGTCTGTGTGATATCAACTCCAGGAGCTTTACCACGCAAAATCCTCGAAACGTCCGCTTCCGGCCGGTTTTCGATACTTGTGTTTGATATGGTAGTTACCCCATATCCCAGCGCTTTCTTCTCGCGGCTGAAACCAAGTGCAGTTACAACCACTTCGCTCAATGTTTCCACGTCTTCAGACATGGTCACATCGACTACCGACCTGGCACCGATCTCAACTTCCTGAGTCGCCAAGCCAATAAACGAGAAGACCAAAACGCCCCCCTCTTCAGGAACGCTCAGACGATAGTTACCGTCTAAGTCGGTAGTAGTACCTGTCGTAGTCCCCTTAAGGATTACGTTCACACCTGGTACTCCACCTCCGTTCTCGTCAGTGACCGCTCCGGCCACGCTTCTTTGCGCCTGCGCCCAAACGGTGCCCAGAACGAAAAGAAAAGAGATACTTAAAAGTAGAATCCTCTTCATATTAAAATTGGTTTAAAAGTGAATATTAAAATTATCCAAACACTAAAATATAACATTTTATTAACATTAAAAATCCAAGATGCCAAGTCGGATTTAGCCCAAAAAATATGATTTTTCCAATATGGAAGAAGAAATCGATTATTGAAGAATGAAAACTCTCTAATACCAGTTTTCACCAAATAATCATTCTTGTACTAGGCTATTTCTTATAATTTCTTTGGATGTAAGAAATCGGTTATTTTGGTGTATTCACCTTTAAAATTTCGAACTCAATACGCCGATTTTTGAATTTTTCTTCCTCTTCCAGAAATTTTGGTTTTTTTGAACCATATCCCTTGAAAACCAGCTTTTCCTGATTGACTCCGTTTTCAACTAAATAATCATTTACAGCCTGTGCTCTTTGAAGAGACAACCTGTCATTGTAATCATCAGATCCAACTTCATCCGTGTGGCCTGATATCTCCACAAGAATGTCGTGATCTTGCAGAAAATCCGCTATCACATTCAGCTCGGCAATTGATTTGGGAACCAACTCATAACTGTCAAATTCAAAATAAATGTTCTCAAGAATTAAGTTAATACCAACCTCTATTGGATTCAGATAAATGTCGATAGTATCGGGATCAAGAAGTGAGTTTTCTCCAACTTCAAATCTGAAGTCTTCGAAGAGGTATCCATCCGAAGAGGCAAAAGCTCCAAATTCCTTATTCTCAGTCAAAACAAAGAAGTATGATCCTGTTATCGGGTCAGAATCGGTCTCATAAATGATTTTGGACGATTGAAGGTCATAAAGCTCAATATTTGCAGCTAAGGGTTTTTTGGTTCTTGCTTCCATCACCTTACCCGTCACGTAACTTGCCCTTGATCTGACAAGGGTGTCCTCCTCAAAATTGATACGGGCCAGTTTACTTGATATGAATCCCTCTTCATTAATTTTCTCCTGGGCAAAATATCCTCCTCTACCATCTGCAGAAATGATCAGGGACAGCTGATCGTTATGGTCATTCAAACCATATCCAAGATTTGAAGGAGACGACCAAATCGAATCGCCTATGAATTCAGAAACGAAAAGATCATAGCCCCCATAACCAAGGTGTCCATTTGATGAGAAAAAAAGAGTTTGATTATTACTGTGTATGTAAGGGGTTGTTTCGTCCGAAGGGGTATTCACATTTCCACCGAGGTTAATTGGAACTCTCCAAATATTATTCTCTGAGTACGATACCCACAAATCCCTTTGTCCTTTACCACCAGGTCTGTTCGACGAGAAATAAATTGATTTACCATCCGCACTTAAGCTGGGTTGGGACTCCCAATAAATGGAATTGATCTTTTTACCAAGGTTTCTGGGCTTGGTCCAGTTGTCCCCTTGTTTCTTGGTGATGAAAAGATCGCAACTACCATAGGAATTGCTTTCCTCACAAGAAGTAAATATCAATATTCTGCCATCTGCCGAAATTGTACACGCACCTTCGTTAAATTTTGAATTGATGTTTCTGGAAATCGAAACTGCTTCCGACCATTCCCCATCCACGAATCGGCTTACAACCAGGTCTTCATCATCAAATTGTGAGGATCCGTTCCTTCTGGTGTAAAACATATTATTACCATCAATTGTGACAGCAGGAAAATATTGTGAATAGAACATATTGACTGAAGGCGGAAGGATTTCGATAGTATAATTGACAGGTGATAGTCGGCCATTGATGGCATACTCAATGTTGTTAAAGAGTTGCTTTTTTCCCTGATCCTTTCTCCACTCCTGGGTTATATCAGAGCTTTCGGAAATTATACTTTTGGCAAGCTCATACTGACCATTCTCAAAATACAGATTGGCGAGAAAAAATACATTCCTGGAGCTGATAGTGTTAAGTGGGGTTACTTGTCGATATAAATCATAATATCTGAAGGCGGAATCCGTTTTGCGGAGAATGGTATAAGCAGAGGCTAAGCGAAAGTAGGCCTGGGAAAATTTCTCATCTTTGGAAATAGCCTTCTTATATAAAAGAATGGCTTCCTCAAAATTTCTCTCTTTGATCAGGTCATTTGCCTTTGTGTAATTCTTTACTGCTTTTTTACTTGGCGAAAGATCGGGTTGAGCACTACTCAACTGAATACTCAGGCAGTATAAAAGAAGCAGAAAATACCTCATCAAGGAATATCCAAATATTTGTGGGTTTGTAAAGATATACGCCATTTAGGATTATGCTTGATATATTCAACGATCAAAGGCATGATCTTGTGCCTAACCGACCACTCAGGTTGTAAAAAAAGCTTGGCGCCATTGCGTATTCTTTCTGCATGCATTTCTGCAAAATCAAAGTCTGATTTATTATAAACAATGATTTTCAACTCATGGGCGAGGGAATAAAATTCTTCTACTGGCTCATTAAATTTTTTTGGGGAAAAACATATCCAGTCCCAAACACCAGATATTGAATGAGCACCGGAGGTTTCAACATGCAATTTTTTCCCGAGATCTCCGACGGCCCTGGTAAGTATATCGAGGTCATGCATGAGGGGTTCGCCTCCTGTTATCACAACTATCTCCAGATTAGAGGCCTTGATGTCATCGATTATTTGACCAACTGTTTTTTCAGGATGAGCTTCCAGGTCCCAGGATTCTTTCACATCACACCAGTGACAACCAACATCACACCCACCCAGTCTCACAAAGTATGCAGGTTTACCTGAGTGATAACCTTCCCCCTGAAGAGTGGCAAAGGACTCCATTACCGGAAGTGCCACATTATTTCCAAATACTTTGCTGACTTTAATGTCTGTTTTCATAAGCTTTCAAAGTATTCATAAGGAGCGATGCTATCGTCATTGGACCTACACCACCTGGAACTGGAGTGATGAAGCTTGCCTTTCTTTCAGTAGCTTCAAACTCGACATCACCACATAATCGAAATCCGCTTTTCTTGGTTGGGTCTTCAATTCTTGAAGTTCCAATGTCAATGATCACTGAATCCTCTTTTACCATATCCGCAGAGATCAAATTTGGTTTCCCAACAGCCACAAGCAGAATCTCGGCATTTCTGGTATGACCGGCAAGATCTATAGTATGCTCATGACATAAGGTGACCGTAGCATCCCCTTGTTCCATCAGCATCAAACTTAGGGGTGCTCCAGCTATTCTACTAGCTCCAACTACTACACAGTTCTTCCCTCTCGTCTCAATTTTATAGCGCTTAAGTAATTCCATTACTCCATAAGGCGTTGCAGGTAAGAGAAGTGGGTTGTCAGAAACAATTGAACCAAAATTCTGATTGGTGAATCCATCAACATCTTTTTCTGGCGAAATTTTTTCGGTGATCCTCTGCACAGAAATATGGTCAGGAAGAGGAAGTTGAACGATGAATCCGTCAATATCTTCATCCTCATTCAAGGACTCAATATGCTTCCCAAGTTTGGTTTCTGATATGGTACTCGCAAATTGCAGTAATGTATAGTCAAAGCCCACGGCCTTGCAGGCCCGGATCTTATTCTTGACATATGTGTGACTTGCACCATCATCGCCTATAAGAATTATGGCTACATGTGGTGGTCTTTTCCCTTCGGACTGAAATTGTTCAACCCTTTGCGCAATTTCAGACTTTATATCATCAGCAATTTTCCTACCGTCCAAAAGAGTAGCCATAACTAATCATCTAATTTTAATACTGCCATAAAAGCTTCCTGGGGTATCTCTACGCTTCCAACCTGTCGCATCCTTTTCTTCCCTTTTTTCTGTTTTTCAAGAAGTTTCCTCTTCCTTGTAATATCACCACCATAACACTTGGCCAAAACATTTTTACGCAAAGCTTTTACCGTTTCCCTGGCAATCACCTTTGTGCCAATTGCAGCCTGAATTGCAATTTCAAACATTTGCCTGGGGAGCAATTGACGTAGTTTCTCGCACAATCTCTTTCCCCATTCATAAGCTTTTTCTCTATGGACAATCGCGGACAAAGCGTCGACTGTATCGCCGTTTAGCATGATATCAAGCTTGACCAGATTGGATTGACGGTAACCAATCAATTCATAATCTAAAGAAGCATATCCTCGGGAGATAGTTTTAAGCTTATCGAAAAAGTCAAAAACAATTTCCGCCAGAGGTAATTCAAAGGTCAATTCAACCCGATCTGTTGAAAGATAGGTTTGATTCTTTATCTCTCCTCTCTTATCGATACACAGGGCGATCACAGGACCAATATATTCCGATTTCGTTATGATCTGTGCCCTGATGAATGGCTCCTCAACGTGAGAAATGAGATTAGGTTCGGGCATTTCTGACGGAGCGCTCACAGGAATTACACCACCATCACTTTTAATGGCATGAAACTCCACTGAAGGCACTGTTGTGATCACTGTCATATCAAACTCTCTCTCGAGCCTCTCCTGTACGATCTCCATGTGCAGCATCCCCAGAAACCCACATCTAAATCCAAATCCCAAAGCAGCAGAAGTTTCTGGTTCCCAAACAAGCGAAGCATCGTTCAATTGGAGTTTTTCCATAGAGGTTCTTAATTCCTCAAACTCACTGGTTTCTACAGGATAAATACCTGCAAATACCATCGGTTTTACATCTTCAAATCCTTTTACAGCTCCGTCCGTTGGTCTGTCCACATGTGTTATTGTATCACCGACCTTCACCTCTTTTGCTATTTTGATACCAGATATCAGATACCCTACATTTCCGGAGCTTATTTCAGCTTTCGGCTCATGTTCCAAACGCAAGACACCAATCTCATCTGCATCATACGTTTTACCGGTATTGACAAATTTTACTTTATCTCCTTTTGAAATTGAACCATTGAACACTCGAAACAATACTTCAATACCACGATAACTATTGTAGACTGAATCGAATATCATGGCTTGAAGAGGAGCAGTGGAATCCCCCTTGGGGCCAGGAATCCTATGGACTATTGCATTAAGGATTTCATCTATACCAATACCTTCCTTCGCACTGGCGTGGATGATATCATCCCTGTTGCATCCCAACAAGTCCACTATTTGATCAGACACTTCCTCGGGCATTGCACCTGGTAAATCAATTTTGTTGAGAATCGGTATGACCTCAAGGTCATGCTCAATTGCGAGGTACAAATTTGAAATGGTCTGAGCTTCTATTCCCTGGGATGCATCCACAATTAGAAGAGCTCCTTCACATGCAGCAATCGACCTTGATACTTCATACGAAAAATCAACGTGGCCGGGAGTGTCAATCAAATTAAGGGTGTATGCTTTTCCTTCGAACTTATAATCCATCTGAATGGCATGGCTCTTAATTGTGATCCCTCGTTCTCTCTCCAGATCCATATCATCCAACAATTGCTCTTGCATCTCACGATGAGAAACAGTCTTTGTGGCTTCTAGTAACCTATCAGCTAATGTACTTTTCCCATGATCAATATGAGCAATGATGCAAAAGTTCCTTATTTCCTCCATTGTAACCCCCAAAAAGGAGTGCAAAAATAGTATAATGAAACTCAATAGATGAGCTTAAGTTGGATAGATTGGCTTTTTATTTCTTATCCTTTGTATCGATCATAATTGTCACGGGGCCATCATTGACCAGCGACACTTTCATATCAGCACCAAACTCACCTTTCTGCACTGGTTTTGGAGAATATGCTTGTAGCTCTTCAATGAATTTTTCATACAAAGGAATTGCAATATCAGGTTTCGCTGCTTTAATAAATGAGGGTCGGTTACCCTTCTTAGTACTCGCGTGTAATGTAAATTGACTGATCACAAGGTATTCCCCATTCATCTCCTGGCAACTTAGATTCATTTTACCTTCTTCATCAGAAAATATCCTGAGATTAACGATCTTCCTGGCTAACCAATTAATGTCTTCATCAGCATCCGCATCCTCAATGCCAAGTAGAATTAGTAAACCTTTGCGAATAGATCCGGAGATATCGCCTCCTATTGTCACGGAGGATTCGGAAACTCTTTGAATAACAGCAATCACATGTGTGCGATGTCCATCATAGCCTTTGGTGTGAATACTTCCGTACCAGGCTGATTCTGTTTTGCAACGATGAACATCGATTTTGCAACATCCTTGCCGTGAATAGACCAATACCTCGATCTCCTGCTTCCGATCACAAAAAATGCGAGCACTGAACTTAATATTTTGGCTACTTCTTCACCCAATCTGAATTCATCACGATATCCCAACAGTAAAGAGGGTTGATAGATCTTAAGAGATTTAAGATCCATTTTCTTGAGTTCATCTTCCACCTCTCCCTTTACCTGGTTGTAGAAGAGAGCAGATTCTGAATCCGATCCCACTGCAGTAACGATATGATATGATTCGAACTTAGGTTTATTCATCGACAGCCTTGCCATCTCAAGCGGATAATCTACATCAATCTTTTTGAACACCTCTTCTGATCCTGCACTTTTTTTGGTGGTGCCAAGACAGCAAAAAATATGTTCCGCGTTGAACAGATCTTCATGCTCACCTAGCTTATCAAAATCCTCCAAAATCACTTCTTGAAGTCGATTATCTTTAATCGCTAGAGGTCTTCTTGAAATGATTATTACCTTCTCATAATAATCTTCAGTGAGGATTAATCTTACTAACTCTTTACCCACCAAACCGGTGGCCCCAGCAATGAGTGCTGTTTTATTGGACATACGTTATAGGCTTTGCTGATGATCCGGGCTGAAATTTAAGCATAATTTTAATTAAAGCTCTTTCGATTCTATCTCCCAATCCTTGAAAGATTCAATATCCGAACTTATCCGGTTAAAAATATAATAGATAATGGCAATATCATCGGTGAAACCCAATGCAGGTAAAAAATCAGGAATCAGATCCGTCGGTGTTATAAAGTATACCAGACTGAAAACAATTAACAGTATTGTCTGGGTAGAAAATGCCCTATAATTCCCTCCAATATATGCCTTTACCATCCTGGAGAATGTAGATACGTTTTTTGTGAAGCCCTCCTGATTTTCTGTATCGGCAAAGTATTTTTTTGTACGACGATCGACTGCATCTATCAGATTCCTAAGTTTACTGTTGTCATTGACAGTCTTCTTGGCTCTATTCCAGATTTTTTCCTTTACCATATCTATTTAAAATTCCTCCCTAATTTCATTCTTAACATATGTCAAGGCATTTGGGATTGTATTTTTTTGAATATTCCGTTCAAATATTTCTTTGGCAAGATCTAAAGCTACCGCGTCTTCCTCAAGTGTTCCGGCTGATTCATTAATAGTAGTTATCAAATCCTCAATAGCTCCTGAAACATAGGCCCAGGCTTTCTCCGATAAATATACTTGTTGTGCTAGGTTATGATTGAATTCATTTCTTACTTCCGAAACAAGTATCTGCTGAAATTCCTTTGCAGTGTATTCCTGATTATTCAAGCGGGTAATCAAATTGTTCGGTGACATTCTCTCCAAAAGAAGAACTATCCTCTCATATGCTTGAAGGCGAATGGGTAAAACAACCTCCTGGCTCTTTTGACGGTTTACGGCCCTCATCTCTTCGAGTCGTGTGGTAAGGAATGATCGCATCATTAGGTACACGGCGTACAAAACGATCAGCGCAGGGCCAAGAATTGTTAAGAGCTGAATGAAAGTTTCCATACTTTTAGGAATCAATAGTTAGAAAGTAGGGTTTCAAAAATAAGTATTTCCAGTAGCAGATGACAATACCTGTTCAGATCACCGAGAAAGCAATCACTGAGATCAGATTTATTTTGAAAAAGAAAGGCATCCCCAAGGGTTATGGTCTTCGCATGAGTGTAGTCGGAAGCAGGGGATGCGCCGGAATAAATTATTCTCTCGGGTTTGATAAAGAAAAAGATGGGGATGTGGTCTTCCATATTCAGGACATTACGATTTACATTCAAAAACGTGAAATGATGTTTTTAATTGGGAAGACTGTAGATTATTATGAAGGTTCAGATGCAAAAGGATTTCTTTTTACCGAAGATGAAGCAAAATCAACCTGATAACTCAACGGTTGCTTTCTTGCACAATCCCTTTATAGGAGGATTGAATTTCGAAACCCGTACGGTGACTCCTGTTACATTGCTAAAGTTACTTTTCAGTTCATTCACCATTTTCCCGGCCAAATGTTCCAGAAGGTTTGCATCAATTGACATGACCTGGGCCACTATTTCATAGACTTTTTCATAGTTCACCGTTCCTTCAAGCTTATCTTTTTCGGCAGCTTCGTCCAGGTTAAGTTCCAAATGCACATCTACACTGTACTTATTCCCAATTCGACGCTCTTCCTCATAGTAACCGTGTCGAGCATAAAACTCCATACCTTCCAGCGATACGACTCCCATTAGTTGCCCACTTGATCAAAGAATGAACCTTTGCCAGAAAGCTCATCTTCTTCCTCGTCACCATTGGCCGGTCGAACCTTGGTTTTGTTATCCGGATCTGAGGGCTTAGTTTTCTTTTGGATGAATTCATCAAGTTTTTCTCCCGCATCCTCGTCGTCCATGGAAACGTTGGGAATAGATTCTGACGTTGGAACAGAAACTGTCAATTTCTCCTTGTTGATCCTGGCTTCCGATTCACGTACCAATGATCTCACCTTCGCAAGGTGATCCTCCAGTTTAAATTTCTGATGCTGCTTAGTGGTCCGTTGAATACGGTCTTTTATATCATCGGCAAGATTAGTCAATTCACTGATCAAAGAATCTCTTTGACTCTCAATAGATTGATAATTTTTTTCAAGGTCCTTAATTGCATTCTGCATTTCATCGATCAATTCCCTCGCTTGCAATTCTGCCTGTTCGATTAGTGCCTTCGCCTTTGTTTTGGATTCATTTAAAACCGCTTCAGCATTGATCTCAGTTTCTTTCAGATGCAATTCCGCAGCTTTGTTTGCCTGATCAATCAAATTTGCTCCGGTATCTTCCGCGGTCTTCAATGTTTTGAAAAGTGAGTTTTCAACTTCACGGAGTTTATGTACTTCCTTTTCAGATTGCTCAAGTTTGATCTTGAACTCCTTGTTCTCATCCAATATTCGTTCCCACTCATTGGAAAGTGACTGAAGGAAGGCCGCTACTTCATCCTTATCATATCCACGAAGCTTTTTTTCAAAGCTTTTCTGCCTGATTTCTAGAGGTGTAATTCTCATTTAGTCCTTAAAATTAATATCCCAGACTGAAATAGTGCGATCATCACTACAAGATACAAGTAAATTCTTGTGTCTCATCCATAATAACTTATTAACGGAAGTACCATGCCCAGCATGCCTCGCCCTGTCAATTACTTTCTTCAGTTTTAACCGTCCGGCATCCCAGATCTTTATGGACTTATCCATACTACATGTCGCAAAAAATTGCATATCTCCTCTGAAAGCAATGCTATTAATGGCGTACATATGAGCTACAATGTCCTCTTTCAGATTCATTGTATCCAGGTCCCAGATCTTTAGGTGAGCATCCCGACTACCACTCAAAAAGTGTCCCGATTTTTTATCTGTGGCCAAACTGAAAACGGAGTTGGAATGTGAGTCGATCTCCTGCATTAAGGTGAAATGAAGTTTGTCGAAGACACGTATTCGGTTGTCACTATAACCTACAATTATTCGATGATCATCCAGGTTTATAGCACGTGCGTTTTCATCTGTTGTTTTTATTCTCTTGCGTATCGTAAGGTCCTCTTTTGCAATAACCACTAATTCACCCTCACCAGTGGCCAGATAGATACATCTATTGTCTGTCTGGATGTCGAAAATCGGAGCTTCCGTCACCTTCAAAGAACCTTTTTCTACTCTCGCTCCAACATCTACCAGGTGGATACCTTCATGATTTTGTCCAATTATCAATATATCCGCCGATTGATCGTAATGAAGCGCATAAACAGAGGAAGGGATTTTCGCCAGAATTGTTCCCTTATTTAACTCGACAAGGTCCCAGAGGACAACCTGTCCATCACCTCCGGATGAGAAAAACCTTTGATCATCCAATGCACACAAAGTATAGACACAATCACTATGCCCGGTATAGGTGTGAAACTTAGAAACAGAGATAGAAGATTTCATTGAATTGACGCAAAAGTATTAGAATTGTAGTCAGAAGAGTTTGTAATGCCAATCTTATTGTCAAAACCCATAAACTCTTTCAGTAGTTATGCTATCTGGAAAATAAGTGAGACGGAAGCTCAACTACTTGAAAAAATAGATGAAACTCCTCCTGTTGCTCAACCAAACAAAAGGTCTGAGTGGATCGTAACAAGGATTTTGATCAAACATCTGTGCAAGATATATGGTATTGAATATCAGGGCATTGATCGACTTGATTCCGGAAAACCCATTTTAGTTGGGTCTGATGCCGAAATATCCATAACGCATTCTTTTCCATTGGCAGCAGCTTTGATCAATCTCAGAAATCCATGTGGAATCGATCTTGAGTGGCCGCGACAGAAGCTGGCATTGGTGGCAAGAAAATTTCTTAACAAGCAAGAAGAAAAATACACAAAAGACCTTGAGGCATTATGTAAGGTTTGGGTTGCCAAAGAGGTTCTATTCAAAATATACGGTAACAAGTACTTAAGTCTTAAGAATGAATTGTCTGTAGAATTCCAGGACGATTGGTCCATCAAAGGGAAGATCAACAAGAATGGTTCTAGTGGCAATTATGATATAGCTATTGAACCCATCAATAACTATCTGCTGGCATATAATATCTGATCAGCTATTGTCTTCATCATCTATCTTCTTTAAGATAGTTTTGACCTCATCACTTTTTCCATAGTCACCAACTTTCTCAAAAGAGATCACCAAGTTCCTTAAAAACCTGATCACAATATGAACATGATCACAAGGTTGATAGTAAATTTCCTTTGAAGACAATCGCAGATGTTCAATATAATTGTCAATATCCTCTTTTGAGAAAATCAACCCTTTGTTAAAAACATTGATATAAAACTGAACATCATCGTTTTTATAGGTAAGGATGAAAAGGTTTGGAAGGTTAACACCATAGATCGGCAGCCCGAGTTTTTGTGAAAGCAACAAGTAGACCGAACAAAGAGAGATCGGATTACCTTTTTTAGATTCCAATACTGAATTGATCATTGAGTTGGCTGGGGAATGAAAGTTTTTTGTATTTGCTCGAAATTTAAATTTCTCAAAAACCACAGTATTAAGAATTCTGATCTGGTCAAAAGGAACCAGGTCATCCCGCATCTCTCGCCAGGCATCGAAATACAGCTGGTCAATCTGTTGCTGAATTTCCTGCAATTCGAGGTCCGGATATTGATAAGTTGCTACCAGCCACAATCCTTTCAAAAGGTCATCGGATTCTTTCTGCTTCCACTCTACAAGTCGTTCTTGAACCAGTTCAAATTGCAAGGTATGAATCAGATCTTCTATTCTCCTCTGAATAATGGGGTTGAATTGGGTTTCCCACTGTTCTTCTAAAAAAGGAATTATTGAGGTTCCATAAGACCTGATCTGATCTTCTACATGATTGATCACTTCATGGTCTTCATCCTCGAGTAACGTCACCAACGCCTTTAATTCCTTGTCATCCATAATCAAGTCTGAATCACTCCAACATTCATGCGATCGGTCATGGGAGCATTGTTTGCCGCTTCAATCCCTTTCGAAATAATTCTACGTGTGTCAAGAGGATCAATAATCCCATCAACCCAAAGTCTTGAAGCAGCGTAATAAGGACTCAGCTTTTCGTCATAGGTCTTCTTGATCTCATTCAAGTGCTTTTCTTTTTCTTCTTCGGTCAACTCCTGACCTTTTGCTTTTAAGCTTGCAATTTTGATTTGTAGTAGGGTTTTGGCAGCCGAATTACCACTCATAACTGCTATCTCAGCAGTTGGCCATGCAAATATCAATCTTGGATCATATGCTTTCCCACACATCGCATAATTTCCAGCACCATAGCTGCTACCCATTATAAAGCTAAACTTTGGGACAACTGAATTAGAAACAGCATTGACCATTTTGGCTCCATCCTTTATTATGCCTCCGTGCTCCGATCTGCTCCCCACCATAAAACCATTTACATCATGCAAGAATACTAAGGGAATCTTCCTTTGGTTACAGTTCATTATAAACCTGGCAGCTTTATCGGCGGAATCGGAATATATAACACCTCCCATTTGCATCTCCGGAGGTTGGCCTCCACTCTTTTTGGCCTTTACTACCTTCCTTTGATTTGCAATGATCCCGACACTCCATCCATCGACCCTTCCGTATCCACAAACCAGTGTTTTCCCGTAGTCCTTTTTGTACTCATCAAATTCGGAACCGTCAACGATACAATTAATAATATCCTTAACATCGTATTGCTCACTTCTATCAAACGGAAATAGTCCGTAAATATCTGAAGGATTCACCGTAGGTTCTTGTGGATCAATCCGGTTAAACCCGGCTGAATCAACCTCCCCAAGTTTGTCAAATATTCTCTTTATCGCATCGAGGCAGGATTTATCATCCTTGAATTTGTTGTCTGTGACACCGGATATTTCACAGTGGGTGGTGGCACCTCCCAAAGTTTCATTATCAATATCCTCACCAATTGCCGCTTTTACCAGGTAACTTCCTGCAAGAAATATCGATCCTGTACCGTCGACAATCATTGCCTCATCAGACATGATAGGAAGGTATGCTCCACCAGCCACACAGCTCCCCATGATCGCAGCAATTTGAACAATTCCCTTTGATGACATTCTTGCGTTGTTTCGGAATTGTCTGCCAAAATGCTCTTTGTCTGGAAAAATTTCGTCTTGCATGGGTAGAAATACACCTGCACTATCCACAAGGTAGACAATTGGCAAATTGTTTTCCATTGCTATCTCCTGAGCTCTGAGGTTTTTCTTAGCTGTCATCGGGAACCATGCTCCGGCCTTTACCGTCGCATCATTGGCCACTACAACGCATGGCCGACCTTTGATTTTGCCGATAACCACAACCACCCCTGCTGAGGGGCAGCCTCCCACTTCCTGGTACATACCGTCTGCTGCAAATCCTCCAATTTCGATGAGATCTTCATTATCCAATAAATAACTTATGCGCTCCCTCGCCGTAAGCTTTCCCTTATTATGCTGGCTGTCAATCTTGGATTTTCCTCCTCCCAGATGTATGTCATCCAGTCGCCTCCTCAATTCAGAAAGAAGTAGTCGGTTTTTATCTTCGTTCTTGTTAAACTTTAAATTCATTTTCGGGTAAGGAAGAGGTCAGTTGTCCTGTTCGACCCCTTGCAACTTCTTGTGTTTTCGACCAAGGGGTTTCATGAAATCCTTAGGGTATTGGTCAAAATGGATCACGAGTTTATCAAGATCAACAAGGAGCTGGTTAAGATTATTATATAGGGAGTCGTTATTTGCCAGTTTGCCTAAAGTTCCTTCACCATTATCGATTTCCAGTAATAGTTCCGTCATCTGGTCCAGCAAGTTGTTTGCCGATGTGATCGTTTCATTCAGGTTCAGGTTATTCAGAGAATCCATTAATTGGTCTCCCTTTGCAAGAATTGGATCAAATTGACTCACTCGGTCATTGAGGTTCTCAATTAATCTCCTGGTAGTAACCAGTGTATTTGCCAGTTCTTCTTTATTCGTTCTTATCACATCATTTACTTGACGAAGAGTAATGTTCAATTCTCCAATGGTAGAATTGATCTTTTCCCCGCTTCCTTGAAGACCAAGCAATATCTCATTGATCCTGCTTATAGTTATACTCAGATTCGTGGTGATAGGCTGGACGTCATCAAGATATTTTGCCAGTCCTGGATCAACCCCGGGGATAAGTGTATCTCCAGCCTCCAACGGAGTCTTGACCTCTCCAATATTTAGTTCTATTTCCTTACCACCCAGGATATCACTATCTTTTAATTCTGCTATTGTCGAATCACCAAGTTGTACTTCATCGTCAATACTTAATTCGACGAGTATTTTATTTTCCCTGTTTTGCAACAGTTTTATATCATTTACCTTTCCAACAGTCAGACCATTGACGACAACCGGATTGGATTTTGTTAATCCATCGACATTTCCATAGATCACGTAATAGTATGACGATTTACTAAAAAATTCGATCCCTTTCAGGTAGTTAAAACCATAATATAGAATGGCGCCAGAAATGAGTGCAATTAGACCAATACGAAATTCTTTCGACACAGTGATTTTTTAGTAGTTGGATTCAATTTCCTGTTTGTAGTCACGAAATGCACGGAAGATCCCTGAAGCGATATAGACCTGGTTGAGTTTATCGTTCAACTCTCTCTCCTCTTTCGCATTGCTAAGATAACCTACTTCTACTAAAACACTAGGCATAGCGGTACTCCATAGAACATAAAGGCTAGATTGTTTCACTCCTCGACTTTTCCTTCCCACCCTATTCTTAAATTGACTTTCTATGAGGCTAGCCAAACGGAGACTTCGATCCTGATATGCGGTTTGAGTTAATGAGAATAGAATGTATGATTCAGGTGAATTCGGATCGAAATCATATCTTTCTTCATAATTATCTTCTAATAGAATAACCGAATTCTCACGTTTTGCAACTTCAAAATTCCTACCGGCATTCTGAACCCCCATAACATAGGTTTCAGTACCATGAATTCTCGAATCCGAAATCCAATTTGCATGCAATGAAATAAACAGATCCGCTCCGATCTTATTTGCTAGTTCGGGGCGTGAATCGAGGGTAGGAAAGCTGTCGGTTTGCCGGGTAAGGATAACCTCGACATCAGGTATATTTTCGTTAATTATTCGCTTAAGTTCAAGGGAAATATCCAGGGCGATTCCTTTTTCATGAGAGTAAGAACCACTGGTCCCAGGGTCTTTACCACCGTGCCCCGGGTCGATCACGATCTTGCGAATCTTGTAGTTATTTACGCCGACCGTGTGAAAAGATGCTAAAAAGAAGGCCAAGCCGACTGTCAGAGCAATTTTTCTCACTACACCACGGTTGTTGTATATACCAAATGGAATAATTTTACGCAAAATTGCAAAAATTTCTTTGAATTTAAAATCAGAGGCCGGTTTGAGGAGATCCTTATTTTCCATCTTTTTTTGCCTTTCTACCCTCCTGGTATCAGCCCAAACCGATAGCCTTGGTCAAAATCTTTTGCGAGATTTTCCAATTATCACAGCGGATTCGATACCGGTTGCACCTGATTCCTTGTCGATACCTAACGATCAATTGAGCGAAATTCTTGCAGATTCTCTCGCAAAAATTCTACCGGATTCATCTTTTGCAAACAATGAAACAAGTCCAAAAAGTGATCTGGAAACAACTATTAACTATAATGCCAGAGACTCTATTTTTTTCGATCTGAACAACCAGAGTCTATTCATGTATGGTGAAACCCATATAGACTATGGAATCATGACATTGGAAGCCGAGAGAACTGATGTCGACATGGACACTAAAACAATCAATTCATTTTATACCATGGATAGTACTGGCCGGAAGATTGGAAAACCGGTTTTTACGGAGAAAGCAGATGTGTATGAAACTGACAATATCGTCTATAATCTGGATACGAAAAGAGCTCAAATAAGGGGAGTGATAACAGCCCAGGATGGGGCATACATGCACGGTGATGATGTGAAGAAGAATGAAAAAGATGAAATGTTCATACGTGGAGCCAGATATACAACTTGTGACCTGTCAAACCCTCACTTCTTTATCGAATCAAGTAAATTAAAGGTAATTCCAGGCAACCAGGTCATTTCCGGACCATTCAATCTTAAATTCAGAGAGGTTTATACTCCTCTATGGTTTCCTTTTGGTATGTTCCCTCAGCCAAAAAGTAAAGCCTCCGGTATAATCTTTCCAACCTACGGCGAAGAAACACGACGAGGATTTTTTCTACGGGGAGGTGGGTATTATTTCGCAATAAACGATTTCATTGATCTAAGGATCACGGGAGATGTGTATTCCAAAGGTGGTTCCGGACTTGAGATAAACTCCAACTACAAAAAGAGGTATCGATTCTCGGGGACCATGAACTTTTCCTACAATCGAAATATTTCAGATGAAATTGAAAATCCCCTTAAAACCAATGACTACTGGATCCGATGGAATCATAGACAAGATACCCGAGGATCTTCTAATTTCAGTGCTTCAGTTTCACTAGGATCTCAGTCTTTCAATCAAAATAATAACCAGGTAAATAGAGATTTCAATAGAAGTATCAGGTCCACATATTCCTCAAGCATAAGCTATTCTAAAAGATTTCAGGGAACACCTTTCAGTATGACGCTTAATGCTCGTCAAAATCAAAATGTCCAAACAGGAATTGCAACGGTAACCTTGCCAGATTTCGCATTAACTACCCAACGACAAAATCCATTTAAAAAACTGGTGAAGTCATCGAAAAGTCCCCTGGCTAAACTTAACTTCAGTCACAATTTCGTTGCGAGAAATGAATTGACAAACAAGGCCAGAACTCCATTTAATTTCCCTGTAATAAACGAAAACACGGACTCCCAGGATACAGTTGAATTTAAATTTGAGAACCTGGATCAGATACTGGAAAGATCCAAATCCGGAGGGAGGCACACTTTACCAATCAGCACATCAATTTCACTATTGAAAAATTTCACATTGAGCCCCTCTTTTAATTATCAGGAAGTTTGGTACACGCGTGAACTTGACTTCACTTACATCGAAGAAGAGCAGGCTGTAAGAGTTGATACAATTCCGGGTTTTAGTCGTGCAGGTTCCTGGTCATCCGGAGCCTCTTTAAATACGATCATTTACGGTACATATTTCTTCAAAGGCGATGGTCCCGTCAAAGCTATAAGACATGTAATTACTCCCTCTGTGTCTTTTAGTTACAATCCTGATTTTGGTGACCCATCAAGAGGGGTTTACAAAGATGTTCAAATTGACAGCCTGGGTAACACCAGGAGGGTATCAAAGTACGAAGGGTTTGTATATGGCTCTCCTTCCGGTTCTGAGGCAAAATCCATGAGTTTCAATGTTCAAAATAATCTGGAATTGAAAGTACGTGATAAAAAGGACACAACCGGGACGGGTACTAAAAAGATCAAACTATTCGACAACTTTTCATTTGGTTCATCTTATAATTTTGCTGCTGAACAATTTAAACTTTCTGATATCCGATTTTCCACGAGAACAAGTTTCTTCAAGAAAGCAATCAGTATAAACGTTTCAGGAACGATCGACCCATATATCTATGATCTTCTGTCTGAGAGGGTCTTACCAAATGGCAATAAGGATATCGATCAGGTTCAAATCGACAGATTTGCATGGAATAGTGGTCAGGGATTGGGCCAGTTAAGTTCTTTGAATACAGCGATTAGCCTAAATCTCCGTCCAAAATCCAGGAAACCCGCAAGTGATGAAAGCGAAGATCGTCCCAGCCAAAACTTGTTTGGCGATGACCCATTTAACCAAGACAACAACTTTGGAAATACACTGGATGATCAGGACTTTGAAGAACTTCAATACATCCAACGAAATCCGGATGAATACATTGATTTCAACATTCCATGGTCCTTCCGAGTGTCCTATAGTATCAATCGGACTAAAAGAGGATTTGAAGAAGCTAACATCCGTCAGACGTTAACATTTGGTGGAAATGTGAGCATAACTCCTAAAACAAAAATATCTCTCAATTCTGGCTATGATCTGGAGAAGAAAGATTTCACCTCTACACGGATTGGTATTACCCGTGACCTTCATTGTTGGGGATTAACTTTCAACTGGGTACCCTTCGGTAGGTTCCAATCGTTTTCTCTTGTTATCCAGCCAAACTCTTCGTTGCTGCAAGATCTGAAGCTACAAAGAAGACGGAGTTTCCAGGATTTCTTTGGAGGTTAATAAACCGTCATGATCGAAAAACACTACTCCCATTATGCCACAATATTTCTGTTCGTAATGTTAGGGACATCTGCAAATTCTATAGTGAGTTACTTGATTTCAAAATAGAGTTTTTGTGGCAAGATCCTCCTTCCTATGCCGTCCTAAATGCGAATGATAAAATTTCCCTTCATCTCAGTCAGTCAAACAAAATGCGAAAGGGAGAACTCCCCCGCTTGTACATTTTTGTCCATGATATCGACGGATTATATGGTGAATTTATAAACCGTAATGTGAAGATAGGATGCGAGATTGGTGATAGAGATTATGATATGCGTAATTTTGACATCATTGACCCCGATGGGCACCGAATTACATTCGGTTGTTCATTGGAAAGTCCGGATCAGGCTAGTTGAAATAGTTTCTTATTTGACTTTATTTCAGAGAAATGAAAATAAAGTACGACAACAGGAGAAAGGAGCAGATATCCGAAGACTAAATAAGGCCCTATCTCTAAATAATTCCCCAGAACAAACCAATCACCTGTCAGGAAAATTGTGACGATACCGATAACTGATCTTGATAACTCTACAATCCACGCAAAGTTGCTCCGGTCCATCAACATCGTAAAACTGAATATCGACAAATAAAGAAATCCTCCGTATCCAAGCATTTGTGTAAAGGACATTTCCAAAAGTGTGTTGAACATTAGCATCATTAGTCCAAACGTTATCACGAATTGGAACCAGGACCAAGCTTGTAGTTTGCCGGAAAGAACAGGGGCATATTTCTTATATTCATACACGTCATCAATAATGTCAAGAGGATACTTTTCTATTACATCCTTGGGTCGCCATCCCGTCGGCATCACCCATATCCTAAGTTTATCCCACCATGATCGTGTTCTCCACGCATCCTTGATCAGCTGAAATAGATGCACAAAATTTATGATAAACGGATTCCAAGTTCTTACCGGTCTTTTCACACCGTAAACTGGTGGAACGTCGTCTAGTTCCTTTTGGAATGTACCAAACAACTTATCCCAAAAAATAAAGATCTGTGACAGGTTTTTATCCAGATATTCCTTGTTAATGGCGTGGTGTACCCTATGGTGTGATGGTGTGACCAAAATGTATTCGAGGATACCCATTTTGCCAATTAATCTCGTATGATACCAATATTGAGCAAACAAATGAATGGGAGCTATAAGAGCAACAACTTCCCCTGGAACTCCCAACAAAGCAATGGGTACAAGAAACACGAAAGTAATGGAAAACCATGCGGAGATGGTCTGCCTTAGTGCACAACCAAGGTTGAATTCCTCACTGCTGTGATGAATGATATGGTGATTCCAGAAATAGTTGACCTGATGAGATATCCGATGTACCCAATATCCGGCGAAATCCAATCCAATGAAAGCCAGAGCATACACCAACCAGGAAGATTCAACTTCGATTAAAGCGAAGTTCTCAACCATCCATCCATATGAAAGAATTATCACAGTCAACCCAAGTACATCCTTAATGGCATTGGTCAAACCGGAACTTAAGCTCGATAGGGTATCCATACCACGGATCACCTTTTCACCTTTGATAAACGCGACTATCGTTTCAATGACGATAAGCGTCAGGAAAAAGGGGATGGCATAGTTCAATGCAGCTACGTACGTTTCCATTAAATAATTACCATTTTATTGAACTGGGCAGTCTGTAAAAATAGGAATTTAAAACATGAAATTGTTATGCATGCATCCTAAAATAAGAATAAAACCGAATTTCTTATCTTGGTAGGCACTGAGAACTCCAAACCTTATGCCGCCGATCAGTACCAATCACGACCTGAAAATTGCTCATAGCGTCACTTTGAAGTACATCAATGAGATAGCTGAAAAGGTATCCTTACCCAGTACTGAAATAGAACACTATGGAAAGTATAAAGCAAAGATCCCAATTGAATATATCAATGATGAAAAGGTCAAACAAAGCAATTTGGTTCTTGTAACTGCAATTACCCCCACTCCGGCAGGGGAAGGTAAAACCACTGTATCCATCGGTCTATCTGAAGGTCTCAACCGACTCGGTAAAAAGTCAATCGTTGTTCTCAGGGAGCCTTCTCTGGGCCCAGTGTTTGGAGTAAAGGGAGGTGCGACCGGTGGAGGTTATTCCCAGGTTGTCCCCATGGAGGACATAAACCTACATTTCACGGGAGACTTCTCGGCAGTGGAAAGGGCCAATAATTTACTTTCAGCTTTAATTGATAACAGCATTCATAACCGAAGAGGTATTGATCCACGAACAGTAACCTGGAAGAAGGTTATGGATATGAATGATCGATCACTTAGACATGTAATCACAGGTTTGGGAGGAAAGGCAGGTGGATTTTCCCGTGAATCCGGATTCAATATTACGGCCGCATCCGAGGTCATGGCCATACTCTGCCTTGCAAGAGACCTGAATGACCTGAAAGAAAAAATGGCTAACATTTACATTGGGGATACTTTCAATGGGGAAGCGGTATTTGCCCGGGATCTACGTGCGCATGGGTCGATGGCCGCACTCCTGAGAGATGCCATTAAACCTAACCTTGTTCAAACACTGGAAGGAAATCCTGCAATCATTCATGGGGGGCCTTTTGCTAACATTGCCCAAGGTACTAATTCCTTAATAGGGACTAAGCTTGGGATGTCCTTGTCAGATTGGGTAGTAACTGAAGCCGGGTTCGGTGCGGACCTGGGCGCGGAGAAATTCTTCAATATAAAATGCAGCTATGGTGATATCTCTCCTAAAGCTGTGGTGCTCGTAGCAACCGTGAGGGCGCTAAAATATCACGGAGGTGTGGGAAGAGATAATTTGGAAACACCCGATCTCAAGGCCTTGCAAAGTGGTTTAGGCAATCTCGACAAACACATTGAGAACACCCAAAAATTCGCCATCCCATTTGTCGTTGCAATCAATAGGTTTCCAAGTGACACTGAAGAGGAATTGAACGTTGTATTAAATCATTGCAGGGAAAACAACGTGAAAATAGCAATTAGTGAGGGATGGGAAAAAGGTGGAGAAGGGGCTCTTGATCTCGCTGAGCAGGTCCTCGATGCTGCATCACAATGTGCCTCAAGATTCGTCCCAACCTATGATCACAGATCGTCAATAACGGATAAAATATTCACCATTGCAAATGAAATTTACGGAGCATCCAATGTAGAATACTCCCAGGAGGCTGCATTAATACTCAACCGGATCGAAGAGTTAGGTTTAAGTGAATTACCTGTTTGCATAGCAAAAACACAAAGTTCATTGTCCGACAATTCCTCCCAGATAGGAAGACCAGATAACTTTACAATTAGAGTACGGGAAATCGAAATCGCTTCCGGAGCCGGCTTCATTATTCCCATAACCGGAAAAATGTTGAGAATGCCAGGGCTCCCAAAATTTCCTGCTGCAGAAAATATTGATATCGATCAAAACGGCAGGATCATTGGTTTATCCTAAAGACATAAAAAAATGAGAAAAATTACGTTCATCCTTTTCCTCCTATTATCATTAGATAATGTAGCTCAACCCAGCACAGAAGTTTATTTGTTTGATCTGGAAATTAATGGGAATCGCATTAAAATTTCGAACCCTTTAAATATTTCAAACAATCCCGGAAAATATGACAACCAACCTGCTTTCCTCTTGGATGGATCTTCTATCATTTTTTCATCTACTCGAAATGATCAAACTGACATCAGGAAGTACAACATCAGCGACAACTCCTCAACATGGTTGACTGAAACCCCGGGTAGCGAGTATAGCCCTACTCCCATACCTGATGGAGAGTCAATCTCATGTATTCTGTTGGAACAAAACGGCCGTCAACTTCTTTGGAGATACCCACTTTCAGGAGGTTCGGGTGAAATCCTTATACCGTATCTCAAAATTGGATATCATACCTGGTTCAATGGTAACTCACTTTATGCCTTTGTTCTTGGTCCTCATAACACCTTCCAGGAAATAGATATCCAGGCAAATAAAGCGGAGATCATCAAAGAAAATATTGGAAGGTCCCTGCACAAGGTGCCAGGAAAGAATTTGGTCTCTTATATCGATAAAAGTTCCTCAGATTGGATGTTAAATACTTATGATCCACTTTCAGACGAGTCGTCTACTCTGGTTCAAACTCCTGAAAATTCTGAAGACATGGTTTGGCTCAACAGTAACTTGATACTCATTGGTGAGGGTACTAAAATTCTACTTTGGGAAAAGAACTCTTTAGATGAATGGAAACTAATTGTTGACCTCATGGAATTTGGTTTAGGAGGTATCACTCGTCTTGCTGTAAGCCCCGAAAAGACAAGTCTCGCAATTGTTGTTTCAGAAGTTCCTACGGAAGAATGACCAAATAATATTCGCTCTATCGACGAAATCCTTTTATAACTAATTAAAGTCGTAGCAGTTACAATTAGATAATTGGTGCTTTAAATCCTTTTCTTTAATTTTTCAGTCTACAAAAAACTTGGGTTATATGAAAAGGATCTTAGGTGGTGTTGTATTTGCCATAGTCTTCTCCGGTTGTTCTAATTACTACAATCACATCATTGAATCTGATTATAGTTACGATGGCAGCTTTAACAGGTATAAAACATTTGACTTTGTTGCAAAGTCTGATTTTGAAGGCACACAATCTCAAAAAGAATCAATTGAAAAATACCTGAACAAGAATCTTGAGATCTGGGGATACAAGAGAAAGATCAAAAAGCCAAATCTCGTGGTATTTTATAACCTCTATTTTGATGACCTAAGATTTACAGGATACAGACAACCTGATTTCAAAAACTGGATAAAATGGAATTTTTCCAACCGGTTGATTGCCACCCAGGAAGATTCTGTGATGAATTTCGATGAATACCTTGGCAACAAAAGTGGTTCATACTACAGGTCAGAAAACTATGATCAGATCAAGTATCAGCTTCGCGAAGGTACTTTATTGATTTCGCTATATGATCGAAGAAAAAATCAAACGATTTGGCAGGGATATGCCTCAGGAGTACTCGGGGAAGACGAATTTAAAAATGATCGGATCATCCGTCATATTGTATCAAGAATAATGGATAAGTACAGGGTACTGGCTGTAGGATCCTTCAACCTGTAATCCACGATTCTACTTCCTCCTTCGTCGGATTTTTAAGATCGTTGAGTTTCATTTTCTTTCTCAAACCGCAAAGGTCATTATGAAGCTTGTTGGGATTTGATTCCTTGAGCTGCGATATTGTATTAATCCCAAGTTTTTGAATCAACGGAATGTAGTCTTTAGTGACCCCTTCCTCCAGAAAATCCTCTTCTGTCGCCGTAACGGTTTTCTTCTCAGGTCGCATTTGAGGAAAAAAGAGTACATCCTGGATCGAATTCGAAT
The DNA here is from genome assembly GCA_965242805.1 of Cyclobacteriaceae bacterium. Lineage (GTDB taxonomy): Bacteria > Bacteroidota > Bacteroidia > Cytophagales > Cyclobacteriaceae > JANQEU01. Next base: position 4,220,524 of record CBDETD010000002.1, on the reverse strand, counting down.
TTGTCATGATCATGGTAAGTCGATCAATCCCGACTCCCACACCGGCGGTGGGAGGCATTCCATGTTCAAGGGCTCTTAAAAAGTCTTCATCCAGGGCCATGGCTTCTTCATCTCCCCTTCTGGCCAGTTCCAGTTGATCTTCAAATCGTTTCCTTTGATCAATCGGATCATTTAATTCCGAATATGCATTCATAATTTCCTTCCCGTTGCATATTGCCTCAAAACGCTCAACCAGACCGGCCTGTGATCGATGCTTTTTGGTCAGTGGAGACATTTCCTCCGGATAATCGATAATGAAGGTAGGTTGTATCAAATTTGGTTCACAGCACTCCCCAAAGATTTCATCAATTATTTTTCCTTTGCCCATAGAATCATCTATCTCCAAATCGAGATCTTCAGCTGTCGACCTCAATTCGGACTCATTCATACTGGAAATGTCAATATTAGTATAATGCTCGATCGCCTCATACATTGTGAATCTTTTCCATGGTCTTTTGAAGTCAATGGTATGATCTCCAACCTGAACTTTGGTATCGTCGTGAAGATTTAGAGCAATTTTCTCAACCACCTCTTCCATAAGGTCCATCATCCAGAAATAGTCCTTGTAAGCTACGTAAAGCTCCACCTGCGTGAATTCAGGATTGTGGAACCGGGACATTCCTTCATTTCTGAAATCCTTAGAGAATTCGTAAACTCCGTCAAAACCCCCAACAATCAATCGCTTTAGATACAATTCGTTAGCAATCCTCAGATACAAATTCATATCCAGAGAATTGTGATGAGTCTTGAAAGGACGAGCCGCTGCACCGCCATGTATTGGTTGTAAGATCGGAGTCTCAACTTCCAAATAACCCTTTGAGTTGAAAAACTCTCTGATCGTATCTATCAGTCTTGTTCGCTTTATGAAAACATCCTTTATCCCTGGGTTGACGATAAGGTCCACATACCTCTGTCTATAGCGTTGTTCCGGATCAGTAAAAGCATCGTATGTCTGAAGGTTGCCTTCCTCATCTACCGCCTCTTTGACTATTGGTAACGGTCTTAAAGATTTCGAAAGCAGCTTGAGTTCATTTACATGGATCGAGATCTCACCAACTTGTGTTGTAAAGACAAATCCCTTGATCCCGATAATATCACCGATATCCAGTTTCTTCTTGAATATGGTATTGTATAAGGTTTTGTCTTCATCAGGGGATATATCATCACGGCGTACATAGATCTGAATCCTGCCGGTTGAATCCTGAATTTCAGCAAAAGATGCCGAGCCCATTATCCGTCTACTCATCAGTCGTCCGGCAATGGAAATATTTTTGTAATCAGTTTTCCTTCGTTCGTAATTCAAACGAATATCTTCTACCGTGACGTTAGTCTCGAAAAGTTCGGCTGGATATGGATCAATACCAAGCTCAATGATCTCCTCTCTTTCCTTCCTTCGTTGTAATTCTTGTTCGCTTAACACGTGGGTTGATTTTAGAACCGCAAAAGTAGTCAGGATAAATTATCCCACTACGATTACTAATGTGAAGAGTGAATCAATTATTCCTTCTTCTTTCCATTTCCTTTTTGACGAGGTTATACTCCCTACCGCTCTGACCAGCGATGGATGTATTTTCTTCAGCTCTCCGGAAAAGGTAAGGCAACACTTTACTTACCGGACCGTAGGGAACGTATTTTGCCACATTGAATCCCTCCTTAGATAGTTTATAGGAAATATTATCACTCATTCCTAACAATTGTGCGAAATATACTCTTGGATCACCCTTTGCCAATCCTTTCTTCAGGACTAATTCTACCAATTGAGCCGATGATTCTTCATTGTGTGTGCCCGAACATACGGCAAACTGATCGATATGGTCAATGATGAATTCCTGAGCAGTGTTGTAATCTCTATCCGTTGATTCCTTATCAGGCTGAATAGGATCCGGATAATTAAATTCTATGGCACGTTCCCTTTCCTTTTCCATATACGCCCCACGTACAAGCTTCGCGGCAAACTTCGCTCCTTTTGAGGTGACCTCTTCAAACGCTTTCTTCATATTGCTCAAAGCTTCGTGCCTGTAGAATTGGTAAGTGGTATAGACTATTGGCTCCTCTTTGTTGTACTTCAGCATAAGTTCATAACAAATGCTATCGATAACATCCTGTATCCATGATTCTTCGGCATCAATCATGAATTTCAGTCCATTTGTAGCAGCTCTGTTTGCTATCTCATCAACCCTCTTCTTGATCTTCTCAAACTTTGATCTCTCATCTTCAGATAGGTTTTCTCCTTTCTGTACTTTTTCCATCAAAGTTCTGGATCCGAGTCCGGTCATCTTTACGACACAGAATGGAATATTGGGATTGCCTTTTGCAAAATCCGCTACTCCTAGTGCCTCTTCTTTTGTTCGGTCAAAACTTTCCTCTTCTTCCTGACCTTCGACAGAATAATCCAGTATGGTATGAACATTATATTGACCCAAATGATCAATAGTTGTTGAACAGTCCTCAATGGATTCGCCCCCACAAAATTGATCGAAGATTGTTCGCTTGATCATACCTTTTACGGGAAGGCCAAGTTTTAATGCTCCGACTGTGGCAGCTGTCCCCATCTTCACCATCCAGGGCTTTTTCATTGTTGAAAAAACGAAATGAGTCTTTTTTAGCTCGTGATCAGACTTAGACTCAAATGCTACTTTCGTATCTTCAAAATTCATTTATACAGGGTCATGTTGTTTGAAAATGGCAAATATAGCAACGAGGTGTATAGTTTAATGGTTTAGATTCGCGTTAATCTTTAATCGTGCTCCACATGGATGCAACTCCCGAATATATCAAGATCACAAATGACCCAAATAAGACAATAGATCAGGTAATTGAAGAAATCAATCCTGACAAAATTGGAATATTGGTGGATGAAAATACGGAAAGGGATTGTCTGGGTCGATTAGACATAAATAATCATCAATCCATAAAAATTGAAAGTGGTGAGCAAGCCAAAAACATTGAGACTTGTTTGAAGATCTGGAAAGGTTTGACCGAATTTCAATTTACAAGGAAATCACTGTTGATCAATCTTGGGGGTGGTGTAATAGGAGATATGGGTGGTTTTGTGGCTTCGACTTACAAACGTGGGATTCCTTTCATTAATGTCCCAACCACCTTACTATCACAAGTTGATGCAAGCATTGGGGGTAAACTGGGTGTGGATTTTGAGGGACTCAAGAATCATATAGGATGCTTCAGGACACCAGACTCCGTTATTATATGGGAGGGATTTCTGGAAACATTGCCAGACCGGGAATTGAGATCGGGATATGCGGAAGTATTGAAGCATGGATTGATATGGGACAGAGTGTATTGGGAAAATTGTAGTCAGCAAAGTTTGACCAGCGTAAAAGATTGGCAGAAAATCCTTGAAAAATCCGTCGTAATTAAAAGTGAAGTGGTAGAAAATGACCCACTGGAAATGGGATTAAGAAAGATTCTAAACTTCGGACATACAATTGGTCATGCCATTGAAACTGCATTGCTCAATGCGGGTAAACCGATTCTCCATGGTGAGGCTATTGCAGCTGGTATGATCATGGAAACGCAACTTTCTAAAAGTATCCTGGGACTTTCAAGGAAAGAGGCGGATGAGGTAGTGAATACCATCCTCGGGTTTTTCGGTAAACTACAGAAATTACCGGATCCCCTAGAGGTAAAGGCTCTTCTTTTACAGGACAAAAAGAATGTAGGCAAAGAAGTAAGATTTTCTCTGCTAAGTTCAATTGGTACCTGTCAATACGACCAAAAAGTCCCAGAAAGTGAAATAAACGACGTGTTAGAGAATTACCGATCCCTCTAAACAAACATACTCTCGCTATCCTGTTTTTTAGTGCCCAGGTTTAACGTGCTCAGTTTATTTTTCAATCCCTTTGTAGACCCAGCTAGTAAAAAGGTAAAAGCACCTAATATTGCGGTTACCAGAAAAGTGAATATTGTTTTGGAAACTGACATATTACTTTATTAGACGTTTTTAGGTTTCAAAAAGTTGTAAACCATATTAAAATTCAAAATGAGTTTAACACTCTATCACAATAGAAAACAACTATCGGGCCAAATTGATTTGAATTCATCCAAAAGTGAAAGCAACAGGGTGCTTATTATGAATGCTCTATCTGGTGGTCTATCACTGAAAAACCTTTCCAATGCCCGAGACACTGAAACTATGCAGAGACTGCTCAATACCAGGACTAACAAATGGGATGTATTGGACGCAGGTACAACGATGAGATTTTGCACCGCTTTTCTTGCTGTAAGGGGGGAGGATCACATTATTACAGGCTCAGCTAGAATGAAGGAACGACCCATCGCTTTATTGGTTGACGCACTTCGAGAATTGGGCTCCACCATAGAATATCTGGAAATTGAAGGATTTCCACCCCTGAGAATTTCCAAAGTGGTACAACAGCGAACAAATAAAATTTCGATCCCAGGGAACATAAGCAGTCAGTACATCAGTGCATTACTTATGATCGCACCGGTTTTACCGCAAGGATTGGAATTGAAATTGACGGGAGAGATCTATAGTATTCCCTACATCAATATGACCTTAAGCCTGATGACACATTTCGGGATCGAACATATTTGGGACGGTAATGTGATCGCAATAGATCCCCAGGAATATCTGATCAATGAATATGAAGTTGAAGGTGATTGGTCAGGAGCAAGTTATTGGTATTCAATTTGTGCATTAAACCAAAATTCTGAATTCAAACTCAAGGATTTGAGAAAAGATAGTCATCAGGGAGATCAACGGATTGCAAACGTTATGGAAGGAATGGGTGTGACAACCAAATACGAATCAGATGGAGTCAGGATTAAAAATGATTCATCTTCCCTCCAATCATTATCTATAGACTTCAGGGATTGTCCTGACCTTGCACAAACGGTAATGGTTGCGGCAGCAATCAAGGGGATCTACCTTGAAATGACTGGACTTGAAAGTTTGAAAATCAAGGAAACGGACAGGATCACGGCGATGCAAGGTGAATTATCAAAACTGGATTGTCAATTGATAGAATCCGGCAAAGAATGGAAATTGGTGCCCGGTACTCTACCCGAAAATATATCTGAAATCGCAACCTATGATGATCATCGTATGGCCATGGCTTTTGCACCGATATCTATGGCAAGAAGAATTACAATTGAAAATCCTGACGTTGTCAGGAAATCCTATCCTGATTTCTGGAAAGATCTGGAATCCATCGGTATCCAAATGGAATTCAATGCCATAAATTAAATTCTATTGATTACTTCATTAACTTGATGTATTTAAGGAAATTAGATTGTATAAATCGCTTTCATAAATGAGATCAATATTCTTTTTTTATCTAATTCTGTACTCATTCTGTCCTTTAATCGGTCAGGAAGTGACGACCTTGATCCTGGTCAGACACTCGGAAAAAGTTGTCAGCGATGATAAAAATCCGGATCTGACACCAAAAGGATACGAAAGAGCAGCTAAACTTGAAGAATTCCTATCTGAAGTTGACCTTGATGCCATATACTCCACCAATTACCGCAGAACAATCAATACAATCGATCCAATAAGTAAAACCAGAGATCTTAGCCCAATAATCTACAATCCCTCACAACTTCAAAACTTTGCTTCCCAATTGATGGAGGATCACAAAGGACAAACCGTCCTTATATCCGGACACTCCAATACCACACCACTTCTGATAAACATCCTTGCAGGAAAAAAGATCTACGAGAATCTTAATGACAATGAGTATGATTGGGTATTTATTCTGGATATAGATAGTTCAGGAAATACCAAAATCAAGAAGCTAAAGCTTACACTTTAGTAAACTGAGAATTGGTTTTAAGTATCCTTGATCCATACCAGGAGTAAAACTCACCATTTACCAGATTTATATTCGATTTAGGAAAAACCTCCCTCAGAATTTTAGAATGTTTCACTTTGAATGGATAAGGTTCTGAACTGAGAAATATATGGTCAGGGTTCAGTGTTTTAAGTCTTTCAAATGAAATTTCAGGATATCTTTCAGCATGGATAAGGTTAGAATATCCAAGATGCTCCAACATACTATTGATATATGTGGACTTCCCCGCCACCATCCACGGGTCTTTCCAGATGAAATAAATAATGGTTCCTTTGGCGCTTTTTTCACATGAGCTGAGTTTCACTTTGACATTTTCCACAATTTCCATTGCCTGTGATATACGACCAGTTATTTCTCCCAATTGCAGCATCATGTCGAGCGATTGCTCCACAGATATTACATCACTTACCCATACAGGAACCTTCTGCCACAATTCCAAAATTTGGTCTCTGGTATTTTCTTCTCTGTTAGCAACTACCAGATCTGGTCCTAATTCCAGTACTTTCTCTACTTGTACATTCTTAGTTCCACCAATTTTAGTGATCCCTTTGACACTGCCCTCGGGATTTATACAGAACTTAGTCCTTCCGATCACATTGACACCCAGGTCTATCAGAAATTCAGTGATTGAAGGTACTAGCGAGACAACTTTTTCAGGTGTTTTGGTAAGGTTTATGAAATGTCCTGTTTGATCCTTGTAATTCATGCTTCACTCCACATGAATTTCAGTTATCTCAACATTGGTTCCAAATGGCCCTATATGATTCTGAGCGAATTGTATACCATCATGCTGGTACCAATTTTCCCAGGAGAATTCTAATCCTCCGATGGGAATAGTACTAACCCACATCTTCCATGCAATGGGTTTATAACTTTCATCCAATATCCAAATGTAGGTGTCGCCGGGAGTGACACCTCCTGTTTGATATGTTACTTTAAGTGCTTCATTGTCACCTATCAGAAGATATTCTCTGATGGTCCCTGGATCACGTATTTTGTACGGAGCTACTAACCAGAAGGAATCATTCGCAAAATAATCCCAGGCCAATTTCAATGCAACATCCAACTCTTTCCCTTCCAGGGGCACTGTATTCATTACTGCACTACCATTTAACGAACCTAAATTCAATAGTACTTCGTAGTTATCCCACATGACTATCACCTCATCCTTCATCTTATACCATCTTAGTTTATGCTGTCCCCTAAAGGTCCATTCAATCAACTCAAGTCCCTTGTAAACCTCATGGTTCATAGATTCAAGCATTTTGTCGGCAAGTCTCTCTGCTACTTCTCCGGTTTCCCCTTTTGGTATGGATTCATGACAAAGAGAATAAATAGTCAAGAACCCCAGAAGGACTATCACGATTACACCTCCCAGGATCCTTATTGAATATTTTATCAATTCTCTTCTGAGGATTATTTTACTGGAAAATGAATTTCAGTGATCAGGTCGTTTTCTGCAACTTCCATGGGATCATTGGCATAGCGTTCAAATGGATGATGCTTTTTACTTGATTTGAAGACTTTACCTCGCATTTGCATCATTCCCGAACTCCAGGCGTTGCCAAGGTGCTTGTATGGCCCAGTGTGCTTTATGTTATATGTTTTCATTGCAGGTATTTCCCCAATAAATGATCCTTCCGGGATTTCACTTACTTTTTCCTTAAGAGGAATCCCGGAAGTGTATTGCACTTTTCGGTTGACCATATCCCATTTATGGTAAACAGAAAATGGAACATCACCTATTAAATCCTTATGCTCCTCTGCCCATTTGCCTAATACTCCAAGATCTGCGCTCATTTTTGCACCTATATCTTCAATGCTGCAATCCGTCTTAATGCCAACGTACTGGCATCCTCCGAATGCTGATATGCCTTCATTTTCCAATTTGGAAGGAACATTTCCTGTTTCAATAAGATCCTTGAGCATATTAAGACCTCTTTCATAATCCATTCCGACAAAGGCTGTCATCATTTTTTTCATCCAGAACATAAAAAACGGTAAGCTGCTATCCATTAACCAGGTTACCTTGGTTCCACCATCATCTTCGTTAAACTCAAACCACACTTTTGCTTTAGACTTCCATGGTTTCAAAAAAGTCAAGTCCATGTGGAGAGCTATATTAGGATCTTCACTTGTAATTTTCATCTCCCCTGACCCTACAAGGTTTCCCTCCCAGGAATATGATTTACCTTCATTTTCAACAGTAACCTTGGCTTCCGGCTCCATAATTAACCATGGAGACCAGGCTTTCCAGTTATTGTAATCGTTTAGTGTATTGAAAACCTTTTCAATCGGGGCTTTGATTGAAATGGATTTTTCGATATGCATTTTTGGCATAATTAAGCGGGATTAAGTCGACAATAAATAATCGGAAAACTAACAGATGTAAAAATTAAGCATTTCCTTAAACAAAATAGAGATCACATCGCTATTATATGCCAATAATGTATCTATTTAGCATCAATGAAAACACTTGGCTTATTAGGCGGTACATCATGGCATTCAACAATTGAATATTATCGGTTGATAAATGAAAAGGTTGGAGAGGTTATCGGAACCGAAAACAATCCACCTCTTCTCATATATAGTCTGAATGTCGAATTGATGAGATCCGGAGACTGGGAAAGGATCAATCGATCGTATCTTGAGTATTCACAGATGCTGGAAGAAGCTGGTGCAGATGCAATAATGATATGCGCCAATACACCTCACAAAGTATTTGATTTTGTACAGCCAAAATTGGGGATCCCAATCCTTCATATAGCTGATGCCATAATAGAGGAGGCAAGAAGATTAAATAGCAGCCAGCTGACCCTACTTGGAACTTTACCTACGATGGAGGAAAGATTCATTGCGGATCGTCTCGAATTAAAAAAGATCAACGTGATGATACCCGATAAATCAGATCGTGATGAGATCCACCGGATCATTGCGGAAGAACTAACTCAGGGAATCTTTCACGATAATTCAAAGAATTTTTTGATATCGAATATGGAAAAACAGAAAATCATGGGCACTGAAGGAATTATTCTTGGATGTACGGAACTACCATTGATCATAAAGACAGAAGATGTAGATCTACCATTACTGAACACTACAGACCTACATTGTCAGATGGGAGTAAATTTCATATTGCAATGACATCAAATTTTACTAAGTCCTTTTTTGTGGGAATCGTATTTTTTTCCAGCACCTTGGTCCATGCACAGGTACGATCAGATGCAGTTGATGATTTTGCCAGGGAATTTGCAAAAAAATACAACAAGAAAGCAGAAGATATTACCAATATACTTTCCAATGCCAGATATGATGAATCAATCATTAAGAAAATGGAAAGGCCGGCGGAAAGTATGCCATGGTTCAAATACAGAGATATTTTCATGAAAGAAGATCGAATTTCAGCTGGTGTTGAGTTCTGGAAAGATCATGAACTAGTGCTTTCACATATCAGCAGAAGTTATGGGATCCCACCTGAGATCATTCTGGGAATATTGGGGGTCGAAACTTATTTCGGTCAGAGAAAGGGTGATTACAGGGTTCTGGATGCTTTATTCACATTGTCGTTTCATTATCCCAAAAGGGCTAAATTCTTTAGATCCGAATTGGAAAACTTCTTGTTATTGTTGGATGAGGAGAAATTGGAGGTAGATGGAGTCCTTGGATCTTATGCTGGTGCTATTGGGTATTGCCAATTTATGCCCAGCAGTTATCGGGCATATGCGAAGAGCTTCGAAGACAACGATCAGCGGGACCTCACAAATTCAAGCGCGGATGCTATGGAAAGCATCGCTAACTATTTGAAGGTTCACAAATGGCAAAATGGCGGACCCATTGCAATAAAGATTGCCAAACGTCCTGGAAATGAAACCAGTGTTGATAAAGGTATTCGCCCCAGACAAAAATTGTCATACTTCCTTGAGAAAGGATTCCAACCAGTCATTGAAATGGACGATCAGGAAAGAGCTGCACTTGTTGAATTGGAGTTACCTGATCAGATGGAATCATGGTTTGTGTTCAATAATTTCTATGTGATCACCAGATACAATCACAGTCCTTTATACGCTATGGCCGTATTTCAGCTTTCGGAAGAAATAAAAAAGAAAAAGGAAAGCCAATAAACTAAGGAAGGTGACAATGTGGTATGTACTATATTTACTCAGGGGAAACTATTTTTATTCGGAATTACGCCTTAACAAATGACAACTGAATCAACTTTCAAATCAACTTCTAAAGATGAGGTATTACTTTCCTGGGTTGAAAAATCAGGTAAGAAATACCTGAGATTTTCTTTTCGGGGAAATCTTACTGAAGAGATTGCAAAATCCACTATTGACAATTGGATGACTGAATGTAAAACAAATCTTGAGGAAGACGAAAAGATCGGTCTGATATGGAATTGTCTCGAAATGAAGAAATACAGCCCAATGGCCGCTAAACTATGGAAAAATGCGTTGAAGGAATGCAATATCGATATGGAAGAAATCTGGTTAGTGACCACAAGTTCTTTTTTCAAAATGGGTGCCCGAACGATCACAATGCTCACGAAATATAAATTGAAAACAGTATCCAGTGAGTCTGAAATAAATTGATGCTAAGTTAAATCACCACTTCCCAAATTCGTCCTAAATGCCTCATTTATAAGTACTTTTTAAGTACCATTATCTGCTATCGACGCTTTAAGAATTCAATTTAACAGGATAAATAAAGGTCTGTAAGTCAAAATTCCTGTTCATACACCTTTATTGGGGTCATCGTTGGTCGTCCCATACTTTTACATTCGAATTGAACTAACTGTGGAAGTATTATGAGAAGTATTATGAAAATCACGTTTATCTCACTGACCCTCATTTGGTCATTGCAGGTTTCATCTCAAAACATTGAGAAACTTATTAGTGAAGCTGATTATACCTTATACAAAGAGTCCTTTGATAAGGCATATGAGCAATATGAAAATATCCATCTCCTTTACCCTGATGAAGAACAGATCCTGTATCACAAAGAAATAGCCTATCATCTAACTGAAGGAAGAGGCACATCACTTGACAATCTCCTCTCTTTTGAGGACACGAAAGGTGTATCCGACAAATTTTACAATTATTGGCTTGGCAGGGTATATTTTGGAAGGTACGAATTTGAAAAGGCTCGGACTCATTTTAAAGCATTCTTAGATATCAAAGCATATAAGTCATCGACAATCATCAATGAGACGAAGGTCTTCATGAGAAGGATTGACAAAGCCATGGATAGGTACAATGATCCTAATTACTACGAGATCGAACCAATTGGTGGTGGTGTAAACTCGAAATATGCTGATATTTCACCTGCATTTTTTGGTGACAATGATGAATTGCTCTTCGCTTCATCCAGGGCCTCCAATGATCCAAAGAATCCGGAATTTAAAATCTATCATTCTACAAAATCAGGGATCACATGGTCAAGTCCAACTGAGGTCTCCGCGTTAGGAACATTCGAGAAACAAAATGCAAAAGTTGAGGTAGTCGATAAGCAGGGTAAATTGTTTATTTTCAAAGAAAATGGAGGTGGAGACCTATACTACAGTACACCTAATGGTAATGGATGGACAAAACCTGAGGAGTTCGATTCCAAAATAAAAAAGAGCCTGGTGGAGTCTCATTTCTTTATTTCCGATGATGAAGATCATATTCTTTTTGCATCGGATAAAGGTGGAAAAGGATTGGATATTTATGAATCCTTTATCAATAGATCAACAGGTGAATGGAGTGATCCAAAACCTGTAAAGGGAGGCGTCAACAGTGATTACAATGAGGACAGCCCATTTATTTCTCATGACGGCAACTACTTGTATTTCAGTTCGGACAGACCAGGTAGTACTGGAGGGATGGATATCTACCGATCAAAATACGATTCTCAATTTAAAAGATGGACAAAAGCAGAGAACATAGGTTTCCCTGTGAACACAATTGACGATGAAATCAATTTCCAACTTAACCCAGATGGAAAAACAGGCTATTTCAGTTCAAATAGGTTACATGGAGAAGGGGATTACGATATCTATTATTTCCATGAAATTCAAAAACTATTGGCAACAGGTAATGTATATGACGAGAATGGTCAGGTAGTGAGTAACGCGGTGGTTAAGTTTCACCCAAAAAGATACGAGGACGAATCATTCACATCTGAAGTAAATGAATCTGGTGAATACAATGTAAATCTTATTGCCAAAGAGGAATTCAATGTTGAGGTTTTGATCGAGGATCAGGTTGTCTTCAATGGATATTTCGAAAGCAAAACAAGTGATTTTAACAATCCCATTGGACAGGATTTCCATATCACGCTTCCCAAGGAAAAGGTGCAAAAGGTAGATTATGCCTCACTTTTTGAAAATAAAAAAGAAAATGAAGTTACTACCCTGGACATGTTGGGAAACAAGTTTAGTGTCGGTAAGAAAGTCGTTATCAACAACATCTATTTTGCCTTTGAATCTGATGACATTATCGTTGACAATGACCATGTTGTAGATCATATCTATGATGTGTTGGTCAAGAATCCAAAGCTTCAAATTGAGATTGGGGGTCATACTGACAATGTTGGAACAACAGACTTCAATAAGGAACTTTCCTTGAGAAGGGCGAAAAAAATAGCTAGTATGCTAACGGCAAAGGGAATCGACACAAAGCGATTGGTACCTGTTGGATATGGTGAATCACAGCCTTTGGCATCAAATGATGATGAAGCTGATGGCAGAGAAATCAACAGAAGAATAGAGATAAAAGCTATCGAAGCTGATGGAGATCAACTGTACACCAATATAAACTAAGAATCAGGAGAATATCATAAAAAAGGGGCTCCATTGGAGCCCTTTTTTTTACGATACGTTGAGTTTATTTTTCAACAAATCGGAGATCTTTTTTTCAGGTTTTGGTCAAAAGATCGCGCCACTGAAATTCAGCATCATCCACAGATTTGGGATGCTGGTATCCTGAAAAAAGGCATATTTGTATTCACTTGAATCCTTCCCTTTGGCAACAGAATTACAGGAGATATTGATTGGACAGCATATTTACAGTCCTTGCTTCCCAAAGTCCGGAACATGAATTAAGTCAATTTGGATTGTGAAATAATCCTATTGTCTTTAATTTTCTAAAACATTAATTTCCCAACCTTATTTATATTCGTTTTTCTAAACCTATGATGTGAAATTATTTTAACTACAACTACCTATGAAACGACACATGATTCTTTACATGGCATGTTTGATGTCAATAGCCGTGCTATATGCACAAAATACGAAGGCAAAGTATTCAGATGAATCGGCTTTCAAAGCTCTACCAACCAAATTGATCTATCCTGAGGCAGCAGTAAGTACTTCTGAAGAAGGTGATGTCGTATTGTCATTTACTATTACCAGCTCTGGTAAATTGGATAATGTTAACATTGACAATACTCCATCCATGAACCTTAGTATATCCACTATGTCAGCCTTCAGTTCTCTTGGTGCGAGTTGGGAGCCTGCCATGGATGCAGGGCAAGCAGTAGATAAGAAGTACAAAATGGTATTTAGGTACCGAATGGCTTCAACAATTATGGACTACAAAAAATCTGCAGAAAAAGCGATGGAGAAGGACAAAGCGGATAAAGCTTTAAAAATAATCTCAAAAGGAATTAGTGATAATCCATTTGATAAGTCCTTATACGCAGTTCGAGCCGATATCCATACTAAACTTGGAATGGAAGAAGAGGCGAAAAATGACCAGAAATTGATGGATCAAATTGAGAATGAGATCCTTGCAGTCTACAACATATCTTCCAGTGGTGGTTCGGTGGCAGTAGCTGAGTAAAAAAAATCAAATAAGAAAGGACACCGGTAATTACATTACCGGTGTTTTTTATTTTATATATCTGAAGTCCTGATCTGCTTTAAGACTTCTAATCGTCAGATATATCAATTCAATTACGTTTTCCACATCCTTTTTGTCAACCATTTCGACAGTGGTATGCATATACTTCAGAGGAAGGGAAATCAATGAAGACGCCACTCCTTCTGCGCTGTAGGCAAATGCATCGGTGTCAGTCCCAGTGAAGCGGGAAGATGCCAGTCTTTGAAAAGGGATCTCTTTTTTCTCGGCGACTTCAATAATCATATCCCGAAGGTTATTTTGGACTGCCGGAGCATATGAGAGTGTTGGTCCTTTCCCAGTAGAAATATCTCCACTTTTCTTTTTGTCATACATTGGAGCATTGGTGTCATGAGTCACATCCGTGACGATCGCAACGTTTGGTTTTATTCGACGGGATATCATTTCAGCTCCACGTAATCCTATCTCCTCTTGAACAGAATTCACAATGTACAATCCAAAAGGGATCTTTACATTTTCTTCATTCAACTTCCTGGCAACTTCCGCGATCATGTAGCCCCCAATTCTGTTGTCCAGTGCTCTCCCCACCAGGTATTTTTCATTGAGTTCGATCAGCTCATCGTCGAAGGTTATTACCGTACCCGTATGAATGCCCATCTCCTCAACTTCATCCTTCGACGAAGCACCTACATCGACAAAAATATTCTTAAGGGTAGGAGCTTCTTCCTTTTCTTTCCTAACATGTATTGCCGGCCATCCGAAAATGCCTTTTACAATTCCTTTTTTCCCGTGGATATTAACTCGTTTTGAGGGAGCGATTTGGTGATCAGAACCCCCATTTCTGATTACATAGATGTAGCCTTTATCGTCAATATAGTTGACAAACCATGATATCTCATCGGCATGAGCCTCGATAGCTACCCTGTAAGGTGCGTCGGGATTAATTACTCCTACAACCGTTCCGTAGATATCTGTTATATATTCATCAATATATGGTCGGATATAGTCCAACCAGATCTCCTGACCGCTGGATTCGAATCCCGTTGGAGAAGGGTTGTTTAAATACTTAAATAAAAATTCCTTACTTTTCTTATCCATTCTTAAATTGATTTTACAAGTCCCCCATCTACTAACAGGTCTTGTCCTGTAATGTATTTGGAATGTTCTGAAACGAGAAAACTTGCCAGATTAGCAATATCTTTAGGAGAACCCTGGCGCTTTAGAGGTATATCCTCTAAAACAACGGCATCGACAGGATAACTATCTATATACCCCGGGAGAATATTGTTTATTCTTATGCCCAACTGACCGTATTGGTTTGCATACATTTTTGTGAAACTGCTAAGTGCAGTTCTCATTACCGATGAAACAGGAAACTTCAATGAAGGTTCCTTCGCACTGAATGAGGAAATGGTCACAATTGATCCACCTCCTGACTTTGACATAATGGGTGTCACGTACTTGCATATCCTGATCACGTTTAGGAGTACCAGGTTCATACCCTCTACCCAATCGTCATCATTCAGATCCAATAGTTCACCTTTTGGCGGATGACCCGTATTACAAATGACAGCATCTATCCTTCCATATTTTTCGAAAGTGAAGTTGACCAGGCGATTTAGGTCCTCATCACTATCAACTGATCCTTGTAAGGGTCTTGCATCCAATTCGTTGGCCAATGGGAAAATATCATCGGATCGGGACATCAACACCAATTTATATTCGGATTCATGTAATGCCCTGGCACACGCGGCTCCAATCCCTCGACTGGAGGCGGTTACAATTGCAACTCTCTTATTAGTCATCACAAAGGAATATTACCATGTTTTTTTCTGGGTAAAACTTCAACTTTGTTCTCAAGCATCTCAAAAGCAGCAATTAGTTTTTTTCGGGTATTTCTTGGCAAAATTACTTCATCTACAAAGCCACGGCTCGCAGCTATGTAAGGATTTGCAAATTTCTCGGTGTACTCGTCAATCTTCTCCTGAAGCTTTTCGTTTGGATCTTTCGCTTCCTTAATTTCCTTGCGAAATATGATCTCAGCTGCCCCCTGAGCTCCCATGACAGCTATTTCAGCCGTTGGCCAGGCGTAGTTCATATCAGCCCCAATATGCTTGCTATTCATCACATCATATGCCCCACCATAAGCTTTTCTTGTGATAACGGTTATCCTTGGTACGGTAGCCTCGCTGAATGCATATAGAAGTTTTGCTCCCTGGGAAATTATGCCACCCCATTCCTGATCAGTCCCCGGTAAAAATCCAGGAACGTCAACCAAGACCAACAATGGAATATTGAAGCAATCACAAAATCTTACAAAACGAGCACCTTTTCTACTGGAAGTTGTACTCAGTACACCGGCCAAACTACCCGGCTGATTTCCAACAATGCCAATACTTTTCCCCCCTAACTTTCCGAAACCTACGATAATACTCTCAGCATAGTCCTTTTGAACCTCAAAAAAACTATCACGATCAATAATTCCATTGACTACCTCCCGCATGTCATATGGCTGATTTGGGTTATCAGGGATTATAGAATCCAGTTCTGTCCTCACTTCATCGGAAGAGATGAATTGTGTGGAGGGTGGTTCCTCTTCACAATTCGAGGGAATATAGTTCATCAAATGCCTGATCTGTTTTATACATACCACTTCGTTGGGGGTGGTAAAATGGGCTACACCACTCTTCTCAGCATGTACTTTGGCTCCACCAAGGTCTTCGGAAGTCACATCTTCATTGGTGACAGTTTTCACTACGTTTGGCCCGGTGACGAACATATAACTTGTTTTCTCAACCATAAAGATGAAATCCGTTAATGCCGGAGAATATACCGCTCCACCTGCACAGGGGCCCATTATTGCTGATATTTGTGGTACGATACCTGAAGTTCTGACGTTTCTATAGAAAATATCAGCATACCCCGCCAATGAGACAACTCCTTCCTGAATGCGAGCTCCTCCGGAATCATTCAATCCAATAACCGGAGCTCCGTTTTTGACCGCGGCGTCCATAACCTTCACGATCTTCTCAGCATGTGTTTCGGACAATGATCCTCCCATTACGGTGAAGTCCTGGCTGAAAACATAAACCAATCGACCATGAATTTTACCATATCCCGTTACCACACCATCCCCTAATGGTCTATTTCTCTCCAATCCAAAATCAGAAGATCTATGAGTCACGAACTTACCGATTTCCTCGAAGCTATCAGGATCAAGCAGCAGACCTATTCTCTCACGTGCTGATAATTTACCTTTCTCATGCTGTTTTTTGATCCTTTCTTCCCCTCCCCCCTGCAATGCTCGTTCATTTGTCTCATCGAGCCTCTTGATCTTCTCTGAAACAGGTTGAACGAAACTAGCGGTTCTGGGTTTTTCTTTACTCATATAGACGTTTAGGTTGATTTAATAAATTATTCCGGAGCCACTCCCATGGTTCGAAAAGAGCGCCTGTAAGGTACTATTCATATCGCTATTTTATAACCAGAATTATTGTTATTAATCAGATTTTTATCATTAGGTACTTGAATCCATATGGTATATCTTGCGGCCAATTTCAATTATGAAGATTGCTATAATCGATATGGGTACAAATACATTCCATCTTATCCTGGTGGAAGTATCGTATGATAGCTACAAGATCACATATCGTGAAAAGACATCCGTAAAAATTGGAAAAGGAGGCATCAGCAAAGGACACATAACGGATGAAGCAATTGAGAGGGCTGTAAACACATTGCTAGACTTCAAGCGCATAATTGAAGACAATGAAATTGATCAAATCCATGCGACTGCAACAAGTGCTATTCGTAATGCCAGGAATGGCCTTGATCTTTTGGATCTGATAAAGGAAAAAACCGGTATCTCAGCCAGAATAATTTCCGGAAGGGAAGAAGCAGAATATATCTACTTTGGTGTCAACAAAGCCGTTGAACTCGGAGACAAACCTGTACTGATCATGGATATTGGTGGTGGGAGTATTGAATTTGTCATTGCGAACAATATTGAAATATATTGGCTTCATAGTTACGAGATAGGTGGACAACGGATGATCGACAGATTTCACCGCAGAGACCCGATAGATGGCGAGAATATTTCCCTTTTGGAAGAATTCCTATCCGAAAATCTTACCGAATTGTTTGAAGCTTGCAGTCGTTATCAACCTAAGGTTCTCATAGGTTCTTCAGGCACTTTTGATACGATCAGTGATATCTTCTGTCATCAAAATGGATTTGAAATCAATCCGGATTTAACAGAATTGCCATTTGCAACTGAATCATTTGAGTTTATTTATCAACAGATGATCTCAAAAAATCGTGAGGAAAGACTGAAAATTCCAGGAATGATCCCAATGAGGGTCGACATGATCGTGGTGGCGTTTGTATTGATTAAGTTTATTTTAGAAAATTTAAGTATCCGCGAACTTCGTATTTCAGCCTATGCGTTGAAAGAAGGTGTGTTGCTAAAAACCATTGATGCACTTAAGAAAGAGAATATATTGAAGCCAAATACAATTTGAATATTCGGCCGATGACTTACTCATACGAGCACCTCTTCAATTTTACAAAATCCGTCCTGCTGACCATTGGATGCCCGGAAAAGGAGGCAGCAACTGCTTCAGATGTATTATTAAGTGCAGACTTGAGAGGAGTGGATTCCCATGGTGTTGCCAGATTGATAGGATATGTGAGGTTATTTGACAAGGGGCGAATAAATCCTAAACCTAACCTTCAAATCAGTCATGGAACGGCTAGCACAGCCGTAATGAATGCAGATGGAGCTCTGGGACTTGTAGCAGGACCTGAGGCCATGAAAGTGGCCATTGAAAAAGCAAAGGAATATGGTACCGGCTGGGTATCTGTTAAGAATTCCAATCATTATGGAATAGCGGGATACCACACCATGATGGCTCTCGAAGAAGACTGTATTGGCATTTCAATGACTAACGCAAGTCCACTAGTGTCTCCGACTTTTTCCAAAGAACGATTACTGGGTACAAATCCTATATCAATTGCAATACCAACCAAGGACGAACCCCCATTTGTTGCAGATATGGCAACCACAACCGCCGCGAATGGTAAACTTGAGATACTGGAGCGTAAAGGAGAACAGGCACCATTTGGTTGGATACAGGATGAAAAGGGAAACATAACCACAGATCCTGAAGGAGTGAAAAAAGGAGGTGCTTTGCTTCCTTTAGGAGGAGATCGTGAACATGGCTCTCATAAAGGGTATATCCTCGGGAGTGTCGTTGACATTTTCTCCGCAATTCTTTCCGGAGCAAATTATGGTCCATGGGTACCTCCTTTTGTAGCTTTCCTTGATCCTCATCCCGACCCGGTAGGTGAGGGACTGGGACATTTCTTCGGCGCCATGAGAGTCGATGGATTTCGACCTGCTGAAGAATTCAAAAAACATATGGATAATTGGATCCGACGATTTCGTTCAGCCAAAACCATACCCGGCCAGGAAAGGGTATTAATTCCAGGAGATCCTGAACGTGAAATGGAAGCTGTAAGAAAAAAGCAAGGAATACCGCTACTGGAACCTGTGATCAATGACCTAAAATCACTTGCTGAAAGATTTGATCTGGACTTCTAAAAACCTACATTAAATCCGGCCCTTACGATAAAAGGGTTATCATAGGGTGAGTTCCCAGTATCTTCATAAAGCAGGTTATACAAGCCTATAATAGTGAATGAGGCGTTTCGCCCGATTGGTTGTGCAAACCCACCCCCTACGAACATACTTGAAAACCCCTCCCTATCAGTATTCTTGAAATCAGCAGATGTAGGGAACTCAATGGTCAGGTATTCATATTCCGCAGTCGCAAAAAACTGCCTGGTAATCATAAACCGGCTGAATAACCCACCACCGTAATGTGTGAATGAGGCGTCGACATTCTTATAATCATTATATTGATATGTGATGCTAATCCCCGCAGATAATCGGTCTGTGATTTTATAGCCTACAAGCGGAGATACACTTATGTTGGTGAAATTGGTACCTGCATTGAATCCAAAACCTCCGCCGAAATAAACCTTATCAGTTAGTCCACCACGGTTTTGACTGAATGCACTTAAAGCTAATGAGATACTTAGGACACTGAGAAAAACCCTCATATTCTTTTTCTATTCCTCAACGACAATGAAGACATCTTCGTTCTCTTTCTTCATGAAATATTTTTCCCTGGCAAGCTTTTCCAACAGTTCTTTATTATTCAAAAGAGCTTCCCGGTCCACTTTGACTTGCTCAATCTTCTTTTCATAAAACTGCTTTGCCTCTTTGAGATCTGATTGCTTGCGACTCAATTTCACTTGAGTAACAACATCATTCGAATCAAAAAATAATAACCAAACAATGAAGAAAGAAAGAGATAATACGTAGAAATTCTTTAAAATCGGAGGGATCCTGGAGATTAATCGCTTCATTATGGGATATAAAGATAAAAAAAAGAGCCAATTAAAATTGGCTCTTTCTTGTTTTAGGACTTTTGCGGATAATACGCTGCGTCTTCCAATTCCTCCTCTATTCTCAATAATTGATTGTATTTAGCCATTCGATCTGACCTGGACATTGAACCAGTCTTGATTTGACCTGTATTCAATGCGACAGATATGTCAGCAATCGTATTGTCTTCCGTTTCGCCGGATCGGTGTGATACCACAGCAGTCCAACCTGCTTTGTGGGCCATTTCAATAGCTGCAATTGTTTCTGACAATGTACCAATTTGATTAACCTTTATCAATATTGAATTCCCACACTTTTCATTGATAGCCCTTTCCAGAAACTTGACATTTGTAACAAGCAAATCGTCACCAACCAACTGACACTTGTCGCCTATCTTCTCCGTAAGTAGTTTGAATCCATCCCAATCATTCTCGTCCATGCCATCCTCAATGCTATCAATCGGATACTTCTCAACCAATTCAGCCAAATAGTCGGCTTGTTCCTGACTTGACCTTACTTTGCCATTTGGCCCTTCGAAAATCGTATAGTCATACTTACCGTCTTTGAAGAATTCCGATGAAGCACAATCCATAGCAATTGTAATGTCTTTACCGGCTGCGTATCCTGCAGAGTCAATTGCTTTCAATACGCTATCTATCGCTTCTTCCGTGCCGCCACTGAAATTGGGAGCAAAACCTCCTTCATCTCCAACTGCGGTGCTGAGCCCCTTATCTTTAATGATCTTTTTCAGGTGATGAAAAACTTCTGAGCCCATTCTTAAGGCTTCAGTGAATGTAGGCGCACCTACTGGTCGAATCATGAATTCCTGAAAAGCTATTGGAGCATCGGAATGTGAACCTCCGTTAATAATGTTCATCATTGGTACTGGCAGGACATGAGCGTTCACTCCACCTAAATATCGGAACAAAGGTTGGGCTGATTCTTCAGCAGCGGCCTTTGCAACGGCAAGAGAGACACCCAGGATTGCATTTGCTCCCAGCTTCCCTTTGTTTGGAGTTCCATCCAGGTCTATCATTGCCTGGTCAATCAACTTCTGATCAAAAACTGAGAATCCTATTATCTCAGGTGCAATTATTTCGTTGACATTGTTGACAGCCTTGGACACTCCTTTACCCATATATCGGTCCTTATCCCCATCCCTAAGCTCTACAGCCTCATGTTCTCCTGTAGAAGCCCCTGATGGTACGGCAGCTCGTCCTAAGAAACCAGTTTCAGTGATTACATCAACTTCAACTGTTGGATTTCCTCTCGAGTCAAGGATTTGGCGAGCAAAAATACTTTCAATGATACTCATGACTTGTTCTGATTAATTAATTGGATAAAATCGTCGAATAAATATGTTGAATCGTGCGGTCCAGGAGAAGACTCGGGGTGATACTGAACCGAAAAAGCGGGTTTTTCCTTTAGTTTTAGACCTTCTACAGTATTGTCATTCAGGTCCAAATGAGTCAGTTCTGCAACATCCGAATTTTCCAAAGACTCCATACTGACTGCGAACCCATGATTTTGGGATGTGATCTCACTTTTACCTGAGGTCAGGTTCTTAACGGGGTGATTTAATCCTCTGTGTCCGTGATGCATTTTGAAGGTATCTATACCCACAGCCAAGGCGAGGATCTGATTACCAAGGCAAATACCAAAGACCGGTTTATTGTCACCTAGAATTTTTTTCACGGTATCAACTGCATATTGCATAGCCGAGGGATCTCCCGGACCATTCGACAGGAAGTAACCATCCGGATTCCAACTTTCCATTTCATCAAAGCTGGTTTTCGCCGGAAATACCTTTAATTGACAATCTCTGATCAAGAAGTTTTGGAGGATCGAACGTTTCACACCAAGATCCAATACCGCAATTCTTAACCCTCCATTTTCAGATCCCAATTCGTAGGCTTTCTTTGTGGTGACTTCACTTGACAATTCCAGTGATTCCATGTTTGGAACTTTCTTCAACTCACTAGACAATACACCGATATCATCAGTCTCAGAACTAATAATGGCATTCATCGCTCCTTTTTGTCGGATGTGTCTTACCAACATCCTGGTATCTATGCCTGATATCCCAACTGTATTCCTTTCTTCCAGATATTCATTCAGACTTTGAGTGGCAGTATTACGGCTATGTTCCAACGTGAAGTCGTTAACTACCAAACCCTTGATCTTGGGAAGATCCGATTCATCCTCATCCTCATGGACCCCATAATTACCAATATGTGCTGTTGTATTGACAATGATTTGACCGTGATAGGAAGGGTCGGTATAGATTTCCTGATAACCGGTCATACCGGTATTAAAGCAGATCTCTCCACCTGACGTTCCGATCTTTCCTATGGCAATTCCTTCAAATTTTATTCCGTCTTCTAACAGTAAAGTAGCTTTCTTTTGGGTGGTTTCTGTCATGGATCAGTGATTACAAGCTTACATGTTCGCCGCAAAAATAGATAAATAAAAATTTCATCGAGCACAAAAAAAGGGATTGACGATCAATCCCTTCTTTATATTATTTGTTGTTGACAATTCAATCTTTTTTCTCTTCAGGATTCTCTCCTTCCTCTGGTTTTTCTTCTTCCTTTGGAGCTTCATCCTCGACGGCAGCAGCTTCTTCCGTTTTTACTTCGGTTGCTTCTACAGCTTCAACTTCATCAGCTTTTTCTTCCTTGGTCTCTTCTTCTACTTCTACCTCCTTGTTCTCAGTCTCTTCAACCTTTGCTTCTGGTTCTGACACTTCCTCAGTGGTATCTTCCGTCGGCTTTTCCTTAACCTCTTCTACTGTACTCACTTCTGAAGCCTCCACTTGGGTTGTTTCGCCTTCAGCCTTCTTGCTTTTCCCTCTTCGCGACCTTCTTGATTTCTTAGGTTTTTCTTCAGTTAACAACAATTCATTGAAATCAACCAACTCCATGACACACATCTCGGCGTTATCACCAAGGCGACTTCCAGTTTTAATTATCCGGGTGTAGCCTCCAGGTCGATTAGCGATTCTGTCAGCTACATGGTCGAATAGCTCATTGACAGATTCCTTATTTTGAAGATAAGAAAAGACAACTCTTCTAGAATGTGTATTGTCCTCTTTTGACTTTGTAAGGATAGGTTCAACATACTTCCTCAAAGCCTTAGCTTTGGCCACTGTAGTGTTGATCCTTTTATGTATGATCAAGGAGGAAGCCATATTTGAAAGCATCGCCGATCTATGCGATGCCGTTCTTCCAAGATGATTAATTTTCTTTCCGTGTCTCATTACTCTTCTTCAAGTTTGTACTTCGAAAGATCCATTCCGAAAGTCAGACCTTTATCCGCAACAAGCTGTTCCAACTCAGCAAGCGATTTTTTTCCAAAATTTCTGAATTTCATCATGTCAGAGATCTCAAGGTTAACAAGGTCGCCCAAAGTTCTGACATCAGCTGCTTTCAGGCAGTTGTATGCTCTAACGGATAGATCAAGATCATTCAATGGAGTTTTCAACAATTTCCTCATGTGGAGCAATTCTTCATCCACTTGCTCAGGTTCTCCTTGTTCAGCAGTTTCCAGTATCATGTTTTGATCTGAGAACAACATGAAGTGCTGGATCAAGATATTGGCCGCACCTTTCAGTGCATTTTCAGGATGAACTGAACCGTCAGTCTCAATATCGATAATTAATTGCTCGTAGTCAGTTTTTTGTTCAACCCTTGTGTTCTCAACACTATACTTGACGTTTTTTATAGGAGTGAAAATGGAATCAACTGAGATCATTCCGAAATTCTGATCGGCAGGTTTATTATCCTCTGCCGTCACGTATCCTCTTCCCTTTTCAACAGTCAACTCTAATTCAAACTGGGCACTTTCGTCCAAATTGCAAATTATAAGTTCTGGATTAAGGATTTCGAAAGATGTTGTGTTTGCTCCAATGTCTCCAGCTGTCAGCTGCGTCTTTCCTGAAACGTTGATATTAATCTTACTGTCTACAACATCAGTAATCTTTTTGAACCTGGCCATTTTCAGGTTCAGTATTATTTCACTGACGTCTTCAATTACACCTTCGATAGTGGAAAACTCATGCAAAATACCAGGTATTTTGACACCAGTAATCGCATAACCCTCAAGCGAAGACAAGAGGATCCTTCTAAGTGCATTACCAATTGTAACACCATACCCTTTCTCAAGTGGTTTAAATGTGAAAAGCCCGTGAAAATCATCCGCTTTTTCCATTACCACCTTCTCAGGCATTTGAAATGCTAAAATTGACATAGTTATTGTTTCTTTAAATGCGTTTTAAAATCTATTATTTCGAGTAAAGTTCGACAATGAGCTGTTCCTTTATATTCTCAGGAATATCCTCTCTACTGGGAGGAGTGAGGAATGTGCCAGCCATGTCTGTGCTATCCCATTCGAGCCATGAGTAACTTGCACTTGAGTGAGATTGCAAACTGTTGGTTATTGCTTCCAGGGATTTTGATTTCTCCCGTACGGCAACAACGTCATTATTTTTCAAGGTGAATGACGGAATGTTAACGATATTGCCATTTACCGTGATATGTTTATGGAGAACTAGCTGTCTTGCAGCTCGTCTGGTAGGAGCAATTCCCAACCGATATACAGTATTGTCCAGTCTAGCTTCAAGAAGTTGCAGTAGAATTTCTCCCGTAATCCCACTTTTCCTTGACGCCTTGTCAAAAATGTTAGCAAACTGGCGTTCTAACAATCCGTAGGTATATTTCGCTTTTTGCTTTTCAGCAAGCTGCATAGCATATTCAGATTGCTTTCTCCTTCTTCCTCGGCCATGATGCCCGGGAGGATATGGTTTCTTTTGGGCAGCTTTACTGTGCCCAAAAATTGGTTCACCAAATTTTCTTGAAATCTTTGCTTTTGGCCCTCTGTATCTAGCCATAAATCTTTCCTATTAAAAAATTAAACTCTTCTCCTTTTCGGTGGACGACATCCATTATGTGGAAGAGGTGTCATATCCTTGATCATTGTTACCTCGATCCCAATATTTTGAATGGTTCGAATGGCAGACTCCCTACCTGCTCCAGGACCTTTTACAAAAACTTCCACTTTTCGGAGTCCCTGCTCATACGCTGTCCTGGCACAATCCTCGGCAGCAACCTGGGCAGCATATGGGGTATTCTTTTTAGATCCTCTGAAACCCATTTTTCCAGCTGAAGCCCAAGAAATCACCTGCCCCTGGGAGTTTGTCATGGATATAATAATGTTATTGAAAGTAGCTTTAATATGAACCTGTCCATTTGGTTCAACTACGACTACTCTCTTTTTCGCTTTATCTTTTCTCTTCTGCGCCATGACTATTATTTAGTTGCTTTCTTTTTGTTTGCCACAGTCTTTCTTTTCCCTTTTCTCGTTCTCGCGTTGTTTTTGGTTTTTTGTCCACGAAGAGGAAGGCCTTTCCTATGTCTCAAACCCCGGTAACAACCAATGTCCATTAACCGCTTAATGTTCAGTTGGACTTCGGATTTGAGTACCCCCTCAACCTTATATTTCTCACGGATCAAGGTCCTTACACTACCTCCTTCTTCATCCGTCCAATCCTTAACTTTTTTATCCGGATCTACACCAGCCTCGATGAGAATCTGCATTGCTGAAGACCTGCCGATGCCGAATATGTAGGTGAGAGCGATTGCGCCCCTTTTATTGTCCGGAATGTCAACTCCTGCGATACGAGCCATATTATCCTTGTCTTTGTTTAAATTTTGGGTTCTTCTTATTGATCACGTATACCTTACCCTTCCTCCTGATCACTTTGCAATCTGAACTTCTTTTCTTTACAGATGCCCTGACTTTCATTTCAATTTTATTTATATCGGTAAACGATTCTTCCTTTAGTTAAATCATAAGGTGACATTTCCAGTTTCACCTTATCACCAGGTAGGATTTTGATGTAATTCATCCTCATCTTTCCTGAAATATGTGCAATTACTTGATGGCCATTTTCCAACTCCACCCTAAACATCGCATTTGACAATGCCTCCACAATGGTTCCATCTTGTTCTATAGATGCTTGTTTTGCCATTATGCTACTGCTTGTGTTCTACCTTTAATTCTGCCAGATTTCATCATTCCTTCATAATGACGCATCAATAGGTAACTCTCAATTTGTTGAAGAGTATCCAAAATGACACCCACCATGATAAGTAATGAAGTTCCTCCATAGAACTGAGCAAATCCCGTGTTGACACCCGCAACCATCGCGAAGGCCGGCAATATTGCTATCACTGCCAAGAAAAAGGAACCTGGTAAGGTGATCTTTGATAAAACAGTATCAATAAATTCACCAGTCTGTTTTCCAGGCTTGATCCCTGGAATGAATCCACCGTTTCGCTTCATGTCATCAGCTATTTGGGTGGGATTAATAGTTATGGCAGTGTAAAAGAATGTAAACAGTATTATCAAAATACCAAATACCAGATTATACTGCCAGGATTCGATCCTTGAGAATGTGGCTCCAACGTACTGTGCTATATCACTCTCATCAGCCCATATACTGGCAATCATCGCTGGTAAAAACATCAATGATTGTGCAAATATGATGGGCATAACTCCAGCACTATTCACCTTAAGAGGTATATATTGTCTTTGACCACCATAAACCCTGTTTCCAACCACTTGCTTGGCATATTGTACCGGAATTCTGCGTACGGCCTGTACTAAAGCTACTGTCGCCAAAACAACGAAGAATAGTGCAAGCATCTCAAGTATGAAGAATAACAGTTGACTCATTCCACGAGAATATGCTTCCTGGAAGATGCTGGCTGGTAATCTTGAAATGATCCCGATCATGATCAGCATCGAAATTCCATTACCAATCCCTTTGTCGGTTATCCTCTCACCTAGCCACATGGTGAAGATTGTACCCGCGGTTAGAATGATCATGGAAGAGGTCCTGAATAAGAACCCATTCTCCAGAACAATTGCTTCTGCGGGAACCGTCGCCGACAAATATCCGATACTCTGAGCTAAACAAATAAAAATGGTAAGGACCCTTGTTATTTGGTTGATCTTCTTTCGACCGCTATCACCTTCTTTCTGAAGTTTTTGGAAATAAGGTACCGCCACTGTCATCAATTGAAGCACAATTGACGCAGATATATATGGCATAATTCCCAATGCCAATACCGAAGAGCGACTAAATGCACCTCCTAAAAATGTATCTAACAAACCGAAAATTCCACCTGCACTTTCGCCTAGCATAGAGGGATCTATTCCTGGGAGAGTCACGAACGAACCAAGCCTGAAAATGATAAGGAAACCCAGGGTATTCAATATCCTTGTTCTCAGCTCCTCGATGGAAAAAATGTTCTTTATGGTTTGGAAGAATTTCTTCATTTATTCCTTAATAGTTACTGTTCCGCCAGCTTTTTCAATTGCCTCCTGAGCTGAAGAAGAAACTTTGTGGGCAGTTACGTTTAATTTTGCCTTCAATTCACCTCTTCCAAGTATCTTCACAAGATCGTTTTTACCGATCAATCCGTTTTCCAAAAGGATTTCAGGAGTTATTTCCTTCAATTTCTTTTCCTCGGAAAGGGTTTGGATACCATCAAGGTTTATAGGTTTATATACTATCTTATTGTTGTTCTTGAAACCGAATTTAGGCACCCTCCTTTGAAGGGGCATTTGTCCACCTTCAAAACCAACTTTTCTGGAGTATCCTGATCGGGATTTCGCTCCTTTGTGACCTCTTGTGGATGTCCCACCTCTACCGGATCCCTGCCCTCTACCGATTCTTTTTGACTTCTTTACAGAACCTTTCGCAGGTTTTAATAATTCTAATTTCATCGATTTAAAGCTCTTTTACCTCCACTAAATGGTTAACAGTCCGTATCATTCCCTCAATTTGAGGTGTTAATTCTTTCTCAACCGAACTATCTATTTTTCCCAGTCCAAGAGCTTTTACAGTTCTCTTCTGGTTTTGAGGTCGGTTAATTAAACTTCTTCTTAGTGTGATTGATACTTTCGCCATATCCCTTATCCTTGAAAAACTTTATCAAGTGTAACACCTCTTTGCAACGCTATGGTGAATGGATCACGAAGTTTTGATAAGGCATCAAATGTAGCCTTCACAACATTATGAGGATTGGAAGAACCTTTTGATTTGGCCAAAACATCATGAACACCAGCACTCTCCAGAACGGCCCTCATTGCACCGCCGGCAATAACTCCCGTTCCCGCAGAAGCAGGTTTGATCAAAACCAATCCTCCACCATATTTACCAATAGATTGGTGAGGGATCGTTCCCTTATGAACCGGTACTCTCACAAGATTTTTCTTAGCGTCGTCGATACCCTTGGTAATGGCATCTGTAACTTCATTTGCTTTTCCAAGACCATAACCAACTACACCATTTCCATCTCCTACGACTACAATTGCAGAAAAGCTGAATCTACGTCCACCTTTTACAACCTTCGCAACCCTTTTGATGGCAACGACCCGCTCTTTCAGATCAATCTCGCTTGCTTTAACTACCTTGATATTAGTTTGTGACATATCAAATTAAAATTTGAGTCCTCCTTCTCGTGCTCCATCAGCCAACGCTTTCACATTACCGTGATAAGAGTACCCATTTCTGTCAAATATTACAGTTTCAATTCCGCTCGCTTTGGCCTTCTCCGCTAACTTTTTCCCAACCTCCTGGGAAACTTGAATAGTAACCGAATCCTTACCCATTTCTTTCGAAGAAGCAGCTGCAAGTGTATGTCCACTTACGTCATCAATCACTTGCGCATAGATCGCTCTGTTACTTCGGTATACACTTACCCTGGGCCTATCTGTCGTGCCAGAGATCTTTGTTCTTATACCTTTTTTGATCCTTTGCCTTCGTTGTGTTTTAGTTAATGCCATAACGAAAATTATTTCGCAGCAGTCTTACCTGCTTTTCTTCGAATTTGTTCTCCTTTAAATCTTATTCCCTTACCCTTGTAAGGTTCAACTTTTCTTAATGACCGGATCTTAGCTGCCATGTGTCCTACCAGCTGCTTATCTGCTCCTTCCAATGTCACCGCCGGATTTTGTCCTTTCACCATCTCAGCAGTGACTTTCAATTCCTCCGGGACAGCTAAATAAATATTGTGAGAATATCCCAGGTTCAATTCGAGGACATTCCCTTGAACTGAAGCCTTGTATCCGACACCAACCAACTCAAGTTCAGCCTTGTAACCATTACTCACACCCTCAACCATGTTGTTTACCAGGGAACGGTACAAGCCATGTAATGATTTATGTCTTTTCTGTTCAGTTGGTCTGGAGATAGTAATCACTCCATCTTCAACCTTCGCTTTTATATCTGAGCCCAGGTCCTGAATAAGTTCACCTTTCGGACCATTTACTTTCACGTTGGTCCCGTCAAGAGTCACAGTAACTCCATCAGGTATTGTTATCGGTGCATTTCCAATTCTTGACATCTCAATCTCCGGTTAATAAACGTAACAAAGAACTTCGCCTCCTACATGCTCCTTCTTGGCTTCCTTATCGGTTATTACACCTTTGGAAGTAGATATAATTGCGATACCCAATCCATTTAACACTCTTGGTAATTCCTCAGCTCCGGTATATTTTCTCAGTCCCGGTTTACTGATCCTTTCCAAATGAGTTATGGCGGGCTGCTTCGTTTCAGGATTATATTTCAAAGCAATTTTTATCTTGCCTTGCTTGTCATCATCTTCGAACTTATAATTTTGGATATATCCCTTATCGTGCAATACCTTAGTGATCTCCTTCTTCATATTTGAAGCAGGCACATCGACAATCCTGTGATTGGCACGAATAGCGTTTCTTATCCTTGTTAAGTAGTCCGCAATTGGGTCTGTTACCATATCAAAAAAAATTTCACCCCAAAAAGGGGTGCAAAGTTAGTTATTGTATTTAATAAACTGAAGTTCAATCTTCAAAAAGATTACCAGCTAGATTTGGTAACCCCTGGGATCTTACCTTCGGAGGCCATCTCGCGAAAAGTAACCCTTGAAATACCAAATTTGCGCATGTAACCCTTAGGTCTCCCTGTCAGCTTACACCTATTATGTAATCTGACTGGAGAAGAATTTCTAGGTAGTTTATCCAATCCTACCCAGTCTTCAGCTTCCTTCAGAGCTCTTCTTTTCTCCGCATATCTAGCAACAAGTCTTTCTCTTTTTCGCTCTCTGGCTTTAATTGATTCTCTTGCCATATCTTATTTAGTTTTTGCTGGAAACAAAAGGTAATCCGAATGCTCTCAGCAATGCTAAGCTTTCCTCGTCTGTCTGAGCAGATGTAACAAATGTGATATTCATGCCCGAGATCTTGTTGACCTTATCGATACTTATTTCGGGGAATATAATTTGTTCTTCAACTCCCAATGTGTAGTTTCCTCTACCATCAAATCCCTTATCCTTAATCCCTCTAAAATCCCGAACCCTGGGAAGAGCAACAGTGATCAGTCGATCAAGAAACTCATACATCTTATCACCTCTAAGTGTAACTCTCGCACCAATAGGCATGCCTTCCCTGAGTTTGAAGTTGGAAACTGATTTTTTTGCAATAGTAGGAACTGCCCTCTGACCCGTAATGGTGGTCAATTCTTCCACCCCTATATCAACTAGCTTCTTGTCCGTAACCGCATCTCCGACACCCTTATTAATTGATATCTTTTCCAACTTAGGCACCTGCATTACTGAACTGTATTGGAATTTCTCCTTCAACGCCGGAACAACTTCCTCCCTGTATTTTGATTTTAATCTTGGGCTAGCCATTTGCGATAAAATTTCCTGTTTTCTTAGAATATCTTTGAAGCTTCCCTTGATCGTTAAGTTTTCGACCAATACGAGTAGCTTCTCCTGTACCTGGATCCACAACCATCAGGTTACTGATGTGTATTGTTCCTTCGGTATTCTGGATGCCACCTTCGGGATTATTAGCTGAAGGCTTCATATGTTTGGTGATCATTTTCACACCTTCCACAATAGCACGATTCTTTGATGAAAGAATTTCCAGGACTTTACCTGTCTTTCCCTTATCATTACCGGAAATCACCATGACGGTATCCCCTTTTCTAATATGTAATTTTCCTTTATTTGCCATCTTACAATACCTCAGGAGCTAATGATACTATCTTCATAAATTGCTTCTCACGTAACTCTCTGGCTACGGGACCGAATATACGAGTTCCTCTCAATTCGTCATTTGCACCAAGCAACACTGCAGCGTTATCCTCAAATCGGATATATGAACCATCTTTCCTTCTAACTTCTTTCTTGGTACGGACTACAACTGCCTTAGAAACTGTACCTTTCTTAAGACTACTGGATGATAAAGCAGATTTGACTGTCACAACAATGGTATCGCCAACAGAAGCGTAACGCTTCTTTGTCCCACCAAGAACCCGGATACATAGAACCTCTTTCGCTCCACTATTATCCGCAACTGTTAATCTTGTTTCCTGCTGTACCATTTTATTTAGCTCTTTCTACAATTTCTACCAATCTCCATCTCTTGTTTTTAGATAGAGGTCTTGTTTCCATGATTCTTACAGTATCCCCAACATTGCATTGGTTTTCCTCGTCATGGGCGGTCAGCTTAGACGTCTTTTGGACAAATTTTCCATAAATAGGGTGTTTAACCTGTCTTCTTACTGCGACGGTAATGGATTTTTGCATTTTGTTGCTCACCACCTGACCTGTTCGTTCTTTCCTTAGATTTCTTTCCATGATATCTATTTTACAGCCTCCTTGGCACGGATTTCTGTTTCAATTCTTGCGATCAACTTCCGAGCTTCCCTAATTTTCATAGGATTCTCAATTGGAGTTACAGCATGCGCAAACTTCAACTTCTGGTAGTTGTCTTTTTCTACCTGCAGCTTATTGATAAGCTCTTCAGAGCTCAGGCCCCTTAATTCAGAGTTTTTCATTCTTGATAATCCCTCCTTACAACGAATTTTGTACTTACGGGAAGTTTTTGAGCAGCAAGTCTCATTGCTTCTTTAGCTGTTTCAATATCAACACCGGAAGCTTCAAATAGAATTGTTCCAGGTCGTACGGTAGCCACCCAGTATTCAGGGGCACCCTTACCTTTACCCATCCTTACTTCGGCTGGTTTCTTAGTAACGGGTTTGTCCGGAAAAATTCTGATCCAAACCTGTCCTTCCCTTTTCATATATCTGGTCACCGCGATCCTGGCAGCCTCAATTTGGCGGCTAGTAATCCAACCAGGTTCAAGTGTTTTGATACCAAACGTTCCAAAGGCAAGTGTATGTCCACGCTGAGCAATTCCTTTTACTCTGCCTTTCTGCCTTTTTCTAAATTTTGTTCGTTTCGGTTGTAACATCTTTACTTCAAAATTTTAATTACGGCGCTTTCTTCTTGGTCCATCCTGTCTCCTCGCTGCGCCCGCACCTGGTTGATTGCTTTGAATTCCAACATTGGGTGAAAGGTCTCTTTTTCCAAATACTTCACCTTTGAATATCCAAACTTTGATCCCTATTTTACCATAAACAGTTTCGGCTTCCGAAACAGCGTAATCTATATCCGCTCTCAAAGTATGTAGAGGAATTCTACCTTCCTTATATTGTTCAGATCGTGCCATCTCAGCACCACCAAGTCTTCCTGAACACTTTATCTTGATCCCCTGTGCACCTACCCTCATGGCAGAGGCAATCGATTGTTTCATCGCTCGTCGGTAGGAAATTCTTGCCTGAAGCTGCTGGGCAATAGACTCTCCAACAAGCTTGGCATCAAGTTCAGGTCTTTTGATCTCAAAAATGTTAATCTGAAGATCTTTTCCTGTTATTTTCTTCAGTTCCTCCTTCAGTTTGTCAACCTCAGATCCTCCTTTACCAATTACAACTCCCGGGCGAGCGGTGTGGATGGTTAGAGTTATCCTTTTTAGTGTCCTTTCAATGACAACTTTAGAGATACCACCTTTGGGAATCCGGGCTTTAAGGTATTTTCTTATCCTATGGTCTTCAACGATTTTATCCGCAAAGGATTTTCCACCAAACCAGTTGGAGTCCCATCCCTTGATAATTCCTAATCTTAAACCTACAGGGTTAACTTTCTGTCCCATTAATTATCGGTTTCTGTTTTGACTGTTTCTGTGTTTGCATTCTGATCGTCAATCACGATTGTAACATGATTTGACCTCTTTCTGATTCTATGAGCACGACCTTGTGGTGCCGGTCTCAGTCTTTTCAGTATTCGTCCCCCGTCGACATATATCTCCTTAACAATTAGATCGGCCTCCTCCAAATTCACATCTTCATTTTTCTGCTGCCAATCTGAAATGGCAGTCAAAAGCAATTTCTCGAGTGATTGAGAGGCATGCTTCCCATCAAACTTCAAAATGTTCAGAGCGTTATTGACCCTTTCTCCCCTTATCATATCCGCAACCAACCTCATTTTTCGAGGAGCTGTTGGTATATTTCGCAATGAAGCTTTTGCCGCTCCAAGCTTACCACTATTCTCTTCCTTGTGATCCCGTTGCGCCTCTTTCCTCAGTCGGATACGAACAGACTTTTTTAACTTCTTATTTTCTGCTGCTTCCATTATCGATTTCCTTTATCCTTTTTGGAAGTGTGACCTCTAAAGTTCCGTGTTGGAGCAAATTCTCCCAGTTTGTGGCCAACCATGTTCTCAGTCACAAATACAGGAATGAATTTATTACCATTGTGGACAGCGAAGGTATGACCTACAAATTCCGGAGAGATCATCGATCTCCTTGACCATGTTTTTATAACAGACTTTTTTCCTGACTCATTCATAGTATTCACCTTGTTCTCAAGACGAAAATCTATATATGGTCCTTTTTTTAATGATCTAGACATTACTTACGACGGGTTACAATCAATCGATCTGAATACTTATTCGGCTTTCTTGTCTTCTGCCCTTTGGCATAAAGACCATTTCTTGAGCGTGGGTGTCCTCCAGAAGCTCTACCTTCACCACCTCCCATGGGGTGATCTACTGGGTTCATTGCAACACCTCTAACTCTTGGACGCTTACCCAACCACCTGTTTCTTCCGGCCTTACCCAGCTTCACATTCATGTGATCGGTATTACCGACGGTTCCAATTGTAGCCAAGCATGCATTGAGCACCATCCTTGTTTCACCAGATGGTAATTTCAAAGTAGAGTACTTACCTTCCCTGGCCACCAACTGAACATATGATCCGGCACTTCTTGCCAAGGCGCCACCCCTTCCTGGCTGTATCTCAATATTATGTATGATAGTACCAACAGGTATATCAGACAATGGAAGTGCATTACCTACCTCAGGAGCAACTCCAGGGCCTGACATCAAAATAGCTCCAACTTTTAAACCATTTGGAGCAAGGATGTATCTCTTTTCACCGTCCTTGTAATACAATAAGGCGATACGTGCTGATCTGTTTGGATCATATTCAATCGACTTCACAGTGGCTGGGATTTTTGTTTTATCCCTCTTGAAGTCAATGATCCTATATTTCTTTTTATGACCTCCTCCAACATTTCGGACGGTCATCTTTCCACTGTTATTCCTTCCTCCTTTTCTGGTTTTGGATGAAGTCAGGTTTTTCTCGGGCTTATCGCTTGTGATGGCGTCAAATACAGGAGCTGTCCTGTATCTCTGTCCCGGTGTCGTTGGTCTTAATTTCTTTACTGCCATGACATTAAATTAAATCCCGCTGTAAAAATCAATAATATCACCATCAGCCACTTTGACCACTGCTTTCTTATAAGCTGGGGTTGAACCCTCAATTATTCTCGATTTGGTATACCTTGATTTAGATTTACCAGGTTGGATCAGTGTGTTTACTGATTCAACAGTGACACCGTACATCTTTTCAACTTCCAGCTTTATCTCAACCTTGTTCGCATCTTTGTTGACAATAAATCCGTACTTACCATGTTCATTCATGGAAGAGAATTTCTCTGTAATAAGTGGTTTGATAAGTACTCCCATTAGTTTAATCTGTTTTCTATTTGCTCGATTGAACTCTCAAACAATACCAAACAGTCGGCATTCATAAGATCATAAGTAGACAACTGATCGGCTGTAATCACCTTGGCATTAGGAATATTTCGCGCAGAAAGTGAAACATTCGTATTCTTTTCACCCAGAACAAATAATGTTTTGTTATTGCCAACTTCCAGAGCAGATAGCCATCCTACAAACTCCTTAGTCTTTGGAGCTTCCAATTTCTGATCTTCAACAACCTTTATTTGTTTCTGAGCTGCTTTATCCGAAAGAACTGATTTTTTTGCAAGTGACTTAACTTTCTTATTAAGCTTGAAACTGTAATCGCGTGGTTGTGGACCAAAGATCGTTCCTCCTCCCCTGAAAACCGGAGACTTGATGCTTCCCGCCCTTGCTGTTCCTGTTCCCTTTTGCCTCTTGATCTTTCTGGTAGATCCTGAGATCTCATTTCTCTCCTTCGTTTTATGAGTTCCTTGCCTTTGACTGGCAAGGTATCTTTTGACATCCAGATAGACAGCATGTTCATTAGGCTCAATTTTGTAGATTGAATCACTAAGGTTGGCCTTTCTGCCTGTATCTTCTCCTTTAATATTTAGTACGCCTAATTTCATGATTACTTCTCTAGAATTACATATGAATTTTTCGCACCAGGAACAGACCCACTAACGACAATGATGTTTTTCTCAGGGTAAACCTTCATTACTTTCAGGTTGAGAATTTTTATTCGCTCTCCACCGGTTCTACCAGCCATTCTCATTCCTTTAAAAACTCTTGAAGGAGTAGACGCACCACCAATAGATCCAGGCGCCCTTTCTCTATTGTGCTGACCATGAGTTCGTTGTCCAACTCCGCTAAAACCATGTCTTTTCACAACTCCCTGGAATCCTTTTCCTTTGGAAGTACCTATCGCATCAACAAAGTCATTTTCCTGAAACACATCTTCAATCTTGATCTCATTGCCCAAAGCAATTTTGCCTTCAAATTCCTCACGGAAATCTCTGAATTCCACCATCACTTTCTTAGGACTTGTATTAGCCTTTGCAAAGTGACCTTTCATCGCTTTCGATGTGTTTTTGTCTTTCTTATCGTCATAGGCAAGCTGAACCGCTCTGTATCCGTCCTTCTCCGGATCGCGTACTTGCGTAACGACGCAGGGACCAGCTTCGATCACAGTGCAAGCCATGTTCTTGCCATTTTCATCGAAAATGCTTGTCATCCCTACTTTTTTACCTATTATTCCAGGCATTATTTATTCGAAATTTTTCTTTTTTTAATTCTCGAAAAAAATTTTTCGCAAAAAGGACTGCAAAGATAGCAATTCAATTTCACGAAGCAAATGCAAAGTCTGAATTTGAAACAAAAAAAGAACCAATAAATACTTATTGGTTCCTGGATTTGCTCCTTATTATCTTTTATACCTTAATTTCGACGTCCACTCCGCTCGGTAATTCCAATTTCATCAAAGCGTCCACCGTTTTTGCCGAGTTAGAGTAAATATCAACAAGCCTTTTGTAGGTGCACAACTGAAATTGTTCTCGCGACTTTTTATTCACATGAGGAGAACGAAGGACAGTGAATTTTTCCTTCTCAGTTGGTAATGGTATTGGACCGCTTACTACTGCACCGGTTGTCTTCACAGCTCGAACAATTTTCTCTGATGACTTATCAACCAGATTATGATCGTATGACTTAAGTTTTATCCTAATTTTTTGATTCATAGTTTTATCTTTTAGACAGGTTGCCCTTTGACAGCCGCAATAACTTCATCAGCTATATGCTTAGGAACATCATCGTAATGAGAAAAGGTCAGGGACCCTGTAGCTCTACCTGAGCTTATCGTTCTTAAATCCGTAACGTAACCAAACAATTCCGATAGAGGAACGTCAGCTTTGATTACCTGAGATATACCCCGGGTATCCATTCCTTTCATGATTCCTCTTCTCTTATTCAAATCTCCGGTAATCGATCCAGTATATTCATCCGGAGTCACTACCTCAACCGCCATGATAGGTTCCATCAATACCGGTTTGGTTTTATTGGCGGACTCCCTAAATCCTAATCTTGCGGCCAATTCGAATGAAAGGGAATCTGAATCCACATCATGGAAAGAACCATGAAATAATCTTACTTTCATTGTATCTATTGGGTACCCTGCAAGAGGCCCATTGCTCATGGCTTCTTTAAATCCTTTTTCAACCGCAGGTATGAATTCCTTCGGAATAACTCCTCCTACTATATTGTTCACAAATTGTAAACCTTCACCTTCAAACTCTTCATCCTTTGGTCCAATTTCAAAAACAATATCAGCGAATTTACCCCGACCACCTGTCTGCTTCTTGTATACTTCCTTATGTTCAATAGTTGTTCGAAGTGCTTCTTTATAAGCAACCTGAGGAGCTCCTTGATTGATCTCGACTTTGAATTCTCTCTTCAATCGATCAATGATGATATCAAGGTGTAATTCACCCATTCCTTTTAAAATAGTCTGGCCGGTATCCTGGTCCGTTTCGACAACAAGTGTCGGGTCTTCTTCAACCAATTTTGAAATTGCGATCCCCAGCTTGTCAACATCAGCCTGCTGCTTAGGTTCGATAGCATAGCCGATAACCGGATCAGGAAATATCATGGACTCGAGTTCTATCCGATGCTTTTCGGCACACAAAGTGTCTCCGGTCTTGATATCCTTAAATCCAACAACTGCAGCGATGTCCCCACAATGAAGGCTATCTATCTGGTTTTGTTTGTTGGCGTGCATTTGGAAAATCCGTGAAATACGTTCTTTTTTTCCTGTTCTTGTATTGTGAACATAAGAACCGGAATCCAACATTCCTGAATATGATCGCACGAAACAAAGTCTTCCAACAAAAGGGTCTGTGGCTATCTTGAACGCTAACGCTGCAAATGGTTGATCAGGATTAGGACTTAGGTTTACAGTCTCATCAGTATCAGGATTGATACCGGATATGTTCTCTCTGTCCAAAGGAGAAGGTAGCAGTTCCATGACATAATTGAGAAGTGTCTGGACTCCTTTATTTTTGAAGGCAGATCCACACATCATTGGAACAAATGCCAAGTCAATTGTTGCTGCTCTCAACGCTCCGATGATTTCGTCTTTCGTGATCGAATCAGGATCTTCGAAATACTTCTCCATCAAACCCTCATCATATTCAGCAACAGCTTCGACCAATTGTTCCCTGTAATGATCAACGTCATCAGCCATGTCAGATGGGATTTCTATCTCCTCATAGGTCATCCCAAGGTCATCCTCGTTCCATACAATTGCTTTGTTCTCCACAAGATCAACTACCCCCTTGAAATTCTCCTCGGCTCCAATTGGTAGTTGTAAGGGAACAGCCTTTGTACCAAGCATTTCTTTCACCTGCTTGCAGACATTGAGGAAATCAGCACCTGCTCGATCCATTTTATTCACAAAACCGATCCGTGCTACTTTATAGTTATCAGCAAGCCTCCAGTTTGTTTCGGACTGAGGTTCAACACCGTCGACAGCACTGAAAAGAAAGACAAGTCCATCCAATACCCGCAGTGACCTGTTTACCTCCACGGTGAAATCAACGTGACCTGGTGTGTCAATTATATTTATGTGATACTCATCCCCTTTGTAGGGCCAGAAAACAGTTGTTGCTGCGGATGTGATCGTAATACCTCTTTCCTGTTCTTGCGCCATCCAGTCCATAGTGGCTGCACCATCATGAACTTCCCCTATCTTGTGACTAACTCCAGTGTAATAGAGTATCCTTTCGGTTGTTGTTGTTTTACCGGCATCAATATGTGCCGCAATCCCAATATTCCTTGTAAATTTTAAATCCCTTTTGGCCATTAGATTAGTTAGTATTTAGAATCTAAAGTGTGAAAATGCTTTGTTAGCTTCAGCCATTCTGTGAGTATCGTCTTTCTTCTTTACAGAAGCACCTTCGCCTTTTGATGCTGCAATAATTTCCGCAGCAAGTCTTTCTTTCATCGTCTTCTCTCCCCTCGACTTGGCATATCTGATCATCCATTTGATACCAAGTGATACTTTTCTGTCAGAACGTACTTCAATGGGGACTTGGAAAGTGGCTCCACCGACTCTTCTACTCTTAACCTCCACAGCAGGCATAACATTCGAAAGGGCAGTCTTCCATGTTTCCAATCCACTTTCACCGGTTTTATCTTCAACGATCTTAATGGCATCATAGAAAATGCGGTATGAAAGGCTTTTCTTTCCTCTTTCCATCAAATTGTTGACAAATCTTGTAACCAAAGTGTCACTGTAGATTGGATCAGGCAACAAGTATCTTTTTTTAGGTTTTGCTTTTCTCATTGTTTGATGGAATTATTTCTTGTCTTTAGGTCTTTTAGCACCATACTTAGACCTTCTCTGAAGTCTGCCACTCACTCCTGCAGTATCCAAGGCACCTCTTATAATATGATATCTAACACCTGGTAGGTCCTTAACACGACCACCTCTAATTAATACAATAGAGTGCTCCTGGAGATTGTGTCCTTCCCCGGGAATGTATGCGTTGACTTCCTTTCCATTTGTCAATCTAACTCTTGCAACCTTTCTCATAGCCGAATTCGGCTTTTTAGGCGTAGTTGTATACACCCTGGTGCATACACCTCTTCTTTGAGGGCATGAATCGAGAGCAGGTGACTTGGACTTTGAAGTCAGCTTCTTTCTACCCTTTCTTACTAACTGTTGAATAGTCGGCATTTATACTAATTTCTAATCACGTCAAATTTTGGGAACGCAAAGATAGGAATAATGAAATTATATCCCAATGCGAAAAAAGATTATTAAGCTTCACCAACGGTACCACCAAAATTGATCGGGTATTTGGGAGCTTCTTCGGCCTGTTTGATAGGCCCAAATGTTGCTTCGTATTTCTTAATGTTCTCCTCCAGAGCAAACAAAAGACGTTTTGCATGCTCCGGAGTAACAACAACCCTGGATTTCACCTTAGCTTTTGGTAATCCAGGCATTAATCGAATAAAGTCTATTACAAACTCACTACTTGAATGGGCAATCATTGCCAGGTTAGCATATACGCCTTCGGCAGTTTCTTCAGAAAGCTCAATATTCAAGTTCTTGTTTGCCGATTTTTCTTCTTCCTTCTTTTCCATTTTATTCAGCTAGAAATTCAGGAGCCTTATTAAACTCTTCCCTGGCAACAACCATTTTTTCGTACTCCTCTTTGGA
This sequence comes from Cyclobacteriaceae bacterium, assembly GCA_965242805.1. Taxonomy (GTDB): domain Bacteria; phylum Bacteroidota; class Bacteroidia; order Cytophagales; family Cyclobacteriaceae; genus JANQEU01. The sequence continues at coordinate 4,180,225 of CBDETD010000002.1, read as the reverse complement.
AGCAACGATATTCTTGTGGAATTTCCTGATCCCTGTTCCTGCAGGAATCAAATGACCAACAATCACATTCTCCTTCAATCCAATCAAATTGTCAGCCTTGCCTCGGATGGATGCTTCGCTAAGTACTTTGGTTGTCTCCTGAAAGGATGCTGCCGAAATAAAACTCTCTGTTCCAAGGGATGCCTGGGTGATCCCCTGAAGCGTCGGCCTTGATACAGCCGCCTCGGCTGTTCTAACATCCACCGGCTTCAAATCCCGTCGTTTGAGATTAGAATTTTCATCTCTCAATTTCCTGCTCGTAATGATCTGCCCTGGTTTTAGATTTTCAGAGTCACCAGCATCGACAACTACTTTTTTATCCATCATGTTGTCGTTTTCCTCCATGAAAGAAAATCTATCTACAACTTGATTTGTAAGGAAATTTGTGTCTCCCGGATCGATAATGATAACCTTCTGCATCATCTGACGCACTATAACCTCAATGTGTTTGTCATTGATCTTAACCCCTTGAAGTCGATAAACCTCTTGAATTTCATTCACAAGGTACTCCTGAACTGCAGTAGGACCTTGGATTGACAATATATCAGCCGGTGTAATTGCACCATCAGAAAGAGGTTCACCTGCCTTTATGAAATCATTGTCCTGAACAAGAATATGCTTGGATAAGGGAACAAGATATCTCTTCTTAACCCCATCCTTAGACTCGATGAAAATCTCCCTGTTTCCTCTCTTTATTCCTCCGTAGGTAACAACACCGTCAATCTCAGTAACAACTGCCGGATTTGAAGGATTTCTTGCTTCAAATAACTCAGTTACTCTTGGCAAACCTCCTGTGATATCTCTGGATTTTCCAGTTTTCCGTGGAATTTTAGCCAATACCTGTCCAGGCTTGATCTTATCTCCATCTTCAACTGCAAGGTGTGCTCCAACAGGGATGTTGTAGGATTTTTCATTGTCGCCACCACTTACAACAAGGGCAGGGTTTTTCGTCTTATCTTTCGTATCGATGATTACTTTCTCCCTGTGTCCTGTTTGCTCATCAGATTCTTCCTTATAGGTAATACCTTCAATAATCGCTTCAAAGGAGATTTTACCATCATATTCGGACATGATCACGGCATTGTAAGGATCCCAATAGCAAAGTTCATCACCCTTCTTGATCTTTTGGCCATTCTTCACTTTCAGAATAGCACCATACGGGACATGGTTGCTGATCAGTACTTGATCCTTCTTGGCATTTAGAATCTTTATTTCACCTGATCGGCCCATAACAACTTGCACTTTGTTGCCTTCTTCATCAGTTGATTGTACAGTCCTCAATTCATCAAACTCCACAACACCATCAAACTTAGATTTGATGTTTGCATCCACAGCAATGTTCGATGCCGTACCCCCTACGTGGAAGGTTCGAAGTGTCAACTGAGTTCCTGGTTCTCCAATGGATTGCGCTGCAATTACACCGACAGCCTCACCAATGTGAGCCATATTCCCAGTTGCAAGGTTTCTTCCATAACACTTTGCACAAACACCCTGTCGTGTTTCACAAGTAAGTACAGAACGTATCTCAACCTCCTCTATACTCGTTGTATCGATCTTATCTGCTATCTCCTCAGTGATCTCCGATCCTGATTCAATGATTAGTTCCTCAGTAATCGGATCGTAGATGTCATGGACAGAAACTCTTCCCAGGATCCTCTCTGAAAGCGGTTCAACGATCTCTTCATTGTCTTTCAAGGCTGTGACTACTTGACCTCTTAGAGTACCACAATCAACTTCATTTACTACTACATCCTGAGCAACATCCACCAATCTTCTCGTCAGGTATCCGGCATCTGCAGTTTTCAAGGCAGTATCAGCAAGACCTTTCCTTGCTCCGTGAGTGGAAATGAAGTATTCCAAAACATCCAATCCTTCTTTGAAATTTGAAAGGATCGGGTTTTCAATGATTTCTCCAATTGACCCCATGAGGTTCTTCTGTGGCTTGGCCATCAAACCTCGCATTCCTCCAAGCTGACGAATCTGCTCCCTTGAACCTCTAGCACCAGAGTGCATCATCATGTAAATGGAGTTGAAACCCTGGTCGTCCTCTTCCAACTTACTCATCAATGTTGAAGTGAGTTGCGTATTGGTCCTTGTCCAGATATCAATGACTTGGTTGTATCGCTCGTTATCTGTGATCAAGCCCATCAAATAGTTGTTCCAAACGGCATCAACTTCATCTTTTGCCTGAGCAACAAGCTTTTCTTTCTCAGTAGGGATTTTGATATCGCCAAGCCCCATGGACAAGCCTCCTTTATAGGCCATTTGGAATCCGAGATCTTTGATATCGTCAAGAAATAGGGCCGTGCGAGCCATTCCGGTAATTTTGAATACTTTACCAATAGCCTTTTGAAGCTTTTTCTTCGTCAGCAGCTCATTGATAAACCCTACTTCATCAGGTACATATTGATTAAAAAGAACTCGACCTGCGACCGTTTCTATTACAGTGGTCTCCAACTCATTGTTCTCATTCCTGACCTGAGTCCTTACTTTGATGTACGCTTGCTTTGATATTTTTCGTTCGTTCAGTGCGATAATCACCTCATCTTCACTGTAGAACATCATACCTTCACCAGGTACTTTTTCCTTGTCTGTACTCCTTCTCCCTTTAGATACATAATACAGCCCAAGTACCATGTCCTGAGATGGTACAGCGATAGGAGCTCCGTTTGCCGGATTCAAAATATTATGACTTGACAGCATCAACAATGAAGCCTCCAAAATCGCTTCGTGTCCCAAGGGAACATGAACGGCCATCTGGTCTCCATCGAAGTCAGCGTTGAAGGCAGTACAAACCAATGGATGTAACTGTATCGCCTTACCTTCTATTAGCTTTGGCTGGAATGCCTGAATACCAAGTCTGTGGAGTGTTGGAGCCCTGTTCAACAATACAGGGTGTCCCTTCAAGACATTTTCTAGAATATCCCATACAACAGGATCTTTCCGGTCAACAATCTTCTTTGCAGATTTGACGGTCTTGACAATACCCCTTTCAATAAGCTTCCTGATCACAAATGGCTTAAACAATTCAGCAGCCATGTCCTTTGGAAGTCCACATTCATGCATTTTTAATTCAGGACCTACGACGATCACTGAACGTCCTGAGTAATCAACCCTTTTACCAAGCAGGTTCTGACGGAACCTTCCTTGTTTTCCTTTGAGCATATCACTCAATGATTTCAGGGCCCTGTTTCCATCGGAACGAACGGCATTGACTTTTCTCGAATTGTCAAACAGAGAATCAACTGCTTCCTGAAGCATCCTCTTTTCATTTCTAAGAATCACCTCCGGAGCCTTAATGTCTATTAATCGTTTTAGTCGATTATTTCTGATTATCACTCGTCGATAAAGGTCATTAAGATCTGAAGTGGCGAATCGACCACCATCCAAAGGAACTAAAGGTCGCAATTCAGGTGGAATGACAGGTACCATTTTGATCACCATCCATTCCGGGCGATTCTCAATCCTTGTCCTTGCTTCCCTGAAAGCTTCAACAACTCTCAATCTCTTCAAAGCTTCCGCTTTCCTTTGCTGAGATGTGTCAGTTGCAGCCTGATGCCTTAAATTAAATGATAGGTCGTCCAGGTCGGTCCTTGCAAGAAGCATTTCCAATGCTTCTGCTCCCATCTTCGCAATGAATTTCTCAGGATCATCATCATCTAACATTTGATTTTCCCTAGGCAACTTATCAAGTATGTCCAGGTATTCGTCTTCAGTTAGAAAATCCAATTTGTTTAGACCATCTTCCTCTTTTACACCGGGTTGAATCACAACATACCTTTCATAGTAGATGATCTGATCCAATTTCTTTGTTGGTAAACCAAGGAGGTAACCTATCTTGTTGGGTAATGATCGGAAATACCATATATGTGCCACAGGAACAACCAACTCAATGTGACCCATACGTTCCCTTCTAACCTTCTTTTCGGTCACTTCCACACCACATCGGTCACAAATAATCCCTTTATACCTGATCCTTTTGTATTTACCACAATGACACTCCCAGTCCTTCACCGGACCAAATATTCTTTCACAGAACAGACCACCCATCTCGGGCTTATATGTTCTGTAATTAATGGTTTCAGGCTGAGTCACTTCTCCATGTGAGCTCTCAAGTATTGACTCGGGAGAAGCCAGACTGATGGTAACTTTTGAAAAGTCGTTTGTCAGTTTTTTATTTTTTCTGAATGCCATAATTCGTTTATAAAAATTTGCCCAAGGGCTTCTTTAATCTAAAGTTATTTCCAGTGCTAATCCTCTCAACTCATGTACAAGGACATTGAAGGATTCAGGAATATTTGGTTTGTGCATATTCTCACCCTTCACAATGGCTTCATATGCTTTTGCTCTTCCAATCACATCATCAGATTTGATTGTCAGGATTTCCTGAAGAACATTAGCCGCTCCAAATGCTTCGAGCGCCCAAACCTCCATTTCACCAAACCTCTGACCACCGAATTGTGCTTTACCTCCAAGAGGTTGTTGTGTGATAAGAGAGTAAGGTCCAATAGATCTGGCATGCATCTTATCATCCACCAGGTGGCCTAGTTTCAACATGTATGCTATACCAACAGTGACAGGCTGGTCAAATCTATCCCCCGTCAGACCATCGTATAGGTAGGTCCTGCCCAGATCAGGAAGTTTCGCATCCTTCAGCTCCTTGATCACTTCGTCTTCAGAAGCCCCGTCAAAAATTGGTGTAGCATATTTTCTATCCAATTTCTTTCCGGCCCATCCAAGTACTGTTTCATAGATCTGTCCGATGTTCATCCTAGATGGTACCCCCAGTGGATTCAATACAATATCCATTGCTGATCCATCTTCCATGAATGGCATATCTTCTTCACGGACAATTTTCGCCACCACACCTTTGTTACCGTGTCGACCTGCCATTTTATCACCAACCTTTAGTTTACGTTTCTTTGCAACATAAACTTTCGCCAGCCTTACAATTCCCGCAGGTAGTTCGTCACCTACTTCCAAGGTGAATCTTTCCCTTTTGAACTTCCCAGAGATCTCGTTCCTCTTAACAATATATTTTTTGATCAGTGTAAAGATCAAATCATCAATTGCGCTGTCCGCCGTCCAATTTTCAATGATCAGATCGCTGATAAGATTGGCTTCTTCAGGAACGTTATAGTTACTCTCATCTCTGAATACGTTTTTCTCAGGGAATAAATTAGCTTCAATATTCTTTCTATTGAATTTAACTCCCTTGGCCATGATCTCTTCTCCAAACTTATGTTTGATCCCTTCGCATTTCTTCCCATCCAGAAGTTCGACCATCTTGTCGATCATGTATGATCTGGTTTCCTGAAGCTGCTGACCATATCTGGTTTTCAACAACTCAACCTCTTTCTTAGACCTTGCTCTCAGATCTTTGTCCTTCTTTGGCCTGCTAAAGAGCTTGGTATCAATCACAACTCCTCTTAATGAGGGAGATGCCTTTAGAGATGCATCCTTTACATCACCAGCTTTGTCTCCAAAGATTGCGCGTAGAAGTTTTTCTTCCGGCGTAGGATCTGATTCACCTTTGGGAGTGATCTTACCAATTAGGATATCCCCTTCCTTGATCTCTGCCCCAATCCTGATTATACCGTTCTCATCAAGGTTTTTAACAGCTTCCTCACTAACGTTTGGTATTTCTGAAGTGAGTTCTTCCTCACCCCTCTTTGTGTCTCGTACCTCCAATTCGAACTCTTCAATATGAATTGAAGTAAATATGTCCTCACGAACAACTTTCTCAGAAATTACAATGGCATCCTCAAAGTTGTATCCTTGCCATGGCATGTATGCAACTTGAAGATTCCGACCTAAGGCAAGTTCTCCATCGTTGGTTGCGAAACCTTCACACAAAGGCATTCCTTTATATACCTTGTCACCTTTCTTTACGATGGGTTTCAGGTTTATACATGTGTCCTGGTTAGTTCTTCTAAACTTGGTGAGTTCATATTCAACACTTGGGGAGTCGAATGAAACAAGGACTTGATCTTTGGTTTGAGTGTATTTTACTATGATCTTGGTCGCATCCACAAACTCAACCTCTCCATCTCCTTCTCCGAGAATAAGAGCTCTGGAATCAAGTGCTACCCTACCTTCCAGTCCGGTACCTACGATTGGAGCTTCCGGACGAAGTAACGGAACAGCTTGTCGCTGCATATTGGATCCCATCAACGCACGGTTGGCATCATCATGCTCAAGGAACGGAATCAATGAGGCCGCAACCGAAACAATCTGGTTAGGGGCCACATCCATATACTTAAGCTCCTTTGGTTCTACTACTGGGAAATCACCTTCAAACCTGGCCTTGACCCTGTCATTTACGAAGTTACCTCCGTCTTTCAGTGGAGCATTTGCCTGAGCGATATTATGAGTGTCCTCCTCTTCTGCAGTCAAATACTTTACATTTCCCGACATGTCTACCTTACCCTTTTCCACTTCTCGGTACGGTGTTTCGATGAATCCCATTTGATTCACTTTTGCGTGAACACAGAGAGAGGAAATCAGCCCAATGTTCGGGCCTTCAGGAGTTTCGATTGTACACAATCTTCCATAGTGCGTGTAGTGAACATCCCTTACCTCAAATCCTGCTCTTTCTCGGGACAATCCACCAGGCCCAAGAGCCGACATTCTCCTTTTGTGAGTGATCTCAGCCAATGGATTAGTCTGATCCATGAACTGAGAAAGCTGGTTTGTACCGAAGAATGAGTTTATCACCGAAGATAGTGTTCGGGCATTTATGAGATCGACAGGTTTGAAGTCTTCATTGTCCCTAACATTCATTCTTTCCCTGATCGTTCTCGCCATTCTGGCCAGACCCACTCCAAATTGGGAATATAATTGCTCTCCTACTGTTCTGACTCGACGGTTACTTAAGTGATCAATGTCGTCAACAACAGCTTTACTATTGATCAAACCGATCAGGTATTTAACTATCAGAATAATGTCTTCTGTCGTAAGAACTCTCTTATCATAATCAATAGTGAGTCCAAGCTTCTTATTTATTCTATATCTTCCTACCTCACCCAGATCGTACCTCTTATCACTAAAGAACAAGTTTTGAATTATATCCCTGGCAGTCTGCTCATCAGGTGCCTCTGTATTCCTTAGTTGTCGATAGATCTGTTCAACAGCTTCCTTTTCAGAGTTTGAGTTATCTTTTTGAAGCGTATTGTAAATAATTGAATACTCCGCAATATTTACGTCCTTTCTGTGAAGGATAATGGATTTAGTTCCTGAGTCAAGGATTGTTTCAATATCCTCTTCGGAAATTATGCTGTCCCTTTCAAGTACGACCTCATTCCTGTCAATGGATACAACTTCGCCTGTATCCTCATCTACGAAATCCTCTGTCCATGTTCGAAGAACACGAGCAGCAAGTCTTCGTCCAATTACTTTCTTGAGCCCTGCTTTTGTTGCTTCAACCTCTTCTGACAGACCGAAAAGATCGAGAATATCCTTGTCTGATCCGTAACCTATGGATCGTAAAAGGGTTGTTATCGGAAACTTCTTTTTTCGATCGATATATGCATACATGACGTTGTTTACGTCAGTTGCAAATTCAATCCATGAGCCTTTAAAAGGAATGATCCTGGCAGAATAAAGCAGGGTTCCGTTCGTATGCTTGCTTTGGGCAAAGAAAACCCCGGGAGACCTGTGCAACTGCGACACGATGACACGTTCTGCTCCGTTGATGACAAAAGAACCTTTCTCCGTCATGTAAGGAATGTTGCCAAGGAACACCTCCTGCTCAATGGTTTCGAAGTCTTCGTTCTCTTCATCGTTACAAAGTAGTCGCAACTTTGCCTTCAAAGGCACAGAATACGTCAAACCCCTGTCAATACACTCCTGAACAGAGTATTTTGGGGGATCTACCGTGTAGTCAATGAATTCGAGTTCGAAGTTTTCCCTTGAATCAGATATTGGGAAATTTTCCATGAACACTTTATATAATCCCTCAGATTCCCTTTTCTCAGCGGGAGTATCCAATTGGAAAAAGTCTTCGAATGATTTAAGTTGAACATCCAGGAAATCAGGGTAGTCCAACACAGTTTTAATTGAAGAGAAATTTACCCTTCCGTTTGAATTTTTATTAGACAAGGCTCACTAATATTTTGTTAAACACTTGTTTTTGGATCGATATAAGTCTGTACAAACAGGAAAAGACCTGACTCCCAATCCAGTTTTTCGCATCTGGAGGGGGGCCCAGGCCTACGTCCTATAGTTATTTGAATGTTACTTTAATTCTACTTCAGCTCCTGCTTCTTCAAGCTGCTTCTTTAGACCTTCTGCTTCATCCTTTGCAATTCCTTCTTTAATTGCATTAGGAGCACCATCCACTAATTCCTTAGCTTCTTTCAGTCCTAGACCAGTAAGTTCTTTTACGAGCTTAACCACAGCCAATTTGGAAGCACCAGCCGCTTTGAGTACAACGTCGAATTCAGACTTTTCCTCAGCTCCTGCACCGTCACCTCCGTCAGCTGATGCCACCATCACAGGTGCTGCTGCTGCTGCAGGTTCAATACCGTAATCTGATTTCAATATGTCTGCTAATTCATTGACTTCTTTAACACTCAAATTGACAAGTTGCTCTGCAAATTCTTTTAAATCCGCCATTTTAGTTCCAATTAATTTTAATTTTCAATGATTTACCCTTCGCGTTCGCCAAGAGTCTTAATAATTCCAGCCAATTTCTGCTCGCCACTCTGTAACAAAGAAATGACATTCTTAGCTGGTGATTGCAATAAGGTAACGATCTCACCAATAAGCTCTTCCTTAGACTTAAGCTTGGAAAGCGTACTGAGATGATCTTCACCTATGAAAATATCGCTATCAATGGAAGCCGCCTTGAACTTCGGTCTATCTTCTGGATCGTCCTTCTTGAATTTTTCAATGACCTTCGCTGGAGCTTTTGCATCCTCCTTTACGAACATCAGTCCTGAAAATCCCTTAAGAACGTCATACATGTCATTATAGTCGACCTCAACAGTTTCAAGCGCCTTTTTGATCAAGGTGTTCTTATATATTTTATATTCAACACCCTGGTCAAAGCATAATTTCCTGAATTTGTTGATCTCAGCTACTGTAAGACCGGAAGTATCCGTTATATAAAAGTGGCTGTTCTCTCCGAGTTTTTCGGTGAGTTCTGCAACCACCTGTGCTTTTTCTTCTTTGGTCATAATTATATTCCGACTAAAGTACTTTTGTCAATCTTTATTCCTGAGCTCATTGTCGAACTCACAGAAATGGATTTGAAGTAAGTTCCCTTCGCTGAAGCTGGTTTCAACTTAGAAATGGTATTGATCATTTCCTCGATATTGTCTTTCAACTTATCAGCTTCGAAAGAAACTTTACCAACACTTGTGTGAATGATCCCAGTTTTATCAACTTTGAAATCGATTTTTCCTGCTTTCACTTCCTTAACAGCCTTACCTACATCAAGTGTCACAGTTCCCGATTTCGGATTTGGCATAAGGCCTCGTGGTCCCAGAACTCTTCCCAGCTTACCTACTTTGGCCATTACCGTTGGCATTGTAATTATCACATCAATATCTGTCCACCCACCTTCAATCTTCTTAATGTAATCGTCAAGACCAACGTGGTCGGCACCAGCAGCCTTGGCTTCCTCCTCTTTATCAGGAGTGCATAATACCAGGACGCGTACTTCTTTACCTATTCCGTGTGGTAGTGAAACTACACCACGAACCATCTGGTCCGCTTTCTTTGGGTCTACTCCCAAACGAACATCTATATCAACGCTTGCATCGAATTTTGAAAAGGAAATCTTCTTCAAAATCGTTGCGGCCTCCTCCAGTGAATACTCATCGGAGGGATCGTAAACTTCAAGCGCTTTTTTCTGATTTTTTGTCAGTTTCGCCATTCTTTCAAATTATTTAGCCCAGGGGGCCTGACCTTTAACATTTACACCCATACTTCTGGCTGTTCCCGCTACAACTTTCATGGCAGACTCAACTTTGAAGGCGTTCAAGTCTGGCATTTTGGTCTCAGCTATTGTTTTGATCTGATCCCAGGTTATAGATCCAACCTTGTCCCTGTTTGGTTCGGAAGAACCTTTTTTCAACTTAATGGCTTCCATAATCAAAGTTGCTGCCGGTGGCGTTTTGATGACAAAGTCAAATGACTTGTCAGAATATATTGTAATAACCACTGGAAGTAGCTGACCTTGTTTCTCCTGGCTTCTGGCATTAAACTGCTTACAGAATTCCATAATGTTCAGACCTTTTGCCCCCAATGCAGGTCCAACTGGTGGAGACGGATTTGCCTGACCTCCTCTGATTTGTAGCTTTAAGTAACCTGATATCTCTTTAGCCATCTTATTTAGTCTTGTTTTTCAACCTGTATATAATTCAATTCCACAGGTGTATTTCTTCCGAAAATTTTAACTGTAACGTTAAGTTTCTTCCTGTCCTCAAAAACCTCTTCCACCGTGCCTGTAAATCCACTGAATGGTCCATCCATCACTTTGACTGATTCACCTACTATAAAAGGTGTATCCAGTTTTTCTTCATACTCCTCAGCCTCATCCACTTTCCCAAGTATTCTGTTTACTTCGTTGGGTCGTAAAGCAACAGGATCTTTTGTCGTTCCAGCACCAGTAGCACCAAGGAATCCTATTACGTTAGGAATGATCTCCTTGTTAGTTAGAGCATGCTGGATTTCTCCATTTGTAAAATCCGCCTGAAGAAGTACATAGCCGGGAAAGAAACTTCGTTCTCGAACTCGCTTCTTACCGTTTCTCATTTCATACACCTTCTCAGAAGGAATAAGAACTTGTGGAACTTCATCATTCCAACCTTGGCGATTGACTTCGTTTTCAATCGCCTCTTTCACCTTGCGCTCCTTTCCACTTACAGCCCGTATGACGTACCACTTATGCTCTGCCATGACCTAGAATTCGTTATAGAACCACTTCATGGCATTCTCAAATGCCAAATCGATAAGACCAATTAACATCGCGAAGATCAGTGATGCAACTAGTACCAGGATGGCACTGTTCTGCAGGTCACCGTACTTTGGCCAGGAAACTTTATGCACAAGCTCCTGGTAAGCATCTTTCGTGAATGTTATTAGTTTTGACATACTTGCTTTATCTATTGCACGGGTGGAAGGAATCGAACCCTCAACCAACGGTTTTGGAGACCGCTACTCTACCAATTGAGCTACACCCGTAAAACCAGCCAGCCCAAAAGGACTGCAAAGTTAGATTAATGTATTTGTATAAACAAATACGTCCTAAAATTAATTTTAGGACGTATTCTATTTAGGTGGATATTAATCCAGAATTTCTGTAACCTGTCCGGCACCTACGGTTCTACCACCCTCACGGATGGCAAATCGCAAGCCCTTTTCCATCGCTACCTTGTTGATCAACTCAACTTCGATAGTGATGTTGTCACCCGGCATTACCATCTCTACGTTTTCAGGAAGCTTTATCTCTCCTGTTACGTCAGTGGTTCTCAAGTAGAATTGAGGTCTGTACTTATTGAAGAATGGAGTGTGTCGTCCACCTTCTTCTTTTGAAAGGACGTATACCTCTGCCTTGAAGTTAGCATGAGGAGTAACAGAACCAGGCTTACAGATAATCATACCTCTTCTGATTTCTGTCTTTTCGATACCTCTCAATAGTAGTCCAACATTATCTCCAGCTTCACCTCTGTCAAGAATCTTCCTGAACATTTCAACTCCAGTCACTGTAGACTTCATGTCCTCAGCTCCCATTCCTATGATGTCAACCGGATCACCTGAGTTTATCACACCTCTTTCAATTCTTCCTGTAGCAACTGTACCACGACCTGTAATTGAAAATACATCTTCAACAGGCATCAAGAAGTCTTTGTCAATCAACCTTTCCGGAAGAGGAATGTATTCGTCAACCGCTGTCATCAATTCCTTGATTTTGTCAACCCACTGGCCTTCTCCATTCAATCCTCCAAGAGCAGATCCCTGGATCACAGGAATATCATCACCTGGGAATTCGTAGAAACTCAATAGTTCTCTTACTTCCATTTCAACAAGTTCGAGAAGTTCAGGGTCGTCAACCAAATCCACTTTATTCATGAATACTACTAGTGCAGGTACACCCACCTGTCTTGCCAAGAGGATGTGTTCACGTGTCTGTGGCATTGGACCGTCTGTAGCAGCCACAACCAGAATAGCTCCGTCCATCTGAGCCGCTCCAGTTACCATGTTCTTAACGTAGTCAGCGTGACCTGGACAATCCACGTGAGCATAGTGTCTGTTCTCCGTCTGATATTCAACGTGAGCGGTATTGATAGTAATACCTCTTTCTTTTTCTTCTGGAGCGTTATCGATCGCAGAAAAATCTTTTGCTTCTGCAAGACCTGCCTCTGACAATACCTTTGTAATAGCTGCAGTCAGGGTGGTCTTTCCGTGGTCAACGTGACCAATGGTTCCAATATTTACGTGTGGTTTGGAACGATCAAAGGTTTCTTTAGCCATTTTATATTTCTCTTTTTGTTCTTGTTAAAATACTTTATATCAAATCCAATAAATACATATTATGAGGAGACATAAGCCTCCATTTTTGATTGAAATACAATCAATCATCTTGAGCCAATGACGGGATTTGAACCCGTGACCTCTTCCTTACCAAGGAAGCGCTCTACCCCTGAGCTACATCGGCAATTATCACTTTGGGTCTATTACAAAACCCAAGCAATGCAACCCAAAGAGATTTAGAGCGGGTGACGAGGCTCGAACCCGCGACCTACAGCTTGGAAGGCTGTCGCTCTACCAACTGAGCTACACCCGCACTTTAATAAACATCACGTGGGGGGAGCAGGATTCGAACCTGCGAAGGCGTAGCCAACAGATTTACAGTCTGCCCCATTTGACCACTCTGGTATCCCCCCTCAAAGAACTTCATTTACACCCTGCAAAAAGGGTTTGCAAAATTATATGCTTTTTCGGTTTATTCAAATTTTATTTTGAATTCAAAAATGGGATGAGGAGTGCTAGTACTGTGCGTAGATTTCCAATAGTCTGACATCCTTCTCACTTGCTTTAAGGATAGTAAGTTTTTCACTTACCGTATCAGTAAATTCGATAGCGAGAAGACCTTGAAAAGCTGCCAACCTTACTACGTAATTATGATGATCCAGCCCCAGACCAAATAGAATGTCCACGACTTCACTTTTCTCCTCGTCAGGTGCTACAAGTAGATAGTCGGTAAGAAGTTGAATTAAGAAGAACAAATCTCCGGATTTCGCTTTCAACAAGGTATTCTTGTACCAATTGACGTATCCTTTTTGAATTACCTTATTTATATAGGTCCCTATGGGGATAATTATATTGATGTTCTCATGGTCTCGATATTTAAAAAATAGATCACGAGATTCAATATTGACTCGACTCAATAGATACTCCAGAGCTACTCCTCTTACCAGGAAAGATGGATCATCCAGATAATCCTTCCACTCCTCCGAACTTAATATGTCCAGCGTCTCTCCAGCAAGAATTGCCGCAGTCCTAACCTTTGATGAATTTGACCGGGTCAATTCCTTAATTCTTTCAGTGAATTCCAGAAGTTTTTCATCATCACTGTAGGCGATCATTGAGAGTGCTAGTTCTTTAATAATTTCCGAGCTGTCATTTAAGCCCAGATCAATTGCTTTCAATGTCATCTGTGTGAGGGTATCCCTATCTGAGAAATCCAGAAGCGCTTTGTACTTACCCTCGAAAGTATCGGAGAGTCGTATTTGGTCATACAATTCTTCCTCAGTCTTAATATGTGTTATTGTCCCTGTCAATTGATGATCGCCATCAATGATTATCATTTGGGGTTTTCTTTTAGTGGGAAGCCTGAACTTGTGGTACTCTTCTATTATCTGCAATGGATATCTGTACAAACTATCATCAAATGCGATATCCATATAAATAGGTAAATAATATAGTGGATTTTCGATAATATCTTGCCTTTGGAATACCTCTATATATAATGTGTCATTTGAGTGATCATGTTGCACTTCCAGTTCCGGGTGTCCCGAGTAGAGGAACCACTGCGTAAAAAACCAATTTAAATCCTCACCGGTCACATGCTCGAAAGATTTTCTGAAATCATTCAATTCAACACTTTCAAACTGATTGTTGATCAAATAATGGTGTAAGGAGGTAAAAAAGGCCTCATCACCAACATAATTCCTGAGCATATGAATTACTCTGGATCCCTTAGCATAGCTATGGTTATCGAACATGTCGTCGGGATCCTCATAGTAAAATCGGATGAGTTCCTTCTTTTCAGTGGACGCTTCATACAAATAATCATCAAGCTCCTCCATTCCATGATATGCCGCTTCATCTCTTCCATATTTATATTCTAACCATAAGTGCTCACCATAATTCGCCAGCGCCTCATTCAAAGGGAGGTTGGACCAAGATTCGCAAGTGACAACATTCCCGAACCATTGATGGAAGAGTTCATGACTTATGATCTCATCCCAATGTTCGTCTTCAAAGAAAGAACTATCAACCGCCAGATTCTCCATGTAGACGGATGAAGTTGTATTTTCCATTGCACCTGTTACAAAATCACGAACAATGATTTGATCATAATTTGGCCAAGGATAGGGGAAGGAAAGTATATCAGAAAAATAATCCATCATTTCAGGTGTATTTCCAAATATCACCATTGCCTGATCTCTAAAGGATGGCTCCACCCAGTATCGAATGGGTACGTCGCCCCGATTGTCTTCCACAACTTCCCAGTCTCCAATGGCCACCATAGCCAAGTATGGGGCGTGAGGTAAATCAAGTCTCCAGAAATCAGTTCTTGTTCCATCATTATTCCCACGAGACCAAATGAGTTCCCCATTTGATAGGGTTTTGAATTCTTCCTTCACTGTCAACTTGATATCCTGAGTGAACCTCTCATTTGGTTGATCCAATGTGGGAAACCACCTGGAATTATATTCAGTTTCACCTTGTGTCCAAATCTGTTGCGGTTTAAAGGAATGGGAGCTGTCAGGGTTGACAAAATACAATCCTTTATCATCATAACCGGAATTTTGGGATGGATTGGCTTCATATTCTATATGTATATTGATGGTGTCCTTTCGGCTGTATAATCTCCCAAGATCCAATGTTATGACCTCCCCGTCGTAGTCATGTTCCAATTCCAATGAGTCATTTAGATCCAGAATGAGGACCCTTTGAACGTCAAACTGTTTTGCATCAATTGTCAAATATTGGTCATCATAGAAATATGGTGTGATCGTCAATGTGGCATTTCCCAAGACCTTTTTTTTCATCCAGTCAAATCTCAGATCCAGTGAAGTATGAAGCAGGTCGAATTTCCTGGAGTAGGAAGCGCGATAGTCCAGCCAGGGAGAGGTCAAGGACACTTCCTGTAATACATCATCCTTATCAGAAGCATTGGTTGTCCTTAGTTCAGAAGATTTACAAGCTATTAATAGGATTAGAATTAGTATAACTAAATTTGGTCTCATCCCTTTCTCAATGGAATACAAAATCTCAGTTAATGGTAAGAACTTCAATGTTCGGAATACTGGTGATCATATCCTAATTAACGATACCTCAATAATCAGTGAAGTACACAAAATCAGTGACTCCAAATACCTGATCATTAAAGACAGGGAGGTGTATAATATCGACTTGGTTTCTCAAAACGCAAAGCATTTCGACCTAAAGGTCAACAACAAACCGATGCAGATAACTGTAATGGATCACCTGGACCTGCTTCTTGAGGAAATGGGAATGAAGGACCTCGAAGATGATCGTATTTCTGAAATCGCTTCGCCAATGCCCGGTTCAATACTCAGTATATTGGTGAAGGAAGGTGATATCGTGAAAAAAGGTGATTCACTACTCATCCTTGAGGCAATGAAAATGGAGAACATAATAAAATCTCCAATCGATGGATCAATAGAGAAAGTTGTCGCGGAAGTTGGGGACAACGTTAACAAAGAAGACCTTCTAATCAAATTTGTCAGAGCTGAGATCTAACCGGATTCGGAAATGGATTAACTAAGATTATATTTGCCCGAACTTGACTGTCAATCTATGAAATATAAACGCGTTCTTTTAAAACTAAGTGGTGAGGCATTAATGGGCAGTCAACAGTATGGTATTGACCCGGAACGTCTGGAACAATATGCAAATGAGGTGAAAAAAGTCCATTCTGCGGGGATTGAGCTGGCGATTGTGATTGGAGGAGGAAATATATACAGAGGGATGCAAGCCGTAAATGCTGGATTTGATAGGGTTCAGGGAGATTACATGGGAATGCTGGCAACAGTCATCAATGCAATGGCTTTGCAAAGCACGCTGGAGAAAAATGGCATGTACACGCGGTTAATGAGTGGACTCAAAATGGAACAGGTATGTGAGCCCTTTATTAGAAGGAGAGCCATAAGGCATATGGAAAAAGGCCGAATAGTGATTTTTGGAGCTGGATTAGGTAATCCTTATTTCACAACTGATTCTACTGCCAGTTTACGGGCAATAGAAATTGAGGCAGAAGTTGTATTGAAAGGAACCAGAGTTGATGGTGTTTACACTGCGGATCCTGAAAAAAATCCTGAAGCGACAAAGTATTCAAACATCACTTTTCAAGAGGTTTACGAAAAGGGATTGAATGTAATGGACATGACCGCGTTCACCTTATGCATGGAAAACGGCCTTCCGATCGTAGTATTCGATATGAACAAGCCAGGTAATCTGATCCGGTTAATTGAAGGTGAAGAAGTAGGCACATTGATCAAATAAACTCAAAACAAGACAAAAGAATAATTATGGAAGAGGACATAAAATTCTATTTGGACCACGCCAAAGAAAGTATGGATAAAACAGTCTCACATACTGCTCAGGAGTTATCAAAAATCAGAGCCGGAAAGGCAATGCCCAATATGCTTGAAGGACTCATGGTTGAATACTATGGGAATATGACCCCAATTAATCAGGTAGCAGGTGTTTCGACCCCAGATCCAAGATCAATCATGGTCAAACCCTGGGAAAAAACAATGATCCCCGAGATCGAACGAGTAATTATCAACAGTGATCTCGGATTAAATCCTCAAAACGACGGAGAAGTTATACGCATAAATATTCCTCCTTTGACTGAAGAGCGCAGGGTCATCCTCGTAAAGCAAGCAAGAAACGAAGCTGAGAATGGCCGGATAAGTCTTCGAAATATTCGGAAGGACACAAACGATCACTTAAAAAAATTACTCAAAGAACATGTATCAGAGGATCTTGTCCGAGATGCTGAAATTGATGTTCAGACCCTCACTGATGACCATGTAAAAAAGATTGATGACCTCCTTCATGCGAAGGAAGAGGACATCATGACTATTTAGCGGTAGTAATGCCTGGATTCGATCAATCCCCTTACTATCTCGGGAACTAAATACTTAATCGATTTACCTTCCTTAATTAGTCTCCGGATCAATGAAGCTGATATGTCCATTTTTGGTGCTTCAATCACCTGGACATTCTTATGATTTTTTAACGGTGAATCACTGCTATTAGGTCTAGGATAAACGACCAAACCATAATCTTCAATGATTGATAGATGGTTTTTCCATTTTGGGAAACTATCCAGGTTGTCTTCCCCTATGATCAAGTGAAACTTGTAGTCCGGATACCTGTCACTTAGGTGGGCAAGGGTATTCACCGTGTAACTTGGCTTCGGAAGCTGGAACTCAATATCTGAAACACGAAGCCCATTTTCTTCTGAGATCGCCCTTTCCACCATGTCATAACGGTCGAATTCATGAAGAAGGTTACCCGATTTTTTTAACGGATTTTGTGGGGAAACGATAAACCATACCTCCTTTATATCTGTCCACTCCTTAACAAGGTTGGCAATTATCATGTGCCCTAAATGAATAGGATTGAATGAACCAAAGAATAGACCGACTTTCATGTCTGGTTATCGAGATATTCCGAGACGACTTCAGTTACCTTATCATAAGCTTTCTGAAGATCATCATTTATGATTGTGACATCAAACTTTTTTTCGAAACCTAACTCTTCCTTGGCTTTTGACAACCTTTGTTTCAAACTATCGTCGGTCTCCGATCCACGTTTTCTCAATCTTTTTTCCAGTTCTTCAATGCTTCCGACCTTTACAAAAACTGCCAACGCTTCAGTTTTGAATATCTCCTTAAGGTTCGCACCTCCTACCACATCTACGTCAAAGATAACTGTGAATCCTTCGTTGCGTATCCTCTCCACTTCTTCCTTTAGCGTCCCATAAAAGATGTCACTATATACCTCTTCCCATTCGACAAACTCATCTCGTTGAATTCGCTCCCTGAATTCCTGAGGTTCAATAAAATAGTAGTGCTTACCACTGACCTCATAATCCCTCGGTTGCCTTGTCGTTGCTGAAACTGAAAACCGGAGATCAGATCTTATTTCCATCAGATGATTTACCAATGTTGTCTTACCTGAACCGGACGGAGCGGAAAAAATCAGACATTTACCTTGTGACATGAATGTTTTACTGGATCTTCGCTCGAATCTCGTTAGCAAGGCCATCGGGAACCGGTAGATTAGCGATCCGGGTCCGGATCAACTCCCTGATTCCCTTTTCCAGTTGAAGGTGTTCAAAGCAATGAATACATTCCTCAATATGGTCATTAACAAATTGCTCTTGTTCTTGTGATGCCTCCTTATCCAACAAGAGTTGGAGAATTTCCAAACATTCCCCGCATGTCGATATGTGCTTACCTTCTTCCATCAGATTGGATTTTCATTGCTATGTGGCCAAATTTTAATTATAACCCATGCTCTTAGCATAGTTTTCAAGTTTATCCTTTAAAAGATTCCTGGCACGATGAAGCCTTGACCTTACTGTTCCAATAGGAATGTCAAGAATCTTGGCCATCTCTTCATATGTGAATCCTTCCAAGTCACAAAGTATTATTACAGTTCGGAAGTCTACTGCTAATGAATTCAGGGCGTTACTTACTTCATCCCCGATCATATCCTTAACAGATTCTACCCTTAAATCAACTGTTTTCTTTTCATCAACATTATCTGAATTGTAGAAGTTCTCTACTTCCTGGTAATCTACCTTGGATGGCTCTTTGCTTCGCTTTCTAAAATCATTAATGAAGCTGTTTTTCAAGATTCGATATAACCAAGCTTTTGAGTTTGTTCCCTTTTGAAAGGACCGGATAAACCGATAAGCCTTCATGTAGGTATCCTGTACCAGATCTTTCGCGTCATCTTCATCCAATACTAATCTGTAAGCGAAATTGTACATGGCATCGAGATGAGGCAAAAATTCATTCTCGAATATATCTAGTTGATCATTTCTGGTGTAGTCGTATTTTTTTGGCTTGACTTCCATTTGATTGAGTACCTCTTGCATGTATTACCTAAGTATTATAGTCTATTTAATTATTAAAATAGATGTACATACATGGTTGAACGGGTAATTGCAAATTTCGTTGTAAAATAACATTTATTGAAATAATCCTATTTTTGTTTCACGGCAAACTCCAGAATTCAGCATGACGATTCTATTTACGACCCAATTTGGAGAAATCGCCGGATCTACCTATAGTCTATTATTTTTAGCCCTTGGATTAAAGGAGAAAGGTCATGAAGTATTCATTGCCGCACCACGCAAGTCTTTGATCCTTCGTCTTGCAGAGGGGCTTAAGATTAAATATTACCCGATTCCATTCAGGTTTAAGATTGATCCGTTTTCTATTTTCAAGATTGGCTTAATAGTAAGAAAGAATGAAGTAGATATTATCAACGCACAGGAGAGCAGAGACAGATATAATGCCATTTGGTCAAAGCTTCTGTTCAGATTATCTGCCAAAATAATTTTGACGCGTAGGCAACGAGTTGCTGATAACAATCCTATCAAAAGATGGATCCATGTTAGATTTTCTGAAAAGATCGTCGTTGTGAGTAAAGGGCTTCAGGCCTTAATGCAACGAAAAGGATTTCCAATCGATCATACCCACATCATCTACAATGCTCTCCCAAAATTGGACTTCAAACGTGATCAAAAAGAGATCGACAGACTTCGAGCAAAATATGGATTTTCAGATGATGAAGTAGTCATTGGATGCGTAGCCAGACCAAAACGTCAAGATCTACTGATCAGAGCTCTACGAGAATTACCTGAGGGGTGGAAATTGTTATTAGTTGGTATTACAGCAAAGGAACTCCAGGATAAGTTCACTAAGCTGGATTATGATGACTTGATAGAACGAATTCGATTTACTGGTTTGATCGAGAATAAATCGGAGGTTTTTCACCACTATCTCCTGATGAAAGTCAATATACTTCCGTCACAAATGGATGGATTCGGATTGGTATTAGTGGAAGCCATGGCAATGGGAATACCAGTAATGGGATCGAATTATGGTGGGATACCAGATGTGATCGAGCATGGAAAATCAGGCTTTATTTTTGAAAACGATAATATTCCTCAATTATCAAACTACATTCGAGAAATCGTACAAAACGAACAACTTAGAAAAAGCTTTATTCAAAGAGGACGCCAAATTGCAACAGAAAAATTCACGATCTCTAAAACTGTCAATGAGTACGAACGGCTGTTCATAAAAACCATCCAATGAAATATTACTTTATCCTTTTTTTGAGCATCATTTCCATCCATTGTCTGGCACAATTGGATTCCTTAAAAGCGGAGGTTTCTCTGGTTGGAAGTTTTGGCTCCCAGGGA
Source organism: Cyclobacteriaceae bacterium (assembly GCA_965242805.1). Taxonomy (GTDB): domain Bacteria; phylum Bacteroidota; class Bacteroidia; order Cytophagales; family Cyclobacteriaceae; genus JANQEU01. The sequence goes on along the minus strand of CBDETD010000002.1, from coordinate 4,159,473 downwards.
TATGCCCCCTTCTATCTAACACATAATCAATTTGGAAAACTTGATCCTACACACCAAGATGGATATTTCGAGGGAATGTTATTCTTCCCATTGCTTACAAAGGACAAATTTTCCGTTGAAACAGGTATAAACTATATAGTTAAACCAAACGTACAAGAATCGTTTTTTCATCAAGCATTTCTAAATATCAAGTATGGAGACATCTCTTTCAGGATTGGAAAAAATGAAATAAATAATGATTGGTACAACGATCAAATTGGATCTGGCAGCCTTTTTCAAAGTCAAAATGCCAGAACCATTACAAAGGCTGGATTGGGTATTTGGAATTACACTCCTGTACCTTTTGCCAAGTTTCTTTCCGTAAAGGGCTTTTTGGAGATTGGTACACTGGAGAATGATCGCCCGGTGAAAGATGCATATATCCATGAGAAGTCAGCCTATTTTAAGTCCAATGATCTTCCCATCAATCCGTTCATTGGCTTAAGCCATGTAGTATTATTTGGTGGAACTTCAGACAGGCTTGGTGCATTACCATCATCGTTTTTTGAAGCTTTTTTTGCAAGACCTGCACTTAACTCAGGGAATATCGGGGACAGCCTCAATGCCGCCGGTGCTCATTTTGGGGTATTCGATTTTGGTTTTGAGATACCCATCGAATCCAGCCTACTTAAGTTGTCATTCCAACAACCTATTTCCGATAAATCAGGGTTTCAAAGCAACTTCACACAAAGTCGAGACTATGCATTCATACTGGAAGTCAAATTTGAAGATCACCCGTTCCTGAAAAGTATCATGTATGAGAACATCAATACTACCCACCAAAGTGGAGAGGGTTTACCTGATCCCTATATAAATAATCAAGCTATCACAATTGGAGAGCTTGAGGACTTACCTGATTATGATGCATATGTACTGCAACAGTTTGGGATAGTTGCCCAGGATCTGAGTTTTGATGAACTACTTGGAATTGTAGAGAATGAGAATAATTTCGGACTTTCGTATAGTGGCCGGGACAACTATTACAACAACCTCCAGTATCCCAAAGGCAATACATTTCATGATATGGCAATCGGAAATCCTCTCTTCACTACCAGGAGAGAATTTATGAATTATACAGGAACGGATGTAACTGATAATGAATTTATCATTAATAACAGGATCTTGTCACATCATATTGGAATAGAAGCGGACTACAAAGGATATGAAATCTACTTGAGAGCTACATTTGTCCAAAATTATGGGACCTATTCTGGTAAATACAAGGGATATGTATACAGCTGGGATCTTGATCCCGACTATTATTTCCTAAACATTGCGGCTTCCCAATATTTGGGATTGGAAATTAAGAAATCCACAAAAAGTGGACTTCAATATCGAGGTATGATTGGTGTGGACGCAGGTGATTACGGTGGCAATTCCGGCTTACTTTTAGGCATCACTTACAGATTAAAGTAATGAAAGTTCTTCATCTCTGTACAGCAAGGGATTGGAGAGGTGGTGAACAGCAGATTGCATACCTGCATGAGGAATTACTCAATAATGGGATCAATTCAATTGTGGCTTGTCCGGATAACTCCACTTTTCATGGATATGCGACCAAAAAACAGTTACCCTATATATTATTCCCGTTTAGAAGTGCCTACGATCTGCAAACCATTTATAAACTTGTTATTTACTGTCACCAAAACTCCGTTGATGTTGTCCATTTGCACACTTCTAAAGGACATACTTTAGGATTAACAGCTTCATTGATCTGGCTATCAAGTAAATTGGTTTTGTCCCGCAGGGTAGATTTTCCAGTTAAATCAAACTGGTTTAGCAAGTTCAAGTACAACCATCGGAATATTCGAAGAATCATTTGTGTCAGCGATGCTGTTAGAAAAATTTTGATTAATGACCTGAAGGAGGATAATAAAGCAATTACGGTGTATGACGGTATTGATTTTGGAAAGGGCACAATTATTAAAGCTGAAAACCTAAGGGAACGATTCAAAATTGGAAATTCCGACCCTATTATTGGAAACATTTCTGCAATTGCGGATCATAAAGACTATTTCACTTTTGTCAATGCAGCTGAACTTGTCCTTCGTGAAATACCAAATGCCCATTTTTTTATCGTTGGGGAAGGACCATTAAAAACAGAAGTTGAGAATTATATAACTGAAAAGGGGTTAAATGCTTCCTTTATTTTAACAGGTTTTGTAACGAATCCACTGTCTTATTTAAAAGCTCTCGATGTTTTATTATTCACTTCTAAAACCGAGGGTCTAGGATCAACAATTCTTGATGCCATGAAACTTAAAATTCCTATTGTCGCTACCAATGCAGGTGGTATTCCGGAGGTTGTGAAAAATGAAGTCAGTGGATTGCTATCGCAGATCAAGGATCACAAAGCCCTGTCCCATGATGTGATCCGGACCCTAAATGACAAAGATCTCCGAGAAGAATTATGCAAAAATGCAAGTAGGGATGTCCTGAAATTCTCTAAGGAAATAATGGCTCAAAAAACGATAGGTGTTTATTGTGAAATCCTAGGTTTCTAGAATACTCTCAAAATATTTATCGTAGGCCTCCTGAAGGTGGGAATAATCAAACTTCCTGGTTGCTTTCTTACGAGCTGCTTCACCAAGTTGTTGGCGATAGATAGGTTCTTTAATGAGTTTGTATAAGGCGTTAGTCAATTGCCTTGTATTTCTTTCTTCTATAAGAAGTCCATTCTTTCCATCATCAATCTGATCTGGTATTCCGGCGTGAATTGTTGAGATTATTGGCAATCCACATGCCATCGCCTCGAGAATTGCTACAGGATACCCCTCGGTTTCATCTTGGGATGACGTACGGCTGTTTAGAACGAAGATGTCACTTGAATACATTAGTTGTATCATTTTTGACTGGGAAACTGGTCCTGTAAAAATCACATCATCCAACAAGTCATTATCCTTTACGTAGGTATTCAGAACTTCAAATTGATCCCCGCCCCCGGCGATTACCAGTTTGATCCCATCCATTTTTCCGGATAACGCTTTGAACGCTCTCAACAAATCATAAACCCCTTTCTTTTCAACAAGACGCCCACCGTGAAGGATTATGACATCACCAACAGCTCTGTACGTTTTAATATCTGGAAAGAGATCAAAATCTACACCATAAGGAATGATCGTATTCCTTTTACGATCCAATCCATTTCTTATTAACTGGTTCGCTAGAAATCTGGAAGGTGTGGAAACATGAGCGTATTCAAAGAGACCTTTGAGTCTGTTGACATAGTCTTTATTCGATAATAGCCGTGATGCATCGTATCCATGAAAACGAACGATCAGCGGAATGTGTAAATCTTTTGCGATATCCAGAACTTTCAAACCAGCTGGCCCGTAGTGAGCAATTATGATCTCAGGCTTCGTCTTTATTATAATTTTTCTGAGTTTCTCATCAACTTTCTTTGGGAATCGATAAGGTGCTTTTTCTAGTTTGAAGAATAGCCTGAACCATAAACTGTTATACCAAGTTGAGACCCTGACCTTTGAAGGTAATTTGTATAGCTTACGGTTTAGTCTCTTCCTTGTAATTAAATGAATATTGGTAGCCGTAAGGAAACTGATTTCGTTGAAAATGAAAGTTTCACTTACTTCAAAAGCCTTATCGCAGATGACTGTAATTCTCATTGAAAGTGTTCCTCCAACTCTTTGAAGTATTTGATCTGATCTTCGGCTCTCCGGGTCCATGTCATTGAACCAGCTTTTTTGAGGACGGCTTTGGACATATTTCGCCTCAGCTGATCATCTTCGAAATAAGAATCGATGAATGTAAGAATGTCATCCAGATTATTCCAGTTTGCCAGAAAGCCTGTTTTATCATCAATCCATTCCTTCATGGCCGGCAGGTCTGTCGAAATTATTGGTATGCCATGTGAAAAGTAGTCGAAAAGTTTTAGGGGCACCGTCATATACCTAGTGAAGAAAGTATCTTCATGAGGAAGGAGGGCCAATCCCCCTTTTGACAAGGTTTTGTTCAAATCATGTTTATTCAACCAACCCAATAATTTTACATTGTCAGGGAGTTCACCTTCAAAAAGATTTTCAAAATCTCTAATTTCTTCGTTATTCTTTCCTCCAACTACTAATATCTCTATGCTGGCATCAACGTTCTTGATCAAAGAAGCTAAGTTTCGAATACCCAATCTTTTCTCCAAAGAGCCAACGTAAATTATCCTTTTGGAGGTTTCTGCCTCATGATGAAACAGTCGGTTAAGACCTGTGGGAAATATGGCAATATGCTGCAGATCGAGTCTCTCCGAATACAATTCTTTTTGAAATCGATTTAAACAGATCATTCCGTGCAGTTTTGGGAAATACTTCTTTTCTACTCTCGACCTTTTGTTCATCCAATGCTGAATGTCATCCCTGATTGAAAGGTCCATGAAAAAATCATGCGTCTCAAAAATATGTAGATGATTTTTTGCTTCTCTGAAGAAAAGATATGGCAATACACCATGACTTCTTGTTACGATTATGGATCGGTGCTTAAGCCTTGCAACCCATTTTCTCACATAAACATAAAAGAAGAATTTTGACCTGATCATAGGATTGAATCCCACAATAGTAAGGTCCTTGGGGATTGAAAGATCAAAATTCCTTTTAAGAATATCTTCAGGAGAATCCCGAGACCTATTGATCAGGATGAGAGTGACTACCTGGCCTTGATCGGCGAGACTGATTGCATTATTCAATACGAATGTAGCCGAGGTGTCATTCGCAGCAAGGTCCGTAGTATGAATATATACAACTGGTAAGGACATAAAAAAAGGCAACCTTCAAAAGAAGACTGCCTTAAATTAAATCATTAATGTTTAGTACCTATAGTGTTCAGGTTTGAATGGACCCTCAGTGCTTACTCCGATATACTTTGCTTGATCTTCGGTTAGAGATTCAAGCTCCACACCAATCTTCTCAAGGTGCAAAGCAGCAACCTTCTCATCCAAATGCTTCGGTAGAGTGTAAACTGCTTTATCATAATTATCAGAATTTTGCCACAGCTCCATTTGGGCCAACGTCTGATTTGTAAATGAATTGGACATCACAAATGAAGGATGTCCTGTAGCAACACCTAGATTGACCAATCTTCCTTCCGCCAGAACTATTATGTCATTTCCGTCCACGTCATAAAGGTCAACTTGAGGTTTAATTTCGGTTTTGTTGTAGTTGTTGTTAAGCCACGCGATGTCAATTTCATTGTCAAAATGCCCGATGTTACAAACAATCGCTTTGTCCTTCATTAACTTGAAGTGCTCCCCTGTAACAATGTCCTTATTTCCGGTGGCCGTAACTATGATATCAGCCCTTGGAACAGCATTTGCCATTTTCTTAACTTCAAACCCATCCATTGCAGCCTGCAGAGCACAAATAGGGTCTATTTCCGTAACAATAACTCTAACTCCCGCTCCTCTTAGCGAAGCCGCGCTACCCTTACCAACATCACCATAACCTGCCACTACAGCCACTTTGCCCGCAAGCATGATGTCTGTTCCTCTCCTGATGGCATCCACTAAGGATTCCTTACATCCATATTTATTATCAAATTTTGATTTGGTAACGGAGTCATTGACATTGATAGCCGGAAGAGGTAAAGTCCCATTTTTTGTTCTTTCGTATAGCCTCAACACGCCGGTTGTAGTCTCTTCTGAAATACCTTTTATACCATCTACTAGTTCAGGGTATTTGTCCAGAACCATATTTGTCAGGTCTCCACCGTCATCAAGGATCATGTTGAGTGGCTTATCTTCACTGAATGCAAACAATGTCTGTTCAATACACCAGTCAAATTCTTCCTCATTCATTCCTTTCCAGGCAAAGACCGGAACTCCGGTCTGGGCAATTGCAGCCGCCGCGTGATCCTGGGTTGAGAATATGTTGCATGAAGACCAACTCACTTCAGCTCCCAACTCAGTTAATGTCTCGATTAAAACAGCTGTCTGGATGGTCATATGAAGACATCCTGCTATCCTTGCACCTTTTAACGGTTTTTCTTTACCATATTCCTCACGTAGGGACATTAGACCAGGCATTTCGGCCTCAGCCAATTCAATCTCTTTTCGGCCCCAATCAGCCAATGCGATATCCTTTACTTTGTACTTTGTTTTTTCTTCTATCATCGGATTTCAAATTCGGAGTGCAAAGGTAGGTAAATTGATTGTTTCAAAGAAGGAAAGATATTTCCTTGAGATTGTACTTTCTATCAATACCTTTTACCTGTACCACCAATTGTCCACGATTATCAACACCGGAAATTTTACCATAGAATTTTCGTCCATCTGACTCAAAATATCCTTCCTCATTATACCAGTACATTGATTGATAGTACTCCTGTTTGATGGAAATGTGATCTTCATTGAGGCTTTGGTAATAGGTCCAAAGGAAATCAACTATCTTCTCAAGAAGCTCCTCCTTATTGTATTCCGATCCTATTTCTCGTTTAATTGATGTAGCCATGACCGATCCGAATTCGGTTTGATTAACATTTAATCCGATTCCAATGACAACTTTTTCCATCCGATCACCGATAATTGATGACTCGCTTAGTATTCCGCATATTTTCCGGTTCTCTACCAAAATATCATTGGGCCACTTTATTCTGACACTATCCACACCGATCTCCTCCAGAGCACTTTTTACGGAAAGTGATGCAATCATAGTCAATGAAAATTGCTTATCCAGTGGTAAAAAATCCGGCTTTAAAAGAATTGAAAAAAGAAGATTTGCTCCAGGTTCACTAATCCATGAGTTTCCTCGTTGTCCCTTTCCTTTTGACTGAAAGTCTGTAATGACAGCAGTCCCCTCCGCGATGTCATCTTTTTTCGAAATTTTCAGCAAATGGTCATTGGTGGAGTGACATTCTGGCAGAAAAATGATTTTTTTATCAGGATTGAAGCTTTTGGCAAAGAATTTATGCAATGTTTATTTAGTACTTTTGAGTAAAAATAGGAAAGCACTTCTGAATGCGGGATAAAATATCGAATGGTTGGTCCAGCCAAAAAATAAGTGAGTTTGTGGTTATGGGAATGTTGGACAAGAAGGCCTCAGATGTTATAGTTTTAGACTTGAGGGAGATTAAGCATGCAGTGGCAGACTATTTTGTTATTTGTTCGGGGAACTCAGATACACAGATCGAAGCTATCTCAGAATCAATTGAAGAATTCGTAATTAAGAATTCAAAGGAAAAACCCTGGAAAAGAGAAGGATTTCAAAATAGAGAATGGATTTTAATTGACTACGTGGATGTAGTCGCACATGTTTTTAATAGAGAAAAAAGGGAGTTCTATGCCCTTGAAGAGTTATGGGCTGATGCTAAAATCACTTCAGTTAATGATCAGCTGAACTTAAATGTTCATAACGCGTTGTAGTTACATACTTGAGAGATATTATAACTAGATGGGAGATAAACCAAGACAGAAAAAAAGTCCTTTAGGCGGACCTGGTAGAGGAAACTACCAGATGTGGGTGATAATCATTTTGATTGCTACTGTTTTTGGATTTACATATTTCAACAAAAGCAATTCGGCATTAAAAATATCAGATAGGAAATTCGAACAGATGGTCCTCAGCAATGATGTGGCCAAGGTAGTTCTTATCAAAAATAAGGATCTGGTTGAAGTGACCCTTAAGGAAGAGGCACTTCAGAACACTAAGTACAAGATCGAGCTTGAAAAAAATACCTTTAATCTTAATTCAGGACCTCACTATCAGTTTAAGATCGTTGACCCTAAAATATTCAATGACGATTTCAATAGGATCATGTCCAAACTTCCTGAAGAACAAAGGATAGGATACGAGGTTGATGAAAGGCAAGGCATATCAGATTTCTTGTTCACTTATGGATTCTTTTTCCTTTTGATCTTTGGATTTTGGTTTCTAATGAGAAGAATGACTGGTGGTGGTGGACCGGGTGGCCAGATATTCAACATTGGCAAATCACGAGCTGCGTTGTTTGATGCCGAAAACAAAGTGAGAGTGACGTTTAAAGATGTCGCTGGTCTGGAGGAAGCCAAAGAAGAAATCAAGGAAATCGTTGACTTTCTGAAAAACCCAGCAAAATTCACGAAACTGGGAGGCAAGATCCCTAAAGGGGCCCTGCTTGTAGGACCTCCAGGTACTGGTAAGACATTACTGGCGAAAGCAGTGGCTGGTGAAGCTGCCGTTCCCTTTTTCACTTTGTCAGGTTCTGACTTTGTTGAAATGTTTGTGGGAGTGGGTGCTGCACGTGTCAGAGACCTGTTCAAACAAGCGAAAGAAAAAGCTCCTTGTATAGTGTTCATAGATGAAATAGATGCCATCGGACGTTCGAGAGGCAGAGGTCAAATGCCTGGATCTAATGACGAGAGGGAGAACACATTGAATTCATTGCTGGTCGAGATGGATGGATTCAGTACTGATGCAGGGGTTATAATTCTGGCAGCCACAAACAGACCTGATGTATTGGACTCTGCACTCCTACGGCCCGGAAGATTCGATCGTCAAATCAGTATTGACAAACCTGATATACTTGGAAGGGAATCCATATTTAAGGTTCACTTGAAACCGATCAAATTGCATGAAGATGTCGATGCCAAAAAGCTAGCCGCTCAAACACCAGGATTTGCGGGGGCAGAAATTGCTAATGTTTGTAATGAGGCAGCACTGATCGCGGCAAGAAGAGACAAGAGCAAAGTGCACATGGTCGATTTTCAGGAGGCCATCGACAGGGTAATTGGTGGACTGGAGAAGAAAAACAAGATCATTTCTCCGGAAGAAAAGAAAATCGTGGCCTACCATGAAGCAGGTCATGCAATTGCCGGATGGTTTCTGGAGCATGCGGATCCTTTAGTGAAAGTTAGTATAGTGCCAAGAGGATTAGCAGCACTGGGATATGCCCAATACTTACCTAAGGAGCAGTTTTTATATCAAACTGAACAACTACTTGATAGCATTTGCATGGCGCTTGGGGGAAGGGTCGCAGAAGAAATGACATTTGGCAAGATCTCCACAGGAGCTCTTAGCGATTTGGAAAGAATAACGAAGATGGCCTACTCTATCGTGACCGTGTACGGTATGAATGACAAGATCGGAAATATATCATTCTACGATTCCAAACAGTCAGAATACAACTTCACTAAACCTTATTCGGAAGCTACTGCAGAACTTATCGATAAAGAAGTGAAAAGGCTTATCGATGAAGCCTACGAGAGAACCAAGAAGCTACTTGAGGCGAAAAAGGAGCAACTGGAAATTGTTGCCAAAGAGCTCTTAAGTAAAGAGATAATATTCCAAACTGATCTGGAGAGGCTTATTGGTAAAAGACCGTTCGAACATAAGACTACCTATGAGGAGTTTACCAATGGTATCGATACCGAAAAAGAAAAGAAAAAAACAAAATCTTCTAAAAAGTCCAAGGCTAAAGTTGAAGATAAAACTAACCTCGATGACCTTAAGAAAAATGTGATCGATGAAGTCAAACAGGAGGAGGACAAAGACGAGAAACAACCAGAAGAGATCAAGGAATAAATAAGTATAAATGTAATGACATTAAATTAGGGGCTCAATTGAGCCCTTTTTTTATGGAAAAGTTGACCATAGACATTTCCCCGAATCAATTCATATACTTCGCGAGTGATTTTCACCTGGGAGCTCCAAATGCTCATGAGAGTCGGGAAAGGGAAATTAGAATTGTCTCATGGCTCAACGACATTGAAGCGAATACTGCTGCCATTTTCCTTGTGGGTGATATTTTCGATTTTTGGTTTGAATACAAGCATGTGATTCCACGGGGGTTTAGTAGATTTCAAGGAAAACTTCGAGACCTGCGTGACAAGGGAATACCAATCTTTTTCTTTAGAGGAAATCACGACATGTGGATGTTTGATTATTTCCAGGAAGAGTTTGATATCCCAGTATTCCATGACCTGGTGGCACTTTCAGCCAGTGATAAAAAGTTTCTGATCGGACATGGTGATGGTCTTGGCCCAGGTGACCATACGTACAAGATTATCAAAAGAGTATTCCGCAATGGGTTTGCTCAGTGGGCTTTCCAATGGTTACACCCTAACATAGGTGTTTATCTGGCGAAGAAGTGGTCCTCAAAAAGTAGAATAAAAAATAATGGTAAAGATGACTCGTTCAAAGAGGACGACGAATGGTTATTGAAATACTGCTCAGAGACTGAAGAACAAGATCACCACGATTACTATGTTTTTGGACATCGACATCTTCCCATTGAAATCGATGTCAATGAATCTTCCAAATACATCAACCTGGGAGAATGGTTCAATCAATATACGTATGGCGTTTTTGACGGAGATTCATTTGACTTGAAAAGCTTTGAAATATAACATCCTTGGTCTCATTTGTCTCATCAGTTCTTCACTTCATGGGCAATCCTGGATCTTACGCGATTCGTTGATATTTGATCGAAACATTCATGCGATCTCTACAGATTATAATTCAAATGTCTACTGTGGTTTGGAGGGAGGGGTTCTCTTAAAACTAGATTCCAATCTCATAGAAATTCAGAGGTTCAACATTCCAGAATTTCAGAGCATATCCATCATTGATGCCTGGAATCCTTTAAGACCGTTTTTGTACTCGAAAGAACTCCAAATGTATCTTTTTCTTGAAAGGTTTAATTCCAGGCCAATAATCTATTCCGGATCGGATTATACTGATCAGTTTATTGAATTCATTGTCCCTGCAATTGAAAACAGTATTTGGGTAGTTGAGTCACCGATCCCTCAGCTTAAGAAGGTAAATTTCACCAATGCTGAAGTTCTACTGGAAATCCCTATTAGCAGAATATATGAAATCAATCGTGTCGATTTTATAAGGGCATATAAAAGCATTCTGATCTTGACTTCAAAAGACAGTGGTATTTATTTTTTTGACCAATTTGGTTCTCTTATTTCAAAATTAGATGTCAGTGGTATCGACAATTTCACAGTTTCTCAAAACCAGATCATATCACTGACTGAGGACGGCAGCGTTTTCAAATTTGAACTTAATGCCCAAAAAAAGGAGGTCCTTCATGGACCTCCCGGTTTTGATCGAGTTATATTGATTGGAAAACGATACTTGTTTATCAAAGAGAACAAAATTGTCATCTTTGAATACCGATAATTTATTTTATTATTTACCCTGGTATATCTCTAATATTTTCTTTCGGAATACAATCGAATACTTAGCGTTTACCAATTGTAGTTCGGCAGCATTCTTATTATTCAGGCTTTCTAAAAAGGTAAAGAAGTCGGTATTTCCTGTCTCATACCTTTTCTTAACAAAGTTGTAAGATTGTTCCAGTGAGGTCATATTTTCCTGGGCGGTCCTATAGGACTCCTGGGCAGCTATCAGATCAAGGTATACCCTTTGAATCGTATTTGTCACCGTTTGTTCCGCCTGGACCCTATCAAGTTCAGCATTTTGCATTCCCAGTCTTGCGGTCTGAATACTATTACGTGTCCTTAAGCCCGTGAAAATCGGAATATTGACTGAAATCTGTGCAAACTGATATTGATTCCAATCCATTTGGGTTAGATATGGAGCCTTTTCCCCAATCAAATCATTGTTTGGATTTGCGGCTCCCTGGGACGAATATCTGGAACCCAATTCTCCGTAAAGATTAACTGTTGGTACCAGTTGAGATCTGGCTTGTTTGAAACTATATAATGAGGATTCATGATTGTACTGAGCTCGCTTCAGCATAGGAGAGTAATTCAAAGTAGTCTCAAATATCTCTGCATAGGGAGCGGGCTCTACCATCAACTCCTCCTCCGACCCGTCATATGACTCCACGTCGTATTCTTTGGTAACATCCAGTTGCAAAACCTGCACAAGTTGAAGGACATCACTTTTTAGTTGATTCTGGAGATTGACATAATTCAACTTTTCATTCGCAACTTGCGACCTGAAATTATAAACTGTTTCCATGTTACCTACTCCAACAGACTCCCTCTTTATCTCGCGATCCAACTGCGCTTCCAGGAGTTTGAGTCTCTCTTCAGAAATCTTGACATTCTCCTTATCCAGCATCACGGACAAGTAGGCAGACATGACATTAGCCTTGGCATCCAATGTACTGGATTCCACGTCTTCCTGAGCCGCCATGAGGCTCAAATCCGCTCTCTTACGATCATAATGGTTAGAGAATCCGTTGAACAATGTCATATTCGCATTGACATTTGGATTGGAGCTATATTGCTCAGTTACCTGTTTGGCTGCAATATTGTCCCAGAAGGTTCCGAAAAGCATATTGTAGTTCCACCTCGCATTGACAGAAGGTAGGTAGTTCACCAAAGCAACAGCTTTGTCAGATTGCGCGATCAATGCATTATTTTTTGATCTTTTGATATCAATGTTATTATCCAATGTGATTCTTAACGCGTCATCAAGTGTTAAAACTTCCTGAGCGTCTGTCAATTGGAATTGCACTAATATCAAGAGAAGTAATATCTTTCTCATATCCTCAATTAGAAAAAGCAAGAGCCACCCAAACGATGGCCCTTGGGTATATAGACATGCAACTAGGTACTATTCAATTTTGAATTGAAAATGTTTGAATTGATAATGGCCCGGATTCAATAAAAGAATATGTCATTATCAATTAACAACTTTCAATTCTCAATTACACAAGGGCGTTATCCTTGGAATTGATATTTTCAGAAACGATCTGTCCATCAAATAAATGGATCACCCTATGAGCGTATTCCGCATCAATTGGAGAGTGCGTTACCATTACGACGGTTGTTCCGTTTTCATTAAGCTCCGTGAGCAGATTCATAACCTCTTGTCCATTGGCTGAATCCAGGTTACCCGTTGGCTCATCCGCCAGGATCAGTTTAGGCTGTGCTACTACAGCTCTACTGATAGCCACACGTTGTTGCTGACCTCCGGAAAGTTGTTGAGGGAAGTGATTTCTCCTATGCATGATCTTCATGGACTCCATCACCTCTTCCACTCTTTTTTTCCTTTCAGCAGATGATTTCTTTAAGTAGATCAAAGGAAGCTCGATGTTTTCATAAACTGTAAGTTCATCGATCAGGTTGAAACTTTGGAATACAAATCCAATGTTTGCTTTCCTTAGATCGGCCCTTTTCCTTTCCGAATAACCGGAAATTTCAAGATCCTTGAAGTGGAACTCTCCTTCACTAGGATTGTCCAATAGTCCTACAATGTTTAGCAAAGTAGACTTACCACATCCTGAAGGACCCATGATTGCTACAAACTCTCCGCTTTTGACCTCTAGGTTCACACCTGCAAGCGCTGTTGTTTCGATTTCATCGGTATAGTAGAACTTCTTAAGTCCTTTGGTTTTAATTAGGGTTTTACCGTTTTCCATTGGTTAAGATTTATAATTAATTATTTAAATACTAGTCTGTCTTTATCCTCATATCCATCATAAGATGAGACAACAACTTTCTCTCCAGGTTGCAATCCATCCAAAACTTCATAGAATCTTGGATTTTGCCTACCCAATCTAATGTCCCTCCTCACGGCGAATGATTCATCACCATCCACTACAAATATCCAATTACCACCAGTGGTCTGATAAAAACTACCTCTGGGTATCTGAACTGCAGTTATGTTTTCACTCAATTGCAACCTTATTTGCAAAGTTTGACCACGACGAATGCCAGCTGGGATGTCTCCTTCAAAGAACATGTCACTTTGGAACATCCCCCCCTGCACTTCAGGATATACTTTCTTGATGACAAGTGTATAGGTTTGTCCAGCAAAATCGAATGTTCCTGTCAGACCCTCATAAATCCTGGCTATGTAGTGCTCATCGATAGGAGATCTAACCTTGAATCCGTCCAGGTCATCAATTTGACCAATATTTTGCCCCGGAGCGATCGATTCACCAACTTCCACATTTACCGTAGAAAGTCTTCCTGAAATTGGCGCAGTGATCCAGAGATTATCAAGATTGCTTTTTATCATTTCCAGATTATTCCTTGTCCGATCCAAAGTTTGTTCCGCCTGATTGATCTGTAGGACAGCGTTCAAAGAGTCAAATCGATTAGACTCAAACTGGATCTGACGTTGATTTGTCAATCGATCGTACTCTCTCTTCAGATTGAGATATTCTTGTTCTGAAATGATCTTTTCCTCATAAAGAGGTTTACCCCTCTCATATGCATCCTTAGCCTGATCTATCTGGTAGTCAAGCGTCAATAGCGTTTGCTTTAACTGGAATTGATTCCTTTGAAGGCTTAGTTTGGTGTTCTCCAGGTTGTTGACAAGGATGAAAGCTTGGGTCTCCTCCCGAACGAAATTTTGAACAAGATTATCGTTGGCAAGCTTTAAAATTGTATCTCCTTTTTCTACCAGTATGCCTCCTTCATAGTATTTCTTTTCTACAACACCTCCAACAATGGCATCCAATCGGATGGTAAGGATAGGCATTACGTTACCGTCTACAGGTATAAACTCCCTGAATTCCCCCTCTTTTACCTCTGCGACGTTGATTTTCTCAATTTCCACATTTAGTCGGGACCCTCCTTCAGCAAAAATGAAGCTGTATAATACGAATAGGACAAATACACCGGCAACTCCATAGGTCGCCACCTTCTTAATTGTCCACTTTTTCTTTTTAATCTTTCGATCCATCTAATGGCAAGTTTCTAATTTTCTCTGGCACGGTAAGCCAATTAAAATGCCATTATCTGTATCTATCTGTTTTTCAGAGAGTTATAAAAAACAAGGATTTAGTCGGAGTAGTTACTTGTACAAAATGATACAAATAAGTGTTCGAAATCGAGCACAAAAAAAGGTTCAGGTCAATGAAGGCCTGAACCCAAAGGTCAAAAACTCAAAATAAAAGGACTAATTAAAATTCTTAATCCACAACAACTCCCACGAATATAATGATTCTTTAAGGATTCGTACAAATATTCCTTTCACAAATTTCGAAAATTAATTAACCAACTTTCAAAACCAATTGTGAAATTAAACGTTTTGATAGTATTACTATTATATTTGATACTCAGAATATGTATTAACGAAGTTATAAATGACAATCTTACAACTTAAACTCAATGAAAATCTATATACCAAGGATCCTCAATCCACGGAACTGGGAAGAAAGATCATCAATGAAGGGATACGGTTGATTGATATACTTGGTTTTGAGGCATTTACGTTCAAAAAACTTTCCAAGGAAATCGATTCTACGGAAGCCTCAATATATCGTTATTTCGACAATAAACATCGATTGCTGGTTTATCTGATTAGCTGGTATTGGAATTGGTTGGAGTATCGTATTGTATTCGAAACTCACAATGTGCCTGATCCCTACGATCGCTTGTCAGTTGCATTGAAAATCTTAACAGAACAAAAAGGAAGGGATCCAAATTTTCCCGAGGTAGATGAATCGGCTCTTCAGCGAATAGTAATTGCTGAATCTGATAAAACTTATCTTATCAAGGAAGTGGATGAAGTAAATAAGGAAGGTATATTCAGAGGATACAAATCCTTATGTGGGAATATTGCGAGCATTGTTTTGGAAATAAATCCCGATTTTCCTAATCCTCATTCGTTGATCAGCACGGTTTTGGAAGCATCCAATCAACAGATCTTTTTTGCTCAGCATCTACCGAGTTTAACTAATCTGAAAAAGGACAACGAACCATTCGAACACAATTTTGATTTCCTAAAAGATCTTGTATTCCAAACCATACAACCGAAGTGAATCTTAATAACAAACATATACTCAACATCCTCCATGAGATCGCACAACTCCTAAAAATTGATTTGGAGAGTAGCTCATTGGAATCCGTAGATAGGCTTTTGAGAACCTATGGTGAGGAAGACTTACAAGAATTTATAAAAGACCTCACTCAAATTGCCAATGACACGGGAATAGTCATTCTCAAAAAAGAGATTGACAAGGAACGATTCGAAATGTTCGTGGAGCAGTTCGATTCTCCGATGATCCTATTTCTTCGTGGTGATGATGATGAAATTTTCCCATCAATAATTGACACCAACAGGAAGTTTGGAAAAGAGATCACCATACTCAATGATTACACAAAGCAGGTAATAGACTACTCGAAACTAACTGATGATATTATCATTCAAAATGATAAAAATGAGGTCATTTTCTTATCAGTATTTGCCTATGAGAGCCTGGTAAGCAAAGATGTGCATCAGGAAGATGAAGATGTGGTAATGACACCGGTAAAAAGACTTATCAAGTTATTATCTGCTGATAAAAAAGATATATTTTATATCTATACCTACGCACTTATTATTGGTATTTCAAGCCTGATCCTTCCTTTAGGAATCCAAGCAGCCATCGAATTGATATCTGGTGGAGTGTTTTTCAGTTCCATTTACGTACTTATTGGAATTATCATTATTGGAGTATTGGGAGCTGGGGTTTTGCAGGTAATGCAGATCACAATCGTAGAATACATTCAACGAAGAGTATTTACCAAAGCAGCATTCGAGTTTGCCTTTAGGGTCCCAAGGATCAAGATGGAAGCTATTCAAAATATTCACTTTCCTGAATTAATGAATCGTTTCTTTGATGTACTCACTATTCAAAAAGGACTACCGAAACTTCTTATTGACCTGTCAACAGGACTTATCCAGATACTTTTTGGGTTGTTGTTATTGTCATTTTACCACCCCTTTTTCGTTTTCTTCGGAATGGCGTTGGTAGGGATCTTGTTTTTGATCTTCGCTACCACAGGGCCCAAAGGGTTGGAGTCTTCCATTGTAGAGTCGAAATATAAATACAAAGCGGTTTATTGGTTAGAAGAATTAGCTAGGGCATTATTCAGTTTTAAATTGTCTGGTAGTACTGACCTTCCCATAAGGAAGACTGATTACTTCGTCAATAACTACTTAAAGAATAGACGAAGACATTTCAGGGTATTGGTCTCACAATATTCTTATGTGCTACTTTTCAAAGCTGTCGTCACCGCAGGACTGCTGATCATTGGTACCATACTCGTTATAGATCGACAGATTACACTTGGGCAGTTCGTTGCCTCGGAAGTGATCATAATATTGATCCTGAACTCGGTTGAAAAAATAATATCGTATATGGATGTCGTATACGATATGTTAACAGCCGTGGACAAGATATCCCATGTTACAGACCTTCCACTTGAAAAAACGGGAGGTATTGATATCCCATTCAACAACGGTCAAAAGACGGAAGGATTCGAGGTAGATCTCAAGGATCTGTCCTATAAATATCCGGAATCCGCTTACGACACAATAAGGAACATAAATCTAAATATCAAAAAAGGAGAAAGAATTTGCATCTCCGGCGTAGGAGGTTCCGGAAAAACCACATTAACAAACGTGATATCAGGGATGTATGTGGATTTCCAAGGCAGTGTTACCTATAATGATTATTCTCTTCGAGATCTGGATCGAACACATTTAAGAGATCATATTGGGAAAAATGTTTCCTCAGATGATATTTTCGAAGGGACCTTGATAGAGAATATCCTTGTTGGTAAACCTCTGGCTAATGAGCAGACGGCCATAGATGCGATCAAGGCAGTTGGACTGCATGATGAGATCAATCAATTGCCATTGGGTTTAAACACACCTATTCTGAGTAGTGGTAAAGGATTTTCTGAAACATTTGTTCAGAAGCTAATTCTGTCAAGGTGTATTGCCAAAACACCAAACCTTCTGATCCTCAATGACTTTTTCAATAGCTTTCCAAAAAATGAAACACTGAGACTTATTCAATTGCTCACAGATGGTTCTAAATTTTGGACACTGATCGTTGTTTCCAATGATCCGTTGATCATGGCAGCCTGTGACCGCGTCATTTACTTACAGGACGGAGAGATCCTTGCTGAAGGGCCTATTGAAGAGGTTTTCAAAAACGAGGAAGTAGTTAAAAATATCAACTGAAATGCTGAACATATCCAATAAAAAAGTAGATGACGAATTAGCGGATCTTCAGCTTTATTCACTGAAGACACTTCGAACGCCTCACCTGGGTATCTATTTAGCCAGGGTGTTGCTGGTGATGTTTACCCTTGTACTGATCTCACTATTTCTACCCTGGCAGCAAAACATTCGTGGGACAGGTACGTTGACCGCCCTCAATCCTGCAAACAGACCTCAAACGGTAGAATCAGCTATTCCAGGAAGGATTAAGAAATGGCATGTCCTTGAAGGTCAATACGTCGAAGCAGGAGATACATTACTAAGTCTTTCAGAAGTAAAGGACAAATATTTTGATCCTAATGTCCTGGACCGATTAAGTGAGCAGATCAATGCAAAGGAATCAAGCTTATTGGCGAAGGAATTGAAAAGGGAAGCGTACAAAAATCAAATAGAGGCACTTAAAGAGTCGCTATCGGCCAAAATGCAGCAAGCCCGAAATAAGTTGAGACAGGCCCATTTGAAAGTTCAGAGCGACAGTGTAGGTTTTGAAACGGAGAAAGTTCAGTTTGATAACTCGAAGAATATTTTTGCGAGGAATAAGACCAGGTACGAATCAGGCAATATAACCCTTACCAAGTACCAGGAAATCGAATCCAAGTTTAATGCAAGTCAGGCCAAAATTGTTTCTGCGGAGAACAAATACCTTCAGAGCCAGGCTGACCTGGCAATATATAGAACCGACTTATCTGCCATACAAGCAGATTATGCTGAAAAGATCAGCAAAGCTACTTCCGAGCTTCAAGCGACTCTTTCGGAGATCAATGATACTCAGGCAAACATTGCCAAACTAAAAAATGAGTATAGTAATATTGAAATACGGAGACAACAGTACCAGGTAATTGCTCCACAAGGTGGGTTCCTGGTGAAAGCACTTAAAGCCGGGATCGGAGAAACTATAAAAGAAGGTGAAGCCATTGCTACCATTATGCCGCAGAATCCGGACCTCGCGGTAGAGATCTATGTAAGAGCTATGGATGTACCTCTCATCGCACAAGATCGTAAAGTAAGGATCCAATTTGATGGTTGGCCTGCATTGCAATTCTCGGGCTGGCCTAGTGTATCGGTTGGAACATTCGGTGGGTTGGTCAAAGTGATAGACAGGGTTAATAACGGTGATGGTAGGTTTCGTATCCTTGTGGTGCCTGATCCTGAGGATGACCCATGGCCAGAGCAGTTGAGATTAGGGTCGGGGATCAAGGGATGGGTCATGCTTGATAATGTCGCGGTATGGTATGAAATATGGCGACAACTGAATGGTTTCCCTCCAAGTCTTTACGGTGCTCCTGAGGACGGTGACAAGAAAGAGTCGAAATGAGAAGGACCTTGATATTCTTGTTTCTCCTTGCATACGGATTGGTTTCCAGCGGACAGCAGGACTCTACTATTTCCGTGTTGGACATTCCTTCCTTTCTGGGTCTTGTAATCGGGAACCATCCTGTCATTCAGCAGGCTGAATTGCAGAGAGATTTGGCAAATGCAGAGATAAGAATGGCCAGAGGATCTTTCGATCCTATAATTTCCTCTTCATGGAATGTCAAAAATTTTAAGGAGAAAGAATATTACAACCTTTTCAACACAACATTAAAAATTCCAACATGGATAGCCGTTGACCCGAAGATCTCCGTGGATCGAAATACTGGATTGTTTGTAGATGAGCAAAACAGCATTCCGGAAGAAAACAATTTCTATCAGGTGAACGCAGGTGTATCGGTTCCTCTTGGACGGGGACTTTTCATCGATGAAAGACGGTCGACTTTGCAACAGGCCAAATTTTTCACTCAACTCAACGAAGCTGAAAGGATCAAGATCATTAACAAAACCCTTTTGACGGCTGTAAAGGACTATTGGGCATGGTTTCTGGCATACCAAGAATTACAATTACTTTCTCAAAGTGTTGGTATCGCCCAGGAACTTTTCAATAGGATCTTGATCGATTTTGATTTAGGGGAGGCTTCTGTGGTTGATACAGTACAGGCGAAGATTGTATTTCAGACAAGGTTTGCGGAATTCGAGAAATCAAAATTTGATTATATCAATTCTCAGCTTCAACTATCCCTGCATCTATGGAGTGAAGACCAGATTCCCCTCGAGTTGAGAGAAAATGTAATTCCTGATACGTTGGCTGATTTTGGTCAGGTACCCTCTGAAGAAGACCTGAAAGAGCTCCTGCTATTTGCAGAAGAAAATCATCCTGAGATCAGAAAACTCGATGGTAAAATGGGGCAACTAAATATTGAGCGAAAATGGAATATTGAAAGCCTTAAACCACAGGTCGATCTAAGTTATTCTTTCATAGATGCACCTTTGAATCCCTGGGGGCAATCGAATGAATTGTCCTTCAATGATAATAACAAGATAGGCGTAGATCTGTATTTCCCAATATTCCTCAGAAAGGAACGAGGGAAACTTCAGAAAACCAATGTAAAGATTGCCTCAAACGAATTCGAGACCTACCAACGACAACTCCAAATCAAGAATTCAATATTGAGTCGATTTGCAGAAATCCAAATGACCCAGAGTCTTACCACACAGTATCTTGAAATGGCCCAAGGGTACAATCGTCTTCTGGAAGCTGAATTATTAAATCTTGAAACAGGAGAAAGTGATCTTTTTAAGCTCAATATCCAGCAGGATAAGTATATCGAGTCCCAAAGGAAATACCTCCAAAACCTGATCAAATTCCAGAAAAATAAAATTGAGATCCTGTATGATGCAGGTGTTCCTTTCCTTGATGTCACTCCCTGAAAGACTTCTTAAATAAAACAAGATATTGTTCACTTTCGTACATAATCTTAATTGATTAACTTGGCCGAAAGGTCCATATGAACCTCAAAAGCCAATCTTGGTTATTGGCACTATTTCTGGTATTTAGATTAAAATATAATTATTGACAGGTGGAAAAAGAACTAGGGAAGATCCTTATAATCGACGACGACGAGGACGTACTGTTGGCGGCTAAAATGCTGCTGAAAAAACATTCACAAGAGGTTCTAATTGAGAAGAATCCGAAAAAGATCCCGTTTCTCCTTAATAATGACACTTATGATTTGATACTGCTGGATATGAATTTCAGCCAGGATATCACAAGTGGAAAAGAAGGATTTTATTGGCTGGAACAGATCCTTGATAAGGATCCACATGCTGTTGTCATTTTGATCACTGCATTTGGTGATGTAGAAATGGCGGTCAAAGCACTTAAAGCCGGAGCAACAGATTTCGTGCTGAAACCGTGGCAGAATGAAAAACTGATCGCCACTTTGTCCAGTGCCACGAAACTGAAAAAATCCTACGAGGAAGTGTCTCAATTGAAGCAAACCAAAAAGCAACTTCAGGAAGACAGCAATCAGGCCTTCAAGGACATTATTGGGGAAAGTGATAAAATCAAAAGTGTCTTCAATATAATTGATAAAGTGGCCGGAACTGATGCCAATATCCTGATCCTTGGGGAGAACGGAACCGGTAAGGAACTGATAGCACGTGCAATTCATCAAAAGTCTTCCAGAAAGGATAACGTATTCATTTCCGTTGACATGGGTGCCATAACAGAATCACTTTTCGAAAGTGAGTTGTTTGGTCATAAGAAAGGATCCTTTACCGATGCAAAAGAGGATCGTGCCGGAAGGTTTGAAATTGCTAACAAAGGGACACTCTTCCTGGATGAAATTGGGAACCTTGGAATGCCCTTGCAGTCTAAGCTCCTTACTATACTTCAACAGCGGCAGGTAACGAGGATCGGTACCAACAAACCCATCGATATCGATATCCGCCTCATCTGCGCTACCAACATGCCAATTTATGACATGGTCAATGACAGCACATTCAGGCAGGACCTGTTGTACAGGATCAATACGGTTGAAATTCATTTGCCTCCTTTACGGGAAAGGATTGAGGACATACCATTACTATCTGAGCATTTCATCAAGAGCTACGGTCAGAAATACCGAAAAAAGGTAAATAATCTGTCTACCAATGCAGTCAAGAAGCTCCAGAAATATAGCTGGCCGGGAAACATTAGGGAGCTTCAACATGCCATAGAAAGGGCAATCATTATGAGCGACAATGAATCCCTCACTCCGGAGGATTTTTTCTTCCTTTCACAAAAACCGGAAGCTCAATTAAGCGGTGAGGAAGACACATTTAACCTGGATGATGTCGAAAAAAATGTAATCCAGCGTGCAATAAACAAGCACAACGGAAATATTTCCAAGACAGCCAAGGAGCTTGGTCTAACACGTGCCTCGTTGTACAGGCGACTAGAGAAGTATGGTCTTTAAGAACTTCCAACTTCAGGTTATTTTACGTGTGGCTCTTCTGGTCGCCACGGCATTCATATTTGTCAATCTTTTTTACGAGGAGTCTTATCTCTTTACCAAGATCCTCGTGGCAATGGTACTCATGGTAGAGATCTACTATCTCTTCAGATACCTTGATCGATCAAACCGGGAGATCATCGGGTTTTTGAAAACCATTCAGTACGAAGATTTCTCACATACCTATAGTCAACACAAGACGGGGAGTAGCATGGATGAACTCTACAAGCAGTTCAACGATGTGATCAAGAAGTTCAGAGAGATACGAGCTGACAAAGAAGCTCAGCACCAATACTTGAAAACCATTGTTCAACATATTGGAATAGGGATTATCACCTTTGATAAGGAAGGAGAGATCCAAATCATGAATGCCGCTGCAAGGAGGTTGTTGAATGTTGGCCAATTGAAAAATGTGAACCAACTCTCCTCTGTTAGCAGAAAACTTATTGAAAGTATCAGCGAACTCAGAACAGGAGGCCGAGATCTGATCAAGATCGAAAAGGAAGAGGACGATATTCAATTGGCCGTGTATGCGATCGAATTGTCACTTAGAGGAAAAGAATTTAAGCTTATTTCGCTTCAAAATATCCAGAGCGAACTGGAAGAGAAGGAAATGGAAGCCTGGCAGAATCTGATCCGAGTATTAACTCATGAGATCATGAATTCGGTGACACCAATCTCGTCTTTGGCAGCAACGGTGGAAACGGAATTAGACAATTTCCTTGAAAATGACCACGGAGAGATCAAGGAGATAGAAAGTGACACGGTAGAGGATTTCCATTTAGCAGTAAAAACCATTCACAATCGTAGTGATAGTTTGATCAAATTCGTCAGTGACTTCCGAAACATGACAAGGATCAAGCATCCACAGTTGGCAGAAGTACAGATCTGCGAGGTAATTGAACATATTCTGGTTCTTCTTAAAAATGAAATAGAAGAAAGCGGTGTTAAACTTGAACTCAAGGTTGACCCCAAAGATCTGAAGTTCACAGTAGACAAAGAACAGATCGAGCAGGTTCTGATCAATCTAATCAAAAATGCTGTTCAGGCACTTGCCGCAGATGACAACGAGGAGAAGGAAGCGAAAAAACTAAAGATCAAAGCCTGGCCAGGTGAAAATAACCATGGTGCATTTGTGGCCATAGAAGATAATGGCCCTGGAATCGAGGAGGAAGCACTCAAGAAGATATTTATTCCATTCTTCACCACTAAAAAACATGGTTCGGGTATTGGCCTCAGCCTTTCAAAACAGATCATGAGAAATCATAAAGGCAGCATCTCCGTAAAATCTGTCCTTAATGCCGGTACCGAATTTCTGTTGAAATTTAGTCAATAGAGCTCCTTCTTGGGATATCTCCATAATCATGGTGTTCATCCCGAATTATTTCACGTTTACAGAACTTATTTCAGTCCATGTATTATTGGGTGCAGCTTTGTTGTGATAAGAATCAATCAAAGCAATGAAAACGAATAAGATCATCATAGCTGCCCTTCTGGCCATTTTATTGAATTCATGTGTTTATTCACTGTTTCCGATATACACTCCGGAAACTCTCACCTACCTCCCTGAATTGGTGGGAAGTTGGTATGATGGGGACACAAAAATCACCTTTAATCCCTATGAAAATGAAAATTTCAGTTTCTCCATCACTCCCGGTAAAGACGAATATATAGTCATTGACGAGGACACTATTCGGGATCAGGAAAAAGTGAGGGAGCACTGGGAAAAGGAATTGGAAAACGAAATTGTGGAAACTCTTCCTGAACTAAGTGCAAAAGGATATCGAATGACCATCATTGATGATGAAGACACAATCGTCTTTCAAGCCAGATTGGCTGAAATCGGTGATAACCTGTTCCTTGATATGTACCCCGATGAGGCTAATAATACGTTTGGAGTTTCTGTGATCAATAATTTCTTCCCCGTTCACTCCTTCTCAAAGATCAGTGTGGAGGGTGAGAAAATGGTCCTTACAGATTTTGACATGGAGCAATTGAGAGACCTTTTTAAGAGTAATCTCATCAGGTTGCGCCATGAAAATGTGGACGGAGATATTCTGATCACCGCACAACCTCGGGAACTGCAGAAATTCCTCAAAATGTACTCCGAGGATGAGACAGTATTCGAAGAACCTGACGAGTATATCAAAGTAGGTAGCTAAAATCATGAACCAGTTCATTACGAAGTTTTTATTGAATAAATGGATCCAACACCTGGCATTCTGGGTGTTGTCCATCTACGTGATTGGATCTTATTTCTCCATTTCAAGTATCCTCAAGTTCCTGGACTTTATCTACTCTATATTCTTTCACTTTTGCCTGTTCCCATTGGTATATATCAATCTCCGATATCTTATTCCCAGGTTTTTTGAGGCAGGAAAATATTTTGTTTATACTCTTCTGACAATATTCAATATTGGATTGGCATTTTTTATCCATGACCTGATCTTTGATGTGATCATCCCTAATCTCGATAGCGGATTTTACATTGTCTCTTTCACCGATGAGATCCTGCTTGCACAGATTTTTCTGATTTACATTATTATCACCACCTTGATAAAATTGTCTGAATCGTGGTTTAAACTTCAAAACTTAAAAAAGGAGAAAGTTTCGCTCGAGCTCAATGCACTAAAGAGTCAATTGAATCCACACTTCCTTTTTAACGGACTCAACAGTATTTATTCATTGGCTATGAACAACGATCGGAATGCCGCTTATGCTGTACTAAAACTTTCTAATTTGTTACGGTTTGTTTTGTATGAAGTGGAGAATAAAGTTATTGACATCAATTCCGAGCTGGACATGATACGCAACTATGCTGATCTCCAATCTTTGAGGATCGGGAAAAAACATTCAATCTCCATCGAAACACATGGGACCTACAAACCTAAAATAGCTCCCATGTTACTCCTCCCCATTGTTGAAAATGCATTTAAACATGGAAATCCGGAAGAGGAAAATGGATTTGTTCGCATTGAGACTGTCCTGAAAGAAAAACATCTGCATTTCGAATGCCAAAATTCAATTGGTGATAAAGACAATCCGGAGGTAAATAATGATGGAGGAATCGGATTGGGGAACATCAACCGACGTTTACAACTGTTATATCCCGAATCTCACCTGTTGAAAGTTTTGGAAAAGGATAATACATTCACGGTGACTTTGACAATCGATTTACCATGATCAGATGCTTAATTGTGGAGGACGAGCCATTGGCCAGGGATATCTTAAAGAAATATATCGGGGAAATTGGGGACCTCGAAATAGTAGGTGAGGCCTTGGATGGGATCGAAGCAATGGACAAAACAGAAACTAGCAACCCTGATCTAATATTCCTTGATGTCAATCTACCCAAGCTTTCTGGACTGAATTTCTATAAGTCCCTGCGTAAAAAACCACGTGTGATATTCACAACTGCTTACCCTGATTTTGCGGTGGAGGGTTTTGAGCTAGAGGCCGTGGACTATTTATTGAAACCGTTTTCCTTCGAAAGGTTTGTTGCGGCGGTTGATAAAGCCAAAGGTCAGCTTGACTCTGTAACACAGGAAGATGTACTTGTGATAAAACAGGATAAAAAGATCTTCCGGATCCCGTTTGACGAAATCCAGTATTTTGAATCTATTGGAGATTACGTGAAGGTATTCTCGAAGAATAAGAATTGGATAAGTAGTGATACTCTAAAGAACCTGGATCAAACACTGCCAGGTGAGCTTTTTCTTCGGATACACAAATCATATATTGTAGGATTAAAACACATCGAGTATCTGGAAGGTAATCAACTCAAAATCGGTGACAAGAAATTACCGGTTGGTCATTCCTACAGAGAAAAAGTTTCAGAATTATTTCGTAAATAATAAACCTCTTCGACTGGTAATCACCGTACTTTTGGGAGTCCAAGTACTTACTGAAAATGCGGTTTTTCTTTATAATCCAGGGAGAAGGTCGGGGTCATATGACGCAGGCTATATCCTTAAAACAAATTTTAACGGAAGCCGGTAATGAAGTTGTCCAGGTGGTGGTAGGTAAAAGCCCTCAACGAAGGATCCCTGACTTCTTCAAAGATCAAATCGGTACCCCAATTGAGCTACTTGAGAGTCCAAACTTTGTTACCGATAAGGATCATAAGACGGTAAAGGTGTTCAGAACCATTGTTTACAGCCTTCTCAATATACCTACTTATAGGAAAAGTATTTTGCGAATTGCTCAACTGGTAGAAAAAACAAAGCCTGATGTCATCTTAAATTTCTATGATTTCCTGGGAGGGCTATACAATTTTCTACATCGACCTAAGGCTACTTTCATCTGCGTTGCACATCAATACTTACTTAATCACAAGGATTTCACTTTTCCGGTTGGACGAGTTTTAGACCGGACTTCGTTATTGATCGGGAATCGGATCGCAAGCCTTGGAGCAACGAAGATCCTGGCCTTATCATTTCAATCATTTGATGATATGCCTGATCGGAAATTGTTTGTAGTCCCTCCCCTTTTAAGGTATTCGGTAAAGAACTTGAAAGTAAGAAATGATGGCCACCTTCTGATCTACATGGTGAATCCTGGCTACGGGGAAGAGGTACTTGAATTCCACAAAAAGAACCCAAACGTGGTTCTTCATTGTTTTTGGGATAAGAAAGACAAACCCAATGTTTGGGAAGTAGACGAAACATTGACATTCCATCAACTGGATGATAAAAAATTCCTGGAAAAAATGGCAGGCTGTAATGGTTATCTGACCACTGCAGGATTCGAATCCGTCTGTGAGGCTATGTATTTGGGTAAACCTGTTATGATGGTACCTGTCGAAGGACATTTTGAACAGTCATGTAATGCTATTGACGCGCAAAAAGCAGGTGCAGGGATACCGCATGATGAGTTTGACATTGAAGTACTAATGAGTTATTTACCTCAGTATAAAGATGTATCCGGATGGTTCCGGGATTGGGCTGATCAAAACAAAGCAGTATTTTTAAGGCATCTGATTGAATAGATGGCATTTATTACAAAAAAGAAGATCGCGTACAAGGTTAGTGAAAACCTAAGGCATTATTTAGAAAAGTACGCCCGTGAGCAGCCTTTACAGGTGGCTTATGAAGATCTATTGCGATACGATAATTCGATGCCTCAATACGATTTCAAAGGGAATGATACCCTTTGGGAAACGGTCTTATATTCTCAAAGTGAGCAGGAACATATCAATTATGCCTTAAAAAATATATACGCCATAATGAAAGCTGACGGCGATATGTCAGTAATTGATCACCTATTTATTGATCGTGTAGATCTTTGTGTCTATGGCAACACCCAACCTTTCAGGGTCAGGGTGGTGAATCGTATCAATGATAATTTTGATTATTTCTACATAAAAAGGGCTGATGCATCCCGCATATATGGATTAGAGTTGGAGCACCTTTTATCACCTAATCGGATTGCATATTTGGTTCACAAGGACACCTTAATTGAAGAACACATTTTAGGGATCCCAGGTGATCAATTTATAAAGACCAGGATCAATGAAAAAACATTGAACGAAACTCGACTTGCGAAGGAATTTGTAAAGTTCAATGAACGTTGTTTTGTTCGCCTTCTGGGAGATATGCATTCCAGTAATTTCGTGATTGACATTACTCCAGATTTTGAGGAGGTCAGTTACCGAATACGGGCCATTGATTTTGATCAGCAATCGTTCGAAGGGCGACGTTCGATTTATATGCCGAAGTATTTCAAGCAGAATAATCCCATCATCAACATAGGACTTGGAAGTATGACACCGGAAACCATGTACCAGTACATGCGTGAGGAACGGACCATGATCGCCAACCGGATGAAGGTCGAGATAAACAGGGTAAGAGACCTGTTGTCAACCATGAAGCAGGACAGGATCTCAACTGATGAAAATGTGAACCAATTAAAGAAGGACCTTAGCAAGTACTACGAAGAACCTGAATTCCTGGATTGCCAAAATATGGGTGAGATCCTTGAGAAGAGCCTGGAGATGTTGATTAAAAAACCGGATTTGTATAGGGAGTAGTGGTCACTCTTCGATCGTTGGAGAACAGCAGAGCTCCGGGTAACTAATGGCCACCCTTCGATCCTTCGATGAACTCAGGATTCAGGGTGACAAATTGTAATGTCATGCTGCGGCGTCATCGGTGAGCCTTTTGCTTACGCCGAAGCTACAGCGAAGTCGCATGGCGGCCGATGGAGGCACTCGAAGCATGACTCTCCTCTGCAGTGCATCGTACTCATACAGTCACATCGACCTGCCAGTTGGCGAGGATGTATCTATTCATAAATTCAACGACAATTATGAATAGATTTCTCTCTCCGCTACGCTCCGTTCGAAAAGACTGCAGAGTGGTAAGACGACTCCACCTTCGGTAGAGTCGTCTACTTCCATAAACACGATTACTGCTCTTAGAAAGACTGATCGAGAAGTCAAATTCGATCCCTCTTCTTCCATTCATTTCAAATCTAGTGTAGTATCGAACCTATTTCTTCGTTCCACTGCACCTATGGTCATTGCGTTCCCATTCCACGATCCCACTCCATCCTTGCAGTCATATCGACCGTAGGGAGATATCTATTCATAAATTCAACGACAATTATGAATAGATTTCTCACTCCGCTACGCTCCGTTCGAAATGACTGCAGAGTGGTAAGACGACTCCACCTTCGGTAGAGTCGTCTACTTCCATAAGCACGATTACTGCTCTTAGAAAGACCGATCAAGAAATCAAAATCCATCCTTCTTCTTCAATCCATTTCAATTCTAGTGTAGTATCGAATCCATTTCTTCGTTCCACTGCACTTATGTTCATAGCGTTCCCATTCCACGATCTCACTCCATCCCTGCAGTCATATCGACCGTAGGGAGATATCTATTCATAAATTCAACGACAATTATGAATAGATTTCTCACTCCGCTACGCTCCGTTCGAAAAGACTGCAGAGTGGTAAGACGACTCCACCTTCGGTAGAGTCGTCTACTTCCATAAACACGATTACTGCTCTTAGAAAGACTGATCGAGAAGTCAAATTCGATCCCTCTTCTTCCATTCATTTCAAATCTAGTGTAGTATCGAACCTATTTCTTCGTTCCACTGCACCTATGGTCATTGCGTTCCCGTTCCACGATCCCACTCCGTCCTTGCAGTCATATCGACCGTAGGGAGATATCTATTCATAAATTCAACGACAATTATGGATAGATTTCTCACTCCGCTACGCTCCGTTCGAAAAGACTGTAGGGTGGAAGAGTTGAAAAAAATAAGTACCTTTCCGTTGTATGGGTAATTATTACATTTACATAACTACCAACCCCAGAAGAACAACCTTATACGTAGGGGTAACGAACGACCTCTACACCAGGATGACTCAGCATTACGAACAGAGAGGGCTACCGAAAACCTTTGCTGGTAGATTCTACTGCTATAAACTGATTTACTTTGAGCGGTTTGACAGACCTATGCAAGCCATTCGCAGAGAAAAGGAAATCAAGAAATGGAGTCGTAAAAAGAAGGAGGCACTCATTACTAGCAAAAATCCCAATTGGGAGTTTTATGACATAAAGGCCCTTTGAGTTCCTATACTGTCCCTCACCTGCACGTTTCGAGTGATGGGAGACATCTATTCATAAGTGGTGCTAGCAATATGAAAAGATTTCTCACTACGCTTCGCTACGTTCGAAATGACTGCAGAGTGGTAAGACGACTCCACCTTCGGTAGAGTCGTCTACTTCCATAAACACGATTACTGCTCTTAGGTATCGCTCAAGAAGTCAAAATCCATCCTTCTTCTTCAATCCATTTCAATTCTAGTGTAGTATCGAATCCATTTCTTCATTCCACTACACCTATGGTCACAGCGTTCCCATTCCACGATCTCACTCCATCCCTGCAGTCATATCGAGCGAAAGGAAATATCTATTCATAAGTGGTGTTTCTATCATCAATAGATTTCTCACTACGCTTCGCTACGTTCGAAAAGACTTCAGGGTGGTATGACGACTCTACCTTCGGTAGAGTCGTCTACTTCCATAAACACGATTACTGCTCTTAGAAAGACCGATCGAGAAGTCAAAATCCAACCTTCTTCTTCAATCCATTTCAATTCTAGTGTAGTATCGAATCCATTTCTTCATTCCACTACACCTATGGTCACAGCGTTCCCATTCCACGATCTCACTCCATCCCTGCAGTCATAACTCACTACGCTTCGCTACGTTCGAAATGACTACTGTGATGAGGTAGAATCAATAATAAATGAGGCCTTCCTTCGGATTGCCAAGTGAAATGGCTTCCTCCTTTTGGTAACGAAATGCAATTAAAAAAGCCAATAAAGCATCAACCTGGTGCCAGTTCATCGGCCTTTGTTCCAGCTCCAATGAATAATGATGTTCCAAAACACCCGTTACGTCATCAATTGCATCCTTGTCTTTTTTGTATTCTTTATTTATCAAATCATGATACTCAGCCAACAGTTTGGGGTAGCCTTCGATGAACTTGATTTCACCTTGCATCACGGAAACAAGAGACATCGCTCTTGCAGTTAATCCCCCAAGGAACATAGGTGACATAGCCCTTGCCTCGCGATCACATTGTCGATAGTGATAGTCTTTCTGGTCCGTTTCATAATACGCCAATGGGAGAGAAAGAGGAGCATCGATAACTACCAGGTCAGGTTTAAACTCCGATAGCTTCGCCTCCAGGAATGCATCCGCATCCTTATTCTTAGCCGATTGAAAGAAATGTATTCTCTGACTTAGTTCTATACAAAGAACAGTTGTACCGGCATTCCTGCTGCCGTAGTCAATGCCAACAAGCATCAATATAGATAGGCACCAACCTTTTTATCCAGCTTCACTTCAATATGTTCGTCGATTGTAGTGCTTAACTCAATACCACTGTATGTTGGAGAAATCGGAAATGAGGTATGGCTTCGGTTAACCAGGACTACCGTTTCCACTTGCTTAAGACTGGCATCCAGAATAAAACTAAGGCTATAGGCCAGGGTCCTACCGGTATTGAGGACATCATCCACAAGAACCACCGCTTTTCCATTCAATTCTGAAGGTTCACATTCTAGATCTATGCTTGAACGTGTCGGCTTGCCTTTATCGATTTCAAGATGATAGAGTACACATTTCAACGGCCATTTACTCCCGGCAATATTGTTCCTTAGGATCTCGGCCATTTTGTAACCCTGTCCTGTAATACCAATGAGTACCAGTTCACCAAATTGCAGATTATTTTCAATGATTTGAATGGCGATCCGATCCAGGATCTTCTCAATCTTATCCTCAGAAAGAATTAAGTTGTGTTTGCTATTCATGTTCCGGAACGGGCAATACTTTACTATCCTTAAAGGTAGAAAGTATTACCATGGATTGAAGGTTATCGACAACCTGGATCTCACTTACTTTTTCCAACATAAGTTTTTGGTAAGCCGTGATGTCACTTGCAATCACTTTCAAAATGAAATCACCGGACCCCGTTGTGTGATGACATTCAATCACTTCTGGAATTTCATTAATTTCCTCAAGAAAAATGTCAATGTTTGCTTTGTTGTGGCCTTTCAAGGTGACAAGTACAAACGTACTTACTCCCAGGCCAATTAGGTTTGTGTCAAGCTTAGCGTGGTAGCTCTTGATAATTCCGGAGTTCTCCAGCTTCTTCACCCTTTCGAGGGTTGGGGCAGGTGAAAGGCCAATATCCTTGGAAAGCTGTGCATTGGTGATCTTTGCATTTGATTGCAAGATCTCGAGAATATTCCGGTCTATCTGATCCAACTTAACACTGGATGAGTTTATTTTCATTTCAGAATATTATTTGCTGCAAAAGTAATAAAACTAAAAATTATTCTGTTTAATTCTTGTAAAACTTAACATTGGAACAATCTATTCGTCACAACCCCTAATTACAAGAAGATTATTTTTTGTTTATGGGTTGTCACCCTGAGTACTCGAAAGGTGACAACCTATGCCGGTCATGTTCGAGTGCCTCCATCGGTCGCCAATGACGCGGTAGCATGTCAATGGGCTTTTTGGTTTCTTAGCGATTACTTGACTCTATTGTCAGGTACTAAGGACATCTTCTGGGGGTTAGGGCAGGTCAAAAAGACATCTCTCTTTTGATTTTCTATCTACTCACCACCACCCGATTCGTCTTGATCTTCCCTCCACTCTGAACCTTAAGGAAATAAACACCCGACTCAACATCATCCAATTCAAGAACGAATGTGTTCAATCCGGCGTCCAACTCTTTGTATTTTCGGTTCAGGATGACCATCCCTGTAAGACTGATCAGAGTGATCTCAATCTTTCCATCGTTGGGAAGAATGGACTTCAATACCAATTCTGTAGAAGCAGGATTTGGGAACGGTGGCTCAAATACAACTTTCGGTTTAATGGCAATGCATTGCTCGTTGTCAAAGGGATCAAGGTCATCGGAATCGAAATTAGAAGACACGGTAACGCAAACATTGCCAACAAACCCTGAGAGCGGGATCTCAATGTTCGGTCGAATGATGTTGCTTTCACCAATGTTTATTCGTGTGTTTATCACTTCTTTCAATGGGATCTGATTGTCGAGCTCAATTACGACATCTAATTCCTCAACTGGTAGGTTTCCACTATTTCTCACATCCAGGATAACCGAAGCAAATTGTTCGGATTCCTCTAACTGGAAATCAAGAAGCTGCAGGTTCACTTCCGGAACTGCCACCAAAATATCGGTGGAAACAGTATCCGAACAACCTATATCGTTGATAGAGATCAGGGTAATATCTGA
Organism: Cyclobacteriaceae bacterium; assembly: GCA_965242805.1. Taxonomy (GTDB): domain Bacteria; phylum Bacteroidota; class Bacteroidia; order Cytophagales; family Cyclobacteriaceae; genus JANQEU01. The sequence continues at coordinate 4,126,440 of CBDETD010000002.1, read as the reverse complement.
GACACCTTCCTGACTGAACTGGTAGGTGAAATCCCCTCCAGTCTTCAACAGAGAGTCATTCACAAACCAGAATACCGAATCACTATTACTTAGATTCTCAAAATCCAAAGAAGTAGTAGCTACGGCAAAATCACTTTCTGATCCGATCTCAGACACTGGCGAGGGTAGTATATTCACCGATTGAGTTAGAGAATATTCACATCCGGATTGTGTGGTAGCCAACAGGGTAACATCATAGAGCCCACTGTCATTGAATGAACGGATCACCTGGGATCCATTTCCTGCTGTTTCTCCATTAACCAACCATTCCCTGGCGATGATTGGATCATCTGTAAAGGTGGAAGAATCAGCAACAATGGTGAAATCATTTTCACAGGTATCAAAGAACTCAAAGTCAAGTACAGGAGCTTCGTACACGGTGAATGCCTGTGAAACCATTTCCGAACACAGGTTCACATTGGTTAGCATCAGTTCCATGGCATATTCTCCGGGCTCATCGAATGTTATCTGGACCGTGTCGCCTTGGAACTGGTCCTGATCCAGTTCCCATTGTGCTGCAAAGAAGGTTGTAGGATCGGCAGTGTTTATGAAGGAAAAAGTTTCACCCACACATGCAGAAATAATTTCAAATGTAGGAACTGGTGCAGGGAGTACTGAAACTGTTTGTTCAACTCCGATGGAACATCCTCCTGAGCTGGATACATCCTGTCTGACGTTAAAATCCCCGGATCCATCAAAAGAGATGGTAGGATTTCGTTCGGTAGAAACCAGTTCATCATTCACGTACCACTCCCAGCCAATGATATCTGCGTTCGCCACGGATGATGTATCCTGGAAGGTCACCTCCTCATTCTCACAGATCAGAGAAGTCTGGAATCCAGCTACTGGTTGTCCAGATATCCGCACCTCTTGTTGGAAAGAATTACTGCAGCCTATATCATCTGTTACGGTCAACGATACGGTATAGTCACCAACCTGATCGTACGCATGTTCAGGTGCCTGAAGTGTACTTTCAAATCCATCTCCGAAACTCCAGGTGTAATCGGGAGCAGTTTCCGATAAGTTCTGGAAGGTGGTGATCTCACCGAGGCAGTTATCATTCACATCAAAAACTGTTTCCGGAGCGGGATTCACTAAAATAGTATCTGCCACCACATCCGATTCACATCCGGGAAGTGAACTGAATACCCTAATGATCTTCTGCCCTTCCTGATCAAAAAACAAAGTAGGCTCATCTCCGGTAAATGTGGAATCCAGTTCGACGATCTCCCAATTGTAGGTAAGGACATCGTCATAACCAGTTTCGTCAGTACTATTCAGAATATGGAGTTCTGCTTCATCGCAGAATACACTTTCCGCAATAGAAAAGGTTGGATCAGGGGGCGGTGGGTAGATGGTGATCTCTTCTTCAGTAAAATTGTGACACCCGTTTGCCGCTTCGACGTCGAGGCGGACGGTGTAGGTGCCGGCAGTATCAAATTGATAGGATGGATTGGCTATGGCAGTATCAATGATACCATCAGAGGTGAAGTCCCAGGAGTAGGTTGTGATATCTAGAGAGTTATTGATAGCAAGGAATGTATTTTGATTTAAAACACAATTGTTATTATCTAAATCAAAAGCAATATCGGGAGCCAAGTTTGAAGAAATACTAATTTGTTGTACTTCGATGGATTCTCCACCATTGGCAGAGATAGTTTTTAATTGTAGGTTGTAAATGCCTTGCTCGGAAAATGTAATTCCTTTTGGTATTTCCGTGTCATTAACTTCTTGAGAAACTCCACATTCCTTAGAAAATGAAAGCTGGTACAAGAATTGATCGGTTGATCCAACTCCATAACCTATTATATTCCCATTGGCTCTTGCAATATCAAATCCTAGCATGTCGCCAAAAACTCCAAGATCTGTCAAATCAGTTACCGAAGCAGTATCAGCAGATAAATTCTCACCAAGATTAGCTCTATAAAACTCACCTCCTGCAGAACTAATTAATAGATAATTTTCTAACCCCTCCTTGATGCCTATAATAGTTCTTGGATCTTTCAGAGCATCACCATTTAAAGAAATCACGTTCTGAATGGGAGCGGCCGTAATGGAGTCTTGAAAAATGATATGATGAATTGAATTATTATTTAGAGATAATGTAAATAAATGCCAGTCTGAACAGTCCCGAAAAAGGGTTACATCCCTTAGTGAGTTGGATCCAGCTACTAATATTTCTTGAGCTGAAAGGATGCTTTCAAAATTTGAACTAAAATTTATAAGAACTACACTATTTCTACCTCTATTTGCCAATATTGCGTAAAGATTTCCTGAATCTTCAATTAGATCCAATCCTGAATTTTGATCAATTGTAATTCCAGTTATGGGTAGATTGTAAATGTCATTTGGATGGGTGTCAAGATCCGAATCGAAAGCAAGTACGGTCAGGTTTGAATTATTAAAGTTTGAAATAACCGCATACCATTTCCCCCCAGTTTCTATAAAATCAATATCTTCTGGAGAATCAACATAATCGCTAACACCAGTCAAATCATCAATTGTTGGATTCAAGTTGGAAGGGTCGGATCCAAAAGATATTCTTGATACGATATTACTCCTACTGACTGCGAATCCATACCACAAGCCTTCATTCTCTACTATTTTGAAATTCGAGGAAGTACCAACAAAGCCAGTTGTTTCAACAGTATCAGCACTTGGAGGTTCCAAAATATCTCCAATACAAAAATCCCATTCATAAGAAACAGCATTTATGCTTGAATTCACGATTGACATTGGCTCATCTAAGCAAATAGAACTCGGCATTGAAAAACTGGCAATTGGACATTTGGCCTCATTAATGGTTATAGATTTATCTATTTGCTCAAAACATCCTTGACTAGTTGATATTTGCAATGAAATATTGTATTCATCTGGGTTGGTAAAAACATACGTCGGACTCTGCAGAGATGATGTGCCTAAACCGTCAAAATTCCATTGCCAAAGGTTGATCGAATCACCAGAAGGGGATTGGTCTAGTCCGTTAAATTCAACTTCGATACCTTCTGTCTCACCAGAAAAAGAGAAATCAGCACGAGGATCATCGGTTACAATGATTATATCTTCAAATATGGAGTTGCAAGCGGAAGCATTAGTGACTGTTAGTTCTACATTGAATTGTCCCCCTGTTAAGTAGTTGAACACCGGATTTTCTTCCATAGATGTGGATACGCCATCTCCGAAGTCCCAGGAATATCCTGTAATATTTTCCCCAAATGATTCATTTGTAAATTGAATACTCGAACCAATTTCACAATTCCCAGAGTAACTAAAAAGTGGATTGGGACCAGTCTCTATTGCGATAATCTCGGTATATACAGATGTCGTACATCCAGGAATAAATGCCTGTAATCCTACAGACTTATTACCATCAGTTAAAAATGTGAATACTGTGTCTTTTTGGAAGCTTTGACCTTCTCCATTAAAATCCCAATTATATCCGATCACGGACTCCACCCCAGTCTCATCTGTTAAATTGGAGAAGGTAATTTGAGAATTTGTGCATAATGAAGTTCCACTAAAATCGAAATCAGGACTGGAGGGTTCTACATAGATATCAATTGATTTTGAGACCATGTTATTGCATGTCCCGTCATTTACAACTAGTTGAACATTCTTTTCTCCGACTGTAGGGAATTGAAAGTTGGAAATTCCGTTTGTGTCACTTCCCTCGCCATTGAAGTTCCAACTATAATTCAGCCCTGATGAAGGAATAGCGCTAAAGGTATTTGCATTTGTAATACAACGACTATTATCTATCATAAAATCGACATCTGGTGCCATGTCCGAGGTAATCGTGATTTGTTGAACAGATGTGTGTTCACCAGCATCAGAAATTGTTCTTAGTTGTACTTCATAATCACCAGAAGAAGAAAATCGTATACCAGAGGGAATTGAATCAGTACTCGTTTCAATTGAAACATTACAATCTTTCTCTAATCGTAGTTGATATAAAATTTGATCAGTTGAACCAATTCCATATCCTATAATACTACCATCACCCCGTACTATATCGAATCCAAGCATATTTCCGAAAACACCAAGATCCGTTAAGTCTGTTGAAGTTACATTTGGTAACAACAAATTGTCCCCCAAAGCAACTCGATAGAATTCTCCTCCTGCAGAGCTGAGTAATAGGAAATAGTCTAACCCCTCTTGAATACAGACAATAGTTCTTGGATTTACAAAAGGATCTCCAGAAACCGTTAAGGTAGCTTGATTTGGTACGGCAGTAATTGTGCCACTGAAAGTAAGATGATGTATAGCATTATTGCCTAAAGACAAGGTGTATAAATGCCAATCGGAACATTCTCTAACTATAGTAATATCTCTTAAGGAATTTGATCCAGTTACAGAAATCTCTTGAGCCGAAATAATTGAACTTAAATCAGTACCAAGGTCAATTACAATTACACTGTTTTGTCCTCTGTTAGCCAGAATCGCAGTATAGTTGCCCATTTCTTCAACAATCCGAATGCCTGATGCTTGTGTTACAGTAATACCTGTAATAGTAAGATTGTATACTGAGGTAGGATCTTCTCCCAACCCGGAACTGAAATCCACTATTGTCAAATCTGAAGAATTCAAATTCGATATTACTGCAATCCACGTCACTCCTACTTTTACGAAATCAATATCTTCCGGTGAATTTGTAAAGCCTCCAATCCCTTGAACTACGCTACTTGCTGGATTAAGATTTGTAGGATCAGAACCGAATGCTAGTCTATATATCTCATCGCTTCTACTTACACCAAATCCATACCAGGATCCGCTGTCTTCTACTATTTTGAAATTAGACGATGCTCCTGTAAAACCAGATGCATTCACAACATCACCATTAGGTATTTCCAAGATATCGCCGCCACAGAAATCCCATTGGTAATAATCGGCACCTATGCTACTGTTGCCTACGGAAAATGTTTCCTGTTTGCATACGTTTGCGGGGATAGTAAATGAGGATATCGGGCATTGCGTGTAGGCAAGTAGATAAAAAGAACATAAGAGAATTGATGTTATGTATAGTCGACTACCCATCTATACGTCATTAGAAAATTGGATATTAGTGATCAATTAATCATATTTAGAATTTCTTTTTGGACGTCCTTAACAGAAATATTGTTGATTTCAAATTCTGATAATTTACTTCGTTGTTTTTTTCTATAGCTTGAATCTTCAAGTAATTCTATTAGAGCCGAAGGTATTATCGTTCTAACATTTGGCACTTTCGAATCATAAGGATGAAAACGACCGAAATGATCACCTTTGTATAGTACGATCATAGGTACTTTAAATGCAACAGCGATATGCGAGATACTTGTATCATTCGACAAAATCAATGTAGCATTTTGGATTATTGGTAATAGTTCTTTCAGACTCGTCTTTCCTACGGTATTAATAACATTATGCCGATTGATTGTAACCCCATTGACGATGCTTTTCGATACTTCCTTTTCACCAATTCCACCCACCAACCAAACTTCTATTGATGGAAACTTCTCATTAAATGAATCAATAAGTTCTATGAAATTAGTTTCGGACCACATTTTGGATACGGATCCAGCACCTATACCAATGACAATATATTCTTTTTTTGGGGATTTAGGCTTAAGATCTATTTCCACCTTTGGCTTTACAGATATTTCAAGCAAGTCGCTAAAAAAGCCAGCGTTAATTTCAAACTCCATTATTAATTCATCTGGAACTGAAACCAGCTTCGTATACTTGTTATCGTGGAAGGATTTCCATTTTCTGTTCTGATTTGAAAGATCTCCAACCATTCCTATTTTATTTCTTGAATGGATTATTCTTATGATTTCATCTCCATAATAATCTCGAGAATATGTAGGATTAATGATGTAATTATATTTTTCAAATAGAATAGATCTAAGCTGAAATAGAAGATCAAACCAATTTGAAATCCTTTTGCGGTCAATCCAGACTGTCTTGATAAACAATGAGGAATCGAGGAAACAAGAAAGATCTTTTGTCACGATATTCCCAACAAAATGAATCTGGTGTCCTGCAAATTTTTGAGATTTCCTAATTTCTTCAAAATAGTTACGGACCAAAACATAATCTCCAATAGCGTCTATTTTCACTATCAGTATTTTGTTTTCACTACTGAATTTAGTTATGTACAGAATCCATGATAAAGTCCTTATTGAAAGAAGTACAATGTCTTTGAATAATTCCTTAAGCATTAATTCTTTAATACTGATTTCAAGATTTCCAAATATTCAAGGGCACTTTTCTTTTTAAGAGTAAGCAACTGTTCTTTGTGTTTAGCTTTATTCTTAATCAACTGTTCGATTGTCTCAATTATGTAAGTGCTATTTGCGTCTTTAACATATTTAATAGGCAATCCCAAATTCTCGACCATCAGTAATCTAGAATCAGTACAGACTGCTAAAGAAGGTACACCACAACTTGCCATTCCTACAGATGCATGCATCCTGTTATTGATTGCACCTTTGGAATTAGTGACTAATTCAAAATATTCTTTCAGGTTTTTAGGAAAGAAAACAGGAATATTCGGATTCAACTCTTTTGATGCATGAAATTCTTTTATATCATGAGCTAGGAAAGCTACTTTGTGTCTTTTTCTTAAATCTTTGACCACAGATTTAATTGTATTTTCCCATTCTAATTCGTCGATTTTCTGCTTCCAATCGAAATGACCTCCTCCTTTCATATAGTTTATTAGAACATAGTCACTATCCTTAATTCCAGAAATTACATCAGAAGAGAAAAAGGCTGTACATGGTTTTCGTATTAGTTTTTCATTATATAAATCATTGAACAATGATTCAGCTAACTTATCTCTAACGGTAGTAAGCTGGCAAAAGCTTAGAATATCTGAGATGAATTTTCTGTCCTGTGTATTAGGAATAGTGTTGGGTTGAGACTCCCAGGGATAACATGATCCTGCGGCTAAATTGAGTACTTTTTTTTCAGTATGAATCTTACCTACAATATCGTACCATATTGGTTTCGTCCATTCGCTTCTATGACAATTCGGCCAGACAACTGGCGCACCAGACTGTAGAATGACATCACATTCATGAAACTTTGATTGTCCCAAGGAACCAAATATTCCATTGAGAATTCTCTTCGTCCTATGCCCACCTCTTTCATCTGGAATAAAATTACCCAAATACAGAGGATGGAATCTCGGATAAACGGAGTATGGTTTGTGTTTATTTATTTCAACATATTCAGGATTAGGTAGAATCTTATCCAATAAGAATTGGATTCCTTTCCTAATAAAATCATCACCAATGTTGGTAGAAAGTGTCGTTATAAATCCAATTTTCATTCTAATCTATTCTCTGCCATTTCATGTTTTTTATGTTTGGTAACCGTTCTTTAATCCCAAACTGAGCACGATTGTGATGGAAACAGTCCTTTGGCTGCATTTCAGGAAGTCTTTCAGAAATAAGATCATTTCTTACAAAAAAAGCATTTGTAGCAAAACGATTGGTACCAATAAGTTTATATCCTTTCTTTTTCCCTAATTTCACAAATGCCTTAAGAGATGCTCCAGCATAATCAGAACCATGTTCGGTGAAAACTGCTTTGAATTGTGGATCATATGGAACCGTCACACTTTCTTCAGGACCCCAAAGATGGTTTATTTCTGTAACTACAACTCTAGGTTTTATAACTGAAATTGATTCCCATAACCAGTAATCAATTCCATCTATATCAATTGACAACAGATCAATTTCTCCCGAAAATCCTTGAGATTCAATAAGTTCATTAACATTCTCCGCGGTAATCCATTGATTGACAATCTTTGGTGGCCAATACTTGGTATCAGGGATATTACTGAAAAACTGTTTCGCCATGGTAATATTCTCGACAGAACCATCAAACATTAACCCAGTCCACCCATGATGAATTATTAAATTAGTTGTATTGCATTCCAATGCATTTCCACAACAGATTTCTACACATTTCTTGTTTGTGGTTGAAATCAAAGAAAAAATAAATAGAATTAATCCGTCTTCTTCATTTTGAGAATGAACGCGAAATCCGGCGTCATTGAAGCTCAATTTAGTTTTCGAATTAGACATCACAGCAAGTAAATTGATCTGCTCAATGGATTTCTGAGGAATATTTTCAAGAAAGAACCTATGAAGTTCCTGTCTAATTGTTTTTTGAAACCAAGTTCCAAAAATCCTTTTAATATATCTAATCAATGCCATAGAGATTTGATTATCCTCTTCATTGAATTCATGAATCCTATATGTTTCTCGGGCGATTGAGAATTTATATGTATATAATCATATTTCAAGTCTGACATAACAGATTTAGGGTGAGTAATTTTTTCTTTGTCGAACTTGCCTATTGATAAATCCGCCCATGGATGATCACTTTTAGTGTGCGTGGCGTTTCCACTTATTCCAAGATTTTTTATTAGATTTTCTGAAGGAATAATGCTAAGCCCAGAGTTAATTAGTCTACAAAATCCCCATTGAATATCCCACGTATCGATTTCATGTCGGGCTATTTTGTTATATAAATCAATTCTACTTTTCCGTTGTTTAGAATTAAAAAAATTAGAAATTATTTTATCCCTAATTTCTTTGTTAGACCATTGTGAAATTTCAAAGTCGTATAATTTCCAGGATCGTCTCCAGGTTGCCCAACCCCAAACCCCACCATGGAATGAGAAATGATACGATTGTTTCCTATTCTTCCACTTTCCATTCACATTTAATCCGCTGATCATCATAATCCGCTGATCACCTTCATAGAGTTGAAGCATTTCACTACAATAATCAAAAAAAGACGGATGCGGACAGATATCATCTTCTAAAATGATTCCCATCTTTTCTTGATCGAAAAACCAGTCAATAGATCCACTCACAGATTTACCGCAACCTAAATTTTGATCACGATAAAGTCTAAATACCTCACAATTCCATGAAATAGAATCATTTACTATCTTTCTTGTTTCATCGCATAGAATTTCATCCCTTTTATCTTTGGGTCCATCAGCAGCTATGTACAGCAGTTTTGGCTTAATCGTCTTTAGTAAAGAAAAAAGTTGGGCCGTCAACTGAGGTCTGTTATATATGATTATTAACAACGGTGTTTCCACAATTACTTTCGAAACGCTACAATATTTTGGAATTTGAAAATCTCATTGTTTGTTGAATACTCATTCATAGAAATAAGGCCTTCAGGACAAATTCGTAAAAAATTATAATTTGGAAGAATTCTATAAAAATCGTGCAAAAAAACTCGTGAGAAAACATTCATCTCATTGAACTCAAATTGAATTACATCAATTCGATTCGAATCAATTAGTTCCTTTGCTCCAATTAGTACCTCATATTCATTGCCTTCAACATCGATTTTTAGAAAATCTATTCTATCGACACTATTATTTGAACAGTATTCTGCTATCGTATCCACATGTATTCTGAAGGAGACATTATCTACGGATCCATGAACTTTTTCGAGTATTTCCGGGCTGAAAGTTGAGTGTCCACTCAAGTGATCATCTTGGTACGTGTGAATAGAGGTGATCGTCTTATGTTTACCTAGTGCCAAATTCTCAACAGTAATATTTTTATCGGTCACAAATTTTTTCTGCAAAATTTCAAATGCTTTTGGCAAAGGTTCGAAACAATAGACAATAGCATTTGGGAACACCTTCAATAACAGTTCTGTGTATTCCCCCTTATTAGCACCTACATCAAAAAAAACAAATTCTGACCTATTCCTCTCCTGAAAATGTTTTGTTAAAATTTCTTTCAAGAAGATTAACTCCCCATTCTCTGATTTCTTCAAATCAAGTAGAATACCAATTCTGTTGTAAGCGAAAGTTAATGGATTAATATTTCCAGCGGCAAAAGATTGTTCAAGCAGAACATTAAGCATCCTTTTCGGGATTATGGCCAGCATCGATCGTAGGAGGAATACCAGAAAATTCTTCATCCAAAGTTAATTTTGTGGTCAACCAATACTACCGATCCTTCCCAACCATTAGGAACATCCTTACCTATTCCGAAATAATTACCTCGTTTGACTGAAAAAATGAATGCAGAGGAGACCCAGTCTTGGATTCCTTCGCCAGATTCACAAAACAGAGTACAAGAATACTCTCCATTTGTTAATGGTAACCGAGCAATTTGAAAATCTATGTATCCCTGATCAGACAAAATGATATTTTCATTTATTGTATTTTCAGTTGATAGAACAAAGAGAGTTTTGTCCTTATTACTTACAGCGATGCTAATTCGGCAATTAGTTAAAGGCTCAATTACTTCAAAATAAATCCTTATTGAAAGTAAATCACCCGAAGATGCTACTTCAATTTCACGTTCTTTGGAATCTAGTAATTTGTATGCAGCAAATTTAAAATGACCGATACCTTTTCTATCAGTTATTTCCGCAATCGAATTCTGAGGTACTCCAATCACTTTTTGGAAATACAGATCTACCACATTTCCTATATCGTCGTTATATATCAATTTACCATCACCGAGGAGAATGCCTTTTGAGCACAATCTCTGAACAGCATTCATATTATGACTTACAAATAAAACTGTTCTACCCTCCTTGGTAGCATCATCCATTTTTCCAAGGCATTTTTTTTGAAACTCAGCATCGCCTACAGCCAACACCTCATCTATTATCAAAATTTCAGGTTCTAAATGAGCGGCCACCGAAAATGCTAAACGTACGTACATCCCTGAAGAGTAGTGCTTAACCGGAGTGTCCAAGAACTTTTCAACTCCACTGAAATCTACAATCTCATTGAATTTAGATTTGATCTCGAATCTTTTCATTCCTAGGATAGTCCCGTTCAAAAATATATTCTCCCTGCCCGTCAATTCTGGATGAAAACCAGTCCCAACTTCCAGCAAAGAAGATACTCTCCCGTTTATCTCAAATCTTCCAACTGTCGGTTCAGTAATCCTTGAAAGAATTTTCAGTAATGTGCTCTTCCCCGCACCGTTTTTGCCAATGATTCCTATCGCTTCCCCCTTTTCCACTGTGAAATTAATATCTTCTAATGCCCAAAATTCTTCTGTGGATCTTGACGAAGATTTGAACAAAACATTCCGGAATCTATCTGAGATGGACATAGCTTTTTTGTGCCCAAGTATATATCTCTTACCCAGATTCTGTATGGTGATGGCTTGTTTAGTCATTATTATTTTATACTATATCGGCCATCACTTTCTCGACTTGCTTAAAATAAATTATCCCGGTAAGAAAGAGTATAACGACAACTCCAAATGAGATCCAAGAAAATGGATTGATATCACCTGTCCCAAGAATGCTAAACCTGTAACCTTCAACAACTCCGGCCATAGGATTGAGATAATACATGGAAATCAACCATTCCGGAAGATTATTTATTACCAAATTGGATGGGTAGGCAATTGGCGTCGCGTACAATCCAAACTGAACAGCGAAAGGAATAACATGTTGGAAATCACGATATCTAACCGTTAAGGCACTCAACCATAAACCAACAGCCAAGGAAGAGATGACATTCAGCACAAAGAATCCAGGTAAAAAAATAATATTTGCTGAGGGTGTATAACCGTAAAACACCATTATCAATATCAGAAAAATGAAAACTATGACAAAATCTACTAATCCGACAAGAGCTTTGGCTAAAGGAATAACAAGTCTTGGAAAGTAAATCTTTTTAATCATACTCTGGGCGTTTATTATTGAATTACCTGACTGACTCATCACATAAGCGAAATAGGCCCAGGCTGACATACCCACTAGAGCAAATACGGGATAAGGTATTTCTCCAGTATCTACCTTGGCCGCTTTACCGAAAACAAATGAAAAAATTAATAGAGTAAGTGCAGGCTGGATAAATGCCCAAAAGAATCCAAGATAGGTCTGGGCATATCTGACTCGGTAATCTCTGTAGGCCAATATTAGGAAAAGGTCACGGTAATATATCAGATCTTTCAATCCCAACTTCAATCCTCTTCTATTTGCATCCACGATCGTCTTCATTTTGTAAAACTGCAATGAAAGATTAACTAATTGTATTTTTTTCTATTATTCGATTGTAAATAGCTTTGATCTGGTCGAAACTCCGGTATTTAAGGGCCAGTTGGGTAATCGGAAATCTATTATTGATTTTAGATCTAATCGATTGAATTGCTTCAATCATTGATTCACCATTTAAACCAAACAAATCTCCTGCAATCGGTTCATTTTCTATGATATTAGTTTCGTCCCCAATACCCTTCGTTAGCAAAACGGGAAGTCCATTTGCCCAATACTCTCCAATCTTAATTGGTGACAAAAACGTTTTTGATTGACCGGGTTTGAAGGTTGCGAATGCAAAGTCAGACGCCGATAAGTATTTTGGCACTTCACCAAATCCTACTTTGGTAACATGAAACCGATCTGTTATTCCTGAAAGATTAAGATTTCTGATGACGAAATCATTACTATCAGGTGAAAGTATAATCAAATGAAAATTCCTTATCTCCTGATAACACAATCGAAATAGATCAAATGCTTCTCTCTCGAGGTAATTTCCTCCAAACTTTCCAACATAAATCCCTACGATTGCTTCCTTTGAAAAACCGACTTGATTTCTAATAAGATGGCGATGTTCTTCATTAAATTGAAACTGCCTCGAATCAACTGCACAGGGAGCATAGGATATCCATTGATTTGGATACATTGATTTTAGAATTCCTTCAAAACCTCTTGAAACAGGAAAAATCCCTGATGCATTCTTCAATTGTTGGTTTTCAAAATGCTTTTGCAAATTGAAGCTGACTCCATATTTAGACCATATTTCCGACTCAGCCATATAGTCGGCATGGGGTTCAAAAGATTCCACGTAGAAAGGGGTGTTAGTATTTTTGGAACCGAGATATGCAAGCCCACCTGCAATTGAACTCCTGGCAATGATCACATCTAACTTTGTACTGTGGAGATAGCTCTTAATTAATTTCGGAATATTATAAAAGTCTCTGAATTTTGTGATCGCCCTTATTCCTCCCAATGACTTATAAGGACAATGGTCAATTTTTGAATCAATTGGGATATGGAACTCCTTTTTCTTTTCTCTTTCAACTGAGATGTATATAATGGATTTAACTTCCGAAAATCGAGATAGAATCTTCAAATGGGGGTTAATAGTAGCTTGACTAAGTCCCTCATCAGCACCCCAATAACCCAGGTATAGGATATTCATTATTTACACCTAATTATGAAACGCAAGATCTTTATCGAATTCCCTTTTCATCTTGGTGAAAAAGTCTCTATGAGCAAGAATATAATTGGTAAGATTCATGTTAGAGTGACTATCAAATTCCATAAGTTGCTCTGTTTTCAATAATTTACCTTTTTCGACTACTAATCGCAGGATTTTATAATCGAGTTGATATAGGATTTCTTGCAACTTTCGCTTACGTTTCACACGATCTTGATCCGTCGAATCGTAATCAGGAAGAATTTCGATAATAATTACAGGTTTGTCATTTTTTATTTTATCCACCATTGACTCAACAACTTCAACTTCCGATCCCTCAACATCAATTTTCACAATGGTCACTTGATCACTTTTAGCTAATGCCAACTCAGAAAATCGGAAAACAGGAACATGCATAGTTTCCTTCACTGAAATTACACTTCTGAATTGATTGATTAATGAGGCAGAGCTATCAGTCTCCGATTCGTTGTAAGTAAATAACGATTTGATTCCGGTATCAGCTCCAATTGCTGCCGGAATAATTTCGGTTTGCTGAAATTTGTTCAATTTGATAAGGCTTATCAAATAATGGACACAGGACGGATTTGGTTCAAATCCCAAATAGGCCATGTCCTCCTTAACAGATTTTAGGTTGATCAAAGTTTGACCAATATTTGCTCCGATATCGTAAAAAGTACCTTCATTCAAACCACATTTGTAAATTAAAATTCTAAGAATGCTTCCCATCCATGGCTCACTTGGATTCAAAAACATATCAAAACCGATGCCGTTAATTGAAGGAATAATAATTGGGCTACAATTGATTTTGGTGCGCAAATCTATTCTTAGATTCTGTAGTATTCTTGTTTTCCTTAAGACTCTTAAGATTAGTTTTTTCATTTTCTAATCAAGGATCTAACAGCACTAATTAGCTTCAATCTGCGCAAATTGGAGAGAAAAATAATTCTATTCGCTCTTAATCGGTATTTATAAAGTAATTCTTTATCAAGGTTTAATTCATCTCGAAATATTTGATATAGCTGATGATATCCATTAATCAAACCATCGAGATTTTTCATAGCAGATTTTGGATGTATCCTATGATTTAATACCGTATGTTTCGTGAAGTCATAATAACCTCCCTCTTTGGCTAATTCAATATAGAAAATTAAGTCTTCTCCATGCGTCAAATTCTCTCTCATGAGAGTATTGGAGTTAGTATTATTTTTTATCATCCACGACGGCCCGCAAAATGATTTCCCCGAAAGAGTGACAAGATCTGTTAAAGGAGAACCCTTTAAACTAGGAGTCCATGAACCCTTTGCAATATTCAATGATGAATCCATCATTAATACCTTCCCGTCCACAAATCTTAATTTGTTGTTTTTTCGGAAGAGATCCAATCGAGCATATAAAGAATTGACCGGCAGAGTGTCATCTGCATCTAAAAAACAAAATAAATCTCCTTTCATTGCCCTGAGACCAATATTTCGTGCAGCACTTACTCCTTGGTTTTTGCTTTCAAAGTAAGTGATTCGTCGGTCTTGATAGGATTTGGCTATTTTACCTGAATTATCTTCCGAGCCATCATTTATTAAGAAAAGTTCCCAGTTGGGATAGGATTGATCAATGACAGAATCAATGGCTTCTTGAAGGTATTCTTCCGCATTAAAGAAAGGAATTATTATAGAAATTAATAAGTTATCCATAGGCTTTGAAACTCGATCGGTTTACTTATTCGAGTCCTTTCCTAGGTACATTTCGTTTATTATGTTCTCGATCCTTTCAATTTGCTTGTCGTAGGTAAATTGTAAGGCGAAATTCTTCCTAAGTTTAACCATTTCAGGATTATTGAAATAATCTAGTCTCTCTTTGACAGAATCAAATAACTTAAGATAATCCGCTTTGTCTTTGACCATTTGTATCAATTCACTATTGTCATAATCTTTGGATCGCGTAGAAATGATGACCTTCCCAGAAAGTAGGTATTCCAGTATTTTGTGACTGTTTGCAACTTGATCTTCATAGTTGTAAGCATCGTAAAGCACCAGTAACATTTCCGCCTGGTCCAAATATGAAGCAAGCGTACTAGACTTAACTTTACCCAATAGAAAAATATTGGACCTGGTAATTTTTTTCAAAGGATTATCAGGCGAATATCCTCCTATGAAAATAAAATCAACACTTGGATTGGCAATTACAAGTTGTTTTGCTAACTGATGATCAAGATAAGGTATGTTTAGATTGCCGATATAAATTGCCTTTATTTCATTGTCACCCGGCAAATTGACATCTGATTCTAATTGGGCAGGACTTGAAACTCCATGGTTAATATTAAAAGTTCTGTAATTCCATTTCTTTAGCTCCTTTTCAATTGGCAAGGACACCGTTAAACAGATATCAGAAGTCGAGGCCAACCTCTCCCGATTATAAGATTCACTTAAATCCACGAGATGGCATATTTTGACTATATCCTTGGAAATTGCTGATAAATCGTAAAAGCGTGACGAATCAAAGTTCCAGATAACATTGAACTCCACATTCAAATAATCCTGTAATTTCAACAAATCATTTTTTATGAATGTTGACCTCACAATCCTCGGAAAGAATTTTAAACCCTTAAAGTGACCTGGAAAACAAACAACGTACAAGTTTTTTTCAATGAGCTCCGTACTTCTGGCACTTGGTGGATTGAGAAAGTAAACATTGTTTCTCCTCCTTGCAAGCTCCTTTGAATAATGGTGCTTGGATACATGGTGTGCGTCCCATGCCTCAGGAGAAATTACCAAGATATTCTTATTTTCGAATTTCAAGAAATCGTTAGTTCAAGTGTTTCTAGATATTTATCACTTACAGCTTTCGATCCAAAGCTCTGTTGAACATTCTCGGATATTTCAGATGGACCTAACGACACACCATGTTCCATGAATTGCTCAATGCACTTTTGCAAGTCTGAATTCAGATTGTTGAATAAGTACCCATTTTCACCAGGGATCAAATACTCCGGAATTGCTCCTACATTGGAGGCTATTACAGGTGTCCCACAAGCCAGTGCCTCAACACAAACAACAGAAAATGTTTCATATTCGGAGGGATGGATATAAGCTCTGGCGTTATTCATTTCGGCGGCCACCATTTCTGAGGTTAGCATACCCAGGAATTCTACATAGTCTTCTAATCGATTTTCCTTTACGAATATTTCCATTTCTGCCAACTGGGGTCCATATCCTCCTACTTTCAAAGAAATCGGATTCCCATTATCGACCATTTCCCTTACCGTACTCAAGACAAGAAACGGATTCTTGGGCCATTTCCAAAGTCCAACCATTAGAAAATGTGAACTCTTCATTTGTCTACGATGGTCGAATCGATTCGTATCTACAATATTCGGAATTACACTAATTTTTAGTTTATCATTCCCTGAAAACTGTCGTAAATCTTTGGCAAGCGCTTCGGAAACCGGAGCCCACCTGAATGGTTCATTGAAAATCTCTCTTATCCTTCGAAGCTTATTTGTATTCTTGACATTAAAATTATAGTGATATGCACTCCAATGTTCGTTGACAAGGATCGGTTTCCTTCTCAAATATCGAAGTAATTTGATGTTTGTTAATAAAGGGTAGGTGATGTGGAAGTTAACAACATCATATGTGTCCAGATTCTCTTTCCACTTGGTGATGTAATAAACTACTAAAGTGTAGATCCACTCTTTAATCCTCCAAAAGTTGAATGGGATCCAAATTAAGATACCGACCTGATTGTCTTCAGATGAATACTTCCGAATCTTGAAATTTCCTGTCAATATTTCTACGTGATAAACCTTATTAGAGACTGAATCTGGTAATGACTCGATTTGGCGTTTGATCCATTTGGCATTATGTGGGAATATTTCAGAAGGGTACCAATTGGTTATGTGGAGTACTCTCATATCTTCAATAGCGCCTTCCTTAAACAGTATTGTAGGGTTCCCCAATTCTTAAGAGACCATGGCTCTAAAATAGTACCTCGAATTGAACTGGAAATGGCCGGTCCGTATAGGTGGTAATACATCTGAAATGCTGCCCTCTCCCTGTAGATTTTTGATTTTTCTTTATAGTTTTTGCTCATTAGGAAACCTAACTTTCTTTCTGCTACTTCCTGCTTATTCATCATCAGGTCATCGTAACCATATCGCTTTCTTTGATTATGGAAGTGAACTACCATTGGATAAAGACACTTTTTCCTGGCATCCAATGATTTGGAAAGGGAATTGGGTAGAATCCTGTAAACATAGAGGAAATCGGATAGATTCATGCACTTCCCGCATTCTGTTAGTCGCATTGCCAGGTCGCAATCTTCATTGTAATCTTTAAAAAATGGTCTAAGTAATTCACCCTTTAGGTTTTTATCCACTATCTGTTTTCTTATTACCATCGTGGGACCATGAAATTGGGATGAATTTTTGATGTTGGATTTTATCAAATCATAGTCTGCTGGCATAGTGACTTTTTGAAAAGTCTTTCCATTGGCTTTAACTGAACGAAAAGAGGTACCCACCATCACTATTTCAGTATGTTTATCAAGAAATTCAACTTGTTTTTGAAATCGAGTATCGATGGAATAATCATCAGCATCATGAATTGTCAGGTATTCGCCTTTTGCTTGTTTATACAGACGACTTATAGTTTTTGTTTTACCAAGGTTTACCGAATTGTGAAAAGTCCTTACTCTTGAGTCCATTTTAAAATCATCAATGATACTCCTTGTCATATCGTGGGATCCATCATCAGCGATGACCAATTCGAAATTTCTAAATGTTTGATCTAAAATGCTTTTAATTGTCTGCTCAATGAATTTTTCGGCATTGAAGGCGGAAAGCAATACGGATAGCTTTGGACTTTTACTTGCGGAGCGCATTTAAAAGGTTTTTTGGGAATAAAAATAATCTTAGAAAATATCCAAGTAGTCTGCTGCTCATTAGGGATTCACCAAAAATGGCATCGTATAGAATCTTTTTTGAGGAATTGTAATCAAATTTTAAGTAGTAATGATAGGTTAGTTCCTCC
The DNA here is from genome assembly GCA_965242805.1 of Cyclobacteriaceae bacterium. Classification (GTDB taxonomy): domain Bacteria; phylum Bacteroidota; class Bacteroidia; order Cytophagales; family Cyclobacteriaceae; genus JANQEU01. The sequence goes on along the minus strand of CBDETD010000002.1, from coordinate 4,108,158 downwards.
GCAAGTAATCTCAAAATTCTTGATTGCTTGATATTTTGTGTTATCTCAAAAGGTGCAAATTCCTGAATGTCACCCACTAATGGTTTGAGATAAGGGGTCCATTTTCCATTGTGACCCCTGATTTTTTCGTAAAGGGATTTTCGTAAAAACCAACGTTGCTCCAGAAATTTGCTTTCTGCTGACATTGTTTTGGAATTCTCATGGAGTCGAAATTTTACCAATGGATCATTAATTTTAACCACTTTCCGTTGTCCGTACAACAGCAAATATCGCATCCACAAATCCGCATCCATCAGATAATGTAGATTTGTTTGCAGAGGCAATAGAGATCTTAAAACCGGCAACCTCCAATATGTTGAAGGTTGATAGATTACTCCATGAAATATTGTTTCTTCCAGGTCCTGATAAAGAATTGTTCCGAGCTTCCTTTCCTCCCGATCTCCATGAAAATAGATCTCAGTTCCAGATACGATATCAGTTTCACCACATTCAAATCTCTCTGCCAGGATGGATAAGGTGTCAGGAAGTAAAATGTCGTCGCTATTCAACCAATTGAAGATTTCTCCTGTACATTTCAATAAACCTTTGTTTATCGCATCACTTTGACCTCTGTCAGGTTCACTAACCCAATATTTCAAGTGATTTGCATACTTTTTAACGATTTCAACAGTATTATCCGAACTTCCACCGTCAATTATGATATATTCCAAATTGGGATATCCTTGATCAAGAACAGAAGTAATCGTTTCCTCAATGAATTGGCCCTGATTGAATGAAGGTGTTACTATTGAAACTCTAGGTTCTGGCACTTCTGAAATTAGCAACAAGAACTAACATATAAAATGGAACAAGTGGAATTTTATAGCGCATTAGCGTTCCAAAATTGTAAGTACTCACGCCAACAGCGAAAGCAAACAGCAATGAGAAAACAAGACAAAATATCAAGAACGGATCGTCAAAAACTTCCTTCCATTTACCGGAAATCAAAGTGAATACTGTCAAAACGAAAATCAATAATGACTCCAAAGCAGTCAACAGCATCAATGGATTTCGTGCTTCCCACAAATATGGGCGATAAAGGCTTACATTGATGGCCGCAGGCATTAGTTTTATCATACTTTGCCAAGATCCATCGATCAAACCCAAATCATATCCTCCTTGTCCTTCAACTCGAGCTCCCCAACCATACCTAATGTCATAAGCTGTTATCGCTGCTCTTTCTGCAATCGTATCTATGGAGTATCGTTGACTTTCAGAACTTATTTGAAGCATTGAGAAGAAACCAATTAATCCAAAAACTGCTAATAATAAAGGAGCAACTATCACTTTGGTGATAGTATTCTTTAATTTTCGAATATTCTTCCAATATACCCAAATGAATATGATCGGAACGAAACAGATTATTATGTATACCTTGATCGAAAATATCAAGTAACCAGATAAAAAAGCGATAATCCAGAATTTTGTCCCTCTTTCACGCTTCTCAATAATGTGAATGCAAGCGTAGACTAACCACCCTAATGCACCTAAAGTAATTGTATCCTTTAGGATACCGGATCCCCAGAAAATAGCACTTGGGATAAACAAGATCGATACCGCAATCCATGGGTTTTTTGATCCATACTTGGACACCAATGCCAAATAAAAGGCCCAAAGGCCACTAAAACTAAATACAGCAAAAAACAAAGCTGTTGCGGAGTAAGTATGAAATGTAAAAAGATCAAAAAAAGCTGTAATTCTAACTACAAGATAGGAATGAGTATCCCGATAATACCAAATATGCTGACTGAATTCAAACGTTTCACCCGATCGTTGCCCACCTTTCTCCAAAAGTAAGGCCAAACCTAATTTCGGATCATCCATGAACGCCTCCCAAATCCATCTACTCCCATGGGTGAAGTAGTTGAATGTATCTCCACTTCCGTAATGAAACTGATAAACTATTCCCAGCGCGATAGCACCAATAAATCGAATCCAAAGTGCTGGAAGGAAAAACTTTCTAGTTTGAGGTGTAGTAACGTAAGGTCGGATAACATAAGCAATAATTGTAAATAACAACAAATAGAAAGGCGTTATGAGTAGATCCTGAGAGGTCATTTAGATTGAAATCAGCCCTAATCCCCATTAATTTAGAATAGACAGTAAATATAGTTTAATAGACCAAGAATGGACTATTATGTAAAAATCGCCTCAAGATTTGATCCATTTGGCCAAATTTCAGCAACTAAAGAATTTGTTACTTTTGACTGAAGAAGAATTGAGCATTTACTTGTATTCCTCTAAAGCTAACTAGTCAAATGGAGAAAATCTTAAATACTGACAATACAAATCATGAGGATAGACATCAATGAAGAATTGGTCAAAGAGTTAAAAGAATTAGTAGGAATGAATTCTAAAGATGCTATTGAATTTGCATTAAAGCAATGCATCATTTCCACTAAACGACAAAACCAACTGGATGAAATGAATAATAGAAAGATGCGTCCTGGTGAGAATGCTTTTTTACATCCTGTGAGATCATACCAAGGGAGAGATTGAAACAATAAAAATGGATAGTGGAATTTTGTTCATGAGTAGCAGTTAGATAAATATTTCCTGTTACAGAACATTGCAATTGAAATTTGTACAATTGTAGTGTTGAGATTGATTATTTCTCAAATGGATGGCTTTGTAATTTTTGTTTAGCAAATCTGTGGTAATCCCCTTCCAGTCCTATTACTTCCATATTTCTGACTTGATGCACTAATTCAATTGAAGGAATAGATTCCTCCAATCCAAAGCCATCTCCTTGGATAATTTTCTGATAACTTAATGTATGCAGATCTGTAAAGCCTTCACTGAATTCTAACTCCTGACCATTTACCATAATGGAGCGGAATGTTCTCTTTCCAGTTTTCTTTATATAGTCCGGGATGTTATCAAAATTGATTGACAGAAACCATTTCACCCGAGCCTTTTCAAGTATTAATAATCCCGCAGCTCGATCATGAGTTGAAATATGCATTACATTTTCTTTAACATTCCCGAATATCCAGATGAGCATATCGAAGAAATGAATTCCAATATTCGTTGCAATACCTCCAGATTTTGATTTATCACCCTTCCAACTCGTAAAGTACCAGTGCCCTCTTGAAGTTATGTAAGTCAATTCTATGTCATGAATTTTTGATTTACTTCCTTCATCGATTTTCTCCTTCAACTTTAGTATTGTAGGATGTAATCTTAATTGCAGAATCGTGTACACCTTTCCACCAGTCTCCTGTTCTATTTCTTTCAAGGCTTCTACATTCCATGGGTTAAGAACAAGCGGTTTTTCGCAGATTACATCTCCTCCATGTTTTAATCCAAAACGCGTATGAGAATCGTGAAGGTAGTTTGGTGTGCAGATACTGAAATAATCAATACTTTCCCCACTCCTTTTTAGTTTATCAATGTGTCGATCGAAACGTTCGAATTCCGTAAAAAAATCAGAGTTTGGAAAGTATTGATCCAAAATCCCCACACTGTCAAACCTATCAAGTGATGCCAGAAGATTGTTATCCGTATCCTTAATAGCTTTCAAATGTCGTGGAGCTATATATCCTCCAGCTCCAAGTAAAACAAAGTTTTTCATATTTCTCATAAAGACTAACTTCGTGAGAGAAGTACAATCTTATTGCAAATTAGAACAAGAAACTTGGAGAAAACATATTTTCAACATGATACTGCTGTTGTTGATGAAGGTTGTGAAATAGGAAGAGGCACCAAAATATGGCACTTTTCACATTTAATGAGAGGATGTAAAGTTGGAGAAAGATGCAACCTTGGACAAAATGTATTCATTGGTGAGAATGTCATTCTAGGCAAAAACGTGAAAGTTCAAAACAATGTGTCTATCTACACGGGTGTAAAGTGTGAGGATGACGTTTTTCTAGGTCCGTCAATGGTCTTTACAAATGTTAACAATCCCCGAAGTGCGATAAACAGAAAAGATGAATACGCTGAGACCATTGTGAAAAGGGGTGGAACAATTGGAGCAAACGCAACAATAATTTGCGGAAATACTATCGGGAAGTTTGCATTTGTTGGTGCCGGAACAGTTGTTACAAAAGATATTCCTGATTATGCATTAATCGTAGGTAATCCAGGAACCCAAATAGGATGGATGAGTGAATATGGCCAAAGGCTCGAATTTAATGAACAAGGATTTGCAACATGCCCGGAATCCGGAGAACAGTACAGACTAATCGAAAATCGAGTCCAAAAGATTAAATCCTGATAACTGCGAGATGAAATCAATCCAAATGGTTGACTTAATCGGTCAGCATCATTCAATTCAAAAAGAACTAAGTGAGGCCATGGATTCTGTAATCAGCAGTGGTAAATTTATCAATGGACCATCGGTTAAGGAATTTCAGCAGAGTCTAGAAAAATATCTGAATGTTGGGGCCGTAATTCCATGTGCTAACGGTACTGATGCCTTGCAATTGTCTTTGATGTCACTGGAATTACCGGAACAGTCGGAAATTATTGTGCCTTCCTTCAACTATGTGGCAGGAGCGGAAGTCGTTGCCCTTTTAGGACATAAATTGGTTTTCGTTGACGTTGATCCCAAGACATTCAACATGGACATCAACTCACTTGAAAAAGCAATTACTTCCCGAACACAGGTCATAATAGTTGTCCATCTTTTTGGCCAATCAGCATTCATCGATAAGATTTTGGAAGTCGCAAGACAGCATAATATTTATGTTATCGAAGATGCAGCACAATCCCTTGGTGCTGAATTCACGTCTGGATCACAAACCCAAGTTAAAACAGGTACTATTGGTGATATCGGGACTACATCATTTTTCCCAACAAAATGCCTTGGTTGCATGGGAGATGGTGGAGCTGTGTTCACAAATAATGATCAATTGGCAGATAGGATCCGAGGAATTAGTATGCACGGTCAATCATCCAAATATTACTACGATTACATCGGAGTGAATTCAAGGTTGGATACGTTGCAAGCGGCAATATTAAAAATCAAACTGAATTACCTTGATTCATATATTCAATCAAGGCAAGAAGTTGCTAAACAATATGATGATGCATTGCAAGACTTGGATTGGTTAAGTATTCCACATAGAAGCTCAGCTTCCAATCACATTTTCCACCAATATACGATAAGGATAAAAGAAGGGAAAAGGGATCAGGTACGGCAAAAGTTAATAGAAAATAATATCCCTTCTATGATCTATTATCCTTTGCCCCTACATCTTCAAAAGGCTTACCAATATCTTGGTTATCAAGAGGGTGATTTTCCGATTTCTGAAGTTTTATGCAAAGAAGTATTGTCTTTACCTATGCACACTGAGCTTAGCAGCGATCAGCTTTCCTACATTGTAGATTGCATTCGTTCTCTTTAATGAATATCCTTTTCCTCACTCCCTACCCCCTCAATAAAGCGCCTTCTCAGCGCTTTCGTTTTGAACACTTTTTCAAAGATATTGAAGAAAAGGGTTGGAATTGGCATTTTCATTCGTTCATGACCGATAAGGGTTGGGCTTCCCTATATGGTTCCAGTACGCCCTTGAAAGTATTCTATTTAATTCTTGGTTACGCTAGAAGGAAGTTGATCCTTTTACAAACAAGCAAATACGATTGTGTTTTTATCCATCGTGAATTGACTCCTCTCGGACCACCCGTATATGAGTGGTTTCTAGCTAAAATCCTCCGAAAAAAGATCATCTATGACTTTGATGATGCCATCTGGATGAACGATGGACATGATGGAAACAAGCTCTGGACCTGGCTCAAGTGGAGATCGAAGGTAGCCAGGGTCTGTGAGTGGAGCTGGAAAGTATCAGTTGGTAATGAGTACCTGGCTGAGTTTGCCAGAAAGTATTGTGATCAGGTGGTCGTGAATCCGACGGTGGTGAATACGGATGTTCATAGAATCGAGGAAATTCCAAAAAACAAATTTCAAAAAACAAATAAAAATCAAACTCCAAATTCCAAAAGCCAAAAGCCAGTAGTCGGTTGGACGGGATCACATACTACATTATTCTATTTGGAAGAAGTAATTCCGGCCCTGATTGAATTGGAAGAAAGATATGAATTCGAATTTTGTGTCATTGCGAATATGGATCCCAAACTGAATCTCGGAAATTATCGTTTTGTCAAATGGTCACAAGAAACTGAAGTTGAAGATCTAGCACAATTTGATATAGGTATAATGCCTTTGGAAGATACGGAATGGGCCAATGGCAAGTGCGGATTTAAACTCATCCAGTATGGAGCTTTAGGCATTCCTTCAATCGCATCCCCTGTCGGCGTCAACACAGAAATCATACAAGATGGTGAGAATGGATTCCTGGCATCAACTCAAGAAGAATGGATTGACAAACTTTCACAATTAATTGAATCTCCTTCATTGCGTGAAGAGTTGGGAAAAGCTGGAAGAAAAACGGTGGTTGAGAAGTATTCTGTTGAAGCGAATAAAGGGAGGTATTTGGAGTTGTTTGAAGGGTTGGTTCCGTCCTGAAAAATTTCGCGTTATTGTACCTTAATAATTGAAACTCTTGAGCAAATAGATGATCTAAGTTCTTTAGAAAAAGAAATGCTCCTTCATTTTCTTTTGATTGCCCAAAAGAAAACAGAAGCAAAAGAAAAGGGCACCAGCGACTAAACTTCCTTTTCCGCTGCATCCCCACAATCCGACCCAACCGACCGGCCTCCCTCCACCCTCAAAGGAGTCACGCTGTCGCTGGACCCCCACCCACAGTTCGTTCACTTATATCGCTGAGGTAGGATTCCCATTGTAAGTTGTGGAAACATCATTGTTAAATACCCTTTAGTCCTGTTGCTAAGACCGTAACTCTTCCTCAATTCCGTCATTGACGGAAATGCGGGGAGGAGAAAAACTTGGTGGGCAGCTTGAGCGACAGTGCTAGTGGGCTTTAAGTTTTTCTTGATCTTTTTGTTTCGTTTTTGCATCAAGGCAAAAATGAAAACCCGTCTGGTAAGACTAAGGTGTATTCAGTACTCACATTATATCAAGTGAGATAGAAAGGTTCCGAAGTGACCAAAGGTCAACTATTACAAAAAGATGATCTCTGGGTACCCAACAAAATCAAATTTCCATTCTTGTTTCAAGACAAAAGAAAGAAGGAGAAGGATAGGAGCAATTCTTCATGGAAACTTTGTTTTAATTGGCGACCATTCCGTCGATAAGATTCCCCGGTTAAACCGAGGAATGACGGTTTGGGGTTGTCAGATGTCATAAAATAAGGGTTGGTTTTGGGATACTTGCTGTCTAATCCTTCGAGTACCTCTACCTACGGAAGACAGGTCAGGACGACAGCAAGGGATGGTCATTTAGAAATATTTAATTAAAATACTTCTCCCACCACTTTTGAAAAACAAACAGCTGCCAGGTGTGAATGACAGAATCTTCGGGATTCTTCGAGAAAAGCTTTTTGCGAAGCTCCTCTAATCCAGACCAGTTAAAAATCTTCTGACTTTCAATTTTATCACGGTCAAAAATGACATTATCCAACTGGGATCGCATGGGTCCTTTGAACCACTCCATCAAGGGCACCTCAAATCCTTGCTTACCCCTTTCATATAATTCATGTGGAAGGTCATCCCGAAAAGCCTCTCTAAGTACATACTTCCTTGTGTTTCCTTTTACCTTCATCGATTCCGGAATATTGAATGCAGCTTCCACCACATTGGGATCAAGAAATGGGACCCGTACCTCCAAACTGTTTGCCATGGACATGAAGTCCACCTTGGGTAACATGTCCCCCTGCAAGACTGTCTTCACATCCTGAGCCAGAAATCTATTGAGGTTGGTGGAGTTAAATGTGTCAATTGCTTCGGATCTATAGTCCTCCAGACCATAGAAATAGTCTGAATTTAAGATCCCATTTCTCAGCTTCTCACTTCCAAAACTCGCGAGCAACCAGTATTTATCCTGCCGAGTTAGATTAAGGACGTCCACATATCTATCCAACTGACGGAAAAAATTGGATACTACATTACCCCGGGATTTAGGTAATAGTTTGAATATTGGAGCCCCCTTTTTTAATAGTCTATTTCGAAGGTCTTCCGAATTGCTCATCTGCCAGGCGATATGCTTATTGTATCCGGAAAATACTTCATCAGCTCCATCCCCTGAAAGCGCAACGGTTACGTGCTTTCTGGTTCTCTCGCTAAGAATGTAAACGGGTATGGCAGATGAATCAGCGAAAGGTTCATCCAGGTAATTCACTATGTTATCTAAATGCTCGTACAAATCCTCATTGGACAAAGGAAACGTATGATGATCCGTTCTATATCTTTTGGAAAGGAGTTCCGCATATTTGGTCTCATCAAAGAACCTGTTTTCCGTAAATCCGATGGAAAAAGTCTTAAAGTCTTCTACTTCTTGTGCAGCTATGGAAGTGACAATGGAGGAATCGATCCCCCCGCTTAAAAAAGAACCCAATGGAACGTCTGAGACTAATCGATCAATTACAGACCGTTGTAGCGTTTCCCTGACCTTACTTTTGGCATCATCAAAACCCTGAATTTGAGGTGAATCTGTATATGGAACTTCGAAGTACTTTTCTTTCCTTACATCCTCCCCATCTATTAACAGGAATTGACCAGGTTCTAATTTCTCGACTCCCTCAAAAATCGATTTTGGTGAAGGGATATAAGTGAGCTGGAAAAATAAGTTCAAGGATTCTTTGTCCATTTTCCTTTCCCACCCATAATCGACCAGGGCCTTCAGCTCTGACGCGAAAGCAAAATATGAATTCGTCCTGATGTACATCAAAGGCTTGATGCCGAATCGATCGCGAGCGATAAATAACTTATGATCCTCCAGTGAGTAAATCGCAAATCCAAAGAATCCATTGAATCTTTGAAGACATTGAGGGCCCCACTCGATGAAGGCATTCAACACAACCTCCGTATCTGTTTCAGAATGGAAGGAATACCCCTTTGCCAGAAGATCCTTTTTGATCTCTTTGTAATTGTAGACTTCCCCATTGTAGATGATCATGTATTTCCCTGTCGTGTCCGCCATGGGTTGGAGGCCCCTATCCGATGTATCGATTATGGACAGCCGAGTTTGACCAAGTCCAACCTTACCGTCATTCCAGCTATCATGGGCATCAGGACCTCGTAAGGTCAACTTGGATGTTGACTCCTTGAGAGACTCTATTTGCTGATTATCAAGTCTGGAAAATGAATATATCCCGGTAATACCACACATTACCTGTTAAAGGTCTTGATCTGGTGGCAAACATAGTTTAATTGGGATTCTGTGGCTTAGAGATCTGGGAATTCTCATTCTTAATATATGAATTGGTGAAACCTATTGATCTTGTAAATCATTTGTATTTCTTCATTTTCCTCATACCCACTTGCATGCACACCACCCCTCGTGAATCTTCGATTTCATTTTGCTTGCCTCTGCCTTTAGACCAGGCAGGTCTTTCATTTTTGCCTTGATGCAAAAACGAAACAAAAAAATCAAGGCTGTGAACAAAAAGCTAATTTTTTGATCTATGACTACTATCGCTATAAACTCGTCCGACTTCAATAAAACTTCATCGGACTCAGACAGTATAGCGAAGAAAGATAGCTAGTGATCAAAAAATCTTAGCGCTTTTTGCTCAAGGCCAGAGTTTCCCAAACTTCGCAATAGCGGAGAAGAGCGGTGGCCCGCCAAAATACCCGGGCGTGGGAAGGCCAGAGGGGTGATAGGCGATTATTTTGGCTTGATTTTTCTTTGCTTCGTTTCTTTTCATCAAGGAAAAGAAATGAAGAGAACTAAATTAACGGTGATGGACTTTAAGATTCTCCATTTTCTTTACTGGAACTCGAAAACATAATTCATCATTCCTCTTATGTTTGAAGACAAAAGGACATTTAACTAAAAAACTGTTGAATAAGATTCCCTGGTTAAACCAGGGAATGACGATCGTACGTAATCAGCTATAAAACTCCTTGATCTGCTCACAGACATAATTGATCTGCCGCTCTGTGAGCTCAGGGTATATGGGTAACGTCAAAACCCTCCGTGAAATGGATTCCGCCACAGGAAATCGTTCTTTGGACTTGAAAAATTTCAAATGGGGAAGGACAAACTTGTAATTGGTCCCGGTTTCAATGCCCTTATCCAATAAGAAATCCTTCAGTTTTTTCGGTTTTTGCACCAGCAGGGGAAAGTTGTAAAAGGAATGTTCCTTGTCTTTGTCGATATCCGGAAGAACTATCTCTCTTATATCTGCTAGTTGATCCATGTACATCTGGGCAATAGCCTGCCTCTCCATCGTCCAATGAACCAAATGGTACAATTTAACCTGCAATATCGCCGCCTGGAGCGTGTCAATCCGACTGTTGATCCCATCCATGACAAATTGATCGCCATGTATGCCATGCCGGGCATAGATCCTGCATTTTTCAGCAAAGTCTTCGTTATCGGTTAAAATACAACCTGCATCACCGTAAGCTCCCAACTGTTTGGTAGGATAGAAACTCAAAACGCCTGCATCACCAAAGCTCCCAACCAGTTGCTTCTTATACCTTGCGCCATGACCCTGTGCTGCATCCTCCACGATCTTTAAGCCATAGTTGGTAGCCATGTCCAACAAATCATCCATATCACAACTTTGCCCGTAAATATGGACGGGAATGATAGCTTTGGTGTGATCGGTAATGGAATCTTCTGCTTGTTCAATATCAAGGTTGTAATCCCTTTCATGAATATCAACAAAGACAGGTGTTGCACCTGTTTGGGAAATGGCATTGGCAGTGGCAACCCATGTGTAGGCCGATGTTATTACTTCGTCACCAGGCCCGATGCCCAACATTTTCAGACTGATGTATAAGGCATCATACCCATTAGCCACAGCAATCGCGTGTTCGACTTTGTAGAAATCAGCAATTGATTTTTCGAACTTTGAGACAATATCGGTCCCTATATAAAAACCTCCTTCAAGAACTTTGGAGATCGCATCATCTATATCAGATTTGATGTTTTGATATTGGGCCTTTAGGTTGATGAAGGGGACTTTCATTGCAGAAGTAAGGTTAAGTCTTTTCTTTGATCTCTGCTAATCTTTTCCGTGCCTCCTTGTTTGCCGGATGTTTCCGTTTCGTGATCTTTTTGGTTCGGGTGTATTGTTTTTTGGCTTCCTCATAATTCTCCTCCCGCATTGCAATTCTACCTAAATGAACAAAAGAATAGATGTAGTAACCCATCTTTTGGGCATTAGCCAGCTCCCCATACTCGATGGCATAGTTGAAATACTTCTTCGCCTGTTCGTAATCTCTCTTAATTTCATAAGCATGTCCCAGAAAAAAACCTGCATATCTCCCGGAGTTATACTCATATCCCGGCATAGCCAGATCAATCCGATTTATGATTTCCAGGCTTTCATCAATTGCTTCTCTGTATCTGCCACTTTGATACAACAGTCGAGTAAAATATCGATGGAAATAAGCATTATTCGGGTATTGCTCATGAAGGTACCTTGAAATTTGTATGGCTCCGGCGAGATCTCCCTCCTCTGCGTATAATATTCGCATCAAATAGTATTGGGCCTCGGTTCTGGAATAGAAAGCGTTGCTGGCCGTTTCCTTTAATTGTTCAATCCCCAACTTTTTATCCCCTTCAGGGAAAAAAGCCATTAATGGACGAAGCATCTTGTAGTTTTCCCTGATCCATTCAGCATAGTAATTGAATAGGCCATCCCCAAAAAGTATTTCAGGGCTGAAATCTTCATGTCCACGGGTGATCTCCATATATTTCAATGAATTTTTGCCCACAAACGCGGCCTTCGTGTATTGGCCACGGTCAGAGTATAGTCTGCCTTTGAATGCATAAGCTGCCGCCAAAAAGAAGGCTCCCTCGATTTCATCCACCTCATTGTAAAGCCTCTTGGCCAAAACTTCTGCTGTATCCATATATGCCAGAAATGGTTTGTCCCATTCGGTCTCCTGGGTACCATAAGGCATCAACTGCCACCATTTATTTAACCCAAGGAGAAAATATGGCAAAGGATGCCATCCATATTGTTTGCGCAGATAATTGTATTGACGATGGGCCTTGTCGAAGTCATAGTTGTACATATCGAACATGGCCTGGGTGGCCTCAAACTGTACATATCTATTTTTAAGCAGGACATTGGCCGAAGAGTCAACCGGACCAGATAAGTCATCCTGACCAAGTGCAACCTGAACCCAAATGATTACGGTAAAAGCTAAAAAAAACCTCATTTCAAAAATTATGCTCCTGTTCTCTCAATATTCGTTCCAAACCAAAAGGAAGTTTCTTTATGTTTACGAAGTTAGCTCCATCTTGAATGAAATTTCTTGCTGATTACCGTGAAAAGTTTTTTGAGGACTGGTACCAGTTCAATTCTACTTTATTTTTCATCACTATATGTCTATTGTATATCATCATACTTGTCCTAAAGCGGTTATTCGTTATTGCAGACATCGCTGCTTTTGAGGTCTTGCAGGCGCAGGGTCAGATGTGGATCTTTGATATTTTCTTTGGGCTTCAATACCTGAGCATCCCCTTCTTTCTGGCATGGAAATTTACGTTGACCACTTTCCTCCTCTGGGTCGGATGCTTCATGTTTGGCTACCGGCTTACATATGCTACTCTCTGGCGGTGGGTAATGTTCAGCGAATTGATCTTCATTATCCCCGAGATTTTGGACCTCTTTTGGTTCCTGTCTTTTGCTGGTGACCCATCTTACCAAGACGTGGTAGCGTTCTACCCTTTCTCTCTTATGAATTTGGTTGATTATCAATCACTACCCGATAAACTCCATTATCCCTTTAAAGCTTTGAATGTTTTCGAAATAGGATATTGGTTAGTACTGATCATAGGAATATTCTACCTGAGTCGAAAGAAATGGTCGATCTCTTCATATGTGGTAATTACAACCTACATTCCTTTCTTCCTGCTATGGTTGGTGTTCTATACGCTGATCTATAAATAAATTAATCCGGAATTAGCTTCACCTCGTCACCCTGCTTTATCAATCCAGGTTGAATAACCCTGGCTGTCAAACCTCCATGGCCTCGCATCGCATTATACCCTCCGGGGCCAAAATTCTCTTCCATACGTGAACACGGATGACATTCCCCTGTACCTTCCAGAATAGCTTCTCCGATCTGAAATCTTTGTTCTTTCAGAGCCAACAAATTGATCCCGCTCACGGCTATATTACGTCTTGTGAGTTTGTGATCGGCGACGCCTATACCCAAGATAGAACCAACAGCATCCAAATGTTCCCTTTGGATCAAGGTTACCTGTCGTTTATCACTGGATTTTGAACTAAAATGATCACCTTCCAATCCACTATCTGTTGCAAGCACTTCAGGAATTTCAACAGGATCTTCTCTCCGACCTGGACGAATTGTAATGCCTTCCACCTGTCCAACCTGGGGAATGGTGTTCATCAGGACTTTTAGTACGGGTTCTTCTTCAGCCATGGCTCAAAAGTAATACGGTTCCAAGCTAAAAATTGTTAAATACGCAAATGACCTTACTCGTTCCCCGTTTATTATACATTAATTGCTAATTTCGCCTCTCCTCACAGATAATTTGAAGAAAATGGGATACCAGAAGATCAATATCATCACCGGTTGGGTTGCTTTTCTCATTTCGTTGGTGGTCTACACAATTACCGTAGAGCCAACAGCCAGTTTTTGGGACTGCGGTGAGTTCATTGCCACAGCATATAAACTGGAAGTACCACACCCTCCCGGAGCCCCATTTTTCTTACTTATGGGTCGAATGTTCAGCATGCTGGCGTTTGGCAATGTTGAGAACGTTGCCTACTGGGTGAACATGCTAAGTGTGGTCAGCAGTGCATTCACCATTTTGTTTTTATTCTGGTCCATTACTCACCTTTCAAGAAAGATATTAAAAACCGAAAAAGGTCAGGAAACCCCTGGTCAGATCATCGCGATCATGGGAGCTGGTATTGTTGGAGCCCTGGCTTGTACATTTTCCGACTCTTTTTGGTTTTCAGCAGTGGAGGCAGAGGTTTATGCCATGTCTTCCTTTTTTACCGCATTCGTTTTTTGGGCTATCCTTAAATGGGAAACAATTGAGGACGGCTCAGATCAAAACAAATGGTTGATCCTAATAGCATACATGATGGGATTGTCGATAGGAGTTCACTTACTGAACCTCGTCACGATCCCTGCACTGGGATTGATCGTCTATTTCAAATTCAAGGAAAATCCAACAAGGAGAGGAATTCTCATTACTTTGGCAGCAGCTTCTGCAATTATCCTGATCATTATGATCGGAGTCATCCCGGGGCTCCCATCCATCGCAGGAGGATTTGAGATTTTCTTCGTCAACTCCATTGGATTACCTTTTGGATCGGGGGTAATAATATTTGCATTGCTTTTTATTGGAGCGATCGTTTATGGTATCCTTTATTCGATTAGAAAGAAAAAAGTTATACTCAATACGGCTTTGGTCGCCTTCGTGTTTGTAATGATCGGTTATAGCAGTTACTCCATCGTTCTTATCCGATCAAATTACGATACTCCTATTGACGAAAATAATCCCGAGGATATAATGACCTATGTGTCATATCTCAAGCGTGAACAATATGGCAGTCGACCTCTTTTCAAAGGTCAATACTTTACCGCGGAGGTAAAAAATCAAACCAAGGGAGATCCTATCTACATGGTAGGCGAGGATGAGTATGTGATCAAGGATTACAAAACCGAACTGGAGTATGATCCTGCACACACCACAATTCTCCCCAGGATGTACAGTAAAAGCCCTGATGGCAAACACCAACAGCGATACAGGGAAGTAACAGGTCTCCGACAAGGAGAGAAACCAACCTTTGCCGACAACCTCTATTATATGTTCGCTCATCAGCTTGGTACTATGTATTTCCGTTATTTTATGTGGAATTTTTCGGGTAGAGCTTCGGACATTCAAGATGCGGGATGGATCGGTATCAATGGAGCCTTTAAGGAGGTCCCCATTGAGATCGCAGAAAATAAGGGAAGAAACATCTACTGGGGGTTACCATTATTGTTTGGTTTGATCGGTATGTTCTTCCAGTACCGAAAAAACGAACGTTATTTCTGGGTTACACTTCTCCTGTTCTTCTTAACCGGTGCAGCGCTGGTTCTCTATTTGAATTCGCCTCCCATTGAACCGAGAGAAAGGGATTATATCTATGCGGGATCTTATTATGTATTCACGATATGGATAGGTCTCAGTGTTCTGGCATTGTTTGATTGGATCAGTGGATTTTCTAAAAATCAAAAGATCGGAGCTGTGCTGGCCACTGTCCTTTGCCTTGCAGTTCCCACGTTGATGGCCTCTGAAAACTGGGATGACCATGATAGATCAGGAAGATACTTCTCCATAGAAGCGGCTAAGAATTACCTTGATTCCTGTGCCCCGAATTCCATACTGTTTACGGGTGGTGACAATGATACATTCCCATTATGGTTCGCTCAGGAGGTGTTGGGTCATCGCACTGATGTCAGGGTGATCGTATTGAGCTATTTCAATACGGATTGGTACATCGAACAAATGATGAGGGATGCTTATGAAAGCAAGGCCCTCCCTTTCAGCCTGTCCAATGAAGATTATATTCAAGGCGGTCCAAATGACTACCTACCCTATTTCGAAGGAAGATTCGATATTCAGGGTGCAATCAATGCGAAAGGATTACTGGAACTAATCAAGCGTAAGGATAAACGATTAAATTTCCCGACTACTACCGGAGGAAGTTATAACCTGCTCCCAGCAAAGGATATGTTCATGAACGTGGAGCAGGGTAAGGTTGGTGAATTGAGTTGGTTGGCAGAAAATGATTCGACCATAGATCAGTATAAAACGGATCGGTTGGTATGGAGGCTTAAAGGAAGTGGTTTGGAGAAAAAAGACCTTGCCATCATTGATCTTCTGGTTAACAGTAATTTCGAACGGCCGATGTATTTTAACAATACATCTCTGAACAGTATCAATATCGATATCAAGCATCATGTGATCCAGGAAGGAATAACGTATAGGATTGCTCCTTTACAACACAGTGGACCGGATTACCTTGTCAATACTGACCTGATGTACGATAACCTGATGAACAGATTCAGCTGGAAAGGATTGAATGATGAATCAGTTTACTATAATGAGGATTATAGAAATTTCTGTTTAAATCACAGGTCGGCCTTCAATTCACTGGCTCAGAACCTTATCAACAAAGGTGATCTCACGAGGGCCAAAGAAGTATTGAACCGATCGCTGGAGGTTATGCCAGACAAATCCATTCCCTATGATATCTTCAATGTGTACCAGATCTCACTCCTCCTGGATGTAGGGGAAAAGGAGAAGGCTGTTGATATTGCGGATACCCTGAGTGAGCGAGCTGAAAGCTGGTTGCAGGTCGCAGAAAATACAGGACAAAGTACGCAGGGATTTGAATACCAAAAACGGATCGTCACTCTCAACCAGATCATAAGAGCGTTCCGAGCGGCTAATGAAAGGGATCTGGCTGCCAAGTATGAGACGATATTTAGTAAGTTTTATAAGGGGTAGGTTTGGTTCATTTCAGTTTTGTTCTAATGAAAAAACATAGCTTACAAAGATCATTTCGAACTACAATCTCATCACGGGTTGCTTGAGTTATTTGCTACGCCAGCATACAGAAACACCATAGGGTGATCTGGAAACTTTATCTTCATTTTCTTTTGTTTGCCCAAAAGAAAACGAAGCAAAAGAAAAGGGCACCAGCGACAAAACTTCCTTTTCCGCCGCATCCCCTCAAGCCTACCCAACCGACCGGCCCCCCTCCGTCATCAAAGGAGTCACGCTGTCGCTGGACCCCAACGCACAGTTCGATTCTTCTTATTGCAGAATCTAAGCAAATGACAATTTGTGTAGAGATCAAAAAATCTTAGCGTTTTTTCCTCAAGGCCGTTTTTGAATCACTATTAAACGGAGAATTGATATTCCATTGAATGATTGGGGAGTTGTGAAAGCAGGGAAGAGAAAACTTCATGGGTAACTTGGTTGACGATAATCCTCCCCGACCCACTCCCCTCTGTCCTCAAAGGAGTCACGCTGTCCCTGGACCTCAACGCACAGTTTGATTCTTCTTATTGCAGAATCATAGCAGATGACAATATGTGTAGAGATCAAATAACCTTTACAGTTTTCCTCCAAGTAGGTGGAAAATCGCGGGAAGATTGCGCGGATGATAGCAGTGTTGTAGCATGTGTGACGGCCGTGGGCTAATTATTTTCCTATGATTTTTTTGTCCACCGTGGACGCGGGCGGTTCGCCGCTGCGATCGTTTTTGCACTGTGACTTTGCGTAGCCGCTTCGGCGGAGCAAGGTCAAGGCAAAAATCGAAGATTCACGAGGGCTAGTGCGGTATGGTATGGAGTATGAGTAAATGAAAACCCGTCTGGTAGGACAAAGGTTTATGTATTAATATCTAAAATGTTATGGTGTAAATCATGACTGTAAAAGTCCAAAAACCTCATTAAAAGACATCATTTTGAGCTATCACAAATGGAAAACGAAACCAAAAAACTATTCATAATTCTTAAACAGTTATGTATAGTTTTCCCACCTTTGGACGGCAGGCCCACCTTCGGTCGGCAAGCTCTCTTTACTGTGCTCCGATCGAAAGGACTGCAGGGGTGTAATGGGAGAAGCCGTAAAAGGTCTGATTCTTCAAAGTAAAAAAATTAAAGGCAACTTGCTAATTCCGGAATTAAAGGGAATACGACTGACTATTACTTCTTAAGGATCTTATACGCTTTATTAAAACGGAGGATCTCGTCTTTGACAACAACGAAGTAATATCCCGTTGCAAAGTCCTTCATCGGGATGCGATATCGATTAGGTCCAATGCGCTCAACTTCAATTCGAAGTTTGTTGCCAATCATACTTCTCAATTCGATCTTCACATTTTTCAGATTGGAGTCTTTGATATCGACAATTACGAACTCAACAGCCGGATTAGGGAATAATTCAATTTGATTAAAGTTGATCTCAGGCTGGTAGGGTCTGGTATTCCTATCATCATTCTGAGCAGTGGATGCCACACCCAGCAACAAACAAATCGATAATATGGCTATTGATTTAGTTGGCATGTAAATTCAAAGTACGCAAAAAAAATACCAATGTTGTAAGATTTGAGTAAAATTTTTCCACAAAATCTCCGTTAAAAATGGTTAATCCTTAAAGTTAATGAATTTTATTAAATAGTACAATTCCTATAATTAATTGATTTTTAAGAAGTTAAACGCTAAGTTTTAGATAGGTTTCAGGGATTGCTTCGATGATATCAGTCGCAATCATACCCCGGGTTCCAAACTGCTCCTTGGCAACATCTCCAGCTAAACCATGCAAATAGACCCCAACCAGCAATGCATCAAATGGTTTCATTCCCTGACCTGCCAGGCTTGTAATCATTCCAAAAAGAACATCTCCACTCCCACCGGTAGCCATTCCTGGATTACCAGTACTATTGAAAAATACCTTCCCCTCAGTATCACAAACGACTGAAAATGCACCTTTCAGCACAACGTTCAACTTATATTGCCTACAGAAATTTTGAAGCATATTGAGTTTCTCAAAATCATCGGACCAGGAACCAACGAGTCGTTTGAATTCCCCCGGATGTGGGGTCAGAATCGTACCTTCAGGTAGTACTTCCAACAATTTTTTGTCATCAGATAATATATTTATCGCATCAGCATCAAGGATCAGGGGGACATCGATTTTCCTATTGTTAAGAAATGATCTCGTCGCATTAATTGTCTCGGATGCTGTGCCAATCCCTGGTCCAATACCAATGGCAGTTAATCCTTCTTCCAACTTAATTTCCGTGAGCACTTCCTCATCATCATCTTCAATGACCATAGCTTCGAGGACATTATTATGGATCACACTTGATCCACATTTTGGTATTTGTACCAATAACAATCCAGTTCCTGTTCTCATGGCCGCCTTAGCTGACATTGATGCAGCACCAATCTTACCTTTACTACCAGTCACAAGTTGAATTTTACCATTGGACCCCTTGTGATCAAATTTGGATTTTGTAACAAGTCTTGATATGATATCATCCTTTTCTGTAAAATGGTGATCTGTCGGTAGACCGTCAATAAATTCCTTATGTATTCCAATGGGCACAACATGCCAGTCCCCTACAAATTCGTGAAGGTTTGGTTGGAAAAATGATAGTTTAGGAACTTGAAATGTGATTGTGTGGTCCGGTTTAATTATAGCTCCTTCATGTTCCGGAGCTTGATCAGCAAATAAACCAGAGGCAATATCGATGGAAATGATTTTTGCTCCGGAATCATTAATAAGATCAATAAGATCAGCATATAAACCGGTTACTGGTCTCGCTAACCCTGAACCGAATATTGCGTCAATTACTATTGAATCTATGTCTATTATAGGGAATTCTGAGTCCACTGTTAGAAAGAAAGGATCGATAGGAAGTTTATCAAGGTTGGCTCTGAAATCCTGGGTACCCTTGTCAACCTTTCCAATTACAAATACAATGACATCGATCCCTTTCCCCTGCAACAATCGAGCTACCACTAACCCGTCACCACCGTTATTACCAACACCAGCAAAAACAGCAACCTTCTTTGGTTGACCAACAAGTTCATAAAACTTTTCCGTGAAAGCTTCACTCGCTCGTTCCATGAGATCAATGGATGGAATAGGCTCATTGGTAATTGTGTGTTCATCCGCAGACCGGATCTGTTCTGATGATAGTATCGGAATCACCAAACTAAGTTAACGACAAGCGATTACTTCCCAAATAGGTATGAAAGACTTAAACCTACACTGAATGGTTTCACTGATAGTACCTGATTACCTTCACTTTCATGTTTCCTCAGCGAATATCGAATGGAAGGTACCAAATCAACTGTTCCATGACTGGTGATGAATATTGTTTTTCTAATACCCGCACTCAGTAATACCTGATTTGGGTAATTCACCTTGAACTGCTCATCCTGAAAATAGAAATTATGTTCACGATTCAGGATATGTTGATATTCTATGGTTGTATTTAACTGCGTAGTGGTGGCAGTAAACAGATTATAACTAATTCCAAATTTGCCACCTATACTCCAGAGTCGATGATCGATGGAAATAAGCGATTCATCAAATACCGGTATAAGGCTTGCCGTTTCACCAGGAATGACAGTGGCACCCTCCGGTTCCGTATTCCGAATGGTAAATTGATAAGCTTGTCTGTACGTACTAATATTGGTTCCAAAATTGAGCCTTATTCTTTTGTCAAAAATTTTGTGTACACCACCCTCTAAAGAAAGGCCTAACCTGCTGGGTGATATTCTGCCTTGACCCTGAAAGTTGTCTATCACAATATCATCTTCCAGGTTCGGTTTAGCTTGTTGATAAAGGAAAAATGCACCCAATTCGCCGTATGGATCAAAATTCCTTTCCCTTTCAGGTTTGACCGGTACAGTTCTCCTCCTCTCTTTTTTCAGTAAATGTATTCCAGGAATTCTGGGCTGATCATTCGTCGAAAGTGATTTTGGAGAGGCTTCGAATTCAACATACTTGGCATTCGATGCTGGTTCTATATCCGGACCACTTCCTCTACTATCTTTTTCAATAACTTCCTTTTCTGTTTTCAATAGTATGATTTTCTCTTTCCTTCCGTTGTTTTCAGCTGTTGATATGGATGTTGATCCTTCCTGTTTCGGAGAAACCTTGAAATCAGCATTTTCAAGATTGTCGGAAACTGATACCTCTTCATTTATCACATTTTTGGATACTTGATAGGGTCCGGGGAATATTTGCAATAAGGCTATAGTCGCCAGAACTACTGAAAACATTTGCCAACCGTTAAATCCCGTTGCATTTGTTCCTCCTACTTTACCCAGAACCTGTTCCCGGAGATGTGAAGGTGGTGGTGGGGCATACTCCCTAAGCCGTTCACCTATCCTGTTTTCAAACGACTGACTCATACCGTGTAATACCTAATTTTTTTAGTTTCTTCTGCAATAATTTCTTAGCGAAGGTTAATTGTGATCTTGATGTACTTTCCGCAATTCTTAGCTTCTCAGAAATCTCCTTATGGCTATAGCCATCAATAGCAAATAGGTTAAAAACTACCCTGTAACCTTCAGGTAATTCATTCACAATGTCCAACAATTCATCGGTGGTGATTTTATCAATGATCTCATTGTAATAGTGATCGTCATTATCCAGCTTTTCGTTATTTGGAAAAAGGCTGTGGTTTTGGACCTTGATAGCGTCCAAAGCTGAATTGACCGCAATCCTTCGTATCCATCCCGGAAGAGCTTCAGGTGACTTAACATCTTCCAGCTTTTGGAAAACTTTGATGAATACTTCTTGAAATACGTCCTCCGCTGCAATGCGGTCCCCAACATAACGAAGGCAAATACCCATGACCATATTGCAAAAGAGATCATACAGTTTCTCCTGGTATGACTTTTTACCTGCCTTGCAGTATTTCAATATTTTGGTTAGATCGTTCATAAAAGAAAAGGCCGGAGAATGTCCCCGACCCATAGAAAAACCTATCCTTTTACTTGAAAATCGTTATGTACACATATTCATCATCACATTTCCCATCATCACAAATCTCATATTTAAGTTGAGTTGTTCGTTCACCTGCAAACTCCTCGAGCACTACCATCTGGATCCATTGATCATCGACAACAGCGACTTCCCCGATATCTGGTTCTTCAAGAATATTGATTTGATAGAAATCAGAGCATTTGATGTCATTGTCTCCTGGATTGAAATAGACTGTGTCCATCACGAATCCAGCAGAATCCATACCCATATCGAAGGTGAAGAAATCTTCAATCCCCACAGGGCATGCCGTTGTGTCTGGGCCATTCAGATCTTCATCAAAATAGAGATTTAGACATCTTTCTAGCTGAAATCCTCCAGAGAATTCAACTAAATAATGGACAACTCCAATGGAATCCGGACCAGGATAATAGATCATATGTGTTCTGTTTTCATTAGGCTCCGCCGTTCCATTTATAACATCTGTTACTGTGACATCCCATGCAAAAACATCACAAGATGGGTCAGAATAGAAGATCTGGATCTCATAACTCTCTTCACGATCTCCTTCTAGTACAATATCCTGATTCGGGAACATTTCCTCATAACATGGCAATTGTGATCCATCAATGATTTCAAACTCAACAATGGATATACTGACATGTGAGACACCTTCAAGATCGACTAATTCAATTTCATAGAGAAAATAGTCGTAACCCACATAATCCTGATCCGGGGTATACAGGAGCTCAATATCATTGACCACTTCGACTGTTCCATGATCCGGATCCTCTGGTCGTAATATGATCTCATCCACATTTTCAGGACAAAATCCATCATTCAAGATAGGATTGAACTGGATAGATTCATTGACGCCCAAAACATAGTATTCCGGAAGCGCTCCACTGAAACAAGGAAGGTCAGTGGAATCGCTTATCATTTCAACGATAAGCGTATCAACATCTAATAAGGATTGATTGATATCGAAAAGCTCAACTGAAAACAAATCGACACCTGAGACAAAATCTGCATTTGGCGTATACTTCAGAATTGCATTTTCAAGGAAGTCGACACTCCCCTTTTGCGGATTGAGACCTATATGAAATTCAACGGCTTCTGAAGCTGAAACACTTGATTTCAAATCAAAAAACACTCCATTCCCCTGTTGAATTTTTCGTTCAATATCAAGATTTAATAAGTCGTCCCCCTGAGGGACTACATCATCTTCGAAGGAGTCACAGCCAAATACTATGCCTCCAATTAATAGTGAGTAAGCGAGATTTCTAAAATTCATATTAAAACAATTTCACGAAAGACGATCGTGATATGGAAAACGCTGTATAGGGATAAAAATTTCTCAGCGATCTACTTCCCCCAGTACCAGGTCGAGTGATCCTACAATTGCAATGAGATCAGAAAGCATCACTCCCTTGCATAGTTCAGGGAGAATGGAAAGGTTAACAAAGGAACATCCTCTTGCTTTGCACCTGAAGGGGATATCAGAAAGTCCGTCAGCCCTGAAAAAGTAACCTAGCTCACCCTTGGGATTCTCTGCCCGAATGTAGAAATCCTGGGCCTTTGGTCTGATTTTCTTAGGAAGCTTTTCACGAGGATCGAAATCTCTGGTTCGTTTATGGTCTTTTATCAGCTTTTCCAGGCATTGATCTACAATCTTCAGAGATTCCCGACACTCCTGCATTCGAACCCATGTACGATCCCAGCAGTCCCCAGTTTCCCCCATTTTGCCTTCCCCAATAGGTATGTCAAAATCAATTTCAGGATAAACACTATAACCATCTACCTTTCTCAGATCATACTTCAACCCTGATCCTCTCAGCATGGGTCCGGTAATGCCATAATTAATGGCAAGATTCAGTGGCAATGTTCCAATATTTGCGGTTCGTTCGATAAATATTTTATTGGACACCAATAGGTCCTCCAGAAAGTCAAGTTTAGGTTTCAGGTACTTAGAGAATTCCATACATCGGTCCTCAAATCCTACAGGGAGATCGTAAAACAACCCTCCTATCCAGATATAATTGTAAAGCATTCGAGCTCCACATATCCATTCCAAAAGGCGCATGATGTGCTCTCTATCCCGCATCACCCAAAGAAAAGGTGTGAATGCACCGATATCCAATCCGTAAGTCCCGATTGCAACAAAATGTGAAGCTATGCGATTCAACTCAGCCACAAGAACACGGATGTATTCAATTCTTTTGGGTATATCCCCTTGTATACCAAGCATTTTCTCAACTCCCATGACGTAGGCGTGCTCAGAGTTCATGGCGGCCATGTAATCCATCCGATCAACGTAGGGGATTATTTGGTTATATGGCAATGCTTCGGCGTGTTTCTCAAAACATCGATGCAGATATCCAAGATGTGGGATAACGTCTACTACTATTTCCCCGTTAGTGATGGTTTCCAGGCGTAATACACCGTGTGTGGAAGGGTGTTGTGGACCAATATTGATGATCATTTCCCCCGTTTTCAATTTCTCCGGATCTGTGACAATTGGCTCGGATCTTTTAAGATTGTCAGGGTGGTATTTGTATTGAATTTCCACTTTTAGAATGGAGAATTGAAAATTAAAAATTAAGAATTATTTGCCCCTTGACGATTTGATAATGGATACCAAAAGACGTTTCAATTCTTCACAATCATCAATTTCTTTTGAAAAGTCATGAGAGAATCGTCCACAGTCACGTAAAAGTCTCAACCAGTAATGAGTTTCAAATGCTTCCTTATTTGCAATTGACAATTTATGAACGAAATCTGCTTTGGATTCAGCCTGCTGTGCTTCCTCTGACAGGGCGCCAATCGCAGTTCCACTTCTTAATAACTGTCTACTCATATCATATTCTCTGTGGGAATCTTGAATTTCAAAACATAGATTTAGAACTCTGAGTGCAAAGTCATAGGATTTCGTGAGTAAAGGGTTTTGGTTCTTCATTTCTCTTTATTTTGGTTCTTAATTATTATACAAATTCATTTCAATTTCTAATTCTCCATTCTCCATTCCCAATTCTCAATTCTCCATTCCCAATTCTTCATTCTCAATTCTCCATTCTCAATTCTTCATTCTCAATTCTCAATTCTCCATTCCCAATTCTCCATTCTCAATTCTCCATTCTCCATTCCCAATTCTCAATTCTCAATTCTCCATTACCAATTCTCCATTCTCCATTCTCCATTCCCAATTCTCAATTCTCAATTCTCCATTACCAATTCTCAATTCAAAAAAAGCTGTCTTTTCGACTTTGGAGAAAACTATTCATACCTAACGTTGTGTTATGCATGGTTAATAAATTTTCATAATTTGAATAGTCATCTCCCTTCGCTCGATGTGACAGCTTTTTTTGTAGTGTTTTCAACTCCTATCTACGTCATTTTTGATTTCTTAATTCTTCATTCTCCATTTGATCATCCCGATCATAGACCACATTTATCCCATGGTATTTATCCTGTTCCTTGTAATCCTTTCGCAGCGGATGCCCTTCCCAGTCATCAGGAAGTAAGATCCTCCTTAGATCCGGATGATTTGTAAACCGAATACCCAACAAGTCGTAAGCCTCACGTTCATGCCAATTGGCTGTTTTCCAAACACTGCTAACCGAATCGATCCTGGGATTCTCGCGAGACAGGGATGTCTTGACCATCAAGTGGTGATTGTAAGGGATAGAGTAAAGGTTGTAAACCACCTCCATGGTGTTCTTCTCCTGCCCATTATCGATCCCTGTTAGACATGAAAGTGAATCGAAAAATAAATTATCATGATCCCTGAGAAATTCCATGATTAAACAAATCCCCTTCGATTCTACTAAAATTGCCATTGGAGTTGAGTCCCGATCTTCACCTTTATAGTGGTCTGGAAAATTTTCTTCAACCATTGACCTAATGCCATCGAAATCCATCAGCTCACCTTACGTTTGATCAGTTTTTTCAATCCTGTTGGTCTTATCCTTGATTCTTCACGGATCTTTTCCTGCAGCTTCATAAAGCCACCAATCAAGGCTTCAGGCCTGGGAGGACAACCCGGAACGTATACGTCAACCGGTATGATCTTGTCAACACCTTTCACCACATGGTAACCATGATCCCAGTATGGGCCACCGCAATTCGAGCAAGAGCCCATAGATATGACGTATCTTGGTTCTGCCATTTGTTCGTACAGCCTTCGCACTCTGTCTGCCATTTTAAAAGTTACAGTACCGGCAACGATCATAACATCTGACAATCGGGGTGAAGGCCTTGGCAGTATCCCAAAACGATCCATATCGTACCCAGAAGTCATGGTACTCATCATTTCTATTGCACAGCATGCCAGACCAAATCCCATCGGCCATAGACTGGAAAGTCTTGCCCAGTTTATGAGATCTTCAAACTTTGTAATAATGATGCCACCCTGACTTAACTCCTGATCAAGATATCCTTTCAATTGTATTTCTTGTTTATTTTATCGTAGTGTTCCTTGGGCACTTTGGAATCAAAATCTTTTGTATCAACTGCCGGTTTCACCCAATTGAGCATACCATTGGACCATACATAAATGAGACCTACAACGAGTAGTCCAATGAAGATGAAGGTTTCAATTAATGAAAACCATCCCCATAGACCGTTGGTGGATTCAACTAATTCCTTATCCCCAAATACAACTGCCCAGGGGAAAAGGAACACAAGCTCAACTTCAAAGAGTAAAAAAACCAAAGCAATGATATAGTACCTTACATTGAAGACACCCCAGGCATTGCTAACCGGATCTTCCCCACTCTCGTAGGTAGTTAGTTTTTCTTGATTAGGTCGATCAGGTCTTAGAAATCTTCCTGCCAGCAAAGTGATTAATACAAAAAGTAATCCTCCTACTATGAACAGGATCACAACTCCAAATCCTGAAATATTCATTAGCGGAAAATTAAGGGATAATTAGAACTGTAAAGGATCAAGATGTTTGAAATGCCCATTCATTTGAATTCTTTCCTTGGCTTTTTCAGCTCGCTCCAGTGCGGGAATAACTCTTTTCAAGTGTTGGACAACGAACTTGTGACGTTCGGATTCCGATTCCATTTTAAAAACCTCATACTCCTCTTCTGGTCGTAATCCAATCTTGTGGATTATCTCATGCAAAGAAGTCGAACGATTAACAGAGACAGAATCTTCCATTTTCAACCAACTGAATAACTGCTGTGACAAATCTATAAGCCTGGTTTTAGTATGGGCATCTTCACGGTCATCGTATTCGATCATTCGAACTTTACCCCCTCCATATAGCTTGTCATTCCATGGATTTTGGAAATCGACAACATCGAAGGCTTGGAGTCCTGAAGTTTTGATATCCATCCTGCCATCGGAATAACGTTTCGAAACTTCATCAATTTGAACTTCAGTCCCCATCTCTACTTTTTGATTGACAAAAGAAGGTATACCGAAGGTGGAGTCCTTTTCAAGACAATCATTGATCAATTGCTTGTATCTTGGTTCAAAAATATGAAGATTGAGTTGTTCCCCGGGGAACACTACCAAATTCAAAGGAAACAAACCCATTTCTTTCTCCATACAATAGTAACGATCGGTTTATTCGATTGTTTATGTACGTGAAGCGAAATTAACAAATTGAATGAAAGAGGAAAGACATTTGAAAAGTGTCCGAATTGATAAAGGAAGATTGATACCTGTAGCTTTTGGTTTTGCAGGAACATTTCTGCTGTTTCTTCTCTACAAATTTTTATATGAAAACCTTACCATGTACCCGTTCATTGGATTGGGAATTCTGTTTTCACCCATTCTACCGATATTGTGGACCTCTCGAACGATTTATGAAATCAATCCGGTAAAAAAAATACGTCATGAATTCATCTGGATCATGGGTAACAAAATAGGCAAACCCGTTCCCTATTTGGAAATTGAGAAAGTATATGTCAATAAAATCAAAATGTCTCAGCGAATGACCTCATGGGGAGGTCAGACCAATACAGCTCGATTCTATGAATATGTCGGTTACGTAAAATTCTCAGATGGTATTAAATCTGAGTTAGTCAGAGATCGTGAACTAAAATTTGTAATCGAAAAAATGAAGAAAATAGCTAAAAAATTGAATAAGGAATTGATGGATAACACTGCTTCAAGTGGAGCTTAAGATATCCAAATAACCATATTCCAAAAATACTTTTTTTAGTCTGTTGATTCTCTCAATGAAACACCCTCATCCTTAGATCCGACTTGTTCCATATCATTTCGACGGAAGAATTCAAGAACACTTCTGGCTTCCTCTATAGTCAGCTGAGGTTCCGGCATTTTTATTCCTGTCTCCATTAAGAGTCCATGAGCGATAGAATCTATTTCGACCATCACATCAACATTTATGATCATATTCATGATCCATTCGGGGGTTCGGCGATTTGTTATCCCTGCAAAGCTTGGTACTAGAAATCGAGCAGTGTCCTGGGTATGGCACCTGGCGCATTTTTCCGTGAAGATCTTTTTTCCTGTCGCAATCAGATCCTCTTCAAGGGGATCACTTAGATCAACATAACCAATGAGGCTTTTCTGATCCTCAACAGGAACTTCTTCTGTAGTTTGCTGTGATCGATTCTGGCTGCAAGCCAGAATAAAAATGGTCAGTGTGGCAAAAATTAAGCTCTTTTTCATGTCAGTAGTAGTTAATACCTTCAATTTGAATATCTCTAGTTATTTAGTATTCTTTGATGAAATATGTTGGTACACGTTATGATTTTTATCGCCGAGATGACCGATTATTTAACCGCGTTTATTTTCTGAATTAATAAATCGATCCACAATCCCCGCAGCTAATTTGGTAGTTCGGTCGTCAGTGTCAAAATCAGGATTCACCTCTACAATATCTATAGAAACAATTTTATCTGAAAGCAAAATTGTATCAAAAATTGAATTGAACTGACTTGGAGTCAGCCCATCAGGAGCAGAAGCACTTACCCCAGGAGCATATGCTCCGGCAAAACAATCCATATCTATAGTCAAGTAAATTTTATCCAGCTTTTCCATAAATGACTGTACCATTTCCTGTACTAATTTCAGCTCGTGTTGTATCCTATTGAGGCCGACATAATCCTGTTTATGCTCTGACATTACATCAAACAGTGATTTTACGTTTGCCTCAGTCCTGATACCAATTGGCAAATAATTGAATGGTTTCCCATTAAGCCGCGAATCATTCAGAATGTTCCGAAATGAACTCCCTGAATGGGGTCCGTTTTCGTAAGTTCTCATATCAAAGTGTGCATCAAAATTTACTATACCCACTTGCTGATCAGGCAGATGATCCTCGACAGCTCTGAAATGCGGATACGCAGTTTCATGTCCACCTCCCAATACTATTGGATTGAATCCGTGGGCCAACAATGTGTGAATCTTAACCTTCAACTGATCAAAAGCCGCTTCCAGCTTATCCTGGTTACATATCACATTGCCAGCGTCTACTATCGAGACCTTTGAAGGATCAAAATGAACGGCGAGCTTAGAAAGCTGATTTCTTATCTGATCTGGTGCTTTGCGAGACCCTGCCCTTCCAAAATTCCTTCGTACCCCTTCATCACAGCAAAAACCTAGCAATGCATAGTTAACTTCAGAATTTGGCATCCACAGGTCATTGGTCATATCCAGCGATTTCAAAACCTGATGGTACAATAAGTCTCCGGGATCGGGATTAATCCTTCCTTTCCATAAACTCATATTGGGAATCTGGTACATTCTAAACCCTTTCTCCGTTTTTAAAGGTAAAGGAAGGTGTCATCTGACCTTGATGATAAAGTATCTCACGAAAGTCCCTGCATGGGAAGGCTACGATATCAGCCTTGGATCCAGGTTTGATTATTCCTCTATCAGTCAATCGAAGTGAATGAGCAGCCCGTAATGTGATCCCCGAAAAAATTTCAGCGGCTGTCAATTTTTCGTAGGTGGCAAGGATAGAACACTGAGTTAGTAGATCCCCCATCGGGGCAGAACCTGGATTCCAATCAGTGGCGATGGCCAGACCCGCACCGCCATCCAATAATTTCCTTGCTGGTGTGAATTCCATTCCCAAACCCAAAGATGCTCCGGGAAGTGCTACGGACGTTGTATTACTCCTAGCCAGCATCTTGATATCAACTTCCGTGATTGATTCTAAGTGATCCGCGCTATCTGCCCCCATTTCAACAGCCAACTTCACACCACCTGAGCTAAATTGGCCGGCATGTGCAGTGATATTGAAATCCATTTTTCTTGCCTTTTGAAGATAATCCCTGGAAAGTCCGACATTAAAGGCCTCTTCCTCGATAAATACATCCACTCTATTGCTCAATCCTTTCTCCTTAATTAGTGGTAATGCCTGATCCGCCAGGTGGTCGAGGTAATCCTCTTTCTCAAATCCAGTTGGGCAAACATGTGCTCCCAAAAAAGTTGGGATCAAATCAGCTCTGATTTCGTCATCGACATCTCTGATACAACCTAACAGTTTCAACTCATGCTCAACCGAAAGTCCGTAACCTGTTTTTACCTCTATGGTGGTAACTCCAGATTTCAAATGTCCCATTACCCTAGCCTTCAGGTTTTCTTTCAGTGCCTGTTCAGAAGCATTTCTTGTCTTCTCTACAGTATCCAGAATCCCTCCGCCTTCATTTAAGATCTCCTGATAAGTCATCCCACTATTCCTTCTTTCAAAATCCTTTTCCCTTGATCCCCCCCATATCAAATGTGTATGACAATCTATAAATCCTGGCAGACCGATATGAGTCCCCTTTAGCTCCGTTATATTGTCATGCTTGTGGGCCAAAGTTTCAAAATCCCCAATTGAAAGGATCTCCTCATTTTCCACAAGGACACCGGCATTAGTCTTTATCAAAAGCTGGTCATTTGAGACGGGGCCTTTTAGAGCAATCCCATCCATAGTCAGGAGTTGATGAAAGGGGCCAATTAGTTTAGGCATTTCGATAATTTAGTAATGGTAATTTAAAGGGAAATGGATTTAATAATCAAACCACTTACTGAGGACCATTGGCCAGAAGTAAAAAAAATATATGAGGATGGAATTGCGACAGGGATGGCCACCTTTGAAACGGAAGCTCCATCCTGGAAGGAATGGGATTCATCGCATACCTCTCATTCCAGGTTTGTGGCATTATCCGGTCCTTCTATCCTTGGTTGGGTAGCACTTTCACCGGTTTCCGATAGATGCGTGTATGGGGGAGTAGCGGAAGTGAGCGTATACATTGATCCTTTACATCATGGAAAAGGAGTTGGAAATAAACTATTGACAGAGGTAATAATATCTTCTGAAAGAAACGGAATTTGGACATTGACCGCTGCAATGTTCCCTGAGAATACTGGCAGTATAGTTCTCCATGAAAAAAGAGGGTTCAGAAAGATCGGCTACAGGGAAAAAATTGGTAAATGGAAAGGGGAATGGAAGGATACTTTAATATTTGAACGACGAAGTTCAGTTATCCTTTAGGTCAGTAGCCATACTTTTCTTTCCATTTGCTACGCAGATGTTTTCTTAGCTCTTCCTCCCTTGGATTCTTACCAGGATCATAAAAAGTCGTTCCAGCAATTTCTTCAGGTAAAAACTCCATCTCCGCGAAATTCCCATCATATGCATGTGCGTATTTATATCCCTCCCCGTACCCTTTTTCTTTCATCAATTTGGTTGGAGCATTACGAATTGCCATGGGTATTGGCAGATCACCTGATTTCGCCACCTCTCTCTGCGCCAGATTTATGGCTTCGTAACTGGCGTTACTTTTAGGCGAGCTTGCCAGGTAGGTAACACATTGACTTAGAATTATTCTTGATTCAGGATAACCGATAAGATTAACTGCCTGAAAGGCACTTGTGGCCATTACCAGAGCTGTGGGATTGGCATTTCCGATGTCTTCGGAAGCAAGGATAACCAATCGTCTTGCGATGAACTTCACATCCTCTCCTCCTTCAATCATCCTTGCCAAATAATAAACAGCTGCATTTGGATCACTTCCCCGGATCGATTTGATAAATGCTGAGATAACATCGTAATGCATATCTCCTTTTTTATCATAGAGCACAGTTTTGCGTTGAGCTACCGCAATGACCTTCTCATTGGTGATATCAACATTTTGGGATTCCTCGGCTGTGATTACCTGCTCCAGGAGGTTCAATAATCGCCGGGCATCTCCCCCTGATAAATTGAAAAGAGCCTCTGTCTCTTTCAGGTTCACCTGATGTTTCGTCAGTTCAACGTCGTTAGTCAACGCATTATTGGCAATGTCTAAAAGGTGATCTTTCGTTAAAGAATTTAATGTGTAAACCTGAGCTCGTGAAAGGAGAGCAGAGTTCACTTCAAAGCTTGGATTTTCAGTAGTAGCTCCAATCAGAGTAATAGTTCCCTTCTCAACTGCTCCTAATAAAGCATCCTGTTGGGCCTTATTGAATCTATGGATCTCATCTATGAATAGTATCGTCTTACTTCCTGGCCTTACTTTTTGAATAACATCACGGACCTCTTTTACTCCTGCACTTATAGCGCTCAGAGATTGAAAAGGAACTTTGACTTGATTTGCGATAATATTGGCCAGCGTGGTCTTACCCGTACCTGGCGGTCCCCAGAAAATAATAGAAGGCACCCTCCCTGATGATATAGCTTTTCGTAACACACCTTCTTCTCCCACAAGATGCTCTTGTCCAACAAGTTCATCGAGAGAAGTAGGCCTCAATCGTTCAGCTAATGGTGAAGTGTCCTGAAACATAATTTAAAGGTAAGGGGAGATATCGATATTGGTTTAGGGTAATTAACTATTTTTAGGCCATGAACAAGGTGTTAAACGGAATATTCCTTTGCTTGTCACTTACCGCTTTCAGTCAAACCAAACTTGTCGTTTTGGGGATTGCCCAGGACGGTGGATTTCCACATATTGGTTGTCAAGATCACTGTCAAAGAGCGTGGGATGACCCTACCCTAAAAAGAAATGTAGTATCCCTCGCTGTCCTGGATGAGACACAAAAGAAATGGTGGATGTTTGATGCCACACCTGACTTTGTGGAACAATTGCAATATTTTCAAGACCTGACAAATGGAGACTTTCCTTATTTACCGGAAGGTATTTTCCTAACTCATGCCCACATTGGACACTATTCCGGGTTGATGTTCCTGGGGCGAGAAGCATTGGGATCTAACAATGTTAAAGTCTATTGCCTTCCAAAGATGGCTCAATTCCTTACAGCTAATGGTCCGTGGAGCCAGCTGGTAGGTCTCAAAAACATATCCCTCCAAAGACTCGCTAAGAATGATACACTTTCATTAACTGAGGAGTTTAAGCTAATCACCTACCAGGTCCCACACCGTGATGAGTATTCTGAAACAGCCGGATACCATATGATTCTTGGAAGCAAGAAAGCTCTGTTCATACCTGACATTGACAAATGGGATAAATGGGATCGAGATATTAAAACTGAAGTAAAAAACGTCGACAGGGCATTTCTTGACGGAAGTTTCTTTCAGGAAGGGGAATTGAAAAATAGGAGTATGTCTCAAATTCCCCACCCATTTGTGATTGAAACAATGAGCCTATTCTCCTCAGAGCAAAGATTGGTTAAATCAAAAATATACTTTATTCACTTCAATCATACCAATCCTCTTTTGTGGGATGCCAACGCTCGAATGAAGGTGATTTCAGAAGGATTCAATTTCGCTATACAGGGAAAGTTCTACGACTGATCAATAATCAGTCTTGATGGTCTTGTCCGTAGGGATCTGTAACTGATAGATAATATCCTCATCCTTTTTAGGATCCAGAACATCCAAGCCATACTTTATTTTCTTTGGATCATCATATACAAACGTACCAAAGAGCCGGTCCCAAATTGAAAATATATTCCCAAAATTGGTATCTGTCCAGGGCCTTTCAAAATGATGATGAAATTTATGAACATGTGGAGTGATAAATAAAACACTCAATGGTTTGTCTATCCATATGGGCAATCTGATATTGGCATGGGAAATGTAAGTGAAGAAAATTGTGATGATCCGATATAGAACATAAAATGAAACGGGTATACCAAATACCAATACAGTCGCAATGGCAAAGACCTCCCTGATTACATAATCACCGGGATGATGACGAGTACCTGTAGTTGCATCAACTTTTGAATCACTATGATGGATCATGTGAAATTTCCACATCCATTTTACTCGATGCAAGGTATAATGAGCTACGTACTGTGCGAATAGATCCAACAACATCACCCCTAGAATGACTTCAATCCAAAGAGGTAGATCCACTAAATTCAGAAGCCCTACTCCTGAGATCTCCACCCAATAAAAAACACTGACCGTAGCCAATCCGATCAATATATTTAAAACTAAAGTGAAAGAAAGAAAGACAAGGTTCACACCATCATGTCTCAGTTTGTTGTAATCGTGTCGGAAAAGTGGTACCAACGCTTCAAGGCCCCAAACAAATAACAGGCATACTATTATCCATCCCAGTTTGTAAAGTGTGGGAAGATCAGCGAAGAAGGCAAGGAAGTTTTCCATGGGGTGTGATTTGGATTAAAGCTAATTCTTCAACAGGTATTGAGCAATTATGTTCTAAAATTCACAATTTCCCGGACTCCTTGGAAATGGAATAACATCACGGATGTTTGCCATTCCCGTCACAAACTGAATGATCCTTTCAAAACCCAATCCAAATCCACTATGCTCAACGGTACCAAATCTTCTTGTCTCCAGGTACCATTCCAGCTCTCCCTGTGGGATATCCATTTCCTCCATCCTTTGGATCAACTTCTCCAGTCTTTCTTCTCTTTGCGATCCCCCCACAATTTCACCGATTCCTGGGAAAAGGACATCCATGGCCGCAACCGTCCTTCCGTCATCATTCTGTCGCATGTAGAATGCCTTGATCTCTTTTGGATAGTCGAAAATGACCACAGGCTTCTTGAAGTGTTTTTCCACCAGATATCTCTCATGCTCAGACTGCAGATCTGTACCCCAACCCTCAATCAAAAATTGGAACTTTTTCTTTTTGTTGGGTTTGGAGTTACGCAGTATTTCAATGGCTTCAGAATAGCTTATCCGTTCAAAATCGTTGTCCAGTATGAAATGTAATCTATCCAATAGTGACATTTCATTCCTCTCATTTTGTGGTTTGGATTGCTGCTCCCTTTTATCCCTGTCATTCAGGAAATTGAGATCATCCACGCAATTTTCCAGAACATATTTTATAACATATTTCAACATCTCCTCAGCGAGGTCGATGTTATCACTGTTGTCATAAAATGACATCTCAGGTTCGATCATCCAAAACTCTGCAAGGTGACGTGTGGTGTTCGAATTCTCAGCACGAAAGGTTGGTCCAAACGTATAGATCTCGGACAAAGCCAAAGCTGCAAGCTCTCCTTCCAACTGACCGGAAACTGTCAAATTAGTCTCCTTTTCGAAAAAATCCTGCTTAAAGTCAACCATGCCTTCCTCATCGCGGGGTATGTTCGCTAGATCGAAACTTGTAACCTTAAAGGTTTCACCGGCACCTTCAGCATCGGAAGCGGTAATGATTGGTGTGTGAATGTAGAAGAACCCTTTATCATTGAAGAACTTATGGATGGCAAATGCCATGGCATGGCGCACGCGAAAGACCGCGGAAAACGTATTTGTTCTGGGTCTTAGGTGAGCTATTTCCCTCAGAAACTCCATAGAATGCCTTTTCGGTTGAAGTGGGAACTTCTCGGGATCTGCAGCACCGGTCACCTCAATGCTTTCTGCCTGTACCTCTCTGGATTGACCGGATCCCTGAGATTCAACTAACTTCCCCCCTACCTTCAGACTGGCTCCGGTAGTAATCAGTTGAAGAAGGGACTCATCAAATTTTGAGGGATCGGCCACTACCTGAATGTTGTTAATTATGGATCCATCATTCATTGCAATAAAGACCGCATTCTTGCTTTCCCGCTTCGTCCTGACCCAACCTTTCAGTACGACGTCCGTGTCGAACGGAGTTGAGCTCAATAGTTCCTTAATCTTTATTCGCTTCATTCTTTGATATTTACGGATATTGTGCCATAATTAAAATCAGCGGCAAAAGAACGATAAATTGGTGTTTTAATCAAAGAATAGACGATTTTCAATATTTTTGATCCTGCGGAAATCAAAGATGCAAAAACTCACACTTACCCAGTCCTTACAACAAAAACTGTCTCCACAGCAGATTCAGTTCATCAAATTGTTGCAAGTACCCACTGCGGAATTGGAAACGAGAATTGAGGAAGAGCTTGAAGTAAATCCGGCCCTGGAAGAAGGTAAGAACGACGAAGACTCTGATTATGAGGCTGATGACGATTTTGAAACTGTTGAATCAGATGAACCCAATTTGGAAGAATATCTTCACGATGACTATTCCGGATATAAAATGCAGGGTGATGGTGTATCAAGTGAAGAAGAAAAAGAACTTCCAATATCGGTAGGATCCACACTGCATGAACACCTGATCGTTCAACTGGGATTTTTGAAGCTTGATGAACGTCAAACAGTCCTTGGTAAACAACTCATAGGAAGTATTGACTCTGAAGGTTACATAAGAAGAGAACTCAGTGCCATAGTCAATGACCTGGCTTTTTCCCAGGGTATGGAAACAGATGAAGAGGAATTGGAGGACCTATTGTTCAAGATCCAGAATTTTGACCCTCCTGGAATCGCAGCGAGAAACCTCCAGGAATGTCTTCTTTTGCAATTAGAAAGGAAAGATCCGGGAGAAACCATCAATCAACTGGCTTATGATGTAATAGATTACTGCTTCAATGAATTTTCAAAAAAGCACTATGATAAGATTGCCAAGAAACTTCATATTGAAGATGAAACATTACTAAAGGAAGCCATAAACCTGATCACAAAGCTCAATCCAAAGCCAGGTGGAAGCGGAGATGAAATAGTAAAGACACAATATTTAATACCGGACTTTATACTGGTAAACAACAGCGGAAAGCTTGAACTCTCATTAAACTCAAGAAACGCTCCTGAATTAAGGGTCAGCAAATCGTACTCAGAGATGCTCAATGCCTATGACAAGAGCGACAAAAAAGATAAGAAATTAAAAGAAACCGTTTCCTTCATCAAACAAAAACTGGATTCGGCAAAATGGTTCATCGATGCCATTAAACAACGGCAACAAACACTACTCAACACCATGCAATCCATCATAAACTTTCAATACGAATATTTTCAGGATGGTGACGAAAGCAAATTGAGACCTATGATCTTGAAAGATATTGCGGATCAAATTAAGATGGACATCTCAACCGTTTCACGGGTAGCAAATAGTAAATCGATACAAACTGAATTTGGGATATTCCCCTTAAAGTATTTTTTCTCTGAAGGCATCGCCACTGAAAGCGGTGAAGATGTTAGCAGCCGTGAAGTCAAAAACAAACTGAAAGAGATTATTTCCGGTGAAGATAAGAAGAAGCCATTTTCAGACGATAAACTGGAAAAACTATTGAAACAAGAAGGATACAATATCGCGCGGCGTACTGTTGCAAAGTATCGTGAGCAGTTACAGATCCCTGTGGCCAGACTTAGAAAGGAGTTATAGTGACAGGACTAATGAGACTGATCTCCTTTCTTTTCCATCCACTTTTACTAGCCACTTACTTATTGTTAATTTTTTACAGGTACCTTCCGGAATTATTCAGTCCTGTTGCAGCTTCTTCGATTCCAAAGCTTATCCTGGCCACGTTTATCACCACTTTCATCATACCTGTACTTAGTATTAGTATTATGCGGATGACATCAAGGGTACGTAGTTTGGAATTGACAAATCGGCAGGAAAGGATACTCCCTTTTATATCCATTACTTTATTTTATCTGGCTGCTACGTATGTCTTCATTTCGAAATTGTCTATCACTCCTCCCCTGTCGATAATGATGATTGCTTCAACTGTTTTGATCTTTATATTACTTGTTATCACCCTAAAATATAAGATCAGCATACACGCGGCAGCCATTTGGGGTACATGTGGAGTGATTACCGCATTGTCCATAAAGCTTACCGGAATGTCTCTGATCTACCCAGTACTGGGAGCATTTATCGCTGCAGGATTAGTCTCATCATCAAGATTATATCTGGGTTTTCATAAACCCGGGGAAATATGGTACGGAAGTGCCGTGGGATTTGTGATCTGCTTTGCTGCAGTGTATTTTTTTGGTTAGAATCCTGTGAAATTCAACCCTATAGAAAACATGGAGGGATTCGCACCCAACGGACCTTTTTGAAACAGATCTGTCACATACACCTTCCCATAAATATTGACAGGCTTCCAGCCCATTCTTATGATATATTGAAACCGGAAGTCATTAAGTCCAAAATCTCCTTTTTGCTTTTCCTTTCTTGAATCTCCGGAAAAATCGTATTTGATCTTCGTGTGAGAATCGATCTTCAATCCAACAATCCCTCCGACAGATACAAAGAATCCTTCTCCCTCATTGGTCTTATGGAATGGATAGAATCTCAGTTCCAGTGGTACTTCCAGGTATGTAAATGTTAGGAGATTCTTGTTCAGACTTATGTCGGAAATTGTATCGAAAGAAAACACTCTGGCTGAATCCTGGATGAAATTGACATCTTCTTTCCAACCTAAACGATCATTTCCGATACCAATTCCTGGATTTACGGTAAACCAATTGGCTACCTTAAATGTCTGTTGATAATAGACGCCGAATGAACGCGAGGGAAAGAATTTTGTGTTCATGAAACTGGGATGATCATAAAGGAAGTTAAATCCCAAATCAATCATGATCTCACCCGGGAGGTCAGGTTGCACCGGTCGTTCATAATTTTGGGCTGAAATCCCAGAAAAAACAAAACAAAAAAGTAAAATCCCGAAAACGCTTTTCATTCCCTTTAGAAAAATTTAGCGGCAAAGATAGACGCAATTTTATTTCCTCCTGTCATTCAAAAGTTTATTTAACAAACGTTATGAAAAAGAAGTCATTATACCAGAAATCCCTTATTTTGGAAGTTGTTGTGAACTGCTAATGGTATCACCCAGGACCATCAGGAAACTTAAGATGATAGGGCCATTTCCTGTGATCTGGTTCATATCAGGATTATTGTATGTCGTTCTGGAGAAAGGACTTCTTGGGGACACGTTGATCTATCCTTCAACCGGCAATATTTACGATTTCCGTACCTCCCTTTTCTCAATTCCTATCGGGATCACACTACTTGGATTTTTACTTGGTTTCATTGAAGTAAGCTTTTTCAGAAATTCATTAAAAAATTATGCGTTTTCAACACGGATCTTACTAAAGACATTTTTCTATACATTTTCAATTTTTGCTTTTCTCGTAGTTACTACATTCCCAATCAATAGTTACAGGTTGGATCTCCCAATATTTCATCCCCTCGTTGTCGAGTCAATAACCAATTTCATTTTTGATTTTGTCTTTCTGAGCATACTGATCTACGCCGGTGTGTTTATTTGTATTTCATTATTTGTCTCTGAAACAATAAATAATCTGGGAATTGCTGGTGTTACAAATTTCTTTACGGGCAAATACAACAAACCCGGGCTCGAAGACAGGATCTTTATGTTCCTTGACATGAAAAGTTCAACAACTATTGCTGAAAAACTGGGTAACCTGAAGTACTATGAACTTCTGAATAGATACTACCAGGACATGACTTATCCCATCATTGACACGGAAGGTGAGATCTACCAATATGTTGGAGATGAAATTGTGATCTCATGGAAGCTGAAAAATGGCATAAGAAATAACAACTGCATTGAATGTTTTTTTGGAATTAGAGCTGAAATAGAAAGCAATCAGGACAAATACATAAATGACTTCCAATTGGTTCCTGAGTTTAAGGCTGGCCTTCATGTAGGAAAAGTCACTGTAGGCCAAATTGGGGTTTTGAAAAAGGAAATACTATTTACAGGAGATCTGCTTAACACAACCTCGAGAATACAGTCAATGTGCAATAGTCTAAAAAGCGACCTTTTGGTCTCTTCTAGTTTGGCGCAAAAGCTGAATATGAATTCATATCGAAATAAAAGTATGGGGGAATTCCAACTTCGGGGTAAAGACCAGGTCATAGATCTGTATTCGATAGACTAATTGTAGATATATCCCATAAATTCTCGCTATCTTTAGAGACCTATCGGTCTTTATTATGAAAAAAGGTGAACGATCCAGAGAAAAAATTATTGAAGAATCAATTCCGATCTTTAATTCTAAAGGGTTTGCCGGAACTTCCCTTCATCAGTTAATGGTCGCAACAGGATTCAAAAAGGGAGGTATTTACCGTCATTTTGAATCAAAAGAAAAACTCGCAGAAGAAACGTTCAGGCGTGCATACCATAATCTTATCACAGCTTATACTAATGTGTATTCGGCTTCTGATCGGTCAGACCTCAAACTGATCAAATTTCTGGAGGGATTTAAGAAGTTCATTTTTGATCCGCCTGTACCGGGCGGATGCCCTATCTTGAACACTGCCGTAGATGCCGATTCAAATCAAGACAATCTCAGGCAATTAGTCGAGGAAGCGGCAAAAGACTGGGAAGAGATCCTGAGATCAATTTTCGAAGAAGGAGTTGAACAAGGGGTTTTCTCGCCAGGTATCGATCCAAGGAAAGAGGCGAGATGGATCATTGTATGTATTGAAGGTTCGATTATGCTCACCAAATTGCATAAAGATGCCAGCTATGGAATTCTTGCAACCGAACACCTTCAAAATCACATTGATCAATTAAAGGTAAACTAGCACTAAGTGATCACTCAGGCATTACACTGAATTCATGTTGATCGTAGATGTACTTGTTCCCGTCGATGATACCAACTATTACCACCTCGTAAAGTCCCGGGCTATCAGAAGTATAAAATGAGAAAGTTCTTGATGATTCGATATCAACGTGCGGCTGCCAAAACAATGTGGTCCTGAAATCAGGTATTCTTGATTGTACTAATCTGTAATCAGGATTCGGAAGGGAATAGTACGGTTTGGGACTCTGATAACTAATTCTTTTGTGATTATCTGCTAATTGAAGTTTATCGAGATCATCGTCAAAAGTCTTGAAGTTTACAAGTCCATTAAACTCCCAATAACCTGCTTTTAGCTGTTTCTGAAAAACATCAATTCGCTCAATTTCCCCTTGATTAAGGCTAATGATCTTTTCAGGACTAACCGGCATTCCGTTAATCAAGGACAAGGTTGTGTCGATGTTACCTGACTTATTGTCGGAATAAGGCACGGAAAATGAAGGCCCTGTATTTCCCTGCCGTAACCAAATTTCTGCTACATATTCCCTAATAGGATCTTCCATTTTTGGGAACCTTGTGTAGTCATCCAACAAATAGCTTTTCGACTGTATTGGTCTAAGGAATGCATTAGTCGAACGTATTTTTGAAACGGTATCCTTAATGCTGAAATATGCATTCTCCAATTGTACTTCTACACTTTTTGTGACTAACCATTTTTCCAAATGCTTATTTAGTCGGATTTCTGGCAAAGAGTGAATTTGGTGTTTATTCAAAAAAGGGTCATCAATCGTTAGGTTGATACGGCCATCAATTTCTGATGCAGATATCACATAGGGTCCTTGATAATTTAAAGGTCCAGTATGGAAATTGAAGATCCCTGATTTGTTGGTTCTGGAAGTATAGAGGTTAAAAGGTTCTTCAGGGATTGATAAAGAAATTGGAAGGAATTGAATTGGTTCACCCTGATTTGTTAACGCCTTTCCCGAAATCAAATTCCCCCTGTAGTCAGGCAGAAACAAAGGATCAGGCTTGAAATTACCATGATCTTCCCAAGCTTTGAAAACCGATCGGCTCTCGTTTAATTTTCTATTGCGGCCCGTTTTATTATCAACTATACCATCCTCAAAAAACGACGATAGCATATTTGGTCCTATACCCTCATCGATGTTCTTTCGAACCAGGATCGTATAATCTCCTGAATGGTAAGGGGGAAACTCCACTTTCAATTCAACCTTTTCCCTTTGCTGAAATTGATTCCCTGAAAGAGTGAGTTTTGTTGGAACCCTTGAAGGAGGATTGTACACATGATTTATAGCCAAGGCTTTCCCATCTTTCATTGTTCGGATTCCAAAAATCCCTGTTGGTAATTCGGATCTTGCAATTTTGTAAGGTGATCGTTTCAAAGGAATTTCCTTGTACCGGTCACCTCGTAACCAAACCTCCACAATTGATCCGTCCAAATCGACATCAGAAGACATCTGTATGTGATCCTCGAATTCGCGGATTTCTATTTTGGGAATATCTAATACGGGATGATCGAATGGTAGAAAGTGAATTTTGTCAAAATCATCCACCAAAACGATATTATAGTTCTCTCCTAATGTAGGTGTGAACTCAAAGAATCCAATATCATTATTTGTCAAACTGAATTCAACAATTTCATCACCATTTGAATTCATCAATTTTGCACGAAAATCGAACTGATTTTCAAATTGATCAACAATCCAAAATCCCACTTTTTGATTTGTTCCTGCAATTAATTGGCCAAATTCCGGAAAGAACCTGGCATTAACGGAAGTAGATGTTTTTTCGGAAAAGAGGTTAGCAGGGATCTTCTGAAATGGATTAATGACCCTAATCTCCATTTTCGGAAACTTTTTGTATGAATAGTTCTTCATCCATCTTGTATATGAAACAAGAGTGTATATACCTGTTTTAAGATATGAGGGCATATAAATGCTGCCTGAAGCCTTGCCTTTCTCCAAGGTTAATTTCTCACGTACAACAGAGTTGTCGTCACTATCAATCAGCTCGATGTAGACGACTCGGCTCAAATGTGAATATTGATTATTCCCATCGAGACATCTCACCGCAATCAGCAAGCTTTCACCAGGAATGAAAATATCATCATTCGTCTGGATCAGTAAATGCTCCTTCAATTCAGAAAAGTCCTTCTCATTCAACTGCTGAGATTGAACACCAGACCACAATCCGCCAAACAAGATATTGATGAGGAAAAATATAGACTTTAATCTATCCAAAATGAAGGTCGCATATTATCTCCATAATAAGTACAGTTGGTACACCTCTTATCCAGGTAAAGTACCATTGGTATGAAGGTTGGATTTGGCCCATCAAGACCGGATTCCACAAACCAGATATCGAGACCAGGATTTAGTGTCAAAAACTCTTCTACCTCATCCACGAAAGTTTTAATTTCCCCTGAGATGTTGCATTCAATGATATTTGAAGAGCTGATCTTGTAACCACTCTCCTGCCAATCCAGACGATTATAAAAGTTTCGAGTACCTTTTACTGATAAGACATCAAACCTTCCAAGAACAGGAGTGGAACTGTTTGCTGGACTAATATTCCCGGTGATGGATCCAGGTTGTTCTTGTAATAGGGTTGCTCCATTATCCTGAGCAGATGATATTAATTCCCAAAATGAGTACGCTTCTGAACTAAGTGCATAGTATTTTATTTCCAGACTATAACGTAACGCCATCGCCTGAGTAGTGGACTCAAATGTCCTTACCGGAAATTTTGCCACACGGCCTGATTCCAGGAGAGATTCATGGGTAATGATCTGGGTTGAATTTTTCGTAACATAGCATATCTCAACCTGATCCGCAGGAGTCCGTTCTTCAACTACGGAACCTCCCCGCCAAATGAAGGTCGATGGAAATGGGACCTTAACCTGATAGGTTTCTGACCACTCTATCAAATACAAATGCTCAGGACTGGTAGGCTCTTCACTATCGAAGAAAAAACTGAAGGTACCGCTGCCCTCTATGTTGGTATTGATGTCTGGAACAAATTCTCCGTATAGTTGATCAATTTCGGGAGTGGAGATCATATTTTCCAGATCCGACTGGTAAGTCTCCCCACCCTGAAGGCTTATGTTTAGTTGATAAGTAGATCCAACTTGAGCTGCAAAAGGTGATTGGGATCGATACCTTCCTTCACCAATATCCACAAAAT
Source organism: Cyclobacteriaceae bacterium (assembly GCA_965242805.1). Lineage (GTDB taxonomy): Bacteria > Bacteroidota > Bacteroidia > Cytophagales > Cyclobacteriaceae > JANQEU01. Next base: position 4,064,647 of record CBDETD010000002.1, on the reverse strand, counting down.
TTATTACCTGTTGACCGTCAACTTCAATATTGACACTTGCACCTTCCTCTACTATAACAGAATCGCTATTCAGCGGAACTGTCCTGGAAAGTGTGATTTGATGGAGCTTTTCTTCATCTGTAATCCTTGCATCAACAACGAGGTAGTCCTCAAATCCTACATCCTCAGGTTCAATCGGGTTCAAGCATCCCATGACAAATCCGAGAAATACAAACCTCCATATTTTCATTATTCCATTCATTCTCAAAATTTGAAATTGTAGGTTATGGAAGGAATGGCTCTACCCAATACTGAGAGCTCATAACCCCTGATCCGGCCATCTTCATTAGCAAAAAAAACTGAATACACATTTTGTCTACCTGTCAGATTGTAAACCGAAAATGACCAGTAACTGTGTGCTAGTTTCTTGATCTTGTGAGAACCTTCAATATTTACACTTACATCAATCCTGAAATAGTCGGGAATCCGGAATTGGTTTCGCTCTGAAAAATGAACAACATTGGTGTTAGCCAAGCGATATTTCGCTGTAGGATATGTGATAGGTCTTCCAGTTGAGTAGTTAATATTCAAGGAAAAACTGTATCTCCTGGTATGTCGATAATTGGTCACAATATTGATATCATGAGGTTTTTCGTGATTTGTTGGATAATAGGACCCGCCATTTATGGTCTCCTCAGTGAAGTTAGATCTGAATCTTTGTTGTGATCTACTGTATGTATATGCTAACCATCCATTGAATTTGCCAGATTTCTTCTTCATTAAAAACTCCAGGCCATAAGCCCTTCCCTGGCCCTGAATGACCCCCGTTTCAAAGGAAGGATTTAATACAAGATCAGCCCCTACTTTATAGTCAAGCAGATTATCGAAAGTCTTGTAGTACGTCTCCACAGAAACTTCGACGGAATTATCCAGAAAATTCCGGTAATAACCGAAGGCAAATTGATCGGAGAGTTGTGGTGCGAAATTTGGATCGGAGAGTTTCCATATATCCGTGGGAGATGCAGAAATGTTATTTGAGATGGAGTGAATATATTGTCTTGTTTTGGAGTAAGAAATCTTGATGGATGAACTTGGAGACAATCCATACCTTGCTGACAATCTGAGCTCAGGTCCGTGAAATGAACTTATTACCTCATTACCTGCAAAACCGATGGTTTCCGAGACGGTTGTTTCATTTCTAGGTAGATCCTTTTCATAGAAATTTATGGATCTTCCACCTAATGCCTGAAAAAAAGAATATCTCAAACCACCATATAATGTAACCTGGGGAGTAATAGAAAAATTGTCAGCAATATATATCGAGGATTCCCTACCTTTTTCACGTTCAATCTCCAGCATTGGAACTTCCGAAAATTCTCCAATTGGCTTCTGAATACCAGGCAGAACATCATACAATTTGACGTCAGCTCCAACTTTGACTTCGTGTTGATCATTTGGGAAATAATTCAGTGAGACCTGCCCAAAAATGTCGGAAATATCAAAACCATAATTAAAAGCCGATTCAGGGACCTCCTCATAGTCAATATCGAAAGAATAACTGCTGGTAGATGCAACTGCATTGACTGAAAGCTGGGTATTTAAGAAATGGGTCCATTCAAGGGAAGTGGTGAAGTTGAAGTAGGAATACATGGAATCGGGAGTGATTCTAAAGCTATCCTTACTGTAATAAATTGATGTTACAATTGAATTGTTGTCCCCATATTCATGATGAATACCAGTGGCAATGTCAAAAAATGAAGGATCACTTTGTCGGATGTTCTTATTATCAACTCTGTTGAGTACCCAATCGGAATAAGTTGTTCGGATCCCTGTTGTGAGAGATGTGCTTCCCTTCACTAAAGGAACTTCCAAACTCAGTTGACTGGTAACAGGATTTATTCCGCCTTTACCACTCAGCTTCTCCTTGTTGCCAGCTTTCATTTTCACGTCCAACAATGCTGAGAGTCTCCCCCCAAAATTGGCTGGGATACTGGATTTGTAAAGTTGTACATCTCCCATAATGTCAGCATTGAAAGAAGAGAAAAAACCAAAAAAATGAAATGGATTATATACAGTGGCGCTATTAAAACGTATCAGGTTTTGATCTGCCTTACCTCCTCTAACATTGATTCCTGCCGTACCTTCTCCAACACTTTGTACACCTGGTAATGACAGGACAACCTGTACCAAATCATTTTCACCGAGAACCTTCGGAATATTTTTGAGGTCTTCCATTTTCAGAGAACTCAAACCCATTTTGACGGTAGAAATATTAACGTCCTGATCCGCTATGATCGTTAGTTCATCCAGTACTATGTCCTCCTCCTGTAATTCGATGTTTAGGTTCCCATCAGAAAACAAGATGATATCCTTCTTCTCCGCTTTCATACCGGCAAAACTGATCCTTAATTGATTGTTACCATTTGGCAACCTGATTGAAAACAATCCATCGATATCGGTCACCGCACTACGCTCAGGTTCCTCGATAAATACAATTGCACCGGTAATTGGATCACCTGTATCTACATCCGTCACAAATCCTCCAAGGAATGATTCACCACCAATCACCATTTTGGATTTGTCACCAATTATCATGACCTCATCAGAATCCCCCTGATACTCTCTTTCAAACAGATATTGCAATTCATTTACCGAAGTTTCTTTCTGAAGCTCTGTCTCAATTGGAGTATTGTTCGTCAGAATGACCTTCTGATCAAGTATTGCGAAGTAAAGATTTGTATCCTTCAAAAGTGCAAGGGTCGCTTCGTTGATATCACGAAGATCCAATGTGGTGGATACCGTCAAATCATTAAGCCATTCCTCACTGTAGAAGAATTTATACTCAGATCTGGACTCGATTTCCAGAATGGCATCAGAAAGGGAAGTATTATCAAAAGTTAACGAATATTCCTGACCAACCTGACACCTACCAGATAGATAGATCATTATGAAGAATATCGTAATGAATGACCTCACAGGTTGGCCAATCGTTTATCGTAATAGCTTATGAATTCTACCATTTCACCCTCTTTGGACAACTTAAGTTTGACGTTGTGGGTTTTTGAGATTTCCCTGGAAATGTTCTTACTTCGAGTATCTATCTCCAATAAAGATTTTCTGTTTGTCAAAGCAATTAACCTACCCTGGAATCTCAAGAAATAGGAATCACGGACTTTGTACAATATACCTCCATCCTTTGCAACCGTCGTTTTCTTCCGTTTGCATACCAAACCGATTTTTTCCCCGTCATAAAGAATATCGTAAAATCCCCTGGAATTAGTTGCATCAAGTTTCCTGAACGAGTGGTTAGCGAATTCAAAAAAACTTACTGTTCTCATATCCATCGCAATTCCATCGCGGCGTGAAATATCAGGATGTCTTATTACCAGGATCTCCTTTTCAACATCAAACACCATTGGAACATCAAAATACCATTGGTCCCTGATACAAATATTTCCATTTTGCCAAATCTTTGAGTTAAAAAACTGGTGTGTATATCGTGAAGGAGATATCATCAGATAGATAGGCCCTTGATACAATCCATTGTTTTCGATACCAATCTCGTAGTCTACCCATTTAGAAAAACGGACAATGACCGAATCAGGTCTTACCTGACCAATAGAACTATTACTTAATGTGAGAAATAAAACACCAATCCACACATACCCTACGATAGAGAACCTCATAACTATTCAGACGAGACCTAAAAATAATAAACTCCTGACGAGACCCACATAACTGCTTTAAAAATTGGATAAATGGTCACTAAGCAAATGGATAAATAAAAAAAGAGACCTATAGGTCTCTTTTTTAGAAAATCATCTAAATCAACGTTTATTTAACTCCTTCTCCAGGGTTTTAATATACTCATCCCTGGATGCGATCATTTCGCTTATACCATCTAATGTGTACCGGGGAGTTATATGTTGTGGACAGTTCCAGTCGAATGCTTTAATCTGTAGGAGAATTATTCTTTCAGCACGATGCTGGTAGTCACCTAGGTCAAGTTCTTTTGCTAACTCCGGTTGATCATCCATACTTACAATCCGGGCTTCTGCAAAAATCTTCAACCTTGTTCTATTAGGGTAATCCACCAAGATCAATGACACTTTATTATTTTTATCCATGTTCCCAACTGTGATAAACTGCATATTCCCGGAAAAATCTAAGAAAGCCAATCTGGAAGGATCCAGAACTTTTAAAAATCCCTTTGGACCTCCACGATGCTGAATGTAAGGAAATCCATTTTCACCTTGTGATGCCAGGTAAAAACTATCTCTTTCCTGGATCATTTGGATCTCTCTTGATCCCAGACCTTCCTTGTCCGAAATCACTTCCATTCTCTCATAGCTGCTTCGACTACCCTTTTCTTCCTGGATCTTCTTTATCGTTTCAGAAAATGCTAGTTTGGCGTAATTCATTTCTCCTCCAATTAAAGTTCCTGTATTTGCCTGATCATCTGATTCGTAAACCCCCATTCGTTGTCGTACCAGGTCAAAACCTTTAAAAGATCTCCATCGACCACTTTGGTCATCGACAGATCGGCAATCGACGCATATGGACTTTTAACTATGTCAGAAGAAACCAAAGGATCATTGGTCACTGCAAAAACCTTCTGATACCTTTCAGTTAAAGCCTCTTTGGTCAGTATTTCATTAACTTCATTGACACTAGTCTTCCGATCTGTAACAATCGTAATATCAGATAGTGATCCTACAGCTAGCGGAACACGAATTGCCAATCCATCAAATTTTCCGGCATATTCCGGAAGCGCTTTAGTAGTCGCCTTCGCCGCTCCAGTGGTAGTTGGAATCAGATTGTTCAATCCGGATCGTCCCATGCGAAAGTCTTTTTTTGAAGGACCATCTACAGTCTTGTTTGAGGCAGTATCAGCATGAACAGTAGTCATGATCGCCTTCTTGATACCAATTCGTCTACCCAGGATCTCAATTATCGGACTTATATTGTTCGTAGTACAACTGGCACATGAAAATACATTAGTTTTTCCATCCGCAGTATTGACCCCATGGACCACCGTCGGCAGATCAGGACTTTTGGTTGGTCCTGATAAAACCACCGTTTTCGCTCCAGCGATGATGTGCTTACGGGCATCTACCTCATTCGTGAAAAGACCAGTACTTTCAATCACAACGTCGATTTCCAGGTCTCCCCAAGGTAGGTTTTCCGGATCCTTTTCGTTTAGGAATTGTATCTTCTTGTTGTCAATGATCAACGATCCTTCCTCAAAATCAACCTGTTTCTCGAAGGTTCCTTGAACACTGTCATATTTTATCAAGTAAGCGATGTTGTCAATGGAAGTTATGTCGTTGACAGCTACAAGATCAAGGTTGGGTTGATCCATGATCACCTTGAGCGAGGTTCGACCAATCCGACCCATTCCATTTATTGCGATTCGTTTCATTGTTAATTCTCAATCAAATCCCTTAATCTATTACCAAGGACTTCTTTTGGCTGGAAACCCCCAGTAGCTGCGACAAGATCACCTTGCTTAAAAAAGAAGAGAGAAGGAATACTTCTCACATTGAATTCAGCTGCTAAAAGAGGTTGGTCATCTACATTGACCTTTGCAATGGTTGCCTTACCATTTAATTCACTGGAAAGATCCTCCAGGACCGGATTCATTGCCAAACAAGGTCCACACCAATCAGCATAAAAATCAACCAGAACTACATCTTTATCCTTGATGGTCTTGTCAAATGTTTCTTTGTTCAAATATTGTATCATAATTGTAGTCATTTATGAACAGACATGTCTGTTCTTTATTTCGAAAAAAATTTCAGTTATTATCTAATATATTCTCAACCATTTCCCTTGCCTGTATGATAGGCCAATCTTCCATATAAAGCTGGCTTTCATTCAACGCAACTTCGTACATCAAGTAGATCCTGTCAACCACCCTTGAATCTTCAATTCCCAGGTCTTCCTCAACCAAATTTCCCAGGTAAGCTCGGAACCTATCCTTTTGCTCTCTTATTTCACTCCCCATCACCTTATCTCCTTTCGGAATTTCAGACATTGTATTCTGACACCAGCAGCCACGGAAAGTGTCGGTATTATAAAAATGGTGCACAAAATCAAAAATTCCCAGTACCCGATCCCTTCCTTTCTTCCTCTCACCCAAAAACTCATTAAGGTCATCCATCATTTCTTTCTCCATATATTTCAAATACTCCACACCTATCTCCTCCTTGGATCTGAAATGTTGGTACATACTGGCTTTGGCTACCCCTGATTTTTCAAGGATCTCATTGATCCCAGTACGATTGTATCCTTGTTCGTAAAATAATTTACTTGCTGTTTCAATCAGTCTGTTTCTAACCGGTAATCGTACCATGATGATGTATACGGACGAACAGACTTGTCTGTTACATTCATTCAACATTTTCTTATAACCCTTCGTTTCTTTACATGATTTTACTCGTTTGAGTAACTTGTATCCATGGAAAAAATCCCAAGGGCGTTTCTGTCAAAATTTCGAACTGTGATTCGTATCACTGTGGTTTGGACCATTATTTCAATGGGCAATTATGCTATTGCCCATTCTTCCATTATTAGCATGGGGTTTGATATAGAAAGGGATGCGATCATTCCTTTTCAAGGGAGCATACTCACAGGAATTTTAGCTGGATTATTGGGAGGTTCTGTCATTGTATTTGTATGGGACAATTGGTTAAGGACCAAGCCATACGGTTGGACCCTGAAAAGCATATTTTTTACCTATGTTATTGTTTTCATTCTCGTTGCAGTACCAACCGGATTATTCTTCAATGCTAGTTTCCTGGACCTTCCTTTTTATAATGAGCAAGTTTTGTCAGCTGCATGGAAAAATCTGACATCCCTTCCGACTCTCGTTCCATTCACTTTCTGGTTGATGGTTGTTATCGCAACCATGATCGTTTTGATTGTTGATGACAAATATGGCCCTGGCGTATTTCAAAAATTTTTACTTGGTCAATACTTCAATCCCAAAAGGGAAGAGCGCGTCTTTATGTTTCTAGATCTTCGATCATCTACTTCCATTGCAGAATCAATCGGGGAGGAGAAATATTTCAATTTTCTGAAAGATGCTTACAAGTTTGCGACACCTGGAATACTAAAATACCAGGGTGAGATCTATCAGTACGTAGGGGATGAAGTGGTTGTCAGTTGGCCCTTGATATCCGGAATAAATGAAGCAAACTGTATTCGATGCTTTTTCGAAATACAGAAACTGATCCATCAGAAAAAAACGTATTTTGAGAATGCATATGATGTGATACCGGAGTTCAAGGCGGGTTTGCACTATGGAAATGTAATGGCTGGTGAGATCGGGGTTGTCAAAAGAGACATTGCTTTTTCAGGAGATGTGATGAACACTACATCTAGGATCCAGAATAAGTGTAATGAACTTGGTGTCAATATTTTGATATCCAGGAATCTGATTGAAAAGATCAAACTTACCTGGGATGGGTATTCTCCAAAAGAAATGGGAGAAATGCTATTGAGAGGAAAGTCACAGAAAATATCTCTCTACACTATTTAAGCCTTATTAACAAATTGCCCCTCGTCAGAACAATTTAGACATGCATTGGCATAGCGATCGTATTCCTCGTAGGCTGGACCTGGTTTTCCCAATACCGTGATGATCTTATCCAAACGAACGTATTGATCTTTCGATAAAACCAGATGTTCACCACTCTGGCTCTTCGAGACCCTCAGAAATTCACCATAAGCATCATCCAGTTCACCCTTAGCATTGAAGTAATGGATCTTCCCGTTGGATTTTCTTTGAATTAAAGAATCAATCAATTCCATGAAATCCGGATCTACCGGTAGATATGAGTCCTCGTAATCCATTACTACTTCACAAGTTAGGTATTTAAGCCACTTGCTCCAATGTGAAAGATCAATTTCCCTGGATTTACAAATGACATTCGCATTAATCATCTCCATCAGGTTTTGAGTTGTTCAAGTCCGGATTACAGGTTACCGAATCGTAATAAGAGGTGATTTCTCAATACTTGTTTAAATTATCCTGGAAATAATCTGTGATTCAGGGAAACCATTACCGATGAAAATAAAAACCGACAAAGTTCGCCAACTTCTAAATGAGATAGATCAGGTAATCGATCACCTGCGGAAAGCCCAATTTGAAAATCAGAATTGGGTTGAGACCGTGTGCGCTACCTATAGAAAAAGTGCCAGGAATCTTATCCATTATCGAGCTTTTCGTAGCCACGATCTGCGAGGTGTACAGAAAAAGCTAAAAAACCTGGGGATGTCAAGACTTGCCCGTTCACAAGGCCATGTCATGGCGAGCTTGATTAATTCCAAGTTTATCCTGGAGAGTCTTATCGAAGAAAATTCTCCGGTAAAAATGAAATCGGGGTTATCCATTAAAAACGGTAAAAAGCTTTTGGTTAACCATACTAAAGAGCTCCTGGGATATCGGTCAAAAGGACGTAGGGTTAGGATCATGGTCACGCAGCCAACCGAAGCAGCGTATGATTACGAGATGGTACAGGACATGGTCAAAAGTGGAATGAACTGTGCCAGGGTCAACTGTGCGCATGATGGTCCTGAAGTTTGGGAAAAAATCATTAGTAATATCAAAAAGGCTTCCAAAGCCCAGGGAAGAAAAGTCAGAATTGCCATGGACCTGGCCGGTCCAAAGATCAGAACCGGTCCCATCATGCCTGGAGCGAAGGTTCGAAAATTTTCGCCTGAACGGGATGAAATGGGAAATGTTACTAATCCCGCCTTGATAATTCTTGCCCCGATCATATCTGAAGATTCAGAACCTAATATTATCTCAGTGGATCCGGATTGGTTTAGTAAACTTAATCCGGGAGATAAGTTACGTATAACAGATACGCGTCATAAAGAAAGGACGTTGAAAGTAATCCAAACTTTTGAAGATCAGGTCTGGGTCAATTGCTACGACACTTCCTATATCGGAACAGGTACAATTCTGAAACCGGAAAGAGGCGATCTGGAGGACATAATAGTTGGTGAAATGCCTCCGATAGAACAATCTCTTCTGTTAAGAGCAAATGACCTGCTAACGATTCATAAAGAGAACAAACAGGGAGAACCTGCACAATTCGATGAAGATGGTAATCTTACAAGACAAGCACATATCTCCTGCCAGCTTCCGGAAGTATTTGATAAAGTGCGGGTCGGTGAAGTTGTATTATTTGACGATGGTAAGATCGAAGGCATTGTTGAAGGATTAGATCCCGGAATGAGTTTCGAAGTGCGTATTACTCGAGCAAAGGAACTTGGATCAAAACTTAAAGCGGAGAAGGGAATAAATTTTCCAACCACGGAAGTTGGTGTCAGTGGTTTGACTGAAAAGGATAAGGAGGATTTAAAGTTTGTGGCTGAACATGCCGATGTAGTCAATTTTTCCTTTGTTAACTGTAAAGAAGACGTGGAAGAACTTCTGGAAGAACTTGAGAAACTTGATGCATTCAATAAGCTCAGTGTGATCCTGAAAATCGAAACACAGAGAGCCTTCGACAACCTTGTTGAAATACTTCTGACAGCAATGAGAATGCGCTACGTAGGTGTAATGATTGCAAGGGGTGATCTGGCTGTCGAGACAGGTTGGCAAAATATTGGATGGGTTCAGAAAGAAATACTTTCCATGTGTAACGCTGCACATGTTCCAGTGGTATGGGCTACTCAAGTTCTTGAAAATCTGGCGAAAAAAGGTTTGCCTTCCAGGTCTGAGATAACAGATGCCACTTCCTCACTGAAGGCGGAATGTGTAATGCTCAACAAGGGAGCATACATCAATAATGCCATTCAATTATTGGACAAGATACTGAGGGATATGGAGCAATTTGATGAAAAGAATGAAGCTATGTTACCACAGTTGGAGAAACTGCTAGGTTAACGAAATACTGAGATAGAGTTCGTATTCTTAACTCCTGTCACGAATTTCTCTTCAATGTCTTGAACCTTTTTTACTGAACACCGTTTAGTAAATTGCAAGTGTTTATTAAATTTGTAAAATGGGTATATCAGAGAGAAAGGAACGGGAAAAAGAAAAGTTGAGGGAAATGATCATCTCAGCATCTACATCCTTGTTCCTGGAACATGGTCTGGAGGGTACAAGCATCAGAATGATTGCTGATAAAATAGAATATAGCCCAGCAACGATCTACCTCCATTTCAAGGATAAGAACGAGCTTTTCTATGTAATAATGGAAAGAGCCTTTGGTGAATTCTTCAAATATTTTTCCAGAGTAATAGGAATAGATGATCCCATGGAAAGGCTGAAAGAATTGGGGAAAGTTTATCTGCAGTTTGCTGATGAGAACCCTCTGTACTATGATTTGATGTTCATAATCCGGGCTCCCATGAAGACCCATCATACCCATGAATCATGGGATTCGGGCGAGAGGAGTCACTCCGTACTTACCAATACCGTAAATGAATGTATTGCCAAAGGACATTTCAAGGGTCATGAACCTGAATCCCTTAGCCTAGCTATCTGGTCGGCTGTTCACGGTTTGGCTTCATTAAAATTGAGAAATCGACTTAGCATGTACGAAGAACAGGAAGCCGAGAAACTGGTCTCAAATGCCTTGACTTCATTGAATACGATTTTGGAGAATTCTTAACAAATTTTTTTAGCTAATTACTAAACAGTGTTTATAAAAATTACATCATTCTGTCAAATACAAACTCTTTAAAATTCGAAGTAAGAACTAATGACAACAATCATGTTTGAAACGAGATTTATTACAACAATCACTCTTCTTTTCGGATGGGTTTTCGGACTCTCCCAGAGTATTCTGGAAAATTATATAGAAGAAGGATTGCAGAACAATCAACAGCTTTTGCAGGAAATCATGTCTGTAGAGAGTAGTAAGCTAGCATTAGCTGAAGCTAATGGTCTGTTTATGCCAACTGTTAACTTTCAGTCGGATTATACCATTGCTGATGGAGGTCGGGCAATCCAATTCCCGGTTGGGGATCTTTTCAATCCTGTTTATGCAACATTGAACCAGATCACAGAAACCCAGACATTTCCCACAGATCTGGAAAATGTAAATGAACAGTTTCTACCAAATGACTTTCATGATACTAAGATCCGGCTGATTCAACCTCTCTTTAACTCAGACATCTATTTCAATCAAAAAGCCAATGAAAGACTGGTCGCGATGACAGAAGCCAGGAGGGCAGCTTACGAGATGGAACTTAAGAAGGAGATCAAGGTGGCATATTTTAACCACCTCCAAGCAGCCCAATCTATCAGTATTTACGAGTCCAACATTATTGTATTGGAGGAACTGGTCAGATTTAATCAAAGTCGATATGAACAGGATCTGATCACCCTGGATGAAGTTTATAGTATTCAATATGAATTGCAGGCTTTGCAAGCGGACAAAGCTTCGGCTGAGGCTCAAGTTGTCACTTCACAAGCATATTTCAACTTCCTTTTAAATCGATCTGTGGATTCCAGAATAGAGATCGACAGATCATTGGAAGTAAGGTCTATTCTGGAGGAACCAATGGCTTTAAAACAGGTTTTTCAAAACAGGTCTGAACTACAACAGATCAAGTCAGCACAGGAAGCACAGGAATATGGAATGAAGCTTGCTGCCGGTAGTAAACTACCAAGATTAACAGGTGTTTTGGACCTTGGCTACCAGGGTAACGGGTACACTTTTGATAGTGAGCAAAATTATTACCTGGTCAACTTCTCACTCTCATGGAATATTTTCAATGGTTTCCAGAACCATCACAACTTTCAAAGGCAACATGTCGAATTGAAAAAGTTGGAAAGCCAGGAAGTACAACTTAAAAAGCAAATAGCACTACAGGTCTTAAGTGCGGAGAAAGCTCTTATCGCTGCTCAAAAAAGACTTCAAGCCAAGACACTGGCACAGAAAAGTGCCTCGAAAAGTTTGGAGATTATGACTAGTAAGTACCGAGCTGAACAAGCTCTTTTGGTTGAATATCTGGATGCCCAGTCAAACCTGTTGACAGCTGACCTGGAAACAAATATTGCCAGGTACCAATTGCTGGCTAAGGAAGCTGAATTGGATCGGACCCTGGCTTATTAAATCAAATTATGACTCTTAAAATATTAGATAAAATGAAAAATTTATTTGCATTAGCAATCATAATAATCCTCGTTTCATGTAAACAGGAATATGTACAAACACCTTCTACTTCCATGAATATGAAGAAAGCTAAGGTCGTGGAACTTGCTCCGTCGACTGACCCATTACCAATTTTTGTAGCTGGCAGGGTACAGTCTTTGGAAAACATGAAACTTTCATTCAAAACCAGTGGAATTGTACAACACCTCAATGTTAATGAAGGTGAATTTGTCAGAAAAGGACAGGTGATCGGACAATTGGACCTTTCGGAGATAAACGCTCAAGTAGATCAAGCTGTTGCCAATGTAGAAAAACTGAAAAGAGATTTTCTACGGTTCCAAAAGCTTTATGACGACTCAGCTGCCACTTTACAAAGTTTACAGGACATAGAAACAGGACTCAAGATTGCAGAGTCAGTTCTAGCCATCGCAAAGTTCAATCAGGAACATAGCTCGATTGTGGCACCTGCATCCGGCAGAATTCTGAAGAAATTGGTTGAGGTCAATGAGCTCGTGAATCCTGGACAACCTATCTATTTTCTAGGAGCGAAATCTACCGGAATGAGTCTGAAAGTAGGAATGGCCGATAGAGATGTCGTCAAACTCAGCTTGGGAGATAAAGCCAAAGTCACCTTTGACGCGTATCCTGAGGCAGAAGGTCATGCGGAAATCACCGAAATAGCTGCTGACGGTCATCCTATAACTGGAACTTTTGCTGTCGAGATGACCATCATAGACTTTCCCTATGACCTAAAAAGTGGATTCTTTGCAAAGGCTGCCATATTTCCTGGTAATCAGGATCCATATTTTAAGATCCCTATTCAGGCAATGGTCGAAGGTCTCCAGGATCAGGTAGCAATTCTCGTCCCTGAAAAGAACAAGGCCAAAAGGCTAGTCGTCACTCCGCAATACATTGGAGATGAATTCTTCACTGTTGAGTTAACGGATTTGCAGAACAGTTCGCACGGTATCATCACGGAAGGTGCAGCGTATTTGCGTGAGGGTGAATCATTCGAAACTCTTGAATAAAATCATATAAGTAAGATACTGGTCTGTCAATGGACATTAATAGTCAGACAATTTAAAATCTAACACTATGAAACTTCCAAGTTTAGCACTTAAGAACTACCAATTTGTATTAATATTTATTGCAATGGCGACATTTATAGGCATCTCCGCTATAAGGAACATGCCCAGAAATGAAGACCCAAATCCGAAATTTCCTTTCTACAATGTCGTGGTCATTTATCCGGGTGCAAGTCCCGAAGATGTTGAAGAGCTAGTAGTAAATCCCCTTGAAGAGGAACTCGATCAATTAGATGACATCGTACATATTCAGACCATCATTGAAGAGGGCTTAGCAATACTTTCCATTGAATCAGAGTTTGACATAGATATTGATGAAAAGTTTGATGAAGTATTACGGGAGGTTAAAAATATAGAACCTGATCTCCCCGATGATATTTATTCGATTGACGTATTCCAATTTGAACCCAATCAACTCACAGCCATTCAACAAATCGCTCTCACCTCCCGGGATAAATCGTTTCGTGAAATGGAACTGCAAGCTGAAAAGTTGGAAAAGAGTCTGGAAAAGATTGAAGGAGTGGATGATGCCGAGATACTCGCATATCCGGATGAGATCATAAAAGTGAAACTGGATCTGCAAAGGATGGCAGCATTTAACGTTTCGCTAAATCAAGTTGCAGGAATTTTGTTATCACAAAACCTTAACATCCCAGCAGGAGATCTTTCAGCTGATACACATTCATTTAGTGTAAAGTCTTCAGGAAGTTTCAAAGACCTTGATCAAATACGTGAAGTGGTAATACAATCGGCAAATGACCAGTTTATTTACCTTAAGGACTTTGCTGATGTAAGCTTCGACTACAAGGAAGACACCTGGATAGGAAGACACAATGGAAATCGTGCTCTTTTTATATCAGTAACTCAAAAAATCGGCAATAACCTTGTTCAGATTGGAGAATCGATCAATAGGGAAATTGAAAATTTCAGGAGTGGACTTCCGGAAGGATATGAAGTTCAATCTGTCTTTGAGCAGGGCCCTGCCGTTTCAGATCGGATCTCTGGGTTCTTTGGGAGTCTGATCCAGGGGGTGATCCTTGTCGGATTGGTGATATTCCTATTTCTTGGATTCAGACCTTCGATCATTGTCATGACGGTTATTCCGCTCTCAATTATTATTGGTATTGGAGTGTTGGACATGGCTGACTATGCTCTGCAGCAAATATCCATTGCTGCTCTTGTCATCGCCTTAGGTCTTCTGGTGGACAATGGGATAGTAGTGGTTGAGAACATTCAGCGATTTCTCAGACAAGGATTCTCATTGAAGGAAGCAGCAATTAAAGGGACCTCTGAAGTTGGTTACGCAGTTATAAGTTCAACAGCTACTACCCTATTTGCTTTCTTCCCATTGGTAATGCTCAATAGTGGACCTGGCGAATTCTTGCGTTCCCTTCCTCTTACGGTCATTTTTGTCATGATCATATCACTGGTCCTGGCATTAACATTAACGCCAATGCTTGCAGGTCGATATTTAAAGGTGGGAAGCAAGGCAAAACTTAAAGTCGTCGAAAATGGCATCTCCAGACTGATCTTGAAGGTTTATGATCCTTTACTAAAATTCTCCTTAAGGAGAGGATGGGTCGTGATCATTGCGGGGACAATATTGCTCTTTGGAAGTTTATCATTGTTCCCAAGTATTGGAGTTACCTTCTTTCCAACGGCGGATAAGCCATTATTACTAATAGAAGTTGATACGCCGAGAGGTTCGAGTCTGCAAAGAACAGATCGCGCTGTCAAATACGTAGAATCAGTTTTGGATACCGTCCAATTTGTGACAGATTATGTTTCCAATACAGGGCATGGTAATCCAACCATTTACTACAATCGTGCCGGAGAAAATTATAAAAAGTACCACGCCCAGTTATTAGTCAATTTCGTGGAGTGGGATCCGGAAAGATTCTACAATACTTTGAATTCACTCAGAGCAACTTTCGCAAACTACCCAGATGCCCGTATCACTTTCCAGGAACTTAAGAATGGGCCACCTATCGAAGCACCTATTGAAATCAGATTGATCGGAGAAGACCTTAACAAAATGAAGCAGATAAGCTACGAGGTCGAGGACATCATTCGAAAAGTAGAAGGAGCTATTGACATCGATAATCCTTTAAGCGTTAATAAGACTGATCTTAAAGTGGATATCAACCGGGAAAAAGCAAGTCTCGCAGGTATATCCATTTCAGATATCGATCAAGTGATGAGAGTAGGTGTGGATGGTTTGACCATTGATGAAGTTTCCTTCGACCAGAATGAATATGACCTGGTGCTTCAAGCTGATTACGGTAATGATCAGATACCTGAACTTAACAAAATATACTTTTCCAATGTGCAAGGACAACAGGTGCCCTTGACTCATGTAGCTAGCTTGAATTTTTTACCAGCAATCGGTGAAATCCGACACTACGATACGGAAAGAAGCACTTCTATCACCGCCAGTTTGACGAATCCTGATGAGGCTATTACGAAAACGGAATTGATTATTGATGAATTGGAAAAGTTGGAATTCCCGGATGGAATAGCATATGAAATCGGCGGGGAATATGAAAGTCAACAGGAATCTTTTGGTGATTTGGGCAATCTGTTGTTGTTGGCTATGCTGGGTATATTCGCTATCCTGGTTCTCCAGTTTCGTTCATGGACACAGCCCCTGGTCGTCTTTGCCGCAATCCCATTGGCTATTACAGGTTCCTTCATTGCTCTGTTCCTGACAGGTTGGTCCTTCTCTTTTTTCGCATTCGTTGGATTCATAAGTCTAGTTGGTATTGTGGTCAACAATTCAATCATCCTTGTGGATTATACAAACCAGTTGATCAGAGCAGGAAGATCAAAATATGATGCCATTGTAGATGCAGCAAGAACACGGTTCACGCCAATCGTGCTTACAACAATGACGACAATTCTTGGACTGGTTCCATTAACATTTCAGGCATCCAATCTTTGGTCACCCCTGGGATGGACAATTATCGGGGGAATGATCTCATCAACCTTGTTGACATTGCTGGTGGTCCCTGTTTTGTATAACTGGCTGACTCAAGAATCCTTAGTGCGTAATTAATACAACAACCAATAGTCATTTCGAACGAAGTGATAAATCCATTCAAATGGTATGTGAAACAATAGGTTTCTCATTTCTCACTACATTCGAAATGACTTTGTCCTATTTATTCCGATGGATCCTTAATTTCTTCAAATGCAGTCCCAATCCAACCTTCAGAAAATAGTTGCCCAGGCGATCTCCGGAATTCAAGAGCACCCACCGCCATCCTCCACCGACCTTAAGGTCAAGCCAGGGATTCAAATGATCACTCAAATAGATACCCACTTCAAGAGGAAGTATCTTTTCACTAAAATCCTCCAGTTTTACCTGGTCCTGATCATACACCTGGTAATAGTGTCTTCCTAGACCAACTTTAAGAAATGGGATGATCGTAATCTTTGGAAGGTCAATCAGGTCGTACTCACCACCAATGGAATAATAGAACATTCGACTTACACTATTCCTTTGTTTTCCACCATCCTTGCGACCGGCATGAAAACCCGTAGAATTAATCCCTAGTTTAATTCGGGTCGAGTGATGTATACTCAGACCTGTTATTATCCCATAAATAGCAGTAAAATCCCCATTGATGTGTGTTCTTCGATTATCAAATTTGATAATTAATTCATAAGGATGGTAATCCTGCTTACTATCTTGACTGATAGCTTGGATTGGGATTTGGAGCAGGGAAATCCATAAAAACAATATGATGGGGAAATACTTCGAAACAAATTTAGTTAGGTTGAACTTTAAAAGTTAATCAATACATCAGTTCCACACCATATATTTTAGATCATTGTTTTAGGTTGTTTTGGGCTCTACTCCATATAGCCCTAATTCCTTGTGTTTCCCCTTGAGGACAATTTTTCCCTTTTCAATCACATCATATTTGTCAGCAGGTTCCAAAAACTCTAATGCATGAGAGGACAACAATAGATCCTGACCCAGATCATTGCATTTACCTTCGATCCTGGAAGTAGTATTCATTACGTCTCCATGATACACAATTGCTCTCTGAATCTTACCTACTTCTGTCACGATTACATTTCCATAATGCAATCCAGCTTTGAAATGAGGTACTATTCCGTATTTGTTTACGAAATGATCATGGTTCTTGTAGATGATCTGCTTCATTAGGAAGAAGCAGCTTATACTTCTTGTATCCCTGGATTTTGCTGTCCAGCTGACAACAATTTCGTCCCCAACATATTGATATACCTCCCCGCCAAATTGAGCGATCGCATCCGAAATAAAATAAAAGAAATCTTTAATGAAATCACTGTAATCCTGATTACTCAAAGTTTCAGCCAAATGAGT
Source organism: Cyclobacteriaceae bacterium (assembly GCA_965242805.1). Taxonomy (GTDB): domain Bacteria; phylum Bacteroidota; class Bacteroidia; order Cytophagales; family Cyclobacteriaceae; genus JANQEU01. Next base: position 4,047,110 of record CBDETD010000002.1, on the reverse strand, counting down.
TGAGTCTTTCAGGTCAATAAAAAGGAATACTTTGGAAACTTCTTTGGCCCGGTGATAAGTCCCGTATACTAATCTAAAAAAATTTCCAACTCCAAAAAGCTGAATAACCTGTACGATGAAAAGTAATATGAAAACCAAAACCAGGCTGAAAAGTAAGTCTCTCTGGTAATCAGGTCCATATAAATAGATGATGAAAGCATTTCCATAGCTGACTTGCATGTCAAATGCGATCTCAATCGACAAAACGGCAGTCAATATCAGGCTTATCAGAATAGAATAAATGAAGGTCCTGGAAAGAAGCACAATATAAAATGGGACCCTGGAAAAGCGCTTCCTTAAATAAAACTCTTCAAGGGAGCCAATGAACAAACCACATAGAAGGCCTACGGCAGCTGCCTCCAGGTATTCGGTCAGACGATGAGGATAATAAAGGTGATTGTAGATCAGACCAAATGGAATCCCAATGGCAATGAACATCATTACATTGTTGATCCTAATTCTGGTAAAGGGGTCCATTGACTGAAAATTTGCAGATCAAATCTTTGATAAATAGTCTTACCAAGTTAGCACCGGAGATCATCATTATGATTGAAAATTATCATCATAGGTGAAAATTTTCATCACTCACCTTTTTGAATGAAGGATGATTAGAATCGCATTATAAATCGCCATTCGACTAAGGAGTGAAGTCAATGTATCCTCTGACCACCATCATCAGCCAAAACCAATCAAAATACTAATTTGATCTCGAGTAAGATCATCAAAATTTAAGGTGACAACAATTTTCTACTTCTCCGGAACAGGTAATGCACTGAGTGTGGCCAATTGGATCAAACGAACCGGTGAAAAGTATGTTCAGGATGTCCAACTCATAAATATTGGCAAATTAGAGAATAGACGAAATGTTAAATTGAACCCAAATACAAATATCGGGCTAATTTCTCCAACTCACGGTTTCAACTTCCCTTCTATAATGTTTCATTTCATTTTGAGGCTTCCCCGATCAAATGGAAATAGTGTTTTCATAGTTAACACCAGGGCTGGAATGAAGATGGGGAAATACTTTCTTCCGGGTCTAAGTGGACTAGCACAATTTCTTTCAGCGATAATTCTACTAATGAAGGGATACAGGATCATTGGAATGCACCCCATTGACCTGCCCTCCAACTGGATCTCAATTCATCCAGGGATCAGACTCCCCGTTGTCCAATCTATTTATCACAGGCGTCAAAAAGAAACTGAACGATTTGCAGAACGAATCTTTTCAGGAAAGAAGGACTTATTGGCTTTGCGAGACTTGATCCAGGACCTTCTGATCGCTCCAATTGGTGTACTTTACTACTTCATTGGAAGATTTTATCTCGCTAAATCATTCATTGCCACTAGTGAATGTGATCGGTGCGATAGGTGTGTTAAGGAATGCCCCGTGCAGGCCATCAAAATAGTGAATGACAGACCGTTCTGGACCTACAATTGCGAAAGCTGCATGCAGTGCATGAATCGCTGCCCACAGCGAGCAATTGAAACAGCACACGGATTCCTAACTGGTATTACTGTTTTCGTGTATTCTTTCCTTATTTATAAGATTTACTCCTGGACTGGAATAAATAGCATTTACCAATATCTACCTGAATTCTTACGGGGAACGGGTGCGATGATTATAGAATCGGTCATTTTGCTTACCTGCCTGATTTTGGGATATGGAATGGCCCATTATCTTATGCGATTCAGGGCATTTGAAAGATTGATGAAATACACCTCCTTAACCACTTTCAGGTTCTGGCGAAGATATTCGTTGAGAAAATATAAATTCTGGAAAACGTATCGGTTCAAGAAAACCTAAAGTCCCTACGATCTTTTTTGAGGAAAGATTATACTAAACCTGGTTCCCTTCCCTTTTTCAGAAGTAAGATCAATATGTCCTCCATGATCATGAATGAGTGTATAGGCAATGGACAAACCAAGCCCAGTTCCCTTTCCAGGGGGTTTGGTGGTAAAGAAAGGATCTCCGATCCTTTCCACATGTTCAGTAGGAATACCGATACCATCATCTTTGATATCTATCCTTATCCTATTGTCGACTACCTCCGTTTCAATTTCGATCCTACCATCAGAATCAATAGCTTGTTCAGCATTGGATAATATATTTAGAAAAATCTGATGGAGTTTACCTTCATTTCCATGTACGATCGGAGGGACCGATGAATAGTTTTTTACTACTTCGATCTGGTCTTTCAGCTTATTCTGCAGGATTACTAAACAGTTGTCGAGGATATCGTTAACATTGCAATTCTCATTGGGATCATTTGAGTTTCTGCTGAAGTGGCTCAGACTTTTAACAATAATCGAGGCCCTCTCAACGCCCTCATTAATTATTTTGAAGGTTTTGGTTGTTGAATCTTCCATCTTAAAGGCTCTATCTTCTCTCAATTGCTTTTCAAGATTCAATACTCCGTGTTTGATGAAATTGAGTGGATTATTTATCTCATGGCCAACACCGGCTGCTAATATTCCCAAGGAGGCCATTTTCTCAGAATGAATGAGCTTTTTCTGGGTTTCATGCAGATCCTCAATTGTATTACTCAACCGTGTATTGGAAATTTCCAATTCTCGAGTCCTCTCATACACCAGCTTTTCCAGTCTTGAAGTAGCTAGATACCTCAACCTGAAAACAATACCAATGTAAATCATGACTCCAATAGCTAAAATTACAAAGGCTCGAAACCACCAGGTACCCCAGAAAGGGGATTGAATTATAATATTGATCTCTGAAGGATTTTCGTCCCAAATCCCATGATTATTGGTTGATTTGACCTTGAAAGTATATCTGCCGGGACTTAGTGATGTGTAGTTTGCAAATCTCCTGTTTCCAACATAGTTCCAACTCTCCTCCAAATTTTCCAGATAATATGCATATTGATTCAGATTTGGCATTGAAAAATTAGAATTACGGAAATCGAATGTCAGGTGATTTTCATAATAGGGAAGAATGATATTGGTAACATCCATTATGGCAGTGGAATGCCCCAAATTTTCTCCGGTAGCATATTGATTATTGACCATTATACCACTAATTATTGTCTCAGGTGGATCGATGTTCACTTGAAATTTGTGAGGATCAAAGTAATTCAGTCCAAGGATCCCTCCAAAGTACATCATATCATTTGATGACTTGAAAAAAGCAGAAGTGTTGAATTCATTACTCTGTAATCCATAGGAATAATCCAGATTGATGAACTGATTCTTAGAAGGATCGTACCTTGAAATACCATTGTTCGTGCTCATCCAGAGAATTCCAGTAGAATCTTGAAGAATGCCATAGACCACATCATCAGGTAGACCTTCGCCTTTATTGTAGTTGCGAAGAGAGTCTGTTTCCGGGTCCCATCTGTACATACCTGATCCCCATGTACCAATCCAATATATACCATCCATATCCTTGGTGATACATTTGGTGAATACATTGTCTAAGCTCACAAGTGATTGATTACGGGACTCAAGAGGTATGATCTTTTTGGTGTTATCATTTAAAAGATATAATCCTTTAGCGGTCCCAACTAGAAATCCATCATTGATGTCCTCAATCGCTGTAATCCAGTCTAGAACCTGATCGCGTAAGGAGAAATCGTAGGGGAGATATTTTTCGTAATCCCCGGTTCTTTTATCAAAACTGTATAACCCTGACCTTCCACCAACCAAGATCTTTCTATTACTTCTATCCTGACGAATAACTCTTGCCGGTGATAAATCGGGTACTTGGCGTTTGAAGAATTGTTCAGTTTCCGTATCATAAGCACAAAGAGTATCTCTGTATGTGACCCATATCCTTTCACCATCATGAAAGGTGGCAGTCACATTTCCTTGTAGAATTGACTTAGTTTCATCCCGAATTCGATCGTACTCATCCAGGCCTTGGGAGGTGCCGATATATATGATTTGGTCATCCTTGGTGCAGACCGAAGAAACATAGTTGGAACTCAATGAATTATCACTTTTAGGAATAAAATTCAATTGATGAATCAACGGCTTTCCGGGATCAAATCTGCAAAGTCCATTTCCATTGGTTCCAACCCACAATATTCCTTTATCATCTAAAAATAGGCTTCTGGCAGTGTTATCTGGAAGTGAATATGGATCACCTGGATCATTACTATATGAATGTAAAAGGATACCGGAAGGATCGTAAATATCCAATTTGCCATTTGACATAAATACTCTCCCTATTTCATCTTGTATGATTTTACTCCCATTTGCATAATATGAGCCTATAAATGAAACTTCTTCCAAATCATTGGATATAACATATAATCCTTTGCTTGTGGAAACCCATATCTTACCGTCTTTCGCCAACAAAAGATCATGGACATAACCGTAAATACCCTCGATCTTACTGTTGGTTCCTGCTTGATAAAGACCTTCACTTGTTCCTATGATCACTTCCTTCTCTTTGATTTTCAAAATTGAACCCACCAAAAGGTTGTCATAGAATTCGAAATTAGATGTACGAAAAATCCGATTATCACTTTTACTAAGTAGGAATACCCCTCTACGGGTCCCCATGATTAGTGTATCCTGATCCCATTTAACTATACTCTGAATATTATTTCGATTGAATTCAGGATGGGAATACTGAATGAATTTTTCCGAAGCCCTTTGGAATTGGTTTAATCCGTTTGATGTCCCAATCCAAATATCTTGTGACTGTTCATCTACATACAAGGACCAAATAGCGCTGTTACTTAGTGAAAAAGGGTCTTCGGGATCCGACAGATAATTTTGAAATTCATAACCATCGAACCTACTTAAACCACCTCTTGTGGCAAACCAAATGTATCCGTATTTGTCTGAAATTATGTCGTGAACTGCAGATTGGACAAGCCCTTCATTAACTGTGATTCTTTCAAACCGAATGTTATCATATTGAGCAATACTTATGAAGGGATATAATATGAAAATAAGGGCCGTTAAAAGAAATCTACCTGAGAAGTCCTTCATAATTAGCAAAACAAGGTTGATGTCCAAAGCTTTTTTGATGATTAAAGCCATCGTAAAAACAACTCAATACTGCAAAGTCTAAGTTAATTTCGACGGAATTATAAAACCACATTAAGGTACTCAACAGGAAAAAATGGTCAATGAATGGTAGATTATACTCTGATCAGATCGGTATTGTCTGTTGACCTTCGTTTCGCGATTGTTTATATCTGGTAGGATGTCGGTTAATTCCTTGTCAGATTGTTTGTTGATCGCTTCAGTCCAAACAATGGTCTCAACCAGCTTATTCTTCGGATCACATATTCATATACGATCCAGCATCCACCGAACGTACCTACAACCATGATAAGGATCTTGATGGAATAGTGCATCGAAACTTCCATCAGGAAGTATCCGATTATTATGGTTATGGTCTGGTGTAGAATATAGAAAGGATATACGGCCTGGTTTCTGTACTTGATGAGGTGGCTTTCCTTATTTAGATATTTGGCTGAAAAGCCCAAGACAGCAAATATCCAACTCCACATATTCAGGATTTTGAATAGTGGTATCAGTGCACTGCTGTCAAAGGTATACCAGGACCATAGCAAACAGGGGAAAAACACCAAGCCGGATATAAGAGCTATAACACGAATGCGAGCAATCGACTTCCAGAAAATCTCTCCCAATGAGATAAAAAGAAAACCATAAATGAAATGGAACAGGTTCAATGATATCAGATACCAATCATCAATTAGGCGATGAGTGACTGGAAATATCGGTTCCAAAAAAGCCTCAATGAAGAAAAGCGGGACCAAAAGCACCAACAACCATGCTGGTGTTCTCTCAAGTTTGTCCTTAAACCACTGTAGAATGCCATTATCGGCTTTTCTCAGGTTCAGGAACAGAGGAGTGCAAACTACTGACATAAGGAATAGATAGGGTAAGAACCAGAGGTGATGCCAGCTGAAATTCCCACTTGGATAAACACCATCGAAGAATTGTGGATACCATCCAAAAAAACTTGAAGACGTAACTTCTGTTGCCAAACGCTCTATATACACCTGTGGGGGGATGACAATCAACATCCCTACGGCAAGAGGTATATACAATCGAATAAATCTTTCAAGTATGTACTGCCTGCCTGATCTAAAGCTTAACGCAAATCGGGTGCCCATACCTGATACTACAAAGAGAATAGGAATCCTCCACTGATTGACAACTAACATTGGAAATCGAAGCCATTCTACAATGATGTCGTTTTTAATGTGCCATCCCCAAGGGACAAAAAACATCCCAACGTGATACAGAATAAGGATATCAAATACTATAACTCTTATCCAATCAATATCATATCGTCTGATCTTTTCCAATTCTAACTCAATTTAAGTTTTTGATTGGAACCAATGTAGGAGATCAAACCGGTAACAGAATTATTTCCCTATTAATCGGGCGTTCGTCCCTATAAAAACGAACATGAAAAATTGGAAATGCCTGATATACTATGTTCAAATGTCTTATCAAATCCGAAAAGGAATTTTATGAATTTGTCAAACCATAAATGCATCCAGGATCATGATGCCATTTCGAGACCATAGATACCAATTTCACGTTCTTTTCCTCTAAGCTTTTTGTTACCAATAAAGGATATTGTAAACTTCGATAGGTCTCCAATTTTTTCAACAAGATCTGCACTGATCAGAAAGTCTTTTTTAAATCTCTTGCAGCTATTTTGTATCCTCGATGTCGTATTCAAAACATCACCTACATAGACAATTTCCTTCTTTAAAAATTGCCCTTTAGTCTCTGTAATTGTAGATTTTACAATTTTATTGACAGTCCTTTCCCAGTAAACATTCAAGTTTGCGATTTATGCAAAAGACCTGAGTTCAAACCATATTTCACACTAATATTCCTTGATGACCCAAAGGGATTTCACAGTAAAAAATATCTCTTAGGACCTGATATTTTTATGAACTATCGCCCCTTAGTGAAATAGCCATGATCTCGGTTTCTTCCTTTTTACCCTTCAATTGGAAGGAGCCCATGGACTCAATTTGATACCCGTTGAGTGACCTTATCATGCCATTCAAAGACGTTGCCGAAACCAACAACATTTGGTCCAGTCGATTACATAATTCCTGTATCCTGGCAGTAGTGTTGATCACATCACCGTGATAGGCAATATCTCGACGCACCGTTCCAATTTCCGTGACAGAAATCCTGCCGGCATGAATACCCGCTTTGAAAAATGGTACCAGATCATATTGCTTTTCGTAGTATTTCCCCCTTTCAAGAATTCGTTGGTTAAAATCAAAATATAGACTGATCAGTTTGTAGATGGTATTATTCCGATGACGTACTCCCGTGATCACCACTTCGTCTCCTACATACTGGTATATATCAAAGGAGTAGTTGGTGACAATGTAATTAAGATCTTCAAAGCAGTCCCTGATAAGGCGACTGTATTTTGTATTTCCCAGCTTCTCCGCAATGGAAGTGGATGATTTCAAATCCACAAACATGAATAGTCGATCTTCAAGAATCGGTTTTCGGTATTTACCGGTGAGAAAGCTCACTATATTGTTATCACCAATTTTCTTGTTGGTTTGGATAATGTAGTTGAGCAGAACAATGTTGGTGAAAATATAGAAACCCAACATCTCAAGGATTACCGCCATTTCCGGGTGGAATGCAATAGTGGTCAATATGTTATCCGGATAAAATCCCAGGGAATCAATAATTACATAAATGACAATGAAGATAATTGAGAAGCCGGCGAGATAAAGGACACTTTTTAGTATGATCACCCTCCCAAATCCAAGTCGATCCCAATGGTACTTATTTGCAATTTCATGGATCACAATGAACAGGATACCAAAGAATATCCCGAAGAGTATCCCTTCAACAAATTGATTTGGAGATATCCAGTAAATGGCGAGAGTATCTTTTAAACTTTCAACCTCTATGTTGGCGTAGTTGAGGAAACTAAGAATTGAATACATTGAAAACAGAGACAGGAAATTAACGACAATCAACCAGTACAGGATGATCAATAAATAACCGAAGATCTTCCGTTTATGAAGTCTCATAGTCTAAAGTTAAAAACGTGAAATTGTGAATCCTCAAAATCAGTAGCTAATTTGATGTTATGAATGACATGCTGTTAAGTATTATTGGGGCAATTGTTCCTATTGATGGTAAAGAAACAGAATTGATATATGATCGGACCCAATCAGATACGATTCACAAATTACGAAGATTTCAAAGGGATTTTGAGTGGTTCGATCATTAAGAGAATAGTGAGGATACCCTCAATAACTTCGATAAAATGAATCAGGCCTTAAAGGAGAAAGTAGAAGAAGGTCAGATCGCAAAAAACTAGAACCCAGTAAAACGAAAAACCCCTGTTTCCAGGGGTTTTTCTGTTGGTGACAAGCCTGCTAAGTCAAACTATCGCGGCTAGCTCGCTGTTTTGGATCTTTCAGATTCTATCTTTTCAACAAGAATATCAAGGAGTTTTTCTTTTTTTACAATCAACTCCCTGATCTGATTCTGTTGAAAAATATTATGTTTTAAGAGGGTTTTTACATTGTCTGTCAGTTCCTTCAACAACGGATCTTTATTGTATTTTGAACTTATTTCATTCAATAAAAACTGGACTCTATCATCGGAAATATTCGGAATTTCCAATCTTTCACGTTCTCTTTCTAAAATATCGTCCTGCACACCAGTCATCATTTACATTTCCTCCAGTGTTATATCAAGTATTAATTCATCATTTGCCGTTATCACCTGTTCTGTGAATGTGATGGAGTTGTAGTTCTCCAATTCCGCAGTGACGTCGTAAGTACCAGGGAGTAGCCCCAAAATCATATATTGTCCGCTTTCATCGGAGTATGTTGTGGTATTCAACGTATCATCTGCAAATACTGAGATTAGTACGTCTCTGAGAAGTTCATCATTTATGGAAGTAACGGTACCAGATATGTCCCCAGTCGAATTTGTATTTACACCTTTGACCACGGGTTTGAAAATAAAGCCATTGATTCCTGCAGGTGTATTCGGATTCCCTTGCACTACAAACGATCTGCTGAGGTCAAAATCGAGAAGAATTTCAGTCGACTGCTCTTCAGTTATGGATATTCCGGGTTCAATTTTGATTTTCAATCCTGACGAAGATCCACTTGGCACCTGAAGATCGAACAAACTTGAATCCTTTAATAAAATATTTGACTGGGATATAAATAACCTGATCTCCTCATATTCTCCTGATGGGATATTCATATCTACAATTTCTTCTTTGATCCCATTGGTCAATTCAATCAGGTTAAAGCTGAATTCCTCTTCACTCAGTGTAAAGAAATAGGTACTGTCTTCTATAGAACCCATAATGTCTACTCGATTGATAGTGACATTTGCCTCCGCGATAAGATCAATCGGAAACGGTGCATCGGTTACGCTAACTATCACATTTCCAAGTGTTATTGGATTGGTAGGATCCCCATAGTATTTAACATCGGATTCATCGCATTGATTGAAATCCGTCTGGATGACTGTCCTGAGATCCGTATTACTGTTGACTTGCACCAGATCAGAGGGTGTTGCTATGGATATTGGGTAATTAATTGCAATCCACCCATTTTCAGGTGAATCTTCAAGTTTTCTAAAAAAGTCAGCATCAGAAGTCAAGGATACTCTTTCCAGTTTCTGATTTAGTCCATCATATATTTTGAGATCAATAGGATATACAAAATCCAGGCATTCAATATCTTCATCCTCACCTCCTTCTACACAAGCTGTTGAAAGGGTTTCCAGTTGATCCTTGGAAGTTACCTCCAATAGGGAATAATCTGATGTTAAAACTTGAATCGGAAATTTGATCTCCATATTGTCCACATCAAATCGTTCCCGATCATGAATAGATTGAACAATGGTCAAATCATCAACGCTTCTCAAGGAAACTTCTTCCCCGTTTGCGATAACATCTATTGGGTATAAAACACTGATACAACTACCATTGTCAATTATGTTGTCCAACGAACCGTCCAACAACACAATTCTTTGAATATTTTCAAATAGGAATGTTTCAGGTTCTATGATCTCATCTTCGGAAGTATTTACGATATCCTTATCTTCTTGACAGGCTATCATCATAAAAGCCAGAGAAGCCAAAATAGCTATCAAAAAATAATGTGAGCGCCTTCCAAATATGTTCACTTGGTAAATGTATAAATTCTCAAATATGGAACAGATTAGGTTGTCAAATTCCTACCTATTTAAAAAATCTGTATAGCTTCATGCCTGAAAATGGAACCGACCGATAAAGGCAATATCTGCAAGGAATCGGTATTTAAGAGTCTTTTTGACTCTTTAGCCAATGACTTGTTTAAGTTTCTTTATTACAAATTTGGTGAGGAAAACAATCCCGAAGATGTAGTTCAGGAAGCGTTTCTCAAACTGTGGAAAAATTGTAGCCGTATACCTCCGGATAAGGCAAAGTCCTTTCTGTTCACTGTGGCAAACAATCAGATGCTCAATGAACTATCAAAGAAGAAGACTACTTTAAAGTACAAGGAAAATCCACCCAAAATTGATTCGGAAACTCCTCAATTTATAATTGAAGAGAAGGAATACATGGAAAAGCTTAAAGACGCCCTGCAAAGCCTCACTCCGGACCAAAGAGTAACGTTCATGCTCAATAGAGTGGAGGGCAAGCGTCATAAAGAAATTGCAGAAATGCTGGGGATCTCCAGGAAAGCAGTAGAAAAACGTATATATAAGGCTTTGAAAATCATCCAGGAGAAAATTGGTGATTTTAAAATATAATGGTAGGAAAAATAAGTATACATCGGTTTTATATGTGACTTATGAAAAAAGAAGAGTTCGTAAAAAAGTGGTTGGATCATTCACTAAATGATGAAGAGCGGAAGAAGTTATCTGAAAAGGAGAACTTCAGGGATCTGTATAGATTAGATGCCGCCCTTCAACATTTCAAAAGTCCTGATTTTCAGCATGAAAAAGGCTGGGATCGACTATCTTTAGATAACAATCAGCTATTTCGCTCGAAGTTGGTAAAGACTATTCTCAGGATTGCGGCCATAGTGCTTATTGCCATTGGTGTCTCCCTCTTCTTCATCAATGAGGAAGAACCAAGTATGGTATACCTGAGTTCAAAGGAAACCAAAGAATACTCCTTTCCTGATCAATCCACTGTAATGTTAAATTCAGGCTCCTCAATTGCATATGATGAAAACAGATGGGATAAGAATCGGTACGTAACCCTAATAGGAGAAGGATATTTTGAAGTTGAAAAGGGGGTACCGTTTGAAGTTATGGTAACAAGTGGAAAAGTCAGAGTACTTGGGACATCTTTTAATATTCTGGATAGAAAAAGCTATTTTGAAGTTACTTGTTATGAGGGATCCGTTGGTGTGACCTCAGGAGACAATTACTATGAAATCGGCCCAGGTGAAGCTGTAAGGGTACTGAATGGTCGCATTAATCAACTGACATCAGAAGATAACAGCCCACCATGGCTGGAAGGATATAGCAGGTTTGACAATATTCCACTGAAATACGTCCTCGAAGAAATTGAAAGGCAATATGAAGTTAATATTGCCAGCCTTGATATTGACGAAGGGAAATTGTATTCAGGGAGTTTTACCCATGATGACCTTGAATTGGCAATAGAAACAGTGACTTTACCATTTAATGTTAACTTTAGCGTAAAAGATGATCTGATCATTTTGACGCGTGCAGATTAAATTCCTTCTAGGCTACTTAACTACTTACTTTTTATTCCTTTTTTCCCATCCCTCACTAGCACAGAAAGAAACTCCACTTAGCGTTGTACTGGATTCACTTGAGGAAAAATTTGATGTGAAATTTTCCTATTCCGTGGAAAATGTAAAATCTGTTAACATCATTCCACCGGATCTTTCCAATAGTTTAAATGTAATTCTATCCGAAATTTCCACTAGTACAGGGTTGGAATTCAAAGATCTTGAATCACGGTACATTGCTATTCTAAAAACAAAAAGGGAAAAATCAGGATCATTTAGTTTTTGTGGTCATGTCCTCAATGCTGAAAGTCAACTCCCGGTTGAGGATGTTGTAATTGCCTTCCAAAATGGATATACAATTACCAATGATGAAGGTTTTTTCTCGTTCCCGTTTTCAGAATCCTCAGTTCAGATCCAAACCTATCACTTGTCCTTCGAAAGACTTAGCATCAATCTGCAATCTACTGATGGGAATTGCATCACTTTAAACATAAAGCCTGCTCTTTCAAAACTTGATGAGATCATTGTGAGGGATTATGTGACAATGGGTGTCAATAAGCGAGCTGATGGGTCCATGCAGCTTGATTCACGTCATCTGGGTATTATCCCCGGGTTACCTGAATCAGACCTTTTATTTACCATTCAAACTCTTCCCGGAATCCAAAGTATTGATGAATCGATATCCGATATTAACGTTCGAGGTGGTACCAATGATCAAAACCTTGTTCTTTGGAACGGGATCAGAATGTTTCAAACAGGTCATTTCTTCGGATTGATCTCAGCTTTCAATCCGCGTTTCACCCCAAACATGGAAATCATCAAGGACGGTACATCTGCTTCCTACGGGGAAGCAGCTTCCAGTACTTTGAGTTTTTATTCTGACATTGGTATACCAGATAAACCCATGTTGAGTCTTGGATCCAATCTGCTATATGCCGATGGGATGATTAACATCCCAATATCCACTAAGGCTTCCTTCAAATTGGGTGGTAGGAAATCATTTTACGACACGTTCAACTCCCCGACTTATAAAAGTTTATTCAAACGAGCATTTAAGTTTACCGATGTTCTTACGGATCTGGATCAGGGCGGGGTGACCAAAAATGTTCAGGATTTCGATTTTTATGATTTGAACGTTCAATTTACAGTCACCCCAAACGATCGGGAGCATTTAAACTTAAACCTAATAGCAATATCAAATGGAATTGAAAACAGGGAAGGACTGGATTCGGTAAGTCAGGATACTAAGATCAGTACCCTCGATCAGAATAGCCTGGGTATGGGGCTGAACTACAGGAGATCATGGACTTCGAATCTCCTGTCAGAAGTGCTGATCACTTTTTCAAAGTATAATCTTTCATCAAGAAACTTCGATATACCTCAGGATTTAGAGCTTAAACAGGAAAATGGTGTGATTGACTATGGGTTGAAAATTGTGAATCGCTATAGAGTCAACAATGCAGTAGACCTGTCTTTTGGATACCAGTTTGAGGAGGTTGGTATAGAGAATAAGGAAATAATAGTTAATCCGGATTTCGAAAGAATAATCAAGAATGTGAACGAAATACATTCAATATTCGGGGAAACCAATGTGGGAGATAAGTCAGGTAAGAGTAGGCTGCGGGTTGGACTCAGAACATCATGGTTTAGCAGGAATAATAGATTCCGACTTGAACCCAGACTGGTCTTTAATCGACAGTTGATAGAGAAAGTAAATGTGGAGATACTAGGTGAACTCAAAAGCCAAAGTGCAGTACAAGTAATTGATCTGCAAAGTGACTTCCTTGGGGTTGAAAAAAGAAGATGGGAATTGTCCAATGACTCAGACATACCCATCATTAGTAGCAAACAAATTTCGACGGCATTTACATATGGTGAAGATAGCAATCTGATTACCCTGGGTGGATATTATAAGGTGGTGGATGGAGTAATAACTTCTAGTCAGGGATTTCTAAATCAATTTGAAAGAATACGAACAATTGGAAGCTATGAAGTCACAGGGGTTGAGTTTTTAGCTACAAAAAGACTGAGTCCCTTAAATCTATGGATCCGTTATAACCTAAGTAGGAATTCCTATAGATTTTCTGATCTCCGACCATTCCGGTTTTCAAGCAATCTTGACATCCGACATTATCTTTATTTTGGTTCTTCAGCTTCAGTCGGAAATTTCAACTTTTCTCAAGGAATTACATTTAGAACTGGAAGGCCGGTTACCGAACCCAATAGTACCCAACCAGTTTTAGATGATCGGATAAATTTTTCTAAACCTAATCAACAAAGGACCCCAAATTATTTCAGATGGGATCTATCAGCAACTTATCGGGTAATACTGGCAGAAAAAGCCCGACTAAATGTAGGTATTTCCATATGGAACGTTCTGGATCGTAGAAATGTACTCGATCAATATTATCTACTTCAAAATGATGAGATCCGGAAAATTGAAAGGGAGGCTTTGAGCATAATGCCCAACCTTACACTTCGGATAGAGATTTAATTTCTTTATTCCTCATCATGGAAAATGAGTATTTCCGTCCTTCTGTTCACCCGATGCTCTTCCTCAGTGCATTCAACATCATCTTTACATCTGTTGAGTAATTCCATTTCTCCTTTTCCCATTGAATTGATCCGAGAGGTAGCAACTCCCAATGACTCAAGATAGTGTTGTACAGATTCAGCTCTCTTCTGAGATAACTCCATATTGTAATCGAAAGTACCTTTTGAGTCAGTATGGGATATAATTAATATATGAGTATTTGGGAATTCATTAAGGTTTTCCGCCACTGAGTCCAGGGTTGGAATGTGGTCCTCTTTCAATAGATATTGATCATTATCATAGAGAAGGTCACTCAATGTGATTGTTTCGAATGCCTCTACTTCTTCCAGGTAAATTGTTTTAGAAAACTCTGGTCTATCAAACGAGATTGTATCCACGGAGCTTAGAAATCCATCTTTACTAATCTCCAATGCCAAAACAGACCCCGAAATCCTCTCGATCTCAAAGTAGCCGTTTTGATTAGCTTGAATCGAATCCAAAGATCCACTCGGATCCATTATTCTGATCGTTGGCCTTGTTATTTTCTTTTGATTGGAAGAATTGAATACAATCCCTTTGAATAAAAAAACCTTATCCAGTGTGTAGGTAATGGAAGTTGTATTGTCATCGACAAATATTGTATCAGAGGTTCCGATCATTCCTTCCTTACCCACTTCAACAACATATGAGGTATTCTTATTGAGTTGAATCAGGCTCTCTCCATTCGATTTTGTTCGATAGGAGCTGGGTTCACCCGGCGAGCCCAGTTCTCTAATTAAAATTTGGGCATTTGAGACCAATCCTCCGTCCCATTTTTGATCCACAACGAAATTCGCGGTAATCACTTGTCGTAAGGATGTCCCGAAAACATAAATATCATCCTTGGACCCATTGTCATTTCTATTGGAAGAAAAATAACCTTCCATATTCCCTGTGACGATCAAATCGAAGTCATCCGTTGTGCTATTAACCGGTGATCCCATATTATACACAGCACGATCTCCTTCAAGGTTTGTATAAAACACATCCAGACCACCCAGTCCTGCATGACCATTTGAAGCAAAAAACAATCGACCCTCGTAAAAATGAGGGGACAATTCATCGCCTGTTGTATTAATATTTGGGCCAAGGTTTTCGGGATTAGACCATCGATTATATTTCCAGGTAGAAACGTACAGATCAAATCCTCCCTTGCCTTTTGGATCCTGTGCGGCAAAAACAAGTGTATCACCTCCCTGAGAAATGGTTGGGGTGAGCATGGGTACATTCTCCATATTGATCAATAATGGCTTGAAACTTCGCCATGTTAGATCATTCTTAATGCTTCCCAGGTATAATTGTGGAACCTTGGACGCCTCCTTATCCAATCTTATGGGTTTTGGTCGGATTGCACTAACAATAACCATGGAATCCCCCACAAAAGCAGGTGAGGTTATATTGAAGAGGTTGGATTGAGTATTGATTTCCACAGGTCGGGTGAACTTCATGCTATCCTTCTTGTATTCCGTGTAATACAGGCCGTAAGTGATCAGGTCCCCCATTAAATACTCATTGTCGACTGGCCATGATTGATCGACTTTGGAGGCAAAAACAAATCCATTTCTGAATTCTCTCAGTCCAATATCCGAAAACCTCCCGCTGACCTCAGCTTTTTCTACATAGGCTCCATCAACATCCGAACCAATCACATGCCACTGCTCAATTCCTTCCATCCTTTTCTTGCCGGACTCATCACCAGTCAGTTCAAAATATTCTTTAAACCATCTTTTTGCGGCAGCCGTGTCCCCCCTTGACAGCAAAGCATCAGCATAATTAAATAGATCCTGATTTTCATAATCCAGATTAAGAGAACCTTCAATGGGAAGGTAGTAGTATTCGGCGGCTTGATAGGGTTTCCGAAGTTTGGTGTAGGTTCGGGCAGCCTTCAAATAGACATACGGATCTTCATTCCCATTTTCGATCAAGGTCAAGTATTGATTAAGTGCCTCCGAATAAAGATCATTTTCATAAAATTGATCGGCTTTGGTCTGGGTCTGTTTCCAGAAATTACTGACATTGGCCAATTGACTGAAAAGTATCGTTGGAACTAAAAGCAATATGATGACTGTGCCACGCATGAATCAGAAATATCGTGGTGAGAATACATCCTTCCTGGGGTACCTGAAGGTATACTGGATACCAATTTCGTGTGAACCTGATGTGACAGGTGCCAACTTATTAATAACGGCGTCGTAGGTATATCCAAGCTGTAACTGATCGGTTATAAACAGCTGCAATAACCCTATGGCAGCATTGTGAGGTCGATAGGCAATTCCGGCCATCAGTACATCCTTGAATACAAAGCTTGCATTGATATTGACTTCCACAATTTTATCATTGACCACCCTGATCAGTCCGCTTGGCTTGAACTTTATGTTATCGTTGATATCAAAGAGGTAACCCCCCATGACGATAATAGGTCTTTGAGTGCTCAGTGTATTGAATTTGTCAAAGTTTATAATGTTAGGAACGGAAACTCCGGCGTACATTCGTTCATCATGAATAAAAAAGCCCGTTCCGAAATTCGGAAGGAAGGTCCTGTTGTTTTCATCGAGGACCGGGTCATTAGCATTTTGTGCCACCAGACTGGTATAGCGTTCTTCGGATATTTTCAATCCCACTTGCAAACCCGCAGAAACTGTAAACCTTGAAATATTTAACCTATAAGCGTAGGAAGCAAAAATTGACGTTTGATTTGACACCGCAATAGTCTGTCTCAAAACCTGCAGTCCTACTGCAGCGTATTCTTCACGCAGAGGTGAGTGGACGGTGAAAGTCTGAGTGACTGGGGCTCCTTCCAAACCTACAGACTGGAACCTGTACATAACACTCCCACTCAGTGCCTTAAAATGACCGGCATATGCAGGGTTTATGGACAAAGGATTCAACATGTACTGGGAGCTGGTGCTTTCAGTCTGAGCTACTGCCCATCCAATAGTCAAAGACAACAATATGGTAATACGGATCCTTTTCATCTTTTAACTACTACAAATCCACTTACAAACTTGTCATTACCTAATTCTATGGCATAGAAATAGACACCGTCATTAACAAAACCCTTGTTAAGGAAGGTGTTTGTCTCTCCTCTCCAGACTACTGTCTCATTGTTGTAACCCTTCGCTTCAAAGACGAGATTATTCCATTGATTGAATATTCTTACAATATTGTCAGGGTATCCATTAATACCCTCTATAATCCATATGTCATTGATCAAATCCCCATTTGGCGTAAGAGCTTCATAAGCTCGTAAAGGTGGGATGGGCTCATCAATTTCTATACTAACAACTATAGTTGCTGTAGAGCAAAGTTCTGGGATCCCCATATCACAAACCCTATAACTGAAAGTGTCAACTACAGCATATGTCTCTTCAAATACCTGATAGGAGATCGATGAGTCGCTTTCTATGATAACCTCCCCGTAGGACGGCGAAAAACTAAACTCCCTGTCGAGAAATAAACCTTCACTTTCGGGATCTGAGTCATTGGCCAGAAGGTTGATGGACAAGGTCGTTGGATCCTCCAGACGAACTGTATCGTTTTGAGCTATGGGAGCTTCATTGACAGGTGAAATGTCTCCTATCAAAATCAGTTGACTACATTTAAAAGGATCCCCGTCGTCACAAATCCTGGCCAGAACCGTCACAATACCAAAATATAGATTTGGAGGTGTATATGTCAAACAAAGGTCTCTATCAATTAAATCACCTGAAATGGTACCGGGTCCTGACACCACTTGAAGGCTATCTATTGCCAAATTATCCCCTTCCGGATCATTGATTGTGTAGCAATTGAAAAATGTCGTATTTTCCTGAATAGAGAAGTTTACGGTATCCACTACTTCTCCTTCGATTTCAAATTGCGGTGGTTCGTTTACGACCTCGTCAACAGTTATGAATACATAGAGGATATTGCAGGTCTGAGGAGAGCCATTGTCGCATATTGTAACCTGATATAGCACTTCTCCGGCTCCAACTGGCGTGTGATTTAGACATACTGAGTTCAAATCATTGTCGATGACTACCTCCAAAGTTCCTTCCCCCTCAATCAGAATATTGCCCTCCACATTGAGGAGATCGCCATTCAAATCTGAAAGTTCAAGGCATGAAGACAATGTTTCTTTTTCCGTGATCTCGTAGTATACCGAATCCACCACAACACCATTCTCTATGATCTCAGGCTCGAAATTGACGTCGATGGTTATCACTAATTCTTCGCATAATGATGGATCACCGTCATCACATAGTTCAACCAACAGTACATTCTCCTGTAGTGATGATTCATTACTACTAAAACTAAAGCACAAATCTGATCCAAGGTCCAAGGACAGATCCCCTTCCCCATTTATGAATGAATAACTACTGATTGAAAGGTTGTTCCCCTCCCCGTCCAATACTTTTATGCAATCCGTCAAAACACTGTCTTCACTAATAGCATAATCAAGGGAGTCTACCACAATTTCTTCCTTTTGGAAATAAGGTGGAGTATTGGGATCACTGACCTCAATCTCCAAAACAACTGTATCACATAACTCAGGAGATCCACCGTCACAGACTTCAACCTCATAGTAACCTGTTTCAGCACTTTCCGGATTAAACGTGGCACACAAACTATCAATGTTATCGAATGTACCTGAACCGGTAATTGAAACAAGATTTTTGATGAATAGTGAGTCGTTGTTGAGATCATTCGCTGATATACATAGATCCAGAACCGCATCACTTAAGGTCTCAAAAAACAGGGTGTCAACCGTTGTCTCTTCGACTGGCTCCACAATCTCAGGTGGAACGTTTGTGGATTCTACTTCAACGATTATCACCACACTATCACATGCTGTGGGACTACCGTCATCACAAATTTTGACTACCAGGGATTCCTCTCCAAAATCGTCTGCTGTGGGTGAATAATCAAAACAAAGATCACTGAGGTTGGAAACAGTCCCAAAAGACAGGTCCGATCCAATATTGTCAATACTCAGATTATTGCCTTCTATATCGTCGGCCTCAACACAAATGTTAATGGCTACGTCATCCTGTGTGTTTAGAAAAAGTGTGTCTACTTCTACACTTGCTTCAACTATTACCGGAGGATCATTTTCTGGTGTTATGGATAGTTCTATCACCGTATTGGTACAGATTGACCCATCGTCAGCATCACATACGGTCAATTCAAAAAAATCAGAACCATTGAAATCTGAGGATGGCAGGTACTGGAAACACTGATCGGAGCTATCCGCCTGAATCACAGTTCCTGATGAGTTTACCAGGTTATTGAAAGATACAGCAGAAATGTCGCCCTCCTTATCAAATACGTCCACACAAAAGATCAATTCATCATCTTCAGGGCTCTCCAGAAGAATTGTGTCAGCTTTCACAGCCGGATTTATATCATATATGATCGGAGGATCATTGTCATTGGTGATGGAGAGCTTTACAACTGTACTGTTGCATAATGAGCCATTCAATTCATCGCAAATAGTCAGCTCGACATAATCCACTCCATAAAAGTCATCATTTGGGATATATTCAAAATACCGGTCAGTACTATCAGCTTGTGTGAGGGTCCCTGATGAATTCTTCAATGCCCCTGCTGTGATGTTGTAATTATCATTTTCCACATCCGTAGCATTTACTCCCCAAATCAAAGTCTCATCCTCGTTGCCGATAAATTCAACTGTGTCTTCATTGGTTAATGGGTCTACATCGTAGATAATCGGTGGGTCGTTTATGGCAGTGACGATGAATCCAATAACAGTTTCCGAGCAGACAGCAGGATCAAGAGGATCACAAACCGTCAATGTGATAAAATCTTCCCCATTGTAATTCAGATCAGGTTCGTATTGAAAACACCTGTCAGTGCTATCAGCTTGCAGGATCACCCCCGATGAATTGACCAATGTGCTATTAGTAATACTGTAGGTGTCCGATTCCATGTCAAAGACATCGACACAGAATATTACATCACCATCTTCCGATATCGTCTCATATAAAGTATCTGCCTTGATATTAGGATCCACATCATAGATATATGAGGTGTCGTTTACATTGTTGACAATTATATCTTTTAAATAAACAAGGGATGGTGTAAGGTCAGCATCATCAGTGACTGAAAATTCAACGACCCTAATATCCACATTTGGAGTATCACTCGGATTGAAATATTTGATCTCCCTCATAATATCCATAAACTCTGACACGTATTGTTCAGATGTCTCAGCGTCAGCGGTAATATTAAGTTGACCCAAAACGTCATCCCATGTCAAATCCAGTGATGTCACACCATCATATATCAAGGTATCCTCCTGTGGATCATACCCCGATACTATCCGAACATATCCTGATACTAGTTTTCCGTCACCGGTATTCCCATCGTCAGTAATCGTAATAGTTGAATCGATCACCGTCGCCAGATCGTTTTCCCTATAACCCAAGGTTAACCCGTCACCAAATAGAATGGGAGGTTCATTCTCAGCCACCAGAGCGAAATTGGTGCCTGCAATACTCAAACCCGAACTACATTTACCTGGTGTTGCTGCAAATACGACAATACTGTCACCTAATGCCAGGGGAGGAGAAAAAGTGTCAGAAATCCAAATGCTATCAGGATCTGTTTCGACTGTGTCCTGAACTTTCATAATATCGGAATTGTCAAAGATCTCTATGAAAATGGTAGCTTCAGGGTCTGCTTTTCCGCTCACTGTGGTTGCCAACTCCAAAACCGGCTTGTCAATGACCGGTGGAGTGCTGGGACCTTCAGGAAATCCACCACAATCGGCACATAAACTGTCAAGTGGTACGCTACATTGATTATCAGTCAAATCGCTACAGCACAAGAAAAACAACCATCATATTCCTCATCATTGACACCACCAATATCACTAATACTTCCCCCCAATGGACAAGTTGCTGATGTATTGGTAACCCCCACAAATCGAATGGGTGATGCGGTTGTCAATCCTGAAACAGCAGTTATATCGTCAAATGGGACATAAAAATCAATGAAATAGTCCTCGTCATCACAACTCTCACTACCTGCTATTGACTTTTGCTGATTTGTTGTGGTACTGTAGCTCAGTAATTCATCAGGTGGACAGGAATTTGCCCCGTCAATGTCGTAGAAAAAAACGCCACTTCGTTGAATTAAGGTGACGGCATATTCAAAACCCGGATTTTCACTGTTGCTATTCGGATCACTACTACCTACAAGATTATCTGTGTCCAGCAGGACAGAATATCCTTCCACGCTATTACGGTTGCCAGCTAACCTGAAACGGAATATCAGGTTTCCTTCATCATCAACGGCGGCATAAAGTGCATAGCCAGCTGTGTCCAGGGCTAAATCTACAACGCTACAATCCTGACCTGAGGAGACGTCGCCAGCAGATTCCCCCTCTCCAAATATTGGAACCCCAAACATGGGGATCTCAAATTCATCTACATCATAACCATCCGCTGAGAAACCTGTACCGAGGATCGATACATAACCATCCTCGTTCGGGTCAAGGATGGAATCACCTGCTTCAAGCACAATACCCGTTTGTGCCATACATAGGAATGGCATTAGCAACAGTACGTAAAGCAGGTGCTTCGTCCTCATAAGGGTTGGTTCGGCAAGACTAGTTAGTTTACCAATTTAACTAATTTTCAAGTTTAAAATCTTGAGTTGTGCGATTTGCAACAACTATTTCTATATCTTCTTCAGTGACGGCTTCGTACTCCCCAAATTCAACTATAAGATCATATAGTCCGCCCTCTAGTCCCAAAACCTCATAATTTCCTGACTCATCTGCAAAGGAGGTAGTATTCAGGGTATCTGCAGCATACACAGATATTTGAGCTCCTACTGCAGGTGCATCCAGACTGTCAAGGACTGTTCCTCCCAGACTACCTGCTATGGATTCATTTGTTGCCTTGATCACAGGACTGAAGATGAAACCGGTAGGTGAATTAGCGCTTCCCTGCGGCTTGAATGAACGACTAACGTCAAAATCAAGTATTAGGTCTGAAGTCAAACCTCCAGCCACTACAATTTCAGGTTTGATAAATATTTTTATGCCTGTTTGCGCTCCACTAGGAACGTTTAGGTCAAATGACTCTCCGCTTGAAAGTACAATACTTGCTTCCGATACATACAATCGAACCAGGTCATAAGCACCAACAGGAACTTCAAGGTCGACCAAATTTGCAGTCACTCCATTTGTGAGATCCAGTAGATTAAAAGACGCAGATTCCTCTGACAATACGATGAATTCTGAATCCTCCACACCTTTTTGGCGTGCTTCAATTTTCGTTATTGTAACATTAGCCTCCGATACCATATCAGTTGGAAAAGGCTTATCTGTTAGTTCAATACTTAGTCTTCCTGTAGATTTTTCATCATCCCCACATTGGGTCAAAGCAAAACCTAAAAACAATAGTGAAATAGCAATAAAAAGTTGTCTCATGGTTGAAAATCAAATTAAAAAATATAGTTATACTTGAATACAACCGATTGTCAGGTAGAATTCCTACCGGGATAACTGAAATAATTTGGGGAATTTACTTTTTGAAATCAGACTTCAAGAAGTTCGGGAAGCATGCGGTCGTTCTTCTCCCTATAAGTTTCAGCGTCTAAAAGGATTTCATTCAGAAGATCCATAGCCTGATTAATATATGGACCTTTATTGAGCATTACGCATTCGGCTTTGACCGCTTTAAGAACATCTGAGATCTCGGATCTGCTGGGAACACCTTCCTTAGCGAGACTTTCCAACACTTGGGTGGCCCAAATCACTGGTATATGGGCAGCCGCGCAAATGGAAAGGATCTCTTCCTGTATCCTGCCCATTTTATGCCATCCTGCTTCGATTGCCAGGTCACCACGTGCGATCATAACTCCGATTGGATAGGTCTGCATTGCTTTCAGGATTATACCAACCAGGTTGTTGAATGCAGCCTGGGTTTCGATCTTCAGAATAACTCCAATCCTATCACTGGCACCAAGTTCCTCAAGGACATCAAACAACTCCTGAACGTCCTGAGGTGAATTGATAAAGGAGTAATTGACGAGATCTGCATTCTTAGCTATAAATTTCAAATCTTCCCGATCTTTCTTGGTCAGACCGGAAAGACTTAGTTGTTTACCCGGGAAATTGATCCCTTTGTCAGCCTTAAGGAAGGTTCCTTTGCCCTTGGTTCGAAGGATTTGCAGGTCAACATGATCCTTATCAATCCCAGTGATAATCGCTGAGATCTTTCCATCATCAAACTTGACCGTGTCGTTGAGTTTGAGTTGATCAATTATTTCCGGTAATGTGCATGAAATTCTAGCGGGGCTTACGATATCACGCTTCTCATCATATGTAGCAAGGTCACCTAGGGTCGTATTTCTCTCCAGTTTTAATTGATCACCCGCAATCAGAGGTATTTTTTGTTCACAGGTTGGAAGATCTCCAACTACGGTTGTCAAACCATTGGTTTCGTTAAGGATTTCTGTTCCGGATTGAATGTATACCGTATCCTTGACCAATACCCGGATTTGATCATCAAGAAAATGGACGACTTCAAGGTATCTTTTTTTGCCTCTTGTATCGATCAAACTTAGCTTGTCATTCTTCACTATCTGGTTGAACCATTTCTTGTCGACAGGAATTCGATACTTGGTCTCAGCAAATGATTTTGGAATAAGGTAGGCTCTTCTCGGTTTGACCAGCAATCCCGATGCATCACGCTTTGGAGATATCTTCATCACTCTCGGCCCTGGTCTGATCTGACCTGTGCGTATCTTCGGTCCTCCCAGATCCATCGCAATTTTCACCTTTCGGTCAAATTTAGATTCAGCTTTTCTGATGCGATCGATCATCTTGGTCCATATCTTGGGACTATCATGACTGCAATTGATCCGTGCTATGGACATCCCCCGGGAGACCATTTCATCAATCAGATCCTGATTTGAAGCTCCTTCCAGTGGAATGGTTACCATCAAACG
Source organism: Cyclobacteriaceae bacterium (assembly GCA_965242805.1). Classification (GTDB taxonomy): domain Bacteria; phylum Bacteroidota; class Bacteroidia; order Cytophagales; family Cyclobacteriaceae; genus JANQEU01. The sequence continues at coordinate 4,022,816 of CBDETD010000002.1, read as the reverse complement.
TACCCTGCTATGTCCGGTATTTGACCCCATCAATGCATCCACATTCCTTTCTAAGATTCTATGACTGGATTTGATTGACAATCCCGATTTTCCCCTCACTGCACGCTGTTTTCCACATAATAACTCCAGCAGGTACTTGACATTAAATAGATTAAAGAGGATATGCTGTTCGGCATGAGCGAATCGAGTAATTCCCAGGTTCCCTAATTTTTTCTGTAAGGACCGCATATCGTAGGTCCTGAGCTTACGGTAATGAAGTAGATTACGAGCGCTTTTTTGAAAATTGGAGTGCGTTTTGTTTAGTTCAACTTTATGACTTCTCTCCGCTCTTTTCAAGGAATTTATAATTCCTTCAATTTCAAAAATTAAGGATTGAAGTCTTTGTTTTTCCAGTTTCATGCACTGTACGAAGCGAAGGTTGAAAAATAGGCAGGTGACTCAGCTTCAAGTACGTATTACCATCTGTCAAGAAAACAATTTTAGGGAGAGAAAAAATCTTGAAAAATGAAAAAAGTCAGCCTCTTACGGAACTTTTTGCGGTATTCATTAAGCTTTGAGAAGAAATATTCGGTTTTTAGGCGATTATTTACCTAAAAAATAAAAGGAATAAGGGATTACAGGTATTTGGGTAAGCCCAAATACCTACGTAATTGTATTTTTTGGATTTGGTGCTGTTAATTAAGACTACTCTTTACCGCGCTCCAATCTCCTGATGATGGATCATCCTCAAAACATAGTGGCATGGAAAGGTATTCAAAGTATTCCATGTGCTCTTTCCACTTAGCCAATCCAAGTTCCTCTTCAGTTGGTTCATTCTGAAGATTATACTTTTTAGTTAAATGTTCTGCTCCGTAATGTTCCAGCCATTCTATGTGTCTGTTGATTGTCATTGCCCTTTCGAACCCAAACTCTTTGATGAGAAATTTATCAGCTTTCATGTTCTAAAATTGTGATTTCTATTCAAGCGCGAATTTGCCGGGTCCCCCCGACATAACTTATGGTAAGAATTAGGTCCAATCATGATAAAAATATGCTTGAAAAATGAAACCTTTTTTATGAAGGTTCCATGAAATATTTGTATTCTTTTGATTCATCAAAATGAAACCATTTCACCAACGGATATTAAAACAACTCCTAGTAATTCATCATAAAACTTGCCAGGTTTTCTTCAGTATCCAGATGGAGTTTTTTACGTAATCTATATCGAGCTACCTCTACCCCCCTGACTGTGATCTGGAGAAGATTGGCGATTTCCTTGGTGCTAAGGTTCATACGTAGATAAGCACTGAGCTTCACCTCTTGGGGAGTGATCTTTGGATGGTCATTTTGGAGTTTCTGAATAAATCCTTCATGTACCGCATCAAAGTGCCGCTCAAAATCCTGCCAGACGTCTTCACGCTGAGCATTGCGGTCTATTTCCTTGATGATCCGCTTCAGTTCTCGATTAACGTTCCTATTTTCCTGGTTGAGAATTTCGTTGATTCTTGTCTTAATAGAGCCTATGAAGTCCGTCTTTTCTATGAGATGCATGGCTGTGGTAGCAAGCTGGGTCTGCTTATGATAGACTTCTGACTCCAGGTGTTCCCGAGTTAGACGAGTGATCTTTTGTCTATTTCTTCGCCGATATAACAGAAATATGGATGCAAATATTCCCAATACTCCAACAACATATCCACCATAAGCATAATACGTCCTGTGCCAGGGCGGTAGTATGGTGAAAGAGTACTTCGCTACAGGTGAAATCTGTTCGTAAATATTTTTCGTCTTAACTTTGAAAGTGTAATCACCTTCCCAAAGATTAGTGTATTCCTTTTCTGCACGCTCTGTCCAATCTGACCATTCCTCATCGAATCCCTCTAACTGGTAGCTATACATGGCGCCATTCTTCGCAAATTGTTGTGCTGCATATCCGATTTCAATAGAATTTACTTCGTAAGGAAGTACCGGAATCTGCTCAACCGGTTGCTCAGATACGACTTTTCTATCCAATACATGATTCCCTCCGAAAAGGATCGAATCCGTACGAGTCAGTTTTACATAACGAACTAATGGGTCCGATAGGGAAGCCTGGGTAACTGGAAATGCTTCATTGTAATGAACGTACCCATCAGGGGATGCGAGTAGAACATTTTCTTCGTCCAAAATGCTTGGGGCCATTATGGAATGGTTCTTCATCAGGCTATTGAAAAGGGTAGTTTCGTTTTCATATTCGTTCCACTTGATTTTCTTTAACCGTTTTGTTCCATCGGATAGGTAATAGATATTTCCGGATAGGTCCTGAATCATCTGATAAATATCAGAATCGTACTCACCAATTCGTTCATTCCATTTGGCTGAAGGTATGAACCGGTCCATTATAGGATCGTATTGATATATACCGTCCAAAGTGGTGAAAACCACTTCATCCTCAAGTTTGAATACATTGATGTAGTGGTTGGTTGGTAACCCGTGAGTTGTATCATAGAATACCTTCTCGGTTATTTCCTGGTAATCTTCTGAAAATGACAGCAAATAAACACCCTGGTTGCTGGGTGCCCATAGTTTTCCATCCTGATCAAATACAGATGAATTTGGGCCCAGGTTATGATTTTCGTACCGTTTGGTTAGTGTCCACAAACCTTCACTTTTTTCCAGACGATATAAACCGTCAAAAAAGGCTCCAAAAATGATGTTGGGATCTTCAGTTTCCCGGAAATTCCAGAAACCCTGATCCGAGATTTTGACAAATCCCGTATCTACCAATTGATATAGCCCAAACCATTGGGTACTCACCAATATATCATCATTGATCTTTTGAAGATGCCATAACGGACCGTCGATGTTTTTTACTTTTGAAATCTTTTCCAGTGGCCATTTTTTCTCGGCCACATAAATACCCAAACTTGAGGTGAAATAGACATGATCTTCTGTTGCAACAGCTCCTCCTCCCAATCCTGGCAGACCCATTTCTTCGCCTATCGTACTGACCGGAGAGTTCCACTCGATCCTGGCGATCCCATTGGCAAGCGAGAGCCATAGGTTGCCAAATGAGTCTTCCATCACATCCCAAATGGATATGCCCGACCTCAGGCCTTTACCAGCCCTAAAATGATGCAAAAGCGATCCCTCGGTACTGAGCATATATAGGCCATTGTACATCGTGCCAATCGCTATTGACTCGTCTGAAAGTGCCTCAGCACTCGAAATAACATCTTTTTTAAAGACCTGAGTCAATTCTACAGCAAACGGGGTGACCTTTCCATTCTTATACCGGAAAAGGCCATCCGGTTTTGTAACCGCCAGGATAGAACCATCTGGCTGTTCCAGTAAACGAAAGATCTGTTTGTTCGAAAAAAAATTGCCATTTGGAACAGTCTGCCATTCTTCGTTTTCGAATATGGCAAGTCCTTTACCAGGAATATTCACGAAAAGGTTATCGTCAAGCGTTGTAAGGCAATGGCCTACAACCGGATAGATCTGCAGAGTGTCCTCTACATAGAAATAGTTTTTGTTGGGTCCAACATAAAAATAACCATCTCGATACCGAACTATTTCCTCAATATGGCCGATCTCATGACCTTCGGGTAACAGGTGATTCAGGCTAAAATATTTGTATCTGCCATTAACATCCGGGAAAAAATAGCCCATCTCATTTGTCTTCAATCCAATATTCTTGTGTCCAATTAGAATTTTACCTGAAGGATCTGGATATATGCAGTGCGGTATTCGGCCTTGACTTCTTGTCTCAATCTTTACCCATCTGGCTCCATCATATATCATTAGTCCATCCATATTGGCCACCAGAATCAATCCTCTTTCGTCTTGTCGTATCATTTGATTCCATTTATCCCATCCATAGTCATGCCCAGTGTAGTGCTCTATGATTGGCGTCCCCATGAATTTCTTTTGTGCGCTCGAATCGGGTAATAATCCGAGGTAAATGGACAGGAGTAAAATGGCGGGCAGATATTTCATACTGATGTAGTGCTGCCGGACCAGGAAGTAAGTATACCAATACAAAATTTACGAAAAAAGCTCCTATTTCCCTATTTAAAGGAGGATTTTCTCAGGACTGACGTAGTGTTGTGCAAGTGATTTTTGCGTTATGATGTACTGTAGTAGCACCTAAAAACTTCAGATCAATAGTATAAATGTATAGCTTAAATCTATTCGACCTCATCTTAAATCTATTTGCCATGAAAACCATAAGTTACATTTTACTATTTGGAGTTTTCATCGCTGTCTCATGTAGCGATAAAGACGATCCTGAACCTACTTGGATGTCAGAAACTGACATTACTACTCAACTAAGAGGAGATTTAGAGAGCGGGAAGTCTGTTGAGCTTCCTCAAGGAACCTTTTTTGTCAGTGAATCTATTACCATCGAAAATTATCCTGGTGGTACAATTCGCGGTGCAGGAATAGACCAAACAATTATTGAAACGGCACCAAACTTTAAAGCAGCCCCTACTGATTTAATGGGTGATGAATATGCTGGTTACGAAAATGCCCATATATTCTATTTAGAACATACTAAAGGTGATATTTCAATCAGTGATATGACCATTCGTGTCACAGGGGCTACCCCAGCCATGGAACATACCAATCCACTTACCGGGACTTCTACCAATATTGATAATGTAATCACCATAGGTGGAGGAGGAACTACAGTACGGTTTGAAAACCTGCATATTGATGGAGAATTTGTAGGAAATATACCAGGAACATACAATGGTTACAATATAACATGGGCGCTTATCGCTTCTGCTTGGTTACAGGACTCGCCAATCAACTATGATGTAGTGAATTGTACTATTGAGGGTGTCGGTCAGGTTGCATTGGAGTATTGGATACCAAGGGGAGGTGTGGCCAACATTTCAAACATTACAATTAAAGATTCTAACATCGGAGTTTGGGTAGGACAGTGGGAATCGGACGGATATGATACCGAATGTGAGGTGACTGTTGAAGGTAGTGATTTTGTAAATATCACAACTGACGCAATCAAATATACAGGTATTACGAAGCATTGCTTTCAGAACAATACTCTTGATGGGGAGCCAATGACAGATGATTGTAATCTGAATTGATAGACCACTTCAAGAACAACAAGTCATGAAAACTTTAAAATCACCTTGGCAAGTGGGATTGAATTATGTGCTGGTTTTATTAGCCTCGATCTTGTTTATACGATGCGAAAAAGGCCTTGATCCGGAACCTGCCCAATCCAATCCAGTGGCTATTGCCGATCAAAAGTTTATGAGTACGCTTATTGCCGCAGGTGTGGACACCGATGGGGATGGGTTGATCAGTTATGCAGAAGCCGAGGCTGTCACCGACCTGGATATAACTGATTTAAATGTCAGCGGAAGTATATCAGATACGGGTAGAATTTCAGATATGTCTACATCAGGAATTGAAGCGTTTATCAATTTAAGAACGCTGAATTGTGCGTATAATGTCATATCCAGTCTTGACGTCTCTAATAATACGCTGCTGGAAACCCTGATATGCAACGATAACAGGTTGACCAGCCTGGATATTTCCAACAATCCTGCCTTGACCATTTTGGATTGCAGTGCCAATGAACTAACTGAACTGGATGTTTCGAATAATACAGCCTTAACAGAATTGGCTTGTGTCCGGAATGAGATATCCAGTTTGGATGTTTCCAATCATCCTTCGCTGATCATATTATCGTGTGGTGGCAATCAAATAACCAATTTGAATGTTTCTAATAGTCCTGCCCTTCAGGAACTAGGTTGTTCAGTTAATCGACTATCCAGCCTGGATGTCTCGAACAATCCGGCACTAACCACATTATGGTGTGTTGACAATCAAATACCCAATCTGGATGTTACAAAAAATCCAACGCTTACCATATTACAGTGCGGTAACAATCAAATCACAAGCCTGGATGTTTCAAATAACAGCTTATTAACCGGTTTGGATTTCAGTGACAATCAATTGACAGGTTTGGATGTTTCCAACAATACTGCTTTGACGGAATTGAGTTGTAGCTATAATCTGATCACCGGCCTGGATGTAACTAATAACAGCGCTTTGGAAGGATTGTGGTGTGGAGATAATCAGTTAACCACATTGGATCTCTCCAATAATTTGTACCTAAAGGATTTGGATATCAGCAGAACCCAATTGACGAGCCTTGACATTTCAAAAAATCGGCAGTTGGAAAGACTACACTTCTGTGAGGTGAATACTTTGGATGAGATCTGTGTATGGGAATTGCCATTTCCACCTGTTAGCATGAGTGGCGAGGTAACAGTAGATCTGACTGTCTGTGCTTCGGATAATTATGTGTTTACGACAGCATGCAATTGACGAATTTGTCTTCCTCGCGTTGTAGCTCTTGGGCAGTTAGGTTTCGGTAATAATCCTGGACATGACAATGGAATTAAAATTTCACAATGTATCTTCATAGTTAATACTAAAGCTTAATTAGTACAATACTTAGGAAAGGGGCTCTATCGCCCCTTTTTTGATGAAAGCCAAAGGTTTCGATTGCTATTTTACCTCAAGCTTCGATTCTTGTCCGCGCTAAACAGATATGATCCCAGCATCGGTTCGTGTGCCCACAAACCCAATTTAACCTTTCATCTTTAACCTTCATCCTCAAGCATAGGTTCGTGTCCACACGAACCGGATTTAAACTTCATCTCCGATCTTGTGCGTTGCATATAATAACCCGCTCCAGACAATCATTATTCTGAATTTATTTTAGAGTCTGAGAATGTATGAATGATGTTTACACAGGATTACCTGGGGGCGATCCTTTGGGTACCGAATTCCGAAAGCAAGACCTTCAAATCTTTGATTTGAATTAGAATCGTAAAGACCAAGGCCTTTGAACTTTGGCTGGATCGAAACTCCGTGTAATTTTCTTCTTAAACCGGGAGGGTAACACTGAATGACGACCCTTGACCTACTTTGGATTGAACATTAATTTCCCCATTATGTTCCTCTACGATGTTATAGGTAATCGATAATCCAAGACCAGTACCCTCACCCGGTGCTTTAGTCGTAAAAAAGGGATCCATAATTTTCTCTAGATGCCCACATTCAATTCCTGCTCCATTATCCTTTATGGTTATCTTGATTTGATGGTCCACTCTTTCGGTTCTAATCTGAATCTCTCCGTTACCGCAAATGGCCTGCTCTGCGTTGGTGAGAATATTAATAAAAGCCTGATGAAGCCTACCTTGATTACCCGGTCGTTTCATCGGTTCTTTGGTATAATCCTTCACAACCTTCACCTTGTGCTTTAATCTATTTTGAAGTAATAGAAGGCAATTATCTAGAATCGCATGAATGTCACATTCTTCGTCTAACGTCGTACTCTCCCTGCTAAAATGAGCCAAACTATTAACGATTGAACTTGCTCTGTTTACTCCCTCATTGACAATCTCAAGGAATCTCTTTATGTCACTCTTATCAGAAATACAGTCTTCCTTTATGTGTTGATTTAATCCCTCAATACCTCCTTTTATAAAGTTGAGTGGATTGTTGATCTCATGGCCTACACCCGCGGATAATACACCGAGAGATGCCATTTTCTCTGCTTGAAAAAGTTGAGTTTGGGTTGTTTGAAGTTTGTCCAGCGTCTCCTGTAAACTATCCTTTTGTTGATTGACCTTCTTATTAAGTTCTGTCAACTTTACGTTTGCCCTCTGCTTGGATTGATAGAAAAAAAGGATAATTGCAATTAATACCAGCAGAAAAATGAGCGCCATGAATGTAGCTTGCTGGGTAGACTTCGTTCGAATAATTTCCGTTTCGAGTGCCAACCGTGCTTTTTCATTTGCGAAAGCAATTGAATCCTTTTCCTTTCTGAATTGATATTCAGCCTTTAATCGCTCTAAGTTTTTTGTCACCTCTGCGTCCTGAAGAGATCCATATACTTCATTATAATGAACGATTGCCTGAAATGCCTCTTTATAATTTCCAAGCTCATCATACACTTTGGCGAGAATATCAGTACCATTTTTGACTCCAAGCGGATTGTTGATTTCTTCAGCTTCCCTAATTCCCAATTCCAAATAAGTCTTTGCATTTTGCAGATCATTCAACAAATAGTAGGCTTCTCCAATTAAGATTACCGTATTTGTAATAGAATGCGCATTTCCGATTTCCTGGTGAAGCCGATATGCTCTTTCCAGATTTTCCAAGGCCAAATCATATCGTTCCAATCCAAGGTAAGCTCCGCCAATGTTGGTATAATTATGTGCCTGTCCAAAAGTACTGTTGATCTTCTGATTAAGTATCAGTGCTCTCTCACAATACTCCAGGGCATTTTTGTAGTCATTTTTATCCAGGTATAGGTTGCCGATATTATTCAAGGTGGCCGGAGAGTCATCACCCATCTTTTCCTTAATTTCTAAAGATTGTTGATAATATCTTATGGCTTCGTCATAGTCCTCTCTTACACTATACAACACACCAAGATTGTTAAACATAACGGCTATACGGGATGAGTCCCCAAGCTTTTCATATATATCCAGTGATTGAAATTGATAATCCAATGCTAAATCGAAATTCCCCAACCTCTGGTAACTGACTCCGATGCCGTTCATTGCCTTTGCTTTGTCCTTATCATAGCTCATAGAATCTGCCAGAAATTGTGCTTTCTGAAATAACTCAATGGCCTTATAATTGTGACCCGTCAGCATCGTCATCCAACCGATATAGAAGTAGGATGCCGTCAAACCCTTCACATAACCAATCTCCTCGGCCAAAGAAATCGCTTTGCTGGTATAAAACGCCGTTAAAGTGGAATCTGTACTGTTGTATTCACTGGCTAGGGCATTAAGTACATCAACTCTTTCGATATCAGTGAGAGCAGTCCTTAAGACTTGATTCAAGGAATCAATATTCCGCTTATTTTGCCCCATGAGTCCAAAGGTTCCCAGTACCATCATGGTCAGGAAAATATTTCGGGACATAGTCAGGGGACTCATTATCAGGTGATTAGTAGAAGCGATTGATTAAAAATATGCGAAGTATTGATTATTTCCTTATCCACCCGAGTGAAACCCCAAATACGCGAAGTCAATGGGTAATTTGGTAGATTGGACTGATGTTAGAACTCTAAATGGATCTTGAAGTAATTGAGAATTAACAAGAATCATATAATCTTGAAATGGGATCTTTAGTCAACCTCAGAAGTCGCTTCGATCCTTCCACCATGTTCAAACCCTGGTTGGTGTCCGCATGAATCGGATATAACCTATCTCCATTTTTGTGCCTTACCCATAATTAGCCCCTCCACACAATCATCACTCTGAATTTATTTCAGAGTCTGATAAGTGGAGGTGTTGACGTTATCACAAAACAGGATTGCCTTACGGCGATCCTTTGGGTGCCGAATTCCGAAAGCAAGACCTTCAAATCTTTGATCACCGGTTCCTGGCCATACGAACCGGATTTAAACTTCATCTCCAATTCCCGGCATTGGTTCGTGTCTGCACGAACCGGTCAGATCATAAAATACCATGCCCCTCTGACGTTATCACAAAACAGGATTGCCTGGCGGCGATCCTTTGGGTACCGAATTCCGAAAGCAAGACTTACATCCTTCAAAGGATGTAGTCCAGCAGTTATCAATTCATTCTTAATGGTACAGGATTGCCTAGCTGCGATCCTTGTGCTTCCGAATTCCAGATCATAAAATACCATGCCCCTCTGATTTTATCACCAAACAGGATTGCCTTACGGCGATCCTTTGGGTGCCGAATTCCGAAAGCAAGACCTTCAAATCTTTGATCACCGGTTCCTGGCCATACGAACCGGATTTAAACTTCATCTCCAATTCCCGGCATTGGTTCGTGTCTGCACGAACCGGTCAGATCATAAAATACCATGCCCCTCTGACGTTATCACAAAACAGGATTGCCTGGCGGCGATCCTTTGGGTACCGAATTCCGAAAGCAAGACTTACATCCTTCAAAGGATGTAGTCCAGCAGTTATCAATTCATTCTTAATGGTACAGGATTGCCTGGCTGCGATCCTTGTGCTTCCGAATTCCAGATCATAAAATACCATGCCCTTCTGATTTTATCACCAAACAGGATTGCCTTACGGCGATCCTTTGGGTGCCGAATTCCGAAACTAGCCGTTCGCAAGCAAGACCTTCAAATCTTTGATTTGAGTTTTTTCATTTCAATCCCTCCATCAAACAAGTTTGATTCGATCAGAAATGAAAAAACCTTCTGCTTTCGCAGAAGGTCTTGCTTTCTTAGTGAACCCGGCAGGATTCAAACCTGCAACCTCCAGAGCCGTAATCTGGTGCACTATTCAGTTATGCTACGGGTCCAATATTTCCGCAAAAGTAATATTTTCCTGTTTCAAATCAGGAAAAGGAAGACAATTAAGAGGTATGAATTCGTCAGCTCTTCAGGTACAAAGCCATTTCATGATAGTCAAGGACAGCCTTACCTGTTGAAAGTATGTCTGCTCCCAGGATACCATCAATTTCAACTACTCCACCATTTACCAATCCACTATTGATTTGTGAAATATCCATGATCATGATAGTATGGTCCTTACGATTGAAATGTCCAAGCTCGAGGGAATTCCCTTCAGACTTCTGCATGGGCATACATGTTCCATCAGCTATCTGGGCGTCCTTCCCATTCTTTTGGTTAAAAACATTGAATTTAGATACAACATCCTCTCCAATTATCGTGGCTCCGGCACCGGTGTCCAGAATGAACCGACCAACCTTGCCATTGATACTGGCATTCAAGGTAGTATGACCAGTCTTTTCCTTGAATAGTTTAATTTTTGTAAACCCTCGATTTGCCAAAAAATCAGTTAACCTGACCTGATCAATCTGCTGCATAATCCACCTGTTTGGTGATGTTGAATTTCGTGGTTGCTTTCATTCTTGTTGGCGAGCTCTTCCGCTTTCTTGAAACCTTATACACGGTTTGTTTATGATCACAACAATTCATTTTACTCAACTCATGGAGATCCGTCGGATTCTGAGTTACTATAATCTCTGGTTTTGATTCGACACACTTTATTTCTGGTATTTCGCCAAGAACATTCCTTAAATCAAATGGAGAAATTCCATAATGTTTTGTGAATACGCGAGTAAATGTCTCGTAATCATTGAAACCATATTCAATGGAAATATTGAGAATAGACTGTTGACCATAAATTATTCTAGCCAGAGCCCTCTTCAACTTGATTGTCTCCAAATATTTTCGGGGTGATACACCCATTTCTCTTTTGAACTTCAGATGAAAATAATTTGGAGCTAAACAAGCAACACCAGCCATCGTTTTAAGGTCAAGTGACTGGTGATAATTTTCATGTATAAAATCAATTGCTTTTTTAACCCTTGGATCCATGCCTTATCGAATATGATCCTTGCCGTAAGATAGTTGTTAGTTTATCCCGATATATGATCATTATTAACTTTATGATCATAACCCTTTCCTGAAGGTCATAGCGAAATTGAAATCCTGATCAGGATTTCTAATTTTAATCTAACCTACTCAATACTCGCCTTTTCAGTCAAACTTTCAGAGAAATCCTGGTCTTCATCGATTGGAAGAAATATTTTGAAAGTAGTCCCCTCGTAAGGAACACTTTCTGCTGTTATTGATCCCTTATGCTTTTCAATTATACTTTGACTGATGGAAAGGCCAAGGCCAGTTCCTTTACCAATATCCTTTGACGTGTAAAACGGATCAAAAATCTTATTGATTTTTTCGGGATCAATTCCAATACCTGTATCTCGAATGGTAATAGTAATGGTGTCTGACGTGTATGACGTGGAAATATAAAGATCACCACTTCCTCCACGTTCATTGATGGCATCAATGGCATTACTTATCAGATTCATGAAAACCTGATTCAATTGCCCATAGTAGCAATTGTACTCAGGGATGGACTTATCATAATTCTTATGAATTTCAATACTGTATTTCAGTTTGTTTTCCAACAGAAGTAACGTGTTGTCCAAACCCTGATGAATGTCACCAACTACCTTATTCTCCTGATCAAGCCTGGAATAGGTACTTAGACTTTTAATAATATTAGTTGTTTGAGTTGCTCCAAGATTAATTGTCTTGAGATTCACTCGAATATCGTTAACCAGATCATCGTATTCAATGGACTCTTTGTAACGCTTGATAAAATCTAAAACTTCCTTATTCCCTTTTTCATTGAAGACCTCTTCGAAATAATCCATCAGCTTCAAAACATCCGATAAGTCCCTCTTTAGGATCTTCGAACCATTGAAAATGGCATTGATTGGATTGCTAAGTTCATGAGCTATTCCCGAAGATAACATTCCTATTGAAGCCATTTTTTCCGACAGTAGAAGTTGATTTTGAGTATTCACTATCTCCTTGAGGGAAGCCTCGAGGTCCTCTTTCGACTTTTGCAACTCTTTTGTCCTGTCATTAACCTGCCTTTTTAAGTGCTCCCTATGTCTATTGATCCGATAAGTCCTCCATCGTACAATGCCCATTACAACTAACACGATGAGTATTGAATCTATCAGATATGCCCACCAGGTCAACCACCAGGGGGTATTAATCATGAACGAATATGAAACTGCATCACCGACCATTCCTTCATCTGAAATAGCTCTGACATTGAAAGTGTATTCACCATGCGATAGATTGCTGTATGTAGCTAGCCTTTGCTCCGTTGGATTGCTCCAGTCATCATCAAATCCCTGCAACCAGTACTGATATCTTATCTTGGAGGGGCCAGACCAATCAATACATCCAAATTTGATACTGAGCTGACTTGCCGAATATGGTAATTCCAGTCCTGTTGGATAATTGAAAAATGGGGCGACACCTGAAAATTCAACACCCTTCAGGCTTTCTTCCTCCGGTGATTTTCCAAGCCCGTTGTATTTTCTGAAATCAACAAAATCCTTTCCAATTTCTATAGAATGCAAGTAGGTTTTTGGAGGTTCGAAATCAGGATCATACATGAGTGGATCGATTACGACAACACTCTTTCCGGTACTCCACCAAAAATTGCCTTCCATATCTTTTAAAACTTCAACGTAGAAATCAGCTGCTCTCAATCCATCGCGGGTATCAAATACAGTTATCCAGGTATTTGACCGGCCAAGACCATCTCCGGATGTCCCGGGTATTATAACATTGAGTCCATTTTCTGTTCCGACCCATATTCTTCCAATATCATCTTCAATGATGGACCAAACATAGTTATTGGAAAGGCCTGATTCCATATCAAAATTCTCGATTTCATAATCTCCATTATTGCCTGATTTTAACACACTGAGGCCCCTTCCTTCTGTGCCAATCCAAAGGTGATTTTTTGAATCTTCGTAAACGGTGGTAACAATATTACCAGCTAGTCCTTCATTTTCAGAAATCACACGAATGGATTCACCATTCGGATGGAAAGTGTGTCGTACAAGACCGCCACCATAAGTACCCACCCAAATATTCTCATAGGAATCCTCCATGATCGTCATCACGGTATTACTTGGATAACCTGTGTTTTCCGTATGGTTTACGAAATCTCCGGATTCAAATTCCTTTCTCGACAATCCACCACCTTGGGTACCTATCCAAAGATTGTTTTTGTTGTCTTCAAAAAGTTTCCAGGCATAGTCATCCACAATACCATTTTCTTCCGTGAAAATTGTCATACTGCCATACTCGCCCAAGTCAGGATCAAATTTGTGAAGGCCATAACCTGTGCCAAACCAGAATGAACCCTGGGAATCCTGGATCATGGACCATACAATATCGCTTGACATACCTTGTTCTTCCCCTAGAAGGGATACTGTACGAGTTGATCCTGACTGGTCTTCCTTAAATTGATTGATCCCACCAGAGGTTGACAGCCACATATTGCCATCATTGTCCTGAAGAATATCATAGACAAAGGATCGATTAATACCAAAATTTTTAGTGACATGAGAAATCAATCCTTTGGTTTCATCAAGTACACTTACACCTCCACCATCTGTACCCATCCAGATTTTGCCAGTTTCATCATCTAAAATGGAAGTGACAAAATCAAAGGATACACCTTCTTTCTCATTATAGATTATGAACTGTTCGCTGTTCAGGTTAGTAACTGGATATTTGAATACTCCATTACCATAGGATCCAAACCACATATTCCCTTCTTTATCCTCATAAACATTCCAGATCCAGTCATTTGGTAAACCATTATTCGTATTGTAATTCGTAAATAGATTCCGGTCTTTGTTTAATTTGATTAACCCAAATCCATTAGTTCCCATCCACAAGTTGCCATTTTTATCTTCGGTCAAAGTCCATATATGCTCTATAACAAGTCCTTGATCTTTGGTGTAATTGGTAAAAGACTCTATTGGTCCTTCTTTCGAATATTTGGATAAACCTCCGTCTGTCCCTAACCAAATATTACCAGTATGATCCTCGGTAATACTCCAGATAACATTGTGGGGCAAACCGTGATCGATAGAATACTGAAAATATGTACTGTAGTCCTCAATTCTGAATATTCCACCTTCTGTCCCAACCCAAATAAAACCCTTACTATCCTCGAATAATGACCAGATAGGTTGGGTACCCAGAATTGCCTGGTCATTGAAGAAATGCAATCGATCTCCATCAAATACATTCAATCCTTTATCTGTTCCTACCCAGATCCGTCCTTCAGAGTCCTGGATCAAAACATTGACAAAATCGGAAATAAGACCTTGCTCTGTTCCAAAATGAAGGAAGGTTTTACCATCGTATCGTGTAACTCCGGATCCATAAGTACCAAACCATAAAAAACTATCGCGATCCCGGATAACTGACCACACATAGGAAGAAGCCATTCCCTGTTCCATATCCAGGTATCGAATGTTTTTCGTTGCCTGGTCTTTTGATCTTGGTTCAGCAGCAGGGACTTCCTTGGCCCAATCTAAAACAGTTGTATCCAGGATTAAATCACCAGAAAGTGGAGGTTCGACTAATATCTTTTCCTCCGGAGCTATTATTATTTTTTGGATTTGGGGACTTTCAATAGTAATTATGTTGGTCTCAATTTTCTTTCTTACAGGTTTCGTCAACAATAAGGATTTTGGGTTGGAGACCTCATCCGTCTTTATCGTTTCCCCTTGTATCGCCAAGGTTTTGCCTGTAATTACCGTATCTCCAAGTGAATTCACCAAGGGACTGACACCTGCATTATCCGAATGACTTTGACCTATTGCTTGACTAGCAATCTGAAATAACAAAGGAAACCAAATGGAGAAAAGGGTGTACCTGATACGGCTATTTATCATTTTCTTGGGAAACAGTTCATTCTTCGGGTAATGCATTGATTTGTATTCTCAATCATCCCTGAGTATCCTATTTCCAAGAAATTTTAAGATAGTTTGTAGCTGGTTAGATCATAAAGCTACGGATAATACCACTTAAATCAAATCAAGAAAACTGAACTGTCATTTTTTGCCACTGAAAGGGTATTTCGCCGTATGAGCATCCCTTCTTATTATTTTTAAGATATAAGTTTACCATTATGAAACCAAATCAGCTCGTCATACTAATTTTCTTTTTTATCTCATGTGCGTCACCCACACACGATCTGATAATCAGGAATGTAAATATCTATGATGGTACAGGAGGAGATCCTATTGAAGGTGACGTCGCTATTACTGGAGATAAAATCACTGCCCTCGGAAATCTATCCAACCATCAATCCAAAACCGAAATTGACGGCAACGGATTAGCAATCGCTCCGGGTTTTATAGATGTACACACCCACCTCGATCCTGTTCTCGGAATGCCGGATGCAGAAAGTCATGTCAGACAAGGTGTAACATTGGCTCTCGGAGGACCAGATGGTGGCGGCCCCTGGCCTTTGGATGAACATTTTGATTCACTAAATAAACTGGGATTGGGTATGAACATCGCCTACCTGATCGGTCATAATAGGATCCGTAGAAATGTGATGAATCTGGATAATAGAGCTCCCACTTCCACAGAGTTGGATTCGATGAAATCACAGGTAAAACTCGCTATGGAACATGGAGCCTTTGGTATTTCAACCGGACTGAAATATTTACCGGGCGCATTCTCTGAAGTGGACGAAGTCATCCAACTATCAAAAGTTGCGGCAGAAATGGGTGGCATATACACCTCTCATTTACGTGAAGAAGGTATTGGGCTCATCGAAGCAGTCCAGGAGGCAATTGTCATCAGCCGAGAAGCAAACATTCCGGTTGTATTGACCCATCACAAGGCCATTGGTCAACCCATGTGGGGTGCAAGTGTGAAGACTTTAGCTATGATCGATTCTGCACGAGCAATTGGTCTGGATATCATGGCCGATCAATATCCATACATCGCCAGTTATACGGGTATTTCCGTTTTGATCCCAGCATGGGCAAGAGCAGGAGGTCAGGACGAGTTTGTCAGGAGAACAAATGATCCGGTACTAAGAGATAGTATCAAGTCTGGAATTGTATACAATATTATTAATGATCGCGGTGGAGGGGATCTTGCAAGGATCCAGTTTGCGAAAGTCGAATGGAATCAGGAATTGGAGGGTAAGAATTTGAAATACTGGACAGAACAGCAAGGTCTTGATCCAACTCCGGAAAATGGGGCAGAAATGGTTATCCAGGCACAATTAAACGGAGGAGCGTCCTGTGTGTATTTTGCCATGAGTGATGAAGACGTGGATCGCATCATGTCCCATCCTATGACCATGATCGCATCTGATGGTCGATTAGTCAGACCGGGAATGGGTCATCCACATCCCCGGTGGTATGGCACTTTTCCGAGAGTATTAGGGCATTATAGCAGGGAAAGAGGTTTGATCACCCTGACGGAAGCTATTCGAAAGATGACTTCACTTCCAGCTCAACGATTGGGATTGGATGATCGGGGAGTGATAAAAGAAGGTGCGTTTGCTGACCTGGTGATCTTCGATCCGGAGATCGTCATCGACAAGGCTACTTTTGAAGAGCCACACCAGTATCCCGAAGGCATCGATTATGTAATTGTAAACGGTGTGATCATCGTTGAAAATGGCCAATTCACGGAACGCAGGGGTGGTAGGGTTATTTATGGAGCCGCAAAGAAGTAGGGGTATGATAACGTCATGCGACAACTGTATTAGTATTATACTCCTCTCAACCCCCTCTTCAAAGAGGTGGAATGTTAGTTGGATCTGGCCGGTAAAGTAGTTATGGAAAAACCGGATTCGGCATAGTAGAAATCCTCTGTACTTGCATTCGCCTGCTGGAAGCTTCGAGTCTTGGTTATCATTTCTGTGATACCATCATGAACGTAATCCATGCCATCTTTTGTCACAATGTTCATTTTATTGAAAGGCTCACTCTGTGCCAATAATTTGATGTACTCGGTTCCACATGGACAAGTAGTTTGCCAGTCGAACGGCAACTCGATCAATTGATTGGTCTTGTCTTTTCGAATGTAATAATTCTCCAGTAAAGAGATCTGTGTACCATCACTCCATATGTTCACCAATCTTAGATATGCCGGACGAGAAACATCTACAAATAATTTAAGAGATTCACCCTCCTTAAATATCAATGCCTGAGAACCTTTATGAGTCAATATCCTGGCCTCCATCCCTCCGTTGGCGGTAGTGGGATTCAAGATCTCATAATGTTTCTGAAGATCCACCCCTGATTTCTTGACTTCATATTCCAGACCTAGCTTTTTGACCTCTTCAGGATCCACCGAAAACGACCCTCCAAATTTCAGGAACATCGGTTCATCACCGGCATATTCATGAAGGTTTAAAGTCAGTTGAATTTCATCTTCAGTCGGCCAATAACTGCCCGTCATTCTCAGGTTCGCATCGAACGATACTGCCACCTTGAATCTTTCAGATACTTTGGAGTTAGTTAATTGATACAGATAATCCGAAAATTCACTGGTTATACCGGTATTCTTGTAGGTGACAGGCGAAACGGAAAACTGAATTGGGATATCTCCTAGTTCGGTGGCCATATCATCCAGCAGGTACTGGATCCGTTGACCAAGGGTTTGATTTTGAGAGGACCGTATGATCCCAAACTTCTCACGGATCAATGATTTGAAATACTTTCGATCTTCGGGTAACAGAACAGAGGGCGAGACACCTAGAAATATCAATATGTTCTCGTCATTATCCAATTGTCGGAGGATATTCATACCCTTCGTCAACTGAGAATATTTCTTTTCGTCGTCCACTATATTGTCAATATCCTTCATCATTGACTTTAGTTCAGAAACCTTGGCATAAAATTTATTGTAATATCCTGAAGCGAGAGTTTTTTTCTTTATGAACGAAAAACCATACGCTACTTTTTGATCCTCATCGACATGTGTTTCAGTCTTCATGCCATACGCGTCAAGTGAACTCTTTGTGACCGAATTCTTCTCAAAATCTGTATCGGTGGACTCGTTGGTTGATGAAATTTTTAAAGAGGAGACACTATTAATGGACAGAAAAACGGATTCCGAGAGTTCCATTCTTGACATCTGTTTCACTTCTTTCAGTACCTCGTTTATATCCTCGCCTTCATCATAATATCTGGAAGAGAATCCAATGAAATACGTGTCCTGGGAATATTTTAGATTTCGGGCATCATAGTTGATCCATTCCGGTTCGGATTGAGTGAATACCGACAGAAAGAGTAGTACAAGCGCCATGAGTGACATAAAGTAAAGGTACGAAGAGTTGGGAAATCGATCATACGGTCACATTCTTGGCAATCCATATAATCTGTCGACCGTTATATCTGCATCAAAAAACACCTATTAACCTTTTGACATGTCGATACAAAAGGAAATAAAAAGGAGAAGGCTATTCTCTACGAATAAAAATGAACTCCCCTCCTTCATCTCCCACCTTCTGTATCGTACCATATTGAGGTAAAACGTCACTGTTATTGATGACGGTCTCCCTTATGTTGGAAAACAAGGTGGCAGCCGAAAGGTATTTTGAACTATTACTTTTCAGCCTCTTGGTCAGGTATTCAAGAAATGCACTGCGGTCTGGTACTTCTGTCAATGTCCCACTGGTCATAGCTTTTCGACTGGGTAGTTCATATAACTTATTTACCGCCGAACTTGCATCGAAAAATGCTCTCCTACTCTTGAAAATCGCACCTGAAAAACAGGCATCGGCTACCAGTAGGGTATGGCGCGATTTGATCCCTCCAATCATGTCAGTTAATGTACTGTTACGGAAATAATCCACTGTACTTCCCTTTGAACCATCGGAAGGGATCCAGTAACCAATTTCACTTTCAGCATCCCATAACCCATGTCCAGCATAAAACAATAGCAGATTATCTTGTGGTGTTACTTTTTTCCTTAGATCATCCAGCGCATTAATAATATCCCCTCGAGTTGCATTCCTTAGAAAATTTATATTCTCCTCTTCAAATGTGTAGTACGTTTTCAAAACGTTCTTCAGATTTTCTGCATCGGCCACGGGCTTATCAAGGTCAACAATATCGGGATCCTCATATTCATCGATACCTATCAGCAAGGCATAATACTTGCCCTGTCGGGAGATTGCACCTGCTATCTCACCCTCGCCACCAACGAAAAGGTATTCTTTTTCAAACTTGTTTCCCTCATTGTCCATAACCAGAAAAGAAAGGGTATTCTCTCCCTTCTTCACTCCAATCTCTGTTGAAAAAGTACCAGCGTCACTGACCTTTACAGGGAAATTGTTGACTAACATATTTTTTATCCCATCCGCATCGGACACTTTCCCTTCAACCATTATTTTCTCTTCATTGACCCTAACAAAACCACGGGTCTTCTCTTCCAGATCCACTGGATTATTGATCACCAGGTAGGTTGGAGCATTGCCTTTGAATTCTCCATAAAAAGGTTCTGCTAAAAATGATGCCTTTTGTGCTACCCCTATCGAGGCAATCGATAAAGCAAGTAGAAAAACTAATTTTTTCATCTTTTTATGATTTTTTGCAACGGACTCATTCGGTTTCCAATCTTAATTCTATAGAAATACACTCCGGAATTCAGCGTAGATCCATCCCATTCATATCTATCCCATGATCCCGTAGGGTAGGACTGTCGGATGGTTTGAAATTCCAAACCACTAAGGGTGTAAATCTGAATTTCCACCATTCCACTTTCTTGATCACCATTGACATAGAATTCGAAAGTGATCATCTCCTGTATCGGGTTGGGGTAAGCCTTTGCTTGAATTCCTAGTTTATCCTTTGGTGTATTTTCTCCATAATAAATCGTTAAGGATTTGAACTGAGAGGGAGAAACGGATATATGTGAATGTCTCTTCATGTCGATCGCTTCATCACTTACCGGAAAGTACATCAACAGATCATTTTCAATTTTCTCAGTGACTGACTGATCCCATCTCAATACTACCTGATCCCTGGAAATGTTCATTTCATAGTTCCATTCCCCATCACTAGCCGGACTTATTATTTCCTTAGCTAACCTTGGTCCGGTCAACATTTCAAATCGGATGTCTTTTCCGATTGACGGTGGGATGGTAATATCGTGTACATCTCTTCCAATTCTGGCTTCAGGATGCATCCCAACCCCAAATAAATTTGAGCTGAGTTCATCATCTTCCAAATGGATCAGAATTTGCCATTGACTATCACTTTCCCAATATGATTCATGTCTCGGTTGTGTTGAGAGATTAACCATCCTTCCGCTGGCATTTGGTGATAGAATCCTAACGGTAACATCCGTATCGGTTTCCACCCAACCTCCTTCAAACTCGTTTAGATCTGTATTGAGATTATAGGGTCCCCTGGCATATTGATATATTCCGCTGACAGTTAAGACATCCCCTGCATTGATGTATCCTTGAGATTCATTGTAGCTTATCACACTTGGCCAGTTTACGTCTCCGAGGAATGGATTGCCTATTAGGTTCCATCCGGAATCCAGTGATAACTCAAATTCAAGTTGATCATTAAGAACTACGGGATCACCACTATCCAAAATGAGATCCGTCTGATCTACAGCCGTAATGAACCAGTAGCCTTCACCTCCACGTAATTGGGAACTGTTTGTAAGGTCTGTCGCCGGACCCGGATGAGTGTAGGACAGTAACCTGAAATCATCTCCGAGTACCGCAGAGCCAAAGACATCCTGGATAGAAACCTGATCTACAGGGATTCCAATAATTGTGTAATTATCAGCAGTAGTACCTATGGGCTGATCGCTGGGTAATACCGGAATGCTCACTACCTCAATATTGAATGCGCCCTCAGCAGTCAACTGATTACGATCCGTCGCCTGGACTCGAATAGAGTAATTGCCTTCATTCATTTCGCCTGTCGTCTTCAGATCTGTGCCATCAATGGTGAAGGAATCGTTGTTAGTATCACCCTCTCCTGCCATGAATGCATATGTAAGTACTTCATTATCCGGATCATCGGACCCAAGTTTGCCAACAGTAATTATCTCTATTCCGGCTTGAATCTTGTTATTTGATAAAGTGACTTTGGTTGGAGCCTCATTTAAATCATTTATTGATATAGTAAGAGGTTTGTCAAATGTGTTTTCCTGCAAATCGGTAGTCCGGATTGTGACAGAATAAGAGGATTTAACTTCAAAATCGAATATTTCATCTGATAGAAGTTGATCTCCTGTGATTGAAAACGCTGAAGTATCACCACTTACGAACGAGTAAATGTGAGAATCAGAAACAGAAGCATCCACCGTACTTAATGTACCTATCACTGTTCCGACAGGTTCCCCTTCATCGATAGTATTGGCTGATAACGTAATATCAGTAGGTTCTGCTCCTGCACCCAGAATGTCAATAGTGACATTTACATCAGTAAACAGAATATTTATATCCCTCGATGAACCATCTAGATCACGAATATCATTGATGCGAATGTCAATTTGGTAGCTACTTTTCTGCTCAAAATCAAAAACATCATTTGCCAACAATACATTGGTACCGGCCTGGATAATGAATTTGTCAAAATCTCCCTGTGGAAGTATGGTAAACTCATAATTCGTATTATTATTGGCTTCCAGGTCATCATCTACCGGGACAAGGGTACCTACTTCATCACCAATGGAGTTGCCGTCATTTATGCTGTAAGACGTTCTACTTAGTCCGGAAGGTGCATCATCGACATCCACAATGGTAACCGTCAGATCCTGCTCGATCGATAGTCCTCCAGCATCAGTACTTTCAATAAGCAGGGTGTAAGATGATTGATCCTCAAAACTTAATGGTCCGTTGGTCTCGAGTGTGGAGCCCGAAATGGAGAAACTTGCCGTATCTTCGGTCGCAGTTGAAGCAAAGGTGTAGGTATGAGTATCGCCGCTATCTTCGTCCACACTACTGAACGTACCAACCGAAAAACCACCAGCTTCATTTTCATTTAAAGTTTGGCTGGAGAGGTTGATCGCTGTTGGAGCTTCATTTAAGTCATTTACCAATATCGTAAACGCTCTGGCGAAGACAGCTCCGTTGCTATCCTCGGTTTGGATCCTTACCTGATACGAAGATTTATTCTCGAAATTAAAAGTGCCTCCATTCAACAATTGATCTCCTGAAATGGTGAAGTCACTATTATCGGTATCACCAGTACCAGCCACCAATGTATAGGTGAAGGTATCACCCGCATCATCGTCAGTGGTCACAAGCGTTCCCACCACGGCCCCAGAACTAAGATTCTCATCAATAGTCGTATCCGAAGGGACTATATCGTTGGGAATGTCATTAACATCCTCAATTGTAATGATAAATTCCTCCTCCCTGAATCCCTGAAAATCATCCTCTGATCTAATTCGAATTGAGTAATCGGATTTGGATTCAAAGTTGAAGCTTTCGGCAGTAAGTAACTGATCACCTGTAATGCTGAAACTTGCATTGTCCGTGTCTCCTGTCCCACTCACCAACGTGTACGTATGTGTATCGCCCGTATTGGGATCTGTGGTTGACAAAGTACCTACAGCAGTTCCGACCGCTTCATTTTCTGCTACTGTGATTGCTGAAAGCAAGATGTCAGTTGGATCAACATTCCCAGTGGGTTCGGCTACATCAAGGATCTGATTTGCGCTAACATCCTTCAACACCTGATAGGTACCAGACGGCCAGAATATTTCCAGAGAATCCAATGTGGTGTTGGCAGCCAATCCAAAGTGTTGGATGAGACTGTTCTGAGAAGTCCACCCCGTCCTTGAAAGAACGTATCGGGTCATCGCAACGGATCCCATATGTCCAACCAATCGGGCACCAATACCGCTTCTGTTGGAAAGAGTCCCTTCCAGTCTTACTTTCAACCAATTATTGGAATTGCCTATGTTTCGATATAGTGCGTTTGTTCTTTCCAGACTGGCATCAGGTAAATAGAGATCCAGAAAACCGTCATTATCAAAATCACCGTTCAGGGCTCCTCCGAAATAAGCATTGCTTCTAAAGAATTGATTGGATTCGCTCACCTTGGTGAACGTTCCATTCTGATTATTAATATAAAGTTGGGGCCTCCCATCCGTGCGGTTGTGAGCTACTAAATCAAGGAAACCATCATTATCGTAATCTCCAAATGCTCCTGCCCTACCTACGATCTCCTCACCAAACACTCCAGACATATCTGTTTTCGTAAAATTGCCATTTCCATCATTGATGGCAACAAAACCATCGATAAATGAGGGGCTGTTGAAATATCTAGGCATAAAAAGATCAATGTCTCCATCATTATCCCAATCTGCCCAGGATCCTCCAGCAAAAATGGTGTTGTCACCTTCAGCGGGTTGGGCAAGTTCAAATTCGGTGAATGTTCCTGCTCCGCTGTTGGTATAAAGCAATGGATTACGATTGAAATCATTAATAATGTAATCGGGTTCGTGGTCATTATTGACATCAATAACTCCGGAGAGCCATGCGGATGATCTAAGGTCAATCCCGATTTCTACGTCTTTAGTAAATGTGCTATCACCGTTATTAAGCAATACATAAGTATCCCCCGGACTTTGTGAAGTCCTGTAGATATCAAGCAATCCGTCATTGTTATGATCTGTCCACACGGCATTGGAGATATCCCCAAATTCCACAATTATCTTGGTAAATGTCCCATCTCCGTTGTTATTGAAGATTGCCAGGTCACCTCTTTGGTTATAGACCTCTGAATTGTTGGGCACCAATAAATCGACAAACCCATCATTATTATAGTCACCCCATGTACTGGCTCTTCCTCCGAATATGTTTGCAATCTGCCCAGAAGTGATCTTGGTAAAGGTCCCATCTCCATTGTTTTCATAGAAGAAGTTTTGCAACGGATTGGCACCGAGATAATGATTTGACCATAAATCAACATCTCCGTCATTGTCGTAATCCACGAACGTACCACCATAGCTGAACTGGGGAAGGTCGGTTGCTATATCTCCGGTTTGAATCCAGTCGAAATAGTCATTGACAATAGTCGGTGTGATCTCCAATCTCCATTGCTTAGATATTGTCAGATCAGGCAGAAAAGTACTGGAGATGTTGAGTGTGTAAAGACCGGCATTTTCCGCCTGAAAATCCGCAATGGTGACAGAGTTCGAAGTTTCGGACATAGTGCTGTCCTGGAAATCTCCAAACTTCCATTCATAGTTAAGTGCCAATCCTGTCGTGGTGAAATCCATTGTGATACTTGCACCAGCATCCAGTATCTGGTTATCTACAATCACAGGTCTTTGGGGTGCATATATGATTGAATCCAACGCGAAGTAGGGCTCAAGGTCATCAAAGGCAAGGTTGTTTTCTCTCACATTCAATGTATCCAGGTTTGTCAAAGATGATAATCCTGAGATATCCTCCAGTCGGTTTGTGCTGATATTTAAGTTTCCTATCGTTGATCCCAGATTTGGTAGTACAGAGGTCTCAGTATTGTTAAGGCTGAGATAATTGAGATTAGTCAAAACGGAAAAATCCGGATAGGTTTCAATAATATTCCCAGTAAGGTTCATGGCCACAAGTTGAGTAAGTGAACTCAAAGGGGAGAAATCATTCACAAAACTCCGGGATATGTCGATACTTGTTACATTAGAAATACCAGATAAGGCAGAAATATCTTCAAATTCATTATCACCAATAGTTAAATATTTCAGGTTAGGCATGACCGAGAAGTCCGGTAAGGAGTCCAGTCGAGTACCATCTAAAAACAAAGAGTCCAGGTTTGGAAATTGAGAAAAGTCAGGCAAAGTCCCCAAATCGTTTCGTCCCAGATCAAGATAAGTTAGCGATGCGATCACAGGAATACTGGTAACCTCATTACTCCGTAAAACCAACTTCTTCAATTCGGTGAGATTACTTAGCTGACTGGCAATATCACCCGAGACATTGTTATTAAATAAATCCAGTTCTGTTACCCGTCCATTCTCGACGGTCACCCCTGTCCAAAGCTCAACGGGATGGGTTGTCCAATACAGATTGTTATCCCAGTTATCTCCGTTATTAGCGGCATATAAAAATTCCAGTGATATGGAATCAGTAGCGTTGGTCGGTGGAATGGGGGGTCTCGTGAGTACATATATATTGTTGACCTCCACGGAATCCACAGAACGATTGTAAAAACGGATATCATCCATTTTACCGGAATAATAATCTCCTGCACAACAATTTGCGCCTAGAAACGCAGAGGTGTAAACATCTGTGGGTGGTACTGGCATCTTCGTATCTGATATGCTTAATCCGTTGATATACAGCCGCACAGTGCTGTCAGGATCATGCGTCACGGCAATGTGATTCCATTCATCTATTAAGCCCTCAAGGATCCCGAATTCCGAAATAAGATCATCGAATCCCTGGTAGGTGTATGCAATTTCATCTGTATTGAAATATCTTTTCAGGTAAAATCGACCTTCACTTCCATTGAGATCGAAGAATCTACTGTCATCAATGAGGGAATCCATATTGAACCAGCCCATGAAAGACAAACCGTTTGAAAAATCAACAGCCATTTGGCCCATGTCAATTTGATCATCTCCGTCAAATAAATAGGCTGAATCAATTCTGTCGAATGCATCTGTAGTAAGCACAGCTCCGGTAACTGTTCCATCATAGTTCCCGGTCGTGTCGTTGGCATTACCATCCATAGGGTAATAGGCAATCAATCCGGAAGATAAATTTACCAGCTCCTGAACTCCTCCATTTACTGCCCAAGATAAACTGAGTATGGCATCTCCACCTCCGTCAAAGTGCTCCAACCTGATATTGTAATACGTATTTGCTTCCAGTACAATATCACCGGTTAATGTCGTATTTTGAAAAAACCAGGAATCAATAACTGATTGATCATCCACATAAAGCCGAAAACCATCATCACTTGAGACTTCGAATGTATAAGTTCCGCTCACTGTAGGTCGAACCCATCCAGAAAATCTGGACACGAAAACATCATTAATATCCGGATGAGGATCATCTCCCGTCCATGTGAAATCAACATTTTTTGTATTAATGATAGCATCTGGAGTCCGGTCGAAAGTGAAATTATTGTCTTCATTCCAGAATTCTCCCACAAAATGAGGAGCAGGTTGGATTGTAAATCCGTCCAAAATCCTTAAATCCGTTGTGGGGGTGGCATCATTTGACAGGATCCAGACATCATATCCACCATGCTGCCCTGTCTGTGCGGTATCCGGTATATGGAACTTCGCAGTGAAAATCGCATTTCCAAATACATCTGAGGAGGCTTCCACCGATAAAGGATAAAGAGTAGTGGTATCAGATTGTAGATAAACATTCTGGTTCTGTGCCGGATCAACCTCATACACAACTATGCTATTTGAGGCAGTGTTTGTTGTAAATCTAGCGCCCTGGATTCCCTGGTAAGTTATAACTACTGTATCTCCAATGGAGGCTGAGTTGGGAGAAATTGTGAAATTAGGATCTGCACTAAGGATAGTGAATACTTCGGGATTTACAATATCGTATGTCGCACATCCGGACGTATTAAGGAAAACGATATCATAATCTCCAATGACAGCATCGTCCGGAAAGGTGAAATCTGCAGTGAATGAACCCGTACCTGCATCTGTATTGTCCGCATTGACTGAAGTCGGAAAGATCTGATAAACCCCTGAAATCAGATAAAAATCAGTATTCTGAGCTGGATCTACCTCATAGACAAAATCACCACAACTGGTTGTTGATGTCGTGAAAGTGGCGCCACCTGTTCCTGTAATCGTAATGGTCAAGTCTTCTCCTTGAAATCCGGAAGAAACGTCTATTACGGCGGAGGGAGGGAATCCACCTGAAAATGATGCTTGTCCCATGGTCCAACCTGCCCCATTTCCACCCAGATATTGTCCTTGAGCTATGATAGAAAGGAAACAACTCCAGATGATGACAAATATTTTCAATAATTTCAAATTCATTTTGATCTAGTTGCTGTTTACAAAAGGAACACCTCCTGGAAATGTTATTACAGAAGTCGCAGAGGTATTATTTGTTGCATTCTCCCATTGCAGGGTCCATTCTTCGCCACTTATGGTTGAAATAACTGTATAAGTCCCATATGGAAAACTCAAGTCAGTGAATTCAACAACACCGCAGTCGTCTGTAAATTCTATTGCCTGAACCGTGAGGCCGAAATAGTAATTGAAAACCCCAAATGTGCAATCGCTGAATTCGAAACGATTATCACCTAATGAGATAATTTCGACAGTGCCTGTGACAATGTCCATACTTGGAGACCCACTAAATAAATCGCTGGATTCGTAGGAATAAGTGCCGGCTAAACCGGAATAACAAGTACCATCCCAGGACCTTACCCCTCTGCCACCGAGGTTACCATCCCTGGTATCATAAGTATCTTCAATATTGTTCCTTGCAGATGTCTCCAATCCATCTGTGCTTGTGCGGTGCCCACCACGATAGCCACCATTGGTTGGCCAGTTTATCACATCCGCTTCTCCGGCTACCGTGAGTGATCCATTGCCATGATCGCCCGCAAAATCCCTACCTGAAGTATTACCTATCGAGATCACTCGTTCCCAAAGGTTACCACTTAGTTCCATCGTACCGTAAAAACCGGCACCCGAAAGCACCCTGTCACTGGTTCCTGTTGCAAATATTCCAACCCGGAAAGGACCAATTGCACCTGTAGTAACATTATCCGCCACATTGCCATTGGTCAGGGAATAGTTGACCGAAATCACCTCATTATTAGCTCCAGCGTTAGCAAGAGTATAGGCATTCCCTGCTTTTGAAGCTGCCCCCCACACAAATTCGCCGGGCACAGGCGTCTGACCACCTCCCCTGGCTGCCTTTTCGAACTCAAGCTCAGTCATTGGTCGAAGCCCCATCCAGTCAAGGATCGCTGCTACATCTTCCCAATTCAAGAAATTGCAGGCAACATACGGGTTGGTTGTCGCATAACTACCAACAGCACTACCTGTGATTGCATACCTGTCACTAGACCCTGTATATTTTCTAACATCTGCCTGTGTCTGAGTGAGCATATTCAGGAAATCCACATACTGTTGTTGAGTGATCTCATATTTCATGCAATAGAATCGATCATATCCCTTTGGGAATGCGCCCGCCAATGTTCCAGCCGGTCCTATCGTATTGGTCCCTGATGATGAGGTCCCCCAAAGGGCTCCACCTGATTGGTCTATCGTGATAGATCCTTCGGAAGTCACTTCGTAAGGAACTGAATTCCCAGTGGTCCAACTGCCGTCAGTAAAACTTCCGGATTCCGTACCACCACTGCCCAGAAAATAACTTCCCTGGGTAATCTGAACCATTTCAACGGCAAAAACTCGAATATCTCCGCTAAAATTATCCGGAACTCCATTTGCTCCATAATTCCACCTGAGCTTTACCTTCTCCGACAAAAATGTTCCTGTACCTATGGTTGTTCGGAAAATAAAGGCACCTATTCCGGGATTTGTTGTGCTGTTGAAAACACCATCAGCATCTTGTAATCCAATATCCACTGCTGTGCCAGAAGGAATAAAATGGCCGTCATTATTGAGCCAAGCATGTTGCCAGTCGCCACCGGATTCCTTATACTTCACAAATACCCACGCAGCATCCCAGTTCGCTGGTCCGGAGGTTGTTCTCCAGCTGTTTTCCCACGTAATATCAAACTCTACCAATACATAGTCATTGTCGGTATTAACTCCCGTCAGGTTAACATTGCTGATCACCAGATCATTGGCCATCAAATGGTATGATCCAGAAAACAGAAGAATTAACAAGATTAGTCTGAGAAACATTAAATATCGATATTCTGGCGTCATCAATTTTAGTTGAATTGGAATTTCATTATTTCTTTAAGGATGGCTAATTACCACTCGGTGGACCGGGAGGATCTTCAAACGTATTGCCTCCGGGCGTTCCTCCACCACCACCTAGTAAAAAAACCGGAACCGCTACACCCAGCGCCGCCAATGGTGCAATCTTCACAGCCAAACCAACTCCACTTACCACCTGAACGGCAAAAGGATCAGATATGTATTCCTTCTCCCCAACAGGTTCAATCAAAAGGGTGTAGTTTGAACCCTTTTCTACGTCTTTGGACAAAACACCTTCAAACTGCTTACTGCGATGGCCCGAAGCCAAAGTCTGGACCAGGTTAATTCCCTGATACAATTCAATGTTATAATTGTTAACATTATGAAAATCTGTCCATGCCAAACTTACTTTCTTACCCGGTTTGAAATTTTTATCAATCTGATCAACTCTTATTGGAAAAGTGGTAGCTACCACATCAAACCTTAGCTGGACATCCCCTTGATAAGTACCAAAAACTTCATTCCCTTCAAAACTGATGTCATAGGGTTCTCCCGGTTTCATACCAGAAAACTCAAAATCAAGGGGTGTTTGAAAGCCGTCCAGATTTGAGTAAATCTGAAGTTGATAAAGTTCCCGATCACTGTGGCTTTTGTCTATTTCCGCAGTAAATGAGACCTTACCACCAGGTTCTGTTCCTAAATTTGATATTTGAAGAGATTGGGAATAAAGTGCTGATACCCAACAACCTATTATTAAGCTTAGGCCTACTTTCATTTGAAATCGATTGTGGAATATTCTGGAAATATACCTAAAAAATATTGGAATATGAAAATTTTTCATCAGTTCTAAAGTAGGTTAAATTGCAATTAATCTACTGGCAATGTTGTGATCGAAAACCCTGACTCGGTGAAATAAAAATCTTTTAACACAAGGTTTTGTTGCTGGTAGTTACGAATACCCGTGAGTAGTTCGGTAATGTCTCCCTGAATGTAATCGAAACCATCTTCATTTCTCAATTCTATGTCCCCGAAGGGCTCGCTTTGAGCCATCAGTATAATATACTCGGTACCGCATGGACATGCCGCCTCAAACTCGAAAGGAAGCTGAGTGGTTTGATTAGCTTCTTCCTCTGGAATATAGTAGTTCTCCAACAATGATAGCTGGGTACCATCGCTCCAAATATTGATCAAACGTAAGTAAGCCGGTCGGGTAACATTGACATACATATTCATAGTCTCGCCTTCATGGAATATCAAAGCACTTGAACCTTTTTGAGTGGAAATTTGAGCATCCATCCCACCATTAAGTAATGTAGGATTCAAAATGTCGTAATGCTTCTTCAAGTCGATCCCTTCCTGCTTGATCTCATAAGCCAGGCCCAGGTCCAATACTTCCTGTTTGGAGAGAGACAAAGAACTTCCAAACACCATGAACATAGGCTCATTGTCATCATATTCATGCAAATTCAGAGTGATCTGGATCTCGTCTTCTGTAGGCCAGTAACTCCCAGTTAACTTGAATTGTGCGTTGGGACTTTCAGAAACTTTGAACCTCGCAGATGCCTTACCCTGGACTATTTGGTGAAAGTAATCTGAAAATTCACTTGGAATTCCTGTGTTTTTATAGGCAATGGGAGTTACGGCAAATGAAAAATCCATATTCTTTGTTTCATTGGCCATATCATCCAAAAGGTACTGAATACGCTGTCCGATGGTTTGATTATCTGATGTTCTGATCTCCTCAAATTTTTCTCTAATTACTGAACTGTAGAATTTCCTCTCATTCTTCATTAAAACATCATCTGTTCGTATACCTAGGAAAATCAGAATGTCTTCATAACTCTCAGCGTCATGTAGCATTTGCATTGCCTTGGCCAATGAATTGTACTTCTTTTCATTGTCCACGATAGATTCAATCTCTTTCATCAGTACCTTGAGGTTACTCATCACCCTTGAAAACTGTTTGAAATATCCAGCAGCAAGAGTTCGCTTCTTTACAAACGAGAATCCATAAGCCACCTTTTTTGCCTCATCCAGGTACGTCTCAGACTTCATCCCGAAAGCTTCAAGCGAACTTTTGGTCATTGACGTTTTTTCAAATTCCGTTTCTGTTGATCCATTTTCCGAATCTATTACCAGGGTAGACTGACTGCTAACCGATACAAAAACCGATTCGGACAATTCCATTCTGGAAAGATGCTTGACTTCTTTGAGGACCTCATTCATGTCTTCCGACTCCTTGTAGTAACGCGACGAAAATCCCATAAACCAATCGGATTCAGGATACATGAGTTTTCGTGAATCGTAGTTGATCCAGTCGGGTTGGGTTTGGAATGATGAAATGAAAAGTACTAGGGAGTATAGCAGCATGAATTGAGGAAGTATAGGTGCGGTGGAAAAAGCCATGCTTCGAGAGCCTCAGCATGACAGGCTCCCGAAACATTGTATATATTAATTTGTTCTTCGGATGAATATGAACTCTCCTCCTTCATCACCCACTTTCTGGATGGTACCGTACTGAGGGATGACGTCACTGTTGTTGATGACTGTTTCGCGGATATTGGTAAATAATCTGGAAGCGGTCATGTATTTCTGGGAGTTGCTATTCAATCGCTTATTTAAATACTCCAGGAATGCACTCCTATCAGGAACTTCCGTCAAGGTCCCACTGGTCATGGCTTTCCTGCTTGGTAATTCATAAAGTTTATTCACTGCCACATCTGCATCAAAGAATGCTCTCCTGGACTTGAAGATCGCTCCGGAGAAACATGCATCAGCAAGCAATAAAGTGTGTTTCGACTTTATGGCACCTATCAAGTCAGTCAACGTACTATTTCGGAAATATCCTGCTGTACTGCTTTTACTTCCATCCGAGGGGATCCAATACCCTATCTCTCCTTCTTCGTCCCAAAGTCCATGGCCTGCATAAAAAAGTAACAGATTGTCATTGGGAGTGATCTTCTTTCTAAGATTATCTAAAGCGTCAATGATATCAGCTCGAGAGGCATCTTTCAATAACATCACATTACCAGGTTCGAAGGTGTATTGATCGGTAAGTACATTTGCCAATAACTCAGCGTCCTGCACAGGTCGATCGAGATCGACAATTTGAGGATCATCGTATTCATTGATACCTATCAACAGGGCATAATAATCACCTACTGTGATCTCCTCAGCACTGGCCACCGCCGCTGAAGCCTCACTTACTAATGTATAACTCTTGGTAAATTCCATGTCGTTATTATCAATGACTTTGAAAACCACCTGGTTTTCACCACTGATCAATGGAATTTCCTTGGAAAAAGAGCCATCCATTGCAATATTAACCGCAAAGCGGTTGATCATCATGGATTTTATCCCGTCCGTATCCTTAACAGTACCTTCAATCTTTACCTTTTGTCCTTTGACTTTGGCAAAGCCCCGGGTTTTATTTTGCTCCAGGTTAGCGGGAGCAGTAACTACCAATTCGGTAGGAGCATCCCCCGTGAACTTCGCGTAAACGGGTTCTGTCACAGCTTCTGCAGTCTGGGCCGTCACAACTCCGGTCACAGCCATTGCGATTCCTAATAACAAACTCCTGTATTTCATGTCTTTATTTTTTATATCAGACATACAGACACCTGAGATTATCTCTTGATTATCAATTTTTGAGGTGTTGTATGATATTTAGTACTCTTTATTCTATATAAATAAACGCCTGATGTTAGGCCTTCGTTGTCAAGTGATAATGATGTACCACTTCTCAATGCTTCAAATGGTGTTTCGAATTTCAACTTCCCATCGAGGGTGTACAATTCAAATTGCATGACTTCACCAAATAGATCCTCATCAAAATTCAAGACCTCTACTGACAAATCTCCATCAGTAGGATTAGGGTAGAGATTGGTAAACAATCCTTTGATTTCCTGGTCATCCAGGCTTCCAAATGCAATCTGAATTTCCGTGATGGTAGGATCAAGTGTTACCGAACCAACCTGTTTCATATCAATGAACTTGTTTTGAGATGGGATCAGTAAATAGATAGGTTGATCCAATTGCCGTGCTACTCCCTCGTCCCAGGTTAAGCGGGTTTCTGATTTACTGGTATAAAAATTATAATCCCATACATGTCCAGTGCTACCCGGTATAATATTTTTAGCCAGTCCTGTTGATTTCTCAGACAATTGGAAAAGAACATTACCACCTATTGATGGTGGATTTTCAACATCGTGGAAATCAATTCCTTCATCACCAAGGGGGTGCATACCCACTCCTGCCAGATCGGATATTATATTTCCATTTTCTAATTGCAGAAGTAATTGCCAATCGTCAAGTCCAGTGACGTAACTCGAATGCTTAGGAAGATTATTTAGGTCTCTTCGACCCGATTGAACGGTTGGTGACGCCGCTTCCACATTGATTGAATTTTCCACTTTCACGAATCCTCCCTGGAATATTTCCAGAGTCTGATCAGTGAAACTGTAGGTTCCACCAACATAAACGTATACGTTTCCACCATTCGCAAGATCATTGGAAGTGAAATCGCTGGCCGCCAAGCCATTGCTAATCTGTGTATCCCACTCCAGGTCATCGAGGAATGGATTACCAATCAAGTTCCAACCGGATTGAAGACTAAAAACGAAGCCATTGTTATCATTCAATGATACTGGTATACTTCCTGCAGGAAGTTGAATAGTAGTTGGATCAAAAGAAAGGAACCAGTAACCCTGACCAGGCTGGAAAGTAGCAGTGGCATTCACGTCCACAGCTGTGGAAGTCGAGGTATTGAATCGAACAATCTTCCAATTCACCCCGAAATCATCTGAGTTCAGTTGTGGAAATACATCAGGAACCTGAACATTTTCGAAAGGAATACTAATGACCCTAAAGTTTTCCGTTGTTGTTCCGAAACTTATAATATTCTGGGTGTCCAAAGTACCAGCTGTGACCGGTGAAATCACTGAAATAGTGAATGTGGTCGAAATCGAGGCGCCGTTGTCATCTGTTGACTGTATCTGAACCTGATAATTACCCGCAGTAAGTTCTCTTGCCAATTGCAATTCGTCTTCTGCCGCCCCTGTTCCCAACTGGAAATCATCATTACCACTTAAGATTACGTAGGTATGGTCATCTGCTGGATCCTCATCCTCGGTTTCCAGTTCACCTACCAGGTCCCCAACTGTTGCTGAGGACTGGATCACAGTATTGGATAAGGTAATAGCTGTAGGAGGATTATTGGCACCACCACCTCCGATATTTATTGCGAATGTAGCTGCTGACAATTCATCGGTACCATCGGAAACCGTGAAATTAAAACTATCACCTGATGCTGCAACATTATTTTGATAAGTGATTTGATTACCATCTATATCTGCCTGTGTGAAAGTATTATCCACTGCCACAGCAGTAGTTCCATTTCTTAGTACGCCACTTTGAGGAACTGGTGCCTTCACCGTATAGATGATTTCAGCTACAGTGTTATCCACATCAGTACTCCTAAGTAATGATGAAGAAATTGTGACAGTACCATTCAATGCAACATCAGCAGCAATATTTGTCTCCAGAACAGGAGGATCATTGACTGGAGTTACAGCAATATTGAAATCGAACTGATCCGATGACTGAGTACCATCTGAAACGCTGAATGAGAATAGATCAGAGTTTGTTTCACTACCGTCGTGCTGATACCTTATTCGATCGTTGACCAAATCATCCTGAGTGAAAGTTGGCGAAGCAGTTGGAAGTGAGTTACCATCATTTGTGATCTCACCATTTGCCGGTAACGTCGTGATTGTAAAGATGATATCCGTTGCTGCATTTTCGTCATTAGCACTTAATTCGGTTGTAGTGATGGTCTTACCTGTCCCTTCTCCCAATGTAAAACCTGTATTAGCCACTATCTGAGGCGGATTATCTATTGGAGTAATCGCAATGGAAAAGGTTTGTGTCCCTACGGCCGCTGTAGCGTCGTTACTTACCCCAAAGGTGAATTCATCAGATGTCGTATTTGATCCGTCATGGGTATATTCAACTAATCCTGATATAATGTCCTGCTCAGTAAATTCATCTCCATCTACCAAAGTTGTAGATCCCCTAACAAGGGTACCATTCGCCGGCACATTGACATTGTAGAAGATCTGATCATCAGCATTATCCACATCGGATGAACTTAATTCGGTAGTGGTAATTGTAAATGAAGCTCCTTCATTTAAGGTGGTTATTCCTGTATTCGTTTCAAGAACAGGTTCGTCATTGACAGGGGTCACTGAAATTGTGAAACTTGTTTCTGCCAAATCCGTGTTGCCGTCCCCAACAGTAAAATTGAAACTATCAACATCCGTTTCACCTCCATCGTGCTCATAGGTTAGGAGATCAGCATCAACTTGTGATTGCGTAAACGAATCACCAACCCCGATCTGGGTCCCATCAAGTATCAAAATACCATTCGCCGGAGCTGCAGTCAGGGTGTAACTAATACTTGTTGAAGGGTCATCAACGTCAGTTGTATTCAGCACATTAGTATTAACAATTCCGACATCACCCTCATTGATAGTTAGACCGGCATTCGTATCGATGGTTGGTGGATTGTCAACATCACTTATAGTGATATTAAATGTCTGTGTCGTGATATCATTGGTGCCATCGGAAACTGAAAATCCGAAAGAATCACTTGAGGTCTGGGAGGCGTCATGCTGATATTTCACCAGGTTACCATCAATATCAGCTTGGGTGAATGTCTCATTCAATTGTAGGTCTACATCATTTAATTGCAAGGAACCATTTACAGGTAATGTAGTCAAGGTATAAGTGACAATGTCACTTGCGCTCTCCTCATCTGTGGTATTAAGCTGGGTCGTTTGAATGATGTTAAAATCTCCTTCGGTAACAGTGATACCAAGGTTGGCCTGAATAATAGGCTGATCATCTGTCAAGGAAACATTAATGGTAAATACTTCGGTACCCGCTAGGGTAGTTGTGGCATCCGAAAGGGTAAAGTCAAAAAAGTCATTGGCTACGTGGGATCCGTCATGGACATAAGTTACCAATGTGTTCATTAAATCATCCTGACTAAACGAGTCATTATTGTTGAGTGCGGTCCCACTTAATCGAAGTTCACCATTACCAGGTATTGCAGTTACTTCATAAATAAGATCCGTATCGATGTCGTCAGGATCAGTTGCCAGCAGATTATCGGGTGTGATAATGGTCCCTGTACCTCCTTCCGCTACCGATAACGGTTCGTTCATATCCAAACTGGGTGGATCGTTAATCGGATTAATGGCAATATTAAAAGTCTCCGCAGGAAGAGTAGTGTTGCCATCAGTTACCGTGAATTCAAATGAATCCGATGTGGTTTCGCTACCATCATGGATATAAACAATATTGATTATGGCACCAAACTGCTGTTGTGTAAATGTGTCCCCAACCTGAAGAGCTACCGCATTGAATTCGAGGGTTCCGTTGGCTGGAACAGCTGTAATCGTGTAGGTGATTTTGTCATCAGTATCATCGACATCCGAAGCGTCCAATTCAGAAGCAGAAATATTTGCACTTGATCCTTCGTTGCAGGTCACTCCCGTATTAGTCAAAATAACCGGGGCTTCGCTTGGATTGGCAGAAATAAAGCCCTTAGCAAAAATTCCATCCCCATTTCCGTCCTGACCGAAACTGGTCCACGCTACCACGTAGTCTCCGTCATTGTCAAGAGATATGGAGGGTGACCTTTGATTGTTTAAAGTTGTATCATTCACCTGGAACTCACCTCCCTGAGGTTGTCCATTTGAATTGTATCGTTTCCCATAGATTCCATCCACACTGCCATCCTGTTGGTAACTTTCCCAAACAATTATGAAATCTCCATCCGCGTCCGCAAAGACATCAGGATTATCCTGAATACTTGTGGTATAGTCATTCACCCTGAACTCGCCCGCCATCGCTCCTCCAACAGCACTATAAAACTGTGCGTAAATACCTCCCGCACTTCCATCCTGACCATTACTGTTCCAGGTGATCACAAAATCCCCATCATCATTCATGGCCACTGAGGGCTCAATCTGATATCCGGTTGTGTATGTGTTTACCTTAAATTCAGTTCCCTGTTTTACTCCTGAAGAATTATATCTCTGAGCATAAATTCCATAGAAATTCCCATCCTGAAAGTTCGATTGCCATACCACTACAAAATCTCCATCCGAATCTACTGCCACCGCTGGCCCGTTTTGAACACTGGTGATGTAACTGCTATTTACGAGAGTTTCTGCCCCCTGTGGTGTTCCCGTGTTGTCAAATCTTCTAACATAGATCCCCGCATTGTCCCCATCCGGTGATTCCCATACCATGACAAAGTTACCATCCGCATCCATTGCCACATCAGGATTCTGTTGATTCCCTGCCACAATTGAGTTAGCAATGGATTCTGATCCCACCGGTGACCCCGAGCTATTGAAGGGCTGGGCAACAATACCAAAACTACTTCCAGTGTCCTGTCCGTAACTTTCCCAAACTACAATAAAGTTGCCGCTTTGGTCCATAGCAACTGCAGGATCACGTTGTCCATTATCAGTAACCGTATTAATTTGAAATTCTAGTCCCTGAGGAGTACCGTCTTTGGTGTATCGTTGACCATAAATATCCTCAAAAGCCTGTTGACCGTATGACTGCCAGACCACAATGAAATCTCCATCGCTGTCAGTTGCTACATCTGGGTTTCTTTGATAGTTTGTTGTAAAGGTATTCACCTGGAACTCTGCTACTGAACTTATCGGATCGGCTTGGGTTGTATATTGTTTAGCGTAAATCCCCCATGTGCTCGGGCTATCCTGGCTGTAGCTTTGCCATGCCACGATAAAATCGCCATCTGCATCTAAAGAAATGGCAGGTAAAGATTGGCTTCCACCCGTATTATCATTCACTACGAACTCAGGACCTTGAAATTTACCTGTGTTATCAAAACGTTGTCCAAATACTCCAAATCCATCTCCATCTGCCTGACCTGTGTCTTCCCAGGTGATCACGAAATCACCACCAGCTTCCATCGAGATTGATGGATTCCTCTGGCTACTGAAAACTGTTGTGTTAACCTGAAACTCCGAACCTACAACCGTACCCGTGTTGTCATATCGTTGTGCATAAATATTATATTCAGTCGGAATACCTGCCAGGACATCTCTCTGCCATGTGATAACAAAATCTCCATCAGAGTCAATAGCGACTCCTGGATTAGTCTGATCATAGCTTGTAGGTGTAGAGACCTGAATCTCACTCCCTTGAGCACTTCCTAAAGCATCATATCGTTGAGCATATATCTCATAACTATTATAGGGACCTCCCAAATAACTTTGCCAAACAACCACAAAATCACCATCTGCGTCCAGAGCGACATCAGCCAACAATTGATTATTTCCTGCTGACGTATTAACCGTAAACTCACCTCCAAGTTCCGCACCGGTATTGTCATATCTTTGGGCGATTATATCAAATCCATTTGCTCCGACATCTTTTTCCCAAGTCACCACAAAGTTGCCGCTGGCATCCATGGCGACAGAAGGTAAGCGATTTTCCGGACCCGTATCATTGGGAATGATAAATTCCGTCCCATTAGTGGTTCCATCCTTATTGAAGAGCTGGCCCCTGAAATCGAAATTATTATACTCCCACACCACAACAAAGTCACCATCCGCATCCATCGCTACATCCAGCAGATCATTACTGATAAACGTTGTTGTGTTCACACGAAACTGAGAACCTTTTGGTGAACCATTGGCAAAATAACGCTGACCGTATATGCTGTAGAAATCCGCTACAGTGTAACCATACCAAACTACAACATAATCCCCATTGTCATCCACGGCTACTGCCGCTTGCGTTTCGTTAAAGGTGGTAGTAGTAGGCACTAAAAACTCTGAGCCAACTGCATCTGGCGGTGGCACTACCGTAAAACGCTGTGCATAAATTCCTCCTCCGCTACCATCCTGTCCCTGGCTTTCCCAGGTGATTACAAATTCTCCATTGGCATCAGAAGCAACAGCTGGCAGAATCTGAGTTTGCGTAGTATAAGTGTTGACTTTAAATTCTCCACCATATGCTGAACCACTTGCATCATATCTCTTGGCGTATATGCCATAATATGAACCGTCCTGACCCTGGCTTTGCCATGTAATAACAAAATCACCATCATCATCAACAGATACTGCAGGTTTTCCCTGATTGTTAGTCTGATAAAACGTGTTAACTGTGAATTGAGTCCCTTGGATAACCCCATCCTTATTGTACCTGACCGCATCAATATCATTCAGATTCCCCGGATAAGTATACTGAGTCCAGGAGATTACAAAATCCCCATCAGCGTCCATGGCGACATCCGGATCATATGTGAAACCGGTAGGCACGGATGTCGGGACCAGAAATTCTCCTCCCTGTACCGCTCCAGTATTATCATATCGCTGACCGTAGATTCTACTGTTCGTTAGATCCTTCCAAACGACAACAAAATTACCCGTATCATCCATCGAAACAGAGGGAAACCTCTGGTCATTTACCACATTTGTATTAACCCTAAACTCAAGGCCCTGTGCTGCTCCGGTATTATCATATCGCTGAGCATAGACTTCGTAGGATGTGTTGTCCTGTCCATATGTTTCCCATACAACAACAAAATTGCCATTACTGTCCATAGCAACAGCCGGATTCTGTTGATTCAGGGTGGTATACGTATTAATACTGAACTCGGTACCCAGCTGAGTGCCATCACTGGAATACCTTTGTCCCCTTATTTCATCTCTTAATGTAGCACCAAAATATCGCTCCCAAACCACTACAAAATCTCCATCACTATCCATAGCCACATCCGAAGGTTGAGAACTATCAGTGTTGGAATTGATCAAAAACTGAGATCCTTGTGGTTGACCTAGAGAGTTATATCGTTGACCTAAAATATCATTAAACCCATATCCAGCATTACCATGCCATACCACTACGTAATCCCCATCGTCATCCATCGCAACTGCAGGTTGTTGCTGATAGCTGTTGGTGTATGTATTAACTTTAAATTCACTACCAACCGGATTCGGTTGTTGTGCGATCGCTGGAGTAGCTAAAGCCAAGGAAAGACCCATACCTACCGCAATACCGGCATGTTTTAGATTAAGTTGAAGGGACTCTAGCTGTCGCTTGAGACGATCAATGGTGCGAAGGAGCTGGTTACGCTTTCTTCTCGAAAGTTCTTCCAAAGTATTATTTTGGATACGCTTGTTAAGCCTTCGGGTGAACTTGCGATACTTGGCTAATGTGGCCTGATATTGGCGGACTAATAATGATTGTGTCACTTTTCAGGTGGTTTTTTGCGGTCTATGGCACAGATTAACAAGGAAAGATAGACATTTTCATGGTTGATGCCTAGTAAAATGAATATAATTTTTTTGATTTTTTTTTGTACTTAGTTGAGCTGTCCGGTTTGGAGGTTTGTGGATCTATTCCTCCTAGCCCTCTATACACAAAGGGGTAGAAGGTACTTCAAAGGTTGAGGTATTTTCAAGCTAATCCCCCTAACCCCCTTTACATAAAGGGGGAATTAACCCACCCCTACCCCTCCCAGGAGGGGATTTAGCCAGGCGGAGAATTCCTCTACTGCTAATTTATCTTCGAATACCTGGTGGTTCTGATCTAAAATAGCGCTTTTCAACTCTTCGTGTTTCGACTTATCATTCGCCACTGCCACTGCTTTTTGGATATAAACTTTCTCGTTCAAAGCAATCAGATCGGTGATACCCATCTGTTGATAGGCCGATGTGGTATAGCGACTCCTATGGTAATCAAATGGAAGTGTAATAATCGGTGTTCCCATAGCGAAAGCGTCATAGCAGGAATTGGCACCACCGGTATAATAAATGGTGTCCAGGACCACATCTACTATTTGGTGCAAGGATAGAAATTCATCTCGTTCCATTCTATCAAGGAATCTCAGTCTATGTGAATGGGGACCAAGGGATGCATTTAATCTTTTCCTTAAGAGATCAGTAATGCTGGAACGTTTATCCTCAATGAATAGGATCAGGGCATTTGGGTCTGTTTCCAGTATTCCCAATGCAAGATTATCAAAATCAGGATGAACTTTTTTTAGGTTTTGGGCACAGAGGTAAAGTGTGTCCTTTTCTTTTAGACTAAAATGATTACGGGACAGTTGTTTTAGATTAAAATTGGGTTTGTGGTAGTAAACCGGCAGCCTGTTGAATAGGACGAGTTGCTCGGTGTAGTGATCCGATCCTACAATTTGGGTGTCGCCCTTCGAGTGCCTCGGAGGGAGATTAGAGGGAGAGTCATGCTTCGACCTTTCGACAAGCTCAGGGCTCAGCAGGACATTATTGCCGGACTCCAATCCTTGTGAACTTAGGAAGTAATCCATATTTCCAATTCCTGAAGTTACAGGCCAACCCCAGCTTGTACATTGAATTGGTGCAATCCTGAAATGAGGCAAGAAGTAATTAATAGCATCAGTTCCGACCTCCCAATAATACAGTACTGAAAATTCCATTTTTCGAAGAGCCTCAGCCACCTGAATAGGTTTATCCGTGATAGA
This sequence comes from Cyclobacteriaceae bacterium, assembly GCA_965242805.1. Taxonomy (GTDB): domain Bacteria; phylum Bacteroidota; class Bacteroidia; order Cytophagales; family Cyclobacteriaceae; genus JANQEU01. The sequence continues at coordinate 3,981,064 of CBDETD010000002.1, read as the reverse complement.
CACGAAATTGAGTTTGGGGTGCTGCAATTCTGGTCTAAGAATCTTTTCTCCATTTGGAAAGCTACACACAATGCAAATGTCAAATTGATCAGCTAAATGCATTATCATTCCTTTCATGCATTTAAGGAATACACCTTCGTGTCCTTTAGTCACAACAAATCCTATTTTTCCATTTCCTGCATGTGCTGATTCCCCCAAATTGGGAACGTAGCGAGAAAAAAGTTTAGCAAACTTCTGCTTTATGACCTTATCGTTTCTCCCTTGATATGGAAACGATGCCGGAGGTTCGATACCCAATTTGTTAAAGTAGTTGATGTCTCCTGCCAAATCCTTGGAGAGATAATAATCCAGCATTTGGTCAACTTGGGATCTATAGTTATCTATCTCAGCATTGGTCTGAGGAATAAAAGGACCTACAAGTTCTGCCTTGAAAATAGACCATGGCTCATTTTTCGTTATGGACGCTGCCAATTTATATTCCTGTTTCGCAAGGACCACATTCCCTTGCTTTGAATAAAAAGAACCGAGATTATCATGTCCTTCCAGATATTGGGGATCAAGTTCAATAGCCTTTTTATAATTCTTTTCTGCTTCATCCCAACGATCCCATTCTTCCAGTACTACTCCCAAATTATTGTGAGCTGGCGGAAAATTGGGATTCACTTTAACACATGATTCGTAATACTGAATCGCGGTTTTGTAGTTTCCCAGCTCCAGGTGGCAATTCCCCAGGTTATAGATCGCCTGAAAATGCCCGGGTTGGATCTGGATCGACTGGGTGTATGAAGAAATAGCCTCCTGGTATTTATTTTGGTTCTTTTGTGCATTTCCCAGATTGAAATAGGCTTCAGCAAATTGAGGATTAACTTTTATTGCCTGATGATAAAGATCAATAGCTTGAATTAGATCTCCTGATTGCGCATGGATCCTGCCTAGGTTCACAAAATATGTCGGATTTTTCGAATTTATTCTGATCGCCTGAGTAATTAAATCAACTGCCTTAGCCTGATCTCCTCTTTTAGTGTGGATCAAACCTGAAAAATGCAAGGCATCAGGATGATTTGGAAATTCCCTTAAAATTTGTTGAAAAGTTTTCTCTGCCAAGTTCAGGTCATTAGCCTGCAGAGCCTGAACACCATATGAGAACAAATTATTAAGATAGTCAGGTGATTTGCTCATTCTTGAGCTTTTGGGAACATCTTTTCGTGACCTTCCTCCGGTTCATTCACCTTCCAATAACTATCATGGGGCGTAGATAAAGCCAAGCGGTGATCTTCCTTTTCGGTATTCATTATACCTGGTCTGAGTGTATTTGGCAATATTTTAACATCATAGATCTCTTCGACACTGGCACTATATGTGATTTGACCAATCTGAGACATTGTTGGAATATGGATGATTACAACACCACTGTTCACTGCTTTTTGAGCAATCGGTAAATCCCGAAATACGGAACTATTCTGTCTGAGTTTCGATAACCCCACAAACATATAGTCTCCATAAATGTCTAATCCCCTGACAAATCCATTTAAGTCGGCTACAACTTCATAATTCCCAGAATGAGGATCTATTTTCACAACCTCCCCAGTGGCCGACAAGAGAATAAATAGTGAACCATTGACCAATCTAGGTGAATGTGGCATGGCCAATTTGTCTGACAGGATCTCTTTCGTTTCATAATCCAGTAATAATCCCGAGTTCAACACGTCATGCCTCCATCCCTTAGGTTCATCTGATTTGCCAAGGGCCGTCAAATATTTGGGTCTTCCATTCTCCAATGCCAATCCATTTAAATGGCATCGGTCGTTGGGAGTCAGATCCGTTACAAAATCCGGAGACCAAATGGGTTTAAAACTGAATTGATCATCAATTATTGAAAGGCAAGAAAATCGAGTATTAACGGCGTAAAGTCCCTCCTCTCCCCATTCCATATCGTGGACATCTATTTCGCCAGTATAGTAAGTAGCGCGTGGAACATATAATGAATCATAAACACCAGGTTGAGGGGGATAGGAGGCTGCAAGTCCTTTTGACCCAGCCATAACCACCAACTCTTCTTTCGTTGCTACCGCCAATTGCTGATCACGTACAGCCATACCCATTGCTTTCTGAAAATTCCTGGGTAGTTGGATGAGTTCATTTGGGCCGTTTGAGCTGATAAAGACCACCTTACCTGCCTGGTACGTAGAAATAGCAATTGTACAATTAAGTTGAATTAAGAACTCAGGAAGATTCGGTGTATAGTTACAACTAAACGGTGGAGGAGGTTGCTGCATGCTCAAAAATAGAAGAAATGGTGATAGTTGGAAAGTGAATTCCTAACTACCATCAGGAGTTTCCGGGACATTAGGAAAATCATCTCCATTTCCACCTCCGCTACTTCCACTCAATGCGAAAATTACGCCAGCAGCACCTGCAGCCGCTATTGGCGCCAATTTAACTGCAAGTGGAAGAGCTCCCTTGACAATGACGTCATAAGGTTCTGAAGCCAAATTGCTATCTGATGTAGGAGTCACTCTGATTGAGTAGTTTTCACCTTTTTCGATGCTTGCTGGTAATAATCCTGTATAGGAGGTTCCTGAATAACTACTTTCAAGTACCTGCTGTAAAGCCGATCCCTTAAATAACTCAACTTTGTACGGGCCTGCACCGCTGAAATCAAGCCAGTTGACCTGGAAATTCTTTCCCTGTTTTAACCTGGAGGAGCTGGTTTCATCTATTCTAATAGGAAAAATCGAAGCTGAAATCTCAAATTTGAACTGGATATTACCATCAAATTCACCGACCTGATTTCCATTAAAGGACAATTGGTGCGATGTGCCAGGTTCCAGATTATTGAACTTGACATTTAATGGCCTGAGATAATTATCAGCTGAGGAATAGACTGACATTTCATATCTCTCCCTGTCTGAATTATTCTTTTCAATTATGGCGGAAAACGATACCTGGCCTGATGAACTTACCGTGACATTACTAATATTGAGCTTTTGTGCATTCAATGCACTGATTACCAAAACAGATAAAAGGGTGAAAAGGTATTTTGCAGAATTCATCGTATTAAAGTTAGTGGGAAATTGTTTGAATTCATAAAGATGGTTGATCAGAAGATGTGCAAGGTGAGTGTGTAAATCCAGAGCCCTTTTTCCAAAAACCCACCCCTACCCCTCCCAGGAGGGGAATCAGCCGTGGGGAAGTGACCATACTGCTCCCCCACTGCCCCCTTAGATAGAGGGGGAAGCTAATCCCCCTGACCCCTTTAGTTAAATGGGATTCTAATCCCCCTGACCTCCTTTACATAAAGGAGGAATGAGTTACTTCAAAGGTTGAGGTATTATCAAGCTAATCCCCCTAACCCCCTTTTCAAAAAGGGGAGAACTAATCCCCCTAACCCCCTTTTCAAAAAGGGGGAGTGTGGAAAAAATGTGCGTAAAATTTTTTAAAGGATTTAGGTCAAGTGTTAACTGATTGCTTTTCAGAAAATTATTAAAGCAGTATATAATGTTTGCTTCAATACTAGTTTCTATTCCTCAAATGGTATGGTTCTTGAAGTACAGGAAAAATTCCCGAAATTATATGATTATTGGAAAGGTAGGGAGTAAGTAGTTTTTAGTGTTTTAATGAATAATTAGTCACAGATCCACAACAACATGAAATCCACAGAAAAGTACAAAGAAATCCTCAGGAAGGCTCGGAGGCTCTATAAGCAGGAAAAATCGTTTCCTGAAGTGTACAGGCACCTAATAAAAATTGCAGATCCCGATATCGCGATTCGAGCACTCGAAGAGTTGAAGGCTTCAAACATTCAGAAAGAGAAGGTATTTCAGAAGATTGGTTGATACGTGATAGGTAAAACACCTAATCCCCCAAACCCCCTTTTCAAAAAGGGGGAGAGTATTGCTTGAATGTTGGGGCGTTATCACAGGCTATCCCCCTGACCCCCTCTACATAGAGGGGGAGAACTAATCCCCCTTGTCCCCTTTACATAAAGGGGGAATGAGTTACTTCAAAGGTTAGAGAATTTTCAAGCTAATCCCCCTTGCCCCCTTTACATAAAGGGGGAGGTTATTCTGGGAATAATGATGAGTCTATGTTTGGTATGATACGCAATGCGTTCTTGTAATAAACCTTTTTCAATACCTCGTCGGACAATCCGATTCCGTACATTCTCCAAAATGCGTGGTATTTTTTATAGTAGGGAAAATATTCATCTTCGGTTTCCAATACCCTGAAATAGGTATAAAATTCCTCCTGGTTGTAAGCGTCCTTCGCGAATAAGATACGATCCTGATACTTTGCAAAAAATGCTTTGGCCATTCTCGGTTGACGACCCAGTTCAGCAATCACAGCCCCAATTCCAACATTTACATTAGGGAATTCATCCAGATGCTCACCTAGCTTATTGAGATCATTCGCCATCCATCCCATATGGGCATTAATGAAAGTTGTACCTGGATGTTTTCTAAATATATTGTGTTGTTCTGCTATGATCTGTTCGAATGGTGCAGGATCAGTATCCGATCGTTTTCTTCCGGGTCGAAGTTTCAATTCCAGCCACCTCTCATTTCTTTCATCGTGCTCATCCCAAAATGATTTTGGATCAGCAGCATGGATTAAAACAGGAATCCCCAATTCCCCACATTTTGCCCAGACAGGATCCAATCTCTCATCATCAATGGCTATTCTTTGACCATTTATATCCCTGTTTCTTAAACCAAGACTCTTGTATATTTTAAGTCCATTGGCTCCATTTGAAACATCTTCTTCCAGTTGTTTCACTGCTTTATCGGCCCAACCCGAATTACCAACTTCTTTGAAGGAAACATTGGTGAAAACGATAAATCGTCCTGGAGCCTCTCCACTTGTTCTACGGATCATCGAGTTTAGATATTCCTGGTCACCAATGTCACCAGCTTGTCTGTTAAATCCGCGTCCACTTAGGTTGACCATTACTGCCATGTTCAAAGAATCCATTTCTTCAACAAGCCGCGCAATTTTGTCCTTTGTAAGGTTCCACTGGTGACTGTGGACATCGACAAATGGAAATCTGGCTTGAATAACCTCATTTTCCGGAACAACCAAAGTTGAAACAGGATCATAACTTTCAAAATCCATAATATTATCACCATTATCACTTTGAGCCTTAACTACAGTAAACAGCAAAGTGAATAGAAACACATTCGTATATCTCATTAACTTCATTTACGTACCACTTTTAAAATCCCCAATATAATAGCGACCATCAACCAAATCCAAGGAAAACCATGCAACAGGACATCAAACCAGTCCATTGGTTTCATTCCTTTCGCTCCACCGGCTATCCATTTTATTTTTCCAATAATGTGAGGTTCAGGTGAGAATGGTGCAAGTCCTAGTGTAAGACTTGCAATTAGGGGAAGTATAATTCCTTTGAATTTCGATGTCATGAGGTAAAATTAGACGAGAATGTTCGAATATTCTGCCCACAAGAAATGAGCGTTTTTCTGAATTGAATTATGATATGTATAGATATCTCTCTGCGTTCGATATGACCCTTCGGGTCTTGTGAGGTTCAGGTGAGAATGGTGCAAGTCCTAGTGTAAGACTTGTAATTAGGGGAGTATAATTCCTTTGAATTTCGATGTCATGAGGTAAAATTAGACGAGAATGTTCGAATATTCTGCCCACAAGAAATGAGCGTTTTTCTGAATTGAATTATGATATGTATAGATATCTCTCTATATGACCCTTCAGGTCTGAGGGATTCTGGTGAGAATGGTGCAAGTCAAGTTTTAATTGAAATTATCACATAGATAGGGACGTGCAACACCCTAATCCCCCCTGCCCCCTTCCTGCCCTGCCGGCAGGCAGGTTTTAAAAAGGGGGAGAGTTGTTCATTTTGGCATATAATTCTGTACAAAATCGTACATGCAAGAAAAAAATTGAAACCTTTTTAGATACTAAACGTAGCTTTTCATTTTTGGCACGACTATTGTAATAATGTATGCGATCATGTCAACCAAAAAAACTACATTGAACACCGGCCTGCGTACCCTGTTAATAATTATTGGGATAATACTTGCGGCTTTCCTGACATGGAATTCTTCTTTATTTGTGTCACATGAAGATTCATTTCTCCCACTTCCTTTTGTAGCTGATAAAACAATCACTGCTGAACCCAAAGAAGCACCAAAACTCAAAAAATTAGTCAATTACACTGAAGTGATTAAGAGGATACTTCCTAGATTAGAGAAGTAAAACAACAACTAAATGAGTAAAAGACTTACCAGATCCGATGATCGACTGCTTGGAGGTGTATGTGCCGGCATTGCAGAGTATTTTGATTTCGATCCCACTTGGGTCAGAATAGGTTATGCGTTATTGTCAATATTGACGGTCTTGCCGGGTATTTTGGTATACATCATACTTTGGATTGTTGTACCCCCTAAATTCTGATCATTTACTGGTAGCACTGATCCAACGATCCGGAATTTTCCCATCAGCAGCCAATTTGTAATCAGAATAACTACATGGGATCATTTTATTTCGCAAAAACACCGAATCAGAATTTTCATCAGGAATTTCCATCCACCACTTTTCAGATAACTTACTCTTATAAAACCTTATGGTCTCAGGACTGCCTCCCATCTGAACTTCGTATACGAGATAGTCATTCGACATAAAATTCTTGTCTCCTTTACGATGATAAAATCCATCAAGAAAGTACCAGATCATTGTGGCGATAACAGAGGCACTTTGTTTATTATCATCGTCTCTGGCAGGATCATATCCGTAAATTCCTATTGAACTAAGCTTGTCATTGAGCCCCGAATACCAGCACAGCTGACAGGCTTCCTCTCCAGTCAGACCAAATACATTCGAGCTCTCCACCGCCGGCATAAATTGAGAATTGATTGCTGAAAGATCGAAAGTGACCATGTCCGCATCCCGGATCACTGGTTCTATCTCCTGAATATTCTCCCTAAATTCCCCCAATCGGATCGCTTCAAAATACAATTTCTCCATGACCCCTAAGTGTGCAGGATCTACCAAATAGGTTTGATAGGCCAGGTGGACATAATTGAATAGAAAATTTGGGTCATGTTTCAGTATTTTCGAAATATGAGAATGAGCGGGGATCTGGCTATCATGAAGGTCCATCTTCGCATCGACATTCAGACAGGTTATAAGTTTGCTCAAAGGCTCATAGGCTCGAAACTGTCCAAGATCCATATCATGTGTACCCCCGATGATCACGGGCAAAATCTCTTTCTGAAGGAGAAATGAACACACTTCCTGTAATCTGAGAGCAGTTTCTCCATTATTTGGCCCATTCCTCAGATTTCCCAAGTCCAGAATGCGATTTTTTCCAGATACTTTAGACAAGGAATAAAGCTTCTTCCTTATTTCATCGGGTGCAAATGAATACTCGCTTTCGTCGCTCGTCAGTCCCCTATGTTCTGTAATACCGAGGAGGACAACATCAATACCATCCAGGTCATACAAAACTTCGTTATTGACAAATATTGATTTTTGGAAAGAGGTTCCCGGAAGATCATTGTTCAAGCATCTCTCGCTAACCGGGTCAAGGAATATTTTAAGATCCATATTTCACCCTGATGTCAAGGGGTTTTCAAACTAGCATAAAGGTCAAGAACTGAGCGTAAAGAACCAAATATTTTTTTTACCCAAAGTTCGAACTGTTTTGTTTTTCAGGGCATAAAAAAAGGGGAAGTCAAAGCATCCCCTTCCTTGAAAAATCAAATATCTTTCTACCCACCAAAGTCATCAAATCTGATATTCTCATCGGGTACTCCCATATCATCCAGCATCTTCAAAACAGCTGCATTCATTAAAGGAGGGCCACACAGATAATATTCAACTTCTTCTGGTTCCTCATGTTCCTTCAGATAGTTATCGTACAGGCACTGGTGAATAAATCCAACATAACCATCTCCTTTTGCATCATCGAGTGACTTTTTCTCAGTCCAATTATCTTCAGGTAAAGGTTCTGACAGACCAATGTAGAATTTGAAATTTGGGAAATCTTTCTCAATCTTATCGAAATGATCCAGATAGAATAATTCTCTCTTAGATCTTCCTCCGTACCAGTAAGAGACCTTTCTGTTGGTTTTTTCGGTATGGAATAGGTGAAAAATATGAGATCTAAGCGGGGCCATTCCAGCACCTCCACCAATATATATCATCTCCCTTTCGGTTGGATTGATGAAAAACTCACCGTATGGTCCGGATATCGTTACCTTATCCCCTGGTTTTCTTGAGAAAACATAGGACGAACAAATACCAGGATTTACATCCATCCATTTATTCTTGGCTCTGTCCCAAGGAGGAGTTGCCACACGGATGTTGAGCATGACAATATTTCCTTCGGCCGGATGGTTTGCCATCGAATATGCTCTAAAGATCTCTTCATCATTCTTCATCTTCAGATCCCAAAGTCCGAACTTGTCCCAATCGGGTTTGTAGACATCTTCAGGGTGGCCAAGCTCCGGATGTGGAGTTATATCCATATCCTTGAAATCTACTTCAATTTTGGGTACGTCTATTTGAATGTACCCTCCGGATTGAAAATCAAGCGTTTCACCTTCCGGTAGCTTTACCTTGAATTCTTTGATGAATGTGGAGACATTGTAATTGGAAACCACTTCGCAATCCCACTTCTTAATACCAAAAATTTCTTCTGGTATCTCTATCCTCATATCATTCTTAACCTTCACCTGGCACGAAAGACGAACCTTTTCCTGCTTTTCTGCTCGGCTTAAATGCCCTTCTTCTGTGGGTAAGACATCACCTCCCCCATCCGTGATCTTACATTTACACATTGCGCAAGTACCCCCTCCACCACATGCAGAAGGAAGGAAAATCTTCTGACCACTTAATGTGGACAATAATGTGGACCCAGCAGTTGTGACAAGAGGATTTTCTTCATCCCCATTGATTATGATATTTACTGGTCCGGACTGGACTAATTTTGACTGGGCAAACAGTAAAATAAATACCAACAGCAAGATGACTACAGTAAATGCTATGATGGAAGTTAATACAATAGATGTCATCGATTTCTAACCTTGTTTCTCAGTGTTTGCAAATATATAAGAGTAGACCTAAAATCGGCCTTCATCATATTCAAATTAACAGAAAGTGCACTTGAATGTTTTATTTTTTCTGAAGTAGTTTCAGGAGCGTTGTCAACTTGGTCTTCAATTGCCGGCGATCCACAATGAAATCCAGAAAACCATGATCTTTAACAAATTCAGAGCTCTGAAATCCTTTGGGCAGATCTTTTCCAATGGTCTCACGTATCACACGAGGACCTGCGAAGCCAATCAATGCACCAGGCTCCGCTATATTGAAGTCACCTAGCATTGCAAAAGAGGCAGTAACACCACCTGTAGTAGGATCTGTAAGCAAAGAAATGTATGGGATCTTAGCTTGGTCCAATAAATTGAGTTTACCCGATATTTTGGCCAACTGCATTAAAGAAATTCCAGCCTCCATCATTCTTGCTCCTCCGGATTTGGAAATCATTAAGAAGGGAACCTTCTTTTTCAAGGAATAGTCCACGGCCCTTGCGATCTTCTCACCAACCACAGACCCCATAGAGCCCCCAATGAAGGAAAAATCCATGGACCCAATGACTATCTCTATCCCATTAAGTTTACCAAATGCTGTTCTTACGGCGTCTTTCAATCCTGATTTCTTTTGTGAACTTACAATCCTTTCCGGATATTTCTTTGTATCCACAAAAGTCAAAGGATCCGCCGACTCCATTTCAGGATCAAGCTCCGTAAATTCATTATTATCGAATAGGATCTCAAAATACTCTTTTGAACCTATTCTGACGTGGTAATCATCGTCGGGGCATACATAGGAATTGTTTTTTAATTCCCTCATATGAATGATACTACCACTAGGTGTTTTGTACCAAAGACCATCAGGAGCTTCTCTTTTCTCCGCAGTTGGTGTTTGAATACCCTTATCCTTTCTGTTAAACCAAGCCATAATTTTGAAAAGTGTACAAAACTAAGGGTTAAAAATTACTTAACTTCTTCGTAATCAATATAATCACCACCTTTAAAATCATCTTTCTCTTTGGGTTTCGGTGGTTCGTAATCGATATCAAGATTGCTATTCGCAGCTTTTCTCCTTCCAGATGTTGTTTGGCGGTTTTCCGTTGCTCCGATGGCAAACATCTTGAAAATAAATCCTCCTACCTTGTAAAGGACATAAGAGATAAGGATGAGGATGATCAGGAATTTGAGCATAGTACTAATTTAACCTACCTGCTGAGATAGAAGTTTCGCTCGTCATATATTTTTAAGAAATAGTCATCCATGAGATCGTCTATGAAGTAAATCGATTCTCCGGTGGATTTCATTTCGGGGCCAAGCTCCTTATTTACGTTAGGGAATTTATGGAAAGAGAATACAGGTTCCTTTATGGCATATCCATTCTTCACAGGTTTGAAATCAAAGTCTGAAAGCTTCGCTTTTCCCAACATCACCTTTGTTGCATAATTGACATAGGGTTCTTGATAAGCCTTGCAAATGAAAGGTACCGTTCTGGAAGCTCGGGGATTTGCTTCAATGATGTAAACCTTATCATCCTTAATAGCAAATTGAATATTTATTAGGCCGACCGTCTTCAAGGCCAGAGCTATCCTCTTCGTGTAATCCTCAATTTGACGCATCACAAAATCGCCGAGATTGTAGGGCGGTAAAACAGCATATGAATCGCCTGAGTGAATCCCAGCTGGTTCAATATGTTGCATGATCCCAATAATCTCTACTTTCTCCCCATCACAAATTGCATCGGCTTCTGCTTCAATTGCTCCTTCCAGAAAATGGTCCAAAAGGATCCTTCCGTCTGGTTTATCCTTCAACAAATTGACTACGTGTTGCTCCAACTCGGTTTCGTTGATCACAATCTTCATACTTTGGCCTCCCAATACATAAGATGGCCTTACGAGGAGAGGAAACCCAATTTCTTTTGACAGTTCCACCGCTGACTCGGCGTCTTCGATTGTTCCATACTGTGGATAGGGAATATTATTTTCTTTTAAAAGGTCGGAAAATCTACCTCTATCTTCTGCCAGGTCCAATGCTTCAAAACTTGTCCCAAGAACCTTGATCCCATATCGAGCAATTTTTTCTGATAATTTGAGAGCTGTCTGTCCACCTAATTGGACAATGACTCCTTCCGGTTTTTCGTGTTCGATTATGTCATAAATATGCTCCCAGAAAACCGGTTCAAAATACAGTTTATCTGCTATGTCAAAATCGGTGGACACAGTCTCCGGATTACAATTTATCATAATAGTCTCGTATCCACATTCCTTGGCTGCAAGTACCCCATGGACACATGAATAGTCAAATTCTATCCCTTGACCAATACGGTTTGGCCCCGATCCGAGTACTAATATTTTCTTTTTATCTGAAACCTCGGATTCATTCTCCTCCTCGAAAGTAGAATAGTAGTAAGGAGTTTGTGCTTCGAATTCTGCTGCACACGTATCGACCAGCTTAAATACCCTTTTAATTCCCAGATCAATCCTTTTATTATGGACCTCGCTCTCAAGGCACCTTAATAAGTGGGCTATCTGACGATCAGCATACCCTTTTTCTTTTGCCTTCCTTAACAGACTTGTTGGAATGGTATCCAGAGAGTATTTTTCAATCTCTCCTTCCAGATTTATTAGATCTTCAATTTGATTCAGAAACCATGCGTCGATCTTGGTTAGTTTCTGAATTGTTTTAAAGGGAATTCCAAGCTTGAAGGCGTCATAAATGTGGAATAGTCGGTTCCATCTTGGTTTTGCCAGACTATCTAGTATAGTTGCCTGATCCGTTACTTCCCGACCATCAGCCCCCAAACCATTCCTCTTGATCTCCAGAGACTGACATGCCTTTTGCAGTGCTTCCTGAAAATTCCTACCGATCCCCATTGCTTCACCCACTGACTTCATTTGGAGACCCAGATGACGGTCAGAACCAACGAACTTGTCAAAATTCCATCTTGGCACCTTCACAATTACATAGTCAAGGGCCGGTTCGAAGAATGCGGAAGTGGTTTTGGTGATCTGGTTTTTTAATTCATCCAAATTATAGCCAATGGCAAGTTTTGCAGCAATTTTCGCAATTGGATATCCCGTGGCTTTGGAAGCGAGTGCAGAAGATCGCGACACCCTGGGATTGATCTCAATACCAACAATAGAATCTGTATCAGGATCAACCGCAAACTGAACATTACATCCCCCTGCAAACTTTCCGATTCCCTCCATCATGATCTTTGCAAGATCCCTCATTTGCTGATAAATGGTGTCAGGAAGAGTCATCGCCGGTGCCACGGTAATTGAATCACCGGTATGAACTCCCATGGGGTCAAAATTTTCAATGGAGCATATGATAATGATGTTTCCTATGTTGTCACGCAGAAGCTCCAGCTCATATTCCTTCCATCCCATGATACTTTGCTCTACCAATACTTCATGTATCGGGGAGGCTTGTAAACCTGCATTTAAAGCGGTGTCAAAATCTTCAGGATCGTCAACAAAACCACCACCATAACCTCCTAAGGTAAATGAAGGACGAATAACAAGAGGGAATCCTATTTCCTGAGCTATTTCCTTTCCCTTAAGGAATGAAGTCGCAGTCTCACCTTTACAAACATTGACTCCAATCTCCTTCATTTTCAATCGGAATTTTTCCCTGTCTTCAGTGGTTTCGATCGCGTTAATGTCAACCCCAATGATCTTTACATCGTACTTCTCCCAGATTCCTGCCTTATCACAATCAATGGCAAGGTTCAAAGCGGTCTGCCCTCCCATCGTGGGTAAGACTGCATCGACATCATGTTTTTCAAGAATTTCACGAATCGATTGTTTAGTGAGAGGTTTCAAATAAATATGATCGGCAGTAACCGGATCTGTCATAATTGTGGCTGGGTTGGAATTGATGAGTATGACCTCAATCCCTTCCTCCTTCAAGGATCTTGATGCCTGGGATCCTGAATAATCAAATTCACATGCCTGACCAATTATGATGGGACCACTTCCAATTATGAGAATAGATTTAATACTTTGATCTTTAGGCATGTTTGATGGTTTTAGGTATGTATAAATTGGCGCAAATTTAACACCCACTCAATGAATATTAAATTCGCATCAATCAATTTTTAAAGATTTTATTTTGACTGGTATTTTCTCCGACCCATTATACGTTCTGGCAATTCTTTGCTTCAATGTTTTTCTGTCCATCTGGCTTGAAAAAAACACTAAACTCAAACACCTTGGTGCTGCATTACTTTCAATCATAATAACAGCGATCACCGCAAATCTTGGGATGATCCCCTCCTCCTCTAATCCCTCCATTATCTACTCCGGAATATTCAATTACATCGCACCGATCTCCATTTTCTTCCTGCTATTGGGGGTCAACCTTCATCAACTTAGAAAAGCTGGTAAACCCATGATCATACTGTTCTTGGTCGGATCAGCAGGTACCTGCAGTGGTGTTATGATTGCGGATTTACTTCTAGGAAACAATTATGCTGAATTCAGAGCTCCAATTGCAGGTATGATTACAGGAACTTACACGGGAGGTAGTATCAATTTCAATGCTGTCGCCATTCACTATGACATGATCAAGCAAGGAGGACTTTATGCGGCGGTAGTGGCTGTTGACAATATAATTACAGCTTTGTGGATGATACTCACATTATCGCTCCCTAAAATTATCGGTATTAAAAATGAAGAAGAACATAAAAGTGTTGAATCCAATGCTTCAGAATTCGATCGCACCAATCTTTCAATATTCTCATTAGCCTATTTGATTTTTACTGGATTCATCACCCTTTTGTTTTCAAATTGGGTCCAAGAAGCATCCGGTATCCCTTCCATACTTATCCTTACAACCGTAGCGCTCATTTTGGCCCAATTCCCGAAAATTCAACAGATTGGAGCGGCCAAAGTCCTTGGTTTGTTACTCGTGTACCTATTCCTGGCCGTGGTCGGTGCTTTTTGTGATATATCGGCATTGAAAGAAGCCGGATCCATTGCCGGTATTACATTTCTGTACTTATTGATTGTTGTGGTTGTGCATGGTTTGCTATTGTTTGGAATTGGGCGACTTTTGAGATTTGATGTCATCATGATCAGCATCGCGTCCCAAGCGAACATCGGTGGATCATCTTCAGCACTGGCTTTGGCGAAAAGTCTCGGTAGAGATAACCTACTGCTGGCTGCCGTATTACTAGGAGCGCTTGGAAATGCTATCGGTACTTATCTCGGATTCTTCCTGGCTTCTATCAAATGAAAAAAGGCCGTCGTCTGACGGCCCGATCGATATTCTTTAAGTACTTCAGTACTAACTAATACAGTCTAAATTCTTCCTGGAAGGCAAGATCACCACCTTGGACTATTTCGAGCTTAATTTCGTAAGCATCGTAACGACTCAAGTCAATTTTCTTCGATCTGCTGTCCGTAGGTTCCCAGAAAACATAATCAATCTGATCTCCACTGAAATCAAAAAGGAAGATATTCATGGGCTTTGTATTGTAATCTTTCACATTGATGTCAAGGTTCAGATCAGTCATGTTTACAGAAATGCTTTCTTTCATCAATTGTTTCATGGACTTGATCCTGAATTCTTCTTCGTAGGTATTCCCATCATAGGAAATGCTCCAATAATATTTTCCCTCTTTAAGTTTATCCAGGCTATAAGCCTTCATAAACGCTTTCTGATTGAAAGATTCTTTCATGAGCTCATCCTTAGTGGAAGACAGGAGTCGAATATCGACTTTGTAAACTTCCTGAGCACTGTAAAGGATTTTGAAATCGCGGTCCATTTGATTCTCAGTAATTCGAATAACAGGATCCTGGGCGGACAGACTGATTGCAGTGACTAGCAAGCAGGTCAATAGAGTACTTTTCATAGCTGATACCGTTTAGCTGGACCTATAAAACTAAAATAAGGTTTCAGTCAAAGGAAAGATCTTCGAGTCAAACCACTGAATTACGGATGAACCGGAATAATTATGTAGTGAACCGGAAAGTCCTAGATTATTTCATCATCCGGTCGAAGAAATCCGCAGTAGCCTCGTAAGCTTTCAACCAATTTGAATGCAAAAGGAAACCATGAACCTCATCCGGAAACACCAATTGCTCGAAATAAACACCCTGCCTACGTAGTTCCTCCGCTTTGTCAACCGTCTCAGAAAATGGAACATTCCTATCATCATCTCCATGGATCAAAAGAACCGGTGATTTCCAACCATCCATACTTGAAATTGGAGAAGAATCGTACGCAAGTTTCGTAAATTCCGGATCCTCCAAAGAATTATAGGATGGAATGAAGTTCTTGATCACATTATTCCAATCATAAACTCCATGGATATCGACACCAGCACTGAACATATGTGATGCTCTCGACAATCCCATTGCTGTCAGATATCCTCCATATGAACCTCCCCAAAGGCCGATTCGATCAGGATCTACATTCGGATGATTTTGCAGGTAGAGACCGGCTCCAAGTACATCGTTAAATTCACTTCCACCTCCCGCTCCATAGTTAAGTGCCTCCCTAAATTCCATCCCATATCCAATACCACTTCTGTAATTAACAGACACCACAACATACCCTCTCGAAGCCAAGTATTGATTCAAAGCATACGCATTGTGATAATATCCCCTATGATGAAATCCTAGCAACATTTGCCTTCTGGATCCTCCATGGAAAAAAAGGACCGCTGGTCTCTTATCATCCTTCTTGATATTCTTTGGTAGAAAAAGTTGGGCATTGATCTTCATGCCATCGGCTGCAGTCACTATTATCTGTTGAGGTTCAACCAGTGAATTAGACGGGTAGTCTTCTGATTCCCTTATCGATTGGATTTTTCCATCCCTGATCATCTTTACAGAAGCAGGTTCTGTTCCACCCGAGCCCAGAAAAAATCTCCTGTCTGAGCCATCAATGACTGGTGACCATTCGATCCCATCTCCTCCCGTTATTCTTTTAGGTCTACTTCCTGGACTGACCTCCCACACATGCTGGCGATCAATATCCCCCTGGTTTCCTGAGTAAATAAGAGTTCTTTTGTCAGGGGAGATAGAGACAAATTGAATTTCAAATTCGCCGGGAGTAAGAATCGATGCAGAACCTCCTGAAACAGCGACCGAATAAAGTTGGGTCCAACCTGATTTCTCCCATGGAAAAACAATAGCATCCTGGTTAGTCCAAAATATTTGGTTAGATGCTGAAATACTCCTGAATGCACTGCCGACTCCGGGATCAGCCTTCCAAATTTCCTTACTGCCCATTTCATTTACAGTTGCAATTCTAATGCTAAAGGGAAGCGCCTCTCTTTGCGGTACAAAGATTTGCCGTTGTTCATGCGGAAACCTTAAAAAAGCAACTTGATCACCATCCGGTGACCAAACGGGATCCGTATCCTGATCAATGCCGGGATCAAGAAAAGAAAGTGTTGATTGCGTCAAATTATAAATTCCCACAAAGGAATGATCACCTCGTGTATTCACAAAAGCCAATTTCGACCGATCAGGAGATAAACGTAACGAACTCACACCACCACGGATCTGAAATAATTGGGACTGATTTTCTCCATCCAGATTCATTGTCCAGACTGAACCTGAATTGAGATAAACAATAGTAGTGTCATTGATTATTGGACTATAGCCTTCTGACAGCAATCGAGGGAATCCCGTATCCATCGCGGCAATATGAATCTCCCTTTTATACCCGTCCGGATTGGAGGTTGGATTCGGATACTCCCCCCTCCGATTGGGTGCACCACCCCTCACAAAGATTATTGACTGATGATCTTCCGTAAAGGTAAGATTACTTATCGCCTGGCCATCGTCCTCAAAATATGGCGTGAGTTGAGTGGCCTCATAATCTGGACCAGATGCAGTGACAATATTCCTAACCCCTTCTTTGTTTTCAACCCAAGCAATAATATCCTGGGAATTGGAAGCCACAAGTCCCGAAGGAAACCTGTAAGACATGATCTCCTTCAAG
This sequence comes from Cyclobacteriaceae bacterium, assembly GCA_965242805.1. Taxonomy (GTDB): domain Bacteria; phylum Bacteroidota; class Bacteroidia; order Cytophagales; family Cyclobacteriaceae; genus JANQEU01. The sequence goes on along the minus strand of CBDETD010000002.1, from coordinate 3,964,034 downwards.
GTCGGTTGAGAACTTGACAACAAGCTTATAAATACGATAAGGGAAAAAATTAGAAGCTTTTTCATTTCATTAGATTTCATTTCTGGAATTGAACACCAAGTCCCGGTTCATTTGTAAGGCTCATCAAGCCATCATCAATACGAAAGCCACCTGAAACAGCATCGCTTATTACATCCAGGCTACCATCAAGATCTATGTATTTTGTATGTTGATAAGAAAGAGCCACATGGAGCGCCGCTGTTATACTTACTGCACTTTCATCATTACATCCCCACATTAAATCAATGTCAGACAATTTGGCAATACCAGCAATGTCCCGGGCAGTTGTAATACCGCCTGTTTTCATAAGTTTTATGTTGAAGATCCTGCACTTTTCCGTTTGTCTAATGATATTAAGTGCATCCTCTGCATCTTTCAAGGATTCATCTGCTACCAATATTTTAGACTCCTCCGGTCCCAAATCAGCTATATCATCAAGGAATGAATCCGTGGGGAATGGTTGTTCGATCAGATCCAATGGGATTCCCTTAGATAGCTTTACAAAAGCACTCAGAGCGCTTGGTGTGTAACCCTGATTTGCGTCCACCCTTACAATCATTTCCGGGAACTCCTCATGTATCTTAATGATCCTCTCAGCATCTTCTTCTGCATTTAATCCTGTTTTTACTTTCAGGATCTTGAATTTCATATCATGGTATTCCCTGGCTTCCTTCAACGTTTCCTCTACATTTTTAATACCAATTGTGACGGACGTGGCCATTGATTTACGAGCTGAGCCTAAGAAGTACCATAGAGGGATATCCAAATACTTTGTAAACACATCGTAAAGAGCGATGTCAACAGCGACGGAAACACCTGTCAAGGATTTCAGTTTATCTTGTGACTCTCTAACTAATTGTTCAAATTCCCGAATATCCCGATTTTCAAGGAAAGCCAGATTTTCCGGGGTCATCTGCTGTATAGTATCCTCCACATCAACGCCTACCACCATTTTACTGGGGTTCGCAGAACCAATACCGGTGATACCATTTTCGAGCTCAATTTCAACAAAAGCATTTACAACCTGATCAACTGTCTTGTATGCAATGCTGTAAGGTCTGCTGGTACCAAGGTCTTTACTCCAGGTCCGTATTTCTTTTATCTTCATTTTCTAAGTGACAATATGGCATTTACTAACGGATCTAATGAATCGGTAAAGGGAAAACAAACAGGAAGATCAGTAAGGGATTGAAGCTCGTTTCGATAATTTTCGACTTCCTCAGCTGACATATTTACCTGATTTATTGATAGTCCAATCACTTTGGTACCTAGTAATTCGATCAAGTTCACTTCATCCAGTATGTCTGGGACGTCATCAGGATAATTGGGAAATCCGGAAAATTTCAACCTCTTTGGGGAATGCTGTAAAATTACCGCATCTGCGGCACCTGAAATAATGAATTCCGAACCACATGGACCACTGGGATTCCGTAGTCCCGATTGTCCTTCAATAAGGAGTATCTCGGCGTTCTCTTTTTTCCAGCATTCATACATGGCATGCTCGATCTCCCCTGAGATGAAATCATTAGGAGTTGCATCGAATATTAATCCATACCCGGCGCCTTGCATCCAACCCGTTTGACCTGTGTAGATCATATGTGTTTCAATTCCCTTTGTTGTGAGTTTTTCCTCCAGCATCCTTGCTGTTGTCCTCTTTCCCAAGGCACAGTCAGTGCCTAAAACAGGAATTTTCAAAGCTGTTATCTCATTGACCTTACCTTCCCAGAAATGGAGTTCACCAAATGGTCTGGGTCTCCTAATGTCATGTATAATTTCGCCATTGCCAGCCACGACTTCTTTGAACTCTTCTATTTCACCTAGTGGTTGATGAAGCCCATTGATGAGTTGCACTCCCTGGGACAGCATTGATTTTACAGATGGGTAAAGTTCTTTCGGTAAAATACCTCCCTTAGTAGCCATACCAATTATTGCGTAGTCAGGTTTTTCATGTTTTCTAATGAAATCGGAAATATCTGCCTCTATGGGAACTCCGAGGTGTTTTCCATCGACAACCTCACCCGCATCCTGACCAGCGAATTTATCATCAATCACCCCCACAATCTTAAAGCGATGGGATGTCCTTAATAATCCGTGAGCTGTTTTGGCATGCTTATCATCCAACAGCCCACCCGTGATGATAACCGCTGTTCCTGAAATGTGTGGTTGATCCATTTAATACAAGGATTGAAATTTTGACAAATCTGGCTTAAAATGCCTTTCCCTACCTAACTCGTAATCGTAAATTTTTTGACCCAATTTTTTCATGAATGGAAAAGCTATTTCATCGTACTCGTAGATCCCGTCATTGTAAATTTCATTCTCATTCGCATGTATCACAGCGCTAAGGACAAACTCTATCCCATTGTCAAAATCTACAATGAATGCATTGTCGATAACGTAACCATATGCATTGCCCACTTTGTTAAAAATCCGAATATTTTCAGGAAGTTCTCCTTTCTCCGAGCCAAATAAGAGGAACTTGACATAGGCATCCCAATAATGGGAAGTGTCCTGATAGATCTTAATTTCAGATTCAGACGGATACATTGACATGTATCTATATACAAATTCATAATCTTGGCTTGATAGATTGAATGACTGCTCAGGAAATTCATTTGGAAAAAACAGGCCAAGCAACAAATTGTGTTGATCCATGAGATGGAAGTGATTCTTCTCTGTAAAATCAAAAGGTCCCCTAATCAAAGAATCATTTCGAATGTACCCTTTACCTTTTTTGATCTCTTCCTCCGGGAGCGCCAAACCCTCTGACTCCACTAAGGGCTGGGAATAAATTAACTCATCCCCTTTCATGAATCGGATTGGATTAGTTCTTAGGTTTTCCTGTCTGGTTCTTGGTTTTGGAACGTACTCACTCAACCTATGATTGATCCTGGTATTTTTAAATCCCTTTTGCCTCATGTATGCATTGAAATCATCCTGCCCGAGGAATTCATACAATCGATTATAAGCCTTATTATCAGATACCAGCAGGATCTTTTTTATGTAATGAGCAATGGAAGGCCTTAGATCCCGCGAAGTGGAATCAAAGTGAAAGGACTGCTGACTTTCAGAAGCGCTGTCGGTGAGCATCGATGTATTCCTATCAAGATCTTTAACCTTTAGTTCATTTAGTTTCTCCAATGAAAGTATGGCTGCAGGTAGCTTCACCGTCGAAGCAGGATAAAAATACCTATTGGAGTCAACTGAGATAGGAATGGTCTTAAATGTAGGATTTCCTGTTTTGTCCCGGTCAATCTGAGTATAAATGATCTGAACCTCAAATCGCGGAGTATTTATAATTTCAGAAAGATAATTATCCGTTTCGATGATCCTTATGATGTCTTTCTTATGATTCTGACAACCCAAAAGGCAGAAAATACATATAATTATAATTGACGTTCTCATTTCTATTTTTGAAGGCGTTAAGATATTGACCATCTATTTGAATACATAAGAATTTGTTATGAACAGAATCGACCGGCTAAATGCTGTGATGATCCAGTTACAAAGTAAACCTAGGGTCACCATTGCAGAACTTGAGGAAAGATTTGAACTAAGCAGGAGAACAATATTTCGCGACATTCGGGCATTAATGGACGCTGGAGTTCCTATTGGAGGAGACGCCGGTGATGGATATTTCGTTGTAGATGGATATCACCTTCCTCCGGTTGTCTTCAATAAAGAGGAAGCATCAGCTGTGCTTTTAGGAGCCAAATTTATAGAACACAATGCTGATGCTCAGACTTCACTTTCTTTTCAAAATGCATTAACCAAGGTAAAAGCGGTCCTTAGATATGCAGATAAAGAATTCCTGGAGCAATTGGAAAATAAGATAGCTATCCTTCCCTCTCCCAGAACTGCAAAAACCGGATTTCCGGATTCACACATGTCCGAAATCCAATACGCAATAGCAGCCAAGAGAACTCTACAAATAGAATATTATTCCAATTACAATAACTCGACAACTTTACGAGAAATTGAACCCTTAGGTATGGTTTATTACAGTAGCCGGTGGCACGTAATAGGTTATTGCAGATTAAGGGAGGATCTAAGGGATTTCCGGACTGATCGGATTCAAAAACTTAATCTTAGTAACAATACCTTCGATCCAAATAAACATCCCGATTACCTTGAATTCTTGATGAATACCCTAATGGGTACGGATGCCAATGAGGTGAAGGTTCGGTTCACAAAAGAAGTCTACAGATTCATAAGTGATCAGAAATACTTCTATGGTTATGCCGATGAAGTGGATCTCGGTGATAATGTTGAAATGACGTTTTATACGACTTCATATGAAATTTTCGCAAGATGGTTATTGACCTACAGCAACTCGGTTGAGGTCATTTCACCCCAACAACTAATCGATAAAACTGCATATCTCGCCGAAGAGGCCTACTTACACTTTATAAAAAAATAATTTTTTCACAACTCAAAAGCAGTGACATAGGGCTGTCACTCCAGGGATTTCCTTTGTAATGGTAACAATAAAGAACTATTACAAAATGGAACAAAAATTTGGAACAATCGAGGTAGTTTTCTTTGCAACGAAGGACGGACTGCTGGAATCGGAAGTAATCAAAGCCCTTACTTCTCTCAACCATTGCGTTGAGGGATTTGAGGGGTTCATTGGTAGGAAGCTTAGCAAGAACGATGATGGTCAATGGATGGATATGGTCTACTGGACTAACAAAGAGTCGGCAATTACCGCTGCTGAGAAGATCATGCAAAATCCCGAAGCATTAAAAGCGTTTGAAGTCATCGATGAATCAACAATGCAAATGCATCATTATGACGTACAAAATGAATTTTCTCCTCAATTAACTCATTAAAATCTATCAATTATGGTAATCGAAAAACTAGACTTAACTAAATCCGATCTCAATTACTACAAGGTCGGTAAGAAACCGGAAATAAGGGATCTTGATCCTTATTATTATTTGACGATCGAAGGTCAGTCAGCTCCTGAGGATCCAATATTTCACCGGGCCATCGAAAAGCTTTATGCCGTAGCTTTTGGAATTAAATTCCTGGCAAAAGGGCAGGATATGGACTTCACAGTACCTAAAATGGAGGGTTTTTGGTGGATAGATGGAGGTGTCGAAAAACAGGAACAATTTGAAAATACGCCACGTGAGGAATGGTATTGGAAGATAGTTATTAGAATGCCAGACTTTATCGAAGAATCACACTACTTCAGAGCGATCGAGGGTGTTAAGTTTAAGGGCAAAATTGATAATGTGGAAGAAGTTAAATTCGAACTGATCAATGAAGGAAAGTCTGCTCAGATTTTACACATCGGTTCGTATGACAAAGAAGGACCGACCATTCAAAAACTACATGAATTCATTTTTGATCAGGAACTGCAAATCACAGGGTATCACCACGAGATCTACTTATCGGATCCTCGTAAGACCGCTGTTGAAAGACTAAAGACAATCATTCGATACGCAGTGAAATAATTTCTCAAAGTGGAAGAATAATTCTGAACTCGGATCCTTTCCCGGGTTCAGAATTCACATTAATCTGACCCCCGTGTTCCTCTATGATCTTGTAGGTGATGGATAAGCCCAAACCAGTTCCAACACCAGGATCTTTGGTCGTGAAAAACGGGTCCATGATTCGATCCAATATTTTTTCAGGAATACCAACGCCCGAATCAGAAATAGTAATCTTGATCTGGTTAGCGTCATTGATAGTAGTTAAGGTAATACTTCCTTGGCCTTCGATGGCCTGCTCCGCATTTGAAATGACATTAAGGAATGCTTGATGCAATCTTCCCTCATTTCCGGGAATGACTGATTTTTCAACTGTATAAGCACGAACAATTCTGACCCTATGTTTTAATTTATTTTCCAGAATAACCAAGCAGTTATCCAGTATGTTGTTGACATCGCATTCCTCATCCATGTGTTTTGTTTCGCGGCTGAAATGTGATAAACTGCCCACAATATTTGCTACCCGATATACTCCTTCCTTAATGATTCCTACAAATCTATCAGTGTCATGATCTATCGGAAAATTCTGCTTCTCCAGATGGCTTGATAATCCTTCAATTCCCCCTTTGATAAAATTCAATGGATTATTGATTTCATGCCCCATTCCCGAGGCTAAAACGCCAAGTGAAGCATGCTTGTCTGATTCCATCAGTTGTTTCTGGGTTTTAAAAAGTTTTTGCTGAAAGAAACGGGTAATGTTATTCATCATAAAGAGACAAGCCATCAACAAAATCCCAACAATCACTGAGCTTACATTGAACAACTTAACATGGACAGGATTAAAGCCCAGATCCGCAAAACCCACACCGTAAAGGCTGACAATAGGCTCCAAAATCAACATGAGTACTACTGGTGTAGCGGATAGTGTAATTAGCAGGATCTTTTTTCTCGGGTCAATTGTCAAAAAAGGAAAAACAATGGACGCTATCAGCCAAAGATGACCTCGGTAAAAATCGCTCTCAGTGATTTGTTCTGGAAGGGAATATATTTTCTGAAGTATAAAAAAAAGCACAACTGCAAATGGAAGCGTGACACAAATAGAAATAGTTGCGATGTAATGAAACCCATTTTTGTTTAGTACAGGAGTTAACAAGCTTTGAATTGTAGGGATAAAAACGATGGCTGTTATATACCAGGGAAATCTACCAGATTTCAAGAACACAATTAGCAGGAGGAGCATTAACATGAAAATCGCTAACGCTAGTCTATTTGAAATAACAATGCGTTTGTTAATTTCCAAGGGTACAGATTCTTCAGTCCCAATGAAAGAGAACCATTTCCATAGTTTTATCAGATTTTGAAACACTGATTGTTTTTTTATCCTTCAGTAATTTTTAATAAACGAGTTTTGGGAATCCGTTGTGTTATACCTTGTCACAGAAAATTATCAAATCTAAAGGATAATAAAACATCAACTCATCAAGAATTGATTTTGGTTTCATTAATTAATATTATCATGAATTATGAACTTTTGATTACCTGTTAGCTCAATAAAACCTATGAGCTCTCTCCATGATCTTAGGGCTAAGGGACAAAATCAAAAAACCCGTGTCCAGAACTTGGTTATTTGAGGGTCACCTCACTTAATTTGGCAAAATAACTCTAAACTCAGAGCCTTGACCTTCTTTAGATCTCACATCAATCTTCCCCCTGTGTTCCTCTATGATCTTATAGGTGATCGATAAACCCAGACCGGTACCTACCCCTGGATCTTTTGTTGTGAAAAAAGGATCCATGATTTGTTTCATGTATTTCTCCTCAATTCCCATTCCATCATCTGAAATCAATACTATAATTTCATCTTCTTTCAGATCGGTAGTAATCGTGATTGTTCCCTTCTCAGCTATGGCTTGTTCTGCATTCGACAAGATGTTCAAAAATGCTTGATGTAACCTTCCAGCATTTCCAGTTTTTTTCAATGATTTTGGAGAAAACTCCTTCACGATTTCCACCTTATGCTTCAACCTATTTTGCAGGATTAGAAGGCAGTTTTCAAGAATCTTATGGATGTCGCATTCTTCCTCCATATCTGTACCTTCCCTGCTGAAATGAGCTAAACTATTTACAATGGAACTTGCTCTACTCACGCCCTCATTGACGATCTCTATATATCGGTCGGTGTCTCCGTCATTTGTTCCAAGATTTTTCTTGAGATGCTTGGCTAGACCTTCAATCCCACCCTTTATGAAATTAAGTGGATTGTTGATCTCATGACCCACACCTGCTGACAATATTCCAAGTGAGGCCATCTTTTCCGATTCTACAAGTTGGGTCTGGGTCTTTTGCAATGAGTTCAAGGTGTTCTCCAACTCAGCTGTTCTGGAAGCCACTTTCTCTTCAAGTACAAGATTTTGTTGTAGTTGATATTCTATCAATTCCTTTTGCGATTCTTCTTTCAGGTCAATAGCCAATTTCATTTCCTGATCAATCTTTCTATTCAGGCTCATATTGAGCAACAGTGCTTCCACCACAAAACCGACAAATTGGATTGGAATTGCTGAATCGAATGGATAAGAAGGGTCTGTCGTACGATTATATGTATAGTAAATATGCATCGTACCGAAAATCGCATATGCGACAACGTAGTATGATACATAATTGTATCCTTTTATCCATTTTTCCAATCCGGCAGCAAAAAAATCAATATCAGAAGAACCAAACCAATATTGCCGAATAGAGGACTTAATTCGGGTATATAGGTAAATAAAAAATAAAATGAAATACTGAAAACGATGAGGATCAACAGCAGATAAAACAAGATCCGATTACTTTTCCTAAGGTCTAGAAAAACTATTCCATACCATGCACCGGCTATGTTCATCCATGGAATGGAAAAACCATTGATTCGATCCTTCACATAAGGTGAAATATCAAAAAGAAAATGCACGGTATTAAGGTAATTGAAGTTCAAGACCGCCATTAGGAATCCTAGTATGTAAAATGAATAGAGGACAAACACATTCTGTTTACTTACAATTCCCCTGTAAAAATTGATGGCTACTATAAAAAACAGGACCCCAATTACCATTGATGTGAAAATCGAATTGGTGTATTCTTTCTCATAGGCTCCATCCATTTTTTCCAACGCTATTAGCGGAACAACCGGCTTTAAAAGCCTGATGTATACCACAGGATTTGAAGGATCTATTTCATTTATCGTAAATACAGGATGTTGTAAGTATTCTGATCTTTCCGTGAATCTCAGATCAATTCCGTTCTTTAGGCGGCTCCAACTTCCCGTGTTATTCAGATAATACAACTCTACTTCATTGGCATTACCTAATAATGAGAGATAGTAAGTGCTAAGTAGATTTAGACTCTCGATGAGGTCTAATTTTATCCATACTGCTCCCTCATATACAATATATGGCCGATTGTAAGTGGTGAACTTTGACTCGTCAAAACCTGAAATCTCCTCGAATGTAATTTCATTGTTGCGATCGTAGACCATTTCCACATTCGTTATAGGTATTAGACCTGGGTCAGTCGATCCAAAGGAGACACAATACTGGAGCAATAGAACAGAAAGGAATGATATTTTCAGGAACAGAGGACTCAAATCAGTAGAAAACACTCTTGGGTTAGCAGCTAAAAATAGGTATTTCCAAGAAATCTATTTGCCTAACAAATACCAAAAGGACTAAGGCCGTTAAACTGAAATCATTTACTCACAACCCTGAATTTGGAAGACTTATAACAAAGTCTGATCCCTCTCCTGGAGACGATTTCACCTTGATTGTGCCTTTATGCTCCTCTATAATTTTGTAGGTAATTGATAAGCCTAAACCAGTTCCGACTCCCGGATCCTTTGTAGTAAAAAAAGGATCCATGATCTTTTTCAAGTACTTCTCCTCAATGCCCATTCCATTATCTGAGATAGATATTATTATGTCGTCTGCTATCAATTCGGTAGAAATCGTGATCGTTCCCTTCTCAGCTATGGCCTGTTCTGCATTCGAAAGGATGTTCAAAAATGCTTGATGTAATCTTCCTGCATTACCTAGTTTTATCAACGAAAGTGAAGAGAAATCCTTAATCACGGTTACTTTATGCTTCAATTTATTTTGGAGGATAAATAGGCAATTCTCAAGGATCTCGTGGAGATCACATTCTTCCTCCATATCAGTCCCCTCCCTGCTGAAATGAGCCAAACTGTTCACAATTTCACTTGCTCTATTTACACCTTCATTGACGATCTCAATGTAACGGTTGGTATCTCCATCGTCTGTACCAAGATTCTTTTTCAGGTGTTTCGATAGTCCATCTATTCCTCCCTTAATAAAATTCAGTGGATTGTTAATCTCATGTCCCACACCTGCCGATAATATTCCCAATGACGCCATCTTTTCCGATTCCACAAGTTGAGTTTGGGTCTTTTGCAATGAGTCCAATGTATTCTCCAATTCAGCAGTCCTGGAAGCGACTTTTTCTTCCAATACAAGATTTTGCTGCAATTGAAATTCAATCAGTTCCTTTTGAGATTTTTCCTTATCCCGTTCCGCTCTTTTTTTCTCAAAATCAACCCTTTGATTCAAGCTCAAGTTTAAAAGGAGAGCCTCGACAAAGAATCCAATGAAAAAAATTGGGATTGGAAAAACATAAGGAAATATAGGATCAATATTTCTAATAGCAGAATATGCAAATTGGATGATTGTGAAGAAGACATAGGCTGCAACATAAAATGAAACGTAAGTATGCCCCTTCCTAAGTTGAATTATACTGGCAGTCAACAACACTACCAATACAATTGCAACGCTATAGTTTCCAATTATTACACCTAATGATGGATCATATATCAACAGCAAAAATGAGAGTGCCAATGGGATCAGAATACCGACAAGTATTTTATGAAATAAAGGAGATCCAGCCTTAAGTTTCAAAAAAACAATTCCGTAGGACACCGCCATGATATTGAGAAAAAGTATCGATACTAATTGAACACCCATTTTAAACGTGGGTGATATATCGACTATTTGGAAGATCAGATTATTACCTCCGAAAAAGAGAATTATTGTAATGAAAGTTGTCACATACAATGAGTATAGTCCAAATACCAACTCCCATGTATTCAGCCATCTGAAAATATTAAGCATCAGTATTACGAAAAGTCCTCCGAGTATAAGAGCATGATAAATCAGGCTTTGATTCTGTCTGTGGACCATCTCATTACTGTCCTCAATTACAATTGCGGGAATAACCAATTCCGAAGCTTTGATTATAATGGGTTTGGACAAATCAATATCCTGAATGCTGAAATGAGGATTGTAAGCGTAGGAATTAGTCTGGTCTGTAGGTTTTAGTCCACCCTCAAATTTCATCCAACCCTCACCACTCTGATAATAATAAAAATCAATACTGATTGCGTTGCCAATTAAGGAGACAACTTCGTTTTCTAAATTGGCTATCTCTTCACGAGTAACTTGCAAGATTATCCACTTTGGATCATTCGAAATCAAATAAGAAGCAGGTTGTTTTTTAATTCCCGTCAAATCCATAGCCAAAATATCCTGGAAAGTGTACCCGGAATCTGCAATGATCTTAAACTCCGTAAAGCCTTTGAATTTTGGCCCCTCATTTGAAACCTCAACGGCATAGGAATCGATGACGAATAAGAAGATCCATAGAAAAAGATAAGAGATTCTCATTCTTCTCACACAATTGGCAAAATTATTTTGAATTCAGAACCTTGTCCCTTCTTTGAGTCTACATCAATCGTACCACCATGCTCTTCTATAATCTTATAAGTAATTGACAATCCCAGCCCGGTCCCAACACCCGGATCCTTCGTAGTGAAAAAAGGATCCATTATCTGTTTCATATATTCCTCTTCTATCCCAATGCCATCATCTGAAATCGAAACCAAGATTCCATCTTTTCCTGATTTGGTTGATATTTTTATCTTCCCCTTTTTAGTAATTGCCTGTTCTGCATTAGAAAGTATATTCAAAAAAGCCTGGTGCAATCTGCCTTCATTTCCCCTCCTGATCAGGTCTTCGGAGCTGTAATTCTTAACAATTTGAACTTTGTGTTTTAGCTTATTTTGAAGGATCAATAAACAATTTTCCAGAATCTCGTGAAGGTCGCATTCTTCGTCCATGTTTGCATTCTCCCGACTAAAATGTGCCAGACTATTTACAATTGAACTGGCTCTATTCACTCCCTCATTTACAATCTCCAGATATCTCTTGGTATCCGAGTCCTCAAAACCGGTACTTTTACTTAAATGCTTGAATAATCCATCAATACCTCCTTTTATGAAATTTAAAGGATTATTGATCTCATGCCCCACTCCGGCAGAAAGTACACCTAATGAGGCCATTTTTTCTGATTCGATCAACTGGCCTTGAGCCTTTTTCAATTCCTTCACGGTCTGTTCAAGCTCACTGGTTCTGACCTTTACTCTGTCCTCAAGCTCCTTATTCTGCTTAGCCTGAAAATCCATCAATTTCATTTGAGACTCCTGTTCCGAAATCAATGCCATTCTTTTCTGAAAATCGATTCCCATGTTAAGACTTAAGTTCAACAAAAATGCCTCGACTAAAAATCCCAGATAAAATATTGGTACCGGGAATACATATGGAGACGCATAGTTGACATTGCGGGACCATGTAAACATTAGAAATAGAATGGCAAAGATCACGTAGGCAATGACATATAATGAGACATATGCATGACCCTTTTTCCATTGGACCATGCCAGCATAACACAAAACAACTAATATTGACAATAATGACCCGTTGGCCAACCATGTACCCAGGTCTGGTCGAACCATCATTATGAAAAATGCTGAAATACTGAAGAGGATCAGTAAAAGTAGAATATAGAATACCGGTTTATTCCTCGTTTTAAGTTTAAGGAACACAATGCCGTATACCGCAGCCATTGCTGGGATTATAAATATTGAGATCAGGTGAAGAATGAACTTAGCATTAGGGGGTATGAAATAAAGGCTGAAAATGGTATTGTTCCCACCAAAAGCTAGCATATTCAGAATGAACGTCAGTATATAAAATCCATATATTCCAAAGATGTAATCACCATTATAACCCCACCTGAAAAAATTGACCACTACGATGAAAAACAAAGCACCGATGATTGTAGAAGTGAGAATGAGTGTGAGGTTTTGTCTGTAAAAAGCTTTGTCTGCACGTTCAAATACCATTACGGGAATCACCATATCAATCATCTCGATGACTATAGGAAAATCCGTATTAATTGATTCCAGATTAAGTGATGGGTGGACGAGACCCAACATTGCAGCATTCTGTCCGGAGTTCTCAGGACGGGCTGTAGACCAACCCTTTTGCCGTTCGAAGTAGTAGAAGGACAACATCCTGGCATTTCCCTTGATGGAAAGAAGATAGTCTCCCCGATTACCACTTATCACCGAAGGATCAATTACTAGCCATACTTTTTGACGGCTGACTAAATATCTCCAGTCCACGTAGTCCAATGAATCTACTTTTGAAAGTACTTCGTCAAGATTGAGAGTATTTTCTGAATCGAAGATCAATTTTAGTTCCTCAACCTGATAATAGTCTTGTTGATTATCCAGTTGACCAAAGGCAATGAAGGAAATACAGAAAAGAAGTACAGAAAATACTCCTTTGTATATGGAAATAAGGATTTCTCTCATTCGGTCGATAGGATAGGTTGTGGTCTCGTGGCAAAACCACCTTCTAAGATAAAATATGTACCAGTAAGAAATTAAGTAAATAATGTTGAACGGGAGGCGGGGTAGATGACCTTGAATAATAACTTATTGAATGGGTATAGAGACTGTAAATTCCGTCCCCACTCCAATTTGAGAATCAAATTCAATTTTTCCACCATGTTCCTCAATTATCCGGTAGGTTATTGACAGTCCAAGACCTGTGCCAACACCTGGCTCTTTTGTAGTGAAAAAAGGATCCATGATTTTGGAGTAATATTTCTTATCTATACCCGAACCGGAGTCCTTAATAACGACCCTTACATTGTCCTTTGATGATCTTGTAGCCAAAGTTATTTCACCCTGGCCATCTATTGCCTGGTCGGCATTAGAAAGAATATTTAGAAAGGCCTGGTGAAGACGACCTTCATTCCCAATAATCAAAGGAAGGTCCTTTTCAATTTCTTTGTTGATTTCTACTCTTCCCTTAAGTTTATTTTGCAGCATCACCAGGCAATTGTCGAGAATTGAATTCACATTACACTCTTCATCCATTTCACCACCTGACCTACTGAAATGTGAAAGACTTCTTATGATAGACTGTGACCTGTCAACACCCTCATTTATGATCTGTATGTATTTCGCTACTACATCATCACCTGCCAGATCTGATTTGGTGATCTCCTTTGTCAGTCCATTGATTCCACCCTTTATGAAATTCATTGGGTTATTGATCTCATGAGCTACTCCTGCTGAAAGCACACCAAGAGATACCATTTTTTCAGATTCGATCAGCTTCCTTTGGGCATCCCTCAACTGATCCATTGCCTCTGTGAGCTCCTTATTTTTTTGATTTGTGTCATCGTGTGCCAAACGCAGTTGATTTGATTGCAGTTGCAACTCCTCTTTTTGCTCTGTTATCTCGTGATTCAGTAGCTTCAATGTTTTGTTCATGGAGGTTTTATTTCTAATCACATAGACCAAAATAAAAATGATAAGGAGAGTAAATATGAGAATAGAAATAATGAAGCGGGATTGAAGCGCTTGTCTCATAATTACCTCTTCCTGGAGTTCTTTGTCCATGAGAAGCGCTTCGTTTTGATATTGGGAAATGACTTCTGCGACTTCATTGACCTGTTGCATACGGTTTATGCTATCACTAAGTGCATTAAAAACTCCGTAATTGCGGAAAGCTGAAAAATAATTCTGAGTTAAACTATCGAATCGGATCTTGAGAGCGAAATTGTCTCTCATCTCGAATAACAAGTCATTGTTCTCAGCAATTTCGTAGGCGGTCATTAAGAACTTGTACGCATTCTCAAATTCTGACTTATCGATACTCAATCTTCCAAGGGCATTTAACGTGGATGACATCCCTTTCTGATCTCCAAGCTCTTTCTGCAATTCAAAAGCAGTATTGTAGTAAAAAAAGGCAGAATCCAACTTTCCCATTTTGCCAAGAAGAGTCCCCAAATTAAAATACCCCTGACTGAGGTAATACTTATTATCAATGACATCACAATATGCTATTGCTAGTTCGAGATATTCCCGACTTTCATCGAAACCTTCCATGAGGAGTAATACTTCACCAAGGAAATTGTAATTTCCGCAAATGATCAACCCATTCGTGATCTTATTACCAATAGCGATTGATCTTAAATAATAATCATATGCCTCAGTATAATTCCCCATTTCCTTATACACGGTCCCAATATTGCTGGACACAATGGCTTCATTCAACTCATCTCCTAATTCCCGGAATGCGGAGTAGGCTCTGAATGAATTGTCCAAACTCAATGAATACTGACCTCTCTCTTTATACACCAGTGCCTTGTTACTTATGATTTTGGCTTTAAGCGAGTCACTTCCAATTTGTTCGGCTATTTCAATCGCTTTTTCCTGGAAATACAGACTCGAATCATATTTTGCTAACCTCCAGTAAGCGAGCCCCAAATTCTTTAGGGCCACAGATCTTTCAAATTCCAGATCCCCCTGGTATCTATGAATAAGGTCCAGAGCTTCCCTTGACTTTGATAGCGTGGTAATGGGTGATGTATTGTGCAGTGCGAAAGCAGTCTCGTTAAGTAGTGCAACTCGAACGGAATCATCTTGGGTTGACCGCATGAAATCCCTGTACCCATCACTTAATTGGCAATGGGCTTGATAGGTCAGCAGTAGGAATATGAAAATGTGAATGATACCTCGAGGGACCATACAACTAGGTTGATGATAGTGGGTTTAGAATTGAATTTAGATAAAAAACTCCAAATGTGTGTCGACCTGATCCTTCCGGGTTGGAAGTTATTGTTTGACTTCCTCCGTCACCACTGGGAGCATTAGTTCAAATATAGTACCCTTGCCAATTTCCGAGGATACTTTGATCTTCCCTCCATGTTCCTCAATAATAGTATATGCGATGGAAAGACCCAAACCCGTCCCTTCGCCAGGAGGTTTTGTGGTAAAAAATGGATCCATGATCCTGGAAATGGTCTTGTCATCGATCCCATATCCGGTATCTGATATATTGACGAGTATCTGTTCATTGTTAACGGATGTTTGAATGGTTATAATTCCAGTATCCGTAATTGCCTGCTCCGCGTTTGACAAGATATTGAGAAACACCTGGTGTAATCTCCCATCGTTTCCCAGCCGTTTTGTGGACTCACCTGTAAAATCCTTAATGACTTCAATCCTATTTTTCAGTTTGTTTTGCAAAATCACAAGGCAATTATCAATGATTTCATGAATGTCACATCTCTCATTCATGTTGGTACCTGTCCTGCTGAAGTGACTTAGACTTCTCACAATCCCGGTGGCTCTATCTACCCCTTTATTGATTAATTCAAGATAGGATTCTATACTGTCGTCGTGTTCTTCGTATTTCGTTAAGTGATGAGTCAGTCCTGTCACACCTCCTCTAATGAAGTTCAGCGGATTGTTGATTTCATGGCCAACGCCTGCCGACAGAACACCCAAAGAAGCCATTTTCTCAGCTTCAACAAGTTGAGATTGCGTTTTCCTCAATTCTTTTAATGCTTCCCGCTTCTCTTTGAGATTCTCTGCCAATTTACGATTCAGCCTCTTCATTTCATTCGACGTCCGCTCCAGCTCAGCCCGGACAGCCTTATTGCGTACGACATAGTAATGAACCAATCCAAAGACAATTGAACATATCACCGTAACATTGAGCACAACGAATAACAAAGACTGATCTTTGAGGATTCCTGGTTTCATATTGAAGAAATACTCATCGAAATAAGCTGAGAGCAGAGTTCCAGCGATAAATAATCCTAGCCATACGTATGCTGTTTTTATCTCCACAAATGACAAAGAGGCTATTAGGGCCAGAATTGCCCATAGCATAATTAAGCCGCTAGGGAAAAAACCTCCTAATGACCACTGAAACAGGAATGGAAGGACCAGGCTTATGAAGACCTGGATAAAACGTACTACTTTGAAATTTTTTGAATATCGAAAGTAAATCAGATTTATTATACTGATGACCACATAACCATAAGGAATAATCGACTGAAATATCAATCCATTGAAAATTGAGATTGATCCCCAAAGAATGCCTCCACCACTCATGAATATAGCAAGAAAAACCAGAAAGCTTTTCTTGATACGTTCCTCATTGGAATCTTCCAGCAGATGTCCAATAGAAGATAACTGATTTATCCAGCCAGACATGCGGTGTATGTGTGATAATTTGCATCAAACTGAATTTTGCTCAGATTGATGACCCAAATATAATTATCTACACACTATATTTTAGAAATTTCGACCAAATGGAATTAACAGACGACTAATCAAATGAATTACGAGGATTGGGGGAGAGAAATAGAAAAAACAGCGCCTTTACCTTGCTCTGATTTTACCTTAATGGTACCCTCATGATCTTCAATTATCTTATAAGTTATGGAAAGCCCTAATCCCGTCCCAACCCCAGGTTCCTTTGTTGTGAAGAATGGATCCATGATTTTGGACATATCTTCTTTAGAAATACCAATTCCATCATCAGAGATTGATATTTCAATGTGGTTGCCTATTGATGAAGTTTTCAATACGACATTTCCAGTCTCGGAAATTGCCTGTTCGGCATTGGATAAGATATTCAAAAAAGCTTGATGTAATCTACCGACGTTCCCAATAACTTTGGTTGAAGCCGCATTATAAACTTTTGTCACCTTAACCTTTCCCTTCAATTTGTTTTGTAGGATCGTCTGGCAATGATCCAAAATCTCATGTATATCACACTTCTCATTCATGTCAGTATTGGATCGACTAAAATGAGCCAGACTGCTGACAATGGACGTTGCGCGATCAACTCCTTCGTTCACTATATCCAGGTACCTCAAAGCCTCACTTTTATCAGATTTTTTATCTTCCTTAATGTGTTTTGATAGCCCCGAAATACCCCCTTTTATGAAATTTAATGGATTATTAATTTCATGCCCTACCCCGGCAGACAAAACTCCCAAGGAAGCCATTTTTTCCGATTCAATCAGTTGTTTTTGTGTAGTTTCCAACTTCTCAATGGCATCACTCAATTCAAGGTTTTGAACATTGACCTCATGAACGGCCTCTTCAAGGAGTTCAGACCTTTCCTCAATAACCACTTTCTGAGATTCAATCTCCTGATTAAGTTTTACAAGGCGACGATTAGACCTTCTTAAAGCCATGTATCCGATTAGGGAAGCAATAAGCAAGACACCAGCCAAAATAAGTATGATTATGAAGTATTCCGTATTTGCATTTTGTCGTGTGATCAATTCTTTCTGAAGAGCTTTTTCCCTTCTTAACAACTCGTTTTCATCCTCCCTTTTCTTACTTTCAAATTCTTCCCGGATCCTGATTATTTCCTCTTCATTCTCCTGATTGATTAGTTTGGATTGCACAACCATAAATTTTTCAAAATGTTCCAACGCCTTTGAAGGCCGACCCAAATCCTTAAAGAGATTTGCAAGTTTTTCATGTGCTTCACTAATAATAATAGTTGCTTCGGTTTCCTGGGCCGTTGTAAGTGTATTTAAATAGTATTTCTCAGAATTTTCAAGTTCATCAAGATCACCGTAGATCTTTCCCAGGTATAAATAACATTGTGAAAGTTGGAATTTATTTCCCAAGTCCTTGAAAGTATTGGTAGCAGAGCCAACGTACTGCAAAGCGAGGTATGGATCATTCATTTGCTGATATACTCCTCCTATTTCCATTTGATTTATGGCGATCCCGAAAGTATTTTTCATTTCTTCAGAATAGGTAAGAGATTGATTGAATAATTCAAGACTCCTGTCTAGAGAATCTCGTTTCCTGTAGATGTTTGCCATGTTGTGGCTTGTAGCTGCAATCATCACCTTATTGTCAATCTCTTTAGAGATTTCCATGCATTCCTTGAAGTATCTTAACGCAGCATCAAGATCATTTCGATCTTCAAATAGAAGACCAAGGTTGTTGAGTATATAACTCATGGGCTTTTTGTACCCTCCTTCCGTTGCAATTCGTAAAGCATCAAAATAATATTTCGAGGCCTGGGGAAAATTGCCTCTTCTTTGAAATAGGTCGCCCATGTTCATTAAGAGTTGACTGACATTTTCCTGATCGTCCAGGCTATCATAGAGTTGCAAGGATCGTTCATAGAAAGACATTGAACTATCCAATTTTCCCGAGTACAAATGACCTATTCCCAATTGATTCAAAGCATCTGCTATTCCTTCTTTATATCCAATGGAATCAGCCACCCTATAGGCTTCAGTGGCATAGCTGAGTTGCAATTGGGTGTTCTGTCTTATGTTTTGACCGGAGAGTTGGATTAGTGCATCTACTTTTTCGATAGGGCTGGTGGAGTTTTTAATAACATTCAACAAACTGTCGGTTGAATTTTGAGCTTTGACTAAAAAAGGAAAGAGAATGATTACCCACGGTATGATCCTTGAAATATTCACCTTACCCGATCTCCATTGGTAAATAAACTATGAAAGTGGTACCTACCGTGATTTCTGAACTTACTTCAATTTTCCCCCCATGCTCCTCGATGATCTTATAAGAAATTGCCAGCCCCAATCCAGTACCCTCACCTGGTTCCTTCGTTGTGAAAAATGGATCCATGATCTTCTTAATATTAGCTTTTGAAATACCAACACCATTGTCGGAAACCTTTATCATTATTTGATCCTTGAAAGCTTGAGTTTCAATGGTAATTACACCATTCTCCACAATCGCTTGCTCTGCATTTGTTAATATGTTTATCAGAGCTTGATGAAGTCTACCTTCATTTCCCTTTCTGACAACGGATTTGGAGGTATATTTTTTAACAGTATTGACCTTGTGTTTCAATCGGTTATGGAGAATAACCAGGCAATTATCGAGTATCTGATGAAGATCACATTCTTCATCCATATCCGTATTTACTCTGCTGAAATGCGAAAGACTCCTCACAATTGAACTGGCCCTTCCTACCCCCTCTTCAATTACATCAACGAACTTTTTAGTAACCGAATCCTTTACCATTTTCTTCCTTATAAGATGTTGAGATAAACCTTCAATACCATTTTTAATGAAATTCAAGGGATTATTTATCTCATGACCCACTCCTGCGGAAAGCACTCCCAAGGACGCCATTTTTTCAGATTCTATTAACTGACCTTGTGTCCTTCGTAATTTGCCAAGTGCTTCATTCAGTTCCTCATTTCTCAAACTGATTTCCTTATAGGCGGAATTCAGTTCATCGGCTTTCCTGCTGAGTTCTTTATTATTCTCAGATAACTTGTTATTCTGATCAAATATGATCTTCGTTCGTTGGTTTACAAGTTCATTTAATTTTCTTCTCTGTGATTCCAATATCCTAATCCTTGAAAAATGAAAAGTTGCAACGACACCGATTGCAGTTAAAGCCATAAGAAAGCGGAACCACCAACTCGCCCAGAAAGGAGGCGAAATGGTAATATCCAGGACCTTCATACTTTCCATCCAAACTCCATCGCTATTTGATGCTAATAATTGAAACTGATAGTCGCCGGGATCAAGATTCGTGTACGTCGCAACCGGATTCCCCAATCGAACATCACGCCATTCTTCTTCAAGTCCATCCAACTTGTACCTGTACTCATTCCTGTTGGAATTCCTGAAATCCAAAGCAGCAAATTCAATACTTATAAAATTCTGATCGTATTTTAACCCAATGTCACTGGACCCCTTCCGGATCTTACTGACAATATCAGTATCTTCCGTACCATAGATCCTAAATGAGGTAATAACCACGGGTGGACTGAATTCCCTCCTCCCTATGTCCTGAGGAAGGAAATAATTGAAGCCATTGATACCGCCAAAAAGAAAATGTCCATCTCTGGTCTTCAAATAAGCCCCGCGGTTGAATTCATTGGCTTGCAATCCGTCATATACCTCATAATTTGCTACTACTTGTTCCAGTGACTTATTGAATTTGGTGAGCCCGGCGTTCGTTGACACCCAGATATTATCTTCTTCATCCTCGAGGATCCCATAGATAACGTTATTTGGCAATCCGTCTTCAATGGTAAAACTTTGAAATTCTTTACTGTCTCTCTGGAATTTTTGTAGTCCACCTCCGTAGGACCCAAACCATACAATATTGGAATCATCGGGATCAGGATAGATAGAGGTGATGAAATTGTTATTTAAGCTACTTGTGATCTCGGGGTCGTATTTGTAGATGGTGTAGTCTTCAAGATCATTCAAATTCAAATTGATTATACCTTGACCTTGTGTACCTATCCACAGATAATCCCCATCGATATGCATTGCAAATATGTCAGGTTGTACGCCTGTATTGTCTGACAAGTCAATTAATGCGAATTCACCTTTATCCTTCTGAAATTTGTTAAGCCCATTGTCAGTTCCGATCCAAAAACTTCCATTCCCCGCATCAAGAATTCTCTGCACATTGTTGGAGCTAATTCCTGTATTGTTTATTTGACTTTTCTTATTGAAAACGAAAGATTTTGATTTTCGATCAAATTTGACAAGTCCATCACTGGATGTAGCCAACCATAAGTTGTTTCCATCCGGAAACACTTGAAAAATTATCGATTCTGATCCAGGTATCTTGAAGCGCTCAAATGTTTCTGAAACAGGATCAAACAAGCTAAATGAACCACCATTGGTACCCACCCAGATCTTACTGTCCTCTTCCTCAGTAAAGTTGAGGACAAACTGCCCTCCCAACGAATTATGGTTTCGTCGCTTAAATTGATAATGCTTGAAATTCGATCCATAATATTTAATTACACCGCCACCAATCGTACCAAACCAAATTGACCCGGAATTATCCTTAATTATTGTGTTTACCTGATCGCTACTGAAATTTGTAAAATCATCATCTGAACGTACAGTGTTACCGGCACCGGTTACAGGATCAAACACATTTACTCCTTTATTTGTGATCATCCAAAATCTTCCATCAACATCCATAAGGACTGGTGAACTCTTGGCATTTATTTGATACATATATTCAGGAGTGTATACCGACGCAGTTTTATCTATTATCGCGGGAATTGTTTTCTCAATCTGAAACTGGCCCCTAAAAACAAAATCATTGGTGTTTCTATTCCATGAATACAACTTTTCCTCTGCACCCAACCATAGTTCCTGATTTTCACCCTCCCAAAATGTGCTTCCTGTTGGTATTTTGGACCATTTCCTGATTTTGACTGAATTCTCATGTTTAATATCGACCTGGTATAAACCTTTTGAACCTGCTATCCAGACATTTCCATTTATGTCCTTATGAATATCGTTGATAGTCTGTTGCACATCATATTCAAGAGGGTGTCTAACGAATCCTTTTTCGTCTCTATTGAAGATATTAATTTGACCATCATCGGTTCCGATAATTATCCGCCCTAAGTCATCTTCAAAGAAATGGGTTACATTATTACTGCTAAGACTCGCTGTATTATTTGGATCATGATAGAATTTTTCAAATTTTTCAGTAGTTGGATCGAAAACATCAAAACCACCCAGGTTGGTACTTATCCAGAGTTTGCCCGTTTTGTCTTCCTGGATAAAGGTGACCGTATTGGTACTCAAACTATCAGGATCTTCTGGGACGCTACTATGGGTATGCCATTTAAACAGTCGAGGATCATAATGAACCAATCCCAATCCAACAATCCCGATCCAAAGTGTACTGTCCTTTGCCTCGAAGATGCATGAGATTATGTTATTCTTTTCGGAGAACTTTACGACTTCTGTTCTTACACCATCATATACATTCAATCCATCTCGTGTTCCGAACCACATAAATCCCTGAGAATCTTGCAGGATTGAACTAACCGAATTGGCTGATAGTCCCCTTGTTTGATTAATGATTTCAAACTTCAATTCTCTCTGACCATAAACGTCAGGACATAACATTCCAGAAGCGAATATTACAAGTAGAGTTATCCCGTGTATAAGAAGCTTAGAATTCACAATTGTTCATCTAAGAGTTTAATGAACCATAGCCGAAAAACAATATTAATAAATAATATATCTTGACTTCAACAGGACGGTCCAAGCAGGGAAGAAAGGGGATAAGGAAGAACAATTAGCACCTGGATGGTGATTAAAGGTTCTATTTTAACCAATCCGGCTTCGTAGTTTTCACCTCTGCCCTCAATTGGTTCAATAAGGTATATAAACCAAAATAAGTCCTGTTAACATATAGACCATGTTTTGATCCTCTGGCATGTCGGGAATTACGCAATTCCTTCATTTTGGAAAGACGATCACTCAGATCATATATCCGGGCGAAATAATCATCGTCTGCGAAATCAAAAGATTCAAAATGGAAGGGTCTGCCAAGAAGTGTTGTCATTTCCTTAAATACACCAAGAAAAATATTCAACTCTTCTTCTGAATCATCATCATATATAAAATTAAGACGTTTCAAAACCGGGATCAGTTCAGAATCCTCAGCCACCAGATCTTTGCTCATCAATTTAAAATAAGCGTCATAGAAATCCTGGGGAATGACCTTTACACAACCAAAATCGATGATCCCAAGTGTACCGTCCTCTTCCATAAGAAAGTTACCTGGATGAGGGTCTGCATGTACTTCTTTCAGGTTGTGAACCTGATGATGGTAGAAATCCCACATGGCCTGGCCGAGCTTGTTTCTTATTTCCTGGGAGGGATTGGTTTCAAGAAATTCCTTGATATGTTGTCCAGGCAGGTAATCCATGGTAATTATCCTTGCTGCAGATAATTCCTTGTAATATTTTGGAAATCTAACACCCTCAAGGTGCTTACATGCTTCCGTTAAAGCGATAGACCGATCAACTTCCAGTTCATAATCAGTTTCTTCCAGCAGCTTGGATTGAACTTCTCCAAGGTATTGATCAAGTTCCACCTCATTAAGATTGAACAGACGCAGAGCAAACGGTTTCACTAATTTGAGATCAGATTTTACCGAATCACCGACGCCAGGATATTGTATCTTAACAGCTAACTGGGTACCATTGATCCTTGCCTGATGGACCTGCCCAATTGATGCCGCGTTTGCCGCTTTGGAAGAGAAATCATCGTAAAGATCATTTGGGTTCTTACCGAAATATTTGTTGAAAGTTTTAACAACAAGCGGATAGGACAACGGTGGCGCACTATATTGACCCATTGCAAATTTGTCCTGATAGGCATTAGGTAGAAGGTTTTTATCCATGGCCAACATCTGGGCAACCTTCAGTGCACTTCCTTTTAACTCACTTAAGGAATTATAGATATCTTCAGCATTGCTCTCATCTAATTGATCACGCGAAACATCCCTATCCACTAATTTCTTAGTGTAGTGCTTGAGGTAATTCCCACCAACCTTCGCTCCGGTCTTCACAAATTTTGCGGCTCTTGAAACCTTGCCTGTCGGTATCCTTGTCTGCTCTTTCATTTAAAAGGGGCGCATATTTTGGACCATAAACTTGGAAAGGTCTAGAAATGAGTCAATCACACCTCTCCCTGCCAGATCGAATGAGAAGTTCACAGATTTCTCTATGAAAGCATCTGTTTTCTCAAAATCCTGACTGTCGTCATTGATCCAAAACCTGGTAACAAAGATGAACTGAGCCCAGAAAACTTTTTGATACTGCCTGCTAACCGGTCGACGGTCAATTATCTCGCCGGTTTCTATTCCTTCTATCATCAACTCCGAAAAGAATTCTTCGAATGTCTCCCTGGTTTTCAGAAGGAAAGCTGGTAAGAGTTCTCTTTTACCCACTTTCTCAAATTGGTTCAAAGCAAAACTTCGGTTTTTTTTAAGTGCCTCAATCCAGGTAAAGAATAAAGCCAATAGTTTCTCCCTGACAGTGTAGGATTGATACTGGTTATCTTCCATAATGACACCTATGGTATCCTTTAACCAGGAATCCCAAAGTTGTTTTTCTAATGCATCAAATGAGTTAAAAAAGCTATAGAACTCCTCTTCACGTATTTTGAGACTTTTCGCAAAAAGAAAAACAGAGGCGGGTTGACGACCCTCAACCAAAACATGTTCGATATAAGAGTCAATAATCTTTTCCTTACTGATCCCTTTCGCTTTCTTACCGGCTTTTGCAGTTTCCATATGAGGAGAAACTGCTATGAAAGGAAAAGGTTCGTATCAATACGTCAAAAAATGCAAAAGCCTATTATGAGAACTACATATTCATGTGTTGGAGGACAATATGTTCCTTAAGCCAGAAATTACATGTGAATAGGCCTATTCTCAGTAGCGGCAAGACAAGCTTCTTTTACTGCCTCCATGTAAGTAGGATGTGCATGAGACATTCTTGCCACATCCTCAGCAGATGCTCTGAACTCCATTGCAGTGACACCCGTTGCAATCATATCCGCAGCCCTGGCGCCAATGATGTGCATGCCAAGTATTTCGTCCGTTTCTTTGTCCGCCAAAACTTTGACTAAACCATCCATATCCATAGATGCCCGGGCTCTACCCAGCGCCTTATACGGAAATTTCCCCGTTTTGTAAGCTCTCCCATTCTCCTTCAGTTGCTCTTCGGTGTAACCAACGCTAGCTACTTCCGGCCAGGTATATACGACTCCCGGAATGAGTAAATAATTTATATGAGGTTTCTGGCCAACCATTTGTTCGGCAACAAAAACACCTTCCTCCTCGGCCTTGTGGGCCAGCATTGCTCCCTTTACGACATCCCCAATTGCCCATATGTTATCTACGTTGGTCCTAAGGTGGTTATCTGTTTCGATCTGACCTCGATCATTTGCTTTTACACCTGCATTTTCCAGTGCTAATCCATCGGTGTAAGGCCTCCTTCCAATTGACACGAGACAATAATCACCTTTAAGTTCCAATTTTTCACCTTTAGGAGTATCTGCAACAATAGTGACTTCTTTACCTTTTGTTGTGACCTCAGTCACTTTGTGGCTCAGATATACATCGAATCCTAACTTCTTTAATGCTTTCTCGATTTCCTTCCCCATTGTGCCATCCATGGTAGGTATTAGTTTATCCATGAACTCAACTACAGAAACCTTTGCCCCGATCCGCGCATAAACCGATCCCAACTCCAGACCTATAACCCCACCTCCGATGACGATCATATGCTTTGGAACTTCTTTCAACTCCAATGCTTCAGTACTGGTTATTACTCTTTTCTTGTCAATTTTTATGAAAGGAAGTGATGAAGGTTTGGAACCCGTTGCAATTATCACCTTCTCACTTGAAATGGTTTTCTCCCCATCCTTGCCAGTAATCTTAATGGTATTCTTATCAACAAAGGATCCAAGACCATGATGTACATCGATCTTATTTTTTTTCATTAAGTAGTCAATACCATCAACATTTTGCTTAACAACCTCAGATTTACGGGCGATCATTTGCTTCATATTCACCTTTGGGGAGGCGACGTCAATCCCATGTGTCTTGAAATTGGTTTCGGCATTATGGAAATGTTCCGAGGAATCTAATAAGGCCTTGGAAGGAATGCATCCCACATTCAGACAGGTTCCACCCAATGTATCATATTTTTCAATAATCGCAGTTTTCAAACCTAACTGGGCACATCGAATAGCCGCCACGTATCCACCGGGGCCAGAACCTATTACAGTGACTTGATAATCCATATTAAAGAAGAAGGTAATTCAGTTTATAGATTAGATTAATAAATTAAATACCAAGGAGCAATCGACTTGGATCTTCCAATAACTGTTTAATACGAACAAGGAAGCTCACAGACTCGCGTCCATCAATTATTCGGTGATCATAAGATAAGGCGACGTACATAATTGGCCTTACGACAACTTCTCCATTTTCTACTAATGGTCTTTCAACAATGTTGTGCATTCCTAAAATTGCCGATTGAGGGGCATTTATTATAGGTGTTGACATCATGGATCCGAATACACCACCATTTGTTATGGTGAATGTTCCTCCGGTCATTTCCTCAATACTCAGTTTATTGTCACGGGCTTTTGTCGCCAATCGTAGAACTTCCTTCTCAATTTGATCAAAACTCATCAAATCCGCATTGCGAATGACAGGAACAACCAATCCCTTGGGAGCCGACACGGCTATCGATATGTCGCAGAAATCATGATAAACGATTTCATCTCCATCAATCATGGCATTAACAGCTGGCCAATCCTGGAGTGCCATACAACACGCCTTGGTGAAGAACGACATAAATCCAAGACCCACTTCGTACTTCTCCTTAAAGGATTCTTTATACTTTTTGCGAAGATCCATTATTGGTTTCATGTTGACCTCATTGAAGGTAGTCAACATAGCAGTCTCATTTTTAACTGCAACCAATCTACGTGAAACGGTCTTCCTTAAAGGAGTGAGCTTTTGTCTTCTTTCGGCTCTTTCCGATGTGCTCGAAAATACGGGGCTATCGGGTTGAGTTCCTGCATCAGGTGATGGAATGGAAGGACTTGCCTGGATCGCATCCTCCTTTGTTATCCTTCCATCTCTTCCGGTTCCTTGAACCTGATCTGCACTTATACCTTTTTCATCTAATATCTTGGAAGCTGCAGGAGAAGCATGACCGGTGGCATAGGTTTTATCCGAAGACGTTTCAACGGATGGCACACTTTCCTGCCCAGGAGCGCTATCCGCAGGTTTTGCAGGTGCACCTTCCGCTATTTCTATTTTACAGATCAGAGCTCCTATTTCAAGTGTACTACCCTCTTCGGCAATTACCCTCAGAATACCGGAAGCTTCGGCGGTGAGCTCGAATGTAGCTTTATCTGACTCAATTTCTGCAATGGGGTCATCCAACTCTACAAAATCCCCATCAGATTTCATCCAATTTGATATGACAACCTCATTGATTGATTCGCCGACTGTAGGAACATGCATCTCCTTAATCTCACCTGATTTTTGCGGGGGTTTCTCTTCTTTTGCAGGTTCCGGTTGACCGTTGGACTTGGCAGTTGATTCATCAATCTCACACAAAACCCCACCGATTTCCAGAGTGTCTCCTTCCTGGGCTTTAATATGTAATGTTCCTGTTTTCTCCGCAGTGACTTCAAAAGTTGCCTTATCGGATTCCAGCTCGCATAGGACTTCATCCATTTCGACATATTCTCCATCCTTCTTCATCCATTGGGAAACAATCACTTCGTTAATGGATTCCCCTACGGTAGGTACTTTTATTGCGTAACTCATGATGATATCAAATATTAAATGCCTGTTCTACAATATTCTGTTGCTCTTGTCTGTGAATTTTCGGAAAACCTGTTGCCGGCGATGCCGACCTTTTCCTTGAAATATACTCTAACTTCAGACCTGACACCCTCGACATAAAAGATAGTCCTCCCATATTTTCAGGCTCCTCTTGGACCCAAACCAATTTTGGTTTATTGAATTTTTTCAGAACAGTGTCAAGTTGTTTTTTTGGAAATGGATAAAGTTGTTCAAGTCTTACAATTGCGATATCCTTTGATTTTCTTTTCTGCTGTTCTTCCAAAAGGTCGAAATATACTTTACCTGAACAAAGTATAACTTTTTTGACACTCTTGTTTGTAACATAAGGATCCGCGATCACCTCTTTGAATCCACCCTTCATGAAATCAGCAATTGGGCTGTTTACTCCCGGATGCCTCAACAACGATTTTGGTGAGAAAACAACGCAAGGTTTTCTGAATTCCCAATTCACTTGTCTCCTCATCAGATGAAAAATATTTGAGGAAGTAGTAAGATTACACACGACCATATTGGCCTGTGCACAAAGTTGGAGGAACCGCTCCATCCGGGCACTGGAGTGCTCGGGACCCTGTCCCTCGTATCCATGTGGAAGAAGCAATACCAAACCATTCATCCTCTGCCATTTACTCTCGGCACTGGAAAGGAATTGATCCATCAATACCTGGGCTCCATTTGCAAAATCCCCGAACTGGGCCTCCCAAATTATAAGTGCATTTGGGGTGGCCATTGCATAACCGTACTCAAAGCCAAGAACTCCAAACTCTGACAACAAAGAATTGAATATCCTGAATGGCTCCTGTCCATCTGCTACATGATCAAGGTTGCAATATGGCTCATTGGTATTGGAATCAAACAGGAACGAGTGCCGGTGTGAGAATGTTCCTCTCTTCACATCTTGTCCTGACATTCTTACGATCTTACCTTCAGCTAGCAGTGATCCGTAAGCAAGTAACTCTCCATCAGCCCAACCCAACATTTTCTTGTCGAAGAATGCGCTCTTCCTATCTTTTATGAGCTTCTCAATTTGACGTAGAGGTTTAAATCCCTGAGGGAGGGTTGTCAGCGCGGTTCCAATCCTTTTTACCATTTCCTCATCAATTGAGGTATCTGGCGATTTATCAAAATCACCTGGATGGGACTTTCTGAGATGATGCCACTCTTCCTCTATTTTTTGAGGTTTATATGGCAGGGGTCTTTGCTTAACTTCATCCAACCTGTCCTGCAATAACTTTTTGAAATCGTTATTGAGCGATTTTGCCCGTTCTTCATCAATATCTCCTCTTTCAATTAGTTTCTTAACATAAACTTCCCGTGGATTCGGATGCTTCGCAATTAAGTTGTATAGTTTAGGCTGTGTGAATTTGGGTTCATCACTTTCGTTATGTCCATGCCTGCGATAGCATAAAAGATCGATGTAAAAGTCCTTATGATATTTTTGCCGGTATTCGACCGCCAGGTTGGAAGCAAATACTACGGCTTCGGCGTCATCCCCATTCACATGCAAAACCGGAGCGTCAACTATTTTGGCTATATCTGTACAGTAAATACTTGATCGAGCATCATCATAGTCAGTCGTAAATCCTACTTGATTATTGATAACAAAATGAATAGTCCCTCCAGTATCATATCCCTCAAGTTGTGACATCTGGGTGATCTCATATATGATACCCTGACCAGCCACGGCAGCATCACCATGGATCAATACAGGGATCGCTTTGTTAAAATCCCCACGATATTCATCATCAATTTGCGCTCGTGTGTATCCAAGCACCACGGGATTAACAGCCTCAAGGTGAGACGGATTGGGAGCTAATTTGACATATATTTTCTTTCCACTTATCGATTCGATATAACTGGAATACCCAAGGTGATATTTTACATCACCATCACCCATCGTCAGATCAACCTCAGAACTTCCCTCAAATTCAGAAAATATTTCCTCGTAAGTCTTTCCCATGATATTGGCAAGGACATTCAATCTTCCCCGGTGCGCCATCCCAATAACCACTTCTTCAGCTCCTAAGGAAGCAGATTTATTTATCAGAGCATCAAGTGCAGGGATGGTATTTTCCCCTCCCTCCAATGAAAATCTTTTCTGTCCCAGGAATTTGGTATGAAGAAAATTTTCGAAGACAACCGCCTCATTCAGTTTTTGTAGGATCCGTTTCTTGTCGTCGAGGTTTGGTTCAATATTCACACCTTCTGTTTCCACCTTAGACTTGAACCACTCAAAGATGTCGGAATTCCTGATGTGATTGTATTCGTAACCAATAGGCCCTAAATAAATTCTTGCCAACCTCTCCTTAATATCTTTAAAAGTAGCTGGCCCCAGCTTGATCTCCTTCCCGACTTCAAATGTCTTAGTCATGTGAGAATCGTCAAGACCAAAATCCGTAAGATCTAACCTGGTGACATGCTGCCTCCTGTTCCTCACAGGATTGGTATCAGACTTCAGATGAGCCCGTGATCTGTGAGCGTAGATAAAATTCCTTACCTTGATTTCTTCAGAACCAATAGTATCTTCCGGCGCTCCATTCTCACCATATTTTTGCTGAGAAAATTCAAATCCTTCAAAAAACTTTTGCCATGAACTATCAACACTCTGAGGATCAGTTTTGTAGTTTTGATACAATTCCTCGATGTAGCCTACATCGGCATTTGAGATGTATGAGTAGTTATCCATATTATTTTGATTGGTTTGGAATAACTTTCCAAAAGTAATTAGAGCGAATGTTTAATAAAAATCGCCTATGCGATTACACAAATAATTCATACTCACAAAGAATAAACGATTTCATGTTCGTTTAGTTCGATTTAAAATATATCTTTGCGCTCCAATTTTAAATTTTGATGGACGAGCTCCATAAACAAAAGAAAAATGTCAGTAAGAATTAGATTAGCACGTCGAGGACGAAAAAAGTTGGCAATGTACGATGTTGTAGTTGCTGACCAGAAAGCACCAAGAGATGGTCGCTTCATTGAAAAATTAGGAATTTACAATCCTAACACAGATCCTGCCACCATTAACATAAATGATGATAAAGCTCTTGATTGGCTGTTGAAAGGTGCACAACCTTCAGATACAGTGAGAGCAATGCTTTCTTATCGTGGAGTGATGATGAAGAAGCATTTGCAAGTTGGTGTTAATAAAGGGGCAATTACTCAGGAGGAAGCTGATAAAAAGTATGATGCCTGGAAAGCGGATAAAGACGCGAAGATCAAAGGAAAAATTGATCGATTGGCTAAAGAGAAAGCTGCTGAGAAGAAGGCTTCACTTGATGCCGAATCCAAGGTGAATAAGGCAAGACTTGAAGCAATTCTGGCGAAGCGTAAAGTCGAAGATGAAAAGATCGCTGAGGAAGTCGCCGAAGGTAGTGCATCTGAAGCGGAAGTAGCATTGGAGGAAGAAGGGCAAGCTGCTGTTGAAGAAGCGAATCTTGAGTCTCAAGTTCAGGATTCAACCGAACAGCCAACTGAAGAAGCTCCAAAAGAAGAGGAGGCTCCAAAAGCAGAAGAGACTTCTAAAGTAGAGGAGACTCCTAAGGCGAAAGAAGAAACAGCTGAAGCAGAGGATTCACAGGCTAAACCAGCTAAGGCTGAAAAATCAGAAGGAGGCAAATCTGAAGCGCCTGCAGCTGAGAAAGTTGAAGAAGAAGTAAAGGAGGAGGCAGCTGAAGTAGAGGATGCTACAAAACCCCAAGCCGAGGCAGCGGCAGAGGAAAAAGCTGAAGCCAAGGATGAGGAGAAAGAGTCTTCTGAAGAGAAGAAAGAAGGCTAGTGAATGAAAATTGACGATTGTTACCAGCTAGGGTACATTGTCAAAACACATGGTCTTAAGGGTGAGGTCATCGCCAAGTTGGATGTAGACTTCCCTGAAGAATATCAAAAAATGGAATCGGTTTATCTGGAGTTTTCCGGAACACTGGTTCCTTTTTTTATTTCAGAACTTCAAATAAATGGATCTAAAGCCCTGATCCGATTCGAGGATTACAATTCAATTGACAAAAGTGAGGAGCTCATTGGCCATGTGTTGATGCTTCCTCTTGATAATCTCAATCAACTCCATGAAGGCGAATACTACTATCATGAGTTTATTGGCTGTGAAGTCTTTGAGGGAGACACTTCACTTGGATTCGTGGAACAAATCTACCAGCCATCTGCTCAATTCCTGTTAAGTCTTAATTACAAGGGTCAGGAAGTGCTTATCCCAATCGCCGATCATATAATAAAGAATTTTGACAGGGAATCGAAGCGGGTTGACGTGGTATTACCTGATGGATTGCTGGATATATTTATGAATTCCTAACTTTATTTCGTGAGAATCGACATTATCACCTGTTTACCGGAGCTGTTTGATGGGCCCATGAACCAAAGTATTGTGAAGCGGTCCATCCAGAAAGGCTTGGTTGAGTTACATATTCATGATCTGAGGGACTATAGTACCAATAAACACAAGACTGTTGACGATTATGCTTATGGTGGAGGTGCTGGCATGGTACTTATGATTGAACCCATCGACAGGTGCATCAATGATTTGAAAAAAAAGAAAAGCTATGACGAGGTTATATATCTTTCCCCTGATGGTGAAAACTTAACACAAAATCTGTGCAATGAGTTATCACTTAAATCAAACCTGATAATGCTATGCGGACATTATAAAGGAGTGGATGAAAGAGTACGTGAACATCTCATCACACGAGAAATAAGCATCGGTGATTATGTTCTTTCCGGAGGTGAGCTGGCGGCGATGGTTCTGGCTGACTCATTGATTCGTCTGATTCCCGGTGTACTCAATGATGAGTCCTCCGCCCTTTCCGACTCTTTCCAGGATGGGCTGCTTGCTCCCCCTGTCTATACAAGACCCGCATCTTACAAAGGTTGGGATGTCCCTGAAATCCTTCAATCAGGACATGAGGCCAAAATCGAACAATGGAGACATGATGCTGCGATTAGAAGAACAAAGGAGAGAAGACCTGATATCCTAAATGAAAGTATTGAGGACAGCGAATAAATCAAAAGTACTGTTCCGTAGTTTATTTTTGTAGTATTACTGTATATTTGCGTTCCTTTTTGAAATTAGTACCTGATTAATAGATTTTATAATGAGTGATTTGATAAAAATTGTAGAAGAAGAGAGTAGAGAAACTCGTGAGAAGAGACCAAAATTCTCTCCTGGTGATACAATCAATGTGCACTACAAAATTAAAGAAGGTAACAAAGAAAGAATTCAGCAATTTCAAGGTGCTGTACTTCAAATCAGAAACAAGAATACAAACGGTGAGACCTTTACCGTAAGAAAAGTGTCAGGTGGGATAGCGATAGAAAGGATTTTCCCTCTCTTAAGCCCAAATATCGAGAAGATCGAAGTTATAAGAAAAGGTAAGGTCAGGAGAGCAAAATTATTTTATCTCAGGGGTCGAAAAGGTAAAATGGCTAGGATCAAAGAGAAGCGGTAATTACCTTAACAAAATTAGCTGTAAGCCGTTCGCTGTTAAGTGGGTGGCTTTTTTGTTTTATAGCGTATGGAAATCCAATTCACAAAATATCAGGGAACCGGTAATGATTTCATCCTAATCGATAATAGGGATGAAAATATCAAATTGGACAAGGTGAGAATTCAAAAACTCACCGATAGGAAATTTGGTATAGGCGCAGATGGACTGATGCTTATTGAGCACCACCCTGAAGTGGATTTCAAGATGACATATTACAATTCCGATGGTTCCCAAAGCTTATGCGGTAATGGCAGTAGATGTGCTGTAGATTATGCAAAAAACCTGGGATTATTGGATTGTGAAACAACTTTCTTGACAACCGATGGAGTTCATAAGGCATTCCATAACTCCCAGCTAGTAGATTTTCAGCTACATGATGTAAACAAAGTAGTAATCGGTGATGGCTTCTTCTTTGTTGATAATGGCTCACCTCACCACGTCAAGTTTGTAGAGAACATTGAAGCGATTGATGTGATGGAAGAAGGTTCCCGTATCCGTCAAAGTAAGATGTACGAACCGAATGGTACTAATGTAAACTTCGTTGAAATTAAAGTTGAAAACGAAATTGCGGTTAGGACCTTTGAAAGAGGCGTGGAAAATGAAACCTTGTCGTGTGGAACAGGGGTAGTTGCATCAGCAATTGCGTCAACCTATAAGGGTCTCAACAGTCCTATTGGGATCACAACCATGGGAGGCAATTTGTCGGTCAAATTTGATCAGGTTGGGGAATCGAAGTTTCGAAACATTTTTCTATCCGGACCAGTGGAAAAGGTTTTTGAAGGAAAAATTCAAGTGTAATTTTGAGCCACCTCGTATTGACAATTGACAAGGCAAAACGAATTAACTTTATCACTTTATTAAAAAGCAAGTACAGGTATGTTTGAAGCGATAGCCAAAGGTTTCACGAAAATCTTTGGTACAAAGTCCGACAGGGATTTAAAACTGTTGGTTCCATATGTCGAAAAGATAAATAATGAGTACCAAAAACTTAAGGATATTTCTGATGATGATCTGCGAGGAAAAACTTCAGAGCTGGAAGGAATTATTGCTGAAAAGCTAAAACACATCGATGATGAGTTGGATCAACTCCATAAGAAAATAGAAGAAAATACAGACCTGGACATAAACGAAAAGGATGCGATTTTCAAACAAATAGATCAGTTGGAGGATCAAAGGAATGATGAGCTGGAAGAAATTCTTATGGATATCTTACCGGTTGGTTTTGCGGTGGTCAAAGAAACTGCCCGACGTTTAACAGAAAATGAGAAGTTAGTTGTCACGGCAACTGACTATGATAAAGCCATCGCCATTGAAAAACCACATGTAGAGATCTCAGGCTCCAAAGCGATCTGGCACAATAAGTGGCAAGCTGCTGGTACCGAAGTCTTATGGAATATGGTCCATTATGATGTACAGCTTATTGGTGGGATTGTTTTACATGAGGGTAAAATTTCCGAGATGGCAACTGGTGAAGGTAAGACTTTGGTCGCCACCTTACCGGCTTACTTAAATGCTCTTGCGGGAAGAGGTGTTCATATAGTAACAGTAAACGATTACCTGGCTAAAAGGGACTCTGAATGGAATGCACCAATATTTGAATTTCATAAATTGAAAGTTGACTGCATTGACAAACATTCACCTAACTCGGCTGAAAGAAAGGCCGCATACCAGGCTGATATCATATATGGTACCAACAATGAGTTTGGTTTTGATTACCTCAGGGACAATATGGCACGCTCTCCTGAGGAATTGGTTCAGGGCAAACATCACTTTGCTATGGTAGATGAAGTGGATTCCGTACTGGTTGACGACGCCCGAACACCTTTGATCATTTCCGGCCCCATCCCCAAAGGTGATGAGCATGAGTTTTATGAACTTAAACCTCGTATTCAAAAACTGGTTGATGCACAAAGAAAACTGATCGGTGAGTATTTGAACCATGCAAAAAAACAGATCAAAGACGGAAATGAAAAAGATGGAGGTTTGCCTTTGTTCAGGACGTATCGTGGACTTCCAAAATATAAACCTCTCATTAAATTCCTCAGCGAAACCGGAGTTCGGCAAGCCCTTCAAAAAACTGAGAATTTTTACCTTCAAGACAATCAAAAAATGATGCCTGAGGCCGATGAGCCTCTGTATTTTACAATTGAGGAAAAAAAT
This sequence comes from Cyclobacteriaceae bacterium, assembly GCA_965242805.1. Classification (GTDB taxonomy): domain Bacteria; phylum Bacteroidota; class Bacteroidia; order Cytophagales; family Cyclobacteriaceae; genus JANQEU01. Next base: position 3,928,520 of record CBDETD010000002.1, on the reverse strand, counting down.
AACTCCATAGATCTCACGGAGAAAGGCATTGACTTAATCACCAATGACGGAGAGGACCCGAAGTTTTTCATCCTTCCGGACATTGCTGATGAAATAAACAAACTTGAAGCCGACGACTCACTTTCAGAGAGTGACAAACTGAGCGCCAAGGATGAACTGATCAATGATTACAACACAAAATCACAAAGGATCCATTCTGTTAATCAACTCTTGCGTGCTTATTGCCTTTATGATAGAGATACGGAATATATTGTGGTCGATGGCAAAGTGAAGATTGTTGATGAGCAAACCGGACGGGTTCTCGATGGTAGACGTTATTCTGATGGCCTTCACCAGGCCATTGAAGCAAAGGAGAGCGTCAAAGTTGAAGACGCTACCCAGACTTACGCGACAATAACGCTGCAAAATTATTTCCGGATGTATCACAAACTTGCAGGTATGACGGGAACGGCAGAAACTGAAGCTGGCGAATTTTGGGATATATATAAATTGGATGTGGTGGTGATCCCCACAAATCGTCCCATTGTCCGAAAAGACATGGAAGATAAGGTCTACAAGACAATACGCGAAAAGTTCAATGCTGTCGTCGACGAGATCGTAGAACTGACCGAAGCCAATCGCCCAGTATTGGTGGGAACAACTTCTGTGGAAATATCTGAGGTATTGAGCAGGATGTTGAAACTTAGGAATATCAAGCACCAGGTACTCAATGCCAAACAGCATGCTAGCGAAGCTCAGGTAGTTGCGGAAGCTGGGAAACCGAAAACAGTAACAATCGCAACTAACATGGCTGGCCGTGGTACAGATATTAAACTTACACCTGAGTCGAAAGAGGCCGGTGGTCTGGCCATAGTTGGGACGGAAAGGCATGAATCAAGAAGGGTAGACAGGCAATTAAGAGGTCGGTCAGGAAGGCAAGGGGATGTAGGTTCGACCCAATTCTTTGTTTCCCTCGAAGATAATTTAATGCGTCTGTTTGGTTCGGACAGAATGGCTAAAATCATGGATCGTTTAGGTCTCAAAGAAGGTGAGGTAATCCAACACAGTATGATCACAAAGTCGATCGAACGCGCTCAGAAGAAGGTGGAGGAGAACAACTTCGCTATTAGAAAACGCCTTTTGGAGTATGACGATGTCATGAACTCTCAGAGAGAAGTTATCTATACGCGACGAAGGAATGCTTTATTGGGCGAAAGGCTGCAGTTGGATATAATGAACATGTTGTATGACACAAGTGAAGACATAACCCTTAATGCCAAGGTCGATAACAACCTGGATGCCTTAAAGTTGAATGTAATCGGTGTACTTGGCATTGACTTCCAGATAAATAAAGAAGAACTGGAAAAGATCCCTGATGAAGAATTAGCTGAAAAATTATATGATGAAGCCTATTCCGGATATCAGAACAAGAATAAATCAACAGTCGATAAGGCATTACCTATCCTCAAGCAACTTCATAAGAATCGAGGTGCCACCATCGAAAATGTGTTAATCCCGTTTACCGACGGTAAAAAACAGATTGGTGTTTCTGTAAATTTGGAAAAAGCGGTTGAAACTGAGGGAAGGGAGGTGATTGAGGTTATGGAGAAGATGATCACCCTTGCCATTATAGACCAGGCCTGGAAAGAGCACCTACGTGAAATGGACGACTTGAAGCAGTCAGTTCAAAGCGCGGTTTATGAACAAAAGGATCCTTTACTGATCTACAAGTTTGAAGGTTTCGAGATGTTCAAGAGGTTTATCGGAAAAGTAAACGAAGACACGATTTCGTTCCTCATGAAAGCTCAAATTCCTGTTCAAGGTGCGGATGAAGTTCAGGAGGCCCGTTCTCAACGCCAAAGACAGAACTATAGGGAGTCCAAAGAAGAAAGCCGATCTGCCCTCGCCTATGCTGATCGTCCAGGAGGTCGACCTCCAGCTCAAAAAGTTGAACCGGTAAAAAGTCAAAAAATAGCAAGTCGAAATCAAAGGGTGACCGTTCAATATTCGGACGGTTCGGTGAAGAAAGATGTCAAATACAAAACGGTTGAGGACGATATAAGGAACAACAAATGCGTACTTCTGGATACATAGGATTGTTCATAGTAATCATAGGGTGCCAGGGAACCAAAGTCACTCAGCAATCGGCTGCCTATTATGAAGATCTAAGCATACATAGATTGGAAATCCCCGAGTCCTATGTAGAAGAAGATGAAATAGTAAAGGACACGTTGGAGTCTGTGGTACTGGAGGGGCACATCGGAGATGAGCTTGACAGTATCAACCGAATTGTTTCCAGTACTGCGTCGACCACATACTATGATGGATACGAGATACAGGTTTACAATGGAAATAGTCGGCAAATAGCCGTAGATCAGCTAGCTCAACTTAAAAGACTGTATCCTGAAATGAACCCATACATGTCGTATTTCCAACCTAATTATAGGGTGAAAGCAGGCCGTTTTTTTGATCGGTTGGAAGCAACCAAAGCCTTTGTAGAGATGAAGAAGTATTTCCCTCGAGCATTACTCATCCCCGGTAAACTCAAACTTGAAGATGAGTGAATTAAAGGGAAGGATCCGTGCTCTTGCCAAAGAGTACTCAAAGGAAATAATCTCAATTCGAAGGCACATTCATCAGCATCCGGAATTGTCATTTGAAGAGTATGAAACGGCAAAATTCATTGAAACGAAGCTCGCCGATTTTGGTGTTGCCGATGTCGCGAGAATTGCGAATACGGGAGTTACCACAATTATAAATTCTTCCCTTAAAGACAAAACCGTGGCTTTACGAGCAGATATGGACGCGCTACCCATCATGGAAAGAAATGATGTCCCCTACAAATCTGTGAATCCGGGTGTCATGCATGCTTGTGGTCATGATGTTCATACGGCGGCATTACTTGGAGCAACCAGAATACTAAATGAACTGAGTTCGGAAATAGATGGGGCAATAAAAATAATATTTCAACCTGGTGAAGAAAAAGTACCCGGTGGTGCGTCAGTGCTTATAAAAGAAGGTATTTTAAAGAATCCGACTCCAAACGCAATACTTGGTCAACACGTAATGCCTCACATACCTGTAGGTAAAGTTGGATTCAGATCGGGCAAGTACATGGCGAGTGCTGATGAGATCTATCTTACTGTGAAGGGGAAGGGAGGACATGCGGCTCGGCCAGAGGCCAATATAGATCCCATATCCATATCAGCACAACTCATCAGCTCCCTACAACAAATAGTAAGTAGAAACGCTGATCCCAAAATACCTTCGGTACTTTCATTTGGTAAGATCATAGGGGAAGGAGCTACCAATGTAATCCCCGACGAAGTTCGTATTGAAGGCACATTCAGAACGTTCGATGAAGAATGGCGAAGTGAAGCCCATCAAAGGATCAAAATCGTCTCCGAAGGTATCGTAGGTTCTTTGGGTGGAGAGTGCGTTGTTGAAATTCGGAAAGGATATCCCTATCTTGAAAACAATCCCGAATATACTGAAAAGAACAGGCTGGCAGCTCAGAGGTATTTAGGTACAGAAAACGTTTTGGACATAGATCAATGGATGGCAGGGGAAGACTTTTCATTTTACACCCATCATATACCCGGCTGTTTTTATCGATTGGGGACTGGTAACGAATCAAAAGGCATATCTTCAGGAGTACATACCCCTACTTTTGATATTGATGAAGAGGCTTTGGAAATCGGAATGGGCTTGATGTCCTGGCTCACCGTGTGTGAGTTGAACGGTATCTAAAAGCCGAGTAGATTTTCTCTCATTTCTACGTTAATTGATAACGCCAGGATGATAGACACAATCAATCCGATGGCTGCATATATAATATCTTTCCTGATTAGCTTCAAACTTTGCCTAATACCAGCTTTTCGTTCACCTCTAATCTTAGATCGGATATTGATCGCCAATTCTCTTCCTCCAAGAAGACCGATGAAGACCCATGTTGTAGAAATTGGTATAGTACTGACCCATTTAAGATAATATAGAAGAATTGCATAAACGAAGTCAACTAAAGTCGCGGCACGAACATCTCTAACATCTGACTTCTCATTTACAATTCCTTGGATCTTATCCCCTTTTAAGTAAAACAGCAGTCCAAGTCCGACGAATATAAATGCAGCAAAGAACAGGAATTGATGAGTTTCAAGGCTTCGTGGTAGTACTACAGCGACATTGGCTGCATCCTGCATTATCCAGACTGACCAAAGAATTCCACTGGTGATCCATTGAAATGGCATCCAGTACCAGGAAGGTTCCTGGTCTCGAAATTTTAAAAACAACCTGGTGGTTAGCAACCACACGACAATCGCCGATATAAATGCCAGGATATAACCAAAAAAGCTTTTCTCCAGAATGCTGATAATTGAACTTGCCTGGGTAGAGAATGCGCTTAAAAGCAGAATGGAAGTTGACACCGGCATTCTCAAACGAGTCAAAATCAGCAGAATGACGGGAGCAAAAACCTGGAGAAATGAAAACGAAGTCGGAGCTTCATTGAGACCTTTATTCGCTAACCTCTGGTATGTGACATCTCCGTCGTAATTCAGCCAACTGTAGGTAATGGTAATTATGAAAATCCCACCCATATAAATCCACAGGTAATACCATTTCCGATGGGAGTTTGATGAAATAAAAGTACCTATCGTCTGAATTGAGTCATTTGCAATAGCTGAATACGCAGCTAGCATAAAGGCAACCCACATTGCCATTTCCCTATGCGGATACGTAAATGCACACGCCAATGTGACCAGAACGAGGATAGCAATGAAATACCTTTCCCGGAAAATTGAGGTGAAGGAACTATTAGGCATACATTAATGATGAGATCACGAAAGTATCGAAAACTCAAGAATTGGAGTTACTATTCGTAAAAGTTAATGTTAAATTATTCTTCAATTAATATTCGAGAAATTGGGATTTTGTATGTATTCCTTTACAATGTATTAACAAATGGATCACATTAAATGATGTCATAAAAAAGGCTATATACGTACTTTTGCGCTGAAAATAGGTAAGATCTGGATGTACGGGGGTGCAGAATTTGTGGATAGGGTAAACCAAAAATCAGTTTTACGGAATATAGTTATCATTCTTAGCGCAATGATCACGTTCTTTTTCTCAATTCAATTATTGGGAATAGGTTTTAGAGCATTGGGCCAGGAAACAGCCACTTCTATCCTTAATGCAACTTCCAATCCATTTATTGGTCTCTTCATCGGATTACTGGTTACAGCTATACTACAAAGTAGCTCCACTACCACCACAATGATCGTTGCTGCTGTGGCCTCTCAGTCAATTTCGTTGGCTCAGGCCATACCTATTGTGCTGGGTGCCAACATTGGGACCACCTTGACGTCCACCATTGTTGCTCTTAGTTATATCACGAAGACAAGTGAATTCCGAAAAGCTATATCTGCAGGAACCGTACATGACATTTATAATATTCTGGTGGTTTTACTTCTGTTCCCACTAGAATTGAATTACGGTCTTCTTACGGACCTAAGTGTCTTGATCACAAAATCAATACCCATTTTTACCGGAAGTCCATTTCTCGGCATACTCAACTTCCTCGATCCAGTTGGATCCTTGCTCGTGGATAATGTCGGTGGGATTTTTACCTTAATACTGGCATTTGTACTCCTGTTGGCCACGGTAAAATACATTTCCAAGATCCTTTATGATCAATGGATCGGCTCGGCAAAAAAACGATATGAAAGAACATTTTTCAGTAAAAGTTATAAGTCGTTTGGTTGGGGGTTAGTGATCACCTCAGTCATTCAATCCAGCTCTTTATCCACATCATTAATTGTTCCATTAGTGGCAACAGGCAAGATCGGTATAAAAAGAGCATTTGAATTTATTCTCGGAGCAAATCTTGGAACTACCATAACTGCATTACTGGCGGCGATTTTTCAATCGGAAGCGGCAATAAGCCTTGCATTGGCCCATTTCATCTTTAATTTGTTTGGGGTCGTCATCTTCTTATTCACCCCCTTTCTTTCAAAAGTCCCTACGTTTCTGGCTGAACGTTTAGGTGCTATCACCTTAAGATCCAGATTGACCGGATTGGCTTACATCATCTTCACGTTTTTTATAATACCCTTCACTTTGATCTATTTCAGCAATGGAAGTGATACATTGGCCGAATACCAAAAAACACACTCAATCATTGAAAAGCGTGAAGGCTTCTTGGAGGATTAAGCATTTTCAGCTTACTTAGACCTTGAAATAAAAGTCACTTCGTTGCGTATCTTTCCTATTACAACCCTGATAGAAAAACTTGAGGAATACCTGAAGGTAAAAGGGGAACAACTCAAGTTGGAATTGATGGGACATACGGCAAAGGTCCTTTCGTACGCAGTGACTTTCTCCCTGGTTGCTCTGATCGCCCTTTTCCTATTTTTCTTTATATATCTGACATTGGCGGTATATCTTAATTCAGTTTTGAATAGTGAATTTTATGGCTATTTAATAGTGAGTGGAATAATCCTGCTAAAATTATTGATCCTGGTTCTTCTTTTGAAATCAGGTCGAATTCAAAAGTGGATTGAATCCATCATTGTAAAAATTGGGGAAGATGAAGAAACACAGTAAGGTCTTCGAAGATAAAAGGAGTCAACTGAGAAAAAAAGAGTCTCAGCTTAAAGAGGAATTGGACTCCGAATCCGTCAAAGCAGAAAAGAGTGTGGTCAAGTTTGCCAAGATCTTCGGAGGGGTTCTGATCGGTTTGGGAATTGGATATCTGGCTTATCGAATTCTTTTCAAAGAGAGAGCACAAACTCAAAAGAAGAAAAGAAAAAAAATTTCATCAACGAAATCAAAATCCCAACCAAATCCACTATTTCAGAGAGCTTTCGATCAGCTGATAGCCATAAGTGCTAAGTTTATTTTTGACCAGATAAAATCCAACTTGGACAGAAAGAAACCTCAGAAGGAGATCAAAGATTCATAAGAGACTCCCGCCGCCTCATTTTTCCGGCTGGAATACCAAACATCATTTTAAATCGTCGGCAGAAGTAGGCAGTGTCTTTATAGCCAACCTCCTTACCTATTTCCCTAATGCTTTTTTTGGAAGTACGAAGAAGGTTTACTGCCACTTCCATTCTCTGATACTCAATGTAATCCTGCGGGTTGATCCCTGTTAGCATCTTAAAATATTGACCTACGTAGTCTTCGGAAACATTCGCGACGTTAGCCAATATTTTATTTGAAAGGTCATTTTGAAGATTCTCCTTAATATAGGCGAAAATGTCAATCAGGCGTGGATCTTTAAAATAGGTGGAATTCGTTGCGAATTCCTCCACAAAAAGTTTGTTCTCAATGATGTGTCGAATAAGTTGTACTACAAGTTGTTCAGTCAACACTTTTATTATCCTCCCCTTTCCAGGATGACTATGGTTGCATTCCGAATTAATCTCCATTATCAAATCAGAAATTCTTCTGTTCTCCTGAACGACGAAGGGGGGAATATCCAATGAAGCAAAGAAATTGACCGAATCGAACACTTTAGAATCAAAAGACACATAACTATAGGCGGATTCTCCAAATCCGTTATCAGAAATAGATTTAAAGTATTTTTCCTTATTGTTAATGAAACTGTCTTTTGAAATACTGATGGGATCTCCTGATCCATATGTGATCGTCACCTGCTTTCCACCTGGTAGGAATAAGATCTCGCCTTCAGAAACTGCTTCTTGCTCTTTTCCATATTTCAATGACCCGGAGTGAACAAAAAGCAAGGAATTCTCTACGTCGTAATTATTTTCAATTTTTACGGACTGTAAAATATTAATATTCCTAGCTTTTATGAAGCTAACAGATAGCGACTCTATTATTCTATTATAGTCCTCCATGAAGTCGAAATATAATCATTAAAAGAAATTAGAAGGAAAAGAAATAAAATAATTGTACGAATCTAATATTTTATTTCAAGATTCCAAAATTCGAAGGACACTTTTCCTGAAAAGGAATATTTAGATTATTTCAATAATTTCCGAGCGATCACTATTTTCTGGATTTCAGAAGTGCCCTCATAAATCTGAGTGATCTTCGCATCCCTCATTAATCGCTCGACATGGAACTCCTTTACAAATCCGTATCCTCCATGAACCTGAACGGCATCAACTGTTACACTCATGGCTATTTCTGATGCATATAATTTTGCCATTGCCGAAGCATGAGCAAAGTCCTGACCGGCATCTTTGAGTCTCGCCGCTTTCAGTACCAGAAGCCGGGCTGCTTCTACCTTCGTAGCCATATCGGCTAATTTGAACTGTATACCCTGATGATTGGCAATTTCAGTTCCGAATGCCTTTCTTTCTTTGGCATATTTCGTTGCAAGTTCCAAAGCTCCGGAGGCTATTCCAAGAGCTTGAGCAGCGATTCCAATTCTCCCACCATTTAAGGTGTTCATTGCGAAATTGAATCCAAATCCATCTTCACCCACCCTATTTCCTTTCGGTACTTTCACATCGGTAAACATTAAGGAATGGGTATCTGAACCCCTTATTCCAAGCTTATCTTCTTTCTTGCCGACCTGAAATCCATCACTCTCTCGTTCAACAATTAGGGCATTGATCCCTTTATGCCTTTTAGCGGGATCAGATTGGGCAATGACCAGATAGATTCCAGCTGAGTTACCATTTGTTATCCAATTCTTTGTACCATTAAGAATGTAGTGATCACCTTGCAGTTCGGCAGTAGTCCTTTGAGAAGTTGCATCGGAACCCGCTTCAGGTTCTGATAAGCAAAAAGCACCAATTTTTTCTCCCGTGCAGAGTTTGGTTAAGTATTTTTCTTTTTGGTCCTCCGTACCGTATTTCTCCAATCCCCAACAAACAAGCGAATTGTTGACAGACATACAAACTGAGGCTGATGCGTCTACTTTGGAGATCTCTTCCATGGCCAGGACGTAGGAAACGGTATCCATCCCACCACCTCCATACTTTGGATCAACCATCATCCCCATAAACCCAAGTTCACCCATCATCTTGATCTGATCTACGGGGAACCGTTGCTCATTATCTCTTTCAATTACTCCTGGCAGCAATTCTTTCTGGGCAAAATCTCTGGCAGCCTCTCTCACTGCTAGTTGTTCTTCAGTAAGGTCAAATGTCATTTATAAGTCAGTGTTATTTTATTGAAAAAATAGGGATTGCAAATATAGCCATTATAGTATGCATGCATACTATAATAAAACAAAAAAAGCCCTTTTGGGGCCTTTTTGTACATTTTCATAACTTTTTAATCATCTCCCATTCCAAGGTACACCATAACGTAGTAAAGTAGTGTAGCCAATGAACCCAAGGCGACAACAACGTATGACAGAGCAGCTGTGTTCAATGCATCCTTAGCCATATCATACTCACTACTATTCACAATATTCCTTTGATCAATCCATGCCAAAGCACGCTTACTTGCATCATATTCAACAGGTAAGGTTACAAAGGCAAATAGAGTGAAAACTGCATAGCAGGCAATTATTATCAAAATAGCCGCCTGAAACGGAATTATTTGAGGTAAAAAAAATGCCCCAAGAAACATTGACCAAAAGATGATATTCACAATACTGGCACTAATATTTTGCACAGGAACCATGGCACTTCTGAATTCGAGGAAACTGTAGGCGGTGGCGTGCTGAACCGCATGACCACATTCGTGAGCCGCAATGGCTACTGCTGCTGCCGATCTTCCATTGTACACTTCAGGGCTAAGGTTCACTGTTCTGTTTGTCGGATTATAGTGATCCGTCAATTGACCTCCGACAGAGGTTACGGAAACATCGTGTATTCCATTGTCTCTCAACATTAGTTCCGCCGTTTCCCTTCCTGTAAGTCCCGTAGAAAGGGGTATTTGTGAGTACTTCCTGAATTTTCTCTTTAGACTTGAGCTTACCATCCAGCTCAAGAGCATAAACACTATTATAATTACAAACAACATATTTCCAACCTTTTAACTTTTCAACTTTTTTATTTTCTCGATCAATCCGGAGGTAGAATAACCATTTACCAATTCAATGGTTTCTACCTTTCCACCATTCTTCATTACGATATCTGCACCTACGATGTTATCAATTTTGTAATCGTTTCCTTTAACGAGCACATCCGGTATCAATAATCCTATCAGATGTTCCGGGGTTTCCTCTTCAAAGGGTACAACAGCATCTACAAAATCCAATGCAGCAATCGTCTTGAATCTAGCATTTCCCGGGTTAATAGGCCTCTCCGAACCTTTCAGTCTTTGAACGGATTCATCGGTATTGATACCAACAATTAGTTTGTCTCCAAGGTTTCGTGCCTTCTCCAAATAATCAATGTGCCCAAGGTGTAATATATCAAAGCACCCGTTGGTAAATACCACCACCTGCCCATGGTCTTTCCACTTCCGGCATAGTTCCTCAGCGCTCTTGAACGTTTTTATTTTCAATTTGGTCGGATGCATATTTCCTTCGCCTCGAGATTAACAATGACAATAATACCGCTACTCCTCCAAAAATTGCAATCGCTACGATTTGCGAAGTGTGCAGGAGCGTTGCCAAAAACAATCCGGTTGTATTATCTATACCATAAAGCATTAACATGGCCGTAACCATTGTATGATAGGTTCCAATTCCACCCTGTACTGGTAAGGCCAAAGCAATACCTCCTGTCACCAACAGCATGAAACCCGCTGAAATTGACAAGAAAGCTGTTTCTTCCAGACTGAATACTATGATGTAAGCCATCAGGTAATAAACCAACCATAACAGAAAAGAAGAAATCACAAACAATGAAATGCTGTTAACTTTTCGAATGGAACTTAAACCTTCATAAATACCTCTTAAAAGAAATTTGAGTCTTTTGGTTAAGGCATTTTCAGAAGAAAAAAGTATTACAAGAACGACGACTCCAATAACAAGTAAACCAACCAGTCCATATATTATTTTCTGGCTATCTATTTGATATTCCGAAAGAATATTGGTCATGAAGGTCGATATCAAATCAAACTCAAGAACAAAGGCAAAACCAATTAATGAGAAAAGCGTCAATGCGTCAATCAACCTTTCAGATATTACTGAACCAAGTGAAATGGTGACGGGGACATTATCTGTCTTTTTAAGAATAGCACATCTCGTCACCTCTCCAAGTCTTGGGAATGCCAGATTTGCGAGGTACATGATCAAAACTGAAAGTGTAGACCTATAGGTAGTGACCCTGTAACCAAGGGGTTTGAGCAAAAGATTCCAACGGAAGGCTCTGAGTATATAACCGAATAGAGATAAGATTATTGATGCTATGACCCACCAATAATTAGCATGTCTTGATTTTTCCAGGAATTCCGAGAATTCCACGTTGCCGAAGGCATAGTACAGAAGTAAGATTGCCAGAACAACGGGTATAAGGATCCTGGCGGCAGCAGACAACCTCTTCAACATTTGTTAAGTAAGTTTATTTCTTTCGTCGGGAAAAACGAGAATTGGTTCATGTTCCTTTGCTTTATCTTTTTGGATAGTGCAGTAACTTATCACAATAATAATATCACCGACCTGCGCTTTCCTCGCAGCCGGGCCATTTAGACATATTTCTCCCGACCCGGCTTCACCCTTGATAACATATGTCTCAAGCCGTTCGCCATTATTGATATTGACAATTTGCACCTTTTCATTCTCCACAATATCAGATGCGTTCATCAAATCTTCATCGATTGTTATTGAACCAACATAATGAAGCTCGGCCTGTGTTAATTTAACCCTGTGAATTTTTGATTTTAAAACCTCTATGAGCATCAATTTTCCATTTCTGGCCGCAAATATAGGTTATCAATCAGTCTAATTCCCTCTACTTTAGCGGCAACACAAAGAGCAACGTTTTTTGTACCATCGAAAGTTTCAACATCCCTTATATCCGCATCAACAATTCTAAAATATTCCAGATCTAGATCCTGTATTTTGCCAAAACACCCCAAGGCATATTGTTCCACATGTTTTGGCTCTTCCCCACCCTTGAGCCGAAAACTTGCTTGTTCAAGGATCTTAAAAATATTTGATGCAATTTCCTTTCCGTTTTCGCTTAATCGTCGGTTTCGAGATGACATTGCCAGACCACTATCCTCTCTTACAGTTTCGACTCCGACTATTTCCACTTTCATTGAAAGATCTTCAACCATCTTTCTTATAAGTAAGTATTGTTGCAGATCCTTTAATCCAAAAAAAGCAACATCGGGTTCGATCAGGTTGAAAAGTTTTGTAACAACTATTCCTACCCCTTTGAAATGCCCCGGGCGATATTCTCCCTCCAGAACAGATTCCATCGCACCAAATTGAATGGTAACAACCGGCTTGACCGGATAGAAATTCTTGATTTTTGGATGGAATAGAATATCAACTTGATCTTCTTCAAGCTTCTTGATATCATCTTCGAGATCCGTTGGATATCGTTGAAAATCCTCATCATTGTTGAATTGAAGGGGATTAACAAAAATACTTACAATGGTAATGTCACATTTTTCCTTGGAGGTTCGTACAAGTGCCCGATGTCCATCATGTAAAGCTCCCATGGTGGGAACAAAACCAATTCTCTTATACTCACTTTTCAGATCTTTAATTTTGTCCCTGATCAGATCGGGATTATCAATAATTAGCATCTCATTTTCAAAAGAAAAGGTGAAGGGGGTTCACAGGATTTATTGAATTTGAAGCAAAAATATGGTAATTTTGGGCTCATTTTTAAAATCCTCACAAAATAAGCAATTATGTCAAACCTTAGAATCCTTTATGTGGCAAGTGAAATTAATCCTTTTCTGAAAACATCGGAGGTAGCTGATTTTGTAAGAAGGCTTCCGCAGGCGATGCAAGAAAAGGGGATGGAGATTAGGATTTTGGTTCCTAGATTCGGACTGATCAACGAAAGGAAAAACAGACTTCATGAAGTTGTAAGACTATCAGGGATAAATATCTCTGTCGGGGATGAGGAGAAACCTTTAATCATCAAAGTAGCTTCCATTCCAAACGCTAAATTACAAGTGTACTTCATCGATAACGAAGATTACTTTCATAGGAAATCAGTTTTCTACGACAAGGAAGATAATTTCTACGAAGACAATGATGAACGAGCAATATTTTTCTGCAAAGGCGTTCTAGAAACTGTGAAGAAACTTGGTTGGGCTCCGGATATCATTCATTGCAACGATTGGATGACTAGTCTCATTCCCTTATATGTGTATACAACATATAAGAACGACCCTATTTTCAAAAACGCAAAGACCGTATTTACGATTCATAATAACAAGTTTAACCACAAGTTTGGCGATGACCTCCTTGATAAGGTTAAAATGCTTGATATTGATGATAATATGTTGCATCCTTTAAAGACTGCGGATTACGAAGGTTTTATAAAATTGGGGATCCGTTTCTCAGATGCTATAAACTATGCGAAGGAAGAGTCAACAGAAAGTTTCAAAAAACTAATTGACGAATTGTCTGATGAGAAACGTGTTGACTCTATTGAAAAAGAAAACCTCGAAGAATCGTACTACAATCTCTATAATGAACTTGTTGGATAGAATTAAATCAGGGCTACTGTGTTTGGTAGTTCTGATTTTATTCGGTTGTGAGCCTAGTGGTGAAGGTGGACTTGAAATCAACATTGGTAGTAACACTCGCGTTGATTTCTTCGAATTCGATCTGAACACAACAAATCTCATTATCGATAGTCTCCGAACTGACTGGAGAACAGATCAATCACAATACTCAACAAGGGTAATTTCAGGTAGCTATGAAAATCCGTTGCTGGGTTCGGTTAATTCAACTGCCTATATGAATTATCGTTTTGTTGGTGGCGATATACTGGCAGATACCATGACATTTGACTCGTTGGTGATGTTCTTTAGGGTCGACCAAATACTTAAGAATACGAATGAAAATTTCGACAAAATACTCCTGTACAATCTTACTGAGGAAGTCTTTTTAGATGCTGTTTACCTTTCAGATTTTGATGTTACTACAGAGACATCGCCAATAGATACACTATTTGTTGTAATAGCCAATGAAGAAGCATTGGTTAAGAACTTCCTGGATTATTTCGGAAACGATCTCTTTCAGAAGTTGACTGCAGAAGATAGTTTGACGCTTGGATATTCTGCAGGTTTGGCATTAGTTCCCTTTGAACAAACAGAAAGTCTCATAGGAATTGATCCTTCAGACAGTACTTTTTTCAGCGTTTATGCACATGACGATAGTTTGAACAGCTATTCCGCTACATTCGCCTTCAATACTTATTTTACAGGAATAGATAGGATCCGAGATAATTCTCCATTAAGTGGTTCCATAGATCTCGATACGATTGATGTATCCGATGATTTTGCAGTAGTAAATCCACTTTTTGGTGTGACAACTCTTGTAGACCTCAAACCTGTTATTGACTTCCTTGCCCAATCCGACAATATATTGGTAAACAGAGCAGAGTTCTCAGTTCAAGCTGCCAACAGTGCGGATCCTCTTGGTTCAATCCGGTATTATTTCTACAATGAAAATTATGGAATTCGAGGGGAAGGACTTTCTACAAATCCATATACCACTGCAGTCCTTACTAATAATTCCTATATTTCGAATAATCCCGTAATTCTCAGAGGTGATTACGACAGTCTGGGTTATGTGAGTGATTTTACTCTGTTTACCGAATTTTTGTATGATAATATAAATGAGAGTGAAGATTTACTCGCCGAGAAAATTGTGATTACAGGAGACAGATTTCTAAACCTTGAAGAGTCACTTATTGACCTAAATTCTGTCAAACTCAAAATCTACTATACTACATTAAATTGATCGACTACTAATGTGTGGAATTGTCGCATATCTAGGGGATAAAAATGCTTATCCAATACTCGTAAACGGCTTAAAACGACTGGAATATCGTGGATATGATAGTGCCGGAGTTTCTTTGATAAATGAAGGAGAACTAATCGTTCATAAAAAAGCAGGTAAAGTTTCTGATCTTGAATCCTTTGTTGGAGATCAATCATCTAAATCAAATATTGGAATAGGTCATACAAGATGGGCTACACATGGGGAACCAAATGATACAAACGCTCACCCTCATCTATCTTCCAATGGCAGACTTGCAATAATACACAACGGAATCATTGAAAATTATGCCTCAATAAAGAAGGATCTTGAGCAACATGGATACACATTTCAAAGTGATACCGATACTGAGGTGGTCATTACTTTCATCCAGGACATTCAAGAAAATAACAATGTGTCACTTGAAGAAGCTGTCAGGATAGCATTGACGAAAATAGTAGGTGCATATGCCATTGTTATTCTTTCTTCTGATGAACCGGATAAACTGATCGCCGCCAGGAAGGGGAGCCCTTTAGTAATCGGGTTAGGAGAAAACGAGTATTTCCTTGCTTCCGATGCCACCCCAATTGTAGAATTCACCAATGAAGTTATCTATTTAAATGATGAGGAAATAGCCCTAATAGATAGGGAAAACTTTTCTATCAAGCATATTGAAAACACAATCCGCACTCCATATATCCAAACTCTCGAAATGGAATTGGATGCGATTGAAAAAGGTGGATATGATCACTTCATGTTGAAGGAAATATTTGAGCAACCACTTTCAATTACAAATTGTATGAGGGGAAGGATCAATGCCGAAAATGGCTCTCTGGTCCTTGGAGGCATCAGGGATTATGTTACAAAACTTGTCAGTTCAGAGCGTATAATCATTGTTGCGTGTGGAACATCCTGGCACTCCGGCCTGGTTGCGGAATATATCTTTGAAGAATTTTGTAGGATCCAGGTTGAAGTAGAATATGCTTCAGAATTCAGATATAGGAATCCAGTCATCAAAGAAGGTGACATTGTCATTGGCATTTCCCAATCTGGAGAAACAGCCGACACCCTTGCGGCATTGGAACTTGCGAAGTCTAAGGGCGCCACTATCTTGGGAGTAGTTAACGTAGTTGGGTCCTCCATAGCTCGAATCACCGATGAGGGCGCTTACCTACATACCGGTCCTGAAATCGGTGTTGCATCGACCAAAGCTTTCACCGGACAGCTTACCGTATTGACCATGATAGCTCTTCGAATTGCTCGGGAAAAGGGTACTATTACTGAGAGTAAATTCAGAGAGTTGTTGTTCGAATTAGAATCGATCCCTGGTAAGATAGAAAGAGTTTTGAAAGATAATGAGAAAATCCAGGATATCGGAAGGATCTTCCAGGAGGCGACGAACTTCCTGTATCTAGGTAGAGGTTATAACTTTCCTGTTGCGCTGGAAGGTGCTTTAAAACTAAAGGAGATATCCTACATTCATGCAGAAGGCTATCCTGCGGCTGAAATGAAGCACGGACCAATTGCTCTAATCGACGAAAATATGCCAGCGGTATTCATTGCCACCAAGGATAATTCCTATGAAAAAATCATTTCAAATATCCAGGAAGTAAAAGCAAGAAAAGGAAAAGTAATTGCCATTGTCACCGAAGGAGACACCGAGATAGGTGACCTCTCGGATTTCACAATAGAAGTACCACATGTCCATGAGGCTCTCATGCCTTTGGTATCTGTGATCCCTCTTCAATTACTTTCATATCACATTGCCGTTCTAAGAGGTTGCAATGTTGACCAACCAAGAAATTTAGCTAAATCTGTAACCGTAGAATAGAATGAAAATTATTACTTCAAAAAACGCGCCCGCTCCGATAGGTCCTTACAACCAGGCTGTAGAGGCAAATGGTTTTGTTTTCATATCAGGTCAAATACCTATTGACCAGGTAAATGATAAAATTATTTCCGGATCTATTGAAGAGGAAACAGATCAGGTAATGAAAAATTTGGGCATGATACTGGAAGAAGCTGGGTTGGGATTTAATAATGTAGTTAAGTGCAGTATTTTCATAAGAAGCATGGATGACTTTGGCCTGGTAAATGGTATTTACGGTAAGTACTTCGATGAAAATGCTCCGGCAAGGGAAACTGTGGAGGTAGCAGGGCTCCCGAAAGGTGTAAATGTCGAAATCTCCTGCATTGCTGCTCGATAAGGTTTTTTAATATGACAAAAAAGGTTAGGGTCCGGTTTGCCCCAAGTCCTACTGGAGGATTGCATATCGGGGGATTAAGGACTGCTCTATTCAATTATCTATTTGCAAAGAAGAATAATGGTTCATTCATACTTCGTATTGAAGATACCGACCAATCTCGTTTTGTGGAGGGAGCAGAAAAGTATATCAATGAAGTCCTCGATTGGGCTGGAATATCCCCAGATGAAGGACCTCTTCAGGGAGGTGAATTTCAACCTTATCGTCAATCCGAGAGAAAGGAATTGTATAAGAAGCACGTAAAAATTCTTCTGGAAAAGGGATTGGCTTACTATGCATTTGACACCCCTGAGGAATTAGAGGAGATGCGCACTAAATTGAAGGATGCCGGAATGGTCAATCTCAATTATAACAGCGCCTCAAGGATGACTATGAAAAACTCCCTGACATTATCTGAAGAAGAGGTCAATCATAGGATTGACTCCGGTGAGAAGTATGTAATTAGGATGAAGATCCCGGTGAAAGAAGAGATCCGATTCAAAGATAAAATACGCGACTGGGTCCATGTCCACTCGTCCTCAGTCGATGACAAAGTATTGATGAAATCCGATGGATTACCTACCTACCACCTAGCCAATGTTGTGGATGATCATGAGATGGGAATAACTCATGTGATCAGAGGTGAGGAATGGCTTCCATCAGCTCCCCTGCATGTCCTTTTATATAAGTATTTTGGTTGGGAACAAGATATGCCCCAATTTGCCCATCTACCATTGATCCTCAAACCTGACGGTAATGGTAAACTGAGCAAGAGAGCAGCGGACAAAGCTGGATTTCCAATTTTCCCCCTTTCGTGGATGGATAATGAATCAGAAAATCTTTCAATAGGTTTTAGAGAGCAAGGTTATCTACCTGAAGCGTTGATAAATTTTCTTGCACTTCTCGGATGGAATCCCGGAACGGATCAGGAACTTTTCAATAAGGAAGAATTAATTAATGAATTCAGCCTGGAGAGGATCGGGAAAGCCGGCACAAAATTCGATATTGATAAAGCAAAATGGTTCAATCAACAATATATCAATCAGACCTCTACCGTGATCCTTGGCAAATACCTGGTCGACAAACTCGAGGACGAAGGAATTCAATGCCCAACTTCCAAAGCTGAAGATATCGCTGAATTACTCAAAACAAGAATCACATTTCCGGATGAAATGGTTGAACTTGGATTGATCTTCTTCAAAAGTCCGCAGTTTTTTGATGAAAAAGTTATTAGAAAGCGGTGGAATTCACAGAATGAGATGGCGCTGAAAACATTTGCCGAGGATATTTCAAAGTCCGAAATTGGGTCTGGAGTTGAAATACAAGAAGAATTTAATACTTCGATGAAGAGAATTGATGTAAATCCAGGAAGTGTCATGCAAATATTAAGAGTCTCCTTAACCGGAAGGGGTTCTGGTCCTGATTTGATGCAAATCATTAAAATCATGGGACCAGAGTTTACAAAAAACCGAATCCTTGAGTCAATCCAATCGTTTAATGAAATGGAATTGAAGACATAGACATGGGGAAAAAAGATAAAGAAAATCCAAAACCAAAAGTTCACAAAGATCTTGAAGGACTTGAATTGAGGGTTGATGCCTTTGGGGAAATAAAATCGAACCTGGATATTGATGATATCAATTTATTCCTTAATCGGAATGTCGAAGACAAGAAATTGAAAGATAGATCGGATATTGAGGATTTAAAGAAAGGCAAAGACCCGGAGGACGAAGAACAATCTTAAACTTTCATTGTTTCCTCCGATTTTCCAACTCATTTTTGTCTGGTCAAATTAATTGCAATGACAAAAATCGGACTAATCAGAGAGGGCAAAGTCCCAATTGATCGTAGAGTACCTGTTACTCCAAATCAGGCAAAAAATATTCAGGCACTTTTTTCGGACGTTAAAGTAGTCGCTCAATCCAGTGAAATTAGGTGTTTCTCCGACCATGATTACCAGGAAGAAGGTATTGAAGTAGTTGAAGATCTTCATGATTGTGATATCATACTGGGAGTTAAAGAAGTCCCTAAGAAAGATCTAATTGAAGGTAAGACTTATTTCTTCTTCTCGCATACAATAAAGAAACAGGAATACAATCGTGAACTTCTTCAGGAAGTGCTGAAAAAGAACATTAAGCTTGTTGATTACGAAACTCTGACCGATACAGAAGGCAGGAGGATCATTGCTTTTGGTCGGTGGGCGGGCATTGTTGGTGCTTATAATGGGATCTGGACATTTGGAAAGAAGTACAACCTGTATAACATACGACGAGCCAGCAATTGCATTGACCTTGAAGATCTTAAATCTGAGTTAAAGAAGGTCACACTACCCCCTATTAAAATAGCAGTTACTGGCGGAGGACGTGTCGCCAAAGGTGCTATGGAAGTATTGCATGGATTGCAGATCAATAAAGTAACTCCGGTATCTTTTTTAAGAGATACGTTTCATGAACCCGTTTTCACTCAATTGAATATCAGAGATTACAATTACCGAAGAGAAGGTGGAGAATTTGTTAGATCTGAATTCTATAAATCCCCTGAAATGTACGAAGGTGACTTCTTGAAGTATGCCCATGTCACCGACTTGTTGATAGCTTGTGCTTTCTGGGATCCGAAGGCTCCAATTCTTTTTCATAGAGAGGACGTTCTGCACGGTGATTTTCGAGTCAGCATTGTTGCCGATATCACTTGTGATATAGAGGGATCCATTCCTTCCACCAAGAAGGCAAGTACTATAGATGATCCGATCTACGATTTTAATCCAAGTGAAGATAAAATCGAACCACCACTCACGGATGAGGCTAACATAACAGTAATGGCCGTTGATAACCTTCCTTGTGAGCTTCCAAGAGATGCTTCCGAAAGTTTTGGAGAGCAATTAACTAAAAATGTTCTTCCTCATCTATTGGGAAAAGACAATGAAGGAATAATAAAAAAGGCTACGATCACCGACGGCGGCAAACTAACTCCCGACTACAGCTACCTTCAGGATTACGTTGATGGGAAATAGCAGACTATCCTCTCCTCCTGACCGAACCTGCTCCTGAAGATTCCGCGTCCACATATTCCGGATCCCCATAGTAATAAATAGAACTGGCACCATTCGCATCTGCCCGTAATCTTTCCTTAACATATACTGTGGCATTAGATGCTCCGCTTGCATCGACATAGGTTCTCTCTGTTTGGAAATCCCTGGCTTTGAAAGAAGATGCTCCTGAAATATCAATCTCCTGTTCTTCGGATTCTCCGGAAAGGTTTACAGTACTGGCCCCGGAGATATCAACTTTTAAAAACCTGGAATCCAATTCAATATCCGCATCAGATGCCCCTGAAACATCCAGGTCAAAATCCTCAGCTGTTATTTTGTCCATAACATTCAATTGGCAGGCACCACTAACATCTAATCGCTCAAGTTCAGTAAATGTAATGTTCACCTGAACCTTATCTCTACTTCCACTCCATTTCCAACGGTCATTCTCGAATTTCACAATGAGTTCGCGCCCTTCGATCTTGACAGTCGTTCTTTCAATCACTTCCTCGTCTCCAATTAGCTCAATACTTGGATTATTCCCTGTTTTAAGAGTTACATCATAAGGTCCGCCAATCCGCAGTCTAGTGAAATCTTCAATATCATATGATCGGTTGGCTTGTGCTGATAATCCTATTGCCAGCACACTGAATACAAGAGATAAAAAAAAAGCTTTCATACCTGAAGATACGAAAGCTTTCAAAATGTGTTACCACAAAATGTTATCCATTCATTGATACCAGGAATTCATCGTTATTTCTGGTACCCTTCATCTTATCCAATAAGAATTCCATAGCTTCGGTGCTATTCATATCAGACATATATTTTCTAAGTATCCAAACTCGACTGAGCTCTTCTCTATCCATAAGAAGATCTTCACGTCTTGTACCTGAAGCAGGCACATCGATTGCAGGGTATACCCTCTTGTTGGAAAGCTTCCTATCCAACTGCAATTCCATATTACCTGTTCCTTTGAATTCTTCAAAGATCACTTCATCCATTTTTGAGCCCGTATCAATCAAGGCTGTAGCAATAATTGTCAACGAACCTCCGTTTTCGACATTCCGTGCAGCACCAAAGAATCTTTTTGGTTTATGCAAAGCATTGGCATCAACCCCCCCGGAGAGTATCTTTCCGGAAGATGGAACTACTGTGTTGTGAGCCCTGGCCAATCTTGTGATCGAGTCAAGTAATATAACAACGTCGTGTCCACATTCAACCATCCTTTTGGCTTTCTCCAGGACAATTGAAGCAACTTTGACGTGTTTCTCCGCCTGCTCATCAAAAGTGGAGGCAATTACTTCCGCCTTTACAGACCTTGCCATATCTGTTACTTCCTCAGGACGTTCGTCAATTAAAAGTATCATCAGATAGCATTCCGGATGATTTTCTGCGATTGCGTTCGCAACATTCTTGAGCAAGACAGTTTTTCCAGTTTTGGGTTGTGCAACTATCATTCCTCTTTGACCTTTCCCGATAGGAGAAAACATATCCAGGATCCTGGTGGAATAATTGTCTGCTTTGGTTGATAATGTTAGTCTTTGATCAGGGAACAACGGCGTCAGGTATTCGAAGGCAACTCTGTCACGAATTTCTTCAGTCGTTTTTCCGTTTACAGATTCTACTCTCAACAGGGCAAAATACTTCTCACCATCCTTTGGAGGCCTTATTTGGCCTTTGACAGTGTCGCCGGTTTTTAAACCGAATAGCTTTATCTGAGAAGGAGAAACATAAATATCGTCGGGAGATGCCAGGTAATGGTAATCACTGGATCTTAGAAATCCGTAACCATCCTGCATAATTTCCAGGACACCTTCATTTTCAATAATACCTTCAAACTCTTTAAGGTTTTGCAGATATTCTGCCTTTCGGTTTCTGGCTTCTTCTTTCTGAGCATCCCTCTGCTGTCTTTTCTCCTGATGTTCCTGAGATGATTGCTTATGGGTATCTTGTTTTCTTCCGTCCTCTTGCTTTCTACCTTCTTCAGGCTTCCTTCCTTCTTTTGAAGTTTTTTGAGGTGATTCGAGCTCAAGATTCAGTGACTCCAGTAGCTCATCAGCACTTTGGTCTGCAGCACCTTTTGATGATTCAACCTTTTTCTTTTTCTTATTTGGTTTACTTTCAAATGATCCGTTATCATCTGATTTGACTTCTTCTTTTTCTTTCGCCTTTTTGGCGTCCTTAATTTTTTCTAATTCGCTGTCCGGTAAAGTCGCTTGCTGGTCAAGGATCATGTAGATAAGATCTTTCTTTGGGGCTTTCTTCGCGTTTTTGATATTGAGCTCCTCAGCTATTTCCCTTAGCTCTGATAGCAACCTGACACTTAGATCGTCTAGGGTGTACATAAATGTTTAAGTCGTGGGTAAAAAAATTAGCAGTACGTATGATTGATTTACAAAGATCGTTGGACTGAATAAGCTTGTCCGTGGATTCTGTCCGAAAAAGACGCACAATAATATACAGTGTTAGAAAATAAAGCAAGCTATTGGAACCTTTTCTTATCGTAAGAAACAAATAAATGGATTTCAATTTGTAGAGTTAAGAACCTTAATTTGCAAACATTTTAATAACACATAGATGCTAGTCGTTTCTGATATCCGAGAAAATTTTGATTCATTCCAGAAAGGATTGGATAAGAGAGGATTCCCTAATAGTGATGATGCGTTGCGAGAGATCATCGCAAAGGATGATAAACGCAAGGAATTGCAAGGCCAGTTGGATGAAGTTCTTTCACAATCCAATCTAAAGGCCCGGGAAATTGGACAATTAATGAAATCCGGAGAAAAGGAAGCTGCGGAGGAGGCCAAGAAAGAAACGGGAGAATTGAAGAGTAAAGGCAAAGTTCTCTCGGAACAACTTCAAAATACAGAGTTGGAGTTGAGGGATCTTTTATTCAATGTACCTAATATTCCAAATGATATCGTTCCTGCGGGAGCTTCTGAAGAAGACAACGAAATAGTCAGACAGGTGGGAGATCTCCCTTCCCTGGACAGCGGGGCGAAACCCCATTGGGATCTTATCAAGGACTTTGATCTCATCGATTTTGATCTTGGCAATAAAGTAACAGGAGCGGGTTTTCCATTTTACAAAAGAGAAGCTGCTCAATTAGTCAGGGCACTTATAAATTATTTCCTGGTAGAGGCCAATAAAAAAGGATATATGGAAATAATGCCTCCCGTGCTGGTTAATGAAGAATCAGGATATGGGACCGGTCAGCTACCTGATAAGGAAGGTCAGATGTATCATATTGAGGACACCTCACTTTACCTGATCCCGACAGCAGAAGTCCCCATCACCAATATTTACAGAAACGAGATCCTTGATGAAAGTGATCTTCCGATCAAAGTTGCAGGATATACCCAATGTTTCCGAAGGGAGGCTGGTTCATGGGGATCACATGTACGTGGACTGAATAGGCTTCACCAATTCGATAAGGTGGAAATTGTGCAAATCAACCATCCCGACAAATCCTATGATGCATTGGACGAAATGATCTCCCATGTTGAGAGCCTTGTCCAAAGCTTGGAGTTACCATACAGAATTCTGCGATTGTGCGGAGGAGATCTGGGCTTTACGTCTTCTATTACATATGACTTTGAGGTGTACTCCGCTGCTCAAAAGAAATGGTTGGAGGTAAGCTCTGTATCTAACTTTGAAAAATTCCAGGCCAATAGGCTCAAATTGAGATATCGTAACACTAACGGAAAGAAAATACTGGCACACACCTTAAATGGGAGTGCCCTTGCAATTCCGAGGATCTTGGCTGCGATCCTTGAAAACAATCAAAGTGCTAATGAAATCAAAATTCCGAAAGTTTTGCACCCATTTCTTAGCTTCGAAAGTATAATTAGGAATCCGTAATTATGTCACAGGGAACAACTATCAGACAAGGTGTAAAAGAGGACATTCCCGCTGTTCTGGAATTGATTAAGGAACTTGCTGTGTACGAAAAAGCACCGGAACAAGTTGAAAACACAGAGCAAATGATGCTGGAAGATGGCTTCGGGTCCGACCCTGTCTTTGGTTTCCTGGTGGCTGAAAATAATACCCAAATCGTCGGTACTTCGATTTATTATTATCGCTATTCGACATGGAAAGGCAAGCGTTTATACCTTGAGGATCTGATCGTAGCCGAAGCAAGTCGTGGGAATGGTATTGGAAGACTTTTGTTTGATGAAACAGTAAAAGTTGCCAAATCCAGTAAATGCACTGGCATGATGTGGCAAGTACTGGATTGGAATGAACCTGCGATCAATTTTTATAAAAAGTACAATGCAGAATTTGATGCTGAGTGGATCAATTGTCATTTACACTTTTAAACTTCCTCAAGTATAGTTCTGAAAGTCAGCACTTTGTCCCCAAATCGGGAAATGTGATCTTTCCTCAATCGGGAAGCTTCTTTCTCAAAATAAGTATTCAACTGATCCAGGTTTGAAGAAAAATATTGGATTGCATAAGTATTTCCTTCAGCATCTGGGTCTTCATTCAAAAGTTTGAAAATTTTCGATTCGATGAAATAGCCAGTTGCCATGACTTCGTTCATGTGAAGGTCCTTCATCCATTTGAACCATTTTTCTTCGATATCAGGATATACATTGACGGTTACATTGTATAAAATCATTTGTATTCTTTGGCATTTTTAGGATTTACCAATAATACGATTATTTTTCAATTAGAATAAACAATTTTACCACTCATCAGTTAACTCTTTAAATCTGTGCAGAACGAGAAGAATGTAATGGGAACTTTTTCAATAAAAGATCTGGAACACTTAACTGAGGTCAAAGCTCATACAATCAGGATTTGGGAGCAGCGGTATGAATTGGTAAAGCCCAAGAGGACGGATACCAACATTCGGTACTACAATGATGAAGATCTAAAGCTTTTACTCAATGTTGCACTCCTCAACAATAACGGAGTGAAAATCAGTAAGATCGCTAAAATGAGTAAGGGCGAGATCCAGAAAGAAGTGATTCAACTTACTGAATCAAGCTTCAAATCCTCCGAACAAATTAATGCCCTTACCATAAGCATGGTAGATTTGGATGAAGATCGATTTGAAAAAACGATGTCTAGCATGATCCTAAAATTTGGATTTGAGCGATCCATGATGGAGATCATCTATCCCTTCTTCACCAAAATAGGGATCTTGTGGCAAACAGGGGCGATCAATCCGGCTCAGGAGCATTTCATTTCCAATTTGGTTAGACAAAAGCTGGTAGTTGCAATTGACGGACTCTACACGACTCCGGATGCGAATTCAAAAAAATATTTACTTTATCTGCCTGAAGGAGAACTACATGAACTCACGCTCCTTTTTGGAGATTTCGTTATAAGGTCAAAACAGAACAAAACAATATACTTAGGTCAATCTCTTCCATTCAATGACGTGAAGGAGGTATATGATATCCACAAACCGGACTTCATATTCTCGGTGATAACGTCTACACCAGGACCTTCTGACATTCAGGCTTACGTTACTCGACTGGGGGATACATTCCCAGAGGCGACAATCTTATTATCGGGTTACCAGGTAATTGGACAGGATTTATCTCTTCCAGAAAATGTACTGGTTTTGAATCGAATTGAAGAATTGATCCATTTCGTCGAAGAACAGAGCAAAATTGAGATCCAGTAGATCCATTTCTGTTCAATAATTTTCTTTATACATTAAACACTCTGAAAATTCTCATTGTCTAATTTGAGACCCCTAATGTTCAATTCAGGGGCTTTTACACACAATTAAGATTTTTTGTTTAATCTTTTTATAAAATAATTCAACAAAATATTTGTTTTTTGTTTAATTTTTTATGATTTTTGTTAAACAAAAACAAACAGGGTATATTATGACTGCCATGGATTTCACATACAGAATAGATAGTCTAACAGGTGTCCTTAAACCATTCGCATTGAAATTGACGAAAGACTCTGAAGACGCAAATGATTTGTTACAGGAAACTATGCTAAAGGCATATTCTAACAGAGAGAAGTTCACTGACGGGACTAATCTCAAGGCCTGGATGTATACCATAATGAAAAATACCTTCATTACAAATTATCAGAGGATGGTAAGAAGGAACACCTTCATCGACACCACTGATAACATGCACTATATCAACTCTTCAGATAGCATCGCTTACAATCACGCTCCTTCAAACTTTGCGCAGGAAGATATTGACGAGGCCATAGATAAGCTTCATGATAATTACAAGGTTCCGTTCATAATGTATTTTCGAGGATTTAAATATCACGAAATAGCGGAGAGGTTAAATATTCCCTTAGGAACTGTAAAAAATAGAATCCACATAGCACGAAAAGAGCTGAAAGATTACCTTAGTATCTATTCTGATCGATAGATCTGCTCTAATCTCATTGAATGTCAAAAAAAATATGCGTAGTAGGGTCCGGTTTTGCCGGACTTTCTGCTGCTTGCCACTTAGCAAAATTCGGAAACGATGTCACAATAGTCGAGAAAAATGAAGACTTTGGTGGCAGAGCCAGGGTACTATCCATAGATGGCTATAATTATGATATGGGCCCTTCATGGTACTGGATGCCTGACGTTTTTGAAAGATTCTTTGCAAATTTTGATAAACATCCCACTGATTACTATCATCTAAAAAGACTGGATCCATCTTATGGGGTCAAGTTCAAAGACTCATACATTGATGTCCCTGCCAGAATGGATGAGTTCGAAGAAATGTGTGAGTCGATAGAGCCGGGCTCCTCAAAAAATCTGAGGAAATTCCTCAATCAGGCTGGTTACAAGTACAAGGTAGGCATCAACGATCTGGTTTATAAGCCAAGCAGATCACTCACTGAGTTTCTGGAT
This sequence comes from Cyclobacteriaceae bacterium, assembly GCA_965242805.1. Lineage (GTDB taxonomy): Bacteria > Bacteroidota > Bacteroidia > Cytophagales > Cyclobacteriaceae > JANQEU01. The sequence goes on along the minus strand of CBDETD010000002.1, from coordinate 3,901,611 downwards.
ATTCGATTGCTGAATGGCTTATTAAAGATGGACGTATTCACCTCGATGAGAAAACACGTCCATAAATTTTTCAAGGAACCCAGGTTAAGACAGCTGATGGAGTTCCCCATTCTGTTTTTGGGAGGGACCCCCGATAATACACCTGCCCTTTATAGTTTGATGAACTATGCCGACATAAGTCTTGGAACCTGGTACCCCGAGAGTGGAATGCACAGCGTTGTAAAAGCCATGGTTGATCTCAGTCAGTCATTAGGTGTTAATCTTAAAAATAATTCAGAAGTAACCGGGTTCCAGTATTCTGGAAATAAGATCTCAGGAGTTGAGACCACAAACGGGAATTTGGAATGTGATATCGTTGTGGCTGGAGCGGATTACAATCATGTAGATCAGTATTTACTTAAAGATGAATTCAAGCAGTATTCTCCTAAATACTGGGATAACAGAACAATGGCTCCTTCATCACTATTATTTTACATTGGAGTCAATAAAACGATACCTAAACTGAGGCATCACACGCTTTTCTTTGATGAGGATTTTAATCTACATGCCGAGGAAATATATCAGGATCCAAAATGGCCTACAGCTCCCCTGCTCTATACTTCCGCCACCTCAAAAACAGATAAAAAAGCTGCGCCCGAAGGATCTGAAAATATAGTTGTACTGATACCAGTAGCACCAGACCTTGAAGACAATGACGATATCCGTGAAAAATACTATAGTATCGCAATGGATCGATTGGAATCTTTCACAGGATCCAATATTCGAGATCATGTAGTGGTCAAAAGGAGTTATGCGCATAAAGATTTTAAATCTGATTATCATTCTTTCAAAGGAAACGCCTACGGATTGGCTAATACTTTGATGCAAACTGCCATCTTGAAGCCTTCATTGAAGAATCGTAAACTCAAAAACCTTTACTATACCGGTCAGCTTACGGTGCCTGGGCCGGGAGTGCCGCCTTCGTTGATTTCCGGGGAGGTAGTAGCAAAAGAGATCCAAAAGGATTTTAGTTAGTTTTGGAAGTTGCTATGGATCTTTATTCGAAAACGGCTCTTAAATGCAGTAGAATAATCACGCAGGATTATTCGACGTCATTCACCCTGGGGATCCAAACTCTGGATAAAAAATTTCATTTTCCCATTTACGCAATCTATGGTTTCGTTAGATATGCCGATGAGATCGTAGATACTTTCCATGATCATGACAAACAGCAGCTACTTAAAGAATTCAGGAAGGACACCTATAAATCCATTGAAAAAGGCATCAGCTTGAATCCTGTATTGCATTCCTTTCAGTTAATTGTAAATGAATACAAAATCGAAAGAGAACTGATAGATGCCTTCCTTTACAGCATGGAATTAGATCTTTCCGAAAAAACATATGATCAGAAAGGTTATGAAGAATACATTTACGGTTCTGCTGAAGTAGTTGGTCTGATGTGCCTGAGAGTTTTCTGTGAAGGTGATGACAAAAAATACCAATCATTGAAAGCCCCCGCCAAGAAGCTTGGAGCCGCATTCCAAAAAGTAAATTTCCTTCGGGATATCAAGAGTGATTATGATGACAGAGGTCGTACCTACTTTCCCGATGTAGATTTCAATAGATTTCATTCCGATGACAAATTCCTTATAGAAAAAGATATACAAGCAGATTTTGATGATGCTTTAGAAGGTATTAAAAAGCTGCCGAAAGGGGCTAAATTGGGTGTTTACCTTGCTTATATCTACTATTTGAAACTTTTCAAAAAGATAAAGGACCTACCTGCCGAACGTATACTCCAGGAACGAATAAGGATCCCTAATTCAAGGAAACTTCTCTTACTGTTCAATACCTACTTCAAGTCTCGTCTTAATGTGATTTAAATGCCATCACTTTACCTGACACTACTACTTCTTAGCTTGTCTTTTCCATTACCTGCTTCTTTCGAAAGAAGGGTTCATTATTATTCAAAATGGAAACCTCTCTTTCCTGCCATTTTTATTACAGGTGCATTCTTTATCATATGGGATGTGATTTTCACAGGAAATGGGGTATGGGGATTTAACCATACTTATACACTTGATCTATACTTCCTTGGTTTACCATTTGAAGAGTGGATGTTCTTCATCGTAATTCCTTTTTGCACGGTATTCATTTACGAATGCATTAATTATTTCTTCCCAGAGATCAAGACTTCGTCAACATTAAAAATCATCTATCTGTCACTTTCAGTTTTTCTGTTTATTACATCCATCCTAAATATTGACAGATCCTATACATTTTGGAATTTCCTGTTTACTTCAATATTTGCTTTTTACATTGGACTTCTAAATCCTAGGTGGTTAGGGAAGTTCACAATAACCTACTTTTTCCATCTTATACCATTCTCAATAGTAAATGGGATCCTCACCGGATCCTTTCTTGAGGAACCTATTGTTTGGTATAACAATGAAGAAAACCTGGGAATACGGATATTCACGATCCCGATAGAAGATTCTATGTATTCTTTGCTGTTGCTGCTAATGAATATTAGTCTTTTTGAGTTTTTCAAAAAATATTCGATAAGTAAAACATAAATTCCCTGAAATGGTTCTTCAATGTATGCTGAACCTTCAGGTGACAATAGATCCAAATTCTGGTTTTTGCTTTGGAGTCGTGTACGCCATTGAGATGGCGGAAGACATCTTGGATAGCAATGAGCGTCTATATTGTCTTGGTGACATTGTACACAATGATGAAGAGGTTAAAAGATTACAGAATAAAGGTCTCGTCATCATCAATCACGAAGATCTAAAGGATCTCAGAGACCAAAAAGTACTGATCAGAGCGCATGGTGAACCTCCTTCTACTTACCAACTCGCCATTCAAAACAATCTGGAACTTATTGATGCTTCCTGTCCGGTAGTACTAAAACTGCAAAACAGGATAAAGAACTCGTATGACAAAAAAGAACAGATCCTTATCTATGGAAAACATGACATGCGGAGGTTGTGGGTTTATTGGGGCAAACCAATAATGAAGCTGTTGTATTCCAGGATCTGGACGAGCTTGAAATTGAAAACATACCTGAAAAAGTTACTCTATACAGTCAGACCACAAAGAGCACTTCCAATCTTTACAGCATAAAAGAGAAACTTGAAGAATCCGGCAAAGAGGTTACGTTCCATGATACTATTTGCAGGCAAGTGTCCAATAGGGATCAGGAATTAAGAAACTTCTCAAAAAACTTTGACAAGATCGTTTTTGTAAGCGGTACAAAGTCGTCCAATGGCAAAGTTTTGTATAATATTTGCAAAGAAAACAACGAGAATAGTTTCTTCGTCTCCAACCCGAATGAGCTTCGCTACGAATGGTTTGGATCAAATGATACAGTTGGGGTATGTGGAGCTACAAGTACACCAATGTGGTTGATGGAGAATGTGAAAGAAATCCTCATGAAGATGTAAATGGATTTAGTAATTAATACTTTCCTTGTAATCGGTACATTTTTCCTCATGGAAGGAGTGGCTTGGGCCACTCATAAGTATATTATGCATGGATTTTTGTGGAGTTGGCATAGATCACATCACAAGATACACCCACATCCTCTTGAAATGAACGACCTGTTTGCACTGGTTTTCAGCATACCCTCAATAACCCTTATTGTATTAGGTTACGAAATTGAATCAATTGCCTGGATCAAATTTGTTGGATATGGTATACTTTCTTATGGAGTATTTTATTTTTTGTTCCACGACATTCTGGTGCATAGAAGGATAAAAATCAATTTCAAAGCAAAACACCCCTATTTAAAGAGGATCATGAATGCACATTACGTGCACCATGAAACGCATTCGAAAGAAAACGCCAAGGCATTCGGATTTCTTTATGCTCCTAAAAAATACGCGACAAAAAAACTAAAGAAGTCGAAAGTCTAATTGTGAACGATCAATGCAGATCGCCCCGGTATTTGTACACCTCTACTTTCATAGGTTCCTATCCCTTCCAAATCGATCTCACCATTTTCCAATACTGATACCCACTCTCCTTCTGGTAATTCAACGTTGACGGAGCTTTCGTTCCCATTGAAGTAAATAATAATACGGTTCCATACATCTCCGTTTGCATTTGGACCTAGCTCATATCCAATGACCAACTCATCTTCAATCTGAATGAATGAGAGGTTTTCCTGCATAGTTTGAGCATCAGGAATTCTGAAAGCGGCGTGTTCCTTCCTGAGTCGTATCAGCTTTTGATAATATTCGAAAACACTTTTGTTAATTTCTTTCTGATCCCATTTAATGCTGTTTATTGAGTCAGAACTTTCAAATGAATTATGGTCACCATTTTTTGACCTAAGGAAATCTACTCCTCCATGTAAAAAAGGAATACCTTGACTTGTCATCACAATTGTATTTGCCAATTTATGCATCTGGATCAAATCATTCCTGCTTGCATCAGGATTTGATATTGCCAGTTTATCCCAAAGGGTCAAATCATCATGGCAGGAAACATAGGTAATGGTTTGAGATGGACTATTTGACCAGGGAATGTTCGTATAATTCACTTTAGTATAGTCAACCTGTGGGTGACGAGTGGCTCCTGCAATCCCGAATTTGACACTTTCCTTTGTTTCCAGCTTTCCTGAAACAAAACCCTTGTCTTCTTTGTCAGACCAATGCCCTTTAATACCATCTCTCAGCTCATCACTGAATACGGCAATGCCATCAAGTTCGGAGGCATTTGCTTTCAAGGCTCGAAGAGAATCCGGTAGCGGACTGCTTGAGGCTGTCCACCCCTCACCATAGATAAATATCGATGGATTTATACTTTTCAATTCCCTGGAAATCTCATTCATAGTTTCGATATCATGGATACCCATCAAGTCAACACGGAAACCATCCATATGATACTCATCAACCCAATACTTCATTGATTCTATCATAAACTTCCGCATCATATATCTTTCCGATGCAGTTTCATTTCCGCATGCGGAGGCATCTGAAAATGACCCATCATCTTTTAGACGATAATAATATTTAGGTACAAGTTGATTAAATACAGACTCATTGGTAAAACCAGTATGATTGTAGACAACATCCAGGATCACCCCGAACCCATTGTCATGAAGTGTTTTCACCAGTTTCTTCATTTCCGAAACTCTTGACATTGGATCGTACGGATCTGTGGAATAGGAGCCCTCAGGAACATTGTAGTTTTGAGGATCGTAGCCCCAATTGAATTTATTATCATCAAGTCTGGTTTCATCAATTGACCGATAATCAAATGATGGCAACAGATGAATATGAGTAACACCCAATTCTTTCAAGTGGCTTAATCCCGTTTTTATTCCTTCACTTGTTGAGGTATTCTCCTCTGCGAACGCAAGAAACTTCCCATTATATTTCATCCCGGATGAAGGGTCCATTGATAGATCTCTCACATGCAGTTCATAAAGGACAATGTCGGTCGGATTCTCAACCGTCGGCCCGTTGTCATTATTCCATCCTTCGGGATCTCCCTTCTCCGGATCACCAAAAAATCCACGTCTACCATTAACTCCTACTAGTTTGACATATGGATCAACCGTCTCCTCAAGTAATTCACCCTCGATTGTGACCTGAAATGTGTAATACAACCCCGAATATTCCATAGATAACTCTTTAATCCATACACCTTGCCCGCTTCGCTCCATGGGAATGGTTTCTATCAATTCCCCTCCCAGACCCTTATCGTAAATTTTCAATGAGATAGTTTCAGCTGTTGGTACCCATATTTTGATCTGCCAACCACCAACGGTGCCAGTTAGTCCCAGGTCTTGACCACTATAGATAGGATACTGATCAAAACCAGTTGATGCTTCTTCAGAAAGATTATCACAACCACTTGAAATCATTGTAAGGCAAATAAATGTCTTTTGCAGTATTCTTTTGAACATCTTATTGAAAGGTGTATGCAAATATTTTTTGAATTCCATTTAATATACTGCTAAAAATAGTACTTTTAAAGTCTCATTAGGAGTCGGCTGGACTTAATTAATTGTTAACCAAGAGCAAAATCTTATGGCGAAAACAAAACCAGACGAACAATGGGAACCAATTCCTGGCTTTAAAAATTACCAGATCTCGAACAGGGGGAAAATCAAAAGTGTTACTAGGAAAGTTTGGCATCGTGGAAGCAAAACCAATATGACCCTTAGAGGTAAATTGATGCGTCAACGGTGGAACAAAACTTGTAAGTGTTACTTCCTTGATTTAATTGATGATGATGGTAAACGAAGAACGGTTTATCCACATAAAGAAGTGGCTAAAGCATTCGTTCCTAACAAGAACCCAAAGGAACTAACGATGATTATCCATCAAGACAACAATCCTCGAAACAATAGTTCTGATAATTTAAGGTGGATGACTCCATCCCAACACATGAAATGGCAATTTGAGGTCGGTAACAAAAACAATTATAAAGTTTGGAAAACAAGAAAGAAACTTTATAAAAATGGTTTTAAAGAAACGACCGTGCTTCCGGGGAGACCTCGGAAAAAGCCTGTGGAGGCTTAAAGCCAAAAACAAAAAAGGGGTGAATAATTCAACCCCTTTTTTATTTTAACACTACCTATGAATTCGTAAGAAATGAGGAGATTTGATCTCCTCATTTTTCAAATTTTGAGTTTTCTACCTGTCCTGTCAACTACATAGACGATGCCAAAAATCATAATTCATTGATAACCAGTACATTGTGATGATGATTTAGAAAGTGTACAAATACTTTTGTCCGATAAGCGGACACTTCACTGGATAAATTTGACACAAAAAAACCCCGAACATTCGATCGAGGTTTCTGATAATATTCTTTACGGATTTTACTCCACTACCGGATCGATGTGGACGAAAGATCTGTTTTGACGACCTCTTTGGAATCTGACCACACCATCTGTTAAGGCAAAAAGGGTATGATCACGGCCAATACCAACATTACTACCAGGATGGTGCCTTGTCCCGCGTTGTCTGACAATAATATTTCCCGCTATGGCTCTTTGGCCGCCATAAATCTTAACACCTAATCTTTTACTTTCTGATTCGCGACCGTTTTTAGAACTACCTACACCTTTCTTGTGTGCCATTTTATTTAATGTTTTCGATTAACACCTTAGTAAACTGTTGTCTGTGACCATTCTTCACCTTATAACCTTTCCTTCGCTTTTTCTTGAAGACGATCACTTTATCTCCTTTCACATGCTCCAGAACTTTACCAGAAACCTTGGATCCTTTTACCGTTGGCGTACCTACCTTCACTTTACCATTATTGTCTACAAGCAAAACCTTATCAAAGTCAACAGCATCACCTTCTTTCGCATCAAGCTTTGATGTGTAGATGTATTTGTCTTTCTCTACTTTGTACTGCTTTCCGGCAAAATCAACAATTGCGTACATGATTTAATTATTAAATACTCTTTTTCAAAAAGGATTGCAAAGATAGATGTTTCAATATAATTATCAAACAATAGAACAAAGTATACCGCAATAGATATGTGGATAATTTTTTTAATAATTTTTTTACCAAAAAATACCTTGGTTTTGAATCATTTTGAATAGAAGTTTTGTTTCCTTATTAACATTTAAAATGCTGTTTGTCAGTTATTTATAGAGTTATCCACACCCATGTTGATAAGTTAGCCGAAAGGGGGTTAGCGGCCTTGACATTTAGGGCCGTTTTCTACACATTTGTATACACAGCTTGGAAAAATAAACCACTTTCCGTAAGGCTGTGCCTCTTCAAGGCACTTTACGACACTCATATTAGTAGGTGTGTAAAAAAGTCCTATTAAAATGATGTTATTTCGTTGAAAAACGAAAACATTATCAATAGGAAATGGAGAACTATTTTGTAAAAAAAACTAAATCATGGGCGAACTAACGACACAGATTACCGAACCAATACTTAAGGAAAATAAGGACCGGTTCGTTCTCTTTCCTATTGAGAAGGATGACATTTGGAAATTCTACAAGAAAGCAGAAGCCAGCTTCTGGACAGCAGAGGAGATCGACTTAAGTCAGGACCTTAAAGACTGGGCTAATCTTAACGACGGAGAGCGACATTTTATAAAGCATGTCTTAGCGTTCTTTGCTGCAAGTGATGGTATCGTAAATGAAAACCTTGCGGAGAATTTTGTGTCAGAAGTTCAATACACGGAAGCCAAATTCTTCTACGGATTTCAGATAGCAATAGAAAACATACATTCCGAAACTTACTCCTTATTGATAGATACATACGTTAAGGATCCCAAGGAGAAGGATGTACTTTTTCATGCTATCGAAACGATGGATTGCGTTAAGAAGAAAGCGGAATGGGCATTGCGGTGGATCGATGAAGGGTCATTTCAAGAGAGATTGATCGCATTCGCGGCAGTTGAAGGTATATTCTTCTCAGGCAGTTTCTGTTCAATATTTTGGTTGAAGAAAAGAGGACTAATGCCTGGATTGTCATTTTCAAATGAACTTATATCCAGGGATGAAGGATTGCATTGCGACTTCGCATGTCTACTGTATAATGATCATGTGGTTAATAAGCTATCAGAAGAAACTGTTCAGGAAATAATCAAGGATGCAGTAGAAATAGAAAAAGAATTTGTGACCGATGCCTTACCGGTAAAACTCATTGGTATGAACTCAGATTTGATGTGTCAGTATATTGAATTTGTTGCTGACAGGCTTTTACTGGAACTAGGATGCTCAAAGGTTTACAACTCCACAAATCCATTTGATTTCATGGAAATGATTTCACTCCAGGGTAAAACCAATTTCTTCGAAAAAAGAGTTGGTGAATACCAGAAAGCCGGGGTACTTTCAAATGACAGTAATGAAAAACCAAAGTTTAGTTTAGACGAAGAATTTTAACACAAAAACTAATCACCTTTTATGCTAGTAATCAAACGAGACGGGAGACGAGAATCAGTAAAGTTTGACAAAATAACTGCTCGAATTGAGAAGCTGTGTGTTGGCCTCAATGAAGATTTCGTGAAACCAGTAGAAATTGCCAAAAAAGTAATTGATGGTCTTTACGATGGCGTGACAACCGTGGAGCTAGACAATCTAGCTGCGGAAGTTGCTGCCACCATGACCACTCGTCATCCGGATTTCGCCAAGTTGGCAGCCAGAATTGCAATCTCTAACCTGCATAAAGTTACTTCAGAGTCTTTCTCCAACACCATGAAAAGGCTCTATACCTACATAAACCCAAAGACAGGTGAAAATGCGTCATTGATATCCGCTGAGACTTATGGTGTGATCAAGAATAACGCAAAGAGATTGGATGATGCTGTCAATTACGATCGTGATTACAATTACGATTACTTCGGATATAAGACTTTGGAAAGGTCTTACCTGATGACCCTCGATGGCAAGGTTGTGGAAAGACCACAACACATGTTAATGAGAGTATCGGTAGGGATACATGGAGAAGACATCGATTCGGCAATTGAAACATATAATTTGATGTCGGAAAAATGGTTTACACATGCCACTCCTACCCTTTTCAATGCAGGAACCCCAAAACCTCAATTGTCTTCCTGCTTCCTTCTATCGATGAAGGAAGATAGTATTGATGGCATCTATGATACCTTAAAGCAATGTGCTAAAATCTCACAATCTGCTGGCGGAATAGGCCTCAGTATTCACAACGTCCGTGCTACAGGGGCTTATATAAAAGGAACAAACGGAACTTCCAATGGCATCATTCCTATGCTTCGGAATTTTGATATGACTGCTCGTTATGTGGATCAGGGTGGAGGTAAGAGAAAAGGCAGTTTTGCAATTTACCTGGAGCCCTGGCATGCCGACATTTTTGAGTTCCTTCAGCTCAAAAAGAATCACGGTAAGGAAGAACTGAGGGCACGAGATCTTTTCTACGCGCTATGGATACCTGATCTTTTTATGAAGCGGGTACAGGAGAATGGTGACTGGTCACTTTTCAGTCCTGATGAAGCTCCTGAACTGCATAACTGCTATGGAGAGGAGTTTGAGAAGCTTTATGAAAAGTATGAGTCAGAAGGAAAAGCCAGAAGAGTTGTAAAAGCTCAGGACCTCTGGTTTGAAGTTTTGGAATCTCAGATTGAAACCGGAACTCCTTACATGCTTTATAAGGATCATGCTAACAAAAAGTCGAATCAAAAAAATCTAGGTACAATCCGGTCGAGCAACCTTTGCACAGAAATCATTGAATACACTTCTCCTGACGAAGTAGCTGTATGCAACCTGGCCTCTGTTGCTCTTTCCAAATTTGTTACAGAAGAGGGATACGATCATCAAAAGCTATATGAGATCACCAAGGTGGTGACTCGCAACCTGAACAAAGTGATCGATGTGAACTATTATCCGGTACAGGAAGCGCGAAATTCCAATATGCGACACAGGCCAATAGGTATTGGGGTACAAGGCTTGGCGGATACTTTCGCAATGATGAGATACCCTTTTGATTCGGAAGAAGCACGGCAATTGAATAAAGATATTTTCGAAACCATTTATTTTGGAGCTATGGAGACTTCCATGGAAATTGCCATGGAGGAAGGGCCTTATGAAACATTCAAGGGTTCTCCTGTTTCAAAAGGGATATTCCAATTTGACATGTGGGGTATCGATCCTGGTAATGATCGTTGGGACTGGTACTCACTTAAGCAAAAAGTACGTAAGCATGGTGTAAGAAACTCATTATTGGTTGCTCCCATGCCCACAGCGTCTACTTCCCAGATCCTTGGTAATAATGAATGTTTCGAACCATTTACCTCCAACCTCTATGTGAGACGTGTCTTGTCAGGTGAATTCATTGTGGCTAATAAGTACATGATGAAAGATCTGATAAAACAAGGGTTGTGGGATGAGAGAATGATGAACAGGATCAAAGCTGAAAACGGATCTATTCAAAATATTCCTGAAATACCTGACGATGTCAAGGAGCTTTATAAAACAGTTTGGGAGATCTCCCAGAAAGCTATTCTTGACATGGCTGCTGATCGTGGAGCATACATATGTCAAAGTCAGAGCCTCAATATTCATTTAACTGATGCCAACTTTGGTAAGATGACATCGATGCATTTCTACTCATGGCAGAAAGGATTGAAAACCGGGATGTATTATCTGAGAACAAAGGCGGCCACTGATGCAATTAAGTTCACTGTCAGCAAAGAAGAGAAACTTGAACCTAAAGCTCAACCCGCTGAAGTGACCAACACCACTAATCCCCAACAATCTTCACAAAGTCAAAGCACCATTACGGATGAAAAATCATACAATCAACAAGCAATGCAATGTTCATTGGATGATCCGGATGGATGTGAAATGTGTGGTAGTTAGAAAATAATCTACAGTAGATCCAAAAAGCCTTGTTTTCAAATCAAGGCTTTTTTATTGGGCAATCAATTCGTCGATCTTCTCAAGTATCAATGATTGATTCTTTAATCTGGTATTGACTATGGGATCCACTGCACGTTCCTTACAGCCTAGTATTTCACAACGTTCACATGTGATATTGACCTCCATAGTGGGAACATCCGGATCAGAAATAAATTTTATCTTGTTTTCAAGATTCTTATCACATACAAATCCTATAGTTACACTTATGGACTCCTTTAAGTTGGAAACATTGGGAAAAGCCATTGACATTTCAAAATACTCATTCCCTGTTTCGTAATATCTTACCCGTTGAGCATTACCGATCAGAGAAATATTAGACTTCTTGGCTTGTTTTTCTAGTTCAATTATGGATTTAATTCCCAACCACCTCCTACAGTAGTGTTCATTTAGCTCATTGGCATGGGGATTATGATGCGCAGATAAATGAAGTTCCTTAGTCAGCGTATATTGATTTTTTGATTTCACAAATCTTAAAAAATAGAGATTCTTCAATCCGAAATAGGTCGGCAAAATGCTCGTCAACCTTTGCATGACCATCTCAGGTGTCGCATCATACCTGTTAACCAACTCATTCAGAAATTTCGAATCCCACTTCCTGGAAGAAAAAATTGATTTGACATCTTTTATAATGTCCGCCTGAGGAATAATCAATGCCGCAGAAAAATAGGAGGCAAAGTAATTGTTCAGTAATTCATCAAATGATGGATTACCCTGCAAGGGTGTAGCAAGCGGCCTATTTTTGATTTTTAACCATTGAAAAGCGATCTCCCTACCTAATAGAAAGTTCTTTTGGCCTTTGGTCAAACCTTTATTTATATAAAGAAGCCTCTGTTTAGGATGGTATAAGGATCGTAAATCTGAGAGAATATCTATTCTTGTCAAAGCATCAAAATCTGTCCTTACCCCAACCGTAAGTAAGATCTGCTCCATGATCTCAGGTGTGAATGGAACTTCCTTCAGTTCCGTATATTCCAAATGCAAGGCTTCCACCACATCCTCCAGATCCTCAAAATAGTTATCATGCAATTCACGATATGATCGAATAGCAGCCTTATAAAAATGCTCCTGCTTTAACTCATGATTTCGGGAGATCCTCATAATCGTTCTTATAAAGGCATTGGTTTTTGCTGGATCATGAGCAACGATTTGAATTAGTTTTTTCGGGTTTATTCCAAATTGGTCCAGAGGAAAGTCCTTAATGAAGTTTGATCCGATAAGATCCAACACCGGTTGAAGTTTATTTGGAACTTTCAATGAGACGAGGTCATCGTATGGGACTTCAAGTGCATTGGCAAGCTTAAGGATCTTATCTCCTTTGGGATATTTTTTACCACTTTCAATTTCGTTGAGATAAGAAACAGATAAACCTGATTTGGTACTCAGTTCATTGTAGGTAATATCTTTCTGTTGGCGGATCTCTTTGAGCTTCAAGCCGAATATGTGCCGTAGTTCAAAATCTTCTTTGACCATCCGCAATAATACAAAATCTCATGTACTTGCGAATTTTCGCTATTGATGAAGTTACTCAATAACAAAGTTGATATTAATTCAATGAAAGCTCACATAATGTATTCTGCCATAATGGCAAAGGTTGCCCCCACTGCCCCTACAAGCAGTCTACGCCATCCAAAACGATGCTCCGGGTTTGCTTCGACAAAGATCGTCGTGGAGATATGAAGAAAGATACCACTCACCAAGGCATACAATATCACAAAGTACTCTGTGGATAATAACACAAAATAACTACTTAAAAGAATGCCTAGAGGAGAGGACAAACTAAAAAGGAAAAGAAAGAAATACTGAGTCCTCGATGATGTATTGCCTTCTCTCAAGATAGTCATTAGCACAAAAGCCGCCGGTATTTTATGAAGTAGAATCCCAACAAGCAGTGAATAAGCTGTATGATGCTGATGAATTGGGGAGTCATTTGCCAATAGTGAGCCTTCCAGAATGGAATGAATGATGAGAGCACTTATCAGACCAATTTTATCATTGATCTTGCTCCCTTTATGGTAATGGCCATGTTCCACCCCTGTAGTGAAACGATCAAGGATCTGTTGAAAAAAGAAACCTACAAGTATCCATATGCCAATCCTGAAATCGTCTATTGAAAACTCAAATATCTCCGGCAGCAGGTGGATCACCGTCAACCCAAATAAAAATGAGCCGGCAAAGATCAAGGGTAACTGAAGGTTTTTTGGCTTGTAAACCAGGAATCGGGTAGCCAACCCTCCTGTCATTGCAGCAAAAAATAAAATGAGAATGTTAAAAATCATTGTTGAGTTATATATTCCGCGATCCCTTCCGTGACCAAAGTTTTAATATCATCATTTTCACGATATACAAGCATAGCATCGAGGTCTGGGTTGTTGCTAATTATTCTCAATGATTCGTCCATTCCCAAAACCATAAAAGCTGTAGCATACGCATCCGCTGTCATGCAATCAGGAGCAAAGACGGAGGCACTTAGAATACTTTCATCAGATGTGAAACCAGTACGCGGATCAATAATGTGGGCATAGATCTTTCCATCTAATTCATAATAATTCCTATAGTTTCCAGAGGTAGCGACAGATCTATTTTCCAATTGGGCAATACTCATAATTTTTCTTTCATCCCTGTCAACCAATGGATCTTCTATTCCAATAGTCCATATGTTGTCCTTTTGATTCGTACCCATTGTTCGGACCTCACCACCAATTTCAACCATGTAATGTTCAATTTGCTTTGTTTCCAGAAATTCACTGATCAGATCAATAGCTAAACCTTTCGCAATTGCACTGAAGTCCAGATAGATCCCTTTCTTTTTCACTGCAAACTCTGAGTTGAATACCACATCTTCAAAACCAACATATGACAACAATGAATCCACGACTTCCTGATCAATTTCCTCCACTCGATCAGAAGGTCCAAATCCCCATGCATTTACTAATGGTCCAATAGTCGGATCAAATGCTCCCTGAGTAACATTAAAAACCACCTTACTGGTAGCCAGAACCCTTGGAAATAAGTCATTCCGGTAAACTATTGTATCGGATATATTGAAAATGGAGATTTCCGAATCCTCAATGTAAGTTGACATTGACTGGTTGAACGCTACCAATATTGAATCAATGGAGGATTTGTAGTCAACTTTGTCATACATTCGATACTTTATCATGTAAGGTATAGTACCCATAGTGATCCCACTTACTTCATTCAGTTGCAAGGTTTTTGTATTGTCCCTGGTGACTTTGACCAGGATTAGAACAGCTGCTAAAAAGAAAAATAATCTTGAGAGTTTCCTTCTTGTTTCGGGGTTCAACGAATTCGAGTTTTTGCAATATTAAATCAAGATGGTTAACAATGTATTGGATTATATTTGTTTTGCACTAATCACAAATGAGAGAGGATTATCTACGGGCTGATGATGGTGGACTAAGTTCGTCTGAAAAGGAAATCGAAAGGGCTCTTCGCCCCCTTAGTTTCGATGATTTTGCCGGGCAGAAAAAAGTAGTTGAAAACCTCAAAGTTTTTGTGGAGGCTGCAAAACAACGGGTAGAGCCTTTGGATCATGTGCTGCTGCATGGCCCTCCTGGGTTAGGTAAAACGACACTTTCATACATCATTGCCAACGAGTTGGGTAGTAACTTGAAAATCAGCTCGGGTCCCGTCCTGGATAAACCGGGAGAACTTGCCGGGCTTCTTACCAATCTTGAAGATCATGATGTTCTGTTTATCGATGAAATTCATCGATTGAATCCAGTAGTCGAGGAGTATCTGTACTCTGCAATGGAGGATTATAAGATTGACATCATGTTGGATTCCGGTCCGAATGCACGTACAGTTCAAATCACTCTGAATCCGTTCACCTTGATAGGTGCTACAACTCGATCCGGTTTGCTGACTGCTCCCTTGCGAGCTAGGTTTGGGATCACCTCCCGGCTGGAATATTATGACAACCAACTTCTCACTTCGATCGTGGGTCGTTCCGCAGATATTCTTAATCATGTCATTGATGAAGAAGCCGCCTACGAAATAGCAAGAAGAAGTAGAGGTACACCAAGAATTGCAAATACACTTTTAAGGAGGACTCGGGATTTTGCCCAGATCAAAGGGGATGGATCCATCACTTTGGATATCGCAAAAATGGCCCTTAAGGCACTCGACGTGGATGATCACGGCCTTGACGAGATGGACAATCGGATCCTTTCCACCATCATCGACAAATTCAAGGGAGGACCTGTTGGGATTTCTACCATTGCAACTGCGTGTGGTGAAGAGGGTGAAACCATTGAAGAGGTATACGAACCTTTCTTGATCATGGAAGGATTTATCAAGAGAACTTCCAGGGGCCGGATGGCAACGGAAGCTGCCTACCGTCACCTGGGTAAAATCCCTCCGCAGACGACAGGAACACTTTTTGAATAGTGATGAGGGACACTCCACGTGTTCTGCCATTCCGCGTCAAACTGAGAATCCTGACTTCAGGCCTTTTCTTTTTTGTTGGGATCACCATTTTGACTAGCACTTATTTTGTTTTCAGGTATTTAATAAAGGACCTTCAAAACACTCAGATCCAAATCGCGGGTATTGTTCTTCTAATCTGGGGATTAAGTCTCATCATCTATTCTTTGATTAGGAACTATAGAAGATTAAGTCTGCTGATTTGGGGGAGAATGTATTTCGCAGAACTCGTGAAACGGGAGAAATCGTTTGTTGATTTTGTGGGTACGGTGTTCCATGAATGCCATTTTACCATTGTTCATGAAGGCAAGGGTTACGATATATCACTGGATATCCCTGATCCATTTGATCTGGAAGAAGAATCCCACTACATTCTTTTTTACAAACAACAGAATCCAGTCCAGGTAGTTTGCCTCCACCAATTTTCGAAATCGGTTATGCGTTTTTTCATTGAAAGTCATTACTCCAACATTCAGCTGGGTAAAAAGGAGCAAGGATTGACTTAGGTCTTAATCAGGAGCATTTAGATTTTCCAAATTAATATTTTTTGCCTGGAGCAGTAGCCACTTATAAACCTGAGGGCTTGAATATACCTCATCTGCGATGTTATGCCCTTTCCCTTCCAGAGTACTGAATATAAAAGGTTGTCCTTCATAATCTTCTTCCCTTGGATGGGTATGATTTAATTCTTTGACATTTTGCCCTTTTGCTCGAAAGAATTCTACTACATGATTCGAGTTTTCATATTTAACAATCCGATCCTCCTTTCCATGAATAATCCATTTTGGCATTGATCCAATTTGATCACATTCAATTCTGCAACCCAATTCTCCGCTGACAGGCATCACTGCGGCGAAAATATCCGAAAGTCGTTTTGCCAATCCCCAACTTCCATGCCCCCCTCTGCTATGTCCGGTAACATAAATCTTTTCCATATCAATGGAAACCTTTATTTGAATTCGTTGAATCATCCTGGAAACACTTTCAGCATGTTGAAACCACTGTCTTCGCTCTTTTGGGCCTGGTGTCATGTGAGGATTGACTATGATGAAGTTATTTCCAACAATTTTTTGCAGGACAGGATCTCCATTCTGTTGTAAGGCATATTTTACGGGTCCCGTGCTCTTGACGGTATTGAAATTCGGAGATGAAGATGCATCCCCTCCGGTCAGATATATTAGTAGTGGCCATTTCGATTCCGAATCATACGTCGCTGGCAGGTATAACCAATACCCATCTATCTCCCCAAATTTTTCTTTTATCAGGACCTGCTTCCCAGGTTCGGGATTTGAGCATGAAAGAAAAGTTATAATACAGATTACTACATAGTTGAGGCGGATCCGAGCATTTCTTTTAATCTGATATATTTGAAGCATGTCCAAAGTTGAGGAAAATACACATTTAATAAAATCGTCGGCGCACGCTCTGGGATTTGATTACTGTGGTATCTCAAAGGCAGAGTTTCTGGAAAATGAAGCACCAAAGTTTGAGGAGTGGTTAAAACGGAATTACCAGGGTGAAATGGGTTATCTCGAACGAAACTTCGATAAGCGATTGGATCCCACTAAACTTGTACCAGGTGCCAAATCTGTCATCTCACTCATTTATAATTACTTCCCCAGAATGGATAATAGTGATAGTAATTATAAGATCTCCAAATATGCTTATGGGCAGGATTATCACCACATCATCAAGTCAAAACTGAAATCACTATTCGATAAAATGCTGGAGGAAATCGGTGATCTGGAAGGAAGAGTATTTGTTGATTCCGCTCCCGTTCATGAAAGGGCTTGGGCAGCCAAAAGTGGATTGGGTTGGGTAGGAAAAAACACCTTATTACTTAATAAGAAGATGGGGAGCTTTTTCTTCCTTGCTGAGATCATTTGTGATATAGAATTGGTGCCAGATGGACCAGTTGGTGATTATTGCGGAACATGTACTGCCTGCATTGATGCGTGCCCAACACAGGCAATCCCAGAACCATATGTAGTTAATGGAAGTCGATGTATTTCTTATCTCACTATAGAATTGAAAAATGAGATCCCATTAGGCTTTAAGGACTCCATGGAGAACTGGGTATTTGGTTGTGACATCTGTCAGGATGTTTGTCCATGGAATAGGTTTAGCAGGCCGCATGAGGACCCCCTATTTGAGCCTCAGGGCTGGGAACAACTAACAGACAAACAGTGGACAGAGCTCACGGAAGAAACTTTCAACAAGGTATTCAAAAAAAGTGCGGTCAAGAGAACCAAGTTTTCCGGTCTGAAAAGAAACATCGATTTTTTGAAACTGTAACGATTGGACTAGGAACTCAGATACTCTCTGATACCTTCTCGTATCCTGCTGAAGATCAATTCCTGTTCTTTCTCATCTTCCTCCAACAAAGTCATCCTAAATCCCAATAATTCGGAGGAAAAAGAAGAGATGGGCACGACACAAACGTGCTTGGCAGCGAGCAGGTAATAAACGAAACGTTTATCAAATGGCATATCCGGAGAAAGCCAGGATCCAAGAAGTTCAATCGCATTTCGGTCTTCAATATGCATGGTCTGATGAGGCTTCAAGACGTTATTGTCAAAGATTATCGTGTTGTAAAAGGCGCCATTTGTTAAGTTGAATTGGATCCCGTCCAGGTCCTTGAAAGCTTCTGTCAATCTTTGACTTCGTCGGCCAATATTAATATTCGTTTCCGCCAAAAAATCTTTATATCTGCTGTCCTCCATTATGATCGGTATCGCCTTTTGAGGTAATGTTGTTGAACTCACCTCAATCATTTTGGCATTGTCCAATGTCTGGCACAAACGATTAAATTCCGGGTCCTTATCACGATTGTAATACTCGACCCAACCACATCTGGCTCCTGGCCATGGAAATTCTTTACTAATTCCTTTCAGACAAATGCCACAGGTGTCTCCTATGACTTCCGCCATTGATGCGGTACTTGCATTATTGTAAAGGATATTTTGATAGATCTCGTCAAATACTAAAAACAAATCATATTCCCGAGCAATTGAAATAATTCCTTCGAGTAGTTCACGCGGATAAACCATTCCTGTCGGATTGTCGGGATTAATGACAAGTATTCCTACAACACCGGGATTATACTTCACCTTGAGTTTCATGTCTTCAAGGTCAGGATACCAGTTATTCTTTGGATCAAGATTGTAGGTGAGGGGGTGTGCATTGGCATGTGCCCCTTCTGCTGAAGAATGAGTAGAATATGCAGGAGAAGGACCAATGACACGAGCTGTTGGCAACAGATATTGGTAGATCTTGGCAATTGCATCACCTAATCCATTGAAGAACGTTATGTCCTCCACACCAATCTGCACACCTCCTTTTTCATTGGTTTTAGAAGTGAGGTATTCCCTTGTGGATAGTAATCCTTTGGAGTGGCTGTATCCGTATGTCTTATCTTCCTCAAGGAGACCTTGAATGATCTCTTTCATCCATTGAGGCATCTTGCGGTGCTTCTGAATTGGATCACCGATATTCTCCCAGTGCACCTTATATCCCAACGCTTCAATTTGCTCTGCCTTCCTAACAATACCTCGGATTTCATAAGACAATTCGTCAGCCCCAAGTCTTAATAATTTTTGTCTCATTCAATGAAACGGTTAATTATTTTGAAAACACGAAACTAAACAATGATTTTATTGCAATACCGTAAATTTTAGGAAGATCGGGCACCTTGATACATTTCGTATTTACAATATTGGCATTCAAGTGCCCCATTGTACAGGTTGATTCTTTCCGATGGCTTAAGTCGAAGCTGTTTAAGGGCCCTCATATTCGAGCTTAATATCCAGGCATCATATCCTGAAAATCGATTTTTCAAGGTATCTCCCAGTTTTTGATAAAGATGTTCAACGTCCTTACCTATCCTTTCTCCGTATGGAGGATTGGTTATCATCATGCCTTGTCCGCTTGGATGCTGATTTTCGAAAGAGGATTTTCTGACTTCAATCTCTTTGTCAAGTCCAAGTTTGCGCAATGATTGGCTTGCAGTTCTCGCTGCTTTACTGTCAATGTCACCTCCCCTTATGTTGAACCTGGACTTCTTAATTTTAGAGTCCGCCTCGGACTTCACCCTGTACCAAAGACCTGGATTAAAATTTTTCCAAGTTTTAAATCCAAAATCTCTTCGTAAGAACTGCGGTGGTATATTTTGTGCGATCATCCCTGCTTCAATCAAAATGGTACCTGTCCCACACATGGGATCAATTAGTGTAATGTTTGGATTCCATCCAGCAATCTTCAACATCCCCGCTGCAAGTACTTCATTCAATGGTGCCTCATGCCCCACACCTCGATAACCACGTTTATTCAAGCTCTCACCTGAACTATCCACCGACACATGGAATGTATCCCCGTACCCGTGCAAGTTGAACCTGACATCTGGTGATTTAGTATCAACATTGGGTCTCGATCCTACCTTATCCCTAAACTGATCAACTATTGCATCCTTCATTTTGAGGGAAGCGAATTTCGAATGTTTAATATAATCTGAGAATACAGTATGGTCAATCGCAAAAGTCTGAGATAATGTCAGGTAACTGGACCAGTCGAATTTCTTGATTTCCTTATAAAGATCACTTTCACTTTTGGCTTTGAAGGAAAGTATGTTGATAAGAACTCTCAAAGCGGTCCTTAATAGGTAATTAGCCTTGTAAATAAACTCCAGATCACCCTCACAAGAGACCGAACGATTACCAATTCGGACTTCTAAACCTCCTATGGTTTCTACTTCCTTTTTTAAATAAGGCTCCAGCCCCTGTAAGGTTTTAATGAAAATCTGCATTTATTGATCTGGACTTTACTAGTGAAAATAACAAAAGGCTAGCCCCTATTGGGATTAGCCTTTTTAGTTGTACATCTATATATTGGGAAGCAGACTATTTTTTGTCGTCTACTTCTTCGTATTCTACATCGGAAACTTCCTCATCATTTCCTCCTGCTGCTGCCTCACCTTCAGCCTGGGCCCCACCTGCCGCAGCATCTGCATCTGCGGATTGTTGCGCCTGGTAGATCTCCTGTGAAGCTGCCTGCCAAGCGGTATTGAGTTCTTCCATTGAAGAGTCTATAGCTGCCAGATCCTCCTTGCCATGAGCTTCTTTCAGCTTCGCCAAGGCTGCCTCAATCGCAGATTTGTTATTGTCAGACAGCTTGTCACCATATTCACTGAGCTGTTTCTCTGTCTGGAATACAAGAGAATCCGCCTGATTTATCTTATCAACTTTTTCTTTGGCAGCTTTGTCAGATTCAGCATTGGCCTGAGCTTCCTGCTTCATCTTTTCGATTTCCTCATCATTCAATCCTGATGAAGCCTCAATTCTTATTTTCTGTTCCTTACCTGTTCCCTTATCCTTAGCAGAAACATGAAGAATACCATTGGCATCAATGTCAAAAGTTACTTCGATCTGGGGTACACCACGTGGAGCAGGAGGGATACCATCAAGATGGAATCTTCCGATGGTCCTGTTATCCTTCGCCATAGGTCTCTCACCCTGAAGCACATGTATTTCAACAGAAGGTTGATTGTCTGCAGCTGTTGAGAATACTTCTGACTTCTTCGTCGGAATTGTCGTGTTAGATTCGATCAGCTTAGTGAAGACACCTCCAAGCGTTTCAATACCCAATGACAATGGAGTAACATCCAAAAGAAGAACATCTTTAACTTCCCCTGTTAATACTCCTCCTTGAATTGCTGCTCCAATTGCAACAACTTCATCAGGATTAACTCCTTTAGAAGGTTTTTTCCCAAAGAACTTCTCAACTTCTTCCTGGATCTTTGGCATTCTCGTAGATCCACCAACAAGTATTACATCATCTATATCACTTGTAGACATTCCCGCATCATCCAAAGCTTTTTTTACCGGTTCCATAGACCTCTTTACAAGATCATCCGCCAGTTGTTCAAACTTTGCACGAGTTAAAGACCTCACCAGGTGCTTTGGAATGCCATCTACAGGCATGATATAAGGAAGATTGATCTCAGTGGATGTTGAACTTGACAACTCGATTTTTGCTTTTTCGGCAGCTTCCTTCAGTCGCTGAAGAGCCATGGGATCCTTTCTCAGATCGATCCCCTCATCCTTCTGGAATTCCTCCGCCAGCCAATTGATAATTACCGCATCAAAATCGTCTCCACCCAGGTGAACATCCCCATTTGTTGATTTCACTTCGAACACACCCTCACCTAATTCAAGGATTGAAATATCGAATGTACCGCCACCTAAATCATACACTGCAATTTTCATGTCTTGATTCTTCTTATCAAGACCATATGCAAGTGCAGCCGCTGTCGGTTCATTAATGATCCTTTTCACTTCAAGACCAGCAATTTGTCCTGCTTCTTTCGTAGCCTGACGCTCAGCGTCATTAAAATAGGCCGGAACAGTGATCACTGCTTCCTTTACTTCCTGTCCAAGAAAATCTTCCGCTGTGGACTTCATCTTCTGTAAAACCATTGCGGAAACC
Source organism: Cyclobacteriaceae bacterium (assembly GCA_965242805.1). GTDB lineage: Bacteria > Bacteroidota > Bacteroidia > Cytophagales > Cyclobacteriaceae > JANQEU01. Next base: position 3,879,322 of record CBDETD010000002.1, on the reverse strand, counting down.
TCTTGGGGCGTATATTTCCTATCCCCAATCTGTATCCTTACAACATCATTATTTCCGGACTCCAGATCATATGATACGGTTTTGATTTCACTGCTAACCTCTGAGTGCTTCTTACCCATAAACCGCTTAACAGAGCTAACCGTATTCTTTGGATTTGTAATAGCTTGCCGTTTCGCAGGTTCTCCAACTTTTCGTTCTCCCTTTCCATCTTCAAGGAAAGCAACAATGGATGGTGTAGTCCTGTGCCCTTCGCTATTCTGAATTACCACAGGCTCGTTACCTTCCATCACAGACACGCAAGAGTTGGTAGTCCCTAAATCGATTCCAATAATTTTACCCATTATTAACTATTTATAAATTCTTGTTCTTCTTTTCTTTTTCTTCAATAAAGAAATTATCAATGCGTATGCCAAAAAGGTATAACCCTGCCATATTGTGCCATAATGTCAGAATATACTGTCATGTACCTTGAAATCAGGAAATTAAAAAGGACGAAACCCGTCTATTCGATGGCCTGAAGGGATTAATTTGTATCTTTACAATGTGATTATTCCGAAAGGGATTTTCATGTTAAAGTTAGTATTTGGATTGGGTTGGTCATTAGGCCAGCCCTTTTTTATTCTTTCTTTCCTTTTTGCCAAAACCTTATCCCCAGTAACAGGACCAATACAACAATCAACAAGGGAAGGAGCCACTCACTTTCCTCCTGATAGCCGAAATCGTCACCATTAGAGAAAATATAATAGGCAATAAATCCTATCAGAAAGTATACAATAAATCGGTTTGATCGTCTCATTAGAGTGGTTTCCAATGGTAACTTAACGCTAATAACCCATAGATGAAATTATTAATGATAAAATGAAATAATCTGGAACTTCCAGTACCTAATATATCATTAATTAGTAAGGGGACGCAATTTCTTTGCTGCGTCAGCATTGTGCGATCATTGTCAACAATATTGCTGAGCTTTTTGATGCTTTTCACTGCATCAACAGGAATTTCTTGTAGTCTTTGCAGGTTCCATCTTAATGGAAACACATCTCAAAAATCATACATAGAAGTAGTTCATCGTTATTCCGGTTACATGGGGTATAATTTGTCAGTGCCGTCCTCACAAGATTCACCAACAAGTAGCCGAAATGGCAGGATGGAGCATAGTCCATCTTCGGAAATCCAGATCATAAATCAAAACACCGACAAGACAACTTTCAGGGCATACGAACTCTGGGGAAATCTTAGTATTGGAAAACATCTGAATATTATTCTTGTGTTTCCCTACGAACAAAACGACATCTATTACTCCAGAATTCTTGATATGTCAGGTACCAAAAGTGTTACCGACAGCCTTCTTCAATATGAAGGTTTTGGGAGCGTAATTGCAATTGTTGATTACAGTATCCAAAAAGAATCGGGGAATGCTCTTCATGTGCTCCGACCTGCAATTGGAAAGGCTTTTTCAAGGAAAGGAACCATTGAATTGAATCAGATCGGGATTCAGGCCGATCATACCATTCAGCCTGGTGCCGGAATACCGGAGTTTTTTTTCAGATTGAATTACAATCTTTCAGTTAGCAACTCAAGTTTTGGGACAACAATTTTAAGAGGATGGTCCAGGGAAAATGATATGGATTATTGGTTTGGTAGATCCGTAAACCTTCAAGTATACTACTCCCGGAAATTCGGTTTCAGGCATCTGGAATTGACCCCTGGCTTCAATAGTGCTTTCGAATCAAATCAGCCGGACATTGAATACAAGGAAAAAGTATTGGATACGGGGCGTAAGGCGGTTTTACTGGGTATCAATATAAATGTCAGGTTCAAGAATCTAAGTGTTGCCACCACTATGCAAAAACCCATATACCAGGAACTGAACGGTGAACAGATGATGCTTCAGTATCAATTCATTAATCAATTGAAATATAATTTTTAAGTACCAATAGCAATTTTCAACCATGTTTTTTATTAGAAATATCTTCCTAGGTCTTACAATAACGGCACTCATACTTGCAGTTTCCTGTAAGGATGATCCTAATGAAGTTGAAAATCCTACAGTTCCATTAGTTTTTCAATTTGTACACGCTTTTGGTGATCAGAACTTGATCTACGATAGTCTAATGTACATAAATGAGGCAAATAATAAGTTTGAGGTCACCGAAATCCAATGGTTTATTTCCGATTTGATCCTACATGGTGAAGAAGGTGTTGTGGTAATACAAACAGATGAGAACATTCATTACGTCGACACCAACATTCCGGAAACTTTGATATGGATAATAGATGAAGAAATCCCAGTAGATGAATACTCCCAACTTTCACTGACATTTGGGTTGAAAGATGAAAACAATACCGTCGGTAGGTTTACTGATCCTCCTGAGGTTAACATGGTTTGGCCATATCATATGGGTGGTGATTATGGTGGTTACCACTACATGAAACTAAATGGGTTCTGGCTTGACCTTCAAAACGAACGCAAGTCATTCAACTTTCATCTGGGTGTTGGATCCGTCACTGATGAGAACGGCAATACTGAGTTTATTCAAAACTGGTTCGAAACTGTACTCCCAATCGATCCGGCCCTTTCCACTCAAAATGACACTTTGGTAGTCCCGGTTTTCATGAATGTCGAAAACTGGTTTCGCAATCCTCACACCTGGGATCACAATAATGTTGGACCTAAGATCATGAAAAACCAGTCTGCGATGAGAATGGGGATAGAAAATGGAATGTCTGATGTATTCAGTGTTGGAACTTCAGAAATTGGCAATCAATGAAATGAATGCGTTGTTGAAAATATTGCTTGTGTTGGCCATAATTCTGGGAACCTTAATGCTGATCGGGTGTACCGATGGGGACGAGGTAGTGAAAGGACCAACGCCATACCAGATTCCAGACGTTTTTTACTTCCCTCGGGATCTTAATATTCCAGCTGACAATCCTATTACAGAAGAAGGTGTATTGTTAGGTAGGTATTTATTTTATGATGGAAGATTTTCAGGTAGAGATCATCCGGATTCACTTATGTCATGCAGCAGCTGTCACGTTCAGAGTAGTGGATTTGACACTGGTTTTGACCATCCCTTCTTTACGAATGGAAGACCGGTCGGGTTAGGGGGAAATCCCACCGCCCATTACACATTACCACTGGTCAACCTTGTATATAATCACAATGGCTATTTCTGGAATGGTTTTATCCACCGAAGCAATCCAGGGTATGGATCACAGATCCTTAACGTGCCTGATGACCCTGAATTCCATAAGAAGAACCTCGAATCCATAGTGTGGATGACTGTGGTAGATCCCACCGAGGTCAATGGATCAATCGATCGGACCGTCGATATGATCTCAAATATCCCTACATATCCACCAATGTTCAAAGATGCCTTCGGCACAGAAGATGTAACGATGGAACGAATTTCCAAAGCTATTGCTCAATTTGTACGAACAATCATCAGCCATAACTCCAAGTACCATAAATACATTGAAGGTGAAGAAGAATTGACCGAAAGTGAAACTCGTGGGCTTGAATTATTCTTTTCTGAGGAAGCGGATTGTTTCCATTGTCATGGTGGATTTCTAATGTCCACATATGAGTATTTCAATAATGCAAAGGACTCAGTCTTCACAGACCCATTTGACCGATTCTCAGTATCGGGTGATGTGATGGAAACCGGATCTTATCGAGCACCACCTCTAATAAATTGCGAGGTGACTGGGCCTTATATGCATGATGGTAGATTCAATACCCTTCGGGAGGTAGTGGACTTCTATTCAGATGGCCTGGTCAATTCTCCATATGCACACCCATTGATGAAATACACAAGTACTAATGGTGTTCAACTCTCCGAACAGCAAAAGGACGATCTAATCGCTTTCCTTAAGACACTTACTGATCATGAATTAATATCCGATCCAAAATATTCAAAACCATCTGATCTGAATCCATAAGTTTTTGGTAATCCAGCCTTCAATTACTGATTAATTGTAGTTTTGCGCTCCAAATCTCAAGAGGTATGTCACTGGAGAAAGAAATAGAGCGCAGAAAAACATTTGGTATAATCTCTCACCCAGATGCGGGTAAAACCACACTTACCGAAAAACTCCTCCTTTTTGGTGGAGCGATTCAAACGGCCGGGGCCGTGAAGTCAAACAAGATCGACATGCATGCCCGTTCTGATTGGATGGAAATTGAGAAACAAAGAGGTATTTCAGTGGCCACCTCGGTAATGGGCTTCGAATATAAGGACCTCAAGATAAACATCCTTGATACCCCCGGACACCAGGATTTTGCAGAAGATACGTACAGAACACTGACAGCAGTAGACAGTGTGATCATGGTGATCGATTGCGTGAAAGGTGTGGAAATGCAGACTGAGAAACTTATGGAGGTCTGTCGCATGAGAAATACACCCGTACTTTGCTTCATTAACAAACTTGATAGGGAAGGACGGGATCCATTTGAACTCCTTGATGAAATTGAGGAAAAACTTGATATCAACGTCCGTCCTTTGAGCTGGCCGATCGGAATGGGAAAAACCTTCAGGGGAGTATATAATTTATTCGAAAACAACCTGAACCTTTTCGAGCCCAGCAAAACCAAAAAAGTGGATGAAGTCATTGAAATAAAGGGTGTTGATGATCCTATATTGTCTAATTATCTCACGGATTCGGCAATAAATACGCTTCAGGAAGAAGTTGAATTGGTCGAAGGTGTTTACGATCCTTTTGATCCGCAAACTTACCTCGATGGAAAAGTGGCCCCCGTTTTCTTCGGAAGCGCCGTGAATAATTTTGGAGTACGCGAATTACTGGATTGTTTCATACAGATCGCTCCAAATCCTAAACCAAGGGAAACGGATGAAAGGCATGTGGAACCTACAGAGAAGAAATTTTCTGGATTTGTATTCAAGATCCATGCAAATATGGATCCTCGTCACCGAAATAGGATCGCCTTTGTTCGTGTCTGTTCGGGACAATTCCAGCGCGGTAGCAATTACTATCATGTAAGACAGGACAAAAACTTCCGGTTCTCGAATGCGACGGCTTTCATGGCACAGCAAAAGGAAACGATTGACCTGGCATTTCCTGGGGATATTGTTGGATTGTATGATACGGGAAACCTGAAAATTGGAGATACACTCAATGAAGGTGAAAAAGGACTTTATAAAGGCATCCCGAGTTTCTCTCCCGAACTCTTTAAGGAAGTCATTAATCTGGATGCTATGAAATCCAAACAACTGGAAAAAGGATTGCTTCAGCTCATGGATGAAGGGGTAGCACAGCTTTTTACCTATGAGATGGGTGCCAGAAAGGTTGTCGGAACTGTGGGAGCACTTCAATTTGAAGTCCTGCAATACCGACTTCAGCATGAGTACAGTGCAAAGGTTCAGTTTCAACCTGTAAATATCTTCAAGGCATGTTGGATCAGTGCCGAAGATCAGCAGGATCTGGACGCATTTGTGAAGGATAAATACAGGCACATTGCCAAGGACAAAGAGGGAAAATTGGTTTTCATGGCGGAATCAAAAGCCTGGCTTCAGATGGTAGAAGATAATTTCCCGAAAATCGTATTTCATTCCATTAGTGAATTCTAATTCACTCTTCCAGCACATTTTGACTATTATCATATGAGTTAATAAGCAGTATCGTTTAGGATACACTTATTTGGAAATAGCTTTACCAGTGCATCTATCGGTGGAGTAATTATGAAACTCCTGACAAGAAAGATCCTTCCAGTTCTTATTTTGACTACTTCCCTCCTCACTAATAGTCAACAAGTTTCAAAAAATGAGAAGTACCAAACTGTTAGAGGCCGAGTAACTGATATTCAATCACACTATCCTATCCTTGGTGCCACGGTAATGGTAATGGATTCAGATCCCTTAATTGGATCCATCACAGATATTGAAGGCTATTTCAAAATTGAAAAAGTTCCCGTCGGGGTCATCAATCTAAAAATCTCTTTTGTGGGGTACGAGGAGGTTATCATCCCCAATATCCCTATTTCCATTGGAAAACAAGCATACATTGAAACCACAATGGAAGAAAGTCCCATCTTGATGGAAGAGATCGTAGTTGATGCTGATAGTAGATCCTATGAGGAATTAAATGGTTTGGCAACATTAAGTGTTACAGGATTCAATATCGACGAAACCGAACGATTTGCTGGATCTCTGAGTGATCCGGCGAGAATGGCAGCGAATTTTGCGGGAGTTAGTGGGGTGAATGATGGTAGAAATGATATAATCATCCGAGGGAATTCACCTACTGGTTTACTTTGGCGTCTGGAAGGTATTGACATTCCCAATCCAAACCATTATGCTGGCATGGGTACAACAGGTGGACCTGTAACCATCCTAAACAACAACCAGCTGGCCAACTCCGAATTCTACACGGGGGCTTTCCCTGCCATGTTCAGCAATGCAACCTCAGGAGTTTTTGACCTAAGACTAAGGAACGGAAACTTTGAAAAAAGGGAGCATGTCATTCAGAGTGGTTTTAATGGAATTGAAATAGGATCGGAGGTCCCTTCAAATCAGGAAATAGATCGTCTTATACCGTGAACTATCGCTACTCAATTCCGGCTATAATGCACGGACTTGGGTTTGGAACAGGTACTGGGGAGGCCATCCCTTACTATCAGGATCTGAGTTTTAAATTGAACTTCCCTGAAAAAGATGCTATTTTCTCAGTATTTGGCGTCGGGGGTTTGAGTACAATAGACCTATTAGGTCACAAAATTGATTCTGAAGAAGCCAACGATGACCTATATGGAGGAATAGATGTTGATATTTATAATATCTCTAATACCGGGATATTAGGAGCTACTTACCTTCACTTTTTTGATCCAAATACTTTTTTCCGTAATACACTATCCGTCTCCGGGAATGAATTCATTGCAAATCTTGACACTATCACCAGAGGATCAGATTTGGAAGTGACCAGTATTGATCCCTATGCAGATAATAACTTTTCACAATGGACAATTTCCTATGCAAATGAATTCAATAAAAAAATAAACAGGAGGAACACCTTCAATGCAGGTTTGACAGTCCACAGAATTTATCTAGATCTGACAAGGGATATCTTCAGGTTGGGTGATGATGTCCATTCGATTCACGAAGAAGGAAACACGACATTGTTGAAAGCCTACTGGGCATGGAGTCATAAGCTTACTTCGCATATCACCTTAAATACTGGATTTCATTATTTGAATCTGACACTGAATAAGAAGTCCCAAGCATATGAACCCAGGCTTGGATTGAAATACAATTGGAACAAACAGCGAAGCATTAATCTGGCTTACGGAAGACACAGCCAGACACAAGGATTAACGGTGTATTTTAATGAAACTATCCTCGAAGACGGATCAAAAATTACTACTAACACGGATTTGGGTTTGACTAGAAGTGATCATTTTCTCGTTGGATACGAACACTTCCTCTTAAACAATTGGAGAGTGAAATTTGAGTCATACTATCAAAAACTGTTTGACGTTCCTGTCGAAAAATCTCCCAGTACCTTTTCGATGCTAAACAGTGGTGTTGATTTCGGATTACCACTTATAGATTCTTTGGAAAATAAAGGTACTGGCAGGAACATAGGTATTGAACTGACTGTCGAAAGGTTCCTTCAAAAGGATTGGTATGTACTATCTACAACTTCAATTTTTGACTCAAAGTATAAAGGAAGTACCGGGAAAAAATTCAATACTGCGTTCAATGGTAATTACGTATTCAACTTCCTTTCGGGAAAGGAAATCAAATTGAAGAAGTTTAAATCATTACTGGGAGACATTCGAATAACCTATGCAGGAAATCGACGGTTCGTGCCGATTGACATTGAGGCTTCAGAACAAATGGGAACCGTTCAGTACATGGATCATATCCCTTTTGAAAACAGGTATCCTCATTACTTTAGAATGGACGTACGTTTTGGTTTCAAAGTTCAAATGAAAAAAGTGAGCAATGAATGGTCACTCGATCTACAAAATATTACCAATCGAAAAAATGTTCTTAACGATAATTACAGCTTCTATACGAAGGATATCTACTACGCCCACCAACTCGGATTTTGGCCAATGATGAAATACCGATTACTATTCTAAAAAATGGAATAAACTCACTTACCCCGTTGCAGAAGATTTTGATCCTAACATCTACAATTAGGAAACATTAATTATATTTGAAATATACAAATAGGAATTATTGTTATGAAAGGAACGAACCTGGGAGAGTTTGAGGAGTTGGTGCTTCTTACTGTGGGGGTTTTAGGATCGGATGCATATGGGATTTCCATAAAGGATGATATAAAACGCAGGTCGGGCAGATCCCCAAGCATCGGAGCTCTACATAGTTCCTTGACACGATTGGAATCGAAAGGTTACTTGATATCTAAAATGGAAGATGCCACACCTGAAAGAAGAGGAAGGAGAAAACGATTTTATGTACTAACCAAATCTGGCATCAAGGTTCTAAGATCGATTTACGAGATGCGAAGAGATATGATCAATTTGATCCCAGACCTGATCTCCCAATGAAAAAAACTGAACCACCAGTATTGCTACAAAGGTTCTTTTCGTGGTTTTGTCGTCAAATCCATTTGGAAGGATTGGAAGGTGACCTATTCGAGCTATTCGAAAGAAGGGTTAAAGACCAGGGATCAACAGTAGCTCGATTCTACTATTTGTTGGATATTTTATCTCTATTACGATCATCTGTTTCTAAACCAATAAACATAAGGTCAAAATCAACAACCATGTCAATACTCAATAACTATATCAAGACAGCATTTCGCCTGGCTAAGAAAAGAAAAAGCTTTACGGTAATCAACTTAGCTGGTCTTACGCTAGGAATTACCAGCCTACTATTCATAGCAATATTTGTGTTGGATGAGTTGTCTTACGACCGTCATATTTCAGATCACGAAAAGAAATTTCGCGTGTTCAACGAAGTGCACAGGGAAAACGGAAATGTAGGATATTTTCCCATCGTACCACCAACATTTGGCCCCGCCTTGCAGGAAAATTTCCCAGAGATAAAGAAGGCTGGTAGATTGTTTCAGGATTATGGGGGAACCATATTTTCTGTGGGTAAGAAGGTGTTTTCAGAAAAGAATGGTGTCTATGCAGAACTTGCAGCAATGGAGATCCTAGATCTTGAACTCGTTGATGGGAGTTTGGACGACTTGACTGAACCAAGGAGTATCCTGCTCTCACAAACTACTTTCAACAGGTTTTTTGAGAACGCCTCCTTTGAAGATCAGATGGTTGAGGTATCGGGGAAATCAGTCAAAATAGCAGGGATCTACAAAGATTTACCAAATAGAATGCATGTTAGGCCCGATTATATTTTGTCATTCAATTGGCTTCTGAATTCCATTCCGGAACACCGAATGACCACATGGGTTTGGCAACAGTTTTTCACGTATGTTGAATTAAGCGAAACTGCCGACCTCGTTGAACTGGAAACGAAAGTCCAGGAATATGTAGCAAACATGTCCAGACAAGAAACCGATGAATATGGTTTCTTTTACATTCCCAATTTTCAAAGGGTAACCGACATTCATCTTCATTCCAGTAATTTTCAGTGGGATATTGCCGAAATCGGAAACTATCAATCCATTATATTCCTGTCTACAGCAGCCGGCGTTCTTTTACTCATCGCCATTCTGAACTTCATCAACCTGACATCTGCGCAATCAATAAAAAGATCTAAAGAAGTTGGTATTCGCAAATACGTGGGAGCAGGCAAAACTCAGTTATTGATTCAGCATGGTATTGAAGCATTAATGTACTGTGTCATTGCCGGTGTGATCTCCATTGCATTGTTATTTCTCTGCCTGGATTATTTCAACAATTTCAGCGGAAAGAGTCTAATGGTTTCAGAGATCATCAGTACGAAGAACGTGACAGTATTCATCATAAGTTTGATCATATTGGCTTTACTTTCGAGCTGGTACCCTGCAATGATCATAACTAGGTTTCAACCTATTCAGGTACTACATGGAAAGTCTTTTTTTCGCCTTAATGTTCGGAACAATAAAATCCCAATTGGATCCAAAGAAACGTTGGTGGGTGTCCAGTACGTACTTTCCGTAGGGCTGATACTCATTTCTCTAATCATAAGAAATCAATACCAATACATGACAAATGCAGACATGGGGTTTGATAAGGAAAACATTATGGTCATTCCTCTGACAAGATCAATGCGGTCAGATTTTGAATCAACAAGGAATCTATTCTCAGGACATAACGGTATTGATCAGGTTACATACAGCTATGGGATTCCAGGAGGTATGGTGGCCGGAGATGGGGCTTTTTTTCCGGATATCAGAGACAAAGAGTTTTCATCAAATATGTTCATTGTTGATGCCAACTACCTGGAAGCATTGGATATGAAGATCATCGCCGGACGAGGATTTTCAACTGAGATGGAATCAGACAAACAACAAGCATTTGTCCTTAACGAGACCGCTGCCAGAAATCTGGGATTTACAGATCCGGAGGAATCCGTCGGCACCCGGGTAAAATGGAAAATGTGGGTATCTAAAAGAGATACATTCAAGGTTGGCAGAGTGGTTGGTGTTGTAAGCGACTTTAATTTTAAAAGTATGCATCATCAAATTGAAAGTGTGATCATGCATATTGATGAGAACAATTTCAGTTTCATGCTTGTCAAATTCAATGGTAATGATCTACCCGGATCAATTAGCTATGTGGAAGAGCAGTTCAAAACACTGGAGCCTAACCGCCCTTTTGAATATGAATTTGTAGACCAATCCTTCTCGAATTTCTATAAATCCGAACAGAAGATGCGTGATCTTTTCGCACTTTTCACTCTGTTGGCGATAATCACCGCAGCCATTGGCCTTTATGGTCTTGTCAGCTATTCGGTAATCAGCAAAGGAAAGGAGATCAGTATCCGCAAAGTATTGGGGGCTGGGGTTTTCACCATTTTCTCCATGTTGATCAAAAGATATTTTGTGCTTGCTCTAGTGTGTATGACCATCTCTATTCCTATTGCACATTATCTTTCATCAAACTGGCTGGAGAATTTTGCCTACCAGACAAGCATAGGGTTCTTTGTATACTTGGTAGTTGTAGTCACAACAGTCGGACTCACGGCGATCACTGTCGCTTTCCAAGCCTGGCACGGTGCTAAAGCGAATCCTGCTACGGGATTGAGAACGGAATAAGTAAACAGAAACATTTGAAGCGTGGGAGTGACACTCCCACACTTAGTTTCTCCTACGGAAGGTTATTTACTCAACTTTGATCTTATCTAAATTTATAAATTCAATCTGGTCATCTTCGCTCAATGTGATCCCTATTACCGAGTCTTTTTGAATGTTCCCATTAAGAATTTCCTTACTCAGTAGGTTGAGAATCTCTCTTTGCAGGACTCTTTTTAATGGTCTTGCTCCAAACTGTGGGTCATATCCCAATTTGCCCAGAAACTGAAGAACCTTTTTGTCAGCTTCCACTTTGACTCCGTTTTCTTCAAGTCGTCCCTGGATCATTTTGAATTGTATTTCAACTATTTTTTTAAGATCCTCCATACTTAACGGTCTGAACATAATATTCTCATCTACCCTGTTCAGAAATTCAGGACGTACAGATTTCTTAAGTTGTTCAAAAACCTGTGTTTTGGTCTCCTCCAGAATGTAGTCCAGGTTCTTCTCATCTATCTTTTCAAAATTCTCCTGGATCAAAGTCGACCCGATATTGGTAGTCATGATAATGATGGTATTCTTGAAATTGGCGGTTCGCCCCTTATTATCTGTCAATATTCCATCGTCCAGAACCTGAAGTAGAATGTTGAAAACATCAGGATGAGCCTTCTCAATCTCATCAAGGAGGATCACACTATATGGCTTCCTTCTCACGGCCTCAGTTAATTGGCCGCCTTCGTCATATCCAACATATCCCGGAGGTGCCCCGATCAGTCGACTCACCGCATGCCTTTCCTGATATTCCGACATATCAATCCTGACCATAGCCGATTCGTCATTGAAGAGGTATTCGGCTAATGCTTTTGCCAATTCGGTTTTACCAACACCGGTTGTCCCGAGAAATATAAAAGAACCAATGGGTCTTTTGGGATCCTGCAATCCAGCTCTGCTTCTTCTCACCGCATCCGAAATAGCAGCGATCGCTTCCTCTTGTCCTGCAATGCGCCTGGATAACTCTTCTTCCAAATGGAGCAATTTCTCCCGATCACTTTGTAGCATCTTGGATACTGGAATACCTGTCCACTTCGCTACTACCTCCGCAATATCTTCACTATCCACTTCTTCTTTTAATAGTGAACTATCTCCCTGCATTTCTACAAGCTGTTTTTGGAATTCCTGCAGGTTTTTCTCCGCCTCCACGATCTTTCCATATCGTATCTCCGCCACTTTACCCAGATCTCCGGATCTTTCCAGTTGTTCCGCTTCCAGCTTATAATTTTCGATCTTTTCTTTTTCCTCTCTTAGACCTTGGATCACACTTTTCTCATTTTCCCATTTAGCCTTCAATTCATTCCTTGTTCCCTCCAAATCAGCAATCATTTTGCTCAATTCCTGTTCTTTAGCCCTGTCTTTTTCCCTGCGAATAGCCTCTCTCTCGATCTCCAATTGCATGATCTTTCTATTCAACTCATCCAATTCTTCCGGAAGTGAATCTATCTCGATCCTCAGTTTTGAAGCTGCCTCATCCATCAGGTCAATTGCTTTATCTGGAAGGAATCGGTCAGAAATGTATCGATTAGACAATTCAACTGCGGAAATCACAGCATCATCCTTGATCCTGACACCGTGATGCACTTCGTACTTGTCCTTGATCCCCCTTAATATGGATATTGCATCGGCAACATCAGGTTCGTCAATCATTACGGTTTGGAAACGCCTTTCAAGAGCCTTGTCCTTTTCGACATATTTTTGATATTCCTTCAATGTGGTAGCGCCGATAGCGTGTAATTCACCCCGTGCCAGTGCAGGCTTAAGCAAGTTGGCAGCATCCATGGCGCCTTCTCCCCCACCTCCTGCACCGATCAACGTGTGAATCTCATCTATAAACATTATTATTTCTCCATCGCTATCCGTCACTTCTTTTATGACAGTTTTCAAGCGCTCTTCAAATTCTCCTTTGTACTTGGCTCCCGCTACCAAAAGGCCCATATCCAGGGATATGATAGTTTTTGATTTAAGGTTTTCAGGAACGTCGCCATCCACGATCCGTTGTGCCATTCCTTCCACAATCGCTGTCTTGCCCACACCGGGTTCACCCAGAAGCATTGGATTATTTTTAGTGCGCCTTGCCAAAATTTGAAGTACTCGACGTATTTCGTCGTCCCTTCCAATTACCGGATCAATTTTGCCGGCTTTAGCCTGTTCATTCAGATTGATTGAATATCGCTCCAGGGACCTGTAATTTGATTCTGCATTTGGACTATCTACATTCTTACCACCTCTTAGCTCGTTTATAGCCATAATTAATGTCTTCTTCTCGAAGCCACTGTCCTTAAGAAGTTGAGAAACATTGTCTTTTCCTTCAATTAAAGACAAAAGAATATGCTCTATCGCCACATAATCATCTTTGAGTGCCTTCAGATGTTTCTCAGCTCTTTGCAATACTTGATGGGACTCGTTCGAAAGATAGGGTTGACCACCAGATACTTTTGGATATGTATCCAGTATTTCCTCCATCCTGGTTTCAATAACAGACTGGTTAGCTCCCAATTTCTTGATCAAAAAGGAAATCAAATTTTCATCGGTCCGCAGAATAGCAGATAACAAATGACCTGTTTCAATCACTTGATGGCCCATTTCGACGGCTAGATCCGCAGCCTTTTGAAGCATCTCTTGTGACTTGATTGTATAGTTATTGAAATTCATATTTTCAATTAATTATTTACTCGAATTACTCAAATCGTATTCCAATCCTCTTTTCAATTAAGATCCAGTCAAATTGTCTTAATTTTTCTCGTCGCTGTTTATTTTAATGTCAATATGACATGTTAGAATGCTATATATTGCTTCTCATATATGTCAAAAATGAATAAGGAAAACCAAAGAAGAAAGTTCATAAAAAATACAGTGGCTGCCTCCACCCTTGGAATTACTGGATTGGCCTCATGCAGTGAAACTCAACAAGAAGGAACCACCGGTCCATATATAAATTTCAATAAAACCTATCGCTGGAAAATGACGACAACATGGCCACCAAATTTTCCTATCGTTGGTGAAGGTTGCAAAATGTTTTCTGATTGGGTTAGAACCATGTCGGGAGGAAGAATGGATATAACCGTTTATGGAGCTGGTGAGTTGATTCCAGCTTTCGAAGGGTTTGATGCTGTCAGCAATGGCGCGATAGAAATGAATCATGGTGCGGCATATTACTGGGCAGGGAAATTACCTGCAGGTCAGTTTATGTCGACGGTTCCCTTTGGCATTAACCCTCAAGGAATGGATTCATGGATCCTTGCAGGAGGAGGAGATAAGATCTGGGAGGAATTGTATGAACCTTATGACCTTTTACCAATAAGTGCCGGTAATACCTCAATACAAATGGGAGGCTGGTTCAACAAGTCAATAGACTCCATTGATGACATCAAGGGGTTAAAAATGAGGATCCCCGGATTGGGTGGTAAAGTGTTTGCCAAAGCCGGTGGCACTCCTCAACTTGTAGCAGGTGGAGAGATCTATACCAATCTCGAAAGAGGTGTTATAGATGCAACGGAATGGATAGGGCCATACCATGATTACCTAATGGGGTTTCATCAGGTTGCCAGGTATTACTATTACCCGGGATGGCATGAACCGGGTACTGTACTGGAACTTGCCATCAACAAAACAAAATTTATGGAGCTTCCAACAGACCTTCAGGAAATCATCAGAACCGCTGCTTTGAGATTAAATCGATGGATGAGTGTGGCATTTGATGCTAAAAATGGTGAATATTTAAAGAAAATTCAGCAAGTAGAAGGACTGGAAATCAGACAATTTCCCGAAGAGGTCTTAAAAACCCTAAAGCAAAAGACGGACGAAACGATAGCCGAGTTGATCGAGTCAGACCCTGCTGCCCGTAAAATATATGAAGCTTTTTCAGCGTTCAAGGAGCAATTGAATCCTTGGACTGATATCAGTGACAAGATCTACCATAACCAAATCTCATGAAAAGAAGAGACTGTAATGATATAGCATTCCAAGCGGATTGCAGGCTAACGGTCGATAGGGGGTTAGGAAAGATTTCCTCAAGCCGATCGCATCATTAAAATTGCGGGTAAATAAGGGATTTCACCTCTTAGATATATCATCCATCGAAGCTTGGGTTTACGGACTATTTTTGAAATCTTAACCCAGTAACATGAAGACATTACTTTCTGCTTTCGTTATTTTGATATCCGTAGGGATACATGGCCAGGAACTGATCCTACAACCAAACATTAATCCACAAGGAACCAAAGTTGCATTCAGCTTTCAAGGGGATATTTGGGTGGTTGGTATTGATGGAGGGAGAGCCGATCGGCTCACTATTCATGAAGGATATGATGGTCATCCCAAATGGAGCCCCGATGGCAATACCATTGGATTCCAAAGTGACCGCTACGGTAATTTTGACATATTTACAATTCCAGCCAATGGAGGTTCTCCAAAAAGATTGACCTACCATTCTGCTAATGACGCTATAAGTGAATTTTCTCCTCAAGGCTCCATTTTGTTCACAACAAGAAGGATCTACGCCCAAGTCGAAAGAGAGTGGGAAATCTATGAGGCTAACCCTGCTGGTGGAACCCCTTCCAGGTATATGGATGCCGTTGGTTTTGATCCTGTTACCTCTCCCGATAACTCCAAAATTGCTTTCGTTCGAGGTACTTGTCGGGTGGCAAGAGAAGCATATCGAGGTCCTGCCAATCGAAATATTTGGATCTACGATAAAAATTCGGGGGAATACTCCCAGCTTACGGATTTTGATGGAAATGATTTTAATCCACTATGGTTAAATGACAATTCCATTTTATACATCAGCTCCAAAAGTGGCAGGTATAATGTCCACAGGATTTCATTGGATGGAAATGATCAGCAGTTGACGACGGAAACCGTTTTCGGCGTTAACTCATTCAGTACGGACGGAAATAGAATTGTATATCAATATGGTGATCAAGTCGCTCTTTACGATATGGAAAGCGAGTCAAAAAGTCTCCTTTCTTTTGATGTTTCCAGCGATTTTCGCTTTGATCCGGAAATCTCCAAAACTGTAAGCGACAACGTTTCGGAATACAAGGTAAGCCCGAATGGTAAATTAAGTGCATACGTGTACAGGGGTGAGGTTTTTGTGACGAGGAATGATAAAGAAGATAAAAGAAGCGTCAGAGTGACCAATAGCTCAGCTCGAGAACGAGATGTAACCTGGTTGAATGACGAAACTCTCCTTTTCGTCTCTGACAGAAATGGGCAATACGATCTTTTGATGGCCAGGTCTTCGGATAACGAAGAAAATAACCTTTTCAAAACTTTGAAAAGATCAGTTTTCGAATTGACGAATACCCCTGAAGAGGAATTTGATCCAATTGTTTCTCCTGATGGAAAGAAGATTGCTTTTAGGAGGGATCGTGGCCAGCTATTGACTGCTTCGATCAGTAGTTCTGGGACTTTGTCAAACATCACCGTACTTCAAAATGGATGGGACACGCCCGGAAGCATTTCATGGTCACCGGATAGCAAGTGGTTGGCTTATTCCATTTCGGACATTAACTTCAACGAAGACGTTTACATTCATGCAGCAGATGGGTCATCGCAGCCTGTAAATGTATCTATGCATCCCAAGTACGATGGTAATCCCAAGTGGAGTCCCGATGGAAAGAAGTTAGGGTTCATCTCATATCGCAACAATGGTGATAGTGACATTTGGTTTGCCTGGTTAACGAAGGAGGATTGGGAAAAGTCCAAAGAAAAATGGAAAAGGGAAGCGAAAGAAGCGGACGAAAATGATAGCGATGAGGAAGAAAGCGACGAGGTCAAAGTTGTAATCGATTTTGATGGATTGTATCAAAGGTTGACCCAGGTTACTTCCTATTCGGGCAATGAGTCGGATTTTTCTTTCGACAAGAAAGGTGAAATGATCTATTATTCACTTGGCTCACCCGGCCGACAAAATTTTAAAGTCGATAGAAATTTATACAAGATCAAATGGGATGGCACAGAAAAGAAGGAGATACTTACCGGAGACAAACGACCTTCCTCCCTTCAACTTACAACAAAAGGTGATCACTTGTTTGCTCTCACCAAAGGAGGAAAAATAATCAGGGTGAAGACAAAGGATGATAAAAATGAGAACCTTAGTGTATCGTCCAAAATGACTGTCAACACAATCGAAGAAAGGTCTCAAATATTCGAAGAAGGCTGGAGAGCCTTAAATGCCGGTTTTTACGATCCAAATTTCCATGGAAGGGATTTCAATGAACTAAAAAATAAGTATAAACCACTAGCCATGAAGGCCTCCACAAATGACGATTTTCAATATATCTACAATCTGATGTTAGGACAGCTTGATGCAAGTCACATGGGATTGCGGAACGTTGAAAACCCTAAGGAAACCCAACGTCTGAAAACGGGGTTGATCGGTGTAGAAGGTGAAAACGTATCAAACGGATTTAAGATCAATCGAATTTTACCCAAAAGCCCTGCTTCCAAAGCTGAAAGTAGGCTTAATGTGGGGGATGTAATTACCTCGGTAGATCAAATGGATTTGAGTGTTGATGGTAATTTCTTTAAAATGATGGCGGACAAGGCCAATAGTCCTGTTCTTCTCGGTGTAAACGACGGACAAGGTAATTTCAGGGAAGTGGTCATTTGGCCGGAAACCAGTTTGAGTAACCAATTATACGATGATTGGGTGAATACCAGAAGGGAATTAACAGAAGCGTACTCAAATGGTAGATTAGGTTATCTCCACATCCGAGGAATGAATTGGACCAGTTTCGAACGTTTTGAAAGAGAACTAATGGCTGCGGGATATGGAAAAGAAGGGATTGTGATCGATGTACGATACAATGGAGGTGGCTGGACAACCGATTATTTAATGGCTGTGTTGAATGTCAGACAACATGCATATACCATCCCAAGAGGCGCGGCTGACAACTTGGATGCGGAACATCTGAAGTTTAAGGAAACTTATCCATTTGCAGAGAGACTTCCGTTGGCCTCATGGACCAAACCATCCATTGCCATGTGCAATGAAAATAGCTATTCCAATGCTGAAATCTTCTCACATGCTTACAAAACACTCGATATAGGTACCCTGGTGGGTAAACCTACTTTTGGAGCTGTAATTTCTACTGGGAGTTGGGGACTGGTGGATGGATCCTATGTTAGGATGCCTTTCAGGGCCTGGTATGTGAAAGCAACTGAGGAGAACATGGAGCATGGACCGGCTGTTCCTGATATTGATGTTTCAAATCCACCAGCATACAAAGCTTTGGGTTCAGATCCTCAGTTGGAAAGGGCTGTCGATGAATTGATCAATCAAATCGACAACTGATTTCATTTCAAAATTTGTCTCCAATATCTTTGTATTGTGTATAAATACTTATGAGACTCGCAACGCTGGCAAAAAAGGTTGAAATCACACCAAATGAACTCAAAAAGTATCTGATTTCATTGGACATCGAACTAGATAGCGGCTCAAATACAAAGCTCGACAATGAAACAGTCACGAAGGTTTTAGATCATTTTGGTTATAACGTATCGGAGGAGCTGGAATCAACTACTCCTGATGAAGAAATTGCAGATGAGAGTGAGGTTATTGCAATTGAGGAAGAGGAGAATCAAGTAGAAAATATTAGAGACGATGAATCAATAACCGCGGTAACTGAAGAAGTAACCGAAGAAATCGGTAGTAATGGTGATGAACTGGAAGATGAACGCCGTGAAGAAGAGCGCGAGCAAGATGAAACTGAAGTCATTCGAGCGCCCAAAGTAAGTTTACCTGGATTAACGGTAAAAGGTAAGATCGATCTTCCTGAGCCAAAGGTGAAAGAAGAACCGACTGAAAAAACAGAGCCTAAAGGCGAGAAGGAAAGCAAAAAGGACAGTGTTGAGGGAAGAAAAGGAAAGACAAAGGGAAGACGGGGTAGGCGAAGGGGTGATGATTACAATCCTATCGCGGCAGCCAGAAAAAGAAAAGAAAAAGAAGACGAGAAAAAAAGAGAGAGGGAAGCCAGGGAAAAGAAGGAATTGCGACGAAAGCGATACGAGAACATGGTCAAGTCCAGACCATCATCAACAATAAAACCGAAAACAAAACAGCTTCAAAAAACTCAGGATTTCCAAATGCCTCCAAAACCTGAATATAGTGGGAATATATTCAAAAGGATATGGCAATGGTTGAATAGCTACTAATTAATACTTGGGTATTTCAGGATCAATCTCATCCGACCAGGCAAGGATTCCTCCTACAAGATTGTAAAGATTGTCATATCCGTGGTTTGCTTCAAGGAATCGGATCACATCTGCACTTCTCTTACCGCTTCTGCATTGGACAATCACTTTTTTGTCTCTTGAGAATTTGTCAACATTATTCTGAAAAGAACTCATTGGCACCAAATCACCATTGATATTAGCAAAATCGTATTCATTTTGCTCTCGGACATCTACCAGCTGGATATCTTCCCCATTGTCCATCATTTCTTTCAATTCCCTCACTGTTACTTCTTTCACGACTTCTTAGCTTTGTGATCCAAATTGCAATTATAGTTATAAACCATCATGAGCCAAAGATTTGAGACTTCAGCCATAAGAAATCAATTGGAAAGGAGTGGGCAAAAGGAACACTCGGTACCCTTATACCTGACATCCAGCTTCAAATTTGATGATTCGGAAGATGCCAGGGCATTGTTTGCGGAAGAGAAAGAGGGTAATATTTATTCTCGTTACAGCAATCCAAACAATGATGAATTTGTCTCAAAACTCTGTTTACTTGAAAACTGCGAAAAAGGAATGGCTATGGCTTCGGGAATGGCGGCAATGTTTACAAGTATTGCAGCTTTTCTTTCATCTGGTGATCATGTGGTTGCATCGCGATCAGTTTTTGGTTCAACTCACCAGATATTCACGAAATTACTTCCAAAATGGGGTATTCAACATACTTATGTGGATGTTCATAATATGGAGGGTTGGGAGAAGGCAATCACCCCGAAAACCAAAATGTTCTTCCTGGAAACTCCATCCAATCCTGCGCTGGATCTGATCGATTTGGAATATGTCTGTGATGTAGCTAAAAGAAATAATATCCTGGTAAATGTAGATAATTGCTTCGCTACTCCATACCTACAGAATCCAACTAAATGGGGAGTAGACATCGTGACACACTCCGCAACAAAATTCATCGACGGCCAGGGCCGTGTGATTGGTGGTGCCGTCCTGACCAGTAGAGATCTATTTAAGGACGTAAAGTTCATGGCACGACATACTGGTCCTGCGATGTCACCATTCAACGGTTGGGTCCTTTCAAAAAGCCTTGAAACACTTGCTGTCCGAATGGATAGGCATTGTGATAATGCCCTTGAACTAGCTACCGAACTTGAGCCCCATCAAGAGATCACTAAAGTGAAATACCCCTTTCTCGCATCTTATCCTCAATTTCACCTCGCAAAGAAACAAATGAAAAAAGGTGGAGGCGTAATCGCTTTTGAATTGCAAGGTGGGATTGAACAAGGGAGAAAATTCCTTGATGCCCTTCAGATGATCTCCTTGTCAGCAAACCTGGGGGATACAAGGACAATAGCAACACACCCCGCTTCAACTACTCACAGTAAACTCACGGAAGAAGAGAGAATGGAAGTGGGGATCACTCCAGGGTTGGTCAGAATATCTGTTGGATTAGAGCATATTGATGATATAAAAAACGACGTACTCAATGCACTTGATGAATCAAAGTAATATTAAGATCTATTTATTATTGCCTGAAGTGCCTCACGACGATTGGTGACACCTAATTTTTCATAGATGTTCTTCAGGTGATACTTCACAGTATTAACTGAAATAAACGTTTCTTCTGCAATCTCATGATTATTCTTTTCTGAGATCGCAAGGGATAGGATCTCGAATTCCCTCTCCGATAATGGATTAACAAGTCCTTTATCCAAGGTGTCTTTATCGATTATAAGAGATCCTTCTTCGTTGCCAACCAGTGAATTTATCTTTAACCTCAAGTTATCTATCTCTTCTTCCAGGAGCTTCTTTTGAAGTTTGGATCTATTGACGAAAAGAAAAATCAGAACCGAACCGATAACAAGAAGTATTGCTGACCCTGATATCAGTGCTAGTTGTTCACGTCTCTTCCTAAATAATTTCAACTCTGTTAACTCATTTTGAGTTGTGAGTAATTCAATTTGTTCCTTTTGTTTTTCAGTTTCATATCTGGCTTGCATTTCCGTGATTTGGCGGGATTTCTCCTTATTAAATATCTCTTCCTTCAATCGAAAATGCTCACCTTGGTAATAGTAGGCAGAATCAATATTTTCCATTTTTATATGGATATTCCTTAGTAGATCATAAGTGTACACCCTCTCAATTTCGAATTGATATGCTTCTGCTAACTTCAAAGCTTCTCGTGCTTGTTGCAACGCCGTTAAGATCCTACCTCGGACCAAGTTATTTTCAGACATGCTCTGAAGAGTTTGTTGTATGGCAGAATAATAGCCGAGTTCCTGGTAAATATTTAATGCCATTACATAATTGGACTCTGCTTCGTTAAATCTTTTCAGCTGAGTAAGAGTGGAGCCTGAATTCATAAGGCTATTGGCGTAACCCTCTCTGTCTCGAATCATCTTGAAGATCCGGGCAGCATTTGTATAATATTCCAATTCCTGATTGTAATTGCCCTCATATCCAACCATCATTCCCAGGTTATTCAACGCATGTCCCCACCGTACGGAATCACCAAATTCCTCTGCCAATGCTTCCGTTTCTTTGAAATATTTAATGGCTTCTGCATTGTTTTCCTGATAGGAAAAATCAATCCCAAGGTTATTATATGCGTCCATAATTGTAATAGTATCACGATATTTTAAAGCCACTTCCAGTGCCGAAAATGATTGTGCAATAGCCACCTCGTAGTTCGCCTGATAACTATTGATGATAGACTTTACAATTAACAATTGACTCATTATAGAATCAAACCCTTCCTTCAGTATCGTTTCTTCTGCATCTGATAAATAAAATGAAGCTGAATCCGGAACAGATTCTGATAGTTCACGAGCGACTTTGATCTGAAGATTTACATTCTCCTCAGTACCCGGATCAGAAATCTGCAAGA
Source organism: Cyclobacteriaceae bacterium (assembly GCA_965242805.1). Classification (GTDB taxonomy): domain Bacteria; phylum Bacteroidota; class Bacteroidia; order Cytophagales; family Cyclobacteriaceae; genus JANQEU01. The sequence goes on along the minus strand of CBDETD010000002.1, from coordinate 3,857,025 downwards.
GGGTGTAAAGGCTATCAATGTCCGTCTGACCATTTGCATATAGAATAGGAACAACCAATAAAACAATTAAAAAACTCCTCATTGCGTTTCGGATACGCACTAAAATTACAATACGTATGATGGAAATAAAATAATCCGTATAAACAGAAAAAGGGCAACATAAATGTTGCCCTCTCCCTTCCCCGATTATTTTTACCCTTTCTCCGTAAGACCAAACGGAATAAGAATCAATCCGGGACTTGCCCTATCGGGATTTCACTATTCTGTTGTTGTAGATAGTTTCTTGCTTAATATTAAGTACCCGAAGTATGTACAAGCCTTCAGGTAGAGAAGTCATGTCGATTTGAACCCGGCCATCAAGATCTGAACTATGAATTTCCCTACCATTCAGATCCATTAATCGTAACTCGAGGTCCTTAGCTCCCTGTCGAAAGTCTACTGTGAGTATATCCGTAGTCGGATTTGGGTAAGCATTTACTTCGATCATACCTTCAAGTCCAAGAGCGTCCTTGATAACCCTTACCAGCCATTTTGCCTGGTCCCCGTTTGCTGCGGTTACGGTGAACTCTACTGGATCAGAGAAGTCGATTGGGCTGTCCGTATCAGGACTAATTGTGGCACCATCAGATACTGTGACTATAGGTATCAGGGATGATATATCGATTGTTGGTTTCACCAGAATAGCAATAGACCTGGTCTCAGTATCTATTTCTGTTTCTCTCACCTGACCATCAATTTGAAAACTTAAAATATCATTTAGGTTGCTTGGAGCCTCTGTCACCGTAACAATCCAATCCTGTACTGAACCACTTTCAGAAGTCACCTGATACGTGACCGGATCAGAGAAATCTCTGGTTACTTCAGAATCCGGATCAATAGCTGCATTGTCTGAAATGTGGATCATTGGTGTTAATGACGTGAGATTGGATCCAAAAGGCATCTCCAATGTAACGGTGTGATTTTCAGAGTCTATAAAAGTTTCCGAACTCTGATCCCCAATCTCAAATCTCAAAATGTCATTAGCAGTGTTCGAAGCAATATTAACGGTGACAGTCCATGTTTTAGAAGTTCCGTCCTCTGCAGTAACTATGTACTCCACAGGATTTGTAAAATCTCTGGACAGACCACCTTCAGGATTGATGGAAGCACTCGCTGATATTCCAATAGTGGGAGAAAGTGATGTAAGGTCTGTTCCAAAGATCACTAAAATGTTCACTGTACCATTAACTGCATCAATAGTAGCCGACGATGATTCCTCGACAAAACTGAAACTTGTAATGCTATTGGCATTGTTTGGAGCTATACTCACGGTCACTGTCCATTCCTGAATACTACCATCCTGTGCAGTAACTGTGTATGTAACTGGAATGGTGAAATCCTGAACAACTGATGGTGAAATTGTCGCCTCAGGTGAAATGGTTATTGTAGGTTCTAACTGCGTGACATCTGTACCTGATACTACTTCAATAGTTACAGTATGATTTGTAGTATTAATGGAAGCTGTACCTATTTCCTGAGCTAATGAGAATGATAGAATATCTGTCTCAGTATTCAAAGCTTCCTCGATACTTACTGTCCAGTCTTGTGTGGTCACTCCATCTTGTGCTGTAACCGTGTAAGTAAATGTGCTGCTAAAGTCCTGTAAACCAGTAGGTGAAATCAATGCTCCCTCGGAAACATTTATTGTTGGCTCAAGTACTGTCAGATCCGTCCCATAGGCCACTATAAGACTTATTTCATGTCTCAGCGCGTCAACCATTGTAGTACCTGTCTGTTCCGCCAATTCAAAAGTCAATATATCAGTTGCAGTATTAAGTGCGACAGTAACAGTCACAACCCATTCTCGAGTGGTCGTAGCATCCTCGGCAGTCACCGTGTATGTAAAGGGTTCTGAAAAGTCCTGCACACCAGTATGGGAAATAGATGCTGCACCCGAGATCTCAATCATTGGATTCAATTGAGTAAAATCTGTACCGTAAGTGACTTCTAAACTTATTGATTGACTGATTGCATCAATCACAGCTGGTCCTGTTTGTTCAGCTAACTCAAATGATGAAATATTCGCATCTGTTGATTCAAAAACATCATTCACTGTTATAGTAAACTGAACTTCCTTGGTCTGTCCGTTTCCATCATCAGTTTTGACTCGGATCAGATAGTTGTTCTTTGATTCAAAATCAAATTCAGTTGCAGATTGCAAAACATCACCTGAGATGGAGAATGAAGAATTGTCATCATCTCCAATACCAGGTACAAGTGAGTAGGTAAAGCTTCCAGATAATTGTTCTCCAGTAGTAGAAAGGTTACCCACATTGCTACCTGATGGCATTCTTTCATCAATTGAAGTATTGTCCATATCAACTGATGTAATGGAAGCTGGCAAATCGTTGATGGAGATTGCGAAATCTTTTTCGAAAGTCCCTCCATTGCCATCATTGGTTTGAATCCTAACTGTATAAGACGTTTTAGTCTCAAAATCAAAGATCTCACTCGATACCAGATCACTTCCAATAATGTTGAATGAAGAATTATCCGTATCTCCAAATCCCGTCACTAATGAATAGGTATAAGTCTGACCAAAATCCTCATCTGTAGTTGTTAAAACGCCTACCAACGTACCTACCACACTGCTTTCATCAATTGTAGTATTGGACAACATAATATCGGAAGGAAGCTCATTTACATCATTGATGTTGATAGTTATTTGCTTCTCAAAAAGCCCTCCGTTGCCATCATTCGTTTCAACACGGATAGAGTAACTTCCTTTGGTTTCAAAATTAAATACATCACCAGCCCGCAATTCATCTCCAACAATATTGAAAGAGCCATTATCTGTATCTCCGATCCCTGAAACCAGGGTATAAGTGTGGTTATCCCCGGGGTTCAAATCAACACTGCTAAGTGTCCCAATCAACGCATCAACTGCGTTGTTCTCATTTATATCCGATGCGGATATACTTACTTCCGTTGGAGCTACTTGCTGTTCGGTAACCGTCACTGTCCAATCCTGATCCCTACCATCTTCTGATGTTACGGTGTATACAACATTGGTGGAAAAGTCCTGGGCCATCTCACTACCTGGTGAGATCGAGGCGCCCTGTGAAAGAGATATCGTGGGCGTGATAGATGTGATATCCGTTCCAGCTGTAACCTCCAAATTTACCGCATGATTGACCTGATCAATGACCGGGGATTCAGCAGCTTCAGTTACGTCAAAACCTAAAATGTCATTCTCGTAATTGCCACAGTTGGTGCTAAATGACATCCCTGCGTCTACCATTGTAAAATTTGTTTCGGCGTACGTCACGTCATCAACGGTAACGCAAAGCAAATTTGGGTTGAGTGTTGCGTCCAAATCATTGATGGCTTCATTCGCTCCGTTCGCGATGTTGAGACCAAACAAGTTGTTATCGTAAGCATAAAAAGATGTAACTAAAGGATTTTGACTAAGGTCAATGAACTCAATCTGATTTTCATAAATGTCAATATCCCTCAAACTGCTATTGGTTGAAAAATCAATCTCTGTAATTTGATTGTTGTATGCATACAAAATTTCAAGACTTGTCAGTCCATTTAGATTAAGGGAGCTTAAAAGGTTATTCTCGACATACACTTCCACCAGAGCAGTATTTGATGAAAGATCTAGGGAGATAAGTTGATTTTCGTAGGCATCCAATTGTGCCAGGTTAGGTTGATTACTTAAATCCAATTCGGTAAGGACATTATTATATATACCCAACCACTCCAATGAAGTTAAGGTACTCAGATCCAATGAAGTAAGTGCATTTTCAGAGATGTATAAAGACGTCAGGTTAGGGTGATTTCCAAATGTGATACTATTCAAGTCACAACTTCTACCGTTAAAGTATTCCAGGTTTGAATTATTGGTCAGGTCGATTGAGTTCAGGTTTGGGTTGTTATCAACACGTAAATACCTCAGGTTTGTGTTGGTACTGAAATCAAATGCACCAAACTGCATGAATCTGGCATCGAGTACTTCCAAAGAAGTATTTTGACTAAGGTCCAATCCACCTAATGGATTTCCCTTTACATTCAATTCTCTCAAAGCAGTATTATTTGAAAGGTTGACGGATGCAAGATCACAGTTCTCAAGATCCAGGTATTCCAGCATGGTATTGTTTGATAAGTCTATTGACGTCATGGGCTGGAATTTCAACTCAAGGTCCGTAAGCAGTTGGTTAGCCGATAGATCGAGCGTAGTCCAAGCATTCCCATTTAGTTTCAGACTCCTGATATTAGCATTTGAAGTTAAATCGATAGGCGGTATAGATCCTACTCCACTCAGATTTAAGTATTCCAGGCTGGTAAGAGGACTAAGGTCAATAGAGGTAAAACTGTTATTGTTTAATTCGAGGCCAATAATGTTGGTGAAGTATTCGAGACCAGTCAGATCAGAAATGAGCTTGAATCCCAGGAATAGGGTATCAGAATAGGTATCGATTTCCTCGAACTGCAGGATCCCATCTTCATTGGTATCAATCATAGGTGTATGATTCAATAGCGCCATTCTCAACTTTGAATCGGGAATGGCTGGTGGGCAGGCGCTTTCAGATAGGTAGGTACTTCCATTGTAGGTGATTCTACTTTCCGCGTAGGTTATATTGTCCACATGCACACATTGCAAATTGAAATTAGAAGTAATATTGATTGAAGAGAATCCTGTGATATTAGTGAGGTCGAGTGATGACAAATCATTTTGATTCAGGTAGATTTCATCAAGCTGTGTATTGGAACTCAAATCGATAGATTTTATGTCATTAAGACCGGCACTTAAAAAGGTGAGCCCTGTGGCATTACTTATATCAAGACTTGTCAGGTCATTTTGTGAACAAAATATTGTAGTTAATTTCTCATTTTTTGAAAGGTCCAATTCACCTATTGAAGTACCAGTTACATAAAAATAGTCGAGGTCCTTCATGTTACTCACATCCAGCTGAGCCAGGTTGGCATTATTGAAGGCTCTAAATTCCGTTACAGCAGTATTTTGACTGAGGTCAATACTTTGAATATCATTGCTGTACAAAAACAACTCGGTAATGTTGGAAAAGGCCTCCAACCCTATTACGTCTGTAATCGCAGTTGAACCGACTGCCGTCAATCTCCCGGTAAGTCCTCGAGCTTCACTCAGTTCAATTTCTCCATTATCGTCCAGGTCAATATCCGGTGTATGCATCAGTAATTGTGACTTGAATTCTGCATTGGGAATAGTTACAATGCAATCATTGCTATAACTAGTCCCAGCTGGTTTGTTGGTCCAATTGTTGGTGGAGTAAACCTGATCATCGACATTGACGCAGGTTAGGTCTGCATTTCCTGTGACATTGAATGAAGTAAAATTAGTATTGTTCCCATTGGCAACATCCAGTACCCTAAGCTGACAATTCACACAAGAAAAAGAAGCCAGACTTGTGTTCTGTGAAAGATCAGCGGCAACTAATGGATTGGCATCCAGATTGATGCCCGTCAGCCCTGTGAACAATTCAATATCACCAATATAAGTGATGTTGGAACCTGACAGGTCCAGACTTCCGGAATAAGCCGCTGCTTCTGCTTCACCAATTTTTCCGTCTACATTCGAGTCAATGGAAGGATTGTCATTCAGAATGGCTGTTAACAGATTTTCATCGACAAATTGGATAGTTGGATTATTGCAATCTTCTTCGAAAGTAATCTCAGAGCCTACAGTAAAATTGACTTCAGCATAACCTACATCATCAACACTAATACAAGCCAAACTGGGATTATTGCTAACGTTAAAGCTTGTGATCCCGGTGTTGTTTCCATTACTGAGATTTAGGGTACTCAACAATGAATTACTTGTTACCGATACAGATTCTAAAATTGAATTGTCACTCAGATCGAGAGCAGCAAGGTTATCAGATCCGGAAATGGTTACGCTGGTCAGACTGGTATTACCGGAAAAATTAAGGTTGCTAATGGCATCATCATTACTAATTGTGAGTGTAGCAAGACTTGGTGTATTGCCCAGATTTAAGCTCGTTAACGCCGTGTTAAGAAAGTATATGTTTTCTATTACGGATTGATTAGGTATGGTTACTGAAGAGATAGGGCTAACAAAACACTGCAAGCTTATGAGCTTATCATTGTTGGTTAGATCGACCGTTGAGATGTTTGCGCTATTGATAAAAAAAACTCGCAATTCTGTATTGGCAGATAAATCGATAGAAGTCCAGTTAGGACTTCCAACGACAAGAAAGCGTAAGGCTGTATTACTGGAAAAATCTACCGTGCCACTAATATTTAACCCCATCGCACTGAGGGTGTCCAGTAGCGGTAAAGCAGATACGTCTAAAGAAGTCAGTGGGTTCACACTGGCTATCAAATAGTTGATTTGCGTATTGGCACTTAGATCAAGTGATGAAATAGAGTTGTTATAAATGGACAAACGCTTAATATTGGTAAAAGCCTCAAGTCCTGTAACGTCAGTGATCCCAGCTTCTCCGACATCAAGAGTATTCGTCAAGGCCTGTGCTTCACTTACCTGAATTTCATTGTCTCCGTTGGTATCAATGATCGGATCATGTGCAAGCAAAGCTGCTTTAAAATTGGCATCCGGTATGTTCACATTTTGAGCCCTGATTTCCGCAGGTAAGGAAAAAAGGCAGATCATTAATGGTAGGTAAAAGGTAGTTTTTCTTCCAAAAAATGAATTGGTTTTAATAGCGAATCCAGATCGAATCGATCTGGTGAATTCACGAAGAAGACAGTTGGTAAAAGTTTTCATAGGGCAAGATTTTTTGTTTTGAGATACCCGAAAGTGTGAATTCCAAGAAAGGATATACCTGACCCTATGGGTTAGAAATGCCCTACCCAGCTGGGTAGTTTTTGTAAGTATTTGATTATGAATTAATTAGAAGAGACCTGTATCGCGTACTTCAATGCCTCCGCCCGATTGCTCACACCAAGCTTTTGATAGATGTTCTTCAGATGGAATTTAACGGTATTGACAGAAACAAAGACTTCCTCAGCAATTTCGTTGTTGCTTTTGTTACTGATGGCGAGATTGAGGATCTCAAATTCTCGCTCCGATAAGGGCTCCTCCAGGATACTGTTGATCTGATCTTTTACAATACCTACTTCATCCGGTTTGAACTCCAGAATGGCTTTGAGTTTGAGTCTCAACTCGTTGACTTCGGAGGCCAGCAATTGATTTTTGAGTTGGGTCTTCCTTCGGAGTGTATAGAAGACATATCCCCCAACGAGAATAATCCCAATGATCACTCCCACCAATGCCATGGTCTCTCTTTTCTTTTTAAGCAACTGCAATTGCATCAAAGCTTCCTTAGCTTCAAAGAGTTCAATCTGTTGTTCCTGTTGTTTGGATTGATACTCCTGGGTAAGACTGTAAATGGATTTTTGTTTGTTCTGTTCCCGAAGGCTATCAAGCAAAACATGATGTTCATTTAATAATTCCATGGCGAGCTCGGAGTACCCAAGTTGTCCGGATGTATTTGACCTTCTTTCCATGATGCTGGCCAAGGATTCAAGTGACTTGTTCCGTCGGGCGATTGGTGTTATTTCCGCCAATATTTTATCGGCACGCTCAAAGTTTTGTTGGCCGATCAATGCCTCTGCCAATGCCATTCCGGATTCAATTTGATATTGGCTGCCCGTGCCATCATTGAAATATTGATAACATTGCACCCCAATGATCACAGCAGAATCATACCTTGATTCTGCATTGAGGATTCTCGATTTCGTGATGAGTTGTTTGTTCAGACTAAGGTCATCCTTAATGGATTTTGCCAGGCCTATAGACATCTCAATGTATTTCCTGGCACTGTCCAGGTCACCATTCATCATCAAGGCATAGCTCAACTTTCCAAGTCTTAAAATATGAGTGTTGTGATTTCCTGCTCGTGTAGAACGAACCTCCAGGCCTTTTCTATAATATTCAATGGCCCGATCATAATCAGGAATCTTGCACATGAGGTCACCCAAATTGACCAGGTCATAGCCCAGGGCTGTACTATCATTCAACATAAAGTCTATTTCATAGGCCCTGTCAAGATAATCCGATGATTCCCGGTATCTTCCCAGTTCCGCATACAAGGTGCCAATGTGTGCCAGTTGGTTCGATATCTCAACAGAGTCATTGGCAGCCGTAGCTACTTTCAGCGCCTGATCATAGTAAGGAAGGGCCTCTGCATACTTGCCGAGATATTTATAGCAGAATCCAGTGTGACTGTAAACTTCGATCAGGTAAACTGTATCCAATTCGAAATAGATCAGCTCTTGAATACTCAGAAGATAATTCTCCAAAGATCCATTTACGTCATTGAGAAAATACAATGCATCGGCTTTGATCTGATACAGTCTTGCAACGTTTTCAACAGCTTCTGAGGTCAGGATCGAGTCAACCGAGGCTACAACCTCTTGGTATTTCTCTTGCCGATAAAGTTCCAGTAAATAATCTTCCGTAGATACTGTTATTTTTTGGGTGGCTATCGCAGCCGACCCTGACATTACAAGAAGGAATAGACTAACTATTCTTAACCACATACTCAAAAGCCTCTTTACGATTACTCACTCCTAATTTAGTGTAGGTATTTCGTAAATGGAATTTGACTGTACTTACGGAAATAAATAGTGAATTTGAAATCGATGTATTGGTTTTCCCGTCTAGTGTGAGCTTCAGAGTTTCAAATTCTCTTTCTGTAAGTGGAGTATGCAGCTTTTCATTAAGATTTACAAAATCAAGGGTGAGATCAGCAGGTACGGCATTTACCTCGATGATCCGTTTTTTTAATGCTTCAATTTGTAACTCCTGGGCTGCTTTTTCAGCCTTTTGTCTCTTATTTCTAAGGTAGAATGTAACTATTAGAATAAGAACTAAAGAGCCCGATCCTACCAATATAGCTATTTGAGCATTTCGCGATTTAGCAAGGTTGGCATCCTTCAATTCATTTTCAAGCTTAAGTTGAGCTATTTGTTGTTCTTTCCTTTCAGTCTCGTATTGGGTATTCAATTCATTGATTCTGTTTTGTACCTCAACACTCTCCAATGAATCAGTCATTTGATAATACAACTCCCTATTTTCCAACGCAAGCCTGAAGTTTCCTAAAGATTCCAATACATCCGATTTCAACATAAGCCCTTCGGCTATTTTGGAAGGTAATCCTTGACTTCTGGCATACGCTATGACAGTCTCAGCATTGGTCAATGCTTCCTGAGGTTCATTCAGATTCAGCATGATCCTTCCTATTTGAACAGTTGCACTGGAATAGGTCTCGGCTTCAGAAAATGAAAATGCCAGATCCGCACACATACTAAAAGTGTTAAGTGCCTTACTGTAGTCAGGGATACTCATATAGGCACTTCCAAGGCTGTAGTAATTATATATCAATCCCAAAGTGTCATTGAGGTCACTCAGGTAATTCTGAGCCAACAACGTATTTTTAATTGCCAGATCAGTACTATCCATTGCAGAATAGAGATATCCCAATCTGGTATAGTTCATGGCGATTGTAAAATCTGTTTTGAGTTTGATGGAGATCTCAAGTGATGAACTTACCATTTCCAGTGCTTTTTCCAAGTCTCCCAATTCATAGTAAATCCCAGCAATGGCTGACATCAACTTGCTTTGCCAGATCAAAAAATCATCGCCTTCATGGTCTGTTGCAATGTTCATTCCTTTTGTATAATACTCCATAGCCATCTCATTTTTACCTTCAGCCCGGACCATATTACCGAGACCATTGTAACCCTGTATTTTGATCAACGGCTGATCCGTTCGCTCTGCAAGTCTGATTGCCTCATTGAAATAGTCCTTCGAACTATCATTTTTGTAGAGTTTGCCATGAACAATACCCAATTCTATAAATAACAATGCACGAATGCTGTCTCTTGCATTTTCACTAACGTCTATTGCAGGTTGAAGAATTGTACGAAGCTCTTCCGGATTCCTTTCCATTTGAACCTCTTCGATCACATCAAGAATCAACTTTTCATCTTGATTAATTTGTCCGGGAAGTACAATTGGATTAAAAAAGAAAAAGCCAGCAGTTACGATCAAATTCCATAAAAGACGAAAACCTCTTACCTCATTCATTCTCATCAAGCTTGTTTTGGTCCTATTTGATTTTTCCATGAAATATTTAACGGATTACCTAATGATGAAAATATCAGGAAAAGCAATCAACATCCCAAGAAAAATGATTTGAATGACTACAAAGGGTATTACTCCCCGATAAATGTCAATAGTCTTTACCTCAGGAGGAGCCACTCCTTTTAAATAGAACAAAGCGAACCCAAATGGAGGAGTTAGGAATGAGGTTTGCAGGTTTACTCCAAGTAAAATACCAATCCACACCAGATCCAATCCAAGACTTATGAAGATTGGAGCTATCACGGGAACAACAATGAATATAATTTCTATGAAATCAATAAAGAATCCCAGAATGAATACGACCAGCATTACAAGTAACAAAAAATCATAGGGCCCCAGATTACTACCAGATATAATTTCCAGCAGTAACTTATCTCCTTCCAGACCTCTAAATACTAATGAAAAAGCGGTCGCTCCTACCAGGATCATAAAAACCATTGAAGTGATAAGAGTTGTCTCTCTGGCCACTTCTTTCAGCATGTTCCATTTCAATTTACCGCTGCCAAATGTCAAAGCCATCGCCCCAAAGGCACCAACCCCTGCCGCTTCCGTAGGAGAGGCGATACCTGCAAAAATTGACCCGAGCACAGCAACAACAAGAAACAATGGGAGAAAAAATGACAGAACGATTTCCTTGTTAAATCCTCTTTTCCTGAAACTCTCCAATTCAGAATCAGGAATTGGAGGGGCTGATCCCGGTTTCAGTCTTGAAATAATAACGACGTAAACAATGTATATGGCCACCAGGGCAAATCCTGGTATCACTGCTGCCAAAAAAAGGTCCCCGACCGATACATTTAAAACACTACCTAACAACACAAGTACTACAGAAGGAGGTATTATTTGCCCTAAAGTTCCTGAAGAGGCGATGGTACCCGTTGCCAATGAAAAAGAATAACCTCTTTTTATCATGGTTGGTAAGCTAATTAGTCCCATGGTCACTACAGTCGCACCAACTATGCCTGTCGATGCCGCCAAAAGAGCCCCGACAACTATAACAGATAGAGCTAAACCTCCCTTGAATTTCCCAAACAACATGGCCATGGTATCAAGAAGTCGTTCAGCGATACCCGATTTTTCCAGTGTGATGCCCATGAAAATGAAAAGTGGCACAGCAAGTAACACGAAGTTTTGCATCGTGCCGTACACCCTCAATGACAGCAGATAAAAGAAATCAATGTCAAAAACAAAAACTCCAACTAAAATTGATAATCCCCCCAGAGTGAACGCAACAGGATATCCGAAGAGAATGAGAACGAAAATAAGACCGAACAGCAATATGGGAAGATACTCCATCATCAGCGGCTGAGAACAAATGGAATAACAGCTAGCTTCTTCCGATTTTCTTCAATGGACTGAGCTTGTTTTGGAACCAGGTTCTCTTCATTATAGGTCACACTCAGCAAATGATTTCCCACTTCTTCATTTTCAACATTGAGGTAGGTGACGAATCCGAAATCAAATGACTCCGGATGTTGGTATAGATACCATTGAATGGTGGATACATCATTCTCATTCAGAGTTACATTAAGCCACTTCAATAAGAACCCGGATCTTATTTCAGGATCAAGTAAGTCCCACTTCGTACCTGATATTCGTTCACTGTCATTGTCATAAAGCCTGTTGAATATGCTTAGGTCGCGGACAAAGACTTTGATTACTTTTTCATCAATCACATCTGCGGGGATCGTAACGATCAATCGGTCATCATCATCTCGAAGATTCTCATAGTTGGCTTTATTGATCATACCATTCTGTTGAGAATAATATCGGTCAGATTGAACCTTTCCCAACCTGATATCAAGAAAAATATAAAGGGCCACTACAATAATAATTGATGATGGCACCAGAAAAGATTTCCATGATCGTATGTTGGATATGAGTACCAACAGCGACCTTCTGTAAAGGAATGAAAGTGAAACCCATCGAAAAAAAACGGCAATGTAATAGTACCATCCAGCTGTGCTCTTGCTTCTTCGCAGCAATCCATTGGTCACGTAATCCACTAGCACAATGAGAATCACTGCAATGTAAGTCAATTGTATCACGCTGCCTAAGATCGCAATCAAAGGAAGCTTATTCCTGACCCCGTATATGATTACATTTTCAGAAAGGAAGGAAACAATGAAAAATGTCATTCCCAGTCCAAGGAAGGTGCCAAATAATAGGAATGAAATCCCATAGATCATCGAACATAGCTTCTCTAATCTGATAACAAACCCTTCCAATACGCCCCGATCATCCAATTCCTGATCAAATTTTCCCTTAAACTTTAATCGATCCTTATCAATGCCTTTCGGAAAAACATAACTTAGACCCACGCTTGCAACCCACAATCCCCTGGTAATAATATGAGCCACATAGCCAAATGTCAGGAGTCGGATCGCATTCTTAAATGTGTTCAGAACAATCCTTAAGATATTGCCAGGAGGGATGTTCTTTTTCGTAAATTCTTCCAAATAATCAGGAAGCTGAATGAGCGCAAACAAGAGTAATGCTGAAATCAATAATTCTGCTTCCCACGAATTCAGTTGAATGGTCTTTAACCACTCAGGCGTTTTATGAACTTCATGATCATTTCCTTTATTCTGCGACATCTGATTTGCCAGTTAGGATCAAACTACTTTTCAGTACTATAGCAACAGCTTGAAGTCCGATCAGAAAAAAAGCACCTGGAATGGTTGATTTGATAATATATCGGGCAGGTAAACCACCTGGATCGGGGCTCATTTCATTGACCATAAATGAGTTTTTCACAAAAGGAAGACTTTCCCAAAAACCAATGACACAGAATGGCAGTAGTAAAAACAGTGTACCGATCAGGTTTACAAATGCTTTGCCCTTTGCAGAAAATCTCTGGTAGAAGAGATCCACTCTAACATGCCGATCTTGTTGTAAGGTCCATCCAGCACTTAGAAGAAACAAGGCTGCAAAAAGATGCCATTCCAATTCAAATGATGCTGCCGATGTGTAGTTGAAGAAATATCTTAATAATACGTCTGTTATTATGACGAGGACGAGGATGATGGAAAGGAAAGAGACCGTTTTGCCAACCCATTCATTGACTTTTTCGATACCGGCAATTATCCCTGACATCTACTTGAATCCACCTCCACCGAAATTGATCTTTAGATAGATATTTGATAGTTCAGGGTCGGTTAAACTATCAATATTAAATCCATCCTCGGTTTCCCAGGTCGTTCCCCCTATGGATTGCTGATAACCAATTGAAACTCCAACGATGGGACCAACACCACCCTGAGGAATAAACGATCTGAAAACGTCAATTCCTATGTCAAGGTATACCACGGAACCATTGATCTTTTGTTGATTTCCAGGAGGGATGAATAGAGGTGGCTGATCCACGAGAAAACCTTGTGGGTCAACATCGATGGTAGTCACATAATTTAGTAAGCCAACACCTAATCTGGGATAACCCAGAAATTTTCCATCATCCTTTAGGGTATATCCCACATTGACATCAACACCTCCCCCAAGAATTCCAACTGATGAGACATTACCATCAACTTTTGGGAAAAAAAGCCCAAAACCACTTAGTCCGACAATCATTTTGCCTGAAAATTTTTTCATACCTCCACCCCCAATCATAAGAGCTGTTTGAGGATAATTCTCAGATTCACGAAGAAGAGTGTTAAGTTCGAGTCCGAAATCGTTGGGCAACCGAAATGCACTACCTGGCTGGAAATAAGCCATCCATCCACTACCTGTAGAGCTTGATTCTACATCCTCCTGACCATGCGCAACCGAAAAGGAGATCAGTAATCCAATTACTAGAATTTTTGTTTTCATATAGACTTTAACCTACAAGGACACTAATCTATGTATTTCCTGCCAATAATTGGCTCTACCTTTGCGTCATGAAACGGGATATCCGTAAACTATCACTGGAGGATTTATCGAACGTATTCCTGGAATTAAATGAGAAACCTTTCCGGGCAAATCAGGTATGGGAATGGCTTTGGAAGAAATCCGCTACTTCATTTGATGAGATGTCCAATATCTCCCTCCAACTAAGATTTCAACTTCAATCTCAGTTTATCATAAATCCGGTTTCGGTTAAAACCACACAACATTCCAATGACGGCACGGTCAAGACCGCTTTTGAACTCCATGATAATGAGTTGATCGAAGGGGTACTCATACCTGCAGATGATCGCATGACAGCTTGTGTTTCTTCCCAGGTTGGCTGTTCACTTAGCTGTAAGTTTTGTGCCACGGGATACATGGATCGAAAGCGCAACCTTGATCCTGGTGAGATCTATGATCAGGTCATTGCAATTGACAAGCAGGCGAAAGACAAATTCGATACACCCTTGAGTAACATAGTTTTCATGGGAATGGGTGAGCCGTTGCTCAACTACAGAAATGTACTGGAAGGGATCGACAGGATCACCTCAGACAAGGGATTGAATATGTCACCAAAACGGATTACGGTTTCAACCGCAGGTATTGCAAAAATGATCAGGAAATTGGCAGACGATGAAGTGAAGTTCAATCTGGCATTGTCCCTTCATGCGGCCAATGATAAAAAGCGTGATCAGATCATGCCGATCAATGAAACGAATACCTTGAAAGCCTTGATGGAAGCATTGCAGTACTTTTACAACAAAACCAAAAACAAGATCACTTTTGAATACATTGTATTCCACAATTTCAATGACAGTCTCGAAGATGCCAAAGAGCTTTGGAGGTTTGCAAGACAAGTTCCCTGTAAGATCAATATCATCGAATATAATCCCATTTCAGAAGCAGATTTCAAAAACACAGGTCCCGACAAACTCGATCTATTTCAAAAGTATTTACAGGACAAAGGACTTATTGTTAGAGTGAGAAGGAGCCGCGGAAAGGATATTGATGCGGCTTGCGGTCAACTGGCTAATAAAAGTGAATCCAATTGAAATCATGGTATTCAATTCTGATCTTACATGGCTGAGAATTCTGTGTTTTTCTGTATTTCCGTGGCTAAAGCCCAGCTGCCCTACTTCTTACTCGCATTGAAAAGCTTCTGCTTCTCTTCTTTTGAGAGACTCTCGTAACCGGATTGGGAGATCTTATCAAGAATAGCATCGATCTCATCCTGGGGAACATTTGTGGTGGAAGATGTCGAGTGGCTAGCCGACTTGGAGGAAGATTTTCGGGTTGATTTATATCCTGTACTTCGATGAGTCACCTTGATCTTCGGTTGCTTTACAAAGAAACTTTTGAAAAAGCTCATAGTATTTATAACCCATGCCCCGAGGTCATTACCCTTTCGAAGTTGCGTGATGTATATGTAACCGATTGCAGCCCCACCAAGATGTGCAATATTACCACCAGCATTTCCCCCTACTGATCCCAACACCGAGATCACGATGTAGAATAGTGCGATGTACTTGATCCGTACAGGGCCAATAAACAAAAGAAAGAAAGTATAATTAGGCATGAATGTGGCTGCACCAACAACCACTGCATATACAGCTGCTGATGCTCCGACCATTCCACTGACGGAACCAACAGTATCCTGATAGAATGGAATTGTGTTATAAACAATCAAATATGATACTCCTCCTGCCAACGCACCAAGGATATAGAGTGAAATGACTTTATTGTTCCCCAAGAACTCAAGGATGAGTTTAGAAAACCAATAAAAGATCAACATATTGAAGAGAATATGGAAAATACCTCTCAAACTGTGCGCAAATGCGTAGGTAATGATTGTCCACGGGCGGAAAATGAATTCTTGCAGTGTTGGTGGAATGGAAAATTGGTTATAAACCGCATTAAAGAGGCTTTCTGTTCCACTGATCCTGGAAATCACCATCAATGTTCCGAGGATTATAAAAATCACCACATTGATAATGATCAATTGGGCCGGAGAATTATTCGGCCTGTTCCATGCGTGTTTGAAGTCGTCTAAAAAGCTATTTCCTGTCATTATCAATAATACCTATGCTCGTTGCTACGCCATATTCTCAATAATATATAGGCAATCAGCATCCCCCCCAAATGAGCCAAATGAGCCACATTGTCTCCAGGGGATCGACTAATTTCGGCATATATTTCATAAGCTCCATAAAAAAACACCAAGTATTTTGCTTTGACTGGAATGGCAAAAAACAGATACAAAAGCATATTAGGGAACAACATGGCGAAGGCCATTAATATTCCAAAAACTGCTCCTGATGCACCTACCATTGGGATGTTGGAATACAAATTGAATATCTGTTGAACATACCGCGTACTTTGGCGTTCATAGAATGGATCGTCGGGATTATCATAATACTGGTCGGCAAAATCATTGAGTTCTCTCAGGCCCGCTGAAGAGATCTGATGATCAAGAATAAAGAGTTTGAAACGCTCTGGACTAGGATTTGCCGTATAAAATTCCGTATCGTTCTTTAGGCTGTACTTTTCGACAAAATCAGCACCTCCATATAGTACTGCCGCACCTATACCGCACACCAGGTAAAAGATAAGGAATCGGCGGGAACCCCACATTTGTTCCAACAGCGGTCCGAAGATCAGGACTGCAAACATATTCCCGAATAGATGCCCAAAGTTTCCATGGATCCACATATAAGTCAGGAATTGATAGGGAGCGAATTCATCGGAAAAAACGACGCGTAATCCGAAGATATCAGATAGAGGAAGGTTTAAGAAAGACTGGATTATGAATATCCCCACGTTTATGAGAAGGATATTCTTTACCATCGGTGTTAATCTAAACATCTACTTCAATTAAATAATGACCCAATTTTATCCAAACTCAAAACTACAAAAGTAGGATTACCATCCGGGGTATAATTGGGTTGATCGCAGGCAAACAACTGATCAAACAATTCATTTATCTCCTTCTCAACCAATTGGTGACCCATTTTGATCGCTGTTCTTTTCGCAAGTGACCTGGCCAGATTTTCGCTTACCTTCAATTCAAGTTTTGATGAATTGAATTTATACTGCTCGATCAATCCTTCAAAAATTTCTTTTATGGAAGAATCTTGAATTTCGGAAGGCACACCATTAATGACAATGCATTGCTTCCCGAACTCCTCAAACTCAAAACCCAATTTACGGATCTCTGATTTTATTTCTGTAACGAGAGACATATCCGAAGGGTTTAATTCAATTTGTTGGGGAAAAAGGCAAGATTGGCAAAGACCAGTCATTTTGTCCATACGTTGAAGGTACCTTTCAAATAATATGCGCTCGTGAGCGGCTGCCTGATCGATCAGTACGATCCCTGATTTAATTTGTCGGGCAAGATACCGACCGTGGATCTGTAAGGTCGATCTCGTTTCTATGGGATCTATCTTCCGTTCGTGAATATCACTGCTGAAAATGAGGGTTTCTTTACCTCCCTCTGATTTTCCTTTGTCGATCTCTATTTGATCTTCATCCTTAGCATTTTGATAAAGCATTTCCCAATTCTTGGCACTTGGTCTGTCCTTAATGGTTTTGAATTCAGCATACCTCTTGTCTCCAATTGATGGTTTCGGATCATCGCGAGAGGGAATAAAACTTGAAAAGTTTACATCAGCATTGAAATCCAGTGAAGGTGTCACATTGAATGTGGCAAGAGCCTGCCGGGTAGCAGAAGAAATTATTCCGTACAGAAGGCGATCATCATCAAACTTAACTTCTGTCTTTGTAGGGTGAATGTTAATATCAACGTGATGTGGATCCATCTCAATGAATAAGACATAGAAAGGATGATATTCCTCCTTCATCAACCCCTCGTATGCATTGAGGACCGCGTGGTTCAAGTATGGATTTTTGATGAATCGATTATTGATGAAAAAATATTGCTCACCCCGTGTTTTCTTGGCGAACTCCGGTTTGCCAATATAACCATGGATTTTAATGTCGCCCGTCTCCTCCGAACACGAAATCAACTGTTGCTGGTAGTTTTTACCAAATAGCTGGACCAGTCTTTTGCTCAATTTGCCTGCCTCCAGTTTAAAAATCTCCTGATCCCCCTGGATGTACCTCATTTTCACTGAGGGATTAGAAATTGCTACCCTAAAAAACTCATCATTTATATGCCGTAGTTCGACAGGGTTTGACTTCAAGAAATTTCTTCTGGCGGGAATGTTGTAGAACAGATTCTTGATAGAGATAGAAGTCCCGTTAGAAGTTGATACTGGTTCTTGCATTTTAAACTCCGAACCTTCTATCCTAACCTGAGTTCCCAGTTCATCGTCCTGTTGTTTCGTGCGGAGATCTAGCTGACTGACAGCGGCAATGGAAGCAAGTGCTTCTCCCCTAAACCCCAGTGATCTGATCTCAAATAAATCCTGGGCCCTTTTAATTTTGGAAGTCGCATGGCGCTCAAAACACATACGGGCGTCGGTGACACTCATGCCCATTCCATTATCAATAACTTGTATTTGCGATTTACCGGCTTCTTTAACAATGAGCTTAATCTCAGTGGAACCGGCATCTATACTGTTTTCGAGAAGTTCTTTGACAACAGAAGCCGGACGCTGCACAACTTCGCCTGCAGCAATCTGGTTTGCAATGCCATCCGGTAAAACACGTATAATATCCTGCATTTACTCTTTTCTCGGCTTGCGTTTAATAAACCGGAAATAGACATAAAAAGGGACGATGAGCCAAAGTGCATAGAAAACACTGTTCCCATAGTATAACCAGCCGATAACACTCACACCCAAAACCGCCGCTATCAATAGTTGCAGAAATGAGGTGTTGGGAACGGACTCAGACTTCCTCTCAAATGATATTCTTCCTGAACCAGGTGCCCTGGTCCCTTCTCCAGCGAGCTCGGCCTTTATCCGTCTGGTTCTCTCTTCGATTTCCTCCTTGATCGGATCGTAATAACGAGGTTCTAAGTTGAACCGTTTATTTCTTGGGAGTCGTATGAGTGACGGAAACTTCATGATCTTAATATACTTCTTTGCTTATCAAATTCCGAGCCTAATTCATCTAATTTAACCTTTCAAACCGCCAAATGATTCATGAAAATATTTTCAATTCCATGTTGGTAAGGTTTTTGGTTTAATTAAAAAGGATTAATATTTGAGGAAAATTGGCCTTCTTGCAAGGCAAAAATAAGCAACCAGCTGAATATTATCACACTTGGTTGGACATTACGATGCAGCGTTTTCGAACGATATTAATAGGTAGTTTTGTCCTGTTCCCTCTCCTGTCTTTCGCAGGAAGGTCCCTGGAAAAATCAGTGGACAGCATATACAATTCTCTCGATGAGAAGGATAGATTACGTCAATTAATTTGGGTTAAATCAATTGACATCCCACGATCTATCGATTCCATTGTAGAAAATCGTTTTGGTGGTATTTATGTAGAGAATCCCCTTCCCTGGTCAATCCCATTACCGGATGGTTTTGTTGTCGCGCTAAAAATGCCGACAAACTTTTCATTTCTAAACTTTGATGAACAATTACCGGGACTTGAAAGCCTTAATACTATCAGAGATGTAGTATTGATAAAGGAGTATCTCCAATTCATCAGAAGTGAATCCATGGCGCTGGGGTATGATTATATGGTGCTTCCTGACCTTGCGGAGTCCAATCAGCATCTTGGCAGGATTCGTGAAATTGTCCTGGACTTTGGTCAGGATTTCTTCATACCGGAATCAAGTCTCTTATTCAATCCTTCACCGAAACGAAAATCTTTTCTGGAAGACTTCCAGGGCCATATAGCAATAGTGATAGATGAAGATAATTTGCCTGATTATGGAAAGATTTTTAAAAAACCTCCAAAGTCGCTTGCTAACTATGAAGATCTGATTGTTGATCAACTGATGAAAATGTACCTGCCATTCAGATCAGATTCACTAAACATTCAACAGATCATCCATCAAGTTTGGAAGAAGTCTATTGTAGCATTCCGATCCAAAGAAATACTACCAATTAGGCAGGACACCATTGCTATTTGGGTCGATGACGAAAACAGCACCCTGAAAACTGAGCTTGATCTATACTACAATACAGTGCTAAATCTTAAGTACGATAATATACCATTAGGAATACCTATCATCATTGACGGTAGATCGGAACCTTTACTAGCCACAGAATACGCATTAGCTTTCCAACGATATAATCCAGTCATATGGATTAGTGAAGCAAACCACATCACAAACCTGAATGCAACTGCCCTACTGATCCTGCCCGAGTCAAATGAAAGGCACGATCATATTCTTTCGGAAATGATTTATGGATCAGAAGGAATAGATGGCTTGACGACATTCCCAATACCTGAATATTTAGCAGAATACAACACTGCGCCTATTCTAAATCAACTTTTACTAGGTTATTCCAATCCCAAATGGGCGGGCATGGACGAACAAGTGCTGGATTCGTTGGATGTTCTCGCTGCTGAAATGATACATAATTATGCATCTCCTGGTGCACAAGTCCTTGTTGCAAAGAGTGGAAAGATAGTTTTTCAAAAGGCTTACGGATACTTGACGTACGATAGCCTCATAGAGGTGAACCTAAATACACTTTATGATCTTGCATCGTTAACAAAGGTTACATCCACACTACTCGCTATCATGAACCTTGCAGACGAAGGTCTCATTCATTTGGATAGTACCCTTGGATTCTATATACCGGAATATGCGGGAAGCAACAAGGAGCACATAACTATAAGGCATTTATTGACGCATCAGGCTGGATTGTTATCCTATATACCATTCTGGAAAAGATCATTGAGAGGTGACTTTTTTGATATTTTCTATTACAAATCCAAATCGGCCGAAGAGGAAGACGAGAGGAGCTATGGATATCGACCTGATCCAATTATGAAAGACTCACTGGAAAGCTGGCTCAGAAGTTCAAGATTAGTTGATAATGAGGATCCCGGCTACCTGTACAGTGATCTTGGATTTATGATCCTTCATCAGGTAGTAGATAGAATTACCGGAATTTCTATCGAGAACTACGTCAACACATATTTTTACAATCCGCTTGCATTAGAATATACGCATTTCAATCCATTGAATCAGGGCTTTGAGATTTATGAAATAGCTCCAACGGAATATGATTATTATTTCAGGGAAGAACAGGTATGGGGAGATGTTCATGATAGAAATGCAGCTATCTACGGAGGAGTAGCAGGACATGCCGGCCTGTTTTCCAATGCCAGGAACCTTGCCGTCATACTTCAAATGCTCCTTCAAGATGGACGTTATGGCGGGAATAGATACCTGTCTTCAGCTATTATTAATAGCTTCAACACCACACAATTTGATGGCAACCGTAGAGGCCTGGGATGGGATAAGCCAGGAATTAACAATCCCAATATCTCCGATCTTGCCAGTTCAGTGAGTTTTGGCCATACCGGGTTCACAGGAACCCTGGTCTGGGTGGATCCGAAATATGATTTGATCTTTATCTTCCTTTCCAATAGAATTTTCCCTGATTCCAATAACAAAAACCTAATGCGTCTGGACACACGAAGGCGCATGCACGATATAATTTACAAGTCAATACTTGCCAGTAAATGATCACCATGAACAAATAAGAGCTCTTGGGCGTTTAATAGTTTGTATATGAAAGTCGGTATTGTTTGCTATCCAACGTATGGGGGTAGTGGTGTGGTGGCCACAGAATTAGGTAAGGCACTTGCCAAAGAAGGTCACGAAATCCACTTTATCACCTATTCCCAACCTACAAGGTTGGATTTTTTTAGTGAGAATCTATACTATCACGAAGTTTCTATTAAGAAATATCCATTATTTGAATATCCTCCCTACGAATTGGCATTAGCCAGCAGGATGGTTGATGTTGTGGAGCATGAGGGTCTTGATCTCCTACATGTTCATTACGCCATTCCGCATGCATCAGCAGCTTTGCTTGCCAAGCAAATTCTTGCAAAAAAGAATATTTCCATCCCTTTCATAACAACACT
Source organism: Cyclobacteriaceae bacterium (assembly GCA_965242805.1). Classification (GTDB taxonomy): domain Bacteria; phylum Bacteroidota; class Bacteroidia; order Cytophagales; family Cyclobacteriaceae; genus JANQEU01. Next base: position 3,834,983 of record CBDETD010000002.1, on the reverse strand, counting down.
ACATGGGACTGATATAACCCTTGTTGGAAAGGAATCCAGTTACTCTCCCGTTGTTGCATTTACAATCGAAGAATCGGACGCGGTGACGGCTGTTTCCGACCATTTGAAAAAAGAAACCATTGATTACTTCCACGTCAAAAGGGAGATAGAAGTAATACCAAACTTTATCGATCTATCCAGATTCAAAAAACAAAAGAAGGATCACTTCAAGACAGCTATCTGTCCAAATGATGAGAAACTAGTTGTTCACACCTCCAATTTCCGAAAGGTCAAAAGAGTGGAAGATGTGATCCAGATTTTTAATAAAATCAGACAGGTGGTACCTGCAAAACTTTTGATGGTCGGTGATGGTCCGGAAAGATCCAATGCCGAAGAAATGTGCAGGCAAACCTGTAGTATTGATGATGTAAGGTTTCTTGGTAAGCTCGAAGCTGTTGAAGAGGTACTGTCAGTTAGCGATCTGTTTCTAATGACATCGGAAAAAGAAAGTTTTGGATTGGCCGCATTGGAAGCAATGGCGTGTGAAGTCCCAGTGATCTCTACCAATGCCGGCGGGCTTCCCGAATTGAATCAGGATGGTATATCCGGATTCATCTGTGAAGTTGGAGACATTGACGGCATGGCAAAAAAAGGGATTCACATCCTTGATAATGGGAATCTTCAAAAATTTAAGGAAGGAGCCCTCAACCGGGCCAGAGATTTCGACGTAGGCAAGATATTGCCGATTTACGAAGATGTCTACAATGCGGTTTTAGAGAAAACCAAATCCTCAGTGACGCTTTAGGCCTTCCCTAATCAAAATTGTCGACAGCTTTTTTTATTGGATTTCCATTCATAATATTATTGATCGAAATCATTCTGGTTGAATTTGGGTTATAGATAATACGTCAAGATTATGATCGGTCACAGATTTACAGAATTCATTCCAGATAAGGATCCGGAAAAATCCGCATTCGAAAATCTTTTATCTGTTTTTCTCCAACTAATTGTGATTACTTCCGGTGATGTCAATGAAGCTTTGAGTTGGCTCACAAATCTTGATAGGCAATACAACCTTACACCCGAGGACTATGGAATAGGGAATTTCATCGAAGATCTAAAATCCAAAGGATATATCACTGATGAGAATGAAAAGGGAGAGTTCAAGATCACGGCCAAGTCGGAGCAAGAAATAAGGAAAAGTTCCTTGGATGAGATTTTTGGCAAACTTAAGAAATCTGGTAAAGGAGAGCATCGTACTCCCCATTCCGGTCAAGGTGATGAAATAAGTACGGATTTCCGAAATTTTGAATATGGTGATTCTCCGGAACAAATTGCTTTCACGGAAACATTGAGAAATGCTCAGATCAATCATGGTTTTGATGATTTCATGTTGACTGAGAATGATCTTGAGATCAGGGAAAGACACTATAAGACCCAGACCTCCACGGTCCTGATGATAGACATCAGTCATTCGATGATTTTGTATGGTGAAGATCGGATCACTCCCGCAAAGAAAGTGGCAATGGCCCTTGCTGAACTTATCACTAAGAAATATCCAAAGGACACCCTGGACATTATTGTTTTTGGAAATGACGCGTGGCAAATTGAAATAAAAGATCTCCCATACCTGCAGGTGGGCCCCTATCACACCAACACAATTGCCGGCCTGGAACTGGCGATGGACATATTAAGAAGGCGCAAGAATGCCAATAAACAGATTTTCATGATAACTGATGGTAAGCCAACCTGCATGAAAGTCGGAATAAAGTACTACAAGAATAGTTTTGGCCTTGATCCAAAAATTCTTAATAAAACATTGAACCTTTCAGCGCAGTGCCGCAGATTGAACATTCCCATTACTACCTTCATGATTGCCTCAGATCCTTACTTAAAACAATTTGTTAAAGAGTTTACTCAGGTAAATAATGGAAATGCATATTACAGCAGCCTCAAGGGGCTTGGTGATTTGATATTCGAGGATTACAGAAGAAATAGAAGAAAAAATCTTTAGACGAGGATGAACTACGATCAAATACCATCTGAAAAGTTGGTAAACATAACAACGCTTGGAGAATTGAAAGCGACCGGTTATCAACCCATAGGGATCAAAGATGAACTGAGAAAAAACCTGATCTCCAAGCTTGAAAAGGGGGAAAATGTGTTTGAAGGAATTTGGGGTTATGAGGACACTGTGATCCCAGATATAGAAAGTGCCATCCTTGCCAAACACAATATCAACTTTCTGGGTCTACGAGGGCAGGCAAAAACAAGGATTGCCAGAATGATGACAATGCTACTTGATGAATATATTCCTGTTGTGAAGGATGCTGCCCTCAACGATGATCCACTCCACCCCATTTCAAGGTTTGCAAAAGATCAAATTCATGAGCATGGAGACGAGACACCTGTATCATGGTTGCACAGGGATGATAGATACACCGAGAAACTTGCCACTCCCGATGTCTCCATTGCTGATCTGATAGGTGACGTCGACCCGATCAAAGCTGCAAGTTTGAAATTACCGTATTCGGATGAAAGGGTTATACACTACGGATTGATCCCAAGGTCTCACAGATGCATATTTGTGATCAATGAACTTCCAGATCTCCAGGCGAGAATACAAGTTGCACTTTTCAATATTTTGCAGGAGGGTGACATCCAAATACGTGGATTTAAATTAAGGCTACCACTGGATGTTCAATTCGTCTTCACCGCAAATCCTGAAGATTACACGAATAGGGGTAGCATAGTTACTCCATTGAAAGATAGAATTGATAGCCAAATAATAACTCATTACCCTAAATCAATTGAAATAGGTAAGAAGATCACTCACCAGGAAGCAAGGATAGAAGAAGTTCAAAGATCATCTGTGAATGTTTTCGAGTTGGCGAAGGATCTTGTCGAACAAATAGCTTTCGAAGCAAGAGATAGTGAATACGTCGACTCAAAAAGTGGCGTATCAGCCAGGTTGACCATTTCGGCATTTGAGAATCTCATAAGTAGTGCGGAAAGAAGAAAACTCAAAAACAAAGAAAAACAAGTTAATGTCCGCGTTTCGGATTTTTATGGATTGATCCCCGCGATCACTGGTAAAGTGGAATTGGTATATGAGGGAGAGCAGGAGGGACCTGGTATTGTGGCTCGTAATCTGATAGGTAAGGCAGTCAGAAGTCAATTCGTTGAATACTTCCCTGATCCTGAAGAGATTCGTAAAAGAAAGGAAATCAACAATCCTTACAAAAGAACGACCGAGTGGTTCGGGAATGGAAATATGATCGATCTCCTTCATGATGCTACATATAGTGAGTATAAGAAAACCTTACTCTCTGTTCCTGGATTGAAAGAGATCGTACAATCCAAGTATAAAAAAGAGTCAGAGGAATATCAGATGTTCCTTATGGAATTAGCACTACACGGTCTTGCTGAGTATAGCATGTTAAGCAAACATGATCTGGAAAGGGGAATGCAATTCAAAGATCTGATCAGCAGCATGTTCAGCATGCCTGAGAGCGAAGAAGATGAGGATTTCGTATGATTTTGTGCAATGGAAGTCCGCGATATCAAAAAGTATGCCTGGAGAGGTGAAAATGGCCAGGTAGAGTTCAAAAGAAAAGTTCGCCATCCCGAAAAGATCGTTCGGGAAGTTGTTGCATTTGCCAATAGTTCCGGAGGTCATTTGTTCATCGGAATCGACGACAATGGTAAAATTCCAGGTGTCAAACATGCGGAAGAAGAGGATTTCCTAATGAAGAAAGCTATTGATGAGCTTTGTCGCCCCACTATTAACTACAAAAGCGATATTATCCCTCTAAACAGCACCCAGTCTGTAATCCACTATCAGATCGAAGAAAGCAACTCCAAACCTCATTTTGCCTTTCTTGACAAAAAACATCGCTATGGAAAGGCCTTTGTCAGGATCAACGATAAAAGCATACAGGCCAGTAAGGAATTTCGCTCCTATCTGAAAAAAAAGACCGAGCAGGTTCATAGTGGAATCATTTACGGCGAACCCGAAAAGACTCTTTTGAAATACCTGGAAATCAATGAATACATCACCCTTTCAAAATTTGTCGAGATAAGTGAATTGCACAACAATAAGGCTTCGTCGATACTGGTTAATATGGCTTTGAATAATGTGTTGAGAATTATTCCGACTGAGGAAGAGGACCTATTTATATTCAGTGGATAAATTTCACTCTATGAACGTGGATATTTAACAAGAAAATTCAACATTTGTAAAACGCTTTTATTCAGTAGTTCTATTTTTTATGGGTCGATCCACCAAAGAAAAGAAGATCTTTGTACTTGATACTTCTGTTATCCTCTATTCACATGATTCCATCTTAAATTTCGAAGAACACGACATTGGCATACCCATTACCGTTCTGGAGGAACTGGATACTTTCAAGAAAGGGAACGATACGAAAAATTTTGAAGCAAGGGAATTTACCCGCCTGATCGACAAGTTAGCAGAGGGTCACATGCTCCAGGATTGGATCCCTTTAAACGGGAAAACAAAAGGTCGATTCAAGGTACTGATGGAAACGGACAGCGACATTGATGCGCGAATGATCTTTCATGATTCGAAAAACGATCATTTCATCTTAAATGCCGCACTTGCCCTTAAGAAGAAAGAAAAAAACAGGAAGGTTACACTTGTATCCAAAGACATTAATCTTCGATTAAAGGCCAAATCACTTGACCTGAATGCCGAAGATTATGAGACAGGTAAGATCAAGAATGTAAGCACCCTGCACACAGGGAAAACAGAGCTTGAAAACATTGATTCCGATAGTATTGATTTGCTTTTCAAGTCAGGTGAGATTGATAAAAAACCTGTTTTGGGTCGAAAAAAACCTGTCGCGAATGAATACTATATCCTAAAGAGTGATAAGAATTCCGTGCTTGCCAGGTTTAGACCTTCGGACAAGAAGATTGAAAAGGTGGATAAGACTACAGTCTACGGGATTAAACCGCGCAACGCCGAGCAAACTTTTGCGATGGATGCAATGCTCGATCCGGAAATTAGGTTGGTCAGCATCACCGGGGTAGCAGGAACAGGTAAGACACTCCTGGCTCTTGCTTCCGCACTTGAACAAAAACGTAATTACAAGCAGATCTTTCTGGCACGGCCCATTGTTCCCCTAAGTAATAAAGACATTGGATATCTTCCCGGGGATATTAAATCCAAGTTAAATCCATACATGGAGCCATTATGGGATAACCTTAAGTTTATCCAGAATCAATACAAGGAATCCGACAAGGAACACAAAAGAATTGTGGATATGGTGAATCAGGAGAAACTCCTGATCACTCCTTTGGCCTATATAAGAGGTAGAAGTTTATCGAATATCTTCTTCATCGTGGATGAAGCTCAAAACCTAACTCCTCATGAGATCAAAACGATTATTACTCGTGCTGGAGAAGGTACCAAAATAGTCTTTACAGGGGACATATATCAAATAGATACACCATATCTCGATTCACAAAGTAACGGACTTTCCTATCTCATTGACAGGCTTCAGGATAATGACCTTTACGCTCACGTCACTTTGGAAAAAGGTGAGAGATCTGAACTGGCAAACCTGGCAAATGAACTTCTATAATGGCCAATATTAAGGTCATTCAACCCGAAGAAGCCTCCGGAGAATTACAAAATATATATGAAGGTCTGAAGAAATCCAGAGGAAAGATCGCGGAGGTTCATAAAATCCAAAGTTTGAATCCTCAGTCGATAAAGGACCATATGGACTTGTACATGACCGTGATGTTTGGTAAGTCCCCGCTAAAAAGGGTTCATAGGGAAATGATGGCAGTGATAGTCTCCGTTGCTAACGACTGCCCCTATTGTCAGATCCATCATCTGGAAGCAATTAATAATTTTTGGAAGGATGAAGAGAAATGTGAATCATTAAAAACGGATTTTCGGTCCACTGACCTAGACGAAAAGGAGAAAGCCCTGTGCGATTATGCCTGGAATTTGACCAAGTCTCCGGGAAAAAGCACTGAGCAAGAATATGTCCGAAAACTTAAGGACATTGGGTTTGATGATCGTGAGGTACTTGATGCTACCCTGGTCATATCGTACTTCAATTTTGTGAACCGGATCGTATTAAGTCTGGGGGTGGATCTGGAAGATGATCCCGGCGGATATAAATATGAATAATAAAAAAAGCCTCCGGAAGGAGGCTCATATTTTAAGCTGCTTGCAAGAAGCAGTGATTTAAGATTTGCTGGTATATGTGACCGAATTGTTCGTAACACCAATCTTTCAATTTGTGAATCTCTTCGGGTATCAACGACTTTATAGCCTTAAGCAATTCCTTTTCGAACAACTCCGCACTGAAACTCACCTTTGAAAGAATGGTTTTAAAGTATTCCAACATATACATTAATTTTTGTTAAGAAATAATAAGAACTAAACTGATGTTGTAATTTTGAAATATTGACCACCAAAGACAACATCAAAAATTACATAATCGGAGGCAAATAAACAAGGAAAAGATAGTTTTTGCAAACGATTTCATAAAAAGATAATATGAGGGCAATCGGGAAGATCATACTTAATGTATTAATATGGGTATTAGGTATTCATGTCTCTCATTCTCAGGATGTTAAAGTCGAGTTAGGACCCTCCGAAATTGCGGAAAATCAAGTATTTACAATCACCTTGACTGTAGAAAATGAAAGATTAAGAAATTATGGTCCTTTTCCCGACATTGAGGGATTAATTAAGCGTGGTACTTCATCATCGACTTCCACCAGTTTCGTAAATGGAAGGATGACCTCTTCCCAAAGCATTACACAGAATTATCAACCTGCCAGGCAAGGGGTATTTGTAATTCCCAACTTCACGTTAAAGGTCAACGATAAGGATTATACAGTTCAGGGAAAGCAATTGAAAATTGGGCCTCCGGTACAACGTAGAAGAGCTAGAGATCCATTTTCACCTAATGACCTCTTTGACGACTTTTTTGAGCAACGTGAACGGCCTACAGAATTCATTGATGTGGAAGCAGACGCATTTCTTGCCTTGACAACTGATAAATCTGAAGTTTATGTCGGAGAAGGCTTTACAACCACATTGGCATTTTATGTCTCAGAATCAAATAGGGCTGACATGAGATTCTACGATCTGGGTGCTCAAATCACAGAAATTGTCAAAAAAATAAAACCAAATAATTGTTGGGAAGAGAACTTCAATATTGACAATGTTAATGGAGAGCCTGTTACAATTAACAACAAAGGATATACGCAGTACAAAATTTTCCAGGCAACATACTATCCACTGAATGAGGAAGACATCAATTTCCAGACCGTGGGGCTTAAACTCATCAAATATAAAAGAGCAAAGAATCCTACGTTTTTCGGTAGAAATAGGCAGGAGGATTTTGAAACATTTTATTCCAAGCCCAAGACTGTGACAATCTCTGAACTTCCTGCTCACCCATTAAAAGAGAGGGTCGCTGTCGGGAATTATAGACTACAAGAACAAATAAGTAGTAAGGAACTCCAAACCGGTCAAAGTTTCAGCTATTCCTTCAATGTAGTAGGGGAAGGGAATATCAGTGCAGTAGAAGCTCCAATGATCCCGGAAAATGATGTGTTTGATTTTTACGATCCGAATGTCAGGCAAAATATTCGACGAAGTTCAAATAAGGTAAGAGGCACCAAGAACTTCGACTATTATGGCATACCCAAAGAACCTGGCCAATACGATTTGGGTGATTATATTTTTTGGGTGTATTTCAACCCAAACATGGATCAATACGACACCTTGAGACCGGGCACAATTGTCAATATTACGGGTGAAAGTCATAAGAATCAATACATATCTTCCAACGATCTAGGTTCTTTCTATGACAACATTGAATTCGAGGACAATGAATTAAGACCACTTGGCAACAATCCACTGACGAGAATATTTGCCAACATCCTTATCTTCGCAATTCTGGCTGTTTCAGCAGTATTTGTATTTAAGAAATAATGGGAAACTCATACGGGAAAATCTTTAGGATCTCCACTTTTGGAGAATCTCATGGTAAGGCTATAGGTGTTATAGTGGATGGGGTACCTGCGGGTATTGATATTAAAAATGAGTTCATTCAGGAACAACTTTCCAAAAGAAAACCTGGTCAATCGCGGATAACCACACAAAGGAAAGAGGAGGACGAAGTTGAAATTCTTTCCGGGGTTTTTGAAGGTAGGTCTACGGGCACACCAATCTCCATGTTGATCAGAAATAAGGATCAAAAAAGCAAAGATTACAGCCATATCGCTACGAAATTCCGTCCCTCTCATGCGGATTATACATATCAGGCCAAATATGGGATTAGGGATTATCGTGGGGGTGGCAGGAGCTCAGCTCGTGAAACAGCAGCTCGTGTTGCTGCTGGCGCTATAGCCAGCATGTATTTGTCGCAAACATCCGGAACCAGGTGTTACGCCTATGTATCGCAAGTGGGAAATCTTGGTCTTGGAAAATCCCACCATGAAATGGATCTGGAGAGGGTATACGAAAATGATGTTCGATGTCCTGATCCTCAGACAGCTCAAAAGATGTTTGAACTTATAGATCAAACCAGGAAAAACAGAGATACGATTGGAGGAATCGTCACCGGTGTAATCAGGAATGTTCCAGCCGGACTTGGTGAGCCTGTTTTTGATAAACTTCACGCCGAGCTTGGGAAGGCAATGCTAAGTATTAATGCGGTCAAGGGATTTGAAATTGGAAGCGGATTCGAAGGAGTAAAGAAATATGGATCCGAGCATAATGACGAATTCTATGAGGAGGAAGGTCGGATCAGAACACGAACTAATTTTTCCGGAGGGATCCAGGGTGGTATCTCAAATGGTGAGGATATTTATTTCAATGTCGCCTTTAAACCAGTGGCAACCCTCATGAAAGAACAAAAAACGATTGATGACAAAGGGAATGAAACCCAGATCCAGGGTAAGGGAAGACACGATCCTTGCGTTGTTCCCCGTGCTGTACCGATTGTGGAGGCAATGGCAGCGTTGGTAATCGCTGATTTCGATTTGATAATGAGAACCAATAAATTACGCCCCTAACCTGGTCGAGGAGATTCTGCTCGGTCCCTTTGATTATCAATGAAGAAACTAGCCTTACACACACAGATATTGATTGGAATGACCATTGGGTTGATCTTTGGGGTCATCTGCATCCAATCACCTGGTCTTTCAAGCTTTACCATAGACTTTATCAAACCCTTTGGAACCATTTTTATCCGTGGTCTGAAAATGATAGCTGTTCCTTTGGTGCTGGCCTCCCTGATCATTGGAGTCGCGAATATTGGAGATATCTCTAAACTTTCACGAATGGGTGGAAAGACTCTCCTCATCTTCATAATTACTACAATTATTTCAATTACGATCGGATTGAGTATAGTCGCAATTTTCAAGCCGGGACATAAATTATCTGAAGACACAAGGGCGAATCTGATGGCGGAATTCAATACCAATGCAGAAGGTAAAATTGACTTTGCGGAAGAGATCGCTTCCAGAGGTCCTTTGGAACCGTTGGTGAACATGGTGCCAGATAATATTTTTTCTGCTACCACAAGTAATAGCAGTATGCTTCAAGTGGTCTTTTTTGCTATTCTTGTCGGAATTGCGCTGCTGAAAGTTCCCAAAGAAAGAGGTTCGACAGTTTTGCATTTTTTCAATGGGATCAATGACGTCATTGTTAAAATAGTTCAGTTTATCATGTTTATAGCTCCTTATGGAGTGTTTGCGTTAATTGCGTCGTTGATCATAGAGATCGCTGGTGAGGAACCCTCAAAAGTGTGGGAATTACTCTATGCATTACTTTGGTACATAATCACCGTAGTGATAGGTTTTCTCTTTATGATGGCATTGATCTATCCGCTATTGATCAAATATTTCTCAGGCATCAAATACTGGGATTTCTTCAAGGGAATGAGACCGGCGATCTTATTGGGTTTTAGTACCAGCTCAAGCACGGCGACACTGCCTGTTACTATGGAACGAGTGGAGAAGCACCTTGGAGTTTCTCCGGAAGTAAGCAGTTTTGTTTTACCTCTTGGAGCCACGATTAACATGAATGGAACCAGCCTTTACCAGGGGGTTTCTGCTGTGTTTATCGCCCAGGCTCTTGGATTGGATTTACCTTTAAGTGCACAGATCACAATTGTCCTTACGGCAACACTTGCCGCAGTAGGTACAGCGGGTGTTCCAGGTGCTGGTCTCGTGATGTTGGTGGTAGTATTAGAGGCTGTAGGTATCCCCGCAGCAGGTATAGCATTGATTATGGCACCTGAAAGAATATTGGATATGCTGAGAACCATGGTCAATGTTACAGGGGATGCATCAGTATCAGTCGTGGTTGCTTCCACGGAAAATGCCCTGGATGAAGAATTTGCTAAAAAACATTCCAGCGATTAACATTACCCAAATGAAAAAACTCCCCTTACATATCAAAATCCTTATTGGCCTCGCACTTGGGGTAATTTGGGCCTTTATTTCCAGTTATCTGGGATGGAATGCATTTACCATCAACTGGATTGATCCGTTCGGGACCATATTCATCCGACTTCTTAAATTCATTGCGGTCCCTCTGGTCCTGTTTTCTATCATCAACGGTGTCTCGGGATTAAGTGATGTTTCAAAACTTGGACGTCTGGGAGGGAAAACACTTCTTGCATACATGACAACGACTGTTTTAGCAGTTGCTGTGGGGCTTACCTTAGTCAATGTCATCAAACCTGGAACCCACCTCGAAGAAGAACAAAGAATAAAAAACCGTCTCTCGTATGAGATATGGCTTCAAGATAACAATATGGGTATTTCACAGGACGGCAAGTCCTATTTGTCGGACCCACAGTACTCAAAATATCTTTCTGATGCCCAGAAAGGGAGAGAATTAAGTGAAGAAGAAAGACAAGATCTGGAAGATAAGGTTAGAACGGCTGAAGCCCAGAAATCCGGATCTCCGCTCCAATTTGTGGTTGATATGGTTCCTGAGAATGTCATTTTCTCAATCTCCAACAATCAACTAATGCTCCAGGTCATTTTCTTCGCTATCTTCTTTGGGATTACGATTGTGCTGATTCCAAAAGATAAAGCCGAACCATTGGTTGGCTTTATCCGTGGTTCCAATGCCATCTTCCTAAAGATGGTGGATCTGGTGATGAAGGCAGCACCATTTTTTGTCTTTTGCTTATTGGCAGGAGTGGTTGCTAAAATGGCAGATTCACCCGGAGAAGTTTTTGAACTGTTTCTTGGATTGGGTTCCTATGCTTTGACTTTGTTGGGAGGTCTCGCCTTCGTAGTGGTGATCCTTTATCCATTGATCCTGAAGATATTTGTTCGAAAACTGACCTACAAAGAACTATTCAAAAACCTGAGCCCTGCTCAATTTTTGGCCTTTTCAACGAGTTCCAGTGCCGCGACTTTGCCGGTAACTATGGAGTGTGTGGAGGATAACATGGGAGTCTCCAAAACGATCTCAAGTTTTGTTTTGCCCATTGGAGCGACGGTCAACATGGATGGGACCAGTCTTCATCAAGCTGTAGCGGTAATATTTATGGCGCAACTCCATATGGTGGATCTGACCATCGGACAGCAGTTAGTGATTGTTTTCACGGCATCGCTTGCTTCAATTGGTGCAGCAGCAGTTCCTAGTGCAGGTTTGATATTGATGATCATGGTCCTGCAATCCGTTGGATTAAATCCAGCCTGGGTGGCAATCATTTTCCCGATCGACAGACCGCTAGATATGGCTCGAACGGTAGTAAACGTGACAGGAGATGCAACAGTTTCTACTTTGATTGCCAAATCAGAAGGTGAATTGAACAAGTATAATTGAGCTGACCATTTAAAAATATTTGTTGAAGTGTCGAACTATTCGGTCACTTTTGCATTTATATCTAAAAAATGAAGAATTATGGCTTTACCTGCCAATACACCCATAAATGTTTATACGGAATCTAATCCTAATCCGAACTCCTTAAAATTCGTGCTGAATTTTATGTTGATGCCTGAAGGAGTAAGTAGAGACTTTCCGGATATTGAGAATGCGAAGAATGCACCTCTTGCGCAAAAACTCTTCGAACTACCTTATGTGAAGCGAGTATTTTACATGAGCAATTTTGTGACAGTAACTAAAGAGGAAAGTGCGGACTGGTACGAGATAAAGGGAGAGATCCAGGCATTAATAAAAACTTTCCTGGAGGAAGGAAATCAGATCCTCATCGAGGAGGAAGTAAAACAGGATAATCAAGTAGACGATTCCGACACTGATCTGGAAGCTAAGATCAAAGGGATACTGGATGAATACATCAGACCTGCTGTAGAAATGGACGGAGGTGCGATTTCATTTGACTCCTTTAATGAGGGAAAAGTGAAAGTCCTACTGCAAGGGGCCTGTTCAGGGTGCCCGAGTTCTACGTTGACATTAAAGTCAGGAATTGAAAATCTCCTGAGGAGGATGGTTCCGGAAGTTGAGGAAGTAGTTGCTGAAGAAGTATGATAACCAACATTGATTCAATGCCTGATTCTGCTCGCCTTTGGGTTTACCAGGCAGAAAGAAAACTTACTCCAGAAGAAGTAACGCTTGCGGGAATTCAGACTGAGAATTTTTTGAATCAATGGGCAGCTCACGGTCATGAACTAAAATCTGCTTTTGAGATTCGGCATGATCAATTTCTGGTGATCACTGTTGACGAGTCACTCAACGGTGCCAGCGGGTGTAGTATCGATGCGTGTGTTGGCATGGTGCGAACTCTGGAAAATGAACTTGGAATTTCTTTCTTAGATCGCTCAAAAGTGGCTATTCTAAAGAATGATGAAATTCACCTGGTGCCATTCAATGGTGTTAAATCACTCATTGACAATGGGGAGATCTTACCGGAAACACAAGTCATCAACAACTCGGTAAGCAGTTTTGGAGATTGGAAGAAAAGCTGGCTGCAAAAAGCATCGGATTCCTGGATGTCGAGGTTTTTTTAAATTAAGGTTATGATGCTGTAGGAATGTTATCTATCAATAAGATAGGTTTCCGGCAATCTATTTTGACACTTTTTCGTTTTCTTTAAGTAGGTAATTTTGGTGGTGATATGAAAGTTTTCAGTAAAATCTTCCTGATTCTGGTCATTATTCAGTCATGTTCATCCGTTCATAAAACCCATGAAAGTGGTGACTATCAATCCATCATCGATAAGTACGCGAGTACGATAGATAGGAATGATCCTGAGGTCAATTACATGGTTGCCGAGGCATATCGAAAATCTAACCGAAATCACGAGTCAGAGCCATTTTATGAAGCTGCCATTTCCAAAGGAGTTGTAGAACAGGATTCTTACCTGCATTATGCACAGGCTTTGAAAGCCGACCAACGATATGAATTAGCTCGAAAAGTACTTAGGGGTAGCATGCCAAAGGTAAGGGATGCTGAAATCAAACAAATGATGGAGAAGGAACTTGAAAACCTATCTCACGTCGACAATTTAAAAGACAAAGACACGTATTTCCGAGCGAAAAACCTTGAGGGTATAAATACTTCTGATGCTGAATACTCTCCTGTATATCTAAATGGATTTCTGTACTTTGTTTCCAACCGTCATGGAGGCAAAGTCTACAAAACAACCGGTACAGGTTTCACAGATATTTATCGCGTTAAGACACGCGGTGCCAATGTAAGTGCAAGGACATTGCAGCCAATGGATCCGATAATTAATCATGCAGATATCAATGAAGGAACTCCAACGTTTTCAGCAAATGGAACATCTATGATCTTCGCCAAAGCGAACAATGGTAAGGCTTCAGGGACCACTGAAGTGAATCTTTACTTTACAAGATATCGAAACGGTAAATGGTTGGAACCAAGGCCTCTTTCTATTAATCTTCCGGAATACTGGGACAGTACACCTGCCTTAAGTCCTGACGGAAAGACGCTATACTTCTCGTCAAACCGGCCGGGAGGCTATGGAGGTACAGATCTATATGTAGCTAAACTCAATCGCCGTGGCCGATGGGTTGACGTGCGAAATCTAGGGCCTGAAATCAATACTCGAGGTCATGAACAATTCCCATTTATTTCTTCGGACGGTAGCTTGTATTTTGCCTCGGATGGCCACCCTGGTCTGGGAAAGCTCGACATCTTTCAAGCTGAACGAAGGGGAGGAAAATGGGTCATTGAGAATCTTGGTGAACCAATGAATTCTCATTCAGATGATTTTGGATTTTATGAATATGACCTAACAAGAGGTTTTTTCACATCAAACAGAAAAGGCGGCAAGGGTGATGATGACATCTACACTTTTGTAAATGATGACCCCGATTTGAAAGTCGTTAACTACTTTTTGGCTGGAACTACTGTCACAAAGGACGACGGTGGTGAGAAAATAATTGTCTCAAATTCGAAGGTAGTACTTGAGGGAGAAGACGGAACTATCATAGATGAGGTGTTTACCAACGAGGATGGGCAATTCCGATTTAGGGTATATACCGAAGAAGAGTACAATTTGATTGCTGAGAAGACCGAATACTTCACAACGCGTAAACTCTTTTCAACCGTAGGTAAGAGTATAAGAAAAGACACATTAACTGAATTCATCACTACGGTTGACTTTGAAACAGAAATACATCTGGATCGGATCGTACTTGAGAAGCCCATCGTCTTGAATAATATCTACTACGACCTGGATAAAGACAATATTCGTCCGGATGCTGCGAAGGTTTTAGATAGCCTAGTTTTGATAATGAATGACAACCCGGATATTTACATTGAACTAGGCTCACATACAGACTCCAGGGCACCGGATGATTATAATATGGATCTCTCGTTCCGAAGGGCAAGGTCTGCAGTTAACTACATCATATCCAATGGGGTCGATCCCGTCAGGATCACTGCAAAGGGTTATGGAGAAACTCAACTCATCATTCAAAATGCGATGACAGAGGATGAACATCAGGTCAATCGACGAACAGAGTTCAAGGTACTTAGATACAATCCTCGGGAAAGAACAGACGATCTGGCTCCTGAGGAGTTGGATGAATACGAACGCTTTTTCAAGGATTCAGGGGACGATTTCTAATATATAATTTTACTTTGCGGGCTATTGATTGATCGTGCACCTGATAGCTCATTTACTGTACTTTTTCCGAAAGCGTGAGACCACCATAATAGGACTGGTCTTCTCCTTTAACAGTTTCCTTTTTGGAAACTGGGTAACGAGGATACCAGATATCAAGGAACACCTCCAAATTAGCGATTCACAACTTGGGCTTGCGTTATTGGGAGCCCCTTTAGGAGGAATGCTGATCATGCCTCTTGCTGGTTGGTTTATCGCCCGATTCAGGGTCGGTAGGGCAACACTAGTGGGTACTTTAATGCTGAGTTTATCACCAGCTATTATTTCAATGGCGAACACATTCTCTTTCCTGATAGTGGCAATGGTCTATTTCGGACTGACCAACGCATTGATGGACGTATCGATGAATGCCGCAGCGGCGTTGACAGAGAAAAAATTACAAAGACACATAATGTCGACCTGCCATGGAATGTGGAGCTTCGGAGCAATGGTCGGATCTGCTGTGGGAAGTATCACGGTTGGTCTTGGAATCGGAATTCGACCTCATCTTTTCATAGCCGTGATCTTAGTTATTTCTTCGGTTATAGTACTATCTCGTCTGATATCGAGTTACGAAGAGGAACGCAAAACCGGTGAAAAGGTATTTGCACTACCAAACCTTGCACTGTTCGGATTAGCTACAGCCGCTTTTTGTATAATGCTCAGCGAAGGGGCAATCGCTGATTGGTCGGCCATATATATGAAGGAAACCCTACTTAGCAACCCATTCCTTATTGGACTTGCATACTCTAGTTTTTCATTTCTAATGGCCATTGGCAGGTTTTCAGGTGACGCCGTCATTCCCACCATCGGTAAAAGACATACAGTTTTCTGGGGTGCTCTGCTTTCCGGAATCGGATTGGGTGCTACATTGATCATTGGTGATCCAATGTTCGCAATCATTGGATTTGGCCTGACAGGTTTTGGCTATTCATGCATTATACCTGTCTTGTTTTCATCAGCTGCAAACGAGCCAGGATTTTCATCGGGAACTGGAATCGCCTCGGTTTCAATCATAGGATATACGGGATTTCTTGCGGGCCCTCCGGTCATCGGATTTTTAGCCGATAGCTATGGGATGACACTCGCCCTGGGGTATGTTGCAATACTGTCATTTTTGGTATGCGTTATTGCACTCCTAATTAAGTTTAAGTGAACGATATTTGCCCTAAAATACATATTCAATGACCGACAGGTATTCCCAGCGTGGGGTTTCCGCCACCAAAAGTGAAATTCATGATGCCATTAAGACGATAGATAAAGGCCTTTTCCCAAAAGCATTTTGCAAGATTGTTCCTGATTTGTTGGCTGGGGATGAGAATTACTGTACCATTATGCATGCGGACGGAGCGGGCACCAAATCTTCCCTGGCCTATCTATACTGGAAGGAAACAGGGGATATGTCGGTTTGGAAAGGCATTGCCCAGGATGCGATCGTCATGAACCTTGATGACCTGCTTTGTGTAGGTTGTACTGAAAATATTCTTCTTTCCTCCACAATAGGTCGAAATAAGAATCTGATCCCCGGGGAGGTAATAGCAGCTCTCATAAATGGAACGGAAGAGATCCTTCAGCGATTCAGAGATCTTGGAATTGACATTCGTTCGACCGGTGGCGAAACGGCTGATGTAGGTGATCTGGTAAAAACAATCATCGTTGATTCGACCGTTGTGGCAAGGATGGCCAGGTCACAGGTGATTTCCAATGATAACATTTCTGTCGGAGACACCATAGTAGGATTATGTTCTTATGGCAAAGCCAGTTATGAAGATGAGTATAATGGGGGGATGGGAAGTAATGGTCTCACTTCGGCCAGACATGATGTTTTTAATTCCATTTATTCAGAAAAATACCCTGAAACATTTGACAATGATATTGACAAAAACCTTGTCTATTCCGGAAGCAAGATGCTAACTGATAGTATCCCCAACTCACCTTTAGATATCGGTAAGCTGGTTCTTTCTCCGACAAGAACCTATGCACCAATTATTAAATCTATTCTGAGAGAACATCATGATCACATAAATGGGATGGTGCATTGTAGTGGAGGAGCACAAACAAAGGTTCTTCATTTTATCGACAATTTAAGGGTGGTAAAGGATCACCTTTTTGATATCCCTCCCCTTTTCCAAATGATACAGGAAGAAAGCAACACAGATTGGAAGGAAATGTACCAGGTCTTTAATATGGGACATCGAATGGAATTGTATGTTCCGGAAGAGATTGTTGATGACATCATTGAAATCTCTGAATCATTTGATGTCGATGCGAAAGTGATCGGTCATGTTGAAGATTCAGACGAGAAGGAAGTAATCATAAGGTCACCATTTGGCGA
This sequence comes from Cyclobacteriaceae bacterium, assembly GCA_965242805.1. Lineage (GTDB taxonomy): Bacteria > Bacteroidota > Bacteroidia > Cytophagales > Cyclobacteriaceae > JANQEU01. Next base: position 3,817,553 of record CBDETD010000002.1, on the reverse strand, counting down.
ATTCTCATATAAATGACGGTAGTTTTCGCACTGGTTTGCATTTTGCTTATTGCAGGAGGATTGATCTTTTCCGTACTTCCCCCGCTTCCTGGCCCGATCCTATCATATTGTGCAATTTTGATAGGTCATTTCTTCGTAGAGGATGTGAGTTACGCAACTTCGAGTCTGGTCATTTGGGCCATAATTGTTATTGCGGTTTCAATAATTGACTTTATCCTTCCAATTGCCGCTACGAAAAAATTCGGAGGTACAAAATGGGGGATATACGGCGGTATGATCGGGTTGTTATTGGGTATTTTACTTCCAATTCCTTTTGGGATCGTCCTTGGCCCTTTACTTGGGGCAATAATTGGCGATCTTTATGGAGGGAATCGATTTCAAGCTGCGTTCAAGTCCGGATTTGGGTCCTTTGTGGGTTTTGTTGTTGGGACCTCCTTAAAGGTATTGGTTACTCTAATAATTGGCATTGGTCTCTCAATAAAATTAGGGTCTGTCGGGATCCAATACATACAGCAGCTATTTGGCAGTTAATCAAAGGCATCCGGAAAGTGTCTCAATTCCTTACAGCTTTCATCTATAGCTATCACGTCAAAACGAATATCTCCTGACCAGTTTATCCCATAAATGTATGACTCCGCAGCCTGGTGAATTTTTTCTTTTTGAGGGGCAGTGACGAATTCCTCCGGTTCACCGAATTTATTATTACCCCGCAATTTGACTTCAACAAAGACCAACAATCTGTTGTCCAGTAATCCGATCAGATCGATTTCAGATCGTTCATGTCGATAGTTTTCTTCAATGATTTCATAACCATTCTTTTCCAGGAAATGTCTGGCCATTTCCTCACCCATTTTTCCTTTAGCTTTGCGATCCAATTCCATAAATACAATATTCTGGAAATAACAATTCCCAATATTCAAATCACAAATAAATTTCAATATTCAATGACACAATACATTCTCTAGAATTTTTTGGAATTGGAATGTGATTATTCAACCCATAGTTCATAATTACTTGTCTAAATAGGTTTGTGATAACTTTCCATTATTTGTAATAAATTACAAAATGGGGTGCAGAAATGTTAACATCTTAAAATTTAAATCACATCCTAATTCCGCTGATAAATGTCCAACAAGATTTATGATTTAGAAGAACAAACCTTCCAATTTGCTAAACAAGTGAGATTAATGTGTAATGATCTAACTAAAACTACTGCAAATATCGAAGATACAAAGCAGCTAATCAGAGCTTCCGGTTCGGTTGGAGCAAACTACATAGAAGCCAATGAATCACTGGGTAAAAAGGATTTCCTAATGAGGATAAAAATTTGCCGAAAAGAAGCCAAAGAATGTGGCTATTTTGTTAGGCTTATCAGTGAAACGAACCATGATGTATATAATTCCTGGAGAAATCTCCACAAGGAATCAGTAGAACTAAAGAAGATCTTTGCATCAATTTTGACTAAATCATCATAACTGAGATATCAAATCACAAATAAATTCCAATGAACAATGTTCAATGACTTAATTCATTTTTTGGAATTTGTTATTTGGCATTTATTTGAAGTTTGATTTTTGGAACTTGATTATTCTCTTCTCTCATCTATTTTTCCTTTTAGCTTTGCGATCCAATTGAGAATTATTTGAAATTTGTTAATTGTTCATTGATCATTGTTTGTTGATGTACTATCCACTGAAATTCAAACCAATATTTAAGGAAAAAATCTGGGGAGGGCAAAAAATACGTAACATACTTGGAAAAGATTTCGGTGCCTTACCCAATTGCGGTGAAAGCTGGGAACTGTCCGGAGTAGATGATAATGTATCGATCATTTCAAATGGTGAATTCGCAGGGAAAGATCTTAAATCCGTTTTAAAAGAACATGGCAGAAACATCCTGGGAAGTTCACATTTTGAAAAATTTGGTTCCAATTTCCCATTACTGGTAAAATTCATTGACGCGAATGATGATCTGAGCATACAAGTCCATCCAAATGATGAACTCGCTAAAAAGCGGCATAATGGATCGGGTAAAACCGAAATGTGGTACGTCGTTGATGCAGACGATGGAGCTTCATTGATCTCAGGATTCAATCAAAAAGTAGACAAAAAAAAATATCAGTCCTACTTCGATCAGGGCAGGATAATGGAGATCCTCAATAGCGAGGAAGTTGTAAAGGACGATGTGTTCTTCCTACCTGCAGGCAGGGTGCATACGATTGGCAAGGGACTTCTGATTGCTGAGGTCCAACAAACATCTGATATCACCTACAGGATATATGACTTTGATAGGGTGGACGCAAATGGCAACGAACGTGAACTTCACACCGAGGAGGCCTTGGACGCAATTGACTACACCTATCATGATCAATACAAAACAACATACTCAGATTCATGGAATGAACCCGTCGAGCTTGTCAATTGTTCATTTTTTACAACAAATAAACTTAAACTGAATCGGGAATTCAATTTGGAAAACAGGAAGGATCGATTCATGATTTATACCTGTGTGCATGGATCAGGATCATTGCAGCACGATCTCTTCCAAATGAAAATTGAGCTTGGAGATGTTTTGCTGATTCCAGCGGCTATTTCAAACATCACCTTTGACCCTGATCACGCAATGCACTTATTGGAGTCGTATATTAAATGAACAATCAGAATAAATCAACAACATTTATTCATCTGGGAGAACTGGATTACAAGGAGGCATGGGATTACCAGGAATCACTTTTTAAGAAATCAGTTGACCTTAAAATTCAGAATAGAAAAGCTCCAAGAAATGAGCAGGTCTCTACTCCAAATTATCTGATATTTGTGTATCACCCTCATGTGTATACATTGGGCAAGAGTGGAAATTCTGAAAATCTCCTTCTTTCCGAAACAGAGCTTATAGCAAAAGGTATTTCCTACTATCATGTCAATCGAGGTGGGGATATCACATACCATGGACCAGGTCAAATTGTTGGCTATCCGATACTGGATCTTGATAATTTTTTTACCGATATCCATAAATATCTGAGGTATCTTGAGGAAGCGGTTATATTGACACTTGCAGAGTATGATATAAAAGCTGGCAGAATTGACGGATTGACGGGAGTTTGGATAGACTATGAGAAACAGGACGTAGCCCGGAAAATTTGTGCACTCGGGGTAAAATCAAGTCGATGGGTGACGATGCATGGTTTTGCTTTCAATATCAATAATGACCTTTCTTACTTTGGAAATATCGTCCCTTGCGGAATTGATGATAAAAATGTGACTTCATTGCAACACGAACTTGGAAGAGAAATAGATATCAACGAAGTCGAGAAGCAGTTACGAACCCACATAGCAGATCTTTTTGAAATGGAATTAATTGAAAATGAAGAAAGACATTAAATTTCCCAAGGTCGAAGATGTGTTCGTTACAGTCATTTTGAAAAATGAGGACTGGAAGGTATATCTAATCAATCGAAATAAATCAAAACTTGAAAACATCCTGGTCACTTCAAAGGGTTATGGAGAGCATAAGGGTGAGCAGAAGAAAACCAGTGTGCTTCGACATGCAATTCCTATGCTCGAACCGGGAGAATACGCTCTGATTGAACCCATTATGCCCGAAGTATTGCATCTTAACAATGAATATTGGGTCAGTTTCTTTATTGACAAACAGGTATATGACAAAAAATTTATTTTTGTTCCTGACACAATTAAAGAAGAGAACCTTATATACATCCCGGAATTGGATGCAAAAGGCGTTCTTCATGGCTAAATGAATAAAGAATTAAAAGACATTGTTGTACTGGACATTGAAACGGTATCAACCACCAGATCCCTCGGAGAACTTTCCCAGCCTCTTCAACAATTATGGAAAAAGAAAGCCCAATTCATCAGGAATCCTGACGACCTTTCGGAAGAAGAACTTTACTTCGACCGAGGAGCAATCTATTCGGAATTTGGGAAGGTAATTGTAATAGCGATTGGAATTTTTTATGAAATCGACAACAAGGAAATGGGTCTTAGGGTAAAATCATTTGCCCATGATGATGAGAAAAAACTATTATCAGAATTTACTACGTTTATAGAATCAAAATTTGATCCCGCGAACCTAAAACTATGTACACATAATGGAAAAGAATTTGACTTTCCTTACTTATGTAGACGTATGCTGGTGAATGGCATCAAGATCCCTTCAGTTCTTGATCTTTCAGGGAAAAAGCCATGGGAAGTTCCACATATTGACACTATGGAAATGTGGAAATTCGGTGATCACAAGAACTTCACATCCCTTGATCTACTGGCAAATCTTTTCGGAATCGAATCCAGTAAGAGCCATATAGATGGATCTCAAGTCAATAAAATATATTATTCAGATAATGATGGACTATCCCGAATTGCCGAATATTGTTCCGGGGATGTGGTAACTACAGCCCAACTATATCTCAAATTAAAGAACCTGACTACTGTGGAAAAATCGAACATCACGATTTTGAGAAATGAATAAATGAGTAAAAAACAAAAGAAGAAGAAAAAGGGGCGAGGGAAATCGAAGCATGCCGGGATAAGTAATCTCAAGAAGGACGTTCGAGCTATTTTCCATAACAATCCTGAAGAGGCATTCAATTATGGACAAATAATAAAGGTCGTTGGTGCGAGGGACGCAAGATCCAAGGAGATGGTGAAGGATATACTCTTCAGTCTTGAATCCAAAGGAACTATAAGAAGAAATCGAAGCGGCAGATGGGTCGGTACTTATAGCCCAATTGCTCATGAAGGTAAAGTTGATCATGTGAATCCAAGATTTGCCTATGTGATCATTGAAGATCATGATGAAGACATTTGGGTTCGGACCGATGATCTAAATTTTGCCATTGATGGTGATATTGTCGAAGTCCAGGTAACCAAAATGTCCAGAAATGGTCGTCGGGCAGAAGGAAAGGTCAAGAAGATCATCAAAAGGAATAAAACGGAGTTTGTTGGGCGTATCGAAGTTTCCGATAAATACGCTTTTGTGGTTCCGGACAATCGCAATATACATTTTGACGTTTTCGTCTATCCCGAAAAAACCAAAAACGCGAACCATAATGACAAGGTCATAGTTGGGATAAGGAGCTGGCATGATCGTCAAAATAAAAGCCCGCTGGGTGAGGTCAGGGAAATATTGGGTCCGGCAGGTGAACATGAAGCGGAGATCCATTCAATCATGGCAGAATTCGAATTGCCATTCAAATTCCCGGAAAGTGTGGAGAAGGCTGCTAACAAAATCCCAGTTGAAATACCTAAATCAGAATTGAAATATCGAAGGGATTTCAGGGATATCACCACTATTACCGTAGACCCGGAAGATGCCAAAGACTTTGACGATGCATTGTCCCTCAAAAAGTCAGAAAATGGTAACTGGGAGATAGGTGTGCATATCGCAGACGTGTCCCACTACGTTCCAACGAAAGGAGTATTGGAAACTGAAGCACTGGAGAGGGCTACTTCGGTCTATCTCGTTGACAGAACAATTCCCATGCTGCCGGAAAAGCTGTCAAATGGAGTATGTTCTCTTCGTCCGAAGGAAGATAAACTCACTTTCTCCGCAGTCTTCGAAATGGACTCATTTGGAAATGTAAAGGACCGGTGGTTTGGAAGAACTATTATTCATTCCGACCGACGCTTCACCTATGAAGAAGCTCAATCCAGGATCGAGGGCAATGGAGGTGATTTTGCAGACGAATTGTTTCAACTAAACGCGCTGGCACTGGAATTGAGAAAGCAAAGGTTCAGGGAAGGTGCTATCAACTTTGAAACGGTTGAAGTAAAGTTTGATCTTGACGAAGATGGAAGACCCCTGGGAGTGATACCTAAAGAAAGGAAAGATGCCCACAAAATGATCGAAGAATTTATGCTTCTGGCCAATAAGGAAGTCGCAACTTTTATCTTTAATCGTTCTGAAAACGGACAATCCAAAGGGAGTTCAACTTTTGTATATCGGACACATGACGATCCTGATCCCGAGAAACTCGATAATTTTTCAAGGTTTGCCTCCCGTTTTGGGCATCGGTTGGATATGAATGGAAATATTTCAACAGGGCTCAACAAATTGATGAATGAAATAGAAGGAAAACCGGAACAGAATCTTCTCGAATCCATAGCGATCCGGGCCATGGCAAAGGCCAAGTATACAACCGCTCCAAAAGGTCATTTCGGGCTTGCTATAGATCACTATACCCATTTCACCTCTCCAATTCGAAGATATCCTGATGTAATGGTTCATCGTCTCCTATGGGATTACCTGAACGGTGGCAAATCTCCTGACAACGAGCCATACGAAAAGAAATGTCTACATTCCAGCGAGAGGGAGAAAAGAGCTACCGAAGCTGAAAGAGCCTCAATTAAGTACAAACAAGTAGAGTACATGACTTCAATGCTAGGAGAAACATTTGAAGGATTGGTTTCAGGAGTCACGGAGTGGGGTATTTTCGTTGAGATCATCGAAACCAAATGTGAAGGTATGATCCGAATGACTGACCTTGAAGATGATTTTTATGATTTCGATGAAAAGAACTTCCGGGTGGTAGGGCGAAAGTCTCATAAGGTGATTTCCCTGGGAGATAAAGTATATGTTCAGGTAATGAAAACAGATATTGACCGACGAACGATAGACCTCCTACCAGTCGATCAACCGGACGAGGATATTGATAATCAAAAGCGGTGATCTCCCTTATTAATTGCTTTAGTAGCTTTATCAGAAATATTAAGAAAACAATCCTTTCAAATTCTTATTTAGATATCTAGCAGAATTACTGAAAATCAATGAAATCCTACAAGGAGATCCATCAACTTCTGGCTAAAGAAATTGCCGAATTGGAATTTGGGCATAATCCGGAAAACCTTTACGAACCCATACGCTATATCCTCTCACTGGGGGGAAAGAGACTGCGTCCAACATTGGCTTTACTGTCGCATCAGCTACATAGCACCGATATCAAGAACGCTGTTCTACCAGTTTTAGCAGTCGAAGTATTCCACAATTTCACTTTGATGCATGATGATATCATGGATGAAGCCCCCCTTAGGCGAGGGCAACCCACAGTTCATGAAAAGTGGGATCAAACTGTGGCGATCCTTAGTGGTGATACAATGATGGTAAAGGCCTATGACTTGCTTCTAAAAGCTGATACGAAAAAGATCCCTACTATAATTGAACGATTCAATAAAACCGCAACTGAAGTATGTGAGGGACAACAAATTGACATGAATTTTGAGTCAAGACAAGATGTTTCCGTTGGAGAATACATCGAAATGATCCGATTGAAAACTGCTGTCTTGATCGGATACAGTCTCGAACTTGGAGGAATACTGGCTGGATATGATGATGACAGTGTACAAACACTTTACAAAATGGGGGAAGATTTGGGAATTGGTTTTCAGTTGATGGATGATTACCTGGATGTATATGGTGACCAGTCAAAATTTGGGAAACAGGTCGGAGGAGATATTATTTCCAACAAAAAAACGTTTTTATTAATCACAGCACTTGAAAAATCGAATAGACAACAAAAAAATGAACTCCTGACCTGGCTCGAGAAAACATCCTTTGACCCTGATGAAAAAGTGAGCGTTGTTCGAAGGATTTACAATGAGATCGGCATTGCAGAACTAACAAAGTCAAAAATGAATGAATATTTTAATGAGTGCTTTTCTTACCTGGACGATCTTGATGCCAATCCTTCATCAAAGTTCTTGCTTAAAGAATTTATTGACCGGATCATAAACAGAGAGAGCTGATATGGGTTCTTCAGGACTTTCATTGACCCTAATAATAATCGTCGTAACAGTTGGTATAAGTTTCTATGCATGGAACAATCTAGCGGTATACAATAAGCTGATGATGAATCCTTACCAGATGTTTAATTACAAACAATACTGGCGGGCCATCACCTCAGGATTTATCCATTCAGGATATGTGCACCTCGGATTCAACATGTTCACCTTATACTTTTTCGGAGGAAATGTGGAGTTACTTTTCAATCAGATCCTGGGAGTAGATAAGGGAAAAATCATTTTCATCGTTTTCTACCTTTCAGCTATTATCATTTCTGATCTTCCGGTAGCCTATAGGAACAGAAATAATCCTGGTTACAATAGTTTAGGAGCATCGGGAGCTGTTTCTGCACTTGTGTTCAGCAGTATTCTATTTTTCCCATTAGTTAAGATCTGTCTTTTTGGGTTATTGTGCCTTCCGGGATTCATACTTGGAGCACTATATATCGTGTACTCTTACACGCAGGGGAAAAAAATGGCCGACAACATCAATCATGAGGCACATTTATATGGTGCTATCTATGGTTTGGCATTTAGTCTTATCCTGTATCCCCCCGCCGGTGCTCAATTTTTCGAACAGATCCTTGGTTTCAACATCTTCTAGATATGAATGAGATCAAATTAAGCTATGTTGTCAGGGATAAATCCCAACTTGAAAAGCAAGAACTAGAATTGCTGGATAAGGCAGAAGCTGCAATCGATTTCTCGCACTCACCTTATTCGAATTTCAGGGTTGCAAGTGTTGTTCGAATGCAAGACGGAAAACTCGTCTCGGGAACAAATCAGGAAAATGCAGCCTACCCTTCAAGTCTCTGTGCCGAACGAGTTGCCATATTCTCAGCGAAGGGAAATTCCAATACTGAAATTGATAGCATCCTGGTTATTGCCCGAAATGGAGATGACAGATATGCCGATGCTTTTTCATGTGGTAACTGCAGGCAGGTTATGATTGAATATGCCAATCTTCAAAAGAATCCCATCAAAATATTAATGGGGACTAAAGAGGAGAAGTTCATTGTGATCAATGATGTAAAAGATTTACTACCATTTCATTTCAATTCGGACTCTCTGACATAGAATCTTGGACTACTTTTGCGCTTCAATTCATAAAGGAATGGAAGAAGTCAAAAGGGAATCACTGAATTTCATTGAACAAATGGTTGAAGCGGACCTGGCTAGGGGAAAACACAAGTCCATAGTCACTCGTTTTCCACCGGAACCCAATGGGTACCTTCATATAGGACATGCAAAATCAATCATACTGAATTTTGGATTAGCCGAGAAATATGGAGGTAAATGCAACTTAAGATTCGATGATACCAATCCTGAAAAAGAAGAAACAGAATATGTTGAATCCATCAAAGAGGACATCAGGTGGTTAGGTTATGATTGGGAAGATAGGGAATATTACGCCTCCGATTACTTCCATCAACTTTATGACATGGCCATTAATCTTATAGAGAAAGAAATGGCCTACATAGATGAGTTGTCCCAGGAGGAATTCAATGAGTTGAAGGGAACCCCAACAAAACCAGGAGGACACAGTCCATACAGAAATCGTCCTAAACAGGAAAGTCTGGATTTATTGGAGAAAATGAAGGCCGGGGAATTCCAGAATGGAGAAATGGTCCTTCGCGCAAAGATTGACATGAGTTCTCCAAACATGCATATGAGGGATCCCATCTTGTATCGAATAAAGCACATGGCTCATCATCGCACAGGAGAAGAATGGTGCATTTATCCAACCTACGACTATGCTCATGGGCAATCCGACAGCATTGAAGGGATCACCCACTCCCTTTGCACATTGGAGTTTGAAGAACACAGACCACTTTACAATTGGCTTATTAAGTCACTGGAAATATTCCCCTCAGAACAAACTGAATTTGCCAGATTGAATCTGACTTATACAGTTGTCAGTAAAAGATACTTGAGAGAGCTAGTGGAGCTGGGCCATGTCAATGGCTGGGATGATCCGAGGATGCCTACTATTTCCGGAATCAGGCGTAGGGGATTCACTCCTGAGGCCATCCGGAACTTCGCTGACAAAGTAGGTATGGCAAGAAGAAACGCACTTACGGATATCGCTTTGCTTGAACATGCGGTTAGGGAGGATCTTAATAAGAAATGTGACCGTGTTTTCGGGATCATGGACCCTGTAAAACTGGTCATAACGAATTGGCCGGAAGACAAAACCGAAATTATGTCTGCCATTAATAACCCGGAAGACGAATCACGAGGTCGGCGTGAAATGCCATTTACACGGGAATTGTACATCGACAGATCGGATTTCATGGAAGATCCACCTAGTCCCAGGAAATGGTTTCGTCTAGGTCCTGATCGTGAAGTAAGATTGAAGTTTGCGTACATCATCAGGTGTACCGGATTCAAGAAAGGAGAGGATGGAGAGATTGAGGAAATACATGCGGAATATGATCCTGAAACCAGAAGTGGACAAGACACAAGTGGTAAAAAGGTAAAAGGGACTTTGGGATGGGTTTCAGCAGATCAGGCAGTCGGAGCGGAGATCAGGCTATATGATCGTCTTTTCAATACAGAAAACATGAGTGAAATAGATGATGACTTCAAGAATCACCTGAATCCGCATTCACTGGACCTCAATACTCGAGCTGTACTTGAGCCTTCATTGGAAAATGCCAAAATCGGCGATACTTTCCAATTTGAGCGAGTCGGTTATTTCCGGGTGGATGAAGAAAGTACAAAGGACAAACTTGTTTTTAATAGGACCATTACGTTAAGGGATACCTGGAAGAAGAATTCGAACTAGGTGAAGGACAAGCAATGAGTTGAAATAATTCCTGACTTAATTGCATCAGCCTTGAAATACCTTCCTCAATTAACTAGCTTGCATGTGGACATTTATGACATGCAAAAGTTTCTTATTTCGATTGTGCTCCTATGTCTACTAGGTGGTTGTGGGAGCGGATCTGGTTCGAGTGATTCTACCAAAAACCAGGAGGAGGCAGAACTCAAAGCGGCCGACTCAATTGTTACAGAGCTTCAAAAAACCCAGGATGATCTTTCAGGTTCTATGAAGGAAACGCTCCAGGAAGTAGATTCTTTACTAGAAAACATTTAATGCCATGAGAAATCTATCGATCATTTTGACAATTGTATTTTGTCTGGTATTTGGGATGGAAGACTGCCTGGCACAACAGGGAAAAGCAAAAGGAAAGGACAAAGCCGAACAAGCTCAGGCTAAGAAAGAAGAAAAAGGAAAATCTCGAGAAAACAAGGCAAAAGGAAAAGACAAAGAGAAGGAAAAATCTAAAGCAGAAAAAGAAGAAAGGGAAGATGCCGACGAAGTGAACGAGGAAAAAGAAGCGAAAGGTAAGGCCATTGGTAAGGAAAAGCCTAACGAAGGTAACGCCTACGGTAAGAACAAAGGCGATATGAGTGGTAGGGAATTCGGTCAGTGGCGGTCAGAAGAGGCAAAGAAGAAAGTAAATGAGAAGCGGGCTCGTCTGGAGGAAGAGCTGAATGCTAGCGAGGAAGCCCTAAAAAAACGTCAGGAAAAACTGGCAATGGCGAAGGAAAAGATTGCGAGACAGCGAGAATCGTCTAAAATTTCCAATGTAGAATTGTCGAAAAAAGAGGAAGCGCTGAAAAAAGTGGAAGCAAAACTTTTGGAGCTGGAGGAAAAGATACAAAAAGCTAAATCAGAGCTTGAGAAAAAGCAATAAGGGGAAGGATTCTCTACCCCTTGTTCTTATCTACACCAACGAAGGTTTTAACGGAAATTGGATTTAATTCGGGGAATTTACCAGCTCCATCATCTTGTGAAATATCTCTGTGTTCTCGTAGATACCATTAAATAATTCAGCGCCTGGCCCATATGCAAGTACCGGTATTAAAGTTGCTGAGTGTCCACCTGTACTGAAAGTCCCCTTGATCTCTTCGTAGGTCTCCCCTGCAGAAAGTGTATAACCACCGGTTTCATGGTCAGCTGTAACCACTACCAGTGTATTCCCATCTCGCTCTGCAAAGTCCAAAACGATTCCCAAGGTATTATCAAAATCAATCAGTTCTGATACAAGGTATTCTTCATCATTGGCATGCCCCCCCCAATCGATCTGTGAGCCTTCAACCATCAAAAAGAAACTGTTTTTCGACATTGAAAAATATTCAAGAGCAGCCTCCGTATACTTGGGTAGAAAATCACCTCTCCCATCCACCATTCTAGGCATACCGCCACCAGCCAATAAAAACCCATATTTGTTGTCTTCTACGATGGTCACTGATTCCAGGGTATCATTTAATCCTTTGAAATCGTAATTAAACAGGCTTTCAACTGTATTCTTGTTACCAACACTTCCATCAAAAAAATCCATCCCTCCACCGGCAAAAAAGTCAATACTCGATGAGACCAATTGGGCAGCTATTTCCCTTTCCATTCGTCGTAATGGTACATGGGCGTAGAAACTTGCAGGCGTGGCATGCGTTATGGAAGAAGTCGCTATGACTCCCGTTTTCCAACCTTGCTCCGTAAGTATCTCCACAATCGTGGGGACAGACACGGTATCATCATTCATTCCTATGGCTCCGTTGTAGGTTTTAATTCCCGAGGCAAATGCTGTAGCCCCCGCGGCAGAGTCTGTCACTTTCTGCCTGGAAGAGGAAGTCCGGATCAATCCGATGTTGGTAAACCTGGTGAAATTCGGAACCGTCTCTTTGTAATAAAATGCTGACGATATCTGCGAAAGGCCCATTCCATCGCCAATCAATAAGATAACATTTTTGACTTTCACATCAGTGAGTGATGTCTGACCTGAACCTTCCAGGTTATTATCATCTGAAGTCATGTTACCAGAACCACATGCCATAAGGCAGGTGACTAAAAGAAGTAGAGATACTTGTTTCATACTGTTTATTTAGCGAAAAGTTGGTTTATATCCTTAAAAGATTTGAATTCAAGGGCATTTCCGGAAGGATCTTTGAAGAACATAGTAGCCTGCTCACCGGGTTGACCCTCAAACCTTGTGTATGGTTCGATAATAAAATCAATGTCTCTTTTCCTGAGACGATCTGCCAATTGATGCCAATCATCCCAATTCAGCACCACCCCAAAGTGAGGCACAGGTACATCATGACCATCCACTGGATTGCTGGGGGCTTCCTTTTCTTCACTATCGATCTGATGAAATACCAGTTGATGACCATAAAGGTCAAAATCAACCCAATGTGTATCGGACCTTCCTTCCTGACAATTAAGAATTTCATTGTAAAACTTCCTGGTTTCACCGAGTTCTCGGACCGGAATAGCAAGGTGAAACGGATTGATTTTGGGCATCGTTATTGACTGTATTTAGTTTCGATTTCTTTCTGCCTCCGCAGGTACATTTTATATTGATCTGATGCCAGTATCTGCTTCATCTCCTTATTCTTAAGTTTTTTAAGTGTTTTAAGACGTTTCTTGCGGAGTTTAGGAATAATACCTCCCCAACTTAAACTTTCAATCTCCTTATCATAGCGTCTTGTTATTTCTTCATAAGCTCGCTTTTGATTATCAGACAAGCCTAGTTTGGAAAAATATGCCTCCTGATCCGCAACAAATCTTTCACGTGTTTCCGGGCTAAAGTCTTCCCCGAAAAGGTTTTGACCTTCAGATGTAAGACAAACCAGAACCAAAAAAAAGAATGAAATGACCTTTGACATCTTTGTATTGATCTATCTCAAAATTCCTATAATAAGTTTGTAAAAACAAGGAGATTTTATCAACGGTGTTTAACAAATAATGCTGTACCCGATTTACCACAATAAATGAAAAACTATGATCCGAATTTATACTCTTTTAGCTTCACTGATCATCGCAATCTCTGCAATCAGTCAAGAGAAATTAATTGGTTTCTCTGAAGAAACCTCTATCACCCAACTTCGGACGGAGGTAACTTTTGACGGAAAAGTACAAGCTTCCAATCTGGATTCCTGGATGAAAAAAATGTCAGCAAAACCACACTATGTTGGCACAAAATTCGGAGAAGAGAATGCCAAGTGGATGGTCGAACAGTTTAAATCCTGGGGATTTGATGCCCAAATTGAGACCTATCATGTGCTATTCCCCTACCCCAAAATACGATTACTGGAGATGACCTCTCCGGAAAAATATACTGCCTCGCTAAAGGCTATTCCTGTCGATGGAGATGAATTCACAAACCAGGGGGAAGAGTTGCTCCCGAGTTACAATGCTTTTTCGAGGGACGGTGATGTGGAAGCCGAGCTTGTATTCGTCAATTACGGAATTCCGGCAGATTACGAAATCCTTGACGAACTGGGTATCGATGTTAAAGGAAAAATAGTCATCGCAAAATATGCAGGATCATGGCGCGGTATAAAACCAAAACTTGCCGCTGAAAAAGGAGCCATCGGTTGCATTATCTATTCCGATCCAAAAGATGACGGCTATTACAGGGGGGATGTGTACCCAAAAGGAGCTTTTAAAAATAAAACTGGTGTCCAGCGAGGTTCTGTCATGGATATGCCTACCTATCCGGGTGATGTCTTGACACCGGGTTACGGTGCTACCAAAAAAGCAAAACGTTTGGATCGTAACGAAGCTCCAACGATCACCAAAATTCCAGTTCTTCCGATTTCCTATGAGGACGCACTTCCTCTACTGAGTGCATTGGAAGGTCCTGTAGTACCAAATGCATGGAAAGGAGCGCTTCCAATCACATATCATGTGGGCCCTGGACCAGCCAAGGTACATCTGAAGTTGGAGTTCGAATGGGAGCTAAAACCTGCCCACAACGTGATTGCTAAAATGGAGGGTTCAGATTTTCCGAATCAATATGTTATTAGGGGAAATCATCATGACGCCTGGGTGCACGGTGCCAATGATCCGATTAGTGGAATGGTTGCCCTGATGGAGGAAGCCAGGATCGTTGGTGAATTGGCAAAGTCCGGGATCAAGCCCAAAAGAACCTTGATCTATTGTGGTTGGGATGCAGAAGAGCCCGGTTTGATCGGCTCTACGGAATGGGTTGAAGACCACAAGGAGGAATTGCAGCAGAAAACTGTCACCTACATTAATACTGACGGAAGTGGTCGAGGTTTTCTTAGGATTGGAGGATCACATTCTCTCCAGGCTATGGTCATGCAAGTTGCTCAAAGTGTCAAAGATCCTCAATATGGTGTATCAGTTTTGGAAAGAGCAAAAGCCAGAAGTATGGTCAACGGAGGAGATGGAGAATTCAGTTTATACGCCCTGGGTTCTGGTTCCGATTATACTCCGTTTATCCAGCATGCAGGTATTGCATCCCTTAACCTTGGATATGGTGGTGAAAATGCTGGTGGAGAATACCATACAATTTATGATACATATCCTCACTATGTCAGATTCAAGGACCCTGGATTCCAATATGGAGCGGCTCTTGTGAAGACTGCCGGAAGGCTTACATTGCGAATAGCAAATGCAGATATCCTTCCGTTTGAATTCGGTCAGTGGCATGAAACCGTTTCATCTTACCTGGAAGAACTGCTGTCCCTTATCGAGAAAAAAAGAAACGAAGTGGAAAAACACAATGTGATGGTCAACAAGAACTACTTCAAGATAGCCAGTGACCCCACCAAGTCGTATATAGCTCCTGAAATGAAGGAAACCGTCCCTTATATCGACTTCTCTCCTATTCAGAATGCCATCGCCTACTTGAAGGAAACAACAGAAAATCTTAATCTCGAATCAGAAGATCTAGATCCGGATGACCTGGAAAAAATCAATTTAATACTACTCGGTGCTGAAAGAAAACTGACAAGAGAAGAAGGTCTTCCCCGTCGTTCATGGTTTAAACATCAACTATACGCTCCCGGTTTTTACACAGGATATGGAGTAAAGACTTTACCGGGGGTAAGGGAAGCGATTGAACAGGATAACTGGGATGAAGCACAGGAACAAATCCGGATTCTGGCAGAAACATTAAACGGTTTTGGGGATCATTTGAATGAAATTAGTGGTTTACGGTCCAGATAGCTGAAAAGCTGTAAAATTTGATGTTCAAATCAAGAATTTATCAGATTTTTCACTTCTTTTTGCAGTTTCAAACACTGGAAGAGAAGCCTTTTGTGAATTGAGTTGTCATTTAAAAGGTTACCAACCGTGGTTGTTAGATATAGAAAGATAGTACTCTTATTCCAGCTTACACTTATGAATACTTTACTACCTAAGAAATCGATAGGCACACTTACCCTTTTATTCTTACTTATCGCTCCTTTTACTTCCCATTCACAATCATCAACTCTTGATGGAAAATACCAAGAAATGATGGAAAAAAGTGAGACCTATGAAGTTTATAAGGTCATTAAACTTGATAGATTAAATACGTTTTGGGTTGAGGTACAGGATTCACTTAATGCACAGAACAGACAGATCATTAGATTAAGCACGACTATAGACACTCTTCAGAGTACTGTCAGGAGTTTGAATGATAACGTGGAGAGGCTAACGGCAGATCTTGACGAAAGTAATAGTATAAATGACAGCATTTCTTTCCTTGGGATCGACTTCAGCAAAGGATTCTACCATGTGTTGGTGTGGGGAATAATCGGAGGTTGCATTGTCGGGTTGGTTATCGTGTTTGGCATGTATAAGAGAAGTAATTCCGTAACATCAAGGTCTTTAAAGGATTACCGTAACCTGGAAGGTGAATATGAATCGCACAAAAACCAGTCCCGGGAAAAATATGTGAAATTGAAACGGGAGCTCCAAACAGCTTTGAACAAACTGGAGGAGATCCGAAAGACCAAAACATCAAGAGCCACTGTAGAAAAGTAAGTCTACTAATCAAGACCAGAAATAGTTTCTTCCAGGATCGAATGAACGTACTTCTCACATAGAGACAGGTTTTAAGATTCAATCAAAAACAGTGTTTTCTGCTATTGTTTTACCATTTTCAAGATCTTTTTTAACACTTTCAATCTTCATCCCAATCGTATTGAGAGCCGTTTTCCCTAACGGTAATCTTAGTGGTGGATCTGGGGAATTTGCCAGATCCCAAATTGCCTTGGCTGCTTTATTGGGATCTCCCTCCTGTTTGCCATTTACCAATTTGATCTTTTCGCGGAAAGATCCGGCAGTATCTTTATAGTCTTCGATCTTCTCCTCCGCAATGAAAATAGAAGATCCGGCAAATCCGGTTCTGAACGGTCCTGGCTCAACGATAGAAAGTTTTATTCCCAAGGGTCTCACCTCATCTGCCATTGCCTCACTTGCACCTTCAAGTGCAAATTTCGCAGCATTATACACTCCAAATCCGGGAAATGCCTTGATGCCTGCATGGGACGATATCTGAATGATATGTCCAGATCTTTTCTTTCTCAAAATCTTCAAAGCGTACTTTGTCATTTCAACAACGCCAAAAAAATTGGCCTCCATTACGTTCCGGATCTCATCCAGACTTGCTTCCTCTACAGCTCCCACAAATCCAAATCCGGCATTGTTTACCAATACGTCCAGATCTTCAACGCTATCGAATGCATCTTTAATCTGCTCCGGGTTTGTCACATCCAATAATACTCCTTTTCCCTTACCAGTATTCACATCACCAAACTCATCAACCTGTTCTTGCTTTCTGAATGTTCCATATACGAAGTCTCCATTTCTCATGACCTCATTCGCAAGCGCATTACCTAATCCACTTGATACCCCAGTTATTAACCATTTTCTTACCATGTTTTGCTCCTTTCAATTTCAAGACAAACCTAGAGATGAGGAGGAAAGTCAGGTTATGATAATACTTACAGGTTTTGGTATTTTTCAGACATTGAGGCCCTAAACTGTCCGGGAGTGGCTCCGGACATTTTCTTAAAAACCTTTCCAAAGTAAGAAATATCAAAGAATTTTAGCTCCCATGAAATTTCGCCAATGGTAAAATCTGTAAATGTGAGTAAGCGCTTAGCTTCGAGGATCTTCCTTCCCAGGATTATTTGTGAAGCTGTCTGTCCTGTTACAGCTTTGCATACTCGATTTAGTTGGTGCTGAGTGATATTTAATTGTGCCGCATAATTACTGACTGTCCACTCTGTGTTGAAATTAACATTAAGGGTTTCCTTAAATTTTTTGAAGGTCACAGTGTAGTGTCTGGATACAACCTCCCTGGTCTGCTTGTCAACACATCTTTGGATCTGATTCAATAAAATATTCAGATAAGAACTTAATATAATTTGGCTTGCACTGACCCTGTTTTTCTCCTTCTCTAAAAGATCAATTGTATTCAAGATATCTTTGAAATCGTCTTTTGGTAGCTTCAATGTCGGATTCGAGTAAAGATTGTCGAGATAACTCATCTCAAATAATTGATCCCTGGCTTGATTCAATAGGAAGAAGTTTTCAGTGAAAAACACACTTCCACCTTTCAGGTCATGCCATTCTTCAAAATGATGAAGCTGTCCTGGGGAGATAAAGAACAGACTTCCCGGATTGATGCGGTATTCCTTGTAATCAATGACTTGTTTGCTTGTTCCGGAAGTGACCCAAAGAATCTCATAGAAATGGTGTTTGTGTGGATCTTCAATGTCAGGTTCTTCCATTTCTTCAAATCTTGAAAGATCGAACTCCCTGGGATTTTCAGGATCATTAAAGAAATGCCCGATGTGATAGAATGGGAAAATTTCCTTCACAAAAACGACTTCATTTTGTACCTATCCAATATTACCCTATTTTTCAAATAATTTATGAAAGTTCATGGATAACCCAAAAACACCCAAATGGCTTGAGGAATTGCAATTAAGAAGCTGGGAGCCTGAAATCTTGCTTTCAGGTATTGTACTCTATGGTATGTTCAAGGTACCCGATTATCTTGATGCTTTCCTTGTCTTCTTTAAGAATAACATTTTCGGTTTTACCAGTGATATTGACAATTTGATCGCATTGCTCAAAGTGGCCACGTATTGGTTGATCTTCGGTCTCATCCTTCATCTAATAAGTAGGGGGATCTGGGTAGGAATGGTTGGATTAAGTTATGTATTTCCGACAGGGATAGATAGGAATAAACTCAAATTTCATGATCGCTTCAAATCATATTCTGAGAATATTCCACCTTTTCAAAAGATCGTAATCAATCTTGAAAAGCTATGTAGCTCAATATTCTCTACTTCATTCATGCTTTTCATGTGTATTATCGGTGGCTATTTGTTCTTGTTCCTATTTGTTGCTCTTCCATTTTTCATCTTCTTTCTCCTTGTTGATTCTCGATTTGATTCACAATGGATCAGTAATTTTCAATACTATGTATGGATCATTTTGATCATTGGATTCATCGGATTCATTGACTTCCTAACGCTCGGGTATTTCAAGCGATTCTCCTGGTTTGCCAAATTCTATTACCCATTATATCGGATCCTTAATGTGGTTACACTGGCTAGATTCTATCGTCCGATCTATTATGGTATTGTTACAAATTACAGTCGATGGAAAATATCTATATTCCTCATTTTATTTACTGTGATCACCATTTATCAGATCAACTCAACGGCTTTTGGAGGATTTCCAAATAATCGACTTTCAAGAATTGACTTATGGCATCGCAATTCTGATACGAATGCGTTTCAGGGTTACTACGATGATCAAAATGAAGAGAACTTCTCTTACCAGGCTCATATCCCTTCTGATATAATAAATGGCAATACGCTTCGGTTGTTTGTAGTGGCGAATGTAGATCGTGAAGATTCGATGAGAAAGTTTGTCAGTTACGATTCTTTGCTTCAAATCCATCCTGACACGGGGAGGCAGTTCATTGACATCCATACCATCCGATCATTTTACGAAATATACTTGAATGACTCACTCATATCACCTCTCGACTGGAAATTCCACTATAAGGTTCGTACTCGTCAAAGAGGGTATTTGACTTATATAGATATAACGGATCTGCCTGTTGGTCTTCATGAGGTTAGGGTGAAAGGTCCCAGTGCGATGTTTAGTTTTGATTGGGCAAGAATTAGTTTTTTCCGGGAAATAAGCGATAACGGTCGGATGTTGACACCTGTTGGAAGGAAAGAGGAAAAGGACGATTATTTGAAAATCAAGCCTATTCTGCCGAAATAGATAAGCTTATTTCTTCAACGATCCGGTCTGCAGCCTCTAAAACTACTGCCGACATACCTTCTCCGAATTTGACACTGGCAGGTTGAATACCCAAAACATGAACTGGATGATCAAAGAATTCTGCCACTCGACCCAATGAGATATTGTGCGTATTGCTCGTTTGGTCCAACAACTTATTGACTGGTATCAATTCGGTGTAGCCAGGTTCTTTTCCAAAACTCACTGCATCTAGGAATATCAAGATTTCATGAGGAGTGTTGTTGATCTTTCCTACAAACTTTTCAATACTTTGCTCCACAACCACACACTTGGAAATACCTAGATCCAATAAGCTATTGCCGATGTACACGCCGACTGCATCATCATGTTTCAGCACATTCCCAATGCCGATGAACAGCACATCATATTTCCCAAGGATTTCTTTCAGAACAGCGATCTGGCTAGAGGTTTTTGACCAATACTTTTCGCAGACAATTGGGACAAAGGACATTGAACATATCCTTCCTCTTCAGCTCATCTTTTACTGAAACATAAGTGTCCTCTTTCTCAGCAAGTCGGAGCCTTTCATTCAATACATTCAGGTTTAAAATGTTTGAATATGCCCTGGTTCCCAGTTTTTGGTGCATGAAATGCATATGATCCTTGGTTGTAATTATTGCTTTGCAATTTTCACAAATCAATAACTCCCTTTCCTGGAATTCAATCAGGTCGTTTCTATCGAAAGTTGCAAGGTCAAATACTTCATTGGATAATTTAACTCCCTTGCCAGTCAGGCAATGTTCTTCGCATTGCCCACAGAAAAGGCATTTGCCGTAATCCCTGGTCATCACACGCACTCTTTTCTCTTTATCATCGCGAAATATAATAGCCCCGGATGGGCATACGTTGGCACATGTTTCACATCCGACACAGTTATTCTCATCCACAATAGGTTTACCCCGGAAACCTACCTCTGGCGTATGTTCCTCGATGGGGAATTTTGATGTATATGCGGGTGATAGCAAGGAGACCACTGCTTCCTTAACTTCACGCAGTTTTGGGTATCTTATCATGTCTTTCTCCTTTCTTCAGGGATTTAGCCACCTTTTCATAATCATCTTTAACTGTCTTGTCACCAAGTTTTACTCCGAAGATATAGGCACCTCTGGCTAAAGCATGTGCCCCAGCTGTAGAAGCGAAAAATAACAATGGAATAGCGATCAGAGCCTTGACTCCAATGTTATTGAAACCATAATAGACGACAATACTCAGAAGGATACTACAGGTACCGAGTGTCACACATTTTGTAGCGGATTGAAGTCGGTTATATACATCAGGCAACCTAATTAAACCGATGCATCCAAAAAGATTAAAGACCACACCAATGATCAATAAAACCAATGCAATTGTATTACTCATTTAGTTTCCTCCCTTCCAAATATTTGGCTAGTGTCAACGTTCCAACGAAACTTAGGATGATCCAGGCAATACCGATATCAATAATGAACATCCTGTCAGATAAAATTGCATAGATGGCACAGATCCCGACCACCAATACCCCGAAAATGTCAATACCTACCATCCGATCCGCAATGGAAGGCCCCTTAATTATCCGATATAAACAAAGGATACATAATCCTATTTGAACATAAAGAAGTGCATTCAGCCATTCAGTTGTCATCATTCGAAAATTTTACTTATAAATTTTTCAAATCTTCCAGCAATTTTTTCTGTGTACTTTTCCGGATTTGTGGTGTTGACGTAAATCCAGTGTACATATAATTCATCATCTATTATATCCACGGTTATGGTCCCTGGTGTCATGGTTATTGAGTTCGCCAATGTAGTCTTCGCTACTGCAGATTTAAGCTTGGTTTTTACTTTGACAATCCCTGGTCGAATCGGCAAGTCTATGTGCAACACTCTGTAGGCTACATCAAGATTGGCCTTAAGGCATTCCCATGCAAATACTATCAGATAAATAACAAACCAGAAGTAACGCCTTGGATCAAATAACTTACCGATCTCTCCAACGAAATATCTGCCAAAAAGCAAAACTGCCAGAACGGAAACCAACAATCCGATCAGGACATTGGGTAGATCCAGGTTGAAGGTAAATAAGAGCCAAAAACCAAATGCGATAACTATATAGACCAGATATTTCATTTCTTATTCAATTCACTCCAGTTAATAATATGTCATTCCAAATGGTATCCAACAATGAGTTTACTGCTGGATCCATCGTAATTTCACGTATCTGTGGGATCATCATAAAGCTCAAAGCAATACACATAACCGCTAGAACAATCATTGGAAAACGCATAATCCAGGGAACCTCAACCGCGCTGACCAATGCAGGTTTAGCCTTACCGTGGAATGTACGACGTTGTAGTTTCATGAAATACGCCAGAGTGATCACACTCATGAGGGCAGCAATGAATGCCACAGAGTAATAACCAGCCTGGATTGTTGCAATGACGATGACCAGCTTACTGAAAAATCCTCCGAATGGAGGTAATCCGGAAATTGCCATCGAACCACTCAGGCTTGTGGTCGACGTGACTGGCATTGAACCCGACAACCCCCCAAGTTTATTAAGATCCCTTATTCCCGTAGCATATTCAACGGATCCTGCAGTCATGAACATAAGGCTCTTGAATACCGCGTGATTAAGCAGGTGGAAAAGCCCTCCGAATATTGCAAGTGAGGCTATGGTAAGATCTCCTCCCCTCGAAATGACTAACATTCCGATGGCAATTCCTGTAATGATATATCCTACCTGGCTGATGCTGGAATACGCAAGCATCCTTTTATAATCATTTTGACCAATGGCCAAAACTCCGCCGGCAATTATCGAAAGCACCCCGAATACTACAAGGATCAAGGCGATCTCATAGCTGATCTCGAACATATGGAAGAATAACCTAATCAAAACATATACTCCTATTGCCTTGATCAAAATCCCTGAAAGCATGGACGAGATCGGAGATGGAGCGGAAGAGTGCGCATCAGGCAACCATGCATGGAATGGAACAATAGCTGCTTTCAGCCCAAAACCTGCGATTAAGGCAACCTGTGTAAACAAGACAACATAGTTATCAGACTGCCCAGCAAGAACCCTTGAGATATCTGCAAGATTGAGAGTTCCGGTTGTCCAATAAATCAATCCCACACTAAATAGAATTATCAACGAGGCCAGACCTCCTAATACCTGGTATTTGAAAGACGCTTCAAGCTCTTCCTTCTCCACCCCAAAGGCCACCAGAGCGTAACTGGCGATTGAAGCTATTTCCAGAAATACATAGAGGTTGAA
This sequence comes from Cyclobacteriaceae bacterium, assembly GCA_965242805.1. Lineage (GTDB taxonomy): Bacteria > Bacteroidota > Bacteroidia > Cytophagales > Cyclobacteriaceae > JANQEU01. The sequence goes on along the minus strand of CBDETD010000002.1, from coordinate 3,794,410 downwards.
CAGATCACCTGAGAGGATCACCCCATTCATACCCGCCACCATAAGACTCACAAGCGTGTAGAAATGGTTCTCAGATGTAAATTTTCTTATATAACCGAAAGCATAAAGCGTCGATAGAAATGCGATGAGATTTACAATTCCAAGGACCAGACCACTAAAACCGTCAAAAACCAGATAAATACCTATTGGGATACCATCTACTGGTTCCCATCCACCTACACTGTATAAAACAGGACTTCGATCCCAATTAATAATAGCCCAAACACAAAGCAGAGTCAACATCAGAAAAACCATTGACGAAATGGTTTTATCTATATCCTTCCAGAACCTTCCGATGATTGGGATCAGAAATGCTGAGGCAAGGGGTAGAATAATGAATAATGGTAATAGTGAATTCATAGCTAACCTTTTAAGCTTTTCATTTCCCTTATGTCAAAGGTTCCATACTTCCTATACAATCTTATGGCCATTGCCAATAACATGGAATTGGTGGCTAATCCAATAACAATTGCGGTCAGTACCATGGCCTGGGGAAGAGGGTCTACGAAAAAAGTTTGTTCGGCACCACTTATGAGGATGGGAGCATCTCCCATATCAATGTATCCTACCAATGCAAGGAAAATGAATACACTTACCTCAATGATCATGAGACCAATTACAATTTTGACAACATTTCGTCTGGTGAGGACTCCGTAAAGTCCGACCAGGAATAAAAGGAAACATAAGATATAAACGGTCATACTTTAACCTCCTCCTTAAAAATGATCAATGCCAGGAATATCGTAAACAGTGCAGACGCTACTTCTACTCCTACCGCCAAATTCATCAATGGAATGTGCCCTGCACTGAGCAAATCACCAACCGTACCCTTTGGCATATAATTATTGAAGAACACATTGGTGCCAAGCATTAAGCCTATTCCGCCCAAAACAAGGAAAGCAAATATTGATGCACTTTCCAGGAATGAGCTCCTGGATTCTTTGGTACTCAAATTGAGCCTGTCGCTACCAAAGCTCAGCACCAATAGAACGAAAGCCCCGGCAATAACAGCTCCTCCAGCAAAACCACCTCCAGGCGTGAGATGCCCATGTGTGATGATATATATACCGTAAATAAAGATCACACTTACAATGATCCGGGTTACGGTCTGTATGATCAGTGTCATGCCTTTCATTTTCTTCCTTTTAATCTTAGTATTGTCAAAACCCCAATCACTGCGGTGAATAAGACGGTAGCTTCTCCCAAAGTATCGTAACCCCTAAAATCAAAAAGGACACCTGTGACAAGATTTGCACTTCCAGTCTGATTGGCGGCATCTTCAATATAGGCCGTCGACATTCTGGTGCTGTGCTCACCCAGCGGTTCGAGCATGTAGATGGCTGAAGAGAACAGATAAAGTAGGATCCCTGCAAAAACCAGAACAATGACCATAGTGACCACATATCGAACATTGAAATAGGAAACTCCATCAATTTTCAACTTTATATTCTCTTTCAACTCATTCCTTGAACTGTCCAGAACAACAGCGATCATAATGACCAGTGTGATAGTTTCAACGACTATCTGTACTATGGCCAAATCAGGAGCTTTTAGTAATAAGAAGCAGATAACCAGGCTGTATCCGACGATACCAGCTGCTATCACCGCAGACAACAGGTCTTTGGCATTAATGGCATAGATGGCCCCAATGATCATGAAACCCAATATGATGTTAAGTATTAATTCCATTTCAATTTCATATTAGAAGTAAGATCAAAATCATTATTATCAGTCCTGCCACGAACCATATGGTATATGTATGCAGGATACCGCTGTGAACTCTTTTCAAAATATCAGTGAATCGTAGTACTCCATCTCTGGAGACATGAAAGAGGTCAAACTTGTGGTGTTCTGCCTTGTCATAGATACTGTCCAGAGGTTTGAATTCTCTTACAGTGTTATAGAAGTTTGATACTTCAAATCCAGTATTTTCCTGGATGTTCTCACCGCCGATAAAGCTGTCTTCTACCCTCATATTTCGCATATTACCGATAGCATATATGGCTATACCAACAGCAACCGATACAATGATCAATGATGAAATGATCGTTGAGTCCCACGTGCCAACATACGATGTTACTCCAACGATATCCTCAAATAGGAATGGTACAACATAATTAGTAGCGAAAACTCCAAAAATGATACAGAGAAGTGCCATAGTTATCATGGGAATCTGCATAAGAACATTGGACTCCTTGACATTCTGAAAAGCATCCAATCTGCGTCCCATAAAAATCCCAGTAATAAATTTGATGAAACTAGCCAAGGTGAGTGCAGAGCCAATTACCGCCAACACCAGCCAAACGATCCAAAGATTGTTGGCTATTCCGGATCCCTGTCCAAATTCAATAATGGCCTGATAGATGATCCACTTGGAAGTAAAACCATTAAACGGTGGAATGCCAGAAATGGCTAAAGCGAAGACGATAGCAGTAATAAACGTAACAGGCATATTGACCGACAACCCGCCAAGTTTTTCAATTTTGGATTGTCCGGTTTTAGCTTCGACATTACCTGCAACCAGGAATAATCCGCTCTTATAAAGGGCATTGTTGATCATGTGGAAGAGACCTCCTACGATTCCAAGTATTGTCCCCATACCTAATCCTACGATCATGTAACCAACCTGGGACACAGCATGGAATCCAAGCAGCTTTTTATAATTATGCTGTATTAGGGCCATCATCACACCAATAATGATGGTGAGCGCCCCAATAAGGATTATTATAAAAGTCAACCACTGATTCAGGACGAACATTTCATTACAAAGCCTTGCCATGAAGTAGATACCCAATAGTTTATCAAGGGAAGCTGGCAGGAAAGCTGAAGATGGTGCAGGAGCACTTTGAGTGAAATCAGGGATCCAACTATGAAATGGGAATGCTCCGGCCTTTGTAAATGCACCGATCAACAAACAAACAAAAGCTATGATGGGGAGAGCCGTTTCAGTGCCAACGCTTAATTCGGACATAGAAAGAGTACCCTGTAGCTTCCAAACGATCCCAATGCCAACCAACATCAGCACATCTGATGTGCCAATAATGACAATGGATTTTAATGCAGCATTGGAGCTTTCTTCATCTTTGGAGGGTATAAGTTTATATAATGTCAGAGCCAACAAACTCCAGAAAGTAAGAAATATCAATAGGTTATTGGCGACAGCTGCCCCCATGGAAGCTCCCAAAGTCATCAGGAAGAATGCATAATAGTGCTTGAGATATCTTTCGGAGGAGATATGCAGAGTGGAATATAGTAATACTCCTACTCCGAAAAAAGCAATGAAAAGAACGATCAACTTATTTAGAGGGTCAATGATCCAGGCGTTTTGGAAAAATTCCAAAATCTCAGGGTTTACGGAAACGGGTAAGGTCCATCCTAGCTGAGTATTACCGAAATACAGTAAGAAAGCATAGTAAAAAGTAACAGCAGATACTAAAATTGACAGAGTCGCCTTGGCGTATTGAAGGCTTCTTGGTAATAACAATAGAATGATACCCACAAGGATCGGAAGACTGATTATGGCATCGAATACTGACATTTCTATTTACTTCAAGTTTTTCTGAATTTCCAGAGTTTTCATATGCCCCAATTGCAATAGATCTTTACCACCCATGATCTTCTGTCCGGTAGTCTGATCATAAGCAAATGCCATCCTCTCCGTACAACAATAGCACGGATCAACTGCGGCCAGTGAAATAGTTGCATCTGAAATAGTTTGACCCACACATGACTTCTTGAAAGTCGGAATATTCATGTAACTGGGAGCCCGAATTTTATGTCTGGCTGGAAAGTTGCTTCCATCAGAGATCACGCAATGATACACTTCTCCCCTTGGGGCTTCTGCCCGACCCATTCCCATGCCTGGAGGTATATTCTTAACCTTCACCTGGTGACTTCCCTCCGGAACCTTGGTTAGGCCTTCGAGACATTGCTCAATGATTAAAATTGATTCATACATTTCGAGTAGACGAACCTCAGCTTTTGCAAATACATCCCCCTCCTCAGCTGTGATCACTTTCCAGTCGACCATATCGTAGGCAGCATACGGATCGTCCCTTCTTACATCAATTTTTACCCCGGAAGCTCTTGCAGTCGGGCCTAATGCACCATAATCAATAATGTCTTTTTTGGTGAGTACCCCAACTCCTTTTGTCCTTGCATGGATCACAGGATCATCCATTACCGCTCCAGTCAACAAATCTGTTTTTCTTTTGACATCCGCAAGTACCTTTCTGATCCTGGGTATCAGGTCATTGGGGATATCACGTCTTGTTCCACCGATTTTGAACATGGCATAACTGTTTCTATTACCTGTAATCATTTCAAACAGGTCAAGAACAGGTTCACGGTACTTCCATGCCCACATGAATACTGTATTATACCCAAGGAAATGCCCTGCTAATCCAACCCACAACAAATGACTATGCAATCGCTCCAACTCACCAATAATAGTTCTTATGTATTTGGCCCGGTCAGAAATCGTTATTTGTCCAATTTCTTCCATACAATTGGCAAAAGCGAAAGGGTGTGATGTCGAGCATATTCCACATACCCTTTCTACCAGGAAGAATACCTGATCGTAGGTTTTGGATTCACTGAGTTTTTCGATACCGCGATGGTTGTAACCTGTGACCCAATCAATATCTTTCACTTGTTCCCCTTCACAATACAATTTGAAAAGCTCAGGTTCTTCCTGAAGCGGATGGTAAGGTCCTATTGGGATAACCTTTTGATTCATGCTATTAAGCTTTGAGTTCTAATTCCTTCCTGAAAGGATATTCTCCATCTTCCCAATTCCCATCGGAAATCAGCTTCTCCATTTTTGGATGACCACGGAATTCTATTCCATATAATTCATGCATTTCTCTTTCAATCCAATTGGCTGAAGTAGTCAAATTGGCGATAGAGTCCACCACTGGATTTTCAAATGGAAGCACCACTTTTACATTTGTGATAAACCCAGTTGCGTCATGGCTGAAATGATAGTATATCTCAAAATCACGGTTTAATTGTGCCGCCGTCGCAATTACAAGTCGACATTTCAATTTTTGAAGGAAATACTTTGCAACATCTTTTATAGCTATCACATCAATAAGTATCTCTCCACGCCTGACCTCTTCCCTCATAATTACTGACTTGATTTGCTTTTCCAGATCTGACGTGATCTTATTTATAAGCTCAGATCGTTTCATGAACTACCTCCTTTTCTGCTTTTTGTTTGCCGTTTGTACTTGTGACTAGTTTCCAGATACCGGAAATAATTGCCTCGGGTTTAGGTGGACATCCCGGTATATATGCATCGACCGGAATCAATTTGTCTACTGGACCAGCGAAGGTGTTACTCTCTGCAAATATCCCTCCGGTACATCCACAGGCACCTATTGCGACAACGAGGATTGGTTTCGGTGCCTGGTCATAGATATCAATCAGACGTTGTCTATCCTTTTTGTTAATCGACCCATTGACAAGTAAAACATCAGCATGCCTTATGGATCCGACCAACTTCATTCCGAAACGTTCTATATCATACCTTGGTGTAAGACAATCAAGGATCTCAATGTCACAATTGTTGCAGGAGGCACCTCCAAAGTGGAATACCCATAAGGACTTTTTGAATATCGCTTCTCTGAATCCCATTTCAATAACCCATGAATGTGAAAAAAATCGCAATGATCACAATCAGATTAAGCCAAACAAAGAAATACTTCATGGCCTGCTTTATCCGAACTCTGGGATTCGTATTGCGGATCAATGTAATTAGTAATACTACACCTGCAATCTTCAAGACAGACCACACAATGTTGATACCATCCAAAGGAAGCCCACCTCCCATGAGTGCGAGGACAAACGCCGGTAATCCAAAAAGCATGATGTATTTGGTCAAAGTAACCATGGCGTATGGTGTTCCCGAATACTCAATAAATAAACCATGATTGATCTCTGTTTCGGCTTCCGCAATGTCAAATGGTACCAGTCCAAGTTTGGCCTGGACCACAAACATTGTTGCTATGAATAATAGTACTCCCGATAGGCTACCTACGAATGCTCCTCCACTCTGCGCTGCTATAATCTCGCCTAGACTAATACTCATATTTGCCTTCAGGATTATTGCAGATAGAATAAGAATGAAGGTCAATTCGTAACTCAAGATTAATTTGATCTCCCTCGATGCTCCCACGGATGCTAATGGATTTCCGGAAGCCATGGCTCCCAGTATATATGCCAAAGGAGGAATGTTGAGGAGATAGAAAATAACAATAATATCCCCTGAAAATCCCGCACTCAAACCAAAAGCGGGAATCAATACCAATACAGTTGCCATAATAGCCCCGAATAAAGAAAGTATTGGAGCAAGAAGGAACATGGTAACGGATCCTCTGGCAGGAATAATAGTCTCTTTTACCAACAATAATTTCAGAAAATCGTACAGCGGCTGGAAGAATGGAGGCCCTTTTCTGAATTGAACCCAGGCGGTGACTTTACGGTCAAACCAAGATAACACCCCTCCCATGCTGGCTGCGAAAGCTAATCCCGGAAAGACTAAGAAGTAAAACAGTTCTTTCATGACATAACTACTTTACACCACGCCATGCATGGTCCCTGATTAATATTTTTTCGTTGAATGCGAACACATCGTCCTTCTTTGATGGATCATCCTCTGTCACACATACCACTTCTGCCGGAAATGCATCTGCAAATGCTTCCAGCTGAATATCATCGTTGATATCGAAGTAATTGTAGCCATGGATCTTAGGCTCAAAAAGGTCATTCATGATAGTACCGAATGGACACATTGCAACACAGGATTTGCACCGGACACATAAGTTAATTGCCCTGTTAATTATGCCATGGTCATCTCTTTCCAGTGCTTCCGCTGGACAGATGTCAATACAGGGAGCAAAGGAACATCGCCTACATGTGAACTGGAATGTGGCCAGTTCGCGAATGGTTTTGAATGATCCATTAACAATGGCTTGTTTATCAATGGCCTCAATCTTGGTATCACCCAGATCCCTGAGTTTTACCAGGTCGATAAGTAATCTTTTACCCATCTTTCATCAGTTATTTCCAGATATCATCGTAGTCCTTGATCTCAGCATAGTTGAAAACGGGGCCATCTTTGCATACAAAAAGATCCCCCATCATGCAATGACCACATTTTCCACATCCGCATGACATGTTCTTCTCCATCGATAGCCAGATGTCCTCTTCTTTAAAACCAATATCAAGAAGCTTGTAAGTACCAAATCGCATCATAATTGGAGGGCCACAAACGACTGCCACTGCATATCTTAGATCGATATCCAAATCGTCTACCAGTTCCGTGACCACACCCACCTTTCCTTTCCATTGATCGTCTCCAAAGTCCACTGTACGTATTACATCAAACCCATCTAATGCTCTCACTTCTGCCACAAAAGGCTCGTAAATACAGTCATTAGGTGTCTTTGCGCCGTAACACAATGTGACACTTCGGAATCTTTCCTTAAGAGCTATCATGTTGTACATCAGTGATCTGATCGGGGCAAATCCACAACCACCACTGACGATAATTACCTGTTTATCGAAGAATGTTTCCAAAGGATATCCTCTGCCAAACGGGCCTCGGATCCCCAGTACTTCTCCCGGCTCAACCTTATGGAGTTTATCGGTCAGATAGCCACACTTCATTACCGTGATCTCCACATTATCACTATCCAATGGTGAGGAGGAAGGTGTAAAGGGAGCTTCTCCGATACCGTCCATTGTCAACTCCACAAATTCTCCGGTTTTAAACGAAAACTCCTCCTCAGGTTTGAGAACGAATGTCTTGATCAGAGGGGATTCCTGAATGGTCTCAATTACAGTTGATCTTATAGGCCTATAGATGTCAGTAATTGTTTCGTATACTTCGAGTACTTCAGACATGATAACTAATGTTCAAGAGGCTGGTCTTCAAGCAACTCAACAAATAATTCATTCTTATCAATACCGCCAATACATGTTTCTATACAGCGACCACAGCCCGTACAAGCGACTGAATTGAATTTGTTGGGCTTGAAAACATACTTGCACATGTATCTATTTCGGAAGCGAACCGTTCGCTCCTTCAATGGATCTTCACCGGCAGCGATCCTGGCAAAACCTGGGTACTGACAAGCATCCATTTGTCTTACCTTTTCGAATCCAGGCCGATCAACCAAAAGGAAACAGGAACACGTCGGACAGATTGTGGAACACGCGCCACATGACACACAGGTATCAGCATATTTAAACCAAATGTCATCCTCTGATTTTTTTATTAGGTCCTTCGTCGCTTGATAATCCGGGATCTGTCTATTTCGTTTTTCAAGCTCCCTTGTCAAACTTTTTCTTTTGGTATGCAACGTCAACTCATCTTCTTCCCATGTCTCATCAATCTTCAGAGAATCATCGATCTGTTCTATAAATTTTTTACCCTTTTCCGATGCAGGATCCAGGATGATCCGATCTTCAATAGCTGACAGAGAAATGTCGTGATGATTTTCAGGATAGGGTTTGAACCCATATGTTGTACAATGACAGTGATCCCCAATGGAATGACAATCGGTACCAATCAATAAGGTACTTTCTCTTCTCTCCTTATAGAATTCGTCAACAAACCTGGTGTGTAAATAAAATTCATCCAGGATGTTGAGGGCATGGAGATCACAGGAGGGCACACCTATTATGAGATTTTTTGATTTTGACCTCTTTTTCTTGACCACATTTTCCTTCACAGGTAAGAAGAAAAGTTTTAAAGGAGTTGCAGGTTTGGGGGTGTTGTATACAATGGACTGAATGTTGTGATCGTCTATAATCTCGTAGTCGATTATCTCCCCCTTTCGAATGGGAGCGTAGACGTTAAATTCAGTCCTAATATTTGCCAGAAACGTACACCAGCTACCCAAACTTATTTGAAAGTGCGGTTTCATTTTGGGCGATATTAGGCGATTATTGTGGTGAGAATCTACCATCCAAATCCTACTTTTTCGATGACATATGTAGGGTTTGAATATGATCTTCATTACATGTGATTATTATAAAGTCAACCTTCGAAAACAAACAACTGATTTGGCGTTAAAAAGATCCAAAATTGACTTGCTGGAATTATCTGATCTGGCAATAATAGGTTTACCCTGGGATGAATATTCCTCCTATCTGAAGGGGCCATCCAAAGCTCCACCATTGATTATAGAAGCCCTTGAATCCAATTCCGCAAATTACTTTACGGAGGACCTGATCGATCTTGATGATCATCCAAGGATCAAATGGCTGGGAAATGCAGGGATCAATGAATACTTTAACATCAGCACATATATAGATTTGATAATCGCTAAAGGAGCAGTACCTGTTTCACTAGGTGGAGATCATTCCGTGACTTACCCAATTCTTAAGTCTTTAGCTCAGCAACATGAAATGCTGAACATTCTTCATTTTGATGCCCATGGAGATCTGTATGATGAACTCGATGGAAATAGATATTCACATGCTTGCCCATTTGCCAGGATCATGGAAGAGGGTTTAGCAAAAAGGTTGGTACAAGTGGGTATCCGTACTTTGACAAAACATCAAAAAGAACAAGCTGATAGGTTTGGTGTTGAGATGATCCAAATGAAAGACTTTGATCAGGATCGGTATTATGAGTTTGATGGACCAGTTTATATTTCCTTTGATCTGGACGTACTGGACCCTGCCTACGCCCCGGGCACTTCGCATCATGAACCTGGAGGATTGACTACGAGACAGGCTATCACTGTGATTCAAAAGCTTGACCTGGAAATTATTGGGATGGATCTTGTAGAATACAATCCGGATAGGGATGTCAATGGTATGACTGCAATGGTTGCGGCTAAAATATTTAAGGAATTGATTTCGAAAGTTCTCAACTAAGCAACAAAGAAAATATTATTGAAATATTGGAAGGAAATATTTCAATATCTCCAGATGCTCCCCTGCATCCGAATTTGTTTTGTTATTTTCCGATCCTGATTTTGTAACCTAATAATTTATATGATGAAACGCTTAACCTTTATTATCACCGCAACCTTGATTGCATTCGCCTGTTCTGACACTTCAGAGGATCAAATGATTCCAATGGAGACCCCGGAAGCAAGATTTATGGACTTGTCTACCTATCATACCGGAAACTCCAATGCTAATACAGGAACAGAATCCATTGAATTTCTTATGATGGAGTATTTTACAACTGGAGAAAATGGAGAGATGGGAAATACCGTATTTTTCAAGGATGTGGGAAACAAACAACTGAGTTCGGATTTCGTACCCGGAGATCCAAGACTCGGTGGATTTACTAACATGTTTTATGCCGTGGACAATTCCGATGGTGCTGCAACCAATTCTGGTGCGGGATTAACAGCAGCCCAAACGGAAGCCGCAATTGACAGGGCCATGGCTACGTGGGATGGCGTCAATTGCTCAGATCTGGGTATGACTAAAATTCCATTGAACCCGAATCAAAATTTCGGTCAGGTGGCTGATTTTTTCACTAATCCAAACTTCCCTGGTTTCTTTGCACCAGGCGGACCTATTGTTCTTCACGCAGGTTTCCTTCCAGGTTCATTTTTTGACATTCTTGCTCCTGGCGGCAGCCAGTTTATACTTGGAGTGACCTTTACACTGGTATTTGGTGGAAGTGACATTGACAATAATGGGAAATCGGATGTTGCCATCAAGGAGATCTATTACAATGACAATTTCAATTGGAATGATGGCTCAACGTACGATGTGGAAACAGTAGCACTTCATGAAGCAGGACATGCGCTAAGTCAAGCTCATTTTGGTAAAGCCTTTGTCAATAATGGAGGACTTCATTTCGCACCACGTGCTGTGATGAATGCCGCTTACTCCGGAGTTCAAACGGAAATCACCAAAACCGATAATGGTGGTCACTGTAGCAATTGGGCTGAGTATCCGAATAATTAATCTAATTGACAGATCATAGAGTAGGGTCACTAATGCAGTGACCCTATTTTATTTATCTGGGAAATCAGTAATTCCGATAAAATGTATTAAGCTTTCTTATGACCTGTTCATAAAGCGGATCAGCAAATTCCTCGAACATCCGTTGCGGGCCCGGAATATCAATCTCTACGCTTTTGATCATGTCCTTCTGGTCCTCAGACAGAGCCCTTTCATCACCGGTAAACGTCGCCCATTGGATCTTCCATTCGTATTCACTAGGAAATTTTTCCTGAGATATGACCTTATTGCGATCAAGTTCTCTGATTTGAAAGTCCAGTAATCCGCCTCCGGTAATTGATTTCTCATTTATTTTCAGCTTGGCCTTAACTGTTCCGTAAATCTTTTCCCCATTCTGTTCCTTTAGGACAACACTATCTCTTGAAATTTCCTCTACATAAGTTTTAGAACTAACACTTCCCAGGTTGAATCGCTCAAATTCCATTCTGATCACATGGTCAACCCATTCCAGCTTTTGTGCCTTCACTTCCTGCGGGGTAAAAAACTGTACATATTGATTGATCATTGTCCGATGTAAATATTCATTTACTTTATTAGAGAAGAAGTCCTGATTCAATTTCAGGATTTTACTAGGGGCTGGAATAGGCTCTACGACCACCCTCAGCGTTGCGAAATATAATGCCTCCTCAATCAAAGACTCTGTATCCCTGAACCTGGGGATGTAATGACTCGCTTGGAAAAAGTGTTGATGGGCCTCAATTGCCTTCAAACGATTTTCTTTTTGTTGCATCGCTTCCATACCCATGTCATACCTTGAGGAAGCTGCATCCAGTTTGGCTTGCTGCAGATTGTCAGACACGGATATTGCATTTGGAACCAATTGGCGGCAACCCGGACACCGTTGGATCGCTTCATATTGCGATTGAAGGATCTCATATTCTCTGACTATCTGATCCCATTTGAACGGATCTACTGAGTTTCGAAGTGATGCAATATTCTTATTATGCAAATCGACCGAATAGCTATAAGCTCTCTTTAGCGTGGCGCTGGCCTTTTTGGAATTATCATTGGATCGCAAACGTTGAATTGCTTGAGAAACCGCAGTATCATAGTCACCCTTTTCCAGAGCTTTCTTACCACTGGTACATCCGGCTACTAACGAAATGAGAATTAAAAAAGCTACAGTATACTTCATGTCCAGAAATTGAAGAACTAAGATAATCAATTAGTTGCCTTAGGATTTTGATTTAGGGTAGAAACAAGTCAATCTCTTGCTTTCGTTTCTCTGAAGCCTCAAGTTCGACACGATGGAAGCCTCCTTCCACAAAATCAAAATCTCTCTCAAAATGGATTAATTCACCTGAGGATTTGACGTAAAGGACAGTGGTGGACTCAACGGATTTTGAGTTGAATGATCTCAGATAAAAATCAGACATTAATTTTTCAAATAAATGACTCTGATGATCATCAAGGATCCTATTTTGGGTTTGCTCATTTTGATGGCCCTTATTTTCAGGTTCGCGATTGTCCTGAGCACTTACAATAAATACCAAAAAGAAAAGAACCAAGTAAATAGCTGGTCTTAATGAAGTAAGCATGATAAGTATTTAGTTGTTAACTACGAACATAGACCATCTTCCCATTTACATGTAATTGACCGAAGTGAAATGGAAAAATGCTAGATAAAGGAGTACTTTTTATCGGATGAAGAGGTTTGCGTATTGATGAAAAGCAACATCCTGATTTTTAAACCTCCTTTCTAAGTACTTCAAGAGGAGAATTTCTTATGATGCTCCTGCTATTGAACAATCCTATCATTATACTGGCTAAACTAACAGACAGGAAAATAATAAGGACATGGATCGGATTTGGGATGAAAGTAAACTCAAAAACGAAATTTCCTAGCAGGGCTGTAAACACTATTGCCAAAAATAATCCGGCTAAGGCCCCTAATCCCCCTAGGAAAAAGTATTCGGCAGCAATGATCTTCCATAACTGCCCCCTTACTGCTCCCAACGTTCGTAGGAGCACATTTTCCTGCATTCTCTGGAACCTGCTAAGTAGGATTGAACTGATCATGACGACCAGACCAGTCCCTATGCTAAATAAAGCCATAAACTGAATGACAAAGGCCACTTTTCCGAGAATGTCTTCCAGGGTTTTCAATATTAATTCAAGATCAATTATTGACACATTTGGAAACTGGCGCACTACGGCCTGCTGATAACGTGCTGATACATCATTCCTGTTGATTCTGGTTATCAGTACATGAAATTGGGGTGCTCTTTCCAAAACTCCTTTGGGAAAAACAACGAGGAAATTGGTCTGAACCCTTCGCCAGTCAATTTCTCTGAAACTTCCGATGTAGGTTTTGATAAGTGCTCCCTGAACATTAAAAAGTAGTTCATCTCCGATCTCCAAATTAAGATTTTCCGCATATCCCTCGGAGATAGAAATGAAAATACTATCCTCCGGATTTACCTCCTTATCGATCCATTCACCGGCGGTCAAAGTTTCTGAGTCGATCAAGGCATCCCTGTAGGTCACACGATATTCCCTGTTGAATGCCCACCCCGGTACCTGCATTGTTGTATCATTCCATGCCTCATTTTTGTCTTTTCCATTTATCTCCAGTAGCCTCATGGTCACGATAGGTACATCCTGCATCACAGGGAGATCATAATTGAGGGTCAATTCTTTTAATTCTTCTTTCTGCTCGGTTTGTATGTCGAAAAGAACAGTATTTGGCCGCTCGTCTTCTCCGCTCAACGAGACCCGCTGAACAAGTAGGTCTTGCATAAAATACAACATACCAAGAAAGGCAGTACTCAAACCAAGGGTTGTAACCAGGATTACCGTCTGGTTATTTGGTCGGTAGAGGTTTGATAATCCCTGTCTCCAAACAAAAGGCATACCCCTTGGTATTATACGTTTCATTAACCAGGACAATCCTTTTCCCAGCCCATAAAGCAGTAGCAAGGCTCCTAAAAGGATCAATGTGTAAACGAATGCATAGTATGGATCTCTCAATTGCCACCATAGGGAAAGGAAAATAAAAATAACTACACCTAAGCCTATCAAGATAACCAACGGATCAATTTTTGATCGGATAGATCCGTATCCAATTCGAATGGCCGCCAATGGTGATATCTTTCTGAGTCCAACCAGTGAAAGAAGACCAAATAATCCGGAGATCACCACTCCAATCACAATTCCCGCAATCACTGCAGGCCAGTGTATGGTTGGTGTCAGTTCAATGGGCACGAATTCCTTGGTCACCAGCGGCAAAAGAAAATGGATAAGTAGTCCAATTCCACAGCCGATCAGGGATCCTATAAGACCAAAAAGCATTACCTGAATCAGATAAATATTGATGGCTTGTTTTGCTTTCATGCCTAAACATCTGAGTACAGCGACAATTGGCACCTTACTCCTTGCATAGACATAGATTGAACTCGCCACTCCCAGGCAACCCAGAAGCAAAGCGGTGAACGCAATCAATTCAAGGAATGCAGAAAGGTCTCTGAATGATCTGCCTGTTTGTTCCTTTCGATCTTCTACCGTGTCCACGTCAAAGCCCATGGACTCCGTGGAATTTCGGGCTTCTGTCCAGACATTGGTGGTATCTATGTCGGGATGAAATTGATAATAGGTAACATAATTGATGCGACTTCCTTTTTGGATCAACCCCGTCGCATCAACGTACTGCCCCGGAATGTAAACAACTGGAGCTACAGAGGACTGGACATTTGACTGTCCTGGAATTTTGCGGAGTTTACCAATAATTTCAAAGCTTAGTTGACCTACCTGGACAGAATCGCCGAGTTCCACATTGTACTGCAAAAGCAGTTTTTCGTCGACAATGGCATATTTACCATCACGAAAAGCCATTGCCGCTTCAGGAGGGTCCGTCTCTATCTCTCCATAATAAGGGTATTGACCCTTTAGAGCCCTGATCTGCGTTAACCTTGTGCCGTCAGTTCTTGGAAAAAGAACCATTGAAGAAAAATATGTTTCTTCAGATTCAGCCGAACTCAACCATTTGAACTTATAAAAAAGACTATCCGGAAGTGGTTTGTTCCCCCTGACTGAAAAATCCGCACCGAGCAGGGTCTTAGCCTGATCATCAATTTCATCTAATAGGTTTTCACGGAATGAAGTGATCCCAACAAGAGCGGCAATACCAAGCGAAATAGAAGCTATAAATAGTATCAATTTTGCTCTGCTCTTCCTGCTATCTCTCCAGGCCATCTTATATGGCCAGGATTTGCTGTACCGCTGTTGTTCGATCGTGATTTTCTTGTCCACTTATTAAGTAGTTGCTAAGGCTTCATTTGTTACAATTTTGCCCCCCTTCAACCTTAGGATTTGATCAGTTTTGTTGGCAAGTTCTATATCATGAGTGACGATTATCAAGGTTGTTTGCTTTTCTCTATTGATTTCGAACAAAAGATCTTCCACAGCAGCTCCGGTTTCTTCATCAAGGTTACCTGTAGGTTCGTCAGCAAAAAGTATTTTGGGATCATTTGAGAATGCCCTTGCAATGGCAACACGCTGTTGTTCCCCCCCTGAAAGCTGGGTCGGGTAATGATCAACTCTGTCTTTCAACCCTACCCTTTCCAAAAGGCTCTCGGAAGTGGAGAACGCATTTTTTATCCCTCTCAATTCCAATGGGACCATTACATTTTCAATGGCTGTGAGTGTCGGAATTAATTGAAAGTTTTGAAAAACAAATCCTACATATTGATTTCTGACCTGAGCCAGTTCATCTTCATTAAGTTTATTCAACAAAATATTGTTCAGTGTTATTTGGCCGGTAGTAGTATGGTCCAGTCCCGCACAGAGCCCAAGCAAAGTAGTCTTACCACTACCTGAGGGGCCCACAATTGCCAATGATTCACCTTTCCCAACCGAGAACTCTATATCTTCCAGAACAGATATAGTCCTCGAACCACTTGAGAAGGTTTTACTTACACTTTCAACTCTAAGTATTTCAGACATTCACAAAAGGTTTTTAGACAAATAGAACGAATAAGCATCAAGCATGTTTACTATATTCGACACTTGGTTTTCGAAAATATGAAAAATCTATTGGCTTGCGGGATTTTATTTGGCCTAATCCTGGGATGTGGAGAACCAAAAGAAAAATCAAACAATTCAAATGAAAGCCCTGAGGTGGAATCCGAGGAAATGGTTGAGGAAAGTAGAAAAACTATCCTCTTTTATGGAAACAGTATCACAGCCGGATACATGCTTGACATGGAGGAAGCATTCCCCGCAATAATTCAGAATCGGTTGGATTCTCTGGGATATGAATATCGTGTGGTTAATGCAGGATTAAGTGGGGAGACTACGGCGAGTGGCAAAAGTCGTGTGGATTGGGTCCTACGAACTACACCGGATATTTTCGTGCTCGAATTAGGTGCTAATGATGCGCTCAGGGGTTTACCTCTTTCCGAGACAATTAAAAATCTTAAAGAAATCATCGACTTGGTAAAAAAAGAAAATCCGGAAGTTAAAATAATTGTGGCTGGAATGGAGGCACCTCCTAACCTGGGTCAAGACTATACCCAGGAATTCAGAAGTATTTTTCCAACCATAGCTTTTCATTATGACGCTACGTTGATCCCATTTCTTCTGGACAAAGTAGCCGGAGAACCTGATCTTAATCTTGAGGATGGTATTCACCCCACACCAGAAGGCCATAAGATACTGGCGGAAACAGTCTGGAAATACCTGGAACCACTCCTAGAAAAACCTGAAAACATATGAATCAAATTGAAAGGTGGGTAGTAGCTGCCGCCGATATGGTTTGGGGAATGCCCCTTTTAATCCTGCTCTCCGGGGGAGGATTCTTCTTTATGGTCTACTCCAAATTCCTTCCGTACCAATACTTCGGTCATGCTATAGGAATTCTTCGAGGAAAATATGACGATCCAAACGATCCCGGTCAGATAAGTCACTTTCAAGCACTATCTGGCGCACTTGCAGCTACAATCGGAATGGGAAACATAAGCGGAGTAGCGCTGGCCATTGTTGCCGGAGGACCGGGGGCGTTGTTTTGGATGTGGGTGAGTGCTTTTGTTGGAATAGCGACAAAATTCTTCACCTGTTCACTTGCGGTACTCTACAGAGGTAAGGATTCTGAAGGTGAGATCCAGGGAGGTCCTATGTATGTCATTCGTGAAGGTCTGGGTAGAAATTGGATGCCTTTGGCAATTTTCTTTTCGATCGCAGGATTCTTTGGAGCAACCCCGGTTTTCCAGGCAAATCAGTTGGTAGCTTCGGTGAAAGATGTGTTGTTTACCGCAAACGGAGTCGAAGATAGCTTTGGTTTGAGTCTTTCAATGGGCTTAGTAATAGCCTTCCTGGTAGCACTCGTTATTCTGGGAGGGATCAAACGTATTGGAGTGGTTGCTTCCAAGCTGGTTCCCTCCATGGTCATCCTTTATGTGCTGAGTGTGTTGACTATTTTGTTTATGAATGCCAGTGAGATCCTGCCATCTTTGGCTTTTGTGGTTGAGGACGCATTTACGGCCAAAGCCGCTTTGGGTGGTGCCATGGGAACCATTATAATCGAAGGTGGAAAACGGGCAGCTTTCTCAAATGAAGCAGGAATCGGGATGGCACCAATGATGCATGGTGCTGCCAAAACCAAAGAACCCATCCGAGAAGGACTGGTCGCCATGATGGAGCCATTTTTTGACACCTTGATAGTTTGCACCATGACTGGTCTCTGCATCATTATAACGGGTGTTTGGAAGATGGAAAGTGTCAATGGAATTGAGCTCACAGCTACAGCCTTCAGTAGTGAATTACCAGGTGTAGGTAAGCTGATATTAGTTACTTGCGTTTCGATCTTTGCGATCACCACAATATTTGGCATGTCCTATTATGGTAGGAAATGTCTCTCTTTCCTTATTGGAGCCAAGTATGGAAAATATTTTAACTACTGGTACCTATTTCTTGTTGTTCTCGGATCTGTGGCTTCACTTGATGTGGTTGTCAATCTTGTTTTTGTAGCATACGGCTTAATGGCGATACCAACCATGACTTCTGCAATTCTATTGGCACCTAAAGTTATGGAAGCCGCCAAAGACTATTTCAAAAGACTTCACAGTAATAGATAATAAACTTGCTCTGGTTTGATCTATATTTGCGGGTCTCTTAGGTTGATTAAATGAGAATTATCATTGCCGGCGCTGGAGATCTGGGATTCCATTTGGCCAAGTTGCTGGTCGCGGAAGAACATGATATTGTAGTCATCGACAAAAACGACGAGGTCCTTTCCCACACCAGCAATTATCTTGATGTAAGTACAATAAAAGGTAGCTCCACATCAATTAAGTTACTTGAAAATGCAGCAGTGGAAAAAGCCGATCTATTGATCGCGGTAACTTCTGACCAGGAAACTAATTTTGCAACAGCCGTTATAGGCAAACAGCTTGGGGCTAAAAGAACTGTTGCAAGAATTTCAAACATTGAATACCTACACCAAAGAGAAAAGGTAAGATTCAAAGAAGTCGGCATTGATGAAATAATCTCTCCCGAATCCCTGGCGGCTAGAGAAATTAAACGCCTGCTTAAGGAAAGTGCCCTGACTGACACTTTCGAATTTGATAAGGGAATGCTTTCACTTATCGGCATTTCTGTGGATGAAAATTCGGAATTGCTTGATAAAACACTGGTTGAATCTGCCTACCTCAATCCAGATCATAACTTCACTACGGTAGCCATTCTGCGAGACAATGAAACCATCATCCCTCATGGCGATAACAAGTTCATGAAGGATGATCACGCATATTTCATTGCGGAACCTAGTGGTATTAATCGTGTTATGGACCTTGCGGGAAAGGAAAGATTCGCCATAAAGAATTTGATGATCCTAGGTGGTAGTAAAATTGGGATCAATGTCGCCAAACAACTTAGTAAGAAATACAACATTAAACTGATCGAGAGAGACAAGGACAAATGCCATGAACTTGCCGATGAACTAACGGATACTATGATAATCAATGGGGATGCCCGGGACCTTACTCTATTGAAAGAGGAAAACATAGAATCCATGGATGCATTCATTGCCGTTACGGGAAAGTCAGAAACCAATATTATCTCATCACGGGTGGCGAAAGATGCCGGAGTGAAAAAGACAATTGCCCTTGTTGAGAATATGGACTACATCCATCTTAGTCAGAGTATTGGGGTTGACACACTTATTAACAAGAAGCTAATTGCCGCAAATTTCATTTTCCGATATATACGAAAGGGTGAAATTGTCAATATAACAAGTGTGCATGGTGTGGATGCGGAAGTGCTTGAATTTGAAGTTCGGGAGAAATCAAAAATTCTCAGTAAGCAATTAAGCAATTTAAATTTCCCAAAAACCGCAATCATAGGCGGTGTAATTCGTAAAAACAAAGGACATACGGTAAGGGGAGATTTCAAATTTGAACCTAAAGACAGGGTAGTTGTCCTCTGCCGACCGGATTGCATCCATTCGGTTGAGAGTTATTTCAACTAAATCATGAATTTCAATTTTCGAATTGTCATCAACATCCTGGGCATTCTGCTCATACTCAACGCCATATTCATGTTGTTGTGTATACCATTTAGCCTGTACTATCAAGAGGGTGATTTGGTAGCGCTGTCCGTATCAGCTGGAATCACAGGTTTAACAGGACTTGTGCTCTGGTTTATAACGAGAAACTCAAAAAACAGGGAATTACGTAAAAGAGATGGCTATCTTGTAGTGGCTGGAGGTTGGATGATCATGACCATTTTTGGAATGCTTCCCTATTTACTAAGTGGGGCTATACCCAATCCAGCAGATGCCTTCTTTGAAACAATGTCCGGTTTTTCGACCACGGGCGCAACGATTCTAACGGATATAGAAGCGGTGCATAAGGGTTTACTCTTCTGGAGAAGCCTCACGCAATGGATCGGGGGAATGGGGATTATCGTACTGGCTGTTGCAATTTTACCTATCTTAGGAATCGGCGGAATGCAGCTTTTTGTGGCAGAAGCACCGGGAATATCTCCGGACAAGCTACAACCCAGAATCAAAGAAACAGCTAAAAGACTTTGGTTTATTTATATAGGTCTCACAGTTCTGGAATGTATTATCCTGTGGTCCAGTGGACTTAGTTTTTATGACTCAATCAATCATGCGATGACATCTACCGCAACAGGTGGGTTTTCACCTAGAAATGACAGCATCGCTTATTTTCAGTCACCTTTTGTTCACTATGTCATCACCATCTTTATGTTTCTTGGCGGCACTAATTTCACCATGATCTACTTTGCATTACATCGTGATTTCAGGACGGTTTTTAAAAATGAAGAGTTCAAAACGTATAGTTTGGTGTGCCTTATAATGGCCCTCATTGTTGTCATTACGCTTGTGAAGGTATCGGACGAACCCCTGGATTTAGCCATTCAGCATGGCTTGTTCCAGGTCGTTTCTATTATCACCACCACAGGATATGTCACTTTTGATTACACTGCTGTGGCACCATTTATGACATTCACTTTTTTCACCTTGATGTTCTTCGGAGCTTCTGCTGGCTCAACCTCAGGAGGAATCAAATTAGTAAGACACCTAATTCTGGTTAAGAATGGTTTCCTTGAACTTAAACGTCAATTGCATCCCTCAGCGGTGATCCCTGTTCGTTTCAATGGGTCCGCAGTCCCTAGAGATATCACCTTCAATATTTTGGCCTTCATAATGGTGTACTTATCTATTTTCATTTTTGGACTCTTTTTTGTGAGTGCGCTGGGTGTGGATTTTGAAACTACATTGGGAGCAGTAGCATCATGTCTTGGAAATGTGGGACCTGCTATTGGAAGTGTGGGGCCTGTTAATAACTTTGCGCATCTTCCTGACATCGCGAAGTGGTTTCTGGCGTTATTAATGCTTTTGGGAAGGCTTGAACTGTTCACGGTACTGATACTTTTTACACCCTTCTTTTGGAGAAAAATATAATTAATGACCATATTCAACTACATCATCTGGAGTACTGATCCGGAGATTTTCATTCTACCCCTTTCAAAAATTGGCCTTGAAGATCGTCCCATAGTTTGGTATGGACTCCTCTTTGCTCTCGGTTTCATAATCAGCCAGCAGATCATGTACCGTATATTTCGGTCTGAAGGACATGCTGAAAGGGATGTAGACACCCTGACAACTCACATGGTGTTGGCCACAATTATTGGCGCTCGGTTGGGGCATTGCATATTTTACAATCCCAAGCTCTACTTTTCCAATCCCATTGAGATTTTGAAGATCTGGGAAGGAGGCCTTGCAAGTCACGGTGGAGCAATAGGTATAATTATTGCCCTTTGGATGTACTCCAACATGGAGATCAAGGTAAAATGGTTTTTCATTCTCCCCATTAGATTCTCAGCAAAGCTGAAGAAGAGAGAAGGCCAGAGTTTTTGGTGGATAGCCGATAGAATAGTGATTGTTGTTGCATTGACCGGAGCACTAATACGTACCGGAAACCTTATGAATTCCGAAATGGAAGGTATTGAAACGAATTCCAATATGGGAGTTGTTTATGCCAGAGGTACTGAGGATGTACTCAAATACAGTGACAAGGTCCTGTCGGTGACATTCGAAAAAGGCGGAGAAAAAGCCAGTACAACTCCTGGCAATGTTCCTCTGACTGCCATTATCAAATATGAAAGAGGATATGAGGTGACAGATAATGAAAAGAATCTCCTTGAAAACCGTATCAAATCTCAGCTATTGAGATATTCAGAAGTAGTGGAGCATATAGACTTTGGAAGTATTAGCGAGCCTCTGTCATATGACGTTACCAGGGAAGGTGGTTACTCCTACGTCAAAATATATGGGGTAGGTAAAGTGAGGCACGTAGCCCAGATCTATGAAGCTATATACTGCCTGGTCATTATGGTCGTTTTATACTGGTTCTGGAAGAATCGACGAGATGTAGTCCCTGAAGGATTCAACTTCGCATTGTTCAACATGATGTTATGGTCATTACGTTTTGTGGATGAATTCTTTAAGATGAATCAGGAACCGTTTGAAGAGAACATTCCATTGAATATGGGCCAAATTCTAAGTATACCCATGTTCTTGTTGGGTGCTGCAGTAATGTTTTATATATACAGAAGCAAATCAAAATCGTGAGACTAATTATTTGCATTGTAACCTTTCTAGGATTGGCGACGATCACGTCGTGTCTCAACGATGGGACGGCGGAATGTGAGCTTGAAACCAGATTTATATTACTGGAGATTTTTCTTCTGGAGGAAAATGGAATTCAATATATGTCTCCATCTGATTCGATAAACAATGCAATTGAACTTTGCGAACCGATCACCCCGCCAGATACACTAGGATTTGAAAATATTTACAGCGCCAATGGTGTGATATTCGAAGAGTGCAATGGTAGTGTATGTTCAGTAATCACAGAGATCACAAACCCCTACTGTGAACCCGAATATAACATTTCACCTGGTGATTACTCATTATTCGATCAGTGGAATGTAGATTTCTTGATGAAGGGAAGTACCAAGATCTATTCATCATGCCTTCAACCCGGTCTGCAAATTCAATTTACTTCAAATGTGGACAGCACTGAATTTACGGGTCAAGCTGTATTCGGTGTCAATGACTTTACAGTTTCGCTAAGTCCGGTATCGGCGAATGAATTGATTGTATCTGATAAGTTATCGACACTTCTTGCGAGTTCTCCTTATGTACACCTCGTTGAAAACGAATTGATGGGATTTTTTCAAATAAATGATACCATCGTTTATTCAATTGAAGACAATATCCTGACATTTGGGTCTGGACAAAATACAATCCGTTTTTTCCATAATCCTTAGATAAAATGAAAGCTTTTGTGAAGGTAATTACCATGGTATATTCCAGAAATCTTGCACTTATAGCAGTATTCATGAGCTTTCTTTCACTCATCGGATGCCTAAAAAATGAAGAGGTGGAGTGCAACACCAATTCAAGATTTGAGAACCAGGAATTGTATTTGCTTGAGTTCTCAGGAATTCAGTATCTATCATCAAATCCAAACCTTGACGGTTCTGCCCGGCTTTGTGATTCCATTACTCCCCCTCAAAATGTGGGATTTGAAAACATCTATAATGTCGATGGAAATCTGATCAGTAGCTGTGAAACCGGAACATGTATAGAGATAGAAGAATTGCGTAATCCGTTTTGTGAGCTGGAAATACCTATAACTTCCGGAGATCATGATCTCTTCGAGGTTTGGCAAATTGGATTTATCACAAAAGATGAAGTGGTATTGCACCCTTCTTGTTTGTTTCCCACATTGAGTATGTCATTTGCAGTGAGTGCAGACAGTACCATTCGGCAGGGACTAGGTGATTTTGCCAACAACTCCTTATTTGTGGAATTCAGCCCAAGTTTACTGGGATCTATGAGAGTGGATCTAGTGGATAAAACTGATCTGCCCGCTCCTCCTTACATAGAGTTTTTCGAAAAAACAATCATCGATATCTTCGATAATGCGGACTCATTCTCATACACCGTAGAAGGAAATACCATGATTTTCGTAATGGACCAGGGTGATGAAATATTCTTCTTTAAGGGAGATGATTAGTTTTTAGTCAACACAACATTGGTGTTTATGATTCGGGACAATTCAATCAACGAATCCTTTTCAAACAACCTTGGCAAGTCATCCAGGAGAGGAAATTTTTCGTTTGCCTTATAGTTTATATAGTCCTGTACCACCAATCCATCCACTTCTCTTCGATTTATAGCTTGTCTAAATCGCGTTCCTCCCCCATCTGTCAAATAATTGTAAGCCAGGTAATCAACTAGTTTCGTCTCTTGGTTTATCCAATATCTGAACTCATCTTCGAAATCTTTGCCCCCATCCTCTTCATTGAAAGTGACTTTTATAATATGATATGATTTACCATTGATCATTACCTCTCCCAAGTAAAATTTCCTGGCGGCCGGATCATTGAGGACATACGGTATTTGGAAAAAATAAAGAACAGAATTAACTGAATTTCCATACCGCTTTTTCCATTCCTCTGTGAGCACAACATCATAGTCATCCACAGTCCTTTTAAAATCATTGCTGTTTATCAACACATCATACACCACACCGACCGAATCTTGAAACGAACGAGTGTATGTATACAAAGAAGGTAATCTCCTCACGGAATAAGACCTGTCTCTAAAATCGAAGGAAACAGTATGGTTTTCTAATAATTTAGAATTATGAGCTGATATGGAAGCATTAATTATGGATTGAGGGTCATCAATTTTCCCAGTACAACTGAAGGTAATCACCGCAAAGGTGATAAGCAGTTTTTTCATTTTTTTGATTTTATAAGTTGCTGTACGTCCATTACCGATTATGGGTTTGTCGAATCATTACCTACTGTATGGTCAATGACATAAACGAACAAAATTAGCAATGAAAGTGTCCACATTTGTACGCTATTCATAGCTCAAATAAATGTTAGTAGCTGATTATCAATTATTTATAATTATTGGAATAAATATTGAAATCAAAATCTGTCACAGACCCAAAGGTAAATGCTTCGAAACTACATCAAGATAGCTTTCCGGAATATTCAAAATCATACTTCTTACTCATTTATTAACATTTTTGGATTATCGGTTGGATTAGCAGCTGCCATAGTTATCAGCTTATATGCTGTTAATATTCTCAAATTTGATCACCATCATAGGCTAAAAGACAGGATCTATCTTTCATATAAGGAACGGATCACACCTGATGGAACCCAAGCTACATACGATACATGGGTGCCCCTTGGGCCCAGGCTCGAAGCAGATTTTTCCAATGTGGAAACAACCTCACGACATATTATTACAGAAGGTTTGGTCAAAAGGAAAGATCAATTTCTGAATGAGGAACTGACGCTTTCAGAAACTTCACTTTTTGATATTTTCACAATCGAAATAATAGATAGCAGCCACGATGAGCCTTTACCAAATTTAAATTCCGTGGCAATATCGGAAACCATTGTAACTAAGTATTTCAGTGACAAGGATCCATTAAGGGAAGAGCTGGAAATCTTTTTGACTTCAGAGGACACTACGATACGCTACTTTGTATCGGCTATTTTCAAAGACCTTCCCCTCAATTCAAGCATTAGGCCCGAAATAATTCTCCCGATAGAGAGTGCAAGAACATTTGAAAATTATGAAAATGATTGGGGTAATTCCTTTCTAAGCACCTGGGTTTTACTGGACGATCCTAAATCTCTTCTCAATCTGGAAGCTGGCTTTCCTGATCTGATCTCGAATATCTGGGATCCGGAGACTCAAAACAGGACCACATTCAAGCTATTACCCCTTGTCGACTATTATGATACAATAATTGGGGACACCCAGGATGCCTGGATAATGCTCTTCATCGCCGTTGGAATTCTAATTATAGCGAGCATCAATTTCATGAATCTTGCAACTGCAAGATCGTCCTACCGAAGCAGGGAGATTGGTTTAAGGAAGGTACTAGGTGCGGTCATCCTACAGCTTAGGACTCAATTTCTGGTTGAAGCGATCATATATACACTGATCTCGATGACTATCGGAATCGTCATCGTATTTTTTGGACTACCTTATCTTAATCAATATTTTGATCTTAATCTCCAGATATCATCTCTTTTAACGATTAATGGCCTACTAAGCCTTCTAATAATCACTTTAGCAATAGGAATATTCAGTGGAAGTTATCCTGCCTTCTACTTGTCTACGGTCGGAATCATACAGGTTCTAAGGAAGGCTGGTATAACTGGCGGCGCACGCTCTTTTAGAAACGGATTGATTGTTGTCCAATTTGCGTTAGCGGTTTTGTTGATTTGCAGTTCACTTATGGTTAAAGACCAGTTGCATTTCATGTACAACAAAGACATGGGATTCAACGAAAACCAGCTTGTTTTCATTGAGGCATCGGCCGAAGATTTTCTCGACGGTGAAACAGGGGCTATTCGAATAAACACATTCAAGAAAAACCTATCCAACTATTCATTCGTCTCCGAGATATCGGCCTCAAGAGGCATCCCTACCAATTGGACCCAGAGTTTCCTATTTGTCCGACCAAAAGGATGGACGGGAGATCCGCTGCGAATGAGATACACCTATGTTGACGCCAATTTCTTCCCCACATTCGATATCCCATTTACAACGGGTCAGAATTTCCTTCCTGACATTGAAGGGCATCAAAGAAATTCGGCCGTCTTGAATGAAGCTGCTTATAAAGCATTGAACTTAGATACTACAACCTATCCTCAAATTACAATTGGGAGTTTTGATATCAATGTGGTAGGAGTTGTGAAAGATTTCAATTTCGAGACGATGCGTAATGAGATCGAACCTACAATCCACTTTCACAGGACCGCGGATCATCCTGTCCATAATTACTTAGCGGTTAGATTAAATACTAAGGACCTCGAAAGATCAATTAATGAGATGGAAAACGAATGGTCTAAATTGGGATCCATTGCACCCTTCAGATTTCGTTTTGCCGATGGAGCTGTTCAACAAATGTATGAGAACGAGAAACAGTTCCTGGCACTCATTACCTTCTTTACTATCATATCAATTTTGATTGCTTGCCTTGGGCTATATGGACTTACTGTATTCGTGATCGAAAAGAAACGAAAGGAGATCAGTATCCGAAAAATCGTTGGTGCCAAATTGTCCGAAATTGCATCCCTGGTCGTCAAAGAATTTGCCCCATGGGTATTAGTCTCCCTATTGCTTGGAGGATTCGTATCATTCCAAATTTTTAGTGAATGGCTAGTGAACTTCCATTACCGGGCTCCAATTGATTTTATGGTATTTATTGTTACTGGACTCCTGGTTGTCTTACTAGTCCTCGTAACTATTGGTTATCAAACCGTGAAAGCATTCATTGCAAACCCAGTTAAATACCTGAGAGAAGACTAATAATTATTATTTATTTGTCATCTAACGTGTTTACCTTTTGATAAACGTACTTTAGTCTATGTCATACCTACGACAATCCACTTGGTAAAATACAAATTTGCTTCCGGAGATTTTCACCGCAACTGGGTTTATTATAAGACCAATTATCCTTGAAATACCCCCTTAATAGAAATTAACTGGATCATTCTGATCCTGAGCGTTTTTCTAATTACAACAAACCAATTCATTCAATAATGAAAAAAAACCTACTAATTATCACTGCGATGGTTTTCTTGAGCTCATTAGCTTTTGAGTCATTCGCACAGTTGAAGAGTTTACCCCCCGGAGGAGGTAATCAAAAGAGTGTTGCGATCCAATACCTAGGTGGTATTGCTTATGTAAAGGTCATTTACAACAGCCCTGATGTTTCAGGGCGAGAAGGTCAAATTTGGGGACAACTTGTACCTTATGGAAAAGTCAATCTGGGATTTGGGATAAGTACTGCTGACAATCCTTCCCCGTGGCGCGCAGGTGCAAATGAAAACACAGTATTTGTATTTTCCCATGATGTGATTATCCAGGGAAAAGAATTGAAAGCTGGTAAATATGGTTTCTTTGTGGAGCCCAGGGAAACAGGTCCATGGAGCATCATTTTTGTCAATGAATCCAATGCATGGGGCAGTTTTTTCTACACCCCTGAAGATGAGGCTCTAGTTGCTGATGCCGAAGCAGAAGATTCTGAATTCAGGGAATTTCTAACGTTCGAATTCCTGGATAGGAAGGCCGATCAGACTACGGTAGCATTAATGTGGGAAAATAAGAGCTTGCCATTTACTATTCAATTGAAAGAGGCTAATACCGTGGCCTATGAAGCGGTTGGCAGCGAGTTAAAAGGTCAACCAGGTTTCAATTTCAATAATCTTGCACAAGCAGCAAACTGGGCTTCAGGTGCCGGTTATCATGATGACGCCTTATCGTGGGCAGAAGCCGCGATTAGCGCTCCATTCATCGGCCAAAAGAACTGGAATACGTTATCAACCAAAGCCAATGTTTTGCGTAACGCAGGGAGATCTGATGAAGCAATAACGGTGATGGACGAAGCTCTGGAACAACCGGGGGTGACGGCGTTTCAGATCCATGGTTATGGAAGACAATTGATTGGAGCAGATCAAAAGGACAAGGCATTGGAGGTATTCAAAATGAATCATAAGAAATTTGATGGAGCATGGCCAACAAACTATGGACTTGCTCGTGGTTATAGTGCCATTGGGGATTTCAAAAATGCCTTGAAATATCTAAAAATTGCGAAAACAAAAGTTCCGGCAAATGATACGGTCAACCCTCCCGTTATCGACCAGAACATAGCCAAATTGGAAAAAGGAGAAGATATTAACTAACCAAAACTCAATCTGTAAAAACCCGAATTGAAACATCGATTCGGGTTTTTTTCATGATTAAATTCTGTTGGGGTTGGCATTTAGTGGATTGTTTTGTACCTAGAAACGGGTTTTTATGAAAACCGCATTTCCAATAGCGCTGATCTTTTTGTTCATCTCATGCTCCTCAGAAAATGATAATGATGATGATCCATACTTACCTGCCATTCCTACTGCGGAGGAGGTCGCTAAAGTAAATCTGGATCCCGGAACCAGGAACGATGAGATGTTATTGATGGATGGTTCAACGTGGCCATTTCACATCAGTGTCGGGAATATTGAGGATGGTGAAAAAGTACCATTGGTGGTTGGACTACACTGGATGGGTGATGCCGAGACAGCTTATAAGGAGTACAGTCAGTGTCTGTTTGATAATGGATTCAGAAGTATCAACGGGATCAAAATAGCATTGTCTGCAGAAGGAGGAGGATGGGGTGAGAATGTAGTATACAAGTTTGTTGAGCTGGCAATCGAACATTGGCCTATTGATCCTGAACGAGTTGCTGTGACAGGATATAGTAACGGAGGAACTTCTGCCTGGAATTTTGCACACAATAACAATAGCCCATTTACAGCCTCGATTCCCATGGCAGGGCTCTATTCCTTCTTCGGAACGTCTTCTATGCCATTCTACGTGATTCACGGAACCAATGATGATCTCTTCCTTTTCAACCAATCAAAGGCAACAGTGGAAGATGCCATAGCCTCCGGCTCGGAAGGGCAATTTGTGGAGGCTGAAGGGTTGGGTCATTTTGAAGCATGCAGTTATCTTACCTACCTGAAGGAATCAGCCAAATGGCTGGAGGACAAGGCATGGAAATAAATCTAATGGTTTGAGTATAAAATAGGTTCTGACCAGATGAAAGTAGCAAAGTTAATCTGCTTCACTCGTCGTTTTTTGCTTAGTCTTCAGACATTGAACTGCCTTAGCTTTCAAATCAAAAAAAACTGTTGACTATCGTCAACAGCTTCTGCTTCATTGTCGGGATGACTGGATTACCTGCGGTGATACAGTAGACCGGAAAATTCCGAAAGCAAAGCCTTATTCGCTTCACTCATCTACCTTTTTTCATCTTATCCTCGCTCCAGCAAATCTGACCTTGTTAAAATGAAAAAAGCCACGAACTACGTTCGAGGCTTTGCTTTCTTGTCGGGATGACTGGATTCGAACCAGCGGCCCCCACTACCCTAAAGTGGTGCGCTAACCGGGCTGCGCCACATCCCGTTTTCAGAATGCAAAGATAGGAAAAAGTCTATTTGATTTTGCTATAAAAAAGGAAAGGGAGTACTATGTACTCCCTCCTCTCGATCCATAACTGGCTGGGATCGAAAATTGAATCACCGCTTAAATACTCGCCTGTATTATAAAGACAAATGTAAGATTTTGAAACATTTCATCATTTATTCATTTGATCCAAATGGAATTTTAGGGGTTGAACGGGAAAAATTCAGGATAAACAAATTGTTAAAAAATATCGTCTAAAATCAGGCTTTGCTAATTTCGAAGTCGGTTATGAGAAAATTCTGGATATTCCTGCTTCTAATTGTGACATTCATTAGCGCTTATGCGGCCAATGACCTTCGCAGAATACTCCGTGCCCTTGAAAAATCTGACCTTGAAAAAGCCCTTGAAATCATAGAAAAAAGCCTGTCGGATATAGACATAAATCCCGGTACTGAATGGATCTACTCTGACTTACTGTCCAATGACACATTGGAAATCTATGACCTCGATCAAGCCAGGGATCTGATCAACGAAGCAATCAATAATTACCCAAGAGCTGAGGAGAAACTCATCGAGGAGATCACAAAATTGGGTTTTGACAGATCTCACCTGGATTCTACGTTTTTAAAGATCCGAAAGATCTCCTTCAGAGATGTACTTGATACAAATGCCATCACCTCTTACCGATGGTACCTTAATACCTACCCTGATGCTCCTGAAAAATCACTGGCATTGGCTAAAATTGACAGCATAGCATTTTTAAACGCTAAAAGCGTAAACACCTGGCAGGCTTACCAGGATTATTATATTAATTACCCGAATTCGATTTACAGAAATCAGGCAAATGATAAATATGAAATTCTGCTGTTCAAAGAACACACGGCTTCCGGTGAATTAGCAGATTACGAAAATTTTGTTAAAAAGTACCCCGCCTCTCCATATATTCCTGATGCTCATAAGTATATATTCAAATATGGGACACTTGATCACGAACCCGGTTCCTTTCTTGAATACATCAATGATTATCCGGAGGCGTTGGAGGTGCAGAAAGCTATCGGAATATTATATCACCTTGACAAGGAAACCTTTTTAAGTTATTCTGAACTTTTGGGTATCTCACAATACGATTCCCTCCTCTATAGATTTAACCAGGATCGCCTTACGATGATACCTGTTTTTGAAGGTACTAAGATTGGTTTCATTGACATGAAAGGAGAATGGATCATCAGACCTGTGTTCGATTCATTATATGTCAAAGATCCGTTTTGCCAATTGTTCCATTCGGATCACATTTCTGGTAAATCTGAGGGTAATGATGTGATCCTGACGCGTTCGTCAGATATCTTATTTGATAATACCAGCTTCTATTCTGTTTCTGATCTTGGACTTGGAGTTTTGTTTATCAGGTCGAAAGAAAGTAACAAACTCATTCATAAGACAGGATTCACAATTATTGATTCAATCGAAGAGGCAGAACTTTTTGCCGATCGTTGGTTCAAAATAAAGCGTAATGACAAATGGGGTCTTATTTCATTCACCGGAGTCATGTTAACGTCCTTCGAGTTTACTGACATTTACCAGATTGATAATTTCTATGTCTTCGAGCGGGGGAATGAAATAGCGTTAAGCAATCTCCCGACACTTTTGGATGAAGTTGGTGAAAATGGTTTTCCATTAGAATTCAAATTCGACGATCTTGAAGTAATTACAAACTCGTTAATCATTGGCTTTAAAGAAGGCCGCGAATGTGTGGTCAATGATCAACTATCTTTCGAGATCCCCTGGAAAGAACATACTGTTTATCCTCATCCGACAGTCCTCTATGCTAAAGAAAATGATAATTATCGTATATATGACAATGCTCTTAACTCTCTTTTTCCAAGACAACCAATTCAGGAAATTGCTATAAATGACAATTGGATCGGGGTAAAACAGGACCAGTGGACCCTTGTGAATCTGACAAATAATGAGGCTACTCATAATATTGACTCTCTCAAGTTGATTAACAATTTTTCCGTTCTATTTTTCAAGTCAGACTCTTCATCCATCTTATTTAAGAATGGGCAAAGGATCAATGTGGTTGAAAGTCAAGAGGTCGAAAACCTTCGTTATCGGTCTGATGATGGTTTGATCTCCGATTATTTGGTTGTTGGTGAGAATTCTAGGGCTCTTTGGGACGATGAGGGTAATTACATGTTCCAACTGGAATTTGATGAAATCTCCAACATCGATACTTCATTCTTTAAAATAACTAAGGATGGCAAACAAGGTGTTCTTGATAAGAAAGGAAACGTTGTACTGGATTCGAGGTATGATTTTCTCAACTACAGAGAAGGAATGATCATAACGCTGCTGGATGGAAAGATAGGGGCAGTCGATATCAAAAACAATGTAATAATTCCAGAAGAATATGGGGCTACAATTTCCCGTTTTGGGGATCTATACATCAGTCAAAAGGAAGGAAGATATGGCTTGTTGGATCAAGAAAACCAGGTCTTGGTCGAATTTAAGCTGGAGGAGATCATTTATGCCACAGACAGCCTGGCATGGATAAAAACCGACTCCACCTGGCAATTACTTAATTTCTTTGAGGATCAATTGGAGATCACAGATGTGCTGGATCTAACACTCCTTTTTGATATTTCTGGTGAAAGATATTTTAGGATCCTTACGGAAAAAGGATATGGCATTGTAACATCCCAAAAGGGACAAATTGTCAACGATAATTTCTCAGACATTCGAGTGATTAGATCCAAGGAGGAGATGTATTTCCTTGCCGAACACTACGTCCCTGAAGCGGGCTATTATGTCCTTGTCGCCTATGACATTGAAGGAAGGAAGCTTTATTCAAACGCGTGTAATGAAGAAGAATACGATCGTATTTATTGTGAATAAAATCCGTATTATCTATCTTCAGATTTGTGCATATTGGAATGAATAATGATACCAGAGAGATTTGAACATATGACCACCGATGAAAAACTTCGATGGATATATTTTGAAGGAGAACACGTGATGGCTATTCGTTATTACCAATATAAGGTCATCCTATATATGATAAATAATTTCCTGGTGGAGGTGTTCTATCATCACACAAAAGGTCGTATTGAAAAGGTTGAATTACTGGATAATAGCAGCACTCGTATGAAGTTTTACGCGGATCAGGTCAAAATTAAGATCTGATTTTATCAAAGAGTTCCATCACCTGTGGAATGATCATTGTCCTACCATCATTTTTGATAACATAATCAGCAAGTTCCTTTTTTCGATCCTCGCCCCATTGTTTGTCAATGATTTGAAGAACCTCCTCCCGAGATCTGAATTTGTCTCGTTTTAGCACCCTATCAATCCTTATGCTCTCAGGAGCCGTTACCAGAATTGTTTTATCAAGTTGCCGATATGATCCCGTCTCAAAGAGTAATGCAGCCTCCTTTATAAGGATTTCACCGGGCAATCCCAATACCCATTCGCTAAAATCCCTTGCCACTGCAGGATGAACCAACTTATTGAGTTTTTCTAATGTTGATTCGTCGTGGAATGATTTGGCGAGGTGTCCCCTGTTTAGTTTATCTTCCACATAGCTTTCTTTCCCAAAGGTTTTGATAACGCCTTTTTTTAACTCATCATCATTTTCCAATAACCATTTACCGCGATCGTCGGCATGATAGACAGGCACTCCCAGGATTTCAAAGAGTCGACATACAACAGATTTTCCCGATCCAATCCCACCTGTCACGCCTACCAATAATGGACGGGTCATTTTAGGATTACTTTCACTTTTTCGGGAGCGGTTGTTACTTCCTCTATTATTTCGGGGAAATAGATGATGATAGGCTGGATGGTTGAATCAGAAAGGTCCACTAGATTGTAATCTACGGTGATCCCAAAATCATCCTGGCTGAATTGTTGTTTCAAGGATCGCTGAATCGTATAATTGACAATGATAACAGAATCCATAAGTTGAGCAGTGGTGTCCTCTGGGAAGTTAAGCTGTTCAAGCGTTAACCGTATCCTATCCCGGTCAAAACGATCCACTTCGAAAGTCACTGTTACATTTTCCGGATCAGAATTCATGAAATCCTCGAAGGGTAAAGGTATACTCACGTCCTCCTCAACATTGTCATCAATGCCACGCTCCTGGATCATCACATAGTATTCGTCCTCCAATGAATTTATAATAGCCTCAGGTCCGGATAACTGAACCGTAGGTGGGTCTATTGAAATCGGCGAAACAATCCTGTAGTTATTGGAAAGCGAGATATTGATTGAATCAATCTTTATTGCAACGTCTCTATGCAGTTTTTTCTCGATATTGATGAAGATGGTGTCAGTAAGAAGATAATTGACATCCAATCCCGTAAGCTGGTCTCTGACGACAGGCAGTAATGTTGATCGGGTAAGGAATCGAATGTCGGTAGGATTGTCAAGTGGAATTTTCAGAGGGGTGACACTAAACCAGAGAGTTTCGCGGAACAAATTCCATCCCCCACTGGAAACATCAATTTTAACGTTGTCAGGTAAGGGCTCCATGACCACCACACTATCCTCATCAAATTCGATATCAATTGGGTAGCTTACTAAGGCGCTGTATTCTTTATTGAGTGCTGTAAAAAACCAGAAGGTAGCAGCTCCCATAAATGAGAACAATACTACCTTCCAGCTATTAATAAATTTATTTACCTTTTTTTCACTCATGCATCATGATCGCATCTATTTGGCTTGTCTTTTACTGGCGTCCAGGGATATTGATGACTTTTCAACGATGAGTTTGCTACCTCTATCCACCTCAATAGTCACCGTGGATTCATCCACATTGAGGATTTTGCCATGAATCCCACCAACAGTTACCACTTGATCACCCTTTTTTAGGGCTTCTATATATTTTCGGGTATCCTTTTGCTTCTTTTGTTGAGGTCTAATAAAGAACAAATAGAAAATTGCGATCATGCCACCGAGCATGATGAAACTGGTGTAATTTGATCCACCAGTTTCAGCTTGTAATAATAAAGTTTGAATCATTTAGTTATGAAGGATCGCTCGCTTTTGTGACGTTTGCTTTAATCGTTAATCTATTGATCTTCGGATATGTATTTGCAGTAATTGTTATCGTCTTGTTCTGAATCCCCGGCTTATTTCTACTGTTAAATTGTACCTTGATCTCTCCGGATCCTCCTACAGGGATTGGCTCTTTTGGCCACTGAGGAACAGTACATCCACATGATGCCGTCGCACTTGATATGATCAGTGGAGCGTCTCCGTTGTTAGTAAATGAAAATATGTGATCAACCACATCACCTTCATTGATCGTTCCGAAATCAAAACTTTCTTCCGCAAACGCAAAAGTTGGAAGTGGACCTTCTGGCTGTGTTTCGGGAGCTGCAGGTGCCTGCGCAGTTGAGGTTGCCGGTGTTCTAACACCGTTCTTAGACTCTAGCTCAGCTACTTTTCCTTCTAGCTTCGCTATCCTCTTCTCCATCTCTTTATTTGTACATCCGAGGATCATTGATCCTGCAAAAAGTACGATAAATGCTCTAGTCAAATTTCTCATAATGTCTATTTAATTTCTTGGATCTTGCAAAAGTATACAACGGACCCTTTATTGGTAACCCAATATTTCTTAATGAAATGTTAAAGTCTTAAATATTTAATTGTTTTTGATCTGATTAATCAGACCATTTACATCATCCAGCAATTCCTCAGCCTTTTGCTTGGCGTCTTTGATCCTCCGCTCTCCTTCTGACTTTGCTTCGTTCTGAATGTTCTCTTTACCTTCAATAAACTCATTTAGAATTTCCTCTAATCTTTTCCTGTATTTATCCAGTAAAAAAGTAAGTTTATCTCGCGTATGCGATCCCTTTTCAGGAGCATAAAGTAAGCCAATTATACCACCTGTTATCAGGCCAAATAGGAATGCAAAAAATGAACCTCCTGAATCTTTACTCATGTTTCATTATTTATTATCTATCAATCCTCGTCCACTTTTACGAATTATCTTTTCCGAAGTTAGCTCGTTTGCCAATACATCCAAAATTCCATTAATAAATTGTTTGCTCTTTGGCGTGCTGTACACCTTGGATATATCGATGAATTCATTGATCGTGACCTTCACTGGAATGCTTGGAAATACCATCATCTCCGTAAGTGCCATTTTTAGAATTACCATGTCAAGATTTGCAATTCTGGTGAGATCCCAATTTCGAGTCTTTTTCTCAATGATCTCCTCCAATTGATCGTTTCTTTGTATAGTTTCATCATACAATTTCTCAAAGAAATAGAAATCATCTTCCTTATTAAGGCTCAATTGCATCAAGTGTAATGAATGATCTCCATCTCCCGAATTAAACCCCTTGATGGTCTTGATAACAAGGTTCTGAAGGATCGATTTGTTTTCGTGCCAATGCAGATCATTTTCCATGAAGTAACTTTCGAACAGTTCATTCTTGAAAACAACTTTTTTAAAAAAGGACTGAAGAAAGGTCTTATCTTCTTCCGGGGACGGATTAACAAGGGATTGGTAGGTAATGAATATCTCATTTTTCTCCAATACGTCCTTATACCATGTTCTCAATTGCTCAATTTCTGAAGCCCAGGTCACTTTTTGATCGTTAGGAACAGACTTATCCAAGCCTTCGATCAATGCATTGGATATTAAATTATATCCCCAATTGTTAGGGACATTGCCCTTTTCTTCCCTTTTGGCCTTCTCCTGCTTCTCAACAAAAGCAAATTCTGGTACCAGTGACAGAATTTTTAAGTAAGAATTATAGATATTATCTGCCTCCTTGACCATTTTTTCCTTAACATTTCCCTTCTCCCGATCCAAGAGGGAATAGTACGTTGAAATAGTCTTATTGATATCTGCAACCACAGAATCTTCCAGTTCGTGATCTGTCTGAACAGTCCCCGATTTCAGGTCTTCCTTAAAAACTGATCGAATTTGTCGGATCCTTTCTTCAAAGATCTCTTTATCCTTGAAATCATGAACAGCAGGATCCAGTTTATACTTTCCAATTAAATCTTCCTCGACGACCTCCTTCATGGATTCTCTCATCACAAAATAGCTATACAAGGCCTGCATGGCCTTTATTCGAAGGATTCGACGATTCAACATGTTAAAGAACTGCTATGAAAAGTATTTTTAGTTATTTGGTTTTAGATGTTTTAGTGAGGTAATTTGATCTTACCTACAGCCTCAATTCTAGCCATTGCCAGACTTAATGCCGCCTCATGGGTAGTCACATCATGTTTCTCGGAATGGTTTATCACATCCAGACATATATCATAGATCATTTCGGTTTGTGAATAAACCTTATCCCGATTATAATTTCCTTGTTGCTCATAATAAACATTTGTTATACCCCCTGAATTGATCAGGAAATCAGGAGCATAAAGAATACCCAACTCTTTCAACTGCTTTGCATGCATCGCTTCGTCCTCAAGTTGATTATTTGCACCTCCTGCTATGATTGCGCATTTCAACTTTGGAATTGTATTGTCATTCAATGTTGCTCCAAGCGCACAGGGTGCATAAATATCTGCGTCCACATCGTAAACTTCATCAGGGGGAACGATAGTGACTTTGTAGCCGTTCGAAACCTGCTTAACCTTCTCTTCGAAAATGTCAGATATAAATACTTTGCAATCCTCCTCAATCAATTGCTCAATCAGGTACTTCCCAACTTGCCCAGTCCCCTGTACCAATACTTTCTTTCCGGTTAGACTATCGGAACCATAAACCTTCTTGGCTGCAGCTTTCATCCCCATGTAGACACCATAAGCAGTTACCGGGCTGGGATCTCCTGATCCTCCCATGCTTACAGGTAAGCCGGTCACGTAAGGAGTTTGCATATGAATGTACTCCATGTCCCGGGTACTCATATTTACATCTTCCGCCGTCCAGTATCTTCCCCCCAGGCTATCCACAAACTTCCCGAACCTCCTCATCAAAGCCTCATTCTTTTGCTTTTTTGCATCACCGATAATGACGGCTTTTCCACCTCCGATATTCAATCCTGCAATTGCAGATTTGAAGGTCATACCCCTGGACAATCTTAGAACATCTCTTGTTGCTTCCTCCTCCGAATTATAATTCCACATTCTGGTCCCACCCATTGCAGGTCCCAGGATAGTATTATGAATCGCGATTATTGCTTTTAACCCTGTAGCTTCATCATTACAATAAACCAGTTGTTCGTGGTCCATAGCCTTCATATTTTTGAAGATCTGGCCTGGTTCTATATGGGGTTGGATTTCGATCATTTGAATGGAATTGTATTGTATAAATTCGCGTTTCCTTATGTTAAGAACTCTCGTTTTTGGGTGCCCAAAATTAGTTAATTAATGACTAATAACCATTTCGTTTTTACATCGTTGTACATCTAGTGAAAGATCTTGCACATATCAACAAATACCTCCTGAAGTACAGGTATTACCTGATACTGGGGACGATATTTATCATTATTTCCAATTTTTTTCTGATCATTCCAGCGGTATTAGTCAGGTATTCATTCAATCTGTTGCAGAGGAACTACAATGTTTACAGATCTTTTGAGGGATTTCAGCTCCAGTCCTCTACCTACGAGTTATTTGCGTCGGGGATCCTCATCATTGGTATCTCCATACTCAGTGCAGCCTTGCTGAGAGGAGTATTTATGTTTTTCATGAGACAAACGATCATTGTCATGTCCCGGCACGTGGAATATGATCTCAAAAATGAAATATATTATCACTATCAGACACTCCCGCTTTCCTTCTATAGAAAAAATAATACCGGAGACCTTATGAACAGGATCTCAGAAGATGTGAGTAAAGTCCGGATGTACGTTGGTCCTGCAATCATGTACGGAATAACACTTTTAACTCTCTTTCTGATGGTAATCCCCTTTATGTTTTCAATCAATGCAAAACTTACCCTCTACTCGCTGATCCCTCTGCCGTTGTTGTCGATCAGTATCTACTTCGTTAACAACATTATTAATAAGCGTTCGGAAGAGATACAGAAAAGTCAATCCGGCTTATCAACTTTTGTTCAGGAAGCATTTTCAGGGATCAGGGTTATCAAAGCATTTGTCAGAGAGGAAGACATTGCTAACGATTTTACAAATGCCAGTAATGATTACAAGAATAAATCTCTGAGGTTAGCTTACGTTCAGGCTCTTTTCTTCCCATTGATCATGGGTTTAATTGGCCTCAGTGTGATACTCACAGTTTACATCGGAGGCATCGAAGTATTTAATGGCAATATCAGTACCGGCAATATTGCAGAATTCATCATTTATGTAAACATGTTGACATGGCCAGTAACCTCTCTGGGGTGGATATCAAGTATTATCCAACGAGCTGCCGCTTCCCAGAAGAGAATAAACGAATTCCTTAATACCAAGAACGACATACTTTCAACTGAAAAAATTGAGCGAGAAATTCAAGGTAAACTTGTTCTCGAGAACGTCAGTTTCACCTACCCTGATTCAGGGATTGAGGCCTTGAAGGACATTTCCTTTTCCGTCGATCCCGGTGAGTCTATAGCAATTATCGGCACCACAGGATCAGGCAAAAGTACAATTGCCAACTTGATATGCAGACTTTATGATGTTACTTCCGGAAGTATTGAAGTTGATGGCACCGGTATTGAAAAGTACGATATTTCATCTCTTAGATCACAAATAGGGTACGTACCTCAGGACGTTTTCCTGTTTTCGGATACAATCAGAAATAATATCGCCTTCGCAGACCAAAGAATGAGCACAGAAGCTATAAAACAGGCAGCCAGTGATGCCGATCTTTTGGACAACATTGATGGATTTCAAAATGGATTCGATACTAAAGTTGGAGAAAGAGGAATTACACTTTCAGGTGGACAAAAGCAACGTGTGTCGATTGCAAGGGCCATTGCGAGGAATCCCAAGATACTAATACTGGATGATGCACTTTCTGCTGTGGACACCAAAACGGAAAATTCAATCCTGAACGCCATGGCCCGCATCATGAAAGGGAAGACATCCGTTATCATTTCACATCGAGTCTCCTCAGCCAAACTTGCCGACAAGATCATAGTGCTTGACGATGGCAACATCATTGAACAAGGCACGAACGATTCATTGATGGAAGCAAATGGAGTATATAGGGAACTTCATGATAAGCAAATCCAATCAGAAGAGGAACTACAGGAATCCTAATTCAACCACAGTTCAACTGACATTGAGTCGTCAATGTAGTAGAGTTCCGCTATTATACCTTGAGAAGAATCAAATCCACTCTTCTCAGCTTCACCTGACAGCATCACATCTATCCTGGCAGAAGAAGGTCGTACCCACTTATTCATACCCATGAAAATCGCGAATCTATTAGTCGGATAATACTCATTTACCGTAAATCCCAAAGGAACTTCGGCCATCTCACCATCAATCATCACCCCGATGAAAAAATCGACCTGATCCCCTTCGAGAGAGTCGTTGTCGTTGATTATCCTTACTAAAGTTCCCATTATAGCACTGTCAAGTACCAGCTGCTGAGCCTCATTGAAATACTTCCGAATATCACGATGAGTTTGCTTTCCAATGAAATGCTTACCAACCACGATTTTGGATTCACCCGGTAACTTGTAAACTCTTATCTCCTCAAAACCTCCCAATAGATAATATAAAGACACCCCAATCACTGACAGGGAAAAAACAATGATTATTATGTAATAATGGATAGGTTTCACGCACTTAATACTTCTTTGTATTGCATTTTGTGCAATTGAGCATAAAGGCCATCTAAAGACAGTAGCTGATCATGTTTGCCTTGTTCCTTCACTTCACCTTTGTCAAGAACAACTATATTATCCGCGTTCTGAATAGTTGATAATCGATGGGCAATGACAATAGAAGACCTCCCCTTCATCATAGTCTGAATTGCCGATTGAATCAACTCCTCAGTTTCAGTATCCACCGAGGAAGTGGCTTCATCAAGCACAATGATCCTTGGATCATAAACCATGGCCCTCACGAAAGAGATCAATTGCCTTTGACCCACTGATAGTGTGGTCCCTCGCTCCATGACATTATAATTGAAACCGCCAGGAAGCCTTTCTATAAACTTTCGGGCTCCGACAAGATCTGCTGCCTTAAAAACTTCCTCAGGTTTGATTTCAGGATTCTTGAGAGTTATGTTATTGAAAATGGAATCAGAAAAAAGGAACACATCCTGCAAGACCACAGCAATATTCCGCCTAAGGCTGGATAGCTCATAGTCATGGATATTCACACCGTCGACAATGATCTCCCCCTTATTGATCTCGTAAAACCTGCTCAAAAGATTTATTACAGAAGATTTACCGGCTCCAGTCGCACCCACGAGAGCCAATGTCTCCCCTTGGTTGACCTTGAGATTTATGTTTTTCAATACCCAGTCTTCATCATTGTATGCAAACCAGACATTTTTAAATTCAATATCACCCTTCAGATCATCCACTTTTATGCTTCCATCATTAGGAATATGATCCTCATTATCAAGTAAATTGAGAATACGATTGGAACTAACAATACCCATTTGAAGAGTATT
This sequence comes from Cyclobacteriaceae bacterium, assembly GCA_965242805.1. Taxonomy (GTDB): domain Bacteria; phylum Bacteroidota; class Bacteroidia; order Cytophagales; family Cyclobacteriaceae; genus JANQEU01. The sequence continues at coordinate 3,753,309 of CBDETD010000002.1, read as the reverse complement.
GAATCGGTCGGCTATCATCCTGATAGGTCGGAAAAACATGTTGATGTACATGATGAAGGCAATAAGGACTCCAAAATCAGTATTACCCTGCACAACCTGGCCAGCTCCAAACCAGATGAGAAGCCCAATTCCTGCAGCACCAATAACTTCCGCAACCGGGAAGTAGATGGAATAGTACATTACTGCCCTAATGTTGGCCTTCCTGTGTTTCAGGTTAATGCTTTTGAACTTATCGAATTCCCTTTCTTCACTATTGAATATTTGGACGATACTCATCCCGGTAATGTGCTCCTGAACGTAAGTATTTAGATTGGAAACTGCAGTTCGAACTTCATTAAAAGAGACTTTCACTTTTTCTTTGAAAACATAGGTGGCAAATACCAGCAACGGAAAAGTTGAAAGGCTGATCAGAGTCAACTTCCAGTCGATCCAAAACATGAAACTTACGATCACTACTAGCTGCAATAGATCTCCGATCATTGCCGCAATCCCCTGACTGAACACTTCAGCCAATGTCTCGATATCCGACACATTCCTTGTGACCAGTCTGCCAATTGGAGTTTGGTCAAAAAACTTAAGTCTTAATTGTTGAAGATGCCTGAACAACCGGACCCTGATATCTTTGATGATCGTTTGCCCCAACCAACCCGATAAATAAGTGTGGTAGTATTGAACGAACGCCTGAACAAATAGGAGGGAAACCAAAATGATTATCATCCGCACCAAACCCGGAAAGTTTCCGGAGGCAACCTCATTGTCTATAGTAAGTTGAATGAGGTATGGCCGAATTGGGACGATCCCGGCAAGGATGATCGTTAATATCACCAAAAGCCAAAATTGGTTTGTGTAAGGTGTTGCGAACTTGAAAAGCCGCTTCAGAATTTTAATATCAACGAGGTTGCCGCTTATTGTTTGGTTTTTCTCCACTACAAATAGATATTGTCATTATATTCAACTCGGGCCAGATACAAGCCTTCAGCAGGAACTGAATGTCCAGCTCCGGATCTATTCCTGTTCTCCAATATTAAATCGAAATCCCTTAAAGAAAGTTTTGACTGACCCAATTCAATTAGTGTTCCAACCATTGCTCTTACCATTCCACGGAGGAACCTATTGGCCCTCACCTTGAAGAAATAGCCATTTTCATCCCTAATCCAACTGATGTCATAGATCTTGCACAAAAAGTTTTCAACCTCAGTTTTTACCTTACTAAAGGCCTGAAAATCTTCCCATTTCCGGATTCGCTCACAGGCCATATTAATTATTTCAAGGTCTAGTTCGGTTCTCAGATAATACGATCTGCCTACTAAAAAAGGATCTTTTTTGGTATTAATGAAATAATGGTAGGTACGTGCTGTAGCATCGTACCTGGCATGTGCATCTGATTTTACTGTTTTAATGCAATTGATTGAAATCGACTCAGGCAAAAACGAGTTCAGTTTAAAGAGTAATTCCTCCGGATCGATCTCATCACCAACATCAAAATGTGCCATTTGTTGTTTCGCATGAACACCAGTATCAGTCCTGCCACTTCCTGTAACCTGAATTGAAGATCGAAGAATAGTGGAAAGAGAACTTTCGATTTCTTCCTGGACCGTGTGTGCATTATTTTGTTTTTGCCATCCATGAAATGACTCGCCAAAATAACTCAGGTCCATGAAATATCGCATGCTGCAAAATAATGGTATTAGTTTGTCAAATTGACCGGCTATACGTTCTTTTGTGCAGTTTTCATCGGAAGCAAATGATCCAACGAGTACAAAGTCTATTTCTATTTGGTGTTGCCGCAGTTATGGTGGCATTTCTGTTTTTCCCAATTTGGCAAAAATATGATCCTGCCCAGTCTGAAATAGTAACAGTTGATGTATTCAAGATGACATATGAGAGCTACTCCACAGAAACAGGAGAACGAACACTGATTAGCGAAAAAGATGTTTTCTATATTTCAATTCTGGCTGTCCTCGGAGCAATAGTTGCCCTGTATTCGATTTTTCAATACACAAATAGACTTAGGCAGATCCAGCTTGGAGCACTCAATTCACTATTTATTGCAGGGTCATTGGGCGTTGCTGTTTACTTTATTCTAAAAGCCGACAAAGTGCTGGCTCCGGACACACCCGGATCATATCTTGCAGGATTTTACTTTCCTGTCATCGCGCTTTTCTTCAATATGCTGGCAAACAGGTTCATCCGGAGAGATGAAAAACTGGTGAGAAGTGCCGACCGAATAAGATAAGATATTCATCATTGTGACATTTTGACAGATTATTCACTGTCATTTATGTCATTCTTTAAATGGAATAGAATTTGTTCCTGCAGCACAGAATTTGAATCTAAATAACATGCAAGAAAAAGGTAATATTTCCATTCATACGGAAAATATCTTTCCGATCATAAAGAAATTTTTATACTCAGATCATGAGATTTTTCTGAGGGAACTCATTTCCAATGCGGTCGACGCCACACAAAAACTCAAACGTCTTGCCTCAATTGGTGAATTCGATGGCGAGTTAGGGGATTTGACCATTGAGATAAAGGTTGACAAAAAGAAAAAGACAATCACGGTGTCCGATAAGGGCATAGGTATGACGTCTGAGGAAATCAAAAAGTACATCAACCAAATCGCTTTTTCTGGCGCAACAGAATTTCTAGAGAAATACAAGGACAAAGGAGAAGACCAACAGATCATCGGTCACTTTGGTCTAGGGTTCTATTCATCATTCATGGTGGCGAAGAAAGTGGAGATTGAGACACTTTCACACCAGGAAAACAACGAGGCCGCTAAGTGGGTGGGTGAAGGAAACACGGAGTTTGAGATCCTCCCGATAAAAAAGAAATCCAGAGGAACAGATATTATACTTCATGTCGACAAGGATTCAGAGGAATTTCTGGAAGATCACCGGATCGAAGGAATAATCAATAAGTACGGAAAATTCCTTCCAGTTCCCATTAAATTCGGAACCAGGGATGAACAGGTTGAAGATGGTAAAGACAAGGATGGCAATCCTAAATACAAGACGGTCAAGAAGGACAACATCATCAACAACACAGACCCTATTTGGGTAAAATCGCCCAATGATCTTAAAGATGAAGATTATCTTGCTTTTTACAAGGAACTTTACCCATTCTCTGAAGATCCATTATTCTGGATCCATCTTAATGTGGACTATCCCTTCAACCTCACGGGGATACTGTACTTCCCAAAACTGAAGAAAGACTTCGACCTTCAACGGAATAAGATCCAACTTTACAGCCGTCAGGTATTCATTACTGATGAGGTAAAAGACGTTGTCCCAGAATTCCTTCAATTATTGCATGGGGTTATTGATTCCCCTGATATCCCGTTAAATGTCTCCAGGAGTTACCTGCAGTCTGACGCAAATGTCAAAAAGATCAATGGGTACATCACGAAGAAGGTCGCTGATAAGCTTTCCGAATTATTCAAAAAAGATAGGGATTCGTACGAGAACAAATGGGCCGATATTGGACTGTTCGTTAAATACGGAATGATCTCCGAGGAGAAATTTCATGAGAAGGCAAAGGATTTTGTATTGCTGAAAAATACAGATGGAAAACACTTCACCTTTGAGGAATACAAAGAGAAAGTAAAGGAGACCCAATCAAACAAGGACAATCAGATCGTACTTCTTTACACCAATGACGAAAGAAGACAACACAGTTATTTGGATGCAGCGAAGAATCGTGGCTATGACGTTCTGATAATGGAAGAAGTCCTGGACAGCCACTTTATCAACCACGCCGAACAAAAGTTTGAAGTCACATTCAAACGCATTGATGCGGATGTTGTAGATAAGCTGATTGACAAAGGGGAAAACAAGGAATCTGTCCTTGGTGAGAAGGAAACGGATACTGTGAAGCAGATCTTTGAAGATGCCATTGATGATAAAAACAATACTGTTACCATCGAATCCATGGCCCCTGATGATTTTCCTGTAACAATCACCCTGCCGGAATTCATGCGTCGAATGAAGGACATGCAAGCTGTTGGAGGGGGTGGACCCATGATGTTTGGTGATATGCCAGTCCATCTGAGTGTAGCAGTCAACGGCAATCATTCAGTGATCAAGAAGATCCTTGACGCAAAAAAGAAAGAAGATAAAGTTGCCCTTGCCAAGCAGGCCTATGACCTGGCGTTATTGTCACAAGGAATGCTTGAGGGACAGGATCTCACCGATTTCATCAAGAGAAGTGTCGAGATCGTATCCAATTAATATCATTTCATTTTCATAAACGTTGAAAAGGGGCATTAACGCCCCTTTTTTATTAAACCACTTCACTACCACGGGAGTGGTTTGTGATTTCCAATTTCAAAAATTTTATTAGATTCGGAAATTCTATAACCTAATACAAACAATTTCTAAACCTATGAACAAATTCAAAATCACGACATTGGCCGCGATATTGGCGGTCTTTAGCTTCTACTCCTGTGACCAGGACTCAGTGGTAAAAGCAGATGAAATCAATCAGGAAGTATTGGATATTTTGACTGCCAATGGATACGACATCCAGAATATCGCTCCTATTCATTTTGAGGATGGGTACTTAGTTGAGGGTGACATTTACATTACCACTAGTGACCTGAAAAACCTTCAAGAGGGTACACCTATTGCAAATCTGGAGCAGTATCACACCACTGAATTGGTATGCCCCGGAGGTGGACGAACAATCAATGTCTACATGGATGAAGGCGGTTCCGGCGGCGGTGGAAATGGCGGTGGCAAAGGAGGAGGAAAACCCAAGAATTCTTCTGCATCATTCCCTTCAACCTACGGTCAGGCATTAAATGAAGCCATTTCCAGATTTAATGGAGAGAACCTGTTATTAACATTTCAAAGAGTAACATCTACGGGAGACGCCGATATTGTATTCACTCGACTTGGAAAAAGAGATGAAAGAAGAGGTATACTTGGCTCCGCAGGATTCCCTTCTAGCTGCAATCCGTATAATGAGATAAAAATGAGCGGTATTCTGGAGTCGACCTACGGCTTATCAATTAATGGGATCGCCACAATTATGGCTCACGAAATGGGGCATTGCATTGGCTTCAGACACACGGATTACTTCAATAGGAGTATTTCATGTGGAAGTGGTGGAAATGAAGGCGATGCAGGCATTGGAGCAATCCATATTCCCGGAACACCTACGGGAGCTGATTTGCAGGGCAATGGATCCTGGATGCTTGCGTGTACGGATGGATCTGATAGACCTTTCACCAGTGCAGATAGGACTGCTCTTGATTATTTGTATTAAGATCAATCAAATAAACACAACAGGGGGCTCAGGCCCCTTTTTTTTATAATTTTGGACTGGAAATTTCGTTTTTCACTGTGATGAAATCACTTTTTCTTGGAATGTTCATTATTATGTCCTCCCATTGTTTCAGCCAGGAGGAATCCATTGCAAATCTTTTTAGGGTGGATTATGAGACTCCCTTGACCATCGAACTTAAAAAAACACAGCAAGAAGAAGAACCCATCGAACCAATTCAAAAAAAGGAGAAAAAGAAGAATCCAAAGATCTACTATGGCATTAAGGCTAAACGAGGTTTCACTAAAAATGGATTTGGGAAAAGAACGGTTGTGGAGTTGTTCCACTACCTTAAATACAAAGACTTTGAGGCACCTCCAGAATACGTCAGAGACTTCTACTACTATGATCTGAAGAAAAAGAAAATTGTCAACTCATTCAATATTAGCGATCCTAAATCCGTCGGGGTCATGCATGGTCACTACCTCAAGAAAATTGGTGATCAGGTGCTTGAAGAGGGGTACTTCTACAAGGGAATGAAACATCGACGATGGGTTCGATTAAATAGACACGACATACTACAGGACAAGCAGGTGTATTGGAAAGGATGGCCAGAACAGTCATTGCTGGCGTTCTATGATTACAACAGGGAAAAAGTCAGAGAGATCATCCCCGTCCATTTTGGAAAAAGACAGGGTACATATTATGCATTTCATGAAAATGGAGAGGTGGCAGTTATAGGAGAATACAAGTACGACAGGAAAATTGGCCTCTGGCGGGAATATTATCTCAATAAGCGACTCAAGCGTGAACTGAAGTACCCGGATGATCCATACAATGACGACATGATTCCTTTCATTGGCAAGGAATGGGATGAAAATGGCAAACTGATCTATGAAAGATCAAAATTTATCGGAGGGTCCGACTGAAAAGTCCTTTAGGCCGCTTTCTTCATTTTCTCCAGATAAATATTTGCATGTTCAACATTGGAGCGTTGAATAAGCCATTGCCTGAGGAACAACATGATAAATGATCCCATGGAACAGATCAACCCGACTTTCCACCCAAGGAATACCGAAGTGCCAACAAAAATGACTATCCACCATGCGGGGAAAATGAATAAGGCAAAGAACCATTTTATTGATCCGTAAAAGACAATGTCCTTGAATTTTGACAATCCGATTTGAAGTAATAACAAGGGAAGAAAGTTGAATATGCCTAAAATTTTTCCCAATGACCTGAGGAACGGTATTGTTTTTTTAGCCGGTTTCAGCCCATCCAACTCATTGATCCTCTTTTTTATCTCGTGGAACTTCAATCCGAAATTTCGTCTGTTTATGAACGACTTTCTCTTTTCATAATCATCGTCATATTGTGGTAGGATCATACACTCCTTCATTCCTTCCGTGATCTTATTCTTTAACTGATTAGCCGCCTTTGCAGAATGCTCCTTGTACAAATCGAAGTAATCCTTAACTTTTATGGGATCCCCAAAGACAACTGTCAGTTTGTGGAAAGGACGTTGGTGATGGAAATAATTTATTCCGATAGGCACTACATGAATATCTTTTTCCATCATAACCTCCTGTGATTCCAATGCCATCCTTGAGCTTCCCTTTTGTAACGGCCTCAAAAAGTATTCGTCACCATGATTTCCCTCGGAGAATATTAATACTCCCTCGTTCCCGCGTAGTCTTTGTCTAACATTCTCGAAAACCTGTTCGTTTTTTGCCAGTTTTTCATATCCATCCTGCATCCGGTAGATAGGTTGCATCTGCAGTGCGGTCATAAACCACATTCCGGCATGATCTCCGAATACATCTGACCTTGTAATTGATGTTATCTTCATTGGAGAAATTGTCCCAATGAGCAAGGCATCCATAAAAGCATTCTGATGTGTACAGGAGTAAATTACCGGATTCCCAACCGGTATTTTCTCCGCACCTACAATTTCCACCCTTGAGAAGAAGAAGTACTTGGTAATTGCCATATGATTCTTCATGAAGACATAAAAAGAATGCTTCAGGTATTCTCCTTTTGATTGAAAAAGGTATGTGCTCTTACTCATGAAAATATGTGATCAGTTCCCTAAAACATTTAGGCGCTTACAAATGCCTTTTTCCCATTCCACCAAAAAGCAATTCCTAATCCGGAAATTATATGCCATATCCCCCACCATGCAGCAACAATAGCCATTCCGCCTAACCCTTCGAAGAAAGTAAAAATCAATAACAATCCCAATCCTGAATTTTGGATACCTGTTTCAATTGCAAGAGTTCGGCGATCTGGTTTTGGCAGCCTGAATAGCTTCCCCAGTTGGTATCCGGTAGTGAGTGCCACAGCATTGTGCAGGAATACCAGGAAGACGATAAGGTGGATGTAGGTCAGAAACAGGTCAACATTTGCAGAGAATGCGAAAATCACGAATGCGGCAAAAATAATTATCGATAGAACCCTCATGAACGGATTGATCTTATCTGCAAATCTCGAGAAATGGTGTCTCACCAGCATACCCAATACTATGGGTATACCGAGTATTGTTACAATGGTTTTGAAAACTTCATAAACATCAAGTCGAACAACTTGCAGGATCTCATTTGTGGGCCCGTACATGGATCCCCAAAAAGCAAGATTGAAGGGAGTCATAAAAATGGCCAAAACTGTTGATATTGCCGTCAGGCTTACCGATAATGCAGCATTGCCTTTCGCCAAAGCCGACATAAAATTTGATATATTACCTCCGGGGCAAGCAGCCACCATCATCATGCCAAGTGCAACACTTGGTAAAGGCTTTAGTGTAAGAATAATCAGAAAAGTGATCAAGGGTAGCACGATGAATTGAGAAAGTACTCCAACAATCGGCGATTTGAAATTCTTCAATATCATCTTAAAATCATAGATGGTCAGGTTCAGAGCCACGCCAAACATGATCAAACCCAGGCTGATATTCAAGACCAATATATTATCCTGACTGAAGTTTAAAGTAACCGAATCAAGCTCGTTCATATAATGTAAAACTGCATAAAAATATCAAGACGGAGGAAAAGATGACTAATTCCAGAAAGAAGGTTTGGAAATTACATTACCTAATGCTGTACATGGACCAAGGTTTTGTATCGCTCGTTGTTTTTCATCCAGGTCCTGAGGTGAGATAAAAACACCTTTTTTAGAAACACCATATGCCCCGAAAAAACCAAGAACCTTTTCATTGGCATCATTTACATTGATCATATTGCCAAAGAATTCAGATGGAGGTGGATCAAAAATACCTCCACTGACCTCAAATTGACGATTTAATGTTCTTACATATGAAAATATCTCCGGACTCACTGAATATTGGTTCACCTCAGCAAAGTATTTGACTGAAAATCGTCTTCCGTCATCCTCGATGAATCCTACAAGTCTCGTCTGATAGGGTTGATCAAAATCCGAATCCCCTACAAGATTCACTACACCCAATGGTCTGTCAGCAATGAAACAACCCGATCTTTCGTAAATTCCGTCAATATCCCACATGTAGAGGTTACCATCATTTTCAGCATCTTCAAATTGGGTGTAGATCTCCATCCCTGAACGGAAACCTAAAGGATTTTCACTTGGAAGTTTCTTGAATCGGACCAATACAGAATCAACCGGGATCGGTGGTAGAACTGTTTGTGGCAGTGACAAAAATTCCTCATTGCTTCTGGTGAAGATCTGCAGGGTATACGTTTCACCAACAAGAGCAGTGAAATTAGATCCTGTAAAATAAGATCCTGGACTGTTTTCTGTCAAAAAGGTCAGATTACCCTTTGAATCTCGCAAGATAACTTGTGCCTGCCGTTCAGTACGGATCTCTCCATCAAATACCGAACCGTAGGTAGCACTTCTTGTGAGTCTTATCCGATGAGGGCCTGGGTCGGTGGTGATGAAGCCATCGACTACCAACAGTTGTTTACCTGCCTTAATCGGAATTTCTACTTCCTCAATGCATGAGGTCGAAAATAATACCAATGAAATAAGGGAAAGCACTCTCACAGTTATTTAGGAACAATACAATGGGTAACTTCCCTAAGGTAAGGGATTCTTCATGATATTGACCTGAAGTCTGTCTTGACGGAGGCCCTTAATTCCAAGGGTTAGGTGGCTGGACGGACGCATTCCTTAGAACACGGCAGTCATCATTCACACGTACTCTGGGTTTTGGATCCTCGATTATGCTTTTAGGAATTGCCGTGATGAGTTCCGAAACGTGAAAAGCCCCAAAATACCCTATTGTAGCCTGAGTGGGATCATCAAGACTGATGATATTCCCTCGCAGTTGTGCAGGAGGAGCGTCAAAGATATCACCATCTATCCCGAGCTGACTTGATAATAGATTGAAATAGGCAAACGCTTCCTTAGTCAGAGAGTATTGCCTTAGTCGAAGTTGATAGTTACTGTTGAACCTCTTTCCATCATCAAGGATAAAGGCGGCTAATTCCGTAAGTTCACGTCCATCCTTATTTGCATCACTCTGGATGAATAGACCTCCTGAGCTTTCTTCTTCGTATACAAAACAATCAGAACAACAGCTTTTTGGTGCCAAAGCCCTTGATTGTGGATCCCTGTATAGTTCAGGATTTGTCGTGATCTGGTAAATCCCATCTGCTTCCCACATGTAAAAATTCTGCTCACCTTCAGCATCTGCCCATTTTGCAAACACTTCCACACCGGTGATCTCTTTGAGGGGATCATTACTTGGAGATTTTCGAAAACGAAAATCAACATCAATCAAGTCAGGACCTATCGGCAGAGTAACGGGTAACGAAGAATACTGCTGTCCAATATTGGTGGTGATCAGCAAAGTATATGTCTCCCCCTGTATTCCAATGAATGAACTTGGTGTTGCATATTGCCCACCACCTAGCGGTATCAATGGCAAATTCTCTCCTATCGAATTCCTAAGAGCAACCGTCGCATTATCCAACCTCTGTATGACAGCATCAAAAGTAGATCCATATTGAGCAGACCTTGACAACCTGATGACGTGAGGGCCATGTGTATCTGTGATGAATCCTTCAACAACGATAATATTTTCCGATTCAGGAGCCTCAAAATCAACCTCTTCAATACAACTAACTGATAAAAGCAACGTCGAGAAAATAATTAGGAATCTTTTCATGCTTTCCGATTTAGAATTTGAAAGAATAGGTTAAAGAAGGGAAGGGAGACCCTACAACAGTTAACTTATAGGCTTGGGGAGGTGCGCCGTCTTCATCCCTGAAGAATACGGAGAAAGCATTTTTCCTTCCGTAAACATTGTATACAGCCAGTGTCCAATCTCCCTGCAGCCATCTGGCTCTTGTGTCAAGTTTGAACTGTAATGACAAATCAAGCCTATGGTAATCCGGGGCTCTTTCTGTGTTTCTGTCATTGAAGTATCCCAATATGTTTCCTGAAATATCAAATTTTGCCTTGGGAAAGGTTATCGGCATGCCAGTACTATACGTGAATATGGCAGACAATGTGGAAAGCCTACCAAGCCTGTACCTGACAACTCCTGTTGCATTGTGTGGTTTGTCGAAATTTGAAGCATACCACCTGCCATTATTAATGGTTTCCTCCTCGAAAGGACTGACAACCTTCCTTAAACTTCTGGAATAAGTATAACTGAACCATCCATTGAAACGTCCTTTTTTCTTGTTCACATAAAACTCCACACCGTAAGCTCTACCCTGACCCGTCAGGAGTTCGGTTTCTAGTCTTTCATTTCTGAAAAGATTAGCCCCATCCTTGTATTCGACTATATTGTCGAGGTCCTTATAATATCCCTCAATAGATGTTTCGATCCAGTTGTTCCAAAAATTCTTGAAGATACCCAGAGAATACTGGGTTACCGTCTCTGGCTTGATGAAAGGATCTGTCAGTTTCCAGACATCAGTGGGAGCAATGGCTGCAGTATTTGAAATCAAGTGAATATACTGATTCATACGGTTCACACCAGCCTTAATGGAAGTTGATTCGTTAAGTTGGTACTTAAGTGATATCCTGGGTTCGATACCATCATTGGTTTGAATGAGCTCGCCGTCACCAAATTCCTCCGATCCAGTGATGTTTTCTTCTCGTCTTGGGGCAAGGTCCCTGTATTGATAAATGGTCTGTTGACCAATCACTCTGAAATTTGAGTACCTGACTCCGTAAGAAAGACCAAAAGCATCAGTTAAATCTATGTCGTGGTGGAAATAGACCCCCGATTCATTCCCTTTTTCGTCTTCTATATCAATGAAACTTTCGGATGAATTTTCACCGGGAGTAAACTTCCCGGGATTGATGGTAAGTTGTTTGAATTGACCCCCAACCTTGAATGTGTTTTTGGGATTCATTTCATAGATCAAATCCAGGTTCGCTCCATTATCGAGAATGTTTGTTTCCAATTCAAATTCCGAGAATTCAGATCCACCTGAGATCCTGGCATTATATCTATTTTGTACCCCTGTTAAGGTGAGTGTGAGTTTATCATTAAATGTGGATGACCATTTGAGAACATGGCTCATATTATCCCATGCATTTGCCGTGTCACTTGCAAAACGGAAATCATCATGGCTCAGATAGAATGAATACTCCAATTCATTATTCTCATCAACAGCATAATTCAAGATTCCATTGGTATCATAAAAAGATGCCGCTGATTCCCGGATATTGGGATCTTTTGCCAAACCTAATAGCCAATTGGTATAGGAACTTCTGGCACCTATCAATAAGGACATTTTGCCGGGAATGATAGGTCCCTCCACTGTGGCTTTAGAGGAGACGATACCTACGGTAGCACTACCTTCCCAGTGAGCAAGATTACCGTTCTTATAAGTGATATCAATGATTGAAGAACCTCTCCCTCCAAAATTGGCAGGGATCCCCCCTTTATATAGAGAAACATCTCTGATCACATCAGCATTGAATGATGAGAAAAATCCGAACATATGAGTTGGGTTATATAATGTAGCACCACCTAATAAAATTAGATTTTGGTCGCTACCCCCTCCCCTTACATTAAAGCCACTGGACGCTTCTCCCACTGTACTAACACCAGGTAACAGGGTCAATGATTTCAGTACATCCACCTCACCTGCAAGTGGTGGCAATGAGGAAATTGCTTCAACGGATAGAACATTTTTACCAATGTCTTTACTTTTCACATTGGCGTCAGCATCTTGGGCCTGGACAACGACCGTGCTAAGCTCCATTACGCTTTCATCCAAGGCAAAATTGAGATCACCCGAACTAATGATATTTATACGTTTTATCTCCTTTTTGTATCCGATAGAGCTGACTTCAATCGTATACGTTCCTTGATATAATTCAAGTGTGTACTTACCATCAAGATCTGAAGTAGTCCCCACATTTTGTCTGGGAATGAAGACGGTAGCTCCAGGTAAGGATTCTCCTGTTGCTGAACTGAATACAATTCCAGAAACTGTGTAAGGAGGATTCTCGTCCTGATTTGGCTTCCCGACAGTAATGATCGCCTGTTGCGAAGTCGCCTCGAATCCAGCTAAGATGATCAGCGTTATAAGTAGTTTCCTCATTCCTTTTACAGTTTATCCGGATCCAAAGACCAAATTTCCATTCTGTCGCTTGATCCTGGAAAGTTTCTCAGGTTCGTCCTCAAGACGTACATTTTTCCTTCATTTGTCCACCATGCCGAGTTGAACTCACCTATAATTCCGGGATAAACGTTTTTAGGTTTCCAGACTCCGATAGATAGATCGTATTCTTCAACAATTTTGGTATCTCTTCCCATACCAACAATCAATTTATCACCAATCACCACACCAACGGAATTGTCCATCACCTGGTCATTTGAGGTCTCATAACTGAACTCATTTGTCTGTGGATCATATTTCCATAAATCCGAACTATTCGAAAACATGTAAAAATGATCATTATATAGAAAGGAAGGTCGCTGAGAATTGAAAGCTACAGGAGCCACTCCCACGATTTCCCAATCATTTGATCCCAAGGGTGATCTGTAAATCGTCAGGTTATCACTAAAGTCGGCTTGAACACCACCCAATACAAACTGCTGGTCATTATGTTCAAAGCTCAGGCTTCTGAATAACTCGAAGGGCAACTCCCCAGCAGGTACAAATTCGTCATTTAGATCTATGGTCCAGCTATCATTCTCAAGTAAAAAAATCCAAATCCTGAACTAATTCGTCCCGAGCCAAATCCGGATGGACTTGTATATGGAGATTCGACCGGGGTCCCTGAAAATTCAAGTTCTGACCACGAAAGGGAAGATTTATCCAATCTCCAGAACTTGTCATTTAAAGTCTGTAGTTCGTTTAGAAATCCCAGTCCAAATATCACCCTGTCATCTCTCTCGACGAAAGCGGAATTTGTTATCTGAAGATCAGAAACAAATTCTCCTTCTACCTGCCACACGCCAGTGATATATTCAAATTGAGTATCAAAGACGAGGTCCGTATCCTGGATCCTTACCGTAACATCCACAAGGTTGTTGGTGTTTCCGGATGGTATCTGAATAACAATCTCCGATTCAAAAACGATCTCCTGAACCAATGCTTCCTCTGTTCCAATAAATACCTTGGTGTCTTCGGTAAAATTTCCCCCATTAATCGTTATGAAATTAGACTGCCTGCTAATCTGTGGAGAGAAACTATTAATAAAAGGGGTTAAAGTGTTGAAAGGTGTGGCATCACCGTAAACAGTCTGGCCATTCACAACCATATAGGATCGAAAGAAATATTCGCTGGATATATTCAATCCCGAATATTCTCCGATGAATCTACCTGGTATTTGTAATTCCCCCAGAGAGATCAGGGTAGGGTTTGTAAAACTTTCATCCAGTGAAATTTCGAAGCCATGGTCAGATGGTGTGTTACTGAATGAAAAGATCCTTCCCAGCAATCTGACTCTTTCACCACTCAAATAGATTACATCACCGGAAACAAGAATATTTCCCGAGCCTACGGGATCATCCTCTTCACATGAAACGGCTAGGATTAGGACTAGAAATGAAAGTGTGAGCTTAAGAGCCCGTATTTTGAATTTTCTTCCCATGTAAAATGAACAAAACCGCAAAATTGGAGTGTTTTTTTGAGACTATCGTGCAATACATCACTTAAAAACACACTCCATATAATTTTTATTTTGATTAGGTCTTCAAAGAGATCTCAAAGGATCAGCATCTTTGACAAGATAAGTCCAATAATCCCTTATCTGACAGTTGACATTATTGCAATTTTTTTGTGGGTTTATTACCGATAATTGAAATCCCGTTTGAATACATTAAAATATTTTGGTACGGAATAGGTGAAATTCTAAATTACGAGCCGTAAAGATGGACGTGTAAATATGAGTGTGGCTAAAAAACCAATTCTTGTCAAGAACGATCCCTGGTTAGATCCCTATTCTGACGAGATCAACGATAGAATCAAAAGATTTCAAAAAAAGATATCCGAAATAAACAAGAATTACGGTTCTCTCGAGGAGTTCGCTTCCGGTTATGAGCTATTTGGTTTCAATTATGACAGTAAATCAAAAGGTTGGTGGTACAGGGAATGGGCCCCAAACGCGAAAGGATTATTTCTGACAGGAGATTTCAATGAGTGGCATCGTACTTCTCATCCAATGTCCAAAAATGAATACGGAGTTTGGGAAATATTTCTAAGCGACAAGGAATATTCTGAAACCTTCATACACAATTCGAAAATTAAGGTCCACGTAAGCTCAAAGAAGGGGGAACTGGATCGTATCCCTGCATACATCAGATATGCTACCCAGGAAGAGGAATCACATGACTATGTAGGACGTATTTGGTCACCTAAAAAGGAATTCACCTGGACTGACGATAAGTTTTCCTTAAAGGACCTTAACAAGGAGCCTTATTTGTATGAGTGTCACGTGGGGATGGCACAGGACAAGGAAGGAATTGGCACCTACAAAGAGTTTGCAGATAATGTCCTACCAAGAATAAAAAAACAAGGCTACAATGCCATTCAGGTGATGGCAATCCAGGAACACCCCTATTATGGGTCATTCGGTTATCATGTCAGCAATTTTTTCGCTCCCTCCAGCAGATTCGGAACTCCCGATGATCTGAAATATCTGATTAACAAAGCACATGGATTGGGTATTGCCGTCGTAATGGATATTGTACATTCCCATGCCGTCAAGAATATTTCAGAGGGCCTTAATGAATTTGATGGAACAGATCAATATTTCCACGCCGGTGGGAAAGGAGAACATTCGGGGTGGGATTCAAAGCTTTTTGATTATAGCAAGGAAGAAGTCCTCAGGTTCCTGCTTTCCAATGTTAAATATTGGATAAGTGAATTCCACATTGATGGGTTCAGAAACGATGGTGTAACGTCAATGCTATATTTCCATCATGGTGATCATGTGACATTCGACCACTACGACAAATACTTCGATGATGTGGATTGGGATGTGTTGACCTATCTGCAATTGGCAAATGAACTTGCTCACAAATTGAGACCCGGTTTGATAACCATTGCGGAGGATATGAGTGGAATGCCAGGATTGTGTCGTCCGAATGTGGAAGGCGGCATCGGATTTGATTTTCGTTTGGCCATGGGGATTCCTGATTACTGGATCAAGATACTCAAGCACAAGTCGGATGATGAATGGAATATGCACGAGATATGGGGAACCCTCACAAACAGGCGATATGGTGAAAAAACTATTGCTTATGCTGAATCACATGATCAGGCGCTTGTAGGTGACAAGTCCATTGCGTTTTGGTTGATGGACAAGGAAATGTATACCAACATGCATGTCAACCATGAAAGCCTCGTCATTGATCGAGGTATCGCCTTACACAAAATGATCAGATTGCTGACCATTGCGTTAGGAGGGGAGGGATGGTTAAACTTTATTGGAAACGAATTCGGACACCCTGAATGGGTGGACTTCCCGAGGGAAGGTAATGACTGGAGTTATAAGTACGCAAAACGCCAATGGAGCTTACCGGACAATCCCGATTTAAGATATAAATTTCTCAATGAATTTGGAGAAAAAATGGTCAAAATGGCTGTAGCAAATAGGCTTGTGTCTTCAAATCCAGCCCAGCAGCTAAATGTTGATCAGGACAACCATACACTTGTTTTTGAAAGGAATAATCTGATCTTTATTTTGAACTTTTCCCCTGGAAACGCAATCCCAGACTATCGATTCAGAGTACCAGCCCCAGGAAAATATGAAATAATTCTGAATTCAGATCGTGAGGAATTCGGTGGTTTTGGCCGGGTAGATGACGGAATGTCATATCCTGCCGTAACTTTGTTTGGGGAACATTTTCTCAGTGTGTATTTACCCAACAGGGTGGCTTTGGTTTTAAAACGTATCGATAAATAATTGACCGCATTTGATCTTCTTGAAAAGGAACTCGAAGGTGAATTACACCTTGATGAAGTAAGGAGAAGGCTGTACGCGACCGATGCTTCCGCTTACAGGGAATTACCAATTGCAGTAGCAATCCCAAAGAGTGAAGATGACATAGTCAAACTCGTCAATTTCGCAAGGGAGAACCAAATGAGCTTGATCCCTCGGACAGCCGGTACTTCCTTAGCAGGACAGGTCGTTGGATCCGGAATCGTGGTGGACATTTCCCAGAATTTTGATCGCATCATTGAGCTAAATGTTGATGACGAATATGTCGTTGTAGAGCCGGGAATTGTGCGTGATGATCTAAATAAATATCTTCAGTCCGAGGGTTATTTCTTTGCTCCGGAAACGTCAACGGCCAACCGGGCCATGATCGGAGGAATGATCGGTAATAACTCATGCGGTGCTAATTCGGTGGTCTATGGAAGTGCCCGTGAGCATTTATTGGAAGCGACCACAATACTTTCCGATGGTACCAAGGCTTGGTTCGGACCGGTTGATGACAATGCATTTATTGCGAGATGTAATGGACAAGGGACATCCGGAGACATCCATACTGAAACCTATAGGACAATCAAGGAGATCCTGATGGATGAGGAAAACCAGAAATCTATTCATCAGGGATTTCCGGACCGATCCATCCCCAGAAGAAACACTGGGTATGCATTGGATCTGCTACTTAATAGAAAACCTTTTCGAAAGGATGGCGACAAATTCAATTTCTGTTCACTTCTGGCGGGTTCAGAGGGAACCCTTGCCTTTATTACCCAGGTAAAACTCAAGATTTCAAAACTTCCTCCGGATCACAAGAGACTCGTTTGTATCCATTGCGATTCTATTGACCAGTCACTTCGGGCCAACCTCGTTGCATTGAAATATGGCCCTGGGGCATGTGAGCTGATGGACCATTACATACTGGATGCTACAAAACGCAGCCTGTTATATCGAAGAAACAGATTTTTTGTGTCCGGTGATCCAAAAGCAATCCTTGTTGTGGAATTGATCAGAAGTTCAGAAAAAGATGTAGACAAAGTGACCGAGGAGCTAATCAGGGAGTTGGAAAAACTGAAACTTGGTTACGCTTTCCCTGTGGTAAAGGGTGAAGACATGGCAAAGGTCTGGGGACTTCGAAAGGCGGGATTAGGATTATTATCCAATGTTCCCGGAGATGCCAAGCCAGTACCGGTAATTGAAGATACTGCTGTAAAAGTGCAGGAGCTACCGGAATATATCTCCGAATTCAACCAAATTTTAGAAAAGCAAGGTATGTATAGTGTCCATTATGCCCATGCCGGATCTGGTGAACTTCACTTGAGACCGATTTTGGATCTCAAACAAAAAAAGGGTCGAAAGGCATTCAGGAAAATTGCTGAAGAAATTGCCCAATTGGTAAAGAAGTACAACGGATCACTTTCAGGGGAACATGGGGATGGAAGACTTCGTGGTGAATTCATTCCGTTTATGCTAGGAGATCATAACTATGAACTATTTAAAGAAGTAAAAAAGGCGTGGGATCCATATGGCATATTCAATCCTGGCAAGATTACCGAAACCCCTCCGATGGATTCCTCACTTCGATTTGATGAAGGTCAACAAACACCTGAAGTAGAAACAATATTCGATTTCTCTGCCACTGAAGGTTTTGTTAGAACCTCTGAGCAATGCAATGGATCCGGAGATTGTCGGAAAACCCACCTGACAGGTGGAACAATGTGCCCAAGCTACATGGCTACAAGGGACGAAAAAGATACAACCAGGGCAAGAGCCAATATACTGAGGGAGATCTACACCAAAAGTGAAACCAAGCCTGCAGCCAGTTCGGAAATAAAGGAAGTTCTGGACCTTTGCCTGTCATGCAAAGGATGTAAATCCGAATGCCCATCCAATGTGGACATGGGTAAAATGAAAGCGGAGTGGACACAGACGTATTATAATGAGAAAGGCATACCATTTCGCACAAGGCTGGTTGCTTTTTTCAGCAAAGGGATGGCCATAGCATCCCATGTTCCATGGATTTATAATTTCACTTTTCGCTTTGAGCCTGTAGCCTTCATTTCCAAAAAGATCCTGGGATTTGCGACCGGGAGAAGTATGCCACAAGTATATCGCCTAACCCTCAGGAAATGGTTCAATAAGCACACTTCACCAAAAGATCTTGAAAAATCGGTTTACTTGTTTTGTGACGAGTTCACAGATCTAAATGATTCCCCGGTCGGACAAAAAGCAGTCCTTCTCCTTGAAAGACTGGGATATGGGGTGCGCATGATTCAGCACTCGGAAAGTGGCCGTACTTATTTGTCCAAGGGATTCCTTATCAAAGCAAGAGACATAGCCAGACAGAACATTGCAAAATTCAAAGACATCATCGATCAGGGCACTCCACTCATCGGTATTGAGCCGTCCGCTATTCTCACATTCCGTGACGAATACATAGACCTCCTTCGAGATGATGAAAAAGAGATCGCTAAAGAGATTTCTAAAAATGTGTTCACCATTGAGGAGTTCCTGGCATCTGAATTAGACAAAGGAAATATATCTCCGGATGCTTTCAGCAAAGGATCCAAGACAATAAAAGTACATGGGCATTGCCACCAAAAATCACTCAGTTCGCTGACCCCTACTAAGAAAATTCTTTCACTGCCAGAGAATTTCAAAGTAGAAATGATCCCTT
Source organism: Cyclobacteriaceae bacterium (assembly GCA_965242805.1). Taxonomy (GTDB): domain Bacteria; phylum Bacteroidota; class Bacteroidia; order Cytophagales; family Cyclobacteriaceae; genus JANQEU01. Next base: position 3,733,982 of record CBDETD010000002.1, on the reverse strand, counting down.
CCGGATGCTGCGGTATGGCAGGTTCATTCGGTTATGAGAAGGAACATTTCCAATTGGCCAATCAAATTGGAGAATTGGTCCTATTCCCAGCAGTAAGAGGTGCAGGAGAGGGTGTCATAATTGCTGCATCCGGTACAAGCTGCCGACACCAGATAAAAGATGGTACGGGAATCAACGCCTATCATCCCGTTGAGATCCTGCATGACGCTCTTGTTTAATAGATCTCCAGGGTATTGTAATATTCAATGAGCGCCTTTAGATCATTTTCATTATCAAGTTTTAATTGTCGGTCTTTGATAAAAGCTTGGACCTCTTTATTCCCATCCAATGCTTCGATGACATTCTTTTTTCTGAGTTTAAAGTATTCCGGAGATCCACCTTTTACAACATAGTATAAAAATTGACCACTAAATGTCTTCAACTTAATGGTTTCACCTACATTTTCAATTTTTCTGGTGGAAGTAAAAACATTGAATTCTTTAAAAACTGTTGCATTTGGCCCACCATAGATCATAATGTAGAATTTGGTATAGTCCTCTGAATTCAACCCTTTTATGAATATGGTGGTGTCGGACATTGACTTTCGATATTTATTCTGATAGTTATTACTGGCGATCTCTACCTTCACGAAAAATGTATCATCCAATTCATAAATCTTACCATCTCTTTGATACTCGATTGTGCCTGTCTCTCCATTATAGTTTAGAAGAATGTCGGAGATGAAATTTATATTGTTCTCGTAGATCGTCCCTTTCTGGAATTCATTGAAAAGATGAGGACTTCCATCAAAATCCTCATATCGATTCGGATCAACCGGGGTGGTATTTTGTAGTATCACCCTATGGTCCTGACCCAATAGTAATGTTGACTGAAGTATTAGAATGGCCCAAATGCAATATCTCATCACACTTTTAGTTTAACGAAGAAACAGATTTTGATTTCTCGTAGTATAAAATCTCGAACAATCGTTCTTTAAAATTCCCTGATCCGGAAAAAGGGATCAAACCTTTATATTCTCCGGCAATGACAACTCCGGTCTCCAAATTGAATGTGATGAAACCATCCTTCACTTTGTCCAGGGTATTGTAAAGTCCAACTTCTATAATGGATTGATCATTGCCTTCATGAAACTCCAATTGCCATGTCAACTTTGAATTCACCTCTGAAATTTTATTTAGAAGATTTATCAAAGTAATTTCATCCATCAATTCGAAAGATAATTGTATAAATCACCATACCCAAAAAAATTTTAACCATATAAAATTCACGTATAAGTGACATGAAGACCAAAGAAGAGATTGTTCAGAACTGGTTACCCCGATATACTGGCCAACAAATTGAAGATTTTGGTAAATATATCCTGCTAACCAACTTTAAGAATTATGTGGAGTGCTTCGCGGAATGGCACAACGTTGATGTGATTGGCGATGAACGATCCATGCAATGTGCAACTGCAGATGGGATCACCATCATAAATTTTGGGATGGGATCAGCCAATGCGGCAACCATCATGGACTTATTGACCGCGGTTCAACCTAAAGCTGCCCTATTTCTTGGTAAGTGTGGTGGATTAAAGAAAAAGAATAATGTTGGTGATCTCATCCTACCGATAGCAGCGATTCGGGGGGAAGGAACATCCAATGATTACATGCCACCGGAAGTCCCTGCACTTCCTGCTTTCGCACTACAAAAAGCCATATCAACTTCCATCAGGGACAATGATCAGGACTATTGGACAGGAACTGTATACACCACAAACAGGCGAGTTTGGGAACATGATGACAAATTCAAGAAATACCTCACCAAGCTGCGGGCTATGGCCGTTGATATGGAAACAGCTACCATTTTCTGTGCTGCATTTAAAAATGAAATTCCGGCGGGGGCATTGTTGCTGGTCTCTGACATTCCAATGATTCCGGAGGGAGTAAAAACCGATGAGAGCGATAAAAAAGTGACTCAAAGTTTCGTTGATCTTCATCTAAGGATCGGAATAGACTCTCTGAAGAAATTGATCAACAATGCGTTGACAGTCAAGCACCTTCAATTTTAGGGAAAGAATATCTATTCAGTCAACATGCTGTTGGAAGAGTGATTGGTATACCGATCAATCCTGTTGGCAACATTTTCGCGAATATTCATATAAAACAGGTTATAGTCTGCTATATGATATCGCTTCATTCTCAAAAGAAAACGCCAAAAGAAATATGGTTTCTGGACCCAAAGAATACCATTATAATTTTGAGCATCAGTGAGTCTCGGTATGATCCGTTTGTAATTTCTTAATACGCCTCCCTTGTTTTCATCACGACTGGCATATGATCCGTCGATTTTCCAATTCAAGGGATTAACATTCATGCCATCCTTATAAATAACCCGAAACTCAGGAGGGTAATAACCTTTTACATATGTATTCCAATTGATCCAACAGCCCGTTTGATCTTTATTCTCACAAGGAGGTATATGCTCAAATAGATCTGTTGTTAATGGCATCCCGATAATATAGGCTGCCACCAACCTTTGACGCATTTCCAGGCTAGTGTTGAAAAACTCCTTCAAAAGACGGGCTGCATGAAGTGTCCCCTGACTATGACCGGCAATGATCACGGGTCTGCCATCATCTTCATTATTCAAATAGTATTCAAAAGCAGCCTTCACATCTTTGTAAGCATTATCCAGAGCTTTCTTCTTTAAGTCCTGATCCATTGTTCTGAAAACATTAATATGGGCCTGGCGGTATCTAGGTGCGAAAACTCGGGCAGATCCATTGAAAACACTTGCCTGATTCTTGATAGTCGATCCATCTACTTCCCTGTTCAAGGATACATCAGCAAGGTTCGCGTTCCAGGGATTCTTGGAATCCTGTTTTCCGGAATAGATGGTAGGATGCACAAAAAACACATCCACCAGAGCATTTTCCTGGTTATCTGTTAACTGATCCTTTCCGGGAACCTCATCACCCGCATCATCCTTCGTAGGATGGGACGCCCAATAATACAAATCTGAGTAATCAGGAGGAGGTGGAAGTTTCTCCAGATCTTCCCACCCGTATTTCTCAACTTTCTGACCGTAAAGGGAACAGCTTAGAAATACAATTATTATCAAACTCACTAAACGCATGGGAATTTAAACTGACATCGGGCCTGGATGTTCATTGATGTCTTTTCTTCAGATCTTTTTCTATGGTCAAACTAATCTGACCTCTTACTCTGGAGAAACCAACCTTCGAACTTTCAATCCAAGGATCAATTTCCTTTCTGGGAAAACTGAATATAAAACCTTCAGAAGAATACTCGATATCAATTTCATCTTCCTCGACAATTCTCAAAATGATGTGAAACGAGACGTTTGTGAATTCCGTGACGGAAACAATCCTTCCTGCCTTTGATAATTCCTGGATCTCATCAGCCGATAATCGTAGGGCTACATTATTCCCATTTAACCTCAACTTCATAATAGGGTATACTTTCAGGTCAAACTTAGAAAAGTTATATTCATTTTAGAAATATGACCATTAAACTCAATTAAATACCATTTTTTAGGTATTGTTAAGAATTTAGAATTGATCTATTTTACAATGTTAAGAACCATCCCGCTATATGAAAATTCCTAACCTCTTTAAATCACTGGCGACTGACCTGTTTATTGCAGCTTTGATCGGGCTTGGAGGATTAGGCGCATTCCTTCCAAATCTAATTGATGGGTTGGGCTCCTTGCTTGATTTCCAAAGGTATAAGGCTCTCAGAATGTTCTCTGCATTCTATTTCATAATTCCTGTGTTTTTGGTGACTAATTTGTGGTTGATATTTGGAAACAGATTCCTCACCAAAGTCTACAACCTCAATGGGTACAATAGTAGTGCGGCATTTAAAAAAGCAATTATTATCATCGCACAACTAATACCTCTCCTGGTCTTTATGTATGATCAGTCCGTATGGATGAGATCGGTATTCGATAATCAATTGATACTCCCATGCCTCTTATTGATCTATGGTATGGCAATCTTTTGGTATAAGTATAGATTTAGCACTCATCGTAATTACAGCATATACTCCTCACATATCAATCTTGTTCACAGTACTGTACTTAGTCTGGACCTGATTGCAAGCTATATTTTATTATTGATCATGATCCCCTGGTTGGTCTACTCATCAAACTTCTACATCATAACTGTTCTATACTTTCTTGGGTGCGGGATCATGATCCTGTTCCGGGCAGAAAGTCATCACTACAGATATGAAAAATCCTTCAAAATAGAAACAGAGACTGATAAAACCAATCTTCAACGATGGATACGTGGCATACAGTTATTGGGCTATTTCTGTATCATTTTCGCCGGAATGGGGTCCTATGTGATGTTAATGAATCGACCTCCTAATTTTCAAAATATCAACATGCTCTTTCTGGGTACAGCATTGTTGATCCTGATCTATGTATTCTATCATTCCTACAAAACCTATAACAAAGCGGAAGGTCTTGAAAGGAATAATTATATGGCTTTCCTGGTTTATGGAATACTTCTGGTAACAGTGATCTACTTCACGAACCGCGCTTATCCTGAATTTCAACAAACCATCTCAAAACGACATTTTTTCAGAAAATTGGAGACCGCGGAAGTTCTGCCCTGTTTTTTGATGCATCCGGGAAATCCACATTCACCGAATATCGATTCCGTTTTAAAGGTCCATAAAACCAATCAAAAGCTAATTGACTGGTATGTGCAGGACTGTGAATCAAATCTGATGGAACCTCCTGAAACCTCACTTCTTAACCTTTACTACGGAGAATTTCTGAATAAGAAAGATTCTATTCTGTCAACCCAACTTATCCAGAATACACTTGACACTCAATTCGTCGCAACGAAAAAGGTCCTTTTATATAATCGTGAGCTTCAAAAAATCCTTATTAGTGCAAAAGACTATAAGGACACTTTGAACGCTTACTACCACCCGATCAACTATTATGGTCATTACCTGTCAGAAATTAAGGGTAAGTTGGATCAGGCAAAAAATATACAATCCACTATCACAGAACTCTATCGCCTGATTGTGTTGAAAATGGGGCCTGATGGCTTTGTCTGGGATCGATACCAGGATTCCCTTTCTTCATCTCCTAAAGTCACAAAAAATATTTCAGAATTAACCAAAAAACATATTGGGGAATACAGTCGCTGGGATCAATCCAAACCCGATTCGGTATTTGTTGGAATAGATGCCCTGTATAAAAACCAGAAATTTTTTGACAACAGAATGGTGAATAAAGCTTTGAAGAAGGTCAGGAACTATTATGGGAAGATAAGGGAACTATCTTATTTGACTGAATTCCTGGAGTCCGAGAAACTTAATATAGCAACTTTGCCATCTTTACTTTCATTTCATCGGAACTACGTTTACTACAAGAGTCATCAATACACCGAACGTTTTAAGAAAGCACAAAAGTTATTCATTTCGTATTTGGTCGAAATTCAGTATTCAGGTATTTATCTGTATGGTATGATCCTTTTGGTATTATTGTTTCTCTTCAGTGCTCTCGCCAAAATGTCCGGCTACATTACTGGTGACGAAGCGAGAAAGGCAAACAATAGCCTGATCAGTGCAAGCATCATTGTATTTTTTGTTTTCCTCCTGATGGTCATCCCGCTTGTCAAATCGCTTAAACCGGAAATGATCGATCCGGAGAATCCGCAATGGTTACTGAGCTGGAAAACTGTCTATGCACCTGCGGCAGGTGGAGTTGTTCTTCCTGATGTTGTTGAATCTCCTGAATACAATATCACGGGTATAGATAATCGTGAAGAACTGGCCAGGGTCCTCTCAGAGTTGGAATCGATCAATGAAAAACTGAAAGGAATTAGTGAGGAGGCAGGTAATATCGAGGAAACGATCACTCCAATGGTAAAATATTTTAATCCATGAGGGAAGGAGTGTTCATCTTGTTTATGTTGTTTTCAATAACAACAATTGCCCAGAAGCAAGCATTCAGATCTGATATTAGTAAGGGATTGGAACAATTCACCTCGGCAAATCCTGTCGACAGGAAGGCGATCATCAATACTTTGAACGATAATCTGAAAAAATATGGCAATTCGAAATTGAAATTTCAGAAGAAATATGAAAGATATTCGAAGGCGGTTTTTATGGCCAACACATTGAATTCGATGTATGAGCAAAAAGGCGAATTAGAATCCGAGTTGTCAGAAATTACAAAAAATATCAAATTAGATATTAATCCATCGTATCCCAATGTATTTCATCAACTTTTTGAAGTGATAAACTCCATGCCATTCATGGAGAAAACAGACCAAAACCTCAAACCTTTGAACCAAAGACTATCCATAAGTGACCTGCATGTTCAGACTAATGAACTTCGCCAACAACTTATTGAATCATTGGAAAATATGAATTCGGTCCTTTTTGGTTTAGGAACTAAAATAGAAAGTGAACTAGATATTCTATCTCAAAATTTGACAGATCAATCGGCAAAAAGGCAATTGGAATCGGAGTTAAAAACACTTTCAAGAAACATTGCCCACTATGAAATTGAACTCAAACTTTTGAAGTACAACCTTTAAGGCCTTCAGTCATTTGATTTGGCAATTGCCATGCTCATAACTCTTTCCCCATCTATCGCCGCAGAAACAATCCCCCCGGCATAACCTGCTCCTTCACCACAAGGGAATAATCCTTTGATCTCAACATGCTCCAAAGTGTCAGGATCCCTGGGTATCCTGACAGGGGAAGAAGTCCTGCTTTCAACTCCTACTATTTGCGCCTCATTTGTCAGGTATCCTTTCATCTTCCGATCAAAAGCTTTGAAGCTATCCTTCAGTCTACTGGAAATAATGGGTGGCAGAACATCTTTCATGTCAATGGATCTCACCCCGGGTTGATAAGAAGTTTCCGGCAGATCGGTAGAGATCCTGTCCTCAATAAAATCTACGAGCCGCTGAGCAGGTGCGCATTGGCTCTGCCCTCCAAAATGCCAGGCTTTTTGCTCGACTTCCTGTTGAAATTGCATGGCCGCCAAATCTCCAAATTGTAAATATTCCGGGATATCCTCGAGTTCGACAGCAGCAACAATTCCGGAATTCGCATACCTGCTGTTCCGACGAGAAGGACTCATTCCATTGACAACAATCTCACCAGGTGAAGTAGCTGCCGGAACGATGAATCCTCCGGGGCACATACAAAAAGAAAAGACCCCTCTCTGAACACCATGAAAATTCGTCTGATGGACCAACGAGTAAGATGAAGCCGGCAAATACTCCCCCCTGGTTTGACAATGATATTGTATCTGGTCTATTATTTCCTGCGGATGCTCCACCCGTACACCAAGTGCAAAGGGTTTGGCTTCAATTTTTATATTTTGCTTTTGACATAACCGAAAAATATCACGTGCTGAATGCCCGGTCGCCAGGACAACAATATCAGATTCTATGACATCGCCATTTTCCAGTTTGACACCACTTATTTGGTCATAATTAAAGAGGAATTCAACAACCTTGGAATCAAAGTGAACCTCTCCCCCATGCTCAAGTATAGTTTCCCTGAGTGCACTGACGATCTTTGGCAGCTTGTTGGTACCAATGTGAGGATGGGATTCATAAAATATCCCTTCCGTGGTGCCATGAGCAACCAGTATTTCGAAGATCCTTCTGACACTCCCTCGCTTTTTTGATCTCGTATATAGTTTCCCATCCGAATATGTACCAGCCCCACCTTCACCGAAACAGTAGTTACTTTCGGGATTGACAAGATGCTCCTTATTAATAGTCGCAATATCCCTTCTTCTGCTTCTTACATCTTTCCCCCTTTCCAGAATTATGGGTTTATAGCCAAGTTCGATGGCCTTCAAAGCAGCAAATAGTCCGGCTGGTCCAGCTCCTACAATTATTACAGATTTACTGCCGCTTACATCATGCTCTGACGGCTGATATTCGACATATTCTTGTTTTATTGGCCTTTCATCGACACTAATATTGAGGTTTACTTTCACCCTTTTCTGACGGGCATCTACTGATCTTTTTTCAATACGGAAGAATTGATCCGGAGTGATGTGCTTCTTCGAATAAAGGTATTCTTTCAGATTCTCTTCATCGTATCCAACTTCCGGAGGAACTACCAAATTCAAAACTCGCATAAAGCAAAACTAAAGGTAGAAATTCAGAAGCATACATATGAACAAATGAACATGTGTAAATATCAATCTATGTATTGATACAGATCAGTTCTTTTCTTGGTTCGGGAATCTACTTTAGCGATAGAAATCAAACAAAATCGTAAGAAAATGAGAAATCTATTGATATTGGGCGCAGGATCTGCGGGAACGATGATGGCCAACCATCTGTCGAAGAAGCTCAACAAATCAGAATGGACCATAACCATTGTTGACCAATTCGAAAGGCATTATTATCAGCCAGGTTTTCTTTTCCTTCCTTTTGACATTTATGAAGAAAAAGACTGTTTTAAAAAGAAGGAAAAATACATCCCACATGGTGTGTTATACATTCAAAAAGGGATTGAATTGATCCAGGCTGATCAGAACAAAGTTCTTTTGGATGATGGCACTCTTCTGGATTATGACATTTTGATCATTGCAACCGGATCAAGAATAGCTCCGGAGGAAGTCGAAGGAATGAAAGGTCCGGAATGGCAAAGGTCGGTTTTTGACTTCTATACATTCGAGGGAGCACTGAATCTGAGAGATACGATGAGAAACTGGGAAGGTGGCAACCTGGTGGTCCACATCACTGAAATGCCTATTAAATGCCCCGTAGCTCCTTTGGAGTTTGCTTTTCTTGCAGACTGGTATTTTCAGGAAAAGGGTATCAGGGACAAAGTGAACATTACGTATGTCACACCTCTTGACGGTGCATTCACCAAACCCAAAGCCGCATCTAAATTAGGACACTTATTAGAAGAGAAGGGAGTCAACATAGTCCCTGACTTTGCAATCGCCAGCGTCGACAATGAAGGGAAAAAGATTGTCTCCTGGGATGAGATCGAAGTGGACTTTGATCTTTTGGTGACTGTTCCAACGAACATGGGAGATGATGTCATTCTAAGGTCCGGACTTGGAGATGATCTGAATTTCGTACCTACCAAAAAACATAATCTTCAATCCGAAGCACATGAAAATGTATTCGTGATAGGTGACGCCACTAATTTGCCTACCTCCAAGGCCGGTTCCGTAGCACACTTCGAATCTGAAGTACTTACAGACAACATTCTGAGGTATATAAATCAGGAACCCTTACTTGAAGAATTTGATGGGCATGCAAACTGTTTCGTCGAAACGGGTTTTGAAAAGGCTATGCTTATCGATTTTAATTATGATACCGAACCTCTTGCCGGAGTATTTCCATTCAAGGGCTTTGGCCCAATGAAACTCCTTGAAGAGAACAAGATAAACCACTTAGGAAAGCTCGGTTTTAGGTGGGCATATTGGAATATGCTGATGAAGGGTAGAAAGATCCCTTTCATTACACCTAAGATGAAGCTTGATGGCAAGATTTATGAAGAACCACAAAAAGTAGTAGTATAACACCAAACCGTAATATATAATGGAAACTTTAATAGCAAACAGACCCGTAGAAGTTAACGAACAAGGCTACATGCTGGACATGAACCAGTGGGATAAGGAAATAGCCAGATCGATAGCGACTGAAGAAGGGATCGAACTTCAGGACAGACATTTTGAAGTACTTGACTACCTGAGATCAGAACAAGAAAAAGGTACAGCACTTTCAATCAGGAAAGTAGGAAAATCAGGTGTTGTGGACATCAAGGAGTTCTACCAGTTATTCCCCGGTGGACCGCTCAAGAAAGCATCCAGAATAGCTGGTATACCCAAACCCGCAAGTTGTATTTAAAGGAACTAAAATCACTAAAATGGAAACTGTAGAAGCCCCCGTAAGAAAACAAGAAGAGAAAAAGCTTAAGAAGATGATGATCATCAATTCTAAAGCTACTGTGGATTCAGTTTATGCCGCTCTGATCCTTGCCAATGGTGCCAGGATGGAAGGAATTGAATCTGAAATATTCTGTACATTTTTTGGTCTGGAAATGCTTCAACCAAAGAAAATGGACCACCTGCATGTTGCAACAGTTGGTAATCCGGGAATGCATATCCCGACCATGATCGGAGGTCTGCCAGGAATGGAAACCCTGGCCAGCACAATGATGAAAAAAGAGATGGATAAATTGGATATCCCTCCGGTCAGTGAATTTCTAGAAATCTATAAAGCCTCCGGTGGAAAGGTCTTTGCCTGCAAATTGGCTATGGAAATGTTCAAGCTGAAGAGAGAAGACCTGTGGGAAGAGGTTGATGAAGTGCTTACGGTTGGTGATTTCTATAACCGGGCACAGGAGGAAGGAGCACAGATGTTATTCATCTAGGCTCTTCTTTCTGTACCAAACTAAACCCCTGAAATTTTCAGGGGTTTTTTTATAGCCATGGCATAATATTTGATACGAGTCGGTATATGCGATACTTGTTCTTCGTAATTCCTATAGCACTATTACTCCGATGTGGTGATGACAATACGGAGGTGGAGCCTTGTAGTCTAACCGCGGAATTCATAAAGAGAGATTATAGCAAATGGATCTGTGGCGGAGGATGGGTGCTAAAGGTGGATAATGATACAATCGGTGTAAGGGATACAGAAATTGTGCGAGATTTCTTTGCACAAGAAGAATTTCAGGGTGAAGGTCCTTTTCCATCCTTTAGAGTCTCCCTGGTACCACTCCCGGAAGAAGATAACTGCAAAGAATACCTCATGGGAGTGGATTGTATATCTTTCTAAAACCCGGTCGGATCTATATATAAGGACAATGACTCAGAAGTATATCTTCATTCCCTCATGAGTGCTTTTGAATCCCAATTTTTCATAAAATCGTATGGCATCCTTTCTAACTTTAGTGGAGGTCAACTGTAAGATATGTGCACCCCTTTCCCTGGCTTTCGTGATTGCCCACTTCATCATAAACTGACCGTATCCCATATGACGTAAATCACTCCTTATGCGAACCTGTTCAATTTGAGCCCTGAATCTTCCCTGATAAGTGAGGTGCTGAATAAAAGTCAGTTGGAAAGTGCCCACAATCTCTCTTTGTTCATTTTCCAATACAATTAACTGGTGGTTGGGATCTTTATCAATTCTCCAAAATGCCGTCACATACGATTTAGGTAATGGCAACGTGTAGTTTTCCCTCTGTTTCCCCAGTTCGTCATCTGCCAATAATTTTACTATCTCAGGTAAATCGAGAATGTTAGCACTTCTAATCCTCATTTCTACAATAGAATGATTTTGGAATGAAACCCTTGTCCTACTTGATCATAGCTCATAATAGATCAATGACTTTTTTAATGGAGATCTCATTCTGGTTAATGACCGAACCTCAACAGGTCTTTTGTTGTTAGAACGTAAATTAGTTCAAAATTGAATTAGACCTAATCCAATATGGATGTACTTGCAGAATTAAAAAATGTTAGATCCCTTGAAAATGTGCCCGAAAGTCAACTGAAGTGGCTTATTGAGAAAGGTGAATGCATTACCATCGAAAAAGGTGATAATCTCTTTGCACCAGGTACGGCTATTGATCGCTTGCTTGCTATCCTTGATGGTGAATTTGTTATCAAAATTGAGCAGTCGAATCAATTCAGGGTGGTCGGTAAGATGAAGAAGCATGACCTGTCAGGTCTACTACCTTATTCAAGGGCCAGTGTTGCCAGAGGATACGCTGAATCCCTTCGGAAATCACATGTTCTTACCCTTGATAAGTCCTTGTTCCCGGAAATGATCAGTGATTGTCATGAATTGACGACCGCACTTGTACATGTCATGAGTACACGTATAAGGGAATTTACAAAATTGGAACAGCAAAATGATAAAATGATGGCCTTGGGAAAGCTTTCAGCAGGGCTGGCTCATGAGTTAAATAATCCTTCCGCTGCCATCGTCCGAAGCGCACAGGAATTGAGTAAACATCTGAAATACTTACCGGAGAATTTCAAAAATGTGATCAAGATCAATGTTACCGACGACCAAGTGGACACAGTTAATGACATTTTATTCTCCAAGGTCAGCCAGGGACAGCAAGATCTTTCGATGATGGAGAGATCAGAAAAGGAAGATGAACTAATGGACTGGCTGGACGATCACGAAGTAGACGAAAGTGACGAGATCTCTTCCAATTTTGTAGATTATGGGATTGAATATGACGACCTGGAAACGATTGCCGAGAATGTGTCTGAAGAAGATCTTTCTCCGGTAGTTGGTTGGCTCAACCAGGTATTAACTACTGAAAAACTTGTCAGTGAAATTGAAGAAGCTTCAAAACGGATCAATGACCTGGTCACCTCCGTCAAGAAATACACGCATATGGACCAGGCTCCGGAGAAGACGAAAACTAATATCCATGACGGAATGGATAATACCATTACAATGCTCAATCATAAATTGAGAAAAAATAAAATAGATGTAATTAAAAAATATTGTAGTGACATGGTTCACCCGGAGATTCTGGCAAGTGAAATGAACCAGGTATGGACCAATCTTATTGACAATGCCATTGATGCTATGGAAAATACAGACAAACGTCAATTGGAACTTGAAACAAGAACAGATGGAAAGTATGTGGAAATCAATATCACCGATAGTGGATCAGGAATTCCGGAGGATGTAAGATCACAGATATTCGATCCTTTTTTCACGACCAAACCCATTGGAAAGGGAACGGGGTTAGGTTTGGATGTGGTGAATCAGATCATCATCAACCAGCACCAGGGACATATCAAAGTGGACTCCGTCCCCGGCAAAACAACCTTTAGTATTTCATTACCGATAAAAGCTGCCTAAATGAAAAAACCTATAATCTTCCTGATTGATGATGATCCAGCGGTATTAAAATCTGTTCTACGAGACATCCGTGCTCAGTACCGCAAGGATTACAGGATCATGTCCACCCAATCTGCTAACGAAGCCCTAGAAGCCCTCAAAGAGCTTAAAAATAAAGGTGAGATCGTGGCAATGTTTCTCTCCGACCAACGCATGCCGGAAATGTTGGGAGTTGAATTCCTGGAGCAAGCCCGAGAGTATTATCCGGATGCCAAGCGGATACTTTTGACTGCATATTCTGATATTGAAGCGGCAATAAAAGCTATTAATGATGTTCAACTGGATTACTATCTCATGAAACCATGGGATCCACCGGAGGAGAAGCTTTACCCGGTCATCAACGATCAGTTGGAGGAATGGCAGGTGAATTTCATACCTGATTTTCAGGGGATCAAGATCGTCGGATACCAATGGTCCCCAAAATCACATGAAATCAAGGATTTCCTCTCCGGCAACCTCATTCCGTACAAATGGATGGACATTTTGACCAGTGAGGAAGGGCAGGACCTGGTGAAAATGAATGATCTACCCGAGAAAGAAATGCCAGCTGTTTTTCTGGAAAATGGAGAGATCCTACTTGATCCAAGCACCTCCGAACTGGGTGAGAAAATCGGTATGAAGGTGGAAGCCACCCAAAAAATGTATGATGTAGCCATTATAGGTGCTGGCCCGGCCGGTCTAGCTGCCGGGGTGTACGGTGGTTCAGAGGGCCTGAATACAATCTTAATAGAAAAGAGGGCCCCCGGCGGACAGGCGGGCACCAGCTCAAGAATAGAGAACTACCTGGGTTTTCCAAAAGGACTTAGCGGAGCCGAACTCTCTCGTAGAGCGATCTCCCAGGCTACACGTTTTGGAATAGAATTTCTGTCCCCCCAGGAAGTAAAAAATATTGAGCAGCAAGACGGATATAAGAAACTAACCCTCAATGATGGTAAAGTGGTGAATGCAAAAGCGATCATCATCACAAGCGGGGTCGACTACCGGAAGCATCCCGCAAAGGGTATTGACCAATTCACGGGAGCCGGTGTTTATTACGGAGCAGCGACAACAGAAGCCTACGCCTGCAAGGATGAAGATATTTACATTGTTGGAGGTGGTAATTCCGCCGGACAGGCTGCAATGTATCTATCCAAGTTTGCGAGGAATGTATTCATCATCATCCGTAAGCCTGACTTATCGAGCAGTATGTCCCAATATTTGATCGATCAAATCGGAGGTACTGATAATATCCATGTACTTGGATGTCATGAGGTCCTTGAAGTTGATGGTGACGATCGATTGCAGGAAGTCGTAATTCGAGACAACAACACAGGAAAAGAGGAGAAACGGAAATCCGCAGCTCTGTTCATTTTTATCGGAGCGAAACCAATGACAGATTGGATCACCCTTGACCTATTAAAAGATGGAAAAGGTTTCATCGAAACAGGTCCATCGCTCACCAAATACAAAAATTTTAAAGATAATTGGAAACAGCCAAGAGAACCGTTCTTACTTGAAACGTGTATCCCCGGGATCTTTGCGGCGGGAGATGTGAGAGCTGGTGCGATGAATCGCGTGGCCTCTGCAGTTGGAGAAGGGTCTATGGCTATTAAATTTGTTCACGAATATTTATCATTGAATTAAAATGGCTATCGAATACGGAACTTGCGAACATCTTGAGAGTTTTGTACACAAAGCTCCTCAATCCTATGAATGCGCAGAATGTGTAAAAACAGGAGACCGGTGGGTTCATTTAAGGACCTGTCAGGAATGTGGAGTAACCCTCTGCTGCGACTCTTCTCCAAATAAGCACGCCTCCAAACATGCCGAACAACATGGTCATTTGGTTGCGATCTCGGCGGAACCCGGAGAAAACTGGGCATGGTGCTATGAACATGAGGTGCTAAAAGTTCTGAAATAATCCATTATTCTTCGTAACCTTTCCTTTAATTCCTGCATCTTGAATTAAAAGGGTTACAACTATGGTTTGTAGAAGCTTCTGGATCCTTCTATTTATTTGTCAATTCTTACACACACAATCCCAGTCCATTGTTCTCCTAAAGCCTACCGGAAACGAAATTGAGGGACTTACTGAGATGATCCCATTGTCGGATACTTCCGACTTACATGACAAAGCCATCAATGTTATTGAAAATTCCTTTATACGGGAATCCTTGAAACTGCATGGATTCGTCCAGCAATACCTGGTAAATACAGGTGTAAAGGATCATATCGAACCTGCCTACCTGGCACTTACCACCAACCAGGGAGGTTATGCCAGACGCGGATTCGCATTGAAACAAGGAAATGACATACATAAAAAGCCTGAAACCTTCTATGTTGACATTGTTGAAGGCAATTTCAGATCTGATCCGGGCAAACTCATGTCAGTCACCCAACTCTATCCCCATGAACTTGGTCACGTCCTGTACCGTTTGCTTTCCTCAGCACCAGATGTAGAAGAAACATCACGCAGTGTCAACGTCCATTTTTTTTCTGTCATTACGGATTACCAGATCGCTTTCAATGAAGGATTTGCAGAATCGATGGAAAACGTTGCCAGACTATTCGAACCCAATGATTCGATCAAGCAGGGTATTGAAAGTGATGTCATAGAAAAGGAATCGAAGTTCGACGACTACATTCGAGGTTATCGAAGAGACCATCAATGGTCACCAAGAATGGATTTCTACAAAGCCTCGATGATCACATGGTACCAACAATTCGAGGACTACAAGAGATACAGGTATCCAGTTGAAAAGTTGGCTCATTGGAAAAATGAACAACTTGTCAAAGGTTCATTAAATGACCGGATCTCTTACCGAAACTCCGGAGTACGTCGTACAGGTGAAAAAAGGAATATTTCCCAATCCCATGCCACCGAAGGTGTGGTTTCTACCTTTTTCAGCCAATTATTCCTGTCTGATCTGAAGGAAAATTATGTCGAAGACCCTTCATTTTATTCAAAGTTTTTGGAGGACACCACAGCAAGCATTCAACCGATGGACCTGTTCTCGCCCATGCAAAATCAAATGTTAAAAGTATTTACCGTCTTTGCGGAATATGTAGATTTTCATAATTCGGGATCATCGCAGTTGTTGGATTTTGTAAATGGGTACGTAGAGAGACTTCCCGAAGAATCTACCGAGGTCATCAGGATTTACGAGGGATCCACGGAACATGGGATCTCCGCAAGTATACCACCGTCCGTTTGGATGATGGTCAAAGAATACGACCACAGAATGATCGTGCTTGATCAATTTGACGGACTTACACTACCCCTCTATACATTTGACATGAATCAGGCTGAAATTGAGGACCTGTTGACCATGGGGATCTCTGAAGAATCAGCAATAGCTCTGCTGGATTATCGAAAGAATTCAAGTCCATTTGATTCACTTCAGGAAGTTATTACCGTACCAGGACTACCCGATGAAGACATCAGGATCATTGAATCCAATCAATTTGACCAGGAGTATTTTGACAACTTGCCTGAACCTGAATTAAATATCCAGGCACTTATTGTCACACCATTATTGCATATTGCACGGGAAGGACTGCTACTTTTTCTTTTCATAATAGTGATCAGATACACTCTTTTCTATAAATCCAGAAAATCGATCCCACTGAACATCTCAAAATATTTCATAACCTGGTATTTATTAGTCATCCTTGGCTTGATCTCAGTGGTGGCAACTCCAAATCCAACAGCATATTTTTTGGCTTCTTCATTGGCTTTTCTACTGATCGGAATTGCGATATATCGGAAAGAAAAACATGCCTTGATCCGCAACTTGGTAATGAGCCTGGTTATGATTTTTATCAGTTCACTGTCCGTAGTATGAAAAAAACCGGATGTGATGATATGAAAAGGAAGGAATAGATGAATTAATCGCCCTTTTTGAGAATTTAATTGGTGAAAAATGACTTCTATAATAAAGATGCATCGTCATGAAAACCATACTTAAATTCTTGGGCATAACCCTAAGTTCCGCTGCTGTAGTCATCACGGGATTGTATTTCCTGGGTCGCAGAAGGATCCAGAGGCAAGAAGAAAGCTTTGGTCTTGAAACCAAGGAACCAATGGAAGAACCTGTGAAAGTCAAAAAAACCAAAACTCCCGCTAACAATGAAAAAGTCGAAGCTTGAGGACTTGAAAAAGAGCAAAGTGAAAGATTTCGTCCTTGAATCCAAAGAGAATATCATGGAAGGGGTGAAGGAGGTTTCCGAATTCTATGACAAAATGGAACCAAAGGTCAATGAGTTCTTTAAGGAAAGCGTAAAGCCCACTGCTGAAAATATCTATAAGTCCGGATCAGAAACATTCGAGCAGGTGGTACAAAAGATCCAGGAGGTCATAGAAGACCTAAAAAACGACCTGGAAGTTAGAAGTCTGACACAGAAAAGGAATAGGCTGGCTTGTGATCTTGGAATGGAAGTCTATTACGAGTTCATGAAAAAAGGAGCTATTTCCAAAAAATTCCTTGAATCTGAAAAAATTTCAAAGTTTGTAAATCAGATCCACGAAAAAGAGGAAAACATCCTTAAGGTAGGGGCAAAGATCGAAGAGGAGTAATTGAGGATCATAATCCGGTAGTTTCTTCAAAATAGCAAAATTAGAGGAGTGAATTTTAACTAAATTCATGGGCAAATTTCCTATTGCCTATGAAATCCTATTACCTATTGCTTCTGGTCAGTATCCTGTTGTCATGCTCATCAGTGGAAAAGCAGGATGTTGACTTGATAATAACCAATGCCTCCATTTGGACGGGAAATACCGGGACACCATCCGCATCAACACTCATTGTAAATGAAGGTAAATTTCTTGCTGTGGGCGAAGAGGATCTCACAGACAAGTACGAATCAAAAAAAACCATTGATCTGGATGGCAGGTTTGTTGTGCCCGGATTCATAGATTCCCATGTTCATTTCCTTTCCGGTGGATTTGGATTGTCTTCCGTCAAACTCCGTGATGCGTCCACCCCCGAGGAGTTTTCAAATCGTATTGGGGAGTACGCTAAGACCGTTCCTGAAAATACATGGGTCCTTGAAGGCGATTGGGATCATCAGCTTTGGGGTGGGGAGTTACCAAAGGCCTCCTGGATCGATGAAATGACCCCTGATCATCCTGTTTTCGTCACGAGACTGGATGGACATATTTCATTAGCCAATTCCAAAGCTATGGAGCTTGCCGGTATTGACAGAAATACACCTGATGTTGAGGGTGGCGATATTGTGAGGGATGAGAACGGAACACCAACAGGCATATTCAAGGACAATGCGCAATATCTGATCACTAAAGTCATCACCGAGCCCACTCCTGAACAGAATGATAAGGCCATTATTGATGCCATGAATTTTGTAGCTTCCAAAGGAGTGACCACAGTCCATAACATGGATCGTGTGTCCCCTGATATCATTGACAAGTACAAGCGGGTCATAGACCAACAGATCACCCGGTTTTATATGGCCGTGGAACTGGAATTCTGGAGAGAACTGAAGAAGATTGTTGAGGACCAGGGTACCGGAGACCAGTGGTTGAAGATCGGAGTTCTAAAAGGCATGGTGGATGGTGCGCTCGGCTCGCATACCGCGGCATTCTTTGATCCTTATACGGATGATCCGAGTGACAAGGGATTCTTTCTCCTACCTGAAGATAGTTTGTACGACAGAGCGCTCAACGCAGATAAAGCCGGATTACATCTCGCTATACATGCAATCGGTGATCGCGCCATCAACACGCTTCTGAATGTATTCGAAAAAGTGATCGAAGAAAACGGGCCACGGGAAAGGAGATTCAGGATCGAACATGCCCAACATCTTTCTCCCGATGATATTGTAAGATTTCAAAAGCTGGGGGTTATCGCCAGTATGCAACCCTATCACGCGATAGATGACGGTAGATGGGCGGAAAAAGTTATAGGTTCGGAACGAATAAAAACCACATACGCATTCAAATCCCTCCTTGACGCTGGGGCCCGCGTAGCATTTGGAAGTGATTGGGCTGTAGCTCCTCCCACTCCCCTTGAAGGTATATGTGGAGCAGTTACAAGACAGACGATCGACGGTAAAAACCTCGAGGGATGGGTCCCTGAACAACGGATCACCGTCGAACAGGCATTGAAAGCATATACAATCGAAGGGGCATATGCCTCATTCGAAGAGGACGTTAAAGGATCTATCGAAACAGGTAAACTCGCAGACTTTGTGGTATTGGGTCAAAACCTTCTTACAATCGATCCGACCGATATTAAAAATGTAGATGTAATAAGTACTTATGTCGGTGGGAAAGAAGTATATTCAAACCCTGACTGATTTTCTGGCTAAACTACTAGTGTTATGAGCGTTTATCTCGCCGAATTCTTCGGTACATTAATTCTTGTTCTATTTGGTGTAGGGGTTGTTGCTGGTGTCAGCTTGAACAAGACCTATTCTCAAGGTTCCGGTTGGATCGTGATCACAATTGCCTGGGGCCTGGCGGTGACCATGGCAATTTACGCCGTTGGTAGAATAAGTAATGCACATATCAATCCTGCCGTAACTTTTGGATTAGTGATGAGTGGCGACTTCCCAGCCAATCAGGCTTTGGGTTATGTTCTTGCCCAAATGGCAGGGGGAATTACTGGAGCTACATTGGTATGGTTGCACTACCTTCCCCACTGGGCAAAAACCGAAAGTCAGGAAACAAAACTTGGGGTCTTCAGTACAGGGCCCGCTGTCGATAAGCGATGGGCCAATCTCCTTTCTGAGATTATCGGGACCACGGTGTTACTGTTTGTCATAATGCTAATTGGCGCCAACGAATTTCAAAAGGGATTCAATCCTATTGCCGTAGGAGCATTGGTAGCTGTGATCGGGATGTCTCTGGGTGGAACAACAGGATATGCCATCAATCCGGCCCGGGATTTAGGTCCCAGGATAGCACACTTCATTCTTCCGATAAGCGGTAAAGGACATTCCAACTGGAAATACTCCTGGATACCTGTGATTGGACCATTACTGGGAGGATCACAAGGGACTTTGACCTATGATTTCTTCTTCCGTGGTAATGTCACAGGAGCGTTTTACATCGTTTCTGCAATCAACCTTGTGATAATCGCCGCTGCCCTGCACTCCGCCCGGAAGGAATCTTAGTCTCTATTTCGTAAAGTTGAATATCTCTCCGACCGGTACCTCATTGGCTGCCGTATTCACTTGACTTTGAGGCATATTTATGAACCTCATGGTAAGAAGTGATTGGTTATTCGGGATACTGATATTGAACTCCTTGGTTTCCTCGCTCGATAGATCTTCCATCATACCTCGGTAACCATCTATTTTCACAGACTTATTACCTGTCATCCCAACCAATGGTGAAGACAAGAATGTAGATACCATTGCCATCGCCGGAGAATCGTCCATCATCGAAATCTCAATCTTGGTTGTTCCCGCTTCATCACTATAGGTACGGTTGATGTAAACTCCGGCAAATCCTAATCCACTACCCACGTATTCGTCTTCTTCAGATACCACCGTAAGGCCCTCAATTTCATTGGGTAGCATTTCAAGGACCTTCTGACCTATGATCTCGTCAATTTTGACCAGGCCCGATTGAAGTTGAAAACGCGTACCTTCAAGGTCCTTCTCTGAGTATTTTTCCTTTGCTGAAGTCAAATATGCCAAGGCATCCTTGCCATCCGTAACATTGGTTTCATCATTCTGGAGCAGATCCTCAAAATCAGAAATTGTAAATGGTTGAACAGCATCCATCACTTCTTCTTCCCCGGAAAATCCCTCACAATTCAATACAAATACGGATGACTGCGCAAACGGAACACCCAACTGATAGGTATTCTCCCCATCAAATGTCAGAGTGCCACGATAATCCTGTACCATTACGGATTTCTGATTTTCATCGTTGGTTGAATATGCGTATGAGGCCATATAGGCTCCCATTGTGGAATTATTACCAATAGTGGCTGTTATTCGTTTTTCATCCTGGCCATACTCACGATTGATCACCAACCCTACAAGGCCAATTTCACTTCCGACAATACCGTCGTTCTCCTTGATCGCATCAAGGCCTAAGGTACTTTCGGGCATCATTTCGAGGATTTTGTACCCTATTTCAATATCTATATTGCGATGAGATTCTCTAAGCTGGAATCTCGAATCTGAATACTCTTCCTTTTTATAGGAATCAATAGCAAACCCTATAAGCTCATCAACATCCGCAGGTTTCAGCTTCTTTCCCTGAACCGAGCTATTGCTAGCCTCCCGGTCCGAAGTGTTTGTCTCCGGTTGTGTTGTTTCTGCTTCTTTCTTCTCCAGACCCAGTTCATCTTCAACGACCGATTTGGCAGCTTTTTTAAGCTTGTTCTTCAAGCCGGAAAGCTGTGCATCAGATGCATAGAAAAAAAGAGAAAAGCATAATAATGTAAGAATTCTTGTGGTTACAGATTTCATGATTAGAGGGGTGATAAGTTTAAGTTAAAGTTAGAATATTTGAGGGAAGGACTACATACTATGAGTTAATGAATTGTGCGATTCCGACCGGTAATTTCTTAAGGCCTCACCATACTTTATCCCACTGGCTGTATTCAATAGTAATATTTTTTCATGCCTGCAGATGTCGGTGTTTCTATCCAGATCATTCAATGCCGCCCACAATGAAGCACCCTCAGGGCAGACCGGGATACCCTCCGTTCTACTCATCTCCTCCATGCTGTCGATGATCTGATCTTCTGTTACCGAAATGGCATATCCACGAGATTCCCGTAAAACTTTGTGGATCATAGTTCGGGCAAAAGGAAAAGGAACCACCAATCCATTGGCTATTGAGTCCTCATAACCATGGTCCCAGACATGATCCCAATTCACCAAAGGAGCACAATTCGAGGATTGAACCGCTATCATTCTTGGAAACTCTTTTTCAGACAACCAACCAAGTTTGTACATCTCATGAAATGCCTTCCAGATCCCGATCAAGCCAGTTCCTCCGCCGGTTGGATATAGTATGAGGTCAGGTAACTCCCAATTCATCTGCTCCGCTATTTCATATCCCATGGTTTTTTTGCCTTCCAGTCGATATGGTTCTGTCATGGTAGCTAGATTGAAAGCTCCCGTTCGATTGGAAATTTTCTGGGCCTGCGTACTACATTCATCCATTAATCCATCCACAATGATCAACTCAGCTCCGTATTGCTCACATTCCTCCTTGAAAACTTTGGGTACGGTCTTGGGCATAACCACTGTTGCCCTGATATTAGCTCTCGCACAGTAGGCACTCATGGCTTCTCCTGCGTTACCAGCAGTAGGGATCACACAATGAGTTACTCCCAACTCCACAGTTTTGGAAATAGCTACACTCAGACCGCGGGCTTTGAAAGATCCCGTAGGATTTTGCCCCTCATCCTTTAGCCACAAATTCGAATAACCATATTTGTTCCCAATTCGATCTAACGGGATCATTGGGGTCATTCCTTCACCTAAGGAAACCCTGTTTTCATTTGACACCAATGGAAGCATCTCGGCATATCGCCACATATCAGGTTTCCGTCGAATTAATTCCGACTTCCTTATGAAAGAGTTTTTATCATAATTAACTACTAATGGGTGACCGCAACATGGAGAAACAGATTGTAGTCGATCATAAGGGAAGAATTCCCCACAATGAGAACATGAAAGATGTGAGATGAATGAAGTTTGAACGGTCGTTTGCATACTTAAAGTTCGACCATCTCATATAACTATTCAAATTCATTTTAATCATGAACTATAACCATTAGTTATAATGGATTTTGCCTCATTGATGAAGGACTTTACAATCCCCGTTCGTTCCTCTCCCTTCCGCATGACAAAGTTGAACTTCCTTTTCACATGTAACGACTGGATGTGAACAGATTTGAGTCTCCCATCAATCAATTCCTTATTAACAGCCATTTTTGAAAGAAAGCCTATTGAAGTATCCTCCAAAAGAAAGTTCTTCATGGCTTGTGTACCTCCTAACCTGGCAACTACATTCAAATCTTTGAGCTTCAGCTTATGTCTTTCCAATTCCTTCATTAGCACCGCTAATGTCCCGGACCCAACCTCCCGCAATGCTATTTCCACATTTTTCAAATCGGCCGGTTTGAACTCAGATTCAGCATACGGGCTGTGCCCTGAACAGATCCCTATAATTTCGTCATCCATGAAAGGTTCAAAATGTACGGCATTTATCTTATGATGCGCTTCGATAATTGCCAGGTCAATATCATTTTTAACCAGAGCGGAGAGGACATTCTCACTGTTACTGTTCAACTGAAAGATCTTAATGTTCGGAAATTTCTTTCGGTAGGATGATAAAATCTTCGGCAGCACATACAAAGAAATGGTCGTGCTGGACCCTACTCTCAACTCTCCCCTTGCCTGAAGTTGACTCTTGATGATTTCAAGATCCGAATCAATTGACTTTTCAATGATCTTCGCCTTTCTGAGATACTCCAGAAGTTTTTTACCTGAGGATGTCAATTTGATGCTTGTTCCCATCCTCTCAAATAATGGAACTCCAATCTCGGACTCAAGCTTCTTGATCTGTTTGGTCACAGCAGGTTGAGACACAAATAACACCTCGGCAGCCTTGGAAAAGCTTAGCTGTGTAGCTACCTCGTAGAAGAACTTGTATTGTACGGAAAGCACAACTAAAATTACTGACTGAGCAAATCAATTACTCACTTATTGACTACAATAAAGTAACCTTAATGAAAATTGAAAGTATAGGTATTATAACGCAACCTAATTACATTTTCGGTGTCTTTCATTTCAGCAATCAACTAAAACTCGGGTTATGCTCAAAAATTTCCTCGTTGTAACCTTCAGAAATCTTCGAAGGAACAGTGTCTATTCAATTATCAATATTTCAGGTCTGGCTGTAGGGATCGTCTGTAGCTTCCTGATCATGCTATGGGTCGAGGATGAGACTTCTTTTGATTCGTTCCTGCCTAAATACGAAAGACTGTATCAGGTCTGGGTAAATGCCGAATTTGACGGTAAGATCAATTCCTGGAGGTCGGTACCACTTCCTACTTATGAAGAAATGAAAGTTTCGGACTCCGACATAATCAACTCCTGCGTGCTTGGGTGGGGTGGTGACAGGTTGCTTACAGTAGGTGACATCAGGATCCTGGACCGTGGATATTTTGCAAGTAATGAATTTCTTGAAATGTTTGAGTATGAATTGAAAGTGGGAGACCGTACCACAGCACTGGATGATCCACTATCGATCGTAATTACCGAGTCAATGGCAAAAAGACTATTCAAAGACCAGGATCCCATGGGAGAGATCATAAAAGTCGATGACAAAAGCTCCCTCCAGGTTACCGCCATACTTGAAGACATCCCAGGTAATTCATCCTTCGAATTTGAATATCTGATCCCCTGGAAGCATCGGGAATCAATCAATCCCTGGGTAGTCGAGAACAAAACGAATTGGGGTAATTACTCATTCCAGATTTTTGTTGAGTTAAATGACAGTGAAAAGGAATTGAAAGTCGAGGAAACCATTTATGGTATGCTTACAGAAAAAGAACAGGATGACATCCCAAGGTGGTTTTATCTACACCCAATGCCCAGATGGAGATTACATTCTACTTTCGAGAACGGAAAAGAAGCAGGCGGAAGAAGTGACTATGTGCAGCTCTTCACGATCATTGCTATTTTCATCCTGGTAATTGCCTGTATCAACTTCATGAATCTTGCGACGGCAAGGTCCGAGCGGAGAGCACGAGAAGTAGGAATTCGCAAAAGCCTGGGATCAAACAGGCAACTTCTTATTTTCCAGTTTTTGGGTGAATCCGTAATCATCTCACTGATCTCTTTCCTAATCGCGGTAGTATTAACGGAGCTTGTACTTCCTTATTACAATGTATTGGTTGACAAAGAACTTTTCATCGACTACACTTCTCCTCAATTCTGGATATTTGGTTGTGTCCTTGTACTGGGCTCCGGAATTATCTCCGGGAGTTATCCAGCTTTTTATCTGTCAGCATTCAAACCGGTTAGAACGCTGAAGGGATCGATCCAGACAGGAAGAAGCGCTACACTTCCAAGAAAGGTTCTGGTTGTATTACAATTTGGATTTTCAATTCTCCTGATGATAAGTACGGTAGTCATCATCCAGCAGATCGAACTCGTGCAAAATCGGGACTTGGGCTATGATCAGGAAAACCTGATCAGTGTTGAGATCACTGATGATATTGAAGAAAACTACAAGATCATCAAACAGGATCTCCTGCAGACCGGTGTTGTCGAAGCCGTGACATGGTCCAACAGCCAGATCACAAGCATCAACTCCAATAACTTCCTGGGTTGGCCAGGAAAACCTGAAGAGCTTAGAGTACTATTTACCACCATTGTCGGAAGTTATGATTACTGCAAAACAATGGGGATCGAAATATTGCACGGAAGGGATTATTCGGAAGAATATGTTACCGATAGCTCCGCCATTGTGATCAATAAAGCAGCATTGGAACTGATGGGGCTAGAGGAGCCAATCATAGGTACCAACCTAACTTTATGGGGAGAGGATCGAAAACTGATCGGAGTGATGGACAATACCTTGATGGGGTCTCCCTACCGGGCTGTTAAACCCCTTTTTATGATTCTGGATGATTGGGGTGGCTATGTGAGTGTTCGGATCAAAAGTGGAGACCTTCAATCAAACCTTGCCACTATTGAAGAAGTGTTCAACAAGCACAATCCGGCTTATCCGTTTGAATACAACTTTGCAGATGTAGAGTTTGAGAAAAAATTCACTACCATCAATCTTACCCGCAGATTGGCGAGTCTTTTTGCCTTGCTGGCATTATTCATTACTGGTTTGGGGCTGTTCGGATTGGCTTCTTACACTGCTCAAAGACGGATCAAGGAAATCGGGATCCGAAAGGTTCTGGGTGCGACAGTTGCAAGTCTGATTGGATTGATCTCAAAGGACTTTACTAAGCTAGTTCTCATTGCTTTTGTAATGGCAGCACCACTGGCATGGTACTTACTTGACCAGTACCTTGAGCGGTATCCGATACGAGTGGATATATTCTGGTGGATCTTCCCTGTGGCGGGATTGGTGTGCTTGATTTTCGCATTATTGATCGTATCCAATCAGGCCGGTAGAGCAGCAAGGGTGAATCCTGTCAATTCGCTACGGAACGAATAGATAACTGCTACTTAAACCACCGAAAGATCCGGTGAAATATATCCACCTTCGGGATGAACATCATAGGACAACCATTGGTGATGACATGAATGTCATTTTTGAGTAGTTCGTTAGTAGCACTCTCACTGTAGCTGCCATTCCCTATTCCCCTATGCATCCATACAATGGGTACATTGGCTTCAACGCAATCGGTCACCGTCTTTTCAGAAACTTCGGGAGTTCCAGCCAGCAAAACCGCTTCAGGCTTTTTAGGTAGATCCTTTAAACTGGCAAATACCTTTTCTCCCCCAATCTCTTCAGCATTTGGATTTATGGGGAATGCCTGGTAACCTGAATCCTTGAACCTTTTAAAAATATAGTTGGCTGGAATGTCTCCCTTACGGGATACTCCCACCACGGCAATAACCTTTTTCGCTAAAAACTGTCTGATCAGATCTATCTGCAGCATTTTTTTATTTAAAGTTCTCAGAGATCAGAGAACATTACAATGAGCGTTGTCAATAGAGAACGAAACTTTGAACCTTCACTTAGGTTATGTATGTTGTATCCTGAAAATCAAACAATGTTAGACTGGAATGATGTGATACGGTTTGCTACAAATGGCAATCCGGAACCTGATAAAAGAGTAGAAAAGACGGACGAAGAATGGCGGGAGCAGCTCACCCCTGAGCAATATCACATTACCCGAAGAAAAGGAACCGAAGCACCCTTTTCTGGAGAGCTATGCCACATTTACGATGATGGAAAGTACAACTGCGTCTGCTGTGATACACCCCTTTTCGACTCTTCCATTAAGTATGATTCCAGTTCCGGCTGGCCCAGTTTCACGCAGCCCATCAAGGAAAATGCTATCAAATACGAGAAAGACGTCACTATGGGCATGATCCGGGTCGAAGTCATGTGCAACACCTGCGATTGTCACCTGGGACATGTCTTCCCCGACGGACCCCCTCCATCCGGTCTGAGGTATTGCATAAATTCTGAGTCGATTAAGTTGGATAAGTGAGTTGTTTTCTCCGACCCTGTGTAAATAACCGCAAATCAATCCCCCCTTGGAAATCTATAGCTGCTTCTCTTTATTGCACCCCTAAACCATTGAACCTATGAAGCGTCACTTTCTCTCTATCCTTGCTATTGTATTTTTATCCATCACTTCCTACTCGCAGGTTCCGGCACCTGAAGATGTCTTCGGATTTAAGGTTGGAGCCGATTTTAAGCTGGCAGACTATGATCAGATGCTGGATTACTACGAGCAACTGGAGCAGGCATCGGATCGGGTCATAAAAACAGAAATAGGACAATCTGTTTTGGGAAAGCCGATGCTGCTACTCTTTATCTCCAGTGAGGAGAACCTGGCCAACCTTGAGAACTATCGGAAAATAAGCGAGGATATGGCTCGTGCACGGATTGATGAATCCACTGCGAAGCAAAATGCCGTGAATGGCAAAGCAGTGATCTGGATTGATGGAGGGATGCATGCCAGCGAAAAGGCCCACGCGCAAATGACGGCTGAACTGGCCTGGAGAGTGGCCACCGAGGAGAGTGAAGAAATGAAAAAGGTACGGGAAAATGTGATCTTCCTGTGCATGCCGGTCATGAATCCCGATGGACTGGACATTGTGGTATCCTGGTATCGTGAGCAGTTTGGCTCTCCCTATGAAACAACTAACCCTCCTATCCTATACCACCATTATGTAGGTCATGATAACAACCGGGATTGGTTCATGAACAACATGCCCGAAACCTACCATGTCAATGAAGTGCTCTACAACCAATGGTACCCCCAAATCGTGTACAACCAGCACCAGACCGGTCCCAGCTGGACCCGGATATTTGTGCCACCATTTTCAGATCCGGTAAATCCCAAGATCCACCCTGGCATCACTACCGGAACGAACCTTGTGGGAACAGCCATGACCCATCATTTTGCCATGGAAAACATGTCAGGTGTGGTCTCCAACCTTCAGTACAGCATGTGGTGGAACGGAGGAGGACGAACTACTCCCTACTATCACAATATGATCGGGATCCTTACCGAAACCAGTCATGCAACTCCTACGCCAAGGTTTTATCCTCCGGACTCCATTCCAAAACAGGTGGGTCATAGAAGAGGGAACATGGTCACAGATGGTACCAAAATATTCTATCCCTACCCCTGGGAAGCCGGCGAATCGAAATTCCGGGACGCGGTGGACTACATGATTGAAGGTTCCATTGGCGTGTTGAATTACGCAGCAGATCGAAAGGAGAGCCTCCTCTACAACATCTACAGGATGGGAAGGGATGCCATTGATAGTAAAATCCTCAAAGGAACTTTCGCCTACGTGATCCCAGCTGAGCAATGGGACAAGGGAGAAGCCCTGAACCTGGTGAATATATTAAAACGGGGAGGTATTGAGATCAAGAGAGCCACAGCTAAATTCAGTACCGGTGATAAAGATTATGCCGCCGGTTCGTATGTCATCCATACCAGCCAGGCATTCCGACCTTACCTGGAAGACCTGATGGAGAAGCAGACCTATCCCACCAAAACGGAATATCCCGGAGGGCCTCCTATCCCACCTTACGATCTGGCAGGATGGACCCTTCCCTTGCAAATGGGTGTAACAGTTGATAAGATCGCACTACCTTTCGAGGCAAAGACAGAGGACGTTGAGGGTCAATCTGATCCGGATGATGGAAAGGTTGGAAAAGGCAATTATGGTTTTGTCTTTAGTGGAAAGACGAATGCCAGTTTTACAGCACTGAATCGTTTGCTCGGAGAAGGAAAAGAGATCCATCGCATAACTTCTTCCGGTAATGATTTAAATGCCGGAGATTTCCTCGTGATTAGTGAAGACGACAATAGTTCGCTGGAAAGTTTATCAGTTGAGCTTGGGCTTGATTTCGACGGAGTGAAATCTGAACCCTCCAATAGCAAAACCGAAGTTCAAAGACCCAGAGTCGGTTTGTACAAATCATGGGTACCCAACATGGACGAAGGCTGGACCCGGTGGGTGTTGACAGAATTCGAGTTTGATTGGGACACACTGCATGACAATGATATCAGACAAAGAGATCTAAGTGAATTTGATGCTATCATCATTCCTGATCAGTCTCCGTCCAGAATTCTGAATGGTCACCAAAAAGGTTTTATGCCAGACGAGTATACAGGTGGCATAGGCCTCGAAGGCGCACTCAAGATCAAGAGCTATGTTGAAGCAGGCGGAACACTGATCGCACTCGATGACGCCAGTGATTTCGCCATAGATCACTTTTCTCTGCCCATCCGCAATGTGGTACGAGGAAAAAGCCCCCAGCAATTCTTCATCCCTGGATCACTGATACGAGCGAAGGTAAAAACAGATCATCCCATAGGATACGGTACGCAGGAAGAAGTGGCGACATCCTTTAGCAGAAGTCGTGCTTTCGAGGTGGTCTACAAGAAAAACAAGGGCGAAGGTGGTAATGAAACAACTGTGAAGAAGGCTCCACGGCCTGACGCAGAGTCAATCGTCAATTACGCTGAGGAAGAGCTGTTGATGAGTGGATGGGCCTTGAATGAAAAGAAAAACATCGGAGGTAAAAGCGCTTTGATGAGAGTCGGTCTGGGTGAAGGAAATGTTTATCTCTTTGGATTCCGTCCCCAGTTCAGAGGTCAACCCCGTGCTACGTACAAACTGTTCTTTAACTGTTTGATCTCCGGCAAAACCAAATAGGTTCGACTGTAGGTATACTTGTCAGGGGAAGGGATCGTTGTTAAATGGTTGATTCATTTAATGTATCTTCCCCGTTTGATGCCAAAGGTCAAAATCATCACAGGACTGTATCGACTACGGAACATTTGTTTTCTGGGATTGCTGACAATTCCATTCATTGGTTTTGGACAATCTCCGGAGAGGAATATTTCCTTTTCCCTGGGATACAAGCATTATTTGATCAATGACGAGATAGGATCCAATCTTAATTACTCGGGAAGTACCGTGCCCTTTTTGATCGACTATAGGGCAAAGAAAAGGGGGACAAACATCTGGAGGTTACGGTATGATCAATCCTCACTGGGTAATAACTTCAATGAGTCCAGCACTCTAACAGGATATAATGGAGCACTGGAATACCATCATCTGAGATCAATCGAGGATTGGACCCCATTTGGAACTGACATTGAAATTGGACCAAGTTTAAAGGGGTTGGGTTTTGTTCGGGAATACCAGATCGGGCGACTTGATAATACAACCGGTGAGGTCGCTACTTCCCTGGGATTTTCCCTCTCTGCCAGGAAAGCTTTAAACGATAGGCATTCGATATCAACATTTGTGAATGTTTCAATGATCTCCCTGTTACTTAGCTCTGAGCACAATGGTTATGGCGTCATCAAAGTATATCCCCTTGGAAAACAGATCGATTACAACTTTCAACTCCAATACTCACGATCCATCAATGAACGAGTTAGATTTCAGGCATTGTACCTGTTCAGGTATTTTGATCTGAATCGCTGGAATGATGTCACTTTTGGATCGCACACCATCGCGTTGGGATTGAACTTCAAACTTGATAGGGATGAGTAGGAAATTGATATTCATTTTTTTGATTGGGATATTTTCATGCGAACAGCTGGGAATTGAAGAGGATCCGGATAACTCAATCGAGTCGAATTTTGATATTTTCTGGAACGAGTTTGACAGGCATTACCCGTTCTTCATTATTAAAGATGTTGACTGGGATTCGGTTTATTCCTTGCACCGTCCGGATATATCACAGAACACTTCTTCCTTTGAGCTTTTCGATATTCTTAGGTCCATAGTGATCAGTCTTGAAGACGGGCATGTGGATCTCTATACTCCCTTCGAAGATGCTGGTTTCGACTTCAAAGCCGGATTTCCACTTAACAGCCCGATCAATGTCAACAACTACGTTGATCGACTGACCCAATTGAACCGTATACTCTATATCGGGAATCTTGAAGACTCCAACCTGGGGTATATATACATATCCTCCTTTGGGGGTGAGGAAGAGGAGTATGAAAAGATCGACAAGATCATCAAAACCTTCGGGGAGAAAGACGGTATTGTCCTGGACGTCCGTTCCAATGGAGGAGGAAGTGACATCAACTCCGAAGTTGTTGCCAGTCGATTTGCTGACAAGAAAAGGGCGTACATGAAAGCAAGGTATCGAAATGGTCCTGACCACAATGATTTTACCTCCTGGACTTCTAACTTTATCGAACCCGATGGAAAAAGATTCAATAAGAAGGTTGTGGTCTTGACCAACAGGGGCGTTTTCAGTTCAGCTGAGTCATTCACCCTGGCCATGCGATCCATACCCAATGTCACGATTGTAGGAGATACTACCGGTGGGGGTTCAGGTAATCCGATACTCCGAGAACTTCCCAACGGATGGACCTTCCGACTTTCTACCTGGATGGTTGCCACCCCGGACGATGAGATCTTTGAAGGGGTAGGAATACCTCCCGATATTCCCGTCTGGATCTCCGAACAGGATTCCATCGCAGGTATAGATCCAATACTTGAAGCAGCAATCGAGGAATTGTCGAACTAGCCAAATTCTGTCTGTCCTTCAGCCAGTATATAATACTAAAGACAGATGCAATCTTTAGCACCTATTGAATTTCGTTAGTTTTTGGATTCTAATGATCCTCGGCCTCGGCGGCCAGCTCTTCATTTTTTACGGTCAAAAAACGAATCGCAGCAGCGAACCGTCAAAAAAACCTTCGGAAAATAATTAGCGCACGACCCTGGCCCTTCCATCCCACGATCCAACGCCCTCCAGCAACACGGCCGTCATCGGCTCATCTTCCCGCGATTTTCCACCCAACACACAAGTTCGGGATTCAATACCCTGTTTTCAACCTTCGAGGTTTACTACTGAGATATTCTAGCTGACGAGACAGTCCAGTTGTTATGTAGTCAAATAAAATCCAACAAACTGATCAATTCGGTCAAAGTATTTAACTTCAGGACAGCGGGTGATTATCAGACAAAATGAAAAGACCTTTTTCATATTTAATTGTTGTTTCATACTTCTGTTTGCTGGCAGTGATTAGCTGCGATGGCCCTCGGGAAATTCAGGTCGTGAATCCTGAGTACACCTATTCCTACAATTCATGGAGAGATTATCTGGGAGGTCCTGATCGGAATCACTATTCGATATTGGATCAATTCACCCAGGAAAATGTGGACCAGCTTCAAGTTGCGTGGACCTACAACACCCCTGATACGGGTCAAATGCAGATGAATCCCATTATCGTTGATGGCATTTTATTTGGAATTTCAGCTGGATTACAGGTTTTTGCCCTGGACGCCTACTCGGGACATGAAATATGGAATCAAGGCGATCCTGAAAAAGCATGGCACAGTACAAGTAGAGGGGTGTCATACTGGGAAGATGGTGAAGACAAACGGATCCTATTTACAAGAGGAGCTGAGTTGATTGCATTGAATGCCTTAACCGGGGATCTTATCATGGATTTCGGTGATAGTGGACGAGTAGATCTGCATACAGGGTTTCCGTATTCCGAATCAGACAAATTCATTATTAGCAATACTCCGGGAACCGTATTCGAAGACCTGATCATCCTTCCCGTTCGGGTTTCGGAAGGGCCTGATGCTGCTCCGGGTGATGTAAGAGCCTTCAATGTAAGGACTGGCGAATTGGCGTGGACATTTCATACCATCCCTCACCCGGGAGAATATGGACACCATACCTGGAAAGATAAGAAGGCACATGAGAGCCAGGTGATCGGAGGCGCCAACAACTGGGCGGGAATGGCAGTGGACCCAGAATATGGTATCGTTTATGTCCCAACCGGTTCCACATCACCGGATTTCTACGGTGGTGCAAGGATCGGCGACAATCTTTTCGCTAATAGCCTTTTAGCATTGAACGCAAGGTCCGGCGAAAGGATCTGGCATTTCCAGTTTGTCCATCATGACCTGTGGGACCGTGACCTGCCAGCTCCTCCAAATTTGTTGACAGTCAAAAGGAACAGCGAAGAAATACAAGCAGTCGCTCAAATTACGAAGCAGGGGTATGTTTTTGTATTTGATCGTCTCACCGGTGAGCCTTTGTTTGAAATTGAGGAAATGTCGGTTCCTGCGTCTGATATCTACGGAGAACAAGCATCACTTACTCAGCCTATTCCCCTTTTGCCGAAACCATTCGCAAGACAACCCCATCAACTGGCGATCAGTCCGTACACGTCTAAATCGGATTCACTTTCTGAAATGCTGGAAAACTACATTAAGACCCCATTCCATCCACCGGGACTTAAGCCATTACTTCTCTTTCCAGGTTACGATGGGGGCGCAGAATGGGGAGGTGCTGCGGCTGATCCGAGTGATGGGATCCTTTATGTGAATTCCAATGAAATGGCCTGGGAACTGGGGCTGGATGTTGCATTCAGTGCAGAAGAAGCATCGCTGGGGGAGAGCCTGTACAAAACACATTGCGCCGTATGCCATCAAAATGATAAAAGTGGTTCTGAGTTGAGTGGATACCCTTCGTTGATTGGGATCTCAGATCGATTTTCGAGGGATGAAATTGATGTCCAGATCAAGAATGGGAAAGGACGGATGATCGGATTTCCACAACTTTCTGATGAAGAGGTTAATACAATAATTGACTTTGTAACAGGTGTTGAGAAAATGGAAGTGGTCTCAGAAAGCACTACTCCAATGGCTCCTTACACTCATTCGGGCTACAAAAAATTCTTTGATGAAAACGGATTACCAGCAATAGATCCTCCATGGGGGACTATGCATGCCATAGATCTGAATTCCGGTGAATTTCTATGGTCAATCCCACTTGGTGAGACTATCTCCCTACGAAATCAAGGATATCCAACAACAGGAACGGAAAATTATGGCGGCCCCGTGGTCACCGAAAACGGATTGTTGTTCATTTCCGCCACAAAAGATGGCTACTTCAGGGCTTTTAATAAACATACCGGTGAATTATTGTGGGAAGTGGAATTACCAGCTGCAGCCTTTATGACGCCCTCCATGTATAAAGTCAATGGCAAGCAGTTTATTGTTGTTGCCTGTGGTGGTGAGAAACTCGGTACACCTCCCGGAAATAGCATTGTTGCGTTTTCCCTGCCTGCGAACTGATCTGATCACAGCCCCTCTCCCTCAACGATCAACTCCGCGAGGTCCTTGACTTCCACTTCATTCTCTTTCTCCTTGCTTTTGATGCCATCACTCATCATGGTCATGCAGAAAGGACATGCCACGGCAATGGTTTTGGCTGAAGTCTCCAAAGCCTCCTCGGTTCGCTCGATATTGATCTCTTTATTCCCGGGTTCGGCATCTTTGAACATCTGAGCCCCACCAGCACCACAGCAAAGGCCATTGGTCTTACAGCGCTTCATTTCCACAAGGTCAGCATCCAATGCTTCCAAGACCTTTCTTGGAGCCTCATAAACGTTATTTGCCCTTCCCAAAAAGCAGGAATCGTGATAGGTGATCTTTTTACCTTTAAAACTCTCCCCTTCTTTCATGGTGATCTTCCCGTCATCGATCAATTGCTGAAGAAATTCGGAATGATGGATCACATCATAATTGCCACCTAGTTCGGGGTATTCATTTTTGATGGTATTGAAGCAATGCGGACAGGCAGTTACTATTCTCTTAATTTCATAACCATTCAATACCTGGATATTTGCCATGGCCTGCATTTGGAAAAGGAATTCATTGCCTCCTCTTCGTGCAGGATCACCTGTACATGACTCTTCAGGCCCCAATACGGCAAAATTGATCCCCACTTTGTTGAGTATCTTGACGAATGCCTGGGTTACCCTTTTATAGCGGTCATCGTATGAACCGGCACATCCCACCCAAAATAAAATATCGGGAGATTCTCCTTTGGCAGCTAATTCAGCAACTGTTGGTACTTTGATTTCTGACATTCCTTTTATTTATTTTTTAGTTCCTCCGCCCAGTTGAACCTATCCTGAGCTGAAAATTTCCAAGGTGCAAAATTTGTTTCGATATTTGAGAACATGGCGTTCCAGGCTGCCGGAGATCCGGACTCTTCCATGGCCACGTATCGTCGCAACTGTAATATGATATCCAAAGGATTGATACTTACGGGACAAGCCTCCACACAGGCATTACAGTTAGTGCAAGCATTGATCTCCTCCTTGGTGATGTAATCACCCAAAAGGGATTTGCCATCATTCAATCCATCTTTGGCATTACCAACATCCTCCATTCGATCCCTCACATCCATCATGATCTTTCTTGGAGAAAGTTTTTTGCCAGTCAGGTTGGCAGGACATTCTGCAGTACATCGGCCACACTCCGTACAACTGTAAGCATCCATAAGATGCTTTCGGGTAAGATCATTAACGTCCTTCGCTCCAAACTTCATCCCTTCCGGTGGTGGAGCACCATCCCCATTCGTTGGCATCCCCAACATTATCTTCACCTCATTGGTGATCTCCGGCATATTGACCATTTCACCCTTTGGAGTGATCCTGGCATAATAGGTGTTCGGGAATGACATGAAAATATGGAGATGCTTTGAGTAGGTGACATAAAGAGCAAAAGCCAGTATCCCAATGATGTGGAGCCACCACGCCGTTCGTTCAGTGATCATGAGTGGACCGGCAGCCATTCCATCAAACATTGGTTTCATGAATGCACTGAACATGAAAGGACCCGTTTTGCCATAATGACCGATCCCTCTGTCCTGTAGTACCTGGTCAGCAGCATTCATAGAAAGAATGGCAAACATCAGAACGATCTCAAAGATCAGGATCAGGTTCCCATCCAGGAATGGCCATCCCTTCATCTCAGGCTTCGTGAATCTTGGCACTCTGGTCACATTTCTTCTTAAGAGAAAAATGACACAGGCTATGATCACCAACCAGGCAAGGAGTTCAAAGAATGATATAAGCATGGGATAGAAGCCTCCCAGAACAGGGGCCAACAACCTATGCGTTCCCAGGATACCATCGAGGATGATTTCAAGCACCTCAATATTGATCAGGATGAATCCGGCGTATATAAAAAAATGGAAAACAGCCGCCAGGTGGTTCTTGAACATCTTCTTTTGCCCAAAGGCCAATAGAAACACGTTATTCCACCGTTGGGGTTTGTCTTCCACCTCTCCGATTTCGATTCCCAGTTGAATATTCTTCTTTATTCTACTGGCTCTCCGATAGATCAGGAAGACAAAAAAGCCAAGGACCAGAATAAAAATTACTTGCGAGATCAGGGCCATAGTGTTATTTGTTCATAATAGTTTGTACCAAATCTATAATTTCCTACTTTTGCATCCACTTTTTCAGGTGCTGTAGCTCAGGTGGTAGAGCATCGGACTGAAAATCCGTGAGTCGGTGGTTCGAATCCACTCAGCACCACAACGAAGAACTCTGGCATAAGTCAGAGTTTTTTTGTTTTATAGGACTCATGAAAACTTGTTTTTGAAGAGTTCATAAAACAAAAAACCCGAACGAAGTGAGGAGTTCTTCTTTGTTACTCCCCCACACGGATCATCGAAGATAATCCCTGCCTACCGGCAGACAGGCACTCAGCACCACAATAAAGAACTCTGGCGTAAGTCAGAGTTTTTTTGTTTATGGAGCTTCCTCATTGTCGCACCCTGCACAAATCATCAACCACAATCTACTTAGAACTACATCAAGATCCTGGCTTTTGAACTAATCAAAAACACCCTGATTCTTATTGCCTCTAATATAGTGTATGTCCATAAAAAATAGTATGCATGCATACTATTTTTTCAAATAAAAATTCCTATTTGATCTGCGTAAGCAAATTGATTTCACGCTGGGTCAGATGCCTGTAGTTTCCCCTGGGAAGATCCTTCTTCGTCAGGGGTCCAAACATTACCCGATCCAATCGCACCACCTCATATCCAAGATATTCGAATATCCTCCTGACGATGCGATTCCTACCAATGTGGATCTCAAGACCTATCTTGCGGTTTTTGTCATCCAGAATTGCCATTTCGTCCACGCTGGCCAGTCCATCTTCCAGTTCAACTCCTTCCTGGATCTTCTCCGCGTCTGCAGGTGTTAATGATTTACTTAACTCAACCTGGTAGATCTTCCTCACCCTGTGGGAGGGATGGGTCAGTTTTTTGGCAAGGTCACCATCATTTGTGAAGAGTAATAGCCCTGTGGTATTTCTATCCAACCGGCCTACAGGATATATGCGCTCATCACAAGCTCTTGAGACCAGTTTCATCACGGTCTTCCTGTTTTTTGGATCATTAACAGTCGTAATGAAGTCTTTAGGTTTGTTCAGCAGGACGTACTGCATCTTTTCCCCCTTAAGAACTTTTCCCTTGTATTGGACTTTGTCGGTTCTCTTGACTTTGGTACCAAGCTCTTTGACAACTTTCCCGTTAACCCTTATCTCGCCATTTTTGATAAGCTCGTCAGCATCCCTTCTGGAACAGACCCCGGCATTAGCTATGAATTTATTGAGCCTGACTTCCTCCGGAGTAGTGTCTTTTCTTCGGGGTGGGCGATAACTAGATTTAGATGGACGTTTGGGATTATTCCTGGGCATCACCAATGGTGTTCTCCTCTGTTGAGAAATCCTTCGGAGTAGGTAGCTCCCTCAGGTCGTTGATCCCAAAGTAATCCATGAATTTTTGGCTTGTTCCGTAAAGCAATGGGCGCCCCACACCCTCGGATTTTCCCCTTATTTCTACCAGTTCTTTCTCCAATAGCTTCTGGATAGCATAATCACAATTCACACCACGGATCAACTCAACCTGGGATTTGGTAACAGGTTGCTTATATGCGATGATCGAAAGCGTTTCCAAAGCGGAAGTTGTCAATCGTTTCTTTGATTGTTGCTTCAGCAGGATCCCAATACTGGATTGGTAAGCGGGTTTTGTCAGAAATTGATATCCTCCTCCACTTTTGATGAGGCCGATTGAGAAGTCTTCCGAATCGTATTTCTCACCAATTTTCTTCAGGCTTCCGGCAATATCATCCATCGGAAGATCGGCTTCAAACATTTCCTGAAGGCAATCTCTTATTTCATCTTCGGAGATCGGCTTGGGAGAACAAAAAATAAGTGCCTCGATGTGATTGGAAAGAAAATCCACTTATTTCTTACCCAATTTCGCTTCGATGGAATGCATAGTATGTGGCACAGCTTTCAATCTTTCTTTACTGATCAGTTTACCTGTGTCCACACAAATTCCGTAAGTTCCGTTTTTAATTCGAACCAATGCATTTTCAAGATTATTGATAAACTTTTGTTGCCTGGCAGCAAGTTGAGATAGTTGTTCCTTCTCTGCTGTATCCGCTCCGTCTTCCAGTGTCTTCACATTGCCAAAAGTATCATCAGTACCTTCATCCGTACTCCTGGTCAAAGAGCCTCTCAATACATTCAGTTCATTTCGGGCAGTATCCAGTTTCTTATTTATCAGTGCTTCGAATTCCTTTAGTTCTTTGGGTGAGTATTTTGTTTTTTCTGCCATAATCCAACAATTTTAAACCGCTGATAGGAAATTTCCGCTAATCTAATTCAATTGATAGTAATTTAAAATTATATACCACCCATGAGAACAAGATTCATTCTCCCTATTATCGCTTTGGCGATTTTTGCCTGCGATGCACCAAAAGACACAACTGCAAGTGTTATTGACACATCTTCAGATCAAGAGATGGAACAAGGCATATTGGTCATTCATGGCGGTGCGGGCACCATCAAAAAAGAGGACATGACCGATGAGAAGGAAGCCGCTTACCGTGCTAAACTCACAGAGGCGTTACAGGCTGGTTATGAAGTTCTTCAAAATGGTGGAGAAAGTTGTGAGGCAGTGATCAAAACCATCAATGTCATGGAAGATTCGCCGTTATTTAATGCGGGAGTCGGCGCTGTATTTACAGCCGACGAGGAAAATGAGCTGGATGCTTCCATAATGAGAGGTCGTGATCTAAATGCAGGTGCGATATCCGGTGTTAAAACACTTAAAAATCCCATTAACACAGCCTACGAGGTAATGGAGAACTCACCCCATGTCATGCTTACTTCATCAGGTGCAGAAGAATTCGCAGTAGAACAGGGTATGGAAACAGTTGATCCCGAATATTTCCGAACCGATTGGAGACTGGAACAACTACGAGCCCGTAAGGAATATGGAACCGTCGGCGCAGTTGCATTGGACAAAGAAGGAAATCTCTGTGCAGGTACATCCACAGGAGGTATGACTAACAAAAAATGGGGAAGAGTTGGGGATTCCCCTATCATCGGAGCTGGAACTTATTGCGACAATGAAACTGCCGGAGTGTCAGCTACAGGTCATGGCGAGTATTTCATTCGATCTGTTTCGGCGTACGAAGTATCCGCACTGATGAAATACAAAAACTACACAGTAGACCAGGCAGCCCAGGAATCCATTGATCAGACCGCAGAGCTTGGTGGTACCGGAGGCCTCGTAGCATTGGACAAGAATGGTAACGTCTCCATGCCTTTTAGTTCTGACGGGATGTACCGGGGCTACGTGACCAGCGAAGGAGAAATTGTAGTTAAAATATATAAGGACGAATAGTCGTCCTAGGCCGGATATTCCAGTTTGAGATTTTTCAACCGCTTCCTTAATGTGGCTATGTCTATGTTAATGTGATAGCGTTCCTTAAGGACTTTTCTGGCCTTTTCAAGACTTTCTCCCTTGCGGATCAATTGATGGATCGTATTGTTTATTACGCAGATCATTTCTCTCTCTCACTTAATATAACCTTGTTTTTGCAGATTAAGATCTGGTCATGAAAATGTTCTTTGGAAACTGAAAGAGATTCTTCTTTTTGTTAAAATCTCAGAAGACTGATCTAAAACATAATTGAAGGTTCTGATTGTCATAACCGCTCTCTATAGTATCCAATACCTTCGGCGGAAATTGAATCATAACAAAAATGAGAACGCTATTTAAAATCCTCGCCCTGGTCATCCTGGTTATTTCCATCAACTCATGTGGTATTAACTACGCGGTAATGGTCAATGAGAACCACAACGCCACACAGGTTCATCTTACGGAAAATAATTATACAATTGTAGAAAAGGTTACCGGCCAGGCAGACGTGTCTTACATCCTGCTCATTGGAGGGATCAAGAAAAAGCAGTTATATGAAAATGCCTATGCTCAAATGGTCAATAGTGCCAATCTTATGACAGGCTCGAAAGCCCTGGTCAACGTGATTACCGAAGATCACATGGCGGGATTTCCACCATTTTACACAAAAAGGACCATCACCGTCAGTGCTCATGTGATTGAGTTTAACAGGTAGAACTCTATCCTGTTTTCAAAATTCAGTTCCAACCACAACCACTTCCTTGTATGTGGCCTGCTCGCCCTTTTGGCCAAAAATTTCGAATACAATAATGTAATGACCGATTCGAACTTTTTTGCCTGAGGAGTTTGTGCCATCCCACTTTAGAAAACCTGATGTGGACAACGATCCACCACGAAGGAGACTGATGACAAATGATCCTGTCTGATCGTAGATATCCACATTGGCAAATAGACCAGCCTTTCCAAGGTCGAAATTTATGGTAGTGAAGGATGAATAGGCTGGATTGGCGGAACCGGGGATGAATACTTTGGGTTCAATTTCAATGGTCGACGCCGATCCCACATCGGAAATTGTCTGACTATTCGCGTAACCAGGTGTGGCAAAGCCCTCCAGACTTGAAGCTGAGTTCCAATTATTCTCGGAAATGGAAGGTTGTGAAAAGGAAATTCTCTCAAGAGAGACACCTTCAGTTTCTGCCAGAAGAGAAGAATGAAAATCATCTTCGTAGTATGCAGAGTCTATGGTCTTTCCCTCAGGATTTTTCACAACTAGTATACCTTGATCATTCGGCATAGAAGGAAGTCGCTCCACTTCTAGGATCTGATCTTCGATGGCATCGGGATAATCAAAAACCAATGCCTCTTTGGCCGTAGTGACCACTAAATATTGGTTGGGCTCGATAATAATATCTGATGTCAGTATTACCGTGTCCCGAAAACCACTCAATGCGCTCCCAGATAAAGTCAAATACGAATCAGATGAGTTGAAGAGTTCGATAAAGTCTTCAACACCTGGTACCGGATCAAATAGGATCTCACTTATGTACAGGTCGGACTTTGGGGTCTCATGACGAACAAATTCAAATTGTTGAGAATTTGAGGGATTGCCATTACAATCAACAACTCCCTCTATGGTGATTACAATCGGTTCGCTTTGGGGTATTTCTGATCTTAACTTGACAGGTATTGAATTTGGATCTGTGAGATTATAATACATGGAATCAATCTGAAGTCCCGGGCTGAATTCAAGTTGTGCTTCAAAATCCGGATCGATTTTCTCATCGAACACAAGCAATAAAGAATCGGATGAAACAATGTCCACATTCTCCAGGACGGGACCAAAATTATCCGGATACTCCATGGAAAAAGCATTCTCATATCCGGGTGTACCTCCTATTTCACTGGATGTGACTTGCCAGTTTGGATACCCAGCGCAGGGACTATTCAAATCTCCCATCTCCAATGCGTATCCTCCCGCTCCCAACTCCGGATCATCATACCATTCATTGGAGTAGGTTATGGTGAATATGGGATGGTCCTCATAAAACAAACCAATGAACTCACCATCATTGTCTAGACTTACCCAGGACGGAACCGAAATGACATTTTCAATGGAGTATTTCTCAAGTCCAGAAGAGGGCACAAGTAAAAGGTATTGCCCTGGCCGCAGGAGCCCATACAAATTCCCTGATCTGGATTGATTATCAGAAATGTAAAGTTGATCCAGGGATAGTAACCTATCAGAAGCATTAAAGATTTCGAGGTATTCCGAATTTGGTAAAGAAACCTGAGGTTCCGGGTCAGACATGATCTCGGTTACAATTATATCATTGAATCCAGGCACATCACCAATTCCAAAATCGATAAAGAAAGGATCAATTTCGTTACCGGAGCAGTCTTTAACTCCGGATACTTCCAATTCATAGCAAATTCCCTTTTGTACATCCTGATTCATTATCAGCTCGACACTTTCAGCAGTTACCGACAAAACTTCAAGATCCAATCCAATGGTCTCATATTGACCCGACCAAAGTGATGCCTCATCCATGACTTCATTAAATGTCAATACGATCGTGTTTCCATCAAATTCCATTGAAAAGAGAGAGGGTCGAATACTGTCCGGATCCAAACTGAAAACAGAATTCTCGCGACCCGGTGTACCGCCTGAGGGATCTTCGGAAGCTGTCCAGTTTGAAGGTGAAGGACAGTCCGATTCTGGATTGATCAATTCCAGACTGAAACCCCCATCATCTTTGTCAGAATCTTTATACCAATCAAGAGTGTAGTTTACTTCATCAATTAACTCTCCCTTGATGTTGATTATCGAAATAACTTCTCCACTATTGGTGAGTGATATGAAGTCTTTGATATTGTAATGGTTTTCACTTTCATCTATGGAGCCCTTCGAAAGGGACAAATAGGACCAGGCATCAAGTACGATTTCCGGTAATGTTATCGTGTCATTTGCGTCAGCAATTACCAATGACCTTAAATCGTAGTTATTTGGGCTGCTATTAAAAATCTCCACATACTCATATTCCGGAAGTCCGATCATAGGGGAAGGATCCGCCATTATTTCCGAAATCATTATTTCTCCCGGGTTAGGAATAGGAGGAGGTGTATATTGGAATGCTATTGTATCATCAAGATTATAATTACCCCGCGTATCACTTATATTCTGAAACCTCAATTCCAGATCAACTTGCTCCGGAACATTTCCAAAAGCCAATCTTATGGAAGTGTCATCAATGAATTCAACCAATTTGGCTTGACCTATGCCAATGATCTCATATTGATTTGTGGAATTAGCTGTTGTTTGATCGACGGTTTCATTGAATATTACAATGATCTGATGCGAATAGTCACTTAAAATTTCTGAGATGACCGGAGGTTGAGTGTCCAATTCAAACTGCATCTTATTATCCGGTATTCTCCTACCCCATCTATCCACCAATCCCGACCATTCTAATTCCAGTGATGTATTTTCCTGTAGTGCCTCACGGAATATCAAAGTCAAAATCCTATTATCGTCAGCATCTATTTTAGTGATCTCTATCGCCGGCTCGAAAATGAAATTTTCATTTGAGATCAATTCAAACTCTGTGGAACACACCAGTCGCAATGTTGTGCTGTCAACGATGTTGTAGGACTCAAAATAATCTTCAAATTGGAACTCTATCATATCATGAACCAATGGATAATTATTATCAGATTTCAATTCGCTGTCTATTTTCAGATGATAGTGTTCTCCATCCACCATCTCAGAAGTAGTAAGTCGAATTTTGTTGGCAACAATGTCCACTGAAAGGACCTGCAATCCTTCTATTTGGTATGCAGTCGCCGAAAATGGGTCCTTCCCAAATAAGGGATGAGAAAACGTAAGATCAAGAGTTGTATTTGAAGTTGTCGTAACCTGTGAAAGTACCAGAGATTGAGTACTGATTGTTTTCTCAATAGTTCCATCCAGACTGTTACCATTCTGATCGCTCCAATTCCCAATACTTAAAACACCTGATTCCGTAAGTGGTATTGTATCCATTATTAGATCAAGCATGGTAGAATCCGGGCCGTAGATCTGAAATTCCACTGGCTGAAAATCAGAGAAATGCAAGTTTTCAATTTCCAGTGATGACAGGTCTAATTTTTCAGAAATCAATAAACGAATACGATCGCCTCCAAAATAAAATGCTGAATCAAGTCTGGGGGCAACAGGATCATAGGTGAGGAACAGCTTACTGGAGCTGCGCATTGAATTGGAGTGGATATCTTCAATATTTCTCACGATCAACTCCATTTGTTCCTCTATTGGGAATGATTGAAAGAAGTTCAATTGAACGAACTTAGAATTAAGAAATATAGCCTCGGTGGGTATTTCTCCGTCCAGTTCATAATTATTCAAATGGACAGCTGGTAGAATAGATAATGCTTCATTGAATTCCAGTACAATGCTATTGTCATCCAATACCTCAAGGTTTTCAATTTCAGGAGGTTTTGTGTCCAGGATAAATCCCTGAGCAGGTGTGATCATTCTTGCTCCATTGATGTCAACCAGGTCCTCCATGTATAATTCATACAGCTCATTGTCATCAAAATTTTCCTCAAAAATCAACCTCAATGATCCGTTTTCAGTCTCATTTATTACATCATCAGGAGTTTCACCGTCCACAGAGAAATTGATTACTGAGAGTTTTTCCGGATCCGGCTGGACATCAAAGACCACCCTCAAAATATCAGGCGCAACAAGAATGGCCGAGTCTACCTGATCTTTGAAATC
Organism: Cyclobacteriaceae bacterium; assembly: GCA_965242805.1. GTDB lineage: Bacteria > Bacteroidota > Bacteroidia > Cytophagales > Cyclobacteriaceae > JANQEU01. The sequence goes on along the minus strand of CBDETD010000002.1, from coordinate 3,689,609 downwards.
AAAAAAATAGCTGACCGTATCCCTGCGATTCCCTAAGGTATCTTCAATTCCTATCGTATTGAGGAGATATGATGATTCTACCAAATTGGTAACCAGTTCAATATGTACCCTGTTTCTGGCTGAGTCCTGTAGCTGTGCACCACCGCTTGATTTTATTTGTTGACTTTCTATGGAATAACTGGATTCATCTTCTGCTGAATTTTCCATGACCTCCTCATTGAAGATCAAAGCCAACTCCGAATCAGAAAGTACTTTTATTTCCAGCAATTCAGGGCCTGTAACATCGTAATAGAATTCGAAATCATCGCTGACCAGATTTCCCGAACAATCTGCAATTTCGTCCATAACAATTGTAAAGTCATTTTCAGAAATCAGTCCCTCAACAAGGGATAAAGACACAAAGCGTTGGAATACCAATTGGGCGGACAGGTCATCAATTTCCTGAATTGAAAATGAACCTGATGATAAAGAAGATTCATCAATAGGTTCGGAAAATTCAAGAATAAGTGAATCTGGATCGACAACCTCAAACCGAATCAATTGCGGCCCATTCTGATCCGGTTCAACATTGAAAACTGAATTTATACTTCCTGGTGTACCTCCTTCCGGCTCACTGGATATTAAGAAATTGGTAATATCTGAACAAACCGCCATTGGATTGACCTGCTCAAGCGTCATACCATCATTCCCCGGACTGTCATATCCAACCGCATCAATACGTAAACCCGAATTGTCATTCAAGACCACTGAGTCAGCGGAGGTGGCATTGAAATTCGGAAATGATTGGACACCAATTACATCTCCGTATACCTGAAAATCAGAAACAGATGATTCATCACAAACGATCAAATAGGAATCTGGTCTAAGAACATATGAATTTAAAAGTTCACTTGTGTTGGAGTTGTCACCTATTCGCCAACCTGTCAGATCAAAAAAATTCTCCGTTGGATTGTACAATTCCACAAAGTCGGACTCGGGAAGACCTTTTGACGGACTGGGATCAGACATAAATTCGTTAATGACAACATCTCTGAAGGAAGGTTGTGACACAACCAGATATTCAAAATCAATCTCTTCAGGGTCAATTGAATTACCACTTAAGTCGTTGATCCCTATTACATTCAGTTTATATGATTGCCCATTCAGGAAACCTGATGTTGTCAAATTGACCAATGACATGTCGCCAGGATCTCTGTCTGCTGATAGTATGGAAATATTGTTGTTCACAGCATAGTTTTCAATAGTTTCAGCACTGAGTTCTTCCACATCTTCGCTGAAGAATATGTTCAATTGTGATTGACTGACAATGACACTATCAATCGTCGGAGGTAAAACATCAGGCGTGATTGAACCTGTAACAGTGAAGTCATCAAAAAAATGACTGTAGACTGCTGAGTTCGCAGAAGACTGCTGGATGAAAATTCCGAAAAAATTACTGGTTGTAATGCTATTGTCAACCTCAGAACCAGCGATAACATAGCTATCCAATGCTCCATCATCAATCTCCAGCTGCCAGACATTTGATGGATCCCTTGAAACCCTTATTTTGAATTCATTTGAGCTGGAACTGTTTATAATTCCTTCACTATTGTCAATGATGGCGGTGGATGTGCCTCCCTGAAGTCTAAAAAGTACAATTTCATCTTGGGTACCGCCCAATCTAACATAATATCCATTTTGAACCTGAAGGAGGTCGGAGTTATCAGCCATAAGGAATACATCTACATAATTGGCTCCTGATGTTGCAAACTGCAGGTCTATATAATACTCCCAGGTCGCATCGTATGAAACTACAGACTCTGTACTTAGATAGTAAGAATTACTTCCTCCCTGATCGGGATCATTGTTGGATCTCAATAATCCGGATTCGACAACAAAGAGTTCAGTATTCCCGTCCCAGCTGGGATTTGAGGTGATGTCCCCGTCATCGAAGGATTCAATGAATTGAGCAAATAAAGTAGATTGAAAAGCAACCAGCAGGATGCTAAAGGTAGTTTTAAGTATCATGAAATAGTGAGTTCTTATAACTAATATAGTACTTTTGAGGGCTCAAAAAAGGAATTGGACATGAAAATAGCAGTTGCCGGTGCGACAGGTCTTGTAGGACAGGAAGTCCTGAGGATCCTGGAAGAAAGAAATTTCCCTTTCACTACGCTTATTCCTATAGCCTCCAAACGATCTGTAGGTAAGGAGGTGAGTTGTAAAGGAGAGTTTTATTCGGTTGTGTCCATGGAGGAAGGTGTGGAAATGGCACCGGACATTGCAATTTTTTCTGCAGGTGGAGGTACTTCCCTGCAATGGGCTCCAAAGTTTGCCGAGGTTGGAACAATTGTAATCGACAACTCTTCAGCCTGGAGAATGGATCCCCACAAAAAACTGATTGTCCCCGAAGTAAACGGAAAAGTGATCGAAGAAAATGACAGGATAATAGCGAACCCTAACTGCTCGACTATCCAAATGGTCCTTGTCTTGGCACCATTGCATGAAAGATTCAGGATAAAGAGAGTGGTTGTAAGTACCTACCAGTCGGTTACGGGAACCGGAAAGGCTGCTGTAGATCAGATGAACAACGAGCGGCAAGGCGTTGAAGGTGAAATGGTCTATCCTCATCCCATTGACAAAAATGCTTTACCGCATATTGATGTTTTCCAGGACAACGGATACACTAAGGAAGAAATGAAAATGGTCAATGAGACCAAAAAGATCCTTAATGATGATAGCGTGCAGGTGACTGCAACATGTGTTCGTATTCCGACCATCGGAGGTCACTCTGAATCTGTCAATATCGAATTTGTAGAGGAATTTGCCCTCGAAGAAGTATGCTCAATATTATCCTCCACTGAAGGGGTAATTCTGGAAGACGATCCCACTTCCAATGTTTACCCTATGCCGATCAACGCGCATGGTAAGGATGAAGTATTTGTAGGTCGGATACGTCGGGATGAATCCCACCCAAATGCCTTGAATATGTGGATCGTTTCTGATAACCTCCGAAAAGGAGCGGCTACAAATGCCATTCAAATTGCGGAGTATATTCTCTCACATTCCCTTGTTGGCTAATCTGTAACCTGAAGGATCTGAATAACGAGGAGATCATAGGATTTCTCTCATCTCCTGAAATCAGGGATTTCATTTTAAGAAATGAAACTTCAGACACACATAGTTTACTCCTTAATCCACCTGGGGAAATAATTGGATTCGAGAAGTACGTTGTGGGCCAGATCATTTCCAGAAGGAAAGCCAAAACCAAACTTCCTTCCTGGTATGGGGATGATCACATCATCTATGCACCTCCCCTTTCATTGGAACAGTGTTCCTCAGAACAGACTGCCAAATACAAAACTTCCATTGTAGAGGGTGAACGTCTGATTGATCTAACAGGAGGACTGGGGATCGATTGTCTAGCCCTTTATTCAAATTTCAAGGAAACGATTTATGTGGAGCATGATCCTTTCATTGCCTCAGTTTTTCAATACAATTGCCGGATCCTGAATAAAAACATCGAAGTATACAACCAAACTGCCGAATCACTCTTTCAATCACTGCCAACTAAGAATAAGACGACATTCTACATAGATCCTGATAGAAGGGAAGGAACAAAGAAAGTATTTCGGTTTGAAGACTGCTCACCGAATATTCTTGAAATCCTCACTAAAATCCAGTCGCAAGAGAATGACGTGCTTATCAAAGCATCCCCATTAATAGATCTTTCCTTAGGTATTACGCAACTAAAAAATGTACAGTCGGTCTTTATATTGTCCATTAAAAATGAAGTAAAAGAAGTCTTGTTTTACCTGTCCTCAGAATCCTCGAGCAATCCTGAAATCGTCTGTGAAGACATTGGTACAGGTCTTAAACTGGTATTTACGATTGACGAGGAAAAAACCGCAGATGTAAAATATGGGACATTGGGTAAGTTCTTGTACGATCCTATGAGTGTCGTGACGAAAGCAGGTGCTTACAAATTGATCAGCCAGAAGTACGGTTTGGGAAAGCTTGCACCTAATAGCCATTTCTATACTTCCAATGAAGTTATTGACGATTTTCCGGGTAGAATATTCCAGGTGATGAATGACGCACCGCATAAAAAAGAAATTTCCGGCACTGGTATTTTCAATATTATCACTCGTAATTATCCACTTTCAACAGACGGGCTAAAGAAAAAATATAGGTTAAGAGAGGGAGGAGATTTATTTTTAGTTGGATTTAGGGATCAGAATGGTAAATCCCGTTTGGTCATTTGTCGAAAAGTAAAATGAATCCGGTAATTTCCAATAAAAGAACGATTATAGGGGTTTTCGGATCAGGAACCCATCCTGATAATAATCCCCAATTGAAATTCCCTTTTGAAGTAGGAAAATGGATCGCGGAAAACAATTATCATCTTCTTACTGGTGGTGGAGCGGGAGTAATGAAAGCCGCATGTGCGGGCTTTTGCAGCATAAAGGAGAGGTCTGGCTTGAGTATTGGTGTTATCCCCAGCGGAAAAGATCCTGCAATCTACCCGAATTTATGGGTTGAATTACCAATATATACCCACCTTCAGGGACTTGAACCCGGAGGCTCTGGTAGTCGTAATCACATTAACGTCCTTTCATCCGATATCATTCTGGTTTTTACAGGTGGGATTGGTACTAAATCAGAGCTTGAATTGGCTGTAAAAACCTACAAGAAATCTAAAAGGATTATTATCTGTCTGGAACCGGGAAGTTTTATATACGACCTTGGAATGGAATCATTGAAGGAAATGGGAATAACCCATTTCGCGTCTAGTACAAATGAGATAGAGAAACTCGTTCATGATTTGATCACTGAACTTGAAAATAGTTAGTACCGTCCTATCCTGAAGGATACCGTTGCTGTCCAATCTGTAAGATCTTTGTCTTCCAGGTAAGTTAAATCCAGATCATAAACTGCCCTATAGGTCGCTCCTATGGCAATTCTGAATGAGGAAGTCATATTGAATTCTAATTGTACTCCTGGTTCTGCATAAAAGAAGGTCGAACTTTCGATGGTGTAGTCAGTGTCCGTTGAGTTTTGGAAAAAGTCCTTGTCCGTAATATGTAATTGTCCGGCACCCAATGTTACCGGAATAGAAATATGTACAATCTCTCTGGTAAATAAAATACCTCCTAGCATCAGACCCGCATAGCCACCTGTAATTGTAAGCTTCCTTGTGCTTCCATTTACCAAAGTATCAGGTAGCAGACCATCTCTGAGCTGACCTTCAAATTCAGGATCAGTGGCGATCCCATATCCCGCTACACCAAGCATGAATCTTCTATTGACCAGAACACCACCATAACCTCCAAGGATCATTGCTCTTTCGGAAAATATGTCAGTCACTTTGATATCCATTCCTCCAAATCCGTTAATCTCGTTTTCGCTACTGAGCAAAGATTTTATTTCCTTTGGATCATTTGAGTCAACATACTGTTGAGAGATGGATAAATGGGATACATAAAGAAAAGTAAGGGCTATTAAGTACTTCATAAGCTTAAAACACGTACTTTATAGATATTGCCGAATCCCAAAATCTGGTGCGGGTGTACCTCATACCAACAAAATTATAATATGGTTTCAAATCAAAACCCAGGGTCACAGGAACACTCAACCATCTGTACTCCAACCCGAGGATCCCATTAAATCCCATTACAAAATAACTCTGTTCATCAAATAGAAACTGAGGTGGGTCAACTGAAATCAATGTTTTGCTTAACCCACCATACCTTTCATATCCCATATGGGCACCTAATCCATAGTAGGCATAAAAATTCTCATTGAAAGAAAACTGCATTGGTTGATGGAAGATATACAATGCACTTACTTGGATCCCCTCTCTCCGTCCACTTAAGAGTACTTCAAGAGCTTCCTCGTTACCAAAGAATTTTTTGAACGTAAGGGCCGATGTATGACCTAATCGAATACCAGCAGATTGATTATAAACAGGCTGGGCAAAACAAGATCCAGCCCAAATCAGGCACAGTGTCAATATTGAAAAGCGAAGCATTGGCAGAGATTTAATCTCGATTTGTGAATATATCGGTTTCTTTTATTGAAATTAATAATTCCCCACCATCAGATCTGACTTCCAAGCTGCTGTGAGTTGTATTGGTATTACCAACAAATCCGGACAATTTGATCCTCTCGTTGTCAAGATTTTCCCGTTTCATCACGAGCATACTATTGGGAAGGATCATTCGATTTTGGTCTCCTTCGATTGTTGTATTAATGTAGGAAGCCTGATTCAAGATCATGTTGATGTCACAAGATTTTCCGTTTATGAAGATGTTGTCAAATTCTTTATCAATCCGAGCTAAATATATTTCGCCATAGTCAAAATCTAACCGGGCATTTTCCGTTAATTCGTCAATCCTGATGTCCGTGAATGTACCTTCTCCTATTACATTCCGGGCCTTGTCAACAAAATATTTGTCATTTCTGGAAACCAGTTGTATCTCTTCTGCTGTGCCAAGCGATATTTCAGAGGAGCTGGACTCAAACAACAGTTTTTGAGCTTCACTGATCTTGGCATCGATACCTCTGAACGTAATATTTCCATCATGGATATAGTCAAAAGCACTCTTTCCAAAACTGTGCTTAAGCATAAGTTCATTTGAGATCTTGTTTCCTCTTAGATCTCCGTGGGACAAATCAATGGAAACTTTACCATCAAGAGAGGACAGGTATATGTCCCCAAACTTATTTTCAATTGAAAGATCAAGTTCTTGAGGAAGCCAAACTTCATAGTCAACTGTTATTCGTTTCCCACCAATAACAGATTTGGAATAGTCATTTACCTGGTCAAGAAACTCACCAAAAACCCCTCGTCTGCCAACATCAAACTTCGTAACCCCACTCACTATGGATCCTATCTGCCTTAAATCAATATCTACACGACGCATTTCTTTATTGACCACTTCCTGATTCTTTCCTTCAGCTAGTACATCGACCTTTATTCTTACAGAATCCTTGTACCAGTTGTTGATGATCACCTCACCGTACTTATTAGTAATCTCTACTCGTGCCCTATCTTCTATGAAGAATGACCTGTCATAGCTTTTTTCTATTCTCACATTTTGGGCATGCAATGCAAACCCTACTAAAAATGCGAGGCTATAAAATGATATTTTCTTCATTTTTTTCTCCTTCCAATTCATTTAATATTCTTTCGAGGATCTTCAGTTTAAGTCGGTAGTTATCGATCATGGCTGTCACAACTTCCTCGTTATGGATCCCATCATTTAAATCCTGACTTAACTCATTGAAAGCCTGATCAAGAGCCTCAATATCCCTCAGTAAATCCGGATCATCAATTTGCTGGGTTACCCTTAGCAACTTCGTATCGATCAATTCCTGGTAATAGGAATGGGTTTCCATAAGTTCATTAGTATAAATCCCATTTTCATCAAAATTGGTCGATTTCAAACCCAACCAGCCTACCAGGATAATAACAACAGAAGCTGCGATGGACATCCAGATCCAGCGATTATTTCTTTCTTTCTTCTTGCCAAGGTTTTGTGATAACTCCTCCCAACCTTTATCAACATCGAATGGATAAATGTCAACCTCATCCCTTTTACGATCAATATAGTGTTTCAACCCATCAGACATATTTCTTTATTTTTTCAGTTAACCGGTTCCTGATCTTAGCTTTCGCCTTGCAGTATTGAGCTTTGGAGGCTGATTCGGATATGGATAGGATTTGACCAATTTCCTTGTGGTCATATCCTTCAAACAGGTATAACGTAAGCACTGTCCTGCAACCATCCGGCAAATTGTCAATAGAATCCATCACCTGGCTCACCTTGTACTTGTTGTATTCAAAATCATCCTCTTCCTCATCTATAAAGTCCCAACCTTCTTTCAATTCTGTCGTCATTAATCGCTTTTTCCTCAAAGCATTAATGCAATTGTTCGTGACGATCCTCTTGATCCATAAACTGAATGTACTGACTTCCCGCAGGGATGGTAACTTTTGAAAAGCATCTATGAAGGATTCCTGTAAAATATCCCTCGCTTCTTCATCATCGCCAATCATCCTACGGCATATATTATACATTGCCTTGGCATATAATCGATAAAGTTCGGATTGAGCGTATTGATCTCCTTCCTTACTCCTTTCAATCAGATGCCGATGGATATTTTGAGTCTCTCCTTTCACTTTCGTCAAATTAATGACAAGAACATTGGTTAAAGGTTTCCTGCTTTTCTATAAATACGGGAAAAAACAAAAGAGTTGCAAAGAAATGCCTCCTTCTCCAAAACAAAACCAAGCTCTAATATCATTTTATTAATGTCTTCCAACCGTCTGGATTGCAAGTTTGTTGTCAAACGAAAAAATGCGTGCATCAACCAAAGCATACTTTGATGTGTGAACTTTCCTGTATTCTGAAAATCTGCAACCAACAGATTTCCGTCGTTCTTCAATAATCTATGGATCTTCCTGATTACCACATTGAGATGATCATAATCAAAAGCATCCAGAAAAAATGGACAAACTATTGTTTCGTACCTATTCTCAGTTTCGAATTGCAGAAAATCATCGCAGATGAAATCAGTGTCATCACTGAAGCTTCTCGCATACCCAATCATCTTTTGAGATTTTTCCAGAAATGATTTACGCACTTCACGATCAATAGAGGATAGGATCTCACCCCTTCCTCCTCCCAGTATTAGCATTTCTCCAGTATTGATTGACTTAAGATATTTTGAAGAAGCTTCATCTAAACTCCTGCCAAAAGTCACGCTTTTGAGAGTTCCGTAGAATGGGGCAATTAGATTGAAGTTATTCTCAATCATAAGATCAGAGGTATAAAGAATATGCTATCGGCGATGAAGTGATAGGGTCCTTTGTAACCATTTGTTCTAAGTAGGAGAAGTATGATTAGAACGGTCGAGGACATCAAAAGAAATAACTGAACAGGGATAAAATGACCATACAAAATCATACCAGTAGAGGAAATGATCAATATACTGAATACCAGGAACCACAATCTTTTGGCCTTTACAAGGCTTAACTTCTGAATAATTGAATCAAAATTATCCATTCGATCATTTTCGGATTCGATTAGGGATATCAACACCAAATTCAAATAGGCAAGGAAAATCAATTGTATTATAAGCAAAAGATCTACCATCGTCAGGACCGGTGTCGAGACGATTGGATAAATCATGACCGCTATTCCGAAAAGAATAGCAATAACAATCTCCTTCAATCCTATTCGTCCAAGGACACCATTATACAATAGATAAAATAGACAAAGAGCAGCGATTGAAAATCCGGGAATGATGATGTGAGGAGGAAGGAAAATAAGGTTCCCCAGGGCTGTCAGAGACACAATTATGACGAAAGCTATCAGGCTCTTTCTATAACTTCTGAAAAGCTGGTGTCTTTTCAGGGAAGGTTCCACGAGGTTTTTAGTATCAATCAGGTGATCGATGGAATAAATTAACCAAACAGTGCTTCCAAGAGCAAAGTATACTGAGACTGGAAGATCAACACCATACTGCCTACCATAAAATGACAGTAGGACAAGACATCCTGCCACTACGTCTAAAGACAACCAATGTATGAATTGAAATATTCTTACCATTTTCAGACCACTGAAAATAGCAAAGAATTATTACGATCCCTGAGCTAAGGCCTCTGCACCTCCAACAATTTCGAGGATCTCCTTGGTGATAGCGGCCTGACGAGTCCTGTTGAATGTCAATCTCAAATCCTTCAATAGCTCCTGAGCATTTTCCGTAGCTTGGTCCATGGCAGTCATTCGAGCCCCATGCTCTGCTGCATTTGACTCGAGAACCGCTTTGTAAAATTGGATCTTTAGCGACTTGGGAATAATCTCCTGGAAAATGAATTCATCGGTAGGTTCAAACAGGTAGTCCGACTCCATGGTGGTGTCATCCTCTTCTGTTGTTGACTGACTAATTGGTAGGAATTGCTCATTCCTTAAGATTTGAGTTGCAACATTCTTGAATTCATTATAAATGATTTCAATTTGATCATACTCCTCATGTATGAAACTATCCATCGCATGTTTGACAGCTTCCTCCACATGATCAAAGTCAAGGTTATGGAACATTTCCGAATAATCACTTATGCAGTGGTAACCTCGTTTCTCAAAGTATTCCTTTGATCTACGTCCGATCGGCATGATATGTAGCCCCCCTCCGGATGAGATGTAACTATACTTCTCCTCGATTAGGGCCACGGTATGTTTAAAAACATTACTATTGAAAGCTCCGCAAAGACCTCTGTCAGATGAAACTACAACCAGCAGAACATTGTTGATCTCACGTTCTTCGGCAAACGGATTTTCGACCTTTCCTGTATCAATTGAGGCCGAAATATTCTGCATGATAGCCGTAAGTTTTTGAGAATAGGGCCTCATCTGAAGAATTCGATCCTGCGCTCTTCTCAATTTAGCCGCTGCAACCATTTTCATGGCTTTGGTGATCTGCTGTGTTGAGCTTACTGACTGGATCCGGTTACGAACTTCCTTTAAACTGGGCATCTTTTTTTATTGTTCCTGATATCTTGAAGCAATATCCTTGGCTGCTTCTTCCATTTTCGCAACCCCATTATCCGAGAGTTTACCTTCACGAAGTTCAGCAAGAACCTCCTTGTGCTGACCGTTCATTGTGTTAGTAAATTCTACTTCAAACTCCTTAACCCTGGATTCCGGTATCTTATCAATAAATCCTTTGGTGGACGCGTATATTACAGCCACCTGATCTTCAACTTTGACCGGTGAGTATTGAGGTTGCTTCAATACTTCCTGGTTTCTACGCCCCCTATCTATTGTTCTTTGAGTTGCTGCATCAAGATCTGAGCCGAATTTCGCAAACGCTTCAAGCTCACGGAATTGTGCCTGATCAAGTTTGAGGGTACCGGCGACCTTCTTCATTGATTTAATTTGGGCCGAACCTCCTACCCTGGAAACCGAGATACCAACATTGATAGCTGGTCGAATTCCGGAGTTGAAGAGATTCGTCTCCAAAAATATCTGTCCATCAGTAATGGAAATCACATTGGTCGGGATATACGCTGAAACGTCCCCAGCCTGTGTTTCAATGATTGGTAGAGCTGTCAATGATCCTCCACCCTTAACTTTTGGCTTAAGCACTTCAGGAAGGTCATTCATTTGCGCAGCAATTTTATCATCGTCAATGATCTTAGCTGCTCTTTCCAGTAATCTTGAGTGAAGGTAGAACACATCTCCAGGGTAAGCCTCACGTCCTGGAGGTCTCCTCAAAAGGAGAGATACCTCACGATAAGAAACAGCTTGTTTTGAAAGATCATCATAGATCACCAAAGCTGGCCTTCCAGTGTCCCTGAAATACTCCCCAATAGCAGCACCCGTGAATGGTGCAAAGAATTGCATAGGAGCAGGATCGGAGGCAGAAGCATTCACAATAATTGTATAGGGCAGTGCCCCGTGTTTATCAAGTGTCGCATGGATACCTGCCACGGTAGACGCTTTCTGTCCGATAGCCACATATATACAGTAAACAGGTTCACCTTTGTCGTAGAACTCCCTCTGGTTGATGATGGTGTCAATAACAACTGCTGTCTTTCCTGTCTGTCGGTCGCCAATTACCAGTTCCCGTTGTCCTCTTCCAATTGGGATCATAGAATCAATGGCTTTGATTCCTGTCTGTAACGGCTCACTTACCGGTTGTCTATAGATAACTCCAGGAGCTTTTCGTTCGATAGGCATTTCGAATAACTCACCTTCGAGGGCTCCTTTATCATCGATTGGTTCCCCTAAAGTGTTTACCACACGTCCAACCATTCCTTCCCCCACTTTCACAGAACCTATTCTCCCTGTTCGCTTAACAGTGTCACCTTCTTTCACCTCGCTGGAATCCCCAAGAAGTACAGCTCCGACATTATCCTCTTCTAGGTTGAGGACCAATGCATTCAATCCATTTTCAAACTCCAAAAGCTCCCCAGCCTGGGCATTGGATAACCCATAGATCCTGGCAACCCCATCACCAACTTGCAACACGGTGCCTACTTCTTCGAGTTCTGCTTCTGTTTTAAAATTAGAGAGTTGCTCCCTTAAAATTGCTGAAACCTCATCTGGTCTGACGTCCGCCATAGTTTTTTATTTTAATCCCCAAATGGGGGTTTTGATTTAAATATTACTCTTTTGTTTAAACTTCAATTTTAAATGATTGAGTTTCCCACTCAAACTTTCATCTATTTGCCGATCTCCAAGTTTTAAAACATAACCTCCTACTATCTCCGAATCAATATTCTCCTTTAATACGGGGGTCATTCCAGAAATTTCCTTCACTATTTCAATAACATCCTTTCTCATCGTATCATCCAATGGAAAGGTCGTTGTAATAGTAGCTTCCTGAATACCTTTCTCGGCGTTGTAAAGCTTTGTGAACTCTTCAGCCACATTTGGAAGCACATTCTCGCGGTTCTTCCTCGTGATGATATCAAAGATCATTAAGGTGATTTCATTGAATTTTCCCTTGAACATCTTTTGAAGGATCTCTGCCTTGCGAAGGTGTTTAATAATTGGGCTTTTTAGAAAATTGACAAAATCCTTGTTATCCTGACATATATTATGAAACGCCTGCATGTCTTTATTCACGCTGTCAAGGGCATTTCTCTCCTTAGACATTTCGAGGAGTGCCTTTGCATATCGATTTCCAATTCGGCTTAAAGACATACTTTAGTTCGCTTTCATTTCACCTAAAAACTTATCGACAAGCGCCTTTTGTGATTTTGTATCTCCCAGTTTCTCACGGATCAATTTCTCTGCTATGTCAACTGACAGGGATGAAACTAAGTCCCTGACTTCTGATAAGGCCGCTTTCTTCTCAGATTCAATGGTCTGTTGAGCATCTTTGACCATTTTCTCAGCGATTTTCGAAGTCTCCTCCTTTGCTTCATCTTTGATCTTGTTGGCAGCTGCTTGTGCAGTTTTCAGGATCTCATCTCTTTCAGCACGTGCTTGTTGCAAGAGATATTCATTATCTGTCTTGATTTGTTCCATCTCTTCCTTGGCACTTTCCGCTGCTTTCAGTGAGTCTTCTATCATTCCCTCCCTTGCTCTTAGCGCTTCAGAGATCGGCTTCCACACAAAAACAGCCAAGATTCCGAACACAATCAGAAAAACAACGAATTGCCAAAAAATCAATCCAACATCTGGGGTTACTAAATCCACTTTATTATTGTTTTCTTTCTTAATTAATTACAAAAGACCTGATCCTGCTACCTATTGCAGCAAGATCAGGTTCAGGATTTTATTAAAGTCCTGCGTTTGTGGCAATAAATCCAATTACCGCAGCAAACAACGCCACACCTTCTATCAAGGCTGCAGCGATAATCATTGCTGTCTGGATCTTACCACTGGCTTCTGGTTGCCTTGCGATACCTTCAGTAGCTCCCTTACCGATTAAACCGATTCCGAGACCTGCTCCGAGTACTGCTAGACCTGCTCCAATTGCTCCCATTTTATTTATTTATTAAGTTAAAAATAGAATTCTAATGATGTTCTTCTACCGCCTGACCAAAGTACATCGCCGATAGCAGCGTAAATACGTACGCTTGCAAAATGGCAACAAACAACTCCAACAAAGTCATGACCGAAGCAAATAACGCCGACAACACCCCAATAAAAATACTTTGTGTGATGAAAGCCAGGCTTAATATGCTTAGTATGATAATATGTCCGGCAGTTATATTAGCAAACAGACGTATCATCAATGAAAATGGCTTCGTGAATATTCCAATGATTTCAATCGGAAGTAGAATTATGTAAAGTGGAATCTTGGCAAACCAATTCATTGAATTACCAAGAGGGTCCAATATATGCATCCAATAGGTTCGATTACCTGAAGCTGTTGTAATGATCAAGCTGAACAATGCCAATAGCAGGGTAATTGCGATGTTCCCAGTCAGGTTAGCCGCAGCTGGCAATAGTCCAAGCAAGTTTCCAAACCATATGAAAAAGAAAAGTGTAAGCAAATACGGTAGATACCTATCATATTTAGGCCCAATGTTGGGCTTAACAATTTCATCCCTGATATAAAGGATGATAGGCTCAAAAAAAGATTGGATCCCTGACGGAGCCTTACCATGATTTTTCTTATATCCTTTGGCAACTGCAAAAAATACCCACAAAAGAATGATCGCATTCAGGAAAAGGAACAGAACATTCTTAGTTATTGAAAAATCCAAAACATGTTCTCCCGATTCCAATGTAATGTGCTCATGATCCATCACATAACCCATTGCGGGTACCAGTTCATGATCCTCATTGTAGAAATTACTCGATGAGAAAATGTCTAGTCCTTTTTCACTGGAATATACAATCACGGGAAGGTGTACAGTGAATCCATGAAAAATCTCCCATGAATGTGCATCAGAAATATGATGGTTGATCATGGAGCCGGGATCGAATGTACCTTCCTTCGCGGAATCAGCTGCAAATAGGGAGGTTGATACAGTGAAGGCTATAAACGGAAGCAAAATTCTGATTATCAATGATTTATAAATGCTTCCGACTACCTCTGTATTCATTGCTTAGAATGTTATCTTGAATTTCGCCGCAAATTAGTTAAGACTAGGCTTAATTCAAATATTAAGTAGATCAAATACACCACTACAAATTGTATTGATAAGTGTATGATTTCAGGAACTTTCATGAAGTAGAAAACCAAAAGAAGTGTCAATCCAGTTATCATACGAAATGCGATCCCTGCAATCACATAAAGAGCGAATGTGGATTGGTCTTTTAGAGCCTGATTAAATAACCATGATATAGGTAAAGATTGAAGGAAAAAAAATGCAATCAATACAGGATATTGATCATGAAATTCGTAGCCTGATACCGATTCCAATGGTAGGTAGGAAACAAGTAACAAACCTGCAGACAACAAAAACAGAAGAACTAGATATTTTGTCAATTACCTCTGTTTTAATCGCATCAAAAGGAAATAGATTGTCGCTGATGTGGCAAAAATCACTCCCACAATTATGAAAGTTGGAGAGATACCAGGGGTCATCTCATCCAATTTGATTCCACCCCAGATAAAGATCAAATTTAACAGTACAACTTCAATGGCCAAGCCTACATATCGGGCATAGGAAGACCCATAAGGTTTAGGATTGGGCTTTGAGGAGGGTTGGTTCTTCTTTGCTACCAATACTGATTTCTTTTGTTTTTACCCCCATTTTGCAGCTTCCATTGAAAGAAGCCCCTGATTCCACGATCAATCTGTTTGTTACAATATCGCCATCAATAATGGCGGAAGGTTTGAGGACCAACTGCTCGGTTATTTCTACTGTACCGGAAATGTGGCCAGCTATTTCAGCATTCTGAGCCAGAATATTGCCCTCTACCTGCGAGGAGTGCCCAAATGCTGCTTTGGATTTTGTTTTGATATTGCCAACAACTTTACCTTCTATTCTTACATTACCATAAGTTTCAAGGTTACCTTCAAGGATTGTTCCCTTACCAATGATATTGCTGGAATTACTTAATTCCTCGACCTCTCTTTGATCCTTTTTATTGAGCATTATTTCTTGTTTTTCCTTAGTCAAAATGATATATAGTTTTCGGGATTCACCGGGTTGCCTTTGTGCCACAATTCCAAATGTAAATGTGGGCCGGAAGTCAATTCTCCGGTATTACCAATGATTGCAATTATCTCTCCACTGGAGACAAAATTACCAACGTTTTTCAATAATTCCGAATTGTGTTTATACACCGAAATCAGATTGGCCCTATGTTGGACACCAATAACATAGCCTCCATCGAGCGTCCAATTTGAGAAAATGACTACTCCATCAGCAACGGATTTGATGGGCTCATTTTCCTTCGCAACGATATCCAAACCATAATGATCCCGTTTAGGATCAAATTGATCTGAAATGATGCCTTCAACAGGCGTAAATAGGAATATCTCCCTCAATTCGTCATTCCCTTCGTCAATTACGGAAACCAATCCCAGGTCACCTTGCTCAAATTCCGCCCTAAACTGTGAATCCACCGGATCTATATATCCCAGGTTTATATCTTCTCCATTGAAACCCGCCTGGCCTTCGAACAGGGAATCTGCCTCTGAATACTCTATCATATCAATGTCTCCACTTAATATCCCCCTGATGTTTTCAATGTACTGGTCCTTTCTTCGCACATCATTTTCAAGGGAATCCACTATCATACTTAAGTTGATCACTTGCCTGTTAGCAACCATCTCGGCGTGCCTGGGATCTAACCATTCTTCAAACACAGATGTCACTATATAAACAGCAATTGCCAAAGAAATTATAAATCCAAGAGCCATTATCAAGATGATCCGTGTATAATTGAAGCTGAAAGTAACCTTTTCGGCAAAATTTTCTTCATTCCTGATAATCAGGAGGTACCGATTGGTTAACCACTCCGATAATGTCTTTTTCTGTCCCAAAATACTCTACTTAAGAAAGCGCAAATATATTCAATGCCATTATTTTAACTTTGCAGAATAATCAAAGTGAATCAAGATCGTTTTTAGTCGTATACAATCATTCTGTCTGATTTGAGATTTAGGCTATCATTTCTGGGAATTCTTTTTGTAATTAATGCAATTGGGCAAAACAATCCAATTGGCATTACTTATCACAATGTAACAGCACGATTCAACGGTTACTTCATTGCAAAAGAAAGGATCCTGGAAATTGAACAGTCAATTAAGGACCAGCACAAATGGGATTACAATGAAATTTTGCCGATTTTCCCTCAATACGATACTACAACCAGTAAATCGCTGGAAACTCCAATAACAGACTGTATTGAAAAAGCATCGATAGCCATACAGAGACATCCGGAGTCCAGATGGGAAGATGACGCCTACATACTTGTAGGAAAGGCGAGGTTATATGGCAGTGAGTTTCCCGAGGCCATTGAGACTTTCAAGTGGGTAAATACTAATGGGGACGATAAAAACGACCAACACAAAGCGCTTATTTTTCTGCTGAGAACTTTTGTAGAAGCCAAGGAATACAAAAATGCCTTGGCCGTTTTTGAATATCTCTCAAAACAGGAGATCAATGAAGAGAATAAAAATGAACTAGCACTGAATCTTGCCTATTACTATCAAAAAAAAGATGACCTCCCGAATCTTGTTGAGAATCTCACTTTCGCTGAGAAAGCAATGCCAAGGGGTAATGAAAGGTCACGTATAGATTTTATTATTGGTCAAGTATATCAGGAACTCGAGATGGATTCCGAAGCTTATAGCTATTACAGAAAAGGATTGAAATCCAGTAGTGATTATGAATTGTCGTTTTTTACCAAATTGAATATGGCTTTGGTCAGTCAATTGGGTAAGGAAAACGATCAAAGAAAGGTCCAAAAATATTTCAAAAAATTGCTTAAAGACCCCAAGAATGAAATCTACAAGGATCGAATTTATTATCAGATGGGTCAATTCTCCTTCAAAAAAGGAATGTTATCTGAAGCAATCAAGAACTATAAACTTTCGATATCCAATGGCAAAGACAACAGACAAAAGTCTTATGCTTTCCTGAAGCTGGCTACGATCTATTATGACAGTTTGCGGGACTATGAATTAGCCAAGGTATATTATGATAGCACCTTACAAATTCTACCGGAAGACACAGAAGGTTACGAAATACTCAAAGTCAGACAAGAAGTACTTGGAGAATTTGTGAAGTATTTCAATATTCTGAACGCAAATGATAGTTTAATCAATTTGTCAAGGTTGCCATTAGACGAATTGGAGGATTTTTTGGAGAATCAACTCGACTCTTTGGAAGTTGCTTTCCTAAATCAGAAGGAAAAAAAGAAAAAAGAGGAAAGGAGAGAGAGAATATCAAACCAAAATGAGTTTTACAATCAATCCAATCAGGTTTCTATCAGCAGTGATTTAAGTGGTACATGGTATTTCTACAATACTTCAGAAGTATCAAGAGGTAGGTCTCAATTTCTTAATACTTGGGGTGAAATCAAACTGGAGGAGAATTGGAGAAGAAGTCAGAAATCTCAAATATCTGATAATACTGAAGAAACTGAGGAAGTTGCTCAAGCCCAAACAGAAACCAAAGAAAAGAAAGCAACTGACGAACCAGTTTTTGACAGAGAGGGAGAAAGAGAGAAACTTTTAGCAACCATTCCTTCAACTCAAGAAGAAAAAAACAAGTTGCTGCAAGAGATTGAGGAAGCCTATTATCAACTGGGCAATATCTATAACTTCAAATTGCAAGAAAAGGATAACGCTGTACTAAATTTTGTTTCTCTATTGGATCGATTCCCTGAATCAGCATATCGCCCTGAAGTACTTTACCAACTATTTCTGCTTTTTAAACCTTTGGATTCAATGAAATCATCTCTTTACGCGAATCAATTGACAGATGAGTTTCCGGAATCGGACTATGCCAAGCTTGTCTTCAATCCTAACTATGTAGAAGAATCCAAGGCACTCCTTGAAGCATATAAAAAAGCATATAAGACTGCATATAACCTTTATGAGAATGCCGAGCACAAAAAATCCATTGCTCTGATAGATAGCGTATTGGCAGGAAATGAAAGAAATGAATTCACTGATAATCTCGCACTATTGAAAGCCATGAATTATGGAGAGACCGACGGAGTTTACAAGTATCAATTTGAATTGAATAATTTCATCAAACAGTACCCGGATAGCGACCTTCTGGATTATGCCAACGTCCTGGTAAAGGCTTCAGAAGACTTTCAGATAAACCTTTACTCAAGTTCAAGAGGGAAATACATCCGGAATTTTGATGATATTCATTATTTCCTATTCATATATGAATTAAGTAACAAGTCCATTCGTGATACAATACCAGATTTGATCGAATTATTCATCAAAGAAAATGACCTTGACTACTCATCAGGGAATTTAGTACTTGACAAAGTCAATGCTTTGGTTCTTGTAAATCAGTTCAAATCGAAGCAAGAAGCAGAAGTATTTATCGCTTCATTCAATGATGACTTTGATCCCGGGGATGAAATAAAACTTGAAGGAACTTATCCATTAATCATTACAAAGGATAATTTTGATATCCTGTACGAGACAAAAGACCTCGAGAACTACTTATCTTTCTACAAAAAATACTATAGTTCGGAATGAAGTTTAAAACGATCGTAATTCTCTTATGGATAGCCGTAGTGGTTATAATGACTATAATTCCTGTGACTTTCAGCATGGTCAAAAATGACGCTTTTGGCCTTTTTGGAGGATTGCCAAGTTTGAGTGCTCTGGAAAAACCAGATCCGGACCTTTCATCGGAGTTATTTAGTGCTGATGGCATCTCATTGGGCAAGTATTACTTGAAAAACAGAACTCCCGTTACTTATGACGAACTTTCTCCAGAATTAATAAATACACTATTAGTCACTGAAGATATTCGTTTCAAGAATCATTCGGGAATTGATCTTCGAGGATTGATTAGAGCAATCGTTGGAAAGATGACTTTCCAATTTAAAGGTGGAGGTAGTACGATCACCATGCAATTAGCTGAAAATCTTTACAGGACTAATAGTGAGAATCAGGGAAAATTATACTCAATCAGGACTGTTGGTCAAATTATTACCAAGCTTAAGGAATGGATAATCGCCGTCCAGCTTGAGAAGTCTTACACCAAAGAAGAGATTTTGGCTATGTATCTCAACACTGTAGAATTTGGATCAAATTCTTACGGGATCAAAGTGGCCGCTAAAACCTTTTTCAACAAACTACCTTCTCAACTCGACTACCTCGAATCGGCCGTACTCATTGGAGCTGTAAATGCTCCAACAAGATACAGTCCAGTACTTAATCCTGATAATGCTATGAGGAAAAGGTCTGAACTTTTATATAATCTTTTCAAGTACAATGTCATTAATGAGGACTTCTACGATTCTCTGAAGATCCAACCTATTACTTTGAATTATAAGGTTGATAGTCATAATGAAGGTCTGGCCACTTATTTCAGGGAGGTCCTTCGGAGAGAATTACCTGCATTGACCAAAGAACTGGGGTACGATCTATATGAGGATGGTTTGAGAATATATACAACCATTGATAGTCGTTTACAACAATATGCCGAAGAAGCCATGGCCGCTCATATGGATACGCTACAAGATATGTTTAGTGAACATTGGAAGGATGGTAATCCATGGATCAATGAAGACAATCTTGAAATAGAGGATTTCATTGAAAACGCTATGAAAAGAACCAGGTACTATCGAAGTCTGGTGCGGAGGTACGGTGAGGACTCTGACTCAGTTGATGTCATATTAAACACACCAAAACCTATTCGTGTGTTTAGCTGGAAGGGTGAAATTGATACGTTATTGAGCCCACTTGATTCAATGAGATACTATAAGCGCTTCTTACAGGCAGGCTTCGTCGCTATGGATCCGAACACTGGTCACGTTAAAGCCTGGGTTGGTGGTATAGATCATGAATTTTTCAAATATGATCATGTTCGGCAGGGCAAGAGGCAACCTGGGTCAACATTTAAGCCTGTTGTTTACACGGCAGCTATTGACAATGGCTACTCACCTTGTTTTCCTGTCGTAGATGCTGCAGTTACCTATGCGTTCCCAGGACAAGATCCTCCAACCTGGACTCCGGAAAATTCTTCAGGCAGATATTCCGGTAATAAGATGACTATCAGACAAGCGATGGCCAGATCGGTGAACAGTATTACTGCCTTCATCATGAATCGTTTAGGGCCCCGTACAGTCGTTGATTATGCCAGGCGATTAGGAATAACCAGTGATTTAGCGGCGGTTCCTCCTTTATGCCTGGGTGCTGGCGGTGATGTATCCATTTACGAAATGGTGGGAGCCTATTCGACTTTCGTTAATAAAGGGGTTCACACCGAACCATTTTATATTTCAAGAATCGAAGATCAGAATGGGAATATTATTCGGGAATTCCTTCCGCAGACGAAAGAAGCATTAAATGAGGAAACAGCCTATCTAATGCTGCATATGCTAAAAGGCACTTCAGAGGAGAGCGGAGGAACAGCTTGGGGATTGGATGCCAGCATCAGGTCAGGAAATGAAATTGGTGCCAAGACGGGAACAACTCAGAACGCCTCAGATGGATGGTTCATAGGGGTAACTCATGATCTTGCTGCAGGGGCATGGGTCGGAGGAGATGACCGCAGTATACGGTTTAGAAATTGGCTTATGGGGCAAGGAGCTCGTACCGCTATGCCAATATGGGAAGGATTCATGATGCGAGTATATGCGGACTCTACATTACCCTACAGGAAAGGTAGATTTGACCCACCCATAAATCCAATTTCAATAGAATTGGACTGCTCATTGTATGAAAACGGTGCTGAATCTGATTCCATTTTTTATGACGTAGTCAATGAAGATGACATCTTTTAATGGAGTATCATCAATATTCCAGAGATGAGTACCTGAAAGTACCACTAGATCCCGGGGTTTATAAGTTTTTCGATAAATCCGGGACAATTGTATATGTCGGAAAAGCGAAAAGCCTACGGAAACGTATCGCCAGTTATTTCAACAAAAAGAATTTAACAGATCGAAAGACTTCCAAACTATCTTCAGAAATACAATTCATTGAGGTGGTTATCGTCAACTCCGAATTTGACGCTCTGCTTCTTGAAAACAACCTCATCAAGGAAAACCAACCAAAATACAACATCCTCTTAAAGGATGACAAAAGTTTTCCGAGCATCGTAATAACCAAAGATCGATTTCCAAAAATATTTTCAACCAGAAGAATTGACCATTCGATTGGAGAATACTTCGGACCATATACTTCCGTTAAAGCCATGAATAGTGTACTGGATCTTATCAGGAAGCTCTATAAGATTCGAACCTGTAACTATAACCTTACGGCATCGAATGTCGAACGTGGAAAATTCAAAGTTTGTCTCGAATATCATCTTGGTAATTGTCTTGGTCCTTGTGAAAATCTACAAACAGAATCGAATTACCTGGAGGAGGTTGATCAAGCCAAGGAAATTCTTAAAGGAAAGGTAAACCTCGTAAAGAACCGTTTTCTTTCAGAAATGAAATTTGCAGCTGAAGTGTTAAACTTCGAGTTAGCCGAGATGTTCAAAAGAAAACTGGAACTACTTGATAAATTCCAGAGCAAATCACTCATCGTCAATTCAAAAATAACAGACACCGATGTCGTTGGTTTGATCAGTGAAGACAGCAAATTCTTCATCAATTACATGAAGATTTCTAATGGTACAATAAATGTTTCCGAGACTGTGGAAGTGAGGACTAAAATGAACGAGAGTCAGGCTGATGTCCTTATGTACGTACTTCCGAACTTACAAACCAAATACCAGAGCAATAATGTCAATATTTTAAGCAACGTAGAAATAGAATGCTGGGAACCCTACACCATCATCAAACCCCAAATTGGTGATAAGAAGAAGTTGGTAGATCTCTCCGTCAGGAACGCCATTATCTTTAAACGAGAGAAAGTTGATTCTACCAGTAAAAGAGAGTCTAATTCCCTGAAGATCCTTGACAGACTGAAGGATGACCTTCGATTGGTAGAGTTGCCACTACACATTGAATGCTTTGATAATTCCAATATTCAAGGTACGAACCCTGTAGCCTCAATGGTCTGTTTTAGAAACGGTAAACCATCTAAGAAAGACTACAGGAAGTTCAATATAAAGACGGTAACAGGTCCAGATGACTTCTCCTCCATGAAAGAGGTCGTGGGTCGTAGATATGGGCGTTTGATCAAAGAAAAATCTCCCTTACCTAACCTGATCGTTATTGACGGAGGTAAAGGTCAATTGAATTCGGCTTCCGAAGCATTGAAAGAGCTAGGTATTTATGGTTCAATTCCTATCATAGGCATCGCCAAACGACTTGAAGAAATCTACTATCCAGATGACCAATTGCCATTATTCATTAGCAAGAAATCAACTTCCCTGAAACTCATCCAACAGTTAAGAGATGAAGCACACAGATTTGCTATTTCATTTCATAGAAGTAAGCGAAGCAAAAGTTCTCTAATTTCCGAATTGGATAGTATTTCAGGAGTCGGGGAGAAAACAAAAGAAAAGCTTTTGATCGAGTTCAAAAGTTTTTCTAAGATAAAAGAAACTTCGATAGACAACCTCGCAAAGGTTATTGGTAGAGCCAAAGCACAGGTAGTTTCTGATCACATAAATAAAAAAAGGTCAGAGTAAAGCTCTGACCTTTTCATTTTTTGAAGTTTCTATTAATACTCCTTGATACATCGAGTCATACTTCGATGATTCTTACCAATTTTACTATGGAACACCTCGGTTGATCCTCTATGAAATGTAATAACACCTGCGGTGTTACCGGACATTTCTTCAGAATCCCAATAGTTCCCTTCAATTGTAATTCCTTTGTACAAACCACTTGCATCTCCAAATCCACCAAGCAGGAGTTCCATTCCTGATTCTCCTTTCTCCATTAACGCAAGACCAGCACTATGCAAGCCACCATATGCCGAGAATAAGAGCATCCAGTCGTTTGTTGTGGGAACTCTCCAACCCTCAGGGCAAGCTTCTACTGCGGCTTCATAGGTATAAAGTTTTCCGAACTTGTCGCAATATGCGGGCTCGTCTTTATAGCAAAATCCACCTTGACCCACTTCGTATCGAAGATTTTCCCCCATCCATGACCTCTTAATGAATACCCCTCCTTCAAGAGGAATGGAAAACTCAATGGCTTTATACGTCTTACCATCACGCTCATCTGTGAGCGTAAATGTGTTGTCCTCTTTTTCCTGAGCGACTAAAACATTGAGTAAAAATAAACACAGAACAGAGTAGAGTATTTTCATAGGCAACTCGAATTTTAGATTAAAAAAATTTCTAATATTCCCATAACTGACTTTCGTATTCCATAAGATCGTACTCGTACTTCTTCTGTATAATCAAAGCGTTCAAAGGATCTTGTGCAATTTGTTCAGCATATTGTTGGCGAATATCCAAATCCTCTGGATTCGATATCTTAACAATAGGTGCATGGAACAATCTCAATTCAAAGGCATCACCGTAATTTACATGCCTGGCTTGGTTATTCGCATTATACCATTTTGCCCTGTCCGCATAGGGACCACGGAAAATCTCAGTTAAATCTTCATATCTGAAATGAGCAACTAGCTTTTCAAATCCAGCCGGGTTCCACTCCGTACCGGCGCTGGATGGCAATGCCATGGAAATCGATCGTATGTAGTAATACATTCTTGATCTATTTCTGTCAAAAATGAGTTCCTCTCTAATATATATTACGGAAAACAACTCAGCAGGTATTCTTTGAAGTTTGGGGCCGGTAGATTCATCCTCCTCGTCACTGGGTTGTTGGAACCCTGTTGCAAAACCACCTCCCACGAACGGATTATCTTCTTGTTCAACGGAAATATTGGAGTTGAAGATGATGTCTGGCATAAAGTTTAAACACGAATCGGAACGATATGGAGTCAAAAGTCCTTCATCCACCGCCTCAATTATCAGCTTTGGTATTTCGGCATTCCTTGAAAAGAATGGCTTATTTTGACGTTCGTTTAAATCCATTCGTCTCCAAATCACCTTCTTAAATAATGCCTGAGATTCCTCTACCTCAGGTTTGATCAATGGAACAGAGCTTTCCTGAGCAGAAAGGGTCCCTGCCATTCCAAGAAGTAAAAAACAAACAACAAAATTTTTCATACTATTTGACACTTAAATATTAGTTCAGAGGAATAGTAACGAATTTGTTAAATCGATTGAAAGATTCTATTTGCCCTCTGAAATTCTTTCTTTGTACCTGCTTGATCTCAATTACAATGGCGTCTCCTTTTCGAGCATTGGCGGCAATTTGCGCCAGATTCAATTGTCCTCCGCCTCTGATTGTACCACGTCCGATACCGCCACTTACTAAAGTTACTTCAGCCTGCGACACAACGAATTGTGCATCATCAGGCAGGAATTCTGCGAAACCTGCATCTGGCACTGCTTGCAAATAAAGTCTGGGAGTTTTTGCAGAGATGCCAGCTTTCATATTCACCTCACCTCTATCTGTAAACGGCTTCACCTCAACTGCAGGGATGGGACGTACAGCAAATTCACGGCTTCCTATCGTATTACCTCCACTGGACACAGTTAAAACGACTTTTGCCGAATTCGGAACAACTGTAACCTGTCCAATCGCCGTTCCTTTTAGTGCAGCCCCCCCGGTTGCCCTGAAGGAAGGATTATAGGAAGTCCCCAATGAAGGAACCTGAACATCCAGTTTATTACCACAATTCAAATAAAGAGCATTCACAGACTGAGACTGAATTTGTATTACAGGTTTAAGAACGAAATACTCTATTGTGTTAGTATATGTTGTATCGCCACCACCGGGCATTGGAACAGTTATAGCTGCCTCAAATGATTTCTTGGCTTGATTATTAACATATTGTCCAGGTGTAGCAGTAAATTCAACAGTACCAACTCCCTCATTCACTGGTATTTCATTTCCATTGACTGTCATCGTTGGAACGACCCCTGAGGCAGAGGCTGCAATGAACATTTCTGCTTTGTATCTTGTACCAGCGGCTACATATTTGGATTCAGGCATCACCATTGCAACGATCTTATCGAAACTTAGATCTCCCGCTCCTACTTTACCCGACAAGAAATCCAAAGCTCTGGTTTCATAACCCAATATCCTGGACTGGAATTCGGTCACGGTTGCAAGGCTAGCTGGTGTCGGAGAATTCTCAAATGCCAATTGCGAGAACACTTTTCCCTTCTGGTTAACATCATTCATATAGAATGGATCTTCATCCGCATCCACGGCTATATCCATGTAGTGAGATAGCTGAGTTTCATCTGCCCCTGCTTCTGTAAGTTTTTCCTTTACAAAAACGGAATAGTTATTCAATAAATCTTTCAAGGCGGCACCATGTCCTTCCCCACCTTCCTCTGCAGGCATCATATAGTGGCCGACCCTGTCATAATCCGTTTTTCCAGTTAGATTTAGAGCATCACCTTCATATTTCGGGGTATAACCTTCTGTGTACCCATCGGTGATATTGATAAACTTTAACTTGAAATTGGTCAGAGTATCGAGAACACGCTTGGTTTCTATTCGCAGGTCTTCAGCGATATCTCGAATTTTCACATCAGCTTCACGATCCCCTAGATCTTTCACTGTTGTAATTATATTTTCTAAAGTCTGATCGTTTCTCTCCCCTGTCTCTTCATTGGCTCGATGAAGACTTTCGTTAATAAATACAAATTTGTCAATAACGGTTGAGCTTACGTTTAGTGCGAGCAAGGCGGTAAGCACTAAATACATCATACCGATCATCTTCTGACGTGGGGTTTCCTTTCCTCCTGCCATAGTTAAATAGTTTTAAGTCCTTAGTTTCCTTTCATGGCAGTCAGCATGCCGCCATATACATTGTTAAGTGACGCAATATTGTTTGTCAACTTATTAAGTTCAGCCTGAAAAGCAGCAGTTTCCTTACCTGCGTCAGCCATACCTTCAAGGGCGGTCGTCACATTTGAATAGAATTTATTCAATGCTTTAGTATGCCCTTGCGAATCCTTAAGCTCCATCTCATATAGAGCATTCAACGCACTTAGGCTCTTGGTTACATTTTGGACTTGGGAGTGATACTCCCTTGCATCTTTTGTTGCTTCTGCCATGGCAGTCATCGCCTGAATGGCTGTACCATATCCTTCTTTCATTTGAACGAGGGATTTAGAAGCACCTCTCATATTTTCAGAATATTCTTTTGTGGCAACACTGGCATCACTAAGATTTGACATCTTGTTGGCAGTGTCGGCAAGATTTCTCATACCATCTCCAAGTGATTTGAGAAGTTCCGGGCCAACTTTGGCATCTGCAAGCACCTTATCCATTTGAGCAGAAACGCCAGTAGCCTGGGGTTGTGCAACTCGTTTAGGTGCTAACGGTCCATCAAAATCGTCAGCGAGCTCAGGATAAACCTTGGCCCAATCCGGCTCTTTATGTTTTGGTTCAAATGCACTTAAGAAGAAAATGACCGCTTCCGTGGTCAATCCAATACCCAACATGGCACCGGCTCCTGGTAAGTGAAGAATTTTAAACATCGCTCCAACGATAACGATAGCTGCCCCAATCCCATAAATTTTTGGCATTATGGTGGAGAATAGAAGCTCTTGAAATCCGCCTTTTTTGCTCATATTTCTGTTGTATTTAGGTTAGTATTTAATGTAAGTAATTGAGATTAAAATTCATAGCCACCTGATCTGCCGAGATAGGTCATTGCACATCTAAATCCAATAGATGCTCTAGCGGTATCTCTATGCTCAAATGACCTTGTACCTGTTTCCAAATAGTAGGCTATATCTTTCCATGATCCACCTCGGATCACTTTGAAATTAATTCTTTCATCATAATAGGTAGGGTTCAAATCCCACACCAAAGGAACAGAGGATGGATTGTAGGCATCTTCACACCATTCGGCAACGTTCCCCGACATATCGTATAAACCATAGTCATTTGCAAAAAACGTTGCAGTGGGTGCGGTATATGCAAATCCATCATCGAAGTAATTACCCCTTCCTGGTTTGAAGTTTGCCAGCAAACAACCTTTTACATTTCTTATATACGGGTTACCCCACGGATATCTGTTCATATCCCTGCCTCCTCTTGCACCATATTCCCATTCTGCTTCAGAGGGTAATCTGAAATCTGGCATTACAGGAAGCCCAACTTCTGTTCTGTAGTTGTTAAGATGATCCGTCCTCCACTCACAAAAATACCTTGCTGCATTCCAATCAACTCCAACGACTGGAAAATCATCAAAGGCTGGATGAGACCAATAATACTCAACTAAAGGATCTCCCATGTGATGAGTAAAATCCCTCACCCACACGGTAGTGTCTGGCAAAAGATCAGCAATTGAATACCCGGCTGGAATATCAACCTCTGATCCTTCAGTCAACTCTTGTGTGAACTGACGATACTCATTATTGGTGATCTCAGTGTCATCCATGAAGAAAGCACTGATGGTAACCTGTTTGTTGAAATTGATTTGAGTGGCAGCTATATCCTCATCCGCCTGTCCCATATGGAAAGTACCCGCAGGGATTGAGACCATACCAAAGGGTCTTGTCATTTCCCAACCTTGTCTTCCCTGGACACCGATCAACTCTCCGCGATCGTCGGATGCACCACTTCCCCCACCGAATAATCCGCATCCGGAAATGGCTACGAGAAGTGCCATTATCTGTAAATATGATATCTTAAAAACACGCAT
This sequence comes from Cyclobacteriaceae bacterium, assembly GCA_965242805.1. Lineage (GTDB taxonomy): Bacteria > Bacteroidota > Bacteroidia > Cytophagales > Cyclobacteriaceae > JANQEU01. Next base: position 3,661,361 of record CBDETD010000002.1, on the reverse strand, counting down.
AAACTTCATAACACCTTATTTGAACATGCAAGTATGTAAAATAAACAAACTTCTGCAATAATTATTGTGTGATCAAGAGCTTAAATATATAATCTTAATTAAATACTGTGCAAACAATAATCTAGAAATAATGTAATCCAAGCAGGAAATCAGTCAATTCAGTATGTGAACCGAGGAGTTTTGACTTTTTTGCGTCCTCCCAGTACAAAATCGGGAATATTGTACCTAAGGATTACCTCCTGAGAGGTAGGTTGTTTTGCATCCTGTTCATCCACCACATAATCTAACGCGTAGCCCAATTGAAGCTTATCACCGGGAAGAAAAGAGTAACCAAACATGAAAACCATGGCTTCCGCCCATCTATATGATATTCCACCCCAAGCTTTTGTTCCGAAAAAAACCATGGCACTCAGGTCAAAGGAGAAAGAGTCAAAATCCGACCTAACATTTAATGTGGGACTGAATGAAATATCCCTGATAATAGTCTTTTTGAATCCTCCAATTAAACTATAGTTCCTGACCAACTTATTTTCCAAACTATCAAGCCCGTAATTGAAAGAAGGTTCGGTTATGTTAGCAGAAGATACTCCTATGAAGACATCACTTCTTGTGGTGTAAACTAATCCTGCCCCAACATTGAAATTAACTTGGGTTTCCCTGCTCCCTATATTAAGTGGATCCCCTGGATTATTGAAGCGGAGCTCATCAAACTTTTGCACTTGAGAATAAACACCCGGCATAAGACCTATTCGCAGAGAACCATACCCAATCTCGAATTGATAAGAGACCGGAAAAACAAAGGACATATTGTTGACGGGTCCAAGGTTATCATTGATGCCAAGGAAACCTATTCCTGAAAGATTTCCAAGAACAGGAATAGATAGTGTAACTGCTTGAGTGTTCGGGGCTCCTCCCGAACCATCAAATGTCGATTGATAACCAGTCCATTGACTTCTTAATTGGAAAGAAACATGTGAGGTTTCATCAATGCCCACAAAAGCGGGATTGACAACAACAGGGTTTATCATGTAATGGCTAAACACAATATCGTTCTGCCCAAAGCCAATTGTGCATAACAGGAGGAGCGATATTGGAAGTATTTTTCTCATCTGACACGTAAAATAACGTATAGAGGAAAAACATTGTTTTGCCTTTAATCCCCTATTGTCAGGTCAATCCATTTGCCTTTTTAATGTATAATTCCAGAGCCCCTGTCATTGATGGAGCATTTGGTAAAGGTGCTTGTATATCTAAGATCAAACCTGCATCTTTCACCGCTTTTGCTGTTGTTGGTCCAAAAGCAGCAATTCGTGTATTGTTTTGCTTGAAATCAGGGAAGTTATTAAAAAGACTGTGGATACCACTTGGGCTAAAGAATGCGATTACGTCATAATTTACATCCGCAAGGTCCGAAAGATCACTAGAGACCGTTCTGTAAATGATGGCCTCCCTGAATGAATAACTATTCTCAGATAAAAATTCAGGAATATCATTTTTCCTCTGGTCGGAGCAAGGAAACAAATACTTTTCTGATTCGTGTTTTTTCAACACTTCAATTAAGTCCTTGGCTGTTCTATGACCAGTGAATATTTTTCTTTTTCTGATCACAATGTACTTCTGCAAATAGTTTGCAGTCTGTTCTGAAATACAGAAGTATTTCATGTCAGTGGGAATTTCTACTTTGCTCTCAGCAGCCAGTCTAAAATAGTGGTCTACAGCATTTCTACTTGTGAAAATCACCGCTGTGAAATCAAGGAAATTAATCTTTTGCTTTCGAAATTCCTTGATATTAACAGGATCTATCTTAATGAACGGGCGAAAATCCACTTTCAACTTGTACTTCTCTGCTAATTGGTAGTAAGGAGACTTATCATCGGCGGGTTTAGGTTGTGAAACCAGAATGCTTCCAACCTTTGTCATTCGTGCTTTGTCATCCACCATGAGATCATTACTCATACCTTTTCCTCTTTTATTCTCTTTCCTTATTGTGTGAAAATTATGGCGATAATTAGGACACCTAAAATTTCGGTGGTGCAAAGGTAGGAAATTATATGGAGTTTTTTGTACTTCAATTCAAAGCTCATTTTGTAAAAATAGTATAGTAAAAATACTATGTACGCTAACAAATAGAAGTTTCTCCACAACCAGTGGTCAGCTTCCGTGTTCAAAAAATCGAGCCAAAATTTCGCAACAAATATCGAAGAGAATATTACTGAAATCAGTGTAAAGAATTTAAGAAAATCATAGATCTGAATATAAGCCAGGTTTCTGAATGAGTTCAACTTGGCGATCAGATTGATAAAAAAATATTTAAAAACCAGGGCAAGGAAAATGATAACTGCATAAAGTAACCATCTGAGAATAGATGGCAGGTAGTCCATATTAAATGCAGGATTACTGAGGTCATTGACATACCAATAGCAATAGCTACCGGCCAGACTTAAAATCAAGCTACCTATCAATATATTCTGGTCAAATTCATCTGTTCTCTCCCTCGATGAAATCCGTCTGAACAATGAAGCTTTGAACAAATCACTGAAAAATGCATACAAGTAATATTTGAGTAAGCCGAAAATCAGAATGAGAGATAGGGAAATTGTGATTAACGTAGATCTTGATTCATCGGAATACCTGGAATTTATAGGGTAATAAATTATCGCTCTGTCAAAATCATTCGTTAAGGTTTCGGCCTCCAGTTCGTTAAAATCTCCATCTGTATTTATCACGATATACACCGAATCAGATTCTACCTTTTGAAATATATCATCCTTTCCTAATTCCAGACATGTCTGATCCGTGAAATACAATCTACTATTGAACCACACATTGAAGAAATCACCATTGCAAATCTTCATTATGTCAAAATTTTCAGTCTTCCTGATAAAAAATCCCAGGGTGCTGAAATTGGAGTAGTCAGAAACCATACTTGCATTCCCCTCCGGAGAGACGGAGATAAATCTAAGGGTCAGGTCATCTTTCTGGGCAAATGAATTACTTTCCTGGGCCTGGACCCCTGAGTACAAAAAACAAAGAGCTACAACCGGAATCTTAAAAATAGGAAGTGTATCCAAAATGGACTTTAATCTCATTGATCGAAAATCTCCTTTCACCTGAAAAAGCTCCAGCAAAAATAAAATTAAATTGACCATTACTGGTAGACAATATCAATCCGCCTCCTGTACTTGCCAAGGCATTACCAATATTGGAAAATTCGGAAGAATTCACCAATCCCAAATCCAAAAACCATAATAGGTAGGACCTATCTTCAAAGTATTGACGATACTCGAGTTTGTTTTTGACATATGATTTGACGAACAGCTCATTTTCATTTAACCCTCTGAATGAACGCAGTCCTCCGATCCTATATAATTCATTAGGAAGTAAAGACTGGGAGTTGCCAATAACTCCCGAACTTAATTGAGTAAAAATAGCACCACTCTCCCCTAGCAAGAACTGTTTTGACAGACCTCCATCAATTCTGTAAGATTCAGATCTTCTCACGAGCGTATCAAGGGATATCAGATCATCCACCTTACGAGTTCCAATTTTTGCAGTTAAGTGAAAAGTCATTTCTCCAAGTCGTTCTTGCCCTATGCGCTCTTTGGAAGATCTAATATCCATCCCATACCAGTTTGTAGTAAATGGTATGGGATTCAATGATCCTCCCTCTTCAATTATTGAACTTACATTTTGGTTGTATTCAAATCCAATCGAGGCCCATGAACCCAGGTATCTCGACACGGACACACCCAATTCCCTGTTAAAAAATGAAGAGTCCTGTTTGAGAAGTCCCAAGTTGAAATTGAGTTGAAGGTCGGAATGGAGAAAATATGGATGGCGATAATTGAGTCCAAGGGTTTGAGATTGAACGTTAAACCTGTTCCATTGAAAGTTTAAGTACTTACCTGATCGAAATAGGTTGTGGAGAGTTAAGTCCAAATATCCTGTCAATATATTGTCGGATTGGGCGTTTTGAAGCAACCCCACAATACCTTCAAACTTGTTGACATTCTGCGTCATGACATCCACGTAAACCTTCGCTTTACCATTACTGAATCCAACATCATGAGATCTATAAAGCAGAAATTCATGCCTAGCAATATTTGATTCCAGGCGCTGGAAGGCCCGTTCATTAAACGGATCTTCCGGATACATTTCCAAGGCATCAAACAGGAATCTATCCCTGATCTTGCTTGAAGAATTTAATTGCTCCAAAGAATCGTATACGATTAATACTTGCTTTGAAATCCAGACATCTGCTTCGACCTCTGTTCCCAAATCCCTTAAATTGGAAATGGTCAGGGTAGCATATGGATATCCTGAATTGACATAATGACTGAATATCCTACCAAGATTTTTTTTAGTAATTTGAGTAGGAACTGAGTCCACAAGGACTTGACTGACCCTCCATTTCTTTTGATCCCCAAAGTGAAAATATATGTTCCAGACATCTTTATTTCTCACAATACTATCAATCTCTGAAAACAAGTAACCTTCCCAGATCTTGTCAATCATAAAATTTCTTGCCTCTGTGAAGACCTTGACAGAATCTCCTTTTACGACACGAAAGGTATCCGATTGATGGATCCATTTACTCTCCTGACTATAAACATACTGACCTAGAAGCAGGGCTAATATCGGAATGATGAATTTGATCAATCTTCGAATGGTAACTTCAGTAATTTTGTTGATGGTAAACGTAATGAAAATGACAGGATTGTATGTCCATATCCCTTATTGTCAGAAGGCATGTCACTATTGTGATTTCCATTTCAGTACAAACCACAAGACAATGAACAAAATGATACAAAGTCTTTGTCACGAGATTGAACTCAAATCCCCAAGATGGTCAGGGATGACGTTTGACACCATCTATTTTGGAGGGGGAACCCCATCAATTCTAGCCCCCAACCATTTCGACACCATCATTCAAAAGATCAGGGACAATGTATCATTGAATTCAGATGTTGAATTTACGGTTGAGGCCAATCCAGAAGATATCAATGATCACAAACTGGATGGATACAAGAAACACGGCGTCAACAGATTAAGTGTCGGGATCCAAACTTTCGATAATGAATCACTAAACTTTATTAACCGCAATCATTCAGCAGAAACGGCTATAAGAAGTGTTGAATTAATACACAAAGCGGGCATTGACAATATCAATGTGGACCTCATTTTTGGCATACCCAATTCCTCTGGAGAAAAGTGGCAGAAGGATCTTGAACAACTAATCGAACTTGGTGTCCACCATGCCTCCATTTACGGACTGACCATTGAAGAAAAAACGGTATTTGGTAGCTGGTTTCGGAAGGGTAAGATATCAGAGTCTTCTGAAGACCTTCAAACCATGTATTGGGAACTGGCGGAAGAAATATTAGGAAAAAATGGATTCGAACATTATGAAGTTTCCAATTATGCGATTTCAGGATATAGGTCAAGACATAATTCGTCCTATTGGCAGCAAAAACCATATTTTGGTATTGGACCAGGTGCCCACTCCTATGATGGGAAGTCGCGAAGTATGAACATCACAAACAACATTAAGTACATTAATGCGCTGGAAGCAGGAGCAATCCCCGAGAGCACCGAACAACTCTCCGCCATCCAACATATCAATGAGTATATCCTCACTCATTCAAGAACTGATATGGGGATTGATCCCGATCATATTCAACAAACTTATGGATTCGACTTTCTCAAAAATAAAGGCCCCATAATTCAAGGCTTTGTCAAAGAGGGAATTGTGCGGGAAGAAGGGGGAATCTACTTCCCGACAAAAAAGGGATTTCTAGTGGCAGATGAAATAGCTCTGAAGTTAGCCTATGATGAACAGTGATAGGAGAAAAGGATGTATGACGGCCTTTATTTGGTCTTTTAGTGGTTTCTAATGGTAAAACTGGTTTAATTTACATTAGCTGTTATGCAAAACAACATGACGACAGAGGTTAAAAAAGGACTTATTCTCCTAAAGTCCTTGATCTTCCACTATCATGGCCTGGACCAGGATGAGCAAAAGATCCTTGAAAAGTACGTGAAAGATCTTGATGCGTGGGAAGAATATAAATGGGCTTCTGAGTTCATAGCCATGGACTATTTATCAGCTTTTGAAAGGTCTAAAGAATTCTTGGGAAAGATATTCAACTCAATGCCTGAAGATCAACGTCTAGAATACCTTATGGACACATGGGAATCTAACCATCAAAAGGGATATGTTACCGAAATGGAAACAACTGCGATGCTTAATCTTGCCAAGGACTGGGAGATCGAGAAACAGTTCATGCACAAAATAAATGAGTCTTGAACAGATCGATCAGAGACTCATTTTTTCTTTAAATCGAGCTGCCTGCCTTCGGCTAACTTCTACTTTTTCTCCCCCCTTCAATTGCACCAGTAACCCTCCATTGAACCATGTTTCGATAGTTTCAACCCATCTTAGATTGATGATATGCTTGCGACTAGCTCTAAAGAAACTTCGATCATCAAGCCTCTCATCCAATGCATTGAGACTTTTATGGATCATAGGCTTGAAGTTATTGAAGTAGACTTTAATGTAATTACCATCAGATTCGAAAAGCCGAATATCTTCTAGTTTCACAAACCAACACTTATCGCCATCTTTTACAAAAACCTGGTCATTTATTGTCAAACTCCTACCTGAAGGCTTATCACTTTCCTTTTCCTCTGACTTGTTTTGCTTTAAAGTCAGGACTTTTTGAATTGATTCTTTTAAACGATCTTCTTGAATTGGCTTAAGGAGATAATCAAGAGCATTGACATCAAACGCCTTGATAGCAAATTCATCATATGCGGTTGTAAATATTACAAAAGGTGCTTTTTCCAGGGATTCGAGGAGTTCAAACCCTGATTTACCAGGCATCTGAATATCCAGGAAGATAAGATCAGGCTGATGCTGGTTGATCTTTTCTAGTGCATCATCTGCATTTGTGGCTTCGTCAATGATTTCAATTTCGGGATAATTTTCCAACAATGAATTTAGCTCTTTGCGAGCAAGCCGCTCGTCATCAATTATTATAGTTTTCATAGATCTCATTCAGGTATGACAATTTCCGTAAGGACCATATTTCCATGCTCATTTCCAATACTAAACTTAGCTTTTTCCCCATAAATCAGTTCCAGTCTTTTTCTTGTATTCAAGAGTCCATAGCCAAAAGAAGATTTTCTACCATTCACAAAATGACCTGTATTCCTAATTCTGATATGTAATTCGTCATCAACAACCTCTGTATCAATATTAATGACACCACCATCTTTTAGGGTGGAAACACCATGTTTGATACCGTTTTCAACCAGGGTCTGTATCATCAAGGGTGGAATGAAATAATTATAGGAATCAGGGTCAATGTCCCACGATGCGTCAAGTCTTTCTTCATATCTGATTGACTCAAGATCCAGGTAATCCTTTACGGTTTTAAACTCCTCTTCGAATGGAACTAATTTCTTTCGTTCGGTCGCCAACGAATTCCGTAAGATATTTGATAGCTGAGTAATTGCATTCTTTGACTTCATGGGATCCTCATCTACCAAGGCCCGAATACTGTTCAATGCATTGAAAATAAAATGAGGATTCAATTGCGATTTAAGATTATTCAGCTCCACCTCTTTCAATGCCGCTTCATATTTTAAGGTTTTATTGTAGCGTTCAAAATAGTGGAATGACAAATACAGCAACGACCAGAATAGAAATACACCAAACGAAACGAAAAGACTCGCAATGATAGATAATGTATTAAAATCATTTGCAGGATTCAGTTCACCAGCAAACCATGAAACAGTTATTATAAAAATATAATGAACAACTGCTAGTAGGAAAGTCCCGACAACAAAGCGTGGAACCAATGTATACCATTTAAATTTTAGCCAACCCAGCTGTAGGACAGTTTCCCTGAATAAATGTGTTAATAATATGTAGAAGAGCACTTGAATGAGTTGAGTGAAAACAAACGCTCCATCAATGTCTCCAGCCACGGAAAACAATAGGATCTGTATCAATCCGAAAACACTCCATCCAAAGATCTGACAGAACCAATATATTTTTCTCTTATTCATTCCTGAAAATGGAGATTACTCAGATGCAAATATCCCGTATTTTTAATAAGTCATCTACCTTGAAAGTCCATTTCGCGTTTCAAATATTGGGCGGTATAACTGTTTTTACTTTTTAATATTTGCTCAGGTGTTCCATCAATTACTATTTGTCCGCCTTCATTTCCTCCCTCCGGGCCAAGGTCAATGATGTGATCCGCTACTTTGATGACATCCATATTATGTTCTACTATTAGGACCGTGTTTCCTTTGTCCACCAGTTTTCCCAGAACATCCAGGAGATGTTGAATATCTTGAAAGTGCAATCCGGTAGTTGGTTCATCTAATATGTAGAGTGTCTTTCCGGTATCTTTTTTGGACAGTTCGGTGGCTAGCTTCACTCGCTGAGCCTCTCCTCCAGAAAGTGTTGTCGCATGTTGACCGAGGGAAATATATCCCAAACCCACATCATTCAAAACCTTAATTTTTCTGAGGATCTTAGGTTGATTATCAAAGAATTCGACAGCTTGCTCCACCGTCATCTCCAGAATATCAGAAATTGATTTACCCTTAAATCGGACCTCAAGTGTTTCTCTGTTATATCTTTTTCCTTTGCAAGTCTCGCAGGGAACGAGGACGTCCGGAAGGAAATCCATTTCAATAAGTCTCATGCCTCCACCCTGGCAGGTTTCGCATCTGCCGCCCTTTACATTGAAGGAGAATCTACCTGGCTTGTAGCCTCGGATCTTAGCCTCGGGCAACTCAGAAAAAAGTGAACGGATATCGGAGAATACACTTGTATAGGTCGCTGGATTTGATCTTGGGGTACGCCCGATTGGTGACTGATCAACCTCTATCACCTTATCGATGTCCTTAATTCCATCAATGTTCTTAAATGGAAGCGGTTCCTGCCTCGATTTGTAAAAATGTTGCCTGAGAACTGCATAAAGAGTTTCATGGATAAGACTTGACTTACCACTTCCCGAAACTCCGGTGATGCAAATCATCTTACCAAGTGGAATTTTTAGATCCACACCCTTGAGGTTGTGACCTCTTGCTCCAGTCAAAGTCAGATACTTCCCATTTCCTTCCCTTCTTAAGTCAGGGATTTCAATAGATCGTTCACCATTGAGATAGTCAGAAGTTGCGGTCCTGTTCTTTATGAATTTGGAGGGCTCATCAGCTGCCACAATAACTCCTCCGTGCCGCCCAGCTCCAGGGCCAATGTCAACCACAAAATCGGATTCCAACATCATGTCCTTATCGTGTTCGACAACAATAACTGTGTTGCCGATATCCCTTAAATCCTTCAATGCCTGGATCAATCTGAAGTTGTCCCTCTGATGAAGTCCAATACTTGGTTCGTCAAGGATATAAAGAACATTGACAAGTTGTGTTCCTATTTGTGTTGCCAATCTGATCCTCTGCGCCTCCCCACCTGAAAGGGTCTTTAAAGGGCGATTCAGGCTTAAATAGTAAAGTCCAACGTCCATAAGAAAACCAATGCGTTTTCTTATCTCTTTCAGAATCTCCCTGGCAATTATATTTTGCTTTTCATTAAGTCTTTCTTCGATATTCTCAAACCAACGGGAAAGCTCATCAATGCTAAACATAGCGAGCTCACCAATGTTCTTACCATCCACCTTGAAGTGCAGGGACTCCTTTCTTAATCTAAAGCCATTGCATTCATGACAAGTTTTTGAAGAGGTGAATTCCTTGATCCATTCCTGGGTTTTCTCAGTCCCCGTTTCTTTTTGCTTGACGAGGAAATTAATGATCCCCTCAAATTTTGTGTGCCATTCTGTGCCCGGATATTTAACAGAACTTACAGCTACAGGTACATCATCTCCATGAAGAAGAATATTGATCACTTCATCTGGTAGATTCTTGATGGGTGTCGACAATGATGCGTCATACCTTTTCAAGATGGACTGGATCTTCTTGAAAATCCATATGTCGCGGTATTCCCCCAATGGCGCTATTCCCCCTCTGCTTATTGAAAGTTCAGGATCCGGAATAACCATGTCCTTCGACACTTCTTCTATCACCCCTAGTCCGTTGCACTCCTTACAGGCACCATATGGAGAATTAAATGAAAAGTTGTTTGGTGCCGGATCATCGTATGCGATACCGGTCTCTGGATCCATCAAATTTCTACTAAAATAATTGAGGTCTCCATCTTCATCAATTATCATCATAATGCCATTACCCTGCTTCAGGGCAGTAGCAATAGAATCACTAATCCGTTTAGTGGATTTTGTATTGACCGCAATCCTATCGATGACAATCTCAATATCATGGGTCTTATATCGATCCACCTGCATTTTGGGGGCCAGTTCCTGTACTTCCCCATCAACCCGGACCTTGGAATAACCCATTTTCCTGATCTGTTGAAATAGTTCCCGATAGTGACCTTTGCGACCTTTAACAACCGGGGCCAAAAGAGTTAATTTCTTACCATTGAACATGGTAAGGATCTGTGTAAGAATCTGGTCTTCCGATTGCTTTTGCATGGGCTTACCTGAGATATATGAATAGGCTATTCCAGCCCTTGCATATAATAATCTCAGGAAATCATAAACCTCTGTTACAGTACCTACCGTAGACCTTGGATTCCTTGAAGTTGTCTTTTGTTCAATAGAAATAACAGGGCTTAAGCCATTTATTTTATCGACATCCGGACGTTCCATGTTCCCGATAAATGATCGGGCATATGCTGAGAAACTTTCCATATATCTACGCTGTCCTTCAGCATAGATTGTGTCAAAAGCGAGTGAAGATTTTCCACTCCCACTGATACCCGTAATTACCACAAGTTTGTTACGGGGAATGTTGAGATCTATATTCTTCAGATTGTGCTCTCTGGCACCAATGATCTCTATAATCTCTTCTTCCTGCGCTACCTCTGGTTCCGTTATTTGCTCAGAAATCATATCTATTTACGGTACAAATCGCCAGTGATTTAAAAAGTAAATTAGAAGTTGGGCGAAAGTAAGTATTTACTGTAGAAATCATCAATAACAGCGACCGCTTCTTCAGGTGTATCAACAATATTATAGAGTTCCAGATCTTCAGGACTCAAGTTATTCTCTCTTTTAAGGACCACCTCTTTCACCCAGTCCATTAATCCAACCCAAAACTTGCTATCCACCAGAACTATTGGAAACCTGCCTATCTTCTCCGTTTGGATCAAGGTCAAAGCTTCAAACATTTCATCCAGAGTACCAAAACCTCCAGGCATCACAATAAAACCCTGGGAATATCTTACAAACATCACTTTTCTGACAAAGAAGTAATCGAAATTGATGGATTTGTCCTTGTCCACATATTGATTCCCCATTTGTTCAAATGGGAGCTCAATATTCAATCCTACTGATTTTCCACCTGCAACATGGGCGCCCTTATTCCCTGCTTCCATAATACCCGGTCCACCGCCAGTAACAACTCCATATCCATGTTCAACTAATTTGGCAGCAATCTCCTCGGCCATCTTATAGTTAGGGTGATCGGGTGGTGTTCTGGCTGATCCAAAAATTGTTACACACGGGCCAATCTTTGCAAGTTTTTCAAATCCATTGACAAACTCTCCCATTACCTTAAACAAGACCCATGAATCCGTACTTTTGATTTCGTTCCAATTCTTGTCTTCAAACGCCTTGCGTATCAATTCTTCATTTTTGGAGTTAGTCTTTTCACTCATAGTTATATGTATATCGGACTTGAAATATACGATTTAGAATCAAGAAGGATGTTATGCTAACAAATTCTTAATGGCATCGTCAATTGAGGGATAATCAAATTGAAATCCTCGGGAAGTTATTTTGTTTGAAGAAACATTGTTTCCTCCTAGAAGTATTTCCGCCATTTCCCCAAACATTAATTTCAAAGCAAATCCCGGGACATTAGGCAGCAAGAGTGGTTTTTTAAGTTTTTTTGCCAGGATTTGTGTGAGTTCAGTATTCCTGACGGGATTTGGGGCTACAGCATTGAATACATCAAATTGTCCGTTCTCAATCACAAACTCAAACATTCTGCATAGATCCTGAAGATGAATCCAACTCATATATTGCTTTCCTGTTCCAATAGGTGAACCTATGCCAAACTTTATGGGTTGAAGTATTTTCGGAAGTGCTCCACCATCTGATGCCAGTACTATTCCAATCCTCAATTTGGCCGTTGGAATATCAATTGACCTGAACTGATCGGCTGAGTATTCCCAATCTCTCACTACCTGGGAAAGAAAGTCATCAGAGGATTCAGAATCTTCATCTATCAAAGTTTCGCCGGTATCATGTCCATAAATACCAATTGCTGATGCTGAAATAAATCCTTTTAGATTAACCTTGAGCTCCTTGGCCTTATCAAAGAGAAGTTGGGTTGAGTTGACACGACTATCCCTTATGAGTTGCTTCCTCTTTTGGGTCCACCTGCTGTCTGCAACACCGGCACCTGCCAGATGAACGATAAAGTCCGTATCCAAGGCTTCGTTCTCAATATGTCTGGTCTCAATATCCCATTCATAAGTCTTAAATGGACCGTTGGCATTTCTTCTTCTGGACAAGTGAGCAACTTCATAACCGTGATTGGAAAGGTATCTACTTAGTTCCATCCCCACTAGTCCCGTTCCTCCTGTGATCAATATCTTTGCTTTCATGGTGGTCAATTTCTCATATAAACAAATTCAAGTCCTTTTTGTCTTGTTTTCGCTGGGCTTTTCTTTCCCAATCTGCGCTCTTGGTCAAAAGTACTATTCAAAGTACAATCAGAGTGAAATTGAAGTCAATGAAAAGGTTTACATTGGATTATCCACGCGGTTCGCATTCAACGAAAAGCAAGTCAAGAAAGGATTTTGGAGATATTGTAAATCATTTGCAAAACTTGTTAACCAGAAAACGTACTATGAGGTTGTTATTCCCGCATCAGAAAATGAAGCCAATACTGATGTGTTTCTCTATGCCACCATTCAGGAACAAGAGGAAGAAGCTGTCTTTTCTTTGGCCCTTTCAGAGGATAAGCTTCAAAATGATCAAATCCCGCGATACAAAACTCAGGTAAGATCAATTATCGTTGATTTCAAAAAAGAATTCTACATTAGTTATTGGCAAAAAGATATCGATCGGCATACGAAGGAAGCTGCCAAATTATCGAAACGTTATGAACGTTTGAAAAAGAAGAATTCAACAGAAGGTGATCCAATCCTGGGTCAGATCAAAACATTGGAAAACAAAGTCAGTGAACTTCGCAAAAGACAGTTCTCAGTATCCACAAATTGATCTTAAAATTGCATTTCTTATATTTTGAATATCAAATTCAAGTAAATGAAGAAAGTAATATTTCCATTGATTATTCTGGGCATTGTAGCATGTAATCCGGAGGAAAAGGATCCTTATACCTCATGTACAGACTTTGACAAAATAGATACTGAAATGTTGCAGCTTATTGACCAAATCAACCAAAAACATCGTAATAACGCAGCGTTTTTGGATGCCTTCAATATGGAGCAGGTTTATTGGATACAATACAGGGACCGAAGGTTGCGGTCGATATATCCAAAAAATTGGGACACCTTCTATCGGAAGAATTACGGAAGAGATGTATTCAATCCTTGTAAATGCCAGGAATTACTAAGGCTTGCAGAAAATAGAATGGATGACATGAGAATGTATATTGATGGAGGGCCCGCAGATCAGGCCGATTGCCCCAGTATGCTAAATGAATGATGCCTGGAGAAAGTAGAGAAGGGGCTGTCCTCAAGGCAGCCCAGTGTAATTCAATTTCTAGAATGAGTATTTAATCCCCAGTCCAATTTCAGTTCCCGGAGTGATCTGATTAAATATCTGATCGTTAGCCTTATAGGCAACAAAAAACTCTTCCCTCCTATCGTTTAGGATGTTTTGTACACTTAGATTGAGGGTGACGTTTTCCCTGGCCCCAAAAGTCTTATTAAGATTGAAATTTAAACTATGGAATGGTTGGGTATATATATCTGGGAAGAATCCCTCTCCGACTACAGTTAATGTCTGACCTTTAACATTGTAAAACAATCCGGCATCAATCAATCTTGCAGGATCATCATATTGTAATCCAAAATTAATAACATAAGGTGCCTGGCCGGCCATATCCCTGGTATTTTCGATGTTCTCACCATCCTTTTCATACACCAGTCTGGAGTTGAACTCGATTGAGGTCATATCAATTCTCGAATCTACCAATGTTACATTACCGTAAGTGCTAAAGTTTTCCAATGAAGGGGAGATGAAGTCCAGTCTTTTTCTAAACTCCATCTCAGCTCCTATGACCTGACCATTACCAACATTTCTTGGTTGAAATTCATTACCTGTTTGTGAAGTAGTGATCCTCACCATTTCAATTGGTGCGTCAAATGCCTTATAAAATGCGCTAACCGAAAACAGTTCTCCACCTCTTCCAAATAGTTCCCATCTCAAATCCAGGTTGTCGATCCGGGTCTCCGTTAAGTCTCCATCCCAGATCACATTTCCATTCGTATCGGTATATTCAAAGAAAGCCCCGTTAAACGTTCGATTACTTACCGGATCGAGTATCTGAGCATAAGACAACTCTTTAAATGACGGTCTGGCTATGGTTCTGGAGTATGAGAACCTCAGGTTTTGATCATCGGTAAGGGAGTAAATAGTATTTAATGATGGGAAAAAATCCGTCGCGTCAAGCACTATGTCGTCATCCAGTACATTTCCCGGCAGGTTACCGGATTTGATGTCTTCGATTACCTGATCAACATCTCCACCACTCTCGAATGCGCTATTGATTGTGACCGAGGCAGTTTGATCCCTTCCTGTGTGCTTTTGCTCAAATTTTTCCATTCTAACTCCCAGAATTGTTTTGAGTCTTTCCAAAGGGGAAACCTCGATGGATGCATACGCTGCCAAATTGGTATTGCTGGACTCATACGCGTTGGAATTTGGATTCACAATACCATTTCTTCTGTAATACATTCTGTTTCCGTTCCCATCACCCACAAACAGATTCTCATCTACAATTATATCATTGAATGCAGCATCATCCGGCCAGCTCGTAGATTGCTGTACACCTACAATGTCGAATGCTTGAATGGAATACTCCCGTTCCTTCATCACGTAGCTTGTCCCAAACTTGAATTTTGCATCTCTACCGAAAGTTTGAGCATTTCTGGTAATGTCAATCTTACCAACATAATTGACTTCATCAAGAAATCTCCAGATCCTTGTTGGAGGTCCTGCAGCACCTGGATTGATGAGGTTACGACCGGTTTCTATTGAAAATGCAGATCTTCTAATATCAGGATCACTGAGGCTTGAAAACGTCGGTGACAGTTTCCATTCTACCTCCCACAAGTTGTCAGCAAAGTGATGCTCGCCGTGTAATAATACGTTGGTTAGATTCCTTTGAAAATATTCAAGGTTGTTTACGTCGGAAACATAATCCGAAATAAGCCTGGGATCAAAATCATCATCCCCCGGATCTGAAACTGTACGTAGTCTCGCCGTCTTCTTCTCACCATTCTGTATGCTCATTAGTGACATCCGGAGTTTGGATGTCTGGGTCTTGAACGCTAGTCCTGCCAGGCCTCCCATCAACACACTTTCTGTAGCATAGGCACCTGTTCTTGTGGTTGCGGTCCCCATTTCGAAATTATCGGATTCATTCCGTTTTTGGTACTCCCCGTAAAATACATCCTGGTAGAAATCATTATCCGTCTTGTAAGTACCAGAGAGTATATACCCAATAGAGTTTCCTCCTGCCAATCTCTTTTGGTCACCAAATGACAAACCGAGACTATAATTCATGAAGTTAGTAGCTTCTGTGGCGGACAGGTCTGGTGAAAACTGCTTACTGGTTTGATAAACATCGTTGTCAGGATCAAAGAACACTTCAGGAAGGTTTTGATTGTCTACCTGACTCGGTAGTCTCCTCAAACCATTATCATAACCTAACCAGTCTGAAGAACTGCCATTATAGGTAAGAGCATCACTTTTGAAGTGCATCGAGGGATTGTAGGTGACACCAAAGGAAACATCAAATATTCTCTTTTCCGGGAAGTCTTTCGTTTCAATGTTAGCAAGACCTCCGGTAAAATCTGCAGGGTTGTCTGCGGTTGCCGTTTTCAAAACGACCATATTGTTCAACAAATTGGTTGGGAATATATCAATCTGTAAACTGTTGCGGTCAGGGTCAAGACCTGGAATATCTACCACATTCAACATTGTCTTGGTATAACGATCACCTAAACCCCGAACATAAATGTATTTACCGCCTTCAATTGAGACCCCGGTAATTCTCTTGGCTGCTCCGGCTGCATCTGAATCTCCAATTTTTCTGAAACTGGCAGAGGATATACCATCCATGAGGCTACCAGCTTTGCGTTTTACAGTTAACAAAGCTGCTTCACTGGTCTTGATCACATCAGCAGTTACAACCACCGACTCAAGTTCCTGAACATCATTGCGCATCCTAAGTTGATCAATAAGAACAACTTCACCATCTACGACCTCGAGATCAGTTATTTCGATAGTCTCAAATGACACAAATGAAACTAAAAGATCATAAACACCTGGCTCAACATTAATTTCAAACTTTCCATCAAAGTCCGTAATTGCACCATTCGTGGTTCCCTTTACAACCACAGTAACAGAGAATAGTGGCTCTCCTGTTTCATCTTCAATAATTGTACCTCTGATCGTCCCTTTTTGTGCAAGACTAGAGGAAGTGAACAAAATGAAGATCAATGAGGAAAGGAAAAACTTTAAATTCTTCATATCTACAATGTGGTCAGGTGATAATGTGTTTTTTTAAATAGGGAAAACCCGCTGACCGGTAGGTCAGCGGGTTTTCCCAATCCTATATGGTTAATATTATAATCCAATATCTGTTAATGCTCCAGAAACGCCAGCCCAAGTCCAGGCTTCAAAATCAGCCTTGGCTGGACCAACGGTTCTTGTTGTTACTTCAGTTGTTATAGCCGTAGCATCCGCCCCAAAAGCTTCTGTTACCGAGACAGTAGAATTGGCTGGGAATGTAACTTCCCAATTGGATGAGTTACCAGAACCATCACCACCGAATGACTCGATAGGGCTGGTTTCAGCGAAATTTGCCAGGTACTCTGAATCCAAACCATAAATGTATAAGTGGTGGATTTCAGCATTAGTTGATTCATCCCAGTCGACTATGTGGTCAATGTCAGCACCAGCATATACAACTCCATTGTGGAAAGTATGGAAACCATTTTCCCCATTCACCTTACCTGTACCCTCCGGACCATCTAATTCGAAAGCAGAACCACCAACCGGAGTCACTATCACGTAATCAGAACATGTTCCCTGCCAGTCCTGATCGGTATCAAGCCCATCATCATTGGAATTCCAGATCAATACTTTGGAGACATCAACAGTACCACCAAACCATTCGATCCCATCATCAGCGTTGGCAACAACTTCAACCCCTGTGATAGTAGTACCCGATCCAACCGCTCCTAAGGTAAGACCATTGATCTCATTTCCTTCACCAATATTTGATCCACCGTGACGAATAGAGATGTAGCTTATTGTACCAGAATTATCATCTGCTGCAGAACCTCCATAAAGTCCATTAGTATCCGTAGTAGGGATACCTTCGATACCTACTTCAGTTTCATCTCCTTTGAGAGACGCAGGAGCGTTGCCCAAGATAATCAAACCACCCCAAAGACCAGAAATACTTGGATCTAGATTAGGGCTTACCAGCTCCCCTGGCTCAATATTATCAGCAGTAGATGTAAAAATGATAGGAGCAGTGGCTGTTCCATTTGCATTCAAGATTGCGCCTCTTGCAATCACTAAGGCAGAAGCATTCGCTCCTGTTCCAGCCTGACCTTTCACTATAACACCCTCTTCGATGGTGAGGGTAGTACCGCTGGTAACGGAAATTCTACCTGCAAGTACGTAAGTGTTACCAGTCGACCAGGTCGCATCACTTGAGATATCTGAAGAAATGGTGAATGTTGTCACTTCCTCCACAACATTGATCACAGCCTGATCTGATCCGGAATTACCTGCTTCGTCAGTAACTTCCACAGTAACAGAAGCAGCTCCTGCTAATCCCGCAGTGAACTCTACGGTAATAGTGCCTGATGTAGCTCCGGCAGTTCCGTCAGTGGTGGTTGTTACAGTCCCATTTTCAGGAGTAACTATAGATGAGGCGAATCCTCCGTCAGCCGTAAAAGAAAACTCCAAGGTCACGATTGACCCTTCCTCAACATCACCAATACTTGAGGGTGCTGAAACTGTTGGAGCGTTAGCGGTTGATCCACCATCGTCGTCGCTACAGGATACTGCAAATACCAGTACTGCAGCGACGCTTAAAAAAGTTAGAAATTTTTTCATGTTAAAGTCAGTTTTCGATTTGGATTTTTAATCTTGTCGCAAATTTGACTGACTAATATTAACTGGTGTGAGAACCGGTATTACGATATCATTAAAGCTATAAGACGATTTTTAACTGATTGTTAAAAACATCATAAGTTCAGCCTCGAATGTTATTTGTGTGTTACCTAATTATTTACTGATCTGAACTTTGTTCAGAATGGATTTGATAATGTCATGGGTGGTGACACCATCAGCCTCAGCTTCATAATTCAGTATTATCCGGTGGTTCATAACATCATCTGCTATGGCCTTGATGTCTTCAGGAAGGACGTAGTCTCGTTCTTCGAAATACGCAATCGCTTTAGCTGCCAGATTCAGATTTATGGTTGCTCGTGGTGATGCACCGAATTGGATGTAGTGTGCTTCATCATCCAAGTTGTAAACTTTCGGATCACGAGTAGCAAATACCAATTCGACAATGTATCGCTCGAGGGACTCCGAAAGATTGACCTGGTTGATCTCATTCCTTATGGCAAAAATATCTTCTTTGGTCAGAAGGGTTTTTAATTCGGCATTGAACGACATGTTGGACATCCTCCTCATGACTTCCATCTCCTCTTCTTTTGTAGTATATCCTACATGCACCTTCAACATGAACCTGTCAACCTGAGCTTCCGGAAGGGGATAAGTTCCCTCCTGGTCAATTGGATTCTGAGTTGCCATAACAAGGAACGGTCGATCTAATGAAAATGTTGTTTCTCCAATGGTAACTTGTTTCTCCTGCATCGACTCAAGGAGTGCCGACTGAACTTTAGCCGGTGATCGGTTGACCTCGTCTGCAAGGATCATATTGGCAAAAATGGGACCTTTCTTGACCTCGAATTCTGCCTTCTGCTGATTGTATATCATCGTACCAATCAAGTCAGCAGGAAGAAGGTCAGGAGTGAATTGTATTCTTTGAAAGTCAAGATGCAAGACATCAGCCAGGGTATTTACGGTCAAGGTTTTTGCAAGACCCGGAACACCCTCTAACAATATATGGCCTTGAGTGAATAATCCGATTAAAAGTCTGTTGACCATGTGCTGTTGCCCTACAACAACTTTACTTACCTCTTCAATGACATCCTTAATTTTTTTTTGATGTTCTTGTTTGATATCCGGACTTTTCACATTCTCCATTGATCTGCCAATTTTGGCCTGCAAAAATACTTTTGTTTCCTAAAAAGGAAAATCTAATTCCGCAGACGGCCTTGAGGTGTTGTTAAATTAAGTTAACGGGAAGGCAGAATTAAAGATTAGAAGCCACATACAACATTTCCACAGCTATCTGAAAACATCTCTCATCATATTTGTCATCTTGCATATCCGTTCCATCAAACTCTTTTGGATCCTGGTACAATAATGAGATCCTTTTTTCAACTCCGGGAATAATCGGGCATTCTGCATCAGCCTCCGAACAAGTCATTAGCGCACAAAATCCACCTTGAGGATTTGATGGATGGTCATATTTTTTAGACCAGCATAGCACAGGATCATTGGATTGAGAAAAATACACTTCATACTTTGGATTTGAGCCATGGTCTCCAGTGATTCTAATACCAGCTCTCCTCAATGCATTTATCGCATTTTTGTTAAACGAAGTTTCCTCAGTTCCTCCACTATGACTTGATATCAAATGGCCATATATGCTAAATGCAATATGTGCCCAAATACTTCCAAAATGACTTCTTCTGGAGTTATGAGTACAAATAAAAACGAGTTTCGGATCGGTGTCTTCCGAAATCTTAAGTCTCGCATAATGTATGATCTCCTTCAGGACTTCTGTCCTGCTCGGATGAATTCCTCCAATTTCGGATAAAGCCCTTTCAATGTAGGCTTGAAGATCGGGAAACAAATTTACGTGCATACAGAGATAAGAAAACGATCCCTGCAAAGTTAGGGATCGTTATCCTTGGAACATTTTTGAACGGTTTAACTATATGTTAACAATGCATTAGCAGCATGGGCTTGCTGTGTACTTTGGATCATTTTCTTTTACATCCTCAATGAAATGATAAACTTCCCACTCGTAACCATCCGGATCATTTACCCAAAATTTGTCCTGACGTGCATAACAACAAGCGGTGTTTTCCTCTTCCAGTTTGATATCAAGCAAATTCTGAACTGCGGTTTTCTTCTCCTCCAATTCCTCAGGGGAATTTACTTTGAAACCGATATGTCCAAAATCCTTTCTGACATTTCCTGATTCAATAAATGAAATTACGAGGGCGGGATTCTCTAGTTCAAATTTCGCATAGTCCTTCTTTACCTTGGTCGGAGGAGTATTAAAGAACTTCTCGTAAAATACTACAGTCTGATTGATATCTGACACATTTAATCCCAGATGAAATTTTAATTGATCTTTCATGATTTGATTTATTTAAATAGGTAATAGATAACATTCCTTAAACTCTATATTAGTACTCTCCTCTATCGATCCAACAATCCACTTATGTCCATCAAAATCCACAACACCGAACTGTTCTTGTAACACCTTACAGTCCTCTCTCGAAAAATTCCGAATATATCGGTGCATTCTTGCGAAAACTTCCTGTGTTTGCTGGATGGACTCTGTTTTCAACCTGTGTACTTTGATGCTCTTGGGATCGTAGGACTCCCTTAATGTCAGATCCCATTGGTCATTCTTGAATTTTACTTCATCTGCATTCATGTGGTATGGATGTACTCCAAATAAGTTTCGATAGAATACCAAACTATTGTTCAAATTCTTAACCTCAAGTTTTAGTCTCATCTATATATCGCTATATTACGATGTATCAATTTAAATTTTTTTAACAGCAATCTCCTGTTGATATATATTTATCAAAGAAATTTCCAAATACTTTCTTGAATTCATTCCATACTTTTTCATCAATACAGTAACTCATACTCACTCCTTCTACATTACCATCTATAATTCCCAGGGTCTTTAACTCTTTAAGGTGCTGCGAAATAGTAGCCTGCGCTAGTCCCAACTCCTGTACCAGGTCACTATTTATACATTGATTTGATTTTAGTAAATATTCAAGTATTGCTATTCGAGCAGGATGCGCGAATATCTTGGCCATAGCCGCAAGTTGATTTTGCTCTTTGGTGAATAAGTCACTTTTGGTTATCCCCATATCGCAATATTACGATGATTCCCGCAAATAAGTTGTGTTTAATTACATTTTTTTCGACTGAACATATTGTACATTGATCGATCAAATGGTCGTATTCACCTAAAAAATGTACTTTAACAACAATGGATGGAATTTTTCTAGTATTTTTGACTTCTCTCTACCAGTCAACTACAGCTGAAATAGACACTTCTATTGCGTTAATTAATTTATTGATTAGTTTTTGAACTAATTGATGATCATTTAGACTAGTTACGACTTTTAACCTCTTATTGAGAAATGGATGAACTGTGGGAATTGTTTGCTGTAAAACGTTTTAAGCTACTCTTAGGAGCAATTGCCCTGACACTATCAACTTATTGTCAGTCTCAATTCTTTGATCAATTCAGTAAGGCAGATGAGTATCTTGATCAAAGAGATTGGGAATCCGCTATCGAAATTCTTGAAGAAATTTATTCACAATATGGAAATAGTCCCGCGACCCTTGAATATTCTACAGCTGTCTGTAATCTTGGGTACGCATATTGGGAGTTGGGTGATCTGGACAGAGCAAAAAATTATTTGGTCGAGGGTATCAATATAAAACGTGGACTTAGCGAAACTCATGATGTATCATACTCTACAGCCTTACGAACTCTGGGACAGGTACTTCAGTATCAGGGTAGTTTTGATCAAGCCCGAATTTTCTTACAGGAGTCAGTCAACGTCATTGAAATAAATTTTGGAAAGAACAATCATGATTACGTAGTAGCTCTGGGTGAATTAGCAAATTTTCTAAATGTAACGGGTTCATACTCCGATGCATATAATCTCTACCTGCAAGCACATCAAATATCTACACTAATTCATGATGAAAACACACCTGAATATGCAGAAGTCTGTGCCAGTCTGGGTCGGATTTCCACGAAAAATGGAGAATTTGTTGAGGCAGAAAAATATCTGCAGACATCAATTGAAATTTACAAGGATCTAGGGGAGGAGTATGTTGTTGAATATGCTGAAGCACTTGAGAGTCTTGGTGTATTATTCGAAGTAGAGGGTAAGTATGCTGATTCGGAAAGGATACTATTGCAAACACTTGAGATCAAACAGAACATCCCCAATCTCGATGAACAGCTACTTATCGAAACGCTCAATGACCTGGGTATCCTATATCAACACCTTGGTAATCTTGAGAAGGCCGAAGACTATTTCACGCAGGTACACGACCGTTGCCTTATTAGTTTAGGAAAGGAACATAGCTATTACGGGGTGGCAATCAATAATTTGGCAGCTATTGCTGAAAAGAAGGAGGAGTTTGAGAAAGCCCGAACACTATTCGCGGAGGCCCTTCAAATCTACCAGCGAGTCTATGGAAAGAATCACCCCCTGTACGCAGATGCTTTAAACAATCTGGCAAGTACGGAGAGTGAATTGGGGCTTTATGATGATGCTCAACAAAATTATAACGAGGTTGTGGTACTTGATCGGGTTATATATGGTGAGAATCACCCACATTATGCCACCACTCTCAACAACTATGGAATTCTCTTATTCCGGAAAGGAGACCACCATTTAGCCGAAGATCTATACCTTGAAGCGCTCAAAATAAGAAAGAATTCCCTCGGTGAAAATCATCCGGCATACGCACGTACCCTTGAAAATATTGGTTTGTACTACTATGCAGAGAATAAACCACTTTTAGCTGAAGAATACTTTCGGGAGGCAATTGAGGTACAGAAAGACCAAATAAAGACGGTTTTCCCAGCTCTAACAGAAAATGAAAGACAAGCATTTTATGAGACCATTAATTACGATATAGAGAGATATAATCATGTGGCCATCGAGTTGGCTGGAAATGACCCCTCAATTATTGGTTATGTTCTAAACAACCAGATCCAAACAAAAGCCATTTTATTGAATACTTCGGAGAAAGTCAGACGAGGTATACTCAATAGTGGTGATAACCAATTAGTTGAGGATTATAAGCAATGGACATTCTTGAAGAATAAGCTCGTTCGATACTACCATGTAGGGATTGCCAAGATGGCCGAGTACGGATTAAATGTGGAAGAACTGGAAGAGGAAATTGATGTATTGGAAAAGAAAATTGTCAATACCTACGAAGATTTCGACATACTACCCAACGTAAATGTCACGTGGCAGCAAATACAACAAAAATTAGAACCCGGCGAGGCTGTTGTTGAAGTGCTAAAAATTCGAGATTTCGACCAGAATGAAATTGACAAAAACCTAATTTTCGGATTCAGTGAGGAAAGTAGCTACCTGGCGATAATTATAAAATCCGGAAATGCGCCCCTTGAATATGTGTTGATGGAAAGTGGATTAGCGCTTGAGCAACTGCACTATTTGTACTACAGTAATTCCTTGAAATATCAGATCACAGATCTTGACAGTTACAAATACTTCTGGAAGGAGATTGACAAAAAACTTAAGAATATCGATCAGGTCTATTTGTCTCCAGATGGGATATATCATAAGATCAATCCAAATATTTTACGCCCTTCCAAGGATAAGTTTGTCATTGACAACTACTACGTAAATCTGATCACTAACTGCAGTGATATGATTGTTGGAAATGGAGATTCTGAGGAATTTAAGAGAGCATACCTGATTGGAAATCCAAAATTCAATCTTGGAAACAGGGAGGAAATTCTTAATAGACTTCCCGGGGCTAAAGAGGAAGTCAGTCAAATAAGTACCTTACTGAAGAAGGACGAAAATTGGGATGTTAGAATATTTACAGATGACAAGGCGACGGAAGCCAGGATAAAGTCATATTACCAGCCAAGGTTGCTGCATATTGCCACACATGGTTTTTTTGCTGATGGTCAGGATGCCATCACATCCAGATTACTACCGAAATATTCCCATCCACTCTTCAAATCTGGCATATACCTCGCAGGAGTTGAAAATTCGTTGGAGTCATACAATCAAGGCCGCCCAAATGATCCATACAATGATGGAGTTTTGACGGCTTATGAAGCTATGAATCTGAACCTGGACAAAACTGATATTGTAATCTTATCAGCTTGTAATACGGGGCTGGGGGATGTTGAAAATGGTCAGGGGGTCTATGGCCTTCAACGAGCATTTATGGTAGCAGGAGCCAGAAACCTAATTCTAAGCCTCGAAGAAGTGGATGATTTGGCTACTCAAAAGCTAATGGGT
The DNA here is from genome assembly GCA_965242805.1 of Cyclobacteriaceae bacterium. Taxonomy (GTDB): domain Bacteria; phylum Bacteroidota; class Bacteroidia; order Cytophagales; family Cyclobacteriaceae; genus JANQEU01. The sequence goes on along the minus strand of CBDETD010000002.1, from coordinate 3,636,625 downwards.
TATTTTTATAAGTATTATGAAAATAATGATGAGATAAATGACGCACTGAAGAAAGCTCAGCTTGAAGTGAGAAAGGAATACGAAGATCCTCTTGTTTGGGGATCGTTTATTCTCATTGGAACAGGAAGAAGATCATGAAAAACATTATTACAATAATCGCTTTGTTTTTTACCGTGGTGGGATTTTCGCAAACCCCGGAGATGGTAAAAGAGCAAGGAGACCAGTATTTCGAGAACGAACAATATTACAAGGCCATTGAGTTCTACAAGGCGGCACTAGAACGGGAGGAGGGATTACTCGGAGCGAAATTTCAATTGGCTGAATGTTATCGATTGACATTTGATCCTGAATCTGCTGAATTCTACTACGGTGAAGTTGCTAACTCTCGATCTCAAACATTCCATCTTGCCGGTTTTTACTATGGCCTGATGAAAAAGTTCAATGGAAAATTCCTGGATGCTTCATCCGAATTGGAAAAGTTTATTCAACGGATAAAAACTAATGAGCTTACTGAAGATGAAAAGTTTAGGCGGTTTTACCTGCAAGCCAAAGTTGAAATGGCTGGTTGCCAACTAGCCCTGAATGAGCTGACCAAGCCTAAAGTCAACAGAGAGTTTATTGAACTTGGCGCACCAATCAATACGGAATTCAACGATTACGGTGCACACATATTCTTAAATGACTCATCACTGGTGTTCTCATCCGGAAGGAAATCCGGTAGAGGTCAACTTATAGACTACAAATTCGGTGAATCATTTTCAGATCTGTTCAGGTTCAGACTGACTTCCAATGGTTGGAGGCAGATCTCTGAAAATGACCGATTTGAAACACTTTTTAATACGAAATGGGGTGAAGGGGCTGGTGTCTATAATTCAGACATGACGAAATTTTACTTTACTCATTGTAATGATGAGCAGGGCACATGTTTCATTTATAAGAGTGACAAAGCAAATGGAAAATGGAATGAACCATTTCCCCTTAATGAAAACATAAATCAAACCGGATTCAACAGTAAACACCCCTCATTGACTGTGACGGGAGATACGTTATTCTTCACTTCAGAAAGAGAAGGCACAAAGGGCGGGTATGATATCTGGTACAGTATTTCATCAGGAACTGACAATTGGAGTACCCCAATAAACATGGGGGATCACGTTAATACTTCATTCGATGAGATTGCACCATTCTACTATCAAAAGGACAAGGCATTGTTCTTTGCATCTACAGGGCATCGAGGTTTTGGTGGGTTTGATGTATTCCTTGCTAAAGGCGAGGCATTTGATCGTCCTGAGATATTCAATGTAGGGGCCCCCTATAATTCCAGCAAGGATGATTGTTTCATGGTATTGGGAAATGATTTTGGATATCTGTCATCAAACAGGGAAGGTGGAATGGGTAAGTTTGACATTTACCAATTCATTAATAAGAAGGATGAAGAAGAGATTATCGCTGAAATCGAGGTAGATGATGCGATTGCTGGAAGGAATTCCCTTTTCGCAAATGACTATGAATTTGATAGTCCGGATCAGATCAAGATAAACCAAATAGTATCCCAGTTCCTAGCCAATAAATTGGTAAATGCTGATTTGGTACTTGATAACGTATCCCTGGAATTCTTTAGCAACCTTTCAACCGATGATAAGGACAGGATTGCCAGGATTGTCAATGCCAGGTATCGAAAAATGACTCAAGGAGAATTACGATCCCTTAGGGTTGAAGATGAATTCTTCTATCAACAACTTCAGAAAGAGGAGCGCGAACAAGTGGATCAGATCGTTTATCGCAGGATAGAACATCGGGATCTGGCAGTTAGTGTGTCATATGACAGCGATTCTGAACTGTTTTACTCCCAATTAGACGATAGTGAACGGGAAAAAGTGGATCAAATCATCGCCTACAGGGTAAACGATGCTAAAAGAAATGAATTCGTACCAGACGTATATCCTTCCTACTCAAGTACTGATAGAACTCAGATTGATGTCATTACAGACTCCTATTTTGAATTGAAGAAAGGCATAAATCAATTACCGCTAAGACCCACCCAACGGGTTTTCATTAAGGGTGAAGAAAATGAGGAAAAACTTAACGAAGCAATCAAGGAAAGAGTGATCATGCTCACCAATGAACAGCGCTACGCATTGACATCAGATGACCGAACCTTTTTCCAAAATCTTAGCACAGAGCAAATTAGTTCTCTGGAAGAATTGGCATCTGCTTTTGTAATTGCAGACGTCACCGCACTGGACGAGTATATCACTACCAGCGAAAGAACATTTTACAGGTTATTGAACAGTACACAGAGGAAGAGTGCGGACAGGATCCTTGCGAAGTTGATCAATAACCTTACTGTGTCCGATATCTACTTTGCTGATGTCAATTTCAATGATAGTGAAATTGCCCAACTGAATGAGGTAAAGGACCAGAGCAGCGAGATTGACAAGATTCTATCTGATCTTTCCCAAGATAATCGTCCAGAAATCCTGACCACTGAAAACAAGATCAGGCTTGACCGATTCCTCGAAATTTCCGGTGATGATTGGGTACAAGGTGAACTACCTGGTTTCCTTCCGAAGGAAGATGTAGAAAAAATTATTTCTACCTCACCAATGGTTGCAGCTAATGTAACCCCTGCAGATATAGATAAAGCTTCTACTGATGCATTCAATACTGACAAATCCTCAAACCAGGGATCGGCCCCTCCCTCCATCTCTGATCCTTCTCCTGCAAAGGAATCAACCAGTTCAGATAAGCCTGCAGGTGAACCGGTGGCTATTGTAACCGAAAGTGAACCTAAAACGCTAACCGAAGAAGATGTTAAATTCTACACGGAGAGGTCTCCTGAGGATCAACTGAAAATTGACAGATACATTGGTGCTAAATACTTGACAGATGCATATCGATCTGTGTCATTAGTTTCATCAGATCTGGATTATTACAAGAACCTATCTCCCAAAGAGAAGAAGCACATTAATATTCTTGCAAGGAGGACAAAAGGTGAAAATATACCCTATGACGCAATTATTGAAGCATTTAATTTTTATAATAATTCCTCCATACAGACCAAAAAAATATGGAACAGGTTGGTTTATTCCAGAGCATTGACAAAAGCCAGTAGCAGCTACAAGGCTTTACCTACTGACTACAGATTTGTCAATAGTTTGTCGGAAGAAGAAAAAGCTTCAATACAACAAATAGCCCTCCATAGGTCTGGCAACGAGCGATTGATAAGTGAGAATTTCCTGGCAGAATCACTGGATGTTCCACGGAAGGCTATTCTTGATAATTTGATCAGTTACAATACATCAAACTATCGATATATTGACATTGCAGGTCAACTGACTGATGAAAAAACCGGACAACCTCTTGCAAACTTCCCGCTTGGCTTGCAACAAGGTGAAGGAGGAGTAGAATATCAAATCTATACTGATAATCAAGGTCGTTTTAATTTCGAGAATGTACCGTCGAAAGACTATCAGGTCATTGCCCTAGAATCGTCAGAAGAGAAGTTCACAGAGAGCTTTTTCATTCGGGATATAAAAGTCGCCGGTCATGTGGAGAATGTATTGTCCAATGAAGTAGGGACTAGTATTTATTTCAACAGTGGCTCCACATCCATCCGCCCGGAAGGTCAAGTTACGTTGAAAGAAATCGCAGATTATTATTCACGTAACAAAAATTCCAGGATCGAACTTCATGGTCATACAGACAACGTAGGTCAACAGGAACTGAATATCGCTCTTAGTAAATCAAGGGCAGAAACAACTATGCAGGAATTGATCAAGCTCGGGATCTCACCTCAAAATCTGATCATTAACTTTCATGGTCTCTCAAAACCGGTCACAACGAATTTAAGTCGATATGGAAGGCAATTCAATAGACGGGTAGAGATCAAAGTACAATCTTCGGAAGCTGTAACTTACCAGCCACCTAAGATCTACCTTGTACGACCAAAAGGTACTTTGTACAGCATTTCCAAACATTTTGACCTTGAGATAGATGAAATATTGAGGTTAAATGGAATCGAAGGAAGTAGAATTAATGCCTATGAACCCTTGAGAATTCCAAACCCGGATAACCGAAAACCATTACTCGAAATGCTGGTAGAGCTCAATACATCTCTAGATGCCGGTCTAAAAACTTATACTGTGAAAGAAGGAGATACAATTGCCTCGATAGCCAAAAAGTTCAATCTACCTGAAGAATTCATTATGGAGATCAACAATCTCGACAACAATGAATTGACGGTCGGTCAAGTACTTAAGATCTATTTATCCCTTTAGAATAGAGGATTTGAGACTTTTCTCAACCGGCTACTTGAACTAATGTTGTACTGCAACGAAATCTCAAAAGCGGGTGGTACAAGGTAATTCTCATCAATTCGTGAGGGGTAAAACAAGCTGCTATTCAAATCGTAACTAACCCGAGCACCAAGTTGATCGTTGTTGAATCCTACAATGAAAATAAAAGAATCCTTTAATCTGTACCATGCTCCCACAATCAACTCAAGACCTCTCGAATCAAGCGAGAATCCCTTATTGAAATTGGTCGGATATGAGATGTAGGCACCTGCATTAACCTGAAGCGTATTCGGGAACACATAATTCACTAACATTGAGGGTGATGCATAGAATGTCCCAAAATTAAATTCAAATCCACCATGATACTTCCATAACATTGGAGGTTTGTATGATCCGTCTTTGCTAAATGATTTATCTGCCCTGTTGACATTTGTCACAGCAAACCCTGAATATGCAGTATAATTATAGAGAAGGTAATTTCTTTCTCTGTTGTACACATAAACCACACCAGCATTCACCTGAATATGAGAAGTCTGATCGTCAAATTCGGTAACAGGTCCGGAAACGGTAGGATCGAACCCTTCTCTTAAAAATCTACTGCTTTGGGATCCCCAGGCCAGTTCAGAGAAATTCAATCCAATTATTTCATAACCTGCCTGAGCTGAAACAATAATAACATCAGGACTAACTATCCCAAGCCTAAAATTATGAGCATAGGATAACATGTAGCCCGTAACCTGCTCTACACCGTTTTTTCCCTGCTGACCGTTGTATGCAGTCACTCCCACACCTCCTAGTTGAGTCCCTGCGTCCTGACCAATTATGATTGGGAATACAAATGATGCTTGCATTACCACATCTTTCAATCCTCCTTGAGGTTGCCCCTGTCTATAATTCAAACTCAAGTTTGGTGTGCTAAATAGCCCGGCAAACGCAGGATTCAGGAATAAACTGGACCCAAAATATTGTGAAAAAGGTTTCACTTCTTGACCTCTGGAGCCCAAGAGTGAAATACACAATATCGCAGAAATTGCAAATCTTCTCATCATCTTATAAGATAAAATGTTCCCTTTCTGGTTTCTTTCTGCGCTCCTTGATCAGTTCGCAGCAATTCTACTACATAGAAATAAAGACCTCCCGGTTCGTCACCACCGTCCCATCCTACTTCTTTTGCTTCAAGAAAACTGTTCGTCTCATACACAATTTGATTGTATCTGTTCAAAACAACCATCCTGAAATCATCTTCTACAACACCCGATCCAAATACCCGAAAAGCCTGATTCCTGGGATCGGAAGCTGTCGGTGCAAATGCTTCGGGAATGAAGATGTCTACTACATCCGGTTCAATAGGTGCAAGAGCTATCGCTACATATTTTGTATTCTGATCAAAAGCCAATTTCTCTTCGCTTTCTATTCTCCCAAAGGATATTGAATCAGTATTCGTCAGATCGGAAACCCCTAATGATTCAAAAATTCCACCAGGTGCATCAGCTTCTACAACAACGGGGCTGTAAATGTCAGCATTGATAGAGTTGCTTTCCTGGAAGTTCGTAAGATCCTCGTCGAAAAAATCTATAAAGACAGTCGCACTATCCAGGTCGTCAACACTTCCCGATAAAACTTCCACTCTCCATAAGCTTTCATCAGAAACACCAATGATATCACTATCTGGAATAGGTACAGTGGAATTTGGAGTAATGTATGTAACACCTACTTCTACTAAATTGTCAGTAGGACTTTCTATGTCCATCATTTCTAATGGCCCGTAGCGTCCATTGGAGCCAACAGGGAAACTTCTGACAGGATTACCTCCCTGACCGTTTTCATCTCCAAACTCTAAAATCAAAGTTCCTTCGAAATAAGATGCCCCGTTGGGAGATAATTCTACATTGGCATCATTATCCACAACAAGAGTCGCTCCAGTAGCAGTTGTCAAAACGCCATTATTGAAATCAATGAGTTCATCAACTTCTATTCTACCACCTTGAAGGGTTACCTCTGTTCCAGCATCAACAACCAATTCCTTGAGTACGGTACTTTCATTAATAAACTGTTGATCATCCCCACCAGTGAACATGATTGTCCCATCCACTGTATTGAAGAAACTTCGATTCTCCCAGTTGCCTCCAATAGATACATTTCCTGAATTGAATATCTGCCCGTCGTTGATAGTATTATCATCCAGAACCAGTATTCCTTCTGGATTTATATCTATGCGTCCATTGTTCTGCGTCTCCCCACCAGCAGTAATGCTTCCATCTGCTTCCAGCGTTCCATTATTTAGGAAATCACCGCTGGTGATTATGGTCGCACCCGGACCTATCTCGACGCGGGCACTATCCTGGATAAGCAAGTTTTGCGAAGCCAAATAAGTGCTAAAGAGCACTAAAAATCCATATGGTAGTAGTCGCTTATTCACCTTTTATTGATGCTTTTACTCCCAATAGAGCCTTGATATCCTCAAGATCGTCTTTCATCTCAGAATTCTCATTTTGGAGACTCATCATAAGCTCCATGTGCATTTCAGAAAGCTTCATTTGCTTGTCCAAAGCAGCTTTTAAAGATTGCTTGTCAGATTTCTCAGACTCCACATCAGTCATCAATTGATTGATGACCTTCTGTTGTTCTTTGATGGCTTCGATAAGGACGGGGATCAATCCAATGTAATTAACAGACTTATACCCGTTCTCATTAGTATAAACCAAATTGGGAAATATCTGCTCCAATTCCTGAGCAATTACTCCTAGTTGCTGATTTGGATCAGTTGATTTATCTATCCAATCGTACGTGTAGCCATTTACTTGCTGAACTTTTTCAAAAGCACCCTGAATTCGTTCAACATTTTCTTTCAATCTTATATCACTAGGTGTTCCGGCAGTGGCACCTGTCACACGGCCTTGATTATCAAGGGTTATTGTGTTTACATACTGAGCACCGCCACCAATTGTTCCCGCTCCAGGTCCAACATTCGGCAGGTCTACATTCACGTTTCCACCAATGACAGCACCTGTGCCTCCTGTGACTGTAAGTGTACTTCCTGTTGAGGTTACATTGCTCAAACTAGAAACACCAGTCCCACCTCTACTCACAGCAAGTTGAGCTTCAGAACTTAACACTCCTGTCCCATCATTGATCACTACATGATTTAACGTTCCGGAAGCTAGTTTTGAACGGGCAATATTTGCCGCAGCTTTAATGTCCGCATTCTCTATGTTAGTGATCGTGTTGTTATCCGCATCGATGGATTTATTCGTTAAAGTTTGAGTTACATCTGTACCTACCATTGTCGTCGTAGCGTCAGGAATAGTAAGTGTCCTTGTACCTGTCGATCCAAAGTCAACAGTAGTCGTACCCGTACCACTATCAAACACAGGATCGTTAATAATTTCACCGTTTATGGTGATGTCATCAAGATTGTCCGATCCCAATGTCACATTACCATTTGCATCCAGTGCCGTTACATTAGCCGTCGATCGGGTCGTCGCCCCAATCGCGGTGTTATCGATCGATCCCCCTGAGATGGTCAACGCATCCACTACCGATGCGTCGGCCACCTGATTGGCCGCCAGCGTCAAAGTCCCCGCACTTACATCCAGGGTCTCCCCACCTCCCAGTGTTACCACCGTACCGTTGTCACTCAACGTACCGTCCACTAAATCAGTGCCGTCCCATCTTGGTACCGCATTGGCTGCCGTCATCGCTACCTCGTCATTGTTGGTGATGTCATCGGTGGTCGCTAACGTCGCCGTCGCTCCCGAAAAATTAGGTAAACTGAACGTCGTCGCATCTACGGTCTGATCGGCCGCTGCCAACGTCGCATTATTGGTCAACTCATCAAATACTACATCCGCATTCGTGGTCAACCCCTGTACCGTTCCACTGATCGTTACATTAGGTGCGGTCAACGTAATATTATCGTCTGCCGTGATCGCTACATTACCCTGGCCAGCTCCCGCATTGGTCGAACTCAACGTCAACGCCGTGTTGCCAGCTGCTGTCGAACCTACCGTTACATTACTGCTCGATGCTGCATCGATACTTACCGCTCCGCCTGCATCTACTTCTACACCTCCCGCTGTCGCATCTATATCTACCGCATTCGTCGCCGTGCCCTGTGCATTACTGATCGCTATGGTCTCTAATGTTCCTCCATTCGTGCTTAAACTGATCGCACCGGCCGCATCACTGGTCGTGCTGATACTCGTACCATTGGCTCCACTTACCGCAAAAGCACCGTCTGCTGTCGATATCGTCGTCTGATCCAACGTCGTCGCTCCATCTACATCTAAACTGCCTGTACCCGATACCGTCGTCGCTCCATCAAAATTCGCCGTGCCATTGAAGTCTGCCGCCTCGGCTACATTCAGCGTTCCCCTTACATTGGTCGCTACCGCACTGGCTGCCAGATCTACCTGCCCTGCTATGTCGGTGGCTACATCAATATTTACTCCGTTCGTTCCCGTTACCGCTAACTCACCATCTGTCGTGTTGATCTGCGTCTGATCCAACTGCGTTAACCCGTCTACATCCAGACTCGTTGGTGCAAAGGCTCCACTGATCGCTACATTAGGTGCGGTCAACGTAATATTATCGTCTGCCGTGATCGCTACATTACCCTGGCCAGCTCCCGCATTGGTCGAACTCAACGTCAACGCCGTGTTGCCAGCTGCTGTCGAACCTACCGTTACATTACTGCTCGATGCTGCATCGATACTTACCGCTCCGCCTGCATCTACTTCTACACCTCCCGCTGTCGCATCTATATCTACCGCATTCGTCGCCGTGCCCTGTGCATTACTGATCGCTATGGTCTCTAATGTTCCTCCATTCGTGCTTAAACTGATCGCACCGGCCGCATCACTGGTCGTGCTGATACTCGTACCATTGGCTCCACTTACCGCAAAAGCACCGTCTGCTGTCGATATCGTCGTCTGATCCAACGTCGTCGCTCCATCTACATCTAAACTGCCTGTACCCGATACCGTCGTCGCTCCATCAAAATTCGCCGTGCCATTGAAGTCTGCCGCCTCGGCTACATTCAGCGTTCCCCTTACATTGGTCGCTACCGCACTGGCTGCCAGATCTACCTGCCCTGCTATGTCGGTGGCTACATCAATATTTACTCCGTTCGTTCCCGTTACCGCTAACTCACCATCTGTCGTGTTGATCTGCGTCTGATCCAACTGCGTTAACCCGTCTACATCCAGACTCGTTGGTGCAAAGGCTCCACTGATCGCTACATTAGGTGCGGTCAACGTAATATTATCGTCTGCCGTGATCGCTACATTACCCTGGCCAGCTCCCGCATTGGTCGAACTCAACGTCAACGCCGTGTTGCCAGCTGCTGTCGAACCTACCGTTACATTACTGCTCGATGCTGCATCGATACTTACCGCTCCGCCTGCATCTACTTCTACACCTCCCGCTGTCGCATCTATATCTACCGCATTCGTCGCCGTGCCCTGTGCATTACTGATCGCTATGGTCTCTAATGTTCCTCCATTCGTGCTTAAACTGATCGCACCGGCCGCATCACTGGTCGTGCTGATACTCGTACCATTGGCTCCACTTACCGCAAAAGCACCGTCTGCTGTCGATATCGTCGTCTGATCCAACGTCGTCGCTCCATCTACATCTAAACTGCCTGTACCCGATACCGTCGTCGCTCCATCAAAATTCGCCGTGCCATTGAAGTCTGCCGCCTCGGCTACATTCAGCGTTCCCCTTACATTGGTCGCTACCGCACTGGCTGCCAGATCTACCTGCCCTGCTATGTCGGTGGCTACATCAATATTTACTCCGTTCGTTCCCGTTACCGCTAACTCACCATCTGTCGTGTTGATCTGCGTCTGATCCAACTGCGTTAACCCGTCTACATCCAGACTCGTTGGTGCAAAGGCTCCACTGATCGCTACATTAGGTGCGGTCAACGTAATATTATCGTCTGCCGTGATCGCTACATTACCCTGGCCAGCTCCCGCATTGGTCGAACTCAACGTCAACGCCGTGTTGCCAGCTGCTGTCGAACCTACCGTTACATTACTGCTCGATGCTGCATCGATACTTACCGCTCCGCCTGCATCTACTTCTACACCTCCCGCTGTCGCATCTATATCTACCGCATTCGTCGCCGTGCCCTGTGCATTACTGATCGCTATGGTCTCTAATGTTCCTCCATTCGTGCTTAAACTGATCGCACCGGCCGCATCACTGGTCGTGCTGATACTCGTACCATTGGCTCCACTTACCGCAAAAGCACCGTCTGCTGTCGATATCGTCGTCTGATCCAACGTCGTCGCTCCATCTACATCTAAACTGCCTGTACCCGATACCGTCGTCGCTCCATCAAAATTCGCCGTGCCATTGAAGTCTGCCGCCTCGGCTACATTCAGCGTTCCCCTTACATTGGTCGCTACGCCTGTAGCCGCTAAATCAGTCTGCTCAGCTACATCTAAGGTTCCCCTTACATTGGTCGCTACCGCACTGGCTGCCAGATCTACCTGCCCTGCTATGTCGGTGGCTACATCAATATTTACTCCGTTCGTTCCCGTTACCGCTAACTCACCATCTGTCGTGTTGATCTGCGTCTGATCCAACTGCGTTAACCCGTCTACATCCAGACTCGTTGGTGCAAAGGCTCCACTGATCGCTACATTAGGTGCGGTCAACGTAATATTATCGTCTGCCGTGATCGCTACATTACCCTGGCCAGCTCCCGCATTGGTCGAACTCAACGTCAACGCCGTGTTGCCAGCTGCTGTCGAACCTACCGTTACATTACTGCTCGATGCTGCATCGATACTTACCGCTCCGCCTGCATCTACTTCTACACCTCCCGCTGTCGCATCTATATCTACCGCATTCGTCGCCGTGCCCTGTGCATTACTGATCGCTATGGTCTCTAATGTTCCTCCATTCGTGCTTAAACTGATCGCACCGGCCGCATCACTGGTCGTGCTGATACTCGTACCATTGGCTCCACTTACCGCAAAAGCACCGTCTGCTGTCGATATCGTCGTCTGATCCAACGTCGTCGCTCCATCTACATCTAAACTGCCTGTACCCGATACCGTCGTCGCTCCATCAAAATTCGCCGTGCCATTGAAGTCTGCCGCCTCGGCTACATTCAGCGTTCCCCTTACATTGGTCGCTACCGCACTGGCTGCCAGATCTACCTGCCCTGCTATGTCGGTGGCTACATCAATATTTACTCCGTTCGTTCCCGTTACCGCTAACTCACCATCTGTCGTGTTGATCTGCGTCTGATCCAACTGCGTTAACCCGTCTACATCCAGACTCGTTGGTGCAAAGGCTCCACTGATCGCTACATTAGGTGCGGTCAACGTAATATTATCGTCTGCCGTGATCGCTACATTACCCTGGCCAGCTCCCGCATTGGTCGAACTCAACGTCAACGCCGTGTTGCCAGCTGCTGTCGAACCTACCGTTACATTACTGCTCGATGCTGCATCGATACTTACCGCTCCGCCTGCATCTACTTCTACACCTCCCGCTGTCGCATCTATATCTACCGCATTCGTCGCCGTGCCCTGTGCATTACTGATCGCTATGGTCTCTAATGTTCCTCCATTCGTGCTTAAACTGATCGCACCGGCCGCATCACTGGTCGTGCTGATACTCGTACCATTGGCTCCACTTACCGCAAAAGCACCGTCTGCTGTCGATATCGTCGTCTGATCCAACGTCGTCGCTCCATCTACATCTAAACTGCCTGTACCCGATACCGTCGTCGCTCCATCAAAATTCGCCGTGCCATTGAAGTCTGCCGCCTCGGCTACATTCAGCGTTCCCCTTACATTGGTCGCTACCGCACTGGCTGCCAGATCTACCTGCCCTGCTATGTCGGTGGCTACATCAATATTTACTCCGTTCGTTCCCGTTACCGCTAACTCACCATCTGTCGTGTTGATCTGCGTCTGATCCAACTGCGTTAACCCGTCTACATCCAGACTCGTTGGTGCAAAGGCTCCACTGATCGCTACATTAGGTGCGGTCAACGTAATATTATCGTCTGCCGTGATCGCTACATTACCCTGGCCAGCTCCCGCATTGGTCGAACTCAACGTCAACGCCGTGTTGCCAGCTGCTGTCGAACCTACCGTTACATTACTGCTCGATGCTGCATCGATACTTACCGCTCCGCCTGCATCTACTTCTACACCTCCCGCTGTCGCATCTATATCTACCGCATTCGTCGCCGTGCCCTGTGCATTACTGATCGCTATGGTCTCTAATGTTCCTCCATTCGTGCTTAAACTGATCGCACCGGCCGCATCACTGGTCGTGCTGATACTCGTACCATTGGCTCCACTTACCGCAAAAGCACCGTCTGCTGTCGATATCGTCGTCTGATCCAACGTCGTCGCACCGTCTACGTCTAGCGTCCCTAATACCGAGGTGTTCCCCGACGCATCATCTACGGTGAAGTTCGCCCCCCCTACCGTCAGATCTGCATTGGTGATGTCTACCCCATTTTGTGCATCCAAATTGCCCGCTAAAGTCACCTGACCTGCACCCGTTTGGGTGATCGCCTGGTTGTTAATAGTTAAAGCTCCGCCACTAATGTCAACTCCTGCGTTGGCATCTACGTTACCTCCTAAGGTCACCTGGCCACTGCCTGTAGTGACCGTTCCATCTCCTACCACTATATTGCCCGTACCATCGGCTACACTTAAATAATTCGTACCCGCTCCCGTATCGTCACTCTCTATCGAAAAGGCATTCCCATTAGTCCCGATGATCGCATCCCCGGTCAAATTGCCCCCTAAATCAATCTCATTGTTTACTCCGTCATAGGTCAAGCCACTACCCGCCTGATCTCCAATTGCGGTTGCAAGTGCTGTTTCAGTAACCAGTTTACTATCCGAGGGCGTTCCTAAGTTCACTGTGGCATCATCCACAATCTCATTTACCTGGATCCCTCCGTTGGCTAATTCGAAAGTTCCACTAACAACTTGAGTATTTGGAGCGGTGAAAGTTACTTCACCACTTGTCGCAGTGATGTCAACATTATTGTCACCAGTAATGTCAACATCATTATTTGTAGCTGTTATGGTAACTCCAGAATTGCCGTCAATTGCCACTGTAGTACCTCCGTCTATGTCTACCTGACCTGCTGCTGAGTTAATATCTATGTCGTTAGCCGCCGCATCCAATGCAATACCCGTCGCTCCATCAATGTCTACCAAACCACTGGTATTCGTTGTCAAACTGATATTTCCACCTGTGGCGTCTACGTCTACACCTCCGGAAGCTGCATCAATATTCAGACCTGTTGTTCCGTTCGCATTTCCAATGGTAATCGCACGGTTTGATAAACCTGTTCCTATGTTGATTGGATTGGCATTCGCATCTGTACCAATTCCAATGGATCCTCCAGTAGCATCAATTACAACTCCTCCTGCACCATCAATATCCATTGTACCTCCTGCAGTCAAATTGGAATTGGCCGAAGCATCTAAACTTAAATTCCCAGCATTTGCATCAATGCTCACATTTTGACCATCAACATCAACGTCCCCTGCCGATGCGTTTACCTGAAAAGCCCCTGCCGTGGCACTTGAAGTTGTGAATGAAATATTTTGAACACCTACCACATCAAATGACCCTGTTGTCGCATCAATATCCACACCCTGTACAGCGTTGGGTTGAATAAACATGTCCAGTTCTACATCTCCCGCATCATAAGCCACATTTATGTCGCCTACTACAGGAACAGAAGCGATCTGGGTTTGTCCCGACCCGGTACCCACAATCATCTGGTTTGCAAATCCAACATTCACCTCCTGCTTGACATTACTGGCATTTCCTGCCCATATCGTTCCTTGACTTAATGTATTGGTTTCAAAATCTGTAAGCGGCTTTGTTGTGATCGCTCCACCGGAACCTGTCACAATAACCTGGTTAACACCAGGGGTGAACCAATTGGCAATGGTACCCGCGTTCGTCACCAGGAATGAATTGGAGAAAACACCTCCATCAATTTTGTCAAATGTCACAGACTGATCAGCAATTTTATCGTTATCCACTCCCTGATCTTTAATTTGTACCACATCACCTAAAACCTCGAGGGTAACATCATCTACATTGACATCAAATTGCTCGGTTGTACCATTATCTACTAAACCATCCCCTGCCAGATCTGCAAGGTCCACGGAAAGTACATCGGTCGATAATTGAAGTCCATTACCTGCATTCACTTCAAGACTCCCATCCGTTCCGTTGGGAATTAAGCCTTCCCCTGCCACATCAGGATTGATCTTGTCAGCTGTGACGGCATCAACAAATATTTTGTCTGTAGTCACAGCATTTGAAGCAAGTTTAGCATTGGTAACATTGAGGTCTGCAATATCTAGGGTACGAACCTCACCATCTGCGATCTTTCCTGTTGTGACCGCATCATTACCCAGCTTCCCGGTAGTAACCTGCAAATCGGCTATATCCGCTGTTCGAACTTCTGAGTCTCCTATTTTGTCCGTGGTTACAGCATCATTTTGAATAGTCAATGCCCCTGTACCGTCGTTCAATTGGGTTAATGTCAAAGATCCCTGCACATCTCCACTGTTGAAATCGACTGTTGGAGATTTGTTGATAGTTACCGCATTAGCTATATCTCCACCATCAAGGTTGATATTAGTGATGGCAGCAGATTCTATTAAAGCTTGCCTGGTAATCTTACCTACCAGCGTCCCATCAGAATCATAAATGAATAACAGATCAGAATCATCGACAGTGGTCACCGAATTTGCCATCCCATTAATATCGACTTCCAACTGACCTCCATTTTCAACCAGACCATTACCTGCTATTCCTGTAAGGTCCGCTTCCAGTGTGTCGTTGTTAATACTTATGCCATTTCCCGTCAAGACTTTCAAACTTCCATCAGTATTTTGTCCCAATCCATCATCCGCAATGTCAGCGTTGATCTTGTCTTTATCGATGGCATCATCTGCAATGTCTGCTGTTTGAACACTGGCTGCATTCAACTGAATATCTGCTGCCGTACCCGTATTAGTAATGGTGACATCCCCTGTTACTGGTTGTCCTTCTGCAATATCGGACCCATTTCCGATCAATATTTGATCCTGAACAAGTGCTGAACTCGTGAAAACGGATCGGTCTTCCCAGTAGACAAGACCGGAGCCATCAATAGCAAGTACTTTATCCGTGTTTGATTCCGCATCTATTTTTGAGATGGTGATTGTTCCGTTCTGAATGTCTTCATTCAGGATTGACAGGTCATCAATATTCGAAGAGGTAATAAGAATTGCCTGGGTGGTAATTCCCGTGACTCGTCCATTCTCATCAATCACAAGCTCGACTGTCGTAAACTCATTACCAAAAGTCCCTGTACTCAGTCCCGAAATATTTTCCAGATCGTCCCCTGTCACTGAGCCGTCCTGGATCTTTGTTCCTGTCACTGCATTATCACCAATATCCGAATTCTCGACCGCCCCATTAGCCAGATCATCGGTAGTTATGGATCCATCCAGGATCTTATCTGAATCAACTGCTCCTGCCGCAATATCAGGGGCAGGAAACGTCCCTGTGAGATCTCCACCTGCTGTGGTCTCGGAGAAAACACCTAAACCTGGTTTCCATGAACCGGTCCTCCAGTAGAAGAATTGATTAAGATCCCTGTCATAGACGATCAGACCATTGTCGACATCAGTGAGTGCCGATGCCATGGTTGTCCTTTCGCCGGTAGATAATCGTGGAACAAGGAATCCTTGATCCTGACCGGGTGATACCAGCTCCAAAACAGCGTTTGAATTCAGCTGGCCGTCTGGAACATTAATTCCGACGGAATTTTGTTGGGCCATGACACTCGTTGTGAGTATGACGGCAAACAAGGTGACAGCAATATTTCTCATGGGACGAATATTGATTAATTAACTTAAGTTCTTATATATGAAATGACGGACGAAATGCCCAGGCTGTATGATTAAGTACACTAACATTCAGTCGTAATGTATAATGGTTGTTTTTTGCCAATGTATCCAATACCTCAAGACAACCAAGCAATTTACTCATATTGTATTGATTAAAGAAAAAATATAACAAAATACGAATCGCCTATTTCGCTTAGCTGGTATCTAAGTCACTCAAAGGAAGGAATCGTGAAAATAATGTATTTGATGATAAATAAGACCTAATTTGATAAGGTAATCCCTAACGGGTCAAAAATTTGTGAAAAATGGCAAGATCTTTAAATTTTGACCATTATCAACTCACACCTAAATTATTACATGAAGCATATTGGTTATTACTGATCATCGCTTAAATTTGCAGTCCTTTTGATAGCAAAGGATAAGCGAGAGTAGCTCAGCTGGTAGAGCACGACCTTGCCAAGGTCGGGGTCGCGGGTTCGAATCCCGTCTCCCGCTCGTAGTCGGAAACGGCTTCAGACACCTTAAAATTTCGAATTAAAGAAATTAAGCGACCCAGGTCGCGCCTGCCTGCCGGCAGGCAGGGGTTCGAATCCCGTCTCCCGCTCAACAAGAATGCCGCAATTACTGCGGCTTATTTATTTGCACGAAACAGACTACTCTGTAGTCGGTCGCCCAGGTGGTGGAATTGGTAGACACGCAGGACTTAAAATCCTGTGACCCTTATCGGTCGTGCGGGTTCAAGTCCCGCCCTGGGTACCTAAAAAGCGGTTTTATTTTGGAACCGCTTTTTTTATGAACTCTAAAACTACTTTGAAGAATTGGTCGTGGGGGCCTGCCTGCCAGCAAAGGTAGGTTCAAGTCCCGCCCTGGGCACCTATAAATGCGATTCGGATCTGGATTGCTTTATTATTTACCTTCAGTGTTCGATTTTAGGATCCCTTTCAGCTCATTCAATTTCAAAAGAGCTTCAACAGGTGAGATTGTGTTGATATCCACACCTCTCAGGATCTCCATCAGTCTGGCAATCCTGGGGTCTGCCTCGAACAGATTAAGTTGAAAGTTTTGGGCTGGGATATCCTCCACCTTCTCCTTGTCCACCGAGACCTTATCCTTTTCGAGATGCTTCAAGATCTGATTGGCTCGAATAACTATCTCATTTGGCATCCCCGCCATTTGAGCAACATGTATCCCAAAGCTATGTTCACTTCCGCCTTCAACAAGCTTCCTTAGAAAGATCACTTTCTCCTTAAGCTCCTTTACGGATACATTGTAGTTTTTCACTCTTTGGAGATCTTTCGCCAGCTCATTAAGTTCATGATAGTGAGTAGCAAATAAAGTCTTTGCTTGATAGGATTTATGGTTGTGTAAATGTTCAACAATTGACCATGCAATCGAAATCCCGTCATATGTACTTGTGCCTCTTCCGATCTCATCCATAATCACGAGGGAACGGTCACTGAGATTATTCAGAATACTGGATGTTTCGGTCATTTCAACCATGAAAGTTGATTCCCCTCGAGACAAGTTATCGCTAGCTCCTACACGTGTAAAAATCTTATCAGTCACCCCGATCTTTGCATAACCCGCCGGGACATAGCATCCGATCTGAGCCATTAAAACGATCAATGCTGTCTGTCTTAGCAATGCTGATTTTCCTGACATATTCGGACCGGTGACAATAATTATTTGCTGAGATTCATTATCCAGAAAAACATCATTGGGGATATATTCCTCATCCACAGGCATTAACTGTTCAATCACAGGATGCCTGCCCTGCTTAATATCTATTACCGATTGCTCAGTGACTGATGGCCGGATATAATTATTCTTCGTGGCGATGAAAGCAAAGTTTGCCATACAATCCAATTCCCCAATGACCTTTGCATTTTGTTGAATTACCTCAATGAAATCCCTGGTAAAAGTTACTACTTCATTGTAAATGCGTGATTCAATAACTGAGAGCTCACTTTCGGCTTTCAGGATCTTTTCCTCATAAGTTTTTAGCTCTTCTGTAATGTAGCGTTCTGCGTTGACAAGCGTCTGTTTCCTAATCCATGTTTCAGGCACCTTATCCTTATGGGCATTTGTTACTTCCAGGTAATAACCAAAGACCTTATTGTAAGCAATTTTTAATGAGGTGATACCTGTGTTTTCGACCTCCCTCTTCTGGATCTGCAATAAGTAATCCTTACCGGAGAATGCAATGGACCTGAACTCATCCAACTCTCCATCAACTCCTCCTTTGATGACATTACCATTGGTTAAGTTCAATGGTGGGTCCTCGACAATCTTTTGATCAAGATATTCTATTAATTCGTCAGCAAGATTCAACCTCCCATTCAGACCTTTTAATTCTTTAATCTTGTATATAGCTTCCGAAATTGGCTTCAGATACTGAAGCCCTTTTTTCAACTGAACCAATTCCCTCGGATTGATCCTGAAGGTGGCGACTTTGGAAACCAGACGTTCAAGGTCACCGATGTTCTTCATTTGGTCCCTGACAAAGGACAGGACTTCATCGTCAGAAGTGAGCGCCTCAACACAATTCAGTCTATACTCGATCTCCTCCTGTTCCTTCAGAGGGAGCACCAACCATTTGCGTAGCAATCGACTACCCATCGGACTGACAACTTCATTGAGTATATCAATCAGTGGTACTCCGTCCATCTGGTATGAAGAAACAAGTTCAAGATTTCGTACAGTGAATCGATCCAACCACATATATCGCTCCTCTTCCAGCCTTGAAACCGCCACAATGTGGTCCAGTTCCTTGTGTTCGGTTTCATTGAGGTAATGAATGATGGCACCAGCAGCTACAATCGCCCCCTCCATTTCCTCAACACCAAAACCTTTCAGGTTTTTTGTCTTGAAATGTTTGATCAATTTCTCGTAACCGAAATCAAATTGATAGATCCAATCTTCCAGCCAAAAGGAGTTGAATTCTTCTGAGAACTGAGTGTGATATCTTTCTTTTTTGGACTTATTTGATATGATTTCAGAGGGCTGAAATCCTTGAATTAGTTTGGAGATATAGTCATCATTGCCCTGGGCAACCAAGAACTCACCAGTTGAAAGATCCAAAAAAGCCAACCCATTGGAATCTTCACAATAATGAATTGAAGCCAAGTAGTTGTTCTTACCGGTATCTAGAACGTTATCATTCAGAGATAAACCAGGGGTTACAAGTTCAGTAACTCCTCGTTTGACAATTCCCTTTACAGATTTCGGATCTTCTAATTGATCACAGATAGCCACTCGCTGTCCTGCTCTAACAAGTTTTGGAAGGTATGCATCAAGGGCATGGTGAGGAAATCCTGCGAGTTCTACGGAAGACGCAGCCCCATTGGCTCTTTTTGTAAGGACTATGTCAAGAATTTTACTGGCAGTGATTGCATCCTGACCAAAAGTTTCATAAAAATCCCCAACCCGAAAAAGTAACAATGCTCCCGGATACTTCGCCTTGATGGCGTTGTATTGTTTCATTAAGGGAGTCTCTTTCTGAGCTGAAGATTTGGCCATGGATCAGTCTACAATATTAATTCAAACAGATCAGGAAATGTGCGTTCCACTGTGACTATAATTTGATGTTCAACTTATATTTTTGAGTCATCCCTTTGTTAATAATCTATGCGCAAACTTAAAAATGAGGAACTTGGGAGAATAGACGTTGAGGCGTTCAAAAATTCTGAGAAGCTTCCATTAATTCTGATCCTTGACGATATAAGAAGCATGCATAATGTCGGAAGTGCATTTCGCACATGTGATGCCTTCCGAATTGAAAAAATAATCCTTACAGGGATCACACCAAGACCCCCGCATCGGGACATAAACAAGGTTGCTCTCGGTGCAACCGAATCCGTAAGTTGGGAATACCATGAGAATCTTAATGATGTTATCAATGACCTCCAGTCTGGAGATTATAACATCGTAAGCATTGAACAGGCTGATGAAAGTACATATTTGAGAGATTTTCGGCCGGAGAAAGGAAAGAAATACGCTTTTATTTTCGGAAACGAGGTTTTTGGGGTTAAAGACGAGGTTGTAAGGAATTCGGATTTAGTATTGGAAATACCTCAATATGGAACTAAACATTCCTTGAATGTATCGGTAAGTATTGGTGTTGTTTTGTGGGATTATTTCACTAAGATGTCACCCAATCAAGATTTCAATTAGTTAAGAGTGAATCCCATAGTCAAATAATAGTTCCTTGGATCTGAAGGTATGATCCCGGGACCCGGATAACCTGTCGCTCTTCTGGTGAAGTACATGTCATCCAACAAGTTGTTTACTCCTGCCTCAAATCTAAAAATGCCCACATTATAGGATAGGGATAAATCCAGTACGGAATAAGATGGGATCTCTCCAATCAGTCCATTCCTACTATCACCGAATGGAGCTACACCGGAATTTTCCACATCAGTGAACTGATTAGAAATGTAAGTGTACTGGACACTCCCAAGCAAGTTACGATAACCGAATCTCAAACCGGATTTCAAGTTCACCAATGGAATGAATTCCACTTTATTTCCCTCTACGTTATTCTCTCCGGATTCCAGGTATTCAGAGTTTGTTATTGCCGTATTTACAAACAAATTCAATTTAAACTGTCGTGGGTCAACCTTCAACAAGTTTACAAGATTGATATCCCCAAAAATCTCAAAACCATAGATAAGGGCCTTTCCAATATTTTTTCGTACTCTGTTTGCTCTGTCATCAAAGATGATCCCGATCCTGTCGTCATAAAGTAGACTGAAACCTCCAATGTCATATGAAAAATACTTTTTGTACTTCCCTCGAATTCCCAGATCGAAAGTATAACCTACTTCGTCAGATATTTCCGGGTCAATGATAAAAGTAGGATTGACCACCCTGATATCACTGAATGTTACAGATCTATAGTTCTCAGAAATATTTGAGTAGATCTCAATATT
The DNA here is from genome assembly GCA_965242805.1 of Cyclobacteriaceae bacterium. GTDB lineage: Bacteria > Bacteroidota > Bacteroidia > Cytophagales > Cyclobacteriaceae > JANQEU01. Next base: position 3,615,484 of record CBDETD010000002.1, on the reverse strand, counting down.
CTCACTTTTTTCATAACTCAAGCCAATACCGAATAAAAAGAAAGACCTATTGAGCGTTCGGTTATCTTCCAGCTCCTGGTTAAATATGGGATTACCGGCATTGTCAAAGTTGACTTGTCGATAGGACCCATCACTCTCCGTTTTAATGTATTCATATCTGAATCCTGGGGTGACAGACAGCTTTGGGCCGAAGAATAAGATCTGCTCACCAAAAAATGCAAGATTTGTGTTCGGAAATTTGAAATTTGATTGATTTGGATAATCGGGAAATTGATTGCTAGCTATCCGGAAGTTGGCATTGATCCCATCAGATCCAGGCCCCTGTTTTGCAGAGTTATTGGCCAAATATATTTTAGATCCCAACAGTAGCACTGCATCTTTGCCCCTCACCTGAAAGCGTCGAAGCCATCTTGCTTCCGCACCCCAATTGTTGAACTCTCCCTTAATTAAGTCCCTTGGAAAAATATAATTACCATTAATATCAACTTCATCGTTAGCAGTAATCGGGTTTGAGTTCAGGTCGAGAGGATTTCCCCTGAATCCAAGGGCATTTCTCTCCGCATCGAGGGTGAAAAGGTTAAGACTGAAATCAGTACTTGTTGAAAACTTGTGTTCGAGCTTTAGCGCAAATAGTTTCCAATCGACTTCAAACCAATTTCTTGATCTGTTACTGAAATTTTGATTGAGATTGAACTGGGTGTCTGTCAAACCTCCAGGCTGTTGTGCCAGATAGTTCAGTATGGAAGCTTCAAAGTTGATGGTGGTCCACTCACCAAGTTGATACTCAAAACGGCCAAAGAAATTCCTGGAATCAAAACCTGAATTAGGGCGAAAACCATCCCCCCTTTTGTAGTTAAAGTAGGTATAGTATTCGAACTTTTTTCTAGTCCCACTTAAGCTATTGAAACTATTAAAAACTCCAAAAGATCCAACAGACTGACGTGAAGTCAGCTCAATGGGAGTTGCTGATGGAGATTTCAATTTGAAATTGATAAGTCCTCCGAATTGAGTTCCATACTGCAGTGAGGCTGCACCCCTTATTACCTGGATCTCACTCAATGCTTCAGCGGGAGGTGTATAGTAGCTTTCAGGGTAGCCCAGAACATCAGCGCTTATATCATATCCATTTTGCCTTGTATTGAAGTTTGCCGTACGATTAGGATCCAATCCTCTTCCCCCTACATTCAACTGCAATCCTGCACTGATGCTTTCGTAGATGTTGAGACCAACTACCTGAGAATAGATTTGACGAGCATTATTTGTGGCGGTATTTGCCACAATCTGATCCATTAGAATTACTTCTGTTTTCTTTCCGGAATAGATGGCTGTCCCATCCACTGGAAGAAGTCGACGCAGGGCATAGATTTCTTCCCGCTGCTGACTAATGATAACTTCGGACAGCTCCTGAGTTAGTTCAGAAAGTCTTATTGTTAATTCTGTGTCCTCATTTACAACAATACTTTTTTTCTGGTTTTCGTATCCATAACCAACGATTATCAATTCGTATTCACCAGCTTTGATATTTTCAAAACTGAATTTGCCATTTTGATCCGTTCTCGTAAGAGATTTTATTGTATTGTTGAAAACCTCGGCATTAACCACTGGTTCGGAGGTTTTAACATCAATGATTATCCCTGATAATCGCAGCTGGGCTATCAGGTCTTGTCCCAAAAGGAAGACGAGGATTATAAAAAGACTAAATTCCTTTGATCTCATCATTGAACGGGAGAATCCAATCCTTATGCAAGTAGGACTGATCAATTTCTGCGAGGTTAATACTTGGATCTATATAAGGACGACTTATTCGTCCATTCAAAGCAACATAACTTTCAACATAAACTTCGACCTCCCCATGGCCTTGTGATTCAAAATGCCGGGCAAGAAAATGGGCATACTCCAAAATAAAATCCGGTTGGGTTGCCATCTGTTTTTCCTGAAAAGGAGTTAGGAAGTCTGTGTTATCGACATAGAACCGATCCCCCTTTTCATCTACAATCTTAAAATTGGCATAGCCAGCTTTTTCCATTAACATCACTCTCCACGAAAATCGAAATCCCTCCTCAGTCCAAAAAAGTTCACCAGGATACATCAAATATCTCCATGGGAGTAGGAATTGAATTACAAAAAACGCAGTAATGATTGAAAAGACCACCCTTTTTCTAATCTGATTGGAAATGGCCCAGGTCATTCCATTATCGAATTTCGACTTTGAGATCGTGAATATCCGCGAAATGAAATCCAATAGTTTGTGGTGCAATCCTGGATCAAAGAATATCAGTGAGCTCACTATCATGATGTAAGGAAACATTCCAATCGGAAATAAAATCCTGGTCAAAGCATGGAATACTACAACCAAAATGAATGCAAATGGTCTGGACTTACTCCAAATCAAGAGAAATGGAATTGTGAGGTCATAGATCGCCCCACACCAGCTGAAAGCATAAATAACCCATTCATGGTGTAAGAGATCACCCAGCAATGGGATATCATATCTCGAAGGAAGCCATATTTTCAGGGGCATGGCGCTAAACAGCCAATCAGAATTCAATTTTGCAAGGCCCGCGTAAAAGTATACGATCCCTAACATCAATTTCACAGAATCTATCGACCATCTAGGTATCAACTGCTTTGATCCTTTACGTTTAGCATCTAATGAATAATAAGCTTCAGCCGGAAGAAAGATCATCACGAAACTCAAAAGACTGATAAAATAGTAGTGATTAAGGTAAGTGGTCTTATCCATCAGCTCTATGTAGGTGAATGAGAGGAAAAACAGTACAATGGATATTTTGTACCTAAACCCAAGAGCTACAAAAAGGGCAGACAATCCGCACACTATGAAAATAATGTATGTGTAATCGCCAATAGGTTTTACCCATTCAAACCCATAATAAGAAAAGAAGAAATCTGGTTGTATATATAGTTTTTCAATCCAGCCATTCAACCAGAATCGAATAATACTGATAAACATCATAATTCCAAATAAAATGCGAAAGACTGCCAGTGGAGCAGCCTCTGTATTTTTATTCAGGTATGATATGATCGAATTCATTTAAAGAGGTCAATCCCCGTCGGCATCGACAAAATCCACCTTGATGTTTAATGCCTGCATCATATCTACTTTCATGTTGACTACATTAACCTGAAGCTGATCATAAGTGCTCAGCATTTTTGTGTTGTCAGAATTAATCTGTTTCTCAAAATCATTATCCAATTCCTCTGCAGCTTCCCTAATCAGATCAAACTGATTATTAATGATCAAACTTAGATCTCCCTCCTCCTTTATGGTATTAAGGAAATCCATATAGGAGGTCAGGCTTTCCCCGGAATCATTACTATTGAAATGAACCCCATTAATAAAGTCCTGAAATGCCTGCAGAGCTGTGAGGAACAGTACTTTTGAGTTCCCCTGACTGTACAGTGCTTCAACTCTATCACTTAAAGGCGCCCCTGAAAACACTCCTGCTGGAATTCCGATTTTACCTGCACGAAGGGATTTTTCATAGTAGAATACCAGGTCATTTACTAGCTTGTTTACTGAACTGGTAGCATCTGATCCATCACTATTGACAAATGAATCCCTATATCCTTCCTTCCAGTTTATTAAGACTTCCTCTGACAGTAAGTACATCCTGGCAACCAGATCTATTAGATATTTCTGGTAATTCTCGTCCTGGAACGCTTGGACAATGGCCTGATCTGATTCGTCAAGGCCATTGATGAGAAAGTCCAATGCCGGGAACCCTTGTTCATCCTGTTTATTTACCGAACTTAGATCGTATTGACCAGTCTCAATGGATTGCAGCATGTCCTCAACATTGACTGGATATACATTCGTATAATTCCTTAAAGTCAATTCTTCAGCCTTGCCAATTTCAAACATGGAAACACGCTGCCACGATATGTAAGCATTCAGCCACGCAGATCTCAATTCTATCAGGCCCTCAACATTTGGCGCATCAGTAAATGAAAGGACTATTCCACCCAGAAAATTCAGGTCCTTAACATATGCTTCATAAGATGGAATGATAATGTTGTCAGCCCAATTAGTAAGCATGGCTTCCCTATCAAAATTATCAACCTGATCGACCGATCCGTCGTCCGAGTTACACCCCTTCATAAGGATCCCACCAACAATGACCAACCAAACTAAAATCCCCCTTTTCATATTCTATCCGTTCTTTCTCTAAAACTGCGAAAGAGGTAGCCTTTCGGTAACCTCTTTATTTTGGTTATTTTTTCAATATTTTCTAACTACCGGCTTCCTCAACAGTAAATCCAAATTGGGAGGCAATTTCAGCCGAAATTGCCTGTAGAGTTGCGGGAGTCACATCCCAAAAACCATAATCACCATCACCCATCAATTCATCGAGCAAACCCAGTACCTCCACCCTGGAAAAGTATGGCCCATTCGCATTTGGTACCCTAGTGAATTGCAAACTGTATATAAATCCATAGCCCTCTGATAAATCATGGAATACTGAAGCCATATCCGGATTTGCAACTTCAAGTCCAGCTTTTCCTTGCTGTAGATAATAAACTGCCCTAATACCAATTATTTCAGAAATGGCCTCACGGATGATTGCTGCCTGTTCATCTCTAGTATCATAGCTTCCAGCTACGATAGCCGCTCTACCCAGTTTAAAGGCGTTAAAGATCTTATCAGCAATCCCCTCAAAATCGGGATCGCCTTCAACTCGACCTATGTATTTATTTAAAAAATTATCATCCAATCCAATGGTCAGATTTGGATCCGCAGTGTTTGCCGAAGTGCCATAAACATAACCATAGGCCTCATCCCATTTATGTTCCATTGTAGTATAGGATTTACCATCTTCCGTAATCCCCGCATCGTTATTGGCCCTGTTTTCTCCAGCGTCCAACACGGATGGACTTAAATAGTTGTTCAGTACCTGATCCACCATTAAAGCTCCGATCAAAGATTTATTGAACGCCTGATTCAATTCCAGACCCTGGGAATTGACATAACGAATGGGACCTCCACCCGCTTCTTGGATAGCTCCTGGAATTCCGTATGCAGCATCATTATTCCAACTAGGAAAAATCCATGATACCTGATCAGTGATCCATCCTTCAAACTCTGTTTTGATTGCTGTCGCATCGACAGTATTGGACGAGAAAAAATCTTGTGATGCGGCGGTTTTACTTCTTACATTTTTATTGGAAGCATTCAATGTCGCATCATTAAAGTTCTCAATACCTTCCTGATGATTAAACATTGCTTGTAAAGAGGACTCTGTTATGGCAGGGTTCATAAATTCCGAGATAATTTCCTCTGCCATTGCAATTCTTGTGGTTTGTCCGGAAAAGGATACGGTTGAGGATCCGTCTCTTTCAAAAACATAAGCGGTTGGCTCCTGAATCGAAGGTTTACTATCGTTTCCGTCCTCAGAACAAGCTACCAACAATGCAGCCACCAACGCGATAAAAAGATTGCTTATTCTAAAATTAAATTTGGTCACTTCCCTAATCTTGTTATTTAGATCAATTCTAAACAAGAGCAAAACTAGACTGCCAAAAAGGAACCTTCAATACCTATTGATAGGCAAATCGCTTTCACTATGGATAGCGAGATTCTCACTACTCCTAGGGATGTCAACCATTTGACCCGCAAGGATTATGATTAATCTGTTGAATGATAGTGGTGAACCGTTAACTGGCTAATAGAAATGAAAAAGGGTATATCCAAGATAGATATACCCTTCTAAGTGTACTTTTATTTCTTAATCAGGCAGGCTCTTCTCCGCCATCATATGTCACATCCAACACTCTTTCCTCTATCATTCCAAGAGCGATCTGATCCTCACCAAGGACATCAAAAAGTTCTAAAGTCCTCCTGGCTACGTATTCCTCTTCTATCTGTTCCTGGACAAACCATCTCATGAATTCTTCCGTCGCAAAATCATTATGTTTTCGACATTCTGCCATTATTTCATGGATTGAATCCGTTACAGCCATTTCCATTTCCAGAGCCTTCTCGAAAACCTCTCTCAGCTTTCCAAATTCATGCTGTGTTTCTGCCACTGTGGGAGAGATAGCGGGGCATTCCATATCCGCCAGGTAATGAAAAAGCTTCAACTGGTGTTTTCTCTCCTCGTCCGATTGCTTAAAAAAGAATTCCGCGCAATTATCGTAACCTTCAACATCACACCAACCCGCCATCGCCAAATAAGCGGCGGAAGAATGAGCCTCCATTTTGATCTGCTTGTTGAGGATCGCAACAATTTCCTCCTTCAAAACATGGTGTCGTCTCAATATATCTTTCATTGTGGATTTCATTTAATGGGTTGAACAACAAAAAAAATCATTTGTTGAGGAAAAAACTGGATTCCCCATCAATTTATAATCATTCTAATTTAACGGAAATCAAGTAGTTCGGACCAACTGCCTATGAATCAAACTATTGAGAGACAACATGGTGAATGTCCCTGAGAGAAGCTCCCTTAGCTCGAGAATTTGTTTCAAATCAAAAACGAAAATTCTGTCACAGTGTGGCATCGGAATGATCTCAACATCAGCGTGGTCATCAGTGATCCATGTGGCAACATCAATAGATTTGATCTTTCTTTTAAAAGCGAAGAATGCACACGGCTTAAACTCAATATCCTCACCATGGAACCTTATAATGAATCGTTCGGTGTCATCACACTGAAAAACAGCACCATTTTCCGAACTGTAAATAAAGTGTTTCCCGTCTACAAGCATTTAGATGATCTTAGGACATTTCTTACAATGTCTACCTTTCTTCTTATACTTCTTACAGCATTTTTTGAATATACATTCCTCCATTTTGATCATGGAACTTTCCATCATCAATCCCTCTTGTCTTTCTTCTTCAATATCAAAAACTACCATGACTCTTATTTAGACTAATTCTAAACAAGCACAAAAGTGGTTACAAATGGTTTTCTATTCAATAGCTAGTGATAGGCAAAATTCAAGCTACTAGTAGTAGTAAATCATCACTAGTTATAGTGATCAGGCTTTGACCAAACCAGTCTCCATGGCATATACGATTAATTCCGCCGGAGATTTCAGTTGAAGTTTCTTAAGGATGTTCTTTCTGTGTGAGTTGATGGTGTGAATACTTACATGCAAATTATCAGCAATATCAACTGTCTTATATCCTTTTGTTATAAGTTTCAACACCTCGTATTCTCTTGGCGACAGATCCGTGGGTTCACAGTTTTCTTGTTGTGGTCCTCCTTTTTGAGAAACCACAATATCAAGGATCCGATTGCAGAAAAATCTGTTGTCGTCGGAAAGAGAATGAATCGCATTGATGATCTCTCTTCTACTACAGCTTTTTGTCACAATGCCCTTGATCCCCATTGAAAGAAGATTCTGTATTTGTTCCGGATTATCATCATTGGTAATGATGAGAACGTTGGTAGCGTGAGTTTCAAGGATTTTCTTGAGAAGAGAAATGAGGATAGGATCCTGACTCTGATAATCGAGCAGGAGTACATCAGGACGTTTTTCCAATACCGATTCCAAAAGACCTTCCGGACCTTCCTGTACACCCACCAAATCGAAATCTTCATTCTTTTCCAGCATCTTGATCAGACCCTCCCTGGTAAGGAACTGGAAGTCAGAAAGAAGGACTTTTAATTTTTTCATTTATTTAGAATGATTCTAAACTATGCAAACCTACTACCAATTGCGGTTTTATACAATCAATGAACAGTATTAAAGTTGATTGGAAATTTGTCAGAGTATTCGTATCTCTTTGTCATCCAACAATGATTGAATTGATCACTTCTTACCTATTTTTGAATAAATTGAAATACCGTAATCAATGGAATATAGAATAGAGCATGATACTATGGGTGAAGTTAGGGTTCCGGCCCAGATGTATTGGGGGGCCCAAACCCAGCGTTCCAAAGAAAACTTCAAAATTGGAGGTGCCAGCATGCATATGCCCAACGAGATCATAAAAGCATTTGCCATTCTCAAGAAATCAGCGGCACAAGCCAACGAGGAACTAGGAGTTCTTTCCAAAGAAAAAACGGAGCTCATATCTAAAGTATGCGATGAGATTATCGACGATAAACTAAATGACCAATTCCCATTAGTCGTTTGGCAAACAGGCTCCGGAACTCAATCAAATATGAATTCCAATGAAGTAATTGCGAACAGGGCGCACGTCTTAAATGGTGGAAGTCTGGAAGACACCGAAAAGATCATTCATCCCAACGATGATGTGAACAAAAGCCAATCATCCAACGATACGTTTCCCACAGCCATGCATATTGCCTCATATAAGATTGTGGTTGAACATACGACTCCAAGAATAAAAAAACTAAGGGATACTCTACAAAAGAAGTGTGAAGAGTTCAAGGAGGTAGTGAAAATTGGTCGAACTCATTTTATGGATGCCACCCCTTTGACTTTAGGGCAGGAATTCTCGGGTTATGTCTCACAACTTGACCATGGGATAAGGGCATTGGAAAACACCCTTGATCACCTTTCTGAAATAGCTCTGGGAGGAACAGCCGTAGGTACAGGATTAAATACACCTGAAGGTTATGCAGAATTAGTGGCCAGGAAGATTGCTGATAATTCAGGTCTGCCATTCGTTTCAGGGCAAAATAAGTTTGAAGGTCTTGCTGCTCATGATGCCATTGTAGAAACACATGGTGCGTTGAAACAACTTGCGGTTAGTCTTATGAAAATTGGCAATGATATCAGAATGTTGTGTTCAGGTCCAAGAAGCGGTATCGGAGAGATAATAATTCCTTCAAATGAACCCGGTTCGTCCATAATGCCTGGTAAAGTGAACCCTACACAATGTGAAGCGTTAACAATGGTATGTGCCCAGATTTTGGGAAATGATGTAGCTGTTTCGGCAGGGGGGATGACCGGTCATTTCGAGTTGAATGTATTTAAACCAATGATGGTGTACAATTTGATTAATAGCGCTCGTTTGTTAGGTGATGCCTGCGAATCATTCAATGACAATTGTGCAGTGGGAATTGAGCCAAATCACGAGGTGATCAAGGACAAGGTTGAAAAGTCATTGATGCTGGTGACGGCGTTGAACACTCACATAGGTTATGAGAATGCGGCAAAAATTGCAAAGAAGGCACATAAAGAAGGCACAACTTTGCGTGAAGCAGCCGTTGAATTAGATTTACTAACATCGGAACAATTTGATGAGTGGGTGAAACCCAAAGATATGATTGGATCGATGAAATCATGAATTTTGGATTTTAATAAGTTATTTTATTACTTTAGCACTAAATATGTAATTATTTCAAAATCAACACTTTAAAATGAAAACATTAGTAACATTACTACTTGTCACCTTTTGCCTTGGTATCACTGTGGACGTAAATGCTCAAATGTCCAAGAAGGAAGAGAAAGAATGGAAAAAGCGAATTAAGAAACTGAGTCCTCAACAATACAAGACTTTGTTGGATGAAAACAAATCTTTGAAAGGACAGATCAGCAGCTTGAGAACTGAATTGTCAGGTGTGGATGAAACGATCGCTGACAAGGATGACCAAATTACTCAGTATCAGGGTCAGATTTCAGATTTGAGGAATGAGGTTGCTGCTGCCAAAGCAGAAGCCGAACAGGCTAAAGCCGCTCCACCACCGGTAGCTCGAGGTGCAGCTATCAATGATCAGGTAGGAGTTGTATTCAAAGTGCAAATTGGAGCATTTAAGAATAAGGACCTTGCAAAATACCTTGATGCAGGAGACAATTTCTCAGGAGAGACTGACGATAATGGATTGAAACAATACACTTTGGGAGTGTTTACCGATTATTGGGAAGCGGATACATTTAAGAAATATCTAAGAGAAATGGGTGTTCAGGAAGCTTGGATTGTGAGCTATAAAGATGGACAGAGAGTACCTATAAAAGACGTACTAGAGAACATTTCCAAGTCATAATCAATTAAGGATTTGAAATAATTAGCCCCGATGCCTAAATGGCATTGGGGTTTTTTTGTTTGTTATCTTTGCACGCTCAATTGGAGAAAATGGTTCACTACAAGAATCCGGAAGAAATAGAACTAATGCGCGAAAGCGCATTGATCGTATCCAAAACACTTGGTTTGATGGCTGAAAATATTCGGCCCGGAATCACTCCATTACAGCTTGACAAGATAGCTGATGAATTTATAAGAGACCATGACGCAGTCCCCGGATTTCTTGGCTTGTATGACTATCCCAGGTCTATTATAACAAGTGTCAATGAACAAGTGGTACATGGTATCCCCACGGAAAAACCACTGAAGGAAGGGGATATAGTTGGTGTTGATATTGGAGTTCTCAAGAATGATTTTTACGGAGACCATGCCTATACCTTCCCAGTTGGTGAGATCTCACAAGAAAAAGAACGTCTTCTGCGAGTGACTAAAGAATGTCTGGACCTGGGAATACAACAGGTAGTAAAAGGGAATCGTATTGGGGATATTAGTTACGCTATCCAGTCTCATGCAGAAAGTAATGGGTATGGTGTGGTTAGAGAACTCGTTGGACATGGTCTAGGAAGAAAAATGCATGAATCCCCCGAGGTGCCAAATTTTGGTAGAAGAGGATCAGGACCCAAGCTGAAAGAGGGAATTGTATTGGCCATTGAACCCATGATAAATATGGGAACTCGAAATGTACTTCAACTTCGAGATGGTTGGACAATCATCACTGCTGACAAAAAACCGTCTGCACATTTCGAACACAATGTGGCTTTGGTCGATGGCAAACCTGAAGTGCTTTCAACTTTTGAATTCATTGAGGCAGCGCTGAAAAAGCAAAACGCACTCATCATTTAATCCCACATCCCTTCAGGAACGATTTCCAGTACATGATTATCCATGTCATGGAAGTAAAATGAATGATACATTCCATTTTGCCATGATTGTTCATGAATGATTTCAATCCCGGCCGAGATGACTTCCTGTTTTATGGTTTCATAATCGTTAAACGGCACCTCAAATGCCAAATGCATTGGACCCTCTGCGTAATGCGGTGGGAGTGCCTTTTCGTTTCTTGTGATCTCAGGTAGAAAACAGAGAAGAACCGAACTGCCGACTTTGAAGAACACATGCCTTCCCTCTACGAGGCTAATTAACTCAAATCCTAATTTTTGTTGGTAAAACTGTTGCGTTCTGACCAGATCTGTAACGTATATACAAGTTTCCTTTATCTGTGTAAATCTCATGACTTCGAGTTTGGCGAATGAAGTTTGTCATTACCTTTGACACCTGCAAATTTTGCTACTTCTCCCCCATGAGATTTCGAAGATTATTAACGCGATTCCTTGTTTGGCGACTTAAGCATCTCAGTGATGATAATTTCGCACTCATCATTGCCGGATTAATTGGCTTTGTAGCGGGGTTTGCTGCGGTTACTCTGAAAACAGCCGTACACTTTATCCAGGACATACTGAAAACTAACCTTGTACTAACCGGTATTAACTTCCTCTATGTCGTTTACCCCCTCGTGGGAATATTGATCACCGTTTTCCTGACAAAGTATTTTCTGAAAGAGCAGCTGGGACATGGGATCACTCAAATACTTTATGCAATCAGTCAGAAATCCTCAATCATTCGGAAAACAAAAATGTACTCCAGAATGGTCACAAGTGCCATCACTGTAGGTTTTGGAGGTTCTGTCGGATTGGAGGCACCAATAGTTGTAACAGGATCAGCTATTGGCTCGAACCTGGCCAGACTTGTACACCTGGATTACCGAAAAAGAACTCTACTAATTGGTTGCGGATCGGCAGGGGCCATTTCAGCGATATTCAATTCACCCATAGCCGGGGTAATATTTGCCTCGGAAGTGATACTCACGGAAGTTACCATCAATCGATTCATTCCGATCCTTATCGCATCAGTTTGTGGACAGCTTGTTTCGATCGTACTCTTAGGTGAAGATATATTGTTTAGTTTCAGGTTGGTGGATGGTTTCTATGCTCGTCAAACGCATTATTTCATTATGCTGGGGATCGTATGTGGGGCGGCATCTCTTTATTTCACTAGATTGATGTACTATGTCGAAGGCAGGATCCAAAAAGTAAATAAAACGGTTTGGAGAGCAACAATCGGTGGGGTCGGTCTGGCGATGATCATTATTGTATTTCCACCCATATATGGGGAAGGTTACGATACTATTAAACAATTACTGAATGGTAATTATCAGTACGTATTCGATCGTAGTTTTTTTGATTTTGTATCCGATAAAAAGATTGCACTTCTACTGTTTGTCTTTTTCATCATCCTGATCAAACCGGTTGCAACCGCCTTGACTATTGGGTCCGGAGGAAGTGGTGGAATATTTGGACCTTCATTATTTATGGGTGGATTAACGGGATTTCTTTTTGCCAGTATTTTCAACATGGTTTTTCCCTGGCTGGGACTGAGTCAAAGCAATTTCACTCTTGTAGGTATGTGTGGGTTGATGAGTGGGGTTCTTCACGCACCTTTGACTGCAATATTCCTGATTGCCGAGATCACCGGAGGATACGTCTTGTTTGTTCCACTCATGCTTGTGTCCGCGATCTCATTTGTTACCATCAATTACTTCGAGAAGTATTCACTTTATACCAAACATCTGATAGAAAGCGGGGACTTCATTCCTTATGACAAGGATCGCCAGGTCTTGAGCCTCATAAATCTGAAGAAGATAATCGAGAAAGACCTTCTTACAGTTCCTCCCAACGCCACATTGGGAGAACTCGTGCAAGTGGTTAGAAAGAGTAAAAGAAATATATTCCCGGTAGTAAACTCCAAAGATGAATTGGAAGGAATCGTCACCTTGGATCAAATCAGAGAAGACATGTTTGATCCGGAAAGACAGCAAAATGTCTTTGTAAAATCCATTATGAGGAAACCACCCGCCGAAATTTCTCCCAAAGAAAAAATGCAATCAGTGATGAATAAATTTGAGATAACACAAGCCTGGAACCTTCCCGTTATTGACGATGGAAAATACATTGGATTTATATCAAAATCAAGGATTTTCAACGCATATAGGACAAAATTGATTCGTCAATCAAGAGACTGAACCGTAGTCCGTATCATTTGTCCATTTACAAAAAGAGAAATTGCTGGATTCCTTATCCACAATCGCCCTATTTAAATCAAATAATGTAACTACCTGATTTGTAGATATTTATACCAATTTTAGGAAAGCTTGTGGATAATTTAGCCAAAATGTGGATTTCTTTGAAACTCTGCTTTTACAAGTAGATTCAAACGTTTGCGGATCTTGTTCTTCAAACCAATCCTTGAATATCTTTACAAATTATATCTTACTGATAGTGTTATATTTAGCGTATTAAGTGAAAGTTATCTTTCAATTGAAATTAATTTCAATTGAATATTTTTCTTCTTGGAATATTGCAATTATCATTGAAGATTGGTCGATCAATATCAAACTCTTTCCTATCGAAATTCGTATGAATTTTAACATGACAAAAGTGTCAACGCTATTTATATTGCTGAGTGCCAGCCTTTTTGCTCAAGGTCAGGTGTCACTGATTAAATTAGATCAATTACAAGAGCAAATCTCAACTCCAAAATCCAACTTGACGGTAATCAATTTCTGGGCGACGTGGTGCGGTCCATGTATAAAGGAAATCCCGTATTTTGAGGAAATAAATAAGTTAAATGAGGTCGACGTATTGCTCGTCAGTCTTGATTTCCCGCAGGAAAAACAAAAGGTGGAGGGATTTGTGACAAAAAAGTCACTAGCTTCCCAGGTGTACATTCTCGATGAGAAGGATTATGACCTTTCCATAAGGTCCATCAATGAAGATTGGAGTGGTGCTATTCCTGCCACATTGATGATAGGTGAAAATGGAAGTAAACGCTTCTTCGAAAAAGCCTTTACAAGGGATGAACTTATGAATGAAGTAAATAAATACATTAACTAATAACCGAAAATGAAAGACAATATGAAAAGAACATTTCTAATCATTACAGGGGTACTTATGGTAGTGGCAATCCTTTTCATCAATGCTTCTGACAATATCAATGGATATGAAATTGGAGATCTCGCGACGGACTTCAAACTCCCAAATGTTGATGGCAAGGAAGTATCACTTTCTGATTACAAAGATGCGAAGGGTTTCATCGTAGTCTTCACCTGCAATACTTGCCCTTATGCCAAATCTTACGAAGGCAGAATCATTGAATTAGACAAGAAATTCGCGCCTAAGGGATTCCCGGTTATTGCAATTAATCCAAATGACGTATCCCAGCAGCCAGGGGATTCTATGGATGAGATGGTAAAAAGATCAAAGGACAAAGGATATACATTCCCATACCTAAGAGACGATTCTCAAGAAATAACATCCGTTTATGGTGCGACCAAAACACCTCATGTGTATTTGCTTAATAAAGTAAGTGAGGCCAAATACATGGTAGAATATATCGGCGCGATTGATGATAGTCCCAGGGAACCTGCTGACGTAGAGGAACGCTACGTAGAAGATGCCATCGAAGCATTAATGAGAGGAGACAAACCCAGCGTCACCTCAAAAAGAGCAATTGGTTGTTCCATTAAATGGAAGGGCGCCTAAACAAGGATCAAAAAAAGATCCGCCCATAGGGCGGATCGATCACCAAATTACTTCCGTCAGAAGTTCTATTAATCTTGTAAAGCTGGTTCCACTTAATTTTGGTCCATTAGAATAAGTCTTTCTGATTTTATTTCCTTTTGGTCTGTCCAAATAACGAGATAAATACCTTCTTCCATAGTAGTAAGATCAATTCTTTCATCGATTGGCGCTCCCTTCCATGCAATCTTTCCGCCCATTGTCAGAATCGATATGTCTGATTGCACTCCTTTTATGGTGATAAACTTGGTAGCTGGATTCGGATATATACTCACCTGAGAATCAAAATCATCATCAATTCCAAGAGTTTCATTGATCACGTTAAATGATCGAATTACTGATTCAGCTTGAAGGTAATTCGAATTTCCTTCTTGTTTAGCAACTACTTCGACTATTCCTATTTCCGTTGGAGTCAATACATTAGTTTCTAAAATAGCCGGACCTGAGATCTCATAAGAGACCTCAAGACCGGAGGTTGCTGTGGCTGACAATACAATAGGATCATCAGTTGAAAGATTAAATTCAGAAATTTCTTCAAACGATATTGTTTGTGATGCTTTGGCTACAGTCAGTTCCTGAGAAGTTTCAATTGGATTAAACTCCCCTGTACCCTCCTGACGGGCAGTGATGATCACTGTACCTGCCCCAGTAATTGATGCTACTGTTCCATTTATTTCAAGTACTTCGGTATCGGAACTTTCAAACTTCACATCCTGACCTGAACTTGCGGTCGCCACTAATTCAAAATCATTATCTCCATAGGTCTTCTCACCAATGTCCTCAAATACCAGTGTCTGATTTTGCTTGTTTTGATCTAAAACTTCGAATATCCTTGTTACTGACTCTGCTGCATTCCAGTTGTTATCACCATCCTGTAATGCAGTAATGGACACTGTTCCTAAAGAAGTTGGTGATAATTTTGATCCTTCGAGTGTTACAGGGCCTGAGACTTCGTAGGTAATTTCTAATCCGGAGTTTGATGATGCCGAAAGCTCGATCGCCTCATCAACGCCAAGTACGAAATCAGGTATTTCCCCAAAGGTGATGGTTTGATCGGCTTTGGATACGATGATATCCTGTGTTTCACTTGAGGGGTTGAAATCATCATTACCTTGTTGAATTGCGGTAATAATCGTTGTACCTGCTCCATTAATGGTAGCAATATCACCAAGGATTGATACTACAGTCTCATCTGAACTAGTAAATTCCACATCTAAACCAGAACTTGATTCCGCTACTAGTTGGAAATCACCATCGCCAAATACTTTCAAGCTGATTTCTTCGAATGTGATCAGTTGGGTTTGTTTGTTGCCATCCAAAACGTTGAATGACCTTATCACATCGGAGGCCGAATTGTAGTTGGAATCACCCCCTTGCTTTGCTGTGACCGTTACCAATCCAACGGAATTGGGTGTAAGAACGGCTCCAGAGAGCTCCGCTGGTCCATCAGTCTCATACATGACCTCCAGACCTGACGTTGAAGTAGCCGAAAGGGTGATGGGATCATCCACTCCCAGAATAAAATCTGAAATCTCAGCAAAGGTAATCTCCTGTTCCGCTTTGGACACCGTAACTTCCTGCGAAGAGCTTACGGCATTGAATGTATCATCTCCTTGTTGTGAAGCAGTAATTGTCGCAGTTCCAGCACCATTGATAGATGCGATGTTGCCATCTATTGAAATTATCTCCGAATCGGAACTCGTAAAGATCACGGATAAACTTGAACTCGCTGAAGCAACCAATTCAAATTCATCATCGCCAAAAGTCTTGCCACTTATTTCATCAAATGACAAAGTTTGTTCTTGCTTACTTAAATCCAGAACATCAAAAGTCCGAACCACATCAATTGCAGGATTGTAGTTGGAACTTCCTTCTTGAGCTGCAGTCACAGTCACTGTTCCGGAAGAATTCGGAGTAAGTACTGACCCCTCAATAGTAGCAGGACCTTCGATCGTAAAAGTCACATTAAGGGCGGAGCTGGCCTGAGCAACAAGTGTGATCGGATCATCAACTCCGAGCGTGAAATCCGGAATTTCATTAAAAGTGATGATTTGATCAGCTTTGGAAATTGTGACAGGTTGTATTACATCCGGTGCTATATTATAGTCTTCATTGCCGGACTGACTTGCCGTTATGGATGCTGTCCCCGCTCCTACTATGGAAACTGTTGTTCCCGTCATGGTCACAACGTTTTGATCAGAGCTAGAATATGATACACTTAAACCGGAACTGGAAATCGCACTTAATTCAAAGTTCGTATCTCCAAAGGTCCTATCGACCAAAGCACTGAACGTGATGGTTTGACTAGCCTTGTTCACTGTCAGTAACTGTTCTGTTTCACTATAATTGTAGTTGGAGTTCCCATCCTGAGAGGCGATAATACTGGTTGTTCCTGCTCCAATTATAGAAATGATATTTCCAGTTATTATGGCAATATCTTCGTTAGAACTGGAGTACGTGACATCTAAACCGGACGTGGAGATGGCACTTAGTTCGAAATCTTCATCACCGAAAGTCTTATCAGAAAGTTCTCCAAATGTTACTTCCTGATCGGCTTTTTCCACTGTCAAGGATTGTTGTATATTGAAGGCCGGATTATAGTTGGTATTACCCGCCTGGTCAGCCGTTATAGTAGTTTCGCCGGCTCCAACTATGGTAATAGTACTGCCTGCAATGGTTGCAACATTTTCGTTTGAACTAGTGTAGGATAAATCAAGCCCGGAACTAGCTGAACCTGTGAGACTGAAATCCGGATCACCGAATATCTTACCTACTAATGTCTCAAAAGTAATACTCTGATCAGCTTTGTTCACGGTCAAAATACGCTCCACCGGTAATGCATCATTGTAATTAGCATTTCCATCCTGTTCTGCGGTGATGGTGGTTTCACCCGCCCCAACAATTGTTACAGTCGTTCCGAAAATTGTGGCTACTTGGACATTCGATGAGGAAAACTGGACAGGGTTTCCGGAATCACCACTAGTTGCAGACAAATCAAAATCAGCATCACCAAATGTCCTCGCACTCAATTCTGAAAAGTTTATTGACTGACCAGCTTTGTTTACTGTTAGGATTTGGTCTACATCAATGGCATTATTATATAGATCATCTCCAAGCTGTGAAGCTGTGATTGTAGCGGTACCCGCACCAACTATCGAAATAGTATTCCCAGAAACAGTGGCCACGGATTCGTTGTCACTGGAAAATGTGATTCCGTTTTCCGAGTTCCCTCCAGTTGCAGCTACATCAAAATCCGGATCACCGAAAGTTTTTAAATCGATTGATGAAAAATCGATTGTTTGATCCCCCTTTGTTATTGTAATGTCATGACTCACATCACTGGCAGCATCAAAAAAAGAATTTCCGTTCTGCGAAGCCGTAATTGTAGCTGTTCCGATTCCCAATATGTAAAGTTGCCCGCCAATTATTTGTGCTATGTCGGTGTTTGAGGACCCTAGATTTAAATCAAGCCCAGAGGAAGATGATGCAATAATATCCAACGGAACGGATCCATACGAAATGGTTGATGGATTAAATGGATCAAAAGTGATGGTTTGCTGCCCCTTGGTAACATTGAAACTTTGAGATTCTTGATCAGCAGCAAGATAGTTACCATTACCAGCCTGATCAGCCAGAATGGTGACATTACCAATTCCCACTACAGTGACTTGATCGCCTGAAATAGTGGCTACATTCTCATTTAAACTTGTGAATACCACAGTTTCCCCGGATCCCCCACCCGTATATGAGAGGGAAAATGTTCCCACACCATATTGTTTATCTGCGATTGGTTGAAAGTTAATGTCTTGTGTACCTAGATTGACATCGAGTGGACGTTTAAATGGATCGGCAGCTTTATAATCATCATTCCCAGTTTGATAGGCCGTAATGAATGTTCGCCCTATAGAATGAAGGGTAACAATATTGCCACTTACCGAAGCGATACTTGGATCTGAACTGGAGTAGGTAACAGGCAATCCACTTGAAGCTGTGGCATTCAGTGTGAAAGAACCTTCATTTATAGATTTATCTGGTATTCCGGGAAATGTAATGGATTGAAATTGACCGTTTACATTTAAAGACAAGGTCTGACTTGCAACTCCAGTGCAGGGGTTAATTATTTTGACTGTGACATAATTGGTGCCAGAGGGCCCGGAATTATCGACCACAATGGAAGACTGTTCATATGCGGTGATGTCCCAATTGGAAGGTGTCTCCCATTCATAATAGTAGAAATACTCCTTGTCTGAAAATTGAACATCCGAAACCTTGAATCGTCTGCCTCCACTAAGAAGATCAGTTTCTTCAAGGATCTGTCTTGAGGCCAAAAAATCATTGATCTCAGTCATGCTTCCGTAGCACTCACATGAGCTGAAAACCAGGGGATTCCCTTCAGAAAAATTACCCTGGGAGTTATACGATCTTATATAATAACGATAAGAAAGAACATCCAAATCAAATAAATTGGACCTCTCATGGAGGAAGCTGGTATTGACACCAACTACTCCCCCCATTCCAAGCTCTTGAAATCCATCAGGAACTCCATTGGCATCTGTATCCACTTCACATGGAGCAAAATTGGCTTCTGCGTCCACATCATAGTAATCAAGATCTTGCAAAGAGCCTATCCAGTGCAACTCAATATTACTGGGTGTACCTTGTGAAGGAGCCCCCAGGACTGGATGTATAAAAGTAGCTTCTGGGGGCAGCGCTTGAAGTGTCGTCGCCGTTTGACCGGAACCAAATAGAGATGTCAAGGATCCATCGGGGTATTCCAATCGAATGTCATATGTGTATGTGGTTTGAGGACTTAATCCAGCAACTTCGAAAGAGTTATGAGTGAATTTTTGATTATCTATCACCAGAAAAGCATTGTCGTCGTAGACATCCACATAATATGCTTCCACAAATGGATTTACATTGGTAAGATTGACCCTAAAGCTCCTATCTGATATATCAGTCTCATCTTCAACAGTTGCACCAGGATTCCCAGCAGGAGTGGTAATAATCTCGTTATGAATGTTTAAGGTATAAGAGCTATTGAATTGCGCCAGGGCATTTATTTGATAATCAGTATTAGCTGTCAATCCTTCAACGGAATATTTGGAGCTAGTCAAACCCTCCTGGCTAGACACACTTATATCATCATTCAATATGGATCCTGTGGGATTATTTTCCGAAGCGGGATCCACCAGAATTGTTAGGTCTCGAATCGGCAATTGTGAAGGATCATCTATTAATACCTGCTTCTCTGGCCAATTTACTGTGAAGGTGAATCGATCCGTTAATGTTGAATCAGGAGCGTAATCTATATTGACAGATGGTTTAGATTTTGTTGTGAATGCTTCTGAAGTGGAAGGATTGGTCAGTTGTCCACCTCCGTATTCCGTTCTTACACGGAAATAGTAGGTAGTGGCCGGCTCCAGATCAGAGATTGTCATTGCTGCATTGGAGCTGTATGATATTTGAAATCCACTGGAAGAAAACGAAATATTATCTGATGATAACTCTACATGGGCACCTTCAATGTAATCGAGTTGATTTGGAAGATCCCAATGTAGTGATGCCGTCAAATGTGTCGTAGTTGCACTTAAATTTGATGGTATCACTGCCGGGCCAAGCGTGAAAGTTTTGGTATCAATTTCACTGTAGTAAGTAACGTAATTGTCATTGATGACACCAATATTCTTCGTTGTTACCCCGTAAATAACCACCCGATATTGGCTGTTCGGTATTAACCCGTAGTCATCCAGTTTGGTCATGGGCCAATCGGCTGATAAAATTTTAGTTGAAACATTTTGACCTGGGGTACGCTCTTCTCTATGGTATTCCGTTCTGAAATCGAGAGAGGTAATGATTATTTTGACCTTAGTATTGATATGGGTTCCACCAGATGCAAATTTGCCTACTTCGCTATATGTTTCAACGCGAGTGTCCGTGATATTATCCAGTGTCAACGAAGCATCACCCAATGTTAGGTCGTTTCCAAGTCCATCTCCTCTAATTTTTTTGGTTTTTATTGTTACTTCCTTGGTCTCTGCCAAACTTCCTGAAACATATCTATCCAGCGTGATATCATAATTCTTGTTGTCAACCGGAACCTGCACCCAATAGTAGTTCGATGAACCGACGTTCAACTCGTCAACTACTGTCTGTTTTAGGGGATTATTATAAGTGATAGTAATCTTGTAGGTACTTCCCGAAGTGAAATTCCAGGTAACAACAAATGAATTATACATTTTAAACTCTGACGGGACATTGATTGTAGTTTGTGCAGTCCCAACAAAAAAGGATAAAACCAGTAAGAGAGGTAGAATTAGCTTTTTCATGACATTTAGCATTTTGGTGAATCCGAATCAAATTGTGGATTCACTTGTATGTCATGAAATGAGATTTAGGGAACGACAGATTTTCTTAGGTCAACTGCATCTAAAGTATAGGAAGGTTTTTCAATAATGAATCCCTGTATGACCTTCCAATGGGCAGTTTCGTCTCATTGATGAAGGCATAACCTTCCGAAATAGATGTGATTTTTTGATAATTGACAAGATAAGACTTATGAATGCGAAGAAATCCTTGTGAAGTAAGCTTCTCCTCAACACTTTTCAATGTATGACTGATCACATATTTTCGATCAACGGTAAATAGATTACAATAATTGTCATCGCTTTCAACATAGATGATCTCATCTGTCTGCAGTGCTTTTAATTCACTTTTATCACGAATGAAAAATTTATTGGTTTCGGATACTGGTTTCGAACTATCCTTTGATAAAGCAAGCTCAATATTGGCTTTCAGATCGCCCTCATCAAAAGGCTTAACAACATAACCAGCAGGATTCGTTGCCTTGGCCCTTTTCAACGTATTGTTGTCGTAGTAGGAAGTCAGGAATACAAAAGGTATTTGAAACTCTTTGTTGATCTGATGTGCAAGTTGAATACCGTCTTTGTCACCCTCAATATTAATGTCCAGCAGGACAAGGTCGGGTAATGAATCCTTCATTGTGGAAATTGCTTCATCAGCATTATCGACGATTTCTTCAATGGTATAATTATGTCTTTCCAGGATCATTGCGATGTCATCTGCAATGATCGGTTCATCTTCTACAATCAAGATATTGCAGGATTTCATTACCCTACAAATTAGGCAACTAACTTGAAATTCCGAATACTTAGGCTGATTTCATTCCCCTTCTCATTCTGGAATGAGATCTCTGCTTTGAGTTTTCTGGAGAGTGACTGGATCATCTTCCAACCATAGGAATTTGTGGTGTCTAGAATTTTTGGATCGAATCCACTACCATCATCCTTTACTTTCAACTCAATGGCGGATCCAATTCTTCTTAAGGAAACTTCCAGGTTTCCACTCCTATCGGGAAAAGCATACTTTAAGGAATTATTGATCAATTCATTGACAATCAGCCCAAGGGGGATCATGGTGTCAATGTCTAACTTGATGGGCTCCACCTGAATAGTTGGAATAATATCTTCTTTATCAATGCCGAACGATCTGTAAAGTGTATTCAAAAGGTTTTCAATGTATTCGCTTGCTTCAACAGCACTCAAGTCATCATTTTGATAAAGTCTTTCGTGGATCAAGGCCATAGATTTGACACGGTTCTGGCCCTCTTTTACGGCGTCAATGGCTGCATCATCTTTCAGGTAACCTGCTTGTAAATTGAGTAAACTGGAAATGATCTGAAGGTTGTTTTTTACACGATGGTGGATCTCTTTGAGCAAAGTTTCCCGTTGGGTCAGTGATTTCTGCTTTTGTTTGAACATATAGAATAGCAAAGAGGCCAGCATCATCACCATTAAACTAATTGCAATCAACCCATTTCGCTCCCTACTCCTTTTTTCAATACTGAGATTCTGTAACTGATTGGTTGCCTCCAGTCTATCAATTTCCAATTCCCTCTTTTCCTTTTCATATAATTGCTCAAGTTCCGTGGTTTTTTGGAGCGTTTCCCTGGTGAGAAACTGTTCTCTAAAAGCCATGTATTTTTCCAGATTATCCAGTGACTGTTTGGTATTACCCATGTCCTTATGGAATGCATAAGCCAACTGGTAGTGATGCAAGGAGGTTTCCAAATACTTTTCCTCAAGCAGGAATTCCCTGGTCTTTTCTAAATAGTGT
Source organism: Cyclobacteriaceae bacterium (assembly GCA_965242805.1). GTDB lineage: Bacteria > Bacteroidota > Bacteroidia > Cytophagales > Cyclobacteriaceae > JANQEU01. The sequence goes on along the minus strand of CBDETD010000002.1, from coordinate 3,592,756 downwards.
TGTGTCTTTTCAAAATCCTGGTTTTGAAAATAAAATTCAGACAAATTATGGAATACCTCTGTAATAAAGTATGGATCTTCATCCTCGGTGATCAAGCCCTCTGCTTCTTTAAAAATCCTCAAAGCCTTTTCAGGTTGATCCAGGTTTTTATAGATGATCCCTAGATTGATCAATTCCGCTTTATAGGCGGACAGGTCTCCTGAAATTTTTGCTTGCGTCACGCATTTGTTTGAATACAATAATGCCGAGTCATAATTCTCTATTTCCTGATAAATGGAACTTAGGTTGGTGTAGGTGTTTAGCAAACCTTTGGTATCTCCTAGCCGCTCCTTGATCTCAATGGATTTCTTGGAAATTTCTATTGCATAATCATATTGCCTGGTCTTTTCATAGATCCTACCTAGATTGTTGTAAAGCCTGGAAATATTTTGTTCATCGTTCAAATCGGTAAATACAGGTTCTGAGGCCATGTAGAATTTCAACGCCGAATCCAATTCTCCTTTGTAATAATAGGTAGCGCCTATATTGAAAAGAGTGGTAGCCTCCCGATGTACATCTCCATGTTGCCTGCTATATGTTAATGCCTTTTGATAGTAGTAAACCGAACTATCGAACTGATAATCATAGTCATAAACCATCCCCATGGCCAACAGGGATAGACCGATCATCTGAATGTTGCTCGATTTTTGGGCGTATTCCCTGCATTTCTCTGCATGAATCAATGCCGAATCAAAATTAATCCCACACCATTGATAGGATATCTCACTAAGAATATTGGATCGGGAGCTATCATCGTGGGCAACAATCAATTCATTTTCAAGCGAATCAATTAATATCAGGTTCTGGGTGAATCCGTAGATCGATAAGGAAAAGAAAATTAAAGCGGCCAGTAATCGTAGATACATTTCCCTGAATTTAACAAATCAGTGTGAAAGACCTGAAGAACTCAGTCTTTAGAATGAATTACCTGATTTTCGAAATGCTTTTTTGTAGATCGGTTTGCGATAAAGAAATTGAAAGTACAATGCTGGAAAGAGCAATATATCAGTCACAAGAGTACCCGTTGAGAATTGAATATTATCGATAATATTTGAGCCCGCCTCATCGCGCTGAACAATATGACGATGTTCCCATCTTCTCAGAAAAAAAGGAAGTTGGACACCTTTATCGACGAAGTACCATTCATTTTCCGTTTCTTGATCTTCCACAATGTCGCTAATCCAGTTTTGCCTGAATATCAAAAAATTAAGCTCTAAAGCTACCCTGTCTCCTGTTTTGCATCCATCGAATTGAATTAAACTGACCGGGGGGAAAGGCGGATTGAGAGATAAAAAAAGTTCTTTTGTAAATCCCGTCTGTACCTTTTCCGGGGGTGCTTTTACCTTGGTTTTGATCACCAACTTCATATCCCATTAAACTAGGTTGAGTTTATTAAGTTTTCATGTCACTTCTCATTAATTTAATTATGAATGTTATAATTTTGCATTCCTTTTATAAACGGTGGTTGTAGTTCAGCTGGTTAGAACGCCTGATTGTGGTTCAGGAGGTCGTGGGTTCGAATCCCATCTTCCACCCAAAAGTTAAATCCCGGCACTTTGTACCGGGATTTTTTATGTACTACACATACATTCTTTTGTCAGAATCCTCGGGGAAACTTTACATCGGACAGACCAATGACCTCGATGATCGAATTCGTAGACATAATCTTAATCTCAATAAGGCTACAAAGAACAGGGGACCATGGAAACTTCTCTACTCACAGGCATTTGATTCACGGTCAGAAGCCATCCAATTGGAAAGAAAACTGAAGGCTTTCAAGAACCCAAATAAAGTGTTGGACTGGATTGAGCGCAATCAGAATTAGAACGTCCCGACCTTGGTCGGGAAGGTCGTGGGTTCGAATCCCATCTTCCACCCAAAAGTTAAATCCCGGCACTTTGTACCGGGATTTTTTATGTACTACACATACATTCTTTTGTCAGAATCCTCGGGGAAACTTTACATCGGACAGACCAATGACCTCGATGATCGAATTCGTAGACATAATCTTAATCTCAATAAGGCTACAAAGAACAGGGGACCATGGAAACTTCTCTACTCACAGGCATTTGATTCACGGTCAGAAGCCATCCAATTGGAAAGAAAACTGAAGGCTTTCAAGAACCCAAATAAAGTGTTGGACTGGATTGAGCGCAATCAGAATTAGAACGTCCCGACCTTGGTCGGGAAGGTCGTGGGTTCGAATCCCATCTTCCACCCAAAAGTTAAATCCCGGCACTTTGTACCGGGATTTTTTATGTACTACACATACATTCTTTTGTCAGAATCCTCGGGGAAACTTTACATCGGACAGACCAATGACCTCGATGATCGAATTCGTAGACATAATCTTAATCTCAATAAGGCTACAAAGAACAGGGGACCATGGAAACTTCTCTACTCACAGGCATTTGATTCACGGTCAGAAGCCATCCAATTGGAAAGAAAACTGAAGGCTTTCAAGAACCCAAATAAAGTGTTGGACTGGATTGAGCGCAATCAGAATTAGAACGTCCCGACCTTGGTCGGGAAGGTCGTGGGTTCGAATCCCATCTTCCACCCAAAAGTTAAATCCCGGCACTTTGTACCGGGATTTTTTATGTACTACACATACATTCTTTTGTCAGAATCCTCGGGGAAACTTTACATCGGACAGACCAATGACCTCGATGATCGAATTCGTAGACATAATCTTAATCTCAATAAGGCTACAAAGAAAGGAAGCTTGCTTTCTGTCAATGGATAAAGTTGAATCTCACATAGTGTGAGGATCTTTTATGTTATGAATTGTGTGATATCTATTCAGGGCACATGGCGTAAAAATCAATCATTGCAAGCGTTTGTAAAATCATTGCAGAATTTCTTGGATTTCAAGTTGACCCTTTACAAATCATAAAAGGTCTTGGAATATTTCTATTTGCATTTAGAAATATTCCAAAAATGGCTAATTTTTTATGAAATCGATAACCAAATCGTTAAATTCCCGTTCCCTTTAGAAACGGTCAAAAAACTGAGAGCTAAGTTTTTCATATCGTTAATTACAATATTGTTCATTGGCTTTTCAATCCATGCCAATGGAACCGGTGAAAAGACAACTAAACCCCCACAAGACTCTCCGGAATCACAAACTGAGAATTACAGTGGTGAATCGTCCAATGAGGTCGTGGATGATGACTTTGTTACGAACACCGTAGAAGATGACGAAGAAATTCAGCCTACGGAGTCTACTGAACCTCAGAAAGAATCTGAATCTACCATCAACAATATCTCAAAGTACAATTTCATATTTTACTTCATTTACAAATACAAATATGAAAACCGTACTGATTTAGAAGAATTGGATGAATTTTGATCGGATCAGATCAAATTTGTTTCTGAAGCGAATTTATCGATATCCTGAAGACTGATCTTCCCTTCATAAAAAGCTCGTCCAAATATTACACCGTATAGTCCCGCGTCCTGTAGATGATAAATGTCGTCGATATTCCGAACCCCACCGCTTGCAAAGAGGCATAGATCCGGGAATTCTTTCATTATCTCCTTGTAAAGATCAATAGCTGGACCCTCCAAGACACCATCTCTGGATATATCTGTGCACTTCAGATACTTTAATCCAATATTGTAGAAGTAGGATATGTGATCAAACAACTTGATCTTCGTTTCCTTTTGCCATCCTCCGACGCGAATAAATCCGTCTTTCAGATCAGCCCCTAGTGCGATCCTTCTCCTTCCGTATGACATGATCCAGGCATTAAATAAGTCCTTATTGTAGACCGCAATTGTTGCCGCCGTGATACTTTCCGCACCAAATTCGAAGGCTTTGGAAACATCACCGTCTGTATGTATTCCGCCAGCGAAATTTATCTTAAGGTCAGTGTATCCTGAAATCAACTCGAGAGAATCGGAATTGACGATGGCTCCTTTCCTCGCCCCATCAAGGTCAACTAAATGCAACCTTTTTATCCCATGGTCTTCAAATTTTTTGGCCACTTCAAGTGGAGACACATCGTATATCTTCTCATTCTTGTAATCCCCCTGAACCAATCGGGCCGTTCGTCCTTTGAGTACTGTAATTGAGGGTACAAGTTGCATAAGCTGATGATATTAAAAGGGCTGGAAAAAGAATAACTCCACATCGGAGAATTAAGTTTCTCCAGATCACAAATATAGGGAATTACTCTCCGATTTGGATAAGCTTGAATCCTTCACCATGGACAGTTACCAACTTCAAATTCTCGAATGATTTCAAGTACTTTCTTAGCTTTGCTATATAAACATCCATACTGCGTGCGTTGAAGTAACTATCATCCTTCCAGATCTTTTTTAGAGCGAAACTACGATTAACAGTTTCATTGATATTTTCAAGGAAAAGCTTCATTAATTCATTCTCCTTGGTAGTAAGCTTAATTTCGCCTTCTTGTGTCAACAATCGGTTTTCGTCATAGTAGTAAGTCAAACCATTCAGTTTGAATTCTTTTGGGAATTCTATTGAATCCTGTTTCCCGGACCTTTTAAGAATAGCATTTAGTCTCAGAAGTAACTCTTCCATACTAAATGGTTTCGTGATGTAATCATCAGCACCTATTTCAAATCCATGAATTACATCCTGCTTCATTGATTTAGCCGTCAGGAAAACAATCGGAATATCTGAATTTACTTGTCTGATTTCACTTGCCAGAGTAAACCCGTCCTTCTTAGGCATCATAAGATCCAAAATGCATAAGTCAAATTTGCTTTCGTAGAAAGCCTTCAGACCAGCTTCACCGTCAGGCATAAGGATGGTTTCATAACCTTTCAGTCCCAGATAATCTGTCAGGATCTGTCCAAGGTTGGGGTCGTCCTCAACAATAAGTAGCCTAATTGGATCCATGTAAGGGGAATTTAATGATAAAATTCGTGCCCTTCCCGGGCTCACTGTCAACATGTACACTCCCATTCATCGTTTCTACTACACTTTTGACATATGCCAATCCCAATCCAAAACCTTTCACATTGTGTACGTTACCAGTAGGTACTCTATAAAATCTTTGGAAGATATGTTTGATCTCTTCTTTTGTCATTCCGATCCCATGATCCTTTATGGATAAAGACATTTCACCTCTGTTGACCTGGGTCCGGATCATAATCTTGGGCTCATCTTCAGAATATTTTATTGCATTGTCTACCAAATTGAGAACTACATTCAACATATGGCTACCATCGACGTATATAGTGGATTTCTCCGCTGTCATTGCAGTAGTGATTTGACCATTCTTACTCTCAATCAAGATGGACATCTTGGAAATTGCCTTGGTAATAATCTCATGAAGATCAATCTGCTCGTATTGATATTTCAATTCCTGCTTATCAATCAATGCCATTTGAAGGACTTTCTCAACCTGTGAGGCTAACCTTGTATTCTCTTCCTTGATAACTCCCATGTATTTTTCCCTCATAGCATCGAATGTCTGAATACTCTTATCCTGAAGGGCTTCAGCTGCCAAGCCAATAGTAGCAATTGGAGTCTTTAGCTCATGTGTCATGTTATTAATGAAATCATTTTTCATTTCAGATATGTGCTTTTGCCTGTAGATGGTACGGACAGCATATCCAAAACAAAACAGAATAATAAGTATCACTCCACCGGAGCTTGACATCGTCCACCATATTTTCCCTGATAAGTATCCTGACTCGTTAGGGAAATGGAGAGACAAAATACTAGGATCACCCACTACATCATTAGGAAACAACGTTGCTTGAAACTGTGAATTGGCCAACTCTTGCTGTTTCTCAATATCACTTATGGCGACAAATCTAGCTTCCGTGTGGTTAATGATCCCATAATCAAAGTCAAGTCTGATACCTTTCTCTCTTAATTCATCCTCTATAAGTGAATCTAGCTTCGAGGGATCAAATCGATTCAATAATCGTCTGGGGAACATCATTTCTTCAAGAACAGTAACAATCATTTCCGATTTATTACTGACCTTTTGCAATGTTGATTGAACTTCATGATCATCAGGATAGGTGACGTAGGAAGCATCTGTACCCCTTTCTTTTAATTGACTAGAGCCTCCCTGACTAAAAGAAGATGAAACCTGTACCTGCCCATTGGCATCAAGTGAAAAGAAAAAATTGAAGCCTGACGAATCGGCATTGCCATTAGCTTCAAAAAAATATGTTGCTACTCCTGGATCAGCATCAACCTGGTAGATATTTCTATCGACGGGACGAAATGTTGGCCGCAAGAATCGTTGATTTACAAGGTAAACTGCCTCCTGCTTTTCCAATTTCTTGACCACCTTATCCATTGCGGCCATCACATCCTTTCTGAATCCCTCCTCATTTGCCCGGATAACTGTATCAACCCAGCGCCATTGATAATAAACGAGGAGTCCAAGCGCAATGCTCATCAGGACAATGATCCACCTTAATTTCCCAGTGCTCATACTTCAAAAGTACGTCCGATTGATCCCAATGGATGATGATTAACCTTTTTTAACAATCGTTAACTGCCCTTTAACATTGATCAGTTAAGATTTGAAGTAGCTTAGTTCTGTCAAAAGTTCAAAATAAAACCTGATTAAAATGAAAAAGATTCTAACAATAGTGCTTGGAGCTCTCATCGCATTATTATGCTTCACGGATCCGGCTACTGCTCAAAATGATGAGGGTCAAATTACGATCAAGATCACAAAAGAAATTGACGGAGAACGGAAAACTTTTGAAGGTAAATACTCAAGTAGGGAGGAAATGGAAAGTGACCCTGCCTACAAAGAATTTGTTGGAGATGACAACAATTTTATTTTCAGGTTTGGAGGGAATGATGATGCCTTCATAGAGATTGAAGAATTCATGGACCAAAATGGTCATTTCTACATGTTCTCCGACGGGAAAGATGATGACTCAGACATAAGAATGTTTCACCCTCATACCTCTGATGAATTCCAAAAAAACCTTAAAAAGCACATGGATCGGATACAGGACAAGATCAATGATCTCGATCTTGAATCTCTGGACAAACAGTTGAGGAAGGACCTTGAGGAACTACTTGATGAGATGGAGGATTCCAGAAAATCCATGGCATTTTCGATAACAAAAAGAGTTAAAGTAAGTGATGTCGAGAACGATGAGTTCGGGGAACAAGGAATTGTAAAAGACTCGGAGTTATTGCGGCTTAATGATCTTAGTTTCTATCCCAATCCTTCTCAAGGCAAGATCAATATAAGATTCCGTACTCCAGGTCAGGGTCCTCTTCAAATATCTGTCTTTGACTTGGATGGGAAAAAGGTATATAGTACACAATTTGACAGTTTCAGTGGCTTTTACAAAGATCAAATTGATCTTACAAACCGCGATGAAGGCATCTATCTTTTAGAAATCCAATTCGATAAAAAAAGGCTGACGAAGAAAATTGTTATCAACTAGCATTTAATCAGAAATCCTACGCTGTGATAGTTGCGGATTTCTATAGCCTCATCATCTTGTAAATATTTCCGAAGCCTGGATATAAAAACGTCCAGGCTTCTTCCTTTAAAGTAGTCATCTTCACCCCAAATCCTTATGAGGATCTCTGACCTTTTAACTACTGTGTTTTTGTAATCCATAAGTAGCTTCAGAAGCTGCGATTCCATTTTGGTCAGGGACTGGACATTCCCATTTCTTTCAAGTTGCAGGTTCTCCACATCAAAAGTGTACTCACCAATTTTCATCGAGCTTGATTGCTGTAAATTGATGGGTTTTGTTCTACGCATGAACACTTCAACGCGATAAAGGAGCTCCTTCATGGAAAAAGGTTTTGTAACGTAATCATCGCCGCCGATCTCAAATCCTCTCAAACGGTCATCCTCCATTGACCTGGCCGTAAGAAAAATGATAGGAACGAATTCATTTTGAGCTCTTATGTGTCGGGCTAATGTGAACCCATCTAATCTTGGCAACATAACATCTAATATGCATAGGTCAAACTCACCCATGATGAACTCATTCTTTCCGGCAATACCTTCCTTAATCCAAACAACTTCATACCCGGACACTTCCAGGTTATCTTTGGTCACGAAACCAAGTCCTTCATCATCCTCAACTAAAAGAATTTTCCCTTTCATGACTTCGGAAGTGTAATTGTAAAGCGACAACCTGGATCACAATCAAGATCTATTGACCCTTTCATTTTTTTGATTGACTTTTTGACAACATAAAGCCCAAGTCCAAAACCCTTCACATCATGTAGATCTCCACTCTGCAGACGATAAAACTTCTGAAAGATCCGCTTTTTATCTGAATTTGGAATTCCTACACCATTGTCAGAAATGCGGATAATACCACTTCTGTCTGAGCTTTCAACCTCAATTTTGATTCGATCTCCACCATATTTTATTGCATTATCTATCAGGTTAAAAATGACGGTTTCCAATAAAAACCTGTCTGCAAGGACAAACACATCGTGTTGGCAATGTATTTCAATTTCTTTCGAACTCACATCAATCCTTTCATTAAGGGACTGAACTAACATACTCAGATCAATGGATTCAATAGATACTTCCTGCTTCCCTTCGATCAAAGCACTCTTCAACAATTGTTCTACTTGCGTTTCCAGCCTGGAAGTTTCTGAGGCAATGATATTGGCGTATTTTCCGATTCTCGTGTGGTCCGTCTGATTTGAAGGATCAGCAATAACTCCGGAAGCAACCTTCAACGTCGAAAGTGGGGTTTTAAACTCATGGGTAATATTGTTCACAAAATCCCTTTGGACACTGCTTAATCTTTTTTGCCTGAGGATAATGAATAGGGTATATGCGAAGAAAATCAAGATCAAGACCGTGAGGAAAGAGCTGTATTTCCACCAATCCACCCCCCAAAGAATAGCGGATGTTTTGCCTGGAAAATATACTCCGAAATAGTAATCATAATCTTCAAGCTCGGGAAGGGAATTGTTTATTTCAGTTCTTGCCCCCTGGGATAGCGAGACAAAATTGCCATAGACCATCTTCTCAGTCTGACAATCATAAACTCCATATTCAAAATCCTGTTTAATCTCCCTTTTCTGAAGTTCTGCAATCAAGTGGTATTCCAAAGATGGAAGGTCAATTTTACTATTAGTTCGAACGACGAAGTAATTGGGAGAGATCTGATCAATTGGATCATTGGTGGGCACATCCACGCCAGTCACCTCACACACTGATTCGACAACATTTCGTAATGCCAGCTGTACGGTGTTATTGAACTGCTGCTCAAGACTATTTACAGTTTTATTAACCAGGTAAACCTGTGTGACTGTAATTCCTGTCAACGACAATGCAGCTAGCAGAACGACGATCCTAATTGGCGCATTCGTCATAACCTAAAAATACGTCTAATTGCAGGATTGGATAAGGGCTTTAACAAATCATTAACAAGATTGCCCAAAGAACTTAATCACTCGCTGGTTTTAATTGTTCAGCTAAAACCTTCAGTCCTTCCTCGAATGACCTTGGACTGTAACCCAGTTCCTCGATCGCTTTGTCAAGTATAAAACCTGTCCGCTTAGGCCGTTTGGCAGGTTGCGTAAAAATCGAACCATCAACTTCTTCAATAAGTGAATCGTCAAGAGAAAAAAATCCTGCAGTCTTCAATGCAATTTCATAGGGAGTCAACAATTCCTTACCGGAAATATGGAAAATTCCCTTGGCTCGTTTCTGGGTGACTAGCAAACATCCCTCCGCAAGGTCCTCAGCTAGCGTAGGCATCCTCCACTGATCATTGACAACCTTTATATTCTTCTTTTCCAGAAGACTTTTTCTGACCCAAAGAACAATATTAGATCTACTCATATCATGTGCTACTCCAAATACAATGATCGTACGAACAATTGCCCATTCAATAGTTGAAGCCTGAAGCACCCTCTCTGATCTCAGTTTACTTTCAGCATAGTAACTCAATGGATTCGGTTGGTCATTTTCAGAATAAGGTCCGTTTTCTCCATCGAAAACGAAATCTGTGGACAAGTGGACAAGAAACACATTATACCTGGAACACGCCGCGATCAAATACTCAACAGCAACTACATTGAGTCGATCGCATTTTTCCTTTTCTGTTTCGCACTGATCGACCTGGGTCATAGCCGCAGTGTTTATAATAAAATCAGGGAGGTGAAGGGATACAACACGTTCGATGGACAATTCATTAGTTATGTCCATTTCTTCGTATAGGTAATTGCCAATGGGATTACGATTAGGTCCTAATCCGGTGGCAATAGTCTGAACATCATCCGTTGCGGAAAGCAGCGTCACCAACTTCTGCCCCAGAAGCCCGTTGGCCCCCGTGATCAGTATCTTCATTCCTCGGGATACGAATACCCGTATTTTTCAGTAATCTCTTTCTTTGGGACCTCTTCCACATCCATCGTCATAAACAGTTTTTCAACAGGACGATCCATGCGACCTGTCCGAACTGCCGCAATCTTATCAATAACTTCAATCCCTTCGACTACTCTTCCAAAAACTGTGTACTCCGAATCTAAATGGGGTGCACCACCTACGGTTGTGTACAACTTCAATCGTTCTGGATCTATATCCTTTCGAAGCTTTATACCAAATTCGGCTTCACATGCATCAACATACTCCATTGCCAGGTTATTGATATCCTGTGGCGTACCTCCGGATTGTTGCAGATCAACAAACCTTTTTCTTACATCGGCGTACTTGTCCATCGAAAGCATTTGATTTAGGCCCTGATTCAATTGGTATTGATCGATGGTCATTTCGGGTTCATTGAAGACCTTTCCGTGTACTATGTAGAATTGACTTCCGGATGATTTCTTCTCCGGGTTAACCTGGTCTCCTTGCCTGGCAGCTGCCAATGATCCCTTAGTATGATAAAACCCATCGATTATTTCGGCAGGTATCCGATCTTCTTCCGTTTCAGCTTTCCCAATCTTTTCATAAATATTACCTCCCTGGATCATAAAACCTTCGATAATCCTATGCCACTCTGTGCTGTCATAATTGCCTGTTTTGGCTAAACGTAAAAAATTCTCTTTGTGCAAGGGAGTTTCTTCATAGAGCAGTACCTTCATATCACCCATTGGGGTATGTATATTGACCATGTAGTCTTTGCTACCATTACAGGAAACAAAGAATATTATTACCAATAAGAATAATCCCGTTAAATATCTCATTTTTAAATTTCTATTTTCTTTTTAATTACTTAATGTTTCCTTGATTTCCGCAAGGATCTTATCACCTCCTGAAGCAAGCACTTTCTCGGCTAGTTCCATTCCAATTTCTGAAGGGATCGAACCGGTCACTTCTTTAACTACTTTTCGAGAGCCATTCAAACTGATGATCCCGCCTTTTAACGCTAGATTTTTTTCTTGCTTTGTTGCTAGTCCAAATATAGGGATACTGCACCCTCCATCCATTGCTGCAAGAAAACTTCGTTCACATAAAATGGTCCTTTCTGTTTGTTCGTTGTTGAGAACGTCTCTTATAGCTTGTTTCTTAGGTTGTGAAAGGTCCTTATGGCATTGGACCGCGATACTGCCCTGGCCAACGGCTGGGATAAATTCATTTGTATCAAGATACTTACTGATCATACCCTGATAATTCATCCGTAAAACTCCTGCAGCTGCCAACATCAATCCATCACAATGACCATCCTTCATTTTCCTTATTCTTGTCTGAAGGTTCCCACGCATATCGACTACTTCGAATTGGGGGAAAAAATTCTTCATGAAAGCTACTCTCCTGGTTGAAGAAGTACCTATGACCATTTTATTTTCATTGAATTCGGACAGAGAAACGATTACATCATTGACAACTTCTCGATCAGAAAATGCCAACAACTCAAATTCCTCAGGTAATTGGGATTGAATGTCCTTGGCACTATGTATGGCAACGTCAATTTCCTGATTTGACAACATCTGCTCAAGCTCTTCTGTGAAAACTCCTTTACTCCCGATCTTCGATATGGTCACATCTAGGATTTTATCACCTTTGGTCTCGATAGGTATTACTTCAACACTGTAGCCTTCATCCGTTAATCTACCAGATGCCCACTCAGCCTGCCACATTGCAAGTTTACTCTTACGTGTACCAATTTTGATCTTCATACTTTTTTCTCCTTGAAGATATCCGCCAACCTGATACTAAGTGCTAGATGAGTAATCCTCGGATTGGCATTACGACCAAGATCATTTAATGTGTCATTGAATTCCTTATACATCTTCTCAAATGCTGCAATTTCAAAAGTCTTGCTAAATCTTTCGATAAATGTGCGTTCTTCTCCCTCACTATATACCAGCTCCGGAGCATCCTTTAACAGAATCGAATTGCGGATCAAGTCCATTGCGAATGAAATTGACATTCTTTGATGGGACCTTGTCTTCTGTGCAAACTCTTCGCTCAATTTTACCAGACTGATATTATCAGAAATAAAACAGGCCCTCATCCATTGCTGGAAATCCTTGAATTCAATGTCTTGTTCATTGGTAAGCAGAGTTAATGCCTCCCTAATATTCCCCTTGGAAAGTTGGGATGTCCGTAGTGCTTGTTCATCGGTGACATCAAAATGTCGATGAATGTATTCTGCAACATCCTTATCCTCAAAGGAAGGTATGGTGATAATTTGCGTCCTGCTTAAGATGGTGGAGATTATGTTTTCATAATCATAAGTCACTAAAAGATAAAGTGTGTTTTCCGGGGGCTCTTCGATCACCTTTAGAATTGCATTGGCAGCAGTCGGATTCATGGATTCAGGATACCATATGAGCAATATCTTGTAGGTACCCTCAAAGGATTTCATGCTGACTGCCTTAATGATCTCTCTGGCATCACCTTTACTAATCTGATTGACTTTGTTTTCAGATCCGAGCAAGCCTATCCATTCGGGCAAATTTCCATAAGGTTTCTCAGAGAGAAATTCTCTCCATAATTGGGACCTCTTAATCCTTTCTTCATCCTTTTCTGTTGTCGGTGATGGATAAAAAAAATGCACATCCGGATGAATAAATTTTGCCATCTTCTGACAATTACTACAAGTCCCACATGAATCATTTTCGCCCTTGTTTTCGCAAAGCAGATATGTAATGAAAGCCAGAGCCATTGGGAGTACACCTTCCCCTTCCCTACCACTGAACAATTGAGCATGTGCAATATGGTTACGCTCATAAGATCCAACAAGAGTTGATTTTATATTTGCTAATCCCGGAATATCAGAAAATTGCATTATTTATCCCTCTCCCAAAATCGATGTGAAGTTGTGGCTTCCATAATTGCATGAAAAATGGAAATATCCTCATTTGTCAATGATTGATTTCGTCTTGCCATGACAAGTTTCGCCGTTTCCATTCCTTTTTCCACTTCATAGGTTGATATTTCCTCAATTCCTCCCCAGGTAAACGAGGGAATATGTTTTGGAGGAAATCCAGCTCCGAACACACTTGCACAAAACCCAACGACAGTTCCGGAATTGAACATGGTGTTGATTCCACATTTGGAATGATCGCCCATTATCAAACCACAAAACTGCAGATCGGATTGGAAAATCGATTCCTGCTCATAATCCCATAGCTTAATATTGGAATAATTGTTTTTTAGGTTCGATGTGTTGGAATCAGCTCCAATATTACACCATTCTCCGATTACACTGCTCCCCAGGTATCCTTCGTGAGATTTGTTGGAATTAGCAAGAATGACGGTATTGGATATTTCTCCACCCACTCTTGATCCGGGACCTATGCTTGTATTCTGTCTCAGTTTTGAACCTAGTTTGACTACAGCCTCATCACATATTGCAACTGGGCCATGTATCACAGAATTTTCCTCAATACTGACATCATTCCCAATAAAAATTGGTCCGTTCTCGGCATTCAGTACCGCGGCTTTAATATCTACGTTGTCTCCAATGAATATATCCGATCCATAGATGACCGTATGTTGATCATTCATTTCCCGGGACTCATTATTTAATAGGATTTTATGGTAATCTTCACGGATCTCTTCGGCATTTAGTTTGAAGATGTCCCAAGGGTATTTGACCTCTATAGGTTGATTTATCCATTCTACCTTGGACAATTTGCCAATGTCAGGATCTGATGTTTTTGCGGCAATAAATGTGTTGTTGTGGAAAAGTCCTTCATTCTCATTCAAAGAACCAATATCACTTAACAAACCATCATCAGGAAGGACAGCTCCATTGATCAAATAACTAAAAGGAATTTCCGGAAGTGGATATTTTGACTGTAGGAAATCCTGGGTAAAGTATCCAACGGTCTCACCCAATTCGATCTCCCATTTTTCACGGATCAATCTTATACCAACTCGCAATTCACTTGGTGGTCGGGAAAAGGTGAGCGGCCTTAATCTTAGGTGGGAAGATCTGGTCTCGTAAAAGGCGATCGACATGCGGCAAAAATAAAAAAGTCTTCAAGTTGCACTTGAAGACTTTCATCAATTAATTTTCAATATCCAGAAGTTACTTCTTCTTATATTTCCTATTGAATTTCTCAACCCTACCAGCAGTATCCACAAGGATCTTCTTACCAGTGTAAAATGGATGTGAAGCTGAACTTACCTCAACCTTGACCAAGGGATACTCGTTGCCGTCCTCCCACTTGATCGTCTCACTAGATGTCATTGTCGACTTCGTAAGGAATTTAAAATCACTTGTAGTATCAAGGAAAACAACCTCTCTGTACTCTGGATGTATATCTTTTTTCATGAATTCTATATTCTGATCCTAAAAAAGGACTGCAAAGATAGATTGAATTTCTTTGATTACAAAAGATGCTTTTTCGATATTTTTGGCAGGTGAGATTTCTAACTTACTTAAGTTTCTTTTCAACTATTATTCAAGGTCTTTCCCAGAAAACCGATTTTCCACTGAATCACCTGGCTTATAAATATCTTGACAAATACCAAACCCAGACGCAGTCCCACTTCTATACCTCGTTCAAACCTTATACCAGGCATCAAACGTTTAACGAAACCTTTGATGACAAGGTAGTTGATTTCAATGTCCAATACCTTAAGACAGAAGGAAGAGAATTTCACAATGATACGATTGGGCGAACAAATAGAGCACTGCTAAAGAAGTTTTATCAATATGAAAGTGACTTATATTCCTATCGGGACAAATCTTTCGATTTCCACATCAACCCAATATGGCAGTTTGATATCGGCAAGGATACCGAGTTGGATGAGATCCTTTTTACCAATTCGAGAGGAATTGAATTGAGAGGAACAATAGATAACAAAATCTCTTTCTACTCATTCCTTACCGAGAATCAGGTCAATTATCCGGTTTACGTTAAATCTGTAGCTGATTCGGTTGGGCTTATTCCATATGAGGGATTCTGGAAAGAGCAAAGCAATGGTGTGACAACAGATTTCTTCCGGGCCATGGGATACATTGACTTTGCAATCACTCCTCACGTCAATGCCCAATTCGGGTATGGCAGGCATTTTATTGGATCAGGTGAACGATCATTGTTGCTCTCTGATTTCAGTAATTCATATCCATATGTGAGGATAAGTACCGAAATATGGAAATTTAAATACACAAACCTTTTCGCTAAGCTCATTGCTGATGTAGGTACGTTTAGTGGAGGAACACTCGGAGCATCTCGTTATCCTGATAAGTACATGGTGTCCCACTATCTTGATCTGTCCATAACTCCTAAACTTAATCTAGGCCTTTTTGAATCTATCATTTTTGGGAAACCAGACTCTCTTGGTGGAAGTGAAGTAAAGATTGAGTACTTAAATCCTATCATATTTTATCGTGCCATAGAACAACAGGACGGGAGTTCAGATAATGCCATTTTAGGAGCAGACCTTCGTTGGACCCTTAATAAATATTTGAATATTTATGGGCAGTTTGTGCTGGATGAGTTGATTGTGAGCGAATTATTTTCCTCAGATAACTGGTGGGGTAATAAATTAGGTTATCAGATAGGTGGTAATTACTACGATTTCATATTTCCAAACCTTGATTTACAGATTGAATATAACTGGGCCAGACCCTTTACCTACACACATGAGGATGTCTTTACTAGTTACACTCATTATCTACAACCTCTAGCTCATCCGATGGGGGCAAATTTCAAAGAAGTCTTATTTATTACAAGATGGCAACCTGTACCAAGGTTGTCTACCCAGTTTACCCTGTTATCAGCAAATTATGGGGTGGATGATGATCCAAATACGAGTTTAGGGAAGGACCCCTCCAAGTCTTACAACTTGAGAGCCGATGATTACGGTCATTCTCTAGGTCAGGGAATTGGCGTAGACTTACTTTTCGGACAATTCATCACCTCTTACCAATTAAAACATAATTTTTTCCTTGATGGAATTTTGACCTTTAGAAAGGAAGAATTTGATAGTCGTATAGAAGATCGAAATTCAATTTTATTCAATTTGGGATTCCGCTGGAATGCTCCTCGTCGTAATTATTGGTTTTAATGAGGACCTACTGGAGAATACTGAGGTTCGCTCGACCTTTTAATGTTATAATCCCTGTTTACAGTATACTGGTAATATTACATACTGCCTTCAGGGTGATAAATTTTACAGCATTAATCCCTATCCTTCAGATATTGTTCAATAGTGAAATTGATTCAAAGGTGCCAGGTCAGATCCCGGAATTTGGCCTATCAGATCAGTATTTCATTGACCTTTTCAATTATTATCTTGGATCAATCATCGCTGCTGAAGGAAAGATGGGTGCGCTTTATTTTATCTGCGGGGTATTACTAGTTTCTGTATTTCTTGCTAATCTGTTTCACTACATTTCTACATTGATAGAGGCAAGCGTAAGGGTACGCGCAGTCACGAACATAAGAAACGACCTTTTCAATAATCTCACCATTCTTGATCTTCGTTATTTCACCGACATAAGAAAAGGAGACGTCATGTCGCGATTGACGACCGATGTCCAACAGGTGGAGGTTACCGTGATTAATAGTCTTAAGGTCCTTTTCAAGGAACCTTTTATGATCATTGGATTTTTCTTTGCACTCTTACGGATATCTCCAAGTCTTACCCTTTACACTCTATTACTACTTCCAATCAGTGGTGGAGTCATCTCCTATATTGGTAAGAAACTTAAAAGAAGGGCAAAAAAAACACAGGAATCCCTCTCAAGGTTGACCTCCATTCTAGAGGAATCTATTTCAGGCATGCGAATCATAAAGGCGTTTAATCTCAGATCCTACGTTTCAGATAAATTCAATAATGAAGTCAGCATATATGGAGGACATAACTTCAAAATGGAAGCAAAAAATAGCCTTGCTTCTCCCCTCTCTGAATTTATAGGTACGATTTTCATTTGTGCAATATTGATACTGGGGGGCATGATGATACTAGGAGAAAATGCCATCCTGAACGCCGCGGAATTAATTGTTTTCCTGGTCATATTCTCGCAGGTTTTAAACCCAGCGAAATCCATTTCCAATGCTTTTACCAATATCCAGAGGGGTATCGCTTCAGGGGAAAGGATCTTTGATTTGCTTGACAGCAAGCCCGAAATATTAGAAGATCCAGATCCCGTATCTATAAAAGATTTCAATGACAGAATTGTACTTAGGAACGTAGAGTTTGCTTATGCCGAAAAAGGGATCTTACATGATATTAGTTTGGAGATATCTAAAGGAAAAATTATCGCATTGGTAGGACCATCAGGAGCTGGTAAATCAACCATTGCTGATCTCATACCAAGGTTTTATGACATCAAATCAGGACACCTTACAATTGATAAAACAGATATTCAGCGCCTGAAGATCAATGACCTGAGAAAACTGATAGGTTACGTCTCCCAAGAACCAATTCTTTTCAATGATACCATATATAACAACATTGCCATGGGCAATACAAAGGCCAATCCTGCTGAAGTTAAAAGAGCAGCGGAAATTGCCAATGCGCATGAATTCATTGAAAATCTTGAGCAGAAGTATGACACCTCAATTGGTGAAAGAGGACTAAAACTAAGCGGCGGGCAGCGCCAGCGATTGAGTATTGCCCGAGCTATATTAAAAAACCCACCCATTCTTATTCTTGATGAAGCTACGGCAGCCCTGGATTCTGAATCCGAAAAACTTGTACAGGACGCTCTTTACACCTTAATGCAAAATAGGACAACACTTGTAATTGCGCACAGACTAAGCACAATACAAAATGCTGATAACATAATTGTCCTTGACAGAGGAAGAATTGTTGAGGAAGGAACTCATGACAATTTGATGAAAAAGAAGGGAGTTTATCATAAATTCATTCGTATGCAATCAGTTGGCTAGCTCAAGTGCTATGTATATCTGAAATTTCCTATATTATTGCTATCCGGTGTCTGCCTGACACGTATGAAGAGATTTAAGACCTTTTTCTATCCGGTGTATATCATCACCATCATCTTCGTATTGATGATGGCATTTAATATTTATGATACGCTGGAATTATTTAAAAGATGGGGCTGGTTCAAATATTTTTCTGATCTCCCTTTCATGGTCAGAGACATGATGGTTTTTTTAACCCTGTTGATGTCTATAGAATTAATCCTTGAGAACTTCGCTATTTTCAACAACAGGGGGAAAGTAAAAAAACTTGAGAAAGAAATCGTAGCTCTGAAAGCTAAGCTTTATGATCAATCACAGGATGAAGCGGAGGAAGAAACAGAAGAGCTGGAAATAGCGGGAGACGATGATGACGAAGACGATGATGATTGATTCAAATGAAATCATCCGAAAGGAGTTTACCGAAGCCCAAAATCTTCTAACCACAATTATCTCCGATGAGAAACTTATGTTTAAAATCGGAGAAGCAGCGGAAATCATGAGCCAGGCAATTTCCCGAGGCAATAAAATCATAAGCTGCGGTAATGGTGGCTCGATGTGCGATGCTATGCACTTCGCAGAAGAACTATCAGGTAAATTTAGAGAAGAGCGCCCTTCGCTCCCCGCAATTGCCATTTCTGATCCCGCCTATTTAACGTGTACCTCAAACGATTTTGGTTTTGAAAGTGTATTCTCCAGATATATTGAAGGATTTGGCAATAATGGAGATGTCCTCCTTGCTATCTCAACAAGTGGGAACTCCCGGAATATTCTCAATGCTGTTGTAACCGCAAAAAGGAAGGGTATAACTACTATATCCCTAACGGGAAATGATGGAGGTTCAGTGGGCAAAACATCGGATCTGGAAATCCGCGTCCCTCATCATGGATATTCAGATCGCATCCAGGAAATACATATCAAGATCATTCATGTATTAATTGCTCTTATTGAGAAGCAACTTAAATACAGTTGAAAAGCAATACCTCCTCTGACCAGGAACTATAGGAAACTTTCACACGCATTCCATTTGGAGAATCAACACGGAAAACACCTTCTTCTACTTCGCCTTCACCTTCAATGATCTCATACTGAACCTCAGTTGTAAGGGAATAGGTTACACCATCGTCATACGTAACCGTAGGATTCAATCGCTGAAAATAAAGTCCGGGTGTGACCTGACTTGCAATACATTCCACTTGCAGATCATATACAACATTCCTCCCGGTGGGTCCATCATTTAACCAAAGCTTAAGAGGTATATCAATGCGACGTGCCCAATCCGCGGACTGGTGAAACCCACCAAGAACCTCATAATAAAAAATATGCCTCCCGTAGTTTAAAGAGGCTGATTCCAGCCTCCCGATAAAAGGAACATAATAGTTCCATTCCCTGGTACCGATGTCGAAGTAGAAGTGATTAGATCTTGTCAAATCTTTTGTGGACTCCTTGATTACAGCGTAATTGTCCACCCAATATGAGGGAGAAATGGCACCGACAAATTCGAAATACTCAGGATATTTCAAAGCGATCCATGTTGCATGAAGTCCTCCAAGTGAAATCCCAAATATGGCTCTACGACTAGTGTCAGCCGCATATTTTTCCTCCACAAAGGGTATTACATCAAAAATTATCTGCTGAGAATATACATCTGCGCTTGGGGTGTAACCACCCCAGTTTTGAGTGATCCACGGATCATCGTAAGGAATATACCTGTCGTTTCTTGCAGATCCTGCATGTATTCCTACCATAATAAAGGGTTCAGGATATTCATAGGTCAAATACTCAAAAACACTTCTGAAATTATCCCCATCATTAAAATATAGAATTGGCAATTGATCTCCATCATATTCAGGTGGTGTATAAACATCGATAGTGAGCTTGTTGTCAAGTCGATAATTTTCTACAGCAAACTCACCTTCCACACGAGTCGGAGTACCGGAATTATCACGATCCGGAGGTGTATAACTTAGATCTGCTCCCTCCTTGCAGGAAACCACAAATAACAATCCTACAAATACAAAGAGCAAAGTAAAGTTTGATTTGAATAGAGATCCACCTTGATTCATGCTAGTACAATAGGTCACACTTTGTAAACAAATCATTTACGACATACCTATATCAAAATTATTATGCGAGATCTTGAACTGTGTGGTTTTGTGAATGAATGGTTCCCTCAATGAAATGAATTGACACAAAATCCATATGAAATAGATAACATTGAAATTTTATTAGTCCAGAGGAGAAATGCCAATATAGAAATAATATGTTTTAAGGGTAAATTGAAGAGGTGTTGAGAAACTATAACAACGTTGTAACAAGAATACTTATCTCATTGGTTTTGGGTTTGCCATCCTATGCTGTATTTGCTCTCATCCGTAATTTTCCATTTTCTCAAATCACAACATATGCATATGTTGAATATTCATTGACAGCTACCGTAGCTTTCTTCCTGATCTTCGAAGTCCAAAATCTAAAGTCTAAAAAACTCAACAAGTATTACAATTGGGAGACCCACCCATGGAAAAGATTATCTATTGAGCTTGTAAGTAGTCTGATGATCACAATCCTTGTGGTAACGGCCTGCTATTCATTCCTCTACCTGGTGATTTGGGATATGTCGATCTTTCCTCCTTCCATATACCTTTATGTGAGCCTGGTATTTTTTGTGTCCCTCTGTTTCATGGCATTTGTAAATGCAGCACCAATCATTACCAGCTGGAAATCGTCTTTGACAAAGGCTGAAACCCTTGAAAAAGAGGCTGTAAAGGCAAAATTGGAGGCATTAAGGACACAATTAAGTCCTCATTTCTTTTTCAATAACCTCAGTATTTTAAACGGACTTATAGATGAAAGGCCTGAGCTGGCAAAGGATTTCATTGCAAGATTGTCAGAAGTGTTCAGGTACATTCTCAAACATAAAAATGACGAGGTTGTCCCTCTTCAGGAAGAACTCAAATTCATTGAAGATTATGGATTCCTTCTTAACACCCGATTTGAAAACAAGGTAGAAATCTCTATCGATGGGAACACCAATAGTAATCAGTTCATCCCCCCTATAACCCTACAACAGTTGATTGAAAATGCGGTAAAACACAATGAATCATCATTCAAAAAACCTCTTTCAATTTCCGTACAAGTTGATAATGAGAAAAATGTGATTTGCGTGAAAAACCCTTTGCAAGAGAAAAAGGGGACAGTACCTTCAACAGGCATTGGACTACTAAACCTAAAAGAGAGATTTGATGTCCTCACCGAAAGGGAAATTGAGATATCCAACACTGATGGGGAATTCCAGATCAAACTACCATTGCTGGTAAAGTCATGAAGATTTTGATAATTGAAGATGAGCAAGTGAGTGCAGAAGAATTAAAGAGGCTTTTGCTAGACACTTATTCAACCTACCAAGTAGACGGAATCGTAGACACTATCGAATCAGCAGTCAGCTATCTGAATTCTAAGATACCTGACCTGATTTTTATGGACATCGAGTTGGCAGATGGGTCAGCATTTGAAATCTTCAAGCATATTGACATTACATGCCCGGTTATATTTACTACCGCCTATGACCAGTTCGCAATCAAAGCATTTGAGCATAATGGGATCGACTATCTCCTAAAACCGATTACGGCCACAAAGCTTGTAAAAAGTCTTATTGGGTTGGAAAAGAAGAAATCAATGATCTTCAGATCTTCACACTTTGAAAACATCTTGAAAACTGAAAAGGTATTCAAGGAGAGTTTCCTTTTGAAATTTGGAAAGAGTCTGATACCCGTTCCAACTTCTGAAATTAAATACTTTAAGGGAGAAGGGAATGTTGTCTACGTTCAGGATAGAGAAAAGAGAAACTATTTGTCTTCTGATAATCTGGGGCAACTTGAATCAATGCTCAATCCAAATGACTTTTTTCGTCTCAATAGACAATTCATTGTGAACAAGAAAGCCATCAAATCCCTGATGCCCCACACCAAAGGCCAGGTGATAGTAATTATAGATTCTGACAAGGAGTTGGAAGTAGTTGTAAGCCGTCAAAAAACTCCAATTCTGAAAGAATGGTTGTCCTGAATTTAAAATTATGGTCACTAATGAATATATTCATCCGCTATTTACAATTCAGGATAAAATAGATGCTCGCTAAAACTTTTGGAAGCGCTGTTTATGGCGTTGATGCACATACCATTACCATTGAAGCTAATGTTGGTCAGGGTACAAAATTTTATATGGTGGGACTTCCTGATTCCGCCGTTAAGGAAAGTCAACAACGAGTAGAATCAGCCATCAAATATTTTGGCTATCGTATGCCCAGGCAAAAAGTAGTTATCAACCTTGCTCCTGCCGATATCAAGAAAGAGGGATCAGCATATGACCTCCCAATTGCCCTGGGTATTCTCAAAGCTTCGGATCAGATGGAGGCTCCTGACCTCGAGAATTATATGGTTATGGGAGAATTGTCTTTGGATGGTATCCTTAGACCAGTCCGGGGCGCACTACCCATTGCGATAGAAGCTCGTAAGAAAGGATTTAAGGGTATCATACTCCCAAAAGAAAATGCAACCGAAGCCGCTATCGTGGATAAGATTGATGTCATTGGGGTAGATACTATGAAAGAAGCCATAGATCATCTGGAAGGGGAAACTATTATCCAACCTACTGAATATGATACTCGGGACGTGTTTTATTATTCGTTGGATGAATACAGCGTCGATTTCAAAGATGTGCAAGGCCAGGACAACATAAAAAGAGCCCTTGAAATTGCAGCCGCTGGTGGACATAACGTGATAATGATCGGACCGCCGGGAGCGGGAAAGACAATGTTGGCAAAAAGGCTCTCATCGATCCTTCCTCCATTAAGTCTTCATGAAGCCCTGGAAACCACGAAGATCCATTCCGTCGCAGGTAAACTCGGCCCTGATGCACATCTCATCTCTACAAGACCTTTCCGATCCCCCCATCACACAATAAGTGACGTTGCTTTGGTCGGAGGCGGAGGTAATCCACAACCAGGGGAAATATCACTCGCGAACAATGGAGTTTTATTCCTGGATGAGCTACCCGAATTTAAGAGAACCGTTCTGGAAGTAATGCGTCAACCGCTCGAGGAGAGAAAAGTGACGATTTCCAGAGCAAAAGTCAGCATTGATTATCCAGCTAATTTTATGCTGATCGCAAGCATGAATCCGTGTCCTTGCGGATATTATAATCATCCTGAAAAGGAATGCGTCTGTCCTCCAGGGGCTGTTCAACGTTACCTAAATAAAGTTAGCGGACCATTACTGGATCGAATTGATCTGCATGTCGAAGTGACGCCAGTGTCCTTTGAGCAGATGACCGAAAACCGAAAAACAGAGTCCAGTGGATCCATACGTGAAAGGGTTATCATAGCAAGGGGAATACAGGAAAAGCGCTTCGAGGGCTCAACGAATATTTATAACAATGCGATGATGGCCCCACAAATGGTCAAGGAAGTTTGTCAGATCAATGAAGCGGGAAAGACATTGTTGAAAACAGCCATGGAGAAACTGGGTCTTTCCGCAAGGGCATATGATCGGATACTAAGAGTTTCCAGAACAATAGCTGATCTTTCCCAAACCGAACAAATCAAAATAGAGCATTTGGCTGAAGCCATTCAATACAGAAGTCTTGACAGAGAAGGATGGGCTGGGTAAAACCTATCCATGGTTCATGCCGACACGAACCACGGCCGCTAATTATGTAGCAAATACTTTAGATTTGGTCTTATCTGATGAAAAAACTGAGAAACCTACCTTGGTATACTAAAGGTATGCTTGGGGGATTGATCTTGATAATAGTAATTGTCAATTCATCAATTACCTGGATTGATCGAACTCCTTATGAGGAATCGAATTTCTACCGGCGAATGGCAGACAGAATTGATTCCCTTCAAAATTCATTAATTCCCACCGTCCCTGATTCAGTGAGCATTGGATGGTCGAAAGTCCCTCTGGTACCGGATACTAATCTTCCATTGGCAGGTTATGGGGCCAGGGACCCCATGGAAATGCAAGGGATCCATGATTCCACATTCATCCGGACCATTGTATTGACCAATGGCAACTCCAAAGCAGCAATTGTTTCAGCTGA
Source organism: Cyclobacteriaceae bacterium (assembly GCA_965242805.1). Classification (GTDB taxonomy): domain Bacteria; phylum Bacteroidota; class Bacteroidia; order Cytophagales; family Cyclobacteriaceae; genus JANQEU01. The sequence continues at coordinate 3,568,338 of CBDETD010000002.1, read as the reverse complement.
TTTGTTGATTATTCACCCGGAAGTTCGGTTGGCACTGGCAAATGTCATTGAAGATTCCGATTGGACACTTGATGAGATCTTTTTGACCGCGACACATACTCACTCAGGGATAGGAGCCTGGGCTCCTGGACCAGTGGGAAAAATGTTTGCTGGAGAATATGATCGTACTGTCGTAGATTGGATTACCCGACACATAGTAAAAAGTATAAATGAAGCTGCTTCAACTACTTCAAAGGGAGGCCTCGCCTATGGTGAGCTTTCCGTACCCGACCTTATAAAAAACCGTCTCGTAGGGCTGCGAGGGACAACCGATCCATTATTGAAGATATTGCTGATGCAGAATGAAAGGGGAAAAGGGATCCATGGGATATACGGAGCCCATGCTACCTGTCTTGATATGAATTTTACCGAATTATCAGGCGATTATCCCGCATACTTTAACGCAGCTCTTGAAATAAAATCTGAGGTTGATTACGCCGGATTCAGTGCCGGTGCAGTAGGAAGTATGGGACCGGCCGACTTGAATGTGAAAAACCTGGATAAAGCCAGAAGAATAGGTGTATCGCTAGCTGATCAAACTTCGATGCTAATGATGCTGGGACCACCTTTTACCTATATAGGATCCATAAGGTCCTATTCCATTGAGCTCGAATTGAGAGATCCACAGGTCAAAATATCACAAAATCTACGTATCCGACCTTGGTTATTCGAATCGCTGTTTGGAGACTACTCCCAAAAGCTATCCATACTCCAGATCAATGATCTACTCATCGTGGGTACCCCATGTGATTTTTCCGGGGAGTTAAGCACTCCTCTTTACAAATACGCTCGAAGCAAAGGATTAAACCTGATCATCACTTCCTTCAATGGTGGTTACATTGGATATGTCACAGCTGATAGTTGGTATGATCAGAACAAGTATGAGACAAGGACGATGAACTGGTTTGGATTTGACACAGGAGCCTATCTCTCGGAAATCATTACAAAGATCGTTGACATACATACCAACTGACCATTCCCTCAGGTAACCGTTGCCAATGGTATCCATTTGAAAATTGACAACATAGTGGGTATTTTACGCCACATTCCAAACTCTCTCACATTATCCGGTTTATGAAAAAGCTCCTTTTATCATTTCTAATCTTGATTACAACTTTCCATGTCCGGTCCCAGGAAATGGATTCCCTGGACATTATGATAGGCCAAATGATCATGGTGGGATTGAACAATTTCGATGATACTGATAATCGGGAGTCAATTTTAGCCTCCATAGGATCAGGTCAAATTGGAGGTATCATACTCTTTGAGAAGGATCTGAAAAAGGAAAATACGAAACCTGAACTGGCAAGATTGGTCAAACAATTACAGGAGGCTTCATCAATCCCACTGTTCATCGGAATTGATGAGGAAGGTGGGAGGGTCAACCGACTTAAGCCGAAGTATGGCTTTCCAAAAACTGTTTCTGCACAATATCTTGGATCAATAAAGGACTTGGACAGTACTTTTTTCTATTCGGACAGAACCGCACGTAACCTGTACGATTTCGGTTTCAATGTGAATTATGCGCCTAATGTAGACGTGAATATCAATCCAAAAAATCCAGTTATCGGATCCAAGGAAAGGAGTTTTTCGGGGAATTATGAGGAAGTCATCCGCCATGCCAACAAAGTAATTGAAAGTCATGACCAATATGATATTGCCACTGTATTGAAGCATTTTCCCGGTCACGGGAGCTCAGCCAAAGATTCACACTTGGGAGTTACTGATGTATCGGATACCTGGGTGATTGAGGAACTTTATCCCTATAAATCATTGATAGACTCAGGAAAGGTCAGCGCTATAATGTCTGCTCACGTTGTAAATCGAACTCTTGATACCGCAAAGCTGCCAGCCTCTCTGTCCAGAAAAGTAATGAAGGAACTTCTACGTGATCAATTGGGATTTAAAGGGGTGATATTCTCAGATGATATGCACATGGGAGCTATTTCGAAAAACTATGGATTAGAAGAGGCAATCGTGCTCGCTGTAAATGCTACAATGGATGTATTGATGTTTTCAAACAATGTTTTTGATGATGAAAAGACATCCGGTTTGCAAGTGCATCAAGTGCTAAAACAGAAAGTAATATCCGGTGAAATTAGCCTTGAAATCATCAAAGCTTCGTATGATCGAATAATGGAATTGAAGAGGTCCTTGGGTTTGTTAAATCCTGATTATCTTAGGGTTCTGAGAGACCGATTGGAATCACAATTATGATCCAGTACAATCCTAAAACTTGGGTTTCGTTAATTTTCGATTTCTACAGCAGGCATGTATTTCGGTCACTTTCGCCACTTATCATGTTCGTTGCGGCTTTCACCGTCTTCTTCACATTTCTTGTAAGGGAGATATTGCAGATCCATTATTCAGGGACGATCGCTTTTCACTCAATTTTGGGAGTAATACTCGGACTTTTCCTGGTTTTACGTACAAATACTGCTTATGATCGTTGGTGGGAAGGCCGTAAACTATGGGGAAAACTGGTAAATGATTCACGGCAATTGGCCATTAAGATCGATGCTTATCTTCCCAAAGACGCTGATGAAGAGAGGAGGTTTTTTAGGAAAATGATCGCCAATGTGCCTTTTGCAATGAAAGAGCATCTCAGGGATAGCATATTGGTAGGAGAGATGGATTTTATCGATGAGGAAAGTAAGAATGAGATCATACAAAGCAAACATCGGCCGAACAAACTCAACACTATTCTTTATAACAGGATAATGAAATTGAAAAACAAGGGAATTCTCACGGGTGAACAATTATTTCTACTTGATAAAGAGCTTAAGGGATTTACAGATACGATAGGAGCCTGCGAACGGATAAAATCTACACCCATTCCGTATTCTTACAGCATGTTCATCAAAAAGTTTCTTTTCATTTACTCAATTACGCTTCCAATAAGTTTCGTCTGGGATTTTGGATACTGGTCAGTTTTCTTTGTTTGCCTGACCTTCTACTTCCTGGTAAGTGTAGAGTTAATCGCTGAAGAAATCGAGGATCCCTTTGGTGAGGATATTAATGACTTGCCTCTTAATGAGATTGCTATAAAAATAAAACGGAATATCTCAGAAATCCTCCCACCCACAGATTCGAGGAAATAGGTTATTTTTACCGCCAGCTAATGCTTATAAGACAAAATAATCCTTTACTTTTAATCACATTATCAATCACCATTAAACTAATTAAGAGTGCAAATGAAATTTTTACAGCTTAAAGTTTTGTCGTTACTTATGGCATCGGGATTGATCCTCTCTTCTTGTGGAGGTGGAGGTTCTCAATCAGAAAGTAGCAATGAAGGAGCAGAATTTGATGAAGCCAAAAGCCAAATAATATCAGACATTGATCAGGTAATAAAGGATCTACCACCCCCATCAGAAGTCCCCTATTTATTGATGGCAACAGGGACTGACTTTGATCCTACCATTATTAATCCCCTTGACAATGTGGATAGCTACGGATCACCTGCCAGTAAAGCTGCTCTCAACCTAGGTGTTTACACTACAGATATAGGTTACCTTGCCAGCTATGAAAGGACACAGGAGTCATTGAACTATATCACAGCATGCCAAAAACTTGCTGAGAATCTCGGAGTGGCTTCCGCACTTGACCTTGAATTGATTGGAAGATTCGAAAAGAATCTGAACAACAGGGATTCCCTTAAAGTGGTAGTTGATGATATAATCAGTCAGACAGGTGACAAGCTTGATGCACTTGATAGAATGCACATCGCAGGGCTTGTACTAACCGGAACTTATATCGAAGGGTTGTATATTTCCACCCAATTGATCACAAACTACAAAGGGGACCTTGACGAGACTACTAAGAACTTATTACTCGAACCTTTGATCAAGATCGTTATCGATCAAAAACCGGCATTGGATGACCTTATCAAAGTGATGGAAGGCCTTTCAGATGACCCCGATGTAGCTAACCTGGTTACGGATCTAAATTCGATCAAAGCGATCTACGACGGTGAGCTAGCCGAGGTTTCAGAACAAATAGCAAACAACACTGGTGGACTTGTATTGACGACTGAAGTACTGAACAACTTATCAAACGAAACAGCTAGAATACGAGGCCAATTCACCAACTAACCCAAATAGTAACACCTTTACTAAACCAGAAGAAAGCATTGACCATTTAGGTCGATGCTTTTTTATTTACCCATCAACCACTCTCTGGCACCTTGCACCTCATCAAAGTACTGAGTACTGATTTCCACACCTGATACTTTTTGCAAGATATTTTTTACGGACATAGTACTCAATACACTTTGTGGCATTATAATGGCCATGTCACGAATTCCATCTCTGATAGCTCTGGGGTACCAATCGTTATTGGACCATTCCTGGTCTTCCTTGGTAACGGTACCAAGGTTCCTTAGATCAGCTAACCAACGATGGGTGCTCTTGTTTTTCAACAGTTTTAGTCCTTCGTCGAGGCCATTTCTAAAATCTTGATCTTTTGCAAAACGATTCCATTGCATGATTACCGTTCGTGCCTCATCATCCCAAAATATTTTGAGAAAGTTAAAATCTTTGTGCTCTGTCATACTGGTTGATTTCTAGTTCATTAATTGTTAATCATTATCTATGAATTAATAATGAATTTGCAATATCACCTCAGCGAGGCACTTACTAAAAAATATTCATCTGTTCAGGAAGATTTGGTGTTGTATCCACCTTTTGTCGAATTGAATGGTATATCCTTGATTATATAGACTATTTCTTTTTTAAGAAGAATGTCCAGATAGATCAATTATGTCTTTTGGCCTAATGACTTTTTTCTCATGACCCTTCATTGTGACATTGATCATTGCCAATCCTATTTGTGTTGTATTTACAACAGAATTTGGAGAAAGGAACTTGATCAATTTGACCAGCCACATAAAGTAATCATAAACAAACTGGTACAATCTCGTCCTGGATTTGATCCCTCGCAATGGGATAATTGCTCCCGGTCTGAACATATAAGCTTGCTTAAACCCAAGGTTAATCAGGTCATTCTCAGTCTTCCCTTTTACCCGTGCCCACATCGTTCGTCCCTTTTCACTCGAGTCCGTACCTTCCCCGGAAACATAGATGAATGTCATTTTCGGGTTGAGGTCGAGAAGTGTCCTGGCTAAATTCAATGTGTAATCATAAGTGATCTTACGATACTGATCTTCCTTCAATCCTGCTGCACTCACACCCAGGCAGAAGTAGCAAGCATCATATCCTTTCAATTGATCTATGACCTCTGTAAAATCCGTGAAGTCCTTATGGATCAATTGACTCAACTTTTGGTGTTCAATATCCAGGGGATTTCTCCCAATGGCCAAAACCCCTTCCACATTTTCATGATCGAGACACTCCAACAAAACACCTTTGCCGACCATTCCTGTTGCGCCAGTTATTATTACTTTCATTTCGATCCTGGTTTACTGTTCATTGTTAATTACTCATTGTTCATTGTTTGATCTACATAAGAACTCCATTAGCAGGCTTCACCGCTTCCGGAATTTCTGATTCCGAGAGCATTTCTTTCAGGTCGATTTCAATGGTCCTACAAAGCGAGAGCATTGGGATGTCATTCCCCAATCCTTCAAATGGATTTTCCGAGTAGTCCCCTACCAACTCCATCATCACAAAAACCCATCCAATAAGGATCGTGAACGGGACAGACAGCCATGCTCCAAACCTCCCGAGTTCCATAAATTCGGAAACCATACCCCACGGCAAGAGGAATATGAATATTGCTACGAAAATGAAACTCATACTTCCATACTGTCGTGGGAACGGGAACTTCTTGATCCTCTCACATTGTCCCTGGAACGTGTAGAAATTGTTCAGCAACTTTTGAAGTTCCATATGCCGAAAATCATCGATCAGATCCTCTGATCTTAATTCCTTCAGGTCCTGCGATTGTTGATCAATGATCTGTGTAGCAGTGTTCTGATAATTGATAAGACGATCAACCTCTTCCGTTGGTAAGTAATTTCTAAGCTCCTCTTCAGTGATCCCATCATTATACAAACCAATACCCCATCGTTTGATACGTCTTTCCGTTAGCTTTCCTACATGACCTTTCTGACTTATATGTTCCCATGGTGCTGGTATTAAAAGCTGGCTCCTTAACGTGTAAAGCCAGGCAATGTGGCGATTGATCAAACGCCTGTGATGCGCGGAGAGCTCATCCGAACTTTTCGAAGATTTCAAAAATTGGTTGGATACATATGCACGTACGTTTGTTCCCCACATACGACTTTCATTGACAATTCCACCCCAGATCTTTCGAGCCTCCCAGAGACGATCATATGAGCTATTATTTTTAAATCCTACATAAAATGCAACAGCAATACCAATTACAGAAAGTGGGAGCCAAGGAATTCGAAACCAATCAAATCCTGTGTATTCGTAGATTGCTGCAACCAACACAGCCCAGACTGTCAACCATATGAGGTGCCCACCTGAGAAACGCATGACACCCAAAAAATTGAAGTTTTTCTTAATATACATATCACGATAGTTTACCTGATTACAAGGTAAATCCAGATGTCAAATAATGAAAGTGTTATTTGAACTGACTCATTAGTGTTTTGTCAAATATTCGGTCACCGAGATAAACTCTCATCCAAACCATTGGCTTAGCCCATTTACCGGCACGATAACGGGTCTTTGGTCTGTTGGACTTAATTACCTTTGAAATGATATTGGTAATTACAGAAGTAGGTGAAGAACCTCCGGGTTTGTCATAAGATTCCTTCATCGTATTTACTATTTTCTTCACAAAATCCGCGTAAGGCCCACTTCCGGAATTTTTCATCATTGGATCAACCATTACATTCCCAAACTCCGTTGCTATAGCCCCAGGTTCGACGACAACTACGTTAATGCCAAACTGAGATAATTCCAACCTCAGACAATCCGACCATCCCTCCAATGCATGTTTAGTGGCATGATACCAAGCCCCCAGTGGAGTATACATCTTTCCTCCCATAGACGAAATATTGATGATTGTACCGGACTTTCTTTCCCTCATTTGAGGTAAAACTTCTTTCGTAATCCTGGCCAGGCCAAAAATATTGACATCAAACTGCCGTCGGGCATCTTCCATGGAAATGTCCTCGACAGCTCCATATAGTCCATAACCAGCATTGTTGACCAATACATCGATCTTTCCTTCTTTATCAAGAATTTTCTTAACTCCTGAGACAATCTGACCTTCATCCGTGACATCCATCTTCAATGCATGCCCACCGGATTCCTCCAGCTCCTTCATCTGTTCAACTCGCCGTGCAGCACCATATACAATATGACCTTCCTTGATTAAATGTAAAGCTGCATCCTTTCCCATTCCGGAAGATGCTCCTGTGATCAATACTACTTTCTTTTCCATTTTTATCAAATTATGTGAGTACTTACTTATTAAGCATTTAAAAAAAATTATACTTCGTATTTCTTTAGGATAAATTCTGTCATAGAGTTGATATCAAACTCCTTATCGAGGTAAAAACGTGTTGCCAAACCATCAATGTTTACCAGAAGGTACTTCGCTTCCATTCCAGCTTCCTTATACCCCAATTGTTCGAACGCATGGGTAAGCGCACGCTCTAAAGGCTCCATCTTATGACCATGATATTCTTCCATTTCCCACTTTATCTTAAACTGAAGTTTCCAGAAGTTAGCATCAGATGGGTTTCCTCCAGCTTTTAGGCCCATTTCTAATGTTTTTCTTATCACCTCTTTAGGATCTGATTCCATCAACACATCTGCAAACAATAACTTGGCTTTTTCCTCCCCCTCCTTGACTATGGCGTCCAACAATCCCTCCTTATTTTCAAAATGACGAAAAATCAGGCCTTCAGATACCCCTGCTCTCTTTGCAACCTTACTCGTGGAAGTACTTTTAAACCCTTCCTCAGCAAAAAGCTCCAATGCAGCGTTCAATATCTTTTCCTGTTTCTCCGTCATTTATATGTGAGTAATCACTTACAAAGATAGTAACGTAATTGAAAAAAGCAAGGTTACATGATAATTTGAGTATTCGATTTTGACAAAGATCATGTCCTCCGCTTTGCAAACACCGCAATGATTATCTAATTTCTATTCAAGTGTTTTGTTCATGGGAAAACTAGAACCCTATAAGAACTATGAAAAACTAATAGTAATCATTTCAGGTATGGCACTAATAGCTGGATTGATTTCCTGTGAAAAGGAATCACCAAAACCTGAGCAGTTCTTTGAGGGCGAATTATTGCTCAATTGAATTATTACTTTGACCAGCAATACCTGCATGAATTTGAATTCGATCTGGACACAGCTAACCAAAAAATTGTACTCCGCTCAGCTTACGATACTAACGGGTACAAAAGAGGTGTGAATACTTTTGATCTATCCACCGGTGAAAAGCGGTATCTGGGATTCGATGGATATGATCTGGATTTTCATCCTGACTCCGGATCATTTGTGTATGTCGGGGACTATGGGATTATGAAATGTTGCAATTCAAATAATTGGGAAATTGTCACCCAGATGGGATGGGTATCCGGACCAAAGATCAACCGTAATGGTGACGTAGTATTTGGGAAGGTTGTGGACGATGAGTATGGAAAAGCAGGTCTCTGGAAAATAAACCCTGATCATAAGGACCCAGAATTTCTATTTTTTGGAGGAAATCCGGCGTGGCATCCGTTGGGAATTGATTTATTATATACGGCAACACAGTTTGAGGTATACATTATGAATACCAATACTCTGGAAAGGCATTCGATAATGGATCCTTTGGAATCAGGTTCGCGGCGAAGTTTTTACTTTAGCACATCTGGTAATAGAATCACATATATCCGTTCAAAAGGTAATATGATTGTCAATTCCGATGGGAGTGAATCTCAAAAGCTCCTCCCGGGAAGAATTGACTCGGAATCAGGCAGGGAGTTTATCCTGGCCATCAATCCCCGATGGTTGAATGATGAGGAGATCATCTATGCATATGGCGAAGGCACTACGGAATATCCTGAACTCAGGGGAGATCCAAATCAACCGATTTCAGGTATCATAAACCTGTACAAGGTGAATGTCTCAGAAACGATCGCCAGATCAAATTTGAACTAGGAGGATTCTCAAGCAGAAAAGAGTATTGTATTATCGTGTCTTTCAGAAGTCCTGATCTATCCGAACCTGATTACTCAATTGAGTAAACTCTTCACCTGATGCGGGTATATCCAGGATTTGAATTGCTAGTGCACGGTTAGATAGATCATTCCCTTCCATTCCGGAATAATGGCGGTAAGAACTCCATTTCCAATCTTCCATTGTTCTTACAAGACCAGCTTTCACGGGATTCTGATGAATATAATGAAAACAGGTAATAGGGTAGGAATCTGAAGCTATGCCATGACTTGAAGTCATGGCATAGCTCTCCAAAGGCTTAATTTTAGTGTTTTGTTGAAATAGGGAACCAACGCGATTTTCCTGGTTATTGATCGCCCGAGTATACGACCTCAACATGATTTTGAGATCATTACTGAATTTACCAGGTACCAGATCATCTTTAGTATACACCAGGAAATGAAAATGATTTGGCATGAGACAATAGCTCAAGATGTCCAAATGTCTCAGGAAATGACGTCTAACTTTTGTCAAGAAAAATGAGTAATTTCTTTCCTGAAAGAAAATTTTTTGTCTGTTATTCCCCCGATTATAAATGTGGTAAAAGCTGGAGGAATCCATGGGCTATTGAGACCATTGAATATCAAATAGGCACATTCACGTGCCTCTCAGCATGGTAGGATGATCTCACAAGCGGACCGGATTCTACATATTTCAATCCTCGCTTTAATCCTTCCTCTTTGTAAGCTTCAAATTGGTCAGGAGTGATGAATTCTGCGACTTCGATATGCATCTTGGTAGGCTGCAGGTATTGACCCAGGGTCAAAATGTCTAGCCCGTTTTCCACCAGATCGTCGATGGCCTTATGGACCTCATCCTGGGTTTCTCCAAGACCCAACATAATTCCTGATTTAGTTCTTTTGCCAGCTTCTTTTGTGAGTTTTGTTTGCTCAAGGCTTCTTGCGTATTTCGCCTGTGGTCTAACCCGTCGATACAGCCGTTCCACGGTTTCCATGTTATGTGAAACCACTTCCTGTCCAGCTTCTATCATTCGATAAAGAGCATCCCAATTGCCTTTGACATCGGGGATCAATGTTTCTATCGTTGTTGTAGGGGAAAGCTCCTTGACCTGAACTACGGTCTGATACCATATCTCCGCTCCACGATCCTTAAGTTCATCCCTATTGACCGAAGTAATTACCGCATGCTTCACACCCATTTTAGCTATGGCTTCAGCTACCCTTCTCGGTTCATCTTCGTCATACTCAGGTGGACGGCCTGTTGCAACAGCACAGAAGGTACATGACCTTGTACATACGTTACCAAGGATCATGAAGGTCGCTGTACCTGCACCCCAGCATTCTCCCATATTGGGGCAATTGCCGCTCTCACATATGGTATGGAGCTTATTTTCATCAACTATCTTACGTACACGTGCGTACTCCTGACCAACCGGAAGCTTGACTCGCAACCAGTTGGGCTTCTTCACTCTTTCTTTCTTATCCTCCTGTACTACGGGTAATTCGATCATAAATCATTGATTTTGCGCAAAGTAACATGTGAATATCTAGACTAACAAACTGAGAATGCTACCTTCTTGTTCCCCAGAAGAAGGTAAAAAAGGCGGAAGGAAAGAAGGCTCGGTTATCCTGGGTTGGGATTAGAATGATCCTACGGGTGAATAATTCGCCCAGCAAGCCGATTTCGACACCAGCTACATTGTTTCTGAATGCTCCAAATTCGAAAGACATCCCGATCTTTCCATTTATACCTGGAACAATGGATGACTCCCCAATTCCCTGGAGCAATTTACCTGAGCCCTGTATAGAACGAAGATTTGGGTACTTGTCAGGATCATAAGGTTCATATTCACCGCTTTGGGTCAATACATAATAGGGTGCCTCAATTCCCAGGCTGGGTCCACCCGCAACCCCAAGGCTTATCTGAACACCCTGCTGAGGTGCTTTTCGATACATAAGCCTTTCCAATCCGTATTGCATACGAATGGAATATAAAAAATTCTGTTTCCCCCATATAAAGGATGTCCCGGTCTGGCGGGAAGTGTATCTCTGTTCCTTAGGGTGCTTTACATTCATGAATTCCAATCCATAGGTCGTGTACACCCGTTCACTTCGGATCCGGCTATGTTTTAAGACAATACCACCAATCAGTCCACCATTACTGTTCTTATTGATCCCCCATATGAATTCTTTGGAATACTCATAATCGCCCTCTATCTGGATCTGAGCCATCCCGAAAATTGGAAGGAACAATGCAATATGTAATATTCTTTTCAGCATTTTTGTTGCTTTCCTTGAGAGTAACAAGTTGCAGATAACAATGTTGTCTCAATAAAACGCATTTGTAAAAGTAATGGTTTAATCATGCATATAAAATCAAAATACCTGGGAGACCTCCGAACCACAGCCACTCACCTACAATCTGGAAACAACATTATTACGGATGCCCCTACTGATAACAATGGAAAAGGGGAGGCTTTTTCCCCCACGGATCTCGTCGCAGGATCCCTTGCGTCATGCATGATGACCATTATGGGTATCCATGCACGAAAAAACGGTTACGACATTGATGGGATGACATCCGAGACACAAAAAATAATGAAATCCGACCCACGTGTAATATCAAAAGTTAGGATCAACTTTTCGTGGCCTGATTGTAATCTACCTGACGAGGAGATTGAAGTCCTTAAGCAAAAAGCTATTACCTGTCCGGTTGCATTGAGTTTACACCCGGATATAGGTCAGGAAGTAACATTTGACTTCTGATCAATTCAGTGATGCGTGCCTAATGTCCTCGTAGTCAATCCCAAAATGAGACGCCTCATGAACGCATTCACCATTTTGGATTACCAGCACCTGGGGCGATTGATGTTCGATGTTGAATTCCACTGAAATCCGATTGGAAATGTCCCTATAACTTATCAGGTCCAGAAAATAGGTCTTCAAACCATTTGTATCTGATTCTTTCCAGTTCCTTTCCAGTCTGTTCAATGAAACAGCACTAATGGAACATCTTGTGCTATGTTTGAAAATCAGAACAGGGCTTTCTCTTGATTCTTCTACAATGGTCTGTAATTGACCTTCTTCATTTAATGGTATCCAGTTCATCAGTTATTCCAGATCTCTCTTTCTTTTCTATCAAATTTTGGTTTTGAGATAGTACCATCAACATCTCCTTCACCGGATTTGTTCCCCCAGGCAAAAATTGTCCACGAAGGACCTTCATAAAAAGACTTGTATTCAAGCTTCCTGCCACTACCTGGCTTAATGGGTTTATCTGCAAACGGGCCTTTGTATCTGCGGATCGTAGGGTGCATGGGGATCAGGGGCTCATTCCTAAGGATCCACATTCTTTTCAAACTGAAGTCCTTGGCGATAGAATACCTGGGATTGACTTTAAACTTTTCCTTTTCCCAAGGTGAACCAGGAGAATACCTTGGATTAACTTTAAACTGCCATTTTGGAAATTTAACTGGCTCCGAATACCTGGGTTTCAAACGTACTATTTCATTTCCAAAAGGTTGTCCTTTCGAGTAGCGTGGAGCAACAGCATATTCCTTTTTCGGCCACTTCACAGGTTGAGAATAACGTGGTTTAAGCCTGACAATTTCACTTCCAAAAGGTTGTTCTTCCGTAAATCTCGGTTTAACCCTGTACTGCCATTTCTCAAAGGGTACTTTCACAGTAAATCGGGGTTTCACTTTTACAGTTTTGGCTCTAAAAGGACTGCCTTGAGAATATCTTATATCTTTGGCTTTTCCAACCTTTCGGTCTTTGGGTGCCGTATCGAATCTTTTCTTCTTTTTCTGGAATGCGAGGAAACCTTCTTTTTCAACCTTGACCGTTTTTAGCCGGGCATCACTATCTGTGATCAATTGAGCCTTGGAGCCTGTTGCCACCATTAACAGGCCTATTATTCCCAAAAGATGATATGTGATTTTTCTATTCAAATCGATGGGATTACCTCAAAGATTTCAAATTATAGCCATTTTCTCAACCAAAAGAGAAATTCAATACGACAATAAGGTATTTATCTTTTCAATTAAACGGTTTTTTGGAAGGAAATTGTTTTCAAGTGATGCAGCAAATGGTACAGGAGTATCAAGACTGGCTTCTCTAATCACCGGCGCATCTAGATCTCTAAAGCAATTTTCATTGATCCATGCGGCGATCTCCGCACCAATACCCCCTGTAAGACAATCCTCATGAAGAACAAGTGCTTTGCTGGTTTTACTCACAGATCCACCAACTGTTTCCTTATCCCATGGCTGTAAAGTTCTCAGATCAATTATTTCCAGCCCTTCAATCTCTTCCGAAGCTTCCAGTGCCCAATGTACCCCTAACCCATACGTCACAATCGTAAGTTGATCCCCCATTTTCACGATGTTCGCTTTTCCTATCTCAATTGTGTAATAGTCGTTAGGAACCTCCTCTGTTATTGATCTGTAGAGAAATTTATGTTCAAAATATAAATAAGGATTTGGATCCTCAATTGCTGCATTGAGTAGTCCTTTTGCATCCGCCGGAGAACTTGGGTATACAATCTTTAATCCCGGTGTATGAAAAAACCACGCCTCATTGGACTGAGAATGAAATGGTCCGGCACCAACCCCCGCACCTGTGGGCATTCTAATGACCACATCTGCATTTTGTCCCCATCGGTAATGGATCTTGGCGAGATTGTTAACAATCTGGTTAAATCCGCAGGTCACAAAATCAGCGAACTGCATTTCCATAACAGACTTTATCCCGCTGATACTTAAACCAAGACTTGCCCCTACTATCGCGGATTCACAAAGTGGAGTATTACGGATCCTTTCTTTTCCATATTTTTCCACAAACCCCTCGGTGATTTTGAAAACACCTCCATACTCCGCGATATCCTGACCCATTATGACGAGATCAGGAAACTTTTGAAGGCTCTGATCCAGTGACCTGGAGATAGCATCGACAAACCTTATTTCTGATGTCTTCTTGCTCTTGGGTTTGATGGGTTTTTGATCGAATTGGAAAAAGACATCTCCCATTTCTTCTTCAGTGTCCGGAGCAATATCAGGTAAATCGAAAGCGTGCTTAACGTTGTCCAGGATTTCCTGGGAGATCCCCTTTCGGATTTCAATTAATAACTCCCTGTCAATTCCTTCGGCTATTAAAAACCCTTCAAATCTCTTGATGGGATCCTTGGTGGACCAGTATTCCATTAGTTCCTTAGGAACATACTTGGTTCCGCTTGCCTCTTCATGACCTCTCATTCTGAAAGTTCGGGCTTCAAAGATGACAGGCCTCGGATTTGTCCTAACACTTTCCAACAAGGGCCCTAATTCGTCCAGCACTTCCAGTATATTATTCCCGTCAACCGAATAGGCTTCCATCCCATATGCAGGGCCTTTGACAACAAAAGAATCAAAGTTAAACTGCTCTGCTGAAGGGGTTGACAAACCATATCCATTGTTCTCGATAACGAAAACGACTGGCAAATTCCAAACAGATGCCACATTTACGGCCTCATGGAAATCTCCCTGACTGGTTCCCCCATCTCCCGTGAAGACGAGTGTTGCCTTGTTCTGATCTCTGAGCCGGGAAGCAAGAGCTATACCATCCGCTATCCCCATTTGAGGCCCAAGGTGAGATATCATCCCAACTATTTTCTGATCCTGTGTGCCAAAATGGAATGAACGATCCCTTCCTTTGGTATATCCATCATGTTTCCCCTGAAACTGTGCAAAAAGCTTTGTGAAAGGAACACGACGGGTTGTAAAAACACCAAGATTACGATGCATCGGAAGTACATACTCGTCAGCATTCAGGCACATCGCAGCTCCTACCGATATGGCCTCCTGACCAATACCCGAAAACCATTTGCTAATCTTTCCCTGACGTAATAAGATCAACATTCTTTCTTCGACAAGGCGGGGTGTGATCAACTCCTTAAATACCGAGATCAACTGGTCATTGGATCTCCCATTTCTCTTAAATTGAAGAGGGGTTTCTTCCAGTGTTTTCAATGTGTTTATTGGGGTAATTTCCTACGCGATATTACTTAATTTTGCGTCTTCATGATTGATTTTCACGAATTTAAGATATCCAATGGGCTCCAGGTAGTAGTTCATCCAGATCATACTTCTCCCATCGTGTGTCTAAATACCATGTACAAAGTGGGATCAAGAAATGAGGATCCCGAAAGAACGGGATTTGCTCATCTTTTTGAACATTTGATGTTTGGTGGATCGCTAAACATCCCAGTATTTGATGAACCTCTTCAGGCTGTCGGTGGAGACAATAATGCATTCACCAACGCTGATATTACCAACTATTACACCATGGTGCCTTCAGCAAATGTGGAAACGGCATTTTGGTTGGAGTCTGACAGAATGTTAGGCCTTTCCTTTGATCCCAATGTATTGGAGGTGCAAAGAAACGTCGTTATCGAGGAGTACAAACAAAGGTACCTGAATCAACCCTACGGAGATGTATGGCTTAAATTGAGTCCTGAGGCATATCATGTTCATCCATATAGGTGGCCAACTATCGGCAAGGATATCTCTCATATCGAGAATGCGACAATGGAGAATGTGCGATGGTTTTTTCAACGGTATTATCATCCGGGGAATGCTATCCTGGTCATCAGCGGAGACATCACTTTGGAAAAGGCTTCCAAACTAACAGAAAAATGGTTTGGCCCCATCCCTTCGAAGGAAATAGTCAAACAAGAAATACCTCAGGAACCTGTTCAATTTGAACCTCGGAAATTGATCACCAAAGCTAATGTTCCTCAAAACTCGTTGTACAAAGTATTCCACATGGATGGTCGGAATAGCAGGGGATTCCATACTTGTGACCTTTTAAGTGATCTACTAGGAAGAGGGAAATCATCGATGTTATTTCAGGAATTGGTCAAGAAATATCAACTTATGACCAATGTAACTTCGTATGTCACAGGTAGTGTTGATCCGGGATTACTGGTCATCCACGGAAAACTTGTAGATGGGGTGACCTTTGAGCAAGTGGAGAAACGACTAAATGAGATCATTAAAAAAGTACAAACTAAGATTTCCAAAGAGGATCTTTCTAAAGTCAAGAATCTAGCGGAATCGTCCATGGTATTCGGTGAAGTTGAGCTTTTGAACCGATCTATGGGATTGGCATATGCGTCGTTTCTTGGTAATACGAACCTGGTAAATATGGAAATCAACACCATCTTATCATTAACAGCTGACGAAATATCTCATAAATCCGAGGAAATACTCAATGAAAATAATTGCACAACACTATATTATGAGGCAATATGAAACCTGGTATCAGAATAGGATATGGTTATGACGTCCATCAACTATCAGAGGGAGAGGAACTGTGGTTGGGAGGAATTTTGATCCCTCATGAAAAAGGAGCTGTGGGGCATTCTGACGCAGATGTCTTAATACATGTTGTATGTGATGCCCTTTTGGGTGCGGCGAACATGCGTGATATTGGATATCATTTTTCAGATCAGGATCCGAAATATGCTGGGATAGACTCCAAGATACTCCTTGGAAATGTTGTGGAAATGTTACAAAATGAAGGTTATAAAATTGGAAACATTGATACTACTATCTGCCTTCAAAGACCGAAGGTTGGACCATTTATTAACTCCATGCAAGATGTGTTGGCCAGTACTATGGGAATACCTACATCAGATGTTACCATTAAAGCAACTACGACTGAGAAGCTTGGCTTTGTAGGGAAGGAAGAAGGGATCTCAGCACATGCTGTGGCATTGATTTATAAAGATTAGTAATTGGATTTAAATCCATTTAAATGAGCTAGATTTGATACTATAATCGCAGATAATGGATTATCACAAGCGAATTTCTCAGGAAGTTTACAAGGAACATAAAATACAGGTTGTCGATTATTCGGGTTTGAAAGATGATGAACCTGGAGTACTGCTGCAACTTTCTCAGAAAACAATCATTGAAAGCAGCCATCACCCGGTACTTTTATTGGAAATTGTCAATAATGTCCGAATAAATGATGATGTGATGGTAATCCTTACTAACTACGTCAAAAATATCGAAGACTATGTTTCGAAATATGCCTGTATCGGCGCTTTGCCCAGAGTGTTGTCACAGCAACTCAGCACCGCAAAATTGACGTTGGAGGTTTTTGAAAGTAAGGAGGAGGCTCTGGAATATCTTGTCAGCTAATCAACAAGTAGTAGTTCATATTCATTGCACGGATTGTAAAACCACCAGACCTTTAACCCAAACGCGTTCTCCCAATCATATACATAGACTACTCCTCCCTCAAATATTTCGGAGTTGACCTCATTCATATTATCCAAATCATCCTGGTCCACGGCTCCAATCGTAAAATACTCGTCTTTCAATCTTATCTCCACGCGGTTCATTTCTGTGGTAGTAGACTCAATGTGTTGTAAGATCCACTCATTCTCTTCAAATTCATTTTCATAGATCAAACCCACAGAGTTTGCTGGTAGAGAATCTGATTCGTATCCATAGGTCATTATGAATCCAAGTGCCGTAGGAAAAGTTACAGAGATCACACCTTCTTCCTGAAGGGATCTTAAGCTGTCATCAAAAATGAAGAATGAATTGATGGAGTAGATCTCATCCGTCCTTGGCTGGAAACCAAGACCCTCACTATTCAACAGACTCTTTTCCACACTCACACTCCCATTGGAAGATGTACCTGTATACAATGGTGTATTGTCTGATAAGACGCATAGAGGGGGCCCACCATTCGAATCAAAATTGCCTAATTCCAATTCACTTAAAGTTATAGCCTCCCCCATAAAGTCAAAGGAAACGGGTTCGTTTAGCACGATCGAACTACCAACAAACGAATAAGACGAGGGCTGACCAATTAATTGAATATTGTTGATGGTTCTTACCT
Source organism: Cyclobacteriaceae bacterium (assembly GCA_965242805.1). Lineage (GTDB taxonomy): Bacteria > Bacteroidota > Bacteroidia > Cytophagales > Cyclobacteriaceae > JANQEU01. Next base: position 3,550,298 of record CBDETD010000002.1, on the reverse strand, counting down.
CTTCATCCGAAGTTCCTTCCGCAACAAAATCAATGAATAGGGACCTGCCGATCACATCCAATCCCCAGAAGACCGAAATCCCTTTATCCGCTAACACCAGCTGTTGGGATGGTGATTTGATCCCAAATATCGAGGGAGAATTCCCTCCATATTCATCGAAGTTATCTACAATCTCTCCCCCTAAAAATTGTTCTTCTGTACCATCAGCAGGTTGTAAAAGCAAACCAGAGATGGGGAATTGAGTATCAGTCTTACTTACGAATAACAGATCCTCTCCCTGTTCTCCCGTAAAATAGAATTCAAACTCTCCTCCAAAAGCAGTATTTCCCAATTCGAAGAAGTAATGGAAAACTCCAAATGTTTCAAAGACGAGTTCCAGGTTAATCCCTACGTCTATTCGATAGGTAGATGTTTGTTCTCGATAATAACCTTGCTCCGCAGCAATATCTGATTTGATTGTTACCTCACCATCTTCATTAAAGTCCAGAAGAATTAAGAATGCTCCGGAAGCAGGATTAGGTTTATAGGAAGTTATCCACCCGTTTTGTGGTGCAGTTAGCTTTTCAATGAGATCCTCTACAGCTTTTTCCCTTCTTTCCTCAGGAGGTGGAATATTGGAGCCATCATCTTCCTGACATCCGGAAAATAACAATGGTATCACGATCAACAGTCCCAGTAGATATCTCATAGTTTCGATTGAATCGCTACCCGTAAATCCTCCAGGCTGACCCCTGTCACTCTTTCATAGTGATCACTTATTGCATTTATCTTGGTCTGGATCATTTCCCTTCCATCATTAGCAGCTGCGCAATCAGCTGTTGCACAGGACTCCAGTGTGATGTATTTTTCATTAAAATCAGGTTCAAAAAGGAAGAACGCCACGCATTCAGCAAAATCTTCATTTGGATTAACTGTTCCGTATGGTGAAACAAATCCTCTTTCCAAAGCCTCGTTATCGCTCAGGATAAACCACGAACCAATACTGGTGTATCCGGATGGAGAGATTGTTTCAAAAGCGTTTGGTAATTTGTATAGCTGATGGACCGTATGAGCGAACTCGTGATAAACAGTATTCAATTGAATAGTTCGCCATTCCTCGTTAAATACATCTACAGCATTGACGTTAGTAAAGGTGATCCGTGATCCTGCGTCAGCGGTACCAAGAACGACTGTACCATCACTTTGAAATATCAGACCTCCTAGTAGAATGATTTCCGGCGGGACATGATTTCGGAAGAACTCTTCTCCGTTCTCAACTTCAAGATATGGTGCAATCCAATAATCACGAATGAAATCCAGCATAGGTCTTACAGTTTCGATCTTTGGGGGGGTAACACGCACAGTCGGATCGACGTATCGATCCACAAACTTGTATCGAATGGCCATCCCATATTCCTGTCTGAAACTTGTTTCAATGTACTGGTCTATAGCAGTTTCTATCTCAATCTCTACATCGTTTACGGGAACATTAAGATTTTCCTCCGGGTAGCATGAGGCCATAAATACAGACAAAATCAATAAACCTAAAACCCTTTTCTTTCTCATAATCATCTGTCATTTGGTTCTAATCCACCAACATCCTGGGCTGTTTGAGGTATCTGGAGAATAAATCGATCATCATCAAATTCCATGGTTTCTGTCGAACCATCCCCAAACGTATGGGTCACAGGGATCCCAAATCTCTTCAAATCAAACCAACGCATACCCTGTGAAATAAATTCCTTCCTTCTTTCAAATTGATAAAGAATAAACAATATTTCCTGGTCGGTAACGGTTGGATCATTCGTTGCTCCAAATGCACTTCTGATCCTCTCCATAGTAAGAACACGATCGGGGACATTACTGATCCTTTTATCCAGAAATACCTGAAGATCTGCAATTGCAAGATCAATGGATCCCGTTCTAATATACGCTTCCATCCGGTTGAGAAGCACCTCTTCACCTCTAAGAACTATGGCAATATGGTACGGGAATCCAACATTGGAATTCAAGCTACTTCGTTGGAAAAGATTTTCATATCTCAACGGAAACAAACCATTTTCACCTTTGACCAGTGCAGGGTTTTCCCTCTCATCCGTACCAGTGAAATAGATATTGGTTCCACTAAATAGATCGGAATAAAAATCACGTGTGGGTCCGAATGCAAAATCTGGTCTCTGAACCAATGATAATTTTCTCATCAACATGATATTGGCAGGGAGATCAGGAGATGAATAAAGTTGAGGATAAGCAGTAATTGACGATTTGGCTTGCTGCCATTCATCTGAAGTCATGTCTCTGACAAAAGCACCGGGATCACCACCGAGAAGCTCCGAACTAAATTCAATGCACCGGATCATGTCACCACGGAACAAGTAAAATCTGGATGCAAAAGCCAGCGCAGCATTTCTTGTGAAGTGATATTTACCTGAATTCTGATAAAAATTGTCATTTACTTTTTCCAATCCGATTTTCAGATCCTCTTCGACACTTTCATATACTGATTTCACACTATTTCGCTTATAGCTGGCTAAAAACGTCGTTTCAGGCTCAGTGACATAGGGAACTCCGAGATCATTGCCTGCATTGTCAATATCAAAATGTTTGGCAAAAAGATTAACCAACATAAAATGACCATAAGCTCTGGTGAGCCTGGCTTCAGCTTCAATGGCATCCCTGCGTTCCTCATCTTCCTCTGTCAAAACGGGAAGATCGTCCAATACCGCAAGCACTTCGTTTGCATGGGCAATTGCATTGTATGTCTCAAGCCAGAAGAAATCCGGTGTATCAGTCTCGGTAGGCCCTGTATTCACATCCTCCCACGCAAACAATTGTTGATGGCTTGGTCGCTTCCTGGTACCTCTAATAAAGTCTACGTCATCGGACATCCAATCTGTGAATGCAAAACTGGATATTGAGTATGCATTGGTGAGGAGCTGTGCTGCTTTCTCCAGGTCATCCAGTGTTACCCTCGTATCAGGTGATTCATCCAGGAAAGTATCACAAGATGTATAAAGGGCATTTATAACAACAAGGACCAGAACATGCAATGCAGATCGTCTCATAGATATTATGTCTAACAACTTGTTTTTCATAATCCTAGTGAAATTGAGAACGTTATAATTCGTGGTTGCGGGAGAGCCACACCTCCTGTACCAAAAAATTCAGGATCCTGACCTTTTAATTTATCCCTGTCGGAGTACAATAATGCCAGATTTTGAGCCTCCACAGATAAGCCAACATTTGAAAATCCAATTTTGCCAGCTATTGAAGATGGCAGAGCATAGGAAAGCTGAACAGTTTTCAATCGTATGTAATCGCCATCTGCTACTCGAATTGTACTTTTATTGTACATCTGGAATGCCTGGGCTTCATCACCGGATGATGTTCCGAATCCTTCCGCCAACCCTCTTTCGAGAATAACAGGTACATCGGTAATGTTTTCGTCTCCCGGAACTACCCAGCGGTCTTTAAGTTCGCCTGGAAGTGCATCGAAATCATTGTACGCGGAGAAAAACACATCGTTCAATCGGATCTTATAATCAAACTTGTAAGAAAGTAATACCATAAGTGATACCCCTTTCCAACTGAAGGTGTTTGTCAATCCCCCAGCACCTCGCGGTTCAGTAGGCCCCTCAAATTGGAGAACATCCTCTAAACCATCCCTGTCTTGCAAATTATATTGAAGGACTGTTTCACCATTTATATCGAAAAATGTCGGTATTCCATTAGGGCTTAATCCCGCGAACTTTGTAGAATAGAGACCTCTCCTGGGACCATTCAAAACGGCAGCGCCATTCTGACCAATTGCGTCTGCATATCGCGGTCCAAAATCAAGTTTTGTGATCCGGTCTTTTGTATACCCAAAATTAAATCCCGTGGACCATTGAAAATCTCCAACTTTATAATTCGTAGTATTTAAGGTGATCTCATACCCATCAGACTCCATGTCTGCAAAATTTCCTGCTTTCAATCCCTGTCCACCTACACCGCTGGTCTGTACGAGCCCAATAAGGTCAAATGCGTTTCGACTGTAATAGTTGAAAGCACCTGAGACGCGTGATTTCCACATACTGAAATCAAATCCAATATTAAATTCCCTAAGCTTTTCCCAGGTCAAATCAGTATTCGTAAGGTCCTGAATAAATAAAAACGGTTCCACATCGGTAGGCCTGATAGTTACGTTGGCCTGAAGGTTGAGAATTGCACTTGCCTCAGGAGGTAGATTACCGGAAATACCGTAGGTTGATCGGATCTTCAAGTCATCAAGAAATGTAACCCCCTGCATGAAGGGCTCATTGATGACGTTCCATGCTCCACTTACATTCCATGTTGGGAGGAACCTGGCCTGCCGACTACGGCCCAGTTGATTGGATCCGTCATATCTCACGGTGAAATTTGCCACGTATTTTTCTTTGAAGGCATATCCTCCATTGAAAAACCATCCGATGAATCGGTCCTTGGATTCTGACAATCTGTAGTAGTCAATGTCCTGTTGATTAAAGAACTCAATGATGTTTGGATCAGTCACCACGATCCCACCACTCTCGTAAATAACACCAAGTCCCGTAGTACTTGTCTCCTCACGATCCGTATACCTGATTTCCTGTCCCATCAATACATTGAAGTCATGAACCGAACTGAAATTATACGACCATTCTGCACTGATCCTGCTAAAAATGTTTATCAAATTCGATTTATCCAGGTAGTTGAAACCTCCTTGTGGAAGAACGATGACTGGATTGAGCCCTGGATTATCAGGATCCCGGAATAATAAATTATTGGCGTCCTGAATGAACTGAGTTTCATTGGCACGGTATGATTCTGCCTGGTTGGAATTCTCATTTACTGTATGATCTCTTGTGGTATTCGCGTACCTGGCCTGAAATACCCCTCGTATGTTGACACTTTCGATAGGTTTTATCTCAAAATCCGTTTGTGCAGAGACGTCGAGTACGGTGATATCCAGGAAGTTTAACTCCAACTCATCGAGGATATTGAAGTCCGCAAAATTCCTTCGGAAGTATTCTCTATTGCCATTTTCATCAATAGGTCGAATCGATCTTGCTGTATTCAGGGCATAGCTGTAAGGATTGATATCAAAACCTCTACTAAACCTTCCTGTAATAGGATCAAAAGATCGATCCCGAGTACCGGGAACACGCTGATCACGGTAGCTGGCAGATGTCTTCAAACCAAAAGAAAATGCATCAGATATATAATAAGTGTTTCTTGCTGTTCCTGTGATCCTCTGGACATTATCAGCAATGGTCTGACCCTGATCATTGAGATAACTGATGGAGAAGTAATTGTTATTCTTGTCACTTCCCGAGGTAAAACTTAAAGAATGCTGCTGCTGTAATCCGAAATCCCTGAATAAGACGTCAAACCAATCGGTATTGGCATTTTCGTATTGATTTAGAAATTCCTCGTTTAAGGTCCCTCCCGGTCCCCATTCCAATTCGTGGTTAGCGATCAATGCAAACATCTTACCTAAAGCTCCGTAATTCGATGCTCGGACCGAAGTAGTAATATCAACCAATCCTTTGTCATACAACTCACGATATACGGACATTTCTTCTGCAGAATTCAACAAGTTGAACTGATTATAGGTTGGTCTGAGCTTCCCTGAAAAGTTACCCGAATAATTTACCCGGAGATCTCCACTCACACCACGTTTTGTGGTCACCACAATTACCCCATTAGCTGCTCGTGCTCCGTAGATGGCGGTAGCCGAAGCATCTTTTAGGATCTCAAAGGAGGCAATATCATTTGGATTAAGGTTGGCTATGGAGGAGCTTGTCAATGTATTGGCATTTCCGGATATGAAATCGTCAATATTCACATTCGAAAGATCCTCTAGGATCACACCATCCACCACGATCAGCGGTTGATTGTTGCCATTGATAGAAGTGTTACCTCGGATTCTGATTTTCGGAGAAGTACCAAAAGTCCCGGAAACATTGTCAACGTTCACACCAGCCACCTGACCTTCAAGAACCCTGCTTACATCGGTTATACTATTGACACGGATCTTCTCCATATCAACACGTTCTGATGCCCCGGTAAAAAGTTTACGATTGAGCTCCTGGAAACCAGTAACGACAACCTGATCAAGGAACTTGTCTTCCTCAACCATTCTAACGTCTATGGTACTTTGGTTAGCAACAACTACTTCCTGTGTCTGCATACCAACCATACTAAAAACAAGCACCTGTCCCTCTGAGGCACTGACACGAAAGTTTCCGTCTATATCAGTTATCGCACCGGTTTCTGTATTTTGGTTGAGAACAGTGACACCGATGAGTGCTTCATTGTTCTGGTCGGTCACTTTTCCTGAGATGATCCTTTGAGCCAGGGTAGAGTAACTCAAAAAAAAGCAAAGTAATACCGTCCAACAACTAAACCTCATCTCCAATAAATCGCTAAAAATCTAAGTTTCTATTGTCTGTCAAATTCAAGGGTCACCTTGACCTGAATTTCCTGTACGTTAGCGTTCAAAATGGAATCAAAGACTTCCTGGGAAGTAATCGTATCCTGAGTCGCGTTAAAATCCGCTACAAATTGATCTGTAAAAGCCAATACCTCTGATAATGATGAAATGAGCATCTCCCTATCCGATATATCTTCTTCCAATGAAAAAGAATAATCCAAGCCGGATATCTGCGAACGATCGGGATCCAGCTCCAATTCGTCACCATTAACTTCCCATTCACCTTCCTCATCTATGTCGCTAAAGAAACTTCCTGCTGGAAAATCTATTTCCCTTTCGTATAAGCCATCCTGAAAAAACTCAATTGTGTATGTATCCTCCCCGTATATATTTGGGCCGGAACCTTCTACGTTACTGAAATTGGAAGGAGCATCGGATATTATGGCATCGTCAAGTTCCCATAGTCCCACTATAGGATCTATTTTGGGTTCATCGTCGTCACATGAAACAAATAATACGATTGCTCCAAGTGTAAAAATCAGTAGTAACTTCTTCATTGGTTGTATTTTATTCGCCAAATTATATTCTTTCTTCTTTTCGTATACAGAAATATCAACATAAAATTAAACTTCCCTTACCTCAAATACTAAATATTATTATGGATGAGGAAAAAGTAGAACTAATAACTACAGATGATGGTTCAAACAGCTTAGTCAGAAAAGATCTGAATGAAACATACCATTCATTGAAGGGAGCGCGGGGTGAATCGCAGTATGTTTTCATAAATCAGGGCCTAAACTATGTGTTAGGTAAGAAAAATCAAGGAATGGTAAACATCCTCGAAATAGGGATGGGAACAGGCCTGAATATTCTGCTTTCCGCCCTTGTAATGAATAACCATGAATCCATCAAAGCTCGAATTCAAACACTGGAGCCCTTTCCTATCAGTGAAAAAATATGGCAACGACTAAATTTCGGTGGGCCTAGGGAAGAGCAGGATTTAATTAATTCGATCCACCAAGGTTCATGGTCAAAGGAGTTTCCCCTAACGCCTAATTGCTCGCTTCTTAAAAAGAATTGTACTATAGAAGAATTTGAATCAGAAGTGAAATTTGATTTGATATACTACGATGCATTTGCACCTTCCAAGCAACCTGAAATCTGGTCCAAAACCAACCTTCAAAAATGCTTTGATCATTTGATACCTGCAGGGGTCTTGGTCACTTATTGTGCTCAAGGACAATTCAAACGTAACCTGAAAGAGATTGGTTTTAAACTGGAAGTACTACCCGGCGCTCTTGGCAAAAAGGAAATGGTACGAGCTATAAAACCTTAAAGTACTTAGTTTGAAGCCTCCTCTCTTGCAGTTGCCGCTAAATCCTCTGAAAGTCTTAATCCATCACTGCTAATGGCAGCAACGTTGAAAAATCCGAACGCTATCTCCTCAGAATTTGGGTCTGAATTCACAATATTGGTGCTCACATTTGCCAAAGGTTGAGCAAATAAAGCTGCAAATCCACCGGGCCGATCTGTTTGAACAATGATCTCCTGTAGAAAAAAGAAGGCTTGTTCATTAATGGAATGTATCTCAACATAGACCGAATCTCCAATTAAATAGGGGGGAAGAAATTCGTTATCATTCTCCGGGTCTTCATCAAACGGGTTGATCCCGTCCTGGATAGGTTGGATGAAAACGGCTCCGTCGACCCCACCTCCTCTGGAGAATGCAGCGTCCCACGCGATGTTTATTTCACCGGGTTTATTGAGATACTGACCATTTTTCCAAGCCTTTATCCAATAGGTATCACCGGTGCCTTCCGGATCCCGTGCGACAAACTCTGCCAGATAGTAATCCTCGGGAAAGAAGTCACCTTTCTCTTCAAACCTGAATTTGATGGAGTCAATCTCCGGAACCCTTCCCAAGTCCGCAAACGCCTCAAATTGTTGACCTTCGACATCCACGATCAGTTGATAAAACAATCCGATTTCACCAAAAGGTTGTCCGTCCGCACTTACCCAGGTGTATGCTGAGTCATTTTCAACAAAGACGAATTCAAGTCCATTCTCATCAAATACCCTCACATCTGCCCCGTCAATTTTTTGAGGAAATGAACTGTTGAAATAGGGTTGAGACCTCGAAACATAAATACTCTGGATTGTCCTTTGATTATCAAGCCATGCATCGATCACAATAGACTCCGCTGCTTCATCTAACCTTGGATTTATTTCTTTTTCACATCCATATAGGAAAAGAGCAATTATGGGTATGATTACTAATCGCTTCATCAAACTAGAATTTAATGTTATAAGAAATTGCTGGGAAAGCCGAACCCAGTATGGCAACCTGAGTGGCAGCTGTTTCTATCTGGGAGCCCCCCTCAAAACGATCTGTTCCCTGTGAGAAGTAGTATGCAAACGGATTCTCCCGTGCATAAAGGTTATACACTGAGAACACGATGAAATCCGATCCCGAACGACCTTTCTTTCCCCTCCAAACATTATCGATGGTGAGCGAAACATCCAAGCGATGGTAGTCAGGGATTCGGACATTGTTCCTGTTGTTATCAAGTAAGGGAATCACATATCCTTGCACAGTATATCGATCAGTTGGGAAGGTGGTCGGGGTTCCGGAAATAAAAGTGAAAACACCTGATAAATTCATTCGATTATTGATCCTGAAATTGTTGGTAAATTTCAGGTTATGCCGCTGATCAAACCTGGTAGGATACCATTCTCCTTTTCTATTGGACAGATCCGACCCAAAATTTATACCGTCAACAAGTAATTCAGATTTGCCGAGTGTATACGAGACCCAACCCGAATGACGACCCTCTGTTTTCCTCAAATAAATTTCCAATCCATAGGCCCGGCCTCTTCCGGATAGGAGTTCACCTTCCAAAAATTCATTGATAAAAATGTCAGCTCCATCGATGTAGTCAACCTGGTTCTTGTTCCATTTGTAATAAACTTCCGCAGAAGTCTCGAAAATGTTATTTGAGAAATTTCTGAAATAACCAAAAGCGAGTTGATTACCCTGTTGGGGTTTTATATTGTTGGTACTTGGCTGCCATACATCGATCGGAGTAGCAGCAACCGTATTTGAAATCAAATGGATGTACTGATTCATTCGGTTATAACTTGCTTTCACAGACGAAGTAGGAGTCAGCTCATATTTGAAAGCCAGCCTTGGTTCAAGATTGTGATAGGTTTTTATCGATTCCCATTCATTGAAGTCCGTTGAACCAGTAACTGTTCTTCTGAACCCCGGAATCGTGTCGTTATAAGTGTAGGCCGTGCCTCCCAGGAAATTGAACATTGAATACCTAAGTCCGTACTGTGCAGTGAAGCGATCGGAAATGACATGATCATTTCCAATATAAAGTGATCCTTCCAAAGCTTTCCTTTCATCGAGACTTATGTCGGTCCTTTCACCATCGCTAACCCCTACTGCGTTTGCAGGTTTGAAGCGATATAAGATCAGATCCCCACCGAATGTTAGCTCATTCTTGTTGTCCAGAAAATAGGTGAATTCTGGCTTGAAATCATGAGTGATGATCTTGGATTCCCAATCGAATCGGTCAAGCTGATCCTCCCCAAAGGCAAAAGAATAATCGTAATTACTATAGAAGATGGTGAAGTTGGAGAAGAACTTATCACTAAAGAGGTGATTCCACCTTAATGTGCCTGTTCTGTTTCCCCAATCAAAACCTTGTTGAGCATCAAATTTGAATACATCTCTGCCAAAATATCCTGAAAGGAAAATACGGTTTCTATCATTGATATTATAATTGGTCTTTGCCGTGAGGTCATAAAAATAAAGACCAGCACCATCATCAAGGGCATCTGTAAATAACTTGGCAATGACATCGGCATAAGACCTCCTTCCTGCTATAATGAATGAAGCTTTGTCCTTTACGATCGGACCTTCCACGGCTAATCTGCTGAACACTGTACCCACACCGCCCGAAACACCAAACTTCTTGGAGTTACCTTCTTTCATGCGAATATCAAGGATAGAAGAAAGTCGACCTCCATATTGCGCCGGGATACCTCCTTTGTAGAGTTTTACATCTTTTACGGCATCGGGATTGAAAACCGAAAAGAAACCAAATAGGTGTGAAGACTGATAAACAGGTGCTTCATCCAGCAAAACAAGGTTCTGGCCAACACCTCCTCCCCTTACATTGAAGCCGGAGGCACCCTCACCTACTGTACTTACACCCGGAAGTAATTGGATACTTTTGATAATGTCTACCTCTCCAGCGAAAGCCGGAAGTTTTGTAATTGCCTTGATATCCAGCTTGGCGGTGCTCATTTGAATGTCTGAGATATTGGCATCTTCCCTTTCCGAGGCGACAACCACTTCCAATAATTCTACCCCAGTCACCTGCAATTCGATATCTCTCCTTACATTTTCAGTAAGATCAATCGTTTCTTTTTGTGTTTCAAATCCCACAAATCTGTACTCCACCTCATATTGGCCGGGTGGTAATGACACTGAATAAAAGCCGTATACATTGGAAATGGTACCCCCTTGCAACTCATTGACATAGACTGTTGCCCCGATCAAAGTCTCCCCATTGGAGCCATCTTTAATATAGCCACTAAGTGTAAGGTTTTGCTGGGAGTAAAGACTCGATGCTGCCAGTAATAGCAATAAAATAGTGAGAAAACGCATTGACGATTTTGAATATCTAAGCAGTAAACAAGCGATTCAGTAAAATGTTACCATCCCCAAAGACGTAAAAAACAGGAAATGGTTCAGGTATACCTGAAGGTTTTTTATGATTTTTTTTGATTTATATGGTCAATTATGACATCGGCATGTTCCCTCGAGTTTTCTATGAACCACTTATTCGTCTTCAATCCTCCACAGATCACCCCTGCGAGGTATATTCCTGACACGTTGGTCTCCATGCTTTTAGGTGAATAGGACGGAGTTTTGAATTCATCCTCCCCGATGTTTATTCCCATTGACTGTAGCAAGTTAAAATCCGGTTGATAACCAGTCATTGCCAAAACGAAGTCATTGTCCAAAGTAATGTCTCCCTCGGGCGTCTTTATATCTATCTCATGTTCCCTTATCTCCGTTATCGATGATTGAAAGAAAGCTTTTATTGACCCTTCCTCAATACGATTCACCATATCGGGTCGAACCCAATACTTCACGGAAGGTGCAATCTCCTCCTCTCTTATTATCATGGTCACTTCCTTGGCTCCCTTTCGATAGGTCTCCAGGGCCACATCTACAGCACTATTTGCTGCGCCGACCACCGCGATCTTCATTCCAAAATATGGATGTGGCTCATCATAATAGTGTCGAACTTTTGGGAGTTCCTCACCTGGAACATGGAGTAGATATGGTAAATCATAAAATCCAGTAGCGAGTACTATATTTTGCGATTCATAGGTGTCTCTTGAAGTCTTGACGTTAAAGTATTTTCCGACTTTTTCAACCTTTTCAACCTTTTCATAGAGGTTGACTTCTAAATCCCATGAAAGGGTGACTCTCCGATAATATTCAAGCGCTTCGGGGCGGGTGGGTTTGGGATTATGAGAAATAAACGGAACATCTCCAATTTCTAGTCTGTCCGAAGTCGAGAAGAAAGTCATATTGAAAGGATAGTTGTATATGGAATTGACCAAACATCCTTTATCAACTATAAGGTGACTTAATCCCTTTTTCTTCGCCGCGATTCCGCAGGCCAACCCAATTGGTCCGGCTCCTATGATCAATACATCAATCATTAAATTTCAATGTTTCAAAGGGAGTAATACAATAGTCAAGTTTAACATCATGCGGTTCTACAAAATCAAACCTATCGAAGGTGCAACCGATATTTAAACCAATCTTTTTGATCTTAGGGTCTAAATTCTTCATAAGTCTGTCATAGAAACCTCCCCCATAACCTAAACGGTTCCCATTTTTATCCAAAGCTACCATAGGAACCAAAAGCACTTCAACTTTCGAGATATCTGCAGGTTTCCCATTTACAGGTTCGGGGATATCAAGGTGATTACTTTTCAACTTTATTTTTGGATCCCAATAATAGAATTCCATTTGTCTTTTCATGAAATCTGTCGACGATATCATGATCTTCTTTTCCGGAAAAAGTCGCTCGATCAGAGGGAATGTATCTACTTCCCTGTTCCTTTTTATTGGTAGAAAGATATGAATGTTATCAAAGTGCAATTCATTTAACAATGAGAGAGTAAGATCGAGAACTTTGTGGTTTCTGACCCTAAATGAGTCTTCGCCCAATAGCCTTTTGTATTTGAGAACCTGTCGTCGAAAGGTCTTTTTTTCTACTCCTCCCAAAATTGATAAAACGAAAAATCGAATGGATCAAATTCGTCGATCAAGTTCTTAATAAAGTCGGGATTATTTAGATAAAAGTTGAGAAAATTATCATGCCTTTCCTGGAGACCATCACCCGGGAATAACTTCTCTTTGACGCTATCGATCTGCTTCATGATGGTGTCATTTTGAGTTTCCTGAGCCTTTTTCAAGCGTTTTTCAACATTCTCCAACCCCTTAAGAGCTTTGGAGGACTCTGCTCCTATAAAACCTTCCAAAGATTTATCAATGGAACCAGCCTTGATCTTGATCTTCTCAAATACTTCGGCCAAACCTACTTTTTCATGATCAAGTAAATGTTCATTACTACCCTGCCTCTCGAGGAATTCAGCTTTAAGCTGGTGAGCGTCTTTGAAAAGATCCTCAGGTCTACATCCAATTTTGTCAAGCTTTTTGACCATTCCTTTGTTGATGACCATTCCAAAATTTCTAGGCATCAAAATGGGGTATGGTACTTGATAGTGATCAAAAACGCCTTTCAGCTGCAACCAGTAGATCAATTCGGCCGGACCACCAATGTATGCAAGGTTGGGTAATACAACCTCCTGATACAAGGGGCGCATGATTACATTCGGACTGAATTTTTCAGGAGATCCAGCTATGGTTTCAATTATCTCTTCGGGAGTGAATTTGAGATCGTGATTGTTGACGCGGTATAAACCGTCTTCTCCCACAATTCGATCACGAAATCCGTTTAAGAAGAAGAAATTGATCTCCCGCGCGAAAGCTTGAGACTTATACCCCAGTTCGTTCAACCGGTCATTTGTTTGTTGCACTAACTGGTGAGCCTTCCTTTCCGTGACGTCATCTTTAATGATCTCCGCAAATATGCTTTTCAACCTCTTATCGTCTGCATCTAAGACCACCAGACCCTCCTCACCAAATAATTCATTGCAATAAACCCTCACCGCCTCGGCAAGTGTTGAGCTATCCAGATAGGCCCTTTCAAAGATCTCTAAGCTCTCCGATAATTGCTCCAGAACCACATTCAAAGATTGAGGGGCAAAACGACCCACAGCACCTGTCTGCGCTGTCTCCCAGGTGTATTTTTTACCAAAAAGATTGAATGACCTTATCTCCTCGAAATCATGATCCTCAGAAGCCATCCAGTAAACTGGCACAAAATTGTAATCTGGGTAGGCCTCCTTCAATTTCCTGGCGAGATTGATCGTTGTTACGATCTTGAAGATGAAATACAGTGGCCCAGTGAAAATATTGAGTTGATGACCCGTAGTAACGGTAAAGGTCTTTTCATCCTGGAGAGAGAAAATATTTTGCTCGACTAAAGGACTCATCTCCAGTCTGTTATATTCCTGGATGAGTACGTCATAGAGTGCCAATCTTTTTTCGGTGTCAAAAGATCTGTTCTCTATTACTTTTTGGAATTCCTCGATAGTTGGGGCTGAATTATAAAATGGTAAAAGTGATTCGTTCCCTTCGAGGTAATCAAGGAACATACTGGAAAATGCACCAACTTCCTTTAAGGCAATTTTCTGCGTTTTCATTTTATTTTTAGGCTGGGTTTCCGTAGAGATCAAAAGCTGTTGAGTTAGTTATCTTAATATTTGCAAAGTCACCAATCCTAAGATTGGTTTTATCGGAATCAACAATCACCTCATTGTCTACCTCCGGTGAATCAAACTCCGTTCGGCCAATAAAGTTCCCACCTTCCAAGCGATCGATCAAAACTTTGTAGGTATTTCCGACTTTTCTTTCATTGATTTCCGCGGAGATTGTTTCCTGAAGTTCCATTACGGCACTTGCTCTTTCTTCTTTTATTTCCTGGGGCACATCATCCTTCAAGGAAAAGGAATGCGTATTTTCTTCATGAGAGTAGGTAAAAATCCCTAATCTTTCGAATCTACTTCTCTCAACAAAATCCATCATTTCCTCAAAATCCTGTTCTGTTTCTCCGGGATGACCTGCTATCAGGGTCGTCCTAATCGCGATACCAGGGATTTTAGAACGGATCTTTTCAAGAAGGGATTCAGTTTTTTCTCGGGTGGTACCCCTTTTCATGACCTTTAGCATATTCGTACTGCCATGCTGAAGAGGAATATCCAGATAGTTGCAGATATTGCTCTTTGACGCCATAACATCCAGGATATCTTCCGGGAAACCGGTTGGAAAAGCATAATGCAATCGGATCCAGTCCAGACCATCCACGTCAGACAACCTTTCCAAAAGTTCTGCAAGCGCTCTTTTTTTATAGATGTCAAGACCATAATAGGTAGAATCCTGTGCAATTAGGAGGATCTCTTTCGTACCTTGAGCAACCAGGGATTGGGCTTCACGAACAAGTTCATCCATCGGTTTGGATATATGATTTCCCCTCATAAGTGGAATGGCACAAAACGAACATGGTCGGTCACAACCTTCCGATATCTTCAGATAAGCATAATGACCATTAGCCGTCAATATGCGCTCACCTAATAACTCCTTCTTATAATCGGCTTTAAATCGCTTCAGAAGTGCAGGTAATTCCCTGGTCCCAAACCAGTCATCAACTTCTACAATTTCACTTTTCAGGTCATCACGGTATCGCTGAGACAGACAGCCAGTGACGTACAATTTGTCGATATTCCCCTTCTTCTTTTCATTGGCATAGCCGAGAATGGTCTCGATCGATTCTTCCTTGGCATTTTCAATAAATCCACATGTGTTGATAATGATAATATTGGAATCGTTTTTATTGGATTCATGTTGAGTATCGATGTCGTTACCCCGGAGCTGTGTTAGCAAGACTTCTGAGTCCACCAGGTTTTTTGCACACCCCAAGGTGACAATGTTAACCTTATCCTTATTTCTACCTTTCGTCTTCAAGCCTTTTCAAATTTTGCGCAAAGCTACAATTGATTTCTTACATCACTTAACTTTGCCGGCCATGCCAAAATGGTGCTTAATCATATTACTTATCGGGCTTTTCATGTCATGCAACGATATAGAGGACTGCCAGACCTCCCCTTATCGAGAGACTGTCCTGATTAATTGGAATTATGACGGTCTGGTAATATTTGACTCAATCCTTGTCGCTGGAATTGGTCGCCTGGGAGGGGATCGGGACACCCTGAATAAGACAGAAGCATTTGGCTTCCCTTTGGATTTGGAATCCAATAATATTTCATATGAGTTTTTTACCGATTCGGTCAAGTTTGAGCTGAATTTGACATATGATAAGCAGATAATCGTCTTCGAACTCGACTGCGATGCATCCATAAGATACTTTAACCTGGACACACTCTCAACGAATAATTTTGATTCCGTCGCCATAAGGTTTTCCGAACTTTTTAGTGACATTGAAGATCCCATAAATATTGAAATTTACCTTTAGCCTCATAGTGATCTTTACCTGTTTTACAGGTACTGCCCAGTTCGATTCGACGACATGGGGCCCTGGTAAATGGATCCCTTCAATGTTTCGACTAGGTATAAATGGTTCACGGATCATACAATCAGGCATCTCAGACTTTCGAACTTCCTATGAAGGTATGGCCGAAATTGACTTACATAAGTATTTTATTGTTTTTGAAGGAGGATATGAGATCAATGATCGAAAGGAGTCATTCAATTACAGATCAGAAGGATCATTCATTCGGGTAGGGATCGATCAGGACCTTATTCCATATAATATTCATCGAAGTGTTCTCTCCTTTGGCGTTAGGTATGCATTTGCCTCTTTTGAAGATCGGATATCTATCCCTGTTAATGGTCTCACGGGGCCTATCACATATAGAGAGGAAAATCAAAATCTTTCGGCGACATGGTTTGAGATGACCCTTGGTCTCAGAGCCCATGTCTTCAAAAACATCACTATGGGCTATCAAATACGAGGTAAGTTCTTTAAGGCACTACAAGGGGAGGGAGAACTCGAAACTGTGGACATCCCCGGATTTGGACGACATAAGAAAAATGGAAAAGAGATCCTACGTGGTACAGTAGGATTTGATTATTACATCTATTGGACCATTCCTTTCCGCAAAAAGTACATTCCACCTAAACCCATTGAACCCTAAATAAAACGAATGTCCTCAATAATACTGAGGTCAACATGCTTCCCAAGAAGATCCAGAACTTTATCCTTAGCGAGCAACAATTCCTGTTTGAGTGGAGCAGAATTCAATTTCACATACATAACCTTATTTGCAATAAATACTTTTGTGGTCCGGTTTGCGATAGGTTTGCCCATTATTTCACCCCACATGGATATGAGTTGCTTTTCGCTGTATTTCTCGTCCAGATGTTGGTCTTTCAGGAATTTTTTAAAAGCCTGACCAAAACTATAGGTATTGTCGCCACTATTTGTCATGTAACTTGTCTACTTCAATCATCTCCAAATCATCTACCCCCTCGAAAAAGGACTTGGTTCTTTCTTTTCGTGCATCAGTAATAATGACTTGATCAAACCTTTCCTCATCTTTAAGAATACCAATGAGATTTGAGATTCTGGAGTCATCCAGCTTATCAAATATGTCGTCAAGTAGCAGAATTGGAATGACCCGCTTATTTGTGGCAATGTAGTCAAATTGTGCCAGCCTCAACGATATGAGGAATGACTTTTGTTGCCCCTGAGAGCCAAACTTCTTGATTGGATTTCCTTCAATCTTAAAGATAATCTCATCACGATGTGAACCGAGGTTTGTTCGCTGGGTGATAATATCCTTCTCCCGGGTATTCCTAAAGTCGCTTTCAAATCCATCATCCAGAGTTCTACTACGAAACTCAATATTGCAATGCTCAAGGTCAGAGACAAGAGCCTTCAAATTTGGATGAAAATATTGCTGGAATTCTTTTATGAATTCTGCCCTATCCTTTGATATGGATATGGAATGTGTGATCACCTGATCATCATATGTGTCGAGAAGAGCCATTTCGCTGGCATTACCGACTCCACTCATTTGTTTTAAAAGGGAGTTTCTCTGTCGCAATACCCTTTGAAAGCCAATCAAATTTGCGAGGTATTTTGAATCCAATATTGATATGCAACCATCGATCCACTTCCTGCGGGTCTCTGATGAATCCCTAATGATATCAGTATCAAATGGACAGGACAATACAACAGGAATTTTGCCAATGTGATCCGATACTCTTTCATAATCCAGGTCATCACATTTAAAGATCCTCTTCTGATTTTGCTCCAGGTATGATTTTATCTGAGAAGTTTCCCCTGAATCGTGAAATGATCCTTCGGCAAGGTAATACCGCTCTCCTTGTTTTATATTTTGGTTTTCAGAAGAACTGAATGCACTTTTTGTATTCCCCAATAAATAAATAGCATCCAGAATATTGGTTTTTCCGGAACCATTCATTCCAACTAAACTGACAATTGGTTTTTTGAAATCCAGTTGAACCTGCTCATGGTTTTTGAAGTTGATAAGCTTGAGGGTTCGGATCTTCATTTATTTTGCGGAAGGAGCAATTTGGCTTAATTTCGCAACACTTTCATTAAAACTAGCAAAGCTAACGCTTTACATTAGATAGATTGGAATAGGATTATGGCAACAAAAACAGCACCTGCACCGAAAGCTAAAAAAACCAAGTTTTCAAAAGAGCAATACATGGAATGGTATGAGTCTATGATGCTTATGAGAAGGTTCGAGGAAAAAGCAGGTCAGCTTTATGGCCAGCAGAAGATCAGGGGTTTCTGCCATTTGTACATAGGACAGGAAGCATGTGCAGCTGGTTCTGTGTCGGCATTGAAAGAAGGTGATAAATATATTACAGCCTATCGGGATCACGCCCACCCCATTGCTTTGGGCACTGATCCTAAATATATAATGGCCGAGTTGTTTGGCAAAGCCACAGGGGTCTCTAAGGGGAAAGGTGGTTCAATGCATATGTTTGACAAAGAGGTCCATTTTATGGGAGGGCATGGTATTGTTGGCGGCCAGATCCCACTAGGAATAGGGATTGCTTTTGCAGAAAAGTATAAGGGTTCGGATAACCTTTGCATCTGCTACATGGGTGACGGTGCTGTACGACAAGGTGCTTTCCATGAATCTCTTAACCTCGCCATGACTTACGATCTGCCCGTGATCTTCGCTATCGAAAACAACGGGTATGCCATGGGAACATCCGTGCAACGAACCTCTAACGTGACAGAGCTTTTCATGCTTGGAGATGCTTATCATATACCTTCCAGCGCCATTGATGCAATGAAAGTGGAAGACGTACACAACGCAGTCGCGGAAGCAGCAGATCGTGCACGAAAGGGGAAGGGTCCCACATTGCTTGAGTTCAGGACATATCGTTATAAAGGCCACTCTATGTCAGACCCTGCCAAATACCGAACAAAGGAAGAGGTAGAGGCATATAAAATGCGGGATCCGATCGAGCAAGTCAAAAAAGCAATCCTCGATAATAAATACAGCACAGAGGAAGAATTGAAGAACATTGACAATGCAATAAAGGAGAGAGTACTTGAAACGGTGAAGTTTTCCGAGGAATCCCCATTCCCTGATAAGCAGGAAGCTTATACCGACGTATATGCTGATCAAAACTATCCTTTCATCACGGAGTAAGAGATTTGTCATAATCTCTTATCTTTGCGGTCTCAAATTTCAAAATCAATGACGAAAACCAAGAAGAAGCCCGAAAACGAGGGACTTGATTTGATTGAAAATCCCGATGCGATAGTATCTAAGGCAGAGGAATTCTTCAACAATAAGAAAAACCAAAATGTGGTTTTCGGTGTGGGTGGAGTCATCATGCTCGTCGCATTGGCATTTCTGGTGTACAACTACATCATTGGCAACAGAAATCAGGAAGCCCAAACAGAAATGTTTCAGGCGGTTTATTATTATGAAGCTGATAGTTTGGGAAAGGCTTTGAATGGAGATGGCAATAACTATGGATTTCTTGACATTATAGACATTTATTCCGGGACCAATGCATCTAACCTATCCATGTTCTATGCCGGATCTGTTTATATGAAGCTTGGGGATTATGAAAGCGCTATTCGATACCTGAATGATTTTTCAAGTTCGGATATCTTACTACAGGCTCGGGCATATTCTTTGGTTGGAGATGCGTATGTTGAACTTGATGATCTGGAAAACGGAATTGTAAATTTCAAGAAGGCAGCTGAATATAAACCCAATGAGCAATTCACCCCGGGTTATTTGTCAAAATTAGCACTCGCCTATGAACAAAACGGGCAGCTCAATGATGCCTTAAGTACCTACAACATTATCCTGGATGATTATAAGTCATCTTCCCTATATCAATCTGCTCAAAAACAGAAAGCCAGGTTGGAGGGTATGATGGCCGAATAAAGCAACCTTAAAAATTTTAAACCAGGGGATAAGGTTGCATAACTTTATCCCTTTTTTCATTTATGGCCACATCTAACAAAAATCTTAGCGACATTAACACTTCTGATATTTCAGATATTTCCAAATATCACTTTGCCATTGTTGTTTCCGAATGGAATCAAGAGGTAACGGAGTCATTGTATGCTGGCGCTGTCAAAACCTTGATAGAGCTTGGAGCAGCTAAACAAAATATTGAAAGGATCAATGTGCCGGGAAGCTTTGAGCTGAGCCTTGGAGCCCAGTGGATGGCAGAAAAGGATGGAATCGATGCAGTCATATGTCTTGGTTGTGTGATCCAGGGTGAGACAAGGCATTTTGATTTCATATGTGATGCAGTAGCAAATGGTCTTACCAATGTTGGATTGAAATACAACAAACCCGTCATTTTCGGGGTATTGACCACAGACAATCAGAAACAGGCGTTGGAACGGGCCGGTGGTAAGCATGGTAATAAGGGAGATGAGGCAGCAGCTACTGCTGCTAAAATGTTAACCATCAGGTAAAGGTGAAGGTAATCAAATTTGGAGGTACTTCCGTCGGAACACCTGAACGGATGAAACATATTGCGGGCTTGATCCGTGATTTCAAAGAAGACCTGATCGTAGTCTTATCAGCGGTTGTCGGTACTACCAATTCTCTGGTGGAAGTCCTGGGATATTTTAGAAATGGAGACCAAAATGCGGCTCTCAATCACCTTCGATATCTCAAGTCCAGCTACTCCGTATTTCTTGAGGAGTTCTATGTATCCAGCGAAAAAAGCTTGATGGCTGGAGAGATCATCAATCGGCACTTCCAGGAAATTGAGCGGTTGATATCTCAACCATACCTGCCACAAATCGAAAAAGTTGTGGTCGTTCAGGGTGAGTTGGTTTCCACCAAGCTTTTTAACCTTTACCTGGTGGAAATTGATTGCCCGTCCCAGCTCCTGATGGCTGCTGATTTCATGCAGCTCGATGAACATGGAGAGCCTGATATCCCTACGATATCCACAAAGCTGAATCACATCCTCTCACAACATTCAGAAAGTTCTCTCTTTGTAACGCAAGGGTTTATTTGCAGAAACTCCAATGGTGGTATTGATAACTTAAAACGAGGTGGAAGTGACTACAGTGCCACATTGATCGGTGCAGCCCTGAAATGCGAAGAAGTTCAAATCTGGACGGATATTGATGGAATGCACAATAATGATCCGAGGGTTGTGGAGAAAACCAAGCCAATTTCTCATCTGTCATTCGAGGAGGCCAGTGAGCTCGCCTATTTTGGTGCTAAGATCCTTCATCCTCATTGCATCATTCCAGCACAGGCATCAGACATACCCGTTCGTATCAAAAACACCATGAATCCAAATGCTCATGGTACTTTGATCAACTCTAAGCAATCTCCTGAGGCCGTGAAGGCTATTGCCGCCAAGGACGGGATCACAGCCATTAAGATCAAATCTTCAAGGATGATCCTTGCCTTTGGATTTTTGAGAAAAGTGTTTGAAGTTTTCGAAAAATATAGAACACCCATAGATATGATCACCACATCGGAAATTGCCGTTTCACTCTCGATCGATAATCCTGAACATTTGGAGGAGATCATTGAAGAGATCAAACCATTTGGAAAAGTCGAGGTGGATCGAGATCAGACTATCATTTGTATTGTAGGAGACCTCGTTGCGGAACACAAAGGTGTGGGTAAAGTGATATTCAAGGCACTCGAAAACATCCCGGTAAGGATGATCTCCTACGGTGGAAGTAGGAATAATATTTCAATCCTGGTCGACACCAGGAGCAAGAAGGAAGCATTAATTTGCCTGAATAAGGAACTTTTCGAGCTCTAGAAGAAGGCAAAGAAAATTAGCCACACCACGAAGAAAAGAGGCAGCAATATGGGAATCGAATATCTGATCATGTAACCGAAGAAAGAAGGCATTTTGATCCCCACCTGTTCGGCTATTGATTTTACCATGAAATTGGGTCCGTTCCCGATGTAGGTCATCGCACCAAAGAAGACCGCCGCCACAGAGATTGCTCTGAGCTCTATGATTGAATTCGGGAATTCACCTGCTGCATACTTGATCACTTCATCAAGTTTAAGGATACTGGCTCCGTCAGAAGCCATTCCCGCAGTTAGGAAATTGATGTAAGTGGGTGCATTGTCGAGAAAACCCGAAAGCAGACCCGTCCCCCAATAAAGGGTATTATGAGAAATGAGCGCATTACCCTCAGGTGATTGTGCATAGTTGCTGACCAGTTCCAATGCGGGCATCATAGTTCCGAATATTCCCACGAATATGAATGCGACCTCCCTAATAGGTTCAAAATTAAATTCATTACCCTGCAAGGATTCTTTATCAGCGAATTTGTAGGAAAGGAAAGCGCAACTGAGCATTATGATCTCCCTTATGAATGAGAATTTCTGACCTTCATATTCAATCCCAGGCACCCAGTCAAACACATTTGGATCAAGGAAAACCGAACCCACAATGATCGTTAGCCATACGAAGTTTCTAGTCCCCCGAATACCTACTTTATTCGTAGGTTCAGCAGAACTTTCTTCATCCAATTCGAAAATTGTCTTATTGCTTTTATCAAAATAGAAGAATACTCCAAGCAGGAAGATCACACCAAACGCCCATGGAATGAAGTTATTTGTCAGGGTCCAGAAAAAAGGCACCCCTTTGAGAAATCCAAGAAAGAGAGGCGGGTCCCCAATGGGTGTGAGACAGCCTCCAATGTTGGAAACGATAAATATGAAGAAGATTATATGATACGGTTTTATCCGGTGTCTGTTGAGCCTTATAAATGGTCGTATCAACAACATCGACGCCCCTGTTGTCCCGATGACGTTGGCGATGACTGCTCCAATGGCAAGTATTGCAACATTGGTTGCAGGTTTAGCGTCCTTGTCAACCACAATCATGATCCCTCCCGAGGCTACATACAGTCCTGTAAGCAAGGCAATAAATTGAATGTATTCCGCCATAGCGTGAATGGGGCTGTGTACATTATGCAATGCAAAAACGTAGTAGATCACCACCAGGGCAGCCAGGGTCATGGCTATCATTGGATATGATTTGTGCCAGAAGTGTTCGTAGAAAAGTGGCCCTGTTGCAATCATCAGCAACAGCATGACAAATGGAAATACACTCCAGCCAGCCGGAGCCTCACCATGGTGATCACCACCACTTGAATCAGAATCTACAGCTAATTCAACACTGGCATTTGTCATTTCTGAATCCACTGCCATCGCCGGTACTGCAAGCAATAACGCAGCTCCTAAAAGCATGGAAATGAAAATAACTTTAAGTGGATTCATTGAATTATTAGGTCCGAACTTAGGTGGTTCCTTTCACTAAAAAAGTCATTCGGACTCTTAAAACCAAATTCAACGAATCAAATTAATTGCTCAAGGGCAATTTGGAATGCAGTTTCAGCAAGTTTTATGTTGCTTTTATTCTTGTTATGAATTTGTTCAAGTGCCTCTTTAATGGTATTAGATATATCATGGAAAATGTCATCATCAGTAATTTTCGTGTCATTTTCAGGGTCCATCAAATATGCGAAAGTTCTTGCCATCCCACAGTTGGCAATAAAATCTGAAATCAATGC
This sequence comes from Cyclobacteriaceae bacterium, assembly GCA_965242805.1. Taxonomy (GTDB): domain Bacteria; phylum Bacteroidota; class Bacteroidia; order Cytophagales; family Cyclobacteriaceae; genus JANQEU01. The sequence continues at coordinate 3,526,622 of CBDETD010000002.1, read as the reverse complement.
CACATTGTGGTCAACATATTCAGCAATAGGGCCGTAAAAGATCTCCTCATCCTGAAATGGCACGTTTGCTCCACAAGCCACGACTTCCAGATCATTATTGATCATCTTGGTAGCCTGCTGCTTTGAAACCAATCTTGAAGCAGCTGCTGGAACAAATATATGAGCTCCAATATCCCATATTCGCCAATTGCATTCCTCAAAAGGGATCATGTCTTCGGAAATCAATTTATTCCCGTCCCTTTCAAGGAATAACTTCTTAATATCCGGAAGCTGCAGGCCTTTCTCCGAAATGATCCCACCAAATTTGTCCAGGATACCTACGACTTTCACGCCGTATTTAGTCAGATAAAGTGCTGCGGTTGCTCCAACATTTCCCCACCCTTGGATGATTGCTTTCTTTTCGGAGACATCACCTCCCCATATGTCATAATAATGCTTCACAGATTCGGCAACCCCAAATCCTGTGATCATGTCAGCTACTGTATATTTCTTCTCGATGACTTGGTTTTGGTACGTGGTGGGGGTGTATTCATGATCTTCAATGGTCTTGGATACACCTTGACGCAACCTGCCAATCATATGGATCTTTTCTGGTTTTGGGGCATTGTAATGACCGTTTACTACCCCCTCCTGTGGATGCCATAAGCCATAGCTCTCGGTAATAGGAATCACTTCTCCGATCTCATCTACATTTAGGTCTCCTCCAGTTCCGTAATAGTTTTTCAATAAAGGATAAACAGCCTTATACCATCGCTCCAAAACATCATGCTTTCGTGGATCATGCGGATCGAAATTTATCCCTGATTTAGCTCCACCAATTTGTGGTCCTGAGATCGTAAACTTGATCTCCATGGTCTTTGCCAGTGACTCAACCTCATGTCGATCCAGGCCTTTCCTCATACGGGTCCCACCCCCTGCAGCTCCACCTCTTAGGGAATTGATCACCACCCAACCCTCCGCCTCAGATTCGGTATCAGACCACTCAAATACGATTTGTGGTTTGGTGTTTTCAAACTTTTTGAGGAGATCTTTCATGGGTGTCTATTTGAAAGCTCAAAACTACCCATTTGACGGGTAATTATGGTAAATAAAGTGCTCCCGAACAGGAGTCCCGACTTGCTCCCGTTACAGAGCTCAGGACGTTGATTTCTCCGCGATGTCTTAATATACCCATTAGGCCAATTACTATCGCCTCCTTGAAATCAATGAGGTAAGGATCAGGAACATCAAGATCCATCGATGGTACCATTTCTTTCATTAGTTCAATCAGAAACTTATTGTAGGCTCCACCTCCTGTTATGAGGACATTGTCAATACCAAACTTATTTAGATCGTGTGTGATCGTAGAAGCAATAAAATGGTTGAATGTATGAAGCGCATCAACAAGGTCCATAGTAGGAATTGAACTGATTACTTCTTTGGCAACCCATTCATTGGAGATCGACTTTGGGAAAGGGAGATCATAGAATTTATTGCTACTTAATTCTTCAATCCAGGATTGACTAACCTTCCCGGTACGAGCCAATTTCCCGGCATCATCAAATTCAACGTTCAGCGGCTCCACTATTTTGTTCAATACCTGATTGCATGGGGCCACATCGTACGCATAGATCGTATTGTCTCTTTTAATGGAAATATTGGCAATACCACCAAGATTCAGACAGGCATCATAATGCTCGAATAGATGATAGTCTCCTATTGGAACCAATGGTGCCCCCTGCCCTCCCAACAAGATATCCTTCATCCTGAAATCTGAATACACTGGAACTCCCGTTTCGAGACTGATCTCGTATCCATTACCAATCTGTAAGGTCAGGCCTTTCGATACATCATGGAAAACCGTGTGACCATGACTCCCGATCAGTTCTGGCTTCAGGTTTTTGGAATCAATAAATGCTTTGCACGATTTGCCGATCCATTTTCCAAGGACTTTATCCAATTCAGTGAGTTGCAATCCGCTTAAAGATCGGACCCTGAGCAATTCACGCATTATCCCGTCTGGAAACTTGAAGGTCTCTCCTGCGATGAATTGAAAACCCCACTTTTCACCCTCTTTGCGATAAGTGCAGCAGCTTACATCCAGACCGTCAAGACTTGACCCGGACATGACACCAAGTGCGACCATTTCATTCATTAGTTTTGCCTTTCATTCTAATCGATTGTGAGCAACTTCGTAATTGACATCGGCAATACTCGTATCAAATCTGCTGAATTTGTTGATCAGGAAATCAAAAATATCGAAAAGTGGACGAGTGTTGATGATCTATTTTCTTTCATCCCTGAAAACGCATGTGTGATAATCAGCTCTACAGCAAAAAAAGAGACCGGTAGTAAGTTATTGTCACTCCCGCATTCGATGCGATTTGATCATGATACCGAAATTCCCATCTCCCTAGATTACAAAACACCGGAAACCCTTGGCCTCGACAGAATTGCCGCTGCAGTCGGAGCGTATCAACTTTTCGGTGGTCCAAGTCTGATTATCGACCTTGGAACTTGTATCACCTACGATCTGGTGGATGGTGAAGGTGTCTTTAGGGGAGGAGCGATCGCTCCGGGATTTTATATGCGTATGCGTTCGATGCACGAATTCACTGCCAACCTTCCGGATATAAGGAGGGACTGGGAAACCAATGATGCCGGGTTCCCTGGTAAAAGTACAGTTGAGTGTATGGTTTCAGGCACAAAACAGGCTATTACCAACGAAATTCAAAGTTTTATTGACGAATCGAATAAGGAATTTGGAAAAATTAACGTTATTCTAACCGGAGGTGATAGTCCATTCTTTGAAAGCAATATAAAAGCACCCATCTTTGTACGCCCAAATTTAGTTTTGCGAGGATTGAATGAGATTTTGATATATAATGAGGTCAACTAAAGGACTATTTTTTCTGCTCCTGGTCCTGGGCAGTTTCAGTCTGTTTTCACAATCAATTACCACTCCCTATTCCAACTACGGAATTGGAGAATTAGGAGATTATTCCCTCCCACACAATGAAAGCTTAGGAGGCTTCGGGGTCGGAGGTCCTGAACTGTATAATATCAACAGTGCCAATCCCGCATGGCTCCCTTACAACTTTCTTACAGGTTTTCAGATAGGGCTCAAAGGTGAATCCAGAAGATATATTGGAGGAGAGGGCAATACCTCTGACAAAACCGGAAGTTTAAGGTACCTGGCCACAGTTTTTCCATTGATCCCCCAAAAATGGACCACCAGCCTGACACTACTACCCTATAGTTCCATCAATTATAACCTGTTGGCCTTAGGAACCATTGACCAGACAGGAGAACAGGTAGAAAATGTGTTTACTGGATCAGGGGGACTTACTCAATTGTCCTGGTCGCATGGATTCACCTTGGTAAATAATCTCACGATGGGAGTTCGAGCTTCTTTCGTATTTGGATCCCTGGACAAATCAACCCGAAATACGGTTTTAAGTACTGAGGACGTTGGATTTTCCGTAAGTTATTTAGAAGAAACCTCGTATTCTGATGTGACACTGGGCGTATCTTTTGGAAACCGTGTGAAAATTGAAGATGAGAAATTTATCTATTTCGGAGGAGTTATTGATCTCCCCAAAAAACTGAGCGGTACAAGGAACACAAGGCTTTCCCGATTCCCGGCTAATGGAGCTATTGAACTCCCCGATGCTGTCCAAATTGATGATGACGTACCCGTTACTTTTAAAACACCAACCATAGTGACTATTGGTGGTTCTTTTGATAAGGTGAATACCTACCAATTTGGGTTGGATATAAAATACCAAAACTGGGAAAGTTCAGATGCAATACAGGAAGAAGTAAGAAATACTTTGACAATAAGCGCGGCAGGAAGGATAATACCTGATTATAAAAGCGTAAATAATTACTTTAAAAGGATAAGTTACCGTTTTGGATTTCAGTATAAAGAAATACCTTACGTCATAAACAGTCAGAAGATTAATGAATTTGGTATTAATTTTGGTATCTCTCTACCGATGACTGGTGGTTCCAGTTTGGACACGGCTTTCAGATTCGGGTGGAGAGGCACGACTGAAAATGATTTGGTAAGGGAAAATATTTACCAAGTTGTATTTGGGTTGACCATCAATGATCGGTGGTTTGTGAAAAGAAGGTATGATTAAATAGAAATTATAATGAATCAAGTATCAAAAGCTCTTACTGCGGTTTTATTGCTCGCTGGGATATTAGTTCATGCGCAACCAGGTTGGAATTGGGGCGAACAGGTAGATGTAGCTAAAGAAAAGAATGCACTCTACGTCGACATGCTTAAGGCAGGTCGACTTAATGAATCGGTTGAGCCACATCAATGGCTATTGGAAAACACTCCGGATCTCAACGAATCACTATATCAAAATGGTGCCAAGATCTACGAAGGTCTTGCAGGGCTTGCCGAAAAAGAAAACGACGCCACCAAAAAAGGTGAATATCAAGCCAAAGCTCTTGAAATGTATGATCTGCGGATCCAGTATTTCGGGAAAGAGGCTAACGTTATGAACCGAAAAGTGTTCCCGGCTTACAAATTTTATAAAAGTGATAAGAGCAAATATTCCGAGCTGTACGAAATGTACAACAAGGCTTTTGAACTAAACGGCAACAAGTTTTACAATAATAACCTTGTAGCATACATGGATGTAGTACGCCGACATAAACTTACGGGTGGAGACATATCTGATGAAAAGGTTATTGAGATTTACACAAATATTACTGACGTAATCGATGCAAAACGTGCAACAGGCAAAAACCTTAACACACTTGACAAAATAGCAGACAATGTCGATAAGATGTTGACCAGTACTGTGGACTTGAACTGTGACTTCGTTGAATCAATTCTCGGTCCGAAATTTACTGAAACCGGTGATATCAAGATCGCAAAGAAGATATTCCAGCTTATGTTGACTGGTAAATGTACGGACAGACCTTTGGCATATGAAGCAGCCAAAGCTGTTAACGAAAATGAACCTTCTTTCGGTATCGCAAAATTCCTTGGAATAAGAGCTGCCCAGGATGGTGATTACGAATCTGCAATGGCATTCTATGATCAGGCTATTTCGCTAACGGATGAAAATATCAAGAAGTCTGAGATTTACATGAACATGGCCAATCTCGATGCAAGCCAAAGTAAAAAGGTAAATGCTCGGTCAAATGCTAGAAAATCCCTGGCTTTTGATCCATCAAACAAAGACGCATATAACCTTATTGCCAATCTGTACATGCAAAGCTTTGAAGAGTGTAAGCAAGGTGAGAAAAAGACTGAGGATTACGCCATATTCATAGCGGCACATAAGATGTATAAGCTGGCTGGAAATTCCGATGGAATGTCAAAAGCGAAAGCTCTTTTCCCGTCAATGGAAGACATGTTCAACGAGGAATATGAAGAGGGACAAACGTACCAGGTAGGTTGCTGGATAAATGAAACTGTCACCCTTGAAAGAAGACAAGCGAACTGATAAGTCAAAAAATACGAAGAAGACGGTCATGAAAGGCATTCATGGCCGTTTTTTTGTTTTGGTCCTATTGATTTCCGGGCTCTTATCCTGTGAAGACCGTAAAGATCTGCTCTCTCAAGATGTATACGACGGGCCTATCATGGAACTTTTTGATATCAAAACCATGATGACCGATTCTCTCCGTTTAGTGATCAAAATACATGCCCCAAAGCAGCAGGATTTTGAAGGAGGTGATCGAATTTACCCGGATGGATTCTATCTGGAATACTTCAAGGATGATCAATTGGTGTGTACTTTTCAATCGGATATTGTCAAGTACACAAGTGAAGATAATGTGTACAAGGGTGAGGGTGATGTGATAGTCAAAAACGAAGAAACAGGGGATGTTCTGAATACTGAAGAGTTGTTCTGGGATCCAACCAATGAAAAATTCTACACTGATAAATTTGTTACGATAGTCGCTGACGAAGAGGTACATACAGGACAAGGATTAACCGCCAACCAGGACTTCACATCATATCAGATCCATCAGCCGAGTGGAACGTTAACCGTAGAGGACGAATCTTGAAAACGATAGATTCTATAATTTTTTTTCTGGCAGTAGGATTATTCATCATTGGAATCCATCAAGCCATAGTAATTGGCATCTCCGAGTCATATTGGATTTTTATGTTTAGTCTAGCTCTTTTATTTTTATATGGCTATCGGAAAAATAAACTGAAAGAGACAGAACCTCCACCGAAGAAAAAATCTAAAAATAAGAAGCGATGACGGCTGATACATACCAAATCACCATCATCCTACTTAGTTTGATATTTTCCGCTTTTTTCTCGGGAATTGAGATTGCTTACATTTCAGCAGACAAACTTCGCATAGAATTACTCTATCAAAAGGGTACATTCACCGGTAAGATCCTTGCATTTTTCCAGAAGAAGAAAGCAAGTTTTCTGGCCACATCTCTTGTCGGTAATAACCTTGCCCTGGTGGTTTATGGAATTTTCATGGCCCAACTTATTGAGCCCCTCCTTTCTACCAATCTACCGGAGATCCTCAATCAGGACATTACCATCCTGATCATTCAGACCATTATCGCCACGCTGATCGTTTTGATAACGGCTGAGTTTCTGCCAAAGAGCCTATTCCTGATCAATCCTGATTTTATGCTGGCTTTGCTAGCAATACCAATGGTCATGATTTACGTCCTGTTATTCCCTGTAGTCAAACTGGTAGAATGGTTGACAAAGTTTATCATCATTAAAGTACTCCGCTTTGAATATTCTGAAGACAAACCGGTTTATGGCCTTACCGACCTCAATAATTACATTAAAAGGAATATTCTGGGAAGCAAGGAAGAAGATTCAGAAATAGATGCTGTCATTTTCAATAAGGCGATAGAATTCAAGGATGTAAAGGTCCGTGAATGCATGATCCCAAGAACTGAAATTATTGCTGTTGACATCAATGATGACATAGAAGAGCTGAAGCAGGCGTTCATTGAAAGCGGACATAGTAAGATTGTTGTCTATAAAGAATCAATCGATGAAGTGGTTGGTTATTGTCATTCACTTGAAATGTTCAAAAAGCCGAAAACCATAAAAAGTATTCTAACGTCTATTCTGATTGTCCCTGAGACGACACCTGCAAATGAATTATTGATTCAATTTATCAATGAACATAAAAGTCTGGCCCTAGTGGTTGACGAGTTTGGTGGTACTTCCGGCATTGTGAGTATGGAGGATGTCATGGAGGAGATATTCGGCGAGATCCAGGATGAACATGACGAGGAAACGCTGCTGGAAGAACAAATATCTGAGAACGATTATTTATTTAGCGCAAGACAAGAAATTGACTACTTGAACGATAAATATGAATTCGATCTTCCGGAAGGTGAATATGATACTCTTGGAGGATTGATACTCAACATCCATGAAGACATCCCCGATGAAAATGAGATCATCGAAACAGAGGGATTTACTTTCCAAATCGTGGCTATGGAAGACAATCGGATCGATCAGGTCAAACTGACAGTCAATGCTTCAGAAGAAGCATTGTAAATCAATAGGTTAAGTGCCTTTTTTATTAACCTACAACTCCTTAATTTTGCCGTCTTCAAAAATTTAGAGTCGGTAACATGGCGTTGATTAATACACTCAGAAAAAGGATGGGCAAAATCGTAGTGTTTGCCGTTGGATTCTCAATGGTAGCATTCATTTTGACTGACCTTCTAAATACAAATTCCGGAATGTTCACGGGATCCAATGACATTGGAGAGATAAATGGGGAAAGCATTTCCTACCAGGAGTTTCAGAACAAAGTAGATGAATTATCAAATAATTTCTTTCTGAATACTGGTCGCAACCCACTTTCAGGTGAAATGGAACAGCTCCGACAGCAGGCATGGCAGGAGCTTATAATTGATAACCTTTTTGTTTCTGAATTTGATAAGATCGGTATAGAAGTATCGGAATCAGAAATTGTGGACATGGTCCAGGGTCAAAATATACATCCACAGATCCAGCAATTTTTTGTTAATCCTGAAACAGGGGTATTTGATAGACAAAGTGTAATCACTTTTCTGCAGAACCTAAACAATGCACCGCAAAATCAAAGGGCTTCCTGGCTGGCATTTGAAGCCACATTAGCACCGGGAAGATTAATGTCGAAATACGAAAATCTGCTGGAACGAAGCCGTTTTGCTAATAAAATAGAAGCTCAACAGGAGTATTATAAGACTGGCACAATGAGTGTAGATTATCTCTACATTCCATTCTTCTCAATCTCCGATACGTTATTTACGGTAACAGATGATGAATTGGAGGCCTATTTGAACGAGAATCCGGATGACTATCAGCGTCAGGAATCGAAAATAGCGAGTTACGTTGAGTTTCCAATAATTCCATCCTCGGAGGATTCCATATTGGTTAAAGAAGAGATCGATGAGTTGGTTGACCTTCTGGCCACAGCGGATGATGATTCGATATTTGCAAGTATCAATTCGGATGGACTCACTCCTTTTGGTACCTATAAGCCTAACAATATGCCTGCATGGTTGACCGAGGAAGAAGGTGATCTAACTGTAGGCTATGTTTCTTCCCCAAAACTTGTTGGAAATACATACTCTTTCTTCAAGGTTACTGAGATCACTGAGGGAGATGAAGCATTTGTGAAAGCAAGTCATATCCTGTTTAAGGCCGATGATGATTCCGAGTCTGCAAAGGCTGAAGCTAGAAGAGAAGCCAGAAATGTTCTCCGTCAGATCAGAAACGGAGCAGATTTTGCCTTAATGGCAGGTCAATATGGAACGGATGGTACAGCATCCCGGGGCGGTGAGCTTGGATGGATCGGTGAGGAAGGAAGCTACGTTCAGGAATTCAAAGATGCCATTTTCGCACATAGAGGGTCTGGGTTGTTGAGGGATGTTGTGGAAACTGAGTTTGGTTATCACATAATTAGAATTGATGAACCGAAAACGAACCGCGTATATAAAATTGCGACAATCGAAAAAGATCTTTTCGTGTCAGATAAGACGTTGAATGATACGTACAGGCAAGCCGAACTATTTGTAAACGGCTTGAACGATTTATCCGAATTCCTTGATAAGGCGGAAGCGGAAGGAATAAGAGTAAGAGAGGCGCCAAGGGTTTCCAAAAATGATAAAAGATTTGGAGCTATCCAGGAAGCCAGGACCATTGTTTTCTGGATGTTCAACAAAGCGGAGGTAGGGGATATCTCCGATGTGTTCGAATTAGATGACAAATACGTTGTAGCCGTCTTAAAATCTGAGCAAAACGAAGGTACTGCCAATCTTACAGAGGTTAGGGCCCAGGTGAATCGCAAGGTCATTGACCAGAAGAAAAGTGAAATGATCATGGATAAGCTTAACGGATTAACCGGAAGTCTGGAAGAAATAAAAGAGGTATATGGTGAAGGAGCTCGTACTGGCAATACTGAATTGACTTTTAGTTCCAATTCATTTCCAGGAGTAGGTTACGCACCCGAAGCAATTGGCATCGCATTCTCTTTGGAAGAGGGAGAATCAACTCTTCCGTTTGAAGTTCAAAATGGAGTGCTCATGGTCTCAGCATCCTCCAAGAATGTGCTGGAAGAGCTGGCGGATTACGAGGCATATCGTGGCGTTGTCCTGAATCAGACCAATTACGTTCGAAGACGAGAAGAACCATTTACTTTTCAAAATGTCTATGATGCACTTGTTAAGGCAGGCGAAATCGAGGACAATAGATATAAATTTTATTAAGAGGTTACTATAATTAACAAAGAGGTCCGCTTAAACAGTGGACCTTTTTTATATTCTTACCGCAATGAGTTGGGATACGGATGCATTTAAAGAAAAAATTGAATCTGAACATTCTTTTCCCGGGACTTATGTCTTCAAGTTTATAGTACCCGTGGGAAAGAAAACGGAAGTAACAGATCTGCTTCCGGTTGGTGATATTTCATTTCGAAACAGTACCAATAACTCATATGTAAGCATCACACTCAAAGCCCATGTCTCCACAAGTGATGAAGTTGTTGAAGTTTACGAACGTGCCTATAAGGTAGAGGGTATTATTGCTTTGTAGTAATTTCCCATAAGGTTATAGGGCATAGAAGAAGATCTGACCAAAGAATCTCACTACACTTCTGCAGTCTTTTCGAATGAATGCGAGAAATCTATTCAAAATTGATTCGAGAAACATGAATAGATTTCTCAGTTCGCATACCATTGCTAAGATACATTGATATTTTCCACTAGCTCCCCTCGAAAGGACTGCAGGGCGTGTTTGGCCAAGCCCAAAAGGCCTAATCTAGCTGTCATCTTGGGGTTCTCGAAAGATAGACAGCAATGAGGAATCCTCTCTGTGACAGCTTTTTTCATCGTCATTTCCCGGTCCCTGCCCAATAGGGCCGAATCTAGCTGTCATCTTGAGGTCCTCGAAAGGTAGACAGCAATGAGGAATCCTCTCTGTCCTTAGATTGAATCTACGGACAGAGAGAGGACAGAGACTGTTTTTTGAACTAGAATCGTATTCATAAAGAACTTCTCCTTATATTCAACCTAATGAATTCCATTTCCCAACACGAATTTCCTGTCAATTGCAGTACTGGTCGATGGACCATGCTATCGACCATACTGGCATCGAGTATGGCATTCATTGACACCACGGCATTGAATGTCATCCTACCCTCATTGCAACGAGACCTCGGGGCAAACGGAACCGATCTATTCTGGGTACTGAACAGCTATTTGCTGATGTTAGCAGCTCTGATCATCGTTGGTGGGAGCCTTGGTGATAAAATGGGAAGGGTTAAAATCTTCAAACTTGGAATACTCATTTTCACCATCGGGTCCGCTTTGTGTGGACTTTCCCCAAGTATCACAGCTTTGATCATTTTCCGAACGATCCAGGGAATAGGAGGAGCCTTGATGATCCCTGGAAGCTTGTCGATCATTTCTGCGGTGTTTGACCCAAAAGAAAAGGGGAAAGCCATCGGAACCTGGTCCGCTGCTACCACCATCGTGACAATTTGTGGCCCTGTCCTCGGAGGAGCACTGGCTGATATGGGACTGTGGCGAATGATCTTCTATTTAAATGTGCCTTTGGGTATTTTCTCTTTATTTGTTCTCCACTTCAAAGTACCTGAGAGCCTCGAGCCCGCAGCTTCCAAAGTAGATTGGTGGGGTGCACTGGTTTTGGTGTTGAGCCTGATCTGTTTGACGCTGGGTTTCCTTGAAATGCCGGAATGGGGATATGATCATTGGCTGGTAATTTCATCATTACTACTAGGTGGGATCTTGTTGTTCATATTCCTTGTAATTGAAGGCAGGATAAAGGAACCAATGATGCCACTAACTTTATTTGATAATCGTATTTTCTCGGGTGTCAATCTTCTCTCTTTTTTCCTCTACGCTGCTCTTGGGGCGATTATGCTGTTTTTGTCCCTAAATCTTATCCAGATCCAGGGGTATTCACAGCTACAGGCTGGATTAACTTTTCTCCCATTCACAATCATGATGATCACCATGGGAAGGAAAATGGGAAGCTTAACGGATAAATATGGGGCTAGAAGATTTTTGATAATGGGCCCCTTGATCACTGGAACGGGAATGTTATGGCTTTCAAAAATTGGTCTAACAACAGGTCCAGAGGATTATTGGTTGACTTATTTTCCAGGATTTCTGGTTTTTGCATTCGGCATGTCCATCACCGTTGTCCCCTTGACAACCGCAGTTATGTCCAGTGTTGAACAATCGAAATCGGGAATTGCTTCAGGTATCAACAACAGTGTAACACGAATATCAGGGACATTCATCAATGCGGTTTTCGGTGCATTAGCGATTTACCTTTTTGCAGGTTTTACGATGCCTGAGATCAATGAAATGGGTATTGGGAACACATTACGCACCGAATTGCAATTAATGGCAGTAAAACTTGGTGAGGCAAGGGCTCCGACTGACCTGAATCCTGAGCTTCAAAATAATATTAATGTAGTTTTCCAATGGGGATTTGTAAAGACCTATAGAGTTGTGGCAATTGTGAGTGCTATTCTTGCGTACCTATCAGCTGCGGTAGCTTTCATTATGGTGAAAGAACCGAAAAGCAATTAATTTCAGTGTTATTAAGATATAATTGGGGTAAACAGTAGCTCCCCTGTTTTTTAAGCAATGAGATCGGTAATTGTCATATGGTTGTTTGCCATAATAAGTCACAATGGGTATTCCCAGATCCATATACAGGGGAAGGTGGAAAATCAGAAGGGTGATCCCCTGGCATTCGTCAGCATTGGTATTCCCGAACAAAACATTGGTACAATATCCGAAGAAAATGGATACTTCGAGCTCACAGTTCCTTTAAAGTATGCAAAAAGTTTGGTTACGTTTTCATCTGTGGGCTATGATCGAAGAGAATTGTCGATTGAATTTTTACTAGGCAACAAGGATCCCATTGTATTGCAGGAAAAAATGTTGCAACTAGATGAAATTGTAATCCGGTCAACACGCTTGAAAACAAAAATTACTCGTCTGGGGAGTTTAAAGTGGAGTGCCGGACGGTTTATGAATGATTCGACTTATGCAGGTTCATCCATTGCCCAACTTATTAGATCCCCCCATGACACTACCTATGTGCAGTACGTCGAAGTAGGATATTACAATCGCATTGAAAATTTGAAGTTGAGAATCAGGTTTCAAGAACCTGACAAAAACGGCTTGCCCGGTCACCTCCTTTTAGAAAGAGAAATAATCGTCCCGTTAAACACCTACGAAGGATTTCAAAAGATCGATATTGAGGAACACAATATAGCGTTTACAGAAAATGAATTTTTCATCGTATTAGAACCTCTTATAACCAGAAATCACAGGAAAGAATTCCACAGGTTGATGACTCATTTAATTAAGGAATATCCGGAAAATGTGAAAATAAATAGTGACGGTGAGGTCATTGTCGATGACCCGGCAATAGACCTGAATTTCATTCAATTCAAAGTATCCAATGAGGTCAGCACGGACTCGTTTTACTCTGTAAATTCTTTTGGAAAATGGTACCCTTCTGAGAGCATGGCGTTGGTAGTTGGAGTTCATGAGTAGTTAATTCCGTCTTCCAATACACCACTGGAGTCATTTCGAATCCGCCGGTTGACGGATGAGAAATCTATTCAAGTTTCTTTCACTAATCATGAATAGATTTCTCACATTCGTTCGAAAGGACTGCAGGGTGTGTTTGGCTGAGCTTCTTGGGGACGAATCTAGTTGTCTGTCATCATCCCTTAGGAATGCAGGCAAGTGCGTTTACTTTCAGCAACCAGGTCCTTTATCTTCCATTTACCACTACTCATCTCTTAGGGTATTTACCGGATTGGTGTTGGCAGTCCGTAGTGTCTGGGATCCGATGACGATAATCCCCAGAGAGGCCACCACAAATACACTGAAAACAAGTACATCCCAACCAATTTCCACGCGATAGGCAATGAAATTCAACCAAAAGTCATTGATTAGCCAAGCCAAAGGAGTGGTGATCAAAATAGCTATTGACAACATGATCAGAAATCCTCGGGAAAGTAGCATGACCAAGAGCTTGCTGGAGGCTCCAAGAACCTTGCGAATTGAAACTTCCCTGATCCTTGATTGTGTGCTGAATACCACCATCCCCAATAATCCCAGACAGGAGATCACTATGGCAAGGAATGAAATGAATGCAATGATCTTGGTCATATCCCCAAACATCATCTCTGCGAAAAAGGCTATCTCTTCGGATAACAATTTGTATTCGATTTGCAAGGATGGATTCACCGAAGCCCAGGCTTTTTCAATATCCTCAATCGCAATCTGATAGTTCCCTGAATTGATCTTTACCTGGAGTATATTGAATTGTTCGGGATCATATTGCAATATCAATGGTTTGATTTCCGAGAAAAGGGTCTCATGATGGTAGTCTTCCACAACGCCAATGACCTGTAGTTGAACCGAATCATCTCTCATCTTAATGACTTGTCCAACCGCATCAATGTTTGTCTCATACCCCAGCTTTTCTACGGCTTGCTGGTTGAGGATCACATTCTTAGAATAACCTGTTGGATTAAAATTATTACCTGCCAACAACCTTAGATCCATGTTATCCATGTAATTCTCATCTACATAATGGAAATTAAATTCCAGGTCTTCATCCCCAACTTCAACATGATTTGTTGAACTTGTTCCCGACGCCGGAGTGAATCCTGCAGAAGCCACGCTCTGCAAACTTGGATACTTTTCAAGCTCCGTAATCAATAGGTCCCTAGGGCTATCTCGGAGCTGTATGACAACGTTATTATCCGAATTGAACCCATACTCTTTGTCCATCATATAGGACATCTGGTCATAAATCAGTCGAACTGTGATCACCAGGAACAGCGACAAGCTGAATTGTAGAACAATAAGGAATCGGCGAAGTCCCATTCGACTGAATACTTTCACCCCACTCAGCTTCTTAAGTCCCTGAATAGCCTTCACTGAAGAATGGAAGGAAGCTGGCAATACTCCCGCCAATGCACCGACAATCAAGGCAAATCCAAGACTTAATGCATAAACCTGGGTGGATTGTTGCAAATCGAAATCCAGTAACTGACTGAAATTTAAGTTAAGAAAAACAGGCCTCAGAAAATGTACGATCACAATGGAAAAACCAAAGGCCAAGAAGGCCACAACTACAGATTCAATCAGGAACTGGAGGAATATCTGACGACGGATTGCACCAAAGATCTTACGGACTCCCACCTCGCGCGCACGTCCAAGTGATCTGGCAATCGACAGGTTGGTATAGTTGAAGGTGGAAGATATGATCACTACGAAAGCCAGACCCACTAAGAACCATACCATTACCATAGGCATACCTGGTCCGATCTGATTCCCCATTAAAGGGCCCGGATTGATCTCTCGAATATTCTGGAGATAGAAGGTGGCATCCATGTTCTCTATGTCGTCATACTGCTGATGGCTGATATTAGCTAAGGACTCTTCTACAGAAGAAATATCTGATCCATTTTGTAGTTTAATATAGGTCCACCCCCGATTTCGATCTGTCCACTGGTCCAGAGATGTGGACAGAACATCTCTTCTAACAAGAGAAGGGACCGATGCAATCGAAGCCAGTCCATCGAATTTGATATGGGATTTACCCTTCAGAGGTTTAAGGACTCCGGTAATTTTATAACTGCCAAGTTCTCCTACCTCGATCACCTCCCCAATTGGATTGTCTTGACGGAATAGTTTATCGGCCGTGGCCTTCGTGATAACCACTGAATAGGGTTCAAGGAGTGCAGTTTGTGGGTCTCCAAATTCCAGTTCATACTGGAACATTTCAAAGACATTGGGATCTGCGAAGAATCCCGAAAGGGGGATGTTGACATCTTGCATCAACTTTATCCAATCGTTTCCAAAACCACGATAAAGTCTTGTGAAGCCGTCCACACCCGGATAGTTGGCCATGAGCTCCTCACCCAAAGGCATTGGGGATGTCGCCATGCCGGCAATTATATTGTCAATATCGCTCCGCGTGTGATTTATGCGGTAAATCCTGTCTGCATCTGAATTGAAGGCATCATAGCTATACTGATCTGCCAGAAGCATGATGATGATAACAGCGGTAGCCAAACTAAAAGACAGACCGAAAACATTTATAAAGGAGAAAAGTCGATGCTTAAGGACGTTCCTGATAGCGATCTTGAGGTAGTTATAGAGCATTATCTCATATTGATTTGGTTTAGTAGATGAAAATGGAGGGTGAAGGGTTGCAATGAGGCTGGTTTTTGTTTGTGGCAATGACTAACTCGTAGATATGGCCACACAGCCATTTGGAAGTCAATGGATCCATCTAAAAAAGCCTGTCTTTTCGAACGCAGTGAGAAAACTATTCACATCATGAATGAATCGTAGGCGTCAATAAACCCTAACCATCATGAATAGTCATCTCACGTCGGCTTCGCCTCTATTCGATGTGACAGCTTTTTTGGTTTTGGCTTTCGAAAGTGATCGCGGACTTAATTCTCCCTCCCCTTGTACACCCTGATCCTGCTCAGGTCGTAGCTGATGTAAAAACATCGAAGGATCAACAAGATCAACAAAGGGATCAAGGCAAAATGTAGAGGCTGAGGAATCAAAAACCAAAATATGAGTGTGATGGCATGAAGAACTGCCAGAAAACGATAAACTCTGGCCAGGATAGGCTGCCATCTTTCTACTTTCAGCATGTATACCAATGGAATATGCAGTGGAAATGCCCAAAGAAGGTTCCAGTTGTATTTGGAAAGATGTTCTGTCCCAAACCAGAGGAATACGAACCACCACCCGAATATTCCAATTACCGTAAATAGAATGGCATCCACCCAGTGGCTTCTCCTTTGATTCTTGAAATTACGATTTGTGACTAGACCCACCAGAAAAAATAGGAGTATGAACGTATTGAATGGTGTGAAAAACCTTGACTTCTGCGGTTCATTCTGCATTTCGTAGAGGGATCGAAACTCCTTTACAAGTGGCACCTGGACCGAATCACGGTCAATACTTGCATTTTCAAATGCTTTAAATATGTAATCCGGCAGGAACATGTATTCCTTAGTAGTTGCCTCCTTGTCAATCTGCAATCCGAGCCCAAGGTCAATAATGAAATCACCCCATGGCTGATAGGGGAGATAATCATCCATCAGGTCTCGAATCGTCTTCCCCTCTTCCTTATAGGAATCGTCGAAAATTATGTCAGCGACTACGACATCTTCTACAACATCTCTGATCTTAGAAGCACAATTATCATAAACATAGTTATAGAGGTATTCTCGATTCTCAGGTCTGTAGTTATTTTCCAGGTAGTTGTGAAAAGCCTGTTTCTCGGAAAGGGTAAGATCAAGAACCTGCTCGTAAACATATCGGTCTTCCGCAATGTAGCGGTCCCGATACCAGTTGAAATCTTCAGTGCGACCAATGCTATACATGGTTTTGCCGGTAGCGAAATTCCAGTAAAAGTTTTCCTGCTCAAAATTGAATCGACCGTAATCATAAATCCAATTCAGATTCAGGTTAGGATCATGGATACGAATTCCCGAATGGCCAAAAGCTGACCACAATTCACCCTGGTAAGGACCAAATGTGATGATACTCACCTCGGCATCTTCCGTTAACCGAAACTGGGAATGAGCCGGAATTGATAAAATGAAACAGAATAATAGTATGGAAAAAGATAACCGGAGTTGCATTAGGTTTACGGTATGTTCGTTAACTGGACCGATTTTAGTGTCTTGCTTTCAAAGCTAACCTTTAAACGAGTAATTAATGCGTTAAAAATTACTAATAGTTATCTGTGGTCAAGGTTTAGGGGAAAGTCACAAATACAAGGACTACCCATAAGCCTGGCCATTGAACCGACTACCGCTTGTAATCTTCGATGTCCTGAATGCCCAAGTGGATTGCGATCTTTCAGCAGGCCCACAGGAAAACTACAAATAACCGAATTCCAGCAGATCATTGAGGAAGTCCATGATCGCACTCCCTATCTTACATTTTATTTCCAGGGAGAACCGTATCTAAATCCTGATTTCTTGAAAATGGTTGAGTATGCCTCATCTAAAAGGATGTATACCGCCACCTCCACCAACGCCCATTTCCTGGATGATAAAACTGCCAGGCAAACGGTCGAATCAGGTTTAAGTCGACTGATCATAAGCATCGATGGTACAGATCAGGAAACATACGAATCCTACCGAAAGGAAGGATCACTTTCAAAGGTGCTGGAAGGAACGGAAAGAATAATTTATTGGAAGAAAAAACTCGAGAGTAAAACCCCGGCGGTGATCTGGCAGTACCTGGTGGTCCGTCCCAATGAACATCAGATCGAAGAGGTGCAGACACTGGGCAAACAGTACGGTGTGGATAAGGTAGCCTTGAAGACCGCTCAGGTATATGATTTCGAAAATGGGAATGAATTGATCCCTACCATTGATAAATATTCCCGTTATACACTACGACCAGATGGCACATATAAAATCAAAAATCAACTTCTTAATCACTGCTGGAAAATGTGGAGTTCGTGTGTGATCACCTGGGACGGGAAGGTGATCCCATGCTGTTTTGACAAAGACGCTCAGTACAGATTGGGTGATTTGCAGGAAGAAACGTTTCAAAATATCTGGAATTCAGCTGCTTACCATGATTTTCGATCGAATCTGATCCGCTCCAGATCCGAGGTCGAAATGTGTAAAAACTGTTCCGTAGGCAGCAAAGTGTGGGCTTAAAAGCCTACATTTAGTACATGGCAGAAAGCAAAGACAACTTCCTAAGCCAGCTAGATATTGAAATATCGAATGACCAGATCGTCATCACCAAAAAAAGAAGAAGGAATTATGTAGCCTTGATATTTGGTTTGATCATTGCTCCTTTTTTGTTGTTTTGGGGTGTCCTGGGTTTTTTTCAGGGTGGCTTCGTGTTGGTCTTAATAGCCATCTATGCAGGCTGGAATACCTGGCGCACCAACAGTCGTGGACTGTATCCAACTACTTTGATCAATTTTCCCAATCGCATAATTACCCGCCGGGGAGCTTTTTCATTTATTAGGGATAAAGTAGTCGATTTCGACGAGATCAAAGATCTGGGATTTGGGGTAAAAGCAGTTGGTGGTCATACCTCCGCATATGAGGAAGGAAATACAGATTATCGAAAAACACTCATTCTTGAAACTGACCAGGGTGATATCCGGCTCTGCAATTACAAAAGCCGAAATACAGATCTCGAACCATCTGTTGAAGAATTCGCTAATCTATTAAGGGAGAAGTTTGAGTTGGATAAGGTGGTCAAATGAATTTGACCACTTGATCAATTTCAAAAATGTACAACTGACCATTCAAATTGTCCTATAGACAAGTTATTCACCATTTAATTGGGAATAAAATTTTGAATTTGCATCAAGTAGTTCTTATCTTCAGTATTTCATTAAGGACCTAACCAAGTTGCATTGAGAAACTTTGTAATACTCATTCTCGTCGCTCTTCTGGCTATTGCTATTCTCCTGTTTATTTTTAATCCAGAGATACTTGAGAAGATATGGCTATGGATAGTTGGTCTTATTGGTTTCATTATCTCAGCTATTAGAAACGCAATAAAAGGGCTTGTGGGCCTTTTCAAAAAAGATGAGGAAGAAAGCACAACGACAGCTGCATCTACCAAAACTGATCCCTCCGCGAATCTTTCAGTGAGTAGTCCGCAACCAGCTTCTACTATTCCTGCTACTACAACCAATGACCGTACATTGGTAATACAGGAATACGAGGATAAGATAAATGAACTGGAAGGTCAGATTCTGATCCTCGAAAATCAACTGAAGAAAGTAACAGAATATGATCAATTTCAGGGGACTACTTTGACGGTTTTGAGGTATTTCGACGATGGTGCTACCACCCTGGGATTACTGTTCCTTAATGACAAATTCTTTTGCTACACATTGGAAGACACTTATCGTGAAGTCAAGATCAAAAAAGAAACGAGGATACCCCAGGGAACTTACGTTCTTGGATTCAACCGTCATTTGACGGGATTGACCAAAACGTATCGTAAATCAAGACCGTGGTTTGAATACCATCTTCACGTAAAAGATGTCCCCAACTATCAGGGAGTTTACATTCATGTGGGTAATACGATCAAAGACACTGAGGGCTGTTTACTTGTGGCAGATTCCATCAATTCAAGCAGCGCCAAAAGATCCATATATAATTCCAGAGAGACATTCAAACGTCTCTATCTGACATTGAAACCAATAATAGACTCTGAAAAACCTGTCCGGATCAAATATTACAATGAGGATTGGTTCAAAAGATTCAAACTGAAAAAAATTGTGGCCTAAAGGAAATAGAATATGACACTTCGCAAAAACCTGTTCAATAAAGGCGACCAACCCTTCCTCAAATTCTGGTCAAGGTGGTGGATCATCGTCCTCATATTACTGACTTTGATCATGATCCCATGGGGTTTCGTTTGTGACTTCCCCATCTGGTGGAACGGGACGGTAGTAGCCCTGGTATTTGCAATGGTCATATGGGCCTTTGCACTTCGTTTCTGGTACCGTTACTTTGAGAAGGAAGGACTGGATGAGGAGAAAAGAAAAAATCCCTACCGGCGAATGTTCTTTGGAAGTGTCAACATTCTGTCGCTCATTCTTTTGGCAGTTGGCCTGACAGGTGCCTTCCTGCTTCTCTTCACCAACGATGGTCGCAACCACGCTTATGAGGCCATGGGACTTGTGGTGATAGTGATATGGTCGGTAATATTCTTGAGATATTTCCTTTGGGCTGTTTATCACTTCAATATCAACTTCGGATTGACGGACAAGGATTGGGACAACATTTTGGATGCAAGGGAGGAATATGATCGGGGAGCAATTGTCGATAAGGAAAGGTTGAAGGCCCCCAAACATAATCCATACCGGAGCCAGACTTTTGGCCTGCCTCCGGGAACTGTACGGGGGATGATTGCTTTCACTTTGCTCTTTGGAGCTATTGCCATGCTAATTGTAAGTATGGGAATGAGCGGGAGTATCGAACAAGACAGTTTCTATTGGGATCACTTCGAATTCTACAAAACAGCCTTCCTCATGATGATCGCATTCTATTTTGGCGACAGATCATTGAAATACCTTCAGAAAAGATGGCCTGGTGCGCAGCAGGGTGACAGACTGAGGCAACAAGCACAACAAAGATCCAGTGATCAACCGGATGATGAAATAGGTGAAGATGATGCCGAATTCAGAACTGAGCATGACCTGGAAGGTGACGATGTGATAGCCACTCGTGAGGTATCTCCTTCAGCCATGAAGGACATTTTGATTGATGCGGAATCGACGGAAATCGTAGACAAGTCAAATCTGGACAGGGAGTTCATTCATATAAGGGATGAGGAAGATAAAAAATACCTGGATGAGGATACCGTTGCCAACATTGCTGACAAAGTCGGGACCGAAGGTGCAGTATTGCGAAGTATTATCGCCGTGGAATCAGCTGGACGAGGGTTCCTTAAGGATGGCCGACCAAAGATCCTGTTTGAGGGGCATAAATTCTGGAAATGGCTAAATGATCATGCCAACATCGATCCACGAGAATACGTCTCCGGGAATGAGGATATACTTTATCCTTCCTGGACCAGAGAACATTACATCGGTGGTGCAGGGGAGTATAAGCGATTTCAAAAGGCCTACAATATAAACAAGACTGCTGCAGTATTCTCTGCGTCATGGGGTCTGTTCCAGATCTTGGGAGAGAATTTCAATGGTACGAATGGAGTATGTAAAGCTCGGGTAAGTGCCGGAAAGGATGACCATTATGATGTCTTCGAAACCAATCCCGATGATTTTATTGAAAAGCAGGGCAGATCCGAGGTATATCATCTATTGGATTTTCTTGAATTCATTAAAAACAAAAAAGTCAAAGTAGGTACGAGTTCTGTAGCCCTCTTGAGCCTTTTAAATAAGAGTAATGCACCGAACTACAATTGGGATGCATTCGCATATGGTTATAATGGTAGCGGTTACAAGAAACACGGCTATCACGAGAAAATGCGGAAAGCTTACGAGCGATTTAAGAACGGATGAGGCTCAGTTCGCTGATCATATTACTTCTGATCTTCACGGCCTGTCAGCGTGACAAAAGGGGACTGGTGGTCGGTAAGATCCACAAAGCCTCAAAGCTTGCCACAACCGAATTCACCATCGACAAGATCGTCCACGGTACCAAAACCAAAAAACTGGGATGGTTCATTCGTTTAAATGAGGCCCGATTCATTGCCTATTCCAAGGCAAGGGTAAAAGCTGGGGTAGATCTCAAAAAGCTGTCCCGGGAAGACATTGAGATCGAAGGTAAAAGTATTTCATTGACCCTCCCACCCATTGAGATTATCAATTTTTCCTATCCTCCCCAGGATTTTGTGATGGACACGCAGATATCCAAGGATAAATTCCTCAATACCATCAATGTTTTCGACCAGGAAGAGTTTTTCCGAAGAGCAGAGCTTGATATCCGGAACAACCTGGAATATATGGGTATCGTCGAGACAACCCAGGAGAAAACAAGGTCGATGTTGACCGTACTTCTGAAATCCCTCGACTATGATGAGATCTATATTGAGTTTGAGAGTGATGAATTGATCATTGATACGGTCCCTTTTGAAGAAGAGGAGGGTGGATCATGATCTTCACGTCGATCATAAAGAACTGGAGACTTATCATCGACATAATCATTGTCCTGGCCATTGTCTTACTGATCTTTTTGTGGAACCCATTCGGATTGTTTGGTGGAGGTATCAAACTGCAAAATACTGCCAACATGGTTAGTGAGATCAAGGAAATAGGCGAACTGGTAACCGCAGAATACTATGGAGAGGTGATCGCTTCGAATGAAGAAGCAGAACTGGAGATCCTGGATATCGATTCGATTGAGATCCTGGGCGAAACATTTTATGTACAGATCAAAAGTTTCCTTGAAAAAGAGTATTTGGCAACATTGGAATCTATAGAAGATGATCAAAAAATACAGAACACCAGGAGTGAACGAAGGAAGCGAAAGAGGATCAACGACAAGTTATCAAAAAGGAAAAAAGAAACGATTGAAGATTTGATGGATTCAATTCCAAAAATTCAACCGAATGAAGACGTTAGGTATTCCCTTATTCTATTCATTGGTGAAAAAGAACATAGTTCAAAGATCAAAGTCAAAAGATTTGTAAAGAAGGAAGCAAGAAACAAAGGCAATTACATTAATGGAGTTCTAAAAGAAGTGCTCACAAATGAATATAATCGGGTTACCAAGTCTGTAAGCGGAGATGTTGCATACACGGGTTACGTAGAATCCGGTTTCCAAACCCATACCCGATATACGGATTTCTTTTATGAATATATAGGACTCGCCAAGCCCAGAAAAGAGCGGAAAATGGATCTGGCGATCATTGGTCGGGGTAGCGTCAAGGCAGGTTTCAAATTCAATGAACTCAATGAAGAGAATTTCGTCTATGATGAGAATAACAAAATAATCTACTTCTTCGGATTCAATGCCGAGATCCTCAACCAGGATATCAATCCCTGGTTTATCCCTGAAAGAAGAGTCCCTGGTTTCCAGATCATCGCGGAAAGGAACGCCACCTTCGAGAAAATGAAGGAGATCAAGATCCACTGCATCAATAAATTGGTATACAATGCCCAGAAAGCGGGTATCCTTGAACAGGCTCAAATGAACGGTGAGGAAGCCCTTAAAGAGTTCTTCAGTTTACTTACCGGAGATGAAATAGAGCAGGTTATTTTCCGTCAGGACGTGTTGACCTATCATTCCGAAGAGATCTTGAAAGATTCGATCATCACTTTTAATGAGATCGTTGTAATTGATTCCATATTCAATCGAAGTGTCAAATCAATTGAGAAGGAAAAGAACGATGCAATTCGTGCTCGGAAAGAAAAATTGCTACGGTCTTTCCTAACGGAATTAACTGGGAAAGATATTGTTCATAGCTACAATGATCAGGAGGAGAGATTCGCCTTCAACATGTACAATCGTCATATTCCCTTATTGCTGAGGGATTCGATAGTTACAAAGGAAGAACTGGACTCCATAGGTCAAAATATAAGGCATAATCCCGTTGACACCTCAGCAGGTAATTTAACTTACAGGAAGCCTCCAACCAATTATTGGTACTGGTACAATGACAGTTTAAACTACCTGCAGGACTTCAATAAGTTTGTCGATGAGCTATCTGAAACCGGTTTAAATAAAGGATTTTATCAAATTTCGAGGGAGGAAAGTCTTGACATCACTTTGTCAAATAATCTGCGGATGCGTGATACTCAAATAATAGGTATCAATACAGTGATTGCTGAGAAAGAAAAAAATCTTCAATATGACATCACGGGCAATAATGTGCGCTTCTTCAGGTTGGATTCGCTTCCGGCTCCTGATTACCTTCGATATCCTCTCAATGACTCCATACGGGACATTACAGGTCAGTTGATCACGACCGAGCTATTTGTAAATGAAGAAACCAAAAAACTGGACAGTGCAAGGTTGAAGGATGAACTGGCCAGCCGGTTGTTTATATATGATTCTTCCAGTGATTCTCTTCGGAATAGTGAGAATTTAGCTTCCAATCGAGATGAGATTGAGGTTTTGGGGAGATACATTACCGAAAGAAGTGCTGAGCATAATAACATTGGCCCAATCCTACGTGCCCGGAGAGCCGTTGATCGGTTTGTTAAGAGTGATGGAGCTGTTTCCGGAGCAGTGGACAAAGCAAGGGATGGATTGACTGGCCTGGCTGAAAATGTACGGAACCTAACCAACTGATCAATTAGTGGGCAATCTGGAAAGGAAACTCAAGTCAAAATCGGAAGAAGAGATCTCAAAGATCAAATCGATACTTGAAGTAAAAAGCCTTCAGCAAACTACCGGATGGGAGAGGTACCTGACCTTTCTTTCTGTGGTTCTGCCGCTTTTAGTACCAATACTGCTATTCTACTTTAGTTATTTACAAGATAATAGGACACGCCTCGATGAAGATCGCTATAATTTCCTTGCTCAAATTGCGCTAAGTAAGGATTCCAATCCGGAATCGAAAAAATATGCCATTGAACAACTCATGGATGATTATCTACTGAGAGCCCAGGATATTTTCAAAATTGCGATTGTGGAGAGTGATGCAAGTGAAAAAGAACTGAGAATGGCCGCTGAGTATGCCTATAACCTGGCATTGGACAGCCTTTACCAAAAAGGAGAACTTACGCAACAAATGTACGCGGAATTGATATCGGAAGCTACGTTCGATGCCGAACCCGATTCAGTTGCCGCTCCTGGCATAGAAGGATTGGAAAAATGGTGGCTTTATCTTGGAAATTACAACTATAGATGGGTTCCTCAAAAGAACCTATTAGGGTATATAACTTCTCTTGACATTGAGAATATTTATGACAAACCCCAGACTCTTAAGGGTGATACCATCACCTCACCAAGGACGATCAACCTCAGGAAAACCTATTCCACTTCTGCAAAGGTTGTCGATCACCTAAAAGAAGGTGATAAAATTAAGGTCACCAATATTGAGCAATTAAAAAGGTACCGTGGCTCAAATACGTATCGTGTATGGGTGGAAATTGTAAAACTCTAAATTTAATCAATCAACTACCGGCATGATGACCATTGGCAGAAACCGAATGATCTGAGGTAAGTTCACCTACAAACGAAAATGACCTGACCAATTGAAGATTGTACAGGTCAATTGGCTTTTTCATTTCTGATAATGACCACTTGGTATCAAACTTCGTCAATATTGTATTCATAATTGACCAATCCCTTTCCAGGAATTTCAAATGCTCAAACGGTATTTCCGCTAACTTCATTTTTGTCCAGAATTCCTTTATGCTTTCACTTTTCAAATGTTTCTCCATATCATTCAATGCTTCCCGCATGATCAATGGGAATTTTGCGGATAAACACAAGATCAGTACAATGATCTTTTTGCAGTCCGGATTCGGTTCATCCATCTGAGCTCTGTACCAGATTATTTTCAGAAGCTTAAGAACATTCGCAAGCCGTTTGGTAGACCTCGGCCCAAGAGATGCCTCAAGAGCGCATTCGTTTAATATATTAATGTCCTCTTGCTCAAAATACATCAACTCCAGGCTCAGTTTCTCATTGAGATCAGAAGGTAGTGGTGTTGATATTTCGGCATATTTTACACCTTTCTTTTTATTGTCTTCATTATCGTTCGAATCAGCCCCATCCGGTTTTAAATTCAATTGCGTCCCGAGGAAATCAGGCATGGCATCTTCTGAAATCGGACGCACCCGATACGGGATCTGGACGATCTTTTCAATGTAATCCAATCCTGTTGGGTCCCCCTTGCTGGATAGTACCCCTTCGTATTTCTTTTCCAATGCTTTGGTGACATACTTGATATCCATGGCGATCACTACCACGAATAAGTCCGTTTTCACCAACAATTGTGCGGCTTCCAAAACTTCGACAACGCGGTCCGGAGGACATCGATCCAGGTCATCGATGACCAAAATTATCCGGGGTCTTCCTCTGTCAAACAGGTAATCCTCCTCACCTTTCTTCATTGCGTAGTGGGAATTGATACCAACACTCAAACTGTTTAGATCATCATGTACCTGGTGCATTAGCCCAAGCCTTTTTGCATAATCCCCCTGTTCAAGGCGTCTTTCTATGAAATCTACCAGGGAGGTATGCCGGGCAGTGATCCCAATTCTGTTTCTTAAATGCTCTACATTGGACTCCCATTTTGTGATTTGTTCGGTTAGCTGCTTATATCTCTCATTGTTTTTCAAACCTATTTCCTTATTATTCTCGATATGATCCTCCCTCAGTGCTTTCCTTTCTGAAATTAATGCATTCAATTTCGACGTGCTGGCACTTATCCATTGAGTGGCTCTAACAAATGAAGTCAATAAGGAGCTTATTAGAATCAGGCTGGGACCTCCAACATTGGTCATCGAATTCCGGTCTATCAGGTCATCAATAGGCAGCAAAAAATAAGCAATAGCGGCAAGGGCAGGTATCACCCAATAAATTGGTTTAAATCCCATAATGAGCTTCTTCCAGAAAGAGATGCTTTTGGAGACCCTGCTTGTATCAATTTCAAAATGCTCATTATTGTTTTTAACTGCCTCTTTGTAGGAATTCAACAGCATCCCTGAAAAAGATGCGGCATCCAATGCAGCCTGATGAATTGATTCGTTGGACTTTTTTCTTGCTGTCCTGTCATTATCATCAAGCACATGCTGAAGATCTTTCTTTGATTCCAAAAGTTCCTTTTCGGTACTCTCCAATTCGTCCTTATCATCCTTGTTGAGCTCGTTCAATGCTTGCCAAAGCACATCCGTTTTTTCACTCGAGTTCTTGATTGCACCAATAATATCCTCTCCCAGGTCCTCGTTTTGAGCGATCAGTTTTAACTCTTCAGGATTAGACCGGTAAAGAAGATCCCATTTATCAAATCCCTTCAGAGCATTTCCTTCATTGCTTTCTTTGATAATAGATTCCAATTTGAGTTGATGGTTAAACTGAAGGAGTATTTCCTGCATCAAGCTGGACCAAAGACTTGACTTGGCATAGGTCCAGGCATTGAATTGTATGATATATGGATGCCCTATGTAGGGGTATACTTTCCTCTTTTCCTCAGATGAAATGTCCTCAGATCGAATTGCTATCAAACGATCCTCAATAAGTTTCAAGGCGAAGGATTTTCCGGATCCCCAGCCACCCATTATCCCCACCACCAGGGGTGGGTGCATATCGGCCAGGGCAATTGTATCCGCCAGGGCGTATACCTCCGACTCAACTTTAAGGGTATCGGATCCCTTTGCCTCGTCATTGGACAAGGGGTCTGTCAATTTTTCCAAGGTTTCGACCACCCAATCCTCACCCGGAGTTACATCAAGAAATTGTTTGAAGTTGTAGGTAAATTGAAAGTTTTCCGGTATCCCGGAAAACACTATCCCAATAGCAGGATGTAAACGTTTCTCAAGTTCAGATACCATGGGACTCTTTAATCCCATACTCTCAAAAGTCAAGTTATCCGGAGCATTCCTGACCTCACATAAAACAACCAATCTGTTCAAGCCAAGCAACTTTCCTAAATCATTGAAAAACTGAATGATTTGTTCGGCGTTAATCCCTTCTATATTTTGGATGGACCTACTTATTTGCGTGTACTTTCCCGCTATGGAATTCCATAATTCAAGAGACGATTGATCGACCTGTCCTATCATTTCCAAGTTACTGTTACCTGGTGCCATAAGGTCACTATGAACGCTGTAGATAAGTGGATTGACCAGCTCACCATCAGCTGAAGCCTGGTAATGAAGGAATATAGGACTGGTGCTGTAACTAAAATTTTTGATAGGATCCAAATTGATCGTATTCCTTATCAGTGTCAGGAATCCCCTACTTCGCTTAGCGTTCAGCAGTTGAAGAAAACTCCTTTCAATGTCTCCCCTGGAAACTACTGATGATTCTTTTCGCTTCCTACGAGGTCTGTTCCTTCTATTCTCCTGTTTTTCTTTAGGCGCTTCTTGTTTTTCCTTAGGTACTTTTTTTGTTTCAATTTCTGATGATCCTACAGAGGATTTACTCAGGTTTTCTGCCATGATTGTAAAATGAGCGAATTATGATTTCTTAATGAGATAATAATTTAATCTGAAAAAGTAACTCATCATCAGCCCACGCGTCTTCAATTACTCTCGAATCCAATTTAATCTCAACATAATTATGCCTTCCGAGAAAAATACCTAAAAATGGGTATTGAAATTTTAGTTGTGATTTTAAAAATTGATAGTGAACAAAGAACTTAGTAATGGAAAATCGATTCACCTCTACAGTATTATTTTGTCTGATCACTTCACTCCTATTCGGACAAAATCAAAACAACCGCTTAATAGATCAAGGTTCTGTCAACTTTAACAGGGAGGTATACCTTTATCAATTTTTGAATAACTCGATGGACCTCGAAAAGAGGATAAGCTATGTTGCCCCTTTAAATTTCTTTGATCGACTGGAGGGAACAGACAAACTTACCGATGAAGAAGGTGGTGATGGCTATGTAATTGAAGTGCATTTCCCTTTGAAGTTCCCTGTCCTGCAAAGGACCGTCAGAAATCTACCGAAAGACAAATATGTCAATCGACTCTGGCACTATTCACGTCTGTACCTTGACTATGCCTTTCATACCCGAGTGACCAGAAGTCCGTCTTCACCAATCCTGCCTCCCACTAACAGGTTTGGCATTCGCTTTGACAAGGTCATGACAGTCAATGTCGTGAGAAAAGTCAGGGAGAGAAAGGAACGGGAAAGAGAGGATTTCAACTTTTATCAGCTAGAAGAACGATTTATTAGTGACGAGGAAAAGATCAGACAAGAAGACACCATCAGAGTCGTGAAAGAAAGGTTTGGTGCTTTCAACAACAAAAGAGTCGAGGAGCATCGAATACAGGAAGGAAGGTATCATTTTACCTTTGCGTCCTTTTATCTCCATCACTATTCCAATGGCCAGGACACCGGTGTTTTTGTATCTCCGGGTGTAAATAGAAACAACTACCTGGGTGGTGATTTCTCCACAAACTTCTGGAGGGTATCCTACAGCTGGCACCAGCATAACAGGAGTAGAAATCATGTCGGCCTTACGCTTGGTTATCAAAAGGAAATTGGCAATGACGATGGCTTTTTGTCTTTTAGGCAAGAACAGGAAAACCGATACGGAAGACAACGGATTGTTTTTATCGGACAGGTGTTATCCAGAATACCTCAAACGGATTTTGCGTTATTCGAAATTGGAAGGTATTTGTTTAGATCGATGAGATTTAGAACGGAAGTGCAATATATCCTGGATTCTGATGATCTGGTGGACTATCCTCACGACAAGAAGTATCCATTTGGGATCCATTTTTATGCCGATTTTCACTTTCGAAGCATACCTTCTATGGGTTTGATGTTCCACTACTATCGAGGTCGTGATTATCTAAACATTCGATACGATGATCCGATTACTGCCTGGCAAATTGGTCTTAGCCTCGAAATTGGCCGATTTACTTTGAATCCATTTGACGAGGAGCTTGGTATGTGATCAGTAATGATTCAACACCAATCCCCCTGCACTAGTAGATTCCCCCTTTTTTGAACCTTGCCTACCGGCAGGCAGGAAGGGGAGCTAGGGGGATTAGGTTCAGGCTTTAATTTTTTTTCTTTTTTCAGTAATCAAGCTAGAAGAGCTTAAACAACGGGGTATACATTCAACTACAGGGCTCGGCCAAACACGTCTTTGCAGTCCTTTTTTTAGAATGATTATACACCAATCCACTTAACCTTTATGAATCCCTACTAAAAGCTCATGTGCTGTTTCAATCTCTCTCGGTACACCCGCCCAATTGGGACTTTAGTTTCTCCTACGATCAATGAATCATAGGTCTGTTTGAAGATATGTTCTTTATTGACAATATAGGATTTATGACAACGGATAAATCGTTGCGATGGAAGCTCATTTTCCAGTTGTGAGAGTGAGTCCCTGGAAAGGATCTGTCGATTCGGAAGGTGGAATCGCACGTAGTTTCCGTCACTTTCGATCAAAAGGATTTCAGAAAGCTTGATCTGGTATGTTTCCGGACCGGATTTGATTGTAAAGGTTTCCGTCGACAGATTATTCTGAACTTCGGACGACGTGAACCAATCCAGTGCAAAACGATGGAGAAAGGAGGGTATCAGGAAAAAAATGAAATTCAAAAGCAGATTACTGGTGACAATTTCGATAACGATCTCACGGGTTAGGTATTCATAGAAAAACCTAAACCATAATAGATCCAATACAGATTCAAGAGCATTTAAACCCAAAAACCAAATCAAAAGAAGGACCAGGTATTGACCGTAGTCCCTTTTTGAGAGTACATTTGGGATCAGTCGATAGATATTTCCGAAATAGATGGTCCCATTGATTACTATTCCATAAATACTGGGCACCCATAGGGATCGGTCAGCAGAATGGAAGACACCAATGGTCCAATCCATCGATGGGATGTTGAACCAGACCAAAACGGTCAGCCAGATAACCATAATGATGATCAGATCCTTTTTAAGGAATTCCATTTTCATGGGAGAAATCCCTCCTTTACTATAGTGTTGTTTATCCTCAAATTCCTGTTGTTCACAACATCGAGGCAACCGGAGGTCATCCGGAGCCATCTATGATCCGTGAAAGATATAAAATCATCAAAATGAACAAAGGAAAAATTTGTGGTGCTTTGCTTTTTCTAAGTCACCTCCTAACTGGGCAGGACACCCTTCAATTACTGTTTGAAAGAGAAACGTCTTATCAGCACTTCAGCGGAAATGCCCTGATAATCGATTCCTATGGAGATACGATGTTATTCTCAGGTGGCTATTCGGATGCTAAACAACAAGCCCCTATTCGACCGGATCATGTATTTGACATTGGCTCCATTTCAAAGCAGTTTACAGCAGCAGCGATCCTGACCCTGGTTAAAGAAGGTAAAATTGACCTTCATACTCCTATCAATGAGTACCTGCCGAAGTCTTCGTCCAAGCGATGGAAAAAGGTCACCATTCACCACCTTCTGACTCATAGCAGTGGGATCCCCAGTTTATTTCAGTATGGACAAGGAATGGATGATATCTTCCCAACCAAAGATCCTATTTCCATTGACAGTTTAATTGGTTTCTTCAGGGATAAGAAACTCAATTTCAAACCGGGCAATGATTACCAATACAGCAATTCGGGATATGTAGAACTAGCCAAAATCATTGAGAATATCTCAGGAAAGGACTTTGGAGTGTTCATGAACCAAGAAGTATTCGATCGCTATGGATTGAAAAATACACAGTTCGGTCCTCCCTCTGATACCCTGACCCAACCATTGGTCGGTTATACCCAATCACTCACAGGATCTGCTCCATCGATCCACTCCTCCTGGACAACCGGTGCGGGTGGGGTTCACTCTACCATTTCAGACCTTGCCAAATGGGTCCGGATCATCCAGTCGGAACCTTTTCTTTCCAAAGAATTGAGAGAACTCTATCTTCATCCTCACCAATCTAAATTTGGAGGTCACTATGGTTACGGATGGGAACATACGAGTCGAGAGGGTGCCAAAATCGTCCAGCATGATGGAGCCACCTTTGGGTATATATCCTACCTGGGTTTTAATCCAAACGGTAAGGAACTGATCATTTTGCTTACCAATCAGTCCCATGTTTCCATTGAGATGATCGGGAAGAGCTCGGAGTACATCAAAGAACTAAGTGATAAAGCATGGGATGTGCTGCATGGAAAATCGATCGAACTGCTTCCTGAAATCAGTCATACTGAATTCACCGGAACCCAAACTTTTCAGTTTGAAAACGGATACGAACTCACGTTTCAAAATAAAGGTGATGACCTTAAAGTATTAGGAACCGACCTCTACCCTCCCACCCGACTTGGGATCCACCAGCCGTTCAATGAACGGGGAGAAAAAGCGGATTGTCTCCGAACGATTTCAGAGATGTCCTGGCAAAAGAAGTTTCGTAAAATGTCTTATTGCTATGACAAGGAAATGCGGTTTGTGATCAAATCAGGATTGTTTTCTATTGGATTCAACATGGTGACCAAACATATGGGGGACCTGACCGGTGCAAAACCTTTCGAGCTTACTGATCGAACAGGTCGATTTCGCCTTTATGGCACCGATGGTACTATGGACATGGTCATCTACTTCAATGATGAGGGTCTTGTTCAAGGCATATTTGAGGACGGTGATGTCTCTGACATTCAGGTAAAAGAGATGCCGATTTATCCCCTTGGTTCGAATACTTTCTACCTGGATGGATTTCCATATGGAGAGCATTCTGCAGAGATTGAGGTAATTGATGAGGGGGTTGTTTTTAAACAGTTTGGAAGGGAGTTTAAAGGGAGGAGAAGATGATTCAATGAATCAGTTGTGCTTATGGAAACTACATTTTCGTATGTAACATTCTAAGTCAAAATTTGTCTTTTGTCCTACCGGACGGGTTTTCATTTTTGCCTTGATGCAAAAACGAAACAAAAAAATCAATTGGAAAATAACTAGCACACGGCCTCCCTTATACTGCAACACGGCCATCATCCGCACATTCTTCCCACGATTTTCCTGCCATCGCTCTTTGTTGTCTGGCGAAGGTTGGGAATCTAAACCTGGCCTTGAGAAAAAAGCGCAAAGATTTTTTGATTAAGAGCTGATTTTAGATTCGCCATACTGTCTGAGTCCACCGAAGTTTCAAACGAAGGTGTACGAGTTTATGGTGATTGGAGTAACCAATCAAAAAATTAGCTTTTTACTCAAAGCCTTGACTTCTTTGTTACTTTCTGTGTCAAGACAGAAAGTAAAGTATCATTCATATTTTATACTCTCAATAGGATTAGAATAAGCAGAACGATACGTACGTACGGCAATGGTGGCGAACGCTAACAAGATGGCCACAACACCGCTGAACAGAAAAACATACCAGAACGAAGCCAATTCAATGCGATAGGCAAACGTCTCCAGCCAGTTTTGAACAAACCACCAACACAAGGGTGTAGCGATCAGTAACGCCGCTGCAAGAATGATCAGGTACTCCTGACTCAGGAGTTTTAGAATGTGCTGAACTCCGGCTCCTAATATCTTTCGAATACTCAATTCCTTCTGACGTTGTCGGGCCGTGTAGGACACCAAACCAAAGACACCAATGCAAGCAAG
This sequence comes from Cyclobacteriaceae bacterium, assembly GCA_965242805.1. GTDB lineage: Bacteria > Bacteroidota > Bacteroidia > Cytophagales > Cyclobacteriaceae > JANQEU01. Next base: position 3,493,408 of record CBDETD010000002.1, on the reverse strand, counting down.
AAAAACAGATATTCCTGCAAATGCGGTGAACACCCTCCCCTGTTTGATCTCATTTTCATAGAGCTGATCCAATGAATCGTCAAGGAATGAGTATTTGATCGGGTAGACAGGAGAGTACTTCGCCCAAACCTCCTCGATGTGCTGCATACCGTCGAATATGTTCCCGGAATTCAAGGAAATGGCATATTTCCCATGATGGCGATTTCGCAAAATGATTACAAGGGGTTCGATCTCATCGTGTAATGACGTGAAATGAAAGTCCTTTACCACTCCAATCACTTTACCCGACACATCCCAACTGGGAAGTGACGCCGTATTCCCAATTAATTCGTCTACTGACAACCCAATCTCCTTCAGTCCGGCTTCATTGACGATCACAGCATTTTCCTGCGATAATTCCTCGTTGAAGTCAGATCCTGCAACAATCTCTGCATTGAATGTCTTCAAATAATTGTGATCGGTGAACAGGGTTCGCATCCTCACCAGGTGTTCAACACCCGGAACTTCGATGACCGATGCATCGTGAAAGCCACCTGGTTCGCCACTCATGGATGACACATTCTTCACATGTGGACTGCCCAGTACATCGTTCTTGAAATTCTCAATATTGGTACGGATGTCCCTATTATAGTTCGAAACAATCACGACCGCTTCCCGATCAAAGCCAAGGTCCTTCTCCTGTATATAATCCAACTGAGAAAGGATAAGTAACGTCGCGGCAATCATAAATATGCTGATGGAAAACTGTAAAATAACCAGGCTTTTACGCAGGTTAATGCTCTTTCCAAAGCTGAGTTTCCAACCATTCAGGACTTTCAATGGAGCAAACGACGACATCAGTGTGGCTGGGTACAAAGAGGACAGTGCCAGCAATGCAACAAACAATCCTCCAAAGAAGACCAAGGTGTTTTGCTCGAACCACTGGTAAGTAACATCCAGCTGGAATAGGCCATTGATCCATGGTCGTAGCAGTTCACTGAGAACAATGGCCATAACAAAGGAAAAGGTCAACACAAACAACGACTCTCCAAGGAACTGGATCATCAATCGTTTTCTGGGTGCACCAAGGACTTTCTTTATGCCTACTTCTCTTGCTCTGTGAAATGAAAAGGCTATGGACAGGTTCACGTAATTAAACGACGCAATAAGCAAGATGGCGAATCCCACCATCCCCAGGATCTGCAAAGTCCTGAAGTTCCCATGCTTCACCGTATCGTATCTCGTATTGTGATTAAAGTAAGTATCAGCTAGTGGTTCCAGTTTCAGGTCTACTCTTGTACCCATACTTTCAAAGTCATCCCCGAAATACTTATCCATAAAGGAGGGTAACTGCTGGTTGACTCCTTCAGCTTCGATAGGAGTCTCAACTTTGACGTAAGTGATCAGTCCATTATTCCACCACCGATTAAACCAACTGGCCGATGTAAACACCTCAATACTTGCCACAATGTCAAAAGTGAAATGTGATTTTACATTTCCCAGATCCTTGAATACTCCTGAAACGATGAATGCATCCTCCAGGTCAATGTAGATGGTTTTCCCGATCGGATTTTCACCGCGGAAATACTTTTCAGCCAGTTTATCACTGATGACCACCTGGTTAGGATTCTCCAGGACAGTTTTCGGGTCTCCGGTTTTCAATTCAAAGGAGAAAAACCCAAAGAAATGGGGATCTGCGAAGATGATCTCATCCCCGATAAACTTCTCATCATCAAACGATACCAGTCTGTTGTCCTCACTAAAGGGCATTTGTACCCGACAGGCATCATATATTGTATTTTCAAAGTCCTGCACCAGAGCCGGCCCATAGGGTCCGGAGGTCACACCGATATCATATTCCGTTTCATTAATATTTCCGATACGTATGGCCCGATAGATCTTGTCCTTATCCTCATGGAAATCATCATAAGACATCTCACCGGAGATATGAAAATAGAGAAATACAATACACACAAGTCCAATGGTGAAACCGGAAATATTGATCAGGGCGGAAGTGCCATGGCGCATCAGTAATCTGAGCGCTTGTAGAGGTCTGAATGTAAACATAGGTCCTTTATTTGAGTTGATTTTAATTGGTCGTAGGGTACTTAATCGTATGTAGTGCAACACCTGGTACCAGTACCGAAGGGTGGCCAGTAACTTGCGCTTCTGCCCCAGACGATCGTGGTATTCAATGAGGTTGCCCTCAATCTCTTCCACCAGTTGGTCCCGGCAGAGGGATCGGATCAACCACAGGGAAAGCTTCGGGATCTGCTGGTGATCAGACATAAACCAGTTTCAGTGCATAGTCCGGGACCTGCTTCCAGAGGCTGGCTCGCTGTTCTTTCACCTGGTTCAGCGCTGCTTTCCCAGCGTTAGTGATCTCGTAGATGCGTTTCCGTCGTCCTCCCCGCTCTTTCGTCGCTCCGCCCATCTGTGAATTCAAAAATCCTTTATTCTCCAGTCGGGTCAACGTAGGATGCAACGCACCCATGGTGATGGATCGTCCTACCTGTTCAAATATTTCATCCTTGATATTGAGCACATAGGCATCCTGCTGGAGGATCAGTACTACCAGGAGTACCAGCTCTTCAAATTCTCCAAGATTAGTTCCCTTCATACGATTTGTTTCGGTTTTATATGAATTGGTTTACGGGAAGGGTAAAGATTTGTTTCGGTTTTGTATGAGAAAAGTGATTAAGCATGTCGATCTCAGAAAAATAACTGTTAAGATGATGGAAGAGAATTACCCGTGTAAAATCTGATAAAATGAAACCTAATTAGATTCCATTTTCAGAATCCGTAACAGCCAATTGTTGGTTCTTCTTTGCATATCTGAAAACAACTAAAACCAATGCCAGACCATAAATTATCTGTCTGATATTCGCAGCAATTACTGAGGGTATACCAATAAAGCGCAATGCTTCCGGTAATAAAATTAGAAATGTGGTTGCTAAAAAAATTCCAAAAAGGTTTCTCATACCTCCGATGATCACAATACTTAAAATGAATATGGACTCTGAAATTGTGAAACTACTTGGATCAATGTAGCTCGTATAATGTGCATAAATTATACCGGGAATGGACGCTAACATTCCACTCAATGTGAAAGAAATAACTTTTGCATTCTCGACATTGATTCCCAAGCTTTTAGAAAAAATTTCATCTTCACTTAATCCCCTCAACATTCTTCCAAATGGAGATTTAAATAAGTTTCTTAGAAGATTCCAGATTAGGATCATGAAAAAAAATGATAACATCAAAATTGACCACTTGGATTCAAACTTTATTCCAAGTAGATTCAAACTAGGTATATTAGGAATTCCTAATGGACCTTTTGTAAGTTGTTGCCAATTATTCATAATCGAATAGATGACTACTTGCAAACCAAGAGTGATAATAATGTAATAATCATCAACAGTACGTATTGCAATCCTCGAGACCAGAAAAGCCAAAATCCCCGAAATTAACATCGACAATGGCAATGTCACCAGAAATGTAATTCCATAATTCACAGACAGAATGGCACTAACATAAGCTCCAATGCCATAGAATCCTGCGTGCGCCAATGAAGTTTGACCACTAAATCCAGCAGCCAAGCTAAGGGATTGTGCCAGCATAGTGAATAAGAATACAATTATTATAAGGTGGAGTAGATATTCCATCAGACCTCAACCTTTCTTAATTTCTTACCACCAAAACCGTAGGGTCTTAAAAACAGAAATATGATCAACAAAATGAATGCAGTCGCGTTCATCCATTTGCTATCTAGGAAGTAAGCTGTAAAATACTGTGACGTAGACAGAAGCATTGAGCCTCCAATTATTCCCCAAGTGCTTCCTACTCCACCTATTATCATGGCGATTATCCCGTATAATAAAAAGCTAAATCCGAAAGTTGGATTGAAATTGTATTCCAGCGAGAACAATATTGATGCAAGAAGACCAATAGACAAAGCGAATACAATTGAATACAGTCGGACTCTAAAAGGATTATTGCCAAAAATGCGATAGAGATCTGGATTTTGAGAATTTGCACGAATTTGGGTACCTATTAAGGTAAAATTCATTAGAATGCCATACATAAGAAGAAATAGAACACTTAAAGTGATTGTAATGGTCTGACCATATGTAATTATCAAACCTCTAAGATTGAATGTCTCCTTCACTCCCTCTATTAAGAAAGATTTACTATCATATCCCCATTTTATGGCGATCAAGTTCTCGAAGACTATATAAAGACCTAGAGAAACAACCAATAGCTTTAGACTGTCAATTCTAAGAATTATTAATCTTTGATAAATCACATAGAAAAGGAATGCATATATACCAATAGAGGTAATTACAGATAATAATGATGATAACCAGAAACTAAAACCAAGTAGATATAATTCTTTGACAAGAAAAGGGCATAGAGTTAAAACGAATGCGACAGCAACATCGAAGAATTTATTGGTCAAATAAATAATATTAAAACTTAATGCTACTAACGAATAAAGTAGGCCAATTGCAATGCTACTAATAAGTACCTCAATCATAGGTCCCCAATTTTTTCTACTAGAGTTGTGAAAAAAGACAGATCATGTTTGATTGAAATATCCTGAAGATGATCGTAGGTTTCCTCAAGAATGAGTTGCAGTTTTTTAACTGAATAGTCGATTGCTCCCTCATTTTGGAGTATTTCTAAAAGTGTAATGATATCATGCTCTGGAATTTCATTTTGATTCCAAATTGCTAAAAATTCTTTTATAGCAGATCTTGAAGAATTATTCAGCAAGTATACTACTGGTAATCTTTTTTTTCTGGAACGCAAATCTTCAGCTAGTATTTTCCCGTTTGAAGAATCACTTATCAGGTTTACAATATCATCCCTGACTTGGTATCCTAAACCTATTTTCTGACCAAATATTCTTAGCTTATGGATGTCTGAAATCGGAAGGTTTGAAATTATCAAACCACAAACCAAGGAGCTTTCGATGAGGCTTGCTGTTGTTAAGTAGATCATCTTAAAGTATTGCTCTTCCGAAATTGTTGAATAGGACTCGTAAATAATATCTAAATTCTGTCCATGATAGACGTTTATGTAAGCATTTTCTAGTTCCTTTATAATTTTGAATTTGATACTATCTCCAATAGAATTGGATTCATAAATATTTCTAATACCTAGACTTTTCAGAATTTCTCCATTGACTACAGCTACGCTTGTCCCGTACCGAACGTGAGCAGATTTGAGATTATTTCTTAAAGGAGAATTATCTATAATGTCGTCAAGTACAAGCGTTGATTTCTGGATAAATTCAATTGCAGATAGAAGAAATAGATAGTCAGGTAAAGCTTTTTTCGACAATTCTATCCCAAGGTAGCATATCCATGGTCTAAATAATATGCCTGAATCTTTTAGACAATACTTCAGAGAATCTTGAATTTCCGTATTTTCATTAAATACTTTTTCAATCAATCTCTCCTGGTCCGAACAGATTAGTTTGGATATCTTATTTATTGTTGCTAGGTCGCTTCTTTTCTTTGGATTTTGGTTTATTTCCAATTGATTTAAAATCTCTTTGTTCTTTGTATTTACCAAAATCTACGTTTTTAAAAACAGGATTTTTAGTGATATTGGTATTTAATTGTCCCATACTTAGGAGGCTGTTATAGGTTCTGCAATTTCCCGCACGTCATTATAAAATTTCAACGCTTCGTCAAACTGGTCGTTTTTTCGAAATACGATTCTTCCTGTTTTCGTCTTTCCAATCAACCACCCCTGGTTCTTACTTTCAAGTAAAACGAAATCCACATAATCTGTTGATGACATCGCCAAGTACTTTTTCATCATGTCTTCAAATTGATCAGTGTGCAAAAAGTATACCTTTTTGAATTTCCATTTTGTAAAATGATAGTCCTTAATGGCATCAAAGTTTGGAATATCACGACTATTACTGACAAAAATTCTATGTTTTTCTTCAAGATCACTATGCTTATAGAAAATAGAATATGAATTGCAGTAGTATGTAACTTCTTGAATGTTATCCGTTTTTACAAAATTCTCATTCCAAATGGCATAGTGCTTAGTTGGATTTGCTGCCATCGCGCAATTAAGTAATTCGGAATAAAGAGCATCGGACAATTCAATACCGGAAAGCTCCATTCCATCGGTCAATGCTTTGAAATTACCGATTTTATAATCGGATAGTACTTTGAAAAAGTTCTCTGTATCAATACACTTTTCAAGAATTCTTCTAAAAAACTCAATGGTTACAATGTCCTTATTGGAAACACTATTTAAGAATTGAAAAAAGTTATTTGGGATTACAAAAATTACGAAATAGCGTTGCATATGGTAAGTAAGGTATGCAATCCCTACCGTGAAAATAGCACTTACTATCAGATCAATGTTGTTTTGTTGAAGGATGCTAATATCCTGGATGGCGAAGTACAAAAGTCCACCAAATGTTATAGAGATCAAAGAGGGTATAATTAAATTGAAAATCCATCTTTTTCTTTTGATTATGTAAAGTCTGTCTTTGTTGCGGGTTATCCAAATAGCTGAAAGAAGGTATGAAAGGAGCAAAACTCCAAAATAGATATTGAGGAGTCCAGAAGAATTCTCAGGTGTTAAAACAGCGGTGGAATCCATATAATCAATTTAATACCCTGAATTCACCATTTTCAATGATTTTCATATCAAGTGGTTTGCTAACATCCCCATTTTGATCGAAATTAATTAGACCAGAAGCTCCATTATAGTTCTCAATTCTTCTTAATCCATTCGCTATCTTTTCACTAGTTATCCCTTCACCAAGGATTACGGCTTCCCTTAGTAACATAATTGCATCATAGCCAACATCACATGTTATTCCATGTTTTTCATTATATGTATCCAAATAAGTCTGTTGAAAAGTGGAAACACTTGGATGGTTAGGATCGGGTTCCTTTGGGAATGGATATATCACGCCCTCAGCTGAACTCAGAGCTAAATCGATTACTTGTCGATCTTCCATTGTTACAGTGCCCAAAAGCTTACTGCTTATTTGAAATTGATCTGTTTGTATTAGAAGATTTGAAATTTCTTTCGAGTATCCGACTATGTAAAGTCCTTCTGGTGTGACATTCTTGATTTTTGCTAATTGAGTCCTAAAATCAGTATCATTTTGTTCAAAAGCTTCTTCGGAAAGCACATTGCCTCCCTTTGCCTCAAATTCGGCTATGAACACATCTTTCAAACTAATTCCATAATCATTATTCACATAAATGATTGAGAAAGAATTTAATTGGAGAGAGTCATAAGCGTAATTTGCAGTGAATTTTCCTTCAAACGAATCAGAATTCCAAATTCTAAAAAACCACGGACTTATTCCTGAAAGTTTGGGGTTGGTGGATCCAGTTGAGAGTAATACTACATTATTTTTCTCTGCCACAGGGACCATTGCAAGAGCGACAGAACTTACACTGTTGTCAATAACATATTGCACGTCATGAACTGAAATAAGCTTTTGCATAGCCGAAACTCCTTCCCTCGGATTTGCACGACTGTCTTCATATATTACTTGTATTTGCATTCCGTCAATTCCTCCAAGTTGATTAACTTGTTGAACTGCAAGATCAATGCCTTTCTTAGTGTTATTACCATAAATAGCTACATCTCCAGATAAAGGAAGAATTGCCCCAATTACAATCACATTATCTTTAGTTTGACAGGAATACATGAAAATGGTACAAACCAACATGCACATGTAAAAAGAGTTTCTATTCATAATCAAATAATTGTTGACTTTATCTTCTCTAATGATGACAAATCTTCCTTTATCATTCTTCCTAATTTGAGGCCTACAACCCGATCCGCAAGTTCAAATAATTCCTTAATTCTATGCTCAACTATTATGGCGGTGGTATTCATTTTCTTGAACCTTGTGATAATATTCCTAACTTGTTCGATCCGGTCCGAAGCAACTCCAGCCAAAGGTTCATCTAGCATCAGAAGTTTTGGTCGATTCATCATTGCCATACCAAGACTTAATTGCTTACGCTCCCCTCCACTAAGTTGGGCTGCTAATTTGTTGTAGTTTTTTTTAAGAGGTGTAATCATCTCTAATACCTCCTCAGTTCGATCTTTCGTCTCTTTCCTGTTCTTCAGATGTAAAGCACTTGTCTCCAAATTTTGCTTCACTGTCATTTCAAAAAACAATTCATTTTGCTGAGGGATGTACACAACTCCCTTTTTCATCAGTTGGTATGTTTGAATGTTCAATATATCAAAATTATTGTATTCAATACAACTCTTTTGTCTGGTGATATTCCAAATTGGCAATAGACGGTATATCACCTTTAGTAAAGTAGATTTTCCCGATCCGTTAGAGCCAATCAAGAGAACTGTCTCTGATTCTTCAATTCCCATGGTGACATCAAACAGCACCTGTTTTTTACCATAGCCCGTGTTAATATTCTGCAACTTAAGAAGACTCATACATAAGCCTCCTTCACTTCTTGATTATTTCGTAGTAGGTTGTAACTTTCAAATTCTTTGCAAATTCCTTCGTTCAAGAAGAACACCTTATTAGAGGTTTGTTCAATAAAGTCTGCATTATGTTCAATTAATAAAATAGCTTTTCCAATCATTTTAGCTTCATTTACCAGAGATGCCACCTTGTCCCGGAATGCCGGATTGACCCCGGCAACAGGTTCATCTAATAACAAGAGTCCTGAGTTATTCGCCAGGCAACATGCAAACGTGAGCAACTTTTGTTGGCCATATGATACCTCCCCAGCCTTTTCGTTTATTACATCGGAAAGGAAGGTTTTCTCCAAGATGGAGATGGCGCGGGTTTTTAATTCATCCTGTTGCCTTTGATAGGTTTTTGGTGGAAGGATTGCTTTCCACCATTTCTCTCCCTCCTGGTTTTTGTATGCAAGCATTACATTATCTAAAACTGTCAAATCTGTAATGAGTCTAAGATCCTGGAAAGTTCGACTAATCCCCAAGCGATTAATCAAATGAGGTGGAAGGTGGTTTATTTTTTGTTGTTGTAGTATTACATCACCCTGGTCAGGTCTCAAAAACCCATTGATGATATTGAAAAGTGTGGTCTTGCCCGATCCGTTCGTCCCTACCAAAGCATACACCATTCCGGGTTTAATCTTCATGTTCACGTCCTTCAGAACATGTTGTTCTCCGAATGACTTGGCAATATGCTTGAGTTCTAACATCCCTAATAATACTCCTTAATATAAGCATAAGCTCTCTCAAATAACATTTGATCATTATGCAACTGGTATTTCAACAAAGCTTTTGCGTAGCGACTTCTGAACTTCTCGTTCACCAGCATTACTCTTTTGGACGTCAGATTCTTTTCCTGGCCGAAAAGCTTCAGGGTTCGACAATCTCCTTTAGCTTCCTGTAAATGATGCACGCACTCCAACAACATACCACCTGTTCCGCAAGCCGGATCATAGATACTTTCTCCTTCTTTTGGATCAAGAATAAATCCCAGTAGATGAACCACTGACCTCGGTGTATAAAATTCGCCTGCCTTTTTGTTGGTGAGATCAGTAAAATGCTTGATCAGGTATTCATAAGCCTGTCCCAGGATATCAGGATCTACCAATGAATTGGACAAGGTATATTGAGAAAAGTGCTCAATGAGATCGACCACTAATCGGTCAGACAAGCGATTCTTGTTGCTCCATTGCGCATCTCCGAATATGCCATAAAGGCTTTCCTGATTGGCTTGTTCTATTCCCCTGATAACCTTTTCGATGGCCATCCCTACATTGGGGGTCGTTTCTCTAACGTCCTTCCAATGGCATCCCTGAGGTATTTCAAATCGATGAAACTCCGGTAGAGAAGCATATTCTGTATCCCCCTCAGATTCCTCCAATGCCTGAGCGTATTCCTCATCGTACACATCGGATATCCTTTTGAAGAACAACAGCGGAAAGATGTACACTTTGAAATCGGAAGCATCCACCGGACCTTTCAAGATCCAGGCAGCTTTGGACAGGTATTGTTCGAGTTGAGAAAGGCTTAGTTTGGTGTCATTCATATAAGAAAGATGAAATTAGATGCTTGCCATCATAATTTCAAATAGATATTGAATTTACTGAAATTGTGAAACGGAGTGATGATTGACAAAACAATTAACTAGGGATTATTCCACTGAATAATTGAGGAGGCTTCTCATCAAATCATCATTTCAATAATTAGTCAAATAATATTTTGGTACTTCCTTCTCTCTGACTATCAGCTTTGATGAATTTTATTATTTCATCTTTTTCTATTTGGGTGGGGCCTTCATCTTCGTAAGGCGGTTCCCAATTTGCTATTGAATTCAAATTAGCATAAAATACAGGAGGAGTAAAGATTAATTCACCCTCTACAAATAACTTCTTTCCTCCATATTCAACTAGCATCGATCCTCTTGACTTAATTGCATATTTGATTTCCATAGACATTATCGGTTTAATATAACTGTCTCCGCTAGTGTTTCTGGATCGATTGTGGTAATCTTCGTAACCATTTGGTTTGACTTCAGTAAAGGTAATTCTTTAGTCTGCCATACATTTCCGGGCCTCAAATCTCTTCCAATCACTGCTCTCACCTCTCCTGAAACCTGCTTCGCGTATTCTGATGAAACATCTTCCCACGCCTTAACCACTGATGGATTACTTGGATCAAAGTCAGGTAGTTCAACTTTTTTTTGTTCTAATAATGTCTCAAGGGTAGTACCTCCCTTTTTTTTTGCAATCTCCATAGCTTTATTCATTCCTCCTATACCATTTGTCCTACCTGACCAAAAAAAAGCTGTATTTGGTTCAGTCTTTAACAGTGGAGAAATTTTTTCTATATCTATCAACGACTTCAACCTCACTCCCACATTCCCACTCCCATCCTTCACCACCTCCAGTGTTCCCTCCACTTCATTTCCAGCTTCGTCCAAGTATCGTTGATTTTCGAGGACTTGTATGACTTCGTCGGCATCATCTATCCATTGATTGGGTTTGAAAACTCCGTTGACCACTTCGCCGATTGCCACTTTGGTCTTGTTGGCCATGACGAATATCTTCTTGGCGTTGAGACCTCCACTGATCGCTCGCTTGACTGGTTTGACCAGTTTCCCACCAGGGACTACTTCGATAAGCAGGAATGTTCCAGCAAGTAATTGGGATGCATCTGCTCCTTCCAGATCTTTACCATCCATCAGGATCATGACGTCCTCCAGAGGAGTGAGGTATCGGATCCCGGTGATCTCGACTTCTTTGACTAACCAGGTAAGATCACAGCTCAGGCAATCGGGCGGAGGAAGGTCAAAGGTCAGCCAGATGTTTTCTTCTTCATCCAGGACATAATAATTGTCATTTCCCAGTTCATCCGGAGTTCGCCATAACAGTTCACCAGACTGCAGTAGGAATAGGGCTCCATCATAGCAGTCGGTGTTGAGCTTTGCGATGGGAAGCTCTTCCCTGTTCTCGAAAAATGCTTCGGAACTTACTGCCCTCAGTCCTCGATAGCACTCTTCCCATCCACCACCGACGAAAGAAGCCACCATCGCCCCCTCCTCATCCTCCTCGAACAATCCGAAGACTATGGCAGGATCGTGGATGTGGTCCCACTGGTATTTGTGGAGTGTAGTACCGGAGCTGTAGTCCATAAGGTTTGTAGTTTGGCCCTGAGGTAGGCCACGCTCGGAGAAGGTGTGCTCCAGACGGTAGGTGCCGTGACCCAGTTCATGGGCTATGGTCTTGATCAAGAGGTCCGAATCACCGCCATGAGGATCGGTGAAGATGAATCCGAACTGCTTTTTGCGGGGCATGTAGCCTAACTTGGATATGGAACTGGGTTTGTTGATCAGGTAGAGGTAATAGGTGTTCTTGTTCCGGTCGCCATCCCGCTTCCAGTCGCGGATGAGGTGGTTCATCTCCGACGTGTAGTTGGAAAGCATACCGGACGAACCGTCATCAAGTGCGCCATCGCCGTCTTTATCCCAGTCATTTCCCAGATCGACATCGGGGAGTACCTCCACTTCCCAGTTGGCTACTGCTGGAGCGTAAATCTCATTGAGTCGGGATTCAAGGTTTGGGAGGGAGATGTTTGGGTTGTTGACGGGGATGACCTTGACGGGGTTGATCACCTGATCGTAGGAAACAACGTTCAGCACTCCTACCAGATCTTCGCCCAGTTTTGCTTCCAGTGCGGATTCGTCCCCTCCGGAAATTCCCTGGATGTTGATCGTTCGGATCCCGTCGACTTCTGAAGATGTCAGTTCCTGACCGTTCAGTTCGAATCGAGCGCTATCGCTGGCAATCACCTGATCGAAACTGCCTGTCTGGATCGACTTCCAGGCGGGGCGGATGGTTTTCCCCGTGACAGGGAGTGGTGGGTAGTCGGAGCTTAAGGCTTCGTACTTGAATTCGTCGAAGCTGAAGTGCTGCTCCGGGTGTTGCGAGAAAACTATGAGATCGTGCTTGATGTCTACTCCTTGATCCAGTTGCTGTAAACTGGCGATGAGGTTGTTGACGACCAGGTCTTTTGTCACTCCCGGTGAGCTGAATTGGTCATCTTTGGAGTCCGCTATCACCTCCTCAACAATGGCGTCGATCTCCTCCTGTGTAATCTCGAGCAGTTGATAGACGCTGTCTTGTTTTCCTTCCAGGTTCAGGATAACCGTATAGCCTCTGATCTTATCATCCGTAATCTGTGGGTTGAAGATGATCCGGGCGGAAAGGAGTTTCTCACTTTCGTGTCTTTCCAGTCTTCGGAGTTTTCCTTCGCGGAATGCCCTCGGCCAGAACCTGTCGCTGTCGATGTACCCTATGGTCAGTACATCGATCTGGTTGCGGTCCATGAACCCGTCGACATATTCTGTCAGTCGTTCATCTTTGGCAATTCGTCCTGCAGCTACAGCATGCGCCAGCCGATCAAAGTCGAAGATCCCTTTGAAGATCTCTCGAGCTTTTGCTTCGGTGATGACTTCGTCGAGGGTGTCGGGAGTATTGACTTGGGCGAGGCCTTTTGTTAAAAGGGAAGAGAAAAGTAGGAGGAGTGCTATGAGCTTTGTTTTGCTCATAGGAAACTTTTGGATACATTGATTCTTCCATCCTCAGGCCGGATAGGCCCTTCATTTTTGCCTTGATGCAAAAACGAACCGCGTCCACGGTGGACAAAAAGATCAAGCCAGAATAATCGCCTTCCTCCCACAAGCCATCGCTGGCCCGGGTATTCTGGCTGGCCAACCCGCTTCTTCGCTTCGTGAAGTTTGGATGCTCTTGAGTTATGGGCTCCATTTTTTGAGGGGAATAGTCTTTTTCGAAGTAACTGGAAATTGATCCAAAGTGTAAATAGTGAGTAGCGCAAAGAGGTGTATGTTACATTGGTTCTTTTCGAATGTAAGGAATAATTTAGTTATATGGGAAATAGTGGGTGTGTTTCTTTTGCTCACACAGTTATTTTGCAAAATTCAACACCAATCCCCCCTGGCCCCCTTTGCGAAAGGGGGAGTAGTTTTCCACCTGCCCCCTTTTGCAGGGAGTAGCTTCACAACCAGGAAGCAAATCAGAAATCTATCCATGATTCCACAATCAAACATGAATAGATTTCTCACTCTGCCTGCCTGCCGCAGGCAGGTTCGAAAGGACTGCAGGGCGTGTTTAGCCAAGCTCTGTGGGTAAGTCTTTTTACCTACCCTTAAATTGACTTCCAATCGAAAAGACTGCAGGGGTGTATAAGAAATATGATTTTTCTTGCAAAATTCAACACCAATCCCCCCTGGCCCCCTTTGCTAAAGGGGGAGTAGTTTTCCCCCTTTTTCGAACCTTGCTTACCGGCAGGCAGGAAGGGGGGCTAGGGGATTAGGTTAGGAGTTAGATAGGTTACCCTTTAACTGGAGTTGCAAAATTTATATGATGCAACTATATCCTCTCAAATCCATCAAAATTTCTTAAATACAGCTATCTTCGGCCGTTTTTTGAAATGTATTAGACACAGGTAAACAAATAAGCATTTAATGACTCACTATTTTAGAAATTCTTTTACCGTTCGGTATTTAGCAAGAGTGCTCTTTACCCCGATTCTGCTTACTATTGGAATAAATGCTTTTTCGCAAACGCAATCTGATGAAGAGATCCTATTGAACCGAATTGATTCCCTGGAATCTGTGGATAGAACGCAGGATGTAATCGAAACTCTGACCGCCGATTACTTTAAAATGGGTAACATCCGCAAAAATGAAAATGCATATGAAGAAGCCGTCAACTTCTATTCAAAATCTGTTGAGGTAATCAATGAGATGCCCACTCAGGAGGACGCAGAGATAATCACGGAAGCACCTTCCCAGGATGTTCAGGTCAAAGCATTTCGGGGAATCGTCTTAAGAAATCTATCGATGAGCTATTCAGCTATAGAGAAAGTGCTGGAAAGTGACTCTACCATACAATTAGCCATACGTGATTTGGAGGATGTACTTGAGGAAGTTAATCATCCCGGTTACAAGCGTATTTTGGCCAGTATGTATATGGAAGCCAGTAATGCTAAAATACTTCTGAATGATTATAATTCTACGAGAGATATTATTAAACGGGGGATTGCACTGTTCGAAGAAATAGATGGATTTGATGGCAAAAGTTATGTCCCTCACATTAGCTACCTGAGAAGCAACCTTGCCGTAGCTGAATATGATTTAGGTAACTATCATGCAGCTATCACCATGAACAAGGATATCCTATCCTCCATGGAAGATACTCCTGAACGTGAGCGTTCAACTTACTATTACAATATCTCGACAACAGTAAGACACCGGTTAAGCATGGCCTGCTCGGCAATCTATCACGACGATGAATCCATCAATTCTTACAAGGAAGCGATCGGCATGGAAGAAGAGCTTTACAATAAGGATCCTTCAGGGTTTCCAATAGGTCTTGCCTCCAGTCTGAACAATCTGGGTGTAAACTATGAAGAAATATTTGAATTCACCCTTGCTGCCAAGACCTACCAGAAAGCTCTGGATATCAAGCTAAAATTCAATGAAAATAATCCGGATTTCCTACAACTGGAAATTGCATTTACCAGCTCAAACCTTGGTAATGTCTACAGCAAGAATAACAATCTGGATTCCGCCAGGGCATTATATGATACCTATGTACCTATTTGTACAAGAATTATTCAGGAGAATGGAAATGTCCGATCCAGGGACCTTGCGGAAGTATACAATGAAACTCATTTGCTATATCTGAAGGAAAAAGAATTTGATAAAGCGAAGAAAAATCTTGACTTCGCCCGTGAGATCAGGGAGAAAAATTATGAAGAGAATCATGAGCTCCACGCATTTGATCTTTCCAAGACCTATGACAACTTAGGGGATCTTTACCTGGTGATGAAAAAGAAAGGGAAAGCCAGAAAGTTCTTTCTGAAATCCTATTCCTTGAAAAAGATGTTGTCAGAAAAAACACCTAGTCATGCAGCTGATCATGGTTTGGCTTTACTTGACCTTGGCAGAATGTATATGGCAAAGAAAAAAGTAAAAAAAGCGTTGCCTCATCTCAATGATGCTAAAGAATTTTTGGAAGAATATGTCGAAGTGAGCCCTAACCGATTTAATCCTCCGTTGGCTCATACTTATCAACTGTTGGGAGAGGTTCATACCAAATTACGTCTGCACGAAGAAGCTCAGAATTATCTTGACCAATCACTGGAGATAAGACAGTCTCTGAACACTAAAGACTCCCGAACCTTCGCTCCGGAACTCGCGGAAACATATATTTCTTATGCGCTGCTTAAAAAGAAAGTAGATGAGGAAGAAGAATCGCTCTCACACTTAGAGAATGCCAGGGAATTACTTGGTGTGGTGTCTGATATTCCTATCTATGCGGATCGGTTGACTTATATTACTAAAAGGATAAACAACTAAGAAAACTTTTCATGTTCCCCACACGGTATGAATAGTTTTCCCACCTTCGGACGGCAGGCCCACCTTCGGTCGGCAAGCTTTCTTCGCTTTGCTTCGGTCAAAAGGACTGCAGGGTGTATAAGAAATGATTTTTCTTGCAAAATTCAACACCAATCCCCCCTGGCCCCCTTTGCGAAAGGGGGAGTAGTTTTCCACCTTTTTTGAACCTTGCCTTCCGGCAGGCAGGGAAAGGGAGCAAGGGGGATTAGCTTGAAGAAACTTTCCCATCAATGTGTTCTGTTAAATAAAACCAAGCTATTGAGATATCTCTACCATCTCCCTTGCCCAATCAACAATCTGCTGGGGCACACCTTCATCCCATTTCCCGGGTTTGCCATGAAATGAATTGTCCGGTGACTCATGGATAGTGTTCCAATGATCCAACCCGGGGTAGATCAGCAATTCGTGATCTTCGTGACCTACCCGATCCAGTACATTCATGATCATTCTATTATCGAATTCTGACATGATCCAGTCGTTCGACCCATACATAATTCTGACTGGAACCTTCAGCTTTTCCCATTCTCCCGCAAGATCGAATTGCTG
Organism: Cyclobacteriaceae bacterium; assembly: GCA_965242805.1. Classification (GTDB taxonomy): domain Bacteria; phylum Bacteroidota; class Bacteroidia; order Cytophagales; family Cyclobacteriaceae; genus JANQEU01. The sequence goes on along the minus strand of CBDETD010000002.1, from coordinate 3,476,952 downwards.
TAGTTGTTGATAGTACTCAACCGGTCTACCATACATGTGTCGTGGACCATGGTAATTATAATCAGCCAGAGACGGATTTGTCTTGATTACTTCTTCATAGGACTTACCTTCTATCAACATTCCATAATAAAGTGGAATGTACCCTTCATTCATCTTCTTAACTATGGTGGATTCATCATCCCCGGACATTTGACGGATCCGGCGTTCTATCTCCAGCATGTGTTCAAACCATGTTTTGAAAAACGTACCGTCAGAAATGACCCCGGCTAAGTCAAACTCATTAGCAAGCAAAGGTGCCAATGCGCTACCCATGCTTGAACCATATACCACAATTCGATCAGTATCGATATATTCCTTTTCTTTCAGGGCTCTGACTGCAGCATTATAGCCAGACAATTCAGTTTGAAAGTCTGTTTCAGAACAATCACCTTCACTATCACCAACACCAGGTTTTTCCACCCGCATTACGACCATATCCGATTGTTCTACTACATACTTGATCTGCTCATTCCAATTGCCTGACCTCCCCGGGTAATTTTCAATCGTACTACAGCTGAGACCTTGAATCAGAAGAATAGCAGGTAGTCGACCCCTCTGATTTTTAGGTTTGGTAATGATTGTCCGCAGTTGTATCCCGTAGTCACTTGTTATAGACTCATAAAAAGTATCCAACCCATCGTGGGACTCTTTTTCCAAAGGATTCAGCATGACCTCAGTTAAATCTACTTTGCCTCCCCTTCTATATCGGATCTTTGTTGGCTTCCCTGATCTGATGCCATAAGTAACGGCGCTCCAGTCCTCTCCGGATGCTATCAATCGACCATTGATTTTCAATAGAATATCACCTTCTTTGAATCCGGCCGTTTCAAGAGGGCTCCGTGATTCCATGGATGTTATGGTAACACCTGGATTATTTTCCATACGCTGGAAGCTGGCTTGCCATTTTGCCCTTCTCCCTAGTTCCTGGGACTGACAACAGAAAAATGAGATGGTAATTAGTAGGGATAATGCTTGTTTCATCTTCAATTGGGATGTTTATGTTTGAGTTTTAAACAGTGAAATAAACGATCGAAAAGCAGAGTGGGAGCACGGAAAATTGTGTTTTATACGTTTAAACACGTTTCTTATGTCAACAACCAGATTTTTATGATTTGATGAAAAGGATATTATCCAGGGAGCTATACATTTTCAACTCGAGGATCCTAACCCATGTACTATTTTGGATTACACTTTATTTATTCTTCAGTTTTTTATGGGCGGAAGAAGGTAAACTTTTTAAGTCCTTTGAATTGGAATTTGTACTTATGCCAGTTCGGATCGCCGCGTCATACATATCCATGTATTACCTGATCCCCAGGTTCCTAGCCAGGGAAAGGGTAATGAAGTTCTTTCTGTTGTACCTGGTTTTGGTATCTATTTTTGGAATCATACAGCGAGTACTCACCTTTTATTTCCATGAATACTTTTTCGAATCCAACAATGAGCTATGGGAGACCGACTTGATTGTTAGATCCATTGTACTAATCAACTCTACGGTTATGCTTCTCACCGCATTGAAGATCTACAAACTCTGGCTCGAAGAAAGGAAATTGTCCACTAGAATCGAGGAGCAACCGCTGGAAATAAGAAGTGAAAAGCGGTTTTACAGGGTATTGCCTTCGACAATTTTATATGTTGAGGGATTGGGGAATTATTTGACCTTCTACCTGGAGTCCAATAAGTCGCTTATCTCGTACCTGACCTTAAAAGACGCGGAATCACTGCTTCCCGATAATTTTCAGCGAATTCATAAGTCGTTTATTATTAATAGAGACAAAATCGAATCTTATAATAATGAGAATGTGGAGATTGGGGGTAGGATTATTCCAATTGGGAAGTCGTATGCAGGATTCTCCACCAATCCCCCCAAGCCCCCTTTGAGAAAGGGGGAGTAAGAATCCCCCTAGCCCCCTTTTCCAAAGGGGGAGTAGTTTCAACCAGAAGATCGAAATAGAAAACTACATAGAATCTTCACATAGTTATGAATAGATTTCTCTCTTCACTTCGTTTCGTTCGAAAAGACTGCAGGGCGTGTTTAGCCAAGCTCTGTGGGTAAGTTCTTTTACTTACCCTTAAATTGACTTCCATTCGAAAGGACTGTAGGTGAAGAATCGGGTAGGAGCTTGTCAGCAGGATTCACTACCAATCCCCCTAGCCCCCTTTGAGAAATGGGGAGCTACCAAAATTTCTGGATGACAGACAACAACTCGGAGTGGACAGGTCCGGCGGCGACAATCTCCCTTCCAAAAAGAAAATCATCCCCTCCTTTGAAATCGGTGACTGTTCCACCAGCTTCCTGAACGATCAGAGCACCGGCTGCAACGTCCCATGCATTCAGATTGTATTCGAAAAAACCTTCCATTCGACCACAGGCCACAAAAGCAAGATCCGTTGCGGCACTTCCGATCCTTCTCAATCCATGGCTGTTCCTCATCAACTCATTGAGGATAGCCAAATATTCATCGATCTTTTCAAAATTGTAAATAGGAAATCCAGTGGAAAAAAGACTGTCATCTATTTTATTCGCAGGGGTCACATGGATCATTTCCCGATTTCGGAAAGCTCCGAGTCCTTTCACCGCCCAAAAGCATTCATCTCGAGATATCTCATAAACTATCCCTGCACTCAGTTTACCATCTACCTGCAAAGCAACGGAAACAGCATATGATGGTATACCATGAACGAAATTGGTCGTCCCATCAAGCGGGTCGATGATCCAGGTATTGTCACTTTGCTTCTGCTCGACCATGTTCTCCTCTGTTATAAAGGAGGATCCGGGGATCAGTTCGCTCAATTGTTCGACGAGACGGGTTTCAGCTGTCTGATCTACGTAAGAGACCAGGTCAGCCTTGCCCTTAAGTTCTACCTTGTCTACTGTGAAATTCTGTGATTCCTGACGAATAAATTCACCTACGTCAATGGCAATCTTTTTGGCTTTTTCGATGGTTTGCAGCAGGTTCATGATCTTCTGATTACGATTACAAACTCCCCTTTTGGTTGGTGAGTTTCGAAATGTGAGATTAAATCTTCAATAGAGCCGGTGATCGTTTCCTCAAACTTCTTGGTCAACTCCCGAGAAACGCTTACCACGGTATGTAACCCAACAAATTCCTGGATTTGGGTTAATGTCTTGATCAAACGGTGCGGGGATTCATAAAGGATTACGGTTCTGGTCTCTTCCTTTATAGCCTCCAGCTTGGTTTTGCGGCCTTTTTTATGGGGTAGGAAACCTTCAAATACAAATCTTTCACAAGGAAAACCGGATTTAAGTAAGGCAGGAATGAAGGCAGTTGCTCCAGGTAGCACCTCCATTTTCAGATCATTTTGAATAATGGCTCTGGCCAGAAGGAATCCGGGGTCAGAAACGCCAGGAGTTCCGGCATCGGAAATCAACGCGAAAACTTTTCCTGATTTCATCTCTTTAATGATCCCTTCAACTGCTTTATGCTCATTAAATGCATGGAAGCTACGCAGCGATGTGTTGATCTCATAGTGCTTAAGTAATACACCAGATGTCCTTGTGTCCTCGGCGAGGATCTGGTCGACCTCTTTCAGCACCTCAATTGCTCTGAAGGTCATGTCTTTAAGGTTACCAATGGGGGTAGCCACTAGGTATAGGGAGGTGCTCAAGTGAATTGGGTTTATTTCAGAGGTAAGTTTTTTATTTTCTTTTGTTTTGACAAACAAGAAGGTGAGTTTCTGTCGGAGTTTATTTCAATTCTCCACCAATCCCCCCAACCCCCCTTTGCTAAAGGGGGGAGTAAGAATCCCCCCTTTTTCAAAGGGGAGTAGTTTCACAACCAGAAAGCAAATCAGAAATCTATCCATGATTCTACAATCAATCATGAATAGATTTCTCACTCAGTTCGAAATGACTGCGGGGCGTGTTTAGCCAAGCTCTGTGGGTCAATTCTTTTGTTTACCTTGTCTTATGGTCGAAAGGACTGCAGGGGAAAAATCGGGCAGGATCTTGTCAGCAGGATTCTCCACCAATCCCCCTAGCCCCTTTGCGAAAGGGGGAGTGGATTCTATAAGCTGGGAAATATCTACACCAATCTGTCTATGGCCTCAGCCAATTTATGGTCCTTATCGGTGACAATGTCACCGGCATCATGTGTTGATAATGAAATCGTCACTCGGTTGTACACATTACTCCAATTGGGATGGTGGTCCATCTTTTCGGCGATGATCGCCACTTTGGTCATGAAACCAAAAGCTTCAGTGAAATCCTTGAATTCAAATTCTCGATGAAGGGTATTATCTTTTTCTTGCCACATGGGATAAAGGTTTATAATTTCTTTCTTTTGCCCAAATCAATTGGCATTTAGAAAACTGGAATACAATTCGCCACCAATCCCCCTAACCCCCTTTGCGAAAGGGGGACTAGGCGGGTCGATGTGACAGCTTTTTTTAAAGCGATAGACGGCGGGGGACTATGAAGGCCGTGATTTAGCCTTTGATATTCACCTTTGTTTCTTTCAGGCCGTTTTCCGTTAGGAAATCCTTGATCTCCAGGGATCTTTCACCTCCAACATTTGCATGATGAAGCAATGTAAATCCATGGGCACCCAATGAATTTACCAGCTGCGGGTATTCTTTTAGAATAGGCAGGACCAAGTCTGTCTTCCCGAGCATTGTTAAGACGAACAGGTTCACCCTTGCTCCTTTCTCGATAAGGTAATTAGCAATGTCCTCGTTGCCGACATGACCCGCTCCTTCAATTGCCTCTTCATAATCTCCCTTCCCCCAATCATGTCTGCAGGAGATAAGATTTGGGTATTGCTCCAACATATCTTTTACTTCATCCATTTTTCCATGACCTGCTATTACGAAATCCTTTACCAGCTTGGGATCCAGGGGCTGAGGTGGATCTTGTAGAACATTAGTGGCCATTGATGGTATGGTAATGGAGGAAACCATGCCGAGTGTAGTCGCTTTGATAAATTGTTTTCTATCCATCGTCTTCATTTTGGTCCGTTCAGTCTAACGGGATGTATGACATGGAGATGCAGATATGTGTTGGGTGGTAAAAAATGCTTCCATAAAACAGTATTTCGATCCGCCAGATAGTGGATAGGAAACTATTCATAGTCTATACACCAGTTATGAATAGTTTTCTCACTCTGCCTGCCTGCCGCAGGCAGGTTCGAAATGACTGCAGGGCGTATTTAGCCAAGCTCTGTGGCTAGGTTCTTTTTACCTACCCTTAAATTGACTTCCATTCGAAAGGACTGCAGGGTGTATGGGATGAGTTGGTTTTGGGACCTGTCTGCCTTAGTTGAGTAATTCTCCACCAATCCCCTAGCCCCCTTTTTGCAAAGGGGAGCGACAATCCCCCTAGCCCCCTTTGCTAAAGGGGAAGCTAAGCTTTCCGAGAAAGTACCTATGTGATATTTTAACCAGACCTTACACATTCTTAAATTCTCAGTCGCCACTGAACCAAAATGGGATGTACGCGAAATCCTCCTTATTAAAGGTACTATCACTTTTGTCATAGGAGAACTTACCAATCTCCAGAACATTCTCTCCTTTCACAAAATCTTCAGTAGGGATCATGGCAAGAAGTCCTTGTTGCTCGTGATCCGGGTGCTCAAAGAAATAAAAATTGACATCCTGACGTATAGAGTCGTTGATGATAACTTCGAAAATAGAACTCAGACAATCTAACTGTTGTCGATGATCCTCTTCTGTATAGGAACGGCCACTAAGATTGATCCCTTCATCCGATATCTTCAATTGCATGGTAGAATTGATCCCATCGTTCTTTAAAGGTTCATAGTCCGGGCATTTCTGTCGGATATCTTCATTATCAGCTGGTTCATAACGTAGAAAAAGTTGTAGAAATGAGCCTTCAATGACCTGAGACTGAATACTTGCTTTTACTATGTGATCTTTCGCTGGTCGTTTATCATCATAGTAATTATAGGACAAAGCAAACTTGTTCTCACTTTCAGGGAAATATTGATATTGGTCAAAATCGATCAACCAATCCGACAGAATTATCACGCCGAGGACTAAATACAATAGGCGAATGCGCTTTTTCGAGAATTTGCTGATCAGGTAATAATAAATACTACGGGTGATCCCTGAAATTGTGATGAAGCCATAGAACCGGTAAATGGGGTAATATATCCTACTCAACCACTTGTACTTTTTGAAAAAGCCCAGTGTGAAAAAATCGATCAAATAAATAAGCCCTGTAAACAAGATCCCCAGAAATATAACTGCTGAGAATATTGCTAGTATATCCTTTAAGGTTCCTTCAGTACCATTGACGGCGGAAGCTAAAAGTACTCCTGTACACCCCATAAATACGAAATACAATCCGAAGGATATAAGGACCGAGATCACCAGGAACGAAAAAGAAAAGATCACACTGCAGATCTGATCAAGCAGGACCACCAGGTTGTCCAACGAAACAACCTTCTTTTTCAACCTCTCCGTGAAATGTTGACTGTAATTGAGTTTTGAGAAATCAATGTTGGATTGAACGGACCTCAACCCAATCGCCCCAATCCAAAAGCCCCGAAGCATCAAGTGCAACACCAGGAATACCGCCAAGGCCTTTATCGAAAGACCTACAAGTGCCAAAAACATGTATATGAAAACCAGGATGTTGTCACCGAGATTGTACTGATACCCAAGGCTGTCATGAAAGTCTGAAAATGCCCCTGAAGCCTGGATCAGGAGGAAAATTGTGAATGCGGAAACCAACAATTCCAGCTGCCAGCTTTCCCTTTCAAGCTTTTTGAGCCATTGCGTGATCTGGTTTTCGGGAGATTCTTTCATTTGCAATCAAAATGAAGAAATCAATTTAATGGAATTTCTCTTTTGAAAAAATCCGGACCTATTGTAACCTCAAACCAAAATTTATCGTTTTGAAATCTTTCCTCATTAATTTGATGCAAAATGGAAGCACATTTTAAGCTGACCGATGATGAGTTTGAAATGCAGTTTAAGGACTGCACACTCGATCCGAAGATCTTCTCACATGAAGCACACCTCCGACTGGCATTCATTCACATCAGAAAGTACGGATTGGGGAAAGCGATCCAAAACATCTGCGATCAGATCAGAAAGTTTGACCAAACATTCGGGGACGGAACCAAATACAATGAGGAACTGACAATCGCCTGCGTCAAATTAATAGATCATCTCATTAAGAAAACCCCTGACTCAGGCTTTAAAAGGTTGTTAGCTTACTATCCTGAACTGAAATCAGACTTCAGAACCACGATCACACCATTTTTTGAAGTGGAGGACACCATCTAAACGGATAACAGACCTGACAATACCTGGAACATACTGTCCCAGGCATTTTTTCTAGAGACCATATCTTCCGGAACAATCTCAAATTCCTGAACAAAGTTCATCTCCGTTGATGCTCCAAGAGAATGAAATCTTATCTGAACCATACTATCCGGTGGACTTGGATCCAATCCCGAATACCTGTAAGAAAATTCGATAATCTCCGGAGGTTGCAGTTTAATATACTCACCGACAATTGAAAATGAATTATTTGTGTTTGGATTGAAAAGCGTGATTTGAAATGATGCTCCCTCTGTTGGGTCAATGTTCACATTACTGACTTCAGTATGCGGAGGTCCAAACCATTTTTGGATCAGATCAGGACTAATGAAGTAATCATACAACACCTCTATAGGGCATTGAAAAATCCGGGTTATGTAGACCTTATTGTCAGTCATTTGTCTTGATCTTTGATGATCTTGTCCAATCTTGAAAACGAATCGTTCCAAAAATCACTGTAATAACTGATCCATTTCAAAGGCTCTTTTAAGGTAGCCCTGTTGACTGAGCATTCCACGAACTTTCCCTTTTTTTCCTTTTTGATTATACCGGCAGATTCCAGGATCTTTAAGTGTTTACTGAGCGCCTGGAAACTTATGTCAAAGTTTTGAGAAAGATCCAGGATTGTTGACCGTCTGCCATGAAGGAGTTCTACTATTCTTCTTCTGTTTTGATCCGCCAAGGCCGAAAAAACCTTGTCAACATTCATATTTCAAAACCTGCACCAACAAGATTAAGATTCTCGGATTTAGGTGGAGAAAGCGGTTGACTCTCTTTAAGAGCTGATCTGAACTCGTTGAATTCCGGCACTTCACTTTGAAGCCTTGCCAATGTCTCCTCATCCCTGGCCATATTGATATGAACAAATGTTTGCCCATCATCCAAAAGGAACGAGGAATAATTCATTCCTTCTATCGGATTAGACCTAAGTTTATTCATCACCTTCCTGATGTTCTCCTTGTTGGTTTCCACATATTCCGGACGAACGGTGTATTGTACTTTTACAGCTTTCATATTCAACCATTTAGTTTAATGTGCAATTATAGGAAGTCCACCTTATTAAACCAAATGGTTGAATGTAACTTATAGAATTTTCTTCACCAGCTGTCGTAAAACCGGAATAACTTCTTTATCAAACCATGGATTTTTACTCATCCAAATCCGATTTCTGGGTGATGGATGGGGAAGGGGAAAATATTGAGGCAAATATTCCTGATATGATCGTACTGTCTCTGTTAACGTCTCCTTTCTTCTTTCCTTCAAGTAATATCCCTGGGAATATTGACCAATAAGTAAGGTCAATTTCTTTTCTTCTAACTCAGAGAGGATTTTGCCATGCCATTCCGGAGCACATTCAGGTCTTGGTGGCATATCCCCCGATTTACCTTTCCCGGGATAGCAAAATCCCATAGGTATTAGGGCTACTTTCCTGGAATTGTAGAAATCATCATCACTGAGCCCCATCCATTGTCGAAGCAACTTGCCACTTGGATCATTCCAGGGGACACTTGTTTCATGTACTTTCTTACCCGGGGCCTGACCAATTATAATAATTCTTGAGCTCCTTGATGCTGAGATAATAGGGTTTGGGCCTAATGGTAAGTTCTTTTCACAGATTGTACATGATCGGATATTGCTCAACAACACTTGCATGATGTCAAGCTACAACATTTAGTCAAATTGGGCTCTCCAATCGGTTATCCTTTGCTGGAAGTCTGCCACAAGTTCAGGATTGTCATCCATCAGGTTCTCATTGTTGGATGGATCCTTGTACATATCATACAAGCCTACCTCCTCTGTTGTTTTATTCCATTTGAAAAACCACTCGGGAGTCCTTACCCAGTAACCATCAACTTTTCTTCCCATCATATCCTCTTCCCAGCGCATCTGGGTAACGTTCCCAAATATCTCGTTTCTAATACTTAGCGCCTTCCCGCTGATCACATCCTTGTAAGATTCTCCAAAGTAGGAATCAGGAATGGGCTTCTCTATCAGGTCCAGAACAGTTGCTGGTATGTCCGCACTATGGATCAAATTGCTATTTCGAGTTCCTCCCTCAATTTTTCCCTCCCAGGAAAATATGATTGGTGTGCGGAATGACTGGTCAAATATTGAAAGTTTCCCTTTGTCACCTCCATTGTGCCATCTTAAGGAATCATGACGAAATTCCTGATCCGGATTTTGTTCCCATCCATTGTCATTAACATACACAAACAGTGTATTATCAAATTCTCCCTTTTCTTTTAAGAACCTCATCAATTCACCAACACCATCGTCAAACCATGTACAATTGGCATAATATCGCTTTGCAGATTCCGTCATGTCCTTATCAGCATAGATATTATAATACTTATCCGGTGCGTCAAAAGGATAATGCGGCAACTCAGGTGCGTACCATAAGAAAAATGGTGATTCAGCATTCTGTTCTACAAATTCATAAACCGGTTCCATTGTTGCCCTTGCCAGCTCCAGACCTGACCCTCCCATAAACTTCTTAAACCAGCTGCTACCCTCAGCACGATCTTCCGGGGTCCATCCTGTTGTCATGCCATGGGTAAATCCACCGTTTTGATAGTTGTACTCCCACCATTTTCCTCCCTGGAAACTACTATATCCATAATCCGCCAAGATTTTTGGTAATGTATTGAAATACTTCATGGCATGGAATTGGAAATCAGACTCCCATTTTGCCATTTCCTCCTCATCTAAACCTTGTTGTTTTAGTCTTTCCGTTTTCCTGATATTTTCAGCGTCTTTCTTATACTGAATTGGCAGGGTGCTTGTCATCAATGTCTGCAGGGAAGGTCGGCAATGGTTATCAGGAACGTATCCGTCAGTAAACACAATCCCACTGGCTGCCAGTTCATCCATATTTGGGGTTTCCACATAATCCGCACCCATAAATCCAAAATACGGATACCCTTGATCATCACCCACGATCAAAACAATATTGGGTAGCTGTGAATAGGCTTCTTCTTCTGTATTGGGCGGTTGACAGGAGATCAATATGGCTATAATCGTTAGTGTTGCAAAACGTGTTTTCATCTTAGATGGCTTAATGTGTTGACAATTTTGAATTTAATCGATTTGGGGCTTTTTCAGAGGAAAGGTCACCCTTCGGAGGACAGTACTTCCCATTGGATACAATTTGAGTTTCTTTGACTCACCATTTTGTGTATCGAAGAATGTTCCTGAGAAATATGTGTCTTTCGAATTCCATGGGTCCCTTCCATTCACATTATGGAATACCGAACTGAAATTTAAATCCTCCAGTTGCAAGTTCTCATACTCGGAACTCACAGGATAACAGTAATAGTCTGAAAAATCTTTATGCTCATACTTTCGAATCACCTTTCGCTCATGTGGAATGGGTAGGGCATAGACAAGTGGTCCCCGTTGGAAGTACACCTCTTCATTGAAATTGTTGACTTTCACTTTCTGATCAAATGAGAGCTTTACCACCTCGTTTGAGCTCCATTCCTTAAAAATCCTATAAAATCCTTTTTCCAACGATACCTGAGCGTTTTCTACATCTATTGCAATAGACTCCACCCATTGAGGTTTTCTCAAATACAAAGCATACTCCAATAATTGGGAGTTACGTATCTCCAGGATAATTTCATCGGAAAAGGGATAGTTGGTTTTCGATAAAACCTCCACATCCGCCTCATTTACCTTTGTTTTGAGTTGGGCAGGGCCATAATGCACAGCTGCAAGTCCATCATTCTTACTCATCCACATATTACCTACATAATAGGGTAGGTGCTTCCCATAGTTTGGGGCACAACAAATAGCTACATCGGAGTGAACCGGGGAATATTTAAACCTCTGGTCTTTACCATGTCTGGGTGAAGTCCCGGCCAGGCCATAGCTATTGTCAGTTTTACAATAGGTAATGGCTGTACCGTCTTCATTTCTTTTCCCGAGAATGGCATTGAAAGTGATCTTTTCATATTGATCAGCATATTTCACCATCCCCGTTTTTTGTAATGCCGATCCGAAGTATTCCCTCAGTTCGAATTGACTGCAAAACTCAGCAGCAGTTTCGTCAGGATCTGCATTTCTTCCTTCGATCCATTCATCTCCGAAACCGCCTCCGCTAGGAAGAATACAGGACTCCAGTTTCATTTCGGCTTTATCGAATGCCTTTTCAAGTTCCGGATATCCCGTGGCGAAATACGCATAGATCAAAGTGCGTAAATGTTCGTACGTATGGACTGAATGACTTTGGAATGGAAAATCTTTTAACAGGTACTCATATCGAACGTCATTGAATGCCCTATTCAAAGGATACCTGGAAAATTCCTGGTAGATATACACTGCATAATCCTGATATTCCTGCTTCCCTGTGATCCTGTGTAGCGTCTCACAAACATCCGTGATCATGACCCCATGCGTGACCCCTCCAAAACTGTTGCCTACATCGAAAGGAGATCTCCCATCTGGTCCATATTCTTTCATCGTGAGGGACATGGCCCTTTCCACTGCTTGCAGAACTCTCTCATCCCCTGTTGATTCATAGTATCCTAATAACATTCGAAACAGAGTCGTTTGAGACCATAATTCACCATTTGAACCTTTGTGCCTGTACCTTAACTCAGGTCCATAAATGCCAATATATCCGTCTTCATCCTGGGTAGTAAGGATGTACTCCACAAAGGACTTGCTCTTTTCAACAGCTTCTTTATCATCTGCGAGAAGTGCATTCCGAACATACCCATCAATCCAATTCCCCAAACTTTCACTGTTCCACCACTGAATGGATTGCTCCCATGCTTCTCCGGTCAACGTCATGTTCTCAATGGCGGGAATATCATCTACTGACTTTCTTCTCTCAGTGTTGTACATATCATCTTCCCTGAGCACGTCCGGTGCTAGCTGATCCAGGTTCCCGACAATGCCGGAGTTAATATCTTCCCTCATCATATCCAATATCCAACCTCTGGGTTCAATCGAACCAAATGGTAGTAGTTCCATCTCAGCAGGTATGGTATTTCTCGGGTTCCGGAAAAATGCGAGTTGGCTTGAGCCTACAGGTTGGCCCTCCTGATTAGAATCTACCTTGGACAGGAAATTCTCACCCTGCGAGTTTTCCTTTGGATTACACCCAAACATGTTGATCAGGAACGTACACAACAAAAATTTTCGAATTAACCTTACCATAAGAGGGGGTTCAGGTGGGTATTGATAACTTCACCAATTTTGGCTCCCGGACACCATGTTTCATGATCATTGACCTGTCCGTCGTTTTCAGGTTTTTTCAGACGCATTTCTTTATCCATGTAAATCACGGTCATTACTTTACGCATATGTTCTGTCTGGTTGGCACCAGCCCTATGAAATATCCATCCTGAGTGAAAGCTCACCTCACCTATATCAAAAGGTTCGATCACGTGAGTAAAATCCGAAACCCTGAGTCTTTGATCGATTTGTTTCTCGCTTTCATCACTTATGGAGAGCTCTCTTCCTTCTATGATTTGATGACTCCCAGCACTGAATTCCAAAGGCCCCTTTTCGAGGGGTGTTGACTGAAGAGGGATCCACACCGTAATCGTCTTATCCGTTGACAATGGCCAGTAGTATTGATCGGCATGCCATGGGGTGATGCCACCACCTGCTTCTTTAAACAATGCCTGGTCATGATATAGCTTCACTCCATCAACTTCCATAAGGCCAGCAGCTATACCGGCTAGTCTTTTGCTCTTCACAAGTTTGTTGATTTCTTCGTCCTGCCGCCACAGGTTGAATAATTGCAGGAAGGCCCTTCCATATGTGTCTCTCTTGTCCAAAGGAGCATTTTCCTCATTCAACTCATTCACCTTTTTCGAGATCACTTCATTGAAATAAGCAATCACCTCCTCAGGTAATACATTTTTAATCTTTATATACCGGTTTTCACGGTAGAAATCAATCTGTTCAGTAGTCAATTCAAAAGGTTTGTCCAAAACTTGAAAGTCCATAATATCAAGAAGTTTATGTCCAAAATTGTCTGATCGCTACTCTTAATTCATTCCATATTTTATCAAATGCTATGCATATTTTAACATTATATATCATAAATATTGATATTATATGCTAATTTAAGTGCATTATGAGGCTATATCGTGAAACACTGTATACCTCAAGTCATGAAGCTTCTTTCAATTTTTTCAAGATGGAGCTTCCTGAATTGAAGCCCTACTGGCATTATCATCCTGAACTCGAATTGACATTGATCAAAAAGGGAATGGGAATGAGGTTTGTCGGTGATCATGTTGCTTCCTACAATGATGGAGATCTCGTTTTGATTGGTGAAAACTTACCGCACCAATGGATCTCAGATGAAAACAAAAGTTATACAACAGCACACGTATTCCATTTCTCAAAAGAGGCTTTCAAGTCCTTCCCGGAGTGTGATGGTCTTATTGATATGTTTGGTAAGGCTGAAAAAGGAATTCATTTTATTGATCCCCCTTACGAATTGGTGCGCAAGTGTGAATTCATATCCACCTTATCACCAATACACCGACTTTCCAGTCTATTGGAGATTCTGGCCGCTTTGGATCAACATGAAAAGAAAGCCACTTTGTCCAGTATCTCATTCAATTCAAATAAAACAAATTCAAAGGTCGATGGCAGGATCTCAAAGGTGACGAACTACCTGATCACTAATTATTCGAAACCGATATCCCTATCTGAAACTGCTGAAATTGCTGATATGTCTCCCCATTCATTTTGCCGGTGGTTTAAGACTTCCATGGGAATGGGATTACTCGATTATCTCAATACATATCGAATTGAAAAAGTGTGCCAGGCACTCATAACTACAAATTATGATATTGCGGAAATTGCCTACAGAAACGGTTTTGAAAGTCTGAGCAATTTCAACAGAACATTTCGACGTATTAAAAATACCACGCCTCGTGACTACAGAAATAGATCAGTCGAAACGTTTCGTCAATAGATTCCGGTCATTGTCTTCATATCCGTTCTTTCGATAGAGCCTCTGACCTTTTTCATTTTTTCCCTCTACCTCGAGGTGAAGAGCATTCACACCCAGACCTAGCGCCTCTTTATCAAGAAAAACCATTACTTTTTCTCCAATTCCCTGATTTCGGTAATCCTTTTTGATGAATAATTCATCAATAAAAGCGTCCCTGCCTCCATATTCAAAACTGTATCCGAAAGTCATAATGACGTAGCCAACCAAGTCGCCTGCAAATTTGATCAACCAAAACCTGCCTAAATTTTCATGTGTTACAAAATGCTCAAAATTCTTACCTGCCTGATCCATGTCAAAACCATACCCATCAATGGCATAGAAGTCTTTCATCATGGTCATGACTTCGCCTTTATCTGATATTCCCGCCCTGATAAATTCAACTTCCATTTTGATTACGTGAATAGTATCCAAAAATTGTAAACACCCATTGACATGAGAATAATACCCGGGACTCTCATTACCAAAAATGTATTATCGGCGATCTTTTGGAATTTACTACCGAGTAAATCAACACAAACCAGGAGAATAAATGTGCCTGCGGCAAGCCCTGATATGTACGCCCAAAAGTTGTTCCCAATCAGGTTGATCCATTTATGTGTTTCGAGATATGTGGTAACTGCTAACCAGAACGGAATTGTAAGAGGATTGACCAATCCTAAAACCACACCTCTCGCGAACCCAATTCGTCTCCTAACTCCCTGCGTTTGTTTGAAATTTGATGACTTAGCTCTGCTAAACATATTGAACAATCCCATGATAACAAGTGCGCCACCCGTAACAATCTGGAAATAGAAGTTGAGATTTTCATTGGCGACAAGGAATTGTTGGAATTTGACAGTTATCCCAGCGTAAACAAATTCAACTGCTGATGCCCCGATCCCAAGAAAAACAGCTGCCCTTCGATGATTCTGAATGGACAACTGCATGACCGAAACATTGATGGTTCCAGGAGGGATTGACCCCGCATAGCTTACCACGAATGCAACTATGAAAACTTCAATAAACGGCATGGATCACGCCTTCGCTTTGTTATAACGGCGAATCTCGCGAAATTTTCTAATTCCATCCCTGAAGCTTGTATAGGGTATCCCCTTTCGACGATTTTCTGAGCTCACCTTACTTAACATACGCAAATGCCAGAATACATCTTTGTAGGCCTTCATGAGGGTAAACTTGGGATCATAAATATGACCGGGTTCCGAACCAGCGCCATTAAGTTCCAGGATCGAGAAATTCTTCCCATCCTTCAAATCATCATACGATTTAGTCTTTAAATCAAATCGGCCAAAATAGAATTCCGGAATGTTGTTTGCTATGTTATTGATGGATCTATTCAGATCCTGATCTATTTCATGACCATCATCATAAAAGATGGTCCCTCTGCAATGATTGCCAATCCCCTCGATAAGCATTTCCTGACCCTTCGGTGGCACCTGGGGAAGTATCTCCCGGTAGAACTCGGAATCAAAGTCAAACTGAAGAACTGCCCTAAGACTTTCCTGAAGTAGCTCTTTTACAGATTTTTTGCCGTCCCCGACTACAGTTAGAAATCCCTTTCTAACTATCGATGTGACTTCTCCATGACCATTACTTGGGTCTCGAATGAAGAAAATACCCAATTCAAGCTTGTGGTCAATGTATTCCTGCATTAGAAAATCCACTTTCATCGATTCCAGGTAAAAGGCCAATTGCTCGTCATTTCGGATCTTTTCAACCCGCCATCCACGTTCGCCAATATCCGGTTTCAAAATGATTGGAAATGCAAGGCCTTTTTCTTTCATTTTTAATTTGACCTCATCGATTGAAACGCCAGCCCTCATCAAGATCGTAACCGGAATATATTCATTGGGGATCTGTCTGAAAATATCCGATTTTCGCTCCCCAAGCATTCCTCCCATCTCGATATTGGGATTGGCTGCGGAAAAGAAGAAGAAAGAACGGTGTTTTAATACCAAATAGGCATAGTAGAAGAAAGTGGGGAAGTAAAAAATGGAGAAAGGCCAGAACTCAAAATGTCTTAACCTAACCAGGAATCTCTTCCAGAAAGGCATGTCTACTTATCTCCGAGCTGATATCGAACAGTAGAGCTGGCTACACCGAAATGGTCTGGCAATTTGATCTTCTTATCCAAGGCTCGGACACCAATTTTAATTAACGCCATATGATGGATTGCGTGCTCGATATTGTAAGCCAATTCTCGGTGAAAGCTACTTTTTACGGCCACTTCCTCATCACCCTCCAAATTATAGTTGGCTTTAAAAATGATCTCAAAATCCTCGACATTGCCATCAAGAAATTCTTGAATGGACTGAATGACACTCAAAGCCATTTTAGGATCAGATTCTATTACCTTGTCGTGTTGACGTTTGTCGTAATTGATTACTTTCTCATTGCGACCATCAATGAGACAAATGAAAAACTCCAATGTATGCCGGATATGTTGTCCAATGGAAGATCCACTTAATACCTCCAGCGGATCCCTGTAGTCCACATCTTCCAGCTGACCAATAACCTCGGAAAGTTGGTGGAGTAAATTCTTAGCCGATCTGTACAGTGACATATTTCATTGAAAGAATGCGCTAAAATAAATCAACATTACGATTTTATTACCTGTTCCCAGAATTCGTCAGCTTTTTTCTTAAGGTTTTGCTCGTCTTCATTCCAGTCCTCCAAGGTATTGTTGCCCCAGAAATTATAAAATAGGTAGAGCTTGTCATCGATTATCTTGTAAGTTTCCGGGTCGATTTTCACTTTATCACCATTTACTCCCATCGCATAGGCACACCATCCACCGTATTCCGGAACATACATTTGAGGGTCTTTTAAGAAAATTTCTCTGTTGGATTCAGAAGCAAATCTGAAAGTCACACCCCTATGATTCGCAACTATATTCCCTTTTCCTTCAACGGGTTTGTCCTGAGTGAAATAGCTCACCGGGTCGTAACCATCGATAGCAAGCTTTCCTTTGTCCACATTCCAATGATCTGTATTTTGGAATGTCAAGACAAGTAGTAGTAGTACATACATCATGACGGAATTAAACTGATTTTTAGAAAAATGGATGTATTTGTCGTCAACCTAATAGAACTAATGTTGCCTTGTTGACAAATAATCATTGAGTTGACGGTATACGAGTTCCTGTTCAAATCCTTTACGGATCAAAAAATCAACAGTTCGTTTTTTTCGATCCAGATACGGTATTGAATCAGGTAGTTTACTCCATTTTTTCCGAAGAAGATCCCCAATCATTTCAACATACTCCACATCCTCAATGTAATCCAACCCATTTTGTATGGCTTCATCACCAAGTCTATGTTTCCGCTTTAATTCCAGTCTTATTTTCAACTTACCCCATCTATTGAACTTGAACTTATCATTTGAAAATGCTCTTGCAAATCGGAACTCATCCACGAACGATTCCTTTATCAACTGGGATAAGACTACCTCTGCTTCTTTATTACTGAGCCCATAGGATATGAGCTTTTCCCTGACCTGTCTTGGTGACCTTTCACCATATGCACAATACCTTCCGGCTTTGGATTTTGCTTTCTTCAGTCGGTCAGAGCCCGACATTATTTGACGTAGCCCTTACGTTTTAGAATGGTCTCGACAAACTTAACCTCGTTGTCACTGTTAAAGATCCGGAATGGAAGATGGATCAACTGCGCCTTGCTGACGTAGAGAATGAATTCCTTCTTTGTCACTTTGGCACGCTTGATCTGTTCCCATTTCATAGGCATACCTTGTTTTGGATTCAGCTTAATGAGGATCTGTTGGCTGGTTATTTCATAACCAAGTTTTTGAAATAGGAACTTACCCTGTTCGAGTTGTGTAACCCCCGCGAATTGGATCAACCAAAATAATATGTACAGGATCAGGGCGATGGACGCACCAATGATCCACCATATATTCGGAATCCAGAAATATCCACCACAAATGGCAAGGTAGATCACAAATACCCACCATTGCTGTTTCAAGACACCTTTAAAGGCCATTCCGATGTATTTCTTGGTTGGTAATTGGTATTTTTTTGTTTTAATGATCATTTAATCAACTGCTTTTAAACTCATGTCCAAACTTCTGTAAGAGTGTGTCAAGGCACCAACTGAGATGTAGTCCACTCCTGTCTCTGCTATTTCCCGAATGGTTTTTTCGGTTATTCCTCCCGAAGCCTCGGTTTCATATCTACCTCCTATCATTTGGATCGCCTGCTTCATATCTGAAGGAAGCATATTATCAAGAAGTATCCGGTTCACCTTTCCAACGGTGAGGACCTCCTCCAATTCCTGCAAATTTCGTACTTCTATTTCTATCTCCAGCGTTTTTCCCTCTTTTTGAAGATAGGAAACTGTGGAGTTGATGGCTTTTGTCACACTTCCTGCATAATCCACATGGTTGTCTTTCAACATTACCATGTCGTAAAGTCCAAATCTGTGATTGACTCCGCCTCCAATATTCACTGCCCATTTCTCCGCAATTCTGAAATTCGGGGTTGTTTTCCGGGTATCGGTCAATTTCGCTCCGGTCCCCTGGATCATATCAGATAAATATTTTGTGTAAGTGGCAATACCACTCATTCGTTGCATACAGTTCAAAACTAACCTTTCGGCACCCAAAATTTTGCGTGCATTCCCAACCACATAAAATGCTATATCACCTTTCTCGACAACAGCACCATCATTGAGTCGTACATGCATCTCTATTTCCTGAGAAACGTATTGGAAGATCAACTTTGCCATTTCCACACCTGCTAGTACACCTTCATCCTTGACCAGTAACTGAGCCTTCTTGGCCTTTTTTTCCGGAATGCTCCCAATCGAGGAGTGGTCTCCATCGCCATGATCTTCCTGAAGGGCGTTCTTTATGAAGTGATTTATTTGCTTTGGTGACAAGTACGGTAGCGACATGGCCGCAAAATTAGTAGTTTATCCCTCTTTGCCTATTCCCGAGTAAAAGAAATGGTGTCTATTTGGTAATTGTCACCATTTTTTTTCAGAAGCATATAAACACGGTAGGAGCCATCCTCGAGTTGGTAACTGCCAATGGTATACTTAGGGCCTTCCGGAGAAGATCCCTGATGTACATATCGAAACCCCTTGGAGATATTGTCATTAAAAAAATCCCTTAACACAACTTCTGCCTGAGATTTGCTGTACACACTCCGTTCGCCATCTATTTCGATCTCAACTCGATCGACACAATACTTGACAAGCTCCTTGGCACTGCTGGATCGCAATGCCGTACCGATATCACTGATCTCTTGCTCCTGACCATAAACTCCCGTAACAAGTAATAAAAGGGATATAAAACTGAAACTTTTTCGCATAGTGACTCACATCCAGAAATTGTGCCAAACGGATATGAAATTTGAATATACTAATACCAGCAACATTGCGCAAGCCTGGTGAAACTAATCTTATATTTGTGTCATGAACAAGAAAGTACTTTTGATGATACTTGACGGATGGGGCATAGCGACAGATCCCGAAGTATCTGCTATTGACCAAGCTAATACACCTTTCGTAGACAGCCTATATCCAAAGTACCCAAATGCAACGTTAACGGCCTCCGGAATGGCAGTTGGGTTACCTGAAGGTCAAATGGGAAATTCTGAAGTGGGTCACATGAATATTGGAGCAGGGCGGGTTGTTTACCAGGATCTGGTTAAGATCAACAAAGCCGCTGAAGACGGAAGCCTTGGTCAGAATAAAGTACTCGTTGAGGCATTCAACTATGCCAAAGAAAACAATAAAGCCATCCATTATATCGGCTTGGTTTCAGATGGTGGGGTACATTCTCATATCAACCATCTAAAAGGTCTGGTCAAGGCCTCAAAAGAAAATGGTTGTGAAAATGTATTTGTACATGCTTTCACAGATGGTCGGGATTGCGATCCACACAGTGGCAAAGGCTTTATGGAAGAATTAATCTCATACATGGATGAAAATGTCGGACAGGTAGCAAGTGTAACGGGTCGTTATTATGCAATGGATCGGGATAAGCGATGGCATCGGGTTCGATTAGCCTACGACGCCATGGTACATGGTAAAGGAGCAAACGTTGAAGACATAATTGGCGGGATACAGGCTTCTTACGATAAAGATGTGACTGATGAATTCATCGAGCCGATAATCAAAGTTGGAAGTGATGGCAATCCTGTCGGAACCATTAAACCGAATGATGTTGTGGTATGCTTCAACTTCCGTACTGATCGTGGTAGACAGATCACGCAGGCCCTGACCCAGGCGGATTTCCCTGATGATGAAATGTCAAAAATGGACCTCTACTATCTCACTATGACTAATTATGATGACACCTTCCAGGGTGTAAAGGTTATCTATGGTAAAGAAAACCTTGAAAGGACATTAGGCGAGATACTGGAGAAGGAGGGGAAGAAGCAGATACGTATTGCGGAAACGGAAAAATATCCTCACGTCACCTTTTTCTTTTCCGGTGGGCGTGAAGCTGAATTCAGCGGTGAAAAAAGGATTTTATGCCCTTCTCCGAAGGTGGCAACTTACGATCTCCAACCAGAAATGAGTGCAAATGACATTAAAGACGCCATCATACCTGAATTGGAAAAAGGTGAGGTTGATTTTGTGTGTCTCAATTTTGCAAATCCTGACATGGTCGGGCATACAGGTGTTTTTGAGGCAGCTGTTAAAGCTTGTGAAACAGTCGACAAATGCACGGAATCTGTGGTGACTGCCGCTCTGAACAATGATTACACGACCATTATAATTGCTGATCACGGTAATTCTGATATCATGCGTAATCCGGACGGGAGTCCTCATACAGCACATACCACGAACCTTGTCCCTATCATCGTTGTTGATAATGCGTTTGATGGTCCCGTGAAGTCCGGCAAACTGGGTGACCTGGGACCAACCATTTTAACTCTTATGGGGATTGTGATCCCCGAAGAAATGACAGGGGACATCCTGATATGACTAAAATTCTCTTCGCAATTTTAATAATTGCAATCTCGGCTTGTTCTGATGTTGAGTTCAAGAGCGCCGGAAGTTCACAGTACTTTGACATGGATTCGCTAGTGGGGTTACAGATCGATAAGCTTATTGCCGGAAGCTACCAAATCCAAAAGACGGCCACTATTGACGATCAACAAGAATCCAAAATCCTGGAATTTGATTCCATGTCATGGGCTCGCGAGCTTGATGCTGTTTCTGGTCTCAATCTAAACCTTCCGCGATATGTTGGTGCCATTGAGACCAAAGAAGAAGGGAATAAGGTGATTTACACTCCTAAGGCTGGTCAGAACCTCATGTTCAGGGGAATGGAACTTCAATTCGACGATTCCGGATCATTGCTTTCAGTTTCCGGTGAGATCCTGGACGACAGGGCTGAATTGATCTATACTACCACTCAAACGATATCATTGGAGTTTGAAGCTGGGCTACTTACCAAATACCAGGTCTCAGGATTCCAAAAGATGATCATGAACGATACGACGTGGTTTGAAGTAAAGGGAGAGATTATTCCTAAATAAGTACCTCGTCCAACTCCTTTTTCCGGGTAGGACCATCCTTGGGAAGACATACTCCAGGAGGCAGATCAAGTTCGGGGCCGGTCCATGCTGGTATACCACCATCATCATCCCCGGACTCGTCAGATGGCTTATTTCGATTGTTTCTCCACACGATAAATCCCAGCATCAGGATGTAAGTGAATACACAAAGTGCTATGTCAATGTAAAAGCCCATTTTCCAATCGTAATAGAAAATTACAAAAAAGCTTAAACAATTATCAACTTAAAATGCCGAAAACATTCTATTTAAATCCAATTTTATTGCTTTTCCATCCTTTGGACTCAAGTTCCCTGGCTGTAGATTCTACTTTCTTCTTTAAGTTAGATTTGAATTCCTGAAGCTTTTTTGAGACTCCCTCGTCAAATGCTCCAATGATCTCCGCCGCCAGAATACCCGCATTTTTCGCGCCATCCAACGCCACCGTGGCTACAGGAATGCCCCCAGGCATCTGGAGTATGGACAACACTGAGTCCCAGCCGTCAATTGAGTTTCTTGATTTAACGGGGACCCCAATTACCGGCAATGTTGTGATTGATGCAACCATTCCGGGCAGGTGGGCTGCACCTCCCGCTCCTGCAATGATGACTTTTATCCCCCTTTCTTTGGCCTCTTCTGCATACTTAACCATTCGATGAGGTGTTCGATGAGCGGAAACGACGGTTACTTCAATTTCTACTCCTAATTCCTCGAGGACTTCAGCCGCATCTGCCATGACCGAAAGATCCGACTGACTGCCCATGATGATACCTACTTGTGGTTTGCTCATGCGATAATTTTTAGAGTTTCCTTAACCTTCATTGCATTCATCTTCAACTGCGCCATATCTTGGTTGGTTACCGTTACATGGCCCATTTTCCTGAATGGTTTGGTTATTTTTTTACCATACAAATGTACATGAACTCCCTCCATCGCCAGTACATCATTCATTCCAACATATTTGGCGTCCCCGGTGTAACCATCTTCTCCTAGTAGGTTGACCATAGCTGAGGGTATAAGCAGGTCAGTATTCCCAAGAGGGAGATCTAATATAGCCCGAAGGTGCTGCTCAAACTGACTGGTAACATTGCCCTCAATTGTCTGATGTCCACTGTTATGAGTCCTGGGAGCTATCTCGTTGACAAGTATTTCTCCTTCCTTCGTCAGGAACATTTCTACCGCCAACAATCCAATCAGATTGAGTTTCTCAATGACATCAATGGCTACTTTCTGAGCCTTTTCCTTAATTCCTTCAGTGATTTCAGCTGGAGAAAATAAGAACTCAACAAGGTTCGCGGTTGGATGAAAAGACAATTCCACCACGGGGAATGTGTTTACTTCTCCACTTTCATTTCTGGCAACTATTACACTTAGTTCTTTTTCAAAATCAATCTTGCTTTCAAGCAAACCCGGTTTGTCAAATGCCTTATCCAGATCCGATTCAGAGTTTATTACCTGGACCCCCCTTCCGTCGTAACCTTCTCTACCAAGTTTGTGCACCGCTGGCAGGAAATCCTTGTGAAGAGCTACTTCTTCAGCAGATTCTGTCAATATAAAATCTGCTGTGGGTATTCGATTGGCTTTATAGAATGTTTTCTGCTTTCGCTTATCCTGAATGAGTTCAATGATTTCGGGTTGGGGATATACATCCTTCCCTTCGGAAGCAAGTTTTTTTAGTGCTTCCGTATTTACGTTCTCAATTTCGATAGTGATCAGATCTTTATCCCTCCCAAATTCATAGACAGTATCAAAATCTACGAGCTTACCAACCTTGAATTCAGGGGTAAGGGATGAGCAAGGCGCATTTGGGTCCGGGTCGAGAATAGCAATATTCAGGTTAAGATCAATCCCTGATTGGATCATCATTCGACCCAACTGACCTCCTCCAAGTACTCCGATCTTTACTTCTGTTACCTCTTTTGCCATGATTTTGCCTTTGAATGGCGAAAGTAAAAAAATGAGAAGAAATCAATCCGTAGCTATCTCAAAATTTATCAGGACAAATGGCTCTTCATCTTCTATTCCGTCTGCAGCTAAATAGCATTTCCTTGCCGGCTCATTTGATTGTTCCGTACCAATCCAGGCCTCAGTACATTTGAGGGTTTTGGCATGTGCGCATAAGGATCGTACCAGTTCTCTTCCAATTCCCCGGTTTTGGTACTCGTCAACAACTCCAACTTCATTGATAAACATCTGGGGGTCCTTGTCCGGGTGGATATAATGGAAACCCGAGGCCATTCCTACGATATTGTCGTCATGATATGCGATGATCATGTGATGCCGGGAGTCATTCAGAAATTCAGTCAGTCTATCCTCCTTTATATCATGATCAAAAAGGTCGATACCGATCTCACAAATTGCTTTGAAATCCTCCCGGGATGCTAATATGTACCGTATTAGATTCATCTTGATCGATGAGTCACCTCATCATATGAAGTATCATAATCCTCCCTTATCGTACCCATGATACGGTCCCAGAAAAGGAAATACAATCCATAGTTTCCCGTGAACTTCTGATGATGAAGATTGTGATTGACTGAAGTGTTTATCCACTTTCCGACCATCGATCTGTGAAATCCCTTTGGATAGAGCTCCCATCCCAGGTGACCATACACATTGTAGATGGTCATGAGGACCATAAATGTCATGACAGTTATCACATGAACCGGTAAAATGAAAACTATCACAAAAATGATCCCCGCTTCAATGACTGCCTCGGACGGATGAAAGGAGAACGCGGCCCACGGTGAAGGATTCGTGCTCCTATGATGCATCAGATGGATGTATTTCATCCCCCATTTAGAATGCATGGCTCTGTGCGCCCAGTAGAAATAAGTATCATGAATGAAAAGAATGACCACAAGACTGAATACAAAATACAGTCCTCCGAAGTCACTTAGGTTATCATAAACCAGCGTGTAGGGCCTTAGAAGTGATGGATGAAATACCAACATTGCAATCATCGCAAATATGAAACTTGTGATGATCGAAAAGACGATTTCCCGTTGATAATCCGATAGCTTTGGAAATTGTAACTGAATTTTTTTGAACTTTATCCTGTTCTTCCAGATGACGTAGAAAGCTAGGAAGAACAATCCTGCTATGATGAGATAACGTAAAACCAGGATAATGAAAATGGGCAATAAGCGTTCAAACACAACTCCGAAAATAAGATCAATCGATAAAGATAAGGCAAAGAAACCCAAGACCGAATCTGAAAAGGAGGAAGAAGGTAAAGGCATGACAGAAAATGAGGAACTTGATTTTCGTAAGTTTCTGGGATGTGGTGGGTAACTATTCGGACAAATAGATCCGTTTCACACGTTCGCTAATATTTGTCAGGATCTCATAAGGTATAGTATTGGCCCAATCCGCGAGGTCATTCACAGAAGGATCATAGCCAAATATTGTTACCGGGTCCCCATCATCACAGTCTATCCCTGTCACGTCGATCATAGTCATGTCCATGCAGATATTCCCAATCGTGGGTGCGCTCTTACCATTCACCATCACCTTCCCAACTCCTTTGCCAAAAACTCTTAAATAGCCGTCAGCGTAACCGATGGGGATCGTAGCTATCACTGAATCTTTGGATGCAATACCTGCCCGTGAATACCCAATACTTTCACCTTTCCTTACGGTCTTAATTTGTGAAATAATCGTATGAAGAGACGATACGGGTCGAAGATTCAGCGTTCCAGATCCATCTATTCCATGAAGGCCAATACCCAGTCGCACCATGTCGAAGTGAAATTGTGGCCAGCGAACAATTCCTGTTGAATTTACTGCATGCTTTAGGGGCCTATATCCCAAAGCTTCAACAAGAAGATCATAGATCTTATCGAAGTTGTTTATTTGACCATTTGTGAACTGGTCCTCATTCTCATCATCCGAACTGCTAAGATGGGTGAAGATACCTTTGACTTTGACTCCTGATTGGATGATCTCTGGGATCATTTCCTTCATGTCTTCCAGGGTAAATCCAAGCCTGTTCATGCCCGTTTCCACTTTTAAATGGATCCCAGGAGTGTAATCACCAAACTCAAAAACCTGTCTCAAACTTGATTTACTGTAGACCTCAATTTCAATATCATTGTCATTCAGATTATCAAGATTGTCCGTGTTTGGATTCATAACCATTATTGGAATGGTAATGCCATTCTTCCTTAATGTTACAGCCTCATCAGCATAGGCTACTCCCAAATAATCCACATTGTGATATTGAAGCAAGTTGGCAATTTCAAGGTTGCCACTCCCATAGGCAAAAGCCTTCACCATCACCATCAGCTTAACTTCCGGTGATAGCAATTGGCGATATTGTTGAAGATTGTGAGTAATCGATTCAAAATTGATTTCAAGCTTGGTGCGATGACCCTTCGCCTGCAATGCCTCAACCACCCTTTCCAGTTTGAACAATCGTGCTCCTTTTATGAGGATCATCTCATTTGAAAATTTGGGGATCTTCTTCAAAAGGTCTGAAGTAGACTTGAATACCTCTACCGGTAATTCCAGATGATCCAGGAATTGATGGAACCTGGGGCCAATCCCGATCAACCGGGAGACTTCATGTTGCTTCAAAAGTTCATTTACCTGCGTGTAAATGGCAGGATCTTCTGAAGCCTGTACAAACTCAGAAAGTATAACCGTCCGCTTCTTACGTTGTTGCTGCCTGTCTAAGAACTCCAGAGCTGCCTTAAGAGCCTGAAGATCATTATTATAGGTATCATCGACGATATAGGTGCCATTGATACCCTCTTTCACTTCCAGCCTCATTTTCACTGACCGCAATTGATCCAGTCCTTTTTGAATAACTCCCGGGTCGCAACCTAGTGTTAGGGCTGTGATGATCACATGGATTGCATTTTCAACCCAGATATCCAATGAAAAAGGAATATTAAATTCCAGTTGTCGGTCATCACGAGAAATTTTCAATGTCCCTCCTGAGAATTCGCACTGATAACTCGATTCCAGACCTCTCAGCGACCAGGAAATAACACAATCCCCATATTGAGCACAAAGTTTATCATGACTCAGCTTATTGTCTGCGGAACAAATAATACTCTTACAGTTCCTGAAGAGTTGTGCCTTTTCTGCCAGTTTCTGATCCCTGGACTCAAATCCTTGATCGTGCGCCGATCCGAGGGTCGTGAATATCCCAATTGTTGGCCGGATCATTTTTTCCAGAGCATCCATTTCTCCTGGTTGGGAAATACCTGCCTCAAAAATCCCTACTTCATGGGAGCTATCCATAGGCCATATTGCCAGAGGAACACCGATCTGAGAATTATAGCTTTTGGGACTCTTTACCACCTTCATGGAAGTCCCTAGAATTATCCCCAACCATTCTTTTACTGTTGTTTTCCCATTGCTCCCTGTAATACCCACTACAGGAATATTGAAAGATTCACGATGACGCTTTGCAATTTGCTGTAAAGCAGAAACAGTATTGGGCACCACTAGAAAATTAGCCTGGGGATAGGTGAGGAACTTAATTTCCTTTTCGATCACGAAATTTCGAACACCCTTATCATAAAGCTCACTAATATAATGGTGGCCATCACTCTGATTCCCGGAAAAGGCAAAGAATACGATCCCTGAAGGTTCATTGACCAATCGGGAATCAAAAGCAAGCTCCCTTATGATGGAATCCGGACTCGTGGTCCTGTCATCACCTTCAATATCACTAATGAACCGATTCCATTTCATTGGACTCAAATTAACAATTCCATTTCATATTGATCCAGTTGATTTTCGAAGCCAAGCGACAAAAGTGCCTCATGCGTTTCCGTCGCTGTTTCCGGAATATTCAGTATCGACAATTCATCTTTTTTAGACATCATTAGTCCTGTTTTGAGGAGTGATTTCCCAATACCGTGACCTCGCATTTCAGGGTGAACAGCAATTTGTGATATACGTCCATTGGTTGGACTAAATATCATGAAACCTTTTAAATTATCTTCTACTAAGGCCTCCAGCAATATCTCATTTCGGAAATTGGTCCGAAGCTGCTCATTAGAATCTATAAAACACGGAAGGAAACTCTTTAGTGGATCATATCTTTCCGGAATCCATTCATTTCTCCTTTTGACCACTATCTTCTCATTAACCTTAGAGTATGAGGGCGAACTATTTTTATAACACTTTATTGTCTGAAGAAATGTGAATCCCAGCTTCTCGTAAAGATTAATGGCACGATGATTTGTGGTGACCACCTCAAGGATAATTCTCTTCGCTCCGGAATTGAGAAAATATGGAAAGCAGAACTCAAACAGGTTCAATGCGATCCCTTTCCTTTGTTCCGTTGGAATGACTCCTGTACCTCCGTTGTAAATCGTAAGTATCCCGTTGTAGCGATTAATAGTATGTAAAACAAATCCCAAAACAACCCTCTCGGAAGTACAAATTCCTGACATCTGATGGGAAATATTGAGTTTGTAAAGAATGCGTTTTTGAAATTCCTCGAAGGTTGGATTGAATGGCACCTTATAATCTGAAAACGCTTCAACAAAAGCCTTGTGCAAAGGTGCAATCCAGTCATCGGTAAAATGCTGGATCCTCATTACCTCAATCTAAGGGATCAACTTTCATGGAAAGTCAGTAATGGAATGCTAACATCTATGGCAATTGTCTTGGTGACAGATTTCTTAAAAATTCGATGAAAAAGGTTATGCTTTCGAGGCATCATGGCAAGCAAATCAAGCTGATGTTGAACCACAAACCCATGAATCCCATCAACAACTGTACTGAACTCCGAAGTTCTCACTGAAGACTTGACTCCTTCCAGCCTCTTCTGTATTTCGTGTATTTGATTGTCATCATCCAGGGTGAGAGAATCCGGATCATCAGTGATATGGAACACCAGCACCTCAGCATCAAACAACTTCGCAAACCACTTGATTATATCCAGATGACCATAATACAACACTTTATGGAAGTCCGAAGCGAAGCCTATCCTTTTAGGAGTAAAACTTGAGTAATCTTCAGGAATGACAAGCACAGGGATATCAGAGACCTGAATTACATCGGTCGCATGTGTCCCGATCATATGCTCAAATTGATCATGATCTGATCGTGTTCCCATGATGATCAGATCAATGTCTTTTGTTTCGGATTCCGTTCGGATAGCGTCGGTGAGATAGGAAAGAAAACGATCTGCTTCATGAGGAACATCCTGAAGCTCGATCATTTCAGATTCCAATTCATCGAATGATTGTTTTACCTGCGCTTCGTAATCAGCGATTATTCCTTCAATAACCACTCCCCCAGAGAAGTCGGGGTGTGGAGTATGAACATGCACAGCATTGACCATATGGATCTTAGCCTTAACATTTTTGGCAATTTCAATGGCAACCTTCAATGCATTTTTCGAACACTTGCTGAAATCAATAGGTACTAAAATATTTTTCACTTCCATGTGAAGACAGAATCCTTTTTGTTGTTCTTAAAATTAAAAGAAATTGTGATCATCAGACCTGAAGTTTGCACAATCCTGCAATAATTATTCAATTAACATAATTTTCACAAAAAAATAATGTCTCATATTCAAGTGTATCTGAATGGAGATGTCAACATGAGCCATATTTAAGGTGAACAATTCTTATAGTGTCAATGGGTAACTACAAATATTACGACCGAGACCTGAGCTGGTTATCATTTAATTACCGAGTACTGCAGCAAGCTCAAAACCCCAAAGTACCACTTTTAGAACGTCTTCGATTTGCAGCTATATACTCATCAAACCTGGATGAATTTTTCAGAGTGCGTGTTGCCAATATCAGGTCCTTGAAAAGGATCAATAAACAAAATATCAACAAGAAATTAGATTTCGATCCGGACCAGCTATTGAACTCCATTCACAAAAAGGTCTCATCCCAGCTTAATGAATACGGAAAAACTCTGAAGGACATAACAACTTCACTAACCAAGAAAGACATTAATATCGTCCATAATCCCAAGTCTTTCAGCTCCGAAGCCAAAACTCAAATAAGTAAATATTTCAAATCCAGGATCCTTGGATACCTTCAACCCTATGTTTTCAGCAAATCCGTAGATGATGCTTTTCTAAATAATCAGCAATTGTATCTAGCCGTATCCTTGAAAAAGGGAAATAAGGTACGGTACGGGTACGTGAATATCCCCAGCAACAAGTTACCAAGGTTTTTCAAGGTTCGGGAGGACGGTAAATCCCAATTTATTTTTCTTGATGATATCGTCAGGGATCACATGGACATTATTTTTCCCGATTATAAGGTCCTGGAATGCCAATCCATAAAATTGAATAAAGATGCCGACCTTCAAATTGACGATGAATATAGCGGTGACCTTGTGGAAAAGATCGAAAAGCAGATCAAAAAACGGAATCTGGGAGTCCCAAGCCGATTCTTGTATGACAGCTCTACTTCGGACGAATTGCTCAATGTTCTGATCACTAATCTTCATTTGGACAAAGACGATCTCGTCGCAGGCGGAAGATACCATAACCTTAATGACTTCTGGCAAATCCCTAATGGAGACGTTAAAAAACTTGAATACGACAAATTGACACCAGTCAGAAACCGGATAATAGATAACCACCGTACATTATTTCATGCGATGGCTGAGAAAGATATCCTGTTGCATTTTCCTTACCAATCCTACGATTACGTACTTCAATTCTTCAATGAGGCTGCTATTGATCCCGAGGTAAGGGACATTTATGTGACATTCTACAGAATGGCAAAGGGATCAGTAATTGGTGATGCCTTGATCAGTGCTTCCAGAAATGGAAAAAAGGTCGTCGTATTCATGGAATTAAAGGCTCGGTTTGATGAAGAGAATAACCTGATATGGGCGGCTAAGATGAAAGAAGCCGGAATAAAGATCGTTTACAGCATTCCAGGGCTTAAAGTCCATGCCAAAGTGGCCCTGGTCAGGAAAAAAACAGACGATGATAACAGCAAATATTATGGCTTCTTTGGTACCGGAAATCTAAATGAGAACACGGCGAAAATATATTGTGACTATGGACTACTTACCACTGACCAGGAAATGTGTGAGGAGCTTCATTCAGTTTTTCGATTTCTACATAAAAGGAAGAAACCCGGATCGTTGAAAAAACTGATTGTTTCACAATTCAATGCAATTGAAAGTTTTTCATCACAGATTGACAAAACCATCAAGGCTGCAATATCAGGTGAAAAAAGCAAGATCATAATCAAAGTCAACAACCTTGAAGAACGAACGATGATCAACAAGCTTTACGAAGCAGGGGAAGCAGGAGTGGATGTGACCATCATTGCCCGCAGTATTTGTTGCCTAATTCCCGACACAAATGGGATCAAGGTGCTTCGTCTTGTTGACAGATTCCTCGAACATGCCCGAATCTTCTATTTTGAGTACAAAAACAAGGAAGAACTCTTCCTTGGATCATCGGATTGGATGAATCGCAACCTCCATAGTCGGGTGGAAGTGAGTTTCCCTGTGAAGAGTAAATCCTTAAAAAATGAATTGAAACAGATCCTGGCATTCCAGATCAGCGACAATACGAATCTTGTCAGGCTTGACAAAAATCTAAAGAATAATCCCGTGAAGACCGGAAAAAAAGAAATCAACGCCCAGTCCTCAACCTATCAGATGATAAAACTTCAAAATAAGGATCAATAGGGGTAAGGAGCCTGGAAAAACATTTGAGCGATCACAAATGAGAGCACTGATAAAATGATCCCAAACATGAAAATGGTATAAGATATACGTAGTAGCTTATACTTCTTACCCAGAACGACGCCCAGGAAATAGATATCGCGGATCAAACTGGAATACAGGTAATCAGCATCTTTTAGCATTTCCTTCATCCCCCACTCATAATCTTTGAGGTTCATACTATGGAAATTTCCAAAGAACAACAGGTTCGTCTTTTTGCTGATGATATCATCTCGAGTAAATTTTCCTCTGGAAACGTTGGGGCGGGTAGCAAGAATTGAAAAAACAATTGTTATCAGGCAAACTACAGTCATTACCAGAGCAGGAATAGTCAAATGTGGATACTCTTCAAGCTTACGGATCAGAACAGATAATAAAACCGACAGAATGATCGAATTTATCGATATCATGATATTGGCTTTATTGTCAGCCATTGCACTTAGGTCGAGATGGTTTTTTGACGTGAGTCGAAACATCGTTTCAATTCCCCTGGTGGGTTTCAGCTCCTTAGCTTCCTTGACCTTCAGTTTTAGATCCTCAACTTTTTGTTGCAGGTTTTCAACTTCTTTGCCTTGTTTCATTTTCTTCAATTTCTTTTTTACCCGATTTAAGTTCTCCTGTTCTTGTTCTCCATAAGTTTTCCGGGCATAGTCTGTAAAAAAAGTATGAGACTTAATAAAAGAGCGGTTCATTTTCATCCACTCCAATGGGGATATTTTCTGATCCTTAATAACCTCCATTTCCTGACGCAATAACTTGGCCTTTTCAAAGTACTCCTCCGTTGCCAGATGCAGAAGGTCCGCATCACAAATGGACTCTTCCATTAGATTCCTTGGAGTTTGAGGCATTTTTGTAGCCATAATGCAGCCCACTACCTGTGTGGCTTTTTTATCCTCATAACCATGTTTACCGAAAAATTCCAGAGCTATTTCAGCACTGCAATCCTCATGATTGGCAATGGTTTTCGAAAATCCAAGGTCGTGGAACCACGCTGCCAACTCCAAAATCTCAAGCTCAGCATCATTCAAACCAGAGTTTTTTCCTATCTCCAGGGCGGCATGTACTACCTCTTTCGTATGATCCAATGAGTGATAAACTATTTCCTCCGGAAGCTTTTCACTCAATATCTTCTCAGAGAATTCTCTGGCTTTGGATACTATGGAGTTTGATTCCGGCATTAAATGAAAGATTTGATGGAATAAAGTAATACATTTATTTTGTAATCATGCGAGATCAACCTCAATGAAAAATCATCTTATACAAAAATTAAAAGTCACAATATCTATTATTCCCGTTCTCGTTGCTCTATTCACCGGGGGTTGTTCCGGACCCACCGCTTTTGGAAGCCAAGCCGATAGCTTATTCCTGGTCAATGAAGGATCAAGTATTTATTATGACTTGAAAGACCCTGTCGAAAAATATTTCCTCCCTTATGTCTTAAGCGAGATATCAGGCTTATCGTTCCTTAAAGATCAGCAACTTATTACCATAGAGGACGAAGGAAATCGTGCATTCATCTATGACTTAACAAAGAAGGATATTGTTCATTCTATAAAATTCGGAAACCCGGGGGATTATGAAGGTGTGGAGGTGGTAGGAGACAAAGTTTATGTTCTGGAAAGCGATGGCGACCTCTACAGATTCAACTATACTGAAGAGAAGGAGGCCAAATCAAAAAAGATTGAAACTGACCTCCAACGTAAGAATGATACCGAGGGACTAGGCTATGATCCGTTAAGGAAACAACTGTTAATTGCTTGCAAGGAAGATGGTGACACCAAAGAGTACAAAGCAAAAGGAAAGGCTGTATATGTGTATGACCTTGAAGATGAGAAACTTAAAAAGAAAGCCCGATATGAGATCTCCCTTAAATCATTGAAAGGATTTTTTGAGGAGAATCGTGATTTCAAATACGATGAAAAAAGACTGAAGTTCAAGCCTTCCGGAATTGCCTATCACCCGATTGAAGAAACCATTTATATAATTGCTTCTACTGGTAAACTCCTTATTGTCCTGACCAGGGATGGATTGATAAAAGCTACATATCCCATTGCTCCTCGTTTATTAGGTCAGCCAGAGGGGATATGTTTCGCTCCAAATGGTGATATGTATCTCAGTAGTGAAGGTGAAGGGGACCGTGGATATATTCTCAAGTATGAAATGAAACGCAGATGACCTTAAATTTGCGAAAAACCTAACTGAATTTATGGCGATCTTAACAATTTCGAGTTTCGAGGAATTCAATGCGTACCTTGGTAAAGACCTAGGTCAATCTGAAAAACTTCTTATCACCCAGGAACAAATTGACAAGTTTGCGGATGCTACACTCGACCATCAGTGGATCCATACCGATATTGAAAAAGCCAAGGATGGACCATTCGGAACTACTATCGCCCACGGATATCTGACGCTTTCACTCGTCCCTTACATGTGGGGACAGATCCTTGAGGCTAAAAACCTTAAGATGATGGTAAATTATGGGATTGAAAAATTCAAATTCGGTCAACCTGTTCCTGTTGGTAGTGAACTGATCCTCAAGGCCAACCTGGAAAAACTAACTAACCTTCGAGGTATTACGAAGGCAGAAGTCGGTGCAAGAATGGAGATTGTCGGAAATAACAAACCCGCATTTACTGGAACCCTTATCTTGCTTTACCACTTCAACTAATCATCTTTGAAAAGTAGGGATGTTTTGTTCTGTTACCAAAAAGGTATCATATGAAACTGAAGATCTGGCTTTGGAAGCATTGGTGCAACACCATGCCAGGAATTTTCATCCTGATGGCAGAGGACCAATCAACATATATCAATGTGACCACTGCGGAAATTGGCATTTCACCTCGAAAGGAATGAGACACCCTCAATTGGATGATTCCGAGATCAAAGAAAGGATTCGACGGGAACAACAGGGAAATTACTGGGAACGGAGGTTACGCTGATACCTAGTAAATTAAGATCTTAAAATTCTGGGACTAGTTGTCGATCTCATCAATTGCCTGCAAAATCGCCCCCTCTATTTCCTGAATATCAAATGGCTTTTTGAAAAACTTTTGGATCTCTCCTGCTTTAAGGGCTTCCTCAATATCTTCATTGAAATCATAACCTGTAAGGATATAATAAAAGATATTGTCATGAGTTTCCCTCGCTTTTCTGATAAACTCAACACCATTCATCGAGGGCATCCTCATATCACTTATTACGACAATAATCTCATCGGGATGATCAGATAATTTTTCCAATCCTTCTTCTCCCGATATTGCCGTGATGACGGGATATTTCCTTTCGAAGTTCACTTTGAAAATGAAAAGATTAGACTCTTCATCGTCTACATATAGAATTTTTATTTTCTTTCCCTCAGGCATGTATTTACAATTATCGAAAATATTATAGTAATATCCGAACAAGAACAGATTAGGGTGAAACAGTTTCTGAATTGCTGAAGCCAAGCCATCTCATACTCAATGTGTTCGGTAAATCGGGATTTTCGACTTACATTGGTCAATTGTATTGAATAACAAAACCCGGGAATCTTGTTATATCACATTCTTAAACCTTTTGTCAGACTTTGTCTATTTACATTCTTTCGAAGGATAGAGATTATCGGTAAAGAGTATCTAAAAGCATCTCGACCGATCGTTTTCGTTTCCAACCATCCAAACGCATTCCTGGATCCACTGGTATTTCTGATTCTTCAACCCCAAAAACTTCATTTCATTGCCGGAGCGGAATGGTTTGGCAACGGCATTAAGAATTGGTTGTTCAGGACACAATTCAACATGATACCGGTAATAAGACCTTGGCTGTTCCCGGAAAAGAAAGTCACAAATGATGAAATGTTTTCTAACTGCTACACTTGTCTCGAAAAGGATGGAAGAATTGTGATCTACCCGGAAGGTACCAGCGTCACCGTAACTAAAATTAGGGAATTGAAGACGGGGGCCGCCAGGATCAAGATCGGTGCCGATAAATACCTAAAGGGTAGTAAAATCGTTGAAATCATCCCCGTTGGTATCAATTATAGTAATCCAAGGAGATTTCAAAGTGATGTCCTGGTGAATGTTGGGTCCCCTATCAACTTCGAGGATATTGAAGGAAATGAGATGGATGAAAAAGAACATGGTCAGGTGATGACTGACCGTATTCATGAGAAGATGTCTGAGTTGGTATTGCACTATGATGACGAAGACTTCACACCTTTGGCAAGAAAAGTATCCAGGGTATATGGTGAGACTGCCATTCAAAAACTGAATATAGAAGATCACGAGACCGAGAGAAAATTTCGGCTGAGGCAGGGGATCTTAAATGCCATTCTCTATTTTCGATCTAGGGATAATGATGCTTTTGAGATCATAAAACTTAAGATTGAAAGGTTTTTTGATAAACTTGATATCCTGAAAATAGATACAAGATTTCTTCCAGGTTCTTTACGATTTCCACTCATACTTTTTTTGAAGATCTCCCTACTTGCTCCTTTGTTTGCTATTGGGTTCGTAATGAATGCTGTCCCTTTTCTGATTACACAGGAAGTTTTTCGGAGGAAAGTGAAATCAAACATTTCCAATGATTACGAACCAGGTAAATTGAATCCAGCATTTATAGGATCATTGACTTTTATCCTGGGTATGGCATTTTTCACCTTATGGTACATTCTGCTGATAATTGCCAGTTGGTTCGCAATTGGATCTGCTCTTGTCATCCCAGGAATACTCCTGATAGGGTATCTGTCGGGATTGATTACGTTGAGATTCGCCAGGATGAATTATCACCTTTCACAGCGATTGAGGATCCGCAAGCTCATGAGAAGAAAGCCGGGGATCTATCAAAACATAATACTTTACCAGGATGAAGTCCTTTCAGTTTTGGACCAATACCGTGAAGAATTCCAACTGAAATCGATTTGACATACTGATAATCTTCATTTACCTCCTTGATAAATCCTATCAAGACGACGAAGGATTGTTATCAACTTTATTGCGTCATGAAAAAGGTCATTTTTATTCTTTTGATTCCCCTTTTCACCACCTGTTCGATTAAGGTGAATACCTTCTTTGACCCCAGGGTTGATTTCAGCCAATATGATAGTTGGTGCTGGCTCAAAGGGTGCGACTACCGTATTGAGGGTCTGGAATATATTAATCAACCGGAGATCATTGATTTCCTGGCTGAATCCATTGAAGAGGAGTTCAATGAAAAAGGATTGACAAAAGATGACAACGACCCTGACTTTATGGTTGATTTCCATATTGTAATGACAGAAGTTGAAACTTATTTCAACCAACCTTTTGATCACACTGATGAGTTCGAGTACTTCCCGGATCCAAGACAACTAAAATACACCTTCCTGAAAGGATCTATGGTAATCGATATTGTAGATCACAACGAAAGCAAAATGATCTGGAGAAGTGATGTCAGCAGATACCTGGATCTTCAGCAGGTCATCACAAAAGAAGAAATCAAAAAGGCCGTGAAGAAAGCCTTTAAAAATTTCCCTCCACCTTACAAACCTTAACATCTGTCTAATTATTTTCTTTTTGTAGGTATTTAATATTTTTTTCATACTTTTGATTATACATACAAAAAGAAAAATATGAAATCCAGGAGCCATTTGGGTGAATTTGAGGAGATAGTGATGCTTACCGTCGGCATTCTCAATGATGAAGCTTACGGACTTTCAATAAAAAAAGAGATCGAAAATCGGTTGGAGCGGAAGGTCAGCATGGGAGCATTGCACACAGGTCTTTACCGTTTAGAATCCAAGGGATATCTGATTTCACAACTTGGTGAGGCTACAAAAAAGAGAGGTGGCAAACCCAAAAGGTATTTTAAAGTCACTGCAAAAGGTCAAAATATATTGAAGGACATGATGGAAGACAGGTTGAAGTTATGGAGAGATATTCCCCATGGTGTTTTCCAGGTCTTCCCCTCCAATTCATGAATCAAATTCCGGGGATATTATGGAAGTTCTTCCGTTGGTGCTGCCCCACACAGCGCCCTGATCTACATGGTGATTTTGCAGAATTGTATGAAGACAGATTGGAAGAATTCAGTGTACGGAAGGTAAGATGGCTCTTTTTCAAGGACTGTCTAACTCTTATACCGCTTAAGGTCATAACAAAAACAAAGAGAATAAAGGAACCAAAAACTCAAGGACTTATGCTTAACATGTATTTCAAAGTTGCCAGAAGAAATCTTCTCAAGAACAAGCTCTATTCATTCATTAACCTGCTCGGACTGTCCGTAGGACTAACGGCATGTACACTAATTGCACTCTATGTGCAGGGAGAACTTAGCTATGACAAGCATTTCAAAGACCATAACAAAATCTATCGGATAAGCGGTGTTTATGATCAGGGAGGAGGTGAGAAAATAAGATCCGCAGTTACTTCTTATTTACTGAAACCAACGATTCGTTACAATTTTCCCGATGCTCCTCCAATGGCAAGAATCGATTTTTTGAATTCATTGGTGAAGATCGATGAGAAATTTTTTTGGGAGGAAAATGTGGTTGTAGCGGATTCCACCTTTTTCTCAATCTTCTCGTTTGATTTTGTTTTGGGTAGTCCGGAAATCGCATTATCATCACCGGAAGGAGTGGTCATTGACCAAAGTACCGCATTAAAATATTTTGGAACGTCAGAAGCTGTTGATCAAGTGATCTTAATGAACGATCACCCGTTTAAGATCACGGCAGTGATCAGTGATATTCCTGCAAATACCCATTTTCATGGAAACATTTTCGTTCCCACTCATGGAGTGATAGATCAATATCCGGCATGGGTTACCCGAAACTTTTCAGGGACAAGTCATTATACCTACATGAAAGTGGGTAACGATTTTGAGGTCCGCGATTTTGAGGTCTCACTTAAAGATTTTATCGACGGATATTATGATTTTGGAGAGGCTCCGGAATACTTCTTTCAACCCATCAAAGAAATACACTTAAAATCAGATCTGCTGGGTGAAATTGAATCAAACAGCAGCATTTATACGGTTTATATTTTTGGAGCTACAGCTTTGGTTATTTTACTCCTTGCGTACATCAATTACATAAACCTAACACTAGCCGGTTCATTTGAACGAAGTAAAGAAGTCGGGATAAAGAAGGTTTTGGGTGCGTCCCGGAGGTCCCAGTTATTCCAATTCCAATCGGAATCTATTCTCCTGGGATTTATTGCCTCCATATTGGCAGTTCTTTTCGTGGAATTAATACTTCCCTACTTCAATGCCATCTCTGGAAAGTCTTTACAGTTTAATCTTCTCCATGATATCATACTTGGTCTGGGTATGTTTACATTAACATGTATAATTGGAATGCTATCAGGTTCTTTCCCTGCCCTATTCCTACTAAGACTACCAACGAGCAAGGCCCTGGCCAATTCCCCTCAATCCACCAAAAATCATAAACTATCAGCACGCAATGTGTTGATAATCTCCCAGTTTCTCCTGGCCGCCATATTAATTAGCTCTACTCTGGTTGTCATCAGGCAGATGTCTTTCCTAAAAAACAAAGATCTTGGGATTGACACCGAAAATCTTGTTATGATACCTTTTCAAACCCGTGAAATTTCTCAAAAGTATGAAGTCATGCGGGATGAATTTCTAAGAAAGTCCTCGGTTATTTCCGTAACCACCTCAAACAACAAGGTAACGAGCCGTGTAAGTAACTGGAGGCAATATTCAGTGGTAGGAAAAGAAGATACGTTGGATTGTCCAACTGTCATTGTTGGTTACGATTTCTTCAAAACTATGAAGGCCGAAATTATCGGTGGCAGATCCTTTTCGAAGGATTATTCAACGGATGAAACTGAGGCATATATTGTTAATGAATCAGGAGCTAAATTCCTTGGTGTGGAGGATGTTGGGGATGGTCTTTACGGCAGCGCGTTTACCGGAGCGGATTGGTCCGTAAAAAAAGCCAAAGTGGTTGGCATAGTAAAAGATTTTCATTTTGCTTCACTTCATTCCCAGGTACGACCAACGGTATTCTCATTAAGTTCGGAGATCACCACACCACTCAACTGGATCAAAATCCGCATTTCTCCCAATGACATCCAAGGCACGTTGGAGCATTTGGAAAATACCTGGGCCTCCCTTAACCCTGATCGACCGTTTCGATATGAATTCATGGAGGATGCCTTAAGCGATCATTACAATTCGGAGGAACAGTTTCTACAAGTCTTTTCTTCATTCTCCCTCTTGTCCATATTCATTGGCTGTTTGGGACTTTTTGGGCTGACTGCCCTTGTCATGAAGAGGAGAACTAAGGAAATCGGAATTCGTAAAGTTCTGGGTGCTTCAATTCCTGGTTTGTTGAAAATACTATCAAAGGATTTTTTGATCCTTGTGCTGATCGCGAATTCACTTGGATGGCCGATCACAATATGGCTTATGGAAGATTGGTTACAGAATTTCGCCTATCAAGTCCCAATTTCCTGGTGGTTGTTTGCGCTGACAGCGGTTGGGGCCATACTTGTAGCGTTCCTGACGATTATCTATCATTCGGTCAAGGTTGCCATTGCCAATCCTGTGAATTCTTTGAGGTATGAATAAGCTTCGAATAGTTACTTAAATGCAGAAAATCCAATAAGCTAATCAAAACCCTTTCTTATCTTTGCCCCTCAAGAGCAAGAGGCATTAGCTCAGCTGGTTTAGAGCACTACCTTGACAGGGTAGGGGTCACAGGTTCGAATCCCGTATGCCTCACTGGCAACCCATTCGTTTTAACGGATGGGTTTTTTATTTTGATCCGGGATGAGAACCTGTGGTTCGAAATCGAATCCCAGACTTTTGGAGGGATGAGATTCACGAGGGCCTGTGCGCATGCCACGTGGGTACGAGTAATCCCGTATGCCTCACATGATAC
This sequence comes from Cyclobacteriaceae bacterium, assembly GCA_965242805.1. Lineage (GTDB taxonomy): Bacteria > Bacteroidota > Bacteroidia > Cytophagales > Cyclobacteriaceae > JANQEU01. The sequence continues at coordinate 3,436,559 of CBDETD010000002.1, read as the reverse complement.
CCCATTCGTTTTAGCGAATGGGTTTTTTTATTTTGATCCGGGATGAGAACCTGTGGTTCGAAATCGAATCCCAGACCTTTGGAGGGATGAGATTCACGAGGGCCTGTGTGCATGCCACGTGGGTACGAGTAATCCCGTATGCCTCACATGATACCCCATTCGTTTTAGCGAATGGGTTTTTTTATTTTGATCCGGGATGAGAACCTGTGGTTCGAAATCGAATCCCAGACTTTTGGAGGGATGAGATTCACGAGGGCCTGTGTGCATGCCACGTGGGTACGAGTAATCCCGTATGCCTCACTGGCAACCCATTCGTCTTAACGGATGGGTTTTTTATTTTGTGACGGGATCTAGGGCGGAAGTTACTTCCGCCCCAGATCCATTAGTTTGGCATTGAGGTTACTTATCTAGCGTGGAAGTAACTTCCACGCTAGATTTGCTGGATTCTGATGTAACCAATAAATAGTATTGATCTCTAAAGCTGTAGACTCCTAATTTAAATAATTCAAAAAAAGATAGTGCGGAAGTACTTCCGCACCATATTACATAAACATAAGAATAGTTAGTCATTCCTTTTCACTCTCTTCAGGAAGAACAACACCTTCTTGTTCATTGAGAACATACTGATAAAGAGAGGCAAAAGATGCCTTGATCCACATTATGGCGGGAAATACGCATACGATGAACAGTATCAATCCTCCAATTACAATAAAAATGGAAAGAATGGCCATACCGAAGATCTTAAAACCATAGTCACCTTTGGTCATCCTCCAACTTTCTTCGACTGCTTCGATCGGTGACATTTCCTTGTCCATAACCAGGTAGGACACGAATACCAATCGACACCCGATAATAATCCCTGGAATGATAAGTACAATCAAACCCATCATCACCAATCCAAAGACCAATAGATTGGCCAAAACAATATTGAGGTAATTTTTGAATCCGATAGTCACGTTTTTCACATCAATCTTTTCTCCACGCACTCCCTGGATAAAGAGTAGATCAACACTGTATTCAAAGACAGGAAGCAGGAACAGGAAATAGGCAAGGCCAATCATCTCACCAAGTAATCCGTCTGATAGGCCATCATCCTCGATCTTGTGATTCAGCAATTCAAGAGGAGCATCAAGTATTGCCAGTAAAAAAACGAGAAGGAAAAAAACAAGAAAGTATTGTTTCATCCTCATCCACCCAAATGAAAAGAATTCGGGAATATTGCCGTATTTAGGTCCTGTAAATTCACTCATCATTTTACTTTTTTGATAGGAACCAAATGTAATTTGGGGTAATGAAAATGGATCCATACCAAAGTAGTGTTTCTTATTTCACTACTTTGGTATTAGTACTACTATGGTAGTGTTTCATAATTTTATGACCTGCTGAAAACATGGAAAACCGACTACTAATTTGGATATCCTTTGCAATGTGCATGTCTTTGACTGTCGGTGCCATACTTTCCCTCTTCAGGTTTGAAAAACTCAAAAACCTACCATCCCACCAATACCTTCAGTACTCTGTAATTCTGATCTTCACCTTTGGATACTATGGCCTTTGGAGTCAATACTTTTTTAATCTCCTTGGATTCTCATCGAAGTATGCCGAGGTCATCAAGGTGATTTCTTTTATGGGAACTCCTTTTCTTCTTATTGGAATGATCATGCAACTGTTATGGATCAATTACATGCGAATAAGATCTGTTAAATCATGGATAATTGTTGTCCCCTTCATTGCCCTGATTGCTATTTTGAGTATTCTCTATAATAGGGACCTCACCATTTTTATTGACGACGCGTCTGATCTTTACAATGTATTTGGGGTGATTGGAGCCTTGGGAAGTTTACTCCTGATTTCCGGAAAAAGCGAGACCTTATCGCGAAATCCGATGAATACCATTGGGACATTGATAGTAATTTCTATCGCCATTCATTCATTAATGGTCGTTCAGGTAAACACGGATTACAGATACCAATCACTAGTATTGGTTGCCTACTTTTTCGTCCATGCTACAATTGCCGTTGTATTTGTCTACAACGCAAAGGTTCAAATCCTCTCCAACGACCAATTTTCAGGGAACAGATTTGAGGATTTCTTAGAGCAGCACGGGATCAGTCCACGTGAGAAAGAAATCATACAAGAGATCTGCAGGGGGAAAACGAATCAACAAGTGGCAGACAGTTTGTTCATTTCACTCCAAACCGTAAAAGACCATACCAGTCGGATCTATCTTAAGACTCATGTTCGAAACAGGACTCAGTTAGTTCGAATGATAATGGATCTTGGCTAAGTCTGGCGTGGAAGCAACTTCCACGCCAGCCCATTAGATGCTCCTTATTCTTTTCTTCACATCTTCAACCATGCTTGTATCATTCGGAGTGATCACCAGTTTCTTATCATCTATTGTCGTAATCAGCACACGATTTTTCTGCTGAGTAGCGTAGAAAGTCAAATTCCCCAAACCTGTTGAATAGAACTTACCGTAAATCCCGAATAAACCTCCAACACCAAAGGTTCTTACTAGTCCTCTCATTTCACCTTTTTGGACCAACCTTATTTCTTTGATTTCCCTTAATTCTATTCTCCTGTCACTGACGGGCCTTTTTATAATAATCTTTGAATTGTCAACCTCGTAAGATTGTGGTGCATACATCCATGATCCTAATAGAATTACAAGGAAAAAAGCCAGTAAACCCCCATGAATGAGTACCGCACTAGAATTTGATGGAGCATGTATCAGTCCCTGGACATTATTATATCCAATCGCCACCAGCAGTAGTGTTACAAACAAAGTGATCAGGATCACTACCAAGTCCATCGATGCCTTGTATTCCATACGATTAGTTTATGGGAAGGAGCATCAGAGCCCATCTCAATTTATTGTATATAAATACGTAGAAATCGACATGGAGGATATTTCTTCTTTCTGGATTGGCCAAGACTGGAATTCAATAAATTTTGATTCGATTTAAATAGGAATCTCGGCGAACGATTAGTCCAGGTATGCATTCAAATAACCCCCTTATCCTCAAGCTGGATACGAAAACGTTTGTGATTTGCCCAAAATTTGGTGTTCAGATCCTCCATAATATTTCTGAATTCCGGAAGGTCTCTGATGTTATCCAATAAGGGGTCAATTTCCAGGAATAGTAAAACCCAATAGAAATAATCCTCTTGTTCGGAAAAAGATCTTAGACTATTCAATGCCATTTCAGTATTGGCATGATAGGAATGAAACACGGCAGCACTTAGATACCTATAAATCGATCGATTGCTTTCCATGAACTTCTTGTGCTTTTCAAAATGACTGCGTGCCTCCTCATCGAAACCCATTTTATCATATACAAAACCGATTTTGGCATACTCTCCGGGATAAATATCCAATTGATACAGGTTCTTTATTTCCAGATATTCTTTGTAGTAGATATAAGACTTTTCATAATCACGGAGGAAATAGTAGACTTTGGCCACTTCCTGCATCACATCCAACCGGGTGGAATCCTTAGCAAATGTCTCAAGTAACAAGTCCCTTGTCTGTTCAAGATCTCCATTCTTCCCATATAGAATAAAAGCCCTGGTGTATTGTGAAAATAGGTTTTCAGGAGCATAATCCAGTGATCGATCCACATATTTGATCGCTTCATCCACAAATCCGTTTTGAATGAAGGCATTGCTGATATGCAAATACATGAAACTTGTGGTCATGGAATCATAAGTGCCTACTTCTATTTCCAAACCCTTTAACGCGTATTCAAGGTATTTTTCCGTATTTGGGATCTGGTTGGCATAGAGGTCAATTAGATATATATATGCCAATCCGTAATTTGGATTATAGTCTAATGATTTCTCAAGGAATGATACCGCCAGGTCATAATCCTGAACAGTTAAATAATACAAGGCTTTTGCAATTAAACTTTGAGGCAATTGGTCATCATACAACAGTGCCTGGTCAGCGTTGTAGTTGATCTGCTCGGTATATTTTTTCTCCTCCTGATACTCATCCAGGTGATAGTAGGCAATGGATCGGGCAGCGTACGCGCGGGCAAATTGATTATCAAGTTCTATTGCTTTTGAAAAGTAAAAGAGAGAAGAATCGAAATTAGAGGGATTGGGATTGTTGATCAGGTCAAGACCTCGCAAAAAGTAATCATATGCTTCCAGGTTTTCTGTAGGGATCTTTTCAATCCTTTCGGATTCCTGAGGAGTGATTATCGCTTCTATCTCTTCAGCTATATTTTTTGCCACCTCACGTTGTAGACCGAATATGTCAGCTGTGCTCCTTTCGTACTGTCCAGCCCATAGATGCGAATCTCGTGAAGCATCAATCAATTGTATGCTTAGAAAGATCTGATCACCTATCTTCTGGCCACTCCCTTCAACCAAGTACCTCACACTCAATTCCTCTCCGATCTCGGGGATCAGTTTGGAGCTATACCTATACTTCTCAACGGATGTTCGACTGGTCACCCGTAAGTCATTGATCGTTTGAAGGTTGTTGAGAATGGACTCCATTAGTCCGTTGATGATATAAACATTGCTGGAATCATTGCTGTCATTGATGAATGGAAGTACTGCAATTGATTTTTTGGTAGGATCAATTGCATTCAAGTGATCTACAGAACTGAAAAAGTCATAGCGATTCAAAAGGTAACTCCCTGTCAACAAGATGAATGTTGTGGCAACAAGAATCAACTGGTAAGTCTTCTTCTTTTTCTTTACTGGTGACGCCTTATCTGATACGGATTTGATCTGATCCTGATGAGGTACATTCAATCCCTGATTGGTAATCGCATATACTTCCATTGGCTTTCCAACATTTTTCAAATCGAAAGCACCCATGGATTTGGCGTGAATATCAGCCTGATTTTTTACTTCGTCGTATGCTTTTTCAGAAATAAAAATACTCCCAGCGGTTGCTAATGATTCGATCCTGGATGCAACGTTGACCCCATCACCAATTATATCTTCATTTGTGACAATTATATCTCCCGAATGGATCCCAATACGAACGGGTATCATCGGATCTTTCTGAAACGCCAGCTGCATTTCAATCCCGCAGCGAACTGCATCAATGACACTTGAAAAGATGCTTAATGTGCCATCCCCGTAGTATTGCAGGATCTTTCCGTTGAATTTTTTGGTGACCGAATTGAATACATTACGATGTCTGTTCCTATATCCGATTGCTTTCTTTTCGTCCGCCTGCATCAATGCGGTGTACCCTTGAATATCAGTGAACATTATTGCCACCAACTTATGGGATTGAGGTAATTGAACCTCTTCCTGTTTTTGATGGTCAACTTTATTGATCTCACCTGGTGGATACCCATAATGATCGTGGAAACATTTTACGAAATAGGACACACTGCTAAAACCCACCTTAAACGAAACCTCCGAAACTGTCAGGGAAGTTTCATTTAACAATTTCAATCCATGCCGGAGACGGATCTGTCGGATTAACTGACTAACGGAAGTATCTGTCGCTTTCTTAACTTTTCGCAACAGATTTGAGCGGCTCATCCCCAATTCATCTGCTAATTCGGAGACTCCAAAAAGTTCGTTGGAGATATTCTTCTCTATGAGTGAAGTGACCTTATCGAGAAAATCCTGAGCCATTGTCAGTACAGCTTCCTTTCCTATGTCTTTTGGGGTGGAAATTAGAGTTTTCTAAGAGGATTTACCATCGGTTTAGTCAGGTACCTATATGCCATTTTTCATCTTCCGTAAAACATGCATTCTGCGTCAAATTTGATATTGATACATCATAATTGATAAACTGACATCAAAGTTTATACGATCCGCAACATGTTTGATTAGTCTCACCTACCCCTGATTTCGACCTTTACATCATAGATCAACAACTTATTAAAATGAGTAAAATCATGAAAAATCGAGTCTATTTTCTTGATAATCTAAGGACTTTCCTGATCTTTCTGGTGGTCCTTTATCATGCCGGGTTTTCCTATCAGTCAGCTTTGCAATCCAACTGGATAGTAGTGGACAATGACCGAAATGAGTCGATTGGACTGATCGGTTTGTACCTGGATGTTTTCATCATGGCAGTCATGTTTTTCATCTCGGGTTATTTCATATCCAATTCCGTTAGCAACAGATCGTCAATGGAATTCGTGAAAACCAAATTCAAACGGATTATGATCCCCTGGGGATTAGCTGTATTGACCTTGATACCTGCTTACAAGGTCTTATTTCTCTACTCAAGAGGTCTACCCCAGGAAAGCTTGTACACGTACTTTCATATATTTAAGCGTACCGGATCAGATCTGGCATTCTTCGCCAACGATCCCAGCCAACATTGGCTTTGGTTTCTGCCAGTACTTTTCCTCTTTCAGATCTCATATTTGGTCTTATACAAAGCTGGTATCCTTTCCATAAAAGTCTCCTTCAAATGGTCTGTGATCTCTGTTCTTGTATTAGGAATAACCTACAGCATGGTGATTGCCGTGTCAGGATACAAGGGTTGGTTTCTAGGTTGGATTTTTGATTTCCAGAGAGAAAGATTGCTGGTTTATTTCCTTTTCTTCCTTCTTGGATCTTCTGCATACAAGTCCAATTTATTCAGTTCCGCTCCAATGTTGAAGAATACAGTATTCTGGAATGTGTTGCTTGCCTTTGGTATCACAGTTTATACCATAATAGCACTGAATCTGTATGGCAACATGGTTGATACCGCACGGAATTTCTATTTTATTTCCCAGCGAGTAGATGGACTTCTATACTACAGCTCGGTAATCCTTTTGATGTTGTCCTTCCTTTTCATTCTACTGGATATCTTCAGGAGGTATTTCAATAATACAAGGCCATGGCTCACCCTACTCAATCGCGGCTCCTACAATATATACATCATCCACATGATTGCGTTAGGATTCATTGCACTTTGGTTGACGCAATTTGATATCCCTGCATTTGGAAAATATTTAATACTCGCAGTCACTACTTTCTTTGCTTGCAGTGTTATTGCTATCGCTTACCAACGGTGGTTCCAGGGATCCATTTGGTTAAGAACGGTAACTACGAGTGCCCTGATTTTTGCTCTGTTTGCCTTCATCAGTCTCAATCGTTCCGAAGGATCAAACACAAACTCCATGTCAATGGTCCAAATTCCCACAATGGGACTGCACGAAGCTGCAATTACCGGTAATGTCGAGGCCATTTGGACGCACATTGAAAATGGTTCTGATTTGGACGAAAGAGAAGCATCTGGAGGGTCAAGCCCCCTGATATCTGCGATTGTTTTCGGACAGAAAGAAGTCGCTTTATTATTGATCCATGCGGGTGCCGATGTCGACTTCAGAAACAATGAGGGAAGTACCCCTCTTCATACGGCCGCTTTTTTTTGTCGGGATGACATTGTTAAGGCATTGCTGGAAAATGGGGCCGACAAAAGTATTCGAAATCAATATGGGTCCACACCATTCGACTCGGTAAACGGACCTTACGGGTCCGTAGTAGATATCTACCAGTACTTTGAGAAGGTATTGGGACCATTAGGTTTGAAACTGGACTATGACAGGATCAAGGTTACCCGTCCGATAATCGCAGAAATGCTACAAGATACTTATTAGAACTAAAAAATATCACAATGAAAACTTTATCAATCATTTTGTTTCTCACATTCATGGCCATTTGCGCCATGAGTCAGCCGAGTACACTTATCCGTTCCAGAGTTGAAAGTGGTGGTTACGGAGCTCCAATCATAAAGTACGGAAAAATGAATGATCAATCCACATTGTACATTGGTGGGCATGGGGGTTGGATCATCAACCGGAAATTTGTACTTGGAGGAAAAGGTTATGCTTCCGTCACACCAGCTGATGTTAAGGAATCAAACAACCTGGTTGTTGGATTTGCTGCTTGGGGTTTATTCACAGAGTATATTATCGCTTCCGATAAGCTTGTTCATCTTAGTATTGAAAACACTACGGGGTATGGAATTGCTTATAATGATGTCAAGAACTATGGGTTCGAACATGATGCAATTTCTTACACTAGTGATGGCTGTTTTTTTATCGAACCAGGGATAAACATCATTCTGAATCTTACGAAGATGGTAAGGATTGGTGGAGGGGTTAGTTATCGGTATGTGCAGGGTTTAGATTATGATCCTACTGCTCCATATGGTGATAATGGGAATTACGTGATTTCAGATACTGATATGGACGGATTGTCTTATCAGTTTATGGTTAAGATTGGAGTTTTTTGAACGTTTCCATTTCTATCTGGGCTCGGAAGTAACTTCCGAGCCAGATATAATCTTACTTCATGGTCATGATCCCACCCATCAAGCGGATCCCGTACCAGAGATTGGCGATCCTGAGATTCTCGTTGGCGGCATGCTGATTATTGTCGTGATTAGCTACGGGGACGATGATGGCGGGTTTCTGCAAGACATCTGTAAACAGATAAAGTGGCAGCGATCCTCCTAATGTAGGTAATAAAATCAGGTCCTCACCCACAACATCCTTCGTCCTTTCAATTACCATTTTAGCAAAAGGATCCGTCATGGACGTTCGGGCAGCCGGATAGCCACTTGACATCGTGATCTTTGCGATCTTCGGATATTTCAACCGTGTTTCCTGATCAGGATCATCCTCAACAATAAAATAGCCTTGTTTCTCCACATGGGCTTTTACCAGATCTTTCATTTTATCAGGATCACAACCCTTGACCAATCGGATCCCAATAGAAGCGGTCGCTGTGGCAGGGATCACATTTCGAGCCAGGTCTCCAACATTCCCACTACTCAAACCACGAATTGTAAGAGATGGATAAAGCAATCTTTCATACAGTGATTCCTTTCCTTCCGTGTCATTGAGCCCAAGCTCCTTCTTCAGCTGTCCATCAATCTCAGGTATATTCGCCAAAGCCTCAATTTCTGCTGATGTCAAAGGTTCCACATCATCATAGAATCCATCTATGATCACATTCCCTTCAGCGTCTTTCATACTGGCAATCAACGAACTGATCATTTGACCCGGTACCGGAGCCCAGTTCCCATAATGGCCACTATGCAAAGCTCGATTGGGTCCATATACTGTGATCTCCATCCCGGTTACACCACGTACCCCGAACACTAATTGAGGAATTCTGGATTGATGAACGGGTCCATCACAAAACATCCATAGGTCTATCTTGTCAATTAGGTCACGATTATCTTCGAGGTATCTCCGTAGCTGCCTGGAACCCGCTTCTTCCTGACCTTCAAAAAAGAAAACCAGGTTCGATGAGATCTTCAGATCATTAGCTTTGATTGCATCCAATGCGGTCAGGATAGAAATGATCGGCGCCTTATCATCACCTGCGGAACGGCCATAGATCCTCCATTCTTCGTCGATCTCTTCTCCTTCCTTCGGGAACTCAATGACTTCACCACCTTCCTCCATGGACTTTGTCAGCAAGGTAGGTTCCCATGGATCATATTTCCAATTTGCCTTGTTCACAGGTTGGCCATCATAATGAACATATAAGGCAAGGGTTCGATCCGAACCAACATCCAGGAAACCGTATACGATTGGAGGTGTCCCCACCATTCGAAGTAATTTGGTGTCCACATCTCTTTTCTTTAATTCGGCAACGATCCAGTCGGCATTCTTATTAATATTGGGCAAATCATAAGCAACATTAGGCATGGTCAGTAGTTCCTTAAAATCTGCCAGGATCTCATGTCCATTATCCTCGATATGCTTGTCGAAAACAGATATTGAAGGTTGACAAACGACATAACTGAGAGAAAAAAAGCAAAGGATGGAGAAAACAGATCTCATGGACTCGAATTTGGTTGATTGATATACAAGATAGGAATGCATAAGCAGATATCAGTAATCATCCCGACCCTAAACGAAGAGAATTACATAGAAGGCACTATCTCGCATACATTGACCGTAGCCAAAGATCCTGATCTGCTGGAGATCATTGTAATTGATGCTGGAAGTGGGGACTCAACACTTGAACGGATTCCGGATCATTGTTCTGTATTTACAGATCCTTCTTTGGCTGGAAAAAAATACGCAAGTCTCAATGCAGGAATAGAAAAAAGCCATGCAGAAATATTACTCTTCCTTGACGCAGATACCCTTTTACCGAAACATTTCGATGAGAAAATCAGACAGCTAATGATTCAGGACTCAATTGTCGCCGGTGCATTCGAGCTGACATTCGAAACCAGAGATGTGAAACTTAAGTTCCTCCAGTTTTTCAACCAGATCAGGTATCGATTTGACAAGGAGTATTTCGGAGACCAGGCCCTTTTTGTCAAAAGGAATGTCCTCGATAAGGTGGGGAGATTTCCAGAATCCTCCATTCTTGAAAGTGCCATGCTTTGCCGATCACTTACCAGGAAAGGAAGATTGGTTCTCATCAAAGATCCGGTGATTTCCTCGGCTCGAAGGTTTGAGAATCAATTTTGGAAAACATTCTGGTTCGATTTACGGATCTGGATCAGATATAAATTGGGATTGTCAGTCGATCAATATGGCAAGAATTATTGGTTGGAGGATAAGTCCTAATTGATTATCAGGTCTTTTAGACAATCCACCCATTTTTTCTCCGTATTCAAACTCGGAACTAGATCCCATCTTTCTCCACCAGCTTCTATGAAATCCTCCTGGTATGTCTCACCAACTTCGATGGTAGTCTCAAGGCAGTCCGAAACAAAAGCCGGGGAGAATGCCAATACTTTCTTTATGCCTTTCTCCGCAAGTTCATTCAAGACATCCTCTGTATAAGGCTTGATCCATGGATCCTTTCCCAAACGAGACTGAAAACAAACTGTATATTGTTCCGGACTTAATCCTAGCTTACTTGCTACCAGTCTGGTTGTTTCGAAACATTGAGCCCTGTAACAGAATCTATTTTTGTCAGTCAATTTGTTGCAACAGCTACCCAACTGGCAATAATTATCTACAGATCCTTTTCTGATTTGTCGCTCTGGCAGCCCATGGTAGCTGAATAGGAAATGGTCATAGTCATTTTCCTTCATCATCTGTCTTCCCTGATCGACAATTGTCTCCAGAAACAGTGGATGTTCGAAAAACTGTGAGGTGAATTTGACCTCAGGAATGATCTGCCAGGTTTTTGTGATCTCCATGACTTTGTCAATCACTGATCCTGTTGTGGCTGATGCGTATTGAGGAAAGAGCGGTATTACATGGAGACTTGAAACATTTTGACGATTTAGCGATTTCAATCCTTCTTCGATTGAAGGATTTTGATATCTCATGGCGTATTCTACAACATATTCTTTTGTCAATACCTTTTGGACAAGATCCTTTAAATCCTCAGTGTAGAATTTTAAGGGAGACCCTCTTTCTGTAAATAGCTTTCTATATTCGGCCGCCGATTTTGGAGCCCGAAACGTGGCAATGATCAGATTGACCAACAACCAACGAAAAATGAAGGGGATATCAATCACCCTTTTATCCATTAAAAATTCCCGTAAGTATTTCCTGACGTCAGGAACACTGGTCGAATCCGGGGTACCAAGATTGACTAAAAGAATACCTGTTTTTGACATGCTAGTTTAGAATATTGGCCTCCCAAATAATGATGCCATAAATCGTAAAACGAACAAAGCGTAAAAGAGAGATCCATATAAATTTTCTGAAGTTGTATTTGACAGCACCAACTAACATGCATATTCCGGAAAAAGGTAATGGAGTCAATGCCGCAACTACGACCAGGAAACCTCCATATTGGTAGAAAAGTTTTTCGAATCGTCTCAGGTAGTTGGTCCTGATCAATCGGTAGATTTTGGTAGAGTTAAAATAGGATCCAATATAGTAGCCCATAACACCAGCGAAATATGACATCATGGCAAGGACCACTACGTTTTCCAGGTAGATAACTAGGTTTTCATGTCTAAGTGCCCAAAACATGAAGAACTCGGGCGGAATAATTCCAAAGACCAGTTCGGAAAGCAGGAAGATCGAAAAAACCGCCGGTACATTCTCATAAATAGGCCCCAAGACCATCTCAAAATCAAAATTTAGATGCTTCTTGGCCAGGATATATGCTGTGATCAATATTGTTAACCACACCAGACCCCTTAGAAGGTTGCGTAATAGGAATTGTGACTTTTCACTAGTTATGTTTTCCTTAACTCCAGACATTGAACACCCTGAGTACCCAACGTAACAAACCAAGTAACGTTGTGGTTCGAAATGTTTTAAAACAGGGCCTCTAAAATAGCAGTTTTAGGTTTTTGAAGATTTCTCCTTGACGGGTTTTTTGGGAACGGTCTTACTCTTGGCATATTTCACCTCCCAATAAGGATCCTCCAGAGAAGTATACCTGCCATGGAACTCCGTTAGAATGACCTTGACTGCGTAATTGAGACGATTTACGGCATCCTTGAAATAATCCTTGCGATTTCTGGGATGATAAATGAAGAATTTGATAATTGGAAATGATTTGGTCCTGAAACCACCGAGGACCATCGCCACCTCTTCCTTATTCTTCTTGGTTTCAATGGACTCGATTGCCTCCTTGCAGTTCCCTGCCAGTCCCAGGATCAGTTTTTCATAAACTGCCCCCACAACGTTTTCTCCCTCTTGCAAAATGGAAGCCGTCTCTTCGCAATATGCTTTCAATATTCTCAATCCTGGTAAACTGGATTTTGAATCAGTGAAAACGTCTGGCTGCCACAGGATCTCCCTGAATGTGAACAAGGAGGGCAGTAGTTCTGTATCATAAATTGGATCTTCCCTAAGGGTAATTAGTTGCTTGTGTCCTAAGGACTCGATCACAACTTCGGAAGCATGCAGATCATAGCTCCATTTATGATCATCTTTTTCGATCAGGTCCAAAAAATTCCAAATCTCGTTAAACGCAATCCTCACATTAAACCATTTTACAAGCCAAGTATAAAAAAATTGAAGTTAATTCTTTACCAAGCTCTGATTCAAGCTCTAGCCGATCTTTGGTTCCCAACCAGGTTCATATGTTCTTGACCACAGTTCCATTGCCTCTCGATTATAAATCCTCCCTGTTTTCGGATCACATTCAAATGAATCTCCGATCCGGTAAGCTATGTTGGCGTAATGACAGAGCATTGTACTGATATGCCCTTCTGTTATCGGAGCTCTTTGTTCTTGCTTTCCTCTAATGGCCTCGAAGAAATTAAAAACATGATTGGTCGACATATTACCTCCTCCGCCAAGTTGAATCCCTCCTTCACTTCCTCCGGACAATTGCTCTTTTACCAGGTTGCCATCACGGTCATAATGACGATATCCTCCCCTGTCCATATGGACTGATCCTTTTGTTCCGTAAATGATAGTCCCTCTCCCTCCCCCGTAGGTGTTAAATCCATTTCTACTTTTGCCATCCCATTTGATGGTTTTACCATTATCATAAGTGAATGTGGCATCCATTGTATCATACATTTCCCAACCGTCATCGAGGAAATGTCTTTTGGACGCATCCACAAATACCTGTGAAGGATAATCTACCTGAAGAGCCCATCGGGCTACATCTAGTTCATGAGTTGCATTGTTGCCTGTCTCAGCTGTTCCATAATCCCAACCATACCAGTGCCAGTTATAATCCCATGTATTGTGAGTGTAATCCCTTCTGGGGGCAGGTCCTTGCCACAATTCCCAATCTAATCCCACCGGGACCTCAGCTTTGGATTGATTAACTACCTTTCCTCTTCGATTGGAATAAAAAGCAATGGCCAGATAGGTTTCACCAATCGCACCTTCATGGATGGCCTTAATAATTTCAATGGATTCCCCTGCCGAACGTTGTTGGTTGCCCATTTGAATTACTTTTCCATACCGATTAGAAGCTTCAATAAGTATTTCACCTTCCTTGGGATTGTGACTGCATGGTTTTTCTACATAGACATGTTTTCCTGCTTCAGCGGCAAGCCACGAGCCCGGAGCATGCCAATGATCGGGTGTGGCATTGATGATGACATCAACACCAGAGTCTTCCAGTACCCGTAATATGCTATTCTCAAGTTTGGGTTTGTAATCAATTACCTTTTCAAATCGACTGGCGGCCTTTTCCCTCTGACTGGCCATGACGTCGCATAGGTAGAGCAACCTTGCGTTGCTTTCTTTCATCGCAATTGGCTCGGGATAGGCTCCTAATCTTCGGCCCAATCCAACAATTGCAACGTTGACCCTATCATTAGCCCCCATTATCCGATTGTAGCTGGATGCTGTGGAAGCAATTGACAACCCTGCTGTCAGCATTGCTGACTTTTTAATGAAGTCTCTTCGTGTTTCTTTCATGGCATGAAGGTTTGCTGTTTGATTAAAATTCGCGGATCTTGATGTTTCTAAAACTAACGGTATTTCCATGATCCTGAAGGAGAATATGTCCCTGTGGCCATTGGCCAAAATTCTCCCAGTCTTTGTACTTGCTATAAGCAACAAGGGCCCTAAATATCTGAGAACTCCTATCGTATTCTATTACCTTTTCATCATTCAACCAATGTTCAACCTTACCTCCTTTAGATACTATCCTCGCCCGATTCCAGAAATCCAATCCCTTGAATTGTTTGCCTCTTCCAGGAACTGATAAGTTTTCTGCTGTAATCAGATCATAAAGAGAAGCCAACGTGCGGTTGCCGTCTATTCCCATCTTTGCATCCGGATGATTTTTGTCATCCAGTATCTGAAATTCACACCCTATGGCAGATCCCTCACCTTTATTTAGTCGTGGGTCTACGAAATATTTAATACCGCTATTGGCACCTTTTGTCATCTTGAAATCGAGGATCAGTTCAAAATCACTGTATTGGGTCGTGGTAATAATGTCACCGGGCCCTGTGGATTCACCACCATCTGTCGCTAATACCGTCAGAACTCCGTCATTTATTACCCAACCATTTTCAGGAAATCCGTCCAATTTAGCCCCTCTCCAACCTTCAGAGCTTTCACCATCCCATAGGAGTCTCCAGCCCTTTCTCTTTTCATACTCTGTCAATTTATTATTCAAGTAACTAATCTCCGGAACAGTCGGATCTTTCTCCCAAACTTTTGAGTCAAAGTCAGATGTAACGATCCTAAGGTTTTTCCACTTTACCTGAACTCCAGCCAGTTCATCCCGGATGCTATGGACTTGCAATCCAATGAATCCCTCTGACGTCATATCATCCACTAAACGTGCACAGTGGACACCATTGATCCAGGTATTTATTGTGTTTCCGATAGCTTCAACATGAAACTTATTCCACCGATCATTTTTGAATGCTTTTCTACCTTTCTCATTCCTGGCAAGTGGATATAGCCATTTTCTTCGGGCTTCATCATAGATACCTCCGCTGAATGCTCGATCAGATGGATCAATTTCGACCTGGTATCCATGAACTCTTCCATTCATATAGTCAGGGAAACTATTACTTCGGATCTGAACACCTGAGTTCATATCATTTCCCAAATAGACCTCAAATTCCAGGACAAAATCACTGTATCGTTCTTTTGTGGTTAGAAATGAATTAGGAGAGTTCGTCACTGCTGTCCCTATAACCATACCGTCCACAATTTCATATTTTGCCGTGCCTCCCAGTTGTTTCCAGTCCTTTAAGTCCAGAGTGAGGTCCTGCCATCCATCCTGGCCAAAAACAATACTTGAAATGAGTAGAAGGGATAAGCAAACTTGAACTTTCATAGGTACTTCGTTTAGTATTCAAACAAATTGGGTAAAAACAGACTCAACTCAGGGATATAAGTTACTAAAATTAAGACTACAATCAGGATTATGAATAATGGCAGTAATGGCTTGATCACTTGTTGTATTCTCAACTTCGCCACTGAAATGCCTACAAACAAGACAGAGCCAACGGGTGGGGTGCAAAGCCCTATGCATAAATTCATTACCATAATGATCCCGAAGTGGACAGGATTCATTCCCAGATTGGTTACGACGGGTAAGAAAATGGGTGTGAAAATCAAAATCGCAGGAGTAATATCCATGAAGATCCCCACAAACAGCAATATCAGGTTAATAATCAGTAAGATCACAATCTTATTATCACTTAAAGTCAATAAGGCACTGGAAACATCCTGAGGTATGTTTTCAAATGCCATAACCCAACTGAGACTCATTGAGGTGGCTACTAAGAACAACACGATGGAAGTTGTCTTGGCGGTTTCGAGCAGGACATTCATAAGTCCGGAAAAATCCAGTTCTCTATAGACAACTAAAGCTAAAATTAATGTGTACACGACAGCGATCGCCGATGCTTCCGTAGCTGTGAAAATACCAGCTACGATACCCCCCATAACAATAATCAAAAGAAGTAAACTTGGGAAGGCATCCAGGAAACTGAAAATAGCCTCCCTGATTGTTGGACGTCCTGCTTTCGGCAGCTTATGCCTGAAAGCATAGATGGCACCTACAATAATCAAACCCAATCCCATCAAAATACCTGGAATGTAACCTGCCAAAAACAGAGCAGCAATTGACGCTCCCCCACTTGCAAGACTATATACAATCAATACGTTACTGGGAGGGATCACCAATCCAGTGGTGGAAGCAGTGATATTAACCGAAGCACTGAAAGACTTAGGGTATCCTTCCTTTTCCATTCTGGGAATCATAAAGCTCCCAATGGCACTGGCTGCAGCCACCGCACTACCCGAAATAGCTCCGAAGAGCATACAAGCAAGCACATTGACATAAGTCAATCCACCCGGAAAGAAGCCCAGGAGCGCTTTGGCAAAATTGATCAGGCGATTGGCTATCCCTCCACTATTCATGATCTGCCCTGCCATGATGAAAAAAGGAATGGCCAAAAGTGAGAAGCTGTCCAAACCTGTTGCCATTCTTTGTGCAACTGTAGTGAAGGCCGTAAGCGGGTCCATACTAAGTGTTAAAACCAGCAACGCCGAAAGTCCTATGCTATAGGCAATAGGTACACCCAAGGAAAGAAGTATTAAAAAACTCAGAACAAGGATCAGAACTTCCATTAACCCTCTTGCTGTTTTGAATTGACCAATTCGATAATGACATAAAGAAGAATAATTATTCCGCACATAGGTATCACCGAATAGACAATCCCCAGGGGAATTTGTAGTGCAGCAGATCTCTGCTCCAAAGCAAGTGTGATCACCACTAATCGCCATCCTCCAACTATCAAAGCAAATGTTGCAAATACTCCCATCAACACATAAATCAGTCTGTTAAACCAGGCCGTATGGTATTTGGAAGGAATAAGATCAATAGCCAGGTGCATCCTCATTCCTGTGACATAGGCAGCCCCCAACAAAGCAACCCATATAAGTAAGAATCTCGCGAGCTCATCGGTAAATGAACTGGGATCTCTTAAGACATACCTGGAAAAAACCTGCCATACTACATCCATCAGCAGTATGGACATTAAAAGTGAAACTGCATATTTCAGAATGTTATCGAGACTTGTTTTGACCTTACCTAACATTTTGAATTCTTCGATAAATATCCTTAACTGAAGGATCGGTGATTAATTCTTCTGCAAGAGTCATTACTTTGGCAGCAAATAGTTCTTTCTCAGGTTTAATGATTTTAACTCCCGCAGCTTCAACTGCAGCAAGGGCTTCCCGCTCCGATTGATCCCAAAGAATTCTTTGATACATGGCTGATTCGGAAACCGCCTGACGGATCCATTTCTTCTGTAAATCGGATAAGGTCTTCCATGTGTGTTCAGAAATAAGAAGTACGTCGGGTACTGCAGTATGCTCATTCAAGGTATAGTACTTACATACTTCGTAATGACGTGTAAGGTAGAAACTTGGTGGGTTGTTTTCAGCACCATCGACTACACCTTGCTGCAAAGCCGTGTACAACTCCCCGAATGCAATGGGTGTTGCTGCCCCACCAAAAGCCTGGATGAGTTTGATTGCCGTATTACTAGCTTGCACCCTGATCTTCATCCCCACAACATCCTCTGGTTTAATCACAGGCTTCTTTTTGGTGTAAAAGCTCCTCTTACCAGCGTCATAATAACAAAGCCCTCTCAGATAATATGGAATGCCCCCTTCAAGTATCTCTTGCCCAATATCTCCATTCAGAACATTTACTTCATGCAATGAATCTCGAAAAATATAGGGTAAACTTAAAACCTGCATCAAAGGAGAGAAATTCTCCATGACTGCCGCAGAGGTTTTGGTCATATCAATCGATCCAATCTGAAGTAACTCAATCAATTCCCTCTCTGCCCCAAGTTGTTGACTTGGGTAGATATCCATCATTAGTTGACCCGAGGAATATTCTTTGAGTTTTTCTGCCATATGCACCATGGCCTTATGTACAGAGTGGGTCGGATCAAGGCCATGCGCCAGTTTTAGTTTTCGAACTTCAGTTGATTTAGTCGAACATGATATGAAGATGAAACAGATCGATATAGCAAGTAATACTTTCAAAACTTTTGCATGCCTTCTTTATGACGATTTTTGAAATTGAAAATATTCCCTTGCATTGTAGTAGCAAATGTCCTTGATAAGTTTTCCGATCCATGAAATATCATTGGGTAATTCGCCATTTTCGATATCCGTGCCAAGGACGTTACACAAAACCCTTCGGAAATACTCATGCCTGGGAAAAGATAGAAAACTTCGCGAATCAGTCAACATTCCAACAAACCTGCTGAGAAGTCCCATATTGGAAAGAACATTGATCTGCTGTTCAATGCCATCTTTCTGATCCAGATACCACCAGCCGGATCCAAATTGCATTTTACCGGCAATTGTACCGTCATTGTAGTTTCCTATCATTGAAGCGAAAACTGCATTATCCGCTGGATTCAGATTATATATGATCGTCTTTGCCAATTGGTTTGAGGCATCAAGAGTATCAAAGAATCTGGCCATTGTGACTGCCTGGTTTTCATCTCCAATTGAATCAAATCCAGTATCCGGTCCGAGGGATAGCATCATACGTTTGTTGGTATTTCTTAATGCCCCAATATGAAATTGTTGGGTCCATCCCTTTTTATGGTTCAACTTGCTTAATTCAAGTAATACCGCTGATCGGAATTGATTTACAGATATATTATCTATTTCATCATTGTTCCTCAATCTCACAAGCGAAACATTTATTTCACTTTCCGTGAATGGATCCGAATAGAGTGTCTGTAATCCATTGTCAGAGAGTCGACATCCAACAGAATGAAAGAAATCATGACGACTCTCCAAAGCATCCATTAGCCCCTGGAAGTCTTTGATGGATATATTGGTAATTTGCTCAAGCTTCTCTATATATCTGTTCCATTCACCGACATTTTCAACTTGTAAAACCTTATCAGCCCGGAAAGTCGGCAGGAGTACCATATCAATCTGCATTTCTTTCCATTTACGATGAAAGGAAAGATCATCTGTGGGATCATCTGTTGTGCATACTACCTCAACATTCATTTTCAAAAGCAAGTCTACAGTGCCTGATGAACTGAGCAGTTGATTGGTTTCAATGAAAATATCCTCGGCTGTTTCCGGATTTAGTAGTTTCGTTATTTGAAAGTATCGCTGCAATTCGAGGTGGGTCCAGTGGTACAATGGATTTTTCATCGTATACGGAACTGTTTCTGCCCACTTTAAAAACTTGTCGTGTGGTGAAGCATCGCCTGTGCAGTATTTTTCATCAACTCCATTGGCACGCATAGCTCTCCATTTGTAATGGTCACCCTCCAACCATGCCTCTGTAATATTCTTAAACACACGATCATTAACAATGTCCTCCGGGGGAAGATGATTATGATAGTCGATTATCGGCAAATCCTTCGCAAAGTCATTGTATAGCTTTTGAGCTGTCGAATTTTGAAGAAGAAACTGTTCGTCAAGGAATTTTTTCATCTTTGTACGGCTAGAATCATTACAAATGGAGGTTATTTCTGATGCCTAGCTCAAGACCTCTCAGTTCGGCTAAACCTCTCAACCTTCCAATTGCAGAATATCCCGGATTGGTTTCCTTCTCCAGATCATCCAGCATCTGATGACCATGATCCGGCCGCATTGGAAGTCGATAATCCTGCCTGCCGGATGCAATTCTCTTGTCCTGTTCTAAAACCAAGGCCTTCATTACTGCATACATATCGACATCACCTTCCAGATGATCGGCCTCATAGAAGTTTCCGGAATCATCTCTCTTGGTGGATCTGAGATGGATGAAATTGATCCGGTGACCCAATCTTTTGACCATCCCAGGAAGATCGTTGTCCTCCCGCACTCCATAGGAACCAGTACAAAAGCAAAGCCCGTTATTATCCACATCCACGACAGAAAGGAGTTTTTCGGCGTCGGCTTCAGTGCTGACTACTCGTGGTAATCCCAGAATTGGATAGGGGGGATCATCCGGATGTATCGCCATGAATACTCCGCATTCCTGCGCAGTGGGAATTATCTGTTTTAAAAAGTCATATAAGTTCTTCCTCAACTCCGTTTCATCAATTTCATCATAAGCCATGAGTACCTGATTGAATTGATCTAGCGTGTATCCGGCCTCTGCTCCAGGTAGTCCGGCAATGATATTCTTCGCCAGCTGATCTTTTTGCATTTGACCTATTTGTTCAAATACCTTTCTTGCCGAGGTGATCTCCTCATGAGAATACCGGGATTCTGCCCCAGGTCTTTTCAAAATGAATAGCTCAAAGGCCGCGAACTGCATGTTGTCAAATCTTAAGGCTTTTGATCCGTCATTGAGTTCGTAGGTGAGATCCGTCCGGGTCCAGTCAAGAACTGGCATGAAATTGTAGCAAACAGTATCGATTCCGCATTTCGATAGATTGATGATACATTGCTGATAGTTTTCAACGTACTTCTTGTGGTGCCCAGTTCTTTTCTTTATATCCTCATGGATGGGGATACTTTCCACCACTGACCATGTCAATCCCATTGATTCTATTTCGGTCTTTCGCTTGCTGATCTCTTCGATAGACCAAACTTCTCCATTAGGAATATGATGCAATGCTGTAACAATACCGGTGGCTCCGGCCATCTTAATATAAGCTAGTGAAACCGGATCACCAGGTCCGTACCACCTCCATGTCTGTTCAAGTCCCATTTTAATTCATAAATAAGGGCAGAATATGCCGGTAATAAATATTATCATAAACATTTTTTCCTATTACTCCGGAGTTTTTATCCAACTCCGATAAAAACTCCTCGCCCCTCTCCGCGGCAATTTTGTATGCTGTATGAAGCAATTGACGAAAATTGGGATTGAAATAAGAATTATTCTTATCATGCCGAAGGGATTGGGAAAATATCCCCTCATCCCAGCGAGACACAACCTCCATCGTTGGCAATAAATTGAAATCAATGTTTAGGACATTGTCGTAGGGAGCAGTCAGCTCATCGAATCTGTCAATGGATTCGGAATATATCTCTTTCACCATTTGCAACCCACTTCCTCCCGATTCCGCCAAACCTATCAACTCCTCCAACCAGGTGGTGCCAGCTGTTTTTAAATGTAAACCAGCATCATGTTTCCTAATTAATCTTCCGATTTCAGGATAAAGTGAAAACTTATCGCTACCTGTGTGTATGCTCAATTTCAAGTTTCTTGGAAGATTGGTGATGCTCAAAATTGAATCAATGACTAACAGATCCTCTTCAAATTCCTTTCTGAAAAGTTCGATATCACCTTCATAATCGATTCCCTTGTTAAATCGCCCTGTGAACTTGGGAGCTATCGTATTGACCCTAATGCCCTGATCGGCTAACATCTGAAGGATAAAGAATAATTCGAGGGGAGTCTGTGGTTCGTCCACCTCGTCCATAGATATTTCGATCACATAAGGCCTTCCATTCATTCCATTACGTATCTTTTCATGTATCCTCTTAGCCTCTAAAACTGCATTGAAGAACTTATTACCTATTTCCTCCAGTAACTCCTTGGAAATATTAAAACTCTTATCAATCCCTTTGATAGTTAGAACGCCAATCAGATGATCATATTCAGAAAAAAATTGGTGGATTTGGTTGGAGCTAAGAGGATTGCCTATCTGTCCTGCAACATCAATTGTGAAAAAGTCCGAACTATCCAGAAAGGAATCAACAGTGGTGAATGTAATATGGTCAGCATCTACCAGGTACTCATGATTCCAATTAACCTCCTCCACTGCGTTTTGTGCTTCAATCCGAACAGATTTGGGTTCTGAACCAACAGTAAGATGTTCTCGATGTGATTTATTCCAAACTGGAGTGATGAGAACTTTTTCCTGCTTCGCTTTCTGAAATGCCTTTAACTGATACATTCCTTGGTGAGCGAATCGATCTCCGATTCCTAATGAGTATTTGCTGAGATCACTCATTTATTATACTCCACTGTAAGCACTAAATCCTCCATCAATTGGTACGACGATGCCCGTAATAAATTCGGATCCAGGATTACATAACCAAAGTAAAGTGCTATCAAGATCCTTGGGCTTCCCAAACCTTCCCATGGGTGTCTGATCCAGTATTTGTGTTCCTCTTTTCGTCAAACCTCCATTTTCAGTAGTCAGCAATGATCTGTTTTGATCGGTAAGAAAAAAGCCAGGAGCCATGGCATTGACCCTGATTCCAACTTTCGAAAAATGTACTGCTAACCATTGAGTGAAATTACTCACTGCTGCCTTTGCTCCACTGTAAGCTGGTATTTTGGTCAATGGAGTAAAGGAATTCATAGATGAGATATTGATAATCGTTGCTCCATCCTTTCCCACCATTTCTTTACCAAATATTTGAGAGGGAAGCAAGGCACCTAAAAAGTTAAGGTTGAATACAAACTGGATCCCTTCAGGATCTAGGTCGAAAAAAGTCCGCATATCTTGGTCATTGAGATGATCCTCCAACAAAAATTCATTGGAAGTGGTCCCTTTAGGGTGATTACCTCCAGCACCATTGACCAAAATATCACAGGTCCCCAATTTTTTCGTAATCCTACTTTTGGCTTCCTCCAACGCTTGTCTGTTCAAAACGTCACATCCGATGCCTATTGATTCGCGACCCATCGAGGAGATTCCCTCTGCCACAGACCTTGCGGCATCACCGTCAAGGTCCAAAATGGCTACATTGGCACCATTAGCAGCCAAGGTAGCGGCCATGCTACTACATAGTACGCCGGCCCCTCCAGTTACAACAGCCAGTTTTCCTTCTAAAAGGGACATACTCAGCTAATTATCAAATTTTCTACAACCGATATAACAGCATTCAAGATAAACTATAGTATCACATTTAACAACCCATTGGTCCGGCATATGTAAATGCATGGAAGACAGAATAATTACATTTTTCATCTGGGGCACCAACTTATATACCTGCACTTCATTGTGTTCCTGAAGGTATGCCAGTGAAATTTTGATTAAGGTAATTTCAAATGCAAATGTGTAACTTGAACAAGCAGAAGCTTAGAATCAAATGAAGGAAACAAGGCGCAATTTCATAATCAAATCATCATTGGCAACTGCTGGTCTGACAACGATCAATCCAATATCTGTAATCAGTGGAAGTCTGGAAGAAAAGGTAAACATAGGTATCATCGGAACGGGTGATCGAGGACAAGGACTTGCGAGTTTACTCCGTCAAATGGAAGGAGTTGAAATCCTTGGAATGAGCGATGTAATTCCATTCCGTCTTGAGAAATCCATGAAGTCCTATGGAAGCTCCAGGACTAAAGCTTATCCTGATTACAGGACACTCTTGGATGATAAGAATATTGACTCCATCATTATTGCAACTCCCTTTGGAATGCATGCAGAAATGGCAATTGAGTCTCTGGATGCTGGTAAACATGTATACTGTGAGAAAACTCTGACTTACGGCTTTGAGGATGTCAGAAAATTGTGGGTAAAAGCCAATGGATCAAAAAACATATTTCAAACAGGACATCAATACCACAGTTCAAGATTATACAGTCATATCGTCCAAATGCTTGAAGCTGGTTATATCGGAGAAATTTCACTGGTCCAATGCCAATGGAATCGTAATGGTGACTGGCGGCGTCCCGTTCCAGATCCAAAATGGGAGAAAATGATAAACTGGAGAATGTACAGGGAATATTCGGGAGGCTTAACGGCAGAGCTGTGTTCCCATCAAATTGATTTCACAAATTGGATCATGGGAGGTCCTCCATCTAAGGTCAGTGGGTTTGGAGGTATTGACTACTGGAAAGACGGACGAGAGACTTACGACAACGTCCATATCCTCACTGAGTATGAAAATGGTGTCAAGGCCTCCTACACAAGTCTCACAACAAACGCAAAAGACAATTATCAAATCAAGGTCCTGGGTAAAAAAGGAAGTATCGTTATCACTCCACGTGAAGCATGGATCTACAGTGAGTTGATTAAAAATGATTCTTCTAAAGGAATTGTTGATGGTGTGAGCGGTGCAACTATTTCGGCCTGGAAAGAAGGTAAAGGTGCTCAAATCGATGTCTCCCATAAAGATCCATCATTGCAAGCACTGATAGATTTTAAAGAAAGTGTCCTTCAAAACAAAAAACCACTATCCAGTATAGAAACTGGGGCACAAGCTGCCATTGTAGTCCAAATGGCTCTCAACGCTATGGACTACAATAAAGTACAATTCTGGAAAGATGATTACGCAATAACCTCCAAAATTTGATAAATGAAAACATCTAGAAGAGCATTCCTGGGTTCTGTCAGTATGTTGGCAGCTACTACCGCCATGCCAATAAATGCTTTCAATTTTGGCAAGGATGAAAAATTAAAGATTGTATTGGTAGGGACAGGTATCCGAGGAACCAGTTTTTGGGGCAAACGACTCGTAGATGAGTATTCGGATATACTGGAGTTCGTTGGACTATGTGATAATAACCCGGGTCGATTGGAGTTTGCACGATCCTACATCGGAGTATCATGCCCATCTTTTTCCAGTTTCGATCAAATGATCAATGAAACACGACCGGACCTTGTTATTGTCACTACGAAGGACTCCAATCACCATGAATTCATTATCAAAGGATTGGATATGGACTGTGATGTTCTGACAGAAAAACCCTTGACGATTGATGAACGAAAATGTCAGGATATAATTGATGCGGAAAGAAGATCCGGTAAGAATTTGATTGTTGGCTTCAACTACCGATGGAGTCCATATAGCACCAAGATCAAGGAAGTACTGATGAACAATTCAATAGGCACCCTTACATCCGTAGATTTCCATTGGTATCTCAACACATATCACGGGGCATCCTATTTTCGACGATGGCATGGATTACGTCAGGAGGGTGGTACTCTTTGGGTTCACAAAGCCACACATCATTTTGACTTGCTCAATTGGTGGATTGATTCTGATCCTAAAGAGGTTTTTGCCTATGGTGACCTCGAACATTATGGATCAAATGGTCCTTTTAGGGGAGTCAATTGTAGAACCTGTCCACATCAATCAAAATGTGACTTCTACTGGGACATTACAAGGAATCAGCATCTCATGAATTTATATGTTAACAACGAACATCATGATGGATATTTAAGGGATGCCTGCCTTTTCCGACCTGAAATCAATATCTACGACAAGATGTCTGCCCAGGTCAAATACATGAATAACGTAATTCTTAACTACTCACTGACCACTTACTCACCCTATGAGGGATGGCGGGTTGCTTTGAATGGCACGGAAGGTCGGATCGAAGCTTGGTTGGATATACCTTATTTTAAAGATCTGACAGTCGACCAGTCAGAAATGCATACTAAAGAAATGGAACAGAACAGCGCTGAAGCGTCAGAAAGTGAACCTATTATTGTCCACAAGCTCTGGAAGGATTATGAAACGGTAAAAGTACCGATGGAAAGAAGTGGTCATGGAGGCGGGGATAAGCGATTGCATGATAGTGTCTTCAAGAGACCAGATGACCCTGATCCATATGACAGACCAGCTGTTTTGCGCGATGGGGCAATGTCAATTTTAGTTGGGATTGCTGCACGAAAGAGTATAGAATCAGGCGATCCGGTACAGATTGCTGAACTGACCGATCTTGAACCCAGAGTAACCAGGATTTAAAACAGACTGCTCTTAATCCCATTTTTATAATTTATATAGCGCTCAATGTTAAAGATTTGATAACATGTTATCGTTTTTACCGTTACTGAAATTTATTATGCTTGCATAACAAATTATGAATCGGAAAGTATCACCCAAATATTATAACGGACTGAAGTACCTGATGATGTCCGACCTTCCCTCCAACCAATTGAATCAGTTTTCGAATTGGGTGAGTACCGACAACTTTGTGGCCAACGAATATGGATCGGAACAGCTTGTGAAGTATGAATATTACGAATACTGGTATGATATCCATTTTGCCACCGAAAAAGATTTAGACCAGTTATTGTAATTAACCCCTACAAACTGGTCACTTCCTCCAAATATTTGCTTATTTTCATACCATGGAGAAAGTTTGGGTCTACAAATCTCTTGATGATAATGCCCCCGTTGAATCCCTTTCGAAGGAACTAAATATTAGTGACCCTCTGGGCAAACTTTTAGTTCAAAGAGATATCATCACCTTCGATGCTGCGAAGGAATATTTTCGCCCATCTATTAAAGCCCTGCACGATCCTTTTGCTATGAAAGATATGGATCGAGCTGTCAATCGACTTTCAGATGCCATAGCCAACGATGAAAAGATCTTGATCTATGGAGATTATGATGTGGACGGTACCACATCTGTTGCTATGGTCTTCCAGTTTTTGTCCCATTACACAAGTAATATCATTTATTACGTTCCCGATCGCTATGTCGAAGGTTACGGCATTTCGAAACAGGGAATTGAATGGGCGGCGGCCCAGGATGTAAGTCTCTGTATTGCTTTGGATTGTGGCATCAAAGCCTTTGAGAACGCTTCCTTAGCCAAAAGCCTGGGCATCGATCTCATTATCTGTGATCACCACCTTCCCGGGGACAACCTACCCGAAGCATATGCAATCCTTGATCCCAAAAGAAAGGATTGTGATTACCCTTTTAAAGAATTGTCAGGCTGTGGAGTGGGATTTAAGTTACTTACTGGATTCTGTATTCAAAATACAATTGACCTCAAGACATTATTCCAATACCTTGATCTCGTAGCAGTGAGTATTGCCTCTGATATCGTCCCTATAATTGGAGAGAACAGGATCCTCGCTTACTATGGAATAAAAAAATTGAATAGTGATCCAATTCCCGGCTTAAAAGCTCTCATCGAGATTTCGGGACTCTCAGGAAAACTGGATGTCTCCAATATTGTATTTTACATTGGACCAAGGATAAATGCCACCGGTAGATTAACCCATGCCAGGGAATCGGTTAAACTATTAGTAGGTAAAAAAAATGAGGACCTCAAAGTCTTCACCGAAAGACTGGACAATGCCAATATTGAGCGAAAGGCCTACGATGAATCGATCACAAATGAAGCTCTTGAAATGCTGGAGGAGGATGAGAATTACAAGCACGCGAAAAGCACGGTACTTTATAAAGAGGATTGGCATAAAGGCGTAATTGGGATCGTTGCTTCAAGATGTACAGACCATTACTACAGACCTACCATTATATTGACAAGGTCTAATGGCAAAGCAACCGGTAGCGCACGATCAGTTAATGGTTTCGATATATATGAAGCTATTGACAATTGCGCAGACCTCCTGGATCAATATGGTGGTCATGCTCACGCGGCAGGTCTGACAATATCTCTGGACAACCTGGAAAAATTTAAAGACAAATTTGAAGCAGTGGTCGCATCAACCATTACTGAGGACCAATTACTGCCCAAATTGGAAATCGACTTAAACATTGATTTCTCATTTATAAATTTCAAAAACCTGAGTGTTATTTCACAGATGGCTCCATTCGGTCCAAGAAATATGCAACCCCTCTTTTGTAGTGAAGATGTTTACTTGAAAACAGCCCCCCAAACTGTTAAGGAAGAGCATCTTCGTTTGTCACTTTACCAGAAAGAAGATAACAAGGAATTCCCTGCAATTGCTTTCGGAATGGGAGATCTCAAGGACAAACTTTCGACTGACAAGCCTATCAAAGTGGCTTACTACATTGAAGAAAACAACTACCAGGGTAATAAATCCTTACAGCTGATCATCAAGGATATTAAATTCTCTGACTAATTTGCGGGCCGTAACGGGTATGGAGTTAAGAGCAGAGTCCTTAGTAAAGAAGTATAAAAAGCGAACTGTTGTCGACAAGGTTTCAGTTGCCGTCAATCAAGGAGAGATCGTAGGGTTACTTGGTCCCAATGGGGCTGGAAAGACAACCTCGTTCTACATGATCGTTGGTCTGATAAAGCCCAATGACGGGAAGATTTTTCTTGACGACGAAGACATTACTGACTTGGCTATGTACAAGCGTGCCAAGAAAGGAATTGGCTACCTGGCACAGGAGGCTTCCGTATTCCGTAAACTTTCGGTGGAGGACAACATCATGGCAGTTCTTGAAATGACCGATAAGCCCAAATCATATCAAAAGGAAAAGACTGAAGAACTCCTCGAAGAGTTCAGTTTGACCCATGTTCGAAAAAACCTGGGGATGGTCCTAAGTGGAGGGGAAAGGAGAAGAACCGAAATAGCAAGGGCATTGGCTGTAAGTCCTAATTTCGTACTGTTAGATGAGCCTTTCGCAGGAGTGGATCCAATTGCCGTGGAGGAAATTCAGTCGATAGTTGCTAAATTGAAAGATAAAAACATTGGTATACTCATCACTGACCATAATGTAAACGAAACTCTGAGCATTACGGACAGAGCATATCTTATGTTTGAAGGTCGTCTACTAAAGGCTGGTACCGCGGAGGAACTTGCAGCTGATGAGCAGGTAAGAAGAGTATACCTTGGTAAGCACTTTGAGTTGAAAAGGAAGATCTGAATGGAACTCATCAATTCAATTCTGGGGTGGGTGATGAAGAAACGAATTCATCAAATAGAATTGTTTCTCAAATACCCAATCGAAGTACAAAACGAACTTCTGGATAGCCTGATAAAGAAAGGGGTAAAGACTTCCTTCGGTAAGGAATATGGATTTGGAAACATAGACAACGTCTCTGATTTTAAAAGGCAAGTTCCAATTTCCTCATATGAGGAGATCTTTCCATATATAGACCGCACCATGCGCGGCGAGAACAATGTACTCTGGCCCGGCGAAACCAAATGGTTTGCCAAATCTTCCGGGACTACTAATGATCGCAGTAAGTTTATCCCCGTTTCCACAGAAGCCATGGAAGACTGCCATTTCAAAGGTGGTAAGGATATGCTCTCCATCTACTTCAATAACTATCCTGATGCCAAGATATTTGCAGGCAAGAACCTGGTAATAGGAGGAAGCCATCAGGTAAACCAATTGGATGCTAACTCAAATTCGTACTATGGGGATGTAAGTGCAGTGCTTATCAGTAATCTCCCTTGGTGGGCACAAATGGTACGGACCCCTTCATTGGATATTGCCCTCATGGATGAATGGGAATCCAAAATTCAAAAAATGGCGGAAACATGTTGCGAAGATGATGTGACCAGTATCTCCGGTGTCCCGACTTGGACCATTGTTCTAATTGAGAAGATCGTCAGGGACAAAGGTGTATCAAACATTACCGAGATCTGGCCAAATCTTGAGGTGTTTTTCCATGGAGCTGTAGCATTTGGTCCGTATGAAAACCTGTTCAAGAGGCTGATCCCAAGTTCAAATATGCATTACATGGAAACATATAATGCATCGGAAGGATTCTTCGGGATTCAAAACGAAACTGACACCAAGGATATGTTGCTCATGCTTGATTATGGCATTTTTTACGAGTTTGTTCCCTTGGAAAACCTTGATGACGATAATCCAAAAACCTTTACACTGGATGAGGTGGAGTTGGGTAAGGTCTATGCCATGATCATCACTACAAATGCAGGCCTTTGGCGTTATAAAATCGGAGATACGGTAAAGTTCACATCACTAAATCCTTTTAAGATTAAGATCGCAGGAAGGACCAAGCACTTCATCAATGCTTTTGGTGAAGAATTGATGATTGAAAATGCGGAAACTGCCATGACCTACGCATGCGAAAAAACGAATGCCGAAATCGAAAACTTCACCGCTGCACCTCATTACCTTGGGGCAGGTGAAAAAGGGGGGCATGAATGGATCATAGAATTCTTAAGGCAGCCCAACGACATTTCAAGATTCTGCCGACTACTGGATGAGAAACTTCGTGAAATTAACTCCGATTACGACGCAAAACGATACAAAGACATTGCTTTGGTTGGACCCAAAATCCATATCGCAGGTAAAGGCACTTTCCATTATTGGTTGAAGAAGAAAGGAAAACTGGGAGGCCAACACAAGGTTCCCCGATTATCAAACCACAGAGAGTATCTTGAAGAGATATTAGATATTCTTGAACTTCAAACTTCTTCCTGATTATAATTCACATACTTCCTCCACTTGTCCAACAATTTGACAAAATCAGAAGGCAATTCTGAATCAAAATGCATCTTTTCCCTTGTTATGGGGTGAATGAATCCAAGTGTCTTTGCATGTAAGGCCTGACGAGGAAGTATCTTGAAGCAATTGTGAACAAATTGCTTGTATTTGGTAAAAATCGTACCCTTCAAGATCTGATCTCCTCCGTACGTGGCATCATTGAAAAGGGGATGGCCCAGGTATTTCAAGTGAGCCCTTATTTGATGGGTTCGCCCTGTCTCCAATCTACATTGAACTAATGAAACATATCTGAGATTTTCAAGGGTTTGAAAATGTGTGATCGCGTTTCGTCCCATATCCCCTTTCGGAAATGCAACAGTTATTCTCCGGTCCTTCAGACTTCTGCCGATATAGACATCAATCGTGCCCTCTTCAGGATCTGGCTCACCCCAAATCAATGCCTGGTAAGTTCTTTCAATGGTATGGTCAAAGAACTGTTTGGCCAGACCAGTCATGGTCTTTTCGTCCTTTGCAATGACCAAAAGGCCCGAAGTATCCTTGTCAATCCTATGAACAAGTCCGGGCCGGCCTTCGTTTCCCTTCATTTCAGGCAGGTTCTCAAAGTGCCATACAAGTGCATTGACCAATGTACCAGACCAATTTTGATAGGCAGGATGGACCACCATTCCTGCAGGTTTGTTTACTATCAGTAAGTGATCATCTTCAAATACTATATTTAACGGAATATTCTCTCCCTTCACATCTGTATCCCTGGGGGGTTCCGGGAGTGAAATGATGATCCGGTCATTAGGATGAATACGATGATTAGGTTTTACTTCTTTCTCATTGACTTTTACAAATCCCTCTTTTATAGCCTGCTGCAACTTTGACCTGGTGACATTGGGCAATCTGTCCATCAGAAATTTGTCAACCCTTTCCAAAGATTGTTTCGCATCCACTTCGATATTGTAATGCTCAAACAGCTCATCTTCCCTTTCGGTTGCAGACTGATCCTCCATCTGGCAAAAATACCTATACTTGTTTTATGTCGTTTCCCAAAACACCTTCACCAATTCAAAAAATCAGTGACCCTGTATTTGAAGAATATGGGATCACCGTCCTGGTGAAGAGAGATGACCTCATCCATGAAGAAGTCATGGGTAACAAATGGAGGAAACTCAAATACAACATTGAATACGCAGTTGAGCGGGGAACGAAGTCGTTGGTTACATTCGGCGGAGCTTATTCAAATCATATTGCGGCAACTGCTGCTGCAGCGAAATTATATGGACTTGATAGCGTTGGAATTATACGGGGGGAAGAATTGACTGCCGATAGTAACCCTACTTTGAGAAGGGCCGCCGAAAATGGAATGAAGTTTCAGTTCGTCTCCAGGGAAGATTACAGGGAAATGAAACAAGGCAATCAAGTTCCAAAAGAATCGCTTTCCAATTATGTTGTCCTGCCAGAAGGAGGAACAAATGAGCTTGCGATAAAGGGTTGCGCCGAATTGATCGATGAAATTGACCATGACTTCGATATACTCATTTCCCCTGTTGGTACCGGCGGAACAATAGCCGGATTACTCAAAGGTTTAGGTGGAAATCAGATGATTTATGGATTTTCAGCTTTGAGAGGAAAATGGATTACGGAAGATTTCAAATCACTACTCCAAACACATAACATAAAATATGAAAATTTTAAGATTTTCGAAGACAAGAGGTTTGGGGGTTACTGTAAATATGACCTAGATTTGATACAATTTATTCTTGATTTCAAACAAAAATATGATATTTTACTGGACCCGATTTATACCGGAAAGATGTTTTTCAACGTTTGGGAATTGGTTAAAAATGCCCAAATTGCGAACAACACTACGTTGTTAATGCTTCATACAGGTGGATTGCAGGCAATAACGGGCTTCAACCATAGGTTTAATTTGGCTTTGCCAAGACCTTAAGGTGAATTGTGTTATGAGGAAATTAAGATTTTTGTCAATTTTTTTGATCGCGATCTTTGGGGGCTGCGACCTGAATGAGGTGGATTTCGACAATCTGAAAACGCCAAAAATTACCAATCTGATCGCCATCCCAATTGGAGAAATTGAATACGGAGTCAGGGAATTGATCGATGAATTGAACCTGGATTCCACGGTGATCCAGGAGGATAGTGCAACGACCCTTTTAAGCCTAGTTTACACTGATACATTTTCCTATACTTCCCAGGACGACCTGATCAATATCGACGACATCACTAACTCTGCAGCAATAGGGCTTCAAGAAACTCCAGTTTCTCCCGTTACTGTACCAGTGCCTATCAATGAAACTTTCAATTTCAGTTATTCGGGTACAGAGCAGGAGCAGATTGATTCTGTTACCTATAACAGCGGCCAATTGACGCTAACTGTAACTTCAAATATTGATCCCACAATAAGTTTTGACCTGACAATTTCGAATACTACCGATCCAAATGGTTCTGCAGTAGTATTTACAGGGGCCGTATCAAACAGTACCTTCACAGATTCCCGGGACCTGACAGGTTACACTACCTCATTGTCGATCCAGGGTCAACAAAGCACGTTCCAGGTGATTTTCAATGGGAATGCCGATGTTCTTGCCGGCCAATCTATTGCTCCGACCGACTCAATTCGCTTCTCATTAACGTACCAAAACCAAACCTTCAGCATCCTTTACGGTAATTTCGGAGTAGACACCGTGGATATTGCGCAGCAAACCATCGACATTGATTTCTTTGAGGAATTGACAGGAAGTGACGCTATTGAATTCAAGGATCCTCAATTGAATATCAATCTCAGAAATAACATTGGTATTCCACTTGGAATTATCTTCAATGAAGCATTTAGTGTACGTGATGATCAGGGGAACTTTAGCGATACTACTTTCATCGAAGGGCCTGGTGTATCTAATCCCCAGGTTTTCGGAAGCCCCACGACTGCAGAAGTCGGTCAGACCATCGAATCGACCATCAGTCTGAATAGAAACAATTCTAACCTCAATGTACTTTTTGCCAATGCACCAAATCAATTAGTATTCAACGCATCAGCGATTTCAAATCCATCAGGAACAGATCAACAAAATTTTTATAGACCAGGTCAATCAATGATTGAAGGCGACATAGAATTCAGGATCCCATTGGAAGTCAAGTTAACGGACCTTCAAACTGAACGAGATTTTCCACTCGGTAACCCCAATTTTGACGTCGCTGATTCGGTTTCATTACGAATCGTTACATTGAACTTACTACCATTCTCCGCGGACCTGAGGATCCAATTTGTTGATGAGAATGATATGGTGATCTATGAGCTCCCCGAAAAATTAGTTTTACAGACGGCATTCCTGAATGCTGATCTGTTAGCAACTGAGAAAAGACCGTTTGCTGCAAATATCCCATTAAATGCCGAGGGTATCGAAGCGCTCAATACGGGAGATAGGATAAACCTGGTGGTAACGCTCAATACCCCAAAGACATTAAATTCTCAGGAGATATTTCCGGCAATTCTTGCCAGATACTCATTGACAGTCAAAATATCTGCAGTTGGTAAAATGAATGTTGAATTTCAAGAGCTTAGTGGGTGAAGAAATTTGTCTACATATTTATATTTCTCTTGCTGGTTACCGCCTTGTCTGTGAATGGTCAACATGGTA
This sequence comes from Cyclobacteriaceae bacterium, assembly GCA_965242805.1. Lineage (GTDB taxonomy): Bacteria > Bacteroidota > Bacteroidia > Cytophagales > Cyclobacteriaceae > JANQEU01. Next base: position 3,402,571 of record CBDETD010000002.1, on the reverse strand, counting down.
TTGCATTCTATCATCTGCGCAATGCTACCTTTCAGAACACGAATTACAATCCTGCTTACATGCCAGCAGGAAAAGTATTTATTGGACTGCCAGCAATATCGGGAGTCAATGTGTTTGTGAGCAACAAGTTCAGTTACAATGACCTGTTTGTAAAAGAAAGTGACGGGATAAAAATTGACGTGGACAATGCTATAAGTGAGTTGGGATTCTCAAACCTTATCAGCACAAACGTCCACCTTAGTTTATTTCATTTTGGAATCCGCACACGAAGTAGATATGCATTCACTCTTTTCGTTAATGAAAGGGCGGAAATTGACCTAACCTATCCCAAAAAACTTATGAAATGGGCTTGGACAGGGAATGGGAATTTCATTGGAAGGAAAATGAATTTTGCAAGTCTGGGGCTAAGTGGAAACTATTTTAGGGAGTATGGCTTGGGCATGGCTTATGAAACGGAAAATGGAAGGCTCTCCTCCGGTGTACGGCTAAAATTCTATCAGGGCATCATCAATTTAAGTACTCCCGGCAATTTTGATATTGACATCCAAACAGAGAATGAGAACTTCCAACTTAATGTTGAAAACAAAAATGCAATTGTCAGGTCCTCAGGATTAGCTCCTCTGCTCTCCGGTGATGCTGACATTGTCGGGCAGTTACTTGGTTTCGGAAACAAAGGTTTTGGGATTGATTTTGGTGTGGACTATAAGCTCAACAGGTATTACAGTGTAGCCCTATCAGCGACAGATATAGGCTTTATATCATGGAAGGAAGGGATTGAAAATTATGAGTTCCAAGATTCTTCCTTTAGATACACCGGCGTGGACCTGAGGACATCTGGTGATGCAATAGTGGAGACTGTCGAAGACTCACTTCTGAATGTGTTAGTGGACGATCTTGACACAACATTCCAGGCATACACGGCGCCAATGGTTGGAAAAATTACGGGGAGTTTCATTTTTAGTCCTTTCCGAGGTCTTGATGTAATAACATCCGCAAGCACAAGGATTATTCAGTATCAACCCAAAATGGCTTATGCTGTAGGTCTTAGAGGTTATCTGGGACCCAAGCTAATTGCTTCAGCAAGTATCACCAAGTTACCTCAACAGTTCTTCAACATCGGTGCCGCTCTGGCTGTCGGTGCCGGCCCTGTCCAATTCTATGCCTCAGCAGACAAAGTACTTGGGTATTCCGTACCTAATATGCGCTGGGCAGAATTCCGTGTTGGATTGAATTTCGTGTTTGGAAGCCGCCGACAAACTGAATCGGGACCAGCAGGGTACAACCGTGCAGCTGGTGAAGACCTCACCGGAACCATTTCTGAATCCAAGGGAGTCGTGACAAGTACATTTATGGGTGACCGTGTACGGGTGAAAAGAAGTGAAGGGATCTACACGATCATTAAGAGACAGGAGCCTGGTTTCGCCGGTAGTATTACACCCTACGTCATAAATAATGACAGAAAAAACAGACGTATCCAATCAGCGACAGGATCTGTAAATACAAGTGAAGGCCTGCCTCCTCGAAATGTATCCGCAACCGGCGATGTCAACACGCAGGCAAAGTTTCCTAGAAAGATTGAATCTGCAACGGGATCTGTTGACAATCGAAAAACAAAGAAACAAGCAGGTATCCGATCAGCCTCTGGATCGGTAGACACGGGGTCTGGCCAGAAAAAGAAAATACGATCTGCCTCGGGTTCCGCTCAAACTGGCGGCCGCAAATCTGTGCAGGTTAGATCCGCATCAGGTTCGGTCCAAACCAGCACTGGCAAAAAGAAAAAGATACAATCTGCCAGCGGTGCCAACCGGACATCAAAAAAGAAAACCAAGATCCGATCAGCATCGGGCAAGAATAGAAGCTCATACAAAAAAGGTCGGGGCAGCTAACCAAATAGGTCCGAGAACGTCTCTCTTAAAGATCTGTTTCGGTGGATCTTGATTCCGTTAGAATCCATGCCTTTGTCCTGATTTGAAGTGTAGAACTCATTGAAGCCAAGTTTGATGCTTTCTTTCATTCTGATATCCATCCGGCTAACTGGTCGTACTTCTCCACCCAGACCGATTTCCCCGACAAAACAATGATCTTTTTCTATTGTCACATCATGATACGATGAGCAAATCGCAGCACAAACTGCCAAATCCAACGATGGATCATCCACTTTGATCCCACCAGTGATATTTAAAAAAACGTCCTGCGTACTTAATCTCAAGCCAATCCTCCTCTCCAGTACTGCCAGCAACATGTGGAGTCGTTTCACATCAAATCCGGTCGTACTCCGTTGAGGTGTCCCATAGGTAGCAGGACTTACAAGAGCCTGAACTTCAATGAGTAAAGGTCGATTACCCTCCATGGTTGCCCCCACCGCTACTCCGGGAGAAGGCATTTCCTGGGAAAGAAGCATCTCAGAAGGATTCTTGACTTCACGCAAACCGCTTTCATGCATTTGATAGATCCCCAATTCGGAAGTTGAACCAAAACGGTTTTTCGAGGTACGAAGGATCCTGTAAAAATGATGTCTATCCCCTTCAAACTGCAAAACCGTATCTACCATATGTTCCAGCACCTTCGGACCAGCAATGTTCCCTTCCTTGTTAATATGCCCAATTAAAAATACAGGAACATTCGATTCCTTCGCATATCTCAATAATTGTCCGGCACACTCCCGTACCTGGGACACTGAACCGGGTGCTGCATCCAGGTGATTATATGTGATCGTTTGAATTGAATCTATGATCAACAGGTCTGGTTCGTGAGTAGCTATGTGATTAAAGATCTGTGTCAGTGAAACCTCACCAACCAGGTAACATAAGTCGTTTTTGATTCCTATTCGATCTGCACGCATTTTGATTTGTTGAGGACTTTCCTCGCCAGAAACATACAGGACCCTTTTCTCCTTTAATTGGATCGCTATCTGTAGTAATAATGTGGATTTACCAATCCCCGGTTCTCCCCCAATCAATACGAGGGATCCATTGACTACTCCACCGCCGAGAACTCGATCAAGCTCTCCATTTCCGGAAGGGAACCTTTCACTCTTGTCAGCCTTAACATCCTGTATTAAGGTGGGGGACGATTCCTTTATCACCAGGTTGGATTTCCAAAGAGCCCCATTTTCGTCTTTCTCGAGAATCTCCTCTACATAGGTATTCCACTCAGAACATGATGGACATTTTCCGATCCATTTAGCGGATTCTGTGCCACAATTTTGGCAAATGAATTTGGTTTTGTGCTTAGCCAAAGATCAGTCCTTATTGGGAACTGCGGCTAAATTATTTAAGATTTTTAATACTTCGGATCTATAATTCCTTCCAATAGGAATATGATATTTCCCGATATCAATCTCACTGGCCCCGAATGAGTCTATTCTGGCTTTGGACACAATAAATGATCTATGGACACGAAAGAATTTCTCGGATGGAAAAATGCTTTCGGCTTCGGTAATACTAAGATGGGTAACAATCTCCTTGTCCTCCCCAACTACTTTCAAATAATCTCGCTGACTTTCAAGAAATAGGATCTTGTCCAGCTCTACTTTCACCATTTTCTTGTCGACCTTCAGAAACATTGTTTCTTGTCCACTACTATCTAAGTGTATTGGTTGGCTATTTTCTAGCCTGGATATTGCCTTTACAAACCTTTCCAGTGAAATAGGTTTCAGTAAGTAATCAGTGACTTCAAGTTCGTATCCTTCGAGAGCATAGTCTCTGTAAGCAGTTGTGATTATCACTTTTGGTTTTTTTGGTAAGGACCTAAGGATATCAAGTCCGGTCAATTTTGGCATTTGTATATCCATAAATAAAAGGTCGACTTCATTATTCCTTATAAAGTCAAAGGCCTTCAAGGGATTTTGAAAGCATTTTAACAGGTGTAGACTATCAAAACTTTCTACATATGACTGCAATACTTCAATTGCCAGGGGTTCGTCATCAACTATGACACATGATATCGGTTTACTCATTTGGGAGATTGAGGCTTACAGAAAAATACGTGGAATCACTGTCTGTGGTTAAGGAATAGTCTGTATTTCCATATTGAAGTTGCAGCCTGCGTTTTACATTTTGCAATCCGATCCCATTGTTTTTTGGTAATTCAATGGGGGATTTGGGCTTACTGTTACGCAATGTCATTTCAATATTGGTTTCGGTCACCGTCAGGTTGAATTCTATCCACGATTTGTCCAGATCAGTACTAATGCCATGTTTGAAAGCATTTTCCAGAAATGGCAAAAAAAGTAAAGGGGCAATCTCCCTGTTGGATAGGCTACCATTAACTTTGATGTCAACCTTCAAACGGTCTCCATACCTCAGTTTTTCTATTTCAAAATAATTCTTCACGAACTGAACCTCTCTCTCAAGTGGAACCCGATCTGTATCGCATTCATAGAGCATGTAATCCATTAGGTCTGACAGCTTAAGAACAAGCTCAGGGGCTGTGTCGGACTTTTTTAATGTCAATGCATACAAATTATTCAAGGTGTTAAAAAGAAAATGAGGATTCAATTGAGTTTTCAAAAATTTGAGCTCAGCCTCCAACTTTCCTTTGATCAAATCCTGTGTCTCCTGCCGCTGACGATACCAATGTTTTAAGAATTTAATGAGAAAGGCGACCAGGACGTATGGATAAACATAAGTGACAGATTTAATAATTTTCGCAGGATTCCAGTATCCACCCCAGTCTTCATCAGGATAAAATAAGGGCTTCTCTATAAAAAGGGTAATGTACCAATGAATTACTCCGGACAACACAAGTACAAGCACCAGGTAGAGGAAAAATTTGGTATACCTCTCCTTCAACAAGAACCTTGGCATCAGGACATAAAGAGTGATGTATGCTGGTATGATCTTGTCTGGTAGGTAAAGCAGTTGAAGTTTAAACTGCCTTAGGTATTCATCGTTGAAGCTCCCATAAAGGATAGAAAAAAAAGCCACAATCGATACCCAGAAGATCAGATGTTGAAAGATCCGATTACCTAAAATTCCCCTATTTGCCCATGCCAGCATAATCAAATATACAATCAGGGTAGCTCAAAGTTCCCGCAAAATATAAATAGTAAATTCCTCATGACGAATGCATGGGTAGGGGCAACAAAATGCGCTTCGTGGTGGAGGTCAGGAAATATGTCCTACAACTAGCTTCATTCATCGGTTTCTTGAATACCTCAGGCCAAACTCCCGTTTTTCCAAGTACAACGCCAAAAACTCATGAAAGAACTAATCTCCATCGCCCTGATTGTTTGTTTTATTTGGGTTCAAGCTGAGGACAACAGAGATAAATTCACCTACCAGATCAAACCCAGTAAATCGAAATCCATTATAATCGATGGCATTTTGGATGATTCGGAATGGGGAGAGATCAAAAGCTTCAGCCAATTCATCAATAAGTGGCCAATAGACAGCGGTCTCGCCATAAGCCAGACAGAAGTAAGAATGACGTATGACGAAAATTTTATCTATGTGGCAGCTGTCAATTATCAACCCAAGAAAGATGTCATAGTTCAAACCTTGAAAAGGGACAATCCAAGAGGGTATTGGGGAAGTGATGGGTTTACCATCGTTTTGGACCCCCTCAACCAACAAAGTAATGGTTTTCTATTTGGGGTAAATGCAGGAGGTGCGCAGATGGAGGCGTCCCTCAACATTAGAGGAACACGCACCAACTTTGATGAGAATTGGGATAATAAATGGTTCTCTAAAACAAAGATCCACGATGATCGCTGGATTGCGGAAATTGCTATTCCATACAACACTCTAAGATTTCAGGAGGAAAACCTGGTATGGGGAGTGAATTTTGTGAGGAACGACATGAAGAACAATGTTTACTCCACCTGGGCTCAGGTTCCTATCGCATTTGCGGGAATAGACCTGGGACATATGGGGTCTATGGTATGGGATAAACCTATAAAGCCAAATCGGGGTAACATAGCTATCATCCCTTATGCTTCCGGGTCTGCTCAGGCTGACTATGAGGAAGGTACCGATGACATCACCGGTGACATCGGATTTGATGCAAAAATTGGTGTCAGCTCATCTCTCAATCTGGATCTGACTGTAAATCCTGATTTCTCAAATGTAGATGTCGATCGACAGGTCACAAACTTGACTCAGTTCAACATTTTCTTTCCGGAAAGACGGGGTTTCTTCCTTGAAAATAGTGACCTCTTTAGCAATTTTGGTTCATGGGGAATAACCCCATTCTTCTCACGTAAGATCGGGCTTGATGATGGTAAGCCGGTTCCCATTTTGTTTGGTGCACGGCTTTCCGGAAATCTGAGTGAGAAGATACGAATTGGTGTCATGGACGTGCAAACCAATAGCACAGATGATCAATCGGCTACAAATTTCTTTGTGACAAGTGTCCATCACCAAATCCTATCCCGATCAAGAATAAAGGCCCTTTTCACCAATAAGCAAACGTTCGAATCGACCGAGATCCAGGATGTGGATAAATTCAACCGGACCGGTGGGTTAGAATTCGATTACATTTCAAAAGATGGTAAACTCAATGGAACTGTCAAATACCATAGTTCTTTCAATGAAGATAATCCGGAGGACCATGACTACTATACTGTAGGTGCCAATTATAATGATGGGAAGTTTTATGGAGCTTTTTTCTACAATAATGTGGGCAAGAACTATCAACCGGAAATGGGATTTGTACCACGGCTGAATCACTATGACCCCATTAATGACACTACGATCCGGATAGGATTCCAGAGATACAACATGTGGGCAGGCTACCTCCACAGGCCAAAGAGGGGAAAGATCAACGTAATAGAATTCAATCCCTGGTCAGTTCAGTCCTATGACAAAAATGGAGATCCCATAGAATTAAGGTACGGATTCTGGTATACCATGGATTTTAAATCACGTCAAAGTTTTGAGTTCAATTTCATCAAGAACGATATGCACCTCAGAGTACCCCTGGACTTAATTGATGGGGACGAACCTCTGCCAATCGATGCTTATCAGAATCACCTCTATCGAGTGCGATGGAATAGTGACAATCGAAAAGCAGTTAGTGGTAGCTTTTCAATTGGTGCAGGTGACTTTTATACCGGGAGCCGAACCGAACTTACTTCGATGCTTAACCTCCGTGAACAACCCTGGGGTAATTTCTCCATCAATTACACCCAAAATCGTGTTGATCTTGGTGGTGCTTACGGTAAAACCATCTTACACCTTTTTGGACCAAGCGCGGAAATTAGTTTTTCCAATAATATGTTCTGGACAACTTTCCTCCAGTACAATACGCAGGCGGAAAACTTCAATGTCAATAGCCGATTTCAATGGAGGTATCGTCCGATGTCGGATTTCTTTGTTGTGTATTCCGAAAACTACACTTCGACAAACCTGGAAGTAAAGAACCGGGGAATTGTATTCAAATTAACATATTGGCTAAATATTTAGCAGATCTTCACGTAACTACCCAGCCACCTTATATTCTCCTTGTAGGGAGAAATTGTTTTTTGAACGACATCCTCCTCATAGTGACCGTCGAATTCCACAAAGAAAAAGTATTTGAATTTTGACCCGATCTTGGCGGGCCTGCTCTCCACTTTACACAGATTGATCCCGGAATCTTCAAATTTCTTTAAAAAGGAAACCAATGCTCCAGGTACATCCGGTAGCTTAGCAATTACCGATGTCTTGTCCGAACCAGTGACCGGATTCCGGAAATTCTCTCCTATTATCAAAAACCTGGTTTGATTATCAGCTGAATCTTGTATGTTATTGTAAAGTATGGGTAATCGGTTTTGCCTTGCGGCAATGGGAGCACAGATAGCTGCACTTTTTTCTTCCTCAATGGCAATTTTGCATGCTCTGCTTGTTGAGCTTACGGGTATCAGTTTTGGTTCATTCTCGAAGTAATCCCTGAGGAAATTCTTGCATTGCCTGAAGGCAATATCACGACTGTAGATGGTCTTGACCCCCTTGAGATCTTCCTCCAGAGATGCGATACAAAAGTGAATAGGAAGAACGATTTCAGCGACAATGGACAATTCATGTACACCAAGGTAGTCGATGGTTTCCTGGACTGTCCCTTCCTGGTTATTTTCAATGGGGACCACTCCAAAACGTGCTCTTGATGTAGCCACTGCATCAAAGACTGCCGGAATGCTATCTAAAGCAAGGTAGTCGCTAATGGCCCCATACCTTGATTCGGCTGCCTGATGTGTAAAACTCCCATCGGGACCGAGATACGCAACTCTTTCCGGAAGTTCAAAATTGCGGCTTACTGCGAATATCTCCAGAAAAATAGCTTCGATCGCTGCCCTGTTCAATATCCCCTCACTTAAGTGAGTCAACCTGTCAATAATCGATTTCTCCCTATCAGGTCGATATATTGTGGAGCTTTCTTCCCTCTTAAGTTGGCCTACCTCCTTTACATATCCCATCCGTTGATCAAGCAATTTGATCAGTTCATCATCGACGTTGTCGATCTTTTCCCTAAGAGACTCAAGGCGCTTTTCGTAATCGCTCATGTGCTAAATATCTGCGACTTAAAGCTAAATGATCTATTGTAAATCATGAACATTGACAATTATTGGTTTCCTGTAAATTATTATGTGTTATCCGTATGGTTTCAATTATTTTTGGCGCATGCAAAGAGACACCACCGTATTTGGTTACATAGAAAAGGAAAAACAGCGACAACTTAATGGTATTGAGCTGATCGCTTCAGAAAATTTTGCCTCTCCTCAAGTCATGGAAGCTGCCGGTACAGTACTGACTAATAAATATGCTGAAGGATTACCAGGAAAGCGGTATTATGGAGGTTGTGAGTTTGTAGATCAAATAGAAGATCTGGCAAGAGAAAGAATCAAGGAATTGTACGGAGCGACATGGGTGAATGTTCAACCTCATTCAGGTGCTCAGGCCAATGCGGCTGTGATGCTGGCTACATTGAAACCCGGGGATAAAATTCTTGGATTCGACTTGTCACATGGAGGTCACCTAACTCATGGATCTCCTGTGAATTTCTCTGGAATCTTGTATCAACCTAGTTTCTACGGCGTTGACAAAGAAACAGGTTACATCGACTATGATGTGGTTGAAGAAACTGCCAGAAAAGAGAAACCAAAACTTATCATTTGCGGCGCTTCGGCATATTCCAGGGACTGGGACTACGAAAGACTGCGAGCAATTGCGGACGAACAACATGCATTTCTGTTAGCAGATATTGCTCACCCTAGTGGATTGATCGCAAGGGGATTGTTGAACGATCCATTGGAACACTGTCATTTTGTGACCACAACAACTCATAAAACCCTGCGAGGTCCTAGAGGTGGTCTTATTATGATGAGGGAAGATTTTGAAAATCCATTCGGGAAGAAAACACCAAAAGGAAAGACCAGAATGATGAGTGCGCTGATGGATTCAGCTGTATTTCCAGGGACACAGGGCGGACCACTGGAACACATAATTGCTGCGAAAGCTGTTGCTTTCGGTGAAGCCCTTTCTGATAAATACATGGATTACATACTCAGGGTGAAAAAGAATGCAGAGGTAATGGCAAAATCTTTTGTTGACAAAGGATACAATATCATCTCCCAGGGTACTGACAATCATTTAATGCTGATCGACCTTCGGTCAAAGGGAATAACCGGAAAAGAAGCTGAAGCAGCACTGGAATCAGCAGGGATTACCGTCAATAAAAATATGGTACCTTTCGATGATAAATCACCGTTTGTGACCTCAGGTATGCGGGTAGGTACACCTGCAGTCACCACCAGGGGATGCGATGAGAAGGATATGGAAAGAATTGTGAATTACATTGATGAGGTTATCGAAAATCACACGGATCAGTCCAAACTTGAAGGAATCAAAAACGATATTAAAGACTGGATATCCGAATATCCATTGTTTCAATAATTCATAATTATGCCGCTCGATCAGATAGAGGACGATGCGGAGATGTCCTTTTTGGATCATCTCGAAGAACTCAGATGGCATATAATCCGATCACTGATTGCTATTATCGTTTTTGCGGTATTGGCGTTTGTCTCTAAGGATTTTGTCTTTGGGATGGTCATACTAGGACCTTCGAAGCCTGATTTCCTGACGTATAGAATGCTGTGTGAGCTTTCCGAGATCCTCAATAGCCAGGCGTTGTGCATTGAAGAGCTTCCTTTTATAATCCAAAGCCGTCAGATGACAGGTCAATTTGCCATGCATATTACTTCATCCTTCGTCATTGGGATCATATGTGCCTTTCCCTATGCTTTCTGGGAGATCTGGCGGTTTGTAAAACCTGGACTATATCCTAAGGAACGGAAAGCAGCGAGGGGAGCTACGTTCTATGTAAGTTTTCTTTTCGGCATCGGAGTTCTATTTGGGTACTTCATTGTAACTCCAATATCAATAAACTTCCTGTCCAATTACCAGATTGATCCTACCATCATGAATGAGTTTGATATCATCTCATATGTAAATACGGTTACAACGCTGGTTTTGGCTTGCGGGATTCTATTCCAGTTGCCAATTGTAGTATATTTCACAACGAAAGCTGGATTAGTAACATCAAGCCTGATGAGAAAATACCGGAAACATGCGATTATCGCGATCCTGATTTTGGGTGCGATGCTTACACCTCCTGATCCCTTCAGCCAGGTACTTATAGCAATCCCATTACTATTGCTCTATCAAATAAGCATTTCGATTGCGAAAAAGGTGGAAAAGGAAGATGAAGCTGCCATGTCAACCGAATTGAGTACAGAAAACAAACCATAACTCAAAAAATACTACACTATGAAAATCGCTATAGGAGGAGACCACGCCGGATTTCATTATAAGGAAAAGCTGACTAAATACCTTGCTTCAAAAGGATACGTAGTCAGTGACTTTGGGCCTGATTCGGCAGATTCCGTGGATTACCCCGATTATGTGCATCCAGCTTGTGATTCTATTGAGAATGGCGAAAATGAATTTGGAATATTCATTTGTGGAAGTGGAAACGGTGTGGCAATGACGGCAAATAAGCATGAAAAAATAAGAGCAGCATACTGCTGGAATACTGAATTGGCAGCTCTTGCCAGGCAGCACAATGATGCAAACGTGATTTGTCTGGCAGCAAGGTTTGTGGCCTATGAATATGCTGAGTTAATTGTCGAAAACTTCTTGAATGCAGATTTTGAAGGTGGCAGACATCAACGTAGGGTAGACAAGATCAGTTGCTAGAGATAAGAAAGTACCTATTGTTGCTTCCTTTTCGGTATTTCTCCTCCAATAAAGGAAATCGATAAAAAATATTGTCCATCATTCCCCACTCATCAATAATAACCTCCGGCTTTTTCCTTTCGATCATGTTATAGAACTCCGTAGCGCTGCTGTAGTAATCCAAGTCACGAAAGTTGGTTTTGGACAATTTTTCATCGATAAAAGGTGACGCGATACTTTGATCCAAATAGTAATCAAGAGAAGTACCTAATATCATCAACTCCCTGTTTTCGAATCCCAAAGATCGGGAGGAAACCTTGGGTAGATCATCACCGCGGGAAATTAACATGTAGAAGTGCACCCCGATCAGCGACAATACGATCAAACCAGGTAGTACAAACTTGAAGATTCTTTTATTTAAAGTAAGTACATAGAATGTCATGAAGTAGGCAAAGACAGGTGCAAATAGTATAAGATGATTGATCGATATATCAACATCTATTACCATACAAAGAAGTCCCGCCAATCCATACAACACCATGATCTGCATGATCTTGGATTCGTAGATCCCGTACTTCCCCTTGGCCAAGGTTTGAATGATGGAAATAAGTAGCCACCCACCAGGTATTATTATTACAGTGAAGAGGAAATCGTAATTGGCATAAAAAGTCTTCACATCCATTAGACCTCGTCCAATTACAGATCCTACCAAATAAGATTGGCTGTCCGTCCAGAAGAAGTATCCATACACCACCAACAAAGGAACCAAAAGACCATAAAGGTAAAGTAGTATCCTTCGTAGAATAGCGGTGCTAAATAGAATTAGTGATACCAGAAAGACGACAAAGAATATGATTGATGGAAAATAGAAAAGTGTAGCCAATCCCAGGTATAGGCCTGCGAATAGAAATAATTCATCGCTGGCCATATTATCTACACGCCTGAATACATTGTTTAATGCCAACAGGATAAATGTACTACTCATCAGTTGTGGGGTCAGGCTAAAAAAATCGGGGATAGCAAGTGAAAAAAGGACATAGAACAAACCTGGCAGATAATTATTTTCGGGATAAGCCCTGTTCCGAACTAAAAGCAGGTTGAAGATTGAACAATTGACAAAAACCAGGATAGTAGACAGAAAATGGTGGACCCCACGTGTCCGTCCAAAAATTATATCAATCCATTTATAGACAAAAGCAGACAACGGAGCAGTATAATCATACGCTTCTTTATACATTGAGAATCCATCACCAAGACGTTCTCCAAGTAATAAGAATTTTAATTCGATCTGGGAAATCGGATACCCCATGACCCAAAAGATCGTTCTTACAATAAGCAATAATGCGAATGCCAGAATCAGGCGATAGGGATCATTTATTCTAAAGAGAGAAAACACGCATTTGTACTTATCGGGGCCAAATTAACAAATAAATAATGGATAATTTTGAGGGATGGAATCACGTAGACAACATAAATTTTCCAGACAAATGTTAAAGGACATAACTGATATATTTCAGAGGGATCCACTGCATTTTTTTGGGCATAGTCTGGTCACAGTTACTGACGTGAAAGTTGCAGTTGATTTAAGTCTTGCGAAGGTTTACTTTAGTATACTCCCAATTGAGAAAGCATCCGATGTATTGTTCAATCTCAACGAAAAGAAAGCTGAGATAAGAAGAAAATTGGGTAACCAGATTGGAAAAAGGGTCAGAAAAATACCGGAATTGGCTTTTTTCCATGACGATACTGAGGAAAAAGCAAGTTATTTAGATCGACTGATTGATAATCTGGACATACCTCCTGAAGAAGGACATGAAGTAGAGGAGTAATGAATTTACCTTTTTTCATCGCCAGAAAATATTTTCTATCCAAGAAAAAGAAGAACTTCATCAATGTCATATCCATCATTTCAATGCTGGTTGTGGGAATCAGCACCATGGCTTTGATAATTGTCCTAAGTGTTTTTAATGGTCTTGAAGATCTGCTCCGAAACACATACAGCACTTTTGATCCCCAAATCGTGATCATGCCTTCCAAGGGGAAATCATTTGTTTTCGATACCGATCTGAAAGAAAAAATTGAAAAAACGGAAGGAGTCAGTTCCATTACTGAGGTAATAGAGATGAAGGCACTGATCCGCTACAAGAATGCAGAGAGAGTTGTGACACTGAAGGGTGTAAGTGAAAATTTTCTTCAGGAAAAAAGACTGGACAACTCCATCGTTTATGGTAATGCCAAGCTAAAAGAAGGAGAGATAAACTATGCTATTGTCGGAAGAGGAGTTCAATACGACCTCTCGATCAATCCGAACAATGATTTTTATAGCATGCAGGTTTATTATCCGCGAAACATCGATCCCGGTGCGGTAAATCCTTCCAGAATGGTAAAGATCCAATACATAATACCGTCAGCAATATTTGCTATAGAAAAGTATTATGATGAGAATTATGTATTTGTTCCGTTGGAATTTACCCGGGATCTAAGTGACTATGGAGAAAAGAGATCATCGCTTGAGGTAAGTTTGGATCCTGATGTTGGCCTGGTTGAGGCCCGTGAGAGGATCGTCTCTTCCCTGGGGACGGATTACACTATCAAACTATCAGAAGAGCTACATGAAGACCTGTACAAAATCCTAAGAATAGAAAAATTATTCGTTTTTGTGATTTTCTCATTGATCATCGGAATCGCATCTATTAATATTTATTTCTCTTTGACAATGCTGGCTATTGATAAAAAGAAAGACATGATGATCCTAACATCGATGGGAGCATCTACCAACCTGGTGAGAAATATATTCCTGGCAGAAGGTGGGATAGTCGCATTATCAGGGGCTATGGTTGGAATGTTCCTTGGAATAGCCATTAGTTATATCCAGCAGGAGTTTGGTATAGTTTCCATGGGAATGCAAACGACAATCATGGATGCGTACCCTGTGAAAATAGAACCGGGGGATGTTTTATCGACAGCTTTGTGCATTATTGTTATCACAATTTTAGCGTCTATTGCACCCTCAAGATTAGCAATAAAAAAAATATCGATTCAAGACCTGTAATAGCCATTTTTTAGCTATTTTCGAAGTTTTCATAACGTATGAAAGTCGATACTGACAAGCCATTTCGGTTGATCTATTCATTGTACCAACATGAGTATCTGGGATTCCTCTTTGAATCTTATGTTGTACAACTGAATGACTTAGGCAATTTGACTTTCACCCACCAGAATATTTCTGCTAAGAATGCACGGGAGTTTCACCAGGAATTGGAAGAGAATGACTACAAAGTCATTGAAGCCATTGACTCCATGCAACAGGAAGTTATCTTCAACAAGTTTTACAAGAGTAAACGGAAAATAAAACAGGAAGAATTCTTTCTTCGAACGTATGATAAAAAGGTCGGAGATAAACTTCTTCAGGCTGAAATTGACCAATATCTCGAAAAGAGAAGGACGATTATCATGCCTCTTCTCCAGGGAAAACTGATCTTTGAAATGGGACCAGATGGTGAACCGGCCTGGAAACAGATTCATATGCTGGATGAAAAGGCTACCATCCTATTTCACTTTCGCAAAAACGAGGATAACACTCATTATTTCCCAACCATTAAATTAAGGGGAGAGAAACTCGAATTCAGGGAAAAGGACAGTTACATTATTGCGGACAACCCTGCATGGATGATGGTGGATAGAGAGCTTTTCAGTTTTGAAAAGGAAATAAATGGATCCAAGCTCAAACCTTTTTTAAAGAAAAAATTTATCCTTATACCCAAAAATGTGGAGGACACTTACTATCAGAAGTTTGTAGCCCCTCTGGTTGCTTCTTTTGATGTCTACGCCAAAGGATTTGATATTAAGACCGAAAGATTCGACCCGCAACCTGTTCTTACAATTTCGGAAGTAAAAGCTCAAAATTCTCCTTCTACATTATTCTCTAATCAGGAATCTGTAGACGAAGAAACTTTAAATAATAAAGTTCTTTTTGAACTGAGCTACAAATATGGTGAATACAATTTCCGTGCAGACCAGCTACAGGATGTTAGTGTATCCGTGGAAAGAGACAATGGCAATTATACCTTTCACCGAGTAGAGCGTAAAACAAAGACCGAAACTCGACTTATTAATGACTTGTACGATTCTGGTCTACAATTACGTAATTCCAGGATTACATTGCCTGAATCCACCGCATTCGAGTGGCTCAATTCCCATCACTCTTCTTTGCTGAACAAAGGATTCATTATCAATCAACAACAAAATGGAGGGAAGAAATACTTCCTTGGAGAATCACGCATTGAAGTAGCTGTTGAAGAAAAAATTGATTGGTTTGATATAAAGGCGGTTGTGAAGTTCGGTGATTTTGAAATACCAATTCAACAGGTCAGAAAATTGATCCTTAAGGGCAAATCGGAGGTGAAATTACCTAATGGAGAGATTGGTATTATTCCGTCTTCCTGGACTGAAGAATACAAAGATCTGTTCAAGTTTTCCAGTAGTGATGGCGATGAATTGAAGCTAAAGAAACATCACATCGCTTTAGTCCAGTCGCTTAAAGAGAAAAAAATGGCTTCGGTGATGATAAGCAGAAAACTAGAGAAAATGCTGGACAACGCCAGAATTTCGGAGCAGGAAATCCCCCGAAAGTTCAAGGGAAAACTCAGACCCTACCAGCAGGCTGGTTTCAACTGGATGACATTTCTTAATGAATTTGGATTTGGAGGATGCCTTGCCGATGATATGGGATTGGGTAAAACCATCCAAACACTCGTAATGCTGCAGGACCAGGCTGATCGTAATCAGGGTTCCACCAATTTGATTATTATGCCTACCTCGCTGATATACAATTGGCAATTGGAGGCGCGAAAGTTCACTCCTAAACTTAAAATACTTAACTACACTGGAACTAATCGAATAAAAGATGCCAAGCACTTTTCAAAATTTGACATAGTACTTACCAGTTATGGCATTACCAGAATGGATACTGATATTCTTGCGGACTTTTATTTCAATTACATTATCCTCGACGAATCGCAGGCGATAAAAAATCCTGATTCTAACATTTCGCAGGCCGTAAAAACGCTAAACTCAAGGCAAAGACTGATACTCACTGGTACTCCTATTGAAAATAGTACTATGGATCTGTGGTCACAGATATCATTCATAAATCCGGGGCTGCTTGGAGAAAAGTCATATTTTAAAAAAGAATACCTTATCCCCATAGAAAAGAAAGGTGATCTGGATAAAACACAGCGACTAAACGCAATGATAAATCCCTTCATATTACGAAGGGAAAAAACTCAGGTGGCTAAAGATCTCCCTGAGAAAACTATTTCTGTAAAGTACTGCGAGCTTTCAGAAACTCAACGTGAATATTACGAAAGGGAGAAAAGCGCGTATCGAAATCATATTTTGGATTGTATTGAAAAGGATGGTTTGGGTAAATCTCAGATGATCTTGCTTGAGGGATTGACCAAGTTGAGGCAAATAGCAAACCATCCTCGTATGATCGACCCTAATTACGAAGGTGATTCCGGAAAACTAGAGGATATCACATACATGATCGATAATGCGCTGGGTAATAAACACAACATTCTTATATTCAGTCAATTTGTGAAACATCTCAAGATCGTATCAGATGTTCTGAAGAATAAAGGGATAGAGTTCGCTTATTTGGATGGTTCTGTAAAGGACCGACAGAAACAAGTTGAAAAATTCCAGGAAACGGATAATATTCAGATCTTTCTGATCTCACTCAAGGCGGGGGGATTGGGCCTCAATCTCACAAAAGCAGATTTTGTGTTCCTTTTGGATCCCTGGTGGAATCCGGCTATCGAAGCACAAGCTATTGATAGGGCTCACAGAATTGGACAAAAAAATAAAGTGTTTACCTACAAGTTCATCGTCAAGGATACGGTGGAAGAAAAGATCCTAAGGCTGCAGGAATCAAAACTTAAACTGGTCAAAGAAATTATACCATTGGAAGAAAGTTTTGTTAAAAACCTTTCTACAGAAGATATTAGACAAATATTGTCCTAAGAGCCTGTTATATCGTAAGGATATTAGGATATTGTCTTGTTTTCAAGATGGTTGAATGCATTTAAGATGTCTCTTCATATCGATTCTCTTTTTCCTGTCAACTGCTTCTACTTCCGGGCAGGCTAAAATAGGACTGTTGCTTCCATCCGATCAGGACCGGATCACAATGCCTTTCACTTTTGTAAATAATCTGGTAATTATCCCAATTACGATCAATAACCAGATCACCTTGAAATTCATTCTTGATACCGGCGCTAACAATATCATTCTCACTGAGAAGATATTCGGTGATATTATGGGTCTGGATTATGATAGGACCATATCAATAGCGGGTCCGGGAAGTGTGGATGAAGTCAGTGCCTATGTGGTCAATGGAGTTGGACTGCGACTCCCCAAAGGGATCAGGGGAAGGTATCTTTCAATGCTCGTTCTGGAACAGGACTATATCCAATTGAAGGAAAACCTGGGGGAGGATGTTTATGGTATCATCGGTTTCGACGTTTTCAGCAGGTTTGTAGTAGAAATTAACTTCACTAAGCTGGAAGTGACTTTCCACAGACCAGAAACTTTCAAACCTCCACGGTTCTACAAATCAATTGATATGACTGTAGAAAGATCAAAACCCTACATAAATGTTGTAGTCCAACAAAAAGGTGAAATGGATACCTTAAAGTTGATGATAGACACGGGAGCCAGTCACGCCATGTTACTTGACCTTTCTAAATCTGATGTTTTGACCTTACCAGACAGCACTATCGATACTACACTTGGACAAGGAATCGGGGGGGAGATCCTGGGTTCGATCGGACGGTTTGAAAGAGTGAAAATGGGCAACTTCGACTTGAGGAATGTGCTGGTATCGATACCATTCGAAGGGGAATACAGTAATGTGATCAAGAGGGGATCAAGGAATGGTACCATAGGTGGTCACGCTTTATTACATTTTAATTGTATTATTGATTACCCTCATAGAAAGTTTTACCTCAAAAGAAATAACAATTACAGGTCGCCTTTCCAATATGATATGTCTGGATTGAAGATCTCCTACCTTGAAAATCCGAAACGGTATGAGGTAACTTCTGTAATGGAACGAAGCCCTGCATATGATGCAGGGATCTTACCAGGTGATGAGATCCTGTTCATCAACGGTAAGGACATCGAAAACTCTAAACTTGGAGATATCAATGGACTTCTAAGGAGCAAATCACGAAGACATATTCGAGCTACCATTTTGAGGGATGGCAAAAAAATGACCTTTAAATTTCGGTTGAGAAAAATGATCTGACCGAAACATGGTAGATGTTGTTGTAATTGGAGGAGGTCTTGCCGGCCTCGTGAATAGCATCCTGCTATCCAGGGCTGGAGTTTCGGTCACACTTATTGAAAAAAAATCTTACCCCTTTCATAGAGTCTGTGGGGAGTACGTTTCAAATGAAGTTATTCCCTTTTTAGAAGCCAATGACCTTTATCCTCATGAATTGAATCCTGTACCCATTACCAGGTTCAAATTAAGTTCGATCGGAGGAAGATCTTTTGAGATGGACCTGGATCTGGGAGGATTTGGCATTTCAAGATTTGATCTAGACCATTGGTTGTATTTAAAAGCGGTGGAATCCGGTGTCAAGGTCCTACAAAACACCACAGTAAGGAATGTTGAAAAAATTGAAGGATCATTCCTTACCGAAACCGGAAAGGAAGGATTAACATCAAAGATCGTTGTGGGTGCTTTTGGTAAAAAATCAAATGTGGATGTAAAACTCAAAAGGAATTTCACAAACAGGAATTACCCTTTTATTGGTGTCAAATACCACATCCGGACAGAAGAAGTGGAAGCCGAAAACATTGAATTACACAACTTCCCGGGGGGTTACTGTGGAGTAAGCAAGGTTTCAAACGAGACTTTCAATCTTTGTTACCTGAGCAATCGCAACAATCTGAAAGATCATGGGGATATAGATCTAATGGAGGAATCCGTCCTGTACCAAAATCCACGTTTAAAAGGTATTCTAAGAAATTCAGAAAAGCTTTTCAAAAAACCTGAGGTGATCAATGAGGTCACCTTTTATCCTAAACAGCCTGTTGAAAAGCACATTCTAATGATCGGGGATGCAGCGGGAATGATCACCCCTTTGTGCGGAAATGGAATGGCAATGGCCATTCACTCGGGGGCATTGCTAAGTCGGCTCATAATTAAACATTTGTGTACTGTTTCATTCAATTCCATGGAATTGCAAGATGAATATGAAGTTCTCTGGAGGAAGAAATTTTCCAAAAGGCAGTGGGCGGGAAGAAAGATACAAAGTATGTTATTCGGTGCCCCCATCTCGTCATCCCTGGCAATTGGCATTGGTAAATGGCTGCCGCCAGTCGCCAGATTCCTAATGAGTAAGACACATGGAGAACCCTTTCAATAATTCGTCAGCTGATCCACCAAATGAGAAAAAATAGGTTCAGTGATGTTGACGAGATCATGTTGAGACCCATTGTCCATTTATAGTTTGCTGCATTTAGGTCTTTCCTAACTTTAAAGTACCACATAGAGAAATAGACCAATACCGGAAGTAATGCGACCACAAACATGTAGGCACCCCAGGGAGCATCATAGTTAAGGAAATACAATACGAAACCACCTACAGATATTGAAAAGAAGATTGCTGTAAAATGGAAGGTTCCCAATACCCCTAGCTTGCGACTTATGGTAAGATCATTTCTTTCCCCATCTTCTTCATGCTGGTATACCTGGGACATCGGATAAGATCCCAAAAGAAGCAAACTGCTGAGGACAGCTGGGATCTGAACATCAGGGGTGAATACCGTGCCCCAACCATTTGCCGTAATTCCAATGTAAACCGTGAGAAAGGTAAAGTACCCCTGGAATATACCAATTGTCAGCAATCCAATTATAGGGTATTTCTTAAGCCGGACTTTGGGGTGGCTATAAGCTTTAGAGACCAAACCATACAAGAGACACATGACTGTAAACTCCGGAGACACTATCAGGGCCATCAGAATTGCAATTGTATCCATCATGAGGCTCACCCAGTACAACTCCATTTCCGGTTCAGGGGGATGTTCCAGACCCCCGATACTTTTCTTGTCCTTGTCAAAGAATGAATTATATCCATTGCTTGCTGGATATACCAGGAAATGCAAAATGAAGAAAACCAACCCAAAGTCTATCCAGTTTGGATTATAGGATATTGCCGAAGCGAAAAGAAATACCGGCAATAGAAAGAATGAAAAAGGAAATCGCAAATGTAATAAGGTGGACTTTTTCATGGATTAGTTAGTGACTCGTGAAGAAAGATACGTAATATTGAAATTAGCTTCAAAAGATGCCATCATTTATCTCCGCCATAGGTACCGCTCTCCCGGAACATCTGACACCTCAAACGGTGATTGCTGACTTCATGATCAAAAATCTGAAGCTCAATGATGAAGAAGAGAAGAAGTTACGGGTACTTTATCGGGCCAGTGGCATAAAACAACGATATTCCGTTCTGAAGGACTTTGGCAATAATCTAAATGGACAGGCTTTCTTCTCGGGTGATAGGGAATTCCCTTCCCTCAAACCTCGAATGGTCCTATATGAAAAAGAAGCGTTAAAACTAGCTGCTCTTGCAATCGATCGATCCAGGCAAAGAATCAATTTACCTGTTGGATCCTTTACTCACCTGATCACCGTGAGCTGTACTGGAATGTACGCTCCCGGACTTGGAATTGAACTGGTTGAAAAATTGGGTTTCAACAACTCAATTCAAAGGACAGCCATTAATTTCATGGGTTGCTATGCCGCGTTCAACGCACTGAAACTCGCCGACCAAATTGTACGCGCAGACAGTGAAGCCAGGGTAATGATCGTTTGTGTGGAGTTATGCAGCATTCACTTGCAGGATGCAAAGGACGACAATAACATTCTGGCCAACTCCCTTTTTGGTGATGGAGCTGCTGCCGTGATCGTCACTTCCGGAGGGTTCAACTCCAATGAATTTCAGTTGGAATGTTTTCACAATGATCTCGCTCCCAGTGGTAAAGACGAAATGGGATGGCATATAGGAGATTTTGGATTCGAGATGAAGTTGACTCATAAGGTTCCTGACGTCATTAGGGAAGGAATTGAGACATTGACAAATAGATTACTAAATAGACTGGAGCTTTCAGTTTCAGATATTCCATTTTTCGCGATACACCCTGGAGGAAAGCGGATCCTGTCGGTAATTGAAGAAACACTTGGCATCAAAAAGGAAGATAATTTTGATGCTCATGAAGTATTGCGGATGACAGGTAACATGTCGTCTCCCACCGTATTGTTTGTTCTTAAGTCGCTTTCGGATCGTATTGATTTTGCCAGAGAAACCGGAAAAAGGATCCTCAGTTTCGCTTTCGGACCTGGTCTTACATTGGAGAGTATGCTTTTGAAAATTAAAACCTAAAATGAGAAAACGGTCTATTGAACCGGAGATCATGGATGATCTCAATATTTCCGGGGAGGTCGTTTTTCAAACCCTTCGGGAACTAGAAACCATAAATCGCACCCTTGGAGGTAATTCCGTCAGCATTTCCGCATTCAAGCGATTATTACAACATCACAACTCCATCTCCCTGGTGGACCTTGGTTGTGGAGGTGGTGACATGCTCAAGCAAATGGCTGATTGGAGCCGAAAAATGGATAAAGAAGTAAGTTTGGTAGGTCTTGATGCAAATCCAAACATTGTTAACTATGCCACTGATCATATCAATGGATACCAGGAAATTTCATTTGAAAGTATAAATGTACTTTCCCCAGAGTTTAGGGAGAGGAACTTCGATATCGTACACGCATGTCTTTTTACTCATCATTTCGATGAAGATCAACTTGTCGCCATGTTCAGGTCATGGAAAGAACAGGCAAGGTTGGGTGTGATTGTCAATGACCTGCATCGCCACCCCATCGCGTATTACGCCATCAAATTGATCACAAGGCTGTTTTCAAGATCCAGTATGGTTAAATATGACGCTCCGTTATCAGTAAAGAGGGGCTTCAAAAAATCCGAACTTTTGGTGATCCTTGAAAAGGCCGGTATTAAGGATTATCACCTATCCTGGAAATGGGCTTTTAGGTGGCGGTTGATATTTGGAGATTCCATTTCCCATTAGTCAAAATATTTGATCGATTAACTGGTCTCCTCGTAATAATAGAGGTATCCAATTAATCAATGAAAAGGTCATTCTACATTATTTTCATCATATCAATTTCCTGTGAACCAGCCTCTTCCCAAAAAGATGTGTTGATCCCCAAAAAAGAATTGCAGGACGAAGCCATTTCCCTGAAGCAAGAATTAATCGATTATCATTCAGGTCTCTATTGGTTTAATTCAGAGGAGGAATTTGAAAACAATTTCAGAACTTTCACAGGTAGTCTTGATGGGGGACTAACTGAAATTGAATATTATCGAGCGGTGAGTGAGTTCATTACCTCAATTCGCTGTGGTCATACAAGAGTCAGGGTTCCGGAAATCCTGCACAGTCATACTCGGTCCAATGCGGTACTTATGCCTATTACAGTTGTAGTACGGGATGATGAGATATTCGTAGACGAAGTGCTAAGTGGAAATGAAATTGAATCAAAAGATCAAATTATTGCAGTGAATGATTTACCAGTCAGCAGGATCTTACAGGTTTTAAGAAATAGGATCCCCGGCGACGGATATATCAATTCGGGAAAAGATCATCGGTTGAATATGTCCTGGCCCATTCAATATGCGTTCCTGTTTGACCACACACAAACATCATTTTCAATTCGGATTAAAAGAAATGACCAATTGCTAGTCTCGAAAGTTCCGGGATTTACCCTTGACCAATTGATGGAACATAATGAAGATATGGAAAGACCTCTTTTATCCCTGGATATAGTCGACTCAGTTTCGGCGGCAATTATGAATATCCGAACGTTTAGTTCATCCAGGCTGGGAAATTATCGGGACTTTTTGGGGAAATCATTCCAGAGGATTGAAGATGAAAGTGTCAGGAACCTGATACTGGATTTACGAGGCAATGGCGGAGGAAGAGATGAGTACGGAGCTCTATTGGTAAGTTATCTCGCCAATCGGCCGTTTGGATATTTCAAATCAATAGAAGTTACAGAAAAGTACAACAGCTATGGTAATGTCATCTCCAAAGACAACAAGAGATGGGTCACTGCACACTCCGGACTGTCTGTCCAACAACTTCCTGATACAAGATTTGAAGGAACTGCATACGTGATAATTGATGGTGGATGCTACTCGACATGTGCGGATGTGGCGTCCGTTCTAAAGTTTAATCAATTTGCAACACTTGTTGGTATCGAAACTGGTGGTGGAGCAACAGGAAATACCAGTGGCAACTCCAGAACTTTCCGCGGTTCCCATTCAAAAATTGAAGTTAATATTCCGTATTGGAGGTATTTGACAGCTGGTGTCCCTGAATCAGAAGATGGGCAACCTGTACGCCCTGATATAATAATGGATCCAGAATATCGATCTGACAATAAAGACAGTCAACTGCAACAAGTTTTGGAAATGATCGCAAGAAACTAATTTCTCTCTCCAAATCGATATCTAATCCCAAAACTTGACCTCAAGAAGGCCTCTCCTTCGATTATAGTTGCAACTTCAACATGAAATCCGGCATTCTTCTTCTCAAAAGGATAAAAATTAATTCCAACAGGAATGATTACCGCGTCAAATTCTCTGAGATCTGTACCTAATCCGGCATATATATCAGCATTGCCTGTTTTAATGAAGATATAGGAGAAATTAAATTGCATCCCAATATTCTCAAATGAAGCATAAGCATCAACTCGAAATTCCGGAATGAACCTTTCCTGGATTTCGTAATTGAATCCTATGAAGGACTGTGATGAGACATGATAACTGATAGTTGCCTGGCCTATAGCAATTTGCACCACAAACAGGACTGCGATGAAAGTAAAGATTCTACGCATATTCTTTTCTTATGGGTTTTATTCTTTTTTGATAAACCTATAGCGAATGCCTAAGCTACCACGTAAGATTGTCGATTCTCCATCCGTTATACCCGCCAGTTCCATATGGAATCCGAACTTCTTGTCTTCAAATGGATAAATATTTATTCCTATGGGTACAACAAGTCCGGGAAATTGGTTGACACGACCACCAATTCCAGTATAGACATCGATGATCTCATCGCTCTTAAAAATAATGTTGAACAGTGCTTCAATACTGACATCTTCAAAGTATGCATCAGTTCCAAACCTTAATTCGGGAATAAATCGGTCGTTCAACTCCAGATTGATACCCCCTGATGGGATGTTAGATTGATGATAACTAATTCCAAACTGGGCTTGACTTTGAAAGAAAAAACCAAACAGTAAAATGATAAATGAGATCCACTTCATTGGACATCAATTTAACAAATATCATACCACGAAACTGAATGTTACCTGGAGATCAGGACTTTATTTTTGAATTGATAGTCTTGTGTGCTTAATATAAGATAATACACACCCTCTTTTACATTCTGAATTTCGATCTCGTACTGATTTGATGTTGGCAAGATCGAGTTGGACTGGCAGAGTTTACCACTTACATCAAATAGTTGATAATCCACTTTTCCGGAGATCTCCTGACTTACGTTAAAATTGATTGGTCCACTAGTAGGATTTGGGAAAACTGATAATGGATCAGGCTCGGTTATTCCAAGCACATCATCCAGATCAATCAGATCAACAATGACTTGGGAAATGGCCGTCAATTCACCATCGGAAACCGAAAGCTCCAATACGAATTGCTCGGTTTCTTCGAAATCCAAAACTTCAGAATTCATTACACTCAACTCACCACTCACTGAATTCAAAAGGAATGCATTGTCAATATTACCTGATGTAATTTCATAAGAAAGTATATCATTTTCGGGATCGGACGCCGTAACAGTTCCCACCGACGTACCCATATCACTATTTTCCTCGATAGAAAACTCAAAATCCTCAACAACAGGGGATTCATTAATATCGATAAGGTTTATGGTGAATGTTACGTCGGTTGATAATTCCCCATCACTGATCCTTACTGCTATCACAAATTGGATCCCGGTCTCAAAATTTAAAAGGCTGGAATCATTAACGAGGATCTGACCTTCTGAACTGAGTGTAAATGTGGTATTATCGTTTCCATTGATGATCTCATATGTCAAATTATCACCTTCCGGATCCTCTGCACCGACGAGACCGACCAAAGTTCCATTTTCCGCATTTTCATTAATATCAAACACAGTATCGAAGGCTGTGGGAGCAGTATTAGCTCCCAGGACTTTTCCAAGAAACATTCCACGTCCATGTGTGCCAACCAGTATCGCACCATCAGATTCTCTGGAATCAAGGTCCTCAATCACCACATTATCCAGTAAATCTGTTTCCAGCGCCCAATTTGTATTGGCACCGTCCAATAGACTAGTGGAAAATAATCCAATGCTGGTTGCTACCACGTATTTCCTTTCATCCTCAAAGTGGACGATCTCCGCGGCCCTCATTGAGGGACCTGAAAGTCCTTGAAAATCAAGGTCGTCATCCACACCCAGGTTACCTTCGACGGCCGTTATGGTCTGTCCACCATCAAGTGAGTGATATAAGCCTGTAATGTTGTACGATGAATAAACCAGAAGAAGCTCATTTGCATCTTTGGAATTTAAGACAATATCTACCAGATAGGCTTCGCTTGCAATCTGGGGATACTCAAAATAGTTGATATTTGATCCATCTAAGACATTAGCGGAGTCCATAACTCCCAGGTAAGGAGTGGTCACATTCAAACCTCCAAAATAGAGGCGGCTAGAAGGATTTTTATCAGAAACCTTTAATGCGGTGATCGTACGAGCCTGATCAAGGTTTATGGTCTCCCAATTGTTATCCACCAAAGAGTTTTGGGATTGTGCAAAAGCATCGGCGAATCTCGTATTCCTCAAAAACAATCCGTTGTTAAAGTCTGGGTAATATAGGGTTCCTTCTTCGTTGGGGTCTATGGCAAAAGGGTGTATGAAAAGTGTATTTAAGTCACTTCTCTCAAAGTAGCCAAGATAGTTTCCGATGTCCGAACCTTGTCCAACCAATATGGCTCCTTCCTGGGCAGAGGTGTATATCAATGTATCGCCAATAAAACAAAATGCGCCATCTCCTGAAGAAATATCCCCTAAGGATGGAATTAATGCAGTTTGGAAACCCTGAATATCGAGAAAAGGGGTTCCATTGTCTTGCGTTCCCCCAATTACCGAGTTGATCAACTCTCCCTTTCCAAGAGCTGCTGTGTAGTATTGAGTTACATTATAATCATTGTTGGCGGATGTCCATGAAATTGGCTCTGCTGTTGCATCCTGCGTCCAGGAGATACCTCCATCATGCCCGGCCCATAGTATATCAGGATCGTTTGGGTCAAATAGTGCAATGTGTTGGTCAGGATGATGCGTGTTTCCAAAAACATTTAAGGGATTATCATATCCGCCGATCCATGAATATCCCTTATCCTGGTCTATTGCCGTTGCAAAAGCATCGTTCGTGCGAATTAAATTTGTATACCCGATCACAACAAAATCCTTGTCAGCAGGGTGAACTGCGATGCTCATATCATAGCCTCCCTGAGTGGTCAATTCGCCACCAAAGTCACCCACAAAATTCTTCAGAGAATTTGATCTGTTTGAAATGATCAATGGTCCAATGTCCCTGTCAAATGAATCCAGCTCAAAGTGATAGAGTAGATGATCCAATCCTCCGGCATAGGTGAAAGAATACAGGTTTGTCGGATCCGAAGGTGCAACCGCCATCACTGTTCTGGCAAAGTCATCCACAGCCGAATAACTCCCCGGTGTGATATCAAAAAAAGACTGACCGAGGTCGTACGATCTGTAAAATCCATTGTTTCCACTGCTCGTAGGACCAAACCAAATTGTCATTACATCCGCAGTATCAATCACGATCTCCGAGTAAACAGGGTCCTCATCATTTATGATTGATGAGGCAAACCTGTCAAAGGACTGACCTCCATCAATGGACTTCCAGATTCCATAATACTGCGATGTCAGGTAGATGGTGGAGGTACCATTTTGATCATGAATTAGTAGTTTACTTGTCAACTGAAATGGCCCCAGCAGGAATGCTGTAATTCCTAGTGTCGCGTTACCAGACGCTTCGTACCTATTGTCTGAAATCCTATCATAGGTCATCAATGTCCATGATTCACCATTGTCGACTGATTTATAAATTCCGGATCCCAAATAATTTGCTCCACCACCTTTTCCCGAAGCTGAGCCTCCTCCGCTCCCTTCACCCATACTCGCGTACCAGGTGTCCTGGGTCAAAGGATCCTGGGCAATGGAAACTATACTTAGATTACTTCCTGAATTCAAACGGGGGGACCATGTAACACCGCCATCTTCAGATTTCCATATACCTCCGGAAACTCCTGCGGTCATGATCACGTTACTGTTTCTTCTATCAATAGCTATGGCCCTGGTTCGACCTCCAACATTTGAAGGTCCAAGCTCCTTCCATTCATGTGAAAATGCTTCGGATTTCATCGTTCTGGCACGAGCTACATCTTTCTTCAATTGCTCAGAAAATGCTAATTCCCGCTTTCGGACGTTTGCAGGGATCTGGCCCGTGGCAGGATCTTTCAATTTGTTTAGAAAATACTCTTCCCTTGCTTTCTTAAGATCTTTTTCAGATCTGTTTTTCTCGATATCAGAACTGTGATCCAACAATAATAGTATTGTGAAGGACACTATCAATGTGGCAATTGTATTTCTAATCATGGTAATCTAATGTCATTAATTTGCAGCAGACCACTTCGCATGTTTTTCGAAATTACAGCCAGCACCATACGGTCTTTAACCAGGTCTTTCTCCAGATCCACACCTTTTTCTTCCTCAAGACGGGTTAAAGTACGTCTTGTGATAGTAAATGATTCTTCCTGATCCTTTTGAAAAAAAGTGGTACCAGTACCTCCTTGTTTAAAAGAGTCAATTTTGATAGTAACATTCAACCCATCTTCATTGCTCTTAATATCGACTATACTGCCAATTAATGCCGTGCCCTCCCGAGGTATCTCAACATCATCAAAAGAAATGAGATTTGAGGATTTCTTGACTTTTGGTGAGCATGAAACAATAATAAGCAGTAGATAGACAAGTCTGGGGTGCATAAGTGGGAGTGGTGTTCTTCTTTAGTTACCTAATATACTCAATCATTAAGGAGTACTCATCAATTTATTCGGTTCAAGTGCCTAGTGGTAACCTGTAATAGTCATTAATCCAATATCCATTTAACCTTGTCTTTAATAGGATTTCTTTTACCATTCGGCCAATCTATACGGGGCTTCCCGACATATAAGAATCCCAACAATCTATCGTTTTCTCCTAAGTCAAAAAAGGATTTTGCCTGCTCCATGTACGTTACTCCCCCTGAACCCCAATAGCATCCGACACCATATGCTGTGGCTGTTAGATACATGTTTTGAACGGCACAAGCTACTGCTTCTATTTCTTCTATCTCCGGAATCTTAAGACGGGTATCACGTTTCATTCCGATAGCAATGATATGTGAAGCTTTCATCGGTTTTGATGCAAGTTTCTGATATTTCCCTTCATCAAAAGTCCCATCAAGTTCAGTAATCTCTCTGTAAAGTGAAGATTGAAAATCTGCAAGTTTTCTCAGTCCTTCACCCTTAAACACGACAAACCTCCAGGGTTCTGTCAAACCGTGTGTTGGAGCCCAATTGGCATTTTCCAGCATTTGATGAATTATGCTGTCGTCAACGATTTCTCCAGAATAAATATTTGGATAAATCGATCTCCGATTAGCGATTAGACTGTTTATCTCCTCAGTGTTGAATTGCATGATCCTAGTTTTCTAATAAGTGTAAAGATATTGCATCAACTCATTTCCTTTAAAGAAGGTTTACATCAGTTACGCTGCTAAAATCCGTCATATATCTACTTGGGAAAACCTCTTATTTTGGCTACTATAACCCAAAAGAATCTGAATGAAAACCATTATTGAGCCATTCCGGATTAAGATGACCGAGCCTTTTCGGGTGATCTCCAAGGAAGAAAGAATAGATAAACTGGAGAAGGCGCATCAAAATGTTTTTCTCCTCGATGCTGAGGACGTCGCCATTGACCTTCTGACCGACAGTGGTACCGGGGCAATGTCTACTGATCAGTGGGCCGCTCTGATGCTAGGAGATGAAAGCTATGCTGGAAGCAGATCGTGGAAAAAGTTTGAAGCTACAGTCAGGGAGATTACCGGAATGAAACACATCTTCCCAACACATCAGGGAAGAGCTGCGGAAAGCCTGCTGGCTTTGACTCAGGTTAAATCCGGAGACATTATCCCGAATAATAGTCACTTCGATACTACTAAAGCGAATTTGCAGTATGTCGGAGCCACTCCTTTGGACCTGGTGGTCAATGAGGGACTGGATCCAAATGACGAATCTCCATTCAAGGGGAATATGAGTTTGGAGAAGCTTGAAAATTGCATTAAGGAGAACGGGACAGATAAGATCCCTTTTGCCATGATCACGGTAACAAACAATACCGGTGGTGGTCAACCCGTCTCAATGGGTAACATCAAGGATGTTAAGCATCTTCTTGACAGATATGAAATTCCTCTTGTCATAGATGCTTGTCGTTTTGCGGAGAACTCATATTTCATCCACGAACGAGAAGAAGGATATCAAGGAAAGTCGTTGATCCAGATCGCAGAAGAGATGTTCTCATATGCTGACGCAGCTACCATGAGTCTAAAAAAGGACGGTTTGGCCAATATTGGGGGATTCTTCGTTTGTAATGATCCAACCTGGGCAGAGGATTTCAAAAATGCATTAATCCTCCGAGAAGGATTTCCAACCTATGGTGGTCTTGCTGGGAGAGATCTTGAAGTAGTGGCCGTCGGGCTTATGGAGGCACTGGAGTATGACTATCAGCAGTATCGTCACGCAACTGTAGAATATTTTTTGAACAAAATGATAGAGTTGGGTATTCCGGTTATGAAACCTGCCGGAGGGCATGCTGTCTTTATTGATGCCAGGCAATTCTTCCCCCAAATAGATCCGTTACAATACCCTGGTATTGCTCTGGTCAATGCTCTTTATGAGGAAGGTGGGATACGAGGAGTAGAATTGGGGAGTGTGATGTTTGGCCATATGGATCACGACGGAAAGGAACTCCCTGCAAACCTTGAGTTGGTTCGACTCGCCTTTCCAAGGAGGGTATATACTCAAAGTCACTTCGATTTTACCATTGAAGTAATCAAGCAAGTTTGGGAGAAAAGAAGTAAATATTCCGGTTACAGGATCACAAAACAACCCAAGTTGTTGCGTCACTTTTCGTGTTGGTTTGAGAAGATTTAGTGCCGTCCTTTCGAACGAAGAGGAAGGATTCATGCTCCCAACAAAAAAGTCATCTCGAACCACTCATTGCCAATGACGCCTCCAAAACAGCAATAGTTCAAAGGCCTGTTCGAGATGACTTGGGTACTATTGCTTATTCACAATGATCTTATACCTGGCAATGGTACCTTCCCTATCATTGAATACCTGAAGTAAGTATACACCTCCCTGCAAACTGCTTACATCCAGGTTCAAAGTCTTATTCACCCCTACTTCCAGGCCTCGCTTGATCACAGTCTTCCCGTTAAGGTCTGTTAACCTGATCTGAACATCCTCAATAAGTAACCTTCGATAACTGATTGTGACTTCATCCTGGGCAGGAACCGGGTATACACTCAAATCCTTGAAATAATCGGACCTGATCCCCAAAATGTTTTCAACGACAATGCCATCTTCGGTAACCGTCGCTTCCAGTTCATAACCTCCAACTCCGCCATCAGCATCTATTTCAAATTCAACAAATGAATCAGGATCCATCGGGATACCAGGATACTGGATGTTCAGTCGGTAGGTTCCATTGGGCAGTTCACCAAAGTTTACCTGACCGTTATCGTCTGTTTCCTTGTAAGCAATCAACACAAACTCATCATCGTCTTGGGCAGGTCGTCCTCCTCCTCCAGTCGTTCTCCTTCTCAAAGAACAGCCCGCTTTCTGAACTCTCCTTCTCGCTTCAAGTCTGCCTCCTGGGTCATCTTCAAAATCCGATTCTACTAACATGGCTATTTCACCTTCCCCTTCCGTGGGTGGAGGAACTCTCTGCATGGTCAGGGACTCATCGATAAAGTCTCGAAGCCTCAGTACATCGGCATCTAACCAGTCAATGGTACTTACAAAATACGTCGGTATGAATTGAACCGTGTCAATTTGAGGTAGTATTTCCACATACTCAGGCTCAGTCCTCACGTTGAGGATATAATTGCCCAGTTTGACATTTTCGAACAATATATTCTCATTAACCACATTGACCGTGTCCACTCCTTCATAGGGCCCGCTCTCAGTGATCCTGAACAACTTCGCCTCTCCTTCCTTCACCGTGCCTCCCGTCCCATCACTGAATTCAAAGACCGGTGTGAAACTGATGTTTGCTGTGGCCAGTACTTCCTGCTCCTTACTCTCCAATACGATCGTCGACTGGGTGTTCGATACCTCTAACTTGTACCGTCCCATTGTCTCGTAATCCAGGTTCGTCAGATCGTAGATCGTCGTTGTGGCTCCAGCCACATCTGCAAAGTCCTGGTTTGCCTCCGGTAAGGAGTCATTTCGGAATACCCATTGGTAAATGTTGGTTGTTCCGCCTACCGTTTGGCTCAGTGTGGTATTCTCTCCCCTGGCCAAATTCAGGACAGTCGCCTCACCAAATGGCTTCAATGACTCGAACGTTACTTCATTATTGATATTCGGTTCGATACTGGCAAAGTCCAGCGGGTTCTCACTCGCATCAAAACTCGTCAGCCCTTCCAGGCTCGTTACATCAGGGATCAACGTGATCGCATTGTCTGAAATGTCTACCGTCTGGAGTCCCTCTACATCCAGCAAGTCATCTGCCATCGGTCCCTCTACACCCAATCCTGATATATCCAGCCCTGTTACCCTGTTGTCGGTTATCGTTACCTCCGACCACTCACTCACAGATGTACCTGACCAATCCGATATCCCTGCATTGTCTGCAAAGCCTTCATAGACCAGGCGTAACGACTTCTCGTCCCGTTCCAGTGAACTTACCCGTAAGTCAATCTCGGTCGTGGTCAACGTCAGGTCCGTGATCGTCGAGCTCGTCGCCTCCACGGTATACAACCCATCATCGGTCGTCTGTAAACTCGCTATGTTGATCGTGGCCGTCGTCTGGCCTGTGGGTGTGCCATCCTTGAACCAACTATACCCATCTGCCCCTGCTATCGTCCGGTCAAGGGTGTAAGGGTCTCCTACCTGTTCCAGGGTCTGGATCGAGGCCAGTACTTCCTTCTGGGTCTGGTAGGTCAGTGTATACGATCCTCCCAGTAATGCACCCACCGTGTTGAATTGTAATCGGTTATCGGTGACGTCTACATTCGTCAGTCCTGTCAGGTTCGACAGATCTCCCACATCGGTCAGTTCATTGTCGCTTAAGTTGAGGTCAGTGGCCGCATCCAGTCCTGTCGTAATAAAGGGAAACGTCCCCGTTAGATCATTACTACTTAAGTCCACCGCTGTCACCCGGTCAACCGTTACCGTTACCCCTGTCCACGTTTCCAATGCCCCTGTCAACCAGTTGGTATTGTCCGTCCAGTTCGGTCCTCCCGTCGCGGTGTACACCTGTACCAGTGCTGCCGAATCCAGGGCCCTGCCCGGATCTACTATGATCTCCAACTCATCGGTCGTTGCATCGGTACCCGCATTGCCTAATCCATCCGTTGCTGTCACCGCCACATCATAAGTGCCTAGCGTTAGTGCGCCCAATGTATTATCTGCCAATGTCCAGGTACCATCGCCATTGTTCGTTGCCGTTTCACTGTAGATATCTACATCCACGGTAATCGTCGCTCCATTGTCATCTACCGTTCCGGTCAATTCAGGAGTGGTGTCTGCCGTGGTCAACGCATCGATCGTTACCGTCGGTGGTGTAGTATCAACTGTTACCACTCCTATCGCATTATCCACGCCCACATTGCCTACCGTATCGGTAGCCGTCGCCGTCACATCATAGGTGCCATCGGCCAGTGTCGTGATCGTATTGTCAGCCAATGTCCAGGTGCCATCGCCATTATTGGTGGCTCCATAGTCACTGCCATCTATATTGATCGAGATCGAAGCAAAGTTGTCATCGATCGTTCCGGTCAATGGTGGAGTGTTGTCGTTGGTGTTCAATACATCGGTGCTTACAACCGGTAAGGTGGTGTCGATGAAAAGGGCGTTGAAGGTTGTATCTTCATCGGTGTTAGTCGCAAGGTCCGTACCGATTACTACTACATCGTAAAAGCCATCTGCTAATGTTGTGATCGTATTGTCCGCCAATCCCCATGTTCCATCTCCATTATTAGTCGCGCCATAATTTGTGCCATCAACCGTCACCGATACCGTTGCCGTATTATCATCAATCGTTCCACTTAAAGGTGGCGTGTTGTCATTTGTCGATAGGAAATCTACTGTGGTGGAAGGAGGTGTTACATCCCCAAGTGGGATAATATCGATATTGAAAGTTTGTCCTGTAACATCTCCACCAGCCCCATCACTTAAATCAAAAACAAAGCTATCGGCAATGGTGGCACTGCCATCGTGATCATAGGTTACCAATCCAGCGTCGACATCATCCTGGGTAAAGGTGTCATTAGCAATGAGGATTGTTCCGTCTCTGCGCAGATCACCATTTACCGGTAATGTGGTCACCGTATAGGTTAACTGTGCTGCTGTCTGCTCAATATCACTTGAACTTAAGAGTGTATTGGCAATTATATTCCCCAGATCTCCTTCATTGACAACCAGATTAGTATTTATATTAACTATAGGAGCGTCGTTAATAGGGTTAATGGTGATATTAAATGTACTGGTACCACTTGCAACAATACCATCACTCAATGATATATCGAATCCATCTGTAGTGGTCTCCGATCCGTCATGGACATACTGCACAAAGCCCAGGTTCACGTCATCCTGAGTAAATGAATCATTTACGGCCAGATCCGAAGAATTCAATTGAATTGATCCATTTGCCGGTAAGGTTTGTACCTGGAATAAGATTTCCGTATCAGGTTGTTCACCGTCTGTAGCCAATAACTCAGTAGAAGTTAGAATAAAGGTATTTCCTTCGTCTACCGTCAATGAGGAGTTAACCAAAACTGCCGGTGTATTTGGTGTTTCGTTCAGAATGAGTACATCAGAGACAAACTCAAAATTGATCGAATCATATTGGAATTTTGCAACGAATACATCCAGATCTCCATCAGCATCGACATCACCCAAGGTAATTTCAGAAGCCTCATCATACATGATCCCTCCAAACTGTTGACCTGCACTTGTGAAGACTCCTACGCCATCATTAAGAGCCAGATAGTATAAGCCTGACCCGTCGCCAATGATCGCATCAAGATCTCCATCTCCATCCAAATCACCAATATCAACCTTTCCTCCTCCAGGAATTCCAGCTATAGCTGAACCAGGTGTAAAAGAGCCGGTGCCATCGTTGAATAGTATTGGGTTGGACATGTTTGACATAAATACGTCCAGATCTCCATCTCCGTCAAGATCGGCCAATTCGACATCTCCTTGATTTGTTGACAATTCCCCCTCATAA
Source organism: Cyclobacteriaceae bacterium (assembly GCA_965242805.1). Taxonomy (GTDB): domain Bacteria; phylum Bacteroidota; class Bacteroidia; order Cytophagales; family Cyclobacteriaceae; genus JANQEU01. The sequence goes on along the minus strand of CBDETD010000002.1, from coordinate 3,367,688 downwards.
CTCCACTGAAACTTACCAAACTGGAAATAGTCGTAATTGCTGCGATAAAATCTTATGTAGCCAGGGCCGTTATTTTCAAATGCCAAGGCATCCAGGTCTCCATCCTTGTCCAAGTCGCCTAATAGGACTTTGTGAGCAGATCCACCTATTCCATTACTTCCCTCATTGTTGAAATCTGAACCGGTATTATCCCATACATTAACAAAGCTTCCGTTTGCAGTTACAACATCCAAATCACCATCCCCATCGAAATCTGCAAATTCGGCCGCATACTTACCGTTATATATATAATGCGTTGCATTGTTGAAGATTACTCCATCACGATAGAATATTGGAAAGTTTTCTCCCACTAAGAACAAATCCAGATCACCATCCTGATCGATGTCACCAATTTCAATGTCATTCACATTGACCCCTGTAATGAGGGTATACTGAGAACCGAAGTTTCCAGCGCCATCACCGTATTCAATGAAAACAGAATCAGAATTGGACATCACAATATCAAGATTGCCGTCTCCATCCAAGTCCCCAAATGCAGCATTGTATGTTGGGAAATTTCCGAAGTTTACCGAACTACTAAAATCACCACCTCCATTAGGTACACCTTCAGGAAGAATGTTGAATGTCTTAATGAATGTGGCGAATCCATCATTCGCCGTTATTGTAAATTCTACAGTTGGATCCTGACCAGGTGAGCGCAGTACAAAGAGATCGTCATTGACAACTAGCTCATTTCCAGCAACCACAAACGACCCTGAGTGAATGGTGGTTGATGCAGTCGTGTCCATACCAAAAGTAACTGGATCAGCATCTGATTGAGTAGCTCCTAGGGTGCCAACCACTGTCCCTTCTTCATCATATTGGTTAATGATCGAAGGAGTTAGTGTAATGTCGGTAATAGGATCATTCGTTCTGCCCCATAGTACATCATGTGTTCCTGTGCTGTTCACAAGGAAGAAATCCAGGTCCCCGTCGCTATCAAGATCTCCTAGCAGCAGGTCATTCGTAAATCCATTTATTCCAATCGGTCCGGACCACGGCATTTGATTTCCGAAACCAGGAAGGAAAGTATATTCATTATTGCTGTTGTAGGCCGCGCTATTCAGGAATACATCAATGGTCCCATCACCATCAATATCCCCAGTAACCAAACCATCCTGATAACCACTTGTAAATGCATCTGCTGTCCCATCTATTCCTGCTGAGTTAAGATATAGTCCGCCAAGGTCACTATCCGCCGCTACAAAAGCATCAAGGAATCCATCTTCATTGGCATCGACCAATTCCAACTTTTGAGGAGCTATTCCCGGACCCGATATGAACGTATAACTACTACTGAAGGGAGGATTCATTGGAAATTCATTGTAATAGATGGTTGCAGCGCCACTATAAGCCATTACAATGTCTAAATCACCGTCCTGATCAACGTCTCCAAGATCGAAAGGTCCTTCATTATTTATTCCGTCATTGGAAAATTTATATGAAAAGTATCCATTACCATCGTTCAAAGTCACTCCGATAGAAGTTCCTCCATCTCTTGTTACAATATCCAGATCGCCATCCTGATCCACATCTCCTAATTCAATTTGTAGAAAGCTTTCATAGTACAATGCAGAAGTATAATATGGATTCCAGGTCCCCCCTCCCTCATTAATATGAACGGCGCTCTGTCCCGGGCCGAAGAATCCACCTACAACAATGTCCAGATCTCCATCATTATCCAGATCTCCCAGGGAGATGTCATTATTTGCTCCGGAAATAAAGATCTTGTTGGAAGTGGGAAAATCACCCAAACCGTCCCCATAGAAAACATCAACCGTATCTGCTCGAACGATAGCAACATCGAGGTTTCCATCAGCATCAATGTATCCAACTTCTCCCTGCAATGCCAAATAAGGGCCATTGGAAACAGAAATAGCAGGATCATCAAAAGCTCCGCCTCCCGTTGGTAAATTCCCCATTGGGATAATCACAGTTTGTGAATAAGGTAATCCAAAAATGTCTGTGGCTAGAATGTCAAGTGAAAAATTGGAAGCCCCACCATCACTCAAACGATATATTTCATCGTTTACCACAAGTTGATTCCCATTCCTTATTGTAAAAGCTCCATTGTGCAATCCCCCATTACCAAGTGAAAAAGTGGATTGATCCCCTTCCGGATCAGTCACGGAAAGTTGTCCGACAACTGTCCCTTTTGGAGCATAAATGTCAATAGAAGGTTGGTCAAAAAGGATACTGGTGGCAGGATTGTTCAACCTGTTTTCGAATACGACACTTGGACCGCCACTGTAAGGGACCATTATCAGATCAAGATCTCCGTCCTTATCAAGATCGGAGAATACCCCATCTTCATATTTGTTTTGAAAGAAAAATTGATCATTGAAGGTAAAAGCTCCGTCATTTGTGGCGAGACCAACATAGTAAAAATCCTCATGCATGATATCCAGGTCCCCATCACCGTCATAGTCCCCAGTGGTGAAGAAATCCTGAGTAGTGAGTCCTGAAGCAACCGGGGGATTCCATCTGTTGGGAGCCGGATTGCCAGTATTTTCCGCAATGCGCAGATTTAAACTCTCTCTAATCAATGCATCCAGGTCACCGTCACCATCAACATCCGAAAATATCGCCCCACTAGACCCTGTAGTATTGATGGTATCGACGGCCGAAAAACCCCCTGTCCCATTTCCGTAATAGACGAAAGTCCCATTTCCCCGTGTAATGAGCAAATCGAGGTTCCCGTCGTCATCAACATCACCAAACTCCTGAGTTATTCCTACTGTGGTTATCCCTGGAGAAACATTCTCGGTAAATGTGGCATCCCCATTATTCAAATATACTCTTGTACTTAATCCCTCACGAAATGCCAGGTCCGGGTATCCATCACTATCCAGATCTCCCAGACTCACACCACTACCGAAATCAGTTCCGTCCAAAGCTGCGTTGGCTACTGGTGAGAACAAACCATTGCCATCATTTGTAAATACTTTTCCCGTACCCACGTTTCCGGTGATCACGATATCTATGTCTCCATCCTTATCGAGATCTCCAATCACAAACTCATCTATACCGGATCCACCCGGATCAATTGTATCCGCTGCGTAGAAAGTCAAATCTCCATAACTCCTTCTAATTATTATCTCACTAGATCGGCTTTCGAAAACATCCAGGTTTCCATCGCCATCTATGTCTCCAACTTTGACGCTCCTGACATTGCTCGCAAGAGTAGCGACGTTAGTAAATCCTCGATCTCCGGTTTGAGTTGGCAGACCTGTTACGGTGAGGGAAATGGCAAATGGCGTTGTATTGCCTGTTCCTTGAAGATAGATCGAAAGGCTAGATTTATTTTTTTTCCATATATCATCATTGACAACCAACGAATCACCACCAATAATTGAAAACAGACCATTGTCATCGTCCTGAGCATCCCCACTTGAAACCAGGCTAAATGGGGCATTCTCTCCTGCACTGCCCGAAATAGTTCCAACAACTGTTCCCCTTGTTGCATATGCATCCACATTGGTATTACTTAAGGAAATTGCCAGAACTTTTGACTCTTCTTCATCCTCTTCTTCAGAGAAATCAGTCGCCTGAACTCCGTGCGTTGCAAAAAGTAACAAAGCGGAGACTGTTGGAATGGCTAAGTTCTTCCAGGTAGAGGGTACATCAAGGTGAGCAAGTTTCCTCTCCTGTTTTCTTAATCTTTTAATAAGCATTCGACGCTTTCGGGCAGATAACCTCCAAAAGGATCCATCCTGAATGCGCTTATAGAGTCGCTGGTAGAATTTCTTGTACTTGTAGAATGCACCAGTGAATGAATGAAAAGGTGGTTTTTTCATGTGGTTGCAGGCTTGTTTGGGCTAATTGATTGCTTTTCTGGCGGTAAGCAACTTGAAAAATAGGGAAATATCCAACCAAATCAAAGAATTATACAATCGGATTGGGATTAAGTGTCTGTTAAAGATTTGTCATTCTTGAAATACCGGGAAGGGATAGGTTTTACATTAAAAACGTTATTTCGAACGGAATGGTCAAAGTTTAGATGAACGACAAAGTCATCTCGAACTGCCTTTGTTGTAAACGCCCAAAAAGTACGGCTGTCTTTTCGAACGAAGCAAAAAGGATCGACCCACAAAGCACCTAGTCATCTCGAACATAGTGAGAGATCTATTCATGATTCTAGCAAACTCATGAATAGATTTCTCACCTCGCAACGCTTCGTTCGAAACGACATTAGTGTCTTAAGAACGGAGCTCAAGGAAACGTTCGAGATGACCACGTACTACTTCGTCACAATGACCTTGTATTTCGCAAGTATCCCATTGCTGTTATCGAAGAACTGCAAAATGTAAATACCTCCCTTAATTCCACTTACATCCACCTCTAGTTTTTGATCTATTCCAGTCTCGAGAGTTTCAACCATAAGTACTTTCCCATTGAGATCAGTCATATGGAACTTGACATTCTCAAGCAGAAGTCGTTTATAAGCAATGGTCACCTTATCACTGGCTGGAACTGGATAAACATTCAGATCCTTAAAGTAATCTGATTTCAGCCCCAGTATTTGTTCAACCACAATTCCCTCTTCTGTTATGGTTGCTGCTAATTCGTAGCCACCAATGCCCTCATTTGGATCGATAATAAACTCAACAAAGGAATCCGGATCCATTGGAATACCAGGATATTGGATATTTAATCGATAAGTTCCCTCAGGGAGAGTGCCAAAATTTACCTCACCATTCTCATCGGTTTCTTTATAAGCAATCAAAACAAACTCATCATCCTGCTGTGGCCTACCGCCACCGCCGGTAGTTCTTCTTCGTAGGGAACATCCCGCCTTTTGGACACGTCTTCTAGCTTCCAATCTTCCTCCTGGGTCATCTTCAAAATCAGATTCCACCAGAAGCGCAATTTCGCCTTCGCCTACAGTAGGTGGTGGAACTCGTTGAATTGTTAATTCATCAGATAAGAAGTCCCGCAATCTCAGGGTATCCGCTTCGACCCAGTCAATGGTACTTTCAAAATAGGTAGGTATAAACTGCACCGTATCGATGTCTCCTCCCCCTACATCCTTTATCTCCTGATAATCCGGTTCTGTTCTCACATTAAGTATATAGTCACCGAGTATCACACTATCAAAAACTATTGACTCATTCGTGACATTCACGGTATCAACTCCTATAAATGGACCACTTTCAGTGATTTTGAAGAGTTTGCTTTCCCCTTGCTTCAATGTGCCCTGGAATCCATCCTTGAATTCAAAAACGGGTGTGAACTGAATCGATCCGAATGCCAGCACTTCCTGTGGTTCGCTTTCAATAGCTATGGGGCTCTGTGAGTTGGTTACTTGTAATTTATATGAGCCCATTGATAGGTATGAAATGGCATTCAAGTTGTAAGTGGCATCGGTAGCTCCACTTACATTTGAGAAATCCTGATTTGTTTCAGGTAATGAATCATTTCTGAACACCCACTGGTAAGAATTGCTATCTCCTCCGACGGGAATTTCAATTGCAACATCGCTATCCTTCGCGACAATTCTGAAAGACGCCGTTCCAAATGGTTTAAGGTTATCAAACGTAACCGGATTTCCAACATTGGGCTCAATACTCCCAAAATCCAGGGGATTCTGCGAAGCGTCGAAGCTTGTCAAATTGCTCAAACTTGAAACGTCGGGGATCTTTGTCAGCTCATTATTCGAAACATCGACAGTAATCAGATCCTCAAGATCCAGTATGTCATCAGAAAGTTCGCCTGTCAGTCCTGAATTGGCCAGATTCAAAGAAGTTACCCTATTCGATTCTATAGTCACCTCTCCGGCTGCATCCCAGTCGGTAACACCAGTCGTGCTCCAATCCGTTAATCCTGAATTTTCTTCTAAAGATTCGTACACAATTCTAAGAGACTTTTCATCTCTTTCCAATGAACTAATCCTAAGGTCAATCCCAGTACTTTGCAGTGTTAATCCCGGAACTGATGTACTGGTAGTCTGAACAAAATAAACAGCATCGTCGGTTGTAGCGAGGCCTGTGATTTCAAACGATGAAGTGGTTTCTGTCAATGGTGAACCATCCTTGAACCAGCTGTACGCATCTGCACCTGCGACCGTCCTATCCAGAACATAGTTTTCTCCCACTTGCAATAAGATCTGGATAGGGGTAAGGACCGTCTTTTGCGTATCGTAGAATAAAGTATATCCTCCGCCAAGTAATGTGCTCAGCGTTGTAAACTGTAATCTATTGTCCCTCACATCTACGTTCAATAATGCTGTCAGAGAACTCAAATCAGAAACATCAACCAATTCATTGTTGCTGATATCCAGATCCAGAACTGCATCCAGACCCGTAGTGATCAAAGGAAATGTACCTTGCAGGTTGTTGCTGTTCAAGGCAACACTGACGACTCTGTCAGCCGAAACCGTAATTCCAGACCAGGTTTCCAAAGGTCCTGTGGTCCAATTAGTATTATCTGTCCAATTGACACCATCCGTGGCAGTGTAGATATCTGCCAAAGCGGCAGAGTCCAAAGCTCTTCCGGGGTTGACAATTATTTCCAATTCATCGGCAGTGGCATCATTAGATACATTACCAAGGGAGTCAGTAGCTGTTACAATCACATCGTATGTGCCTAAAGCTAAAGCTCCAAGGGTATTATCAACCAATGTCCATGTCCCATCTCCATTATTTGTAGCAGGTTCACTATAAATATCAACATCTACCGTAATTGAGGCCGCATTATCATCGATCGTTCCCGTCAATTCCGGTGTCGTATCGAAGTCCGTCAATGGATCAACCGTTACAATTGGAGCTGTTGCATCCACAAAAACAGCGTTTGTAGTTGTGTCATTTCTAACATTTCCAACCGCATCAGTTGCCGCAATGGCAACATCATAAAAGCCATCATTAAGTGCCGCTACTGTATTATCAGCCAATCCCCAAGTACCATCTCCATTGTTAGTAGCACCGTAAGTGGTACCATCAATCGTTACGGTCAATGTTGCCCCTGTGTCATCAATCGTTCCGCTTAAAGCAGGTGTCGTATCATTTGTACTCAAGCCATCCGTAGAAACAATTGGAGAAGTAGTGTCGATTGTTAGTGCATTTACTACTGTGTCCTGTGTAATATTTGAAGATGGATCTTCTGCCTCCAGCGCTGCATCATACTGTCCATCAGCCAATGAGTCAAGCACTCCATCTGCAATAGACCATGTGCCATCCCCATTGTTTGTAGCACTGTATGTGGTCCCATCAACAGTAACCGATACTGTTGCTGTGGGGTCATCAGTAGTTCCTGATAAAGGAGGTGTTGGATCGTTCGTGGCCAGGATATCAATTCCTACTGTTGGAGGAGTGGTATCTAAGACAGGTGTATTGGTAGTATTCTCTATTACGAAACTTGACTGGTAATATTGATTTGAAAAAATATCAAGATCCCCATCCCCATCAAGATCCCCGACGTTGGGGTTATAAGAAACAGCATCTAAATTACCAACAAGGCTGAAATTGCCTAAACCGTCATTCTCCCAAAATTCATCCGTAAATGATTCCCCACCACCAATGAACAACTCCTGATCACCATCCAGATCAAAATCCCCTAACACTGCACCTCCGTAATTCATTGTACTGACTGCCAATGTGTTCACAGTAAAAGAACCGGTTCCGTCATTGATCATCTCAAAATGATCTCCCGACCCACCAAACGCGTATCCATTGAAAATGAGTATATCATTATCTCCATCCCCATCGATATCACCGATAGCACTAAATTCATAATTAAAGAACGTTGCAGTGTCTAGATAAAGCTGTGGACTATTTAGTGAATCAGAATTAAAGTCGTAAATAAATATACCTTGATCACCTGAGGCAATAATGTCGGGAACAAAGTCTCCTGTGAGATCAGCGGCTTTAACTCCGTCTATTGACTGACTTGGATTGGACTCATCAGCCACACTAAAATTACCACTCCCGTCATTGGTCCAAATATTAACTATATTTTGACTTTGGAAGGGATTATAACCACCTCCTACCAGGTCCAGATCTCCATCATCATCAATATCGGCGGTTCTCACCTTGTAAAATACATCAGCAGAATCCATGGGTAATTGAGAAGTCTCAGTAAACAGTCCAGTGCCATCATTTGACCAAATCCGGGGTTTATCATTAAATTCATACGATGTAAACACCGCATCAATATCTCCATCTCCATCAAAATCCCCTGCATCGACTCCCGCCGCAACGAGGTCTGTGTCCCGAACAATGTCCTGTGACACAGTGAAATTCCCAAGTCCATCGTTTTTCAGGATTTGGGTTAATCCGGAATTTATTGCGTCAATATCTCCATCACCATCGACATCCACTAATGCAGCTCCCAAACCATAGACAACCTGAATTAGATCCTCTTCGAATTTTGTAAAGTTCTCATTACCATCATTATGGTAGGTGACAACATCAAAATAGTTTGATACTATCAGGTCACCATCACCGTCACCATCCGCATCGAAAGAAACTACATTGTCGGGATCCAGGACATTAGGCGAAAAGTATTCTTTTATTTCAGTGAATGAACCGGCTCCATTGTTTAGTAAAATAACACTAGAATCCGCTTGAACTTGAGTAACGAAGTTGTCATACTGCTCAATCGCTATGATGTCCAAATCACCATCGCCGTCGACATCGGACAAGGATGGATTGTTGAAATTGACATACTTTGGCTCAAGCCTGTTAATCAGCGTGTCCTTTGTAAACATTCCAGCTCCATCATTCTGAAGCCAGATTACCTTATCCTGATCAGTATAAATGACATCATCGCCATTAATTCCATCCACATCCCCTGACGTTAATTCATCAAAAAAACCAGAGACTATTGTTGATATGTAACTGGCATTATCAAAATTACCGGTTCCATCATTCGTGAAAACCCTGAACTCCGATCCCGTTGCACTACCAATGTCAACATCAGAATCAGAATCAAAATCACCTAATACAATATCATTATACCAATTCAATGTATCTGTTGGAGCAAAGAATCCCGTGCTATCATTATCAAAAACTATAACCCTGCTCCCAACCTGATAAATGTATACCCTGTCTACAATATCAAAGTCACCATCATTGTCAATGTCTGCAAATAGGATCTTATCAAAATCAGTATCCGCCAGTAATTGATCAGTACGAGCAAATGTTGCGGTTCCATCATTCTTAAATGCATGCAATCTGTTCGAGTTTGGCGCCACCCCTTCTGCAATGACAATGTCCAAATCACCATCTTCATCAATGTCAGCAATTCCTAATCCTTCAACTCCCCCTGTGAATGTATAGAGGGTTGAGGATAGCGGGAAATTACCGGCTCCATCGTTTTCAAATATCCTGGTTGGTCCGTAGTATGAATAAACAAGCAGGTCAAGATCACCATCACCATCAAAATCGGCCGTATAAACATCTTCACTGATCCAGGGATCACCTAGAAAAGGCTGTTCCGAAAATAATGGGATGGCTTGAGTGCCGAGTATACTTTCACCGTTTGACCCAGGGTTCAGAATCGTCGGTTTCTTCTTTTTCTGACCCAACTTTCCCCTTTCATCTTGCGCTTGAGAAATAGTTGTCACAAAACCAAGTGTCGCAGCCAGAGCCCAATGTCCCAGTTTCAGGTTGGATTGAAGACCAAGCTGAGCCTCCAGGTGCTTTAGTCTCTCAATGGATTTTGACTTGAATTGTCGAGACCTGTGTTTAAATTGTCCCGACTTTAAACTCCTTACAAAACGTTGTCTGAGTTTCTCGTAGGTTTGTTTTCGCCTTTTTTGGATGGTGTTGAAAATACTAGTCATACTATTAAAACATTAGGCTGTTTCGTTCTCTAATTCGTTTTCATTCGTTTCGTTATACCAGAATACTTTGTCTTTCGTGACAATGCTTGTATCCTGCACACCTTTTTCAATATTTAGAAGATTTGGTCTTTGCATCCTTGGTAAAACCGTTAAATCAAACAGCTCATCAACTGTATTTTGATAAATGATATATCCAACTTGTTTCCCAGAAGGGATGTATATGATACTTATACCGCAGTAATTTGAATTTTCAGAGATAGGCGCTTGCTGGAATATTGAACTGCTTTCTCTCAACTTAGACATGGCAACAAATAAATAGTCTCCAATTCGATCCATTCCCCGCAGAAATCCATTGATTTTTGTTATCTCGTCATATGTCCCCCTTTCGGTGTCCACTTTAACAAGCTGACCTGTTGCCGATAAAAGCATGTAAAGTCCATCATCGTAATGCCTGGGTGAATGAGGGGAGGGCAAATTGCCAATAATTATTTCATTGGACTCAACATCCATCAATATTCCTGAAGATAACATTCCTTCCTTCCAGCTAAGTCGCTCATTTCCCGACCCAAGCGCTGTCACGTACTTTGGTTTTTCATCCTTAAGGGCCAAACCATTCAGATGACATCTGTCCTCGGGTTGAAGATCCGAAATGAAATTTGGTTTCCAAACAGGAAGGAAACTCTGGGTATGGCTCAGTGAAACAAGACATGAAAAAAGTGTATTCACCCCAATCAAACCCTTATCCGTCCATACCAAATCGTGAATGTCCAATGGGCCGGTATAAAAACTTGACCTTGGTACGAACAAAGCATCATAGGTATTTGGTTTGACAGGGTAGTTCTTTGCCAAACCCGGGGAATTTGTAGTAATTATCACCTGAGATTTGAGGGCGATGGCTAACGTATTATTTTTCAAAGCCATACCCATTGGTCTTACAAAGTTCCGAGGTAGTTGAGTTAATGTGTCACTATCCTTGGGTGAAAAAAGGACCACTTTACCTGTTTGGTAAGTACTAACGGCCAAAGAGCAATTCAGACCCTGGAGAAGTTCTGGTACATTAGAGCTATAGGTATAATTGAATGGCTTTGGCGGTTCGCTCATTAAAAGGATTAACGCTAGTTGAATCCCAAAAAGTAAAGAAAATCAATCAGCTATTCAAATAAGATCGAGTTCGATCTTTGTAAATGGTAGGTTTTCTTTTGTGAATGACATTCCCGGGAAGTGCTCTTATCACGTTACAAAGTCATTTCGTACAGCATGTTGTCGTTAACTCCTTAACAAGCTCAAAATGTCTTTTCGAACGAAGCGAAAAGGATCAACCAACAAAGAACGAAGTCATCTCGAACGTAGTGAGAGATCTATTCATGATTCTGGCAACCACATGAATAGATTTCTCACTTCGCTACGCTTCGTTCGAAAAGACTTTAGCACTTGAAGGACGTAGCCCCAATAAGGGAGCTCGAGATGACTTTTGTATACTTGGGGAGTATTATCCCATGCTTCGTTTGAAACGATTACCAATCTTGTAAGGAACAGTAAAAGGGCCTTCGAGATGACTGCACTCTATTACTTATTCACAATGATCTTGTACTTCGCCAGAGTCCCTTCTTTGTCATTAAATACCTGCAACAGATAAACTCCACCCTTTAGATCTCTGACATCCAACTTCATTGTTTTATTCACACCAGTCTCCAATCCCCTCGTAATCATTGTTTTACCGTTTAGGTCTGTCAATCGTATCTGAACACCTTCCGTCAACAATCTATGATATGAGATTGTAACCTCATCTCGAGCTGGAACAGGGTATACATTAAGGTCCTTGAAGTAATCAGACTTTATACCCAACACATTCTCCACAACAATACCATCTTCAAGAATTGTAGCTGTCAATTCGTACCCTGCTGTTCCTCCGTCCACATTGATCTCAAACTCCACAAATGACTCCGGATCCATCGGAATACCTGGATATTGAATATTTATTCGATAGAATCCATTTGGTAATTTTCCGAAATTCACTTCACCATTTTCATCGGTTTCCTGGTAGGCTATGAGTACAAATTCATCGTCGTCTTGTGCAGGTCTTCCTCCTCCTCCTGTAGTCCTTCTTCGAAGTGAGCATCCTGCTTTTTGTACCCTTCTTCTGGCCTCGAGTCTGCCGGATGTTTCATCTGCAAAATCAGACTCTACAGTCAGGTCCACTATACCTTCTCCGGTTGTTTCAGGAGGTACACGCTGAATTGTTAATTCATCACTAATGAAGTCCCTCAGCCTTAAAACATCCGCCTCAACCCAATCAATCGTACTTTCGAAGTAAGTAGGAATGAAGCTCACAGTATCAACTCCAGCTTTGATCTCCTCATAATCAGGTTCGGTCCGTACGTTTAAGATGTAATCTCCCAGTATTACATTTTCAAACTGGATTGTCTCATTGACTACATTAACAGTATCTATTCCCAGGTAGGGACCGCTTTCGGTGATTTGATAGAGCTTGCCTTCACCTTCCTTCACAGTCCCCTGTGTGCCATCACTAAACTGAAAAACCGGAGTGAATTCCACATTCCCAAAAGCGAGGACTTCCTTGGGCTTACTTTCAAGCTCTATATCACTCTGAGTATTGGTCACTACCAACTTATATTTACCCATCGTCTCATAACTAATGCTATTGAGATTGTACACCGTATTATTAGCTCCTGCTACATCAGCAAAGTCCTGGTTTGCCTCAGGTAAGGAATCATTCCTGAAGACCCATTGGTAAATGTTGGTTGTTCCTCCTACAGTGAATTCAAATGTAGTATCATCTCCTGCTGGTATTTCTATGCTTGTTTCCTCGCCAAAGGGTTTCAATGGCTCAAAGGTCACTGCATTGTCCGTGTTCGGCTCAATACTCGCAAAGTCCAGCGGGTTCTCACTCGCATCAAAACTCGTCAGCCCTTCCAGGCTCGTTACATCGGGGATCAACGTGATCTCATTGTCTGAAATGTCTACCGTCTGGAGTCCCTCTACATCCAGCAAGTCATCTGCCATCGGTCCCTCTACTCCCAGTCCTGATATATCCAGCCCTGTTACCCTGTTGTCGGTTATCGTTACCTCCGACCATTCACTCACAGATGTACCTGACCAATCCGATATCCCTGTATTGTCTGCAAAGCCTACATAGACCAGGCGTAACGACTTCTCGTCCCGTTCCAGTGAACTTACCCGTAAGTCAATCTCGGTCGTGGTCAACGTCAGGTCCGTGATCGTCGAGCTCGTCGCCTCCACAGTATACACCCCATCGTCGGTCGTCTGTAAACTCGCTATGTTGATCGTGGCCGTCGTCTGGCCTGTAGATGTACCATCCTTGAACCAACTATACCCATCTGCCCCTGCTACCGTTCGGTCAAGGGTGTAGGGATCTCCTACCTGTTCCAGGATCTGGATCGGGGCCAGTACTTCCTTCTGGGTCTGGTAAGTCAGTGTGTACGATCCTCCCAGTAATGCACCCACCGTGTTGAACTGTAATCGGTTATCAGTCACATCTACACTCGTCAGTCCTGTCAGGTTCGACAGGTCTCCCACATCGGTCAGTTCGTTGTCGCTTAGGTTGAGGTCAGTGGCCGCATCCAGTCCTGTCGTTATAAAGGGAAACGTCCCCGTTAGATCATTACTACTTAAGTCCACCGCTGTCACCCGGTCAGCCGTCACCGTTACTCCTGTCCACGTTTCCAATGCCCCTGTCAACCAGTTGGTATTGTCCGTCCAGTTCGGGCCTCCCGTCGCGGTGTACACCTGTACCAGTGCTGCCGAATCCAGGGCCCTGCCCGGATCTACTATGATCTCCAACTCATCGGTCGTTGCATCGGTACCCGCATTGCCTAATCCATCCGTTGCTGTCACCGTCACATCATAAATGCCTAGCGCTAGTGCGCCCAATGTATTATCTGCCAATGTCCAGGTACCATCGCCATTGTTCGTTGCCGTTTCACTGTAGATATCTACATCCACGGTAATCGTCGCTCCATTGTCATCTACCGTTCCGGTCAATTCAGGAGTGGTGTCTGCCGTGGTCAATGCATCGATCGTTACCGTCGGTGGTGTAGTATCAACTGTTACCGCTCCAATCGCATTATCCACGCCCACATTGCCTACCGTATCGGTAGCCGTCGCCGTCACATCATAGATGCCATCAGCCAGTGTCGTGATCGTATTGTCAGCCAATGTCCAGGTGCCATCGCCATTATTGGTGGCTCCATAGTCACTGCCGTCTATATTGATCGAGATCGAAGCAAAGTTGTCATCGATCGTTCCGGTCAATGGTGGAGTATTGTCGTTGGTGTTCAATACATCGGTGCTTACAACCGGTAAGGTGGTGTCGATGAAAAGGGCGTTGGCTGTCGTATCCTCATCCACATTGGATGACAGGTCTGTGGCAATCACTACCACATCATAGAAACCATCTGCTAGCGTGGTGATGGTATTATCTGCCAGATCCCATGTGCCATCCCCGTTGTTAGTTGCTCCATAATTCGTTCCATCTACTGTTACCGAGACCGTTGCGGTGTTGTCATCAATGGTTCCAGTCAGTGGTGGTGTATTGTCATTGGTGGATAGGAAATCAACTGTTGAAGATGGTGGAATTACATCAGGTAATATTGAAATGTTAAAGACTCCCGGAATTGGATCGTTAATCCCATCAGTGATTGTAAATTCGATGCTATCCAGAAGATCAATAGAGCCACCATGTGCATAAACAATCTGGTTGTTGTCAATATCCTCTTGTGTAAAGGAAGGTAACGCAACGCCTGCATTGGATACGTTCTCAACTTGCCCGTGATTAGGCACAACTGTCACTGTATATGTGAGTTCAGATGGAAGGTTGTCCCCATCGGTATACATTAGTTCCGCACTAGAAATAAGTGTTGTATCTCCAATGCTAATAGTGATCCCTGTATTGACAATTTCTACCGGCAATTGATCATTTAAGAGTAACACATCAGGAACAGGACCTTCATACCTTGTGGATACGTACATGTCCAGATCGCCATCTGAATCGAAATCGCCAAAATTTATATCTTCAGTATATATCAAAGGAATGGTGTCAGCAAATGAGAACACACCTGTACCATCATTATAACCAAGTAACGGGCCTTGATATAGTGCAATGACCATATCCAAATCACCATCTCCATCTACGTCTCCAAGGGTAATCTGTTTGTAGTTGGATCCCAGGAATTGGCCAGAATTCTCGAAAAGCCCAGTGCCATCGTTATATAAGAATATGGAATCCTCCGTGACGACATCAATAAAGCCATCCCCATTAACATCCCCCAATTCCATATCATTCTGACTCGAACCAAATGTTTGGATTTCGGTCATATCAAACTCGAAGGTGTTCCCCGAATTATTAGGATCATTGGTTTGAACGTGTATGAAATTTGCTTCCAGGAAGAAGTCAAGATCACTGTCCTTATCAAAATCCGCAAATTCAAAATTCAAGAACGTTTCAGGGAAGACCTGCGGGCCACTAGCGGACGCAAAATCTCCACCCCCCTTGTTCTCATAGAAGTAATTGTAAATTCCTTGTGCTGCAATCGCATCAAGATCACCGTCACCATCCAGGTCCGCCAAAGCTACTGCATCGTGACCGCCGAATGTTAAATAGGTATTTGCAGTGAAATTACCAGCTCCATCATTTAAATACACAGCCGGGAATCCACTGTTGTTGGCAATCCACATATCGATGTCCCCATCCAGATCTAAATCGCCGATTTCAATATCACTGAAAAATCCGGGACTGGCTAATCCAACGGTATCGGGGGCGGCAAATCCTCCTGCACCATCTCCCTTTCTGATGATCACATCGGGACCATATGAAATTAGAACATCAAGGTTGTTATCGCCATCAAGGTCGGCAACCCGCGTAATTCTACTTTGGGTATTTTCAAATGCTATTCCGGAATCGACAAATTTGCCGCCGGATGAGGGTACATCTAATGTTATCTCAATGTTCTTAACGAAAATTGAGCCGAGGCTATCCAGTGCTTTTATATTAACATCAAGTACATTTTTTCCAAAACGATAAAGGTCCCCGTTCACGATGAGGGAGTCATCTTTAATTGTGAAGGCAGCGTTGTGCTCACCATCAACCGGATCGATGCCAAAGGTGAAGTAGCTTGGATCTCCATCCACCTCTGTAACAGAAAGCTCCCCAACAACAGTGCCCTTAGTTGCGTATGCATCTACAGTCGTATTGGAAAGTGTAATATCTGTAATCGGATTGTTTACATCATTCCTTATCAATTGTGAATTGGCTATTGCGCCATTATTGGAAGCAAATGCATCCAGGTCCCCATCCCCATCAAAATCTCCAAAGACCAGATCCACGACTTCATTCAATATCCCAACTTTGGTGTTTGTTTTCCGGAAAGTCCCATTGTCATTTGTGAACATGGTGAACTGACCAGCTTCAAGCATGAAAAGATCAACATCTCCATCGGCATCGGCATCGCCCATAGACAACTTACCGTAAGTTCCAGCCAATTGGCCAGAATTTACGAAAGACTGAGCGCTCTCGTTAATGAAGACAGATCCCGTATTATTTCCTGATATGAAGGCGTCAAGATCCCCATCACCATCTACATCCGAAAACAGAACATCTGAGGCACTTCCACCATAAAGCGTGAATGATCCGCTGAAGTTTCCATATTCCGGGTTCCCCAGATAGACAGGTATCGTGCCAAACATTGGGATTGCAACATCAAGATCTCCATCATTATCAACATCACCCAGATCAAGCGCGTATCCATTATTGTATATTCCCGAACTGAAGTCAGAGTAGAAAGATCCGGTTCCATCATTACGACGGAAATAGCTAGATTCTCCACTGACTCCAACAATATCCAAATCTCCGTCTCCGTCAATATCTCCAAGGTCCAGGCTGAAAGAAATGCCATACAGGGAGGGTTGAGCCGTAGAATTATCGAATCCTGTCCTTGGACCTGTTTCAATGGTTTGATTTAGAAATACGGAATTGTCGTACAGATATCCTGTAACAATAAAATCAAGATCACCATCCGTATCTACATCTCCAACAACCAAATCGTACGTATTTGCGGAAGGATTGGTGAAAATAAAACTAACAGAATCGGGAAAAGCACCTGTACCATCACCATACCAAAGAATGGCTCTTTGATCTGCCAATTGAAGAATATCCAGGTTCAAGTCATTGTCAAAGTCACCAACTTCTGCCGTCTTGGATTTAAATCCGAAGTTGACCCCCGCTTCCACAAAATCCGGTGGATGGGTATTCCCAGGAACACCCGTTAGATTTATTGTAAATGTTTGTTCAAAATCCGGTCCTTTTCCATCATTAGCACCAATTCGTACCTCCATGGTTGAAGTTCCGTAAACCCATAGTTCTTTGTTAACAACAAGTGAGTCGTCAACTATCTTGAAAGCTCCGTTATGGTTATCACCTGTGCCATTTACGAGAGAAAAGGTGATTGGGTCGCCATCTATTTCCGTAGCAGTCAAATCTGCCACTTTCGTCATCAAAGGTGAATTAACATCTAAACTAGAATTACTCAATGAAATACCTGTGATCAGGTTGTTGAGATCGTTTCTAAATACTTTGTTAGGGCCGCTTGCCGCTAAGAATACATCTAGGTCACTGTCCCCGTCGAAATATCCTAGTGCCTTATCCCGATAGCCATTGGGTAACCCGTTAAGTTGAGTTGAGAAATTAAAATCTCCCTGGTTTACAATGGTCATATTCCTCTCTACGCCGCCATACTCCTTGTAAATCAGATCAATATCCCCATCCCCACCATCCACATCGCCTATAGTGGCATTATAACCCCTGGCACCAATAGTCTGAGGAACTCCCCAGTTTGTTCCATCAATGTTTTCAACAGCTAATACTCCATAGGTAGTACTTCCCGTCATCAGGAAAGCATCCAGATCCCCATCACCGTCAATGTCAGCCAGGAATACATCATTAACAAATGCCCCATTAAATAATGTGTCCCTTGGATTGAGGTCTGCGAAATACCCAAAATTGCCGTAACCAGGGTTCCCGTGATAAATAATAGCGCCATTCGAATGTGCCTGAAGTAGATCCACATCACCGTCGTCATCGACATCTCCGAAATCCATTCCCTGTGACTGGGTACCTACTCCGTTGGCTATGGTAGCCCCACCGAATCCATTATTGTTACGATAAATGTTGACAGACGAACCAATGGAAGCCACAATATCAAGATCTCCGTCCTGGTCTGTATCCACCAGTTCCACCTCCCTCAAAAAGACTCCATAAAGGCCACCACCACCATTTACAAATCCTGATCCGGCCTGGGCCCTTTGATTATACAGAATTGGTAAAGAGGGAGTAACAAAACCTCCAATTACAATGTCCAGATCACCATCACCATCTATATCTCCAACATCCAAGTAGTTATTAGAACCAATGCTGTAAGTGTAATAGGTGGGGAAGTTTCCTGTTCCGTCACCGTACCTTACTGTGACATCAGACGAATTCAATTCAATCACATCGAGATTCCCATCAAGGTCCATATCACCTACTTTCACGCCCTCGGTAACTGCAGATCCGAATGATTGACCTGTGTCTACAAATGCTCTGTCTCCAGTGCTTGACGGGAGGTTTGTAACGGTCAAGGAAATATTGAATGGGGTAGTGTTACCGGTACCCTGTACATATATGGAAAGACTACTTTTACCTTTTGCCCATATATCGTCATTGACAATAAGGGAGTCTCCATCCACGATCGTAAACAGTGCATTGTCATCATCCTGTAGATCGCCACTTGACACGAGTGAATACGGCTCATTTTCCCCTGCTGTTCCGGACAGGGTTCCTACTAATGAACCTCTTGGAGCGTACGCATCAACCGTAGTATTGCTAATGTTGATGGCCATAACCTCCTCGTCCTCAGATTTGAAATCTTCGTCGAGTTTATAATCTGTAGCCTGAACCCCTTGAGTAGCAAATAGCAGAAGTGAAGAAACGGTTGGGATCGCCAGTCTCTTCCAGCCAAATTTGGATTCCAATGCATGAACTTTGCGTTCATGTTTTTGAAGACGCTTGAAAAGCATTCTCCTTTTTCTGGAAGAAAGGCGCCAGAAACTTCCGGACTGGATCCTTTTCCTAAGTCTTGAATAATATTTGCCGTACTTATAGTAAGCTTGAGACAGTGAGGTAGAGGCGGAATATTTCATCGAACAAGCGGTCTAATTCGAAAATTAAGCAGTGATACTGTTATTCTACGGTAAATTCACCATGAAGGTGCAAAAAAATACAAAAAAAACCAAAAATTATACAATTTAACATCCTGTCAATCAGATGATGAATTCGAAGTTTCTGTTTCTTTTGGCTGGGCTGACTGATCGTCCTGTTTTTCATTGAACCAAAAAACCTGTTGTGGTGTAATCAACGCTTTTTGGTGGATCCCTTTTTGTAAATTCAGGATATTGGGTCTTTGTAACCCCTTTAATACTTTTAAATCATACAGTTCTTCTACGCTGGCATTGTACCGGATAAATCCTGCCTGGGCCCCTGTTGGCAAGTGAATTATTGTTATCCCGCACCATACCGATTTTTTCGCTACAGGGGCTGTATTAAAGATACTGCTTTTTTGCCTTATTTTCGACTGAGCAACAAAGAGATAATCGTCCACAAGATCCATCCCGCGAACAAATCCCTGTATAGATGATACAACATCATATGAACCCTTATCAAGATCTACCTTGATCAATTCTCCAGTTGCTGAAAGTAACATATACAATTGACCGTTATAGATCTTAGGTGTATGTGGTACGGCCAGACCATTCATTATTATTTCATTGCTTTCCACATCCATCAAAATGCCCCCCTCAAGCATCTTTTCTCTCCATCCCTTTGATGAATTTGTGGGTCCCAGGGCAGTTACGTATTTTGGTATGTCATCCACCATTGCCACCCCATTGAGATGACAGCGATCCTCGGGAGCAAGCTCCGTAACAAATTTTGGTTTCCATTTTGGGCGAAAACTGCAATTGTCATCAATGATAGTCAGGCATGAAAAGAGTGTGTTTACCGCCATTAACTTGTCACCGGCCCACTCGAGATCGTGAACATCAACTTCACCACTGAAATATTGTGTTCGGGGGACAAACATCCCATCGTACGTGTTTGGCTTGTCCGGGTAAGAGGAAGCAACCTGTTTTGAATTAGCCGTTACTACTATTTCATTTCTACAGGCTATCGCAAGCTTGTGGTCCTTCATCGCCATCCCCATTGGCTTATCGAAAGTCCTGGGCAACTGGATCAATTCCTCTTCCGCCTTAGGACTTATAATGATGACCTTCCCTGTCTGGTATGTAGAAATAGCTATTGAGCAATTCAATTGCATCAACAATTCAGGAACATTCGGTGAAAAAGTGTAGCTAAAAGGTGGTGGTGGTTTTTGCTGCTGTGTCAATTGATCCGATATTTTATGAGGGTATAAAAATAAAGCAATTCATAAATCAACCTACCATTTCCTTCTCATTAAGGGTTTTAGATCACTTTCTCCCGATTTTCATAAACCTGGTCGAAGATTTCCTTTTGTTTGGAACCATCAAATAAGTAATGGTAACCCCAATTATTTTTAAGGTTGATTTGACTTAATCTCGCAGCACGCTTTTGATGTTTCTCCAAAACATAATCCAATCCCAGGTACCTAAAATGTAATAGCTTAAAATCATGATCTCGTTTAAGGGCTTTTACATACCCTTCGGGCAAACACCAATGGGCACCGGGCGAATAGTTCATTTCCTCGATTTTATTTGGATCAAAAAGTGCCATTTTATCCCATTCCCTGTGTCGCATACCTTCCTTTACTTCGTCATAGATCTGACCATCCCCTGAGGGTAATTCCTGGGTGATCATGTCGTATCCAATGGGACGAATCACCGTATATCCCAATTGCATCAATCTTGAAATCTCATTGTTGAAACTGGGGTGGTACAGAAACTCATCGATGTCAAGAACAATTACATAATCCGCATGACCCCGACTTTTTTTCCAAACGGTATTGGTCAATGACCTTTTTACATCATCGCGAAATTCGTTATTGGTATCTATCTGTTTCACAAAAACATTGGAATGTTCTCGTAAGAGTTCTACAGATTTGTCAGTGGAGTAATTGTCAAAAACGATAATTTTAGAAACTATCGGAAGGTAATGTCGCAGAAAGTAGGGAATGATAAACTCCTCATTATAACAGAAAGTATACAGGTGTACTCGAAGGTTGTTCATGGCTGAAGTAATCAAATTTAGATGAAGTCGGTAACAAACAAATTGACTTTGATCAGTGAATTGAGATCAACGTTGACGAATTCGACCATTCATCAGAGGTTTGATATTTTGCTTTCTCTATTCTCCGGCTGGCGAACCCGTTTTGAGATCGACAAGTGGTTGACAGTTTCACAGGACAGCGATGTTCGGACATTCTTTAATCAGTTATCAGGACTGATCACAGACATTTTCCTTCCCCTTGAAAATGAAATGTCTCGTGAAGTTTACAGGAAACTCCTTCCCTTTAATTCGCTGATCACCTATTCCTATTACCTGAGTGATGGAAATTCGGATGATCTTATTGGATCAATTGGTGATAGATCGATTCTGATTGATAAAGAAAAAGTTTCCTTTAAAGTCGAATCGGATCTCTACAAGTATTTACTACTGATAAATCCTTCAAATTCGGAAAGTATTTCCACCCTCGTAAAAATGGCCAGGAAGGAACCCCAGGCTGTTCATTTCGCCTATCTACATTCACTTTCTAACCGAACGACTTCAGACCCTGTAATTCAGAAGAATAGAAATTTTTTAACCGAGAATATTGAAACCTTAAAAGGCATTAAATTATCACCTCTGGCTGCAAGTAATGCCCATCTTCTTTGGGCTGTGAGTAGCTATGAAAGCCAGGAGAATAATTATCTTATCAAGGAGTTTCTCAACAAACTGCTAAGGAAAAGTATTCGAGATAGAGGGTTTTCCTTAAATCCAAAAACCAAATACCTGGATTTATCTACTCTTGAGTCCGTTCAAAAACCAAAGATCCTTATCCCTGCGGAAGTCTTCAATCATAATCATGTCATGTATCGATGCTTCCACAGAAGCTTACAAGCACTAGCGAGGGATTTCTATCTAATTGTCATGACAGCGGAAGAAGACCTCGGAGAATTTGAATGGGATTGGTGTGATGACCTTTTCACATTCAAACAACGAAAATTTGCACTGAACATCGAGATTGACCGAATTCAAAAACTGCAACCTGACATTGTACTGTATCCAAGTATTGGAATGCGACTTTGGTCACTCTTGTTGTCGCGAGTTCGGATAGCACCATTGCAGATATGCATGATGGGTCATCCGGATTCCCCACATGCCAATGAGATTGATTATTGTGTTCTGGGCAAATCCTTGGTTAGTGAAAAAATGAAATTTCCCGGGAATGTGAAGGTGACTGAATCCCCGGGAAGTCTGTTTGATTTTAAATATGATGCCCAAAGACCACAACCCACAATAAATAACGACCCTGAGGTCATCAGGCTAGTTTGTTGTGCCAATATCTTCAAACTATCACCCCTCTTCCTGGAAACTTGCCAGAAGATAGCTCAGCATTCTTATCGGAAAGTTGAATTTCATTTTATGCAGAACCTAAATGGGATTCAATACCAGGTCGGTAAGAAG
This sequence comes from Cyclobacteriaceae bacterium, assembly GCA_965242805.1. Taxonomy (GTDB): domain Bacteria; phylum Bacteroidota; class Bacteroidia; order Cytophagales; family Cyclobacteriaceae; genus JANQEU01. The sequence goes on along the minus strand of CBDETD010000002.1, from coordinate 3,345,159 downwards.
CAAATACTTAATGGTTTGCCGAATTCAATTGTGAAAGTATATCCAATCCTGAGCCGACCCCAATATTATCAGGCTTTAGATCACTGTGATGTCTATCTGAGTCCTTTCCCTTTTGGAGGAGAAAACAGTACTATGGACGCTGCTTTGGTGGGATTACCTACGGTTTCACTCATTGGTGATGGTCCGCTAAACAGATTGGATTACAGGATCCTCAAAACACTCAACCTTGACGATCGATTAGTCGCTAAAAATATTGAAGAGTATATCACAACTGCCCTAAAACTCATTGAAAATGATAAGTTTCGGATTAGTATCTCAGAGGAGATATTGTCAAAGGATCCGCAATCAATCTTTGAAAAGGAAACCAGATCACATGAATCGGAATTGACTGGTATCATCAAGGAGTTGTATCATGAAAAGTATGAAAAAGAAAGCGGCCAGTAGGCCGCAATCTCATCAGTTGTTGGATAAAATCTATTGATGTCTGATGATCACCTTCACATAACTTATGTTTTTCCCAGGTATTGATACATCATTGAAATAAAGCAGGTACACTCCACCTTCAATCTGGCTGACATCCATTTCCATTTTTTGATTATTACCTTTCTTGAGGTATTCTTCACTAACTGTTTTACCCTGGAGATCTATAAGTTTTACCCTTACACCTTCTTTCGTAAGTTTCTTGTAGGAAATCGTCACTTTTTCATCCGCAGGTACAGGATAGACATTGAGATCGTTGAAGTAATTCTTAGAAAAACCAAGAACTTCATCCACTTTAACTACAATTCCATCTTCAGTTACTTCAGCTTCAAGGTCAAATCCGGAATTTTCCATTTCATCTGTTATCTCAAACTCCACAAAAGACGAGGTGTCCATGGGTATTCCTGGATATTGAATATTAAGTCGATAATATCCCGTTGGTAGGAAACCGAAGCTTACCCTACCTTCTTCGTCAGTCTCTTTGTATGCTATTAATTCAAAATCGTCATTTTCCGGTCTTCCACCTCCTCCTGTAGTTCTTCTCCTTAAGCTACAACCAGCTTTTTGGACACGTCTTCTGGCCTCAATGCGGCCGGATGAACTCCCCTCGTCGCTAAAATTTGACTCCACAAGAAGACGGACAACTCCATTTCCATCAAATTCAGTAAGTGGTCTGGGTTGGTTCTGCATGAATAAACTATCTTCCACCGACTCTCTTAACTGGATAATGTCCGCTTCAGCCCAATCAAGAGTATTCGAATAGTAAGTCGGAAGGAGCTTAACTGAATCAGTTTCCCCATTGAAACTTCTCAAAAGAAGTGAATCCGTTCGTACAAATAGAAGGTAATCTCCCAGGATAACATTTCTGTACGTTATTTCCTCGTTTACAATATTGACAGGTGAATCTACTGTGTCATAAGGTTCTCCGGGAATAACCCTGAACAACCATGCCTGACCTTCATCCAATGTTGAGAGCTCATTAAACCGATTATCATATAAAGCCGTGAAATTCAGATCAGCACCGGCCAAAACTGTTTGTATCTCACTAGTCAATTTTAGTTTAGGTAACAACGAATTCTCAACTTCCAACCTATAGGATCCCATATTGCCGTAGCTAAGGTTTTCAATTAGGAGGTCTTTTCCTGTACCAGCCTGTACTGAATGAAAGATAGGGTCCATCAAGGATGTATCCCTTTTCCAACTATATGAATTATTTGACCCGCTCACATCAACCGACAATAAAAAGTCCTCCCCTACACCAACGGTGTCAGTATTTGCAAAGCCGAATTTGGCTTGTGGTGAATATGAGGTAAGTTTGGCGGCATTGGGTTCAAGATCTCCAAAATCCAACCTATTCGCAGCAACTTCCATCCTAATGACATTTGGCAATGACGACATATCAGGAATTGATTCAATGGAATTGTCGGAGAGTTCGATAACCCTCAACTCCTCAATGTCATTGATATCTTCAGGAACACTACCTGTCAACCTGTTTGCGGCGAGATTTATCTGTTGAACACGATTTTCAAGTATTTCAATCCCTTCCCAGTCGATGATTGAGGTGTTGGGCCAATCCGATCCTACGATCCAGTTTTCACCTCCCATGTTATCATAAAGTGCAAGCAGAGATACACTATCCCTTTCGAGGGATGAGACTCTCAGTACCAATTCTTCCGAAACTAAGGTGAGATCTGGAACATTAGGATTGGTCACTTCAACATGGAAAATTCCTTCATCTTCAAAATCCAGATCGGGAATAATGAATGAGGGCCCTGTTTGCGAGATTTGAGCACCCCCTTCAAACCAAGTATACTGATTCAATGAACCAGTAACAGTCCGATCTACGATGTAATCGATTCCAACTGGTTTTAGGTCGCGAACGTTTTGCAGTACCTTCTTCTGGTCCTGGTACAAGGTAGAGTAAGAACCATTCAACAGGTTTTCAAGGGTCCCGAACTGGAGTCGGTTACTTTCAACATTTAAATTCTGAAGGGCAATTTGATTAGTAAATGGTTCGACTTCGATCAGTTCATTGTTCCCCAGATCTATATCCGTTACGCTCTCAAGTCCCTGAAGGAAATTGGGAATGGCCCCTTCCAATTCATTAGAACCTAATTCGATCTTCTTCACCCGCTTGCCTTCAACGGTGATCCCATACCATGTATCCAGTTCTTCCGTTAGCCAACCTGATGAGTTGAGCCAGTCTGTTCCTTCGGTTTGCTGATATATACTAACCAAAGCCGTGGAGTCATTTATTCTAAGCTGTTCATCAAAATATTTTCCGATTGCGAACTTTCCTGGACCTATCAATTCACTGCTAGTGATGGATCCATTAGTTGGGTCTCCAGACGATGACCCATTACCATAGCTACGATACACATTCCCCGTAAGACTTGTGCCGGCAATTACCCCATCCGAAAGGTTTTCGATGCCAGATTCACTGATTGTTGGTAACTCCAAAAATGCACTTTCGAATGTCCCTCCTTCCTCACTAATTACCCAATATCGCTCATCAGAAAGGTCTATTATTCCTTTACCAATGATACCTTGGGCTCCATTCTCATTTAGTTCCACTCCAATCACCGGATCTATCCCTGCAACTCCTTTGAGCGAAACGGGTACATATACAATTGAATCACCTATTGGGTAAAACAAATCTCCAGTGCCCGTTCTCGAAAGTTTTCCAATGATATAGTCACTTTCAGATGCACCGGAAATGCTACCTCCATCGTTGATCAGGAGGTTATCATTAGCGACATACAGTTTTCCATCCTGAAATATTAAATTATTGAGGTAGATCCTTGACAAAAGCGATTTTATTCCCCCACCGGAAATTGTTAGATTATTAACTTCAGTCTCTTCACTTATCTCTACGCTTTGGTCCATTCCTGCCAGATTGATCATCCCTGTACCGGAATAACTTAAAATGGACAAATCCTGTCTTACTTCCATTAATCCATCATTGATCAACTCTCCTCCCATGTCAAAATTTTGTCCGCTCAAAATGCCATCCTGAGTGATTACAATCGGCAGACCATTGTTGACAAGCTGTGCATGTGACAAATGACAATAGATCATCAGCCCTATTAACCAAATCAATTTTTTCATGATTCTTTAGTTTAGGGCTATGTAATTGTTTGACCTCCCTATCTCAATCCACTTGTTTTCGATACTATCGTAAATCAAATGGAGACTTGAGGCTGGATACATTCTCATTCCTGCTACACCCAACACACTTTCATATTGCATGTACAATGAATTATTTGTGACGGTAATTCCTGCACCTCCCGTACCACTTCCCTTTACATCGATCACAATATTTCCAACATTAATGATGATCAGTTCCTGGCCATCAGTACCAGCAGTTATGTAATGTAATTCTCTTCCTGTAAGCGTTGCCTGTATGCGAAGTACTCTTCTCGTTGGTGTGGAGATGGTCTCGTTAGTCTGGGAAATAGTCAAAGTTCCGGAAGCCGGCGTAATAAGATTCCCATTCAGTTCCGTATTCCCCACGACATCCAGCTTTTGTGAAGGTGCACTTGTGCCGATCCCAAGATCAGCATTAAAATAATTTCTTGTTTCACCCGAAACATACACCCCGTATTCATTAGTAGCAGCTGTTCCTGACATGTTCAGTCGCAGTCCATAGGTGTTGCTTGCTCCATCCGCATCAACAGTTACATAATTTCCATAACGCGTAGTTCCTGTTCCATCTTGTGAAACATTTGTAAACAATCCGTACTTGGTACCTGTACCACTATAAGCATTGTCTATTCTTAATCCATATTCAGATTGAGTATTGCTGCTTGGAACGGAGATCTGAGCATAGTAATTAGCATTCCCTAAAGTGCCTATACCCACTGTTCCGAAACTGTTGATGTTTATAATACCCACTCCCGATTGTGACAAACTCAGGTTATTCCCTGACAAAGTATTTAGAACCGTAGTTGTTGAGCTTTTATAGAGCATATCCGTACTACCTGAATTTATAGCCATTCCAACTGGAAGGATCAAATCATTGGAGGTCTCCAAGGTTTTGTTATTGCGAATTGTGAACGCAGCATCTGCCGTTGACACATTGGTGGATGTTCCGTTTGTCTTTATAGCAAAAGTCAAATCATCTCCATCATAAAATATTGCGGAATTGTATCGCTCATTTGTGGCTACTGAGTTTTTCTTAAATCGTATTCCTGTGAGAGCTCCGATCGTTCCACTAAGGTTTTGGACGTCAAGCATAATTCCATCATTTGTGGAAACGGTATTATCTGTGCCGGATACCACCATTTCATTATAAAGACTAGTATTGGTACCTGCCCCAACCTGGCCTGAACCATTCAGAAACAACCCTGAGCTAGTTCCATCATTGGAGATCCACCTTCCATCCGTTCTAAGATTAGCCGTAAGTGTATGGTTGCCTAAATTATCCCCGGAAATCCCCGTCAATCCCGATCCATCTCCGCTAAAGGAGGTGGCAGTAACTGTTCCACTTACATCAAGTGTCGTAACAGGATTAGTGGTCCCAATACCCACACTTCCTCCTTCAAAAACCGCAGCTACATTTTGTTGAGCTCCACCGACGTTCACATACAATCCTCTGTTTTGTGATAGATTTTCCAGGCTAGTTCCGGTTACATTTATAGATAATCCATCTACTATCGAACCATTTCCAGGCCCGGCTGTGCTGGTAATATTCATTGTGGAAAGAGATGGAACTGCTGTTCCACTGACTTCTGCATTAAGCGCTGTTCCTGTTCCGGAGTTCTGAAATGATGCAGTTGTACCTGTACCTGAATTCCGGAGATCAAAGACAGTTAAGGTCTCGTTCTGATTTTCCAAAACCGGTAAGGACAGGGGAACATTTGTAAGGTTACCCCCATCTATAGCAGGTAGTAATCCGTCACCATCAAGTTGGACGATATCAAAGGCTGTTGTTCCTACATTCAACGTTGCAGCTGTCCCGAGTCCTGACACCTGGGCAGAAGTAATTCCGCCAGCCATATTGTCAAGCGTCAGATTACTTTCATCAACATCGATATCGATCTCTCCATTGGCTCCGTCGTTAGTGACAGTCACTTTATTAGATCCGGCATTGATATTCTTGAACTCCAGATCCAGCCCTGTCTTTGTCCGGAAAACACCCACTCCGGCGACTCCGGTATTGGAAGCTGTATTCACCTCACCTAGTGATAAGGTGGAAATGTCTGAATGTAAACCCTCTAATGCCAATTGGACATTAGATTCTGTTATCCCATTTTGTTGCAGAACAGTTACTTCAGTAGCTGTTTGATCATCGGTATTATCCAAATAGGCGCTCAAGTCGACAGGACTGGCGTCATTGGTGAGAGATAAACTGTTACCAGTTAGCGTTAGATCCTGGGCATCCGTATTGTCAAGGTAACCGCTCAGGTCAACCGGACTGGCGTCGTTGGTGAGGGTTAAACTGTTGCCAGTTAAGGAAAGGTCCTGGGCATCCGTATTGTCAATGTATCCACTCAAGTCAACCGGACTGGCGTCGTTGGTGAGCGTTAGACTGTTGCCGGTTAGTGAGAGATCCTGGGAATCTGTACCCGTACCGTCCTGAATGACAGAAAGATCTATCGTATTTCCTCCAGCAATAGAGAGGTCTGTTCCTGTAAGGGAAAGAGATTGATTATCCGTATTGTCAAGGTATCCGCTTAAGTCTACAGGACTTGCATCATTGGTGAGCGATAGATTGTTGCCGGTTAAAGAAAGATCCTGGGCATCTGTATTGTCAAGGTATCCGCTTAAGTCAATAGGACTCGCATCGTTAGTGAGAGATAAACTATTGCCAGTTAAGGAAAGATCCTGGGCATCCGTATTGTCAAGGTATCCGCTCAGGTCAACCGGACTGGCGTCGTTAGTGAGAGTTAAACTGTTGCCAGTTAGTGAGAGATCCTGGGAATCTGTACCCGTACCGTCCTGAATGACCGAAAGATCTACGGTATTTCCTCCAGCAATAGAGAGGTCTGTTCCTGTAAGGGAAAGAGATTGGTTGTCCGTATTGTCAAGGTATCCGCTCAAGTCAACAGGACTGGCGTCATTGGTTAGTGTTAGACTGTTGCCGGTTAGTGAGAGATCCTGGGAATCTGTACCTGTGCCATCCTGAATGACAGAAAGATCTATCGTATTTCCATCACTGATGGACAAATCCGTGCCAGTCAGGGATAAGGTCTGATCATCAGTGTCGTCCAGGTATCCACTCAAGTCAACAGGACTTGCATCGTTGGTGAGAGTTAAACTGTTGCCAGTTAGTGTTAGGTCTTGGGAATCGGAATTGTCTAGGTATCCGCTTAAATCTACCGGACTGGCGTCGTTAGTGAGCGATAGATTGTTGCCGGTTAGTGTTAGGTCCTGGGCATCTGTGTTGTCAAGGTATCCGCTCAGGTCAACCGGACTGGCGTCGTTAGTGAGAGATAAACTGTTGCCAGTTAAGGAAAGATCCTGGGCATCCGTATTGTCAAGGTATCCGCTCAGGTCAACCGGACTGGCGTCGTTAGTGAGGGTTAAACTGTTGCCAGTTAGTGAGAGATCCTGGGAATCTGTCCCTGTGCCATCCTGAATAACCGAAAGATCTACCGTATTTCCTCCAGCAATAGAGAGGTCTGTTCCTGTAAGGGAAAGAGATTGATTATCCGTATTGTCAAGGTATCCGCTCAAGTCAACAGGACTGGCGTCATTGGTTAGTGTTAGACTGTTGCCAGTTAGTGAGAGATCCTGGGAATCTGTACCTGTGCCATCCTGAATGACAGAAAGATCTATCGTATTTCCATCACTGATGGACAAATCCATGCCAGTCAGGGATAAGGTCTGATCATCAGTGTCGTCCAGGTATCCACTCAAGTCAACAGGACTTGCATCGTTGGTTAGAGATAAACTGTTGCCAGTTAGTGTTAGGTCTTGGGAATCGGAATTGTCTAGGTATCCGCTTAAATCTACCGGACTGGCATCGTTGGTGAGGGTTAGACTGTTGCCGGTTAGTGAGAGATCCTGGGAATCTGTCCCTGTGCCATCCTGAATGACCGAAAGATCTATCGTATTTCCATCACTGATGGACAAATCCGTGCCTGTCAGGGATAAGGTCTGATCATCAGTGTCGTCCAGGTATCCGCTCAAGTCAACAGGACTTGCATCGTTGGTGAGAGATAAACTGTTGCCGGTTAGTGTTAGGTCCTGGGCATCCGTATTGTCAAGGTATCCGCTCAAATCAACCGGACTGGCGTCATTGGTGAGGGTTAAACTGTTGCCGGTTAGTGAGAGATCCTGGGAATCTGTACCTGTGCCATCCTGAATGACAGAAAGATCTATCGTATTTCCATCACTGATGGACAAATCCGTGCCAGTCAGGGATAAGGTCTGATCATCAGTGTCGTCCAGGTATCCACTCAAGTCAACAGGACTTGCATCGTTGGTGAGAGATAAACTGTTGCCAGTTAAGGAAAGATCCTGGGTATCCGTATTGTCAAGGTATCCGCTTAAATCTACCGGACTGGCGTCGTTAGTGAGGGTTAAGCTATTGCCGGTTAGTGTTAGGTCTTGTATGTCTGTATTTATTGAAGAAAGGTCGAGAGTTTCGTTTGGAACAAGATCTCCACTCAATGAGATTTCCATGGTGGTTCCATTCAAATTCAAAAAGTCAATGACCTGATTATCAGTATTCGTACCGGCAAAAGGTGAAAGATCAATCTCTGTAGGTGTAACCAAACCGGTTATTGTTAATGTGTTCCCTGTTAGATCAAGGTCCTGCAACTCGTTTTGATCATCCGGATCTCCGTCTGTAGGATCTGTTATGAATCCTGCATCATTTGTCAAGTCACTAATATTGATAGGGATCTCTGATTGAATTTCTTCAAGAGCATCCTGAACAGTGGACGATGTAATGCCATTTTGAGCTAGTACAGCCACCTCCGAGGCATCTTGATCATCCGTTCCGATTCCATCCGATAAGAACCCCAGATCAACAGTATTCCCATTGGAAATGGAAAGTTCCGTGCCGGCCACTGAAAGGTCTTGAGCATCGGTATTATCGAGATAACCAGTGAGATCAATGGCAGTAGCCGCACCATTTTGAGTGATCTGCAGCTGGTTACCCGACAATACCAGGTCCTGGATCTCATTTAATGAATCCAGGTCACCTATATTCACCAGATTTCCAATTGAGTCAATTACCAAACCTTGTCCGGTCTGAATTGATGGAGAGATCTCTGTCCATTGATCGTCTTTCCAATAGAAAAATAGATCAAGATCAGAGTCAAATACCAAAAGACCATTTTCCGAACCGCTAAGGTCATCGGTAAATTGAGCTGAAGTCCTTTGTGCTGTAGTAACACGGGGTACAAGGAGACCCTGGTTGTTTGTTGGTGAAACCAGATCAAGGACAGCGTTGGGATTGGGAGTTAATGTACCCATCCCAACTGAACTCTGCCCGAAAACAAACTGAGTATGAAGAAGGATTACAATTCCTAGAATAAATCCCTGGAAAGAAGATGTTTTTTTCATGTTTGGCTACGTTTTTTGACTCACCAAAACTTGAAATTCTTCTTCTTTATCTATTCACCTCCCCGGGGTGAAATGTGCACTACCCAGCTGGGTAGTTTTTATAAATACCTGAAAATGTGAGTGTTACAATTTAATAATGGCAGGATATTAAAGTTCAGGATTAACCCTTCTTTGCCAAAAGTTCAACAGCCTCCCCCCGATTGCTTACACCCAGCTTGTCATAAAGATTCTTGAGATGTGTTTTCACGGTATTAATACTGATAAATAACTCCTGAGCAATCTCCTGATTTGTTTTCTGATTAAATATCATTCTAAGCACATCGAATTCCCTTTCAGATATGGGGTTAACCAGTTCTTTATTAAGCTCATCATGTTCCAGATCAAATTGTCCTTCGTACTTGCCAAGGAGGATATTTAGTCTGGCCCGTAGTTCATTAATATGACTGTTGAGTATTTCTTCCTTCAATTTAGACTTCTGGCGATGAGATCGTAATACTAAAAATGTTCCCAATACTACCAATATCAATGTGACAAACAGTAATAATTGAATAATACGCTTATTTGCCAGTTCAGATTCCGCTATTTGTTTTTGTTGATCGAGGATCTTGATCTCCGCCTCCTTCTTTTCCAGTTCAAGTTTGGATTCCAGCCTACCAATCTCCCTGGAAACATCCTCATTGAAAAGGCTATCCTTGGTGGAATGGAACAATTTGCTAAATTCATGAGCTTTTCTAAAATCTCCCTGGTTTTCATACGCTTTTGCCAGCAGTCCCGAAGCCTCCTTGATCTGAATCTTGGTTCCAAGTCTTTCGCCAATTTCCAGACCTTGAGTTGCATAATTGATGACTTGTGTAAAATCTGGAATGTATGAATAGCTATTTGCGATGTTGTTCAGGTTCTTGGCGATCCCTTCATCATATCCTAATTCTTTCTCCAATTCAAGGGATTTCAAAAAATAGTCAATGGCACCTCTATGATCTCCTTTTTCATTTGAAATTATCCCCAAATTGGTCAGCGTATTGGCTATCCCCTTTTTATCCCCAAGCTTCGTTTTGTATTCCAGTGATTGCTGATAAAAGAAAAGCGCCTTCTCGTAATCCTTCAAATATCTATGAACAACCCCCGTGTTATTTAGAATTTTGGATTTTATGGCATCATCTTCGATATCCTTCACTAATTCGAGCGCGTAATTGTATCTTTCGAGCGCCTGATCATAGTCCCCAATGTTTTTATACACCAAGCCCTGGCTGCTCAGAACACCAGCCATCTTCACGGTATCACCTATTTCCTGGAAAACAGCAAAAGATTCGATATACGAAGAAAGCGCATTGGAGTAGTCACCTCTCACATAGTGCACATTTCCAATCACTCTAATCGAAGTACCAACTTCTGTACGGTCGTTTGCATTTTGAGCAAAATCTCGAGCTTGATTTGCCAGGGCAATTGCACTATCGGGAAATTTATAAAATAATTGGCTAGCCTGCTTGTTTAACTCAACGGCATCAGGTGTCTTATCTTGGGAATAAACAATAAGTCCCCCGATAAAGAACAAAACGAGAAGAAAATGATGCCTTTTCAAAATACCTGATCGGATAATCTTTGATAAAAGTAAAAAATCAGGATCCAAATTCCCGTTTTGATTTTCAAAGAAACAAAAAAAGCGGCCATAAGCCGCTTTCTCGGTTGTTGTGTTCTATTTGTCAATGATTTACAATGACCTTGTAGCTAGCCACTGTGACATCATTGTTTTCAGTATCAAAGAAGTACAAGAGATAAATTCCTTCTCTCATTTTGCTTACATCGAGAGTTAATTTTTGATTAACTCCTTTTGGTAACATTTTCTCAGAGATAGTTTTGCCTCCCATGTCTACCAACCTTACATATATGTCCTTGGTTCGTAAACGTTGGTAACTAATGGATACTTCATTGCTAGCCGGTACAGGATAGACATTCAGATCTTTAAAATAGGCTGAAGTCAGTCCCAGGATCCTTTCAACCACAATTCCTTCCTCCGTTACCGTTGCCTCAAGTTCATAGCCTCCGACACCACCATTTGCATCTATCTCAAATTCGACAAATGAGTTCGGGTCAACAGGTATACCAGGATATTGAATATTTAGCCTATAGAATCCGTTAGGCAGGTCCCCAAAATTGACTTGTCCATTTTCGTCTGTCTCCTTATACGCGATAAGCACAAAGTCATCATCCTGAGAAGGTCTTCCACCTCCACCAGTGGTTCTCCTACGCAACGAACAACCAGCTTTTTGTACACGACGTCTAGCTTCAAGTCTTCCCGCCGGATCTTCCTCAAAGTCAGATTCCAATGTGAGGTCAACAATCCCTTCACCTTCCGTATCTGGTGGAACATTCTCCATGTCCACAGTGACGGCGGTATTTTCCCTCAGTATCAGAGTGTCAGCTTGCGCCCAATCAATCTTATCCTGATAGTAGGTAGGGATGAGTTCAACATTGTTTGGACCAACGAATCCATCAGTTCTAATAAATATCAGGTATTCATCAAGGACAATGTCCTCAAAGGTGAATCCCGCAGTCGTGATGACCACTGTTCCGGTTGTATCCAACCTGCCCGTTTCACCCGGATCATTGGAGCGGAATATAAATGCTTCACCTTCATCCAAGGTAACGTTTCCTCCATCCTGGTAAATTGGGGTCACATCAATATCTGCTGTAACAGCCAGAACTTGATCCTCCGTCCTGAGTGTAAAGGTGGGATCTGCCTGTGCAATGATACTACTTGTGGCTTCCTTGTAGTAATTGCCCATGTCCTCATAAATGGCACTATCAATGGTCAAGGTCTCACCGGTTTCCCCAGCGATCTCAACATCCTCAAAGTACCATTGGTAGGTGTTATTTGTCCCTCCAATTGGATGATCCAATGTCCCTGTCGTTCCGTGTTCCACCTTTGTCGTGTCAGGGAGTGGTAACGGTTTTTGAGGATTGAAAGCAAATCCGCTTAAGAAAATATTAGGTTCGATATCCGGATAATCAAGGAAGTTGTTGGTAACGTTCAGGGAATCCAGATTGGGCATTTGGCTCAAATTCGGGAGGCCTGTGATCTCATTGTCCTGCAAAAGGACTTCATTGAGACCGGTGATCACCCTGAACTCCTTAGTAATATTTCCTGCGACTCCACGTCCCACAAGATTAAGTCCTTCAACTCTTAATGTACCTCCGGGAACATTAACACCATCCCAGAGTTGAATATCGGGTTCTGTTGTCCAGTTCACTGCAGGATTCCAATTGGCTCCTCCATTAGCTTCATATAAATTCCTAAGAGCTGTGGAGTCCCGTTCCAGGCTTGCAATGAACGCCTGAAGTGGTTGGGTAGTCAACGTCAATCCCGTCACGATGCTATTTGTGATCTGGAGTCGATATTCTCCCTCATTAGCAAAATCAATGTTGTCGATCTGAATGTTGTCTGCAGTTGCTCCCGAGATGGGCTGATCATCCAGCAACCATTGATACGTATTATTTGCTCCTCCGACATCAAATTCAAAATTGACGTTCGAATTACTTTCCACCACAAAATCATCTGGCAGAGGAATTGTATCAGCGGGAAGATCCGGTAACGTAATATCAATAATGATAGGGGTCGCCAAAGTGTCCTGGGGAGTATAGGTAAATCCTGCTCCTACTCCCAGGTTGTTTTCGAGAAACTCGAAATCGAGTTTGTTGTTAGCAACGTCCAATGTCGTCAGTGAAGGCACAGTACTGAAATTTGGAATACTGATTAACGCATTCTCAGAAACGTCAATCGCATCAACCACATTAAGGTCCAGGAATGTCAGAGGTATTGCACCTTCCAATGAATTTCCCTCCAGATTGATGCTTACCATTGAGTCCGCTACGGAAAAATTGTCTGGGATCACTCCAGTAAGGTTATTACTTGCAAGATTCACATCGGTGACTCGTGGTCCAGTCAAAGTAATACCATTCCAGGTACTGAGATTTCCTGTCAACCAGTTTGTTCCGTTCGTCCAGGCAGGTCCATCTGTAGACTGATAAAGAGAAACCATGGCCAATGAATCCTGATCAAAATTGGAAAGTGTAAAACGAAGATCGCTTGAAGTCAAAGTCAACCCTGATACTACCGAGTTCGTTACTTCCAACACATATTTACCAGTATCCGTTGCTGAAAACCCAAGTATCTGGTATGTTGGTAAATCACCCGAAGGAATTGTTTGTCCATTCAAATACCATTGATATATGTTATTTGTCCCTTCCACCGGGATGTTGAGGGCTATATCCAAAGGTGCACTTATCGTAGCGATTGAGTCAACAGCACTGTCTCCAAAGATCTTTTGATTCTCATAGGTGAAATTGTTAATGCCTATATGAGGTTCAAGGTCACCAAAATCAAAAAGGTTACTATCCAGCGCCAGAACATCCAGGTTTGCTAATCCGGCAATGTTTGGTATCTCACTAAGATCGTTCGCATTTAGATAGAGTTCCTCCAAGCCTGTCAACTCATCGAAAGTCTGAGGGATCGTATCCAGCAATTGGTTGTCAGATAGGTCAATCTTTTTGGCCTGATCGAAATATCCGGCCTGGAAAGGGATTTCCCCAACAAGGTTATTGGATCCGAATTCAATAGAATCCACGCGGCCATTTACGACATCAACTCCATACCAATTATCAATATCACCCACTAACCAATTTGACTGATTGGTCCAAGATGTACCTCCGAGTTGATTGTACATAACCACCAATGAAGCTGAGTCCAATTCACGACCTGGAGTAAACACTGCAAAGGGTCTCCACTCTGTCACACCCCAACGTCCATCTGCATTACGAGCCCTGAATCCCAGGACATGAGCTCCTTCTGAAATCGCGCCATAGGGAACATTGAACTCAATATTAGCATCAGGAACATCACCAAGAGGAACGGTGTTACCTAATCCATAGCCCGGATCCGTATCGATAAACCATTCCAATTCAGAGAGATTTGAGAACAGAGCTCCAGATTCATCAACATAAACTAACCTGGATTCCGCCTGACCCCACTTACCCCCTTGACCACGCGCACGCAGAAATAGTGTATGGAATCCCAAACTTAATCCGCTCGCATCGAGGCTGTCCGTAAAATTGACGACATTATTGGGAGTCAGATTTATAGTTGTTGCGTTACCGTATCCAGGATCAATGTCAAAGAAATACTCTACCTGATCTACCAATACAAGATTTCCAACATCACCGGCTTGCACAAATACAAGTCTTGATTCAGCTTGCCCCCATTTGCCACCATCTCCCCTTGCACGTAGAAACAAGGTATGGAAACCAGGAGTTAGAGAAGCAGCATCTAATGTATCCAGGAAATTCACTATGTTCTGAGGAGTGGTGATATTAATTATAGTGGCGTTTCCATATCCCGGATCGGCATCGAAGAAATATTCAATTTGATCTACTAATACGGTTTGCCCTACATCCCCTGCCTGAACAAAAACCAATCTCGATTCTGCAAAACCCCATTCATCGGCAGTTGTTTGAGCGCGAATAAATAAGGTGTGAAAACCAGGAGACAATGCACCTGTAGGAATGCTTTCAACCAGATTGACAACATTCCCAGCTGTGGCCTGGATTGCTGTTGCATTACCATAACCCGGATCTACATCAAAGAAGTATTCCAGGGTATCTATTTCAATCAGCGATGCTCCAGATTCATCTACAAATACTAACCTGGATTCAACGCTTCCCCATCGAGTTTGTGTTGCCGTGACAATTGCCGTATAATCCAATGGATCCATAGACACTTCCACATGACCATCGGTCTGGGCTCTCAAGAATAAAACATGAAACCCCAGTGGCAAAGAGGCTGAATTCAAAATCTCATTGACATTGACCGTCGGCGCAGGACCGGTTACAGTAATGGGGATCGCACCCCCAACTCCAGGATCGCTGTCAAAGAAATACTCCATAGCAACAATGTCCTGCCCCCGCGCCAGGTTGGCCCAGGTTAGGAGCAATACCACCATGGGTATTAAGCTTTTCCTTAAAGCAGACATAACTTATCTATTTTAAGATGGATCAGTTACCTACTGCTTCAATTGTTGTATTTAGATTGTCTCCCTGCTTGATAACCTCAGGAACGATCAGCCTTTTTATGATAGGTAGTGGGGTACCCGTCACAGAATACGGTATTGTACTTCCTTCCACTCCCACGTCTGTACCATCAGTTCCACCAGCTACCAGACTAACTTCTACTACGGTAGGGTCCCAGTTCAACGACCAGTTAGCTCCAACAGCAATACCCGCATCACCGAAGATCGTTGCGGGATCAGTCACTGCAGTAAAATTACCAGTCCCGGTATTACCACTTCCTGTACCTGCAGGTGGCAAGGCATCATTATTCGTTCCAACTGCAACGTTGTTGTTAAATACATTATTCTCAAAAGTCCCACCATTGGAATATGGTGCTCTCCCAAAGAAAATACAATTAGAGACCGTGCAGTTTGTCATATCTTCGAATGCAACAGCTGCTGCTGATCCATTACCATAGAAAATACAATTCCTAATAATTGTCCCGTTAAAAGCTTCAACCGACTCGTAGACAGTTCCGGTAGATTCCCACCCTTCAATAATGCAATTTGCAATAACACTATTATTGATGGCTGTGGTAAAGTTGACAGAAAGACCGGAAGTTGCATTATCCCTATTGATGATACATGATCTAATTAATACGTTTGAAAAAGTGCCTGCTGAATTGGATTGGATATAACCAATTCTTGAGTTTTCTAAAGTAAACCCTGTGTAGCTACCTGTATTCCAGTTGATATAAACACGGCCAGTAACTTGCACTCCGGACACCCTAATTCCATTACCGCTGATTCGTAAATTATCTATGACAGCTACTTGTGGACCATCTTTATCAGGTTTGAAACCCACTCCAAAAATGGAAATGGAATCATTTGCGGCAGTAATTTCTACAGTCCCATATGTACTTGCGCTAGGTATCAAGTGAATAATATCACCGGCCTGGGCTGCCAAAACTGCATCAGCAAGCGAGGGGTAAACATGAGTCCCTGAAGGGGCTCCAGGGTTATTATCTGCTACAAGGATATTCTGCGCAGAAACAAAAAAAACAAAGACTAAACATAACGTGGCGGCAAGAAACTTTTTCATATCGATGATTTTTAATTGGTGGTAAACGATAATTTAAATATTTTAAGAATAAATATCAAAAAACACTGAAGCCATTTTTGAAGACGGCAACATCTTTTCTAAGACTTGTAAGTCTAAAAGTTTTCCCGATTTATAGGACAGTACTTCCGAAATTTCAGAAATTTCAGAAGTACTGTTTATTTGTCAATGCCTCACAATCACCTTGTAAAAGACAATGTTCTTCTCAGGATTCTCTTTATCAACGAAATAAAGAAGATATACCCCACCTTCTACATCATGCACATCCAGTTGAATAGATCTCTGATAACCTTTTTGGAGAGATACTTGCCGAACGGTTTGACCTCTCAAATCAACGAGTCTCACTTCAACACCGTCCGAGTTAAGTTTATCATAAGCAATAGACAACGTCTGATCGGCTGGTACCGGGTACACGTTTAGGTCTTTGAAATATTTTCTATAGAAACCCAGAGCTTCTATGACCCTAACGAAAATGCCCTCTTCCGTGACGTCAGCCTCAAGCTCAAAACCTCCTTCCTCTTGATCCTCCTCTATTTCGAACTCAACAAATGATGTCGTATCCATTGGTATTCCCGGATATTGAATATTTAATCGATAGAAACCCGTAGGTAAGAATCCAAAGCTTACGCGTCCTTCTTCGTCAGTTTCCTTATAAGCAATCAAAACATACTCTTCATCCTGATCCGGACGGCCACCCCCGCCTGTTGTTCTTCTTCTAAGTGAACAGCCAGCCTTCTGAACTCTCCTTCTCGCCTCAATTCTACCTGACGACTCATCAGCAAAATCCGATTCAACTAATAGTCGCACTATACCATCCCCATCCTTATCTGTTAATGGTCTTGGCTGCTGTTGCATGAATAAACTATCGTCCACAAAGTCCCGAAGCTCCAGCACATCAGCTTCTGCCCAATCAATTGTACTCTCAAAGTAGGTCGGTAGCACTTGGACAGAATCGACTTCTCCATTTACATCACGAAGTAATAGCGTATCGGTTCGTACAAAAACCAGATAATCCCCAAGGCGCACGTCCTGAAAAGACAATCCATTACCATCAATCAATGTCGGTTCGGTAAATACGGAGTCATAAGGTTGCTCAGGGATTATTTCGAACAACCAGCCTTCACCTTCATCCAATGGTGCGGGTTGATCAATCAGGTTATTATAAATGGGAGTGAAATCGATATCTGCTTGAGCCCAAACCGTCTGAGTCTCACTTTCCAAGGTAAGGTCGGGGAGAAGGGTATTCTGCACCCTTAATCTGTGTTCCCCCATATTGACAAAATCTATATTCTCAATAAGTAATGATGACTGATCAGCTTCCGTGATTGGGACACCTTGAAACGCTTGATTATACCTCGATGTATCCCGTAACCAGGAATAGTTATTCTCTTCACCATCTACTTCAAATGTCAATAGAAAACTCTGGCCTTTGTCAATCTGAGTTTCGAATTCTTCTCCTATCGCACTTTGAGGTGCGTAGGTACTTAGAATCGATGCATTGGGTTCCAGGCTCCCAAATGTCAGTTTGTTGTTTTCAACATTAAAGGTCGTTAGGTTGGGTAATGAGGTCATGTCCGGCAAAGAGGTGATCTCATTTCCCGCCAAATTAATTGATGATACCTGACCAAGGTCAATAACGTCTTCAGGGACAGATCCGGATAGGTTGTTGGACGACAGATCTATTCCCGTAACTCTGTTTGATCCAAGGGTGATCCCATTTCCATCCCAGCTTGAAATCGGAGTCGTAGGCCAGTCGGACCCAACAGCCCAATTCTCCCCACCAAGGGCATCATACATTGCAATTAGTGAGGTGCTATCCCTTTCAAGTGAAGAAACTCTTAATACAACCTCTTCGGTGGTAAGCGTCAAACCAGGAACATTAGTATTCGTGACTTCTGTCCGAAACTCCCCTTCATCTTCAAAAGTGAGATCGGTTAACGTGAATGTCGGACCAGATTCTGATATCGGATCGGCCCCATCAAACCAGGAATAAGTATTGGCAGAACCTGAAACTGTTCTGTCTACGGTATGCTCTTCACCAATTTGTTTCAATACCCTCTCACGATCCAATACCGTTTTCTGATTTAGATAACTTGTAGTGTAAGGATCAGCCAATAAGGATTCCAGGGTGCCGAATTGGAGCCTGTTTGCATCCACGTTAAGATTAACAAGTGATGCCTGGTTTGACAAGGCATTGACTTCGGTCAATTCATTATCGCTGATGTTAATATCCGTGGCATCTTCCAGGCCCGTTGCAATTGTTGGGAAAGTTCCGGTCAACGCATTTGATGGAAGCGTCAACGATTTTACTCTTTTATTTTCCATTATCACCCCAAACCAATTATCCAGACTGTCGATGGTCCACCCAGAGGAATTTGCCCAGTCAATACCTCCCGTCTGATTATAGATATTTACGAGTGCCGTGGAATCATTAACTCTCAGTTGTTCGTCAAAGAATTTACCAATAGCCACTTTCCCCGGTCCAATTAGATCGTTGCTCGTAATCGTACCATTTGATGGATCTCCAGTGTTTGCGCTACTACCAAAGCTTCTAAAAACATCCCCTCCAGGACCGGTTCCTGCAACAACTCCTTCGGATTGATTTGCGATGACCGACTCACCGATAGTCGGTAGTTCCATTTGGGCCCCATCATAAGTACCATTTTCTTCTGTAATCTCCCAATACCTGATTTGGGAGAGATCCACAATTCCGAAACCTACAGTGCCTGCCGGATCGGAGTTAACTAGCTCAACACCAACTTCTGGAGTTGTTCCTGTTGTTCCGATAAGATTTACAGGAGTATATAATATGGCATCACCGACCGGAAAGAACTTGTCTCCTGTACCCTGATGGATCAACTTTCCAATAACATAATTGGATGATGAAGATCCGGAAATCGATGCGGTAGAACCTACTACCAAATTATTTACGGCAGCATCGATCTTACCGTTTATAAACTGCAATGCATTCGTAATCGTGATCACTGAGTTCAGGGATTTTGTCCCCCCTCCGTCGATTGTCAAGGTATTGAGATCGGAAGGCCCACCTAAATCGATCATTTGTCCTGCACCGGTGAGGTAAATGACTCCGGAACCCGCATAACTTGTTGAGGCAAAGTCTCCAGAAAAGATCATAGTGCCGTCATTGGTCAATGAACCACTTGAGTTAAATTCCTGACCACTGATGGTCGTTCCGGAGGAAACACCGATGGTGAGACCTGTATTTGTGAACTGGGCCAACAGAAGTTGACTGCAAATCAAAAATGAGGCACTAATCAGGATCTTTACCATGTCCAGCTCAAACTGTTTGATCTTATCCTTCCGCTCGTGTTTAGCTGTCCATTTTTTTAGATATATCGACATATCTCTCATTTTTACCTATTAAACACTGCTACTCAAAACATAGCTAACCAAGTACCAATCCGTTCCAACTGCCCGAAATGTCACCGATACCTTTTCATCGAAGGATGTAGAAAGTGTTATCGGGCTTGTGCCAACCGTTCCTTCAGCAACAAAACTATCGCCACCCTGGACTGAAATGCTATGGGTAACTCCCGATTGTCTTATCATAAAAACCAGCTCTCTACCCTGATTAGTTGTCGCATCTGGTAGAAGAACAGATTGTGCACTACTCCCTGTCAACGCGATAATATGGTCGGTAGCAAGGATGGTCACGGTAGCTGCGGCATCAGTCCTTACATTCGAAAAGACAGCACCACCTGTTGTGTGATCTCCCCCTGTTGTGTTACTACCTGATACATTCATATCTCCGATAGTTGTAACATTTCCATTTAATTCGGTGGTCCCGACTACATCAAGTCTTGCTGAGGGAGTTGTCTCGCTAATCCCCAGATCTCCATTTATGAAAGAAACGTCCCCAAAGCTGGTAGTACCCCCTGGGTTTTGAATAACGAGCCCAGGACCAGATCCGTTATTATTGATTTCAACCGCCGCCTGGGAAGCATTCCCTGTATTTTGGAACAACGCCACTGAATTTGTTCCATCATTATTCACAGAAAATGCTATGGACCCATTCCCTGTATTCACCTGATCAAATCTTGCCACTTGACCAGCCCCCTGAGTAAATCCTTCAATAGCCGGGCCTGTTCCATTTATAATCCTCCCAAAAACAGCGGCAGAATTGTTTCCCACATTATCCACTTCAAACCAGCCAGCTACACCTGTTCCAGATGTTTTTCCTAAAACTGCTTCCAGTGCGTTAGTATTGTTTGAAATGTTAAATTCACCCGCTATTCCAAGTCCTGAATGATCAACAAAAAGACCCCGGGCACTGATGTCCTGCGCATCTGTGTGTAAGGAGAGGACATTGGATGTTGATAAAGTATTGCTTATTCTGAATTCTGCAACTCCACCACCTCCGATATTCTCAAGGTAAAATGGGCCTGCCCCCCCGTCAGAGAAGGTCTCTGATAAAGGTATTGATATCCCTGTAAGGTTCACCCATTGACCTCCTTCATAACCTTGCAGGTCAGTGCCGTTGTACTGGATCATTCCATTTTGTGGAGTCATACCTTCCAAATTACCGAACTCCACAGCTCCACCAAATCGGGCATCACCTGTACTATCCATTTCCAAAACAGTGTTCAATGATGAGATCATTGTAGCATCGGTCCCAACAGGTTCCGGAGGTCCCATAACAAACTCAATTTTTCCGTCATGCATCCAAATGAAACTTGCTGGTCCCGTCTGGGTGAACCGAATTGCACTTCCATCCGGATAAAGGTTGTCGGTCATGAACTTTCCAGAAACAAGTCCTGAGTAATTGAATATATGGAAATTGCTGTCTAGTTGAAAAGTACTTAAAGGTGATTGAGCATTGATCCCAACATATCCCCTATTGGATATTCTTAAGCGTTCATTTGATCCTGATGTCGCATTTTCGGTAGTTCGGAAAATAAGTTCTCCTCCATTTGAACCTGCTGTCCAGTTTTCTGAAGCAACTGCCTCAATACCAGCCCCCTGATCAAAATTCGCAATGCCTCCACCATAATTTCCATTGAAAACTACCTCACCAAGAAAATCATCTTGCTGCACTGCTGTGGGAACGGCTTGACTACCTCTTGCTGAGAGGAGAGCTACCGTCGACCGGTTAACGCTCAGATCATCATTAAAAGTACCAATACCGACAATGGCTCCTCCACCTCCTGTCTCATCGATCACTTCCAGCACCTGGCCACCAGGAGCCGGAACAATCGTCGTTGAACCAAACACGACATTTGTAGGATCATCTACAAAAGGTACTGAAAATGAAGGAGTGACTCCTGTCAGGTTAGATCCATCCAAGGCCGGTAATGCGCCAGTCCCATCCAGTTGAACTACCTGGTCAGGACCAGAACCAGCATCCAATCCGGCTGCCGTACCCAATGAATCCACTTCTGCCTGAATTTCCTCGAGGGCTGATTGAGCATCCGTTGAAATCAGATCTCCGGTAGGTGTTACAGATACATCGGGGGCGTTAATAGTAGATGGCCCCACTGCCTGCCAGTTTGGATCATTCCAGAAAAAAAACTGGTTGAGATCTGAGTCAAAAACCAACAGACCATTTTCAGTAATAGAGAGATTATCAGTGAATGATGTTGCTGTCCTTTCCGCTGTGGTCAATCTTGGAACAAGCATCCCTTGATCGTTTGTGGGGGAGATCAGTTCCAAAACAGCATTTGGATTTGGAGTGTCTGTCCCAATTCCTACGGAGTTTTGAGCGTACAACAGGTTGCCAGTCATGTAAACAAGAGCGAAAAACGTTGATTTAGTAAATCTTAGATTCATGATTCAATTGGATTTTCAAAATTGAATGGATAATATATTAGTCTGCTTGTAGTACGGTGTAGGTGATCCTCACATTATACAGTCTTGTATTCTGACTGTTGTCCTGGAACCCAGTAAACCGCAAGAAATAGCTTTCATTGATATTGTCAATAATAACACTTCCAATATCAGTAATTTGCTCAACTGAAGCTGATGTGATTGATGTTTCAGCAGTCAGTAGTGGCGCAATGCCAGGTGATCCAAATGGTTGTCTCACTAATTCCACGCGCACAGGATTTACACCGTCATTGTCCCATACCCATGCATCCAGGTCCGTGACTTCTGCATCTTGTGGTAGATTAACAGGTACATCAGCAAATCCTTGCACACCTAAATCCTGATTGAAATAATGGAAGTTCAATGCGGAAGTAGATGCACGAAATCCACCCGTCAGTGCCCCGTCACCAATGACAACATACTTAAATACAGAAGCCGGGAATGACTGATACCGGACTTTGGGGCTTGCATACCTAAATTCACTGGCCCCGTCAACCTGAATATTTCCAAGGACGTCGAGCTTCTCACCAGGCGCAATGCCAATGCCAATATTACGTGTTCCTGACTCGATGATCATGGCATCAGTAGTTCCTAACGTCACACCTTCGGAAATCACAAAATCTCTGGTGTCGCCATCAATTCCCGCAACAAAATTTGTAGTCACCGAAACACCATCCTGGCTTCTGAAACCAATAGATGCATCGGAGTTATTAGAAGTATTGACATCACCCACCAGTATCTCGGGAAATGCATTGGTGGCACTTCCGGAAGTCACATGCAGATATGTGGTAGGTGCATCCGTTCCTATCCCAACATTAGGTGTGTTCACGCCTGTTCTTCCAAGAACTATAGCGTTGCTTAGGTTGACCTGGGCCTGGTAACCAATGGCTACGGAATTGATAATGGCTCCACCTGCTTCGGTATCATATCCTAAAAGTGTATTACCGTTGTTTGCACCAAGGTTGGTACCCGCACTGGTTCCCAGCACTGTATTGAATGCCCCAGAGGTAATGTTTTGTCCTGCTGATCCCCCCAATAATGTATTTGACCCTCCTGAGGTCACGGAGAGTCCGGATTGATATCCAACAAAGGTGTTACTCGTCCCCGCCGTCCCTGTGGATGGTCCAACAAAGATGGAGGTACCTGTACTTGATATGTTGCTGGCTGCGATATCACCGTTCACATCAAGTTTGACAGCAGGTGAGGATGTACCTATTCCTACATTGGTAGCTCCTGTTCCAAGTACAATCGCATTACTGATATCAACTGACGCATTCGAACCAATCGCTACTGAATTATTCAATCCATCAGATCCAAGGGTTGCTTCCTGACCAATTAATACGTTGCCTGTACTGCTGGTCCGGGTTGCTGCAGTATTCTGCCCAATGAAAACGTTGTTATCTCCTGATGTCAAACTGGATCCAGCCTGTGCACCGATCAATGTGTTCCCCAGACCTCCAACATTGATAATTCCTGCGTTTTGACCTAAATAAGTGTTGTTACTACCTGTGTCATTATCTCGTCCGGCATTGGCGCCGACATAGGTATTAAAGCCAGCTGTTGTATTATCAGCTCCGGCGCTTGATCCAATAAATGTATTTCCATTTCCTGATACATCCAGAGAAAGACCCCCGGCAGAATGACCCATCATTGTATTATTAGCACCACTGTTATTAGCACCTGAAAGGTAACCTACGAAGGTGTTGTTAATATTTGTACTTCCGGAACCTGACTGAGACCCTATATAAGTATTTGCACCATCACCGATATTGGCATTGCCTGCATTGTATCCTACGAAAGTATTATTTTGTCCAGTCGTGTTGCTTTGCCCAGCAACATTACCGAGAAAGACATTGAAGTTGCCTGTGTTATTTTCCCCTGCACTTGCTCCTAGAACGACAGCGGAACCTCCACCTGCTCCAATGGTTGACCAACCAAGGGATCCTGCACCATCTGTGAACAATACCTGACCTGCTAATCCATCGCCATCGGGAAGGGTCCAAATTACTGAATTGCCAGGTCCAACATCATCCGGGGCCTTAAATGCAAGTATCTCACTGTTGTTCGCATCACCAAATCTTAATTCTTTGGCATTGACCAGGTCTCCTGCAACAGTGATATTTTGTGCCTGCCAATCTCCGGGAATTCCACCGCTTCCGGAAGTATTCAAAGACAAAAGGCTTACGAAATTGAGAGAGGCATCGGTTCCTGCGGTACCGGAAGTCACATGATAAACATCAAATCCACCATTGGAGGAAAGAGACAATGTCATACCAGCATCAGTTTCGGTATATGTAGGAGTTGGGCCTACCAAATGAATGTTGTCCGAAATAATGAGATCTGTGCCATCATGCATAAAGTGACCGGCATTGTTAAGTTGAAGACTTGAAAGCGGAGTGGAGGTACCAATCCCAACATTACCATCATGGCTTATGCGCATTCTTTCGGTAGCTCCGGATGTGTTGTTTGTAGTAGTACTGAAGAAAAGCTCACCTCCAGTCGCTCCCGTGGTCCAGTTCTGCGAGGCAAGGGCTTCAACAGAAGCTGCATTATCGACATCTGTCTGATTGGTCCCAAAGTAACCATTGAATACCAGTTCACCGACCAAGTCGTTCTGCTGGAGTGGTTGAGGTGAAAGCTGAGATCCTCTTCCTGATAACAAAGTCACAGTTGACCGATTAGTACTGGGATCGGCACTAAATGTGCCAGCAGCTACAAGTGCTCCACCTCCTACATTATCAGCTACTACCTGCAAAGACTGTGCGACAGAAGGGGGGGTTGGAACAATGGAGGTGGATCCAAAAACAATAGTGGAAGGATCTTCTGCGAATAGGGTTGCAAATGAGGGTGTGACATTGGTGAGGTTTGAACCATCCCCTCCTATAATACCACTGACATTAAGACCTCCTGACATCGAAATGTCCCCAACAGCATCAATTGTCATTCTTGTGCTTCCATTGGTGGCAAAATCAAGGGGATTGGCCCCCGTGTTTTGGAGCATTACACTTAGGTCATCAAATTGGATCAATTGTCCATAATCCAGGCCTACACCGTCTCCATCCGATGCATCCACAGTAACAGCAGCATTTTTAGTAGTCGTGGCCCCAATCAGCAAAGCTGAATTTGTTGCTCCTTCTGAAAATCGCAATCGGGCATCAACATCCTCTACAGTAAACTTGTCAGTGGGAGCCCCACCAACCGATACATTGGTTCCATCACTGAATATGTTGGAGGATACGAGGGTAGATCCATTTCCCCGCGGAACTTCCTGATTACTATTGAATGAATTATTGGTAAGCTCATTTATGGCATAATCCAATCCACCTTGAACATCTCCAGCCCCCACCAAATAGGTGTCGGTGTAAGGAACACCTGCAGCATTCTGATTGTCGTCATCTGTTCCCGGGATCCAGCTTGAACCATCGTATTCCAACACATCCCCCGAAATCGCTCCCGCCGGAAGTAATTTGGACGGATCTACATCGCTTATTTCTGCATCTCCAACAGCTCCAATCTGTATGGTCGATATCCCTGTATTAGCAATATCAATATCGCCAGATATGTCTACGCTATTTGCAGTTATGCCATTGCCAATCAGCATAAATCCGTCATTATTTATGGGCAATTCGCTTGATTGATCTACACCGTCACCAATAAAAATACTTCCCTGAGTTAAATTGCTAGTGACAAAACTTGAAACAGGGATCGCACTTAATCCACCACCTGGATCTGTGACTACCACCTGATCAATTCCAGGGGTAAACCATCCTGATGTTCCCGTCCCGTTACTGTACAATAATGAATTTGGAGATGGAAGCCCGTTAATCTTTAATGTAGAAATTGTACCATTGGATATATCGGCGTTGGTGATTGACAAGTCAATAATTTCATTCGTCCCGACAGAATTCAATCCTGGGGTACCTGTGACTCCCGTAAGTGCACTTCCGTCTCCGGTAAATGAACTAGCTGTGATCGTCCCGGAGGTAAGAACATTTTGCGTGCCAAAATCGGGATTGATCTTTAGACCTGATATGGCCGCTGTTCCGCTAATATCGACATCCGCTATGGAACCATCCTGAATCTCAGCTCCGCCAACCGCATCTGCACTGACCAATGCAGAAACTCCCGTCAATTGGGACCCATCCAATGCCGGAAGTGCACCTCCTGCATCCAATTGGACCAACTCATTAGGATTTGTCCCCGCATCCAATAGTGCAGCGCTACCCAAACCTGAAACCTGACCTGCAGGTAGATTCCCCGTGTGTGTTGTAAGATCCTGGTATTGTGTCAGGTCAATGGTTGTAGCCCCTGAATTATTTGTAATGGAAAGATCATTTCCCGTTAGGTCAAGATCCTGGATCTCGTTCAAACTATCCAAATCGCCTATATTCGTGATCTGACCAATTGAATCGATGGAGATGCCCTCTCCTGCAGAAAGCGTTGATGAATTCACAGCAACCCACCCGGGATTGATCCAATAGTAAAATTCATTCAAATCCGAATCATAGACCATTAACCCGTTTTCGGTTGCTGACAGTGAACTTGTAAAGGATCCCGCGGTTCGCTGTGCTGTAGTCAACCTCGGTACTAGAAATCCCTGATCATTAGTCGGGGAAATCAATTCTAATACAGCTCTTGGGTTAGGTGTGTCTGTACCAATTCCCACAGCATTTTGGGCATTTGCCGTAAAGAGCGTATAGCTAAGGAATAGACTGGTGACACCTTTAAGTATGGTCGATTTCATGGCGGATAACTTTTGTCTTATTCTTAGGTTTTATTGAATTTTTGGTAGAAAAGTTTACTAAGATAATAAAAAAGACACAAGTCTTTTGGAATCAAGCCAGGGTTCCAGATGACTTTTGTGTATTTGGTGAGTATCATCCCATGCTTCGTTCGAAAAGACTGTCAGTGTTACGAGAAAGGAACAGCAAAGGGCCTTCGAGATGACTGTGCGCTATTGCTTATTCACAATAATCTTATACCTGGCAATGGTACCTTCCCTATCATTAAAGACCTGAAGTAAGTATACACCTCCCTGCAAACTGCTAACATCCAGATTCAGAGTCTTATTCACTCCTACTTCCAGGCCTCGCTTGATCACAGTCTTTCCGTTCAGATCTGTTAACCTGATCTGAATGTCCTCTTTTAGCAATCTTTTGTAGCTAATCGTCAGCTCGTCGTGAGCAGGAACCGGATACACACTCAAATCCTTGAAATAATCAGATCTGATCCCCAACACATTCTCGACCACAATACCATCTTCTGTAATTAGCGCTTCCAGTTCGTAACCTCCAACTCCTCCCTCCGCATCTATTTCAAATTCAACAAATGAATCGGGATCCATCGGGATACCAGGATATTGAATGTTTATTCGATAGAATCCATTGGGTAGTTCGCCAAAGTTCACTCTCCCTTCCTCATCTGTTTCCTTGTAGGCGATCAATACAAAGTCGTCATCATCCTGGGCAGGTCGTCCTCCTCCTCCTGTGGTTCTTCTTCTTAAACTACATCCCGCCTTCTGTACTCTCCTTCTTGCCTCTATTCTTCCACTTCCTTCGTCATCGGGGAAGTCTGAGATCACCTCAAGGTTAACAATTCCCTCTCCCGGATCAGCTGGTTGAGGTGGTACTCGCTGCATGATCAGGGATTCATCAATAAAGTCTCGGAGTTGTAGCACATCTGCCTCTACCCAATCAATAGTACTCTCGAAATACGTCGGTATGAATTGAACCGTGTCAACTCCAGGTTTCAATTCTTCATACTCAGGCTCAGTCCTCACATTGAGGATATAATTGCCCAGTTTGACGCCTTCAAACAAGATGTTCTCATTGACCACATTGACCGTGTCCACTCCTTCATAGGGCCCACTCTCGGTGATCCTGAACAGCTTTGCCTCTCCTTCTTTTACCGTGCCTTCCGTCCCATCACTGAATGTAAAGACCGGCGTGAAGCTGATGTTTGCCGTGGCCAGTACTTCCTGCTCCTTGCTCTCTAGTACGATGCCAGACTGAGTATTCGATACCTCCAGCTTGTATTGTCCCATCGTCTCATAGTCAATACCCGTAATGTCATAGCTTGGACTCGTAGCTCCTGTTACATCAGCAAAGTCCTGGTTTGCCTCAGGTAAGGAATCATTCCTGAAGACCCATTGGTAAATGTTGGTTGTTCCTCCTACAGTGAATTCAAATGTAGTATCATCTCCTGCTGGTATTTCTATGCTTGTTTCCTCGCCAAAGGGTTTCAATGGCTCAAAGGTCACTGCATTGTCCGTGTTCGGCTCAATACTCGCAAAGTCCAGCGGGTTCTCACTCGCATCAAAACTCGTCAGCCCTTCCAGGCTCGTTACATCGGGGATCAACGTGATCTCATTGTCTGAAATGTCTACCGTCTGGAGTCCCTCTACATCCAGCAAGTCATCTGCCATCGGTCCCTCTACTCCCAGTCCTGATATATCCAGCCCTGTTACCCTGTTGTCGGTTATCATTACCTCCGACCATTCGCTCACAGATGTCCCTGACCAATCCGATATCCCTGCATTGTCTGCAAAGCCTTCATAGACCAGGCGTAACGACTTCTCGTCCCGTTCCAGTGAACTTACCCGTAAGTCAATCTCGGTCGTGGTCAACGTCAGGTCCGTGATCGTCGAGCTCGTCGCCTCCACAGTATACACCCCATCGTCGGTCGTCTGTAAACTCGCTATGTTGATCGTGGCCGTCGTCTGGCCTGTAGATGTACCATCCTTGAACCAACTATACCCATCTGCCCCTGCTACCGTTCGGTCAAGGGTGTAGGGATCTCCTACCTGTTCCAGGATCTGGATCGGGGCCAGTACTTCCTTCTGGGTCTGGTAGGTCAGCGTATACGATCCTCCCAGTAATGCACCCACCGTGTTGAATTGTAATCGGTTATCAGTTACATCTACTGTGGTCAGTCCTGTCAGGTTCGACAGGTCTCCCACATCGGTCAGTTCATTGTCGCTTAAGTTGAGGTCAGTGGCCGCATCCAGTCCTGTCGTTATAAAGGGAAACGTCCCCGTTAGATCATTACTACTTAAGTCCACCGCTGTCACCCGGTCAGCCGTTACCGTTACCCCTGTCCACGTTTCCAATGCCCCTGTCAACCAGTTGGTATTGTCCGTCCAGTTCGGGCCTCCCGTCGCGGTGTACACCTGTACCAGTGCTGCCGAATCCAGGGCCCTGCCCGGATCTACTATGATCTCCAACTCATCGGTCGTTGCATCGGTACCCGCATTGCCTAATCCATCCGTTGCTGTCACCGTCACATCATAAATGCCTAGCGCTAGTGCGCCCAATGTATTATCTGCCAATGTCCAGGTACCATCGCCATTGTTCGTTGCCGTTTCACTGTAGATATCTACATCCACGGTAATCGTCGCTCCATTGTCATCTACCGTTCCGGTCAATTCAGGAGTAGTGTCTGCCGTGGTCAATGCATCGATCGTTATCGTCGGTGGGGTAGTATCAACTGTTACCGCTCCAATCGCATTATCAACGCCCACATTACCTACCGTATCGGTAGCCGTCGCCGTCACATCATAGATGCCATCAGCCAGTGTCGTGATCGTATTGTCAGCCAATGTCCAGGTGCCATCTCCATTATTGGTGGCTCCATAGTCACTGCCGTCTATATTGATCGAGATCGAAGCAAAGTTGTCATCGATCGTTCCGGTCAATGGTGGAGTGTTGTCGTTGGTGTTCAATACATCGGTGCTTACAACCGGTAAGGTGGTGTCGATGAAAAGGGCGTTGAAGGTTGTGTCAATGGATTGATTTGCTATGGAATCCGTGGAAGTTATGATAATATCCCAAAATCCATCGGTCAAGGCATTCACAGAATCATCCGGAATACTCCAGGTACTATCTCCATTATTAATAACTCCATAATCGACCCCATCCAATCTCATGGAGATCGTTGCTGTAATATCATCAATCGTTCCGGATAGGGGAGGTGTACTGTCATTTGTAGAAAGAAAATCGACAGTAACAACTGGGGCAATCGTGTCTGATTGCAGGATGGTGAAGGTCGTTCCTTCCAACAAGTTAGTAGTGTCCTTATTTGCAGGTCCAAAGCCAAACTGCTCACCATTAGGCCTCTGAACGAAGAAAGTATTATCGAGGGTAGCATTTGATTCGATGTCCACAGTCACATAGAAGTACATTGTATTTCCAATCGTGATCGGGTCGGTATATGCCCAGCTTATTCCATTGGTTGGAACCGTACTACCATCCCCAAACTCTCCATTGTCAAACAGCGTCGCGGTTCCAAAATCATCAACATTAAGATTATGATACAGGTGGAAACTACTGTCCACAAAATCATCGGGTGAGTAACTTCCTCCAAGTGTCAAATAAAATCCGAAATTGGTCAAGTCCACCGTGCTTACCTCCCAGCTAAACTGGTAGATCAAATTGTCAGTAGAACCTCTTAATGCTGCTGTATCCGTGATGGCCTGTGAAGTTAGTATCACATCAGAAGGGGCGAATTCAATATTCAACGCACCCACAAAAGTCGTGTCCTCCGTATTTCCAGCCAGGTCAGTTGCAACTACCTGCACATCATAAGTCCCCACTGCTAAATTTGGAGTGATCGTACCGGCAGTCAACGTCCAGGTGGTGGCGTTTGAGTTCGCCGGGTAGGTATTTCCATCTACGGTTACATCAATTGAAGTGACTGGTTCGTCTAGTGAACCAGTAAGCTCGGGACTTTGAGTAGGTGTACTGGTGAGTTGAATACCAATTAGTGGTTCGGTTGTATCAATGGTCAGTTCATTCGTAGTCAGGTCTGTGGCTGCGTTTAGAACAGAATCTGTCCCAGTTACAATTACATCATAGATCCCATCAGGTAAATCTGAAATTACATTATCAGCCAGCGTCCATGTACCATCCCCATTGTTGGTGGCAGGATAAGATGCAGAATTCACTTCCACATCAACAAGAGCTGTGAGGTCATCGATTGTCCCTGTTAAAGACGGACTTGGGTCATTGGTGAGAAGTGCGGCAATAGTAACGACCGGAGGAGTGTCATCCACAAAGCCAAGGCGAGTATCCAATGCCAAAAATCTTGGGTCGACCACATTCGCCAGTTGGATCACTTCAAGTGGATCATCAAGGTAGGTGATCCTCACAATGGCATCATTGGCGCCATCCACCACGTACATCATTTCGCCTATTGGATCTACCTCAATTGACTCAGGGTTTGTCAACTGTGAGGAAACTGTCAGAATAGTCGAACCAAAGGTGGCCGCAGTAGCATTGATATCTCCTCTTGATAAGGCGCCGGCACTTTCTGTCCAGTATACATGATCATTTACCAGGTCCAATGCCACTCCATTGAATAGAGTGCTCCCTGATTGATATAATAATTCGGGATTATTCCCGTCAAGATCAGCTCTCCACAATTCAGGTGTTCCGGAGGGGTTGGCCACATAGTACATTTTTCCACCCGCGATATCCAAAGCGACGTCCACCGGGGCATTAATATTGATCAGCACTTCGGCACCATTTCCATCGAAATCCACCTTTCTGATCTGGTTATTTTCCGCATCCGCCCAATAGGCTTCTTCTCCGGTGCCATCCACATCTATTCCTAAGAATTCTTTGGCACTTCCACCGCTTTCGTCCAGTAATACCCTCCACAAAACAAAGCCAGACTCTGTAACCCTGCCGCAGGATACCTCAGCATCCGTATTTGTCCAGAATATCATGTTATTGATGGTGTCCATTGCAATTCCACGAATGTCAACAGAGAATCCTTTGTAATAAGCCACTTCCGTATTGCTTCCATCCAGACTGGATCTTCCAATCTCATCTTCGAGGTCAAAAGTGTCATCTGTCCACCATAATTTAGGATCCAGACTCCCTCGTGTACCGGTTACCGGAAAAGTGTACGTGGCTTCATCAGGATCATCATTGGTGATCTCCACAAAGTCATTAGAAATTCCGGAGCTACTGGCATCAAGTGTAACAGTGAAATTAAAAGTCCCTCCAGGTATAATAACTGTGGGTGTCGCTGCTGATAGGGAAAATTCCGGTTGACTCAAAGAAATACCATCGATAGTCAAATCTCCTCCACCTATATTTTCGATGGTATAGGTCACAGGTAAAACGCCAGAAGGAGCTACATTCCCATAGTTGACTGATTTTATCTGATTATTGGATAGTAATGTGCCCTGATTGTCCGGACCGACATAGACCTCAATCTCCGGTTGTCCCAATGCATCTGAAGGCACCCAATTAGATGTAGGCCCAATTAATGAAAAACCTAAAAGAGATCCGTCATTGGTATTGGCAGTGAGATCAGGTAACGTGCCAAACAAGGAGTTGTCTCCCTGTGGCACTCCCTCATTGAACCTGTAATAAGCTCTCAGCTCGGGTTCATTGCCAATCAAACCCTGAAACCGAATGTTATTGATCTCCTGCTGGGTCAAAAGCTTGTTCCAGACACTGATTTCATCTATTTGATTCTGACCAAAGTAATCCAGCCCGGGAGATAATTGTGATCCAATATGGAGATCTTGAGTCGCCAACTCATTGAGGTCAATGATGTCGCTTCCGAACGTAATATCGATCGGCTGCAATACCCCATCGATGTAAAACAATGGTTCTGAATTTCCTTCCTGGGCTACTACTGCATAGTGATGCCATTCGAAGTCGATTACGCCATTCGTTCCCTTACCTCCTCCATTCCAGAACATGTAAAACATGTTATTGGAACTATTATTATTTAAACCTATTCCATAATTAGTGGACCCTTGTGTCCAATCCCCTCCCTTTTCCAGAATTACGTCGACCGCATCCAATCGATTTCTTTTTACCCACGCCGTAATGGAAATTGTTGATGCAATTTGTAATGAGGCTGAGTTGGAAACTGTGACAACATCATCAACACCGTCAAAATCCAGTGCATTATCGAATTGAGTAAAAGCTCCGGAAGGTACCCACTGTGGTGTGGTGGTTCCTGACACTTCCCCAATC
This sequence comes from Cyclobacteriaceae bacterium, assembly GCA_965242805.1. Taxonomy (GTDB): domain Bacteria; phylum Bacteroidota; class Bacteroidia; order Cytophagales; family Cyclobacteriaceae; genus JANQEU01. The sequence continues at coordinate 3,312,187 of CBDETD010000002.1, read as the reverse complement.
CAACCACCATTATAGTTGGTTGCAGTTCGGTCCGGAATGAGGTGATCGGTACCTTCGTCCTGATCGAATTTGTAATAAGCCACTAATCCAGGAGATAATGGATCAATTTCGTTGTACAATTCATTTTGAATGTCAGTTTGGGAAAGTGGAATATTCCATATCCTCACCTCATCAACCTGCCCTTCTAAAAAGTCACCGGGGCTGTTAATACCATCATAATCCTGGCCAATGGACCAAACATCACCTGACAGGATCGGGTAGTCCGCAGTATGTGTTCCAATGAGGACACCATTGACATATAAAGTACCTACCGTTCCCGACCTCGTATAAGCAATGTGCTGCCAATTGTCATCCGCAATTGACGGACCCGTGATCTCAAAGGAGACGCTATTCACATTGTCTACGACACCGAGTACATTGGAGCTGTTGATCAGCAACACAAGTTGATTGTCATTTGTAGCTCCATCTCCGTTTATTGCAAACAAAGCCTGCTGACCACTTGGAGCTATCTTGGCCCACATTTCTACTGTAAAACTTCCTTCAGCCCCAACAAAGACTTCGTTTATACTGTTTATGTCGATATAATCATCCACCCCATCAAGCTGAATTGCATTTCCAGGGCTTGTAATGGTCGTCGCATATTTAATGTTCGAAGGAAACGAATTGGCGAAAGTACCATTCGCTACGATATTGTAGAAATATCCATTCTCAGCGGTTACACTCACATCGGAATAGCTCGTTACACCTGGGCCAACACCAAAAGTGGCATCAGGAGTAATAAAGTCGTTCCCGGAATCAAATCTCTGGATGGTGAAACCAGTTTCATTCGTGGAGTTGTCCACCCATGATAGGTCAATTTGAGTATCCGTAATTTCAGTTGTAACCAGTCCGGTGGGATCTTCCGGTCTTTGTTCCATTGTAGCGCCAGATGGGATCCAATCAGCCGCATCCATATTATTCAACTGTCCGTCATTGTTTCCGACAAGGTCGATCAATGAACTTCCAGATCCTTCATCAAATTTGTAATAGGTCTCCAAAGTGGCATAATTCGGATGAGATTCGTCTATTGGTAGGTTCTTCCATTCGTCAAGATCCTGTTGTGAGACTGCTGCCCTCCAGATACGTATTTCGTCAAAGTCAGCATTTGAATAAAAGAAAGTATTTAGATCGTTCCTCGCAATATTCAATAGTCTGCCAACATTGTTAACAGTTAATGGAATGCCTGTTTCAGTTCCCTGAAGTACACCATCCAGGTAAATTCTTAATTCCGGTCCTTCTTTAACACCTGCGATATGATACCATTGACCTACGATCACAGACTGACCGCTTACTACCTGATATGTTGTAGTTCCTGACTCAATAGTAAATGCTGGTATATCATCATTTTGATTGGATCCTATGTTGAGATTCCATTCGTTTCCTCCGGGATTCCCTCCTGCACTATTCCATTTGGACACACCGTATATATTACTCCAATTAGAAGCCGGGCTATTCTTTCGGAACCAATACTCTACTGTGAAGTCACTGTTTTCAAAATCAATTGAAGGATCATCAGATATCTGAACAAAATCATTGTTGCCATCAAAAGCAAGAGCTGTTCCCGGGGGTGTAGGAGCCGGATAATACAGTAATTCATCTGAGAATTCAGATGTATTGTTTGATGCATCAGTTGTAGTAACCACCACTTTGTTGCCAAAAACGGGTGCCTGACTGAGCGAATTTGCCAACCATGTGCCATCAGCCTGACCGGTGGCAGTCCCAATAAATGTTTTACCCTGACCGTTTTCATCGGAAAGGAACACTTCTATCAGGTCACCATCTCCTGCACCATTTCCGGATACTTCGGTTGCGTTGACAGACAAAATGGTAGGAGGAGTGATACCGGTATTCGCACCTTCTCCCAATACTATGCCTCCTACATTATCAAAAATTTCATTCTCTGTGAAGCGATTCCCCGTTGAACCGCTTCCAGGGACTTCAATAGCTGGTCCAAGATTGTAAGCAATGATATTTCCATCTCCTCCGGTTCCACCGATCGTGTTATTATCACCCACAATTCTGATCCCATTCCCATTGGGAATCGGAAGTGTCCCAGTTATGTCTGTTCCGATTTTATTTCTTAACCATGTATTGCTACCTGATCCACTCGCAGAGTTGAGAACATAGCTAGTATTTCCTGAAATGAGGTTATCTGTAATGGTATTACCGCCCGCTGTATTGAAAGAAAATGCCTGATTATTAGGAATCGCGAACGTCCCTGTTACGTCAACCCCGATTAAGTTGCTGGTGATAGTATGCCCTCCTGTTGCATTGGTGCCAAAAGCCTTATCCCCATTTCCAGAGATAAGATTTTGATCTATCGTTAATACTCCATTTGTTCCACTGAAAATGGCATTGCCAGTATTAGGATTGGCTGTAGTTCCCGCTGCATTAGTTCCAATTCGATTACCGCGTATAGTGCCAGAGACACTGGTATAACTTATTCCACGACCTGTATTGCCACTGATAACATTCCCCTTGCCGGCGTCTCCTATAATAATGCCACTCTGAATGAAACCATTGATGCCGTGATCCTTGAAATTGACAATTTGTAGTCCATAAATTTCAGCGTTGTTGACATTGACCTCGATACCAAAACCAGAGGGTGTCGCAGATCCATCTATGGTGATCATATTGTCTGTGTCCATGTCCCACCCAGGAGCAGTTGATCCATCAATGATCATAGTTTTATCCAAAGAAGGCAATGCTGATTGCAATGCAATCACACTTCCACCCGGGATACTAAAATCAATCTGAATGGGAGAGCTCCCATTGCTGTTGTTGGCATTCAGAATGGCCTGCCTTAACGAGCCAGGCCCTGTATCATCAGTGTTGGTAACCGTAAAACTCAAAGGAGTGGCAGAGGTTGTCCAAGCCGGACCATTAATCAGGGTCCCATCATTGTTATTTTTAGATCTGTCTACAGTAATACTCCCAGCGTTTTCATCAAACGGAAAGTAGGCAACCAAATTGGGTTCATTACCATTTAATGGGAAGTCTATTTGATTTTGAATTTCAGTCTGTGAGCGAGCATAACTCCATATCCGGACCTCATCCAGTTCACCGCCAAATTCCCTATCCAAACCTCCATCAGAATTGTCCCCTATTCTCAATATGGCAACATTGGAATATATGGGTGTTCCGGTAGGATTAGAAGTGGCATCGAGCTCTCCGTTTATATATAGGTATAAGTTGGAATTGGCTCCTGCATTTTCTACTACCCCGGCTACATGATACCACTGACCTGCAGTTAGGCTCTGAACAGAAGTCACCACCCTGTCCGCAAAAGGCGCTTCCCTATATACTACCTTAACCTGTCCGTTTGATTCAAGGTGTAATTGATAACCCCCTCCGTTTGATGCGGGAGCAAGGGTTGAAAGAATTACTCCCTGATCACTTATATTGGTGTAATCCGGTTTGATCCAAGCCTCCAAGGTGAATTCCTGATGATTGTAAAGAATTGGATCATTACCTGCTTCGATCCTATGACTTGCACCATCGAAGAGAATTGCAGATCCTGGATGACCCACGGTTGTAGCATATTCAACTGGTGACGCAGTACTATCTGCACCATTGAAAGACTCAACACGATAAAAGTATGGCTGATCTGTACCAGCATTAAAGGTATAGGATGTAGTGTTCGCCGGAATGCTGTCGATCTTCACTGGAGTTGTGAAATTATAATCATCGGCCCGTTCTATCCTGAAACCTGTTTCGTCGTTGGAATTGTCATCCCATTCCAGTGTGATCTCAGTTGAAGAGGTTCTGTATGCAACTACACCTGATGGTGCTGCAGGAGGTGTTGAACTCTGCTGAGCCCCTGATGTCACCCAGTTGGAGGCGGCTCCACTCAGAGTAAATCCAGTTAAAGTACCATCGAAGTGGTTAATACCTAAATCCTGAAGGGAGTTGACTCCCCCGTTTGCATTCCCAGCGTCCCCCTGATCAAAACGGTAATAAGCCTTTAATCCAGGTTCCGTTCCTACAAGGACTTCGAATTGTGTGCTTTGTATTTCAGCTTCCGATCTGGCAATATTCCAGATCCTGACTTCATCAATCTGACCATCCCAAAACTCTTGAACACCATTCCAGGTACATCCGATCCTAAACTGATCAATGGTAGGATTGTTTATCGAAGAACCAAGTGAAGCAACTTCAACACCATCCAGGAAAAACTTAGTATCAATATCTGTTTTTACCAAAGCGAAATGATGCCAATTATCGTCATCCGGATAAGCAACACCAATATCAATCCAATTGTCTCCTGCACGGATATTACCTCCTGTGTTGACACCTATGTAAAAGTGATTTGAGGCTGTTCTTGGCTGAGAGATGATCTGTCTATTTCCTGTGGCAGAGGATTCTTTCTTGGCCCATAATTCAACAGTGAAATCTCCTGTTGAAGGGATAACGACATTATCTGATTGTACATAATCATCAGTCCCATCAAAATCCAATGCATTTCCTGGTTGGACCATAAAGTCAACTACCTCGGAATAATCACTTAGAAATTCTAGGTCCTGAAACCGCAATCGGGCAAAATATCGAGTAGCAGGTGTAAGGGTAGAAATAATGCTTTCTATACCTCCATTGGTATTGGCAACACTGAATGGACTTCCTCCAATCTGAGAAATAAATCCAGCATCCGTTGCAACTTCAAGTAAAGTGTTGGTAGCATTAGAAACCGGAATCCAATTGGCTGTGAATCCATTCTGAGAGGCATTTGTCACCTGCAATAGTTCTGGTTGAAAGGCTCCGGATCCTTCGAATACAGGAACACCTATAACTGTTCCATCATTGCCATTTACCGTCTGATCCAAAACATCTCCGGTAACAATATTAAAATTATAGTATGCAATTAGTCCGGGTTCTGCACCGGTCAATTCCCCAAACATCGTCTGGCGGATCTCACTTTCCGTTTTATATGTGCTCCAGATCCGGACTTCATCCATGGAACCATTGTAATAATCTTCTTCGGGCCAATCACTCGCTCCTAACCTAAGTGTTGAAGGTGTGTCGAAAATGGTCCCCGATAAGATAGTTGATGCCGTATCTACTAGAATACCGTTTACGTACAATTCGGCTCCTCCACCCTGCTGCCAGGTCATGGCAAAATGCGTCCATTCCCCGATTGGGAAAAAATCAGCAGCTACAACCTCTGCTTGTGAAATGTTTGATCCGTCATCCACCCCCACTTCAAATGTTTGAACGGTCCCGTTTCCCGTAATTGCCGAATAGAATGAATTCGAACTTATGCCACTTAGTGTCCCCTTTGTTACTATGCTGTATCCATCATTCGCTGTGACACCGGCTTCGTATGAACTGGGTTTTATCCAGGCTTCCACCGTCAACTGGGTCAAACCATCCGTGATGGTCACATCACCTACGTTTACATTGTCTGTTCCATCGAAGGACAATCCAAATTGATCAGGAGTGATTAGGAAGGGTGTAACGTTGACGGCTCCCTCAATCCCGTCCCCATTCCCAGGGGGATTAGGGCCTGTGGGATCTCCCCACCAATTACTGGTGGCCTGGACTGTTCCTCCAGCATCATTATCTACTCCCATGAAGGAATTGCCCTCGATATTACTGTAATTAATAGTGGGGGTTCCTCCTAAAACATATAACCCTGTCGTATTATTGATAATTGAGCTTTGTAGAATCGTTGGTGAAGCACCGGCTTCTGTCTGAATTCCTTGATTTGACCCTGAAATGAATAGATTGTCCAGAGTGAACGTTGCCCCATTACTGAATACCATTCCCGCTACTTCGCTATCTGTGATCTTGATGTGATTTGCAGAGACGTCAGATGTTGCGAATTCGATACTTGCGTCATATACTGAAGACCCGTCTGACATGTGATCAAATCTCACATACTGCAATACTGACCCTGTACTTGTGGACGATAGGAATACATTGCCACCATGAACACTTGCCCCTCCCGTTCCTATGAAAAATATAGAATCTGTTTCTGTTCCTAAAGCCGAAAGTGTACCGTTAACAATGAGGTCATTGGAAACTGAAGGAAACTCCAAGGTCACTCCGGGTTCTATGGTGAGGGTAATGCCATTATCAACAACCACATCAAGGTCAGAAATAAAACGCCAGGGTTCCAAAGCCAGTGTGGTGTTGACCGTCACATTATATCCCTGGGCCAAGTTTAAGGCCGTGATCCCATTACCTGTCCAGGTGATCTTGTCTACCTGGTCGGTGGGTACCACCACCTGCTTGGTCCCTGTGATGGTGTTGTTCGTCAGTATTGGAACCGTACGCTCATCGATGAAAATACCTATCTGCCCATTGTTGGTAATCTGGTTGTTGGACAATGTGGGGGTGGCTGCCCCATTGATCCACACCCCATAATTGGAGCTGTTGTCTATGGTACAGGTGTTGAATTGTGCACTCCCAGTTGTGATCAATGCCCCGTTCGTGTTGTTGGTCAGTATAGATCCCGTAAATACTGGTGAGCCCGATACGATCTCTATCCCGTATTGGGAATTGGTGACTTCCAGCGCACCGATCGTCGGGGTCGCATTGTTGGTCAGCTTCAATCCTGATATCTCGCTGTCATCAATCCGGATGTTGTCGATGCTTACATCATTGGTCGATATCACCAAACTCCCATCCAAGGGTGAACTCCCGTCCGCCATATGCCGGAACTTTACATAGTCCAGGTTGGACAAGGTGCTGCTACTCGAAATATGGACATTGCCCCCATGGACACTCGAGCTAGCATTGGTCCCCACGAAAAATATTGAGTCAACCGCATTTCCTACCGCTGATAAGGTCCCGTTGACAATCAGGTCATTGGAGACTGAGGGAAATCCTAGTGTCACTCCAGGATCAATGGTGAGCGTAATGCCTGCATCCACGATCACATCTAAATCCACTATGTAATCCCATACCTCATTGGCCAGTGTGGTGTTGACCATCACATTATATCCCTGGGCCAGGTTCAATGTCGTGATCCCATTACCCGTCCAGGTGATCTTGTCTACCTGGTCGGTGGGTACCACCACCTGCTTGGTCCCTGTGATGGTGTTGTTCGTCAGTATTGGGACCGTACGCTCATCGATGAAAATACCTATCTGGCCATTGTTAGTGATCTGGCTGTTGGACAATGTGGGGGTGGCTGCCCCATTGATCCATACCCCATAATTGGCACTGCCGTCTATGGTACAGGTGTTGAATTGTGCACTCCCAGTTGTGATCAATGCCCCGTTCGTGTTGTTGGTCAGTATAGATCCCGTAAATACTGGTGAGCCCGATACGATCTCTATCCCGTATTGGGAATTGGTGACTTCCAGCGCACCGATCGTCGGGGTCGCATTGTTGGTCAGCTTCAATCCCGATATCTCACTGTCATCAATCCGGATGTTGTCGATGCTTACATCATTGGTCGATATCACCAAACTCCCATCCAAGGGTGAACTCCCGTCCGCCATATGCCGGAACTTTACATAGTCCAGGTTTGACAAGGTACTGCTACTTGAAATATGGACATTACCCCCATGGACACTCGAGCTAGCATTGGTCCCCACGAAAAATATTGAGTCAACCGCATTTCCTACCGCTGATAAGGTCCCGTTGACAATCAGGTCATTGGAGACTGAGGGAAATCCTAGTGTCACCCCAGGATCAATGGTGAGCGTAATGCCTGCATCCACGATCACATCCAAATCCACTATGTAATCCCATACCTCATTGGCCAGTGTGGTGTTGACCATCACATTATATCCCTGGGCCAGGTTCAATGTCGTGATCCCATTACCTGTCCAGGTGATCTTGTCTACCTGGTCGGTGGGTACCACCACCTGCTTGGTCCCTGTGATGGTGTTGTTCGTCAGTATTGGAACCGTACGCTCATCGATGAAAATGCCTATCTGGCCATTGTTGGTGATCTGGCTGTTGGACAATGTGGGGGTGGCTGCCCCATTGATCCATACCCCGTAATTGGAGCTATTGTCTATGGTACAGGTGTTGAATTGTGCACTCCCAGTTGTGATCAATGCCCCGTTCGTGTTGTTGGTCAGTATAGATCCCGTAAATACTGGTGAGCCCGATACGATCTCTATCCCGTATTGGGAATTGGTGACTTCCAGCGCACCGATCGTCGGGGTCGCATTGTTGGTCAGCTTCAATCCCGATATCTCGCTGTCATCGATCCGGATGTTGTCGATGCTTACATCATTGGTCGATATCACCAAACTCCCATCCAAGGGTGAACTCCCGTCCGCCATATGCCGGAACTTTACATAGTCCAGGTTGGACAAGGTGCTGCTACTCGAAATATGGACATTGCCCCCATGGACACTCGAGCTAGCATTGGTCCCCACGAAAAATATTGAGTCAACCGCATTTCCTACCGCTGATAAGGTCCCGTTGACAATCAGGTCATTGGAGACTGAGGGAAATCCTAGTGTCACCCCAGGATCAATGGTGAGCGTAATGCCTGCATCCACGATCACATCCAAATCCACTATGTAATCCCATACCTCATTGGCCAGTGTGGTGTTGACCGTCACATTATATCCCTGGGCCAGGTTCAATGTCGTGATCCCATTACCCGTCCAGGTGATCTTGTCTACCTGGTCGGTGGGTACCACCACCTGCTTGGTCCCTGTGATGGTGTTGTTCGTCAGTATTGGAACCGTACGCTCATCGATGAAAATACCTATCTGCCCATTGTTGGTAATCTGGTTGTTGGACAATGTGGGGGTGGCTGCCCCATTGATCCACACCCCATAATTGGAGCTGTTGTCTATGGTACAGGTGTTGAATTGTGCACTCCCAGTTGTGATCAATGCCCCGTTCGTGTTGTTGGTCAGTATAGATCCCGTAAATACTGGTGAGCCCGATACGATCTCTATCCCGTATTGGGAATTGGTGACTTCCAGCGCACCGATCGTCGGGGTCGCATTGTTGGTCAGCTTCAATCCCGATATCTCACTGTCATCAATCCGGATGTTGTCGATGCTTACATCATTGGTCGATATCACCAAACTCCCATCCAAGGGTGAACTCCCGTCCGCCATATGCCGGAACTTTACATAGTCCAGGTTGGACAAGGTGCTGCTACTCGAAATATGGACATTGCCCCCATGGACACTCGAGCTAGCATTGGTCCCCACGAAAAATATTGAGTCAACCGCATTTCCTACCGCCGATAAGGTCCCATTGACAATCAGGTCATTGGAGACTGAGGGAAATCCTAGTGTCACTCCAGGATCAATGGTGAGCGTAATGCCTGCATCCACGATCACATCTAAATCCACTATGTAATCCCATACCTCATTGGCCAGTGTGGTGTTGACCATCACATTATATCCCTGGGCCAGGTTCAATGTCGTGATCCCATTACCCGTCCAGGTGATCTTGTCTACCTGGTCGGTGGGTACCACCACCTGCTTGGTCCCTGTGATGGTGTTGTTCGTCAGTATTGGGACCGTACGCTCATCGATGAAAATACCTATCTGGCCATTGTTAGTGATCTGGCTGTTGGACAATGTGGGGGTGGCTGCCCCATTGATCCATACCCCATAATTGGAGCTATTGTCTATGGTACAGGTGTTGAATTGTGCACTCCCAGTTGTGATCAATGCCCCGTTCGTGTTGTTGGTCAGTATAGATCCCGTAAATACTGGTGAGCCCGATACGATCTCTATCCCGTATTGGGAATTGGTGACTTCCAGCGCACCGATCGTCGGGGTCGCATTGTTGGTCAGCTTCAATCCTGATATCTCGCTGTCATCAATCCGGATGTTGTCGATGCTTACATCATTGGTCGATATCACCAAACTCCCATCCAAGGGTGAACTCCCGTCTCCCATCTTAACAAACTTGACATAATCAAGGGCTGATCCCGAACTTGAACTTGAAATATGGACATTGCCGCCATGAACGCTTGTACTTGCATTAGTCCCAATAAACCGTATCGTATCGGTGCTATTTCCAATAGCCGTTAAAGTGTCATTAACTAGTAGGTCATTCAAGACTGATGGAAATTCCATTGTTGATCCAGAAGCTATTACTAGAGTTCCGTTGACGGTCAGGTCATATCCGCTTGAAGCTAAGTCAACGATCACACCGGAGCTAATGGTCAGGGTGACATCAGCACTTACTGTTATATTTCCGGTTAACTCATAGGACGGATCACTCCATGTGGTATTCGAGTTGATTGAACCGGAAACAAGGGTTTGTGAATAGACAACACTTCCCAACAATATACCAATAAAGGTAAATATGTATTTAATTCTGTTCATTTTCGGAAGAGGTTTGAGTGTATGTGGATCTTGCTACCAGGAGATGGTAATAGGCTTGGGAAAATTGGGTTTTCCATGGCGTTTGAGCAGTTTTAGTAGTTGTTAAGCAGTTTAATTCCAGCTGCCCGAAAATAACCGAATCATATAGTACAGCCAATACCATGATTGGGGTATTTTAAAAGCCATGTAAAATACCAAAAAAAAGGGAAATAATTATATAAACATGAAATAATCCGATTGCTTCTCAGTTTAGATTATCTCACAAAGATCAGGTCAGGTAAATTTTTGAAAGATAGAAACTTAGGTGAGTTTACCTATTTGACATTCATGGTATTAAATTACTATAATCCAATTATTTTTCCTTATTTTACAATTTAAAACAATTAGCAGTTGAATCATGCGTCACCGTAATGTAATCACTATAATCGTCGGGATCTTATTTGTGATTCCGGCTATGGCTCAATATCAGTTTGAGTCCAAAAAAGCGAAGAAGCTCTACGATGAGCTCGAAGTATTTTACGAGGAATATGATTATGAGGGTATTTTGGATCGTGAAGAAGATATTCTTTCGTATTGGGACGCCAAGCAAGACACTGTTACCGCCACAATGTATTCGTTTCTGGGGGAGGCCTATTATTACGGGGCCGGAGAAACCCAAAAAGGACTGGAATACTATAAAAAAGAATTAGAACTCCGGAAGAGCTTTCCTCCCGGGGCTCAGGATAATTCTGAAATGTTGAACCTCGTATTTATGTACGCAACCCTGAACGATGAAGTACAAAACTTTGCCGTTGCTGAGGAAGCCTACCTTGACCTTTTGGAAAAAGATAAAGACGCTGAGGGAAAGAAGAGTGAAGATTACATCAATACCGTTCTGAGGCTTGCAGACCATTATGTTACCACAGGAGAGGTGAAGAAGGGTAGAGATCTTCTTCGTAAAAACAGACGATCTATTCCCAAGAATACAAGGTTTGAAGCTTTAAGCTTAAAAGCTCTTGGAGAGTATGCCGAGATCTCAGGGGAATTCAGTAAAGCCGAGGATAACTACAAAAAATCACTTGTAATCCTTGAAGAAACGGGGAACTATCCCAGTCTGGAATACATCTATGTGATGAATGCTCTCGGATTGCTTTATACCAACAAAAGTCAGTACCCAGCGGCCGAAGAAATATACAACCAATCCCTCAGTATTCTTGATCGTTTGGGAGGGGAGAATGAAGAAAGCATTGCTGGTATAAATTTTAACCTTGGTCAGGTTTACAAGGAATTGGGATTCTTCGATGATGCCCTGGAGCTGTACCTCCAGATACTTGAGTCTGATAAGGAATATTATGGAGATGAGTCATTTTACGTTGCAACAACCTCATTCGTAATCGGAGACCTTTATTACTCATCAAAGGAGTACAGTAAATCAGAAGAATATTTGCTTTCGGCAAAATCTATTTTTGAATCGATCGGCGAGGAGGGTTCTCTAGAATATGCGCGCACTCTTAACAACCTGGTTCGTCTTTACACTGCCACGGACCGATTTGAGGAAGCCGAACAATTTGCTAATCAGACCTTAACGACCTACTCAGAAATACTTGGAGACGATCATTGGGAATATGCTTTGTCATTGAGCAATGTCTCGGATGTCTATCATCGAAGTGGTAACCTGGACCAGGCCGAAAAGTACTTGACAGAAGCAGATGCTATCCGAAGGCGAAAATTGGGTGTTAATCACCCTCAGTACGCTAAAGGAACACGAAAATTGGCAATTCTAAACTGGAAAAAAGAGAATCTGGCCGAGGCCCTCGATTATTACAGCAAAACCTTTGATAATTACTTCAGTCAGATTAATACATATTTCCCTGTACTTAGCGAAGAGGAAAAATCAAAATTTTACTATAATCAACTGAGACCAACTTTTGAGCAGTTCAATTCCTTTATTGTGGAGAATCGTAGCGAAGACAAGGAGCTGATAGAATTGATGTACAATTATCAGTTAGCAACAAAAGGTCTGATCCTCTATGCTACAAGTAAGGTAAGAGAAAGCATATTAAATAGTGGCGATTCGATATTGATCAACAAATACGACACCTGGATCAGTCAAAAGGAACAATTGGCGCAGCTCTTCAGTGAAAGCTCACTTACGGCCGAAGAGCGAAATCAAAAAATCGATTCCCTTGCTAAAGCAGCCAACGATCTGGAAGGTGAGCTCAGTGACCAGTCAGCAGTGTTTGCTCAAAATTTTGCAAATCGGGATCTTACCTGGAAGGATGTCAAAGCCAAATTAAAACCTGGTGAAGCTGCGATTGAAGTTATTCGATTCCGTGATTTTGATCCGGACTCAGCTGGCGTTTATACAGACGAGGTTTATTACGCTGCCTTAATCGTTAAATCCGACACTGAAGATGCTCCTGAAATTGTCATAATGCGAAACGGAGCTCAAATGGAGAAGAAGTATCTTTCAAACTATAGAAATGCAATAAAATACCAGGTTAATGAAAACTTCTCTTATAGGTTGTTCTGGAGACCGATTGCCAACAGGTTGAGAGGAATTAAGAAAGTTTATTTCTCTCCAGATGGGGTTTACAACCAAATCAGTATTTACACGCTCCAGAATCCATCCAGTAAGAAATTTACTATCGATGAATTCGAAATCAAATTGGTAACAAATACCAAAGATCTGGTAGCATTCAATTACGATGACGCTTCCAATTCCAGCAATCCTTCGTTTTTATTTGGCTATCCCAATTACAACATGGGAGTAATTGAAAATCGTCCGGATGATAATGATGAAGACCGGTCTATTCAAAGAGGTACAACTACTAGCTCAAGCCGGGGAGTTAGAGGTGAGGAATCAACCTCAACAGTAGATCTTACTCGTGGAGGGCTGCCAAGAGGAATTCGTGGCAATCTACTTCGCTACATGAGGTCTAATTCATTACTTGGGTTATTACCTGGAACACAGGTTGAGGTGAATTTGATTGACAGCCTATATGGAAATACTGAATATGAAACAATGGTCTACATGGAGAATGAGGCTGTTGAGGAAAAGATCAAAGAAGCCAAAAGTCCACAAACATTACACATTGCTACGCACGGATTTTTCCTGGAAGCCGAGGAAGGTGATGACAGTGGTGCCGACAAATATGTATCCAACCCACTATTGAGGAGTGGACTGATCCTTGCTGGAGCCAACAGTTATATCTCTACCGGACAGATAGGTGACGAAAGCCTGAAAGATGACGGAATACTTACTGCCTACGAAGCGATGAATCTCAACCTCGACGATACTGAGTTGGTTGTATTATCAGCATGTGAAACGGGACTTGGTGAAATCCAAAACGGTGAAGGAGTGTTTGGTCTTCAAAGGGCATTCCAAATTGCCGGAGCTGAAGCAATAATAATGTCAATGTGGTCTGTGGATGATGCCGCCACCCAGGAATTGATGACCAACTTCTACGAAGAATGGCTAAAATCCGGAGACAAGAACCAGGCATTTGTCAAGGCCCAAAAACGCCTGAAAGACAAATGGAAGTATCCGTATTACTGGGGTGCTTTCGTTATGGTAGGCAATTAACACGAAAAAATTACGTTTCATACCCAAAAGAGGTCGGTTCACTCCGATCTCTTTTTTTTGCCCACAAAGTTCTGAGAAATTGCGAGAATGGCGAAATTCCGTTTTAATGTAATTACACTTTCGGACCCGTTTGAGAAACGATTGTTTGATTCGATGAGCCTGATCATTGCCGTGGTCACCTGCTATTTGATCGTTCAGGGCATTATCAATGAATCTCGAACATTGACACTTAGTATCATCTCAGGGGTGATGGTGTTTGGGTTGACCAATTATATCCTATCTCGTAGAGGGTATTTCAAGCCTTTCATGGTGGTATCCACCATCGTCTTGCTCTATGGGATCATGATATTCTTTTGGTTTTGGATTAGTGGAATCAATGGACCGACTGGAATTGGGATGATATCCGTCATTGCATTATCCTATATCCTGTTACCGGGTAAGTACAGGTATCATCTCGCCGTTTTCAATACCATTTTGCTATTGTTCCTGGCACTTTCACACTACCTCTATCCAGAGTTAATTCCTTACGGAGAGCTTAGTTATCCAACGATGCCTATAGAATACATCATTTTTGGAATGGCCCATACGTTTTTTGTATTCTATCTTCAAAAAGAGGTGGACAGCGAACAGACTCGTGTTAGAAAACAAAACAGGCAACTTTCTACTTTGAACAGCAACCTGTCAAGTACGGTTGACGCCCAACTTCAGACGCTACGAAAACTGAGTGCCACAAGAGGTAAGCTAATGGAGTCTGAAAAAATGGCTTCGCTGGGGCATTTAACAGCCGGTTTAGTACATGAGATAAACAATCCATTGAATTACGTAGGTGGAGTGGTCCACCCATTGAAAGAAGGACTTAATGACCTGAGGTCTTTGATCCCAGTTGAAAAGCAAGATGACGCATCAAAATTGTCAGGCGAGATAGAGGAATTGCTTGAAAGCATCGAAAATGGAACTCAAATGGCCTCGGATATTATGAAGCGTCTACAAAACATATCCCGGGGAGATACAGAATTAGTTACCATTAAGATCTCGAGCCTGCTTTCAGATGTGGTAAGACTTGTTGAAAAATCTTCATACAAAATACAATTCGAAAAGGAAATTGAGGATGAGCTCTATATATCGGGGAATGCCCTTGAGTTGAATCAAGTGATTTTAAATTTACTGCGGAACGCGGTACAGGCAATTCCTGAACCAGAAAAAGGTTTTATTTCCGTAGTCGCTCAGTCCTCAGATGAAAATGTGATCATCTCGATCTCCGATAATGGGGTGGGTATGGAAAGCGAAACTATTCAGAGAGCGTTTGATCCATTCTATACAACCAAGAAAGATCAAGGGACCGGATTAGGATTGTATATCTCATCAGAAATTGTGAAGAAACACAAAGGAACAATTGCTGTAAAAAGTGATCCGGGAAAGCGAACCATATTCACCTTAATGTTCCCAAAGTCGATAGGGTAATATTGGCATTGGAACAATAATCCTACTTATCTCAAATTAGCTCCCAGTTATTCATTGATTGCTCTAATTTTACCCGATGAGTTCAATCAAACCAAAGTTGTTTTTACTCGATGCAATGGCATTGATCTATCGGGCCCATTTTGCATTAAGTAATAATCCAATTGTAAATAGCAAGGGTGTCAACACCGGTGCAATAATGGGTTTTACCAATTCACTTCTGGAAATCATTACCAAAGAAAAACCCACTCATATTGGAGTAGCCTTTGATACCAATGCTCCAACCTTCCGGCATGTAGAATTTAAGGAGTATAAGGCCACTAGAGAGAGGCAACCAGAGGAAATTGCCGTAGCCATTCCCTATTGTAAGAAACTACTTGAGGCTTTTGGCATACCCATCATTGAAGAAGATGGCTATGAAGCTGATGATCTAATTGGGACCCTTGCGAAAAAAGCTGGGAAAGAAGGATTTGAAGTTTACATGATGACCCCTGATAAGGATTTTGCTCAGTTAGTCGATGAAAACATATTCTTATACAAACCGGCAAGAATGGGAAACAGTTCTGAGATACTGGGCATTCCTGAAGTTTTAGAAAAGTTTGATATTGACTCGGTGGATCAGGTAAGAGATGTACTCGGCCTGAAAGGAGACAGTGTGGACAATATACCAGGAGTCATGGGAATTGGTGAAAAGACGGCTTCGAAGCTTTTGAAGGAATTTGGAACTGTGGAAGACATAGTTAAGAATGTTGATCAACTCAAGGGTGCGGTTAAAACCAAAATCGAAACAAATGGTGACAAAGGGATCTTATCGAAAAGATTGGCAACCATTACAATAGATGCACCTGTCGACCTGGATCAGGAATCATTAAAATATGAAGAACCTGATGAAGGACAACTCGTCCCTTTACTTGACGAGTTGGAGTTTAGAACCATTTCAAAAAGACTTTTCGGAGAAACTGCCAGTGAAAAGAAAGCCGCCTCAAGCCAGCTCGGTCTTTTTGATTCAGGAGCTGATATAAGAACAGCTTCATCTGATACCAAAAAGAATATCGATAGCGTCGATCATGACTACGAGGTACTGAACAGTGAAGATGCTCGAAGAAACCTCATCTCGAATCTTAATGGGCTAACGGAATTCTGTTTTGACACAGAAACAACGAGCCTGGAAACGGTGGAAGCTGAGCTTGTTGGTTTGGCAATAAGTTATGAAAAACATAAGGCATTCTACATCCCATTTCCTGATTCATTTGAAGAAACGAAATTGATAATTTCTGAATTTAAAGAAGTTCTTGAAAATGAATCCATTCGGAAGATTGGACAAAACCTGAAATATGACATTCAGATCCTTAGGAATTATGGCGTCAATGTAAAAGGTCCTCTATTCGACACCATGCTGGCTCACTACCTCCTCGACCCTGAGACAGCTCATAGTATGGACGTATTGGCTGGTAGCTACCTCAACTATGTGCCAATCAGCATTGAAAAACTAATTGGACCAAAAGGCAAGAGGCAGAAAAACATAAAGGACATATCTGTTGAGGACGTAAGTGTTTATGCTTGTGAAGATGCAGATGTGACCTTCCAGTTAAAGGAAAAGCTTCACAAGGAAATCGTTGAAAAGAAGTTGGAAAAGCTACTTCATGAGGTAGAGGAACCTTTATCATTTGTTCTGGCCGATATGGAATATGAAGGGGTCAGCATTGATCAGGAAGCATTGGCAGAGATGTCAAAAGATCTTGCAACAGAAAGTGCCAGAGTTCAGGATGAGATCTTCGGGATCGCTGGTGAGGAATTCAATATCGGATCACCAAAACAATTGGGAACTATACTTTTTGAAAAGCTTAAACTTATTGAAAATCCGAAAAAAACGAAGTCCGGTCAGTACGCCACAGGAGAAGATGTTTTAAGTAAGCTTTCCAATGACCACGAAATCGCGAATAAGATCCTGGAGTTTAGGGAATATCAGAAGTTGAAATCAACATATGTTGATGCATTACCAAAACTTGTGAGTTCTGCTGATAATCGGGTTCATACGGATTACAGGCAAACCGTTGCCGCGACGGGCAGATTAAGTTCAAACAATCCAAACCTTCAAAATATTCCAATCAGAACAGCCAAAGGTAGGGAGATCCGTAAGGCGTTTATTGCCGGGAACGATGATTTCCAAATCCTTTCTGCCGATTATTCTCAGATTGAGCTTAGGATCATGGCAGATTTCTCCAAAGACGAAAGCATGATCCAGGCATTTAAAGAAGGTCGTGATATACATGCAAACACTGCAAGCAAAGTATTCAAGGTGCCAATGGATGAAGTCGATCAAAACATGAGGCGCAAAGCGAAGGAGGTAAATTTTGGGATCATCTATGGCATTTCTGGCTTTGGATTGTCTCAAAACCTCAATATTCCACGATCTGATGCCAATGAGATTATCAGTTCATATTTCAATGAATTCCCTTCTGTTAAGGAGTTTATAGAAAACAGTAAAGAAAAAGCCCGTAATAGTGGTTTTGTGGAAACTATACTGGGTAGAAGGAGATATCTCCGTAATATTAATTCCCGGAATTTTACAATGCGTGGATTTGATGAACGAAATGCTATCAACGCCCCAATACAAGGATCTGCGGCGGATATGATCAAAGTGGCCATGATCAATATCTTTGATTGGATGAAGAAGGAGAATCTAAGATCAAAAATGATCATGCAGGTCCACGATGAACTGGTTTTCGAGGTTCATAATTCAGAAGTTGATAAACTATCTTCTGGAGTGGAAGATTTTATGAAAAACGCAATTCCTTTATCAGTACCAATGGAAATAGGGATCGGGCTTGGAAAAGACTGGCTGGAGGCACATTGAATTTAACTAAATAGAATCTTTTTCAATTGTTAACCACCCGTTAATGCATGATCTTTATATTTCGATTTCAGTTGTAGCAAAATGACGATTCCAGGTATAAACGATATCAAAAGGGCTCATCAGCGAATTGAAAAATATATACAGAGAACACCAGTCCTGTTTTCCAATTCTATTAACGCAATGTCCGGCTGTGAAATCCTGTTTAAATGTGAGAATTTTCAACGAACAGGGTCATTTAAACTCCGAGGAGCTTCGAATGCAATTTTCTCATTGAAACCTGAGGAGCGGGAACAGGGCTTTGCAACTCATTCTTCAGGAAACCATGCTCAAGCAGTAGCGTATGGAGCGAAAGTGGCAGGAGTAAAGGCGTACATCGTGATGCCGGAAAATGCCCCAAAAGTAAAGGTGAGTGCTGTCAAAGAATACGGAGGAGAAATTCATTTTTGTGAGCCCACAGAAGCGGCAAGGGTTAAAACATGCAACGAAATTATCGAAAAGACCGGGGCAATATTCATCCCCCCATTTGAACACCCTGATATTATTGCCGGTCAGGCTAGTGTCGCAAAAGAATTGATCGTTGATACGGAAGACCTTGACTATATATTAACCCCAATTGGAGGTGGAGGACTCTCCGCAGGAACAGCCCTTATCATCAAATACCTTTCTCCGACAACTAAGTTCATTATTGGCGAACCGAAGAATGCTGATGACGCGTACAAATCCCTCAAAAAAGGGAAAGTGGTCCCCATTAAAAATCCTAATACTATTGCCGATGGCTTGAAGGTGACAGTAGGTCAATTAAACTTTGAGATCATCAAAGACATCGTGGAAGAAATAATTACTGTTGAAGAAGATGAGATCATCGAGGCGATGAGATTAGTATGGGAACGAATGAAGATAATCATTGAACCTTCCTGTGCCGTACCTTTTGCTGTCGTCCTAAAAAACAAGGAGATATTTGCTGGTAAGAAAGTTGGCATAATCCTTACCGGTGGAAACGTAGATATTGGTAATTTGCCGTTCTAAATCTTACACATTCACCTATGAAAACTTTTCTACTGAGCTGCGCTCTCACTCTGGGAGTTCATTGCTTATCAGCACAATCTAAGCTCACCCTGGACCACATAACTGATGGTACTTTCACTCAGAAAACTGTGTCGGCTGTGAACTGGATGAACGACGGCCAGTTTTATTCGGCTTTGACGGCCAACAAAGTCGTGAAATACGATGTTACAACGGGAGAGGAGGTTGAGGTTCTTGTGGATGGTAACGAGCTGGAAATCACCATTTCCGATTACAAATTCAGTGCTGACGAAAACAAGATCCTCCTGCTGACCGACAGACAAAAAGTGTATCGGCGATCTTACACTGCAGTTTATAACGTGTATGAAATTGAAAGCAAGAAACTAAATGAGCTCTCCGTGGGACGGCTTGCCTATGCTACCTTCTCTCCAGATGGTTCCAAGGTAGCATTTACCAGAGAAAACAATCTCTTTTATATGGACCTGAACAATAACCAGGAATATGCCATAACCGAAGATGGTAAGGTGAATTCTATAATAAATGGAAGTACGGATTGGGTTTATGAGGAAGAACTCTACCTGACAAAAGCCTTTCAGTGGTCACCCGACGGAGAAAAAATTGCTTACTATCGGTTTGATGAATCAGGGGTGCGGCAATACAACATGCAAAAATGGAATGAAGGAGCTCTTTACCCTGAAGATTATATCTATAAATACCCAAAAGCTGGAGAAGACAATTCAATAGTCGAAATCTATATTTATGACCTTAATGATGAATTAACAAAAGCGGACATAGGTGAAGACACAGATATATATATTCCTCGCATTTATTGGACCAAGGATACCAACCTGCTATCTATTCAACGCTTGAATCGATTACAAAATAAGTTAGACATACTCCATGTGAACGCCTCAACCGGAGAATCTGAAGTAATACTAACAGATCAATCAGAAACCTATATTGATTTCACATTCTGTGATGATCTCACGTATTTGGAAAACGGTAAACAATTTCTTTTTTCCAGTGAGAAAAGTGGGTTTAAGCATTTCTATCTTCACAATATGGATGGTTCACTCCTGAACCAAGTGACATCAGGCGATTACGAAGCAGTAGATATGGTGGGACTGGACCAATCCTCAAGGGCACCTATTCTTTATTATACTTCTTCGGAATTATCACCGCTGGAAAGAAGTCTTTACAAAATCGATTTACGGGGAAAAGGTAAAAAACGACTGACTTCCGGGGAGGGGAATGTTAGTATTGAAATGAGTGATGACTCAAAATACTACATGAATTACCAGTCAAATTCTTCTACTCCGTTAAAAGTGGAGCTTTTCAGAACGAAGGAAAACACAAAAGTGAAGGATCTTGAGGACAATGAGGAATTAAAGGTAAATGCTGAAAAATATGATCTTGTTTCAAGGGAATTTTTCACTTTTTCTCTTGAAGATGGAACGGCATTAAACGGATATTTCCTTAAGCCAAAAGATTTTGATGAAACAAAGAAGTATCCTCTTCTTATGTACCAATATAGTGGTCCCGGATCCCAGCAGGTTAGCAACAGCTGGGGAACAGGTACTAGGGAAGTCTGGCATCAGTACCTTGTTCAGAATGGATACTTGATAGCGGTTGTCGACGGTAGAGGTACTGGTTACAGAGGAGAAGAGTTCAAAAAAATGACATATGGAAATATGGGATATTATGAAGTAGAAGATCAAATATCTGCAGGAAAATACCTTGCTTCACTTCCATATGTTGACGAAACAAGAATTGGTGTTTGGGGATGGAGTTATGGAGGATATATGTCATCTCTCTGCCTGTTTAAAGGAACAGATGTTTTCAAAACCGGTATCGCAGTAGCTCCATTTACCTGGAGGTATTATGACACCATCTATTCTGAAAGATACCTGGGCTTACCACAGGACAACCCGAAAGGATATGATGACAATAATCCTATGAATCATGTAGAGAGACTTAAGGGCAATTATTTCCTAATTCATGGGACAGGGGACGACAATGTACATTTCCAGATCGCTGTTGGCATCCAGGATGCGTTGATCAATGCCGGTAAACAATTCAGAAGTTTTTATTATCCCGATAAAGCGCACGGGTTAAGAGGACGCCATGATCACCTGTATCGTATGATGACAGACTTTATTTTGGAAAAACTTTGAATAGAAAGTTTTTCATAGTCGTCAATCCAAAAGCTGGAAGGGAGAAAGTAGAGAAGATCACTCAGGGGCTAACGTCGTTCCTTGATGCGAAGTCTTGTGAATTCAACCTTTTTGAGACCAAGGCAGACAAACGTGGCACACCAACCGTTCGTGAAAATCTCGATGACACCTATACGGATCTTGTTATAATCGGTGGTGACGGCACCATCAATGAGGCAATAAATGGACTGGACTATGATATTCCAGTAAGCTTTGTCCCATCGGGATCAGGGGATGATTTTGTCAAAATGATCGACATTGGCAATAATACCATTGAGAATTTTGACACCCTTCTCAATGGGAAACCCAAAAGAATTGATCTTGGGATTTGTAACGGCAGAAAATTCATCAATGGTGTTGGAGTAGGATTTGATGGGCAGATCGTTGCTGATATGCTGAACAGAAAGGTTCCCCTTCTTTCGGGCCATGCCAAGTATTACTATCATGTACTTCAGATCTTATCCTCCTATCGCTTCAGAAAATACAATCTATCCGTTGATGGTGGCCCTTTTGAGGAAAAAGACCTGATCCTGCTTACCGTGGCCAATGGTACCACTTTTGGGGGAGGATTCAAGCTAACTCCGGAAGCTAAGATAGATGATGGGGTTCTGGATATTTGTACAGTTGGAAATATCTCAGCTTTGAAGAGGTACATAAATATCCTACGATTGAAGAAGGGAACCCACGGTGTTTTGAAAGAGATAGATCACTATAAGGTCGAATCATTGAGTATAGAGGAAAATGATCTGCTGGAGGGTCATATTGATGGTGAGTATTTGGGAAGACCCCCTTTCGAGATCTCTATATTACCATCTTCTCTAACAATAAGGACCAAAAGCTAATTTGTCCTGAATTTTCCTTTCTTCTTCAGGTATTGATGGAGCCAGATCGTTCCAATGATCAGTAAAAGTGAAATAAACTGTGAGTGTGAAAGTACATCGTCAATGATAAAGCCCCTTCGTAGATCTCCCCGGAATATTTCGTTTATCGATCTGCCAGCCGCATATAATATGATATAAACGAAGAATAACCTTCCTTCGAACCTTTTGTGTCTTTTAAAAAGTAAAAGAGTCCCCAGAACAATAGAGATTAGAGTTACTTCGTACAATTGTGTCGGATGAAGTGGTACACCCGGAGGTTTGGCTTGCGTGTGTTCATGCGTAAAAGTGATCCCTAGGAATGAGTCTGTCGGAGTTCCATAGCAACAACCTGCAAAAAAACACCCAAACCTGCCAAAGAGATGAACGATAGCCCCTGTAATTGCTAAACGATCTAAGACCGGCCAAACAGGCCATTTTTCTTTCCGGAAAAACCAGACTGCTGTAGGAATCGCAAATAGCAGAGACCCATAAAACACAAAACCCTGCCTGAAATTGTGCAACATATTGGAGGGTGGATTGAAATAGAAGCCTGGTTTCTCAAGGTAAAAGAGGAATTTCCCACCCACGAATGCTGCAACGATGATGTAAATACAAAGGCTTTGGATCTTCTCCGGGGAAATGTTGAGCTCTTTCTTTGAAACATAAGCCATATACAGATACCCAGCCATGGCCCCCAACATGATCATAAATCCATAAGTATGGATTTGCATGTTTCCTATTTTGAAAAGTTCAGGATGCAAGGCGTTTGATTTTGATATTGGAATTCATTGACAATTTAATACTCAAGCTATAGAATCAAAACGATCATTTAAAGGGATTGTCCCCTGTGTCAACACTACTATCGTAAACGCGGATAGCTACGGCTTCTGCTTCTACAGTCTTTTCTCCTTGAGATATAAATTCACATGATAGGACTGTTTTCCGGTTTTTAACTTCAATGACTTTTGCTCGTAGTTCCACTTCATGATGAGTTGAGGTTGGTTTCAGATACTTGATATTCAAAGACCCCGTAGCATATCGATAGATAGGATCAGAATCGAGGGATCTGTTTTCCCTTTTATAGGCGTCTGCCATTGCACTGCCCATGCAATGACAATCGATCAAAGTTGCGATAATTCCTCCATTCAGGAGATCCGCCCATCCATGATACTTTTCTTCTGGCATCCATTTGCAAACGGAAACCTCTCCTTCCCAATAACTTTTGATCTGGAGTCCGTCAGGATTATGTATCCCGCATCCAAAACATACATTTTCCGGCATATGATCCTGGAAGAAATCCCTCATTTCTATTAATATTTCATGGTTATGTTCTGTGCAAAAGAATACAAATCTCTAAACATCTATGTAGTTTTATCACACTACAAAAGTTGATAGAAAATGATCCATGTTCTGGACCTTGAATTCCTGGGATTCAAAAAAGCAATAGCAGCATTCCTTGTGGAAACATCTGCAGGACCTGTGCTTATTGAAACAGGACCCCACTCCACTTTACGAAACCTGGAAAGTCAGGTCGAAACCAAAGGATATCGGATATCAGATATCAAACATGTATTGATTTCTCATATACATCTGGACCATGCTGGCGCCTCATGGGCTCTTGCTGAAAGGGGGGCCGATATTTACTTACATCCTTTTGGTGCTCCTCATATGGAGAAACCTGCTAAGCTGATGGAGTCAGCCAGAATGATCTACAAAGATCAAATGGACAGGCTTTGGGGAAAGATGAATAACATCCCCAGAGAAAAACTGAAGGTCATTGATCATATGCAGGAAGTCGCTATTGGAGATTCAAAATTTATCTCCATACATACGCCCGGTCACGCTAAGCATCATATTGCCTGGCAATTTGAAGACACTATTTTTTCCGGTGACATTGCCGGAGTAAAAATCGAGGATGGGCCAGTTGTCCCTCCTTGTCCTCCTCCGGATATTAATATTGAAGATTGGAAAGAATCTATAGGAAAGGTACTGGAAAGAAATCCCAGCGAACTTTATCTAACTCATTTTGGTAAAATTACAGATGTAAAAACCCATTTGACTTCCTTGTCTAACATTCTGGATGACTGGGCACATTGGATCAAAAGTAAATGGGAATCAGGAATGACGGCTGAGGAGATCACACCTCAATTCATGGCGTATACCTCCAATCAATTGAGGGATAATGGTGTAGATGAAAAAGGAGTGGAAAGATATGAAGCCGCTAATCCCGCCTGGATGAGTGTGGCAGGTTTGATACGATACTGGAAGAAAAAGACTGCCTGACTTCTGAAGTTTTGAAAACTTCGGAAGTCAGGCAGAAAGCGTCACTTCACCATCTCCTTTAAATTCTCTTTATGCACTTTTTTGAATTGATCAATGCCTCCGCACCATTCAAGTATTTCATCTAGGGCAATCAAATGATCTCTACCGGCAAGAACCTCTCTGTAAGAGGAATATTTCCAATCTTCCGGTGAGAATACTAGGCGATCCTTACAGGGATTTAAATGGATATATGATATTACTGTCCCGAGATAATCATTGTCCGTGATTTCCTTTTTCTTGTATTTATTCTGAAATACACTGCCATGTCGGTCATACATCTTGTTGTATGCTTTGGAATAGGAGATAAATAGATTCTTAAATCCTTTTTGAACATTTTCTGAAACCGATCTATCTTCTTTTAATCGAACTAAGAAATGAAAATGTGTTGGCATCAAACAATAAGCATACACATTAATATACTGCTTGACATATTGACCAAATCTTAGCAGAAAGAACTCATAATTATCATTGTTTTTGAAGATCACTTCATTATTCACACTCCGGTTGAAGACATGATAATATTTGCCTGGTTCCATTGTTTGTAAATATAGTGGTAGATCACTACTTCTGAAGTTTTAGAAACTTCAGGAGTAGTGTGCATCGGAGAGAATAGTCATTACCCCTAATGATTGCGATCATTCGAAAAAAGCCTTCTAATGTTTAGTTTAAGAAGACTAAACTTTATCCGCCATGAAAAATATACTTGTCCCTACAGATTTTTCAGATTGTGCCGGTCATGCCACTAAAGCAGCTATAAAATTTGCGAAGATCAATAATGGATGTTGCGTACACTTCCTACACTACATGTCCATCCCTATAAATTGGGTTCATCTGGAAGGTGGGCAGGACAAGCTGTATCCGGATATATCAAAAAAGGTCAATGAAGTCAACATGGAGTTGTCTCATTTGGTGAAGATGGCTGAAGAAGATGGAGTTTCAGCCAAACACTATTTGGGGTACAACGAGGGGACATCTAATGTCATCGATTATATCAAGTCAAGTAATATTGACATGGTCATGATCGGATCTCATGGTGCATCAGGCATTCGGGAAATGTTCATCGGTTCCAATGCACAAAAAATTGTAAGGTTATCACCAGTGCCGACGCTGGTTGTAAAGACAGAGATTGAAGATCTTCACAAACCTAATTTGATATTCATTTCTGATTTTGAAGATGAATGCAAAAAGCCTTTTGAAGACTTAGTAGAAATAGCGGAGGTACTTGATGCCAGAATTCACCTTGTATTTATCAATACTCCTGCTTACTTCAGTGAAACATGGGACATTGAAGAAAGAATGCTGGATTTTGAGATTATTGGTCGTGGATTGATTGACCAAAAGTCAATAATAGATACCCATGTATTTGAAGAAGGGTTGAAGCAGTATTGTATGGGAGTGGAAAGGGGAATAATATCTATGGCAACTCACGGACGGACGGGCTTATCACGAGTGTTTTATGGTAGTCTGACCGAGAAAGTAATTAACCATCTCACCCAACCAGTCTTGAGTTTTCACATACCGGAGAATATAACTCTGAACCTTGAGAAGGTAATTTGATCAAAGGTTTGTCAATATATCCCATGCATTGATCTTGTTGATCTTTTGCTTCATGATCAGCAGGGGTATTTTCTTCTCTAATTTTATCAATTCTGATGACGAAGAGCCCAGGAATAAAGAAGTAACTCTTGATTTTCCTCCAGAGCTCATTACTATGATGTCTGCCAGGTTTTCCTCAGCGTCCTCCTTGATGTGATCCGAAACATCGGCATACAACCATGGAGTAAGCTTTAATTCAAGATTCTCTGATCCAGCGATATTCGAGGTAAAGTCATTAAACTGCTTGATGGATTCCTCCCTGAAATGGTCAACGTATTCCTTACGAAGATCGGCATCCACGAGGTCGATGCTGGGTGTTTCAAATACATGATGACAAATTACATGCGACTTAGGGTAAAAGTTCTTGAATGCCATCGCTGTTTCAATGGCCATTTTCGAATTGTCGGAAAAGTCTACGGGCACCCATATCTTCTCGATCTTATGGGTGACATGAGGAACGAAAAGAACCGAACAGAAAGATTTTCTTACAAATTTCTCAGGAACAATTTTCCTTCCACTTTCTATGTTCTTCTCACCAATTAAAAATAGATCCGTGTGATGCAAGTACGTTTCCCTCCAAAGGTCGAAATACGGAGTTCCCTCATGAACCTCGCATTTTACATTTTCCTCTCCTTTGAACACTTCGTTAACGTCAGCTTCAATTAGCTTCAAAATGTCATCACGGGAAGTGTCTTCCCCCGATCTGAATCTGTCCGGAATATCGCTCCGGGTTTTAACGTGTGTGAATATGATTTCTTCGGGTTTAAAGACTCTTGATATCTCCCAGGTATATTTGATTAGATGCTTATCAAGATCTGAAAGATCAAGTCCCACCATCCATTTTTTTAAGTCTTGCATACCTGTGTCATTTTGTTAAATAATGTATCCATTGATTGAGGGATATCCTATGATCGATATCAAAATTATTCATGATAGATTTACCTTAAAAATATCGCTTCAAAAGCGAATTTCTAACAATGAAATCCCTTTTTAATCTTTTTTTTATCCTATTATTTTTTTCGTGTACGGCTCCTTCGGATCAGGCGTCTGTGACCTCACCAGATGGTAATATTGGAGTTGATTTCCTTATAATTCAAGGAAAACCTGCTTACACTGTTTCTTATTATGGAGATGCAGTTATCGATACTTCATACCTGGGTTTTGAGCTACAGGATCAAGCCGATCTTGATCAAGCATTCAAGTTAATTAACTCAAGTACTTTTTCATTCTCCGAATCATGGGAAATGCCATGGGGCGAGCAAAGGGAAGTTATGAATAAGTACAACGAAGCAGTATTCGAACTTGAAGAAACGAAATACATGAATCGTAAGTTAAACGTAGTCTTCAGGATCTATGATGATGGGTTGGGCTTCAGGTATGAATTTCCTGAACAGGAAAACCTCAAAGAAATTATCATTATAAATGAAAACACCCAATTCAATTTGACAGGTAATCACCAAGTCTGGTGGATACCCGGGGACTGGGACATCTACGAACACCTTTACAACACCACATCATTCTCTGAAATAGATGCCATAAGCAAAAGGGATCATCCAAATCTTGCTCAAACATATATTCCCGAAAATGCTGTCAATACTCCGGTCACAATGAAAACAGAAGACGGTCTATACCTGAGCTTTCATGAAGCCGATCTTACCAATTATGCAGGAATGACTTTGAAGGTGGATACCGAGAACTTATCCATGATCAGTGAATTGGTTGGTTCGGATATTACAGGATATAAAGCAAAAGTGACAGTTCCTTTCAATACACCCTGGAGAACAATTCAAATTGCGGAAAGGGCTGGTGATCTAATCGAATCCAATCTGATCGTAAATCTCAATGAACCAAACACATTGGGTGATGTGTCCTGGTTCAAACCTATGAAATACATCGGGATCTGGTGGGAAATGCACCTGGGGATCTCAAGTTGGGATCTAGCAAGCGGTAAGCACGGTGCCACCACACAGCATGCCAAGGAATATATTGATTTTGCAGCACAGAATAATATTGATGGTGTTTTGGTGGAAGGCTGGAATGCAGGTTGGGAACGCTGGATCGGATTCCCCGATCGGGAAGGAGTGTTTGATTTTGTAACTCCCTACGAAGATTACAACCTCGAAGAAGTAGTACGATATGGTCGTGAAAAAGGGGTTGAGATCATCATGCATCATGAGACTTCCGCAGCTCCCCGTACCTATGACCAGCAAATGGATACTGCCTATTCATTAATGCGGTCACTAGGAATACAATCGGTTAAAACAGGGTATGTGGGCCCGATCATTCCGGAAGGGGAAAGGCATCATGGACAATGGATGGTACAGCACTACCAAAGAGTCCTGGAAACTGCCGCTAAATACCAGGTTGCCATCAATGCCCATGAGCCAATCAAGGCAACGGGAAAAAGAAGAACTTACCCAAATGCTATCTCAAGAGAAGGATTGAGAGGTCAGGAATTTAATGCCTGGTCCGTGGAAAAGGGAAATCCTCCTGAACATTTACCAATTGTTGCGTTTACCAGAATGCTGGCAGGACCCATTGACTTTACGCCGGGTATTTTCAACATTAAACTTGCACCTTACAAGCCGGAAAGTCAGATAAACACCACGATAGCTCATCAACTTGGTCTTTATGTGGTTATCTATAGTCCCATTCAGATGGCTGCAGACCTCATTGAGCATTATGAAAATCAACCGGCTTTTCAATTCATTCGTGATGTAGGTGTGGATTGGGAGCAAAGTAAGGTTCTTGATGGAGAAATCGGGGACTTTGTGGTCATTGCCCGTCAGGAAAGAGAAACTTTGAATTGGTTCGCGGGGGGGATAACAGATGAAAATGGAAGGGAATATTCTTTAACCTTTGATTTCCTGGATGAGGATATCAACTATCTGGCAAAGATCTACAGGGACGGGCCCGGCGCCCATTGGGATGATAATCCTACTTCAATTGATATTGAGACAAGGACCATTTCAAAAGGTGACGAAATAGAAATAGAAATGGCCCCCGGTGGAGGATTTGCAATCAGTCTCATGAAGAATTAAGGTCCAAGTCAACAAAAAACCTTATACGTCGGATAGATCCCGGATCAGGTTCGGAATGACCTTTAAAGTTTTTTCCAATACAATCTCATTGAGCGGCCTCCCAGGAATTAATCCATCACCACAACCATTTTTCCTTTAGCGTTCCCATCCTCCATTCGTTGATGTGCTTCCGGAATTTGGTCCAGCGTGTAAACCGTATCAATGGGAATAGATACTTTTCCTTCCTCGATCAGGTTGAGGAATCGCTGGAGTGACTCCGAAGAGAGATTCTCAAAGTCTCCCCCATATGAAGTAAGCCTTGCAAATTTGGGTATATCTTCAAAAGGGGCGAATTCCTTCCAAATCCATTCATTACCCAGTATCCCTGTCATGCATACTATCCCTTTTGGTCTAACACACTTCAATGAGTCCTTCAAAGTCTTCGTGCCGATCAATTCAAGCACTTTATCCACTCCCTCAGGATGGGATTCTTTTACAGCTAAAGACAGGTCCGGCCTGTCAATCAGTACTTCATCCACCCCGTTTGAGATCAAAACATCTCTTTTGGACTCTGATCGTGTGGTCGAGATAACATATGCTCCCATTGCTTTGGCTAATTGGGCCGTCATCAGCCCAATGGAAGAAGTACCTCCTCTTATAAGGAGTTTGTCTCCCTTCTGCAGATCCAAACCCTGCTCCAAAGAACCATTTGATGTTTGAAACATTTCAGGAACAGCCCCAAGAATACTCCACTCCAATTCACTTTTGAATGGAAATACAATATGTTCTGGAACCACTGTGTATTCCGCGTACCCTCCGTCATATTCTCGGCCCATTTCACCC
Source organism: Cyclobacteriaceae bacterium (assembly GCA_965242805.1). GTDB lineage: Bacteria > Bacteroidota > Bacteroidia > Cytophagales > Cyclobacteriaceae > JANQEU01. The sequence continues at coordinate 3,282,129 of CBDETD010000002.1, read as the reverse complement.
ATGATAGCAGCCACTTTTTGCCCTTTCTTGAATTTTCCAGACGGGCAATCCTCGACAAGCCCAACACATTCGATACCCTGGATCCTGGGAAATACTACATTTGGCGAGTGCCCCTGGCGCGTATACATTTCTGATCTGTTCAGACCGCAGGCCTTTACTTCAATCAATACCCATCCTTCTTTTGACTGAGGATTTGGAACTTCCTTAACATTGATGACAGACGGGGAACCCGCTTTCTCTGTTACCGCAGCTTTCATATGTAAAAATTAGATTAAGTTGTAGTTGAGATAGAGAAAAACAAAAGTGAAAAAATTTCTTTTAGTCCTAACTGCATTATTCGTTTTATTGTTCCTTTTTGTCCTTTACACTTTTCATTCAACAGGATTTTTCAGAGATATAAGTTCAGGATACAATTTAAATCTCATAAAAGAAATCCCATTGACCGGTGCTGAGGATTTCTCGATCAGTAGAAAAGACAGTTTCTTAATAATTTCATCAACAGGTCGGAAAGCAAATGCCAATAAATCAGCCAACGGTCTCTATTTAATAGATCTTACAGATATTGAAATACCTCCCGTGAAGATGTCGACTATGTTCAAACGAGATTTCAATCCCCATGGCATCTATATGTATCGTTTGGATTCGTCCTCGTACAAAATATGGGCAATTAATCACTTCAGAGGGAATCATACTATTGAATTATTCAAGTTGCAGGACAGGGAATTGATCCACCTGGAAACCATAAGGCACCGATCATTGGTCAGTCCAAATGACATAGTTGCTATCAATGAAACTCAATTTTACTTTACCAATGATCATAAATACACCAGAGGGATTGGTAAACTGGCCGAAGATTATCTGGGATTGTCCTTGTCAAATGTCATCTTTTTTGATGGCAAAGAATTCATTGAAGTCGTAGACGGTATTGCTTATGCAAACGGAATAAATTACGATCCTAAAAGAAATCTTCTTTTTGTAGCCTCCCCCAGAGGTTTTGAAGTACGTGTTTACAGCAAGAAAAATGATGGACAATTGCAGTACCTTGAGTCGATAGATGCAGGTACCGGGGTGGACAACATTGAATTTGATACCGACGGTAACCTGCTAATTGGTTGTCATCCAAATCTCCTTGGATTCACATTCTACATGGCAGGCAAGAACCCGATTTCACCCTCCGAAGTTATCAGGATCCGTTACCATGAAGAAGGCGATTATGATCAATCCATTATTTGGCTTGATGATGGAGAAGTGATGTCAGCATCAACTGTTGCTGTCGAATTTGACAATAAAATTTTTGTAGGAAATGTGACTGATGATCATTTTGTTATCCTGGAAAATCAAAAGACAAATTAGACATGGAGAAGAACCTCTAATCTCATCTATCACACTGAATTGAGAATTATTGGTTGAAATAACCGGACAGGTATATGGACACCAACTCCATTTTTCCAATAACGTTAATTTCAGTATAGGTTACTTCTCAAGTTTTACACCTTTGGATCCTTACATTGGACGATATTGGCATCGTAGTAGCAAAGGAAGAATTGTCTGTAAACTATGTCCCAGGTTCTGCAAACTGAACGAAGGACAAAGAGGATTTTGTTACGTACGCAAGAATATTGATGGTCAGTTGATCCTCACTACTTACAATCGTAGCAGTGGTTTTTGCATCGATCCGATTGAAAAGAAACCACTTAATCATTTCTTTCCGGGTACCAGTGTGCTTTCATTCGGTACAGCAGGTTGCAACCTTGGCTGTAAGTTTTGCCAGAACTGGGATATCACTAAATCCAGGGAATGGGATCGACTTACGGATTGGGCAACCCCTGAATCCATCGCAGAAACTGCCAAACGCTACGGTTGTGAAAGCGTGGCCTTTACATATAATGACCCCATAATATTTGTCGAATATGCCATGGATATTGCAGATGCATGTCATGAAATTGGGATCAAAACCGTGGCTGTAACTGCCGGATACATTAATGATGAGGCTCGATATGATTTCTTTTCAAAAATGGATGCTGCCAACATTGATTTGAAATCTTTTTCGGAAGGATTTTACCGGCATCTTACACTTAGCCAAATGGCACCAGTACTTCAAACATTGGAATATGTCAAAAAGGAAACTAATGTTTGGCTGGAGATCACGAATCTGCTCATTCCGGGTGAAAATGATTCCAAAGAAGAAATAGACAATCTGACGTGCTGGATTGCTGAAAATTTAGGTGTAGACGTCCCGCTCCATTTCACCGCTTTTCATCCGGATTACAAAATGATAACACATCAGAGAACACCTCAATCCACCCTCCAAAGGGCAAGGGACATTGGATTGGCCAATGGATTGTCACATGTCTATGTCGGAAATATTTTTGATCCAAATGGTTCCAGTACCTACTGTACAGGGTGCAGTAAAATGTTGATAAAAAGGACTAGTTATGAACTGGGGCAATACCATATTGTAGATGGCCAGTGTGTATCTTGTGGTACCATCTGTGAAGGTCATTTTGCCAATGCCCCGGGAAATTGGGGGAATCGAAGGAAACCTGTCAGAATATTAGATAATGCATTGAAATGAGTTTCCAAAAAGGAAAAGATAGAAAGCTTCCGGGTTACATAGCTCTTCGGGAAAATGGAGAGCTTGAAAGAAGAATAAAAATTGCATTGGAAGGTCTTAATTCCTGTAGAGTTTGTCCCTGGAATTGTGACATCAATAGATTAGAAAATGAGACCAAAGTATGCCGAACAGGCAGATATCCACGAGTCTCCAGCTATTTCCCACACTTCGGTGAAGAGGATTGTCTACGAGGATGGCGAGGAAGTGGTACCATTTTCTTCTCCTGGTGCAATTTGAAGTGTGTTTTCTGTCAAAACCATGAGATCAGCCAAAAAGTCGCTGGTGAAGAGGTCATCCCTCAAAGACTAGCTGAAATGATGTTGGAATTACAAGAGTTGGGTTGTCACAATATCAATTGGGTAACCCCGGAACATGTTGTTCCGCAAATCCTGGAATCATTACCTTATGCCATAGATGGAGGGTTAAGACTACCTGTTGTTTACAATACCGGCGGTTTCGATTCAATGGAAAGTATTCAGTTGATGGATGGTATTGTTGATATTTATATGCCAGACTTTAAATACTGGAGCTCGGAAAAGTCGAATAAATACCTTCGCCACTCCGATTATCCCTTAGTCGCAAGATCTGTGATCAGAGAAATGCATCGTCAGGTAGGTGATCTGATAATTGACGAGCAAGGTTTAGCAAGAAGAGGACTGTTAATCAGGCATCTTGTCATGCCTGAAGAGACAAAGGATTGTGCACAGATCATGAAATTCTTAGCTGAAGAGGTCTCCACCGACACTTATGTTAACATCATGGATCAATATCATCCGGATGCCAGAGTGACCCAAGAAAAATTTCCGGAAATTAACAGAAGAATCAGCTCTGTAGAACTTTCAGATGCTTTTAAAGTGGCTCAGGCAGTCGGACTTCATCGATTTGACAGAAGGAATCCGATCTATCCTTAATATCGCTATTTTTAACAATACAATTTAAATTTTCAGCTCATGAGGTGGATAGTCGTTTTCATTTTGCACTCGATAATTTTTGGTCCTTGTCTTTCACAAAAGATATCTAAAGAGAAACAAAGTGCAATTTCCAGTATCGAGGATAAGAAAGATAGCTATAAGAAGACCGCTATGGAGATTTGGAACCATGCGGAAATAGGATATAAAGAGTTTAAAAGCTGTCAGCTACTTCAGGATCTTCTCCAAAGTGAGGGATTTACCGTAGAGGAAGGAGTGGCAAATCTACCGACTGGTTTCATCGGTTCCTATGGAAATGGAGGTCCGGTGGTTGCCATACTCGCGGAATTTGATGCTCTTCCTGGTGTGTCTCAGGAGGCCGTCCCTTATCGAAAGGAGCGTGGTGATGGTGTTAATGCAGGACATGCATGTGGCCATCATTTATTCGGTACTGGTGGAGTAGCTGCTGCCATTGCTGTTAAGAATTGGCTGGATCAAAGTGGAAAAAATGGTACAATTAGAGTTTACGGTACTCCAGCTGAAGAAGGGGGTTCGGGAAAAGTGTACATGGCGAGGGCCGGATTATTTGATGATGTTGATGTGGCCATGTATTGGCATGCGGGAAGTTCAAATGAGGTCAGGGGGACATCAAACTTGGCAATTGCCTCAGTAAAGTTTCGATTCTCAGGTATTTCCACCCATGCAGCCGGCGCCCCGGAAAGAGGAAGAAGCGCTTTGGACGGTGTCGAATCAATGAACTACATGATGAACCTGATGAGAGAGCATGTGCCAGCAGAAAGCAGGATACACTATGTTATCACCAAAGGAGGTGAAGCACCAAATGTTGTTCCCGCTTTTGCTGAGGTCTATTATTTCATCCGTCATCCGCAAATGCAGGTAGTAAAGGACATATTGGCTCGGGCAATAAAGGCTGCGGAAGGGGCAGCGATGGGAACTGGAACCACTATGGAGTATGAAATGACAGGTGGTTCCTTTAATGTGATGCCAAATATTGTACTTGCGGAAGTCATGCAAAAGAATCTTGAGTTAGTGGGCGGTGTAGACTATTCAGACGAGGAGAAAGAATTTGCAAAGGAGCTAATGACCACCTACAAATCTGATGGATTGATGCCGGAGATGTCCTCCGAGGTCACACCCCTCAAAGTCAATGCCCCTCCCCGAAATTCATCGACTGACTCCGGTGATGTTAGCTGGATTGTCCCCCTAGTGAGTATGCGATCCGCCACCTGGCCTCCGGGTACTCCAGGACATAGCTGGCAAGCAGTCGCTGCTGGAGGAACTTCGATGGGAATTAAAGGGATGTTGGTCTCAGCAAAAACACTTGCCATGACAGCTATCGACATTTTCAAAGATCCATCTATAGCCGATAAGGCTAAGAAAGAATTGGAAGAAAGGCGGGGAGCGGATTTTGTATATGAGCCGATACTGGGTGACAGGGCGCCCGCACTGGATTACGCCGGACAACATTAATATCCGGATACCTATCCCAACAACCGTAAGGATTTAAAATGCCCTGTGATAAGGAGCATTTAACTCACATAACGTGCCGATTTTACCTTTTATACCGATGATTATGTTTCCCTCCATGTTTCTGGAGGTGTTTGGATCGATCTCCTTTCTTGTGGTCCAATTGCCTGGCATGTTCGAGATCCTTCCATGTATGAAGGTTTTTAGAAGACGAACAAGAACTTAAAGGCCCCATTAGTCCAATTACCAATATAGATAAAGCACCAAGTTTTGTAACAGATTTCCACATAGCTGATATTATATAACTTTATTAAGATTATTTTTTATTATTTTAATACATATGTGGTGGTTAAAGTAACCTCTTGCATGAAGGAACTAAGGATCGAAAGTAAACTCGGTAATGGAATATTATCTAGTATAAGTTGATCAACAATATTTAGCCTTTTCCTGAAGTTTTTCCTTGATCTTCTGGCCTGTGGGAGTTGCGGCTAATCCCCCTAACCCGGTGCAAGTCAATTCATGAGCCATCATGTCTCCTACTTCCTTCATGCTTTGGACTACTTCATCAAATGGAATTAACGGATCATAATTCGCCAATGCCATATTGGCTGAGGAAAGGGCGTTAGATCCTGCCAGAATATTCTTCCCCAAACATGGGGCTTCCACGCGATTGCCGATTGGATCACACACGATCCCCAAGGAATTTTGAAGGGCAAACGAAGCGGCAGCAATGCACTGTTCCAGTGATCCTCCTGCCAGTGTCACTAATCCGGCTGCCGCCATGGACGCTCCTGCGCCAGTTTCAGCCTGACAACCTGCAACCTCCGCAGCAAACGTGGAGTGTTGTGCGATGAATACCCCAATAATGCCCGCGGCAAACATTGCTTTGATAATTTCTTCTTTTGGGAGGTTCATTTCATTGGCCGCTCCGAAAATTGTTCCAGGTAAAGCTCCGCATGAACCCGCAGTGGGTGCTGCCACAAAAACTCCCATAGCGCTTTTGTTCTCCATGAGCGCAGTAATATAAAGAGTTATCGTATTCAATATTCCTCCATCGAGAAGTTTGTTTTCTGTCATTTTCTCCTCGAATCCAAGTGATTGAACTGGCAGAATTCGATCTTCAAATTCTTTCCCCTTCAGACCTTCACGAATCGAAGATCCCATGACATCGACAATGGATTCCATCATTGTCCATGTTTGTTTCTCACTAAGGGACCCTCTCGCTGATTCATAAAGCACCCCTAACTCCCAAAGACTAAGACCCTCACTCTTCCCTATTTCATAAAGTTCAGAACAATATATGAAAGGGATTTCCAACCTATATGACGTCAAAACCGGAACAACCGGGCGCAAGTAACAAACATTATTCACTCCCGGAATCGCACGTATTTTACTCAGGAGATCTTCCTCGAGTTGTGTAAGCGATTTGATCTCCACAAAACCGGCCTCCGTCGAAACCAGATAGCAATCCTTTATTGGTAGTAAATCACGGATCAGGTTTATATCTTCCCCATAAATCAAATATTCATGATAATCTCCACATATGGAGACTGGGGAACCATCGATTTCGACCACTTCCATCATACCTCCACCAGTAGAAATTGCGGAAAGTGTATGTGTGATCCTTTCATTGGAAATTGAGATGCGATAGTAATTGGGATGAGGAGCATCATAGCCCAGGTAATTTACGGTCACTTTAATCCCCGACTTCTGCAATTCCTCCCTATATTCAATCATTCTCGGATCATCTGCCTGCCACCCCATCAAGCCTCCATAGAGGCCCATATCCGTTCCCTGACTTTCATGAGTGGTTACGAGAGATCCATTTGGATCATAATCGATCACAATGTTAGTGATTTCACCATGCATGAGGTCTCTCAGGATCAGACCAATCCTGCAAGCTGCAGCACTATGTGAACTGGAAGGACCCCTCATGACTGGGCCAAGGGCATCATTAAATATACTAGCGTGTTGCATTTAAAAAAATGAACATTCAATATACTTTATTTCATGTTATTCGTATTTAGGATTTTCGTTTGGTAGTCGTTTGTATTTACACCCATAACTTTATTAGTTCCAAAATCGTGGAAGTATATTTAGTAGAGAAACATTACCCATGTCTTCCAAACTCATTGCGTGGCTACTCCTTTCATTCTTGTCGATATCAACTTACGGCCAAGAAATAACCATCTCCGGTAAGGTCGTTGATTCCAAAACCGGGGAGGGCATACCATATGTCAGTATCGGGCAGTTTCAGGTTTCCAGGGGAACCTCTTCCAATGAAGAAGGAATGTTTATCGTTAATATTGATTCCTCATCGAAAGAGCTAATTTTTTCACATATCAGCTATGAACGAAAAGCGATTGAAGTTCTAAATAGCGGGAATGTGGTGGTGGAACTTACCCCCCGGAATTATAGATTAGATGCAATTACCGTAAAAGGGAAAAAGAGACAAACGTACGTTGAAACACTGGTTATCAATGCCTACGAAAAGGCACTTCAAAATGCCAAAAAAGAACAGTATGGTAAGGCATTCTATCGCCAGAAATCACAAAATGACACCATTTTCTCGGAATTATATGAAATTTTCTATGACATCCGCTCTTCGGGTATAGGTATTCATGACTGGGGTATCCAGGAAGGGAGATATGCCATGAATCTGGATGAGCGAATGATCACCAACAAGAACTTCACTTTGTTGTCGAGGATCATGATGCCCATCCAACCAAACACCGAGGATTTTTTCATGCCTATAAGACCGGATGCAGGACGTTTTTATGACTTTGAAGTGGGGCGTGTCTTGGATGTTGATGGTCGGGAAGTTGCTGAACTCGAATTTATACCGAAACCTAAATTACCTAGGCCGGCCTGGCAGGGTAAGGTCTATATTGATATCGATAATCACGACATATTGAAGGTAGATGGGGGCTTTGTAGATGATAGATTGAAAGTGATTAAGATCACGAAGGACGGGTATTGGAAAAATTATTCGCTTCAATACGAAATGTACTTCAGGAGGAATAAGTCCAGTACCCTTAGCCTTGATTATATTAAGGTAGACCAGTCATTTGATTATTTCGTTGAGGACCAGTTTCAATTTCCTGTCCAATCAAGCTCAATTCTCACAGTCTACGAGCAATACAATCCTCCTAAAAGAAAAAGACTTGGTGGAAGGATCAACTATCGCAGAAGTGATGCCTCCATCCTGGATCAGCTTGGATATGATCGGAAATTCTGGGAGGACAATCCGATCCTGCAACGAACACCTATCGAAGAAGAAGTGATCGCAGACTTTGAATCCAGTCGTGCATTCGGAACCATTTTTTTGAATGACCAAAAACAAATCATACTTGAGCAAAAAGATCTGAGAAAAGATCCATTCATTGAAGAACTGAATTCAAAATTCGAAAGGAGTTTCATCCGACAAGAAAAAGTATATCTCCACCATGACAAACCAATTTATGCAGCGGGTGAAGACATCTGGTACAGTATTTATCTTGTAGATGCTTCCACTCATTTTTCCGATGTATTGAGTGATGTGGTCCATGTGGAACTTATCGGCCCTGATTATGAAATCGTAAGTCATCAAGTCATAAATACTCAGAATGGAAGAGGAAAGGGAGATATCCATTTGCCAGATTCTATACCACAAGGTAAATATTGGTTACGTGCGTATACCCAATTAATGAGGAATGAGGGGAACAATGAATTCTATTTTCAGGAAGAGATTGCAATACTCAGTGAGATAGAAGCAGATATCTATCCTTTCCGGAAGATAGATTCCGTAAACAAGGTAGATTTTTTCCCTGAAGGAGGTTACATGATTTCCGGAATTACGGGCCAGATAGCTTTCAAGGCTACCGACAAGGGTGGAAAAGGAACGCAGATATCCGGATCAATAGAAAACCAAAGCGGCAAAACAGTTGGCAAAATAAAAAGCAATCAATTTGGATATGGAAGTTTCTATCTGAACCCGCAATCCGATGACTCATATCGTGCTTTAATTGATTTTGAGGGTGAACCCGTGGAGTTCGACCTCGGAAAGATACTTCCAACAGGTATTGCTTTGCAGGCCAATAATCGGAATGAGAACACCGTAAAACTCGTCATGAGAGCAACCCGGGATTTCCATGAAAAGAGTTTTTATATTATTGGCCAAAGCAGGGGTCGGATCGTCCATCGTTCAAAACATATAATGACGGAAAGAGGTGTTTTGACTGAAATACCGAAATCCAACTTGCCACAAGGTATTTTACAGATCACGCTATTCGATGAGTTGGGTCGACCCAGGTGTGAACGCTTGGTTTTTATTGATACGGGAAGGGATCCTGAGGTTTCAATCAATCCTGATAAGGATGATTATGGGCCAAGGAATCAGGTATCATTGGAGATATCAGTAAAAGACGCAGAAGGCCGGGGAATTGAAGGGGATTTTTCGTTGTCCGTAACAGATGGAGCTCAAGTCCGAAAAGATCCATTTACATCAAATATTCAAAACTATTTTCATCTCAGCTCAGACATTGATGATTACGTCGATTCCCCTGGTTACTATTTCGGAGACAGTGAAAAACTCACTCAAAGGAATCTCGACCTATTAATGATGACGCATGGCTGGAGAAGGTTCAAGTGGTTGAAGATATTGGAGGACCCCTCTCCGAATATTCAATATTTCCCGGAACGGGGATTCACTTTGACTGGCCTTGCTGTAAGTCCTGAAGACAGAGTCCCGTTGAAGAATAGATTTCTCAATGTCGTTGCTCTATCAGATTCGGCAAGTATGTTGATGAATGTCCAGACAGACGATAGGGGCTACCTGGAATTAAGAGGCCTGAATTTCAGGGATTCCTCAACGCTATACTTCAGTATACCCGGGGTAAAAGATCAGTCAAGGGCACTGGACGTCACGATAAGAATACCCAGATCACCACCGAAAGAATTTCATGTCACCGGAAGAACCATCGACGACCTCATGTACTGGGACGAAATATCCGAATATTTGACATTGAGTAGGGAAAGACAGGTAATTTCCGAAGCTTCGGGTCCTATGACCATGATGCTTGATGTTGTGGAGGTTGAAGGACAGAGAGAGGAACTTTCAATTGCTGATGCCGTCATTCGGCCTGAAAAACGTGAGTATACAGATGTATTTCAAATGATCGTTGGGCAGGTGCCAGGGGTCGTGGTCTCAGGATTCGATAACAGAACAACGATACGATTCCGCAACAGTCAGGGACCTCCATTGCTAATTCTTGATGGTTTACCTTTCCTGGCCACACCATTCCGAGTTAGCAATCGGGGAGCTGACACACAGGATCAGACCGGAGGACCGGGAAGTCCACCAACACAGCAGGTTGCTGGAGCCGGAGCCTTTGCGGCTGGAAACAATCGGGCGGCTATCGAAGCTCTTTTAGCTATTCCTCCTAACGAAATTGAGAAAATTGAGATCTTCAAGGATGCCTCAGCGTCATATTATGGGGTTTTAGCAGCAAATGGAGTCATTTCTGTGACAACCAAAAAAGGAATTGATACGGAACTAAGGCAGAAAAAGGAAAAAGTTTCCTACAAACAAGTTCAAGGCTTCTACACAGCAAGGGAGTTTTCCTCTCCAAACTACAAGCTGAATCCCGACTATAAATTTCCTGATAAACGAGCTACCTTATTCTGGGGTGGAAGTATTAAAACGGATAAGAATGGCAGAGCGAAGATCACCTTCTTCAATTCCGATAACGCTAAAAACATACAGCTGGATTTGCAGGGAATAAGTGATTTTGGGGAGCCCTTTAAACTGTTGGAAGATTTAATCATTCAGCAATAAAGAACAGTTCTCTATCCGGAAATTCCATCTATTCCTCTGTCCGTAGTTTTAAACTGCGGACAGAGGAAAGCAGCAGTACAGCCAAGAGAAGTCCTAATTGATACGAAATGGTTGTGGTAACATGGTTTCGAAACAGACGTCTTGAATAAAGCTTTCGTTGTCATAGAAAGAGACCACGGACTCATCGTAGCAATTAATATTGGATAATTCCGAAAACATATGACCCATGTATGGAATGATAACATGAGTGCTATTTGATAAGGTCCTGGTTAGACTTATCCCATTTTCTGCCGGTGTGACTGGATCAAAATTTCCTGAAAATATTAACGTGGGTACTTCTGAAGATATCATTCTTTGGAAATCGCGAGACTTATCTTCAACCGGCCAGGACTTGCAAACCTCCAATCTGCTTTTGTACATGTAGTCACCAAGAAAGGTTTCAGAAATTTCGGAATTAGTCTTCCAATCTAGGTTGATTTCTTCCGCGCAAATAATGGACAAAAGTGTTCCCTGTGCAAATCTTAAGTTTGGTTTATCACTTTGATAATTAAATTCCTTTATAAGAGGTAAGTAATTCTCTAAATAAGCTTGATGGATCAAATAAGGGAGCTTGATATAGCCCGTATCATCATACAGTAAGGAGTATAACTTACTTGCGATCGGACCCCATTTCAGAGTGATTACTTGTGAGTTCTCATTGCCATAGACAACCGAAACTTCACTTGTTTCGATCCTTTCCTTTAGTTCAAAAAATTCTGCCTTAATCTCCGGGAAATTCTCATTGCAATCAGGATCCTCTAAACACAAATCGAATACTTTGTTGATGGCATTTTGAGACCATTCACTTCTTAAAATGTGATTGTTCAGCCCAGGAAGAGATGGAGAATGCAATACACTTTTATGGATGGAATTCGGGTATCTGTCCATATAGAGCAGCGCAACTTTACCACCATATGAAATTGCATAGAGATCAATTTTTTTATAACCTAGCCATGTTCTGATCTCCTCTAGGTCCTCCACAATATAGGTAGAGTTGTAATTGTTAAAATCTATCGAGTCGGAATAAGCTTCGATGCAATCCTGGATTTTCTCTTCCGGATAACGTTTTCCAAGATGTTCTTCAAGTCCTTTTCTGGTTTGCAATTCCAGGCAGTGCAATGCCTGAGAACGACCCGTTCCACGCACATCAATGAACACAAGGTCATGCTTTGATCTGTATAAAGTGTCCTCCTCATTGTAGAAATAGTTCCAGGAAGAAACACCCAGACCCGGTCCTCCATCAATGAAGAATATTGGCTCGAGTTTGTTCGCCTGGTCCAACGCAGGCGTTACAGTGATATGGAGAGGGATCTTTCTGCCTGACATAGTTTCCCTATCCTCGTAAACCTTATAACTCCCAACCAATAACTCATTGGTGTATCCATCCGGTAGATAGGAACCAAGCCTTTCGAAGATATTTATTTGGTCTTGGTTACTTCGAAACTGACATGAGAATATCAATAAGGGAAGAATGAAAATGAAAAATCTTCTACGGTTCATTTGGTCTTTTTATAACAAATATTAAACCTCTGTCTGTAGTTTCAAACAACGGACAGAGGTTTATTTCTTGTATCTGTGATGTCCAATAATTTTATATCTGAACAAGCAATCTTCAAGTACCTGTCCGTTTCCAATATTATGAATAATCAGGTAACGTTTCCCATCGTCCGTCCTTTTATTACTTACTATCCCGATGTGAGTGACTGCTCCGCCCAGATTCCAGCTGACGATGTCTCCTGGTTTATAATCATTGGGATCGGACGTCATAGGTAGTTTATTCCCATATCTATCAAAAAATACCATCAGGTTTGGCACTCTCCTATGATCAATATTCTTATCCGTACCGGTCAATCCCCAAATCGTAGGATATAGATCAAAATTTCGTCTCATATCAACGTGGACTTCTTTCTGAAGGTCAATTCCAACTTTGCGATAAGCTCTAATGATTACATCAGTACAGACTCCTTTATCTTTCGGAACATCTCCTCCCGGATAGTCAAGGGAAAAATAACTCGGGTCATAGGTCACTTTGTCCTTTGTTAGCGTAAAGGCTGAGTCTGCCAATTGGGAATAGAATGAGTCCTGGCTTGAACTAACAAGTGATCCCGTGAGTAGGAAAATGAATGAAAGGGATCTGATTGCGGTCACGCTAATCAAACGTAGAAAGTTCGTGATTATTTATTTTCAACATCTCTCTCTGTAGTTTAAAACTACAGAGAGAGTTTAAAATACAAAGAGAGATAATGAGTTATTAAACGTGTTGATCGACAAGCACAGGGTTTCCATCCGGATCAACTATGATAAAATTTGCCGGTCCTGTTGAATTTTCATCTGCCTCCGATTGGAATTTTGTGCCTTTCCCTTTCAAGTGTTTCTGTATGTCCCTGATATCATCATACTCTTTAAGAGGATTTGCTCCCTGGTCCCATCCCGGATTAAAGGTGATGATATTTTTTTCGAACATCCCCTGAAACAACCCTATCACGGAATGTTCATTTTTCATGATCAAATAATTCCGTTCGATGTCTCCGGCGTAAACAGAAAAGCCCAAATTCTCATAGAATTCTTTTGATGCATGAATGTCCTTAACATTAAGGCTTATGGAAAAGGCTCCTATTTTCATAAATGATTGATTTGATGTACTTTCTAAATATAATCAAATGTGGATCAGGCTGCCTGCAATTCCTCTTGCTGTGGCTCTTCTTTTTCGTTCAAAGAAGAAATGAAATCGGACTTGATATACAGTAACTTTCCAGCTTTTAAAAGATTCTTCAGAATTCCCTTTACCACGGAGTTATCATTCATCATTGAGGATGCCGTTTCACTTTTTACCAATTTTTTGCGCAATAGTTGGTCGAGGTTGGTGTTGAACAAGTCATCTTCCTTCGAAAGCCGGATTTCATTCTTATTTAGCAGCGATTCCTGCTCTTGTCTTATCCTTATTCTTTCATCATCGAAATTACTTTCAGGATCGGGCTGAAGGGATTGGATCTTCACCATCGCACGGACCATCTTTGAAATACGCTTTCTGAAATTGTTGTACTCTTCCTTGACCATATCATTTTCAGACTTCAGGTACCTGGTCATATTTGGTTGAAGGTCCTTCAAATCTTTTACTACTTCCACAAAATATTGATTCGCATCCTTAATGTGGTGAATAGTATCAATGTCCTTCGCAGTCAGGTCAAGCTGTTGGGTATATGTAGCAAATTCAATGATCTTGCTATGGATCGCCTTGATCTTTGTGTAATACAATTCATCAATGTTGATGTTGATGATCTGGTTTGATCGTTTAATGACTTTTCTCAGTTGGGTTTTCGACAAGACGTCCTTTCTATGGAGGCTCAAAGTATGAAGGATCAACTCATAGGTATTGCTGAAAAGGTGCATAGTCTCCTGATACAGTGCTCCAATAGCGGATTGTGGATATGCAAGGGCAGCATCATTTAGGTATAGTGGTCGATCCACATCCTTGACAGCAAGGTCCTTGATATGTTTATTAAGCCATCGTGCCAATGGTTTAACAGCTGGATACATGGCGATGATCCCAATAAGATTGAAGATGGTATGGAACGTTGCTAATTTCATCGTATAATCCTGCGCTCCGATCCCTATGCCTCTGGACGTCACATCTACTAACCAACTTATCTGGTTAATGAAGATCAAGGCAATCAGACCCGTAACAAGGTTGAAGGCTAGATGGGCCATTGCCAAACGTTTTCCAGCTGCATTGGAAGCAGTGGCTCCCAAAATGGCTGTGATAGTTGTGCCGATATTTGCTCCAATAGCAAGTGCCAGGGCGTTATAGTAGGTGATTTGACCGGTCATAAGAGCGGTAAGGATAATCGCCATGGTGGCACTGCTGGATTGCAGGATCACTGTGGCAAAGATCCCCAGACCTGTAAAAGCAAATAATCCCAAAGGACCTTCCAGTGCATATTTGCTGAGATCCAATGTGTCCTTAAAGGCATCAAACCCTTCCTTCATATAATGGATCCCCAAAAAAAGAAATCCCATCCCTGCCAGAATATTACCAATACCCTTCAGGCTTTGGTTCTTCTGGAATGTGAGTATAATCCCAAAGACCAGCATTGGCATGGCTAATGCAGATATCTTCAATTTGAGACCAAAGATTGCCACGAGCCAGGATGTAGCGGTAGTCCCAATATTTGCTCCGAATATTATTCCAATACCTGCTACAAGATCCAGAAGACCTGCACTGATAAATGAAATGGCTATGACAGATATTAACGAACTGGATTGGAGAACGGCAGTTGAAACTGCACCCAACATCAGGCTTTTGTAAAACTTGTCCGTGATCCTGTGGAGCATTCTCCTCAATGGGCCTTCGGCAAAAGTCTGGAATCCACTTTCCAGGTTTACCATTCCAAACAAAAGGATAGCAACTCCAGAACCGATCTCTTTAAAGCTCGGGCTATACCAAAGCATGAGACTGATAAGGATGAGTACGATGGGAAGGAATAATTTCCTTATGGTAAAGCCCTTTCTGGAAAAAGTTCTAAAAGTCATAGCCATTACAGTTTAGACTTAATCCGATAGGTGCGGTCTGGGCTTCCTGGAACGTTGAAAAATGAATTCTGAATTTAATGAATTTCGATTTTTCTGTAAAGAGTGGAGGTATGATTTATGTCAAAGGATTACTTGGAGGTATAATTCAGTCCTTGATAATTAGAACATTATGCGATACGCAATCATCCCAATCAATTTATTTTGATATTCGGTTTTGATGGACTCGGTCTGTGGATCATACTCTATTTCAAGCATGCTTTTGTGATTGGTTACATTCAGGAGGTCAACACGCCATTCACTTGACTTATTAGGTTTATTTCGTTTGAAACTCAGTTGCAGATCCATTCGAAAGAAATCAGATGACTTATAGGAATAACCTTCATCAACGATCCTGTATTCATAGCCGGATTCAATAGATCTTTCCAGATCTATAGGATATTGACGTAATCCTCCGAAATAGATATACCTGCTGTTTACACTGAAAAGGTTTTGTTTCCTTTGCCCAACCTTAAATTCTTTGAGTAGTACTGCATTGGCGACATATGATCCATTGTATTTTGTATCGAAAGTCTCTCCGAGGTAATTGGTAAACTTAGAATCATAAAGTGTACCGTTTAACATGAAGTAATAACCCCTGGAAAAAAACTTTTCAAGGAGCACTTCGATCCCTTTGTTGTGACCACGTCCCCCATTCTCCAGGTAGGCGCCTTCAAATCCCCAGTCCATATTGAGTATTGAGAAATAATTAGGGTAAGGATAGACCGGAACATCAAAAATGTCTTGATAATAGCCCTCAATTTTCAGGAATAGATCCTTATTAATGATATAATTATAACCCGCCACATAATGCCTGGCTTTTGTTAATTCAAGACCTTTATTTGCCTGAACTACTTCTCCTCTTATTTCCTGATTACCGGTATAGAAGGAAAGGGATTCCAATCGGCTGTGAACACCAAAACCGATATTAAGTGAGTGTCTTGGCAGGAACTGGTAACTTATTCCCAGTCTGGGTTCAATAGAAAAATTATCATTCAGGAAAAAATGCAGGTAATGTAGCCCAGAATTCAGGATTAGCTTGTCATTGACCTGGTACCTCCACTGAAAGAATGTTTGCCCTGTTGAGGCAACGCCCTCATCATCCATGAAGATACGATCGTAACGAATGTTTTCCTCGTGTAATGGATGAGAAATGTCTGTCGACCTGACAAAAAGTGAATCGGAATTCCAACGCATATAAGAATCAAAGGAGGTTGCAGAAAAGATCAGTCCTGTCTTTAGTTTATGTTTTTTCCCCAGGCGATGATCCAAACTGACCGAACCCCTAAAAATATTTTCGAATATTCGGGTTTTCCATTGTTGATCAACTATCCCGACTCCATTTTGAACAGCATTGAACTCATCCCATGAATACATCCATGTAGAATGGGCGAGTATGGATTGAAGACTGGTCTTTTCATTGACCCTATAGTTATTCTTTATTCCGATAGTTGACATGTTAGAGTTCCAGTCATAATCAGTATCCGCTCCTATTTCATGGCTCAATCCTCCAATTCCGAAGATGGAGAAATCTCCTAGCTTTTTTGTGGGTAAGGCTACCTTAAAAGAAAGGTCATGGAACTCGGGGATATTGGGGATATCAGGAATTACTTTCTGGATCAATTCAAATGTACTGTACCTGTATTGTGCAGCGTACGTTGATTCCTTGCTACGATTGATGGGCCCTTCTGCCATCAATTCCGTACCAATCAATCCTATCTGAAAGGTTTTTTCGTGCTTTTCGTTGTTTCCATTCCTAATATTCAAGTCAAATACCCCTGAAAGGGCATTTCCATATTCTGAAGGGAACGCACCAGTTAAAAATTCCGAATTGGCCAGCATGTTATTACTCAAAATACCAATCCCTCCTCCGGAAGATCCTATTTCGGCAAAATGGTTCAGGTTGGGGATCTCAATACCTTCAAGTCGCCATTGAAGACCTTTAGGGCTATTCCCTCTAACAATTATATGATTTTGGCCGTCATTACCAGATACGACTCCCGGAAATGAGACCGCTGCTCTGGAGATATCCATAAGTGCACCTGGATAATTCTCCGTCTCCGAAGCAGAGAAACTCTTACTGGAAACGACTGCGGATTCATTGACAGGCATGTCTCGATAGTAGCTTGCAGAAACTTGTATCTCGTCCAGTTCAGTTTTACCGATACGTAATTCTACGTTGTTTAAGACCTTCTCTTTGCCTGAACCCAAAAGAATATTTGAAAATGTACGGGACTGGTAGCCTACATAGGAAAATTTGACCGAATACCGGCCCACGGGGACATTGCTAAACCTAAATTGACCCTTTGCATTGGTGGTAGTACCCATGATCGTATCTGTGGTCAAAACCAGAACAGTGACACCTACCAGAGGTTCTTCAAGGTCGGTATCAATGACCGATCCCCTTATAGTCTGACTGGGAAGATCGGATTTTTCCTTTGGCTGCTCTGGTATTAGGAGGATCTTGCCATTTTTTTCAACATACCTTACAGGAATGCCATATAATATGTCGTTGAGGTGATCCCTGACGGATTGTCTTTTGGCGGGTAAATGGATCTCTTTATCCAAGGGCAGATTATTCCCTCCATATGAAAAGGAGAATTCACCCTTTCTGGCAATTTCATCTAGAAACTCCTTGACTGTCGCAGTCTTTCCTCCAAGATCTAATTGTTTATCAAGAATTGAAACCTGACCGAGAAGGCTCAATGACAGTAAAAGGAATATGACCTTTGGGATCATGTGCCCCATGAATCTCATTGTTTGTTGTTGTTTGTTTTGAGTGTAATTACTGAGTCGTCAGATACTTCGTATTCCAATCCCAGGACCAGGGCAAGTTCATCCAATGCTTCTTTTAGTGTTTGGTCTCTTATGACTGAAGTCCATTTAAGGCTTCCCATACCTCCCCCTTCCATGCGAATTTCCTGTCCATAATGTTCTTCCAAATCTTCAATTACCTGCAATAGCGATGAGTTCTCAAAGTTCAGAACGCCCGTTTTCCAACTTAGGAAGTTCTGGTTTTCTACTATTGATTTGGACACGTCGTTACGCTCTAAAACTCCCCGTTCATTAACCTGAAGTTCTTCCCTGAGGACAGGATTATCTGCATTGTAAAGTGCAACTTTCCCTTCAACCACATCGACTATAACCAGGTCTGACTTCACACTCGCCTCAACATTGAAAGCGGTGCCAATCACTTCCACAATTCCTTCATTTTGAGTGACTATAGTGAAGGGTTTGTCTTTATCATCTATGACTTCAAAATAGGCTTCACCTAAAAGTCGGACTTCTCTTTGATCGGTCACAAAAGTCTCGGGAAAAGCTAGTTGCGATTCCCTGTTCAGCCATACTTTCGTTCCATCATCGAGAGTAATTTCTCTTTGCTGATCGTTTGTCTTCACCACCAGGATCTCCGGATCTTCAATCCAGAACTGGAAGAGGGTATAACCTAAGCCAAGGGCCAGCACAACAGTTGCAGCTATTCGAATGATACGCCCAAAATAATTGGTGTCTTCTTGGTGTGTCCCCGATTTTATTCTGTCCCTGACCAATTGCCAGTCAGCCTCAACATTGATCTGCTCGATATCTTCCAGGGAGGACGAATGGTCCCAGATCCTTTTAGTCGAATCCAACAAATTCTGATTATTCGGGTCAGCTTCTAGCCATAGCTCCACCCGCTCCTTTTCCCGATCATTACATTCCCCTTTGATGAAGTTGAGTAACAAGTAGGGATCGATATGTTGGAATTTGTTTTCCATGCTTTCATTGCTATGACAGACAAGGAGGCCACCACACGTATTTAATGTTTCCCACGATCAGAAATTCAACCATAGAAGTATATAAATAAGACTTTTCAGATAATGAGAAAGGTCAGTTCTTAATGTTTTCAGTGCTTTGCTGATTTGTGTCTCCACTGTCCTGATGGAAAGATTAAGATCGTCTGCAATCTGTTGATTCTTTAAGCCATCAAGTCGACTCATCTTAAATATCCTCTGACATTGACTTGGTAACTTGGAAATAATGTCGTAAATCCTAGCCTGAAGTTCGGTTTCAAGGATCTCTTCACTCCAATTATGACTCTCCCTCGAAATTTTCAACTGAATATTGCTTATATGGGTAGCATGTATCTGTTCATGCTTTACGTAATTCAGGCATCGGTTCTTTACGGCCTGGTAGAGATATGATTTCAGGGATGTTTTTACATCCAAATGATCCCTGTCATGATAAAGCTTAACAAACAGGTCCTGTACAATGTCTTTTGAGGCATCGAGGTCATTGGTAAACCTTTTTGCAAAAATGCAGAGAGGAACATAGTATTCATCAAAAAGCCTTTTGTAGGCAAATTCATCTCCGGATTTGATTTTTTGAACGAATTGTGGGTCGAATGATGTCAATGGTCCGCTAAACCTATCGTTGGGTTGAGTAATTTATTGCATTTCCAGCCGACAGAAACTGACAATTCTCAGGCCATACATGGTCTTTTCAATAGATAATGGAGAGGTTTTTCCAATGAAATCATGTACTGGTGACAATTCAAATGCAATTATCACGTAATGCCAGTTATCTGCCTTCTGCCATGGACTACGTGTTAAGTAAGGCTCATCTGTCCAAAGTATAAAAGCAACAATTCGAAATGAAAAGGTTGATGATTTTCATTCTTGGGCTCATGTTGGTGTGCATGGGGTGCGAACAGGAGGAAGCTCTCTATCAATACAATATTCCAGAATTGGACAGTGATGGGTGGACTATTACGTCCCTGGAGGACGTAGGTTTTCAGGTGAATAAGTTGGAGGGACTGATTGAGTTGTTAATGACTCGAAATGACCATTATGTGCATAGCATTGCCATGGCTAAAAACGGAAAATTGGTTTTTGAACATTACTTTACCTTGTACAATACCGAAGGGGAAGATCTGAATTACGACCGGGAAAAGTTGCATTTCCAGGCTTCAGTAAGTAAAAGTTTTACCTCTACGCTCCTTGGAATTGCTATAGACGAGGGATTATTTCCAAATGTGGAAACCCGGTTGATTGATCTCTATCCAGAATATCATCATTTGTTATCTGGCAATAAAGCATTGATTACCGTCGAACACATTCTCTCCATGACGGCTGGACTGTCCTGGATCGATGATCCGCCATTTAATGAGCCTGGTAACGACGGTTATCATATTCTCTATGATGAGGATCCAGTTGGTTACGTTTTGTCACAAGAATTAATTTCCATACCTGGATCTACATTTAATTATAGCACAGGAAATACTGTCATTATTGAAGACTTGTTGGAACGGGAATTGGGAATCCCCCTGGAAGATTATGCGGTCGTAAATTTATTTGAGCCCATGGAATTCAATGACTACCGTTGGAAAGTTCATCCAAGTGGAGCGGCCATTTCTACCGGCAGCCTATTTATTAATTCAAGGGATATGCTAAAACTTGGGCAGTTGTACCTGGATCGAGGGCTGTGGAATGGGACTCAATTAGTTTCCAGTGATTGGATTGATAAAGCTCTAAGCAAAACTATCGAATTACCTTACAGATTCCTGGGAGATGCCAGTGACGGCTATGGATATCAATGGTGGCTTGTCAAATATCATGAAGGTGAGTTAGACGCTTTTCTTGCCGCCGGATGGGGAGGGCAATTCATCATAGGAATTCCGGACCTGGATCTGGTAGTAGCTATTACCAGTGGTGCTTACAGTGGTAATAACCCATTCAACATACATGAAATGATCATCGAGGATTATGTGCTTCCCGCATTAGGATTTTAACACCATTAATGATCTTCAACGAATTCTGGTAGACACTAATCTCTCAATCTAGTCACTTGAATGTCCTTTGTTTTGTGATTTAATGTTGGCCCTGGTTAGGTAAAACTTTAATTTCGGCGAAACATTCACGAACCAGGATTAGTTTTTGACATCTGGAATATCTTGTAAGTCATTGAGAGGGGTCTTTTGTAATTACTTTTCTGTCCATGGGATCATTCTTTGTTTGGTACATGTCCTTTCCAGTTGTACAAATGATTATGTTGATCCAGAGTTCGAGACCTATGTCAACAAGTTTAAGACTGAAGCTCAAGCAAGAAACGTTGAGCTTGATTGGAATGTAACGATAAAATTTGGTGAAATTGAACCCAGACTAGCTGCAAAGTGCAGTAGAAATGTTTTTGGGTATCGCACAATCACAATCGATGAGTATCGCTGGGGATTAATAAGTGAAAATGAAAAATTGTTCCTCATTTTTCATGAACTAGGACATTGTATCCTCAATCGGAAACATGACAATAAAACATTTCCTACCGGACAATGTCGGAGCATCATGAACAATTCCATGGTGGTGAATATGAAATGCTCGACTGATATGTACTCTGAAAATTGGGTGAATTATTATTTTGATGAACTCTTCAAACTCGCCAGAAATAGTCCACTTAAAAAAAAAGAACTGCCCTGTGATTCAATAATTCTTACCAAGGGCAATCGGATGCATTACATCGATGAAATGACTTCCCGGGGATTTGTTGACAGCATACAAGCACTTAATGAGCTTGAGAATGTCAACATTATAATTGAATACGAAAATTTGAACTATCCCGGAAAAATTCATCTCTTCAAGTGGAATGGAATTATTTTAAGTTACGACAATTACAGAAGTGATCTGCTGCTTTATTCAAATCACAAAGATCAGGAAAGGATTTACTATGGGGTGAAAGCGATATTAGATCTATCCAGAGTGAATATTCGAATAGCCAAAATTGGAGAAGTTGTCCACTACTATATCAACGATCAGTTATTGCACACTATGGGGTTTGATGAATTCCAATTGAGTAATGAAATAGCTACTCACCAAAGCCCTGGTAAAATGGAATATCGAATTGAAATTTGTATCTGATCTAAAGTCATCTCTATCCGTAGTTATCTCTATCCGTAGTTTAAAACTACGGATAGAGAAAACTTACTAACCTCCTCTTAAAAAGATATTGCCGCTGATCGTTTCCAGATCCAGAAGGTTACCTCCCTCATTGATCATTCCCTTTACATTCATACCAACTACCTGTCGCAAGCCCGCTTTTCCTTCCGGGAATCTAATATCGAGATCAGAATACACCTCGCCTGAGATTGTTTTTACCTTGAACTCGACATTTCCGTCCCTGGGTATAGTCAGGTCTACATCACCTGAAATAGTCTTGAAGTCCAACTCCTGTCCATAATACCTCAAGGTGTAATTGCCACTTATGGTTTCTGCTCTAATTCGGAGCGATCGGGGAAGATAAACCTTGTAATTTATATCCATATCCCAACAGTTTTTCTTTCGATACTCCTTGCTTTCAAAACGATCTTTATCCATTCTGAAATAAATTACAGACTCAGAGGTCCTTTTCTCCAAAGCAAACAGATCGTCATCTTCTCCATCATTGATTGTCACTTCGACCTCAACAAATACCTGGTCCTTTTCCCAGACTGATATTTCAATTTCATCTGCAAAAGCGAAATCCAGATCAAGTGTTTTTTGATTATTTACGACTATTTCTTCCGTAACTCTTGTCTGGCCTATTGAAAAAAGGAATGTGAATATTCCCAATAACACTAATAAGGTTTTCATTGATCCAGCTTTCTAATGAATATATCACCACTGACACTTCTTAAGGTGACCTTTGATCCACCTCCATTCAAATTGGCATCGGCGGACATGCCTCCACCCCACCTTCGTAATCCATTTTCCTCATTAAAAGAAAACTCAAGATCCGTATACACTTCACCTGATGTAGTGCTCATCTCAAAATTTCCTTTCGTATCGGAAGGGACAGATATGTCAATATCTCCAGAGGTCGAAGTGATCGAGGTAGGACCTACCTGATTCAATTCTTTGAAGTACACTGTGATGTCTGCACTTAACGTGCTAGCTATTATCGGACCCGTAACCATTTCAAAGATAAGTTCACCAATTTGAGACTTGACCTCAACCTCATTGGAAAGTCCGGAAAACTTGATATCCCCAGCCTGGAAGCTACTGTAATCCACCTTCAATTTGATCCTTTTTGGTAAGTAGATCTCGTAATCTGCCTTGGAAGTACGGCTTGATGCTCCTGCAATCTTTATAATGTTTCCTTCCTGCTTGACATACAGTCCAATGTCTGTATTGTCCGGACCAACCGCTGAAAGCGGTTTCAATCCAGCTGCTTTTTCAGGCAGTCCTTCATAACCCTTGGCGATAATTCTAATTTCTCCTTCATTTGTTCCCATGACCCGAAGATCTGAGAATAAATTTTCAACCATCACCGTATTGGATTCAACACTACCACTTGGGGTAAAAGAATACTGTTCACTTTGAGCATTCACACAGAACACCCCAACTATCAATCCTAAATACAAAAGTTTTTTCATCTTCTTATTTTTCAAATTTTTAAATCAAAATGTCAATTGCGATCTGTGCCTGACGTTTTACTTCTTCCACAATCGCATCCTCCTCCAATAATTTCTTCATGGGCGCAATGGCCATTCTTTCCTGGGCTTCAACCAACAGGTTTATCATTGCAATCTGGATCAATGGATCGGTCTGATGCTCGAGAGCCCTGACCATTTCCATTCGTACACTCTCCAGATGCATAAATTTCCCCAATGCCTGAACAGCAGCATACCTGACATTCGGACTGTCGTCTGTTGACATTGTTTCTACCAGAGTGTTGACAAGCAGGACATTTGGTGTCTCCGGTAATTCCTCAATCTGGTTAACCACCTGCAACCGCTCACTGGCAGAATGGTCCTGAAGAACACCCGACATCACCAGTTGCTGCAGATCAGAAACTTGATTTTGAAGGGATACATAATCTCCATCAGACGTTGAGGTGAATACCGTTCCCGCAGAGAATCCTACAACAAGCAAGGCAATAGCTGCTGCAATTCTCATCCAGTTGGTCCAGCCTTCTCTTACCTTTTGATTTTCGGACTCTATAAAGGTCCTGATCTCCCAATCCATAGATTGTGAGGGCTCAAATTGAATGGAACTACTCATTGAATCAAGCAAAGACTCAAACTCCTCCAGTCTTTTTTGTCCCTTTTGGTCCTCCGTAAGCCATTTGGCTATTTCCTCCCGTTCTTCTTCAGGAAGATCACCTTCCAGAAATCTTAAGATCTGTTCGTCTGAATATTTCATCATCAATCTGTTTGTTCAAAATATAGTTTCCTCAACTGCCCCATGGTGCGATGCACTTGAACTTTTATGGCACTTACACTCATCTCTCTGATTTTAGCGATCTCCTCATATTTCAATCCCTGAAATTTGCTCATTACGAGGATCTCCCTTTTTTCATCTGGCAGTTTTGCAAGCGCCTGATGAAGTTTTCGTTCGCGGTCTAGCTGCTCATTGGTCACGTCCTCCTCAGCATATTCCGGTATGTTTTCAATCATACTGAACTGATCCCTGTAAACCTTCATTTTCCGATAATGATCCTTGATCAAATTCCGGGCTATTTGAAATAACCATACCTTAAATCCACGATCTGCATTAAATGATCCCCGGTACTTCATGACACGTACAAAAGTGATTTGCGTCAGGTCATTACTTTCGTCAGTATCAAGTGTGCTTTTAAGAAAATAATTATAGAGGGGCTTTTTATATCGTTGAAAAAGCAACTCCATGTAATTAAGTTTTCCTTTCTGCACAAGTATCATCACCTGCTCGTCAGCAAGATCATCTGTTAGTTCGCGCAATTCATGAATTTTTTGGTAATTCGGATAAGTTACCAAGAGAATGAAAGAAGGTTACATCTGGCAAATATTATTTTTCATATTGACCTATTTCATAATCGTATACTTTAATTCGTCGACATGGCATGATAAATTGCCGATCATAAACATCATCGATTTCAAACCTCAAAAATTATGAAACGAGTTCTGGTCCTGGGCACCGGGTACGTTGTCAAACCCATGGTGGATTATTTTATAGATAAATGTAAATATGAAGTGTTGGTAGCGAGTCGGGACCCAAATCACCCCACTCCCATCATTGCAGGAAGAACCTTGGGAAAAAGGGTTCTTTGGCACGCCACTCCCCCGTACGATGAACTTGATAGCATGGTGGAAGGCGTGGACCTTGTAGTCAGCATGATCCCGCCCAGAATGCATCCTATTGTAGCTAAAGCTTGCATCAAACACCACGTCAACATGGTGACAACTTCTTACATAAGCCCTGAAATGGGTGAACTTCAACAGGAAGCCATAGATGCCGGAATTATCATATTAAATGAAATCGGGGAGGATCCCGGGATCGATCACATGGGAGCAATGATGATGATCAATCTAGCGCATGCCGAAGGCGGAAAGATCATTGACTTCAAGTCTTATGGATGTGGGATCCCTGCGTACGAACATAATAATAACCCTTATGGGTATAAACTATCTTGGAGTCCTCGCGGATTGCTGCTTGCGGGACAGACTCCCGCCGTTTATATCAAAGATGGCAAAGAGGTTCATGTTTCCGGGGAGGAATTATTTGATCATAGCTGGCTAGTTGATGTGGACGGGATTGGAACTTTTGAAACGTATCCCAATAGAAATGCAACCCGGTATATCGACGATTATGATCTTCATGGAATCGAAAATTTCTATCGGGGTCTTCTGAGATATCCTGGGTATTGTAATTCCATGCAAAGTTTCAAGGACCTCGACCTAATGGAAGATGAAGAGGGACATCACCTGGATGGAAAAACATACAAACAGTTTGTTGCCGAGACGCTAGGGGTCAACGGAGAAGATGTGATACAGGCGGTGGCTGATAAGTTGAATCTCAAAAAATCTGCGGATGTTGTGAAACAACTTGCATGGTTAGGCCTTTTTGATGATCGCCAGATCCCAATGATGAAAGGAACTAATGCAGACGTCTTGTTAGGTCTTATCAATGAAAAATTGTCCTACGAGGAGCATGAGAAGGACATGATAATGGTTCATAATGAGGCCTTGGTTGAGTTTCCAAAAAGAATTGAACGCAGATCGGCAACAATGATGGTAGAAGGAATTCCTTATGGACATTCTGCCATGTCAAGAGCAGTCTCGTTGCCCGCAGCAATTGCATCCAGGATGATCCTAGAGGGAACTATAAGGGAGAAAGGTGTTTTGAAACCTACGAAAAAGGAGATCTTCAAGCCTGTTTTGCAGGAGCTAGAGACTTACGGGTTCAAATTTGACTACAAACTGAAAGTTCTGTAAATCCCTATCCGCAGCTTAAAACTACGGATAGGGATATTTAACTGAGAATGCCTAAAGTTATATTTTCGACTTCCCGACTTTCAATTGAGGAAGTAGATTCATCAGATCGAGAATTCATTTATGGACTTCTAAATAGCCCAAATTGGCTTGAATTCATAGGTGATCGGGGTATTCGAACCCTTCCAGACGCTGAAGCTTACATTAAGGAGAGTCTTCAAAAAAGTTATGAGCAAAATGGATATGGTCTCTATAAGATGGTTCTTAAATCCACAATGACCCCAATTGGTTTATGTGGTTTTTTGAATCGAGATTATTTGGATAACCCCGATTTAGGATTTGCAATTCTTCCAAAATACGAAGCAAAGGGATATACTTCCGAAGCTGCTCTTGAGATGATCCACTATGGTTTCAATGAGCTTGGGTTTCCAACAATAAATGCTATTACCACTCGTGACAACCTAAAATCCCAGAGATTATTATTGAAATTAGGCTTGGCGGAGATGGATTCGATAAATCAGGAGGGAGTTGATTATCTGGTATACTCGATTACATCAGAGTAATTTCATTTAGACAATCTGACCACAGTTTGAAATTAGGGACAGGAATAATTATTAATCTTATTATTACCTTAGAAGACAATCAATCAAAACTCCTAAAATGCCTAAAGTCTACTACACTATCATTACTATTCCCATTTTATTTGGAATAGCATTCTTCTCGTGTTCAGTTGAACCGGGTTCTCCTATGGAAACAGAAATCGCTCAAATTGAAAATGGATTGATTGGCTCCATCATTATGAAAGGGGAAGATCCCATGACCTTCAATATTTTGGAAAGAATGGAACACTACAATGTTCCTGGAGTAAGTATCGCAGTGGTAAGGAACGGTGAAGTAAGATGGGCAAAAGGATATGGTATTGCCAATACGGAAAGTGGTTCCAAAGTAAACACAGAAACCCTCTTCCAGGCAGGATCCATTAGCAAACCAGTAGCAACCCTGGCCACAATGAAACTGGCACAGGAAAACAAAGTTGATCTTGATACAGATGTTAATGAGTACCTCAAGGATTGGAAAGTCCCAGAAAATAAATTCACAGTTAAAGAAAAAGTAACCCTAAGAAAGCTGATGACACATTCTGCGGGAATGACAGTTCATGGATTTCCAGGATATTCACAAACTGATACATTCCCAACAATTACTCAGGTTTTAGAAGGTAATGGTAATACAGATCCAATCAGGGTGGATACCATTCCGGGATTAATTTGGCGGTACTCCGGTGGAGGATATACTGTTATGGAAAAAGTGGTGGAAGATGTTACCGGACAACCTCTGGAGGATTATATCAACACGAATTTCTTTCAACCTTTAGGTATGACCCGAAGTACTTACAATCAACCTCTCACTCCGGAATTTCATGACAATGCAAGTGCTGCCTACAATAGTCAGGGACAAATTATCGAGGGTTTATGGAATAATTATCCTGAACAAGCTGCTGCTGGTCTTTGGACCACACCATCTGATCTCGCCAAATATTGTATCGAACTACAGCAAATCGTTGGTGGTAAAAATGAGGGAGTTCTTTCTGTAGATATTGTGAACGAGATGCTGACAAAACATAATAATGATTGGGGACTTGGACCAGGATTACAGTGGGATGGTGATAGTTTGAGGTTCCAGCATGGAGGGAAGAATGCGGGTTTTACCAACAACATGGTGGCCTTCGCCTATCGTGGTGATGCGGTGATTGTAATGACCAACGCCGATCGCGGTGGGAGCCTGATCTCAGAAATAATACGTTCCATTTCGGCATATTACGATCTCGGGATCATGAAGCCCAGAATAGTAGGTGTGATAAACCTTGAAACCGAGCTCCTGGATAGACTGGTTGGTACATACAGATATATTGAAGAAGTTGAAGACATTGGAGACTATTTGGTTGATATCAGTGTTAATGGGAACACTCTGGTTGTGGATGATCCAAACAACGGTGAGATAGACACTCTTAGTGCTCTGGAAGAACTAAAGTTCCTGGATCTATCGGATGGTGATGAAGTTGAATTTCAGTTTAGAGAAGATACTGTGGGATTTTTATGGAACGGACGATTTCAGTTTTATAGAGTAGACGATGGAGAGTAGAAAAATTTCAATTGCTTTACTATTGATAGTCTTTTCATTCTACTTAAAGGGGCAATCATTTTTTACTATCACCAAAGAGGACCTTCGAAACAAAATAGAAGGGTATTGGCTGGGTCAACTGGTTGGGAATTACATGGGGTTTCCATTTGAGTTTGTTCACAGTGACGAACCAGCTCCGATCTTTATTGATAAGTATTACAACGCTACCGATTCCATTAATATCAAAATGAATCGTGATGACCGCCGGGGAAATGTAAACATTATGGCAGATGCCCTGGGAGGAGCCTGGAGTGATGATGATTCGGATATTGAATTCGTGACACTGTTCGCCGTGGAGAAATATGGACTGGACCTGACCTATGAAGAGATCACGGAAATGTGGAAAAAGCACATCAATCGTTTTATCTGGGTCAGTAACCGGAAAGCCCGAGATCTCATGGATGAGGGTTTGGTTCCTCCGGCAACAGGATCTAAAGAGAATAATCCCTACTGGTTTGCGATAGATCCCCAGTTGGTTAATGAAATATGGAGTGTGTTTTATCCGGGAATGATTGGAAAAGCGGTTGATCGTGCTGAATGGAGTGCGAGAATTACAAGTGATGACTGGGGGATACATCCTACCATATTCTATGCAGCAATGTATAGTGCCGCATTTTTTGAAAAAGACGTAAAAGTGCTATACAACCACGGGATGAAATATGTTCCGGAAGATAGCCCGTTCAAAAAGGGTCTGAAAGATGTATTGAAATGGCATTCGGAACACGAGGATTGGAGGATCACAAGGGAGAAAATCAAAGAAAAATATCTGAAATACCCGGAGGTGGTTTCCAATCCCTGGTATCATGAAGTTTCTGCAATGATCAATGGGCTGATGGGAGCCATGTCCGTGCTCTACGGTGAAGGAGATTTCCTCAAAACAACTGGAATTGCCGTTACAGCAGGGTATGATTGTGACAACCAGGCTGCGACATGCGCCGGATTGATTGGAGTTATTCACGGCGCCTCAGCTATTCCCAAACATTTGACGCATGAAATAGGGCTAAAAGAGAAGTGGGACCTGCCGTTTAATAATCAATATGTGAACTATTCCCGAGATGGACTTCCAAATATGACCCCGATTTCCCAAATCATAGATCGAATAATGAAGATCTCGACGGAAGCGATTTTAAAAAATGATGGAGAATTCATTCAGGATAACGATAATCCTTTTTACAAAATAAAAATGGAATAGCAGATGAACCTGTATGATACAATTAGACCTGAGGGATTTGGTACTGTCAACTCATACTTATTCAGTGATGATCCACAAAAACTGATCGAATTTTTGAAGGATGCTTTTTACGCAGAAGAAACAAGTCGGACCGTTCATCCTGAAGAAGGATTCATCCAAAATTGTATTCTGAAAATCGGTGATTCATGTATCATGATTGCTCAGGCCAGAGACCAATTCATAGGTATGAAAAGTTCGCTGTATTTCTATACTTCCGATGTTGATCATTTATATCAACGTGCATTGGATCATGGAGCTAATTCGGTATTTGCACCTGCCGATATGGATTATGGAGATAGAAGTGGTGGAATACAGGATCCATGTGGCAACTATTGGTGGATCTCGAAGAGATTACAGAAGGGTGATTACAATTAAGAAAGGACATCCATCCGGATGCCCTTTCCTGCTGATAAAAATAGTGAGTTAATCAGTAAGTTCTCCAGTCGCAGCATTTACTTTAACTGTAATCTTGGTTTCTCCCTGAGCTATGTATAGTTCGTAGATCCAATTTCCATCTTCAGTGTGATCAAGAGCCCATTCAATAAGTTCTCCATCCCTGTCAGTAAATGCAATCTCTTTTGCTCTTGAGAACGTGATAAGGTCCCCACCGGGAGTAACTTCATAATCAAAAGGAGCATACGATCCTTCTATATTAAGTAGTTCTCCTTCGTTTGTCATCTCGAGTTTTACATAAACTCCTTCCACGATCATCACCTTAACGTACCAAATGGAATCCGGTGTTTCAAGCTCTGTTCGAATGATCTGTCCCTCAACAATTCCAGAAACGACCTCTTCTAAAGACTGAGGGAATTCGGCGTCCTTATGATCACCTTCTCCATCTTTTTCCCCATCGTCTTTCTCTTCTCCATCCAATTCTTTGCTAAGAACATCTCCACTTGATGCATCCAAAGTGATCTCAAGTACTCCTAATTCCGTTCTGAATTCAAATTCGTAGATTAGTACTCCTTCCTCACGCTCCAAACCCCACTCTGATAACTTGCCATCTGTAAGAGCCTGCGCTATCTCCAGGGCTTCCCTAAATGTCAGCAGATCTTCCCCGGGAGTTACTTCGTAATCAAATGGTTTGTCTTCACCATCTATTTCCAGAATTGTTCCATCCGATAGAAGTTCAATTTTAACAATTGCACCAGATGAGGTTTTAACTACCACTTCCCAAACGTCTCCTTCGTCATCTTCTTCCCTCTCGGAGTGGATCACTTCACCTTCCACTATGGCCAATGCTGCATCAATTATGTCCTGACTTGCTTCTTCTCCAGGAACATCACGTTCTACCTCATCTTCTTCATCCCGATCCTTACCTTTTATTTCTATCAGGACTCCATCACCAGCCTTGATTTCAACTTCCCATTTGCCCAGCTCATTGACAATAAGGATCTCAAACTCCCATTCGTTTTCTTCCTCAAGCTCAAGTTCCCATCGGATTACTTCTCCTGAACCGACAGCTTCCAAAGCAGCATCAATTGCCTGCTGTAATGTGACAAAGCCATCACCGAAGTCAAGGTCATAATCAAATGGTCCACGTTGCCCTTCAACTTCCAGTACTTTAGCCAATTCAGGAACAATGACAATCTCCAGGTAAGAACCCGTTTCAAACTTTATTGCAATTTTCCAGACTGTTAGCCCGCGTTCCTCATCGACTTCAAAATCCACAACCGTTGCACCTTGGAGATTATTTTCAATGAGCGTTTTTATGGTGTCAATTGAAATGTCAAACTCATCAATCCTACCCGCAGTTGAAATGCCAAAAAGATCGGCAAAAGGAGTTTGGATCGTACTTAAAGTCTCAAGTGTAAGAGGATCAAATGTCTCTTGTGTTCCCTCTGTAAATTCAAAGTCCGGCCCTTTTGATATATCATCTTCCTGGCATGAACTTACCATAATCAGAATTGCCATCAATGGGACGGCAAACAGATTCTTTGTTTTAATACTATTGATCAATTTTCTTTCCATCTTCAAAAAATATGTTGTTGTTTGAATAGAACGCACAGTCCTAAAAATCTCCTACCCCCCCTTTAAAAAAATCCTCAAGTACCAGGAGTGTTTTCGGATGTTGTGATGTAATAACTATTTTACAGCATGACTGACGGAAAAGATCCTAAAACCCCACACCTTGAACGAAAACTCGGTCCTATAATGTTATGGGGACTTGGAGTTGGATACGTAATCTCCGGAATGTACTTTGGTTGGAACCTGGGATTGGAGCAAGGAGGTACTCTCGGATTAGCAGTTGCTACATTTTTCGTTATTCTGATGTATCTGACATTTACGTTTAGCTACACGGAAATGGCATGTGCAATTCCCAGAGCTGGTGGAGCTTTCGACTATGCGTTCAAAGCAGGTGGGAAAACTCTGGGCTTCTTTGCAGGAATGGCTCAGAATATCGAATTTATTTTCGCGCCTCCTGCTATAGCATTTGCGATTGGGGCTTATCTGAACCTTTTAATCCCTTCCCTGCCCATTATGGTTATTGCCATCATCGCATACATCATTTTCACGGCAATAAACATTTATGGAATACAAGCGGCGGCGACTTTCGAGTTGTTTGTAACTATTCTGGCAATTCTTGGCCTTGTTCTATTCTTTTTTTCCACAGCTCCTCATGTAGAATTTACGAACCTTGAAGTCAACTCTTTGCCTAATGGTTGGGGAGGTGCTTTTGCAGCTATTCCTTTTGCAATCTGGTTCTTCCTGGCAATTGAGGGTGTGGCAAACGTAGCCGAGGAGACCGTGGATCCACAAAAAAACATTCTTATTGGGTTTGGATCTGCCATTCTTACACTTGTGACTTTATGTGTTCTGACTTTTTTCTTTTCGGTGAGCGTCAATGGATGGGAAACTGTCGTCTATGACCCACAAACCGGTCAAGCTTCCGATTCACCACTCCCACTTGCGTTGATGCATGTGATGGGGAGTCAGGGATTAATGTTCAAAATAATAAGTTTTATAGGTCTTTTTGGGTTGGTAGCTTCGTTTCATGGGATCATACTTGCCGCAGGAAGAGCTACCTACGAATTTGGCAGGGTTAAATTCATTCCTCCGGTTCTAGGGAAAGTAAATCCGAGATTCAAAACTCCCTCAAATGCTTTGATCTTCAATTCAGCTATAGGAATTGTGGCCCTTTTAACGGGCAAAACCGGAGAGATCATAACGATTGCTTGTTTTGGTGCATTAAGTCTTTACATATTGTCAATGATCTCCGTGATCAAACTCCGTTCTGACTTCCCTGAAATGGAAAGACCTTTTAAAGTCCCATTGTTTCCTCTCACTCCAATCATTGCACTGGGGATTTCAATTATAGCATTTATAGCGATTACGATTTACAATCCCTTCCTCGCATTGATCTACTTTGGAATATTGATCGTTAGCTTCGTTTGGTTTAGACTTACCTATTGAAATCTGAGATATGGAAGTACAGGGTAAACTGACTCTACAAGAACTTAGAGTGAAAATAAAATCATCAGAAATCGAAACAGTTATTGTTGCGTTCTCTGATCACTATGGTAGACTGATGGGAAAAAGATACGATGGCGATTTCTTTTTGGAGTCTGTGGTAGATCATGGTTCACATGCATGTGATTATTTGCTTACGACAGACATGGAAATGGAACCCGTTTCCGGGTACAGAATGGCCAATTGGGAGCTGGGTTATGGTGATTTCCATCTAATCCCTGATTTCAACACATTAAGAATTGCAGATTGGCTGGATTCAACAGCAATCGTTCTTTGTAACCTCATGGATGAGAAATCTCATTCTTCCATCGAAGAGGCTCCAAGAAATGTTCTGAACAACCAGTTGAAAAAGTTTTCGGAATTGGGATTCATGTGCAACGCAGCAACGGAACTTGAATACTATCTTTTTGAGAATGATTACCGATCTCTACATGAAAGCAACTTTAACAACTCAATCCCTGCCGGTTGGTATCTTGAAGACTACCACATTCTGCAAGGAACCAGGACGGAGGAATTTACAGCAAATGCGAGAAAACATCTGAAGAACTCAGGTGTCCCTGTGGAGAATTCGAAAGGAGAATGGGGGCTTGGACAACATGAGCTAAATGTTCGATATGCTGATGCTCTTGAAATGGCTGATCGGCATATTATTTATAAGCAATGCCTGAAAGAGCTTGCGGATAGAATGGGATTATCCGTCACATTTATGGCAAAGTTTCATGAAGACAGGGCCGGATCCAGTTGCCACACACACATTAGTCTCTTTCAAAATGAAAAGAACGTCTTCATAGGCGAAAAGTCGTTTGGACCCGTGAAGGCATCGGATATTTTTGGTTGGTTTCTAGGAGGTTGGATCAAATATGTACCAGACGTGATGGTCTTTTACGCACCTACTGTTAATTCTTATAAAAGATTTGTAGATGGCTCATGGGCTCCAACCCGTCTGGCATGGAGTCGCGACAACCGGACGGCCGGATTCAGAGTAGTCGGTAATGAAAGTAGTTTAAGGATCGAATGCCGGATCCCAGGAGCTGACTGCAACCCATACCTGGCCATCGCTGCTTCACTCGCTTCTGGAATGAAAGGAATTCGGGATGAGATAAATCCACCTGACTGCTTTGAAGGAGATGTATATGCTGCTACTCATTTAGATCACGTACCAAGAACACTACCCATAGCGTGTGACATTTTTGAAAAAAGTGATTTTGCCAGGGAAGCATTTGGTAAGGCTGTTGTAGAGCACTATTCACATTTCTACAGGACAGAAATCGAAGCCTATGATAAACAGGTTTCAGATTGGGAAAGAAGAAGATATTTCGAAAGGATTTAAAAACAAAGACTACCAAAAAATGAGATTAAAAAACAAAGTCGCACTGATAACAGGAGCCAGCAGCGGCATTGGAAAAGCGTCAGCTCTTTTATTCGCCAGTGAAGGAGCTAAAGTAGTCATTGCTGACTTGAATGATGACGGAGCCAATGAAACTATTAAAGAAATAGAGACGTCAGGAAATGAAGCTTCATTTATTCACACTGATGTTTCGCAATCCGATCATTGTCGTAAAATGGTTGATTTTGCTGTTAGTACTTACGGAAGCCTCGATATTCTCTTCAACAACGCGGGAATTATGGATTCACGGGACGATGATTCGGAAAATACAGATGAAGAAACCTGGAATCTGACAATGAACATCAATGCAAAGGGAGTCTTCCTCGGTTGTAAATACGGAATACCAGCGATAAAGAAATCCGGAGGAGGATCGATTATCAATACGGCTTCCTTTGTTTCATTATTAGGTGCTGCCACGCCGCAAATCGCTTATACAGCGAGTAAGGGAGCTGTACTTTCCCTTACAAGGGAATTGTCAATTATACATGCAAGGGAAGGTATTCGCGTGAATGCATTATGTCCTGGACCTCTTAGAACAGAGTTACTGATGAAATTTCTTAATACAGAAGAAAAGAAACAACGGCGGCTCGTACATATCCCCATGGGTCGATTCGGTGAAGCGGAGGAAATGGCAAAAGCAGCATTGTTTCTTGCGTCCGATGATAGCTCATACGTCACCGGAACTGAGTTTTTGGTAGATGGAGGCATCACGGCCGCATATGTAACACCCGAATAATGGGACGTAAGTTTAAGATCAAGAGTCCCGTTGATGGACAAACATTTGCGAAAAGAAAATATGCAAAAGGCAAAGAGATAGAATCTGTCCTTGAGAAGTCACAATCCGCATTTCATACATGGAGTAAGGATTCGATTGAAGAAAGATCGAACTACTGTTTAAAAGCCGTTGAGTACTTCCAGAAAAATATCGAGGATATTTCCCGTGAGATCACTTTGATGATGGGAAGACCGATCCGATACAGTCCTCTTGAGATCAGGGGAGGTTTCAAAGAAAGGGCAGAGTACATGGTCAATGCCGCAGTTGATTCATTAATGGATCGAATGATCCCTCAAAAAGATGGATTCCGAAGGTTTATTCGTCGTGAACCTCTAGGTGTAATTCTCGTTCTGGCACCATGGAACTATCCATACCTGACATCTGTAAATGCAATTATACCCGCTCTGATGGCCGGAAATACGGTGGTACTTAAGCACGCGGATCAAACAGCAGTTTGTTCCGAGAGATACATGGAGGCATTCAAATACGCAGGATTACCTGACGGAGTCTTTCAATATCTTCATATGGATCATGATCAGGTGGCGCAAGTAATTGCGGACAAGAGGATAACCTACACAGCCTTCACTGGATCCGTCAAGGGAGGTAAGGCGATACAACGGGCCGTCGGATCAAGGTTTATTTCTACTGGATTAGAGCTGGGTGGCAAAGATCCGGCCTATGTATCGGAAGACGTCGAACTTGGTCAAGCAATTGAGAATCTCGTGGACGGATCATTCTTCAACTCAGGGCAATCATGCTGTGGGATTGAAAGGATCTATGTGCATAAAAAGCATTTCGATGAATTTGTGGAGGGATTTTTAAACCTGACACTCCAGTATACTTTGGGTGATCCGACTGACCCAGAAACTACCCTCGGGCCACTTGTTCGTAAAAGGAATGCTAAAAAAGTCCTCAAACACATTGAGGATGCTGTCAAGGATGGGGCCAAAGAGCTCATTGACCCCAATGAGTTTCCGAAAATGGATCTACCGTATCTCGCTCCCCAGGTTTTAGTAAATGTCAACCATCAAATGGAAGTAATGCTGGAAGAGACGTTTGGTCCGGTTGTGGGAATTATGTCAGTAAGTGGAGATGACGAAGCAATACAGCTGATGAATGATAGTGTTTATGGATTGACTGCTTCCATTTGGACCAATGACGTTGATAAGGCTATTTACATAGGGGATCAGGTTGAAACCGGGACCTGGTTTATGAATCGATGTGATTATTTGGATCCCGAATTGGCATGGACAGGGGTGAAGAGTTCCGGAAAAGGTGTCACACTTTCAAGTCTTGGATATGATTATCTCACCCGTCCCAAATCTTTTCACTTGAAGCTATGAGAGTCGCTTTATTGGTCTGTGATCATGTTCCTCAAAAATTCAGTAAGGACCATGGTGATTATAGGTCCATGTTTGAAAATGCATTTGGATCGCTACACCTGAGTCCTTATTATGTAATAGACGGTAGCATTCCCGATATTGACAAATATGATGCATTTATTATCACTGGATCAAGGTTCTCCGTTTATGACAATGAAAAATGGATCATCAACTTAAAGAGGTTCACGAAAAGTGTGTTTGATGAAGGAAAGAAACTGGTTGGTGTATGTTTTGGTCATCAAATGATCGCTGAGGCTCTTGGTGGCAAAGTGCAAAGATCAGATGTCGGATACCTGATAGGTATACATAATTTTTCAATCGTCGAAGAAAAAGAATGGATGGAACCATTCAGTGAAGACTATAAGATACTGATGCTTTGTCAGGATCAGGTTGTGTCCCTTCCACCACACACCGAAGTACTGTCTTCTTCTTCACAGTGCCCTGTTGGAATGTTCCAGATTGAAGAACGGTTCCTTGGTATCCAGGGTCATCCTGAGTTTACCAAAGAATACAATCAGGCTGTATTCGAATCCAGACCCGATGTCATCACGAATTCCAAAATGGAATCAGCATATGCAAGTTTCAAAGAACAACCAGACAACCAACTTCTGATTGGATATATTGAAAACTTCCTTAGAAAATAACATGTGACTGCAGATTGAATCTACAGTCCCTTACACTAATCTTCCTTCGGGTTCCTGACTCGAACAGGATAGGGTGGTCTTTCAGGATATTGCGGAGGATTGGCCTCCAATTGCTCCAAGATCACCTCTATCGCCTTTTCTAGTTGCGGGTCTTTTCCAGCAATTACATCCTTTGGCCATTGCTCTACTTCAATGTCAGGAGCTATCCCCTCATTTTCAATTCTAAATCCATCTTCATTGTAAAAAGCAACATTAGGAGCTGTCACTGAACCCCCATCGATAAATCTTGGATATCCTAAAACTCCAACCAGGCCTCCCCAGGTAGTTTTACCGATAAGGGTTCCCAATTTAAATTTCCTGAACATCCATGGAAGGTAATCTCCACCCGAACCTGCCGTTTCATCAATTAGCATAACTTTTGGTCCCTGAATGGATGCATTAGGTGCTTTGAGATCCTTTCCGTATCTGAAATTCCAATGAGCCTGGTACGGTTTTCTAAGTATATCAATGTAATAATCCGCAAGTTGACCCCCGCCATTATGCCTCTCATCAATAATAATTGCTTTCTTGTCTACTTGTGGGAAGAAGTACCGCTTAAAATATTCATGACCTGCTCCGGCAGTGTTTGGTACGTAGACGTAAGCAACCTGCCCGTTTGTGGCTTCATGTACTCTCTTCATATTTCCTTCGACCCAATCTCTGAATCGAAGAGACCTTTCAGTTGAAAGTGGGACTACCTTTGAAGTCCTTGCACCTGTTCCATCGGGACTGGCAGAAACCTTCAACTCGACGATCTTGTTAGCAGTATTTTCAAAGAAGCTGAAGATATTATCATCTCCAGTCACATTCTTCCCATTGACAGATATGATGTAATCACCCACATTAACATTAACTCCAGGTTCTGTTAACGGAGATCTTAGATCCGGCGTCCAGTTTAGGCCGCCATATATTTTTGAAACACGATATCGTCCGTTTTGAATCTGATAATCTGCTCCCAATAATCCACCTTGAACGGTTTTTGGATTATTTAACCTGTCACCTCTTCCCTGGAACCTATGATGTCCGACAGCTAATTCGCTGCACATCCACTGCATTACCCGATAAAGATCACTTCTGCATGAAATGTCTGTTAAAAAAGGTTCATATTTCGTTTTGGTTGCGTCCCAATCCAGTCCGTGCATCCCTGGATCGTAGAAGTAATCTCTGTTCACCCTCCAGGCTTCATTAAAGATATTCCTCCACTCTTCATTGGGATCTATCTTGACCTGAATGGCACTTATATTCATGTTCCCATTTTCAGGTTTTTTCCCTGTCTCCGTAATGGCCCAGTTATCTTTTTTGACAAATAGCATCTTCTTACCATCCGCAGTAAGCCAGTACCAGTGCATTTCCATTATATCCTTTTCCTCTCTTTCATTGAGGTCATACTTCATCAAGGTTTGGGGATCTCTCCAGGAGGAATGTGGAGTTCTGGAAAGAAAATATACCACTCCTTCTTCAGTGGAGTTAAGATTAGAATACATGCCTGGTTTGACGGGAAGTGCAATGATCCGATTTTCTATACCTCCCCAGTCAATTTCCACATTGTCAGCAGGCTCCACATCATCACCTTTTCCTTTTTTATTTTTCTTATCATTATTTCCAGCCTCTTCATTATTCTCATCGGATTTACCCTCCTCCTCATCATTTTCCTTCGCCAAAGGAGAAATCAAATCCCTCTGCAGTGTCACCAAGTAGATAGAATTGGTCATTTCCATATCCTGGTTGGATTGATCAAACCAGTTGACAACCGGTCCTGCATCCGTTGAGGCAAACATGTAGATGTACTTTCCGCTTGGATCAAATACGGGTTCACGAACATTGGAAAGACCGTCTGACAACGCATAGGACTTGGACTCCGGAACGGAGTAAACATACGCCCTTTCAAAGTTTGTCTCTGTTATTATCGTATAAGATATCCACCTGGAATCTTTTGACCATGAACCAAACAGTTCACGGTAGGTTCCAGGAACATAGTAAACATCTGTAGCAATTTTGGCGATTATCCCTGATCCGATATTGGCCATATAAAGACTTCTGCCATTATCGACAAAGCATATTTTCTCGCTGTCTGGTGACCAATGAAGATTGGCATAAAATCCGGCACCTGACAATGGGATTTTCTTCACATTCCCGGACTTAAGGTTTTTCACATGAAGGTCATATTCTCCAGACTCATCCGAGAAATAAGCAATTTGCTTACCATCTGGTGACCATTCGGGGTCAGTTTCATGTACTCCCGGGGATTGTGTGATGTAATTCGGATCCCCTTTCTCTGCAGGAGCAGTCACAACTTCTCCCCTGAAATCAAAAACTGCCCTGGCCCCGGACGGTGAAATGGATGCATCTCGGATATAATTTGCACCGGAAACATACCTCGGTCTTAGTTCAAGCAGGTCAGTGGCAATCCCAATTCGGATTTTAGCCGGATCCGACTCGTCTTGCATTAGATGGAGATATCCACTTTGTTCGAAAATCAGTCTATCTCCATTTGAATTAAGGTTGATTACCGGAAAATCATCAAAGTCAGTATGTTGACTGATTTGTTTTGACTCAACGTCGTAGGAATAAACATTAAACTCTCCATTCCTGTCACTCCTGAAGTACACATTGCTTCCTATCCATTGTGGTTTTGTATCATTACTGCCTGCTTCTGGTTTTGGGATCTGTTCAACCGAATGGTCAGCAGTATTATAAATCCAGATCCGGGTTTGTGTTCCTCCACGATAATTTTTCCATTGTCCAAAAGCCTCGTAAATAGGAGTGTATGCTATGGACTGGCCATCTGAAGAATAAGAAGCATAAAAAGCATTGGGGATTGGTAATTGTGTAATCTCCCCCCCATCAGTTTCAACAGTATAAAGTTGCCAATACCTACCTGTATAAGAGTTTCTCCGGGAAGCAAATAGCACCTTTTTTCCATCAGGTGAAAAATCACGAACCAAATCGAGATAAGGGTGCCATGTCAGTCTCTTTGGAACACCTCCTGTTGATGGAACTATAAAAACATCTGTATTCCCGTCATATTGTGCACTAAAAGCAATCATGGATCCATCCGGAGAAAATACCGGATTGGATTCAACCCCTTCATCAATGGTTAATCTTCTTGGATTGGAACCATCCAGTTCAGCAATCCAAAGATCTTCAGCATATATGAAGGCAATTTTGTCTTCACTTACTGCCGGACTATGTACTAACCTTGTATCCTCAATGTTCTGACCTGCCAAAAGAGTAGGAAGAAATAAACCTGTGAGAAGTAGATGAAATAAGCTTCTGTGCTTCATGGGTAATGTTGATTTATGATGATCGATAAAAGTAATGTAATAATGTAATTACATCTATTTTGACATTGAAATATTTGGTATTTTGATGGTCCAAAAACGATTCGCCTTCTTGATCACAAGATACTCACACTTTATACTGTTAATTCTCATCCAAATTGGACCTTTCGATCTTTACGGACAGGAGGAAGTCCACTTCGACAGTGTAAAAGTTAAGAAAGATCATTACATCACTTTTGGTGGGAAAACTATCTATTGCCGAACGGATACTGTTCTTATCCTGGCCGACACTGTTGACTATTTTCAATCCCGGTGGAACACCACAGAACAATCCGATAAATTCTATGGGAAGATCAAAAAACGTCTCAAAAGAAAAGATAATCGAATAAATCGTACACTTTACAAGGTGGCTTTTGGAAAGGATCAATCTTCCAAACCAAAGACCCAGGTAGAATCTGGGATGAACTACTTCCGCCCATATCGTAATCGGACTGTCTCCAGCATTCACCTTAAAAAACTCGACATATTCGGAACCAATATTAAGGACACTGCAAAAGTTGCCAAAAAGCCCCTTCTATATTTAAACAAACTACATGTCAATACTCACAACAGGATCATTTATCATAACCTGCTACTGGAGGAAGGCCATATCCTCAAACCAGCAGAAGCTGCGGATAGTGAAAGAATATTAAGACAATTACCCTACATCAAGGATGCCAAACTGATGGTAGCGAAAAGATCCGGTAGAAGAGCGGATGTGGCTGTTGTCACCAAAGACGTTTTTCCCTTAAGAATAGATTTCAGTCCTAGTATCATATCTGGAAACAGTTTTGGGTTTAGCAACATAAATATTTTCGGTACGGGCCATGAATTCCAAACTGAATTGAACTTCAATGACAGGGACAGAGATGTCAGTCATGATTCTTATTTGAAGATCCGAAATATTCGAGGAACATTTGTTGACTCTTGGATCAATGTTGCCGAAAGTTTCTCCAAAAGCGGGGCCGGAGTGTTATTATTTCGTGATTTCGTGACTCCTAATACACTTTATGCCGGAGGAGGAGAGTTTAGTCGATATACTTTTCGTGATATAGTACTTCCGAATGGGCAGAAGTTAGGATCCAATGCGGAAGATCCGCAGGCTACTATCATAAAAAGTATCCGAAATACTCAAGACGTTTGGATCGGCCGTGCATTCAATGGAATTAGCGACCTTCCTGCATTTCTCGATCTGCGAAGATGGAGAATGTTGGCAGCCATTAGACTGAACCGTGTGGCTTTTTCCGAAAGGCCTCAGGTCAGTGAAAACAACAATGAACCCTTCCATAATCGAACAAGGATATTGTTAAGT
This sequence comes from Cyclobacteriaceae bacterium, assembly GCA_965242805.1. Classification (GTDB taxonomy): domain Bacteria; phylum Bacteroidota; class Bacteroidia; order Cytophagales; family Cyclobacteriaceae; genus JANQEU01. Next base: position 3,239,763 of record CBDETD010000002.1, on the reverse strand, counting down.
GTAGGTCTTTCATCCAGACACTATTACAAGGACGTCCTGGTGAATCTATTTGGTAGAACAGAAGACATACCTGCCGGCAATTTGCTGCAACTGACTGTCGGACAGGAATTCGGTCAGTTCAAGAATAGGAAATACCTGGGAGTGAAGTTCACCAAAGGGGATTTCATTCCCCATTTCGGATATTTAAGGGGGGAAATTGATTATGGTGGATTCTACAATAATGGAGATGTGGAGCAAGGCGTTATGCAAACGAAATTCAATTATTTCACACGGCTTTATACTTATCATTTCTTGAAAATCCGATTTTTCCTGAATATGAAATACACAGTAGGGATCCGAAGAGCTAATCGCGAAATCATTGACTTTGATGATCCCTTTGGGATCAGGGGATATGGAAGTGTAGAACATTCCGGAACAAGAAGGTTTATTATTGATCAGGAATCTGTCTTTTTTACTCCTATATATTTTCTTGGATTTAGACTTGTTGCATTCACTTTCATGGATGTTGGATTCCTATCAGGATTACCATTTTCCGGCCCGATGCAAGGTGCGTTGGGAGGTGGTATCCGACTACGTAACGAGAACCTGGCATTTAACACCATACAGTTCCGGTTTGGTTACTATCCCAATGCCCCTTTTGATATGAGTCCTACAGACTTTGTTTTTTCAACAAAAGTAAGTGAACCAATCCAGGATTTTGATTTGAGAGAACCCACCGTTGTCGAATTTAACTAACACGGGGGCACACAATAATATTTATGCAAATTGCACCTGACGATGCTTTTTCCTGCTTAAGTATCTCCTTAGCACACCTCCTTTGACATTGTTCACATCAAATTCTACAATGAAAGCATTTTCATCAATTGCATCAATAATTCGATGGATTTTCCTAATATCAATCCTATTGATTACAGTATGAATGATCTTAAATTCATTCATCACTCCCTGGCTTCCAATACCTTGCTCACCCTTGTATACTGTGATCCCTGCTCCAAGGTCTTTGATGATCGCATCAGAGATTTTCGCATTTTTCTTCGAAACAACCATCACCCCAATAAAATCCTCAAATCCTTCAATAATGAAATCAGTCACTTTTGCAGTAACGATAAATGTGAGGATAGAATACATGGCAATTTCCACAGAAGCAACCGTCGCCGTAATTGCGAATAGAATGACGTTGAACGTCAAAATTATCTTCCCAATATCGATCCCGAACCGATCGTTCAGAAAAACTCCCAATATCTCAATGCCATCCAGTACCGCTCCATTCCGAATGGCTATGCCAATACCCATACCGACAAACAATCCCCCAAAAATCGCAACCAGGAGTTTGTCTTCAGTGATTACTTCAAAGGTCTCATAATGAATGGAAATGGCCAGACCACAGATACCAGCAATTGATTTGAATAAAATCCTTTTTGATACGGTGAAATAGGAAAGAATAAGGAATGGTAAACTGAAAATGACCAGTAGAATAGAAATGTTCAACTGAAAAAGGCTGTTGATCAGTATCGCAATTCCTGTAACGCCGCCATCAAGAAATCCATTTGGAAGAAGAAATGCTTTCAAACCAATACTGGCCAGCAAAACTCCCACACCAATCTGGACATACTCGTTGATGTAGGTATACAGATTCCTGGAAAAAAACCTTCTCATAATTTGAATCAGATTTGAAGCCAGGAAATCAAAAAGTTTGGATTAGATAAAAGTAAATAGGAATGCCAAGGGTAATATTAAAGGGGAAGGTAATGGCGAGGGCCATTGGAATATACAATCCCGGATTTGCCTTGGGTACTGCCATCTTCATGGCTGCCGGTACAGCGATATAAGATGCGCTTGCCGTTAGAATGGCAAACAAAAGCTGATCCCCAACATTTGATGTGACCATGCCACTCAATAAAGCAACAAGACAACCATTGACAAATGGGATGACTACAGCAAAAAAGAAAGGGAACCAACCATTCTGCCATAGACCTGACAGCTTTTTTCCACTGGTAATACCCATATCAAGGAGAAAAACAGCCAGGAATCCCTTGAAAATATCTGTTGTAAAGGGTTTAATCCCTTCAGCCTGGTTCTCACTCGCCAGTAAGCCCACTAGCAAACTGCCTAGAATTAAAAGCACACTTCCATTGGTGAGGGAATGTTTTATGGTTTGTGAGAAGGGGACATCTTTTAAACTGGAGTTTTTAAATAGACAAATGAGGAGAACTCCAATGATTATGGCCGGCGCTTCCATTAGTGCCATAACGGCTACCATATGACCACCAAAGTTTACTCCCTGCATTTCAAGGAAAGAGACTGTAGTAACAAAAGTTACAGCACTGACCGACCCATATGCCGCAGCCACAGCCCCGGCATTGTATACTCCGACTCTACGTTTCAATATGAAAAATGAGTACATGGGCACGGTCAATGCCAGTAATACACCAAAAAGCAGTGACCAGAGTATTGCCAAATCCCATTGACTATGTGCTAACTCCTGTCCTCCCTTGAAACCAATTGAGAACAATAGGTAAAGGGAAATAAATTTTGAAGAGTTAGGGGGTATCTCCAGATCACTTTTCAGGTGAACAACTACAATCCCCAGAAAGAAGAAAAGTAATGCAGGATTACTTAAGTTTTCGATCAGAAGATCCAGGCTCATTAAGCGTGAATGTTTTCCTGTTCAACAACTGCCGTCACTTGAGATTTAGCACGAGACTTTCTCTTGGTTCGCTTGATCTTGAATTTCACGGGGCACTTGATATCAACTTCAAAGCTGTCATTCTCAAGCCCATTTAGAACATCGACCAAATACTTCTCCGCTTCATTCAACTCGGCAATCCTTTTTTCCAGGTGTGCCGGATCACCGCTATAACGCTCATACAGGCTAAGTACCTTCAGGTTTAGAAAGTTGATCTTATCGTTGATCAGCCTTACCATTACCTGCCTGGCTTCCTTTGGTGAGTAAACAGTGTTGATGAGATCAAATTCGTGGACACGTCTTTTCATTTTGTACATTGTTTTTTTTGCAAAAGTGAGTCAGACTTTTCATATAGTTTTATTTATATTTTATATATTTAATATAAATATACATTTATGTATTATACACTTCACCAGTTGCAGATCTTCGTGAAAGTCGCTGAAAAACAGAGTATTACTAAAGCAGCCGAGGAGCTTCATTTAACTCAACCCGCAGTGTCGATTCAACTTAAAAATCTTCAAAATCAATTTGATATTCCCCTCACAGAAGTTGCGGGAAGGAAGTTGTACATCACAGACTTCGGAGAGGAGATTGTTCAGGCCAGCAGAAAAATACTTGAGGAAGTTGATCACATAAAGCACCGTACAATGGCTTACAAAGGCCACCTGGTTGGATCACTTAAGATCTCTGTTGTCTCAACGGCAAAATATGTAATGCCCTATTTCCTGACGGATTTCCTAAAACAATACCCCGGAATTGATTTGATAATGGATGTCACCAATAAAGCTAAAGTCACCGAAAGTCTCGAAAAAAACGAAGTGGATTTTTCAATGGTCTCTGTTCTGCCAGAGAACTTAAAGGTCAACAGCGTTAAGCTAATGCAAAACAAACTGTTTTTAGTGGGAGGGATTGATTCAAAGGAAAGAAACAGAATGAATTTGAGGACGGTGGAGCAACTCCCATTAATATATCGGGAAAAGGGGTCAGCAACTCGACAGGCTATGGAAAGATTTATCAGAAGAAATGGCCTTGATGTAAAAAAGAGTATCGAACTGACATCAAATGAGGCAGTTAAACAAGCCATGATTGCCGGCCTTGGCTATTCCATAACACCTCTTATTGGTATCAAAAACGAACTAAACAACGAAGATCTTAACATTATCCAACTTAAAGGCCTTCCAATCATTACCCACTGGAACTTGATCTGGTTAAAAGATAAGGAACTGTCACCCATTGCTTCAGCGTACCTGAAATTCATTCAGGAAAAGAAAGAAGACATTATTCAAGAAAGATTTGACTGGTATGAGAAGTACTAGGAAGCTTTTATCACCTAGATTTTCATTAAGTAAGCTACTTTGGGGCTCCTTATTAATTCAAGATTGAAAAACCGACTACTTAAATTATCTCTTGGTACAATTCTTTGATAATTTAACCTTTAATCATAATATTGCAATATAATTATGGGGGTAACGAAAGTACAGAATTATACGGATGAACATAACGAGATTGCAATCTTCGGAAAGGCTTTCTCGCACCCAGCAAGAGTTGCAATTATTATGCACTTATTAAAGGCTAAGGCATGTGTTAATAGTCATCTGGTCGAAGAATTGGGGCTAGCTCAGGCTACTGTCTCGCAACATTTGAAGGAGTTAAAAAATATTGGTGTGATTCAGGGAACCGTTGAGGGAACAAGTGTTAACTATTGTATTAATCGAGAGGTATGGACCTTGATCAAATCAAAATTTGAGGAAATATTTAAGCAACTTGATGATACGGTAACTCAATGTTGAAAAAAATTTTATCTTATTAATCATAATATAGCAATAAAGTAGTAGATAAGTATTTCTTTTCCATTAATGAGTCGTCCAAAGAGGAATCCTTAATTGGAAACTTGATGTCAAGAGAAATTCATGAAGAAACTCAGTGTACTTGATCAATATCTCACACTTTGGATATTCCTGGCCATGGCCTTGGGAGTAGGTATTGGTTACTATTTTCCAACAGTTGCAAGTTTTACCAACTCATTTAGTAGAGGGTCTACGAACATTCCAATTGCCGTGGGACTTATTGTAATGATGTATCCACCTTTGGCAAAGGTGAATTACCAACTACTTCCCAAAGTATTCCGAAATGTAAAAATTTTATCCATTTCCCTTGTACTGAACTGGATAATCGGGCCAATAATTATGTTCTTGTTGGCTCTTACCTTTTTGAAGGATTACCCTGAATACATGGTCGGATTGATATTGATAGGTTTGGCCAGATGTATTGCCATGGTACTTGTATGGAATGATCTGGCAGAAGGAAATATTGAATATGGTGCGGGATTAGTTGCCCTCAATAGTATTTTTCAAGTCTTCTGCTATAGTTTTTATGCTTGGTTATTCATTACCAAACTACCACCTCTTTTTGGCTTTCAGGGAACTATTGTTGACATTTCAATTGCAACCATTGCAGAAAGTGTAGCGATTTATTTAGGCATTCCTTTCCTGGCTGGTATGCTTACTAGAATCATCCTGGTAAAAATTTGGGGAGAAGAGTGGTATAAATCACAATTTATCCCAAGGATTTCACCCCTTACGTTGGTCGCTTTATTGTTTACTATAATCTTGATGTTCTCATTAAAAGGTGAATTGATCATACAAATTCCAATGGATGTGATTCGAATTGCTATTCCACTTTTAATCTATTTCAGTTTGATGTTTTTGATTGGTTTTTTTGTGAGTAAAGCACTAGGAGCCGAATACGATAAGAATGCCTCTATTGCTTTCACTGCTGCCGGCAACAATTTTGAATTGGCAATAGCTGTCGCAATAGCGGTTTTCGGATTAAATTCAGGTCAAGCATTTGCCGGAGTAGTCGGACCCTTGGTGGAAGTGCCAGCTTTAATCTTGTTGGTAAGAGTGGCGATAAGTTTAAGACGAAAATACTATCGTATTTAAATAATACTAAAATAAAAGCCCTTTTCAGTTACGTTTTACAGGATAGGAAGGACATGTCCATCGTTCGGAGGCGATTGATACCAAATCTCCACCTTATACTTATTCAGCGATCCTCCTGTGACTGAAGTTATGGATTGGGCAAAGCTTTAAGCCCCCTACAAAAATTTTGATTCCCTCACTCCCTTTGGGATTCTTGTGAATATTGGATTAGCTAACAATTTATGAAGTCGAACTGCTCAATTCCGAGAAGAGATATGTTTTTTAAATAAAAATGACGAAGACTAGCGAGAATTTTCAATTAACCTACTGAGAATTGTCACCCTTTGTGTGACTCAAACTTTACTATATTTCTTTAATGATTTAGGACTGGATCTACCCAAATCCTTCCTAAGAATTATTAACCTAAAATTGACACCCCATGCACGACAAGAAATTGGATCTTGCCGGACCCGGCATTAGTACGTACGAAGAAGTCAAAAAAGTCCTTCCAGATAATTACTCAGCATTACTTCCCCCATTAAAGCGAATGGAAGCATTGTATTTGGTAAAAGACTTTATTGAAAAAGGCCTTGCCCAAGCACTCAACCTTCAAATGGTCCAGGTCCCATTAATCGTTAGTAAGGATAGCGGTGTAAACGATTACCTTGATCGTGACGGTTCGAGAACTCCAGTTGAATTCCCCGCAGGACTTGGGTTAGAAAAAAGAATTGAAGCTCAGGTGGTCCAGGCAGCAACCAAATGGAAACGAATGGCCCTTGCCCAGTTTGGATGCCAGGTGGGACAGGGGATTAATACGGACATGAGAGCAGTCAGGAAAGATTACTTCCTAGATCATGATCACTCTTCATATGTAGATCAATGGGATTGGGAAAAGAGGATTACGGAAAAAGACAGGAACCTGGACTACTTGAAGGATACGGTGAAAAAGATCTGGGCTGTCATATATAGCGCGGGACAGGTGGTAAAGGAAAAATTTCCTGAATTGAATGATCCTAAATATCCTGAAATTCCGGAAAGACTGGAATTTTTCCATGCTGAGGAGATTCTAAATATGTATCCTGACCTGCCACGAAAACAACGTGAAACAAAAATCTTACAGGATCACCCTGCAATTTTTATTATTGGTATCGGCTGGGTTTTGAAAGATGGCTACCCTCATGAAATGCGAGCTGCCGACTACGACGATTGGATCAGTCCTACTATTGAGATTGACGGAGAATTGATGCATGGGCTCAACGGCGATATCCTGGTATGGAATCCAGTAACACAGCGACGTCATGAGTTAACATCAATGGGAATTCGTGTAACCAAAGACTCAATGAAATCTCAATTGGAAGCCTCTGGTCAGCTTGAATTCCTTGAGCTTCCCTATCATCAGGCCATACTCAATGACGAGATCCCACTAAGTATCGGTGGAGGAATTGGTCAGGCAAGAACTTACATGTATCTACTCAGAACGGCTCATCTTGGAGAAGTCACTGTTTCAATCTGGCCGGATGAACTTAAGAAGATCTGTAAAGAGAAAAATATCGATATTCTTGGATAAAGATTACTTGGAGATTAGCAATTCCTCCAGATCTTCCAGGGATTTGCCTTTGGTTTCGGGCATCATGCGCCAAACAAACACCAACTGAAAAACAGTCATTACAGCGAAAATTGCAAAAGTGGTTCCACCACCCAATTCTCCCGCAACGTAAGGGAATGTTCCTGCAATCAATGCCGCGAAAACCCAATGTGTTCCGGCCCCCAATGAGTTTCCGAATGAACGAACACTATTTGGGAATATTTCTGAAATGAATACCCAAATAACGGCTCCCTGGCCTATTGCATGGGCAAAAATGAATGCAAATATCAGAATGGGAACCAGTAAGGTCCCAGTTCCCAGCCCTGTATAAAACGCAAAAGATATAAGGCTTAAGGTAATTATGTACCCATATGAACATACATACATTAGGAATTTTCTGCCCAGGCGGTCGATAAGGAACATCCCGAGAAGTGTAGCCAGCAAATTTGCTAACCCAACACCAACAGAGGAAAGTAGCGCGGCACTTTCACCCATCCCAGTTTCACCAAATATTCTTGGAGCATAATAAATTATAGCATTGATCCCCGAAACCTGGTTGAAGAATGCAATTAAGAAGGCCATGATTATGGGAAGATTAAACTTCCCGGAAAAAAACTCCTTTAGGGTTCCGGATGAATCCGAACCTTCAGCCATATGTATTGCTTTGAGATGTTCATCAACAGTATTGGGATTAATCAACTCCAGTACTTTCCTCCCTTCTTCAATCAATCCTTTTTTGACGATGAGCCATCTCGGGCTTCGAGGAACAAATAATATCATAATCGTAAATGCCAGAGCAGGAACGGTTTCCACACCAAGCATCCATCGCCAGTTACCATTGCCTCCTCCTCCGATCAGATAATTTGAGAAATAGGCGATCAAAATTCCAACCACGATGTTGAACTGAAATAATGCAGTCAACAGCCCTCTTTTCTCCCTGGGAGAAATTTCTGATATATACATTGGCGCCACGACAGATGAGGCCCCAACACCTAACCCACCAATGAATCTGAAAAACATCAGGGAATAGACATCAGGTGACAATGCTGAACCTAGCGCTGAAATAAGATATAGCACCGCAATCCAAAATAATGTTTTCTTTCTACCAAACCTATCCGCTGGAAATCCACCGATCAATGCTCCAATTACCGTTCCATATAGGGCCATGGCCACCATTTGGCCAATTAATGCGTCACTGAGATCCCATAGTTTTTGAATGGCCTGTTCTCCACCGGATATTACGGCAGTGTCAAATCCGAAAAGAAATCCTCCAAGTGCGACGGTGATTGACCAGAAAAAAATGCGGCCTGTATTCATAGTGATCAAGGTTGAGGTCCCTAAGATAGAAAAACTATGAAGATTGGAATTCTATTGGAGTTTCCGATATGCATCACTCGGACCGATTCGCCCCAGTCCCGGAAGCTCAATAGCAAGATCAAAAACATCCACCTCCGTATTGAATCCCATCAAATTCAATTCGATCCCCTCCTGCACACCCAGCGCCATACCGAAGAGACCATATAAATTCATTTGGATCCCTGTGCCACTAGCAGAGAATCCGAATGTGTTTTTAACGGGTCGCCAATCCTTCCCTATGGCCGTGGAGGGTAAATCCAAACCCAGTTGAGGTACTTGATGACCAATCCATGAAGTGAAAGTATTGCTGTTTGGGCCGGGAAAAACCCTGTATTCATCGGCCCAGGGATAGCTGCTGATCGCGTTTTCGACTTCATCTATCAATTCCTCTATGCCTTCCCCCCTCAAATCAAGATGTAATGTGGGGGGTTTGCCGTACCAACCTTTGTCAGGGATCTCTACTTCACTGAACAAAACGGTTCCGTACCTGTTCCTCCGCCAGCCAATAACCTGGCTGACCACATAGTTTTCTGCATTCTTTCTTTTGGTAGCAATCCAAGTATGAACAGCAAGGGCTTCCTTCGCACCCCATGTTCGTGCGGAATAGACCTGAATGATAGCTCCCGAATATTCAACGGGGTGTGGTGCCAACCCAAAACTTGACCTCGACCAGCCTTGATCAAAGGCTCCCGAAGGCTTTCGAATAGGGGGATCTTGAAATGACCTGATCAAGGATCCTGAGAATATTGAAAGGAAAATGAACAGGGATATGTTCCGTATCCATTTTAATATTCTAAATTTTCTTAAGGGTTTTTCCGATACAAACTTGTCCATACCACAGCCAAATCCTGAATAGGAATATTAATTGTCTGAAATTGTTGTATACAATTGTGTACAATGTTTTAGGAAATATGTAACTTCTATCATATCCATAGTTAGTAGACGTGAAAGCAAAAAGAAAGTTGAACGTAAGCATACTACTGTATGTATTATCTCTGCTGCTATTGATTATTTTCAACTTTCTTCTCATCTATCAATTGGATAAAAAAGTCAAGGAATCTAATGAAAAGAAGATTTCCATACAGACCATCAAGTCTCACCTGGATGCTATCGAGGCTGGGGTACTTCGAGGGTTAGATGTCGGTGTTCGAGGTTATGCCATAACTGAAGACTCCGCTTTACTGGATCCATTTATGTACGCACTGGTGTTTTCCGGTGAGATTTTTGAGACATTGAGTGCAGAGGTACCGAAGTTCGGAGTCGATATGGATAGATATAGGGACCTTTACGACGCGATTGTCGAATACAATGACTTCATGACCATGATGACCGTTTTGGTGAATGAAGGAAAAAAGTCCGAATTCAGAGAGCTATTGCAGGAGGATCGTGGGCTTGATGTTTGGTTGGAGTACGATTCAATCCGGACCGAAATGAATGCTTTTCTCGATGAGGAATTCATAAGAATGGATAAGGATTTAAGTGATCGACAAAGTATTGTTCTAGTCATTCAAATAATCAGTTTTGTTTTGGGAGTTGTAATTCTCATTCTGATGTATCGTAAGATCCTGGAATTTGCCAGGTCAAGAAAAGATTATATCGATGAGATCGAGAAAAAGAACAAGGCACTTGATGCACACCGTCTGAACCTTGAGGATACGGTTCAACAGCGTACAATTGATCTAAATCAAGCTAACAAAGAACTCAATGCTACAATTCGGGAGCTCGAACGCATTCAATACCGAATCGTACATTCTGAAAAAATGTCTGCGATTACAACGCTGGTTTCCGGAGTTGCTCATGAGATCAATAATCCATTGAATTTCATTAATGGAGGAATTATGGTGATGGAAAGGGCTTTCAAGGAAAATTGGTTGAATAACAATGCCCCAAAGGAGGAGCTCCAAATTTCCGTTGATTACATGAAAATAGGTGTGGACAGGACAAAGACAATAATAAATGCTTTGAGCTCCCTATCCACGAAAAAGGAGGTTAGGGGAAGGGTGGACTCTTCAAAGGTCATCCAGGAAGTGATTGTTGAGAAATGCAAAGAACTTTCAGAACCCAATACATGTAACACATCGTTGGATTTGAACTCTGAGATTATTGTTGATGAAGTGGCGTTCAGAATACTGATCTCCAATTTGTTGGACAATGCTATTCAAGAGGTTAACAAATCTTCTGCTGAAGAACGTATAGATGTAAGATCCGAAAAAATCGCAGTGGATGACCAAAAGCTTGCAAGGTTCTCAATATTCAATTCAGGCTCAACAATTGAGCATGACAAAATGCAGAGGATTTTTGATCCTTTTTTTACAACAAAAGACCCTGGCATCGGAACGGGTCTAGGTCTGAGCGTCTGTATGGCTATTGTACTTGATCATGAAGGTGAAATAAAGGCAGGAAATGTTGAGAGTGGAGTGGAAATTGAAGTTCTGCTCCCTATTGAAACATTGAATGGAAACGGGAAAGGGTCAAACTGATCAGCCCTTTTTTGATGCTATTACAAGTATTGAATCATCTTTGGCCATCTCTTTGTATGATTCTAAAACTTGAATATCAAAATATGGCTCAAAGAAGGGGGCAATTTTTTCTTCAGTATGATAATTGAACAGTAACCCATGCATTGTTTCTTTTTTATCTCCTTTCCAAAAAGTATGGCAGATCACACCCTTGCCTTCTAAAATTCTCGTTTGATTCCGAATTGATGTCTTGAGGTCTTCATCATTTAAATGATGCAGAACCTTGTTGGAATATATTGCATCAAACCGATCTTCCGTATCGATCGAAACAGCGTCCAATATAATTGTCTTGACTTTAGGTAACTTTTTACGGATCACATTGAGGAACTCTTCCGATAGATCGGATCCTGTAGCGTTATAGTTTCTGGATAGTATCTCCAGGTCAACACCGGGCCCTGACCCTAATTCCAAAATCTTCGAGCTATCAGGTACATAGGTTCTGAGTTTTGTGATTATTTCCCTTCCGTCGTAGCCCTCTGCCATCTTCATGTAGGACCTCACGTTGTCTGGGTCGTCAAAGAAGGAATTCATAGTTGTTGGGTGTTTTTCCAATGACTGACGTCTACAAATGCTCTTCTTTCAACAGGTCATTGACCGTTTTAACTGGATTGAAGGTGATCAAAGGAACTTCAACGAAGATCGTATTCCAGTTTGCCATGCTCCCATTCCACAAACCAGGTAATTCCTGCGCCTTCAGGTCTCTTCCATCTTTCGATTTCTGTGTAATGAAGCCTGTATTAAGATCCCTGAACTTCAGGAGGTCAAATTTTTCTCCACTGTAATCTTTCACTCCACAAACCACATCGACAGGGTTAAAATGAGTGGATTGCTCCATAATCCCCTTCTGCTCATGATTTGTCAGGTCAATTTGGGCAGACTCCACTATTTGTAGTGACATTGTTCCATCCTCAGACTTCACCCAAAATGGTCCTCCACCCGGCTCACCCTCATTTTTCACCATTCCACAAACCCTGACAGGACGATTCAGTACTTTCACCAGGTCATTTGCATTCAACCTTTTTGACGGGATCAGACCCAGATGGTTGTGAACAAATGCGTTGATTTCATCGATCAAATCCTCCGATGATTCAGTATCATGCAGCATTTGAATGTATTCCTTGATCTTCGTTTGCGCTTCAACCAGGACACCACCTATGACTTTTTTATACCTGATGGTCGTGTCTTTAAGCCTATCCGGAAGCACATTGTCAATATTCTTTAGAAATACAATGTCGGCATCGATATCATTCAGGTTTTCCAAAAGTGCACCATGACCTGCTGGCCTGAACAATATCGATCCATCATCATTGATAAATGGTTCATTATTTAAGTCGACAGCAATAGTATCGGTTGCTGTTTTTTGTACACTGTAGGATATATCCAAACTTACTGAATACTGATTCTCATAACTTTCCTGAACCTCAGACACAAGTTTCTTAAATTTTGAAAGATGCTCAGGTGAAACAGTAAAGTGTATCCTAACCTGGTTTTCACCGGTAATTGCATGTTGGCAACCTTCAACAATATGTTCTTCCAAAGGTGTCCTGGAGCCTTCCTCATAGGAATGGAATTTAAGTAACCCTTTTGGTAGACTCCCGTATCCAAGCCCCTTTTTAGACAGAACATTGTCCACAATAGCGGAATACTCCTTACGGACATGTGCTTCCTCAAGAGCCATCCCTGTTTGCTCGAAGACAGTTTTCAAATCTTCGTAAAAGGCAAACTTTTCAAGGTTTTTAAGGAATTCATACATAGATCCCTTTGATTTGTCCGAAATCAATTTGTCGTATTGAGAGTCTGAACCATCATACTCCGACAGGAATGAGAAAAGGGATTTAAACATTCTTGTAGCTGCACCCGAAGCCGGTACAAACTTCACAATATCCTTTCCAGGTCTATGGCTCTCATATAACTGGGCCTTCTCAATGATTTCAGAATCTGAAAGCTTCAAAATACCCTCATCCACAAGGGCTGGTTTTGCCAGATCACTTGGAGGAAATCCATTTCTAAAGTTCTTGATCTGCTGTTCCACAGCAGATATCGAGAGTCCATGATCCCTTATTTGTCGGAGGTTATCTTCTGTCAACATTCTTCAATTACATTAAGATCAAAAGTTAATTCCATGATTTTCCAAATCAAACTTTTGGGAACATTTACGATCAAATAATCGATTCAATTTTTATTCTTACCTTATTACATATTAATTTGATACTAAATTAATCACCCACGATGAGTACTGACGTATTTAAAATAAGTCCATGGTTCTACGGAATTACCATGGTTCCCGAAGATTGTTGGTTAGAGTACGGGTTCGCCTTGTTGACTATTGCTGGTGCGGATGGTGAAGTCAGTGATCCGGAACTTGAATGGCTTACAATTGACCTTGCCGAAGCAGTTAAGGTCCCGGAAGATATTATCGCCGAATGGGAAGAATTTGAATTTGAAGATGCAGACCTTCAGGATATATTCGCCACCATAAATGTGAAATCCATGGCCAGTTTCAATAAACTCCTTGTTTACGATGCGATTCGGATGAGCTACGCCGATGATGACTATGCTGCTGAAGAAAAAGAAAGGGTTTATGAGGCAGCGGCACTGCTAAAAGTTGGTAAGGATACTGTACTGGCTATCGAATCACTGATCGAAATGGAAAGGGCGGCGGACAAACTGAGGATGATCGTTCTTTAATTGTAGATTTCATTCAACACAGCTGCCAGTCTGATCCCGGCTTGAACTAATCGTTCATTAACAATATCAATGTTCTTGTAATTGTACTGATATCCTATTTTCTTGTTTTCGGGGAGGTCATAAACCTGGCTTCGGAGAGATTTTGATTCCATGATCCAATCCATCAATCCGTCGTTCTGCCATTTGTCAAGTTCCTCCGCAGAGTAATGAGAGATCCAGCTAACGTACTCGGTGTAGCTATATCCCTGTTTCTCGATGATGCCAGAATCCCAGACCCTGTGCAGGTTGGATCTCTCCCAGAAGTATTCCACATCTACGTCATTACCCCCCCTGTCATCTCCATTGCCTACGTGCAGAGGTTGGTGAATATCGCCAATCAGATGAACCAAACATTTTAAAGCAAAGGCCTCGTCAACATCCGTGAATTCTTTTGACTTCAACTCCATGATCAATCGCTGAATGGTCTGAATGGCATCTCCTTCCTCAGGTACTCCAGCTTCCTCATAGGTCATGTCATCAGGAATTGTGCAATAATGCCATGGATTCATATGGCGAAATTTATTGTCTGACTTGATGTCGTCCATGAATGTACTTACCTCAGCCAGTGTATATCCTCCAAGGATCTGATCGATAGCTTTCCTGGATTTTTTAGAAAGGTGATTTTCTGCGATCTTACCGGTGATCCTATGTCCTTTTGCTCCCCAGGAATATCCTTTTGGAACCCAAATTATCAAAAGAAGGACCAAAATAAATAGTGATCTTTTCATTTGGCTTAAAACTAGTGAATTCACGATAAGAAAATGAAAGAACAAATTATCAAGAATTTGTTATCCGAATTTGAAATGAGAAAGAGCAAAATAAAAAAAGGCGCCATTCTGAGAATCGAATGACGCCTAATCACCAACCTAACCTAAAAGAAAGCACTTTATAAACGAGCCTAACGGCTATTTATTTCAAAGCCTGTACCTATTTAATCGATTTTCTTCTCAAAAGGTTACAATAAAAACTTAAAATAATGCTCTAATTAACAAATTTTAGCATTAAGTAAATCATGACCCAAGAAACCTGAATGAAGTACCATGATTGTGAGGTTATCTCAAGTTTCATTCGTTCGAATGGATTTGTACAGGTGATAAGTTTTTGGACGGGATCTTTCAATTTTGAGGAGAAAAAGAAATAATGGTAGATAGTTAAAATGGTAAGGGATAAAACATATGTGCCGTGCAAACCGGTAACTACAAAAATGAGGTTGTATGGTGATACCTGCTGATTCATCATATCCATCCATGCCACGATGTGAAAGGTCATAAAGAAAAAACCAGACAAAGTCGATAGAAGTAATCCATTAAGGACAGAATGTCCTTTCTCGTTATCATAAGCCGAAATCAGTTGAGATACTGGATAAAGCGATAAAAGGAGAACTATAGTACTCAGTGAAAAGTATTTGGAAAAATATGCTGCTTCCTTCAGGGGTGTAGCAAGATGGGCTAGCAATAAATAGATAAAAATGATTGAGGAGACAAACATTGCCAGATAGAAGGTGAGCTTTATTGAACTAAGGGCACTGTTGCTTCTTTTATTTACTTCCGACTTCTTTTTAATCCCGTATTTATCCATCTATGAACCCGTCAAATTTGCACTTTTTCATAATCCTCAGACATTAAAGATGAATTGATTCTCCTTAAAACTATTTTTGCTCCCTTATTTAAACGAGAAGTTGGAAAAGCAGGATATCCTCAATACGTATAAAAGTGATCCAATTGTAAAATCCCTGGCAATAGCTCTTGAAAAGTGTGATGGCAGGGTAAAATTGAAAGGGCTAGCAGGAAGTTCTGATGCCCTGATCTGTGCGGCACAAAAAGAATTAGTAGGAGAAAGTTTTCTGATTATCCTACATGACAGGGAAGAGGCTCTCTACTTCCTTGATGACCTTCAAAACATACTGGATAAAAAGGACAGGATTAAACTATTTCCAACCAGTCACAAAAAACCATATCAGTTCGAAGAAGTAGAAAACGCAAATATCCTTCAAAGAGCTGAAGCACTCAGTGCGTTGAGCCAATATCCGGAAGAAATGATCATTGTCACCTACCCCGAGGCCTTGTCTGAAAAAGTGATCAATAAAAGGTCACTTCTTGAAAATACATTCTCCGCTTCCCAGGGAGAGAAAGTGGATGTCGACTTCCTGGTTGACTTGTTAGTCACTTATGATTTTGAAAGAACGGATTTTGTGTATGAGCCTGGACAATTTTCAGTTCGTGGAGGCATAATAGATGTGTACTCTTACTCTACAGATCATCCCATTAGAATCGAGTTATTCGGAGATGAAATTGAAGCTCTCCGTTATTTCGATCCGGCAACTCAATTATCCCTCGATTCCGTTGATCGTGTCAGCATCATGCCCAACATCCAAACAAAGTTGCTTAAGGAGGAAAGGCAGTCATTATTATCATTCCTCCCAAAAGGTACTTCTGTATGGGTTAAGGACTTCAGGGAAACTTTAGATATCGTAGACAAAGCGTTTGAGAAAGTTTCAGACACTTTTGGTGCTTTCATGGAAATGAGTGGCAATACACAAGTCATTTCTAGTCCGGATATCCTTTTCGATTCAGGAATAAGCCTGAGGCCACACCTGGAGGGCCGGTGCATTATAGAATTTGGTAAGAGATTTGAAAACTGGGAAGCTACTTCTTTCGATTTTGACTTTCGGCCACAACCTAATTTCAACAAGAACTTTGAACTTCTTGCCGACTCACTCGCAAGTCACCAGGAGGAGGGATTCAAAAACATAATTTTATCCGATTCCTTTAATCAATTGGACCGGTTGAACACCATATTCGAAGAAATAAATCCGGAAGTGCGATTCCGGGGTATTCTGGGTGGATTCAGGGAAGGTTTCATCGATAACGCCAATAAGTTGGTATGTTACACGGATCACCAGATCTTCCAAAAATACCATCAGGTTCAAAGGAAGGGCAAATTCACAAAGAACAAAGCCCTGACGATGAAGGAACTGCGTAATCTTCAGACTGGGGACTATGTAGTTCATATAGATCATGGAGTAGCCAGGTTCGCAGGTCTTGATACCGTAGATGTAGGTGAAAAAAAGCAGGAGGCCTTACGACTTGTTTATAAGGACAATGACTTGCTTTTTGTAAGTGTCCATTCCTTACATAAAATATCTAAATACAGCGGCAAGGAAGGAATTCCCCCAACCATCAACAAATTGGGAAGTCAGGAATGGGAGAACAAGAAAAAAAGAGTCAAGAAAAAAGTAAAGGATATCGCCAAAGACTTGATAGAATTATATGCAAAACGCAAGAATTCTCCAGGTTACGCATTTCCTGCCGACAACTTCGTGCAGGCGGAGTTGGAGTCCAGCTTTATATATGAGGATACACCGGATCAAAGTTCCTCCACGGAAGATGTGAAATCCGATATGGAATTACCACATCCTATGGACCGCCTGGTTTGTGGAGATGTAGGTTTCGGTAAAACAGAAATAGCGATTCGTGCTGCGTTCAAAGCAGTAGATGCTGGCAAGCAAGTAGCTGTGTTGGTTCCTACTACCATTCTTGCAATGCAACATCATAACACCTTCAACGAAAGATTGAAGTCTTTTCCTGTCAGCATTGATTACGTTAACCGATTCCGATCGGCAAAGGAAATCAAGGATGTCATAAAAGAATTAAAGGAAGGAAAGATCGATATTCTGATTGGTACCCATCGACTGGTCAGTAAGGACATGGACTTCAGAGATCTGGGGCTATTGGTAATTGATGAAGAACAGAAGTTCGGAGTGAAAGTGAAGGAGAAGATCAAAGAAATGAAAGTAAATGTTGATACACTTACATTGACAGCCACACCCATCCCGCGGACGTTGCATTTCTCTTTGATGGGAGCCCGCGACCTTTCAATCATTTCCACTCCCCCACCAAACCGGAGGCCGGTGACCACTGAAATCCATCCATACAGTGAAGAAATAATCCGAGACGCAATAAGGCATGAATTGAGAAGAGGTGGACAGGTCTTTTTTGTACACAATAGGATAAGCGATATTGAACAAATTGCCAATGTCGTTATAAAATTGGTCCCGGACGTGAGGGTGGGAATTGCTCATGGACAAATGGAAGGCAAACTTCTGGAGAAAGTAATGTTAAAATTCATCAATGGCGAATATGATGTGTTGGTTTCCACAAATATTATTGAATCAGGTCTGGACATTCCCAATGCCAATACTATCATAATCAATCGTGCCCACATGTTTGGATTATCTGATCTCCACCAAATGAGAGGCCGGGTAGGAAGATCGAATACCAAAGCATACTGTTATCTTTTGGCGCCTCCGAGCTCAGCTTTGACGGCCGAGGCGCGTAAACGACTCATTACACTGGAAGAGTTTTCTGACCTGGGTGCCGGATTTCAAGTTGCAATGCGGGACCTTGATATCAGGGGGGCAGGTAATTTACTTGGTAGCGAACAAAGTGGTTTCATCAACGATATGGGATTTGACATGTATCACAAAATACTCGATGAAGCGGTAATGGAGTTGAAGGAAAACGAGTTCAAAGATGTATTTGAATCGGAATTGATCTCCGAAGATAACCTCCACAAACTAAAACAGGATTGTGTTATAGAAACCGACCTGGAAATAATAATTCCCAATGATTACGTCTCCAACACCTCAGAAAGGTTACAGCTATATTCGACTTTGGACAACATAAATGACGAATCGAAACTTATTGATTTCCAAAACGGATTGAAAGATCGATTTGGGCCACTACCGATGCCCGTTCTTGAATTAATAAAGACGGTACGACTCCGGTGGTTAGGTATCAAATTGGGGTTTGATAAGATTTCGTTGAAGAATGCTGAAATGAAATGTTATATCGATGAGGGTAGAGAGGACGCTTATTTTCAGTCTGATATTTTTGGAGGCATAATAAAATACGTACAGAACAAAGCACACCATTCGAAAATGAGGGAGTTGAAAGGGCGGTTAATGATCAAAATCTCGGATATCTCAGATGTGACTAACGGCATAGAGGTGATGACTGAGATGAGCGCGGTGCAGGTTTGATGCTTTTAAATATCTGTAATCACACAATAATTAAGGATTTTTCTCATTTAATAATAGAATAAGTTCCCTTGAATTTCACATTATCAAGGTAATTTTGAAATATTTGTGTTTAATTAGTACTTTAACGTCGTTTAGAGCAACAAACAGGTTATGAAAAGAATTGTTCACATCTCCCAGTATACTGCCTTGTCTCTGGTGGTAGCAATGATTTTAAGCTCTTGCTTTGGTGGTGGAACTCCTACAAGTTCGGCTCCCGGACCAATTAGTACAGCAACAGGTCTGGAGTACAATGTCGAGGGGGGATTTCAAGTTAATCCATATCAGGGACAACCGGATGGACCCAACCTTGTATTCATTGAAGGTGGTCGAACGGTTCTGGGATCTTTTGAAGAAGATATAATACATGCCAGGGATAATATTGAGCGAGCCGTAACTGTGGCTTCATTCTATATGGATGAAACAGAAGTTGCAAACATTCACTGGTTGGAATATGAATATTTTATCAGGGCCGATTCAGATGAATTGTATTGGAAAAACAACTTACCGGATACCACCGTGTGGGCGAAGGACCTTGCGTATAATGACCCTTATGTCGATCATTATTACCGGTATCCTGGTTTTAGGTTTTTCCCTGTCGTAGGAGTTAACTGGAGGCAAGCTGTTAATTACTGTCGATGGAGGACGGAAGTTGTAAACTTCAAACTTGCTGAAGAAGCTGGATATTACGATGATGTCCTAAGTGGTGACGATGCCTTTGCTGGAGCTGAATCTGCAGCTCCCACGCTGTCGAGACCTCCATTGGAGTCAGGGATTGTTCTTCCAAATTATCGTTTGCCTACTGAAGCTGAATGGGAATATGCTGCGCAGGCACTCATAGGAACCCAGTGGCTCGATGAAACACAAACACACCGAAGACTGTATCCCTGGGATGGACATGCTTTGAGAAATCCTTATGGTAAAAGCATGGGTTATTTCCTTGCTAACTTCAAGAGAGGTCGTGGAGACTATGCTGGTATTGCTGGTAAATTGAATGATGGGGCTATGATCCCTACATACATTTACGACTATCCTCCTAATGATTACGGTCTTTACAATATGGCTGGAAATGTAAATGAGTGGGTGCAAGATGTTTATAGACCTCTTTCTTACCAGGACATGGATGATATGAACCCCGTTAGAAGGGATGGATTCCTTGACGAGGAAGATGGCTACGACGCTGCCTGGAATTTCATTGGTAATGAAGGTCCATATGGAGAAGAGGAAGCCGTTTCCGTAGGTATTTCCGCAAAAGAATATAATGCCGAAAATCCACCAATGAAAAGGATGAGAGTTTACAAAGGTGGATCATGGCAGGATGTAGCTTACTGGCTGTCACCTGGAACCAGGAGATCGTTATTTGAAGATTCTGCCACATCTGCTATTGGATTCAGATGCGCTATGATCCGAGCCGGAACAAACTATTGATCCCCAAAAGATTTAATAAGAGAACCATCCAAAATAATTGGATGGTTTTTTTATTTCCCACTCGCCAGGGCCAGGACAGCTATTCTGTTTACACCGATTTCTTCAAGTTCATCACACAATTCTCCAATTGTAGCCCCTGTGGTAATGACGTCATCGACAACAATTATTGATTTGCCAACGATTGGCGAAGGATTTTGCATCCTGAACACTTTTGATACATTTTCCCATCTCTCAATTCTGGATTTGGATGTTTGTGTTTCGGTATTTACGATTCTCGATATATGCTTGTCTTCTACAGGGATCCCCGTGACATTAGAGATACCTCTTGCTATCGCCTCACTTTGATTATAACCTCGCTTTTTCTCTTTGAATTCATGAATGGGAACTGGGATAATCAATTCATATCCCTCAATCTGTTTATTTACGAGATTGCCAAACCATTCACCGATCTTAAGGCCTACTTCATAGTTTCCTTGGTACTTGAGTTCATGCAATAATTTTTGGGCAATACCTTCCTTCTGAAAAGTTAAAAAGCTAAATGCATGGACTATCCTTTTATTCCATGCAAATTTTCTCTTGATGGGATTATCAGGTATTTTATGGTAGTTAGTGATTGGAAGATCAAGGAAGCACTTCGAACAAATGATCTCTTCATTTCTGATCAAAATTTCATCGCACCCTATACAAGTTCGTGGAAAAATCAAAGAAACAAAATCTTCCCAAATTACTTTTGCGTATGAATTACTTAGCATCATGGGAAAAATATTGATTTAATGGTGTATAAAAAAGACCTTGAGCTAGAAAAGCGGTGGGTACAATTAAAAAGTGAGATTGGAAAGATCGGATTCAAGAAACCTCGAGACCTGAATGCAGTTCTGTTTTTAATTGGCGTCCAGGAATTAGGTAAAGGAATGGGCAATTATTCAAAGGAAGAGAAACAGGATCTGATCCACATAGCTATTTGCAAGGTTCTTTCCTTTTCGGGATATTACTCGTTAGAGGGTGTAGATGAAGATGGGTGGCCTCATTGGAAGCTTGAGAAAAATTTACCTCACTTTGATCTGCTCGATCAGGAAAAGCTTCTGAAAATGCATATAATTGAATACTTTGAAAAGGAAATAGATCTAAAAGTTTAACGAATCGTGGATAATGAGTGATTTTTTGGAGAAAAAATTAGAAGAGTACAAGGTCAAGTACTACAAAAACAAACTGATACAGGGATCTGTATTTCTTTCGATAATTGTCCTCTGTGTTTGTCTATTTCTATTCACACTTGAATACTTTTTTTATTTCTCCATTGCTACCCGGACGGTCATTTTCTTTGCCGGCGTTACTTCTCTTTTTATCCTATTATATCTTCTGGTCATCCGATATCTCCTGAACATCTACAGAATTACTTCAAGGTCATTAGATGATCAATCTGCTGCGATCGAAATTGGAAATTATTTCCCTGAGGTAAAAGACAAGTTATTAAATACGCTCCAACTCAAATCTTTGAATGTTGATGAGTCTTCTCTGGTACGTGCAGGGATCGAACAGAAAATTAGTGAACTAAGGCCTATACCTTTTACCAATGCTGTCGACTTTCGTGTAAATTTTAAATACTTAAGAATACTTGCTCTAGTGTTGCTGGGAGTTGCGATCATGGGCCTTTCCATCCCTCCGATAATTACTGACGGCGGTGAAAGAATTGTAAACTTCAACAAATCATATGTTCCCGAAGCCCCTTTTCAATTCATTTTTGTGAATGAAAAGGACAAAGCTTTTATAAATGAAGATTTTGTAGTAAGGCTAAAGATCGAAGGAGAAAGTGTACCTGAAAATGCTTACATCAAGCAAGGCGGTCGTCTAATAAAGCTCAAAAAGGAGGATCAGAATAATTTCTCCCATGAAATCACAAACCTTCAAAAAAATACCGAATTCCAGTTCTCTGCAGCTGGTTATGTCAGCCGAAAGTATGAGTTAGAAGTTCTACCACGTCCAAACCTAAATGGGTTTAATGTCTATCTCGATTACCCAAATTATACAAGGCGATCCTCCAAAAGTCTGTCTAATGTTGGAAGTTTTATAATTCCCGAAGGAACTGAAGTAACATGGGAAATTGCAGCAAGAGATACTGATTCCGTCAACCTGATATTTGGCGACAATATAGAAAATATCAGGACAGAACATATTGATAATCAGACATTTAAGATAAAAAAGCGTGTGCTGGAATCTACTGAATATGAAATGATTCTAAGCAATGAAAATAGTCAGAATAAGGAAGACCTGGAATACAAGATCGATGTTATCAAAGATGAATTCCCCAATTTGCAGGTTGACTTCTTCGGTGACACTATTCTTTATGATTATGTGATCGTAAGTGGCTCTGTTATTGATGACTACGGGATCTCCTCATTGAAACTATATTATGGAGTAGATCTGGCCACTGAATCTGTGGACATTGATTTTAATAAACTTCAAAATGAGAACTCATTCTATTTTAAACTGGATCTCGACACGCTGTCGCTAAATTCTAATCAGAACTTCACATGCTACGTTAATGCCAAGGACAACGATGAGATCAATGGTTTCAAGTCCTCTAAGTCTCAGGTTTTCACATTTAAAATTCCTAACAAGGAAAGTATTGAGGAGTCCATAGCTGCTCAATCGAAGAAAACCGAATCTCAAATTGAACAATCCATTAGTGAGGCTGAAAGCATAAACGATAAACTCAAAAGACTGGAGGATAGGTTGAAGAGTAAGAAAGAAGTAGAATGGCAGGAGGAAAAACTGCTGGATGATATTCTGAAACAGCGTCAGGAAATTGAAAAGTCAATAGAAGAATTACGGAAGCAATTCGAAGAGTTAATGGATTATGACAGCAAATTCAATGAAAGAAGTCAAAGTATCATTGAAAAATCAATGAAACTACAAGAATTGATGAACGAAATACTCGACGATGAAACCAGGGAGATGTACGAAGAATTACAGAGACTATTGGAAGACAAAGCCGACTTAGAGGATTTACGTAACCAATTGAGTGACTTGATGCCCAATGAAAGGAATATGGAACAGGAGCTGGAGCGAGCATTGGAGCTGTTCAAAAGATTGAAGGTTGAGAGTGAATTGGAGAACCTGAAAAACAAATTCCTTGAACTAGGAGAGGAGCAGGAAAACCTATCGGAAAAAACAACCGATAAAGCCTCGGATCTGGATGAGATAGAGGAGCAACAACAGCAAATCGAGGAGAAATTCAATGAACTCCAAGAAAAAATGGATCAGGTACAGGAATGGAATCAAGACTTAAAGAACCCTGAACCCCTTGGAAATACGGATTCTGAAGAGAAATCTATTCAGGAAAACCTTGACAAGATCCAACAAGATTTACAAAATAACAAAAGGAAGGCTGGCAGCCAGAATCAGAAAAATACCGGTGGCCAAATGAAGCAATTGGGGAAAAAGCTGGAGACCATGAAAATGAATATGGAGATGGAAATGATGACGGAGAATATCGAAAACCTTCGACATATACTCGATGATCTGGTAAAGCTTAGCTTTAATCAGGAAGACCTCATAGAAAACTTCAGGCAAGTTACACAGGTGGATCCGCGGTTTGTGGAATTGTCACAAGATCAATTAAAACTCAAAAACGACGCGAAGGTAATAGAGGACAGTTTACTCGCCCTGGCACAAAGACTGGAGCAGATCAGCGCTTTTGTAACTCGTGAAGTAGGTGAAGTAAATAGAAATATTGATGGTGCCCTGGGAGAATTGAAATCCAGGAATAGAAGTAAAGCCTTGAGCAATCAACAATTTGCGATGGCATCCATCAATAACCTTGCGTTGCTACTTGACGATCTTCTTCAACAGATGCAATCAATGATGGCTAATGCTATGGGACAACCAAGTGATGGACAGAAGGGTAATCAAGAACTTCCAAACCTAAAACAACTTCAACAGCAATTGAGTCAACAAATACAAGAACTAAAGGACAGTGGGATGAAAGGGCGTCAATTATCACAGGAGCTCGCTCGTATGGCGGCTGAACAGGAAATGCTCCGGAATCAGCTTCAGAAGCTCAAAGAGCAGATCGAAGGCCAGCTACAAGGAGAAGAAATAGGTGACAATCTTTCCAAAATCCTGGAGCAAATGGAAGAGAATGAAATCGATCTGGTAAACAAACAACTCACACAAGAGTTAATAGACCGGCAAGAGGAGATTATGATCAGATTATTGGAAGCTGAGGATGCCCTTAGAGAACAGGAGTTTGATAAAGAAAGAGAGGCTGAATCGGCTGGTTCATATGAAGATAAATTGCCGAAAGCCTTTGAAGAATATTTGAAGGCTAAGAAAAAGGAAATTGAATTACTCAAATCTGTTCCAATTCAATTGAATCAATTTTATAAAAAGGAAGTAAACGATTATTTTAGACGCCTAAGTAATCAATATTGATGAACTCAATTCAAATTAGAATTCCCTCGCTCGAGGAAAACATCCGTATCATAGAGAGTTTCATTGACAATGCTAAAGACCGATTTGAACTGGATGATGATATTTACGGCAACATAATGATTGCTGTAACTGAATCTGTCAATAACGCTATTGTCCATGGTAACGGAAACAAGAAGGATAAAAACGTTGACCTAAGCTTAAGCCTGGAAGATAATCGAATAAAATTCCGGATTTCCGATGAAGGAAGCGGATTCGATTTTCACAACTTGCCAGATCCAACTTCACCGGAAAATCTGGATAAACCAGGAGGCAGAGGCATATTTCTAATGAGAAATCTTTGTGATGAGGTAAGTTTCCTGAATGAAGGTAGAATGGTAGAATTGACATTTTATCTCTCATAGATGTCAAATTCCATTTATTTCCACTACGAAGATGTAGCCCCCCTGGAAATAAATGAGAACCTTTTAAGAAACTGGTTAGTAAAGAGCAGCGCAAATGAGGGGTTTGATATTGGTGAAGTGAATATTATATTTTGCTCAGACGTATACCTTCTTAATGTAAACAGGTCTTTCCTGGGCCACGACTACTTCACAGATATCATCACATTTGATAACAGTGATGAAGCAGGAACTATCCTATCCGATATTTATATAAGCTTGGATCGCGTATCAGAGAATACAAAAACTTTTAACACTACCTTCAAAAAGGAACTTGCTCGGGTCATCATTCATGGAGTTCTACATCTGGTTGGATACAATGACAAAACAGATGAAGAAAAGGTAACAATGAAGGATAAAGAAAACAGTTATTTATCTTTGCTCCGTAATTTTTGATGTTCCACGTGGAACGCTAAACTTTTTGATTTACCAAGCTGTTTACTGTTCCACGTGGAACACTTTTTTTAAGCGATGTTTCCTGAATACGATATTATAGTAGTTGGTGCCGGTCACGCCGGTTGTGAGGCTGCAGCCGCGGCAGCTAACATGGGTTCTAAGGTATTACTAGCCACCATGAATATGAATACCATAGCCCAAATGTCTTGCAATCCTGCAATGGGAGGTGTTGCCAAGGGCCAAATAGTTAGGGAAATAGATGCATTAGGTGGGCAATCCGGCATTATCACTGACCAAACAATGATTCAGTTCAGGATGTTGAATCGTTCGAAAGGTCCTGCTATGTGGAGTCCCAGAGCTCAATCAGACCGCATGAGGTTTGCAGAGGCATGGAGATTAAGCCTCGAAAACACTCCCAATGTAGATTTCTGGCAGGAAATGGTAACGGGGATCATTATCGAGGATAATCATGTTGCAGGAATAATTACCTCCCTGGGAATTGAGATAAAGGCTAAAGCAGTAATACTTACCAATGGAACCTTCCTTAATGGTTTGATTCATATCGGTGATAAGAAATTTGGAGGAGGAAGAACAGGAGAAAAAGCTGCTACAGGGATAACAGAACAACTAATATCCCTTGGGTTTGATTCGGGTAGAATGAAAACCGGAACTCCACCCAGGGTAGATGGAAGGTCCTTAGACTACACAAAAATGGAGGAACAAAAGGGTGACGAGGATCCTGGAAAGTTCTCATATCTGAACTCAACTTCCCCATTGAGACAACAAAGGAGTTGCTGGATCACCTACACCAACCCAGATGTCCATTCACAATTGGAAGAGGGATTTGATCAATCACCTATGTTTAATGGCCGCATTCAAGGAATAGGTCCAAGATACTGCCCTTCAATTGAAGATAAGATTAACCGATTTGCAGAACGGGACAGGCATCAGATCTTTGTCGAACCTGAGGGATGGGATACAGTAGAAGTTTATGTAAATGGTTTTTCAACATCCTTACCTGAAGATGTTCAGTATAAGGCTTTGAGATTGATTCCAGGATTTGAGAACGTAAAGATGTTCAGACCTGGGTATGCTATAGAGTATGATTACTTTCCTCCAACACAACTTCAATTGACGCTTGAAACCAAGATCATTGAAAACTTATATTTCGCAGGACAGATCAATGGGACAACCGGATATGAGGAAGCAGGCTCACAAGGACTGTTAGCAGGGATAAATGCATATCAAAAAATCAATCATAAAGACCCTTTTATTCTTAAAAGATCTGAAGCGTATATAGGCGTCTTGATCGATGATTTAATTAATAAGGGCACAGACGAGCCTTACCGTATGTTTACTTCCAGGGCTGAGTACCGGCTACTGTTAAGACAAGATAATGCTGATCTCAGGCTTACCGAGAAGAGTTACAATATTGGCCTGGCAAAAGCTGATCGATATGCATTAGTTGATACTAAGAGAAAGAATACAGCCAAGTTGATCAATGATCTTTCGCAGAAACGTGTGAGTCCCGATGAGGTAAATGAGAAGCTCTCGGCCATCAAAACAGCTCCCATCAAAGAGAAAACTAGTCTTTCCAAGCTCATTAAAAGACCTAAAATTTCATTTCACGAAATCAGTTCATTGTCTAACTCTATAGCTGACTACATTGAAGAATACGATACTCAGGTCCTCGAACAGGCAGAGATCCAGATCAAATATGACTCCTACATAGATCGGGAGAGAAGAAATTCTGAAAAAATGGAGTCCCTGGAAGGCTTGAAAATTAATCCTGAATTTGATTATCATAAAATTAAAGGGCTTTCAAGTGAGGCCCGAGAAAAGTTATTAAGTGTTAAACCCGGAACTTTGGGACAGGCATCTCGTATCAGTGGTGTATCACCCGCAGATGTCTCGATTCTTATGGTATATCTAGGTAGGTAGCTATGTACGAAAGATTAGAGAATTGCCCGAACTGCGATCATACTAAATTTAACAATAAGCTAATTATACAGGACTTTTCAATTAGCAGGGAAAGTTTTGCCACTTGTCAATGCGATAAATGTGGACTAATCTTCACAAACCCCCGTCCAGACCAGGAATCCATAGGTCAGTATTACCAAAGTCCTGAATATGTATCTCATAATGATTCAGGAAAGAGAGTCATTGATTTCATCTACCGTTTCGCTCGTAATTTTACCTTAAAGCGAAAGTACCGCATTATAACTGGTGATTCCAAGGCAAAATCATTGTTAGATTTCGGATGTGGAACCGGTCACTTTATGAAATATTGTAAAACAAAAGGCATGTCCGTCCAGGGAATTGAAACTCATTCTGAGGCCCAAAAACAAGCAATTCAAAACACCTCCGCATTAATTTATTCCTCACTTGACCAGATTCCTAAAAAAGATAAATTTGATATTGTTACAGCCTGGCACGTTATCGAGCATGTTCACGACCTAAAAACGACACTTAAGAAACTTAGAAAGATATTAACGCCCAATGGTCGAATGTTCATCGCATTACCTAATTACCAATCCGTAGACGGACAATACTATCAAGAATATTGGGCAGGTTATGATGTACCCAGACATTTGTATCACTTCTCTCAACATGTCTTCCTGGATGTAGCGTCGAGAAACAAGTTAAAAGTGATCCAAATATTACCCATGAAACTTGACGCCTATTATGTATCTCTTTTAAGTGAGAGTTATAAAGGAAATAAAAATGCTTACTTGAGGGCATTTATCAATGGTTGGAAATCAAATCGTTCAGCCAAAAGCACGGGCGAATATTCGAGTTTGATTTACATACTTGAGAATAAGAAATGAATCGAATTCTTATAAAATCATTTCTACTTTTACTTCTGGTCCAGCTTTTTCAGGAATGTGCCAATCCAGTAAATCCTACCGGTGGACCAAAAGATACCATACCTCCCTTGCTTATTTCCTCTAAACCTCAATTGGAAGAACTTAACTATAGTTCCAATACTATAGAATTAGAATTCTCAGAAATGGTCACTGCTGATAAACTAAAAACAGACCTTGTTATAACACCAATTACTGAAACCAAGTTTTCTCAACTTGTTAAGAAGAACAAGGTAATTATCAAATTCGAAGAACCCTTTTCAGATAGCACTACTTATACTTTCAATTTCTTTAAAGGCATAACAGATATAACCGAGAAAAATCCACCGGAAAATTTAGTTCTTGCATTTAGCACCGGAGATTATATCGATTCCTTATCTGTATCAGGTAATATCAAAGATCTCCTTTCCTTAAAAGACGAGCAAGGAATCCTTGTAGGTCTTTATGTAAATACCGACACTCTTGACTATGAAAAGGAAAAACCCAAGTATTTCACAACTTCAATAGAATCAGGGATCTTCAAAATCAATAACATCAAAGTTGATACGTACAGACTCTTTGCCTTTAAGGATGACAATGGAAATGCTCTTTTTGATCCGGATAAAGAATCTCATGGTTTTATCAGTGGTGAAATCCAATTGAATCAAAATATAGATTCCCTGGAAGTATTTATGCAGCTCATAGATGTTACGGAATTTCAAAGGATTTCAGCACGACCTTTCGGCAGATACTTCGATATAAGGTATAACAAGGAGATAATGGATTACAGTCTACTTAGAATAGATACTGGAAAGATTTCTCCCATGTCCAAACTAAATGAAGATAAAACCACCGTCCGAATATATAATTCCCTGGGAATTGAACCTTCAGTCGATAGTGTAGGCATCATCATCAAAGCAAGAGATACAACTAATACATATCTCAACGATACCCTTTACGTTTTATTCAATGAATCCAGTCGTAAGTCTGATCCCTTTACAGCTGTTTCCAACGTTAGAATATCTTCCGATAATATCGTATATGGAGAAATTGACTTCTCAAAACCCGTAGATACCCTTTCCAGAGATCTTATACGATTTCAAGCAGATACTTTATTCTCACAGGTCATTCTTAATGATTCGAATTATCAATGGAACTTTAACCGAACCCAATTAAAATTCTCTGAGACCTTTGATTGGAAATACTACAATGATTCAGTTAATAACTATGTTTATAAACTGATGCGAGATACTTCCACTCTTGCCACAGAGGATGATTCAATTGATTATCGTTATAAGGAATTTAGAACGGTGTTAACGGATTTTCCAAAAGGAAGCTTCATATCTATCGAATCCGATACACTCGAAGAATTTTCTGCAAAACTATCCCGGATCAATACTGCAGAATTTGGGGTTATTAGATTAAAAATTAACACTTTCCAGGAATCCTTTATTCTTAAGTTGCTAGACTCCAAGGGTAATACGGTTAGGGAATTTGCAAATGAAAAACAGAAACAACTTAACCTTATTCCTCCAGGAACCTATTCCATAAAGATTTTTATTGATACAAATAATGATGGTCAATGGAAACCAGGGGATCTACTTAATGATATAGAACCTGAACCTATTTACATCTACCCACAAAGCACTGAATTAAGAGCCAACTGGGAAGTCAGCATTGAAGATATCTATTTTTGAAATGTGGATAATGAGTTAGGATCTACTGGAATAGTTGTTCAAAATTCCAATATGTTAGACAATTACTCATGGCCCCCTTTTCAATTTCCTATATCAAATGGAAATGTCTCTAATTATACACCAATTATCAGACTGGTATATTGCTAAAGGTTATCCATCATCACAGGATGAAAGAAATACACACAAATATATAACTCTTTGTAAATGAATAACTTAAGGTGTTAATTACCTAGTGAATATCAATTAGGCATCTCTTCCTTATAAACATTTACATTTTCCAAATTAAATTTTCAGTATTTATCCCCAAATCCACATCCCTATTAATAATATTGAATTTTATAAAAACATTATATTATTACTTTAAGTATAATGTCTTGTGGACAAAATGAAATTTACACTCGTATTCCTACTGTTCTCAATAACAATTAGCACTGGATTGTCACAGAGCAGCAATCAAGCTCGATTAGCAAATGAATATTATATCCGTGGTGATTTGGAAAAAGCCGAATCAATGTTCAACAAATTGGCTAGGAAAAGGAATGATATTCCTGAAATTCATGCGAATTATCTAGCGCTGCTGTTAAACAAACCAGATTTTGATAAGGCTATAAGTTATTTAGATAGGATTATTGAATTTTTCCCCGGAAGTGTACAATATCAATCGGATCTGATCTACACCTACCATTTATCCGAAAACATTAGGGAGAAAGAGAATTATCGAGATAATGTTCTCAAGCTACATGAAAGAAATCAGTACCAGTTGAATTTGATTGCACAAAACCTGGTAAATCGTGAGTTACTTGACGATGCCTTAATTTTTCTAAGAAAAGCCCGAAAAATTAACGGAAATCCCAGATCGTACGCGTTAGATATTGCCGCGGTGCATAGAATGAAGAATGATAAGGAATCAATGACTGAAGAATATCTGAATTATGCAATGGTGAATCCTGGGAATTCGAATTACATAAAGAATATATTCCAGGTCTTAATGACCGAAGACGAAGATTTGGATTTCCTGGAGCAGACATTAATCAAGAAGGCGCAAAGAAATCCCGATGAACTTGTATATGTTGAGTTGTTGATCTGGGTTGAACTTCAAAGGAGAAATTTCTACGGGGCTTTTCTACAGGCACGAGCGATGGATAAGAGAATGGGAAAACAAGGAGATGAAGTAATGAAGATCGGCAAGATTGCAATGGATAATAGATCCTGGCAAGATGCAATTGATATTTTTCAATACGTAATTGAAACTTATGAGGGAGGTTATCATTATGCTAATGCCAAGCAGTTAAAGATCAATTCAACAGAAAGTCTTGTAAAAAATCAATATCCGGTAGACGAAATCCAAATAAGGAACCTAACAGATGAGTACCAACAACTTTACAATGAGATTGGACCCTCCTCGATAACATTAAATGCCTTAAGAAATAAGGCCCTGTTACATGCATTTTATCTTAATGAGAAAGATGAGGCAATAGACATATTGAATACCATTATCGTAACACCCCGGGTGAGTAAAGAATTGATTTCGAATTGTAAACTGAACCTGGGAGATATACATCTACTTAATGGAGATCCCTGGGAAGCGTCACTTTTATACTCACAGGTAGAAAAAAGTAATAAATATGCGACAACAGGATATCAGGCAAAATTGAAAAACGCTAAACTGCACTATTTCACAGGAAACTTCGCTTTAGCTAAAAGTCATCTTGATATATTGAAAAAAGCCACAACGAAGAAGATTTCCAATGATGCAATTGATCTTGGCTTACTTATAAATAACAATACCGTTTTTGATACTACCGACCAAATCATGCAGTCTTTTGCAAATATCGAATTGCTCAGGTACCAAAACATGGAAGAACAAGCAGTTGATTCTTTACAAAATCTATTAGAGAACCACCCGAACCATTCCCTTGTGGATGAAGCCTATTGGTTACTGGCAGATATTGACTTTAAAAAAGGGAATTTCCATTCAGCAATCGAGTACCTGGACAAGATCATACAAGATCACGACGATGATATTCTTGGAGATGATGCTCTATTTAGGAAATCAGAGATTCTACACTATCATCTTAGTGATCTTGCTCGAGCAAAAGAATTGTATCGAAAATTTATTGACAGATATCCCGGTAGCATGTATACAGCTGAAGCCCGGGAGAAATTTCGCGAACTCCGCGGTGATTTTATTAATTAAACGAATACTAGTTTAGGACTTGGAGTAGGATTCATCAGTGAGGGATCGGGGCTGAAATGTTTATTGTAAAAACCATTTAGAAAATCCATTGTCGGATTCGAAACCAATTCAAGGACCTCATCGATGGCGGGTCCACCCACCAGATAAGGCGGAACCCCCTTGTATATTTTATCGCCATGACAGTATGCATAGGTCTGATACTCCTCCAGGTCCTCAATCCTGTGATCTTTGATTATGCACGAACCAAGACATGCCTTTATATCCAGCTTTTCATCAGATTTATGTAAGAATTTTGAGAACTGGATCCCGGTTTGAAAATAGTTGTCGATTCTCCTTAGGGATTCCCGCGAAAATTCGTTTCGCATTTTTGTTGCACATTCCACACAAATAGCATAATCAAAGACAGTATCGACGGCAGAGAATCCTTTATACTTTCTGTAAGCTTTCTCGATCATGTACTCTCTGCCATCCAGTAGATATGCATCGCATTCAATACATCGCTCAAAAGGTTTATTGGTCTCGAAGGAGAAGAATTCTTCAGGAATATCCTGGTATAGATCGTTATGGGACATAATTCAAACCAAAACATAAAATTAATACATTTTTTACGCTAAAAAATAGTATGCATGCATAACAAATTTCCTATCTTTGGTGCCCTGGATGATGAAAAATGAAAAGGGAAGAAACAGTAGACTATAATATCAAAGTAGCGTGGCATTCTATATCCAGAATGTACAATCAATACGGCACTGATTTTGACATAACAGCTTCCAATGGATTTGTTCTGTTAAATATTGATGCCGATAAAGGTACCCCGGCGACGAAGATTGCTCCAATGATGGGTTTGGAATCAAGATCTCTAACGAGAATTTTAAAATCCATGGAGGAAAAGAACTGGATCTATCGTGAGAAAGACCCTGAAGATGGACGTTCAGTTAGAATATTTCTAACGGATGTAGGTAAAGAAAAACGCGAGATTTCACGACTTGCAGTCAAGGAATTCAACAACAAGGTAAGAGACTTTGTGACAGATGATCAGCTTAAGGTGTTTTTCGAAGTTGTTAAAGCTGTGAGCAGAGTTGCTGAGAATAAGGAATATGTCAATTCCTTTCTTGAGAATATTCAATTAGCAGTCCCAAAATAAACATTGACTAATTAATGAAAAGAACCATCAAAAAAGCCGCAGTACTGGGATCAGGAATTATGGGTTCCAGGATTGCATGCCATTTCGCAAATATTGGGCTTGAGGTATTGTTGCTGGACATTGTTCCGAACGAATTGACTGAGGATGAGAAAGCAAAAGGATTGTCTTTGGATGATAAGTCGGTTCGTAACAAGATAGTCGACGGTGCTCTTGCAACCACTTTGAAGTCCAAACCTGCAGCACTTTATCATAAAAGAAATGCTGCTTTAATAAAGACAGGAAATTTTGACGACGATCTTCAAAAGATCAAAGATGCAGATTGGGTCATTGAAGCGGTGGTCGAAAACCTGGATATCAAGAAATCTCTATTCGATAAAGTAGAAAAACACCGAAAACCAGGTAGCCTCATAACCTCCAATACCTCCGGAATACCTATCCATTTGATGTTGGATGGTCGCTCAGATGATTTCAAAAAACACTTCTGTGGAACTCACTTCTTTAATCCACCGAGATATTTACGCCTGTTGGAAATAATTCCAACAAGTGATACAGATCAGGAGATAGTGGACTTCCTGATGCATTATGGAGATCTGTACCTGGGAAAAGAAACGGTACTATGCAAAGATACACCTGCGTTCATCGCAAATAGGATAGGTGTATACGCAATGATGTCCACCATGCATACCATTCAAGATTTCGATTTTTCAGTTGGTGAAATCGATAAATTGACCGGACCGGTCATTGGCCATGCAAAATCCGCGACCTTCAGAACTTCAGATATTGTTGGACTTGATACGACCGTCAAAGTTTCAACTAACCTTGTCCATGGATTGAAGAGCGATGAGTCTATTGACCGTTTTAAGCTACCGAAAATTGTTACGGAACTTCATGACCGAAAATGGTTAGGAGATAAAACCAAACAAGGATTCTACAAGAAAACGGTAAATGCCGAAGGAAAGAGAGAGATCCTGGAGTTAAACCTGAACACGTTTGAGTATGAACCCAAGAAAAAATCGAAGCTCCAGGTCCTTGATCAAACAAAGAATAACGAAAATGTTAAGGAAAGGATCAAGATTGCAGTAGGCCTTAAAGGTCAGGAGGGGGAATTCTACCGAAAAACATTCTTTGATTTATTCAGGTACAGTTCTTTACGAATTCCGGAAGTAGCTGATGAGCTATATCGAGTTGATGAAGCGGTGTCAGCAGGATTTGCCTGGGAACTGGGGCCATTTGAAACATGGGATGCTGTTGGTGTGGAGGAGACTTCTAACCAAATGAAAGAATCTGGTTACGAGCCTGCTTCCTGGGTTCAGGAGATGCTGGATTCCGGTATTAAGTCGTTTTATAAATTCGAATCGGGGAAAAAATATTTTTATGATATCCCCTCAAAATCCTACAAACTCATTCCAGGCACCGATGGTCTTATCATTCTGGACGCTTTCAAAGAGAATAATATCGTCTGGAAAAATGAAGGAACAACCCTCTATGACATTGGAGATGGTATCCTAAATCTTGAGTTTCATACGAAGATGAATTCGATTGGAGCTGAAGTGAACGAAGGAATAAATACAGCTATTACCACCGCTGAAAAAGATTTTCGTGGATTGGTGATTGGAAATGAAGGTCAGAATTTCTCAGTAGGCGCCAACCTTGCCATGCTGTTCATGTATGCCGTAGATCAGGAATTTGATGAGGTGGATCTTATGATAAGAGCTTTCCAGAATACAGTAGCAAGAACCCGATTTTCCTCAATTCCGGTAATTTCTGCGCCTGCGGGAATGGCCCTTGGTGGAGGATGTGAGATTTCCCTTCATTGTGATGCAATCCAGGCTCATGCGGAAACCTACATTGGATTGGTAGAAGTTGGTGCGGGTCTTATTCCAGGAGGAGGAGGAACTAAGGAACTAACAATGAGAGCTTCGGATGACTACATTCCCGGCGATCCGGAACTTAATACCCTCCAATCCTATTTTATGAATATTGCCACGGCAAAAGTTGCCACTTCTGCTGAAGAAGCACGGGAAATGAACATCATGAGACCATCAGATCAAGTGACATTGAATCGATCCCGTTTACTGGCAGATGCAAAGCAGAAAGCAATCGATTTAGCGGAAGCTGGGTATACACAACCGGTTCCAAGGACAGACATCAAGGTTCAGGGTAAAACGGGATTGGCAATGTTTGGAGCCGGAGTGACGGGAATGGTTTATGGTAACTATGCATCAGAGCACGATGCTAAAATTGCCGAAAAACTTTCCTGGATCATGAATGGTGGAGATCTGAGTCAGCCGACTCTGGTCTCTGAGCAGTATTTGTTGGAACTGGAAAGGGAATGTTTCTTAAGTCTTTGTGGAGAACCTAAGACATTGGAGCGAATTCAGAGCATTTTGTTCAAGGGAAAACCCTTGAGAAACTAGACCTTAGACTATAGACATGAATTCTAATGTTATTTGTTCATTGTTAATTGAAAATTGAAGTAAAATGGATGCATACATAGTAGCAGGATATCGAACAGCAGTTGGAAAAGCAAAAAAGGGAGGATTTCGGTTTTATCGACCGGATGATCTGGCCGCAGATGTTATTAAGCACCTGGTAAATTCCATTGATGGATTTGACGCAAAACGCGTCGATGACCTCATCGTTGGGAATGCTATTCCGGAAGCGGAACAGGGAATGCAAATGGGAAGAATGATCTCATTGTTGTCTCTGCCGATAGAAGTTCCCGGAATGATCATTAACCGATATTGTGGTTCAGGACTGGAAGCTATTCATCTTGCGTCAGCCCGGATCCATGCCGGTACAGCAGATTGTATAATTGCCGGAGGAACGGAGTCGATGTCATTGGTTCCAATGTTGGGTTACAAAACCGCATTGAACTGGAAAATCGCTAAAGATCATCCTGAATATTATCTCAGTATGGGCCTTACGGCTGAAGAGATAGCAAAAGACTATGATATTTCGAAAGATCAAGCCGATGAGTTTGCGATGAATTCACATCAAAAAGCTGCGAAAGCTATCGCTGAGGGTAAATTCAAAGATGAAATCCTTCCTGTAGGAGTGGAAGAAACATATGTAGGCGAGGATGGAAAACGTCATACCCGCAATTTCACAGTAGATACGGATGAATGTGTAAGGGCAGATACCAACATGGAAGGGTTGGGCAAATTACGACCAGCTTTCAAGCAAAACGGACAGGTTACAGCAGGCAATTCATCCCCGACCTCAGACGGAGCTGCATTCGTTATGGTTATGTCCGAAAAAATGGTCAAAGAGTATAACCTTGAGCCCATAGCCAGAATGGTTAGCTATTCGGCGGCTGGTGTAAATCCGAGGATTATGGGAATC
Organism: Cyclobacteriaceae bacterium; assembly: GCA_965242805.1. Classification (GTDB taxonomy): domain Bacteria; phylum Bacteroidota; class Bacteroidia; order Cytophagales; family Cyclobacteriaceae; genus JANQEU01. The sequence goes on along the minus strand of CBDETD010000002.1, from coordinate 3,202,971 downwards.
GGACCGGTTGAAGCTGTTCCACGAGCCTTAAGTCAAGCAGGACTTAAGCAAAATGACATTGACCTTATTGAATTGAATGAGGCCTTTGCAGCTCAATCGCTTGCTGTGATCAAGGGATTGGATCTCGATACCAACATACTAAATGTTAATGGAGGAGCGATCGCCTTGGGACACCCTCTTGGATGTACAGGGGCCAAATTGTCAATCTCATTATTCAACGAAATGCGGCGTAGAAAAAACAAATACGGAATGGTAACAGCTTGTGTCGGAGGAGGCCAGGGAGTAGCAGGAATTTATGAACTTTTGAATTAAAGGTAAGGGTTGAATTCGGTACTGAAGTCCCGTAAGTTTTGATCATAGAAATATTTAAGAAAGATCTGTGCGGGATGACTTTCGTCGCTGATATCTGATTCCGAGAAGAAAGTGTTGAGGTCTTTGTAACCACTGATCTTCTCAAAATCTCGCTCAGTCAAAACTTTGAAACCCATCGACCAGTCCTTAAATATTCTGTCCCGGTATTGACCTTCAATGATGATGTTGACCCTTTCATGTCGCTCATCTTTTTCGATGATACCGTATAGGTTATCTATTTCTTCCTTTTTTCCTTCAAGTATTTGCAGGAATTTATTCCGAAGAAAAATGAGCATTCCGGTAATTCCATGACTTCTGTTGTATGAATTGGATTTCTTGAGAAGCTCCAATAAACTCTCATCATCCCAAGGGTAACGAGTATAACTAGTGTATATAATGTAATTTATCATTACATAGGGCTTACACTAAAGTTACTGAATTTCAGCGTGGATATTTATCTGTTTTCAGAAAGAAGGGAACCCGGAAGCCTCTCCCAATTCAAAACTGAAATGAATTTCAGTACAATGCCATGTCAAATCTTTTCCGATATTTTCTTGTCATCTCATGTTGAGGACCCAAATAGTTGAAAAGAGCAATGGCCAAACGTCTGGGGAGGTCATTCTGAAACGACTTGTCGGTCATCACTGCATCAATAACAGCCTGCAAACCACCATCAAAATCCTTGTCCTGTATTATCCTTGCTGAGGTCAGGTGTTCTTCTACTCTGCTCCCACTGGAAAAATCACCCTCAAAAAACTCAATAATGGTCTGTATATCCTTAACCTGTTCAAATAATCCGTTTCCGGGACGAATATCTTTGACAAGTTTTTGGCTGAGCTTCGTGTTATCCCAAAGGCACAGTCGGGCCAGTGCCAGTTTGCCCACCTCAAGATCAGGATTGTCTTTTACGAATTCTTGAAGTTTTGAAGTGTCTTCATGAGTAATGGATTCATTTACCAAATCATCCAGCACCTTTAGGCGTTCATCGGGGAGCACTTCTTCCAACCACTTTTCCATTTCCTGCTGTGGCTTTGCTCCCGTAAATTGACCGATGACTTCACCTTTTGAAAACATTCGAACATCCGGAATACCACGGATGCCGAATTGTTGACTGATCTCCGGATTTTCATCCACATTTACTTTAATCAGCTTCCATCGGGATTGATCTTTTTCCAGATTTTCCAATATCGGACCTAAAAACAGGCAAGGGCCACACCATTCTGCCCAGAAGTCAACCAAAATCGGTTGTTGATCACTTGCTGCAATTACGTTATTCTGAAAATCCATTCTTCAACTATAAAATCGGCTTATTAAACACAAAATAAAACTATATGATTCCTTTTAGCGGTAACTGTTGTTACGGAAGTTCACTCACCCTGTATTGTTACAACTATCCTTCGTGAACCACCATGATCACGATGCTCTCCAAGATAAACTCCTTGCCAGGTGCCCAGTAACGGTCTTCCTCGTGAGATCGGAAAAGATACAGAAGATCCCATCATGGATGATTTGATATGGGCTGGCATATCATCCGAACCTTCAAAATTGTGATCAAAATATGGAAGGTTTTCTGGTACCATCTTGTTTATATGTTTTTCAAAGTCTGACCTGACAGTTGGATCAGCATTCTCGTTGATGGTTAAACTGGCAGAAGTGTGTTTAATAAACACATGTACAACACCTGTCTGTATTCCGGACTGATTGACAACATTCATTACATCCCTGGTGATAATATGAAATCCTCTTCGAAATGGACTCAGTGAAATCTCTTTTTGGAAAACCATCTTATCAAATCAATTATTGCTATACTCATATGCACCAATGTCCGGAAGATTGTCACGAATCAACCCGAGAATATCATCTTCTACGTCGCCAGGTAATCCCTTATCGATAGCAAAGGACAAACTATCAAGGGAATAATTAAAATCCATTGGGGAGTTGAATCCAGGAAAATTGTCCTCTAACGAAGTAAAATTATTACCAAACTCACCTTCTATTCGAATGATATTATTAAATACCGATAAAACATTATCATCCAGGGTTATACTCAGTAAGAACTCCTCTTCACCACTTCCCCAAATTATGGAATTTCTAAGTGAAAGATTAAGAGGAGATACCAACAACTCATCATCGCTGATCACCAGATTGTCAGCAATTTGGACAGAAGGATCCTCTGCAAAAAAGAAATTCGGAGAATTTACAAATGTGCAGTGGTCATAAGAGTAATTTCCTCCTGCGGCATTGAGAACAGTGGTACTTCCCGCATTGTAGATAAGGGTATTCGTCATTTCCAGATCAGATGTAAAAGCTTGTATGCCTGATTGGCTCATGTGTCGGATGATGGAATGACTAATGGTAACATCGGCAATAGTGTCCTCATCTGGAGATCCGATCCTCAAACCAACGCGCCCATTTTCGATAATAGCATGATCGATGAAATTTCCGGAACTTCCTTCCAGGAAGTAAATGGCATCCCATTGTCCCGGCGCCTCTATGTAGTTGATGTCAAATCGTGTATTCCTGAAAATCACGTGATCATCCGGACGACCATTTACTAGTAATTGCCCGGCAACAAACATTGCTGCATTATTGTCGAAAAGAACCTGTGAACCTTCTTCGATTGTAAGTACACATTGTGCATCGATCAAAACCGTATCCATGATAACATAAGGTTTACCTGCCCTCCAGGTTTGATCACAAATGATTTCCCTTGATATGAAATTGGCATCCAACCCCCAGGCAATGAGTTTAACGTTTTCGGTTCTTTCATTCCAGGAAACCAGAAGACTGTCTTTGACCAGGTAGGGTAACTGCTCATCTTGAGGATCAATCTCCACCTCAACCAGAATCAGGATACTATCTCCGCTGGCAATGAGTTCATTCTCCACCGAGGGTCCCCCTTTACCATTGACAATAATATTGTAAGGGGAAGATCCACTTTGTGCCAAAGCCACTTCTCTCAACTCGATTGCTTTGTCATTGGGGTTCGTGATTCTCAATCTTTTAGTAATACTTGTTCGAGAAGTAAGCAATGTATCGAAGAGTATGGTGTCGGTGCTGAACACCAGGTCCAAACCAGGTTTGCGTGAAACGACTTCATCATCATTTTCACACCCAACTATAAAAATGAAAAAAAGAAGGACAATTAGGAATCTACCCATCAGGATCTAAACGTCAAAAAGTTATTCGACGTCTCCCATCTGCATTTTTTCTGCATTTTCAGCTATACGAAGTTGTTCAACAAAATCATCCAGTTGACCATTGACGACAGAAGGTAAATTATAAACGCTATAGTTGATCCGATGATCTGTTACCCTTCCCTGGGGATAATTATAGGTTCTTATTTTATCAGAACGATCTCCACTTCCTACCATGCTTCGTCTTTGTGAACTGATCTCATCCTGGTGTTTTTTCAGCTCCATCTCATACAGACGGGACCTGAGCACCTTCAGCGCCTTGTCGTAATTGGCATGCTGTGACCGACCATCCTGGCATTCGACAACTATCCCTGTGGGATTGTGGGTTAATCGTACCGCAGATTCTGTTTTATTAATATGTTGTCCACCGGCACCGGATGCTCGAAAAGTATCTTTCCGGATATCTCCCATATTCAATTCGACATCTACTTCTTCTGCTTCAGGGAGTACAGCAACGGTTGCAGCGGAGGTATGGATCCTGCCTTGAGATTCAGTGGCGGGCACACGCTGAACCCTATGAACACCGGATTCAAATTTCAATTTGGCATAAACATCCTCACCTTCTATGGAGGCAACAATTTCTTTAAACCCCCCGGCCGTACCTTCATTGAAATTCAGAACGTCAAACTTCCACTTTTGGGATTCGGCAAATAGCTTGTACATACGAAACAGGTCGCCAGCGAAAATACTTGCTTCATCTCCCCCGGTACCTGCCCGTATTTCCAGAATGACGTTTTTACTGTCATTAGGATCTTTGGGGATCAATAATATTTTTAGTTCTTCCTGGAGGCTAGAGATTTTGGGTTCAAGATCATCTATTTCCGCTTTGGCCATATCCCTGAAATCCTCATCCTTTTCGGTTTGCAGTACTTCCTTGGCTTCATTTAGGTCATTTATGGCCTTAGAATATTCATCATATTTTGAAACGATCTTTTCGAGATCCTTATACTCTTTATTCAGTTTTGAATATACTGACATATCAGCCATTGCATCAGGCTGTACGATGAGTTGGCCAACTTCCTCGAAACGATGTTTGATTGATTCTAACTTTTCAATCATTATTGCGTTAAATTTTATCCCTTGGAAATTAACTTAAGGGATTCCTACAAAATTATAAGGATGGGAGCAGATTACAAGTTCAATAGAAGTATACCATTCATTTATGCGCTGATCGCATTTTTCTTTATCCAGGGATGCTCCTCAAATCAGAACATTGACCAAAAAGCTGTTCAGGATGAATTAGCTACCAGGGAGTTGAAACGGGTAACTACTACCCAAATACTGGAAAAAGGGAAAGAGATCGGAATGAATATAACCGAACAGGCCCAGCTGGAACTTCAGCAAAATTTACTTTCAGCTATAAGTGAAGGAGGGATCTCTTATGCATTGGACTATTGCAAGACCAATGCGATGGACATTGTCAATAGGGCTGTGGTGGATCTTGATGTAGATGTTTATCGAGTTAGTCAAAAATTCAGGAACCCGGAAGACGAACCAGATTCATTGGAAAATCTAATTCTCGGTGCCTATCAATATAGTATTGAGAATAATATAGACCTGGAACCTTCAGTCCAGGAGGAAAGTGATGAATATGTCCTTTTCACAAAACCCATTGTAATAGGAAATGGTCTTTGTTTGAATTGTCATGGTTCCGTAGGAAACCAAATTAAGGAAGAAGATTATGATGTTATCAGTTCACTTTATCCGGATGACAATGCAATTGATTACAAACTAGGAGATCTCAGGGGTATGTGGAGCATAAGGATCCCTAAGAAAACCATCATTCAGTCACTGTAAAACAATAAGCTTCCCTATTTTCCACATTCGGAACTTCGGCGACGGATTTATTAAGGAAATCCAATGAATCAATTCGAACTTCTGTACCACAACAGTCTGTGTCCATATAACTGAATTCGATATATAGAGAATCTAGGATTGTACCATCAAAGAAGAAATAAACCAATTCTGATTCAGGGAATAGTTCTACATAGACAACCGTTCTTTCCAGATTCTCGGAGAATTCAAAATAATTATAAAGCGTGTCTCCATTTTTAGTAATACCATGAAATAACGACTCGCCTAAAGTAGAAGCAAGTAAATCTCGTCCGCTGTCATTAGGTCCCTGCGCACAATCTGGGGTTCCTAGCCAAGAACAACATGATTGAAGAAAAGGCAGGAAAAGAAGAAACGGCAATGCCTTCACAACAATTCTTTATACCTAAAACAATCCACGGTGTGATCATTGACCATTCCCACTGCCTGCATGTGTGCATAGATGATGGTACTTCCTACAAATTTGAAACCCCTTTTTTTAAGGTCTTTGGACAATTCATCGGACTCCTTGGTAGTTGCAGGTACTTCAGACATTTTTTTCCAATGTCCATGGATCACATTACCATCCACAAATCTCCATATATAAGCATCGAATGAACCGAACTCTTCCTGGACCTTCAAAAAAGCCTGTGCATTAGTCACTGCACTTTTGACTTTAAGCTTATTCCTAATTACGGAAGATAGTGACAATATCTCTTCGATCTTTTGTTGATTGAACCTTGAAACCTTCTCGGCTTCAAAACCTGCAAATGCCTGACGATAACCTTCTCTCTTGTTCAGGACAGTACTCCAACTCAAACCTGCCTGGGCTCCTTCAAGGATAAGGAATTCAAAATGTTTTTTGTCATCATGAACGGGCACGCCCCATTCTTCATCATGATATTGAACGTATTTGTCGTACGTTCCTTCGCACCATTCGCATCTTTTTTTATCCACGGTGTACTAAATTCTTTTGATCAGTAGTTGATATGTATAAATTTAACTCAAATCCATCCAAGTAGATGCGTTCCACGTTATTGACGACCTTGCTTTTTTTTTTAGGATGTCACTTTTCGTATACCCAAAGTTTACCTGAGGTAAAACTTTGTAATGTAGGTATTGATATTCCATTGTCATTGTTTGATTCGAGGTCCGCGGTCATCATTTCGACTAATGAAAAAAATGAAGAGTGGAAGAAATCAGCTCATCAGACCCATCGACAATTAATTCGAATGAACATCGATCCTGTATTGTATCTCCACTATCAGGATTTTCATGCTTCTCCTTACATAAGCCGCAAGTTCCAACAACTCTTTGAAGCACGTGGAATAAGTAATTTGTTTATAATCGATATTCGTAACAAGTCCCATGAACTTGCAATTATCCCAATGAGAAATGGACAATTGCTCTATAACGAATCGAGTTGGTATGAGGAGGCCTTCTCACTAAATGATGTCATTTTCAAGTTAGCATTGCAGATTAAGAAACTCGACGTCAACTATAAAAACTTTCTTGTCCCTGAATATCCGGAAATTGTTGATGACATACTTGTCTTTAAGGGAAAGCAATATCCCAATTACCCCTCCAGGCTGACAAAAGCAACTTTGGCAATTGCCCTGACACCACTTCTTTCCGAAGAGCAGGTATCAGATCCCGAAAAGGTAACAGAGTACAATGCATCAATCACTCGGTGGAATGAAACAATAAAGTCTGCGTTCGCTCAGTATCCATTTCCACATGAGTTTGTTTACGAAGATGAAGATGAGGCACTCTTTAAGAAAAGATTTCAATATGTTCTCCGAATAATCAATACGAGTGGCAATACAATTAAGAAGATCTTGAACTATGAAATAGACCCCTCACAGACGGATTATATTTCAGTGGTACCATTACCCAACGGATCAAGAACAATGAAAACCATTGATATGAATCGCACGGTTTTCAAATGTTACATTCAACAAACGGCAAGGTCAGATGTACATGTAGGCAGGTACTGGGATGCTGATGAAAGTGTCACCGCGGCCATTCAAAACTTCATCACCCACCTTCAAAATAATGTCCAGTAAACTAGATTGGGATCGTTATTTGGATAAACTTAAATTAATCCCCGAGAGTCCCTCTCTTCCATTTCTGTGCCAGATCCAACTCAATCATTTGAAATATATTCCATTTGAGAATCTTGACATCCATCATGGTAAAAGGAAAGTTTTAAATATTGAAAAAATTTACAACAAGATAATACCATCCCACAGGGGAGGATATTGCTTTGAGTTGAATGGCTTATTATTCAATTTATTGAGCTCATTGGGGTTTGATTGTTCACTGGTTTCTGCCAGGTTTTATAACAAAGACGGGACATATAGTTCTCCAATGGATCACATGATGATCGTTGTGGCCTTGTCGGAAAGAAGATATTTGGTAGATGCGGGTCAGATTGATGGGCCGACGATCCCGAAAGAAATCCTTCCAGGTCAAGTCACAATGGATAGATCATGGTTCTACAGGTTTGACATTAATCCGGACGGGGAGTACTTTTTAATGAGATCCAGGGATCAGGCCCACTTTGAGACTTACTACAAAACAAATCTCAAACCTCATCGACTAATTGAGTTTCTGGATATTAACGATAAGCATCAAGATGACCCCGAATCTTATTTTCGGAAAAACAAGATCATTTCACGTATAGATGAAAATGGGGGACGGGTTATTCTCAGGCAGGACAAAATAAAGATCTATAGATACGGGAAAAAAGAAGAACGCCCGATAATGAATGATGACGAATTCCAAGTACTACTGGAAGAGCATTTTGGAATACTTCCCCACGAATTAAGTTAATAGCAATTTTCTGATCTGCGAGGTAGCTTCTTCGAAGAAATAGGCAGTTGTGGATTCCTGGTCGTCACTATCCCAAAGGTTACGGGTTAAATATACTGCTCCTACCCAGTCGTCATCGTGCCAAATGCCCCTTGTTTTCATCGGCGTAAATTTTGACTCAGGAATATTGGGCCATGATTTTACAAAGAAATAGGGTTCACCGTAAAACTCATCTCCAGGATTGAATCCAACTTCCATATAAGTATTCGTGGCAGCTTCATCTGTTTGCTTGAGAATGATCTGCATAGTAATTGTAAATTCCCTGGGATGGATCACAATATCGGTTGTATTCCGATAGACTTCTTTCATTTTTGAAAAAAGAAAAAATGCATTGTGAAAATGGCCGCCCATGATCTCACATAAATGAGGATCTACGTCGGAGAACTTTTCACCTTTTTTTGCAGTTCGGAAGTCCGGTAGTCGGTAGGGCAAATTCATTTGCAAATGCGAGGATGACAGGTTGAGGTTGATGATCTGTTCTTCAAGCCAAACCAGGATCTGGTTTTGTGTTTTCCCACCTAAACTTAGTGAGGCCAAAGTCTTCACCTTTTTATTGACCAGATATATCGTGAAATCATGAAAACTGATCGATGATCTGAAGGTCTCAATTCCATCTATCCATTTACCCACCAATCTCCACAATCCGGGAACCCAGCTTAGTGATGCGTTACTGTCACCTTCTGTTTGTCCAAGATACATGCGACCCACAGCGCCAACATTCTGGATAGCATGATGGTATTGGTCCCTTAGATCTCTGAAGTCATCAAGATCTACCGGTTCAATATTGAACCAGTCATATTTATCCTCTACACGCAACAATGAATAAAAAAAGCCCGATGTGGGCTTTCAATTACATTTGATACTTTTTAACTGCCTTCTTCAAGGAATCCACATCTGATGTGATCGACGGATCAGAGTAAATTCTTGAAGATAGTGCGGAAATCACCTTCCTTTTGAAACCTAGTTTTTCAGCCAGATCCTCGCAGTATTTAACTTCACTCAGGAATACTTTACTATCGATTTTCATCAGCTGAACGATATTGTAGAGGTAGTCAAATTTCTCGTCCTCTGTCAATGTACCAAGCTGAGGTATTTCTACTGGGTTTTCAACAATTTCTTTTATTTCTTCATCACTCAAGCCGTTGGCTCTTCCCACCATCAGAATATGTAGCTTTTCCTGTCCGTCAAAATCACCGTCGATTTTGGCTAGTTGGATTAAGGCGCTGAGTTGTGCTTTTATGCTCATGTGGATTTCAATTATAACTTATCAATAGTGCATCTAATTTAATCATTAAATCTAACAAATACCGACATCAGAACAATCTCTGAATGAACCGGAAAAAAATCTGTTGAGAGAGTCAATCAATTCGTTAATGTACGTAACTCGCGGCATTCACATCGAAAGTCGATCCTGTTGCATGATCAGCCATACCGGAAGCGATGAAAGTGATGAGGGGAGCTATATCCTTTGGCTCGGTTAACCGTTCCAGTGCGATGTCGTCCTTAGCGTGGTTTTCACCGTACTGATTAATAAAATCCTGGGCCATATCCGTTCGAACAAACCCAGGGGCGATATTGAAGGCCTTGATCCCATCTTTTCCATAAGCCCTGGCGATAGAGCTTGTGAGTGCAATCATACCTGCTTTGGATGCTCCGTAGGCGATGTACTCCTCGGTATCTCCACGGAAAGCCGCCCGGGAACTTATGTTTATGATCCTGCCCGCCGACTTTCTCTGCAGGAAATGCTCAATGGCCTTTTTACATAGAATAGCTGTACTTGTAAGATTTACCATCATAGTTTCGTTCCACACCTTGAGCCAATCATCTTCGGATGATTTCATGGTCACGGACTTCGCAATAGCGGCATTGTTGATCAAAATTTCAACACTACTCATTTCGAGGCTTACCCTCTCAAATAGTTTGCCGGCTTCTCCATTTTTGGAGAGATCCGCCTGGAAAGCCTTCGATCCGTTTCCAAGGATATGAGCTAAATTCTCTGCTTCCCTAGTGTTTTTGTTGTAATGTACGGCAATGGTCGCTCCGGCTTCAGCCAGTTTTGTGGCAATAGCTTTACCTATTCCCCTACTGGCACCCGTAACCAGAATATTCAAACCAGAGAGATTTATGTACATGTGATAAAGTTATTTATTATGAAAAATAGCACAGAATGAAGAAAACATTGCGTTAATTTCGATTATTGTCGATATTAAATTCAATTAAGGAACAATTTCATATTGAAAAGCGTATTGACTTAACAAGTAAGAAGCGAATTAGATGAGAGAATTGAGAATAGATGGATTCCCATTCAAATCAACCCTGAGTTTTACAGGGATTATTGGGTATTGGGAATTACAACAATATAACGACGATCCGATTATTTCGACCCAGGCGAAGGCAATCATTGAGCTTGTCGAAAAACAGCCTGAAATCAGGTCTTCTTTTTCAAATATCGAAGAAGCTGAACCGCATCAAGACCTTATTAAGAAATTGGTGTCCGCAGTAGTACCACCAGCAGCCGTGGATCAGCAGATCATGGCACTGTTTCGTCCTTTTTCCATGGAATATTTCTACGCTACACCCAAGTTTCATGAAATAGTTAATGAAGCGGGTTCATTGATAAACATGGCGATGGATGTTTCCATGGAAGAGATTGCAGCCTATAAAACAATATCCGCCTACCAGGCAATTCTCTATCAGTTTTACGGTGTGGAGGAGACGGAAAAAGAAAGGATCGTATTGCAAAAAACAAACGAGAACGGCCTGAAGGACTATTTCCATATGTCTTTTGATCCTAGGTTTTGCGAGATCACATTGAAAGGAGAATTACCACAATTCAAGGATGATGACATCGAGGACCTACTGAGAAACCTGGATGACCTACCACTCTGGATGGAAAAACTACCTCCATCGTTGTTCGAGTTCAGGGGATTTGCTATTTACTCCCTGACCAAGGCTACATCTGTGGAAGTCGTTTCACAGATCAAGGAAGCTCTTCTGGAACAGGGTAGTGTTTTGAATCAGGCAAAGATTGAGGTCTTGGAATCAAACTTGAGATCTATGCTAAGGATACCGGATCTTAAGATCGGTATCTCCAGTCATCATTCTCAAGAAAACAAAATACAAGCAGCCAAGGAATCTTGCAGAAGCAAGCTGGTAAAAGAAGATGGAGTTCTGGATGAGCGATTGTATGACATATATAAACAGCTCAAGGAATCAAAGGGCCCGATAGTTGTCACGGATATTGACCGTGATCCTCGGTTCCCGATTACGTCAAAAGAGTTAAAAGAAAAGATAAAAAGCCTGATGCTGATCCCGCTGATCAGCCATGATGAGCTGATTGGAGTTCTGGAGATCGGAAGTAAAAAAGCCAAGGCGCTTAATATGGCAAGGCTTTTACAGCTTCAGGAGATCTTACCATTATTTTCCGTTGCACTCGAAAGGGACCGCGAGGAGATGAGGAACAAGATCCAGTCAACGATCAAGGAGAACTATACATCAATCCATCCTTCGGTTGAGTGGAAATTCAGAGAAGCGGCGATGCACATTCTGTATCAGCAGGAGATAGGTGAAGGAGTGAAGCCAGACGAAATCGTCCTTGACAATGTTCATCCCTTATATGCAGCTTCCGATATTAGAAATTCTTCGATAATAAGGAATGAAGCCATTGCCAAAGACCTTATAGAGCAATTAAAACTTTCCAAGAAAGTAATTCAGGAGGCAAGAAAGGAGTTGGATTATCCAATTTTTGGGGAGATTGTTTATCGAATCAATAAGAGTGTATCGAAACTGAAGAGAGGCCTTCTTTCAGGGGACGAACTGAGTATTGTTAATTTCCTCAAGGACGAGGTGGAGCCTTTGATCCTTGGATTGGAAGGTGATATCAACGGATTCAAAGAGGTAACGAAGGAGTACTGGAATGCTCTTGATCAGGAAATCGGGATCGTTTACAATCACCGAAAAGACTTTGAGAGGAGCCTTACACGTATCAACGACGAAATATCTTTATATCTGGAAAGGCAACAGGAGAAGGCCCAGAGTATTTTCCCCCATTATTATGAAGTGTATAAAACAGATGGAGTCGAATACAATGTATACTTAGGCCAGTCGATCACAAATGAAAAGCATTTCAAGCCGATCTACCTTCGAAATATGAGACTTTGGCAACTTCAGACCTCAATTGAGATCGCCAGGATGGCTGAAGACCTGAAAACTGATTTACCTATTCCTTTGGACACCACACACCTTGTTCTGGTCCATAGCCAGCCTTTGGCGGTGAAGTTCAAAATGGATGAGAAGCAGTTTGATGTGGATGGCGCCTACAACATGCGATATGAGATCGTGAAAAAACGAATTGACAAAGTACATATCAAGGATACAGATGAGAGGTTAACCAAACCGAACACGGTGGCAATTGTCTACTCTCATCCTGAGGACGCACTCGAATACAAAAGTTACCTGGAATATCTACGTCATAAGGGAATGATCGGCCCGGTTATTGAAGAGCTTGACCTTGAAGACCTTCAGGGAGTCAGCGGGTTGAGAGCTTTGAGGGTTAAAGTGGAGATGGGCCCCAGTCAAATGGAGAAAGAGCTGGAAAAAATCGGGGCAACGTCGAAGGTTCAGAAGTAGTCTATGTAATATAAAACACTGACTTCCAGTGTTTTAATAATCACAAATCATTTTTGGCCCAAAATTTGAATTACCAGAGGTGAATCAAATTCGTAGGTCATGAAAAAACTTTTACAAATAATTGGGATCGGCGTTCTGATCGCAACAACTTCATGTAATGAATATTATGGCGAGATCGGCCCTCCTGGCCCTCGCGGTCCTGCCGGCCCCGTAGGTCCTCAAGGTGCACCCGGTGAAATTGGTTATGTTTTTGAGTATGAGGAGGTCAGCTTTTTCGGACCGGACTATGAAGCAATTCTGCCATTTCCGGAGGACTTTGAAACTTTTCATTCGGACGTAGTTCTCGTCTACTTCTTATGGGAAGTTCTTGAGATAGATGGAGAAATTCTTGAGGTATGGCGACCTCTTCCACAGCAAGTATTGACATTGGACGGCTTGCTTCAGTATAACTTTGATTTCACACTTTATGACGTGAGGTTATGGTTGGATGCTGAATTCCCGTTGGATCTATTGGCCTCAATTGATACGGATGATTGGGTGGCGAGAGTGGTGGTTGTTCCCGGTGAATTTTGGAATGGAGGCCGTGTTGATTTTAATGATTACAACGCAGTGAAGGAAGCCATGGGGTTACCGGATTTGAATACGAAATATTCGAAAGTGGGAGATAGGAGGTGATGGAAAGATGATTTCCGAAGTTTCGCAAACTTCGGAAATCATCTTTTGTTTTCATTCGTACCTCAAAGAATCCACGGGATTCCTCACAGCAGCTGTTAAGATCTTCCCTGAAGCGGTGGATAAAGCGATGAAGAAAAGGAACGAAAGAGGAACAGCCACGGTGAATACACTCATTGCCTGGTAATATGCCCAGATCGATGCCATCAAGGCATCTATTGCATAGTAGGAAAGGCCGGTTCCAATCACGGCGGAAATCACCAGTATCCAGAAGAATTGACGATTCATAAGTGTTACGATATGTGTCAAACTCGCACCGAGCACTTTGCGGATACCGATCTCCTTGATACGCTTGATTATATTCAATGAGACGAGGGTATATAAACCTATAGTGCTAAGCACAAGAGCGAGCAATCCGAGGAAGATGAACATCGTGGATATATTACTATTAACCAGTTCCGATTCCTTCAATACATTATCCATGTATCTTCCCGAAAACGGAGTGTTTGGTGATATCTCATACCATTTGGATTCTAATGCATCGTAGGTATCAACAAGTTTTCCAGGATTGGTTTTAACCACAACAAAATTCATATAATCCTTATTTGCAAGACGTATTCCGGTGGGATCAATGGGATCCCAAAATCCCCACATATGAATGTTTTTCATGACCCCGATCACCGAAAGCCGAGTAGAATCGTCAACCTGCAGCACCTGCCCAATAGGATCTTCCCAACCAAATTCTTCTACCATTCTTTCGTTTACAACAATCGAATTCAACCTGTCTTGTTCGTAGAGGTCCTCTTCAAAATACCTACCTTTTGTGATTTCCAGGTCCATAAGGTCTTTGTATTCAAGGCCAAAATCCATCATGTCAGATTCAATCTCTTGCTCACCATTTCTCAGTGTTCGACCGTAATTCCAGTAGCCAATGCTATTGGACGTTCCTGCAGAAGCAACCACCTCAGGCATTTGGTCTACCTGATTTTTGAACCTTTCGTAATCGGACTGATTTTCTACTCGAACTGTGATCACGTTTCCTTTTTCGAATCCCATATCCAGGGTTTCCTGGTATTTAGCATTGCTAACGAATGCCAGGCTCCCAATCAATGCCAGAACGGTCAGCGCATATTGAGCTCCTAACAAGGTCCGAGAAAGTGGGCTTGTTCCTCCCAGCCTTACACTACCTCGAAGGATTTTGACAGGCTGGTATGAAGAAATGTATAATGAAGGGTAAGCTCCCGCCAACACAGATGTAAACACCAGCAGTCCAAAAAGGAAAATATACAACCCCGGGTTTGATGTGAGTGACAACTCAAGGTCAATGAATTCCCACATGGCGCTATAGAGAGGGACGAGGAAGTAAGCAATTCCCAAAGCCGCCAACATAGCGAAAACCGAAAGGACAAGATTTTCACCCATGAATTGGGCGATCAACTGACGCCGGGTACTTCCCATCACCTTGCGAACTCCAATTTCCTTTAGCCTTTTACTTGAGGTAGCGATCGAAGTGTTGGTGAAATTGAAACACGCGATCAAGAGCATAAGAATTGCCATGATAAGGGGTGCGATCACAGCCGGAGGAGGAGGAGGTTCGGAAAGCCAATTTGATCTAATGTCCTGGGCATTTTTACCCAGTGTTGTCAATCTTTCCAGGTAGTAGTTTCCTACCTTCCAATCATCCCGTGCTTCATTCTGTATTTCAATGTAATTCTGATTTAGATGATCCACAACGTGCTGGGGAAAATCTTCGGATTCGGTCATAAAGAATGTCGCAGATATGAACCAACTCCATTTATTGTTATCCGAATTTCGGATCTTTAGGAAGTTTTCAAAGTGCGTGATCGCATGAAACCGCAGACTGGAGTTTTGCGGAATCTTTTCAAGAACTCCACCCACAATGAACGAAAATTGTTCTCCCTCCTCATGGATCAATGTTACGATTTCACCAACCGGATCCTGGTCCCCGAAGTAAACCTCTGCCTGTTCGCTTGTCAAAATGATATTGCCAGGGTCAAGAAACGACTCCTTGGAACCATATTTAAATGGGAAGGTGAACATTTCGAAGAAATCTTCCTCGGCAAATACAATTGCTCTGTTAAGGATCTTGAGGTCCTTTTTCATCACCAAGCCAGTTTCCGCGTACCTGGAATAATGTGATACTCCAGTTAGCTCATCCTTAATGGCATGCCCCAAAGGAAGAGGGGTGATCCCAAATGGGACATTTCTGTTTTGTACATTTTTGTTCACATGGACCTTGAAGATCCTGGCATGGTTTTCATGATTCTTATCGAAATCGGCAGCATACTTGAAATTGAGATAACCTACTATACAGCAGGCTAAGGTTAGTCCCAATCCAACGAGATTAATGATGACATATGATTTGTTTTTCAGGAGATTCCTGAATGTGGTCTTGAAGAAATTGTTGAACATAACATTTTGAGTTTTGGCCTTTGATAAAGATAAGATTAATTTCTAATAATTAGGTTGCATGACAGGGCGATTTACTTGTTTTAGAGTACATATATATTAGGCTGACAGTCAGAAAATTATTAATTTCGTCCCGGTTCACCATTGTAATAAAAAAACAACTAACTTAAAACCACTTTTTCCTATCCCATGGGTATCATTATTCCACTTATCCTAATTACCATTTGTTGCCTGGTCATTTGGCGTGCTGGTGATGGATTCATGACTGCATCGGAATATGTTGGCAGGAATCTTTCTGAAGGAGTTAGAGGAGCATCCATAAACGCGATTGCCAGTTCGATGCCCGAGGTATTTACATCACTATTCTTCCTGATCGTCTTAATGGATGCGACTGGTTTTTCAGGTGGAATAGGTACGACCGCAGGCAGTGCAATTTTCAATGGCATGGTGATACCGGCAGTTTCGGTGATTGCGGTGACCACGATGGGGCTTGCCAAACGAATTACCGTATCAAGAAAAGTTCTACTAAGGGATGGTATCGCCCTTATCATTGCCGAGTTCATTTTCCTCGTCCTCATCAGCGGGACAAGTCTTCATTGGTATCATGGGTTACTGCTGATGATGGTTTATGTAGTTTACATTATCTACATGTTCACTACCATGAGCAAAAAGGAGAAAGACGAGTTTATGGAAGAAAGTCATATTTCAGAAGAAGACTTTGAGGATGATGATCGTAAGCAGAAATCCATGTTCCTGGGAATAGTGTCACTTGATCTCGAAAGAGTCTTCATTGGTAAGCACAAGATCAATGACAGCAAAGCCTGGACATTATTGGTTGTATCGACTTTAGCAATAGCTGCAGTATGCTACCTTCTGGTCGTAGCCTGCGAGTGGTTGGGTGAACCGGTATACCATGTTCCATTCCTTGGTGAATTTGAGGGATTGGATATCCCCGTCATGTTTGTAGCATTGATCCTTGCTTCTGCAGCGTCTAGTTTCCCTGACACGATCATTTCCATTAAGGATGCGCAAAAAGGGAAATACGATGATGCCATATCAAATGCTCTCGGAAGCAATATTTTTGACGTTTGTTTCGCATTGGGATTCCCACTTTTCATTTTCACAATTTTCGTGGGACCGATACAGATGCCCCCGGAGATTGTTGACTTGAGTAGTGAGTTGCGATTCTTACTTTGGTTGCTGACCATCCTAGCCGTGATCATTTTCACATGGGGGAAATACATTGGGAGAGGAAAGGCGTTTATCCTCTTGTCGATCTACTTCTTATTTGTGATCTATATCATCGGAAGAGGAGCTGACAACCCTGTTGCCAATGCAATTGCGGACTTTCTGGTTTCTGTGGTCAGATACTTTCGAATTGGCTAAAGGATAATATAAATTCCGTCCTTTTTTTCTTTCACTTCATGTACTTTAAGGTTTTTACACCTACGATATATTTCTTCACCGGAAAAAATATTGAATCGGTAAGTATGCAAAGGGCAAACGATCTCATTATGGAAATTAATCACACCATCATTTAGAGGGTGGCCCAGGTGAGGACAATCATTTTGAAATACGTGAAATATTCCTTTGACGTTGAAAATGCAAACTCGGTATTCTCCGATCTGAGCGACTCTGTTTTCACCTTCAGGAATTAATTTTAATCCATGTTCTTTGGAATCAAATAGTTTTACACGATCACCGGTCATCTGAATGAATTAAATCATGAAATGTCAAAAAGACAAATTCCTTCTTCAGGGGAAAATATCCTACCTCAATTGTGCCTACATGTCACCTATGATGAAAAAGGTGGAAAAGGCAGGCGTTAAAGGTATTCAGAGAAAAAGGAAACCGTACAAGGTATCTCCGGAGCATTTCTTCAAAGATGGAGAAACAGCCAGGATCCTTTTTTCAAAAATCATTGGGAGCAGCGAACCTAATCGATCTGTCATCATTCCATCTGTTTCCTATGGTATGGCAAATGTTGTGAGGAACTTACCTGAGAAAAAAGGAGATATAGTGGTAGTCGGCGAGCAATTTCCCAGTAACATTTATCCCTGGATGTCGTCCCGATACAAACTTAAGATCGTTCAACCTCCTAAATCCAAGAAGAGAGGGGAAGGTTGGAATAATAAGTTGTTAGGTTCAATAGACAAGGATACTGTTGCTGTTGCTGTTGGAAATGTCCATTGGGCGGATGGTACATGGTTTGATCTTAAGGCTATCCGAGAGAAAACCAATGAAGTGAATGCTGCACTGGTCATTGATGGAACACAATCTGTCGGGGCTCTTCCCATTAATGTAGATGAATTAAAACCGGATGCCCTGGTTTGTGCAGGATATAAATGGTTGATGGGACCATATTCCATTGGTATGGCATATTATGGACCAAGGTTTGACAATGGTACACCTGTCGAAGACAACTGGATCAATAGATTAGGTTCGGAGAATTTCGGAGGATTGGTAAGCTATCAGGAGAAATACCACGACGGAGCATTACGATATGAGGTGGGTGAGCACAGCAACTTTGTTTTGCTTCCAATGATGAACGTTGCCTTCAAACAGATCCTCAAGTGGACACCCGAAGGGATCCAGTCCTACTGCCAGGAATTGATGAAAGATGCCATTCCAAGAATTCAAGAACTGGGATTTTCTATTGAGGAGGAAAATTTCAGGAGATCACATTTATTCGGCATTCGAGTACCAAAAGAGTTGGAGATGGATCATTTGAAGAAGTCATTAAAAAATAACAGGGTGAATGTATCAACCCGAGGTGATGCGATCAGGATCTCTCCTAACGTTTATAATTCTGACAAAGATGTGAATCGACTATTGCGAGCACTTGAAGAAGCGGTGGTTTAAAGTTTTGGAAAGTATTCTTCGATTTGTCTTCGGACTTGATTTATCTTCGTAACAAATTTTGTCATCATGGAAATTACCAATCCTGCGGTTACAGACGGTGTTGATCTCTTCGTAAATATTGTGATTGTATTAGTTGCCTTTGCAACAGCGATCTCGTTGATCGATATCCGCAATCTTTCAAAAAAGAAAGAAGACTAAACCCAGCTTATCAAACCCCTCTAAATGAAAAGGAGGGACTCATCAACAATACTATTATTTCTGATTATACGTGATCGCGTTTGTGATCGCTCACCTTGTGATTAGGGAATATTATTGGACTGATCACGGCCAGGATGAAAAGTGCAATAATGATGATTACCATTGCCATATCTGTAGATTTTAAAAAGGTGCTTCAAATATAATTGCATTCATCGTCAATCAAGAATCATTTTGTATTCTTTGGTAACAGATCACAAAACTGTTTGGCAAATCGGGGTATAAATCGAAGTTATTTCTACTAACTTGAAGAGATAAAATCACGGTCATGAAATACAGAAATTTTGGTAAAACGAACTGGAAAATAAGCGAAATAGGATATGGTATGTGGGGTATGGCAGGATGGGTGGATTCCGATGATGATGAGTCCAGGGCATCTTTACAGAAATCAGTAGATCTGGGATGCAATTTCTATGATACAGCCTGGGGATATGGAGCTGGGAAAAGTGAAGGCTTACTTGGTGATCTGCTAAGGTCAAATCCTGGAAAGAAGCTTTACACGGCAACTAAGATCCCTCCAAAAAATTTTAAATGGCCCAGTAAAAGAGAGTACAGTTCCGAGGACTGCTTTCCACCGGACCATATTGAGGAATATGTTGAGAAGAGCTTAAAAAATCTTGGTCTTGATTCTTTTGATCTTATGCAATTCCATACCTGGGAGGATCACTGGTTAGAAAACGAGAGTGTGATGAAGAAAATGCAGGAACTCAAGTCCCAGGGGATGTTCCATTCCATTGGCATCAGCATCAATCGCTGGGAGCCCTGGAACGGAGTCAAAGCCGTACAGAGCGGATTGATCGACGCTGTACAGGTGATCTATAACATTTTTGACCAGAACCCTATGGATGAGTTATTTCCTGCATGCCGTGAAAACAACGTAGCAGTCATTGCCAGGGTGCCTTTTGATGAGGGAACATTGACTGGATTGTTGACTAAGGATACTACATGGCCGGAAGGTGACTGGCGAAATACCTATTTCGTTCCGGAAAACCTGAATTCAAGTGTGGATCATGCGGATGCATTGAAACCTCTGGTACCTGAAGGTATGACCATGGCAGAAATGGCTTTGAGGTTTATTCTGGCTGAACCTGCCGTTTCAACCATCATACCGGGAATGAGGAAACTAAGACATGTCGAATCCAATATTGCGACCAGTGATGCCGGACCTCTTGAACCTGGCTTGATGTCAGAACTACAGAAACATCGATGGGATCGTGAACCTACGGATTGGTCGCAGTGATATTCCTTAGAGGTAGTTGATCATCAAACTGGCAAATGTCAGTGCCAGGAAGAATCCCATCATATCTGTAACAGTGGTAAGAATGGGGCCTGATGCCAAAGCCGGATCAATATCATAACGTTTCAAAATTAAAGGAATAGTACCTCCAAGTGAGACCGCCACCACTGTATTGATGGCCAATGCTCCACCAGCAACCAGGCCAAGGTAGGCATTGCCTTTCCAAAACCAGGCTGCAATGCCAATAAGAAATCCAAGTACCACTCCATTGATCAATCCTACTGAAACTTCCTGGAACCATACTCGCATCACCTCAAAGGGTCGGACCACACCAAGGGAAAGCTCCCGTAAACTGACAGCCACAGCCTGATTACCAGAGCACCCGCTCATGTCCGAAATAATAGGTAAGAATACAGCAAGGGCAATGACTGCCGATAAGGTTTCCTGATAAAACGCAATGATGCTCGCCGCCATTATGTTGAGCAATATGTTGACACTCAGCCATGAAAGACGTCTCCGAGAACGTAGGAGTGCTGGCATCGTCCTAAGCTCTTCGCCACCCACAATTCCCTGGGTTTCCAGATGTTCAATGTTGGCAATATCTGCCTGAGCCTCTCTCACATGCTTTCTAAGAACAACTCCCAGCATCTTGTGTTCCTCATTCACAACCGGTACTCCGTAAAAATCATACCTATCAAAGAAACTTGCCAAGTCGTCAATGCTGTCGGTATCATTCACAGTAAATGCATCCGTGATCACTATGGAAGAAAGCCTCGTACCTGGCTTTGACAAGAGAAGATTTCGCATTGCAAGAACCCCAACAAAACTTTCATTCTTTGTCACATAGATGTATTGAAGGTTGTATCTCTCGTATTGCTCAGCGTTATCCCCTAAATCCTTTATCACCTCGCCGGCTTTGGTGTCCTCTTCGAATGCCAGATACTCTGTGATCATCAAACCACCAGCACACTTGGGATCATACTGAATAAGCTTTCGGATATTCTCAACCTCCTTTTTATCCGGCATCTCATCCAGGATGGCTTCCATGCTGGGCATGTCCATCTCATTTAGGACATCTGCTTGGTCATTACTGTCCATTTCGGTGATGATGGCTGCTGCCTCTTTCGCATCGAGATCTTCCAGTATGTGTAGAGACTTCACCCACGGCAAGTCATCGATCATTTCTGCCACATCTTCTGGCTCCAGGAGCTTCAGCATGCTCGTTCGCTCTTCAGCGTCCAGATGACTTATTACTCCAGGCAGGTCTTCGGGGCTCACATCATCCAGAAATTGCTTGATGGCATCGGAGGAGTTAGTAGCAATGATTTCGGAGAGGATTTCCCAGGGTTTGGTTTCAGTAGTAGATTCCATTTACAAATAATAAGTGACTATTTCTGAAATAATAGTCAAAAGGTCTTTAAATGTCAGTTTCTCCAGATTCTTTAAAAAGATCAAGATCAGAGATAGCCCTGGTAAGAATATTATTGAAACGGTTGGTTTTGTCAGAATCCTATCCCCAGAATATTTTGTGAGTTTCTTCCAAGGCCACGGACCAAGTGGCTCTTGAATTCCTCATATATGCTTTTCCAACCCAATTTTTTGTCATAGGCAAGGTACCATTTCCTGCGTAGTCCATCAGGTCCAATCGGGATTGCGGAAAGCTTGTTGGACCGCAGATATGGTTCTGCTGCCCACTTTGCCATGACCTTCACACCCATATTGTTTTCAACCAGTTGCATGGCCGCTTCCGTCAATCTGACCTCCAATATCTTCTTTGGGGCAATACCTACTGGATTTAACACATTCATATAAAATGTTGACTCTTCAATAGGTCTGTTATATATCAATAACGTTTCGTTTTTAAAATCTTCGGGAGTCACAAAGGGCCTGGTGCTCAAAGGATGCTCTTGTGAAACTACTAGAAGTTGCTCATCACTGAATAATTCCTTGTATGCAATGTTGGGATCAGACGAATAAAGACTGGTGATCACAAGGTCCAACTCATGATCCAGGAGACCTTCAAAATGTCTCTTGGTATACTCAGGAAGAACCTCGATATTAATATTCTTGTAATCTGATTCCAGGGACCTGATCACCTGGGGTAACCAATGGTAGCAGGTGTAACATTCCGTACTTAGCCGGATCTGGCCCTTTATTCCGTTTTGAAGCTTATCAATTTCGTTTTTGGCTGTATCCAGTTCCTTTTGAATGTTAAGAGATGCTCTGCGAACAATATTCCCTGCCTCCGAAATTTCCAGGCGTTTGTTGACACGGTTAAACATTAATGTTCCAAGTTCTTCTTCGATTTCTTTCAACTGATGGCTCAAAGCCGATTGGGTAAGGTGCAGTTTTCTGGAAGCCTGTGAGAGAGTTCCTTCTCTTGCAACCATGTCAATAAGTTTTAAATGACGCAACTCCATATATGAATAGAATTAATTAATATCTAAAATTAATTTATTTTATTCATACTAATCCTCTTTAATAAATCTCTTTCATTTGGATTAGCAGTATTTAATGGACAAATGATCAGACTAAACCTTATTCTATCTATCAGGAATCTTGTTAGAAACAAGATCCACTCAATCACGAACATTCTCGGGCTTGCCATCGGGATCTTTTCGTTTTGCTGCATATATCTGTACAATACCCATGAAATAAGTTTTGATTCTTTTCATAAAAAGTCAGATGGGATCTATCGTTTGTGGGACTTGATAAACAGTAGTCAACGTCGGACGGCAATGATGCCATTCCGCTGGACACAACATCTTCCCCATGAAATACCTCAGATCGAGTACGCTACTTCGATTCAACTCACGACCATGGTTGTGAAAAAAGGTGATGATCTGAGTAATGAGCGAAATGTGATCGTGGCGGACACAAGTTTCTTTAAGATCTTCGACTTTCCTGTTATCAAGGGGAACGCAGAAAGGTTCTTTCATGATCCTAATGGAATTGTGCTTGAAGAGAAGATGGCCATTAAATATTTCGGGAACATCGAAAATGCTCTTAACCAGACCTTGAGAGTGGGTTTATCAGAAGAATTCAACACCTTCCGAATTGAAGGGGTGGTTCGTTGCCCCATCAATTCCCACATTCAATTCGATTTTTTGATTCCCTATGAGCCAGTCATTCGTAATAGTTTTAATCCTCCAGCATACGAAAGATTCACGACCCATTTTGTGTATACATATGTCTATATCCCTTCAGGGTTTGATCATGACCATTTGCAATCAAGGTTCAAGGAGTTTTTAATCAAATACGGAGGGGAATCACTAAGTGAGAAATACACTACGTCATTTCAACCTTTGTGCAGTGTATACCTCGATTCGACCCTGAATTCCGATTTCACTCCACGGGGATCGAGGCGGAATGTCAATATTCTATGGATCGTTGCCTTTCTTATACTCATCATCTCATCGGTAAATTTTGTCAACCTAAGTACGGCAAGGTCCATAAGACGGATCAAGGAAGTAGGCATTCGAAAAGTATTTGGATCAGGTAGACGTGCGTTGATCATACAGTTTCTAACCGAATCAGTCTTAATCACTTTCCTGGCATGTCTGGTGGCACTTTTGCTATTGATCCTGGCTCTGCCTTTTATTCGGGACTTGTCCGAAGTGAATTTCAATGTTTTTAATGTCGTAAGTCTATCTTTATTTGGGGTTCTGTTAGGGATCACATTGGTAGTTGGTTTGCTGGCAGGCTTATATCCACCGGTTCTTGTTTCATCATTTGACACGATGCAAATCTTGAGGTCAAACGACAATCCAAGATCCGGCGGAAGTATTGTGAGAAAAGTACTGATCACAATTCAATTTGGTATAGCCATCCTTCTACTAGTTGGCACCTTCGTCATTAGAGATCAGCTAAACTTTATGGTGGAAAAGGACCTTGGGATTGAATCGGAGCAAGTCATGGTAATAGGGGACAGAAGTACCATTTCAAATGACCGTGATAAAATCCTTTTACTACGAAGTGAAATCGAATCCGAGGAGATCATTTCCGTCACCACGTCCTCAACCTATCCAGGCGTTCCCTCCTGGAGTGTTGGTTTCCTTCCGGAAGGTTATGATGAGCAGGTTTCCTTCGCATGCATTTTCACAGACCATCAGTTTGCCAGGACCTATGATATCCCAATAGTTCTTGGCCGAGATCTGGACATGGACATAGGTTCTGATTCAGCAGGATTCTTAATTAATGAAACCGCAATGCGACATTTCTCAAATTTCGATTCAACATGGGCCACTAATCCAATCGGGAAAAATATCAAAAGCAATTATTTGAAGATGGATGGTCCTGTGATTGGGGTAATGCAGGATTTCCATTTTGAATCGGTCCATTCACAGCTCAGGCCTTTAATTGTGATGGTATATCCGAGGTTGAAGTCATCTGTACAGCTCAGGCTGAAAACAGAAAATGCGAATGATGTTCTAACCCGAATCGAAGAGGTTTGGACCAGGCTGAACCCTTCCATTCCATTTGAATACCAGTTTATCGATGATGTTTTTGATAGAGCGTTCCGGGCCGACAGGAGGTTGACAAGGCTCTTCGGCATATTTTCCATCATTTCCATCATGTTAGCTATGGTGGGATTGTTTGGATTGACATCATTCCTCACCAAGGAAAAACTCAAAGTAAGTAGTATTAAAAAAGTCTTGGGAGCAGCTAATTTCCAAATTGCATTGGATCTGATCAAGCCCATTTTGTTGCTTTTGGGCATAGCTATGGCGGTTTCTATTCCTTTGTCCTACTTGTTAATGGACAAGTGGCTGGAGAACTTTCCCTATCGAATAATTATTTCACCGGGGATATTGATGATTGTTGTACTCCTGATTGTCTTGATATCATTGGTTACAATCAGTTTTCATGTGATTAAGCTTATAGTGTCTAATCCAATCATTGAGTTAAGACAGGAGTGAATTAATCAAATTCCAAATCCATGACTGCTACTCGGGGATAACGATACCGTCACGCCTGGGATCTGCCGCACCTACCCATTTTCCCTTTTCGAATGCGATAGCGTGAATTCCACCAAAATAAGCATTTTGTCCATCGATCATTAATTCGCTGGAAGTATTTCCTATCTCAAACCCATTGGCGATAAAGGGAGTAACCCAATTTTCACTGATCGTTTCATCTTCGAAATAGACCTTGCCATTAATGGAATGCAGTCGTGGCTGCGACACGATTTCGGTGATGCTCATCCCTGAGTCAATCCACATTTGGGTGAGTTGCGCAACCGATGAAATAATTCTGGCACTGCCGGGACTACCAATTACAAGCACTGTTTTGCCATTCTTTTGAACAATGGTTGGACTCATGGAGGAATAATTCATATGGTTTGGCTGGATGGCATAGGGATGGTCCGGTTTCCCCAATTCAAAGTCAAGGAAAAAAGTGGTTCGATGTGGGGATTAGATTGAATTTGAAGGTCTACTCGTCCAACTTATTACAAGTGGAAAAATATTACAACCATTTTTTTCTTCGAAAATAAATCAACATTAAGATGGCAACTACTGACATCACTCCCCATACGACAAAATAGCCGTGGCGGTAGGCCAGCTCTGGCATGTATTCGAAGTTCATTCCGTAAATACCAGCAATGAAAGTAAGCGGAATGAAGATTGTAGCCACTGTCGTCAGTACCTTCATGGTCTCATTCATCTTCTGACTGTCAGCAGCAAAATATATATTGGTTAATCCGTCAAGTGTCGCCTGGGTTGTCTCAATCTCTTCAATTGCTGCGATGGTGGAGTTGAGCAAATCCCGGAAATATTTTTTGTTTTTCCCTTTTACAAATTCGTTATCCGTGTTCTCAATGTTTTGTAGGGCCTCTTTAAATGGACTAAGTGACTTTTTTATGAGTTGGGCCGACTTCTTCAGGTTTTCAAGTGCAATTAATTGTCCCTTGTTAGGTTTATCCTGAATAGCTTTTTCAATTGAGGGAAGCTCCTCATTAAGCTTCTCAATAGTTTCAAAATAATTATCAAGGATGGCATCAAGAAGCTGGGTGAGCAAGTAGTCAATTGACCTCTTTCTGATGAAACCAATTCCCTCCTCCATTTTATTTCGGATATTTTCGAAATGATCGCCTTCTTCTTCCTGGAACGAAACGATGAATTGCCTTCCTAACAGAAATGACAGTTGCTCTACTTTCAGTATCCCATACTCATCTTTAAGAATAGACTTTATGCTAAAAAATAAATAGTTGTCGTATTCCTCAACCTTGGGTCGCTGGGTGGTGTCCAGAATTCTTCTGATCGTGAGTCTGTCCAATTTGGTCGATTCTCCAATTTGACTGACAAGATCCACATCGTGTATCCCGTGATAGTTCAACCAGTAATTTGTCGCAACTTGAGGCTTGATCAACTCCTTGTGTGCATTGAGTTCGTCAATCCTATCGTATTTTGATTCGTTATAGGTGTATAACTGAGCTTTTACTTCGGATAATTTCTTTTCTCCAATAAATGTGAGTTCCGCTTTGGCTTTAGCTTCAGACTTGAGGTCGGCATAAAGATTAAGATCAAGACCGGTCAAGGATTGCAATCCCTTGATCAAAATTTTATCGGGGCGAATGAAGTCACGTGATTTCATAAAGGAATTTCCATCAATTTAATCACCTTTTCAAAATTCATTAAGGTGAAGGACCCTCTGGCAAATCACGGTTATCATGATCAAACCAGGGAATCAAGTCTGACTCCGACGAGTGTTTTAGTGAAAAGCGCCCAAAGTGGGCTAATAAAGATTGTGATCGATATGACAATGATTGTCAGTTGGTAACTGAAAAGTGTGATTATGTCACTATTATACCCCAATGATGCCAAAACAAAGCTAAATTCTCCGATCTGGGCAAGTAATGACCCTCCATAGATGCTCTCTTTCCATGAATTTCCCAGTAATCGAAGAGAAATGGCGTTAATACCCTGATTACTGACAAAGACACCCACTACCATTAGCACGATCACCACCCAGTTTTCTGTCAGGAAAT
Source organism: Cyclobacteriaceae bacterium (assembly GCA_965242805.1). Classification (GTDB taxonomy): domain Bacteria; phylum Bacteroidota; class Bacteroidia; order Cytophagales; family Cyclobacteriaceae; genus JANQEU01. The sequence goes on along the minus strand of CBDETD010000002.1, from coordinate 3,175,664 downwards.
TGATGTCTATGAGCAATCCTACAGATAAAAAGAATATAGAAATAAGAATCACCCGAAAGGAATGAAGACTATCATGCAACCATTGGGTTGCCGGGGACGCATGTACAAATAATCCTGCGACGAAAGCACCCAATCCGGCTGATAATCCGAATAATGAGGTCACCAATGCCATTCCAAAACAGATGATCAGGCTACCAAAAACCTGCAATTCATGATCCTTACTTAGTTGGGCAGCGAAAGGAACCTTAATGGTTTGTTTTCTTAATAGAAATACAAGCAAAGAGACAATTAAAGTACCACCAACAATTTGGAAAATGATGTCTTTAGTAGAAATTTCCGCCCCGCCAAGGAAAGACATAATGATTATCATGGGAACAATCAAGACGTCTTGAGTCAGCAATATGCTGATTACATTTTGACCGATTCTGGCCCGTGTGATACCATTGTCATCCATCAACTTGATGACTACAGCCGAACTGCTCAGTGAAATGATGAAACCAAGAAGAAGCATCCTTTCAAAGGTCCAGTCCAGGATTATTCCTATTCCAAAGACCAACAAAACGCTGAAGAGAACTTGAAAACCCGTCCCAAACAATGCCACACGCCACTTTTGTATGAAGTCACGTAGTGAGATCTCCATACCGATGAAAAACATAAGTATGATCAATCCAAATTCACCAATGACTTCTGTGATATGGTAGTCGGTAATCAACTTCAATCCTGATGGACCCAGGATGATACCGGTTGTGATATAGGCAATGATGTAGGGCTGATTAATTTTTCTCAGCAATAGACCCAACAGCAGAATGAGCCCACAAACACCTAGAATGATATTAAGTTCATGTTGTAATGCCGCTAGTAATACCATGATATTCAATCTTCCGATTCGGCATGTAATTTTTTGATCTTTTGAAGATTACGAACCAGTTCACTAAGTCTTGCAATCTCCGGGTTGATCTTTGCACGTTCTTCCAGCCTTAAGATGATATCATCCTGCGCAGATAGCATTAATTGGAGAGTTTTCACCAACAGTTGTGAAATCTGTTTGGTATTGTACAGATTTTGATAATAATCCACCAAAAGTCGGTTATGGTTTGTATAATATTCCACCGGGTCAGGTTTTTCCTGAATATCATCAAAGAGATATTGAAAGTATTTTCTTGACTCCTTATCGATCAATTCCAAATGAGGCAGGTATCCGTAGTTGATGATCCCAATAATTTTCCTTGCATGAAATTTCAGGCTGTCGGATGAGTTTTCGATATGGCCCTTAATCTTACGTTTCCTTGCAGGCTTGACATTGGTGGATACGTCGGGCAAAACCGCCGAGATCACACCCCCCAATCCAAAAAAACCACCTACGGATTGAGATGTGGTCTTCAGTGCTTTGTAGGCATCGAATCCATCAGGGATCAGAATGAAGAATGTCTGGATATATGTTTCCAGGTATTGAAGATGCAAAGCCAGGCTATCAGGAATTTCTAATTGGTTTTCATAAACGGAGATCGCATCCACAAGAGACGCTACACGCTGGGAGTCGGAATTGATCAAGGCACTTTCAAGGATCCGGGAATTGAGAGACAGATCAGCCAAATGATAATTCACATCCCGGCAGTGATTAGGTAAGGACGTGATCGTTTCAAAGTAATTGACAGTTAGCTTTACCTGTGTCTTGGTAAGTGGCGCACAATTACTGAGGAATAAAATCAGCAACAACAAACCAGGTTTGACTCCTGATATCCGGGTCATACGTGAAAAATTGGTTTTTGAATTGCCAGATTATTGGGATATGAATACATCTTGTTGTCTGTTCCCTTGATGTTGATGTAAAACAGGGTTATGTCAATGATTTTTCCTTCCACACTATTATCGCCATCCATGATCTTTATGTCCTGACCTATTCTGTATGGGAAAAAGAAAAATAAAATAATTGAAGCTGTAATGTTGCTAATGATGGACCACGTAGCAAACAGAGCCACTCCTACCACAGTAAAAATAGAGGCAAAGTAGATGGATAATCCCTTAATGGAAATTTCCCAAGATGCGCCAATGATTGTTAATAGCAACAAGATCAAAAGCATATTGCTGACTTTGCGCATATATAACTCTCTACCCTCCTGGAATTCGCCTTTCTTTCGTCGATTGGTTATTAGTTTGAAAATCACATAACGGCTAAGGAAATACAGGAAGATAATTCCAATTGTTATTGAAATAGTAACGATGTTTTCACTAACAAAAGATGTGATTCTATCAAAGTCACCCATTGTACTTCTATTTAAAACTGGATATCATAAACCTCCGGAAACTGCTCAGGAATATCTTCCTTTTTCTCACCCAGGTTTTGACGCAAGTCGATCTCAATTCCCCTTGCAATTGTAGAGATCGGGACGTCATTGGCGGTTCCCTCATACGGATTCTCCCCGGTCCTTCCGATCCGCTCCATGGTATGAAAGATCCACGCCACAGCTACATAAAACGGGATAGATAGCCAGATGAAGAAACTACTTAGGACAGGATAAGAATTTACGTAGCTATCCGCAATGTCCTGAAATTGCGGTACAAGTGCCATAGGAAGAAAGAATAGGAGCAACCACATGAAATAATGGTTCAGGGTGGCAAATTGCCTCGGGTAGGGGAAATTCTTGATCCGTTCTGATTGCCCCTGTAGTGTGAAGAGATCTTTCAAAACCCCTTCAAGTTCAAGAAATGAAAACTCCCATATAATACCCTTGTCTTTAAGTTCCTTGATATGGTGGGATTGCTGGTAAAGTAAAGCCGTTTGCTTGTTGTCCTTTTCCATGATCGAGGACAGGTCACTTTCGGATAAATACGGCTCCAGGTCATCTTCAAGGTTGGAAGACATTTCCGGAGGACGCAGCTCCCATTCCTGGTTGGTTCGTTCCTGGGAAGTGGTTTCCCATGATTTCCGAACCCTCATCGCATGGCGAAGAGCTGTCATCCATGCGATATGCCTGTATGTAAGGATTTTTACCTCTTTTTGGAGCTCCTCAGGACTCAGTTTTTTTGCTGCATGCTCATTCGACAGCATGTCCTGGACAAACATTCCAAACGTCCGGGATGTATTGACAATCCCTCCCCAGATCTTCCGGGCCTCCCAGATCCTTCCATAGGCGGAATTATTCTGAAATCCGATAACAAATGCCACAGCAGTTCCAATTAATGCAAGAGGTGTCCATGGAATTTTCAACCATTCCAGATCAAGGAAATAGTAGGCTGAAACCCAGGCAACAATGATGATCAGGAACCGAAATGTCTCAAACCTTGTCCACACGGCCATGTCTTTAGCCTTATATCTTCGTCTAGTGTACATACTTATTCAATTGGATCACAATCAAAGCGAAAAGATAAGAGTTGTAGGGAAGAGTAAGAAATTTCAATATGATTGCTGAAATTTTACTTTCTACTCATAGACGTTGACCAGAATAAAAGAAAGAACGAACAACTGGACCATTCCTGTATTTGCCATTACGGGAGTGAGTATCATATCGGTTGGCTTTTTGTTAGCAATACACTAATAAAAGCTAAGGAATTGGATCGGTATGTCAGCGTCAAAGGGTTATCAGAAAGAGAAGTAGAAGCTGACTTGGCCATTTGGCCGGAGGAGATCATAGGATAAGCAAAAACCTTTCCCAACTTCCTTGGTATTGAAAGCAGGCTTGCTTAAAGTTTGTTGATTCGAATTACATTCGTTTCAAAATATCTTCTACCGAACTCCCACCAACGGACCTATTTGACTGAAAAGACAATTTGAATTTCTTCAAGTTTTCTTTAAGTTCCCTGGCAATTACACTCAGATTTTTTGATTTCTCAATGTAATTAGCCATCCCCGCTGACAACTCAGTGGCAGAGGAAGCTACTTCTTCAGTTCCTGTTGCCGTCTGCTCCGCGATTACCACAATGCTCTCAGTAATGGCAACTACATTATCCACTTTCACAGACTGATCCTTGGTTGAACTGATAATATCCTCAGATAGGGATAAATTCTGCTCAGAGGATACTGCCATTTCCTTGAACACCTCCGCAGTTTCGTGCGACGCTTGTACCCCTAACTCCACGCTCTCGGTCATCGCGGCCACAGCATTAGCAGTTTCCCTGGTATCATTTTCAACTCCTTGAATAATGCTTTCAATTTCTTTTGCGGAGTTTCTGGAGTCTTCGGCTAACTTCCTGATTTCTTCAGCGACGACAGCAAATCCCCTTCCGGCTTCACCTGCCTGAGCTGCCTCAATGGCTGCGTTCAGGGCTAGAAGATTGGTTTGAGAAGCAATATCTGTTATCACACCCAGCACCCTTGTGATTTCTTTGGACCTGTCCATCAGAACTTTCATCGACTCATCCGTTTGATGAGATAAATTCGATATGTTATTCATATTTTCAACCACCTGTTCGACCATTTTCATGCCATTTTCACTATTACTCACACTTTTCTCTGCGGCGTCATTTATTATACCCGTTTTTTCTCCCATGTGATTTGAAGATACCTTGATGCTTTCGACCAAAGTTGAAGATTCATCAACTTTTTCTACCTGACTCTGTGCACCGTGACTCATTTGGGATATTGAACTGGCAATTTCCGATGTGTTTACATTCATCTCCTCCCCTGAGGTGAGCATTTCTGAGCTTGAATCTTCAATAACTTCGGCTGTTTCTGAAATTTTATTCAACAGGTCACTTAAGTTGTCCAGAGCCAAATTCAAACTATTCGCTAAGCGTAGAATTTCCCCTTTCGCAGTTTTGTCATATCGTTGAGTGAGATCACCATCGGCCATCGCCACCAAAATAGATTCTATTGATTTAATCGGACGAGAGATAGAATCAAAAAGGTCATTGATTGAACCACATAGGTCAGCCCATGCTCCATTTTTATTATCCATCATCAACTTGGCATCCAGTTTGCCCTCGTCCGCGACGGATCTCACCACAAGATTCGTTTCGTTAATCACCTCTTTCAAGTTTTCCCTCATGGAAATCAGGGATTTACCAAGCATATCCTCACTACTCAACAACATGTAGTCAGCTTCCAGATTTCCAGCTTTAATCTCCATAGCAAAAGAAGTAGTGCTTTCTAAGCCATTTCGAAGTTCTCGCAACTGCTTTGTCATGTCTCCAATTTCATCTGAAGAAGAGCTGATATTCCATTCAGGGAGTTCTCCCTTTGCCATTCTGGAAATCAAACCACTAAGTTTTTTAATAGGATTCAATATTGATCGAATGGAGAAGATAGACCATAAAATTCCAAGCAATATTGACAAAACAGTCAATGACATGATTACAGATTGAACTGCATTGAATGAACTGTATTTTTCCTGGATCAATAGATCTGCCCTTCCCTGAAGGAGTTGTGCTTTCATGATCGACCATTCTGCAATGCTGTCCAGAACAGGAACTACATTGTCTTCAAGAATTGGAAGAACGGAGAATACAACCTCATCGTCATCATAATCCTCATAACTACTAAGCATACCCATGATCTCATTTTGGAACTTAATATTCTCCTCGATAAGTTCAAGATGTATTTTCAGACTGTCACCCAACTCGCCGGCACCAATTCCAAACAGGTCTGATTTGATCTGAGGAAATTCTTTTTCATGGATGGACTTCAATTCTTCTTTTTCATCCGAATCCGGTGAGAAGACCCAATTGTTTATCAGTTTGTTGGAAGAATTAAGAAGGAGATTCAGTTTCTCCAACTTATCCACCATAGGGAGGTAATAATCAGTTACCTCCCTGTCAATGGTTCTACTTTCTTGAAGTATATATACACCGTAAAATCCACCAGTTGATGTAAGAATAACAATCAAGGCATAACCTATTGTAATTCTTATTCCAACCCCGGTTTTAATTCTTGAAAAAAACGATCTCATTTCTATTAATTAATGGGAATGATCTTGCATTCGGGACCGATTGATGATCTCATGGAATTAGGAATAATTCCTAAAGCTCCTTTTGTTGCGGCGACATAATCAATGAGCAATTTGGAGTCGTCAAATTCACGAGGAGCTACACCATTACCTGAAAAGGTCCTTTTGGTCCAGAAAGTCTTGAATTTACTTTCAGATGTTGAAATTGATTCCCAGAAAGAGGGATATTCCGAACTAAGATATGCAGGTTTGACCTTATCGAAATTTTTCCACTGGGTGGAAAAGCCAAAGTAAATCCTTCTAAGCTCACTTTTTGACAACGACTCTTCTATCACGCTTGAATTTACAATTGCAACGTAATCTTCCTGCGCATAAGACCTGGTTGTAGTGCCTATGAGCACGATCAATAGTATTGTTATAATATTTATTGAATATTTCATTTTGATTTTGATTTAGTGTTTAGAAACCAAGGACAACGGCTGCCTGAAATTCTGAAAAATTCACTCCCGCAAATCTTGCATTCGCATCACCTGAGCTGACATAGTTGTACTGAAGTTTTAGAAAATAATTCTTGTCTACAAGAGTATTCAACCCAATACTCAGCATGTTTGCTGTATCGTCATCTATGTCTTTGTCGGGATCAAGAAATTCATACCTAAAGTATGGAGTATATCTATCCGCGATTGTATAGTACAGCATCCCTTCGAAAGCATTTTTTTGTAACTCGGAGGGGTCGGAGGGATCGGTCTTACCTGTGATATACTCAAATTCTAATCCGAATCCTCCAGTACTGTATTCTGCATGGGTACTTAAACTACTTAACTTGGTCCTTTCTCCGGTGTCATCCCCGGTTGTTGCATCCAGCTCTGTAATCCTGTCAGAATATGTGGATACACCCATTTTCAAACCGGGAATGGGTTGCACTAACAATCGAGTAGCAACGGCTTTTTGAGTATTGTCATCTTCCTCAAAGGGATTAGTGTTTTCTTGATATCCATTGCTGACCTGAACATTATATTCAAAGTTTACTGTGCCAACGGAAAAATTACCAAGCACTGAAATACCGGTTGCCCATCTGGGATAAAACCTTTCATCTGCACCAAATTTGTTGGGCTTATTAGTACTTAAAGGTTCTTTGACTGCAAGAAAAGCTGGCTTTGCCGTATGTATCTCATTATAGATACCAAATGGAAGGAACATCTTACCTGCTCGAATCTTCAGCCAGTTCCTGATTGTATATTCAGGAAAAGCATACTCGACGGCTGCATTTCCTAATCCTTCCTCGGTAGCAGTTCCATGTTCCCACGTAATATCAGTGGCAAATCTCAGTCGGGAACTAATGTCTACGTTTAAGACAATGTCAATAAGATCGGCATCAAATGATCCATTGGGATCACTATTGCCATCTTCAGAAAGAAGGTATTCATATTCAAAACTGGAATACCCGTTGATTCTTACCCTTTCCTGAATCTGAGCCTCAGCAGGCACAGAGAGAATTGAAACAAGCAGAACCAATGATACAATGAAAAGACTACCGAGATACGGAGGTTTTTTCTTGTTGAATCGAAAAACTTTTTGATTTTTATTCATGGTTGTTATTGGTTGATAAATAGTTACTTTCAAAATTTATTATTCGTTAAACGTGAGGTCCTTTTCCAATTTCCGGTCGCAATAGACATAACTCGATCGGTACTGTAAACAACTTTCTAAATCACAGTATTTGGTGTGATCTTTAGTTAGATGTACTTACAGTTCATCCATCTAAATTCAAATAACAGATAGGCATCTGAAATTGAATAGTTATGAACTCAAGATCCGAAGGAGTGTGCGAAGAATGAATTATTCCCGGGGCCCTGAATCCCAGAAATGGGAACTATTAAGTGCTTGGAAATTGGTTAATAGATTGACGTTCAAATCTTTGTGAACATCAAAGTTTAAGCTCGGTTGATAAATAGTCATCTGGTTGAAGACGTTTGGTTACAAAATCCTTTAATGATAGGGAGAACTATAATCCAACCGGGGTCTTTGAGGATATTCGAAATTACCCGTGTGAAGCTTGACTTAATGAGGGTTTCAGAACATTTAAGTTCTGATTACTGCACCAATAATAATGGACTATTTCCGAATAGACATGAACAAATGGTCATATGAGCATATTACATGAATGAACCCGAGATTTTCCGGATGAACAGGAATTTTACGTTCTAAACAGCCATGTCAAATCCTGATCGAATTGATGTCGCCTCGATGATAGTATTTTAAGGTTCGAGAACAGCAAGTAATTCCAACTCTTCTTTTTTACCCCGTAGTTCAATTGAGCCCTTAGGATCAAAAGTCCAATTCCGCGGATCTTCGATAAGGTCGTACACAGGTTTAGAGATCAAAAAACGACTACCGAGTAAGTTACATTGTCCTTGGATCCGCGCTGTGGTATTAAGAATATCACCTGAATAGGTAATGTCACGCTTGATGATCCCGATTTCCCCCGCTATCACAGAACCGCAGTGTACACCAGCTTTGAAAACAGGCGTGAAACCATATTCACGGTCATACCGGTCTTCTAATTCTGATAATTTGGATCTGATGTCAAAGAAACAGTCTAAAAATCGGGATCGATCCTCATTCATTGGCCATGAGATCACGATTTCATCACCCACATATTGATAAATATCCCCTTCCGAATCAAGAATGGCATTAGTGACATCTGCAAAAACTTCCTTCAGGAATTGATGGTAGCGGCGACTCCCTAATTCTTCAGCAATGGACGTGGAAGATTTAAGATCCAGGAACATAAAGATCCGGTCTTCACTTTTGGGTACATTGTATCTTCCAGTAATGACCTTAAGAAGATTACCGGGACCGAATTTGTTGCTCATTTGCAGAAAGAAAAAGGTGAGCGCCACGACAATGGCCCAGAATAACCCGTTCTTAAGATGAAAAGTGGTCAGAAGTTTTACGAGGAAGAGGTCATATCCTGTTTGTGATAAGAGGGACGCTTCCAGCATCGCGGGGATTGCTGATGTAATAACTGTAATAGACCCCGTAATAACCACAAAGAAAAACACGATGACAATAAGCGCTTTGTAGTAAGGTTCGGTTCGGAATCGTTCATTAACAAAGATGAGTACCAGACTTCCACAGAATCCTCCCGAAAGTCCAGCGACCACATGAAAGGTCAATATGTCAGCAAAACTATAGCTATCATTAGGTCCATTGGACAAATGACTTGTCAAGGTGAAGTGCTCGAATATGGCGAGTATCACTCCCAGCACACCCCACAGGAGGGTGATGGTAAGCATTCTTTTCCGGTTGATCTTGTTCACGAGGTTCAATTTTTGCCTGGGAATTAAGATAGAGATATTGAACGCTTAATTAAAATTAATTTTTGAATACAGCTAGCTACATGAATTCAGGACTGAGGTAAGTGGAGTTATTAGACCATGACTGATTCAGATTTGTTCAAACTTTCTATATTTACAGAACTCCTCTAAACCACCCTGACCTACTACTGAATCTATCATATTGAATCCAACCAGATTATAACAATTCTATACAACCAAAATCAAAAAAGTTTATGAGAAAGACATCATTTATACTTTTCACCATTGCGCTTGCCGCAATCACATTCCGATGTTCCATAATAGCAGATGAACCGGACACCGGATCGGTCACCAACAATGAACTGTTTTCACAGGCCCCTGATATATATGACTATTTAAGTTGCCAGGGTTTTGATCTGACCGATGCGAAGCTCTATGACGAGCACGTTTTAGTCGAAGGTGATCTGGCTTTTCGACTGGATATGATCAGGGGAAATATGGACAATGGCTATAAGTCCATTGCTGATGGCCGTACAGAGCAGTATGTTGTGAACACAAGCTCAGTAGTTGGTTTCAACAATGTCATTAATATAAACTATTACATTAGTTCCTCTTTAGTTACCCCAGAGTTGTGGGATTTAGCGATACACGAGGCTGCTCAGGACTGGGAGGACATACCAAATTGCCGGGTTAGTTTCAATCATGTCACTGCCGTGGCCAATGCAGACCTTAAATTCTATAGAGATAATAGCAGAGGAGTCCCTGGTTGTGCCCGTAACCTAAATGATAAAGAACCAAAACCATTGGGAGCATTGGCAGAATTTCCTGGGAATGGACAACCTGGTCGATGGATATCAGTTAGTCTGGAATATGATAATAACTACAAGAGCAAGGTAACTTGGATCCGCCATGAGATTGGTCATGCTTTGGGATTTCGACATGACAACCCATTCAATGAACCTATAAATAGTTATAACTGTGGTAATGCTGTCCTGGGTGCCAATAAGTTGGTTGGCACTCCAACATCAGACGGGGCCTCAGTCATGGTCGCAAATATCAATAATGTTGATAAAATTGAATTTAGCACCAATGACCAGTTAGCAGCGAGCTACCTCTATCCAGCTGGTTATACAGCTCCGCAAATAAGCAGCATCACTCAGTACTACGCGAATACTTACACAAAGGATGTAAGGATCACCATGACCAATCCATCAGTGAGAATGTATAGATATCGGGTAGAGCGACTTCCACCCTGGAGCAGTACTCCTGTCCAGTATCAAGAGTATACGACTACAGGCAATACATTCTGGTTGTATGATGTACCAAAGGGATCATGGAATTTCCGTATTAAAGGCTTGAATTATGCCCGGGATGCCCAGATAAACGGATCCCCGTGGACTTATTACATTTACTAAGTAAAGAAACTCGGGAGGGAGCCTAATGATCGGGCTTCCTCTTTTTACTTGAAATTGGAGGACGTATAACCTACCCTGATCCTCAATACCTATCTCATTGATAGTTTTCCCTTACTGAATACTTCCAAAAAAGGATTTCCAACATATTTCTCAGCACTTACCGGATAAAAGTGTCTGTCTTCCTACCAGCGATCACCTTCCCGAATCAATAAATAAGCATTCGATCCGAAGGAACCTGTCTTTTGCGTTTGTCCGGGGACATTACCTGATCAGAATACCTAGAGTTAGCCATTGATTTTCACTGAAGACGGTGAAAGAAAGGAAGAAGAGGATTCTGATTTTTGAGTAATCATATCAATACAAACCAAAATGAAAGCAGAAAAGAAGAATCCCTTAGGAAAATTTGTACTTATCGTTTTACTGATTTTTGGAATGCTGGTAACAATCATTCCAGGAATTCAGGCCTCAGACATCACGGAAGAGAAGTTGGAAATCGCTCCCAAATACAATGTTGACAAAAGCAGCAATAACTGGGTGGTTTCGTTTGAAAGCCGAGTTAAGGTACGGATTCATACCAGTAGAAACTGGGCTCCTTACTCAGAGACTTACGGGAGTCCTAAGAATCAGATTATCGTCAAACCGGGACAATGGATAGAAATGTACATTTTTGTTAACGGAAGATGGACATGGTCCCTAGCAACGGATTGTGATCATAGATAGAAAAACTTAACCTTTTCGATAATGTACTTACTATTAGCAATGCTCTTGATCATACCAGGTATGATGAATGACGATCTCGATTTGGGAATCGAAGAAAGTAAATTAATAAATGCCTACGCCCCACCATTGAACAAATGGGGAACATCATATGAGGTATATTCCGTATTTGGAGGTTCAGGTTGTAAGATCTCCGTTGCTAAAAATCATACCAATGGCAACATCAGGATGCAGGTGAGATACAACACAGATACTCAATCGTTGGACTGGCATGAATACACTCCCGGGACCTGGATCAAAGCACAGGTTGTGTATGCTCGTGTAACGAGTACATCGACAGGTGGCTCGGTCATATTAAGGATTGATTATTGATGTTGATTTCAATGATTCCTCACTTGTATCACGTAGTGAGGAATCATTATATGTTATCAAAGTCTCGGCACAGTGCAATTTAATGTTGAAAACATTATGCCGTCAGGTAGAAAATACCCAGAAATAGGGATTGATTTTGGAGTCCTTCAAGTTGAAATTACTATGTTCAAAAATATTTGAGAAGTTTCTATTGTTCTTGATTATTATGTAATGGACACCAACCTGATCAAAATAGCTATAACATTTAAAGGAGGGCTCAATAAAATAGGGCTAACCAAGTTTAAAGGCAGATTAAGTTCTGGTATCATACAGGAATTTTTTCCAGAGCCAGAACATATTTCCAGAACAATTGAGGAGTTAAAGGAAAGTGGTTTTGAAATAACTTCTCAAAATGATCTGTGTATTTCAGCCAGAGGGGAAAAGAGGATCTTTGAAAAGATATTTGGAATGCAATTAATTAAGCACTCGATAAATTCCAAATTTGGTATTGTACCAGAAACGGAATTTTACTACCCTCAGGAAGGAAGCGTATGGGACTTATCCTCTCCATTAGATGATTATATTGACGATGCATACGTACAATGGCCAATCATATTCACAAATAATCGATTTCCAAACGATGGCCCATCCATGTACCCTCCAAATGTTGATTTTCATCATTTGAGGATCCCGGGAGATCTAAATCTTACACTCAACGCAGTTCGAACACACAGGGAGGGAATTACAGGGAAAAACGTTAGAGTGGCGATGATTGATAGTGGATTTAATTTTTCCCATCCTTATTTTGAAGAAAGTGGATATCAGACTTCCGTTTCTTTGGCACCGGGGGCAACAGACATTGAATCTGACATGATTGGTCATGGTACAGCGATGGCAGCGAATCTTTTGGCCGTTGCTCCAGGAGTTAATTTTGTTGGGATAAAAATCAATAATGACAAGAACAACCGGGAAAATTCCACTTTGATTGAAGCATTTGATGAGGCACTTAGATTCAATCCAGATATTATTTCAATGAGTCTTGCAAGTGACCTGGCAAAATCAATCAATGGAACAAGAATATCGGATGAGCACTTGACAGATCTTCCGAATGGTCTTAAAGGATTGGAGGGATCAATCCTTAATGCCATAAGAAAAGGCGTAACTGTCGTATGTGCTTGTGGAAATGGTGATGTCGCTTTTCCAGGAATGATGCCAGAGGTGATATCGGTTGGCGGAGTATATGTAGACTCAAATGGGGCAATGAGAGTATCAGATATGTCAAGCGCTTTTCAAAGTAAGATCTATTTGGGTAGGAATGTCCCCGATTTCTGTGGATTGACGGGTTTAAAAAATAATGATGCCATGTATATCATGCTTCCTTTTCAGCCCAGATCCAAGCTAGACAGAGGAGGAGTTGATCAGACACCCGGGAATGATGGATGGGGAATATTGAGTGGAACTTCATCGGCGACAGCGCAGGTAGCCGGTGTTTGTGCCTTAATGCTTGAGAAACAACCAGGATTAACTCCCGACGAACTAAAATCGATATTAAGGCTCACGTCCAGGACTGTGATTAATGGGCACGCAAACCCGGAAAGCAATGAAGGTATACCGTGGACAGCTTCTTCAGGGGGTAAAAGCGCATCCGGAGCGGGATTAATAGATGCATTTGCAGCGATTCAAAAAATATGATAAAGATGACGTTCATTTCAATGCTTAAAACCAACTAAAAACTTAAGAATAATATTATGGAAGACTTTGTTCACTACATCAACTTAAAAGACAAAGTAAATTACCAGGTAGTTTACTCAAGTCAGGTATATGGTACTTTTTTCAGTATTTATTCAAAATTCGACGCAGAGCTGAATGAAACAACCAATGAATTTCTTATAAATAAGATTGATTTTAAACTTATTAATTACAAAGGAATTCTAAATATGGGAATCACAAATGTCAAAGGACCCAATCATTATCAAGATGAATTAGACCAAGCTGGTATTACCAACTTGAAGTTATTCAACATTGAAGTCAGAGCACTAAAACCACAAGAGTATCCATTTACAGAAGGAGGTTTTACTATGAAGTCCGATGACACCATGTTTATTCAAAGAACTTTACGAAGATTGGATGATACAGATAGACCTATTAATGATGATGGAATATTTGATGAAGAGTTCTACTTTCGTGAAGGTATTCGGGAATTGAACGATTATGATGATTCTCTACCACGTCCGCACACTGAAATGCCAAACCTAAGCTCAATTGATTTTGGTTTCAAAAGCGGTACTCTTTGTCCGACGTCGAAGATCGTTGTGATGTGATAAATAGGACTTTTATTGGATTTTTTCTCTGTCTTACATTGGAAATGGTGTATGCCACCGATGAATCTATACGTAATAATTATTTCCTCAACATTAAGAATCTGGATTACGAAGAAGCTGGAAAAGTGGCCATGGAGACTCAAGATGAACGGCTTCGAGATGCCATGTTATATCTTTCCAACCTATTATACAATGCAGGCCAATCTTCTATTACAAACCAGGATTCTTCATTGTATTATCAACTCGATTCCAAGTTGTCAAGTGATCATAACGGCAAAATAATTTCAAAACTTGTTTTGGGTTATTACCATTTTTATAGGAATCCTTACACCATAGATCCCATTAAAAATTTTAGTGAAGCATATAGGATCTCAAAGGAAATAGGTACAAAAGAGGAGCTGAAGTATACAATACTTTCGATCATTAAACTTTATAACTGGGAATTGTCCCAATCCAACGATGATATAAAGGAGTATCTAGATCAATATGAAAAGTTGATCACTGATAGTGCTGACGACTTTCACTTTCAAATGAACAAATTCCTATATGAATTAAGAGATATTTTCTATGACGTGGACCTGAGCGCTGAATTCTTTGAAACGTTTGAGAGGTTGATGAAAAATTTCGAGGAAGAACACCACTTCTGGACGGAGTATTATTTGACTTTAGGTGTTTATTTGAAATTCGATAAACAATATGAAGAAGCTACCAGATTGATAAACCAAGCTCTTGAACGCATGGGAGAAGAACCATTCCTAAAATATCTGAAGTTCAGGTCATACATACAACTTGCTGAAATCGCTCGGATCAACGGAGATTATTATTCAGCGAAAGATTACATTGATCTTGCCGGAAGATATAGTTATTTGAATGATCAATTTCGTGCCAGGCATTTTATAAATTATTATTTGGCACCAAATCTTTATGGTATTGGTGATTCCGAAGGTGCATATGAAGCACTGAGTAGAGCTGACACATTCCGGCTCAAGCTAGATCATGCAATAAACTCCCTGAGCATCGCACAATACAAGTGGAAATTCCAGACCGAAGAAAAAGAAATCGCATTAAAACGAACCCAGAACTGGTTGTTGATTCTTTTGGTATTACTAATATTTATTTCCGTGTTGTATTATTTGGTCCAAAAGAGTACTAAGAGAAAGCAACTTCTTGCCATTCAGGAAAAAGACATACATAAGCAAAAGGTTCAGAACTTACTTAAGGAGCAGGAATTAATTGCTCTTGACTCCATGATCGAAGGCCAGGAAAAAGAGCGTAAGCGAATAGCTGAAGACCTTCATGACCGCCTGGGAAGTACTCTTTCTGCTGTAAAAATGCATGTTGATGTACTTAATGGAAACGATGATAAGTTCAATAAGATCAACTCTTTGATTGACAGGGCAGTCAATGACACGAGAGAAATCGCTCATAATATGCTTTCAGGAGTATTGACGAAGTTTGGTTTATTGGTCGCATTGAAGGATCTCAAGCAGACAATAGAAGATTCCAATCACCTGAGGATCAATATTCAGAGCATTCAACTTGATGAACGTTTACCCGGTGAGGTGGAAATACATATTTACAGGATCCTTCAGGAGCTGATCAGTAATACCCTAAAACACTCCGGCGCCAATGAAGTCAAAATAGAACTAACCCGAAATGAGGACAATTTAAGGATCAACTATTCTGATAACGGAAAAGGTTTCGATACCTCACTGAAAATGGAGGGCATAGGATTAAGAAACATTGAAAGCCGGATTAATCAGGTTGGCGGAAATTGGGAGCTTATTTCCAGGGCGGGGAATGGTATCCGTGCAGAGATAAATCTAGAAATTTAGGTGATATGAGTAGTGAAAAGATAAAGGTGTTGCTGGCTGATGACCACGAAATAATACTCGATGGTCTGAAACTAATTCTGCAGCAAGATCAGGATGTTGAAATAGTGGGTGAGGCCTTCGATGGTGAACAGGTGATATCCGAATTGAAAAGGATCCCTGAACTTGATATTGTCATTTTGGATATAAACATGCCAAAGAAGGACGGCATTGAAGTTACGAAAGAGATCAAGGCAATATATCCGGAGGTCAAGATACTCATTCTGTCAATGTACAATAGAAAGGAGTTTGTCAAGAGCCTTGTCGAAGCAGGAACTGATGGATACATTCTTAAAAACGCTGGTAAGACCGAACTATTGAAGGCGATCCATTCCCTGGCGAAGGGCGAACCCTATTACGGTGCAGAAATAACGAAAACAATAATGAAAGGGTATCAGAAAAGTAAGATATTCGATAATCCTATGGATGTCAATCTTTCCGAAAGAGAAAAGGAAATAGTTGTCCTCATCGCCAATGAACTCACCACCCATGAAATAGCGGATAAGCTATTTTTAAGCACACATACAATTGATACCCATCGCAAAAACATTATGTCAAAACTTGATGTAAAGAATGCTGCCGGTATTGTGAAGTTTGCCCTTCAGACGGGGATCATCAAGGGATTTGATCTCTGATCACATAATAAAATACCAATAAGTAGGTATCCGAATAGCCGAATTCTAGTGAGAGGAATCATGTGAAATGATATCACTTTTGAAGTGAACTCACCAGAATTTGGAAATCATGAAAACAATTCACAAACTATTATTTGTAACTCTGATCGTCACATGCTTTCAGTTTGATCTGAAAGCACAAAGTGGATGGAGTGCATCTCGTTATTACGCAAATCGTGGTGGTGTAGGAAGTCAATGTGGTGCTACCTATGTCGTCAATAATACAGACGGTTGGTCAGTATGGAGAGAAGGTTGGCAAAACTGCAGGAAGAGAAAATGGTATCAGGAGTATTACTCTGGCTATGTTTACCTGTGGGGGCCTCGGGGATGGTATCGCGAATGGAAAGAAGGTTATTATTGGTACTTTGTCTGGTATGACTATAGAAAGAGGATCTGGTAGATGATCACCTACTCATACTCGCGACCAAAATTGTCTTTGATGCCACCTTACAGGATTTTATTCTTCATTGAGCATGTTGTGCATTGTATCTTGCATGAATGAAATCCCTGCACTACCTATTCTTTGCACTTATTTTGTCATCATGTACTCAACCAAAAGACTCTGATGGCTGGACCACCCTCTTCAATGGTAAAAACCTGGACGGCTGGCATGTATATGGAGGTAGAGATCACTACAACGGGTGGTATGTTGAGAATGGTGAATTGGTTTTCGACCCATTGAAACGGGAGGATCCGGGAACCACAGAGCTCCTTACCGATCAGAAATACACGAACTTTGAACTTTCCCTGGAATGGAAAGTAGGTGATTATGCAAATTCCGGACTTTTCTGGGGAGTGGTTGAAGATGAAAAATACACATATGCCTATGAAACGGGTCCGGAGATCCAGATCATGGACGACAACTGGGTAGAATACATCAATCAACGAGGAGAAGAGCACCGGGCCGGGTCTCTTTACGGAATGATGGCGCCATCAAGTGTTGTCAGCAAGACAGCGGGTGAGTGGAACCACTATTTACTTCATATCGATCACGTTGAAAACATTGGATGGTTGCAATTCAATGGAACAGAGGTCTTAAGATTTCCGGTTCATGGACCGGAATGGGACTCTTTGGTTAGTAAGTCAGGATTCAAGGATTCCCCTGTATTTGGCAAAGCAAGAACCGGTTATATTACACTTCAGGAATTTGGAGGAAAAGTATGGTTTCGGAATATTAAAATTATGGAGCTACCAAAATCGCTTGACAACTGACAAGATCTCAGTTTCCACAAAACTCTTGAAACATCTCATTGTTAATACCAGTTAGTTTTTCTGATGCATCTTTAGTAGTTCTATGCTGAAATACAAAGATCAAATACTTCATCATGGGATACCTGTCTTTACTAAGATCAGTATCGAGACGCCATTGAATGAGGACCTGGACTTACCCTCCGGAGCCTGTTATCTTCATATTGATGATGGTGATGGTCATTCTTTGGCGATTTCTCCTGTTCTTTCAGCTACTCCCGGGACCACCATACTTTCAACATGTGGGCTGACAGTTGGAAGCATCATCTCAGAGAACCTTAACGGATTCATGACGACAACAATCGTTCATTTCAATAAGGAACTTCTGCAGGAATCCTTCGAAAATGAGAAACCCGAACTGTGGGAGGAACTCAATTCACCAATCAATGAGTATGTGGTCCAGCAGGCAGCAAATCAGCTGGTAAGTTCCTATTTCAAAAGCTTGGAACCATTATTCCGCAATAAAGCGGCCATTAGCTTTCAGCTTCTAAAGCTGAAATTGAAGGAGATCACACTTCTACTTCTTCAATCAGAAAATTCCGAATCTGTACGGAAGATCATCAAAAGTCTTTTCTCCGAAAGGACATTCTCCTTCAAAGAGATGGTAGACGCTCACCTGTACACTCGTGCGACTGTTGAGAACCTGGCCCAATTGACAGGTACCAGCCTTTCGACGTTTAAACGGAAATTCAAAGAGATCTACAATGCTTCTCCGGGTCAATATGTGCTTGAACACCGGCTTGAGAAAGTAGCAGAACAGATCAGGATTACAGATGATCCCATCAGTCAAATAGGTTATCAGCTGGGATTCGAAAGCCCTGAACATTTATCACGATCCTTCAAAAAACAATTTGGTATTCCACCATCCGCTTATCGTATGAACCAATCCGTCAAGTAATTGGACTGATTGGACAATTCATTGCTCGCGCACCACATGACTTTTGCATCGTAAAACGAAAAATCTAAAAGTCATGGAATCATTAAAAACAAACTTCAAACTTTCAGCCTTATGGTTGTTCATTTTGCTTAACATCATCTTTAGGGACATTCATCAATTCACCTTGAAGTCCCATCTTGAAATGCTGTTGACTGGATTCTACAATGGAACGGAGGTCACCGATGGATTGATGTTGCTGGGCGGTTTCCTGGTAGAAATCCCAATATCTATGTTCCTTGTCTCTCTTTTACTCCAGCGAAGGTTTAGCAGACCTTTAAACCTGATAGCGTCAGTGTTGACCATTGGTGTTTTAATGGCTGAGCCTCCCAGCGATCTTGATGATGTCTTTTTTAAGATCATCGAGTTTACAGCTGTGATCGCTATTGTATGGACCTCCTGGAGATGGAGACAGGTCGAAGAGAAAGTAGTCTAAATCTTACTTATTGAAATATGGAACAGACAACACAATCAAGATTGAGCGATAGAAGAGTAATACTGTCGACGACATGGGTATTTGTGCTGATAAATATGATCTATGCAGATATCCTGGGTATGTTGAAACCGGGATATATCGAAAACCTGGATAGATTAAGCACTGAACTTTCTGCGGAAACGGTACTCATGTTTTCAATCTTCATGGAGATCCCGATCATCATGATATTACTTTCAAGAGTACTCAAAAGAAAGGTAAATAGAATTGCAAATTTTGTTGGCGCACCTCTTTCGATAATATGGGTGATAGTGCCATCACTGTTTTCATCTTTGGGTAGCACACCCATTTCATACATATTCTTTGCGACGGTGGAAAGTGCGGCAATGGTATTCATCCTTTGGTATGCCATCAAGTGGCCCGTAGAAAACCGATGAATGTTTAATGATCCGGAGGATGTGTCCTGTACCACTTCCGGATCACTTCTGATCCGACTGATCCTCTGCGAAAATGAGAATGTATCCATCATTGTCTTTGATGGCAAATTCTTTTGCGTTGTAGAAAGTAGTGTTAAGCTCAACAAACAGTTCAATTCCATTCTCTAAAACCTGATCATATATATTCTTGACATCATTCACATCAATGTAGAGCATAACCGTACCGCCAATGGGAGTGTTGGTGTAATCAGGGAATTCCGACACAAATCCTGATTGAGATTGAAACATGATGGTGACGTTATCTCGCTGAAGTATTGCGAATTCGGTATCATTTTCTCCCGGTAACGATTGTATCACCTCAAATCCCAATACACTTTGATAAAACTCCATCGATTCGTTTACGCTGGAGGAAATAAGATTAATAGTTAATGCCTTTAAATTCATGGTGTCTTGGTCTTTGGTTTGAGCCATTGATACATATCCCATTACCATAGCACATACATAGATCATTGAAGTTTTCATAGATGTTAATATCCGATAATTATCTCATAAGATCATACCGATCCAATTTTTCATCAATAAAAAGATTCACAACTTCAATAAGCTTCTCAGGTTGATCCTCCAGAATAAATGCATTGCTTTCTGAGATTGTGATCAAATGAAAATTGTCATTGGCCGGCTTGGTTCCCCACCAACTGTCATGGAAAAAGGAGTTCCAATAATAATTGGTTGGTTTGGAAGTCACATTTTCGGTAAAGGATGGGATGACCACCAGGGTCGGGACCTTCAATTTCTCATATTCCAAGCTCAGATCAATGCAATAATATTCGCACAAGTACCTGACCATAACAGGAATGGGTACGGATGACATTTGTTTCCAGAATTCCTGGGCCCTTACTGTGTCCTTTGAGAACCCTTCAGGAGTGAAGTTTCCTTCGTCCCAGGTTTCCTTGCTCACCGTTTTGAACCAATTGGGAGCCAATACTTTCTCAGTGTAGTAGATCCTCTCCCTGAGGCTCGCAGGTTCAAATGAAGGATAATTGGCCATAAACCGAGCCATTCCACTGACAATGATCACTTTATCAATTAACTCAGGATAATCTAAGGCTATACGGAGGGCAATAATGTTACTATAGGTAAAGTACGACATCAAAATTGGTTTATCGATACTTTCTCTCTCGATAAGGTCCATAATGGCGATGATGATCCCTTGAGTCCAGTATAGGTTCCCGTATTGTTCATTGTTCCCAGGCATGGCCATTGCTGGTGTGTTACCAAAACCTGGTAGGGTCAACACGTACATTGTATATTGATCCTGTTGGGTTGAAGTGAATGGCTCAAAAACTTTCTCGTCAAATCCCCAACCTGCGATCAGAATCATTGACCTTTCACCATTGCCCACCTTCCGAACTCCACCTAATTCACCGTAAGGTCCTGTTTCATAACCTTCTGTGTGCTTCAGATTATTGATCTGACTGAATGAAATGATAGGTATTGAAATAAAAAAATATAGAATAATAGCTCTTACCATCATGAGTTTTTTGGTAAGAATACGGGGAGATCAGTGATCCAGGGATTCACTCACTTTAGTGGAACTCGATTTGTAAGCTGATGGTGTCATTCCGGTAATTTCCTTGAAGTTTCTGAGAAAGGAAGATTTGTTGCTGAATCCACTATCAAAAGCAATATGTATCATTTTGGCATTGGCATATCTGCCAGTTGCAAGGAGTTTTTTGGCGTGTTGGATCCTGTATTCGTTTACGAACCGGTAAAAATTGGTATTCAGACCTTCGGAAAAGATCCTTGAAAGATCAGATGAGGAAACATTTATCTTTTCTGCTATCATATTTGGAGTCAGATCATCTTTAAGATATAGCTCATCTTCCTTTGTGCATTGAATAATAGCGTATTTGTAATGTTCAATCTGCTCCTTACTCAACGAAGAGTTGATATACTTCTCAGGTTGCTCCAGGTGAATGATCAACTTCGGATCAAGGACACATATATAACCGATTAAAAGAACGAAAATGGTTAATATAATTAAACTGACATGCTGCCATTGAGACATGTCACCAATCCCGACGATTGAAAAAATCGAAACAAGGAAATTACCTGCCAAATAAGATATGAATAGAAACGAGATCCAACGTAACACAAGTCTTTTTCGCACTTCAGCCCCCTTACTTCCATTAGATCTCTTTAGCAATCGAAAAGCTAAGATCATGAACCAGGTTGTGGAAACTAAATAAATCATGTACCCCAACCAAAACTGATCAAAAGCAAATGGACTATCCGGAGCATCGAGTTTGAAGTTGTAGACTGCTAACTTTTGTCTGGCAGAAAGGAGATAGAAAGGCGACAAGATGATGACTTCATATAGAAATGGTAGTATATGGATGATATGAATTATTTTGAATTTTTGATTTTCAAGTGTGTTGAGTCGGATGAAATGATAAAACAGGGGGCCAACAAGAAAGGAAAGAGGAAGCGTTGCGAAAATCAAATGAGGGAATGAAGTGATGTCGCCACTAAGAAATATGGCTTGTTCGATCAAGTAGAAAGAGAACAAACCAATCAAGAGACTGAGCAAAGTATTAGCCTTATTTCTGGCCCTCAAAAGGATAGCAGATGAAAGGAATATACCTTGAAATGCTCCGAATAAATAGATCAATTCAACGAACTTGAGGTCTTTCATTGTGTTTTGAAGGAACGTTGTCGCAATCAAAGGGTTTTCCTTTCTATGCAATCGGCAATATTAGGGGATTATTCAACGAGGTATAATTGTGGCCAACTCTTAGCATCGTACCTCTCAGAACGCGGGGTCAAAATCATGTCCTCAGCTTCCCCGAGAAAATCCCTCATTTCAATTCGTATCCGGACTTCCGAAGCATCTAGTTTGTGTTTGGATATTATAAACTCAAAACCTTCATATGGCTCTACACTTTCAAGAAATGGTACATTGTCATTGTGTGTTAGGAGATTGACAGTATTTGCATTCCAGTAACTGTTATTTCCCCAACTCCAGTCCGGAATGGTATCATTCCAGTGATCATTTAGGATTCTTTCTCCGAGTTGCATAGAAGAATGAAGATTGATGATGACGCTGTCTTCAGTGTCCAGATATACATCCACATACCTCGCCACTTGTTTCTCCCTCATATGAATGCCTAGATAAAAGTGATCCTGATCCTGAAGGAAATAAATATCGACACTATCGGATACTTGATAGATGTGAGCTGCAGACCATGCTTGCTCATCAAATTGGCCATCGGGATCGATGTTTGGGAAAGAATGTGTTGGGACCTGAAGAGATTGACCGTAGGATAAAATGGTTAGGAGCGAAAGTTGACAAAGTAATACTGACCTTCTCATATCAGTCAGCTTTTCAAATCATTGTGTGATTGATTTACGATAGCAATCGAAGCTATTGTCATGGTTTCGATCATTACTTACCCATTTGTAAAAGTAACATGTTGAACGTTATTCATTTCAGAAAGGTTTCAAGTTATTCCTGACATATTGGTTGCAAGATGATATTGGACATACATGAAACTTTCCTTGACTATAAGTCGTATCTATTATTAGTTTTACAAATGGGTAAATAACTATTTTCATGCAATATAATCTGGGAGAATTTGAAGAGATCGTACTGTTGCTTGTGGCGGCACAACATGATGAAGCCTATGGACTTTCAATTACGAAGGTCATCGAAGAGAAGTTGGGTAGATCTGTTACAATGAGTAGTGTGCACACGGCCTTATACAGGCTGGAAGAAAAAGGATTTGTCCAATCACGCATCGGAGGAGCAACTACTGAACGTGGAGGTCGACGAAAGAGGTTTTTTACCATCACCAATCTTGGCAAATCCGCATTGATAGAGTCAAAGGAAGCAAGAATTCAACTTTGGAATATGATCCCGGATTTCGTGTTGAAAAATGCATGAAGAAGTATGCTAACATATCACCACCAAGATTGGCAGATCGATTTTTTCAATGGTACTGCTGTGAAAGATTAAGTGAGACCATTCTTGGCGACCTCCATGAACACTTCTATGAATACATCGAAAAAAAGGGTCCATGGAAAGCCAGAGTTTTATACTGGATGAATGTCCTCAGATTTATTAACCGGCACACTTTAAAAAGGGAGAGACATCCAAATCAACATTTTCATTCTAATAACTCAGCCATGATCAGAAACTATATTCTCATAGCGCTTAGAAGACTCCGCAAGAACAAGGTGTATGCCTCCATCAACATTTTTGGATTGGCTATTGGGCTTGCCAGTTGTCTCGTCATATTTTTCTATGTGACCAAAGAACTAACTTTTGATACGTTCCATGAGAAATCTGAACAGATCTATCGTGTCACCAATCATTTCGAGAGATCATCGGGATCAATATTTTGGGCGAGAACCCCTCCGGCCCTTGCACCAGGAATAAGAAATAACATTCCTGGAATTGATAAAGTAACCCGTTTAAGATATGCTGATGACCATACTTATTCAGTTGGGGAAAAGATCTTCAGTCAGGGTAATGTCTTCTACGCAGACTCCCTCTTTTTCCGGATATTCGATTTCAACCTAAAATCGGGTAATCCGGCCACTGCTCTTAATGATCCCAATACAATTGTCATCACGGAACAGATGGCAACCAAGTATTTTGGGGATGAAGATCCAATGGGCCAGTTGATCACCTTTGACAACAATCAGTCCCTTCTCGTTACCGGAGTTTTGGAAGCCATACCCAATAATTCACACATTACGTTTGATATGCTGATCTCTTTTGAAACCTTCAGGGTTCCGGAGGGATATTTGGCCGACCTCAACAGTTGGTCATGGGCTGGCTTTCATACCTACATTTTGCTTGCACCTGGTATTGCTCCTGAGTCCATCAATGATGAGATCGTGAAACTCTACAATCAGAATTTCAACAGGGCCAATATCACTGCTTCAACGGAACTCCAACCACTAGCGACGATCTACCTTGAATCAGGCAAATACACAAATGTTGGTGAGTCCATCAGGACAGGCAACAAGGCGACCATTTTTGGACTGTCTATGGTGGCAGTTTTGATCCTGATAATTGCAGGATTCAATTTTATGAACTTATCGACTGCATCTTCACTGGGTCGTGGTAAAGAGATTGGTATCCGCAAAGTAATGGGGGCGGTAAAAGGGAGGATAGCCCTTCAATTTCTAATAGAATCGGTGATAGTAAGTTTGATCAGTTTGATCATCGCCTATATTCTTATTTTCCTGAGTCAGTCGTATTTTAAGGAACAATTGGGCATAGACCTTCCTGCCCTATCAGAATATATTTTATTAACTCCTTTAATTATTTCAGCCACCCTGCTCATTGGTGTATTGTCAGGCTTATATCCATCTGCTATACTTTCTGCATTCAGTCCAATTTCCGCCTTGAAAGGAGGACTGAAGACGGGCAAAACCGGGGCTACGATCAGGAACGGATTGATGATCTTTCAATTTGTCATATCACTGGTACTCATAGCAGGAAGTATTGTTATTGTCTCTCAAATGGAGTACATAGGCAACAAATATCTGGGATTCGATAAGGAGAATGTCCTCCGGATCAAAATACTGAGCGATGATATGGCAAGACATTATGCTACTTTAAAGAACAGATTTGAACAACATCCGAAAGTGCTTCAGGTTGCCATGAGCACTCATGTCTTTGATGGATCTAGTTCATCGGGTCCGGCGAGATTGGTTGGGGCACCGGAGGATCAATCCTACCAATTGGCTTATTATCAAACAGATTATGATTTTAGGGACCTTACAAAAATTGAGCTGGTTGAAGGACGATTTTTCTCCAGGGATTTCCCAAGCGATTCCACAGCAATCCTTCTCAATGAAAAAGCTGTTGCCATTATGGAGTTGGAAAAGACCATCGGAACGAAGATGGACTTTTCCGGAGCGGAGCGGTCGGTGATCGGTGTGTTCAAGGATTTTCACTTTAGTTCGCTGCATACGGACATTGGTCCTATGGCTATAGTAATGCCATTCGGTAGTCCTGAAAGTATACTGATCAGGTTGGCTCCGGGTGAATTGACGGAAACACTAATGGTTTTGGAAAATGAATGGAAATCGATCGTCGGAACTTCACCATTCGACGCCACATTTGTTGCCGATGGTATCCAAATGATGTACGAACAGGAGCGAAAACTTTCCAGTCTGATCAATTTATTTTCAGTTCTGGCAATAGTCCTGGCTTGTCTGGGCCTTTATGGTCTGGTTACATATTCAGTGCAATCCAAATTGAAAGAAGTGGGTATCCGAAAAGTATTGGGATCTTCCTTGAAGGGACTACTCATTGTGCTTTCCAGGCAATTTGTTATTCTTATTCTGATTGCAGTCGTCCTGGCCTGTCCATTGATTTATTATTTAAGTGATCTGTGGTTGGAAGATTTTGCCTATCGGATAAATGTACAGTGGTGGATCTACGTTTTCTCGGGAATGGTGCTATTGATCATCGCATTGATCACGATAAGTCACCAATCCCTAAAAGCTGCACGGATGAATCCGGTAAAGATCCTGAGGAATGAATAGATCCGGATATCAGGTGGAAGTCCAGGTTTTTTCTCTTATCGGACGAAAGGGAATGGATGAATGGGGTACCAGGAGGGGTGGGCACTATTTCCTGAATTCCACAAAATCAATTTCTGCTACAAATGGACCTTCTTTTTTATCATTTGTCATAAAGCCAAAACGAATGATTCGCGAAAGTTTTGACTCATCGATGAGCTCTCCGGTCGGT
Organism: Cyclobacteriaceae bacterium; assembly: GCA_965242805.1. Taxonomy (GTDB): domain Bacteria; phylum Bacteroidota; class Bacteroidia; order Cytophagales; family Cyclobacteriaceae; genus JANQEU01. Next base: position 3,149,289 of record CBDETD010000002.1, on the reverse strand, counting down.
TTGCCAATTTTATACTCTTTGAAGTCATTAAGATTGTATGTGATTTCTTTCCATTCCATATTAGTTTCGGGGAGTATGACTTTGTACTTTGGCAAATACCATTGGGAATAGTACTCCAATCCAAAGTTCATGGATTGCCCACTACACCGATACCTGATCACAACTCGGGACCAACCTGATAGGTCCAATGACGAATAGTCACTTCTCACCGAAGCAAATCCACCATTATTTTCAAATGAAATATTTCCTTTAAATGCCAGACGATCTTCAAGATATGATACCGATCCTTCTGATCTACCTCCCATTACTCCGTCATTAACCGAATACCAGGTGGACTCTTTTCCTTCACCAAAATCAAAACGAAGTGTGTGAGCATTCATAACTAACAATACGATTAGAAAGGCCATAAACTAAAAAGATACAAACGGGATGTTTTGTTTATTTATAGTTATCAAACAAAATGGCAACTGTCCTGTTCCGAATATAATCCACTGAAGTGTACAAGGTATGAAAATATTGAATCTTATGGTGTTACTCGGTGTTATTGCGGTTAATGCCCTGGCCAACATTTTGCCGATCAATGGGGTGACAACAGGGGAAGTTTCAGCGCAATATGACAATTATTTTACCCCGGCAGGATTCACCTTTAGCATCTGGAGTCTGATCTATTTAGGTCTGCTGATCTTTACCATATACCAATTCATTTCGAAGTCATACAACCCCAAAAGCATTGGTTACTATTTTGTATTCAATGGATTAGCCAATATGTCATGGATCCTGGCGTGGCACTATGGTTATTTTCTGATGACTGTTCTGATTATAATGATACTGCTTGGAACTCTGATAGTCATTAATATTCGTATTCAGAACAGTTCATATTTTGTCAAATTTCCTTTTCGGACATATCTGGGTTGGATCTGTGTTGCGACAATTGCCAATACGGCGGTATATCTTGAGTACCTGGAAATTTCGATTTTAGGAATAAATGAACTCTACTGGGCCATGATCCTTGTCATTACCGGAGGAGCCATAGGGCTCTTTTTACTATTTAAAAAAGGATGGTTTGCAGCTGCAATGGCAATAGCCTGGGGGATATGGGGGATTTATCGGAAACAGATCCAGGAGGGCCAATCAGAGACTTACCAAATCCTTTGCCTGGGTGTGGTTATTACAATTATTGCAGCAAGCTTATTTACACTTTTACAGACCAGGTTCATTCAAAAAAGAGCTATATGAGCATATTAGTTGGATCAAGTTACTAGTAAATGATCATTTCCTTCAATAATTGTCCAATATGCCAGTTCCGGTTAATCTGAGCAAAGTAATTCGAACCGGGACCATAGGCAAGGATTGGCACAACTGCAGCCGTATGGTCTCGTGTAGACCACACAAGCTCCATATTAGGATACAATCCGCGGTATGAAACCGCAGCAAGACCTCCAGTCTCATGATCAGCAGTAAACACCAACAAAGTTTCACCGTCTTCTTTTGCGAATGCAAGAAGAAGTGCAATGGTTTCTTCAATGGAAGTCAGTCCCCTCATGATCCTTTTTGAGTCATTGGAATGAGAACCAGAGTCCATCTCTTCGCTCTCTACCATCAGCATGAATGGTGTGTTCTTTGAGGACAAATACCTCAAGGCGGTTTCAGTGAGTTCTTTCAGATTAGGAGTGGAATTCATATCCTGAACCTCGTCTTCTTCATATATGGCCGCAATTGCCTGATGATCTACTTCCGGACCTGGAAGAGACAACGATCGATCCAGGAGGTGAAATCTTTCATTAAGGATGTCCATGGTCGTTTGAAGATCAGGAACTTCGTCCTCACCCAGGTCTTCCAGCTCGCCAAATATCAGGTCAAGCTCACTTGCTGCCATTTGTGTCAGGATCTCCCGGGCATTTTCCCGTGATTCCGTGTGAGCAACAAATGCAGCGGGAGTCGCATCCCAAATGTATGAGTCAGTGACAATGCCGGTTACATACTGATTTTCAGAGGCAACTTCCATCGCATTCTTGACATGATTTCCTTCATGATCAAGTCCGATCACCCCAAAGTTGGTGGGTTTACCCGTGGCCATGGCAGTTGCCGATGCACCGGAATCCGTCAGCGGTCCGTAAACGGATCGGGTATCATGCCATCCTTTTACAGGGAACTGTTGCCAAACAGTAGGTCTATCAGCAGATTCACCTGATAACATTGCCAAAGACAAATGACTGAATCCCATTCCATCTGCAATGAAGACGATTATGTTCTTTGGTTTTTGGATGGAGTCATTTGGATAAGTTAATGGTGATTGCTGTCCGGGGCCGAATTCAATTTCCTTTGCCGACGTTTTTACAATTTTAAGGTTGAGCACGTATGATATACCAATCATTAATATGATCAATACAATAGCCGTAAGCAGAGAAGTTTTTAACCATTTTTTCATAGTGGGAATTTAGATGAAATCTTATGAAAGATCGCCAAGAACAGCGACTCCAGGAAAGAGTATTGTGCATTTTGGAGAAGTCCCGTTTATTTCTTGCTTAAGACTTCATAATTCCTGGAAAAAAAAGGGTCCAAAAACCACGTATCGAATCGATGTTCGATTATTGGATCTCCATTGGTGAAATATTCACGGATACCTTCCAATGACAGCGAATTCAGAATAGTGTCTTTGTCCAATCCCTGGGTTACGCCATCGATTATATGATCGATGATTGTACTGAAAAGTTCGTGCATCTTTTTTACATATTCCTTGCCATTCAATGGGTCGCCGTGACCGGGGACGATCCATTCGAGTTCAAGGGCAATGATCTTTTCAAGGACATCTATCCATTCTTTACCGTAGCTGGTAAAACCATAGGGCACGGGTCTGGTAACAACATCCCCGGTGAAGAGAATTTTTTCTTTCTCAAAATAAAGCAGAAGATCACTGGGAGTATTGGCATTTCCTGCTTTAAAAACCTGTAGGGTAGTACCACCAAGATGCAGATTCACTGAATCTTTAATGGTAATATCAGGTAGTGAGATCTCCACATTTTCATATTCCCTCGCAAGCTGGATCACGTCTCTCAAATAATATTGTTTATAATACTCAACAATTGACGGGTTGTTCTCGAATTGGGCTTTTGTTGTCGAAAAGAGGCTGTCTCTCTTGTCCCATCTGTCGTAATGGACCTGCGAGTAGGTCCTTGAACGCTTTTGTTCCCTTACCAGGTACGGGTAGATGGTTTCGTGCCCGATGATTTTGGTGTTGGGCCATGTTTTCCGAAAGGTATCAAGGCCTCCCGTATGATCGATATGTCCATGGGAGACAATGATATACTTTACGGGTAGATCTGTCCTTCTTTTGATTTCATCAATTGTCTGAATGGCCACCTGGGGTCCATTGCCGCCATCAAAAACAACAACGCCTTCCCCTGTGATAATGGCGGAGACGTTTCCTACCACAAACCTTCTTAACCAATTGGGCCTGACAGAAACAAAAGTGCTATCGGTAAACTCCATTACATCCGTTTGGAAAAGACTTTCATACCTGACCTGGGAGAATGTTTGGAAGCAGGTCAAGAATGGCAATAGAAAAACAATGGATTTTCTCATGGCAGCTCTTTCCGTAAATATGTGCTTAAACAATCAATGAATTGAAACATGACCTGTTCATCTTGATTCATGCTCATCCATGACATAATCAGAACCCTCCATTACTAGCAGTAGTGATCAATAATTGGCTACCAGTGGCGATTGACAGAAAGCGCCTGATGATGCAATTTTACATGTAGCAAAACTCTACTGGATCATTCTTGACTATCAATACTCATTAGGCAATGAAATTTCAACATTCCGATCAGGTTGATCAACTTCTTGAACGAAGATTTGAATCTTTAATGGATACGGATCAAGGACAGAACCTTTCCCTTGACATGCATATGGACCTCATGGTCGCTTTCCATGACCTGGACTCCTTCGATCCCGAGACCTTCAAGTCCTATGCTTTGGGAGACATCCTGACGTACCTGGAAGCAACGCACAGGTATTACCTGTCAGATGCCTTGAAAAAAATCAGATTTGCCATAGATGATTTGACGACGAAAAAGCCTGAATTGAGGGACCTGCAAATTGCACTTCACCAGTTCTTTAATTTTTTCGAAAAGGATCTGATCGAACATATTGATCACGAGGAAAAAGACCTCTTTCCTTACATTAAGACCTTGCTCAAAATACAGGAAGGGGAACCTCAAAAGATCAATGTGAAAGACAAACTTGCCCTGATTGAGTTTTTGATTGATCATGATAACCAATGTGAACATGTACTGGAGGAGTTGATGAACTATCTTGAAAGCAGGCTGGTAAACTATCCCAATTTTTTGTCCCTTCCCATCTTACTCAACAGGTTGCATTTCTTCATGAGGGACCTGAAGGTTCATTCACTCATAGAGGAGGAAGTTCTTATACCCGTTGCCATAAACGTGGAAAAGTCCGTACTCAGGGATTACCAGGAGTAGTTTAATTTCTTCTCATTGTTTCACCAATGATGCAAGAAAATTTTACCACAATAATAGCGGAGCACTCCAATTAAAGATCACAAGAAAAGAATAGTTGAAAAATCTCTCCATTTGAGATTGATTACGGCATTACCCCTCCCACCCGGGAATCAGACTTAGAAGTTCATTGCGCAACCGCTGGGCATTCATCAGTTTTTGCGTCCCAAGGTTATTGATCGCATAAAATCTTTTTCGTCGCCCACCTCGCTTGGAAGTGGCACCTTTTTCAATCGAATCCACAAATCCCTTCTTTTCCAATCGATAGAGGGCACCGTGAAGGGCGCCAATACTTGGGCGGTTACGGGTACGTTTTTCGATCTCATTTTTGATAGTCACCCCGTAGGCGTTGTCACCAAGAATGGCAATTACAATGAGCACAATTTCTTCGAAGGCACCTAGTTCTGTACTTTTCATCTATTCGAGTTTTAAAACGTCAGCTGGCTGAACGTGCCATGCCTTTATTGATTGTATGGTAATAATTATCAATGAAAGAGTCACAACCAGAAATAATGGTATTCCCAAAACGGTCCAGGGAAGATCAATTCTGAATGGGAAAGTTTCAAGCCACAAGGTTCCACCTAAAACAAGCAGAAACAAGGCAATTACACTTCCAATCATCCAGGGAATAAAAAAGAAGTTGCCCATGAAACGGAATATATGGGTATATCCGGCACCCAATGTCTTTCGGATACCGATCTCCTTTTCATGTTGACTCAGGACATATGTCGACAAACCATAGAGGCCCATGATGGCTATTACTACTGCCAGTATGGAAAAAGCCCGGAATATCCTGATATAGGATAGTTCTGACTTAAACTGCTCATGGAAAGTTCGATCAAGAAAGAAGTATTCTATTGGATTTGACGGAAAATGTCTTTTCATTTCATCTTCGAGTAATTGCAAAGTTTCCGTAAGCTGGTCAGTCTGTATATTGATACTGAGGTATAAGGTCCTGGCTGGACTGAACACAAAGGCAATGGGTTCATAGGCAGACTTCAAAGATGTGTGGTGATAATTATTCACAATGCCGATCACCTCAAACTCTTGCCCACGAGAAAACACCTTGCTACCAATTGCTTCTTTCGGTGTTAAGAAATTTAATGATTCCATTGCAGCCTGATTGAGGATTAGTTTGACATCGTTACCCTGTTTTATCTTCGAGAATGGCCCTCCAGCCAAAAACTCAAGCTCGTACGTCTCGAAAAAATCAAAGTCTACTGCATTTATAGAGAGGGTCACTTCATCCTGATTTTCACCCATACGTCTGATCCTGCCAGAGCTCATCACTTTTCCCGGAACACTACCACTATGAGTGAACGAGTTGACCATGGAAAATGCTGTAACCTCCTGCCCAAATCGCCTGACATGTCTGAGGTAATCGTTTTCTTCATATTGTATGTGAGGAGCATTTATAACGAGGACCTGATCCACTGCAAATCCTGGATCCCTGTTAAGAAGGTAATCCGTCTGATCAGTCAGAAGGATCAATCCACCTACCATCGATATTGTGATCAAAAATTGGAGTCCAACCAATACCTTCCGAAGACCACTACCTTTTACCCCTGACAATAGCTTTCCTCGAAGCACAGTGATCGTTTCTACCGATGATATCATGATTGCTGGTATGAATCCGAAAATGAGTGCTCCTATCCCGGTGATTGCCACTATCAGGAATAGAAATACGGGATCAACAACGAATGAGAAGTCCACGCCAATCCATTCTGTTAAGTATCGAAAGGATGCAAAGGTCAATACTAACGCTACGATCAATGCGAGAAAATTCAAACAGATGGATTCAACGGTGAATTGGGTCAAGATCTGGGATCTTTTTGATCCCATCACCTTTCGCACACCTACTTCCCTTGATCTTTTAGCATTGAGAGCTGTGACAAGATTCACATAGTTGAGGTAAACAATGATCATGATCATAATTGCAATAATGATCATGAAGTTCACAGCCTGTCGATTTCCGTTTTGGGAAATCTCGAAGGTGAGGTCCGAATCAAGATGAATATCTTTTATTGGTTGGAGCTTAAAGAATTCTTTCACTCCTTCAGAACGCATTTCCATACGGTGATCATCCAGAAGAGAGGAGGCTTTCATTTCGAAGTGTTCCTTATCAGCTCCTTCAAGGAATATATAAGTGTGAAAGAAAGGCAGTCTCCATTCAATATCCTTGAAAATAGCCCATTGGTCCAATGTATTCATGGAAATAAGGAATTCAAGGTCCAGATGGGTATCATTTCTCGGATTATCCGCAATACCCGTCACAACAAGATCAGTTTTCCCATCTTCAAACGAGAATGTCAACACCTTGCCAATGGGGTCTTCCGTTCCAAAATATTGGTACGCCAATGACTCGGATAATACGACACTGTTAGGATCTCTTAGTGCGGTGGAAGGATTTCCTGCCTTAAGACCAGCGGAAAACAGACGGAAATAACTATCATCAACGAAGATGGGCTTTTCTATATGAAAGGAGTTGTTCTCCCGAGACGCTATGCCGGGTGCAAAAGGATAATAAAGTCGACACTGTTGTTTGACCTCAGGGTACACATCAATCATAGCTGGACCAACTGGTGAGAAGGTGGTCGCTCCATTGAATTCAAGATCGTTATTAACCCATCGTTGGAAACTGACCCTATAAATATTCTGATATGAAAAATGAAAACGATCGTAGGTCAATTCATGGAAAACATACATTGAAATGGTTATGGCGGCAAAGAAACCAAAGACAAGGCCCACAATATTGATCAAAGAAGACGTCTTGTTACGCTTTGCTGATCTTACTGCGAGCTTTATGTAATTGGCAAACATGGCCCATGAATTTGCTTTTTGTTCGGTGAACAGGGTCCTAATGGCAAATGGCCTGATGAGGCTAAAAGCATCCCGGATAAATAACCATTTTGCCCGTGAGGCACTCATATACTGGATCCGATCGTCATACAATTCCATAACATCACCATACAGGACCTCCAATTGACGATCGGAAAGGATCCTTTCCAGGATGAACAATGGCCATCGAGGTGGTTCGGAATGCTTATTCACCATATGTTTCCTAAATATAAAAGAAATAAATATATTACGGAAATTAAGATTGGAAATGGAAGACGGTATTGTGTTGATCCATGCGGGATTGGTATTCCTTTTAATGGTCTATTTGCTCGTACGACTGATAGCAACCCTCATCAATTCATCTAATGTTGACCGAAGTCCGGGACACCTCAGGCGTCTCCGTATTACGGATAGGGTATTTGTAACATTGATACTTATCTCAGGGGTCTATCCGGTTGTTATGCTGGATATTCTTGAGTTATACCATTTGTTGAAGCTAACCTCACTACTTCTAATTGCCTGGCTGTTGTGGTTTTCTGGTTTTCGATTTGTTTACGCTTCTCTGACCTCGGTGTTACTACTGGTTGGGTCAAGCTATATGTCCTTAACCAATAAACCAACCTTCCCACGTGATACATCTTCGTTTGATCAGCGGTATCCTGAATTTTCTCAGCTCCCTGAAAATAAGAAGGGAGAGTTTATTTTCTCTCGGTTATGTATCACATGTCATGGTAAAGATGGTCGAAAGGGTCATTTTGGAGCAGCGGATCTGAGTCAATCTAAACTGGACGTTGAAGAAAAACGAGAAATTATTAGGAATGGGAGCCCCCTTACGGTGATGGCCCCATTTAAAAAAGTTCTATCTGACGAGGAGATTGATCATGTGGTTGATTATGTAGATAAAATGAGTGATAATTAGGGTTGTTGCATGCCATGACTGATTGGATTTTCTGTATACACAGTAACGATAAGAAGAAAGGATAATGACCAGACGAAAAGTTTTGGGAGCCCCATGCAGAATGTTGCTAGCAGTGGACTGCCTGAAGCTTATTGTGATCTCAATGATAGTTGCGATTCCCTTTGCCAGTTATTTAGTCGCGGTTATAGCAACTGGGCTTGACTGCTTGATCACGGATTCGAGCCTGATAAGTTCTTTTTCGAACTCCTCCTGATACTTATCCATCTCAGAAGAAATATAGTTTTTCAAGGCTTTATAATATTCTATACCCGATAGTAAATTCTTCCTAAAAGTCTCAAGATATCTTTCGGCTTTTTTGGAAACCGGTATTTCTATTTCAGCTATTTCCCTCTGGAGGTGTTCGACATAAAGCGTCAGTTCTTTTAGAAAAAAATTAGGTCGTGGAACATTTACAAGGTTTATCCGACCATAGATATGATCAACCATTTCTTTTAAGGAATAAGTTCTATTGAAATAGGCGAGGTTAGGGCCTGGACAAACGGAGAATGTGACACCATCGGTCTTATCCGCGATACTGAATTTTTTGAGAAAGGAGAGTGCCAACCCACTGCATAAACATTCTTTGTCCGTAATTTTTTTAAACTGTTTTCGGTATTCATTGGCGCTAAGTTTCTGTTCTTCAAGTTCATCGATCTTTTGGATCTGGTATTGTCTTGAGGCAGGGCACATACTTTTTCCATTTTCTTCTTCTTTCAGCGCCAGGTGTTTTCTGTGACATGGACTACCGGGTTTGCCACTTTCAATTCTGCGTTGGCGTATTCTATCTGCTGAATTGTTTCGGATGGTGTTGAACTTCACACCGAGAGGGGAAACATTACTGACGTAAATATCTTCTTCTCCTGCTTGTATAAGTTCATGTAGTGTTTGCTCATCAATACTTGTCGCTTCCGGAACTAACAAAAAGGGGCTTCCCCAACCTGTTCCGTCAACCTGATAATGCTTATGTAGGTATTCTCGTTCTTCTGAAGTACCGAGACCACCCTGGACGGTAAGTAAAAATCCGGGTTCTTTGAGTATTGGCTTATTTTTTTCCTTAAGTCTGCGATTACACATTTCAGCCAGTTCCTCGGTTATTGATTTGCGATTGGATTTGAATTCTTCAAGAATTGGTCCTAAGAGATTGCCCTGAGTGGCAAATGCGTGACCTCCACAGTTTAATCCTGATTCGATTCGAAATTCAGAGACCCAAATACCTTTCTTTGCGAGAGTTTTACCCTGTACCAGGGCTGATCGGAAGTCACTCACCTTGAGGCTTACTTTTTTGGTCGGTTTTCCGAAGGCATTTGGATAGAAGTCCTCAAACTGTTCCATGTAGCTGAAGAGTCTGGGATTTAATCCTGCTGACAGAATAATTGATGACTTCAGATCACTCTTTGCAAAACCTTTAAGGGCCGAGCATGCCTCAAATAGTCCATACTCACCATTGGTTCCCATACGGTCCAGCTTGGTCATAATGTTGACATCGATTGCTCCGGGCTCCATAAATTGAATTTCGCTCATCATTTCTTGCTCTGTTAAATCTGAGGAAGATGGAAGCAATGAAAAGAATTTTCGAACCTCTGATGGATTAGATTTCACGTTCTCAAACTCGAGATTTACGATGTTATTAACAAGGTTGAGGTAAGCGGTAATGCGCTTGCTCCTGTAATTGCTTTCGTTCCTATTGATGGGAGAGAACTCAAAACCATATTTGGAGGAGTACAGTTTCCTGGCTTTTTCAATTACATTATCCTGTACCAAGGAAATGGCAGATGAAACACCATATTTGGCAACTCTAATCGGTGTGTCCAAGGTGTATCCTATACCCATCACAGGGATGTGGAAAAGGTGCTTGTCCATATGATCCGGGGGAAAAATCCAAGACAAAGCTAGAAACCAGAATTTTTTTAAATAATGACTAAAGTCAATGGATTTATTGTCACAAAACCGAATGTTTATTATCGCAGGCTAAACCCTCAATCTATATCGAATTTCGAGTCATCTGAAAACGAATAAAATAATTCAGATTTTCATATGTGTTGAGGGTACATCCTTCCAAAGAAATAAATCAACTTGTCGCAAAGTCAATGATCTCTTCGTCCATTGGGTTTGTACTGGACTTGTAGAATTTTACCAGTTCACCATTTTCATCTATCAGGTACTTGCAGAAATTCCATGTAGGGGCCTTGTCATTCCATCCGTTCAGGTCTTTACTGGAAAGCCATTTGTATAGTGGGTGTTGATCCTCTCCCTTGACATCGATCTTTGAGAACATTTGAAAGGATACACCATAATTGACCTTACAGAATTCCGCAATCTGATCATTGGTACCTGGTTCCTGACCCATAAAATTGTTGGAAGGGAATCCCAGAATCACCAATTTATCTCCGTGTAGCTCATGGAGCTTCTGTAGGTCTTCATATTGACCTGTGTATCCGCATTTTGAGGCCGTGTTGACGATCAGCAACCTCTTTCCCTGATATTGACTGAAATCAATGGAAGTACCATCTATGGCTTCGGCCTCTATTTTATAAATACTATTAGTTTGAAATGACGTCATGAAAACTGTAAGTAATAATAAGAACATGTATCTAAATTTTAAACAATCAACCAGATGACGAACAAAATTGTTGACAAACCATCAAACAAATCCCAACAACAAATTGTCTATCCTAAGGTAAAAGTTGATTCTGAAGGTATGATCAAGAATTCCAATTAATTGAAACAGTTCAGAACAATCAACATGGTGTTTTATAAAAGTTTAGACAGTTAATAATAAAAGGACATGGTTATTCATCAGGTTATGATCAATGGCATCACAATTCTTGCGGAAAGAAATGAAGCGCTTGTTTATGAAACTAAGGTGATGGATGAAGAAGGGCATTTGATCACTACTCACACCACTAATGAGGAGGAAGAGGCAAGAAACTTCTTCCTGAGAATTACCAAGGTTTTATCAATCAAGTCGATTTTACCCAATTAATATCTGCTATATTGCTAATAACTGCATGAAGTTTATTTCCAAACGTCCCTTGATCATTTGTCGTGTTGTGAAATAAACTAAACTTTCCTCTTAGGAAATGCAATGACATGTAAGTTTAATCTGATACCTAAGGAGAGAGCTATCCCTTCCTTATTACTTCCCCAGCGAAAACCTCCTAAATACCCAAACCAACCCTGCAAACGCGATCAGTGCCACTAAAGAAGACAATGCACCTGCCCATTCAGTCCCAAATCCATCAGGTGATTTGCCCTGGACGAATGCTACGGCAGCAATTCCAACACCAAGCAATCCTTCGCCTCCGACAAGACCAGAACCCAGCAAAATCCCTTTTTCCCTTCTGGCGTCCTTTTCTTCTTTCGATTTGGCCTTTTTTTCAAGGAACATCCTCAACATGCCACCTATGAAAAGTGGGGTGAATGTGCTCAACGGCAGGTAAACCCCAACGGCAAAAGCAAGACTGTTCACCTTCAATAGTTCGCAAGCCAGCGCGATACCCACACCTATCGCGACCAGTGTCCATGGTAACGCGTTCTGAAGCACACCTTCGATTACCACTTTCATTAAAGTAGCCTGAGGTGCCGGTAGTTCTTCAGTCCCGAATCCGTAGGCTTTATCAAGGAGGATGACGGACAAACAAACGAATGTAGCCGAGGTGATCACCCCAGCAAGTTCCCCGATCTGTTGTTTGCGAGGCGTGCCTCCCAGTAGAAATCCGGTTTTTAGATCCTGTGAGGTGTCACCTGCGATCGAGGCAGCTATGGCCACCACACAACCCACCGTCAGGGCGGTAGCTTTTCCAATATTATCGGTCCATCCGGCCATCAGGAAGATCACGGAAGTACCCAGTAGCGCCGCGATGGTCATTCCACTGGTGGGATTGGATGTGACCCCGACCATACCGACGATCCGGGAAGAGACGGTAACAAAAAAGAAAGCAAAAATGACAATGAGAAAAGCAGCTAAAAGACGAATTCCCATGGAATCGATATTCCCAAAGACCTGTGGGATCAACGCCATGGCGAGGATGATAATTCCAGCTCCGACCCCTACCACTTTCAAGGGTAGATCACGGCTGGTTCTGGGGATATTTTCAAGGGTATTTCCCACTCGTTCCCTGATCTGTTGAGCTCCGATGCGGAAACTTTGGATCATGGTGGGGAAACTCTTGATCAGGGTAATAAATCCGCCGGCCGCAACAGCGCCAGCACCTATGTACCGTATGTACCGTGTCCACATAAGGCTTGGACTCATATCCCCGATGAGCAAGTTAGCTTCCGGATATAAGGGAACTGTCTGACCCTCTCCCCAATATGTAATGGCAGGGATGATTACCAGCCATGACAGCAGACCGCCACTCACCATGATGGTGGCGATCCTTGGTCCAAGGATATAGCCCACACCGAAGAGAGCGGATGAGATATCCATTCCAATCTCAGCTTTTTTCGGGAATGGTAAAGCCAGATTCACATCTCCCGGAATGACCTTGATCCAGCTTGTGATGAACTTGAAAAAAGCTCCAAGCCCGAGGCCAATAAATACGTTTTTCGCTTTGGAGCTGGCACCTTCACTGGCGATGAGGACTTCTGCACAGGCTGTACCCTCCGGATAAGGTAAGTTACCATGCTCCCGATCGATCAGGAACCTTCTTAAAGGGATCATAAAAAGAATACCAAGCAAGCCTCCACACATCGCCAGAAGGGTCATTTGCAGGAGAGTGGGATCGAATCCCCACAGGAAAAGAGCTGGTAAGGTAAAGATCACGCCGCTTGCCAGCGAACTAGATGCGGAACCAATGGTTTGCGAGAGATTCGCTTCGAGGATGTTACTATTCTGTCCAAAGGACTGCAAAAGTCGAAATGCGGCTACCGTCATAACCGCCACTGGAATGGAGGTAGAAATGGTTAATCCTGCCCGCAGTCCGAGATAAGCATTAGCGGCCCCAAATAAAATCCCAAAGAGGACACCGGCGATGATGGACTTAATGGTGAATTCCGCTGGGCTTTCCGTGGCAGGGATATACGATCGATATTTTTTTCCTTCTGGGATAGGTTCATATGCCTCGGGGGGTAGACCATTTTGGGGTTCCATGGTGAGCAGATTGATTCGCGGGCAATATAGGAAGAAATGGGATCAGTGGGAAGGGCCTAGAATATTACCAGGCAAGTAATATTTCGTTGGGTGATAAAACATTAAAATCTTTCGGAATTAAGAAATGATCAAAGGACATTCATCGATTCCATTTGATCGTGGCAGGTTTGTATTCAAGCACGTAACCATCACTATCAAACTTTATCCATCCATCGGAATATTTAGCAAAGCGTCCCTGGCGGTTTTGGATCGTATGACTCCCTTTGATAAATCCGCTCTCAAAATTCCCATTGTCAAACCAAGTGCAGTACGGTGGGTTTCCCTCTAAAAATCCTTTCATAACTGTTATCCACTTGCCCCTTGCAGTTCTGAATTTATTAATATGGTGATTTCCATCCAATGCTCCTTTGACAACACGCCCGCTGGAATTGGTCCACACATGGGAATGACCTCGAAAAAGTACCCAGACTCCGTTTCCCAACCGGTATTGTTTCGATTTGGAGAGGTAGATCTGGTCCTGAGCGCATGCAAGTGCAACGATTAATTGAAATAGTATCGCTGACAGTAGTATTTTCTTTGAAGCCATTTCTTCCGTTTTTTGTAAAATATTGATTTTAGTTGAGGCAACCAATTTAAAACTACAGCTTTGGATTGGTATAGTTGAAATTCAAAAGGACTGCAAAGTCAATGATGTGTCATGCCATGAACAGGGCGCATGAATGCTCAATGGTAAAGTTCCGTTAGATTTGTTCCATGCAAAACTATTATTTTTCGGAATTGCTCTCCTTGTCCTATTCGCGTGTAATACTTCCTCGGATTCGTTGGAAAAGACTGGCGTCATGGGTGGCAGCGCATCGATGAGTGAACCTGTTGACATCCCCAAAAATGCTCTGGATACGCTCATATCTCAGGCCAAGGAGGTAAGTAAAATGGCCTACAATCCGTATAGCAAATTCAATGTGGGAGCTGCGATAATGACCAATGATGGAACTGTATTCACAGGTTGTAACGTTGAGAACGCATCCTACGGACTCACCATTTGTGCTGAACGTAATACGATCTTTCATATGGTCGCCCAGGGACACCGGAATTTCCATACCCTCGTTATCTATACCCCTACGCCAACACCTGCGGCACCTTGTGGAGCCTGTAGACAGGTAATTAATGAGTTTGCACCGGATGCTCGGGTAATAAGTGTATGTGATGGACCTGAGATGATTGACTTTAAATTGAGTGATCTGCTACCGGATGCATTTGGACCCCAAAACCTTGACTAAAGGTTATCCAGAATAAACTGAACCCTGTTTTGTAAAGACTCTTTTTTGCTTGACGTTTCCGTGCTCGGAAGGTCCAATAGCGAATATCCAAGTTTGGTATACACTTTCCTAAGGCAATCATCGATCAACACAACTTCATCATATTTCCAGGGTCTGTCATCATTTTCCTCGTAGATCTTTGGATCAGGTTTGGTGATGAAGACATTCCGGTTGTATCCTTGATTTGTGATCACATGTAAAAGGGCCTCATTCAAGACATTTTCTCCCAGGAAGATATCCCAGGCAATGATATCAGGGATCCCACCATCAAGTAAATGATATTCATGTTGATCGTCCTCGAAAAAATCTTTTTTGTAAAAAGGAAAAATCGTTCTGTCGAAGTTGAGTCTGGGCGGATTCCAGGGCATTCTCGACGGATCGGTATCCTTGAATCGATTGATCACCTTTCGGGGGACTTCCTCAAAGACTTTTATTTTTCCTTCATGCGATAATTCGTTTAAAACCGATGTTT
Organism: Cyclobacteriaceae bacterium; assembly: GCA_965242805.1. Taxonomy (GTDB): domain Bacteria; phylum Bacteroidota; class Bacteroidia; order Cytophagales; family Cyclobacteriaceae; genus JANQEU01. The sequence continues at coordinate 3,134,093 of CBDETD010000002.1, read as the reverse complement.
TTCCGGTACCTGGCGCTCCTACGATCAAGACCTTTTTTTTGTTGTAATCGGATATTTCTATACCTCCCAAATACCTGTCAACTTTGGATAGATGGATCTGTGATATAGAAATCTCAGAAATTGATTTAAAAATGGGGATCCCCAATGACCTGGCAAGTTTGACTTCTTCGTCTGCACCGTTTGATTCTCCCTCGATCCTTAAAACAGCATCACAATTCCTGACAAATGCCGCATCGATTTCAAGCCATTTCTCATAATGTTGATCATTGTTCATATGAAGAAAATGGGTGAGATGAGGACAGAAAGGATAATGACCCATTTCAATGATGTCATTGGCTGCATCCATCGCCTTCTTAACATTTATCGCAACATCTCCCTTTGTGTATGGACCCGCTATGTATATCTTTTTCTTCACTGATCAATTCTGATAGAAAAAATATAAAAGAACGAAAATCCCCAGTAAAATGAAAGGAATCCCTCGTACTAAAATGATAAGGGAAGTCCTCAATTCCGGTTTTGATTCGTCAATAATAGGATCTTTGAAAGCCCTGAATATTACAAAGATCAACAGTAGTGTGATATCTGTGAAAACCACACTGTATTTATCCGTCTGTCCGGTCATACATCGCATCACAAGAAAGGTCAAGGCTGAGCACATCAATGCCTGATACCCCCTAGATACATAGGAGTTGAAATCGAGGCTGATCTTCCCATTTTTATATACAATTAGTTTAGTGAAGATGTCCCAGAAAACATAGGTAAGAAATATGATCAAACACCAGTATGATTCAAAAAAAGCACTTGGTGTATCAGTGGCCTTATCTACACCTTTTACAATAATGAAATAACAGACGACCAGGAACATGTCTGTGATCAGGATCAGGAATGGCTTTCCGAAAAGGGAGTTCAATGATTCAAGATTTCCCTGGGAGGTAGATTTTTGCCAACCCACCCAGCTACTGGCGATGATATAGGTAGCAAGTAGTAGTTGTGTTATAACATGGGGATAATTATTGATTGACACATCCTGTGCAAAAAAATTCCCTACTTCGATCCCGACCTGACCGATGGTCACGGCGAATACCATTCCGACAAAATCGAATCTTAGTTTTGCTTTAGTTTTCAATGCTCCATTCGTCATAGCTATATTTTTTTACTAAATGTATAATCCTTCATATTCATTTCATATACCGGAATATGAGTATTTGAAATTTTTTCGGTGTTCCTGTATTACGCTAATTGAGTATTGGTGAATGCCTAAAACAAGGTAGGACCTAAAGAATTGATATTTATTTCCTGCCAGGTTAGCCCAATTTGGATTGAATCAAAGGGCAGTTTCGACAGTCGGGGTTCAAGAAAATAAATAAATCACAATTAATTCTACCATTAGTCCAGCCGTTGAGTAAAAAATACCTAAAAATGGGTATTGCAAAGCGTTTCAGTGTTTCTCATTTTGCCTGGAATAACGATGAGCTTGATGAAGCATACGATAGCAATAATCTTTGTCACTGTATTGGTTGGCTGCAGTCCATTAAAAAGGTATAAAAAGTCAAATATTCAAGGAGATCCCTTGAAGTACCCGAAAGACTATTTAATGGTGGATTTAAATAACTATCCTCCTGAAAAAAAGCCAAGCACAACTAAAACACTGTTTGAACTTGATGAGAAAGGACAGGCAAAATTCATTGAAGTATCTGATGGAAATACGCCCAAAGAACAAGCTTCCCTAATAAAGAACTTAAAAGCTTTAGGCTCAAAGTCAAACTTGACCTTGATTGACAAAACGAGATTGAAAAGCAAACTTGTGTTCACTATAGAAAGACCACCTCTATTCTTTGTGAATATGGATGTATCGGACGAGCGCAATGATTTGAATGAAAAATACAGTAGCGAAGTAACTGACGAAATGGATATTGGATTGCTGAAAAGAATGTACCCCTCTGTTCAGATCCCCGATAAGATTGACAATAATTATAGTGTATACTTTCACAATGAAGCTGAAAGAATCAACTACCTCAAAATTAGATTTGAGATCAATGAGAAGGGAGAGGGACTTTATCAGTTTGTAAACTGGTCATTACTCAACACCAAGTACGGAACAGCCAATCTTGGCCAGATAACACAGGATAATTCCGCTACCGCAACATTTGGGGGAAGTTTTACCAGACCTGATCAATTTGTAGACCTGGATACCTTGGAAAAAAGCTTAACTTTCTCTCCTTCTGCGAACTTAACGGCCAAAAGAACAGAAGCCTTAACCTTAACCGATCGATTCGTTGATATCAGTGGTAAATTGGGAGATACTGAAGGTGAGATCGTCCAAGAAGGTGTTTTGGGGAGGGACCTGGCAGGAAATATATCAGTTGATGTAGAACTGAAGCTATCCGGTAAAAAACGAATATTCCTAACTTTCGGAAAGCTATTCAATACGGATAAAAATGGAGTTCCAATTCTTAGTGAACCATTACATTTTCGTGAAATAAATTTTGGATACACGATTGAGATACAGCCAACTGAATCGGCATTAAATCCTGAAAACAGCAAAGTCGATGGACTATACACTTTTATAGTGCGAGATGTTAAACATAGAAATGGCCCTGATAATGTTAGAAAAGGGTCAAAGTCTTTTAGTGAAGCAGATGACAAAGTGATTCACAAATATGGCATTTCTAAATTCAGTGCACCGCTTCTGAATGAAATGTTGGTTTCGGAAATTAAGAAGAGTCTAACAAGGGGTCATCGTCTGACATGGGGAGACCGGGAATTTAAGATTACAATAGGAGATCCAGTCGGTGACGATTCTCTTGCTGAAGGCACACTTTATTTTAAGAATCTTGACGACGCGACGAAATTTGTAAGATGGTATTACATGTTCCTAAATAAATATCTTCCAATATTAAAACAGCAACAATCCGAAATAGGGAGAAAAACGGATAATATGGTTTCAGACATAAATTTCCTTCTCAGCAAATCAAATATGAGCTTATTTATACCTGGAGAGGATACAGTATATAGTGGTAACGTTGATCCTAAACCATATGACTTTGAATAGAATAAGGTAACTAAACATTAATAAATATGCCAGATAGCCAAACCAGAGGATGCTGTACGCTCACGATTGCAGGGAATGAAACCCAATTTGATAATTTGACACGACAAGAATGTCGAGAACGTGCCCAACAAATGAATGCCACCAACCACCAGTGGAGACCTGGAAGGTGTAACGATAGCGAACGTAATTCCCCTTCCAGCCAGTAAAGGGAGAGTAGGGCTTTGAAGTGTTCTGTGCAAGAATCGAAAGTAAACAGAAGAAAATCTAGTTAAGCTCACCAAGATCAGTCCCAAACCCTATTCGGCTCAGAGAAGTGATCAAGGATACTTGTAGACTTCAATGTCACTGGTTTCAACCAAATCCCTCAGATACCCGGATTTGTTTGAAAGAGTCCTGTATTCATTTTTCCTTTTAGCGAATTTTTTCGTTTTAATGCCGCGAGGCATATCATCGTATTCCGATTCACTTATGTACGTTACAGGATGAGCAACCATTTCATATGAGTGTTCCCTTGGATGTTCGTTTTCTCTTATCCACCTGACGATCTTCTCAAAATCGCAAAAAGATCCTTTGAGGTAGAAGTGAGTTACAAAAAATTCAGTGGATACGATTTCATTGTTTTTCACGTCCTTTTCAAACTGAACTCTTTGCCCTGACTTCATCCATTTACTAACGACTTTACCAGCTCGAAATAATTTCATCTGCTTCAATTGCTTCTTCGTCAGTAGAAGTTGCTCATTATCCCTCCAAACCTTCACATCCGGATATGGATCGTAGGCGATCAGGGAAGGACATCTGATGGGTAAGTTGTCGAGTTCAAGACATACTTCCTTGAGCAGGCCATACATTACCGGGTGACCACTAAACACACCATTGTGGGAACTAACATGCGCCGGAACCAGATCCGTATATTTTTTGAAAGATTCATACTGACATCTTATCTCTGACTTCAGTGCTTCCTTGTGATTTTTGATCAGACGATTCATATTGGCGATGATCCCCACTACACTAGAATGCTTAAATTCCGATCCATCCTCAGAGAATCTGCCATTAGTTTTTGAAATGGCACGAAGATATCGTCGGCCTTCTTTTCTGTCATTATCCCTGTACTGTGGTTTACCTACATTTAAGGTCAAATGCAAACCCAACCTCAGTTCACCACTGGTTATTTTGTCTTTGAATCTTTCAATGAGTTTTTGGATCCTTTGCTGGGACGAATCATGCGTTACGATTATGTCAATGCAATCAATGTTGTGGATACAATTGATTATTCCATGGTCGATCGAGTCATGAACTCCGTAATCATCTGCTGTTATAAGAAGGGATTTAGGCATGATCAAGTTCTTTCAGACAGTTTTTCCTGAGTCAACTCCATCGTAATTTCCAGTTCATCGTACTTATCTTCCAATTCCTCCAATTCACTTTCTATGGCTTCTAGTTGTTCGGTGTATTTCAAAAAATTCTCATTTTGCTGTGGGGTTCTGTCGGATTCTTCAGTCAACTCAATGTTATCAATTTGGTCATTAAGATCATTTTCCTTTTCAAGCAGTTTCTTCAGTTTCCTGCTAATTATTCTTAAGTCAATTTCATTCTTTTCCGAAGCTTCCCTCAAGGCTTTTACTTTCTCCCTTTTTTCTTTTTCCTCCTCCATGAGATAATTCATTTCCGCTTCAAATTTCTTGCTTTGAAAGCTTGTGAACAGGGATTTCGCCGTAGTGGCCGAACTGGTGAGTGCTGCGGAGAGGTCAAATGATGGTGATGCACTCATTTCAAAAAATTGCCTGGTCTCATTGTTTACTATTTCCCTTGATCTTCTAATCGCCGATATGAGATCTTCTTTAAGTCCAGGTGTTACAAAACGGTATGTTTCTGACTTGGTATTTTCACCTTCTGTTGAATTGTCCTGCCATTGATGGTCTTCCACCAAACCAAACACTATGTTCATCAAATCAACCTTGGCTTGATGGAATAAGCTTCTATATTTCCTTTTTTCTATCCAGGATGAGATCAGTTTGTGAAACGCAAGTAAAGAGGCGACAAAGGTCACAACGAGACTTCCTGTCGATCGAAAGAGGTTAATTCCTCCAGCAGCATTATCGGTAACTAAATAGATGAAAAAAGGGATACCAACAACGAATAGCAAGGTGATTGAACCGTATACGTATCTCCAAAAATTTTCTGTTTTGATCTTTTCCCGGTAGTAGAAAATATTTCGAATATTGGTATTGCACAAAGCCTTCAACAATGCCTTGTTCCTTTTACCAACTTCGGGGCTCAGGTTTAGGTTCGTGATGATGTCGTTGTAGCTATCTTTTTCGGAATATTTGTCTTCGCTTTCAAAACTGAATTCCATGATTGTTTAGGTTAATTGAGTGTAACAGTGATTTCTGATAAGATACAGTCTCTTACAGATGATGGTTCTATTCAAACCTAAGGTAGTGCATATTATTAAATGGATCAAAATGATGCGGACTTTGAATCAATGATAATCTCAATCCTTTCAAGGGTATATTGAAATATACACAAGATTGAGATCCGATTGTTGGAGTAATAATGATGATTGAGACCCCGGGTAAGTTCCTGAACAGATCTATTAATGTACCATCGACATCGCAATTTGCTTTGCCTGTTTCACTCTATCGGCAATGCCAATCCCATCACGAATGTTGCCAGCCAGTATCAACCCTTTGTTTATCTGCTCAATTTTATCAATGGCTTCAAGTCGTGCTCCTGAGCTGATATCATACTGTGGAATGGCCCTACCATACCGATAAATATGCAAATCATCAGGGGCCTCGGAATTGTCAAGTGTTTCAGATATTTCCTTTAAGGCTATGGCTCTCAATTCGTCATCTGATTTTTCAAAGATCTCCGGCTTTTTAATGCCACCCATGAATATGGATAAAATAGCACCATTTTCAGGGGCTCGACCCTCAAATAGAGAGGATGGGAACAATAATCCCAGAGCATTTCGTTTCTCAAGGCTGGGGATCAAACCTCCAAATGCATTTAGCTTTTTCCCTTTCCATTCCTTGTAACATGCAATAACCTGTACCACCCTGGCATAATTCAATACCGAAATGGGTTTAAGCAGATCCTCCGGAATGAATGGCAGGATATTATGCAGTTGATCACCGTTGATGGTAGTTATCACCTTTTCCGAGACGATCTCAACTTTCTTTCCGTTTTTTGAGGCGAATGAGGAAGAAAACCCGTCCTCAAGGGTATTGATTTTCAGGTCCTTTGCACTCAAATGGATGTTTTCATTTCCAATGGCTTCTTTTAAAGCATGGATCAATTGCACCAAACCACCTTTGACTGAAAACACCTCTTTGCTTACCCGCTTTTCGATCTCGGTTTTGGGTTCTTTTCTTTTTTTTATGGCACCTCCGATGAAGCTGCCATAATCCTGCTCAAGATTGTAGAGTTTTGGTAGCGCATACCGAGTTACCAAAGTATTAGGATCACCTGCGTATATGCCTGAAATAAATGGATCTACGGCATAATTCAAAAAACTCGTTCCCAATCGACGCCTTACCAATTGGGCAACGGTCTCATCGGGATCATTCCCTGGTTTGCGAAAAGGCTCTCCCAAGATCCTGAATTTGTCTTTCATACTAAACAATGGAGTAGCAACCGCACTGCCTAATCCTGAAGGCAATGCATTCCATTTATCGTTTTTCCAGATCCAACGAAATTTTGCATTGGGATCGGCGATCTCCAAAGAGACCTTGTCTTCCAGATCATCAAATAATTCAACAAGTTCCGGCGAAGCAAGAACACCTGTATTAGGTCCCTTTTCAAAAGTGAATCCATTTTGAGTAATGGTATCGATAACACCGCCAACCCGGTCTGCTCGTTCAATGATGTTTACTTTTTTCCCGTTTTTTCGCAAATAGTAAGCGAGTGTCAATCCCGTCAGTCCACCACCGATAATGGTAACATTGATTTGAGAATTTGTCATTTTTTGTAAGTAGGAATATTACTTCCTGTATCAATTCATGGTCAAGGATAGAAGCAAAATAACTGATAGATAATGATCCTTATCCTGCTGCGGAAATGATATTCTGCAGGTATTTCTAAAAAAGTGCTCCATGAATAAATTGATGGAAGATCACTGAGCTAGCTCAATGCAATCAATTAGCCCATTTCGCTTTTTGTCTTAATTCGTCGATTTTCAGATCCTCGATGGGTAGGCTGTAAATATTTTCAATGCGAGTATCGCCCTCTAACCTTGCACGGGAAAAGAAAAACCGATTACCAGCAAGATCCATACTTGGACAGAATTCGCGCTCTCCAGAGTTGACTTTATCTCCCAGGTTGACGGGGTAACTCCATCGACCGTTCTCATTGAAACTGATATACAGGTCAGGACCCCCATAACCTTCCGGTTTGGCGGTAAAAAAGATCAGGAAATCTTCATTGGGGGAGATAAATGGGTTAGACTCACTTTCTTCCGTGTTGATGGTACCGCCAAGGGAAGTGGCCGTTTCATATGTGCTGCCATTCCATTGGCTTACATAAATGTCATTACTCTCATTCCTCCTTGTGAAATAGATATTCTTGTTACTGGCAATAGTTGCATAGAATTCATGAGAATCTGTATTGATAGTCGAAGGTAAACGCTCAGGCTCAGACCAGCCGCTGGAAGTCTTGTTGATTATGAATATATCATAGTCATCCCGACCCGAAGCCATGGTATTTATCAATATACTGCTTCCATCCGGCGAAAAGGCAGGGTCAATTATATTCACTCCCTTGTTCTGAAAAAATGCCTGTTGAGGATCGCTCCATCTGCCATTGATCTTTGCAGATCCAAATATCCTCAATGAATCCCTTCCGCCGTAAGCTCTAACAAAGAAAAGGTTCTCTCCACTGGGAGAGATGGCCAACCCAAATTCCCGATTACTTGAACCAATACCGGGTTCGAATAACGTTGCCTGTCCGAAGGCAATGCCTGCCATAAAGCAGGATGTGATGAAAAGGAAAGTCTTCATAGTAGTAATGACGGTGGCACACGGAATGATTAAAAACTTTTACGACGATAGTCCACATAATGTTGACTAATGGCCGAGACTTTGCCAGAATCGATCGGTTATTTACCAAAGACGGACCAAACCATAAACGGAACGGCACGCTTATGGAAAATACGTACTATGGAAAAGTAGAATTTCCCCAACCAGTTTTCATAGAACACTACGGTGCTCAGGGTCAGGTGACTGACGGTGGATGTAGTGCTTAGATGATATGAAGCATAATACTGCAATCCAGGGGCATTCCCCTTAAAGATTATTTCAGTATCGGTCTGGTAAATGAGTCGACCTCCGGCCATGTTCTCTTCCCTGATCAGTGCCATGACACTATCGTCACTATTTGTCTCAACCCGAAAAGCATCGACATAATCATTACCCTGGGAAAGGACTAACGTTCTGCTATCAGTGGGTATCGTAACGACCTCCACTCCCCTGTTGATTGCTATAATTCGCAGGATCTCCAAAGACAAGAATCCTGCTATCATCAATGACAAGATCACAACAGCCATGGTCTTCCAATGTTTCCTCTTCATGATGGATGAAATAAAGTACGACTGACAAGCATCACAATTCCCAATACCAAAAGGAATATCATTGTGACCGCCATCATTGAAAGAAAGACAATCCTGACCAGATCTTCAGCCATTACATCCATGAAATAGGTCAGGAACCCCAGCATGACCAGAACACCAGAGATTATTCCGGCCCATCCCAACCATTTGATGGTGTTCCTGATCAGTTTTCCGAGGAAAAAAAGACCAATACCCAGAAAAATGAAAGAAACACTTCGAACCTGATCCATGGTTAGTTCGAGACCCTGACTTGTTGTGTTTAATACATCTCCTTCAGGGAATTCCTGCATAAGTTTAAGTCTTGACATGATCAAGCTGCAGACAATGGCCACCAGGATGCCATGTGTCATGAAACCTGCCTGTACATATTGTGCATGGGTCTCGTGATGTGATTTGAAAAGCTGATTAATGGGGATGGCGGCAACAAAGATCATGAGCCCGTACAATAGCACCAAAAAGATCGTGAGGGACCAGTTACGCATACCGAAGATGGTATAAAAGTGGACTGCAAAAAATGAGAAGGCCAGAATAAGGGACAATCCTGCAAAACGTTGGGATGATTTTAAAGCGTTCATTACTGTTTGAATTTTGTTGCAGCAATGATACCTGTGAAAACAAGCTCAAATCGACCTCATTCAGGAATGTGCACCAATTTCTTGGGTCGAATTAATTGGATTGTTTTTTGAACGCTGACGGAGTACTTCCGGTGTGTTTTTTAAATGCCTTATTGAAAGCAGATTTGGAATTGAAACCCACCTCATACATGACTTCCAGAAAAGTCTTCCCGGGATCCTTTCCATTCAGCAATATATTTTTTGCCTTGTCAATTCTGTAGGAGTTGATGAAGTCGTAAAAATTTTGCCCATAGGTCTCATTGATGGCCTGTGACAGGTACCTGGGTAAAATGTTCAGTTTAGAAGCAACACTGTCAACCGAGACGGATGACGATAAAAAGGGTTCATCTGTACTCATGTGATTTTCAAGCTTTCTAATGAGGGATTTTCGTTGATCATCGGTCAGCTGTGAGTTGGTATACTTGATCTTGCCCGCTGAAAACAGGTCAGGCTGCCTGAGACCCAGGAAAATGGCGATGTTGACAAATATGAAATAGAGCAACATGGCCAGAAATTGAAATCCCGCACCCACCATGGCTGGCATCGCCAGGGTCTGGCTGGTGAGGAAAAGAACCAGGTCTCCCGTCCACATCACCAGGAAGCCCAGGATTACCACCCATAACCAGTTTAGGTTTTGGGATTGCTTCGTCCTTTGGTTATCGCGACTAAGAACATATACTGACGCCACGAGGTAAATGATGATCTGGAGATGGATCAATGCGTATCCGAGGGTCGACGCTTCAGCATTGAAAATGATCCCGGAATGGATCATTTCAATTTTTTCTGTTGAACCTGCGATAAAAAATGCCGGAAAAAGGACTATCCAATGAGCAACAAATGGAACTACATGGAGCAAGTGTACCCGACGTAATTTGAATTCTTTAAGAGTAACTGACACTGTGTAGAAATATAGTAATGGCCCAAAGAGCAAAGTGGTGGAAAATCCTGAAGTCACCAGGTGTGGAAAGGTCAGGTAAAGACCGGAATGCAATTGGAGGACATCAAGCACCACCAGGCCATTGGACAAAAGAAATACCGCAAGTAGTTCGTTGCTTATCCGATTCCCTTTTTTATGAGTGAAAAGGAAAGCAGATAATATGAAAAGCTGCAATGCTGCAACTATCCCGAGTATCTCAAATATTCCTATTCGCATTGATTAAAGTTAGGAACAGTTTTGGGATTGATGGTAGGTACAATATCCGGAGGAACCAGTCAAAGAGATTGTACTTATTGAACACTGAGTTGCATAAACCCACCTATTTATCCAATCAATTCATTAATAACTTATAGCGTTAAGTGAAAAATACCTAAAAGTGGGGATTGATATGCTTTGAAATATGCGTAAGCTTGAAGCAAAAATTCTCATAGTGATGAAAGTACACCAACTTTTTCTTGTGACCTTGATGGTAATGGCAAGCTGCAAATCCCTGGAGGACAAATTGACCTCCATAAATGGCAAAAGGCAAGGTTTACTTGATGATGCCAAAGAATTCAATGAAAATTCAGAAGAACTTGTAAAAGCCAAAAGGGGATTAGCCAAAACAAAGGAACTCTCGGAAAAATACAAAAGCGGACAAATAAGTTATGATGACTTTGTCAAGAAGACATCTGATGAAGATATTGAAGACCCTGAAGATCCGGAAACTCCCCAAAACGATGAGGCAGATAGCGTTTCGGATGAGGGATCAGAAGTGACTTTCGATCCCACGGACTTTACCGCTAAAGACATAATAAGTATACTCGATACGATTCAAAATAGGGACAAGAAATATACCCTCAACCCGGATTCTACATTCTTTGGATTCTCAACAGGGGCTTCCTTTGAATTTGTTGATGGAATAGATGATGCTTCTCTATTTCTTGATCTAAATGCGAACCTGGGGCAGGTACTTCATCCCAGGGTAACAGCGGAATTCGGTGTTTTAAGTGGCAAGTTCTCTGCGAATGAGGACAGTAAGAATATTAATATATCAGAACCATTGAGTATTGTTCAAAATCCGGACTCATCGTTTACATTAAATTTGATAGAAGGGAATTTGAAAGAGAATCAAAAGAATCAGAAGCAATTCACAAGGGGTTTTGCCACTATTAACTTTCGTCTGGGCCCCCGCAGTGGAAATATGCATTCTAATTCGAAGTTGTATCTGACATCATCCTTTAACTACAACCGAATTGAATTTCGAAATTCTATCGAAAGGAATTTTACCCCTTTTGATACAGTTCCCAGCTCAACGGTCTCTACACGAGCCACTGAATTTGACATTAGTTTGAGGGACACGTTGAAAGCGAATATTGTTCAGGATCGAAACTCTGCATTTATTGGTTTAAAGCTTTTTAAAGAAGCGAAAAATTTTGAATTTTTCATTAATGGATTATTTGGTTACACCTGGATCAAACAGATTAGATCTGATTTGACCAGTACCAGTGGAGAACGTGTTAGTAGTTTGAGCCCATTGACATTGAATATCTCTCAGGGTCGTCATTTCACCTATCTTTTTCAAGGTTCAGTCCTGGAAAAGAAAATAGTGGGAGCGAAAATTGGTTTTGAGATACGGGATCTCATGGGTGATTCTACCGAAGCCCCTGATTATTTCTTTTTTATTTCAAAACAATTCAGCATGACCGAATTCTTTAGGTTGTTCACTCCATCCTCTGAATGATATGAGCCAAAGGGATCTATCTAATTTTGATCAGGATTGAACTAAAATTGAGATGATGCTTTCAGGAAATTGTAAAAAGTTAAAATTGAACATTAGACCATGACCAGATACATAAGCATATTATTACTGATCTTCCTATTTAATTGTACATCGAAAAAGAGTCAAGAAACGACATCAGAAGAAGCGGCAGCAAGGGAGGAGGCTGTCATTAAATTCCCAGGATCTACATTCGGTAAAAGTCTAATTTACTACCCTTCTGTGGATGGACGACTGTCAACGGATGAGAGAAGAACAATTGAGGAGGTTTTCTTCTCCCATGGCAATGACTCTGCAGTTACCTTCATCAACGAATTATTTAAGGTAAAGTATGAAGGCTTCAAAACCAGAAAATACAAGATTGTCACTAATATCGAACAAGAAACAGATAGACTTCTTTACCATATTAATGGATTCGACATCTTCCATCGATCCAATCCTGATTCAATTATTCTGGAAATGACTTGTGACTCACTTCATCAGTTCATTATTCCTTCCCTTGCATCCGGTGACAAATTCTCAGGTAGTTTGAAGATTGAAGGGAAGACCCAAAAATTTTCAAAGAAATTAAATGCAAACTCTGACAGAACTTTCGAGTACACAAAATCCTTTGCATTGAGCAGTTTTTATGAGGACTCCTGTCAGTACAAAGTGTGTCCAATTGATAGTATGATGGTAGCGGCTTTATGATCCATAAAATTTATTTCGCAATTATATTTTATACACTGATTTACTTTCCTGTTAAGGCGCAATTTCCTTTTCTCGAAGGAAAGGAATTTAGTGGTACTTTAATGAAGGTTAATGATGATACAAAAAATCAGGCGGTGGTAAGTTTTGATGCTTCCAAAACGTTACTTGCTCTCACGTTTTTAGATCCGGATTCACTTTTAGTACGGAGATCAGCGAGGTCCGATTACGATCGTGACATTAAGAAATTAACGATTAGCGTTGACCTTGATGAAAGTGTCTTCACAGTTTTCAAAGAGCAGTTGCAACCGGGTGTAAACTTAACCTACACTTGGTATTGGTTACGTAATAACATCAGGACCAGATCAAGCGATCCCTGGAACTACCGATCGCCGATTTTCAACCTAAGTGTAGAAAGTCAATATGCTTCTTATGGTTCTTTCAATACTGATTCATCGGCCATCAAGATTGACAAGAAAACAAAGACAGAGGCTGGGATCAATTTTGGGTATGTATTTACCAGCGAAGACAATCAAATAGGTGTAAATAGCATGTATGCCGCAGCAATTTTTGTTGGTGGGGCTTTTAATTCGACGATTATCGATAAAAAGTCTAATGTTGTTAGCTTCAAGGAAACTACGACTACTGGCTCCCAGGCAATAAGTGAAACCAAAAGTGTCTACTTCACCAATCCGGGGAATTTCCTTTTGATCAAACCCAAATTTGATATCGCAAAAAGAATTTACACATTCAAATCAGCAACCAATAAACCAAGATTCAATAGTCCAAGATTATATTGGGTAATGCGCTATTCATTTAACATTTCTTTAAGCGAGAATGAGAATAACTCCAATCACTCTTTTTTTAGTGGGATCAGTCTAACCACCGCAAATAATCAAACGGCAGCCTCATTGATTTTTGAACTGGGTAATATTGACAGGGAAGATCAATTCTTCGCAGTAAAGCTATTCTATGGTTTACCATTGAAATAAGTAAATGAATTCCAATTAGATTGGTTTTTGGTTTTACCATTCTGAAAATGGTACGAAGCAAGATGTAACGATATATTGTCAGTTTTTCCTCTATAAAGTAGAACAAATCACCAAGATTGATTACTATTACTTCTATAATATAGAACTAATTATGTCAAAGGATTATCTGGGTGAGTTTGAGGAGCTTGTATTGTTGATCGTTGCTAAGCATGAAGATCAGGCTTATGGTTTACTCATCTGTGATGAGATCATGGATCAGATGGGCAGGAAAGCTACCATCGGCGCCGTCCATGCCACTACCGTGCGATTGGAAAAGAAAGGTTTTGTCGAAACGTTCCTGGGAGGATCCACTACTGAGCGAGGGGGCCGTCGAAAACGACTCATTAAGATCACAACACTCGGTAAAAAGGTATTACTGAAAAGCCGTGATACCAAAATGAAATTGTGGGAACAGGTTCCTCATATGGTCCTCAACAAGTTATGAGTTCCATGATCAAACTAGCCAACAGGGTGGTCAGGTTTCTTTGTCGATCGCAATTTTTAGAGGAGATCGAAGGGGATCTGCATGAATTCCTTCAAAGGAGAGAACCCGGCTTCCGGACAAATTGGCTGTTCTGGCTTCAGGTCTTCAATCTGTTAAGAGGGGAATTGATAAAGAGTCCAATTGTGTTCTCAGGAGGTTTGTCTCCAAGCCTATTACGACTAAACCTGCTCTTCGCCCTGAGGAATTTCGGACGAAAACCACTTTATGCCCTACTGAATGTGATGGGCATTACCATAGGCCTGACCAGCAGTACGTTTATCGGCCTTTATGTGCTAGACGAGTTGAGTTTTGATCAACACTGGGAAGGCAAGGAAAATATTTATCGGGTATATGTCGACATTGATTTTGGTACCACCCAGGCCCGATATGCCAACGCTACCGCCCCGATGGCAGAAATATTCGAAAATGAATTGGATGAGATCCTGCAATCCGCCAGATGGATCAATTCACCCAACCTTACGTTCAGGCACGAGGAAGATCTTATAGAAGAATCAAAAGTCATCTATGCAGATCAGGATGTTTTGGAATTATTCTCAATGACAGCAATCCATGGAACCATCAATGATGCCTTAACACAACCCAATACATTAGTATTGACCCAGTCAACAGCGAGGAAATACTTTGGTGACAGGAACCCTGTGGGAAATACACTCACGACCAATACGGGAGCAGGTTTCAAGATCACGTGTGTGATCGAGGACATTCCCAGAAATTCCCATTTTGAAGCGTCCATGTTGCGGACCACCATCAATGATCCATGGAGTGATCCTTCCAAAGTCACTTTATTGGCTTATTGGACGGCTTCGCCGTACCGTACCTACCTAAAGCTGAGCCCTGGAGTCGATCCCAAGTTGGTGGAGGAGAAATTTGAGGCCATATATTCCAAATATTTTGATCCGGTAACATTACAATTCTCAGGTCAGACCTGGGCTGAATTCAAAGCGGATGGCAATAAGTACAACTACCGTTTACAGCCGTTGGAGGAGGTCTATCTCTATTCTGATTTTCAAAATGACGGTCTTAGCGTAGGAGACATCCGGTCAGTCACCATGTTTGGTATTATCGGGATCTTCATATTGGGAATGGCTTACATCAACTTCATCAACCTGACCACAGCTCGAGCTACTCAGCGGCATAAGGAAATTGGGATAAAAAAGGCCATGGGATCCACACGACAACAACTTATTCACCAGTTACTTACGGAGTCGTTATTGATCTCGGTTTTTGCTCTTTTCTTGTCAATAACTCTGTCATATGCACTTTTTCCATTCTTCCAGGAGCTTTCCGAAAAATCCCTGACGGACCCTTTCTTCAATGGGCATAAGTTGTGGTTGATCCTTCCAGTGTTGACGTTCAGTATGGGAATTCTGAGTGGTTTTTTCCCGGCTTTTGTGTTATCCAGGATCCCAAATATCTCCGCGTTGAGACAACGGGTTGGATTACCCCACTCAAATCAAAAATGGAATGATCGCAAAACCCTGATCGTGCTTCAATATGCCATCGTTGTCTTTATGGTATTCGGAACCGTGGTGGTTTGGCACCAAATGAATTTTCTTCAAAACAAGAACCTTGGATATTCAAGGGACAACATACTGGTGATCAACAATGCCGGAGTAGCAGAAGATAAGTTTGAGGCGCTGCAAAATGAAATACAACAATTCCATGAGGTAGAGCATTTATCTGCTCCGAGGCATGTTCCGGGCGACCTGTATTTCTTCGGGGGCATGATGTTTGAATCCGATCGGAATACACAGGAAGGAAGGATCAATTGTAAACGTCTCTGGGTCGATTCGGCTATGATCGAGACCATGGATCTGACACTACTACAGGGTCGTGGTTTTTATATGGATTCTCCGAATGATTCCATGTCCGTTATCATCAATGAGACAGCCATTCGATCCCTGGGCTTGGGTCCAGATCCGATCGGGAAATCAATAAGCTTCACGGATGGAAAAGAAGAATCGTTTAAGGTAATCGGGATTGTAAACGACTTTCATGTAAGGTCTCTCAAATCTGAAATGTTCGCAATTGCGTTACATATGGCCCAAAACCCATCCCGGTTCGTTGTCAAGTATCGTACGGAGGATCTGGTACCCTTTTTGGACAAACTGCAATCGTCCTGGGAGCGTCATGTCGATGATCATGTCATGAATTTCCAATTTGGAACGGATCGATACGACCGGTTTTACCAAACGGAAGCCCGCATGAAAGCTGTTTTCAACGTGTTTATGATCATTGCCCTGGTCATTGCCTCTATGGGATTGATAGGCCTGGCCGTGTTGATCTCTTTGGAAAGAAGGAAAGAAATGGGGATCCGACGGATTCTGGGGGCAACTATCAAAAACCTCATCTGGTCCATTGGACAAAACCTTACCCTACCGGTCGCTATGGCGGTGATCATTGGCCTGCCATTGGGTTACATCGCCATGGGTCGATGGTTGGATACTTTCGCCTATCGCATCGACCTGGGTTGGCCTTTAGTGATAGCTACAACTGTATTCACCCTCAGTATCGCCTGGATCGTAGTGGGATCACTGATCTACAGGTCTGTGTCCACCAATCCTGTGGAGAGCTTGAGGGATGAGTAAAGGGGAAGGTGGAGAAGGTTTAAGTTAAGAAGTATTCGAAGGGATGTGACGAATTTCTACATAGAACAGGAGGAGTATACACTCCTCCTGTTCAGAAACCACACTATTTGAAGTTGATTTATTAGAACTCAATCTTATAGCTCAGATTCGGAACCATTATTCCCATATACTTCTCATTGGCAATTTGAGTATCGATATCGAAATCGTCATAGTCAAATTCCTCCGTATAGCTGGAGTTTAAGATCTGCAAGCTCCAGACTGAGGAATATTTAGGTCTATTCTTCCTGTAGGAAAGTGTGAATGACCATATGGGTGTGTCTTTGAACTTTCTTGAATATGCTAATTGCCCATCCGTTTCACCATATTTGATCTCCTGCTCTTCGAGAGTCTGATTCATATCAACGACCTCACCTCGGTTACCTCCCAGGTAATTGAGTCGTATATTAGCGCCAAATGTGTTATTGCCATTCTTGCCAACCTGCCACTCTTTGCCCACTACAGCGTTGAAGACATAGTTTTTATTCAGTCTTGTGTTGCGTTCAATACCATCATTTGCAGTGTATTTCGAATCAAAGATTGAAGCGGTTAACAATGAATAGAATCCATCATTCAGATATTGTTCATAGGTAAAGTCCACTCCTATATTTCTACCAGTTCCTTTGCTAACCAGGGTCTCGTCGAAGAATATGTTATCCTCGGTATTTAGAATGGAGATATAGCCATCAGGTGTTACGGGGACATCCTTCAAAACCTGAAAGTATGGTTCTACAGTCAGTTTTGAATTATCTGAAATTCGTGTGTTCATCGATATTACCCAATGATGAGACTTTGTCAACTCTAATTCTCGATTCGGTTCATTACCAAGATCATCTTTGATAAAATATAGACCCAGAGATTCTGTTTTCACGTGCAAACCATATCCCAGTGACAGATCACTTTTTTCACTCATCTGGTAGTTTAACGATACCCTGGGTTCGAATGTAAAGTCCTTATTAAGTTCAAAATACTGGGTATGAAATCCTGCATTCAATGTGAATCTTGGTGATAATTTGAATTGTGACTGACTATAGAATTGATAATGGAAGGAGTCACCTTTCTCATCGGCTATTAGTTCGGGGATACTTTCCGGTATTTTCGCATAAATAATGTCCATCAAGTACCTGATGTTGTTGATATAAAATCCGGACTTGTTAAAGTGCTTATCACCCAAATAGGAGCTCAAACTAGATTGGAACGTTAATTTATAGTTACTTTTAAGCGCATCAGATTTAATATGTTCGTTAAGGTCATCATCCAGATACTGTTCCTTGAATGACATTCCATTCCCTGAAATGGCCAATGAGGTATTAAGATAAGCCCGTGAGTAAAGCGTTAATTTGTGATTAAAGCCAGCGGCAAACATGTACAATGATGTCTGAGAATTCTCCCTATCCGAAATGGTAGTCCATTCGGTTGAGTCCGGGGCCTCGATGTCTATTCCGTCATATGCGCCTAAACCCCATAAAGAGAATTTACCTGCCTTCCTGGTAGGCATATCAATTTTATATGATAAGTCCTGGTATTTCAATATTCCGGCATCACTCGGCAACAAAGGACTGATTAGGGCAAGCGTGGAGTACCGGTAATTCAAAAGGTATGTTGCCTCCTTCTTTTTATGGAAGGGTCCTTCTGTCGCAAAATCTACCCCAAGGATCCCAACCTGCATCGTGTGTTCACGCTGTGATGAGTTTCCATTTCGCAGGTTCATATCGAACACACCTGAAGTGACATTACCATATTCTGCGGGAAAAGCGCCAGTCATAAAATCGCTATTTCCCAGGACCTGGCTGCTTAAGGCAGTTAGCAGACCAGCACCTGCAATGGAAAGGTCGGCAAAATGATTAGGACTGGGTACTTCTACCCCCTCTATTCTCCACAATAAACCGGATGGACTGTTACCTCGGACAGAGATGCCATTCGAGCTTATCGATGGGGAAGCTACTCCGGCGAAGGAAGATACCAGTCTTGCAGGATCATTCAGCCCTCCTGCATATCGCTGTGTTTCTTCTACGGTGAATTGCTTGCTACTGACCGCGGCCATTTCATTAATGGCCTTGTCTTTATCAGCTTTGTAGATGACCACAATCTCTTCCAGACCTGTCACCTGCGGGGTAAGGTCAACATCGAGTACTACCTCTTTGGCTGAGTTCACAAGTATATCCGTGACAAAGTAGGGTTCGAACCCAACCATTCGAAATTCAAAACTCTGTCGTCCAACAGGGACATTTTCCAAGATGAAATCTCCGTCAATTCCCGAAGTCGTTCCATAGATAGGATCGGATCCTATAAGCATAACTGTTGCACCCAGAAGTTCTTCCCGGGTAGTCTTGTCTATCACTCTTCCTTTGACAGTTTGAGTCAGGGTTTGTGCAGTTGACAATTGATTGAAATTGGTGATGCACAATGCGATGATTAATACCTTTTTCATTTTTCTATCCTTTTCAGTGTTTTCTTTTAAGCAAATGGATATCATTACCAGGCCAGTTTCGCCCAGCATTATAATGTGGGACCAGGAAGGAGTGCGAGATTATAAGACGAGACTATTAATCAGTTGATAATCAGCTGATTAACACGAAATCACGGTTTCTAAATAAGTAACTTTATGAAGCCTTCCTTAGATAGGAGGACATGAATTGGGACGGTGTAACCCCTTTGTGTTTCCTGAAAACAGCGTTGAAAGTCGATTTGGAATTGAAACCTGAATCAAAGGCTACAGCCAAAAAACTGAAATGGGGATCCTTGGAGGCCCGTTCAATGAATTCCTCCACACGGTATTTGTTAACAAAGTCATTGAAGTTCTGTCCCTCAAACTGGTTGATGATCTGAGACAAATGGTGCAGGGAGGTGTCAAGTCTTTCCGCAAGGGCATTTAGCGTGAGGTTCGTTTCAAGGTAAGGTTTTTCTTCAACCATCAATCGTATGAGGGCTTTGTGTTTATCAGCTGCCATGTCTTCTTTGAGACTCGAACCTTTGTAGACCCCTCCCGATTTCTCACCTATATCGATCACCTCATTATCGGCAAAAATATTTTCATGACGGATCCCAAAATATCCAAGACTAAGAATACCGAACACTATGAGCGAGTAAAAAATGAAGTCCGGATTGAAGGGAAAGATTATCCCTATGGCGTCCCGTGTGATAATAACCCCAACCACAGTCAGGAATATGGCCGCAACTCCCCAGATAAAACCTTTGAGCCAGTTGAGGTTGATGTCCTCCGTATTGGAAAAATTATCTTCGATCAACCGTTTGTGCCTCTTGAGCAATCGATAGGACAATATGGCATACATGATCGCAGATACAATCATAGCCACCAACAAAATATTGGTGAACGTGCCGAAATCATCAACTACTCCCTCATCCACCTGCCTCTTTTCTTCGACTGAGTAGAAAAAATAAAACCTGGATAAGTAGAGGTAGCTAAGAACAATGGGTAGGAAGTGTAAGTAGTCCAGTTTTCCCAAACGAGGACCATCTTTGATAGAATAATCAACATACAGATAAAGTAGCGGACCATAGAAAAATGGAAATGGAGCCGTAATGCCTATGAGGTGAGGATATATTTCCCAGTAGCCCTCCACATTGATATATGTACTGGCCAAATGAATACCGATCACCAGCATCCAGGCCGATAAGATCATGTCCGGAAGTGATTTGTTCTTTTTATTGAGTAACAGAACAAAGAAGAATAGAGACGTAAATATCCCTATCGTAAAGATCATACCCATCTTAAGACCATATTGTCCTTGGTATTGAATTTACGAAAAATTCTAAAGAACAATGGACGAGATTAAGAAGTGTCATGGATGTACACAGTTTCAACCACATCGGCAATACATTGTAACGTTAAGTGAAAAATACCTGGAGTTTGGTATTGGATAGTATCGGATTTTTCTTGAGATTCTGGAATAATTATACAATATGTTGGCAGAACAAAAGTAGTCTCCTGTCTTTGACGCTTAATTCACCACGTCCAACCTAACCCCGGTTAGTACTATGAGATACATTCAACGAATTCGAAAAAGCTCATTCCTGTTTGGTAACTATTCAATGCTCTGGGTGCATTTCTATGTCCTGGTCATAGCATCAGTTGCTATGATTCTTGCAGTGAAAAACTTTAGGGTCAATGAATTTTTCAGTCATCCACAATTTGCAAACTGGGACTACATGAACGATTTTGAGTCGGCCGTTAAAGGCCGATTTGGTTCTTATCGGCTGTATTTTATCGTGGATTCAATTTGGGCCTTCATTCTGCTTACTTATTGCTATCATGTTTTAAAGGTCTTTCGGAAATACGCAATGTTGAAGATAGATTATGTGCTGAAGGTTTTCGCCATAATCATCATATTGGCCTACCTCGCTGATTTCATTGAAGGTATTTTATATTTAACCTATTCCTGGACCTCTCTCGAAATAATCGTTCCTCTTAAAAAATCCTTATACACTTTAGGAGGGCTGTATTTCATTTATGGATTGTGGAAGTATTGGGCAAATCAGCAACTTCCCGGAGACCCCGAGCCTGGTCATAGACGTAAGCTGACCCTTAGGGCAATTCGGCGATTTGTGACCACCTCATTCCTGAGTATTGGCTTTGTCGTGTTCATAGCTGTTTTGGGGACAGTTCTACCACAGGGTTATTCGATGATGATCGATCTATTCAATCGACCAATAAACCTTGTTGGAACATTAGTATTGATCTGTGTCCTGTCACTGGTATTTAGTCATTATCCAGCCTATCTGGAGATTAAGAGATACATGCCAGGGAAAAAGGTGCATTGGCATATGATCCCGAAGGGATTACCGATTGGGATAATCTATTACAATCTGGACCCTTATCAGCATTTTGACCCCAGGGTACGGACCTACAGATACCATTTGGGAACAGCGGTGTTTGTGGCATTTTTGTTCATGTTGAGCTTTACAGGTGTAAATGTTCACGAAGGCTTTTGGTTTACACAGGGATTTGCCGTGGTTACATTGATCATTGGTATTTGGTTTCAATATAAGATCGGCAAGGTATCTACTCGTTTTCGGTTCAAATTATTTAAGGTATTGTTGATCATTTCCTTCATATTATTCGCATCGTTGATGACCTTGACGGTGATAAACAAGATAACTGACCTTGAATATGGATGGAGCTTGACAGTTCTGAACATAGCCATTATAACGACGTTCAGTCTCATGCTTCTCTATCTTTCATTCAGATGGAGCCGAAGAAGAATACTTCGTGATTTTGAATATGAAAGTGGGAAAATTTTACGATCTACCCGAGTGTTGATTACTATAATTAGCGTTTTTGGAATTGGAAGTGTATTACTGTTGATTTTTTTCAATGTTTGTCTGAGCTGGGTTGAAGGCCATGTCAATCCTATCCCTCTATTGTTATTATATATCCTGGGATTTTATGGTGCAATTGCGATCGTCATCAAATTGTCCGAAGTGTATGGGGAATCAGAATATAGAAAACGCAAGTACTCCGCTTTCTTTAGGTATGGTCTAATGCTAATTATTCCGGGGATTATCATCCTGACCAGGAGCATTCCAGAAAAATACCGAAACGAAATGCATTTTCTGGAACCTATTCAAGAGGATAAAGAGCAGGTGGTGAGTGTTGATAAATTCATTGATAATTTCAATAATTTAAATACAGACAGCATTACACCTATTATATACACAAGCTATGGTGGAGGACTAATGGCCGACCTATGGGCTATGTTGGTATCACATGAGTTGCAAGAGTGCACAAATGGCCGATTCTTTCAACATACCATTAACATGAGTGCAAATTCCGGAGGAGCTATTGGGTTTGCCAATTACGTGAACTTATCGCTTAACCATTATGATAAATCGCTTGCTCACGGAGATTGGGATAAGGCCATTGAGGATGTAGGCCTGTTCAATCATCTCACGCCGGAACTTACTCATCTCTGGGGTAAGGACTTACTCTGGAAACTTTTCCCCTACCAGGACGACTCCTATGGTGATAGGAGCGCATATTCAATGCAAGGATATGCTAGATTGACCGGTAATGGAAGTTTGGCAGGTCAAGATAGTACCTACCGATCCTA
The DNA here is from genome assembly GCA_965242805.1 of Cyclobacteriaceae bacterium. Lineage (GTDB taxonomy): Bacteria > Bacteroidota > Bacteroidia > Cytophagales > Cyclobacteriaceae > JANQEU01. The sequence goes on along the minus strand of CBDETD010000002.1, from coordinate 3,111,208 downwards.
TTGGATGAAAGTATATAATAAATACAATAATGACACGCTGAATTTCCCAAGTATGACACTCAGTACTTCCTCCGTCATCAATAGTGGCTTTGCCAACATGTTTACCTTGAAAACTGAAGACCATGGAGAGATCTTCAGTGGAATTCAAAGTGCCATTGATATACCTGGTAAACCGAATAAGTCACTCTCCTACTATGATGCAGTGAGTATGACCAATAGGTTTCCGATTATTAGCTCGGTAGCATCTGTTGATGGGGTTGGACACTTTCTGGATGGAGGATATTATGATAATTCAGGACTGCTAAATGGTATTAAACTTCGAGATTTTCTGAAAAGAGAACATGGGCTCGAGGTTCAGTTTGTTTCCATAAGTAATGATACCGAGGCGTATATAAACCATGTTCTTAGTAAACATCAAAGCAAATTTGTAAAGATCAACAACGTGGGAGAATTTGGTGCCATCATCAAGAATGGTATATCATTTGACAAGATCTCGGACCAGCTGGAAGGACAACTGGAAGAAGAAGATATCAATAGGGTCAAAATATTCCTACCCAGAATTATCAGTCTTGAAGCTGTTGAAAAGCAATTTGGGGGAGAGTTGGAGAATTTGCCGGAAATAATGAAGATCATTGAGGCATCAAATGGCACAATCCGCAATACACTGAAAAAAGCCGATCCAAAGAAGTTTGAAAAATGGGGAGTTGTGCAGACACCTTTGGGACGGTTGTTGTCTGAACCTGGTGTCCACTATGCTCAGGTCATGTTGAAACATCACCCGGATGTTAAAAGCCAGTTAAAGGCTGCAAAAGATCTTGTAGGATCGTGTATTCATCTCAGAAAGTAAGAACAAAATCATACTTTAGCATTGATCTAACATCAATTAAAACCAATACATCAATTTCAAGGTGATTTAATCTCTATTAGTCACCTGTCCAGAAGCCATAGTCAAGACATTCGGGTTTAACATAGGGATTAGAACTGCTCATCAGATAAATGAGATAACCGATGATAATCCCGTAAATGACATAGTGTATCCTATGTCTCGTTCGAATCGGCTTTATTAAAAAGGCAGGTGAAACGATCACCATAAAGCCTATAAGTGCAATAACCAATTCCCCAAAATCACCGTTGTACTTCAGTTCCTCAAGCGAGCAACCACTAAACATGATGATCCAGTTTCTTACTACTATGGACAACAACACAATTTGAAGAAGGACCAGGATCTTTGACTCTCTCTTAATGATGAATTTGTTGAAGTCAATAGGTTTTTCATAGGTGCTTGGAAAAAGCTGGATTATTGTAATGAACAATGCAGAAATGGGAGTAACCCGTGTCAGAAAGAACATCCACTTGTTTTGTATTGGCCCCAGGTCGGTCTCGAGATTTTTATAAATGATATACATACCATAATAACCCTCTATCACGGTCAAGAGTGCAACAACGATCATAAGCAGGTGAATTCGGGAAAATTCAATGTTTTCCTTATTGGAGATCATTTTTCCGACATGCAGGAGGATGTGAGAGATGACCAATCCGTAAAGGATACTTTCGAAACTGTTGAGGTATTGCGGATCCATAATTCAGTTGGTTAACGTCAGACTAATTGGTTTGAATGGTCAGCAGGCAGCCAGGTTCTGGTAAGAGGACATGGTCTTTGCCTTGCTTTACATAATAATCCGTTTCAATTAGTTTGGAAAAGAACTTTTTAAAGTTTGTGAATCGGACAAATTTCTTTTCTTCTGACTGATAGGGTTTGAAGAAATCTTCCCAATGACACAGGACCAGCCAATCAGGCCGAGCTTCATTCAAAAATTGCCAGGGATACACCTTATCCTTTGTATAATTGAACGACGCCGCACCGATCAGGGCAACATCTATGGATATGGCGTCACCATAGGCTTTTGGGAGCCGTCCCCAATATCCGTCTGAAGCAGAAGATTGGAGAAAAATCCTTATGGTTTTGTTCTTATTGTCCTTGATTTCGATGAGGAAACTATAGGTGGCTCCTTTTTTCCAGTTAGATGCTTTGGTTTCGGCCAATGAGCTATCATATGAAGTCAGGGGTTGATCAACATCTTTGTTAAAGAAGTTGAAAGGTATGCCGAGTGCTTTGAAATGAGGAGCATGATTAGAGATAATTGGCAGCACCCTCATACCGGGTACGACGTCAATCCATTGATCATCCTGAAGTTCTTGGTGATAATCGGCTGGATTATTAATGACATTTAATTTGCTGGGGTCAATTACGTTCTGGAGCAGATAATACATCGATTTACTACCATAGACTTTAGCATTTGATTCGCTGAAACGCTCATGGACGTAGGGTATGTCCAGGAGATGATCATAATGGGAATGAGAATTGAAGATATCTTTGATGGGGTTGAATCCTTCTATTGCCTTCATACCACTGACGATGTCCTCCGGAAACGAGGACTTTTTCCCAAGTTGTTTGTAAAACCCGGAATTAGAGAAGAACGGATCAAACAAGATCGTTTGCTTGCCATTATCGATTGCAAAGCCGCCACATCCCAGGTAAGCCATTTTTACTGTCCCCTCAAAATCGGTTGTGAGTTGTAAGTCAACTTGCTTTTCCTTTTTAATGCTCAGGTCTATGCCAGCCTCGTTGAATTTCTTCTTATTGAGGATCCTATTAACGCTTGTTTGAGCAAAAAGAGGGGAAATGCAAAAGTGAGTAACTACTAAGCTTAACAAGAGTCTCATGGAAGTATTGAAATATTGGCTGGTGTAAAATGGAACAATGGAAAAAGATACACATTATTTTTCATGTAAGGGTTTTGACCATATTGAGTCAAATTAATTTTTGGTTGCAGATTTTAAGTGGGATGACCAGAAGTGGGATGACCTAACATTAATTAAAGTCAAGAGCCCGATGACATGAAGGAGTGGACATATAGTCCGCTCCTTTTATTCTTAGGTTCAGCGTAGGCATGAGAGTTTATAAATAATAAGAATTGCATTATATAAGCAACGGGTTGGATACTGGTGGTTGTTCATCCAAATAAATCACTAATCCCTTATAACGTTAAGTGAAAATTACCTATATCTCGCTATTTATTTCCTGGAAATATTGAATTTGATTTATCATTGGATTCATACAATGACCAGAAATCAAAAGCAAATGAGTTGTACGGGTAAATTTAAATTGATCGTTCTTGGAATAATTTTAGTTAGTTCCGTGGCTACAGCACAAAAAAACAGACCAGTTGCAGACGATGCAATGATCTTAATGGATTTAATGTTTGCAGATTCCTATGCTATTGATGATCCACGAACAAGAGAAGAGACAATTCGACGTAACAGGCTTCAGGTAATTAATATTTTAAAGAATTACACAACTCAAGAGGATCTGGCAGAACAATTCGAAAAAGATAAAGACCTTGATAAAGACATAACCTACAATGGTGTCTCTGTTGATGAAGACAAGTTTGATAGAGCCATCAGCAAAACTTGTGGACTTCAAAATTTAAATGCTTTGGATCTGGATAATGCCCAATGTTTAATTGTTAAACTATCTGATCAAATCAGTGCTAAAAATTCAGTAATAAGAAACATCTATAATAACTCAGTGACGCTGCAACTTACTGCAGGTGATCTAAGTCCACTCACGGAGATGGAATCAAGCATCGACACGTTACAAAGTTTGAGAGATTCTGTTTATTATCTGCAACACAAATATGAGTTGAGAATTTTGCTTCAAATCTTCAAGAAAAGGAAGAATCCCTATCTGGAGGAAATTACCTTCCATTTTCTGAAAAAATATCAAGCTTATATTCAATTTAAAAAAGATGAATTCGCACTTTCGTCTGGGGGATCTTCTATCCAGAAGTCATTACCTATTGTAGGTGGTATCGGTTTGTCATTTACTGACGCGATCGATGGTTTATCACGTTTTATTGCGAAGAGATTCAAGGAAGAACTAACTACTCAAGTTGTGAGTAAAATTCAAATAGCCCTGAGTGACACTACGGTCCTAGATAACTTTGCTGAGCTTAAAGCATTGCTTCCAGAAACAACTAGATTTTTAATTCAATTGCAGCCTGAACAATATGCGGCTGCTCTGGAATCCTTAAAAAGCAAGGTGGAACTGGATCTAAATCATCTACTTAAAAACCTTCCGGAATTAGAAAAAACTTATCGCGTTCAACGCATCCTTAACAAAAATCAAGAGTTAAGACTTGCGGTTGAGGGGATGCGCTTAATTCATGAATTGAGCCAGGCCAATCACCCCCTTGATTACATTTCAAACCTGGAGAGTTCCAAGTTGATGGGTGAGTGGAAATCTTCCGACAATCCCAAACTTGCTAATCTATCAAACGCTGTTGATCTAATGGCAATGCTTGCTTTTGCTATGTCCATAGATCAAAGTGATGGAAGAACTTGGGTACATCGGGAAGTTTGGCAGAAATATTCGTCGAGGACCCTTTTTTATAAAACATTTTTAGGCTTACTTCAAGAACAGGACCGACTTCACTACAGGATCACATTCGGCAGAGGAAATCCGAGTTCATTCTATGAGAAAATCAGCGGGAAATTCAATGAAGTAGAGGAAATAAAAGTTAGAATAGACCCTGAGATCAGCAAGTTTATGGTGCAAGCAGAGCGCTTGAACAACCTTATCAAAGAAATCAAAAAGACTAAAAGGCAAGGTGGAAAATTAAGCAATGATTCAATTCACGTGTATATAAATACCACCATTGATTTTCTGGAACAAAGTATGATTTTTACCGATTCCCTGGTAAGTATCGTTGGAGGGGATACGCTCAACGTGGGTAAGAGATATTCTAAGTTTATGGCAGCAGCTCGGAAATCATCAGATATCTTTTTGGAGATATCCAGGAAGTCGTATGCGAATGCAATTTCAAATTCCTTGGATCTGTATTTTTCAATGAATACTGACAAAGATGTTATCAAGTTAGATGATTTCAGAGATCGGTTAGTAAAAGGAGCAAGGAACTTAGATGCTCATGAAGAAATATCTAAAGTCAAGGAAGTATATGCTTCCATTAACACGTCTTTTACAACAGAAAATGCTGACCAATTAATTGCCTTTGTTAAAACCTTAATTAAAAATGATCAGCAATTATTCCTTTCGATAAGAAGCATTGGAGTTCCGGGAGCAGATATACAGCAGGCAAGCAGCCAATGGACCACATTTCAAACACTAAACACGGAACTCAAAAAGACTGACATCAAACAGAAGTATGCCGAACAACTAATTGATTTCAAAGATGTCATTGGTGACCTGAACAACATTATTTCTGGTAATGGGGATATTAGCGTCGATTTTGTTAAAAAATTTAACGGATTCATTAACACTACCTTATCCGATGAGCAGGAAAAACTCATTGGTCTAATTGAAAGTATTGAGACTGTTCCTGCTAACATTGACCAATCCTATAAAAACAAAGTAAAAGCCTTGCTCGAATACTTGATTAGGGGTGATGGAGTACCAATCATTCTTGAAGAAGTTGGCCTAAGAGAAGCATGGGAGCAGTTCATGACTTTGAAAAACCTATTTGAATCGAGAAAGGAATACCTCGATATCAACAAGAACAAAAAAGAAACCCTTAGCAAGCTATTTGGTAATAGTATCGAATCAATGAGGGAAATTCTATCTAAAACTAATTCAACAGATGCCCTTGCTGATCTCGATAGTTGCCTGAAGAAAATGGCAAAGGAAAGATTCAAGGAATTCATCAACAGAGCTGGTGATAAAGTGGATGACAAGACAAGGGAGGAAATTGTTAAAATCGTAAACTTTTTATCAGCCATAGCAAAAGCTGAAAATGCAGAAGACGCAGAAAAGGCGATTTCTGCCATTGCTTTACCTCCAGGAAGTTCCATTATCAAGAGGAAGTCAAGGTTTAACCTAGCTATAAATTCGTATCCAGGCATCTTCAGCTCTTACGAAAGATTGATTGGGGGAAAGGAAACCATCGAAAATCCCGGATCGTTTAGTATGTCCTTTACTGCACCTGTTGGAACGGCTATCAGCTTTGGAACAAGGAGACAAACAAGCTGGTCAATCTTTGTGCCTTTCATTGACATAGGTGCGTTCACAAGTGTTCGGTTTAGTGATGATAATACCGAATTACCTGAAATTAACTTCAAAAATATATTTGCACCAGGATTGCATATAATTTACGGTTTGAAGAATTCCCCACTATCGATTGGAGGTGGAATGCAATACGGACCAATTTTAAGAGAAATTCAAACTGTTGATCCAGATTTAGACGAAGACATGGATGGAAATCCCGACGTGGTAATAAATGAGCGAAGTTCATGGCGAATTGGAATTACCCTCACAATGGATATCCCAATGTTTAACTTATATACAAGGTCCAGGTAATAGATGAGAGGGGTATTAGCATTTTGTTTTTTAGCAAGTCTCATAACATTTGGACAAGAGACTAACAAAGTGCAGATTAGTATCACCAATAATACCGTTTCTTTTCTGGAGAAGAGACCTGAGCTGTACCCACTATTTTTTAGTTCTCTTCCAGAACTATACAAATTCAGGCATGGCGATGATATTGAAATTAGTTTGCCCTCATATAAGGGACTAATTTCCAGTGCATCTCTGGAAACAGTCAATACTTCTGCATCATATTCTTTCATGGCGACCAGTACTTCTAGACTAATACAGTTCTTTGACATTCAAGAGGAAGGACTACCCAAGGATAGTAGATTTGAGATCAACAGTCTTGATCCCAGAGATATTGAACAAATTCAGATAATCGAAAAGTCAAAAAGTGTTGTGTGTCTAGCAACACGGAACTCGCTCCTGGATTTAGGTGAATATCAAAGTGCCGTTTATAATACCGTAGGGTCCACATATAATTTATGCCAGTCAGAACCTTACGTCAATCAACCCTCACTATGCTTAGGCACTGGATTCTTAATTGGCCCGGATTTGGTATTAACCGCGCAGCATGTATTAGATGCGTATTCGTTAGATGAAATCAGATTTATTTTCGGATTTAAGGTTACAGGTCCTGAAGATGAGGTTAATAGACTCTTTAGGCAGAATGAAATATTCAAAGCAGAGCGTTTGATATCACCAGAAATTCTTTCGGAAATAGACTTGGCCTTGATACAACTGGATAATGCGGTACCTAGCACTAATTCAATATCTTTAAATTATACATATCACCCTACGGCGAGAGATTCGGTTTATGCTATTGGATATCCAATTGGCTTACCACAAAAATTAACCATTAATGCCAGTGTTTTGGAATTTGATGAGCTTAACCTATTCACAAGCCTGGATACATATCAGGGTAATTCTGGATCTCCAGTGTTTCACAGGAACACCCATGAATTAATAGGTGTATTAGTTCAAGGAAATCTGGATTTTGAATCCAATGGAAGATGTAATGTTTCTAGAACTTGCAATGAACAAACTTGCATAGGAGAAAGGGTTCTAAGGATAGATTTTATAATGGACTATTTAACTGATGTGATAGCTGAACTCAATTGATAGTTGAACACATATTGGACTTCGGAATCAAAGATGCAGACTTGATTTGTTTGAAAAGCAAATGTAAATCCTATTCTGTTATATAATGGCTTGCGTTTTGAACTATGGTAAAATCCAAGCCAATTAACAGATTTCCATCTCGTAATCCTGATTGTAATTTTCTCCTGATTTGACTATTCCAAAAACCTGTCGGATAAGCTTATTAGCCACAGCCATAAGGACTACTTTACCTGGTTTCCCCGGTATCGCAACCCTTTGTTAAGTATCGGTCTTATTCCTTTCCCTCTTTTTTTCTTCCATTCAAAAGATAGCTTCCACTCAACTTTTTCTCCTAAATCAAACATAGGATCTTAATATAGCTTTGGTTTGAGGATTGGCTTAGCAGTTTTTCTGAAGGAGGGCCGAACGTAAAGAATTGATCCGGTGGATCAATTTAGTGAGGAACCAGCATGTAGGGCGCACCTAACATTACTTAAACCTAATCATATCAAATTTTAGTAGGAGCGGAGCACTCTTTCAGCTCGATTGGTTTGGGAGTAGGAAAGGAGAGAGAGATGAATGTGTGCGGTTTACCTAATCTGAGATCAAATGAAAACTTCATTGGAAACCTCTTTTATGATCTTAGAAAATTCAACCGGTTGTTCTAAATGAGGATAGTGGCCACACTGCTCGATCTCATAGAATTTGGTAATAGAATTTAAAGACTTGATATACTCTAAATTGACAAGAGGATCTTGAAGACCATGAACGACGAAAACTGGATTCTCAATTTGATTAAGAATCGATACTTCGTTTTTAACCTGATTCGGTTCTGATAAAGCTTTTCCAAGTGTTACACGGAAATTCGGGTCAGTATTTTGGAAATCATATTTTATCTGGTACTCAACTTCGTTGTTGACAACGAGAGATTCAACAAATTCCTCCGTTTCAATATCATCCAATCCATCTGAAAAGAAATGTCCCATCGTTGGAAATGGTAAAAAAGCCTCTTCAATATTTAATGGTTCTTTTAAAGGAGGGGTTCCAAAAATTAGAAGCCCCATTAACTTTTCCACTTGAGCGGAAATTTCCAAGGCAATGTGTCCGCCTAGTGAATGACCAACCATCATCAGCCTGTTATAATCCAGTTTCTGAACGAAATCCAACGTAACATTTTTAAGGGCCACGAAACTATAATTCTCTTCCGGGGACTCAGACCTAAATGATAAACCACATCCCGGTAGGTCAAAAGCGATTTGACGAAATAATCCATCATTTGATTGAAGTTGATCATTGAATTGACCAACTGAACCCGAATTACCGTGTATGTATAGAATTACGTCACCACCACTGCCAGATTGTTCAATATGTACTGATTCCTTCATTCCGAAGTCATTTCAATGGATACTAAAAGTTTAACAAGCCCATATCCTTTGCTTTGTTGAAAGCTCCCATTGAATTACCAACTTCCAATTTTTTCAGAATATTCTTTCTGTGTTTGTCAACGGTATGTTTTGAGATAAACAACATTTCCGATATCTGTCGACTTTTAAATCCCTTTCCTACTAATTTTAGAATATCTAGTTCCCGGATACTCAAGATTGAGGCAAATTCTCCTAGACCGACCATATAGGAGTGGAGCCTTTTCAATTGGTTGCTCTCGTAACTAATCTCAATGGAATCGGTATTCTTGTATTTCGTGATATCAGTAATCACTCCGATGGTGAAAAGCATATTGCCAGCACTATCGACAGCTGGACAATAGGATCTCCGAAGAACTGTCCTTCCATTTTGAAGTTTGTAAATGAACCTAAAGAGTTCTGTGTCGACCTGATACTGACAAAAACCCGATGTGTATGCTTGAATTGCCCTGGCAGAAAATGAAAGAAGGTCATCTACATAATGTGAATGGACCATTCCATAAAGATTATCAGTATCAAATACCTGTAACCCCTTTAATCCGGTTACATTTTCAAAATTATTGGAAATTTGAATAACCTCGAATGACTGACAATCTATTGCATAAACCGCTTCTTGGGGGTGAAAAGACCTTTTGGAATATTCTTCAATTAAGGCGCCAGGATCACATCCATTCACAAATGGCTGACCCATTTTGAGATTCGCTATCCTTTGAACTTTGGTTTGGTCGATCACTTCAGTAAAGAGCTGAAGCTCATTGTTCACTCTCAAATTACAAAAAAATAACCATAAATGGTTATTGACAAAGGGCGATTACCCAAATAGATTTAATTAGCCTTCTTGAAAATTGGATCACAACGTCATGAAAAACCTACGACCATGAAAACCAACTCTCAACTCTCTATTTTAATAGGATTATTTATTGTTGCCAATACTGCAATTGGCCAGGTAGAATACCACGATGCTGAGACACAAGTTTCACTTCTATTCCCTTATGAGCCGAATGCAAATAATGACTATGGCATGAATAAGGTACTATCTGAGAATGGAGAAACCAACTTTTTGTATTTCACAACTGCTCCATTTCAAAAGAAATTGAAAAAGGCAATTGACTGGAATGCAAAATATACTCCTGGTTCACAAATAGAGTATTTGAATGAATTTTCCATTGGAAGCCTAGACATCCTCGATTATAAATTCAATGCAAATGGTAAATGCACAATAAATAGGTCTTTCTATTCAGGGGGTAAACATATCACTTTAACTGTTGGTGGATCAATGTGTCCGCCAAAGGAAGATTACCTTCCATTTTTCAATTCCCTCAAGATTCAAGGTGTTGCATATCAATTAGACGAAGAAAGTTCTTACAATGATTATAAATTAAAAGGTGCAGCCAAAGAATTTGACTATCTGTCTATATCAGATTGGGAAACTAAAAAAGCCGATTATTTCCAGATTGATGTTCCAGTAGGTAGTCAGGTAAGTATAAATGAACCAACATTCAAAGTCCATAAGAGGATGTTTGGTAATGAATTGAAGGCGGTCATTGGAAAAAGAGAAACCTTTTCCGTTAGCTCTAGTATTGACGAAACATCTGAATTTCAAAGTAGAGAAGAACGATTAGAAAGTGCTTTAAATGTTTATAAAGACTACCTTGTGACAGATGTTTTTATGTTAGGAAGCAACTACGTAATCCAGGCAGAAAAGGAAAGTGATTTACAATGCCAAACGATTATGCATGTTGGAACAAAAACTAGAACCTTTCAAGTATTCACCGTCACGTCTAAATGTATGCCTGAGGATATCCTCGATAGATATCAGAACTCATTGGTAGTCCTTAATAATATCAAAATACAGTCACCCTCCTACGTCAGAAGAATTCAAGCGGAAAAGGCTGGTGAAGCACTCTTGACCTTTTTCGAAAATGCTAACACAATTGTTAATACACTTAATAGGTACTGGATAGTTATGAACAAACTAGAAGAGGGATTAGCAAATGGGATAGCAAATGCGATCACCTTAGATGGTCTCTTTGAAATTCTAAACGGAGAATTTAAGGATGGAGAGTTGATTTCTGGTTCCTTGATAGATCATATTGAAGGTGTTAAATACATAGGATCATTTAAAGATGGATTACTTGAGGGAACAGGCAAGGTAGAATTCAATGATGGGTTCGTTTATGAAGGTAATCTTGTTGCAGGGTTATTTGAAGGAATTGGTAAACTAATAGATTTCGATGGTACGTATTACAAAGGGCCATTTCAAGATGGTCTCCCGCATGGGAAAGGTATGTACTTCAATGGAACAAGAGAAGTACCCATAGAATATCAGAATGGTGCCATCGTAATTCCCCAAAAAGAAAGTAATGAATATAATGTGTTAAAGGATCTATTTAACATTGGATTAGCGGTAGTCGGTACATCTTTGGTATTTGATGCAGTAAAGGGAGAACCGCTTGGTACGAATATGGGAAAAATCGTAAGATCAGTGGTGGGATCATCTAGTAGTTCTGACGCGTCTGCCGTGGTTCCAAAAAATGCAGTAAATTCTGATGACGCCCTGGCTCAGGCACAAAAAGAGTGTAGAGAAATAGGAGATGAGTATTTGACAATGACAGAAACAAGTGACAACGGGGTTGTTGTGGGGTGCTTTACATGTAGGATTTGTAAGCAATTGGCATCATTTGTATGTGCACACAAAAAAGTAAAGAACATGGACAACATAAGTCAGGAAGCCAAAGATCACTTGTATACACAAATAGGAGATATCCAAGATTTAGTAAGGAAAGAAGCAATCAAATTCGAAGTTGAGGTGAAATGTTCCGCAGATTTAATGGCATACTGAGATTTATTGATCAATTTCATTCTCCTTCAATATGTCATGTAAACTACTCATATGGGCTTTTGTCTCTTGTGTCTTCTATACCACTTCGTCCGCACAATTTACATGTGATGAAGCATTAGCCTTGAGGGATAGTATACTACCTGCGCAATACGATTTAATTGTCAAAAAGTATTCGTTAAGTAAATCACTAACGGATCAATACAGTCAGCTGAAGAATGAAGCACAAGAAAATATGGATGGCTTGGCATTTGGTCAATCATTAGCTGCATTACAAGGGATTTCAAATTTTATGGTAAATGTATTCTTGTTATCACCTAAGGGGAAGATGATAAGGGGCATAAAGGAGTATTCAAAAGGATCCATCCAACCAATAAGTAAAAATTACGATCTAGTTGAGAAAGTAAAGGACTCGCAAGATATAATTGATGGCAATAATATTGAGGTTGGAACCAAATACATAAGCAGCAACCTGGAGAAAGACGTCAAAGGCAACATGTTGAAATCTACAGCAGAAACACTGTTCAACACAGCAGAGTTAGTGATCACTCTAATTGAGGATATTCAAGATTTCAAGGATTTTAATGATAGCAGATCTGAACTCAACAAGCATCTTGACAAGTTTGATGAACTGCTCGATACGTGGAATAATAAGTTGGAAGAATCTGACCGACGACTTCAAACAGTCTTCTTAACAAAAGCTCAGCTTACCAGATTTCTTATTCAAGAATGTGATGCAAATATGTCCATGGAAGAGGAGCCACCCAAGCCAGAACATATGGGTAGTACAGATCTCGTCGGTACCTGGTATTTCAACGATCCTACGATAAGTACTCCTACGACCTTCAAATTCACATTCATCAATGGCTCTGAATTTGTCTATGATGATGATTGGTTATCAATTGAAGACGAAGAATACAAAGGAACTTATGAAAATACTAACGGTAAAATTTCAGCTAGCTATACGTATAAGAGCAGAACATTTGTTTTTGAGTTCCAATTCGTAGGATCAGGTGAAACAGCAAAACTTCTAAACTCAAAGAAAACGATCATCAATGCAGAAAATAATCAAACCCTCCAATCAATTAATTTGAATAATTGGTATTCAAGAGAGTAAACCAGAAAAGAGAAATTGTGATTAATCATAGCCAGATGCAATGGACATATGTTAATATAGCTTTGGTTTGAGGGCTGGCTTAACAGTTTTTTTAATGTGGAATGGCTAACATTCATTAAACCTAATCATATCAAATTTTAGTGGGAATGGACGGGGACGCCTAGTCCACTCTTTCAGCTCTCTTAACAGAGCAGGAGAGAAGGAGAGAGGTGAATGTTTGTGGATCAAAATAGAGTATCTAAGAAATTTCGTCACACCCAGGATCTGACGGTTGACAGGGAGTCATACTGTTACATCCAGGATCATGAGGTTCACATGGAGAAACATGACGATTACAACTGGGATCGTTTGGTTGACATGGTTGCATAACGTATATAAAATCTTCTTGATTACAACCGGGATCGGCCGGTTCACAACTAACCGCTAAATCACATCCAGGATCCTTAATAACACAAGGAGTTAAATCAATATTATATCCAGAATCGCTGTGAGGACATAATGATATTGATGGTTTATTTCCAGTGATTAATATCAATGAAATCAATATAAAGGACGTGGAAAGTAGTTTTTTGTAATCCATTCAGCATGAATTTACCGAATAACTGTCTATTCTCCAATAGAAGACCATCTATGATTCTCATTCTTAGCCGTTGTTAGGCATATTTACCTATGATAGAGGATTGGAGCCATGCACAATTTGTAAGATGAGTCAAATTGAATAAATTCATATGAAAAGAACTATCAAAATGAAAATAGATTTTGGCAAGATTGTCAATGGTGGGTTAGGGATGGTCCTTGGGACAGGGGTTCTGGCATTTGTGAAGATTTATTCTGGTCTGATTGATGATTGGCTAACTGTTTTAGTAATTGGCCTTACAATAGGATTGATTTATTGTATGTGGCTAATTTATGTTATCAAAAAGAGAGAATATGTTAAACCAGTTGTTTGGATTGTCCTGGGTGAGTTGGTAAAAAGAATTCAATCTGATTTTGGGAAGGATAAATTGGAAAAGGAGAGCAAGTCATTTTTGCTTGTATCAACCGAGAGAATGGGTGCTTTTGTTGCATCCTTTGTCGCTAAAGAACTTGGTTTATCACAAGTGTTTATGCCAATCAGAGAAGATGTTTCAGATCGCAAATCACTGATTTCTGATAATGCGAAAATTGAAAGGAAATTTTTAAAAGATGTGCAGGTAATAATCGTAAAATATGTCTGCGATTCAGGAATAAATGTTGATTCCTTTTATGATCAATATTGGCCAAACGAGGAATTGAGAGAACCGAAAATATACAGTTTGTTCATTGCTGAATCATGTAAGAGTGTAAGGAAATCTGTCATAGGATTAAGGGAAATGGAGCTGCAAAAATCACTGAAGCTCGTGAAGTGGGGGAAAGGAACAAGATGATATGATTTAAGGTGGAAGGAGACCTACACATAACTTGATTTATGTAACTGATCTTATGTTAATTACTCGCTACGCTCGTAAGCAGCAAATCCATAGTAATGTTATATAATGTCCTGCGTTATGAACTGTGGTAAAATCCAAACTCAAGAACACATTTCTACTTCATATTCATGATTGTAGTTTAATCCGGATTTCACCATTCCAAAGACCTGTCGGATCAGCTTATTAGCCACTGCCATAAGGGCTACTTTACCCGGTTTACCATTTGCTGTGAGACGATCATATAAGTTCTTACACTGAGTATTATATCGAAATGCATTGAGTGTACACATGTACAGGATGGCCCTGGTGTAGCTGGAACCGATTCTTGAAATCCCCCTGTATCCTCTGATTGTTTTTCCAGACTCGTTTATCGAAGGACATATCCCAACAAAAGCTGAGAACTGTTTGGGAGAATTGAAATTTCGAAACATTCCCGAAACAATGATCAGTTCCAGAGCAGCCTTAGTACTGATCCCTGGGATGGTCTGAAGTTGTTTGAATAATTGTTCACAATGTTCATTCGCCAACTGTTCCATTTGCCGCTCAACCTTAATGATCTGGGCATTGATTTCTGTTATGATCTTGGTACAGGATTTGATGGTTTCACTGTCCGGATCCGGCAGGTGTTGCAATGCATGAAGTTGATTACTGAATACTGTCCTGGTTTTAAATAATTGCTTCAATAATGTCCTTTTCTGTTGCAGTTGATGGATAAATACAGGTGCAGGCCTGAACAGCTCTGGTCTCATTTTATCTCCATATTCGGCAATTAGCACAGCATCAACTTTATCCGTTTTAGCTCTTTTCAATTTGGTCTGAGCAAACCTTTTTATCTGGAGTGGATTGATGACTGAAACCTTGAATCTCTTTTCATGTAAAGCCATGGCTAATCGTACACTGTAGACACCAGTGGCCTCCATGATGCACCAGGCGTTTGAAGGCAGTTTTTTGATGAATTTCGTAATTCCTTTCGGAGTATTGGAAAAGGAAGTGATTAGGGGATCCTTAGACCTATGAGCTGAGACAAAATCGTCTTTAGCCACATCGATCCCGATGAAAGTGTGGTTCATATTGGTTAAATTTAGATTGAACAGAGATCGAAGAATTCAGCTTCTTTTGAATCTCACATCCTGAATGCAGGTTTAAGCCTAAGTGGCCCGACCTAATAGAACTGTACAGATTACAGAAGCAGGGAAAGGGGACCAGCATAACACTCGGTATCGCAACCCCTTGTTAAGTATCGGTCTTATTCCTTTCCCTCTTTTTATCTTCAATTCAAAAGATAGCTTTTAATTCAGTTTTTCTTCTGAATCAAACATAGGATGTTAATGTAGCTTAGGAACTGAGGGAAGGGACTAATCATTTTTCTTTAAATAGAGGGGAGAAAAGAGTTTTTCCATTGGGGCAGGGGTGACACACTCTTTTGGCATCTTGGGGTTTTGCGAGGGATTTGAGCGGATGACAAATGTGTGTGTAAGTAGGGCTGATGAATGGTTAGGGATCGGAGCAAAGTATCTAGTATATTGGAAGCTGCCAGTCGAAGGGTTACACCACGTTAATTTGAGAGTCGGTATTCATTAGGTGTTACTCCAACTTTTTGCTTGAATAATCTATTGAAGTGCTGCGGATATTTGAACCCTAGCTCAAAAGCAATTTCTTTAACTGATTTTTCAGAATCAAAAATCTTATTCTTAGCAATCTCGATCAATTTTGTCTGAATAAAATCTTGTGGCGTTATACCGGTTTCATTTTTGATCAAATCACCAAAATAGTTTGGTGAAAGATGCAGTTGATCGGCAAAGTAGCTAACAGATGGTAATCCGAGGGAATAAGGTTTTTCTGAATTGAAATAGTCATTTAACTGAATCTCAAAACGACTTAAAATACCTTTGTTTACATTTTCTCTGGTTATAAACTGGCGGTCATAGAATCGCTCACAATAATCGAGAAACAGTCCCATATTGGATGCTATTAACTTTTTACTATGCTTATCGATAGGTCGCAATAACTCTCCTTCAATCTTTGATAAACAGTCTAAAATGGTTTGTTGTTCTTCGGGTGATAAATGTAATGCCTCATTCAAATTATAGGAGAAAAAACCATATTCATCAATGAGCTTTGCCAGTGGCGTTCCAACAATAAAGTCCGGGTGAAAAGTTAAGCCTTTACCTACCGGCTGATAAATTTCTGATTTATTGGTAACATCAAGTATCTGCCCAGGCCCGATAAATACCAGAGTACCTTCCTGATAGTCATAATTATGCTTACCATACATAAGATCTCCGCATTGAACCTCCTTTAGAATGATCGCATAGATGTCAAATTTCATTTTGTATCCATGCCTTGGTTTAGCCTTAGAAAAGTCCATTACACTAACTAATGGATGATGAGTAGGATGATTGTTGAAATCATTGTAGGCCTTGATGGTATCAAAAGTTAGTTGCTCATTCATTGTATCTCAAGTTTCGCTATTCAAATTTAAAAATTTAAGGCTCAAAAGAGACCCGTTTTATTTCAATCAGTAATAATGGTAATAGTAACAGTAATCTGTATACCAACTCCCTTTTTATCAGCTCGTAAATTTGTAAAAACATTCGAATATGACAATATCAGATACCATGACCTCTGTTTCCTCATTTATGAAAACCCTTAAAGTCATTCCTATAATCATGATTGTACTTGTAGGCTGTAAAAATCAAACGACCAGTGAATCAAACCTGGGTACCGACAACCAAAGCTATTTAGTCATTAAGGAGCAAGGCAGCTTTGCGGTTGGTGGTACAGTCATCACAAATCCTGGAACCTTTGATACATTCGAGCGAACACCGGAAGGACAATCATTTCATGGTGATCATGCGTATGTATTCTATCAAATTCCTACAGAACCAAAAAACTTCCCATTGGTCATGTGGCACGGATTTGGTCAATTTTCCAAAACCTGGGAATCTACTCCCGATGGCCGAGAAGGCTTCCAGACTATCTTTCTACGTAAAAAATTTCCGGTCTATGTACTTGATCAGCCTCGGAGAGGCAGTGCAGGTCGAAGCACAGCAGAAGCAAGCATAAAGCCCACTCCTGATGAGCAATTTTGGTTTAATACATTCCGGGTTGGCATTTGGCCGGATTATTTTCCAGGTGTACAATTCGCAAAAGACCCTGAGACACTCAATCAATATTTCCGACAGATGACTCCTGATATTGGTTCAATTGATATTGATGTAAATGTAGACGCTGTTTCATCTCTCTTTGATAAAATTGGAGATGGAATTTTGGTGACTCATTCACACTCCGGTGGGATGGGATGGTTGACGGCTGCTAAAAATCAAAACGTGAAAGCCATTGTGTCTTATGAACCGGGAAGTGGATTTCTATTTCCTGAAGGAGAGGTACCTGAACCATTAGAAAGCTCTGCTGGATCTCTTACAGCAGTGGGTGTGCCAATGGAAGATTTTCTAACCCTGACAAAAATTCCAATCATCATTTACTATGGCGATAATATACCATCTGATCCAGATCCTAATCCTGGGATAGATGGCTGGCGAGTGCGTCTAGAAATGGCACTAAAATGGAGAGATGCAGTCAATGAGAAAGGTGGAGATGTGACAGTTGTTCATTTACCTGAGCTAGGTATTAAGGGCAATACACATTTTCCTTTTTCTGATTTGAACAACGTTGAAATTGCCGACTTAATGAATGAATGGCTTATGGAAAAAGGATTTAAATAAAACCACATATGAAAAATTTGATTATTGCATTATTTCTTATTGTACATGTAAGCGTTTTTGCTCAACAAGAGGAGTATAAAATATCTTCTTACCTAATTGAAGGAACTAAAGCACCAAATACACATTATATCGGTGAGGCTTGGTTAAATGGATTACTAACAGCAGCCGATGGCGACATTAATTACAATATCACAAAAGCGACTTTTAAAGCAAACTCAACCCTGGACTGGCACAAACATTCATCTGCCCAAGTACTAATCTATGTCGATGGTCAGGGTTAGTATCAAGAAAGAGGAAAAGAACCTATCATCCTAAAAGCCGGGGATGTGATAAAATGCGAGAAGGACGTAGAGCATTGGCATTCATCTACTAAGGAGAGTGATGTTACTTATTTAGCACTATACGGAGGCGAAAACCCTACCACTTGGACTGAGGTGCTTACACAAGAATACTATGACAGTGTAGCAGAAAAATTTAAAAGATAAGACAATTCAAAATGAAACATTTACTTGTATCAATCCTAGCTATAATGGTTACCGTTAATCTAAAGGCACAAAGCAAGGCAGTGTCGAATGAAAATCCATTCACTTTGGTTTATGCCAATGCAATTACTAAGAATGAAACAGGCAAAGTCAATATTCAGCCGGTTTCCTATAAGCTCAATGGTATTGACATTGCTGCCAATGTGTATATCCCAGCGAATTTTGACCCTAAGAAGAAATATCCTGCTGTGGTAGTGGCCCATCCTAATGGTGGAGTAAAAGAACAGGTTGCTGGATTGTATGCACAACGTTTGGCGGAATCAGGTTACGTCACGATAGCTGCTGATGCCTCTTATCAGGGAGCCAGTGGTGGGGAACCCCGCAATGTAGATAAACCTGCTAACAGAATTGAAGATATACGGGGAATGGCAGATTATATTTCTCAATATGAGGGTGTTGACCTGGAGAGATTAGCCTTGCTTGGCATTTGCGGTGGTGGTGGTTATTCACTAACAGCCGCTCAAACCGATAAACGATTCAAAGCAGTGGCGACCTTAAGCATGTTTAATTCTGGCATAGTGAGACGAAATGGTTTTATGAACTCACAGGTTTCAACCGTTCAGGAGAGGATAGAACAAGCATCAGAAGCTAGAGCTCTTGAAGCTTCAGGTGAAGAAATTCGATATGCGGCAGATTTGGAATGGACTGATGAAATAGCTGATGATCTGCCATTTGACTTATACACGGAAGGACATTATTACTATCATAGAACTCATGCACATCCTAATTCCACCTTCCGATACACCATGAGTAGTCTGCTGGATCTTATGGCTTTTGATGCCACAAATAATATTGAATTGATTGATCAGCCATTGTTAATGGTAGTTGGCAGCAAAGCTGATACGTATTATATGACTGACCAGGCATTCAATCAAGCTGTTGGTACAGATGACAAGGAATTGTATTTGATACCAGGTGCCACTCACATTCAGACTTATTATGTTCCTGAATATGTAGACCTAGCAACAAATAAATTCAATGAATTCTTTGATAAAAAACTTAAATAAAATGACGATTTCAAAAATAAAAACTTCATTTCTAGTAATGTTTTTGGCTCTGCTAACAACGCAAGTATGCATTGCGCAAAGCACAGATCAGCAGGAGGTTATCGAATTGTCCAAACAAAAATGGCAATGGATGGCTGATAAAAATGTTGACGAACTGACCACATTATTCCATGCCGAATCAAAATTCGTTCACATGAGTGGATCATGGAAGAAGGCAAGGGAACTTGAGATTATCGAAAGCGGTAGCATCTGGTATAAGAATACCATTGTACACGACACAGATGCTGAGATCGTTGGGAATACCGCAGTAGTATGGACCAGATTGACACTTGAAGCGCATGTTCGTGGAAACGACGTGGCTAATGAATTTACAGCTACAGAAGTCTTTGTAAAAATGGATGGCAACTGGAAATTGCTGGATCTGACATTCAGCAGTGTGAGAGACACGCATGCAATTGAACATTAATATTTCTTGAAACTAAAACTTAAGCAAATGAAAAAGGCATTGATTGGATTTTTCATCTTGAGCCTTGTTTGGGCGACTAATGCTCAGGATGCCAATTCTCCAACTGTTCGTACGGAAAGTGGACTTGTGCAGGGAGTCACAGAAGGAGATGTGACAAGCTTCAAAGGAATACCTTTTGCTGCGCCACCCGTTGGTGATTTTCGCTGGAGAACTCCACAACCGGTAACACCGTGGGAAGGTGTTCGGGACGCAACTGAATATGGTCCAAACTGTGCTCAAGCCGGTTGGGGCGCTGCACCAGGAACAATTTCTGAAGGTTCATCAGAGGATTGCCTTTACCTCAATGCATGGCTACCTGCAGGTACCGAACCGGATGCAAAACTTCCGGTGATGGTATGGCTCCATGGAGGTGCCTTTGTCTTTGGTAGCGGTTCTGGTCCAGGCACAGTGGGTAATGAATTTGCGCGACAAGGTGTCATCCTGATTACCATCAATTATCGTCTGGGGCGCCTCGGCCATTTTGCTTTTCCAGCCTTGAGCCAGGAATATCCTAATGAGCCCAAGGGAAGTTATGCATTTATGGATCAGATCGCTGCACTTAAATGGGTACAGCAGAATATTGCGGCATTCGGGGGTGATCCGGATAATGTGTCAATTTTCGGTTTTTCGGCCGGAGGTGTTTCTGTGCATTCTCTGTTGACCATTCCGGTTGCACAAGGTCTTTTCCACAAAGCAATTGGTCATTCCTCAGGAGGCCGTGATGGAGTCCTGACTGGCAGGCCGATAAGTCAAGAAAATGCCGATCCCCTTTATCCCGTTTCAGCCGAGACCATCGGAATTAACTTTGCCAAAAAGAAGGGAATTGAAGGTACAGATGCAGCAGCATTGGCTAAGCTTCGTGCGCTGAGTGTGGAAGAGATAGTCGACGGTGGCCAGGAAACGGATGGTGAGGGAGGTCCCCGTATCTATTCGGGCCCGATCCTTGATGGCAAACTAGTTGTAGAAACGGCCGAAAGCGCCTATAAGGCAGGCAGACAGGCGCGTGTTCCGCTCATGATCGGGAATAATAGTGCCGAAATAGGTGGGGGTTTTGTGAATGCCAGCAGTTCCAAAGAAGAATTATTTTCATTGTTCGATGAACTGAGTGATGAAGCAAAAGCAGCCTATGATCCTAATGGAAATAAAGAATTCGCTGAGGTACAAACAAGATTTAACACGGATTGGGTATGGGGAGAACCTGCTCGATTCACGGCAAATTCTTTTGCTAACGTTCGTGAACCGACTTATATTTTTCTTTTCTCGTACGTACCTGCACATATGAAGGAACGGATGCAGTTTGGCCCTGGACACGGAACCGATATTTCTTATGTGTTCAATAATTTGGGGATAGGAGGATTCGGACCTCCGCCACCTCCTCCAACACCCGAGGACAAAGAGGTTGCCAGGTTGATGAATGCCTACTGGGTCAATTTCGCAAAAACCGGAAATCCCAATGCCAAGGGGATGCCTAAATGGCCAAAGTACAAACCCAAAAAGGGACAAATCCTTGATGTGCAACCTGATGGGAATGCGGTCGGTAAACAGGATCCAAGAAAGGCCAGGCTCGATGTAATTGAAAAGGCTTTAAAGTCCAGAGTGAAAATCCAATCGCGGGGTGGAATCTGATTTTCAAGATAAACTTAGTACTGAAGAAGCATATTAAATTCCAAAATGATGCAAATGAAAAATAAAGGAAAACTAATTGCAATAGGGCTATTGATGCTTTTTCAAAGCCTATTATATGCCCAAAGTAAAGAAGGGGCCAACGATGCACTATCGCCGAAGCAACAGCAGATTGTGATCATTTCTGCCAACGCTGCGAAAGGCGCTTTGGATGATTTGCAAATTGCCTTAAATGAAGGATTGGATACCGGACTTACGATCAATGAAATCAAGGAAATACTGATTCATTTATATGCATATTGTGGATTCCCCAGAAGTTTAAACAGCTTGAGCACATTTCAAACTGTTTTGGAGCAACGCAAGCAAAAAGGAATTGAGGACGAAGAGGGAAGGGAGGCATCACAATTAACGGCCGACAAATCAAGCTATGATCAGGGCTCAGACGTACTCGTGCAACTTGTAGGTACAAGTGAGGCCCGGGGAGTAAGGGCATTTGCACCGCCTGTTGATACTATGCTAAAAAAACATCTTTTTGGTGATCTATTCGGTAGGGATGTTTTGGATTTTAAAAGTCGTGAAATTGCTACGATTTCAGTTTTGTCCAGTATGAAAGGTACTCAAAATCAATTAGCATCTCATATTAAAGTAGCCTTGAATATTGGCATGGATGAAGCACAACTTAGAGAAATCGCCTCAGTGCTCGCCAACGATGTTGGTTGGCAGGAAGGCCGTAATATGCAAGTAAAGCTGAACGAAATATTAGGTATAAGTAAGCAGCAAACACTCGAAGATCAGCCTATTACAGAACTTCTGTTCCCGAGGGGAGAAAGAATTAGTAGTGAGCACTTCACAGGTGATATTTGGCTACATATGATAACCAGAGATGACAGTGTTTTAAATGTCGCTGTGGGAAACGTAACTTTTGAACCTGGTTCCAGAACCAATTGGCATTCACATTCTGGTGGTCAGATACTCATGGTAACTGAAGGTGTTGGTTATTATCAGGAAAGGGGAATTCCTAAACGGATCATACGTAAAGGAGAAGTCATCATTTGCCAACCTGATGTTGAACATTGGCATGGTGCCTCAGAAAATGAATTTATGACTCATATGGCTATGAGTATCAACACGAATAGAGGCAATGTGCAATGGTTAAAACCTGTGACGAATCAGGAATATAAGAACGAATAATTGGAGAATATTATGTTAAGTAAAATTGATAATTCTAAGTGAGCGTTGGCCTGCCAAAATACCCGGGCGTGGGTCGGCCTGTGCGGATGATAGGTGATTATTTTGGCTAGGGTTTTTGAATACTTTTGGGCCAATGCCAAAAGTATTTGCCTGCCCGGCATGAGGGCATTAAGCGAACACCATATGTAAACTAATCAATTAATTTGTGAGCTAATCGATCTACGATACGGCGGGTCGGGAAAACACAAGTGTTTTGACAGGCGATTCCTAATCGCTGAGAACTCAATATTTGAGTTAAAGTCGACCTTTGGTACAGAATACTTCAAAATAACGAATTACAGAGCCTGGCAAATCTGTTGTGTGTGCGGTTGGAGAAAAACTCTTTTGCGTGTTGGCCAAGAAGAAAAATTATTAGGCGCTCAGGATCAGGGCACGGCACAGGGCTGGTTGAGGCGCTGGCCTGAGCGGCTACTTAATATAACGTCTAATTATATAACATCATTCTTAGTAGCACTGAACCAAAAAATCATCAATCAGAAACGTGCATGTCAATGTCCAGCTTTGCTGGTTAACATAATATCATTATATAATCTAAGCTGACGGATAATCGCTAAACAGCGCAGCAGTAATAAATAACAGCTTTGTTATATAATTTGATTTATGTTAAATAACGGATAAATTCCCATTCCATTTAAACAAAAATAGGCCCCATTAATTCCAATTAAACAGGGAAGAAAGTGATTGAAGATGCATTAAAATCTTTAAGAAATATCCATAGGCTGATAATAACTGTATCATTTATCACTCTCGTATTTTCTATGTCAATAGATGCTCCAAAGGATATTGAAAAGCAAAGGGATCTTATATCCGAATTACTTCTGATTGATTTTTTAGAATATTTGGAATTTGTAGATCAAAACGTGAATCAATTTGAATCGGAGCAACTTACAATATTATCCACACAAATTAATGATAGCCTGGCACTGGATGACTACATGATTTTCAACCTGGAGGATATTGGAAATGCATTTAGTCAAACAGTGCATGTTGGACGTGTATTGGCAGAGGACATTGTTACCTCCAATATCAGTGATGCTACACTAAATCAGTTGGATGCACTGAATGGTATTTCACTGGATGCAGATGTTCAGGTCATTTTACCTAAAACAGACGAACTTATTGAGGAAGTGAGGTCTTTTCTTGTATACAATGGAGAATTAGGTCAAAGAGTAGATAATGTTCTGTTAAGCATCATTGATTACACGTGGATAGCTGAGTCTTTTTTGCCTGATTCTACTGTTTTAGTGAACCTCTACTTTGAATTACCGGAAACGATTCGAACTATGGGAGCACCGGTCTTCAATGCCGATTTTGATGCTAAAATCGTAGAAATACCCGGCACGTCATTTCGGTCGTGGATCCTTGCCAAGGATAGAAAGGAACTATTTGATTTGAGAAATGATGAGCTCGTGTGGCTACCTAAACTGGATATTTCCTCACCAGGATATAAGGAACAGAAGTTGGGACTGTTAGAGAAAGAACTCACGGATAGGATTACAAAATCAGCTCCAGAACAGCAAAAAGTGTCATTGCTTGGCACTTCAATCCCTGGGGTATTGTTTGTCTATGCTTCTCCATTGATCCTTCTTGGTTTGATTTATTATTTGTTAAACCACTCTTACCACATAAGATCATTAGTACCCGGAAATGAAGATGAAATCAGAAACTTTTCCTGGTCACCGATGACGCAAAGAAAGATCTGGAAGTTCGATTTAATTTCTAGTGTATTTGTACTTCCGATGCTGGCTATGGTCGTGCTTTACATCCAGCTCTCCCAATTTGGACCGATAAGCATTATTCCTTCACTAGTTCTATGGTTATGTTTTACAGGAGTATTATTGCTTGGACGATCAATTTATCGAAATATAGCTCTGATCCGCAATGAGTTGGTAGTTAACCTTACACCAGCAAAACCTTCTTAATATAATAATAGGGCCTAAAGTCAATTGTTTACCATCAACTCAACCACCCCCGCATCATGCGTCTGATAGGAAAAGATGTCCAGGTCTCCATCTCCATCGTAATCGATGACCTGTCCGTTGTATATGCCGTCCTGGTGGAGTAGAAAGGGCTCCCAGTTTCCCTGGGCATCACTGAAATGGATGGTGACGTCATAGGCATCGAAACCGAGGTCCTTGCCTCGGGTGCGGTTAATGCCGGAGAGGAGGTCCATGTTGCCATCATTGTCGAAGTCGAATGCCTGAAGAGTGTGGCAGGCAGGTATGCTGTCGGAAATCATGGTTTCGGTCCATTCACCGGAGCTTGAACGATCATATACACTGACCGGATAACCGGGACGCTCTGAGTGACTGATGAAGACTTCTTCTTCGGGATCGTCATCGATGTTGCGAATGAAGACCTTGGTACCGTTGCGGGACCAATCCCCTTCCTGGTTGTTCCACTTGGCATCGATGTTGTCGGTGGACCAGGTGTCACCAAGAGTACCGTTGGGATTGTAAAAAACATGCGCTTCGGCTACGATATCCGTCCATCCATCACCATCGACATCTCCCACGTGCATGCCCTCATGGAGATTACCGTAGTTTTCCCAGTACTGAACTCTGGTCCAGTCGTCGGAAGAATTTTGTTGGAAGATGCTTAGCGAGCTGCTCTCGAAGGTCAGGGCAGCCAGGTCAGCTTTCCCGTCCTTGTCCAGGTCTACGATACTGAAGTCCTTCACAAAATCGGGAGTAGTTCCGATGAAGTGTGGTGTCCAGGATGGATTTTCATACCAGTAAACTTTCGAATCATCCGTGGAGGCATCCCACTCTCCCGGATGTTCCACCCCGATAATGTCCAGATCCCCATCGCCATCGATGTCCCCCACCTCCAGGTCTCCCTGCGCCAGCGTTCCGCCTTCTGGTCCAGTCTCAGCGACCACCACTTCCATCCACAGTGAATCATCCAGCCTTCCCTCGTAATATCCCAGGTATCCACCACGTGCATTGTTGGTCACGAATACCAGATCAGCGATGCCATCACCCGTAACATCGCCGGGGGCATGCGCCCATAAGAATTCGACATTTTCGGCAATGGTCACCTTCTCGAATTTTGGCTTTGAGGGCTCTGTGGAGGCGGTCTGTTCCTCTTTTGTGGTTGTTGAGGTGCAAGACACCATTAAAATTAAGATGCAGGTAGAGGCTTTGTAAAGGTTACTCATCGTTGTCTTGGTAAAATTTTACAGTGATGTATTCTTTAAATTTTTCGTGGTCTTTGTCATTGGTAATAGCTCCATAAAATCCGATGATAAACTGATTTTGGCCACTCAGTAGTGGTGCTGGTTTATCGTTCCTTCCGAATCCGAAAACGGTCATTCCGTCTTCACTTTCCGAAAGATTCCCCTTATCTCCGAGATAGGAAACAAGGTCCGGATGTTCGTCTTGGTTGAGATGAACAAAATACAAGATGTTCTCTACTTCCTTATGCCCGACATACATCCATTTGATGGACTCTTGGTACAGGTCGTTGGCGAAATAATCCGGATTTCGTTCGGATCGACCCGTAACATCCGTTCCGAAGTAGGTGTTATCGGGATCAAACTTCCCTCCCGGAGTTCCTTCGTACAGAAACCAGTATTTTCGATCGGGATCAGCTTCCAGTATTTCCAGTTTGGCATAATCGTCGAAGAACTCCCAGGACCATTTCCATTTTGTGTCCTGGCTCACCGTAATGATCTTTCCTCTTTCTATCCAAGAGGAACATTTTTCATGCCCAGGATGACCTGCGCCGTCATTCTCTCCCTGCCAGACCAGGTTAGGGAGTCCACGGAAACTGGAAGCGGCTGAAGCGGGATATTCTCCCCATGGTTCCCGTTTGAAGGAAACCCAGTCATTGCCGTACCTGTCGATAATCCTTGAAAACCCGCCACCCGCTTTGTCATAGTAGTAAGTATTGGACGAGGTCTTGATCAGAAAATGAGGTTGACCCTCGTATTCTACCTCATAAACCTCCGGAGTAGGAACGTTCGTGTTATTTCGCCATAGGTGCATCCACCGGTAATTGTCCCATCCGGCACCTACAATATCCAGGTCACCATCATTGTCGATGTCGATCAGTTTCGTTCCCAGGTGATTTTCCTTACCCCGGTCAAGGATCACCTTGGAGAATTGTCCTTTCCCATCGTTTTTCCAGAATTGAAGCTCAAGGTCCGTTCCTTTGTGCTCTGCGGTGATAAAATCAATATCCCTATCATCGTCCAGATCCGCCACATCGAGGTTATTGGAGGAATATTGAGTAGCTATCAGTTTTTTGGTCCAGGGTTTCTCTGGGCCATTTCCATTGGTGAACCAATAGAGGTTGGCATCGGCCTCCAGACCAGGATATCGTTCTTCGGTAACCACTATATCCATTTGATTATCATTATTCAAATCCGCCACTTTGACCCGATCGATGGGGTGTTCGGATGTTGAGATCTCGTAGCTAGACCAGTTGCTTTCAAATGCTCCCGGATTTTCAAACCAAACCAGGATTGTTGGTTCGTCCTCCCCCTCAGGACGCCTCCCACAGACAATGTCCAGGTCACCATCCTGGTCAACATCCCCCACTCCAATGCCTTCGTCAGAGGTGTTCTGACCAATGAGTTGGGTTTCCCAAAGCTCATCGACAGAAGTATCCACAGGAATCATGATGCAATACACATTCCCATTCCCAGCGATCAGGAGTTCTTCCTTTCCCCCTGCAAAGATCAGGGCTGTTTCGAATCCCTGGCTGTTTACATGGCTGGTAGCCGGAACCTCTGCGATTTTTCTGGATTGGAAGACAGTTCCTTCAACATCCAGAGCCTCATACCAGTAAATACCCGGCAAGGCCTGGGCAATAATGTCAGCATATTCATCTCCGTCCACATCCAAACTGAATATGGCATCAACATTATCATCCAGAACGATCCGTTTCCAGGGATCTCCCAGGTTGGAACCGGGATTTTGATAGATATATCGTCCGGAAATGACATCGGTGTTCCCGTCATTGTTGACATCACCAAACGTCAACCCAAAATATCTGAGCCAGTTGGGCTCGTCCCAGTCCCCCCACTTTTGCTTGGTACTGTCGATTATGATATAGGTGAAGTCTGCTGAGGTCTGGGCCAGAATTGGTCCCGCGAACCACAAAGAGATCAACAAAATGAGATACCTACTCATCATTTTCTTCCATGAAGGCCAATAACTTCTCAACAAATTCTGCTTTCATTTTCTCCTCATCGATCTCATTGTAGTAAAACACTTCTCGTGCACCGAAATCCTTTGAGGTTGTAATGTTCACTTCGTTGGCCCAATGGGGATTGACCATGGCCGCGATCAGGGCCAGATCCCACAACCAGCGCATTTTTCTAAGTCCATCTTTATGATCGTACCAGCGATCTACCAGGAAGTTTCCCAGGGGATGTTTTCCCCTGAAACTTTCTTCCACTTCCTTGTAGGTAAAATCCATTCCAATCGCCAGGCTGTGTGGCATGATGTGCATCTCCACTTCAGACTTAAGTAAATAATGAAGCGCTTGCGTGTCCATGATGCTGTTGAAATCGGTCGTGACCATCACACCCGTTTCGAAGTCGTAGTTTGTTCCTAACCAATAGAGTACAATCTTATCCGTAATCGAAGGATCGATGTAGACAGCCGATGCCACATTGGTCAACGCTCCAAGTGCGATGACAGTCAGTCTTTGCCCTTCTTCCATCTTTTTAGCCTGTTCGATGATCCCATAGGCCGCCGCTGAATGTTGTGCCTGGTCGCCCCAGTCGTACATCCGCGCCGGTCCTCCACGAAGGGTTTTCACATTCAGTCCCATGTGTCCCAGTAGGACCTGATTTATCCGGTGGCTGTTTTCCATGGATCGGGACTCTGCCCAATGACTGATTTGCCAGTGTGTGGCATTCAAAGCCAGTACATCCCATGTGGGTTCGATAAGAGCGCGAGCCAATGCATAGGGATCATCGACCTCATTACCTGTGTCCGCATCAAGGATCACCGGGATCTTCTCCTGACCGGATAAGAAGAACGAACAGCAAACGACGAATAATAACAGGAGGGATCTAAGGAGATTTTTGGGCATACTAAGGCGATTAAATGATGATCCTTCAAGGTAATCGATTTCCGATATCGCCTATAATGGGAAATGGATCAAAATGCGGGTGTAAATCGGCGGAGTGATCAGATCATTTCGAGTTCTCACACTGTTTGGCAGTGAAAAATCAGCAAGAAAGTACTGGTAGTCACCATTAACTGTGTTTTAATGCAGGTCAGTAACTCAAACGATCAACCACAATGAAGACATTAAGGACTATTCTCGGTCTTGGGGTCCTGTTTATATCTGTAACAATGAGGGGGCAGGACACTTCCGACAACAGATTTGCAAGCATTGACTTTTCAACAGGATTTACCCAATACGGTAACACGGATGAATACATATCGAAGACCCGATATTCGGGATCATTTTTTCCTGTATCCATTAACTGGAATCGGTTCCGGGAGGGAAAGGGATTTCATATTGGTCTGGAAGTAGCGGATTTTTCTGACCTCGAAAACAGTGACATTCCCAACCTGAGTGCAAGTGTCCTGGATTTTAGACTGCCGATCAATCATTACTACAGGGTCTCTTCATTAAACCTCTTTAACAGGGAAGGTCAGCTTTATATCGGTCCCGGCTATGGTATCCATGCGTACGAAAGAAAGCAGAATGTGGCCCAGGGAGGTCGATTGGAGCAAAAAGTTAGTTCCTTCATATTACAGTTTCCGCTTCGGATCAACGCTCGTCTTTATCTTCCGCTGAATGAAAAATGGGATGTAATCGGAGAGACCAGCTTAAGCCTTGTCACGGCCAGTCTGCGTTCAGATCTTTCCGATGAGTTTGATGCACAGGTTCTGGCGTTTAATAAGAACTTTGAAGGATTGCTTTACCTCACTTTGAACTATGCGGTGATGGAGCGTCTTGATATTTTCATAGCAGTCAAAAACAGATTGATACGTATCCCTGGGATGGATCAGAACTTGTACGTCGGTCAAACCGGAGGAGAAATTGGGGCAAAGATTAATTTAGGAAGGAAGTCATGAAACCGAAAACTTTTTTCTTCCTCTGCATCTCTATAGGATTGTTAGCTTGTCATAACCTGGTTCCGGACGAGTCTTCAACGGAATTGAACATCAGGGACTTTGATGCGGCATGGGGATTTATCGACGCCAATTATCCGCTACTTGAATATAAAGGATTGGATTGGGACCAGGTCTACGATGATTACCGGGTACGAGCAGAGCAAACGATTGGTGATGATATGTACCAGGTGTTGTACGACCTGGTTGGAGAATTGGAGGATGGGCACGCATCGATCCTTACCCTGGGAGGGACAAAAGTCCGTCCACATACTCCCAGAAGGATGATCAGGGATACGGATGCTTTTAATGTTTTCATGATTCGAGAATATTTCGAAGAACCTTTATTGCTAATAGGAAATGAGGCTATTGAATACCAATATGTCACCGAATCCATCGGTTATGTCCGGATCTCCACTTTCGGAAATATGTTGGTTGGCCGACAGGATGAGTTTGCGGAAGTAGTCAGGTATTTCCAGGATGCCGAAGGTCTGATCGTCGATGTTCGTGAAAATGGAGGAGGCAGTAGTGTGGCATTCGAACCGATTGTTGGTTATCTGATCTCGGACACGGTTGTCAGTGGATACCAGATCAGGGTGAATGAGATCATCGAACCCGGATTGATCCCGCCAAATCCCGATATAACCTTCACAAAACCAACGGTTGTATTGATCAATGGGACTTCCTTTAGTGCGGCGGAGGTTTTTGCAGACCGGTTCTGGCAGCAGACACATGTTACGTTGATCGGTGATACCACGGCCGGTGGTGGTATGAGCAGTAATTCGGATCCGGTCTTTGTGTTACCGAGCGGAAGAGCAATATCCCTTAACACATTTGCAGTAACCCGCGGGGATAGCGTTCCAATTGAATGGAATGGTGTCCCACCGGATATTATTGTGAGGCAAACCGCAGAAGATGCAAGGAATGGCGTAGATCACCAGCTGGAGGCAGCCATTGAGTTTTTGCAGCAATAAATGGGATCGAAGCGGATCATTGACAAAAATCATTCTATCCTAAGGTCAGATTTGTTATCATTCGGGATTAATCATGTGATGATCCTATGTCTAGTTTCCGAATACGTCCCCGTTTCAAACACCTAGTCGATAAAAAAGCTGAGAAAGTTGAAGAAACGATCATGAAATCAGTGGAAAAGACTGATGATGTATATGCCGAAGGATTTCTTCAGGGCCATGCAAATATCAGGATACCGGCAGCTGAACGGCACTACTGGTCACCGCAGCTTCACATTTCCACGGAACAGACAGAGGAAGGAACGATCATTCGGGGACTGTACGGTCCAAATCCCACAGTTTGGGGATTGTTTTTCTTTGGATACGTGTCACTTGGGATCCTTTTTTTCTTTGCGGGTTTCTGGGGGTTGACCAAATGGAATTTAGGACAACCGGCCGGAGTACTTTGGACATTGCCAATACTTGCTGGCGCTGCTCTGCTTTTGTACATCATTGCTCAGATGGGTCAAAAGATCGGAGCGGAACAGATGTATCGACTCCATCATTTCTATGAGGCGATCTTTAAGGATAAGGTGAAGATAAGTTGATTCGTCGTCAGTCTGAGGTCCTGAGGCCCTCGAAGGACGAAGACTGACGCAAGCCACGCTCCCCCAGAGCTCAGCCAATCACGCCCTGCAGTCCTTTCTACCATAGCGAAGTGAAGGGAAAACTATTCATATTTGGTGCGTAGTATCATGGATAGACTTCTCGCTGTGCCTGCCTGCTGCAGGCAGGCTTGAAGTGACTGCAGGGGTTTAATAGGCTTTGTGATCGGGATGGAAGTCCTTTCCGCTTCAAAGATTGTTGCAAGAAAAGCCTCGTTAAATACCATTTATTTATTAACTTCTGATAGATAGAAAAGGAAGAGGGACGCTCATATTTGCATCTACAGATCGCTTAACACCAAAACTGCTTGAATAATCACTATCAACACCTAACAACCGGAACGTTCATCCTTGATAACGCGGGCAGATACGTCGATGCTAATCCTGCAGGA
This sequence comes from Cyclobacteriaceae bacterium, assembly GCA_965242805.1. Taxonomy (GTDB): domain Bacteria; phylum Bacteroidota; class Bacteroidia; order Cytophagales; family Cyclobacteriaceae; genus JANQEU01. The sequence goes on along the minus strand of CBDETD010000002.1, from coordinate 3,079,158 downwards.
TGTCAGCTATTGGGTTATGATCTGAAAGACCTGAAGGGTATTTCAATGGCTCAATTGACTCCAATGGAGGATCAAAGTCGCCACAATGAGAGGCTCAAAGAACTTATCAAGGAAGGGAAACTCTATGATGAAATACGCCTCATCAAGAAGGATCAGACTGTCCTGAACGTCCTGATGGACGCTGTATCTCTTCCCGAAAATCAATATTTAGTCTTTTGTTTTTCCACGGAGCGTAGAAAGGAGGCAGAACAAGCCCTCAAAACCTCGGAGGCTCGTTTCAAGTGGTTGTTTGAGCAGTCTCCTTTGGCTACAATCATATACTCCGTGGATGGTAAGATCGTAGGAGCAAACCCTTCAGCAGCAAAAACCTGGGACATGACTGCGGATGAGGTGCAATGGATGATCGAGAATTACAGTGTTTTACAGGATGAACAAGTTGTGGCTTTAGGTATTATGCCTCAGATCAAAGAGGGGTTTGAAGGTAAGGCTGTCAATATCCCTCCTGTAGAGTACCTTCCTAGAGATCCGCAACCCGGAGGGAGAAAGATCCCGGGGAGGTGGGTTGAAGCGTTCATGTATCCTATCAAAGATGAATCCAATAAGCTCAGGGAAGTTGTATTGATACAGAATGATGTTACACAAAAAAAGAAGGATGAGCAAGAACTGGTGAAAGCCAACGAACGGCTTAAAGCGGCAACGGATGATCTTGAGAATAAGAACATACAATTAAAAGATGCTCTGGAAAAGGCCAAGAGAAGTAAAGAGTTGAAAAAGGCCAACGATGAACTTGAGAGAACCATCAAAAAATTGAAGGAAACGCAGTCTCAGCTGGTTCAAGCTGAAAAACTGGCTTCTGTGGGTATCCTAACCGCGGGAATTGGTCATGAGATCAATAATCCACTCAATTATATCCAGGCCGGGATCCACAATTTGGAGCGACATCTCCAAAAAATGGCAGGGATTGGCGATAAGGAGTTAGACCAATTATTGCAAACAATACAGATCGGAGTGGAAAGGATCTCCGGGATTGTCACAAGCTTGAATCGTTTCAACCGGAGGAGTGATTCGATGAAGGAGGAATGTGATATTCATTTAATATTGGACAATTGCCTTGTCATGCTCCATAATTCAATAAAGGAAAAGATAAACGTAGTAAAGCGACTTTCTTCCAAACCTGTAATCGTAACGGGCAATGAAGGGGAGTTGCACCAGGTACTGATCAATGTACTGACCAATGCAGTTCAGGCGATTGATGGTAAGGGTGTTATATCAGTTGAAACGAAACTATTGAAATCAGGAATTACCGTTAAAATTTCCGATGACGGGTATGGAATAAGTGCCGAGAACCTCAAAAAGGTGACTGACCCGTTTTTTACTACGAAAGCACCTGGGGAAGGAACGGGTTTGGGAATTTCGATTGCAGCCTCCATCATTCAAAAGCATAAGGGTACCATTCAATACAAATCTGAGGTTGGCAGGGGCACGACAGTAACGATTAAGTTTCCCAACTAAGTGACAACTCTATCCGTAGATTCAATCTACGGATAGAGGCATGTCAGTCTGAGGTTCTCGAAGACTGACCTTTTGAAACAAGATCCAAAATGAGAATGTGAGAAACGTCACAAACGATCTCCATACTCCTCCTGACTATACACAGCCTTGAGCGATCATCGCATCGGCAACTTTCACAAATCCGGCAATATTGGCGCCTTTCACGTAATCTGTGTATCCATTGTCAGAATGACCATGTTTACGGCAGTTTTCATGAATAGACTTCATGATCATTTTCAATCGATAGTCTACTTCATCCCGTGTCCAACTGAGCCGCTGAGCATTTTGAGACATTTCCAGTCCTGACGTTGCCACACCACCGGCATTGGAAGCCTTACCTGGGGAGAAGAATATCTTTTTGTCTTTTATCAGTTCATAAGCATCGGCAGTGGTAGGCATATTAGCCCCTTCGAAGATCCCCTGGCAACCATTGTCCAGCAAGGTCTTGGCATCGTTTGCCGGTAACTCATTCTGAGTGGCACATGGGAAAGCGAGATCCACTTTCACATTCCATGGAGTCAGTTTGGGAGTGAAAGTTGATCCTTTGTATTTGTCAGCATATTCATGGATCCTTCCTCTCTTGACATTTTTAAGGTCCATGATGTACGCAAGTTTTTCTCTGTCAATGCCATCCTTATCATACACAAATCCACCTGAATCAGAAACTGTGACAGGTTTCGCACCAAGATCCAGCAATTTCTCAATGGTGAATTGGGCTACGTTTCCACTACCGGATACCGCACAGGTTTTACCTTCAAGTGATAGGTCGTGAGCCTGCATTACCTCATCAGCAAAGTATACAGTTCCATACCCGGTAGCTTCCGGTCGGATCAGACTACCTCCATACTCTAATCCTTTTCCGGTAAGGACGCCTGTAAACTCATTTCTTATTCTCTTGTATTGTCCAAATAGGAAACCGATCTCCCTCGCCCCGACACCAATGTCACCGGCAGGAATATCTGTATAGCCACCTATATGCCTGGAAAGCTCTGTCATAAAACTTTGACAGAACCTCATTACTTCATTGTCAGTCTTACCTTTTGGATCAAAATCACTACCGCCTTTACCTCCACCCATAGGCAGAGTTGTGAGACTGTTTTTAAATACCTGTTCGAATGCGAGAAACTTAAGAACACTAAGTGTTACCGTGGGGTGAAATCTAAGGCCGCCTTTGTACGGGCCTATGGCCGAATTCATCTCAACCCTGAAACCACGGTTGACATTGTGATTGCCTTTGTCATCGATCCAGGGAACCCTAAACATGATCACTCTTTCTGGCTCACAAATCCTTTCTAGCACGTTGTGCTCAGCATATTTTGGGTTTTCGGCTATGTAGGGAACAACAGTTTCAGCGACTTCCCTGACAGCTTGGAGGAATTCAGGTTCATGAGCATCTTTTGCTTCGATCCTTGTCATGAATTCCTCAACTTGGGCGTGGTGAGTAGACATACTGATATTGGGTTAAATGATGTTTATTCGAGGCTTAATTTACCCTTTTTTTAATTTTTCACACCTAATATTATTGGATATCTGAGACGATGTTTGTCAGGTCCGCAAAGGGGTTTGATGACAAATGTCAGATTAACATTAAGTTTCTTTTGTGACCTACAATTAACGAATTCAAATTATTGCTCTAAACATTTAATAATAGTCGTTCGTTTTGTTTGTATCGTTAAATCACAAGGATATGCAGTTATACAATGTAGACCATGAGATTGCTACTCGCGTGAGTTCTCTTAACTATGATCAGAAGGAAGATCTGCTTGATTATATTGAAGGTATGAGGGCCAGGCACAGTAAGCAAGTTTACCGACGAAGAGCAATGAAGCAAATACGGGAAGCTTTGACGTCGTCGTCGATCCGTTATTAGTCCTCGGAGATAACTATTATCATATCTCCCTCCTCCAGGGTGAATGTCTCTGATTTCTTCGGATTGACAATCACTCCGTAACCTTCATCCGCATCCCTCGCATCTTTGATCTTACGATAACCAATTGCTATTTCATTCTTTCTGGCTGCAGACTCAAGGACTGTGTAGAAATTCAGAGGAATACCGATCTTAACATATTCTGTTGCCGGTTTGATGTATATCTCGGAGCCTTCGGCATCGAACAAGTCCTCAAACACACGCATCAGGAATTTGTTCTCACTCACCTGGCTCATCAGCAAACTGATCAACTTATCACTAACGATGAAGTCATCCGCGCTGGTGATATCCGCAAGTTGCCTGTTGCGTATATCCAGCATTTCACTTACGATCTTGTACTTGGCACCCATCCTTTCCGTGAAATTTCGCAGATGAAGAAGGGTGATCAGTGTCTGCGCATCAGCTTCCTGGATCGGGTAGTAATTCTGATAACAAAGTAAAATGATGTAATCGTACTGATCGAGCTGCATTTCCATCAATGTATCTCGATCGGTGGTATCGTGAACTTCAAAATCAAGGGAGATGTTCTCAACCTTCTTTTGCAGTTTCTTAATGGTCTTTTGTGCGTCTTCAAACTTGGATACTACCCTGACCGATGATCCATTGGCTACATAGTAATCCAATTCCTTGATAATGTATTGAGCCCTGTTGTTCCATCCAACGATCAGGATGCTTTCAGGATGACTTTTCTCGGGTTCGGTATATACAATGTTTGGCTCCTGAACGACATAATCTTTAGGTGCATTGGGGTTCAATGTGTCATCATCTTCTGTGATCCCGATCACTCTGTCTCCCGGTTGGAAAATCGTTTCCATTGGAGGATTGATCGTCACAACGTTTTCTGCCGATTGGATACCCATGATGGCGGAATCTTCATATGCGAAGAGCACTTCTCTGAATGTCTTACCCTCTAGACTAGGTTCCGGCATGAAGTAAATTTCATCACCACCGAAGTCCATCAACTCGATGTATACAACACTTAATCCGGATTGTCGACTGGTTTGTACCATGATCCTTGAGATGATCTCATCCGAAAGGATCAACTCCACCTCGTCTTTCCCCACCATCTTAGCGACATCCAGGTTTCTTTTATCCTCCATTTCCGCAGTTACGTGGTAGGGTTGCGATCTTCTATGCGGATTTGTAACGATAGCCACAATAGTTTTTATGATCTGGGAATCAGAGTTTTCATTGTCCTTGTCAAGAATGATGATGGACTTTGCATCGAATGGATTGGCAATGTGCAGATCATGGACGTCAATCGGATTACCTGTTCGACAGATGACTTTTGTACCTAAAGTGTTAGGAACCTTGTCCTTAATTTCATCTTCCATCTCCACTTTGTCCTTGTCTGCCAGGATCACAATCTTGCCATCTTTTTGGTTTTCATTGGCAATGCAGATCTCAGATATGATCGTAAAGATCTTGGAGGACCATCCAAGTATCAACAGATGGTTTTCTTCTATTACGAAGGATCGACCTTTTCGCAGGGTCTCGATCTTGTCAAGGATACCACTTGATACCAGACCGATCAATGTACTAACAACTACTAGACCCACGACTGTCACCAGCATCATAAAGACCATGAATGGCCAATTGTCTTCATGCTGGCCCACCGTACCGGGATCCAGCATGTGAGTAAGGTTTACCCAGAAAGATTTTATGATACCAAAATCCTCATTGTGATCCGGGTGTAATCCGAAGAGTAAAAGAAGGATCGTGAAGAGGACTACAACGATAAGGGAAAACATTCCCAAACCGGAGATCATTGGAACAGTACCCTTCGATACGAAACTGTCAAATTTGTATTTAAGTCTAACCGAAAACGGTACTTTTTTCATTTAGAATTTCTTTATCCAGTTGAAGCGAGGTCAAATTTAGTTTCTTGTTATTAATTGGCACAATGAATTTAAATATACATTTATTTTTTACTATGTTTCAATGGATTATGATTAAGTTTTCTATTCGTATGGATGTCAAGGAATTGATTTGTGGTATCAAGAATCTGATTTCCTTATTCCGTTGATTTTTAGGTTAGGTAATTTCAAGGTTGAAATGAAAAAGCTCAGGACTAAAGTAACGATTTTCATACTTATTCTTATAGGTTTTTCCTGTTCGGATCAAAAAATAAAGTACAAACTTTTATACAGTGAGGATGAACCCATAGGTAAGATCTCCGAAATAATGGAGAGAGAGTTGGAAGAACATTTGAATATTGAGATAGAGAGGATCAATGGTTTCGGGTCCATCGCCAATCTCGACTCGCTCACAATGGGTAAGGCAGACTTGGCAATAGTTGAAAACTATATTGACTATCATGACAGCATTAAGACACTACTTACTTTCTATCCCCAGATCCTCCATATTTTCTACACCGGGGAAGAAGCCAATTCATTTGAAGAATTGATCTACGGAAAAAAAGTATTCATTGGACTGGAAGGGTCCGGATCTTACCGGTTTATGATGAACCTCTTCGAGTATTTTGACCTGGACCAATCCAGATTTGAAGTAACCGAAAGCGCCTTTATCAATGATGTTATTGCTGGTTTCATTGATATCGTGCCGGAGAGTTCTCTCATTGGATTTGAGAACTTCAAAATATATTCGTTCGATAACGTAGAAAATTTTGGTCAGGGCTCCATCGTTGAGGGGATCGCTTTGCGTTATCCTCAGGTACATCCATTTATAATTCCTGAGTACACCTATCGTGGACTTACGGAGGAACCTGTAGTGACCATAGCTACTGATGCTCTTTTGGTCACTCGGGAAGGAATGAGGGAAAACGCAATCTATGATATTACGAAGACCATCTTTGATCACAAACAGGAGTTTACCAACATCAGTCCCCTGATCTTTGATGGTTTAAACGAGAATATTGACCGGGGGCAACTTAGTTTTCCCCTTCACGAAGGAGCCCGTATCTATTTGGACCGGGATGAACCCGGCTTTTTCGAGAGGTATGCAGAGCTGTTTGGTGTTTTCTTTTCGGTAATGATCGCACTGGTCAGCGGCATCATATCACTTTCAAAATGGCAATCACAGAAGAAGAAGGACCGTGTAGATATCTTCTACAAGGATCTACTTGACGTAAAAAATGCTATCAAGGACATTACAAGTTCAGAACAGGGTATCACCAAGATCAAAGAGGTACAAAGCTCTCAGAATAAAGCCTTTGAAATGCTGATCAATGAGGAACTTTCAGCAAACGAAAGCTTTAGGATCTACATGGAATTATCAAAAGAAACTATTGTTGACCTTAAATCAAGGATCAGGGCTCTGAAGTCGCTAAATAGGTAAAGCTTAATTCTTCTTTCCTTGCAGATCGCGATATTTTTTGTCAGCAACGATCTTATTGATGTCTGGATCCTTCTCCCAGAAAGTTTTACCATTGAAGAAGGCTCGAACCTCAAAAAAGAGCAGCTCACCATCCTGGATCTTATACGTATTGAAATTGGGTCTGACGTAGGACTCCTCTGCTATTGCCAATGCACACCATCCATCATAGGCAGGCATGTATTTTTCCGGATCTGATTTGAATTTGTCAAGGTTTGCCTTTGACGCAAATTGCATGGGGATATCCTTGTAGGTGTAGGAAAACTCAGGTTTACCCTTAACGGGTTTTCCTGAATGGTAGCTAATGATGTCATTACCGTCAAAAGCTATCTCCCCTTTATGAAAAAGCTGGTGTTGACCAAATGATAGAAATGGAATTAAAATCAAAATAGAAATCAATAGTCGCATAGATGGTTGTTAAATGTTGACAATTGTTAATACTCAATTTTGGATCTCTTTGTTGGAATAAGATCAGTCGTTTGTAAGACGTTTGACAAATTTTTGGTTATCCGTCAGATTAAAAAAATCCACCATCGTAACTCGGATAGTTTCTCTGAGCGGATCGGAAAGTTGGACTGAACCAGAATCGGATCTAATCGACAGGTCTTCGGAGTTTATTATTGCTTTGTACAGTTCAATAGCCACTTCTATGTGCTCATCAATGGATCTTCCTTCGAAGGATACGGTTTGAATCGGGTTTGATCCAACAAGAAAATTTGCCGGTAAATCAATGCCCTTTATGTCTAGCATTACCGAAGCCTCATCATTTCTCCAATTATGAATGATGGACATTGAGATTGCGTCTTCCTGGTTGAAATCTTTGTTCAGGTATATATTCATCCCGGCATCCTTCATTTCCTGGACAGCATAATAAGATTTACGCATGTTGTTAAAAAACAATTCGGAAGCATCCGTTGTGGAATTGGAGAACTCCCCTGAATCCTCCGTATCAGCATTGCACCCCAGAAGGAATGAAATAAATACCATTATCTGTAGCGACTTCATTCTTGTTTCTTTTGCAATACTAAAACAGCATAGCAGTGCTGATTGTTGAAATTGACAACCTTCAAAGTTTCCAACCAGTCAAATTGATCCTCAATCCGAAGTTCATTTAGGAGATCACTAGTAAGCAGAAACCGAACCGTTCCATCGGGTAATTTCCATTTCCAGTCCTCAATTTTTTCTAACTCCAGGTTCTGTCCGATGTTGGTGTCCATGGTGAAAAATAAAAGTCCTCTGTTCTTTAAAACTCGATATTGTTCACTCCAAATGGTAGAGAACTCTTCATGTGAATTGGCAAAATGTAACATGCGACTATTGATCACAGCGTCGAATGAGGAATCATCAAAAGAGAGTTTCGAGGCATCCTGCTTACTAAAGTTTGTAGATTCCGAGACATTCAACTCATTGGAAATGTAATTACATAGATCAATGGAGGATCGATCCCTGTCAACACCGAAAACATTGAAGCCTTCTTTCATAAAATAAATCAGATTCCTTCCCTGCCCACAACCGATCTCAAGGATCTTTTCACAGTCTTCGAAACTTCCCTTCAACACTTGATCCAGGAGTTCAATGTCCATGTCACCTAAGAAATTGTTTATCTCACCTATGTTCATGGCAAGCTATTTATGTTATTTTAGTATCTCGACCTAACGAGCAACCCATTTTGAACCAGAAAATAAACGTCCTGACGGCAGACGACCATACCTTATTTCGTAAAGGTACGGTGATGATGTTAAACACTTTTAAGGAAGTGGACAAGGTTTTTGAAGCGGAGAATGGGGAGGAAGCACTTAATATTCTCAAAAACGAACATGTTGATATCCTACTTCTTGATCTGGAAATGCCGGTGATGGATGGGTGGGAAGCTGCTAAGAAAGCACTTACCAGGTACCCGGGGATGTGTGTGATCATGTTATCCATGCATGATTCCTTAAGTGTGATCTCTGAATTGATTGAAATGGGAGTCCATAGTTACCTTCTGAAAAACGCACAGCCTGAGGAAGTTCATAAGGCCATAAAGTCAGTCATCAACAATGAATTCTATTATAACCAGCTTGTGGCCAAAGCGCTGCATGAAAAGGTGAAAGCAGGGGCAGTGGAGAAGCCAATGTTCCAGGAAAAAACGAGCCTTACCAAACGAGAAGTGGAAATCCTGGAATTGATTTGCCAGGAATTGACCATGAAGGAAATAGGTGATCAATTATTCCTGAGTGAGCAGACGATACATACCCACAGAAAAAATCTGATGAAGAAGACTGGGGTGAAAAATGCCGTTGGGCTAGTCAAATATGCAATACAAAATCGGATCGTTCACATCTGAAACGCATCTACCCAATTTTGGGTATTTTTCTAACCTAAACTGATTAATTTCCAAATCCGCTATTTGCTATTAATCATCTGATTAACAGGCACTTGACTGTTACAAAATTTTATTTGGGCCAATTTTACAGTTTTTGGAATTATTATAAAGTGTACGTTTACAATGTCATTCATTCGCGAATGACTAGCTCTTAGGTTGATGGTAGTCCATCTATAATGTTGGTCCCTGGATTTCGCCTACTTAATAATCAAGACAACTGAACTCACTATCCAGGGGCCAGCTTTTTTTCAAAAAAAATTTCCGCAATTCCAACCTTTTCAGGATTAGGTGTTTCTAGAAGTCAAAGGAAACCTTACCTAAACTACTTTCCTTTACTAAATCAATGTAATTAAGAAGAGGGTTACATTAAATCCCAGAGGACAATCTGGGATTTTTTTATTTAATAGTACTCCTTTCCTTACACACCTCTCAGTTAGTAAATGTGCAGATGTCCATCCATCCACCCGCTCCGATTGGACTGCCATCCGGAGCTTTGAGAGGAGCAGAAAACTTCACATCCTCTGGTTCTTCAAGCCATTTTGCGATTGTGTTGGCTACTCTATCATAATGTGCGCGATCTTCCGCGTTTGAAGGTCGTAAACCTTTAACATAAGTGGCCAGCTGATCCAATTTCATTCTTGAAATCGATTTAACGTCGGGTTGAGCTCGCTTGTGCACTACAAACATCATCAAATGCTCAAGCATTACCCATTCTGCAATTCGTTGGATTGCGCGGTCCTGCGGATCTGAACTTGGGGATTTCCAGGTTTGCTGTATGAGGCGATCGAGTACTTTTTCCAAACCCGGTTGTTCAGGGTTGCGGTCGTTGTACATTACCAGGCGGTTTGCTCTGTCCGCATTGAGCAAAAACATCATTGGAAATTGGATGGCCGTTTCCACAGCACTATAATAATCCCAAACCGGTCCGGTTTTACTTTCGAATGTTTCCCTGTTCCTGTTATAACCATGAGCCTTTGGAGGGATCTGTGTAAGGAGGTCTTCACGAAGCCTCAAGGCGTCAGGTGACATCACGTTGATCAAAGCATCCAGTGCCTTCATTTGTTCTTCTGATGAGATATATTCAGTTTTCAGTTGATCATCACCCTTGACAGAATAGGTGTAGTTAATACCTCCAACTACTTTTGCCGTCGCTTCCACCTGGTATCGATGGAAAAGGTACATTGGGACCAGGATCTCTTCCAACGAGGAATAAGGAACGCCGGTAGGTAAACTTCGGTCGGAAAAATCATTAAGAACTTTGTTCCGTACTTCCATCATTCTGTTCAATTCTTCAGCAGGTGACCCATTATCCCAGAGGTGGGCTATTGGATGTGCTCCTGAGCTTGCTCTCGCATCTCGGTCCGTAATATACAGGAGGCCGGAGGAGATGGTTTCACCTAATATCTTATTCAACTCAGATTCTTCATCACTTCCTTCGGAAAAGTGGGAATACCCGTATTTGATAGCTGCTTTGTCCCACTCCCCAATATTCACATCATAGGCATTACTTAGATCAATATTTCCGGATCCATCAAGTGAGATGTATGGATGAGGGTAGTCCATCACGGAAGCCCTGTTATTGATGCTTGAGGCATAGTTGTGGACGAGTCCAATGGTATGACCAACCTCATGAGCTGAAAGTTGACGGATCCTGGCAAGGGCCATCTCCTTCATTGGCTCGGTACCGTCATCATATTGATTAAGAAGACCCTGGGCAATAAGAAAGTCCTGCCTCACCCTGAGTGATCCTAGGCTTACATGACCTTTGATGATCTCACCTGTTCTCGGATCGACCACCGAAGCTCCGTAGGACCATCCCCTCGTCGATCGATGGACCCATTGGATCACATTATACCGAACGTCCATAGGATGGGCCCCCTCTGGCAATACTTCCACTCGAAATGCATCTTTGAAACCTGCGGCCTCAAAAGCTTCATTCCACCATCGTGCTCCATCGAGCAATGCGGACTTCACTGGTTCGGGAGCACCTCTATCCAGGTAGTAAATAATTGGTTCCACTGCTTCCGAAACCACAGCAGAAGGATCCTTTTTTTCCAGACGGTGTCTAACGATGAGTCTTTTTACAAGAGGTGACTCTATTGGTGTAGCGTAATCCTGGTATCTGATATGGATGAAGCCACTCCTTGGGTCAAACACACGAGTTTTGTAATTATCATCAGGGAGTTGAATGAATGAATGATGCATTCTCACAGTTACAGCTTGAGGTGTTGGGGTCACGGACCTTACCCATCCCCCCTTGGGATCACCCGTAAAGGTTATGATCGATTCGAATTCCGTATTCTGAGGAAAATTCATGGTAGCTTCCCGATATAGAGCAGATCGGCTTTTATCCAATTTGTAGGAACCTTGCTTTGTCCTACTTAATCGTTGAGTTACTCCATGGCTATCCCTTAGGAGGAAGTCAGTCAAATCCACAAGCACATTTGAACCTGTACGGGCTTTAATTGGAAATCCCCACAGCACGGATTCTGCGAAGGCTTCTCTGACCGATTTCACTTCTTCCTGATTATCACTGACTGCCCGGAATCCATAATTTGATTGTATCATCAATACCTTTTCACCTCGCTTCTCGAAACGAACTACTCTTTCATTCCCAAGTTGTCCACGATCTAGGCCAATATCATTTGATCCGACGCCTGCAGTCAGGGAATTCACGTACAAGAACTCATTGTTGAATGTCGATAATTCAAGGTATACTTTTCCCTTGGCATCATCCCAGTAATAATTGAAATAGCCATTTTCTTTTGCCATACCGGTAGTGACAGACTCAATGGTTCCGGAAGGTTTGGAAGTGTCGGTTGATTTCTTGCTTTTTCTCTGTGCGGAAAGACAAAAAACAGCAAGCATAAGAAAGATATATAAAGGGCTCCTTTTCATGGTTTAACTTTGATTTGAACCAGAAATATAAATATTGGGCCAATTGGATGAGTTGTATTTTATCGCAGTGGTGCCACCTGCTGATATTCGGAATGAGATCACGAAAATCAAAGAGGATATCAGGGATCTATATGGAAGTGCTCATGCATTAAGATCTCCACCCCACATCACATTGCATATGCCATTCAAATGGTCTTCAAGGAAAAAGAGATCCTTAAGCCAATCCCTGGGCCAGCTATCATCGGAAATTAAGGATTTTGAGATCGAATTGAAGGATTTTGACTGTTTTAGACCCAGGGTAATATTTGTGAATGTCTTGCCTTGTAAGGAACTGGATCAACTTCAGAAGAAAGTGGTTAAGACCATGAGATCACTGAATGTTCTAAACGCGGATTATAAAAACAAACCATTCCATCCACATGTTACCGTTGCCTTCAGGGATTTAAGAAAATCGGAATTCTTTAAGGCCTGGGACCATTATCAAAGTCAGCAGATCTCTTTCACTTTCCAGGCAAGGGAGCTGGTGCTTTTGAAACATGATGGTCATCGTTGGAATATTGATGATGGCTTCCCTCTATACAGACCTTAGTATGGAAGATCCATCTTGCGCAAGATGTCCTTGAATCTTTCATCTTCCCTAAGGAAATCAAAAAGAGGATCGGCGGATATGTAAGGCATATTCGGGTCGTGTTCACGGTGTGCCTGCTCGAGCCAGGTCAAGGCCTGGTCTTTCATCTCAGCTCGACAATAAAGCGTAAAGACCTGCCAGGGAGGGAAGTAGATACTATCGCTGATGTTGATCATGGCTTCGGCAGTTCGTTGCATTGCCATTTTATAACCTCCCTCTTGATATCCTGATTCCAGGGAATTGATTGCCAGATCATTTCCTCTAATGGAGTAAATTCTTTGGGCAATTTCCAATGCTTCCTCATAACGACCTAATTCATGATAGACGGCCCAAATTGCAGGGAGCCCTATCCCCTGTTCCGGTTCCCTTTCATACAATTCGATGGCCAGTTCCAAAGCTTCTTCGTATTGTTTGGCATTTTTCAAGGCCTGAATGTAGACAGATTGATACAGTGTATTCAATGGATCCAGTTCCAGTGCTTTCTCACTATATCTTAAACCTTCTGCAGCTCTTCCAGTCACAGCCAGGAGATGTGAGTAGTAGGCTAATGCATGAGGATAATTGGAATTGATCTCAATGGCCTTTAAAAACTCATTTTCTGCATTTTTCCAATCCCACTTTACCCATGAATAAAAGTTAGCCAGACCTGTCCGAACTTCAACCAGGTTACTATCCAGTTCCAAAGCTTTTCTTCTGGCTTCATCCCTTTTGGGGAGTACTTCAGAATAGGGCATGAATCCATGTTGTACATACCCTCCCCAGGTCTTCCAAATACCGAGGTAGGCCAAGGTGTAATTTGGGTCTATTTTTTTCGCTAATTCGAAGTGTTCCATCGCCCGATCCAGATCTTCTTTCTTACCTAATTCCCAATAACTCATACCTCTTAGGAAAGCTTTGTAAGCAGCAGGGTCTACAGGTCTTGACTGAGCAAGGAACTCTTCCTCTTCCGGAGTGAGTACTATATCGATCTCACCGGATATTTCTTTTGTGATCTTATTGTACACGTTGAGGATCTCACCTGCATCTTCCGCGTAATCCTTAACCCAAATTTGCTCTTCATCTTCATCGGCACTTATAGCCTTCAATCGAAGACAGATGTCCTTTCCAATGCATGACACTGAACCCTCAAACACATAATCCACATTCAATTCAGAAGCAATTTCAGCGATAGATTTTTTATTTTCTTTGTACGCCTTTGCAGTTGTTTCGGAGATCACTCGTAATGCATCGATCCTTCCCATGTCAGTTGTCAGTGACGAAAACATTCCCGCAACAAAGTAGTCCAGGGTGTCACTACCTGTATAATTATCAAATGGCAGTACAAGGACTGATTTCTTTTCTTCAGAGCCTTTTTTCGGGAGGTTGGGTAGGAAGTAATAGAAAAGAGTAAAAAGAAAAATCATCACCAGAACCAGTATTGAAGAAGTCTTCCAGCTGTCTAAAGGCTTAATTAGTTCTCCGGTGTCGAGAACATAGTCTAATTTATCAATGTCGCTGCAATGAACCTGATAAACTGAAATCGGTGATTCAACTCCTTTAAGTTTATGTTGACCCAGAGACTCAATCTCAAGTCCCTCTTTGTTCTTGATTTCATTATGAACCATCTCCGAGATCACCACACCGCTACTCTGAGCGATGTGCTGGATTCTGGAAGCAACATTCACTCCGTCACCAATTACATCCTTATGCTCAAAAATCACATCTCCTTGATGGATACCAATACGTAGTGGAATATTCAGTTCAGAAGCAGATTTTTGGATTGCCAGCGCACACATTACAGCGTCAGCATCAGAGGTGAAACTTGCCAACACTCCATCCCCCATTTCCTTGAGCCATTTTCCCCTGTACTTTTTCAAATACCTCCAATGGACTCTTCTGCTCTTCTTAAGAATATCCAGTGCCTGCTTCTCATCACGACCCATAAGAGCAGTATAACCCACAATATCGGAGAACATTATTGCAGCCAGGCGACGATGTTGCATAAGAAAACAGCTAATAATTTAGCCGTGGAAGGAGGTTGGTCTGTTTACAATTTACAAAAAAATGAGAAGATGATCGCTGATCAATTTCGGAATCAGATATAATCAAAACATGAGATCAATTAATTATTCCATTCTAATAGTCCGCTCGCAGTTTCTCTATTAAGACGTAAACTTCTGACATCATCTCCATCTTTTCTTACATGGACGAGATTTTCCTGATCGTCAAAGATTTCCAACAGCATGGAATTTGTTACGGAAATGGATTTGAAGGATCTGAGGTTTTCTATTTCCAAATAGGCCCACAAGACATCATTCTCCAATTCACTTCCGAGGAATGTGTATTCTTTCTCTTTTTTCCCAATTCTTATTTCAAAATGGTTTTGGCAGTAGTTTGAGAAGTATTCATTAACCTGATCCCAATCAGGTGAACCCAAAATATCTATTTTCGCCCCTTTTGTAAAAGCTGTCAAGGCCTCTTCCAAATCGTCGGCAAACAGTCTGACACTGATTTTTAGGTGTTTATCCTTGGATTCATAGGTCATATCACAAACACTCACATGCAAAGGATGATTTGCATATACATTTGCGACCAGAAAGAAAAGCGCATAGACTCGGAATATGTTAAGCATCAATTGCAAAAGTAATGTCTGAATTCAGATTGTATTATGGATTAGGGCTGGATCACATCCTTGATATATATGGATTTGATCATATCCTTTTTGTGATAGTGCTTAGTGCACTGTACCAGGTTTCGGATTGGAAAAAGGTGCTTATACTCGTAACAGCCTTCACAATAGGGCACTCCATAACATTGGCCTTGGCCACACTGGAAATCATCTCTGTCAATTCCAATCTGATTGAGTTTTTGATACCCTTGACGATTCTATTGACGGCAATTTCAAATCTCTTCATTAAGGAAGGGAATCAGTTCACGCCGAAAAGGATATCACTCAATTATTTTCTTGCAGGGTTTTTTGGGCTGATCCATGGAATGGGATTTTCCACTTATCTGCGAAGCCTATTGGGTACGGACAGGACCATTGTGATGCAGTTGTTTGCATTCAACGTAGGACTTGAAGTCGGGCAGGTGATCATTGTTGGCTTGTTTCTAGTTGTAAGTTTTTTGTTCGTTTCAGTATTTGGGGTCAATAGAAGGGATTGGAAAATGATAATTTCATCAGGGGTTGGAGGAATTGCCACCACCTTGATGGCGGATAATGTTTATTGGTAAATTTTAATTGAAGATGTTGAAAAATACGATTTCGGTAATTGCAGTACTGTTGTTTTGTACGGGTCATGGTCAGGAAGATTGGGGCAGGAAGTTTGAGCAGTTGGGAACGATGCTGCCCACACCTAACACCACCAGAAATGCTTCGGGAGCTCCGGGAAAAGATTATTGGCAGCAGAAAGCAGATTACAAGATTGATATTGTACTGGATGATCAGGATCAAAGTATCTCCGGAAAAGAGACCATAATCTACCATAACCAGTCTCCTGATGACCTGGAATATTTATGGCTCCAACTAGAACAAAATGCTAGGGAAAAAGACTCAGATCTTGAAATGACCAGATCGTGGGAATACAAAGATTCGCTTGAAGCTCATAGACTTCTCGAATTCGTAGATGATCATGACGGAGGCTTCAAAATTTTGTCAGTAACGGACGCAGGAAACCAGGACCTCCCATACACCATCAATAAAACAATGATGCGGATCAACCTCAAAGAACCATTGAAGTCCGGCGAGAAAATCTCCTTCAACATCGATTTTTCCTATAACATTAATGACAGGATGAAAGATGAATACCGAGGTGAGTTAGGAAGGTCAGGATACGAATATTTTCCGGAGGATGGTAATTATTCATATACCATCGCCCAGTTCTATCCCAGGATGGCAGTGTATGATGATGTGGAAGGTTGGCAAAACAAACAATTCCTTGGTGACGGTGAGTTTGCTTTGCCATTTGGTGATTTCGAGGTTTCGATAACCGTACCATCAGATTTTATTGTTGGAGCGACGGGTGAATTGGACAATGCGCAGGAAGTACTTACTGAAGAGCAATATTCCCGATTTCAAAAATCAAAAGAGACATTTGATGATCCGGTGCTCATTGTAACTGAAAAAGAAGCTATCAAGAATGAAAAGAGCAGGTCGGAAGATAGCAAGACCTGGGTATTCAAAGCTGATGATGTCCGTGACTTTGCGTTTGCAGCTTCCAGAAAATATATCTGGGATGCGTTGGCGGTCAAATTGGAAAATGGAACCTCTTTGGCTATGTCATTCTTCCCAAAGGAAGGCAATCCCCTTTGGGAAGAGTACTCTACACGGGCAGTGGCTCATACACTAGAGGTTTATTCCAAGTACACCATAGATTATCCATATCCCGTGGCCATCTCCGTTCATGCTGCGAGTGTGGGCATGGAGTATCCGATGATCTGCTTCAATTTCGGCCGACCTGAGCCAGATGGATCCTACACGGAAAGCCTGAAATACAGGATGATTGGAGTGATTATCCATGAGGTGGGGCATAATTTCTTTCCTATGATCATCAATTCGGATGAGAGGCAATGGACATGGATGGACGAGGGATTGAATTCGTTCGTTCAATACCTGGCGCAAAAGGAGTGGAGTGATGATTTCCCTCATCGAAGAGGACCTGCCAAAGATATTGTTCCTTACATGAGAGGAGATAAAGGTCTCTCGAGGCCTATTATGACCAATTCAGAGCAGTTGTTGCAATTTGGGAACAACGCATACGCCAAACCTGCAACCGCTTTGAATATCCTCAGAGAGGTTGTCATGGGTCCGGAATTATTCGATTATGCATTCAAGAAATACTCCGAAAGGTGGGCATTCAAACATCCGTCACCAGCGGATTTTTTTAGAACCATGGAAGATGCCTCAGCTGTGGATCTCGATTGGTTCTGGAGAGGGTGGTTCTATACAACTGACTACGTTGACGTTTCACTGGACAACGTCAAGTGGTTCCGTATGATGACTGAAGAAGAGGGATTGGAGACCCGAAATGTAAAAGTGAGGGACCAGGACCTGGGTGGAGGAGTTAAAGAATTTGCGGAGGAAGCCGAGACTTTTGTTTTCAAGAATTCTGAGACGAAAGGGTTTAAGGAGTTTAAAAATAATCTGGACAATGAACAGGTGAAACAAGCTTTGGAGGGTAAGAATTTTTATGAGTTGACATTTACAAACCAGGGAGGACTGGTAAGTCCTATCATCATCGAGTGGATCTACGATGATGGTACCAAGGAACTGGAGAAGTTACCTGCAGAGATCTGGAGAAGAAACGAAAAAGAAGTCAAGAAGGTGTTTATTAAGGAGAAGCAGGTTGTCAACATAAACGTCGATCCCTTTGAAATGACAGCAGATGTGGAGGTGGAGAATAATGTTTTTCCGCGACAGGAGGGTACGAGTCGATTTGACAAATTCAAGAAGGGTAATTAATATGTGGGATGCAATATGAGGTCAACACTCCCCAGCAATACCTGGATGCCCTGGAAAACGATTGGCGTAAGCAAAGTTTACAGGAGCTGAGGTCCCTTATCAAAACAAAAGCACCACAATTCAAGGAAGGTATCAATTACAAAATGCTGAGCTACTCAGACGATAACGGAGTGGTTTTTCATTTAAATGCCCAAAAGAACTATGTAAGTCTTTATGTTGGCGACTCTAGAAAAATTGATACGGAACAAGGTCTTCTGAAGGATCTGGACATTGGTAAAGGATGCATTCGATTTAAGAAAACTGATGTCATTTCTGAGTCCCGTATTGATGAATTCATTTCCCGAACTGTTGAAATGAGGTCAGCCGGCAAAGACATTGATTGCTGAAAATAGAAAAAGCGTCTTTCATCTTAAATATAACGGCACTAAATTGTTAACAAATCCAATTTTTATGAAGTACCTATCATTACTATTGATTGCGACATTGGTCATTGCATGCTCATCTCCAAAAACTAGTGAGGAGTCCACCGAAACGGATGAATTTGCAGGTCAGGAGTTCATTCCAAATGATAATCCTCCTGCGGATGGATTTAACGGTGAAGCCTCAAGTCCGATAGCCGTGATCCTTGCGGACAAGGTAATGAACGCAATGGGAGGTAGACCAGCATGGGATAGGACGCGGTACATTTCCTGGAATTTTTTCGGATCCAGAAAACTACTTTGGGACAAACAAACTGGAAATGTAAGGATCGACAATCTACGAGACGATCGGATAGTCTTGATCAATATAAATGACGATACGGGAAAAGTGTTTAAAAATGGAATGGAACAGACAGACCCGGATTCCATTTCAACATACCTGGATTGGGGTAAAAAAGTCTGGATCAACGATTCCTATTGGTTGGTGATGCCGTTCAAACTGAAAGATTCCGGTGTGACCTTAAACTATGTTGGAGAAAGCCAAACCTTAGTAGGGGAGGTCTCGGAAAAGATAAGATTGACGTTTGAAGAGGTTGGAGTCACACCTCAAAATGCATACGATATATGGGTTTCATCGGAGTCCAATCTGGTCAAGCAGTGGGCCTATTATCCAAATGCTACGGATACTATGCCAAGATGGACCCTTCCATGGGATAATTATCAAAAGATGGGAGAAATACTGCTCTCGGATGACCGTGGTGACAGGGACCTTTCGGATGTTCAGGTTTTAGAATCGGTTCCGGATGGGATCTTCAGCTCCTTCGAAGTGACTATGTAATTTTGTTTCCGAATCTCTCGATGATTTGACGTTCCTCGGGTGTAGTCATCATGACAAGCACATCACCTTTCTTCAGGATATAGTCTTTAGGTGGGTTATAATACCATTGTCCATGACTATTCAGCGCCAATAGGACCGTTTCTCGGAGATCTTTAATGGGTATGTTATTCAAAGGTTGGCTATCGAACCTTTCAGGAATGGTTATTTCTTCCAATCGCTGCTTGAAGTCAGATCGGAGCATCTCATCCAGAAATTTTGTGACTGTGGGACGGAGCATTTCAGAAGCAGCTCTCAAGCCTCCAATAAAGGTTGGGGTTATCACCCGATCGGCACCAGCCTGCTCAATTTTCTTCGCATGATTAATGTTTTTGGATACCGCTACGATCTTCAATGCGGGGTTCAGTTGACGAGCTGTCAGGCATATTACAAGGTTGGTATTATCATCACCAGTTACCGCAAATATCCCCTTGGCTTCCTCAATCCCCATAGATAAGAGGAACTCCTCTTCCGTGCTGTCTCCCGTAACATACGGGGTTCCAGGGACGTCTTCAATCAGATGATCAAGGATTTCCATATGTAAGTCGGAAATTACCATTGGCCGATTTGTAGCGAACAACTCCAGGGCAATATTACGACCAACCCTTCCACAGCCACATACAATGTAATGATCTTTAAGTTTCTTGATCTGTTTAACCATTTGTGTTCGTTTAAAAGTATTTCGAATATCTCCTTCTATGAAAAGTGCTATGAAGTTGGATAAAAAATAAGTCAATACTCCAAAGCCCGAATAGGCAAGAAAAATAGTAAATAACCTCCCATAAGGATGGGTACTTAAATCAATGACTTCGTGAAATCCAATGGTTGAAATGGTAATTCCAGTCATATAAAATGAGTTTATCCAGGTGGCATCCGGACGGCCAATGTAATGGTAGCCAATTGTTCCGATTATCAGGACGATGGCGAAAGCAGCCCCCGCAATTCTTAACCTGTTAATTACATCATATAATTCACCCATGATGATTCTGTAGGCGATAAAAATAGCAAGAGCAGAACTTATTTTTACCCACTCTGATTAATATCAGAACAAAACAGTTTCTAAATTGCTACGTTTTCATGTAGATGATCCGAATCAGCGGCATATTATATACGTTTTTGATCTTTGTCCTATTGATCCCGAAGACCTATGGACAATCCAAACACAAGGTCCTCGAAAAGCACTACAAAGCCCAACAGCAGGAGTTCTGGGATCAGATTAATACAATTAGTGCCAAAGTTGAATGGGGCAGTGTTTTGGGAACGTTTCATGGAGATTTTATCGCCAAGAAACCTAACAAAATAATGTTCAAAAGTGTGAAAAGTCGTGTTATAGAGGCGTTTGATGGGAAAGAAAGCTGGACAATAGCTTCATGGACCGATGAGGAAGTCCTGCCAATGGAATCATATCGAAGCTTCATGATCAGGGAGTTGATGATTTTCGGATCTCCTATCGTCGACAATGATGATCTGGTTTTCAGGGGGACAGCTTCAGTGGACCAGATTTATTGTTATTGGTTTGAAGTGATCAAATCCAACAGAAGGGTTGAATACTTCATCGACATAAAGACTCACATGCTTTATAAATCTGTGATCACTCAAAAAATAGGAGATGAAACGATAGCCCTGACAAGGACTGTTGACAAGTATCGACAATTTAATGGGATCCAATTTCCGACAATTATCAGAGTGAAAACACTGGAAATGGAGTCAGAGTATGTATTTGACAGCATAGTTCTTGGAGAAGGGATCCCCTCCTCAAGATTCACTAAACCCGATGAACTGTAAAGTAGCGATCGTTCAATTGGCTCCGGTTCACCTGAACCTTCCAGCATGCATGTCTAAGGCAAAGGATGCCATTTTGGATGCTTCTAAAAACGGAGCAAAGATTATAGTGTTTGGTGAAACCTGGTTTTCAGGATACCCTGCCTGGCTCGATTACTGTTCGGATGTGGCTTACTGGAATCACCCATCCCTGAAGAAGGTTTTTGCACGCATGCTAGACAATTCTATGAGGAGGGATAGCAAAGAAATGGAGGATCTCTGTAAGACGGCAAAGGACCATAAAGTCTCACTTGTTTTTGGTGCCAACGAAGTGGATCCCGTTTCAGCAAAAGGCAGTATTTACAATGCCATTTTCTTTATCAATGAAAGGGGTGAGCTTGTGAATCATCATCGAAAATTGGTACCGACGTTTACCGAGAAGCTGTTGTATACACATGGAGACGGAAATGGATTGCGGAGTTCTACATTGAGTGGCACCGCCTTCACAGGAGCCGTTTGCTGGGAACATTGGATGCCATTAACCCGTCAATCGTTGCACGATACAGGGGAAGAGATCCATCTGGCCGCATGGCCAAAGGTCCATGAGATGCATCAGGTGGCCAGCAGACAATACGCTTTCGAAGGCAGGTGCTATGTGTTAGCTGCAGGACAGATGTTTAATGCTAAAAACACTCCTCCTGAGCTGGAAGTCGCAACAGATCTCGTCGCTGAGGATCAGTGGATATTGAATGGTGGTAGCTGCATTATCGGGCCTGATGGATTCTACGTAGTGGAACCTGTTTGGGACGTGGAGACAATAATCTATGCTGATCTGGATCTTGACAAAGTCAAGGAAGAATCTTTGAATCTGGATGTATCAGGACATTACCAGCGGAAGGATATCTTTTCGCTGGATATCAATAAGGAGCGCAAAGGGTAATTCAGATGACAAATCGGATCCCATTCTGAACTTTTCAAGACGTATATTGGTCTTTATTCATATTGAAACTGAAAACCCATGAAAGCAATTTGGAACGGAGAAGTCATCGCCGAAAGTGATGATACGATAGTGGTGGAAGGGAATCACTATTTTCCTCCTGGATCTATCAAAAAGGAATACTTTACAGAAAGCGACACACATACAGTTTGCCCGTGGAAGGGAACTGCAAGCTATTTTACCGTGAAGGTAAATGGTGAAGACAATATGGACGCAGCATGGTACTACCCGGAGACCAGTGAACTGGCAAATAAGATTAAGGGGTATGTGGCGTTCTGGAAGGGCGTTGAAGTATCGAACTAGATAAATAAGGCGCGGAGCTGAAAGCTCCGCGCCTGATTCACCTTTCACAATTCACTTAAATTCCGATCTTTGGCGAAATACTCATTTAGCCAAAATGGACCCAAAGAACTGGATCGGAGAAGAACCTCACAAAATTCGCATTAGCGAAGTTGATAGCACGGGTTTCGCAACATTCCCTGCTCTGCTCGATCTCTTGCAGGAAGTGGCCTGGAATAATTCTGCCCACCTGAACTTTTCGGTCTATGACATGATGGAAAGAGGGTATACCTGGGTGGTATATCGTATGCAGTTCCACATTCATAGATATCCCAGGCATTATGACAAGGTAATAGCTAAAAGTTGGCCTTCGGGAAAAGATCGTTTATACACTTATCGCGATTATCAGTTACTCGCACATTCAGGAGATGAGTTAATAAGAGGGACAAGCGCATGGCTGGTTTTCGATATTGAAAAAAGGAAGCCTATCCCTATTCCCGAATTTTTTAATGAGCTCAAGTTTCCTCCTGATGTGGTGAGGATGGATATGAACAATAGTAAGTTACCCCTGGCCTCAAATTCCCAAAGCCAGTTTCAGGTAAGATACCAGGACATTGATGTCAACCGGCACACTAACAACGTTAATTACATCACCTGGGTAATGGAAGATCTGTTCCGGTCAAAGGGAGGCATTGTCAAACCACAGGAAATTGACATGGTATTCAGAGGAGAAACGGTTCTTGGAGATCAATTGGAAACCTTTATGAACCTCGAAGGTGAAAGCACATCAATACATCTCATCAGAGATCAGGATACAGGAAAAGAAATATTCCAGGCCAGGATCAATTATTAGATTAGACCGTTGACAGTTCCTTAAATAGGTTGCTAATGCCGATTGTGATATGCATCTTCTTTTTTACTTCAGGATTGGCAATCAGATGCTTGTGCAATTGAGGTAGATTGTAAAATGGGACTGAGGGATACCAGTGGTGTTCCAGATGATAATTCAAATTATGTGGCCACAGCAGTGTACGCCAGATCCAGCTGACCATCACCGTTCTTGTTTCACCTCCAATGAATGACTCTCCCTCTATTCCAAAGTGCTCAAAAATGAGGCGCAAATATCTTGAAACAACTCCCACCCACATCAAGGGAGCGACAAAAAACAGAAGATAGATGATCAATACATCCCATCCAAAATAGAAAACTCCTAACACTATCAATAAGGGTATAAGAAGCTGTCCAGATATCCACAAAACAGCCCTTGTTTTGGATAACCGCATAAGTGTTCTGGCATTGCCTAATATTTGTCCCAACCAGATGTCAATTGGGAACCTAAATGCAACCTTCAGGCAGTCCCTAACAATTTGTAACCTCTTCTTGGGGAATGTAAAGGCGTCCACATCTTTTTCGTAGGTCTGATAGACATGTGAATCCCCTCGTGTCCCGATTTTCCTGTGATGCGGAAAATGTCGGATCTTTCTGTAAACCAGGAGAGATACGCCTAATGGCCATGCCGTCACTTCACCGGCAAGTTCATTGATCATTTTGTTGGAATGGAGCCGATAATGTGCAGCCTCATGCATCATTGCCTCCAGGGCATGAAACCGATTACCTATGAGGACAAAAGCCAATGGATATAACCAATAA
Organism: Cyclobacteriaceae bacterium; assembly: GCA_965242805.1. Lineage (GTDB taxonomy): Bacteria > Bacteroidota > Bacteroidia > Cytophagales > Cyclobacteriaceae > JANQEU01. The sequence continues at coordinate 3,055,036 of CBDETD010000002.1, read as the reverse complement.
CTGATAGTTACACATATGTAAATGTATAAAGCGATAACGGACCAGTCCAATACAATCGCCAGGAACGAGCGCCATGGCTGCAATGTGCTCAACTCTTGCAGGACATGAGGATCCAGTTTAGGGATCTTCTCAGGTTGGAAATAATTATCATCCATCGAATAAGAGGCAGTTATCCAAAGATAAACTTTCTAGTCCCCAAAGATCACATCCATGACATCCGTCATTTTTTATGAACTCAGTTTGAAGTAATTTTTATGTTGAATCACCCAGCTGTCAACCATGCTCAGGAAACTCCTTTTCTGGATTGTATGGTTATTGATCATAATCGGAGTCAGTTGTTCCGACGAAGATTCTATTGTTGTAAAACAAACTGAGGGAATCACTGATGCCAACATTCCATTCGATGCTCTGGGTTCAGGGAAGTTATTATTTACTAGAGATTTCGATGATCGAGAAGGTGGTGCTTTTCTAATTGACATTGATAAAAGATCAACGAGAGGACTTGAACTGGAAGGATACGGATATCTTAGAGAATCTACCATATCACCCGACGGAAACCATATTGTTTATTCACTTAGAGATAGTGAGAACCAATATGAAGTGCAGTTGATAAGTATTGATGGAAGTAATCCCACAAATTTATCTAACTCACCCTGGGATTGTACGAACCCAAGCTGGACCCCTGATTCGGATCATATTTTATACCAGGAGTATGCATCAGGTAATTCAAGAAATCTTTTCAAAATTAACATTGAAACAAGCGAGAGAGAGCTACTCAAAGTATTCTCCCATGGGGATGTATTTGATTCCAGAATTTCGGTTTCAGGTTCCGGGATCTTTCTATTCGCTTTCACGACTTACAAGGAAACAGGATTGCCTTTTGCAGGGATTTTTACCATGGAGAATGCCTATGGCGATCCTGTACAATTATTGGAGGCTCCACCTCACTCTTCCCAGTCCCCTATGTGGTCACCGGACGGGAACAGGATTGCTTTTTTTGAATCGGACTGGCATGATTCCGGTCCCGTAGGATTTTGGATCAAGATATGTGACGGGAACGGGGAGAATATGACAACAGTCAGCCATTTTCCCGTTTCTGGAGAATTTGAGTTCGGTTATATCTCCCTGGCCAGTGGGAGGTCATTGGTGTGGTCCCCTGATGGTACCAAAATAGCCTTTGATTGGATGGACGGATCCGGAAGGCACATTTATCTCATAAATGCTGACGGAACCGGATTAACACAGATCACCTCAGAACCCGGTGCTACTGACCACTACCTGTCATGGTCAAATTAAAAATAACATAGACGCATGCGACTAGGATCACTCACATTCATCACTTTAATAATCATACTAATTGCATTGATTGGATGTTGGGATGATGGTCCGTTCACACCAAAAGACAATAACGTAATTAATATCAAAGAGCTTAGCCCATTACCTGATGACATTCCATTTGAAAATCTCGGATCAGGCAAGTTGGTATTTTCTCGCGGCAGAGACATTTATGTGATCGATGTCGACAATCAAAGAAATTGGGGATTTGCATCTTTAGGAGGAAGACCAGCAGAAATATCTCCAAATGGTGAATTGATTGCATTTTGCTATGATGGTGATGTATTCATAATGGGCATCAATGGTGAAAACCTATGGAATATGTCAAATTCCAAATATGAATGTAAACTACCTACCTGGACCCCGGATTCAAAGCAGATTCTTTACCAGGAAGCATCTGTCAGCTTCTATTTATGTCCAGCAATCGAGGGAAGTCAGCGAACAAAAATAAGATCTTTCACGAGTTCCACGGTTTCAGGTGTTCATGAAGATGTGTTTTCCAAGGTGTCGATCTCCATAGATGAAATGCTCGTATTCTCCTATTACAAATATGAAGAATATCTCAAGAAGACTACTCATGGATTATTTATGATGAATATGGAGGGTGATAGCTTAATTCAATTAACAGATACATATTATCATCTTGGTGAATCTCCATCCTGGTCTTCGGATGGTACTAAAATCGCATTCATTAAGCACGAAATGGGGATTGCAAGTCTGATTATTATTGATAAGTATGGAAATGAACTGGCAACTCTGCTGTCGGACATCAAATACAGATTTTGGAGGTGGCCTTCATTATGCTGGTCACCTGACGGATCCAAGCTTGCTTTCAATATGGCTGACGGAGACAGGAGTTACATATACGTAATCAATATTGATGGAACAGAATTGACTCGTGTGACTAGCGGCCTTGATGCTGATGATTATTATGTCTCATGGAGCAGGTAAGAACGACATTATGAAAACTTTATTCATACTTGAAGGCACGGTACTGCTCCTTTTTGCTTGCTACACTACCGAAAGGATCAAACCCAATTACCCTGATATCGAAGTTTTAGTTACTGACAAGGATTTTCCATACGAAAAACTCAGTACAGGGAAATTGATGTTCTCAAAGTCCTTTTTGGATTCGTATTTGATCGATATTGACAGTGAGGCAACCAGGATTTTGACGAATGTTTCAAACGGGACTCTATCACCTGATGGAAATTACATAATCGAACGCATGTATTCCAGCCATTTTGAATCCGGGCTTTATGTTCTGAACCTTATTGGAGAAATAGAATACTTTCATCCCGACATCTTTTGGCAAGAATCAATATTATTTATCAATTGGTTTCAGGATAGTCGTGGGATTATTTGTCTTGATCCTGAGGAAAATAATCTTCTGTATCATGAAATATCTCCTGATTTCGTTTCACCTGAGATCATTTATGAATTTCCATGGCATTTGCATGTCTTGTCAGGTCTTTCTTTAAATAACAGGAATGAAGTTATTTTCAGTGCTGGTAGGAATAGATTATACCTGCTGAGCCTGGAAAATCAGGATCTCACGGAAGTTGAACTGGATACATTCTACAACAATTACGATTTTCCTTTTATCTCACCACAGTGGTCACCCGATGGAGAGAAAATAGCCTTCATGAATTTTAATGGCACTGTAAGGGGCATCGGAACTTCTGACTTTTACAATATAACACGGCAAATGTTGATTATAACAGATATTGATGGTGAAAACGCTCAGGTCATTTTCGATAGTGAATCAGATCAAATTATAGGATTGAATCCGTATTATGCCAATTTATGTTGGTCTCCGGATGGGGAACAAGTAGCCTTTGTCAAATCAGAAGAAGGTCCGTCACAAATTTATGTGGTGAATGTTGATGGGTCCGGATTGACAAAGATTACTACTTCTGAAGAAGAAGGTCTTAATGTTTCATGGGGGGAATAGAGTGTAGACTTAGGGGACCTGGCCTCAAATTGTATTCGCGCGAAGCGAAGCTTCGCGCGAACAGACCTTAAGATTTTACGTCTCCCCCTCCCAGAATGACCGTACCCTTTATGACCACAGTTGGAGCGTTTTCAACCTTGACAATTGTTCTTTTGTCTTCAAAGCCTCCAAGGATCGCTGCCACTTCTACCCTGACATTCCAGTCCTGGGGAACGATTATGCTACTACCACCAAACATGGCGAAAACTTCTATTGTGGCACCATCCACAGGTTTTGCTTCCCTCAGATCTACCTCTGATCCTCCAAAAATGCTGGTGATCTTTCCCCCTTCAAGCTTATGGCTCGTGATCTTTTGATTTCCACCACCGAAAATATTCAACGAATCAAAGTAATTCTCATCAGTTGTCCTGTTTGCCCAATTCCCCGAACGTTGACGGAATATGAAAACCAGACCAATGACAACCAGAATAATTGGCCACAGATCCCCCCAGTCAAAATAATATAGGTCGTCCAGTAAAAAGATGGCCCCGATAGCAATAAGCACAATTGCCGGCCCTCTGTTTCCAACCAATAAATTAAAAAGTCCAATAGCAATCAGCAGCATCTGCCAGGTGAAAAGCCACCATGGCATTCGGGGTAAAATATGAAGGTTATCCAAAAGGATCAGTCCTCCAATGACAACAAGGAATAATCCTAAAATAGCGCGACGATTCTTTTCTAGCATTTTCGTTTTGTGTTAGTTGATGTTATATACATGCAATTTTACGACTACGCGTAATAATTGATGTCATCCGTAAGTTAAAGAATGTCACAAAATGTAACGGTTACCCCAAATGATTATCTAAACCAGCCGAAAAGTAATGAAAGGTTGTAGGTGATGCCATTAAAATCCCCATCCTGGTAGAAGATATTGTCAACACCATTGGCGAATTGGTAACCAAATCCGGCATTGAGCTTGAACCAGCTCGTCATATTAACTTCAGCCGCGACAGAGGGAACCACCAGAAATACGTTGTCACCAACAATGTCTATAGTAGGCTGAGCGGGAATAGGTCTTAGAGATATCTCACCCCAACCAACTTTTGTCATGACATCGATGTGAACAATTCGTTCCGGCATTATAATGTAGCCCATCATGATACCTCCATAGCTGAAGTCAATGGAATACTCTGTGCCTCCTCCATCAATCTCTCTTTTGTCGTCAGCGAGCCCGTATCCGTAACCTCCAAGGTAAAATTGGTTATTGATGATGACGGCGCCACCACCTCCGGTCATGGACCATACATCTCCGTCAATAGTTGGAAAAGTGAGCATAAATCCACCAAATCCAGAAGTGTATTCAATACCATCACCAAGTAATGTCTGAGGTCGTTGTGCGGATACCGATATGATTAGAAATATAATTAAGGAAAGTGATAGGAATGTTTTCATTTATAAGTTGAGTTTTTGTCCAAAAATCAAATTAAGGACAATTCTAAATGCTATTGGTTTCTAATTACATGAAATTCTTCAGGTAGAAGTTTAATATTTATTATGACATCTTGTCATTTTCACCGACGTAGCAAGACAAATTGACAATCGTATAAATAAATGAAATACTGGTACGCAAATTGATGTTATATAGGTAAAGAGGGAGGATGCTATGAAGACTGATAGAATGATTACTAAAATGCTGAGCCAAACAGCGAACATCATGAATGTTCTCAATGGCGGTATGTCCAAAGCAAACATCACTTTCAGAAAGGAGGAGCATCACTATCTTTTCCGACTGGAAGTTCCCGGTGTAAGCGCCGACAGATATAATGTTGAAATTAACCAGGACAACCTGTTTATTTATCAACTGATGAGCTTTGAAACCGATATCCAGATCCCTTACCTGGTGACCCGTTTCAACATCCCTGCCGATGTCGATTTCGATAAGATTACAGCGGAATATGAGCAGGGAAGGCTAACAATTGTGCTTCCTTTCAATGAATTAGCGAATGGATATCGACGTGGAGTTGAGATCCACAAGCGTTAGACATAGTCGAAAAGCGCTGCATCAAAAAATAAGCGGATCCTTTTAATAAGATTATCTTCGATCTCAAAGATCTGGATCATGGAAGTGCTGATCCCCGGTTTATAGAATTCATAGTTCAGGCAAACAGTCGTCCCCAATTGGAACCTGTTAATAACATTGAAGGAGAAGTCAACTGGGGGTGCACTTTTAAGATCATTGATATAATCCCTGGCGGAATGAAATGTAGCGAGCGGACCTTCAAATTCGAGGTTTTCATGAAAGATCTCCTTCAGGTTATCAAGGTTTTGACCTGAGAACAGGACTTCCATATACTTGTCGACAATTTGATCTTCGGTCATCAGGCAAGATCTGCGATTACCTTTAATGTCCGATCTATTTCATCCTTGGAATTATAGATATGCACCGAGTGCCTCATAAGCTCATCACCCACTGACCTGGGCTGCAATCGCTCTCTTTCCCATAAAGTTTCCTGGAGCTCCGGCCCTGTCAATCCTTTCACAGCGTAAGTGGTAATTCCTGCAGCCATGTCCGGATTTGTGGATGAGTATATATCTACATTTGAGGATGACTTCAGACCACTTCTCAGGTACTCACCGAGCTCCTTGATCCTGCCGATCCACCTTTCCTCCCCTATGGTATTGTAAAAATCTACGGCCGCTTCGAAACCTGTCATGACTGCGGGGTTTCCCGTCCCGTTCTGCATTAAGCGGAAACCATGATCCTCCTCATTGTCCCAATTATAGCTTGCAATAGTGGTCCAGATATCTGTGATTCTGTCCTCATTGATATATAGGATCCCACTTCCAGCTGGAGCCAGCAGCCATTTATGCAGGCTTGAATAATATGCATCACATCCAATGTCTTTCACGTCCACCTTTATTTGTCCAACACACTGAGCTCCGTCAAGGATTGTAAAAATTCCCATCTCTCTAGCTTTTGAACATATCTCCTTAACTGGCATCACCGTTCCGTAAACGGATACAATATGAGGAATGGCAATAACTTTGGTTTTTTTCGTCACCTGAGAGAAAATAGAGTCGATTATTTCCTGGGGGTCATTGGCAGGAACAGGCATTTTAGCCATTTTATAAACGCATTTCCTGCGTTTGGCCAGCATCCTCCAAACTCCAAAACCTCCCCCATGTTCCTGGTCTGTATTGATGATCTCATCCCCTTTCTTCAGTTCAAGACCATTTCCTACGTAGTTCATCCCGAAGGTCGCATTTTGAGTAAGAGCTATTTCCTTGTAATCAGCGTTTATGATATCACCAATTTTCTTTCGAAGGGAATCATACTTAAAATAACCGCTAAGTAATGCCGGACCGGAACCGTCCTTGTAATCAATTTCTGCTCCATGAACTGCGTAATACTGCATATGATGGACCACCTTGTTGAGGGTATACCCCGACATGGGCCCCATGGTACCATTATTGAAATAGGTTTGGTTCTCGTCCAATGGAAATTGTGTCCGAACCAGTTTCCAATAGTCCTCACCTTCCAGGATTGAGTTTTTTAGTGTGGTTAATCGGAATGATCTTTCAGGTTTAAAAGTCAAAAGAGGCAAGGAGATTGCCCCGAGTGTACTATTCCTGAGAAATTTTCTTCTGGAATCCATTACTTCATACTATGGTTGATGATCCTGGGATCTTGACTAATTCTTTACTGTCAGTAATTTGGCCAGTGCAGAAGCAAGCGCATCTTTCCTTTCAGTTTTCAAAAGATTCAGAAGCTTTTCTTCATCACCTGCTTCGACTGCTTCGTCCAGTTTTGAGGAGACCTTTTGTGAGAGCACAGCCTTGAAATCATTACCATTCTTTTCTCCCTCGACTCCAAGAAACTCAATTTCTTCTATCAGAGTATTCAGGATCTCTTTACCTTTTTTCTTACAGGTTTCCGTAGGATTATAGGTAGAGGTCGCGTCTCGCAATGCCCAACTGGAATAATCGATCTTCAGGTCCGCGATTTTCTTTATTCGATTGTCATTCTCACCGAAGATCCTTTCAATCACCCCAATGGTACCTCCCTTCCAGGCCTCAAGATCAAAATCATCAACTTCCAGGTTTTCTATCCGTCGTGTAAGTAGTTTGATGTAATTCTCTTTCATTAATCTTTTTCAACTACGGTTTTCCCAAAAGGACTTAAGGATAATAAAGCTAGTTTAAAATGTTGACGTCCGAAAGGAATTCCAATAATCGTTAAGAACAGGAGCAGCCCAAATGCAACATGGGTCAAGCTGATCCAAATGCCACCCACAAGGATCCAAATTATATTCATAATAATACTCAGGCATCCTGAAGCGCTCTCCGTATGTTTAACTTCTTTGCCGAATGGCCATAATGCTAACCCCGCTAATTTAAGAGTCTGAATTCCGAAGGGAATACCAATAATGGTAATGATCAGTAGAAAACTTGAAATCAAATACTCGAGGGCGATGATGATCCCTCCGAACAGCAACCAGATAATATTTCCTAATATTCGCACCTAGATGATCCAGTAGAGTATAAATATTAAGACTAAAATGATGGCAATCCATTTGTAGGATATCGAATGATCCTCCGGAAATTCATATCCGCAGATCGGACATTCCTTACTGTCCTTATCGATTTCCATTGCACAAGACGGACATTCTTTCTTCTTCATTTTATTTATTCAGCGGGTAAAAGTAGCATGTGAAGCAATAACAAATTTTAAAGAATGCAGAAAAGAAAAGTCCAGATACTGATATCCGTCAATATTGATTACCAATTAACAAAAAAGGCTGCTCATTATGAGCAGCCTTTCATTCTTTGCACCTTAATGTATATAGGCTATTGAATAGCTTCAATTGAATTTGCAATAAGGGCTTTTGTGTAAGCCGGATTATGAACTCCAAAACTTCTGTCTTCCAGAAGCCCAACCCAGTTGAAGAAGGCCTGTGCTTGCGCCATGGTGTATGTACCTACAACAGGGTGATAGCCATCACTTTCCAATACCTCCACGATATCACCAGTTTCCGGATCCAGTTCAAACAGCGTTTCCACAGCTTCTTCCACTACTCCCTGGGCAATCAGAAGGTCTCTTAATGTTTCGAGGTCCGCTTCGACTTGCGTCCTGACACCATTGATGTCAAAATCTGTGGCTCCGGCATGGCATTCCGTACAAGAGTTGATGCTTGGATTCCAGGTGTGTCCACCTTGTCCGTCAGCATAAGTTTCCATGTGGCAACCAGTACAACTTTGTCCTGTAAAGTGAGTGGCAGATCCGGGGGTAGGATAGGATTCTGTACCCGCGATTTCCGCAAATCCTGCACCATATAAGACGTTAGACTGAGCACCGTGGTGAGGTCCATAATGTGTACTGGTGATCTCGAATGTTGTACCCGGATCCGAAACATTCGGTTCGGCCCTTCGTGACTGGTGGCAGTTGATACATATGTTACCTGCGCCAAAATCGGCAACGACAGTCTCATCGAAGATGAATCCCTTTGCATCACCCACATCTCCCCTAAACGCCCAGTCGGTAGCATCAAATTCCTGGTGAATGTCATGGCAGGTAGCACACTCCCAGGCAGTGGGTGCAGTAATATTTTCTTCCACATTTCCGGTTAATGAAAACTCAACGAATCCTTCGTTAGAGTGACATCTTGCGCAGCGGCTTCTTCCTCCTGCGTATGCTACAGCAACTTCTCCTGAACTGTGAATGGATTGATGAAACTGCTGGCTAACAGTTTCAATTGTGCCGGTTCCGTGACACTCGAAGCAGGTTGTGGTTCCGTCGATTCCATCAATTCCATTGATTCCATCGACACCGTCTGCTCCTGCAGGACCAACTGGGCCCTCGCAACCTAGTACGAAGGCAAACATTAATGCTAAAAAGAAAGTAGCAGAAAATTGATTTACATTAAGTGCTTTCATGATCAGTATTTTTTGAGCTCGGTAAAAATTCAGGATTTTGTAAATCCACTGGAGAGCTATCCGGTGGATTTCCTGATACTTCGAAGAAATAATAATAATGCCACAAAAAGCATGACATATCTCACTATCAACGGAATCTATTGTCAGTTCTCAGGTCCGACATTTGTCAGTACAAACTGTACTTAGATCAATTTATGGTTTGATACTTATCAATTCTTGCCGTTTGTCGCCGGATCCAACCTGTAACTGTTGAATGCTGCGAAGGCACTGACCAGGGTGATAGTGACAAGGAGGTAATAGACAAATGACGGGATAGGTACGGGGTCACCCTTCGCGTAGGAGTGTAGTCCTGATAAATAAAAGTTAACTCCAAAATATGTCATTAACACCGTGCCGAATGCAATTAGTGAAGCAAAATTGAAGGAAAACTTAGTTCTGACCCCGGGGATCAATTTCATATGAAGGATGAAGGAATAAGCGATAATGGTTACTAAAGTCCAGGTCTCTTTTGGATCCCATCCCCAGTAACGTCCCCATGATTCATTGGCCCATATCCCTCCAAGGAAATTTCCGATGATCAACAGCACCAGACCCACTATTAACGCCATTTCGATAATGATGGAGAGCTCCGTAAGGACCAAATTGATCCTGACCTTATTTTCCTTGCTTCTAAAGATCATGATGCACATATTCATAAAACCAAGCATCGCTCCCAACCCTAAAAAACCATAACTCGCAGTGATCGTCGCTACATGAATGGTCAACCAGTAAGATTTGAGTACCGGTACCAAGTTGGTGATCTCAGGATTCATCCAGCTCATATGCGCTGTCAAAAGTGTGATGCCCGCCAATAGTGTGGTTACAGCCAGCGCCATGGAAGATTTCTTCATAAAAATGATACCTGCGAGCACGGTAACCCACGAAATATAGATCATGGACTCATATCCGTTGCTCCAGGGTTCATGACCGGAAATATACCATCGAAGAATAAGGCCAAATGTTTGAATGGCAAAGGCCAGAAACACGATTCCAGCCATTGCAAGATTGATCTTCCTTAACCGTACGTTTGGTTTGAATACCTGAATGAAGAAGAGACCTGAGAGAAATATTCCAAGCATCAGATAAAACGGGAATAAGCGTTTGAAGATGTTTGTCTGATTGTAAAGGATCTCTAGATTCACCTTACGATCTGATAAAATGATAGCTTTTCCTGATTGCTTTTGGTAATTCTTTATATCCTCCAATGCCTCATTTGCCTTATCATAATCACTGGTTTTTCTGGCCTCAAGCAAAGCACTTGAGTATGTCGTGAACAAGCTGTCAATCCCGATCATTCCTGCCACTTCTTCAAATTGAGTTGCGGATCCCCAGGTATTGTTTGTATGATGAGGTAATGGGAAAATTCGAAGAATGGAACCATCTACTGCCATTGTAATCACATTAACCCGTTCGTCCACATAGATGACCTCCTTGTCAAATTTTGTCCGTAGGGCAGGCCGCTTCATGTAGGCCTCATTTACCTGATTACTTATTTTGTATTCACCTTGTTGAGTAAAGAAGTCAATATAACGTGCATAATTGTCGGATATACCCAGGATCTTTTTTAGTTCTTCATCCCCGATCTTAACCATAGGTTTTGTGATCCAGCTCACCGGATCCGTCACCATCTCAAGGAAGACCTGATCAGCAGTTAGATTGTTATAGGTATCCTTTTTGTAAATCTTCACCAGGAATTCGGATGCCATGGTGTTGATAGGCATAACCCTGCCTTGATTACTTTGCAACTGTAATTTCCCGAAAGACTCGGCGTGTTCTTTGCTCACAACTGGAAGGCTTTCCATATCCTGTCCGAAAGATTGATGGATCCCCCCAAAAAGGAGCATGAAGAGGACGAGTGTTGCAGTCAGGGATTTTCTTTTTTCCCGTACTTTTTCAAACTGGTTCAAAAGCCTGGCGAAACGCGTCTTTCTTGTGAAAAAATTCACAATTAGAGTTCCAAAAAGTAGGAAATAACCTAAATAGGTCACAAAAGTACCCCAATAATCATTGTTGACAGAGAAAACCGTACCCTTTTCATCCTGATCGTAGGAAGACTGATAAAACCGATATCCTTTGTAGGATAGTATATTGTTCATAAAGATCCTGTAGGGCATGTTCAGGTTCTCCTCCTTATCAAGCAACACTATTTCGCTTGCAAAAGATGATGGGCTATTTGATCCGGGATATCTTTCAAGCTGGAACTCTTTCAGGTGCAGTGCAAAGGGCAACTCAATAGATGATGATCCTATTCTTATATTGACATAAATGTCTCCGATCCTAAGTTGTTTTGGCTCATTGAACAGTAATGTTGTTTCTTTATCATTGACACTGACCCGCATGACTTTAGTCCCTTGCTGCCCTTCCTCTTCTATAGGCAAAAATTCCAAAATACCACTCTCGACATATTCTGTAAGTATTAGTGTTATACCGGTAAACCTGTATCTCGCTGAAGTTTTTAATGGAATGAACTTACTGTGGGTGGGTTTGTCCGAATTGGTCTCCCTTGATTTGTAGTTCAGAGGTAATCTGATCTCAAGTCCTTCAGTCCCATCAATTATATGAACATTGTTTAGGGTTGTTGTGTCTCCGTAGCTGATCCCTAATTCATGTAAGTTTTTTGATTCACCTTTCTTTACATAAATTGAATGGGCATGCCCTCCTTCCTCTTCCACAATCAGGTTTAGTATGGGTGATCCCTTAGGGGAACCGGGGGTAGTCCTTGTAAGTTTTTCGACTGCGTTATCGATATATTTGTTGATCGTGACCTCAATATCATTATCACCAATTTTGAAAGATTCACTATAGAAGTCTTCATTTTTAGTTGATAATAGTATTTTGTTCTGGATCGTCTCCCCATCCGCATTAATACTGAGATAAGTATCAATTGATGTGATAGTATTACTTATTTGACCGTTTCGAATGTGCATAATGCCTTCGAATCCAAGATACCTGGTCAGTCCTGCACCTACGATAATTATTATTAGGGATAAGTGGATCAAAAGAACATTTAGCTGCTCTCTTCGATATAATTTTTTGGTAAAGATCATACCGGAGAAGTTTATGACCATTAGCAACATCAGGATCTCAAACCAACGAGCATTATAGATGATCATCCTGGCAGTCGTAGCATCATAGTCATTTTCAATAAATGTGGCATAACCTATTGCCGCAGCAAAAATGACCAGCAGGATACCCATGAAAATCCCGGAAAACAAGAACCTTAGTAGTTTCATACGATTTTTATCAACTTCTTCAATTGTATTTCAGCCAAATTAATGGAGAAAAGGTATAATGATTGGCCAAATTCTTTAATTCAACAGGGCTTCAAAATGATTTGAATCATAGAATCACATGCCATTCGAGGGTGGATAGGTCCGGGCATATGTTTATTAACGTAGCAAATGAGGTGTAAGCAAATATTGCTTACTTCCCAATAGAAACTGGTGAATTGGTCTCCGACCTAATATTTTAATAATGAATCCTGTTATTGAGATTACTCTTCCAATGTGCGTAGGAAATTGATCAGGAGCCAGCGATCTTCCTCGTTAGGGATTTTCTTCTCATAATTGGGCATTTCATCTCTTCCTATGATGGATTTGTAAAAGAGTTCGCCATCTGTTTGAGCTTGCACTTCTTCCCAGGTCAAATCTCTCATTTCCGTTTCCAATTCTCCTGCTTTACTGCCATCACCGTATCCTTCCTTGCCATGGCAGGATTTACAGTGTTTCATATATAGATCCCGTCCAATGTCATCTTCATCTCCTCCTGCATACTTGTTTTCCAGATTTACATATTCAGCAGGAACTTCCCAATCGTCTTGGGGAGGGCTTGAAAATGCGACAAATAATGCTATTACGAAAGTTGTTACAGCAACCAGTGTCAAATATGATTTCAGAGTTTTCATTTTTCAAAAGTGTTTAGGGTCACGATTTTTACTATGTTAAGTTCTTACCAGATCAATTTCTATACAAGCTTTTTTATTCTGAATACCATGAATACAGCCCACAAAAAGTGAAACCATGCACCAGTCAAGATGATTGCTACAGCTACGATCATCCATATTGGCGCCGAATCCCCAAACAAGGATCGACCATTTGACAATAAGGAATGATCTACCGGTACGCCCCAGTCGACTTCAGCTATTTTTGTTACCGTACCATAATCATCGTGATCTTCCAACCTCACTACAACAGAAATCATGCCATCGGCATCGCCGGGAACATCGTAAGGAAATTCTAAACTAACAAAACCATCTTCATCAGTTTCCACTTCACTCAGGTAAAGGTTGTTGTACAATCTTTCTACCCCAACATTCAGTTTCAATTCTTCTACGGGCTGAGGGTTTCCATCCAAATCCATTATGACTGTGGAAATCTCTAAATATTTGACAGAATCAACTATCTCCAAAGAAAGATCCAGATTGAGGTCCATGAATTCAATTGTACGTTTTGATCCCCGTAAAGAGTCATTGCCATCGAAGTTCAATTCAATTACCGAGTATCCTTCTTCATTCATTGAAAAAGGATAACCAGGTTCGATGAATAACACTGCCTCACCTAACGAATCTGTACTAAGTGAAGCCATTTCAATGGTGCTGTCTGAGGAGGAGTAGGTCTTCAGTGAAATGAGTGCGTCCTGTATACCTTGAATACTCTTTCCTCTACCTTGGGTCAATATGATTGAGATCTTTTTATCACTATTAGGTAGCTTTTCATAATAAGCCCTCAACCTGGTCCGCTCCTTCTTTTGTCCATTCAAAGGACTTGGGACATAGATTAATAAGCTAATTAACAATAGAAGGGACCAGAATCGACTTGATCGAATTTTAATTAATCTTTTCATGTTGCACCTTCAGCTTTAAGTGATACTTCCATTTTGTGCTCTTCCTGACTTTCTTCCATTTCTGTCACAGGCAATATTGGCGCCAAACGAGCCGCAATGGTAAAAATCAGTATCATCAAGGCAACACCTGATGCGGTCAATGCCATTTCGACCCATGACATTGAGTATTGGGTATATTCCGGTCTTGTATCCTGAATGGGAATAAATGGCGTTTCCAATACAGGAACAACGATCAAATACCTTTTGACCCAAAGGGCCAGAACTATAAAGACTGAGACGATCGTAATGCTATTGATTGTCCTGATCCTTGGAATGGCAAGAACGACTATCGGGATGCCAAGTCCAAAAACAACATGGAATAAGCTTAGCCAGCCATAGGCCTCCAAGGAGGTAAGCTTTTCCCACAGCTTGGAGTACGCATTAGTCAGGTTGTACCATTCCGTGATATACTCACTGAAAGAGAAATAGCCATAAAAAAGACCCATGATGAGCAGACCAATACTGAGATTGTCAAAGTGTTTTTTGGTCAGGTAGGATTCCAGGTTTCTAGCATTGCGATATATCCATATGATGACTATGAATAGGGCCAAGCCGGAATACAGGGCTGTTACTACAAAATAAGGGCCGAATATGGTACTGTGCCAACCGGGACGCAAACTCATTCCAAACAACCATGAAAGCAGTGAATAGGCAATAATCGCAGTTGGAATAATGATTACCGCCATGATATCTTTTGCCCGTTTAAGATTAGCCTTTTGTTCCGGTGTTCCTGTATAACCTAAGGAAAGGATTCGATAGAGGTTTTTACGCCAACGACTTACATTCATGTTTGGGTATTCCCGCAGTTTTGCAAAATCCGTTATGTATGTGAAATACAGAAATGCAATACAGAATATGATGTCTGTAACAATCGCGATCACATCCCATGTTATAGGGCTTTGGATCCTTCCATATATAAATAAATAATGGATCCTGTCAAGACGACCGAGACAGAATAAGATATAGGGGGCTCCGACAATAAGTGCCGCAACCGTCAATATTTCTGCTATTCTTGATATCGGTTTTCCCCATTCGATCCGGAACAGCTGCAGGAAACATGATATCAATGCACCCGCATAAGTAAGTCCCATAAAGAATATGAAATTTGCTGTATAGATACCCCAGACTGCATGATCCCTCATTCCTGTGACAACCTGTCCCTCTCGGATCTGCATGACAAGTGCATATAAACCCCATAAAATAACCGCACTTAGGAAACCAACCTTGAGATACCATCTGGTCGAGGGTCTCTCGATATTAGGAACAAATTCCTGCATTAAATTTTTAGTACCTGTGTCCATGCTCTATTCAGTTTGAGTCGGTGTCCTGAATAATTTCATTATAGATCTTACGCTGTTCTTCTGAGGCCGCGTCTAATCCGCTTTCATAGTCGAACATCCTATCGACTGGAGGCAGATAGAATACATTTGGTTGAGTACCTAGCTCCTCCAGATATCTGTAACCCATCCTTTGTTTGATCAAGTCCTCAAATCGGAGCGATTCTACACCATTTGTCACAGAGTCTTCATTTCTATCACCAAAATAGATTGCTCCCATAGGACAGCTGGTGGTACAATAAGGCAGTTTTCCTTCCCTTGCACGATCCGGACAGAAATCGCATTTGCTTACCGTTCCGAGTTGTCCTGGAACATTCGTTTCCGGTGAGTAACTGGGATCCTTGTCTGAATAAGATTCCTGAGGTGTCCAGCTAAAGATTCTCGCGGAATACGGACAGGCTACCATACAGAACTTACATCCAATGCATCGATCCGCATCTACGAGTACAATATTGTCCTGTCTTTTAAAAGTAGCACCAACCGGACAGACCTTAACACAAGGCGGATTATCGCAATGGAAGCAACTGTGAGGGAACCAATAAGGCTCACTTTCAGGATTATCTTTCATCAGGTTGACGTGCATGAATTCCTGATCTGGTGAAAGATCATGGCCCTTCTGACAACCCTCGATACATTTTCTGGCGTTTTTACATTTGGCCAGGTCCACGACCATGACAAAAGACCTTCCGGGTATGCCTTGCCTTGCAGCTTCTCCCTGAGCTGGAGCACACGGCTCAATGGCACAATTTTCAGAAGGTTCATCTACTTCAATTACTTTACCTTCAGCAGTTAGAACCTTGATCTTCTTTGCTGTCTCTTGTGAATTTTGAACTTTTTCTTCTGTTGTTTTATTTCCCGCAAGGGTGGCAGCACCGGATACAGCGCCCAGAAGCCCTAACGCTGATCCTTTTGCAATAAAATCCCTGCGCGATTTTATTTTCATGGCTAATAAATTAAAAGTTCCAAAGACGTGTTATGTTAAAACCGATAAGAATTCCGTTTTTATCAAGTTCGTTTTCGTTAAACACCATGTTGTGTTGAGGAAGGATACTCTTAAATGTTGATGCGAACACCTGAAATGCATGGGTACTGGTTGATATTTCAATCCCAAGCCCAATGCTGGGTTTTACATCTACGACCTCATCATGATCGGTAATTTGTTGATTATAGTCAAAAATGATTGAGGTCTGTGAGCCGATCTTATATCTACCCCCTGCGCTTACCCCAATGATATAATTATTCATTCCAAACTCTACATTATTGAAATAGGAAAAATTTGGTCCGGCCTGGAGAGTGAGTTTGCTATTGAATCGGGTAGCCACGATGATTTGATTGAAGTAAGACATACGGTGAACAAATACATTCTCGCTGTCTTGGAATAATTCTTCGTCCTGTCCATCAATGGCCATATTACCGTAATAAGTCAAACTAATAGGCATACTCCAGTCTCGTGTCTGTTTGAGAATGCTATACTTCAGACTGAAGTCAACAAATTTGTTGAGTTTCGTGAATCCCACTCCCAAAGCCAAATTGTCAATCACAGTATAGGTGAAGCCTAATCTGATGTTTGATCCAGGTGCATAAATGCCATATAAATCAGTTATACCATTTTCAAATGTTCCAAATCGGTGGATCATATCAAATTCCAGTGTTTTGGCGGCAGGTACGATAACAGTTTGATTATCTATAAGTACAGCACTTTCAAAAGGACTTCGTACCGGTCGTTTATCCCCTTCTTCTTCCTGTGCAATTACCTGATAGCTTCCGATCACAAGGAACAAAACATAAGGAATCAATCTGGAGGCATTCATCGATAGTTGCATATATTTTGATTTTAAAGTGACCATGGCTTTGTGATATTAAATCCGATTAAAAGCTCAGTATTTTGATTGTAGTAGTTGTTCTCCTGTGGGATCAATCCCTTGTATTGACCCATATATACCTGGAAGGTGTGTGAACTTGTTGATATTTCGTATCCGAATGAAAAACCAGCCTTAGGATCATCAGAAAAATGATCTGTGATTGGCATATTATAGTCAAGGATTATTGAGCCCTGGCTGGATACCTTATATCTTCCACCTATGCCAATTGCCAGGTGGTCATTTTCCCGAAGCGCCTGTACTTCTCCATTTACATCGATTGAAGGGGCTGCATTGAAGTGGGACAGGGATGGAGTCAATTGAATGGAGAGTTTGGAGTTGAACCTTCTCGCGATGATCAATTGATGATAGTATGAGATGCGATCTCCATATTTCGAATAGAAAACGATTTCATTCCTGGACCTGGAGTCTATGGCCGCATTGACATAGTATGTTATACTCACAGGGATTGATCCGGATCTCGTTTGTTGCAAAACCACATATTTCAAATTGAAATCCTGGTACATCTTGTTTTGCGTAATTCCGTATCCGATGGCCAGTTTGTTGATAGGGACATATGAAAATCCCATTCGCACATTTCCGATACCCCATATTCCAAAGTAATCTTCAAAGCCATTGTCAATAGTTCCGAACTTGTGCTGAATGGCCCACTCCAGGGTATTTTTTTGATTTACAATCACCGATTGATTATCTATGATATAGGTGCTTTCGAACGTAGGCCTTACAGGTCGCTTGTCCTTTTGTTCTTTCTCATCTTGTGCAAATCCGGCGAACACAATGGATATCCCCAAGATGATCGTTAGCGTATATTTTAAATTTTTCATGTCTAAGTCCAGTTATTAATTGTCTAATGCCCCTTGCTGTATCCATGTTAAGATAATAACCGCCTGCTGCGGAGTATACGTTCTGGGGTGGCCTTCACCCGGTAGAGCTGTTAAATAGATGATACTGTTTTCAGGAGTTTCAATATTAACACGACCATCCAGAATGCTACTATAAGAATTGCCGGCACTTAAATCGAGACCTGCTGCAGGTGGATGGCAAGCAGTACAGCCTTGATTATCGAAAATTGGTTCAACGGTTTCGAAATAAGAAATGGGGTCAATTGGCACCTCTATCTCCGGAGCAACGACATCATCATAGTAACAGGAGGATATCAATATCGTAACAGCAATTAATTTCAGACTAGTCGTCAATTGATTTTTGATTTTAATAAGAATTGATTCCATAACAGTTATTTGTAAATATTGAACCAGGCTCTTTTAGTCGGTGGAGTGTAAAGTAACTTTTGTTACAAAGCCAAACTGATGATTGGTGTCATCATGATCTTTGATTCCTGTCATCATAGGCTTTGACAGGTGTCATGACTTACCTATTGGGAATATTTAACTGATAGACTACTACAAGAGGAACTAACCTGAATACGGATATGGGCTTTTCAAACGATTGTAAAGCATATGAAAGATACAAGTGGTGTACTTTCTCATGACGGATCATTGTATGAGTTTTGTAACAAGGATGGAAGAGTTTCTATACTTTCCGGGTTCCTCCAGCAGTTGAATCAATTGTAATTTGGACAATTCTCTTTCGTAATACTCGTTTGATACTCATACGATTGGTGTCATTTTTGCTATATTTAATTCGTATGATTATTTAATAGGTATAAATTTTACCCAACATGAAATCCAACACAGTATTACTTATCGCCATCATAATGTTTATCGGATCGGCAACCATTTCATCATTCGCGCCTGCACAGGAACCATGGGATGTGCCCACAAAATATGTGAAAATGGAGAATCCAACGGATCCTGATGACTCCGAAAACTTAAGCATAGGCAAACAGCTTTATATGAAGCATTGCAGGTCCTGTCATGGTAAGACAGGCTTAGGAGATGGTACGAAATCAGCAGAGCTCGACACCTCCCCCGGAGATTTTAGCACCGCTGAGTTCCAGGGGCAATCAGATGGAGAGCTGTATTACAAAACAGTTTTTGGAAGGGATGATATGCCTAACTACGAGAAAAAGATCCCAGAAGAAGAGGATCGTTGGTTAGTCGTGAATTATATGAGGACGATGGCAAAATAGTTCCTCAGAACGAATCATTATAATTAAAAGGTCTCTTATGAGGCCTTTTTTTATTGGTTAGCGGTTCATCTAATGATCATCTGACTGATACAAAATAGGCATACATCACCTTAATTATACTTTTGAGATCATGAAGATTGAAAAGGACCCTCCCAAAGCAATCATCTTCCCTCTCGGCATTTTCAATAAATACTTGATAATGATCAATTAAAAATTTGACCCTACTCATTATCAGCGCTCCATTTGTCAGATACCTTGGGGGACTAAACATAAATTGGGAGACCTAACCGCAAAATTCCCAAGCATTGGATATCATGAAAAAGAAAATTGACAGGAGAAAATTTTTTACTGGTCTATTTACTGCTTCTGGGGCGGTAATGGCATCAGACGCTAAAGGGGCTCCGAAGACAAAAAAACTTCTGACACCGGATGGAAAACTGGTAGAGGTCGATGCTAACGTCCTCAAGCATTCCAATAAGGAAAAAGCCAATAATCAAGAAATACTAAAGTGGACCAAATCTCCAAATTCATAACGCAATGGAAAAAGAAAGAAGAGATTTCATAAAGAAAGGTGCTGCGGTAGGCGCAGCCGCTGCAACGGGAATGGCAGCATGGGTTGCCAGTCAAAATGTTGAGGAAACAGGAGAAATAGTAAAACTCCTATCCACTGATGGTGAGATCGTAGAAGTGGACAAAGCCTACCTGAAAATGGCATCGGTTGATAATGCTCATCAGATGGCTAAAACTGTAGCGGGTCGGGAACCTGTTCCAGGCCGAAAATTTGTAATGGTAGTTGATCTGGGTAGGTGTAGAAATGCCAAGAAGTGCATTGTTGCCTGTCAGAAGATGCACCATGTTTCCGAGGACAAGGAATGGCTTAAGGTAAAGTTGTTGAAGGATAATGAGGCAGGAGCACCTTACTGGTTTCCGAAGTTATGCATGCATTGCGACAATCCACCATGTGTCAAAGTATGTCCTGTAGCAGCCACTTTCAAGCGTGAGGACGGCCTGGTGTTGGTAGACAATGACAGGTGCATAGGGTGTAAATTTTGTATGGTTGCTTGCCCCTATTCAACCAGGGTTTTCAATTGGGAAGACCCGGAGAATCCGGAAGTGATCAATACTGAATTTGCCAAAACCGAGACCAGTTTACCTCATTATCACAATACGGTTGAGAAGTGTGACTTCTGTCCGGATATGGTACGAATGGGTAAACTACCGGATTGTGTTACCTCATGTCCAAATGGTGTTTTTTATTTCGGAGATGAAAATGAAGATGCAGTCACCAATGGTGACGAAACTGTGCGGTTAAGTGCCCTCCTTCGGGATCGTGCGGGATACCGATATATGGAAGAACTGGGCACTAAGCCGCGAGTTTATTATCTCCCTCCATTCAATAGAATGTTCCCTGTGGAAAGGGGATATAGGGATTTGTCTGATGAAGAAATTGAGGTACTTAAAGATCAAATGAAATGAACGAAATAAAAGAAAGGATCTATAAGGCCAATATGCCAATGATGACCCAATCAGGAAAGGGATTTATTCTGTGGAATGTGATTTTGGTTGCTTTGTTGATGTGGGGAGCATATGCATTGGTGATACAAATCAGGGAGGGTCATATTGTAACGGGAGCAAGGGACCACGTAGTCTGGGGTATATACATTGTAAACTTCATTTTCTTCATAGGTTTAGGCTATGCAGGTTCAGTGATCGCTGCACTATTGTTTTTTGGAAATATTAAGTGGAGAACACCCATAGTTAGGGTAGCCACTATCATGATGGTCATATCCACATTCATTGGACCTCTGTACATATTGATGGAGATCGGTCGGTTTGATAGACTACATTACCTGTTTGTTTATGGCAGATTGCAATCTCCGATCATGTGGGATGTGATTGCGGTTATCACCTACCTGATCGGTTGTATTATGTTCTTTTACTTGCGGGTGATAAGGGATTTCTCGTTTCTATCAACGAAAGAAGTATTCACAAATACAAGAAGAAAATTATATAAATGGCTTTCCATTGGTTATAATGAAGTATCCGGACAGGATAGATTGTTGACTCAATCTAACTACATCCTGGGGGCTTTGATCGTCCCGACTGCCGTTTTGGTTAGCTCCATCCTCTCGTGGATCTTTGGTATGACCTTGAGGCCCGGTTGGCATAGTTCCATATTTGGACCTTATTTCGTTTTGGCAGCTATCTATTCAGGTATTGGAGTAGTTACAGTGATCCTGTATATATACAGGAAGGTTTATCACCTGGAGGAGTTTATCACTGAAGATCATTTCAAGTATCTCGGCTATTCCATTATCATTTTTGGAGCGGGATACGGGTACTTCACTTTTTCCGAATATTTCACGGATTGGTACACATCGAAGGAATGGAATGCAACACTGATCGAAAAACTATTTGATCCTAACCATTATGGATGGGCTACCTTCTTTACGACTGCAGGAGGCATCCTTTTGCCAATGATCGTAATTGGTATCCCACAGCTTCGTTCAACCAATAGTATTGTGGCTGTTTCCGTAGTCATGGTAGTAGCCATGTGGATAAAAAGGTACCTGATAATCATACCTACGTTAGAAAACACACTTGTTCCAATGCAAGAATTGGATCCGGAAGTTGCCAGCTATTCAGCAACATGGATCGAATGGGCGATTGTCATCGCAGGTTTCGCGTCCTTCGCTTTAATATTTACCTGGATTGCTCGTTTTTGTGGGGTCGTACCAATTTACAAGTCCGCAGAGTTAGAGGGTGAATTGACATCTACATCTGAAATGAAAACAGCATGACCATGAAGAGATTATTATTTTCATTTTGCACATTTAGTTTCCTGATTTCTATTTCAGCTCAGGACAAAATTGGATTGGATATCACTATGATGTATTCCAAAGGTGCCGATGGATCCATTGTGTTAACTGCAGAGGTATATGATGAGGAAGAATATGAAGCAGTTATGGACCTGGACTTTCAATTCATTTCTGTTGATGTTGACAGTGAGAGTTTACTTGGAACATCGCGTTCAAATGAAGATGCCATAGTGATCCTGAGTAACATTCAAATGGAAAATATTCTAGTCGGAGAGGAAAGCTTAATGACATTTAGAATTACTGGTGAAAATGAGACGTACAGTGGCTCCCATGAAATTGAAGTCAGGTATGTAGACTTAGATCTGAATTTTGATATTGTTGACTCTGTTAAGATACTTTCGGTGAATCTTACTGGTAGTAACGGTGAAGGAGTGGAAGACGGGGAGATATATTTTTTCGTACCAAGGTTATATGGGGATCTTCCAATAGGAGAGGTCTGGACCGATGAAGATGGTTATGATGAAATGAAATTTCCAACGGATATCCCCGGGGATGAAAATGGGGGCCTAACAGTAATTGCGAGGATAGTGGAAAGTGATGATTTTGGATCAATCGAGGTAAGGGAGGAAATAGATTGGGGCATACCCACGGCTACAGAAGCTCTTCAGGATCGTAATCTCTGGAGTCCCAACGCTCCACTTTGGATGGTAATAACATTTGCCATCCTTATTACTGGAGTATTTGTGCATTATGGATGGGTGGTTATCAATCTTCTGAAGATAAAGAAATTAGGAAGAGAGTCTAACTGATCCTGCTCCAATTAACGACCGTCTTGGCCAGCGAATCAATGTGATGCTTGATTACGCGGTTACTGGTTTTACTGATCTCCGGATCATCTTTTAAGAGATCACTTGCTGCATTTCTGGCGAGAACAAGAATTTCTCCATCAGACGCAAGATCGGAGATCAGTAAGTCCAGAGCGCCACTTTGGCGTGTGCCCATTAGATCCCCTGGGCCTCTTAATTTCAAGTCGGTCTCTGCTATTTTAAAACCGTCGTTGGTCTCTACCATCGTTGAGATCCGGGTTTTGGCCTCGTTGCTAAGTTTCACACCGGTCATAAGGATACAATGTGATTGTTCTGCACCTCTTCCTACCCTTCCCCGCAGCTGATGGAGTTGGGATAATCCGAATCGTTCCGCATTTTCTATTACCATCACAGAGGCATTTGGGACGTCAACACCCACCTCGATTACCGTTGTTGCTACCATGATCTTTGTTTCTCCTTTGGCAAAACGTTTCATTTCAAAATCCTTGTCCTCAGATTTCATCCTTCCATGGAGAATGGATAACGGGTAGTTTGGGTACCTACGTGCCACGCTTTCATAGCCGTCCATAAGATCCTTATAATCCATTTTGGCCGACTCCTCAATCAGTGGATAGACAATATAGACCTGTCTGCCTTTTTGGATCTCTTTTTCCAGAAAGTCAAACATTCGTATCCTTTGAGAATCCCTCATGTGGTAGGTCTTAATGGGTTTTCGTCCAACTGGAAGCTCATCTATTACTGATATATCCAGATCCCCATACAAGGTCATGGCCAGGGTTCTCGGAATAGGAGTAGCGGTCATCACCAGCACATGGGGGTAGAAATCTTTGTTCTTTTGCCAAAGTTTGGCCCGTTGAGCCACCCCAAATCGGTGCTGTTCGTCAATAACTGCCAATCCCAATTTTTCAAATTTCACTTTTTCCTCAATCAAGGCATGTGTTCCTACTACGATATTCAATACTCCCATTTCTAATGCTGTGTGCAATGGTTTTCTTTCGGATTGTTTGGATGAACCCGTAAGCAATGCAATCTTCACTCCAAGGGGTTTTGCGAATTTCTGCAATCCCTCAAAATGCTGCTCAGCCAGGATCTCGGTCGGTGCCATAAATGCACATTGACAACTATTGCTAATAGCTATCAGCATACATAAAAACGCCACAATGGTTTTTCCACTCCCAACGTCTCCCTGAACCAGTCTATTCATTTGTTTTCCTGAGCGAAAGTCGGAATATATTTCCTTGATAACTTTTTTCTGGGCATTCGTCAGTTGAAAAGGCAAATGACTTTCATAGAATTCATTCAGCATTTGGCTGTTATCAAACAGGACCCCTTTGAATTTTTCAGTCCTGGCCACTTTCATTTTTATTAGTCGTAATTGAATGTAGAAAAGTTCTTCGAACTTCAACCGATAAGTTGATTTCCTCAACATCGCCTGATCCTTTGGAAAGTGGATCCCTACCAAGGCCGTTTTTTTATCTATTAGATTAAAGCTCTTTTGGAGATGATCCGGAAGTGTTTCGTTGATATGATTCATTGACTCGACAAGCAATTGTTTCATCATTTTGCTAATAGCTCGGCTGTCAATATATTTTTTCTTAAGCTTTTCAGTAGTGGGATATACTGGTTGAAGGTAGGATCCCTGCTTACCTGCTTCAGTTAACACTTCCACCTCCGGATGCGCAATATTAAGGGTCTTGCCAAACCTTGTAGGTTTTCCAAAGACCATATATGGAACACCGATCCGGAGTCTTTGCTGGATCCATTTTGCACCCTGGAACCATACCAATTCCATTTGTCCGGTATCATCAGTAAATTTTCCAATGAGACGTTGTTTCCTCCCGGCGCCCGCCATATGAAAGGATTTAATTTCCCCTATGACCTGAACAAACTGCATCTGTTCATGAAGTTCACTGACCTTGTAAAATTTCGTGCGATCCTCGTACCTGAAAGGATAGTATTGGATTAGATCCCCATAGGTGAAAATATCCAGTTCGGATTCGAGCAGTCGAGCCCTTTGGGGACCCACGTTCTTTAGAAATTCGATGGATCTATCGAAGAATCCGGGCATAGGTAAATATCCAAATTACAAATCACAAAATGCAAATAAATCACGATGATCAATTCCTGAAATGACGGAATTGTGAATTTGAATATTAATGCTTAATTGAAGGTTGAAGCTTGAAATTTGTTATTTGAATATTGAGATTTCCTATATCATTTCCACTCCAGGGTATTCAAAAGATGTATAATGTCTTCCTTTATGAAGTCAATTGACGGTCGCAGGGAATCATTCTTACCAGCCATTTTGAAGTAAAGTGATCCTCTGATAAAATGGTTGATACTATCTGTAATGTGAAATTGAAATGGACTGGGAACCTCCCCTTCGAGCTCACTCACAGATGCTACATTCCCACCCTTCAGAATAAGGATCTTTTCTTCAATAGAGTATGCCTTTACATTATGCTTTGATGTCAGCCGATAGCTGTCATTGATATAGCTTTCTACAAGTGAATCTTTGTTGATTGGTTTGTATGTGATCTGGACCGTGGCATCAAAGTAAGGATAATAAAGGTCCATCCAATACCTCTCCGATATCCAGGAAGTGTCTTTGTAAATAGTTGCATGTTGAGAATACTCGAATCGATAAGGAAGGGTGTCAGGTAGTTGTCTGTATGTTTGTTCAGGCAGAATGATACGATTATAACCTTTTGGCTTTGGTAGGTAATTCTGCTCACATGACATTAGGAAAATGAAGATCAATAATAGACTAATCCTCATAGTCTGATATATTGGTTTTATCCGGTTTTGAGGAATCCATAAATACCTTAACGCGCTTTATCCGCTTTTGGTCTACGGCTTCGATGGTGAAGGTGAAGTTCTCAAATTCGATTTTTTCACCGGAATTAGGAAGTCTCTGATTGATTTCCAGGAGTAATCCACCTAAGGATTCACTTTCTCCCTTGACTTCGTCAAAGATGCCAGTATCTATCTGAAGGACCTTACACATGTCATTTAAGGTTACTTTTCCCTCAAACACATGCGTTTTGCTATCAATTTTACGGTAGGTCAGATCTGTATCATCGTCGAATTCGTCATTGATCTCGCCCACTATTTCTTCAATTATATCTTCTAAGGTAACAAGACCTTCAGTACCCCCATATTCATCCACGACCAGAGCCATGTGGACATGCATCTCTTGAAAATCCTTTAGCAGATCATCAATTTTCTTGCTTTCGGGGACGAAATAACTTTCACGAAGAAGTTTTTGCCATTTGAAATTTTCGGATTTATGCAAATGGGGAAGTAAGTCCTTGATGTAGAGTATTCCCTCAATTTTGTCAATGGTCTCAGAGTAAATCGGTATCCTCGAATATCCGGTCTTGTTGATCTGATCCATCAGTTCATGAAAATCAGTTTCTTTATCAATCGCGGTGATGTCCATCCTCGATCTCATGACCTGCTTTACTGACAGCGTTCCGAAATTTACGATGCCCTTCAGGATACCTTTTTCTTCCTCGGTAGTCTCCTCTTCCGTGGTAATTTCCAGTGCCTGGTTTATCTCGTCAACAGAAAGGTTGTATCCTTTCCTCTCTATCCTTTTCTCTATCACATTACTTATCGACATTAATAACCAGGAAATAGGGCGGAGGAACTTGTTGAAAAAGAAAATAGCTGGAGTAGTAAATTTTGAGAACTGGAAGGGACTATGGCTTGCATAGACCTTGGGAACGATCTCTCCAAAAAAGATGATTAAGATCGTGATAGTAGTGGTAAGCACAAACAAAACCATCCCTTCAGCATTTTTACTTCCTACTATCTGCCAGGTGGCGTAGGTAGACAAAGTGACGATAAAAACATTGATCAGGTTGTTGAGAATAAGGATAGTAGCCAGCAGTTGTTTGGGTCGAAGCAGTAAGCTTCTCATTTTTTTGTTTTCCGCCCCTCCTGATTTATTGATCTTATCGAGAGAAAGCGAAAAATATGCCACCTCCGAACCAGAAACAAGACCGGATGAGATCAACAGGAGTAATATCACAACTCCGTAGATCAGGTAAAAAGAAAATGGTAGATCAGCTAAACTCCCTAAAAGTCCCGCCGGGTATGGGTCGTCGATAGATGGTTCCAATCAGTAAATATTTCGTTCAACTTAAAATGGAAGATCGTCGATAACGTCGTCCGCTGGCTGCTCAAACTTTTGCGAGCCACTATTGCCATACGTTTCTGAAGGTTGTTGGGTTTTTTCTTGAGGGCTGCTGGTCATCCCCGAACCCATCGATCCTCCCATTTGAGTCCCAGGAGTGCTGGCACCACCAAGCATTGTCATATTGAGAACCCGAATTCTGGTGCGCTTTCGATTATTTCCCTGTTCGTCCTGCCAGGTATCTGATTTTATTTTTCCTTCCACATAGATGCTCTTTCCTTTTGAAAGATACTGCTCGGCGATTTTTGCCAAACCGTCCCACATTTCCAGATCATGCCATTCAGTGTTGTCAATTCGATTCCCATTGCGATCCTTATAAGATTCAGTAGTTGCTAAGGTGACATTTGCTACCACTGATCCATTTTCCAGGTATCTCACCTCAGGATCCTTACCTAAATTTCCAATGAGAATTACTTTGTTTACACCTGCCATAATCTAAAGCTACTTTAAAAATTAAATTGATTCAAAAAATTGACAATGAGTTTTGACTTTGGCAAAGTTACAACTTCATCAGAAGAGATTGCATGTAAGTCGTAATAATTGAGCAAACGATGGAAAGAGGAAGTTGTGTTTACAAGGATGTGGTAAAACTTTGCATGGATGACCTGATGTGAGAGAATATGCTTCATTGGACCATAAACAGCCTCAATCCTCGTATCATCTTCAGCAGAAAACGAAAGATCCAGTTCGCTTCTTCCATTTTCGATTAGACCAAATTCATAGAGTCCTTCCCAGATATCCCCTTGTTCTCTTTTCCGAATACCAATTTCTCCACGATGTTGAATTACCAAATAATGAAATTGCCTGGACCTTACTTTTACCTTTTTTGATTTGACAGGAAATTCTGACTGCCTCTTTTCTTTGCGGGCAAAGCAATAAAGGGATAGGGGACATTGCTCGCACTTTGGTGATTTTGGCGTGCATACCGTAGCTCCAAGCTCCATCATCGCCTGGTTAAAATCACCGGGATTCTCCTCTGGGATCAATTCTTGCAGGATATCAAGAAACACTTTTCGAGTTTTTGACTCTGAGATATCATCACTTACACCAAATAACCGGCTTACTACTCTATAAACATTCCCATCAATTACGGGCGTTGGTTCACCGAAACATATGGAAGCGATGGCAGCCGCCGTATAGGGACCGATACCCTTAAGCTGAATAATTTCATGGTAGTTTTTCGGAAATTGGCCATCATTGTCAAAAGCCACCGCTTTTGACGCTTCGTGAAGGTTTCTTGCCCTTGAATAATAACCCAATCCCTCCCATACCTTTAAAACCTCGGATTGATCTGCATTGGCCAAAGTATGGACATCAGGAAATCTTTCAACAAAACGGTGGAAATAGGGAAGTCCCTGTGACACCCTGGTTTGCTGTAATATCATTTCAGATAACCATACTTTATAAGGGGATGGATCCAACCTCCATGGTAATTCACGCTTGTTAGTTGAGTACCAGATAATTAACCCTTGAGATAAATTCTTATATTGCGCCTTCAATTATTGAACTAATAAGGTCTAAGCTTTTGTATTTCGGGTTGCCAAATTTAAATTTGCCGGCCTGAATCACTATCATTTTCAATTAAACAAATTCCATTGTGACTAAAGCGGATGTAATAAATGAGATTTCCGAAAAGACAGGAATAGACAAAGCTGATGTTCAAGCGTCTATTGAAGCGTTTTTCGCCGTAGTAAAAAATTCCATGGCAGAGGGGGACAATATCTACGTTAGAGGTTTTGGTAGTTTTGTGAACAAGAAGAGAGCCAAGAAAATTGCAAGAAACATTTCCAAGAACACCGCTATTGTGATTGAGGAGCATTTTGTGCCAAGTTTCAAGCCGTCAAAAATTTTCATTGAGAAGATCAGGTCCAGTCCAAAATTAAAGTCCAGGTCCTCGTAATTTGATGAGCAAAGCTCAACTTCTACTAATTGTCGGAGGAGTAATTCTGGTTGTCGTTCTTTATCGCCTTCCAAGGGTGGTGGTTGAGAATGAAACGGATGCCGAAATTGAATCTCATGATTTTTCAATAACACCGGAAGATGAGGAAGTCATCGCCAGATTGCGGCAAAGAATTACGGACAGCGATTCAGAAAATTACGTTAACTTTGCGGACTCTTTGGCAAGGTACTACCTGAGATACGGGCTTATCGACAGTGCAGCAAGTGTGTCCAGGAGAACCTTAATGAGAGATAGTTCTTTGTATAATCTACGAAAGGTAGCCTACATTATATATAGTGTTTTCGAACGAACGACGTCACCCGAAAAAGCTGGAGTGATTGCCTCGGAGGCAAGACTATACCTTCAGAAGATTTTGGATCAGGAACCAGAAGACCTGTCGACAATGACAAAACTGGGGATGACTATGGTTGTTACAGAAACTCCAATGGCTGGTATAGCATTGTTGAGGGGAGTAGTTGATAAAGATCCAAATTTTCGTGAGGCTATAATTAACCTGGGATTACTTGCAATAAGAAGTGGTCAATATGATAGAGGAGCTGAACGCTTTCGTTCAGTGCTGGAGGTAGACAGTGCTGACTATGAGGCGATGTTATACCTGGGGATATGCTACCTGGAAACAGGACAAGAAGAACTGGCAAGTGTTGAACTTAAGAAAATTGTTGATGCCGAAAATGCTGATCCAGCGTTGAGGGCGACAGCACAAGAATATTTAGAATAATAAAAGATTAATATTTATGCCTTGCGGTAAAAAAAGAAAACGACATAAGATCTCTACTCATAAGAGAAAGAAGAGACTTAGAAAAAACAGACATAAGAAGAAGTAATAACCCGATTGAATTGTGAGTAATGAATTGATAATCAATTCAACTCAGAATGGATGTCGGATTGCTCTTCTTAAAGAAAAAAAGCTTACAGAATTCCATCAAGAAGAAGATGGAAATCAATTTAATGTTGGTGATGTTTATCTAGGAAGCGTCAGAAAAGTTGTACAGGGATTAAATGCAGCTTTTATCGATGTTGGATACGAGAAAGACGCATTCCTACATTACCTGGATCTTGGACCACAGGTTCAGTCTTTGAATAAGTTTACAAAGCTTATTCAGTCGAAAAAGAACATTGGTCCAATGTTATCAGGCTTTAAACAGGAGCCTGATATCAACAAACTTGGCAAAATAGGTCAGGTCTTATCCAGAAACCAGAAAATACTGGTCCAGGTAGTAAAAGAACCAATTTCTACAAAAGGGCCCCGACTTTCATGTGAGTTGTCAATAGCAGGGAGGTACCTGGTACTTGTTCCCTTCTCCAAAGCTGTCAATGTTTCAAAAAAGATCACAGACAGCAACGAACGCAAACGCCTTTCAAGGCTGATCAATTCCATAAAGCCTGAACATTTTGGTGTGATCATCAGAACTGTTGCTCAAGGTAAGGATGTCAAGGAACTGGACAAGGACCTTCAAAATCTTGTTGAGATATGGCAAAATGGGATGAAGAACCTGAAGAATGCGAAGCCACATGACATCGTTATTGGTGAGGTCAGTCGCGCAAACTCAATTTTACGTGATGTTCTCAACGAGTCTTTTGACTCAATTGTGGTTGATGACAAAAAGCTCTTTCAGGAGATAAGGACTTATGTACGTCAGATTGCTCCGGAAAAAGAAAAGATCATGCGCACCTATACAGGGAGGGCAAAGATCTTTGAGATATTCGGAATTGAAAAACAGCTTAAGACTTCATTTGGGAAATCAGTATCCGTGGCAAATGGAGGATACCTTATCATTGAGCACACCGAGGCACTGCACGTTATTGATGTCAACAGTGGGAATAAATCCAACAGGGAAGAGGATCAGGAGACTACTGCCCTGACAGTCAACCTTGAAGCTGCAAAAGAGATTGCACGTCAATTGAGGTTGCGCGATATGGGAGGTATCATCGTTGTGGATTTCATCGATATGAGGAGGACTGAGAACAAAAAACTGCTCTATAAGAAGATGAAAGAGGAGATGGCTTCAGATCGGTCTAAACATACAATTCTTCCACTTTCAAAATTCGGCTTGCTTCAGATCACGAGACAACGTGTAAGGCCTGAACTGAACATTGTGACCAAAGAGCAATGTCCGACATGTGAAGGTACTGGAACGATTGCGGCTTCTATCCTCATAGGGGATCAAATTGAGAATACAATTCAGTATTTTTTCACGCAGCAGAACGAAAAGAAATTAACACTGGCCATTCATCCATATCTCTATGCGTATTTTACCAAAGGATTCTTCTCCAGGAGACTAAAATGGTACCTGAAATACTTTAGATGGATCAACATCATTGAAGATTCATCTCTGGGGATAACTGAATACAATTTCTTCAATGAGAACGGAGAATTGATACAGCTCTAGGCTATCAGAATTTAATTCCAAGGTCCAGCATCAGAGCAGTGTTTCTGAGGGCAAAATCATTGGCAAGGTCCGGGGTACTTTTGCTTACAATATTTACCAATCCTCTTTGAAAACTGAAATCCACAAAGAGGACCGTATTGATCCCTGCCCTGTACTCAGCCCCTGCACCAAGAATGACACTTACATCCAGTAAGTTGAAATCGTTGATAAGGGTATACTCTTCACGATCCGGTTCTTCAAAGATCTTTATCTCAGGAGCGCCACCAACTTGAAAAAACACACTCAGATCAGGCATAATTTCATTGGTATATAACTTCAATGTAACGGGTATCTGCAGGTACTGTAGATTGTAGACTTCTGAGGCGTTGGGGTAGAAGGGGTTGTCAGTTTTGATATTCACTCTTTTAGGAACAAAAAATACACCGCTACTAAATGTATAGGTATCAGTAAAAGCATAGTCCACCAGCAGGCCGAGAGAGAATCTGAAGGAAGACCCATTACCGTCGATGTTTAATGTGTCAGCTGAGGTACTTGTACGACTGCTTGTGAGTGAAGGTGAAAACTTCAGCCCGAGCTTTACCTGTGCCTGAGTCTGCAGTGCAAAGATCAAAGCAACACAGATAACAACAATAATTCTTGGCATATTCGTTTTGGTAAAAGGTCTAGTTTTGCAGCCAAAAATAGCGAGTATGCGTCCAGTTTTCATAATGATATGTGTCCTTTTGTTTCAATCATGTGGGGAACAGGAATGTAGACAGGTGCCAATGTCTACTCAATATGTCCCAATAGATATTCAACGACAAGAACTCGAATTATTTGATGTGAAATCAAAATTGGAAGTGTTAGATTTTTTAAATGATAACGAAGTATTAAAAACTGAATTCTTTTATGCAAATGAATATCCCGCGTTAGATGTGTTGGCAGATAGGATCTACAACGTCATAAACGATCCTTATATTGATACACTTTACAAAGAAGCAGTTGAGTCCTATGATCTGAATTCTACTGTTTTCAAGGAGGAATTGGAGACCGGAATTTCTAACCTGAGTACCTATTACCCCGATAGACCAGTTCCCCGGTTTCAAACGCTTGTAACGGGGCTGTATAATGATCTTTATATCGATAATAGAAATGTGATCATTGGGATAGACTATTTTATAGGGGAGGATGCCACATATAAACCAGTCGATATTCCTCAATACATACTTCGAAGATATAACTACAAACACCTGCCTCCTACCATACTCAAATTCATGACCAGGGACTTGGCAATAGCCGGAAGGGAAAATACTCTATTATCGGAAATGATAGATTTTGGAAAGATATACTATTTCATAAGCCTATTATTGCCTTGTACTCCGGACCATTTGGTCATTGGATTCACAGAGGAAGAAATAAAGGAAGTAAAAGCCAATCAGGAAATAGTATGGGCGAGTCTTATTGAGAATGAAGCTCTATATGAAACAAGCGAATTTACTAAGCAGAAGTTTCTCGGGGAGCGTCCAAATGTGTATGAAATTGGTGAAAAATGCCCCGGAAGAATTGGAGCATGGGTTGGATGGGAAATTGTCAAATCTTATGCTGCCGAGACGGGAATATCAGTTCAGGATATTCTTTCTGATGATAATCATCACGAAATGTTTTCCAGAAGCAAATACAAACCAAAGAATCAGCCCTGATCAAAGTCTTTGGCTGGCTCCACGATCCTAACTAACTTGAATTTTTCCACACTTGACCTAAGCCTTGAAGCTATTTCGGAAAACTCCTTGAATCTCAAATTATAGTTTTCCATTCCAGAAGATAGTTCGGAGGCGGAGCTTGCGATTTCTTCAGTACC
Source organism: Cyclobacteriaceae bacterium (assembly GCA_965242805.1). Taxonomy (GTDB): domain Bacteria; phylum Bacteroidota; class Bacteroidia; order Cytophagales; family Cyclobacteriaceae; genus JANQEU01. Next base: position 3,021,574 of record CBDETD010000002.1, on the reverse strand, counting down.
GGCTGCTGTTTGCTCCGCAATCACAACTATCCCTTCCGTGATACCCACAACATTATTTATATCCCTCACCTGTTGCTTTCCATCTTTGACTATTTTCTCAGAAAGTTCAAGATTATTTCTCGAAGAGTTGGATATCTTTTTAAATACATCAGAGGCCGTTTCGGAAGCCTTGGTTCCGGCTTTTACTTTTTCATTCATCTCTTCAATCACTTTCGCCGCTTGCTCCGTATCTGTCTGGACGTCTTTGATAAGTTTCTCAATCTCTTTAGCTGAATTTTTTGAATCCTCGGCCAATTTCCTGATTTCCTCGGCGACGACTGCGAATCCCCTTCCCGCTTCGCCTGCTTGTGCTGCTTCTATTGCTGCGTTTAAAGCGAGAAGGTTTGTTTGTGCGGCGATGTCGGTGATCACTCCAAGAACTTTTGAGATTTGAACAGATCTACTACTGAGTATATTTATGGATTCGTTCGTTTTCTCCGAGAAACTAAATATTTCAGTCATATTCCCTGACAACTCCTCGGAGATAGAGCTCCCCGTTTCACTATTCTGAGCCACAACTTTTGCTGCCTGATTTATTTCCTCAGCAGTAGTACTCATCCCTTTTGAAGCATTCAATATACCTTCAATCAAATTTGAAGATTCATCCATTTTAACAACCTGAGATTGCGCACCTGAACTCATTTGTGCAATGGCTGAAGCTATCTCTCCGGTATTTGAGTTCATCTCATCATTGGTTACACTCAGCTCATTTGAAGATCTATTGATTATTCCAGCTTGTCCGACGACCTCATGAAGCAATTGATTCAATTTTTCAATTGCCGTATTTAAGTTTTCTGATAGTATCAGAACGTCTCCTTCGGCTTTTTCTGTGAACCGAGTACTTAAATCGCCCTGGGCAAGATCGTGAGTTATTTCATTCAGGATCTGAAATGGCTGTGAAACGGATTCCAATAACAGGTTGAGGAATTCACTCAACTCCTTCCACACTCCGACCCGATCATTTGATTCCAGTCTTACTTTGAAATTTCCTTCCTCCCCTGCAATTCTAACTACCTCTTTTGTTTCCAGGACCACACTTCTAAGATTGTCTCGCATGGAAATCAACGATTGCCCTACCACATCCTCATCGCTTAATGCCTGGAAGTGGGCTTCTAAATTTCCTTCTCCTATCTGAGTTGCAAATGCGCTGTATTTATTAATTCCTTCTACCAGGCCATTAAGCGAATTTGCCATATCCCCAAATTCATCCCTCCGATCCAATCGGAGTGTTTCGGCCCTTTTCCCTTGAGATAGGATTTTCAATCGCTCACTGATTTCGTAAATAATATCTGCGATCGCAGATCCAAAATAGTTTGAAATGAAGAGCGAAACACCTAGGATGACAATTGAAGCCATCACAATAATCAGAATAATTCTTGAAATCTGACTGTCAAAGTCCTGTTTAATAGTTGCAATATTCTCTTCTATTGAGTCAGTATAAATTCCCGAAGAAATGATCCACCCCAAAGGTTCGAAGTGTCTGGAGTAGGAAAGCTTGTCATATACTTTTTCTTCATCTGGTTTGACCATATAGTAGTCCACAAAGGCCGTGTCGTGGGCAATTGCCTGCTCAACCCGCTCCTGGTACAGATTCTTACCTTCTTTGTCCTTGACAACATTGTATTTCTCATCATTCATGACCTTGCCTTGATTTGCGGGCCTTGCAGCGTGCATGATCATGGTTGGATATGGCAGCTCATTGTTGGTTATCCAGATATAACCTTCACCATCATCAAATCTTATACTTGACATAAGGTCCAAAATCATGGCTGAGTCCGCACCTTCATTTTGGTATTGATACTGGATCATGTCGTACGCTAAGTCCACGACATTTTTTAGTCTTAGTTTGGACGCTTTGACCTCGGTAGAACGGATCACTTCAATGTCCTCTAAGCTTTTCTTCCGTATAATGTATATGCTGACCAAACTTATTACCAGAATGGTAACTGCTAACACAACGGCTGTAAACAAACCGATTTTTGCCCTGAGTTTCATAGGTATTAAGAAAGTGGTTTCTAATATAAGAATTGCTATTATAGGAAAATGGGGAATTAATATTTGAATAATCAGGAATGATCAGGAATAATATTCGGTTGAACGACCCAGAAACCGATTGACAAACGATACCACGAGGAATATTTTACCTAATAATAGAAGTAAGCCTTTCCTGAAAATGTGGGTAACTGTATTCTTGTTCGGCTAATCGTCGTGCATTGGCTTGATAGTGCTCTACTAACATAGGACTCCTGAGAAATGGGGTGATCATATCCACAAACTGCCTGGTGTTTTCCGGATCGTAAGCAAATCCGCATTCATTTTTCTCAATAATGTCCTTAATCCATCCTCCGAAATTCAAAATGATCATCTTTCCTGAAGCGAGACCATCCATAAATTTATTTGGGCACCCGGATGTAAGTATGTATTCATTCCTGTAGGAGATGTAACAGGCGTGGACATTATTCAAGAGCATTTTTACCTCATTCTTACCACCATAATTTATCATCTCAATATTTGGGGAAGCATTAACCTGCTCAGTTATTTTTTCAGTCATGGCTCCATCTCCCATTACAAAGAATTGTACAGGCAGTTTTTGATCATCACATTCCCTGGCAATTTCGATCATGTACTCAAGTTGATTTGCATAGCCGATTGCTCCGGTATAGGCAATTTTCAAAGGATTATCTTCATTGAATTCACCAATTTCCATTGAGGAGGGCTGAAAGAAATCGCAATCTCCGACATTGGGTAGCAGGTGAGTTTCTTTGTCATCATTGAGCGTATATGAAAAATAGTCTACGATCGCCGGAGATAGTCCTACAAGTTTATGTGCACGATCATAAATGTGTTTCTCAAAGCCATATAGTTTTTTCTTAATGAATTTGTTCTTAAAAAAACCAAGTTGAATGGGAACTTCCGGCCATAGGTCTCCGACCTCGAACACATAATCAATTCCATATTTCTTTTTTCCATATAAAGCGATCATGCCTGTGGTTAAGGGCGTTGTAAGCACATATAGAAGATCGAAATCATGGTTTCTGCGAAGGTAAGATTTGGCTTTTTCAACGAAAGTCAGGAATGCATAGATCCTCCTCACAAAACCGAACCTGTTGTGATATGGGACCTTGAAGTACCGAACCTCGAAACCATCTGTTTTCTCAAGCCCTTTTTTCTTGTTGTGGCCACTCAGAACGGTGACTTTATGACCTTCTTTCAACAAAGCTCTGGCTAAGTACCAACTACGGATCCCACTGCCTTCTTCCGGTAATTTAAAATATTGATGGACAATTAGGACTTTCATCCCTGGTCAGGAAGCTTTTCAAAATATCTGCAAAAATGAGTGATTTTGCATTCATCACATTTAGGTCTTCTGGCAAGGCAAACATATCTGCCATGCAAGATCAACCAATGGTGTGCCTTATGAATGAACTGATCAGGAATATGCCTGGTGAGCTGTTTTTCTACCTCAAGTGGGGTCTTGGCTGTTTGGGTCACAAGGCCTAATCGCTTGGAGACTCTGAAAACATGGGTATCTACAGCCATGGCTGGTTCATTGTACAGAACGGAAACAATGACATTGGCAGTCTTTCGACCTACACCGGGAAGTCGCTGAAGATCCTCTACTGTCATTGGGACTTCACCATCAAATTCTTCGATCAACATCTTACCCAACCCTAGGAGATGCTTGCTCTTATTATTCGGATAAGAAACACTTCGTATAATGGGAAAGACCTCATCAAAATGGGAAACGGCCAGATGCTTGGGAGTGGGGAATTCCCTGAATAAATCCTGGGTTACAATATTCACCCGTTTGTCGGTACACTGGGCACTAAGCACCACAGCGACCAACAATTCGAATGGGGTTGAATAGTTTAATTCAGTTTTTGGGTCAGGAAACGACTCTTCAAAATATGAAACAAATGCTTCAAATCTTTCTTTCTTAGTCATCGCCTAAAATTAGGCAGACTCCATATCAATTCGTCCTGCGTAGGACAAGATTTTGTTAACTACCCGTTGCGGAGCTTTAATTATAAAGTTTTCGATCTGATGTTTGATCTCTCGGAGTTGCTCTGCTTCCTCCATAAGATCTTCGTCTTGTACTATTTCCTGTCGTATCGTTTCACTTTCAACAGGATCTGTTTCCTGATAAATAAATTTTAATAGATCATTGTTTGTAGAAGTTTTTATCATAGGCATTCGAGTTTTGCTTTAATTTCTTTCTCAGATTAATCAAAGCATACCTCATCCTACCCAGGGCAGTATTAATGCTAACATTGGTGGCATCAGCAATTTCCTGAAAGCTCATTTGCATGTAATGACGCATAACTAACACTTCTCGCTGAGATTCCGGTAGCTCTTTAATATACCGTTTAAGTAGGTTATAGGTATCTTTTCTAATATGAGCGTTTTCGATTGATTCTTCGGAAAATTCGAGTGTATTGAAAACATTGCTTCCATCTTCCATTTTGATCATGGGGTAACGTTTGTTCCTCCTAAACTGATCGATGGCGATATTATGGGCAATACGTAAGATCCAGGGAAGGAATTTCCCCTCCTCATTATACCTGCCGGATTTGATAGTTCGGATGGCTTTGATGAAAACCTCCTGCATCAAATCTTCCGCGAGATATTGATCCTTTACTATTAAATAAATTGTTGTGAAAACCCTGTCCTGATGACGGTTCAACAATTCGGTAAAGGCCTCTTCGTTCCCTTTCCTGTACTGCGATAACAATTGGCTATCGCTCAAACTTACTTGTTTCATTAAATTCACACGGTTAGTTAACGTAGAGGTCTAAATCATATTGTCAGGGTTTAAGTGAAACAGATTACTTTTTCAAATCTAAAGGAAAAAATTGCATTAATCCAAAATAGATTTATACTATTTTCATATTTAATAGACAATTAAAATCTATCCAACCCCTAAAATCGTTCTAACTTTTTAATCAAATTTGCCGAATGAATATCGATCAACTGGATCCCAAGCAATTTATCATTATTAAGGGTGCCAGGGTAAATAATTTAAAAAACCTGGACGTGGCGATACCGAGAAATAAGTTGGTCGTAATCACCGGATTATCTGGTTCAGGCAAGTCTTCATTGGCGTTTGATACTCTATTTGCCGAAGGTCAAAGAAAGTACGTCGAAAGTTTGAGTTCCTATGCAAGGCAATTCCTGGGCAGGATGGAAAAGCCCGAGGTTGATTATATAAAGGGAGTTTCTCCAGCCATTGCGATCGAACAAAAGGTCAATACCCGTAATCCCCGATCGACAGTCGGGACTTCCACAGAGATCTATGATTACCTAAAACTCTTTTTTGCCAGAGTTGGAAAGACCTATTCTCCAATTTCAGGAAAAGAAGTGACAAAGGATACAGTCACAAATGTTGTGGATTATATCCTTTCCCATGATGAGGGAAAGAAACTTGTGATCTCCTCTCCATTTAAACACAAAAAGGACCGAACCCTGGAACAGGAGTTGAAAATTCTATTGAGCAAAGGATACTCTCGGATCATCAAAGGTGGCGAAGTTTTATTCATAGAAGACATCAAGGATTTTAATATAGATTATGATGACCTTGAGATCCTGATAGATCGGGCAGTGGTTCATCGTGATGAGGAAACGCAATTTCGATTGAGTGACTCCGTTCAAACAGCTTTTTTCGAAGGGGAGGGGGAGTGTCATGTCGAGATACTTGGTGGTGAGAAGAAGTCATTCAATGACAGGTTTGAATTGGATGGTATGTCTTTTGAAACCCCTTCTGTCAATTTCTTCAGTTTTAACAATCCCTATGGGGCTTGCAGAAAATGTGAAGGATTTGGGAAGATCCTTGGAATCGATCCCGATCTTGTAATACCTGATCGCAATTTGTCGGTATATGATGGTGCTATCGTCCCCTGGCGTAGTGAAACAATGAGTCAGTGGTTGACGCCACTACTTAAAAATGGGATTCGTTTTGATTTTCCTATTCACAGACCCATCAATCAGCTGACTAAAGAAGAATATGAAGTATTGTGGGAAGGGAATGATTATTTCTCAGGATTAAACGATTTTTTCAAACACCTTGAATCCAAAACCCACAAAATACAATATCGGGTCATGTTATCCCGCTATCGTGGGAAGACAACGTGTCCTGACTGTAAGGGGACGAGGTTGAGAAAAGATGCTTCTTATGTTAAAATTGATGGACTGACTATCAATGAATCTGTCCTACTGCCCATAAGTGATCTAATTCAACGAATAAATTCCTTAGGTCTAACTGAACAGGAGAAAGGGATCGCCAAACGAATCATTGACGAAATAAGTAATAGGCTTCATTACCTTGACGAGGTAGGATTGGGGTACCTAACACTCAATCGTTTAACAAACACTTTGTCGGGAGGGGAATTCCAGCGTATAAAATTGGCAACCTCCCTAGGTAGTGCTTTGGTCGGATCAATGTACATTCTGGATGAACCAAGTATTGGGCTTCATCCCAGGGATACGGATAGGTTGATCAATGTTTTGAAAAGTCTTCAAAGAATAGGGAATTCCGTAATCGTGGTAGAGCATGAGGAGAAAATTATGGAAGAAGCGGACCAAATCATAGATATTGGTCCGGGTGCTGGTTCCCTGGGAGGTAATTTGGTATATCAGGGGAAAGCAGATCAATTCCAGAACAATGGAACCGAATCATATACTGTAAAGTACCTGAGGGGTGAAGAAGCCATCCAACTACCTGCCAGAAGGAGAAAATGGAACCAGTCATTCACCATTGAAGGTGCTAGGGAAAATAATTTAAAAAACCTGCATGTCGATATCCCATTGGGAGTATTGACAGTAGTAACGGGTGTGAGTGGTTCAGGGAAATCAACATTAGTCCGCAAAATCCTATATCCTGCGCTTGGCAAACTACTGGGAATTACGGGAGAAGCTACAGGAAAGTTTGATACGCTGGGAGGTGATTATAAGAAAATCCAGCACATTGAATTTGTAGATCAGAATCCGATCGGTAAGTCCTCAAGATCTAATCCGGTTACTTACGTCAAGGCTTACGATAATATCCGGCAGTTACTTGCTGATCAGCCGACTTCCAAGAAAAATGGATTCAAACCGGCACATTTCTCATTTAATGTCGATGGAGGCAGGTGTGAGGTTTGTGAAGGTGAGGGTACTGTAAAAATAGAAATGCAGTTCATGGCAGACATTCACCTTGTTTGTGAAAACTGTAAAGGAAAAAGATTTAAAAAGGAGATACTGGAGGTAAAGTATGAAGGTCTTGATATATCAGGAATTCTGAATCTAACAGTAGAAGAAGCCATGGAGTTTTTCCAGGGTCAGCCCTCAATTATTAACAAGATCAAGCCACTCTATGACGTGGGATTGGGGTACGTTAAGCTTGGGCAGTCCTCAAATTCATTGAGTGGTGGAGAATCCCAGAGAGTGAAGCTGGCCTCTTTCCTTGGGAAGGGAAGTGGCATATCAAAGAAGGAGCATGTCCTTTTCGTTTTCGACGAACCTACAACTGGTCTTCATTTTCATGATATTAAGAAGCTGCTGGATTCCATTAATGCCTTGATTGACAATGACAATTCAGTCCTGATCATCGAACATAATATGGAGGTTGTGAAAAATGCTGATTGGGTAATTGATCTAGGGCCCGAAGGAGGTGAAAAAGGGGGTGAAATCTGTTTTGAGGGACTTCCTGAAGATATGATTAAATTGTCTTCAGAAAATCACACTGCGAAGTATTTAAGCGAAAAAATCTAATTTATGAGACGTAACATTGCTGCCGGAAATTGGAAGATGAATACATCCATTTCGGCAGGGGTCAAACTTGCATCTGAAGTTGAAAATATCGTAAAAGATGAATTAAACGATGATGTGGACGTGATCCTTATCCCACCATTTACTCACTTGGCTTCTATTGATAAGGTGATCAGCAAGGACTCCAAAGTTTCCCTTGGGGCGCAAAATTGCTATTTTGAGAAATCGGGAGCCTACACTGGAGAAATCTCCCTTGAAATGCTGACTTCTGCTGGCGTCAAATATGTTGTAATTGGACACAGCGAACGACGAGAGTATTTCAATGAATCCCATGAAGACCTTGCCTCGAAAGTCAATGCTATTTTGGAAGCCGGGTTAACACCCATCTTTTGCTGTGGGGAGAAACTTGAAGTTCGTGAGTTTGGAGGTCATTTTGACCTTGTGGCAAAACAGATAGAGGACAGCTTATTTCATCTGTCTGCAGACGATGTTTCCAAAGTCGTGATCGCTTACGAGCCTGTTTGGGCGATTGGGACCGGTGTGACTGCAACCAATGATCAAGCCCAGGAAATGCATGCTCACATCAGATCACAATTATCTGATAAATATGGCTCTGAAGTGGCTGGGCAACTGTCAATTCTGTACGGCGGAAGTGTTAAAGCAAGTAATGCAGCTGACCTTTTTGCTTGTCCTGATGTAGATGGAGGTCTCGTTGGAGGAGCAAGTTTGGATGCCAGGGGATTTGTGGAAATAGCGAAGTCGTTTTGATTAAACTTTTCTTTCCGTATATACTGATCTTATTATCTCCCGAATGCCGCAATCCTTATTGTGATGTATTCGGGAGTATTTATGAGGTAAGTGATGTGATGGAGGCCGACCTTATAGTATATGAGTCCTCAACAGAAGCATCAGCGGATCTTATAGTTTTTGAGCAGAACAATAAGCTTTTCGCAGATGAGGAGGGAATGTGGTTTTTTGAGGATAATCCCGATTTTGTTAGATACAAGATCTATTTCACGGATTCTGAACGTGAAGCTCATTTCTCAGTTTATTTCACACGTTTTGAGTCGTTTGCTGGCTGTAATGAATGAACTATCTGGCTGTTCATATCAAATGTCCACAGGATATCCAGGACATTTTAATTGCTGAATTTTCTTTACTTCCCTTTGATACCTTTGAAGAAAAGGAGGATGGATTTAGTGCTTTTTGCCTGGAAGTAAATTTTGCTGAAAAAGAAATAGCTTCAATTATCAAGAAATATTCTGGTAGTTCTGATATTGATCAAAGAATTGAGGTTATCCCAAAGGTCAACTGGAATGAAGAATGGGAAAAGAACTTTGATCCCGTCATGATTGATGATCGTATCACAGTAAGGGCTCCTTTTCATGAGCCGAGCGGGACTGAGTTTGAAATTCTACTGGATCCGAAAATGGCTTTCGGTACAGGGCATCATCCAACAACTTATCTGATGCTGCGGTCACAGTTACAATTGGATCACAAAGGCAAGATCGTGATAGATTTTGGAACCGGTACAGGTATCTTGACCATCATGGCTTCCAAACTGGGTGCAAAAAAAATTCTTGCAACGGATATTGACACCTGGTGCATTGAAAACAGCATCGACAATTTCAAGATAAACGATATCATTGCTGATATCAGGCTGGGCACTGTAGATAAGCTTGACATTGACTTTCAGGCGGACATTATCCTCGCAAATATCAATCGTAATATCCTGATTGAAGAAATGAGCCAATACGTTTCAAAATTAAAAGCTGGGGGGACGTTACTTTTGAGTGGATTTTACGTTAGAGATATACCGATCCTGTTGAACGCCACGGAAAAGAAGGGATTACAGTTGCAATCAAGAGATGAGAAAGATGATTGGGCTGTATTGGTTTTAACTTATGATTCGTTATAAAGAGCAGTGTTTAAGTACCTTTAAGGTGTGAAAATCCGAATTCACATATTAGTTTTCTTTCTTCTATCATTGGTGTCTGGTGGGATGGCGCAACAATTTTCCGCGGAACCCAATGAATTTGTGCTGGAAGCCAAATCCATTCTTCAAGGTGTAGGGAGTGAGGCATACGACAAAGTTGCCTTCGATTTTGAAAATGCATGGAATGGCCGATTTAGGAATGAGCATCAGGTCAAGACGATCGAGATCGCCAATTCGATGAGGAAGAAAGGTTATTCAACATATCCTTATTTCCAACATTTCTTCGCTTATCTAGGATTTGCTGTAGAGAATGAAGGAGTGCAGGCCGAGGAACTCTCCCAGATACTGGACATTAATCTAAAAGCTTTCAAATCTCTCACCAGAGATCAGTATGCTGATTTTCTCTTCGAGATGAGTACCTTTTTTGGAGCCAGGTTTCTGCATTTATCAAACAACATAATTACTCAAGCCAATGGTGGCAGTTATGAATTTGAGCTTGTGGGTGAGGTAAACGAGGATATTTTTTTTGAAACCGAAGATCAAACGGTAACGGATGAAGTTATCGAAGAAGATGAATTCCTAACCGATGAAGACATTCAGAATTTAAATGAACAATCTTCAACAAATGATCAATGGGTTGTTGACAATTCTTCAGAAAATAATAACTGGGACTCAGGAAATGATCCCTGGGCGAACAATGATCCTTGGGCGAACAATGATCCCTGGGCGCAATCCAACTCCGGGGACAATGCTTCCGATTCACAGACCACAACGGATGACTCGTGGGATTCTAACAGTTCCTGGGATACTAATGACACCTGGGGTACAACTGATGACAACTGGGGAAGTAGTAGTTGGGATACAAGCACTGATGATAGCTGGGGAAATGATCCATGGGGATCGCAAAGCACATGGGATACCGGATTCGATAATAATCAGCCGGCATACGAGGCGCCCACTCCTAGCAGACCGGAGTACTCACCAATTGTAACCGATTATGTGGGACAGGTTAAGTCAAGTTATCTGCACCCTCCTTCAGACGGTCCTCTTATTCATTTGAAAGAATTTGAATTAAAAATAGCAGGGCCATCGGATACCATGACCCTTTATCGTGTGGATGGAGATCAATTACTTAAAGCGCGAACCTTTGCTGGTAAGACAGCTTCTCTCGAATGGCCGGGCCAGAATGAAAAAATGAGGGGTGCGAAAGTCGATTTGAAGGAATTCACGGTAAAAGTGGACAGGGGAGAGATTTATTCTCCAAATGCTACTATCAGTTTCCCTGGCATGTTTGAAGGAACATCGGAGGGAGTGTTTGAATTCAAACCGGTAAGAAGACCTAAGCGTGTGCTAAGCAAATATCCCAGGTTTACAAGTTTTAATAATGACCTCAAAGTAGTTGTCGCTGAGGGAAAAGCGGTCTATGAGGGCGGGGTCAGAATCATGGGGAATAAGTTATTTGGCACATCAATTAGTAAGAAACCGGGAAATCTGACAATACTCGATGGTAAAGGGCGATCAATGACATTTTCAGCACAGCATTTTGTATTAGACGATTCTCTGTTTTATGCAAATAATGCTGAAATGGTACTTAAGGATGGGGAGGATTCAATCCATCACCCAAGCGTCGAAATTCGATACCATGTTTCCAGAAACAAGGTCCAGATCAACAGAACGAAGAAATATAATGTAACCCCTTTTCATTCATCATCTCATGAAATAGCCTTTGGTGCTGATCAACTTACATGGTATTTGGATCATGATTCCATTGATATTAATGTCATGCAGGGGAAGGATCTTCTTCCTGCCACATTTGAATCATTGGATTTTTTCAACCCGGTGAGGTTTAGAAGGCTAGCCGGACCCTTTGGTTTTCACCCAATTTCAATTTCAGTTCATTATGCCAGGAAATATGGTATTGAGGAATTCAATGTCCAGGAATTGGTCATGGAACATGGCATAGATATAAACATGGCCAAAGGGGCAATGAAATTTCTTAGTGAATATAATTTCTGTGATTACGATCAGGAGAATGGACAAGTCAAACTCTTTCCGAAGGCATTTCATTATTACGATGCTTCAGGCAATAAGATTGACTATGACAACATTTTTGTGCCCTCGAAAATATCCGGCAAACCGAATGCTACCATACGGCTTGATAGTGGGGACATTGTCGTACGAGGAGTTAAGAAGTTTTACTTGACAGGTGATTTTAAGATAGGAATTGAGCCTTTTGACGAGGAGGTCATTCTTCAGAAGGAAAGGGGTATAAAATTCAGCGGCGCGCTAGAGGCTGGTGATTTTGTCTATAAGGGATCGAACTTCGACTTTGATTATGACGAATTTCTTGTCGAAATGCCGGCGATCGATTCAATTAGGATCCAACTGCCGCCCCCTGATTCTGTGGATTTGGGTCCGAATGGAAAAGTAGCGCTTAAGAATCATCTGAATTTAACTTCAGGGACAGTTTACCTGGAGGATCCCAATAATAAGTCCGCCAAGATCAATAATCCAAGTTATCCTCACTTCATTACTTCCTCAGATGCAATAGTGTTTTTTGATGGTCCTGAGATACTCAATGGTGCATACGACAAATCTGTAAAATTCATTATTCCTGCTATCGATATGGACAGCATAGACAGGGAAAGTTCGGAGTCAATCTTTTTTCCTGGCATGTTTAACTCCGGAGGGATCTTCCCCACATTTGAGGATACACTTTTCATACAGGATGACCAGTCATTAGGATTCGAACACAACATACCTCCTGAGGGCTATAACCTATATGGCACACCTGCACGCACATATGAGAAAATCACTCTGGATAATGACGGCATCATGGGAGGAGGGAAGATTGATTTTCTCAACTCAACCATTTTTTCAGAAGACTTCATTTACTATCCCGATTCGGTGACAGCTGATGGATATTATGGGATCATAAACCCTGGAACAGTTGGAACGTCCAGTTACCCTCAAGCAGAAATGGGTAAGTTCCGGATGTACTGGTTGCCCAGAAAGGATAGTATGTATCTGAAGACAATTGATGATCCCTTTAAGTTCTACAATGAAACGGCGGAACTGACCGGTGAAGCCAACATCACACAAAAAGGGGTCTATGGCTCAGGAAGAATGTTTACCAGAGGATCAATTGCCGAGTCCGATCAGTTAGCATTTAGGGAATTTCTTTATTCGGCGAGACATGCAAAATTCGAAGTGCTCTCGGATAATCCCGAGAAACCGGCTATGGCTGGAGAGGATATCAGACTGTCTTTCGATTTGATCCAAAATAAGGCGGATGTAAATCCTGAAATTGCGGGAGTAGCCGCTATTTCTTTTCCATACGCTCAGATCAAAACTTCAATTACTAAGGGGGAATGGTTTCTTGAGGATTCGGTCATTACTATGACCAAACCACCCAATGTGCCGATAGAGGATTCATACTTCTATTCCACTCGCCCGGAATTGGATTCACTCGTATTCAATGCTGAAAAGGCCATTTATGATATTCAAACCTATGAACTGAATATTGAAGGAATACAATACATCCAGGTGGCAGATGCCAGAGTGGTACCTGATGGGAATAAAACCACGATCCTTGAAAACTCAGTTTTGGAGACCTTTGAGAATGCTCAATTGATATTCGATTATCCCGATTCCAGGCATATCCTTCAGAACGCAATCGTCGATATCAAATCCAGGAATAAGTTCACAGCAGCAGGTACATACCTTCTTCCTGTTCAGGAAGATACGTTTGAAATTGAAATGTCTGACTTCCTGATTGAAAAGTACTCAAAAAGTGATGGGACTCAGGATTCCTCTTCCATTGCCACAGGGTCCGTGGATATATCAATGAATCTTGATATAGCCCCCGGATTCCTATATAAAGGTGAAGTCAAACTTGTAGCACATAAGCAGGCACTTGAACTGGATGGTTTTGTCAGACCTAACTTTAAGACAATACCTGATCACGATAAATGGATTCAGTTTTCAAGGAAGGATGACCAGACTGATGTGATCATCGATATGTCGACTGCCGTTGATGATGGAGGACAGAGAATTTTAGCTGGTCTGCATAGAGATAGCTATACAGGTAAGGTATACCATACCATGATTGAAGAGCGTATCACCCCCGGAGATGAAGATTTCTTCCTGGCAAAAGGTGAATTTACCTACGACGCCAGAGCAGACCTTTATACAATTGAAGAACCGGGCAAATCAACAGGAGATCGATATCAGGGCCATAGTTTTATATATTCGGATTCGTCTCAAAATATCCTGTTTGAGGGAAATGTCAATTTCATTGATACGGACGCCAATTACCTCAAGGTTAATTCTGCAGTTCTTGGAGATGGAAACAGGGAAGCTTATGAATACAATCTGGATGCGTTCCTGACTTTTGATTTCGGTCTGGCTCCCACATTCCTGAATATGATGGTAGATGACGTTCTGGATATTATTGAACGCCTGGGCAATCCAGAAGCCAACGACCTATCGATAGAATCAATGCTTAAATTGGCAAATATTGTTGGAGAGGAAACTACGAGGGAATACGAAACAGAAAGCCTCAAAGAATACCTGCCATTGGTAGAAATATCAGACGTTCTCAACAAGAATATTGTCATCTCCGGAGTGAAAATGAAATGGAATGACAAGCACAATGCCTGGCACAATACAACTAAACTTGGTCTTTCGAATATCAATCGAGAGGATATAAATGCCAAAGTCGATGGATTCCTCGAATTCAAGAAAGATGACACTGGCGGAGATGTTGTGAACCTGTTTATTGAAGCTGCACCGGGTTCATGGTACTATTTTAATTTCCAGGAAAATAGCTTACTGATCTATTCATCCAACAGGGCATTTAATGAGAGAGTGTCTGAGAAATCCAATTTCGGTAAATCTAAACCCGGTGAGATGGTCCTTATCGCCGGTGATGAAAACGAAACGCTTAAGTTTCTCAATGAATTCAGGAAGATATATTTCGGAGTGGACGAACCCTATAACCTTGTTTATCCCGATGACATTGATCTAGGCGATGACATGTTCGATACAATCGAAGATGATGACGATGATGGATTTGGCTTTTAATATCTTTGCGCCAAATTCGATAAATGATGACACCTGTTGACTACCAAAAAGAAAATAAGGAAAGGTTTCTCAATGAACTTCTTGACCTTCTCCGTATTCCATCAATAAGCGCAGACTCCAAATACAAAGATGATGTAAAGGCTGCTGCCGAGTACCTCAGATCCCAATTTGAAAAATCAGGGGTGGATCATGTCGAGGTATGTGAGACTAAGGGTCATCCGATTGTCTACGCCGAGAAGATCATTGATTCTAAATTACCTACGGTGTTGATTTACGGTCATTACGATGTCCAACCACCTGATCCCTTGGATTTATGGGATTCACCTCCTTTTGAACCGGTGATAAAGGACGATCGGATCTATGCGCGGGGTGCCTGTGATGATAAGGGGCAAATGTACATGCACGTCAAAGCATTTGAGTCTATGGTTAAGACCGATAGCCTGCCTTGCAATGTGAAATTTATGATAGAGGGTGAGGAAGAAGTAGGATCGGATCAGTTGGAGGATTTTGTCAAAGAAAACAAAGAAAAACTCTCGTCGGATGTTATACTTATTTCAGACACTTCTATCATCAGCAATGAAGATCCCTCGATTACTGTTGGTCTTAGAGGTTTGAGTTATCTGCAGGTTGAAGTCACTGGGCCAAATCGTGACCTGCATTCAGGTGTTTATGGGGGCGCCGTAGCAAATCCAATTAATATTCTTTCCAAACTAATTTCTGACATGCAGGATGAAAATGGAAGGATCACTGTTCCAGGATTTTATGACGATGTGGAAGAGTTAAGCGAACAAATGAGAGCTGAAATGGCCAAAGCTCCATTCAACCTTGTTAACTATAAATCAGATCTTGGAATTGCGGAAGTGAAAGGTGAAGAGGGGTATTCCACTATTGAAAGAGTTGGCATTCGACCCTCTTTGGACGTAAATGGTATTTGGGGAGGCTATACCGGTGAAGGTGCAAAAACGGTTCTACCGTCAAAGGCCTACGCAAAGATCTCCACGAGATTAGTACCTAACCAGGATAGCGATAAGATCACAGGTCTTGTGACCAAATATTTTGAAAAAAACGCTCCCAAATCGGTGACAGTCAAAGTGATACCCCATCATGGAGGGACACCAGCGGTTATTTCCACCGACAGTATAGGATACAAAGCTGCAAGTCGTGCTTTCGAAGAGGCATGGGGAAAAACACCAATACCTACAAGAGAGGGAGGAAGTATTCCAATCGTTGCGCTTTTTATGGAGGAACTTAAGGTTGATCCTATTTTGATGGGATTCGGACTGGATTCAGATGCAATCCATTCTCCAAACGAAAGCTACGGTTTGTTCAATTATTATAAGGGCATAGAAACGATTTCTCATTTTTATAGGTTCTTTACTGAAATGTCCAAGTGACCAGTTTAATGCAGATATTTAAATACTGTAAGTATGTAACCTTAATATATATCCTGTTCGGAGGATGGAATAATCTGGAAGCCCAGATACTTGAACCAGCCAAATGGAATAATCAATTGAATCCTTCCAATCCCCAAGTAGGGGAGGAATCTGTTCTGGAATTTCGTTCGAAGATCGATGCGAAATGGTATCTGTACTCATCAGATTTTGATTCGGACCTCGGCCCCATGGTTACAGAATTCAATTTTGAGGAAAACGATACCTACGAGTTAGTTGGTGACCTGACTCCTGTCAATCCGAAAACTGGGTATGATTCCATTTTCGAAGGTGAGTATACCTATTTTAAGAACGAGGGATTGTTCACCCAAAAGGTGAGAATACTAAAATCCAATTTTAAAATATCAGGTTACTACGCCTATCAGGTTTGCTCAGATATCACAGGTCAGTGCATACCCTTTGAAGAGGATTTCGAATTTACGGGAGGTACACCCACTCAAATTGCTGAGTCGTCAGAAGTAAAAAAAGGAGGATTGTTGACAAAACGGGATGTCTATGATCCGTATGCGTTGTGGTCATTTATGGTGGTTGCATTTCTTGCAGGGCTCGCGGCGCTATTGACACCCTGTGTATTTCCTATGATCCCAATGACCGTTACTTTCTTCACGGGAAAAGACCATAAAAAGAAAGGTAGGATCAAGAACAGTATAACTTACGGAGTATCTATCATATTGATCTATGTAGTCATTGGTACCATACTGGCCCCATTTATGGGTCCGGAGACAGCAAATGATCTAGCCACAGGGTGGTTTCCCAACATACTATTTTTTCTGGTGTTTGTGATTTTCGCATTGTCATTCTTCGGACTTTTTGAGATCACCTTACCATCGGGATTTGTCAATAAGGTGGACCGAATGGGAGATAAGGGTGGTTTTATTGGTGTCTTCTTCATGGCACTGACTCTGGTACTTGTTTCCTTTTCCTGTACAGGTCCGTTAGTAGGGAGTATCCTGGTGGAATCTGCAGGAGGACTGGTGCTCAAGCCAATATTGGGGATGTTGGCATTTGCCGCAGCGTTTGCTATCCCCTTTACCTTATTCGCTTTGTTTCCCGGATGGTTAAGCACTCTTCCCAAATCCGGAGGGTGGTTAAATTCAGTGAAAGTTGTTCTTGGATTCTTGGAACTGGCCTTTGCATTCAAGTTCCTGAGCATCGCAGATCAGGCATACCACTGGCATATACTTGACAGGGAAGTTTATCTTTCTATTTGGATCGCAATCTTCTCCCTTATGGGATTTTACCTGCTGGGTAAGATCAAGTTACCGGGAGATTCCGAAGTCAGATCGACCTCCGTTGGAGGACTTGTTTTGGCTATAATCACTTTTTCATTTGTGATTTACCTGATACCTGGCCTTTTCGGCGCACCCCTAAAATCTCTGGCAGGGTATTTACCCCCTATGTCTACCCATGACTTTGATATCACTGAAATTGTGAGGGAAAATAATTCTGACCCACAGGTAACTCAAAATGAATCTTGCGAAGAACCCAAGTACGCCGATTTTCTGACACTTCCCCATGGGATCAAAGGATATTTCGACTTTGAGCAGGCAATGTCTTGTGCTGAGGAAACCAATAAGCCTGTATTCATTGATTTCACAGGTCATGGTTGTGTCAACTGCAGGGAAATGGAAGCCAGGGTATGGTCAGATCCAATGGTTTTAGAAAGGTTGAGAAATGATTTTGTAGTAGTTGCTCTATACGTTGACGACAAGACCACATTACCACAGGAAGAATGGTATACCTCCCAGTATGATAACAAAGTCAAAAAAACCATTGGAAAGCAAAATGCTGATTTCCAGATCACCAGATTCAATAACAATGCGCAACCATTTTATGTGATTTTGGACCAAAATGGCAATTTGTTGGCCGAACCTATCGCATATGACCTAAATGTCAGTAAGTTTGTGGCGTTTTTGGATGGGGGACTGGAAAAATTTGATGGAAATACAAACAGCCTTCTATCCGCAATACCTTCTGAATGAAAAGTAGGAATAGCGCGTTTCTAACAATTCTCCTGATCTTTATCGCCTGCACACGTATCTCTGAGAAAAAAGAGATCGTAGAGCCGATCATTACCCCCGAACCCGAACCAACCTTATTGTACGGGTTCCCAATTGACTCAATGCAGGTGCATCAAGCAAAGATCAAATGGAACCAGACCCTTTCAGTTCTATTGGAGGATTATAATGTTACTCCCGAGTCGCTTTACGAGATCTCATGGCTTTCCAAGAAAGTGCACGATGTCCGAAAAATGAAAATGGGATCGAAATACACGATCATCTATGATAAGGATTCACTTCAAACCGCCGCTCAATTCATTTACGAACCTGATCAGCGATCCTATGTGGTTTATAATTTCAAGGACTCACTCTATGTTCGCAAAGTAGAGAAAGAAGTTGTCAAAATTGAAAAATCTATTGCAGCGGAAGTAGTTTCTGGTAGCTCCGTTTATCAGGCAGCAATCGATGCGGGAGGTTCAGGCTTGCTTGTAGACAAATTGGTAGATGTCTTCGCATGGCAGGTTGATTTCTTTCGTATAGATGCCGGTGATCGATTTAAAGTGATCTATGAGGAGGAACAGGTAGACGGGCAACCGGTTGGAATTGGGCGAGTGATCGGAGCATATTTTCACCACTACGACAAAGAATACTATGGGGTATATTTTGAAACAGGAGATGGAAAGAACGATTATTTTGATGAAAATGGCAATAGTTTAAGAAAAACCTTCCTGAAAGCTCCACTGAACTATAGACGAATTAGTTCACGGTTTTCACCTCGAAGATTTCATCCTGTTCTGAAAAGATACAAGGCTCATCTTGGTACCGATTATGCTGCTAATCCGGGGACTGAAATAAGGACGGTAGGAGATGGTGTTGTTTTGGAAGCAAGGTATCATGGAGGGAATGGCAACTATGTGAAGATCCGCCACAATAGTAACTATACTACACAGTATCTCCACATGAGGAAAATTCAGAGGGGGATCCGTCCAGGAGTAAAAGTCAAACAAGGTCAGAAGATCGGAGAAGTAGGAAGTACAGGATTAGCTAATGGACCGCATTTGTGCTTCAGGTTTTGGAAGAATGGCAGGCAAGTAAATGCCCTTACTGTTGATTTACCCCCATCTAAGCCGATCAGTGCATCTCTTTTGACTCCATTCTTACATCAGAAGAATGTCATTTTACATAAATTGAACCTTCTAAACTTTGAGGAAAAGGATGTTCTAATGGCAAATGTTGCAGGTCAGCCGTAATCTTGGTTTAGTTTTTTCGTTGTTTTGCTGTATTTTTCCGTTTTTTGAGTCATTATCCGCTAATTAAACCATGATGAAGAGATATATATTCATCTTCCTCGCCTCTCTATTCGCATACAATATCTCCTATGCAGGCTCCTTCGATGGCGACACACTGATAAGAATATATGGTAAACTTCTAAATCAGAAGGACAGCTCAGCGATCAGGACTATGTTTTTGTACGAGAAGCTCCCATATTATGATGATATGGGTATGGTTTCCTCCGGAGCTGACGGCAGTTTTGAGTGCTACCTGGTAAAGGGCATCAAATACAATGTCAGAGTTGATAATCTAAATGGTTACGAACCTTGGGCCGAGGAAATAACAGTATCAGATGCAGATGGAGACCTTGAAAATAATGTTAACTTCTTTCTGCCGCCAATTGAAGAAGAAGAACTCATACGGCTTGATAATTTGACATTTGCTCGCGGAAGTGCAACTATTCAGCAAAGCTCCTTTTCAGCATTGAATGAATTCATTAGTTACATTAATGAACGACCGGATGTGAAGATCCAGCTTGAGGGACATACCGATTTTGCGGGAAATGCTGATGCCAATGTAAGACTGTCACAAGCTCGTGTAGATGCAGTGGCCGAGTACCTGCAGAAGAATGGGGTTAAAAAGAACAGGATTACAACCAAAGCTTTCGGAGGATCGCAACCACTGACTATGGAAAGAACGGATGAAGCTAAAGCGTTAAATCGAAGAGTTGAAGTAAGACTACTACGTCAGTAAATCAAATCATGAAAATATCATTAACAATTATACTTTCACTGTTCCTGGTGTCAGCAGTCACCAGCCAGGAATCAGTGATTTGGGGAGCTGAAGTGCTTGATGTTTCATCAGAGTACGGACCACTTGAGTATTCGGCCCTTCAGGTTTTGCATAAACCTAATGTTCTTCCACGGGGTGGTGAAAATCCCAATGCCTGGAGACCAAAAAAATCGGACAATGCTCAATATGTTTCAGTGCTATTTGCGAATCCGATAAAGGCAAAACAAGTAGCAATTGCTGAATCCGAAAACCCTGGAGCCATAACCAAAGTAACTGCCTACGATAGTGACTTTAATGAATATGTATTATTCGAATTAACTCCCAGGGCTATCCCAATTGAGACAAGACTTTTAAACCTGTTTTTTGAAGAAACAGAATACAATATCAGGGGCATCCGTGTAGAACTGGACGGAGCTACAGTGCCTGGATACAATAGCATTGATGCAATTGGCATTTCCGCGTCCAATATACCGATCAATGTGTTGATTGAATTAGCTAAGGGAGTTAGTAACGAAGATAAATCCGATCGGTTAGGTGAAAATGTTAACAGTAGTTACGTTGAGCACAGCCCTATAATTTCACCAGATGGAAAGAGACTGTATTTCAGTAGAAAATATCACCCTGAAAATGTAGGAGGTGTAGATGATCCGGAGGACATATGGGTTTCTGAATGGGATGAAGAAAAAGGCGATTGGAAGCCAGCAGTAAATGTTGGACCACCCCTAAATACTCAAGGTCCTAACTTCATAAGTTCAATCTCGAGTGAAGGTGACGGCAAGGATATGTTTGTTCTTGGAAACAGGTATGGGAAGAAAGGTAGAATGTATACCGGTATCTCCATGGCATATTTGGAAAATGGTGAATTCACAAAACCTGAATCAATAGAAGTTGAAAATGAATACAATTATTCGCCAAAGGCCGATTTCTTTCTGGCCCCGGGAGGCCAGGCCTTGATACAATCCGTAGAGCGAGATGACTCCTACGGAGGAAGGGATCTTTATATTTCCTTTAAGAGAGGAAATACCTGGTCAGAACCAAAAAATCTTGGTGGAGATATAAATACTGCTGCGGATGAAGCTGCTCCTTTTATGGCAGAAGATCTCAAAACGCTGTACTTTTCATCCAGCGGTTATAGTGGTTACGGGGGAATGGATATTTATGTATCCAGGAAGCTGGATGAAACATGGGAGAAATGGTCGATACCCGATAACCTTGGTACAGGAATCAATTCCGATTCTGATGATCAATATTTCAGTATCCCATCCTCAGGAACCAACTTGTATTTTACCAGGGGTAATGTTGACGACGACACTGATATTTATAGTTTTAAAGTTGATGAGTTCTTCATTGATCCTGAAGCAGAGATTGCTTCTTCGGTAACTCACCTGCTCGAAGAAGCGGCAGAACCGCCTGTTCAAGTGGCTACTCCTGAAGAACCTGAAACCCCCTCCGAGCCAGCAGTTATTACTGTCACGGGATTAGTACTGGACGCGAAAACGAGTCAACCGATTGAGAATGTCAAAGTTGTAGTTGAAAGGCTACCTGATGGAGTAGACATTGGAGAAGTAACCTCCGGAGCCGGAGGACAATACACCCTTCAGTTACGACCCGGAGCGCGATTTGGATTATCTGCTGTCCTTGATGGATTCATTGCTCAGGATGAAAACCTTGACCTTAATGATAAGACCGAATCAGAAACAATTAATATTAATCTGAAGCTGGCTCCCATAGAAGTTGGACAACCAATCGTTCTTAATAACATCTTTTTTGACTTCAATAAGTGGGAGTTACGGACCGCTTCTTACCCTGAATTGGATCGAGTACTGGAATACCTGACTTCCGGTAGGATCAGGAAAATTGAAATTTCAGGTCATACTGATTCCAAAGGTACCGAGGAAGTAAATCTTAAGTTTTCAAGAAACAGGGCGAACTCTGTATGGAAATACTTCCAGTCAAATGGAATTGAACAGTCAAGGGTTGAGGTCGTAGGATATGGTGAATCCCGTCCTGTTGACACCAATGATACCGTTGAAGGAAGACAAAATAACCGAAGAGTAGAGTTCAAAGTTTTGGAAACGAATTGATCAATCGTTGTTCAGGCCAACAAGTTCAGGAGTTTCCAATCCCAACAGAACATTTTGAAAATTTCTGATCCTGTCACTCTCAGGATAAAGAAGCCTGGCCTTCCTGTTTAACTCGTATGCGCCAACAAGATCTCCGGAGTTAAATTTTTTGGCTGCAAGATTGAAATATTGTAACCCAGCAAGATTCGCTAAATCAATAACCTGGGCATCCCTTTTGTCCGTCAGAATCATTTCAACACCATTTGTTTGGTAAACGGTGGTAGTTTCTTCGAACGATGCAAGTCGTGATTGAATTTCAGAGTCCATCGAGACGAATCCAAAATATGGATCTGTTGATTCAAGCAGCACTTCATGATCTCCAAGGTTTGCCAGCAATGTGATATGATATTGATATTCAAGTATCTCATAGGGGATATTTAACCGCTCCAATATCAAAGCAAATACCGCAGTCCCAGTAAGGCAGTCGTAGTAGCCATTGATCATCGTGTTACTAAAGGAGACATTTTCAGAATACCTTTTCAAGTATTTTCTATGAACATAGTCAAATATCCACTGGACTTGATGTAGATCATTCTTAAAGTCCTTGTTTTCCACTTTACTAAGAAGATCATTGAATTCATTATTGATCTCCTTATTTTTAACCCTGTCATTGGACGGGTCGAATATGAAGAATTGGAAATGATCCGGAACGAAGAGGTTGTCAGAAATATTATTTATTACTGATACCTGTTCCTGGGACCGACCGATCCCAGAAAATAAAAGGGTCAATATGATGAACAAATACTTCAAATTCTGCTTTATCCGATTCTGATGACACCGATTTGCTATCTAATATTACGCTAAAGTTAACTATATGTTAACAGGTTAACAATAGGTTAATAGATTATTATAATATGATTGCTACCAATCTGGAAACTGAC
Source organism: Cyclobacteriaceae bacterium (assembly GCA_965242805.1). Classification (GTDB taxonomy): domain Bacteria; phylum Bacteroidota; class Bacteroidia; order Cytophagales; family Cyclobacteriaceae; genus JANQEU01. The sequence goes on along the minus strand of CBDETD010000002.1, from coordinate 2,998,252 downwards.
AAAATCCACAAAATCTTCAGTAAACAACAGAAAAGGGCTATTTTACTGCGTGACTCCAGCGTTAAAGAACGCTTGAGAATTCTAAAAAGCCTTGAAGAAGTTATATTTTCGAGTCAAGAAAAAATACAAAATGCCATATATAATGACTTTCAAAAGTCTGCAGAGGAATCTACTATTTCTGAGATCTATCCTGTCTTAAGTGAGATCAGGGAAGTTCGAAGAAACCTGAAACATTGGGCTAAACCCAAGCCGGTCCGACCTAATCTGCCCTTTTTTCTTACCACATCCAGCATCATCTATGAACCGAAAGGTGTAACATTAGTGATCTCACCCTGGAATTATCCGTTTAGTCTTGCATTTGCACCGATGATATCGTCGATTGCCGCAGGCAATACAGTGATATTAAAACCATCCGAACTTACACCAAATACATCAAAGGTTATAGAAGAGATTATTGAACAGTCATTTGATGATGATCATGTCAAAGTTTTTCTGGGAGATCAGCATGTTGCACAGGAATTGCTGAAACTTCCTTTCAATCATGTTTTCTTCACAGGAAGTCCACGAGTTGGAAAGGTAGTGATGGAGGCCGCGGCGAAGAATCTATCGTCGGTTACATTGGAACTGGGAGGCAAATCTCCAGCAATTGTTGATTCTACAGCGGATTTGAAAGATACCGCCATGAAAATTGCCTGGGGGAAAGGTTTGAATGCAGGACAGACATGTGTTGCTCCTGATTATTTACTTGTAGAAAAAAAGATAAAGGACAGGCTGATCAGTGAGCTCAAGGTTGCATTTGATTCCGTATATGGTCTCGACGATAATTACACTGCAATAGTCAATAAGTCGCACTTCGATAGGCTAAATAGTTGGTTAGGATCGTCATTGGAAAATGGAGCCAAGCTTGAATTTGGTGGAAGGGTTGACAAGGGAAAAAATAAAATCTATCCGACGATTGTCTCCGAATTACAAGACAATGATGTTTTACTAAAGGAAGAAATCTTTGGACCAATCTTACCCCTTTTAACGTTTGAAGGTTTCGAGGAAACCATTGATTATATCAATGACAGGGAAAAGCCATTAGCTCTATATATTTTCTCGAAGAGCAGGAAGAATATAAATAAGATTAAAAGAAATACCTCTGCAGGCACCATGTGCACCAATGATTGTGTACTTCAATTTGGTCACCCTGAATTACCATTTGGCGGGGTGAATAATAGTGGTTTCGGAAAATCCCATGGATTTCACGGATTTCTTTCTTTTTCAAATGAAAAGGCTTACTTAAAACAAAGACGTGGCTTTACAATGGCAAAGACACTTTATCCACCATTTTCCCCTTTAAAAAAGATCATACTTAAATTTCTATTACGATACTTCTAATGAGATCATCACTATTAATTCTACCGATTATTTTGTTTGTAGTGGCCTGCACTGAATCGGACAAGCCCAATCTTGAAGGCACATGGAATGCTAAATGGAAAACCATGCCTTCCTCATTTCAAGGGATCTCTGATATCACTTCCTTTGAGATGGATGGTTATTTCATATTTAGCGGGGACTCTCTTACTGTAATTGCCCAGGGTTATCCGGGATGTGTTTTTGGAGTTGATACTATTCAGCACACCCAGATCTGGCAATTGTCCAATGATAGTCTTCATTTGATCAATGAAAACAATATTCGCGGTATTTCATATGAGGTGAAGTCTATAGACGATAAAAATATTTCTCTGAAACTGATGGAAGATATTTTCCTGGACCTTGAGCGTTGATTTCAAATTAATTTAATTCTTCTACTGACAAACAGTCTGTCATTAATTCGTAAATTGAATTAGGAAATATTAAACTCCACAAAACGACAAATAAGGATGAAAAAGGTACTCATCATCATCGGATCGCTTATTGTTTTATTCCTACTTGCTGCCGTCCTTGTACCGGTTATCTTCAAAGATGATATAAAGCAGGCGATTGATGATCAATTAGACAATAGCTTAAATGCAAAAGCATATTACGACCCCGATGACTTTGGGCTTTCTCTATTCAATAATTTCCCAAATCTCACGGTATCCATAGGTGATTTTGGTATTGCCGGAGTAGAGAAATTTGAAGGGGATACACTGATTGATGTGGAGAGTTTCCTCATTACGATAGATATTATGTCGGTAATAAGTGGCGACCAGATCAAGATCAAGAATGTAAAGCTGGATAGACCGGTGATACAGGTGTTGGTACTGGAAGATGGATCGGCTAATTATGATATTGCGAAACCTACTGAAAGCGAAACGGAAGAGGAACCTACTGCAGAAAGTACTTCTCCTTCTCCCGTAAATATTGCCATCGATAATTGGGAGATCAACGAAGCGGATCTTGTTTATTACGATCAAACCTTGCCATTTTATATCACCCTTTTTGATCTCAATCATTCCGGAAGCGGAGATTTTTCTATGGATGTATTTGATATGTCGACTACAACAAAAATCAGTGAATTGTCACTAGGATATGACAATGTTGAATACATAACAAATAAAACATTGGAAGCAGACATTGTTATGGCTATGGATCTGTCAAACGGGAAGTTTACCTTCAAAGAGAACAGTGTGAGCCTGAATGCTTTTCAAATGGGATTCGACGGATTTATAAGTATGCCGGACCAGGATATTGAAATGGACATAACCTATGCCGGTAAGGATATAAGTCTCGAAGGGATAATCTCATTAATCCCCGGCCTTTATCAGGAGTATCTTGATGGGGTGGAAGCTGGTGGTACAGTCGGTTTCGATGGCTATATAAGAGGACTAGTCAGTGAAAATAGCATGCCGAAAGTGGCCGCCAACCTGTCGGTTGATGATGGAAGGATTGTATACTCGGAATATCCTATCCCGATGGAGGACATCACGATCAAAGCCACTTTTGATTATCCCAGCGCAGACCTTAGGGAGACAAGCTTCAATGTCGAATCTTTTTCTATGAATCTCGATGGCGAGCAGTTGATGGCGTCGCTTAATTTCAAGGATCTGGAGGATTATTATTGGAACTTCAAAATGGATGGTAACCTGGACCTTGAAAAGGTTCTGAATGTCATCCCAATAGAGGACATGACTTTGAAAGGTAAAATCAATGCTAAGCTGCAAACGGAAGGTAGAATGTCTGATCTGGAAGCTGAGCAGTATCAAAAGATTGCGACAAGTGGGTCCATGAGGATCAGTGATTTTCTTTATGAAAGTAGCGATCTTCCACAAGGTTTTGGCATTGCCAACACCGAGGCATCATTTAACCCTAGTGAGATCGTTTTGGCTTCATTTAAAGGAAATGCCGGGAATACGGATCTCAATATGACAGGAAGGATTAGCAATTACATGGGATTTGCCCTGGAAGGTTCGGACCTCCTTGGTAAACTCAACTTCAACTCCAGCCTGGTCGATATCAATGAATGGATGGTACCTTCAGACACTGTGGAGGAGGAGGAAGTAGTTGATACTACCGTAATGGAAGTAATTCGCATACCAACCAATATTGATTTCGTACTCACTTCAAGGATTGATGAAATGCTCTATGACAATCTATCCATCAAGGATTTTCTGGGAGCTGTTATCATAAGGGATGGCGCCATAACCATGAATGGAGTTCAGTTTGACCTATTGGATGGCACCATTGTGATGAACGGATCATACGAAACAGCTGGTGAAGGGGATCCGACCTACTCATACGATCTGGATATTAAGGAGCTGTCCATCGCTTCTGCATTTAGGTCATTCTCCGCAGTCCAAAAGCTTGCCCCGTTTGTGGAGAAGGTGAATGGAAAATTCACCACGAATTTCAATATTAGTGGTGCTCTCGATGAACGGATGCTGCCGAGATTTGAGACAATATCAGGGGGTGGGTTGCTGCAAATCGCACAGGCCTCCCTGGCAGATGTAAAATTGCTGTCAGCTGTATCGAGTGTTTCAAGCCTTAATAGCAAGGATGGAAATGTTTCGTTGAGGGATGTTTTGCTCCAGACAGAGATCAAGAATGGAAGGGTTATTGTTCAACCATTTGAGATGACAATGGGTGGATATAATACATCAATTGCCGGGAGTCATACTATAGATGGTAAACTGGATTATATAATGACGGTGAAGGATGTATCCACCGGAGCCGCTGGTCAAGCCCTAAATCAAGCATTGTCTTCCCTTACCGGGGGGAAAGATGTCGTATCATCACAGGTTGATATAAACTATGGTGTGGGAGGCGATTGGACTCGACCTACTGTCAAACTTTTAGGATTCAATAAAGCGGGCGCTCAGGCTGAACCTTCTACCAAGACCATTGTAAAAACAGCAGCTCAGGAAAAAGTAGATGAGCAAAAAGAAGTTGCTGAACAGAAAGTTGAGGAGAAGAAAGAAGAAGTAAAAGCTGCTGTCAATACAGCAGTGGATGAGCAAAAGGAAGAAGCAAAAAAGGAAATAGACAAGGCCAAGGAAAAAGCTGAAGACGCCCTGAAGGGATTGCTTGGTAAGAAAAAGAAAAAGAAAAAAGGAGGAGGAAAATGAAAATAAAAACACTAACCTATTTACCGCTATTATTTCTTGTTATTGGGTGTACCACGACAGTCAGCACATCGGTAGAGGAGCAGACGAAAGTGGAACTATACGATTATGATGTCGAAGAGAAAATTGCTTCGATGGGGATTGAACTCAGGGAACCCTCTCCCCCTGTTGCCAACTATGTGAATTCAGTCCGAACAGGTAATCTGGTATTCATGGCAGGGAAAGGACCTTCAAAACCCGAAGGAGGTTACATCACGGGTCGTGTGGGAACTGACATTACTATCGAAGAAGGTTACGAAGCCGCAAGACTAGCTGCCATCACACAGCTATCAGCGCTCAAGGCGGAAATTGGGGATCTGAACAATGTAGTTAGGATAGTAAAGGTTCTGGGAATGGTGAATGCCGAACCTGGGTTTACTGATCAACCCGAGGTGATCAATGGATTCTCAGACTTGATGGTGGAAGTATTTGGAGATCGTGGGAAGCATGCCAGGGCTGCGGTTGGTATGGGATCACTACCAAGAAATATATCGGTAGAGATTGAAATGATTGTGGAGGTCCAGGATTAGTCTATTCGCCTCTAACGGCCAGATTATCTTTTTTTTCCGGGAGGAGGTTGAAATCTGCGTCGAACCAATAGATAACAACTCCACCGGATTTTGTTTTCGCTTCGACACGATAGAAAATATCTTTTGGTTTCTTGGCTTCGAATGTTGTCTCCTGCAAGAAACTGACAAGCTTATATTTAACAATCCGATAATCCAGAAGATCTGTAACGGCCTTGGGAATATTGTCTAGCTCCCATATTCTGCTTTCGCTTTGAATAACACCCTGATCATTGTAGAGGGTTTCTACCTGATCACCTTTATAATTGAAATTTACCTTGTAAAGCCCTTCTCCTTCATCAGCTATAACTGCCCATGAACCTTCTTGCGCACCTTCATAACGGTTGTAGTGCCATGTCAATATTTTCATATCGACATCACTTTCATTCAATACGATTACATGCTGACCTACTAGCTGGTTGCAAAGAAATGCCGTAAATGTGAGTAGGAAAATCCTCATCTTGCTACGGTTCTTAAATCCCAATAATTTTAGAATATCTAAAAGCTCTTATTCAAATTTAATGAAAACATTACTAATCCTTAATTTTTACGGTATTTCTCTGGTTTGAATGGAGTTTAACACCTCGTTAACAATTATTCGGATTTCATTAACAGCATATCCCCAAACGACCTCCCTTATTTGTCTTAATATCAAATTTCAAACAAATGAGAAAACTTCTAAGTACAGTATTAATGGGAGTTGTCGTCGCAGCGATGGCAATATCAAATCCTGGGCTCAACTGGGAAAAAACGGAGATCATTCTTGGTGAAATCAAAAAAGGTGAAGCTGTGGAAATGGAATTCAACTTTACCAATGACACTGGTGAACCTATTAAGATCCTGAACGCCAAGGGGAGTTGTGGATGTACAGACATCTCTTTTGAGGAGAATCTAATTGCTCCTGGGAAAAGCACCTCTATCCGAGCGAAATTCAGAAGCGATAAGAATGGCACTTTCAACAAGACTGTAACGGTAATTACCAGTAATACTACTGAACCAACAACACTTAAATTTCAGGGAACTATTATAGATTAAATGCGAAAGGGCGATGTGTTTTGTGATCGCCCTTTACTTTCAGTAACATCTCATAAAAAATCGATTGATGAATTGGTACAATTAGATTAATTATGAGTAGTGAAGAGGGATGACCAACGAACTGGCCTTAAAAGGGATTTAGGGATCTTACCATTGACGGCGACAGGGATCTGTTCAATGCTTGGAGCTTCGATCTACGTTGTACCCTTTATGATCCAAAGGAATGTCCCTGGAATTGGCCCATATGTCCTTCCAGCCTTTCTTTTTGCAGCGATCCCAGCAATATTAGCAGCCTTCTGCTATTCCATTCTTGGGTCCGCCATGCCCAGAGCAGGGGGCAGCTATGTATATGCCAGCCGAGGTCTGCAACCTTACCTTGGTTTTGTGGCCAGTTTTTCCCAATGGTTCGGACTCTCCATAGTTATTGGAGTCATTTCCTACATTATTATACCATTTTTTAGGGATATAGCTTTCCAAATTGGAATGAATGATATAGCAGAATTGCTTGAGAATGGTCTTCTCAGAGTGGCTTTGTCCCTTCTACTTCTTTGGACTTTTATAGCTATCAACATTAGGGGTACAAAGGCCTATGAACAAACATTGATCCCATTGATGTTTGTAATGTTTGCTTTGGGTGCGATAGTAATAGCTTCCGGGTTTTATTTTAATCATGAAGATTTCCGTGCTGCAACTGGATTTGAGTGGGAAACTACAGACAATGGTTTTGATTTGAGGATATTTATGACTGCCGGAGCACTGTTGTTCTCAAGTTTTATCGGTTTTGATTCAATCGCCCAGGCGGGAGGAGAAGCCAAAGATCCTGGTAAATCTCTTCCAAAGGCAATTGGTTTGGCGATTTCGATTGTTGGATTGTACTATATACTTTTTTCAGCAGCTGTTTACCATGCAGTTCCATGGCAATATGTGGCTTCAGAGTCCATAAACAAGGACATCACAGCACCCGGACTTATGAGCACTCTGCTTCCACCATGGTTGGGTGCTCTTATACTGACTGGTGCCGCTATTGCTCTCATAAACGACCTCCCCGCAATGCTCCTGTCAGTTTCCCGGCTGATGTTCGCCTGGGCCGAAGATGGGATCTTTCCCAAAGTCGTAACAAAAGTTCACAGAAAGTATCACACACCACATACGGCCTTATTGTTAAGTGGGGGGATGGCAACTATTGGTATACTTGGAAGTCACTTTGCGGGGGACTTCTTCCTCGGAATAGATATTATGGTGACTAGCATGATGGTCAACTTTCTACTCATGTGCATAACAGTGCTGACTCTTCCGAAAAGAAGTCCAAAGATATTTGACAACATCAAAGTATTCACAAACCTATCACATCAGCAAGTTTTAGGTTATTCCGGAGTAATAATGATTACCCTCTTTTTAATTGTACATATCGTTAAAGATTTAAGAGCTGATCTTTCAGCATGGTACTTTCATTCGACTCCAATTTGGTTGATCGTGATGTCGCTGGCTTCCTTATTATATCTGACCATGACCAGATCCCTAAAGAACAGAGGGATCCAAATCAGGAAACTATTTTCTAAACTTCCACCAGAGTGACTATGATCCCAAGAATTGATCTATCGCCGAATTTCTCTATATCCAGAGTCTTAACAGGTCTGTGGCAAATCGCCGATATGGAAAAAGGAGGCAATACGCTGGACATACCAAGATCTGCCCAGGCCATGGTCCCGTATGTCAATGCAGGCCTTACAACTTTTGATATGGCGGATCATTATGGTTCAGCAGAAGAGATCGCAGGTTATTTTCATCAAGAAATGGATCAAGAAAACCGAAGCCAACTGTTGACGAAATGGGTACCTAAGCCGGGAAAAATACAAAGGGATGATGTGAGGACTGCAATTCACCGTTCGCTAGAACGAATGAAAACCGATTCGATCGATTTACTTCAATATCACGCATGGCAATATTGTGATCCTATTTGGTTGGATACTTTATTATGGCTTCAGGAATTGAAGGAAGAGGGTTTGATCAAAAATATAGGTCTTACCAATTTCGATGCGAACCATTTACTGGTAGCTGTCACCAGTGGAATTGAAATTGTTTCCAATCAAATCTCGTTTTCACTGATTGATACGAGGGCTCATGACAGGATGCAAAAGATATCTGCTGATCATAAAGTAAAGATCCTTGCTTTCGGGACACTCGCCGGAGGATTTCTCACAAACAAGTGGATTTCCAAAAAAGAACCCGAGAAGAGTGAGTTACAGACATGGTCACAAATGAAATACTTCCGGTTCATCAAAGAAGCTGGAGGGTGGAATGTATTTCAGGGACTTCTCTCTACTCTAAAAAATATTTCCAGTAAACACCAATCATCAATAGCCAGTATCGCTGCCAAATACATTTTGGATCAATCTGAGGTGGGAGGGATCATAATAGGGGCGAGACTCGGACAAAGCGATCACATAGAAGAAACAACAGGGATCTTTGAGATAGATCTGGATGACGAAGATAGAAACTTGATCAAAGAAGCTCAGAACAACCTAAAACGAATCCCAGGAAATTGTGGTGATGAGTACCGTAAACCACCTTATTTAACTGCTTCCGGTGATTTGAGTCATCATTTGGAGGATCTTCCAAAAGTATTTGAACCTATTACAAATGCTAATGAAAGGTCTATGGTGCTTTCAGGTACGATCTGGGAGGACATTGCAGGTTTTAGTAGAGCAGTCAGAAAAGGAAACAAAATCTATGTTTCCGGTACTACTGCTACAAATGGAGAATTAATAGTCGGTAAAGGAAGTGCCGAAGCACAGACCATTTTCATATTAGACAAGATCCAGGGAGCCATTGAATCATTGGGAGGTAGTCTTGAGGACGTTGTGAGGACAACGATATTCGTTAATGATGTCGACCATTGGGAAGCCGCGGCCCGGATCCATGGTGAATATTTTCGGGATATCCAGCCGGCAAATACACTTGTTGAAGCAAGATTGGTAGGTGATGGATACCTGGTGGAGATAGAGTTGGAGGCTATTGTTGATAACGATTAATTTTCAATCTTGAAGATCTCTCGGTGACCTTCAAGTACATGTTCCTGATACCCCTCCATCTTTGAATAGATTTTACTATCAGTGTCTATTTGGCTTGACATCTTGAAGTAATCTTCAATTTTTTCAACCTCAAATTCCCAAACAATGGTCCAAAATGATGTAGAGGTATCTGACATTAATCTGATACCCTTAACTCCTTCTGTTTGAAAGAGAGGTGTCGCAGCTTTCAGTTTTGCAAGAAGTTCCTTGGATTTTCCTGCTTTGGCCTTAAAGACGTCTCTGACTAAGTACATGTTTGATCTGGTTAGTTGTATATAAACAAACTAAGCAATGAATTGGAAAGGATCAAAACAGGAGGCCAAATGCCAGAATAATTACTATAAGAATTGACTTAATGAGAATGGCAGCTTTTAAATTGAGTGCCGGTTTCATAGGATGGATTTTATAAAACCGGCTACCTGAGGTAGCCGGTGCAATGAAATACTTATAAAGAAGTATTAATCGAGGTTATTGTAGAAGAAGTTCGCGATTGAGTCGTAATTGTCAGAAGTCAGTACGGCAATGTTGGGTTCATAATTACTAACATTGATCCATTCATCCATCAATATATATTCAAGGTTATCCCCATCCACATAGCCAACATCTAAGGCTTTCTCATACATCGATGTTGTTCCGAAGAAATTGGTGTTCTCATACTCAAACTGATCGGCAATCAAAGTTCCGTCTGCCACAATTCTGGCTTTTTCATGGTTGATCATTATCAACGAAACATCATTTTCATCAATAATGTCGATACTGTAGAAAAATCCCATCATTATTAAAGCTCCTTTAACGCTGTTCGACTGGTCAAGATTACCGTCACCATCCAAACCCATTGCATCTATTGCATTTAGTGTTGCTGTTTTGGTATCAGAATCGGGCATTGACTCAAATTCCTCACGGCTATCAGTAAAAGCATTGGCAAAACTTATATGTGCCCCTGAGGACCAACCACCAATGAATATGTTGTTAGGATCAATCCCGTAATCCTCGGCATTGGCCTTAAAAAACCTGATGGTTTCTCGCTGCTCCTGTACTCCCTTTAAAAATAGGTTAACGCTCTTTTGTGGATCTGAGAGTTCCTCCTGTGTTCCCAGGCTGTATTTTACAATTCCTGAGACATAACCCCTCTTCGCTAAATCGAACGCCATTCCTTTGATACTTGACAAATGACTATGGCTGCTCCAACCTCCTCCTGGAGAAAGCAAAATGAGAGGTCTCTTTGTTTCTTTGTTATCCTCGGGATCAAATAACTCCACCTGGTAACCACTGGTATTGGCTTCAACAAGTGAACCACTAATCTGAAAATCCTTGTAAAGACCATTCTGAAAGTATAGACCTTGAGGTTTAATCCAACCATCATCATTGTCATCAGTTGGTAGGACTGGATCATCGGAACAACTCATCATTGACAATGACAGACACATTGCGATGAGTACAACAAACCTTGTTCCTGTTTGAGATCTGTCGTTTGTTTTTAAATTTTTCATCTTCATAAGTTTTTGTTTCACATTCATTTCGAAAAGCATGTCACAAAGTTGAATTGAAGACGAAAGCGATATGTAGTACCTATGTCGCAGAAGATGTAAAAGAAGTTTTTACCGAATCTCCGTGATTAATAACAAATGTTGCATATGACATAACAAATGTTGTAAAGGGGGATTTACCACTTTTTTATCGTTAATTTCATATCATGCTTCAATGCGGCTATGGACACCAACTCACATAACGATCCCACAATTGTCTCCAATCCAGGAACTGAAAAGGAAGAGTTGTCCATGGACAATGCTCTACTCAAAAAACTTAGAGAGGTTGTCGAAAGAAACCTGAAGAATGAGCAGTTCAGTGTGGAGGACCTTGCGGAAGAAGTAGCTTACAGCCGCTCACAATTACACCGAAAACTTCATCATCTGACGGGCCAATCCTGCAGTCAATTCATTAGAGCCATACGACTTGAGCATAGCCTTGATTACCTGCGGAAAGATGTAGGTACGGTTTCAGAAATCGGATATCGAGTCGGCTTTCAAAGTAGTTCCTATTTCATTAAGTGTTTCCATCAACATTATGGATTTCCTCCCGGGGAGGTAAAAAACAAGGAATTGGAAGGGTGGTTCCAAAGGGAAGAAAGGAGAAGCCCTGAACCTCATGATGAAACATTGAAAGTGCTATCCCAACCTTTGGAATCCTTACATCCTGCTTCTAGTGAAAGTCTGATCCTCGAGATCTTTGAAGAGATGGTACGCCACAAAGCTTCACTGGAAAAATTTCTAATTGTGGACGAGGAGGAGGGTGAAACCGTGGATATTCGATTACTGGCATACCAGATGATCAAAAGTTATCCCTGGCCAATAGGTGTTGAGATTAGAAGGTTATTCTCCGGAGAGTTGAGGCAACCGGGAGAATTAAGATTTAATCAATTGCAGAAAACCATCCGCAGATGCCTAAAGCTTACTGGATTTATTCTAGTGAGTCAATTGGTTGATTTAGTAGCAAGGGGAGACATTCGAATGGAGGATAATCCTGCTTCCGAATTAGAAAAGTCCTTTAAAAACCTTGGTGCCGAAAGCATAATTAAACTCATAAAGGTTTCTACGGGACTCATCAATTCTGTTAAGAAAGATTTGTTTATCGAGGATCTTGTTAAGGGATTCGATGACAGTTTTTACCTGCAGTTACGGGATTGGATCGATCTTGATAGTGAGGAAAAGAATGGCGAGGGTTATGAGGAACTCTGTGGCAGTCTAGAGCAGGTTCTACTCTTTGTGCTGAAGAAACTGGCCTGTATGGTCCAATATAAACTGGTGAATGTAAGCGCTATCAAAGTATTGAAGGGTCGATTTGAGACGGCTTCATTTGAGCATGAGTTTCATATATTGAATAGTACAGATGCGGAATTTAAGGTTCACGAAGAAATTATGGAGGAGTATGCAGATAGCAATGCCGTCTTGCTAATGAAAAGCATTAAAGATCCAAAAACTTTTCTGAATCTCTCTCCGCTAGTTATTGATACGCATGGTGAGTCCGTTAGGACGGGAGATAAATCTCATTTAAAGAAAGACATTTTCCTTTTTGACAAATTCGATAATGGAGAATTAATCTACAATGGATCCGAAGTAAAGTCAGTAAACAACCTAAAGGTTTTAGATAGCTATGAAAAACTAATCGAGGAGTATCAGGAAATGTTAAACCTAATTACCAAATGATGGAAGGTAATATGATCAAATCGCCCTTCAAATTCCTCGACAGTTATTCTGCGTCAGATAAAGACATATTTTTTGGTCGAGATAGGGAAATAGAGGAAATATACTCCAAGGTATTCCAAAGCAAACTCCTACTTGTATATGGAGCATCCGGGACCGGTAAATCAAGTATTATCAATTGCGGTCTCGCAAATAAACTAAGTACATACGATTGGCTTCCCATTCAAATTCGGAGAGGTGGAAATATTATGAAGTCCATGTACAATATGGTTCAAAAGGAAGCGGTAAGTGAAATCCCTAATCCCAACGAAAGTATTGGACATAAGGAACTTCATCACGCCATCAGCTCAGTTTTTCTTGATCACTTCAAACCCATTTATTTGATCTTCGATCAATTTGAAGAGCTCTTCATATTTGGATTCAAGGATGAATGGAAGGAGTTTATTGCGGCAATTCGCCACTTGATGGATTCCGATCTTGATGTTCATTTCATATTTGTTATCAGAGGAGAGTATCTCGAATTCCTATCGGAGTTTGAAGAATTGATTCCCGAATTCTTTGATAACAGGATGAGGATTGAGAAAATGACCCGTAACAACGCGGTTGAGAGTATTATCGGTCCAAGCAAATTATTTCCAATTGATATAGAAGAGGGGTTTGAGGACAAACTACTCAAAAAACTGAGCCCGGAAAAATCTCAAATTGAATTGACTTTCCTTCAGGTCTTCCTTGACAAGATTTATAAAAATGCCCTGGAAAGACAGGAACAAAATAAAAATCTACAATTCACAAATGAAGAGGTCGAAAAACTAGGTCAGATTGGCGATGTATTAGCGGAGTTTGTGGATGAGCAACTTTTCAAGATGGCAGATCCAAGAGCGGCTCTTACCATATTGAAATCATTTGTCTCACTCCAGGGGACCAAAAATCAAAGAACCTCAAGCGAAGTCAAACAATATACCAGCGACATTGGCAATCCTATTGATCAGGCCAACATTGACAACATCCTGGTTGATTTTGTGAACAAAAGGATTTTGAAGGATCATGATGAAAATGGAAAGTATGAACTTCGTCATGACAGTCTAGCCCAGAAGATCTTTGAAAAGATTACCATTCAGGAGCGTGAATTGTTGGATGTAAAACAATTTCTTTCCTACAGCTACAACGAGTATGACAAAAGGGGTACTCTGTTGAATGATGAGGACCTTACGTACATCGCACCACATGAACGTAATCTGGAATTGGAAGATGAGATTCTGGATTTCATTGAAGAAAGTCGCAGAAATTCTTCAAAGAGAAAGAAACAGCAACGGACGAGATCCATTATTATCTCCGTGATTGTGATTCTCATGATCACCTCCATCATTGGATTTATATATTCTCAACAACAAAAAGCACGAGCGGAGCAATTGGCATTAGTTGCACAACAAGAATCACAGGAAGCACAAAGGCAAAGGCAAATTGCGGAAGAACAGAGTGTCCTAGCCACCCAAAAAGGTGAAGAAGCAAATATACAAGCCGAAATTGCTAGAGAACAACGTGAGCTTGCCGAAATTTCACGTGATGAAGCAGAACAACAACGAGCAATGGCGATTGCACAAAAGACTATTGCTGAACGAGAGAGAGAGGTAGCCAATGAAGAAAGAATTCGTGCTGAGAAGAGTGAAGTAGAGGCACGAAATCAACAGCAGATCGCAGAAGAACAACGCCAGATAGCATTGAGATTAAGAATGCTCTCACTGGCAAGGGAGATGTCAGTTAAGTCCACTCATATGTTGGACAAAAACTTAAAGGCACTGTTGGCTTTGCAGGCTTCACAATTCAATTCAAAATATGGTGGAAACCAATTCCAGTCAGAGATATACGGAGCGTTGTATTTGGCCAAACGAACTCTGATAGAGAATGAGTTTGTAGTGAGCGATTCTCATTCCCAAGCCATAAAATCAATAATCAGTAGACAAGGAGGTATATACACTGCAGGTAATGATGGAAAAGTCATCAAAATAAGTACTAACAAAGAGGCTGTTGAGAAGTCGGTTCTTCATAGCTCGATTGAAGCTATTGAAACGATGGATTTGTCAATGGATGAGAGGCTTCTTGCTTTTGGTACTCAACAAGGGGTTCTGGTGCTTATAGACAATTTCAGCAATCAAATTCTCAATAAGTTGGACATACATCAGACTGAAATTGTCAATGTAATTATTATGAAAGATCAAGTTGTCACCATGGATCGGGATGGAAATGTGATCTTGACTGATTTTGAGGGCAATAGAGTTGGTCAGATTGATATTGGTCGAGAGCTTGTATCAGCCGGAAATCACCGCAATTCTCTGTTTCTAGCCACCAGGGATGGTTCGATTATATCAATGGATTCGGACCTGAATATAAAAAATGAATTTCAACCTTACGAAGCTAAAGGGATATCAAACATAGAAGTCGATAATATTGGGAGAGTGATGGCCATTGGTTTTGAGCACGGAGAGATCATGGTATGGGATATGGGGGACAATAAACCAATTCAGGTTCTCCCTGGGCACACGGCAGCTATCACTGATTTAGCTTTTGATCAAAAAAATGAATTTCTGGTTTCGGGGAGTTTCGATAGATCCGTTCGATTATGGAAGTTAGATGAGCTGGAGAATCAACCTGTTTCAATCCAGGATAATGATACATGGGTATCCGCGGTAGCCTTTGATGACGTCAACGGTCATTTTCATTCAGGAACATTTAATGGTATCCATAGGAAATTCCCAAAATCTACGATTAATCTGACAAAAGGAATGTGTGAGAAGATTGAAAGGCAAATGACTGTGGAAGAGTGGTCGGAATTTATAGCAACTGACATACCATTTGAAGATACCTGTAACAATGATTAGGATTTCGATAATAATTTCGTTTTGTGCTTTGCTTAGGAATTTAGTTTTTGGGCAGGATTGCAATTTGGCGGAGGCCCAAAGGGCATATTTCAATGGGAATTTTAATCAGGTTCATTCTCTGATCAGCAATTGCCATCACAACTCTTTCAATAAGGATGATAAGAGAGTGGCCCTGGAATTATTGATCAATTCAAGTTTAATACTTAACAATTCAGAACAGGCTGATCAATATATGGAACAGCTACTTGCCGAATATCCTCTTTACAAATCAAGAGAAACTGATTTGGTTGAATTTAGAAGGCTACTCGACACGTATGAATTGAGGACCCGCTTCAATTTGGGAGTCCATGTTGGATTCAATAATCCAGACTATAGCATTATGCAATATCGCAGCCTCAGTTCCCTTACGGAAGAGCCAGCATCCTACAATTCAAAAGCTGGAATTTCAATGGGAATAAGTGGGGAATGGAATGTCTGGCAAAATCTATTTCTATCAGGTTCTGTTTTGATTCAAAACCACCGATATAACCAGGACGAGACAATCCTGGGTTATCAAAATGTGTTCATTGAGGAGCGACTGACCTATTTAAGTACCCCTTTCCAAGTAAAATATTACCTGCTTAATCGAGGCATCAAACCATTTGTTAGCGGAGGAATAAATCCGCATTTGCTGGTGTCTTCTAAAGCGGACCTTCAATTATTTGGATTAGATCCTGATTTCATCACCCCCCTTGTGGGTATTCCTCGTAAAGTCTCAAATTATCAAATTAGTGATCAAAGAAAATCAGTGACTTTGAACTATCTGATTGGTGTTGGAATTCAAAGAAGCTTTGGGTTATGGTCCGCGGAATTGGGGGTTTTTTATGAATTCGGATTAAACAACCTTGTTAATGAAGACAATAGGTATTCAGATAAAACCCTTATAGAGGTATACTCTTATGTGCCAGACGATTTCAAAATGGATCACCTGCGCATTGCAATAGGTCTGATCCGGTCATTTATTGTACCATCAAAAAGAAGTGTGAAATGAAGCGATTGGGGATTGCAATAGTTGTTTTATTGACTTCATGTTTGGAGCAGGTTGACTTGGAACAATCAACCTTTGTCAAAGTAATAGGAAAAGAAGGGTCGTCTACAGGCGGTGTTATACTGGAACTGAACAATGGCGATTTGATGATACTGGGAGAACTTGGTGTTGCTGCTCACGAACCAAATACAAATGGAGACTTTTTCGATATTGATGCGCTTGAGGATCAGGCTCCGTTTATCGCAATCACAGATCCAAATGGTAACCTAAAACTGTCAAGATCATACCCTATCGAAGACCTGGAATTACCTTTTGGTGAGGTGTTGAATGCACCTGACAAGTCACGATTCACGCATGTCGTTCAGTATCCTGATGGATCATTTACCATACTTGGTCAATTCCGGGATGTTGATGTGGTATTCAATGGAATAACCTTTGAAAGCGATCCTACAAGACAAATCGAAAATCCCTTCATATTGGATCTGGATCCGGAGCTCAATGTTGTCAACTACCATTGGCTAAACGCCGAGGTTTTTGATTCGGTGGGTTATTTCAGGCCCAGGATAAAGATGATGGAAAATGGTGTGGCCTGTATTATGATAGGGATTAAGTTCCGGATCCAGGATGATCCGGGAGCACCCCTGGGATTCGATTTTCTTACAAAACAGGCGGGTTCTTCACCTGGGAAGATTGGGGCTATTGGAGTTAGTGGATTTCTGAAGCATGCTTATGACTTTGACTTAACATCAGACAATAATCTTGTGATACTAGGACAGACAGATGATTACATTTCAGGCCATCGTGTACCATTTAGTGATGTAAGAGATGCCCAGGAGGAAATTTTCAGAATAGATGATGATGGCGTTTCATTCGGGATGAACTCAAATACTCATTTTATCTCTTATCTAGAAGAAGATGGAGGATATGCAATTACGTATACTGATGCTCCGTCAAAAGTGATATTCAGGTATCTGAACAGTGACTTCTCATATGATGGAGGTGAGATAAACTTAGGAAATTTGGACAAATTAACCGGACCTGTCAGGTCTCCACGGGCGATGGCGAGAGCTGCTAATGGTGATTTTCTTGTACTGACAATTGAAATTGGAAATAATACTAACTCTACTTTATTCAGGGTAAATAGGGCAGGGGTGGTATTTCAAAGGCCAATTGATGGTGTCCCCGGATCGGTCATAGAAGCTTCTGACGGAGGCATAGTAGTAACCACGAATCCAATATATAATGGACAATTACCGAAGATCAAACTTCAAAAACTGGATGCGAATGGACGCTTATAAAAAGATTACAGCAATTGTGTTAGCTGGCCTACTCATATGTTCCTGTGCAGAGGAACCAGCGATTCTTCCTGATCCATTGGATAATCTGAGTGAAAAGGAAAGAAGTCTTCTCGGTAATTGGAGATATCAAGGTATTACAATCCAGGACATTGATTTCCCCTTTGCGTCATTTGCATTGGAACCCTCACGAGACCAAAATGATGCCGGTGGGGTCAATTCACAATTGCAACGAAGAGGAGTCAATTATTCAATGGAAAGAACCTACCAACTTCGTTGGGTGGATAGAGGAACTTATGAACTCGGCACGGAAGGTGATCCCAACTGGCAACCAAATTTTGGATCATGGCAAATTTCCGGGGATACCCTGATTCACAATCCCGGTCTGGCCTACGAAACCAAATATTTACTTGGTATCACAGGTGATTTTATTACTCGATATTCCATGCGATACATGTCAAGTAATGGTGAAACGTGGTCACCAGAAGACACTGTTTTATTTATTGAGCGTTTTGTAAGAGATTTTGACTAAGATCCAGCTGGAACTGGAAATCCCCTCTCCCGCATCAAAGCATCAATCTTTGCATCCCTACCTCTGAAAAGCCTGTAAGCCTCTGCAGGGTCAATTGAATTTCTTGGAGCAAACAGGTACTTCACTAATTTGTCCCCCATTTCTTTATCATAAAATCCTCCAGGAGCTTCTCTAAATGCTTCCACAGCATCTGATGTGAGAACATCTGCCCACATATATCCATAATAAGCGGTTGCATAGCCCTCCCCTGAAAACACATGGCCGAAATGAGTGGATCGGTGTCTCATTACAAGCTCTTTTGGCATATTAAGAGATTCCAATGTTTCTTTTTCGAAACTATCAGGATCCAATCCTTCCGGATCAGTAGTATGATAATACATATCCATCAATGCGGAAGCTAAGTATTCTGTTGTAGCAAAACCCTGGTTGAATGTTGCTGCATTCTTAATCTTTGCAATAAGCTCATTTGGCATTGGTTCACCATTTTCATAATGGACCAAATAGGTATTAATCACTTCATCGGTAGAAAGCCAATTCTCCAAAAGTTGTGATTGAAATTCGGTGTAGTCACGAACTCCTCCATTCAAAGTCGGATATTTCACATTGGAAGAGAGCATATGAAGTGCATGTCCAAATTCATGAAAGAATGTAGTGGCGTCGTCCCAGGATATAAGTAGTGCTTCCCCTGGCGCAGGTTTCACAAAGTTCGAATTGTTAGAACAAAGCACTGTTTCTTTTCCATCGAAAGTGGTGTGAGTTCGGTAGGTAGTTGCCCATGCCCCAGATCGCTTTCCTTTACGCGCATAGGGATCGAGATACCATACACCAATATGGTTTCCGGATGTTCTGTCAGTTACCTCCCAAACACCAACATCTTCGTGAAAGACCGGTACTGATCCATCTGTGATCTTCTCGAAGTTGAAATTAAACAGTTCACCTGCAACATAAAACATGGCTTCAGTCAACTTATCAAGCTGTAAGTATTGCTTAACTTCATCCGAGTCGAGGTCGTATTTCTTTTTCCGGACCTTTTCAGCATAAAATCGATAATCCCAGGGTTCGATGGTAATATTATCCCCCTGTTCATCGGCCACAGCCTGCATGTCAGCGACCTCCTCACTAACTCTGGCAATGGCTGCAGGCCAGACGGCTTCCATCATTTCCATTGCCCTTTCCGGTGTTTTGGCCATCCTATTTTGTAATCGCCACTGCGCATAATTCTCATGACCAAGTAGATTAACCCTTTCACGTCTAAGTTTGAGGATATCCACGATGTTCTGATTGTTGTCATACTGATCTCCGTTGTCACCCCGTGAGTAGTAGTTTTCCCAGACTTTTTTTCTAAGTTCTCGTTCCTCGGAATAGGTAAGGAAAGGATCCATTGAGGACCGGGTGTTGGTGATGGCATATTTACCTTCTTCACCTCTGTCAGTTGCAGCTTTGGCAGCTGCCGAAATCAGCGATTCCGGAAGACCACCTAACTGATCCTCGTCAAAGTACACCACATAGTTTTCTTCATCTGCAAGGACATTGTTGCTAAAGCTTGTATACAGGGAGGATAATTCCTTATTTATTTCGGCATATCGCTTTTTGGATTCGGTATCAAGATCAGCACCACTCATTGCAAAACGTTCATAGGTCAGTTGGACCACACGTTGTTGGTCATCGGGAAGTGGATTTTCCAGGGAAGCTTCATAAACGGTTTTTATCCTTGAGAAAAGCTTTTCGTTTTGGGTGATTTTCGAATTGAATTCAGAGATTTTGGGAGCCATTTCGGTTTGGATTTCCCTGAATTCTGGTGAGGAGAGATTTGCACTCAATATCCTATAATATACAAATGCCCTATCCAATGCTTTTCCGGCTCTTTCCATTTCCTCAATGGTGTTTTGGAAAGTAGGTGATTCAGGGTTGTTTGCGATCTCTTCAATTTCGTTGAGGTTAATTTCCATCCCTTCTTCAAGCGCTGGTTTTATACCAGAAAGTTCCATTTTGTCAAATGCCGGAACACCTCCGTAAGGTCCTGTCCATTCTTGCAACAATATGTTATCGCTGTTAGTCAATTCCGTTTTTGGAGTGCAACCGAAAATTAATAAGAAGCACATGGCAATTAGTATGCTTATTGATTTTGTGGAGTTTCTGGAAATGGTACACATTGGGGTTTTATGATTTATTCGAGTGCAATTTAAGACAAGGATTTCCTGTTAAAACTGATTTTAGTCAACCGGTGAAATAGGTCTTTAAATGTAATATGTAGATAATTAGGATTTTGTCATTAATTTAGGATCAACCTTGAAGAGTAACAGTTAATCACCGCGCTTTATGAACTTCAGAGGACTTACCTTTATTATTGGCGTTTTCATGGCCACTTCAGTTTTTCCGCAGAAGAAGGTTAATCTCGGTATAGTAATGGATTGCCCTAATTCCAGTGCCAGATTTCTTATTGACAGGATCACGGATGAAGCGGATATTTTATTAAAATCTGATTATGAATTGGTATTGGAGGATGAGAATGTTCTCGAATCGGATTGCGAAATGAGTGACATTGAAACAAACATCCAACGTCTTCTTGATGATGATGATATAGACATTGTGCTTGGAATTGACGCTTTGAGTTCTTACGTCCTGGCAAAAAATGGTCCCTACAAAAAGCCTGTAATTGCATCGGTGATCCTTAACGCCCAAGTGCAGGAAGTACCCATCACTGGAAATGGTACGTCCGGAGTTAAAAACCTCAACTATTTGGAGCTTCCATATTCCCCTCTACGGGACCTTGAGGTTTTCCATGAAATGATCGGGTTCACCAACCTGGCATTGATAGCTGACGAAATAGCACATACAGGCATGCCTGAGTTGAGAAGATATCTGGAGGAAGGGTTGTCAAATTTAGAAGTTGGGTATGAGTTTGTCCATACAAAAGATGATCCGGATCAGGTATTGGAATTGATCGGTGAGGAATTTGATGCAGTTTTCTTTTTTCCTTCGGACCGATTGACCGATGAGGGTTACCAACGATTAATTGATGGAGTGAACGAAAAAAAACTCAAATCCTTCTCTTTGCTTGGACGCTGGGATGTTGATAAAGGAGTGCTCGGTGGAGTGGCACCTTCATCGAATGTGGATATAATGTCGAGAAGAGTGGCACTGAATATTCAACGTATTGCCAGTGGCGAGGATCCTGAAGACATAAGTGTCAAACTTCTTCAAACCGAAGAATTTGTGATCAACATGGCAACTGCCCGAAAAATTGATTACAGTCCCAATTGGGAGACGCTATCTGAAGCCTTGCTTATCAATGAAGAAAGAGACGATATTGAAAGACAGATCAACATTTTTGATGCTATCAAGGAAGGTCTGGAACAAAATCTGGAAATAGACATCGCTGAGCGAGATGTTCAGATCGTAGCAGAAGACGTTAAAATAGCTCGATCAAGCCTGCTTCCGGAACTCACTGCAAATACCTCACAAACCCTGGTAGATGATAACACTGCTTCCATTTCAAATGGTCAGAATCCACAAAGGAGAGGATTGGCATCACTTCAGCTTTCTCAGGTGATATATGCTGAACCAATCACGGCTAACAATCAGATCCAAAGGTATCTTCTCAAAGCAACGCAAGCATCCCTTGAGTCTCAATTTCTTGATGTTGTCCTTGATGTATCTGTGACTTACTTGAACCTGATGCAGACCAAAACGGTTGAAGGTATTCAGAAACAAAATCTGGAAGTGACCAGAAAGAACCTCGAACTTGCAAGGGTTAGTTCATCCCTTGGTCAAAGTGGTCCCTCAGATCTATATCGATGGCAGGGAGAGATTGCCAATGCCAAAACCAACCTTCTAAATGCCACCGCAAATCGTAAGAAAGCTGAATTGGCTCTAAATCAAATTTTGAATAGACCCATTGATGAATTATTTCAAACCGAAGAGATCGACATTGGTGATGACCGATTTATTTCGAATAGCCAGGTTGTTGAAAATTATGTTCAAAACCCTCGACAATTCTATCAGTTTGCGGATTTCATGGTGAGTGAAGCCAAGTTGAATACCCCTGATCTAAGGCAATTTGATTTCAACCTCAAGGCACAGGAAAGATCTGTTCTATTGAATGAAAGGAACCGGTATGTTCCAACGGTCACGGTTGGGGGGAGCTACAACTACGAACTCTATCGAAATGGAAGTGGGACGGAAGTTCCAGTGGGATTTGGTACCCCAAATGACTGGAATTGGAATTTACAACTTGGAGCTTCATTACCGATTTTTCAGGGAGGGAATAGAAGTGCGAAGGTGCAACAATCCAGGATCCAATTGAGCCAGCTTACTACCCAACGATTAAATACTGAACGTCTCATCGAACAAGGAGTGAGGTCGGAGATGGAAAATATAAGGGCATCATTCACCAATATTGAATTAACCCGAGATGCCGAGGAGGCTACCACTCGGAATTTTAACCTTGTTCAGGATGCATATGCTAAGGGCGTTGTTACTATTACACAGTTATTGGATGCACAAAATGCTGCAATTTCCGCCAGACTAAATAGCGCTAATGCAACATATATTTTTCTAATAGACCTTCTCAATATGGAAAGAGCTGTTGGAACCTATTACATGTTGATGACCGATGAACAAAAAGAAGATTACGTCAACAGACTTGTTGATTTTTACAATCCATAAGATTAAAGTGTCAGAAAATGAATAGACTAACTCAATTCACATATTTATTCATCATAATGATATTAATGTTTGCCTGCACGAGTAAGGTTGAAGAGAAAACTGAACTTATTCGTCCGGTGATGTATCAGAAAGTTGTCCCGGGTGGGGGAGTGCAACTAAGATCATTTTCGGGGACAGCTATTTCCGGAACTGAAACTAGATTAAGTTTCAAGGTTTCTGGAAATATTCAGTCACTGAGGGTGAAAGTTGGCCAGGAGGTGAACAAAAATGCCTTGATTGCTACTCTGGACGATTCTGATCTCGAATTACAATATGAGCAAGCAGATGCTTCCGTTAAAAATGCGGACGCTCAGGAGAAACAAACCAAGTCCAACTTTGAAAGGGTCAGAGCTCTGTACGAAAATGGTAATACCTCACTGAGTGATTATGAATCCGCCAAGGCTGCCTATGAATCTGCGAAGGCGAATGAAAGCTCCGCGAAGAAAGCAAGGAAGCTTGCGAGAGCTCAATTAGGTTACACGAAGTTGTATTCTCCCGTTGCCGGAGCAATTGCCACAGTTGATGCTGAAGTGAATGAAAACATACAAGCTGGTCAGCAGATTGTTATGTTGAGTTCTGAAGGTGATCTTGAAGTTAACTTGGGACTTCCTGAGTCTTTTATTTCGAATGTCAATGTGCAGGATCAGGTGGAAGTTGTTTTTCCTGCCCTTCCAAATCAAACATTCACAGGAGTAGTTTCTGAGGTTTCGTTTGCAATAAGTAGTCAGACTTCGACATATCCAGTGGTAGTTAAGATTCTTGGGGATATGACTGACATAAGACCGGGAATGTCGGCAACTGTCACTTTCAAGATCAATACTGCAAGTATTACACAGCCGGATCTCCTTTTCGTTCCAGGCCAGGCGGTCGGAGAAGACGAAGATGGAAATTTCGTGTATGCCCTGGAAAATGAGGATGAATTTTACCTGGCTAGAAGAAGAGCAGTTACTGTTGGCAACCTGACTGTGAACGGCTTTGAAATAATGGATGGTTTGGAGGAGGGAGAGCTTGTGGCAACAGCCGGACTCCAAACCTTACTAGATGGAATGAAGGTCACATTATACGAAAACTGATTAGTAGCTCATCTTACTGACTATGAACCTCACGAAATTTGCCATTGAAAGGAACCGGATCACTTTCACTGTTTTGACGGTGATTGTTGTTATGGGCTTGGTACTTTACAGCGGACTGTCCAGGGACAGTATGCCTCCATATACTGTCAGGGTTGCCACGGTTGTCACTGAATTTCCGGGGGCAAGTCCGGAAAGGGTTGAGCAACTCGTTACTGATAAGATTGAAAAAATTGCGCAAGAGTTACCCGAATTGAAGGAGGTAGCGAGTACATCAAGGACTGGTATTTCTATCGTATCAGTTACATTGAAGGATCTTGTTGAGCCCGAACAACTTCAAAATGTCTGGGATCGGTTACGAAGAAAGCTGAATGCGATGAAAGGATTACCACAGGGTGTGAATCCTTCATTACAGGATGATGGGATAGGAGAGGTCTATGGGATCATTGTTGGGATCACCAGCGATGGATTTTCCTATGCTCAAATGAAAGAGTATGCCGATGACATCCGTAATGATCTCATTGAATTGGATGACGCAGCGAAAGTGGAACTTGGTGGTGAACAGCAGGAAAGGGTTTTCGTAGAATTCAACAATGCCAGGCTGGCAGAATACGGGCTGACTGCGGGAAAGCTCCAAAGTATTATTTCTTCAACAAATATTCTGTCTTCGGGAGGAGAGATCAATCTTCAGGATGAACGCATCATTCTGGAGCCAACAGGAAACTTCAATTCCGTTCAGGACATCGAACAAATGTTGGTCCCTGTTGGGGATGGATCTCAGTTGATCTCATTATCTGATTTCACTTCAATAAATAAGGGGTACATCGATCCTCCCAAGCAAATGGTCAGAGTAGATGGGCGGGATGCCATAGCCCTGCACATCAACCTTCGTGAGGGTGCCAACATTATACAACTTGGAGAGCAGGTTGACCAGGTGATGGAGCAATGGCAGTCGAAGCTTCCTGTCGGCCTGGAGTTGAGCCGGCTTTCATCCATGGACACCTACATAGATTTTAAGATCAATGATTTCATAAATAACCTGATGCAGGCCATTGGCATAGTACTAGCCGTGATGTTGATCTTCCTTGGTCTGAGAACCGGTTCCATAATTGCCAGTCTGATTCCTGTTGTTACCATAATGACCTTAATGCTCATGGGATTCATAAGTATGGGCCTTAATCAGGTAACGTTGGCTGCTTTGATCATGGCTTTGGGAATGATGGTAGACAATGCAATAGTTGTTGCGGAATCCATTATTGTGAAAATGGAACATGGTGTGGATGCAAAAACAGCGGCGATCGAATCTTGTTCTGAGTTATTCACTCCACTACTTATTTCAACGCTCACCACGTCCGCCGCATTCCTGGCTTTTTACCTCGCGGAATCAATCATGGGTGACATAGTAGGGCCTATTTTTGTTGTGATCACATTGGCACTGCTCTCTTCATGGCTTGTGGCACTGACCATTATTACGCTTTTCTGTTATTTCTTTCTACGGATCAAAAAGAAGGGAACTGCAAAAAGAGGATTGGTCGACCGGACAATTGACTGGCTCAAATCATATTATAAAGATCTCATTTTGACGGCATTGTCCAACAAGTGGCTGGTCCTGATAAGCATTATCATATTGTTCTTTGGAGCCATGTTTGGGTTTACCAAAATTGCTTTTCTCTTCTTCCCCGATAGTGACCGAAACATGATCACGGTCGATATTAATCTGCCATTGGGTACCAAGGTCGAAAAGACCACCGAGATCGTTATGGCCATAGAGCAGTTTATGGGAGATTCCCTTATAGTCAAAAGCGAATTTGATCCAGGGATATTTTCCTGGTCATCTTACATTGGTGAAGGACCGGAATCATACGATTTGGGTTATCAACCTGATGAAGCAAATTCAAGTTATGCACACATTTTGGTAAACACATCCCATGCTCAGTTTAATAATACTGTTATTGACCGATTGGATGATTTTTGTTTCTATAATTTCCCAAGTGCCGATATTAAGGTTGGTCCATTAGGTGCTGGTGGTGGAGGGGTACCGATTGAGATAAAAATCTCCGGAGATGATCCCGATGAACTGGCCAGGATAAGTAAAACTGTAAAGAAAAGACTTACGGAGATACCAGGAACAAAAAATGTAAAAGACGATTGGGGTCCGAAGAGTAAAAAATTTGTAATCGCCATCGATCAGAATAGAGCTCAATCCGCTGGCGTTTCCAGCCAGGATATTGCAACATCATTACAGACTGTCCTGGATGGATTCCAAACGGGAGAATATCGGGAAGGGGATAAGTCAATACCGGTTATAATGCGAGGTGATGCAGGGCAACAACAATCGCTGGAAATGCTGGAAACGCTGAATGTCTACGCTCAGAATACTGGAAGAAGTATCCCTCTGTTACAGGTAGCAACTATCATTCCTGATTGGCAGTACTCCAAGATTCGTCGACTGGATTTGGTAAGGACGATCAATGTCAGTTCTGAACTAAGAGCAAACGGTAATGCAGCAGCTATTACAGCCGAAATCACACCATGGATTGAAGATCAACAACAGTCGTGGCCGGTTGGATATGACTATAAATTCGGGGGGGATGCTCAAAATACCGCTGAGAATATGGGGGCTGTTATCAAATATTTGCCATTATCAGGTTTTATCATAGTTCTGTTGCTAATCATTCAGTTTAATTCATTCCGCAAAATGGTCATGGTGACTTCTACCATTCCTTTGGGAGTGATTGGTGTAGTCATTGGCTTGCTTACGTTTCAAGAGCCATTCGGATTTATGCCGTTTCTGGGAGTAATTTCATTATCCGGAATAGTGATCAACAATGCAATTGTGCTCATTGACCGTATTGAGATTGAGCAGAATGAACTGAAAAGAGATGTTCAGAGTTCGGTCATAGCTGCTTGCTTGCAGCGTTTTAGACCCATTTTACTGGCTACATTTACAACGGTTCTTGGCTTGGTACCATTATATCTAAGTGGGGGAGAAATGTGGGAGGGTATGGCTGTTTCCATAATGATAGGTTTGCTATTTGGGACTGTCATCACGTTACTTTTTATCCCATCATTCTATAGTATTCTGTTTAAGGTGAGCTATAAAGGGTATGAATTTAATAAGAAGCTATTGGAAGAATAACACAGGTTATTGAAGCTCTTTCTTTTTGACTGAGAAGAGCTTTATTTTCTGGTTCCTACCTCTTAGTTCGCATATCCCAATTTCTTCGGGAACGTAAGTATTTGACAGATCTAGTAATCGGATCAACCGTTCGGATAGTAAAAGTTCCGAGTGATAATGGTTACAGAGGCTTTGGATACGTGCTGTAGTATTTAAAGTATCTCCTGTAAATACTATCTGTTTTTTCAAAACACCAATTTCACCGACCGTGACCCTACCGCAATGTATTCCAGCTTTGAATTTCGGAACAATTCCATATCTCATCAGATACACTTGAGATCTTTCCTCCACGACTTCTTTTGCCATGAAGAAACATTTTAAACAATTGTTATTTAGTAATGCATTTTCCAATTTCCAGGAGACCACAACTTCGTCACCAACATACTCATATACCTCACCACGGCTGTTTACGATAGGTGTGGACAGATCTTCGAAGAAGTCATTGAGCAACTCGTAATATTTGGAATGTCCCAGGTTTTCAGCAATTGTTGTTGAAGATTTCATATCGAGAAACATGAAAACCCGCTCTTCTTCAATGGATCCGTGGTATTTGCCGGACATGAAGTTGTTGAGTACGTCATGACCCATATGCTCACGAACTGTGGAGTAGAAGAGCATTACCAAAAGTACTGATCCCATGTATGCTATTACCGACCAGAAGGTCAAGGTGGTGATAAAATTCAAAAGGGAATCCAAAATAGAGATCTCATACCCGGAATTGAATTGATTGAATGAAATAATGGTTATGGACAAAGTGATCAGAAAAAGACATAGAATTGTGAAGTATAGTAAAAACTTTCCGAGGATTTTTGATCCGAATGACTTCCTCCGATAGAACTTGTTGATGTGAAACACTTCCACAATTCCAAAGCCCCATCCGAATAGTAGCGAACCGACCGAATTGGTAATCAAATCACTTTGGAAATCGTATGGGAATCCGGTTGCAGGATAATATTCGGCATCTCCAAGAATACCTCTAACAATAATAGACCATAGAATTCCGAAAAAGCCACAGATTACCCCGAATGGGAATACTTGTTGAATTTTTCTTTTGATTGCTGGTGACATCAAAATTTCCAGGCCTTTAGCCTAATGTATGAACCTAAACCTGATCGTGCCATGATTATTCTCAGAAGCTTGTTCAAATATAATTCCCAATTACGCACAGTTTAAATTATCAACGATAATGAACAAGCGACTTCGGCCTACTTCACATTGTTTATATATTTATGTAAATGAAGAATAAATACTTACGATATGTCGGGCGTCACTTTATCGTGTGGAGTATCGCTTTCTTATTCTGGTCTGTAATGAGAGAGTATGGAATAGAGGAATATCGTGATGTTCCTTCCATTACACTAACTCGCCGAATAATTATCCATATTGTTCTAGGTATCGTGGCTGGATTGATATTTGGCAGCCTGGAGTATTTCTATGAGAAAAAGGTGCTTCGAAATGTGTCTTTTGGCAGAGCCATTTTCATTGGCGCTTTGAGCTATTTTTTTGCTGTGGTATTGCTGCTTTCTATTGGTACACGGATCTTCACACGCGCATTTGGTATCGAACTCAATTGGGATCTCTATCAGACGTTCATTCTCTCAAAACCCATGATTTTGCTGGCAATCTACTGTCTGATCGTAGGTTTTATGATTGATTTTGTCAAACAGGTCGACAAGAAATTTGGCCCTGGGAATCTGTGGCGCATGTTGAAAGGGGAGTTTTATCACCCAAAGGAAGATGAGCGAATATTTATGTTTCTTGACTTAAAGTCATCGACCTATATAGCGGAGCGACTCGGGCATCTCCAATATAGTCGTTTGATACAGGATTGTTTTAATGACCTCGATGTCGTGAGAAAGTACAACGCAGAAGTCTATCAATATGTGGGAGATGAAGTAGTATTAACATGGAAACTTGCTGAAGGTTTGGTCAATTCAAATTGCCTGAGAGCATATTTTGATTTTCAAAAAAGGATTTCTGAGAGAGAGGACCATTACAATCAATCATATGGTCTGGTTCCGCGGTTCAAGGCGGGTTTGAATTTGGGTGAAATAGTGGTGGTGCAGAAGTAGGTGAGATCAAGAGGGAAATTGCCTATCATGGGGATACGATCAATACAGCTGCACGGATTCAGGATCAGTGTAATGAACTTGGAAAAAGTCTTCTTATATCGGAGTCGTTAAAGGAAAGACTGTTATTGGACGATTCGTTTTCTTCAGAGCATGTTGGAGAAATATTGCTCAAGGGTAAGACAAATAAGGTAGGGATTTATAGCGTGGAGGGTCCTTCACTTTGATTTTTCTCAAATAAGTCAATTTGACGGTCTTAGGTACTCGAAGACTTACGTTGTGATATTAAATATGATAATTCTCGTTTGTACACGAATGAGGTACCTGAAGATGAGATTTTTATCTTACCGGTCTACTATTCGTCCTCGATGATCGACCTTGTCTCAAGATTATAATGATCCCCGGGACGAAGGAAATAAAAGAGGTCCTCATTGGGTGGCAACTTTTTGAGATCACTGCCTTCTCTTGACCAAAATCCCTGATCATAGATCAAAACGTAACTATCACCAACCACCTCAAATTCATTTCCAATCACCACGATTGCTGTGCTTTCATCCAATCCGATACCCAAAAGCTCAGGTCGTTTGTTCAGAATGTTGAACAAATCGAATTGTCTGTTTCGAACTAATACATGTTGATCAATAGCAACATTGGTAATGAAGCCAAAACCCTCTTCGTGATCTCCCATCATTATCTGGTTATTCTTAGTATCTCCTCTGGCCAGATAGGATCCCTGAATTGTTGCTCCGGCAGAAGTACCCCCAATTACCCCACCCCTGCTGAGCAAGCCCCAGAATTCTTCCTGCGTCCTTGTATCAACATAAGAATCGACTAATCTCCATTGTCTGCCTCCGGTGAACCAAACAGCATTGGCAGTTTTAAGTGGTGCCACGAAAGAATCGGAATTCGCTACTTCTTTATCCCGTGTGTGAAGAATTGTGATTTTGTTTATTCCAAATTCACGAAAACGCGATTCCATTCCGACTTTCATTCCATTTTCATATTGACCTCCTGCCGTGGGGACAATTACGAATTCCCTATCAATTCCACCAGCCAGGTCAATAAACCTCCTGAGGATCTCATCACCGACTTTTCCTCCACCGACTACTACCAAAGACCCGTTCTTAGGACCCTGTGTGATCACATTATTAGCATTTTGACCATTCAGATTTTGAATGATCACAAAGGAAATTATCATCAGAAAAATGAAATTGTAACGGATTCTCATACAGAAATTATTTGGGCTCTCAATATATAATAGCTGATTGGCAAACTGCTCAATGGTCCAGTTTTCTTTAACTTTTGGCTTCAATTGAAGTCCAAATGAACCAAATAAGAAAACCAATCACATTAATACTGCTAGTAATCCTGTTCGGATGTTCCCCTGAAACGAAAAGTAATGATGTTTTCAAAACAGAAGATTATGATGACCTGGTGTCATTGTTCCGGGAATGGAGAACATTTGAGAAACCTCCGTTGAGAGAGGGGGCACCTGATTATACACAAGAAACCTTCCAATCACGTCTCCCTAAGTTTAAAGAACTTCAAAATCGCCTGGGATCTATTGATACATCAGGATGGGATATCGGCCAAAAGGTGGATTGGATGATCGTGTGGTCGGAAATGAATGGATTTGATTTCAATTATCGAATATTGAAACCATGGGAACGGGATCCAGCATTTTATAAATCACTGTGGACCTATAGAAGCGATGTTCCTGCTCATGAAGGGCCTACACATCACATGACCACGGAAATCTGGACTTATTCCTTCCCATTGGGTCCGTCTGAACGCGATCGACTGATTTCGGACCTGAAAGTGATCCCCCCGTTAAATGAACAGGCCAGGATCAATCTTACAGGCAATGCAAAAGAATTGTGGATTGCAGGTATTAGGCCAATAAGATCGCAAAGTTCAGACCTGGAGCGGATCAAAAATGAACAAGGTGTTATGGAGGACACGGAATTGGTTACCGCCATAGATGCAGCTATATCAAGCACGAATGGTCTGGCTGATTGGCTGGAAAGTGAGAGTAAATCCAAGACTGGTCCTTCTGGAATCGGAAAAGAAAACTACACCTGGTATTTAAAAAATGTTCATCTAGTTCCATTGACCTGGGAAGACGAAGTTATGATCTTGAAAAGAGAGCTTGCCAGGGCATGGTCTTCTTTGAAATTGGAAGAGCATAGAAATCGTGACCTTCCCGAATTGGACGATGCTAATTCCCCGGAAGCATTCAATGCAATGGCCGATAGAGCTGCCAGAAGTCTACTTGACTTCCTTGAGAAAGACGAAATAGTGACCGTCAAAGAATATTTCGAACCAGCATTACGTGCTCATTTAGGACAATTCATTCCCCGGGAAAGACGCAATTTCTTTTGGATCGCAACACATTATGATCCCAGACCATTATACTCTCATTTTTATCACTGGTTTGAACTGGCAAGAATGGACACTGAACCGAACCCCAGTGAGATACGTAAGGGCCCACTGCTATACAACATTTTCGACTCAAGAAACGAAGGAACTGCCACCGCGGTCGAGGAGATGTTTATGGATGCTGGACTCTACGATGACGACCCGAGAGTTCGGGAAATTGTCTACATTATGATCGCTCAACGAGCAGCTCGTGGCCTGGGATCCCTCTATGCCCACGCCAACGAGTTGACCATGGAAGAAGCAGGTGGCATCCATTCAGAGTATACTCCCCGAGGATGGATGAAGACAGAGAAGGACCTTTTGATCTTCGAGCAACATCTTTACCTGCGTCAACCCGGATATGGTACAAGCTACATCACTGGGAAGTACCTGCTGGAACAAGTAATGGCTGATTATGCGAGGATAAAAGAACTAAGGAAAGAACCTTTTGTCTTGAAGGATTTCTTTGATGAGTTGAACGCCAACGGGAATATCCCGGTATCACTCAGCAACTGGCAGATGACTGGATCCAAGCCAACCTTTAAATGAGCGAGAATTCTTCCATGGCGAGGACAGAGGTGACCATTGAGCAGGTCACCCTTGAACAAATCAATGAATTGGCAGCCATTGGGAGACGTACTTTTTCGGATTCATTTTCTTACGCAAATACTGAAGACAACATGAAAGCATATCTTGATGAAAACTTCAGTACTCCCAAAATCGAACAAGAGTTAAACGATCCTGGGTCCTATTTTTTCTTCGCCAAATGGAAGAACAAAATTGCAGGATATGTGAAGGTCAATTTAGGAAAGGCACAGACGGATATTAAGGATCAAAATGGTCTGGAGATTGAGAGGATCTATGTCTTGACAGAATATCAGGGCAGGAATATTGGGAAGGTTTTATTTGAGACAGCGTTGAAAATCGCCGCTGAAAGAAAAGTGGATTTTGTATGGCTGGGAGTTTGGGAAAACAATCATGATGCCATCCGTTTTTATGAGAAAATGGGGTTTGTTGAATTCGATACTCATTCTTTTATGCTTGGGGATGATAGACAGACAGACATAATGATGAAACTGGAAATAACAAAAGGTTGAAAAATATTGCAAATGGGATCTCATCTTGATTCAATTTTTCTAATTCTGATCTTTTCTGTGCTGTTAGAAGGTTGTGACCAAACGGAGACAAATCCCATTTATTATCAAGGACAGGAAATCAAGGAGCCCACCCCTTTTTATCCAAATGCTGTACAAACTGTCAACGGGATAAATTTTTCAAGAGATGGGCAACAACTGTTTACATCTCAACAAGTGGAAAAACAGTTTGATAACGGTAGAAATTATGCCTCAATTGTAGTTTCAGAGCTTAACAATGAAAAGAAATGGATCTCAACAACACTGGATTTTGGAATTGACGCTTATCATCCGGTTCTGTCCATTGATAATGAATCTCTATTTTTCAATTCGAGATCACATCCGGATTCAGGGAATAGTTCAATACCGCATAATATTTGGGTTGTTCAGAAAGCCAATGAAAGATGGGGACAACCTTATATGCTAAAACAAGTGAATTCACCATTTTATGATTCCTACCCCTCTACTACCAGGAGTAAGAATTTGTATTTCAATTCAGATCGACCTGGAGGAAAAGGGGGAATGGATTTTTATGTTGTCCGATTTATTGAAGGAAAATACCAGGATCCGATAAATCTTGAAGAACTAAACTCTGGAGATATTGAAAATGATCTTGTGGTAGATACTGATGAAAGGTTCATCATATTCAATCGCTATTTTCCGGAAACTGGGGGATTGGACATGTTTCTATCGATACGCATTGACGGACAATGGAAGGCACCTCGAATTCTTGATAATATCAATTCTCCGGACAAATATGAATTGACGCCTGCATTGTCTCCTGATGGCAAGTATTTCTTTTTTGAATTGGACAATAGAATTATGCAAATAGATCTGACTTCATTGTTTACTGATGAAGAAAAAGTGATTCTTGGGATGTGATCAATATGAACTTAGATTGAATACGATGGAGCTTCATTGGAGTGTAATTCTGGCAGTCATAATCACTTTTCAGTTATCATTTGTATCCGCATTTCTCCTCCTTAGTACCAAAGGAAATCTTCGCAATAACCGTTTATTGGGACTTCTCTTTCTGCTTTTTGGATTGGGAATGCTCGATTTTACGCTTCGAATTTTCGGTTTCAGGTGGCCGATTGCGGGAATACATTGGATTGATGATGGATTCTTCTTTCTATATGGACCTGTATTTTATCTATACGCCAGGGGCGTAACACAAAGCGACTTTAAAGTCGGGTTCAAACATTGCCTGCATTTTATTCCTTTCGGGTTATTCGCTTTGTACATCACCAGCATTATTATCACGGTCTCTTCAAATGTGCAGGAACAATTGGATCAACAGTTATTGGATGGAATATTTGGCTATGCGATTCTGGTCTCGTTTCTACTCTATGGTCATCTTTATTTGTACCTGATATTATCTTTCAATGTATTCCGTCGATATAAATCAGCCATAAGACAGCAATATTCGTCCCTTGAAAAAATCAATCTGGATTGGCTAAATTTTATGCTGGGTACATTGTTTGCGATCACATCTATTTCCCTGTTTCACAACTTGATGCCGTTCCTAGGACAACAGATTTTTCACCTAGTCAGCCTTTTGGCTTTGCTGCTATTCCTATTTTATTTCATCATGAGAGTTCTGATAAAAGCTTTAATCCAGCCAGAACTTTTTTCTGGAGTATCCGGTAACGAATTAGAGAAATATGCAGGCTCCAACATGACATATGATGAAGTCATAGAATGGAAAGAAAAAGTGCATGGATTTCTTGAGAAGGACAAGATGTACCTAAAATCTGACCTCTCATTAAATGACCTATCGGAATTCCTGCACATTCCGCCAAAGAATCTATCACAAGTGATCAACCAGGGATTTGGAGTTAATTATTTCGACCTTATAAATTCCTATCGCTGTGATGAATTCAAAAGGATACTGCGAGAGACCAGTGATAAAAAAATGACCGTACTTGAGGCTATGTATAAATCAGGATTTAGCTCGAAATCTTCTTTTAATTCATCATTCAAGAAGATAACCGGTCAAACCCCCTCAACATTTAAGCAATCACTTAAATAACCAAATTCTTTTTGGTTCGACTTCCTGATATCGGTCGATATGTAGACTTGTCCTTTCGATTTTTGATTAAAAACTTCAAAATTATGGACGACATTAAAGACAAAACATGGAGTAATACTAAACTTATTCTGAGGACCGCGGTACTAGGTTTTGTAATAAGCACCTTAGGTGTAGTAGTATGGGTTATGGTTGCCAGTAACATTGCTATGCCATGGGCTTTTCTCATAATGACCTTTTTCCTCGGGATTTATATTTACTATTTCAAAGGAAATGGATGGCCAGACAGGACCAAATTATTCAGGCTACGACAGTTCCGTTCACTCCGACTTTCTAAAGACCAATGGATTTGGTCACTCGTCGCGGCAGCGATGATTGTCATCATTGAACAATCCGGTTTGGTAGTCACATTCCGATTGATGGAATTCCCCAATGAACTCTTTCTTGAAGAATACAGCTTTCTGGCGACAGGTCCCGTGTGGAGGACCTGGCTATTGATCATCATGGCATCGGTAGTAGCTGGTATATGTGAAGAAGTCGGATATCGTGGATATATGCAGGTAGACCTCGAGCAAAAATTCGGACCAATATGGGGTATTTCCATTGTCTCCTTAGTCTTTGTGATTATTCATTTACACCAGGCATGGTCCGGTCCAATTCTGGCACATATTTTTATTATCAGTGCCTTATTTGGAACATTGGCATATGCCAGCAGTTCCCTGATCCCCACAATTGTTGCCCACGTAATTATGGATATCTTCAACTTTTCCTTTTGGTGGTCTGATGCGGGAGGTCAGTTTAATAAGAGACCAATTAACATTACAGGAATTGATCTTCATTTCATAGTATGGGTGGTCATACTACCCCTGTCCTTGTTGATCTTTATTATGTCCATCAAAAAACTAGTCATTAGTAAATCTTGATCCAATGAAATAGGAAACTCCTTTCGGTCTTCTCCATGGTTCTTTACCTTTATCAAACTATCTCTTCTTTCGGATAATGGTCAAGAAAGAAAATCGAAAACTTCTGGCAATCATGTTCACCGACATTGTGGGTTATACTGCCATGATGCAAAAGGATGAAGCTGGGGCGACCGACATTAGGAAAAAACATCGAAGGATCTTTCAGGACCTGCATGAAAAGCATGACGGTAAAATCCTTCAATATTATGGGGATGGTACATTAAGCATATTTGAAAGCGCAGTTCAATCAGTGGACTGCGCTATCCGTATGCAGAAGCATTTTCAGGAAAACGAACCCAAAGTACCGGTACGAATAGGTATCCATATTGGTGATGTGATCTATGATGATACCGAAATATATGGTGATGGTGTTAATGTAGCTTCAAGGATCGAGGGAATGAGCACGGCAGGGGCAATTCTGCTTTCCGGAAGATTAAACGAAGAGTTAAAAAACCATACAACAATTTCTACCCGGTCATTGGGAACTTTCGAATTCAAAAATATTTCTGACTCCGTTGAAGTATTTTCCGTGACTGGGAACGGACTTATTATCCCGGAAACCGCAAAGCTTGAGGGGAAGTTTAAGAATTCCATCCGGTCTATTGCTGTATTACCATTTGCCAACATCAGCACGGGTACCGAATTCGAATACCTGAGTGATGGAATGACTGAAGAGATCATAAATGCACTTACAAGAGTCAAAGATCTCAGGGTCACATCAAGGACTTCATCATTTTATTACAAAGGCAAGAATATTCCCATTACCCAAATTGGAAAGGAGCTCAACGTTTCGACTATTCTCGAAGGGAGTATACGACTTTCCGGTAACAAAATGCGAATTACAGCTCAGCTTATTGACGTGAAGGAAGATTTTCATTTTTGGTCAGAAACTTTTGACAGATCTCTTGATGATATTTTCGCTGTTCAAGATGAAATAAGCTTGTTGATAGCTGATAAACTCAGAGAACATCTTGGTCATTTTGAGATAAAGGAACATTTGGTCGAGGAACAGAATGTATCCGTTTCTCATTATCAAAAATATCTGGAAGCAAGGTTTCATCTGCTCAAAATGAGCCGGATTGAAATGGAAAAAGGATTGTCCATTCTTCTGGATCTGGCCAAACAAGCTCCGGATTATCCGATGGCACATTTAGGGTTAAATCATGCCTATACAATGCTTGGTTCCATTGGGGTGATGTCCTCGGCTGAGGCTTTCGAAAAGGGGTCGGTACACCTGGAGAAAGCATTAGAACTGGATGACAGTATTCCTGAATGCCAATTACACCTTTCCTGGAAAGCTTTTCTTGAGGAGTGGGACTTACAAAAAGCTTATGATCATTTAAACAGGGTGCTCGAAGCCAGACCCATGATTGACTATTATCAGACTATGGCTTCAATTGTGGTAGTGGAGAGAAAGTTTAAAGCCGCGGTGAATTGTATTGATACGGCCAGTCAAATCGATCCATTTTCTGATATTAATTTTCATTTGCGAGGCCTTATTTATTATCTGCAGGAAGACTACGAAAATGCAATAAAATACTACCAAAAAAGTGTTGATCTTAAGCCCGATGCGGAAGTGTCAACTTTAGAATTGGGAGAAGCTATAATTCTATCAGGTAGAAAAGAGGAGGGACTTGAATATTTTCAAACGCTTTCTGATAATAAAGATCCGCTCATAAAGATCGGAGGTGTTTGCCTTGCGTACGCCTCCATGAATGAGCTGGACAAGATGGCTGATGGAATTGGAAAGCTTGAAGCTGCTTTGGAAACCTCTCAGATGGAACGGGCACTGTATCTATTGATCCTATGTCTTGTAATGGCTGAAAAGTATGATGAAGCCCTTGAGAAAATTGAATTTGGTGTTGCTAAAAGGGTTCCACTTCTACTGTACTTGAGTGTGGATCCCCTTCTCAAGCCATTGCATTCTATGCATCAGTTTCAAGTAATAAAGAAAAAAATATTTGGTGAGGGTATAACGATTGAATCGAAAGCGGGTAGGTATAAAAAATCGCTTTTGGATCATGATTCGCTTAAGAAATACCGTAATAAATTGAAGGAACAAATGGATTTGGAAAAACCATATCTGAATCCTAATCTGACCCTTCGAGATCTTGCAGAAAAGGTCAAAATTCCAGCGAACCAACTTTCACAACTATTAAATGAGGGATTTGATAAAAACTTTTCCGAGTTTGTTAATTCCTACCGATTGGAAGATTTCAAATCCAAATTGATTGACCCTGGAAGGAAACATTTGACATTATTGGCCCATGCCCTGGACAGTGGATTCAACTCCAAAACAGCTTTTAATACCTACTTCAAAAAAGCCACGGGAAAAACACCTAAGGCGTATATGAAAGAATTGAATCAATAAGTTCCGATTTCGAATCCGGAACGATTCCCATCGTATTACATCTTTTTTTTGGCTCTAGAATTTTAACGTAGACAGTAAGATGGTAACTCTGGAATTGACTAAACCAACGAAAAAGAATCTGATAGTATTAATAGCGATAGTCGTTATCTCAACCATTACTTTTTTAATCAATCCAGGCAATCTGATGGAGTTGTTGTCATTACTTGTTCAATAAAATTGACAGACATGGAAAAAATGAAAGCGATCATATCAACAAAATACGGATCACCCGAGGTTCTGGAACTTCATGAAGTTGAAAAACCCACTCCAAAAGATGATGAGGTTTTAGTAAAGATCCATTCCACCTCAGTTACGGCGGCACACTGTGCTATGAGGACAGGGTACCCCCTTATCGGGAGACTATTCATGGGCCTCTTTAAACCTTCCAATCCAATATCAGGAACGGATTTTTCCGGAGTTGTTGAAGATGTTGGAAAAAATGTCAGGGTCTTCAATGTGGGAGACGAGGTCTTTGGAGCAACCGATGTTGATGGGGGGACATATGCAGAATATGTAACCATCAAGGAAAGTGGTGTAATTCTTAGAAAACCGAAGAAAATGAATTTTAATGAAGCAACAGCTATTGTGGAAGGTTCAATGACAGCTCTGCCATTCTTGCGTGACCACGGACTGATCAAATCCGGAACAAAAATTCTCATTTACGGTGCATCAGGAAGTATTGGTACTGCGGCCACTCAAATAGCAAAAAATTTCAATGCTAATGTGACTTCTGTGACCAGCACTTCAAATTTGGAGTGGGTCAAATCCTTGGGTGCTGATCAAGTGATTGATTATGTAAATGAGGATTTTACTAAAAATGGAGAAAAATACGATGTGATCTTTGATACTGTAGGTAAGTTGGCATTCAAGAAAGTAAAAAGCTCACTTGTTGATGACGGGATTTACTTATATCCGGGACTGAACATGTCGGTTATTGCTAATATGATCAAAAGCTCCCTATTTGGTGGAAAGAAGGCAATCTTTGTTGCAACAGGGTTGTTAAAATCATTGGAAAAGAAGCGAAATATAAAAGCTATTAAGGACTTCATAGAAGAGGGGAAACTTAAATCAGTAATAGACAGGAAATATGATTTGGCGGATGTTGTTGATGCTCATCGATATGTTGAGCATGGTCATAAAAAAGGGAATGTAGTGCTGGAGATCGCTTAGAGAAGCATCAATTATGGTATTGGACGCATCTGGAGCTAAGGAAATGGTTATCCCCCACTTTCGAATGGAATACATGGTGAGATTCCTTTTTCAACGTAATGATCCCGGCTGTATTACTGTCCTTCAGCTCATTATCCCACCAGTTTCCACTAATAGAAATGTCTCTGAAGGTGGGGCCTGGTTCGCCAAATCCACCCATTAGCATATGCATATCCGTATCACTGTGGTCCATCATTATCTTACCAGTGTGATGACGTCCCCCGAAGAATTCGAAAAGATGCTTCCATTCATGAATAGTTGGGACATGCCAACCTTCGGGACATGCACTGTTCGCCTGTTCATAGTTATAAAGTCTACCGTATTTACCACAGTATTCTTCAATATTGTTGTAGCAAATGGACCCTTCGACATCGTATTGGACGTTTTCTGCATACCAGGTTCTTACAATTTTGGCTCCGTGATGATCCTTGATGAAAGTAATTGTTTTGTATTCCCGACCATCCCTTGGGTCTGTGAAAGAGCCAATGGTATGATCAAATTTTCTTCCTCCCTGTCCCAGTACTATTGTGGCCAGAAGACAACTAAGCACGATGGTAAAAATGATTTTATTATTCATGGTTACCGTATTTCAAAACAACTTGATTGATGACAAGAAGTTAAATTAATAAATAAAATCAACTTATTATTTGTTGGCGAAAGACGGATTAATGGATCAGTAAGTAATATGGAGTTCCATAGAAGTAAAAGCAACTATTTAGAATCCCTTTAGTCTTTCGTCAAAATCTGATCATAATGCAATTTTTTGAGGGACTGTGGATATTGGGGTCCTTTCTTTTACTAATTTCCATTTCATTTTTTGGGGCCTTCAGGAGACTCCAGATACTTATCTTGGCAGGATCTGCTTTCATTCTAGCTCTGCACGTAATAATTGAGATCTTTAGATGGCACTCGGTCTTCTGTCTATTCGTTTTCATTATTTCATCGCTCTTGATCCTTAGGAGTTCAATTTCATACCTGTTCTTTAGGGTAGTAGGATTTATACTTGGCTCATTACTTATTGGTACTTCTGCTTTATATATGGTTACGATGCCAATAAAGGATTTGCCCGCTCCTATGGGTAGTTACGATGTAGGATTAAGATCTCTTGTTCTCAAAGATTCTTTACGGGATGAACGACTGACCGATCAATCGGGAGATTCCAGAGAACTTTTTATTCAAATATGGCATCCAGCAGAACTTGATAAGAATGAAAATCTGCAACGCAGCACCATGTGGGCAGAACTTTATAAAGGAAAGTCAGATGCGATCAGCTTCCTCACAAGTTATATGAGAGGCATTCACACCAATTCATATCCGAATGTCGCAATCGCAAATGATCAGGAAAGATATCCCTTGATATTATTCAATCACGGGCTTCAGATGTTTTCTGAACAAAACACTTTACTCATGGAACACTTTGCTAGTAATGGATTTGTTGTGGTGAGTATTGGTCACCCTTATGAAAGTCTTAGGGTAAACATCTCTACCGGAACAGTATTGCCGGAGTTTGTGACAAGTTGGGAAAATTTTCAAAAAGGGCTATCATGGATTGAAAACTCCTCCAGACCAATTCAACAAGCGAGAGATTCCATTGAGAACATATCGGATATCGAAATTCGAGCTCACATCATGTTAGAGGCAATCAGGGACTCACCTATGAATGAAATTGTCAGTTACTGGGAACAGGACAATCGATTTGTTTTGGATGCTATATTAGGGAATCAACTCACGAACATTTCCGATATTCAATTGAAATTGGACGAAGATCGAATTGGAGCTATAGGAATGTCCATAGGGGGTGCCGTTACCACCGAACTATCCAAATCGGATGATCGTATCAAGGCTGCAATAAATGTGGATGGTCTTCAGTATGGTAATAGGAATTACGATTCATTGAAAGTCCCCTTTATGATGATCTATAGTCAGGACGGAGTTGATAACAATGAATTCTTAAAATTGAGGAGCACTCATGATTATTATGAGCTAACATTCCAATCAGCAAAGCACGCCGATTTCACAGATTTACCTATGGTATGGCCGGTTTTAGGGATCTATGGACAATTAGGAAGTATTCCTTCCCAAAAAGTGATCTCATTGACCAACCGTGTCATTCTCGATTTTTTTCAATATTATCTTGCCGATAATCAGCAGGGAATTGAATTTCTTGTCGAGGACATGAAAGAAGTTGAGGTGGAATTCATCCCAAAGTAGATACTCTTTGGTCCGGTGTCCAGACCGAAGAATTTTATTGCCGTACATCAGAACATGTTCTTCAGTTGATGATCATTTCCCTAATTTATAAGTTCATCGACCGAGTGCAGTATGAGACGTTTATTGATCTTTATCCTTTATATCCTAATATCCTTTCATGGAGTTGGTCAGCTTACTGATGAAGACCATCAAAATATTGATGATCTCTTTGTGGAATGGAATCGACCCAATCACCCCGGTGGAGTAGTTGGGATTATGCAAGATGGAGAGATCATCTTTTTAAGATCATATGGTCTGAGCAGCCTCGAATACCTTGTGCCTAATACAACAGAAACTATTTTCAATACAGCTTCTGTTTCCAAACAATTCACTGCCATGGGAATTGTTAAACTCCACCAGGACGGAAAAATATCTATAGACGATGACATTCGGAAGCACGTGCCTGAATTGCCCGAATTCAAAGAAAAAATTACCGTCCGTCACTTATTACATCACACGAGTGGGCTCCGAAGTTTGCATGCTTTGCTGGGATTAGCAGGATGGAGGGGAGATGACGCCCGTACAAATGAGGATCTGTATCGATTTATGGCAAAGCAACAAGACCTCAATTTTCGGCCCGGAGATGAATATCTGTACTGCAATACAGGATATATCTACATGGCCAAGATAATTGAGAATGTGACTGGAGAGGAATTTACTTCATGGATGAAAAATGAAGTTTTCAGCCCTTTAGGGATGAGGAATACCTATGTGGAAGATAAATACAATAGGGTAGTACCACAAAATGCAACGTCCTACTACGGATCTGCCAAAAATGGATTCGAAAGGGCTGTGGAATATTGGGGATATGTAGGTTCGGGTAATATGCACTCCACTGTTCAAAACCTACTTGTTTGGCTCAACAATTTTACCAATCCAACACCAGGTTGGGAAGATCATTTCGAAATGTTGCAGACCACTGACCCGTTCAATGATGGTGAAATGAATAACTACGCATTTGGTGTCAACATTGGTAAATTCAACGGAAGCAGAAGCATAAGGCATGGTGGGTCCATCGGAGGGTATCGGTCCAATGTAGTGTCATATCCTGATAATAAGTTGAGCATTGCTGTTCTTACAAATTTCTCCTCAGCGGGAGCAGGTCAGAAAGTCAATTCCATATCAGAAATATTATTGGGTAAGGGTGAGAAAGTATCTGGTAAACCAGATAAGATCAAATCAAAGAATCTATCAACCGAGGATCTCAAAGAATTCGAAGGATACTTCTGGAATGATAAGGGAAATTATGTTAGGAAGATGTACGTCAGAGAGGATACCCTCAGATACTTCAGGTCGGAAACAAGTGAGAGCCCTTTGGTTCCAATTGGCAAAAACTTATTCCAGATGGCCAAAGTAGATGTCGACCTCAAAGTCAAATTCGAAAGGGAAAATGGTAACCGAAAAATGGTAGTGACCATCAATGACGGTCCACCGATTATTTCCAGGGGATTCTTACCTTCTGAACCGAATTCAGGAGAAATTGCATCCTACACCGGAGAGTATTACAGCCCGGAACTTGAAACAACTTATAATATCTATACGGTGGGAGATACTCTTTTTTGGCATCACTCCCGGCATGGGGATTTTAAGATGAAAAGGATAAAAAAGGATGTTATCGAAGGTTCATGGCCTTTTGGACTGGTCAAGTACAAGCGTAACGAGGATGATGAAGTGGAGGGAATATTTGTCTCAAATGGCCGGGTACGAAACCTGTGGATGGAGAAAAAAGATTGATTTGAAATGATATTCTCTGGATTGGAAGTAACTTCCACTCCAGTGATTTAAAGCCTACAACTCTGGGATGGAAGTTATTTTCACGCCAGACATACTTCAAAATCAGCTCTTAAGATAATCCCTTCGCCACCATGCAGTCAACCCAGCCAGAAGGAAAAGGACTACATTGGGTATAATGGATTCTCCCCTTAAAATATGGGTCATCGCGGCACCGACCATGGTCAATGCCAATCCGATTGCCGAAACTGGGACAAAGAATTTGAACTTCTTTACGATCATTGGAAGGATCACTCCCAATGCCCCCAGTACTTCCAGTAACGAAATAATCTGTATCTGCAATGGGGAGAAGTCATTGACCCAGGCCATATTCGGATCTGCCTGCATCTCACCA
This sequence comes from Cyclobacteriaceae bacterium, assembly GCA_965242805.1. Classification (GTDB taxonomy): domain Bacteria; phylum Bacteroidota; class Bacteroidia; order Cytophagales; family Cyclobacteriaceae; genus JANQEU01. Next base: position 2,954,525 of record CBDETD010000002.1, on the reverse strand, counting down.
TATGGTGTGATGAGTTTGGAGATCCCTGCTCCGAGGAAAGCGATGGTGACGATTACTTGTACGATCCAGATTACGATTTTCATAAGTTACTTCATCAATACTATCGGATAAAGATATTCCATTTTGTAAAGTTGAATTTATCGTTTGTTTTTGATTGACAGAGTGTGAAAAATGCTTCCATGTTGAATAGATCTTGGATAAGGATTTGGAAAAAGATTATCTGACAATCAGTCTTCGAAAATATGGACCATCCGAGGTTGTCAGATACAGAAAGTAAATTCCAGGAACATAATTGACAGAGAATTCGTCCTGTTCCTTGTAATCCACAAACTTTCCGGAGGAATCAAATATTCTGACGGTTTCAACGTCATGGACGAAATCGATTTTAAGACGATCGAACCGGCTTATTGGATTAGGTAAAACGGCTGGTGTATTGGAGAAGCGACTTGCAGTAATCGATTGAGGATAACTCAGGGTATCTACTTCCTCTCCCTGGTATCCAACTAAAGTAATATCATATGTCCCCGGTGTCAGGTAGGTTGTGATCCCATCATAATTGGTACTGGAAGAGGGCGTTCCCCCTTCAAATATCCATTCATAAGATTCGTACCCCTGGCTCAAGTTAGTAAACACTATGGGTTGACCGACAGCTACTGTCGAGTCGAATTCAAAAACAAGGAGTTGTTCCTCTATACAAAGTTCGATTTGCGATGCGACTTCAGCTTTGAGACTCTCGATTCTGGTATAAACATTCTCCCCGGGGCAAAGTGTGGCGCATCCGTCCCTGTGACCCGCAATAGTGCCCAACAAACCCGTTGGATGGCTGATCTCATCAAATGGATCCAGGTTGAGGTTTATTAATGAATATACCATGAAATTCTGCAGGGTGGTCCATGATTCCTGGGTTGGTTCTACTTCTTCGTAATTTCCCAAAAGACAGATTCCTAAAGTTCCAGTATTCCTCCCACAAAAATGAGCACCACGTACCAGGTCCTGGCTTCCACCATCCGGATCACGTCCCGCGTATAGGGTACCGTCCTGAGCGACCAAATAATTGTATCCGATATCTGACCATCCGTTCACCTCTGTGTGAAGAATGTAGATATCCCTCACGACCTGTGTATAATTGGTATTGGAGTTGGAGCCGGCTGAATGATGTACAATGTTGTGGTTAACCTCATGGAATGATCGGTCATAGGAGGGATCCGGTAGTCCCTGCCTCCATTCGGATTGGGGTATGTAAGCCAATGGTTCACCACATTCCTGAACGTTTTGCAAACGAGCGTTGGAAAATGGTCCTGAGATTTGGCCGGAATTGATAAGATGAACCTGAAATTCATCATCGTTACTAAAAACTTTCAAATCATTAGTTGGAGTCTGCAGTGAAATGAAATAGGTGTATTCGGGCCCATCCGGATCCAAAGGAATCTTCATCGTGTCTTCCTGATATATAAGAAAAAATTCACTGTGAGCAGCTGATCGAACTGCTACGGCTGTGATCAATTTATGGGAAATGAAGCTGCCTGTTCTCTGAACTTGAAATTGACAAGAGAAGGATTTTTCTTTAAGTAAAGTCTGCTGACTATACCCCGTAAAGGGGAAAATAATTAGAATTATACAGCCTAGTAGGAATTTATACACTCACACCAACAATATCACTTAGTTTTTCAACGACGTAATCTATCTCTTCATGTGTATTGTCTCTTCCAAATGAAAATCTTATGGCGCCACGATCGTGATTTCGATCCAATTGAGCGAGTACATGTGAGCCTACATTGGAACCGCTGGAGCACGCACTGCCACCTGAAGCCGAGATCCCACTAATGTCAAGGTTAAACAATAACATTTCATTGATCGCCGTCTCAGGGATACAGACATTCAGGACTGTGTAAAGGCTCCTTTCCATATCCCCGGATTCTCCATTGAACGCCACATCGGGGATATTTTCTTTTAAGCTCTTAATCATATGGCTCTTAAGGCTTTCAATGTGTTTCCTATGGTTTTCCATATCCTCATAGGCTATCTCCAGGGCTTTCGCCAATCCGACTATTCCATAGACATTCTCAGTTCCCCCACGCATATTCCGCTCCTGAGAACCACCGTGAATAAATGGGTGGATCCTTGTGTTGTGGTGCACGTACAGGAATCCAATCCCCTTGGGGCCATTGAACTTGTGAGCTGACCCAACCATGAAATCTATGGGTAATTGCTGAAGGTCATGATGGAAATGACCCACGGTCTGAACCGTATCCGAATGGAAGAGAACACCGTGTTCGCGACAGAGAGTTCCTACTTCATTCAGATCCAAAATATTTCCGATCTCATTGTTAGCCTGCATCAGACTGACGATGGTCTTTTTGCTGTTTTTCTCCAACAACTTTTCCAGATGATCGATCTGGACGTTGCCATTGTCATCCAGATCCACAAAATCAATCTGAGTACCCCACTCTCCAAGAAGCTCTGCAGTGTGTAGTACAGCGTGGTGCTCAACTCTGGAGGTGATGATCCTTTCAATGCCTAGCGATTTGACTGAGCATCTTAAAGCTGTGTTATCCGCCTCAGTCCCACCAGATGTAAAGAAGATTTCCGATGGAGATGTATTCAGCAGATCAGCTACCTTTTTTCGGGCACGCTCCACAAATGATCTTACTTCTCGACCGTGCCCATGAATAGATGATGGATTTCCATAAAATTCGGTCATCAATGGCTTCATAGCCTCAAACACAGCCGGATCCAGGGGTGTGGTGGCCGCATTGTCCAGATAAACTCTCATATCACATTCGGATTAGTCTGAAATGATCTCTTTTATGTCCGAGATCAACTTATTTGCCAGATGCTCAGCAGTTGCTAAAGTTTCTGACTCGGCAAAAATACGAATAATTGGTTCAGTGTTGGACTTTCTTAAATGGACCCACTCCTTGTCAAACTCGATTTTGATCCCATCAATGGTGTTTTGAGGACTTGAAGCGTATTTTTTCTTCAATGTCTCAAGAACTTCGTCGACGTCAATATCCGGGGTGAGTTCAATCTTGTTCTTGGAAATATGATAATTTGGATAGGTTGACCGAAGAAAAGATGCACTTTTTCCAAACTCTGCCAGGTGAGAAAGAAACAGAGCTATTCCCAGCAATGCGTCACGGCCATAATGTAATTCGGGTAGTATCACTCCACCGTTACCTTCACCTCCAATGACTGCTTTCTCCTCTTTCATGGTGGCAACAACATTGACCTCTCCCACGGCCGCTGCAAAGTATTTGCCGCCACGTTTCTCCGTGACATCCCGTAATGCCCTGGTAGAGGAAAGGTTTGAGACCGTATTTCCTTTCTTTTTGGAAAGGACATAATCAGACACCGATACCAATGTATACTCTTCTCCGAAGGACTCACCATCTTCACAAATGAGCGCCAATCGATCCACGTCGGGATCCACAACAATCCCAAGGTCATATTGTCCTGACGCTATTTCGCCTGAAATGGTCATTAAGTTCTCAGGGAGTGGTTCCGGATTATGGGGAAAGATTCCGTTCGGCTCGCAGTAAAGGGGTGTGTATTCCACGCCCAGCTTTTCCAATAATTTTGGGACCGCAATGCCGCCTGTGCTATTTACCGCATCAATGATGACTTTAAATTTCTTTTTTTTGATGGCTTCAGTATTGACCAGTTCGAGCTTAAGGATCTGATCAATATGCCACTCAATGTAATTCTCGTTCGTTGAATATTTCCCAAATTTCTTTACCTCAGGAAATACCGTTTCCTCTTCTTCTGCCATTTCAAGGATCGACAAACCGTCTTTGGCACTGATGAACTCACCTCTTTCATTCAGTAGTTTAAGTGCATTCCAACCAGATGGATTGTGACTTGCAGTGATGATTATTCCACCTGCTGCAGATTCATTTGTCACGGCCATTTCCACTGTTGGAGTGGTTGATAAGCCCAGGTCAACAACATCGAAACCCTGTGAGATTAACGTGTTGCATACAAGGTTGGAGATAATGGGGCCTGATGGCCTGGCATCCCTGCCCACAACTACCTTTTTGTGTTTGGAGGATTGCAGCCATTCGCCATAAGCAGCGGTGAATTTTACAACATCCACGGGAGTCAGTGATTCCCCAATTTCACCACCGATTGTTCCGCGAATACCAGCGATTGATTTAATTAAGGCCAAGTGCGATTCAGTTATTTTCGGGCGCAAATATGACAAATTTGCGCTTCCTGAAAAGGTTTGTAAAGATTAATTGAACTTAGCAAGAACCTTGTCAACTTCTGATTTAGGTTCTGCACAAGAGTCTCCGGGATTTACCGTTTTACCACAATAATTGCATGTCACACCTTCCTTGTTGAGAAATGGGCTTTGGGAAGCGCATGTTCCTTTGAATTCACCGTTTTTCACTAACAGTAGTCGTACCGACATACCTATGAAAAATAATGCTACAAGACCGATTGCAAGAAATATTGTGGCCATCTCTATTATTTTTAACAAAGTTAGGTAATCAGATGTTTACCTTTACACTTTCCTTTAACAAAGCCTCACATTAATTAATTCATGCCAAATTCAATTATTTCCACTCCGGATCCAAAAAGGAAAGAAAAACTGGAAGCTTTTGACCGGTTATTGACAATAATGGATGAGCTAAGAGAGAATTGCCCATGGGATAAAAAACAAACCATGGAGTCGCTTCGGCATCTCACCATCGAGGAAACCTATGAATTGTCGGATGCAATTTTGGATGGTGATATGGATGAGATAAAGAAAGAGATAGGTGATCTCATGTTGCATCTGGTATTCTATGCCAGGATCGGATCCGAGAAAAAGAAATTTGATATTGAAAGTGTTTTGAATACTGTATGCGACAAATTAGTAAGGAGGCATCCGCATATCTACGGTGATATTGAAACCGATGATGAAGAGGTGGTAAAGGCAAATTGGGAAAAGATCAAACTAAAAGAAAAAGGTAATCACTCTGTTCTCGCAGGAGTACCAAATTCTCTTCCAGCCCTGGTGAAAGCGATGAGGATCCAGGAAAAAGCAAGAGGAGTGGGATTTGATTGGGAGGAAAAGGAACAGGTTTGGGAAAAAGTAGAGGAAGAGATGCGTGAGTTCAGGAACGAATTCGATGTTACATCTGATAAACCGATTGATGCTGACAATGCTCAACATGAGTTTGGAGATTTGCTGTTTTCACTTATCAACTACTCCCGATTTGTGGATCTCAATCCCGAAGAAGCTCTCGAACGGACGAATAAGAAGTTTATCAGGCGATTTCAATACCTCGAATCCGAATCAAAGAAAGACGGAAAGGATCTAGCCACTATGACCCTTGCTGAAATGGATAAGTACTGGGAGAAAGCGAAAGAACTGATCTAGCTTCTATCACATGTAAATTGTTCTCCTTCGTGCCTTCATCAATTACAGTTGCCAGGGTTTCATGTCGGATGAATACTCAATTACTCACCGGATTTCACTTCAGTTTTGTTCCGATTCATTTGATAAATCCTTCTTTCAGTAGAGAATTTTTGTCTCCTTGTGGTGACTGGAGATAGTTTCGGGCCTGGTGAACTACATATAATACTTTGTTTTGACCTGAAATATTGGGTTATAGTATTTAGAGTGTGTGTTCCAAAGTTTAGTTATCAACCAAAGCTATAAACAATGAAAATCAAAACATTTGCGAAAGTGGTATTGATGTCTGCACTTATGACAAGCACTGCCCTTTTCGCTCAGGAGGATAATATTTTAGAGTTATCCCTGGAAGATTTAATGAACATGAAAGTGATCACAGCTTCCAAAAGTAGTGAAGGAGTATTAGATGCTGCAGCTGTAATCACAGTAATCTCAGAGAGAGAGATTGCAACATATGGTGCTCGCCACCTTATGGATGTACTTGATCGGGTTGTGGGGGCCAATACCTACGGGAAATTGGCAGTACCCAATTCTATTTACTCGGTAAGAGGGACTACAACCGTCATTGACAACTTGCACATTCTTGTACTGATCGACGGACGTCCTACTCGTGAAAGTTTTAGGAATGGTCAGTATACAGCATTCTATCAGGCATTCCCTGTTGAAAGTATCAAACGAGTGGAGGTTATTCGTGGTCCGGGTTCGGTCCTTTATGGATCCGGAGCATACATGGGTGTTGTAAACATTATTACCAAGAAAGGAAACGAATTAAAACCTTCACTTAGTGCAAGATATGGATCCGGTAATAGTATGCAATTTTCAGGGGCCCTGGGAACCAAAATTGGGGAGAAAGTAGATATTGGAGTAGGATTTAATTACCTGGACGATGGCGGATGGGATTTTTCCATGATGGACGAGCGAAATATATTCGGTTCTTTTGAATTCAGACGGAAAGCAGCAGGCATAAACCTGAACTTGAATGCAGGCAACCTGAGAATGAATGCTTTTGCTGGTCAAAATACCCAGAATAATATTGCCAATAGACCTATCTGGGCCTATGATGATAGAAAAGGAGCCGATAGCCTGGGTATATGGGAAGTATCGACTCCCCGTATCTTTGTAAATACAGGATACGATCTAAACGTATCCGACAATGTCGATTTGACATTTGATGTTACCTACAACCGATTCGAATATCATACCAGATATATTGACGTAGGATATGATGAATTTCAAAATGGCTCCAGTGATGGATTGCTTTTTGAAGCGACGAGTTTCATTAGTCTTTTCGACAATCTGAATATCACTCTGGGGGGATCAGTGAATTATCAAACGGGTATGTTTGAATTAAATCACTTCAATGCAGATGGGACTCCAAGGAATATCTTGACGAATACAACCCTTCCAGACCCTCCATTTACGACGATCCCAAGATTTAACACTACCTGGCTGGCTGCCTATGCTCAGGCTGATTACCAGGTAACAGACAGGATCAAATTAGTCAGTGGAGTTCAACTCAATAAAGTACCGGATCTAAAAGCTGACCTCGTCCCTCGAATTGCAACGATTTTTAAATTCACAGATCATTTTGCAGGGAAACTGATGGTTTCCAATGCTTTCAGATCTGCCATTGGACTTCAATCTTATGTGCAGAATGATGGTACTCTGTTCGGGAATCCAAATTTATCTCCTGAGAAGAATAATACATACGAAGCACAGTTGATGCACAAAACTTCAAGATCAGAGACGTCTTTAACTTTTGTTCATGTAGATGCCAAAGACCTGATTGGAAGGTCATTACCTCAGGACAGTGTTTACGTCTATCCGGCAGGCCATCCAAATGCTGGGGAGAAAAGTGGAACACCAACATTTATTAATAAAGGGACTTTAAAGGTTAATGGAGTTGAATTGGAAAGTAAGGTTAGTTTGAGTGAAGTTTTCTACACCAACCTTGGAGTTAGTTATTATACAAATGAAGATGACAAAAATCGGGAGAATCAGCAGGGGACTCCATCATTCATGTTCAAACTGGGATTAAGCTACAATAGCCCTAAAGGAGTAGAACTTGGACTTTTCAACACATTTGCCGGTGAAACAGAATCCATTGCGGTATTTGATACTGATGGTAATCAAACGACACTAGATAATAATCCAAGTGCTGATGCTTACAATTACCTTACTGGGAATCTTTCATTTGATCTCAATAAACTGTTTGATATGGAAATGAAGCCGGGTTTGAAATTCAGTCTGTATGGTGTAAACCTGCTTGACTCGGATATCCATTTTGCTGAATATGCCCGACGGAGGATCAATACAATGCCAGGTCGTGGAGGACGACAAGTATATGCTTCACTGAGAGCAAGATTTTAAAGTATTAAGACAATATCAAGAAAGATTGGCTGGATTTTCCGGCCAGTTTTTTTGTTATCATTTTTAGTGGTCAGAGGAGGTTCATATCAACAAGGCCTCCGTCGCATTGTTAGTTGAAAATGGGAGAATCTTATGAAGCAAAAAGCTGATTTAGCTCCTATCAAATGTAAGTCGTTCCCCCATCTTACTTTCATCAAACACTCCTTCATCGTATGCCAAATGACCATTGACAAATGCTTTTGTCACACTGGATTTGAAAGTGACCCCTTCAAAAGGGGACCAACCACATTTGGCTAACACATTATTTCTATCAACGGTCCACGGTTTATTAAGGTCCACCATGACCATGTCTGCAGCATAACCTTCTCTCAAGTATCCGCGATTTTTAAGTTGAAAGCATTCAGCAACAGCATGACTCATTTTGTGTGCAATCCTTTCCAGACTGATCTTTCCTTGATGATAAAACTCGAGCATGGTAACCAATGAATGCTGGACCAGTGGACCTCCCGAGGGTGCTTTCAGGTATTTATTCTGTTTTTCATCTATGGTATGCGGTGCATGGTCAGTCGCTATCACATCAATTCGGTCATCAAGTAAGGCCTTCCATATCCCTTCCCTATCTTCAGATGATTTCACTGCAGGATTCCATTTGATCCAGACATCTTTTTTGTCGTAATCCTCATCTGAAAACCACAGATGATGAATACATGCTTCGGATGTGATCCTTTTATCTTTTAGGGGAATATCATTCCGGAACAACTCCGTTTCCTTACCGGTAGAAATGTGCAAAATATGAAGCCGGGTGTTATACTTTTTTGCCAAGGCCACAGCTTTAGAACTGGATAAATAACAAGCTTCATGAGATCGGATGATCGGGTGATGTGAAATGGGAATATTTTCTCCAAATCGATCAATAGCCGCTTGTTGATTAGCACGAATGGTATCTTCATCCTCGCAATGCGTGGCAATCAACATTGACACATTTCTAAAAATATTGTCCAGGACCTGCTCATCGTCTACCAACATATCCCCGGTGGACGAGCCCATAAATATCTTCAACCCACAGACACTTTTCGGATCCGTTTTCAAAACTTCATCCAGGTTATCATTGGAGGCACCCATATAAAAGGAAAAATTCGCCAGGGATTTCATTCTTCCCAATTCGTATTTTTCAGCAAGTAATTGCTGGGTAAGTGTTTGCGGATTGACATTGGGCATTTCCATATATGATGTGATTCCGCCGGCGACAGCTGCTTTGGCTTCAGTGTATATCTCAGCCTTGTGTGTCAAGCCTGGTTCCCGGAAATGTACCTGATCATCGATCACACCTGGGAACAGATGAAGTCCATTGCCAACAACCTCAACTACATTTTTATCTGTCTCGATATTCTTGTCAATCCTCTCAATTCTTCCGTTAGATAGTAAAAGATCTGATTCCGTCAATTGCCCTTCATTGACGATAGTGACTTCCTTGATTAAGTAGTGTTTTGGTTCGGTCATGAGTATAAAGAAGTTATAGACGAAATATTAATTTGAGAACAGTTTACTTGTTGTTGTACTCTTTGAATAATCATATAAATGCTCCTCCAAATCCAATATTAATATAGATAAAGTGCAATTGTGCTGAAAATGGTTTTGGAGGAATTGGAAAAATACTATACTTGTATTAGAAAGAGGGATAGAAATTGTCTTTCTTTCCATAGCTGGTTGAAAAGATCTTGTGTGGGGTACAGAGTCCTCTGGCCCCATCAAGATCGATTAAGGTCAATCCAATTTTATCCTTCCCTCCCGGTTAGCAATTTCCCAGGCTGTATAAAAAATAAGGTCAGTCCTCATTTTCATTAATGGAAAATTTATCTTCTCGATGGTGTCCGTTGGTTTATGGTAGTCCGCATGAGTTCCATTGAAATAGAAGATGATTGGAACGTTGTTTTTAGCAAAATTGTAGTGGTCCGACCTGTAATAGAATCTGTTGGGATCATTTTCGTCATTGTAAGTGTAGTCGAGATCTAACTTCACAAATTGCTGATTAATACTTTCTGAAAGTTCGTGGAGCTCAGAAGATAATTTATCGGAACCAATTACATACACATATTCATCTTCCTCGTTATGATTCGTATCAACTCTTCCAATCATATCAATGTTAAGATTAGTCACAGTCTTATCCAAAGGGTAAGTGGGATACTGTGTGTAGTATCTTGAACCTAAAAGACCCTTTTCTTCACCTGACACACACATAAACAAAATACTTCTTTTCGGACCTTTACCTTTCTTTACAGCAGTCGCGAAAGCTTCCGCCAGCTCCATGACGGCTGTAGTTCCGGATCCGTCGTCGTCAGCACCGTTATAGATTTCACCATTTCTCATTCCCACATGATCATAGTGACTTGTGATTACAATTACTTCTTCGGGGATTTCTGATCCTTCAATGTAGCCCAGGACATTCTCGGTGACGACAGATTCTACTTTTCGATCAGCTTTTAACAATACTGTCGACAAATCCCCGTAAGGGATTTCCGTTGAGGGTTTTCCATATATCCAGCTTATTGTTTCAGAGGTGGTGATCACAACTCGTTCCGAACGAATATTACTCACTTCAAATCGAGTGTTCTGTTCAGGTAAGGTAAGTGAGGTCCTCTCAAAATATCTTTTGAATTTGGAGTAGACAAGTTCCATTTCTTCCTGGGAAGTTGTAATGAAATACCCTGATGGTCCGTATTCATTCAATTTGGAAATTGTTTCCTTGGAATCACTCCATTTCTCATTTTCAAGCACTACATATTTTCCCTTGATATCGTTTAAAGATGAGTCCGTATCACTTCCCAAATAGAATAACTCTATCTCCATTTCATCTTCTATCTCAGATTTCGATTGAAAGGCAAAATGTTGCATATTATATCGTAAGCTGTCTCCTTTTTTCAAATAGATTTCTCCCCATCCCTTTCTTTCGAGATTGAACTCCTGGAAATACGAACCGTCAACTGGAGCAGAAATACCAATCTGTTGAAAGTGCTCCGCAATAAATCTTGCTGCTTTTTTCTGTCCTCGTGTCCCAGTGTCCCGGCCCTCCAAAGAATCCGCTGCGAGTACTGCCAGTCTGGACTCCAGATCCTCAACTGTGATCGTTTTCGCAAACTTCCGTGGATTGCTTGATTGAGCAAGCGCAAGGTTGAAAATCAGCAATGTGACTAACGCAACAAATAATTTTTTCATTAATCAGATTTTCGGCGAAACTAATGATTTAACATTCGGTTACAACTGTGGATTTTTTTGAACGGTTTACCTGTTCTTTATTTTAAATTTGCGGATCTTCTAAAACGATTAAGAAATAAATGCACATTGACCTAAATACCAGGGACTCATTTGAAAGGAGACACAATGGACCTTCGGATAATGAGATACGCGAGATGCTGACAGCTTTGAAAGTTGACACTTTGGATCAACTTATGGATGAGACCATTCCACCTAAAATAAGGATGAATTCTCCATTGAAGGTAAATGACGCTCTTAGTGAGTACGATTATCTCAATGTGGCCAGTAATATTGCGAAACAAAACAAAGTATTCAAGTCCTTCATTGGACAAGGTTATTATGGCACTATCGTACCTGGTGTAATCCAGAGAAACATACTGGAAAATCCGGGCTGGTATACTGCTTACACTCCTTATCAGGCTGAGATCGCTCAAGGTCGTCTGGAAGCCCTCATAAACTTTCAGACAATGGTGATCGACCTTACTGGAATGGAGATAGCCAATGCCTCTCTTCTGGACGAAGGTACTGCCGCCGCAGAGTCAATGTCAATGTTCCTCAGCCTTAGGAAAGGAGTAAAAAAGCAGGCTAAAACTTTCATTGTTGACAAAGATGTATTTCCGCAAACACTGGAAATACTAAAAACCAGGGCAACTCCACTGGGTATCACTCTTGAGGTTACGGACATTCTAAAAGTTGATTTGACAAGGGAAGACATTTTCGGAGCTTATTTTCAGTACCCGGATAACAACGGGGAAATAAGGGATTGGAAACACTTTTGTACTTCAGCAAAAGAGAATGAAATATTTCTGAGCGTCGGCTCAGACCTCCTGGCCTTAGTTATTAATGAGGCACCCGGAGAATGGGGAGTTGACACCGTAATCGGTACCTCTCAAAGGTTTGGGGTCCCAATGGGTTTTGGAGGACCTCATGCTGCGTTTTTTGCTACAAGGGAAGCTTATAAAAGGTCTGTCCCCGGTAGAATAATTGGAGTTTCAAAGGATGCCGAAGGAAATGATGCATACAGAATGGCGCTACAGACCAGGGAACAACATATCAAAAGGGAAAGAGCTACGTCCAACATATGTACTGCTCAGGTTCTGCTTTCTGTGATGTCAGCAATGTATGCTTCATATCATGGTCCCTTTGGTCTGAGACGGATCGCATTTAAAGTCCATGGTTTGGCGAAGGCCACAGAGAAAGCCTTATCGTCCATTGGATATAAAAACTCAAACTCCAGATATTTTGATACAATTAAAATTTCTGTTGAAAATACCGACGCTATCAAAAAGATAGCTGAATCCAAGGAAGTGAATTTCAGATATTTCGATGAAGGTCAAGTCGGAATATCTTTCGATCAAACTCATGACCTAAAGGAAGCTCAACTGGTAGTGGAAATTTTTGCTGAGGCATCAGGTCAAAATGCACCTATCATTGACAATGACCTACAGTTGGATGTTGATAGCTATCGACCTTTAAATTACCTCGAACATCCTGTTTTCCACGAATATCAATCAGAGCATGAGATGCTTAGGTATTTAAAAAGGTTGGAAAACAAAGACCTTTCATTAACACATTCCATGATCTCCCTTGGGTCGTGTACAATGAAGTTAAATGCCACTACCGAAATGATTCCTGTGACCTGGCCGGAATTTGGCAATATTCATCCGTTTGCCCCCAAAGATCAGACACAGGGTTATCAATCACTGATCAAAGAACTGGAGAAATGGCTTATTGAGATCACTGGATTTCATTCGATTTCGTTTCAGCCCAATTCCGGTGCGCAGGGTGAGTACACCGGACTTATGGTTATTCGGGAATACCATCATTACAGAGGTGATGCGAATAGGAATGTAGCCTTGATCCCGTCCTCTGCTCATGGTACAAACCCCGCAAGTGCCGTTATGGCTGGAATGAAGGTCATCATTGTGAAATGCGATGAAAAAGGAAATATCGATCTTGGAGACCTAAGAAATAAGGCCCAAGAACATTCCTCAAGTCTTGCTGCTCTGATGGTTACTTACCCATCCACTCATGGAGTCTTTGAAGAGGATATTATAGAGATCTGTGACACCATACACCAACATGGTGGTCAGGTTTATATGGATGGTGCAAATATGAATGCCCAGGTAGGATTGACCTCGCCCGGGTTGATTGGTGCGGATGTTTGCCATCTGAACCTGCACAAGACATTTTGCATTCCTCATGGTGGAGGAGGTCCGGGAATGGGACCAATTGGCGTTGCTGAGCACCTGACACCTTTCCTCCCGGGAAAAGGTGAAAAGAATATGACATTTGTTTCATCTGCGGAATATGGTAGTGCGAGCATTCTTCCTATTTCGCATGCATATATTGCCATGATGGGAGGAGAAGGTTTGACCAACGCCACCAAGATTGCTATTCTGAATGCCAACTATATCGCAAACAGACTGGAAGGTCACTATCCGATCCTGTATAAGGGTTCCAAGGGAAGAAGTGCCCACGAAATGATCATTGACTGCCGGGATTTTAAAAAGGTGGGTATTGAGGTAGAAGACATTGCGAAGCGTTTAATGGATTATGGCTACCATGCTCCGACAGTATCTTTTCCTGTTCCCGGTACCATGATGATCGAACCTACAGAAAGCGAAACAAAAGTAGAATTGGATAGATTTTGTGATGTAATGATCTCCATTCGAAATGAAATAAGAAACATTGAGGAAGGTGTAGTAGATGCAGGAAATAACGTATTGAAGAATGCCCCTCACACGTTCCGAACAGTAACAATGGAAAATTGGGATAGACCGTACACACGGAAAGAGGCTGCTTTTCCATTAAGTTGGTTAGAGACTAATAAATTCTGGCCTGCCGTGAGCAGAATAGATAACGCTTATGGTGATAGGAATTTGATTTGCAGTTGTGTGCCTGTGGAGGAGTATGCGGATCAGGAACTCGAAGAACTTGAGGTTTAGTTACATCTATCAAAAACAAAAGTTCCCTCAACAGTATTATCATCGTCGAAGGTGGCTTGAATAAAGCCTCCTACTCTACGACCTTCAATGCTAAACACTTCCACAAATCCACTACTGGCCAGAAAAAAGTCCTGACCTACACCAGGTTGATGGAATTTTAGGCTTTCGGAAGCATCAGCGAAAGGAAGAGGGTAAAAACCCGTTTCATTGGGAATTGTTAGCGAGATATACCCAAGGATACTATTCACCGAACACGGATCAACAGGTGTCTCCCGTTGCCCGAAGATCTCAACCATGTATTCATCTCCAAAATTACTGTAGAAGGCTTTGGCATATTGAAATTCCCATTCGACGCCCCCAATCCTTCCCTCCATGAGGTTTTCTGAGATCCCATTATCATTTTCACAATGGATCAGGGTGATCAATAGTATCATACTCAGGATGACATAGATCTTCCTCATTCAATTTTCAATTTGAAGGTTCGTATGTCCTCAATTCTGTCTCCAACAGCATACGTCTTTTCAACGAAAGTCATATGATTATTCTTGTCTATTGTAACGATTGAACTACAACAAGTCCCATAATTTTCCGAGCGAATACATATCGCGGACAATTTTTTTTCCCACTCGAAAGGCAAACCGGTACTCGGCAATTCATGATCCTCAGCGAGATTTTCATCAGCCAAAATTCCGAAGAGGGTATCATGATCCAAATTTCGAGAAATTGCTTTTTTAAATTCTTGTTTGATCCTTTCAACTTTAGGCCAACTCGTATTCATCAGGGCATTACTCAATCCATGGATCCCGGAATCGAACCTATTGATCTTATTTTCATAATTGCTAAAATGAAAAAGAGCTCCATTTGACATCGTAAGTAGATTGAAGCCATTGTATTCCTTGGACCTCTGCTGAATTTCCTCCATATAAGACTCATCACTTATAGAGGATTTCAGATAGGCAAGGGGAAGGTCTCCACGACTTCTGGCATCATCTCTTATATTAAATGGGTCTCTGAAATTGGTGACAGCTGCAAATCTCCCCTTATTTGAAACCCCCATCCAGGTACCGTTGGCTTTTAGGTCTTTACCGGCAATGATATCCATACCTTCCCATTGATGAGCGGGTAGAGTAGGTCGTTCATAGAATTCATCCCTGTTCGCAATCAGGATAAAGGGATAGTCATCATTCACGTTAATGGCGAAGGTTATTAAACACATTGATCATTAATAATTGTTTGATATAAACCTAAGCTTGGTCACAAGTAGTTCCTTGTTGCAATAATGGTTTAAATTTGGATAATGGATTTGACTTTAATTCTTCTGGTTACTGTGGGTTTGATATCTGGGATTGCTATCGGATTTCTGATCGGAAAGTTAAAATTTCAAAAAGATCATGTAGAAGACAGCCAGTCGCACAGCCTGAAACTTGAGTTACAACTGGAAAAGGAACGTAGTACACAACATCTCAATGAAGTGAAGCAGGTTTCCGAGGAACTTCGAAATGAACGGGAAAAATTCATTTTACTGAGTAATCAAAAAGCAAGTCTCGACTCAGACTACAGAAACCTGCAAGAGAGAATTACAGAGCAGAAGAACGAGATCACAGAACTTCAGGAGAAGTTTACCAACCAATTTAAGAATTTGGCTAACGAGATCTTCGAAGAAAAAAGCAAGAAATTCACAGATCAAAACAAATCAAATCTATTCGACCTTCTGAAACCGCTTGGAGAAAAGATAAGCGACTTTGAGAAGAAAGTGGAGCAGACCAATAAAGAGAGCCTGGAGAGGAACTCAGCTTTGCGTGAACAAATAATCAGTCTTCGGGAATTGAATAAGAAGATGAGCCAGGAAGCTGAAAATTTGACCAAGGCCTTGAAGGGAGATACACGTATCCAGGGGAACTGGGGTGAATTGGTCCTGGAACGGATCCTGGAGCAATCTGGCCTCGAAAAAGACAGGGAATACTTTACACAGGAGTCCCATTCAACGGATGAGGGCAGGAGGCTCAGGCCTGATGTTATCATTCGGCTGCCTGAAAACAAAAACATCGTCATAGATGCGAAAGCGACTTTAACAGCGTATGAGAAGTACGTCAACGCTGAGAGCGAAGAAGAAAGGGAGCAGCATCTCAAAGAACATATTATCGCAGTAAAGGCACATGTCAAAAATCTTGCCGGCAAGAACTATAACCAGTTATTTGATGGAGGATCTCTCGACTATGTGTTGATGTTCATTCCTATTGAAGCGGCTTTTGCATTGATCGTTCAGGATGGTGGGGAGCTCTACAATGAGGCCCATCACAAGAATATCATCATTGTCAGTCCGGCCACATTGATTGCCACTTTAAGGACCATTGCCAATATCTGGAAAAACGAATACCAAAACCGAAATGCCATTGAAATCGCTCGACAGGGTGGCGCTCTTTATGATAAGTTTGAGGCATTTGTTCAGGACCTGATCAAAGTCGGCAAGTCGCTGGATCAGTCGAAATCTGAGTATGAAAAGGCAATGAATAAATTAGTGGATGGCAAGGATAACCTGATCAGAAAAACTGAACGGCTCAAAGAACTGGGAGCGAAAACCTCCAAATCCATTGACAATAGATTGGTTGAGAGGTCAAAGGAGGAAATGGATGAAGAGAGCATCTCCAAGCAATTAGGTCAACCGAACCTTTTTGGGCCTTGAGAAGTTTAAGTTTTACATTTGCGGCTTTCTACAAATTATGGAGTTAACAGCTGAAAATAAACTACGAAAACTGATTGTTGTCGGGGACAGGGTGTTAATCAAACCACAGAAAGAATCTGAAAAAACCGAATCTGGGATTTTCCTCCCACCGGGGGTTCAGGAAAAAGAAAAGATACAGACGGGATACATCGTAAAAGCCGGTCCAGGCTATCCCGTGCCTTTTGCGATCGATGAGGATGATGACTGGAAACCCGACGATGAGAAAGTGAAGTATCTCCCACTCCAGGCTAAAGAGGGAGACAAAGCCATTTTTCTTCAGAAGAGTGCTTTCGAAATAAAATTTGAAGGTGAAAGGTACTTCATCGTTCCCCAGTCTGCCATACTGATGTTGGAAAGGGAGGAAGACCTCTTCGAGTGATTTAGTTATTTACAATAAAGTCAATTATCAATTAAGGGTTTTAGGCCATAAGTCGGTTTAATCAGCAACTAACCTTGGCTGGAAATGCGTTCGACTGCAGTGATTTTTTCTATACTGATAGGTATAGTCTCAGGGGATTTATATTCTCAGAATCTCATTCAACCTGATAAAACAGGGATTATTGTTGGGATCGGACTAGGGATGGGTTTTTCCAAGCATGCGGACTCATATTTTATCGAAGAAAGATTCAGAACAAAGGAATTCAGTGGTTTCAGAGCAATGGCCCTGGATCTCAAAGCCGGCTGGGGGATTAACAATCACATCCTGCTTTTTGGCACCAGCAAAATGTCACCTTCCAATACTACTATTTCGCCATACAGATCAATTTACAATGGTGGAGGTGTAGCCATAAACTTTCCTTCTAATCCAAAGGTATATTGGATCGGAGGTTTGGGTCATATAAGAACTGGCGTTGAGAAAGGTAAGAAAATGGGTACGGGGACTATGGTAAACCTTGGGGTAAGTATTGAAATGATTCCTCACTTAATGGCAGAAGTCAATACACTTTTTGGGAGAATCAAGAATACAACAGACCTCGATCCATATCCGTACAGCAAAAATGAGTTTTACCTTCAGATGACATTAAGTTATTTGATCTATTGATCACTATTCACTTAAATGCTCTGCAGCTTCCTTTGCGAAATAGGTGAGGATTATATCAGCTCCTGCCCTTTTGATCGATATCAAAGATTCCATCATGACTTTTGGACCATCCAACCAACCTTTTTGGTCAGCAGCCTTGATCATTGAGTATTCTCCCGAGACATTGTATGCGGCAATGGGTATAGGAAAGTTCCTTTTCAGGTCTCCGATAATATCCAGGTAAGGCAATGCGGGCTTAACCATCAGAACATCCGCTCCTTCGTCGAAATCCATTTGAGCCTCTAATATGGCCTCAGCCCTGTTTGCAGGATTCATTTGGTATGTTTTCTTATCCCCAAATTTGGGAGCTGAATCCAGAGCATCCCTAAATGGACCATAAAATGCGCTGGCGTACTTTGCGGTGTAGGACATTATACCTGTGTCCTGGAATCCATTCTGATCGAGAACCTCTCGTAAATACCCAACTCTTCCATCCATCATATCCGAGGGACCGATCATATCAATTCCGGTTTCGGCCTGTGTTAAGGCCATTTTCCCCAGTATTTCGAGTGTCTCATCGTTGATGATCTTTCCATCACGGACAATCCCATCATGCCCATCTGAACTATATGGGTCCATGGCCACGTCGGTGATAATCAGGGCTTCAGGAAACTGGGTTTTGATTTCATCCAGAGCCTCAGGGTAAAAAAAACGCTTATTGTGGCTGTTGGAAGCATACTTGTCCTTATGCTCTTCCTCCACCACAGGAAAAATGTCGAAAGCCTTAATGCCTAGTTTCAAGCATTCTTCAATCTCCTTCAGCATAAGATCCTGAGATAACCGGTAAATTCCCGGCATCGATTCTACCTCACTTTTTTGATTGGTGCCATCAAGTAAGAAAAGTGGGAATATCAGATCATCGGTAGAAAGAATGGTTTCCTGGGTAAGATCCCTTATTGATTGATTTTGCCGTAATCTTCTTGGCCTTCGAATTTGCATGGGACAAAAGTACAATCATTCAAAATCTTTCCTAAACGATACCTTTCAAGAAATCAATAAACTCGAGTCAATTGGGATCAATTTGGTAAACAGTTAATCCCTCACAAATCCATTTATCTCCGTAAATGGATTCATAGTTGATTTCCAATTCAAATTGGTGACTTCTGAGATTTCCAAATAACAATTCAGACCATTTTGGATCCTCAGACTTTATCAAATTGATCGATTGGCCAGCAGGGAGAACTCGATTATTGATTTCCCCTTTTAAATATGGAAAACTGGTGGTGCCCAACATCTCTATGAGTAAACTATCTATGGCCAAAAAATCTTCTCCATTGATCCTCATTTTGGAAGAGGTTATCAATGCAGGGCCAACTCCATTATTTCTAACCTGCAACATGAATCCATCATTCTGATTGTAAATGGACCTCCATTCCAGATAAGGCCACACCGATGCGTGTTGCTGCTCCCGCATGATATTGGTCTGATAGATGTAAACCGAAACGGTAATTATGTTAATCCCAATAGCTATTAGGCCAATGACTACCCCAGTGCTGATCTTTCTCTTTGATTTTTTCCTTTTCATGTTCACATGTTCTCAAAAGGACTAAGATTTGAATAGTAAAATTCTTTCATGGACTATAATAGCCAAAGGATAAAAGTTCCTTTTTCAATATTTCATTGCAAATCAATTGCTGTTCTTCCGAAAGAGACTTTTCCCAATTCCCTACAGAATCACTAAAAATAGGCTTAAGCACATTGGCATGTTCCGGTCCATGATAAAATCTATTGTCGGGAAAATGTTCATGGTAATGAAAGAACTCCTTTGTATAATCAACTTTCAGGTAATCGCTCAATTTCCTGAGTTCCTCCTCAGGGGAGGTCACAAGCCTTTCATATTTCAGAAGATATACGTCCGTTCTTTTATTTAGCCAATTGTAGTAACCGGCAGTTGATTTCCAATGGGCCATTGCATTGTTAAACTTGCACAATTCTCCATAGCTTTTCTCATTCCCCTGGATGTATGAGGCAACGACATCTCTTCCATCCCTGATCAAAAATATGTACCTGGCTTTCGGGAAAAGAGAAAAAATCTCTGGAAGGTACCTTGTATTGGACGGTGTTGTGTCTCCCCACAGTTTTTTATTTAAGGGATCAACATGACGAAATATGATATCAATGACCTTTTGAAGGTTTTTTTCTGACTTTAGCACCTTCTCCAAAAGATTATCCAATTGAATATGCCAATAGTGTGTCCCGCTACCGGGTAGTAATTCACCTACAATGATTTTAGCAAGGTCTCTCCAGTTGAGAAAATTGTAAAGATTGAATTTCACAATACTGGGGCCAAGAAAATATTGCTCCGGAGGTATAAATATTTCCCCGTGTTCATTAAGGATCCTGTTTAATAATGTACTTCCATTTCTACCAGAACCCAGAATGAAAATGGGGGCTTCGATATGACCGCTACCCTCAAGCGGATATTTCTTTGGCAATAATCTTGCCGCGGACTGAAGTATTCTTGCTAGCTTAAGCCTTCTCATCAAAATCACTGAGGAATTGTCTACGATTCTTAACCATGTTTCGAAAGGACTCCTGGCTTTTGCTAAAGTAGCCCTTAATCCTAAAAGTCTCTATTTTGTATTGAATAACAATAGAGAATTCCAACGAAAAGTAGGGAGAGAATTTCCACAGTTCGATTCAGGATGTCAAATAACCACATTCGGTTCGCTTGGAATTGAGTTTCCCATAACTATTAAGCCATATAGCTTTCTGGGAGGAACCTCTTCACCGATAGATCTTGCACTTTTAAAATCATTGTCTCAGAAATTTGATGGTTGCAAGTACATGGAAATAGGGACATGGCGGGGTGAAAGTGTAATGAATTTAGCTCCTCACACTGACCTTTGTGTGACCATAAATTTTGGAAAAGAGAAACTAAAGCAACACGGTTATTCAAAAGCAGAAATTGAAGCTCAGAATTTCTATGTCAACGCTGATGACCAGATACAGGGGATTTTGGCAGATTCTCAGCAATTGGACTTTAAGAACTTTGAGGACAGATTCGACCTCATTTTCATTGATGGGGATCATCATTGGAAACAAGTGAGTAAAGACACAGGAAGCGTGTTTAACCATTTGCTTCATGAAAAAAGCATTGTGGTGTGGCATGATTACATGACAGATTATTCCCGTGTAAACTATGAGGTTTTATACGGAATATTGAAAGGGGTACCTGAAGGAAAACGACATCAACTTTTTCATGTTTATCAAACTAATTGTCTCGCTTTTCTGCCATTTGATGTGGAAGTCGCAGAAATCAAGAATCCATATTTACCTGTGGACACATTCACTGTTGAAATTGATCAGCTCTAACCCGAGATATTTATCTTCAAGATGGTGAGCTCCCTTAAGCGTCTCGCTTAAGGTTCAACCATATTGACGTTTTATTTGATATATGCCCAGTGAATACAAAATCAATAACCCGGAAGGCATTTATTTTATCACATTTGCTACGGTTGGATGGATTGACGTTTTTACCAGAAAAGAATACAAAGATGTATTTCTTGACTCGATTCGGTTCTGTCAAAAAGAAAAGGGATTGATTGTGTATAGCTGGATTTTAATGAGTAATCATGTTCATATGATCGTTAGAGCCAGCGGTGGAAATTTGTCGGATATACTTAGAGACATGAAAGGATTTACAAGTAGAAGAATTCTGAAACTGATCCAGGCAATTGGCGAAAGCAGACGAGAATGGATGATGGAAGTATTTGAAATAGCTGGGTCACAAAATTCAAATAACAAAACGTTCCAATTTTGGCAACAAGATAATCATCCAAAGGAAATCATCAGTAATTCATTTGGACAACAGAAGTTGGAGTACATTCATAATAATGCTATCGAAGCAGGTATCGTTGAAAATGCGGAAGATTATTTGTATTCCAGTGCTAGGAACTACGCTGGAATAAAAGGATTGATTGAGGTTGAGTTTTTGGAATAACCTTAAGCTTGGAAGCTTAAGGTAGTGTAAATTGTCTCGTTTTTCTGCCATTTGATGTAAAAGCCGCAGAAATCAAGAATCCATATTTGCCTATGGACACATTCACTGTTGAAATTGATCGACTCTAACCCGAAATATTTATCTTCAAAATGGTTCCATTTCTGCCCATTAAATAACCGATCCCGGACTTATGAAGGTCAACAGTCCATAGATCATGCTGTGAAATGTTGATCCAGTTCTTCCCATTATCAAATGAAAGATCGGATCCGTTAGGGCCGCAGATAATGATTGCCAGGTCTTGGATAAATGCACTTCCGTAGAATGCACCTAATGTAACAGGTGGACCAATGGGTTCCCAATTTTTTCCATGATCGTACGACATGAACATATTATTAGTAAGACTGTCAGTAACCATAAGATCTCCTCCGGTGATAAATCCTACATGTCCATCAAATCGGACGGAAGTGATTCCAGCTGCCGGTCCTTTGATCATGGGCGTCTCATAACTTTTCCAGGTCAAGCCATAATCTGGGGAAAACAAGATCCTGGCATGCCCGCCAGCACCTGTACCTATCCAAACTTCCCCCTTTTGACCCAATTCAATACATGTGCCACTGGCCGCAAATCCACCTTCACCATTGCCGGCATCTGGTAATAGTTGGCCTTCGATCCGATGCCAGTTGTCACCGCCATCTTCTGTTTTTAAAATAAATGGCTTTTGATCAATGGCGTCTCCGTAAGCAACTCCTCTTTTCGCATCCCAAAAATCCAATGCATCAAGAAAGCCTTGCGGATGCTCCATTTGATAAACCTTCTTCCATTCTCCACCGACATTGAACTTAAATATTTGTGAAGTCGAACCTTCCCCGATACTAAGTGTTGCAATCTCATCGCTGTTAAAAGCATGAATGTCTCTAAACTGAAGAGTGTCCACTTCTTGATACTGAAATGACTTCCAGCGTTTCCCGCCATCGACCGAGCGAATAATGGTTGATTCTGTTCCCGAAGCCCAAACCACATTCTCATCAAGTACATGCAGCCCGATAAGAAGATTGTCTACACCACCCTCCATTTGAGTAATGTCGAAATCTTTTTTGTTGACTTTGATACAAGAAAAGGAAGCGAGAATTAAAAGCAAAAGAAACCTCATGCCAACAATTTAGAGAACCATAAAAATAGCGGCAACAAAAGTTGACAGGATTATAAACCATCGGTAGTAATTGTCATTGATGTACTTTATGATAAAAACACCAAGCCATGCTCCGATCGCTACAGCTGGGATTGTCAGCGTATCCATCATAAATGAGTTCATGGTGATCGTCTTCCATCCAAAGACGTGGAAAGGAACTTTCAGGAAATTAAGGATCATGAAAAACCAGGCAGCGGTACCAATAAATTCATTTTTGGGAAGTTTCATGGACAGTAGATAAAGCGCCATGACAGATCCTGCAAGGTTGCCCACCATGGATGTAAATCCGCCCAGTATTCCCATTGATATGGCAAACCACCGGGAAGTGGGGACATTCTTCATTTTAGATCTCTCCATCCAAATCATGATTATCAGACTTCCGAAGATGAAAACAGCCATCAACTGCCTGAATATCTGGTCATTGATGTATTGACCGGCGATAGTTCCTGCCACTACTCCCATGAAGGCGGCCGGGATTAGCCGTTTGAGGTGAGCACTTTTAGCATGCCTGTGATAGTAGTAAACACCAAAAACATCCGCGAACATCAAAATAGGAAGCATGATACCACTTGAGTCCTTACCTCCAAAAACTATTGCGAGTAAAGGGACAGCAATCATCCCGGCGCCGTGAACTCCGGTTTTTGCCATTCCAATCAATAGTCCAACCCCCAAAAGCGCAGTTAGATCAGAATATGACAGCACATTGCCAAAAATTTCAATCATGGATCAAAAATGGAATGAATTGGCAAATTTGAATAGATCCTTTCGGTCTTGTGGATTTGGGGACAAACTATTTCTTATTTCCCTTTAAATATTGCTTGCCAATACGAAAGTGAAACTTTACTTAAACTCCAGGATCGTCTTTTCGATTATATCGCAACATTCATGAAGTTCCTCCTCAGTAATTACCAATGGCGGGGCAAACCTGATGATGTTCCCATGAGTTGGTTTTGCTATCAAACCGTTTTCTTTCAGAGCAATGCAGATATTCCAGGCTGTGGAGCTTGATGGATGGTCATTGATGATGATGGCGTTTAACAAACCTTTTCCCCGTACGACCGAGACCAAATCACTCTTTTCAATCAATCTCTTCATTCGATCCCGGAATATTTTTCCAAGCCTCCTGGCGTTTTGTGACAGCTTCTCATCCAGTACAACTTCCAACGCGGCCATGGCCACAGCACAGGCGAGTGGATTACCGCCATAGGTCGAACCATGTGTGCCTGGGGTAATTACCTGCATGACCTCGTCATCCGCCAATACAGCCGATACAGGGTAAACTCCTCCGGAAAGCGCTTTTCCCAATATGAGTATGTCTGGCTTTGTATAAGTTTTCTGTCGCTCGCATGCTCCCTTACAAGTACAATCTCCGCATATAGCCAGGAGACTACCAGTTCTGGCAATGCCTGTTTGAATTTCATCGGCTATGAACAAAGCGTTGTTTTTCTTACATAAAGATGCAATCCCTTCAATAAAATCATCATTAGGCACCACTACACCAGCTTCTCCCTGAATAGGTTCGACCAGGACACCGATTATATTTTGGTGCTCTTCAAATGCTTCCCTTATCGCATCGATGTCATTATACGCGACTTTTAAAAAGCCATGCGTGAATGGTCCAAAATTTTTCTTTGCATCAGGGTCACTTGAAAAAGAAATTATTGTAGTTGTTCTTCCATGAAAATTTTGATCGAAAACAATGATCTGACCTTTATTTTCAGGGACTCCTTTCTTCTCATAACCCCATTTTCTACAGATTTTCAATGCGGTCTCCACCCCTTCTGCTCCCGTATTCATCGGTAAAACCTTATCGAATCCGAAATAATCGGAAAGGAATTTCTGATATTGGCCCAATTTGTCATTATAAAATGCTCTTGATGTAAGCGTCAATGTCTCAGCCTGATCCTTTAGAGCATTAATGATTTTTGGATGGCAGTGACCTTGGTTGACTGCGCTATAAGCCGATAAAAAATCAAAATATTTGTTCCCCTCAATGTCCCAAACATAAACACCTTCACCTCTTGACAGTACAACGGGAAGTGGATGATAATTATGAGCTCCATGCTTATCTTCCAGGTTCATCAGGTCCGTGCTATTTATAGACGCTTCAGCCATATCAATAGGGTTTATGATTTTATTTTAATTGAAACCAAACAAATGTCCACAAAGCTAGTTGTTTTGGCAGATTTTCCATGCATGAAGGAATCGAAGAGTAGAATAAAAAAGAACCAATCTGAATACTTCTATTATACGGAGGATGGTCTCATGGTATTCACCAAAAAGTATCATCTCGAAAGAGGGTACTGCTGTAAATCAGGATGCCTCCACTGCCCATATGGTTTCAAGGCCAAATAAATTCACTACCTGGGGTTTGTTTATAGATTTAATATTGTGATATTTGCAGTCCTTTTTTCGAAACGACAAGAACGATGTCTAAGATTTGTGAAATAACAGGTAAGAAAGTGATGGTTGGGAACAATGTTTCTCACGCTAATAACAAAACAAAGCGTAAATTTTACCCAAACCTTCATAAGAAAAGATTTTATATTCCTGAGGAGGACCGTTGGATTACTTTGAAAGTATCAACGACCGCTTTGAGAACGATCAATAAGAATGGCATAACGGCAGTCTTGAAGAAAGCCAGAGCCAACGGAAACGTATTAGTATAAGAACATGGCAAAGAAAGGTAACAGAGTCCAGGTGATTTTGGAGTGCACGGAGCACAAAGACAGTGGAATGCCCGGGACATCAAGATATATTTCAACCAAGAACAGAAAAAATACACCTGAAAGATTGGAATTGAAGAAATACAATCCGATCCTTAGGAAATATACTGTACATAAGGAAATCAAGTAAGATATGGCAAAGAAAGTAGTAGCAACCCTGAAACAACCTGGTGGAATTAAGTTTGCCAAAGTCATCAGAACAGTGAAATCAGAGAAAACCGGATCTTACACTTTCAAAGAAGAGATGGTTCCTGAGTCTGAGGTTAAAAACGTATTGGCCAAGAAATAATTCACAGGTTAACAAGAAATTTCAAAGCCGATTTATGATCGGCTTTTTTTGTTTTAGATGGAACCATAACAGGTACATCTTGATTTGATAAGAAATAAATCGCCATGGCATTATTCAACATTTTCTCGAAAGAGAAAAAAGAATCACTCGACAAGGGATTGGAGAAATCCAAGAGCAGCTTTTTCAACAAATTAGGTAAGGCTGTAATTGGTAAGTCCACTGTAGATGAGGAAGTCCTTGATGAATTGGAGGAGGTGTTGATCACATCTGACGTAGGCGTCGACACAACAGTAAAGATCATTGACCGGATCGAAGAAAGAGTTGCTAAGGACAAGTATCTGGGGACTGACGAACTGGACAAGATATTGAAGGAAGAGATTGCTTCTCTTCTGTCGGAAAATAATACTGTGGATCTGCAAAGCTTCAACCTTCCAGATGTAAATGGTCCATATGTGATCCTTGTAGTTGGCGTGAATGGAGTTGGAAAGACCACAACCATTGGAAAGCTTGCTTCCCAGTATAAGTCTATGGGTAAGAAAGTGATCTTGGGAGCTGCTGACACATTCCGTGCCGCAGCTGTTGATCAATTGATCATGTGGGGTGAACGTGTTGGAGTACCAGTTGTATCCAAAGGGATGAATACGGACCCAGCATCAGTAGCTTTTGAATCCGTCAAGCGTGGCGTGGAGGAAAATGCTGATGTCGTAATAATCGACACAGCCGGAAGGTTACACACCAAAGTGAACCTCATGAATGAATTGTCAAAGATCAAAAAAGTGATCCAAAAGTTCATTGAGGAAGCCCCTCACGATGTCCTGCTCATACTGGATGGGAGTACAGGTCAAAATGCGTTTATCCAGGCACAGGAATTCACAAAAGCTACTGACGTAACATCCCTGGCTGTTACCAAACTGGATGGAACTGCCAAAGGGGGAGTCGTGATCGGGATCTCAGATCAATTCAAGATACCTGTCAAATACATAGGTGTCGGAGAGAAGGTTGATGATTTGCAGGTCTTCAATAAGATGGAATTCGTCGACTCCTTTTTCAGTCGTTAGTTTCTTTATCTCGTTGCCTCTTTTTAAAAGGATTCATCTTCTGGGACGTATGAACGATTTCGTCTTTGACTTTTGATCCTGTTTGCTTAATTCCCTCCCATCCGGACTTAATAGTATCCAGACTGGCATTTCCTGTAGCTTTCAGGATTGCAGAAATCACCTTAGCAGATGATTTTATCGTGATACTTTTCAATTGAAGTGCGGCTTCCTTGAGTGCCTCCCGTTTCATGGTACTACTATCCATATATCCCAATTCACCACAGTATTTCTTAGCCAGTATCCCGACTCTCAACGTAAGAAATGCATTAGTGGATCCTTCCAATAAGGAATCGAGAAGGATCTGCGCGGTAGGTCCTATCAGTGGAACGGATTTTCCGGACGCATTCCTGAATATTGCAGTTGCTACAGGTTCAATCTGCTTAGTGATGTCGAGATCTTCGATTTCTGAAGCTAAGAAGGAACTCGCTCCAACATTTACATAAAGATAACCGAGCTCTCGCAAAGATGGTCGTTGATAATAGATATGAGCAACTTTCCAAATCATCCTAAGCTGAGTGCCAAAAACGGTGAAGGCATCAAGTTTCCCATTTTGAGAAATGGATGTTGTTAAAAAGACAATCGATGCTGTTTCCCCGATAATTTCATCTGCTTTCTTGTTAAGAGTTTTAATAGCTGCATCAAGATCTTCGGTTGCATTGGGTAAATGACCTTCCTGCAACAGTATTTGATTGTTTTTAAGTCTTTCGAGAACCTTTTTCTGATACGATTTCACCTCACCTTCATTCCTTGGTCGTTGAATAGGCTTTGGCAATTTGAAATAGATCATGAACGGAGATACAATCAATATACCAATGACCAAAACCAATAATGCCAATACCGCTTTACCAAATACCGGATTCAATTCTGAAGCCAGAGAATACAACCCATTTACCTGGTTGAACAGGAATAAGAAAAACCCCAGAGCCAATAGAATTAGGACTGGTACAAAAAGTTTTTTAATAGAATTGATCATTTTGTTCTCAATGAATCCACACCTTGTTTCACGAGTGCAAAGCTCTCAGGTTGGATTTTCATTGAATAATTTGCGTAATCACGGTATACCTTGATCTCTGTACACACGCCGTTTTCATAAGTGTAGTAGTTTTCACCATCAGGTGAAACCAGTTTATAGGTGTGCTCACGGACCTTTTCAAATTGCATGAATTTACCAAAGTGTTGGGAGAAAGCTTTTTCACCGTCTTTTGGTTCCCTCATATATATCTCTGAAATGGAGAAGTCGATCTTTTCTTCTGAAAGACGATTTGGGGTCCCACCAATAACCAGTCTATAGTCTGACGACTTCTTTTCCACAGAAGACTCTTTTTGTGTGACATTATTCAGCTTGTTGTACGCGTTTCCATTGATAAGAACACCATTTTTGAAAGACTCATTTAATCCAAAATCCACGGTGAATGAAAAAATGATCCGGAACGAAACTTCGCTTTTAATGTCTATGGTCTCAATGCTATCCTGAAAGTATCTTTTCACGTTGATGTTCCCGATTTTCTTGTCCCCACGCACGACATCGTAATGCAAAAGCTGGGCATTGGTAAATGAGATTACAATAATGCAGATTAATATAGTGAGTTTAAATCTCAATGTAGCATTAGGTTAATATTGCACTTAGCAATGAATGTTTTGAAGACGTTAGTTTTTTTGGAACATACAAATTAGTAAAATTTTATAGATAATTAATTATGCGTTCGCAAAAAGTGGAGTTTGAAAATACTCATGGACAAAATTTAATTGGTCAAATCGACCTTCCACTGATCGGTAGTCCTCGGGCTTTTGTTCTGTTTGCTCATTGCTTCACCTGTTCAAAAAACCTGAAAGCTGTGGAAAACATTAGCAGGGCCATTACCAATGAAGGGATGGGATTGTTAAGGTTTGATTTCACAGGATTAGGTCAAAGCGCCGGAGATTTTTCGGATACAAACTTTTCAAGTAACCTCTCAGACTTGAATGATGCCTGCAAGTTTCTGGAGCGAAATTATACGGCACCTCAATTGCTCATGGGTCATTCGTTGGGTGGTGCCGCAGTGTTACATGTTGCTTCCCAGTTTCCTTCGGTGAAGGCAGTGGTCACAATTGGTGCTCCAGCCGACCCAAAGCATGTGAGACACCTTATCAGAAATGAAAAAGAAATTATTGAGAAGGGACAAGCACAAGTCGACATTGGGGGTCGTCCTTTCACCATTCAAAAACAGTTTCTTGAAGACCTCGAGCGGACCGAGGCCAAGAAGGTCATATCGGAAATGGACAAGGCCCTTCTTATTATGCATTCTCCTCAGGATACGATAGTAGGAATTGAAAATGCTTCGGACATATACCTGGCTGCTAAACATCCAAAAAGTTTCATTTCTCTGGATGGTGCTGATCACCTCATGTCAAACCAGAAAGATTCCGAATATGTGGGTATGATGGCAGCGGCCTGGGCTAAAAGGTACATTAAGGACGAATCCCAAAAAGAGATGGCCGAAGAAGGTGAGGTTTGGACCAGGATCGGTCAAACGGGATTTGTTACAGAGGTCACAGCAGGTCGACACCAAATGATCGCTGATGAACCTGCGAGCGTTGGAGGGACAGATCTGGGTCCTTCCCCGTATGGTTACCTGCTGTCAGCTCTTGGCACCTGCACTGCAATGACCCTCCGGATTTATGCAGATTTCAAAAAAATTGATTTAAAAGAAGTGAAAGTAGAGCTGGCTCATGATAAGATTCACCTTCATGACGGTGAGAAAAGCGAGGATTCAAAGGGAAAAATTGATCAGATCAAAAGAAAAATAAAGCTGACTGGAGATCTAACACCCGATCAGAGAAAAAGACTCATTGAAATTGCCGACAGGTGCCCTGTACATAAGACGCTGGAATCAAAACCGATCATACTCACCGAGGAGATCAGTTGATTTTCTTTCTTCGTTTCCTGAATTTTTCAGCAGTGAATACTCCTGATATCACTATAATTCCTCCAATCAGCTGAATTAAATTCAATCTTTCACTTAGGAACAGGTAGGCCAATACGATTGTCGAAATTGGTCCCAGGCTGGCAAAAATGGCAAATTGACCGGATCCGAGTCCTTTTATGGAATATGAGATCAGGTATGAGGGCACGACCGTTGAGAATATTGCCATAGCGATGGTGTATATGTACACCTTGGCATTTTGATCAAAAATTAATCCAAAGCCTTGATTTTCAATTAAGAAATGAGAGAATACCGCCACTGTGGATATCATCATGGCGTATGTTGTGAATCGTTTGGCTCCAAATTTTGGGATCAACCATCCACTTCCCACCAGGTAACCTCCGTAGGTAAGAGCACTCAAAAAAATCAACACGGCTCCTGTCACAACCTCATTGGACTTTTGAATGCCAAGTTCCGGGATGAACACAATGACGATCCCCAGGTAAGTTGTTAACACCCCCAGGAGTTGAGCTTTGGAAATCCGCTCCCCGAAAAAAATGTATCCCATGATAAGGACAAGTGTAGGATAAATGAAGAGAATGAGTCTTTCCAGGCTTGCTTTGATATACTCAAGCCCCTTGAAATCTAGAAAACTGGCTATGTAATACCCAATAAGCCCAAAAAACAGCAACCACAAGTATTCTTTTCGAGTGACCTCTTCCTTTTTTAAAGGTTTGATACTTATAGCGATCCAAATGTACATTGGCATTGAAAAAACCATTCGAAGACCAAGAGTAGTGATGGAATCTGCCCCGGCTTGATAGGCAAGTTTAGCAAACACGGCTTTGGTGGAAAAAAGCAGAACTCCACCAATCGCAGAGAGAATATAGATGAACCTGGACTCCTTTATTCTTGTGGAATCTTTATCTGCGACAATTCCTGTTTGTTCTCCTTAAAGAATGCTTTTTGCCAGATTAGTATTATAGAAATACCAATAAATATGGAAGCATCCGCAATGTTGAAAACAGGCCACAGAGCCATATAATCCCCTCCAATTATTGGAACCCAGTCGGAAATACGTCCCTCCCATATGTCGATATAGAACATGTCAACTACCTGACCGTAAAACCAGGGTGTTGGTGCATCAAATGGTGCATTGTCAAGCAATACACCGTAGAAAATACTATCGATTAAATTACCAATTGCTCCACCAAGGATCATTCCAATGCAGATCAACAACCCATGAGCGGCTCCTTTCTTATACATATGATACAGGTAATAACCAATGGCGATCATTGCTGCCAAACGAAACAGCGTAAGAAGGATTTTGGCATTTTCGAAAGGTAACTCCATTCCGAATGCCATTCCCGGATTCGTCAAATAATGAAGTTTGAACCAATCTCCGAAAATTTTGATCTGCCCGCGAGATCCCATGGTCATATTGGAGAAAACCAGATACTTCACAATCTGGTCGATCACAATAACTACCATGCTTACTACAAAATAGATTAATACTGGTCGCCTTTTCTTCATGTTACTTCACTACTTCAATAGACACATTAATTCCGATCCCATCGATTTCAAGCTGTTCACCGTTGGAAACTCTTTCTAAGTACTCCAAAGCAAGGGCCTGGGTTTCATGTTTTATATAAGGTTTGTTTTCTTCGATAGCAGTTTTCATCAAATCATTCACCGTATCGTACGATACACTTATCTTATCCTGAACCTCCAACCCTTTGTCTTTCCTCAAATTTTGGATTCGATTTACCACATCTCTCGCGATACCTTCCTTCTTCAGATCATCTGTAATAGTGATATCCAGGGCCACTGTAAATCCATCTTCTGTTGCAACCATCCATCCTGGAATGTCCTCTGATGAGATCTCCACATCCTCAAGAGATAGATGTACGATTTCATCAACTAGTTGCAATTCGTATGATCCTTTTCTTTCAAACTCTCCTATTTGCTCCTGATCAAGATTATTTATCAACGGGGTAAGTTGCTTCAGCTTTGGTCCTAATTTTACTCCGAGAACCCTGAAATTTGGTTTAATCTTTTTTACAAGAACTCCGGAGGTATCATCAAGATATTCCACCTCTTTCACATTGGTTTCAGACTTTATCAGTTCTTCGACAAGTATAAGGCGTTCTTTCTCCTTGCTATCCAGAATGGGGATCAGGATTTTTGATAAGGGCTGCCTCACCTTGATCTTTTCTTTCTTTCTCAAGCTGTGTACCAAAGATGAAGCGAGTTGCGCCAGATGCATTCTTGCTTCCAACTCAAGATCAATGTGATCTTCATTGACTCCTGGGAAATGGCAATGATGAACGGATTCTTCGTGATCGAACTTAGAAATGGAGTTCAGATCTAAATAAAGCCTTTCCGAATAAAAGGGTGCAATTGGAGACATTAGTTTGGATACAGTCTTCAAGCAGGTGTATAATGTCTGGTAGGCCGCCTCTTTATTATCACTGTATTCCCCAACCCAAAAGCGTTTTCGATTCAATCTGACGTACCAATTACTCAAATCGTCAATGACGAAGGTCTGAATGGCTCTGGCAGCCTTAGTGGGTTCGTAATCGTCCAAGCTGGCATCAACCTCCTTGATCAAGGTGTTCAGTCGACTCATGATCCAACGATCGCTTTCATTCCTCTCCTTTACGGGGATTAGTTCATTCTGGAAATTGAATCCGTCAAGGTTTGCATACAGCGCAAAAAACGAGTAAGTGTTTGATAATGTCCCAAACATCTTTCGTTGAACCTCAAGGACTCCTTCCAGGTCAAACTTCATGTTATCCCATGGATTTGCATTGGAGATCATGTACCAACGCGTAGGATCAGGTCCATATTTTTCGATAGTGTCAAAAGGATTAACGGCATTACCCAATCGCTTGGACATTTTATTACCTTTTTTATCTAGAACAAGGCCGTTAGAAATAACATTTTCGAAAGCTACCGAATCAAACAATAAGCACGCTATGGCATGTAATGTGAAAAACCAACCTCTTGTTTGATCTACTCCTTCTGCAATAAAATTAGCTGGAAAACTGTCTCTAAAAATATCCTCATTTTCAAAAGGATAATGCCATTGTGCATAAGGCATCGCTCCGGAGTCGAACCATACGTCGATAAGATCTGGTTCACGATACATTTCCTTTCCGGTTTCGCCAACCAGAACTACATCATCGACATAGGGTCTATGAAGGTCAAAATCTTCAGGAAGACTTTCAGCCATAAAACCTGCCTTTACTGATTTGTCTACCTCCAACCGCAATTCTTCAAGACTACCAATGCACTTCTGTTCTGATCGGTCTTCTGTCGACCAAATTGGAAGTGGAGTTCCCCAAAAACGGGATCGGCTCAAATTCCAATCTACAAGATTCTCCAACCAGTTTCCAAATCGTCCGGTTCCTGTCGAAGCTGGTTTCCAATTTATGGTTGAATTCAATTCCAATAATCGGTCCTTAAGTGCAGTGGTTTTAATGAACCATGAATTCAGGGGGTAATAAAGTACCGGTTTATCAGTTCGCCAGCAATGTGGGTATGAGTGCTCATATTTTTCCACTTTAAAGGCTTTGTTGTCTTCTTTGAGTTTGATAGCAATCTTGACATCGGTGGGTCTGAAATCAGGGCTGCTTCTTTCCTCATCGGAATAGAATTCCTCACGAACATACATTCCAGCAAAATCAGTCACTTCCTTCACGAAACGTCCTTTTTTGTCAACTAAGGGGACTTCATGACCAGTATTGTCAGTGACCATCACTGCAGGTACACCATTTTGCTGACTGACTCTGAAATCATCTACTCCAAATACCGATGCTGTATGGACCACACCGGTTCCATCCTCGGTTGTTACAAAATCCCCTGGGATAACCCTGAAACCATTTGCTTCAAGATTTTTATTGGTCACGTAAGGCATCAATTGGTGATACCGTACTTCCAAGATTTCATTTCCAGTGAATTTCTGAGTTACTTCAAAAGGGATGAGTTTGTCTTCTTCTTTGTAGTCACCAAGTGTCAGATCTTTGGCCTTCTCCGAAAAGAACCTCCCA
Source organism: Cyclobacteriaceae bacterium (assembly GCA_965242805.1). GTDB lineage: Bacteria > Bacteroidota > Bacteroidia > Cytophagales > Cyclobacteriaceae > JANQEU01. Next base: position 2,920,552 of record CBDETD010000002.1, on the reverse strand, counting down.
ACCAACTCCTCTGCCAGGACCACAGAAACCGGCTTAAATGTGTAGGGATTGAAAGTCTTGACCTTAACATATCCAATCTTTACACCAACGGCAAGCGCACAGTTTGAAGGCAGTGTCCAAGGTGTAGTTGTCCAGGCAAGGATCCTGACATCTTCGTTTTCATCTTCGAAAAGGAACCGGGATCGTTCATCTTTCTTAACTTCAAACTGAGCTACTACGGAAGTGTCTTTAATTGGTTTATAAGTACCTGGTTGGTTCAATTCATGAGAACTTAGACCCGTTCCAGCTGCGGGTGAGTAAGGTTGAACTGTATATCCTTTGTAAAGAAGCCCCTTATCATAGAGTTTCTTAAGAAGATACCATTCTGACTCTATGTAGTCCCTTTTAAAAGTTATGTAAGGACTCGATAGGTCAACCCAGTAACCCATTTTTTTGGTAAGGTCGTCCCATTGGTCCTTGAATTTCATCACTGCCTCTTTGCACTTCTGATTGTACTCAGAAACAGAGATCTTCACACCAATATCATCTTTTTTAATCCCCAGTTCTTTTTCAACCTGGAGTTCAACAGGAAGGCCATGTGTATCCCACCCACCTTTTCTTTTCACCTGAAATCCCTTCTGAGTTTTATATCGGCATACCAGATCCTTTACCGTGCGGGGTAATACATGATGAATTCCAGGCACACCGTTAGCAGAAGGAGGACCTTCGTAAAATGTAAAGGACTCGGATCCTTCTCTTACTTCAATTGATTTCTCGAATATCTTGTTCTCTTCCCAAAATCGGAGTACATCCTTTGCTACATTTGGAAGACTTATCTGCTTGTATTCAGGATACTTTGCCATCTCCGGAACCTTCTTCAAATTCGTTTAATATTTCTTTACCTGGGTTTTCACCATTATTGGCTACTGAATTCTTCTCCGCAAACTCAGGATATTTTTCAATCAATGGATGCACCTTCACATTCCTTTTACCACTGTCAAATTGCAATAGCAACGCAGGTAAAACCACAACATTGGTAAGCATCGCAAACAATAATGTAATTGAAATCAGTTTGCCCATCGCTACCGTTCCCCCAAATTCAGATATTGCAAAGATCACAAATCCAAAAAACAGAATGATAGAGGTGTATATCATACTTACTCCTGTTTCCCTTAAACTTTTGCTGACAGCTATGGGTACGTAAAAATTATTTATGAATAACTCTTGCCGGTACTTAGCTAATAAGTGAATGCTGTAATCCACGGAAATACCGAAAGCTATTCCAAATGTCAGGGCCGTGCTTGGTTTTAGAGGGATACCAAAATAACCCATCAAACCGGCCGTCATCAAAAGGGGGATGATATTCGGGATCAGCGATATGATGATCATTTTAAAATTCCTGAAGAGAAGGGCCATGATCACAGCAATTACCAGGAATGCGATGATCATTGACGTAATCAAATTATTCACCAGAAATTTGTTCCCTTTGATAAATATGAGAGTTGTCCCTGTTATATCAACGTCCATCTTGGTGTCTCCAAAAATTTCATCAATCTTAGGACGAATAACCTGATTCACGAGGGAATCCATTTTTGTAGAACCAATATCAGCTACCTTCAGAGAGATCCTTAATTTTTGGCTAAGGGAATCGATGAAATTCCTGGTAATGGCACTCTCTTCATCTTCCAGGTCTATATACCTGATTATGAATCCCAGGTCTCTACGGTTCGGGATTGAATAAAAGGCCGGATTCTGGTTATAAAAACTTTGCCTGGCGGCTTTTATAAAACTTACAACAGAGACTGGTTGAGATATATAAGGTATTGAGCTCAAAAAGTTTTCGAACTGATCTATTTTTCGCAGATTGCTCAAGTTTTGAACTCCTTTTTTGACTCCTGTATCCACAACAATTTCAAGTGGCATGATCCCGCTGAAATTGGACTCAAAGAATTCGAGATCCGTTTTAAGTTTACTCTTTTTTGGAAGATCGTCAACCATGTAAGAAATGGCTTCGATCCTGGTCAAACCGTAGAAGGCTGCTCCTACTACCCCAATTGTTAGAATGAAAACAGCAATTCGGTGTCTGTGAACCAGCTTATCCAACAGGTCTAGTACCCATCCTATCAGTTTAAAATCCAAATGCTTAAGGTGTCTGGTAGATGGGGGTGCCAGAAACGAATACAGAGATGGAATTAATATAATACTCACAATAAATGTGGACATCACATTAATACCTGCTACAATACCGAATTCCGTTAAGATCTTTATCTCCGTAAATATCAATACAAGGAATCCTACGGCTGTAGTGAAATTAGTGATCAAAGTGACTATTCCGATTTTCCTAATGATGCCTATCAATGCCCTTTGCTGATCTCCGTGGCGTGCATATTCCTGGTGGTATTTGTTCAGCATATAGACACTATTGGGAATACCAATTACAACTATAATTGACGGAATAAGCCCGGTAAGAATAGTGATCTTAAAACCCAAGAGATCAATAGTGCCCAGAACCCAGATAACTACCACTCCGATGATAATTAAAGGAAATAATACTGCTTTGAAGGATCTAAAGAATAGGAAAAGAATAATTCCGGTGATTAAGATTGAATACACCAGGAATTTATTAAGCTCATTTTTGATCTTCACCATGTTAGAAGACCTGACATAGGGCAGACCTGCAAAATGTATGTCTATTCCAGTGACCTCCTCGAACTGTTCGCCAGCCCGAACTATGTCGAATACCAATTCATTCCTGTTGACAGAGTTGAGATATTCTTTGTCAACAGTTACTAAAATGAGAGTGGCTCCGCTTTCCTCATCGATGATCTGGCCACTGTAAAATTTCAATTCGGATGCTGACTGTAACAAGGAATCGAGTTCATCCCTTTCATTGGGGATTTCAGGAAATACAGGCCTTAATTCGAATTCTTTTGTCGTTCTGTTAGGATATAGTTGTTGTAAAACTGGTAATCCCAATACATTTTTAACCCCTTCTAATCGGGCAAGTTCATCTGCCAGGTATCTGAATCTTTGAAAATTTGTAAGCTCGTAAACTGCACTGTCTTTGATCCCTAATGCAATTATATTCCCGTCCTCTCCAAATAAATTTCGGAAAGACTTTAGGTATTGCATTTCGGGATCTTTCTCTGGCACTACATTGGCCAGGTCATAGGACATCTCAATGTTTGTAGCGTGATAACCCATGAATCCGGTTATGACTGCCACCAGAAAGATGAGATAGAGCCGAAATCTAAGAATTATATGAGCGAGACGATTCCACATTTCAAAATGGTTGGCAAAGGTAATGATTTTATTGAGTCACAGGACGTTAGAATCCTACTCTATTAAATGTTAAAGTAGATTTGTTGGAAATTTTTTGAATTAATTAGTGTAAGGGAAAACCTGAAATTGTACGATATAGTTTCAGCGCTCTGGAATCCGTCAAACTGGAAATGAAATCTGTGATAATTTGCAAAGATTGGTAAATCGATAATCCATCATTTTGCAAGTAAATTTGATAGGTCTCTGGCAACAGCCGGAATACAGATTTGTACTTTGGGGAATAGTTACTGGATTCAAATTTTTTAAAGTACATCGCCAACGAAAACCTTTCCATCAACTTCTCAATAACTTCGAATCCCGCTGTTTCTCTCTCAAGGACTATTCGAGAGCGGTAGATCTTATCAATTGAAAGATTAATAATTTCTCTAAGGGTGGTTGAGCTGGGTATCGTATCGACCAGTGATTGGTCAAAATGACCAGAGAGTATACTTTCTTCATGATCCAAAAAACAACCTACGGTTTGGTTAATGAGAGATCCTATTGCCATTGCCCTAAGGACACCTAGTTTCTCATTTAGGCCAGACACCTGATCTAGTTTTTTCTCAGAGAACTTATCACCGATGATCTCTGCGAGCAGTTCCTTCGTTTCCCTAAAGGACGCTAATCCCAACCTGGTGCCATCTTCCAGATCGATGATGTGATAGCAAATGTCATCTGCTGCCTCGACTAGAAATGCCAGAGGATGCCGGCACCATTTCTCATTTCCTAATGGAATGAGCCCGGTTTCCTCAGCTATTTCTTTGAAAAGATCACTTTCATTTTGTGTGAAGCCATATTTCTTTTGACTTTTCCTACCACTTTCAGAGGAACTACTACTACTTTTTGGGTATTTGGTGAAGGAAGCTAGTGTTGCGTACGTGAGTTTCAAACCCCCGTATGTTGGACTATTGAGTATCCTGAAGCCTTGAGCATTTCCTTCAAACGCATTTAAGTCTGACCATTCCTTCTCAGAAACCTTACCCTCAAACTGCTGACCGGCTGCAGTACTATTAAAGAAGGCCGAAATTCCTTCCTCGCCGGAATGACCAAATGGAGGATTTCCGAGGTCATGCGCCAGGGAAGCAGCCGAAGTGATTGAGCCAAACTCAAACTGAGAAATTCCTTCTTTTTCCAAATCCCATCTATCGATAATAACCTTCCCAACTTCTTTACCCAGGGACCTTCCCACGCTGGAAACCTCTAGGCTATGGGTCAATCGTGTATGCACAAAATCGTCTTCAGGTAAAGGAAAAACCTGGGTCTTATCCTGCAACATCCGAAATGGATTACTGAATATGATCCGGTCATAGTCCTGCTCAAACCTGGACCTTGTTACTTTATTGAATTCGAAACTCGATTCCCCGAATCTTTTGGCCGACAATAACTTTTTCCAATGCATATATTAAACTCAGACATTGCTAAGTTCTTTTACAACATCGGCGAAAATAAGAATTCATGAAAGGAGATTCAACCTAAAGGTCAAGGAAGATTGTGGAAGAGGATCTACTGACCAAATGCTTCTTCCAATTCGACTTCAATTACTTTCTTAAGATGATTTTGCGAATAGGGTTTATGAATAAATTTTTTGACACCATTCCTCTCCATGTCGTCCCGAAATTCCTCATAATCTACATACCCGCTAATTATCATTTTGATCGCGTTTGGGAACTTGTCCTTAACGAGCCCAAGTAATTCGACACCACTCATTCGTGGCATACATTGATCAGAAATAATCATATGTATTTTATTTTCCCTTTCTAATATCTCCAGAGCTTTTTCAGGAGAATTTGCGGTAATTACCTCAAAATCATCGTTGAAGCTCAATTCAAAAAGAAACAAGTTTGAGTCTTCATCATCGACATAAAGGATCCTGTATTTATCTTCAGATTCCGTCATTATCAGAAGTGATTTTGTGGGAGGTGAATTCTTTTGGATATTGTCCGATCTTAATGATGGCCTCTCCATGTTTGGCATGGAGTGGGGTGGTTGGGAGAAGGTCTTTCATAGGTTACCAGTTTACGTGTTACAAATCAAATTGTATTTGACTACTTCTGGCTGATCCTTAATGAAGCTGGTGATCGATGAGGATTGTTACGATTATCCTGCAATCGTAAAGACTAATTCTAAAGTAATTTTGAAGTTATCATCCGAACAGGAAATATTTTGGTTGAGCCGGAAAAATGGGCGATGAAATGGTAATAACAATTCAATTTGCTGTCGAATCCTGATTTAGAATCTCGCCCAGGGTGTCATAGAGCGCAGGGCTGTAAGTCCTAAATTCTTTAGGCCTTTCGAAGAAATTCTCAATGGCCACCGCAAAGAATTCGTAAGAGTCGACGGCTCCATAATCCCTGAAGAAGGATCCGCCATTTGCTTTGATGATCTCTATTTCCCCGTCCGCTAGCTTATCCCATTTTTCTAACGCCTCTTTCGGGAGGAAGTCAAACTCTTCATTTCTGATGGTGTTTTCCAGGTGGAGGGCATGAGCCATTTCATGAAGTCCCAGATTTATTCCTTCTTCATACGCATAACCTTCGACGTATGACTTCCAGGACAGTACTATTGCCTGATGTCTTGGATTCACCTCTCCCTTATGAAACTGTTTAGTGATAGTGCTGTAATACTCATCCGGATATACAAGAATATATTTGAAATGGCTCAAATAGACTTTCGGCAACCCATATGTAAGTTGAATAGCAGAGGCAGCGATGCAAACTTTCATCTCAGAGGTTACTTTTCTCATGTTTCGCGGAACGAAGTGCTTGGAACGGATGAAGTGAGTTACTCTTTTTTCGAATTCCCTTCTTTTCTCAAAAGTGAGATTCCTGTAAAACTTAAAATGCTTTTCAAGGATCCCTTGATGATGCGGGTCAAATGAAAAAGGGAATGGATTGAGCTGTAGACTCCCTGACCTCAGGTACTCAATGATCCCATTGATGAAAACAATGGAAATAAGTCCCAGTGCAATTAGAATCCCATGTAAAAATGAACTCAAGAGATCTTAGATTGATTTAAGCAAGTTCTTTAAATCTACTTTCGATCTTAATTTCTCTTCTAATTCCGCAATTTTAATCCGTTCCTGATCCATGGAATCACGATCTCGAATAGTAACCGAATCATCATTTAGTGTATCGTGATCAACCGTGATGCAAAACGGAGTTCCGATAGCGTCCTGCCTTCTATATCTTCTCCCTATCGCATCTTTCGTGTCATATTGAATCTCGAAATCAAGTTTTATGTCGTCGAAGATCTTTTCAGCTACTTCAGGAAGGCCATCCTTGTTCACCAGTGGGAGAATTGTTGCCTTGTTCGGTGCCAAAGGGGCAGGTATGCTCAGAACAGTTCTTTCACTACCATCTTCGAGCTTTTCCTCCTTATAAGCGGAAGAAAGGATTGCAAGAAATACGCGATCTAATCCGATGGAAGTCTCAACTACGTAAGGGGTATATGACGAATTGCTTTGCTGATCAAAATATTGAAGTTTCTTTCCTGAATATTCTTCATGTGCTCCCAGGTCGAAATCAGTTCTTGAATGAATTCCTTCAAGTTCCTTGAATCCCATAGGAAAATCGAATTCGATGTCGCAGGCGGCGTTTGCATAATGTGCCAGATTGAGATGATCATGAAACCTGTAGTAATCCTTCCCAAGACCCATCGCAAGATGCCAGTTCATTCTTTTCTCCTTCCAGTGCTCATACCATTCCATTTCATCACCTGGTTTGATGAAAAACTGCATTTCCATTTGCTCGAATTCACGCATCCTGAAGATGAATTGTCTGGCGATAATTTCATTCCTGAAGGCTTTTCCAATTTGAGCAATTCCAAACGGTGGTTTGAGGCGGCTGGTCTTTTGGACGTTCAGGTAGTTAACGAAAATTCCCTGTGCGGTTTCCGGGCGAAGGTATATCGTGCTTGATCCTTCAGTAACAGAGCCTAGCTCGGTTGAAAACATCAGATTAAACTGTCTCACATCGGTCCAATTTCTGGATCCTGAAACAGGATCCACAATTTCCAGATCGACGATCAATTGCTTTACTGCATCAAGATCTCCGGAATCCATGGCAGATCTCATCCGTTCTTCGGTCGTAGAGATCTGATCACGATACTTGAGTACCCTTGGATTTGTGGAAATGAATTGATCTTTGTCAAATTGTTCCCCAAATCGTTTGGATGCTTTTGAAACTTCTTTCTGGATCTTCCCCTGGATCTTAGCTATGTGATCTTCAATTAAGACATCAGCTCGATATCTTTTTTTGGAATCCTTGTTATCTATTAATGGATCGTTGAAGGCATCAACATGACCTGAAGCCTTCCATGTGGTGGGATGCATGAATATAGACGCATCTATACCGACTATGTTATCATGCATCCTGACCATTGACTGCCACCAGTACTCTTTGATATTATTCTTAAGTAACACTCCATTCGGGCCATAGTCATAAGCAGCACTTAATCCGTCATAGATCTCACTGGATTGGAATATGAATCCATATTCTTTGCTGTGGGAAGCAATATTTTTTAAAGAGGTTCCTTCGGCATTTGACATAGCCGCAAAGATTATGAAATAAACAAATTTGTGAACCTAAGGTCTAGTTTATTTCGATAAATATTTGGGTGAAAAATAGTGGACCATTGTTCGAGGACGCCACTCCAATCCCCATGTGAGTGAATTGACCTTCAATATTCTTTCTATGTCCTTCGCTTTCAAGCCAACTTTCCATTACCGATGCTGCATCGGTTTGGCCCCAGGCAACATTCTCCCCAAATGCGATAGCTCCAGTCTCAGCTTCAATTCGATTAAACCTCAAATCAGATCCATTATGTCCGAATTCTACGGAACCATCGGCCATGTTCCTGCTATGAGTCAGTGCTTCCAGATCACATATATCATTGGGTAGTAAGTCATTTAAACCATTGGACCTCCTATGTTCGTTCACAAGAGATAATATTTCTTCATTTAAAGTCAGGTTGTCTTGTGGCAAGTCAGCTTCTTCCTCACATCCCATCAGCATAATTATAATCCCAGAAGTGATAAGTAGTAATCTTTTCATTCTATCTGTCAAATTTGAGTTGTACTTGGTTTAGGCTTTCTATAGAACCAACAACGGTTACCAAATCCCTTACTCTAAGCCGGGTATATCCATGAGAAATAATTTGTTGCCCTCCTCTTGTAATTGACAGGATAATCACATCAGAGGGGAGCCTGAGGTTCCTTAAGAATACACCATGTAGGTCAGGATTCAACAATTCCAGGTCTCTGGTGTCTTGACCTTTTTCCATTCCAAGCAAAAGGGAGGTTGCCTGAGGGGATCTTACGAAATGGTCCAAAAGACTGACAATGGCCGTTGAAGGATCTACGATCAATGCGTTGTATTCCAAAAATTTTTGATAGTTACTTCTTTCATTTAATCTCACAATTATATCCCTTGTTCCATAGTCACTAAAAGCAACCTCACAAAGATCCAGGTTCTCTTCGTCTGAGAGCATACACACAATAGCTTCCGCCTTATCTGCTCCTATCATATCCAGGTCTTTTTTTGTGATATCATTGAGGTGCCTGATTTTCAAACCCTCAGGGGGTTCAATATCTCCCTCTTTTTCGAGGGTGGCCAATTGTACTTCCCACCCGTTTTCCTCCAGTTGTTTGGATAGCGCAAGTGACAATGGCTCGTATCCAACAATTAGGGCGTCTCTTGGTGTGTCCCAGTCTTTACTTTTACCACGGATTCGATCCTCTCCTGTCCGGAATATTGACCATTTGAATAATGGAGGCCCAATCAGCTGATTTATAACGATCAATGCTATTATGACCGTTGCAAACTGTTCTCCCCAACCAGGGAATACATCCACTATGGCAGTCGTTAGTCCAAGTGCTACCCCAGCTTGTGTTACATATGGGGTCCATCCGAGATGTAGATGTTTAGAGGGATCTCCTGCTAGTAAACCACCCGTGTAAGAACCAATGACCATAGTGATAATTCGGATGAGGAAAAGGATGAGTGCCACTCCAATAACATCATCCAGTACCAGAATATTGAGGCTGGCGCCGGTCAGGGTGAAAAAGGTGACATAGATGACATTTTCTACGTCATGTAGCCTTTTGATAAACTCAGTTCTGTATTTGGTGAAGTTTGTGACATAGAAACTTCCAAGAATGCATATCAGAAGAGGTTCCAGGTGTATTCCAAAACCGATCATGGATTCAGAATAGTCAGGTAGCAGATGTGAGAAGTAATAACATAGATAACCTATAAGTACTATTAGAATAGTCTTTAATGTCCCTCGTATTTTCAAAGACACTGCCAATTTTAAGAGCATACCGATTGCATAGAATCCAAGTGCTACCGAAAGCCCTAAATTGAATATGAGGACGACAAGACTTTGAATATTAAGGTCATCTCCGTTTAAAACCGTTTGGGCAAGTGAAAGGCAGATTGAAAACAGAATAATTACAAGGAAGTCTTTGAGAACGGTTACACCCATAACAGTTTGTGTAAAAGGTCCCTTTGCTCTTAATTCTTTAATTACTGCGATAGCTGAGGCAGGGGACCTTGCCACGAAAACCGTGGCAGTGAGCATGGCAATGACTATGGCAGCTTCTAATTTCCTATTGGAGAGAAAAGGAATTTGATCCCTAATGATCAAAAGCATGATAGTCCCAAGGATGAAAGTCACCACCAATTGCCCAAAAGTGTTCCACTTAATACTGTTTATCCGGCTTCTTAATTCTTGTAAATACAATTCGGATCCTGCGGCAAACGCGATGAAAGCCAGGGCTGTTTCGTTTATGAATGGAAGCCTCTCTGGTGTAGATTCATGAATTAAGTTTAGAACGTAAGGACCGGCAACAATTCCGGTAAAGATTGTCCCCGTTATGAGAGGGAGATGGATTTTCTGGAAGAACTTAGCGATTTCATTCGAAGAAATCGCAATGATCAAAAAACCCGCCAGTAGGATGAATGTATCACCAAATGTGGTAGAAAATGAAATCAATTTCCTTTTGTTATTGCCTTAACATAAATTTTTTTGAATCATAAACCAACAGATGTTGTTCATTAATCTCATATACGGCTTTATGATTGACAAAGTAATAATCATTGTACTCGTTGTTTCAATCAACGCAGCCTGCTCTTCTTTGGATCCACAGGCTCAAGGGACTAATCCTATCACCCATGAAAAATTCACAGCCTTACTTACTCAACATGTTGATGAAAGTGGTTTGGTAGACTACTTGGGATTCAAGAAGGATCAAGTATTCCTTAACGAATACCTGGATCAATTAAGTAACAACCCTCCCAATGATCAGACATGGTCTGAAAGCGACAAATTAGCTTACTGGATCAATGTGTACAATGCATTTACTATTGATCTGATCATTCGTAACTATCCATTGGAAAGCATCAAGGACATTGGGTCAAATATTCAAATACCTTTTGTCAACACTCCATGGGATATCAAATTTATTCCAATAGGTGAGGAAAATTTCACCTTGAATAATATTGAACACAACATCCTCAGGAAGATCTTCAATGAACCACGAATTCACTTTGCAATCAACTGCGCATCCATGTCTTGCCCAACTCTTCTCAACGAGGCATATGAAGGGTACAAAATTGAACAGCAATTGAGCTCACAGACAAGGTTGTTTTTTGCAGATAAACGCAGGAATAACATCGAAACTGACAAAATACAACTTTCAAAGATCCTCAAATGGTTTGGTGGAGATTTCACAAAAGATCAGACCAAGCAGGAGTTTGTAAATAAATGGACGCATGTAGAGGTATCACCCAATGCGAAAATTGACTACCTGGATTACGACTGGTCACTCAACGAATCAAAAAAATAATCTCTTGCGTTACATTTGTTGGTTCAAATAAACAGCTTATAAAACATGATAGATACTTTGGGGAATGAGGCGGAAGTTGTAGAACACATCCGAATGATCGAAAGCATGATCAGGGATTTCGCAGAGAAGGAAATGAAGCCTCACATTATGGAATGGGATGAAACACAACATTTTCCCATTGAATTATTTAAAAAACTAGGGGAGTTAGGTTTGATGGGGGTACTTGTCCCGCATGAATACGGTGGGTCCGGATTCGGATATGCGGAGTACATTGCCACCATCATCGAAATATCCAAGGTTGATCCATCAATCGGATTATCACTTGCTGCCCACAATTCACTTTGCACCGGACACATTTTGCAGCACGCAAGTGAGGAGCAAAAACAAAAGTATTTACCAAAACTTGCCACAGCGGAACATTTGGGTGCCTGGGGTTTGACAGAACCCAATACTGGCTCGGATGCAGGTAATATGAGGACCACGGCGGTTAAGGATGGGAACGAATGGGTGATCAATGGGACCAAGAATTTCATCACCCATGGTATATCCGGAGATATTGCAGTGGTCGTTGCAAGAACGGGAGAACCAAATACAAGGAGAAATGCATCAGCGTTCATAGTGGAAAGAGGAACTCCCGGGTTCATGGGGGGTAAAAAAGAAAATAAGCTTGGAATGCGAGCGTCTGAAACCTCTGAAATGGTCTTTGAGGATTGCAGGATCCCTGAAGAAAATCTCATTGGTGAGGTCGGAGATGGATTTGTGCAATCATTGAAGGTTTTGGATGGTGGTCGGATATCAATAGCTGCTCTAAGTTGTGGTGTGGCCGAAGGGGCATTAAATGCTGCCGTCCAATATGCAAAGGAGAGACAGCAATTTGGCCAGCCCATAGGGCATTTCCAGGGTATAGCATTCAAAATTGCTGATTTGACAACACAATTGGAGGCCGCCAAGCTTTTGACCTTTCAAGCTGGAGATCGGAAAACGAAAGGATTAAACGCAAGTAAAGAATCTGCGATGGCAAAATACTTTGCTTCGGAATTGGCAGTCAGGGCAGGTGATGAAGCCGTACAAATTTTTGGTGGTTATGGTTATACAAAGGATTTTCCGGTAGAGAAGTTTTACCGTGACGCAAAGCTTTGTACGATAGGTGAGGGGACTTCGGAAATCCAGAAAATTGTAATAGGTCGATCTATACTGCAAGAATGATCCTTGCATAGAAATCATATTTCTTTGTATATTTGCGCCCCATTTAATTTGCAAAGAATGATCGTTGTTAACGTAAAAGAAAACGAATCTATTGACAAGGCCTTAAAGAGATTTAAGAAGAAGTTCGAGAAGACCGGTGTATTGAGAGAACTGCGTTCAAGGACACACTTCACAAAACCTTCTGTAAAGAGAAGGGATGAGATCATTAAAGCGGCATATCGTCAAAAGATGAGGGACCTGGAGAATAAATAAACCAGTCATCCCTTTTCTAGATAATATTTTGTAAGTTAGTCTTATACTGAGGTAATAGACTAACTTTTTTTTATGGTATCCAATTTTCTCAGATTCCTTCAATATGAGAAGCGCTACAGCCAGCATACCATAAATGCATATCGCAAAGATCTTTCGCAGTTTTTCGAATTTTCCGAACTGACTTTTGAGATTGTAAAACCTGAGGAGGTACGTCATCCACACCTTAGAAGTTGGGTCGTCCACTTAGTTGATAAGGGAATCTCTTCCAAATCGGTGAATAGGAAGATTGCCACCTTAAAGTCATTCTTCAAGTTTTTAAATTCCAGGGAGTTGGTTGACAGCAACCCCGCCAGCAGGTTAAAACCCCTGAAAACTGAGAAGAAAATCCCATCTTTTGTTCAAGAGAATGAGATGGTCAGATTATTGGATCAAGTAGAATTCTCTACTGACTTTAGTGGAACTCGCGACAGACTGGTTATTGAGCTATTCTATTCCACTGGAATACGTCTTTCTGAATTGATCAATCTAAAAGATACCGACGTCAATTATTTTGATACTTCCATCAAAGTTTTAGGAAAAAGAAATAAGGAACGAGTGATCCCTTTGCCTGATTCTATCGTTAATACTATTAGAAGCTATCAGGATTTGAGGAGGCAATTTCACAACGATAATCAATCAGGTTTTCTTTTTGTAACTGATCAGGGTAAGAAACTTTACCCGATGTTTGTTTATCGACTCATCAAGAAATATCTTGGATTCGTAACAACAATTTCCAAAAAAAGTCCACATGTATTGCGACATACTTTTGCGACGCATTTATTGGACAAGGGAGCGGATTTAAATGCTGTGAAAGACTTACTTGGACATACTAGCCTTGCTGCAACGCAGGTTTATACACATAATTCTTTGGAGAAGCTTAAATCAACATTTGACCAGGCTCACCCCAAAGCATAATTTATCAATTTTAAATAATCAGTGTTATGAAAACTCAAATGCATTCTATTCGATTCGACGCCGATCAAAAGCTGTTGGACCATATCCAAAAGAAGTTGGATAAGCTGGACAAGTTTTACGACCGAATCGTGGATAGCGAAGTGTTTATGAGATTAGAGAATGACGATCAGAGAGAGAATAAGATTATTGAAATAAAGTTGAATTTGCCAAGAGAGCAACTCTTTTCAAAGACGAGATCCAGAACATTTGAAAATGCCGCAGATGAAGCCGTTGAAGCATTGCGGCGACAACTTAAGAAGTACAAAGAAAAGCTTACCGCACATTAAAGCAAAGAAGATCTTTCAAAATCCAGGGCCCTATTTGGGCCCTTTTTTATTCTTCATAAGCCCAATCAACCTTTCCTTTCATATCCTTCAGGACAATTCCTTCCTTCTTCAAACTAGCTCTTATTTCATCAACTTTCTCGTAGTCCTTAGCCTCTTTAGCCTCCTTATATTCTTTGAGAAGGATATTAAGTAGATTCTCACCGTCAATGCCCGATTCTTGCTTCAGCCCCAAAACATCCTCAACGAATGAAATGATGGTTTCCTTCATCTTATTGAAGGTTCCTTTTCCAATAGACCCGAAAGGAATCTGACCCGTGTGAATGGAATTCACCTTTTTAAGAAGATTAAAAATATGACCAATTGTCAGGGCAGTATTGAAATCGTCATTCATGGCATGATAGCAATTATCACACATTTTAGAGATCTGATTCACCTGCTTTTCGTCAATATTATCAGTGGGATCTGATGGAAATTGCATCTCCTTGAGTATTCTGATCCCATTCACAAGCTTGGTGTATCCCTTTAGTGCGGCATTGAGCGCTTCATTAGAAAAATCAAGTGTACTGGCGTAATGTGATTGAAGCATGAAGAACCTGATCGTCATCGGGCTATATCCACGTTCAAGGATTTCATGATCCCCCGAAATCAGCTCCCAGGGTAAGAATGAATTTCCCAGCGACTTACTCATCTTCTGACCATTCACAGTAAGCATATTGGTATGGATCCAGTATTTAGCGGGATCTTGCTGATTTGCACCGACACTTTGAGCAATTTCGCACTCATGATGAGGGAATTTTAGATCCATGCCTCCGCCGTGAATGTCAAATTGATCTCCCAGGTATTTTGTGCTCATGACAGAACATTCCAGGTGCCAACCCGGAAAACCATCACTCCATTTGGTATTCCATCTCATAATGTGCTCAGGAGCAGCTTTCTTCCAAAGTGCAAAATCAAGTGGATTCCTTTTATCGGATTGACCCTCGAGATCACGCGTTTGACTTATCAATTCATCTACTTTTCTCCCACTAAGTTTACCATAGTGATTATTCTGATTGTATTTGTTGACATCAAAATACACAGAGCCATTGGATTCGTAGGCCAGACCGTTATCCAGTAGTTGTTCGATGAGATTTATTTGCTCAAGCAAATGTCCGATAGCGGAAGGTTCAATATCCGGAGGGAGTGTATTGAAAGTGGCCATCACATTGTGGAAATCGTTCGAGTACTTTTGGACGATTTCCATCGGTTCCAGGTTTTCAAGTTTGGCCTTTTTGGAAATTCGGTCCTCACCAGAATCAAGCAGATGCCCTACATCTGTAATGTTTCTCACATATCTCACCTTGTAACCCAGGAACTTCAGGTATCGATAAATAACGTCAAAACTCATGAAGGTTCGTACGTTACCGAGATGAACATCACTGTATACCGTGGGGCCACATACATACATCCCGACATAGGGAGGGTTGAGTGGTAAGAATTCTTCCTTGGACTTAGATAACGAATTGGTAATTCGAAGTTTTCCTATCATTTAGGTAATACGTTTCGATCTTGCAACGCAAAATTGGCAGAATCGGTTTTTAAATACCTCAAATTTGAATTGAAGATTATTTGAATTATTTTTGCAAAGTAAACATATTGATTCCAGATCAAGAGGGGACAAAAAGTCCCCTCTTTGTTTATGACAAAAAAAGATGTTAGAGAAGCGATTAGAAGAAATAGTAGATCAATTATTAACCGAGTTTGAGGAGATCTTTTTGATTGGAATCGAGGTGAAGGGGAATGAGGGGAATCGCAAAATAGTTATAAAGCTAGATGGAGATCCTAACCTGAATATCGATCACTGTGCCCTTATCAACAGAAGGATCGGGCATATCATTGAAGAGGAGGATCTGATGAAATCCAAGTATTCCCTGGAAGTGACGTCTCCAGGGGTAGATCAACCTTTGGTTGTACCACGACAGTACTTGAAGAATGTTGGTCGGGAGGTCAAAATAGTGCTCAAGAATGGGGAGAAGTTGAAGGGTAAACTGGAGAGATCATTAGAGGAATCAATTGTTGTCGTGGATAGCGACAAGAATGAAAAAGAATTGAAATTCGAAGTAATACAGAAAACAAATGTCTTAGTATCATTTAACTGAAATGAATGCAGGTATATTAATTGACTCATTTGCCGATTTCACCCGAAATAAAAACATTGATCGGCCCACAATGATAAGGATCCTTGAAGATGTCTTCAGAACGATGATCCGAAAGAAATATGAAGTAGATGATAATTTCGATATCATCATAAATGCTGATAAAGGTGATTTAGAGATCTGGCGTTTCCGCGAAATTGTTGACGATAATTCCGAGGACATATGGGATCATGACAAGATCTGCCTGACAGATGCCAGAAAGATTGAGCCCGATTTCGAAATAGGTGAAGAAGTTGCGGAAGAGATCAAACTTGAGGACTTTGGACGAAGAGCTGTGATGACTGCCCGGCAGACTCTTATCCAAAAAATAAAAGACCTGGAAAAGGACATCTTATTTCAGAAGTACAAGGACCTTGTCGGTGAGATCATTACTGGTGAGGTATATCAGATTCTGAGTAGAGAAGTTCTTTTGATCGATGGGGAGGGAAATGAGTTGCAACTGCCAAAATCTGAGCAGATCCAGAAGGATCGATACAGGAAGGGAGATGCTGTTAGGGCAATTGTTCACAGGGTTGAAATGGTTAATGGCAATCCCAGGATCGTGTTATCGAGGACCTCTCCTACCTTCCTGGAGCGACTGTTTGAGAGTGAAGTTCCCGAGGTTTATGATGGTTTAATTACCATCAGAAAAGTTGTCCGTGAGCCTGGGGAGCGAGCAAAGGTGGCGGTTGAATCTTACGATGACCGAATTGACCCAGTGGGTGCTTGCGTCGGAATGAAAGGATCACGGATCCACTCAATAGTCCGTGAACTGCAAAACGAGAACATCGATGTTATCAATTTCACAGATAATTTGGAGTTGTATATAGCCCGAGCTTTAAGTCCTGCGAAGCTTCAAAGTATGAAGATCGATGAGGAGAATAAACGGGTTTCAGTGTATTTAAAGCCGGATCAGGTATCTTTGGCGATTGGTAAAGGCGGTCAGAACATTAAATTGGCAAGCAGATTGGTAGAGTACGAGATTGATGTCTTCAGGGAATTGGATGAATCCGAAGAAGAGGATGTCGATCTTGATGAGTTCTCAGATGAGATAGAAGACTGGATTATTGATGCTGTCAAGGCGATCGGATTGGATACTGCCAAAAGTGTGTTGAAGCTTGGCAGAGATGATTTGATTCGAAGAACTGACCTTGAGGAAGAGACCATTGATAACGTGTTGGAAGTCCTCAACAAAGAATTTGAATAGAATTAATTAGACCAGATAGATTTTAAAAGTTTCGAATGTATAGACTTAGTCAGGTTGCGAGAAAATTAAATGTTGGGCGAACGACTATCATTGACTTCCTAACGGAAAAAGGATATGAGGTTGATCGAAATCCCAATTCTAAGATCTCGGAGGAGCAATTTGCCGTTTTGTCCAAAGAGTTTGCTGATTCTGCATTAGACAAAGAAGAAGCATCGGGTTTGACGATCGGTGCCTCTCATACTGACAATATGGTGATAAAAGCCAATACTACCGAAAAGGTAGACAATGGGAGTGAAGATGAGGAAATACTGATAAAAGACCATGCGGTTTTCACAGAACCAAAAGAGACTGAGTCAGCTGAAGAGCTTATTTCCAAACCCAAATTGGAAGGACCGAAGGTAGTTGGGAAGATAGATCTTGACAAGAAAAAGGAGGAGCCACCACAGGAGGAAGTGAAAGAAGTAGAACCGGAGCCTGAAGAACCAGTTGAGACTGTCAAAGAGGAGGTTGTAGCGGAGCAGGTCACACCGGAACCTGAGAAAGAGGAGGAGACACCTGAAAGCAAGATCAAAGCCAAAGCAGAGTCCTTAAAGGGACTGACAGTTTTGGGAAAAATCGACCTTCCCAAGGAGAAGGAGAAGGAAAAGCCTGTTGCCTCATCCGATGAAACTAAGGAACGAAAGAAAAGGCCGAGGAAAAGAATTGCTCCTGAGCGTGGGAAAGGCTCTCAGGGTGGAGGTCGAACCGATGGTGGCAGGCATAAGGGTGGTCGAGATACAAGGAAGACGGAAGACCTTTCAGATAAGGAGATCCAGGATAAAATTAAAGCTACTCTTGCTAAATTGAGTGGGTCCAAAAGCGGATCTCAACGGGCCAAGTATCGGAGGGATAAAAGATCTGCAAAAGCAGAAGCCGAGGAAGAGAAGATATTACAATCCCAGGAAGAGTCAAAAACCCTAAAAGTCACAGAGTTCATTGCAGCAAATGACCTTGCAACGTTGATGAATGTCTCTGTTAATGATGTAATTTCCACCTGCATGGGTCTTGGATTATTTGTTTCCATCAATCAAAGACTTGATGCCGAAACAATCACCGTGATAGCCGATGAATTCGGATTTGAAGTGGATTTCACGTCCTCTGATGAAGACGTTGATATCAAGGAAATCGAAGACAAGGAAGAAGAACTTTCGGATAGAGCACCAATTGTCACCATTATGGGGCATGTGGATCATGGTAAGACCTCATTATTGGATTACATAAGGGATTCTAAGATCACAGAGGGTGAAGCGGGTGGTATAACCCAGCACATTGGAGCTTACGACGTACATACGAGTACCGGTAAGAGAATTGCATTCCTGGACACACCCGGTCACGAAGCATTTACAGCGATGAGGGCACGGGGAGCGAAAATCACGGATGTGGTCATCATAGTTGTGGCAGCAGACGATGCGGTGATGCCGCAAACAAAAGAAGCCATAAATCACGCCCAGGTGGCTGGAGTGCCAATTGTAATTGCTATTAACAAAGTTGACAAACCCAACGCTAATCCGGATAAGATCAAAGAGGAGCTATCAGGCATCAATATTCTTGTTGAAGATTGGGGTGGTAAATACCAATGCCAACACATCTCGGCCAAAACTGGTGAAGGGATAGAGGAACTCCTTGAAAAAGTACTTCTGGAAGCTGAGCTACTTGAGCTTAAGGCAAATGCAACGAAACCGGCAGTAGGGTCCGTAATCGAAGCAACTCTGGACAAGGGAAGGGGTTATGTAACCACACTGATGGTTCAGGGAGGAAACCTGAAGATAGGTGATGTGTTGCTGGCCGGCCCTTACTTTGGTAAGGTGAAAGCCATGTTTGATCATCGCGGGAAGAAACTTCAAAAGGTGGGCCCCTCGACTCCTGTTCAGGTGCTTGGATTGGATGGAGCACCTCAGGCAGGTGATAAGTTCAATATTATGGAGTCGGACCGAGAAGCCAGGGAGATCGCAACTAAACGCGAGCAGATATTGAGGGAGCAATCCGTCCGTACCAAGAAGCATATTACCCTTGATGAAATAGGCAGACGTCTGGCAATTGGTAGTTTTAAGGAATTGAATGTTATCGTTAAGGGAGATGTGGATGGTTCCGTTGAGGCATTGGCTGACTCACTGTTAAAATTATCTACGGAGGAAGTACAGGTTAGTATCATTCACAAGGGTGTTGGCCAGATCTCCGAATCGGACGTTCTACTGGCATCGGCTTCCGATGCTGTAGTGGTTGGATTTCAGGTAAGACCTTCTTCAGGTGCCAAGAAGATCGCTGAAACTGAGGAGATTGAGATCAGATTGTATTCGGTGATTTACGATGCTATCAATGATGTTAAGGATGCGATGGAAGGAATGCTGGCACCTACTGTTGAGGAGGTAATTACCGGGAATATTGAAGTACGGGAGGTTTTCAAAATATCAAAAGTCGGAACAGTTGCTGGATGTTATGTTACTGATGGCTATCTTAAGCGTTCCAACAGAGTTCGTTTGATCAGGGACGGTATCGTAAGCTACGAGGGTGAGATCAATCAACTGAAGCGATTTAAGGATGATGTCCAGGAAGTAAAAAATGGCTACGAATGTGGAGTAAGCATTAAGAGCTATAACGATATTAAAGTAGGGGATATCATCGAAGGGTTTGAACAGAGAGAGATCAAAAGAACTCTATAAATCTTTTCCATTAATTCTGTTTCTTTTTGTAGATCCTGAAGAAATCTCTTCAGGGAGCCCCATCATGACTAAAATTAGCATTTGTCTTGATCGAAGTCCACTTAAGATCATTGAATGATTTTGAACTTTATACAAGGGTTATTTCAAGGAAAACTTTAAAAGATTAACCTCAATTAATCGCTTCTGAATCAGTAAATTGTAGTCCCAATTTAGAAAACAACATTAATGAGCGAGCTTTTCTCTACTGCCTTTACCCTTTTACTCATTGGAATGATAACTGTATTTGTTGTTTTATTCCTGGTCTATCTATCCGGAAACATTCTTATTGTTTTTGTCAATCGTTTTTTTCCTGTTGAACCAGAAAACCGGGTAAAAGGTGAAATCAGTAATCCAACCCTAGCAGCTATAACTGCTACTGTTGATGTCATCACAAAGGGGAAAGGTCAAATAACCAAAATCGAAAAAGAAAATTAGAATTATGGCCAAAGAAATCGGATTATGTCTATTGTACCGGGACATGTGGCAATCTTCCGGAAAGTACATGCCTCGAGTGGATCAATTAGTGAAGGTAGCTGGCCCCATAGTAGATATGGGATGTTTCCAGCGGGTGGAAACAAACGGAGGTGGATTTGAGCAGATCAATCTACTATATGGGGAGAATCCAAATAAGTCAGTGAGGGAATGGACCCAGGCCTTCAATGATGCTGGTATTGAAACCCAAATGCTTGAAAGGGGTTTGAATGGGCTTAGAATGTTCCCAGTTCCAAGGGATGTTCGTCGTTTGATGTTTAAGCTCAAAAAGATTCAGGGTACGGATATCGCGAGATCATTTGATGGACTCAACGATACACGAAATCTGAAACTATCTATCGACTACGCCAAGGAAGGTGGAATGATATCGCAAACGGCTCTTTGTATTACCTATTCGAAACTACACACCGTCGACTACTACATCAATATGGCGGGTGAACTGATTGATATGGGAGCAGAAGAGATTGCCATCAAAGATATGGCGGGTGTTGGAAGACCAGTTTCGGTTGGTAGATTGGTTGAAGGTATAAAAGCAATTAAAAAAGACATCATGGTCCAATATCATGGCCATTCCGGACCTGGTTTTTCAGTTGCATCGTCTCTCGAAGCTGCACGTGCCGGAGCAGATTACATTGATGTTGCCATGGAACCACTTTCATGGGGTACGGTACATGCCGATTTGTTAACTATCCATGAAATGTTGAGAGATGCAGGCTTCTCATTACCTGACATTAACATGAAAGCCTATATGCAGGTCCGCTCTTTGACTCAGGATTTCATTGATGACTTCTTGGGATTTTATATAAACCCAAAGAACAGATTAATGAATTCATTACTCATCGGACCTGGCCTCCCAGGAGGAATGATGGGAAGTTTGATGGCAGATCTTGAAAACAATCTTAAAAGTGTAAACAAATACCTGGAGAAAACAGGAAATGATCCAATAAGTCAGGATGATTTATTAATAGACCTATTCAATGAGGTGGAAGAGATATGGCCTAAAATGGGGTACCCTCCTTTGGTTACTCCTTTCAGTCAGTATGTGAAAAACGCGGCTATGGTCAATGTGATGCAAATGAAGAAAGGTAAGGAGCGCTGGTCGTTACTTGATGACAATACCTGGGACATGATACTGGGGAAATCCGGTCGTCTGCCTGGTGAGGTTGCTGATGAATTGAAAAAACTTGCAGAAGGTCAAGGTCGGGCTTTCTTCACTGAGGATCCACAGGACTTACAACCTGACGCACTGGACGAATTCAGAAAGAAGATGGAAGAGAAAGGTTGGGAAACAGGTCCGGACGATGAGGAATTGTTTGAGTACGCAATGCACCCCACGCAGTACGAAGATTACAAATCAGGGAAGGCTAAGGCCAACTTTGAAAAGGATCTGAATGACCGCAAAAAACCGAAGGAGGCAGAACCTGTCGCCTCAACAGCATCACCTCTGCAGGCAGAAGATCAACCAAAGACATTGAACATCGACGTCAATGGAGAGAAATTTCTGGTCTCTGTGTCCTACGGATCTAATGGGGGAAGCCTACAACCCGGCACAGAAACATCTGCCCAAACTCAGACAGCAGTAGCGCCTCCAACAAATGGTGTAGCATCAAAGGAAATTTTGGCACCGCTGGAAGGAAAGATCTTCATGACAAAAGATGCATCTGAATCTCCCCTGAAAATTGGAGACAAAGTAAACAAGGGGGATATTGTTTGTTATATCGAAGCAATGAAGGTCATCAACGCCGTTAAGGCCGACGAGGAAGGCATTGTTGTGGATATCGTGGTGAAAGATGGAGATGACGTTTATGATGACGATGTGCTGATCAAATTGAACTGATGGATGACAAAGAGAATCCAGGTTATCCTGGAGTCCTTCAGTCGATAGGATTAATGCTTTTGTTATTTTTATTTACTCTGGTTGGAGTAATGATGTCAATGTTCTTTGGGTTAGAAGAAAACCTGATGATGACATTTGCCTACATTTTAGGTATGGGGGCCACAATAGCCTTGGCCATGCAATTCAAACAAAAAGCTGAAGGGCAGATCTCCTTTTCTTTTCAGGTTCAGGACTGGGCAATACTGGTGGTTGCTGTTTTTTGTGCCCTTTTAGTGGGGGTTGTTTTGGATCCCTTGTCGGAGTTGCTTCCTGAGCCGGAATCACTGCTTACTGCCATTAGGAAGATGATGGAGAAGCCCTTTATTGCACTATTGGGAATTGTAATTGCACCAGCCATCCTTGAAGAAATGCTTTTCAGAGGTATAATTCTGGATGGATTAAATAAACGATTTGGATTTTGGCCTTCACTAATTGGCTCATCAATTCTATTTGGTGCAGTCCACCTTAACTGGACCCAGTTTTTAGGAGCAAGTGTATTAGGCCTCCTGTTGGGGTGGATCTATTTAAGGACAAAAAGCCTGTTATATCCAATTTTACTTCATGCGATAAATAATGGCATTGCCTGGACTTTATTGTACATGGGATATGAAAAGATCACGCTTGTAGACTTCTTCCAGGACACTTTAACTTACTATGTTTTTGTTGGGTTGTCTTCAATCACCCTGATTATTGCGATTTTCTATTTAAACAAACTATTTACAAGAATTGGAACTGCTTAGAAAGTTATATCAAATGACGGCTTTGCAGGACATAGTATCTGAGCCGCAAATATTGATCATGATCCTCATCTCTTTTTTCCTTTTATACCTTGGGATAAAGAAGAAATACGAACCTTTATTGCTTGTTCCAATTGCATTTGGGATGCTGCTGGCAAATTTCCCCGGAGGAGCAATGGGGGTTGAGAAGATTGATGAGGAACTGACGATTTTTCAAATAGCCAGACAGCACGGAATAATGAATTTCGTTTATTATTCTCTCATAAAAACAGGATTTCTTCCTCCAATAATCTTTCTGGGGGTCGGTGCATTGACGGATTTTGGACCAATGCTTAGAAATCTCCGGTTGGCATTTTTCGGTGCTGCCGCGCAAATTGGCATTTTTACTGTATTGATTTCAGCAGTTGCTTTGGGGTTCACCATGAAGGAAGCTGCTTCCCTTGGTATAATCGGGGGAGCGGATGGACCGACGGCAATTTACACTACTATCATATTGGCACCTCATCTTCTGGGCCCCATCGCGATCGCGGCTTATTCCTATATGGCCCTTGTCCCCGTGATCATTCCCTTGGTGGTCAGGTTTACAACTACAAAAAGTGAATTAATGATCAATATGAAGGAACAGGACAGACTATATCCAACTAAAAGACCAGTAGCCAACGTTCAAACATTGAAAATACTATTTCCTATAATGGTGGGAACTATAGTGGCGTTATTGGTACCCTCTTCTGTTCCTCTCATTGGAATGTTGATGTTTGGGAATCTAGTGAAAGAAATTGGGTCGATCACCGGAAGGCTACATAAAGCTGCCTCTGATACCATTTTGAATTCAGCAACTGTATTTCTGGGACTTGCTGTTGGAGCTACCATGACTGCAAAAGCATTTCTAAATACACAAACATTAATGATAATTGTCGGTGGGTTTATAGCGTTTGCCATCTCAATAGCCGGAGGAATAATCGCTGTAAAAGTTTATAACATTTTTTCCAAGAAGAAAATCAATCCTTTAATAGGTGCAACAGGACTTAGTGCGGTACCAATGGCTTCCAGGGTTGCCAATGAAATTGCTTTGAAACATGATTCAGGCAACCATTTGTTGCAATATGCCATGGCCTCCAATATTTCGGGGGTGATCGGATCGGCGGTCGCAGCTGGGGTTCTAATTTCTTTTCTTTCGTAGTGGGTTAGAAGATTACTCATACATTTACGCTCATTGATCAAGAAGATATGAATACAAAAACTGTTTTGATCACGGGAGCGAATCGTGGTATAGGTTTTGAGATTGCTAGACAACTTGGTGAGGAAGGGCATCAAGTAATTCTAACCTCCAGGAATAAAGAAAAGGGTGAAGAGGCAACCCATACCCTCTCCGGAATGGGATACAACATCGATTTTCTCCAGCTGGATGTTTCGGATAATATAAATATCAATAGCTTCATTGGTCATTTTAAAGATAGGATTGGAAGGTTAGATGTTTTGATCAACAATGCTGGAGTCTATCTGGATGGCAATCAGCTGGCATGGAATGTAGATTTTGATATTTTAGAAAGAACATTCGAGACAAACTTTATGGGGCCGTGGAGGTTGATCAATGTTTTAGTACCTTTTCTAAATGAAAGTCCGGATCCCAGGATCGTAAATATATCTAGTGGAATGGGAGCATTTACCGATATGGGACCCGGTTATCCTTCGTATCGTATTTCAAAAACAGCTTTGAATGCATTGACGAAAATCCTATCTGCTGAGCTATCGAAAATAAAGGTTAATGCCATGTGCCCAGGTTGGGTGAAAACGGAAATGGGTGGTCCCAATGCATCAAGAACAGTAGAGAAAGGAGCCGAAACAGCTGTATGGCTTGCAACTGCTCCGAATATCTCATCCGGAGGATTTTATCGGGACATGAAACTAATTGATTGGTAACTACTGCAAGATGAAATATAAACTACTTGGAAAATCAGGATTGAGGGTATCCGAACTATGTCTGGGTACTATGACATTTGGTACTGAATGGGGATGGGGCGCAGATAAAAAAACAAGTAAGGCAATCTTTGATATTTATACTGATGCTGGTGGAAACTTCATAGATACCGCTAATAGGTATACTGAAGGGACAAGTGAGAAATACGTTGGTGAGTTTATCAAATCGGATCGAGATCATTTCGTGTTGGCAACAAAATATACTTTGTTCGATAAGTTGGGTGATTTGAATTATTCAGGAAATCATCGAAAAAATATGATGAGATCCGTAGATGCCAGTTTGAAGAGATTGGAGACAGATTTCATAGATCTTCTGTGGATTCATGCATGGGATGGAACAACACCTGAGGAGGAAATAATGAGAGGACTGGATGACCTCATTTCGCAAGGGAAAGTACATTACATCGGGATTTCTGATACCCCTGCCTGGATAGTAGCGAAAGCAAATACGATCTCTCAGTTTAGAAACTGGAATCAATTCATAGCTCTTCAAGTTGAATACAGTCTTCTCCAGCGTACTCCGGAAAGAGATCTTATACCGATGGCTAAATCATTTGGCATGACCCTTACACCTTGGGCTCCGTTGGCAGGGGGAGTTTTATCCGGAAAATATCTTGAAGGTGGGAAAGGAAGAGTCAAAGAAGAAAGTGATAGAAGAAGTAAGAAAAACACCAAGATTGCCCAAACGGTTATTGATGTTGCCAAATCTCTGGGGTGCACCCCTTCTCAGGTAGCGATAAAATGGACAATGCAACAAGAATTTAGTTCTATACCAATTGTAGGAGCAAGAAAGAAGGAACAGATCAAAGATAATGTCGCTGTAACAGCTATTGACATTCCAGAGGAAAGCATGTCTAAACTGAACGAAATCAGTCAAATTGAACTGGGATTTCCACATGACTTTTTAAAACAGGAAGGGGTGGAAACTGTCATGTTTTCCGGAGAGAAGGAGAGGCTTGTATAAACAGCAAGGGCATGATAATAAACCATGCCCCGCTATTTCCATAGCCTAATTACAATGGATATTCAATTTCCGACTTAGTAACCTTTTACAATTTAGCTCTTGATATATTCATATAAATACCGAGTATACATAAAAGAAAAATTACGTGATTCACGTAGTTTGGTGACTTATCATATCGTCTAGTTTTGTAATATGAACCCGTTAGTTTTCAGGAAAATCCTGGATTTGGGAACGAAAAGTGACTTCACACCTGAGCGTAATCAGGTGATCCGATTTACCAATGGAGTGGCATTTTTCTTTTCCATGATCATGCTGATTGCAGCGTTCCTGTTCATTTTTCTTACTGACAATACCCTACTCGCCGCAATTTCCTTGTTTATTGTCCTTTGTACCCTTATTCCTTCTTTTTTCCTTAATTGGTCAGGGCTATATAAAATTTCTCGAATACTATTGGGATACATATTCCCATTAATGTGTGTCATTGGGACTCTTGTTTTTCTTAAGAATGGGGATTTAAGTTTTAGAGCTCCTGAGTATTATGCATTTCAGATTTTTATATTGACGCTTCTTTTAATACCACTCAATCTTTATGTCAGGCGAAAAACCAAGTACTTCATCAACTGTATTTTTATACTGCTATTAGTGGTGTCAATAAGCCCTTCATTGTCCTATCTTGATATAGCCAATGAAGGTAATTCTACAAATGAAGGAAGTTCGGTTTTCATAACATTTACTGTCTTGCTCGGGCTAGCCATCATTGTACTCACAGAGATTCGAGGCCACATCACAGAGATCTATCGTTCAAAATATCAAGAGTTGGATGATAGTTTGGAAAGCTCGATTGATGAACGAGTCGCGGAGGTCAAGAAAAGTGACCATTTTCTTCGGCAACTTCAAAGAATCGCATTTGAAGATCTCGAATTGGGCCATCGTATCGGTGCCATTTTGAAGTCATTGAAGGAATTCTATGATCTGGATCTGGCCATTGTTTCAAGGATTGAAGGGGATTCGTATCAGGTATTTGAAACCATTGAAAATCAATACGATGTAAAGAAGGATGATATTTACTCGTTAAAAGACACTTTGTGCGAAATCACTTTGAAATCCAGTCCTTCAGAACCGCTGTACTTGACGAGTATCAAGAATACAAAGTATAATCGACATCCAGCGTATAGAAATCTTGGTTTGAATTCATACATTGGTGTTCCCATAGAAATAAATTCCCACCTGTTTGGCACGTTGAATTTATCCAGCTCTTCTGATGGGCGTACGTCCTTCACAAAAACAGAAATCGAACTCTTCAAAGAAGCGGCACGTGCCATTCGTAGTGATATAATAATTGACCAAGCGAGAAAGGAAAAAGAAAAAGAGCAGTTCTTTTCCAGGAAACTTATAAATAGCCTGCCTGGGATCTTCTATCTATACAAGCGAATTGGAGATCATTTTAGACTTATCCAGTGGAATCGCAACCACGAGCTTGTGACAGGTTTTTCATCAGAAGAATTATATCATAAAACACCTGATCATTTTTTCTATCCTTCTGAACACAAAGCTTTATCGAAGGCGATAACAAATGTA
The DNA here is from genome assembly GCA_965242805.1 of Cyclobacteriaceae bacterium. GTDB lineage: Bacteria > Bacteroidota > Bacteroidia > Cytophagales > Cyclobacteriaceae > JANQEU01. The sequence goes on along the minus strand of CBDETD010000002.1, from coordinate 2,892,925 downwards.
GTAGAAAAGGGTAAAGGCAATCTTGAGGCAAAAATCAAAACCAAAGACGGATCAACTATACCCTATCATTTTGAAGGATTTCGATTCGATCTGAACGACAACCTTTTCTTTTTAGGTGTGGGCTTTGACATCTCTAAAAGGGTAGAGACCGAAAAAGAGTTGCTTTTAAGTGAAAAACGATTAAAGGCTGCCCAAAGGATTGCTAAAGTAGGAGATTGGGAATTGGACCTGAATAACTACGTTTTCGTGCACTGGTCCGAAGAGTTATTTGACATATTCGGAATTGAACCTAATGGTGAAAAAATAACATTTGAGGATTTAATTGAGAAAGTCCATCCGGATGACCGAACAAAGGCAAAAAGTGCTTTCGAGTACGCAATTCAATCCAATTCTGAAATTTTTAATGTTAAACACCGGATACTTAAACCAAATGGTGACATTGTTCACTTGGATGTTAATGCTCAGAATGTAAGAGACAAAAACGGGAGGTTGACACGAACTGTCGGTACCGCTGCAGACATTACCCAATTGAAAAGGATAGAACTTGCTTTGCAGGAAAGTGAAGCGAAGTTGAAAAATGCTCAAACCATTGCTCATGTTGGAAACTGGGAATATAATGTGCTTTCTGATATCAATAAATGGTCTGATGAAACCTATAAAATATTCGAATTACCGATCGGCAGTAAAGTAGACTACTCAGTATTTAGAAATCATATACACCCCGATGACATAGAAATGCTCGAACAGACATTTTACAATTCGGTGGAGGCAAAAACAGCCTATAGAATCGAACATAGAATAATTACCGAAAATGGGATCAAGTACGTGCAGCAAAGGGGGATCCACATATTTGGTGACAATGATGAACATTTAAGAACAGTTGGAACCACCCAGGACATTACAGAAATGAAACTTTCTGAAATTGCCCTAAAGAACAGTGAATCGAAGTTCAGGAATTATCTTAATAATGCACCAAATGGGATATTCATTACAAACTCCGATGCCTTTTTCCTTGATCTAAATCCAATCATGGAGGAAATGACCGGATATTCAGAAAATGAGCTGAGGGTTATGCGTTTTACCCATATGGATCCTGATAAAGAAGCCATAAGTTTTGCAGAAAATAATCTGCAGAAGCTGGAAGAAGACGGGCTGGTGTATTTTGAAACCAGTTATTTGAGGAGCAATGGAGAAAAGCATTATTGGAGCGTCAATGCGGTCAAACTGTCTGATGGTAACTATCTCGCTTTTACACAGGACATAACCGAAAGGATCGAAAAGGACATTCAGATTCAAGACCTTGCCCATGACCTTGAATTACAAAATGAAAAATTAGAAATATCCCTGGAAACGGGAAATCTGATCGCGTGGGAGTACAAATTAGAGGATCATACAATTAGTTTTTATCCGGAAGGTAAGGAGCTGGATTTCTTCAACATTGCTAAGCCATTCAAAGGATTTGATCAAATGATCAAAGGCGTACATCCCAGCCAAAGGGAGTTTGTCAAAAGAAAGATCCAGTCTCATGTGGATGGCCGGACCAACCATTTTGAGATGGAGTTAATGGTGAGGACTCAAATTCCCAATACCTGGAAATGGATATTTGTGACGGGTAAGATCATCAAGAGGAGTGAATCAGGGACTCCATTATTGGCTTATGGTATCATGCAAGACATTGATTGGAAGAAAAGCATTGAAAATATCCTCTTGCAGGGACAGGAGATGGAGCGGAAAAGGGTGTCCACAGAAATTCATGATAGTATTGGCCAGATGTTGGTGGGTACCAGGTTTTTGGTACAAAAATCTTTAAGGACGGATCCATCTGAAAATGCACTGGAGATTGATGAAATGCTCGATCAGATCATCAAAGAAACTAGGATGATCATCAATAATCTGGGTATAAGCTTGTTTGAAGAAGATACCTTGAAAGATGCAGTGGCGGCACTGGTCGGAAAAATGGAGAGGCTAACAAATGCTAATATCTGCCTGGATTGGCAAGGGTCATCGGAATTGAAGGATCCATCCGTGGCGTTGAATGTCTTCAGAATATTGCAGGAGGCATTATCCAATGCAGTGAAGTATGCCGAGTCATCTGAAATAAAGATTAAGGTCTACAACAAAGAGTTCTTCTTGATGGAAATTGATGATGATGGAGTAGGATTCAAACCTGAGGATTTTACGGAAGGGTTTGGGATTGATAATATGCGGAAAAGAGCTTCTTCGGTTGAAGGAAAGCTTGATATCAACTCTATTGTTGGAAAGGGAACAAAGGTGTCACTGGAAGTTTGAGCCTAATAAAAAAGGTCATCAAAAAGTTTGTTTCTTATTGCGTACTTGACAAGCCCTGCCAAATTTTTGGCGCCAGTCTTCTCCAGAATATTGTGTTTATGCGTTTCTACTGTTCGTAGGCTTATGAACAGTTCTTCAGCTATTTCAGCATTGGATTTTTCCTGGAACAATAGGTATAGTATTTCTTTTTCCCTTTTGGTAATATCAGACGTTCCTCCCTTTCCCGGGGAAGATATACTATCCATTATTACCTCAGTGACAGATTGTGAATAGTAATTCTGTCCGTTTTGAACTGCTTCGATGGCCTTCACCAACTCTTCAGTGTTCCCCTCTTTGAGTACATAGGCATTCGCTCCGGCTTTCAACATCTTCTTAATGCTTACCTGGTCATCCATCATGGACAGTGCCACAACCTTTAAATCAGGATATGCCTTCTTTATTTCCTTCATAAGCTCAATTCCGTTCATTTGTGGCATATTAATATCCGTAACCACTATATCCGGCAATTCTTTGGTTAATATGGTAAGAGCTTCTTTTCCATTGTTGGCTTCTATGACTTCAGACTGGAGATTCTCAGATAGAAACTCTCCAAGAACCTGGCGAATGATCTTGTGGTCATCTACAAGTAAGATCTTCATTTATCACTCCTTTCCATATGAGGCTGCTCTTAGATTAGGCGAGTGATTTCTACGAGAAATACGTAATTTATAAATCCCGTAAATAAACTATTAGAAAAATGCTTGGTTTTTTTTTGGTTTGTAACCATTAAGAGCGAATTAAGTTGAACCAGCTACTCAAGAAAAATTATGCACACTACGTTACAATATATGTACCCTTCAGGGAGTACATATGCATGGGACCATGAACAAATTGGATGGCGATACTCCATGAAAAAAAATACCGCCACACTAAATGTGAAGAGTTTTTCCAATTACAACAAAGGTTGTGAGAGGATCCGACAGGAACTTACCACCTACTTTTCAATGGAAAATACGCTAAGCCTTTTCCTGGATTTACGGGGTTACACAATGGACAATATTAAAGGGCTATTTTTCCTTTTTCGTTTATTGAAGTACTTCCAAAATATTGAGAAATCGATATCAGTTGTTTGGATTAGCGGCGGTGCGGAAACACGCGACATGGCTTACGATTTTCAGGAACTCTATTCCGTTGATGTGACTGTGAAGGGGGATTAATCTGCAATTACAAATTGGTAATTGTCCAGGCTCCAGTCAATGACAAGTCCTTTTCCCACACCTTTTGCTACTTTTTCTCCGTACAAAACATGCACAAGGTAAAGGGCTACGTCGTATGATTTGGCACCCCCGGCAGAAGTTAGCAAGTTATGATGGTGTACAAAACTTACGTCTTCGTGTACAACCAAATCTGGGAACATAGTGCGATATCTGTCGATATCTGAGGGAAATGTTGTAGACTCCTTGCCATCTATCAAGCCCGCTTTTGCTAAAACAAAAGCTCCGTCACACAAGGAAATGGAATACCTGGCTTCGTTTCCTATTTTCGCCACGAAAGACATGAGTTCTTGATCTAGCAGATCTGAGCCCATACTATTTTCAGCACTCGGGACGACAAGGATATCTATCATAGGGACGTCTTGAAAACTATAATCAGGAATTATTTGAATTCCTTCGAATGTGGTAATTGTATCCTTTTGGGGAGCCACAGTAAATACCTTTATCCCACCGTCCGTATGAAAAATTGTATGTTGAAAAATGTCATATGGAGCCATCAACTCAGAATTGTAAACTCCATCCACGACTAGAAAGCCCGCATTTAAGCTCTCTCCCTCAGCAATCGGATCGATAGCAAGTTTAGAATTTGGACCTCCAGGGTTGGTCTTTTCCGCACACGAGCTTATCAGGAAAAGAAACCCAAGAAAAAAGATCCTTATCATAGACCAAATTCCTCCCGTACATTGTCAACATAGTCCAGCTTTTCCCAGGTGAATGTTTCTATTTCTTTGGAAACTTTCCTTGATCCGGAAATAAAGGTTACGGTTTTCTTTTCAGGTGTTCGTCCCATGTGGCCGTAGGTTGCAGTTTCACTGTAGATGGGCTCTCTGAGATTGAGTCTTCTCTCAATAGCTGCCGGTCTCATATCGAAGAGGCTTGAAACTTTTTCAGCAATCTCGCCATCACTATAATCGACATGAGAAGTTCCGTAGGTGTTTATGTAAATACCCATTGGTTCAACTACTCCTATTGCATAGGAAACTTGAACTAAAACCTCATCGGCAACTCCTGCTGCCACTAGATTCTTGGCAATATGTCGAGTTGCATACGCTGCTGAGCGATCTACTTTTGACGGGTCTTTTCCTGAAAAAGCACCACCTCCGTGAGCACCTTTTCCGCCATATGTATCCACGATGATCTTTCTGCCTGTGAGACCCGTATCCCCATGAGGTCCTCCAATAACAAACTTTCCAGTTGGATTAACGTGGTAAGTAATGTTAGTGTCAAATAGATTTTGGATATTGGCTGATACCTTATTCTTTACTCTTGGAATAAGAATATTGATCACGTCGGATTTTATTTTGGCCAACATTTTGGAATCGTCAGGATCAAATTCGTCATGCTGGGTTGATACCACAATCGAATCAATTCTTGTAGGGACATTATTGTCATCGTATTCTATGGTGACTTGTGCTTTGGAATCAGGTCTTAAATACTGAATTTCTTTATTTTCCCTCCTAAGATCCGACAGTTCCCTGAGGATCTTATGAGACAGATCCAATGCAAGCGGCATGTAGTTTTCCGTTTCCTTTGTCGCATATCCAAACATCATCCCTTGATCACCGGCTCCCTGCTCATCCGGATTATCACGGTCCACACCCCGATTGATATCCTCAGATTGCTCATGAATCGCTGATATCACTGCACAAGATTTGGAATCAAATTGGTATTCACTTTTGGTGTAACCGATCTTTTCGATTACCTGCCTTGCAATTTGCTGGACATCCAGGTAAGTAGAGGACTTTACTTCACCGGCCAGGGTCACCAATCCGGTTGTAACTAGAGTTTCACATGCAACTTTGGAATTAGGATCAAAAGCAAGAAAGTGATCAATCAATGCATCTGAAATCTGATCAGAAACTTTGTCTGGGTGACCCTCGGATACCGATTCTGAAGTGAATAGATAGGACATATTTACATGACTTAATTTAAGGGCGCAAATTTATAAATATTTGTTGTATTGAACCGCCCTTTATGCAATCCCTAAAGCGAAAATAGTTGGGACCTTTTTTAAGTCAGGTAACTCCTTCCTCCACTCCTTGATGGTCTGGGTCTTGCAGAATTGACCGGATCCGGAAATGTCACGACCGATAAAGAGGTCAGTATTTTGATGAAGATGAGAAACGAGATCCCTTAGTAGGGAGTCATTTCGATATGGAGTCTCCATGAAGATCTGTGTGTATCCGGTTCGGGAGACTTCTGATTCCCATTTCTTGATCATTTTAATTCTTTCGACCTTTTCTATAGGGGGATAACCATGAAAAATGAATTGTTGGCCATTCATTCCCGAAGAAATTAACCCAAGAATAATTGATGAAGCGCCAGGTAGTGGAATGACTTCGATATTCTCCTTATGAGCGAATTGCACTGCCATGGAACCCGGATCTGCAATTCCCGGTAATCCGGCTTCAGAGATTACTCCAATGTCGTTACCTTCAAAGATCGGTTTGAAAATTGATCTAAGTTTACTTGGATCAAAGTTCTTATCCATTGTCTCGAAAGACAAACTGGAAATATCAATTTCCATTTTTAAGGAACTCAAAAACCTACGGGATGTCCTGATATTTTCAACCAGAAAATAGGAAATCTCCTTGATTATCGATTTTATCTCCTCTGATAAATAATTTTCATCGTTAACTTCGGATAAAAAAGCTGGAATAAGTACTAATCTTCCCCTCATGACATGGGAAAAATATTAATAATTCTTGGTTTTGTATTGATCTTATTGGGGATATATCTTGAGTTGGGATTTAGACTGCCTCTTGGGAGATTACCAGGAGATATTTACATTAAAAGAGATAATTTTTCATTATTCCTTCCGATTACGACATCAATTCTGATTAGTGTCATTTTGACTGTCCTCATCTTCATCATCCAGAAACTAAAGTAAAAAGTCTTTCATAACCCTCGAAAAGTCTTCCGGGGAGTCGGCGTGCACCCAGTGACCGGCACCCTGGATCGTGACAAGTTCTGAATTGGGGAAGTGAAATCTTATTTCCCTCATGTCTTCGTCCAAAATATAGGGGGATTCACTACCTCTAATGAACAAAGTAGCTCCATCGAAAGAATCCCCGGAACCCAGAGATTCCGTTAAATTTTCCTCGTTTTCTTCAATGACATCCAAATTGACTTTCCATCGAAACCCCTGGCCATTTCTGGTAAGGTTTTTAAGAATAAACTGGCGGATATTCAAATCTTCAATATGGTCCTTCATAAAATCTTCTGCATCTTTTCGGGACGTTATAGAATTCAAATTGATAGATCTAAAACCGTTAAAAGTTTCCTCGTGATGCGGAGGATAATATTTTGGTGCTATGTCGGAGATCACCAGGTTTGTCACGCGATCAGGGAAGGAACAAGCGAACTTCATTGCGGTTTTACCTCCCATCGAGTGGCCCATCAAATTGACCTGTGCGATATATTCGTCATCCAGAAGTTCCTCAATGTCCTCAGCCATCAAATCATAATTGAATTCATCTGAATGAGGAGACTGTCCATGATTTCTCAAATCAACGAGATATACTTTAAAATTATTCGATAGCTCTTTTCCTATCGTTTGCAGGTTATCTGCTGAACCGAATACTCCATGTAATAGAACGAGGGGATAACCCTCTCCCATTGTCCGAAAATGTAATTTCATTGCAACTGTCTCAGATATAGTTGAATAGTATTTTCAAGTCCGTAGTAAAGCGAATCACATATTAAAGCATGCCCAATAGAAACTTCATCGATGAAAGGAATACGATCTTTTAAAAACTTGAGATTGTGTAAATCCAGATCATGACCGGCGTTTATGCCCAGACCTATTTTGTGAGCAAGTTGGGCGGAATTTTCATAGGGACCGATGGCCTTTTCCTTGTCAATGTGATATGTTGAAGCATATCCTTCCGTATAGAGTTCAATTCGATCGGTTCCGACTTCCTTAGCGGCTTCGATTTGACGCAATTCAGGGTCGACAAATAGAGAAGTTCTTACCCCTAATGACTTCAGTTGATCCAAAATTTCTTTGAGGAGGCTATGGTTATTTAGAATGTCCCAACCGGCATTGGATGTAAGAACATCCGGGGGATCGGGGACAAGAGTAGCTTGAGCAGGACGAACGGCTTCTATAATCTCCAAGAATCTTTTATCAGGATAACCTTCAATATTGAATTCTGTTTTCACAATTTCTCGAATTTGGAATACATCTTCTCTGGTTATATGTCTTTCATCAGGTCTTGGGTGTACTGTGATACCTTGTGCTCCAAATTTTTCACAATCAATGGCTACTGAAACAACATTGGGATTATTCCCTCCCCGTGCATTACGTAAGGTTGCAATTTTGTTGATGTTTACGCTAAGTTTGGTCATATATCGTGTTTGTGGATCCTACCGTATAACAAAGAATTGGTCAAAATGAGCTTAAAATTAACAGTTGAGAAAGAAATTAAGACCTCAATGCTTCAGAAGAATAAAGACCGTCTTACTGCATTGAGAGCTATAAAGTCGTTAATCCTGTTGGCAGAAACGGAAAAAGGGCAGGAAGGGGAATTATCAGAAGAGGCAGAAATAAAGATACTTACTAAGGCTGCTAAACAAAGAAGGGATTCAATTGAGATTTATGAAAAACAAGGCAGGGAAGATCTGGCGGGTAAGGAGAAATTGGAACTCGCGGTAATTGAGGAGTTTCTTCCAAAGCAACTTGATGAAGATGAACTGAGAACGTCATTGAAAAAGATCATTTCCGAATTAGGAGCTACATCTCCTCAGGAAATGGGTAAAGTAATGGGTGTCGCTACAAGTAGATTTGCCGGACAGGCAGACGGCAAGACAATTTCCAGGATTGTTAGGGAATTGCTGGCTAGCTAATGCAGATTATTGACATTGCAGTATTGGTCGTTCTGATCTTTGCCCTGGTCAAAGGTTTTGTGAAGGGTTTCATTTTGGAGCTATTCTCATTAGTCGGCTTTTTCATAGGACTAATTTGTGCGGTATACATCACACCTTATGCTACTGACTACTTTTTTGCTTCGAATGAGTATGCAGCAATTATTTCAATAGTCGTATTCTTTTTGATCTTCATTATTGTGAATACCGCGATCAATATCACTGCAAAGCTTCTTAGCAAGTTTGTCAAGATGATATACCTGGGCATTTTTGATAAGATATTAGGAAGCATTTTTTCTGCTTTGAAGTGGGCACTGGTACTTAGTTTATTTATTTGGATATTTGAAGCAATTGGAATTATAGACATGCGATCATTAGGTCGTGAGACCAGATTAGTACCTCTCATATCTTCCTTTGGTAAATCAGTTTTTGAGTTGGTTGGGTCACTTTTCCCTTCATATGAAGATATATTTCAATACTTCGATGATTTTAGTCAGGATGACAAACTTGTCTCCATATCTTAGTGTTATATTGTATTAAATTCAATTAATACGTAAGGATTGTATTCATGATTGCTAAGGATTTAATTAATTATATGATCCCTCCACTGAAGATCAAGGATGATGTGGAAAAAGCAAAGCTATGGATGGAGGAGCTGAGAGTCAGTGAACTTCCGGTTACCGATCAAGGTAAATTCCAGGGAATGTTGTCGGAAGAACTAATTTTCGATGCTGATAAATTGAAAATGAAAGTCGGCAATTATGATTTAATCGCAAAAGATGCGATTGTTTCGTATGATACACACTATTACAATGTACTTAAAACTTCTTATGCCATAGGCACCAGATTGGTAGCTGTTAAGGACGAAAATGGCCAGTATATGGGAGTGGTATCTACCGAAAATGTGGTTGAGGCATTTGCAAATTCCTCTTTTATCAATATTCCCGGGGCTATACTCATTTTGTCAATGGATTTTAGGGATTATTCATTGGCGGAAATAAGTAGAATTATTGAATTGGACGAGGGCAAAATATTAAGCAGCCACATTCTTACAGATAATGACGATCCGTCAAAAATCAGGTTAACGCTCAAAATCAATAAAGAAGAAATCACTCACCTGGCAAGTTCTCTCGAAGCACGGGGTTATCGCATTGCAGAAACGTATAACAAAAGCCAAATTGATGAAGACAACATGGAGCGATATGGCGCCCTCATGAAATACCTTAAAATCTGAAAATTTGAAGAAAATTGGCGTTCATGGGATTGTTGTGAGTGAATCTTCAAGGAAATTTGTCATTCAACTTTTTGAGATCCTTAATCACCATGGGGTTGATGTTGTTGTGAGCGAAGTTTTCGCTAAAAACAGTGAAGGATTAGCAAAGTATGCGAAGACGGCGACCATTGATAATATAACATCTGACATTGATGCAATCTTTAGTCTTGGTGGTGACGGGACGATGTTGGATACCCTGGCTATGGTAGGAAGAAATCAAACTCCGATTCTGGGTATAAACACCGGTCGACTGGGTTTCTTGGCGACAATTGCCAAAGATCAGATAGAGCATGCAATGGACCTTTTCTTGGGGGGTAAGTATTCCATTGACCTTAGGACATTGATATGCCTGGAGACTAAAGAAAACTTGTTTACCAGTCAGAATTATTGTTTGAACGAATTCGCTATACTCAGAAGAGAGACATCCAGCATGATCGTTGTAAAAGCTTATCTGAATGGTCAATATTTGAACACGTATTGGGCAGATGGCCTGATGGTGGCAACTCCAACCGGATCAACTGGGTATTCCCTGAGCTGTGGAGGCCCAATATTAGCCCCTCAATCAAAGGATTTTGTAATTACGCCAGTCAGTCCTCATAACCTAAATGTTAGACCCTTAATTGTTCCTGATACCAGCGAGTTGACATTTGAAGTTGAAAGTGGTAAAACAAACTATTTGATCTCCTTGGATAGTAGATCCGAACCGGTAATTGGGAATATTATGCTTAAGGTGCGAAAGGCGGATTTTTCGGCCAATTTGATTAAAATTGAAGGAGATAACTTTTTTGACACGCTTAAAAACAAACTTTCATGGGGGCTGGATAAAAGAAATTGAAGCCCCAACTAGGATTTTATACTAAAAATGTAGTCTTTCACACAATGTTCTTAATAGATTTGTGTTAACTATCTAAGAAAAAAATGCATTCTAGAGGTCTTATCATATTCGCATTGTTCTTGTTGGCAATATTCGTGACCGATGATGCACTAGCTCAAAGAAGACGGAGTAAGTTCAAAAGAAGAGCATCGAAGAACAGGAACATCTCAAGTTATCGTGGCGGTTCTGTTGGTGGTAAATTCAGGAGCTACCAATACGTTGCTTTTGGTGTTAATGCCATGAACTACTATGGAGATCTTGCACCAGTAAATAGAGCTGGAAGTAGTGATATATCTTTTACGCGTCCCGGAATAGGTGTGACCTATGGATATAGGTTGCATCCTATGTTCGCTGTAAGGGCAACCTTGAATTACGGACGACTAAAAGGGGACGATATTACATCGGATCCCAATGACAGTGAGAATTTAGGTAGATATTTGAGGAACCTCAGTTTTAGAAATGATATAAAGGAATTGTCAGCAGGGGTTAATATTTATGTTCTCCCGGACTATAACGGGCCCAATTTTCGACATCCTTTCAATTTCTATGTATTTGTTGGAGCTGCAATTATCCACCATGAACCGAAAGGAAAAGTCCCGGATGTTGACTACCAGCTAGGAGATGGTTCAGCCCCTCCTAGTGCGGGTGAATGGGTTAAGTTAAGACCTCTGGGCACTGAAGGTCAGAATCTTGATATTGACGGGGTGGCGGAACCATACAAGAGTATTGAGTTTGCCATACCCATTATGCTCGGAGCGACCATGCGATTACCAGGAGCCTTCAATGCGTCCATTGAATTTGGACCAAGGATCCTCTTTACAGACTATATTGACGATGTAAGTACCAACTATATTGGTTTGGATTTATTTGATGATCCGTTAGCCAGGGTTATGTCGGATCGTAGTGCCGAGGCAGTTGGAGTTTGGAATGGCGACCAGAGGAATATAAGTCCCTCTTCACTTAATTTCAATGGACAGAGCTACTTCAGTGGCGGTATAAGAGATGCGGTGGATGTTCAGGAAGGTAGAGGAAATCCCGATGGTAATGACCTTTACTTCGTTACTCAAATCAAAGTGACGTACCTTCTAAGTAAGGCAAAGGGGAAGAGAAAACCGGCAAAATTCAGGTAGTCATCCGATCTAAAATCCTATTATTATTCTGTTTAGTCTCGCTGGCTTACTCAAGTCAGTCCCAATTCATTGAATTTGGAGGGGGAATTGGAGGGCTGAACTATTCCGGGGATCTTATCAGGGGATTCCAGATTACCAATATTAAACCAGCTATAAGTGCCCACTACAGGTTGAATTTTTCTCCTTTTTTGGGAGTGAAGTGGGGATTGAATTTCGGGAAGTTAACCGGATCGGAAGAACCAATTGATGCTTTTGCAAACCAGAGGACGGCTTCATTTGATATTTTGATTGCTGAACTGTCATCGGTTGCGGAGTACCATTTTCTGGATTATAAGCATGATAAATCCATGATCAAGTGGTCTCCATACGCTTTTTTGGGGATTGGATTCACAAGAATTTACAACTCCGATCAGACAAATGGAGAATTCAATAAGATCCAGGCTGTTATCCCAGTGGGATTAGGAGTAAAGCACCTAATTGGCAAACGGTTCTCAGCAGGATTCGAGATGGGAATGAGAAAAACATTTTTCGACCTGATCGATAATATTTCCGATGGTGATCTAGACACCAAGAACTACCAATATGGAAACCCCGAGGACAATGATTGGTACTATTATTTTGGCATAAACCTTTCTTTTATCATCTACGAGATTCCCTGTCCGTTTCCATATATTCCTAATCGACATATGCTGAAAGCTAATTTTCGTTAAAAACGGGTTTTTCATCTAAAAAAATGCCAATTTTGTACGCTTTTGATTTAAGCGAGGACAAAGTTGCAAAGTAAATATCCCCGGCATATCGCGGTCATCATGGATGGAAATGGAAGGTGGGCACAAAAACGGGGTGCGGCCAGAATTTTTGGTCATCAGAATGCCATCACCGCAGTCAGGGAAACAACAGAGTTCTGTGCTGAAAACAATATCGAATATCTAACTCTTTTCGCATTTTCCACTGAAAATTGGGCAAGACCTAAATATGAAGTAGAGGGATTGATGACTCTTCTTGTTTCGACAATTAAAGATGAGGTCAAAACTCTGATGAAGAATAACATCCGTTTACTGTCAATTGGAGATGTCGAAAAACTCCCAAAAAATGCCAAAAAGAAATTGAATGATGCGAAAGCAATGACTGAAGCCAACGATGGTCTGAAGCTAGTACTTGCCTTAAACTATAGTGGTCGTTGGGATGTCAAAAATGCTTCGATCAAAATTGCTGAGGATACAAGAAAAGGGAAACTCAAGGCGGAGGATATTTCAGAAGAGGTCTTTGCGCAGTATTTATCTACATCAGGAATTCCAGATCCCGAACTGTTGATCAGGACAAGCGGGGAGATGCGCATCAGTAATTTCTATTTATGGCAATCGGCATATACTGAAATGTATTTCACAGACGTTTTGTGGCCGGATGTAAGAAAATCTCACATTCAACAAGCCATTGATGAATACATAAAAAGGGAAAGAAGATTTGGTAGGATTAGTGAACAGGTAGTCACCGAATGAGGACTTTATTTATATTTTTTGGATTATACTTCATATCACTTTCGACAAGTGCTCAAATTGTATTCGGTCAAAACCGAAACACATCTGGATCAAACATATCCATAAATTATTCCAGTCCAAAGGAGTTTGAGATAGCTGACATCCAATTAAAGGGAGTACAATTTCTGGATAATAACGCCCTTATTTCGTTATCCGGATTAAAAGTAGGGGATAAGATCAAAATACCAGGAGATGAAATAACCCAGGCGATCAAGAAATTGTGGAAACAAGGTATCATTGGTAATATCAATATTGAGGCTTCAAAAATTGAAGGGAATCAGATATGGCTCGTGATCAATCTGACTGAAAGACCAAGGCTGACCAGGTACGAGATCCAAGGGGTTCCCAGAAATCAGAAAACGGAGATGGAAGATGACATCGAACTGGTTCGAGGCAAAATCCTAACCGATGTAGTAAAGAAGAACACGGAAATAGCAGTTCTCAAGTTTCTTGAAGGTAAAGGTTATTTGAATGCCAAGGTGCGGGTACAGGAAAAAGGGGATACACTGATAAGAAATGGAACAACTCTTTTGATAAAAGTGGACAGAGGGAAAAAGGTCAAAATTTCTGATTTAAAATTTGAAGGCAACGAAATATTCCCGGATGTAAAGCTTAGAACAAAATTTAAGACGACTGGTGAACTTGCACGATTCAAATTACCATCTGTTTTACTTTCCAATTCCATCAACCTCCTGAATCCGAAAAATCTTGGTCATTTCCTTACACACAAAGACACATCAGGTATAAATACGTTTAAGGATAACCTGGCAACTCACGTAAAACTTAATGTTTTCAAAGCAGGTAAATACATTGAGTCCGATTACGAAGATGATAAGAAGCTTCTGTTGGATTTTTACAATTCGAAAGGATTCAGGGATGCCGCCATTGAGTCCGATACGGTATTTTCTGTCAATGAAAAGAATATCAATGTTGTATTGAATATCAATGAGGGAAATAAATATTTCTTCCGAAACATCGATTGGACAGGTAACTTCATTTACGCTGATGAGACCCTTGACGCTGTTCTTGGATTGAAAAAGGGAGATGTGTATGATCTTGAGCTTATCAACAAAAAGTTGAATTTTGATCCAACGGGTGTAGACATAAGCTCCCTTTATATGGATAATGGCTACTTATTCTTCAATGTTACACCAGTAGAAGTAGGTATTTACCAGGACTCGATAGATGTTGAGATGAGAATTTACGAGGGAGCTCAAGCAACAATCAACGAGGTCACCATAAGTGGCAACGAGAAAACAAATGATTTCGTGATCAGGCGGGAACTAAGAACCATCCCAGGAAGAAAATTTAGCAGGGCAGAATTAATACGAACGCAAAGGGAACTATCTCAATTAGGGTATTTTAATCCTGAGAAAGTCAATCCTGTACCGCAACCAAATCCGGCTAATGAGACTGTGGACATAGAATGGCAGCTTGAAGAGCAACCAAGTGATCAGATTGAATTATCAGGAGGTTGGGGTGGAGCCTTTGGATTTGTCGGAACTTTAGGTATAAGCTTCAACAATTTCTCTTTGAAGAAAGCTGTTGGCTTCAAGACATTCCCTCCAATGGGTGACGGACAGCGATTATCTGTCCGAATGCAAGCAAATGGCCGAAGATATCAGAGTTATTCCATCAGTTTCAGTGAGCCATGGTTAGGGGGAAGCAAGCCTAACAACTTTGGTCTGAGCTATACCTATTCTATACAAAGAATTGGAGGTTTCCGTGGAGGTAATTTTGAAACAACGGGAAAACTCGAAGTGCAAGGGGTAAATGTATCATTGGGAAGGCGAGTGAAATGGCCAGATGACTTTTTTGTGATCAGTAATTCCATTGGATTCCTGCAGTACTCATTATTCCAATATCCGGTAACGAGAGGATTTGGCTTTTCAACAGGTGACGCAAATAATATTACATTAAATACGACCATTGCAAGACGATCCTCTGATAGTCCGATGTATCCTCGTCGAGGTTCTGATCTTAGTTTGACGGTGAGTCTTACTCCACCATATTCCATGTTCAACAACATTGATTATGAAACAGCCGAGCCGGAAGAGCGGTACAAGTGGGTGGAATATCATAAGTGGAATTTTGATGCGAGGTATTATCTGCAGATCGTAGATAAACTAATACTGGCACCTAGAATGCACCTCGGATTTATAGGTAAATACACAGATGAAGCTGGAATAGGACCTTTTGAACGGTTTGTCCTCGGTGGTGACGGGTTGACTGGTCAAAACTTCCTACTAGGAAATGATCTAATCGGACTACGTGGATATCCTAACCCACAGCAAGGCCTAAGCAGATCAAACTCCCTGACACCGTTTGATGTCGAAAACCAGGTGTTTGGTGGGACTTTGTTTACAAAGTTTGTGATGGAACTCAGGTATCCTGTCTCTTTGGCACCGACCGCAACGATTTACGGATTAGCATTTGTGGAAGGGGGGAATAATTGGCTAAGCTTCAGTGATTATAATCCTTACGATATCCAGCGTTCAGCAGGTTTCGGTGTAAGGATATTCATGCCGGCTTTCGGTCTTCTCGGGCTTGACTATGGTTATGGCTTTGATCCTGCATTTGGTACGAATACACCATCGGGCAGTCAGTTCCATTTCTCAATTGGCCAACAAATAAGATAAAAATGGCACGAATCTGGCTTACCATAGTAATATTGATGTGCGCGACATTTACATTTGCGCAAAAATTCGGGTATGTGGATATGAACTATATTCTGAAGCAGATGCCAGAATATACGGAGGCACAGTCCGAGATTGACAAGTTGGCAAAGGGTTGGGAAGGCGAGATCCAAACAATGTACAAGGAGATCGAGCAAATGGAAGCCAGTTTGAAAGCCGAAGAAATACTTCTAACTGTTGACATGAAAAATGATCGGCAGGCAGAGATTGATGAGAAGATGTTGGAATTAAAGGAGTATCAGAAGCAGATTTTTGGATTTGAAGGTCTTTATTTCCTTAAGAAAAAAGAGCTTATCAAACCAGTTCAGGACCTTGTGTTTGCGGCTACCGAAAGAGTAGCTAAAAATAATAGGCTTCAGATTGTTTTTGACAAATCCTCAGAATTAATAATGATCTATACAGATCCTATTCATGATTATACAGACTATGTGTTGGAGGAACTGGGATTGATCGAAAACGAAGCGACAAATTAGAAAACGAAGATCACAGTTAATCAACTGTGTTTACATAAACGAAAGGTATTTAATCGTAAATTAGAGTGACATGAAAATTAAATTTATTCTGTTCTTTTTGGCAATAACCACATTGACATTTGGTTACGCCCAAAATGGATTAAAAATAGGATATACCAATGCAGAATATATCTTAAGCCTACTGCCGGAGGCAAAACAAATTGAGTCGGATCTTACATCTTATGAGCAACAACTGCAGAAAACAATTCAATCCAAGGTGGAAGAACTACAGGCAAAATTTGCTGTCTACCAGCAGGAGGAAGCCACGTACAATGATGTTGTAAAAGCTGACAAGCAAAATGAGCTACAAAGGCTTCAACAATCACTTCAGGAATTCCAGGTAAATGCAGAGCAATCTCTTGCAAAGAAAAGGAATGACCTGCTTGCTCCGGCGGTTGAAAAGATCGGGAATGCCATAAAGTCCGTAGCTGAGGAAAACGGTTATAATTTCATATTTAGCGTGGGAGCACCTGGTCTAGATGTGCTTTTATATGCCGAAGAACAAAGTGATGTTTCGAACCTGGTTTTGACCAAGCTTGGGATTCAACCACCCACTGACACCGGGGGGAATTAATAAAGGGATTAACACAATTTATAAAACCCATTTATCTATAGATGAATGGGTTTTTTATTTGAAAATAAATCCTAATAGTAGTCCGAAAACGATAATGAACGGAGTTGGGATCTTTGAAAAGAACATTAACAATGTTGTACCAAACATCAGCGCATAGTTGACAAAAGTGATTTCTATGGGTTCAATAAGGTACAATGTTGCTGCAACTACCATTCCTGAACTCACCGCATTTATCCCCTCAAGTGAGGCTTTCACAATTCTGTATTTCTTTAAGCTGTCCCAGATCCTGATTACGAAGAAAATCAAAAAAGTACCCGGGAGGAAAATTCCCGCAGCAGCCAGGAATGCACCCAGTATTTCCCCACCGATACCCCATTCTCGCATGATCAACGCGCCAAGGTAGGCTGAAAAGGAGAATGTAGGGCCTGGTATTGCCTGTACGAATGCATATCCTGAGATAAATTCTTCTGAAGTCAGATATTTCTTGAATTCAACAAATTCGGTAAAAAGTAGGGGGATTAGAACCTGCCCTCCTCCGAATATCAAGGATCCATTGCGGTAGAAATTCTCAAACGTCTTAATAGGAAGCGACTGAAATACCCCTCCAAGTATCGCTGCCGTAATTAGAACTCCACCCCATAAAAAAAGGTGACTCCAGTCTAGTTTTATCCTGTCTTTATCTTCGATGGGTTGTTGTTTGAATTTGAATGCGGTGAGAAAACCCCCACCAAGGAGTAACACAGGGAAAGCGTAAGGAGATCGTAAGTAGAAAGATACGACCGCCGATAATATCATAAGGAAATAACCATCTTTGGTAGTAACGACACTACTTGAGATTCTATAAGCACTGTAAGCGACAATGCCCACCGCCATTGGCTGAACGAATCTTAAGAATTCGAGTGAGACGTTCATATCATTTAGAATGTTCACCGTAACAGCCGCCGCGGTCATTATACAGAATGCCGGTAACATCCAAACCAACAATGTCAAATAGGCGAGATATGGCCCACCTATTTTGAACCCAACTGAAGTAATGGTCTGAGTAGACGTGGGTCCCGGAAGGATCTGGCATAGAGCATACAGCTCAATCAATTCGCTTTCATTGAGATACCGTCGTTTTTGGACCATCATATCCATGAACATGGCAAGATGAGCTTGTGGTCCACCAAACGTTGTCACCGCCAGAATGAAAACATCTCGAAGGAAGATAAAATAACGTACTCTTCGAATCGTCATTTTAAGCTTTTAACCCGATCTCTTTGAGTCTTTCGTGCAGAAACTCTCCGGCGGTAATATCTTCAAAGGCCTTTGGGTTTTTTTCATCAATGCAAACATCCAAACAACTCAAGTCCATTTCCGATACTGGGTGCATGAAAAAAGGAATGGAATAGCGCGATGACCCCATTTTTTCCCTTGGAGGATTTACTACCCTGTGGATGGTCGATTTCAATTTATCGTTTGTCAATCTCGACAGCATGTCGCCAACATTGACGACAATTTGATCGGGAAGGGCAGTTATTGGAATCCACTTTCCATCTCTTCTCAAAACTTGGAGTCCATCGGCGCTTGCGCCCATTAACAATGTGATCAGATTAATATCACCATGTTCTGCGGCCCTAACTGCATCACTTGGAATATCATCAGGATTATCAATTGGGAAGTAATGAATGGGTCTTAATATACTATTTCCCTTTTTGACTTTATCATCAAAATAAAATTCATCAATGCCAAGATACAGTGCCAGTGCCCTAAGGACTTGGATCCCTGCTTCCTGAAGAACACAAAAAGCTTCCTGTGTATATTTTTGAAAGTCTTCGATTTCATCAGGCCAGATGTTGTCCGGGTAATCCGGCATCTTACTCCCTTGGGCCTGACCGACATGATAAAACTCCTTAAGGTCACCAGTATTTCGTCCTTTAGCCTTTTCTTTTCCTTTGCTGATATAACCTCGTTGGCCAAAGATCTCAGGCTTTTCATATTTTTCCTTGGCCTCATCAGGTAAACTAAAGAAGGACTTTACCGCATCATAAAGTTTAGTTGTGACTTCATCCGATAATCCATGATTCTTGATAGCTACAAAACCAATATCGGAATACGCCTTTCCAAGGTCCTCAACAAAATTCTTTTTGCTCTCCTCATCTCCATGTTTGAAATCATTCAGATCGAGGGATGGTATTTGATTGTACAGGCTGCTGCTCATTTTAAGTATATTAATGAAATAAAATTAAGTGATTAATGGAAAACGGACTGCAATACCACAAGGGATTTAATGTCTGTTAAACTTTCGATATGAAATCGGTATTCGTCTAATAATTGGATCAATGCCTTATTCCTCAATTCGCCATTTGAAGGAACAAAATCATCAAAATTTTTGGAACTTATAGCCAGTAAATACTGATGCAGATCTTTGTCGCCATTGCTCATCTTTTCTAATATGAGATTATTGGAAAGATCGAACCCCAGAAAACTTGTGAGGTTTAACAAAAATTGAATGTGAAAATTTTCAAACTCAGATTCCTTTTCGTCGAAAATTGTAATAGCCTCCCAAAGAAACTCAAAAAGTGACAGGTTCTCATTGGTTTCATGTCTCAATACCTTACTCAGGATCTCAGCCAAGAATAAGAGAATGGTGGATTTTTTAACCAAGTGAAAACTGACTGGGACATACGCTATTTTAGATTCATTTAACCTATGGATCTCTTTCTGAGGAGAGTAATAAGAGACCATTTCCAGCAGTGTTAATGGCTGATAATTTGCTAGACTTTTTTTGGAATTTGAACTCCTAATTCCATTTACAATGAATGACTGCATACCAAGATCTTTTGTGAAAATCCTGGTAATAATTGATGTTTCCTTGTAGTTGATAAAGCCGCAAACTATCCCTTTGGTGTTAATGATCATGGAACAATTGCAAATTTACCTGAGAAAGTCTCTTCTCCATCCAGTGTCGAACTGAATATTAGATAAATACCGGGTTTGATTTTCCGACCATCGAAGGTCAAAAGGTTCCAGCCGGCTGTGCTTCCATTGGCGTTCACTTCATTCATTATCTGACCAGAACTGTTTGTTATTTTCAACGAAGAATTAGCTGCGATCCCTGTAAAGGTCACTGGTACATTGTCACTCAATGAAACTGGATTCGGGATCACCTTTACATCCTTATGAGAAAACAAAGGTTCTGATGAATCTGTCTGATAAGATACTACTCCCTTTGTGGTGGTAATGAACAACTCTCCCGTATTATTATTCATTTCCAATCCTAGAATGGAGTTAGATGGAAGAATACTATTTTTCGAAGTGAAATGAAAAATCTCTTCTGTAAGGTTCTCATTGTAAAGCCAAAGACCGTCATTTTCTGTCCCAAACCACCTTCTATTCCCACCATCGATTTCCAATGAATGGAAAGAATTACTTTGAAATAAAGTCCCATCATCGAATACTGGAGCTAAAGATTCATTGGACTCAACAGCGAATGTAGCATCAAAAAAAAATACTATTCCCTCTTGTGTAGCAACCCACATTTCATCCTGCCGGTCGATTAGGAAGTCCTTAATTTCTTCGGTCGGAAGACCGCTGGATGCGGTAATTGTTGTTGATCGTCCTTCGGAAGGGGAAAACAATCCAAATCCACCACCTTCCCGAAGGTCCCTTCCCACCCAAATGGTATTTCCCTGTGATATCTCAAGTGACTCGGGGTATCGACTTCTCGTATCGTTTGAAGAAAATGTTTCCCAATCCATCAGGTTTTCCGACCGTGCTACTGAAAATGGTCCGTCGTAATTCGTGACATAAAGCCAGGAATCCTTCACATTCAAGTCACGGACGTCCATTCCTTCGAAGAAAGATATATTGGATCCTACTGTCGCATCAAAAATACCATTGACTGAAGAGGACAGGATTGTTGAATTATTAAATTCAACGACGTCCGTTATACTCTCAAAACCCTCATAGGAAACAGGAGTCCAAGATCCAGCCTCGAGAACATCAATCCCAGGATGGTTCAAGGAACTCATCACTACCTTGTTATCAATAAAATTGATCTTGTCCGGAACTTCAATAGCGGGCCCATTTGGAGAGAGGTGAATGGTTTGATCTCCATCTATTAGTAATAATCCCATCTCGTCATCCGCTATGAAATAATCCGATCCTTGCCTGATGAAATCTTTTCCATTTTCAAAAATGCCGGAAATGATAGTGTTTGTGGAATTGTTAGATATTTCCTGTAATTCATCTTTCGATAAAAGGAACAAGGAGTTATCATAAGGATGGAGAGATGTAATTGAGTCACTTAAATCCGATAAATTCCGAAATACGCCTTCATTAAGACTCCACAATTGTAAATGATCTTTTATGAGTACTATCGAATCTTCTTTCCTTGTGATTTGGGTAATATTCATAGTATCAGAAGATGAATAAAATCTCCAATTATTGAAATCCAACAAGTTTGTATCTACACTTCCACCGATCAGCCCTTGGTCTGTATTTACAAAAATGGAATCTTCAACTATGACAAGATTTGTGGCTTTTATACTCGCGCCATCTATTCCTATTTCATTGTAAATGTCCCTTATTGACTCGTTACCAATGTCCACCAATACTACTCCTACGTCGGTAGCCGCAAAAACCTGATCTTCATAATATATCAGATCGTTGACTCTCCTGGATTCGAATTGATCAATCTCCTGAAGAGCTTCGAGCGTTGTTATTCGATCCGAATAGACAAGGTCAATTACCCCACTTTCATATCCAACCACCAAAAGGTTTTCCACACTTTCAAAAAGTAATGAGGTGACAGTTACATCTCCCAATCCTTGAGGTTTACCGAGCTTGGTGGAAGAATTTAATTCCAAATCATAATAAAAGAGAGCATTCTCCACGGCACAGAATACCTTTTCGTTGCCAACAGTTAATTTTCTCGCTTTCTTGAATGAGTGGTGTGCTCTCCATGTCCCAAACGGAATATCCTGGGAAACAACATCTATGTTTGCAAGCGCCAAAAACCAGATTAGAAGACTATTTTTTATGCATTTTTTCATAAAAGCATTTGCGGCATAGGGCCTCATAAATGTCTTTCTCTCCTAAAACTACTTTTTTAGCAGATTTAGTACGTCGATATGAATATGAGGCCATATTTCCACAATTCATACAGATAGCATGAACTTTTGTGATGTATTCAGCAATTGACATTAATTTGTCCATTGGTGAAAAGGGCCGACCCATGAAATCCATATCTAGTCCTGCAGCGATCACTCTTTTCCCATCATTGGCGAGTTGGATCGCCACGTCTACAACATTGTCATCGAAGAACTGTACTTCATCAATCCCAATTACCTCGTATTGAGAAGCTGAAAGTAGTATATCATTTGCAAAGTGGACTGGAGTCGATTGAATTATATTTTCATTGTGCGAGACAATATCCTTTGCTGAATATCTTTTGTCCACGATCGGTTTAAATATTTCCACTTTCTGCTGTGCAATGAAAGCTCGATTGAGTCTACGGATCAATTCTTCGGTCTTACCAGAAAACATTGATCCACAGATCACTTCTATCCAACCCGCACCTTTTTCATAGCCTAATTTCCTATTGGATGGTTCAATGAACATTAATCGGAATATTTCAAGTGTGGTAGTTTTGTTTGATCGGGAACTTTAATTGTCAAATTTCCTTGTACAAAAACCTGACAAGTCAAACGTTCATTTTCACTAAGCCTTCGCAAATTAATGTATTTCTTTTCGGCCTCTGTGGAAGGTGATAGAAATTGTTGACCTTCAATGATCTGAGCTCGACATGTAGTGCATCTTCCTTTACCGCCACAAGCATGCATCCAATCCGTTTCCGAAAGTAATATGTCAAGTAGCCTTTCGTTGTCCTTTCCTGATTCGATAGACTTTCCACTCATATTTTCTATTACTACTTTTGCCATAAGATTTCTCCCACCAATGATCAATGCGAAGTTAAATAAGGAGTTTTTAGAACAGTACAAACCCGTTTTCACCGACCAATTAATTCAACAGGCGTTTGACGGTAAAGATTACCTTGATGGAAAGGACATTCTGAAGTTAACTCCAATCAGACAATTCAATCTCTTCATACTCAAAGCTCTATTTACAAAGTGGCAGGAAGAGATGAAAAAATTGGAAAGCCCATATTTTGATTTTAAAGACCCTGAGGTGAGGAAGAGTATGGTTGAGTTCATGAACCTGTTGTCACAAAAGATAAAGATTCAATCAGAAGATCTTCGTCCTTTGATCTTTGATGCTCTTGAAGATACGTGTACACTGGCAATCTCTCCCTCGGAATATGTCAGGAAAGAACTTAAACTCAAAAATGTTAAGAACCTTACCGGAAAGACTACTAGGCAATTATTGAAATACTTGGCGATCCATAAGAAAGAAATCGAATCCCTACTTAAGGAACAAGAGGGTAACTCAATACCTGAAGTGTTAAATACCTTACAAGGTAATTTCACGGAACTGGATACTGAATCAGTTTCTGAGGATCTTGCAACAAAACTATCTGATGTTTTAGTTGTCAATAAATCTGACCTTATACTTCACGATATTTCCTTGGAAACTGAGGATAATATTGAGGTCGTGCAAGATGTAGATTCAGTAGAAAATCCGGACATCGATCCTGAAGTAATGGATGAGGAGGTTTCCGAGGATACCGATTCAAGTCCAACTGAGCATGAGGAAATAATGGAACCTGAGCAAGCTTCAAGTGAGTTGCCTACTACAGAAGGAATTTCCGAGGAAACAGAAGATGATATTCCGGAATCAGATGAAGAAACCGCTAAAACTTTGAATGATACCTTCGAAGTTGAAGCAAAAACTTTGGCGGATATACACGAGGAGAAGGCGATAACCAGCATAATGGATAGCATATCCATAAACCATAAATATATGTTTCTTCAGGAACTATTTGATGGAGATAATGAGGCATTTTCCAAGGCGATTGAGGAGGTGGAGGCATGTAATTCCTTTGACGAATCGGTGGAAATGTTGGTCCAGTCTTATGCAAAGGAATATGAATGGGACATGAATAGCGATGAGGTGAAGGAGTTGCTAAAGGTGATTTTTCGAAAGTTCCGGTAGCTTACAGACGCTGAAGTAATTCCATTCGATGACTATCCAACTTCAATAGGATAAATAAAAGGACAGAGAAAGTCCATAAACTGGAGCCACCATAACTAAAGAACGGTAATGGTATACCAACTACCGGGAATAGCCCTATGGTCATGGCGATGTTTATCGTGAAGTGAAAAAATATGATCGAGAACACGCAATATCCATAAACACGGACGAAATCTGACTTTTGCCTTTCGGCGATCATCGTAATTCTCACCAAAAGGATTGCAAAAAGTACAAGAACAATCGAGCTTCCCAACCAACCATGCTCTTCTCCAATTGTGCAAAAGATGAAATCTGTTGTTTGTTCCGGAACAAAGTCAAATTTGGTTTGAGTGCCATTAAGAAAGCCCTTTCCGGAAAAGCCGCCTGATCCGATTGCAATTTTAGATTGGGTAACGTTCCATCCAACTCCAAGAGGATCTGCGTTGGGATTGATCAAAGACATCACTCGTTTCTGCTGATGAGGTTTCAACACATCATTTAGGACAAAATCAACACTTATCACAACCCCGATTGTTGCCAAAGACATCACTCCAATAAGCAATCCCTTTCTAACTGATTTTCCATACAGACCAATTAATATCAGAGTAACAATGACTACACCTATTATCAGTATCGTCTGATTTACAACAAGGGTCAGGACGAATATGACGATACCTCCGATACCGATCATTAGAATTGAAGGGGAGAGCCCCTCCCTGAACAATACTAGAATGAATGATGTGTAGACCAAAGCTGTTCCAGTATCACCTTGAAGGATTATAAGTCCAATAGGAACCAGAAATAGCGCACTGGCAATCAAGAGGTATTTACTTTCAGTAACCTTCCGAGTTGGACTATTGAAGTACCGTGCAATCGCAAGTGATGTAGCTATCTTGGCGAATTCCGAAGGTTGGAGTTTGAAACTTCCTATCTCAAACCATGATGTGGATCCTGCCACTTCACGTCCAAAAAATAGGACGGAGACCAATAAAAGCAAGAGAATCCCATAGAAAATGTACGCGAAAGATTCATAAAATCTGTAATCTATTGTGAAGATCACCAAACCTATGACGATGGAAGAAACCATCCATACCAACTGCTTGCCGGAACTTTGGCTAAAATTGAAGATACTAAAGGAAGTATCCAGGTCGTAATCAGCGGCATAGATATTGATCCATCCTGAGAGAACGAGTAGAATATAGACCAATATTATGACCCAATCAATCTGATTCGTTGCTTGTCCTCTCATCTCCGAAATATCCTCTTAATACATACTCTTCTAACCAGGGTCGACTTATCTCACCTTTCAAAAACTTTTCTACCACGAGACTCGCTGTTGACCCAGCGGCACGTCCTCCCCAACCTACATTTTCAACATATGCTGCAATAGCAATTTTTGGGTCATCTTTTGGGGCGAACCCCATGAAACCGGAATGATCCAAACCATGAGGGTTTTCAACTGTACTTGTTTTACCACAGAATGCGATGTCCCGCATATACCCCCTGATCCCTGATCCCATGGACACAACCTGCTCCATACCGTCAATTACGACATCATAGTACACGGAATCAATAAGTGAATAATGTTTTTCAGTTTCCTGTCCCTTAACAAGGTGGGGTTCATAATAGAATCCTCTATTTGCCAAAACTGCACCAAGGTTTGCCATCTGCATCGGAGTCACCAACAATTCACCTTGTCCAATGCTAAGGGAGTAAATGTTTGAAAACTTCCACCTGTTAGTACCATATATCCTGTCGTACGATTGAAGACTAGGGATAGATCCAGGATTCTCATTAGGTAGATCCACACCCAACCTCTTACCAAGTCCAAAACTCAAGACTTGTTCTCGCCATCTCTCAAAACCAATTCGTGAATCTATGAAAGGACTTTGTTCGAACCCCTGTTGAATGATGCGACGAAATACTTTGAAAAAGAAATTGTTAGAAGAATAGGTAATCGCTTTTTTCACATCGTACTCACCGGGAGGAGCCAAGTCACCGATAAGGCCACCTTCACAATAGATCTCTTCATTAGGCGATAAAACCTTTTCTTGCATCGCTATCAGAGACTGAATTGTTTTAAACATTGATCCCGGAGGATACATGGCCTGCAAGGGTCGATTAAACAGAGGTTTGGAAGTGTCCTGCTCAACAAATGAAAAATTTTCTGAGAAATTCCTACCTGTAAATAGATTGGGATCATATGACGGTGACGAAACAAAGGCCAGGATCTCACCATTGTTGGGATCAATTGCCACGACACTCCCGGTTTTACCTTCCATCAACCTTTCAGCATATTGCTGAAGTTCAAGGTCTATGGTAAGCGTAAGGTTCTCGCCGGATTCTGGTAATGTGTCGTACTCCCCCTCACTAAACTTGCTGACCACTGACCCACGGACATCTACGATTTGGTAACTAATTCCCCTTTTTCCCCTCAGTAGATTTTCGTACGTAGATTCAACCCCGGTGATCCCTATGTAATCACCGGGCCTATAATATTTGGTTGTATCCCTTCTTAGCTGATTTGGAGTGATCTCTCCAACATAGCCCAGAACGTTGGCAAGTGAAGAATGATCATAGGCTCTTGTGGTTCTTGCCTGGATATTATAGCCGGATATATCTACTATTTTGTCCTGTATCCTGGCAAATTCTTCGTTGGAAAGTTTATCAAAAAAGACAGACGGTAGCACGGAAGAATATCTTCTTGCTTTCTGTTGGCGTTCCATGTATTCCTGATTGGTAATCCCCAGAAGGTCACATAAAACTACGGAGTCAGTGTGATCGATTTCCTTAGGGACAACCATGAGATCATAGATAGGCTCATTATGAGCAATGAGTTGACCTACCCTATCAAAGATGAGACCTCTGTAGGGATACCTAATGATTTTGTGTAATATGTTATTTTGTGCCGCTGCTTTGTACTTTTCATTCACAATCTGAATTGAGAAAAGCCGGATTGAAAATATCAGGACAGTAACAACAACAACAAATCTCAATATGATCGACCTACTGTTCATATCCTTCTTCTTCTACGCATCATCAAAAAACTAAGGATGAGGATAGTAGTAAAGGTAAATATTGTGCTAAACAAAACTCGCTTCACTACTAATCCAAACCCAATCCATTTTCCATGTTCGACTGAGAATACTATCAGTAGATGAAGAAATAACAAAGGAATCATGTAAACTATCGACCCCCTGAAGCCTAACCTACCGATTGAAAGATTTACGTCCTCGTCCAGATCATCTCGAATGGTTCGTAGCCAATACTCTCGTAAGTACATAACAAGTGTGCAGGCTGATGCGTGAAGTCCTGGAGTACTTGAAAAAATGTCTATGATCAATCCAACAGCAAAACCAATGAAAATTCGAAGAAAAGGATTAAGCCCTAATGGTAACAGAAGAAGGAATCCTAGATAGAAAAACCCAAAAGCACTATCCAGAAAAACAAACTTATACAATAACGGAAGCTGGATCAGCACAAATACCACGAAGTAAACGGTCAATATTTTATAATCAATTCTGACCATAATCTAATTCTAAGCTGTCTTTTTCTTCTTTGAGTTCATGTTTGATGACATTGACAAAATCCAATGAACTGAAGTCATTTGAAATCTTAATTCGAGCATCGTAGAATGCGGATTCCTCACTTGAATCGAACGATTCAACTTTTCCGATATGGATGCCTTTGGGGAATACGGCATTAAATCCTGAGGTTATAATAGTATCCCCAAGTTTGAGGGCTTCATGCTTGGGAATGAAGTGCAACTTGGTGAATTGCGGGTCTAAGGCATCCCATTGAGTGGTACCTAAGGTACCTGTGGAGAGCACCTGACTTGAGATCATTAAGTTTTGATGCAACAAAGAGGTAACAGTAGAGTAATTTTTTGAGGTGGACTTAACAATACCGACCACACCCTTTGATGAGATCACCCCCATTCCAGGTTGCATTCCGTCCTTTGAACCTCTATTAATGGTTATGTAATTGGCACTTCGTAAAACACTGTTGTTAACTACTTTGGCAAGGATGACCTCATAGTTGTCAGTCTCAATCATTTGTTTCGGGAGGACCGAAACTGAGAAAAGCTTTCTTCTCAATTCAAGATTTTCGGCTGCAAGTTCCTCATTCTGTTTTCTCAGTTTCGCATAGTCAATTGTATTAGCCGTCTTGGACTGAATAGTCCCGGCCAATTGGTTGGAAGAGTTGAAATAAAAAGCGTTGTAATAGTTGTTGTAGGAAACGAGCAACCAGATGCATATGATTTCGAGGAAAAGAAAAAACCCAAATATGCGATACCGATAAAGAAAATTTAGTAATCCTCGCATTAAGTCATTAGCACAGCTTTATATTGTTGTAGGTTCTTAAGAGATAATCCTGTGCCACGAACAACAGCTCTTAATGGATCGTCAGCAATGTGTATGGGAAGCTTTGTTTTCAAACTAAGCCTCTTATCCAGACCTCTAAGTAAAGCCCCACCGCCAGTAAGGTATATGCCATTATCATAGATGTCCGCTGAAAGTTCAGGTGGAGAGATCTCAAGTGCTTTCAATACAGCTTCTTCAATCTTGGAAACAGACTTGTCAATGGCAAAGGCGATTTCAGAGTAGGATATTTTTATGACCTTAGGAATACCTGTCATCAAATCACGCCCCCTGATCTCGAAGTCTTCCGGACCTTCGTCGAGCTCTGTCAATGCAGAACCCACTTCGATCTTGACCCTTTCCGCAGTACGTTCACCGATTAGAAGGTTGTGTTGCCTTCTCATATAATCGAGAATATCTTTATTAAAAGAATCGCCAGCTACTCGAATGGATTGGTCGCACACAATCCCTGACAAGGCAATGACTGCGATCTCGGTGGTTCCACCTCCAATATCAACTATCATCGACCCTACGGGTTGTTCGATGTTTAAGCCAATACCTACAGCTGCTGCAATTGGTTCATGGATCATGTAAACCTCTTTGGCTCCAGCATGCTCAGCACTATCCCTAACCGCCCTTTTTTCAACTTCGGTAATCCCGGATGGTATACAAATTACCATTCGATGTGAGGCAGGAAAAAGACGTTTATTGTTACTGTCGATCATTTTGATCATCCCACGGATCATGTGCTCGGCAGCATGGAAGTCGGCGATAACACCATCTTTCAGTGGTCGGATCGTTTTGATATTCTCGTGTGTTTTTTCATGCATCTGCATGGCTTCCCTCCCAATTGCCAAAACCTTGTTGGTATTTTTATCGATTGCGATGATGGATGGCTCATCCACAACTATTTTGTCCTTATTGATTATTAAGGTGTTTGCTGTTCCAAGGTCGATGGCTATATCACTAGAGAAAAAATCAAAGAAGCCCATTCTTATAGCTTAATGTAAAGTGTGCTTGAAATTAATAATACTTTTTGATACTTCGATCAATGTTTAAAATGTCTGTGGCCGGTGAAAACCATTGCCATGTTGTGATCATCACAAAAGTTGATGGACAAATCATCTTTTACAGATCCACCAGGTTGAATTACTGCCTTTATCCCCTGTTTTTCAGCTATTTCCACACAATCCGGAAATGGGAAAAAGGCATCTGAAGCCATCACACTCCCACTTAGATCAAATCCAAACTTTTTCGCTTTGGCAATTGCTTGCTCGAGAGCATCCACCCTGGAGGTCTGTCCAACTCCACTTGCCAAAAGCTGACCATTATTAGTCAGGACTATTGTGTTCGATTTTGAGTGCTTGCATATCTTCGACGCAAATAGCAACTCCTCTATTTCCTTTTCGGTTGGCGATTTCTTCGTTACAACTTCAAGGTCTTCCCTGGAATCGGTTTTACTGTCATAATCCTGAGTGACAACCCCATTCAATAATGATCGGAATTGAGTTTTACGATCGTACTCCGATTTTTGAACCAGAATGATCCGGTTTTTCTTTTGCTTCAAAATGTCCAAAGCTTGCGATGAATAGCCAGGAGCTATGACAATCTCGAAAAAAAGTTTGTTTAATTCAATTGCAGCACTTTCATCAATCTCATTATTAGTGATGAGAATACCCCCAAACGCAGAAATTGTGTCTGCTTCGAGGGCTTTGAGGTAAGCCTTCTTTACAGAATCCGCTGTCGCAAGTCCACAGGCATTATTGTGTTTCAGAATGCCAAAGGTTATGCCATCATTGAACTCCGAGATCAACTGTACCGCCGCTTCGATGTCGATCAAATTATTGTATGATATCTCTTTTCCATGTAGTTGATCAAAAAATCCTTCTAGATTACCAAAGAACGCTCCACTCTGATGAGGGTTTTCACCATATCTCAACACCTTTTTTTGGTTTGAACTGTACTTGAAGGTATCATTATCTCCTCCGGTGCTGATGTGATTATGAATCGCCGAGTCATAGTGACTAGAGACATCAAACGCTGCCGCAGCAAAACTTTTCCTTTCAGACAAACTTGTTCTTCCCCCATTATTATTCAGAATATCTAGCAAAGCAGAATAATACTTTCTGGAGGGAACAATTAATACATCATTGAAATTCTTGGCTGCACCTCTGATCAGGGCGATCCCTCCGATATCGATCTTTTCAATAATCTGTTCCTCGGTTGAGTTTGGTTCAGCTACCGTTTCCTCGAAAGGATATAAGTCTACTATTACCAGGTCGATCGAGGGTACATCATAATCATTCTTTTCTCTGATATCATCCGAATTGTCCCTTCTATAAAGTATGCCCCCAAAAATCTTTGGATGGAGTGTTTTAACTCTACCTCCAAAAATTGAAGGGTATTCTGTCACTTTCTCAACAGCAGTTACATCATATCCCCGTGATTGTATATAATCATAAGTGCCTCCTGTTGAGTAGATCTTAACATCAAGACCTTGAAGTTTTTCTAGAATTGGATCCAACCCGTCTTTATGGTACACTGAAATGAGTGCTGATTGGATTTGTTTTTCGCTCATTGCATGCTAAAATGAAGCTGCAAAAGTAATACTATTTATGGTGGTTGGCTATCTGTTGTGAAATATGATTCTCAATGACTTTTGGGAAATATTTATATTCTAATTTGTGGATTTTCGAAGCCAGAGAAGATGCATCATCATCTTCCGAAACCTCACATTTTTCCTGGAAAATGATTTGTCCTTCATCGTAGTTTTCATTTACAATATGAATTGTGATCCCCGACTCATGATCTCCACTATCTATAACGGATTGATGTACACGATCACCATACATGCCCTTTCCTCCATATTTTGGAAGTAAAGCTGGATGTATGTTCAGGATCCTTTCTGGGAATAATTCGATAAGACTTTTTGGGATTTTAAGTAAAAACCCTGCAAGTATTACAAATTGAATTCCTTCCTTAATCAATTTCTCTGTTAAGGTCGCATTTTCCAGGTCGGATTTGGTGAACACAATACTGGGAACTCTTAGCTTTTTCGCTCTCTCGAGAACAAATGCTTTATCCTGATTAGAAGCAATTAGAGTGACTTCAATCTTATTCGATTGATCAAAGTACTTACAAATGTTTTCCGCATTGGTTCCACTCCCGGATGCCAAAATTGCGATTTTGATTTTATCCATCGATTAAAACTATGCTGAGTAATCCGAAAAGTATAATAAAGTTCGAAAGTCTATGAATGCTGTGAAATTCTTCCTGTGTATCGGCCTTATTCACTTTGTATATAAACCAAATGTATACTGGGGAAAGCGCAAGAAAGAAGTACTGCACCACTTCATTTGCATATCCAACCAAATAATAACCCAAAAGGATGATTCCTAGACCACTGGCAAGATAGACTACTATTTTTGCACCCCTAATTCCCCATATAACTGGAATGGTACTGCATCCGAATGCGGCTTCTCCTTTTACATCTTCGATATCTTTTATTATCTCCCTTGTGAACGAGACCAGAAAAGCGAACAAAGCGTATATTAATGTCATAGGGTCGGTGACCCGAAAGAAAATAGCAACAATAAGTAATATCATGCCAGTCAGTAGTCCTATGGTAAGGTTCCCCAAGAAAGGTAATCGTCTAAGATGATTTGAATAGAACCACAATCCAAAAGCAGATAAGAAATGAACCAATGCAATGAGAGGATCAACCAGGAAAGCAAGGCCAATTGCACCAAAATTGAGAAGCGTATGAGAGATCAAGGCCAATCTTCGTTTCAATATTACTCCCACAACAACCTTCTTGGGTCGATTGACCATGTCAATCTTTTGGTCATAGTAATCATTAATGATATAACCTGCAGCAGCAATCATTATCGTAGTCAGAACCAATACTCCAAAGTCAAATGAGATGAGTCGACGAAGGGGGAATGACAACAAGAAATAACCAGTCAAAAACTGGGTTACGAATATGATCATGAGATTAGGGATTCTGCTGGCCAGGAAGAAGCCGTATATGTTCTTCAAAATCGGATCCATCAGGATTCTTGACGTTGAAAATCCATTATTTGTTCCGAAATCAACCCGTACAGATCTTTAGTCTTTTGATCATCAAGGAGATTCTTATGCTTTTCAATAATTTCCCTGTCACCTCTAATTGCAGGTCCTGTTTGAGCTTCTCCAGGCCCGATCCCAAATGATTTGCCGATTGTCTCGATTACCAAAGGCCTGAGTACATCGAATTCGATTTGTTCCTCTTGCAATAATCTTTTTGCAATGTGCAATAAATGATTGCTGAAGTTGCTTGCAATCACACTTGCCAGGTGGATTTTGATTCTTTTTTCTGATCCCAGTCTTCCAACCCTCTTGAATATTGGATTTACAATTGATTCAATCTTCTGTTCGACTTGTTCATTGGATCCTTCAATATATATTGGCAATTCAGAATATTCCACAAGATGCGTTATCGAAAGAGTTTGCAAGGGATAGACACATCCATATTTTCGGATGGAATGTTCCTGGAATATATCAATGCTGGTTGATCCCGAAGTATGTACGATGATGCAATCTTGATGAAATTTATATCTTAACAACACGGAATTTATCGCCTTGTCTGTTACGGCGAGAATCATCATTTGGGATTTTACCGAAGTGAGATCTGTTGACGTCAGTAGGTGAAATTCGGAGAAATAATTAATTGAGTCGCTGTTCTTACGCAATGCCACATAATCCAATACGCCTGCTTTTTGGAAAGCCTTTGCCAAATGGAAGGCCACATTACCCGAACCTACGATAGAGATCATTGATTGGAAGTTACTGACTATTCCAGTCTTTTCTCCCTCATTTTCATAAATTCATCGTACCTCCGAACAATTGCAACTCCGAAACCAATGACCAGGAGGAACGTCCCTAACCAAAGAATATTGATCCAGGGTTTTTCAACAGCTTCAAGTATGATCCAGTCCTTTTGTGTTGTACTGATCGTGAAAGAAAAACTGTCATCCTCAGGGTGAATGCCATCAATAGAAATTCGAACTGCCAGATCCGAAACTTCATCCGGAATTTTACCTGCCATCCGATCTTTAATTACATAGATCGGTTCAGCCAAATAATTTTGGAGTTCACCTTGAATCTCAATTTCTGCTTTAACGGCTACATCTTCATTTCCAAGGTCCACTCCGGAAAGGTTTTCCAGACGTTCCATCTTAACAAACCTGGCGACGTAATCATTGACGAAGAACTGATCACCTATTTTGACCTTTTCAATTTGTTCTTCACTCCATTCCGATTCCTGTTCCGGGTCAGGGAGATTGCTTATGTGCGTATAAAGATCTGCAGTCAATGTTCTTTTGATGTCGGGTGAGGTCAAGGTCCCCATCAATTTGTTGATCTGTACCCTTGGATAAAGTGTGAAGACATCACCTTTTGGATTTGTGTACCTGACCTCAAAGTAGCTATTCTCCGGATTAATGATCTTTACACTGTCCCCAGCAGATAACACAAGTTCTTCATCCCGAACTAGATCATCAGTCAAAACTAGGGTCAATGGATCATTGGTTGGCCGCAACATGTTTACATCGATATACCCCAGATTGGTGGTTTTTTTGCGTGTTCCTTTGTAAAGAAGGGAGTATTCACCCATTTGTCTCGGTTCATTAAGAAACAGGAGTAAGTTATCCCTGTTCATTTCTTCAGGGAATTCTTTACTCCACAGCAAGCCGGTATTATTTCTAGAGATGATTTTGGAATAACCAGATGAGAACAGAATACCAATCAACATCATTGCTACTCCAATGTGCGTGATAGATCCCCCTGACAACTTTATGTTGGATCGTTTTAGTCTTAGCATGACCTTCAGATTGGCAACAATGGAGTAAATACAAGTTGTTAACAATAAGATATAGCCGATATTCTGGATCCTGGCAATCATGAAGATTACCGACGATATAAGTAAAGAGATTATGATAGGTGTCTGTAACTCTTTTTTCAACTGAGAAGCGTCAATCTTTTTCCACCAGAATAACTGTCCAGTACCGGAAAGCAGTGCAAGTGCAATCGCAAACCATAATTGGAATCTGGAATAGAATTCTACCGGTTCAGCAGGCGGCGCGGCATTTGATTCTATTCCAAACAAAGAAAGGAATTCATTCCAAACGGGAATGGAAGTGGGAATAATAACCTGAAAGGCCATTAGACAAAGAACAGTTGCACCCATAAAAATCCAGAATTCCCTTGAATACGTCGAGACTTCATCTGATTTGGTGGCGAGCTTTTTCCAACTACCAATGATAATTAACGCACAGATCAGTATGAATACCAATAGGTATATAAGTAATTGACCGGAAAGCCCTAGATCAGTGAAGGAATGCACGGAAGTTTCTCCCAAAACTCCACTCCGAGTAAGAAATGTAGAATAAAGTATAAGTATGTAGGTCGATACAATAAGAAGTATAGAGGCTTTCAGCGCACTTTCATTCTTCTTGTAAGCAATCATTGTATGCATTCCTGCCACCAGAGTGAGCCAGGGAACATAGATCGCATTTTCAACTGGGTCCCAGTTCCAGTAACCACCGAAATTCAATGTCTCATAGGCCCAATATGCTCCCATTAATATGCCTATACCTAGAACCAGGGCTGAGAATTGAGCCCATGGCAGAGCAGGCCTGATCCATTCCTTAAACTTACCTTGCCAAATTCCCGCCATTACAAAAGCAAAGGGAACCACTGTGCTGGCAAACCCAAGAAACAAAGTTGGTGGGTGGATAACCATCCAGTAATTCTGCAATAAGGGATTGAGCCCATTGCCATCTGCAGGGATAAATTCAGGATTCAGTTTGAAAATGTTGTCGTTAATAACATCGCGTAGCAGGAGGAAAGGAGAACTGCCGATTTTCATGTTGAAGACAACAATTCCGAGGACCATCGAAGTAAGGAATACCTGGTTGATTGACATCACTGTCATTACTGATGGTTTCCAGAATTTGTTGGTATGCAACAAGACCAGGCCAAGAATAACGTTCCAAAACATCCATAGAAGGAAAGAACCCTCCTGACCATTCCAAAAGCTGGAGATCTGATAGTAGATTGGTAAGTACTTCGATGAGTAGTTCCATGCGTAGTGGTACTCAAAGTACTGACGATTAATGATAAAAAACAGGGTGACCAGGATCCCAATGATACTAGTTGTATGAATGTAATAGGTGTACCTGGCAAAACCTGACCAGCTGGAACTCGGAGCAGAAGAGGATTTATAAAAAGCTATGGATGAAATGACAGCAGAGACAAAAGAAAGGACTACCAAAAAATGGCCAAGGTGCCCAATGAAGTAATGAACCATTCGTTAGGAGCTTAAATATTGATTTCTTCTTCCTGATACTTTGAAGGACATTTCAATAGTATCTTGTCTGCAACGAAAGTTTCATTGTGGAACGATCCTACCACTACTACTTGCTCAGATTTATCAAAGTCTTGTGGAATTGGATTTGCGTAGTAGACCGTATGTTCATGTTGGTTTTCGTCGAGCATTAGGAATCTAAAAGAGAGTTTATCAGGGCTTTCTTCCACTCCGACGATTTCATCTGAAAGATTCTTCTTTAATGTTCCCACGACATGGATCTTCCTGTCACTACCTCCATCCGAAATCATTTTAGCTTCCTGGAAAGTCACGTAACTACTGGCATCACCTGCAGTAGTCATAATAATTCCTATTGCAATCGCTATTACAACAATGGCACCAATGTGTGATTTTTTCATTGCTCTTCCTCCTTTTCCTTTTCGAGTTCATTCACTTTTCTATCCAACCTGAATAATGTCCAAAATATTCCACTCAGAATTATCAGAATTACGACTACAACAACGTATATCTTACCTTCCCCTCTGAATTCATCAGCCATTTCTATTTCCGATTGAGCAGTTGTTACCTGCGCAAGCAATGTCAACAGAAATCCCATTATTAATTTAGCCCATTTCATTTCTTAACTGGTAATGTGAGATTTTAGTTTTCACAGTTGCAATCCAAAATCCCAGAAGAGTCCATCCGATTACCGCTGGATAGAAAACTAGTCGAAGATTATTATCAAGATCATATGCATTAAATCCAGGATTCCCTCCGCTCCCGGGATGAAGGCTGTCAGTCAGTCGTGGTAGGATAAATAATAGTGGAATTAGTGTCGCAAATGCAAAAATATTATAAACAGAAGTGACCCTTGCACGTTGACGATCGTCCTTCAGCGAACCCCTCAAAACAATGAGAGCAAAATAGATCAGCAAGGCTACAGCTGATGAGTTTTGCTTCGGATCATTACTCCATGGCTCACCCCATGTGAAATTTGCCCATACCATACCTGTTAACAGGCCAAGTATTCCGTATAGTACTCCGACTTCCACGAGCTCCTTAAAGATCAGGTCGTCTTTCAAATCCCCTTTTGAAAGATATCGAATTGAATGATACACCGAAAATGCAAAAAGAAATATCATCCCAAACCACATAGGTACATGAAAATGTAGATTTCGTACCGTTTCATTCAAAATTGGTAGTCTCGGTGCTTCCAAAAGTAGTCCTCCGATTACCGCATAGAACAGAAGAAACACTGTTAGCCATTTCCACCACTTAGTTTTTAAAAGGTATGTCATTTGTTAATTTCTCCTACTGTATGGGAAGAGAATAAATGAGACTGCAATGATAATAAGTATGATGGAAACCAAAGTGAGCAAGTTCCCCTGAATATCGGCAAGAGAACTACCAAGAACAATCTTTTTGGAATTGGTGACAGCCAGTAGTAAAATGGGGATTATAACAGGGAATCCCAGTATGGCCATCATTGTTGCTTGATTTTCAGTTTTTGAAGCAATTGAAGACACCATGGTAAATGCCACTCCAATTCCTAACGATCCCAACAGAAGATTGAGAATGAATGGGTATGAATTTCCAATTGGATTTCCAAGGAGTAATGTGAACAGGACGAGCAGAATGATCACTAATCCCACCTGATAAAAGGCCTGATAGATAAACTTTGCCAAAAGTACGTGAGAAGGTTTGGTCAGGAAGTAATAATACAAGGTTCTATCCTCTTCTTGTATAAAGCTTTTAGCAATGCTGGTTACAGAAGAAAAAAGTAAAATAAGCCAGAGTAAGGCATTCCAGGTAATGGAATTTATTGTATTGGAAAAGGATAGATAGGAAATGAAAATTGTAGCTACAATGTAAAGGACGATTCCAACAATTGGGTATTTTTGCCGGAAATCCAGAAGGTAATCCTTTTTGATAAGTATTATAATGGACTTCACGTCGCGAAATTAGTAATAAGAGCTCTCTAATTAAATCCCAGGACTTGATAAAAACAGACAAACCGATTTTGGTAACTGGCTCGGCAGGTTTCATTGGATTCCATCTGTCAAAAAGGCTGTTGGAGGATGGATATGATGTTGTGGGTATTGATAATCTTAACGATTATTATGACGTCAAACTTAAGGAAGATAGAAATTCCATCTTGAAGAAATTCAAAGGATACACATTTCATAAACTTCACCTTTCCGACATCGATGGGCTGAAAGATATATTTGATGACCATAGGTTTGAATTTGTCATTCACCTTGCGGCCCAGGCAGGTGTGAGATACTCTTTGGAGAATCCTTTCGCCTACACAGATTCTAATATTACCTCCTTCGTCAACGTACTTGAGAGATGCAAGGATCATCAAGTAAAACACCTTGTATTTGCATCGTCCAGTTCGGTTTATGGGGCAAATACCAAAATGCCTTTTTCAGTTTCGGACAACGTAGATCATCCTATTTCACTCTATGCAGCTACAAAGAAGGCGAATGAGCTAATTGCACATTCCTATGCGTCTAGTTTTAAATTGCCTGTCACTGGATTGCGTTTTTTTACGGTATATGGACCTTGGGGTAGGCCCGATATGGCCTTGTTTCTATTTACTGATGCTATTCTAAACAATCGACCGATTAAGGTTTTCAACAATGGAAATATGAAAAGGGATTTCACTTATGTTGAAGACATTGTCAAAGGAGTCCTAAAACTTATTCCTCATGTTCCTTCTTCCGATGAGAATTGGAGATCAGAAGAACCGAATCCTGACTCAAGCTTTGCTCCATACAGGATTTTTAATATTGGTCATAACTCCCCTGTACCACTTATGAATTTTGTGGAAAGAATTGAGATTGAAGTTGGAAAGAAAGCTGAAATTGAATTTTTACCGATGCAGTTGGGTGATGTCGAAAGCACTTTTGCAGATGTGGGAAATCTTGTAAGAGAAATCGGGTATTCTCCGGAAACTTCCATTGAATTGGGAATTAAGGAATTTGTTAATTGGTACAAAGACTACTATTCCATATGAAAAGCATTCTTGTAACCGGGGGAGCAGGATTCATTGGATCCCATGTTGTGAGATTACTGACAACAAAGTATAAGGACTACAAGATTATAAATTTTGACAAACTCACATATGCCGGAAATCTAGAAAACTTGGTGGACATTGCGTCTTTCAGTAACTATGAATTCATAAGGGGAGATATCTGCAATTATGATCAGGTCCATAAGGTTTTTACGGGAAATGATATACAAGTAGTGGTACATCTTGCCGCAGAATCTCATGTTGATAGGTCAATAAAAAATCCACTGGAATTCGTTGAAACAAATGTCTTGGGAACTGTGAACTTACTTTCTAAAGCAACCGAGGTGTTCAACTCTGGAAAGGAAATCCTATTCTATCACATTTCGACTGACGAAGTTTTCGGCACTGCTCCAGAAGGAAGCTATTTTACGGAGAGCACCAATTATGATCCTAAATCACCATATTCTGCATCTAAGGCTTCATCTGATCACTTCGTTAGGGCTTACCATAACACATACAATCTCCCTGTGGTAATAAGTAATTGCTCGAATAACTACGGTCCTTATCAATTTCCTGAGAAATTAATACCCTTGGTAATCAACAATGCCATTCAAAAAAAAGAAATTCCGGTCTATGGAGAGGGTAAAAATATTCGGGATTGGTTGTATGTTGAGGATCATGCAAAGGCCATTGATTTGGTCATGCACGAAGGAAAGGCAGGTGAAACATACAACATTGGAGGATTCAACGAGTGGAAGAATATTGATACCGTTGAAATGATATGTGATATTGTTGATGAGCACTTAGGAAATGATACAGGTCAATCAAGAAGATTGATCCGATTTGTGTCTGATCGTCCAGGTCATGATCTCAGGTATGCCATCGATTCTTCCAAAATCCATAATCAATTAATGTGGAAGCCCTCTGTAACCTTTGAAGAGGGGCTTAGAAAGACAATTCAATGGTATCTTTCTAATCAAGGGTGGTTATCTCATGTTACTTCAGGAGAATATTTGAGGTATTACCAAGACCAATATAAGACGGAAGAAGGTCATCATAAATCAAAATTCAGGTCAACATGAAAGGAATTATTCTTGCAGGAGGTGCTGGTTCCAGGTTATATCCTCTGACCCGAAGTGTCAGCAAACAAATACTTCCTATTTATGACAAACCAATGATTTATTATCCTTTGTCTGTTTTGATGTTAGCTGGCATAAGAGATATTTTGATTATTTCGAATTCGAGAGATATGCCCACTTTTCAAGAGTTATTGGGGAATGGATCTTGGTTAGGATGCACATTTCAATACAAAATCCAACCGTCACCTGATGGGCTAGCACAAGCATTCATTCTTGGAGAGGAGTTTGTTGGACGGGAGAAAGTGAGCTTAATCTTAGGAGACAATGTTTTTTATGCCTCTGGGTTTTCAAAAAAACTTCAATCATGTACAGATCCTGATGGGGGTATTGTATTCGCTTACCACGTTAGCGATCCTGAACGATATGGGGTTGTGGAATTTGATGAACTTGGCATAGCAACATCAATTGAAGAAAAACCAAATCACCCTAAAACGAACTTCGCAGTTCCTGGGCTTTACTTTTATGACAATGATGTTTTGGAGATAGCAAAGTCGATAAAACCAAGTCCCCGGGGAGAACTTGAGATTACTGAGGTCAATAACCAATATTTGAAACAAGGTAAACTAAAAGTTGAAGTCATGGACAGGGGTACGGCATGGTTGGATACCGGTACATTCAATTCACTTTTGCAAGCAGGAGAATTTGTCCATGCCATTGAGGCACGACAGGGATTGAAAATTGGATGTGTGGAAGAGGTAGCTTTCAAAATGGGTTATATATCCGAGTCAGAATTAGTAGAGTTGGCGAAGCCCTTAGAAAAAAGTGGTTACGGGGAATATCTTATTGGATTAACTCAATGGAAATAGAAAACACTCCGTTAAGAGATTGTGTGATCATTAAGGTGCCGGTTTACGGTGATGACCGGGGATTTTTTCTTGAATCTTTTCACTTTAAGAAACTATCTGAATTTGGGATCCATTTCGATGTTAAACAGATCAATTTTGCAAAATCCCAGAAAAATGTTTTAAGAGGATTGCACTATCAGCAAGATGGATTTGCACAGGCTAAAGTCGTTGGGGTGATCAATGGGAGTGTTTTGGACGTGGTTTTAGACATCCGACCAAATTCACCTACATATCTGCAACATTTCAAACTCACAATTCAGGATCCCGGTACCTTCTTATTTGTTCCAAGAGGATTTGCCCACGGGTATAAGACACTTGAAGATGATACAATCTTCTATTACGCAGTCGACAATTATTATTCTCCGGAAAATGAAGGAGGAATTCGATTTAATGATCCAAATTTGCGGGTCGATTGGGAATTGGAGGACGATCCAATCATTTCAGTAAAAGATTTAGAACAACCTTTCTTAAAAATTAGATAAATGAAAATAGCGGTAGTTGGAACAGGTTATGTAGGACTAGTAACCGGGACTTGTTTTGCGGAAACCGGGAATCATGTGACTTGTGTTGATATTGATGAGAATAAAGTCAAGAAACTTCAGGCAGGGAAAGTTACTATTTATGAGCCGGGTCTGGAACCCTTATTTGAGAGGAACATAAGGCAAGGACGACTTGATTTTACGACAAGCCTTGAAGAAGGAATCAAAGACGCCAACATCATTTTTCTGGCTTTACCTACTCCTCCCGGGGAAGACGGATCGGCAGATCTGCAATATGTACTTAAGGTTGCAAATGACTTAGGGCCATTACTTAAAGAATATACTGTGGTGGTGGATAAAAGTACTGTTCCGGTTGGCACAGCGGAGAAAGTTCAGGATGCCATTGCAAAAAATGCAAAAGTCGAATTTGATGTGGTATCCAATCCGGAGTTTCTACGAGAAGGGGTAGCCGTTGATGATTTTATGAAACCGGACAGAGTTGTTGTAGGTGCAAACTCCCAGATGGCAATTGACTTAATGGAAAAACTCTATGCACCCTACGTTCGACAGGGAAACCCAATCATTTTTATGGATGTAAGGTCTGCAGAACTAACAAAGTATGCAGCAAACTCCTTCCTTGCCACCAAGATAACATTCATGAATGAGATCGCGAATATGTGTGAACTGTTGGGTGCTGATGTTGATATGGTTAGAAAAGGTGTTGGAACAGATGATAGAATAGGTAGGAGATTCTTATTTGCAGGCATTGGTTACGGAGGAAGCTGTTTTCCTAAAGATGTGCAAGCACTCGCAAAATCTGCATCTGAGGTCGATTACGATTTCAAGATCTTGAAATCTGTTATGGATATTAATCAGGATCAAAAAAAGAAATTGATTGAACCTGCCGAGAAATTCTTTGGAAGTTTAGATGGTAAGACCATTGCTATTTGGGGTCTCGCTTTTAAACCATACACAGACGATATCAGGGAGGCCCCATCATTAGAAAATATAAATGAGTTACTGGAAAAAGGAGCTAAAATCAGGGTCTATGATCCAGAAGCAATGGAGAACATCAAATCCATGCTAGGAGACAAGATTTATTACGGCCATGACGAATATGATGCAGCGGAAGGAGCCGATGCCTTAATGATCATGACGGAGTGGCCTGTATTTCGAACACCTGAATTCGATGTCCTTGAAAAAGCATTGAAGCAAAAGGTAATTTTTGACGGACGTAATTTGTATGAGTTGGATCAAATGGAGGAATTAGGATTTACTTATTTCTCCATTGGACGAAGGAAAGTTCGGAAATGAAAAAGGTTTTAATTACGGGGGGTGCAGGTTTCCTGGGTTCACACCTTTGTGACAGATTTTTGTCAGAAGGATTTCACGTGGTGGCTATGGACAACTTAATAACCGGAGATATTGTGAATATTGAACACTTTTTCAAAGAAAAGAACTTTGAATATTACCATCACGATGTTTCAAAGTTTGTTCATGTTTCAGGTCCATTGGATTACATCCTTCATTTTGCCTCTCCCGCTAGTCCAATTGATTATTTAAAAATGCCAATCCAAACCATGAAAGTTGGCTCACTGGGGACTCTCAACTGTTTGGGTTTGGCAAAAGAAAAAAATGCCCGAATACTCGTGGCTTCGACTTCAGAAGTCTATGGTGATCCGTTGGTACATCCTCAGAATGAGGACTATTGGGGGAATGTAAATCCAGTGGGACCAAGAGGGGTTTATGATGAAGCAAAAAGATTTCAGGAGGCCTTGACCATGGCGTATCATACCTTCCATGGATTAGAAACACGAATAGTAAGGATCTTTAACACTTTTGGTCCAAGAATGAGGTTGGATGATGGGCGAGTTCTCCCAACATTTATTTCTCAGGCGTTAAAAGGGGAGGATTTGACAGCTTTTGGGGACGGATCTCAAACTAGGTCATTCACTTACGTTGATGATTTGATCGAAGGTATTTACCGTCTACTTATGAGTGACTATGTTGATCCAGTAAATATTGGAAATCCAGATGAGATCACAATCAATGAATTCGGTGAGGAAATTATTCGGTTGACAGGAAGCAAATCAAAAATCATATATACAGACCTCCCAAAAGACGATCCTAAGCAAAGGAAGCCAGATATTTCAAGGGCTAAGGAGGTTTTGGATTGGGAACCAAAATTCTCCCGGGCTGAGGGATTGAAACCAACATTGGAATATTTTATAAACAAAATAATATAATGGAATATCATGTAGGTGTAATCGGACTAGGATACGTTGGATTACCACTGGCAGTTGAAATCGGTAAGCATTATCCAACAATTGGTTTTGATATTAACATCGATCGTATTGACGAATTAGCAAGAAACTTTGATCGGACCGGAGAGGTAGAATCTAAAGATCTTAAGTCATCAAATCTACTTTCTTTTACAAGCTCGAAAGTAGACCTGGCTCCTGCAAATATTTACATCATAACCGTTCCTACTCCAATAGATAGGAATAAAAAACCTGATCTTGGACCTTTGATCAGTGCAACTCGTACTGCTGCGTCAATGATTAACAATGGGGATATACTAATATATGAGTCAACAGTTTATCCGGGGACCACGGAAGAAATTTGTGTCCCTATCCTCGAGGAGATTAGTGGACTTAAATATAATCATGACTTTTTCTGTGGATATTCTCCCGAGAGAATTAATCCCGGTGATAAAATTCACAGACTTACAACGATCAAAAAAGTCACTAGTGGGAGTACCCCAGAAATCGCGAATTTGATTGACGACTTTTATAAATCGTTCATAACTGCCGGAACTTTCAAAGCAAAAAGCATTAAAGTAGCTGAAGCGGCTAAGGTTATAGAGAATTCCCAACGAGATATTAACATAGCATTTGTAAATGAATTGGCCCTGATTTTTGAGAAACTGGATATAGACACGAAATCTGTTCTTGAAGCAGCTTCTACCAAATGGAATTTCCTAAATTTTTACCCAGGGCTTGTGGGTGGTCACTGTATTGGAGTAGATCCCTATTATCTGACATACAAGGCGGAAGAGGTCGGATACAAACCGCAGATAATACTTTCTGGAAGAAAGGTGAATGATGATATGGGCTACTACATTGCTCAAAAGATCGTGAAACTTTTAGCTTCTAAGGAGCTCCTTCGCCACAGTACCAAAGTACTAATACTTGGCTTTACTTTCAAAGAAAATTGCCCTGATGTAAGAAATACTCGCGTCATAGATATTCTAATAGAATTACAAAATTTCAA
Organism: Cyclobacteriaceae bacterium; assembly: GCA_965242805.1. GTDB lineage: Bacteria > Bacteroidota > Bacteroidia > Cytophagales > Cyclobacteriaceae > JANQEU01. Next base: position 2,848,349 of record CBDETD010000002.1, on the reverse strand, counting down.
TTTATCTGTTGATGTGCATGATCCTAAAGCTAATAAAGACGAGGTAAGAAATGAGTATGGTTTGGATTTGATAGATAATATAGAATGGGAGAATTACTCTGCTGTTGTCACTGCAGTAGCTCATGATGAATATTTAGGATTTGATTGGGATTATATAAAAACCAAAGTTCCAGCAATTTATGATGTGAAAGGATTCCTTCCCGAAAATAACATATCTTCGCGGCTTTAGATTTTCACCGAATGAAAGCTCTAAGGGATAAAAGTCAATTACGGCACATATTGAAGGCGATTACTTGGAGAGTAATTGCTTCTCTCACAACATTTGTTCTTGCTTTGATCTTCTTTTACGATGATCCACAGGCAACCGAAAAAGCAACAGGAGTTGCATTAGCAGAATCTATTCTAAAGATACTCTTTTATTACTTGCATGAAAGAGCCTGGTTTAGGGTAAAATTTGGACAGAAACAAATCGAGTCAGATGGCTAATTTCATTGTGCCACATGATCATAAAATCACTATCGAAGATAGACGGAAAAGGAATAATCATATCCCCAAACTTCTGTGGTTTACAGGTTTAAGTGGTTCAGGAAAATCAACATTAGCCAATGAGTTGGAGGTTTTTTTATTCAACAAAGGAATCCGGACTTACATACTTGACGGAGACAATATCCGAAGCGGATTAAATTCTGACCTGGATTTTAGTGTAGAAGGAAGAAAAGAAAACATCAGGAGAATTGCTGAAGTTAGCAAGTTATTTGTTGATGCCGGGATAGTTGTGATTACTGCATTCATTTCACCTTTTAAGGAAGAAAGGAAACTTGCAAAAAACCTTGTTGGTAGAGATAATTTCATAGAGATCTATGTGGAATGTTCTTTGGAAGAATGTGAAAGAAGAGATGTAAAAGGGTTATATGAAAAAGCCAGAAAAGGTCTGATCCCCAATTTCACTGGTATATCATCTCCCTTTGAAGCTCCAAAAAATTCTGACATAGTGGTTAATACGGAGAATCATTCTATTGAGGAAGGTTTGGGCCAATTAACAAAATTGATCTTACCTGAATTAAAGACTAAATAAAAGCTAAGATAAAATAGCAAAAATCAATCATGAGAAGCTATAGTCTAACTCATCTAAAAGAACTAGAGGCTGAATCAATATATGTATTGAGAGAGGTATTTTCGCAGTTTCAAAATCCAGCAATTCTATTCTCTGGTGGCAAAGACTCAATAGTTGTTACCCACCTGGCAAGGAAAGCTTTTCACCCTGCAAGGATACCCTTCCCTTTGTTTCACATTGATTCAGGTCACAATTTTCCGGAGACTATGAAATTCAGGGATGATCTGGTAAAGGAATTGGATGCTAGACTGCTAGTGGGATCTGTTCAAAGATCAATTGATGAAGGACGGGCCGTTGAAGAAACGGGCAGGAATGCGTCAAGAAATATTATTCAGACAATTACACTTCTGGATTCGATTGAAGAGCTTGGACTGGATGTTTGTATTGGTGGAGCCAGAAGAGATGAGGAGAAGGCCAGGGCTAAAGAACGCTTTTTCTCCCATAGGGATGAATTTGGTCAGTGGGATCCAAAACACCAGAGACCGGAGCTGTGGAACATATTTAATGGTAGGCATAATTCAGGTGAGCATTTTAGAGTATTTCCGCTTAGTAACTGGACGGAGATGGATGTTTGGCAATATATACTTTTTGAGAATATCAAGATCCCAAGCCTGTATTTCGCCCACAAAAGAAATGTGATTTTTAGAAATGGTACCTGGCTACCGGTTTCGGAATTCATCCAACTTGACGAAAAGGACGAAGTAATTGAAAAGAAAATAAGGTTTAGAACCCTTGGAGATATTACGATCACAGGAGGTATTGAATCTGATGCTGATACACTGGAGAAAATAGTAGAAGAAGTGGCGGCAGCTCGCCAGACGGAAAGAGGTAACCGCGAAGATGACAAACGTTCTGAAACATCTATGGAGGATCGGAAACGAGAAGGGTACTTTTAGGTTTTAGGTCTTTGGCTTTAGGAATTGGGAAGAATTATAAATTAAATCACCATGAGAAATTTCAGAGAACTTGATGTTTGGAAATTGGGAATTGGGTTACCTAAGAAAGTGTATCAACTCACAGCATCTTTACCTGAAGAAGAAAAGTATGGCCTAATCAGTCAAATGAGAAGAGCATCTGTTTCAATACCTTCAAATGTTGCAGAAGGGTGTAGTAGAAGCTCAAACAAGGAGTTTATTAGATATCTGGAAATTTCTTTAGGTTCTTCTTTCGAACTGGAAACTTTATTACTACTAGTTGGTGATTTATTTGAAATTGAAGTTGAATCATCCATTAGTGAATTGCACGAAGTTCAAGCCAAACTGAATGCATTTAGAACCTCAGTATCCAAATTTTAGTAACAAGAAATAGAGCATTGAAAATTAAATCATTACCAAATGCCCAAAACCGAAAACCAAACACCATCCACTAACAGCTATCTCGACATGGAGCTACTACGTTTCACAACAGCGGGGAGTGTAGACGACGGTAAGAGTACTTTAATCGGGAGATTGCTTTATGATTCTAAATCAATATTCGAAGACCAATTGGATCAGGTCAAACAGTCAAGTAATCGCATGGGATTGGATCATACAGATCTTGCTCTACTGACGGATGGACTTAAGGATGAGAGGGAACAGGGAATTACTATCGATGTTGCCTATAGATATTTTGCTACCCCGAAGAGGAAATTCATTATTGCTGATACTCCTGGTCACATCCAATACACAAGAAATATGGTGACTGGAGCTTCAACAGCAAACGTCGCTTTGATACTGGTTGACGCCAGAAATGGTGTTGTTGAGCAGACTTGTCGTCACTCGATCATTGCATCAATGCTTCAAATTCCACATCTTATAATTTGTGTAAATAAGATGGATCTGGTGGACTATAGGAAAGAAAGATTCGATGAGATACGAGAAGTATTTGAAACCTTTGCGTCAAAGCTAGATGTACATGATGTGCAGTTCATTCCTATAAGTGCATTGAAAGGTGATAATGTAGTAAACAGAAGTGAGAATATGGATTGGTATGAGGGATCCACCCTTTTATACACCCTTGAAACCATTCATATAAGTAGTGATCATAATCACATTGATTGCCGCTTCCCTGTTCAGACCGTAATCAGACCAAAGAACGACAAGTATCATGATTACAGAGGATATGCCGGAAGAATTGCAGGTGGAATTTTTAAGCCGGATGACGAAGTGATGGTATTACCATCAGGATTTACCTCCAAGATCAAAACAATAGATACGTTTGATGGCTCCGTAGAAGAAGCGTTTGCTCCAATGTCTGTAACAATCACTCTCACGGATGATATTGATATAGGAAGAGGAGATATGATCGTTCGGACGAACAATCATCCAGAGCAAATGCAAGATGTTGAGGTGATGATGTGTTGGTTGAACAACAATGGTCCAAGACCAAGAACAAAATATATACTAAAGCACACAACTTCCGAGGTGAAAGCAATGATCAAAGAGGTCCGATATAAACTGAATATCAATACACTTCATCGAGATGAGGAAGATAAGGATATTAAGATGAATGACATCTGTAGAATTGCTCTTCGAACGACTAAACCACTTCTGGCAGATTCCTATAAGAAGAATAGAAATACAGGAAGCTTGATATTGGTTGATGAAGGCACGAATGAAACTGTCGCTGCCGGCATGATCATTTAGGCACCTCCCAATCCCCTTCTGTAACATTGGGGCTATTGTTCAACAATTATTAGAATTTAATCCCCTCCTTGGAGGGGTAGGGGTGGGTAAAAGAATTCTCCAGGTTAATATTTTATTACTTTGAAACGTAAGATCATACCATACAAGCCCTACCTGAAAGATATCGCAAGAAAATTAAGAAAGAATATGACGCCATCAGAAGTTCTCTTATGGGATCAGTTGAAGCAAAAGAAAATGCTTGGATATGATTTCGATCGACAGCGACCCATATATAGCTATATAGTAGACTTTTATTGTAAAGATTTGATGTTGGCCATCGAAATTGATGGAGTAAGTCATGATCATGAAGAAGCTTTCCAAGCAGACCAGTTGAGACAAAATGAACTTGAGAAACTTGGGGTACAGTTTCTTAGATTCGATGACGATGAAGTGAAAAAGGATATGGACAACGTTCTGCGAACTATCGAAATATGGATAGAACAAAATAAACCCAACCTTACCCCTCCCAAGAGGGGATTTGATTCTGACGACAAGTCTTCACTCCCCTCCCCGGGGGTGGGTAAAAATGACCTTTCCAAATTACTGGAGATCGCAAAGAAAGCAGCCCGTGAGGCCAATTCTGAAATATTAAAAATCTATGAATCAGGCGATTTCGGATTAGAGGCAAAATCAGATAACTCACCCCTGACTCTTGCCGATAGAGCGTCCCATAATACTATCATCGAAGAACTAAAGAAAACTGAGATTCCGATTTTGAGTGAAGAAGGAAAAGATATTTCATTCAGGGAAAGATCGAAATGGGAATATTTCTGGATGGTTGATCCTCTGGATGGTACCAAGGAATTCGTAAAGAGAAATGGGGAATTTACAGTTAACATTGCTCTTATCAAAAAATCAAAGGTGGTGATGGGAGTCGTTACGGTTCCAGTAACTGGAGATATGTACTACGCGATTTCAGGTACAGGTGCTTACAAGAATAATAAAAAAATAAATTGCGAGTCTTTTGGGTTAGGAGATTCGGAATTGAGAATTGTCGCTTCAAGATCCCATTTGAATGAGGACACAGAAAAATTCATTAATGGTTTTCAAGATCCCGTATTCGTCAGCAAAGGAAGTTCTCTGAAACTGCTGATGGTAGCTGAAGGAAACGCACATCTCTACCCTAGGTTTGCACCAACAATGGAGTGGGACACTGCAGCGGCTCAAATTATTGTCGAAGAAGCTGGAGGAAGCGTAACAATTGGTAAGACCGGAAACACTGTGGTTTACAATAAAGAAAACCTTCTAAATCCTTATTTTCTGGTAACAGGCAAGATTATAGGGTAATATTGCTCCTTATAAGCTCAACTTCTTGGCCGATTTCCAAAAAATACTTTCCATAATCCGAGATAAATATCCGAATACGGAAAATATCCCACTTCATCAACCATCTATTTCTGCGATTGAAAAAGCCAATGTTATGGAAGCTTTGGAGTCGGGTGAGATCTCTTCTCATGGTAAGTTTATTGATTCCCTTAAGAAGCAAATAACGAAGCTAACGAATGTAAAACATGCTATCTTAACTAATTCTGGGACGTCTGCTCTCCATGTAGCATTGATAGCTCTCGATGTCAGATCAAATGATGAGGTACTTACTCAGGGGTTGACTTTCATTGCCACTGCAAATGCGGTTCGATATGTTGGAGCCATCCCTTTATTTCTTGACATTGATCCTAAAACATTTGGGTTATCAGCTACTTCTTTGCAGAAATTTCTTGAAAGTAATGCAGAGATTAAAAACGGAAATTGCTACAACAAAAATTCAGGAAACAGGATTAAGTGTTGTATCCCTGTTCACTTATTTGGCTACCCCTGTGAGATTGGTCGAATCGTAGAAATTTGTAAAGAATGGAGTATTGCCGTACTGGAAGATGCCGCTGAATCTTTTGGAAGTTGCCTGGACGGAAAACATACAGGAACATTTGGAGATATTGGAATTTTCAGTTTCAATGGAAATAAAATGATTTCTGGAGGAAGTGGAGGGGCTTTAATTACTAATGATAGGGAGAAAGCGGAAAGAATAGAATTGATGATACGGCAATCAAAATTAATTCATCCATGGAAGTATGTACATGATTCTGTAGGGTATAATTATGAGATGTCAAATATCGTAGCAGCAGTGATTTCCGGTCATGTTGATCGATTAAATTCAATGATGTTTAGCAAAGAGGAGCTCTTCCATTACTATAAATCTAAGTTCAATGCAGTAGGTATCTCCATTTTGGAGCCATCTGCAAAAGCCAAACCAAATTATTGGCTCAATGGCATCCTCTTTAGTGAGAAATCAGATCGGGACCAGTTCTTAAGCTTTAGCAATGAATCAGGTGTACAATGCAGGGAGGCATGGCAACTTCTTGATGACGGCAGCATCTATGGAAATTTTTGGAATGACGGATTGTCAAATGCCAAGAAAATACACAACGCACTGGCATTAATTCCAAGCTGGCACAACTAAATGTTAAAAAGCCAATGGCCGAGGGCTAAAGGCCCAAAGCCCAGATAAAAGCTAAAAGGCTAATAGCCAAAAGCCAATAATCTTACTACCTTTGCCGGCGAATTTGACCGAGGTGATGACAAACCAATTCAAGTATCTCTTTTTACTTCTTTTATTAGTTCTGGCTCTCACAAATTTACCAGCTCAGGACATTCCCAATTTACAAGATATAGATGTGAATGAATTGACGGATGATCAAATTCAACAGTTCATTGATCGATTGGAAGAATCCGGATATTCGGAGCAGCAACTTGAAGTTTTGGCAAGAGCAAGGGGTATGAGCTCCACGGAAATTTCCAAGCTACGGAGAAGAATTCAGGAGGTTCGATCAGGACAAGCGACTGATCAACAAGATCAAATAGGTAGATTTAGAACAATGCCGGAAGATCTCTCTAACAGGGAACGTTTAGACCGAGATAGGGAAACACAATTTGATCCATTTTCCATGATCTATCCTCTTGACACACTTATGGATGAAGATGAACTTGAAATTTTTGGTCTATCATTTTTCCAAAATGAAAATTTCACATTCGAACCCAGCTTGAATGTGGCCACACCAAAGAATTATCAGATTGGTCCGGGTGATCAAATTGTAATTGATGTTTGGGGAGCTTCGGAGCAGTCTTATACATTGGATGTCAGTCCAGAAGGATCAATTACTATTCCCAATATAGGGCCAGTGTTTCTCAATGGACTGTCGATAGAGAGGGCAGAACAACGTATTAAGGGAAAACTCAAATCCATATACAGTACCTTGGATAGATCAACATTTGCTCAAATAAGCTTGGGACAAATCAGGACTATCAAGGTTAATATAGTTGGAGAAGTACAATATCCTGGGACATATACCTTAACGTCCTTTGCCAATCCCATTAATGCTCTATACGTAGCAGGTGGCCCCAATGAAATAGGTTCGTTTCGTGAAATCAAGCTATTTCGGAATGGAGAGCTAATAGAAACAATTGACACCTATGATTTTCTAATCCGGGGTACTGGAAAAAACACAACCCTTCAGGATCAGGATGTTTTGTTAATAAGTCCTTATGTAAATCGTGTTGCTATTGAAGGGGAAGTTAAGCGTCCTGCATACTACGAAATGAAAGAAGGAGAATCGTTAATGGACCTTTTGAATTACTCAGGAGGATTTACAGGAGAAGCGTTCACAGGAACATTGTCATTAAGAAGAAATTTAAGGAATCGGAAAACCGTCAAGACCATTGACTATGATTCACTTGGTACTTTCTTAATTTACGACGGGGATTTCGTTTCTGTTGGAAAGATTACAAATCGTTTTGAAGGTAGGGTCAGAGTAGAAGGAGCGGTCAACTTCCCCGGGGAATTCGAAATCAGTGAAAACATGAAGCTGTCAGAAGCCATATCATTAGCTGACGGACTTAGGGGAGATGCTTTTATGAAGCGTGGGGTTATCTTGAGGGAGACTGAAGATTTTTCTTTAACCACAATACCATTCTCTCCCGAGGAAATTATTAGTGGTAAACTGGATATTGATTTGATGAAGGAAGACCTCATAAGGATTCAATCAATTTATGATATTTCAGAGGAGTTTATTCTTACAATTGAAGGTGAGGTGCAGCAACCAGGTGAATATTTTTACTCTGAGGACATGACGGTTGAGGACATAATATTCCTTGCTGGTGGTTTCAAGGAATCAGCCGCAAAGTCATTTGTTGAGGTTGCACGAAGAGTGAAAGATGGTAAAGATGAATCAATAGTTTCTGAAATTTACAATTTTCCGATTTCAGAAGATCTTTCATTGTCCTCGAACTCTTCAAATTTTCAGTTGCAACCGTTTGACCTGGTGGTCATTAGAAAATCCCCGACCTATGAGGAACAAACCGTGGTTGAGATTGAAGGTGAGGTAAAATTTCCAGGAAAATATGTGTTAACCAAACGAAATGAGCGTATTTCAGATCTTCTGAGAAGAGCTGGGGGGTTAACAAGTTTCGCCTATGCAGATGGGACGACTTTAATCCGTCGAACAGAGTTTTATATCGATGAGTCAGATGAAGATGCCACTGATGAAGCCGCACGAATTAGAAGGGAAGAATTAAGCGCTCAATTTGAAAGAGATACAGCGATAGATGCTGATTTGGAAGAATTCAAGACTCAAGAGTCTGTAGGTATTGAACTGGAAAAGATCCTTCAAAACCCGGGATCGAAATTTGATTTGATCCTCAAAGAAGGAGATATTTTGAGTATATCAAGAGAATTGCAAACGGTTAGAATTAGGGGTGAAGTCTTGTATCCAGCTACCGTTCGATATGATAACATATATAGTTTTAAAGAATTTATTAGTAATGCTGGAGGATTTACTGATCAGGCAAAGAAAAGAAGGTCTTATGTGATTTATGCTAATGGCAAGGCCAAAAGAACAAAGTCTTTTTTGGGTATAAAGCTTTATCCAAAAGTATATCCTGGAGCCGAGGTGATAGTACCGAGTAAACCAGTAAAACCACCGTTACCTCCACAAGCTTGGATAGCAATTGCTTCAAGTACGGCAAGTTTAGCTTTGGTGATTCAGCAATTAGTAAGCAATTTATGACAGTGAAAAGAGGTACGGAAAGTCATAATGAAATTGACTTACTTGAAATCATAAATTTAGTTTGGAGCAAAAGAATATTTATTCTAAAAATAGTATGTGTATTCCTTGTTCTTGGGTTTTTAGTTGCTTTCACTTCTAGAATAGAGTTTGAGGCTTCATGCAAGTTGTTACCTGAAATTCAGGAAGCTACTATTCCAGATTTAGGTGGTTTGGGCGGACTTGCTGGGATAACTGGTTTGAATTTTAATTCTAAAACAAGCACAATCACCCCCGAACTTTACCCGGAATTAATTTCAAGTCTACCTTTCGTGGAAGAGTTAATTAATTATCCTGTTTATTTCCAAGGGCATGATACTACTATTACAAGTTTAGAATTCTTTAAGTACTATGCTCCAAAAAGCTTGATTCGTGTTGTTGGTGATTACACTATTGGCCTTCCGAATAAAATAAAGAAATACTTCAGGTCAGAATCAATTGCGACCAAAACTGAAGGCGATATTAAGAAATTTAGCCCTGAGGAATGGTTAATATACAATTCCTTCAGTGAAAGATTTTCTATAACGGTAGATAATGAAACGGGAATTGTAAGAATCAAATCGGAAATGCCAGATGCCAGAGCATCAGCAGAGATAACTGTTTTTGTCGTCGAAATTCTTACTACGGAAATTACCAAGTATAAAACTGAAAAGGCTAAAAGGAACCTAAAGTTTATTGAGGAAAGATACAATGAGGCAAAAGACAACTATGAAGAAAAACAAGACAGATTAGCCAGGTATGAGGATGCTAACAGAAATATTACCGGATCAATATTTCAAGCTGAGTATAAGAGATTACAAAATGAACTAGACATTGCATTTGAAGTCTATAAAAGTTTAGCTACACAATTGGAAAATGCTAAAATCAAGGTGAAAGAAGAAACCCCGGTATTTACTGTTATAGAACCTGTTACAGTTCCATTGTACAAGACCAAACCTCAAAGAAAAATAATAATAGCTATCTCATTGGTATTGGGCATTTTCTTTGGTGTTTCTTTTATAATAGTCAGGGATTATTATAAAAAATTTATGAAAAGCTATTTGAATACGTAATCTGCGGTAATTACTGATTGTTAATCAATTAATCGACTTGAACCATTGACGTCCTTCTTACATTGGATTAACACTATCCGTTCCAATCGCACTATTCTCAAATATTTCTTTAATACATCCTGGTTACTGTCGGAAAAAGTAGCAAGGCTTTTTGCAGGATTGCTGATTGGTATTTGGGTGGCTAGATACTTAGGGCCCGAAAGCTATGGGAAATTGAGCTACATTTTAGCATTGGTTGGAATGTTCAAACCATTGAGGAAACTGGGACTAGATGGAATCTCAAGTCGTGAAATTGCAAAGGGAGAAACCAATACTTCAGTTTTAGTAAGCACCGTAGGTGCATTGAAAACGTGTGGTGGATTGATTTATCTAATTATTGTTCTTGGGTATATAGGTGTTTTCAAGGATGATCCAATCTACTTCAAAATGGCTGTTATAATGGGTGTCTCCCATTTTCTTGGGTTTTTTGAGACTATTGAATTGTACTTTCGGGCAAAAGTCAAAGGCAAATTTATAAGTATATCCAATCTATTCAGTATTTTTTTTACTGGTGCTGTCAAGGTGTTATTAATTATATTCCATGCGGGGTTAATCTACTTTGTCATTGCTCAAGCGTTAGAATTATTACTGGTATATTCACTTCTCGTATTTTTCTTTCTCAAGGAAGGAATCAAAGTTGGTGTCAAGTATGTGAACGTCAGTCATGCTCTCCGACTTCTGGGGGAAAGTTGGCCCATGTTGTTCTCCGGTGTATTCGCTCTTATTTATTTGTATATCGATCAAATCATGATCGAAGAACTTTTATCCAGTTACATGCTTGGACAATACAGTGCAGCAGTGAAGATTTCCTCTGCTTGGTATTTCATTCCTCTAACTATTGGATGGTCAATTCAGACCGCCTTCGTCAAAGCAAAGCAAAGGAGTGAATCCCAATATCTTGACCTTCTTCGACAAACTTTTGCAGCAATGGCTTTTTTTGCCTACTTGCTAATCATAATATTTGGTATTTATGGTCCGCCAATCATAGATTTTCTTTATGGATCAGACTATCAAATTGCAGGTGAAGTACTTTCGCTTCATATAATAGCTTCACTATTTGTTTTCATAGGAACAATAAGAGGCATATGGGTGACGAATGAATCATACTTTAAATTTGACCTCCTGTCAAATATTGGAGCAGGAATATTAAATATAATTCTTAACTATTTGTGGATTCCAAAATTCGGTGTGTTTGGTGCAGCGTATGCGACAATATTGTCTTACTTTTTCACTTATGTTGGCTCTGCAATCTTCTTTCCTCCTGCTTGGAAAGTACTTATTATGCAACTGAGATCAATTCTACTCCTTGATATTTTGCTATTAGCTAGAAGGATCATAACAACAAGGAAATAATTAATATGCAAAGAGTTAGAATTGCCGTAATTTCCCACGCATTTGTAGATGAAATTTTTAGAAATCGATGGTATAGATTAGCTTCCGATCCGAAATATGAGGTGCACCTGTTGACACCCAAATATTGGATTTCAAATTGGTTCGGGGAAAGGGTGGAGTTTGAACCTAAAGAGATACATGAGGCAAATTTTCACCTTCATACCTTAAAGACAACAAGCAGATCGAAGTGGCATAGGTTCTTCTTTATTTCTTTAAGTCTTAATTTCAAAAGGATAAAGCCAGATATCATTTACATCGTCCACAAGGAAGGGAATTGGATTCATCATCAAGTTTATAGAGTAGCAAAACTATTTGCACCTAGAGCGAAAATTATCTTTTTCTCGATGAATGCATTGGGTGTTCCGCGTAAGACAATAATTCACAGATTGATGTGGGCGGATATAAAAAGGAATACCGTGGCAGCATTGGCCCATTATCCTGGTTGTTTGATCTCATTGAGAAATGGCGGTTATAAACATCCAGTTTTCTTACAAACACAGGTGGGTGTTGATGAGAATGTTTTTAAGTTCGATTTGGAAATGAGGGATAAAATACGGAAGAGAATTAAGATGAATAATCATTATGTCATCGGTTTCACAGGTAGGGTTAATGAAGATAAGGGGGTAGATACATTATGGGAGGCATTTAAAGCTCTCGCTGGAACCTATGATTCAATGGCATTACTGATTGTAGGAAATGGCCAATTACGTGAGATAATTGAAAAAGAAGCCCTTGCAAATAAGTTGGAAAATCGTGTCCATATAACTGGATACGTTCCACAAGAATCAGTTCCTGCTTATATGAATGCAATGGACAACTTCGTCCTTGCGTCAAAGACCATGCCTAATTGGATTGACACATTCCCTTTAGTAACTGTACAAGCTCAGGCATGTAGGATTCCTGTTATAGCATCGGACTCGGGTTCGATTCCATGGCAACTATCAGATTCAGCAATTCTATTTAGAGAAGGAAACACTCAGGAACTAATACAGGCCATCGAATATCTTTATTTGAACAAAATTGAACGATATGAAATTGCTGAAAAGGGATATAAGAGAAGTTTAGACTTCTTTTGCCACAAGGGAATGACAGAAAATTTTAAACAAATTTTGGATCAAGTTATAAATGACGATTTCAAATACCACGAACCAGAAGATCCCTATATTCAATGGAAAGCGTACAAATGAAATTGCAATTAAATGATGATTACAAAATTGTACATGAAAGCCCAAATGATGGATTTAGCTATTTTATTGGGTACTATGATATAGATCCCATTAATAGATCGCGGACGAAAATGCTCGCCCATAGAGTTAAATTCGATGGAAAACCCGTAGGAGAGGGAGATTATGCTGACGTTGGATATTTCGATTTAAACTCCATGGAATACTTCAAAATTGGTGAAACATTGGCATGGAACTGGCAACAAGGTTCGCGACTGCAATGGATGCCTCCCTATTTTGAAGATGAGATCATTTACAACGATATCTTGGATGATAGATTTATTTCAATACGATATAATACCAAGACAAAAGAGCGAACGTCAATTCCATTTCCTATATACGTGATTCATCCAAACGGCAAGGAGTCCATTACTGTAAATTATGAGCGATTGTATTGGTGTAGAGAAGGTTACAATTATCAAAACATCCGAAATAAAAAATGGGATGTTCCGATCCACCCGGAAGATGGAATTTTCAGGATAGATTTGTCAAATAAAAAAATTGAACGGATAGTCAGTACCGAGCAGATCGCAGGTTTGGAAAAGTTCAATAAATTACCGCATGAGTCCCACTGGCTTGAACATATGATGTATAGTCCAGTTGGAGACAGATTTTTATTTTTTCATAGGTGGAAAAAGGACGGCAAAGTTCAATCCCAATTTTTCACGTGTGGTGCTGATGGCAAGGATTTGATTAAGTTTCCAAATACACTTTTTTATTCTCATTACGACTGGGTGGATGAAAATCAATTAATTGTTTGGACTTTACCTCCCAAAGCAGCGATTAAACGGAACAGGTTGAAAACAAGGATCAAACGATCTGTTTTTTCTTTAGTAAGACCTTATTATCAGAGAATTAAGAATAAGATACCCTCGACGTTAAAAGATCAAATAAGTCTTCCACGTTCAGGATTGTATAGATTTGAAGACAAATCCTTAGCACATGAATTAGTCGGAAAAGGAATCTTAAGTGGGAATGGTCACACAACCTATGTGAAGGACCTGAACCTCTTACTCAATGACACTTATCAAGATGAACAAGGGTATAGGTATCTTCAGTTATTTGATTTGATGAACAATCGATTGATTACAGTTGGAAAGTTCTTTTCGAATTACAATAAAACAATTTATAGGTGTGACTTGCATCCAAGAATATCCCATGACAACTCGTTAATTGTGATCGACTCGTGCCATTTGGAAAATCGAAAAGTACTTGTTATATCAAGGAAGAACAATGAGAAGAATTCAAAGATCCATTTTTAAAAGGATAAAGTTAGGGTACAGATATATATTCAATCCTCGAATTATTATAAATAATGGTATAAAAATCCACAATGGATCACACATAACTGGAAATATAAAAGACTTTATCTACAGAAATGCCTATGAAAATAGTGAATTTTCAATTTTACAAGAAACATTGTCAGGGAAAGATAAAGTGCTTGAAATCGGAGCTGGATTAGGATACATTACAATTGCATGTGCCAAATTTCTTGGGGAAGACAAAGTAATAGCTTACGAAGCCAATCCGAAATTGATCGAAAAAATCGGAGATAATTGCCGCCTTAATCATTTGAATCCAACAATACGCAACACTATTCTTTCTGATGGAGAAGGAAATACTGATTTCTACATTGAAAATCAATTTTGGTCTTCATCCTTCATGAAGAGAAGTAGTACTTCTCAACTAATTTCTGTCCCAAAAGCGGATGTAAATAAAGCTATTGAGGAATTTGATGCTAATTTCTTAATAATTGATATTGAAGGTGGTGAAAAGGAGCTAATTCCTGTTATTGATTACTCCAGGATCCAAAAGATTCTAATTGAATTACATCCTCAGTTAATAGGTAATAGAGAAACTACTAAAATATTTTCGCACCTATATCATCAAGGATTCAGTATAGATTTTAAGTTATTAAAGAAAGATGTTTTTCTGTTTATGAAAGAGATTTGACTTTTCATTTTTTAAATCCTTTAATAATCGTATGACTAGCCTCATTTATAGATATATTTTACAATCAAAACCAAAATCATTCAAACGCAAAGTATTCCAAAAATTAAGATCAACCATTCTTAAGTTTTTAGATGATACAGTTTTGATTAATATTGGGAAAAGCAAGATATACGTAAGGTTTTCCCACGATTTTCCAATTTTCTATTACCATATTCCTTACTTTTCAAGGAACATAACTAGATTATCTTCATTTCTCCAAAAGAACGTAAAACAATTTGCAGTTGTAGATATTGGAGCCAACGTTGGAGACACAGCTGTGATAATCTTAAATGAAGTTGAGACTCAGATTTTATGCATTGAAGGTGAGAATACTTATTTCGAATTGTTGCAGAAAAATTCTAAATCTCTAAATGGTATTATACCTTTCTGTGGATTTGTAGGTGATCCAGGAGAGAAAGAATTTAATGTTGTTTCTGAAGGGGGAACTGCCAGGCTCGAATCGGTTAATCGGTCTGAAGGGATCACTGGATTCCATACTTTGTCTCATATCATAAGTGAAACGTCTTTTCCAGAAAACCCTACTCTCGTAAAAATAGATACTGATGGATTCGATGTTAATATAATGAGAACTGAATTGGACTTTTTCAAAAACACTAAACCGGTTCTTTATTTTGAATATGATCCCAGAATGTTGAAGTCAATAACCGAAAACTATATTGGCATCTTCAAGGAATTAGCCCATGTAGGGTATAAGAATGGGATTATCTACAAGAACACAGGGGAGATGATGTTTTCCTTTACCACGGATGACGAAATATTACTCAAAGATCTATCCAGTTATTATCTTATTTGCAAAAATGAGTATGCGGATATTGTGTTGTTTCATGAAAAGCAAGACGTTTTATTTCAGAAGTTTTTAGATGAAGAGCGTAGATTTACAGAAAATGAAATAGCTAAAGACCGTTAGTTGATATGTGTGGTATTTTTGGTATTATTGGAGAAGAAGTAAATCGTTCTGCTGAATCAACTTTCTTATCTTGTCTTGGACACCGGGGCCCAGACGATCATGGAGCTTATACAGATTCAGTGAACAACGTCTTACTCGGACAGACACGTTTGGCTATTATCGATCTATCTAACAGGGCTCACCAACCGATGATAGCCAATGACAATTTTGTAATTGTATTCAATGGGGAAATCTACAACTACAAGGAACTTCGAAAGGAGTTAATGGCTCTTGGGCATTCTTTCAACACACAATCGGATACAGAAGTCATTCTAAGATCTTACATTCAATGGAAAGAAGATGCTCTCCCAAAATTGCGTGGGATGTTTGCCTTCATTATTTATGACAAGATTAACAAAACCCTTTTTTTAGCTAGGGATAGATTTGGGATCAAACCACTTATTTACTCATTTCACGATAGTAAATTGTTTCTTTCTTCCGAGTTACATCCATTTTTCAAATCAGGAGTTATTCCAATTGAAATTGATTATTTATCGATACAGGATTACTTTAGATTTGGGTCAGTTTCTCAACCCAAGACCATTTTGAAAGGGGCACAACAACTGAAGCCTTCACATTTCATGAGTGTGAATATTACGGATCTGTCCTATGAGATTAAAAAGTATTATGACTTATCGGAAGAAATAGTAAATAGAAAACAAAATCTGACATACAATGATGCGGTCAAAGCCACAAGATCAGCCCTGGAAGATGCTACCTTAAATCATTTGGTAGCTGATGTGGAAGTTGGGGCCTTTCTAAGTGGCGGAGTGGATTCCTCAGCGGTGGTTGGACTTATGAAAAATTATGTCAATGTTCCCATTAACACATTCAGTGTTGGTTTTAAAGTTCGAACGGAGGTTGATGATGAGTTATCTGTAGCCAAAAATACGGCTAAACATCTTGGGACCAGACATCATGAAGTAGTTCTTGATGATATGTATGTGCTCAACATATTTGATCAGTTTATAGATTCTCTTGATCAACCTAGTATTGATGGAATAAATACATTCATTGTCAGTAAGGAAGCAAGGTCCAGAGTGAAAGTTGCCCTTTCGGGACTTGGTGGTGATGAAATATTTGCGGGCTATCAACATTTCGTTACCATCATGAAAGGTGTTTTGAGAAAACGATCAATTTTCACCTGGATGGGAGAAAGACTGGATGAAATTAGACCCAATAAGTTTACTCGGTCAATGCGATTTGCAGGATTAAATTCCGAAGAAGGTGTAGCTATTCGGAGAAGTATCCATAAGAGTCCGTCTGAAGTTCTTCTTGCATCAAATGGGAATTTTGACATTGAACCTCAACCGAAATATTTGTCGAATCTTCAGCGGATTAGTAAGGCCGAATTGGATAATTATTTGCTAAACACATTACTTCGCGACAATGATGTACTAAGTATGGCCAATTCTATGGAAGTGAGACCAATATTGCTCGACCATAAACTGGTTGAATTGGCAATTTCATTACCAGACGAATTTAAAATAAGAAATGGGTTGAAAAAATCAGTATTCGTTGATGCAGTCAATGATATTATCCCGCAGGAAACATATAAAAGGAGGAAAACAGGATTTGAAATGCCTTTCGTTTATTGGATGAATGGAATACTAAACCAGAGAGTACAGAAAACCTTAGATTTTGCTGGAAAATTTGAGATCTTGCAACCTAAAACTCTACAAGAACTTAAGCATAGGGCACAAAACGCCAAACTCATTCGCAAAGACTGGATTTACTTCATTTTTTTCGCCTGGCTTGAGGGCAGGGGTTTGACAAATGAAAATATTGCATATAGCCGCGGGTAATTTAAGTGGAGGAGCCGCTAGAGGTACATACTGGCTTCACTTGGGTTTACGTGACATTGGCTTAGAATCGAGAATATTAACTTCCAGTAAGAGTACTCTCGGTGATCAGGATGTCAATACCATAAATAGAGCATTCTTCTTGAAAATAGTCAATTGGTCGCGAAGAAAACTTGACCGGATATTACCTAAATTTCTTGGAGTGGATAAGGAGGTGGCATTTAGTACTGGGTTATTCGGATATGATTTTACAAATACACGTGAGTACCATGAAGCAGATGTCATTCACCTGCATTGGATTAATGCCGGCTTTGTCAACATTTCGGATCTTAAAAAAATAAAAAAACCTATTGTTTGGACCTTGCGAGATATGTGGCCAATGACTGGTGGATGTCATTATGCACTGGGATGTGATCGATTTAAAATTGGATGTGGTCAATGTCCATTACTCAACGGCAATAAACTCAAGGACCTTTCTAAATTTATATGGAGTAGAAAGAAGAAATTTCTAAATCCTAAGATTACCCTGGTGGGAATAAGTAACTGGATAAGTGAACAAGCAAAAGAAAGTGAGCTTTTCAGAAATTTTCCGGTTCATACAATTGAAAATAACATCGACTTGAGCGATTTCTTTCCAGAGGATAAGGAAAAAGCAAAGAAAGTTTTATCCATTAGTACAAATAGAAAAATTGTTCTTGTTGGAGCTCATAGCGTGAAATCTTACTACAAAGGATTTGACAAGTTTTTGGAAGCTCTTACCTACCTGGATGGTTCAAAGTATTTGATATGTACATTCGGAAATCTGGAACAAAGGGAATTAAGTGAGAAAGATTTTGAGTTCCATAATTTTGGTTTCATAAATGATGTTAATTTTCTACGGGCTGCTTACTCAATGAGTGATGTTTTTGTTGCTCCGAGTATAATGGAAGCGTTTGGAAAAACCATTGCGGAATCTATGGCATCTGGAACACCTGTTGTTTGTTTTAATGCGACAGGTCCAAGGGATATAGTCGATCATAAAGTAAATGGGTATAAAGCGGAACCATTCGATCCTAAAGAATTGGCCAAAGGGATCGAATGGATATCGAAGAATACTGATTATTCAAAGCTGTCCGCAAATGCAATTGAAAAGGTGAGGACAAAGTACGACAGTAAGATTATTGCAAAGAAATATGAATCACTATATGAGAATATAGTGCGAGATACATAAAGTTAATCTGGTGGCTTTGTCCAGTTATCCAGTTTTCTGCCGGTAAGTTTTTCAAGATTGTCAATATCCGGGATATAAATCTCACGTAATCTTGTCAAGTTGTCCTTGCTAATCACGGGTTTATTGTTTTCATTCCAGATATAACTGAGAATCTTTTTGTCAATAAGGTTAATAAACTTCACCGGTAGCATGGAGTAAACTCCTTTCCTTTCTTCCAACAACATTCGATTCTCGATGTATTTGAATCGGAAATTGTTTCTTAGCCTTAACCATTTAGCTCTTGGAATGGAGTAATTTACTTTTTGAGGTCTTTTTTTGAGTACCTCTTCCCCAGGCAGAAAGGAGCGATCAACTGACAGAAATTCGTAGCAAGTTTTAACCAAACCAATTCCATCCCTCTTCAAATCATCGTGAAATAATATAAGAATTTGTTGCTCCTTGAAATATTTCAAATAGCTAGATATCCCTTTAAAATATAATCCAAACTCGATCAATTCTTTGTGAGCTCTCCTAAATTTAGAATACTGAAACTTACCGTTAAGAATGTATGAAATACCCTTGTTAAATTCCATTGGAGGGAGGAAGCCATAGTTGACATAATGAAAATAAGCAGAGATTATCCTCTCGAAAGGATTTCTTAAAATGCAGATTAGTTTAGTCTTTGGTATATCTCTTCCAATACGTTTGGCAACATCTGGAATTAACAGATAATTGGGTCTTTTTATACCAATTTTTGGACCGTTAATTCCCACTAGTTTTTGTTTCAAATCCAAAATTCCATTTCTCTCGTAATAGGGGCTTTCAAAATACGGTAATTCTCCTTCCGGGAGATAGATCTCAGGATGAGAATTTAAAGTGTGTTGAATGTATGTACTTGAGCATTTTTGCCCACCTATGATAACAAAATCAATATTTAAACCCATTTTATATACTTAGTTTTGCAAAACTATCTCTAAACAATTGAATAAAGGGTAACTCTGATTGAGCATTATGGTATCGAGAGGGAATCTTTATGCATTCTTATTTTACATATACCTAATATGGTCTTTTATCAGATTTTCATTTGTCAGCCTGGATAGGAATACTGTCTGGATCGTACCCTACATTAGACCAATAACTTATCTAATAGATCCGTTTCTCATCCTACTAATGTTCATTCTATTCCTGGGTCATAGCCGGGTAAAAAAATCAATCTGGTTAATGGTTGTTGGGTGTTTTGGACTTGTAATGATTCTGACATTGTCAATTGTGGGTAATGCAAACATTATCCAAATTCCGAACGTCGTCAGGTTTATCATAGGATATTTTCGATTTGTAGTTTTCCTTCTATTCACAGCAGTTCTTGCATCCTATTGTGATTTGGATGGGATCTTAAAAAAAGGGTTGAAGTTGTCGATATTGCTCTTAATCATTAGTTCGTTTATTAATATCCTTTGGTTTTTCAAAGTCGAAATTTTGAAAAACCACAGAGCTATGATAAAAGGAAATCAAGATTGGGCTTATGGATTGATGGAAAACACCAACATGTTTGCACTATCGTTGGTTATCCTGTTTGCCTTTGCGGTTAATCGTATAGTTGGACAGAAAAGATCGCTTCTTGATGTTACAAAATATATAGCTTTACTTGTTTTTTGCCTTATTCAGCTAGCTTGGTCGGAGAGCAAAGTCAATATCATTGGTATCATTTTTTCAATTATTGGAGCATATGCATTCATTTACGGCCTTAAGCTCAATCTGAAAATAATAATGGTCTCAATTGCATTGTTGTTCGGTGCGTTTTACTTCTTGCAAAGAACATATGCTGATTCAAGTCAAATCAAGGCACTGTCCAATAATAAGGATATATTCTTAAGAATTGCTCGCGGTTCTATTGAAAGGAATTATAAACTAAGGTTTATTGATGATCTAATTCATGCGATTCCAAAAGAGGTGAATTTTTCGGTTTTAGGTGCAGGACCGGGTACGTCGGCAAGTAAGTTTGCACTTGATAATCCTACAGAAATCTCTTCTCGATACCTTGTTAAGTATGATAAAATGAATTTCGAGAATTCAGGTAATTCTGTCCTTATGTCGCCAAGAACGGGGTATACGGCTATATATGGAGATCTTGGTGTGATTGCATTCTTTTTGTACTTTTCTTTATACATCTACCTGTTATTACGAATCTCTAAAAAATCGAAAAAATCTGAAAAGTATAAAGAATTCTGCTTCGTTTGGACTGCTCTCACGTTGAATTTCTTATATAATCAGGTTTGGGTGGATTCTTTATATATTGGGGCACCCATATTTTTGATCTGGACTATTGGTCCTATGATCCTTATTAGTTTGGATGCAGAGAGTCAGAAGCTAGAAAGCATCTCCTAGTGTAAATGAATCAAAAATTGGTCGAAATCTAAGCAGTCAACTTCTTTCATATTTCTAAGAAAACTAATCAAATTTGCGGCTCTTTTAATAACTGTACTCTCACATGATTTTGAAAATTGCTCTCTTAATACCTACCTATAACCGAAAGAATGAATTAAGGGACATCTTGAATGATTTTAATGCTCAAATTTTAGAGAAAAGTATTGAATTAACCACATTTGTTGTAGTTGACGGTTCGACAGATGGAACAATTGATATGTTGAATCAGGAGTTTAAAGAGGTGAATATGATTTTGGGAAGTGGGGAGTGGTGGTATACAAGATCGATAAACGAGGGATTTAGATATGTCACCAAAAAGGATTTTGATTTAGTTTTGATAATCAATGATGATTGTAGGATTGGAAATGACTATTTACAGGAGTTGATTAAAGCATATGGAAACGTTGAAAGAGGAAGTATCGTTGGCTCAATTTCCTTTAGTATCGAGCAGCCTGTCAGAATAATTTTCTCAGGAATCAGACAAATTTCGTGGTGGAGGTATAAAGTCAAATATTACCTGGATAAAGGGAAAATTATTGATCCTGAATCGATAACAGGAGTTAAACCAACATGTAGTTTACCAGGGAGGGGCATGTTAATTCCCACTGAGACGTTAGCAAAGCTCGGTTTCTTCGATGAATCATTTATCCAATATGGATCGGATTCTGAATTCATCTTTCGAGCTACAAGGAGAGGAATCAACTCATATGTCTCCTGGGATTCCAAAGTTTTCACGTACTTGGGAAAGACAGGAAAGGGATCAATTCATTCCCGGGAAAAGTTCTACACTTTCATTAAAAACTTTTTTGATCCTTATTCAAGGATCTACATTTATAACACCTACAGAATTTTGTTGAAATATGGGATTCAATTTTTAATTCCCTTTACTATAACCGTGAAAGTGTTAGGAAATTTGAAAAATTACTTATTAAAGTCGGAATGAGCACTGGAATGAAGATAATTTATATTGCTGGCTATGAAAGAAGTGGTACGACTATCATTCACAATATAATAAGTCAACAAGAAGGATTTTTTGGGATTGGCGAATCGCGGGATATTTGGTTGAGAGGGTTCAAGGAAAACAGATTATGTGGGTGTTCAAATAAATTTGCAGACTGTTCCTTTTGGTCAGACATACTTGACATTTTCACAAAAAAAGAAATTGAATCTATTTTCAAGCAAAGGCAAAAATTAAGAAATAGACATCTATACAAAATCTTTTTTCCTAATATGTTCTTTAGAACCTATTACAAAAATTATTTAAGAGGCTTAAGCACACTGTTTAAGTGGGTATACAAGAAGTCGGGAGATAGTTACATTGTTGATTCCTCAAAATCACCGCTTTATGGACTACTGTTGAATATTGCATTAAGGAATACTGTATCTATTCTACATGTTGTGAGAGATCCTAGGGCAACGAACCTGTCAATGAAGGAAAGAAAGATGAAGTCAAATTTATTCAAGAATTACAATAGTCTTAAAGGAGTTTTTGATTGGATTATTCTTAATCTCCTTACTCGGCTAATGGCATTTAAGAATATACCATATTTACAGATTACTTATGAGGGATTCTGCTCAAATCCACAAAAAGTCCTGAAAGAAGTGAACAAATTTTATGGACATGTAAGCAATGAACTCTTGATTAAGGAGGATAAAATCGAATTAAAAGCCACTCATACCGTTTCTGGAAGTGGAAAAAGATTCAATACTGGATACATTAAGATCAAGGATTCTAAAGCCTGGAAGAATGAGTCCAGTATTAACACAAGAATAGTGGGATTGATTACCTATCCGTTTAGATTAATTTTTTATCGCAAGTCTTCCACCATTTGAGATGAAGAAATTAATATATATTCTAGGTGCGGAACGAACTGGGAGTACAATGTTGGATGTTATGCTTGGAAATGGAGCTGGTTGTTTTTCATGCGGTGAAGTTTCATTTTGGTTCAGACCTATGAGGGAGCATAACTTTACGTTAAACTGTTCATGTGGTAATGATCCATGTGAAATTTGGAAGGACCTTCGTGATTTGAATGAAAAGGAATTTTACTATTTTCTTTTCCGAAAACATGATATAGTAATTGATTCTTCCAAGAATTTGGTTTGGATTTTGGATGGCAATCGATATCTATCTAAGGACGTTCAAATTTTTCATTTAGTGACCTATAAGGATCTTGATGAACTCATTTACTCCCATTGGAAAAGGAACAACGACGTTGTTTATCACCTTAAGAAGGTAAAAACTTATTATTCCAGGATCTTGCAATTAGGCATTCGCTATTATTCAATTAATAATAATACTCTGATAAAAGATCCTAAGAAGAATCTTGAATTAATTTGTCAAAAACTAGGTTTGATATATTTTGAAGGGAAAGAAGAATTTTGGAAATCAAGAAATCATCATTTTCTTTTTGGTAGCAATGGAGTGAGAAAGCAAATGACTTCCAAAAAGTCCAAGATATACGTTGAAAGGAAGTTTCCAGCTGAGTTCGTGGGTTTTCTGCAGAACGTTCAGAAAAAACAAATCTACAAGGAAGTAGAGATTGTGATGAAAAATATTAAAGATAATAGCGTTTTGAATGGGGGAGATTGGAATCAGAAAAAGTATCAATCACGGCCAAAACCTTTGTGGTATTACAGGAATAAATTTGGCAGGAAGATAAAAAGATACTTTCCCGATAAATACAGTTTAAACAGCAAAACGTGACCAAGAAATTCGCATATCTTTCAGGTGCTCCGAGAGTTACAATTAAATCCCATGCGGAAAATGCGGCGGCACGAAACCACATTCTAGGCGTTTCGGATGCGATAAGAAATCAAGGATACCAGGCTGAATTTTACATCTTAGGGGATCGTCTAAGGAAAGCATACTCCAAGAAGGGCTCAGAAAAAAGGCTGAAATCCGGGAAAATTATTAGATTAATTTCAGACTTGCTAAGACTCTATTTCAGATTCTCGAATAGAAAGATAGCATTAAGGGATCTAAGCTCAGATTTGGATTTTTGTTATGAACGCTTTGGGCTATTTCAGTCAATTGGAATTGCTTTCAAGAAGCGAGGAATTTTTTGGATTTTAGAGACTAATGCCGTCTTATCCGAAGAGTCTTCTCAGGAAAGCAAAACGAGCTACATGAATAAATTAGCAGCCAAAATGGAGAAAAGAGCATATGAGTCTTGTGATCTTTTGGTTTGTGTGACTGAAAAGTTGAAGAGCTCCGTCGTATCAAAATTTGATATTGATCCCGAGAAAATACTTGTAATGCGAAATGCAATAGATCCATCTAATTACAATAATGTAATCGAAAATTCTAGCTATCAATCGAATTCAAAAAAGTTAAAAATAATGTATTTGGGATCATTGACCCCTTGGTGTAGATTGGAATTGCTATTTGAAGCAATTGGGTCTTCTGGAAATCAGAATCGATTTAGTGTTGGTGTTTTCGGAGATGGATCGGATAAAAAACGAATTGAGAAGGAGGCTACAAATTATGAAGTCGACGTTGATTTCTTTGGGCAATCTTCCATTGAACACATTTCGAAGAAAGCTCATGAGTATCATATAGCATATTGTAACTCGGTACATGGAAATCTTGGTTCCGAAACATATGGATCACCAATGAAGCTGTATGAATATATGGCATTAGGATTACCAGTTTTAGGAGGGAAATTTGAAGATAATTTGCAAATGATCAAAGATGATGTGACGGGCTATCTATTTAACTGGGATTCCACTAGCGAGATAATGGAATCACTGGATAAGGCATATGAAAACAGATTGAATTTGAGAAAGATGGGTATGCAAGCCAAAGATATGGTCTTTAAACATCATACTTGGGACAATCGTGTTGACATCCTATTACAGAAAATGAATTCCATGCTTGCATCACGGAATTTAGAAGTTGATGAATGAGGATTTTGAAATTGCTGAGTTACTCGGAGTGAGAATAACTAATTTATCCTCTCAGGAGCTTAATAACGCTATTTTGAATGCTGCTAAACAAGACATGGCGCGAAAACTGGTTTTAAATGTCAATGTCCACGCGATGAACATTGCTTACAGTAATCGGGATTTTCGCGATCTTTTGAATAGTGCTTATATTAATTTTTGCGATGGTGACGGTGTGAGACTAGCCGGAAAATTATGCGGGATTCACATTAAGGAGAAGATTACATATAATCGTTGGATTTGGGACTTATCTGAGTTTTGTGAAAAACACGAGTTATCTTATTACTTGATCGGATCATCCCAAGAAACTATAAAGGAAGCTGCAAATGTTTTAAATACTAAGTATCCAAACTTAAGAATTGTTGGATTGAGAAATGGTTATTTTGAGAATGAGGATGATCTCCATACTACCTTGAAGGATATCAATTCGAAAAAACCAAATTTGCTAATATTAGGAATGGGAATGCCCGTACAAGAAAAGTGGTTGTCAGAAAATATGAATAAGATCGATTTCAATGTGGCTTTAACCGGAGGGGCAGTATTTGAATACGTTTCTGGAAATTCCAAGATAACACCTGATATTTATTTCAAACTAAAGCTTGAATGGTTTTACAGGTTTATTCAAGAACCGAAAAGATTATTTAAAAGATATTTTATTGGGAATCCATTATTTCTGATGAGAGTTCTTCTCAAAATGTGAAATATTAAAATCAATAGAAACTACGGAATGAAAAAAGCTCTTATAACTGGAGTAACTGGACAAGATGGGGCCTACTTGAGCGAATTCCTTCTAGGAAGGGGATATGAAGTTCACGGTATCAAGCGACGAGCATCTTTGTTCAACACCGATAGAATAGACCACCTGTATCAGGATCCACATGTTGAAGATGCCAAATTGTTTCTTCACTATGGTGATTTAACGGATTCAATGAATCTTACACGACTAATTCAGGAAATACAACCGGATGAAATTTACAACCTGGGAGCGATGTCCCATGTTCGTGTAAGCTTTGACACACCAGAGTATACCGCGGATGTAGATGGTATCGGTACTTTAAGAATACTTGAGGCAGTCCGGTTGTTGGGATTAACGGAAAAGACCAGAATTTATCAAGCGAGTACTTCAGAGCTTTATGGACTGGTCCAGGAAGTTCCACAATCTGAGAAAACCCCATTTTATCCACGTTCTCCTTATGCCTGCGCAAAATTATATGGTTACTGGATCACGGTAAATTATCGTGAAGCGTATAACATGTATGCTTGTAACGGTATATTGTTCAATCATGAATCACCCCTTCGGGGGGAGACTTTTGTTTCCAGAAAAATTACCCGTGCAGTAGCGAAAATGGCTTTGGGTTTACAAGAAACGACATTTCTGGGAAATCTGGATGCGAAGCGTGATTGGGGTCATGCAAAAGACTATGTCGAGGGCATGTGGTTGATGTTGCAGCAGGAGGTAGCTGAAGATTTTGTATTAGCTACAGGAGTGACTGCGTCAATTAGGGATTTCCTTGTCACTTCATTCAGACAAGTGGGAGTGGAACTTGACTTTAAGGGAAGCGGATTGAACCAAGTTGCTTTAGTACGATCTTCCAGTAATTCGGACTTTCATTTCAAAGAAGGTCAGGTTGTTGTGAAAATCGACGAAAAGTATTTCAGACCAACAGAGGTGGATCTTTTAATAGGAGATCCAACAAAAGCAAAGGAGAAATTAGGATGGGAACCTCAATATGACCTAAAGTCGATGATAAAGGAAATGGTAACTGAGGACATTAAGCTTTTTGAACGGGACAGATATCTCAAGGAAGGAGGGCATCAAATTTTAAATCAGGCAGAATAGTGGAAAAAGATGCCAAAATTTATGTAGCAGGTTCTGGGGGAATGGTTGGATCTGCGATTGTCCGCGTACTTCAGAAAAAAGGGTTCAAACACATAATTGAAAAAAAATCTTCTGAACTGGATCTGCGGAACCAATCCGTAGTTGAGAATTTCTTTGAAGATCAGAAACCAGAGTATGTGTTTCTAGCAGCGGCAAAAGTTGGAGGGATCAATGCCAATAACATATACAGGGCAGAATTTCTATATGATAATCTGATGATTGAGTCGAATGTTATTCACCAATCCTACGTGCATGGGGTCAAGAAATTACTTTTTTTAGGAAGTTCCTGCATATATCCGAAGCTTGCTGACCAGCCAATTTCAGAAGATTCCATGTTAACAGGCCCGCTTGAATATACTAATGAACCTTATGCCATCGCAAAAATTGCAGGGATTAAGTTGTGTGAAAACTACAGGTTACAATATAAGGCAGATTTCATTAGTGCTATGCCAACCAATCTTTTCGGACCAAATGACAACTATGATCTCGAGAAATCACATGTTCTTCCGGCCTTGATCAGAAAATTTCATAAAGCAAAGAAAGAAAGATTCTATGAGGTAGAAGTTTGGGGAACAGGTAATCCCCTTAGAGAATTTCTCCATGTAGATGATCTGGCTGAAGCATGTCTTTTCCTAATGAATAATTATTCTGATGAGACTACCATAAACGTAGGATTTGGTTCAGACTTATCCATTAAAGAACTTGCAGAACTGATAAAGGAGATTGTTGGATTTGAAGGTAAAATTAAGTTCAATAATACAAAACCAGATGGGACGCCCCGAAAACTAATGGATTCATCGAGGATCCGGGCTTTGGGTTGGGTTCCCAAAATAACACTTAAGGAAGGTATTAAAAGGACTTACATGGAAGTAGATAAATCCACCTGGTAGTTATTTAATATTTTTTTATTTACTTTGCCTTCCCACCAGATTATCGGGGCCTATGCCAAGTCGCCACAGATACTCAAACTATTTTCCATTATTTTTCCTGTTATTTGATCTGGCAGCATTAAATATTGGATTTGTAATTGCCAACCTGATCCGTTTTGATCAGTATTTCTACTTCCAGGAAAGGTACTTGACACTTCAATTGGTTCTTAATGGACTATGGCTGCTTGTATTTTTCTCGGCTAAACTCCACGAGATCAGTAGGGAACTTCAATTGGTGGATCACCTGAATAAGGTGCTCACCGGATTAGTAGTTAATCTTTCCATTGTTTTTGCTATTTGGTTTGTTACCCAACCTGTTTATTACTCGAGAGAACACTTGTTCTTCTCTTATGCCCTTTTCACGATACTCATCATCCTTTGGAGAAGCGTATGGCACTTCACGATCAGGTATTACAGGACAAAGGGTTATAACATCAGAAATGTGGTCATAGTAGGTGCAGGGGATCTTTCCAATAATATCGTTTCTTATATCAACTCTAATCCTGGGATTGGCTATCAACTGAAGGGGGTATTTTCTCCTACCCGAGCAATAAAAGGTCAGTATCTGGGCGGAGTTAATGATCTGGAAAGTTATACAAGGGAAGAAAGTGTTGATATTATCTTCTGCATCCTAAATGAGGTTGGAGAGGAGCGAGTGAAGGAAATTATTGATTTTGCTGAGAACAACCTAATAAAGGTGAAGATCATCTCTCAATTCAGTAGGATCAGCTATCGAAATTTCTCAGTTCAGAATTATGGCCCAATTCCGGTTCTTAATGTCAATGCCATTCCTTTGGATTTTCCAATAAATCGGACGCTGAAAAGGGCTTTTGACATCGTTTTTGCAAGTACCTTCATTCTTTTGCTACTTTCCTGGATTATACCCCTAGTTGGATTGATAATTAAGTTAAACTCCAAGGGACCGGTTTTCTTTAAGCAGCTTCGACATGGGAAGGGTAACAATCCATTTCTGTGCTGGAAGTTCAGGACAATGGTGATAAATGGGGAAGCAGATTCGAAGCAAGCCACAAAAAATGATGCGAGGATAACAAGTGTGGGTTCTTTTCTTCGAAAAACCAGTATTGATGAATTACCACAATTCATCAATGTTTTCTTAGGCGATATGTCGATCGTGGGTCCCAGACCCCACCCGATTAAACTTAATGAACAATTCCAGCCATCTATAGAGAAGTTTTGGCAAAGACATGCTGTCAAACCTGGAATAACAGGTCTCGCTCAAGCAAAAGGGTATAGAGGTGAAACTGCGGAATTCAGTGCAATGAGTGGACGTGTTCGATTGGATAGATTCTATGTCAAGAATTGGTCGATGTTCCTGGATCTCAAGATCATTGTCCTTACAGTAATCTCGATTTGGAAGGGTAGTCCTAACGCATATTAACTTTAGGTGTTAGATATTTGGCTTTAGGAATTAGGCCGTAAGTCTAAACGGAAAATTCAATATTCCAATGTTCTGAACTAACGAAAACCTAAAACCAAACACCCAATACCAACAAGCATACTTTCCTAATAATCAAGGCTTAACCCCTTTTCCCTTACAGCAAGTCAAAAATCCATGTTACTTTTGCCGGCGGAATAAAACTCATGGATTCAAAGCTCATCAGATCGTTTTTGCTTTTAATTGGCATATGTTTTTCAAGCCAATTATTGTTCTCACAAACTCAATTTCAGCAGTACCAGGATTTGATCAACAATGCACGAGCAATGGGCTACTCCAATGAGGAGATAATGATGCTTGCCGCCTCCCAGGGTTACGATCAATCCCAACTACAGCTGATCCAAGGTCAAATGACTGGCAATGCAGATTTAGCCCAGAAGGAATTAGACTCCCGAACAAGAGATCCTATTGAAATAGAACAAGTACCGGTTCCAGAACAGGTTGAGGAGTTGGAAATATTTGGGCTTAATGTATTTGGGCAAGGATCCAAAATGTCGTTCACTCCGGATATAAACCTCCCTACACCTTCGAATTATAAAATAGGTCCGGGGGACGAATTGTTTATTGATATCTACGGAACCTCTGAGAAATATTATTCAGTCACTGTTTCCCCTGATGGATTTGTCATACTAAGTAATATCGGACCAATAAGTGTAAACGGATTAACAATTAATCAGGCCAGTCGCCGAATTAAATCCAGATTATCCCGTATTTATACCGGATTATCCGGACAAAATCCTACAACATTTCTCAGAGTAGGACTTGGTTCAGTGAAGTCAATAACGGTCCATATTATAGGGGAGGTCAATGTACCAGGCACCTATACATTGAGCGGATTCTCATCTGTTTTCAATGCACTGTTTGCTGCCAATGGTCCATCGGAAAATGGAACGATGAGGGAAGTTGAAGTTTTTCGCAATGACCGTCTAGTATCAAGTGTTGACCTCTATGAATTTTTAGTTACAGGTAAATCAGATTTCAATGTCAGACTGGAGAGTAATGACATTATCCGTGTAAAACCTTACTTGCAAAGAGTTCTTATCAAAGGAGGTGTCAAAAGACCAGGATTTTATGAAATGAAGGAGTCTGAGACTCTTTCGGATTTGATCACATATTCGGGGGGATTTAATGAAACAGCCCTTAGAAGAATAGTCAAGCTAGAACGAATTGGTAATGATCAAAGATTGGTTTCCGACGTTTTTGAAGGACAATATCAAGTATTCGAATTGAAAGGTGGTGATGTAGTCATTGTCGATGACATTATTGACCGATTTGAAAACAGGGTAATGATTAAAGGAGCAGTTGAACGCCCTGGAAATTATGCATTAACTCCCGATTTATCCATGACAAACCTAATCGAACTGGCAGATGGTCTGAGAGGTGACGCACTGAAAGAACGGATACTTGTTACACGAACGAATGAAGATTATTCGACAACAGTCATCCCCATTAATCTTACGAAGATTTTAGATGGCAATGAAACTGATATAATACTTCAAAGAGAGGACAAGGTTGAGATATTAAGTATTCATGACATTTCTGAACAACCATATATCAAGATATCGGGAGAAGTAGTTGAAAGTGGAATATTCAGATTTTCAGAGGGCATGACAATTGGTGATGCGATTTTTTTGGCAAAAGGTTTGAGAAACTCCGCACAAGGTGGAAATATTGAAATTTCCAGGCTTAATCCTGAGCAGAATCCGTTGGAGCAGCGTTCTATTATTCCCATAGACCTCAACGAGGAGTTGAAGATTTTAGAAGGAGGAAGTGAAGTATCACTAAACCCGTTTGATCACATCATAGTGCGTCGAAATCCTAATTACTTTGATGAATCAAAAATTACCATCACCGGAGAAGTGAAATACCCGGGTACCTACACTATTTTGTCACGAAATGAAAAAGTCTCCGACATTGTGAAGAGATCAGGGGGACTTACACAATGGGCTCACACTCCCTCTTCATATTTAATTCGAAGAACAGAGTTTTTCGCTGAGAGGAATGAATTTGCTGATAAGATCTCAGACTTAACTGTAGTACAATCAAATTTGGATTCCGTGAATTCCGAATCCGATCGATTGATTAATGATAAAATCAGCCAGGAGATCAGTAATTATTTCTTGAGTCTTGAATTGACAAACGAAAATATCGCTGCGAAAGCAAAAAAGGATAGACTCGATGAAATAAAGAGACGTAATCCATTACTTGGGAATATTGATCTCAAAAGGAGTGAATCCATCGCTTTGGATTTGGAAAGAATATTGAAAAACCCTGGATCAAAAGATGACATGGTTCTTGAGGATGGTGATATTCTCGTGATTCCGAAACAATTGGAAACAATACGAATTAGAGGTCATGTCCTTTATCCAACTACTGTTCAATTTGAATCCAGGAAATCCGCAAAGTACTATATCAACAAATCAGGTGGATTTGATAAAAGAGCACAAAGAGGATTCACTTATGTAGTTCACGCAAATGGCGAAGTTGATCGAACCAAGAGATTTTTATTTCTGAACACCTTTCCAAGAGTCTCGGAAGGAGCAGAAATCATAGTTCCAGTGAAACCACCGAAAATACCGATCAGACCGTCGGAGATTGTAGGGGTGGTAACAGGCCTGGCCGCACTACTAACAGTAATAAATCAATTCTGACCAATGGACGAACCCTACATTAATGAAGGAAGAATATCATTTGCAGACTTAGTAAATGGACTGGTGAGGTTTGTGAATGTAATACTTTCAAAATGGAGGCGACTTCTAATTCTCTTTGCTGGTATTTCATTACTGTTCTTTGGTTATTTTCTAATTAAAAAGACCAGTTACACAGCAGAAACAACTTTTGTGATAGATGCAGAAGGCAATCCCGGGGGAGGAGATATTTCCTCATTAGCATCGATAGTTGGTATTAACCTTTCATCAATTGGCAATACTTCCAGTTTGTTTCAGACTGATAACATCATGGAACTATACAAATCCCGGCGAATGTTAACGGAGACTTTTATTACAGAGGTTGATGTTAAGGGAAATAGTGAAAGATTAATTACCAGATGGGCAAAACACCACAGAAAAATTAAGTCATGGAAAAAGAAGTTGAACGATCCGGACTTTTCATTTGAAATCCCTTTGAGTGAATTTTCCCAGGTCCATGACAGTGTTTTGTTTGAGGTGATTGATGGTTTTCAGGAAGATAACCTTACAGTGCGCAAACCTGACAGAAAAAAATCGGTTCTTAGCGTAAGAATAAATAGTACAGATCAGCTATTTGCGATGCATTTCAATAAAGAGTTAGTTAGAAATGTTAATGATTTCTATCTAAAGACGAAGACAAAGAAATCCTTAGAAAATCTAAAAACTCTGCAAAGACAAGCGGATAGTGTAAGGGAAGTATTGGATGCATCGATCGCAGAATTGAGTTTGGCAATGCAAAGAGTACCGAATCCAAATCCAATTATTCTCGAGAGTATGGTTCCATTACAAAAATTAAGAATAGATGTCGAATCCAATTCGGTGATTTATGCCGAAATTGTGAAGAACCTTGAGGTTGCAAAAATTAGTCATAGGAACAACATCCCCTTGATCCAGGTGATTGATGAACCTATCCTTCCTTTGGTAAATGACAGGTACTCATTACTTAAAAGTATTGTGATAAGCGTATTTCTTGGTGGATTTATCGTTCTAATCGGGTTTACAATTCAGTATTTTGTATCTGATGCTTTGAAGCGGTCCTGATATTTCGGGAAAATGAATTTTCTGCTTCTAATATTCCCAATGTTCTATTTCATAGTCTTAGCAGTCACTTTGCATCAAATAGTGCTACGGGGAAAGATCGAGTATTTGCTTTTGTATATCTGTCTTGCACTCCCGATCCATGAAACTTCTCAAATCATCATATACAATGTTACTGGCAGTAACATTGCAGTATTCTTAATAAAATATGCTAAAGACGGACTTGTCGTAGTAGCGATCCTGTTTTTCTTCCTGACTTCCAAAGATTTGTTTCACAGAAAATGGGACTTTAATCTTTTGGACCTGATCTTCATTGCATTTTACATTTTATTGTTAGCCTTTCTTGTGCTTCCTATTGGACCAGCTACAGTTGCCAACAAATTGATATACTTCAAGAATGTTTCCATGATTGGCATAATGTATTTCTTTGGACGCAATCTTGAACTAAGTGATATCAATATCTTATGGGTTTTTCGATCTCTATTATTGGTTATCACCGTAGCATTTTTTGTGGTGCTGTTTGAAAGTCTTTCAGATACACATTTCCAGTCAATGATAGGATTTGAAAGGTTCCAGAAGGAGATAAATGAAACAGATCCTACTGGACATTATGGATTAAACTGGACATTTGAAGCTGCGGGAGGAAAGAAAAGATTTGCTTCAATTATGGCAAATCCACTGGCGTTTGCAGCTTCCTCTGTAATGATCTTTGCGTTTGCGTTCATACTATACATTTCATCACCCTTTGGGAGTAATAGATTGGTTTATTTTTTAGCTGGCTTCCTAAGTTTATCCTGTTTAATCCTTTCTTATTCACGTTCATCCTTTGGTGCGTTTTTCCTTCTATTGATTTTTATAGCTTTCCTTTTCCGTTATTACCGGTTGATTCTTTTGGCTGTTTTATTACTGGGGATATCATCCGTTTACATTGCTTATTTTGCCGCTGATGATGTCCGCTATTACATTATAGACACCTTAAGCTTGGCGGATTCCTCAAGTTTAAATCACATTTTGGAGTGGTTAGAGGCTGTTGATAGTATCACCGCCAATCCATTCGGTATAGGTATGGCAACCAGTGGTAACACCGGAGGAGTGGAAGAGGATCTGAAAATTGGAGGTGAGAATCAATTTTTAGTCTTTGGTGTTCAATTCGGGGTACAGGGAATGCTCCTTTATATCCTGACCATTTTTCTATCAATATGGTATTCCGTACGAGCCTATTTTCTAACTAAAAGGCAAATTGACAGACTTGTACCTTTCGTTGCGGCTTCTTTTAAATTCGCGCTGCTGATGCCATTATTCACCGCGAATAGTGAGAACTATGTGTTCACATCGTTCTTGTCCTGGTTGTTTGTTGGGTACAGTGTCCGCCTATATCAGAGGTTAAGACATTCCAAAAGTGTGGCGAGATGAGTGCTATAGCCGAGATACGAGTTGCCATAATACTTGTGAACTGGAATCAATCCAATTTGACTATTGAATGTCTAAAGTCATTATTGAAGATCTCATTTCCAAGTTATACTATTATCCTCATTGACAATGGAAGCAAAAAAGAAGAACGTGATAAACTAGAGAAATTTCTTGAAGATCATAATATCGAAATAATATGTAATGACAAGAATCTTGGGTTCACTGGTGGAAACAATGTCGGTCTTGAATTCGCCTTGAAACAAGATTTCACACACTTCATGTTACTTAATAATGATACAATTGTCTCGGAAGGATTTCTTGAGCCCCTGGTCAGTGAGTTCATCAATAACCAGGAAATAGGAGCCGTACAACCGAAGATCAACTATTTGTCGGAGCCCGATACTATTTGGAATTTTGGAGGGGATTTTAACCGAATAACAGGTAATACAAAGTCCAGATTTCAAAAAACTCGGGATACGATCAAAAGAGGGATTTCTTCAGAAACTGATTGGATTACAGGGTGTTGCATTTTGGTTTCAAGAGAATGCATTGAAGATGTTGGTCTGTTAGATAACAGGTATTTTGCCTACTACGAGGATGTTGACTGGTCATTTAGGATGAAAGAGAGAGGTTATTTGATCAGATGTATTTCAGATTCGATTATTTATCATGCTGTTGGGGCCTCAGGGAAGTCCAAGTCTACTAGAGAGGGACAAAGAAGTCCTGAAATTATCAGATATGTCATTAGGAACCACATATTCTTGGTTAGAAGACATTCACGAGGTCTATATGCATTGACTTCAAGTATTTACCAGATCATCAAAATTGCAAAATTCCTACTTTTCTATTTGGTTACAGGAAGAAGAAAGAAATTTGCAATGGTCATCAAGGGGATTAAGGAAGGACTGTCAGGTAATCAAAGTTTCTGACAAGTGATCGTAATGGTAAACCTAATAGGACATTTACCTTTTATCTTAATTGAACGGAATAGAGAAAGAAGGAAATTACTTTTCTCGATCCTCTGAATAATGGAAGGGCGGATTCGAATGCCTCGAAAAATGGAGTACTTCAGCTTCGGTATTGGTAAAACTGTCTGAAAATTCCCAAATCCGACACTAGTTAAAACTTCAATGAGCTCATTGTAGGTCGATTCATTTAAGTGACCTCCTTCCGCTGATGTTTTTCCGGAAAAGGAATTGTCTTTAATTCTTGTAATATCGGACGGTCCAAACAGTCTGTTAGGCGTAATAATAATGAGTGTACCATTGTCCTCCAAAGTGTTCCGAATACTCTTCAGGTGGTAAGGAAGATCAATTGAAGAAATGTGTTCAACAACGTTGTCAGAAAAGGCCACGTCATATTTTTCATTTGAATGAAAGTTGATGATGTCACTTTCATGAAATTGAATGGCCTCCTCTGATTTTAAATGATCATCAATGAAGACATCGATTCCTGTCAAACTCTTATATTCATAGTTCCTGGCTAAAGTTTTTAGAAAGCTTCCGTTTCCACAACCGAAATCAATTATTCTTTTATTTCTAAGTTCTTTCTCAAATAATCCACAAATTTTCAATTTAGGTTCATCATTGTTTTGAGATTGGGACTTTTTATAAATAGGTAATAGTTTATTATAAAATTCATGGTACAATTGCAGTCGTCGTTCCGAATTATTCTCAGAATTAATCAGACCATGATACCGACTTTCAATTTCAAATGCTCTGATCAAGACATCCCGGTCTCTTCCTGTTTCTTTGGCATAGGAATCTAAATCCTTAAATGTGTTTTCGTCTTCCATCACATCGGCAAATTTCATAAGTTTTTCCCTTTCAATATGAATAAAAAGCCAACCAAGTCTAAAAAGATCGTAATTGATACCTTCTATCAACTAAGTGCGATAACCGGCATATTTACATACACTCACCTATTGTGTGAGGTTTCAAAAAAATGTGAGGATGACTATGATTTTCGTATTGTACCCAGTCAGTCTTTCACAGAATCCAATAATTTCTTTCGGGGAAGAATTAACAAGATCAAATCCTTAATGTTCCATTTGCTTTACCTGCTATGGAAACAGGTGTTTTTACCGATTTATGTGTTGATCCATAAGCCGGATGCCTTAATATGTCCTGATTATGTTGTTCCTATGTGGAAGTTGGGCACATTGAAAATCCCGGTCATTCACTCTACATTTTTTTGGGAGCATCCTGAAAATTACAGTAAATATTGGTTGCAGTACTATAAAAAAAGTATCCGACTAGGTTTTAGGGGCAACACTCTGGGGGTTACCACCAGTGAATACACAAGAACTAAACTCCAGGAAGAAATTCCCTGGGGAGGGAAACTACATGTGGTTTATCAAACATTCAGAAAGAAGATGGTATCAGACGATTCTGAAAAACCTTATGTCAATTCATTTGGAAGATATGTATTTCATGTGGGTTACTTTGATAAGAGAAAGAATATTCCGTTCCTGGTTGAAGCCTTTATAAAAATGATCAAAACATATCCTGAAAATGACCTTAACCTTGTACTTGCAGGCACCAAAGGCTCAAGCTCACATAGTGATGACTTGGGTAGGGTTTCTGGCATGATTGAGGAAAATTCGATGCATGAAAGGATTTTTGTTTTGGGTCATGTGACAACGACTGTTTTGGATAAGTTATACAAGGAGGCTTTAATGTATGTATTTCCATCGAAAAATGAGGGATTTGGTATACCCATTCTTGAAGCTATGGATGCTAAAATTCCGGTAATAATCTCGGATTCGGGACCTCTTCCGGAAGTTGGGGGAAACGCTGTGCTGATTTATTCTAATCAGGATCAAATGGACCTCATCGAGAAAATGACGACCCTGGCATCAGATGAATCGCTGCGAAGGAGATTGATCAATTCAGGAACCGAACGACTTTCCTTCTTTTCGGAGGAAAACTTTTTAAAGGGATTTCTTCAGATCATCGATCATGAATAAGAAGACAGTTTTATTTCTTCATCCCAGTAGTGATCTCTACGGCGCCGATAGAAGTTTGGTAAGAACGGTAAACGCCGTGAAGGAATTAGGTGTTAATGTGGTTGTTTGTCTTCCATATAAAGGCCCCCTGGAATCCGAGCTCATAAAAGAGGGGATTCGTGTATATGTATTTCGGCTTGGAATACTAAGGAGAAGCTATTTCAATATCATCGGAATTTTCCACCTGGCCTTGGTATTGGTAATTGCATTCGTCAGGTTGAATTTAATCTGTACTAAGCACAAAGTAACGTTAATACACAGCAACACATCTGCTGTGATTATCGGTGGGGTTGTGGCTAAATTTCGAGGCCTTGATCACCTGTGGCATATTCGGGAAATCATTGTTAAACCAAGATTTATTCGAATGTTCATTGCAAGAATGTATAAGTGGTTTGCCACATTGATAATAGCTGTATCCGATAGTGTAATTGATAATCTGGAATTAGACTATCCAAGTGCCAGGACGAAATCCATTGTAATCAACAATGGAATTGATCCCAATGCTTACAATTTTGGTGGTGATGAAAGGAAGCGTTTGAAACTAACGGAGAACGATATCCTAATAGGAATGATTGGCAGGATAAATGCGTGGAAAGGACAAGATCTATTCATTGAAGTGGCATCAAAGTTATACGGGAAATATTCCAACATTTATTTTATGATGTTGGGGAGTCCATTTAGAGGAATGGAAAATCTTGTAAATGATCTAAAGGATCAGATTAATAATTTGGGTCTTAAGGACAGGTTTTTCCTGGTGGATTTTCAAAAAGATGTTGGACCATTCCTTTCCGCATTCGACATTTTCATTTTGCCATCAAAATACCCGGATCCTTTTCCAACTACCGGATTGGAGGCCATGCTATTTGGAAAGGCCATTGTTGCCAATGGTCATGGAGGAGTATGTGACATGATCGAGGAATCAGTATCCGGTTTCTTAGTTTCTCCACCCAACACTATTGAGCAATTTGAAAATAAAATTGAAACTCTGATCAACAACGACGATAAGAGGAAATCCTTCGGTTTAAATGCCAGAAGGAGATTTGACGAATTATTTACAGAAGATATTTATAGAAAACATATCAAAGAAGAATTTTCAAAATATCTCAGTCTATAGCTACTGGTTTTTTGCTGTCCCGCTGCCGAACAACTTATTTTTTATCTGTACTGCAGTATTGTAATTTTTAGCCATAAATTTTTTGGCCATTGAGGAATCCGACTTTGGGAACCAGTCAGTTGTTCTTGGTTTTTCAACATGCATCTCATGATTTGAATAGGCATATGTTGCGATGGAAGTGCGATATATACCCTCTGGGAAATTAGTTTGATCATACCCGTGCAGCGTATAGCCGCATGTCTTTTGAATGATCATCCTGTTGAAAGGCACTTCCAATTCTTTGGTTTCGTTGGTCCTCAGATCCTTAAGAATTAGCTGGCCTCCATATTCGGCAATCCATTCATGATTCAAGTACAACAACAAGTTCAGGTTTCTGTACCACTGGTTGTGTAATGGGTGATAATTGAAATCAAGGTGCATATCAAGGAAGCTATTCTTTTTGCCCTGATGGAGGCCTCCCCCGTGATTTTTTGGATCAACAAAAACCTCTTCATTAGTGATGAAGCTTAGGAACTTATCCATTCTACTCGAATGCAGATCATTATGCAATTCCTCAAATTCTCCTGAAACTACTTTGTAATTGGATTTCTCAAACTTGTTTTTGGCGAATACATAGTCCCTGCTTTTATTCTCGAGTTCTGGGATGGATTGATATGCACGAAGCAGTTTATCATGATCACAGAAGTTGTCTATTACCAGGTATGGAAAAGGCTTCGCCAGTAAATACTGTTCTCTCAGTTTCTTCTTATTCTTTTCAAGAAAATCGAAATTGATCATTATTACAATTTTAATTTGTGAAGCGTTTAACTTCGCTAAATTTTCAGCAAAGTTATATGCTATTCCATTCATGCCCGGTTCCAGGAAGATTAAAATTGCAATAATAGGCGCCAAGGGATATCCAATCGTATACGGTGGTTACGACACCTTTGTTAAGGAGCTGTCCGAAAGACTTTCTTCCAGGGGAATAGAAGTCACCGTTTATTGTCATCGCAAACTGTTCAAATCGAAGCCGAAAATGTTGAATGGAATCAAACTGGTTTATACACCAGCAATAGAAACCAAATCACTCTCCCAACTAAGCCATTCACTACTTTCATTTGTACACGCTTGCTTTAGTCGGGTCCATATAATTCTGGCAGTCAATCCAGCAAACGGACCATTTGGTTTACTTACAAAGATGGCCGGAAAAAAGTCACTTATTAATATGGATGGTCTGGAATGGCTTCGGCCAAAATGGAAGGGTTTGGGTTCAAAGTATTTCCTGTTTTCCTCCAGATTGGCTACCAAATTATATGACATAATAGTGAATGATTCGAAGGTGATGAGAGAAGTTTATCTTGAAAAATTCAAGACAGATTCCAGGGTCATTGCCTATGGTGCAAACATTAGATACAGTAAAAATCCTGATTTGATAGAGAAATGGGACTTGCGTCAAATGGGATACTTTCTCGTAGTTGGAAGGATGATTCCGGACAACAATGTTGATCTAATTCTCCAGGCGTTTATGAAGTCCAAAGTGAATAAGAAACTTGTGGTGGTGGGTGATGCACCTTTTAACGACAAATTCGCAAAATATATTAAGGAGATAGGGAAAGTTGATCCAAGAGTTTTATTTACGGGTTATGTTTTTGACCAAAATGAATTGGCAGAATTGTACCACAACTCCTACCTCTATATACATGGACACGAGTTTGGTGGTACAAACCCCGCAATGCTCAAAGCAATGGCATATGGATGTGCCATTTTAGCATTGGAGACACCTTTCAATCGTGAAATGCTTGCAGGGGATAATTACGGTCTTTATTTTCCAAAAGATGAAGATGGTCTTAAAAACAAAATGGAAGAGTTAGAAGCCAAAGCACCACAACTTGAACAGCTTCGATCAAGATCGAGGGAAGGAATAAAAGAAAGATACAATTGGGATCTTGTGACTGATCAATATGAAGAGCTGCTTAAAGAGCTTTTGGAAACTGGTTGAAGTGATTTATCATCAATTAAGTATGTGTTCAGAATTTATAGTCAATGTGAAGGCTTAACATGAAATTCCAGACATCATTTGTTTTAGGGAATAATGCATCATCAGGTGCATCAACATCCCACTGATAATTGAATGAATAAATAGTATTGAATTCTCCGAACACTCTGAAATTATCTAATTCTAAAGTGCTATTCAATCCCAATGAATAATCTATCCACCAGCTGCGATAGTCCCCTACCGGACCAAAGTTGAAGTGATAGAAATCCTGGTTGTGTTCCCATCTTTCCAACTTAATTCCAAATTGATGTTGATTGTTGTGGAGAGTAATAAAGAAGTTTTGCATGTTTCCTCCTGGTCCGATTCCTGCCCCTAACAATTGACCGTTATTGGTATAGCCCTGTCGAATGCTTTCATTGATATACCATCCGACGCTTCGATTTCTGGAAATAATCGCAGATTGCTGCAATCGGGTAAATTCCAAACCGGATTCGATGAAACGAGAGTCCTTATTTGTATCAAATATTTTGTGAATCCCAAAGAGATATCCCGGACCTTCTATTCCTCCGGTAAATATTTTATGGATTTTAAAATCATCCAGGTAATTACCGTATTCCCCATACAACGAGAACTTACCAGGTATTTTCAATTTGAAGAAAAGACTTTGGTTGTGATCAAGTCCGTTCAAACCATCATAGTTTTGTTTGTTTTTGAATGGTTCCGTTATCAATGGGAAATAGTCTTGACGCTCACGAAATCTGTCCTTATATTGTTGAATAGTTTTCGCAAAACCTAGTGTGAATCCGCTCAACCATTTTGGTTGATACGTCATGACCAATCCATTGATAATCCTGTCATTCTGAGTGGGTAGGTATGCAAACAAACTTTTTTGAAATTGATAGGAAGTATCATATTGTACCATTCCGCTACTTTTCAGGAGGCCGAGAATAACCTTGAACTCAAACACACCGATCTTGCTAGATATTGGTTTTTCGGATTGTAGGAATAAGTAAGGAAATGATTCGGCATTATTACTCATAATGATTGCATTGAACCGTCCAGGTCCCCACCACATATATTCTGAAGATAGACCTGCACCAAGGTCACCCAATCTGAATTTAAGAAAGGAATCACCTGGGAGAAAAAGTAATTCATTTGACCCGTCGAAAAATTCCGGGTCATCAACTTGATTCCACCAATTGGAACGCTTATACATTCTCAGTTCCGGATCGAAATCGGTAAATGTCTTGTAGTTTCTGTTTTGCAGGTAAATGAGAGATGGTCTTAACTGGACTTCTAAGAAGCTCAAATCCAGGAAAATACCTCCGTTTATTTCTAATTGTGAGCCGGATGACTTGAATATTCCTCGATCATTACGATTGTATGGATGTTCTTTGGTGAAATTGTAGTAAACAAAGGGGTTTAGAATTTTTAAAATTGATGAATTTTTTCCACTGGAAAGAATAGAATAACTCCCTTCTGTACTGTCTGTAGTGGCTTGATTATAATTTATTGGTCTGATTAATAGGGAAGCATCAGGTTTTATGTTCTCGTTGATCTCCAGAAAATCAACAACTCTGTTAACCCCATTTTTGGTAACGGGAATACTTTGGCTCATCACAATGTATGGTTGGAGCGATATGGCAACAACCATGAATAGCGCCATCCATATTGATTTGATTGTTCTCAATATTCCGGTGATTTTGCTTTCCATTTAGCCTCTTTTTTCAACCATACGACTGCTTCCAGATCTTCGCGAAAAGGTGGAAACAAATTACCAATTTTTGATAGCATGCTGAGTATTTTACCATTCAATCCCTTCTTTGCAGGTTTGTTGTAATAATATGTAGTGATTCGAGGATTAAATCCATCTGACAATTGTCTAAAATAGATTTTCAACTCATGTTTAGAGTACTCTTTCCAATGGTGACCATAGGTAACTTTGGAAAATATTTCATGAATATTTGTTCCTATCCCTTTGAAGGTTATAATATTCTTAATAGACCTGAGTAGTGACGGAAGCGCAAAGGAGTTCGGAGTTGAAATGTAAATAAATCCACCATCCTGAAGTTTATTATAGACCCTTTCCCAGAATGCTATCGGATTGAAAGTAATATGTTCCAGGATCTCTGCAAATAAAACTGCCCGAAAGGAAGAGTCATCAATATGATCTATCGAATCAAAATTTTCCAGATTGTTCTCACGGATTGATGTTATGTTAAATTCACCAAGTCTTTTATGGACAAAATCCAGGTCCCAAAACTGATCAACATCTACTGCATAAACCTTGTAACCAAGTTCCGACAGAATCATTGCTGTATGCAAGTAATGACTACCTATTTCAAGGATCGGTTCAGAAGGGTTGACATGTTCTCCAATGACCCCGATCATTCTTGTAAATCTCTCTCTATGTGTCTTGAAGTATGTTAAGTCATTTTGATTATTCGTCGTTCTGATAACTTCATCAATCTTATCAAATGCCCTATTTATCTTGTCTTTCATCGGAATCAATTAAAAATCCTTCTATACCCATATCTCAAATCACTTCTAAAACCAAGAGAATACATAAATGTCAGGAGTTCTGAACAGATAATCCCAAGGATGAATCCCTGGATCCCCCAAACCAAACCAAGTAGAACAAAAAGAATGACAAACGAAAGTTGATTTAAAATACTAACAGCCAAATACCCTCTGGAATACCCAAAACCCAGCATCAACAGAGTATTATTGAAATTCATTCCAACAACTACCACTATTGGCAGGATTAACAGCAGGTAGATTCTGGTCAATCCAAACTCAGTTTCAATGTACAAGTACACTGATTGGTCAATTATGTTTATTACATAAAATGCAACCAGGCAGATTGCCATCATAGTAATGTTCCCCCTTGATATATGGGTCCTGACCAATTTCAAATTATCTTCAGAGATCAATTGACAAAGTACTGGAAAATAGGCATTGTAAATAACAGTGTACATATTTCTGATTAGGAGTACGATTTTGTCA
Organism: Cyclobacteriaceae bacterium; assembly: GCA_965242805.1. Classification (GTDB taxonomy): domain Bacteria; phylum Bacteroidota; class Bacteroidia; order Cytophagales; family Cyclobacteriaceae; genus JANQEU01. The sequence continues at coordinate 2,804,953 of CBDETD010000002.1, read as the reverse complement.
ATGATCCCATAAATACCAAGCGCCGAACCTGAAAGGAACAAGCTAGCTAGTATTACCCCTGTACTTCGTACACTATTCACTGTATTGGACAGGAAAAGCTTCGCGGCATCACGAATAAACTCTTTCAGTTCTTGCTTCTTATAGACCTGGAAGGAAAACCGAATTTCCCGAGCTATAATCATCAGTAATATTAGTGAACCAATTAATCCAGTACCTCCATTGAAAATGTTCACTAGATAGTAATCGGATTCATTGGTGATGTAGAAGAATATCAGTAGAAAATAAATTGACCTGGATAGGAAGGTGGTTATTGTCAAATACCTGTACTTCTGAAGGGATTGGAAATACCAATTATTTTGAAATGACTGATGCAATACAAGCACAAAACTTCCTGAATACAATAACAGATCTTCTGATAATGCAGGATGAGAAATTATCAATATCAAGTAGAGAAATGATAATATGATCAGCACGAAGGTTTTTATTACCAAGATTGTACTTACAAGTGAAGTTTTATCAACTTCAGATCGAACCCTTCCCATCTCTCTTATGCCCTTAATATTGAAGCCAAAATCGGAAGCACTTCCGAACAAAAGGCAAATACTTTGAGCCAGAGCTACCTTTCCATAATTGGTCAACCCAATTCTTTCGACGATTATTGGGATTGCAAAAAAAGGGATGACGTAACCTAGTGTTGTTAGAAATCCGGAATGGAAAAAGTTCGATAATAATCGGGCTCGGGTAGTCATTTCCCAATTCAAAAATGGTACTTGAAATCGGCGGATATGAACAGATTATAACGAACCAAAGGTTCACGCTCATTCAGGCCAGAGACGTTTGGTCGATATTGCCATTGATAATTATGGGATTTGACCATCTGGATTTTGGAATTTATACTGATCTTCTTGAAAACTTGCTGATAATATGCTCCAAGACTCAAATCAATCCATCGGCCTTCTTCATTTGTTGAGAATGTCGTTGATCCGAAAAAATCCTGGTCTCTTACTATTCTCTGCAGAACTACTCCCTTTGAATCGAATCCATCTCTGAGCTCGACCATAAAAGTTTGGCTATTTGATCCGGGACCAATTCCCGCTCCTATTGCTTCTCCTCTGTAGGTGTAACCTTGATCTGTACTTTGATGCATATACCAGGGAGGTTCGGCTCTTATAAATGCCGTTCCTGATCGTTCGAGATGATTGTCTTCGAATCGGATCAGAATTGGACGGTTTCCAACGGTTAGTTCCTGGCTAAATCCAAATGTGTATGCCCGACTGTGTGTAGGGCTCTGTGCGAAATCCCTGAAGTTCCATGAGGCATCATTTCGTCCATATTCAAAATATAGCTCTGATTTGGTTTTAGTGAAAAACCATCTCCCGTTGATCGAAAGATATTGGTCACCTACTGACAGGTCGACATTAGTTTCTCTGTTATTCTTCAAAAACTGATTCAACACCGGGAGGTATTCTTTATTTTTTTTCACACTGGACCAATACTGCTGGAATGTTCTGGAGAACCCCAAACTTAATCCCGAAATCCACTTTGGACTGTATACAACCATCAATCCGGACAAATACTGCCAATCACCAGCTCTTATCTCATCAAGAGGATCCAGTTTACCCACAATAACCTGGTATTCAAAGTTTCCAATTGGAGATTTCAATGGTCTGGTTGACTTCATGGTTAAATGGAGGAATCCGGGGGAGTTATTTGACATCATTAGGGAATTAACGATTCCGGGACCCCACCATATGTTTTCCGTTGAGACTCCAACGGCAGTACCTTGCACTTCCAGATATGCAAAGCTCTGGCCTGGATATAAATGTTGATAAAATCCATTCCCAAAATTCAATGGGAGTTGCACATTAGTCCACCATTTAGTCAAATAATCTTTGTTATTGATACTGTTTTCGAAACCTGAAGTACTGTCTTCAAATTGTAAATTTTGTGCCCAAACCATCTCAGGATAAAATTGAACTTTTAATGGGCCCAGGCGACCATAAAAGCCTGCTCCAAGTAGCTGTTGGAAACCTTTGGACCTTATAAGTGCACCATTGTTCCACCCAAAGGGGAATTTGGAATTGAACTCGGTATTGACCGAGGGATTGAGTAGTGAAAATTCAATCCAGCTTTTATCGAGAATACTGTTTTTAAATTTTACTGAATCATTTTCTACGATGATCCACTCTCCTTCATTTTTATTTGAATATAGTGGTCTTAGTAAAAAAGAATAATTAGGGATTGAATCACCTTGGATCTGATATGATCTCAGACTCAATTCGAGAATATCGTCACCAACAAAAATTGATTGGCCTTTGATTGCATGATACCCCGTAAAAAGAATAAATAAAATGAATGTCCTTAATCTGCACTCCATATTTCAACTTCGACATTGTCTATCGACCAACTTTCATCACATTTCTGATCATTCATATTGTTCTGAACCAGCACATCAGAGAACCGAATGGAAATTGATTGCCCCTTGTGTCTAAATGATTTTTCAATTCTGTACAAAGAGGATCCACCTATTTCATTGAGTCGGGAGCACACACCAAAGAAATTACTTGAAAACGAGCCTGATCGTGGATTGAAACTGCCAGGAAATCTATCAGGATAAGATTGCCGTTGACAAAACGAGGATACGCAATTACCGTTAGAGAAAGTCGTGGAGAATTTTCGTTCTATGGCGTTTGAGGAATCAAAAATTACCCAATCATCGACCGATAACTCCCATATATCGGGACCCACAATTCCATCTACATCTCCGTTGCCATCCCAGGATCCGTGAACGTAAAGGTCAAGTCTCACCACGACAGCCGCATGATCCGGAATATCATTCAGATTTATACTTACCGATTCTTTGTTGAAATCCCCTAATACCAGGTTTCCCTGAAAATCCAATACCTGTTTGTTAGTTATTTCGTCACCAAGGGGGGCTTCAAAGTCGTTGAAATAAATGATCTGAGAAGTTTGAAGATCTTGATCGCAGCTGAAAAAGAAAATAAAAAGTAATATCAAGTACTTTGATACAAAACGGGCCATCACTCTGAAGAATCATGATCAAAATCAGATGTAAGAAAAGAAAAAAAATCTACTTTATTTAAACTATTTCCTGTGAAATAGCATCTAAGTTTTATCGTTAATAACCAAATGTATTGAATAACTTTGCTGACTATCTAAAAGCGGTGGAAAATTTGAACTCGAAAAGATTCTATTTTCTTTTTCCAATACTCTTCATATTGGCTGATGCCATTGCCGTGACCATTTCCTTTATCGGTAGCTACTCTATTGAGTTCAATTCAATAATTCCTACTGGTTCGTACCTGTACGCTTTATTGATTTCCTTGGTGATTTGGGTGACGTTGGATATCGCTATAAAGGATTATAAAATTGGAAGGAACACTACTTTCACAAGAACATTTAATAAATCCGCGAGAAGTGTGGCCATTTTCATTTCCATACTTCTTTTCATTTGGGTATTCTCTGATTATAAAATACTAGATAGGAGCTTTCTTGGTACTTACTTCATGGCGCTTCTTTTGGTGGTTGCGGTAAGCAGACTTTCAACCCATTGGTCTCTTAACCACTATCGGAGTTTAGGACGAAACTTTCGGAATGCCGTGATTGTCGGGTATGATAAGCTGGGATTTTCTCTCTTTGATGCACTTCAGAGGAACAGGTATCATGGAATAATTTGTAAAGGATTCTATGGGGATGAAGGTGAGAATGTTACAAACTATGAGAAGCTTGGAGGGATATTTGATTTTCTCAAATCAAAGTGGGATGAACTTGATTTCGTCTATGTAAGCGGACATCTGAAGCGAGATCTCATTGACAAGATCATTGAGAGAGCTGACAATGAGTTTGTTAAGGTCAAACTCTTACCAACATTCGCCACTTACCAGCCGAAGATTTATACCCTAAAGAGATTCGATAATATCTCTATAATAGATGTTAATGACCTTCCCCTGGATAATATTTTCAATCGGATAATTAAACGGACATTCGATATCGCATTCTCATTAATTGTGATGGTCTTTGTGATGTCCTGGCTTTATCCACTTATTGCTTTAATAATACAGCTGGAGACCCCCGGCCCCGTTATTTTCAAACAGTTAAGGCATGGCAAAAACAACAAAAAGTTTTGGTGTTTCAAGTTCAGGACTATGGTCATAAATGAAGAATCAGATACGAGATGGGCAACGAAGAATGATCCTCGGGTTACACGTTTTGGAAAATTCTTAAGGATAAGTAGCCTGGATGAGTTACCACAGTTCATCAATGTTCTGAGAGGTGAAATGGCGATCGTCGGCCCCAGACCCCATGCTGTCGAAATGAACGAACATTATAGGACAAGGGTCGACAAGTTCTATCAACGACATGCTTTCAAACCTGGGATCACAGGATTAGCCCAGGCTATGGGATATAGAGGTGAGATAAGGGAATTCTATCATATCAAAAACAGGGTAAAACTCGATCGTTTCTATTTTCAGAACTGGTCATTTTGGTTCGACCTCAAAATCATCGTAAAAACCATTTATGTCCTTTTTAGAGGACAGGAAGCAGCTTACTGATTATTTAAATAGAAAAAGTTAAATAAAACCCTGTTTTATTTATATTTTTGTTTTCATCGCTTAACCTATGATAGTACTGGCACTGTCTATATCGTTCTTGGTCACTTTTTTTACATTACCAATAGTGATACGCCTATTCAAGGCTATCAACTTTATTGATACTCCGGACCGAAGAAAGATCCATAAGATAAGTACTCCTTCTTTAGGTGGCATTGCAATCTATTTTAGTGTTCTCTTGACAATGATCTTTTTGGTTTCCTTAACTGATCTGTCGACCTATAAATTTTTCATAGCAGGTGTTGTAGTGGCATTGATCCTTGGTATTAGGGACGATATCGCAAGTCTATATGCTAATCAAAAACTGGTATTTCAAGCCCTGGCCGCATTTCTAGCTGTCTATTATGCAAATATCAATCTCACTGGATTTTATGGATTACTAGGATTTCATGAGATACATCCAATCGTAGCAGTAATCATGTCTATGTTTATGGTAATTGCGTTGACAAACGCATTTAATCTTATTGATGGTATAGATGGGCTGGCTGGATCCATCGCATTATTATGTGCATCCTTTTTCGGGATATGGTTCTTGAAAATGGGCATGAATTTTTACTCAATTCTTTGCTTCAGTCTAGTAGGAGCTTTCGGAGCTTTCCTTTTCTTCAATTGGCAACCTTCCAAAATATTCATGGGTGATACTGGCTCATTGGTAACGGGCTTTATCCTTAGTTGTGTTGCCATTGAATTCATAAATACAAATCACAACTTACCAGTTAATACTGCCTGGAGGTTTAATTCGTTTCTCGCTGTTGCTTTTTCTTTACTTATAATTCCCATTTACGATACCTTCAGGGTCTTTCTTATCAGAATACTTGCGGGAGGATCTCCGTTTGTCCCGGACAAAAAGCATATCCACCATATTTTGCTGAAGCAGGGATTTAATCATGGTTCCTCCAGTATCATCCTGATCGTATTGAATTTTTTCATCGTGGCCATCACCATATATTTCGATTTTGTTGGTAGTAGCTGGCTGATATTTGGCCAGTTAATTGTAGTATCTCTATTTGGCTTATTCTTTGATTTGCGACTGACCGCCGTTATTAAAAGACAAAGGCAAAAAAGTAAAGAGGAGCGAAGTCTTTACATCTCGAAGTCTGCTTAGACACGAAATTTCTTTCCTAGTCTATATCGTTGGTTATTTTTGCACTTTCATTTATAAATCATGTTTGATAAAGTAGATCAGCTGAAAAAGGAAATCGAGGAATCTGTAGCTTCAACAAAAGAGGAACTAGAAAAATACAGGCTGAGATTCATTGGTAGAAAGGGAGAAATTTCTGAACTATTTTCCGATTTTAAGCTGGTTCCTAACGACCAAAAAAAGGAATTTGGGAGATTGCTGAATGAGCTTAAGAACCTGGCTGATAACAAATTCAAGCAGCTCATTGCTGATGTAAATTCCAAAGGAGACCAGGCTGAGAAATCCGTGGACCTTTTTTTGCCTCCGGTTCCTGATCAATCCGGATCTCTACATCCAATATCTATTGTTAAAAATCGGATGATCCAGATCTTCGAAAGACAGGGATTCAATGTGTCAGATGGCCCTGAGATAGAAGATGATTGGCATAATTTCACGGCTTTAAATTTCCCTGAGAATCACCCGGCACGCGCCATGCAAGACACCTACTTTATTGAAAAGAATCCCGATGTCCTGCTTCGTACTCATACATCAACGGTTCAAATTCGATTGATGCAATTAGGGAAGCCACCATTTCGATCGATAATGCCGGGAAGAGTTTATCGAAATGAAGCAATTTCAGCTAGAGCACATTGTTTTTTTCACCAGGTGGAGGGATTGTATGTTGATAGAAATGTTGGCTTCAAGGATCTGAAGCAAACCTTGTATCATTTTGCCAGGGAGTTCTTCGAAAAAGACACACAAATCCGCTTTCGTCCATCCTATTTTCCTTTCACTGAACCCAGTGCTGAGATAGATATAAGCTGTTTTATTTGTCACGGGGAAGGATGTAAGATATGTAAGCATACCGGATGGGTGGAGATTGGAGGTTCCGGAATGGTCGATCCTAACGTTCTACAGAACTGTGATATTGATCCGGATGAATTTTCCGGTTTTGCATTTGGTATGGGCATAGAGCGTATTGCGATGTTGAAATACCAGATTGACGATATTCGCCTTTTTTCCGAAAACGATATAAGATTCCTTCAGCAGTTTAAAGGAGCTTGATCAGTCATTGATCAATGAGTTCAGGATCTTTTCTTCACTAAGACCCTCTGCTTCTGCTTTGAAGTTTCGAACGATTCGATGTCTTAAAACAGGCACTGCAATGGATTTGACATCTTCAATATCGGGTGAATACTTTCCAGAGATCAACGCATTGCATTTTGCTCCAAGTATGAGAAACTGACTGGCCCTGGGGCCAGCTCCCCATTCCAGGTATTCATTACTCAGTTCACTGCTCCTATCTGAACCGGGTCGAGTTTTATGCACCAATGACACGGCATACTCAAAGACATTGTCAACGACGGGTACCTTTCTCACCAGTTCTTGAAATTTTATAATGTCTTTTTTTGATATGACGGGATTGATCTGTGTGTTTATGATCGAAGTGGTCTGCTTGACAATATCTAACTCAGCGTCATAATCAGGATAATCAAGCTTGATCATCATCATGAACCTATCCAACTGAGCTTCGGGTAAAGGGTACGTACCTTCTTGCTCAATAGGGTTCTGAGTAGCAAGAACAAAAAATGGCTTATCAAGAGCATAATGTTTTCCGGATATTGTCACTGAATATTCCTGCATACTTTCCAATAATGCTGATTGAGTTTTTGGGGGAGTACGATTTATTTCATCCGCCAGGATAACATTGGCAAAGACAGGGCCCTTCACAAACTTGAAGTTTCTTTCTTTATCAAGAGTTTCGGCACCCAGTATGTCTGAAGGCATCAAATCGGGAGTGAATTGGATCCTGTTGAACTCCAGACTCAATGATTCGGCAATGGTATGTATAAGCAACGTTTTTGCCAGTCCGGGAACCCCAACCAGTAGTGAGTGACCATTACAAAAAATGGAAGTGATGAGCAATCTCACAACTTCATCCTGCCCGATTATTGTCTTCGAAATTTCGTTTCTTAAATCCTCGAATGTTTTTGAAAGCTGGTCTGCGGCTTCCTTATCTGTCATATCTTTTGCCATGAGGTATTAATCGATTTTGTCACCTAAGATGTTACAATTGTCATAGTCATCGATGATCAAGATAAAGACATCTTCCCGAGCGTCTTCAAACCAATCATTGAGGATTTGCGTTTGTTTGTTATTCAAAGTTGCCTGCGCAATTTTCTGATAATCCTGATTCAAGTTTGCCTGGTGAGGAGGGATCCTATCTTCATAATAGAGTATTCTAAATGCCTGCGAACCATCAGGTTGAGTAAATGAAAGAGGTTCGGAAACATTACCTACAGTCATTGTGTCGATTGTGAAGAAGATATTTGGATCTAAGGTCTCCACAGAAACACGTGTATTACCTTCCTGATCAGAAAAGAATCCACCATTAGTTGAAGTAATATCGTCATCGGAAAATTCCTTGGCTGCATTTCTGAAAGTAATGCTATCAAGGACAATCAGGTTTCTTACAGAGTCCAGATCCAGCTCTGCTTTTTTCACATCTTCCGATGAAGGACGAGGTGAGATTAGAATATGACGGGTCTTGAAAGTGTTCCCCCGTTTTTCGATCAACTCAATAAGATGATATCCAAATTGCGATTTAACTGGCATTGATAATGTACCGGGCTCCAGCGTGAGAGCTGTAGCTTCATATTCAGGAGCTAGCTCTCCCCGCTTATAAAAGGGGAGCTCCCCACCATTCGCTGCTGAACCCGGATCCTCCGAGTAGACTCTTGCCAATGATCCAAACGATTCTCCATTGAGAATCCTTTCCCTAATATCCAGTAGTTGTCGCTCCACTTTTAGGTCCTGTAACTTACTTGGTTCAGGTTTCTTCACAATCTGTCCAACCATCACCTCAGTTGAAAAATACGGTAGTGAATCAGCAGGGATAGCAGCAAAAAATTTTCTTACTTCTTTGGGAGTAACTTTGGTGTCAGCGGTAATCTCACCCCTCATTCGCTGAATGATCAGTTGCTCCTTCACTTCATCAAATAATTCATTTTCAATTTGCTCAATGCTTTTCCCATAAAAGGATTCGATTTCTTCTTCGGAGCCTATTTGTGATATCATGAAATCCATACGGCGTCGTAAATTGCCAGCAACCTCACTATCCTCCACTATGATTGAGTCAATTTCGGCCTTAGCCACCAACATTTTGTTGATAACAAGAGATTCCAGTATCTGGCATCTGGCATCACCTCTGTTGTACTCCCCCCTTGAAAGGAATTCGAGATATGCCCGCTCCAGGTCAGATTTTAGTACAATGTAGTTGTCTACTTTGGCGATAATTTGATCAATAATTAGATCGTTTTGTGCTCTGGCGGTAGACAGACAACAAAAGATTAAACTAATTGCGATAAATCTCGAATGTATTTTCACTAAGCGCTTCGTCATAAATCGTGTTTTCCAATTCTTGCTTCAATGCCAACTTCCGTTTGCTGATGATTATACTTTCAATGTCTTCCCGTACGTAGTCAAGCGGCGATATTTGGTCGGATATTTTATAGTCCAGTATCCTGAGGAAATAAATGAAGTCTTTATCCGATGTCTCACTGTAGGTTGTGTTCCTTAGAAACTGAATTTTGTTGGTAATATTTTCCAGAGGAGTTTCAAAAATTACATCATCAAAATCTATCCACACTGAGTCATCCAGAAATGTCTTAATGGCATACTGGAGAGAGAACTGGGCAATATCCTCCTTGTTCGTATTGGGGAATGAACGAATGTTTCTCCTTAATTGTCTGATTTCAGGTACATTTTTAGGGACCTGTACAAACAAGCATTTGATAATATTCTGCTTAAGGACAAAATTATCCTGCTGCTCATCATAGTATGTTTCGATCTCCTCAGGGCTTACAGCTACATTGAGGTGAGAGTTGACATATAGTTTTTCAAACTCATGGACGATTAATGCGTATCGATAGTCAACTACTTTGCGGTCAATTTCTGCTACGTTCAATGATATCTCTTCCTGAGCTTTCGAAAGGATCAATTGTTTCTTTATCCAATCATTGACATATTTTTCCGTAAGCTTTATGCTATCATCTTTAGACACATTTCTGGGTACAAGGCCTGACAGATCATCTTTGTACAGAATAGAGTTCCTTGCACGAGCAATAGGCACTCGCTCTAATTCCTCTTTCTGTTGGAAATATTCACAACCAACAATTATTAATGAAAATAGAATGATGAAAATAGGGGAGAACCTCACCAGTTTAACTTAATTTTTTTACGAGTCTGCAAATATTGTGATTCTTTTCCTTTGAGAATTCAATTTCGTCCATGATTCTTTTTACAAGCATCAAACCAAGTCCACCCTTTCTTTTTGAAGACACGATCTCTTTTAACTTAGGCTCCTTATAATTATTGATATCGAATCCAACACCCCGATCACGAATTGTGAATTCAATACTCTTATGTGGATTTACATCTACTAATAATTCCAGGAACTCCTTAGCATTACAATTATTTGCATGAATGATAAGATTCGCACAAACCTCATCGACGGCAAGAACTATTTTATAAGATTCGACATCTGATACATGATATCTTTCCAATAGCTCTTCAATGAAGTGCCTGACCACGGCAAGATTGTCTTTACTGCATGATATGGTGAGGTTATGCTTCAATCTCTTCTATTGCCTTGGCTTTATCAGTTTTGATTGTTAATAATTCTTCCAATCCAAGAATTTTAAATACGTTGTGTACCTTATCATTTAAGCCATATAAAACCATTTTTAGGTTATTGTTCTTGATTTCATCCAGGCGGGCGATAAATACACCTAAACCTGCGGATGAAATGTAATTGAGGCTTTCAAGGTTTACTAAAATCTTGGTATGATCATTCAAAGCATTTTCAAGGGCATTGTCCAGGTGAATAGAGGAACTTGCGTCAATATCTCCATCCACGGATATCTCATAAATGCCATTTTCTATATTTGTTCTTATATCTATCATTTATCCGAACTTTATTATTACGATAGTGTAGTCGTCATCCAACTTCCTACCATTTAAGAACCGATAGAGTTCATCAATAATATTTTCTTTGATTACTTCTGGCTCAAATCCTGCATTTTTCTTGAACGCCTTCATTAAACCGTCTTCACCAAACTGGCGATTGTTTTGATCTGTGGCTTCCGTTATACCGTCCGTATGGAGCATGATAATATCTCCAGGGTGGTATTTGAGAGCATTACTGTAAACGTATTTTTCATAGCTGGAGTTTCTTAATATACCAAGTCCCATTCCTTTTGTTTCAAGAAACTCAGCTTTTTTGTTTTTAGCGTCATAATATAAAGACGGGCAGTGTCCCGCTCTGACAAACTCCACCGTTGAATTCTTTGTGTCAAATGAGAAATAAGAAGCTGTGATGAAAGAGGATTTTTCAAGACATCTACTCAAAGCCTCATTAGCCTGGACTATAAAATTAGATGGCTTTGGATCCTGCTGTCCCAGACTGTGGAAAATTCCTTTCATTTGGGCCATGTTGAATGCTGCTGAAGTGCCTTTTCCTGACACATCGCCAATGATCAAACTAACCTTTCCATCACTATGGTTGATCACGTCGTAGTAATCACCTCCTACTTCTTCGGCTGCCATAGAGTATGCAGCTATACAAAAATTACCATTCGCAGAAAGCTTCTCAGGGAGGAGGCTTTTTTGGACGTTCTTGGCAATTTTTAATTGCTCCTTATATCGCTCATTATCGATAGCTTCATCGAGTAGTTTGGCATTCTCCAGGGTGATACTTGCTTGATTAACAAATGTTGTGATTATGTTGACCATTTCCCGGTTGAATGCATCTGCAACCTCTTGCAACAAGACCAGTGTACCGATCTGCTGATTCTTGATCAGTATAGGTAGGGCAAAAACTGAGCGAAAATCCCCTTTTGGTAAAGTTGTAAATACCTTTCCCTGGGTAACATTCCCCGAGTATTCCAGGTTTATTACACTCTTCAAGTCATTGTCTTTCAAGTCATCCTTTATTACCTCAATTTCAGCCTTCTCTACGTTCCTGGTAATTATTTTGGAGTCCTCTTCATTTTTGATCTCAAGCCATGCGGCATCCGCAAAGACCGCACTCATGGAACTATCGATAAGAATGTCGTATGTCTCGGTTTCACTTTGTCCTGCGGGAACAGATTGACTTAACTTTTGGAAATCAACCGCTTCCCGAAGTTTTTTCTCAAATTCGGAGGAGGTTGGAAGATTGAATAAAGTGACTAGAATGGAGATCGCTGCATAGATAAAGATGAAGATCAGTAATGCTGCAACAAATATTCTATCCAGGAGATCATGAATTAAGAGATCGTTTGCTGAATAAATGGTCAGGTTAAGAAAGAAGTGATAAAGGTAGATCCCTGATAAAAGGATAAATAAAATGCTTTTCCATTTTTGCTTGAAATTCAGGTAGGCGATCCATTTCAAGTTAAAAGAAAGGACCACCGAGAACGTGGTTAAAAATACCAGTGCTATGTTGAAGAAATTGGATTCCAGATCGTAACCGAGAAAATCAACGAACAAACTCAGGAGTAGAGCGTACTCGAAGAAATTCCAGAGTTGGACCAGGTTCTTTGATTTCTGGTATAGAATAAATCTTTTCCAGACAACAAATGTGGAAACAATGTATACAATGACCAATCCTACATAAACCTGGTATAGAAAGTTGACCGTAACCGGATTCTGGATGAAGGTTGTCCCTTCATACAGGGTGAAAAGCAGTCTTATACATAGGGAAATGATCGTGGTGACCAGACCAGTTATGAATACCTTCCAAAGCAGGTCCAGAAAGTTGACACTTTCGGCTTTGGTGATTTTATATCTGTAATAGAATAAAGTGCTAATAATGAAAAGAGTCAAAAAACCCTGTGGTAGTAGATCCACATAAGCCTCAGATATATTATAGCTTTCAAGGATTATGAAATAAATGTCGAAAAAGCTATAAAGTAGCCATGACAGAATGCCTACAGCAAGTGTTATCCTTATTTTAGCTTTTTGTGACATCCAGTTAGATGATAAACCACAAATCCTGTGTTATTCCCCTTTTTCAAGGGAAAATTAAGCAATATTACCTTCTTGAATAGTTGGGAGCTTCCCGAGTGATATGGATATCGTGCGGGTGACTCTCAATGGATCCGGCGTTGGTGATCTTTACGAATTTGGCACTTTGAAGTTCCTCAATGTTAGCGGCTCCACAATAACCCATACCGGCCCTTAACCCACCTACCATCTGAAATAAAACCTCGCTAACCAAACCTTTATAAGGAACTCTACCGACGATGCCTTCCGGAACTAGTTTTTTTATGTCATCTTCTGCATCCTGGAAATATCGATCTTTTGAACCTTCTTCCATGGCTTCGACTGACCCCATACCACGATAGGTCTTAAATTTTCTTCCTTCATAAAGGATTACTTCACCAGGGGCCTCTTCTGTCCCAGCCAATAAGGAACCGATCATCACCGTGTTTGCCCCAGCTGCAATCGCTTTCACCAGATCACCGGAAAACCTGATCCCTCCATCTGCAATGATTGGAATCCCACTTCCCTTAATTGCTTTGGCCGATTCATAGACTGCCGTAAGCTGAGGCACTCCTACTCCCGCGATGATCCTTGTAGTGCAAATACTGCCTGGACCTACGCCAACTTTAATACCATCTACTCCTGCTTTAACTAATGCCTTCGCAGCTTCAGCAGTAGCAATGTTTCCAACTATCAATTCTAGTTCAGGATATGTCTTTTTTACCTTCTTCGCACTTTCTATTACTCCTTTGGAATGACCATGTGCAGTGTCTATGCTTACCAGATCAACTCCCGCTTTCTTCAATGCTCCAATCCTTTCTATTAGATCTGCGGTAACACCAACAGCAGCACCCACTCTTAATCTCCCATATTGGTCCTTGCATGCATTGGGCCGATCTTTATTTTTCAAGATGTCCTTATAGGTGATCAATCCTGTCAACTCACCATTGTCATCAACAATAGGAAGTTTCTCTATTTTATATTCCTGTAGTATTTCTTCCGCTTCATATAGACCTACTTCGACTCCGGCGGTAATTACATTTTCCTTGGTCATGATGTCTGCAACAGGAGAAGACATGTCCTTATGGAATCTCAAATCCCGATTGGTAATGATCCCGATTAGTTTGTTATTACCATTTACCACAGGAATGCCGCCAATTTTATTCTCCCTCATAATGCGGTCAGCATCTCCTACAGTGCTACCGTCATGTAGGGTAATGGGATCCAGGATCATACCACTTTGTGACCTTTTGACTTTTCGAACCAACTCTGCCTGCTTCTCAACCGACATGTTCTTATGGATCACGCCAAGCCCGCCATCCAGTGCCATTGAAATTGCCAGTTTATCTTCGGTGACCGTATCCATCGCCGCTGATAACAAAGGAATATTCAGCTTGATATTCCTGGTGACTTGTGTGGATGTATCTGTGTCTCTCGGTAGAACTTCGGAATAACCCGGAAGGAGAAGGACGTCATCATATGTGAGCGCCTCAAGAAAGAAAGTATTATTGTTTACACTCATGGCAAATAACAAGAACTATTATTTGCCGGGCAAAATTACCCAGAACTAAGCCTAATAAAAAAGGGACTGAGTGAATTAATTTAATATTGCAGCCATGTCTGAATTGTGGGAAGTTTTTGTTTATCAGATCTACCAAACAACATGGCTGGAATTTGTGGCAGTCATATTCGGTTTGCTGACCGTTTGGTACTCAAAACAGGAAAACATACTGGTGTACCCTACAGGTATAGTCAATGTACTTATCTACGTATATATAGCCTTCAATTATAAACTATATGCAGATGCCGGAATAAATGCCTATTACTTTTTCATGAGCATTTATGGATGGTATCACTGGAAAGACACCAAAGACAAGAATTTGGATCAGATACCTATTACCAGTAGCAGCAGATTGGAAGTAACGATTTCCCTTTCAATTATGCTTCTTTCTTTTCTGATTATAAAGTTTGGCTTGGACTTCACAGACAGTGATGTTCCTTACTGGGATTCGATATCCACAGCTGCACCGATCACAGCCATGTGGTTGATGGCCCGAAAAAAAATAGAACATTGGATCTTTTGGATAATAACGGATCTAATAGCTGTTCCCCTATATATGTACAAAGGATTGCCATTGACCAGTGTACAGTATTTCATTTGGACAATTATTGCAATATGGGGCTATTTTTCATGGAGAAAGAAACTAATGTCATATGCTTAGAAGAGTTGCTATAGTAGGTCCGGAATCAACAGGTAAGAGTGATCTGGCAAGGATGCTGGCAAGAGATTTCGAAGCTGAATGGGTGCCAGAATATGCGAGATTCTACCTTGATCGATTGGATAGGGAATATGATCAGAATGACCTCCTTCAAATAGCAAAAGGCCAACTAATCTGGGAGGACGATAAAGCAGAATACACAAAAGACTGGCTTTTTTGTGACACAAACCTTCTTGTCATAAAGGTCTGGAGTGATTTCAAGTACGGATCAACAGATCCCTGGATCGAGGAACAGCTCAACATGAGAAAATATGACTTCTATTTGTTGAACAATATAGATCTTCCGTGGATACCCGACCCTCAGCGAGAACATCCGAACAAAAGGAAAGAACTTTTTGATATTTATCATGAACTTGTTTCCTCATCAGGTGTCCCTTATTCGGTAGTTAATGGAATAGAGGGAGAGAGATTATCGAGTGCCAAAAAAGCGCTCGAACAAATATCAATTTGATTAGTTTTGCTCCATTAAAGGGGTGCCTGAATATATCGGGCTGAGATCATACCCATTGAACCTGTCCGGGTAATGCCGGAAAGGAAGTATGATAACCGACTGTGAAGTTCCCCGCTTCACTTATGGTTAAATTTTTATAGATATCTAATTATGAAATTGTTATCAGCATTAATGCTGGTCTGTATCTTTTTAAATGTGGGATATGGACAAGAAAGTTATGACTCAATCTCGACAAGAGAACTTGAGGAATTGGTAATTTATTCCGTTAGAGCAAATGAATCCACTCCAACTACTAGTAAGACTGTTACAAGGGAGGAAATTGAAGAGTTCTACATTGGTCAGGATCCATCAGTCGTAATAGAGCAGTTGACCCCTTCAATAATTTCTTACTCTGATGCGGGATCACCAATTGGAAACTATAACCAATTCCGGTTGAGGGGCATCGATCAAACCAGAATCAACATGACTCTGAATGGAGTGCCCTTAAATGATATGATTGATCAGGGAGTATTTTTTTCGAACTTTTCTGATTTTACCAATAGTGTTGAATCTTTTCAGGTTCAGCGTGGAGTAGGCACTTCGTCCAACGGGGTAGCTTCCTACGGAGGATCGGTGAATTTTGAATCATATCGACTGAATCAACCGGATCCGTCTTTGGAGCTGCAATTACTTTATGGTTCTTTCAACACATTACGGACATCTGTAGAGGCATCAACAGGGAAACTTGAAAACAATGTCGGAGCGTATGCAAGATTTACCAGAACTTCCTCTGATGGGTATAAAAGATATTCCGGTTCGGATTCCTATTCCTTCTTTGCATCTGGAGGATACTTGGGTGACAAAGACGTAATCAAAGTAACTGCTTTCGCCGGGAAGACACAAAATGATCAGTCCTACTTACCTGTATTGCTCTCGGATATTAAAAGTGACCCTTTTACAAATTATAATCATCCAAATGATACCGACGATTTCGAACAGGAGCTCATCCAATTGCAGTACTCCAGGATCATAAGCGATGATATCACGATCAATTCTACCGCGTATTTTGGAGGTGCAAGGGGAGAGTTTCCATTTGGATTAGATGATACAACCCAACTTATTTTCGGTTTGGAAAATGAACATTTAGGTTTTTTTGGGGACATGTTATATGAAAAGGGTTCCTTGGACCTCGCTTTGGGTGTTCATGTGTATAATTTTCAAAGAGCCAATATCAATTCCCTTGCACCGAGCATTGTTCCTACTTATACCGATGAAACTTTTAAAAACGAATTCAGCTCATTTGTAAAAGCCAATTATTCGGTTGGCAACCGAACCAATATTTTCGCTGATATTCAGGCTCGGTTTGTGGACCTTAAGTTTGAAGGGGCAAGTTTGCAGACGTTAGCCGGTATTGGCAGCGTAAGTAGAAGCTGGACATTTATCAATCCCAAGATCGGAATAAATACCGGGTTTGGTACTAATTCGAATCTTTACATTTCACTTGGAAGAACGGGACGAGAACCTACAAGAACTGATATCCTCCAGGGGGATGGTTCCGGAATTTATGATTACAACATCACATCACTTCTTGATGAGACTATTGTCAGGGAAGAATATGTAAATGATCTGGAGATAGGTTACAGGTTCAAGGGGAAAAATTTAGATCTTGACGTCAATTACTTTTTTATGAGCTTCGAAGATGAGATATCCCCCGTTGGCGCTCTCGCTGCCAGATCTTACATTCCATTGAGGGTAAATGTGGAGAAAAGCCTTCGAACCGGGGTGGAGGTTGTATCTCATTACAGGGTAAATGAGGTTCTTTCCCTTGTATTAAATGGAAGTTATTTGATGACCAATATCAACGAATTTACCAATTCAAATTCTGAGCTGATTCAGGATGTAGAGCATATATTTTCTCCGAATTTGATGATAAATCCAAGCCTAAGTCTAGACGTGAACAAGTTTGGATTGAACCTGTTTGGAAGGTACGTTAGTGAATCCTTTATGGAGTTGTCAAATGATCAGGAATTTACCCTACCTTCCTTTTTCGTTTTGGACGGCAATTTGAAATATGATTTCTCAGATTCTTTTTCTATGTCGATAACAGTCAACAATATCCTGGATGAAACCTACTTCACAGAGGGGAGTCCTGTTGACATTGATTTTGACGGAAATGTCGAAGGACCGGGTTACCGTATCCAGCCACCGAGGAACATATTCATTTCAGGATCATTCAGATTCTGACAATCCATAGAATCAAATAAAAAGGATCTCCTACATCAATTGTGGGAGATCCTCTTCTTTTGAGAAAAAGTTGATCAATTGTTTCTTGCCATCCTCGAAGCAATGTCCACCAACCCTATGAACTCACCCCTATACCCATTAGGATCATGGCCCTTTGATGATTTAGCAAGGGCAAGTACTTTGTCATAATTAAGATCCCCTTTGAATTCAGATTCTCTTAAGAGCATTCCAAACCCGGCTACAGCAGCGGCCCACTCAATGTTCTTGTCAGATTTGACAATTTCATGTTCAACCGTCTTGGTTATCAGCTTACTTTTTGACCCATTTGGGTCTTTATATCTGAATTTCACGGTAAGTAATTCGTTTTCAAAGCCGGATTTCATGTCCTGATCACTTTGATATTTTAAAGGATCCACATTTTTCATGAAATCACTTTTAACTCCAGCAGGGATTATCTCATAAAGAGCTGTGACCGTATGACCGCTACCTAATTCACCGGCATCTTTCTGATCATTGTTGAAGTCTTCATTGTTCAATTTCCTGTTCTCATATCCAATGAGTCGATAGGCCTGAACATGTGAAGGATTGAATTCAACCTGGATCTTAACGTCCTTGGCGATGGTGTGAAGTGTACCTCCAAATTCATTAACCAATACCTTTTTAGCTTCTCGGATATTATCGATGTAGGCATAGTTCCCATTCCCTTTGTCGGCCAGGATTTCCATTTTTGAATCTTTATAGTTACCCATGCCATATCCCAGAACAGTCAAGAAAACTCCACTTTTTCTTTTTTCCTCAATTAACCTCTCCATACCTGCATCACTGGATTCTCCAATATTGAAATCACCATCAGTGGCAAGAATAATTCGATTGTTTCCTCCTTCAATAAAATTCTCTTGAGCAATTTTATAGGCAAGCTTAATTCCAGCACCTCCAGCTGTTGATCCTCCTGCTTCCAGTTTGTCTAGGGCTTCAATAATCTTTCTTTTATCGTCACCCCTGGTTGGAGGGAGTACAAGACCAGCAGCACCTGCGTAAACGACCATTGAAACTTTATCCTCGCCTCTTAATTCGTTTGTAAGCATTTTCATTGACGACTTCAACAAGGGTAATTTATTGGCAGCTTGCATTGACCCGGAGACATCCACTAGAAATACCAGGTTGGAACCAGGAAGATCCTCTATATCTATCTTTTCGCCCTGGAGTCCAATTTGCACCAGTAAATGGTCTTCATTCCATGGAGTTTGGGTAAGAGTTGTATTGATTGAGAACGGATCACTACCTTTCGGCAGATCGTAATCATAACTAAAATAGTTGATCATTTCTTCAACGCGAACTGCGTCCTTAGGGGGGAGTTGTCCGTTATTAAGGAATCGCCTTACGTTGCTATAGGAAGCTGCATCCACATCGATTGAGAAAGTTGAAAGGGGAGCATCGGTTACTTTGCGAAACTCATTTTCGTGAATCGTCGCATAGTTCTCAGTGTTAAATGGTGGACGGGACTCATATGGGGAAGGCATCCTATAACCTGCACCACTCGTTGATCTCGATTTTTGCATGCTTCTGATCATTGCCGGTTCAGCCATCATGAGATCCTCTTCAAATTCCATGTCAACAATTACTTCCTTTTTTTCTACTATATGTTCCAGGACAACATCCACGATTTTACGTTTTCCAACATTTATTTTTTTCGTTTTGAATTCTGGGTGTTTGAAGATCAAAGTATTGACATCCTGCTTGATCTCAATTTGATAGAATCCATTGATATCTGATTGGACAGAATTGTAGCTGTTTTTTGTGGATACCGTAACACCTTCAATTGTATTACCAAATTCATCGTAGACAGTTCCAGAAACAAACCGGGGAGATTGATCACCAACGGTTAAAAAGAATGCTAGTATTAAACCAATAATCGTTTTCATATTCTTCAATTTTGTTTTCACAATTGAGAAACACGTTTGACATTTTTCCATAAAAAAATTTCAGAATACCGTTTCTTCAGCGTTATTTCGTCGGATCATTTGATAATCGCATTGACGGTCATCCCACTAAATAGCAAGTCACTATCAGACAAAGAATTGCTCACCCGTTACAGGAAAACAGGGAATAGAAAATATTTGGCAATTGTGTTCGAAAGGTACATGCACCTTGTCTATGGTCTGTGCCTGAAATACCTAAAATCCAGGGAAGATAGCCAGGATGCCGTCATGGACATCTTTGAAAGACTTACAGATATTCTTCGTAATGAAGAGGTAAATTATTTTAAAAGCTGGCTATATACAGTCAGTAAGAATCACTGTCTAGTTCAGCTCAGGAGACACAAGGAGATCGTAAGTATGGACGAAAACTTTATGGAATTGGACCATTATGATCATCCCAATGGTGAGGCTGATGAATTGGAACAGAATCTGAAGAAGCTTGAGAAGTGCATTGAAACATTAAAAGATGAACAAAAGAAGTGTATTAGTATGTTTTTTCTTCAGAAGAAAAGCTATGCAGTCATTAGTAGCTCCACAAAACTGAAATTGAATGAAGTGAAAAGCTTTATCCAGAATGGAAAAAGAAATTTGAAAATCTGTATGGAGAACAACAGATAATGTCAGGAAATAAGCGTCATACCAGATCCAAAGAAGAATTTCAAAAATACCTGGAAGGGAAACTTTCTGAGAAAGGGAGTCATAAATTTGAATATGAAGTCCTTCAATCGGAATTTGAGCAGGAAGCCGCCGAAGGATATATGGATCAGGATCCTGATATTATCAAGGATGACCTTATTCGACTTCAAAGAAGGCTGGGAACATCCGGATCTCACATATTGAGAATTGCCGCAGTAGTAAGTTTTCTAGCTGTCGCTTCAGTTGCGGTATGGTTTTTTACCATAAATACTACGAGTGGGGACCTCTTGACAATGAACGAAGAGAAAGAAGAAGTCCCAAAACAACAACCTGCAACTCCGGAGGAGAAAGATGATCAGGGGGTAATGGACCAAACGGTCGAACCGGAGCAAAAGGATATTGATTTTACGGACCAACCACCACCAGTGATCACTGATGAAACCCAGGCTGTAGCTACCACACCACAAGAGGAGGACATTGAAGTTGCACAGGAAATTATTGCGGATGCACCTCTAACAACTGCTCAGATAACAGATTCAGATCAGGAGGATTTTGATCCCTCACTGGTAACGGATCAGACTTCTGAGGTTAGTGAACTTGTAGCATTCGAGGAAGCTGAAGAAGTGTTTGCGGCTCAAGATGTAATCTCTGAAGAGGGGGACCTGACATTTTTAGACGACACAACTTCGGGAGGAGTAGCTTCCAATTTGACCGACGTAGCCAAGAAGGAGCGGAGTGGAGAAGGTGTACAACCAGAATTAGCTCCTGCCGCAGCAATGGCAAGAAGTATGATTGCGGGTCCTCCGGATACCAAATTAGAGCCTATTGGGGGACTAGAAGCATTCGATCAATATATTATCGATAATAAGATCTATCCGGATACCGCACGAATGCAAGGGATTGAAGGAGAGGTGGTTATTGTCGTAACGATTGATGAGAATGGAGTTTTAGCTGGAACTTCAATCAAAAAAGGTATTGGATCCGGATGTGACCAGGAGGCTATTCGCCTTGTAAATGCATGGAATCAGGGTTGGAATCCGACAATTCAAAATGGTGTGGCAGTCAGGGATGAAATCGAAATCACTTTTCAATTTCCTTGATTGATCTCTGCTCGAATCATTCTGTCCTTTCCATTCAGATCCTCTCTCAATTCAATTTTTGAAAATCCACTTTCTTCCAATAATTCATAAACTTCCCGGCCAAATCGTTCATTTATTTCAAAGAACAGTAAACCACCATTTTCAAGACTTTCTTTGGCAATTTTTGAGATACGACGATAAAAGAGCAAGGGATCATTGTTGGGTACAAAGAGTGCAATTTCGGGTTCGAATTCCAACACGTTGAGAGGCATCCCTGTTTTTTCTGATTCCGTGATATATGGTGGATTTGAAATAATTATATCGTACTTTTTTTTGATCTCTAAAGGTTGAAGGACATCTACGCTCAAAAAATCGACATCGACCTGGAACTTTTGGGAATTTTTTTTGGCAATAGCTAAGGAAGCATTTGAGATATCCCATCCTGTTGCCGAAATACTTCCATCGGCGAGCATCAGACTAATGGGAATGATCCCTGTTCCTGTTCCGATGTCAAGAATAGAATTTCGCTCTTCCCGGGAATGCAAAATCCACTGAACAAGTTCTTCTGTCTCCTGCCTGGGTATCAGGACCTGGTCGTTTACAAAGAACCTTCTGCCCAGGAAATATGCGGAGCCCAAAATGTACTGTACAGGTTCTCCTGAAAGTAATCTTTGGAGGCAATTTTCAAGTTTGATCAAATCCTCATTTTCAATTGTGAGGTTCGACTTTGATAAAATGTCTGCCTTCGTAACATTCGACAAATCCTCAAATACCAGAAAGCTGATCGACCTGGCTTCTTCATTATCATACACTTTGTTCAATTGCCTTAGAAAGCTCTCAAAAAGATCGATAACCGTTTGTGACATGACTTAGAATTGCGAATTTAGCTCAACTTTCCCATGGAGATCAATGATAAATTCATGCATCGGGCATTACAATTGGCCAAACTTGGTCTCGGCAAAGTGAGCCCAAATCCAATGGTCGGATGTGTCATCGTTTATGAAAACAGGATAATCGGTGAAGGATTTCACAGGGAATATGGGGGTCCTCATGCAGAGGTCAACGCCATTAATTCTGTTCGGAACAAAGAGTTGCTTTCGAATTCTACACTTTATGTGACACTGGAACCATGTTCCCATGTAGGAAAGACACCGCCCTGTGCAGATCTAATTATTAAACACTCCATTCCCAGAGTGGTAGTTGCAACAAAGGATCTGAATCCCCTGGTAAGCGGTCGGGGATTGAAAAGACTTGTTTCCAAAGGTGTAAGAGTGGTGGAAGATGTTTTGGGAGTGGAGTCCAGAGAGTTGAATCGAAGGTTCTTTACTTACTTTTCTCAAAAAAGACCTTATGTCATACTTAAATGGGCTCAGACCAAGAATGACTTTGTCGCCAGAGCTGATTATAGTTCAAAATGGATCAGCACACCGACATCCAGACAACTTGTGCATAAATGGCGATCAGAAGAAGATTCCATCATGGTGGGCAGAACTACTGCAGAAACGGATGATCCCAGCCTCACCGTTCGAGACTGGAAAGGGAAAAATCCTACTCGAATAGTTATTGATCCTCAACTTAGATTGCCTTTGGAGCAAATGAGACTAGCTTCAAAGGAGGCTAGGCTGATTGTATTCAATTCAATAAAAGAAGAAGGGAATGTAGGAATTGACTATATAAAGATTTCATCAAATAATATGGCCCCACAAATGATGAAGAAACTTTATGAGTTGGAAATTCAATCATTGTTTGTCGAGGGTGGTGCTCACACAATCGGGGAGATCATAAAAGAAGGATGTTGGGATGAGGCCAGGGTTTTTATTTCAGACTCAGAATTCAAGGAGGGAATAAAAGCACCTGTACTGGAATTGAACCCAACTTCTATTTCCATGGTTTCTACTGATATCTTAAAATTCTATAAAAATGCATATCAATAAAGGCAATTTATTAGAGAAATTCGATTCTTTTTCTGATCACTGGAATCCGAGGATAATCGGTCAGCTCAATGGTCAAGCTGTGAAAATTGCAAAGATCCAGGGTGAGTTTGTGTGGCACAGTCATGAGAATGAGGATGAAATGTTTTACGTGGTGAAAGGTGCCATTTCCATAGAATTGAGGGATAAAATGATCGATTTACAGGAAGGAGAATTTACAATCATTCCAAAGGGAGTTGAACACAAACCTTCAGCCAAAGAGGAGGCTTTCATAATGATGTTTGAACCTTTGGAAACTTTAAACACCGGAAATATTAAAAACGAATTGACCAGAAAAGACCTGGAGGAAATTTGATCTATGTCAGAGGAATTGATAATCAATAAGAGCTTGGGGAAAACTCAACGTTACGAGGAACTTTTCCCTCAAATTGAGTCATTGATCAATGGTGAAAGTGATCAGGTAGCAAACCTTGCAAATATTGCATCAGCTTTGAAGTATGGTATGGATTTCTTTTGGGTGGGATTTTACATAGTGAAAGGAAATGAATTGGTTTTGGGACCTTTTCAAGGTCCCATTGCATGCACAAGGATCCAAAAAGGTAAGGGGGTATGTGGTAAAGCATGGGAAGAATTAAAGACTATCATCGTCCCAAATGTCGATGAATTCCCCGGACATATCGCATGCAGTGCGGACTCCAAATCTGAAATCGTTGTTCCGGTTTTGGATGAAGAAGGTAGTGCCCGGATGGTGCTGGACGTAGATAGTGATCAACTCAATGATTTTGATGAGACCGACAGGATCTTTTTAGAGAAAATAGTAAGATTGATTTGAGGAGTTGATTTGGGTAGTCACCCAAATCAACTCATTTGTGATTATTTCTTTAATACCAATGCTCCTGCAATCATGTCATGGAGTGCTTGTTTCTTTGCCGTAAATCCGGCAATTATGTAACCTATCATGAAAATTGCTGATGATACGATCTTTCCAAGGTTTCGGATCAGTGACTTAACAAAATCAACTGGTTTTCCATCAGCATCAGTTACTTTCAACCCAAGAGCCATTTTACCAAATGTTGCCTGGTATTTACTAGCCTCCATTATGGTGAAATAGAGTGTTTGTAGTATGAAGAAAAGAAATGATATCCCACTCATGGCGGTGATAAATGCAATTGCAGCGCCAACCATTTCATCTTCTGACATATTGTTAATGCCAGAGGCAAAAGTTATCCCGAACACAGCAAGAAGCGGTACTACAACGATACTTTGAACAATTCCCAGGATGATCGAATCAATAATGTACGCGACAAAGCGGAGCCAAAAACCCGCATAATTATTAGAGGCCATAGTTTAAGTTTTTAGTTGATATCGGAAAATAGGAAGATTTTTCCAAATATGGAACTATGGGAGCCTTGCCAGTATGGTTTCTCCTCCGGAAGTTTTATCACCGATATTGACCATTACCTTTGAATCTACAGGTAAAAAAACATCCACACGACTTCCGAAACGTATGAATCCAACCTCGTCACCTGAGGAGACAATATCACCTTCTTTTTTGTAAAAACTGATCCTGCGTGCCACAGCTCCCGCAATTTGTCTCATTAATATTTCCATACCACTTTCTGTCTTATAGCCTATGGATGTTCTTTCGTTTGCAGTGCTTGATTTAGGGTGCCATGCCACCAGGTATTTTCCAGGATGGTATTTGTAATATGAAACAGAACCATCAACAGGGCTGCGATTGACGTGGACATTTAATGGAGACATAAATATGGAAATCTGTATCCTTTCTTCTTTCAGATATTCCTCTTCCATGGTTTTTTCGATAACCACTATTTTGCCCTCTGCTGGTGCGATCACAAGATTGTTACCCTGGGGTGTTTCTATCTCCGGAACTCTGAAAAAGGAAATGATCAAAAGCCAAAAGATCACTGCAGCACTTCCAAGTATCCACCTTGCAATGTCATAAGGAAGCAACCAGGTCAATCCCAGGTATAATAGAAATATTATAACAGCTGAAATCGGAATGATCAGAAAGCCCTCGTGATGCAGTGTCAATTTAGAATCCTCCTCTGAATTTATAGGTCTTGGCCACTTTATCAATTGCGACAATATATGCTGCAATTCTCATCGATACATCATAATTAAGAGCGGCTTTATAAACCTTGTTGAATGCTTCCTTCATGATCCTGTCTGATCGACGGTTGACCCTTTCCCCTGTCCACTTATAACCCAGGCGGTTTTGAACCCATTCGAAATATGAGACGGTAACACCACCGGCATTTGCCAAAATATCGGGGACGGCCATGATATCTTTTTCCATCAATATCTTATCTGCTTTGGCGGCAGTAGGACCATTTGCCCCTTCTACTATGAGTTTTGCCTTTATGCTATTGGCATTGTCAACAGTAATTACATCCTCCACTGCGGCCGGTACAAGGACATCTACATCCAGCGTCAATAATTCGTCGGGGGAGATCTTATCTGCTTCCGTGTAACCTTCCAGGGTCCCTTGATTTTCACTTTGATATTCAATTGCCTTTGAAATGTTAATTCCATTTTCGTTGTAATAGGCTCCTGACAAATCGCTTATTGATACAACCTTCGTTCCCCTTTCTTCCAGCAACCTGGCCGCCCAGGATCCGACATTTCCAAATCCTTGAATGGCACATGTAGCCTTGAAAGGATTAATACGTAGTTTTTCCATTGCTGCAAGCGTGCTGATCATCACACCCCTACCTGTTGCTTCAGCCCTTCCCAATGATCCTCCGAGAACCAGAGGTTTTCCAGTCACTACTGCATTTACTGTCATTCCATGACCCCTGGAATATTGGTCCATCATCCAGGCCATTTCTCTTGGTCCTGTCCCCATATCCGGTGCAGGAATATCCCGATCCGGTCCAAAGATCTCGTACATGGCCTGTGTGTAAGCGCGAGTCAATCGCTCAATTTCTCCTTTGGACATCTTTCGAGGATTACAATTGATGCCCCCCTTTGCCCCACCATATGGAATATCGACGACCGCACATTTCCAGGTCATCCAAGCTGCTAAAGCTTTGACTTCATCCAGGTTTACATCCATATCAAATCGAACACCTCCCTTGGATGGACCAAGGATATTCGAATGTATCACACGATATCCTTCAAAAACCTTGATGGATCCATCATCCATTGTTACCGGAAGTGATACAATCACCTGCTTCGTTGGTGATTTCAATACGTTGTACACTTCTTCCTCCAGACCTAGCTTGTTAGCTGCGATCTGAAATCTGGACATCATCGATTCAAACGGATTTTCCTTGTCCTTGATAGGAGCCGGCTCTATGTAGGCCATGATAAATAGTTAACGGGTTAAATGTTGCTTTGAAAAATCGATTGCAAAATTAACGGTTCTGGAATCACTTAAACTATAAAAGCTTAAGAAAAACAACCACGAATGGGACAGATAGTATGAGACTGTCAAAGCGGTCAAGGAAACCCCCGTGACCAGGGATGATATTTCCTGAATCTTTGATTTCCATTGATCTTTTGAATAATGATTCCACTAGATCGCCATAAGTACCGGTGATAACCACGATGATGGCTACACTTATCCACTCAAACGTATTTAGATCCGGGTAAAACCTTGATAAAAGAATTGCAAAACCTATTGCTACTATCGCACCTCCAATGCTCCCCTCCCAGGATTTCTTAGGCGAGATACGTTCAAAGAGTTTTGTCTTACCAAATGCACTTCCCGTGAAATAGGCCCCGGTGTCACTTGCCCAGATGATCACTAAAAGACCCAACAGGATCTGGTAGCTGTATTCTCCCGCGTCGAAAACGATTATGTTCATCAGCATGAATGGTGCAGCAACATAGCTTATGCCGAGGTAGAAAAATGCAATGTTAACAAAGGGATTGGAGTCTTTTTTCTTGTATAGTTTGATCAGGAATATGAGACTTGCCAATGGAAAGATCACGAAGTAGAATTTATTTTCCAGCACGCCTTTTTCAATCAGAAAACTTAAGATAAAAAGTGCGGTACCAATGAACACCCCCAGTAATCTAACTGGAACGTAACTTTGAGCTCTTACGAGTCGGTAAAATTCCCATTGGGCAAGAATTGATATTAGAAGGAAAATAGTGAAATACGCCCACTCCCCAAATATCAATGCCGAAACGATCACTGAAGCTCCGATCAGGGCTGATATTACCCTCCGATATAATTCTGAAAATCTACTCAAAGTTTATATCCTCCTTAATTATTTTGATCGCCTTCAATACATTGTCAGGTTTTACGTGCACTTCAAAGTAACCAAATTGGTAGGATGAATCTTTTTTACTGATGAGGACAGGCTCCAGATTGTTATCTTCCAGAATTGCCTTCACAATTTCTGCCCGGTAACTGGTTGTGTCTTCAAATACCTTTTGCCAATCTCCCATTTTTTTGTGTTTGGAATATTCTGTGGAATGAAAACAAAAGGGCTGTGGTAATCACGGCGAATAAGAGGACTACCCAGAAATCAGGACTCTGATTGTCTGATTCAATATCATACTCGATCAAACCAATATCTCTTATGTATACCATTGAAAGCATAAAGAAATTATTGACAAAATGGGCAATCATCGCATAACCCAAATGTCCAGACCAATAATACAGATAGCCAAACAATACTCCAAGTAGCATTCTTGGAATGACCCCATAAAATTGTCCGTGAAATGCTGCGAAGAGGAAACCGGTTAACCAAATGGCAATGTGAGGATTGATCTTCGCCTTATTAAACAGATTTTGTATCACTCCTCTGAACAGCAATTCCTCACCAATTCCGGGGACGATAGCAACAATTAATGCTCCAAAAAGGAAATGCCAGAAACTATCAAATTGAGTTAGGAAAACAGTCATCTCACCCAGTCTCTCTTCGTTTTCCTTTGCCCAGTTTTCAAACCAGGATAATGAGTCCGGAAGGTCGACATTCATATTCCATTGGATAATAACACTATTGACAACCATGAATGTAAATACCACAAGAATGGTGATCATTATGCTTGCGGGAACGGTATGAGATATTGAAAAGAAATTCCCAAGGCGATTACTGGTAAACAGTTTAATTATAGCAATCGGGACTAGAATGAATGCGCCAATAGCGGTGACTCCCTGGACAATTAATGATGGGATCTTCGAATTCGGGTATCCCTGGGGGAATGACACCACATCAATGGTATACTCAATATCAAATTCAAAGAATGGAAGAACTAAAACAAGTCCAATCAAGTTGAAAATGACCAGTGAAAGGAATACAAAAACAGATAACACCAAAAGTACAACCCATGGGGATTTTCCTTCGTGAAGGTTGAATAAGGAACTGGTTTGCATTTATTGGTCTATTTTTGCCGGCAAAAATAGGAATTTAGGATTTGGTACGGATAGGAAATATAGAAGTTGGGGAGTTTCCATTGTTATTAGCTCCTATGGAGGATGTGAGTGATCCGCCGTTCAGGGCATTATGCAAAGAGAATGGTGCTGATCTGATGTACACTGAATTTATTTCTGCGGAAGGACTGATCCGTTCAGCGGACAAGAGCGTTCAGAAGCTTGATATTTATGATTATGAACGACCGATTGGCATCCAGATCTTTGGCGAGAAGATCGAATCCATGAGGGAGGCTGCGGCGATCGCGGAAGAAGCAGATCCTGAAATTATCGATATCAACTATGGTTGTCCAGTGAAGAAGGTAGCGTGTAGGGGAGCTGGTGCAGGGATACTGCTGGATATTGACAAAATGCAGTCGATGACAGCTGAAATTGTCAAAAGAGTAAACAAACCTGTCACGGTAAAGACAAGGTTAGGCTGGGACGAAAAGACCATTAGGATCCAGGAGGTTGCTCAAAGGCTTCAGGATGTTGGGATCCAGGCACTGACCATACATGGGCGAACAAGGAAACAAATGTATAAGGGAGAAGCAGACTGGACGCCCATAGCAAAGGTCAAAGATGATCCCAAAATTCATATTCCGATCTTTGGGAATGGAGATATAGATTCACCTGAAAAAGCCCTGGAGTACAAAAATAAATACGGTGTGGATGGGATCATGATAGGGAGAGCATCCATAGGATATCCATGGGTATTCAACGAAATAAAGCATTTCTTGAAAACCGGAGAAAAACTGGCTCCTCCGACACTCGATCAAAGAATTGATACAGTAAAACGTCACCTTGAATTTTCACTATCCTGGAAGGGTGATAAACAGGGAGTGTTTGAAATGAGGAGGCACTATACCAATTATTTCCGAGGTATTCCAAATTTCAAACCATTTCGAATGAAACTTGTAGAGTCTGATAATCCGGAGGTATTGTTCGAAACTCTTGAGAACATCAAGGTTGAATTTGGGGAATTGAGTTTAGCTTGAACCCCACTAAATCAAACACAATAATTTCCTGGGTCTTTTTGATTATTCTGGCCCTCATCTGGGGTAGTTCTTTCATCTTAATTAAGAAAGGCCTGGTACATCTCTCCCCTCAGGAAGTTGGATCATTGAGGATTGTTGCAGCTTCCTTGTTCCTTGCTCCTGTAGCCCTGCTAAGACTAAAGCGTGTCAAATTCCGAGATTGGAAATATCTGGTCTCGTTAGGATTTCTTGGAAGCCTGGTGCCGTCGTTCCTTTTCGCAACGGCACAGACTGTCTTACCAAGTTCCCTAACCGGAGTTCTAAATGCACTTACTCCGATATCCACGATTCTCGTCGGTATCTTATTTTATGGACAAAAACATAAGTTCAGAGTATTCAATGGAATTGCCATTGGATTCGTAGGAACAGCGATTTTAATTACTGGTGGAGAAGGAGGAACGTTCACATTCAACGCATATGCCTTGTTAATTGTCCTGGCAACAATTTTTTATGCCACTAACCTCAATTTGATAAAGTTCCATCTGGCTCATCTGAAAGCATTGACGATCACAAGTATTTCTCTTATTGGTGTAGGTGTTATTGCAACCGTTCATTTGTTTGTTTTTACGGATTTTGCTTCCAAATTGTCAGGGAATAATGATGTCCTCCTGTCAATTTCCTTTATTGTTTTACTTGGGATTTTGGGAACTGCCATAGCACTCGTGATCTTCAATAAGATCGTACACCTGACAAATCCGATCTTTGCCTCTTCAGTTACCTACATCATTCCTGTGGTTGCAGTGATTTGGGGACTATGGGATGGGGAAGAACTATTTGTAGTTCACTATCTCGGGATGATTTTGATTGTGCTTGGGGTATTTATTGCAAATCGACGCGCTTAAAGGTCGAAGACTTCTCCTAAAAAGAAGTAGGCCAATAGCCCGATCAACGTACTGGACAGGACATTCAGTAGGAAACCGGCCCTGGCCATATCTGCAATATGAAGCTTGCCTGAAGCAAACACTATGGCATTTGGGGCCGTGGCTACGGGTAGCATGAAGGCACATGAAGCGGCCATGGTTGCCGGTATCATTAATAGGAATGGGTGAATACCAATTGCTTGGGATAGTGCAGCCAATACCGGCAAAATAATGGAGGCAGTGGCAACGTTGGAAGTCACTTCAGTCATGAAGTTGACGATTATCGTAACAATCAGAATAATTGCAAGAAGTGGAAGGGCTTCAAGGGAAGTCATTTGAGATCCAATCCATAATGCCAAACCCGTACTTTTAAAGGCCGCTGCAAGTGACAAACCTCCCCCGAACAGCAGGATTACCCCCCATGGAAGCCGTACGGCCTCATCCCAGGTAATCAATCCAACCTTCTTCTTATTGGAAGGGATTAAAAACAAAGAAATGGCCCCCGCAATGGCGATAGTTGTATCATTCAGGTTTGGAATAAACAGGTTTAAGATAAAAGTTCTCGAAATCCATGCGAATGCTGTGAGGCCAAACACCCAGGCTACTGCCTTTTCTTCGAACTTCATTTTCCCCAATGCCTCAAGTTCTTTGTCTACAATTTCCTTGCCCATATGGAGGTCAATTGAACGTACTTTATAAGCTACCCTGGACAAATACAGCCAAGTCAAAAAGATCACTACTATTGAAAAGGGCATTGCAAAAATCATCCACTCGGCAAAGGAGATGTCTACATCATACATCTCATTGGCAATAGCCACAAAGATTGGATTGGTAGGGGTTCCCACCAATGTGGCTACTCCCCCAATGGAAGCACTATACGCTATTCCCAGTAACAAAGACTTGAAAAACCCTTCACCTTCACTTCCTGCCTTTGTCGAGGTTTGTGCGATTATTGCGGATCCAATGGTGACCATCATCAACGTGGTGGCAGTATTGGAAATCCACATGGAAAGTAGACCTGTTGAAATCATGAAACCCAACAGTATCTTATCCGGTCCACTCCCAACCGCTTTAATAATATTGAGGGCAATACGGCGATGGAGATCCCATTTTTCCATGGCGATAGCAATGATAAATCCTCCGACGAAAAGGAAAAGCATTTTATCTCCATAGGCCGCTGTGGTTTGATTAATTGATGCTGCACCGGAAATTGGAAGAAGTACAATAGGGAGAAGTGCTGTAACCGAGATATGAGTCAATTCTCCAATCCACCAAATCGCCATCCATGCAGTTACAGCCATAGTGGCATTCGCCCCAGGATTCAATTCCTCAAAGGGATGTATTAAAAGAATTGTCAGAAAAAGGATTGGCCCCGTGGCCAGCCCAATGTAGCGCCTAGATCTCCGGCTCAAATTCCTCGTACAGCTTTTCTAAGTCGAATTCTTCAAGGAAATTTTTTGCCAATTCGACATTTTCAAACTCGAACACCCTGGAGTGGCCTTTGGCTCCGAATATCTCTATTTTTATGACTTCCAGCCGTTTGTCGTAAGCAAGTGGATTTTCAATG
Source organism: Cyclobacteriaceae bacterium (assembly GCA_965242805.1). GTDB lineage: Bacteria > Bacteroidota > Bacteroidia > Cytophagales > Cyclobacteriaceae > JANQEU01. The sequence continues at coordinate 2,772,745 of CBDETD010000002.1, read as the reverse complement.
AGCTTACCTTTGGACATGTCATGCTTGACTTTTTTGGTAATCACTACCTTTTTTCGCTTGACCCTGCCACAATATGAACACTCAAAAGTCTGCTGCATTTCACCATCCCATGACTCTGATGCTTCCTCAATAACTTCTTCCTTGGTCAACCGCAATGTCTGGAAACCACACCTGTCGCATTCGTGAGCGGTAAGATGCCCCTGGTATTTTTCAATTTGTGTGTAACCCGTAATAGGATCGATCCACACATCATAATCGACAGAAAATACATTCTCCTCAGCCTGCTGACCTTCGTCAAGGTAGGCATCTTCTTCGGCTTCACTTAGGAGCTTCATTTTGTTACCTGTTTGAGGATTAATCCTTGGAGAATATCTTAATCTCTCAAGCTTTGAGCTCAAAGGTCCCGGATAATAATATTTGAAAACAAGATATGCAATGTACCCGACTAAGGTTGCAGCACATATAGCAATGAAAAGCCTTATGAAAAACCAAATGAAACTTAGCTGGACTGTATCTGTTTTTTGTGAATTAAGAAAGAAAAAAGCAGCAATCCCCAAAGTATAGAATGTCCAAAGCATAACCTTGACCTCCAACTTGGATGCCAGGTCAAATTTTGTTTTCAGATCATTGGTACCCCAATATCGAAATTTAAAAACCAGAAAAATCAGAAGGGATATGGCTATAGCTACGAATGTTAGGATCAAACATACTTGGCCCCATATGCCCAAGAACTCAATATACTTGTCTTGTTCCATTTTGCTTATCTAAAAATGTCCGTAAAGTTATGATTCAATTGCTCAATCTAAAAATTGAACTACATAACAAACATATGCATAACATATATTCCCTTATAAAATTTCCCTGTTGATGGAAATATTAGTAAAAAATATTGCTTAAATGTTAATAAAGGATCTGGAGAGAAGAAAAAGTAGGAGTTGAATCTGCCTCATTGTCGATCATCTCCTCGGAGTCTGAAATATCAAGGTCTGCAATGAAACGTTCATAGACCTGAAAGGAAACCTCACGTACCCTAGACTCGATCTCCACCAGGGCAGTGAATATCGCAGTCAGCATGAGAAGCATTATGATCCTATTTCCTTTCATCACTTTAATGATGCAATTCGAGCCAAAAGGTTGCTTTCGAATTTCTATTTTTCAAAAAAAATTAATTCAGACATACTATTAAAATACAGTTAACCGAATCAAGATATACCGATCCTCAATCGGGACAATCCCTAGAGATAATACTTCATCGGTAGGTAAAAGACGCTCCATTAATGGAAAAAATATGGATAACTTCAATCTTTAAATTTCATTTATTACTTTCCCCCTCAAACCTGAGATAATGGAGCCATCACAGCCTATTCCCCAAGTCAAGAGAATCACCAAAAAGTCCATTCAAAAGTCTTTGCTATTGGAGATTGCATGGGAAGTATTGAATCAGGTCGGGGGAATATACACGGTCATTAGATCCAAAGTACCTACGTGTGTTGAAAAGTGGCAATCCAATTACTGTCTTATTGGCCCCTACAAACCAGAGAATGTAGCAACAGAGTTTGAGGAGATTGAAGAATCCAAAGATCCCTTCTTCAAGGCCGTTCAAAAAATGAGGGAAAAAGGATTTGGGGTCCACTACGGAGTTTGGTTGGTGAGCGGAAGACCAAAAGTGATTCTTTTTGACCTGGCGACGATGCTGCCTCATATGGGTGATATAAAGTATCAACTGTGGGACAATCACGGCATTTCCACCCCTGGCAATGATTTCCTTTTGAATGATGTGGTACTCTTTGGGGAAATGGTGAGACAATACCTGATGGAATTATCTTCCGGGGACATTACGACCAAAAACATTATCGCTCATTTCCATGAATGGATGGCTGGCTCAGGCATTCCAGGGTTAAGGAGAGATAAAGTGCCAATAACCATGGTGTTTACAACTCATGCCACGATACTAGGAAGATACCTGGCTATGAATGATCCTAGTTTTTATGATCATTTACCTTTCCTTGACTGGCAAAAAGAATCGAGGCACTTCAACATTGAGCCTAATGCTGGGATCGAAAGAGCCGCAGCCCATGGAGCTCATGTATTCACCACGGTAAGTGAAGTTACAGCAGCAGAATGTAGGCAATTGTTAGGAAGAACTCCCGATATAATAACCCCTAATGGCATTAATTACGAGCGATTCGAGGCATTGCATGAATTCCAAAACCTCCATTTGGAGTTCAAAAACAAGATCCATCAGTTTACGATGGCACATTTCTTCTCCAGTTACACATTTGACCTTGACAACACACTGTATTTCTTCACTTCCGGAAGGTATGAATACCTCAATAAAGGTTATGATCTCACCCTGGAAGCATTGGCCCGTTTAAATCACCGCTTGATCACAGAAAATTCTGATATGACCATTGTGATGTTCTTCATTACGAAAAGGCCGTATTCATCAATCAATCCGGGGATCTTGCAGTCAAGGGCGGTATTGGAGGAGTTCAGGTATACTGTGGAGGCGATAAAAAAACAGGTTGGGGAGGGTTTGATGTATGAATCTTTGAGAAGAGTGGATACCCGACTTCCGGAAATGTCGAAATATGTTGATGACTATTGGAGATTGAGGTATAGAAGAACCTTACAATCTTGGAGATCAGATAATCTTCCTCCGGTCGTAACGCATAACCTAAACGATGATGCAACCGATGAAATACTGAACTTCCTTAGGTCCTCTAAGCTACTTAATCATAAGCATGACAGGGTTAAGATCATTTATCACCCTGATTTCATTAGCTACACGAATCCTCTATTTGCGATGGAATATCATCAGTTTGTTAGAGGGTGTCACCTTGGTGTTTTTCCAAGCTATTACGAGCCATGGGGATATACTCCATTGGAATGTATTGCCAGAGGAGTACCAGCTGTTACAAGTGATCTGGCTGGATTTGGGGATTATGTGGCAACCAATGTGAAAGATCACTTGAAAAAAGGGATCTATGTGATCAAACGTAATCAAAAGTCATTTGATGAAGCCGCCGGACAATTGGCCAATCGAATGTATCATTATGCCCGACTCGACAGGAGGGAACGAATTGACCTTAGGAACAGGACCGAGGCGTCCTCTACTCTGTTTGACTGGAATCATCTTGTCAAACATTATGATCAGGCGTACTCTCTTGCTATTGATAGGCTGATCTGATTACTCGGTCCAGCTCATCGGGTATTTCTCGTCGATGTATTCCTTGCCTTCTTCAGTCAGATATATTGGACCGAATGTGTCAAGCATTACTGCTACTTCCCTGGTTTCTTTCGCGCCAATACTTTTTTCTACAGTACCGGGATGAGGACCATGAGGCAATCCGCCAGGGTGCAGGGTGAAAGACCCCCGATCGATTCCTTTACGACTCATAAAGTTTCCATCCACATAGTACAAAACTTCATCGGAGTCAATATTGGAATGATTGTATGGGGCAGGAATGGCTTCCGGATGATAATCGAACAACCTGGGAACAAACGAACAGATCACATATCCATGAGCCTGGAAAGTTTGGTGAACAGGTGGTGGTTGATGAATTCGACCTGTAATTGGCTCAAAATCATGAATGGACAGAGCATAGGGAAACAGGTAACCATCCCAACCAACCAGATCAAAGGGAGAATGCTCATATTCATAGTGGTGGAGGTAGGAACCTTTTTTGATCTTCACCAGATATGAACCTTTCTCACTTTCCGTAATCAGAGTCTCCGGAGGCCTTATGTCTCTCTCACAATAAGGAGAGTGCTCAAGTAGTTGACCAAGTTCATTCCTATAGCGCTTAACAGTTTCCACGGGATGAGTGGATTCCATGATCATTAATCGCAAAGGATCTTCTGCCCATTCGAACCTATATATTGTGGTCCGGGGGATGACTACGTAGTCACCTTGTTTTACTTTAAGCTTTCCAAATTGAGAGATTAAGTGACCGTTTCCGTCGTGAACAAAGATCACTTCATCCGCCATCCCGTTTTTGTAATAGTAATCCATCGATCGGCTAGTGGGAAGGCAGATGGACATTGACACATCGTTGTTCTTCAGTAATACTTTCCTCGATTCCAGGTAATCATCACCGGTAACAGTCACATTGCTTGTATTCAGATGTATCTGTTGCAATGGGAAATCTCTGTCAATCTTTTCAGACATTGGGGTAGTTTGTCCAACATTCTTTACCCGGGTTGGAGGGTGGATATGATATAGGTTGGAATAGATTCCTGAGAAGCCTTTAGAAGAAACTAGTTCCTCAGAATAAAGGGAGCCATCTTTCTGTCGGAATTGGATATGCCTTTTAGGCGGGATCTCTCCTAATCTATGGTAGTACGTCATTTTTGGGAAGTTGTATGGTTACTGAGCTACTAATTTCTCAGCTTCATCAAACAACTCCAAGGCTTTCTGTACAATTTCGTCATCTTGATGAATGACGGGGTAAAATCCGTTGTTATCCCAAATCCTTCTCCCTATGAATGCCTTGACATAGAGTTTTATTCTGTTCAAGGATTTGGAGTATTGCTGTTCGTTAAAAGCTACACCATTACCTTCCGCTAGAGTAATGAGGTCATTCAGCATCTTCTCACTTACTTCAAATGAATTGATGAACTCATTCATTTCCGTGGCCTCGAGTGCTTCTCTCTGAGATTGGGCATATTCCAAAGAGTATTCAGCAACCGAATTTGAAGTGAAAAGACGGTTGAAATACCTTGAGTTTCCAACCGTATCGAAAGGAACGAAGTAGTCAGGAACTATACCTCCTCCACCGTATACTGTTCGACCGCTTTCGGTTTTGAACGCTAGCGAGTCATTGATTGCCACACTGTCTTCATGGTAAACTTCCCCATTTTCAAACCGACTGATATATTCCGCATGGTAATCGCCGAGATCCCCATTATAGGGCTTTTGAATACATCTTCCCGAAGGAGTATAATACCTGGAGATAGTCAATCTCAATTCTGATCCGTCATTTAAAGACATAGGTAATTGCACCAATCCCTTTCCATATGATCTTCTGCCAACGATCAATCCCCGATCATGATCTTGAACCGCTCCTGATACTATCTCTGATGCCGATGCAGAACCTTCGTCAATCAATACGATCAATGGGCCATCTTCAAACTCACCAACATTTTTTGAAATATGACGATCATTGTATCGGGCCTCTTTCCCCTGCGTGTAGACGATCAGTTTTTTACCTGCCAGAAATTCGTCGACCATATCAACTGCCCGATCCATGTATCCCCCCGGGTTCCCGGTAAGATCCAGGATCAATTTTTCCATTCCCTGTTCTTCAAGTCTGAAAAGGGCCTCTTTAAACTCCAGGTATGTTGTTGCAGCAAATCGACTGACTTTGATATATCCGATCTCATTGTCGATCATATAAGAAACATCAACAGAATACTGTGGGATCACATCCCTTTCGATTTCATATTCCACAATGAGTTTATCTCCTCCTCCTCGAAGGATCTTGACATTAACAATAGATCCTTTTGGTCCTCTCAATTTTGAAATCACATCTCGATTTGTAATTCCGATACCGGCAATATTTTCCCCATCTACCTCGATGATCTTGTCTCCGGATTGAAGGCCTAATTTTTCTGAGGGGCCACCGCTGAGAGGTGCTACCACATGGACAGTATCCTTGAAGATATTGAACTCAATCCCAATGCCTTCGAAGTTGCCCTGAAGCTGTGATTGAGCTAATCTCAGTTGCTCTTCGGGGATGTAAACCGTATGAGGATCGAGTTTTGCAAGTATATCTTCAATTGCACCTTCGACAAGTTCTTCAGTATTCACTTCGTCCACATAATCATTTTCGATATATGAAATTACTTGTCTTAGTTTATAAAGACTCTTAAATAGTTCCGGTTTCTTGCCGTCGCCACCTGCCATTTCCGCACCAATAAATATTCCGAGTGCCATCGCTGCCCCGATGAAAAGTGGCAACCGAATTGCTTGTTTTGAATTTTGTCCTGAACTCACTTTATAAGATTTTTTCAAAAATAATAATTACCGAATGTTGATCGGCATATAGCGTAAACGATAATAAAAGTGATTTCGTTTTGAAGTTTCTGCCGAAAGGAATTTTTATATTTGATTTGAGATGGGTGTGTTAGATAAAAAAATAGGGGAGATCGTGGCCGACAACTTTATCTATGCCAGGGCTCTTCACTATCTGGGAGTGGATTTTTTGAAGTACCAAAATGAGTACCTGGGAGAACTGTGTGCAACAAAAGGTATAGATCGACGCAGGATCATTCGGAGTTTTTATCAGTTTGACTCTTCCACACGGATTGGTTTTGAGGAAATTGAGTCATACCCTCTGGAGCTGACACTTGAATACTTGCGGTATGCACATCATACTTATATCAAAAACTGTCTTCCTTACATTAATGAACTGATCAATCATCTTGGCAACGATCATTCGTCACAACATGATCTTCAGGTGGTCTTTCCTTTGTTTGTTGAAGACTTTATCAAACACATCTACAGGGAAGAAGATGAGATATTTGGATACATCAGTTTCCTGTTGTCTTTGCGAAAAGATCCTTCCTGCACAGATCCAAATAAAATCTACAAATACGGACGTATTTCTTTGAAAGAGATCAGGGCTCATCATGTGGATGACGATGAAATGGAAGGATTACGTGAATTGATAAGTGCATTTCCAGTCACTGACCTGTTGACTGAGACAATCGTGAAGGAGATCAAGGCATTTGATAGAGAGATCCTGTATCACGCTGAAATAGAAAATGAAATCCTTTTTCCAAAGGCCATTCAACTTGAAGAAAGTGTCTATCAGGACATCAATGTACTTGGATAGTTGGTTAATCATTAAATGGCAAGATTACTAGCCATCGATTATGGAACAAAGCGGACTGGATTGGCGGTTTCCGATCCACTTCAGATCATTGCTTCCCCCTTGACTGCTGTCAGGACTCATGAGTTAATGTCCTTTATCGAAGACTATGTCCAAAAAGAAGATGTCGAGTCCTTTGTTGTTGGGTGGCCGACCAAAGATGATGGTTCTCCAACGAACAATACAAGGCATGTTGATGTTTTCGTCAAAGCACTAAAGAAAAAGTTTCCCCACATAGCTTTAGCTTTGCAGGACGAATGGAATACTTCCAACATGGCACTTGAAAGTATGATAAAGGGGGGAGTAAAAAAAAAGGATAGAAGAAACAAAATGAATATCGATAAAACGAGTGCGGTGTTGATTTTACAGGCCTATATGGAAGAGAATAAATGATACACCCAATTGTATTGTACGGAGATCCTGTCTTGAAAAGGAAAGCCAAAGAGATTGAGAAAGGGACGGATCTCAATCAAATTGCCAACGATCTTTTCGAAACAATGAATCATGCAAGTGGGATTGGCCTAGCTGCTCCCCAGATCGGATTATCAATACGAATGTTCATTGTCGATAGCACTCCGATTGAAGATAATGAGGAGGATGGAGTTCGCCAGGTTTTTGTAAATGCGGAAATGATTGAAGAGACAGGAGATGAGTGGACCTTCGAAGAAGGGTGTTTGAGCATCCCTGGCATAAGGGAGGACGTAAATCGTCAGCCTAAAATCAAAATTAGGTTTTACGATGAGAACTGGGAACTACACGAAAAAGAATATGATGGCATGGTGGCCAGGATCATTCAACACGAATACGATCATATTGAGGGGGTTTTGTTTACCGATCATATTTCAGCATTTAAGAAACGATTGATCAAAGGCAAACTTACCAATATAAGCAAGGGGAAAACCGATGCCAATTACAGGGTACGTGTCCCACAACGAAGATGATCAAGTCAATAAAAGGACTGGAATCACCACTTCCGAATATCGAAACGTCGATTTTCACAACTATGTCGCAATTGGCAAAGGATGAAAAGGCGTTGAACCTCGCTCAAGGATTTCCCGATTTCGGAGTGCCTAAAGAGTTGATCGAGTTGCTGGATCACTTTGCAAGAAAGGGACTTAACCAATATGCTCCCAGTGACGGAATTCCCGGGCTAAGAGAAGAGATCTCCAGAACATGGCTAAGGGAATATGGGGTCGAAACTGATCCACAAACCGAAGTCACAGTTACATCAGGTGCAACAGAAGCACTTATGGCAACGGCAGTAGCCTTGATAAGCAAAGGTGATGAGGTGATAATTTTCGACCCATCGTATGACAGTTATGATCCCTTGGTTACCCTACAAGGAGCAAGGCCTGTCAGGATAAAGCTAAACTCCGATGATTATTCCGTTCCATGGGATGAAGTAGAAAGAAAGTTATCGAAGCATACAAAGGCCATTTTCATAAATTCTCCGCATAATCCGACGGGAGCGGTTCTGGTGAAGGAGGATCTTTTACGGTTGCAGGAAATTGCAGTGAAGCATGACCTTTTTGTCATCAGCGATGAAGTTTATCATCATATAATTTTCGATGGATTAGAACATCAAAGTGTACTGAAGTATCAGGAGTTAGCCAAAAGAAGTGTGGCCGTATTTTCTTTTGGGAAGATTGCTCATGCTACTGGTTGGAAAGTAGGATTTTCAATAGCCCCCGAATACATAACAAGGGAAATCCGCAAGGTACATCAGTTCATGACTTTCAGTGTTCATACTCCTACTCAATTTGCCTTAGCCGAGTATTTGAGAAGTGGTTTGAATTTTTCAGAGTTGTCAAATTTCTTCCAGGAAAAACGGGATCACTTTGTACCGTTGATCACAAACCCCAATTTTACTCCCATTCCTTCAAAAGGGACCTATTTTCAATTGGTCCGTTACAAGTTTGATATCTCTGACGAGGAGATGGCCAATCGAATGACGAGAGAATATAAATTGGCTTCCATTCCGGTTTCCGTTTTTATAGACGATGGAACTGATGATCATGTGATTCGATTTTGCTTTGCCAAGGAAAATGATACACTTGAAAAAGCAGCTGAGATCTTAAATACGGTCAATTATGGATGACCTGAGAGTCACATTGATCCAGTCGGATATTCATTGGGAGAGCATTGATGCCAACCTGGCGATGTTCGAAGAAAAGATATGGGGTGTAGAAGAAGAGACTGACCTGATAGTACTGCCTGAGATGTTTTCCACTGGTTTCTCCATGGATGTGAAAAATCTTGCTGAGCCTATGAATAGTAAGACATTCAGGTGGATGAAGCAGTTAGCTGAACAGAAGAAAGCGATGATCATGGGATCTTACATCGTGAAGGATTCTGGTTCGTATTTTAATCGACTAATTGCAATGAAACCCGAAGGATCCTATGAGCAATACGACAAGAAGCATCTCTTCGGATTGGGTGGTGAAGACAGGGATTTTGATCGTGGGGAATCCAGGACCATTGTAAGTTGGAAAGGATGGAAAATATTACCGCTCATCTGCTACGACTTAAGATTTCCAGTATGGGCGAGATCAGTTGGTTCCGGAAATGATCTTTATGAGTATGATTTGGTGGTATTTATTGCCAGCTGGCCAAAACCAAGGATCAATGCATGGGACACCCTTTTGAAAGCAAGGGCAATTGAAAACCTCAGTTTTTCGGTAGGAGTGAACAGGTTAGGAAAGGATGGTGCTGGACTTGAATATGTAGGACATTCGGTAGTCAATGATTATTTAGGGAAAGAGATTGGTAATTTGGGGGAGAAGGAAAATCATCTTACAGCCACCCTTACATCTGAAGGATTAAAAAAATATCGAAAGAATTTTCCGTTTCAGGAAGACGCAGATCCCTTCATATTTTCCTGAATCCATTTTTCAGTTTCAAGGATCAGTTCACCGGTTGATTCAATTTCAGATATCTCCAGTCCTTTTCTGAGTTGCGGAATTGGATTTCTCCCAAGGAAGACTATGTAGACGTTATCCCTCTTTCTCAAATAATTGATAAGTTGAACCAGACCCTTTGTATTCTTAGATCTGTCAAATAGACCTATGAACAGTAGTTTTTGGGCATTTTTGATCACCTCTGAAGCGTAGTGCAAATTCTCAGGGTCAGACAGGGAATCGATGTTAAAGTATGGATATTTGGGATAATTGTTGTTTAGGAATTTCAATAATTCATTGTCGAAAGACATAAAGTCCACCTTATCTATCGCCTCATAAATTAGTATCGACACCTCCGTATCCATAACCTATCTTTGGGCCGAATTTAACAGGTACGGATGGATAATTTGATAGAGTTCCTCTATTCCAAGTTTCTTCAAAGTGATGGAGTGTCGATTGACACCAGGACACTCGAAAAGGATAATTTATTCTTTGGTCTCAGTGGAGGTAATGTTAATGGCAGTAAGTATGCAAAAATGGCTTTGGAAAAGGGAGCTTCATTTGCTGTAATTGATGATCCCAATTTTCATTTGAAGGAAGGGACCATCCTTGTGGAAAATGCCCTGAAAGCACTTCAGGAACTTGCCATATTTCACCGATCGAGATTTAAACGACCGGTTTTTGCCCTGACCGGTTCCAATGGCAAAACCACCACCAAGGAATTACTTTCCAGAGTTTTGGCCAAGAAGCACATTATCCACACTACCGAGGGTAATTATAATAATCATATTGGTGTTCCCCTCACCATTCTTGGCATTCATCCACAGACTGAAATAGCTGTCATCGAGATGGGTGCGAATCACGTTGGTGAGATTGCGCAACTCTGTGAATTTGCAAAACCCACTCATGGATTGATCACTAACATTGGAAGGGCCCATACTGAGACATTTGGGGGAATTGAAGGGGTGCTTCGGGGAAAGAGTGAATTGTTTGATTTTCTGAGGAGAAATGGTGGAACGGCTTTCATTAACCAACGCGATGAGCGACTGAAACACATGACAAAACGATTCAATGATCCGAGGACCTATCCGGAACAGGACGTCGCTATTACGAAAACCAATCCCTTTCTTTTGATTGAAATTTCCGGGCAGATATTTGAAACCCATTTAATTGGTGAGCACAACTTTGAGAATGTAGCAGCTGCTATTTCTGTGGGAAGATACTTTGGAGTGGAAGATCCGGACATCATCAATGCAATCTGTTCTTATGAGCCGGACAACATGCGTGCGCAGGTGATCCAAAAAAGCGGGAAAACCATAGTGCTGGATGCTTACAATGCCAACCCTGATTCCATGGAAGCATCGATCAGGAGCTTTGCCGAAATGGAAGGCGAGAAACTCGCCATATTGGGAGACATGAATGAGCTGGAAGATCCGAGGGAGCAGCATCTGAAAATTGGTGAACTCTTGAAATCTAAAGGGTTGAAAGCATTTCTTCTTGGAGATCAAATGCGGATTGTTGAAAATAGTTGGGAGGGAATTAAATGGTTCAGATCAAAGGAAGAATTAAGGCAGTATTGCAGCGAAAATCCAATAACAGAACCCAATGTACTTATTAAGGCATCAAGATCTTTGGAGCTTGAGACGTTAGTGGATTTGTTCTGAAGAAAATCCGAAACAAGTTTCAACTTCCCTTAAAATAAAAAAGCCATCCGCCGGCTGTCGAATGGCTTTACTTCATGGTGGGCGCTGAGGGATTGCCTTCGGCGATCCCAGACAATTTTCTAATAACACAACCTCAAGCTTTGCTCTCTCCGCTCGCACCTTTTATTATTTTCAAATTCGCTAATATTTCATATCGCTCATCCGAAAATAAAAAAGCCCAACACTAAGTGTTGAGCTTTCGGTTGTGGGCGCTGAGGGATTACCTTCGGTGATCCTAGACAATTTTCTAATAACACAACCTCAAGCTTTGCTCTCTCCGCTCGCTACTTTTATTATTTTCAAATTCGCTAATATTTCATATCGCTCATCCGAAAATAAAAAAGCCCAACACCAAGTGTTGAGCTTTCGGTTGTGGGCGCTGAGGGATTACCTTCGGTGATCCCAGACAATTTTCTAATAACACAACCTCAAGCTTTGCTCTCTCCGCTCGCTACTTTATTATTTTCAAATTCGCTAATATTTCATATCGCTCATCCGAAAATAAAAAAGCCCCCAACACTATGTGTTGAGCTTTCGGTTGTGGGCGCTGAGGGATTACCTTCGGTGATCCTAGACAATTTTCTAATAACACAACCTCAAGCTTTACTCTCTCCGCTCGCCTCCTTTTTTGTTTATGGACTCACTGATACTTCGTATCCCCCGTCCTAAACAAAAAAAGCCCAACACTAAGTGTTGAGCTTTCGGTTGTGGGCGCTGAGGGATTACCTTCGGTGATCCTAGACAATTTTCTAATAACACAACCTCAAGCTTTACTCTCTCCGCTCGCCTCCTTTTTTGTTTATGGACTCACTGATACTTCGTATCCCCCGTCCTAAACAAAAAAAGCCCAACACTAAGTGTTGAGCTTTCGGTTGTGGGCGCTGAGGGATTCGAACCCCCGACCCCCTCGGTGTAAACGAGGTGCTCTGAACCAACTGAGCTAAGCGCCCTTGTTCTTAAAAGGAGTGCAAAAGTAGCTTTGTTTGGATTTATTGCAAATGATTTTGTTGAATTATTTTAATCTCTGATCAGGATCAAAAGTCCTTCTTTTTGGCTGACCTCAACATAGTCAGAGTTGGTATGATAATCCAGATCAGTAAGACCGACATCGAAATGATCAGCCCGAGGCTTGTTCCGAAAAATTTGTTGAAAACTGCCCCTGTATAACCAAGTAATGCCGAGATGTCAAGTTTCAGTAATATCAGGATCCTGGAAAGATCTATGGGATTGAGCATACTCGCAATCAATGTGAATTGATCCAGTGGATAGTCGTCAAAGACCAAGAGACTCACCATGAAAACACCATCGTAGATCACAGCAAAAAATAACCACATCAGAATGGCATAACCAAATCCTTTTATCCTGTTTTCATTTCGTAAGGAAATATTGATGGCCAGACAAACGAATATGAATGTCAGGAATGTCCCGGTGACCAGGAGCATAGCGAAATTCCAGATCTCGCTAGATTGAAAAACTCCATAAACAAGAAATGGTATTCCCAAGCCAATAACCAAAGACAAAGACAATGAAATAGCTATTCCCAGGTATTGCCCCAGGAATATAGTGCGTCTGCCAATAGGTTGAGCTAACAATAGTTCCGTAAACTCCCTTGAACTGTAGAAATACATGACTCCGAAAATCGTCCCGATCATTGGCGTCAAAATAATGATGATGTTCATCAGGGTAATTACTGCCTTGGACAAGCTGCTGTTGAGAAACAGCAATACGAACCCTAGTACAAGGTAGAAAAGCAAATAGATATAACTCCATCGACTTCTGATAAGATCATAGAAGCTATATCGTAGTATCTTGATCATTGATCTTCAAGTATTTTGGCAATAGCATGTTCAAGATCACTCTGCCCGGTTTCCTTTTCCAATTGGTCAATTGAACCCTGGAAATAGATATTGCCTTCCAGCAAGAATACAATCTCGTCGGCCAATTCTTCTACCAGACTCATTATATGAGTAGTGATAAGCAATGTTTTTCCTTTCTTTTTCTCTTCCAGGATCAGATCTTTGAGATGTACCAATGAAACGGGATCAAGGCCGGCAGTTGGTTCATCAAGTATTATGAGATTTGAATCAAACATGAATGTCAAGACAATATTCACCTTCTGTCGGGTTCCTCCTGAGAGATTACCTAGTTTCTTATTTAGGAACTTACTCAATCCGAATTTTGAGATCAGTTCTTTTTCATGAGCAGGTTCGTTTCTTACGTCCTTTATCATCCGGATCAACTCATTAACTTTCAGATTATCAGGAAATGTAGCAATCTGGGATAGGTATCTGATTTGTTTGCGGTACACCGGATCATTATTCACATGCTTGTCATCTATATACACTTCTCCTTTTTGTGGATGGACCATTCCAAGAAGTATTTTAAGGATCGTCGTTTTACCGGATCCATTCGGTCCTAATACAGCCACAAGTTTTCCTTGATCAATGTTGAAACTCACATCATCAAGGACTTTGAGAGCACCGAATTGCTTTTGAAGATTCCTGGCCCTAATCATTCATACTCCGAATTAATGGGTTGGGATCGACAAGATCATCCGGAGTAAATACTGGGGAAACCCTTTCTGAGAAGTTGATGATGTCCACAAAAAGACTACGAAGAAGAATGACGGTTTCGGGTGTTTCGTTTACAACATAGGAGAATAACTTGACCGGACGATGCGGGACATCTCCATAACCATCTTTGTCAAGGTCATAACCAGAATAAGACGCCCAATAATTACTCTCAAACTTGTTGTCGTTCATTTTGCTATTGTAAGAAACATCAAAGGAATTGCCAACGAAATTGTTTTGAATGAAATGATTTGTGTAACACCCTCCGGAGACTTTTACTGCCCATCCATTGCGGATGAAGTCATTGTTTCTGTAATTGACCCGTGTTGACCCTTCTGTGAAAACAGCTATAGTATTTTCCTCAAAAAGGTTTTGCTCCACTTCAGCATCATAGATCTCTTTCAGAAGTAATCCATAGGATGCCGATCCCCAATTTTTTATGAAATGATTGCTCCTCATGACTATAAACTTGGAGAACATCACAGCAACACCAGATCCATTATTCTCAAAAGTATTATTAAGGTATCGATCGTTGTTTGAAAACATGAAATGCAGTCCATACCGAATATTGTCATGGCTCAGATTTTCCAGAATATCACTGTTCTCCACAAATTCAAGATAAATGCCGTCCCTCACCCCATAAACTTCATTGCCTTTTACCGTAACATTGTCGCAATGCCATATATGAATACCGTTGCCGGAGTCGTCCTCTCTTTTTGATTGACCGTAGACACGATTATGAGATATATTTCCATTTTTTGATTTCTCAATTAAAAATCCAAAAAATGGATCTACAATATCAAGTTTCGAAAAATTAAAGTACTGAATTCCGTTTGTATAAACCGCGGCGAAATCTTTGGTATAACTTCTACCCGCATTTATCAATTTCAAATTATGGATGTTGACACTGTCCGAAAGTACTTTGAGGATATACCCTTGTTCTTCCCCATCAAGTATTGCCCCGTCCTCTCCAATTAGGGTTAAGGGATGTCGGATTTCCAGATTGACAGCCGAATAAGTTCCTTTGAGAATTTCGATTGTATCCCCTGGATCAGATGAAGCGATCGCAATTTCAAGCGACAGAATTTTGCATTCCGAACACACTTGGATTGTGCGAGAAAATCCCTGAAATATCAGAAATCCTGTTAGGAAAATAGTCAAACCTGGCTTCAAGATATCGTACTTCTCGTAGCACATATTAGTTCTGTCAATTTCTAATAGGAAGATTTATAAATGGTGAATATATCTAGTCTACCTCAAATTCCATCTTCAGGCTATTCCAATCCATAGCCTTACCCTCTCCATCCTCCATTGATTCAGTTCGATTACGTTCATCCTCAAATGCCGTCAGGAATTCCCCCATTGGACTGGGGATCGAGGGAGTTACCAGATAATGAGCCGTAGTTGCATCAACCATTTTAGCGGGACTATCATAAGTTGTGACCAGGTAAAGCTTTGGAGAAACTTGATCCCAATTACGAAGATGATTCATCATGCACTCGATGGCATCGTATTTAAAGGATTTGCCTTTCTCTGTGACAATCTGGCTTGCGTGTTGACTGTCAACAATTGACATTTTACAGTAATGGCATAAATCCAATCCATAGTTTATTTTTTCAGGTTTCACCTGGCATCCTGAGATGAGGATCAATGCCAATACTGAGTATGTCTTAAGCTTTTTCATATTCTTTAATTACAATTTCCTCTTTTTTGGCTTTGAAAAATGCCAGAAGAGAAAGCGCCATTCCAGCTAACAAAAACAAAGTCCCAATCATTGGGTAGGACATGGCCTTGAAATTCAAGATGGTTTTAGTCCCAATAAGTGGAGGTTGATAGGCCATTGGCTCACCGTCCGGTGTCGTAAACTTAATAGCTGCGTTTTCCTTCAAGTTATGGCCGTAGTCATATTCCCATAAATAGAAATCATACATCCCTGCTGTACCCAACAGGATCATTACAACGAACCATACCAGGTACAATTTTTTATTCCCGATAAAACCAAGAATAAGTCCAAATACCACCATTCCGATTATAACTTTTGGGAAAATGCTGAATTCGGGCATGTCTTTAGGAATATCTTTCATTCCTACATAGTGGTTCAATATGTTGATGTTTTGAATATCATTTGGATTGTGGTCTGTGATTTTGTTGATCCAAATGTCCATACCCACAGGCTCTGGGTATTGAGGAGCGGTGAGAGATATATTCCACAACGGGACGACAAACAATAATAGGAGCATCAACGAACCTATTATCATCATTAATTTAGAAGTTTTCATTTTTAAAAAGGTCCGCCCGAATGGGCGGACCATAAAGAGTTGTTATTTATTCGCCATCTAAAGTCCAGGACAATTCCACATTGGAATTTCGTCCGGAGACTCTCACATATCCTTGCATTTCCTGGTGCAGTGCAGAACAGAAGTCAGTACAATAGAACGGCCAGACACCTTCTTTCTTTGGTTCCCAAACAAATGTTTCGGTCTGTCCGGGCATGATCAGTAATTCAGAAGTGTTTGCTCCGATCATACTTATTCCGTGGGGTACGTCGTAATCCTGTTCAAGGTTGGTTACATGGAAGTACACCTTATCACCAACTTTTATGCCTTCAATATTGTCAGGGGCAAAGTGGCTTCTGATTGTGGTCATGTAGATATGAACTTCATTACCAGATCTTTCCACTCTTGCTTCTGATTCACTCTTAGCTGCATAAGGGTGTTCGTTTTTCTCCAACTCATAAAATTTGGTTTGATTCGGCTTTATGAGATCAGCTGGGCATCCTGCCGCATAGTGAGGCTCACCAATTGTAGGGAAATCCAGAATGAGTTCCATTTTTTCTCCGGATATATCATACAACTGGGCAGAATGCGCCAATTCAGGACCTGTGGGTATATATCGATCCTTGGTGATCTTGTTCATGGCTACCAGATACTTGCCAAAAGGTTTTCTTGAGTTGCCACCAGGTACCATAAGGTGTCCAACAGAATAATAAGTGGGCTGCCTATCTAATACTTCCCACGTTCCAACTTTCCATTTTACAACTTCTGAACTGATGAAGAAAGTAGTATACGCATTACCGTTGGCGTCAAACTCGGTATGTAATGGGCCTAATCCGGCTTGTTGAACCACACCAGCAACTACATCATCATAATTGATAACCGGAATACCATAGGCCTCACCATCAAATTTTTCATTTTCAATGGCATCCAACATTTTGGTGAAAGAATGTGCGGTCATGGCAGCAGCTAGTTTACCACTACCAATGATGTATTCGCCCGTAGGATCCACGTCACAACCATGAGGGGATTTTGGTGTGGGTAAGAAATATACAAGTCCCGGATATTTTGAAGGATCCAATACTTTGACTTCCTTTTTCATTGTGGAAGTCGCCATGTGTGTCGCTTCGTCATACACATTATGAGCATATTCTGTTGACATGGTTTCAAACTGGCCACTTGCGATAAGTTCTTCCGCTTTTTTCCAGTTTACTGCAGCAATGAAGTCCTTGTCATTTTGTGAGGCATTGACTTCAAGAAGTGTATTGGCTTCCTCCGTATTGTAGGAAGAGAAGAACATCCAGCCATGTGACTTATTCCTTCCGGGGTGCGCAAGGTCAAAATTAAAGCCAGGCATCATCAATTGGAATTCGAGATTCAAACGTCCAGTTTCCTGCTCCACACTGATAAAGGATAACGCTCCCTTGAAATTACCTTTGTACTCGTTGATAGGAATATCACGCTGTGGCACTGGAACTCCGAATCGAGTTCCCGCTACAACATATTCAGTATTTTCCGTAACGAAAGCTGAACTGTGATTTCCAGCACTGTTGGGTATTTCAATGATTTCCTCGGTTTCGAAAGTTGAAAGGCTTACTCTGGCAATTCTGGGGGTATTGTTTCCATTGATGAAGCACCATCTGCCATCCACCTCTCCATTTGTTTGTGATAGATCAGGATGGTGAGAATCATCCCAGGGGACAAAACCAAATGATGTGTTCAACAATGGTTTTGTTTCTTCATTGAACCCATAACCTTTTTCAGCATCAACAGAGAAGACAGGGACCACTCTAAATAATCGACCGGAAGGTAGACCGTAAATTGAAAGTTGACCGCTATATCCTCCTGAAATGAATGCATAAAATTCATCATGTTCTCCCGGAGCTACATAGGCTCTGGAAGCGAGATCACCGGTTAGTGCTCCCTGACCACCAGTTTGTCCACATGAAAATGCGAACAACAAAGCGATCATGATGATTGAAATTTTCTGAATATAAATTTTCATAATATAAATACTTACTTTAAAATTTTTCTAATCTTGATTTATAAGAGGATTACTTCCTCAACTACATTGATTATACCATTGGTCGTCTGTATGGTCGCGACAACCTTTATCCCGTTTATGAAAACATCATCACCTTCCGTTGTAACTTCAAGGTAGTCTCCCGTAGCCATGTAAAGCTTTCTCCCTTTACTTGCTTCTCTTTTTAAGGCTTCAGGATTGTACGAGCCAGGGGCAGCGTGTCTTGTAAGGATCGTTGCCAATTGACCTTTATTTTCGGGTAATAACAGATTTTCAACTGTACCTTCCGGAAGTTTGGCAAAGGCATCGTTGGTTGGAGCAAAGACCGTAAGAGGTCCGGCATTGACCAGTACATGTTCAATCTCTGCGGCCTGAACAGCGGCCACCAAAGTACTATGAGCTTCCGATCCAATAGCCACTTGCAGGATGTTGGCGTCGGATTCATCATCCTGGACAGAAGCTTGACCTTTTGGATGACTTACAGGAGCAGCGGAAGTAGCTGTTTCACCTCCTTGGGTAGCGCCACCGCATCCTATTATCAAGAGCCCGGCCAGGAAGGTCAGTAATAAGTTTGCGAAAGTAGATTTCATAATTGATTAGTTTATAGTTCTGAAATATTCAAGGACTGCCCTGGCTTCTTCCTGCGTTAGGTTTTGGTTGGCCATGGGAGATCCATTGTATGCTATTAATAATTGTCTGGCTAAAGGATCTTTTAAAACCATCTCTTCCGGATTTAGGATCATGTTCATTACCCAGGCCGGAGTTCGCCTTTGTAAAATATCCTTTGGCGCGGGCCCTATGAAACGCTTATCTGCTTTGTGGCAAGCCGTACATTTGGCGTCGTAAATGGTCTTGCCAGTCGCAGCCATTTCTGAATCCACCTCATCACTGATAGAAAATGAAGATGAAATTGGGCCGACTCCATTGTACTGTTTCCAATTCTTTTCAGCCTCCTCCAGGGAGGTAGGCTCGGGTATTTTGCTTTGTGCCTTGATCTGATCAATCTTGCTTTGACCCCCACCACATGAGAAAAAAATGAATAGGACCAGTACTTGTAAAATAATTGATAGTCTCATCGAAATTTAAAGGTTTATCGAGAGGCTAATCTAGAATTGGTTCTATTGGGTCAACATGACTTAGGTCAAGGCTGGAAATGATTAAAATACCTTGGGGTATTTTATTTTCTTCTGATAAACGTCAGCTTGTTGGGATCGGCTGATAGACTACTGATTGTAGTTTTTTCAAACAAATCGACAAAACGCATTTTAATTTCCTTATAGCTATCGTGAAGCGGACAAGGCTCTTCTTCACTACAACCTTCCAAACCGAGGATGCAATTGTCGAAGGAATTTCCGTCGTAGACCTTTATCAATTTTCTTAAACTGACTTTTTTCTGGTCCTCAGTCATATAGAAACCTCCTTTTGGACCTTTTTGAGAGCTAACGAAGCTTTTCTGACCAAGATCTCTAAGAAGTTTACCTGAAAATCTCAGCGGTGTATTGGCTGCTTCTGATATTTCCGATATGCTGGCCTTTTTTACCTCAGGGAGATTTGCCAAATACAATAAAAATCGAATTGCGTATTCTGTTGTTTTCGACAGCATGTACAGAAGAATATATCACCAAGAAACACTATTTATATAGAATGGTTCTGCAAATGGATATGATCTTAATCAGTTTACAATTAGGATCTCAAAAACTAAATATGATTTTTTCTTGATTTTCGATTACCTTTTCCCATTAATTTGGATACATACTAGTCATCCAGCTTTGATTTTTTTATGAAGTTTTCTACAACAGCGATATTCCTTTTTCTACTGGTAAATTACTCTTTCGGGCAACTTGATAGCAGTGAGTTTTATGCAAAAATTGAAACCTTAGAGAAGAAACTGACCTACTCTTATTTCAATCCAGACCAAAAGACTTGGTATTATAATCGTTTCGATTTCGACAGAGACGAACAGATTGTCCGATTTAAAAGCACCTCTTCTAAAAACCCCATTAAGATTTTGGGAAAAAAGTATACGGAAAGAATATTTTCATTTGAGGATTTAAACCCCTACAATATTTCCCTGGAACAAGTGGATGAGAATAGGGGACTGATTGTGAAAGGAACATTGGTCAGGGTCGAGACAGTGAAACATGAAAAACTGATTTCCAAAACAATAAATGGGGAAAAAGGTACTCCCCAATCCTATATCCACTTTTCTATCCCAAAGTACATGGAAGATACTTCTGCAGGATTTTCTGAAGGGATCCATGCTATTTTAACCGAGGCGGTTCAATTTGCCACAAATCTGAGGAACAAGTATGATATTGATAAAAACGAGAACCTGATCTTTGAATCGTTGTTAGGAGAACATGTCGCTGGTAACACCAAACGATTTACACAAAGACACTCCAGACATTTGCTCCAATTTGAGGAATATGTAAACAGACAGAAGATCAGGGATGGACTTATTGGCCACGATCCAGTGAAAGGCAGATATTACGAAATACTTATAGAGGAGAATGGAGAGATGATGACAAGCTATTATCGGGTAGATATGGATAGTCCCGATCTGGTTTTGGTTGAAGTTGGGGAGGGTTCAGACAACCGGATTGAGCTTGTCAATAAATCAATGTTCCAATATCGGAAAGACGGAAAAGTCGTGGAGTACAGACCTTCAGGATCTTTTTGAGCTATCCCTTACAATCAACTCCGTCTCCAGAATTTCTTTTCTGATGGTCCCATTCCCATTTTGGATTTGATCGAATAATATTTCTGCTGCCAATGAACCCATGTCATAGCCAGGCTGGTTGATGGTGGAAATAGAAGGTTCGTAGATAGAAGATATAGACCAGTTGCTGAAACCCACAACAGCAACTTCTTCGGGGATCTTTCTTCCTGCCTGCTTAAGGTTCTTTATGGATGCAATGGCCATCATATCAGTTGCTGCAAAAAGCCCATCAAAGCTCTTTCCGTTCAGTTTTTTTGTTGTGTGAAAACATTCATCGTAATCTTCTGACTCACAATGGACTATCATTCCTTTGTCAGGGGTAATTCCATTTATTTCCAGTGCTTTTCGAAATCCACGATATCTGTTTTGGTATATACTTAATTTTTCAGGACCACCTACATAAGCAATTCTTGTACATCCCTGTTCAATCAAATGGGACGTTGCATTAATGGCTGCTTCGAAGTCATTGATAGCCACTTTTGAAGCTTTGATGCTATCGGGAGCTCTATCGAATAATACTAGGGGGATGTCCCTTTCCAGGAATTCATTCAGATGGTCGTATTTGACTGTTTCCTTCGATACGCAAACAAGTAACCCATCAACCTTACCAGCAAGCAATGTTTGAGCATCACTTACTTCCCGTTCATAAATTTCATGGGAAGAACAAATAATAACATTGTAACCCATTGAATAGGAGAAATCCTCAATCCCTCTTAACACTAGAGAGAAAAAGTCATGGACAATCTGAGGAATAATTACACCAATTGTTTTTGTTTTGTTGATTCTAAGGCTTAACGCCGTGAAGTTTGGTTGATAATTGTATTTTTTTGCAAGCTCCTGAACAGCTTTTCGTGTATCCGCCTTAACCAATTCACTATTTGCCAAAGCCCTCGATACGGTGGAGGGTGAAATATTCAGTTCTCTCGCGAGATCTTTGATGGTTAGGTTGCTTCTTCTTTCTGTGTCCAACTCTTTAGTAGTTTATGGCTTCGAGCTTTCTCGCACAATTAACTCTGTTTGAAGTACGACGGTTTCGAAATTATCATTATCCGGATCTGCAATTTGGTTGATCAGCATTTCAGCGGATTTTACTCCCATTTCATATCCAGGTTGATGAATGGTAGAAAGGGAAGGTTCATAAAGTGCGGAAATTGTCCAGTCGCTGAATCCAACGACACCCACATCTTTTGGAACATCAAAGCCATATTTCTTTAGCGATTTGACGGCGCCTATGGCCAACATGTCTGTACTTGCAAACAATCCATCGATTTCCGACCTATCCAATATTTTCCCTGAGGCTGTCATACCATCATCGAAATTGCCTGACGGACAGTGCTCAACGAGATTTTCATTGAATTTGACACCGGCTTCCATCAGCGCTTTTTTGTACCCATTGAATCGATCTTTGTTTATGGAAAGATTGATCGGGGCTCCAAGGTATGCAACTTTGCTTCTTCCCTGTTCCAGAAGATGTTTCGTGGCTACATAGCCAGCATTCAAATCATCAATGACTACCTTGTGTGTATCGATCTCATCACAGATGCAATCATAAAACACTAGTGGAATGCCTCTTTCCGGAAATGCCTTAAAGTGATCAAAATTTTTCGTGTCCCTCGAAATACAAGCCAGGAGGCCATCAACCTTACCACTTAGTAGGGCCTGGGCATCAATCACTTCTCTTTCATGATTTTCGTGGGTGGAGCATATAATTACGTTGTAATCGTTAGAGTAGGCAAAATCCTCTATCCCCCTGATCACCGATGCGAAGAATTCATGTACCAGTTGAGGAATGATCACTCCAATAGTACTTGTTTTGTTACTGCGAAGACTGAGGGCAGTGTAGTTGGGTTCGTACTTATATTTTTCAGCTAACGACTTTACTGATTCTTTGGTTGACTTTTTTACCAAAGGATTATCAGCTAAAGCCCTGGAAACCGTTGAGGGGGAGATGCCTAGTTCTCTGGCAATATCCTTAATTGTAATGGGCCCTTTTTTCATCGGAAATGGTGCTTGACAAAGATACCGATTACAAATGGTATTACCCGACTGTATAAGAGAGGATTGATTAAGCGTATTTCAAAAAATCTGCATTCTTAGAAAAGTGAAACTTTCATAATTCATTAATAATACCCCGATTGCAAACGTTTTCATTTCATTATTTTTAATCTGCAATTGTTTTTATATAAAATCCTTGTTTAATTGCCCTTTACTTTTCCTTGTAGATAGGTTAAAATTTTTATATTTTGTTGAATTAATTTTTAATGTTTTTTCAAAACAGTATCAAATTGTAATAGTATGAAGAAGTATTTACTGAGTCTGTTATTGGCTTCTGCCGTCACTTTTGCGATGGCGCAGAGGACAATAACGGGAAAGATTACTGACGGAGAGTCCGGGGAAACAATTCCTGGGGCTAACATCGTTGAGAAGGGGACTTCCAACGGTACAATCACTGATTTTGATGGTAACTATTCACTAAGTGTGAGCGAAGGTGCTACGCTTGTTGTTTCTTTCGTGGGTTTTGCTACCCAGGAAATTGCAATAGGCTCAAGATCAGTTATCGATGTGGCATTGTCACTAGATGTTGCTCAACTAGCTGAAGTGGTAGTAATCGGTTATGGAGAGACATCTATTAAAGATGCGACAGGTGCGGTAGCCGCAGTTTCCGCCAAGGATTTCAATGCTGGTGTGATTTCTTCACCAGAGCAATTGATCCAGGGGAAAACTGCCGGTGTGCAGATCACAAATACCAGTGGTGCACCAGGAGCGGGTGTTGAATTGAGGATCAGGGGTACAAACTCTGTACGATCCAACAACAACCCACTTTTTGTTGTAGATGGAGTTCCATTGGCGGGTGACAATACCGAAGGAGGATCCGGTTCAAACGTTGGGTTTGGTACTAGTTCATCTAGTAACCCACTGAACTTCCTGAATCCTGATGACATTCAAAGCATCAGTATTCTGAAAGACGCTTCTTCTGCTGCAATTTACGGATCCAGAGGGGCAAACGGTGTTGTTTTCATCACAACTAAGAAAGGTTCTGGTATGGCTGGTCAATTGTCATTCAGGTCTTCTGTTAGTGTGGCTTCTCCAGCAAATGAGTATGATCTGTTGGGTCGAGATGATTTTTTGGCCGCTGTTACTCAATTTGGAGGTGATGCTGCGGCACAAGATTTTGGAGCAAATACCGATTGGCAGGATGAAATCACAAGAACGGCTATTTCCCATAAGCAAAACCTTTCGTATTCTAAAGGATTTGCGACAGCTGCAATTCGTGCTTCCATTGGCTATGAAGATCAGCAGGGAGTTATTGAGAACTCAGGTCTTGAGCGTATCAGTGGTCGAATCAATGCTGATAAGAGCTTCCTTGATGAAAAACTTAATTTAAATCTGTCAACTACTTTCTCAAGAGTCAACGAAGAATTTGCTCCTGTTAGTGGTAGTGCAGGATTTAGAGGTGACCTTTTAGGGGCTGCTTATTCAGCAAACCCTACGTGGCCTACAGATCCCGATTTCAACCCAGGTGGACAACTTCACCCAGGAAACATGCTTGAGTATTTCCAAAGTACTGGCGAAACTGACAGACTTTTAATGAATGTGTCTGCAAGCTATGAATTGGCTGATGGTTTGGTTGGTAAACTGACATACGGTCTGGACAATTCAAGCTCCGAAAGAGTAGGTCTTTCTGCTTCCGGCGGTAGGAACTTCGATAGAGGAGTATTCGGAAATGGCCGTGGTGCTTACAATACTTTAGATGTTAACAATAACCTTTTCGAAGCTACATTGTCTTACGACAAGGAATTTGGTGACAATAAACTAGAAGCTGTGGTAGGATACTCTTACCAGGATTTCGGTAGAGAAGGTGGAAATGCCGAAGGTTGGGGATTTGCAAGTGATAATTTTGGAAGAATGGAATCTGACCTGATCAGTGCTGTAAATGCGATCAATAGCGCAGCTAAAGGAGCAGGAGGAAAATTCTATCAGCAGGTTGGTGTTTCTGATGATCTAAGAAACACTGGTGCAGGTAATCCTACTGCTGGAGGATTTGTTAATGTATTGTTACCGACTCCATCAACGCAGTTTTTTGCTGAGCCTGCTGGTATTAATGTTGGTTCTGTATTTAATGACAGATTTGACGTTGTAGATAAATTACAGTCTTATTTTGGAAGACTTAATTACACCATTAATAATAAATATCTGCTTACGTTCACCGTAAGGGCTGATGGTTCTTCTCGATTCGGTGAAGATGAAAGATACGGAGTCTTCCCTTCAGGTGCGTTTGCATGGAAACTTCATGAAGAAAGTTTTGCTCCATCTGCATTCAGTACACTGAAACTAAGGTTGGGAGCAGGTATTACTGGTAACCAGGATGGTCTTGGATACGGTGGTTTCGTTCGACGTGAGCGTTATGGAGGTGCTGGTGTAGGTGATGCCGGGGAAATCAATGTTCCTGGTCTGTCTTCAGTTTCTCTACCTAACAACAAACTTAAGTGGGAAGAAACAACCCAGTTGAACTTCGGTATCGATTTCGGAGTCATGAATGAAAGATTGTATGGTAGTCTTGACTTTTATAGAAAAGAAACTACTGACTTGATCCTGAGATTGAATGCAGCTCAGCCATCTCCGAATCCATTTGTGTTCCAAAACTTCGACGCGGTTGTTGTCAACCAGGGATTTGAATTGACATTGAACTATGACGTCGTTAATAACGATGACTTCACTTTCACTGCTGGATTCAACTACTCATATAACGATAATGAGATCCAGGATTTCGGTGGACAGATCCCTGCAGGTACAATTCGTGGACAAGGGCTTTCACTTGCATTCTCTCAGATCCTTGCTGAAAATCAGCCATTATTCTCTTACTTCTTGAGGGAGTTTGAAGGATTTGATGCAAACGGACAACCAATTGGTGATAACCAGACTTTCGTTGGTAAGAGTGCATTACCTACTGTGAACACGGGACTATCTCTCAATTTCACCTATAAGAACTGGGATGCATCTACGTATTTCGCAGGTCAGTTTGGACACTATATCTATAACAACACCAGGAACGCATTCTTCACAGCTGGTGCGATTGGTAACGCCAGAAACGTAACCAAAGAAGTACCTGGATTAGGTGAATCTAACACGGCTGCTGCTGAAGTATCGACCCGTTTCCTTGAAGAAGGTAACTTCATCAGAATGCAAAACTTCCAGGTTGGTTATAACCTGAATCTGGATGGTCCAATAAGTTTCTTAAGAGTGTACTTGAATGCTCAGAACTTATTCCTGATCACAGACTACTCTGGACTTGATCCTGAAGTAAGTACACAGCCTTCACAGGGTGATCTACTAAATGGTCTGCCTACGGCTGGTATCGATTATACGTCGTATCCACGACCAAGAGTATTCACTCTTGGGCTGAATGCGAGATTTTAAAACAATTTTGAGAAACAAGATATTTCTTTGAATATAATTAATAAAGAAACGATGAGAATTGACAGTAAATTAAATAGGAGGACAGGTATACTGGCATTGGTAATTATGTTTGTAGCGTTTGCCTGTGACCTGGAGATTGAGGAGACTGACTCAATAATCACGAAGGAAGCTGCCGGTACTTTCACAGGAGTGGAAGATCCGGGATCTGCTGTGAATAACCTTTACGGTGACGTGTATGGCCAGATGGGAGATCAGGCAAACTTCTTCGCATTGAACGAAGTATCAACAGATGAGCAGTTAGTTCCTACGAGAGGGACTGACTGGGGAGATAATGGTATTTGGAGAACGCTTCACGCTCATACGTGGACACCATCTCACCAATATATCCTTAACGTTTGGAATAATCTGAACCAGAATGTATTTAAGGCTACTGAGATCATAGATCCAAGAAGTAATGCAACTGCACAGCAACTGGCGGATGCAAAATTCCTGAGAGCCTTCAGTATGTTCTTTGTCATGGATTTCTATGGACAGGTTCCTTTCAGAAATCCTGATGATGGTGCAGATGTTCTTCCTAGTGTTCTTACCCGAGCTGCGGCTTATGATATTGTTTTGCAAGATCTCGATGATGCTATTGCTGATCTTCCTAATGACGGCCCGGGGGCGACTGTAAACAGAGCAACCCAGGCTTCTGCCAGATTTTTGAAAGCTAAGCTTTTGTTGAACAAGCATATCTATCTTGGCGGAACTCCCGACAATGCGGATATGGCTACAGTTGTAACACTTATAGATGAAATCGAAGCTGCTGGCTTTGCGTTGCAAGCTGGATACTTTGATCTTTTCACTCCTTCAGTTGACAATGAAACAATTTGGTTCGTTGAGACTTCTGTTGGTAACAGAATGTGGAATGGAATGCACTACAACCAGATCGCACCTGACAATGGTGGTGGTGGATGGAATGGATTCAGTACACTGGCTGAGTTCTATGACCTGTTCGAAGGCGATCCTAATGTTAATACTGCTGGAAGTGGACAGGAAGAAAGAAGAGGATTTGTTCCTGATGCATCTAATGCAGATGCTTCAAACCTTGGTATCGGTTATGGGTTCCTAATTGGACAGCAGTTCGGTGCAGAAAGCTATGATGCAAATGGCGATCCAGTTAACATGGGTCCTTTGAATGACCGAGCTGGTA
Source organism: Cyclobacteriaceae bacterium (assembly GCA_965242805.1). Taxonomy (GTDB): domain Bacteria; phylum Bacteroidota; class Bacteroidia; order Cytophagales; family Cyclobacteriaceae; genus JANQEU01. Next base: position 2,745,075 of record CBDETD010000002.1, on the reverse strand, counting down.
ATCCTTTGGTATTCACAAAGGAACTTCCTGGTCTTATTGGTAATAATGAAAGAACTGGAATCAGGGTTATCAAGTATCACCCTGTCAATGGTTCATTCACAGGTCATGAGATCGTATTCCGTTATGCTGATGCTCACCTGATGAGAGCTGAAGCTTTGCTAAGAAGTGGTGATAACGCGACTGCATTGACAGAAGTTAACGAACTGAGAACCCTGAGAAATGCAAGTGCATTAGCATCGATTTCAGAGGATGAGATGTTAGCTGAAAGAGGACGAGAGCTCTATGTTGAGTTCTGGAGAAGGAATGACATGATCCGATTTGGACAGTACACCAGAGATTGGCAGTTTAAAGATCCTGGGTCAGTAGGAGATCTTACCAAGCGTCTTTATCCTATTCCTTCAAATGCATTACTATCAAATCCTAATTTGGTACAAAACGACGGATATTAATCCTGATTAAAATCATAAATAAAGAGAGGGCATTTTGCCCTCTTTTTTTTGTTTCGGTTTCCTGAGATTGTACGTTATTTGCGGATTGAATAATGCGACTGAAAGGAAAGACATTCTTATTATTCTCTTTAACTCCTTTGTTGTTTTCTTGCGATCCTGACTCCCAGGTGCTTTTTCCTGAGGTTTCCTCATCTAAGTCAGGGATCAGTTTTGAAAATAAGTTAAGCCCAACTCAGGAATGGAACATACTGACCTATTTGTATTATTACAATGGTGGTGGCGTAGGTTCAGCCGATTTCAATGGCGATGGGTTGTTAGATCTATATTTTGTTGGAAATCAGGATCGGGACCATCTTTATTTAAACAATGGCGATCTCACTTTCTCAGAGATCTCTGAGCAAGCAGGTATTACCAATACCACTGGATGGTCAAACGGTGTAAGCATCGTGGATATTAATGGAGATCGACTACCTGACATTTATGTAAGCAAAGTTGGGGCATATAAGAACATAGAGGGAAGAAACCTCCTGTACATTAACAAGGGAGTGGATGAAGAGGGTATCCCGAGGTTCATCGAACAGGCAGAGGAATACAATCTCGATCTTGTAGGTTTTTCAAGCCAGGCGGTATTCTTTGATTATGACCAGGATGGTGATCTGGACATGTACCAATTGAATCACTCTGTTCATCCCAACCGGTCTTATGGAAAGGGAAGCAAAAGAACTGAAACTGATGACCTGGCAGGAGATAAGTTACTCGAGAACAGGGAAGGGAAATATGTAGATGTGTCCTATGATGCGGGTATTTTTCAAGGGAATATTGGATATGGTCTTGGTGTGTCTGTTGGCGATTTGAATTGCGACGGATATCCGGATTTATACGTGGGAAATGACTTTTTTGAAAATGACTATCTCTATTTAAATCAGGGTAACGGCACTTTTGTTGATATAATTTCTATGGATAACACCGTATTGGGTCATACTTCGCATTACTCCATGGGGAACTCTATTGCTGATGTAAACAACGATGGACTGCTTGATATTGTAAGTCTTGATATGTTACCTGAAGACATTGAAACTTACAAATCATCGGGGGGTGAAGATCCATATCCCATCTATTCCTACTACTTAAGAAATGGGTACGCCCCTCAGTATATTCAAAATACCCTCCATTTGAATCGTGGATCGATGACATTTAATGAGATCGCACACTTGTCAGGAATTGCCTCCACGGAATGGTCATGGAGCGTTTTGGTAAATGATTTTGATCTGGATGGGATGAGGGACATACACATTACGAATGGAATACTAGGGGCAACCAATGATATGGATTTTGTTAGTTTCATCGCACAGGACAAAATACAACGAGCAATAAGTAGGGGAACAGAAGGACAATCCCTTGAGTTCACTCAACAATTGCCCAGTAAAAAAGTCAGGAACTACACTTACAAAAACCTTGGAAAGGCCACCTTCAAGAATGTATCGAATACCTGGTTTAATGCGGAACCGGGTTATAGTGCAGGTTCGATATATGCTGATCTTGACAATGATGGGGATGATGATATCATCATCAACAACACAAATGGAATTGCCCAGGTATACGAGAATACAATAGAAGAAAATGGAAGTAACTACATATCCGTTGATTATGAAGGTGATTCTGGAAATACATTTGGAATAGGTGTCAAGTGTTTCATTTACTGTGGTAATCTGCAATTACTTGATGAAAACTATCCGGTAAGGTCCTATCTGTCATCTGTCCCTCCAATTTCTACATTTGGTTTAGGTTCTGCCACACAGATTGATTCAATACAGGTCGTTTGGCCTGGTGGGAAGTTTGAAACTGTTTACGATATTCCATCAAATCAGAAGATTACCTTCGACGAGAGCAATGCAAAGGGTGATTTTTATACCTTAAGGAAGATACCGGTGGGACCTTTGATCAATTCAGACGTGAAGCTTGATTTCAGACACCTAGACCCGCTGAGCTACGAGTTTGACAGGGAACCTCTTATTCCATTTTCGAAGGGGAATGAGGGTCCGAGCATCTCTGTTGGGGATATCAATGACGACGGACTGGATGATATTTTCATAGGCGGAGCGAAAAGGCAAAATTCTGCTTTGTTTACCCAGACATCGGAAGGAACTTTCCAAGAAATCCAAACTTCAACGTTTCAGCCCCATTCCAATAATGAGGATACTGACCATGAATTCTTTGATGCGGATAATGATGGCGACCAGGATCTAATAGTAGTCTCAGGTGGAAATGAATTTCAGAATGGGATAGAACTCCAACCAAGATTGTACGTGAATCAAAATGGTCAATTTCGATTAATTGAAGGTCTATTCGGAAATATTGAGGTACATGCATCGGTAGTAAAATGCTTTGATTTTGATGGTGATGGTGACCTGGATATATTGATTGGTTCTAATACAGTGCCCTGGGAGTTTGGCGCAAATTCCAGAAATTATTTATTAGAGAATCTGGGAGACCTAAAATTTGCCGATGCTACCGATTCCCTTGCACCCAAATTGAAAGATGTGGGTCTAATCGAAGATGTGGTAATTATTGATTTCGATAATAATGGTCATCAAGACCTGATCATGGCAGGGTACTGGATGCCAGTTACAATCCTATTCAATGATGGTTCATTCATTGGGAGTGAGAGACTTGAAATGCCTGCTTCGGAAGGGTGGTGGAATTGCCTGGAGATAGCTGATTTTGATAAAGATGGGGATTTGGATATTGTTGCGGGCAATTGGGGGCTGAACACCAGGCTCAAAGCGTCAGAAAAAGAACCCATTCGACTTTACCGGAATGATTTTGATGATAACGGGAAAGTTGATCCCATCCTTAGCTATATATATCAGGGGAAGGAAACCACTTTGGCTTTAAAAGATGAGTTGGTGAAACAACTGCCGATTCTTAACAAGAAATATCTTTCATATAAAAGTTTTGCCGAATCAGATTTCCAATCCGTTTTTGATAATAGTAAACTCCAGGAATCTGAATTGCTTCATGTCTATGAATTGGCGAGTTGTTTTTTCAAAAATGAAGGAAATAATAATTTTGAAAAACAATATTTACCACGGGGAGCTCAGGTGTCCAGTGTCCATGATATCGCTGTGGACGACATAAATGGGGATGGATATTTGGATATGATGTTAGTGGGCAATACATGGGAGATAAGTACACAGTTAGGAAGACTTGATGCTTCGCATGGGACGTTACTATTGAATGACCAAAAGGGATACTTTACGGAATCGGTTCAATCTTTTAATGTAAATGGACCAGCAAGAAATATAAAAAGGATCACCATCGATGACAAGATTCATTACATGGTATCCATAAACAATGACCGCCCAATTTTTTTGACTACAAGTGACTTGAAATGAGACAAATAGTTGTAATCAGTTTAATAGTATTATCTGTTTGGATGAATAGTTGTGACTCGGATCGTATTTCTGATAAATCGCTTTTCACATTAGTACCATCTTCAGAAAGTGGGATAGACTTTATAAACGACATTGAAAATCAGAAAGATTTCAACATCTTCAAATACCGAAATTTCTACAATGGAGGTGGTGTGGCAATTGGGGACATTAACAATGATGGGCTTTCCGATGTCTTCATGACCGCCAATATGCAATCCAATAAGCTCTATTTAAACAAAGGGGACTTCATATTTGAAGATGTAACTGAGAATGCAGGTATCGCTGGGAATAAGCCCTGGTCAACGGGTGTCGTCATGGCGGATATCAATTCAGACGGGTTGCTGGACATCTACGTAAGTAATGCAGGCAACCTCGAGGGAGATAATCATGACAATGATCTTTATATCAACAACGGGGATCTCACCTTCACAGAAATGGCTGAAGAATGGAATTTGGCAGAAACAGGATTTTCCACACATGCCACATTCTTCGACTACGACAAGGATGGAGATCTTGATGCTTATATTTTAAACAACAGTAATATTCCTGTTAGTAGTCTAGGATATGCCGCCCACAGACACGTCAGAGCCAGAGATTGGGATGTACCGGATGCATTTAAAGGAGTTGGTGATCTGTTACTTAGAAATGATGGGGATACTTTCACGGATGTCAGTGAGGAATCCGGAATATTCGGAAGTCTCATTGGATTTGGTTTGGGAGTATATGTAAGTGATTTGAACAATGATCTATATCCTGACATCTATGTTTCTAATGATTTTTATGAAAGGGATTATCTGTACATCAATAATCAGGATGGAACATTCACCGAGGACATAAAGAATTGGACTTCTCACCTTTGCCTATCTGCAATGGGAGTGGACATGGCTGACATCAATAATGATGGATTAAATGACATTTTCATCACAGATATGCTTCCCGAGGAAGATCAGCGTATCAAAAGTGTCATGGAGTTTGAGGGGTACAATGTTTTCAAACTTAAGCAGAGCAAAGACTTCTATCAGCAGTACATTCAGAATACACTTCAGATCAATAATGGGAACGGCACCTTTTCTGAAACTGCATACTTCAGTGGAGTAGCCAAGACCGACTGGAGTTGGGCCGGCTTGATGTTTGATATGGACAACGATGGTTATAAGGATCTGTATGTAACAAATGGAATAAATCACGATCTAACGGATATCGATTTTGTGGATTTCTTCGCCAATGAGATCATACAGAATTTAGTATTGACCGGAGAAAAAGAAGAGATCACGTCTATCATTGACAAAATGCCGGTTGTCCCAATTTCGAATTATACGTATCGCAATAATCAGGATCTGACTTTCGAAGATATAGGTGAAAAATGGGGTCTTGACATTCCAAGTTTCTCAAATGGATGTGCATATGGTGACCTGGACAATGACGGGGATCTAGATCTCATAGTTAATAATGCCAACATGGAATCATTTGTGTTCAGGAATAATGCGAATGAATTGTTGGGTAACAACTATATCAAATTACAGTTCAAAGGCACTGAACAAAATCCCTTTGGAGTTGGAGCATCCGTGAAGCTTTATATTGATGATCAGATCATATTCCAGGAATTAATGCCATCAAGGGGGTTTCAATCGTCAATGGAACATAGCATGACAATTGGATTAGGTAAAGTCACCATGATAGATTCTCTGAAAGTGCTATGGCCGGATGACAGAAGTCAAACCATCAGATCTATAGAAGCAAATCAAACATTTTCGCTGGATATAGCTGAGGCGAACAAAACAAAATCTCCATCTGAAAAGGAGAAAACCCCATCCTTACTGACGGAAATGACAAATGATCAACTAACCAATCACCAGGAGAATTATTTCAATGATTTCGATCATGAAGGAATGATATCCATGCAACTTTCCCAGGAAGGACCATCTTTAGCGGTGGCCGATGTCAATGGAGACGGAAATGAAGATGTATTCATTGGGGGTGCCAAAGGGCAGTCCGGGAAAATATATTTGCATAAGGGAAGTGGTGAGCTGACGGCCTCCAGGCAATCGGACTTGGATGCAGACGCGGGATACGAGGATACCGCGGCCTCTTTTTTTGATGCAGATGGTGATGGAGATTTGGACCTGATGGTGGGTTCCGGAGGTAACGAGAAACAAGATCAAAAATTCTACATCACAAGACTTTACTGGAATGACGGCAACGGAAACTTTACCAGGGCTTACCTTGACCTACCTTCCCGGCGCACCAATATTGCTGTGATCGCTCCGAACGATTTTGATGATGATGGCGATATCGATGTCTTCGTGGGGTCCAGAAGTGTACCTGCTGTTTATGGTGTTGACCCTGAACATCTGTTTCTGCTCAATAATGGAGATGGTACTTTTTCCGATGGCACTGAACGAGTCGCCTATCAGATAAGAACTGCAGGAATGGTCACTGATGCGACATGGATAGATTTTGATGATGATAATAAGAAAGACCTGCTGACTATTTCAGATTGGGGGACCCCTTTGATATTTAAGAACACAGGTAGGCGATTGAGCCTTGAATCAAGTTCATTGGATACACTTCACGGTTGGTGGAATACAGTAGAGGCCTTTGATCTTGACAGTGATGGCGATCAGGATCTTGTACTCGGGAACAAGGGTTCCAATCTATTATACCAACCCTCCTACACAAATCCGATTAAGATGTGGATCAATGACTTTGATGAAAATGGTACCATTGAACAGATTACAACTACCAATTATGACAATGGAGACTATCCAATTCATATGAGGAAGGAGATCACGGCTCAACTTGTATCGTTGAAAAAGGAGAACCTGAAAGCTTCGGATTATGCTAAAAGGACTATCAATGAACTTTTTGATCCGGGTGTCTTGGAGAATACCATTGTCAAAAAGGCTACGATTTCTGAGTCTGTCGTTTTGGAGAATAAGGGAAACGGAATATTCAATGTTAGCAAGTTGCCCAATAGAGTTCAACTTTCGTGTGTTTGTGGTATTGCGTGCACAGATGTCAACGCAGATGGAAATCTTGATTTGATCATGGCTGGAAATAATTTTGAATTCAAACCTCAGTACTCAAGGCTTGATGCGAACTACGGGAGTGTCCTGCTTGGTAATGGGGATATGGATTTCGAGTGGCAGAATTATGATCGCAGTGGATTTTTTGTTAGAGACGAGGTGAAACATCTAAAAACCTTCAAAGACAATTCTGGATCTGAATTTCTGTTCACAGCAATCAATGATAATAAGCCCAAGGTCTTCCGGATCAATTAATTGAATTAGTAGGCTGTCGAACAACATATGAAATATTTCATACTCATTTTAGGTCTGGTTATTGTTGGATGCGAATCCAATGATTCGTTGTTACAATCTATCGATTCCTCCAAAGTCGGAATTGATTTTAGTAATGACCTGACCGAAACCGAAGACTTCAATATCCTCGATTACCTCTATTTCTACAATGGTGGAGGGGTAGCAATCGGAGACATCAACAATGATGGAAAACCAGACATTTACTTTTCAGGTAATCAGGTCAAGAACAAGTTGTACCTCAACAAAGGCAATTTAAAATTTGAAGACATCACCGAGTCCGCAGGAGTCGCAGGGAATAGCGACTGGAATACTGGTGCGGTAATGGGAGATATCAATGGAGATGGTCTATTAGACATATATGTCTGTGCGGTTGTAGGCGTGAGGGGGCTAGGAGGGTACAATGAACTGTTCATCAATAATGGTGACAACACTTTCACGGAAAGCTCTGAGGAATACGGCCTGGACTTTGATTCCTACAGTTCCTCAGCTTCATTCCTTGATTTTGACAAAGATGGTGACATTGACATATTTCTGTTGAACCACGCCATACACACCCAGGAGTCCTTTGGGCATGCCAGGCTTCGATACAAGCGTATCTATGAAACAGGAGACAAACTTCTTCGAAACGATGGAGGAACTTTTGTTGACGTCAGTGAAGAAGCGGGAATTTATGGGGGTGTGAATAGCTATGGCCTTGGAGTGGCGATCTCAGATTTCAATCAGGATGGATTTCCCGATATCTACGTAGGCAATGACTTTCATGAGGACGACTATTATTACTTAAATAATGGCGATGGAACCTTCACCGAAAGCCTTAGAGACTACTTCGGTTTTACAACTCGATTCTCTATGGGCAATGATGTGGCAGATCTGAATCATGATGGTTGGCCGGATCTTATCTCTCTTGATATGCTCCCAGAGGATGAGAAGGTATTGAAAAGTTCAGAGGGAGACGAGGATTTCAACATCATGCGATTAAGAAAGCAGCGGTACGGATATCATTATCAGTTTTCCCGAAACACATTGCAGATGAATAGTTCCGGTGGTCAATTCATTGAGACTGCTTTGTTGAATGGGGTGTCCGCGACAGACTGGAGTTGGAGTGCATTGTTTGCTGATTTTAATCTGGATGGAAAGCAAGATCTTTTCATATCTAACGGTATCCCGAGAAGACCAAACGACCTGGATTACATAAAGTTTGTGTCCAGTGATCAGATAAAGAATAAAATAGATGCCACAAAACTCGTTGATCAGGAAGCATTGGAACTAATGCCTACAGGATCGGTTGAGAATTATGTATTTGAAGGGTCGGATTTGGGATTCAAGGATAGATCCAAACAATGGATGTCAGGGGACAAATCATTCTCTACGGCTACAGCAATTGCTGACCTGGATAATGACGGAGATCTCGATGTGGTGATAAACAACGTGAACGCTGCTCCGACCCTCTTAATTAATCAGGTCGATCCCAACTCATCCTATCTCAAACTGAGATTCAATTACAAGCCAGAAAACAAATTTGGTATTGGGACAAAAGTTTTGGCCTATTCTGAAGGACACCTTCAATATAAGGAGCTTTATACTGTTCGAGGTTTCCAGGCATCTTCGGAACCAGTTGTGCATTTTGGATTTGGTGGTATATCTGTAATCGACTCCATAAGAGTTATTTGGCCTGACGGGATGTCGCAGGTTTTGAAAGACATTCAAGTTAATCAGGACCTTATGATATCACCGAAAGACACCCAAAACCTTAACGTTTTCCCAAAACCGGGAAGTGAGAGACTTTTCAAACGTGTTGAGGGGAACTTGAACATTGATTTTGTCCATGAGGAGGATCTTTATGTGGACTTCGATCGTCAAAAGTTGATCCCATATCAGGTTTCGGATAGGGGGCCTGCTACGGCAATTGGGGATTTGAATGGAGATGGTCTTGATGACCTGTTTTTTGGTGGTTCGAAATACATCCCTTCCCAGACATACATTCAGACTACAACCGGATATGAAAGAAAGCAGATTCCCGTCCTGGATTCAGACTCCATTAAAGAAGATGTTGTTGCGTCAATTATAGACTTAAATGGAGATGGATATAATGACATCATCACAGGTTCAGGGGGAGCTGATTTTTTCAATGAAATGGAACCCCTTAGTGATAGCTATTTCTTGGGAAGTGAAGGAGGATTCGAAATCTCAGATTTTCCGAGATTTTTCGAAAATGCCTCAGTGATTGCACCCTGTGATTATGATCAGGACGGAGATTTGGACCTCTTTATTGGAAGTCAATCAGTATCCAATGACTTTGGTAATATTCCTACATCTTATTTATTACAAAATGAGGGAGGAAAATTTCTTGCGGTTGAAAACGGCGATCTTCAGAACGCTGGCATGGTAACAGATGCCATATGGCAAGATTATGATGGGGATGGTGATCATGATCTTATCATGGTGGGTGAGTGGATGCCTCCTAAATTCTTCAGGAATGATAATAATGACATGGTATTTGATGATCTGTTACGAGAGAATTTGTCCGGACTTTGGCAATCTCTGACCCCTTTTGATATTGATAGGGATGGGGATATGGATTACGCACTGGGTAACTGGGGTCTCAACTCTAAATTCGTTGCTTCTGAGGAATTTCCAATGAAGATGTTTTATGATGATTTTGATGGTAATGGAACAACCGAGACCATAATTACTACAGCAAAAAAAGGAAAATTTTACCCCCTGGAAGGACTGGATGGGCTTGCCGGTCAGCTTGTAGAATTACGAAAAAAGTACACGACCTACAAAGATTTTGCCGGACAAACCGTTGACCAGATCTTTGGGAAAGACTTAAAAGAGGCCAAAACTTTGGAAGTTACCACCCTGGAGTCAGGTTATCTGAAGAATAATGACGGTAATTTTCAATTCCTGCCATTTGCCAGAGAGCTCCAGGTAGCACCAATAACCACATTATTGACCTATGATTTCAATGGTGATGGGAATAAAGAACTATTGACAGCAGGTAACTATTTTGGGGTAAAACCATATCATGGCCGGTTCGGATCCTTCCAGGGTGCCCTTGTGATGAACGAGGAGGAGTATAAGCTGGGAAATGATCTCGGATTAGATCTGATGAATAAGTCGGCCCGAGATCTAAACATCATAACTCTGAACAACAACAATTATTTGCTGGTGACAATCCACAATGGTGCTGCCGAAGTATACAATATTGGTAAATAGATGAAGAAGTGGTTATTGATTATACTGACGGGGATGGTACTTGCCTCTGTCTGGTATTTTTTCTTGAAGAAGGAGGATGTAAGAGCAAAGTTCAGCGCCAAAACTTACCCGGGGACAATTGTCCAGACCATTAAGGTTTGGAACAAGTCTTTAGACAATGCAGAAATCGTGGACCAGGTGAATTTCAATTCTCTTACCCAAAGAATTACAATTGACAGTATTCCTTATTTCTACGAATGGAATTTGAATCAAATTACTGATAGCTCAACCGTGATCGTTGTTTCAGTCAATGAACCTGGGAATAGTTTTGTGAACAGGCTAAGCTCACTTTTCATTGATTCTGAAATCGAAAAAAACACGAAAGCCACTCTGCGTGATTTTCTGAGTAAGCTGAATGAACACCTCGATAATATTAACGTTGAGGTAAACGGGTTAAGTGAAATAGAAAGTACCAATTGCGTTTATATTCCTATCGAGACCAATCAATTGGGCAAAGCAATGGGGATGATGAGTAATTATACGCTGCTTAGTTCCTTTATTCTAGACAATGAAATTCAACCCAATGGAGTACCGATAGTAGAAATAACCGAATGGGATTTGAGCTCCGATGCTATCAAATTCAACTTTTGCTATCCGATAAAGGAAACGGATTCAATTCCACAGCATCCGATAATAAGGTCTAAAATTTTAGATGGGTCGAAAGCGATAAAGGCCACCTATAATGGAAACTACATAACATCCGATCGAGCCTGGTATGCCTTGTTGTACTATGCTGAAAAGAATGGGTTGAAGACATCTGACTTACCCATAGAGGTGTTTTATAACAATCCAAATATTGATGATAACGAAAAGTCCTGGAAAGCTGAGATTTTCTTACCGGTAGTGGAGTAAGAATCTGATATACCAGAATACATCTAATTCCATTGGAGATCTACAATTGATTGCTGGTCCAATAATCTACTGGGTACGACTTTTTGGATGGTATCTTTTAATCGATTGATCACCGATTCCTTAATGTAACTACTATGAACCACGATGCTCACTTCACGGACAGGTTCCGGGTGGGTGAATCTTTTAATGTGACCTGAACTCAGCTCCTGGATCACTGACAGTTCAGGTACCAGTGTGTAACCAACTCCATTTTGAACCAGGCTTTTCAATGCTTCGATCGAACCACTTTGATATTCGAATCCTATCGAAGAACCATGCTTAGCCTGCTTGCATATTGAGAGGGCCTGCTCTCTAAAACAGTGACCTTCATCCAATACAAGGACCTCACTCGGATCCAGATCCTCTGCCAACATTAATTTTTCATTAAGAAATCTGTGATTTTTAGGTAGATACAATAGAAAAGGTTCATAAAATACAGGGAACTCCTTTATTGCAGTTTCGTTAATAGGTGTCACCAATACACCAATGTCAATGATACCGTTTTCAAGTTGTGAGATGATCTGACCTGTCTGCAGTTCCTGTATCTTCAGGTGAACTTTTGGATTTTCCTTGATGAAGACAGGTAAGAAATACGGTAATAAATAGGGTGCAAGTGTTGGGATTATACCCAGGGTCAAATCCCCTTCCATTGATTCCTTTTCGTGGTTTACGAACTCTTTGAGCTGCTTTGATTCTCGAAGGATCTGCCGTGCTCTGCTTATTACCTCCTTCCCAATTTCAGTAGGTTGGAGAGGTTTTTTATCCCGATCAAAAATTCTGACACCTATTTCATCTTCCAGTTTTTTGACCTGCATTGTCAAGTTTGGTTGGGATACGAAACAATGCTCTGCGGCGGTCACATAATGCCTGTATTCGTCGAGTGCTACTATGTATTCAAGTTGTAGAAGTGTCATATAATTAATAATTATACAATTATAAAAATTATTGATTTGACTAATATGAATTATTTCTTCAGTTTTAAAGAATATTTCAATGAATCAACAAAAAATCAAACAAGAACATGGCAAGTAATAATGGCAACGGTGAAGCAAAATGCCCGTTTCATGGTGGTGAGCTCAAACAAGCTGCCGGAGGTGGGACTTCAAACCGTGACTGGTGGCCCAACCAGTTAAAGTTGAATATCCTACGTCAACATTCCTCTCTATCTAACCCAATGAATGCATCCTTTGACTACTCCGAAGAATTCAAAAAATTGGATTTGGAGGCCGTCAAGAAAGACATTTACGACCTGATGACTGATTCTCAGGATTGGTGGCCAGCGGATTATGGTCATTACGGACCACTATTCATTAGAATGGCCTGGCACAGTGCTGGTACATACAGGATCTCTGATGGTCGGGGTGGAGGAGGAACCGGCACCCAAAGATTTGCACCTCTTAACAGCTGGCCTGATAACACCAATCTGGACAAGGCCCGACTACTGCTTTGGCCTGTAAAACAGAAATATGGGAATAGCCTGTCTTGGGCAGATCTATTGATCCTGGCAGGGAACTGTGCTCTGGAATCTATGGGATTCAAGACGTTTGGCTTTGGCGGAGGACGAGCAGACGTTTGGGAACCAGAGGAAGATATTTATTGGGGTTCGGAAGCTGATTGGTTGGGAGACAAGCGATACACTGGGGATCGTGAACTTGAGAATCCCCTGGGTGCCGTTCAAATGGGACTGATCTATGTAAATCCTGAAGGTCCTAACGGCAATCCCGATCCAGTTGCTGCAGCACACGACATTCGTGAGACGTTCGGTCGAATGGCTATGAACGATGAAGAGACTGTAGCCTTGATTGCCGGAGGACACACATTTGGTAAAACACATGGAGCAGCTCCTGATGCTGAAAACCTTGGTCGTGAACCTGCTGGAGCTCCAATAGAAGAGCAAGGTCTTGGTTGGAAAAACAAATTTGGTACAGGAAAGGGAGGAGATACCATCACCAGCGGATTGGAAGGTGCGTGGACCACAACTCCTACTCAGTGGAGTAACAACTACTTTGAAAACCTATTTGGCTTTGAATGGGAGCTAACCAAAAGCCCTGCCGGAGCACATCAATGGAAGCCCAAGGGAGATGCGGGTGCCGGAACCGTTCCGGATGCTCACGACTCATCAAAGAAACATGCTCCATTTATGTTGACTACGGATCTGTCCTTAAGATTTGATCCGGAGTACGAAAAGATCTCAAGACGTTTCTACGAGAACCCTGATGAATTCGCAGATGCATTTGCAAGAGCCTGGTTCAAATTAACCCACAGAGATATGGGGCCTAAAGCTCGTTATCTGGGAGCGGAAGTGCCGGGTGAAGATCTGATTTGGCAGGATCCAATTCCTGCGGTGACTCATGATCTGGTCAATGATGAAGATATAAATGGTCTTAAAGCAAACATTGTTGCCTCGGGATTGACTGTCTCCGAGCTGGTATCTGCGGCCTGGGCGTCTGCTTCAACCTTCCGTGGTTCTGACAAGAGGGGTGGAGCCAATGGTGCGCGAATTCGATTTGCACCTCAAAAGGATTGGCAGGTGAACAATCCTGCACAACTTGCTAAAGTTCTTGATACGCTGGGAAGTATTCAGGAGGAATTTAACAGTACTCAATCCGGAAATAAAGAAGTCTCATTAGCAGATTTGATTGTTCTGGGAGGATGTGCAGGCATTGAGCAAGCTGCAAAAAATGCAGGTCATGACATCACTGTACCATTCACTCCGGGAAGAGCAGATGCTCTCGAAGATCAAACCGATGCGGAGTCATTCGAGGCACTCAAACCGAAAGCTGACGGATTCAGAAATTACAAGAATCCAATTTATGATGCCTCTGCCGAGGAGATGTTGGTCGATAAAGCTCAACTTATGACTTTGACAGCACCTGAGATGACTGCACTTGTAGGAGGAATGCGGGTTTTGGATACTAATTATGATGGATCCAAGCACGGCGTATTCACATCAAATCCTGGGACCTTGACAAATGACTTTTTTGTTAATCTCCTCGATTTTGGTATTACATGGTCAGCGGTTTCTGATGACGAGGAAACTTTCGAAGGTCATGACAGGGCTACAGGTGAGGTCAGGTGGACAGGCTCACGGGCTGACCTGATCTTTGGTTCTAATTCCGAACTTCGTGCCATCGCAGAAGTATATGGAAGCTCTGATTCGGAGAGTAAGTTCATCGAAGACTTTGTGGCAGCCTGGAGTAAGGTGATGGACCTGGATCGTTTTGATCTGAACTGATATTGTTAAGCTATTTGAATTACAGAAAAAGGTGATCCTATTGGATCACCTTTTTTATTTTGATTTTCTACCTTTTCAAGGAACAAGTTCCAACTACTTTCTTCTTTTTAAAACATAGACGTATGCTTCAGATTGTGAATTGTCCCGGAGTACAACATTCGTCAAGACCCTCTCATATGCATCACCTTCAAATTCGTCAAGTTCATCCCAATGCTGAGATGTTTTCAGAAGTAAAAAGGAAACCATCAATTCTGTCTCCATCGCTCTTTAAAATCAATCCGGGATATCCCATGGTATACCCCCATCCTTCTGGGTGTAAAACACCTCTGACACTTGCCGTCCCAAATAAACCACCAATATTTTTAAGAATGTGTTCATTAGAGCGACCAGGAGCAAGTGTCCCATACACAAACAGTTTTTTGATCATAGTTTTTTGAACTGAGTTTATAAAGGAAGGTCATTCGGTTTCTATGTTCAAATTATACCAATTAATGTTTCTTGTGAAGTACATGGTCAGCGCAAGGATAATGCTCAGTCCAATGCTTCCCATTAGTAAAGCGTAATCGGCTAACTGCAGAGTGAAGAATAAGAATCCATAAATTCCGACCAATGCAGCAATGAGTATAAGCGATTGATCAAATCTTCTAAAGACACTAAGGGAGTACAGGGAAATCATCAAAATCGTGCCAGCAGCGGATACAATATAAGCCAAATTGAAATCTGTGTGTTCGGAAATTGATACCAATAAAATATAAAAAAGGCACAATGCCAGTCCAACCAGTGCATATTGAAATGGATGTATCTTTTTTTTGTTTCGGATCTCCACCAGGAAGAAGATCAAAAAAGTTAAGGCAATAGTCATTACAGCATATTTTACAGATCTCATTGATTTTTGATAGTCGTCCAGGGGCAAAATGAGATCTACGCCGAAGGAGGAGTTCTTCATAGGCTCATTATGAGAATTGCCAATCCATGATTGCGGATAGTTACGATTGAGCTGTAATATCGACCAGGAGGCAGTAAAACCGGTCTCGTTGACTTCCCTTGAGTCTGGTAAAAAACTTCCGTTGAAGGATGGAGAGGCCCAGGAAGATCTCAGTTGAACATCGGTGATCTTGCCTAAGGGGACAAAGGATATGTTTTGGCTTCCATTCAGGTCCAAAGCGAAATCAAATGTCAGTTTCTGATTGAGATTTTCCCTTAAGTTCTGGATTTGTGCCGTCACACCCGAGTAGATGAGTTCTGATAACCTGGAACCGGGATCTATCAACAAATTATCACCATTCCAATTCAGGTCGATCTGGCTCTTTATTCCTCTGGGATCAGTTATTCCAATGGTGAGAAAGGCCTCATTGTACCTGATTTCCTTTAAATCCTGGGGGTCTGGTTTTTGTGACAGATAAAAACTTCCTGATACGTCAACTCTTGATTTATAAACTACTACTTCATAAATACCTCGATTCAACTTCTTGGGAATGACCTCTCCATCAATCTTCAGGTCTTCCGGAAGAAGATGCCAATACCTTGTGTAGATAGTCTTCTTCTCTTCTTCCTCGTACTCGTAGATCACTGGAATGGTCAGAATGGGTCCATTGATTTGCTGTTTGTGGCCCCATTTAAAGCTGACTTCATCCACTACCTCTTGATTCAATTGTTCCCTTTCAAATATGATCTCCTCGATCAATACCGCCGGGATCAACAAAAGCAACATGAGAATGGTGATCGTGACCAATTTCAGGGTGACAGAGTTCTTGATAAGACTGCTTACTTTTTCAATAGGATCATTAAGAGAATTCATAATTAATAAATTAAAAGTACTTTGAAATACAAAGTTTAGGTCTAAATTTTTTTATGTGATAGAGTATTAATGATGTCATATTTCGAAAGACGTAATCAATTGCTAATGCTCGCTTTTTTAAAAAGTATACCGGAGATTATGAACAGCATTGCAAAAAATGCGCTTAGCAGAAAAACACCAAAAATACTTGGTGACCAGGAAGTCATGGGAGGAGGCCAAATAAGTAGTGCGGTCACAGGGACAAGCATTTGAACAGATGCAGCTGCAAACATGGTGCGGTCCATCCCACGGGCTTCAAACCGTACTAGAAATGATCCAACAAAGCCAACGACAAATACAACTCCGTATAGAAGGTTGGCAGGTTGTCCTTCATTGCCAATGATCCCTACCGCTCCATTTACCCAGAATAGTAGAAATGCTCCAAGTAATCCGATTCCAAACGCAACGCGGTACAATGTTTTCTGGGATCTCCTTCCAATAAACTCATAGGCCAGGCCGATACTCAACAAAACCACACCCATAATTAAGAAATCGGATGTTGTCCACTTCACTTCATCTGTAAACTGCATGGCAATAAAGGGGATGCTGACCAGGGCTACCACGATAGTCAGCATAGTGATCAATCTTTTAATCTGTGTGTTCATATCTGTTATTTAAGTAGTTGTTCAATTGCATTTATATGTCTTTTGAATGCCTCCTTTCCTTCATTGGTGGCATAGTATTTTGTGTTTGGTTTTCGATCAAGAAATTCCTTTTTATAAGTGACGTATGTGCTCTTTTCGAGGGATTTCAGGTGGCTGGCAAGGTTCCCATCAGTAACTCCCAATAGATCCTTCAGGGAATTGAAATCCAGGTATTCATTGACAACAAGGGCAGACATGATACCCAGACGTATTTTGTTTTCGAAAGCCTTATCCAGGTTTTGCAGAAACTCCTTCACGACCTGTATTTCATTTGCATGATGATGCCATACACAATGTGTAGTATCCCAAAGCCGATTGACCAAAAGATCAAGCCGTAGCCGATGAAGTACGTGCCAATAAGCCCAAGAATAATCTCTATTAAGCCTAAACTCCTTACCTCATTTAATGTGTATTTGCTCGCATTGACAAGCGCGAGACCATAAAAGATCAAGGTTAAGGGAGCCACCAGCCCGATAAATCCTTTGATCAGTAAAAGAAGGCATAAGATCCCTCCGGCGACAAGTGGAATAAGTAGATTGATAACAAGCCTTCTGGTTTGAGCATCCCAGATCTTTTGATTCCGTTTTTTGGTTTCACGGGTTGTGAAATACACAACAGACACCATCGTCAACAAAAGAGTACCCAGAGCGATAAGTACAAGTTGAATGATGGTCTCTTCAGTAAGAACAGCTTGACGATAACTTAGGTAATCCTGGTTGGTGTAAACCGTTTGGAAAGCAAGGTAAGCCCCGATCAGAGCGAATACCCCAGCGGATATTCCTGAAAATCCACTTAGTGAAATGAATCGCGATGATCGACTCATCATATCCTTTATTTCCTTTAGATCCTCTATGTATTTCTCTTTCATTATAAAAGTACTTTGAAATACAAAGTAAATGAATGAATAGTATAAATCCAAACTTTACCAAATGCATGTCGGAAGTGTCAGTATTCGAGGGCAAACCGGTTTTGATGACATGGGTTATCCGAAATTCCGATACGATTAAAAATGATTTTAGGAGATAATCAAGCTGTCAGTTGAAATCGAGGATAAGGCTGATAAAATAGGGCTTGTGAGTATTTGGGTCAATTTTTCATTGTATTGAAAGTAGGTTTTTGATCATTGATCGATCAAAAGTCTATGATCATCGAAAAGAATCCAACCTTGACCCTAGATATATCAAATTAGTGATTGAACTAACCATTCAACCTATGTTCAACAAACTGAAACACAGCGGATTAATACTCCTTCTAATCACTTTATCGCTTACCGTTTGGTCACAGGAGAACCATATGAAATTCCAACGTATGGATACTGATGATGGATTATCTGATGGTATTATTCTGTGTACATTCAAAGATAGTAAGGGTTACATCTGGTTCGGTACAGCTAACGGACTTAATAGATTTAATGGCTATGATTTTGAAGTATATCAACACGACGCACTAAATGAGCTGTCTATTTCTGGAAACAGGATCATGTCTATTGTGGAAATTCCGTCCGGGGACCTTCTAATTGGTACTGTTGATGGGGGGCTAAGTATTTTTCATCGTGATTCTGAGAATTTTTCAACCTATAAGTTTGATAAAGCCAACCCAAAATCTATTTCCGCCAATCAGGTAAATAGTCTGCTGCTGGATTCAAAAAGCAATATATGGGTTGGAACTTCTAATGGTTTAGATCTCTTTGATCAACAGTCTGAACAATTTGAAAAGGTCGACTTGAAAGCCGGAGTGGTTGGAATGGTCGAAAGTAAGAATGGCGGAATTTGGATAGTTACCAGCCAGTTCGAGATTCATCACATAGATTACACCGGCAGGATAACTAATACATATGAGTTTCTTGATCAGAATACGATTGAATCGATATTCACCGTTTTCGGTTCCGACGATGGCAGGATCTGGATTGGGACCCAGGATCGGGGAATGTACATATTTGATCCTAATACATTGACCACATCAAGGCTCCACAGGGACAATTCTGGCTTGAGGTCCAATTTTGTCAGAGCAATATTTCAGGATAGAAAGAAACAAATGTGGATGGGTCTCGATGGAGCAGGCATCAATATCTATGATCAAATCAACCAAAAATGGACTTATGTCAATAACCGAATATATGACGAAGAGAGCTTAAGCAGTAATGCGGTCTATTCAATTTATGGAGATGAGGAGGACAATTTTTGGGTAGGAACTTTTAAAAAAGGTGTGAATCTTTATAGCCCGAGCAGAACAAAATTTACCGCTTACCATAGCGAACCTGGTAACATAAACAGCTTAAGTAACAATTCCGTTTTGGGGATTGATATTGATAACCAGGGGAATGTATGGTTGGGAACCGATGGTGGAGGACTGAATAAATTCAATCCATTAACGGGCAAATTCCAAAATTTCAAGCATGATCCTGACGACCCGACAAGTATAAGTTCAAACATCATCAAATCTGTGTTCGTTGACCATGAAGGTTATATTTGGACAGGTACCTATCTCTCCGGACTCAATCGATATGATCCTAAGACTGGTGAATTTAAAAATTTCAATATTGGACCAGACGACACAAAGAATTTGCCTTTCAACAGCGTATGGTCCATTTATGAAGATAGCAATGATAATATGTGGTTTGGTTTTCTCGGGGATGGCATTGTACGATTCGACCGTAGTACTGAAACCTTTCACCACATTAGGCATAATCCTCAAGACGAGAACTCTTTTTCAACCAGCGCAGTGTTCAAAATGATTGAAGATGGACAGGGCAACATGTGGCTTGGGTCTGAATACGGAGGACTCAATGTCATGAACTTGCAAACCGGCAAACTGAAAAAGTACATCCACGATCCTGGAAATCCTTCAAGTTTGATCAATGATCAAATAAGGGCTATCACGTTGGATAAAGAAGGCACAATCTGGATTGGGACAATGGCTGGACTCTGTAAATATGACCCGGTCCATGATACTTTTATTCCATCTTCAATTAATAGTCAATTACGATTTCCAGCTATTTACGGCATAATGGCCGATGAAAACGGAATGCTATGGCTAAGTGGTATTCAAGGACTTTATAGGTACAATATCAAAGAAGATCAGTTTCAGATTTTTGACAAGTTTGACGGTGTTCAAGGAGAATTCAATTATACAGCCCAAGCTGAGGCAACAAATGGTGTATTCTATTTTGGTGGTCTGAATGGCTTCAATGCCTTCGATCCTCTTGAGATTCTGGAAAATAACCACCGCCCCCCTGTTATTATCTCTGAATTTACCGTGCTTGGGGAGCCTTTGCAAGCTGGGGATACATTGAATTCCAGAGTAATTTTGAACAAATCCCTTGATGAAACGGATGGTATCACCCTTACTCATCAAGAAAATGTATTCTCATTAGAATTTGCAGCGCTTGACTTCGTAGCACCAGAACGAATACGATACTCATATAAACTAGCAGGATTCGAAGACAATTGGACATCAGTTTTTGCGGAAAACCGACAGGTCACCTACATGAACTTAGCTCCCGGTCAGTACGTTTTTCACCTTCGTGCTACCAATAGTGACGGAATATGGTCCGATCAAGAAAAGAGTTTGATAATTGATGTGCTCCCTCCGTGGTGGTCTACTCTGTGGTTTCAGATCACTTTAGTATTTGTCATTTCCGCAATTATTTACCTGGTTTTCAGCTATAGATCAAAACGGCAGGCAAAGATCAGAAACATGCTGAAACAGGAAGTAGAGGAAGCCACAGGTAAGCTGAAATTAAGAAACGATGAATTGCAATTGCAACAGGATAATCTGGAATTGACAGTACAGGAAACCAACTACATTATACAGGAAGCTGTTAATTCGGGTGATTTCAGTGCACGTATCTCTGTTGATGGCCTGTCCGGCGAGTGGTCAGAGTTAGGTCAGTCAATCAACCGTTTGTTTGAATCCGTGTTGCGCCCATTTGAAGACATCAATCGGGTTGTAAACCTTTTGGCTAAGGGAGATCTGACCTCGAGGATGCCCGAAGATTCCAACGGCGATGTGAAGGAAGTGGCGATTAATTTTAATCATGCCCTTAATAACTTCGACGATTTGTTAGGCTCTATCACAGAAATGGTAGATGTCATAGAAAAATCAATGCATGAAATGCGTCAAAGCTCTGAAATTATGAATCATGGAACTTCTGAAATCTCCGATTCTACCAGGGAAATGAGTAAGGGAGCCGGTAAACAAGTGGTTAAAATTGATGAATCTTCCGTAATGATCGAGCGCATCAGAGAGATGTCGGCATCGGTGGAGGAACAAGCAAGGACGATCAATGAGATGGCTCAGACAGGTGTAGAACAAAGCACATCCGGAAAGAATGTTATTGGCGAGGTCGAAGAAAGTATGGATCGAATCCGGAAATTCTCAACTCGTAGCAATGAATCGATTGATATTCTAGAAAATAAGGCGAAGGAAATTTCCAGAGTGCTAAGCATTATTAATGAAATTGCCTCTCAGACCAATCTTCTTGCCTTAAATGCGGCGATTGAAGCTGCTCAGGCGGGTGAGGCCGGACGTGGATTTGCAGTCGTTGCGGAGGAAATAAGAAAACTTGCCCAGATGTCAAAAACGTCTGCCAATGAAATAGATCAGCTTGTTAACGAGGTACAAGGTGCCACCACCGACACGTCTGGGATCATCCAGGAAATGGTTGAAACAGTATCATTAGGAGATAAGGCCTCCAGGGCAGCATCAACCTCATTCCATGAAATGGCGGATTCCTTTGAGAGTACCCTTTCCATCTCACAACAGATCGTATCAGCAACACAAATGCAAATTGAAAAGGTTAAGGAAATTGTTAGTTCAACTGAAAATGTGGTGGTAATTGCCGAAGAAACAGCTGCGGGAGCAGAGCAAATAGCCGCTTCCTCAGCGGAATTATCCCGTGGAATGGTCGATTACAGTGAGAAAACACATGAAGTTGGAAATATCATTGATATGCTTAAGGAAAGGGTGAAAAAATTTACACTGGATAGGAAGCAAACTGCTGAACTTGAAGAAATGGTTAGTTAATTCTTCAAAATGAAATAACAAAATCACAGAAAGATGTAAAAATGCTTTCACCTTTGCAAATGACTCTCTCAAGCCATATTGCACAGGCTGTACAACTACTGTTTCAGAATTCTACGATGATAGATTTTTGCTGGTGTTTGGACCTCAACGATGTACATACCCGGATTAAGACCGGAAACATCCATTTCTTCTTGTCCGTCATCTTCCAATATCAACCGACCAAATACCGCCAGTGATTTCTCGGATCCCAGGTAGTTTGGAATAATCAAGATCTTGACCTAAGTACATATCTCCGTCAATGACTTCGCATCCCGGGTTATTTGCAAAGAATTGATCCACATCGTCCTGTGAAAAGAATTCGAATGCACCGTATTCACTGATGCAACTCTGAGAATATATTGGACTTGTGGTGATCCACAACAGCAGAAATGAAATAAGGAGATATACGACCTTCATAAATAACGTCGTGATGAACGTTT
The DNA here is from genome assembly GCA_965242805.1 of Cyclobacteriaceae bacterium. Taxonomy (GTDB): domain Bacteria; phylum Bacteroidota; class Bacteroidia; order Cytophagales; family Cyclobacteriaceae; genus JANQEU01. The sequence continues at coordinate 2,722,503 of CBDETD010000002.1, read as the reverse complement.
CTTGCAAGTTAAGAACTGCGATCCTAATCTGGCATACTTGATGTAGCTATTTGTAAATATGATCATTATAGATCATGCAAATTGTTTGCTGCATTTTTGATCCTGATTAGTTTTCCATTTGCTTCATCCGTAACCATATATAGCTTTCCTCCAGGGCTTTGAGCAATATTTCTTGATCGAACTCTGTCGTTAATGAATAATTCTTCTACGCTTACCGGAACAGATCCCTCCAACCTAAAACGCCACAAGCTCCCACGTGATAGTCCTGCTAAAAGAATGTCCCCTTTCCAGGAACTAAACTCTTTGCCTTGATAAAAGCAAAGTCCTGTTGGGGCAACTGTTTGTAGCCAAAAGTGAACAGGGTCAGTGAATTCGGTTTCTTCCATTTCAGGAGGTGTAAAATCAGGATTACGATAGGTTCCGGTTGTTTTCACTGGCCAGCCATAGTTAGCACCTTTTCGCAGGAGATTTAATTCATCACCCTGAGTAGAACCGTGCTCGCTGAACCATATATTTCCTGTTTGTTTATCAAGCGTAATACCCTGAGCGGCCCGTATTCCTAAAGCGTAAATGCTTGACACATTACCACTGCCAAAATCAGGATTATCTTTTGGAATACTACCATCGTCATTGAGCCTGTGAATTTTACCCCTCTTGTCCATCCTATCCTGTGCGATAGGTAATTCAGGTTGTTCGTTTTCATTGTAGTAACGTTCCCCAATGGTAAAATAAAGCTTGCCGTCTAACCCAAAGACCATTCCACCTCCATAATGAAAAAGATCAAACCGGTAGGGATCTGCTAAAAAAATGGTCTCTATTTGATTTAAAGAGTCAGATTCCAATTTTGCCCTAATAATTTTGGTAGTAGTGCCTTTTTTATTTTCTGAAGCATACGAAATGTAGATGAATCGATTTTCTTTAAAATTAGGGTGTTGGACTATATCAAATATTCCTGAGTTGTCTCGAAAGTCCTTTACTCTGATACTATCTACAAGATCGGATGGAAATCCTGTAATTGCTACTTTCCTATTGTCTTGAAGATTGGCTTTTATCAGGTTCCCATCTTTTTCTGTGATCAGGACTTCGTTTTCGTTGAGAAATGATATGCCCCAGGGATGTTTAAGACCATCCAAAATAACTACTTTTTCCGGCCGGATTTCCCCACCATGATCAATTCGATCAGTATTTCTACAAGAAACCAAAATCAAACAGATGCAGATTATTGTTTTGATTGAAAAAGTTTTCATTTTGTTGTGATATTAATGTAGACTTCTTAATACGAGAGGCTTTTATGATTTCGGAAAATTAGGATTAGATTTTACCCTTCTAATCTGTCGAAGATGCCGGTCGCTGTGGGAAAATATCATCATGCACTTCTGGTGAATGTTTGGACCGAAGTTAACGTAGTAGATCCTTAGGTTTCTATCTTCCGATTTCACAAAATCGATGGTCTCCTGTCGCATTTTGGTTAACCAGGTCAAATTGTCCCTACCCTCATTGTTTCCAAGGGGAACAGTGTAAGAAAAGGGTTTGGTAAAATTTGTTGTAACATTCTTTTTTAGGTCCATTGGGTCTTGATCCAGGAAAAGACTGTCCGGTGCGTAATGTGTGAATTTTGGGAGTGGACCAATTTGGAGTGCTACAGCTATGTCGTTCATAAAGATCAACTCATAAAGGGCAAGGTGCTCGATTATTTGGTTAATACTCCACTGATCCGGATCTCCCTTGAAATTCCATTGTTCCTCTGTGAGACCATTGGTTTCCTCCATCAGTGAATTTTTTGACCTAACCAGGTTGTTCAGTAAATATTCTCTATCTGCCTCTGTCCAGTTAGGTGAATCCGTAATTTCATCTACCTGCCCAATACCTGGAAGAGCAAGTCGAAATAACATGAAAATGACAATGAACCTTGATTTCATAAGCGTCCTGATCAATAACAGATTATCAATATAATCCTTTCGTGAATACATGAAAGAATACATGGTTTGTTTTAACCTTTGTTAACTATCAGCAGTTGCCAGATTAATTGCCAATGAGACCAAATAGCGGGTAACTTTTACTGAGTATGGTTGCGATATAGTAAGTGATAGGATCAAGAAGAGAAGTCTCTAATGCTTCCAGCAAGTACATTTTCTGAGTTCGTTGAACTAATGGTCCTCTTTTACCGGGTATGATCTCCAATTTCCTCAAAAACTTCAACTGAAATACGTTTTCCCAACTTTCGCATAGATTCCATTTCTTTAGGGTTTGCCTTTCCCCAAAAGTTTTTCCATGATTCTAGTGTGTCCCATTTCGCTATGGTGATCACCCCTGACTCATTCTCAAAAGATCTCAACATAAAACTGCCGAGTGCTCCAGTCACGGATTCATGAATTCTATTGGTAGTAGCACTCCATATTTTCTTGAATTCTTCAAAGTTTTCTGGCTCGACATGCCAACTATATACCACTCTAACCATAGCTATTTCCTGAATTCATATAATTTCCATGGGCAAATATTTCTCTTAACATCAGACACCATAGAGAAATGGGTGTTAGTTTGTTTTCTCATTTTCCACAATTGAGTCAATGAAATCATCTACATGCAATTCCTTCAGTTCTGCATATATTTTCCTGTCTTGATTTGCTAATTCTGCCAGTTCATATTTCATTTCCTGATATTTGAATCGAGCCCAATCATTTTTCCTCAAAAAATTACGTGAAAGTAGATGTCTTTCCAAAGCTTCGCTGCCTATTGGGCAAACATAGAGATGATGCTTTATCCTATCCAGGACCAGGTCCACCAGTTGTCCCGTTCGTTTGAAAACTTCACGATGTTCGATTCCTTGATCTCCATTATGGTAATATCCGATTTTAATTAGTCCTCCTTTTATTTTATTAAAATCTGCTTCATTCCTATAAATAATATCAATGTCAATGATGTCTTTCGAATCCAATCCCGGAACAGAAGTACTACCCACGTGTTCAATTTCATATTCCAGTCCGCTCAAACCTTTCTCAATTTCGCGCTTCAGATCTGTAAAATTTGCAATCCAGTCGGATGTATATTTCTTGATCAACATGTTTTCGGAATGGTGCTCAAATGATCCAGCTCTGTATGGGTGACATAACCGATGATGCCTTAACTAATCACTGCCCTAAATATAATGAACCTCCATTGCCGAGACCATTCCAGGAAGTTTGTAGATTGATCCTCATATGTGGTCAAAGCACTTCTCAATCTCCAGTTACATGCTAACTTTAAGTGGTGATGAATAGAAAATATCTGACAGGGTTCATTTGGATGCTATTGGCTTTTCCGGTCATTGCACAGGAATGCCCTCCTGGCGATGTGGAGCTTACAAATCAGGAACAGGTCGAACAGTTTAAGACCGATTACCCGAACTGTACGAAAATCGACGGAACAATCACCATCAAAGGGAAAACTAATATCAATTTTTCAGTCATTGACCTGAGTCCTCTGTTAGGATTGGAAGAAGTAGGGGGGGATCTGATTGTATCCAGTACGCATGTCAACTCCGTTGTTGGATTAGACTCGCTACAGCGAGTAGGAGGTGATTTAGTGCTGAATTTCAATCGGAAGCTACATAGCATTACAGCATTGATATCGCTGACTGAAATCGAGGGGGACTTCAAATTTGACGGAAGCCCGGATCTGGAATCTTTATCTGGTCTGGAATCTCTACAATCTGTTGGCAAGAGCTTGAAGTTGGATTTTTTGGGGATTACTACTTTACAGGGTTTGGATGCATTGACTGAAATCGGTGAAAGCCTGTTCATCGGCTGCCGCGAACTGAGGACACTTGCGGGATTAGATAACCTTGAGACTTTAGGAGGAGGGATTTATATTGTAGGCACTCCATTAAACGACATTACGGCGCTTGGTAAGCTAAAAACCATTCCCTGGACGGTAACCTTTAAAGGGACAAGGCTTCGAAATTTCAGAGGTCTGGACAGTATTAAGATCCTCCATCAAATGGAAGTTATCTGGAATGACAGCCTGGAAAGTTTCAAGGGGCTGGAAAACATTGCTTCGATTAAGAACATGCTTAGTATCGACGGCAATAATGAACTCTCGCATTTGCATGGGCTAAGTTCACTGACATCAGTCAAACAATTGAATATTGTAAACAATGATGCGCTCATTGATTTAACAGATCTGCAAATCAACCAGATCACCGAGGGACTGGTTATCGAAGATAATGATGCGTTAACACATTTGGGTGGCTTGGAAAACCTTTCAGCTATCAACACAGTCAGCATCCAAAACAACTCTAGCTTGCAGGATCTGGAAGGCCTGACCAACTTGACTCAGGCTGGTAACATCAATATTAGTGACAACCCTGAGCTTGATTTTTGCAACATCGAGATGAACTGCATCGCCCTTGAGCAGGGAGGTAATATAATTATTGAAAAAAATGGTCAATTCTGCAGGGATCTGGTCGTTGTATCCTGCACATGCGAGACCCCTGATGGTACTGATTGCATTACCTGTCCTGAAGGGAGTCAGTCATTCAGGTCCCAGATGGATGTGGAGGAGTTTATAACGCAATATCCACAGTGCAGGTACATTGATGGAGATCTGACCATCTCAGGACCTGTAAATAATCTTGACGGTTTGACCATCCTTGATTCAATCGATGGATCATTGTCGATTACGAATACAGAGGTCATCACATTGGATGGCCTTGATAATCTTCAATCGATTGATGGGAATTTAATCATTGCCAACAACGATACGCTGAAAGGTATAACAGGATTAAATGCCTTGATTAGTGTGAAAGATGTTTCCATTCATAGTAATCATAACCTTTCCTTGATCTCCGGTTTTAACTCATTGCAGGCAATAGAATTCCTTGAGATTGCACGGGATGATTCATTGCGGCATATAACTGGTTTCAACGCCCTTACGGAAACACGAAGTCTTTTTCTAGACTCCAATGAAGTGCTCAATGACCTGTCGGGATTCGCCAGCATTCAATGTACTGGTCAATTGGTTATTAAGGATAATGCAAACCTGGAAACATTGAACGGGCTGGACGCCCTGACGGAAATTGGAAGTGAACGGTACAAAGATGAGCAATGGCTTTACAATGAGATCCGTCAAAATCCTAAACTCAGGTCCATGGAGGGGTTAACCTCCCTGGAGAGGGTAGAAGGTACATTTCTCATTGCGTGGAATGACAGGTTGGAGAGTTTGGAAGGGCTGAACAATTTGAACTACGCAGGAGGATTGGTTATCATTGAGAATCCCGGTCTTACCAGTCTTGCAGGATTGGTATCGCTGGATACCGTTCATAATCGAGAGTACCCATGGTGGATCGAGTATGATCGTTGGGGTATGTTCGTTGAGAATAACCCGGAACTGACGGAAGCAACCCTTAATAGTCTGGACCATGTAGAAGGCGAACTCCATATCAGCTTAAATCCTAATTTGAAATCAATTGAATTCAATGAACTTTCTTCGATTGGAGGAGGACTCCATATTAACTCCAATCCGGAAATGATCGACATATCGTTCAATGATCTACAAAAAATTGGAGGAGGATTGTTTGTAGCTCGAAACTTTGAAATTGAAAATCTGGGTGGGTTTTCATCTTTGGAAGAAGTAGGTCAGACAACTGTTTTTTTTCATCCGGATGATTTCTGGAGTATCAATCATAGCATTAACATTGAATGGAATGAAAAACTGACAAATATTGATGGACTCTCAGGATTGAATCATGCGTTGACCGGGGAATTACATATCAGAAGAAATAGTTCTCTTGAAAGTATTTCAGGGCTAAGAAATATTACCGATTTCTCTAGAATATTTATTGCTGGAAATCAATCGCTAACAAATTGTGATTATGATAATATCATTGAGGAGATATTGAGCATGTCGGAACAAGCATTTCATAGCACGACATATTCGGAGATTGCTCGAAATGGAACATGCTGCGATAGTTATCAAATCATTCTGGATCGATGTATTCTTGGTCTAAATGATCAATTAATTGTTTTACCCAATCCCGTTTCGGGATATTTACAAATTGAAGGTGTCATCGAAGATGAAGTAGACATTTATACCTTAGCCGGTCGCCGGGTCTTTCACAGTGTTGGAAAAGATCAATACGACCTTTCATCTGTTCAAGACGGATTGTACTTGCTAAGCATCAGAAAGGGTAATCAAATTACCAAAAGGAAAATGATCATTCGGCAATAGTTAATCAATCGACACAACGACGGAAGTCCCCAGTTAAATCGAACCGTAGTGTAGAAAGGCATCAGCTTACGAGAAAATCCCTATCCGAAATCCCAGCAGCCATCAACAAAGCTGAAACTTAGTCTCTACTTGTTGTGTGCTGGTTTTTTACTATTCGTTTTCAGCCCAAGGGTCGTATGAACCAAAGCTCCATATATATTCTTCAGTATCCTTGCATGTGTAGCCTCGTCCGCCGTATTCTTCATCTTTGATTTCTAATAGAATTTTTGCTCCCGAGGCAACGGCCTTTTCATAATGTTCATCAATTTTCTCGACTACAATATAAGGGGCTTGCGTGTTGTTTCCGTTGAGGCTTTCGGGCGTTTTTACCAGTTTTCCGTATTCGTTCTCATTTTCGGAACTCAGCATAATCATGGAATTGCCATATGTCAGTTGTGCGTGCGCAATGGTATTATTCTCTCCTTCGACTATGAGACGTTTTTCAAATCCGAATGCGTTGCATAACCAGTCAATTGCCATTCGGGCATTTTTGTATCGCATTGTAGGGATAATGCTTGCTTTGTTTTCTTTCATATTTTTTGATTCGTTTTCTACGCGTTCAAGTTACAGCAAAGTGGTATTTTGTTCCTTTGTGATTGTGGACATGCGTGAACGGCCCAGTTGCTCACCAGGATTCAAAAAGCTCAGGATACTACGAAACTATAGCTCATGTTAGGACTCGTTTATTCTTATTAGTGTGTCGTCAGGTATTAAAAGTTTGTTCAGGGATAATAATTTGTATTCAATAATGTCAAATTCTCTGCCAAATTGGTTGAAATGGTAGTCGACAAGAAAGAATGTTTACAAGCTGAAGTCAGTAAACTGAAACTAAGCCTTTTAGCTCAGTATCTTATGTATTCGAAATCATCAAGATCATCATTGTCCTATTCATAAATAGATCCAAAGGCATAGGTGAGTGGCGGTATGCTCATAAAGATCCAGAATGCGGTAGTGACACTTATCCGCTTGTAGACAGACAAGTATCGATAGCGAATGTTATTAGGTTACATTCACTGCTTCCAAACTTTTCGCTTTACAATTCCGGATTGAGTTTGAATTTCCAGTAGATACATGCCTACATCAAGAGATGTAATATTGTATGTCTCATTCTGTTCGAATTTACGAACAAGTTTTCCTGAAATATCAAATATTTGAACCTTGTATACATCCGAATCAGAAATAATTGAAAAGACCCCTTCAACCGGATTGGGATACACCCGCGTTTTTGAATGTGACAGGTCTGGTGGCAATCCACATTCCATTTTTACCTCTTGGTAATCATTACATCCATAAGCATTACCCCTTATTAAGATAAAATCCAAATAATTTCCATTGCTTGAATATTTCTCAAAAAAACCACAAATGCTATTGATTGCGCAGATACTCAACATTTGATTGTTTAAGATGACTAATCCGTCTATCGTGAATGGGTCAATTTGATGCAAAGCTTCCAAACTCGTCATTTTGGTATTTGAAGCAATGTAGATATCACCTGCAACACGAGAGATATTTCTTAAACCATTGAGGTCATTTAGCTCGGGATTAGAATTTATGGTTAATGAATTACTGACTGGCCTTTCGTTGAGGTCAAATCCTCCAAAAAATGATCCTATTGAATAAAGTCCATCCAGTCCGTCTAAATTCTGAAGATGTAAATTTTCACTTATATTTATTCCACCTCCCACATTGGCAATATTTAGTTCATCGAACGAAAGAAGTGCTTTATTTTGTTCAACAAAAATTGACCCACTGATAGAAGAAACATTGCCCAATCCCTTAAGAGTTTGGAGGGAAGGATTTGAAATGATGGCCATTCCTGTTCTGTCGTATCCGATCCACCAGGGAATTTCAGCATTCCCAATTGATATAACCGATTCTAACCCTTCTAAATCAACCAAACTATCATTACGGTAAATAGATAGTCCACCTATAAATCGAATAGAATCCAATCCATCAAAACTTCTAAGCCTGTCATTTTCTTCGATTGATAAATTTCCCTCTATTCTGGAAAGAGCATTTAATCCGTTAAAAGATTCAAAATTTGGGTTGTTACTGATTCTAATAATTCCATCCGGGGACGTGGATTCCAGGGAATTTAATCCTGTCAGATCCGTTAGAGAGTTATTTTGTGATATTTCCATTCCTCCAATGTAAAAGACATTGTTAAGGCCTTTAAGAACACTCAACTTCGGATTATCAATTACTTCCAATTTCCCTAGTATTTCAGATAGTGATTCCAAACCTTCGAGATCTATTAAGTTCTCATTACCAATGATCTTTAAATCTCCTCCAATTGCCTTTACAATGTTGAGACCTTCCAAATTGATAATATCCTCTCCTGAAATTGTCAGGTCACCATCGATAAAATCGATATTTGGATAATTATTCTGAAAATTATCAACCTCTGCCTGGGACCATACAGTTAGTCTGCCATAACATTGTGGAGAATCTTCTGAGTCACACCAATCGAGAATGCCTTGTTTGGTATTACATCCTGAATTGTTCTGCTTGAGAATCACTTCCTTCCCCGTTTGAATTGAATTACATATGGCGATTTGGTCGCAGGAGCATAAAAATTCATTTTCTATAATTTCTATTTTACCTTTTATGATTTCTACGCTTTCAATTCCATTCAGACTGGTCATTTCTGTCCTATCAACAGTGAAATTGCCATTTATCGCCTTTAAACTCTCCAGGCCAACTAAATTTTGTAATGCCGTATTTTCAATCATCCAGAATTTATCTACGGACTGGAGATTTTTGAGGCCGCTTAGAATACGCAAATTGTTATTAAAGAGAATTCTCAGATCACCGCACCTTTTAATGCCCTCCAAACCCTCAAGGCTGGTCAAATTTCTATTACCTTCAAATTGAATCGTTTCATTTACATATTTTAAATTTGAAAGTGCTTTAATATTGGTCAATTCATAGTTCGATTGAATTTTTAATGACCCACCAATGGAGTCTAAGTGGTTTAGACCTGTAAGATCAGTCAGTTGATCGATCACATATATGTTTAGGTCACCACCAATTTTGGATAGAGAATCAAATCCTTGAAGATTTACTAATGTCAATTTATAATCAATACTACCTGTTATGGATAAATCACCAGTAATCTCTTCAATCCCATTGAATCCACTAAGGTTTCCAATATCAGTTTGAAATTGCCAACTGCCAATTTGTACATTGCCATTAATTATTTTGCAATCCGGATGTAGATTTCTGAAGTTGTTTATTTCTGATTGGGTTAGAAACTCAAAATCTCCTGAACAACTTTGGGCTTTGATTAGAATTGGGATAAAACAGATGAAACAAAGAAGCGATTTAACCAATGCCAACATCGATTTCTGATTAAGGGATAAAAGTCCTTCGATCGTGGCACTAAATTAACTATTTCCTTATAACGTAATAGAACTTCCTGCCGTCAATTTGGCGAGGAGAAATAATTATATCCACCTTCCATACGGAAACTGATCACTTGTCAACAGGGCTCAAGAATTTCTAAAGACAAGAGGTTTGCATCATAGATCATCGCCTTTGCTTAACTTCAGCGGAGCAAGGTTAGCTAAGGAGCGAAAGGGCTGGATGAATTGAAAGTTTCAGAAACTGATAGTGCCACTCCTCTCTGACGGAATAGGGGAGGTTTTGGAGTAGAATAATGGCGGATACATCCATAGCATATGTAACGGATTATTCAGTTTCTTTTAATGTGCTTATTATTCAGCCATCCCATAGACCGAGTTCCCAGTGGTTCCCCGTCTTTATACATTATTGATTGTTCTGGTTTGATGTTGTTTTCCATAATAACAAACCACCAAACTTCCCCATTTGACAACAACTCTTCACCAATCGCCATACCACGTGAACCAGGTGGATAGAGAGAAATTATGTCTTCACCATTATTCGATTTTCCATTAATTGATGTAGTCTGTTCATTTGGTTTAGACCTCAGGGGACATTGCTCAGTTGTAATAGAAAATCTGACTTCATTCATTCTTAATGTTGGTGGTTTTGTCCCATTTACGTAAACATCTTGCCTTAGCTTATGTATGTTTAAATTTTCAGGCTCCGTAATGGCAACGTATGTTGTCAAGTAATTCCAAATACCTTGACAACAAGATTTCTGGTAGGTAGTAAATTCAATTAAGCCTGAGATTGGTAGCTTCTTAATTTCAACGACAGTTCCAGGAATGAAGTCAGAAGTTATAACATTAACATCTGTGAGTTGGAACAACATAACACCAACATTCTCCCCATAAGGTCCTTCGTAAATTATGTCTGCATTTCCGTTGTTGTCAATGTCAATGAAGTAGTAATTGTCCCTGATCATAGGATCCAAAATGAGTTCCGTTGGGAGTTCTGTTTCGACCATAATCCTGGAAAGTAGATCTTCTCTCTCATGATCATTAATTTGTTGTTCAATATTAATCCAGGGATCACCTGCAAAACCATCAAGAATGCTTTGTGAAACAAGCTGTTGGCAAAATATTAAGGCTATTATGGTTATTATTTTTTGCACTCACTTAGTCGTGCTAACGTTTGACTATCATCCGACTAAAGTATCCGATTGCACCAGCCTTTGCAAACTGTTTGTCGGTCTCCGGCTGCCAAAGCCTTGCTCCTACGTCGAAGCCGACTTGGACAGACACGTGGCGACAGCTCGCAGGCAGGTAGCTCAGTTAGTGTGGCCGCTTATGGACGATAGTTTTTGTTGGCAATTGACTTTTTACCATTCAACTTAGTTCCAAAGAAAGTGATCGTTTGTTTGAACGAACTTTTCTCAGCGTTTTAAGAGCAACGCTTGTTGCTACAAATAAGATCAAACAAAAAGCAATGAAGCTATCACCAATTATGGAGTAAATCGTTCGAACACCTTTTGTAGGCAGCTGTGTGATAAGGGTTTTGTCATTGTCTGCAAAGTGGTCCATTTCACTAAGCACTTCGCCTGTATAATCTGTTCCGATGGATAGCCCCAAGCTGGTTTGACGAATCAAATTAAAGCCTTGTTCAATCGCTCTAATCTTTGCCATATCTGTATGTAAGGGGTCTATCTCCTTGTAGTCATTGCTTGGTGCTAATAGGATATCTGCGCCTTTTGCTCCTTTTAAATATTCGGGGAAATCCATATCAAAACAGATGGCCGCTGCCAGGGTGCCATAGTCAGTTGAAATTTTCTGGATCCCTGTAGCTTTATTGTTACTGATTGGGGCTTCAGCATTGGGGACGGAAATACCTTTCCAGTAATCGATCACCTTATCACCAGCAGGGTCAAAGACAACAAACTTGTTTTCAAGATACTTCGTCTCTTTATGGTCTAATACAGCCACACCCAGTCCTAGGTAGATGTTTTGGTCAGAGGCAACCTGACTAGCTTTTCTATATAGGTCTTGCTCGTCTTCTTTCAAGATGGCGCCATTGCCTTCAGCCCAAAAAACGATCTTGGCTCCAGCCTGTGCTTCTGCAACACTTCTGTCGAATAGATGCTGATTGACGCGTGTTAACTGCTTTTTCGCTTCAACCTTATTCGCTCCACCAGCTTCTTCATCGTTCAAGCTATTAAGACTAAAACTAGTAGTCATGCTATCCATCTTGGAAATAGAAGCAACACGAACAGTTTGAGAATTTGATTTCTGAATTTCCGTACGATAGCCACCATACAATAGGGTCGAGCCCAAAACGAGGCTATAAGTGACCACTCCCATTTTTACGTTTTGAAGGTGATTTCGCTGCTCATGGATCCAGTTGGCTACTGCGGCAAACCAAGTGATCAGGAACGTAATGTAACCCATCCCAAAAACAGAGATGGATTGTAAGAGCATATCCTGTGATTGCTGAGTATAGGCCATGTGACCCCAGCTTCCGTAAGCATTGAATTGATGATATGCATATTCGATCAAAACAGAAGCAGTGGGAAAAACCAACGTACTTAAAAAAGAATCCCGATTTTTTGAAAAGAAGGAGTCAATCAAGTAGGGCAGCATCGCAAAAACACTGAAAACTACAGTTAGAAGAACCAATATATCAATAGGTAGAAATGGTACTATATCGAAACCTATGTAGTGGCTTACACCGATAATGAGGAGGGCGAATAGGACACCTTGCCACCCTTTTAACTTCCGCGTTGCAAATAGGAGCATGGCAGTGGAAATCCATATGGCAAAGGACATGGCATACTGTCCATTAGAGAGTATGGTGATTGTCAAAAGAACTAAGACAAACAAGGTTTTCGTGAGGAGTTTGATCACATTTTTCATGTGTTTTTTGTTTTTCGATTTGAGACAAAAGTGAATCGAAAAATCCTCTCTATTTGAATTTTTAGAATGTTTAGGTACGAAACCACTCTTTTTTGGTATAAAGATTTTTACGTAAAATCGATTGGTACGAAAGCCCCGATTTCAGGTACAAAAAAATTATGAAGTCAGAAGCTCTTTATTGAAGGTTTTAGAAACGGGAAGTTCCATTTCGGTCAGATGAATAGTTTTTGAGTCTTTCCAGGATTTGAAATGGGAGGGGTTAATGAGGTGTGAGCGGTGCACTTGAAGTAGGAAATCAAATTCGGCTGCAAGGTTCTTCAAAGAGTTGCGAATGAGTTTTGAATGAAGCGTATTGTTTTGGGTGTAAAAGATCTCAACGTAGTTCTGCGCATTGGACACACAGATCAATTCTGACTTCTTAATTTTTAGGATATCTAGTTTGTTATCTCCCTTTATGGTCAGGATATCTTCCTTAGGAGGGATTAGTTTGATAAGGTAGGTTCTGGCAATGGCTAGAAGAGTAAAGTTTACAATTGCCGCCCTCATCATAATTTCAGTGTTCCACTGAAGAAAAGTATATCCTCCACCGATGAGTGGACTCTTATACAGTGCAAATGTACCTACCGTATGAAGGATGTAAAAAAATACGAGAGTGCCGATTTCAAGGCCAAGCGACCACTTCTGTAGTTTGTCATAGACTGCCTTTTGGACCACAGCTATGAGGGCATACCCGAAAAATGTAATTACATTGAACCCAATGCTGGCCCTGATCCAAAAAAAGAAACCTGTTGTGTCATCACTAAATGGCCTCACAAAAAACATGAATAGAAAACCCCATAGGGCGAAGAGCAAGCCCACCAACAAGTGGTATCTGATAGATGGATTCAGTTTATTCATTTGAGCAACACTTCATTCCGAAATTTTACTTTGTTAAACTTATTCAGTGTAGGAAACTGTTCAAAAAAATTAGATGAATCCTTTTAGTTGTAGTGCTCAGTAAATTTTCCTTCGATCGGAGAGGTTTTCCCGGTTGTTTCTAACGACTGGTATATGTGGCTTGACCAGCTTTTGCTGCACATGACCGTCATATACTTTGTTAGGTGGCAGGTATTTTTAATGATGATGTTACTCTCCTTAAAAGGCCCATCCCACAAAAGCCCCATAGCTATCTATGAAGTCTTTATCAGGACCATATTGATCCAAATTAGCTCCAAACCCAAAGTTGAGTTTGCTTCTTTTTAAGCCAATCCTCAAATACATAAAGCTTCTATTGTGGTGACTTTCACCAATACTATGATTGAATAGGACTTGGAGTCTTGTATAAAGGAATACCTTTTCATGGACAGGAGGCGTGAACTCATATATCCCAAATAAGCCCATATCATGCTTTCCATCAACGGAGTATGAGAAGATAGATACAGCCAGAAATTTGGGTGAAACATAAACATGCCTGGGTCCAATAACAGGGGTGAGACCAACTGCCGAGTTCACATTAACACCACCCATAACGCCAAATCCTTTACCTAAATCATAACTGATCTGATTGATTATGGCCAAATCATTCTCTTTTTCTTCCTTGTTATAAACAGAGGTAAAGGTAGCTACACTGAAAAGTGAAAACTTGCTGTTGTCAGAGAAATCCCGATTTAAAACCAGTTGTGAAAAGATTGCTTCATTGCCAAAAAGCACTTCAACTGGAATTGGTGGTTGATGTTCCTGACTGAATCCAATCTGGGTGTTTAAGCTAATAGCAAAAATTATAAGTATTACCTTCCTAATTGCTCGCATAGCATTCCTCATTTTGTAAATTCTATTTGATTACAAAGGAGGGAATTATCACAGATCAAAGTATTGCTCTACAGCAACGTTTTGAAATAAATGATCAGAGTTCGGATTTCAGTCTGCTGAGGGTATATTGTGTAACACCCAGGTAGGAGGCAATGACTTTATTAGATAGCTTACTTAATATTTTTGGATGGTGGGTCATGAGCCATTTAAGTCTCTCCAGCGCAGAGTAAACTTGAAATCCATAGATACGTTGTTGAGACAAGATATATGCTTGCTCGAGCATATTTCGATAGACAGAGCTGACCTCAGGTATACGATCAACCAGATGATAGAAATCCTGTCTTTTTATCTTCAGCACTTCAGACCTTATAACACTCTGCATAAATTCTATAGAAGGCTTCTGATTGATAAAGCTCGTTAGTGCCGTTCCAAATTTATCTTCGAAAGCGAAATAACGGGTCATTTCATGCCCTTCTTGATTCGTTGTAAAAAATCGAATACATCCAGCGTTGACAAAATACATGTGCCTGCAAGTTTCACCTGCACGTAAAAGAAATTGATTCTTATTCAATTTATTTAGTTCGAAATATCCTCTGATGTTATCAAATTGTTCAGGGGTTATGCCTACTCCATTTTTAAAATAATTATACAGTTGGTCAAACATGCATTTACGAATTAGAAATCGACTAGCGAATTACTGTCAATAATCCTGCTATGTGGCGGTGTGGCCTATAGCCGGTATCTCGATAGCTATCGGGAGTTCTAAATATAATGATCCTGCCTGCTTAGCGCAAGCCCATGGCATCGGTAAGCAGGCCCTCAGTTTTGCTCAAAACCTGTCGATCTGAAGTGAAGAAAAGCCATCTGCTCACCAGGAAATTCCATTACCACAGCAGGGCCAGTCTGATGATAAGAGACATGGGTGATCACTTGCGCTCCTTCTCGGTAGTACGACGAAGGAGAAGCTTCAGCGATGGTGCAGTGGCCATTGTGCATTAGAAGACTGTAAGGTGGAGCTTGCCCACCGAGGAACGAGGGTGGGTGATGGATGACCGATCTAGCGGATGTTGTTTGTTATTTCCTATTTTCTTTTTTCAATTTGGTTATTTGATCAACACAATTCATCAATAGAATCACTAAATTTATTTCTAGGTATCATGAATTACTACCTTATTTACACCAGCTATACGACCTATCCCTGGAATGATGATTCTTTATCCTCTTTACTGCATACTTCCGTAGTTAATTGCAAGGAGATGGACATCACTGGAATGCTCGTATATGTAGGAAATCGATTCATCCAAATGTTGGAAGGGGAAGAAAAAGTCGTCCACGAGTTATTTAAAGAAATCGCAAAGGACAGTCGACACGATCGTGTAACTACGGTTCTTGAGGGTTATAATCAGGACCGGCTATTCAAGGATTGGTCCATGGGTTTCAAAAAAGTATCTGATCTCGAATTCGAAGACATTTCAGGTTATAAAAACCTTGAGGAGCTGTTTCCTGAAAATCATGTCGATGAGAAGAGTCATCCTGCACTCATTTTTCTGAGGCACTTTTACAAAACAAACCTTAGAGACTACATGAACATAGAGTTCTAAATGTGATTTGTCATATACCGAAACCTTATAGGCCGTACCGGATTCATTAAAACACATTAGACTTTGGACATGAGTCAAAAATCTTGCTCTTATTTTTGAGATTTAAGCCAGTATCCAAATTCCTTTCCGATTCCAATCGTGAGCTCGGAAAATGAGTCGAGTTGGTAGTATTTCACAAAGAATTCGACGTAGTTGGTGTAAAATGTAGCTTGACCACCAATTTCAGTTCGATTTCTATAGAAAGATACTTTTCCCGTTAGCAAGGTTCGCACGGGTACGGTGTTCACCCAAGTTCCTAAGCCAACCACTGGAGCTGAAAAATTCCGTACCTCATCCGTTGTTCTATTGTCAAAGTTGAGGTTACCGTATCCGGCAGTTAGTCGGAAATTTCCGTAGTTAAAGTTGGTTTCAAATGAATTGGTTGAGGATCGGAAATCTGAAAAGTTGACTCGTCTATGATACCAGTTCAGGTCAAAATCGAAATCACAATTGAAAATGAAATGTTTGTATTCAAGCTTTCCATTAATGAAATTATTTTCTTTAAGGTTGGACTGAAGGGCAAAACCAGTTATTAATGTTCCCCGGCTAAAGGTCGGAAACGCAAAGTCAAGTTGACCACCAATAGGGTTGTTTAGAATTCCTGATAATGCGTAAACGCTGATACTCTGAGAATCGAAGAAATCTATATTACAATCAAGTTTTAGCTTAATTGAGATTGTGTTTTGACCGTTCAAAACCACTTGTTTGGGAATGAATCCCACAAATGATATTTCCAGCATTGAGTTCAGGTTTGTCACAGTTAACTGGAAGTTACCGTCCAAATCAGTTAAGGTTCCGTTCTGAGTTCCAAGTTCAACAACGGTCACACCTGGAAGCCCCAAACCATCTTCGTTCGAAATAACAGTTCCATTGACTTCAACTTGAGCGTTGCAGATTGAGGCAATTAGAAGAAGGAATAGGAGGATTAATGATCTGTTCACGAAAATCTACGATCTGGAGGAAATGCAGCACAACGTCCAGATAAGACGCTGCGCCTCAGGACTTAATAAATATCTTCTAAAGTAGCGGATTTGCAGGTCACTTTCAAGCTGGCGTTTGAGGCATGCGTTCATACCGTTTATTACCAGCTTTTCTTTCTAATTATAAGTAGTTTGACATATATACTCAATCAGAGGGGCCAGTCATTCATTAGGCCCTCTCCTTAACCACCGCTGATTTAAGTTTGATTCTTTCATGGAATTTCTTACCAAGTAAATTTCAGCTTCATAGATTATGTCGCTCATTTGGTACCCGAGTTTGTTCATGTAATCGTTTAATGGAAGTAATTCCGTACCTTCAACATATTTCTCGAAAAATGGACTAAGATCAATTCCACAAACCTCAGATGCAGTAAGTACTAGATCATGGTATGAATAAGAATTAGTTCTGTATCTCTCAAACATAAGTGCCATGAAATCATCCAAGTTTTTTTGCCCTTTAGTATTTTCCATGATTTCTACGTCTAAGGCCATTGCAACAGCCCAACCTCCATTATATACAAGAAACCTGTGTAGACCTTTGTTATTACCTGCTTCTAGAAGGGAAGTTTCTGTTTCTCTCCAACCTCGATAATTTTGGTAAAGGCCAAGAACCTTTTCTGTCTTGCTTAGAAAAACTGATTCTTGAATAATTCCTTGACGGACAAGCGTCAAATTTGCATAATACTCGGCTGTTCCTTCGGAGAACCATTGCCTATCGCTATTGCTGCTAGCTCGGATCAGGTCACTATTCCAGTAATGGAATAATTCATGAGCTATCTGATTGGCCCATATAATTTTGTTTGTCCCGTCTATTGGATTTTTGAGAGTCATAGCGAAACTTTCGTGGAAGGATTCTCCGTCATCAATATCATGATAAAACATTGTGACCAAATAATTTGTAGGAGGAGTTTGATTAAAAATTTTCAGGTAAGTTTTGGTGATCTTATCTAATGTGGAACTAAATAATGCGCTATCCTTTTTTGCAGTTCCTAGCAAGGCAATGGTAAACTGAAAAACCCCTTCCGTATATTTTGTCATATAAAAGCCCCCATAAACAATTGAGTTTTCAATCAGGGATTCCATACTGTCGGCAGAAAAGGAATGTTCACTTTCTTGAGACCAAGGTGTTGCTAGGTTCCAACCATTAGGTAGGTTAAATCTGATTTTTGAGGCAACTTCATTTTTGGAAAAAATGAATAGAGCTTTACTCACAAGGTATACGGACGTACTATCCGTAAAACCGGCTTGTTCATTACCAACATCCCACTTTACTTTCGTAAAAGACAAGTCAATATCATAGTTCAGAAACAGAACGTCACTTTTGTTTTTCTCAATTAACCATTTTGATTTGGTGATATATTCAAATAAAACTTCTCTTCCTTTAGGTGTTGTGATCTTAAGGTTCTTTATAAATGTGGACCATCCTTCCGGATAGTCGTAATTTGGGCAGTTTGAGCTCATGTACAGCGTATCACCCTGGACCAACAGTTCTGCAGAAACATGAACGAGCAAGGGGCTTGATTCATCTACAGTTATTGCATATTTATTCACTTCATCACCGGCCAGACTATTAAAGGAAGAAAGGAGCATTTTAGTGAAAATGATTGATATGAAAGTCGCACGTAATCGCTCAAACATATTATTTCTCATATTATTTTATATTTTAGTTTTAACGTGACACTAACTCCAAGCAATAGCATAGATAATCTTATAGATCAGGTATAGTAAGGTGAAAGCAACGGCTGAAACAATGACAAATACCAATAGATGTTTTGGATGTTTTAAGTACTCCAGAAATAGAATGGCATTGGGGATTTTTTTCGTCTTAACATTGGACTTTACATTGACAAATTCCTTCTCATTTTCCTGTTCAATTTTTGTAATTATTCGGTATCCTTTCTTTGAAATCGTTTCTATCACCTTGGCATTTTTTGCATCATCAAGAAAGATCTTCCTAAGCCTGGAGACAGCCTGATTAAGCCCTTCTTCACCGCCATCATAATTGTTCCAGATCTTATCCAACAAATATTGACGAGAGACCATGTCGCCATTGGCTTCAAGTAGAATTTTCAAGACTTCCATTACCCGATGCTCTACCTTAATAATTGATTCATCAGATTTGTTTTCGTTCAAAATAATTTCGTTAGTATGAGTCGAAATTTTGAATTGCCCATTGATGAAATAAATAGCCTTCCTCATATGCTAAAAATGTTTAAAAGAATACGGCAAGTTGATAAATCCGTTGGAGGAGCCGCCTTTAGATTTAGTATTTTTTTTCTTTGTTTTATATATAACACCTGAGTCGGGTGTCGGAAGATCAGGAATTTCAACAGGAATAGATTGTCTTTTACTAATTGTGGCTAACGAACCAGCTATCGGTCTGCCTGCCCCGCTGCATAGCGGGGTCCATCCAACAGCTTGTTCCCGATAACTATCGGGATCGACTAAGGTAACGAGCCTGCCTGCCTTGTGCAAGCCTCTGGCTGGCAGGCAGGGCCATGGCTTCACTCAAAACCTGTCGAACTGAAGTGTAGGGGATGACTGATAGCGGATGTTATAGATCTTTTCTTTCTATCCACAGATTCTCACCAGGTAGATGGTATGAAATCCTCCGTTTATATTCCCCAAGGTTAGTACCTCTTAGCTTTTTGAGTAGACCATTATCGATGGTGTAGTAATAAGTTGGAATCCAATGTTCTGTTCCATGTTCAAAAAACAAAAGTTTAGAAAGCATCTCAGAAAATTCTTGCGGTAAACAGTTGATGAGTTGTGCGTTCGGATACTCTTCACGATGTTTTATGACAAAGGCATCATTTCTTATCCAACCGTAAATCTCAATTCGAACAGTGTCCTGTTCGCCGAAATAATAAATGCTATTCTGATTTCGGTCTGTTACACCAGGCGCGCAATTGTAATCTCGTTTGTAGTTCACGATTAGTTCGAGGTTCAACCCGTTTAGGAACTCGACAAAATCTGCTGAATCGAATTTGGTTATGAAGTACTCAGCAATTTCATGTGGTTCGTTCGCGTTCTTGATTACTGTTCCATCAGAATAAACAACAATTGTTGGGTTGAACTCATACCTGTGATCCTGTTCGTTTATCATCAGGATCGGGCTCCCCTGACCAAAGGAGCTCAGATGTGATAAAATTAGAAGTGCGAAAAGGAGCTTCATTGTGCGATGCGATTATGGTCTATAACGTCCAGATATGGCACGTGCCTCTGGGCTTTCAAATATCGGTAATGTTTCTTTGTTGCGTTTCACTGTCAGATAGCTCAGGTGAGGTGCAGCAGGCTAGGTGCGGCCGGCTAGGCATGTGGTATATCGTTTGTTATGCGGCGTTCTAAAGATCTGCCCGGCGTTCCTCAACGCCTTGCAACAAGACACCAGCAAACATCTACTCAGACGGCACGGCTAGGTGTCGGTCAAAGTATTCGATTATCTTGCCAAACAGGTAGCGATTGTAATTCCGCTCACGGCTCCATCCATGCGTTGCACCCGGTGCAAACGCAAAGTCGAAGTCCTTACCCTGTTTAATCAGTTCTTCAGCTAACACGACCGTCGTCTTGAATGGTACCACATGGTCCTGGATGCCGTGGATGAACAGGAGTTTATCCTCCAGATTCGCTGCATAGTTGAGCGCTTTTCTTTCGAAGATCTCCGGGTGTGTCTGTGGGCGACGAACAATCGCAACGTCATCCGTGCCAAAGAACACAGGGTCAACAGCCGCCGCTGCAGCAACACCCACCTGGAATAAGTCCGGCTTCATCAACAGCGAATAAACGGAGAGTGTGCCACCGTAACTGCTACCCCAGATGCCGATGCGATCGGGATCGACATAAACCAGTGACTCCATGTAGGCAACGGCACTCGCATAATCCTCAATGTCCTGGTCGGCAAAGCCCAGCAGGAACTCTTCACGGAATGCCCGGCCATAACCGTTGCTACCACGTGAATCCACCTGCACAATAATATATCCCTTCTTGGCCAACAGATGCTGTACGAGGCTGTAGTTACCGGCCCAGCGGTTCCTGGCTGTATTCGAATACACGGGCCCAAACAGCACTGGATACTTCGTGCCGGGCTGCATGTTGGTAGGTTTCAGAATCCGGGCATGCAGCGTGTAGTCATCTACAAGATTGGGAAAACTAACGTATTCCGCAGCCGGCCAGGTTCGCTCCGTGAAGGCGGGCAGCGGCGAGTGGGTTACTCGCGTAGCGTCACCACCATCGCTGCTTACCACGTAAAGTTCGGGTGGTGATGTGTCGTTGCTGTGCATGAACACCAAGTGCCGGCCATCCGGTGAGGGGTAGCCAACGTTCCGGCCAGAAAGACGCGTCACCTGCTCGGGATCGCCACCGGACATATTCAGGCGATACACGTGTTGTTCGTACGGATTAACGCCGTTGCCTGCATAAAACAGTGCATCACCAGCAATACTTGGGGCGGACAGCACATCGTAGGACGGATCTGTCAGGAGCTGCGGACGATCCCTAGACGGTGAGGCATCGATCGTATAAAGGCCGTAGCGATCACTCATATCGCTTAAGAAAACGACCTTCTTTCCATCCGGATGCCAGGTAGATCCAAACGATGTGTACATGCGGCTCTCTCGAACACCTCGCCAAATCTCGCGCAGTTGGCTTTCTCCGGGTGCAACGACGAACAACTTACGTTCAACCGCCGTGTCCGATGCGGTATCCACCAGCAGAGCACCGCCCGGTGACCAGTTGAAGTCGATGACCTGGTTGGCGTGCGGGTCTGGCAAATCGAGGTACATAATGTTACCGCTTTCTACATCGAGCAGGCCAACCCTGCGAATCTCGTTTGGATCCCCCGGGTAACCTCGGCGTACCTCGTTGGGATTGGTTTCGGAAGCGAGGTAATCCGGGAACGGCACCTTTCGCATCTCGCGTCGGTCAACGACGTGAAACGCGATTGTCTTGCCATCCGGGGACCACTTGTACGTTGGCCCACTCCAAATGCCTGGACCGATTTCACGTTCCGGTCGGCTGTAGCGCCCCTTCCGTAAGCTCGAGAGACTGGCGATGCCGATCTCGGTGAGCTGGCGATTCTTTTTGGAAGGGAAGTCAGCAAGCCACAGGTCACCGTTCCGTATATATGCCGCTTGCTTGCCGCTTGGCGATATGGACAGGTTACGTGCACCTGCCTCGACAGGCATAAACTGGAGGTCGTCTCCTTGGCTCAGCGATGTCTGCCATAGGTTGTTACCTCGCAGGCTGACGATTTTGTTCGCGTCAGTCCAGACAATATCGCGTACGGACGCGGATGCCGTATCGGAACCGGGGCGTACTTCCTTCCCATCGCTTGTGAATACCCAGAGGCCACGCCCAGGATTTCCTGGTTCACTCCAGGAAAAGGCGAAGTGCTCGCTGTTCGGTGCCCACACAGGCCGGGACGGGGTTGTTCCCGTCAGTTTTGGCGTTGCGAACAGGTCATCAAGGGTGAGCTCACCTTCCTGTGCTGTGACTGTTGCGGGCATCGCCATCATTAAGCCTGCCACTACCCATGTTTGCCAAAAAGAGATCTGTTGCATGTGTTTGCTTTAGTAACTGTCTAGTAAAATAATCTTTTACTGCTCAAATAGCGCTCTCGCCATTGGAGAGTGCGCTTTCTGAAGGTCATCCAAGTCGGATTTTTTTGGTTTTCTCGTCACCTCTTCCCTGGCGTATAACGAGATCCTGCTATAGTGCGTGGTGCCTACAGCCGGTAAACTCCGATAAAGATAATGAACCCTCGGCTAAGCCATGGATGCTTGGAGGATTCAGAAAGCGATAGCGCCAGATGCCGCCATAGCGACTGTTGGAGTGCGTTTAGATTTCTTTGATGTTGTAGGTGAAATCAATTTTAAAATAAGGTCCATTTTCATTCTTTGATCCAATTCCCCAATATTTTTCTTGATTAAGAACACATGGTTCTCGATGCTCTTCAGGGTTCAATGGATTCCAATCATTTTGAACTCTCTCGAAAAATGCAGCATTGTGTACAAGTTCGGATGTTCCCCCTGTTATCCTGTCGCTGACAAAATATTTCACGCCAAATGGACTTCCGTTACCCAAATCAATTAATGTGATCTTGTTGGAATTTGGATTGGTTGTTACTATCAAAGGTTCATCAAATGTCAATGTCTCACCATAAAAGAACACTTTTTGAATTTTCAATTGAACCTCGAATTTTCTGGGATCCTGTTGTATCGTATTCGATGAGATAAAAAAGAGGCAAATTGGTAATCCAAATAGTAATAGAAGTCTCATAGTTTCAGTTCAGTTATGTACTCCAACGATCCAGCTATGAGGCTGTGTGGCCTATAGCTGTTCCGAAGGTAGTTGTTTTAATATTCTAGGAGATATGTTTTGATCGAATAGTAGTTTCACGAAACAGAAACTAGTCTACGTTCTTTATCAGCGGCATATGCTAAACAAGCGTCGATCATTTCGTCGGTTACTTCTTCGAAGTCAGACTTGATATCTTCACGACTCATTCCATTAAATAACCAGTTCAATACATCATAAACAGTTATTCGAGTTCCCTTGATACAGGGTTTCCCAAATCGTTTATCCGCTCTGATTTCAATAAGTTCGTGATAGTCCATACAGTAAAGATACGAATTGCTGTTTCGATTAGTTCAATGCTCCATAACGATCCAGCTAAAGTGCGTCTGTCCTTTAGCCAGTATATGGCATTAAAGGTAATGAACCTGCCTGCCCCGCGCAAGCTGTAGGGTGGCAGGCAGGCCCATGGCTATGCACAAAAGGTGTCCATCTCGGAAGATCCGTAAACCACTAACTCAGATAAAACTCCATTGCCACAACAGGTCATTTCAACTGGATAAAAGCCATGGGTGAATGGTTTGTCTGCTCACAAGGATTCGATAGGCTCAGTGCACCATGCAGCTATAGCTCATGTTGTGCTTTCGTGTTTTTCCTATCAGCATCAAACCATTCTGCTCCATTCCAACATGGCCTCAAGCCACCAAGTTTGTCGAAATGTAAATCAGGGTCATCAGATTGGATCAAGCATATTAGTTTATGTCCTTGGATTAACCACTCCCTGGATGTTCGCGCAATTGAATCTAGTATACCTTCAGATGTCGGTCTGTGTTGTTCAACCAGAGTGTCGAATTTTCGGAAAATTAGTACCAACCCTTTGTACTTGTTATTTAGCATGTCCCTAAGACAATCATCAAATGCATCTAAATTTTCTCCATAGTAGTCGGGAAAGAATAATGATTCTTTGATCTTCTTGTGAAAATTGTTTTTCGTCCATTTTAGGCAGTTCATGTCATACACTTCAAAGTTATGATCGCTAAACCAACTGAAATCTTCGTTCAGAATTCCATTGTTATGGTACATGCAAATAGGTCCATTCCTTAAGATTTCAATATCTCTATTTTGATTGTTCATTCGATTCTCTGCGAGCAGCACATGAAGCACAACGATCCTGCTATAGTGCGTGGTGCCTATAGCCGGTAAACTCCGATAAAGATAACGATCCTTCGTCTAAGCCATAAAACATGTCATGTGAAATAACTGAATCCACCTGGACAAAAACCACTTTATCTCCTCAACAGGTCCATAAGTTAAAAGAGACGAAGGAGAGTGGACTATCTGCTCAGTCAGATTCAAGATGCGATAGCGCCACATACATCCATAGCATTTGTTATGCTCCTTTATTTAAAACTCTTCAGTTCTTTTAAGATTCCCGTTCCTGCTATAGAATTTGATAAATTTTAAGGAACCGTTTTGATTGTAATACCGAATTTCTCCTCTTGGTATTCCATTTCTAAAAGTGCCCTCAATTCTCAATCTCCCGTTATTATAATAATCACGTTGGAATCCGTGACATTTCACTGAACAGCAACAAAAGCCAATAAAGTTTGGATGTAATAAAGGTTCCATACATTCAAAAATTCTAGCTGTTGACAAGGTGTCAATGTTGTAACCGGATTCAATAGTTATGTCTTGACTAATAAAGTTGAAATCGTCCCTAAGTTTATATGTTCCAGCAGTTGGAAGTTCAATCGTTCCTAAGGTGTCAAAAATTGAGAAGGTTGTTCCATTTTGTTCCAACGAATAAAGAAGAGCATATTCGAACGAGCTCGAACAGGAATCAAAAAGGACGAGGTTGTAAGAAGCAACTTGTGAGTTTACTCGAAAAGAAATGATAATCAAAAAATGGAGGAAAATATATCTCATGGCTCGAATGGAGCATAACAACGTTCAGATATGACGCTGTGACTCTGGACTTAATTAATTTCTTCTAAAGTAGCGGATTTGGAAATTAGTTTCAAGCCGTCAGTTTGAGGCATGAGTCATATCGTTTGTTGGCATCTTTATCTGTCTCGATAACAAACCAGTACCAAACTTTCATCATATGGAATGGTTGTTCGGTAAAATTCAGACTTATATTCTTCCCCAAGATTTGAAAAACACATCATTTAAAATATTCAAGTAATTTTGACTTACAATGTTCTTGTCAATGTTATTCATTTCAGGTTCTTGGGTATGTTCGGGTAAACCTTGATATGCAAAGACTGGTCCGCCAATTACATTAAATTCTTCGATTGATTCAGTAACGTCTATTCTTATATAATGCCGTTCCCTTCTATCAAATCCTGATAAATCAGTTTCTTCAATTACAAACAAACATGCAGAATGCGAAAGTGCCACATGCATCCATAGTGTATGTTGTGGTGCGTATTTCAGATTCTATCATCAATTTTCAGAATTCTGGCTGAATGGAAAATTGAAATGATGTCAATTCGGCTACTACTTTTTATCCGATAAATTATTCTATAATTTCCATCCAATAATTCCCTTACATCCTCTCTTTCCAGTTCTGGTACTATTCTTCCAATACTAGAATTTTTCTTTAACTGTTTTGTCTTTTCTTTAATGGATCGAGTTTGGTAGTAGGCATATTTCTTTGAGTCCCTTGCGATGTAGTCGAAAATATCTTTCAAATCAAGAAGAGCCTGATTGGTCCATTTTATTTGAGCCATTCTTTCATTTGCTTTTCTACCTCTTCCTCTGAGATCACATTATCTTCGTCAGAGTCTTTAAGTCCTTTTTCAATTTTCTCTAATACGATCATTCGTTCGACCAATTCGTCAAGTGAAAAGGATTCAGGTAGTTTAGCGATGGTGTTAATTACTTTTTCTTTCGTAAGCATACTTAAAAATACGTATTTCGCATCTACTTCGATGCACCACAACGAACACAGCTATCGGTCTGTCCATCCAACAGCTTGTGTATGTCGACTAAGGTAGCGAACCCATGGCTTTGCTCAAAACCTGTAGAACTGAAGTGTAGAAAAGCCACTTGCTCACGATGATATTCCATTGCCACAACAGGGCCAGCCAGATGATAAGAGCCATGGGTGAGTGGTTGATGAGATCACAAAGTTTCAGAAAGAGGAGTGATGGATGACTGATAGCGGATGTTAGAGACCTTTTAATTTATCAGTTTAGAAGAATGATGAATTCTAGCAATTAGGATATGATCTGAAAATACTTTGTAAAATATTCTGTATTGTCTTTCAATTATTTCTCTGATGTCTTGATTGTTAAATTCTGGTACAACCCTTCCAGATCGAGGGAATTCTTCTAATTGATCAATACGTTCAATTAGTTTATTCGTAAACTGACTAGCATATTTGGGTGAGTCCAGTGCAATGTAATCGTGAATTGATTTTAAATCTTCAATGGCCGTTTCTGACCAAATCAACTTCACCATTTCTTGATCATCTCTTTTACTTGATCGTGAGGAACAACTTTTCCTTCCTCTGAATCTTTTAGACCTTTCTCAATCTTGTTTATTACAATTAATCTTTCAATTAATTCCTCAAGATCAAATTCTTCAGGCATCTTTTCAATCGTTGCAATAGCCTTTTCCTTTTTCATTATTCAAATATACATCAGAAGATAATGGTCTCTAACGAACACAGCTATCGGTCTGTCCATCCAACAGCTTGTGTATAGCGACTAAGGTAGCGAATCCCATGGCTTTGCTCAAAACCTGTCGAACTGAAGTGTAGAAAAGCCATTGGCTCACCAGGAAATTCCATTGCCCCCAACAGGGCCATGCCGATGATAAGAGCCATGGGTGAGTGGCCTGTTTGAAAAAAAAGATTCAGAATGCCCAGTGATGGATGACCGATCTAGCGGATGTTGGCATCAGTTAATTTTTCCAAAAGTTGGTCTGGGTCTTGCCGGGTATCCCAAATGACTAAGAGTTTGATATACTTTGGTTCATCAACATAAAATAAAGAAACGGTTTTATGTATTGTGAGCCTCCGAAAGTTAGTGTTTTCGAAACTTGGACCAAGTTCTGGGTTTTGTTTGATCTGCTCTATTCGATAATCGACTTGTTCAATGAATCGATCATTGATTTTCGAATTCCATAATTCTAAGATAAAATCTGAAGTTTCTTGAAGTGATTTCCTGGCAGTTTCAGTCCATTGAACTTCTTTCATTTCATATTCAGAATATCCCTGGTACTTGTATGCTTTACCAGATTCTCTTCAGGTTCTGAATCTGCCATTTTCAACAATTGTACAATAGCATCAGGAAGGTCATCTAGCGAAGACTTTTGCAATCCAACGATTTTATCAAGAATTCCTTCATCTTCAAGATTAGTTATCCAGTTAATAAGAGATATTTTCTTTTGTTCGATTGTCATATTGTAAAGTTAATCCAATCCGTTCCTCCAGACAATTGATGCCAACGATCCTGATAAGTGGCTGTGCCCTCATCAGTTTCTATTTGAACAGAAGGGTAGTGAGTCCGGAACAATCCGGCAAGTGTCAGATTGAACACCTGACTTAGATTATATGTCAATGAGAACTGAAAGCTTCTAAATCGAGATAAAGAACCAGAATGGAGGACGAACGGAATATCTACATTTTAACTTACTAAAGCTCAGTAGGGCATGACACTTATCTAATGTTACCTTCTGGCTTTTTTTATATCCCCCTTAGTCTTTTAGGATTTCGGGAAGTGTGAAATACTCTACTAATCACTACTTTATCATTCTCTACTCTGTAGATGATTTTGTAGCTCCAAACCACAACAAATCGATATTCAGATTTCTTATGTTCCAATAATGGTTCTACTCTTCCCATTAATGGAGTCGATTCCAGGAGTTGTGTTTTAGTTAGGATTTTGGTAAGAACAGTTTCAGCAGGTTTGGTTCCTTGTTCTTCTCGGATGTATCTAATGGCTCGTTCTAATTGACCGAAGGCTCTCTTCGTCCAAATTATTTTAACCATTCTTTCGCTTTTTCTTCAACTTCCTTCTGGGTTAAAGTTTCCCCATTCCTTTCTTCTCGCTCAGATTCTTCAATATCTGCTAAAAGCGAAAGCTGGTCATAAACGTCCTCCAAAGTAGATTCCGGAGTTAGTTTATCAGCAATTTGGATTAGATGTTCCTTCAGTTTGGATTCCATAGTACTAAGTTAACGAAATCAGAGAGGTTTGTGGTTCTCCATTCCCATCCTAAATGGATTGGACGCTGGAAGGTAACGATCCAGCTATGGGGCTGTGTGGCCTATAGCTGATAAACAGCACTAAAGATAATGATCCCTCGGCTAAGCCATCAAACTGACGATGAGAAATAACTGTATCCATAATCCAGTCTGAAACAAATCACTACTCAACAGTGAGGACCTGATTCTAAAGACGAGGGTGAATGGCCTGGATGCGTTTAGGATTTAGAATGCGATAGTGCCACATGCATCCATAGCGTATGTTGTGAGTAGTTGTTAATTAGTCAATCTATGTAATAGTCGTTTGTTATGGCGTTTGTTTCTAAGCTTGTTCCGAACCATCCATATAACGACAATCACATATATAATTCCAAACAGGATTGTTATTATGTGAATCTTTAGAAAATAGATTAGGGTGACAAGAATTATTGTCATAACTACTTCAATGTAATAGTGATCCTTTTCTTGAAGCCTTCGATCGAGGATCATTTTGTTTCCTCTATCTTTTCCAATTCGTTCCTTGGTTTTCTTGACAAACTGATTAATTGAATAGAATCTGTCTTGGTCTGAAAGTGAGAAGCAAATACCAAACGTTAATTCCACGTCCTCGAAGAAGCGATAGTATCGACTGACTCCTTTAAAAGAGTTTTTGATATTGTTCTTGGTTGCTGGAGGAGATAACAAGTAGTCTAGGAAATGGGATTCATCGAATGGAGATTGTGGAGTTTGTCTGTTTCTTTGAAATATTTCCAGAATTTGATTCTTAAGTTCCAGTGAACTCATATTTTCATTAGTTAGACAAAATATGCTTTAAATCCGAAATTATTTTATCAATGTTTGTAGAATCCGTATCGTAGATAAGCTCACCAGAAATGGGGGTTGCCCTCTCTTTGTAAATAGTTTCTATCAAAGAGGGATTTAGTATTCCTACTTTTCTTTTTTTTGCGGATTGAAGGGAAGTTTTTAACTGAATATATGTGATGTCGTGGTTGTCCAAATCGTCAAATCCTTTTTTGAATAATGCGATATGATCTAAGTCGGTAAATGTTTCCTCTATTACGACATTGTTTCCATCATCAACCAATTTCTTTGCGATCCTACCGGCTTCTGGAAAATCTTGATTTGGTGTACATCTTTCAGTAGTTCCGTACTTTTTCCTTTTGATATCATCAACTTCCACCTTTTCAAAATGGAAAGACTTGACAATTTCATTTAACAATGTGGTTTTCCCCGATCCTGTAAGCCCTCTGATTATTACAACTTTCATTAAGTCTATTCATCCCATTTCTGAAGACCAAAAAGTGTTTCCGATTTGCAAGAATTACTCACAACGAACACAGCTATCGGTCTGTCCATCCAACAGCTTGTGAACAACGCTCAAGATAGCGAACCCATGGCTTTGCTCAAAACCTGTCGAACTGAAGTGT
Organism: Cyclobacteriaceae bacterium; assembly: GCA_965242805.1. Classification (GTDB taxonomy): domain Bacteria; phylum Bacteroidota; class Bacteroidia; order Cytophagales; family Cyclobacteriaceae; genus JANQEU01. Next base: position 2,692,666 of record CBDETD010000002.1, on the reverse strand, counting down.
AGAAAAGCCATTGGCTCACCAGGAAATTCCATTGCCACAACAGGGCCATCCAGATGATAAGAGCCATGTGTGAGTGACCGATGAGATCATAAAGCTTCAGAAGGAGGAGTGATGGATGACCGATGTAGCGGATGTTATGTGCCTTTATTTTGCATCAAAAAAATCCTCATCAAGTTCCTTGACCTCGTAGATGGATTTGACTTGAATACCAACGTTGTATTGGTGCATTAAGTCAGAAAGCTTTACCCCGTCAATTAGAATAATCGAGTGGTGAGCGTCATTAGCTTTTTTTATAGCACCATTATCAAACTCAGTTGTAGTTACAAATACACCTTTACTTGTGTCACCACTCATTGCTCCAATGAAATTCCGAATATCCTTTTCTCGAACTTTGTTCTCTCCGTACCTCTTTGCCTGAATGTAGATTTTGTCTAAGCCCAGTTTGTCCTCATTGATAATCCCATCAATTCCACCATCTCCTGATTTTGTAGTTTCTATGAAATCACCGTACCCCATTTTTTTTAGTAGAATCAATATGACTTTTTCGAAGTAGTATGGATCTATTGTTTTAAGTTTTTCTAATAGTTCCAATTTCACTTGAGCTTCAATTTCATTAAATCCCGAATCAATTAAATCTTGTGGTGAGGCATTTTTTATATTATCACCTTCGGGCTGGGTCTTCTTACTTTCATCTTCGTAAAACTTAAAGAAGTCAGATTCATTCTCTACTTGTTGAAGAGTTAGTTTGTCACTCTGAGCCTTACCCTTTTCTGTGATTTGAACCATTCCACGTTCTGGATAAGCTATGAAACCACCCTTTTTGAGATAAGATTTACCCCAGGCTATCCTGTTCAAAATAAGAATATCGCCACTTTTAGTTTTTTGTGATAATAACTCTTCAGGAAGGTCGGAATAGTAATTTTCCAAAACTTTGTTGAGAAGTTCGCGGTGATGTATGACTTTCTCATCACTTAGAATTTCGAGGATTGGATTGAAAGTTTCGTGAAATTTGGGGAGTTCCTTCTCAGTCATAGCGAAATTCATCATCTAGACAATGGCACATAACGACCAACTAAAATGAGTATGCGCCCCAGTTGCTAGAAGCACTACAGATACTAATTTGCATTGTCATATCAAATAGCTCAGTTCGCATATTCATTTTAGTGTCTGTTGGCGGTAGTTTTTTAGTTCATTTCTTCAATAAATCTTTGAAAAGTCTGTAGAACTTCTGTGTTACCAGGTTTGTTGATCTCCTTAATAACATTAGACCAGCCAGGTTTTAAACTGACGGCTTTATAGAAATCTAATACTTCCTGTTTTTGAGGGAAAGCCCAATTATCGGGTGAGTACATCATCATTTCGATTAATGTTAGCCAGATGATCCAGTAAGAATTATCCTGATAGTCATTTAAGAATCTATTGAGCAGTGGATTATTATTCGGCCCCAAAAATTTGGAATAACTCAATAATCCAATTCTCAATGTTTGTAAATGTTGTTCACGTGCCTTTTGATTCTTATTGTTGGCTTGAGCTAATGATTCAGTTATTTCTATCAATTGAGTTACTTCAGCTTTTTGATCAGCGTTGTTCTTAGTCAAATCTAAAAACCACAAGGAGTCAAAATACCTAAAGGTCGACCAAAAAGTAGAGGAGGAATTTTCAAATAGAATACTTTCAATATCTCCATTCCAATTAAACACTTGATCTCTTATATTCTCTGTATCAGCAACAAGCAAACGTGATCCCTTAATTTGGCTTTCCATTTTTGCAGAGTGAACTAGAGCCGGACTCACTATAAAGTTTTTGGTCAAATTGGGGCTCTCCAGCCTTTCCTGAATATCCACTAGACCAAATGAAACTCCTCCGCGAGGTAGTAGAAAGAATTTATCCAGAGAGAATTGATATTGGGCATTTTTCTTCAAGCAGTCTCTGTAAATATTACATATTGTATTAACCAAAATTGCTGGATTGCTAGAATGTGCCATTAAGCTATCTGAGAATAAATCTCCTTGAATCTCATCTTGATCTTTAATATTCCGAAATGAAATATTATAAAAATCATTTAGTATTTCTTTCGCTCTATCCTGATCAGTACTAACCATTTGACTGAACCCTAGTAAATCAATAAATGCTAGTGCTTTCATTTAAGGTGCTACTTTGTCCAGTTATTATAATCTACTAGATGAACCAACTCTTCAATAACTGTTCTCACGTCTTCTCTTGTACTATCCAAATCCTGTTTCCTAGCAATATACCGCCTGTTGTGAGCTGACTTATCACCAATATTTTTTATTCTAGGGAGTCCTCTTTTTGCATTTCTACCAATATTCCAAGCCGGTTCCTTCAAAAACTCAGTTATCAGATCACTCAGAAAATAAAATGCTCCGTCTGACTTTTTGATTAGGTCGTCATTTCCATGTCTTTCAAAACATTCTATTATTAATATTTCTATGAGTTTTCGTGTGAGAACTGAGCAGCCATCATATATACCTTTATTATAGCACATCAGGGCTTGATTAGCAATGTTTTTTAAGTATCCCCTGGTATTATCTAGTAACTCAATTGGGAAAAAATCAGAATGAACATTTGAGGGCATTTTAGGATTGCCAATCTGCGTATCGAGGGTTTGTTTAAAGCTCCGCTCTAAATAGAATCTGCTAGTATTCTTTTTAATGAATTTTTTATTCTTTCCTTTTGATTTGGATGATAAATAGGATGGTATGTTTGAATATGGCGGTAAATGAAGGTGATCAAAGCATTCTGAAATATCTTTTGCCACAAAACCATCATTCTTCTGTTCTATGAGAAGAAAGTATGCGAAATAATCTATTTGTGAGCTTGAGGATAATTTTTCAAATTCATCAATCTTTTCAATAAACGTATCTAGCTCTTTCAATGGATTATGAATCTTTTATGAGATCATGCTTAACAGCGTTTCTTCCTTGAACAGATAAACTTATATCATCCATGCTTTCATAATCAAGCCAACCATATCGACGACCTTTTGTATTCACAATTATCTGTCTTAGGCTACTTGGAATTCTTACATCAAGCTCATCCAAACCAGTATAAATATGATTCCCATTTACTTCTCTAATGTTCAAAACATTTTTAAGATAGAATACGATAATGGTGATTTGCTTTGGGGTAGAATCCATATCGTATTTAGAAGCAAAGTCTTTAAGGCTTTCCTTTCCATCAGGTCTCAGGTTTAAGCTTTTATCCAGCGCAAAATCGAATTTTTGACTACCGCCTGTTTTGGAAGGTGATTTTGCTTTTGACGGCTTATCAGTCTTGTTGGATGTTGGGCCTTTAGAACCTTTTGATTTGGATTTACCCTGAAATATTTCGTAGGCTCGTTCCTTACCTTTCGATAACAGTATGAATTCAGAGTCATTTGTTGCTTTTATGTACTCCGCCTTAGCCATGGTTTTAATGTACTGCGATAAACCATTTATTCGTTTATCTGTATGACGATCGCTATTTTGATATTGTTCAATAAGATCAGCTCTTGTAAACTCCCTTTGTCCACTATCTGAAGAATAAAAAGCATAAACAATAAGCCAGTCCGTTTCTGATTTAGCCAAATCTCGAAGCTTGATGTCTTTCAAGCTTGGAATCTCACTTGAATCAATTATTTCAGCATCTGCATGTTGTGTTAATTGAGATTGTTTGGAAGGATCCAACTGCTGAATGCTTGGAACTCGTTCAACATTAACTTTTGGCAGCAAATCTTCAGTAATAAAGCTCTTGAAGTTCTCAAATTGATCTTTTACTGTGTCCTCGTTTCCTTCGATTTCAAACTCCAGTTGATGAAGTTTAAATTTCATTTTCAGTTTGTCGCCATTTTCCATAGTTCAATTTACCGAATTCCGATAATTACCGCCAACGATAAAGCTATCGGTCGTCCATCCAACAGCTTGTGAATATCGACTAAGGTAACGATCCCATGGCTTTGCTCAAAACTCGCCGAACTGAAGTGCAGAAAAGCCATCTGCTCACCAGGAAATTCCATTGCCACAACAGGGCCAGCCCGATAACAAGAGCCATGGGTGAGGGGTCTATATGCTCATCAGATTCAAAAAGCTCAGTGATGGATGACCGATCTAGCGGATGTTAGAGACCTTTTAATTTATCAATTTAGAGGAATGATGAATTCTTGCGATTAAGATGTGATCTGAAAATACCTTGTAAAATATCCGGTATTGCCCTTCAATTAGTTCTCTAATGTCTTGATTGTTAAATTCTGGTACAACCCTTCCAGATCGAGGGAATTCTTCTAATTGATCAATACGTTCAATTAGTTTATTCGTAAACTGAGTGGCATATTTGGGTGAGTCCAGTGCAATGTATTCGTGAATTGATTTTAAATCTTCAATGGCTGTTTCTGACCAAATCAGTTTCACCATTTCTTGATCATCTCTTTTACCTGATCGTGAGGAACAACTTTTCCTTCCTCTGAATCTTTTAGACCTTTCTCAATCTTGTTTATTACAATTAATCTTTCAATTAATTCCTCAAGATCAAATTCTTCAGGCATCTTTTCAATCGTTGCAATAGCCTTTTCCTTTTTCATTATTCAAATATACATCAGAAGATAATGGTCTCTAACGAACACAGCTATCGGTCTGTCCATCCAACAGCTTGTGTATGTCGACTAAGGTAGCGAACCCATGGCTTTGCTCAAAACCTGTAGAACTGAAGTGTAGAAAAGCCACTTGCTCACGATGATATTCCATTGCCACAACAGGGCCAGCCAGATGATAAGAGCCATGGGTGAGTGGTTGATGAGATCACAAAGTTTCAGAAAGAGGAGTGATGGATGACTGATAGCGGATGTTAGAGACCTTTTAATTTATCAGTTTAGAAGAATGATGAATTCTAGCAATTAGGATATGATCTGAAAATACTTTGTAAAATATTCTGTATTGTCTTTCAATTATTTCTCTGATGTCTTGATTGTTAAATTCTGGTACAACCCTTCCAGATCGAGGGAATTCTTCTAATTGATCAATACGTTCAATTAGTTTATTCGTAAACTGACTAGCATATTTGGGTGAGTCCAGTGCAATGTAATCGTGAATTGATTTTAAATCTTCAATGGCCGTTTCTGACCAAATCAACTTCACCATTTCTTGATCATCTCTTTTACTTGATCGTGAGGAACAACTTTTCCTTCCTCTGAATCTTTTAGACCTTTCTCAATCTTGTTTATTACAATTAATCTTTCAATTAATTCCTCAAGATCAAATTCTTCAGGCATCTTTTCAATCGTTGCAATAGCCTTTTCCTTTTTCATTATTCAAATATACATCAGAAGATAATGGTCTCTAACGATCCAGCTATGGGGCTGTGTGGCCTATAGCTGATAAACAGCACTAAAGATAATGAACCTACAGCTCTACCTGTCTGATTCTATTTGAAAACTCATAAGCTACATGAGGAGAAGCACTATCAATTACTCAACAGGGTAGAGGAACAAATAAAGCTGTGGGTGAATGGCCGGTCTGATCAGAAAGATTCAGAATGCGATAGGGCCACATGCATCCATAGCATATGTTATAGCTCTTCAATTGTATGTAATAACGTTTGTAATAACCATTTCAACCTTATTGTATTCATCGAATATGAACAAAATGGGCATCGCTAAACCCATCTTGATACTAAGTACCTCAGGATTAAACGTTGTTAATTCCGACATTAATATATTGTCGACAGGTTTGGAAAAAGTCAGAAAGAAGTCAGATTCATCACTCTCAACTAAACCTCTTAATTCCTTACTTAGGTATGGTTCAAAAAAGTAAGACTCCTTGAATGTTTTAGGATTGTATCTTTCATCGTCATATTCGACTAGATCAATTTTTAGAAAAGTAATTCGATTTGATAGGTTAAAATTTATGTAGTCAGGAGCTTTATTCGGATTTTTATAGAAAGTCTCCTTTATCTTCTCATTTATCTCAGTATTTGTTCGTAAGTAAAGTAATGCCGAAAGATATTTTGGTTCAATCTGATTCTCATTCTGCGCAATACTGGAAATGTAGATTGTTAATATCCATAGAGTAAGTAGAACCTTTCTAGCTGACTGATTCATCTGATGAGCTATAACGATCCTGCTATAGTGCTGTGGTGCCTACAGCCGGTATACAGCATTAAATGTAGCGAAACTGGATCAAATCTCATCAAGCCTCCAGTTTTCATCTCCATCTAGAAGATAAAGTCTCAAGAAATCACCAAGGTTCTGCCAGCGGAGATAGGGCAGAAGATACAGTAGAGCGGGCGGTGAGAAAATAAAGATTCAGAAAGCTCAGTGCAACATGCAGCTATAGCTCATGTTAGTGGCTGTTTTAATATTTAGATTTTGGTTTGGTAATTATGTTGTGTTCGATTTGGTAATAAGGAATATTACAAAGGCTAGAAATAGAGTTACTCCAAATGTTATCCAAAAGATCTTTACTGTTCCAATGATTCTTTTTTCAAGGTTTAGTTCAACACTGTTTGGTTGGCCGGAAAACCTGAAGAAAAAAGGGAGTAATATTTCAAAATTTGAGACTAATGTCAAAGGTTCTACAATCAAATCAGCGATTGATTTGCCTTTGAGGCTGTTTTTAACCAGAGTTAAATACTTGAAGTGTAGGAATACTTTTATATGATATGCGATGACACCAACAACTGCTAGGGACAATAACAGATATCGATTTGAAAATTGTATTACTTCGTCTATCATAATTTGGCCTAGTCAATGGCCACTAACATCCGGATAAGTGCACCCGGTGCGCTTATCCCACCTTCAAATATACCCTTTCTTATGTAAGGTGTCCAATGGACTTGTAACCTCCGTCAACCTGTCCGCACATACATGCGTGTAGATCTCTGTGGTCTTCGGGCTACCATGTCCTAATAACGTCTGGATATACCTCAGGTTCGTTCCGTTTTCCAACAAATGAGTAGCAAAACTGTGCCTTAAAGTATGTACCGTAGCCGGTTTTTGGATATTGGCCCTCTTCAAGGCCCGGCTAAGGATCTTTCGTATCGAACTGGCTGAATAGGGTCCTCCATCAGGCCCCTCAAAAAGAAATTGCTTCGGTCGATATTCAACATAATATTGTCTCAATAACTGAAGCAACTCCCGAGAAAGAACAGTTAAACGATCTTTCTGTCCTTTTCCATTTCTGACCACAAGTTGCATCTGATCACTTAGGACATCTCGTATTTGAAGATTGATCACTTCCGATCGCCTTAGTCCAGCTGAGTAGATAGTCGTTAGAATTGTCTTGTGTTTCAGGTTTTTTACGCTTCCCAACAATCGCGCGATTTCTTCCTGGGACAGTACAAGGGGCAGTTTCCGCTCTTTCCTGGGACGTTCCAATTCAAACGTTTGTCGGTCATGGCCCAATACCTTTTCAAGATAGAATTTAATGGCATTGATGCTTTGATTCTGATAGGATCTGGACACTTCCCTGTCGTGTACCAGGTGCAGCTGATAGTTTAGGATCTCTTCCTTTCCTATATAATGTAATGGCTTGGGACTTGTGTAGTTCAAAAAATCTTTGAACATATAGAAGTAGGTTTTACTTGTCGACTCACTATATCGATGGGTCTGTAAGGTCCGTGCAAAACGAAACATGGCACTGTCATATTCAGAATGAACGGTAGATAAATGTTGCATCACGTCGTTGATATGTTGCTGCCAATAACGACGATTTATGATAAGAAACGGATTTATACACGGATATAACCGGATATATCCGTATATTGACACGGATATTTGAAAATGATGGATGCGTCTTTTGCGATCAGGAAGTGCTTGAGCTGTGGTAAACCCCTCGTGGGAAGACTGGATAAGAAGTTCTGTGACGACCAGTGCAGGGCGACCTTCAACAATAAAAATCGGGCTTCCAGCGAACGAATGATCCTGGAGATCAATCAAAAGATCAGAAGAAATCGGGCAATACTTAAAAAACTGTGCCCCCTGGGGAAGGCAATCGTCCGAAGATCTGTTTTACAAGACCTTGGATTTGATTTTAATAGGTTCTCGTCCATATTTAATTCAGAAGGCAATACCTATTACCTCTCCTACGAATACGGATTTACACCAATCATTGAGTTCTCGCAAAACGACCAAACCCATATCCAGAAAGTACTGATCATCCAACAACAAGACTTCATGACCAAACCCTTCGACCCCTGGAACGAAATGGTTCGTTAATCCAAATTTCTATGATTGTGGGATTTTTCAATCAACTAGTTCGATATCAAGGGAATTTCAGCTTTTTCAGTACTCGAAATGTGCGGTGGGTTTTTCCACGAACAGCGGAGGTTCCTTTTGAAGGCTGCGGGTTGAGCCTGGTTGGGTGGGTAGTGCGAAAATGTGGGGAAAAAGGGACTTTGTTCGTGGTGCCTTTTTCTTTTGTTTCGTTTTCTTTTGGGCGAGCAAAAGAAAATGAAAGATAGTTGCCAATCAGATCGAAAAATTAGCTTTTTACTTACAGCCTTGATTTTTTTGTTTCGTTTTTGCATCAAGGCAAAAATGAAAGGCCAGCCTGGCCTGAAGGCATAGGAATCAAAGATTCACGAGGGGAGTCGTGCATAAAGTAAAATGAAAAGTTGTGTGAAAATAGATCCGGGCAACTCATCATTGAATTTTCCCATATCCAAAAAGTACTGATCATCCAACAACAAGACTTCATGACCAAACCTTTCGACCCCTGGAACGAAATGGTCAGATGACACCAAACTTTTCCATTTCACAAATCGCAAAATCAACATAGGATCTAAATCGGGCCTTAAGTACAAAAGCGTTAAGGTTTTTCGATCTACAGGAATTGGATCAGCCATACTGTTTGAGTCCACCGGTAGGTGGACGAGTTTATGGCTGTATACTAATCAGATCGAAAAATTAGCTTTTTACTTACAGCCTTGATTTTTTTGTTTCGTTTTTGCATCAAGGCAAAAATGAAAGGCCAGCCTGGCCTGAAGGCAAAGGAATCAAAGATTCACGAGAGGAGTCGTGCATAAAGTAAAATGAAAAGTTGTGTGAAAATAGATCCGGGCAACTCATCATTGAATTTTCCATATCCAAAAAGTACTGATCATCCAACAACAAGACTTCATGACCAAACCCTTCGACCCCTGGAACGAAATGGTCAGATGACACCAAACTTTTCCATTTCACAAATCGCAAAATCAACATAGGATCTAAATCGGGCCTTAAGTACAAAAGCGTTAAGGTTTTTCGATCTACAGGAATTGGATTCAGCCATACTGTTTGAGTCCACCGGTAGGTGGACGAGTTTATGGCTGTATACTAATCAGATCGAAAAATTAGCTTTTTACTTACAGCCTTGATTTTTTTGTTTCGTTTTTGCATCAAGGCAAAAATGAAAGGCCAGCCTGGCCTGAAGGCATAGGAATCAAAGATTCACGAGAGGAGTCGTGCATAAAGTAAAATGAAAAGTTGTGTGAAAATAGATCCGGGCAACTCATCATTGAATTTTCCCATATCCAAAAAGTACTGATCATCCAACAACAAGACTTCATGACCAAACCCTTCGACCCCTGGAACGAAATGGTTCGTTAATCCAAATTTCTATGATTGTGGGATTTTTCAATCAACTAGTTCGATATCAAGGGAATTTCAGCTTTTTCAGTACTCGAAATGTGCGGTGGATTTTTCCACGAACAGCGGAGGTTCCTTTTGAAGGCTGTGGGTTGAACCTGGTTGGGTGGGTAGTGCGAAAATGTGGGGAAAAAGGGACTTTGTTCGTGGTGCCTTTTTCTTTTGTTTCGTTTTCTTTTGGGCAAACAAAAGAAAATGAAAAGTGTTCATTTTTCAAAAATATGGGAAATAATGGAATTTGAACCTAGCCTAATCAGTTGATCATTAAAGCTTTTTCTTTAGGATTTGATAGAGAGATGTTTTATCCAAAATTGATTTCATTTCTATTTATCTTAACAAAAATCACTGCAAGATGGCACTGCGAGATTGGATAGTCGCAACTCTGTTTTTTTTCTCCGTTTCTGCTTATGCTCAAACCACTCTTAGGTTTTCAGGGACGGTCGTGGATAAAGAGCAGGGTAATCCTTTAATTGGGGTTTCCATTTTCATTCCTAAACTCAAAACCGGCACCATCACCGATGCGAATGGCAACTTCAACATCGATCTCGAACGGGGACGATATAAGGTGGTTGTAAGCTTTGTGGGATTTGAAAAAATATCTACAGAGGTAGACCTTTCGGCAAATCAAAGCCTGGATTTTCAGCTTGTTCCAGGCACGTCTCAGCTTGATGAGATCGTCGTAACCAGCCAAAGTGAAAAAAGCAGGATCAGGAACCCTCAGATGAGTATCAACGAACTATCCGTGCAGGCTATCAGGAAAATTCCACTGGTTCTTGGGGAAGCCGACGTCATCAAATCCATCGTCCTGATGCCCGGTGTCACCAATGGTGGAGAAGCTTCTTCCGGATTTAATGTCAGGGGAGGAGCAGTCGATCAAAATCTTATACTGCTTGATGAGGCTACTATTTTCAATCCCTCCCATTTGTTTGGATTTTTCTCCGTTTTCAATGTGGACATGATCGAGGATGTCAAACTTTACAAAGGAGGGATCCCTGCTAGGTATGGAGGTAGAGTTTCGTCCGTTCTTGACATCCGTCAAAAAGAAGGGAATAATGAAGAGGTAAAGGTAAGTGGAGGCTTAGGTGCAGTTGCAAGTAGATTATCAATCGACGGTCCGATCATAAAAGATAAATTGAGCTTCGTGGCCGGTGGAAGAGGATCCTATGCACACTTCTTTCTACCCCTGGTGGATTTTTCAAGTTCGGCGTATTTCTATGATGTCAATTCCAAAATCAGTTTTAGAGCCAATGATAAAACATCGTTTTCCCTATCCGGATACCTGGGACGAGATGATCTGGAAATAGAAAATAGCTTTACCAATAAGTACGGTAATTCAGTGGTCAATTTCAACTGGGATCAATCATGGAGCGACAATCTCAATGGCAATTTTTACCTTATCTACTCAAGTTATTCTTCCGGGTTAGGTCTTCCGCAGGAAGGCCTTTTGTGGGAAGCCAGGATCGACAATTTCAAGGCCAGGTATGGATTATCTCATTTCGTAAGCAAGCGATTACAACTTCGATACGGGATCGACAACATTTATTCAAGATTTGATCCTGGGAAAGTGCGACCATTGAACGATGGATCGGGAATTGTAAGTGAAGATCTCATTCAAAAGTTCTCCAATGAGTCAGCAGTCTATCTGGACATAGAACATGAATTGACAAAGCGATTGAATCTACAATATGGGGTACGCTTGAGTTTGTTCCTAAGACTGGGCCAGGACAGACTTAATTTGTATGAGTACGATGACCCCATATTCTTTGATCCGTTCCTTTTGATCTACCAGGAAGCTGAACCTATCGGATTTATAGAGCCCGGTCGAAATGGCAGCATGTCTCAATTCCTGAACTGGGAACCTCGGGTTTCTTTGTCATATGCTTTCAATGATGATCATTCGGTTAAGGCGAGTTACACTCGATTGGCACAATATCTTCATTTGCTTTCCAATACCAGCAGCCCAACACCGGTGGATGTATGGACTCCAAGTGGACCCTTTGTCAAACCACAGCTTCTGGACCAGTATGCGGTTGGATCAGCTCATTCTCTTGACAACGGTAGATTTTCCATAGAAACTGAACTATACTATAAATCCATCCAAAACAGGATTGACTACATAGATGGTGCAGATTTGATCGCAAATAATGCCATCGAAAGAGTGGTTCTTAACGGGGAGGCGAGATCTTATGGATGGGAGGTGCTCATTAGGAAAAACCATGGTTCGATCACAGGTTGGGCATCATACACTTTATCTCGATCAGAGCAAAGAACTCCTGGTCGGATCCCAAAATTTGACAATGGTAGATCCAATAAGGAAACAGGGATCAATTTCGGTAATTGGTACAATTCTCCTTTCGACAAAACCCATGATCTGACCTTGTTCATAAGCTATGAAATAAATCCGAACCTGAGTATAAATTCAAATTTTGCATACCAGACAGGACAGCCAACCAACTATCCTATTGGACAGTTTGTCTTTCAAAATCTGACAATCCCATATTACGGGCCACGAAACAGGTTAAGACTTCCGGATTATCACCGGCTGGATCTATCAGTTTCGTACTCACCTTCTAAAAATCAATCTCGTGATTTTCAATCCGAATGGGTATTTGGGATCTACAATGTTTACAATCGACCGAATGCAGCTTCAATCAATTTCAGACGAAACCAGAGTACAGGGGTCAACGAAGCCGTTCGCACATCAATTTTCGGAATTGTTCCCTCAGTCACTTACAACTTCACATTTTGAAGAAGTACTTATACCATATCGTCCCTTTTCTATTCTTTGGTTGCCAGGATGTGATCGATGTGGAGGTTTCGAATGAACCTCCCCGTTTGGTGATCAATGCCGTGATCACTGTAGATACCAGCCAATTCGTATTCCCAGTTGGTGTGCAGGTCAATGTCACCAATTCATTCTTCGGGGAAGTGCCTGTCACAAGACTCAAACAAATAACGATGGGAGGCTTTGTCTTTAATGAATTGGACTCTGGTTCCGGATTTTATGAAACAATCGCCAGCCCTACCGGATTGGTGGACCGTGATCATATACTTCAGGTCCAACATGAAGATCAGCGCTACCTGGCCCGATCAACCTATGCATCAACTGTAGATTTTGATAGTATTTATACCTTTTCCAATACAATTAATGATAAAAGTGAGATCAATATCGCACTAACCGATGATCCTGACATAGATAACTTCTACTTGTTCGATGTTGGATTTGGAGAATGGTTTGTGGTAAGTGATAAGTTTTTTCAGGGACAACAAACCACGCTGACCTATGAATACGAACGAAAGATAGAGAGTGGAGTGGAGTTTGAAGTAAGTGTCCTTGGGGCCGATGAAGCCTTTTACAATTACATGAGGGCCCTCATTGATCAGAGTGAAGAGGAATTAGGTCTATTCCAGGTTCCTGCTGCCACTATAAGAGGCAACATCATAAATGTGACGGAGATCGACAATATTGATTTTTTCGATAATGTGGACCAACCGGAAAATTACGCGCTCGGGTATTTCGCGGTTGTTCAGAAGTTTTCAAGGATGGTAACAATGCAATGATATGATGCTACGATCCGCAGATATCTACATAATATTATTTCTTGCGTTTTTCATCAGCTGTGAGGATGTAATACAAGTAGATGTAAAAAGTGAAGAACCCAGGCTAATTGTGGACGCCTTGATCCCTGTGGACACCAGTTTGGATTTCTTCAATGTGGAAATCTATGTCAGTCTTACGAACTCATTCTTTGGAGATATCCCGGTCACATCATTAGAAAACATTACGATCATCAATTTGGATCTACCTACGTTGGATAATGGTAATCTACTCATTCTTTTACCCAAAAGACCTGGTACAGGGATCTATGAGGAAATAAGTGGGCCTCGATTCCTTACTGAAGGCCGACTCATACTTCAGTTTCAACACAATGACCAGCGGTACCTTGCGAGAACTACCTATGTCCCCACTACCACTATTGATACGATCCAGGTTGATAAGCTTTCGCAAAACAATGACGTAGAGGTGAAGATCACGATTTCGGATATAGAGGAGAGAAGAGATTTTTACTTGTTTGATTTCGGACTTGGTGAATATTTCACGTTGAACGATGAGTTTTTTAATGGTCAGCAAACGGTATTCTCCTATGCTTATGACAGGAAGATCGGAAATGGGGAGGAGGTGGAGATTTCGATTCTGGGAGCAGATGAACCATTTTACAATTACATGAACCAGCTGATTGATCAGGGCGCTGATGACCTGAATCTTTTTGATACGCCAGTCACCACAGTCAGAGGCAACATCATCAATGTGACTGAAATTGACAATATCGATTTCTATGACAATGTTGACCAACCCGAAAACTTTGCCTTAGGCTATTTTGCCGTTGTACAGAAGCAGACAAAGACCATTACAATTCCCTAGTACGGAGTGCGTCATTTTGGGTCTGGCATCAAATTGTTCTAACTTACAATAGGAGCATTGTGTTTTTTTGATCCGGTAGGAAATGATGGGACGGTTCATTCTGATAATTTCGATTGTTTTGACCTTTTCCTGTAATTCAGAAGATTCTTTGAATTCAATGGATCTGGAATTTTGGATTGGTGACTATGAAGTGCAGGTTATTGATGGAGATGAGGTCAATTGTTCGACCTATATACCTCCGGAGATCATATCCTTGACCGGTGACAATGAATTTGAGGTGATCAACTCATGTAGTGACCATACACTGGCCAAAGGTGAATTTGATTTCGTCAATGGCGTGTTTTACCTCGACCCGGAAGTTGGTATAAGTTATGAGATGTTCATTTTCATTGAAGAGGATGATATTTTCAGGATTTACAATTGTTTACCCGGATCCGGGAATTGCTCAATTCGGATGGCTCGCAAAATTCTTTGAGAACTGACAAGAATCACGGCGTGCTGATATACTTTTTTAATTCATTGATCTACTTTTGCGGAAAATTTTTTGAAAAATGACCGGTATTCGCAGTATACTTTTGATTTTCCTTGTTTCCGTTTTTTGGCTTGGATGTGAACCAAACGAAACTTACAAAACACGATTGCAGGATCCGGAAATATTCCAATCAGCTGTAAAGCAGCTTACGGATGTTATTGTACACGATATTTTTTCTCCACCTGTCGCATCCAGAATATATGCTTATCCAAGCGTAGCTGCATACGAAACTATATTACCGGCATATCAGGGGAAGTACCGGTCTCTCAGTGGTCAGTTAAATGATTTGCAGGAAGCGCCAGAGCCCCAGGATGATAATATTGATTTTCACCTGGCCGCTTTGCATGCATTTCTGGTAACGGGGCAGGAGTTGATTTTTTCGGAGGCTAAAATGGAAGAATTCAGGACGGAATTATACAAGGGCCTCAAATCGGATGGATTACCCAATTCCGTTTTCAAAAGTTCAATAGCCTATGGGCAACAGGTAGCTGATCATATTTTGAGTTGGGCTGACAAGGATATGTATAAGCAGACCCGAACCTTCCCAAAATATACTATACTCCAGGAGGACAAATTCTGGAAGCCAACTCCTCCGGATTACATGGATGGCATCGAACCACATTGGCGAGAGATCAGAACCATGGTTCTTGACTCCGCGGAGCAGTATCCCCCAATTCCTCCACTTGAATTCAGCATGAATGAAAAAAGTGAATTCTATGATCAGCTTATTGAAGTTTGGGAAATAGGGAAGAATCTGAATGAGGAAGAAGAGGAAATCGCCCAGTTCTGGGATTGTAATCCATACGTTTCTCACCACCGTGGGCATGCCATGTTCGCAACAAAGAAGATCACGCCTGGTGGACATTGGATTGGGATTACTGCGGTAGCTACCAGGACAGCTCAAAGTCCTTTTGATGAAACGGTGGAAGCTTATGC
This sequence comes from Cyclobacteriaceae bacterium, assembly GCA_965242805.1. GTDB lineage: Bacteria > Bacteroidota > Bacteroidia > Cytophagales > Cyclobacteriaceae > JANQEU01. The sequence goes on along the minus strand of CBDETD010000002.1, from coordinate 2,677,159 downwards.
CCTTGTTTCCGTAGCCTTATTTGACGCGTTTATCAGCTGCTGGGATGAAAAATGGAGAAGTCTGGTGGTTCGACCGGAAACATTGATCAATCAATATCTTGACGATGAATGGGTTCCGCTGCTGCAAACTCCCCCGTTCCCGGAGTATACCAGCGGACATAGTGTGATTTCCCGTTCCGCGGCGGTGATGTTGACAGATATTTTCGGGGACCAGTTTGCATTCAACGATACCACTGAAATGGAGTATGGCTTGCCAGCCCGGGAATACAATAGTTTTATCCATGCCTCCGAAGAAGCAGCAATCAGCCGTCTATATGGTGGGATACACTACATGATGGCTATCGATAATGGTGTAACTCAAGGTGAAATGGTTGGCAAACACATTGTTTCAAAACTAGAGACCCGAACTCCGCAATCCACTAGTATCGAATGATCAGGCCCCTTCCTGATTCGTGGAGGCTAGTTCTATTTTTCCTGCTAATATGGAGCTGCCAATCATCAGTCCAGGAGACACCCGACTCATTTCATGGTTATTATAAACCCTGGGAATCCCTTGGTGAATTGTTCGTTGAGGTGCAGCAGTCTGGGGTATTTTCTGATTCCAAAACCTTTGTTGATTGTAATCCAAAGACCGATCCCTCCGGAATACTCAATGAGTACCTAAGAATACGAGACAATGAGGATTTTGATCTCAAACTATTCATTGAAGAGAATTTTATCATCCCTTTGAGTGAAGACACATTTGAATTGATGGTTGATAAACCGCTTACAGAACATCTTAAAAGTCACTGGTCGACTTTGAGAAGATTTGAAAATGGTGATGAAATTAGCACGTTGATCACCCTACCCAACGAGTTTGTCATCCCAGGGGGTGGATTTAGGGAGGTGTATTATTGGGACTCGTATTTCACGATGATCGGCCTTGGAGTCTCCGGTAGGCAAGATCTTCTTAAATCCATGTTGGATAATTTCTCCTACCTGATTGACACATTAGGATTCATTCCAAACGGCAATCGAACCTATTATCTGGGACGTTCTCAACCACCTTTCTACGCTTCCATGGTCGGAATATATGCGCAAATCACCTCGTTGGAGGAGGCTACAAATTATTTGGAATTCATCCAGGAGGAATACAACTACTGGATGAAGGGTTCTGATCAATTGGATGAGAATAATAGGGCTTCTGCCAGGGCCGTGTATTACGAGGGTACCATTCTAAACAGATATTGGGATGCCAATGATTCACCAAGACCTGAGTCATACCTGGAGGACTTGGAATTGGCACAAAAGGTGCCAATGGATGAACAAGCGGATCTCTTCAGGAATTTAAGGGCGGGAGCTGAATCAGGTTGGGATTATAGTTCAAGGTGGTTGGCGGATCCCGATAAGCTCGAATCCATTAGAGTGATAGACATCTTACCAGTTGACTTGAATAGTATCATGTATTCCATGGAAACCATGCTTTGGCGACTCTACCAGGTTAAGGGTGATGAAGACAACTATCGAAAATACTTGAAAAGAGCTGAGGAGCGGTACAACGCCATGAATGAGTTGTTCTGGAACGACGAGATGTCAATGTACCAGGATGTACTCTGGAAATCAGGAGAATTCACGAATCAAGTAACCGCAGCCAGCTTTTTTCCTATGTATTTCAAAGTGGCAAGGCGGGACCTTGCCATAAGACAGGTACCGATATTGATGGGAGATCTTCTTGACAATGGTGGGATCAGGACTACTACGTACCAATCAGGGCAGCAATGGGATAGCCCGAATGGTTGGGCACCACTTCAGTGGTGTGCTATAAAGGGACTTGAACATTATCGGATGATTGATGAAGCCGAGAAAATTAAAACGCGCTGGATTCGCGGGAACGAGAAAGTATTCCTCAATACCGGTAAAATGATGGAGAAGTATAATGTCAGTGACACCACACTTCTCGCAGGTGGGGGTGGATACCCCTCGCAGGACGGATTCGGATGGACCAATGGCGTCTACCTTGGACTCACTCAACCCGATCCAAAATACTAGTGTGGTCCCTGGCGCTTTATACCATATTTACAACAGAGGGAATAACAGGGACAAAATCCTCTTTTCTGAAGAGAGTTACAAGATTCAGACGATTAGTGATTTTGACTTTTAGGCAGTCATTCCATGACTTAAAGTCATGGAATGACTGCATTCCAGTGCCGAAGGCGGGAGTCGAATTTACCTGCAGAAGGTAGGCCCGCACGAAGTCTGTGCGTTTAAGGTTAGTGCCGAAGGCGGGAGTCGAACCCGCACGGACTCGCGTCCACACGCCCCTGAAACGTGCGTGTCTACCAGTTTCACCACTTCGGCATATCCAGTCTACCAGTATTACTCACCGTAGCTTTAGCGGTGGTGAGTTTCACCACTTCGGCATATATTCCTTCCTTACCGGGTAATTCAAAGGTATAACATCTCACAAAATTCAATAATGATTTTAGTCAACCAACTCCGTTTCCTAATTCCCCAAAATGTACAATTTTGAAAAAGTTACAAATTCAAACGTTTGTATTGTTTCTTTGATAAAGATGATCTCAATTCCTTACGTCTTTTTATCAATTTCTTATTAATATGCTGACCTTTTGTGGTAGGCTAATAGTATTTGCATGGAAAACGTTGCGTTGAGTTTCATTGATATCGCCATCATTGTATTCTACATTTTGGGGATCATATGGTACGGGATTTCAAAAGGTAAACAACAGTCCTCCGAAGATTACTTCCTGGCCGGACGAAACATGACCTGGCCGATTGTAGGTATCTCTCTTTTTGCGGCCAACATTGGAAGTAATACCCTAATTGGCCTTTCATCTGATGCATACCAAACCAGGACGGCAGTTTACAATTATGAATGGATGGCCGCAGTGGTTCTTGTCTTCTTTGCGATTTTCTTCCTTCCATTCTACTTGAAGTCGAAGGTTTATACTATGCCGGAATTCCTCGAAAAGAGATACGATAGCAGATCAAGGTATTTCTTCTCCTTTCTGACCATTGTTGGAAATGTCATAATAGATACGGCATCAGGTTTATATGCGGGGAATCTGATTTTGAAGATCATATTTCCGGAAATACCGTCAACAATAATCATTATTGGATTGGCACTCGCCGCGGCAGCATACACGATCCCTGGTGGCTTGTCTTCTGTGGTTCATACGGAAGTGATTCAGGCTGTACTCTTGATTCTGGGATCAGTAATTCTTACCTATTTCTGCCTTACTCAGGTAGGTGGTTGGCAGGGATTGATGGCTGGATTAGACTCACTCAATGCCTCCGGTTACATAGATAAGCCTGGCAATGAGGTCTTTGACATGGCGGGGCCTATTTCGGACCCATATATGCCCTGGACAGGTTTGTTGTTCGGGGTCCCGTTGTTAGGGTTCTACTTTTGGGCTAACAACCAGTTTATGGTACAACGTGTGTTGAGTGCAAAGGACCTAAACCACGGGAGATGGGGCGCTTTATTTGCCGGATTAATGAAGATCCCGGTTATTTTCTTTATGATCTTCCCAGGCGTTATTTCAATTGTCCTTTTTTCCGACCTGGATATAAGCGGTTTGAATTATGAGATCACCAATGAAATGGGCCAGTCGGTGATCTGTACCAACCTTGAAGATTGCCCTAACATGACGTATCCCGTCATGATCTATCAACTGCTGCCTACGGGGATACTTGGATTGGTAATCGCGGGATTGCTTGCTGCTATGTCTTCAAGTATTTCAGCAACATTGAACTCGGCCTCGACTTTGATCACCATGGATTTTGTTACGAAGATCAATCCCATGCTTACAAGTAAGCAATTGGTAAGAGTGGGTCAGGTTGCGACGGTGGTCCTCGTTTTGATTGCAGCGTTCTGGACACAGTTTATAGAGCAGATATCCGATTCATTGTGGGAATACTTACAGCTGGTTCTGGGTTATATAGCGCCCCCGGTTGTTGCCGTCTTCCTGATTGGATTATTTTGGAAAAGAGGAAATGGTCATGGAGCTTTCTGGGCCCTGGTGGCAGGATTGGTGTTTTCATTGTTTTTCATATTCTCTGCAGTTTATGATATCTCACCTGCGATAAACAGCATACATTTCCTTCATAAGGGTCCAATGCTCTTGGTTGGATGTATGATCGTACATATGTTAGTGAGCTCTTTGTCATCACCTCCTGAGGAAAAAGTAACAAAGGAATTGACATGGAATGTTGGCCTTTTCAAGGCGGAAACTGAGGAATTGAAAGGATTGCCCTGGCATAAGAATTACAGGATTCTCGCCATCATTCTGTTAGTCATCACAGCAATTGTAGTTGGTAGTTTTTGGTAAAAGGAAAATGGATTACATAGTAGCTTTAGATCAAGGGACTACAAGTTCCCGGGCCATATTGTTTGATGAAAATGGTCAGATTGTCGGAGTTCAACAAAAGGAATTCACCCAGATATTTCCTAAATCTGGTTGGGTTGAACATGACCCGAATGAGATCTGGGAGTCACAAAGATCAGTTTTTGAAGATCTAATTGGTCAGACCGGCGTTCCAGTTGCTGACATAAAGGCAATAGGAATTACCAATCAACGGGAAACTACCGTCGTTTGGGATGGTGAGACCGGTGAACCGGTATTTAATGCCATCGTATGGCAGGACAAACGAACATCAGATTATTGTGAACAGCTAAAATCCGATGGCCTGGAAAGTAAATTCAGAGATAAGACGGGGTTGGTAATAGATTCCTACTTCTCAGGGACAAAGGTGCATTGGATCCTGGAAAATGTTAAGGGAGCAAGGCAAAAGGCCGATGAAGGAAAGCTTAGATTCGGCACAATTGATAGTTGGTTGGTTTGGAATATGACCGGAGGTCAAAGCCACGTCTCTGACTACACCAATGCCTCCAGAACATTGATGTTTAATATAAAGGACCGAAAGTGGGATGGTGAATTATTAAAGATCCTTGGAGTTCCCGAATCAATGCTTCCATCCGTTCAACCTTCAGCTTCGCATTTTGGGGATTTTGAAATCGACGGGGCTACTATTCCTATCCTGGGAATAGCGGGAGACCAGCAGGCAGCTTTGTTTGGACAGGCATGTGTTGAGCCCGGTGATGCAAAAAATACATATGGCACCGGTTGTTTTATGCTCATGAATATGGGTGGGGAATGTAAGACTTCAGAGCATGGATTGCTAACCACCATGGCTTGTAGCGTCGATGATGAACCAGTCTATGCATTTGAAGGAAGTATTTTTATTGCCGGAGCTGCCATTCAATGGCTGCGTGATGCTTTGAAAGTAATTGATCACGCTAAAGACTCTGAAGCATTGGCAAGAAGTGTTGACTCCGAGGAAGTCTTTCTCGTTCCTGCTTTTGCAGGTTTGGGAGCACCATATTGGGATCAATATTCACGAGGAGCAATTTTCGGTCTCACCAGGGATACAGGAAAAGAACATATCACTAAAGCAGCTTTGGAATCAATAGCCTTTCAGACCAGGGATGTTTTGGGTGCAATGCAAGATGATTCAGGAATTACCATACACAGTTTGATGGTAGATGGGGGAGCCACGGCAAATGATTACCTCATGCAGTTTCAGTCGGACATACTTGGAATCGAAGTAGACCGACCGGATATCACAGAATCGACAGCCCTGGGAGCAGCTTTCCTGGCAGGATTAAAGGCTGGTATTTGGGATCTGGAAGGGCTTAAAAAAGTCAGAAGAACTGAAAAACTGTTCGTTCCTAAAATGGATGATAAAAAAAGAGAAGGTCTTTATCATAATTGGAACAAAGCGGTTAAACGAACACTTAACTGGGCAAGGGAATAAAGACACAGATCGATGAATTGTTTCGATGCAAGGAAGAGGGAGAAGCTAATAAAACGGATCGCCGAAAACCACTATGATCTTGTAATCATAGGAGGTGGAATTACCGGAGCGGGGATCGCACTGGATGCTGCTTCCAGAGGATTGAAAACGGTACTGCTTGAAAAAAGCGATTTTGCATCAGGTACATCAAGTAAATCCACTAAACTTATCCATGGCGGTTTAAGATACCTGAAGCAATTTGAAATTGCTTTAGTGCGGGAAGTCGGACGGGAACGGGCGGTTGTCCATAGTCTTGCTCCACACCTGGTACGTTCTGAGAAGATGTTGTTGCCGTTGATTAAGGATGGGACATTTGGATCGATCCTGACTTCATTAGGATTAATGGTTTATGATGTATTGGCTGGAGTGGAGAAGGCTGATCAAAGGAAGATGCTGACCAGAGAGGAGACTCTGGAGGCCGAACCATTAATAAGGGAAGATGTATTGGAAGGAGGGGGCATATATGCCGAATACCGAACAGATGATGCCCGACTTACCATTGAAGTACTTAAGACCGCGGGAACCTACGGAGCAGACATCATTAATTATGCGGAGGCGATTGATTTCATTTATAATGAAAGCAATAAAATTGATGGAATTACATGGAAAGACAATCTTTCCGGCTCACAGCACCAACTGAAATCCAAATACACGATCAGCGCTGCAGGTCCATGGGTGGATGAGTTGAGAGATAAGAACCACAGTCTGTCAGGAAAACATCTCCATCCAACCAAAGGAGTTCATATTGTTGTTCCCCATGAACGCTTTCCTGTCCAGCAAGCCGTATATTTCGATGTACCTGATGGTCGGATGATTTTTGCCATCCCCAGGGACCGTGTCACCTATATCGGTACCACGGATACCGACTATAAAGGAGATCTTGATGATGTAAGGACTGATTATGATGATGTCCAATACCTTGTGGATGGGGCCAATCACATATTTCCAAAAGTTAATTTGACAATTGATGACGTTGAGTCAACCTGGGTGGGATTACGACCATTGATTGAAGAAGAAGGTAAATCCGCCTCACAGATTTCCAGGAAGGACGAAATATTTGAATCGGAAACGGGATTGCTTTCGATTGCAGGAGGTAAACTGACAGGATACCGAAAGATGGCTGAGAGGATCATTGACCTTTTAGCCAGGAAGGTAAAGGAAAAGGGAGGGAAACTGGACGATTGCAAAACAGACACTGTAGTGCTGGTAGGGGGCCCGTTCGCAAATGCAAAAGCCGTCGAGACGTACACTAGGGAAGTCTCTCAGAAACTGGAACCTTTTGGATTATCCAATATGGCGGACTATCTCGTCAGCAACTATGGAAAGCAAACTGACAATTTGCTGGAATCGTTCGAGGCAGGTAAAGAAAAGGATCCCGAAGTCAGATTGGGGATAGCTGAATTAAAGTTCACCCTTGAACATGAAGCAGTTTTCAAGCTTCTGGATTTCTTTGAAAGAAGGACAGGAAGACTGTATTTCAATATTGCGTCCATAAACAAACTGAAGAAACCAGTGTCGGATTTCCTTAGAGAATATCTCGGGTGGTCCAGGAAAGAAATGCAAACGGACCTGGAAGCACTGGAGACTGCCGTTACCCTCGCAAGTCAATTTGAGAAATAATTCAAGCCGTGTACGATCCTAAAAGAAAATCGCTGTTAAAAGAGATCATGATCAATGTGGAAGGGTCAATCGATCTTGATTTTCAAATCAGGTTATCCTCCAATTTTGATCGTATACATGGGTTGTTGGAAAAGTTGTATCCTCAGTCATCGATTAAGGATTTGATGATACCATTGGTAGATCGAATGGTTTCCGCATATTCTACAAGACCGGAACGTCTCAGGCGAATTGACCTTGACCGGGAAAAGGATCCCCAATGGTACCTTTCGGAAAATCTTGTGGGTATGATGCTCTATGTGGATCGGTTTTGCGGGGATCTCAAAACTTTCCAAAAAAAGATCGACTACTTCCAGGATTTGGGCATAAATGTCATTCATCTCATGCCCTTAATGAAATGCCCTCCTGAAAATAACGATGGAGGTTATGCTGTATCGGACTTTCGTCAGGTGAGTCCGGACCTCGGGACCATGAAGGACATAAATCAAATCTCAGAGCTTCTTCATGAGAATGGTATAAATCTGATGTTGGACTTTGCTGTAAATCATACTTCCAATGAACATGAGTGGGCAACTGCAGCATTGAAGGGTGAGAAAAGTTATCAGGAATATTATTATACCTACGAAAGCAGAGATATTCCGGATCAATATGAACAATCTCTACCGCAGGTGTTTCCGGAAACAAGCCCAGGTAATTTCACTTATTACCCGGAGATGGGAAAGTGGGTGATGACTGTTTTCCACGAATATCAATGGGATCTTAATTATACAAATCCAGCGGTGTTCATAGAAATGTTGGATAATCTTTTGTTCCTGGCCAACCAAGGGATTGATATTGTTCGGCTTGATGCATTGGCTTTCATGTGGAAAAGAATTGGTACGGAATCACAGAACCTTGAAGAGGCGCACTTGATTGTACAATTATTCAAGGCTTGTACCCAGGTGGTTACTCCCGGGACTCTCTTTTTAGCCGAAGCGATAGTAGCTCCAAATGAAATTCTGAAGTATTTTGGCGAGCCACAGGTTGGGATCTATGAGTGTGAACTTGCATACAATGCAACACTCATGACATTATTGTGGGATGCGATTGCAACAAAAAACAATCGACTGTTGAATGTCTCTTTCGACAATATCCCTCAAAAACCATTGGGTTCTACCTGGTTGAATTACATACGATGTCATGATGACATAGGATTGGGGTACGAAGATCTGCACGCAGGTTGGGCTGGGTATGATCCTCCATCTCACCGAAGTTTCCTGATCCAGTTTCTGACTGGAGAATTGGATTGGTCTTTTTCCAAGGGGGCAAGATTCATGGAAAACCGAAAAAATGGAGATTCAAGGATCTCGGGAGCTCTTGCTTCACTTGCCGGTTTGGAGAAGGCTTTGGCTGATAATGACGAGGCAACCATTACTATGGCAATTGACCGAATAGTAATGCTTCATGCAATCATTATTTCTTACGGAGGGATCCCGCTGCTGTACATGGGAGATGAAATCGGTATGACCAATGACTACTCTTATTTGAAGGACAAGTCAAAAAAAGAGGATAACAGATGGATGCATCGTCCGGAAATGGATTGGGAAAAACTAAAAATAAAGAATCAATCAGGTACTTCGGAGCAACGTATTTACTCGAGGATCAAGCATCTCATAAAACTTCGGAAATCAAGTCCGGAATTTGCAGATTATAATGACAGCTATCGAATAGATTGTCGAAACGAGCATCTTTTTGGGTATATAAGACAGCGAGAAAGATATCGGTCTTTATGCGTCTTTAACCTGAATGATCATCCTGAACCATTGTATAAGGATGTACTGGAGTTTCATTCCTTTGATCTACATAAAGGATTAGTGGATCGAATTACCGATAAAAAATTAGATTTTGACCATTTTAATTATTTAATGAAGCCCTATCAAGCCTTATGGATCTCACAGGGTTGATTCAAATAATACCTCAATTTTGATTTTGTAATTATGACAAAGACGTGGTGGAAGGAAAGTATCATTTATCAGATTTATCCTCGAAGTTTTAAAGATTCCAATGAGGACGGAATTGGAGATATCCAGGGGATCATCCAAAAGCTGGATTACATAAAAAGCCTGGGAATTGATGTGATCTGGTTATGCCCTGTATATAAATCTCCAAATGATGATAATGGATATGACATTAGTGATTATAAGGCGATCATGGATGAATTTGGAACCATGGAGGACTTCGATCATTTACTTGATGGAATACATAGTCGCGGAATGAAACTGGTAATGGATCTGGTGGTCAACCATTCTTCTGACGAACACGCCTGGTTTATGGAGTCCAGGTCTTCCAGAGATAGCTCAAAACGTGATTACTACATTTGGAGGGATGCAGGGCCACTAGGGCCTCCAAACAATTGGAAATCCTTCTTCGGTGGTGACGCATGGGAATACGACAAAAATACCGATCAATATTACCTGCACCTCTTTACCAAAAAGCAGCCCGATTTGAATTGGGAAAATCCTGCACTGAGACAAGAAGTTTATGACATCATGAGATATTGGTTTGATAAAGGGATCGATGGGTATCGCATGGATGTAATTTCTCTAATCTCCAAAAGAGAGTTCACCAACTCGAAATTCCAGGGATTTAACGAAACCATGGAAAATGTTTATGCAAACGGTCCTAAGATCCATGAGTATCTGCATGAAATGAACAGGGAAGTTTTGCAGCATTATGATATTCTGACAGTTGGTGAAGGTCCCGGTATTTCGATGCAGGAAGGACTAAAGTACGTCCAGGAGGATCGAGAGGAGTTAAACATGATATTCCACTTCGACCATATGTTCATTGATCACGGACCTGGAGGAAAATTTGATCCAAAACCTTATGACCTTGTTCATTTCAAGGAGGTATTTACAGAATGGGACAAAGTAATGAATGATGGAGGTTGGTCTAGCATATTTCTTGGCAATCATGATTTTTCAAGGATTGTGTCTCGTTTTGGGAATGATGGTACATTCTGGAAAGAATCCGCTAAAGCCCTGTCCTTGTTATTATTAAGCTTGAGGGGCACTCCGTATATCTATCAGGGTGATGAGATTGGAATGACAAATGTGTCGTTCGAAGATATTCATGATTACAAGGATGTAGAGACATTGAATGCATATAAGGAAGCAGTTGAAAACAATTTGGATCTCAACAAATTCATGAAAGGAGTCCATGCACAGGGTCGGGACAATGCCAGGACTCCTGTCCAATGGGATGATTCCGATTTTGGAGGATTTTCGAAAAATAAACCATGGATTGCCATCAATCCAAACTATAAGGAAATCAATATTTCTTCCCAGGAATCCAATCCTGATTCCATCTTAAATTTCTATCGGGCAATGATAAAGATCCGTAAAGATCATAAGGCGCTTGTCTATGGCGATATTGAGGTCATTGATATCCTGAATCCCAGGATCTTTGCCTACTTCAGATTTGAGGGCGATCTAAGGTATTTAGTTTTGCTTAATTTTTCCGAGGAGTCAATTCCCTTTAATTTGGGTAATGGTTTTGATATCAATGAGTACGATAAATTGATATCCAATTACAAGGAATATCCAGCCTGGGAATCAACATTTGTTGAATTAAGACCTTGGGAAGCAATTCTTTACAAGAAAAGTTTAGTGAATGTCTGAAAAGCATTTATGGGGCATCGATCTGGGGGGTACAAAGATTGAAGGGATAGTTTTGAAGAGCTCATTGGAGCCGGAGGTTTTGATCCGAAAGCGTATCGATACAGATTCTCATCTGGGTTATGATCATATTATAGACCAGGTAAGCAGCCTTATCTCTTTTATTGAAGAAGAACTCAAGATATCTCCTGACAAAGTAGGGTTTGGGACTCCCGGAGTGCTGGATCCCTCAATGGGGGTAATGAAAAACTGCAACACCACAAGTCTTAACGGAAAACCGTTGAAACACGACCTGGAGAAGGCACTTGGTGTTGATGTGAAGTTGGCTAATGATGCGAATTGTCTGGCTCTTGCTGAGACGAGAATGGGAATAGTTGCTACAGAGGTTCCCGATGCCAGGGTGACTTTCGGGGTGATCATGGGTACTGGCGTAGGAGGAGGTGTTGTCGTTGATGGAAAAGTCTTGGAGGGCAAGCAGGGAATTGCCGGAGAATGGGGACATAATTTTCTTGACGAGTCAGGCGGCAAATGTTATTGTGGCAAAATTGGATGCGTTGAAAAGGTGATATCCGGAAGGAACCTCGAATTGCATCACAAAGAGAAGTTTGGAGTGGAAAAGAAATTGAAAGATATCTATCAAGAGCATTTAAATGGATCCAGTAAAGAATGCAGCTACACGATCAATAGGCTGATAAGCTATTTTGGGAAAGCCATTTCCACGGTAATCAATATTCTTGATCCCGATGCTATCGTAATTGGAGGGGGCGTCGGGAACATTGATTTGTTGTATACCCAGGGAGTAGAAGAAGTTAGGAAACATATCTTTAATTCAAGGTTGGATACCCGATTTCTAAAACCGCAACTTGGGGATAGTGCGGGTGTGTTTGGTGCAGCCTACCTGGTGTCCTAAAATGAAGATCAAATGAATAACCGCATATGAAGGAATCCTTAACTCCCATACTTGTCTTGGTTACACTAATTCTTGTAGCTTGTAGTTCAAATACTTCAGAAAAGGAGATGTCAGAATCTTTAAAGAAACTTGACATTCAGGGACACAGGGGGGCTCGTGGATTGATGCCGGAAAATTCAATACCGGGATTTATCGAGGCCGTTAGACTTGGGGTCACGACACTCGAGATGGATGTATGTGTGACTAAAGACAGAATGGTGGTTGTAAGCCATGAACCTTATTTCTCATCATTATTCTGCTTAAATCCAGAGGGGGAAGAAATTATGAAGGAGGAGGAACGGCAAATTAATATCTACCGGATGACGTATGAGGAGGTAAAATTATTTGACTGTGGAAGCAAATTAAATCCTCGATTCCCTGAGCAGAAAACAGGGAAAACGTATAAACCTTTATTATCTGAGGTCATCAATGAAGTTGAGAAATACATTGAAGAAAACAGTCTGGATCCGGTTAAATACAATATCGAACTGAAATCAATAGAGAGGTATGATAATATTCTGCATCCCACCCCTTCGGATTTTTCGAAATTGGTACATAAGGTGATTGATGGCCGGCTCTCATGGGAACGGATCACCATTCAGTCCTTCGATTTCAGAGTATTGCAATATTTCAATAAGACCTATCCGCAAATCCAACTTGCGCAATTGACTGAAAATCAACTGACCTGGAAAGAGAATATAGATTCCCTGGGCTTTAAGCCAGACATTTACAGCTGTGACCATGTGTCCTTAAATCGGGATCAAATCTCGGCGATTAAAAATGAAGGAATAAAAGTCATTCCCTGGACCGTTAATGATCGTAACAGGATGCAAGAACTTATTGACTGGGGTGTTGATGGTATTATCACTGATTACCCTAATATTGCGCTCGAATTATCAAGAAGTACTGAATGAAATCCTACGATGTTTGCGCCATTGGCAATGCAATGGTAGACTACGAAATAAAAGTTGAGGACTCCTTCTTCGAAGCCAACGAGGTTGAGAAAGGATTGATGACTTTGGTTGATGAGGATCGACAACAGGTTCTTTTGGAAGTGGTAGGCGAAAAAATTACAAAAAAAGAAGGTGGAGGATCAGCGGCCAACACAATGGTGGCTTTTAGTCAACTTGGAGGAAGAGGATACTATTCATGTAAAGTTGCCAATGATGATGACGGCCGATTTTATCTCCAGGATCTTCATGATAACGGGCTTGATACCAATTTGAGTATTGAAAACCTCGAATCTGGAACAACCGGAAAGTGTTTGGTAATGATATCACCTGATGCCGAGAGGACCATGAATACTTTTCTCGGAATCACCACGGACTTTTCAACCAGGGAGGTCTCGGAAGAGGCAATAAAACGATCTAAATACATCTACCTCGAAGGAGCGCTTATTTCCTCTCCTACGGGTAGAATAGCCATGAAAAAGGCCAGGCAAATTGCCATTGAGAATGGTGTGAAAGTCTCCCTGACGTTTTGGGACCCCTCGATGGTGAAATATTTTCGGAACGAAATGATTGAGTTGGTTGGTGACGGATTGGATTTGATTTTTTGCAATGAGGAAGAGGCTAGACTTTTCACAGGGAAAGAAGACTTGGAAGAAGCCAAAACTGAGCTTGTTAAGAAAGCAGATAAAATAGTTATGACACTTGGGAAGGATGGAGCTGTGATCTGGGATGGTGAGAAATGGGTGTCGATCGATCCCGTAGCGGTGAAAGCTGTAGATACAACAGGAGCTGGTGATATGTATGCAGGTGCATTTCTTTATGGCCTGACACAGGGCCATCCGACTAAAGAATGTGGGAATTTGGCAAGTCTGGCCAGCTCAATGGTAGTGTCTAAATACGGTCCAAGGTTAGAGAAGAAGCAAATGCAGGAAATAAAGAATGAAGTCCTGGCTTAGGTTTATTTATATTACTTTGGTAATTATCATATCAATCTCTACTTTTGCAGACCGTTTTAAAATGATGGTATTTCAACAATGAAAAGAACATTTCAACCATCCGTAAGGAAAAGGAAAAATAAGCACGGATTCAGAGAAAGAATGGAATCCGCTAGTGGACGAAGCGTATTGGCCCGGAGAAGAGCCAAGGGTAGAAAACGGCTTACCGTTTCTGACGAGAAACATACCAAGTAATTATTTACTGTGGGCTGCTATGACAGATCCGGCCCAGAAGACATACCGATTTCCCAAAGAGGAGAGATTACATTCAAAAAAGAAAATCGAGGAGCTATTCAAAAATGGTTCCTCTTTGCGTATATATCCGTTCACGATTAAATACCTGCTGGAATCCCAGGTGGGGAATAACCGGATCCTTGTTTCTGTACCCAAGAAATTCCACAAAAAGGCTGTTGTCAGGAACAGGATCAAAAGAAGGGTGAAAGAAGCATATAGACTGAACAAACACCTTCTCACTGAAAATGATGCAAAGGGATTTTTGATAGCTTTCCTTTACCTTTCGGATAAAGTTCTTGATTATAAGGACATTGAGACTAAACTTATTACTATTCTCAAACGTTTATCGAAGACGAGGACAGAGGAAAAAGACACCTGAAGTATGAAAAAAACAGCTATAATATCCATCCCCATTCTACTGCTGTCATTAGGAATCGTGGCATTTCGCCAGGTCGAGGACAACGATAGATATTTTCAGATTGTCAAGAACCTTGACATATTCGTCACCCTTTTTAAGGAAGTAAATACGTACTATGTCGACGAAGTCAATCCAAATGAATTGATGAAAGTTGGAATTGATGCGATGTTAAAATCTTTAGATCCCTACACCAATTATATACCAGAGGATGATATCGAGGACTACATGACAATGACAACCGGAGAGTATGGAGGGATTGGGGCTCTTGTTGACAAGAAAAATGGTTTCAATACTGTTATCATGTTATATGAGGATTCTCCCGCGGAAAGAGCTGGATTGAAGATTGGGGATGAAATCCTGAAAATCAATGACATTGACCTCGAAGGTAAGAATGCGGATGATATTAGTCTGCTCCTTGATGGAGCTTCTCGTTCTCAGATCAAGATGCTTGTCAACAGGTTCAATACAGAACCATTTGAAGTCTTTTTAAAAAGAGAAAAGATCACAATCAATAATGTACCGTATTATGGAATGATCAATGATGAAGTAGGGTACATACGTCTAACTGATTTCACTACTAAAGCTGGAAAAGAAGTCAGTAACGCATTGAAAGAGTTAAAAGAGGACGGTGCTACCCGTATGATCCTGGATTTGAGAGGTAATCCAGGTGGATTGCTTGACGAAGCAGTGAATGTTTCTAATGTATTCGTTGATAAAGGAAAAGAGATTGTAAGTACTAAAGGGAAACTTTCATCATGGTCCAAGATATACAGGGCTCCCGTCGAAGCGGTAGATACCGATATACCTTTGGTAGTACTCACGGATAATGGTAGTGCATCAGCAGCGGAGATTGTGGCCGGTGTAATTCAGGATTACGACCGGGGCGTTCTTGTAGGCAGAAAGACATATGGTAAAGGCCTGGTCCAACAAACGCGGCCTTTGGCCTACAATTCACAATTGAAGGTGACAACAGCTAAATATTATATCCCCAGCGGAAGGTGTATTCAAGCTATCGATTACAGCAATCGAAATCCCGATGGAAGCGTAGGCAAAATACCTGATTCCCTTAAGACCGATTTCCAGACTGAAAGCGGTCGGATTGTCTACGATGGTGGAGGTCTTGATCCGGATGTTGAGGTGGACCGATTCAACTACTCGAAGGTGTCCTATGCTTTATTGAGGAATGATTTGATTTTCAATTATTCCACGGAGTATTATTATACTAAGGATCCAGTTTCAAGTGCCAAGGATTTCAAGCTTGCAGATACGGATTATCAGGATTTTGTGGAATGGGTAGGCTCAAAAGATTATGCTTACACAACTGATGTCGAAAGGAATTTGGACAAACTCATAGAAGTTGCAAAGAAGGAAAAGTACTATGAGCAGATGAAGACTGAAATAGAAGCACTGCAAGTAGCAGCCTTGGAAAACAAGGGATCGGATCTTGAACTGTTTGATAAAGAGATAAAGATCTTATTGGAACAGGAGATTGTCAGTAGGTATTTTCATCAGGAAGGTGCCATAGAATCGACGTTCAACAAGGACCGTGATATCTTGAAAGCAATGGAAATTCTGACTGATACGGATACGTACAATTCCTTGTTGAAACCATTGTAATACATTGATTCTTAGCCTGGAGACTTCTACAACCGTCTGTACGGTCGCACTTCATGATGAAGCCAATCTCATAGGGCACCAAACTTATTTCTTACAGAAGTCCCATTCATCTCTTTTGCCTGGAATAATTGATCAGTTACTTAGCAACTGTTCAATCAATAAAGGGGATTTGAAGGCTGTTGCGGTGTCTGGTGGGCCGGGATCCTATACAGGGCTACGGATTGGGGTTACAACGTCCAAGGCGTTGTGCTTTGGATTAGGGATACCCTTGATTTCAATTCCTACTTTAAATATTTTGCTGGAGAAGGCTTTTAAGTCCATAGGTGAAGAAGCTTATGTTGTTTCAATGCTGGACGCCAGGAGAATGGAAGTTTATGCCTTGGTTGCCGATGAAACGCGCAGGATCATTCGACCAACACATCCATTGATCATTGAGGATGGTGTTTTTGACTGGATCGAGTATCCAAGAGTATATCTAATTGGGAATGGAGCTCAAAAATGTGAGGGTAAATTTGATCCATCACGATTTGTAATCAATGGCAATTGGTATCCTGATGCTAAGTACATGGGGCAATTAGCATATGAAGCATTTTCACAAAATAGTTTTGAGGATCTTAGATTTTTCGAACCGGACTATTTGAAAGAATATCAAACTAAGAAGCCAAAAAATAGGTTGTTGACAAATAACTAGCTGAGAAGATGGAATCAGATCTAATCAAAAATCGAGTCGAAGAAAGTAAGTTGATCACCCTTGATATCGAGGAGCATATTCATGCTGGAGAAAGAGTTGAGATTGACCTGAAGCAGTTTCTTTTTCAGGAGATGATATTACGGGAAAAAGATTTCAGACTTTTGGTTAGAAATCATGAC
>CBDETD010000002.1:0-2655000 GCA_965242805.1 Cyclobacteriaceae bacterium | reverse complement strand
AGCCCCAGTAAACGGCGGCCGTAACTATAACGGTCCTAAGGTAGCGAAATTCCTTGTCGGGTAAGTTCCGACCTGCACGAATGGTGCAACGATCTGGGCACTGTCTCGGCCATGAGCTCGGTGAAATTGTAGTTCCGGTGAAGATGCCGGATACCCGCAACGGGACGGAAAGACCCCGTGAACCTTTACTATAGCTTCACATTGGCATTGGGTAAATGCTGTGTAGGATAGGAGGGAGACTATGAAGGCGGGCCGCCAGGTCTGTTGGAGTCATTGGTGAAATACCTCCCTTTGTTTATCTGATGCCTAACCCCGACGTAAAGTCGGGGGACATTGTGTGGTGGGTAGTTTGACTGGGGTGGTCGCCTCCAAAAGCGTAACGGAGGCTTTCAAAGGTACCCTCAGCACGATTGGTAACCGTGCGTGGAGTGCAATAGCATAAGGGTGCTTGACTGTGAGGCCAACAAGCCGATCAGGTAGGAAACTAGGATATAGTGATCCGGTGGTTCTGTATGGAAGGGCCATCGCTCAAAGGATAAAAGGTACTCCGGGGATAACAGGCTGATCTCCCCCAAGAGCTCACATCGACGGGGAGGTTTGGCACCTCGATGTCGGCTCGTCACATCCTGGGGCTGGAGAAGGTCCCAAGGGTTGGGCTGTTCGCCCATTAAAGTGGCACGCGAGCTGGGTTCAGAACGTCGTGAGACAGTTCGGTCCCTATCTGTTGTGGGCGTAAGAAGTTTGCGTAGATCTGACCTTAGTACGAGAGGACCGGGTTGGACTAACCGCTGGTGTACCAGTTGTCTCGCCAGGGGCACTGCTGGGTAGCTATGTTAGGAAGGGATAAGCGCTGAAAGCATCTAAGTGCGAAACCCACTACAAGATGAGACTTCTTTTAAGGGATGTTCGAGACGAGGACGTAGATAGGCTGTAGGTGTAAAGGCAGTAATGTCAAAGCTGAGCAGTACTAATTACCCGTACACTTTCTTTAACGAGCAGAACGTAACATCTTGTACTCGATTACAAAGATGGATCTTTTACTTACTCATCGTGTTGAAGATATTTTAATAGACACCAGACATATAGACACCAGATGATAGACCAAGTCTGACTTCTAAGGCCTAATAGTCTAATGTCTTAAGAGTTTATGGTGTCCCGATAGCTATCGGGAAGCGGTGGGGTAACCCACCTCAAGACACCAAAGAGTTTATGGTGATTATAGCGGTGGGGTCCACCTCTTCCCATTCCGAACAGAGAAGTTAAGCCCACCAGCGCTGATGGTACTGCGATAACACGTGGGAGAGTAAGTCGTTGCCAGTTTGTTACAGAAGCCTCTTGGAAATCCAGGAGGCTTTTTTTATTTGTTGGTGACTATGGCATAGAGCGGATCCCTTTTTTGTGCACTATTCCTTACGCCTATCCACAATCATATTTTTTTTCTAGCCTTGGTCCAGTAAGTTTAGGAATGGCTTTCTCATTAAATAAGATCGGTCCTGCTGCAATGGTTGCAGCTGCTTTTGTTGGACCAGGGACCTTGATAACATGCTCCATCGCCGGGGCTACATTTGGATACTCTTTGATTTGGGCGGTTGTTTTCAGTGTCATTTCCACAATGGTTCTACAAGAAATGACAGGAAGATTGGGAGTCATTAAAGGTTTAGGACTTTCTGAGTCCATAAGAACGATGATCTCAAATCGATGGATAAGAGTAATTGTATCAGCCCTATCATTGATTGCAATACTGGTAGGAAATGCTGCGTATCAATCAGGTAACATCACAGGTACTGTTCTTGGGTTTTCAGGAATATTTGATCAAAATAATAACAACTCGGGATTACTCACCATTTGGGCTATGGCCCTTTTGGTATCACTGTTACTCTTTTTTGGAAAATATAAGGTAATAGAACGAGTCCTGGTATTACTGGTTTCTTTGATGAGTATCATCTTTATAATTACGGCAATTGCTTTACCAGTAGACCTTTGGAGCCTTATGAAAGGGGCTTTGATCCCAAGCTTTCCTCAGAATTCATTTCTCCTTATCATGGCTTTGATCGGAACTACAGTCGTACCTTATAATCTATTTCTTCACTCATCTGCGGTGGCCCAAAAATGGAAAGGAATGGAGAACATTGATCTTGTAAGGAGTGATGTAATGATTTCAGTCGGGGTTGGAGGACTGATCTCCGTGCTTATAGTGGTCACGTCCGCTGCCACTTTACATATTTCCGGACAAGAGGTTACAACCCTCGTCGATCTAGGGAGTCAATTGAAACCAATACTTGGTGATAGTGCCACTACAATTTTTTCTGCCGGGGTTTTCTCAGCTGGCCTAACATCAATGATAACAGCACCAGTAGCCGCGTCATATACTGTTTCAGGAATATTAGGTAAATCTGCCAGCTTTGATGGTGTGGTATTCAGATCAAGTTGGCTCGCAGTCCTATGGACAGGGGTAATAGTGGCCAGTTGGGGTATTCAACCATTATTATTGATTCAAATAGCTCAATTTGCCAATGGACTTATACTTCCTGTTTTTGGCATTTTTCTATTGCTAATAATGAATAGCAAAGATTTAGGTAATTTTAGAAACGGACCGATTTCCAATTCATTGGGGATAATCGTTATCCTAATTGTAACCTTGCTTGGTGTTCGAGGAATTTTGATATCACTAGATATGATATGAGCCTAATTGTTGATATAAACTGTGACCTGGGAGAGGGATTTGGGAATTATAATGTCTCCAATGAGCGAGAAATAATGCACATAATATCTTCATGCAATATTGCATGTGGTTTTCACGCAGGAGATCCGGATGTAATTGTTAGAACAATCAACCTGGCTCTTGAAAATGGTGTAAAAATTGGAGCCCATCCCTCATATCCTGACCTCCAGGGATTTGGCCGCCGCGTGATGGAAATGGGACTTGATGAGGTATATAATTCTGTACTGTACCAGGTCAGTGCGCTAAAAGGGATGGTGGAAGCTCTGGGGGGGACACTACATCATGTGAAACCACATGGAGCATTGTACAATCATTCATCTCAAAATATGGAGTTGACCGAAGCTATTTTTTCCTCTGTAAAGCAAATTGACCCACACCTTAGAGTATATGGCCTTCCAAATTCGAGTCATCAAATAGCAGCTATCAATCTGGGATTACCCTTTGTTGCTGAAGGATTTGGGGATCGAAAATATGCTGAAAATGGGCACCTGGTAAGCAGAAAGATCGAAGGATCCGTACTTCATGATTCGAAAGATGTGTTTGAACAGATCCATTCTATGGTTACTAAACAGGAAATCTCCTTGCAAAATGGTAGTTCGCTTCAACTGAAAGTTGATACAATCTGTATTCATGGAGATAATCCCAATTCAATTAGCATATTGAAATACCTCAAAGAAGAGCTTCCAAGACATGGGATATTCATCAAATGAGTCTATATGATGTAAAATGGTTAGGGGACATTGGGGTGGAAGTCCGTACTTCCTCCAGATCTATACTTACTTATCGGAAAATCGCACAACTGGTTCAGGAAACTGGTTGTCTGGGAATAGATGAAGTCATCCCCACTTCGACCGCTTTGGGTCTTAGAATTAATCCGGATCGGTTTCAGATTGGGGAATTGGAATCAACTCTGTCCACCATACATTTAGAAGAAATAGGGACGAATACCCTAAGATCTTACGAGGTTGCCGAAATCCCAATTTGTTATTCGGAAGAAATGGGATTTGATCTTAAGGAGCTTTCCAGCAGACTTGATATCGATATCACTGAAATAATCAAAATTCATCATTCATCAACGTATTCAGTAGAAATGTTTGGGTTTCTACCCGGATTTCCATACATGAGTGGGTTGCCAAGTGAGCTGAGTATCTCAAGAAAATCCAAGCCAAACCTATCTATACCATCGGGATCAGTGGCAATAGCAGGTAATCAATGCGGGATCTATCCGTTTGAAAGCCCGGGAGGATGGTACGTAATTGGTAGAACCCCAAAGAAAATCATGGATTTGGAAAAGGAACCTCCATTCTTGTTGGACACCGGGATGAAGGTTAAGTTTTTGCCGATTACCCTTGATCAATTTCATAATTACCAATGATACGCGTGATCCAGGGGGGGATTCAGTCGACGATCCAGGATACTGGAAGATTTGGATTCGGAAATTATGGAGTGTCACAGTCAGGACCATTGGATGATCATAGTTATGTTCTATCTACCTGGTTAAGTTCTGATAAGGTAGATATTCCCACTATTGAAACGTTTATGTCCGGTCTCAAGCTGGAGTTTGAGAAGGATACGGCAATTGGAGTGAGTGGCGCTGTTCACCAAGTTTTTCTCAATAATATTTCCCAGAATATTCAGCGAACGCTATTGGTAAAAGCAGGAGATCAGCTTGAGATAAAGCGAATTAAAAAAGGTTGGGTGAGTTATATTTCGATAGGGGACGGTATTAAAGTACCACAATTCCTTGGTTCTGCATCTACGTCAATTTCCACAAAGATCGGTGGACTTTCTGGCAAACCACTTAAAAAGGGCGACAGTTTGGATTTTTACCCATCTGCAATTGTAAACAGGGAAGTGCCTGTAGAAATGAATTGGCCTTTCCAGGATGGTAAAATAAATTTTGCTAAAGGACCGGAATTCGATCTACTGGATGAAAGATCCAGGTCAAGCTTCCTGATGGGAAAATTTAGGGTTATGGAAGAGAGTAACCGAATTGGGCTCAGATTGTCCGGCCCTCCAATTCATTCCAGAGCGTACGACATTGACTCCCGGCCGGTTTTTCCAGGTACTATCCAATTGACCGAGGACGGGCCTATCCTATTGTTGAAGGATTGCCAAACAACAGGAGGGTATCCAAGAATTGGTCAGGTTATCAGCACACATTTACCTCTGTGTGGGCAAAGTCCACCCGGATCTTTGTTGTCATTCAAATTGGTGGATATCAACCAAGCCTTTAATGATCGAAAACAATATCAGAAGATGATGCGAAAGCTTATCAGACCTTAACTTTCTTTCTTTTTGCCTCCTGTCTTGCTGGTTCCCGCAATGGATTCCCTCATTTCCGTATCTGCCTGGATATTTTCGAATTTGTAGTAATCCATGATACCCAGGTTGCCGGTTCTGAATGCTTCAGCTATCGCTTTGGGAACCTCAGCTTCAGCTAAAATAACCTTTGCCCGAGCTTCCTGGGCTCTTGCGACCATCTCCTGTTCTTCTGCAACAGCCATCGCACGCCTTTCTTCAGCTTTGGCTTCAGCTACCTTCAAATCAGCAGAGGCCTGATCCGTTTGAAGTTTTGCTCCAATATTAGCACCTACGTCAACATCTGCAATGTCAATGGAAAGAATCTCAAAGGCAGTCCCTGCATCCAAACCACGTTGAAGGACTAGTTTCGAAATCTTATCGGGATTTTCGAGAACTTCTTTATGTGTTGCAGCGGAGCCAACAGAAGTAACAATTCCTTCTCCAACCCTTGCTAAAATGGTATCTTCTCCGGCGCCACCGACTAGTTGTTGGATGTTAGCCCGAATAGTCACTCTCGCTTTCGCAACCAATTGGATCCCATCAGCAGCTACGGCAGCAACCGAAGGAGTGTTTATCACCTTGGGATTAACAGAAATTTGTACAGCTTCAAAAACGTCCCTACCTGCCAGGTCAATTGCTGTTGATTGCTTAAAGGAAAGATTGATATTGGCTTTATCTGCTGAGATCAATGCCTTTATTACCTGTGGCACGTTCCCACCTGCCAGGTAATGCGTTTCGAGATCAGTTGCACGGAGTTTTCTTCGTGATTCTGAACTGTCCTCGACAATGGTAAGCCCTGCCTTAGTGGCCGTTATCAGTGAATTGACAATAACAGATGGTGGAACTTTCCGAATTCTCATGAAAACCAGTTCCAATAATCCCACTCGGACTCCTGAGAATATAGCCGTGATCCATAAGTTGATTGGCACAAAATACAAGAAAATAAAAAAGCCAACGATTATGGCGAAAATGATCAATACTAGAGTTAGACTGCCTCCCATTTATGCTTCAGTTATAGGTTCAACAAATATTTTTGTTTGCTCAATTTTAATAATTCTTACTTTACTTTTCTCCCGAACGTATCCCCCCATGGACCTGACTTCTACTTCTTGTTCATTGAATAATGCCTTTCCAATCGGTTTGAGTGAAGAGATTGATTCTCCGATTTCTCCGACCTGCAGGTCCTGTTCAAATTCTTCGTTGAATTTGCTGTCAATCGAGCTTTTCAATGAAAACTTTTCCCATGACCGGGTCTTGAGCGAGTAGATAAGTGCACTTACGCAGAAAACGACCGTGATGATAATTGTAATCACTCCAGCGGAAGTGCCAAATCTTGTGAAAGCCACATAAATACCATAGCCCATGCAGGCCAATCCACCAATACCGACAATTGTAGTTCCGGGAACAAATACAATTTCGATGATGATCAAAGTGATCCCCAGAACAATAAAACCGATTATTAATACCCAATCCACTGTTTAGTACGCTCTTGCAAAAAGGACTTTCTTCTTAGAAGGTTTACCAGTGACCAAACACTTACCTTCTTCATTACTTGAATTTAAAGGAATACATCTAATTGTGGCCTTTGTTTCTTCTTTTATTTTTTCTTCAGTATCCATTGTTCCATCCCAATGAGCATAGATGAAACCTCCTTTTTCAATTTCCTCCTTAAACTCATCATATGTTTCTACGGATTTGGTGTTTTCCTTCCTGAACTTTAGGGCTTTACTGTAAATGTTTTCCTGAATCTCATCCAGTAATTCGGGAATTCTTTCGCTCAATCCATTAAGACTCACAATCTCCTTTTCTTTCGTATCTCTCCTTGCCAGCTCTGCTGTTCCATTTTCCAGATCTCTTGGACCTATCGCAATTCTCAAAGGGACTCCTTTCAATTCGTATTCTGCGAATTTCCATCCTGGTTTCTGGGTATCCCTATCATCGTATTTTACAGTTATTCCTTTTTCCTGTAGTTTGGATTTAAGCTCTAAAGCAACTTCTGAGATTTTGTCCAACTGATCCAATCCCTTATAAATAGGAACAATCACCACAGGGTTGGGAGCAAGTTTGGGAGGTAATACAAGGCCGTCATCATCTGAATGAACCATAATCAAAGCCCCCATCAAACGAGTACTGGCACCCCAAGAAGTTCCCCAAACATAATCCTGGTCACCATCCTTAGTCGCAAACTTTACATCAAATGCTTTCGCAAAGTTTTGTCCCAGAAAATGAGAGGTACCAGCTTGCAATGCCTTACCATCCTGCATCAAGGCCTCGATACAATAAGTTTCTACAGCACCTGCAAATCGCTCAGATTCAGTTTTCACTCCTTTGATCACGGGAACCGCCATGTACTTTTCAACAAAATCAGCGTAGACGTTCAACATTTGGATGGTCTCAGCTTCAGCTTCACCTTTGGTGGCATGCGCGGTATGACCTTCCTGCCAAAGGAATTCGGCGGTCCGGAGGAACAGCCTGGTTCGCATTTCCCATCTTACAACATTGGCCCACTGATTTAAAAGTAACGGTAAATCCCTGTACGACTGGATCCAGTTCTTATAAGAATCCCAAATTACAGTTTCAGATGTAGGACGAACTACCAACTCTTCTTCCAACTTTGCTTCCGGATCTACTTCGATACCGCCATTTTTAGGATCATTTCTTAATCTGTAGTGTGTCACTACGGCACACTCCTTTGCAAAACCCTCCACGTGGTCAGCTTCCCGACTAAGGTGTGATTTTGGTATAAATAATGGAAAATATGCGTTTTCATGCCCCGTTTCCTTGAACATGTCATCCAATTGTCGCTGCATTTTCTCCCAAATAGCAAATCCATAAGGTTTTATGACCATACAACCTCTGACCGGGGAATTCTCAGCAAGACCCGCCTTTTTCACTATTTCATTGTACCATAAGGAGTAATCCTCGGATTTACTGGGAATCGCCTTTGCCATTTAATTGTTTTTGGTATAGTAATTGCTATATAACAGATGTAAGTAAAAAGGCCTCAAATATAAATGGTGAAGGTGGAACTTATGAGTAGCATTGATTAATTTAAAAGCTGGAATCATGAAAAACTTTATCTCAATACAAAAAATGGTGGCCGCACTTGTTCTGATCGTTAGTTCAAGTGCTGTTGTGGGACAGGAATACGATGATATGTATTTCACGAAGAAGGATCGAAAAAAGGTAAGTTACGAGATCAAGAGTACTTCCAATGATTCTCGTAGCACTTATGATGCTTACACAAATAATACATACGCAGAAAACTATACTGCCAAGGATGTTAATCCCGAATACATTGCCAGGTATTCAAGTCAATCTAAAAACAATAATTATCTCAATGAGGATACTGTTGTTAATCCCAATTATGGTGTTTATAATGAATACTATCCTGAAGAAGATGAGATTTATGATACCCCTGTAATCATTAATAACTATTATGATGGTGTTAATTACAATGATCCCTGGGTAGCTCGAAGATGGAGACCATGGAGTGCAATAAGTTATAACCCATGGTATGGCTGGAATTGGAACGTGGGGATTGGCTTCGGATTTGGTGGAGGATTCTATGATCCCTGGTTCGACCCATGGTATAGTCCCTGGAGTATGAATATGGCTTATGGTTGGTATGATCCCTGGTTCTGGGGAAGTTCATGGGGTTTCTATACTCCCTGGAGATATAGAAGATTCGGTTCTCCTTTTTACTCACCTTATGCTTATGGGTATGGGTATTACGATGGATTTTATAATGGTTATGTGAATTCTAACAGAACCGTCTACCGTGGTGGTAGAGATCGAAGAGGTGGGGTTGCCATCAGGAATAGTGCGAGGAGTACCGGACGACGAAATGCACCTGTGGCTGGCAGGACTTCCGAAAGTGCTGGAAGAAGGGACTATAATCGAACTCAAAATGAATACTACAATAGGTCAAGAAGTGGTTCGACCAATAGGGCTTTTTCAAGAACATCTACTCCAGGCAGGAATTCAAGAGGAACGTCCAACTCAAGGTATAATTCCACTAGTAGATCCGGATCATCAAGTGGTACAAGCAGGACTTATCAGTCCGGATCTAGCAGGTCAACATATTCTGGAACTAATAGATCCAGCTCAAGATCCGGATCTTCAAACTCAAGGGTAGGAACCAGCTCAAGCAATACCAGAAGATATTCTACGTCATCTAACAGATCGTCCTCTGGTACTTATAAGAGCAGGAGTTCCGGATCCAGTTCAAGAAGTTCAGGAAACAGGAGCTATAGCCCTCGAAGTAGCGGTAGTAGCAGGTCATCCGGATTTTCAAGTGGAAGTCGGAGCTCTTCTTCAAGAAGCTATTCTTCCGGTAGCCGATCTTCAGGGAGTCGCTCATCCGGTTCTCGCAGCAGTGGAAGATCCTCCGGTGGTAGCCGAAGAGGTGGAGGTAGAAACTAATCTCAAAGTTTAAATTAGGATTAAAATGAAAAATTTAAGGCTTCTGGCATTAATGATAGGTGTGGTGGGTCTAATCCAGACTTCAAATGCCCAATTTGGATATTACAACGACGCATTATTGTTCAGTCAAACTTCGTTCAATGGTACAGCCAGGATCATGGGTATAGGTGGTGCCCAGGTCGCATTGGGAGGTGATCTTAGTTCAGCAAATTCGAATCCGGCAGGACTAGGTTTCTACAATCGAAGCATTGTTTCGTTTACACCTGGATTAGATTTTCATTCTTCGGAAACGGATTATTTTGATATCACAACATCTACTTTCAAGAATAATTTCAATTTCAAACAGTTGGGAGCTGTCTTCAACTACAGTAAAGGAGACATTGTACCAAGTAAGTTTAAAGGTGGATCGCTGGCTCTCTCGCTGAATCGCATCAATAATTTTAACAACGAAATAAACTACGATAACTTCAATCCTTCAAGTTCGATTGTTGATTCTTACATCGATAATTCAGGTAATCTGGTCCCTGATAATCTGGTTGGTTTTGCCGGAATTGCCTATGATCATTTCCTCATAGAAGAAGCGGATTGGAATTCAGACATCGATTTTTTCGTAGATGACGCAAATGGTTACATCACACCAAACCTGGGAGATGGTTCAATTGAAGGGTATTCGTCACTCATTGGTAGGTTTGCAGGATCTCTTCCAAGGCAAAATGAAGTCCTCGATACCCGAGGTGGACAATATCAATTCAATATCGCCTACGGTGGTAATTATGACGATCGTGTATACTTTGGAGGGGGTCTCGGGATTCAATCAGTTAGTTACACGCAAAGACGCACGTATCGGGAAAACAATTTTCAATTTGATGACGGGAGTCCCGATGATATTCTAAATGAAATCAGGATCACGGATCGATTGAACATTGAAGGAGCAGGAATAAATGCGACAGCAGGTGTAATCGTTCGTCCAGTTGATTTCATGACAGTAGGTTTAACTTATACTTCTCCTACTTACTACTCTTTAAATGAGGAGAATGACTATTTATTTACCACGGATTGGAATAGCAATTATTCTTATATTGATTTTGGGGGAGACACTACCAATTTGGGATTCTATGCTGATGATTCCGAAATACAGGTTTCTGACTATAGTCTGAGAACACCTTCCAAACTTAATCTGGGAACTGCATTTTTCCTGGGTAAGAACGGATTTATCACAGCAGATTTTGAGTTTGTGGATTATACCCAGGCTCAACTTAAGTCGAATGACTTTGTAGTTGTTGAGGACAATGATGCAATCAAGGATATTTACCAGTCTGTCGTCAATTACAGGGTAGGTGGTGAGCTTAGATTTGATGAAATACGGGTGAGAGGAGGATACTCGCATCAATCGGATCCCTTTGCCAGTGAGGATCAAGATGGCGCCAGGAAAAGTTATTCTTTTGGCTTAGGTTACAAGGCACAGGATTACTTCGTGGATCTGGCATTCGTGAACAGTAAGTATAATCTCTTGTACAGTCCGTACAATTTAATTGAGGATTCACCGGTGGCGGAAATTGAAAACCAAACTACCTCAGTCTCGGTAACGGTTGGATTTACATTTTGATATGATCCAATTGTTCCAGGATCTCATCAAGGTCAGAGTTTGCAGAAAACCTGACCTTTGCTTTTTCATAATAACGAACCCTCTTCTTCAGAAGAGTTTTTAGCTGACCCTCAAAGTCCTTCACATTTAATAGAGGTCGATTTCTTTGACCCTTTAATCTTCTGATAAGCTCAGGTATTTCCACATCCAGGAACACCGTAGTTCCTGCATCATTCATGGTATCCATGTTATGATAAAAGCAGGGTGTCCCTCCTCCGGTTGCCAGGATCAGCTCTTCCTGATCCCCAATAATGGATCTCAGCATTTCCTTCTCCAGCTTCCGAAAATAATCTTCCCCATATATTAGAAAAATCTCTGGAATGGATCTCTTTTCTTTTCTTTCGATCTCTTGATCCAGATCAAAGAAGGGAAGGCTCATAGACGAAGCCAACTCATGACCCAAAGTAGTTTTACCGGC
Organism: Cyclobacteriaceae bacterium; assembly: GCA_965242805.1. Classification (GTDB taxonomy): domain Bacteria; phylum Bacteroidota; class Bacteroidia; order Cytophagales; family Cyclobacteriaceae; genus JANQEU01. The sequence continues at coordinate 2,643,486 of CBDETD010000002.1, read as the reverse complement.
GCCCGGCATTCCAATTAGAAAGAAACGCTTCACCTTAACAAACGGGATATATCGGATGAAGAAGGGACATCATTATAATGCCATTTCCCAAGGACGTTACCGTCTCTGATAAGCATAATTCCAGGGGTTGATCGGATCATTGCTTTTACGACAGTGGCGTCTATAAAATAATAGGGGATCGTCCAGCCAGCCTGGGCGGCAAATTCCTCAAACTCTTCCGCTGAAGAGGAAGTCAGTGCCCAAGTTTCCACGCCATTTGTTGTCCTAATCAGGTTGGTGATTTCCTGATTACTGGAAGTTGAGGTTTTATCGATACTATGTGTGAGGACCAATAGGCGAGACCCCATTAGCAGATCGTCAGTGAATTCCCCTTCTTCATTCCAGACGGCAAGGTCTGTGATTTTAGGTTGTACCTCAGGATTGAGCACATTCATGTCCTTGAAGGTGAAAGATTTATCCGAAGGATACTCTTTGAATGTGAATTCTTCGCCATCCTTCTCCATGATGTACTCGTATTCAAGGTCTCCTGAGGGTTGCATCAATTCTGGTATATTATTACCTACAGCGTAGGACCGGAAATCGACAAAAGGTAGATGCCAAATCGACCACAAACATAAAAATATCAATACCAGGGAATCTCCAGCCATGATAATATGGCCAATTTTTTCACTGAAAATAGGTCTATAGTAATTCCTGTTTATGAAAATGAATACAATCAAGATAAGCAGTACAATGTCCTTGGTAAAGGATTCCCATGGTGTTAGTTTGATTGCGTCTCCAAAGCACCCACAATCCGTCACCTTATTAAAATATGCGGAATAGAATGTCAGAAACGTAAAGAATACTATTAGAACCAGGAGAGCCCAGGCAGTTATCTTTGTTTGATACCCGATTAACAACGCTATCCCCAGCACAACTTCAAGCACACTTAAAACGACGGAAAAGAACAAAGCTGCAGGGACAAAAATTTCAAAAAAAGGAGCGAAATCATAAGCAAAGACTTGGAAGTATTCCTCCAGCTTAATAGCTGTACCGACAGGGTCGTTGACTTTTATAATACCGGAGAAAATAAATAGTGCACCTACAAATACCCGTACTATTTCTTTAATTAAATTCATTCTTCTTTCAACTTGATAAGGCAAAAAACAGAGTAGTTGATCATGTCCTGATAGTTGGCTTTGATCCCTTCCGAAACAATCGTTCTGCCTTCATTATCTTCAATCTGTTTAACTCTTAAAAGTTTCATTAGGATAATATCCGTCATGGAACTAACCCTCATATCTCTCCATGCCTCGTCGTAATCATGATTCTTACCCTCCAAAAGGTTTAACGTCTCTTTGGCAGCATTATCATACAAAGGTTCCAGATCCTGCCATTTCATCTCTAATTCTTCATTACCATTCAACCCTAGTTGTATCATACCAATGATCGAATAGTTTATTATTCCAATGAATTCGGATTTGACATCGTCATCAACCTTCTGCAGTCCTTTTTCCTGAATGGATCGTATTCGCTGTGCTTTGATGAAGATCTGATCAGTAATACTCGGGAGCCTCAGAATCCTCCATGCTGTACCATAGTCCTTTGTCTTTTTTGAAAAGAGATCCTTACACTCAGTGATGATTTTGCCGTAAGCTTGGATTGTCGCTTGTTTCAAGGTAATATCGCCTAATTACTTGCTGGCTAAATTAGTTATTCCAACCTTAATATTAAGGCTAAATCATGGCATCAATAAATGTGAACGGGCAGTTAATTTCGTTACGAAGACCTCTGGTCATGGGTATCCTTAATATCACTCCTGATTCTTTTTATGAAGGCAGCCGGGTGATCCAGATAGATCGAATTGTTGAAAAAGCCGGGGAAATGATCGATGATGGTGTTGATGTAATAGATGTTGGAGGTTATTCATCAAGACCGGGAGCTGACCATATCCCCTTGGATGAAGAGATCAAACGGATAAAGGAGCCGATAAGACATCTCAGAAAATCATTTCCGGATCTCCCCATTTCAATTGATACCTTCAGGGTCAAAGTAGCTGAGGAGGCGATCAATATCGGAGCAAATATTATCAATGATATATCCGGCGGACATTTAGATAAAAATATGTATGACTTTGTCGGAGATGTGAACGTTCCCTACATCGGAATGCACATGAAAGGAAGCCCACAGACAATGAAGGAACTTAACAAGTATGAGGACCTTATGAAGGATCTTATTTTTTATTTTTCTGCCATTGTAAATGAATTGACTTCCAGGGGTGTTACTGATATAATACTGGATCCAGGATTTGGTTTTGCTAAAAATGCCGCTCAAAATTTCGAGGTTCTTAACAAGCTTGAACAGCTGCAGATTCTTGAAAAACCAATTCTTGTGGGTTTATCCCGCAAATCAATGATTTACAAAACTTTAAAAGTAGATCCGGACAGCTCGTTGAATGGGACAACGGCATTAAATGCATTAGCTTTGTATAAGGGGGCAAGTGTCCTCAGGGTACATGATGTCAAAGAAGCTGTGGAAGTTGTTAACCTGGTGGAAGAGATTAAATTGACGAATTGATTTTAGGATTTTACATAGGGTTTCTTGAGGTAAAATGGGTAGATGTCCTGGACATCTTCTTTGTTACTGTTTTGCTTTATCAAGTATATAAGTTGATCCGGGGTAGCATTGCCATCAAGGTCTTCCTTGGTTTTCTGTTTCTCTATCTCGCTTTTTTACTGGTCAAAGCCGCTAACATGGAGCTTCTCACGTCCATACTTGGGCAATTTATGGGTGTTGGTGTTCTCGCGGTCATAATTCTCTTCCAGCAAGAGATTCGAAAGTTTCTACTCATACTTGGTAGAACTACAGCCTTGAACGAAGGGAATTTCATTCGCAATGTTAGATTTTGGTCCGGTAACGGGAACCTCGCTACAGCGGAAATAAATCCTTTGATCGAAGCAGCTAAAACCCTGGGAGGGTCAAATACTGGTGCTCTGATCGTCTTATCAAAGAATTCTGAATTAAAGTTCTATGCAGATTCAGGTGATCGACTGGATGCCACATTGTCCAAAAGGCTTCTAATGTCGATTTTCAATAAGTACAGTCCGTTACATGATGGTGCTGTTATCATTTATGAGAACAAAATTGTGGCAGCGAGATGCATCTTGCCAGTGACAGAGCGGGATGACATACCGGCAAACTTGGGTTTGAGGCATAGAGCAGCCATTGGAATGTCTGAAGCCACAGATGTATTAATCATCGCCGTATCTGAGGAAACCGGTCAAATATCCACTGCCGTCGACGGTAACTTGTCAGTTAATCTTTCCCCCAAGGAACTAAGAAGTGCTATCAATGAATACTTATTTGAGGATGAAGAGAAAGGAGCACTGATCTTCCAAAAATTATGGTCAAAGGAAAGAAAAAGTGAATCAGAACCTGCTTAGATCACACCTAGTTCTTTCCCAACTCCTACAAACGCATTAATAGCTTTGTCCAGATGTTCTTTTTCATGAACGGCTGAGATCTGGACTCTAATCCTGGCTTGTCCCTTTGGTACAACGGGATAATAAAAACCAATCACGTATATGCCTAGATTGAGAAGCTTCTCTGCCATTTTTTGGGATAAAACCGCATCATAAAGCATAATAGGAACAATGGGGTGATCACCTGGTTTTATATCGAACCCTGCTTCGGTCATTTTCTCTCTGAAATATGCAGTATTGGATTCAAGTTTATCACGAAGTTCAGTGGTTTCACTGAGCATATCAATCACTGCAATGGAAGCCCCGACAATGGAAGGTGCCAAAGTATTGGAAAATAAATAAGGCCTGGATCGTTGTCTGAGAATATCTATGATTTCTTTCTTTCCGGAAGTGAAACCGCCTGAAGCTCCGCCCATGGCTTTACCAAGAGTTCCTGTGATTATGTCAACCTTTTCCATGACTCCCCGATACTCATGGACACCTCGTCCTGTTTTGCCCATAAATCCCGTAGAATGGCATTCATCTGTCATTACCAGAGCATCATACTTTTCAGCAAGAGCACAGATCTCATCGAGTTTAGCGACAGTACCATCCATGGAAAAGACTCCGTCAGTCACAATCACCCGGTTATTTGCACTCTGAGCTTCAACCAGTTTCTGCTCTAAGTCAACCATATCATTATGAATATACCTGAACCTTTGGGCTTTGCACAATCTGACACCATCGATGATGGAGGCATGATTGAGTGTATCGGAAATAATGGCATCTTCGGGTCCAAATAATGGTTCGAAAACGCCGCCATTAGCATCAAATGCTGCAGCATATAATATAGTATCCTCCATTCCGAGGAATTCGGATATCTTTTCCTCGAGCTGCTTGTGAATGTCCTGTGTGCCACAAATAAACCTTACGGAAGACATTCCGAAACCATGAGTATCTATGGTTTTTTTTGCTGCCTCAATGACTTTGGGATGGGATGATAAACCCAGGTAATTGTTAGCACAAAAATTTATTACTTCCTTGCCATCATCTAGTTTAATAACTGCGTCCTGTGGTGAGGCGATAATTCGTTCAGTTTTGTATAAACCGGCTTCTTTTATCTCTTTGATTTCGTTGTTAAGTTTTTCTTTCAGGCCTGTGTACATTTATTTCTTAATTCTAGGGTTAATCTTTGGTTTTAGTTTTTTGACAGCTTTAGGCTTTTCATTTGAATCACTTATTTCAAGTGGAAACGCCCGACGAATGGAGTTAATAAGGAAAAGTTTTTGGTCTGTAAAACTTTTCGGACTCATCTGCTGAAATAGTTCCGCGAAGTGCCCAAATTGATTGGGGTCCGATTCGCTGAACTTCTTCCAGTCAACTTTCTTATGCGTCAAGTATTCAATGAATTCTTCCATTTATCGCAAAGTTATATGCATCCTTAGATTTATACTTTCTGCTTTGGTATTTTTGCAACTTGAAGTTGTACGACATTAACCCCATGAAGAAAGTTTTAGTTATTGGCGCTGCAGGACAACTTGGTGTTGAACTGGTCGATGGATTATCCAAACGATTCGGGCTTGACCGGGTAATAGCATCGGATATCAAATCCGATGAAGAGGTATCATTTGGCACAGATTATATTGCACTTGATGGCACTGACCACGAGGGTGTGAAGAAGTGTATTATGGACAATGGCATTACGGAAGTTTACCACCTGGCTGCCATCCTTTCCGCTAAAGCCGAATCGAAACCATTGGCGTCGTGGGACCTCAATATGAAAAGCCTGCTGAGCATACTGGAAATTGCAAAAGAGGGATTGATAGAAAAAGTGTACTGGCCAAGCTCGATTGCCGTTTTTGGACCGGATACACCAAAAGACGAGACTCCCCAAAATACTACCATGTCACCAAATACCGTTTATGGCATTAGTAAATTGGCAGGTGAGAGGTGGTGTGAGTATTATCATAGCAAATACGGAGTGGATGTTAGAAGTCTCCGATATCCTGGTTTGATTGGATACAAGGCTCAACCAGGGGGAGGGACCACCGATTATGCTGTTGAGATCTTTCACAAAGCTCTGCAATACGAGAAGTTCGTTTGTTTCCTCGAAAAGAATGCGACTTTACCAATGATGTATATGGATGATGCCGTGGAAGCTACCATTCAGCTAATGACTGCACCGAAGAATAATATTTCCGTGAGGTCGAGTTACAACGTTTCCGCCATGAGTTTTTCACCCGAACAGTTGTTTTCCGAAATAATTAAGCACATACCTGATTTCCAAATTGATTATGAACCTGATTTCCGGATGGATATCGCGAGAGGTTGGCCACGAAGCATAGATGACTCCATGGCGCGAAAGGATTGGGGATGGAAAAATCAATATGATCTACAAAAAATGGTGGTAGATATGCTAAAACATATTCCAGCATCAGTCGAAAACCATTGATTCATCGTACTTTTCTCACCGATTATTGGGACATGGAAGAAATTTCATTTTATTTAGAATGAACTAAGCCAAACAGTAATGTCTGATCTCAAAAACCTGAAAACTTCGATTGAAGGGAAAATCATGACAATCACCATTGATCGGGAATCCAAACTGAATGCACTTGACTCTGCAACCTTGTCAGAATTGCGGGAAGTGATTCAGTCTGTTTACGACGATTCCGAGCTTTCTGGTGTTATATTAACGGGAGAAGGAGAGAAGGCTTTTGCTGCGGGGGCTGATATTTCGGAGCTAAAAGAGTTGAATGAACTGAACGCCCGGAAATTTGCAGAAAATGGCCAGGAGATCTTTCAATTGATCGAGGACTGTCATGTACCGATCATTGCTGTGGTAAATGGATTTGCTTTGGGGGGTGGATGTGAGCTTGCGATGGCTTGTCATATGCGTATTGCCACTAAGAATGCCAAATTTGGTCAACCGGAAGTGAATCTAGGGGTTATTCCAGGTTATGGAGGTACACAGAGATTGACCCAGCTAATTGGTAAAGGCAGGGCATTTCAATACATGATGACAGGTGATGTTATTGATGCCTCTACTGCACTTTCATGGGGCTTGGTAAATCATGTTTCCGAATCCAAATCGTGGGCCCTGGATGACGCAAGAACTATTCTTGAAAAGATCGGAACCAAGGCACCAATAGCAATCGAATTGGTCGTAGACTGCGTAAACGCCGTTTTTAATCCGGAATTGAATGGATATCAATCTGAGGCAAATGCTTTTGCAAAATGTTGTGGAACCGAGGATTTCAAAGAAGGTACAAGCGCATTTATAGAAAAACGAAAGGCAAATTTCAAGGGAGAGTAATCCTTTCTCCAACTTAATCCATCAGGAATAACAAAATAGGGCAGATTATCGTTAATTTTGCAGATTCCATTAATGGATTATATTCAAAAATTATAAGGGGACTGGTAATCAGTCAGGTTGGTAGTATTGTACCACGGAATTCTAAACTCGGCAAAACGAAAATATCCACTCAGAACTGGATCCCAAGTATATGGCATTAAGAAGATTACTGGTTATTTCTCTTTTCATAGCCTTGTGCCAGCTCACTTATGGACAAAAGAAAAAAAAGGAATCACCTCTTACAGAAAAACTTGCTCAGGATATAGAGCTAAAAGCTGAGAGTTCGTTCATTGAAGGGGAAAAGCAACTTGTCCTGGAAAATTATACCAAGGCTTATGACCTATTCCTTTTGTCTCTTGAACTAAGTCCTGATAATCCAGTCATTCATTTCAAAATTTCAGAGGTCCTGGTTAAGAATGGAGATCCGGCTAAAGGGCTTGAACACATAGATAAGGCAATAGACCTGGACCCAACTAATAAGTATTACTACATTTTTAAATCTGATATCCAAAAAGCGGAAAAAGATTATCAGGGAGCAGCAAACACTCTTGAGGAAATGATAAGGTTAATTCCTGGCAATGAAAACTTCTACTATGATCTGGCAGCTATCTATCAATTCCAGAATAAATGGGATCTCGCTTTGAAGTACTATGATTTGGTTGAAAAAGAGTTTGGTCTCACTGAATCTATACTTTATGAAAAGCAGAAGATCTATCTGAAACAAAATAATATGGATATGTTGATTGCGGATTGGGATAGGTTAATTGCGGATAATCCTTACGAACCTAGCTATGTGCTGGAGTTGTGCAATATTTTGATTTCCAACAACATGCTGGAGGAGGCACGAAGAAGACTGAAAGACTTCAATACTCAAGAAACGCGGAATCCGAATGTGTACTTATTACTTTCGGAAATTTCCAGGAAACAAGGGGATTTCAAAGAGTCATTAAGTCTATTGAAAGCACCTATAGAGTCCCCGGAAGTAGAGGTGCTTCCTAAGATCCAACTTCTAAACAATTACCTGCAGATAGCAAGGATCAATGATCTTCAAGAGGAGATAATTGTATTGCTTGAGCTACTGATAGTAACTCATAGTAATATTTATGAAGCGGTTGCGTTTGGAGGAGATGCCTATTTTCAATTAGAGGATTTTAAGAAAGCAAGAGAGCTCTATTTGTCAGCTGTTGAAATAGATCCCGGGATTTTCGGTGCCTGGCAAAACATCATCTCAATAGATGCCCAAAATGAAGAATATGATAGTCTTATTTCTCACACGGGAAGAGCTCTGGAATATTTTCCTAACCAATCCATTCTCTACTATTACAATGGTGTGGGAAACTATATGCAGGAAAATTATCGGGATGCTATTAGATCCTTGGAACAAGGAAAGAAGTATACATCTGATAAAGATATGCTCAGTGTATTTTACGGGCAACTGGGAGATGCATATCACAGTGCTGAAAACTTCGAGAAATCTTATGACTCCTACGAACTTGCTTTGGATAATGATCCAGATAACGATCATGTGTTAAACAACTATTCATACTACTTGTCATTGGAAGGAGCGGAGCTGGATAAAGCCAAAACGATGTCGGAAAAACTCATTAAAGCAAATCCTGATAACGGGACTTATCTTGACACTTACGGGTGGGTTTTATACATGCGGGGAGAGTATTTGGAAGCCGAAGAAATTCTTAAAAAAGCTTCGGAGTTAATTGAAGACGGTACAGTTCTTGAACACTATGGTGATGTGCTTTTTAAATTAGGAAAAGTTCAACAGGCCGTGGAGCAATGGGAGAAAGCAAAGAACCTGGGAGGGACTACTGATAACATTGATAAGAAGATAGAGGAGAGAATGATCTATGAATAAGTATATTCTTTTAAGTTTTTTCGTGTCTTTACTGTTACTTGGATCCTGTACGAAGGGGTTGATAAGTTTCAAGAAGGAGTTGGATGTGGATCATTTCGATTTCCAGTATTTAACAGCAAAAGCAAAGATCAGGTACGATGATGGTAAGAAGGGTGTTTCAGGGACAGCCAATATGAGGGTTGAAAAGGACTCAGCGATTTGGATCTCTCTATCCCCGGGGTTGGGGGTTGAAGTGGCTAGACTTCTGATCTCCCCGGATAGCATTTTTTTCCTTGATAGAATAAACAAAAATTATCTAACACTAAGTTTTGATCAGTTGAGTGTTGAATACAATTTTAAGATCGACTACAATCTGATTGAATCGATAATTCTGGGCAATCTGATCTATCCCTACAAACGTGAAGACCTCACAGTCAACGAAATCGGCACTTCTTATCAGCAGATTTTCGATAATTTCATATTTGACAACGTGATCGGGAATGAATCTCACAAACTCGAGGTACTAAATGTAAAGGACCTTGACACTGAAAGCACCATTTCAGTAAATTACGGTCAGTTTCAGGAAGTGGGAGAAGAAATTTTTCCATTTAAGATCAAGGCGACGATAGAAAATTTTACTACCAATAAAAACACAACTAGTATTGTCATTGGATTTAATCGGGCACAAATTGGTGATAAACCCCTCAAGTTTCCTTTTGACGTCCCTACGCGATATAAGGCCCTCTAGGTCAGTAGTTTTCATTTTGATCATGTTGGCTGGTACTCTTTTAACCGGACAGCCAAAGACGAAGTCTCAACTCGAAGAAGAAAAGCGAGATAATCTTAAGAAGATAGCGGAAGCCGAAAAGATCCTTTCAGAAACTGAATCCAGAAAAAAAGTAACAATTGGTCAACTAAATGCCATAAATGAGCAAATTCGCGCCCGCGAATCATTGATTATAGCGCTTAACCAGGAGATCAAACTTCTCAATGAGGAAATAAATGACCTTAATATTGTTGTAAACTCTCTGCAGAGGGATCTGCAAAATCTCAAGGAGGAATATGCAGGGATGATATACGCTTCATACAAATCAAATCACGGGTTTGGTACTTTAACTTTCCTTTTTTCAGCCAAAACGTTTAATCAGCTTTTCATGAGAATAAAGTATATGGAACAATACACCGAGGCTCGAAAACTACAAGCTGAAAATATAGTTGCAGTCACAGAAGCCTTGAATGAACAGAAAAATGAAGTAAATAGAAAACGGGAAGAGCAAAGTGGCCTGCTTTCCGACCAATTGAGAGAGAATCAAAAACTAAAAAATCTGAAATCCAGAAAATCTGATCTGGTGGCGGAGTTGAATAAAAAGGGTGAAGAACTTCGAGGTGAAATGAGAGAGCGGAAACAAGCCGTAGAAAGATTGGACAAACTGATAGCTGATCTCATCAATGAGGAGATAGACAAGGCAAAAAACCTTTCAACTGTCGACATAGCTTCCGAGGAGGAGTTGACTCAAAAGTTTGAATCCAGTAAAAATAAGCTTGAGTGGCCAGTAAATTCAGGGTTTGTATCATCGAAATTTGGAAGACGTCCTCATCCGGTATTAAAGTCGATTCTTGTGGATAATACGGGTATCGATATACAGACAAGTAATGAGGCCCCGGTTGTTTCAATATTTGATGGCGAAGTCAAAACGAGAGCATTTGTCCCAGGGATGAACAATGTTGTTATTGTGAAACATGGAATCTATTATACCGTTTATTCCAAGTTGAAGGAAGTAACTGTTGAAAAAGGCCAAAAATTGAAAGCAAAAGATGTGATCGGTACCGTATACACGGATAATGAAGGTATTTCAGAAGTTCACTTTGAGGTTTGGAGGAATACGCAGAAACTTGATCCGGAAAAGTGGTTGACGAACTGATCATTAACAGTAATAATCTCTATCTTTGATAATTAATAAATTACAATATTCATGAATACAGTATTAGCGTTTGGTATGCCAGGTGGCTGGGAATGGATCGTAATTGGACTATTCATCGTAATATTTTTTGGTGCCAAGAAGATACCTGAGATTGCCAGAGGCTTTGGGAAGGGTATCCGCGAATTCAAAGACGCCACGAAAGAAATCAAAAACGAAATTAATGAGGGTGCCAAACCCGAGGAGAAAGCAACTGACAGTTGAACAAATTTTCATCCTACCTTCAAACCCGGGAATTGTTACTTTCGGGGAAGGTATCATGTGCTCAGCTAGTAGATCACTATCTGAGAGTAATCAGTGAAAAAAACTTGAATTTAAATGCCTTTTTGGAGGTGTTTGATGAATCTGCCAGAATTCAGGCTGACAAGGTCGATTCCAAAATCAGAGAGGGAAAACCAGGCAGACTTGCAGGTCTCATAATAGGGATAAAGGACCTTTTCTGTTACAATGGTCACCATATGACCTGCAGTTCGAAGATCCTTGAGGGATTTGAAAGCCAGATCACTTCCACAGCTGTTCAAAGGATGATTGACGAAGACGCCATAGTGATTGGTCGTCAAAATTGTGACGAATTTGCCATGGGATCATCCAATGAGAACTCTGCTATGGGGATTGTAAGAAACCCAATAAAATTGGACAGGGTACCAGGAGGTTCCTCTGGGGGTAGCTCTGCCGCCGTTGCTGCAGGTATGTGCATGGCCTCGCTTGGTTCCGATACCGGAGGTAGTATTCGTCAACCTGCATCATTTTGTGGAATTGTTGGTTTAAAGCCGACTTACTCTAGGATATCGAGATACGGTTTGACAGCGTATTCAAGCTCGTTTGATACAGTTGGTTTACTTACATCAACCGTGGAGGATGCTGCCATTATTCTTGAAGTCATTGCTGGAAAAGATGAAAATGACAGCACATCATCAGCTCGGCCAGTAGACAATTATAGTGCTGATGACACAAATGAGAATAAATACAAAATCGGATTTTTCAGGGAATTCAGAAATTCAGAGGACTGGGAGCCTGCGGTAAAAGAGAATTTCGATAGTGTCGTTGAGGGATTACAGGCCAAAGGTCATTCGATCATAGAATTTGATTTCCCTTACATTGAATATTTACTGGCGACCTATTATATATTGACTTCCGCAGAGGCAAGCGCCAATTTATCTCGTTATGATGGTGTTCGTTACGGTTACCGAATTACTGATCCTCAGAATCTCGAATTGATGTTTAAAGAAACAAGGACGCATGGGTTTGGAAAAGAGGTCTTACGGAGAATACTACTAGGTACATTCGTGCTTTCTGCGTCCTACCATGACGCATTTTATACGAAAGCTCAGAAATCAAGAAATATTATTAAGAAATACACTGAGGACGTATTATCTCAGTGCGACTTTATTCTCATGCCTACCACACCAACAGTCGCATTCGAAATTGGATCTAAGACACTGGACCCAATTCAGATGTATTTATCAGATCTATTCACGGTTCAGGCGTCCGTTGCGGGGATACCGGCAATTTCGATACCAAAAGGGCATGATGATCACGGATTACCGGTTGGGATCCAAATAATGACGGCGGCTTTCGAAGAGAAGAAGCTCATAAAATTTTCAAAAGAAGTTCAGGAAATGTAAATTTCAGCCCATGTTCAGGACAATATTTGCGGTTTTAACATGGTTTACCCTACTCTTGTGTCACGCTCAATCGGCGGATTATGATCATATTCCCGATGCCTCTTATGGCCTTGTTGAAGAACGCCTGTCAGATCTTGAAACGGAAATACCCCTTAATTTCAATGAAAGGGTCAAGGGATTCATAGACTATTTCACCGTAAGAGATCGAGCTTATACTGTTGAAATACTTAACCGTAAGGATTTCTATTTCAAAATATTTGAGGACTATCTGAAAAAATATGATTTACCGGACGAACTTAAGTATTTGGCAATTGTAGAATCAGGACTTAGAGCAAATGCCATATCAAGGGCGAGTGCGGTAGGTTTATGGCAATTTATCTCATCTACCGGTAAGATCTACGGATTGAAAAATTCATGGTATGTAGACGACCGGATGGATCCATATAAATCCACCGATGCAGCATGCCGTCATTTAATTGACCTTCATAGAATGTTTGGAGACTGGGAATTGGCACTGGCAGCTTACAATTGCGGGCCAGGTAATGTCAGGAAAGCGATCCGGAGAAGTGGGTACAAAAAGAAATTCTGGGAAATCTATAGGTATCTTCCAAGAGAAACACGATCGTATGTTCCACAATTTGTAGCGATGATATACACCCTGAATTATTCTGAGGAGCATAATCTCTTTCCGGATAATCCTTATTACTTGCCAGACTTCGACACGATCAAAGTAAGTCAATACTTCCACATCGAGACGTTTGCCAATCAATTGAACATTTGTGTAGATGACATACTAGGATTGAATCCGGATATAAAGCGAGGAGCATTACCTGAGAATACCAAAGATTATAGTTTGAGAATACCTATGGAATCAAAGGACGAAGTCTATGCAAATAGATCTTTTCTATTCGATACCGCATCAAAGGTTGGAAAAAAGGAATTGGAGTATTTGGCTCGAAATAGCCCTGGCAGCACATATGGGAGGACCAGGCAAGTATATCGCGTCAGAAGTGGAGATGTCTTGGGTACGATAGCCAGAAGGTATCATGTTAGGATTTCTGATATCAAGAAATGGAATAACCTTAACTCTAATTTGATCCGCATTGGACAACGATTGAATATATGGGTGCTTCCAACTTATACAAGTAGTACAAAAGATCTATATGCCAGTGCCAAAACCACAAAGGCTGCCACGAGTGTTAATGCCAACGTTGGGGGTAAGACTTACAGTGTAAGGCCCGGCGATACCCTATGGGATATTTCAAGATCTACGAACGTGACCATCGAAAAATTGAAATCCCTCAATAATTTGAACTCAAATACCATTCATGTGGGGCAGCAATTGATTATTGCTTTGGATTAGTTCTCAATCATCGACCTATATTCTTACTTTTGTTTTCAATCAAATTTCAAATGAGAAAAACAGTATTAATTTTCTCGATACTGGTGTTGGTATTGGGATGTCAGAAAGTCAGTAGTGGTCTGGAAAAGGAATTTATGCCCAATGCCAGAGGTGAAGTTGGAGAGATCATACTTGTTATGGATTCCACTCAGTATGAAGGCGAGTTAGGTGATTTGATCCGGGAGACATTTCGTGAGCCGATGCGAGGATTACCACAGGATGAGCCAATGTTTTCTCTAGGTAAATCAAGTCCTAAGCGCCTAAACTCCGTATTGAGATCCGCCGCCAATATGATCTTTGTAATGACGCTTGACAGCAAAACTTCAGAAAGCAATGTGCTCAGGGGATATTTTACAGATGAATCCTTAAAAACCATCCAAAGGGATACCACTAGGTTCATGGCCACAAGAACGGATGAGTTTGCAAAAGGCCAGCTTGTACTATATCTGTTTTCATCTTCAGAGGAATTACTTATGAAGAAAATACGTGCAAACAGAGGGTACCTACAAGAACTTTTCGAATCTGTTGAAAGACAAAGATTACAGTCAAAACTATTGAAAAGTAGAGCGAAGGAAATAGAAAAAGCAATTGCGGAGAACCATGATTTCACCATTGGGGTCCCCTACGGTTGGGAACTAGGAAAAAACACAAAAAACTTTGTTTGGTATCGGTTACTTGAAGCAGACAAGGAACAGAATGTTTTCGTTTACCATGAGCCGTATCGCTCTGCCGATATTTTTAACGACATTGGAAGATTTCGCGATAAGATAACGGAAACCAACTTAAGGGATAGCGAAAAACCGGGACTTTATATTACAAGACAACAAAGGGATGATTTCATAGGCATGTTCTCTGAGACAACCAGTTTTGATGGGAATTATGCTGTCAAGACCAGGGGATTATGGAAGATCAGCGACAATTCCGGAGGGGGTCCTTATATAAGTTATACAATTGTTGACGAGGCGAATCAACGCGTATATTATATTGAAGGATACGTCTATTCTCCTGGTACCAAAAAGAAGAACTATATCAGAGGATTGGATACAATTATTAACAGCTTCAAAATCAATTCTGCTGGTTAAATGTGCGCCAAAATCCGAAAAAAGGATGCCCTTGATTTCCATGAATTTCCCAGTCCAGGGAAGATTGAGGTTGCACCGACCAAACCTTTAAGTAGTCAGCATGACCTCGCTTTGGCGTACTCACCGGGAGTGGCAGAGCCCTGCATTGAGATTCATGAAAACCAGGAAAATGCATACAAATTCACTGCAAAGGGGAACCTGGTAGGTGTTATTTCAAATGGCACCGCTGTTCTAGGTTTGGGAGATATTGGACCTGAAGCTTCCAAACCGGTGATGGAGGGAAAAGGCGTACTATTTAAAAAGTTTGCAGGTATCGATGTATTTGATATCGAAATAGATGAAAGGGACCCGGATAAGTTTGTCGAAGTTGTAAAGGCATTGGAACCAACCTTTGGCGGAATAAATCTGGAAGATATCAAAGGGCCCGATTGCTTTCATGTCGAGAAAGAACTAAGGGCTAAAATGTCCATACCCGTAATGCATGATGACCAGCATGGAACAGCAATTATTTCGGCCGCAGCCCTCCTTAATGCCCTCGAGATCAATGGTAAAGACATTTCTGAAATCAAGATTGTTGTGAGTGGGGCTGGAGCAGCAGCAATCGCTTGTTCAGATCTCTACGTAGCATTAGGTGCCAGGGCTAAGAATATCCTGATGGCCGATTCCAAGGGCATTATAAAAAAGGATCGACCGTCTCTTGATCCAATCAAACGCAAGTATGCCACTGGAGAATCTCATAATACACTTGAAGATGCCCTTTCAGGAGCAGATGTTTTTCTAGGTTTATCAGTAGCAGATATTCTGTCCCCAGAGACATTGAAGACGATGGCTAAGGACCCCATCGTTTTTGCACTTGCGAATCCGAACCCTGAAATAGCATACGAATTGGCAATGGCGACAAGGGATGATATCATCATGGCCACCGGGAGATCTGACCACCCAAATCAGGTAAACAATGTTCTTGGTTTCCCCTATATTTTTCGAGGTGCTCTGGACGTTCGTGCCTCGGCGATCAACGAAGAAATGAAATTGGCCGCGGTCAAATCCTTAGCGGCTTTGGCAAAGCAACCGGTCCCGGAAATAGTTTTAAAGGCTTATGGACAAAAGAATATTCGGTTCGGTAAAGATTATCTGATCCCCAAACCCCTAGACCCAAGATTAATCACCACAATTTCCCCGGCAGTAGCAAAAGCAGCTATTGACTCCAAAGTCTCACGGATAGATATTAATGATTGGGCTCAATATGAATTGGAACTAGAACAACGGATTGGGATAGACCATCGCCTAATCTCCAGAATAGTATCCATCGCTCGTAGAGATCCGAAAAAAGTAGTATTTGCGGAAGCTGATGATGCCACCATTCTTAAAGCTGCCCAAATGGCAATCGATCAGAAGATCGGAATTCCCATATTGATGGGTAATGAGGAAAAGATCAAGAAAATAATTACCGAAAACGAACTTACAGATCTTCTGGAATGTGAAATTGTCGATCCCAATGTCCAGGAAAAAATTCGTCATCAGTACGCTGAGGAATATTTTAAGATCCGCCAAAGGAAGGGAATGACTTTGAAGCTCGCCAGGAAGGCAATGATTAGTAGAAACTATTTCGGTGCAATGATGGTGAAACTTGGACATGCGGATGCCCTAATTTCAGGGCTGACGGTTGATTATCCAAAAACCATTCTTCCGGCACTACAAATTATCGGATTGGAAGACGGGGTTAAGAGGGTAGCTGGTATGTACATTATAAGCAATTCAAGGGGTAATTATTTTTTTGCTGATACCACGGTAAATCAGAATCCGACCGCGGAGGATCTAGTGGAAATCATTGGTCTCGCAGCTCGGGCGGTAAAACATTTCGATACGGAACCCAGGATCGCCGCGCTTTCATATTCAAACTTTGGATCAGCGACAGGTCAAACACCATCTAAGGTCGCCAAAGCAGTCGAGCTTGCAAAGAAAAAGTGGCCGGCGATGTTAATTGACGGTGATTTACAGGCTAATGTGGCTATAAACAAGAATCTTCTGGAAGAAAATTATCCATTTAGTGATCTGGCCGGAACTCAGGCCAATACTTTGATATTTCCAAACCTGGAATCGGGGAATATTGCCTACAAGTTAATGATGGAACTGGGTGGAGCAGAAGGTATTGGCCCTATACTAATGGGTATGGATAAATCAGTGCATATTTTGCAAGTTGGAAGCTCGGCCAGGGAAGTATTCAATATGACGGCAATTGCAGTAGTCGATGCCCAATTATCAGAGATAAACAAAACCAAATGATAGCATTCCTCGAAGGAAAATTAATCGAAAAAGAACCTACCCATTTGATAATGGAAGTTGGAGGTGTAGGATATGAAGTGAAAATCTCCCTTAACACCTTCTCTTCGGTAAAATCTCTAGAAAACGTGAAGATCCATACACACCTTCATGTAAAAGAAGACGCTCATACTTTGTACGGATTTTTTGATAATTCTGAAAAAGCCAGGTTCCTGGATCTCATCTCTATTAGTGGAGTAGGGCCCAGCACAGCTTTGATGACTCTTTCGTCACTTTCTCCTGAAGAATTGCAAGCAGCTATTGCCAATGAAAATGTGGCGGTCATACAGAGTGTAAAGGGACTTGGAGCAAAGACAGCACAACGGATCGTCCTGGAGTTGAAAGATAAGATGAGAAAAGAGGATTTATTGGATAAATCGGTCGGTTTTTCACCTTCTATCGACAATACTTTGCGTACTGAGGCGTTATCCGCATTGACAACCTTGGGCATAAGTAAACCAGCCGCCGAAAAGAGCTTGAATGCTATCTTAAAGGAGCATGGTGATTTGTCACTGGAAGAGATCATCAAGTTAGCGCTGAAGAGAGCCTAAAAGAATACTAACCATTTGGAGCGGAGGATAAATATAAGAGTATTTCTTGCAGTACTTGTATGGGTTTCATTGATCCAAAGTTCTTATGCCCAAGAACAAGACTCACTTTCAGTTCCGGAACAGGATACTGTTATTACGGAACCTGAAATTTACCAACCTACAAGGTCACCAAGTTATGAGCCCAGTTACAGGTTTGGAGATCCATTTTCGAACCAGGTGAATTCCTCCCTTCTAGAACTAAGGGACCCGTCCAATATCGACCTTGAAGTGGAATATGACTCAACATTGAGCTATTCAGTCTATGAACGAATGGGCGGGGTAAATTTCAGGCCTGCGACCTCCATGTCCTTTGATGAATACGACCGATACAATGACCAGCAGATAATCAGGGATTACTGGAGGGAACAGTCAATCGGTATAGAAGGTGAAAGTGCAGTTGGAGGTAGGAGGTTGATTCCGAAACTATACATAAGCCCGGTTTTCGATAGAATTTTTGGTGGAAGTTATGTAGATATTCAACCAACCGGATTCGTAAATCTCGACTTCGGTGGACTTTTTCAGTTTATTGACAATCCCCAGGTTCCTGAACGACAAAGAAGAAATGGAGGATTCAACTTCAACATGCAGATCAGCGCCAATGTGGTCGGTAAGATTGGGGAAAAATTAGCCGTTACCTTCAATTTCGATAACAACAATACCTTCGATTTTCAAAATGATATGAAGGTCGAGTATACAGGGTACGAAGAGGAGATTATTAAGAAAATTGAGATCGGCAACGTAAGTATGCCTGTTTCCAATAGCTTAATTACCGGAGCTCAATCATTGTTTGGTATCAAAACCCAACTGCAATTTGGTAAGCTATATGTGACTGGTATCGCATCAAGACAACGAGGAAGAAATGATGTGATCAATATCGAAAATGGGGTTGATGAACAGCAATTTGAGATCCGAGCGTCCAATTATGATGAAAACCGACACTTCTTTTTAGGTCATTTTTTCAGAAATAATTATGAACGATGGCTTTCCACATTGCCTCAGATAGTTTCAGGTGTAAATGTGACCAGGGTCGAAGTGTACGTTCTGAATCGAAATAACAATACTGAAACAACTCGTAATTTTCTTGCATTAATGGATCTCGGTGAGGGATCGAGGATTTTTAATGACAATGTCCAGGGCAGGCGGGCCGGACCGACTCAAAATGCAGCTAATGACCTATTCAATAGGGTAAGGAACAATCCTGATCTCAGGAATCCAGATCAGGCAAATCAGATCCTTGAAACCGAATTTGGCATGACCGAGAGTACAGATTTCGTCAAAGTAACAACCGCTAGAAAACTTGATATCTCCGAGTACAGGATCAATACCGAACTTGGATACATTACCCTGTTGAGGCGACTCCAGAATGATGAGGTATTAGCCGTTTCTTATGAATACACATTTAATGGTCAGGTGTACAGGGTTGGAGAGCTAACTGAAGATTACCAGGGCCTGACTGATGACAACCTGATCCATCTCAAAATGTTACGTCCCAATAAGATCAATACCAAAGTTCCAACCTGGGATCTAATGATGAAGAATATTTATAATCTGAATACCGGCCAGGTTCAACGAGAAGGATTTACACTAAGGATCCATTACAGGGATGACCTGACTGGGATAGACAATCCATCGCTTCATGAAGGACGAAGAACGAAGGATATACCATTAATTGAATTATTGGGTCTTGATCAATTAAATAGAAATAATGACCGTCAAAGAGACGGGAACTTTGATTTTATTGAAGGTGTCACCATTGATACTCGGAATGGTAATGTGATTTTTCCGGTGATCGAACCTTTTGGCAAGACGCTTAGAGCGCAATTCGATGATGGTGAAACGGTCCTGATTGATAAGTATGTCTATGACACACTATATAATACGACCAAAGCGGATGCTGAACTTCTGGCGTCAAAAAACAAGTTTTTCATTCTGGGTAAGTTCAGTGGGAGTAGTTCATCAGAGATCGTTCTACCGGGGATCAATGTGGCACCAAATTCCGTTGTTGTCCTGGCCGGTAATACCCCTTTGACTGAAGGTCTCGACTATACAGTGGACTACAACCTTGGGCGGGTTCGAATTCTTAATGAAGGCATTCTAAGTTCAGGCAAAAACATACAGATATCCTATGAAAAGGCAGATCTGTTCAATTTTCAAACGAGGTGGTTGACTGGTGCTCAATTCGATTATGTCTTCAATGATAATCTTAGTTTAGGAGCAACAATTTTGAATCTTAATGAAAGACCTGGGGGGATCTCAAGGTTTAGTATTGGAGACGAACCTACACGAAACACAAAATATGGCTTTAATGTTAATTATCAGCAAGATGCTCCATATTTGACGAAAGCACTTGATTTCTTACCGTTGGTCAGCACGAAAGAACCTTCCAGCATTACCCTAAGTGCTGAGTTTGCTCAATTAAGTCCCGGCACGTCAAACATCGTTCAAGGAAAAGGCACCTCTTACATTGATGACTTTGAAAATGCCGTAAACCCCGTCAACATCGGAGGATGGACGGCCTGGAAATTAGCTTCGACACCCACCACTTCCACAGAAAATTTCGTAGATGATCGGTCCACACTTGGAATCAACTATAAAAGGGCAAAACTAGCATGGTATACAATCGATAATAGTGTCTTTTATCGTAGTCAAGGTAATACCCGACCAAATAATATAACAGATGAAGACATGCGGAATCACTATGTTAAAGCTGTTGCTCCCCAGGATATCTTCCGTCAACAGGATCGAACCCTGGTCACTGTGAACGAACCTACCCTTGATCTTGCATATTTTCCCAGGGAACGTGGACCTTATAATTACACACCGGATCTACGAGGAGATGGACAGTTGCCAGACCCTGAAGAAAATTGGGCAGGCGTTACACGGGCCATCACCAATGAAGTGGATTTTGATAAGACCAACATCGAATATCTTGAATTCTGGATGATGGATCCTTTTATTGGTGCCATCAATGGTGACGACCGTGGAAAAATCCGAAACGGTACCTACTTTGATAATAATAGGACAGGTGGAGAGTTGGTATTCAATCTTGGAAGTATTTCTGAGGATGTGATGAGGGATGGTAAACATGCATTTGAGAATGGATTACCCGGGAATGGTGACCTAACTCAGGCCATTGAAAACGAATGGGGGTATGTTTCTGCTGAGCAGTACCTGACTAACAACTTTGAAAACTCACAGGGAGTAAGAAATAACCAGGACGTTGGTCTGGATGGTGTAAGAAATGACCTGGAAACCTCAAAATTTGATTCTTATCTTAATAGCCTGGATGTATCTGCGACTACATTAGACAGGATTCGAGAAGATGTCTCAGCCGATAACTTCAGTTACTATCTTGGGGGTGCACTTGATGAGCAAAACGCAAAGGTCATTGAGAGGTACAAAGAATTCAATGGGATGGATGGGAATTCTCCGGTAGGAGGAAATAATTTGACCAGGGCGTCCACAGTTCTTCCTGACAATGAGGATCTGAACAGGGACAATACTATCCAGTCACTCGAAGAATATTATGAATATAGGGTTGACCTGAGACCTAATGAATTGGCAGTAGGAGAAGGTTATATAGTGGACCAGGTTACAGATATTTCCGGTGAGGCAAATTGGTACTTGTTCAGGATCCCTATACGAAATCCTGACCGAATCGAAGGTGATATCGAAGGATTCAAAACCATTCGGTTTATTCGAATGTATATGGCGGGTTGGGAGCAGCCTGTGGTCCTTCGCTTGGCCAAATTTCAGTTAGTTGGCAGTCAGTGGAGAAAGTTTCAGGAAGCATTGAATGAAACGGGTTTTAACGAGATCCCGGAGACCACAACTTCGGATTTCAATGTATCCGTTGTAAATATTGAGGAAAACAGTGTAGGAGACGCTGAAACCAGTCCCTACGTTATTCCTCCGGGTTTAAATCGGGACAGGGACAATACAACTTTTTTGAATCGACGTGTGAACGAACAGTCCCTTCAGATATGCGTGGAGGACCTTGAAGACAAAGATTCACGGGCTGTATTTAAAAATGTGAGTTATGACCTGATTAATTATGGCCGGTTGAAGATGTTCTTTCATGCTGAAGCCTATCGTCGGGATATTGTAAATGACGATGATGTGACGGCTTTCCTGAGGATAGGTACCGATTTTGTTGAAAACTACTATGAAATAGAGGTGCCCATGAAGATTACTCCTCGAAACCTCACCCTGAGTGGAGATGCTTTGGCAAGGGCGGTGTGGCCTGAGGAGAATGAAATTGATCTATCCATAAAGGAATTACTAGGATTAAAATCTCTTAGAAATCGGAATAATATAAATGTTCAAACCCCCTATTCTATTCCTTCGCAAAGTGGGCGGTATAAGTTAACGGTGAAAGGTCGACCGGATCTAAGTACTGTACTCACGATGATGATAGGAGTGAGAAATCCCGAATCAACTGATCGAACGCCGAAAAGTGTTTGTATTTGGGCAAATGAATTGAGGGTTACTGATTTTGACAGGAAGAGAGGTTGGGCGGCAAATGCAAGAATTGCTGCGAAATTGGCGGACCTGGGAAATATTTCAGCTTCAACTCGATATACTTCCATTGGATTTGGATCAATCCAGCAAAGGATCTCTGAAAGGACCCGTGCGGAGACATTTCAATATGACATTAGTGCAAATATCAATCTGGACAAGTTCCTTCTTCCAGAGAAGACCGGATTGAAGGTCCCAATGTTTGCAAGTTTTGAAAAGACTCGAGTTACTCCGCAGTTCGACCCACTGGATCCCGACATTCCCCTGGAAGCCTCGTTAGGAAGTTTCAGCGATGAACAGGAAAAGAAAAGGTATCGAAAGTTGGTGGAGGATCGTACAACACGTCGCAGCCTCAATTTTACTAACGTGAGAAAGGAAAAAGTGAAAGCAGGCGCCACACCTCAGATTTATGATATTTCCAACTTCTCATTGTCTTATGCTTACAGTGATCAGGTGTCAAGTAATATTAATACTCAGTCACTTATCCGGAAATCCCAGTCAGGGTCGATCGCATATAATTATTCACCACCAAATATCAACATTGCTCCTTTTCAGGATACTTTTGAAAGCCCCTACCTTCAGATCATTAAGGATATAAATTTTTCTCCTTTTCCCAGTAACCTTTCGGCGAGGGCGGAATTGAATAGAAGCTTCACTATGACCCAACTCTATGATGCAAATCTTACCACAGAAACCATAGCTCCATATTATGAACGGTTGTTCACATTTAATCGTACTTACAATCTGCGATGGAACATTTTCAAAGGGCTCAGTCTCGATTATGCAGCCAGAGCCAATGCTGTCATCGATGAACCGGATGCGTCCATTGAGGGAGACGTGGATACGAGAGCAGAATGGGCCTTTATCTGGGACCAGATCAAGGACCTGGGGCGTATGAAGAACTTCAATCAGGATGTTTCAGCCAACTATAAATTACCGTTAGATAAAATTCCATTCACTGATTGGATAAATGGTGACGTCAGGTATTCCGTGGGCTATAACTGGATTGCAGGGTCCTTGAATCAAAATGATTCCCTAGGTAACTTTTTTGGACACAGGATTCAAAATAGCAGAGATAGATCGGGAACTGCCAAAATCGACCTTGTCAAACTTTACAACAAAGTGAAATTCCTGAACGAGATAAATAAACCAGCAAGAAGAAGAGGTAGATCGTCACAGGACGAAGAGGAACAGAAGAATGTAGCAGGAGATCTGGGCAAAGGCTTCCTCAGGCTACTAATGTCTTTACGATCGATAAACGTAACCTATGGAATTAGGGAATCTACAGGGTTATCAGGATTTGTACCCAATGCATACTTATTTGGACTTGATTCCACATGGTCGGCCCCGGGACTTGGATTCATACTTGGCAGTCAGGATCCAGATATTAGATTTACAGCAGCTCGAAATGGTTGGTTGACAGAATCCCCGTTCCTAACAGCGCCATTCGATCAGACACAAAGCAAGGACCTGGGAATAAGGGCATCGATAGAACCATATAGTGATCTCAAGATCCAGTTCGATGCAAAAAGAACTGTCACTGGTAACTTCCAGGAGATATTCAGATTTGATACACTTACTAATGATTATGCCAGTTTAACACCTTCAAGAGGAGGTAATTACAGTATATCATATAACACCATTAGGACTGCTTTCGAAAAACAGAATGGTAATATTTCACCAGCATTCGAAGAATTCAAGGAGAACATTGCCATCATTGAACAGCGATTAGGCAATGAGATCGTTACCAGAAATCCCGGTGACACATCTCGATATAACTCTATTTCGCAGGATGTATTGGTCCCGGCATTTTTAGCTGCTTACTCTGGCGAAGATCCTGCGAAAATCAGCTTAAAGCCATTCCCTGTGATACCTATACCTAGCTGGCAGGTTGATTTTGCTGGTTTATCAAAAATCCCGGGACTTAGTGATATATTTTCTTCAATTAACCTTACACATAGGTATAATTCTGCTTTCAACATCAGCAGTTATACAAATTCCCTGCAATACAATAATAACCTGACCCTTGATAATGACTTTTTGGATTATCCCCTAGCATCGGTCACTGATACAATAACCGGTAGTTTGGTTCCGGTTTACATAATGAATCAGGTCACAATTGCAGAGCAATTTGCTCCCCTTATTGGAGTGAATGTCAGGACCAAAGCAAACTTCAATATTAGAGTGGATTATAAAACGGATAGGAATTTGTCACTCAATCTTTCAAATGCCCAGGTTACTGAAACGAAAAATGACGATGTATCACTTGATCTTGGATGGACCAAGGATGATTTGAAATTGCCCTTCAAAGTGCAAGGACGTACAATCACAATAGAAAATGATGTAATGTTCAGGGTGAATATGACTATTAGAGATTCAAGGACTATCCAACGGAAGATTGATGATGATGACCAAATAACCAATGGAAATCGAAGTTTTCAAATACGTCCCTCGATTGGGTATAAATTGAATAACCAGCTTGATTTAACCATGTATTATGAGCGATCGGTTACCAATCCAAGAGTTGGATCTTTTAAACGTGCGACAACATCGTTTGGAGTTCAACTTAGGTTTAGCCTTGCTCAACTGTAGTTGTTTCAATGAATCGGTATATTTTTGTCGACCAGAAATTAACACGATCCTATTTATATGAACGTTCCAGAAAATTTGTCGTACACAAAAGATCATGAATGGGTAAAAATGGATGGGGATACCGCCACAATAGGTATCACTGATTTTGCTCAAGGTGAACTAGGAGATATTGTTTATCTCGAAATAGAAACTATTGGGGATTCGCTCAATAGTGGGGATGTCTTTGGCACAGTTGAAGCTGTCAAAACAGTATCCGATCTTTTTATGCCAGTATCAGGTGAAGTATTGGAAGTCAATGATGCGTTGGAATCTAATCCCGAGTTAGTGAATTCAGATCCCTATGGCGAAGGTTGGATGATCAAGGTCAAGGTCTCGGAGGAAGGCTCTGATCTCATTTCATCTGAGGAGTATGGTGAACTAATCGGTAGTTAGTTGCTATTTAGGTTATTCTCATATCTCTGGCTCGCTCTCACCTTGTACCTGCTGTTGAAACCCGGTATGGGATTTCATGAAGTGGTTCTATTTGAACACGAGGACAAAGCAGCCCACTTTTTTCTGTTTTTGAATCTGACACTTTTGTGGCATAGGGAATTATCCAAATTGCTGAATATCCTGGGACGGAGATCCATTATCGTGACTTTCCTTTTTGGCTTGTTTTTTGCAGGTTTGACGGAAATAGCTCAATTATATATACCTAATCGGGGTATGGATCTAAACGATTTTGTGTTTAATATGTTAGGTATAACATGCGGGGTAGTATTTTATTCTGTAAATGAAAAAAGAAAACAAACTTTGTATAAATAATATTGAAAGTAATATCTTTGATATTCTACCGGTCTTATAAATTCTGAAAAAAATATGGAACTAAAGAAAAATCCTAAGTACGATCTGCAAAAGCAATCGGGAATGTTATTAAACCTAGGTCTTTCTATTAGTCTGCTATTAGTTATTGTAGCATTCGAGTGGAGGTCTTATGATGATCAAGGTTTATTGGATTTGGGGCAAGTGGAAGATGACTTTGAAGACATCATGGAGATCCCTCCAACCGAGCAACCACCTCCACCGCCACCAAAGGTGCAGTTACCTGAAATTGTTGAGGTACCTGATGAAGAAGAAATCGAGGAAGAGATTGAAGTCGAGCTTGATGTTGAAGTAACAGAAGAAACTGTTGTCGAAGACATCGTCTTTGAAGAAGCTCCTGAAGAAGAAGAGGTAGATGAGGTTTTCACAATTGTGGAAGATCAACCTCAGTTCCCTGGAGGTATGCCAGCATTCTACAAATTTGTTTCCGACAAAATGAAGTACCCTGCTCAGGCAAGAAGAATGGGTATTGAAGGAAGAGTTTTCGTTCAGTTCGTGGTGGACAAGGATGGTTCCGTTACAGAGGTTAAAGCTGTTAAGGGAATCGGAGCGGGATGTGACGAGGAAGCGGAAAGAGTGTTGAGATCATCACCAAAATTTAAGGCTGGTAAGCAAAGAGGCAGACCGGTGAAAGTGAGGATGGTACTTCCCATTATTTTCAAATTGAATAATTAAAAAAGATTCAGAATATAAGAAAGAAACCCTGCCATTCGGCAGGGTTTTTTATTTTAGATCAAAATATCCATTTTCTTTCCAATGGAAATGGCATCATCATATCCCGCATCCGAATGCCGGAAAATGCCCATTGCAGGATCGTTATATAAAACTCTTTTAAGACATTTTTCAGCCCTATCAGTCCCGTCGACCAGCACCACCATTCCTGCGTGTTGAGAATAACCCATACCAACTCCCCCACCATGATGGAAAGAGATCCATGTAGCCCCTCCAACAGCATTGCTCATAAGATTAAGTAGTGGCCAGTCAGATACGGCATCGGAACCATCAATCATACCTTCAGTTTCCCTGTTTGGTGAAGCCACAGACCCACAATCCAAATGATCTCGTCCGATTACAATGGGAGCCTTGACCTTTCCTTTTTTTACAAGTTCATTAAAAATCAAACCCGCTTTTTCTCTTTCACCCATTCCTAGCCAACATATTCTACAAGGTAAACCCTGGAATGCGATTTTATCCTTCGCTTGCGTTAGCCACTTGATAAGATGATCATTCTCGGGAAAAGCTTCGATCAAAGCCTGATCAGTAGTAAAAATGTCTTCGGGATCACCAGATAAAGCTGCCCATCTGAAAGGTCCTTTGCCTTCGCAAAACAATGGCCGAACGTATTCCGGAACAAAACCATTAAAATCAAATGCGTTTTCTTCACCTCCCTGTTTCGCAAATTCACGGAGGTTATTACCATAATCAAATGTGATGCTTCCCCTTTTCTGCATTTCGAGCATGAATCCGACATGCCTTGCCATGCTTTTTAAAGAGAGCTCCTTGTAAAGTATGGGGTCCTCTATTCTCAACTTTTCTGCTTCTGAAAGTGATAATCCATTAGGAACGTAACCATGTACAGGATCGTGTGCGGATGTTTGATCTGTCAGAATATCGGGTATTATTCCATCATCTAATAAATGCTCAAGCAAATCACCAATGTCAGATACCAGACCGATTGAAATATTGTCGCCATTGTTTTTAGCCTCAAGAGCCCATTCCTTCGCTTCTTCATACGAATCGGTCATTCGATCAATATATCTTGTCTTTAGTCGCTTTTCAATTCTAGTGGGATCAACATCAGCTCCAAGGAATGTTGCACCTGCCATTGTCCCAGCTAAAGGTTGTGCACCACCCATCCCACCAAGGCCACCGGAAACAAGAAGTTTTCCCCTAAGGTCATTGTTGAAATGAGTCCTACCGCAGGCTGCAAACGTCTCGTATGTTCCTTGTAGAATACCTTGTGAACCAATATAAATCCAGCTACCAGCAGTCATCTGACCGTACATCATCAATCCTCGTGCTTTAAGGTCCTCAAAGTGTTCCCAATTAGCCCAGTTTGGTACAAGGTTTGAATTTGCTATTAACACTCGTGGGGCCTCCGGATGTGACCTGACAACGCCAACAGGTTTTCCTGACTGCACCAGTAAACTTTGATCTTCCTCCAGGTCCAGGAGGATCGCAATTATCTTTTCCAGTGACTCCCTATTCCTGGCCGCCTGTCCTGTTCCTCCGTATACGACTAGTTCTTCCGGATTTTCCGCGACTTCTTCATTCAAATTATTCAACAACATCCTTAGTGGAGCTTCAGTTTGCCAGGTTTTTGCATTAAGCTCATTACCAGTTGGCGCAAAATAGTTAGGGTGTTGAGCGTATTTGCTAACAAAATCTGAATAATTCATCGTATTTGCCATTTAGGTTTATGTTTCGTTTGCGAGCTTCGCTATCTGCTTTAGTTCTTAAAGATCCACTACTGATTATTTTATGAGCTTTCTCAATATCATCAGCAAAGATCCGATCGTGTTCGGCATGATCAATATCAGAGCGGATCAGCTCATAGCATCCTTCAAGGATGTCACTTGATTTCAAAGGTTTACGATAATCAAAAGCCTGAGCGGCACAGATCATTTCAACAGCAAGGACATTTTCAAGATTGTCAATTATGCGATGAAGTTTTCTTCCACTGATTGAACCCATACTTACATGGTCTTCCTGACCCATTGAAGTTGGAATACTATCTGCACTTGCTGGGTATACAAGGCTCTTGTTTTCACTAACCAGTGCTGCTGATGTGTATTGTGGTATCATAAATCCCGAGTTGATACCTGTGTTCTTCATTAGGAATTCAGGTAGCCCTTCTTTCCCTTCCAGCAGAAGATATGTTCTACGGTCTGAGATATTCCCCAATTCCGAGGCTGCCAGTGAGGTGTAGTCTAAAGGAAGTGCTAACAACTGTCCGTGGAAATTTCCTCCACTTATAGATTCATTTTTGTTAAGAATAATCGGATTATCGGTAACAGAGTTTAATTCCGTTTTCACCATTTCATAAAGGTGGAGCCATGCATTTCTCGAAGCACCATGGACTTGTGGCATACATCGGATTGAGTAAGGATCTTGAACTCGATCACAATCAACGTGTGATTCGACCATTTCAGACTTATCCAGTAAGGCTGTCAATCGGTTGGCTACCAGTGAAGAGCCGTCGAATGGACGTAATGCATGTAATTCTGCTTTGAAGGGGGCTGTTGAACCAAGCAGACCTTCCAAAGACATGGCTCCAACAATATCTGCTACTTCCAGGCAATTAAAAAATCTAGCAAGAGCATAAGTTCCATAGGACAATATGAATTGAGTCCCATTAATTAAGGCTAAACCTTCCTTTGGCCCTAATGTGATCGACGGGAATCCGAATTTGGTTTCCAATGACGATCCAGGTAGTTGCTCTCCTTTGTACATTACCTTTCCCTGCCCTATGAGCGGCAGGAAAAGGTGGGCGAGGGGTGCCAGATCCCCACTTGCCCCTACTGATCCTTTATTGGGGACTATTGGAATGATGTCCCTGTCTAATAGCTCTTTAATTCTTAACAAGGTGTTGGGGGATATGCCTGAAAAACCCTGGGACAGGGCGTGTATTTTCGTCACCATCATAAGGCGAGTGACTATCTCAGGTACCGCATCCCCCACTCCAACACTGTGACTTCTCAACAGGTTTTCCTGGAGACGTCGGGTTTCTTCTTTCGAAATTTTCTTATCGCACAGAGGCCCAAAGCCAGTGTTGATCCCATAGACCGTTTCGTCACCGTCCGCAATAGACAAAGTGATCTGGTTGCTCTTTTCGATCTTTTGAATGACTTCCTTAGAGAATACACCATCAACCCGTTTCAGGGCAATATCGAGCGCGATGCCAGGTGTAAGCTCACCTTGACCGTATTGGAATTGGGGCATGAGTTAATGTTAGCTTTTATTGTAGCGTCCAGGTATTATCGTTTCGCTTCAACTCCTTAGCCTCGGTAAATACCTTCACAAAACTATCGAATTCATCTGAAGGAATGATATCTTTTAATTTCATTAAGCCATCGTCAGCGTAATCGAATAGACCGTTCTCAATAGCTGTAAGGCAATATTGCTTTTGATATTCTGATGAGTACGGATTCGTGTCTACGGCTTTTACTATTATTTCGTATTTTTCATCGAGGGAAAAGAGATCAGATTGAGTTGCTGCTAGGACTTCAATAACGTCGAATGAATTTCTTACATCGATCTTTTGATCCAGACCCAATTTTGAAATTTCCGTGTTGCGATTAAACTCAACTTTTTGCTCATCTGATAACCATGGCTCAAAAAGTCTGTAATATCCGGACATCTCATATACACCACGATTCCATAAGTCATAAACTATTTTATCCCAAAGTGTTGTGATTTGGCTTGAACTCAGGCCTGTCAATGATCTGGACAGTCTTTCATAATCAATTTCCATGGATCTGTAATACAGGAAACCAAAACTGTCATCATCAATATTTTGCAAGATTGAACTCAAATCTTCGCGCAATCGAGAATAAGTACTGTCGCTTTCCACAAGGTTATCCAAAGAGGAGGCCGCTTTCGACCATTCAGAGGCTTCCAAGTAAGCAATTACCAAATTGAGTCTTGCTTCCTGGTGATTTCTATCTATTGCTTGCTCAAAATATTTTGCCGCAAGGTTACTAGCACCCTGATCCAATGACATTAACCCTAATTGATTTAAATACCTGCTCGTTTCATACTCACTTACTGTATTGATGAGATTGTTGAATACTTCAAAAGACTTATCTACCTCACCTCTTTTATAGAGGTTGACAGCATGAGCATTAAGCAGATCCCTTTTAAGATATGGGTCGGAGATCTGAGCAAGATAACTGTCCACGATCCCCGATGGAACTGAGTCAGAACTTCCCCACAATGAATTTATCATATAGGATGTTCTTGATATATCGGCTGGAGAACTAAAAATTGTTGTATCAATTTCAAGCGAATTAACTGTCGAGGAGAAATAGATATTTGCTTTCAAAGCTGGACTTCCTGCGTCATAGTCCCTTTTAAGAGTTGAAGAATCGGAGTAAATCGCCCATTTATTTACGTTCAAAGCATCTCCCCACCCGCTTGTTACCAAATCACTTGATTCGAAAATCAATCTGGCTTGATTATTAGCACCTTGTCGATTTAACACAAGAGCTAAATTATTCAATAGAGGTCCACTCTTCGGAAATTCTATCTGGCCTTCCCGAAGCATTGCGGGAATCCTTTCAGTTTGACCCAGAAGATCAAAACTATTTGCAGCGTTCACATACGCAAAATCAGATGGAAATCGTTTGGTTGCCCTTGAAAAAAAGTAAAGCGCTTCACCCGGATCTTCTTTATTAGCATAATAGGTTCCCAATTGATAATTGGAATAGTGGTTGTCCCATCCATAAATACTCCCTTCCCGATAGTATTCAGCTGCGAGGTCCATTGATCCTGAATATCCGTACATATCCCCGATGTAGTTATACTTTGCAGCGGTTAATAACTTAAATGCTTGCTGATCGGATAAGAAGAAGAATCCTGCAATTGCAACCAATCCACCAAGACGTGCAGTGACATAAGGGAAGTTTTGCTCTGTATAAGCAATTCGATAAACCTTTAGACCCTTTATCAAGGGAGTAAGAAAATTGACCAATATGTATGCAAAGAACATAAATCCGATTCCCAGATGAGCATAGATGATCAGATAGTGCATTGACTCATAAGAGGGGTCATTTCCCCTGACAAAACCCATGCTGAAGAAGAGAAAGGTCAACAGTGCCATGACCAGAACAACCAGTCTGATGTCATGACTTCGTTGGATCATTTCATTATAGATATCCTGTTTGAACCTTAGTGACCAAAATGATATGGCAATACTGATAAAAAGTAGATAATAAGGACTGAGGATATCCATATCGGAATCAATAAATCCACCCTTTTTTGCATAATGAATTCCGATATAGATTAAATATGCCAAGCCAAAAATGCTGAAGTGTTTCTCATTGTTCTTGCCACCTGTGGACTGTGTAATCACATATAGAATGAGGAAAACGACCTCTTCAGCAATGATCAATAAAAAGAGAAAGGTTATTAAAGCGAAACCATAGAAGGAATTTGCAATGAAGTGATTTAGGAAGAGTTCTGATCTAAGATCAAAAATGATCAATAGGGAAGCAGATGGAAGTGATATAACGACAAGTTTTAAAACCCATGACCAATTAAGTCTTACGCTGTGACAGAAATACGCGGGTAACAATGTCACAAACATTAATAGTATTGTGGACCATTTCGAGCCTCTTGCTGTGCCAAGGACCTCTACTGAATCAAGGTCCAAAAAATTTATGAAAATGATTGAAAGTCCTCCTGCGACCAGGAACCAAAACCTTTTCCAATATGTAGAAATAGCCAGCAAGCCACAAAATGTAAACCACAGGAGGTACACTATAATCCTGGAAAGCTGGACATTGTGAGTTATTTCACTTCCAAGGAATTTTTCACTGAGCAGGTATTTTTGACCATCCAGCTTAAATTCAAAGGGACCTTTGATGATTTTCAGTACATCGAATTCCTGGGCATCTGCTTCTAAAAAAGTGTTCCATTTTATGGAAGAACTGTATCCGTTCTCCAAAAAGAAGATAAAAGATATTGAGCAGATAATTACGAGGGCTAACAGTACCCTTAGGTGTGTTTCTTTTGGAACCCAACCAAACATTTATTTCAGCACCTTAGGTACTCTGAAGAAAGAATCATCATGATCAGGAGCATTTTTCAAAGCGGATTTTCTTTCCAGAGTATTCTTTGGGTGGTCTTCACGCAATTGATTCTTTTCCATTGTCATGTGGGTGAGTGGTTCCACATTCTCAGTATCCAAAGTGTCGAGCTTCTCAACCCAGCTGACAATTTGCTCCAAATCTTTCAAAAGACTTTTTTCATCCTTGGGATCTATTTCCACACGAGCCAGATGAGCTATTTTTTTAAGAGTTTCCCGATTTACTTTCATAGCATGAAATCCTGGGCAATATTAAGTAATTAGTTTTTGTTCAATTCACTCTGGATCAGGGAATATGTGGTTCCCTTCAATCGGCTGATCTCGGCATCTTCATTATTTTGAGGATAAATGGGCTCCAGTATGGTTATCCTAAGTCTTTGTGGAAAAAAGAGAAATTTTCCATCATCTGGAAGTATTCGGTAATTATCGTGAAGGACAACCGGCAGGACAGGTAAATTGGACTGAACCGATACACGAAAAGCTCCGTCCATAAATGGGACCATTTCAGGTGGTTCTGTGGACCTAATACCTCCTTCTGCAAAGAATAACATATTGAATCCTTCAGAAATCTCAAGGATGGCCTGTTTCATACTAATTGCCCTACTTCTGAGTTTGTTCCTGTTGACCGGAATATGGATTTTTCTAAACATATACCCAAATAATGGGACGTTCGTAATTGAATCCTTACCAATGAATTTGAATGTCACCGGGATAAGCCCCATCGCCGGAATATCAAGATACGAGAAGTGATTGGCGCAGATCACATATTGTTGACTTCTGTCAATATTTCCATCCAGTTTGATCTTTACTTTGATAAAGGCCAGAAAAAAAAACATTCTAGCCCATACGTGATTAAGTCGCAATGCCGCAGAATGCCAGTTTTTGTTTTGAGCTAATATCAACTGTGGGGTCATGAAAATTACAGTGGTCAGCCCAAAAACCAACATTCCATAAATCGAATATATTCTTGCCAGTAAATTCCTCATTCTGAAAAAAATATCACCATTTTTGCTCCCGTCAAATTAATTCAATTTTGACTGTAATAATTTACAGGTTTCTGTTACTAATGGAGAAAATTAGAAATTTTTGGATTTCGTAAAAACACAAAACATCACTAAAAACTACAGTGCCCATAAGGCACTGGATGAAGTTTCGCTTAGTATACCGAAGAAAAGTATTTTCGGCCTACTTGGCCCAAACGGAGCTGGTAAAACTACATTGATCAGAATAATTACCAAGATCATTGAACCCGACAACGGGGAGATATTTCTGGGTAACGAACCGATGACCCCTGAGATGGTAAGAAAAATTGGGTACTTACCTGAAGAGCGTGGCCTTTATAAAAAAATGAAAGTCGGGGATCAATTGGTCTACTTAGGTCAATTGAAGGGCTTATCCCGATCGGATGCTGTAAAAAGAATAAAACAGTGGTTGGATCGTCTTGACCTTTCCCCCTGGTGGAATAAAAACATTGAAGACCTTTCCAAGGGGATGGCACAGAAAGTGCAATTCATTGCCACGGTTTTACATGATCCCAAACTTATAATTCTGGATGAACCTTTTTCAGGGTTTGACCCCGTAAATGCCGATCTGATAAAAAATGAGATCCTGGAGTTGAGAGAGAAAGGGGCCACTGTTATTTTTTCAACTCACCGTATGGAATCAGTGGAGGAACTTTGCGATCACATTGCCTTGATCAATAAGTCCAGGAAGATATTGGATGGTCCCAAGAAGGATATAAAAGAAGAACACAGAAAAGGTTTATATACCATAGAATATCAGGGGACGATTTCTTCAAATGGGGAAATCGAAAATCTTAATACTGATCAAATGGATGGGGGAGTGAATAGAGCGACTATCAGGGACATACAAGGCCAGGGACCTAATGCACTCCTTAAAAAGTTGATCAAAGAAGTGGAGATCCAGGGATTTTATGAAAAGATCCCATCTATGAATGAAATATTTATATCCCTAGTTAAAGACAAGTAATGAATCGCATACACATAATAATACAACGTGAATATCTATCCAGGGTCAGGAAGAAATCGTTCATCGTTGCAAGCATCCTGGGGCCTCTATTCATGGCGGCGATAATTGTTCTTCCAACCTATTTTGCTACCAGGGGAGTCGATAAGAAGGAAGTTTTAGTGGTTGATCAAAGTGGTTTTTTCCAGGAGGTATTCACTTCAAACGAGGAATTGGAGTATGAATTTATGGATGGGAGTGAGGATGAAGCTAAAGAACGAATGCTATCCGAGGACTTTTATGGGCTATTGTATATTCCAAAGATCAATCTTGAAAACCCCAGTGGTTACAAATTCTATTCAGGATCAAATCCAAGTCTTTCAATAATAAGTCGACTGGAACGCCAACTGGATAGAAAGGTCGAGGATATGAGACTGGGTCTTTCGGGCCTGGATAAGGAAGTGATCAATTCTTTTAAAGTGGACACCGACCTTCAAACCGTGAATCTGAGCTCCAGTGGTGATGAGAAAAGCAGTAGCTCAGGAGCGGCTACGGCCATTGGATACATTGCTGCTTTCCTCATATATATGTTCATTTTTATTTATGGCGCACAGTGCATGAGGGGGGTCATCGAGGAAAAAAATACCAGGATTGTTGAAGTGATAGTTTCCTCCGTCAAGCCATTTCATCTCATGATGGGTAAGATAATTGGAATTGCAGGTGTGGGATTAACTCAATTTATTATCTGGATAGTCTTGTCATTTCTTGTCATTACCGGTGTCACGACAGCCATGGGAATCGAAACTGTACAATCTGCACAAACAACTGAAATAATGAATCAAGCCCAAACGGAAAGTGTAGACCCAAGCTTTGTTGAAAAAGCATTTCAGTCGGTAGCGTCCATTGATTTACCGATGGTTCTAATAGCTTTCATATTTTTCTTTTTAGGGGGTTATTTGCTCTATGGAGCATTATTTGCGGCCGTGGGGTCAGCTTCAGATACCGATGCCGACGCCCAGCAATTCATGCTACCGGTGACAATACCATTGATCTTTGCAATTGTAATGTTGGGGGCGGTATTAAATGATCCTAGCGGCTCTCTGGCATTCTGGTTATCGATGATTCCTTTCACCTCACCGGTCGTGATGATGATGAGGGTTCCCTTTGGTGTGGAGACCTGGGAGCTCATTTTGTCAATAGTCCTTTTGATCTCAGGTTTTATTTTTACTACCTGGTTAGCAAGCAGGATATATCGTGTGGGAATCCTTATGCACGGGACCAAGGTAAACTGGAAAATCCTTGCTAAATGGTTCATGGCGAATAATTGAGGTTATTTTTTCAGCTTCATTCGCTAACTTCAAATATATTTTGAGTTAGTTGAGACTTAAGGAAGCGGCTTCGATAGATTTATATTCGAACAGATCTTTTTTGAAATGGTTTGTTCTGATTGTTTCCTTTGTAATTGGGGCAGGATCAATACTTTATACCAATAAACTTGTCCAGGACATAAGGGAAAGGGAGAAAAGGCAGGTTGATCTTTATGCCAAAACACTGGAATACCTGGCAAGCGAAACCAATCAAAACAGCGATCTTTCCTTCATTCTGGATGAGATCGTCCAGGCAAATACTACCATACCTGTCATACTTACAGATGAAAAAGGTACTCCGGAATACTACAAGAATTTACCTAAGGCTGACCTGCTGAAGGATGATGGTCAGATCAATTTCCTGAAGGATCAGGTTACTAATATGAAGGACAGCCGTGATCCTATCGAAGTCAGGCTCGTAGATGGTCAAAACAGGATTTACGGAAAGAAATTCATTTTCTATGAAAACTCTGTCCTTCTAACCAGGCTCAAGTATTATCCTTATGTCCAATTGTTGATTATAGCCTTATTTGGCTTGGTAACATACGCAATCTTCAATTATTCACGTTCTTCTGAACAAAACAGGGTTTGGGTGGGATTGGCTAAGGAAACGGCTCACCAGTTGGGAACACCTTTATCTTCATTAATGGCATGGGTAGAGTACCTGAAATCCAAGTATCCAAATGAGGAAAATATTGAAGAATTTGATAAAGATATTTCAAGGTTGGAGACAATCACTTCAAGGTTCAGCAGCATTGGGAGTTTGCCCAAACTACATAAGATGAGTCTGCCTCAAGTACTTGAGAACTCGGCCTCATATCTCCGTAACAGACTCTCTGACAAGGTGATACTGACCGTTTCTCCTGATGAAGAAAATATAGAGGGCATGATCAATCCCGATCTTTTCTCGTGGGTTTTGGAAAACCTGATAAAGAACTCGGTCGATGCCATGGAGGGTGTAGGATCGATTGATATCAAGGTATTTAACCTTAACCATGAAAATGTGGCAATAGACATTCATGATACGGGTAAGGGTATATCGAAAGCGAAAATCAACCAGGTCTTTCGACCGGGATACACTACAAAGAAACGAGGTTGGGGTCTTGGGCTTACATTGGCTAAGAGAATAATTGAAAACTACCATAGAGGTCGGATCTTTATAAAACATAGTGATCCAAAGAAAGGCACCACCTTCAGGATAATTGTAAACAGGTTCGTCCATGCCTAACGTCAGGCGATCCAATCTAAAGATCGTCTACGAAGACAATCATTTGCTGGTAATCAATAAGGATCCAGGGATTCTCGTACAAGGGGATAAGACCGGTGATGAAACTTTAACAGATTTAGGTCGCGAATACCTCAAAGCGAAATATCAAAAACCTGGAAATGTATTTCTTCACTGTACTCATAGGTTGGACAGACCTGTAAGCGGATTGGTTGTATTCGCGAGGACCTCCAAATCACTGGATCGGATGAACAAAGCATTCAGGGAACGGGAAGTGGAGAAGACTTATTTGGCAATTGTCAAAGGGATTGTTAAGAAAACCAACGGAAATCTTCGTCACTGGATTGAGAAGGATAAAACGAGGAATATCGCCAGGATCTATAAGGCACCACAACATTCTGCGAAGGAAGCTTTGCTTGATTATGAATTGATTTCAAGGACAAACTCACTATCCTTATTGTCGGTACATCCATTGACAGGGAGACCTCATCAAATCAGGGCGCAAATGAGCAAAATAGATCATCCGATAAAAGGTGATTTGAAATATGGATTTCCCACTGCCAACCATGATAAAAGTATATCTTTGCACGCATTCAAATTGACATTTATACACCCAGTCAAAAAGGAACCCATAGAATTGTTGGCGCATCCGGACGGGGAGGCATGGAAAGATTTTAATAAGGTAATTCATGAGTTGGATTGATCGGTTAAAGCGGAAATGGAATATTGTCAGTACAAGGCAATTCGTGATCATAATGATTGTATTCGCTTGTACCGGGATGACGGTTGTCGTATTGAAAAGACCAGTGGTTGGTTATTTTTCCGTGGATGGAGAACAAAGTACTTGGTTCTCAATTATTTACTATGTGCTTATCCTTCCCATTTACAATGCGATACTCCTTTTCTACGGTTTTGTTTTTGGTCAATTCTCTTTCTTTTGGTCATATGAGAAGCGAATGATAAGCCGTTTTTCCAGAAAGAAAGATGTTTCTTCGGAAAATTGAAGCTATTCGATCATTCAATGAATTAGGGCATCGACGTACCCCTTTTGTTTTCTTCACTGATTTTTCTGGTGAAAGATCTTGGGTTAAACCCACCGATCAGATAGACAATAGCGAATTGTTGTATGATATTGATGGCAATACAAATTCTTATTCGTTATATGCGGCTAGGAATGATTTTATTTTTACGAAAATCCCTGTTTCACAGGATGTCTTCAAGGATAGTTTCGATAAGGTTGTCGATCACATATTGTTTGGTAACTCTTTCCTGGTAAATCTTACTTTTCGAACTTCTATAAGTTTTAACATTTCTCCTGAAGAACTCTTTCATTTAACGCATGGTAGATTTAAGATCCTTTGGAAAAAAGGGTTTCTGGTTTTTTCACCTGAACCTTTTGTTGTTATTGGTGATGACGGAATATTTTCATATCCCATGAAGGGGACCATTGACGCATCGATACCTGATGCTGCTCAACTCATTTTAAATGATCAAAAGGAATTGGCGGAGCACATTACAATCGTGGACCTGATTAGAAATGATCTCAGCCAAGTCTCAAAATCTGTGAAAGTAAATCGGTTTCGATATATTGAGGAAGTCAAGACCCATGAAAAAACACTTCTTCAGGTCAGTTCTGAAATTGCAGGGAAAATTAAGAACAATTGGAGGTCCGAATTAGGCGATATCATCTATCAATTACTTCCTGCAGGATCCATTTCCGGAGCACCGAAACCTAAAACAATAGAGATCATACAGGAGGTTGAGAAGAACTCACGTGGCTTTTATACAGGGATATGTGGATTGTACGACGGGGAGAAACTTGTAAGTGGGGTTATGATAAGGTTTATAGAATTTGATCAAGGTCAATACTATTTCAGAAGTGGTGGGGGGATTACCAGCGCAAGTGATTTGGCAGCTGAATACAGGGAAATGATTGATAAAGTATATGTTCCAGTTTATTGAAACAATGTGTCATGAAGGAGGTGGTTATCCACTGATCTTATATCATCAGGAAAGAGTTAATGCTACTATTCAAGAACACTATCCACAATATCAACCTCTTCAATTGATGTCAATACTTCCTTTTATGAAGGTAAAGGAGAGAATTAAGGTGCGTCTACTTTACGATGAAGAGAAATTTGTTATCGAAACCTCCGAATATTCCAGGCCTTCCGTCACCAGCATCAAACTGGTTTTTGACGATGCAATCGACTATTCATATAAATATTTTGATAGGTCCGGGTTAGAAGTTCTTTACCAGAAAAAAGGGACCTGTGACGATATCCTGATTGTCAGGAATGGATTTATCACTGATTCATTCTACGCAAACACCGTATTTCGTAAGGAAGGGAAATGGTACACTCCCGAAACATGTTTATTGGAAGGAGCAAGGAGAAGTTACCTTCTCTCAACCGGTCGTATTGAAAAAATAGGCATCCGGTTCGAAGACTTGAGGGAGTATGAAAAACTAGGATTGATCAATGCATTGAATGACCTTGGAGATATTGAAATTCCGATGACATCATTACAATAAAAAAGGCCATCCTTGATTAAGAATGGCCTTGGTATAGGTTGTTGATTGATTCAATCGTGTATTTTCTCTGCAAGAACAGTGACTTTGTTGAAGAGCACTTCCACCACACCGCCTTCAACAAGCATGTGGGTTTCTTCTGGTTTCTTATTAACCATCTTCACAAATTTCATGTCCCCCTTTCCTAAGGTAGATATGAGGGCAGCATGATTATTTAATATTTGGAATGACCCATCACTTCCTGGAAAAGTAGCACTTTCAACTTCCCCTTCGAAGACCTTTTCGTCTGGTGTGAAAACCTCAACAAACATGATTAAGCATTTGCTTCCGCAAGTAATCTCTCTCCTTTTTCAACTGCCTGCTCGATCGTACCTACCAGGTTGAAAGCGGCCTCAGGAAGATTATCATGTTTTCCTTCCATAATCTCATTGAAACCTTTGATGGTGTCCTTGATATCAACGAGCTCTCCTTTCAACCCTGTGAAAGCTTCTGCTACATGGAACGGTTGAGAAAGGAATCTTTGAACCCTTCGTGCACGGTGAACTACCAGCTTATCTTCATCTGAAAGCTCGTCCATACCCAGGATTGCGATTATATCCTGAAGTTCCTTATATCTCTGTAGGATCTCCTTAACGTTTTGTGCACATCGGTAATGATCATCACCAAGAATATCCGCACTAAGTATCCTGGAAGTAGAGTCAAGTGGATCCACAGCAGGGTAAATACCCAACTCTGCGATTTTCCTGGATAAAACGGTTGTGGCATCGAGGTGAGAGAATGTTGTTGCAGGGGCTGGATCAGTAAGGTCATCCGCAGGTACATATACTGCCTGAACTGAAGTAATAGATCCATGTTTTGTACTTGTAATCCTTTCCTGCATCAATCCCATTTCGGTAGCTAGTGTGGGCTGATAACCTACCGCTGATGGC
This sequence comes from Cyclobacteriaceae bacterium, assembly GCA_965242805.1. Classification (GTDB taxonomy): domain Bacteria; phylum Bacteroidota; class Bacteroidia; order Cytophagales; family Cyclobacteriaceae; genus JANQEU01. The sequence continues at coordinate 2,603,050 of CBDETD010000002.1, read as the reverse complement.
ATTCGACCAAGAAGAGCCGATACTTCAGAACCAGCTTGTGTAAATCGGAAAATATTGTCAATGAAGAATAGAATATCTCTTCCGGCACCGCTTCCATCTCCATCACGGAAATGTTCTGCAACAGTAAGACCGGACAATGCCACCCTTGCCCTTGCTCCCGGAGGCTCATTCATTTGCCCAAAAACGAAAGTCGCTTTGGAATCCTTCAACTGATCAGCTCCGACTTTAGAGAGGTCCCAACCTCCTGCTTCCATGGATTTCTTGAATTCGTCACCATAGTTGATGATACCTGCTTCAATCATTTCCCGCAACAGGTCATTTCCTTCCCTGGTTCTTTCACCAACTCCTGCAAATACGGAAAGACCTGAGTAGGCCTTTGCAATGTTATTGATCAATTCCTGGATCAAAACGGTTTTACCAACTCCAGCTCCTCCAAATAATCCAATCTTACCACCTTTCGCATAAGGTTCGATCAGGTCAATAACTTTGATTCCAGTGAAAAGAACCTCTGTATTTGTAGATAACTCACCGAATGTTGGGGCAGGTCGGTGAATGGGAAGCCCTTCTTTGGATTTAGGTTGCTCTATTCCGTCAATAGCTTCACCCACAACATTGAAAAGTCGACCTTTAATATCTTCACCTATTGGCATTTTAATGGGTGACTCCAGGTCGGTAACTTTCTGCCCTCTTTTCAGGCCATCAGTTGAATCCATTGCGATCGTCCTAACCGCTTCTTCTCCCAGGTGTTGCTGGACTTCCAAAACAATCTTATGACCATCATCTTTGGTAACAGCTAATGCATCAAGAATATTGGGAAGTTTTGACCCTTCAGCACCAAAACTCACATCTACAACAGGTCCGATTACCTGGGTGACTTTTCCTATGTTTGCCATTCGAATTTTTTTGTGATTTTACCTATTCTGAAATCGACTGCGAAATTAATTACTATTTCCCGAAAGGGAAAGGACTGTCGTATTTATTGGGATCAGAATATAAAGTACAATTCCCGACACTTTTTAATCGGATCATCTGTTATAATGAACAACAAATGAATTGAAGCACAAAATACGACCATCAAGTTGATATTCTACTGCATTTTAAGTAATATCAAGTTTACAATTAAATCATAAAACTTATGGATGAAATTCGAGAAGAGATCAAAAGACTCGAGTCGGAATTAACCGGAGACATGTTTACTGATATGGAAATCAGGGACAAGATCCACAATCTGAAGATGAAGCTTAATGGTACCAAGCCCGCGAATCAACAAATCGATTGTGTGGGTTGTGGTAGCTGATTTTGAATATAAACCACCAAAAATCCCTGTCAAATTCTGGCAGGGATTTTTTTTGCCCTTATAGAAACGTTCTCTTTAACGAGGTGTCTTTAGAGAAGAAATAGTAATCCATGCGTACACCAGCACTTGTAATCTCTATTATGCTCTTTTCTAATCTGGCAATGGCTCAGAGAGACTCATTGAAATTGGAATATGAGTACGTATCTGCCTACGGAGCCAAACAACATTCCGGATTAGCCCTTGTGAGAGCAGATGGAAAGTACGGATTCATAGACCGAAGTGGAAATGAAGTATTGGCTGCGAAGTACGATAAGATATGGGATTTTGGACATCACGGGGTCCAGTGGGCTATGCTGGCCTATAATGGGAGATACGGATTTGTGGACAAAGATGGAGACATAATTGTGGAGCCTGAGTTTGATAAGATCTATTCCTACGGCAGCAGAGACAGCAACTGGGCCATGGTTGAAATCAATGGACTTTTTGGATTTATTGATAGGAGCGGTGAGAAAATTGTGCCTGTCAAGTATGATAAAATAGGTCAGTTTGGGACTTATGGGATCGAATGGGCACTTGTGGAGGAAAATGGACTACAGGGATTCATTGATCGTACAGGGAGAGTGGTGGTTGCCACAAACTTTGATAGGATCTTCCACTTCAATTCTTCGGGAGTTCCCTGGGCTAAAGTGGAAAAGAATGGGCAGTACGGATTTATTGATAAAATGGGAAAGGAAATCGTACCTGTTAAGTACGAGTCAGTAGGTCATTTTGGTGGATACGTGGAAAATTGGGCAAAGGTTGAATTGAATGGCAGGGAAGGTTTTATCAATAAGCAAGCCGAGGAGATTGTTCCTCCTGTCTACGATAAGATTTACTCTTTTGGAGCGAAGGGAGTCAACTGGGCTATGGTCAGGAAAGATTCAAAACTAGGCTTTATTGATAAGGGTGGCGATATTGTCGTAGAACCTAAATACGATAACATTTCGTATTTCAATCGAAATGAGAATAACTGGTCATTGATTGAACTAAATGGGAGATATGGTTTTCTCGATAAATCAGGGGAGGAGGTGGTGCCTCCGCTTCTTAAGGATTTCAAGAATGATGAGATGCGGGAGATGGCAGATTTCTTCCCTTCAAAAGGTATGCACGTTGGCGATATCGGCGCTGTCCGTCATTACCTGATAAGTCCTTTCATTGGTGATTATGCTGTGATTAAGAGTAAAAGAAATGGGCAGCTAGGTGTGGTGAATTCGGAATTTGAGGTTGTAGTTCCAGTGGAACACAGGAAGATTATGATTGATGAAACAGGAAATATTCATGTATGGTAGTCAGGCGTATTGAAGGGCCTCCTGTTTAGCAGCTTTCTGGATAGATTTAATACTATAGTCTAGTTCTCTTTTAATCATTTTTCTGAAAATAGGGGTCAGGATCAACCCTACAACCGGAATAGATTTTGGGTGAGCTTCGATCCGGAGTAATGTCTTTTCTCCTATCTTTTTTAGAATGTAATAGTTGGTAAAGGCCTTCAAAATGGGGATGTCTTTGGTGACCTCGCCATAGACCCAAGTGTCATTACCGAAATCATCCGTCACTGTTTCGAATTCGATATTTTTACCATCTATTACGCAAATATGCTTCTCACCGGATCTGTTCACTCGGTTTTTGCGGTATTCCAGCTTTTGGGTTCTTTTATTCCATAATTCCCGAAACTCGAAATTGCTGATTAGCTCGTAAACTGTCTTTGGATCATTTTCGATCGATCCCTCTACAACAACTGGCTTCCTCGACTTGAACGACTTGGCCATTTCCGGGAGAGGTGGTACACGATCTTTCATGCCTGAGATGTTGGTATAAACGATGCCGATTTTTCCAATGTCCTTATAGGACTCATACGATTGACGAAAAACCAGCTCTTCAGGTTTCTTTTTTACTTTTTCATAAGCTGAGTCCGTCAGCAAGATATACTCATCGCTCCCAATACTGTTTTTTAGTAGTCTGTGTGCGATGACCACATCACTGCCAAATGGTTTCGTCTTGTCACCCACCTCGATTAATTCCGATTGCCCAAAATGGACAACAAACTTCAGGGAAAGATTAATAGCTGTAGAACATGCTCCGCAATTGCATATTCTGCGATCGCTGTACAATAGCAATTGATGATGAAATGCGATAAACATTTCCGTGGCCATGGCAATAACTTTTTCCATTGCCGGGATCCCCTTCTTTTTATAATAGAATAATGCATCTCCCTCGATTTCCGCTAATTCCAAATCCAGGTAATTATTCTCTTGAATTACCTGCAGTAGCTCCGAAATAATGTGCTTACTATGGGAAACTTCGGTTTCATTGATAAACGTAGTGAAACCCGAAATGTCCGGAATGAAAAGAAGTGTGTCGCTATTCGCCATGATAGGCTAAAAACAGAAAACGTTACGAAATAATTCTATGCCATAGGAATAAACGATCAATCCTCAAAGTAATCTTTCATGGGATTGAAGTAGTTGTCAAACCATCCCTGTTTGTAATGCTCGTCCTTATAGGTAAGTTCTGAATGTTTCAACGTGATTTTGGTTCCATCATCTTCTTCGTCAAAGGTCACTTCAAGGGTAGAGTAATCCTGATCATCGTCGAAATCTGCTGTTTTCCAGGATTGTTTTATGTATTTACCGGGAATGAGTTCAAGGTTTTTCCCCCAAATGTATCCATCCCATGCCGTGAATTTATCATCGACATCTTCAGTTATCAGAGCATCGCCTCCTGTCATATCGGAGTGCTCATCACTGTCCAACCATGCCGTATAGATTCTCTTTGGGGGTGCCTTTATATGAAATGTCAAAGTAAATTCCATTGTTCAAAACCTGTTTTGGATGGGATTAAATTACAAAAAAGTGGGAAAGAAAAAGAATTCAATCCAGATATTTCGATGCGCTTTTCAAAGACTCTTCCATAGATTTCACACTCACGTATCCGTTGGAAAGCATATAATATTTTGAATTTGATCGGACGACTACAGTAGGATACCCCTGGACGCCTGATTCTTTAACCCAGTGAAACTCTTCCTGTACATGTTGTATCATTTCATCCTCTTTGAATCGAGACATGAATGATTTGCTATCTATCCCAAATTGTTCAGACAATTCTCCGTATAGTTTATGATCATTATAATCTCTGCCATCAAAGAAATGTGCTCTTTGCAATGCAGCAGTATACTCTAGAGATTTAGCAGAGTTGAATGTTCTGAATGTTATAACAGCTCTACTTGGAGGTTCAGAATCAAGAATGGTATCCTTCGACCTGAGAAGACTATCAGTGAAACCTTCCCCGAATTTACATCCTGTGGTACTTTCGACTTTTTGAAGTGCTCCTGAGATATATTCTTCCATTTGGGAAATGGGTTTTGCTCTATCACCTGTCAGCATTCCACCTGGAATCGGGACGAATTCGTATTTTGATTTGAATTTGTGGTAAAACGAAATGATGTTGCTGCTAAATCCATAACACCAGCCACATAGTGGATCGAATAAGTACAATATTTGATTCATGAAATGTCAACCAAAGTTGTCGGCTGAAGGTTTCAAGGGGAATCCTAACCTTTAACGTCTTTTTTAAACTCAAGGAGTTTGATCATGATGGTCTCCGCGATCATGTATTGATCTGTTTTGAAAAGCCATTCCTTGTCGAAATCACAGTATAATATGAAATTGGTCAACGTATCTCCTTTTAGACCAGTTAGTTCGCCAACATATTGACGATTAAATTTCTGCTGGATCTCGTGGTTACGAAATCGGTTACCGTCAATTTCATGCATTTTTCGTTTCTCTTTGGCTTTCTTACTAAAATTGTGATAAATAAAGCTAATGGGGTGATTTACTGCGAAACCTAATGATTTGACATGATCATCACGTAGAAGAGGGTTAGGGCCTCGAGCAGGTTTTTGAAGGCCGACAATTTCAAGGGAAGTATCATTAGGTTGATACTCAAGGATCCTTTGTTTAAAAATCGTTTCATTGGGGAGTCTTGTAATAGTCAATTCCTCCAGAAGAATAGTGTCCCTTATCATTTCGATCAGAATGTTATCGGATTCCTGCCACTCTTCTGCCACGATGAAACCAATGGATTGATAACCAACGCAACTTACCAATAGTGTATCTCCAAGATCCATTTTCATTTGGAATTCTCCTGAGAAGTTGGATACGGTACCCAGGGATGTTGAAAGATTTCGAATATGTGCCTGGGGAATAGGAGCATCGTCCTCGGCATCCACCAGTTTCCCATTTTTCAAGGACTGGCCGAATAAAGATCCTCCAATTAAAAGCAGAACAGTATAAAACGATGCTTTCACAGCATCAAATGTCGATAATACTCGTGTTTAGATTTAAATATTCACTTTTTTTAACATTCCTCGTGCCCACTACCGGAATTCATTCTGAAATGATCGTAGTTCTTCCAGGGATATCACAAGTTTGTCTTCTAAAGTTAAGTCAGCACCAATTTCCACTGATTTGGACTTCCAGTCACTGTGGTATTTGGAAGGTACTATTTGCTTGATGGGGACTCCGTTTTTGATGAGGTAATAGGCAATGACCTGGATGTCTCGAGTCGAGATACTATCTCCGTAGTAGATGGAATTGGATTCATATTGGCCGATAGATTCATTCGTTTCCCTCTCATGTATATACAGACCCAATTCACGCAATCGGTATACTTTATCGCCATCTCCTTTATGGGGATAATACCTTATAACAATATCGGATCTGTTTTCCGAAAGTATCGGATCAAATTCACTGATGTAATCCGAGAGTTGTGCCTCAAAATAGCTTTCCGGATCCCCACTTGACATTGAGGCAACGGCTTGAGGTTGGGACTCCTCGATCTCTGTGGATTCGGGCATACTTTCCTCTATGGGTTGCTCTTTTAGAACTGAAACTGTATCTATTGCAGCTTCTTCAGGCGGTTTCGGTCTTTTTGTCATTGATGAAGTATAGTGCCTTCTGGGGGGATATGCTTCAATATGGTAGACGTTGCTCATCACATACATGGCAATAACCAGACCAACAACCAGTGTGATCATGATTATTAGGTATTTTGGCTGAGACTCTTCCATTGTCGATCCATTTAAAATTAATCAAATAAATTTCCCTAGAAGCAAAAAAGCCACCATGATTCACATGGTGGCCTTTCATTTATAGAATTGGTTTTTCTTTACTTCTTGGTCAAATCCAATGCAATTGGAGTTGCAACAAACACCGAGGAATAGGTTCCAATGATGATTCCTACAAGTAGTGCAAATGAGAATCCTTTCAAGACTACTCCTCCGAATATGAACAATATCAGTACAACTATTAAGGTGGTCACCGATGTAATCAATGTTCGACTTATGGTGTTATTTAGAGATTCGTTGAAAACTCCGTACAATTCAGAACCAGATTTGATCCCGAGATTTTCACGGATCCTGTCGAAGACGACCACAGTGTCATTAATGGAGTAACCGATAATTGTCAAAATCGCTGCCACAAAAACCTGATCTACCTCGTAGGAAACCCCGAATAAGTTGGCGATGGCAAATGCCGATATAACAAATAAGGTATCGTGAAATAATGCCACAATAGCCCCTAATCCGAACTGCCATTTCCTGAACCGGATCAAGATATAAAGGAATATAAATATCAAACCCAACACTGCAGATTGGTATGAAGAGTTCTTGATGTCATCTGCAATTGTTGCACCTACCTTAGATGAACTAGCTATTGCAAAATGAGTATCATCCACACCTTCATCATTTTCTATGAAAGATTGCCCCGTATACTCCTCAAGACCTCCAATCAGTGTAGTTCTCACCTGGTTGTCAGCTTCGTCTGTTTCATCCTCGATTAAATACGATGTAGTAATCTTGAGAACATTATTGGAGCCAAAGGTTTTCACCTCCGTTCCAGCATTGTCAAAAGTGTTGGAAAGTGAAGCTTTCATTGCAGATGGAACAGGAGGTTCATGAAATGAAACCACATAGGACCTTCCTCCCTGGAAATCTACACCAAGTGTGAGATCTTTCATTATTAGTGACACGATTCCAAATGCGATGAAAAGACCACTGAACAAATAGGCAATCTTCCTTTTCTTCAAGAAGTCAATTTTCAGGTTACTGAACGCATTTCTTGAAAAGGCATTGGCAAAGTTGATTTTGGCATTGTCACCCTTTCTGGAGAACGCTTCAACTATTACTCTGGTAATAAATACTGCACTGAAGAAAGAACAGATAATACCGATGATCAACGTGATTGCAAATCCTTTGACCGGTCCTTGTCCAAGACTGTAGAGAATAATGCCTGTTATCAAGGTGGTCATGTTTGCATCAATAATCGAGCTATATGCCTTTTTATAACCAGAGGAAATAGCCTGTTTTAATCCTGCTCCATGCCTCAATTCTTCCTTGATTCTTTCGAAAATCAAAACGTTAGCGTCAATCGACATACCTATCGTTAATACAATTCCGGCACATCCGGGAAGAGTGAGTGAAGCACTTAGCTGTGCAAGTATTCCGAGTATAAAAAATACATTGAAAAAGAGGGCTACATTGGCAATTAATCCCCCTTTGGCATAGTAGATCACCATGAAGACAATAACAATCAAAAGTCCAGCTACAATTGATTTTATACCTTGTTCCCTGGCCACTTGGCCAAGGGTAGGACCGATCACCACATCTTCAACGATTGTTGTGGGAGCGGGTAAAGCTCCAGCTTTCAGGATGTTGGCCAGGTCCTGCGCTTCTTCGATGGTAAAATTACCCGAGATCGACGAGTTACCGTTCGGGATCTCCCCTTGCACAACAGGTGCGGAATACACATAATTGTCAAGGACGATCGCAATCCTTCTTTGAATATTGTTTGCTGTAAGTCTACGCCATACCTTGGCACCTTGAGCATTCATTTGCATCGATACAGCAGGGCGTGATCTTTCATCATAGTCTTGTCTGGCATCCACAATGGTCTCTCCGGTTAGGGGTGCCCGACCAGTTCTCGATTGTTTGATGGCGTAAAGCTCAAGAAGTTCTTCTGCTCCAATTTCATCGGTTTCCAAAGGCTTCACCAACCACAAAAACTTAACATCACTGGGTATTATTCTCCGGACACTTTCCAGTTGAAGGATCCTGTTGATCCTTGCAGTGTCTTTCACAGCATAAACAAGGCTATACCCAGACTTCATAAGGTTAACAAAGTCAGATACCTGGGCAACTGGAGCATCCAGTGAATCCAGACTTGAAATTGAAGTATCCGAATCCCCTTCTGCCACCAATGATGTATCGGGCAGCGTGGATAGAGTTTCGTCCTCAGAGGTCAATATCGTGGAAAGATCTCCCAGGGATTCATCACTCAATTCTTCTCCGACTTCAGCTTCCTGACTGCTTCCAAGTTCGGCATAGGCCTGTTGATCAATGGCCTGAATTACATTGACTATTTCATTGAGCTCATGTACTTCCCAGAATTCAAGCTTAGCTACACCCTGAAGGAGTTTTCTCACCCTGCTAGGGTTATCAACTCCGGGTAATTCAATTTGAATTCGCCCTGTGTTTTGCAATCTTTGAATGTTTGGCTGTGAAGTACCGAATCGGTCAATTCTTGTTCGAAGAATATTGAATGCCCTATTTATGGCATCATCCACTTCCGCGTTGATGATCTCAAGGACCTCCTCATCTGAAGAACTAAGACTAATTCTTCCTCTATTGGAAGCATTGGAAAAGATATAGGCCATCGACTTATCCGGAGCAAGCTCCTTAAATACTGTGTAGAATTCGTCAACATAACTAAGTTGAGTTCCACGTATGTTGTTTTTTGCGGTTTGCAATGCCTGTAGAAAATCCGGATCCTGATTGTTGCCACTAATGCCTTTGAGAATATCAACCGGAGAAACTTCAAGGGTCACGTGCATTCCACCCTGAAGATCAAGCCCGAGGTTCAGTTCAGTTTCCTTGATGTCTTGGTAGGTGTACTCAAAAGCTGCATATTCAAGCCCTAATAAGTTATACACCGGCTCGTTCCAGACTGAATCGAGATACCGTTGTTTTTCCTGGAAGTTGATGTTGAAATTTTCGTCCGTAGACATTTCCGTTGCATCCCGCTGTATCTTTTGTGCAACGAACGTGAACGATAGATAGTAAATACAAAGAACAGATATCAAAATGGTCAGAAAGACCACAAAACCTTTATTTTTCATGATTTTGGATTAAAAGTGAAAAAAGTGATTGGCGACCGGTGACTGGTCATCTGGACACATTGATAATCCTAGGGGGCGTTAGGGGAAATTATCTTTTGGAGTAGGATCCTTACGCTCTTTGAGAGTTTGTTAGTGAATTCTCTTTCCGGTTGATCCTGTTCGTCTTCCTCTGTAGTAAGGATTTCTTCGAGAAGAATACTTTGGAAATCCAGATTGATATTCACCGATTGCTGTAGCGCTTCAGTGAGTTTTAAGCTAACCACTTTCTGTGGAGAATCTTTTTCGGTTTCTTCCGTAGTGGTTTTGATGTTTACATCTTCAAACGTGGGAGTTTCTGTATAAAAAGAAAGGGTTAACCATATTGCCACCAGACATACGGTCAGCACATCTCTCTTATGATTCTTCAACTTCTTCATTTGCAGGACGCAAAAGTAAGAAAATCGAAGGAATGATACGATTATTTTTCAAATTGCTTGATGTAAGTTAAAATAACCTCAAGAGCAGCTTCAAACTTATCATGATTCGGAACGATCAGATCAGCTCGGTGTTTAGATGGGAGAATAAATTGTTCATAGGACGGGATCACATGATTTTCGAATCGGTATAGAACATCTTCCAGGTCATAGCCTCTTTCTTCTGCATCCCTTATTATCCTTCTTTTCATCATGAGATATTCAGGTGTATCTATGAATATCTTTAGGGCCAGGTATTTCTGAATTTCTTCATAATAAAGCGTAAATATTCCTTCGACGATTATAACTGGTGCTGATGGAATAGTAATGAATTGAGGTGGTTTGTTCCGGTAGTTGAAAGTGTATTCCTGAATTTTAAGGGATTCTCCCGAAATAAGCTTCTTTAGATCCTGATGAAAACGTTTCCTATCCAAGGATTCAGGTCGATCAAAATTCTCTATACCATTCTGATCTTTTTCCTGCTTCTCAATAGGGAAATAGTAATTGTCCAATGAAAACCAGGTGACCTCGCCCTTACCAAAGGAATCCATGATCCGGTTCATGAAATAACTTTTTCCGGAACCGCTTCCACCAGTTACACCAATGACTAATTTCGCCTTCACTTAACCATAAAGTTGAGGAAGGATACCAACTTTTCAAAAGCCATGGCCCTGTGTGAGATCTTATTTTTCTCTTTAAGTGTCATTTCTGCAAAAGTTTTTTCAGATCCTTCTGGTTGAAAGATCGGATCGTAGCCAAATCCATGATCACCACGCGGATTCATAGTAATATTTCCTTTGGCAATTCCTTCGAAGTGATGTTCATGAGCATTCTGATCAATGAAGTGGATTACTGTTTTGAATTGAGCACTCCTGTCACTGTAATTTTCCAATTTCTTAAGAAGGAGGTTCATATTGTCACCTTCATTTCTTTGATTTCCAGCATACCTTGCAGAGTACACACCAGGCTCTCCTCCAAGGCTCATGACTTCAAGCCCGGTATCATCGGCGAAGCATGACATTCCGGTTTTCCGGAAAATGTAGGTTGATTTGATACCGGCATTCTCTTCAATGGTACTGCCTGTTTCCGGTATATCTTCTTTTACTCCTACATCATTAAGACTCAGTAGTTTTATTTGGTGTGGAACCAAATCACTTATTTCCCGAAGTTTGTTTTGATTGTGGGTAGCAAAACAAATTTCCATCAAAACACTTCCTTGGGATAGATTTCGTAGATGACTACTGTGTTTGCATCAATGAAAAGTGTGAATGGATCAAAGACAGACGCTGCACCCTGTTCAAAGGCCTGATCCGATGGTAAGAAGATCAGGAGTTTTCCACCAGTCCGCATTCTACTTAAACCAATAGAAATAGCCTCAATCAGAGCTCTTCCTGGTATTTGTCCATCAGCAATAAACTGGCTACCTAGCCGGGTGATAAAATTCAGGGCCCACCCACTTTGAGTGTGTGTGAAGACTTGTGGTTTTAAAAGTGATTCATTTACTTCGGAAAATGCTGTATCTGCGACTTCAGGAATGGTGGTGTCAAAAACTTTTCCTTCGATCGTCGATCCTATGAAGTCGACCGCTACAATTCGGTTGTAAGGAATGCTATCCCCATCCCCAACTTCCATGATAATATAACGAGCCCCTGATTCTGTTGTGTCATAGGCTCCCAATCCATTAGCAGAAATATATTCTTCGATTGTGGCAATATCATCAAGACGTTGTTGTTGAAGGTCAGGACGACGTTCGATATCATCGGCGCAACCAAGGACCCACAACAGCATCCCCCATATGATTATTTGAAATCCCTTTTTCAAAAGATCAGTCTTTTACATCTAACAATTCAACGTCGAAAATCAGTGAAGAATAAGGTGCGATCCTTCCTGATCCACGACCACCATAACCCAACTTACTTGGTATATATAGAGTAGCCGTCGATCCCACCCGAAGTAGATCTATACCTTCATCCCAGCCTTTGATCACCGCCCCAGTTCCCAATCGGAACTCGTAAGTACCCTGATCAAAAGTCGAGCCATCCAGCAACATGCCATGATATTTCACATTAACAAGTTTGTTGACTTCAGCTTGCTTTCCAGATCCTTCACTTTTGATAACGTATCTCAAACCCGATTCAGTTTCTACAGCGTTTATTTTATTTTCGTCAAAATACTGTGCCAATTGATTTTCTTCCTGTTCGTAAAACCTTCTGTTTCTCTCTTCATCAAGTTCTCGTCGATAGGTTTTATAATCAGCTTGACTCATTTGATCCACAATCTTCATATTAACCAGGATATTTGATGTTTCCCCTATTGAATCCGGTAGATCCCTTTTGAAAGACACTTCCCAGAGGTTTTTCGCGGGAAGTTTGAAGAACACACTGTCACCAACTTTTAGACGGTCAATATATGACTTGATCATACCTGATTCTGCTTCAGTGGTGGAATCGTACAATAGAGGTAGGGGATCTGTTGGTTGCTGTCCGAAGAGGGGTTTTCCATCTTCGGTCTGGTATTTGACCCATAGCAGGAGTACATTATTTACTTCCAAAGACTCGGATCCATTTTCGAAATAGGTTATCTCGTTGCCTGATTCCTTGTTCTCACATCCTAAAATTGCAATTGCCACCAAGGCAATGAGTATATTTCTCATGATTGTTTTATTAAGTATTTTTTCTGAAAATCATCGATCAAGGATTCAAACTTCTGTACTGTAGGTTGTAATCCGTCATAGGAGACTCCTCCCGAAGCATTTTTATGTCCTCCTCCCTCAAAATGATGATTTGCAAATAAATTGACTGCATAGTCCCCGACAGACCTAAATGAAAGCTTCACCTCTTCCTTTCTCTCAATAATGATGGTCGCCATGACAATTCCCTTGATAGATAAAGCGTAATTGACCAAACCTTCGGTATCTCCTTTCTTCAGACCAAATCTGTCAAAATCTTCAGCGCTTATTACGAAGTATGCTATGTTCAGATCTTCCCTAACAACAAGTTTTTCAAGTAAGGCGAATCCAATGAATCTCAATCTATTCAGAGAGTTAGTATCATAGATCTCTCTATTGACGTAGTGTATATCGACACCGATGTCAATGAGGTCAGCTATGATCCTGTGAACATTGGATGAGGTAGAAGGAAATTTGAAAGATCCAGTATCAGTTAAAATTCCTGCATAAATGCATTCGGCGATCTCTTTGGTGATCTCGCTCCTTGCTTCCATCTTTAAAATAAACTCATAGATCAATTCTGCCGTGGCAGCAGCCTTTGGATTAAGTAATTGATAATCCGCAAATGGCTCAGGATCTAAATGATGGTCGATAACAACCTTATGGCCTTTACTTGATTTTACAAACTCTTCCAGACCATTCAACCTGTTTAGCATTGAGAAATCCAAGCAAAAAACAATGTCTGCATCCGTTATGATTTTTCCTGCCTCCTCACTATTTTCTTCACTAAAGATGAAAACTTCCTCATTTCCCTTCATCCACCTAAGGAAATCAGGATAATCCGTAGGCGTGATTACCTTGACCTCATGACCCCTTGCTTTAAGAAGCAGATATAGAGCCAATGAAGAACCTAATGCGTCAGCATCCGGATTTGGATGGGTAGTTATTGCAATTCTCTTTTTCTGATTTAAAAGAGGAATAAGATGATCAATGGAATTCACTGGGCCGGCCTGTAGCTCTTGAAACGAACGGCAAAAATCATAAGAAATACAATAATTACAAAATGAATAATTTCATACTTCGATTGAGCCATTCTATTATTTTTGCAGCCGTTTTAAATCACATCTAAAAATTTCAAAAAAAATGGCAGGGAACTTGACGTTTACCATGATTAAACCAGACGCTTTTTCAGCTGGAAACTCTGGTGCAATAATAAAAATGATTGAAGAGGCTGGATTTGGTATCAAAGCCATGAAAATGACCCATTTGACACCAAGATTGGCGGGATTGTTTTATGAAGTACACAAGGAGCGACCTTTTTATCAGGATCTGATTAAGTATATGTCATCTGGGCCGATCATAGCCATGATCCTGGAAAAAGACAACGCTGTTGATGATTTCAGGAAATTGATCGGAGCCACAGATCCTTCAAAAGCCGAAGAAGGCACTATTCGTAAGTTATTTGCTACTTCAATCGAAGCAAATGCGGTTCACGGGTCAGATTCAGATGAGAATGCGGGGATAGAAGGAAGGTTCTTCTTTTCTCAGTTTGAAAAATTTTAAATAAGCAGGTTGTTTATTCTTCGGTTTGGGGTTCAATCCAGAAGTTATTGAATCCCTCACCGAGCACCAAAGTAATTCTTCGGAGCTGCAAGAGTTCCAGGATAGCAAGAAAATTGAATATCACTAGTATTTTTTCAGGCTTTTCTTTGACAAGATCTACAAATGACACTCTTTGGTTTGGTGAAGTGTACATTCGTTTTATGAGAAAATCCTTTTGACGATCGATTGAGTAGGGGTACTGCACAACCTGATGAACAGGTTTATTCTTTTCCTGCTCATACCTATTCATGACCCTTAGATAGACCTTCATCATTTTGTAAAGATCCAGGTCTTGCAATTCAGCCTCGACATTGACACCCTGAGCAAGAGACTTGATTTCCCTTAACAGGTTACCTCTCTTTTCTCGGTCTAATCGATCGGATTCCATTTTTGACAACTGCTCGAGAACTGATTTGTACTTCTTATACTCCAACAGGTGTTTCACAAGTTCATCCCTTGGATCTATTTCATTGCCATCCTCATCCAATACGGGTCTAGGCAACAACATTTTGGATTTGATCTTCATTAAGGTCGCAGCGACAAGAATAAATTCGCTTGCGATCTCTACATTCATCTGCTCCATCTGGTGGATGTATTCAAGAAAATCTTCCGTGATCTTGGCAATTGGGATATCGTAAATATCAAGTTCATCCCTTTCAATAAAGAAAAGTAAAAGATCAAATGGACCCTCGAAAAGAGGGAGCTTTATCTCAAATTTTTCTCTTTGCTGTATTTGTGCCAAGGGCGTATTTCACTAAATGAACAAGTATGCTAAAATCACTTAAATTTGCGAGATTATAAGGGGTGAGAGATAAACTTTTTTGAACAATTTTATTTTTTTCAGGTTAATTTTTCACTTTCAGTAATTACACCAAATAAGCATGCGCATCGAGCCCGGACCTCTACTTTCCAAAATCGATTCTCCTTCTGACCTTAAAAAAGTAGACCAAACACAACTGGTCGAAGTATGTTCAGAACTGCGTGATTTCATCATTGACCATGTATCGGTTTATGGAGGACATTTCGGGGCTAGTCTTGGTGTAGTTGAGCTAACGGTGGCTTTGCACTATGTGTTTAACACTCCAGAAGACCAATTGGTATGGGATGTGGGACATCAGGCTTACGGGCACAAGATACTTACAGGTCGAAAAGAGAATTTCCATACTAACCGCTTATATAAAGGGCTTTCGGGATTTCCAAAAAGAAGTGAAAGTCAGTATGATACCTTTGGAGTAGGCCATTCTTCTACCTCAATATCTGCTGCATTGGGAATGGCGACATCAAATCATTCCCAGAACAAAGACACACAGCATATTGCGATTATCGGTGATGGAGCGATGACCGGAGGACTCGCCTTTGAAGCAATGAATCATGCCGGCGTTTCGAATACCAACCTGATCATCATCCTGAATGACAATTGCATGTCGATTGATCCCAATGTGGGTGCGTTGAAGGACTATCTTACAGATATCACCACATCTCATACATATAATAAGGTAAGGGATGAAGTTTGGAACATACTGGGGAAGATCAGCAAGTTTGGCCCAAATGCTCAGGAGATTGTATCTAAGATTGAAGGTAGTGTTAAGTCGTTCCTTCTCAAACAAAGTAATCTATTTGAATCCCTGAACCTTCGTTATTTTGGTCCAGTCGATGGACATGACGTTAATCACCTGGTTCATGTTCTCAATGATTTAAAAGATATTCCTGGGCCAAAAATATTGCATGCAGTTACTGTCAAAGGAAAAGGGTACAAAGTTGCTGAAGAAGACCAGACTAAGTGGCATGCTCCCGGCAAGTTTGACAAAGTAACAGGGGTGATCCATAAAAAAGTTGATGAGAAACCTCAACCTCCGAAATATCAGGAAGTTTTTGGTCATACGCTTGTGGAGATTGCCAAACAGGATGAAACGGTCATGGGAGTTACGCCAGCAATGCCATCTGGTTCATCAATGAACATTATGATGAAGGAAATCCCTGATCGTGCCTTCGATGTAGGTATTGCAGAGCAGCATGCTGTGACGTTCTCAGCTGGTCTTGCAACACAGGGGTCACACCCATTTTGCAATATCTACAGCACTTTCATGCAACGAGCATATGATCAGGTAATCCATGATGTCTGTCTGCAAAATTTACCTGTTGTATTCTGCATGGATCGAGCTGGATTTGCCGGCGCCGATGGTCCAACTCATCATGGTGCTTACGACATTGCCTACATGAGGTGTTTGCCTAATATGGTTGTGTCAGCCCCCATGAACGAATCTGAATTGAGAAATTTAATGTTTACCGCGTCCAAGTTCGACGGTCCGTTCTCAATTCGATATCCGAGAGGTAAGGGAGTGATGGCCGACTGGAGGACACCGTTAGAGGAAATCGAAATCGGAAAAGGTCGTGAGATTAGAAAAGGTGAAGATCTTGCCATTTTGACGATTGGCCATGTAGGTAATTACGCAACGGAGGTTTGCGAAAGAATGGGAAAAGTAGGGTTTAATGTAGGGCATTACGACATGCGCTTTGTGAAACCGCTGGATGAGGATCTTCTCCACACAATTTGCCAGAATTACCGCTACCTGATCACTGTGGAGGATGGTTGTCTAATGGGAGGCTTCGGGTCCGCTATTCTGGAGTTCATGGCTGAAAACGACTACTTCCTTAAGCTCAGAAGACTTGGAATTCCCGACCGTGTAGTTGAACATGGAGAACAAATCGAACTACAATGTGAATGTAACTTCGATCCGGAGGGGATCTTCCAGACTGCGATGAAGTTACTGGAAGTAGAGTTAGTTTAACTCATAATTTTGGGTCAAGCAATTCACTGGCTAAGGATACTTTCATTCACAGTTAATCTGCTATTTATTTTTCTTTTTAGCTGCCGGCCATCAAACCCGGAGATCAGTGAGAAATCAGATTACCAACGGGAGGAAGTGGTCAACTTTGACTTTGATAGCATCAAAGAACGTGGATACCTCATTGCTCTGATAGATAATAGTAGCACCGGGCTATTTCTGTATCGGGGAGAAACAATGGGTTATGAATATGAATTGCTAAAAAGATTTACGGAGGATCATGATCTTGGACTTCGTATCAGTATTGTCACAAACCTTGAGGAAGCCTTTGAAAAGTTGAACAAAGGTGAAGGCGACATTATGGCCTACAATCTGACGATCACCAAGCAAAGAAAGAACAGGATTAAATTTACTGAGCATCATAACCTGGTAAGACTGGTTCTTGTACAGAGGAAACCAGACAATTGGAGACAATTGAAGCTCCATGAAATTGAAGCTCAAATGGTTCGTGATCCTGTCGAACTGATCGGAAGGGAAGTCAATGTAAGATACCAGTCTTCGTATGTTTCCAGATTGCAGAATCTTTCCGAGGAAATCGGGGGAGATATTCTAATTATAGAGGAGTTTCCAGAAGTTGAAACTGAAGAAATAATCCGAAAAGTATCTGAAGGTTTAATAGATTTCACTGTTGTGGAGGAAGACATTGCCATGGTTAATTCTACCTATTTTGGCAATCTTGATATTAAGACACCGGTAAGTTTTTCACAAAGGATTGCCTGGGGTCTCCGACGAAATTCTGACAGCCTGAAAGCCGTATTGGATTCCTGGATCCAGGACATGAGAAAGAAACCTGATTATTATGTGATCTACAATAAATATTTCAGAAGTTCCAAATCAAGCAAGATGAGGAGGAGGAGTGAGTTCTCATCAACAGGAGGGGGTAAGATATCTCCCTATGATAGCCTTATAAAATTAGCAGCGGCCGAACTTAGTTGGGATTGGAGGTTACTCGCGGCGCAAATATTTAAGGAATCAAGATTTGATCCCAAAGCTAAATCATGGGCAGGGGCGATTGGGTTGATGCAGGTACTTCCGGTAACAGCTCGGGAGCACAACATTACAAACCTGGAAGATCCACGAGAGAATCTCAAAGCCGCTGTCTTACATCTTCAGTGGCTGGAGGAGCGCTGGAACAAACTAATCAATGATGAAGAGGAGAGGTCCAAATTTGTAATGGCTTCGTACAATGTTGGACACGGTCATGTATTTGATGCGAGGCGATTGGCAGCAAAGTACAATGAAGATCCAAACCTATGGGAGAATGTTGCGCAGTACCTGATCAAAAAATCCAGACCTGCTTATTATAATGATGAAGTGGTGGAGTTTGGATATTGTCGGGGTATCGAACCTGTTCAGTATGTAGAGGTGATCCTGGAAACCTATGAAAATTATAAGGTCATTTATCCGGATTTAGGCACAGGCGTGGACTCTGTACAGGTAGCATTCACTAATTAGAAGATTTCATAGCGTCTTCATAGATCTTATCATAGTCCCCCATATAGTTTCTTTGTTGCGCTTTGATCAGGGCTTTTTCCTGGGTCAATCCCTGGGCAAGTGCCTTGTGGTAGGGAACGTCCGAAAATGTCACTAGACTGTACATGGGGATCCAGGAGTTCCCGTATCGTTCATGAAGCTCTGCGTCGATCTTCTTTCTTTCGAGAAACTTATCATCCGCCACCTGGTCCCTCATTTCAACAAAATTTCTCAAAGCCAGATCAGCGATAGCATCTGCATCTTTTTTTCTTTCAGACGAAAAGCGTGATATCCATTTTGCCCATTCAAATCCCATATCTCTACCCATTTCCATGAAAATTCTGCAATCCTCAAAAGCTGCATTCATTCCCTGTCCATAAAAAGGGACAATAGCATGGGCAGCGTCACCAAGGATTAAAGAGTTTTTGTAATGCCAAGGATCACATCGTATGGTGACCAAGGAAGACGTGGGATTTTTAGTAAATTGTGTGAGTAGATCAGGGATCAGGCCCAGTGCGTCCTGGAAATACGTGGTAAAGAAAGATTCAATTGCCGAACTATCGGTCAGATTTTCGAAAGATACTTCACCCTCAAAGGAAAGAAACAAAGTGCATGTGAAGGTCTTATCTGGATTTGGAAGAGCAATAAGCATGAAATTTCCCCTCGGCCAAATATGCAAATAATTTGGTTCCATAGCGAAATCCCCATTTTTTGGTGGCATTGCCAATTCCTTATAACCATGTCCAATATATTCTTGCTGAAAATTAAATCTGTCTCGGGATTGAAATGCTTTCCTAACGGCCGAAAATGCACCATCAGTTCCAATCATTCCATCACTCTGGATTGACTCGTATTTGCCATTGTGATAGACCACCATGGCGGTAGAATCCAAATCAACTCTTTCACATTTATATCCAAAATGAAATTTAACTCCTGCATTTTCAGCTTCCTGGATCAGGGCCTTATTGAGTTCATTTCTTGAGATTGAGTTAATATGCTGTCCTTCTTTGCCATATGGCTGGAACACGGTCTCGCCTTTCAGGTCATGGATCATTCTCCCTTTCATTGGAATTATATCCCCTGAAAGATGATCAAAAACATTAGCCATTTTCAGCGCCTGAATTCCTCGATGACTCAGAGCGAGATTTATAGATCGTCCCTCTGGAATGCGGGAAAATCTGGGATCAACTCTCTTTTCGTAGACATCAATTTTGAAACCAGATTGACGCATCATCAGAGATAACAGAGACCCGGCCAATCCAGCTCCTGCAATGATTATGTTTTGATCGGAGTTATTCAATCCCATCGATTATTTGATTACAAAGGTCAACAAACTGAAAAACTTCCTCATATGTATTGTACAGTGGGGTGGGAGCTACTCTGATAACATTGGGCTCTCTCCAGTCCATGATCACACCATTTTCTGTCAATGCATCAAATATCTCCCTACCAAATTTGGAAAAGAATAAGGACAATTGGCAGCCTCTTTCATGAGCATTTTTGGGTGTCAAAATCGAAACTATTGAGGAAAGCCTTGAAGATGAATTGATCAGGAATTCCAGGAGTCCGGTGAGCGCAATGCTTTTTTCACGAAGTGCTTCCATTCCTGTCTTTTCAAAGATTGAAAGTGAAGATTGTAAGGCAGCATTGGATAAAATATTGATATTTGAAAGCATCCATCCATCGATTCCGGGCATTGCTTCGAATTTATTTTCCATTTTGAATCGGATCGATTCGTTTTGACCCCACCATCCGGATAATCTTGGGTAATTCGTGTCAAGGCCATGTTTATCATGAACAAAAGCACCCGCCACAGCCCCTGGACCTGCGTTGAGATACTTGTATGTGCACCAGACTGCGAAATCTATATTGTCATCATGCAAAGACATAGGGACATTACCGATTGCATGGGCAAGGTCCCATCCTGCCATGGCCCCCACTTTATGAGCTTCCTTTGTAATGGTTCTCATATCAAAAAATTGCCCTGTATAGTATTGTACACCGGGTAACATGACCAAAGCCAATTCATCCCCAGCAGAATGTATTGCCCTGGTAATAGTTTCATTGGACAGGTAGCCATTTTTAGGGATATCCAATTCGATCAGATCCTTTTCGGGATCGACTCCTTTCATCTGCATATGACTGGATATTGCAAAATGATCGGAAGGAAATGCCCCTTTCTCAATCATGATCTTTTTCCGGCTCCCTGTTGGTTGGTAAAAAGAAGCCAGCATCAAGTGCAAATTAGTAGTGAGGTTATTCATGGCTACAACTTCACTTTCTTTGGCTCCCACCATGGAAGCAAATGCGGATTTGCCTAGTTTATGGTATTCAACCCATGGATTAGGTTCTGTAAAATGACCTTCCACCGCCAGATCTTTCCACTTTTGTAATTCAGTATCTACAAACTGAGGCGTTGACTTGGGTTGAAGACCTAGAGAATTGCCACAAAAGTAAATTACAGGTTTTCCATACTTATCCGGAATATGAAATCTTTCTCTGTAAGCTTTTAGTGGGTCTTTTTGATCAAGCGATCTGGCAAACTCGATCGAGTTTTCGTATTGCATTACCTGTTAACCAACAAACCTGGGATCTGTTTCCATGACCTGACCACAATTGGTGCAGGTTCTTTTCTCCTCTGATGTATAGTATTCCTTAAACCTGGGCAGGAAGTCTTTTTCGATGTTTGTGAGATGAAAATAAGTATCATGTAGCTTGTGATTGCAACTATCACAGAACCACATGAGTCCATCCTGGTGGTCCGGTTCTCTTTTTCTTTCAATGACCAGCCCAACGGATCCTTCACTTCGCATCGGAGAGTGGGGAATCCGGCCGGGTAGTAAGAACATTTCCCCAGCCTTTATGGGAATGTCTACAGCTTTTCCATCTTCCTGGATCCTTACATTGATATCCCCTTCCAATTGATAAAACAATTCCTCCGTCTCATTATAGTGATAATCTTTTCTTGCATTAGGTCCTCCAACGATCATAACAATGTAATCACCTGCTTCATGGTACAGGTTTTTATTTCCAACGGGAGGTTTGAGTATATCCCGGTTATTGTCTATCCATTCCTGAAGATTAAACGGTCTTTTTATGGCCATCTCAATTTGTTGTTTATGAATACCTTTATCGGTAAAAATAATTAAGATTTAATGAACTTAAACCTGGAAGGAAAACATGCTCTTGTATGCGGGAGTACTCAAGGAATTGGGCTGGCTATCGCGCAATCACTAGCAGATGAAGACGTTAGAGTTACACTCTTAGCGAGATCCGAGGATTCCCTTAAAAAGGCATTATCTACTCTTTCCGGAGTGGGGCACGATTACCTAGTTGCAGATTTTGCAGATTTTGCAGATTTATCATCATTGACCGATAATATAAGATCAGGTGAATTTCACATCCTTATAAATAATTCCGGTGGACCATCTCCTGGATTGGTGAAAGATGCAGATTGGAATGATTTTGATACAGCCATATCAATGCATCTCAAAAGCAGTCATCATCTCATGCAATGTGTGTTACCAACTATGAAATCTCAAGGTTACGGCAGGATCATTAATGTCATTTCTACATCTGTCAGGATACCGATCCAGGGATTGGGGGTTAGCAACACTGTCAGAGGGGCAATGGCTTCCTGGTCCAAAACCCTTTCAAACGAGATTGCTCAATTCGGGATTACAGTAAATAATATCTTACCAGGTCCTATCGAAACACAGAGATTAAAAGCCATTATTATTGATACTGCGGAGAAGAAAGGTATAAGTGAAGAAGAAGTCGAAAACAACATGAAGATGTCTGTTCCAGCCAGAAGATTTGGAAAACCAGAAGAAATAGGTGCAATGGTCGCGTTCTTGTGTTCTGAACAAGCGGGATATATAAATGGTATAAATATTCCTGTAGACGGTGGAAGGACAGGGAGTATTTAATGGAAAAGGTCCTTAACTATATCAACGGTAAGTTTTGTGAGCCTGCGACCGGTGACTACATCAAAAATTATGAACCGGCCACTGGGAAAGTTTATGGTCAGATAAGCGATTCAGGACCCGATGATGTGGATACCGCAGTATCTGCTGCCCATAATGCCTTTCCAGGATGGAGCGGGATGCCTATTGAAAAAAGGAGTGGTATTCTACATCGATTAGCTGATGTTATTGAAGAGAACCTGGAAATGCTTGCAAAGGCGGAATCAAGAGACACAGGAAAACCAATCAGCCTTGCGACGGAAGTGGACATCCCTCGGGCTGCAGCTAATTTTCGTTTTTTTGCATCAGCCATAGTCAATTTTTCATCAGAAGCACACATCATGGAAGGTGTGGCTGTCAATTATACAAGACGTGCACCTATCGGTATTGTGGGGTGTATATCTCCATGGAATTTACCGCTTTATCTTTTTACATGGAAAATTGCTCCAGCACTGGCGATGGGAAATTGTGTCATCGGGAAGCCTTCGGAGATCACACCGATGACTGCATTTATACTTGGGGATCTGGCTAACAAGGCTGGTTTACCCAAGGGAGTCTTAAATATCCTTCACGGGAAAGGAGTAAATGTTGGGAAGTCGATCGTTGCGCATCCCTCGGTCAAAGCAATTTCCTTTACTGGTGGCACTTCAACGGGAAGGACCATTGGAAAGATTGCCGCTGAAAACTTTAAGAAGGTGTCATTGGAGCTCGGAGGTAAAAATCCAAATATAGTATTTGCAGACTGCGATCTGAATGAAGCTGTCCGGGTGAGCATCATGAGTTCTTTCCGTAATCAGGGGGAAATTTGTCTATGTGGGTCCAGAATACTAATTGAAAAATCTATCTACGATGCATTCAAAGAAAGATTCTTAGAGGCCTTAAACGAGATGAAAATGGGTGACCCGGGTGATCCTGAAACTGAATTTGGGGCGGTTATCTCAGAGGATCACCTTAATAAAATTAAAAGCTACGTGCAGGGAGCGAAGGAAGATGGTGGTGAAATACTGGCTGGAGGCAATGAATTCTCCCCAAATGGTATGAAAGGGTATTTTTATCAACCTACCATTATTGAGGGATTGGATCATTCATGTACCATCAATCAGGAGGAAGTATTTGGTCCGGTTGTTACCTTGTTACCATTTAGTAATGAGAATGAAGCGGTAGAAATAGCCAATTCTACCGAATATGGACTCGCATGCTCAATTTGGACAAATGATCTGAAGAAGGCTCATCGTGTTGCCCATAGTATCAAATCCGGAATAATCTGGGTGAATTGCTGGATGTTAAGAGATCTGAGAACTCCTTTTGGTGGAATGAAGAACTCTGGAGTAGGTAGAGAAGGTGGCGAAGAAGCATTGCGATTCTTTTCAGAACCTCAAAACATTTGTATCAAACAATAGGCATTAAAAAACCCCGCTGATGGGCAGGGTTTCAAAATTCTTTTATTTCCGTTGTTAAGCAGGCTCTCCCTGACTAAGTTTTGCGATCTTAAATGATTTCTTTTCTTTATGACCACAATATCCACAGGTGTAATATTTCATTAGTTCACCTTCTTCGGATTCTGTGGCAGGTTGGATAACCTCTTCACGATCCACTTTCAATGTCTGATAGTTACACTCAGGGCACTCCAATGCATGAAGTCGACCGTTGTACTTTTCAATTTTTGTATAACCACTTGTCTCATCGATCCATACATCGTAATCAACGGAAAACGCATCCTCTTCTGCCTGCATACCTTCATCAAGGTACACATCTTCTTCCTCTTCACTCAACAATTTCATTTTCCTACCGTCAGGTGAAATCCTTGGAGCGAATCTGAGTTTCTTTAATCTTTTCTCGATGTAAAATGGATAGTAGAATTTCAGTACATTTTGAACAACGACTCCCAGGATCATAGCCATCATGGCACTCACAAACAACACAACAAAGAACCATATCCAGGTTCGGGAATCCCAAAGTGTGTTTACATATAATGTTACCCCGATTACGATACAGAGGAAACCATACCATAACAGGTTGATCTCATGCATATTGATATAATCATATCTGGCTTTGAAGTCTCTTGTGGTGAGAAGCTTTAAATAATGTCCTATTAAGATCAGTACACCCACTGCCGCTATAGCTACAGCGAAATAAAAAGCGTATTGATTCCACGTAGCAAGGAGTTCATCTGATATTCTACTAGTCATAATTTTCTAGACTTTAGGATTAAGCGGTACTACTATTATACAAAAATGAGATATTTTTTTAAAAACGCAATTAGAACAAGGAAAATTGCCTAATTGAATTCGGGGCAGAAATTAGTGTTCTTTTACCGAAAACAACAATGAAAAACAGTTTTTTTCGTTCTTAGCATTCAACCAAATACAGATAAAAGGGGTCTCATAGAAGATTCAAGAGAACACCTAATACCTAACACTGGGAAAAATCGGAATAATTCAATAAATACTTTATTTATCAATATTTTGAATTTCTTTGTGCAAATTTGCTCGAACTTGCTATTATGCCAGCTCAATGGTCACCAAACCGAATTGATCTTTGTCCCGACAAGATTGGTCGAAAACATTTCCTTTGAGCCTGTATCAAGTCTTAGTTTAGAATCATTTAATAACTAAATCAATTAAGTAATTACCCTTAAACTTTTTTACAATGAAAAACATCTTTCGAAATTTAATGATGCTCGCTATTGTGGGCTCCTTTGCATTCCTTTACAGTTGTGGTGATGATGATGAAGATCCCTCAGCTGCACCTACAGTTAGTGTTTCCGCGGCTATCACCGGTGGTTCTGCGCTTAGTGACGGGGGCGATGTGGAAGCAGGCTCAAGTGTTGATTTTACCGTAAGTGTTACAGCTGAAGGTGGATTTAACGTTTTAAGACTTGCTAATGGTGTTACTGCTGAGTTCCCAAGAACTGATACGGATAATGTTACTTTAGGAACTGATGGGACAACTGCTACGGTGACATTTCAGGTGACTACTGAAAGCGGTGATGCCGGTAACTCTGTAACCATCGATTTTACAGCAGTGGATGATGAAGATCAAACAGGAACTGGAAGCTTCTCTTTCAATATTGTAGCGCCTGCATCACCAGATGTAGTGACTCACACCGAAACTCTGCTTGGTGGACAACTAAACCCGAATGAGAGTAGTTTCTACAACGCAGTCGATGATGCTAGCTACGGTTACGCAGACATGAGAGATAACAATAGTGCTAATACCGATTTTGCATTCTTCTACGGAACTACTAATATGTATACAATTGCTGCACTTGATGATAGTGATGCAGGTATTGCATTTGAAGCTGCAATTGGAGCTGACGCATTAAGCGCAACGGTAATAGCTACTCGAAATCAAACAAGGTTTAAACCAACTGATTTGACATCTACGGAATTTGAAGCAATTGCAACCGAGGCTGATCTACTAAATGCATACGGGGAAGTTGCGGCTGGAGATACTAAAGTTAACGGTCTCGAAGCTGGCGACGTATTTGCATTCGTATTGGACGATGATAGAGCTGGCAAGGTTGGATTAGTAGAAGTAGTAGCAACTGGTGGAACTTCAGGAGCTGACAGAACAATTACAATACAGGTTAAAATTCAGCCTGACAGTAACTAAGGAATACATAAATCACAATGAAAACCCCGCTCATCAGTGGGGTTTTTTGTTTTCCTCATTTTCCTCCTAAATTGGCGGCTCTTAAAATCAAGTGATATGAAATTCTTATTACCAGTTGTCGCTATTTTCTTTTTCCTGTCATGTTCAGAAACGCAGCAAAAGTCTGTAAATGAAATGACGAATACTGAATTGGACAGCCTGGCAGACCTTGTTGCACACAAGTACGTAATAGTGGACGGTCACGTTGATCTTCCTTACCGAATGGAAGTGAAGGGATTTATGCTGAGGAAGTCTTTCGAGGATGTTTCAGTGGAGACTACCGGCAATTTCGATTATCCAAAAACCAAGAAAGGGGGACTGGATGCACCTTTCATGTCTATCTATGTGCCCTCCAGTTATCAGGAAACAGGTGGTGCAAAAGAATTTGCAGATTCATTGATCGATATGGTTTCCAGGCTTCCAGAGAATTTCCCAGATCTTTTTGGGCTGGCCAATACACCTTCCGAAATAGAAAGTAATTTTTCTAAAGGTATTGTCAGCTTACCCATGGGCATGGAAAATGGTGCTCCGATTGAGGACGACATCAGCAACGTGAAGTACTTTTTCGATCGTGGGATCCGCTATATCACTTTGACGCACTCCAGGGACAACCAGATATGTGATTCTTCTTATGATACTACCTATACATGGAATGGACTAAGTCCGTTTGGGGAGGATGTAGTCATGGAGATGAATAAATGGGGGATAATGGTTGACATATCGCATATTACTGATAGTGCCGCTTTTGATGTTTTGGCCCTGACAAAGGCACCAGTGATAGCTTCACATTCATCTTGCAGAAAATTCACTCCTGAATTTCATCGAAATATGTCTGATGACCTGCTGGTGGCAATGGCTAAGAATGGAGGAGTAATTCATATCAATTTTGGTTCTTCTTTCCTTTCCCAGGAAAATCAGGATAGGCGCCAGAAGATGCGTGAGGATCTCACCAACTGGAGAACGGAAAATGGCTTCACGACTGCCGATAGTGCATACAAGGCATATGCGAAACAGTATGCAATCGATAATGATGTTTATGAGGATATACAAACAGTCGCAGATCACATCGACCATGTGGTGAACTTGGTTGGTATCGATCATGTTGGTTTTGGATCCGATTTTGATGGAGTAGGTGACAGTTTGCCTAAAGGATTGAAGGATGTGTCTATGTACCCAAACCTCATCAAGGAACTGCTGAAACGGGGTTACTCCGAGGAAGATATTGCCAAGATCTGTTACAAGAATACTTTCAGGGTCTGGAATAAGGTTATTGAGGTAGCGAGTGGATTGCAAGCTAGCTGATAATATCAAATAATTCCTGTCACACAGAGATCCTGAGGCCCTGAAAGCGTGACCCCCAGACAATGAACGTCAGTCTTCGAGTAACCTCAGACTGACAGTATGCTCGCTTCATGTCACACTGAGGTTCTCGAAGTGTGACTTGTTGATTTATGCGTCAATCTTCAAGGGCCTTAGACTTACAAATAGCTAATCTTCCTGAGTGTTCAAGTACCTCCTCATACTGATATATAGAATTTCATTGTCACACTGAGGTTCTCGAAGTGTGAGTCTGTAGTTCAGTGTGTTAGTTCTCAAGTACCTCAGATTGGCATATAGATTATTTTATAATTTTACACTTAATGGATAGATACAGTCTAAGTACTGAAGTGTTCGGATGGTTCATTCCATGTTGGTGTCACTAATGACATTGAAAGAAGGATTTACGAACATGAGGAAGGCCCGATCCCAACTGCATACACTTTCAATAAAAGACCAATAAAACTGGTTTTTCAAGAGCATTTCCATGATATAAACCAGGCAATTGAATTTGAGAAACAAATCAAAGGCTGGAGACGAGAAAAAAAGATTGCTTTGATAAATCGGGATTGGGGGAAGCTTCCTGAATTATCAAAAAGATATACTTGAAGCCACGCGATCCTCCGCAGTCAGTCTTCGAGTAACCTCAGACTGCCAAATAGTTAGTCTTCCCGAGTCTTCAAGTACCTTGAGCAGAGAATTACTTCTTCTTATTCCTTTGCAGGGATCTAATGAAATTGGCCCAGGCAAACGGATTGAGCAGAGGGTTTTGCGGGGGCTGTACCCTGTAGATCTGGGCATTCATCTGCTGCTGCATGAAGTAGCGATAGTTGATATTAGGGCTTGCCTCGGGGTACTCCCAGGGTCTTCTCATGTATTCGCTGTTCAGCCAGTCATTTAAATTTTCATATTCACGTCTGTAGGGAAGATCCGCCGCCAGGACTGCTGCTTTAAATGCCGCCTCCGAGGGATAGGGAAATACCTCGACTTCTTCGAGGAACGTTATATCCTCTTTCAGGTAGACCAAAAGTTTAAGACTACTGCGACTGTCATGCTTTGGAACGATGTAATGAGTTCTTTCAAATCCAATGGCACTAAAGATGATGCTGTCACCTTCGATCACCGGCATTGAGAAAAATCCGTAGGGATTGCTGGTTGTTCCTCTTCCGCTTGTGGGAGTGTAAATGTGTACTCCGGGGATAATCGTTGCTGAGTCCTCGGCAAAAACGACTCCCGTAAACTGTATCACATTTTTAGTTGTTGTTTGATTCTGTCCAATCGATTGGTAACCACAGAATAACCCAATCACAAAAAATGTAGATAACTTCACTAAGATATCAACCTTTTTCACTCTATTAACAATACGTACCAAACATAAATTGTTTGGATTTTTATATGAATTAACAAATATAAGACGTGAGACTTAAGAATTTCAGTTTGACGATCGGTACTCAGATCTTTAAAGCTTTCTCCGAGGAACCAAGAGTTCGGATTCTACATTTACTTTATCAGTGCAAAGAATTGACAATTACAGATCTGGAGTCCATATTGGATTATACTCAAACCAAGACTTCACGGCATGTCAGTTACCTTCGTAATTCAGGATTATTAAACATCCGAAAACAAGACCAATGGGTGTTTTATTCTATCAAAGTTGAAGTGGAAGAGATAGTACATCAGATGCTACAGTTCCTGCTTAAGGATCTTCAATTGCAAAAAGACCTTGAAATCTATCAGATTATGGAATCTAATCGTGAACTTGCGTCGAAGAAAATTGCGGCGAAAGACTATAGGATTTGAACGGTATCACACATATTTTTTTTGACCTGGATCATACGTTATGGGATTATGACACCAATGCTCGTGAAACCCTCACTGAGATTTACAATGATTACAACCTGGGTCAATATTATACCACCGCCGAAGCCTTTATCAACTCGTTTCATTACACTAACAGCAAACTATGGAAGCGTTACAATGTTGGTGAAATAGATCGGGACTATATACGAGAGAATAGATTTAAGTCACTTTTCAAGGATAGAGGTGGGATCAGTGACGAGGTCAACTCCTCTATTTCTTCGTATTTTTTCAATACTTGTCCAATGAAAACTGCCCTGGTTTCGGGGACCTGGGATGTCCTGGAGTCACTGAAGAATAGATATGAGTTGGGGATAATCACTAATGGATTCGAAGACACCCAGAACATCAAGTTGACGAATGCTGGAATAAAGAAGTATTTTAAATACATTATTACCTCAGAAACTGCCGGGTACCGGAAGCCATCCCTCGAGATTTTTGAGTTAGCATTATCGAAGTCCGGAGTTACCGCAGAAGAGGTCGTGATGATCGGAGATAACTACTCTACGGATATTGCCGGAGCGAAAAATGCAGGTTGGAAATCTTTCTGGTTTAATCCGGAAAATAAGACAAATAATAGCCATGATCTGCAGATCAAAGATCTAACTGAACTACTCCAACATTTATAGTGGTTAGTAATAACCATTGCTTAGATTTGCGGCGATTTTCAAACCCAAACATCTATGCCCAAAGGAAATTATACCGTACCCCGACCGGAAAATGAACCTGTAAAATCCTATCGTCCAGGTTCTCCCGAGAAAGCCGAATTGAAAGCTGCACTTGCGGCTGCCAGGTCTGTTGAGGTAGACATCCCCATGTATATTGGCGGAGATGAAGTCAGGACTGAGAACAAGATAAGGATATCTCCTCCACATGACCATCAACATACGCTAGGCCACTTCCATGAAGGAGATGCTTCCCATGTTGAACAAGCAATAAATGCTGCCCTTGGTGCGAAAGAACAGTGGGCAGCACTTAGTTGGGAGCATCGAGCATCTATCTTTCTGAAAGCAGCAGACCTAATTGCAGGTCCCTATCGTGCAAAAATTAATGCCGCCACAATGCTTGGCCAATCGAAAAGTGCATATCAGGCAGAAATTGATGCAGCATGTGAATTCATTGATTTCCTCAAGTTCAATGTCTCTTTCATGCAGGAAATCTACGCCGAACAGCCTGACTCATCCCCATTGACGTGGAATAGGATGGAATACAGGCCCCTGGAAGGATTTGTATTTGCAGTAACCCCATTCAATTTTACTTCCATTGCAGGCAATTTGCCTGGAGCTCCTGCATTAATGGGTAATACATGTATCTGGAAACCTGCATATACCCAGGTCTATTCAGCACAGGTGATCATGGAAGTCTTTAGGGAAGCAGGTCTTCCTGATGGGGTTATCAATCTCATTTATGTTGATGGTCCAATAGTCGGAAATGTAGTTTTCAATCACCCCGATTTTGCTGGACTACACTTTACTGGAAGTACGGCCGTTTTCAAGCAATTGTGGAAAACAATAGGATCGGGGATCGATACGTACAAGACGTATCCGATGATCGTTGGTGAGACGGGTGGAAAAGACTTTATACTTGCTCATCATACCGCCAAACCAAAACAGGTGGCAACCGCGATTACGCGAGGAGCTTTTGAATACCAGGGACAAAAGTGTAGCGCGGCATCCAGAGTTTATGTTCCCAATAACATTTGGGACGAAGTAAAAGATTATTTGCTAACTGATCTGAAGGAAATCAAGATGGGTGATCCGGAGGATTTCACAAATTTTTTCAACGCGGTAATCGATGAAAAGGCCTTCAAGAAGATAACGTCTTATATTGATAATGCTAAGAAAGATGATTTGGTAGAGGTAATAGCAGGAGGTAACTATGATGGTAGTAAAGGATACTTTATTGAACCAACTGTGTTACTGGCGAAAGACCCAATGTATACGACAATGTGTGAAGAAATATTTGGGCCGGTTGTGACCATCTATGTATACAATGCAGACCGGTTTGAAGAGACATTGGAATTAGTGGATCAGACCTCACCATATGCCTTGACCGGTGCGATATTCAGTCAGGACCGATATGCTATTGAACTAGCAACTAAGAGGCTTGTCAATAGTGCTGGTAACTTTTATATAAATGATAAACCAACCGGAGCCGTGGTAGGTCAGCAGCCATTTGGAGGTGCAAGGGCCTCCGGAACTAACGATAAGGCTGGTGCAATGATGAATTTACTAAGATGGGTGAGTGCAAGGACGATCAAAGAAAATTTTGTTCCACCTGAAGATTTTAGATATCCTTTTATGGAGGAAAGCTAAAAAAAGCCCTGCCAACTGGCAGGGCTTTTTTTATTGAATAGTTTCTTCGATTTGCCGAAGTTGTATGGTTAATCGAGTGAGTTCCTTTTTCAAGTCTTTTAGCTTATTGATGGCGGTATCTTCGTGATGAGTTTCGATCAATTTCTTCAGATCTTCTATAGCATTCAGACATTGAGTTTGGTGGAAAACTACATTCTCGATTTGATCTTTAGTGTCCATAATTCTTCAATTTATATTTATGATTAATGACAATTCAGGAATTTGATTTTGAGGTGATAACCAATTTATATCAAATATGAAATTAAAGCAAGCTGTACGGAAAGTATCAATCAAAAATATGTTTTGCAGATGACCTTTCTCATGTTCATGATATGCCACCACGGGATTTAATGAAACTTGTTGAATGAAATGATTGATGAAATGAATATAGTATCTAAATTCACAATGGATGAAAAGTATAAAAGCAGCCAAAATGGCTGCTCTTATCGCGTTAATCACACACCTAACCGCCAGAATAGGTGCATAATGTCACCAAGCTATTTTATAGACTGATGAAATGAGATTTTTTCCTGAAAGTGGGTAACGAAAAACCAAAAAATATTGATTTGACCTGGCGCAGGTACCAATCAGGGGAGAAATCAACATTTGATATCCTTTATGATCATTATTTTCCCGGATTGTTTGCATTCTGTTTGGGACTATTGAAAAATGTGGAAGTGACTGAGGATATCGTTTCAGATGTTTTCATCAAATTATTCCAATATCCAAATCCGGAGGATATACAAAGTGTTGACAATTGGCTTTACAAAGTAGCAAAGAATAGTTCCCTTACTTATTTGTCAAAACAAAAGCGTCGTAACGAAATAGCTCAATCCATTCCAAAAGAAAGATATAGTCAGGACAATACCATAAATGAACAATTATTGGACCTGGAGGAATTGGACAAGCAACTGAAAGTGAAGTTGAAAGACATGGACTACAAGTTATGGCAACTTCATATGGACGGATATGATAATTCGGAAATAGCTGATCGCTTGGGAATGAATGAGAAAACAGTAGCGAATAGGAAAACAATGCTGAAGAATACAATGAAAGACATCATAGGTTTTTCCGATCGGGAAAAAGACCAGGGATAATTGTCTTAATAATAAATGAACAAAGAGCACCCCACATTCTCTGAATTGATCCAGCATTTCGAAGGATCAATGAACAAAGAAGTCCAGCTTCATGTAGATAACTGCGACCGCTGTCAGACCACCCTCGAAGGTATTCGTTATGCTAAGGAACACGGTGGGATTGACAACCTCATAGCAAGTAGCCAACCAAAGATCTATAAACACATCAAATCGGGTCAAAAACATTTCATTTGGATCAGATATGCAGCTGCCGTAGTTCTTCTTATATCAGCTATGGGCTATTGGTTTTTAAGCCAGTTTGGATCTAATGACTATTTAGCACAGGAATTAAACAATCCTTATCCTTTGGCTATGATCGTAAGGGGTGACACAGATCTTTCGTTGAAGAAATTTGAAGATGCGTACAGGTCTGGTGACTATCGACAAGCAGAAACCACATTGAAAGAATTGGGGGATGAAAACGACGATGTTAGATTTTACCTGGCATTGAGTCAGTTCTATCAATACCCCACTGGAATAACTCATGCAACTGAAGGATTCACAGAATTATCTATGGCCGAGGGAAGATTTCAAGAGCAGAGTCGATGGTTTCTTGGATTGTGTTACCTGGGAGTTGGTGAAGAAGAAAAAGCCAAATCGATCTTTGAAGAGATTGCTAATACCGAAAGTCATTACAAACAGCAATTAGCCAGAAACATTCTTAAAACATTCTAACGGAATTTTCTTTCCCAGATAATTATTACCATCAGAACGCCAAATACGAGTAGGTAATATAGAATATTGCCTTTCCCATTTGAAATGGGTTGATCACTTCCAATAGTAACGAAAGAGGCCCAAAAATAGGGATGTGAGAACAATGGATCCTCAACCTCTTCAATGTAGAGTTTTTGAGCTTTTCCCATGGCTTCCGAAGGATTTAATCCTGAATTGAGGTTTTCGTAAAAGTCGGACATCAAACTAGATGCTGTCGCGTCAGTAACCTTCCAAAGAC
The DNA here is from genome assembly GCA_965242805.1 of Cyclobacteriaceae bacterium. Taxonomy (GTDB): domain Bacteria; phylum Bacteroidota; class Bacteroidia; order Cytophagales; family Cyclobacteriaceae; genus JANQEU01. Next base: position 2,569,269 of record CBDETD010000002.1, on the reverse strand, counting down.
TCATAGTTACCTGGGGGACTCCCGCATAATTGAATGCTCTTGACATGCTTTGATTTCCTTCACCTTTTTGAATTTCTCCCAGGCCACTATCACACGCACTTAATACGACGAGATCCGCATTCAATTTGAGGGTATATATCTCTTCCAATGCGATGAAGTCCCCAGGAAGTGATGAAAACATCAATCTGGAATTCAAAGGATTTTTATCGTCAATAATTCCATGCATTGCCAGATGAATGATTTGGTATTGATCTACTTTATCCAGGAAGGATCTTTTCAATCCTTTCCCATTCGAGATTATCTCTGAAACCGAAAACAGAGAACTTATCTGTTCCACTTCTTCAATGGTACCTGTAAGATTACTTAACCCATTCATTCCATCATATTCAGGAGCTACGGCAAGTATTCCACGACCACCTGTTGGATTTTGAATTGAAGCCAGGAAACTCGTGGAATATGCATAGGAACAGTCGTAACTCTTTAGAAGGTATGGATAACTACGATAATCGATCCTGTCTCCTCTGACCTTTGTCGAGGGCAGTATGCCAAGGTTGATCTGCCATAGTTCTTCATGTGGGATCAGAATTAGTTTGGAAATATTTGCTGAGATCGACGAGAGAGGTTTTTCAAGAAGAGTCTGATAGAGGTTATTTCCAATGGACAAGAAGTTGTGATCTGATTCGTCAGCATTTTGTATGATCCACTGATAATCAGATACCGATCGGCGATAATTTACAAGCCAGTTTTCAATTTCTTCAGATCTTTTCTCTACGAACAACTTTAAATCCTCCGCACTTAATAGGAAACAATAAATACTGTCATTCGAAAGGAAAAACTCAATGATGGCGGATTGATCTCCCAGGTGTTTTCTTATGGCCGGAATATTTAACTTCTGTTGTGTGTGTTGGAACTCAAAATATTGAGAATAATCATTGGAGATAAGTGAGTACAATGAGTCCTTTTTGTTAAGCAGGTGAAACCGTTGTTCCTGGAAGCTATTGAGTAGCGTTGAATCCCCGGATATCTTCAAGGATTCAATTCTCTGCTTCAGGTAACTTAACGATGTCTTTAGCTGCTTTTCGTATTCAACCAGACTATTTGGAACTCCAGCAAAACTTTGTGCTTTGTGGTTATTTATTGCATTCAGAAGAACGAAAGCTTTACTTTTTTCACTGATTTCCAGGGCTCGATATAAGTATATTTCATCACCCGTTATTCGATACATCTCTGCAGATACCTCAACGGCTCCTTTAAACAGGTCGGCACCGACATCGAGGACACGAATTTTTGCTTCTTCACCCGAGTATGTTTGCCTCAAATATTCGAGGTATTCAATGCCTTTCGTGTATGTTTCATAAGCATTATTCAATCCTTCAATGCCCACTGGAGTTTGAATTCTTCCTTTACTTGCCTGAATGAAAGCAATCCTTTCCAATGACACCACTGCCTGCCGAAGGTTCGATATTTCATCTGCTATCGGATATTCGCTAATTTGATCGGTGAGAGCTCGAAAAGACGCTCTGTAGTAGAATTCCGAGGAGTCCCAATTGTTTTGATGAAGGTAGAAATTGCCAATTCTGAATAGCCGGTCACTCACCTCAGGATGTTTCATGCCGTGATGATCATTGGATATTTTTAATGCCTGGAAAAACATCTTTTTTGCGTTGTCCAGTTCGTTTTTATCCATGTAAAATGTCCCGTACTCGGCTTTCAATATCGAAATGGAAGGGTGATCGGAATTTAACTTGGATGTAAGAAGTTTCTCCGCCTGATTCAGTGTTTGAAGCCAATTTATATGGTCTCGAAGTTCCTGGTAAATGGAGATTTGAAGCCTGTAAAGGCTGAATAGGTAAAGAGTTCTCCCGAAACCTTCTGCATGAGCAAATGCCTTATTTAATGTTTCAAGGGCGTCTTCTTTTTGGCCATTTGCATATTGGGATTTAGCTAGTTCCCCGTTAAAACTGATGGGGTAGAGGCTGGTTTCGCTTTTATTGAACTCCCATCTTCTTATGGCCTCTTTGTGATGTTGGATCGATTTCTGATAATCGCCTAGCTGATAGTAAATGGTCCCAAGCCGGGAGTACATTGAAATCACATTGGGATGGTTTTCACCCAACCGTATTTTCAGTTTTTCATGTGCTCTCTTTATGTATTCCTCGGCTTTATCATACCTGGCGATCCTCAGAAACACTCCTCCCAGACTGGCTAATGAATTGGCAATGTATGGATGATCCTCTTCGAACAACTCCTGACGCATTTCAAATGCCTTCTGGTGATTTTCGATAGCTTGTAAATAATCACCAATGGCTGTGTAGACCCACCCAAAACCAGCATATGTATTGGCCACCTCAGGTCCAGTCATGTCTGGATTGGAAGTCCAAATGCTGTCCGCTCTTTCATAACTGGATAATGCTTGCGGGTAGTCTCCAAAATAACGGTAATCGTACCCAAGCATATTCATTCCGCAGGCGATCAGGGAATCCTGGCCACCAATACGCTCCCAAAGGTCAAGGGATCGGTTGATATAGTCTATGGATTCCCGAAAACGGCCACTGGATCCGGAATTCTTGCTGATAAAAAAGAAAGAATCTGCTAGGAGTAAAGAATCTGATGTCGATTCAGGATCATTTAAATTGATTGCATGGGTCAAAACACTATCTGCTTTTACAGATTGAGCTGAGTTTAAAAGAGACAATCCCCACCAATTTAAGGCATCAATGTAGTGGGACTTCGGTAGATCAGGGGAAGTATTTATTATCGATTCGAATGCAAGAGCGGCACTATCGTAATATCCCCGTTCTTTCAGTTCTTTTGCTTTTTCAAGCTCTACATCAAAGGACGTTTGAGCTTTGAGAAACCCAGCCAAGATCATTAATATACAAACCCAGATTAACCTCATAGATCTTGATTGTGAAAAGACACGGTACAGTAAAGAAACCGAATGGCGTCTTTTCTTGAAAGTAATACTACCCGATTTTTAAGTAAATTATCCTTTTTAAATCATTGGAATCTCAAAATTTATGAATTAAGTAATCCTCCTAACACCTTTGATAATTATCTAATTATCATTCAAGGTTGGGACGACAGATATAAGATGAACTGGTGGATATTATTATGGGTATTAGGCGGACTATTCCTCATAGCCAATATCATCGTGTATTTCTGGCAGGAGAAATTTCTGTTCAAACCGGAAAAACTACCGAAGGATTTTGAGTACAAGTATCCTGATCGTGAATTTACGGAGTACAATATCGAGGTAGGTCCCGGTGAGAATATCAATGCAATACATTTCCAGGGAAGTGATCCGAAAGGAGTGGTATTGTATTTGAAGGGAAATTCAAGGTCTTTGAAGGGCTGGGGGAAATTTGCCATTGATTTTCTTCGACTCGGGTACGATGTAGTGATGGTAGACTATAGAGGTTTTGGCAAGAGCACAGGTAAACGATCCGAAAAGGCCATAAAACATGATATGCAGATCGTCTACGATGAGATCAAGAAACAGGTTGATGAGAAATTCATCATTTTATACGGTCGATCATTGGGTTCGGGCTTCGCTGCGAAGCTGGCCTCAACAAACAATCCGAGAATGCTAATCCTTGAATCTCCATATTACAGCCTTAGGAAAGTAGCGCGCCGATACACTCCCTTTATGCCACTTTCGCTTATTATGCGTTTCCCAATCCGCACCTATATATGGATGAAATATGTCAAGTGCCCTATAAAGATCATTCATGGAACAAATGATCATTTGATCCCTTTCAAAACGAGTGTCAGTCTTTCGAAGATCAATCCGGAAATTACCAGATTATATCCGGTGATTGGAGGAGGACACAATAACCTGCATACCTTTGAAGAGTATCATAGAATGCTGGACGAAATGGTCAATTCAAAACTTCCTAAACCTGTGGATAAAAAAGAGACTAGCTTAAATTTTACAAGAAAAAAGAAGAAAATTGAATCTGATTAAAGTTATCATCATTGGGGCCGTTTCTACCTATATCTTCTTCGGTATAGTCATATACTTCCTTCAGGAGTCCTTGATATTCATGCCAGAGGTCTTAAGTCTAAGGTATTCCTATCGATTTGATTCAAATTTCGAAGAGCGGAATTTCATAATTAGTGACAATGTCACAATAAATGCCATTCATTTCAAATCAGATTCTAGCAAGGGAGTCATTTTTTATCATCATGGAAATGCCGGGAGTCTCGCAAGGTGGGGTGAGATTGGAGAGTACTTTGTACGGTATGGGTACGATGTCCTTATCTACGATTTCCGGGGGTATGGAAAAAGCACAGGGAAGAAAACCATGAAGGATCTTTATGAGGACAGCCAGTTTATTTATGATGAGTTGAAAAAGGAATATAATGAGGATGATATTGTTGTCTATGGTCGGTCCCTGGGATCAGGAATTGCCACCTGGGTGGCCGCTCAAAACAAGCCAGGGAAATTAATATTGGAAACTCCCTTTTACAGTCTAACAGATGTCGCAGTGCGTCATTATCCGATTTTTCCTCATAAATACTTGCTTAAATACCCATTTCCCAGCTATCGCTTTATAGAGCAGGTGACATGCCCAATATATTTTTTTCATGGGACGGGTGATAATGTAGTAGATTATCAATCGGGTAAAAAATTGTTTATGAGAGTGAATAATGCAGAGTCTGAATTCTTCACTATAGAGGGGGGTTCCCACAACGACTTAAGCGATTATGACGGTTATACCTTAAACTTAAAGAAGATCCTTAATTGATGAACCAGGAAAATCAAAATGGAAACACCGGCGTCCTAACGGCAGTCGAATACCAGGAAGCATCAATCGTTAGCAAATTGTTGATGAAAGGAAATTCCGGTAGCGTCACGGTCTTTGCTTTCGACAAAGATCAGGAATTGACCGAACACACTTCGAATCAAGAAGCATTTATCCACGTGATGGAAGGAATTGTCGGGATTTCAATTGGGGGCAAGAAACATCAATTGGGAACTAATCAATCCATTCAATTACCGGCAGGGATACCACATGCTGTAAAAGCTATCTCCAAATTCAAGATGTTGCTTGTTATGTTCCAGAAGTAGATGTTCTAGGCCAGAGAGCTCTCAATCGCATCCTTGAGAACTTCGCGATCAAATGGTTTCCGGAAGTAGTCTCTGATCATATTGTGATGAATGGCTTCTTCGATTTCGGGACTTTTATCGAATCCTGTCAAAATAAAATAGACCTTACCCTGATGTCTGTTGATCGCCTCCTGAATGAATTCCAGTCCATTCATGTTGGGCATTTTCATGTCACTGATGATCGCATCAATATCATCATGCGTTTGTAGAAGTTCCAGTCCTTCTGATCCGGAGATAGCCGTGTGAACTTCAAAGTCGTTCATAAAAGCCATTTTGAACAGGAATAAATTGGGCTCCTCATCGTCTACATACAATACCTTTCTCATGCTAAGTTTTCTACTTTCATCGGTAATATTACAGTGGCTAGGGTACCGTTTTTTCCATCTGAATCGAAAGTTATCGACCCATTATGCTCCTTCAATATATTAAATACTATTGAAAGTCCCAGTCCTGTGCCTATCCCAGGTTCCTTCGTGGTGAAAAAAGGATCAAATATTCTTTTCTGATATTTTTTTGGAATCCCTGCGCCATTGTCAGCTACGGTGATCCTGATTTTCTTGTCACTCTCAATTAGCTCGGTTCCAATAATGATCTTCCCTTTCTCCGATATGGACTGAATAGCATTTGTGATAAGATTTAATATCACCTGGTGAAGTCCACTTTCGTTTGCTTCAATTGTTATTTCTTTTTTGCCAAAGACACGTTCAATTTCAATTCTTCCTTTTATTTCATGGGTTAGAATCACCAGACAGGAGTTGATCACATCATGAAGTTTTACTGGATTCTTTGAGATCTGATCGTCCTCGGATCGGCTGAAGGTTTTTAAACTAACCACTATGTCCGAAGCTCTTTTAATGCCAATTCTCATTCTATCCACAATCTCTTTCACCAGGTTTAGATCACTTTGAGACACATCTTTTGAAGCCATTATGTTTTCCAGGCCGTAAATACCCGATTGAATGAAATTCAGTGGATTATTGATCTCATGCGCAACCCCGGCAGTCAGCACTCCCAATGAAGCCATTTTTTCGGATTGTACTAATTGTTTCTGAGCACTTCGCAATTCGTTGAGAGCTTCTTTTAGCTGCTCTTTCTGGGTCAGTAGCTCTGCATTAGTAACAGTCAATTCCTTATTAGCCTTTTCATAGTCAGCCGTCCTTTCTTTGACCATGTCTTCCAATTGTCTGCTGTATATCTCAAGTTCGTTTTTGGATGTCTTCAGCTCTGCTTGGATCCGTTTTCTTTGATTGATCTCTGATTCCAGTTCAATGTTTCTTGATTCCAGTTTCTCTTTGGAATCCTGGACTTCCAAGACTTTTATTTCAATCGCATCTTTCAATAGTCGGTTATGTTTTCTTTGATTCACATAGGTATTGGTCACATAACCAATATAACCTACTACGACAGTCAATAAGACAATAAACCAGATCTGGGAGTAAAATGGCTTACGGATCCTAAATACCTGAGACTGGACCTGATCCGACCATTGACCTTCTCCGAATCTGGATTGAACAACAAATTGGTATACGTTGGCCTGCAAACCAGAATACCTCGCAATATTTTGCTTGTAATCGTGATAGTTCCAATGCTCTTCCAATCCATCCAACCTGAATCGGTACTGAATGTTGCTTTCATCAATCAGGGATGTGGAAATGAATTCAAAACTGATATCATTCTGTTCTGAGCTTAGAGAAGAAATAAGATTTGTTTCTTTCCCATTCACTTTTACCGAAATGATCTCGACCTCAGAACCTGGCAAATCTTTACGATGAAATTCCTCGTGAAAGGAGGAAAATCCAGCATTGGTACCAATCCATACTGTTTCATCTTCGGTTTCGAACAATCCCCCCCGATTAACCTCGTAACCTTCAATGCCACTTTTTTGATTGTAATTGACCAAACGGCCATCAGACGTCACTACATATACACCATTATCTGTTCCAAACCAGACATCCCCATTTCTTCGTTGCATCATCTCATATATGGGACGAGTTATTTTGTGACCCTTTAATTGGAGGGGAAGGATTCTGTCTCCTGCCAATTCAAATAACCCCTCAAACGAGCCCAATAAAATGTGGTTGTCAATTTCAAGAATGGAATAAATGGCACTTTGATCGGCAGTACCCTCAGGTTGAAGTTCTTTGGTGACCCCATCATTGATAATAACGGTGCCGGCATTGGTAATGATAACCATCCTTCCATCTTTGACCTGAGAAATTCGCCTTATGTAGCGATTATTTGAGAAGAACTCCTCGAACTGACCATCCTTGAATGTGAACACTTTTCCTCCAATGGAACCCACATAGATGGTTCCGTCGATTATTTCTACACATGAGATGTATTCAAATCCTTTCTTTACATTCCATGTTACTGAACCATCCTCTTTAAACTGACCAAGACCTTTGTTTGATGATGCTACCCACATTGTATTTTGTCTATCCTTAACAATACCGATCATTCTTTGCGAAGCACCCTCTTTAGCCGTAGTTCCCAATGGATATGAAAGTATTTGATTATCCGCTAGATAGGCGTAACTCCGAACTCCACCGAGAAATAATGTGCCATTATCAAATTGTCCAATAACAGTTCCTTCGCCATCAAACAATCCACTTTCCTTCGAGTAGTTCTTAAATCCCATGTTATTTATTTTCCTCACCCCTCTGAAACTACCAATCCAAATGTTCCTTTCCTTATCTATGAATACGCTTGAGATCCATTCATTCACATCCAGGGCATTGATCTGAAATACTTCAATGTCACCATTCACTGTATTGAAAATTGAAAGCTTTCCACCATTATATATCAAGATCCTTTGATTGTCGTACTTGACAATGGACGCAAAATCGGAGGCTCCTGGATTCGGGCTTTCGTCGACAATCTCCTGTAGATCAGTAATATCATTTCCTGTGGAATAGGCAACTTTATGATTGCCGACGACATAGACATTCCCTACCTCTTCGTCCCAGAACAGATCTTGTAGGGGATGGAATTTTTCAGGAACCATAAGGAATACGCCCTTAGTAACATCGTATAATCCTTTTTCACCCAGCAGGTAAGTATTTCCATTTATTGTCAAAATTTTGATGAATTCATTTTCATGGGATATCTCTAATGGATTTTCCCACTCAGACATCTGAAAATCATATCTAAATAATTGATTATCGATCAAAGTGTAGAAAGCCTTGGAGGATTGATCAAAATGGAACCGGGTCTTACCCTGGGCTCTTGGTTGAACAGGAATTGGAATATCGGACCACACCTCACCCTTGTAAATTTTTAATAAAAGGCCGGATTTACCAATTCCTGAAGTGATTATACCATATTCCTCATCGTAGTAGATCTTACTGCCAAACCCGCTTGGTAATTGGACGCTATCAGGGAATATTCTCCATTTGACTCCATTGTAGACGGCGATACCTCTTTGCGTAATAAACCAAATTGCTCCGTCATCGTCTTGAGTCATGTCCATCACGACATTTGATGGCAAGCCATTGGACTCCTGGTATGATATGGTTCTAAGGAATTGAGAATTGACTATTCCCGAATTCAGACAAATTAGAATCAAAAGGACTGTAAAGTGGCCAGGTTTCATGACAATATTCCGGGCAATTTACCTTTCAGCAAATTTTTATTCAATAAATCTCTGATGAAACAGAATATTATGGGATTTATTGGGCATATTTTGGCTCGAATGATACGTTAGCTGATCTTGGAGATATACCTCAGATATTACCCACCACAAAAAAGCTCAAAATTTGTTGGTGATGTATTTTTTGGTAGCTCGGTGGAAACATGTGATCAGGTCCTGGATTTGCTCAGGGAATTAGAAACTTCCCGGAAGTTAATAATTGACCTTACGCCACTGGAGACTAAAAAGGATCCTCTTAAAGATCTGGGAAGCTATCATCACGAATCATTTGATATCATGGAATGGAGATATATTGAAGGCCTAGATCGTTTGAAAGTAGATCGCAAGGAGAAAAAATTAAAAATGGATCTAAATCCATATACTTTACAGGAGTTCAAGACGTGCATATCAAAATTGAAATACGAAGATGTGGAATACGGTATGGATGCATATGAACTGATCCTTCAGGATGGTAAGGTTCAGAGGGAGGATCGACGACTTTGGTTTCTTAAAGTCTAATCTCGTTTCAAGATGACTACCCAATCCATACCTTCCTCCATGGGGGGATTTCCAATACTCCGTATGTCTCCTCCTTGGATCTTTTTTACTGATCCGGCTTGGTGGGATCCACCTTCCCTTGGATTATACCAGTGAATATTAAATTCCCCTTCAGTAGGGTTAAGATCTATTGTACTACTACCTCCGTGCTTCATATATATGAGATAAGGACCACCAGTTTTTCCAAAGCAGTAATTATTCTTGGATGACAAAATTTCATTCATGTTTGTCATTTCCCAAAACGGAATTTGATTAAATATGTCAATAGCTATTTTTGATTGTTCCCAGATATTATTTCTACTTCGCCAATCTTCTGCATTCAGATCATTGGGAGGTTTGTTCCAGCCAAAATACCATTCCACTCCAGCTCCACCCGCTAATAATGTTCCCCAAAGAACTTCTCTACGTAATGTGTCGTGACGAGGATCGTCTTCATCGGTTCGCGTACCTGTGTGCCATGGTCCGATTTCATCCATCATAACCATCCAAGGCCGGTTGGCCTTTTGTGATTTCAGTACCCAGTCCTTTATGGTTTCATGTATTTCAAACACATTTGATATCTGCATTGAGAGTCCATCCAACCTGTCAAATCCGAGTAAGGGATCAACTATCAAATCCCTCTCATGAGCTTCCGGTAATGTGTGTATCACAATTGGATTCATATAAGGGTCATGATCCTTTAAATATCGGATCATCGCAAACCTTTGCTGATCGTTTTGTCCTTGTCGCCAGAAGGGTGCCGCACCATTTTCTTCACCCATGTTCCAAATGATATTTTTATGGTATCCAAATCTGGCGATCAGTTCCCGATAATAAAGTTTACGCTCAGTCAAGGTATACCCATCATCCAGGATCAATTCATTTTCTTTTTCCTGGGTCAAAAGATGCATGATGATTCCCAGGGATTCAGCATGGGAAATAACAATATCCCACTGAGCTAATTTGCTTACATCGTACCTTGTGAAATCCTCCTTTTTGTGCGAAATGAAGGGCCATACATCGCGGGCATCACCCTCTATGTTTAAAGTAAGGGCATAAACTGAGTTCATCCCCTTCGAGGCCAAATAGTTAAGCGCTCCAATGATCCCTTTTCCTTTTCCATCTTTCCATATAGGATCAGCTTTCTTCCAGTCGTCTTTATGTGGATCCCATGTTTTAAGGAATTGTTTGGTGCTGTCATAAGAATAAGTCCCATCGAATTCAGCATACGCGAAGAAGTTCTCTGGGGAATTCGCGCCAAATTTTAGAAGTGGTTTACCATCTTCCGTGAACAGATATCTGCTGCCATTGTATTGGAGTCTCCCCGATCGATCAAAAGCTGTGGCATCTGCCGAAATGTCCGACACAATGAAACTTCCTGATCGTCCATGATATGGTGATATCGGATCTCCGACATATGGATCCTCATTAATTGCAATGTCTTTCCCTTTTTGAAATGAAACATAATAACGCCATCGACCAACTTTATTAGGCGTGAATTTCACACGCCAGACGCCTCCTTCAGATGCTCCGGTTTCCGATGCATTTCCATCGGCCGCATAGTAAGCAGGGACCTTAAATACCAGGTTATCAAAACTGAATTCCATATCCAGGCGATAATCCAGGAAGGGATTGTCTTTGGCAGTCTCAGAGGTACTTTCGATGACAAAATTAAAAGTTATCGGTTGATTCTTTATGAAATTCTCCTCCTGACAGTGGGCCTGAGTCAGACCAAACAAATAAATAACGAGAAGTTGGATTTTATTAATTCCCATAAAATCAGCTGTTAAGGTAAGTTGTATAAATCGGGAAGGTCATCACTGAACAGGACAATAGGACTATTGGCAAACTCCGTGAAATTGGGAGCACTCAAATGGCCAGGAAAAGGCCCAAAGTGATGATCTTTTCTAGCGTTCCTCCATACAAGTAGCCAGGCTATTTTGGAAGCTGCTGAATCCTTCACGATATTCTCAAGTAAGGTATCCGTCCACCATGATTCATCAGGTATGGATTCAAATCCTGTTTCTGTAAGAGCCGGGATCTTGTCTTTTTCTTTTGCCAGATCCACAAGTTGTTTTAACCTCGAAGTCAGTTTTTTTGGATTCCCATGGGAGCCAACATCGTGATAGTCATCCAGTCCGAGGATGTCAACATATTCATCACCCGGATAGTACTCAAGATAATGATCTTTATCACGAAATACGTCCGGAGAATATACCCAAAGTAAATTGTGGATTTCCTTTTCCTGATGCAGGTAGTCTACAGTGAACCTCCATAGAGCAATGTATTCGTCAGCGGTGCAGTGTTTCCGACCCCACCAAAACCATGAACCCGTGTGTTCATGGAAAGGTCTGAAAACTATAGGTATTTGTTCTTTAAATAGAAATCCTACTTTGAGGTCCTTTACAAAATCTGCAAACAGATCAAGCTTTGCTTTGTATTCCACATGTTTATCTCCCCCGGGTAAAATACTCTTAACTACTTTTTTACCTACTGTCCATGAATCACCTCCGTGGAAATTATCCATATGCCAGCTTATGGTGTTAATACCACCCATTTTATAGGCTTCCTTGATCCATTCCTTCATGGAATCAAAATCCACAGTATCGATATTATGCGGGTATCTGCCGATCTTGCTCACATCCCATCCGAAAACTGCCGGATGCTTTCCAATAATGTCCTTCACGTCAGAGCGTTGTTTGTGCCAATCTTTCCAGTTCACTCCGTACGCCAATGCATCTTGATGCCCGAATAGGATGTGATCCTGGGCTAGGTTTTTCAAATTGAACAATAGAGCCTTTGTCTTTAATGAGGCTTGAGGATCCACTGTAACTATGGTTTGGTAACGTGGATCAGTATTAATTATTGAAGTAAGGGTGATTACGACAACAGCCAAAACTGTTATCAAGATCCCCTTTTTTGGGTTTAAGATCTCCATGTGCGAAAAACAATAACCTGGTAGAAATTTCGTCAATAAATCCTTCTACTAAAAATGACGGAAAAATAGGGGAGTTAAAAGGAACTCAAACCCAACGGAGATCATACCAGGAGGATAAATTTCGTAGGAATTAAAATATATTTCTCGAGGCTGTAATAATTAGAGATATTCATCCACTAAATGGATAAAACAGTTGAGTAGCGATTTCTATAGGTCTTCGGTTTTACCTTATGCAGGCATCATTATCAAGATATGTCGCGCATACACAAATTCTGAAGAGGATTTTAAGGATTACTACCAGGAGGTTTGTCTCCAGATCTGGCGGAGCAGAGATAAATTTCGTGGGCAAGCCGAATGGTCTACGTGGGTCTATCGACTCTCTTTAAATGTGTGTTTGACTCTTCTCAAAAAAGAGAAAAATACTCAACATCATTTGGTAGCCCATCATCCTGGAGAAGCTCTGACAGAAGATAATAAAGCATTTTCAGATGAGTCTCTTGATCTGCTTTATAAGGCCATTAAAAGATTATCGGAAGTCGACAGAGGGGTGATATTACTTTACCTCGAGGAAAAGTCGTACCAGGAGATCGCAGAAATAATGGGTACCAATCCGAATAATATCGGGGTACGGATCAAAAGGATAAAGGAACGATTAAAGAAATTATTGGATGGAAAAATCAATTGAAACTATTTGGAAGGAAGGCTTTCTTAAAGCCGATGCACTAATTGCACCAAAACTCAATGATCTGTATAATAAGAAATCAATGCATATCATTGATAAGTTTGAGAGAATGTTCAGGATCAACCTAAATGCCATCGTCATAGGTTCCTTAATCTTTCTTGGACTCTCTATTCTCCTCGGATTTCCTATAATGGGAGTAGGGTTTTTTATCACTTTGACCATAATAGTTTTTGTTAATAGAAAATTATTGAGATCGTTGAGGGAAATAGATAAAAGCTCCAACAGCTACGATTATCTCAAGAAATTCGACCACTGGATGAAATCACAACTACGGATTAATAGGCGGATGGCGGGATTCTATTATCCGATTTTCTTTGCTCTATTCGTTTTGGGTTTCTGGTTTGGCGACATTAATGGGAAGAATCCTGGCGAATTAATTGCTAGAAAGATGCTAGGCGCATTTCCGGATTTAATTTTAATACATGGGGTTCCACTTGTATTGGTTGTCTTTGTTTTACTAATTATTGCTGTACTTACCATTTTTGGTGGCCGAATATATAGTTGGGATGTTGGTATTGTATATGGAAATATATTCACCAAACTAGAGGAGTTGATTTCAGAAATGGAGGACCTTAGAGACCAATCCTAAGATGATACGAGAGTTTGAGCAGTCGGATGTCGAAGAATTGATCGACGTGTGGCGACAATCTACAACTGTTGCTCACCCCTTTATGGACAAGGCTTTTCTGGAAAAGGAAGAAAAAAATACCAGGGAGGTCTATATACCTAACACAAAAACCTGGGTTTACCCGAATAATAAAGGCTTGGATGGATTTATAAGCATGATCGGAAGTGAAGTAGGAGCGATCTTTGTCAGGCCCGAGAAGTTTGGTCAGGGTATTGGGCGGCAATTAATGGATTTTGTTAGTTCCCAATTTGAAGAACTCGAGGTTCAAGTCTTCAAGAACAATAAAATAGGTTGCAGATTTTACAGGAATTATGGATTTGTTGTCGTGGATGAGTATGTACATGAAGAAACCGGCCAATTTCTCCTAAGAATGAAATTCGCTAAGAATCAGTAACTTCAATTCCAATTTGTTGAAGCAGATCGTAGCCTGCCGGTAACTATAGAAGGGAATCTTGAAAATTCTAATTCCTGAGTTCTCCTGAATCCGTCAAAAATCCCAGTCCGGATCAAGATTTTGTTGAATATTGTTTCCATAGTATAAGCTTTCTCGTGAAGTACGATTTCAACTATCAAGTATGGTCAATTTTGAAATTGAAGTTTTTGTCGAAAAATCACAGGAGGTTGTTTTGGCTGCATTTTTGAATCCTGGAAATGCAACCTATTGGACAACCGACCTCGAGCGATTTGAACCGGTGAAGGGGAAACCAGGGGAACCCGGATCAAGAGCCATGCTTTATTATCGGCAAAAAGGCAAACTTCATATTATGGAAGATGAATTACTGTATGCTGATCCAGGCAAAAAGTACGTTTCAAAAGTTTCAGGTCCATACTTACAGGCTGAGGTAGAATCGATCTTTGAACCTGCAAAGTCAGGAACTCATATCAAACTGATATGGAAAGGAAGGGGTAAGATCCTTTTTCTCAAGTTATTGCTTCCGATTATTAAAAATAAGATCAAGAATATCGCCTCAAAAGACTCGAATACATTTAAGAGGTTGGTGGAGTCCAGGGGATCTGATTTTTCGAAGGAGAGAGAACCCCTTTAGACTATTGAAAAAACATTCAAACTGAACGGAAATACCATAATTGATGCTTATTTAGCCTGTTGCATTACGGAATAGAAATCTTCTAATATGGAGTTAGAATCAAAGTTTTCCCATATCCCGATCACTCTCGGGTTCTCGGGCCTTTCAACCCATGTTTCATTTACCAGTTTAGGAGCTGGTATCTTGTTAAACTCTCCCCATTTAATATTCTTCAGAATGGCAACTGCCACCATATCGAATAAAGCTCTGGATGGAGGATCCCCATGCATTTCTGCATTTTTGAAAAGGCCGACAGAGTAATCCCCAAAAGTATTGAATGAGCCTCCATGGCGACCTATTATTGACTCCTGTATAGTAGGACCCTGGCCAGGCATTTTTGAAAAGATATCCTCCGGAGTAGCTCTTACGGCATCGGATCCTGAAGGATCTCCGTAACGTACCATGACCATTTCGAAGGGGACTTCCTGCTCAAGAATGTAGTTGAGAGATGGGATGTCGTTGACCTGGTTATATTCGCCCTTCTCGGGATAATTAGATCCCAACCAAACGATCCTTACCCGATCTCTGATGTCCGGAGCAACCTTAAGGGCGAGAGCGATGTTGGTTAATTTTCCGACAGGTAATAGAATAAGCTTTTCATTCCTGTCTTTCCTTGCTTCCTTTACTATGAAATCAACCGCCTTCTTTCCATCGTAATCTTGATTGTCTATAGTGCTCTGAATTTCTGTGAAATCTCCATTTGCTCCAGCAATTAGTGGGATCTTTTGATAGACGTCACAAAGTCTCATGATCCTTTCGGCTTCGGAATAGTGTCCATCGATATCCCCGCCGTTGAAAGTGGCGTTGACAGTCACACCCACCACATCGAAAATATCATTATTGAAAAACAAGTAAGCCATTGCATGCTGATCATCAAGTTCGTTATTTGCATCCGTGTCGAAGATGACCGGAATTTTTGAATTGTCAACAGGCACTGATTCCGACGCATTTTGATTACCATCACTTCCGGTTTGGACACAGGAGAAAAGAAATAAAAAGAAGGTGCTTGGGGCTAAGACTTTCATAATTGGAAATATAAGGTATTTTCATTCAGTGTGTGATCAGGAGGTTTATCACCCAAGAAAGGTTACGAAGCAATGGGATTGTACTTTTAGAACAGGTTAAAATATTTTTTTCAAAAAAAGACTTTGCAGTGTATTGACTAAAAAGCTACATTTGCGTTCCTTTTTAAAGGACATTCCCCTTTAGCTCAGTTGGTTAGAGCGGCTGACTGTTAATCAGTAGGTCCTTGGTTCGAGTCCAAGAAGGGGAGCTTCCGAGATAAAGCCCGACATCGTCGGGTTTTTTAGTTTATAGACCTTCTTGGGTGAGAAGCCTGTCCCGATCCGCCAATTGGAGAAGGGAGCCTAGGTGAGTTGTATTGAGGATTCACATTTTAGTTCTGTTAGGTCCGAGATCTACAAATAAGGTCTCCTGCAAAGGATCAACCACATTTTGTCACCTTTTTCCTTAGTCCGATCAATGAAAGGATCGATCTTTTCAACTATTTCAAAACCCGCTTTCCTAACGTCTTTCTCTACATACTTTGAGGCAATCTCATGTTTCCTTTCCTGCTCCTTTCTTGAGGAATTCAACCTTTCATCAGCGATAGGTTCAAGGATCAAAAGAAGTCCACCTGGTTTCAGTGAGAGTAAAACCTTTCCCAGAACTTTCATGTGTTGATCTATTTCATGATAAGTGTCCATTATGATCACAGCATCCAGTGTATTTTCAGGTAATTTGGGATTGTCATACTCCCCCTTGATAACCTTGACTTCATCGGTGAAACCTCTCTCATTGACAATTCTCTGCAACTGGTCAAGCTTATATTGGTCAACATCCACTGCAAAGACTTTTCCGCCGGATTTAACCTTTTCAGCAAGTTTCACTGTCATATAACCCTGATGACAACCTACATCAGCAACCTGGGAGTTGGAATCAAGATTCATATAATCAATTATCTCATCCGCACGTTGCCAGGTATCCCTTTCCTCCCACGCACTTTCGACATAGATGTTGTTCCATTGACCAACTCCATCACAGGAGTAAAAAAAGCAACATGAGAAAATAACAAAGTAAAAAATGGATTTGTCCATGTTCTATTCTACGGGAATAGATGATATTCCTTCAAAGAATTATCTAATCGGTCGAAATCAGCTAATGTTAGTTACCTACGATCCTTCAATTCAAAATATTTGACTTAGGATCAAATAGATAATGACACAAAGAACCAATCCGATTAGAAAAGAAGTGTATGAGAATGACAATAGTCGGTATTTTCGATGGAGGACCTGACCATTAAAATACATGTCAATGATAAGGTTACGATAAATTCCGTCATTTGTGCTCAACAAATCATGGATTTTTTCCATGTATTCCGGGAGCGAAAGATGGCGGTAATTACCAAAGAAAAGAATGCTTCTCCATTCCTCATCGGAACCGTCACTGTAATTTGCGACTTTCGATTTCAAGAATCTCGGCTTAGCGGCGAAAATGGAGAATATCGCAGATGAGGTGCAACCTATCAATAGAATAGTCAGAGGTACAATTATTTGTGGGAATTGAAGAAGATTTAAGGGGCCGAAACTCATTCCGGATCCCAAACCGGCAATAATAAGTGATACAATGATCGTATTTACACTAATGATCATGTTGGCCTTATTATCTGCAATGGCAATGAGGTCTGCCTGGTTTCTTATTGTTACCCGAAATAAAGTGTCTTTGCCTCTACCTCTTGCGAGAGCCTTCGCTTTTTTTTCGAGATTTTCTGGAATGTCTTCGGGTAGGTCCATAAGCTTCTGTTCACATGAATTTAGGCGGAAAGGTGGAAAAGTCATAGTGATTGGGACTACTTTCCTAATGGACGAAGACTGAGGTACTAACACCAAGTCACATTTCGAGTGCCTCAATGTGACCGCAAGAGTCCTAATGTCAGTCTGGCTCAAGGACTTACCCATCCTGAACTCAAGGTAAAACTTCGATCTTACTCCCTCACTCAAGGTAACCTGGAAGGTACCTTCCAGGAGGTAACAACTTCCGTTTGTGGTATAACATTTCCCAATGATCAACAAGATTCTTATTTTGAGAATGTTTTCACATATTGATAATGATTACATGAAATATCTCCTGCTGATTCTAATCCCTCTGGTGTCTTTTTCTCAAACAACACCAGATCTAAGTGCGTACAAATGGCGTAATGTCGGACCGGCCAATCAGGGTGGTCGGATCGTAGATATTGAAGCGCTTGATGCCCAATTCCGGAGCGTATGGATGGCAACCGGATCAGGTGGAGTCTGGTATTCTGAGAATGCAGGAACTACCTGGACCCCAATATTCGACGATTATTCGACGGCTTCAATAGGAGATATTGCCATATATCAGCAGGATCCATCCATTATCTGGGTGGGAACAGGTGAAGCCAACAACCGAAACAGTGTTTCTTGGGGCGATGGAGTTTTCAGGTCCACAGATGGGGGGAAGACATTTCAAAATATTGGTTTGAATTCCACCCACCAAATTGCCCGCGTACTTACGATCCCAGATCAGCCAGAATCGGCTTGTGTTTGTGCAATCGGTCATTTGTGGGGGAATAAAGGAGATCGGGGACTTTTCATCACAACCGATGGCGGTAAGAATTGGGAGAAGATAACTAATGGTTTGCCGAATGATGAAAAAACCGGTTGCACGGACCTAATCATGGACCCCACCAATCCTCAAATTATGTATGCAGCTTTTTATGAGCGCCTAAGAAAACCATGGCATTTTGAGAGCGGAGGACCAAATGGGGGCATCTTCAAGACAACAGATGGTGGACAGTCCTGGTCCAAAATGACAAATGGTCTCCCCCAGGATTCAACTGGCAGGATCGGGCTTGCCATTTACAAACAAAACCCGGAAATAGTCATGGCTTTGGTGGAGGCTCCAAAAACCGATGACCTATCTGTTCCTGGCTCCGGTGTTTACCGCACAGAGGACGGAGGCAATTCCTGGACCTATGTCAATACCTATAACAATCGCCCATTTTACTATAGCCAGATCAGGATCAATCCCCTCGATGATCAACGAGTCTACCTTTTAACCACCCGATTTATGGTTTCTGATGATGGTGGGACCACACTTCGAAATGGAAGTTCCGATGAAGAGGTCCATGGAGACTTTCATGCCATGTGGCTCGATCCAAATGATAAGGATCGTTACTACCTGGGAGCGGATAAGGGAATGTCGATCACTCACGATCACGGAAGCAAATTTCAATTATTCGATAATCTACCAATTGCCCAATACTACCGGATAGGATTTGATTACCGTGATCCATTTTACATTTATGGAGGACTCCAGGATAACGGATTTTATGCAACAGCTAGTTTCAGTAGAGATATTCGAGGAATTTTGAACGACTCCAACTGGAAGGTACATTGGGGCGATGGGCAATACACAATGACCAATCCGGGTGATTGGCGCATTGTTTATACTTCAGCTGAAAATGGAAGTTTCAATAAATATGACCCCGTGACCCATCGGATCGAGAGGATCAGTCCCAACAAGAAAAATATTTCAAATCTTTCTGATTTTTATTCGGAAGAGGATCTTAAACCTCGCTTACCATTCCGATATAATTGGTCTGCTCCTTTTAAAATGACAAAATCAAAAAACCTATATGCTGCTGGGAATCATGTTTTCAAGTCAACTGATGGAGGAACAAACTGGACAATTATCAGCCCTGACCTGAGTACAAATCACCCTGAAAAGACAAAGTACAGGGCAAGTGGAGGAATAACTCCGGATAATTCTGGTGCAGAAACTCATTGTACCGTCAGTACAATGGCGATTTCCGATTTGAATGAAGATATTATTTGGATTGGTACCGATGATGGACAAATGCATATTTCAAGAGACGGCGGAGGGAACTGGAAATCAATTCGGGAGAATTTGAAAGATGTACCCGATGGGCTTTGGATAAGTCGAATAGAGTCGTCCTCGACCAAAGAAGGAAGAGCATACGCTTCAATTGATGGACATCGGAGTGATCAAAATGCTCCTTATCTTTTTGTGACTGAGAATTTTGGTAAGTCCTGGAAGCAATTGACAGCTGGTTTACCGAAGGATATGGTGATAAGGGTTGTTCGTGAAGACCCTGTAAATACAAACTTGTTATACATTGGTACGGAAACTGGTTTATGGATCAGCCTGGATAGAGGTGAAAGTTGGTCTCCGTTCATGAATGGGATGCCAACAGTGAGTGTATACGATATTGCAATTCATCCCAGGGATCGGGCGTTGATTGCAGGAAGTCATGGCCGAAGTCTTTTCGTAATGGATAATATCCATGCTTTGCAGCAATTGAATGAGGATGTCATGGGGTCAGATATTCATTTGTTCGAACAACCTGTGGCTACCATCTGGGAAAACGTGAGCAGAGGAGGGCAACGAGGCCATTTTTGGTATGGGGGAGATAATCCAGATATCATTCGCCCGACTTCGTCAATTCCAAGGGCAAGGTTCGAGGTGGATGCTCCGATTTATTACTTCATTGGTGGAAAAGATTCTGTGACCGTGAAGTTGGAGGTTAATGGTGGCAACGAAATGTTCAACAAGGAGCTCAAAGCTCCAGCTGGATTAAATAAGTTCAATTGGAATAGGGAGTTTGATGCCAGACCTCTTTCAGAAGAAGAGAGGGATATGGTAGAAAAGGCAATGTTGGAACTGGATACAGCTCGAGGAATTGTGCGGCGAAATTACGAGAGATTCATGAACGCGGGTGATACCGCATCGATACAAAGGAGAGTTGTTTCCGACTTTATGAACTGGCTAGGTGTCGATGAATCCTTGGGTATTCAAAAAGCTAAAGCCGGAGAGTACCAGGTCACTTTGATCTATGGAGATCAGAGGAAGACACAAAGTTTAGTGATCAGGGAAGATCCCCTTTTGAAGGAGGAATAAGAACATTTTGAGGCAGAAACAGGAAAGTCAGGTTTTTACTTATTGATTTGAGAATAAATACCTCCGTCAACTACTAAAGAAATCAATATCCAAGGTTTCATATTAGAGAAAAGATGATTTTAAACTATGTAAGGATGGTCATTTAACCAACTCTACTTGATCTCCAACCTCAGAAGGTGTCAAAATGACCGTATTTTCCTTGATTTATCACCAATAAGTGACATAGTGGCATATTTTCTGTCTCAATTACAGCTTTTTTACTGATGGCATAGAATTCGATCAATACAAATCGAATTTGATGTTAAACTAAAATTTAAAAGATTATGACACTTATAAAATACAATCCAGTTGACTACAGACCTACAACTTTCAGAAACTTCATTGACAGGTTTTTCAATGATGATTTCTTCGAAGGAAGGAATGTAAGTTCGTTTTCACCTAAAGTAGATATCATAGAAACGGATAAGAACTATGAGATCCAGTTTCAACTTCCAGGGATCAAAAAAGATGAGATCAATATTGATATCAATGATGATCGATTGACCGTAAGCGGAGAGCGAAAAATGGAAAATGAAAAGAATGAGAAGAATTACAGGTCAGTAGAGAGTTACTATGGTTCATTTAGCAGATCATTTTATCTGCCTGATAATGTGAACACTGAAAAAGTTGACGCTTCCTACAAAGATGGTATTCTCAATGTTGTACTTCCAAAGGATGCTAAGAAAGAAACCAAAAGGACAATAACAATTAAGTAATAGGTTTTTGAGTTTTTTGAGTGGTTTATGAGTTGGAAGAAGCGGACCTGCAGTCCGCTTTTTCTGTTAAAACATGTTAATGTCAAAATTGATGTAGAATTTTGAAGAAACAAATGGTCCTGAAATCAGTATAATTAGATGCTAAAGAATGAACAAGATGATGACTAAGAGAAATCTAATATTTGCAATGGTATTCTCCTCAGTTTTTGGAGGGCTGGTAGCAGTTGGTGGATATGTTCTATTGGTTCCACAACCGGAATCAAGAGCAATCCCTGTGAATACGGAATCTTCAGCAAGTTTTACAAATTACATATTGGACACTACGGATTTTGTAGTTCCGGAGGGCCTAAATTTTGTCTATGCTTCACAAACAGCCACTAACACCGTAGTACATATTCGTACTACCTACGAAGGTGGAAGCAGGCCTGACAATCCATTTGATGATTACTTCCGTGACTTTTTTGGTCAACCTGACCGTCCCAGAAATCCGGGTAGGGGTTCGGGGTCCGGTGTAATAGTCAATAGCGATGGATACATCGTGACAAACAATCATGTGATCGATAATGCTTCTGAAATTGAAGTTTTACTAAATGATAATCGCACCTACGAAGCCGAAGTTGTTGGAGTGGATCCGACAACGGATCTGGCAGTGATTAGAATAAATGAAAAAAATCTACCTTCATTAAAATGGGGAAATTCTGATGAAATAAACGTTGGAGAATGGGTATTGGCAGTTGGAAACCCGTACGAATTCCGATCTACAGTTACCGCTGGGATAGTAAGTGCTAAAGCAAGAAATATCAACATAATTCGAAGGAATAATGATCTTTCCATTGAATCTTTCATTCAGACCGATGCAGCAGTAAATCCAGGTAACAGTGGTGGAGCATTGGTAAATCTTCGCGGTGAATTAGTGGGTATCAACACGGCAATCATTTCCCCTACAGGTGCTTTTGCCGGGTATTCATTTGCTGTTCCGGTTAGCCTGGTGAAGAAGGTCTACGAGGATCTCACTGAATATGGAACAGTTCAAAGAGCCTTATTGGGCATTCGGATCATTGATGTAAATGCGGACCTGGCAGAAGCGGAAGGACTTGACGTCATTCAGGGTGTCTATATTTCGAGTGTGAATGATGGTAGTGCTGCAGATGATGCCGGTCTTTACTCAGGTGACGTTATCGTTGGTGTCAATGGAAAGGAAGTCAACAATACCTCAGAGTTGCAGGAGCAGATCGCATTAAATCGCCCGGGTGAAGATGTGACCATTACATATGTAAGGGACGGACGTACGCGAGACGTGAAGACTACCCTGAAGAACGCTTCAAATACAACCGCTGTGGTTGTTGAAACCAGGGATCAGTATTCAATATCAGGAGCTGAGTTTGAAGAAGTTTCATTGGAAGAAAAAGAAGAGTTGGACATAGATGGTGGAGTTAAGATCACCAATATTGGATCAGGGAAATTTAGAGAAGTAGGTATTCGTCCGGGATTCATCATTACCAAGGTGGATAAAAATGAAATCGATGATTTGGATGATTTCAGAAGTTATATTGAATCTGCCCGGGGTGAGGGAATCCTGATCGAAGGAATGTATCCAAATGGAGAGAAGCAATACTATGGAATAGGTTGGTAGTTATATACACTAAAAAGGTGAGCCACCTCTTAGAATAAGGGGTGGCTTTTTTATTTTTTAGGATTGCGTTTCCATTAATTTTGCTCTCCTAAAACATTAATATTTTACCCAAATGATCGATACATCTTTTCTTAAAGAACTTGGCATAGAATCCAAAAATTCAGGAGCTGCTATTGGTGGTCAATGGATTGAAACTACTGGCGAAACCATCACATCCTTTTCTCCCGCTGATGGTTCAGCAATTGCAGATGTCACATTGTGTACACCAAATGAATACGACCAGGTTATTGAGGCTGCCAGGGACGCTTTTAAGGATTGGCGATTGGTACCCGCACCGAAAAGGGGTGAGATCGTTAGACAGATAGGAAACGCCCTCAGGGAAAAAAAGGATGCCCTTGGCAAACTTGTTTCCTATGAAATGGGTAAATCACTGCAGGAAGGCCTGGGAGAAGTTCAGGAGATGATCGATATCTGTGATTTTGCTGTTGGTTTATCCAGGCAACTGTATGGATTGACCATCCATTCCGAACGGCCAAGCCACCGAATGTACGAACAGTGGCATCCCCTGGGTGTTGTGGGAATTATTTCGGCCTTCAACTTTCCTGTAGCTGTTTGGTCATGGAATAGTATGATAGCCTGGGTGTGCGGCGATACTTGTGTTTGGAAACCTTCAGAAAAAGTCCCTCTTTCCGCAATAGCATGTCAGAAAATTGTCCATGAGGTTTTCCAAAGGAATGATATCAATGGAGCTATCTGTGGATTAGTTATTGGTGCTGTGGATATAGGTAAGAGGATGGCTGACGATACCCGAATACCCCTTGTTTCGGCGACAGGATCAATCAGAATGGGACGATCGGTGGGAGAAGCGGTTGCGCGTCGCTTGGGGAAATCCATCCTTGAGTTGGGTGGTAACAACGCAATCATTATTACTGAGAATGCTGACCTTAATGTAACAATCCCAGGGGCTGTATTTGGAGCAGTGGGTACCGCTGGACAGAGATGCACTTCTACAAGAAGGTTGATCATTCATGAGAGCAAATATGACGAGGTGAAACAAAGATTGACCAAAGCGTATGGTCAACTTCGAATTGGGAATCCATTGGATGAGAACAATCATGTAGGTCCACTTATTGATAAACAGGCCGTGGATATCTATCAAAATGCGATCCAACAGATCGAATCCGAGGGTGGGAAACTTGTCGTTGAAGGAGAGGTTTTATCCGGAGATGAATATTCCTCGGGATGTTATGTGAAGCCTTGCATTTACGAAATGGAAAAACATCATTCCATGGTTTGTGAGGAGACATTTGCGCCCATTCTCTACTTAATTAAATACTCTGATCTTAAAGATGCAATTGCCATTCAGAACGACGTTCCTCAGGGTCTCTCTTCAGCGATCATGACTTCCAATATCCGAGAATCGGAGTTATTCCTTTCTCATGCTGGTTCGGATTGTGGGATTGCCAACGTGAATATTGGAACTTCCGGTGCTGAAATTGGAGGTGCATTCGGAGGAGAAAAGGAAACAGGAGGTGGTCGGGAATCGGGGTCAGACTCATGGAAAGCTTATATGAGACGTCAGACTAATACAATAAATTACTCAACGGAATTACCTCTTGCTCAAGGGATCAAATTTGATTTTTGATAATGCGAATGATAAGAAGCTTGTAAATTCTTAGAAGATAGAACGTTGGTAAACCTGGCCCAGAATTATGTTGAGGATTTACTTTTTTGGCTTTTTATTCATTCTATGCAACCTATTTCGGGTTTTTGCGCAAAATTCAATTTATGATCTGAGAGTAGAGAACCTAAAGGAGCCACTTGGTGTACCATGTAACAATCTGAGATTCTCATGGAAAATAGAAAGTGCCGAATATGGATTCAAGCAGGAGTCTTTTAGGATTCAGGTAAGTCAGGATTCTTCTTTTTCATCGAATGCAAGTGTTTCATCCCGGGAAAGTGAAATAATATCAGACGATATGCAATTATTTTTATTTGCTGACTTGGATCTGGGCTCCAACGAATTATACTATTGGAGAGTGGAGCTTTGGGATTCCAAAGGAAATCCATTGGTTTCCCCATATTCTAAGTTTGTGACTGGCTTAAGACCTGATAAGTGGTCCGGCGATTGGATCCATGACGGAAAGTCTATAGAGGACAGATCCACATCAGTTTTTTACAAACAATTTAATCTGTCTTCGGACCCAGTCAACGGCAGATGTTACATTGCTACACTTGGGTTACACCATATTACAATAAATGGGGAGGAAATAACGGATGAATTCTTGAATCCTATTTATACGAATTATGACAAGAGAATTCTCTACAATGTCTACGATGTAGGAAATTACCTTGATTCAGGGGCTAACGTTTTGACAGTAACTCTTGGGAATGGATGGTATAATCATCAACCCGAAACAATCATATTGAGTCATCAGGCACCGTGGCGAAACAGGCCAATGTTCAATCTTGAACTTGTAATAAATGAAAATAATGAGGATGTTGTCGTAAGATCTGATTCGACCTGGAAATACATCATAAGTCCCATCACATTCAACTCCATTTATCTTTCAGAGAATTATGACGATAGATATTATTTCAGTAACGAGAATGAATTTTTTATTAAAAATGAAGACTGGTCCCCGGCGGTTATCGGTCAAATTGGAAACCAGATTGTAGAGCCTCAACTTTTACCACCAATCAGAAGGGTAGAATCATTTGATCCATTGTCAGTGGATTATATAGATGACCATAACATAGTTATCAAATTTCCTCAAAATATATCCGGGACAGCCAGAATTGGTGTAGAAAATCAAGTTGGGACATTGTTGACCATAAAGTATGGTGAGCAATTAAACGACATTGGTAGAGTTGAACTATCCAATCTCACAAATCAATACCTCACCGTAAAACCTTATGAAGACTTTCAAACTGATTTTGTGCGACTTAATAAGCTGGAAGGATTTGTACATGAATCAACGTTTGGATACCGTGGGTTTCAATATCTTGATATTATTTCCAGTAAGCCGATTATTATTGATGAGGTTGAAACAAAGGCGTACTTCACACATTCAGATGTCACGCCAATCGGGTCTTTTACGTGCTCTTCCGATTTGATCAACCGTATTTGGGAAGCTACCCAGTATTCGTATTTATCAAACTTGCAAGGATACCCCACAGATTGCCCTCAAAGGGAAAAAAATGGCTGGACCGGAGATGCTCATATCATGGTATCTACAGGTTTAATGATGTATGATGCATCAAGTATCTATGAAAAATGGATGGATGATCATAGAGATGCTCAATTGTCTAGTGGTCAGCTCCCGGCCATTATTCCTTCACCCGGGTGGGGATATGATTTTGGTTCGGTTGATTGGACAAGTTCAATGGTAATAATTCCCTGGGAGGTGTTTATGCATACAGGGGATTCAACAATTCTAATGGAGAATTTCGCCTCCATGACCTCTTTCATGGACTTCTGGTATTCGAACTCCAAAAATTTGATTCCATCAGAAGGAGGATTTGGCGATTGGAATGCCGTTAATCCTTCCAGTTCGAGGGCTTTCATCAATAGCATGTACTTATTCAAAAACTCAGAAATAATGCAGAAAGTATCTCATTACCTTGGTAAGGAGGACGAATCACTTTATTTCGAGAAAATGAAGAACAATATCAGAAAATCAATACTAAAGGTCTTTGTAGACAAAGCTGAGATCTTCTCTGATGCAACGCAAACTGAATTCGGTTTGGCTATTGATTTCGATTTGACCAGCAATGAAACTTCACAACTTACTCGATTATTGTCTAATTCGCTAAAGCAAAATAGCTATTTTCTTGATTTCGGATTGATCGGTAGTAAGGTGGTCCCATATGCTTTGAGCAAGAACGGAAAGGTGGACGACATACTGGAAATGCTAAATAAAACTTCTTATCCTTCATGGGGGCATTGGATTGCCAATGGTGCAACTACATTGTTTGAATCCTGGGAGTATGACGGCCTTAGATTTGGAGGCTCACAAAATCATGCCTTTTTGGGAAGTGTTTCAGGTTGGATGTTCAACGAATTAGGTGGAATTAATCCCGATCCGGATTCACCAGGATTTAAGAATGTTATCCTCAATCCACGAATTACCAAGCATTTGACGTTTGTTGAATCTTCCCATAATGGTCCATTTGGAAATATTGGTTCTTCATGGCAGTGGAAGGATGATCACAGCGTGCTATATGACGTGGAGATACCTCCTAATTCGACGGCTACATTTCATATACCTCCCCAATTTAAAATTGTAGGGATGAGTCCAATGCTTTCAGGTGAAAACAGTCCAAAATATATCATGGGAAACAGGGGTGTTAACCTGGTATCAGGTAAATATGAATTTCTACTTTCCAATCGGGAGGAGGATGAATTCCTTCCCTTAGAATATCTTCAGCTCTACAATGAGGGTACTTTTGGAAGGTTATCGTTAGAAAGCGAGTCGGTATATTTTCTCCAGGGTGAAATCCTGGCAGAGTCTGGAACTTATATCTTAATGGATATCTCAGGAAAGAAGATCATCTCCGATGACATAGACTATAGCAAATCAACCCTGCTATTGAATATTGATCAGTCCATTAAATCAGGTCAGTTGTACATTCTCAGACTACAAAATAAGTATGTAGATGGCTCTGCAAAAACCCATGCCTTAAAGCTGAAGGTCCTCTAATGCACCAATCAAAGATGGAAAAAGAGAAAAAGTCGAGGGTGCATCAAAAATGCCTTTCAATGTTCGAAAGTAGGTTCAACTTGTTGGATAATGAACTGAAGTCAATTCAGGCAGCAGCAAACGAAGAAACTAAGAGCAGTGCGGGTGACAAGTATGAGACGGGTAGGGCGATGTTGATGCTTGAGAAAGACAAAATTGCCAGCCAGATTAGGGAGGTAGAGAAAATGATCAGCGTCCTCTCGAAATTGGACCCGAAAAAAACAAGTGAGACGGTGGATCTTGGATCGTTGGTTGAAACTGACAGTGGTTGGTACTACATATCAGTAGCGCTTGGCAAAATTGATATCAAAGGCGATACAGTATTTGCCATATCTCCTGTATCGCCAATTGGAAGATTGCTGATGGGAATGAGTGCCGATGACGCTTTCGAATTTAATGGTCGTAAGATGACAGTTATTTCGGTGATTTGAATACGTAGTCTATCAATTAGCCAGTCGCATTGCATATGCTGTATTTTTATCGTCCTCGTTGAAAACGAGGAACGAAGTTCAGTTTTTTAATTGTGAAACTGATCCTCGTTTGCAACGAGGATCAGGTAAGAACTTGAGTTTTTAACTCATCAATTCAATTTCTACTAATCCTTTCACTCCGGAATAGTCTCTGGCTGAACTGAATAAATAATGTTCTGGTTCTTCTACGATCATGGCTTTGACTGGATTGTTATGTATATAATTGAGACGAGTATCCATCATATTGCTTTTTTTCTCTTCAGTTTTCTTCCCACAAATTCAAATTGATTCAACATCCAACTTCTACGACTTTCCGGATTGTTTTGAATCAATTTAATAATAGACTTTGCCGTATATTTTTTGAAGTCTCTAATGATATTGGACATGTTACTACCTTCATCAGCTCTGGCAATCAGGTGCAAGTGATTACTCATGATACACCATGCATAGATCACCAAACCTTTGTTTTTTATACAGTAATTCATTGAGTTCACTACCTCCAACCGATACTCTTTCTTGGTAAAAACATCAATCCAGCCCACAATGGTGAAAGTAAGGAAATAGATTGCATTCTGATCAGAGATTATATAACGGTCGCCTGACATATTGCAATTATCGTAAATAACTGTATTTAAAGTCTTTTTTCCGGGTTTCTTTTTGGTTGATACTTGAGCATCAATGAGCTTGACCATTTTAGAAACTGTCGCATTGCAAATGCTGTATTTTTATCGTCCTCGTAGTTTTCATGAATTTAGTTTCCGGAAATAGGTGGAGGTCCGTCAGGAACTATACCCTTATAAATGTAGTCCCCCTTCCTTTCAACGAACTCGTCATTGACTTTTTTCCTTAAGTCTTCACTTTCAAAAAGATCAACCATGGTCATTGACAATGCCTTCGCAGCATACACCATTCCTTTATGCCCGATTGACATACCCCCACATGCCACTACTGCCCACCCATGCCAAGGGGTACCTTTGGGAGCTGTCGTTACTGATAACCTTATGGTTGGCACGATCCAGCTAACGTCTCCAACGTCTGTTGATCCTCCCCCTGGATGTTCAAGGGTTTCTTCAAGCGGGTTGATCACTGATTCAATTCCAACTACGTCGGAGTCGGTAGCCTCCTGGATCTTTTTGGCAAAATCCTGCTCCTTATCGGTATAATCTATGGCGCCAAGGTATTCCAGATTATTTTGCATTGCAGCACCACCTGTACGATTTACAAGGATCTCGTGGACTCCCGATATCAATGAGATCTTATGATCCACATCAGCCATTATGGCGGCTCCTTCTGCCATTCGTTCCACGTGTTTCCATACCTTTTCCATCCCCTCTCTTTTTGTGTCCCTCACTCTTACCCATATCTTGGAATAATCAGGTACAACATTGACAACCTGACCTCCATCCATAATATGATAGTGAATTCGGACAGTGGGCTTAATGTGCTCACGGTAATAGTTTATCCCAGTAGTATATAGTTCCAGAGCATCCGATGCACTTCTTCCATTCCATGGATCGGAAGAGGCGTGGGCTGTCTGTCCTTCAAATTCAACCATAAAATCCACGAGGGCCAGCGAACTTTGAACAGCTGATTTTGTTTCTGCGCTTGGGTGCCAGTCCATGCAAACATCAAGATCATCAAACAGACCTGCCCGGATCATCCATAGTTTCCCGAAAAATTTCTCCTCAGCAGGAGTACCATAAAACCTAATGGTCCCTTTCAATTCACCCGCTTCAATTAACTCTTTGATGGCTAATGCAGCACCTAAAGATGCCACCCCAAAAAGGTTATGACCACACCCATGTCCCGCACCACCGGCAACTAAAGGTTCTTTTACCGGTAATGCTTTTTGGGATATACCAGGCAAAGCATCAAACTCACCCAGTATGCCAATAATTGGTTTGCCTGATCCAAACTCCGCTGTAAAAGCAGTTGGGATATTCGCAACTCCACGCGTGACTTTGAATCCTTTGGATTCTGCAAAATCCGATAGGTCTTTTGCTGACCTGACTTCTTGAAAGGCGATCTCAGCATTCTCCCAAATCTTATCACTTAGATCGGTAAGTTCCGTTTGGTACTTTTCTATCGTGTTGATAACGGTTTTTTTATTGTTGTTTATTTTTTGCTTTTTCTGGCCAAAAGCAGGGAAGCAAAAGATGAAAACAAGGATAGGAATAAGGAATTTTCTCATCTGAAAAATAATGTCAATGTGCACGAAAATACATTAAACTTCGGATTTGGCAACTGCGGGCTTAGGCTTACCCTGGACAAACTTTTTAAGGAACAATTCCAGTGGAAATACGAACAAAGCGACCACTACATCAATTCCAAACGCTATAACCGGGGTGCCCATTTCACCAAATAATGAACCCGCTGCGTTCTGTAAAAACTCGATGATCATGACAACTGTCACTATTGTCAACAGTCCTGTGATGAGAGCATATTTTTCATGAGTTCTTCGGTTCAAGATTGCGGAACCAAATACTAAAATCGCAAAGAATGCGACCTCCATAGCATTGAACCAGGTAGTTTGCCAATAAGGTGGGGAAACAGAAATCTTGATGGGTTCACTTTCTTGTTCGCGCCCGAATGTATCTCTTGATCGGACTTGCAACGTATAATTTCCCGCCGGTAAATACGTCAAATCAATGTGGTTGTTCTTTGTCCAGTTACTCCATTGTTCACTTTGTCCTGAAAGAAGGTATTGATATTCTACATTAAGAAGTCCTAAATAATCAGGCCTTGCCATTTCAAAATGGAATGAATTGTTCTGATAGTCAAAACTCAATGAAGTTGACTTCGAATCCAAAATCCCTTTCTTCGCACGGATCTCCTTGTAAAACATGTTCCCGGAACGTAAAGAGTCATCTTCGTTTGGTGTGTATTTATAAAGAAGATCATTGTTATCCACCAACCATAGCTCATCATTGATCTGGTCAATAAATGTCATTTCGGGAAATAGTTTTAGATACGTAAAAACCTTGACAGATTCGTCATTCTCAATACGATACCAGTTTGTTCCGTTATTGACCCAAACCTGTCCATTACTCTGAATGAGATGTTTTTTTGCCAGTCCTACCTTATCCATTAGCTCAAAGGATTCTTCCAGGCTCCCTTTATCCTCATCCAGGACAAAGTATCCCTGATTATTGATCAGATAGATCTTATCATTGATTTCGGTGATCCTGATGTCATCGAAGAACTGATTTTTGAGGGGATAGAATGATTCTATATATCCTTCTTCATCATCGAGGACCAGATTATACAAATTAGTAGCTCCTGCAGCCCATATTCTCTCTTTGGAATCTTTGTAAATGGTAATTATAAGATCGCCTGGAATTTCTATGGAACTACTCTCCAACCATAGATCGTCCTCGAGTTCTAAGACATTTACGTTGCCATCCATCGTACTAATCATTAGCTGATTTGTTGAAGGAGGATTGTAAATGAATCTTACCGGTTCATCTGAAATTTCGTTTGCGGCATTGTCTTTGATTTCTGAGATACCTGATGAGGTCAAAGCAATATACCTGTCACCAAACGAAATCAAAGATTTACATTTCTCATTCAATCCATCTACCGCGCGATAAAGGTATGATGTTGAAACCAGTTCTCGTCGGGTTCTTCTTTCATACCGAACCTTTTGATTCTTTGAAATTTTATTGATAAGCCCACTTGTATTTAAGCTGATATTCAGCTTTTTCTTTTTTGTGCCAGTGCTTGCCGTCTTATTATTCCCGAGCGAAAGAACTTTCTTGCCTCTGCTTTTTGAAAGTGTGTTTTTTAAACTGAAAGTTTTCTTTCGGGTTTTGGCTTTTTCCTGGACTTCCTTTGTTCTCTCAGGTGTTCGATAGGATGTAACTCTTTTTTTGGGGACGTAATAAACAACGTTCTTATATTTCTTTTCTTCATCGAAGTAATACAGTCCGTTACTGGTCCCGATGTAACGGTTATTACCATCATCAAGCACGGATAATATATTCCCTTCCAGGCCAGGGTAGTAATTGAAACTTCGGATTGGGAGATTTGGGGCAACTCTGGCAAAACCAAAGCTATTTGCTACCCATAAACCTTCTTCATGGTCAGCTATGATACTGAAGATCTCATTATCAGGTAGTCCTTCACCTCCATTGATACTTCCTGTAATCCGATTGGATTTTATATCGAAAAATAGAATACCACTTGAGTATGTACTAATCCCGATGGTCGTTTCCGAGACCCATGAAAGGTCAGTGATCAGGATACTATCAGGAATATTTCTTTTTCTGAAATTCTCGGAATAAGCGTAAGCATTATTTTCGGACGATATGAACAGATAGTCACCGTTGTACGGATTTCTGGAAGTGATCTGGACAGATTCTTCGTCGGGTAATAATGGAGGACTGTCTTCAAGATTCCCATTGAACTGATAGAGTCGGTCATCACCTTGAACATAAATTTCACCATTGAACTCGAAGATTAATTCAAAATATGAGCTATCAGAGTAGGTTCCAAAAGAATTGATCGACTTCGATTCCAAATCATATACAGCTATAAGATCATCGGTCAGGTAAAACACACTGCCATTGGATATCAAAGTCTGTTTTACAATTCCAAGTGTAGAATCTGCTGCCAGGGATTGAAAGGTAAATTCGCCATCTATTAGACCTATATAACCGAAGTCTCCAGTACACCCCACATATATGTCGTTGTTTTCACCGATTGCCAGGGAAGTGGCAGAACTGGGCGTCGAATAAAAATCCCATTCCAGTCCATCAAATTTTATGACACCTGCCTTATTGGCCACCACCAATTCGTCCCTGGACGAAAAGTCCATATCAAAATAAAGGTGATCGATGTTTGGTAATTGGGGAATATAGGTTGTGACAAAAAAATCACCGTCCTGGGCCTTACAAAAAAAGCCATAGAAACACACTAAAAGAATTACTGAAAGATTCTTCATAACGCAGTCGAAATGTTTTCCATAAATCTATGGAATTGAATGGAGCAGACCAATCCATTTTATTTGGATTGATTAGTTCAAGTCATTTATCCTCTTTATAGGGAATGGTTTTGAGGATGTGTCTCATCACCTTTATTCTGGCCGTGATCTTTCGATTGGCCTCGACGATCATCCATGGATTCCTGCTGGTGTTCGTTCTGGAGAACATCTGTTCCTTGTAGTAGGTATATTTTTCCCAAAGGTCCTGGGCTTTAAGATCTACAGGTGTCAATTTCCATTGTTTCAATGGATTTGCCTTAATTTCTTCCAGACGGTCGTGTTGTTCTTTTTTATCAATGGATATGTAGAACTTTATAAGGATCATCCCGTCAGCAGTAATCATCTCTTCAAAATTGTTCACCTCATTCATAAATCGATCATACTCTTTTTCAGTACAGAAACCGTTTACTGGTTCTACAACCGCCCTATTATACCAACTTCTATCAAAAAAAGTGATCTGGCCAGGGATTGGAAGATTTTGAATATATCTCTGAAAATACCACTGTCCTCTTTCAACATTTGTTGGTTTAGGTAGTGCTATTACTTTATAGTGCCTGGGATTGAGGTGGT
Source organism: Cyclobacteriaceae bacterium (assembly GCA_965242805.1). Lineage (GTDB taxonomy): Bacteria > Bacteroidota > Bacteroidia > Cytophagales > Cyclobacteriaceae > JANQEU01. The sequence goes on along the minus strand of CBDETD010000002.1, from coordinate 2,535,507 downwards.
GTGTTATCCTGCGAATAGCTCCTCCCTTGCCAGCTGCATCACGGCCTTCAAATAAAATGCAGACCCTTTTTTTATTCTTTATGACCCAGTGCTGCAATTTGATAAGTTCGATTTGAAGATGTTCTACCTCAAATTCTCCTTTTGCGAACCGAAGTGCTTTCTTCGGATTCACTTGGCCCTTGGACTGCAACATATATTTGATGGCCTTGTTGCTATTTAAAATTTTGATTTCCTCTTTGGAGAAACTATTCTTTTCCATTAGACTTTTAATCAAGGTGATAAATTGACCTATGAAATCTCATAATTACATTGGGATCGGGCAGTACCCTGGTTAAGGCTTTATCTTTATCAGGGTACTCAAATTGTGAGAGCACGTACCTGATACTTTCTAATCTAGCTTCCTTTTTTATGTTCGTTTTAACAATGATCCATGGTGAGAATATCGTATGAGTTCTGCCAAACATCTGCTCTTTGTAGTAAGTGTACTTATCCCATAATTCTTGTCCTTTCTCATCTACAGGGCTCAATTTCCATTGCTTTAGTGGATTTCCCCTTCGAGCGGTGAAACGACGGGATTGTTCCTCCTTGTCAATGGAAAACCAAAATTTTATGACCTTGATACCATCTTCAAATAACATATGTTCAAATTCCGGTACCTGCCTCATGAACTGCTGATACTGTTCCTCCTCACAAAAACCCATCACGGGTTCGACGACTGCCCTATTGTACCAGCTTCTGTCGAAAAAGACGATCTCACCAGCATTGGGAAGTACGGCAATATACCTTCGAAAGTACCACTGTCTGCTTTCCAGTTCAGTTGGTCTTGCTAACGCTACGACTCTCATTGCCCTCGGATTAAGGTGTTCGGAAAATCTTTTGATTGAACCTCCTTTACCTGCGGCATCCCGTCCTTCAAATATCACAGCAACACGAAGTTTTTCCTTGGCGATCCAGGTTTGCAATTTGACGAGTTCAATTTGTAGCTTTTCGAGCTGATCCTCATAGTCGATGTTGTATTCCAGTTTTGAAATATCTCTTCCTCTCTCCAGGAGCATCTTCCTCAGCTCTTCAGCGGATTTGATCTCACTGAGATCTTCGGTATTAATGAATTGATCTTTGGATAAACGATCCCTTATCGAATCATCTGTAACTAAAAACTGACTCATACAACTCTCTTAAAAGTTTCGCCGAAGATAACCAAAATGAATCAACCTTATTATGGTAACCTTAGTGTGAAATGATCATGAAAGATCCAGGTGTTTCGTAAATACATCTATGGATATTGGCACCGTACCGTCGACTGTGTGGTCAGGTATTACAAGTTTTGTCAAGAGATCATTACTCTGCCAGATATGTTCGACATACCAATCCGGTTCCTCTCCCCATCGTTTATCAATTCTTTTTCTTTCAAGGAAAGTTCTTTTATCAATCTGTATAAGAACATTTATGGTGACAAATGGCTGGATCCGACGATCGAATGCGAAAATCCCCTCAATGATTAAGATCCCTTTTTCACTGTCAATCAAGGAAATCACTTGGTCCCAATCTATTGAATCCGGATGTTCCCAATCAATTCGGTCTTTGATTTTTGGTATTTTTCCCTCAGGATGCACATACTCATCCAATGAAACCACCTTAACAGAATAACCCTTCTTAGATAAACAGGATGCCAATTGTCTGGCCATTTCAGTTTTCCCAGAACGACTGATTCCTCCAATTGCTATGGTTTTCATCTGTGATACAGCCATAATTACCAGTTCAATTGCAATTTGTTCTTGTTCAGCGGATTATAGCAAACATAACTGATATGTAGAGCGTTGAAGAAAGGAAAAATCATTTGTTTTGCTTGCTTAAATGAATGAATGAGGAGAATAGTAATCCATATAATCTTCACGCTCTTCCTATATAACCTGGCGGTTTCTCAAGAGAATGAGATCATAAATCAACAGGTGCTTTGGACTAAATATCATCTCCACTGGAAGATCAATAATAAATGGAGCATGAGCAACTTCGGGGATGAGAGAACATTCCTCTCCCCAAAAAGGCGACATATGTTTCTGGGAAGCCTTAGCGTTACCCGGAAATTGAAAAAAAATTGGTCAGCAACGCTGGACTTCAAGTATGCCCGCTTTACGCTACCTCATGATCCTGAAGTTAGGATTGTGGTTAATAGATGGGAGTTAAGACCCACTCAAACTATTTCGCATTCCTTTAAACTTTCCAAGAAATGGAAATTATCCAATCGGCTAATGCTGGAGGAGCGATTTTTTCGTCCATTTAATGAAGATGGTAGTTTGGATAAATCGAGGTACGACTTTGGGAGTTGGAGACTTCGTCATAGGATTGCCGTTTCATGGAATTTTCAACCCAGGTGGAATCTCAACATATCGGATGAGTATATGTTCCATGATGGTCCATCACCTCCACATGCATTTGATCAAAATAGATTCAATGTAACAGCGCAATATCGGATTAATGATTTCATTGGGATTGAAGGAGGTTATCTGAACTGGTACCAAAGGAGGCCTGATCCGAATGTATTCTTTTCCCGACACTCCTGGAGGACGATCCTGCATATTTATCTTTAGTATCTAATGTGTTCCCTATAAAAGACGAAGAGTCCGAAAAGTGGCCCGGGGACTAACATGATAAATAGCCATTCCTGGTCAACAAAGGAACTCAGTAGTTGTATACTGAATATGGTAATAGCAAATCCAATGCTGTTTACAATTGTCAATGCGGTCCCAACTGATTCAGCAGGGGCAGATTGGGCTACCAGGGTTGAGAACTGTGGCGAATCGGTAATTACGGCCATACCCCAAATGACAAGAAATAATAGGAACAAGAACTTTGGTACAATGAATACCAACGGTGACAGAATACAACAAATCATGCTTACTGACAGAGCAGAAAATGCTACTCTGGCACTTCCTTGTCTAAAACTCATATAGCCTCCCAATACACAAGCCAACCCACCTACTCCGATGACATAAAACGATGTAAGGGACACCGAAATATTGGCCTGATTGATTTTATTATAAAGTGTGATGTATGCGGGGATAAATGCCCAAAATGCATAAAGTTCCCACATATGACCAAAATATCCGATTGCTGCAGCCTTTAATTTTTTGTGAGTAAAAACTCTATAGAACGATGAAAAATCGACATTTCGGGTGGCCTTTCTAAAGGGGCCATCCGGAACACCAACGCCAATTGCCAATCCCCCTATTAATGCCAGTAAACTGGTACTATACATTACATATTCCCAGGGTTGAGTCGAAAACCAATCCCTGAGGAGGTGTGGAGAGGCCGTCCCGACCACTAGTGCGCCAACCAGGTATCCAAGTGCCATACCCAGGCCTTCCTTGTGGTAATCTGATGCGATCTTCATACCCACTGGATAAATACCTGCCAGAAAGAAACCAGTCATGAATCGAAGCGTCATCAGGGCCACAACATCGCTTTCAAGTAGTGTAATAATAAAATTTGAAGCTGCTCCAAGAATGGCTGAGACAAGAAAAACCTTGGATGGTGAAAACTTGTCAGAAATATTGAGAAAGGCAAAAACAAGTGTGCCCGCAATAAATCCAAACTGAACGGTGGACGTGAGATAACCGGTAGCCTGGGAAGTAAGCCCAAACTCTGAAGTCAGTTCCGAAGCTACAGCATTTCCAGCGAACCAAAGTGAGGTACAGAATAGCTGAGATACAACTATGATTGGGAGTACTAACTTTTTCAGGAGGGTATGAATTATTTATTGGCCGGAATCTACAACTTTTGGATCAATGATAAATAGGTTGATTTTCTTTAATTTCGCACTTCTAAAGATATGGGGATGTAGCTCAGCTGGCTAGAGCGCTTGACTGGCAGTCAAGAGGTCGTGGGTTCGAGTCCCATCTTCTCCACCCTGATTATCAAGCAATTACGATTAAGTGACTGCTTTTTTAGTGTTCGACTTAAGCAAATCACTCTCATGATTAAGACTATTAGCTTAAACTGAAGTAATGCAGTTATCGCTATTTAATAACCCTCCGGTAAAACTTCACATTCTTTTCGTAGTAGTTGTTCATTTTGTCTTCCACCACTCCACGACTGGATGAGGCATGGATAAACTTGATGGTATTGTCATCGGCATACGTTACCATCCCGCTGTGCCACCATTTTTCCCTTTTTTCCTTGAACTTGAAAAAGATAATGTCACCAGCCCTCACTCTTCCTTCACCTTTTTTATTTCCAACTTTGGATTGAGCCTTAGCAGTACGGGGCAGATCAATCCCGATTGATTTGTATGAGTTGTAGATCAATCCTGAACAGTCAATCCCACTTTTATTCATCCCTCCCCACCGATATGGAGTTCCAATATAGGATCGAGCCACAGTAACCGCTTTCTGGATCTTCTTTCTCTTCTTCTTGTTTTGAGCACTGACATCCTGTATAGAAACTACCGTTGCAAGTAACAGGCAAGCCAGGAAATAACAAAATTTTACCCTAACCAGGCGTTTAACATCCATATATGTTTCTGTTGTATGTTGATGAGTCCGACCATCATATCTTCTGTCTCCTGATCCCCGGACTCTCCAGCTAATTCCTTCACTTTCTTTTCCTGGGTTATTAACGACTCAAACTGAGATTTTGTACCCTGGACGCTTGCCGTATCATCTGAAACATCTTTGTAAACAATAAAATCACTGGTATGTTGGTAATCTTCAAAAGTATGAAGTGGATGCCCACCTATAGTCAGTATTCTTTCAGCCAGTTCATCGATCGTCAGAAGGGATTCATTATAGAACTCCTCAAATTTCATATGTAGCTCGAAGAAATTTCGTCCTTTGATATTCCAGTGGAACCCTCTAAGGTTTTGGTAAAAAATATGGTAATCACTAAGTAGATGATTTAGTTCTTGAACAAGCTTATTAGTCATGGCAGTGAAATTTACTTTCTTAAAATACAAAATAAATCGAGGTTCTGTTCATTCATTTCCTTCAATTCATAATCTTCATGACTAATGGACGCAACGAGATCGTCAGCACCTTTCTTAAGATTATCTCGATTCAATCTATTTAAAATATCGTATGGGACTCTCAAAAGCCATGATGGAAGCCTATACTGAAGGTCAAGGACATCGTATTTGGTGATTTTCCGGACGGAAGCTTTGTTTCTATCATAGTATTCCATGACTTTGTTATTTCCGGCGATACCCATCATCTCTACCTTTTGAAAATACTGCTTACTTAAATGTGAAAGCTGTGTTGCAGTATATTCGCGGATATGCCATGGATTTCGGGTCAATGTCATTTGGATATTTGGAGTAGTAAGTAGAGCTGTACCACCAGGTCGCAGAATTCTTTCTATCTCCTTGATGAAAAGAGCATCGTCCTTAATGTGTTCGATAACCTGGAAGCTGACAACGGTGTCAAAGCTGTTGTCAGGAAACGGAATCGGAGGGAAGTGACCACTTTCAAACCTGTAGTCAGGAAACTTCAAACGGAGCCGGTTGATCACTGCTTCAATTTTGTCAATGGCGGTATACTTTTCTGCCAGGGGACCGATCACCTCAATCCCTCTTCCCTCTCCGCATCCTAATTCCAAAAGCTTACCTTTTATGTAAGGTTCTGCCAAGTAATAGGCTTTCAATAACCGTTGGTGTATAGGATTATCGGAAAGTATTTTGTCAGAAGTTATTTCCGTGGTATAAACACTCATGCCTTATTTTTGTGACAAAGAAACCAAAAAATTCTACGAATATTTTTTTCACCCGCAACTTTAAACTGATCTTCCTTATACTCATTCTCTCCTGTACCGGATCTGAGGTTCTCGGAATTGATTTTAGCTCCATGAATACGTCATATTGGTACGATACCAACCCGGAAGTAGAAGTTGATTTCAATGTTGCCCAGGTCAATGAAAGGGTAACAGTTTTTATACGCATTGAAAGCGATTCGGTGGCTCAAAATACATTTGAACTGTACATCCAGAAAGACTTCGAAGATGCCGATCATGAGAAACTATCTGAATACAATGTTGATACTTTGTTTGAATCAGGGAATCGCCTGATACTGTCCGTATCCTTTGAACTCACGGATAAGAACGTCATCGTTGTTCATTGCATGTCACCAAAATTCGAATATTACTTTCCTCAACATCTTCTCAAGGGAAACTTAAGATATCCTGAATATTATTTGATCGATGACAACGGCTTGCCTTCATTTTCGAAATTCACAAACCAGGAAAATGTGAACTTCAATTTTTTATCATCAAATGACAGTCTTTACTTTTTCAAGTATCAAGAAAATTTTCCGGCGGCGGATCCTCCAATGGCAGGTCCAACACCAGTCACGATGACTATGAATATTGATTCACAATATGTCAGCAGCGGGATTTTCAAGGTGGAAAAGGATCATTTCTATTTCATTCAAAATGACACACTGGCCAACCAGGGAATAACCCTGTATTGTGGTTCTACCTATTTCCCAAAATACCGACATTTAAATGATCTGATAGAACCCTTGAAATATGTAACCCGACTTTCGGAGTACAGTGGAATTATCAACTCAACGGATCGGAAAAAATCCTTTGATAAATTTTGGATATCGACTTTCTCTTCCAAACAAATAGCGAGATCGGCCATACGTAATTATTACAGGAAAGTGACAGAAGCCAATAAAAGATTTACCGATTATAAACCGGGTTGGAAAACCGATCGAGGGATATTATACATTGTTTACGGGAGACCAAATGCGGTCTATCGGACAAACAACAGTGAATCATGGATTTATGATGAGGAAACAAATTTTGAGTTTAGGATCTTATCCAACCTTTTCACCCCAACACTTTATGTTTTGAGAAGAGATCCGGCATATCGTGATAATTGGATTTCAAAAGTCAGGATCTTGAGGGGAGGCAAATGAGGAAGAAGAAGTCAACGATGATCTATGGTCTGAGGGCAGTGATGGAGGCCATGGAATCAGGTAACGATCTGGAAAAGGTATTTATTCAGAAGAATTTGGTAGGGGACCTGAGTAAAGAGCTGATGCAAAAAATGGTTTCATCGTATACTCCTTTCATTAAAGTCCCCGTTGAGCGACTCAACAAATTTACCGGCAAAAATCACCAGGGTGTCGTAGCATTTCTTTCTCCCATCAAATATCACAGTCTATCAAATCTTGTTGCGACGATCTTCGAGTCCGGGGAACTTCCGTTGATCCTAGTCCTTGACCGCATCACAGATGTACGAAATTTTGGAGCTATCGCTCGAACAGCGGAGGGATTCGGCGTGCATGGAATTGTGATACCGTCGAAAGGGGCGGCCCAGATAAACGAGGATTCCCTAAAAACTTCGGCAGGGGCATTATCGATCATTCCGATCGTGAGGGAAAATAATTTGACTGAAACGGTTGAGTATCTCCAAAACTCGGGGTTTCAGGTTATTGCTTGTACCGAGAAAACAACCAGGGAAATTTTCGATATTGAAATGGGATCAAATCCCGTTGCCCTTATAATGGGATCTGAGGAGGACGGTATTTCTGATGATATCCTCTCACTTTCAATCCAACGGGCCAAAATTCCTATCCCTGGCCAGATGAGCTCATTCAATGTATCTGTATCAGCAGGGATAAGTATTTATGAAGTAATCCGGCAACGTAGCTAGATATATTTGTCTCCCTTATGAGATCGGACTTCACTCACAAGGTTTTTAAATCTCACGGCATCATCCTTTTTACAAATCAAGAGCACGTCATCAAAGTCAGCAATGAGAAATCCCTTTAGATCTGAGGCAACTACTAATTTCTTACCATTACTTTTTATATAGTTGGATTCGCAATTGTAGAGTAATGCAGACTCCTCAATCACATTGTCCATATCATCTTTCTCCTTTAGTTCATGTAATGCATTCCATGATCCCAGGTCAGACCAGCCAAAATCACCAAGGACTACATATACGTTTTCGGCCTTTTCCATGATGGCATAGTCAATTGATATGCTTTTACAGTTGGCGTAAGCATTTGATATAAAAGGGGTCTCACGGGAAGTGTAATAATCCTTCTCACCGGAATGAAACAGTTCCGCAATATTTGGTTGAAGTTCTTTGAAGGCCTTTACAACACTTTTGACTGACCAAACGAAAATTCCGGCATTCCAAACGAAATCACCGCTTTCGAAGAACTTCTCCGCAAGTTCAAGGTTTGGTTTCTCTGTGAATGTCTTAACCGGCTTCACTGATTCTGACGATTCAATGAACTGTATATATCCATAGTTGGTCTCAGGCCGGTTGGGTTTAATGCCTATGGTTATAAGTCTGTCATTTTCCGAGGCAGATTGGACAGCAGTGTCGATAACCTTCAGGTATTTATCTTCATTGAAAATGGCTGCATCCGAAGGAGTCACAACTAGTACCGCATTTGGATCTTGTTTTTTGATCTTGTATGTAGCATATGCGATACATGGGGCAGTATTCCTTTTGTCCGGTTCCAGTAATATTTGATCCTGCCCCAATTCCGGCAATTGTTCTTCAATGATTTCCTTGTAAATGGAATTGGAAACAACCACTATTTTGTCCGTGGAGGTATAATTCTTGAATCGATCAAAAGTCATCTGAAGCAGTGATCTACCCGTACCTAGTATATCCAGAAATTGCTTTGGTTTGGCATTGCGACTGTAAGGCCAAAATCTGGTACCGGATCCACCTGCCATGATCACAACATAGATACTCTTATCCATACCAAAATGTCGGTTTTGAAGTTAAAAATAATTAGATTCGCGGACCTGAAATTCCGGGAAGCAAGGATACAACTATTTTCACACTTTGGGTTGTTGGATGATGTGGTTTTTTGAGTCCGGAGTATTAAAAATCACCATTTTTAATTATCTTAATATCTGGCATTTGAATGATGGATGTTGTTTATAATGATATTGTTAAGTCCACTCTGAGTGAAGTTTTTGGATACAATACTTTTCGTGGTAACCAGGAAGATATAATCGAAAATTTGCTTGCGGGCAAAAACACTTTTGTGATAATGCCTACCGGTGCAGGCAAATCACTCTGTTATCAATTGCCGGCTATTGTTCAGGAAGGTACTGCCATCGTGATATCGCCTCTTATTGCTTTGATGAAAAATCAAGTGGATCAGTTGAATGCAGTAGGTGTCAATGCCCGATTTCTGAATTCGACATTGAGTAAGGGTGAGATCACCAAAGTTAAGAAAGACACCATATCCGGAGAGGTGAAATTGTTGTATGTAGCTCCCGAGTCTTTGACCAAAGACGAGAACATTAATTTTCTTAAGCAGGCCAAAGTTTCTTTTGTTGCAGTTGATGAAGCACATTGTATTTCCGAATGGGGACATGATTTCAGACCCGAATACCGACGGATCAAATCTATCGTTGGCCAGCTTGGAGATGTTCCAATAATTGCTCTTACTGCCACTGCTACACCGAAAGTTCAGCTGGACATAAAAAAGAATCTCAACATTGAAGATGCGCAGATCTTTCAAAGCTCATTCAACAGGTCAAACCTCTACTACGAAGTAAGACCAAAACAGCAGGCCAAGAAGCAGTTGATAAAGTTTGTGAAGGAGAACAAGGGCAAATCAGGCATTGTCTATTGCATCAGCCGGAAAAAGGTAGAAGAAATCGCGGAGTTTCTTAAGGTAAATGAAGTCAAAGCTGCTCCATACCATGCTGGAATGGAGAGTAAGGAACGGATGAAAAATCAGGATGCATTCCTGAATGAAGACATTGATGTAATTGTAGCGACCATCGCATTTGGGATGGGCATAGATAAACCGGATGTACGGTTCGTCGTACATTTCGATGTACCAAAATCGATCGAAGGGTATTACCAGGAAACGGGAAGAGCCGGTAGGGATGGACTGGAGGGCTTATGCTACATGTACTATAGTTACAATGACATATTGAAGCTAGAAAAGTTTAATAAGGACAAAGCAGTTACAGAAAGGGAAAATGCCAGGTTTCTATTGGAAGAGATGTCTGCTTATTCCGAATCTTCCGTATGTCGAAGAAAACAGCTTCTTTATTATTTCGGTGAAGAATATCAGGAAGATAACTGTGGTATGTGTGACAACTGTCGTCATCCCAAGGAGCAATTTGATGGTACGGAATTTTTACAAACAGTTGTCAAAGCCGTACAACAGACTGGGGAGCGGTTTGACATTAATCACCTGGTACATCTTATTACCGGCAAGCAGACTGATCACATAAACAGCTACGGTCATAATATGCTTGAAACTTTCAATACCGGCAATGGAGAGGGTGATAATTTTTGGAAAGCTGTAGTGCGCCAGACGCTATTTAATGAATTGATCCAAAAGGATACGGATTCACCAGGGATCTTCAAGTTGACGGAGAAGGGAATAAACTATTTGATTGATCCATTTCCAATTAAGATATCGAGAGATCATGAATATGAGACCGAAGGAGAGGAAGAGGAGATAGAAAAAGTCACTATAGATGCAAAGTCATATGATACGGTTCTGTTCGAAATGCTCAAAGCACTTCGTAAGAAAGTTGCCAAACAAAAGGATCTGCCACCATATGTAATTTTTCAGGATCCTTCAATGGAGGAGATGGCCACACTCTACCCAACCACAGTTGATGACCTGAAGAAGATCATTGGGGTGGGTGATAGTAAAGCCAGGAAATTTGGTAGACCATTCCTGGAACTCATTGAGAAGTATGTGGATGAAAATGATATCATGACAGCCTCCGATGTGTTGGTGAAATCTTCCGGTCTGAAATCGAAAAATAAGATATTCATAATTCAGCAAATTGACAGACAGGTTGATTTGGAGGAAGTTGCAGATCAGAAAGGGATGAAATATGAAGATCTTATTCAGGAGATTGAAAATATTTGTGATTCCGGTACTAAGCTCAACCTGGATTATTACATAGATCAATTGCTGGACGATGACCGTCAGGATGAAGTATATGATTATTTCATGAGCGCTGAAACAGATAACATCGAAGATGCATTGAGTGAGTTCAAAGATGACTATTCTGAGGATGAAATAAGGTTGATGAGAATAAAGTTCATGTCAGAATTTGCTCATTAATTTACCACTACTTTTTACTTAATTTTCAGGCAAATTTTAAATGAATGAAAACTTTAGTCCTTGGATCAGGAGGGCGCGAACATGCTATCGCCTGGAAAATTCATCAGAGCCCCAACTGTGATTCACTATTCGTAGCGCCTGGCAATGGTGGCACATCTGAAATTGCTGAAAATCTGGATTTTGGAGTAAATGATTTCAAAGCAATCCATGAAGCTGTTCTTAAATACGACATAGATCTGATAATCGTCGGCCCCGAGGAGCCCCTCGTAAACGGCGTGGTAGATTACCTCAAAAGTCAGGATGAGCTGAGATCATTACTTATAGTGGGCCCATCAAGTGAGGGAGCACAACTGGAAGGTAGTAAGGACTTCGCCAAGCAGTTTATGGAGAGGCACAACATTCCAACGGGGAAGGCGGAAGTTTTCTCAAAAGAAGATCTAAATGAAGGCCTTGACTATCTTTCCAAAATCAATGGACCATATGTCCTCAAGGCTGATGGTTTGGCAGCAGGTAAGGGAGTAATCATTACTGAGGATTTAGAGGATGCGAAAAGCAAATTGACTACCATGCTCGGTGGTCAATTTGGAACAGCAAGTAGTTCCGTGTTAGTTGAAGAATTCTTATCAGGTATTGAGGTATCCGTTTTTGTTGTAACGGATGGGAAGTCCTATAAAATACTTCCGGAAGCAAAGGACTACAAGAGAATAGGAGAGGGAGATGCAGGGCCGAATACTGGAGGAATGGGAGCAATATCACCAGTGATTTTCTACGATGAAGAATTCAGAACTAAAGTTGAGGAGAAGATAATCAAACCAACAATCCGAGGGATCGAAAGTGAGGGAATGGATTATAAAGGTTTTATCTTTTTCGGTTTGATAAAAGTAGATGACGAACCTTTCGTGATTGAGTATAATGTCCGAATGGGTGATCCGGAGACTGAGGTGGTTTTGCCTAGAGTCGAAAATGACTTTCTGGAGTTGATGGTAGCTACAGCTAAGGGAGAACTGGAGGGATTGGATCTAAAAATTGATCCTTCAACTGCGTCCACGGTGATGCTTGTTTCCGAAGGTTATCCAGGTCCCTATGAAAAGGGTAAACCAATTCAAATTGAGGAGGAATCTGGTAATGTCAGGGTCTTTCATGCGGGCACCAAGATCAAATCTGAGGTCCTTGTATCAAATGGGGGCAGGGTTTTATCAATTACAGGCTTAGGGGTGACTATGGACGACGCTCTCACATACAGTTATGAGGCAATAAAAGGAATAAGCTGGGATGGAATGAATTACCGGAAAGATATAGGTTTTGACCTCCGAAAACTTGGTCAGTAGATATTCCATGGGAGTTCACTATATTTGATTGAAACCTATAAAGCAATTTGGAAGATGGGGTGTAGTACGTGTGGTACAATAAATGGTGAAGTTGCTGGGTGTCAAAATAACGGTGGTTGTGCTACCGGAGGCTGCAATAAAATGAATGTATTCGATTGGCTGTCACATATGGACGGCCCTTCGATGAATAAATTTGATATAGTCGAAGTCAGGTTCAAGAATGGAAGGAAAGAGTTCTTTCAGATTCCTAATAACCTCGACCTTGTAACCGGAGATGCTGTTGTTGTTGATGTACCCAACGGTCATCATGTAGGATATATTTCACTTCAAGGGGAGTTGGTAAGGCTTCAAATGATGAAAAAAGGGGTGAATGAGGAAAATGATATTCGCTCTATATATCGCCTGGCAACAGACAGAGATCTTGAAAAGTATCAAAAGGCCCGTAACAGAGAGACTTCAACACTTTACAGGACACGAGAGATCATCGAGGAATGTAAGTTGGATATGAAGTTGACAGATGTGGAATACCAGGCGGACAATACAAAAGCTACATTCTATTACTCCGCGGATGACCGAGTGGATTTTCGGGAGTTGATCAAAATATTGGCGTCGGAGTTCAAGATCAGGGTTGATATGCGTCAGATTAGTTTGCGGCAGGAAGCGGGTCGATTAGGTGGCATTGGATCCTGCGGTCGTGAACTATGCTGTTCTACCTGGTTGGGGGATTTCAAATCGGTGACAACTCAGACGGCTCGCTATCAAAATCTGTCATTGAATCCAAGCAAGATATCCGGACAATGTGGTCGGTTGAAATGTTGTCTGAACTATGAACTGGATACCTATATGGAGGCTCTGGAGGACATTCCCCAATTTGAAGGCCCCTTATTGACGCAAAAAGGGGAAGCCAAACTACAAAAGACCGATATTTTCAAGAAGATCCTCTGGTTTGGATATGACGATGAAAATGTGTGGTATCCTGTACATGCCTCCCGGGTAGGTGAGGTGCTGGATCAAAACAAGAATGGAAAGCGCCCCGCCACATTGGTAGAGGATGAGATACATGATATTAAATCTGAAATGTCAGGGTTGAATAGCGATTTGATCGCAATGGACAGGAAATTCAACAAATCTAAACGTAAGAATAAGCGAAGGAATAACAAAAACAAGCATAAAAAGAGGAGACCTAATTCACATTCAAGTCCTAAATGATCAGATTCACATTTTTGATTTTACTTGTTGTTGTTTTTACTTCATGTGATCGAAGCCGGATATATGCGGATTATGAGAACCTGAATGGAGTATGGAAACAGGATAGCACTTATTCCTTTTCCTTTGGAATTGAGGATTTGAATAGCACCTACAACCTTATTGTATCCCTCACAAATCGTTCCAGTTATCCGTACTACAATCTCTATTTCAATTATGAGCTTTTGGATGAAGCCGATTCGGTATTATCTGAAAAATTGGAGGAGATTTTATTTTTTGATCCAAAAACAGGGAGACCCAAAGGATCAGGGTCAGGCAATCTTTTCAGTCACAATCATACAATTCTGCAAGATTTCAAGTTTGACAAGGCAGGGACGTATAACCTTCGAATCTCGCATTTTATGCGGACAGATTCATTATTGGATATTGAAAGAGTTGGGTTGAGAGTTGAAACAGGATCTGAATAAAACTGGGATCACTTAGTAAACACGATTCAGATAAATCTTCATTCTGTCCCTGATTTTTTTTGGATCCATCCATATATCCCGACTATCCAATCTGATATTTGGCCATTTTTTGCCGGTAAACAACTCTTGTTGATAAACATATATATCTTTTGAGGACTTAGCAGCAAAATAGATGTCATCATCTGTTAAGATCAGTCCGTTTTGTTTACCATTTGTTTCTACTACCAAGTCAGCAAAAGGTAACGTATCTTTTATCTTTTGATCGCTTTGTTCGGGTATGATCCAATCAGAAATTCTCTTTTTAAGATACCATCCCAAATGCTCCTTCACAGGGGATCTGAGCATTGGCTCCCATTCTTTTCTAGAAACATTGCTTGCATATTGAAGATAGTCCCTTAATAATACAGGACCTCTATTCTTACTTGAATCCACCTTGAGATCTGAAGGGTCCAGGCTTGTGATCAGGTATATTTTTTCCCTTGCCCTGGTGATTGCAACATTCAATCTGTTTTCACCACCCTCAAGATTTAGCGAACCAAATTTCAATTGTAGTTTGCCACTATCATCTTTAGCATAAGCAGTACTAAATACGATGATATCCCTTTCATCACCCTGGACATTTTCGATGTTTTTTACAAAGAGATTGGTTTCAGGCAACAACCAATTCCCTTCCTTTTTCTCAATGAGATCCAGTATTAAAGATTGCTGGGGAGCATTGAAGGTGACAATTCCAACAGATTTCCCCTTCGTATTTTTCTGGATTTTTTCAACGAGATTAAGGACCTCATTGGCTTCTCTGTGATTGGTATTTGCTTCCCACTTCCCATCTACCTTTACATATGAAATGGCTGGTTCTTCCTGATTAATTGTACTTATATGTGGGATCAAATGAAGATCTCCATTATAAAATTTATGATTAGAAAAGTCGACAAGCTCAATTGACTGACTGCGATAATGTCCTTGTAGCTTGGAGCTTGGTAAATGTCTGGAAGCGAGTTCCAACAGAGAGTCGATTTCCAATTCAGGCAGGTCCTCATCGCTTTCCTCTTCCCATTTCACCCGGTAGAGGTCAAAAGGTTTCAGCTGTTTGGAATCTCCTACTACAATGATCTGTTTTCCCCTATACATAGAAGGTATGCCCCTTTCCGCAAAACACTGAGATGCTTCATCATAAATAACCAGATCAAAAATTTCTTCCATCGGGAAAATGGCTGAAGCGGATTCGGGAGATGTCATCCAACAAGGTATAAGTTTGAAAATTTCTTCCTTGTGTTCTGCAATTACCCTTCTTAGTGGCCATATCTTTTTCTTCTTTGTAACCTGGTGTTGCAGGTCCCGATAGGTCACCAGATTGTTTAGTCGATTGTATTCGAGATCCTCGTACGTACGTTCACGCGTTTTTAGGATTACAATGTCCTGACTTGTACGCCTCTTATCATCCACAGATTGTCTTAATTCCTTAATGTTTTGGTCAAATTTCAGGGAGGATATGGTCCTCAGCACGGGATATTTCGATTCTATATGATCAATCCAGGCCAAGGCCAGGCTATTTTTGAAACAGTCTAATTTTTCCTGTCGGCCACCTTCAAATTCATCAATCAGATCGACAACAGTTTTTTCGTTCATGGAGAAACCTGCCTGGATGCTGTGGTAGTCATGAAGATTCTCGAAATCTCTGTCAAGTTGAGACCTTGCTTCCTTTTTCGAAATCCTATCCGATAGCAATTCCCTTATCTGTTGCTCAGAAAGGTACTTTTTCCATTCCTCTTTGTGAGTAGGGAATCGGTCAATTAATCCTATGAATTCACTTATTATTCTTACTTGTTCCTTTCGATTGTCCGATTTGAAACTTATAAAGGCATCAAGGTTACGAAGGCTGTGAAAAACGTCATAAGATTTATAGGCATTTCGCTGGTAAAAGAACCAATTCTGTACTTCAGTTTTCTTTATCCTTTGTGGAAAAGACCCCAACCAATCTTTTCCCTGGATTGCTGACAGGTTATGTTCGTAATTGAGGCGATTGTCTATTTTGGAAATAAGATTGGTAAATCCTTCTTTGTTGCTTTTCAACTTATTGGCCACAAGAACTCTGGTAATGAAAATCCTGTCTTTGGAAAATAATTGCCATCTAAGCCATCCAAAAGGGTTTTTACGGGCTTTCAATGCATGTTGTATACTTTCCTGAAATCTTCCCAATTCACTTGATTTCAAAGACGTTTCAATACCTGCACCCTCGAAACAACTCAAAACCTTAGTCTCCATGTCGACAAGCCAGGCACCTTCTTTGTCAGGATTGCTTTTCAGCATGTGTTTGAAGCTGGCATAAACCTCTTCATTGTCAAGGTTGGACCTAAGTTGTTCCAGTGAAGAGCGTTTTTCTAGAAAAAAATTTGTGGTGTCGTAATCAAGTTCCTTATGTAGTAGATTTCTGGAGTCCGCGATAAATTCACCGAATGTTTGGAACATGTCATCGATAGCCTCCTTAATATTTACTAAATCCTCGATCGTAAAATTGGCAAATGACACTTCATGTGCCCAGAAATGGGGTTTATTTTCATATTCATCGTAGTAGGAAAGGTATCGGTCCAGTCTCCTCTCAAATTCGTCTACATCATCATATTTGAAGTTATTGTATACCTGTTTTAAATGGATTACCGGCATTTCTGTATTACTGGAGAGATAAAGCTCTTTCACAGATTTTCCACATTCCATTTCATCAAACAGGGCATTTCTGTACTCTTCCAGTTCCTCAGTAATCGATTCAATCTTCCTGCTGGCATGATTGAATGTTCTTTCCAGGTAGATAGTGTCCAGTGCGTTATTCTTCTGCCGATATTCCCCTATCTTCTCAATTTGAGATTGGATCTTTTCAAAAATGTCCTTCCGATCGTTTTTGAAATCATGGACCAAACCGACAAAATCATGAACATCTTTTTGCCTCAACCGATCAAATACAACGTCAAGCGCAGCTCTTTTTTGGCATACAAGTAAGACGTTTTTCCCCCTTGCAATAAAATCGCAAATAAGGTTGGAGATCAACTGTGACTTACCGGTTCCTGGAGGACCCTGAATGGTGCTGGAATTTCCTTTCTTGATCTTTTTGATTGATTCCTCCTGGTATGCATCCAATTCAAAAGGAGTATAGGTGTTTTCTTCGAGTACTCGATCTGAGAATTTCGTCCTACCTTCATCTTCAGGATCTTTTTTGATCCTTTGCAGGAAGAATTGTTCAATATCTGCAAATTGATTGTTCTCAATGAGGTGTACATAATCAGGGACAAGGTATGATCCTGCTTGCGGGAAGATACCTAATACAGCCTCCGGTTCAAGTCGTACCTGTCCGTTCTTTTCGATTTTTTCAAGCTCTGATCTCCTGAAGTTTTTGAAAGACGTTAACTCATCTTTAAAATTCTCTTTGTTAAAATCAATTTCGAGATTACTCTCTTTTAAAACTTGATATAATTCAGTTCGGAAGACAGTCGCATCGGGATCAAAGTCATTAAGGACCATTTCCAGTAATTCCTCATCCAGGGAGACTTTATTGTAATGGGCATATCCAAGTAAGAAGGACTTGTTGAAAGTCACATTCACATCCTTTCTCCTCTTCATTACCCATTCACCATCCGACTTTCTAATCTCGACAGGAAAGAATATCAAAGGACATCGGATCATTGTGCCATCAGAAAATTTCCCCTTTACAAATGGCCATCCAACATAAAGGTCCTTGGATCCACGTTCATGGAAAATAAAATTCTCCATACGATCCATTTTCTTCAGACGCATGGAAAGTGAATTGGTCCCACTGTCCCGTGGATCGATTTCGTCGCACAATTTGATAGTGGACTTATTTGCTATCAGACCTTCGATCAGACTAAAACTAGGACCGCCATTTTCATAATTAAAATCAAACAAGTCAATAAATTGATCTGAAATGATCCTAAGCAATAAAATAGACCTATTATTTCCTGATAGGTTTGTTAACCTTTTGAGATATGATTCCAGGAGTTTCTGCATTGACTATGGGGAGTCTACTTCAATGTAAGGAACCAATTTGTTGTAGACTGAATCGGAAAGGATGGCTATCTCCTTCAATTCTTCGACTGAATCGAACAACCCATGTTGCCCCCGGTAATTGAGGATAATTTTAGCAAGGTTATAACTAACGTAAGGGTGTCTTGCTAATTCCGAAACATCCATTGCATTGATTCTAATCTTATTCAATTTAGTAGAATCAATGAAATATCTTTCCTTCATTCTTTGGATTGTAGAATCTTCAAGGCCATAAACTTCATGTAATTGATCAAAATCATAAAATCCTCCAATTAGATCTCTGTATTTAACGATCCTTCCAGAAAGTACTGGGCCCAGCCCATAAGTACTTATTAGGTCTTCGGGTCCTGCTATATTCAGATCAACTTTTATAAGCTTTTTGATTTCACCTTGGTTTGTAGAAGTAATTTTAGTGGGGGTTGGTTTTGCAGGTAGAAGCAGGTAGGGAAAAATTTTATGAACGAACGAAGAATCAATCTCATAGATCTTAAAAAGATCTTCTTTATAAACGAAACTTCCTCCGTGATTCCTGTAACTAATGATCCTGCGGGTGATTAATTCGGAAAAACCAATGTGCACCAAATCGTTGAATGAAGCAAAATTAGGATCAAAATCCGTCAACCCGACTGTAGGTTCAATCGAAGAACCCTCGGGTGTCAAAGTATTATGTTTAGGTTCAATTTTTACAGCAGCTTGTACGGATTGATACCATTCTTTCAGGACTTTTTCATCGTCGTGGTTTATCTTTTCCTTTGAATAGACGCTCATTATAATTGTTGGGGAGAACAATACAACCATGAGTACTAATAGCAGGAGCATGATCCCATTAGATTCAGAGCGTGAAAATCCGAATTGATTGATGAGATATATTCTGAACTTCTTGAAAATCAATGCCGCTTGTGGGTGGAGTTTTTAAAATGATAAATATCATTCCAATATAATGAACTATAGAACTATTTTTGCAATGGTCATTAATTAATCAATGTTTAAGAACTTCCATTTCGCGGGTATAAGTCATAGCTCATCTCCAATTGAGATAAGAGAAAAGCTTGCACTTTCCGAGAGTGAGAGTGAGATTCTCTTTTCCAGAGTTCAGGAAGTCCTGGACTTTGAGGATCTATTGATATTGTCCACATGCAATCGAACGGAATTCTATTATACTTCAGAGGAAGATAGGATTGAAGACATCCTTTCCCTTCTATGTATTGAAAAGAATATTGCAAAAGGTGATGTCAAAGAGCATTTTAGTGAGCTGCATGGTAAAGAGGCAGTAGAACATCTTTTCAGCGTTTCGCTGGGGTTGGATGCCAAAGTACTTGGTGACCTTCAGATTCCCAACCAGGTGAAAAGAGCCTATCAATTGTCCGCTGACAAAGACGGTTCAGGGCCTTTTATGCATCGATTGATGCATTCTATTTTCTACGCTAACAAGCGTGTGGTTCAGGAGACAGAATTTAGGGATGGAGCTGCTTCGACATCTTATGCGAGTGTGGATCTGGTTCGTCATTTTGCTCGAAATTTCAAAGATCCCAGAGTACTTGTTTTGGGTCTGGGTGAAATAGGTAAGGACGTTGTTGATAACATGAAAAACCTCGATTACGACATCACCATCAGTTCGAGGAATTTTCAAAAAACTGTCTCTAAAGCAGAAGAATGCGGATTTAAATATTTGACCTTGGAGGACGCTCTTGCACAGGTTCAGGACTATGAGGTGATCGTGAGTAGTCTGAATGTTGATTCTGTAATCGTGACTCCAGATCAGTTTCCTAAAAATGTAATCTCACATAAATTAATTATAGACTTATCTGTTCCCAGAAGTATCTCTCCTGATATTGAAAATATACCTGGCATTGCACTTTACAATATTGATCAAATCGAAGAGAAAACCTCTTCCATTCTAGAGAAAAGACAACGCTCAATTCCCGAGGTGAAAGCAATCAGAAATGAGTCAATTGAAGATCTGAAAGATTGGGCTCAGGAAATGGAAGTTTCACCTACTATAAAAAAGTTGAAGCAGGCACTGGAGAATATAAGAAAGGATGAAGTAGCCAGATTTGTCAGAAAACATGATGCACCGGACGAAGAGCTAATTGACAAGCTTACCAAAAATATCATTCAGAAAGTCATCAAACTACCTGTGATCCAACTTAAGGCTGCTTGCAAAAGGGGAGAGGCCGATTCCTTGGTTGATGTCTTAATCGATCTTTTCGACTTGGAAAAAGATGCTGTTGATTCTCAGAAATCCTAGGTAGAGAACTATATTTGGCGATGCGCCAGCTTTTCTGCATTGTTTTATTAATCAACTCACTTATAGCCTTTTGCGATCAAAACTATCTGATCATAAAGAACGGGTACAGGCAAGGGCTGGCTGATTCGGAAGGCAAGCAACTCATTCCCCCCGTATATGATAAGATTGGCTGGACCGATGGTAACATGGAACCAGTCGGTGATATGGTGGGGTACAAACAAAACGGCAAGTGGGGTTTGATATCGGTAAAGAACAAGAAAATCACTGAACCTGAGTTCTTTCATATTTCTGTCTTCGATTCCCTTCATATCAAAGCAGCTATCAAAGGGAAATTCACTAACAAACTTTTTTACGGATTGATTGATGTAGAGGGTCAAACAGTAGTCAGTTGCAATTATTTTGATATTCAGAAACTCGGGAATGGGTTTAATGTACTTTCTTATGAAAGTGGAAGAACCAGAACAGGGTTCCTCAACGAAAACTATACTCTTACAATACCAATTCGATACGAATGGATTGAATGGGTAGATAGAGACCTCTATGCTGCAAGGGATAATCGAGGGAAATGGTCATTCTTCAATCAATCAAAAGAAGGGATTTCCGTCACATTTGACGAATATGAGGTATTGCCTAATGGGATTAAAGTCAAGAAGAATGGCATGTATGGAATTCTTGACAGGGATGGTACCACGATCATAGAGTCTATCAAATTCAAGGAGATTCATTGGGAAGACGGATGGAAGAAGGAGAACTTTGATACATGGGAGGTATTGACCTCATCATTGGATTCAGCAAACGTAATTGACGGTGACTCAATTGAGATCGATGGTGATCTTTTTATCACGTATTTAAACGGAAACCAGGAAGTTGTATTAAGCGGCATCGATTTGTTTGGAGATCGAAACATCGAATTGAAGATGGCAAAAGCCGGATATCTGATCATCAAGGATATCGATAATCAGAAGTGGACATTATCAAAGACTGATGGCAAGGTAGTTATTGGTGGAGCGGATTCTATTGCGTTTGACAATTTATACTTCTATGCTTTGTCAGATTCTAAGTGGGATATCTACAATCGGTTTGGTCGAAAACTCAATTTGAAACCGTATGAATCGATTTCTACCTCTAGGGAAAACATGATCCTAACGAGGAAAAATGGATATTGGGGATTACTGGACTTTCAGGGGAATGCAATAACATCATGGAAATATGATCTCATCGGGCAGTCGGCAAGTGGTCGAATAGCGGTGAAGTACCTCGGTGAATGGGGCTTGATCGATCTGTTTGGTAATTGGATACTGAAACCAGATGCGGATACGTTGATCATCGGAGAACATGGGATCCTGACGATTTCAAATTCAATATCTAAAGTTTACGACGTTCAAGGAGGATTCAAGTTTGAAAGTACGAATAGGTTAATACCAAGAGCTGACCATTTCATTTTTAATACTTCGGATACGACTTTTGGCATTTACTCAGACTCGGGAAATTTGATCCTCTCTTCCATTTATTCGAAGGTTGGTAAAATTGGAAATATGTATTTTGGGATTATTGATGGAGTTTGCTACGCAGCAAATTCATCCGGTAAAATGCTACTTGGATATGATGATTTTGTTTCAACGTTATCAGGGTATTCTGAGGAGTTTTATCGAATTTATAAAGATGGAAAGACGGGTTTTGTAGATGACAATGGAAAACTTAGAATTGCCAATAGGTATGATTCCGCAACATTGTTTTCTGAATCATTTTGTGCGGTGAAACTGAGAGGAAATTGGGGATACATTGATAAGAGTGAAGTTCTTAGGATACAACCAATTTATTCAGTGGCAGGAGAGTTTGACAATGGCTTGGCTGTGGTGAAGTATCAGGAAAAATATGGAATTATAGATACAGATGGCAAATGGGTAGCCAAACCCAGGTTTAACAATATCGATCATCGTCAAGGCGGATTATATATTTTAACCGATGAGCATGGGAAGGTTGGCGTAGCAGATAGAAATGGTAACTTCCTACTTAGCCCTCAATATGAGGATATATTTGAAGCATATGACCTGCTTGTTCTGAAAAAGAATGGGAAAATGGGAATCATGGATAGAGGAGGCAATATAAGGATCCCATTTGAATATGAGCATATCCTTATAGAGGGGGATTATTTTGTGATGAAGAAGTTAGTTGACAACTAGTGTAATTCGGTCTTTACTCAGAAAATAATCCGAGATCACGTCAGATATTGCTTCAGCAGTTATTGCATTAATGGTTTCCAGGTAGTCATTGAGGTAATTGAATTCAAGGTTATGAATAAAAATATTTCTGAAGACTGCTACCTTTCCAAAAACTGAATCTAATGATGTCAACAGCTTACCTCTGAGATAGTTTTTTAATAGGTCAAGTTCAGCGATATCGATTTTTTCATTGGCTAAAGTCTCAATCTCTTTGTCAATCTCCGTGAGTGCCTCATCCACTTTATCATTAGCCAGTTCAGATCCAATCATCCAATAGTCAGATTGTGAAGTACTGACAACAGTGGAGTAGATACCGTAAGTAAGTCCTTTGATTTCACGGACATTTTTCATCAGTCTGGAGCCAAAAAAACCTCCCAACAGGGCATTGGAAATAGTAAACTTATGGATGTCGGGGTGCAATTTATCAATAGTTGGAGCTCCAATTCTCACTGAGGCCTGGGTACTGCCTTCCCGGTTGATTGTGGTTTGGCCCCAGCTGGAATTGATCCTGAATGGGGTTCTCTCGACGTTCGAGATCCTGATTTTCTCCAATGCTTGCTTTAAAATATTGATTTCATGTTCACCTACAGACCCGGACAATATGAATTTAGGAGAAGAAAAAAGGTGATGATTGTAGTAGCTGATGACATTTTCAAGACTGATATTTTCTACTTGCCCGGGTTGATTTATACTGCCGAATGGATGCTCCGGACCAAAGAAAATCTCATTAAATTTTAATGTCGCATATTGATTGTTTTTTGCTAGTTGGTTTGCTATTTGCGTTTTCCTAATGTTTTTGAGGACTGTAAATTCCTGTTTAGGGAAAACCGAATCCTCTAACAACTCAGATATTAATTCAATGGATCTCCCAAAATGTTTTTTTAAGCTATATACCTTAATGGTTGAATGCTCTAAACCACTACTTAACTCAAAGAAGCTTCCAAGGGCTTCGAATGAATAGGAGATCTGCTCTGCAGTTTTATTTTCCGTTCCCTCCTGAAGCATTTTCATTGCAAAAAATGCGAGATCCTTATCTTGATCATTGCTTCTCTCTCCATCGAAAATGAGTTCAAGATTGACAACTTCGTTGAGATGGTCCGAAATAATGATCCCATCAATCCCATCAAACGCCACCTTTTCCGGGTAATCAATCTTTAAGGAATGTATTGGGTATGACTTCGGGGCGATCGAACGGTCAAGCATCAAAGAGTTTCTGCCTCCTGTTGTTTGTCAAGATTAAAGATGAAAGACAATCTCAGAGTATCAGCTAATGGGTGATCCTGCTCCGGAGGGATCAAGTAAGAGACATCCAAACCGAAAACTTGGTACCTGAATCCCACGCCCAAGGTAAGGTACTTCCGGTCACCTTTGTCTTCATGTTCCAGGAAATAGCCTGTTCGAAAAGCAAATAGGTCCCTGTACCAATATTCGATACCAATGGAATACATCAATTCTTTAATTTCTTCAGAGAAACCTTCAGGGGCATCGCCAAAAGAACCAAAGGTCCCACTTATAAATGGTCTGTTTGGGTCTTTACCTCGAATGATGTTGTTGTTATCATCTAATTGAGGTGGTGTAGGCACCATCAGCTTATTCACATCGAATGCCAGGGTTAAAGTGTTGTAAGGGTCAAGATTTGTCTTGAAGGCAGTCCCCAGTCTTAGATTACCTGGAATAAAGTCCTCAAAGTCTTCGTTGGTATAACTAATTTTCTGTCCAATGTTACTAAGGTGACCTCCAAAGGCAAGTTCGGAATCAAGACCAGCAACCAACAAAGGTTTTCGGTAGTAAACCCCAAAGTCAAACGCCAGGCTTGTTCCGGGTCTGGCACTGGGTGCTCCCGTAATATTTCCAGTGAGATTTGACCAAACAAATCGCATGGTCAGACCAGCACTTAGATTATCTCCTAATAATCGGGAATAGGTTGCATCAACGGCTGCCTCACGTGGATTTTCCACACCTTGCGGTAGACCTTGAACATCTGTGAGTTGGATCTCTCCAAGATCGAAGTACCGAAGAGATGCCCCCAGGCTTTGGATTCGGTCGATCTTCTTATAAAATGTGAGGTAGTTCAGTGACATGTCATCGACAATATCACCTAACCAGGGAGAATAGGAGAAAGAGAATCCAAGGTCGTGATCTATAAACGCAAGTTTTGCATTATTCCAGTGAACGCTGTAGGCATCAGGACTTGTCGCTACTCCAGCGTCGCCCATTCCAGCGGCCCTGCTGTCTGGTGCAAAACTTAAGAATGGAACAGCTACTGTAATCGGATTTGCGCCCTCCTGGCCGGTGACTCTGACTTGACCGAATGATAAAATGCTGATAAAAAGTAGAACAGTGGTTAATCCTTTCTGCAAAAGGTGCATCTCTATGGTTATGTTAGTCTGCAAATCTAATTCATTTAATGATTAGGAGTTTCTTCAATTCCTGCCCACTGGCATTGTCCAAGTCACTGTCGACTGTAAGTCGATAGAAATACAGGCCTTCACCAAATTTTCCCGCAGGCAGGTTTACCCGGATCGGGGTAATCCTTTTATCCACATCCTCTAAACGGTACACTTCGTAAAATACTTTGGCCCCTCTCATATTGAAAATTTCAATTGTCACATCTAACTCTTCACCTACCCGATCATGTTCAAATTGAAAATCCGTGTATTCGTTTGCCGGATTCGGATAATTTATGACATTGAATAGCTGAATTTCAGGTTGGTCAGATACCATAAAATCAACTGAGTTTGTGCTTGAATTATTGTATACATCCCAGATTTTTAATTCGGCTTTATAACTGCCTGGTGCCAATCCTCTGAGCGGGAATACTATCCTGCCTGTTTTGTACGTGCCAATATCAGCTGTATAATAATTGTTTAAAATATATGTCAAGGTGTCATTGATAATAAGTTCCGCGTTCTGGCTGATACCTATTCCTGATGTATTTATTCCACTTTCATCTTCGATATCAGCAATGAATAAACTGTTGGAACCGATAACACCGCCTGATGAAAATGAAGGATCATTAAAATACATATTTACTGTTGGTGGATCATTATCGGCATTAAGATCCCCGCCTGATCCCCCTATTAATATGTTTGAAGTGAAGCCCGATGCGTCCAGGTCTCTATCCTGGTTTTCAGCATAGAGGGTGATCTTACCTTTTTCAAATCGATATGAAATATTCTTCGGAAGGATGAAATCAATTGAGAATTGCCCATTAACAACGCTTGCCTCTCCATTAAATAGACGATTTTCACGGACCGTGTAGGTGAATGGTGAACTTTCCTGACCTTTTGTTTTTCTAGTCGTTTCCCTGTCAAAAACACTAACTAGAATTGTACCATTAAAAGTGTCAACCAAATTTCCATTTAGATCAGTTATTACTCCTGACAACCGGACTTGTTCAAGTGCGCTGAGGGTATCATTGGAAAATTGAACAATATCGTCACCATTTATTTCAGTTATTGAGGCATCATATTGGGGTAATGCTAACCTCATCATAGGATCCCCTAACAAAGAAAAATTTCTATTTCGAACACCACTCAAACTGTTATTTTTAGTTAGCCTTACGACATCACCAAGCCGTAGATCTTTTTTGAAGAAAAAGGTATGGAAAGCAGCATTAACAAAGAAATTGGAAAAGGCAAAGACCGGCCTTGTAGTGGTCAATAGCGCTATTGCTCCGCCATCCGGATTCAATAAAAGTTTTTCTGCACCACTGACTCCAGCGGTGAGATCAATTAATGGGTCATCATAACGACCAAATTCACAAGTAGCGGTCAGGAACACCGGGAGTTTGTACTTATTTTTTAGACCATCAAAGTCCGTATATTCAAATATTGTTTCTTCAGCCCAACGGGCTTCACTTCCATGTCCCAGGTAATTAATTAGAAAAGTGCCCTCTTCAATGGCATTTTCCAGATTTTGCTTTACTGCAGCCGACCTCTGGTTAGATTTTATAATTTCCTGATCAAAAGCATCAATGTACAACTTGTTAATTGATAGTTGGCCTTCATTGTCCCTAAGGTAGTTTGCAAGGTCCTCAGCATCAGCAACATGAATGTTCCGATCCCCGTCATCCACTACATATGTGACTTCGTTTTTCCAATTTCCGGCCAGCCGTGGTGATGTGCTGTATCGAATGATTTTGTCAACTATTTCAGCAGCTTCTTCTATGGTCTTGACTGGAAGTCGACCAACCCCGATTTCCAGAGTATGGTTAAGTGGATTTGATCCCTCTCTCCATTCTCCCTCGAATTCTTCCATAAATCCAAAGAAGTCCTCGGAGGAATAAGTTGCGACCGGATCCAGGGAATTGTATGACTCGTAGATCGGAACAAAGTTCGTGTTATTCCTTACACGATCCTTGTAATCGTATGATGCATCGCCTAAGAACAGAACATACCGGAAAGTCTCAGGATTTAGGTCATAGAAATATTTGATCGCATTTCGAATTGCCGTTATATCCTGCATTCCGGAAGAAAATTCATTGTAAATCTCATCTACGTACAGAACTACATTGTCGATGCTGTCATGTTCTGAATGAAATTTTGAAAGGCGAGAGGCTTCCTCCTGGAATTGTTTTGAAGTGATGATCAAGCCGTCCCTCGGTCTGAGACCTTTAATATTTTGATTTTTGATCTCACCAAAAAATTCAGGGTATTCGAAGCTGTTACCGGTAAATGAAATGTACTTTTTGAGGGAAGTAGTTTCTGCTCCGAATTTGAAAATTCCATTGTCGTATTCGCCCTCTTGTCGAAGCACATTGGCTGGGTCTGAAATATCCCAAACGTTGACATCAGCTGTCTCAGAGATTAGATGGAATGTGCTTTGATTGTTTCCAAGTGATTCGGTTCCGGAGAAAATCATTTCTTTGCCATCGTGTCTCAAGGCACGTCTGTAACTGAAAACGATCCTATCGACATACCCAAACATAACCGATGGGATACCCGGATCGAAGAGGTTTATTTCCAAAGTTCCCGGACCTTCAGTTGATATGAACTTAAAATATCCGGACATTTCTCTTCCTTTTATTTCGTAGGTACTGATCCTTACCGAATCGACTTCAATTTTACCCAACTCAATATCATTATACCGTATTTCAAAATATGATGACTTCTCTAAATAAGCCATCATATCGAGATTCAGGAAGATACTGTCCACAAGGTTGAGGGTCTCGAACTGGAAAGTCTTAACATTTGATGATTTTGACATCAGGTCTCCATACCACTTTCTGCCGGATTCCAGGACATTGTACTCATCGGATTCATGGGTCATGACGTCCTTGAAGGACGTTACCACAGGAAAACTTGTTCCCAGATTTGGACTACTTTGGATGACTTTGCCCGGCTCACCGTCCAATGTCATGAAATAATAGGTTGTATCGGAATAAATATTCTTTGTGTAGTTCCACCAACCTTCTTCATACTCAAGGTGATCCGGCCCTCTTCCGAAAAAAAGAATGAAATCCTGTTCTTCAAAACTTCCATCCTCCAGTCCCACTTTATAAGTCGCATTTTCAATTGGATCGGAAGTGATCGGTTCACTCAATGATTGTGGTAGAATACCCCCACCTCCGTTTCCGTATACTTTTATGGTTCGGGGATCAATGGAATTTGGATCAATACCCATCGAGCTCAGCAAGGAAGCATCAATCTTGTAAATGCCGCTTTTTGTGATACCAAACTTGTACCAATCACCTGAGGCCAGTACAGAGCCCTGTGAGTAGCATAGCAAGGTCCCGATTGCGATGAATCCAAAAACTAAGCCCAACCTCTTCATTTTCTCCAAAACGATATCCAAAGGGTAAAATTACCTGATAAACAGTTTGTTATTAATTTTGTGATGTAATCCCAACGACAACGGACACTAAGATATACAGTGGTATTAAATAGGGAAGGGCCTTCAAGCCCATCAATATCGTCAATATCAGTACGGATACTAACAATATGTATCTTGCAATGTTCTGTTTTAGATCCCAGGATTTGAATTTCATACCGATCATATTGATGTTGGACACCAGCAAAAAGCATGAAACAACTACTATCCCAATAAAAAGATAGGGTATAGGGAGAAAGGAAAATGGAATTTTCGGGAAAGTTGTGATCAATATTGCATTGGCGGGAGTAGGTAATCCTTTGAAATCCTGTGTTGATTTAAGCAGGTTAAATCCAGCAAGCCGGATTGCAGAGAAAACAGCTATTAATATCGCCAGGTACGGGAGCCATGAATTTTCTGTAAACGTGTTCATCCATGTGTATAAATAGAGAGAAGGCAGTACCCCAAAACTTACCATATCAGCAAGCGAATCCAATTCCTTTCCAAAATCACCAGATGCATTTACTAATCTGGCCACAAACCCATCAAGTAGATCGAAAAATCCAGCCAGTAGAACAAAGAAAACGGTGTTGGTATAATCTCCGATGAATATGTTGATGATACCAAACATTCCAGCTGACAGATTCAGGGAGGTAAGTAAGTTGGGTAGTTGTCTTATTATCATGCGGAAACGAATGGATTGTTTGACTTTTCGAATCCAACTGTTGTAGCTGGCCCATGCCCTGGGTATATGGTTGTAGAATCATCCAAATTGTAAACTTTCGTTCGGATGCTGTTCTCCAACTCCTCATAGTTCCCCCCGGGAAGATCGGTCCTTCCAATGCTTTGATGGAAGATCACATCTCCTGAAATAAGTGATTTGGAGGGTTCGTGGTGGATCATCATGTGCCCGGGTGAATGACCGGGAGTGAATATGAAAGTCAATGTATCTTTTCCAATTTGCACGGATTCCGACTCATTATATAGCTTATCGATTTCAGTACTTTCAAACCCGCTGATCCCCCAGCTAGGAGCGTAAACTTCTACTGATTTCAACATTTCCTTTTCTCCTTCAGGTACCCAAAGAGGAATCCCAAATTGACGTTTCAAAAAAGCATTGCCCAATACATGATCTATGTGGCAATGAGTATTGATCAGTATTTTTGGAATTAAGCTATTATCAGAGATGAAATTTACTATTTCATCCCTTTCATACTTTTCATAACAACCCGGATCAACAATGATGCAATCTTTCTGTTCCTCGTCGAAAAGAACATATGTATTTTCATAAAATGGATTGAACTCGAAGATTTTGATAGTCATGCCTATGATTTTGCACAAATTTGTACAAAAGTGACAACAGTGAAAAAAGCTGATATTCTAATTGTGGGACAAGGATTGGCTGGAAGCATATTAGCTTATGAACTGATGGAGATGGGTCAGAAGGTCGCAATTGTAGATCCCGGTTTGGAATTGACCTCATCAAGGGTAGCAGCCGGACTGTACAATCCAATAACAGGTCGGAAAATGACTAAAACCTGGTTGGCGGATAGAATTTTTCCCCAGTTACAGGATTACTATACTCAATTGGAGGGATTTTTGTCAGCTAAATTCCATTTTCCTATGAAGATGTATAGACCCTTTCAAAGTGTGGAGGAGGAAAATGATTGGATGGGTAAGGCTTCTCAACCAGATTTTAGCAAGTACATAGACCAGGTGTATTCAAGATCTATGCAAAAGGGGGGAATAAACGATCCATTTGGAGGAATTATTTTAAGGCATACGGGATATGTCGACCTTCCCAACCTGATTTCTTCCTTCTCAAATTACTTTAAGAGTAAGGGTGTATCAACCCAAAAACTGTTTGAATTCAGTACGATGCAAAAAGATGGTGAAAGCCTACATTATGGGGAATTCGAAGCTAAAAAGGTTATATTCTGTGATGGTCCATTTTATAAGGATAATCCATATTGGAAAAATTTGAGGTTTAGGCTGGTGAAAGGTGAAGTTATTGATGTAGATTTTCAGTTGGGAGCTGACCTCATCGTAAACAGGGGTGTTTTTATCATTCCGAAAAAAGGATTTTCTACCGTTGGTTCCACCTATGATCATAATGATCTCAGCTGGGAACCAACTGAGAAGGGAAGTAGTTCAATTTGTGAGAAGTTGGATAAAATTTTTTCAGGAAAATATCGTATTTTAAGGCAAAGAGCCGGAATACGACCGGCTACTTTTGACAGAAGACCTTTCATAGGTTTCAATTCAGAAGATAATCGAATGGGGATATTCAATGGATTTGGTTCGAAAGGAGTTTCCCTGGTGCCTTTTTTCGCCAAACAGTTTGCGAAAAATATTGTTTTTGGTGAGGAAGTGCTACCGGAAGTGGGAGTTGAAAGATAGATTTTAATGAATCGGATAAAGACATATTTAGTTATTGGGTTTTGCGTGCTGGTTTTTGCCCACGTCAATGGTCAGTACTATACTGAATATGGTCAAAATAGGATCCAGTATAAGAAGTTTGAATGGGTATATTTCAGCACGACACATTTTGATATATACTATTATCCAGGAGGGAAACGATATGCTGAACAGGCCATTGATTTTCTTGAAGAGGAGTTTAACCGTCTTACAGACATTTTGGGCTATGCACCCTATTCCAAAACAAAGATCCTTATCTATAATTCTATTCATGAACTTCAGCAAAGCAATATTGGAATTGAAGGTGCCGAATTTTCAATAGGGGGTCAAACTGACTTTGTCAAATTGCAGCTTGAAATCGCCCATCCCGGCTCTGTGGTGGGATTTCGTCAGGAGTTGGTTTACAAAATGTCCCGGGTTTTGATTGAGGATATGTTATTTGGTGGTAGCCTGGCAGAGATATTCCAAAGTGCCTATTTGCTTTCCCTACCGAAGTGGTTTATTGATGGGGCGGCGAGGTACCTGGCCTACGGATGGAGTTCGGACATGGATGATCATATCAGGGATTACTTGTCCAGAAGAAGTATTAAAAAGCTCATCAAGATTGATGGAGATGAGGCTGGCCTGGTTGGGCAATCGGTGTGGAATTACATTGCGATCAAGTATGGTCGGAGTAATGTTTCCAATATTCTCAACTTGACCAGGATAATACGAAATGAAGAGAACAGTATAGCCAGTACGGTCGGAATGACCTACAAACAGTTCTTGAGAGAATGGCAGAACTACTACATCCAAAGTCAGGAGGAAATTGCTAGTAATTATTCTTCTCCCGATGACGATCGGATCCTTGTCAATACACGCAAAATCCAGACGAAGTATAAGAATGTTCGGGTCAATCCTTCGGGGACGAGAGTTGCGTATTCTAAGAATGAGATCGGACGATATAAAATATACGTGCATGACAACGAAACTGGCAAAACTGATAAACTGCTTACATCTGGATTAAGAGTAAAAGGTCAGCAGCCGGATTTTGATTTGCCTTTATTGGATTGGATCAATGATGATCAACTTGGGATTCTATATTATCGTCGTGGATATCTGAGTATTGTGTCCTACAATGTTGAGACCGGTGAAAAACTTACAAAGCCATTACAGCGATTCGACCAAATTAAGAGCTTTTCATTCAATGAGAACGGGAGACTGGCTGTTGTTTCAGGGGATGTGGATGGCAAGAATGATATTTTTCTGATCAGTATGAGAAGAAATGCTGTGAGAAGGATCACAACTGATATTTATGATGATCTGGACCCTGTATTTGTCCCAGGAACAGCCGCAATTGTTTTCAGTTCAAATCGTCCAAATGATTCTTTAAATATTGCGGATCAAAGTATCGAGGAGGTTTCAGAAAATTTCAACATTTTCTTATATGATCTCGACACAACAAAAAATCAATTTGCCAGACTTACCAAAACTTTCAGCAAGGACACGAGGCCTATCCCGAAAGGGCCCTATGAAATTTATTATCTGAGCGACCAGCGGGGTATTACTAACCTCTTCAAATATCAATTACAGGATTCAACATTCATTCAGGTTACCAACTTTGATAAAAGCAT
This sequence comes from Cyclobacteriaceae bacterium, assembly GCA_965242805.1. GTDB lineage: Bacteria > Bacteroidota > Bacteroidia > Cytophagales > Cyclobacteriaceae > JANQEU01. Next base: position 2,503,075 of record CBDETD010000002.1, on the reverse strand, counting down.
TAAGGATTATGATCTCCATTTCAATGGTCAGGGCATAGTTTACCTGATGTTTGAAGGAGGTACTGACAAGGTATATTACGACGAAGACCTGGATATCGACAGTCCCAAATTCTCTCCTCAAACCATAAGACAACGCCTTAGACAAGCTCAATTTATTGCAGATTTGTATAGTGAGCGAAATGTGAAAGTTGCTGAATCACCTCCTATTAACCTTGAACTTGAATCAGACGATCCAGAAGTAGTGTCGGAAGAGGAGGTTGAGAAAACGGATCCTTATCTGGTCGATCCGGACAATTATCAGTTTGACGAGGATGTCAGTGAAAATTACATTGATACGGAAGATTACAGGTTTGAGACTTCAGAACCTTCCATTGAAGATCGTTTTCGTCCTGAATCGTTTTTTACCAACTACCAAAAACTGGAGCTCTCCGATAAGATACTTGGGCCGATACCATATGAGCCACAATTTAGTTTCGACAATCTGGTCACATCATTTGCTATCGATCAGCTTCGGGGATTTGGAGTTGTGCTTGAAACCCAGATTTCCGATATGCTTGGTAATCACAAATTAAAAGGAGGAGCATTTGCGGATACTGACCTCAACAGTGGTGATATATATGTTGAATACAATTTCCTGAAATACTGGATGGATCTTAAGGCGAGAGTTGATAGAAAGTCCTACTTTTTCCAAAGTCCGTCAGAAAATGAATTAAGGCAGAGATATAATTACACAAGGGTAATGATTGGGGGATCTGTACCTCTTACGAACTGGTTCAGATTAGAAGTTGACCCATTTTTCATTCAAACCAATTTCAGAAACTTACAATTTGAGACTATCATAAACAGTGGCTCATTGGATAATGCTCCTGATAGATCTGCCAGGTACGGAGGATTTGTTGCAAAAGCCGTCTTTGATGATACCATCGAACGAGGCTTCAATCTTCTTCAGGGAACGAGAGCGGCAGTTGAATTCATTCATAATCAAGGGCTTTCAGGATCAAATCTTACTTTTTCCAATATCCGATTTGACCTGAGGCACTATCAACCTATTCATCGAGAGATTACACTGGCATCCAGAATATTTTATGGTCAAAGTATTGGTCAAAACAAACAAAACTTTTTGGTAGGTGGAGTTCCGAATTGGTTTTTTGCGAGGACCAAAAGTCATCCCGAAAATGATCCGCTACGTATCGGCAACGATATTTATAATGGCAATCTGTTATTCACCGAATTCGTCACGAACCTGAGAGGATTTGCTTTTAGTGAACTTTATGGCAATTCAGCGTTCCTCTTCAATACGGAATTACGCTTTCCTGTATTTCAATACTTTTCAAGAGGTCCGATTAACTCGACATTCTTAAGAAATTTCATCTTGATTGGATTCTTCGATCTGGGATCAGCCTGGAATGGTCCTCCTCCTTTAACAAGGGAAAATAGCTCTAATAAGATTGTCTACAAGCCGGAGGGCTCAATATTCACTGCAGAAATTTCAAACTTCAGAAATCCATGGCTTGCCAGTTATGGATTTGGGTTCCGTACTGTTATGTTAGGTTATTATGCCAAGTTTGATTATGCGGTTCCAATCAGAGATTTTGAACTATTGGAAAGTCGCATTTCTGTTTCAGTCGGACTGGATTTTTAAATTTACAACATGATAAGTTCCATGACTGGATTCGGTTCCGCAGAGGAGTTGTCCGAATCCTACTCAGCAAAGATTGAGATCAAAACTCTAAATAGTAAGTTTTTCGATCCAATTCTTAAAATCCCAAAGGACTTCGCACAATGGGAGATTGACATAAAAAATCTCCTGGAGTCAGGATTGAAAAGGGGTAAGATAAATCTGACATTGGAATTTGCTCCAAGTCAATACACCGAGGCTCCTGTCAAGATAAACGAAGACCTCTTTAAGATCTACTTCAAGAAATTCAAGGAAATGTCCCAGGAAGCTGGAGCTGAGAATCACGAACTTTTTAAACTGGCGCTCTACGCACCTGAGGTAATACTCCAAAACGAAAGTACTGAGTTGGGGATCGACAAAAGATCACTTTTGAAACTAGTAACTGAAGCAGTAGATAATTGCAAAAACTATCGTGAGGAAGAAGGTAAGAGTCTGGAGGCGGCATTAATCCAAAGTTGCAATGAGATCAAATCCGGATTGAATAATGTGACCAAATTGGATCCGAAAAGGATAAATACTATAAAAAACAGACTACAACAGTCTCTGGGGGAGATCAAGAACAAGATCCAATTGGATGAAAACAGATTCGAACAGGAGCTATTGTACTACATTGAAAAACTTGATATAAACGAAGAGAAAGTGCGTCTGGAGAGTCATTTGAATCACTTTTTGGAAACTGTGGCTCAGAAGGATCCGAATGGTAAGAAGCTGGGATTCATTGCCCAGGAAATAGGTAGAGAAATAAATACTATCGGATCAAAGGCCAATGATGCGGATATCCAACGGGAAGTGGTTCGAATGAAAGAGGAACTGGAAAAGATAAAGGAGCAAGTACTCAATGTTTTATAAGAACATGGGGAACCACATTGATTTATGATTCCCCATGATCTGGAATTGATTTATGATGAAGTAGCTAACGTAAAATCTACTCGCATATCACCCCAATTTAGGCTTCCATTACCTTCATTACTGAGCTTTATGGTGTATCGTTCTGAATATTCTTCTGATTTAGATACTTTGGCATTGACCCTCAGGACATCTTTGGAGCTGTCATAGCTGAATGCACCCCACTGGTCCCATGTTGAGTTAAATATCAAGGTCCATTCACCTTCGTTTGGGATCACGAAGAAACTATATTTTCCTTTCTTAAGAACTTCTCCGTTGATCTTTGCGTCTGCAGATATTTCAATCCAGGTAGCTTTGTTCGCCCCGTTCCGCCATACACTTCCATTGGGGTGAAATTCCTCGGTGCCAAATGGTCTTCCTTTTAGTGCAGGTTGACTGTAATCAATTGTAACATCAATTCCTGATACGGTAGCTTTCGTCTGGGCCGGAGGGCTGGCTACCTGACCATGCACAGAGAAGAAAGCAAATAATACTAGAACAGTAAGTAATACAGTAAAATTTCTCATAGACTTTTTATTTGATGTATACTCTAACAGCTGCTATTAAGTTGTCCTACATCCGGAATTTGATTTATTTGTCCAAAAAAGTATAGAAATAGTTAAATTCATGGTTTAAACTTAAAATCATGCGCACTGTTTCCCTGACATTCCTTCTAATGATTTTCTTACTGACTGCTTGTGGAGATTCTTCGCCCGTCAGAAAAGAAAACAGACCCAGAGTTGATGCAATAAATAAAACGGTTCATTTGATTGATGGCAATCATAGGGTTCAGATCATAGAAGATGATTTTCATGAAGGAGATTCTATCTTCAAAATTCGGGCTTACTACATGGAGAGTGAGTTGATAAAAATTGTGAATATTCTGAGAACAGCTCATTTTGAAAGAGATGATTATTTCTACTTTGATGATGAGGAGATCATTTTTTCAGGTCATATGTGGAATGAACGGGATCAGCACATTGCCGCAGAATACAAATATTATTATGACGATGGTAAGATATTTGAATCGTTGTTTTGGGAAGATTCCTATGTGCCAGGGCAAAGGTTTCCTCACGAAAAGTTTGCAGAGTTTGAACCGAACGTTGACTCATTGATTTCCATGGAAAAGGATCGATTGTCATTTTGCCTTTCTAAGCTGGCGGTAGAGGGTGTTGAGATACTTCATTATAACGAATACATAGGTGCCAATTAGCAATGACGATAGACGAAGCACAGAAAAAGGTAGATGGGTGGATCAGAACAACAGGTGTAAGATATTTCAATGAACTAACCAATATGGCAATTCTGACTGAAGAAGTTGGAGAGCTTGCCAGGATAATGGCACGAAAATATGGGGAGCAGTCATTTAAGGAATCAGACATGGATCATGACCTTGGAGATGAGATGGCGGACGTTCTCTGGGTTCTATTGTGTCTGGCTAATCAGACAGGGGTCAATCTAACTGACTCCTTGGAGAAAAACTTCAATAAAAAGAATCTCAGGGATTCGGAACGGCATAAAAACAATGAAAAACTATATTGATGGAGATCACCCTGACCACTCCATCTCTGCTTTTCCCTGCGATATCGTTATTACTACTTGCATACACTAATCGGTTCCTGGCCATTGCCAATATGATCCGGCAATTACACACTAAATATTTACAAGATCCGGAAAAGGGAATTATTGTAGGACAGATACATAACCTCAGAATGCGCCTAAGAATGATAAGAAATATGCAGGCTTATGGGGTGTTGAGCTTTTTCTTTTGTGTATTGAGTATGATCTTCATATTTCAAAATTCGCAGAGTTGGGGTGGGATCTTATTTGGTATTTCAATGATCCTTTTACTGATCTCCCTAGTAATTTCATTGTGGGAAATTTCTGTTTCAACGAAGGCGTTGGACCTGGAATTGAGTGATATGGAATTTGGTGGGGATTGATTCCCAGCCAGTTAATTTTTCACTAGTTTTTTACCATCAAAACGAACTACAAGATCATTGTAATGATCTTTCGTGAGACAAAACTCTATATCTTTTTTAACACCAAATCCAGCCAATCTTCGGGCGTGACCTGATTCTCTTGCCGTGGAGAGAAGGTCGTGTTTGTTTTTCTGATAAATATATTTAGCCATAATGGCACTATCTCCTGAAATCTCATGCTCCATTTCGGAAATTAGTGCTCCTGCGAAAAGCGTGTCCTCAACGTTGGGGGTTCCCTTCCATCCGGCACAATGGATAAGGACACTATTGGATTTAGAGGATAGGTATGTAGCTGTTGAGGAGATATTCAGGAAACTGCCAATAATTATTTCCTCAGAATTCCCGGAAGCTGATATTGTACGGGTCCCATTCGTAGTGGAGATTGCAATTTCCTTTCCAATGAATTCGTCATTCATATAGTCGAAAGGGGAGTTTCCGATATCAAACTCATCAAGTTTTTTCCCTCCCCTCTCTCCAGCCGTGATCATTCCCCTTTTACCGAGTTCAATACATTCCTCAACTTCCAGTACAGGCCAAATAGCCGAGACTCCGTATCCGATCCCCGCAACAATGCATGAGGTAGCCCGAAAGATATCGACAACCACTGTGATCTTTCCCTCCAGATCATGCTGATGGATAAGTTCTGGAGTTAGACAAACCTCTACAGATCTCATTTGATAAAAGGAGGTCTTGTCACGATTGCTTTGACGTCCTTGTTCCTTATACGAATAGAAAGCTCGGTTTCTGATTTGTGGTAGCCTGTTTTGACATAACCCAATCCTATTCCCAGATTCAAACTTGGACTCATTGTTCCGGAGGTCACATTTCCTATTACTTCCCCGTCTTTGTTGACGATATCATATCCTTGCCTGGGTATACCTCTTTCCACCATTTTGAATCCAACAAGTTTTTTCGTTACACCTTCTTCCTTTTGGGATTTAAGATTGTCAGCATTGATAAAATCTTTGGAAAACTTAGTGATCCAGCCCAGACCCGCCTCAATAGGTGAAGTGTTGTCATCAATATCATTGCCATATAGACAGTATCCCATTTCGAGTCGAAGGGTGTCTCGTGCTCCAAGTCCTATAGGTCTGATATCGTATTCTCCTCCGGCTTTAAAAACCGCATTCCATAGTTTTTCTGCTTGATCTTTTCTCACATATAGTTCGAAGCCTCCTGCACCGGTATATCCTGTGGCCGATATGATAACATCAGGGATTCCACCAATTTCTCCAACTGTGAAATGGTAAAATTTGATGGAGTCAAGATCAACTTCAGTAATTTTCTGAAGTGCCGCAGTCGCTTTTGGCCCTTGGACTGCAAACAAGCAGATTTCATCTGATATATTGGTCATTTGGGCTCCGAATGTGTTCTGAGATGCTACCCATTTCCAATCCTTATCAATATTTGAAGCATTGACAACAAGCATATATTTCTCACCATTATGCCGGTATACGATGAGGTCATCAACAATCCCTCCTTTATCATTTGGGAAACATGAATACTGCGCCTGTCCATCAACCAATGTGCTGGCATCGTTGCTAGTAACTTTCTGAATGAGATTAATTGCAGATGGACCTTCGATAATAAACTCACCCATATGTGAGACATCGAACACACCAACACCTTGGCGTACTGTTAAATGTTCTTCTTTATCAGAACTATACCGGACTGGCATATTAAAACCAGCAAATGGTACCATTTTGCCTCCTATTGATTGATGCAATTTGTTAAGGGGGATATTTTTTGCTTCCATTATCAATTTTGGATTTAGAGTCGTCAAACGTGGATCCGAATGCCCACCGGACAGTGATCAGATCCAAGATATTCATTATAGATTTCCGATTCAACTATATTCTCTTTCAGGGCCTCACTGGCCAGAAAGTAATCGATCCTCCATCCTACATTTCGAGCCCTGGCGTTAAACTTATAATTCCACCAGGAGTATTTTACTTCTTCCGGATGGTATAGTCTGAAGGTGTCCAGGTATCCTGATTTCAGCATTCGATCAAGCCCATCAATTTCTTTTTGAGTGTAACCGCTTGTCTTGTTATAGTTTGGTTTTGGTCTTGCAAGGTCAATTTCTGTGTGGGCAACATTCAAATCCCCACAAATAATTACAGGCTTTCTTTTCTCGAGAGATTGAATATAATTGAGGAAATCAATATCCCACGTTTCCCGGTAATTCAACCTTTTCATACCCTCACCAGAGTTGGGTGTATATACCGTGACCAAATGAAATTTTTCATATTCAGCGGTAATCACCCTTCCCTCTTGATCATGCTTCTCTACACCAATATCATAGGTCAGGTTTAGAGGTTCTCTACGTGAAAGGATTGCTGTTCCGGAATAACCCTTCCTTTCTTTTGATGAATTGGTATATATGTGATATCCATTAAGAAGACTCAAGGTAGTTTGAGCATCCTCATTTTGAGCTTTGGTTTCCTGGAGACACAGAACATCCGGAGAAAGTGATTTTATGTCTTTCAGGAAGTCTTTTTTAACGATGGCTCTGATTCCATTTACATTCCATGATACAAGGTGTAATTTCTCCATGCCGCGAAAATAACCAAGATGGTGATATTTTCGAGTTGGACATTGACAAGAGGTTTATAACTTAGCTAGGAAAATCTTCTGAAATGTACAATTGCATTGCCATTGATGATGACCAGTTGTTTTTAAGAATGATTGAGACATACTTTGAAGAGATGGATTCTGCAAAACTGATGGCATCTTATGATAATCCTGTCAAAGGAGCTCTAGGTATCGTACAGCTAAAACCAGATGTTGTTCTACTGGATTACGATATGCCATATATCGATGGATTTGAGATGTTAGGCATGCTGAGGACTAGGCCAAAGGTGATTGTAATTTCTGGTTATTTGAAGTCTCCGGATTTGGATAAGATCCCTGGCGATAAGTTTCTTCCCAAGAATGGATTGAAAGATGCCAAGCAATTGGAAATTGCTATCAATGAAGTGATGATGCCCTAATCTGTTTCCAGAACATATTCGGACTGGTAAATAGGAAGTGTAACATGAAAAGCAGTTCCCTTGCCTTCCTCACTTTCAACACTAATATTTCCCTGATTCAATTGGACAAATTCTTTGACTAATTGAAGCCCCAAACCCAGCCCTTTCTCACCCCTGGTCCCGTAGGATCCTTTTGCCGTTTGGAGACTAAATAAGTTTTCCTGTTTCTCCTTGGACATGCCCACTCCATTGTCTTCAATAGTTATTTTGGATGAGCTGTCATCGGAAGCGGCAAAAACTCGGATTGATCCTCCATCATTCGAAAACTTAATTGCATTGTTGATCAGATTTCGAAAAATCGTGGCAGAAGAGTTTTTGTCGACCCATAATATGATGTCGTTTTCAATTTCATTGATAATCTCTATGTTCTTTGAAATGGTCATATTATAAAATGTACCCACCAGGTCGTCAATAAGCTCACTCAGTACAATTTTTTCCGGTGTATTTGGGATATTACCCTGTTGTTGCATCGCCCAGTTAAGAAGGTTATCCAGTAAGCTGGACAATCGATTCACCGACTTATCTATTTCGGATGTCAGTTGAAGTAATTCGTCGGTCTTTTTCGTTTTCACCAGCATTTCAATCATTCTGGATATGCCCAGGAATGCGGAAACCGGACTTCTGAGGTCATGGGATATTATTGAAAAGAATTTATCCTTGGTATGATTCAGGTTTTCCAATTCATTCTTCTTGGATTCCAGGGCCTGGCTAAGATGCTTTTTTATCAGATAAAATCTATAGACAATAATTATACCTACTAAAAAGACAAGAAGGAATACTGAAAGTCCGATTAAAAAGATCCTTTGATTTTCTTGCCTAACCTCTAATAAGTCGACTTCTGCTTGCTTAAGACCAACTTCGTATTCTGTTCTTTGGTTAGCCAATTCCTGTACAGTCTCCATATTTTGGATACTATCCTTAAAGGCAATGTATTGAGTTTGAAATTCATAAGCTTTCTGGAAATCGCCAAGATCAAGATAAAGTTGTGATAACATCAGGGAAGCATCCCGTACTTGCTCTTTTAAATCTATTTTTTTAGCGGTGGAAATACCTTTGGAAATAGCTATTGTTGCCTTCTCAATTTCACCAATTTCAATGTATACTTTTCCAAGTTGGTTCTGAAAATCGGCGATACCAAAATTATCTCCGATGGGTTCTAGCTGGCTTATTGCTTCATTGATCTCTTTTTCTGCCGTGAGAAAATCACCTTGCTCAAATTTTACTAATGCCCGATTGCCAAGAACATATGATTTCCCAATACCAATGTTCAACTTGACAAATAAATCCTCTGACAAGTCATAGTAATGTAATGCAGAATCTAATTGTTTCAGCTCATAATATATATATCCCAAATTCATGAGGGTTAGGGAGAGCGGGATCGAGTCCAGGGAAGCCTGGAAAATATCTATTGCCTTCTTGTTGTAAATGACTGCATTTTCACGGTCCTCTGAGGATGAGTATACCGTTGCTATTTCTGAATATGTTTCGCCCAGTCCTTTTAAGAGTTGACCTGTCTCAGCGAGTTTTGCACTTTCAAGAAGATGGAAAAGTGAAAGTTCAAGATCACCTCTTAAACGATATCCGGTTCCTAAAGAGTTGTGTGCGGACTGTCGGTAAAATATATTGTTTTTGGCAGTGGAGATTTCCAAGAGTTCCTCAGCATGTCTTATTTTTTCATTGGGGGTGGTAGAATTAATGGCCAGAACTCGCAAAATTTCCATTCCCACGGAATCTGACACATCTTCTCTATTAATCTTGGAAAGACTGTCAACTATTGTTTGGTTTTGGGAAAAGCCAACGCTGATCCAAAATATAAAAACAGCCACCAGGGCTGTTTTTGAGAATTTCGGAAAACAATCAATAAAATAACTCAAGTCTGGGGAACTTGAATTTCCGGATCGAATTCCATGACTTCATCACCTCTTCGCGAAGTTACTCTGATGGTATATTTCTGAATTCTTCTTCGATTATCTGCGGGGATCTTTGCCATAGGCCATGCTGTACCGTTTTCCTCGATATCCTTAGGTTCCAGGATAACGCAATCCGGATCATCACAGTCGGGTTCTATCTCAAGTTTTTTGATCGTTCTTCTGTCGGCCAACCATTCAATTTCGCGGTCAGGATCCATTCCAGTCAACGGTGAGTTTCTTCCAACAATACCCCATGAGGCCCCGTCAGAACTCCAATGCAATGTTTTTCCGTCGAGTCTTAATCTAATTGTAGTCATTAGTTGTTCTGTTTAGTGATTACTTGATTAATAAAAGTGATTTGTGATAAATTTAGAGACAACGCGGAAAGGAAGCAAATTTTTCGTTAAGATTTGGATTATTCCAATATTGATTAATAAAAAAAGCCGATCCGCTAACTAGCGAACCGGCTTCATCACAAAAGGTATGGTTGGAGATTACCTCAAATGATCATCATCTAGTTTGTTTTGGGGTTTATTTCGTTGGTTACATACCATCTCATTGACAAAAGTTTGCCCACTTTTTCATGATCAGTATTTGACTTCGATAGATTTCTATCAAGATTTCTTAAAATATTTGAACAGCATTCCTGAAGGAGATTTTCATCATCAATCAGGTCGTTATTCCAATTTGTATTTTTTGATTCAGTATTCATAATTGTAGCTGGTTGAATAATTGGTCGAATTAATTGTTACAAAGGTGAATAAGGTCGACATTCTTAAGAAATTGAGGCTTCTGAACGGGAATATTTTAAGGTGAATCAGAGGGCTGTTGGGCTGGAGTTTTTTGAATGAAAAATGTAAAGATAGGTCTCTAAATAGCTAATTAGTAGTCAGTTATAAGTTGAAAATATTGTTGATTCTTCTGAACATAGATACTACCCAATTTTCAATCCATTTGGGACACTTTTGTCAGATGTCAAAAGAACAACTCCTTCATTTGAATAGGATCCAAGGACCAGACACTCACTAGTGAACGGACCGATTTGCTTATTAGGGAAATTCACAACTGCTATGATTTGTTTCCCTGGCAATTCCAATAGACCATATTGATCTGTGATCTGTGCAGAGCTCTTCATAGTCCCCAATTGACCGAAATCAATGGTCAATTTGTAAGCAGGTTTACGTGCTTCCGGGAACTCCTCTGCTTCTAGTATGGTTCCCGTTCTTATATCAATTTTCTCAAAGTCACTCCAATCAATTGTCATTTCTTTTTTCTAATTCTTCGGATGATTTTTTCAGTTCGGTTAATGTGATATTCATTGGTAAGGTCCACCAACCTTTTTTCAAGAACCTTTTCCAATTCATCCATATGATTGCAATCAATAGTCTCAAGAAGTCTTTCTGCGTACTGTCCAAGCTGGTTGTCCGGTGCTCCGTACAATTGCTCAATAATCAGTGGAAATAGTTGTCCTCTGAATTTGTCATTAGAGTACAATACGCATAGTACAATGAATCCACGATCCCTTGTGACAACAGTACCATTGTTCATCGAGTCCAAAATAATACCCAGATGTTCCATGATCTGTTCCTGTACGAAGGGTGCTATATTTGATATTACAGTCATACTTCCCCAAACTCTACGATTCGATGACGATTTCAGGTTTTGAATAAAGATTTCCAGCCTGGACAAAAGCATTTCCGGATTTCTATCACTTATTGACATCAGCGTCATCACTATATCGTTTTTGATTACATCCCTCAATGATGATGAAAGTAAACGTACCAGTTCATCTATTAAATGGTAATCCTCGTTATTGACAATCTCATTGGCCAATTCAATATTCGGACCTTGATCTCGTCTTTTTTGAGATGATGACAGCTTATCAATAATGGACATAGTTCTGGTAATTAAACTAAATTTAAAAAAACTAACTGATCGATTTGATTTTAATAGGAATCGGAATTGCAATAACCATTTTGGTGGGATCTCTAAGACAAAAAACCCATTCTCTGATTGCGCATTCAGTTTATTGGGTCTTTTTCATCCTTTTGGGAATCTGGTCACTAGAGGGGCTGCCTTACGTTTATCTATTTGGCTTGATTTTGCCTTTCGCGATTCGTTTAATAACCAGCTACTGGTTTACTAAGGACCTGATCCTTCATCAGCATATTTCTTCCATTTTGATGATTATCGTCCTGGGATCAATTATCCTCTATACTCCATTTGACTTCTATATTCTGGGCATTTATTTATCGATTGAGTTTATTCTGATTATCAAGTGGGTTGTATCAAACCTGAAACGGCATGGTGTTTCATTTGGTCAGAACTCCGGCAAACGGGTTAACCTGATCATTTCGTTTTACACATTGAACATACCTCTGGCATTGGCTCTGCTTTTGACTTCAACTTCTACGGGCATCGATGCTCGATTATTCCTTGAAGTTGTTTTGCTGGTCATCTCTGGTATTAGTCTGTTTATATATGCAGGTTTCAATGATGCGTATAAACCTATTTTCGGGGAAGCCAAATATGCGAAATCATCTCTTGAAGCGGCTGAGAAGTATCGTATTCTTAATGAGATTGAAAATCAGATCAGGAAGAATAAATTCCATCTTGATCAGGACGCCTCACTACAAAACCTGGCCAATCTGGTGCATGCAAATATTCACCAGGTATCCCAGGTTTTAAATGAAAAAAAGGGGATGACTTTCTTCGAGTTGATTGCATATCATCGTGTGCAAGAGGGTAAAAAATTATTGAGAAATGAAAACTATAAGAAATTCAAGATTGAGCAGATTGCTGAGGAAGTAGGATATTTATCAAAATCTGCATTCAACACCTCTTTCAAGAAGATTACTGGTTTTACTCCTTCGGAGTACAGGAACTCCGACGTTCGAGATCATAAGATCGAACACCAAGAACATAAGGAAATTGCGAGGTCCTTAATGGATGAAGGTACCTTCGGGTATGTCAAAAATTCTACGATCATGTTCTCAAGTTTTTTGAAAGTATTCCTAAGAACCCAATTAAGAAATAAGGCTTTTTCTGCCATTAATCTAATTGGGTTGGTACTCGGCATAACCAGCACATTATTGATAATTGTGTATTTGAATCATGAACTGTCCTATGATAAGTTTCATACAAATGCTCAAGATATTTACCGTGTAGTGTGGTTAACCGGAAATCCACAGACCAGGACCCCGCACCCTATGGCACAAGCATTGGTGAGAGATTTTCCCCAGGTTAGAAGTGGAGTAAGTCTGACACCTGTCTACGGACCAGGACTTACACTACAGTCGATTTATGTGCGTAATTCTGAAAACAATGTAATGTTCAAGGAGCCCGATATTTTCCTGGCGGATTCCACGTTTTTTGATGTTTTTGATTTCAAGCTAGTTGCAGGAGATAAGAAAGATGCGCTGGATGATGTCGGTGACATCGTGATTTCCGATGACCTGGCAAGAAAGTATTTTGGAGATGAAGATCCGTTGGGCAAGTCGTTGGAAATAGTGGAGTATGACTTTCGGGGGATAATTGCTGGCGTAATGGAAACTCCTCCTTCAAACAGTCACTTTCATCCGAAATTGTTAGTATCGTACATTACCCGTAAATCTGCTGATCCCGATCACTTTTGGTTTCAGTGGAATGACTTTGGTCATTTTAATTACGTCCGTCTGGATGAAGGATCAGACCCTGCAGATATTGTAAACGCTATTCCGGAGTGGCTTACTAATTACCTGGAACTGACACAAGCTCAGGTAGAGGACATGCAATCAAGGTTATATTACCTCGACCTTCAACCTATTACAGATATACATCTTCATTCAAATTTGCGATGGGAGCTTGAGGCAAATAGCAATATCATTTACGTCTATATTCTCATCGCTGCGGTCATTTTCTTGGTAACCATTGCTTCTATCAATTTTGTGAATCTAACGACCGCTCGTGCCTTTGAGAGGAGTAAGGAAGTAGGCATGCGTCGGGCTTTGGGGGCAAAAAAATCGAATATTTCTTTTCAATTTATAGCCGAATCTGTTTTTATATGTATCATGGCATTGGCCATTGCATACCTTTCCTCTTTTTTGCTATTTGATCAATTCAACCAACTTGTAGGACAAAATATTTCGCCCCAGCGATTGTTTGATCCGGAGGTGATAATATTTGCCGTCGTCATAGCCATTTTTATAGGAATTATCACAGGGATCTACCCTTCCTCATTTTTAACTAAAATCAAGCCGGTAGATGTGCTGAAAGGCAAATTTGTGAATAGATCATCAGGGTCTTCAATTCGTAAGATACTCATCTCCATTCAGTTCGTGGTTTCTACTATCATGATCTTTGGAAGTCTGGTTATCTTAGGTCAGATACAATATATGGAAGGAAAGGAACTGGGATTCGATGATGATGAGATACTTGTCGTAGAGTTACATTCTGATGAAGAAGTCTCACGTCTTAATTCGTTGAAGGCAGAAATGAAACGAATACCGGGAATTTTAATGGCGTGTGGTATATCCAACTTACCGGGAGGACAATTCAATCAAAATGAAATATTTCCAGTTGTTAGACCGGACGATCAAGTAAGTTGTTCTGAATTGCGAGTAGATTTTGATGCCCTTGAGTTGCTCGGAATCAATTTGAGACTTGGAAGATGGTTCGATCCTTCAATGAAGCAGGATTCCTTGGGATTGAGTTTTATAGTGAATGAGGCTGCATACAAAGGATTGAATTTGGAGAATCCTTTTGAGGACAAGATCATATGGAATGAAGAGATCCAGCCTCGGGAAGGAAAGATTGTAGGAGTTATTGAGGACTTTCACTACAAATCCTTGCATAAATCCATACAACCCTTGGTAATTAACGTGAATCCGTCTTCTATCAATTATCTTTTACTTAAAATCGAGGCAGGAAATAGTATTTCCGGTATCCTGGACAAGTTAGAAGATGTGCATTATCAATTTGATGATCAATTCCAATTTGACTACTTCTTTCTTAATCAGTTGGTTCAAAATCAATACGAATCAGAGCGAAAGGCTCTGGGTGTTTTTAATCTGTTTACGACTTTAGCTCTGGTCCTGGCTTCCATGGGATTGCTGGGTCTAGCATATCTTGTGATCACTCAAAGAACTCGTGAAATTGGTATAAGAAAGGTGATGGGAGCAAGGGTAATGGATATATTGGTAATGGAGAATAAGACTTTTCTCAAGGTTATTCTTATTTCTCTTATCATAGGTTTACCCACATCCTATTTTGTAATGCAAACCTGGCTGGAAGCATTTGCATACAGGATTGGATTCAGTATTTGGCCTTTCATCATTACGATTTTGATGCTTTCAATAATAGCAATTGCCAGTGTCAGTTTAGCTGTCCTGAGAACGATACTCAAAAATCCGAGTGTAGCTCTTAGATACGAATAAGGAGGGATTTCCCTCCTTCACAATCCGATAGGGACAGAAACCTCTGTTTGATCCCAGGCAAGGGTCATTCCTTTTGATTGACCTATTGTAATAGTAAACTGCTCAACAATATTTGGAAGTCTGGTCACGGGCATTTCTACAATCAACACATCATATTCTCTTTCAAACGGAGAGGTACCATCAAAATTTAGTCCCCAGGAATACTCCTTATTATTCCATACAACTTGCCATGAATCAGGAGTCGGTATTGTGTAAAGGGTGTATTTTCCAGCCTTCAGGATCTGTCCATCGATTGTAAGATCCTGATTCGATGTGAATACTGTTGCTTCGTTCGCACCTGTCCTCCAAATCTCATTGTAGGGAACAAGACCCCCAAATATTTCTCTTTCTTTCTTGAAAGGCCTCGAATAGTCTACTGTGATCTTGGTAGATCCACTTTCATAGAGTGCTGTTTCCTGGGGGCTGAATGATTTGGTAATTGATTTTCCAAAAAGAAGTATTACCAGTACAAATAATACAATTAATCCCCCTAACGATATCAATCCCCATTTTAGATATTTGTTCATAAGTATTAAGCGTTTAAGTGAATAAATTTAGGTTAATCATCGAAAAGTTCAAGTTGTGTTGGCAGAAGTTGAAATGACTTTCTGTGAAAAGGTGTGATGCCATGTTCTCGAATTCCATCCCGATGTTTGTTTGTGGGATAGCCGACATTTGTCTCCCATCCATAATTGGGAAAATCTATCGCTAATTGCCTCATGAGATCATCACGGTAAGTTTTAGCAAGGATTGATGCAGCCGCAATAGAAAGATATTTGCCATCTCCTTTTATGATGCATTCGTAAGGAGTATCGGAATGAGGTTTATATCGATTCCCATCGATCAACAATAATTGAGGAGTTATTACCAGTTGATCGATCGCACGGTGCATTGCAAGATATGAAGCATTCAGTATATTGATGTCATCAATTTCCCCTGCAGAGGCTACTCCAATACCATAAGCCAGCGCATTTTTGACAATTGTTTTCCGCAGTTTATTCCTTTCTTCTTCTTTAAGCTGTTTTGAATCATTGAGCGATCGGTTTCTAAAGCTTTTTGGAAGTATTACTGCTGCAGCGACCACAGGTCCGGCAAGACAACCTCGTCCGGCCTCGTCACACCCAGCTTCTATTTTCTCCTTATTGTAAAAGGACTTTAGCATCACTAAATACTATGGCAAGAATCAATTTCAGTAAAAGTGGTGAATCGTTATCGATATTCAAATATTTTCTGACACCGGAAACCCTTTTTCTTGAATATCGTCATTAAGGAAGTCAATAACTCAAACATGAAACTCTTAACTCACCTGGCAATTAGTACCTTCCTGGTATTAATTCGGCTTATTGGAAATACCCAGGATCTTACCCAAACTATAAAGGGAAGAATAATCGATGAACAGTCAAGATCACCTTTAATAGGGGCAACAGTCAAAGTGCAGGATATCAGTCCCATTATGGGAAGCATAACCGATGTTGATGGTTATTTTAAGATCGAAAATGTTCCTATTGGGAGACATACTCTTGAGATATCTTCTGTTGGTTATGAGAGAAAAACCATACCGGAATTGTTGGTTGGCTCTGGCAAGGAAGTAGTACTTGACATTCAATTGATCGAAGCATTGGTAGAGATGGATGAGATTGTCATCATTGCTAATCAAAGTGATAAGGGTCAGCCTCTTAATGAGCTGGCCACAGTAAGTGCAATTTCTTTGAGCGTAGAAGAAACAAGTCGATATGCAGCCACTTTTGAAGATCCGGCGAGAGCCGCATTAACGTATGCCGGTGTTTCTACAGGTGGTGATGATCTACTTAATGAAATTGTCATTCGTGGAAATTCGCCAAAAGGTTTATTGTGGCGATTGGAGGGAGTCGAGATCCCAAATCCAAATCATTTTGCAAACATTGGATCTTCCGCTGGAGGAGTAAGTATGCTTAGTTCAAGTGTTCTCAGTAATTCTGATTTTTTTACAGGTGCGTTTCCAGCACAATACGGAAATGCGACTTCAGGTATTTTCGATTTAAATCTCAGAAAGGGGAATTTTGAAAAACATGAGCACGGCTTTCAAGCTGGAATTTTGGGGGTGGCGGCTTCTTCAGAAGGTCCTATAAGTAGGGATAACCGTTCTTCCTATGTTGCTAATTATCGGTACTCCACGTTGGCATTATTTGACAACCTGGGGATAGAAATTCTTGGAAGCCAGGAAGATGTGGCATTTCAGGACTTATCATTCAAGGTGCATATACCAACGAATAGAGCAGGATCATTTTCTATTTGGGGATTGGGAGGATACAATCAGTATAGTTATAAACCAGATCCGGAGATTGGGGATTGGTGGCATGAGGAAAATGATCATTACATGGGTGTAGGTGGAATTACCCATATCGCGTACTTCGGTGAAAACACCTTCCTCGAATCCATTGTCTCCGGATCCGGATATGTCATTAATAATCTTATAGATAGTTTATATCTTCAGATCGAAGAAAAGGAAGATTTTCATGAAACAGCCGTTAGATTCTCCTCGTATCTAAACCATAAATTCAACGCTAGAAATACTCTTAGAATTGGAGGAATAGCCAGTAGAATTGGGTACAATCTGGAATCAAGAGAGTGGATTGAGGAAGAACAAAGCCTTGAAACATATTTGGATGAGAAAGGAAACACAAATCTCTACCAGGGATTTGCCAACTGGCAATTTCGAAAATCGGAGAAGCTTACGATCAACACAGGATTGCATCTTACACATTTCACCCTCAATAAGGACTTATATCTTGAGCCAAGGTTGGGATTTCGTTGGAGGGTAACACCAACGACCTCCGTGACTGGTGGAGCGGGACTACATAGTCGGATGGAAACATTGGCTCTGTATATGGCTAGACAGGAGGAAGATAATGGGTCGATTACCAGAAACAACAAGGATCTTGGGTTTACAAAAGCAGCTCATGGAGTAATCGGATTTGAAAAAATGCTACAAAATGATCTAAGGTTTAAGACAGAGATTTATTATCAGCATTTGTATGATGTCCCAATCTGGAATAATGATACAACCAGTGACGCTTATCTGCAAAGTTTTTCTGTACTGAACACCTACGATGGATATACAAGTGAAAAACTTGATAACGGAGGAACCGGGGAAAATTATGGCGTAGAGTTTACCCTGGAGAAGTTTTTCACAAATAACTACTATTTCCTTACTACAGCTTCGCTTTATGAGTCCAAATATAAAGGTGTTGATGAGGTAGAAAGGGATACACGTTTCAATGGAAACTACATTTTTAATGTGGTGGGTGGAAAGGAATTCAAAATGGGCACAAACAATCAAAATCTTTTAAGCGTAAATGGAAGAGTGATCCTCTCCGGGGGTAAGCGACAGGCACCGATTTTGGTGGAGGAATCTAGAGATGCAGGTTTTACAGTAAATGATTTTAATAGGAACTACGAACTGCAATTAGACCAGTATTGGAGATTTGATATTGGTGTCAGTTATCGAATAAATAAGCCGAATCACGCATCATTGATTTCGCTTAATATTCAAAATGTCACAGGTAGGGCCAATGAATATGGCCGTTGGTTCAGCGATAGTGCCAATCGGATAGTGGCTGATACTCAAATAGGGATGTTTCCTAATTTGAGTTATCGTATAGAGTTCTGATTTTTTAGATTTAATGATCTGCTGGCCGCCGAAGGTCGGCCAGCAGATCATTATCAATTCTATTGTTGGATCAGAAGACGTCTGGTTCTTGTCCCCAGTAGCGTTTCAAGTTTCAAGACATAAACCCCAGTTTTCAAATTTCCTCTTTGAAACTGAAGGTTTCCTTTGCCCTTGGCAACTTTTTCACTCCATAGGATTTTTCCATCCATACCGATCAATGTAAGAAAGCCGTTTTCCGGGCTATCGTAAGCTACCGTAGAAATATCAGTTACAGGATTGGGATAGATCTCAAATTTGCCTTCAAATTCCTTATCAAGACCTAGTACAACATTTTGGATTTGAATGTCGTCTACCATCCATCCCCATCCGACAGCTGCTGGATCTGAAAATAGCCTGAACCTAACTAAAATAACATCTCCAATATTGAAGGTATCTGTAAGGCTGATTTCATGATCAACAAACATGTCGTTGGTGCCATCACTGCCCAGGTCATAGGTTTCTTCCCACACAGGATCAAAAGATGCATCGTAACCTGGAGCCAATGGTAACCATGTCTTTCCGTCTGTAGTACCTTCAACGATCACATAATCCCAGAATTCAAAATCACCAAAGACAGTAGACGGTTCACCGGTTTCCACAATTGCAATATCCCGGTAAGTTAAAGTAGCTTCCTCATTAGTGATCTCGATGGGAGTTTTAATTAGACTGATATAATCTGTGAGCTCCTGATAGGGATGATCGGTTTGTAAGCTGGAACTGTTAAAACCTCCTATCCTTGTCACAACAAATCCCTGATTGAATATCCCTTCCTCCGTATTGCTGTTAAAATCATTGCTGTAGGACTCGGCTGGTTCTTCCGGATCGAAAAATAACCTTTCAATCTCGGTGAAATCGAATGCATCACCATTAGAGTAACCCACAACATCAATAATGAAGGAGCCTTCAATACCCAGATTATCAATTGTTTTGGTTAATGTGCCCTGCTCATTGGTGCCGATCCTGACTTCAGGTTCCCCATCAATGAAGATTATGGTAGAATCAAATTCATTGCTATAGTCCAGGACAAAAGATGTATTACCCAGGGGATCGATACTAAAGTCAACCAAAGTTGGAGCAAAAAAGTAATCTCTTTGGATTTCAGGGACCTGGTAAGACCAAATCCCTCTCCCGTAGGTAGCGATGATGATCTGATCATCCTGTATTCGCAAATCATAGACACTTACGTTGGGGAGACTGCTGTTTATGGGAGCCCAATTGTCGCCCCCGTTTGTGGTTTCATATATTCCTATCTCAGTTCCCACCCAGATTCGATCAGTGTCATTCGGGAAGACTAGTATTGTAAACACCGCTACATCGGGGAATCCTCGATCACTCCCATTACTACTACCTTCAAAACCTGAAATGTCGGACCAGGTTTGACCCAGATCGGTTGTCTTTAGAACTTTAGGTCGACCTGAGAACGAAAATAATGCAAACGCCGTGTTCTGCTCAGTTGGATGGACGCCAAGTCCGGAGATCCTACCTAGTTGTGTACCTGAGTAGTTATTGGTTTCATCGTACGTTTTCCCACCATCAGTGGAAACAAACATTCTACTGGTTTCAGAAATGCCACCACCGGCCCAGATAATGTCATTGTTAGCATCTGATACTTCCACGTGGCTATCTCGCCATGTGCTAGAATCTATACGTGTTACTTCCCAGTTCAAACCGAAATCTATTGATCTCCAGACACCAAGTGAACCAACTGAAAACAAAATGTCAGGTTTGGCCCTTGAGTTTGAAATTCTGGTTCGAAACGGTGAGTCGGGGTCGTTGAATGTAGTAAACTGTACCGTGGCGCCACCATCTTCTGATCTGAAGAATCTGTTTTCGGGTACAGAACCGATTATTAGATTGGGATTTTTGTTGTTCCATACCGTTTCCAATCCATCCCCTCCGAAGTACAGGGTATAATCGCTATTTGGACCAGGATCAGCAGTATTTGATATCCATGTCCCATTGTCCTGACTACCACCTATGAATCTATTTTCTCCCGGAGCCTTATCAGCAGTATAAAATTGTGTTGTATTCAAACCGAATCCTTTGAAAAATATTGAAAATAATTCGGTCCCCGGTTCTGTGGATTTATCACTGATGTAGATTCCCCCGTCATTACTGTTCAGGAATTCGAATTCAACTTCACCCTCGTAAGTGATGGGTATCAGGTTGTGATGATCTACATGAACTCCATCTTCGGAGGGGTCATCTAACTGTCGACTTAAGTTTACGTCTCCTTCTTCGCCGCCACGTGCGGCATCCGCAGACATTTGGAAGCTACCTCTAGTCCTGGCTTCGACGAATTCCAGGGTGATGTCAACGCTTGACTGTGGAAGGTTTTCGGGGTTAAAAGTTGCACCTTCAACCAGGAATGGCCACATAAAGTATAATTGCTTAACAGTTTGGCCCCCGTTAATACTTATTTGCCCATTGGCAGTTTCTGCATAAGGTATTTGATGTACAAAAAAGTATTCTCGAGAATGAATCTCGGTGTTATCATCCTGTGTTTCCTCCAGGATAAGGTTCCATGCGCCATCTTCCTGTTGATCGCGGAACGACACCATTAACTGGATGTTGTTGGTAACATCCCATGCCTGAAATGGGACTTCCACATAATCCTGATATTTATACTCTTCATCGGGGACTCCTGCACCTCTTTTGTCGACAATAAAACGATGAGCAAACTGACTACCTTGTCCAAACCTGATCTCGACTTCAACCAGGCTGTCCGGTTCTCCTACATCCAATCTCCCTCCGTAAAATTCACCGCCGAAATTAACGAACGACATGAAAGCGTCTGTTCCATTCTCATCTACTAAAGCTCTCCTGATAGATGGAGCGGATCCACCCTTGTATGTAAATTTCCATAATAGCACTCCACCCACGTAAGCCACATTTTCATCGAACGGATGTGCCATGATAATATTATCATATCCTCCCTGGATAAGAAAATCCACGTTATCATCAGGATTTTCAGCAACAAGTAACGTCCAGTTCTCACCAGCATCTTGGCTTCTGTAAAGGTCGGCATTATTACCTGATTGAGATCCGACTGCCGATATCCACATGACATCAGGATTTACTGGGGAAATGGCCATTTCCATTCTCCCGCTGGGAAATAGTCCAGTTCCAAATGGAGCCCATGTCTCACCTGCATCAGTAGAGCGAAAGACCCCTTCTCCATTTGCAGAAGCAAATTGAATATTAAAGTTGCCCGGTTGGTATTCTAAGTCCTCAAAGTTGAATTCTGTTGATGTGAATTTCCTGCTCCAGGTTGCCCCACCATCCGTAGTCTTGTAGATAGAAAAATCAGCATCAAAAAAACTATTCCCTCGGTAAATACTGGTTCTTGAAGTTGCCACGACGATATCAGAATTGTCAGGGTCCACGATTAGCCGTGAGACATTCTTCAGATCAGGGTACATAGTCAAATCGGTCACCTGTATCCATGACTCCCCTGCGTCTATACTTTTGTAAATACCAATCCCATCAATAATACCTCCAACGGGGAAAGGTTCCCCTGTCCCTGCATAAATAATATCCGGATCACTTTCTCCGGCAGCGAACCAACTTATCCCAATATGAGGAAGTTCAGTACTCTTTTCAGTCCAGTTTTCTCCACGATCAGTGGATTTCCAAATGCCGCCCGAAACAGAACCTACCAGCCAGGTGTTCTTATTAGGATCAGAACCCAAAATATGGATAGCTCGGGTCCTGCCTGCCGCGTTTCGGGGACCTCTTTCCAGTATATCGAGATTTTCCGTTCGGGCTCTTGCGGCCAACACCCTGGACTTCATGTATTCATCATAAATCTGGTTTTCTCCATATTCCGGAGAATTACCGTCATCTGGAGTCCTGATCTCACGATGCCATTTTAGGAACGCTTCAGAAACCTCCCTCTTCGAGGCCTTCTTCCATTTAGGTTGAGGATTGGGCTCCGTCTTAACAACAGATCTCGAGTTCCCGGGATCAACTCTTTTATTGGGAATAATGACTACCAATACCACCGTAATAAGACATACCATCCAGATTGGATGAACTTTTGCAAGCACCTTCTTCATAAGTTATATTTTAGAACTTCTTCGCTCTTTTGTAATTATTTCTAGCAGGTAGGTATTGGTATCTAGGTTACCGTCAGTAGTCGAGATTCCTTTATGTTCTGAGATCTCCAACCACGTATCATTAGACCATTTTACTTTGCCATTAAGGAAAGTTTTCTCTAAGATAATTTCTCCGGTCGATTTATTATAAACCAGGTAATAAATTCCAAGGTTTTTGGAAGTAATGTCCGCATTGTAACACAACGTATACATACCGCTGTTATTATCGTAGCAATTGGCGTTTTCTCCGAGTTCTCGTAGGACAATACTTTTCATTTTCTTGCCCTCTTCCTGGGAGGATGTTTGTTGTGTTGATTTGCACTGGCTTAAGGTTAACACCATTACAATCAGAATTGAAGTTCGGGTTAATGGATTCATTTGAATCAGCCAAATTAATGTTTTCCAAAATACGAAAACCGTGTAATTCGAACTTTTCTCCTTTAATTAGTTTTCAATATTGAACTGGGCAACATTATGTTTATGAAAAAGTTTATTCCAATACTATATTTAACGATATCCGCTTTCGGCGGTTTGGCTCAAGATAAGTGGCAGCAATTCAATGATTACTGGCATGCTGGCGATGCCGAGCTGACAAGCTACACTTTAAAACAATCACGTTATGGCGAAATGCACGAAGGGAACGCGGTTCTCATTTTCGTTACAGAACCATTTTCTGCTTCAAAGCAAGTGAAACTCGATTACCCGAAGCAGAATGGTGATGATATTTCTGTGCTAAAACTCAATTTCACGAAGAAATTTTTGACAGGAATTTATCCGTACTCAATGATGATGTCATCTTTCGTTCCTGTTTCCTATGACAAATACCCTGATGCTTTAAAGGTGACCACTTCTTCTCAGGAATGGTGTGGTCATACATTTGCCCAACTAAACCTTGATGATGATGAATACTCCATCAAAGCCTATTCCTACTTTGAGAGTGAAGGTGATTTAACCACTGAGGTAGAAAATAAATGGCTGGAAGATGAGCTTTGGCAAAGAATTAGGATTGACCCCGGATCGCTTCCTATTGGATCCATTGAGATATTACCCTCCACTTTTTACATGCGTCTTACACATAAACCAATGAAGCTGGCGACCGCTACGGCGTCCTTATCGGATGGGAATACCGTCGACTTGGAGGGCCATAAAACTTACACAATAAATTACCACAATAGAGAATTGAAGATCCATTTCACCGAAGAGTTTCCTCACAAGATCCTGGGTTGGGAAGAGACCTATGGTGGAAAGACAACGATTGCCAGAATAAAGAGTAGCCTTAAAACTCCCTATTGGCGGAAAAATGGAGTGAAAGACCGAGTTATTCGCAAAGAGCTGGGGTTGAGCACTACACAATGAACCATAGGTTACGACGTTGAGGTTCGAAAGGTATCTGCAATGAAATACTTGGTTGTCCTTTCACTTGTTCTCTTACACAATTTTACATTTTCGCAGTCTGACGAGTCTAAAGATAGATATATCTCCTTTGGAATAGGATCCGGCTATGGGTGGATTCAAGATAGGTACGATGACGGTGATTTCTCATACGCCTTGGGAGAGTATGGTTTTCGTCCCGTACTGCTTAATTTGAGGTTCAACAGAAAGACGAACTCCGGGGTATTATTTGCTGTAAATCTCCAGTACGCTCTTTACACAAGGACCACTGGAGACGTAATCAATGGTATTTCAATGTTTTTTTTGACAGGAGGATTACAGCATTATTTGGAGAGTAACTCAAAGTTTTTTATTACTGGAAACTTTGGAGTTTCGGCTATCGACGAATCCATTGGGTTGGTTATTGGACCAGGGTTAGGATTGGATCTCACAAAGCGTTTAAGTCTCGAATTGCAATCCACTTATTCAAGAACTTTCGCTCTTGAATTTACTGGTTATCAGCTAGCAGATTTGAGATTACTACTCAACTATTCATTTTGACGAAAAGACGGAAGTTATCTTTGAAAGCATGACAAATCCCTGGAAAAAAAGACGTGGACGGATTATTTATGATAATCCATGGATCACACTTGAAGAAGATGAAGTGATCAACCCTGGTGGAGGAATTAGTCAGTATGGTAAGGTCCATTTTAAGAATTATGCGATCGGTATCATACCACTTGATGAATTGAATAATACCTGGTTAGTGGGTCAATGGCGTTATACGCTAAATGAGTATTCTTGGGAAATTCCAATGGGAGGAGGCTTAAAGAACAATAATATATTGGAATCAGCCCAGAGAGAGTTGAAAGAGGAAACGGGATTGATTGCTTCCGAATGGAAGGAATTCCTTAGGATCCATACTTCCAATTCTGTCACTGATGAATTGGGGATAGCTTTTGTAGCGAGGGATTTAGAACAACACGAGCCAGAATTTGAAGAGACTGAACAACTGGAAATCCGAAAGCTTTCTTTTGCTAATGCCCTTCAAATGTGCATGGAAGGTCAAATCACGGACAGTCTCAGCCTGATAGCCATTCTAAAGATGGCAAGGTTACTTGGTAGATGATCGAATTCTTTTTGAATTAGGATTCATCTGGTACTTAAATTAACAATTACGAGATTTGCATCCTTTTCGTAGAGGATGACAATCAAAGAACACTTTAGGAGAAATGTAAAACTGGCTTTTCCTGTAATGATTGGCCAACTGGGGCATATCATGGTTTCGGTGGCTGATACTGCAATGGTTGGGCAGGTAGGGGTAATCCCCTTGGCAGGGATAACTTTTGCCGGAACCATCTATCACCTTCTTTTGCTCTTTGGAATTGGCTTTAGTTATGCGATAACACCCCTGGTTGCATCGACTAAACCAGACGATCGACCTACATTATTAGGGTATATTCAAAATGCAGGTTTACTAAATCTTTCATTTGGTGTAATCCTTTTTCTTATCAGCTTGTCAATTTATCCTTTCCTCCATCTTTTTGGACAGGATCCTCAGGTTGTCGTTGCTGCAAGACAATATTTCATTATGGCTTGTATGTCCATTATACCTCTAATGTTATATCAGACATTGAGACAATTTTCTGAAGGATTGTCAGATACGTTCAGACCAATGATTGTGTCCATTACAGCGAATATCTTGAATGTCGGACTGAACTATTTACTGATTTTTGGAAAATTCGGTTTTCCGGAGATGGGTGTTTTGGGAGCGGCCACCGCTACTTTTATATCCAGAATTTTCATGTTCTTCTTGATGCTTATCGTAACAAAGAAGAAATGGAAAGGCATTAGGTTGGAATTCCAAATTAGCACCATTAAGAGGCTCATTTCTCTTGGGATTCCATCAGGATTACAATTCATTTTTGAAATCGGAGCATTTGCCATGGCTGCGATAATGGTTGGATGGATAAGTCCACAAGCACTTGCTGCTCATCAGATTGCTCTCAATTTAGCAGCTATTACATACATGGCAGCTTCCGGTATTGCCGCGGCATCAACAATTAGAATTGGTAACCAAATGGGTCTTCAGGATATAAGAAACTTAAGAATTGCCGGGTACAGTTGTTTTGTACTTGTTACTCTATTCATGGGATTTTGTGGACTTATTTTCATCTTATTTCGAAGCGGATTGACGGGTTTATATATTGATGATCCGTCTGTTCGTCAATTGGCAGCCTCACTCTTAATAATTGCGGCAGGATTTCAAATTTCAGATGGACTTCAAGTGGTAGGATTGGGAGTTCTGAGAGGATTAACCGATGTGAAAATACCAACGATCGTTACATTCATAGCATATTGGCTTCTGGCCATACCGGGATCCTATATACTTGGGTTCATTTTTGAGCTAGGTGTTTTCGGGGTATGGTATGCTCTCCTTGGGGGCCTGACTATTGCCGCTATTCTTCACATTTCACGCTTTAGAGGTAAGGTGAGGAGACTTAGTTTCTAGGAGTTTGTGCTATTTAAATTGTACCATTATAGTAAACACTGTAATCAAATGAGATATTTTTTCTTTTCATGGGCGTCCTTACTCATTCTTTTCTCATGCGAAGATGATTTGGATGGACAGCTTGAGATGCTTGACACAGGCACCATGACTTTGGAATATGGAATTTCCTCATACAAACCCAGTGGTGGATATTTTGATTTTAATTTAGCCATTTCTGATTTTCAGGCGGTTTTGACTATTGTGTCGAGCTATCCTAATGACCCGGACATTGTTTTTGAACGGAATTTGACTATAACAGAGTACAACGAATTACTAGAATCATATGATGAGGAGATTTTCTTCCGTCTACCAGAAAAGAATCCATGCATTGATTGCAATAGTTCAGGTGTTGAATATATCCAAGTGGTAACCGACTCCGGAAGTCATCGAATTACTTTTGATGAAATTGTGCCGAGTATTGAAGATCTCATTACAAAGCTCAGAAATCTTGCAAATGAAATGGATCAACGCAGTTAATTAATATGACTGGGATCAACTCAATCGGGAGATCGGATTGCATTTAACCTGTCCTGAACGTCTGACTTGCCCACAGATAAATTTGTTGTCAAATCATTATATGATACTGCGAAACTCATTTCATCCTCTTCTCCAGTTCCGAATGATCCGTATTCATCAATGGTGCAATTATCACATTGGTACTTTGCTTTGTTCAACAAGGAGTAAGTAATGCCATCGGACCTCTTAAGAAGTGCATTGATCCTGACAAGTACGGGAGGATTTTCTATCCAGCTGCGATATGCAAAGACCAGTTCAGAATCAAGATCTTCTTTGTTTCTGAATGTTTGCCCTTTGAAAAGGAGCAATGGTATAGCAATCCTCTTGCTCCACGATGATTCATGATGTATCCCGTTATTATCTTCATAATACCAGAGGTTTTCTCCGTAACTTCTACCTTTTTGCTCCAGCAAGGAGATCAATCCAATGGCGCGACCATCCCATTCCGTGGATCCTTGATCAATCCAAATATTTATGTCAGGAATGGTATCAAGGGATCTAAAGTCAATTAACATGGCACCCTCTCCCACCCATAATGAAGGAGAAATGCTGCCGATAAATGAAAATTTGTCTGAATTATACATGCCCAACCACAGTGCATTCAGCCCTCCGTATGAAGAGCCAAAAATCGCCCGATCTTCCTTTTGGTTGCTGACATTGTACTTATTTTCCACATAAGGTAAGATCTTACGTACTATGAAATCCTCGTATAAAACATGTTTGGCTCCATCCCACGAACCCATGTACTGTAATATATTTCGATCCTCATAGGGAACATATTCCGCCGCTCTTTTTTCACCACCATTATATATGCCAACAATTACCATTGGCTCAATTCTTTTTCTTGAGATCAGGCTATCCATGACTTCATCAATTTTCCATTCGTCAGAGTAAGATGTAGTGGTGTCGAAGAGGTTTTGTCCATCATGGAAGTAAGCAACAGGGTAGGTCAGTGTACTGTCATAACCTGGGGGGAGATATATTTGAAGGTTCCGCCCATCTACATTGTCTAAGACGATTTCGCCTCTTTTAATCGGACTACAATAGGTGAGGATAAGAATTATTATGATGACAAGCGGTATTCGACTCATGATTTGAAGCGATGTTTAACCAAATGTAAAAACAACCGGTCAAATCTTTGATCAAGGTGACAAGTAATTCGATTCCCCATCCATTAATTGAAAATTACATTTTGTGAATCTTTTAGAAAGTTAATATTTGCACCACTTTGAAATAATGAGAAATCGAAAAGCAGCAATCGGATTCATTTTAGTAACTGTTCTCATTGATGTTACAGGCTTTGGGATTATCATTCCTGTTATTCCGAATCTGTTAGTAGAATTGACAGGAAAAACAGTGGCAGAAGTGTCTTCCTATGGAGGTTGGCTCCTGTTTGTGTATGCATTTATGCAATTTCTGTTCGCACCTGTATTGGGGGGATTAAGTGATAAATACGGAAGAAGGTCAGTTCTGTTAATCTCACTGTTTGGACTTGGAATCGATTACTTGATCGTAGCATATGCTCCTACATTATGGTGGTTATTTCTAGCACGAATGATCGCCGGTATTGGTGGAGCAAGCTTTACCACCGCTTCTGCTTACATAGCCGATATTTCCAAGCCGGAAAAGCGCGCCCAAAACTTCGGCATGATTGGAGCGGCATTTGGATTAGGTTTCATCATTGGTCCGGTGATTGGAGGATTTTTAGGTGAATTGGGGTCAAGAGTTCCATTTTTTGCGGCTGCCGGTCTTACCTTTTTGAACTTCGTTTACGGACTTGTCGTGGTTCCTGAATCTCTTTCGAAAGAAAATAGAAGGGCCTTCAGCTGGAGAAGAGCAAATCCAGTAGGAACTTTACTACAATTGGGGAAGTACCCGGTGATCCTGGGTCTGATTTCATGTCTTTTCCTGGTTTATATGGCAGCTCATGCTACTCAGAGTACCTGGGCCTATTTCACAATGGAGAGATATAATTGGACACCTGCAGATGTTGGATGGTCTTTGGGATTCGTTGGATTGATGATAGCCATCGTCCAGGGAGGAGTCATACGACCTGTCGTTAATAATATAGGGCAGGTAAAGGCTGTATACGCCGGGCTGATCTTCAATGCAATTGGGTTATTTTTAATTGCGGCTGCTGATCAGGGGTGGATGATTTATGCAATAATGGTGCCTTATGCATTTGGTGGTCTTGCAGGACCCTCATTGCAAGGGATCATGGCTGGACAAGTCCCATCAAGTGATCAGGGTGAACTACAAGGTGGGTTAACCAGTCTCATTAGCGTTACCTCGATCATAGGCCCTCCATTGATGACATCAATTTTTGCTTATTACACAAAACCTGAAAATGATACCTATTTGCCAGGGGCACCTTTTATCCTGGGAGGTATTATGGCTACAGTTTCTATCTTCCTCGCCTATCGATCCCTTTCGAAAAAGCACCTGATAAAAGAAAGCCAGTAAAATGATTACTGGCTTAGTCTAGTGGTCTATTTTGATAACTAGTTTTGGAATTAATCGCTTTTTTTGGACATGGCATCGATTGAGAACCGACCAGATCCAAAGATTAGGTATACGAACAGTAGAACAACTACCACCGAAGAGATAATCAGTTCAGTAGTATTATTCCAAACAATAAGTCTGCTTGGACTATTGATCAAGAACATCGCCCCTAAAACAATGAAAAGCTGAGGCAAAACCATCACTCTGGTTTTAAATCCCAGGGTAATGAACACTCCGCCGACAAGGTGAATGAAGGTTACCACATGAAATAACATCAAGTCCACCATTGGATCCATCCCTTCATAAGGTAAGGCCTGAAAATTTCCAATACTGAACATGTAATGGAGACCCTTATAAGTTATGAACAAACCCAGTGCCATGCGAAGTATACACATCCATTTCGGATAGGTACCTGAAAACCAGGGTTTACTTTGTGTTAGAGTTAGTTTCATGGCAAGGACTATTTGATTTGACTTTTTAGTTAGACAAAATCATAATGATTTCCTATGACCAGTTTTATGGAGAGGATTGAGAAATATCACATGACTCATAAGGTCTCTATTAGACTTCTAAGACCTTCTGGTCCATTCCAGTCCATTGTATGATTAATTACTTTCAGGTAATTGGCAGGGTTTTTCTTTTTGAACAGTTCTTACATCTGTAATCTTCAAACCTCCGCAACCCTATAACACGAGATGTAACATTCGACCTATGTCAGAAGCGAAATAGGGGGTCGGCTATAAGGTCAGGTTTTTGTGTTTTAAAAATGAATGAATGTTCAATCTATTTTAAGTCCTTTCCATGAAATTTCAATAGACTTGTAAACTTTCGCCGGATCAATAGAAACCATATTATCAATGTGAGCCTTGGCTACAGCAATTATCCCACCTCGTAACATGCTCAGCACTATATCAATATCAATACTTTTAAGAATCCTGGTTTTCATTCCTTTTTCAATAAATTGATACAGTGGTAGGTATGGTTTTTTCCATTCGTCATGGGTCAGATTGTTGCGAAATGGTGAGTTATCAAATTGCACTAAAAACAGAAAATATCCTTCATTTTTGATATAAAAGTCAAATAAATTTTTCCAAAACCTTGCAAACTGTTCCTGAAAGGGAGCCCGACCATCAAATTTGCGTACCAATGATCGATGCATTGAATCGGTCACATAAGAATACAGATTCAGGATCATATCTTCCTTGCTGGGGAAATAATGATAGATCGTTCCGGTGGCGACATTGGCAGCTTTAGATACTTCGGACACCGGGGTATTGTAAAAGCCCCTGGTATTGAACAGATTCAATGCGGCCTGGTAAATGGCTTCTCTTTTGTCCATTCTTAAATATAATAGATTGAATGTTCATTCGGAAATCATATATTGATTTTTCTTGAAACCATTTTATTCCTTCATCCAATGTAATATTTCGGATTTAACGCGCCTGTATCAAAAATTGCATAAGGCAGTAGGGTTTTCTTTTATTTACTTAACAATTGTGAAACTAATATATTATATTCACGTTTGTTAAGTAAATCGTTTAATAATGAAAGAGAATTCATTGGGAGAGTTTGAAGAACTGGTTCTGTTGATGGTAGCTGCTTTGCATGACGAAGCTTATGGCGTTTCCATTCTGGAAAACCTGGAAGAAAAACTTTCGAAAAAGGTAAATATAAGTGCTATACACGTTGCCCTTAAAAGATTAGAGAATAAGGGATTTGTCAGCTCCCGATTTGGTGGGATCACAGGGGACAGGGGAGGACGTCGAAAGAAATTCTATGTGATTACGGCAATGGGCAAAAAGGTGCTGGATAACCAGTATTCATTAAGAACAAGCATATATCAACAGATCCCAAAAATTTCCTTCAATTGAGTAGAAAACCACCATATCTACCCCTAAAATTTCTACGATGGTTTTGTAATGAGGACCGGATCGAAGAGATCGAAGGTGACCTTACTGAAATTCATGAAACACGTAATTATAAGTCACTGAAACACTCAGATTTTCATTTCGCATGGAATGTGATCAGATCATTTCGACCAATAAATATCAAAAAACTCAAAATTTTCAATATGACCAGAGGATTATTAAAACACACGATACTAACAGGATATCGTCACATGAATCGAAATAAACTTTTTACGTCTATAAATATTCTTGGTCTATCTGTAAGTATAGTTGTTGCATTGTTCATAGCAGTCTACGTAACAGATGAATTGTCCTATGATAATTTTCATTCGAAAAGAGAAAATATCTACAGGATTTTAAAGACGGATAGTCTCCATACTGAAAGATGGGCTTATAATCCCCCAGCTCTTGCTCCTTCACTGAAATCCGATTATCCGGATATTACAGAATACACGAGGGTATATTTCTTCAGAGACACGGATATAGAAAAGGACGATGCCACGATTACTGTTGATTTAGGAGTATCGGTTGATACTGCATTCTTTTCAATATTTGATTTTCCGATTGCTTATGGTTCAAAGAGTTCTTTTTTCCAGACTGAAAACGACATAGTAATTTCTGAAAGAATCGCATCAATTTTCTTTGAGAACAGGGATCCTGTGGGGGAAACTCTGATGATCAACAATAAAGCTTACATCGTGAGGGGTGTGATAAAAGTTCCTGATAATTCGCACCTTTCCTTTGATTTTGTGACTTCGCTACACAAACGATTCAACAGCACTCAATTAGGAATTTGGAGGCAATCATTTTTACATACGTATGTAATTGGTCCGGATAATCCGGAATATATCAATCTGAAAATCCAGGATCAGCTTTCAAAGTACGAACCCACCAATGTCGGAGCTAAAATCGTACTTCAACCATTGTCATCCATCCATCTTGATCCCGCCGTTTTCGGGCAAATGAAGATCGGGGGAAATAAAACAAATGTTCAGATATTCATCATTGCGGGGATTGTCCTTCTCGTTATTTCCATTGTCAACTTTATGAATTTGACCATGGCCAAAACCCTGGATCGTTTTAAGGAGGTCGGGATCAGGAAAGTAATTGGGTCTACTACAACTACGGTTTATGTGCATTTCTTAGTCGAAAGTCTGATAATAACAGGTATTTCGATGGTTGTGGCATGTTGTATTTTCCTCTTAGGTCTTTCATTTTTTAATGATATTTCTGGCAAAGACCTGGACGGATCTCATCTAATAACTTTGTTTGGAAGGATAAATTCTATAGTTATTCTGATCCTAAGTTGGGTTGGCATAGCTGCGTTGGCTTCTGTTTATCCGTGTGTGAATCTGGCAAAGAAGAAGTCCATGGGTTTGATTGCCGGGAGGGGAGGAAATCAGCCAAGTCGACAATTTCTGAGCAGGGGATTAAGTATGGTCCAGTTTTCAATAGCCACCATTTTGATTGGTGGCACCTTGATCGTCAATCAGCAAATACAGTTCATTCTTGGAAAGTCCTTGGGGTGGGATCGTAATAATTTGGTCTCCATCGGTTTGAAACCAGGAATGTTCGAAAAATTTGAAACATTCAAAGCTGAACTTTCCGGCAGGCAATCAATCTCAAATGTTACATGGGTATCAGAACTTCCCGTCGATGTCAGAACCGGTGGTTCCATCACTTTTGAGGATATGAATCCGGAAAAGAGATATTCAGCATACTACATAAACGGAGGTGAGGACATGTATGAAACGCTTAAGATGGAATCGGTGTCAGCATATCCATTTTGTGAAGTTCATGATGATAGTAAGAGCAATTACGTGATAAA
Organism: Cyclobacteriaceae bacterium; assembly: GCA_965242805.1. Taxonomy (GTDB): domain Bacteria; phylum Bacteroidota; class Bacteroidia; order Cytophagales; family Cyclobacteriaceae; genus JANQEU01. Next base: position 2,469,675 of record CBDETD010000002.1, on the reverse strand, counting down.
TGAAAAACTTCTGGAAGTGATGCAGGAAGAGTGGGGAAAAGAAGTCTCACCAATCGGGAAGGAACTGGATGGAGGAGTAATAGTGGGAGTGGTAAAAGATTTCCATTGGCAACCTCTGGTGAATGAGATTGGTCCCATCTTATATGGTGTCAATGCGAAAGATCCATATGGAAGCCCTACACAATTAATAGTAAGGATAAAGGAAAATCAGTTGGATCAGGGAATTTCAGATTTGGAATCGGTATATCAGGACATCTTTCCAGCATATGGATTTGATTTCAAACTTGTGGATGACCAGGTTGCTGCACATTATGAATCTGAAGAAAATACATCCTTGATCCTTAAGATCTTTGCTGTAATTGGTATTTTTTTATCATCGCTGGGACTCCTTGGTTTAGCCTATCAGTCAGCGAAATACCGTATGAAGGAAATGGGAATCAGGAGGGTTCTTGGTGCGAAACTGCTTGATCTCTTCTATAGCTTCTCCAAAGGATATTCCATGGTAATTTTAGTGTCCATTCTGGTGGCTTTTCCTCTGACCTATATTTTGGGAAACAACTGGCTTTCTTCATTTGCCTACAGGATAGATCTGAATTGGTTGATATTCATTGAGATTGCATTTCTTATTGCTTTAATCGTTGTCTCTATGCTAATCCTTCAATTCCAGTATGTGGCCAGGGCTAAACCCGCGACAATTTTAAGGGACGAATGAGAATCCAACCTAGACCACCTTCTTTGATACTGAAGATCCTTCAATGGTTTTGCAAGGAAGAACGAATTGATGAGGTAGAAGGTGACATAATCGAATTATATGAGAAAAGATGGACGCAAAACAAGAGTAAGGCCAAATGGCAATTTGCCTGGGATGTTCTACGATCATTTAGGCCGGTGAATATTAGAAGCCCACATTTAATTAATCTCACCATGATCAAAATCTACTTTAAGATAGGATTTAGAAATATTCGAAAAGACTACAAATACTCAATCATAAACCTGACCGGGATGTCTATCGGGCTAGCTGTTTTTGTGGTAATGATAATGTTGGTCAAGCATGAATACAGCTATGATAATTTTCACAGAAATGGAGATCGAATTTTTGAGGTTGTCCAGATCTTCACGAAGCCTAATGGTGAAGCCGACCCCGAAATTTGGACTTCAGCTAAGTTGTCAGATGCATTAAGGGAAGAATTGACAATTGTTGAGAATGCTGTGACCATCCATAGTGCTGCGTCCAATTGGGTGGAGACCGATCAAAAAAGGTTTTTCGAGGAAGATGGGATTGTTGCAGGGCCACAGTTTTTTGAAATATTTGATTTTGAGCTCGTTTCAGGGGATATCCGTCAGGTACTGGCTTCTCCACGTTCTACGGTGATTAACGAAAGCCTTAGTAGAAAGTATTTCGGGAATGAGAACCCTATCGGGAAGGAAATTGACCATTACTATTATGGGAAGTTTACGGTTACGGGGGTGTTAAAGGACATCCCATCAAACTCAACTATACAATTTGAGTATATTTTGACTCAGGATTATGATAAGTATTTCACCATGGTCGCATCATGGTTTCCCAGATGGTTTCAATCGTGGAGAGGTGGTCCTGTTGCGACATTCGTACAATTGAAAGACCCTCTGGACCGTGATCAACTTTCGGAAGAATTGCGGTCAATACTTTCTAAGCACCTTGAAGAGGAGGAAATCAATGAACATACCCTTCTCAATATTCGTGACATGCATTTCGGATCCAATCATATTGATGGGAGTGTAAATCGCTATGAAAAGGGAAGCGCACAGCAAATACATCTATTCGTCATAGTGGCCATTATTGTTCTTATTCTGGCTTGTTTCAATTACATCAACATCACAACTGCGAGATCTATACGAAGGAATAAAGAAGTTGGTATTCGTAAATCCATTGGAGCATTTCAATTGCAGATCACTACTCAATTTCTAATTGAATCCTTCATGCTCACATTCTTATCAATGATATTGGCATTGGGAATTACCTACCTGATCCTCCCTTACTTTAACCTAATAATGGGTATTTCTATTTCATTTTCAGAAGGTCTACTGATTTCCATAGTTCCTTATTTAGTCCTTTTGTGCATTTTGGTAACAGTGCTCGCCGGTTTTTACCCAGCAGTGGTTTTGAGTCGTATTTCGGCAATTCGGGTGATGCGCAATACTTTCTTAAAAAGAGGAACCGGTAATGTTATCAGGAATGTGTTAGTGTCTATTCAATTCACTTTGGTGATCATATTATCGATTTCACTGTTGATCATCAACCAGCAATATCGATTCATAAATAACCGATCACTGGGGTTTGATAAGGATCAGCAATTAATTGTCGAGATCAATTCAGGAGGTGTTCGAAATAACTATTCTATTTTCAAGAGTCAATTATTAGAGCATACTGAGATCAAAGGAGTTACAGGTCTGACAAGGATATTCAGTGGATACCGATCGCCTGTTTCCGTTTCTGCCTCAACAGTGGAGAATCCTGAAGATCAGAAATATCTGAAATACTATGGTATGGATGAAGATGGTATTGATGTTTTGGGGCTGGAATTGGTATCAGGAGTTGGATTCAGGGGGATTAAAACTGAGGATAGTACATCGGTAATCCTTAATGAAACTGCCGCCGCCAGATTTGGGGGTAATGAAGTTGTAGGAGAATGGATTTTGATCAACTCCGATGAGGATGAAAGATTTCGTGCACAGGTCAAGGGTATCGTAAAAGATTTTCATTTCGAATCACTTCATGAACCGATTAAACCTGTGGTTATTGGTTACTATTTAAATCCATTCATGGGACTTGACGATATTGTGATCAAAATTGATGGTAATCGAACCGAAGAAGCCCTGGCGATTGTCGAGAAGATCCACAATAATTACGATACGAATGATGTCATGACATGGGAATTTTTAGATCAAATGGTTCAGCGGGCTTACGAAAAAGAAGTCAAATACAGAAATATCTTCTCGGGTGCTTCGATTATATCATTGCTCATCGCACTTCTTGGTATGATCGGGCTGATATCCTACAATGCGACGGTAAGAACCAAAGAATTTGGGATAAGAAAGGTGTTAGGTGCTTCCTTTATGCAACTTATGTCATTACAAGGTCAATCGTTCTACCGATATATCGTACTTGCCTCGACAATCGCGATTCCAATAACGTGGTTCCTGGCAATTGAATGGCTTAAAAATTATGCTTTCCGCGTTGATATCGGTATGGCTCCTTTTGTAGTGATCATCGCATCTATTGTTGGGATCACATTTGTCATTACTTTTCTAATTGGTTTTAAAGTGGCCAAAGAAAATCCAGTCAATTCACTCCGGTATGAATGAACTCAATCTAGAAGTCCAAAAACATCCTGTAACAATTCAGTAACCCTGTTTAAGGGATTTTCTCGGATCCTACCTTCCTCTTCCTCAATTTTAATGAACAGACCATCTAGACCCTTATTCGTGGCAAATGATGAAAGATCAGGTTCTTCCAATAGGGTTAACCCTGCGACATCAGCCAGCGCCTGACTTTGAAATAGCCCAGTGGGAATATTTGTGGAAAGGATGGTGTTATATTCAGTGACAAAATTATTGTAGACGTCTTCTACACTTATTTCTCCGACTTTCACCTGATTAATGGCCTGATCGATTTTAGGTTCGTAAGTGTTAAACAGAGCACTGAATGTATTGTCCTTGAGATAAACGGTTGCTGCGTTATCTGCCCCAAACAAGATGTTATTGGCGTCAGCAATTGTAATTCCGGTAATGGCATCGACGAAAATCGGACCTGCTTCATTTGCCGCACTTTCTGCCGCCCGATTGATACCCGTAATCAGATTTTCTTCCAGGCCCGACAAGCTATTTATCCCAAGTGTTGGAATCCCCAAGGTATAGATTTCTTCGCCGGTAAATGAGGCTAAGCCAAATATATCTATATTGATCGCCTTGAAACTTTCGATCTGTTGCTGTATTTCGGGGGGAAGTAGAATCTTCACAGCCTGATCCTTCAAATATCCGTCGGTCTTTGCCAACCTGCTAACTGCCGTATCGGTACCTACCCTCAAGGCTTCCTTAAGGCCTTCTGCTATGTTCGGCCCTGAATTGGATGAACCACTATCCAGAATATCACAGGAGTAAAAGGAGATTAGGATTATAAAAATGGAGAATTGAAGGATTTTGGATTTCATAATTCGATAGTTCAAATGCAATAATGGAACGAAGAAAAAAAGCCTCACGTATAATGAGGCTTAAATTTCGCAACCTTTTTCGAAAATATCAGCCAGGCATATTGTAATAAAATCTTTCATGAATTATTTGGCCGTCTTCCCATTTTTTGACGGAAACTTCTTCCATCTTCATTCGGTTTCCATCCTGAAATGTTGCGTCGAACCAGGCTTCTGTCATGGTAATGCTCTCGTTTTCATTTGATGAAATGACCGCCCCACCTCCATGAACTTCTTTCACCGTGGATAAAAATTCCTGTTCTCTTTTACGGTTTGCCTCCTTTCCCTCAAATATTTCACCGGTTGCTTCATGCATTACTACATTGTCGGCATAATGTTTTTCAAAGGCTTCCAGCATTTGACCCTGACCCATCATAGCCTGAAGGTCTTGTTCTCTTTCGAAGTACGTCATATGAAATCAGTTTAGTTAAGTGATAGAAGAATTGTATTTTTTTAAACAAGATTGGTCGTACATATCCCGTACGAAATCAGTTAATAAGTAGGTTATTTTATTTTAAAATGAAACCAAAAGCATTGAAATGCGGTTAAATAATAGTTTTAACAAGGATTTATTTTGATGAAAACCCTCATTCTCGTAACTTCGCGGGTTAACCTGATTTTCATGTGGGATAAATCCTATTTTATCAAATAAAATTCCTGTTTGCTAGTTTTTATTTTGAAAGAATCAGTTCAAAATACTATTTTAAAAGTTTATTAATCACAGAATTAACATATGCGACAACTAAAGATTACACAATCGATAACGAACCGTAGGGAAAGCCACACTCTTGAAAAGTACTTTACTGAGGTGAGTAATGTGCCTATGATCACTCCCGATGAGGAAGTGGAATTGGCCAAGAGAATTCGGGAAGGTGATGAGCTAGCCCTCGAAAAATTGGTTAAATCCAACTTGCGATTTGTGGTATCTGTTGCAAAACAATATCAAAACAGGAGCCTCCCATTGAATGACCTGATCAACGAAGGAAATCTGGGTCTGATAAAGGCGGCAAAAAAGTTTGATGAGACAAAGGGATTTAAGTTCATATCATACGCGGTATGGTGGATCAGGCAATCCATTATGCAGGCTCTGGCAGAACAATCACGGATTGTTCGGCTTCCAATGAATAAGTCCGGAGCGATCAATCAGATCAGGAGGGCTTATGCAGAATTGGAACAACAATACGAACGTGAACCAACGGAGGAAGAACTGGCAGAAATCCTTGACATGAAACCAAGTGAAGTGCGAAATACTCTTGGTGCTGAAGTTAAGCAGATGTCTATGGACGCACCATTTGGAGAGGATGAGTCCGGATCACTGTTAGATGTTCTTGAAAATGACACAACAGGTCCAACAGATGGTGAATTGGTTTTCAACGATTCTTTGAAAGTTGAAACATTGAGGGCACTTTCCACATTGACTGCACGCGAGAGAGAAGTCATCATGATGAGTTTCGGTATTGGTCATGATAACCCTTACACTTTGGAAGAGATTGGTGATGCGATGGGGCTCACTCGTGAGAGGGTTCGACAGATTAGGGAAAAGGCTCTTCAGAAATTGAGAGAACCAAGCAAGAACAGAAGACTGAAAGAATTCTGCGCTAGCTGATCATAAGATAAATTGTACAGGAAAGACCATCTGTCGTGGATAGATGGTCTTTTTTTTACATGTCATATTGATCATCATGAGAAAAGTGGTTGATCCTGATGGCCAAACCGGCATTGATCATGAAGTTATTGTTGGCATCTTCAATGTCTTTACCAGTTGTCCAAATATTTTCTTCCCCGTAGTATTGCTTCAGTTCAATCTTAAATACAGAATTCTTGGTCGAATAGTAGTTCAAGGATGCGGTGATAATGTTAGTTTGAAACCCTGGGGCTATGGTTGTAAACAGGATTTGGTCAGGATCAGCAACATACTCGTATCTGGCTCCAATTGATAGATAATCTGTCAAGTCAAACTTATTGATCCAGGTAATGAATAGGACCGTACTATTTTTGTTAGAAGTCAATAATTCCTGGGCTGTTAAGTCCAGGCTTAGAATGGACGAAAAGCTATTTCCTACATATTGACCAATCAGGTTATTATGAAACCTGTATTTCTTCCCTGTAGTTTCATTTCCTTCATTCCCGAAATAGTTACCGTAGCCAAACGACAATTTTTCATTCAAGCTATAATCAACGGCAAGACCAAATGATTTTGCTGTGTTGAAACCTGTACCGGGTATTGGTTCAGCTTCAAATATGTTTTGCCATCCGTTTACCACAACTGCCCGGAAAGCGATGTTTTCCCTAAACTGGGTAGAAAACTGAATGCCAGTTTGATAATAGGGAGTGTATTCTGTCACCAATGCTTGAGTATATAATTCGTTGTCAAGTGAAAATGCACTTTCATATCCAAAGTGACCACTCATAACTCCCATGTCAATCCATGTATTTTCTCCGATTTTCACGCCAATATTGGCTTCATTGATTATTTGACCCAGAGGATTTGGTTCAGCATAATTTGTGATCGGATAGGTACCTGTTTGGATAGTTATATTCGATCGGATAATATGAGTGTCATAAGCTACCTTGAGAGCTGCAAGATTGATATTAAATTCATTGTGCCTGACAGCCTGCGTCACATATTGCTTTTGATTATCTATGGGTTCATTACTATCCCATGCATAATAGACATCACCATAGACCATCAATTCAAAATCGCCTACTTCCTTGCTTGTTGTATCCTGAGCGTGTAAGCGATAAATGCCGAAAAAAAGCAATACCAGTATTTTTATGAATTTCATTATGGCAACCAGCTAAATCATTAATAAATAATGCATGAATGTACTAAATCAGTAGTCTATATTCGTATTTTTGACCGAATTTCTCAATTATGGAATTACTATCAAATCGAATTAAAAACATTCCTGAATCAGCAACCATTGCAATGGCTGCTAAGGCCAGGGAAATGAAGCAGCAGGGCGTTGATGTCATTAGTCTCAGTCTCGGTGAACCTGACTTTAAAACCCCAGAATTCATCGTAGATGGAGCTATTGAGGACATGAAAACCGGAAAATATTTCTCCTATCCCCCAGTCAATGGTTATCTGGACCTGAGAGAAGCCATATCGAAGAAATTGAAGGATCAAAACGGGCTCGATTATGGGCCAAATCAGATAGTAGTTTCCAATGGGGCAAAGCAGTCTATTGCAAATGTTTTTATGGCATTGCTCGATCCTGGAGATGAGGTGATTGTATACACGCCGTTCTGGGTAAGCTACACGGCTTTGATACAATTAGCGGAGGGGAAAGCTGTATTTATCAAGGGTGGTATTGAAAATGATTTTAAAGCCTCAGCAAATCAACTGGAAGAAGCAATTTCAGAAAAGACCAAAGCAGTGATATTTTCTTCACCATGTAATCCCACAGGGTCCGTTTTCACAAGCTCTGAATTACAGTCGATGGCTGATGTGCTGAGGAAGCATCCGAATATCATGATAATTTCTGACGAGATATATGAGCATATTAACTTCTCAGGTGATCATGTGAGTATCGGAGCGATTGATGGGATGCAGGATCGTACGATTACCGTGAATGGATTTTCGAAAGGTTTTGCGATGACAGGGTGGAGGGTTGGATACATTGGTGCGCCTGAATGGCTTGCAAAGGCTTCAAATAAAATGCAAGGTCAAATAACCTCGGCAAACAGCTCTATATCGCAAAGAGCGGCATTGGCGGCCCTAAATGGTTCTCTGGATGCATCGCGGTCCATGGCAAAAGAATATGAAAAAAGACGTCAGATTGTTCATGATCTGCTTGGTGAGATACCTGGTCTAAATGTAAATATGCCTCAGGGAGCATTTTACTTCTTTCCCAATGTTGAAGAGTATTTTGGAAAAGGTCCAATTAAAAATGCCAATGATTTTTGTATGTACATTCTGGAAAATGCACATGTGTCCCTTGTAACAGGTGCAGCATTTGGAGCACCTGATTGTGTCAGGCTTTCATATGCAGCTTCCGAGTCTGATCTCAGAGAGGCAATATCAAGGATATCCAAGACCCTGGAAAAAATATATTGATGACTGTTTCTTCGGTGGATGGCATTCTGAATTCCTTTAAAGGGAAAAAGGTACTGGTTCTTGGGGATGTAATGGTAGATACATATATCTACGGTTCAGTAAGTCGAATTTCACCTGAAGCCCCGGTACCCATCATGAATGTTTCCTCTAAAGAAAATAGGCTGGGTGGTGCGGCCAATGTCGCATTAAACATACAGGCGCTAGGAGGCATACCCCTTCTTTGTTCTATCGTTGGAGATGATCTCCCTGCTGATTATTTCTACAACTTACTGGAAGACCGCGGTTTAAGTACGGACGGGATCATCAGGAGCAGAAATAGAATGACAACTGTCAAGAATCGATTGATATCCGGGAGTCACCATTTGATCAGGATTGATGAAGAACACGACATACCATTAAACAATATTGATCAGAAATCACTTGAAAGTCACATTTTTAATCTTCTGGATGAAGCCGATCTGATAATCTTTGAGGATTACGATAAAGGTTGTTTAAATAATCATGTGATAAAATTCTGTATCGATGAGGCAAGAAAGAAGGACAAACTAACAGCAGTAGATCCTAAATCCCGAAATTTTGGTGATTATGGGAATTGCACAATTTTCAAACCAAACTTGAAGGAGATGAATGAGGGAATGAGAATATCACTTGATCTTGATGACATTGAAGGAGTAATTAAAGCGGCTGATCAACTCAAGGATGATATGCATTGTGATAATGTAATGGTAACGCTGTCAGGAAATGGCATAGTATACTCCTCACAAAACGGATCAGGTCATTCTGAAGCTCATCGAAGATCTATTTCCGATGTGTCAGGTGCAGGGGATACTGTAATAAGTGTTGCGGCCCTAGCCATTCACAATGGATTTTCAATGGAGGCGGCAAGTGCTTTGGCAAATTTGGCTGGAGGCTTGGTGTGTGAATATCCGGGGGTTGTACCCGTTGTCGTTGAGGATTTGAGAAAAGAAATAGAGAAAGATCCTAAATTCAATGAACTATTGGGATGAGGACACAATGGATCCTTTCATCTTGCTTGATTCTTATTGTAGCATTTGATGTATCCTCTCAAATAATAAATGGGAGGTTGGATCTTCGAAATCAATCGTTGAACGACAATATCGTACTCGATGGAGAATGGGAATTTTGCTGGAAGGAATTCATACGACCTGGTAAATCTGGAAAAGTCAAGGTGTTCCATGATTTCCCAACTCTTTGGAAGGGAGTTGTGGGTGAAGACAGTCTTACTTCTTTTGGTTACGCGTCGTACAGATTGATCATTGATTTACCTGAGACTCCTTCCGATTATGGCTTTTTCATTGAAGACTTCTACTGTGCATTTAGATTCATTGTAAATGGTAAGGTCATTGCAACAAATGGGAAAGTGGGTACTTCTAAGTCTGACTACAGGCCGGAATGGAGACCACTTTATGTAAAAGTCCCTGATGCTTCTGGTGTTCTTGAGGTAATTATTCACGTTGCGAACTTTGATCATAGCAAGGGAGGGGGATCACAATCCATGAAGTTCGGTTTGTATGACAACATCAAGAATGAATATAATTCCCAATGGGTGCTTTCGATCGTCCTTACCACTTTGTTTATTCTGGTGGCAATCTTTTTCCTGATCCGTTTTGGATTCATATCCCTGGATATGGCTTCATTCTACTTTTCTCTGTTTTGCATTACGTATAGTTACCGCATCCTGGGTGCAGATTTATATGTCCTCCATTCTTTGGTCTCCGATTATCCATGGCATATCGGTATAATCATGGAGTATCTTACGCTCTTTTTAAGTCCATATTTTTTCGGAAAATATGTACAGTCCATGTATCCGGATGAGGTATCCAATGTAGCGATCAATATTCTCGGGATCATAGGTGTCCTCTTCATCGTCACAACTCTTATTACACCTCCCGTTTTTTTCACGAATCTGATTACCCCCTATTTTGTGATTTTGATGGGTTACTTTTTCTACGCTTTTACCGTGTTTATATCAGCATATATCAATAAGAGAAGAGGAGCTCTCTATGGGATCTTAAGTGCCTCCGTGGCTTTTGCTGTTTTCACATATTTGATGTTTGTATACTTCCGGATACTGCCTCCGTTTATGTTCTCCACATCGGTGGCATATATTCTTTTCATTCTTTTACAGTCCCTTCAGCTTTACACTTATTCTAGCAAAAGCGAGTTGGTTCAGTAAACTGAAGTGGATTGATTTTCTTTCACGGTTTCAATGAAAACCTTCACATTGTCGGGATCCGTATCCGGGTATACGCCGTGACCAAGATTGGCAATGTGAGGTTGTCCCTGGAATTTCCCAAGCATGTCCGAAGTTCTTTTCTTTATCTCATCCTTTGAACCATACAAAACACATGGGTCAAGATTACCCTGCAACGTTTTTTGAGGTATGATCTTACGGACTTCTTCGGGGGACATGTTCCAATCGAGTCCCACTACATTACATGATATTTTGCCAATGCTTTCAAGGGCAAACCATGCTCCTTTTGCGAAAACTGTAGTCGGTACTTCTTTGATATTACTCACAATTTCCTCAATATATTTTAAAGAAAATTCCTTGTAGTGCTCAGGAGGAAGAATGCCGGCCCAAGAGTCAAACAATTGTACGATGTTGGCTCCGGCTTCTATTTGTTTTTTCAGGTAGATCGTAGTGCTACTGGCGATTTTTCGCAGCAACTTGTGAGCAAGGTTCGGATGCTGATAAAGGAATCGACGTGCTTTCGAAAAAGTTTTGCTACCGGAACCTTCGATCATATATGCAAGAATAGTCCAAGGAGCACCGGCGAATCCTATCAAGGGGACTCTCGCGTTGAGTTCGGTTTTTGTGATTCTAATGGCATCATATACATATGATAACTCATTTCCTTCGATTACATTCAGATTATCAATATCTGATTCGTTTTCAATGACCTTCGGGAAATGTGGACCTTTTTTCTCAATCATTTCATAGGAAAGCCCCATAGCTTCAGGTATGACAAGAATATCGGAAAAGATAATTGCAGCGTCCACGTCAAGTATATCAACTGGTTGGATTGTCACTTCCGCAGCAAGTTCAGGGGTCTCAACCAATTCCTTAAATCCGGAAATTGATGATCTCACTTTCCTGTATTCAGGAAGTATTCGGCCTGCCTGGCGCATCAACCAGACAGGAGCTCTTTCGGTCTGTTCTCCCCTTGCTGCACGGATCAAAAGGTCATTTTTCAAATTCATGGCCGCAAATATAGATAAATCAATGTCCCAACATTCATACCTTTGTTCCTATCCAATTAAATGATGACATGAGTTTACTTTTTGAATCGTTCGAACAGTGGTCAAATTATTGTGAGGAACATAAATGCAGTCTATTCCAGCCTGTTATCGAATATGAAATAACTCAAAAACAAAGGAATGAGGAAGAGATTTCGAACGGACTACAGAATGCATATGCAGTAATGAAGGAAGCTGTATACACGGGATTAAATGAGAACATGCAGTCTCATTCCGGTATGATTGACAATGGAGCAAAAAAAGTATTCAATCACCCGGTTTCTGTCCTATCATCAGAATTCCAAAAACTCATTTCAAGGGCTTTGGCTGCCAAGGAAGTGAATTCGTGTATGGGAAGGGTTGTTGCTGCTCCGACTGCCGGGGCATCAGGTATACTGCCTGGTACCATGGTCACCCTGCAGGAAATACACAATCTTGAAGACTCTAAAATACTGGAAGGCCTATTGGTGGGAGCTGGTGTGGCATTGATCCTTGAGAAAAGGGCTTCTCTTGCAGGCGCTGTTGGAGGGTGTCAGGCTGAGACAGGCTCTGCGGCAGCCATGGCCTCGGCGGCAATTGTTCACTGCCTTGGAGGAACAATTGATCAGTCTTTCAATGCTGTTGCCATCACCATTCAGTGTATGTTAGGGCTTGTGTGTGATCCGGTGGCAGGTCTGGTAGAGGTCCCGTGTGTGGTTAGAAATGCAAGCGCAGCGGCCATTGCCAACTCATCTGCCCAAATTGCTTTGGCACAAGTCAATGCCGTTATTCCGGTCGACGAATGTGTTGATGCCATGGGAGAAATTGGACAGTCGATGGAAGACAAGTACAAGGAAACAGCATTGGGAGGGCTAGCTGCTACAAGGACTGGGCAGGCCATAAGTAACCGGGTTCTAATTCAGGACATTGAGATCCTTGATCATGACGATTGATCAATAATTTCCATCAGGTCATAGGCGAGGTTATCAATATTTCCTGATAGATATGAAAATGCAGAGACGTTGGACAAAACAACCACACCTTCACCTGTATTGACATTCATGATCACCATAGATCTGTACCCACCAGTCCCTCCATTGTGCCAATAATAAGGGTCATCATAGGTTTTATTTATATGCCAACCTAATCCCACATCTGTTGAATTTGAGACCTCAAATGTGACTTGTCTTTGCAGTGCTAAGGCCGAGTCAGAGGAAAAATTGGCCAGGACGAATTTGGACATGTCATTTGTCGATGATAAGATGCCTCCCGCACCTACGAATACATTTAAATCCCAATTTGAAGTGGGCTCCCCATTTTTGTCCAATGCCGCCGCCATTCTTCCGGAAACACTTGACACTTGAGAAGTGGAGGATTCCATTTTATATTTTTCGAAAATGTAACGCTTACAAAGACCTTCATAGGATTTATCCGCAACAATCGTCATGATATGACCAAGGATAGCTACACCCAGGTTGGAATACTCGTATTGTGTTCCGGGTATTGAATATGACTTTATGCCATTCCCAAGCTTTTCTTCAAGTCGATCGGGACCATAATTCGCATACGGATCATCACTATACATTTCACGTGAAGTCATAAGGTCAGTTGGCAATTTTGGCAGCCCTGAGGTGTGATTCGCCAATTGACTTAATGTGACCCTGGATAAAAGTGAATCACCAATTTCAAACTCAAAAAAATCCGAAATGGATTGATCAAGATCTATTTTGTCTTCGACAATAAGATTACTCAGAATTGTGGATGTGAGGACCTTGGATACAGATCCAATCTCAAACAAGGTATGATGGTTCTCGACGTACTTTATGGAATCTTGTTCCCGAACCAATCCAATGAACTTTGGGATACTGTCTGATATGATTGCAATGGATAATTCGGTACCGTTTGGATAATCTTTGACTTTCGAATATATGGTCTCGGTGATTTCGGGAAAGGAATCAAGATCAGGTGAAATTCCGTTCTTAGCTTCCTCAAACACTTTCTGTTGTCCACAGGACAAAAGGAGAATCGCAAAACAAAATGCAAAGTAAGAGGGGTGCTTCATATTACTAATATAGGATTATGAGGTTTAACGATCATTCAATGCTTTCTGCCAATTGGTTTTTATAGTTCCTTATTTCATCTTTGCTTTCTTTTTTCGGGGTGGAGTTATTAAAAAATCTTGTTGCGGTTCATTCACCTTCAGGTGAGGAGTTCAGAATGAAGAATTTCATTCTGGAATATGTAAAAAAGCAGTCCTCAAAATGGAAAATGAAGCCCAGGGTTGTGTTCGGAGAACCCTTCCAGGATGCTCTGATTTTGGTTTTTGGGGAACCTAAGACAGCAATTTTTGCCCACATGGATTCAGTTGGATTTACAGTAAGGTATCAGAATCAACTAGTGCCAATCGGAAGTCCCGAAGTTAAGACAGGTTATCAGCTCACGGGCGAAGATGGACTGGGCCCGATTCAATGCCGACTTTTGGTGAATGAGGAAGGTCAACTTCATTACGATTTTGGAAGAGGGATCGAAACAGGTACGACCCTTGTATACAAATCGGATTTCCGATTGGATGATACTTCTGTGACATCTCCCTACATGGACAACAGGCTGGGGATTTATAACGCACTTCGAGTGGCGGAATCGCTGGAGGATGGAGCAATTGTTTTTTCTACACATGAAGAACATGGAGGTGGAAGTGTTCCATTTCTTTTGAAATACCTTGTTGAGAATTATCAAATAAAGCAATGTCTAATTTCCGATATTACATGGGTTACGGAAGGGGTTAAACCCGGTAATGGCGTTGTAATATCACTGAGGGATCATAACATCCCCAGGAAGTTATTCCTTGACAAGGTCATCGATTTAGCATCGAAATCTAATATCCCTTTTCAGTTGGAAGTTGAAGGTTCCGGTTCAAGCGATGGTAGGGAAGTACAAGTTTCGCCTTACGCCCTTGACTGGTGTTTTATCGGAGCGCCTGAGGACAATGTACATTCTCCAAACGAGAAGGTTCATCTGGATGATATAGACGCAATGATCGGACTATATAATTACTTAATGCAAAAGCTCTAGAAACAATCTTACTAAAGATATATCTTTAAATAAATACAAACAGTAAACCAATGTTGAACTTAGTCTTATTCGGTCCTCCGGGCGCTGGAAAGGGTACCCAGAGTGAGAAGATCATTTCCAAGTATAACCTAAAGCACATTTCTACCGGTGACCTTTTTAGAAAGCACCTGGGGGAAGGAACAGAATTGGGAAAACTTGCTCAAGGCTACATGGATCAAGGTAAGCTTGTTCCTGATGAAGTTGTCATCGGGATGGTGGAGGAGACTGTGGCTGAGTACCTGGATGGAAACGGATTTATATTTGATGGCTTTCCGAGAACTGTAAATCAGGCTGATGCATTGGACAAAATGCTATCTAAACACAACATTGCTATTTCCGGTATGATTGCGTTGGAAGTTCCTGAACCGGAATTGATCAAAAGGATTCTGGACAGGGGTAAGACTTCTGGTAGAGCAGATGATCAAAGTGAAGAAAAGATCCATGTCAGGATATCCGAATATGAAAATAAAACTGCACCAGTAGCACACTACTATGAGGAACAGGGTAAGTACGATGGAGTACACGGTGTAGGAACCATAGATGGTATCTTTCAGAGTATTTGTGATGTAATCGATAAGTATTAATTCCTGAATGGAATCAAACTTTATTGACTACGTAAAATTCTACGGAAAATCCGGGGCTGGTGGCGCAGGTTCTTCACATTTCCGACGGGAAAAGTTTGTTCCCAAGGGCGGTCCTGATGGAGGTGACGGTGGCCATGGCGGACACATCATTTTGCGAGGGAATAAGCAGCTATGGACCTTGATCCATCTGAAATACCGTAAACACATCAAAGCAGATCCCGGGAAACCAGGGGAAGGTGGTAACCGTCACGGTGCTGATGGTGAGAATGTGATCCTCGAAGTACCCATTGGAACTATTGCCAAGGATGCAGAAACTGGTGAGCTACTGGGGGAAATTGCTGAAGATTATGATGAGAAAATCATTATACATGGTGGGAAGGGGGGCTTGGGAAATTCACATTTTAAGTCCGCCACAAACCAATCTCCAAGGTATGCTCAACCTGGAGAGAGTGCCACTGAAAAAGCGGTAATACTCGAATTGAAACTTTTAGCTGATGTGGGATTGGTAGGCTTTCCAAATGCTGGGAAATCCACGCTGTTATCGGTAATTTCCGCTGCTAAACCGGAAATTGGGGACTATCCCTTCACAACACTAACTCCAAACCTGGGAGTTGTGCAATACCGTGATTACAAATCCTTCGTGGTCGCGGATATTCCAGGGATCATTGAAGGTGCTTCTCAGGGTAAAGGACTAGGAACCAGATTTCTACGACATATCGAAAGGAATAGCGTCCTACTTTTCATCATACCTGTCGATAGCAAAGACATTTTGGATGAATATCACGTGTTACAAAAAGAGCTCAAGGAGCATAATCCGGAATTGATGGATAAAGAGCACATACTGGCACTTACCAAGTCTGACCTGATCGATGAAGAACTAAAGGAAGAGATGATCCGTGAGCTACCCAATATTCCATTTGTTTTTATCTCTAGTGTCGCTAATTCGGGAATTGTTGAATTGAAAGACATTATTTGGGCAACCTTGAACAAATAGCTGTCATAATGTCATGTAGTACTAATTGGCAAAGTAATTGCCTACTCAGATAATGAACTGAAGAACTATATATTTTTTCTTAGATCAAAATGAAAAAAGAGAAAGAATTGGAGAATAACACAGAAGACCTGGAACAGGAAGTAAAAGAAACCGAGGAACTGGAACAGGAAGAGATTGAAAAAGAGGAGGGAGAGGAAAAAGAGGAAAACGAAGTATCGAACCTGGAATCTGAATTGTCCGAAGCAAAAGACAAATATCTAAGGTTGTACTCGGAGTTTGAAAACTTTCGAAGGAGAACTTCCAAAGAGAAGATTGATCTTATCGGATCTGCAAGTCGCGAGGTCGTCACTGCATTGTTGCCAATATTGGATGATTTTGAAAGGGCTATTAAGGCCGCAAATGATGGAAAACAGGATGAAGGTATTGGCTTGATCTATAATAAACTTGTTAAAGTTCTTGAAGGAAAGGGTGTCAAGAAGATGGAGATCAAACAAGGGGACGATTTCGATCCTGAGTTCCATGAGGCCATTTCACAGATTCCTGCTCCAAAGAAGAAACTAGAAGGAAAAATTATTGATGTGGTAGAGCCGGGATATTATCTGAATGACAAGGTAATTCGGTTTGCTAAAGTTGTAACCGGAGCAAAATCTCAATGAGTAAAAGGGACTATTACGAGGTTTTAGGAGTAGGTCGTAATGCCACGACTGATGAAATAAAGAAAGCGTATCGAAAGATCGCTATTCAAAATCACCCCGATAAAAATCCTGGTGATAATGAAGCTGAGGAGAGGTTCAAGGAAGCCGCTGAGGCATACGAGATTCTCAGTAATGATGAAAAACGCCAGCGTTACGACAGATTCGGTCATCAGGGAGTAGGTGGATCCGGAGGATTTGGAGGAGCAGGAATGAGTATGGATGATATTTTCTCCCAGTTTGGTGACATTTTTGGAGGAGGAGGTAGCCCATTTGAAAGTTTCTTTGGAGGTGGTCGATCAGGAAGAAGAACTCGTAAAGGGACCAATCTAAGGATTAAGATCAAACTGGATTTGCAGGAGATTGCAAATGGAGTAGAGAAAAAGATAAAAGTCAATCGATTAAAAGTCGATCCGTCCACGACTTTCAAACATTGTCCTTCCTGTAATGGAACAGGCCAGATCAAGAAGGTAATGAATACAATGTTGGGACAGATGATGTCAACATCGACTTGCCCTACGTGTGGAGGAGCTGGTCAGACAGTTGACAAGAGAGGACCTGGGACGGACAGCTCAGGTATGAAACGTGAGGAAGAAGTAATCTCCATAAACATACCTGCAGGAGTGACAGAAGGCATGCAACTTTCTATGTCGGGAAAAGGGAACGAAGTTGCAGGTGGAATACCGGGAGATCTTTTAATTCTCATCGAAGAGAAAACCGATTCTGTGCTCAAGCGAGATGGGAACAATGTGATCTATGATCTTTACATAAGTTTCACAGATGCGGCATTGGGTTCGTCTTCTGAAGTCCCGACTATCGATGGAAAGGTTAAGATTAAAATTGAACCAGGAACCCAAAGTGGCAAGATACTAAGGCTGAGAGGCAAGGGGATTAAAGATATTGACGGTTATGGACGTGGAGACCAATTAATTCATGTGAATATTTGGACCCCAAAGAACCTGACCAAGGAAGAACGATCCATACTTGAGACGTTGAAGGATTCGAAAAATTTTGAACCTGATCCATCCAGGGCAGAAAAGGGATTCTTTGAAAGAATGAAGGAATTTTTTGAATAATAATTTCGGGTTCGCTGGCGTTTTATTCTATTTGGGCAAATTCATTTGGTATCGGCGCAACAAAGTGTCAAAAAAATCCGTAATGTAGGGCATGTTGAGGTTGGTATTGACGGCAGGGCTAGGTATCGTATTTTTATTGGCAGGACAGGCTCAAATTCGCAAGTTTTATTCGCTTGATCAGGCAGATAATTACGATACGGTAGATTTCTCTTTGAAAGCCACATCAGGTATATCTTTTATTCGGCATGTCGATGGCGGTAATCCCCTAAATATTTTTGGAAATCCCAATTTAAATCAGATCAACCCAAGATTTGATGCAAAAACATTGGGAAGAACATGTAATGTAAGACTTGATCTCGAAGAGTACAGAAGTTCGAGGCTTGGAAATGGTTTAGCATTTGCAATGCTCAAAGACAACCAGGAAGACGAAGACAATTACTGGAAATTTCTTCTCAATGACAACAAGATCTATAACCTTGAATTGAATTATGGCATTGGAAGTTCCGATATCGACCTAAGCGGTACGAAAGTCAATAAGCTCAAGATACATACCGGAAATGCGGATGTTGTTGTGAAGTACGATAAGGAAGAACCCAATTACGTTGAAATGGACACCTTCCTGGTGAAGGTGGACCTGGGAACCCTAATTGCTAAAGATCTGGATCATTCAAGAGCAAGAAAAGTCATTGCTGAAATTGGATTTGGTCAGGCATTACTGGATTTCAGTCACTCTATGGAAAGTAAATGTGACGTAAAAGCTTCCGTTGGAGCTGGTAAACTTGAGATCATTTTGCCAAAAAACTCACCTGTAATTGTTCACGTTAAGGACTCACCTCTTTGTGGTATCAAAATGCCAAAAGGATACGAGGAAGTTGAAAACAGCGTCTATGTCAATATGGAATATAGCGCATATGCTGAAAACCTTCTGACATTTAAAGTAGATGTAGCTCTGGGTAGTGTGACTTTCGCCGAGGCTGATTAGAAATCCTAATCAGCGTGATCCAAAATTCCCCTAACTATAAAATACTGAGCTGATATATAGGTCAGCATTACTATGAAACGATTGAGTTGAATATCAATCACAAACTTGTTAAGCCCGAGAATGGAATCGGATGCCAGGAACAAAGCTGCTCCCAGGATGGTCCATTTGAAACTACTCTCAGATGTTAATCCCTTTCGCAGGTTGGCCATCGATACCATTGACAGAATACTCAACCCGTAAATCAATACAGGCACCAAAAGTTGACCAGTACGAGGAAGTAGAAATGTAAATAGCAAGATCCCGTAAATCAGGATTGGCAATATTCTCGGAAAGGAGAATCTAATAGGATTGTAAACAGCTTTGGAAAAAACAAATACATAGGTGATCTGGGCAATCAGAAAAGAACCAAGTCCTGCAATAAAGTAATCGTCACCATACATCAATGCAATGTCACCACCCCAGCTAAAAATGATGGCAATGGCAAGCAGAAGTGTTTTGAGAGTCACGTGCCCTGCTGACCTTTCATAAACATAATACAGCAATATAGGCATCAATAGAGGCTTGCTATAAGTTTCAAGAGATGGTATTGACAGCAAATGGGAAGAAAGATTGACGATCCCAACTAATAGGTAAAGCGCTGGAATTAACTGGTGTTTTCTCATTTTCGGTAGGTGACCAAGTACAAGAAGGCAAGTAATGAAAAGAATGCGGAAGACACAAATAATGATGGAAATCTTGAATCGATACCCTGGTATAGGGATCCCATTAACAATGCACCGGACCCAATTCCTATTTCCAGAAAAATAAACAAGGTAGATATCCCCTTACCTCTATTTGATTCCGGAGAAAGGTCAATGGTCCAGGCAAACAATGTCGGTGAATTCAACCCATACCCAAGACCAAACACAAAGGCTCCGGTAAAAAATTGGACTTGAGATTCGGAAAGTCCCACGATCAACATACTTATAAATAAAAGAGCGGTACTGTATTTCAATACCGTTCTCCTTCCAAATAGATCCGATAGTCTTCCTCCTATCATTCGTACCAGTAGAGAAGAGCCTGTAAATACCATGAAGAATAAACCTCGATTATCAACGCCCAAAAAGTCTCCAAAATCGGGCGCCAGTGTAATCACAGTACCAAATGAAAAAGCGGTTAGCACCATGATTATAGAGGGGATGATAACCTTTGGTTCGTAAATATCACTTCTGTTTATAAGGATCATCCGAAGGTTGAACTTTGAAGCATTTTGTAGGGTCTCTTTCATCCCGAATAAGATCAGTACAGAACCCACAGCAAACACGGAACTTGTATAAAAGAGGGCGTTTATGCCGTATTCGATAAATATACTGGACCCGATTGCAGGTCCTGACGACATTCCAATTGTACCAAAAGTACTCAGTATACCAAGTGCTTCACCACGACGGTCGGAAGGGACTATGTCTGCTACATAAGCGGAAGTGCCAGTTGGTTTGAAACCGGTACTAAATCCATGAAGCAATCTAATTGCTAGAAATCCGGGAACTGTGGCGAGGACCGGATATAGCAGTGCTGCTGTTCCACTGACAATAGCACCTATGATCATCACAGGGATCCTACCCCATTGATCCGTCATCTTACCACTAAAAGGTCTGGAAATACCCGCTGTCAATGTGAACAGGGACACGATCAGGCCAAGGTACTGTTCACCCCCCAAACCTCTTAAATAGTTTGGTAGTTCGGCAATGATCATGGTAAACGACGAAAAGAAAAGATATGAACTAAGGCAAAGTAGCCAGAAGTTCAGGCGGTAATATTTTGGCATCCGTTAAACCTCCTGCAGATGTAATAGATAACTTTTCAGGAAATCATTGAGATCTCCATCCAAGACATTTTGAACATCTGTTCTTTCATGACCTGTCCGAGCATCCTTGACCAACTTGTAAGGGTGCAATACATAATTTCGGATTTGAGATCCAAAATCGATGGCAAGCTTGCTGGCCTCAATCTTATCACGTTCCTTATTTCTCTTTTCAACTTCCAGTTGATAAAGTTGGGACTTAAGCATCTGCATAGCCCGCTCCCGATTCGCAAGCTGAGATCTCTCTACCTGGCATACTACAACAATTCCAGTTGGTTTATGAGTAAGTTGCACTTTGGTCTCTACTTTGTTGACATTTTGGCCACCAGCACCACCCGATCTAGATGTTTGCAATTCGATATCATTGGGATTAATGTCGATTTCAATGGAATCATCAGCAACCGGATACACATAAACTGAGGCAAAAGATGTATGCCTACGCCCTCCACTATCAAAAGGAGATATCCTCACGAGGCGGTGAACTCCATTTTCAGATTTTAAATAACCGTATGCCAGAGGTCCGTCAAATTCAAGTGTCACTGACTTTACTCCAGCCACATCGCCGGCCTGGAAGTCTACTTCCCTTACTTTATAGCCGTTGGACTCCCCCCACATGATGTACATTCTCATGAGCATTCCAGCCCAATCATTACTCTCGGTTCCGCCTGCTCCAGGTGTGATCTGTAGCATTGCTGAAAGTTGATCTTCTTCAGCCGAAAGCATTTTTTTCATTTCCAGGTCTTCGACTGATTGGATAGCTTTTTGGAATTCACTTTCTACTTCCTCATCACTTGATTCGCCCATTTCCAGAAACTCGAACAATGTCTCCACATCATCGCAGGCGGTCTGGATCTTCTCATATTCATCCGTCCATTGCTTTTTGTTGCGGATGATTTTCATCGTTTTTTCGGCCTCTTCAGGATTATTCCAAAAATCAGGCTGGTGGGTGACAAGCTCTAATTCTTCAATTTCTTTCTTCTTGGCATCGTAGTCAAAGATACCTCCTCAAGGCCGTTACACGCGCCTTCAAGTCTTTCAACTGATCAGTTGTCATCGTTTAAGATTTAGGATTTTTTATTGAACACGAAGATAAATAAGTCAATCATTGACCTACAACACTATAATCCGATTATCTGTATTTTGTTTTTCCTATCCGGAATAAAATATTTTCTTTCAAGCGCCTTCATTACTATTCCGGAAAGGATCAAACCTCCTGAAATCAGAGAAATTCTTCTTGTAATTGGTTCTCTTTGGTTCAGTAGATCAATTGTGGTCAGCATGACGCCAGACATTACAAGCTTTCCCGGGGAACTTCGAAAACTCCAAATGCTGTGATTTTTATTGCGAATATCAATTTCTGCAATGTCCACAAGTTTTATGGGCGTGTCGTAAAATATAATCGCGCTGTCTTCAAAAGCCTCAATCACTCCCGAAGTGAAGAGTTCTGAGTCTTTTAGTCTTAATGTAATGGATTCATATTGATAGATCTTAAGTCTAAATCGACTACCAATTTTGGTAAGAAGCAGGAATCTTTCCTCCTGAGCATGCAAAAGTAGGCTACTAAAGATTGCCAGTATGAGGACAGCATTCTTCCGTTTTGCTTTCATAGGTCAGGGTGAGTAAGATAGATACTCTGCAATGACCAACGATTATCGGAAGAAAGATGATGTTAAAAAATCTAAAATTCTTCTACCAGGTAGATGATTTCATTTTGTGAACTGCTCTCATGATATCTTTCTGACTGATCTGGCCCACAAGTTTACCAAGTTCCACAACTGGAAATCTCCGGATACGCATGGAAAGAAATTGATCGGCAGCTTCAAAAATATTCATTTCAGGAGCGATATGAACGACTTTGGAGGACATGCGGTCGGAAACTTTGCTGGACAGGCTTGGAAGGTTATGATATTTTCCCCTTACCACTTCCTTCATACAATCACCTTCCGAAATGACTCCAACTAACTCTCCATCATCATTGACGACAGGTCCCCCGGAGATCTTATTTTTCAATAAAGTCTGGATAACTTCATCCATAAGTTGATCAGGGTGGAATGTGATCAGTTTAGTAGACATATAATCCCTAACCTGGATGGGATAACTTTCTTTTTCTGCCGGAGCGGCAGCAACACCTTTATAGCTTTTTACCATAGCACTTTTTCATTAGGAGAATTTTGAATATACCAAAATTCATCGAAAAACGAAAATCAGCTATATGGAGAGTGGTTACAAGATTATTATTTTATTGTTTCGTTAAATACGGTAGATCCAATTATGTGGATCGGGGATCTCACCAAGTTTGATTTTGTTTAATTCATCAAGGAAACCATCGGCGTATTTCCAGGAATCAACATGTGGTAGATCATAGTCCTTTCCCTCAAATCCAATGGTCTGGATCTTGGCAATCGTGGCAGCTGTTCCAGCTCCGAAAGCTTCCTGCATGCCGCCATTTTCGATAGAATCGATCACTTCCGAAACTTTTATTGGGCGTTCTTCCACAGCCATTCCGTTGTCTCTTGCCAGTTGCATAATACTATCCCTTGTAACTCCTTTCAAAATAGTGTCACCTGTTGGAGCCGTTACCAGGGTGTCATTGATCACAAACATCAAATTCATGGTCCCTGATTCTTCAACATATTCGTGGTTGATACCATCAGTCCAAATAAGTTGATCGTAACCGTCTTGTGCTCCCAGCAACGCAGGATAAAGTGAGGCAGCATAATTTCCACCGGTCTTTGCAAAACCCACCCCTCCGGCAGCAGCTCGAGTGAAATGCGTCTCAATTTTGACTTTTACAGGTCTGGAGTAATAAGCACCAACAGGACCAGTGATTATGTAGAAGGTGTATGTATCAGAGGGCCTGATCCCAATGTAGGGATCCATAGCAATCTGGAATGGTCGAATATATAGAGAAGTTCCTGACTTGCTTGGTACCCATTCCCGATCGAGCTGCAACAACTCTGTCATACAATGCATGAACATATCTTCGGGTATAGGTGGCATACACATTCTTTCTGCGCTTTTCACCATTCTTTTGGCGTTTTCCTGGGGTCGGAATACCAATACTTCGCCATTTTGTCCCCGAAATGCTTTGAGGCCTTCGAAAATGGTGGATGCATAGTGGAGGGTAGTGTTGGCAGGACTGAGTCTAATGTCACCATAGGCTTCAATTCTCATATCTTGCCATTGTCCATCCTTGTAATCTGCAATGAACATATGATCTGAGTAGACCTTGCCAAATATTGGATTATTGATATCCGTATCTGGCAAACGAGGAGAACTCGTCTTATTAATAGTGATGTTCATGGTGTCGATCATAGCAGTAAAGATTTTTAAGAATCACCCGGTGTCCACGGTGTTTCCGGGACGTTCAGGTCGTGTCCGATCTTCCTTGCAAGAATAAAGAAATAATCAGAGAGACGATTTAGAAAAGGCAGGATATTTTCGTCTAATTCTTCATTTTCATTCAATTTGGTCACATTTCTTTCAGCTCTCCGGCAAACGGTTCGGCAAACATGACACAATGAAACTGCTTCGTGACCTCCAGGCAAAATAAAGTTTTTCAGTGGGGGCACTTGTCCGTCATAATGGTCAATCCATTGTTCGACTTGCATGATCTCTACCCCCGTGATTTTGGGTATTTCGAAACCTGAAAAATCACTTTCTGTGGCAAGTTGTGATCCAAGGGTGAATAATGCCTCCTGGATCCAATATAATTGATGCTTTATTCTTGTTTCAACTGAATCTTTGTCCTTGAGTAATCCAATAAACGAATTCAACTCATCCACACTTCCATACGCATCGATCCTTTCATGGGATTTCAGGACTTTCTTACCTCCCAACAGTGAGGTTTTTCCTTTATCTCCGGTTTTGGTATACAGTTTAGCACTCATTCCGGCATAACCGGTTTACGTATGTTTTTGTTCATTTCGTCAGATTCAACCAAACCATCCATTAGTTTGATTACGCGATGGGCGTATTGCGCGATATCATCTTCATGAGTAACCATTACAATGGTATTACCGGAAGCATGAAGTTCTTCAAAAAGATCCATGATACTGTAGGAAGTCTTCGAATCAAGATTACCTGTGGGCTCATCTGCTAGAATGATACTGGGGTCATTCACAAGAGCTCTGGCTATGGCAACCCTCTGTCTTTGTCCACCTGACAATTCATTTGGTTTGTGAAGGGCTCTGTCTCCCAGACCCACGGAATCCAGCACATTGTAGGCTTTTTCTTCACGATCGCTTCGCCCCATTCCTGCATAGACTAAAGGCAAGGCTACATTTTCCAGAGCTGTTGCTCTCGGCAGAAGGTTGAATGTCTGAAAAACAAAACCAATTTCTTTATTGCGGATCTCAGCTAACTCGTTTTCTGTTAAGTCACTGACATCATTTTGATTCAAAATGTACTGACCATTGGTCGGGGAATCAAGGCAACCGATTATGTTCATTAAGGTGGATTTACCTGAACCCGAAGGACCCATGAAGGCGACATATTCACCCCTGTCTATATCAATGGTGATGGATTGAAGTGCGTTGATAATTTCACTTCCCATCCGAAACTGGCGGGCGATTTCCCGGGTCTGAATTATTTTGTTCATCAGGGTAAAACTAGATAAGATTATTAATAAGGTCTATCACCGATTGAATAGACGGTAAATTTTAAATTTTGTTTACAGATGGGACAAACAATATTTTGGTCTCTAGTCAGGTTAGCCCGAAGCCATGACAAGGATAAAACGGGTCGAGGAAATTTTTATATTTGGAAATTGTACATTCAAAGACTTTTGAGAAACTACAAAGAAAACAAAACCAATTTTTTTGCTGATGTGTATGAGGTAGTGAAGTTAATCCCAAGCGGGAGAGTGACTTCCTACGGTGCCATCGGAGCTTACCTTGGAATGAAAAGTAGTGCAAGAATGGTAGGTTGGGCTATGAACAGCTCTCATGGCATGCCGGACGTTCCGGCGCATAGGGTTGTCAATCGGGCAGGCGTTTTAACTGGGAAGCACTTTTTTTCATCTCCGACTGAAATGCAACGATTACTGGAAGAGGAAGGGGTTGTAATTTCCGGAGATAAAGTTCAGGACTTTGAAAATGTTTTCTGGGATCCTACCAAGGAACTACTTTGAAAGAAATGAAGAAAGAAGAGAAATACATTCTTTTCAAACAGAATAGTGAGTTGGAGATGTTGATCTCCGCAGCGATCGTATTCGTGGTCGTTGCAGTGAATGATGTCATTCCACAAATGATCTTCAATGCATTAAACAACAATATACCATCCAATTCAGAGGTGATTTTCGTCTTTGCCTCCGTTGCCTTATACCTTATGGCGTTGCTACCGGTCAGCATAATTCTTCACTTCCTCTTCCGTATATATTGGCTTTCATTGGTGGGATTAAAATCTGTCTTCAAAGAGAACAAAGAATCACTTTCCAATTATCATCCCTTTTTCTCCAAACGCATTGGCAGGTATCAATCATTGGAGAAACAAATTGAACTTGTAGATAAAGTCTCAAGCTCTTTATTCTCATTCACACTCCTTAGCCTTTTCGCTTTTTGTTTTTCATTCATTACAATATTCATACTGTTGTTGTTCCTTTCTCAACAAGGGCAGATTGGACAATGGCTGGCCAACATCATTCTGTTCCTGGGATTATTTTACGCCGCCGATTTCTTCTCATTAGGAAGATTGAAGAGAATTGACAATAAGTATTTCCATTGGATTTATCGACCGATCTATTTCTTTTTCAGTGCCTTGACATTGTCATTTTTGTATAGGGGTATTTACTACACACTAATACATAATGTTCCGAAATGGCTGATCGGTGTGCTTCTACCCGCGTACATAGTTTTGGCTTTGATCTTATTAAACTTAGGATACTATCCCGATGGATTATTTCCTGATCGCTATTTCAATGATCAAACGGTTCCAATGGCCAGAATTTATAACTACGAAAATCGATTTACGACAAAGATTGAAGTAAATGCCCCATTTATTGAGAGTGAAGTTGTGCCCTTAGGTCAAAATTTCATAACGGTGAAGATCCCTGTTTCAAACGCACTGGAGGATCTAATTTTGAAACAAGAAGGAATACTACCGTTCAATAAACAAGGCTTACATTGGCGAAAATACCTTAATACAGATTTCAACAGATTTGACTATCCCGAGGGATTCAGTAGGTCCGAGAACCTAAATAAGATTTTACGATTTATGGAAGAGAATACTACGATCAATATAGACGATTCCACTTATCAGGATCTGTCATTTCATGTTGGCACCATTGACTTTCCTGATCGAAGAGTTTTTATTTCTCGTCTGGGAATAGGTCATCTGGAGCAGGGGGACCATGTGCTCAGTATATATTTACCGGAAGGGGGAGGAGGGCTACATCATATCCCATTTTTTCGGGATCGGTGATTTGATACGTTAGTATTGCAGGATCTCATTCAGGCATTTTTTTATCCTTGTTAATTCAGAGGGGGATATACTTCCTATCTTTTGGATCAATCTAGCCTTAGAAACGGATCGTATATGGAATGTCAATATTTCTGATCTGTTGTTGAGATTGTTGGTTTCATTCGGATCCAGAATCACATTGCCCTTGTAATTTTTGATCTTGGTGGTCAAGGGACAGACTATTACAATCTGTAAATAGGAGTTCAACACATTGCCACTTATGATAACCACGGGCCTATAACCCGATTGCTCACTTCCTTTAGTGGGATTGAGGTCGCAACTCCAAATTTCCCCCTGTTTCAATTATCCTTAAGTTGATCAAGATAGTCTTCCATTCCTTCTTCGGCGATTGAAATAAGATCATGATCTGATCCTGCCTCCTTGTATGACCTTATGTATTCAGCTCTGTTGAGGTGCTCAAGATATATTCTTGTTGCATTTTCAATGATCTTGTTCATTGGAATGGAAAGTGTCTTGGATCTACTCTTCAATTCTTTTAAGAGTTCATCAGGTAGAGTACTTGTGAAAGTGGCCATGAACCTATATTTATAAGTTATAAATATAAATTATAAATATCATTTAGTTATTTCTTATAATCAACAATCCCAAAAAGGTCAAAAACCCGTTCAGGATCAATATCTCGAATCCGAATTGGTAACCTCCAAGAAGATCTTCCGAATACAGATCAATGAGATAAGAAATGAAGGGAGAAAGGATGCAAATAAGCGGCACAAATCGATCTTTGACTTTCAAATTGGTAAAGATCCCGAAGGTATAAAGACCTAATAATGGTCCGTAAGTGTATCCTGCCGCAGCAAAAATCGAATTAATGACACTCTCATCGTTGATAGCATTAAATATCAGGATCACCAAGAAGAGGAGCAGGGAAAAACCTAGATGGACTACTATGCGGATCCTTTTCTTTTCGCCGAAGTTGGAAGGATTGAATCCCAGGAAATCCACACAAAATGAAGTAGTCAAAGCGGTTAAAGCGGAATCAGCGCTCGAGTATGCGGCAGCTGTTATCCCCAGCAAAAAGAAAACACCTCCGGCAATCGAAAAATGCTCAACTGCCAGCATTGGAAATAGGTTGTCTGATCTTCTGGTAAGTTCTATTGCATTTACATCTGAGAATTGATACAGCAATACGCCAAGTACCAGGAACAACAGGTTGACGAATACGAGAATTATACTAAACCAAAACACATTTTTTTGAGCATCTGACAGTGTTTTGCAGGTAAGGTTTTTTTGCATCATGTCCTGATCTAAACCCGTCATGACTATGGCTATGAATGCTCCGGCAAAAAATTGTTTGAAAAAGTTGCGATTACTTTGCCATTCCCAGTTGAATATTCTGCTTTTAGAATCCATCGAAACACTGGTCATTAATTCACTCCAGGTCCAGTTTATGCTATCCTTTATGAAATAAATACTTACGATCACACTTATGATCATGAAAGCTGTTTGCAAAGTATCTGTCCATACAATTGTTTTGATCCCTCCCTTGAATGTATACAACCAAATGAGTATGATGGCGCTCATGACAGCAACCCAAAAAGGTAGTCCAAACGCATCGAAGAATGTTAGTTGCAGAACTCCAGCTACCAGGAAGAGTCTGAATGAAGCACCAATTACCCTGCTGAGTAAGAAGAAGAAAGCTCCTGATTTGTAGGACCAAAATCCGAATCGATCCTCCAGGTAGGAGTATATCGATACCAATTGAAGGCGGTAATAGATTGGCATCAATACAGTGGCAATTACAAAATATCCAAGAAGGTAACCTATTACCATTTGGAAATAATACCAATTACTATTGCCGACTTCGCCGGGCACTGAAATGAATGTAACACCGGAAAGGGAAGCTCCAATCATTCCGAAGGCAACCAAATACCATGGAGACTGGCGATTCGCCGTATAGAAAGTTTCCGAAGTCGTATTCTTCGAAGTGATCCATGATATCACTATCAACAAGACGAAATATCCTAAAACTATGGAGGCTACAAAACCTGGAGACATATCAGCTATGAAAGGACTGCAAAATAGCTACTATTTCTAATATGACCATTGAATGAAGAGTAGATCCGAAAGAACATAAAATTTCCTATCTAGCAAATAATTATTCCCTTTCGTTACAAAAAAATGGTATTTTCCGAAGGAGAAACCTAGTTTTCACACTTATTAAACCTTTATGCTAAATTTGCACAAATTTTGAGAAAATGAGCTTGCAGCACGAGAGACAATTACAAGAGGAAGTCTTAGTCGAAGTACAGGAGAAAGATGAGGATCTCAAGAACCTGGTTGTATATAATGACGACCACAATACATTTGATCATGTAATTAACACGCTCATTAAGGTATGTAAGCATGATTCTCAACAGGCTGAGCAATGCACCTACATTATTCACTACAAGGGTAAATGTGCAGTTAAATCAGGCACCTATGTTGAGCTGAAGCCTATGAGAGAAGGAATTACTGAAGCTGGAATCAAAGCAGCAATCGAATAAATGGAATACCCTTCCAAGCTTGTCGAGGAAGCAGTCAACGAAATATCAAGATTACCAGGAATAGGAAAGAAGACAGCCTTGAGGCTGGTCCTCCATTTGTTGAAGCAACCTCTCGAGAAAACCGAACAACTTTCATCAGCTCTTTCCCAACTCAGAAAGGAAATAAAATATTGCCGGATCTGCCATATAATCTCCGACACCGAAGATTGTACTTGCCAGACCATAAAGACTGATACTTCAGTCATCTGTGTTGTAGAAGATACACCGGATGTTTTAGCGATAAGAAACACTGGACAGTATAATGGTATGTTCCATGTCCTGGGAGGACGTATTTCACCTATTGACGGCATTGGACCAGATAACCTCAATCTTGAATCACTCTTTAGGCGTATTCTGGAGAGTGAAGGCCATGTGAAGGAGATCATCCTTGCTTTGAGCGCCACTATGGAAGGGGATACCACAGCCTTCTACATTAGTAAAAGACTATCAGATTCCCCGGTAAGGATAACAACGATCGCCAGGGGCATTCCAGTAGGAGGAGAATTAGAATATGCGGACGAATTAACATTGGGAAGGAGTATTACTACAAGAACACTCTTTTCTGATTCTTAACGACGCCACCTTCCACTTGTGGTGGAGATCGTATAGTACAATAACAAGAGCATTCCACAACCCATAACAATAAAATAGTAGTTGGGTGTCCCACTTTCAAAGGTGGAGATAAACTGAAGAGTTATTACAATTACCAATAAAACTCCTAAGAAGACTCCCACTGCTTTTAATTGCTTCGGTCTCATAAATTATGGGTTTTGGCAGGAATATAAATGGATTCAGGCAGATTTTGGCAGAAATGTTAACCGTTTTGACATGATTTGAAAATCTGATCTACGCACCTTTGAAAAATACTCAACGTTAAAATGAGCGAAGAAATCTACATTTGGTTTAATCCCGAGATGAACGAGTATCAAACGGGACCAAGGGAAGAATTTGATTTCCTCGTTTCAAAAAGTGCAAATAATTCCTTCCTCTTGTTACACAAGTTCGATGAACTTAGTGTTAGGCTGGCAAACAGGATTACCGCTGAATTGAATACCGCACAGCTGGAATATGAGCTAACTCACTAAATCAGTAGCTCTCTTTTTCATAATAAGAGCCTGATCCGCCAAATGGCGGATCGGGCTTTTTTATATGGCATCTTTTCCTTTCTCTCCGGTTCTTATCCGAACGGTTTGTTCAATAGGAAGTATAAAAATCTTACCACTACCGATTTTTCCATCTTGATTTGCGGATGTGCCTTCCGTAATGGCGTCAACAGTTATATCAACAAATTCGTCATTCACGGCAATTTCCAATCGAACATTTTCTGTCAAATGCGGCACAACTCTTTGCCCACGGTATATTTCCTCACTTGGTGCCTGGCGACCGTGACCCGAAACATGACTTACGGTTATTCTTGATACACCTGCTTCTATAAGTGATTCTCGAACACTATCCAGTTGATTCTCTCTAATTACTGCTATTATTAGTTTCATAATTCTATCAACTTGGGTTTAACATTCCGTAACCTTTTTCACCATGATAATAACTGTCAAGGCCTTTCATTTCACCGTCCTTGGTTGAACGAAGCTTGATGATCTTGTCAAGGACCAGCAGGATTATCAAAGTCCCACCACCAGCATAGGCGATGGCTATGAGTACGGCAAGAGCCTGTATCCCCAACTGTTGAAGCATGGTCCAGCTACCTCCAGCGATCGCAGCTGCCTCGACCATCCAGCTTTCTCGTATAAAGAAGGTTAGGAAGATCGCTCCAATGATTCCTCCGATCCCATGAATGCCAAATGCATCCAATGTGTCATCATATCCCAACTTGTTTTTGTAGACGACAGCAAGGTAGCAGACAATTGTTGCCAGTATTCCAAGGACCAGTGCCCCGCTGGGCTGTACCACTCCAGCAGCTGGTGTAATGGCAACAAGTCCTGCCAGAATCCCTGAAGCAAACCCTAATGCCGTGGCTTTTCCCTGGTGCCATCCTTCGATGATCAACCAGGTCAGTCCTCCGGCGGCGGCTGCAATTTGAGTGACGGTTAAGGCTTGGGCGGTACTTAATCCGCTGGCAATACTGCTACCAGCATTGAACCCGAACCAACCAACCCAGAGAAGTCCCGCACCAATCATGGTCATGACCAGATTGTTGGGTTGCATGGGTAAATGTGGATAGGATTTTCTGGCTCCAAGATAAATAGCAGCAGTCAGACCACTTACGCCTGCGGAAATATGTACAACCGTACCTCCGGCAAAGTCGATAGCTCCATTGGCTCCAAGATTAAACAAGAATCCATCCCCGGCCCAAACCCAATGACAGAGAGGATTGTAGATGAGAATACCCCAAAGAGCAATAAAAATGCAGTAGCCTTTGAAGGAGATCCTTTCAGCAAACGCACCCGCGATCAAAGCAGGTGTGATAATGGCGAACTTTCCCTGGAACATGGTAAACACATATTCAGGTATACCTTCAGCCAGAATTGATTCATCAATTCCGGAGAGTAATACATAATCCCAGCTCCATCCAAACCAGCCTCCAAGGACATTTGGGCCAAATGCCATCGCGTAGCCACAAATTGTCCAAAGGACGGTCATAATTCCCATTGCGGCGAAGCTGTGCATCATGGTACCAAGCACGTTCTTTGTTCGTACCAATCCACCATAGAACATTGCCAATCCAGGGATCATTAGCAGAACCAAAGCTGTGGATGTAAGCATCCAGGAAGTGGCTCCCGAATCAATCGATGGAGTTTCTTGAGAAAAGACAGGTGAAATTAGTAG
This sequence comes from Cyclobacteriaceae bacterium, assembly GCA_965242805.1. Taxonomy (GTDB): domain Bacteria; phylum Bacteroidota; class Bacteroidia; order Cytophagales; family Cyclobacteriaceae; genus JANQEU01. The sequence goes on along the minus strand of CBDETD010000002.1, from coordinate 2,437,084 downwards.
TAAAAAAAAGAACGTAAATAATGAAGATTTACGTTTCATGTTAATTGAGTAGATATATATTGAACCATTTTTTTCCAAAAATACGTAATTATTGGAATTACAAGTCTATTTCATGGTCAACAAACCAAAACAGGACTCTTATTAATCAAAGTGGGACCAATGAGTGCTTATTCTATAGAGTAACTCCATTTATCGGAGCTGTGCTTTGATTTTAGTGTAAGGAAGATACCCGAAGCTGACATGATGGATCCTACTGCGATATAGGCACCTAATCCTGTATCAGCAACACTATTCGAGCGCTCCAGGGAGTATAGGAATCCGATTGGTATCAGGAAAAATCCAAGGGTTTTGCCTTCTTTATTTCTTTTGATCAATGAGATGGTTGCCAAAGGAATTGCTTTATCATCCACTTCAATTGAATCGAGCGCGATCCCTGTAATTCGACCTTTGAGTTTATCGCCAGAGGCCAAAACGGTCAATTTTTCACCTATTTTAATCTCTTTTTTCTTCGTTCCATTTTTTTGGGAAAGGATCAATTTTTGATCAGAACCATCCTGTGCCAGCGAACTCGCTGATAGTAATAGAACACACAAAAAAGTTCCAACCTTTGAATAGGTCATTTTTCAATCTAAAATGAATAATCAAATTCCAAAAATCAATTTTCAAGTAAATCACAATAACCAAATGCCAAATTCCAAATAAAACTCCAAATCACGAATGGCAATGATTGGTTGAAACTCTCAATGAGTTCCTTGTGATTTGACTTATTGGTTATTGTCAATTATTTGTTATTTGAAATTTGGTTATTGGAATTTCCCTTTTATTGTAATTTGAGATTTCTCCTCTTTATGAGAAAAGTCAATTTTCTGTGACTGACTTCTCATTTCACACATTTAGCTTATTGGTTAGATTATCTTCTTTACATCAGTACTGATCGTAATTGGATTAACATGAACACGTTCAAAATTTTTCTAGCATTTGTTATTGGAACCGGAGCCGGCCTTTTGACAGGTATACTTACTGCCCCGAGAAGTGGTAAAAAGACCAGGAAGATGATCGTTGATGAAGTGGATTCAACGAAGAAATCCCTGGAAGACATGGCACATAAGAGATTGGAAGAAGCGAAAGATCTCTTGAATCGCACAGTGGAAAAGCCCATGGAAATGGGTAATAAAACCGTGAAAAAAGTTAAGGAAGCCCTTCACGTAAACTAGGGAAATCAGGAATTCATTAAAAATCAGTAAGGGTCGGTGAGATTATTCCGACCCTTTTTTATTGCCTTTGAAAAAATGGAGCTGAGGAGCTATGGAATATTCCTTATGGCATTAACTTCGTGCGCGAAAACTGATTTTTAGAACCCAAAAAATTTAATTTATAATGGCTGAAGGTAGAATCTGGATCGTAACTATGGATTTCTCGGATATGGATTCCCAAACCCTTGAATATACCCATTTCCTTAGTTCAATATTGAAGCCCGGAAAGATCCTTTTCGTTTATGTAGCGAAAGAGATGAAATCCTACGACCATCTCCCTGAGGAATACCTGAATTTTCGAAATCAGCTAGTGGAGGATCAAAAATTGACATTGAAAGCCAAGGTCAATTCCGTTTTTGGGAAATCTGATGTTAACTACGAGACGAAGGTGGTATCCGGATCTCCATTTGACGAAGTGATCAATCTGGCCATCAGGGAAACAGCTGACCTGGTCATTGCCGGCCGTAAAAAGGAATCAGGTGGTTCAGGAATTGTGTCCGAGAGGTTATCACGTAACCTTCCTTGTAATTTCCTACTGGTTCCCGAGGAGCAGGATAAAAAAATGAAGAAGGTCCTGGTCATTACGGATTTTTCAGATCATTCTACCCTGGCCATGCAACGGGCGATGGATGTAAAGAGAAAAGATAAAGAGGTTGAAATAATTGCACACCATAGCTACAGTATTCCCGAAGATTTTGCCGAGACTGGGAAATCATTTGAGGAGTTTGATGACATTATGAAGCGAATTGCGGATAGGGAAATGGGACGATGGTTGAGCAAATTCGACTTTAGTGCAACGATTGCACTTACATTGAACCAGGAAGATTCGCTTGCCACGGAAACGATCAAATTAGCCAAGGAAACTGAGTCGGATCTGATCATCATAGGGTCAAAAGGTCAGACGTTGGAGTCCCTTGCTGAGTTAGGTAGCAATACGGTCAAACTTATGAAGGCCGACGATTCAATCCCACTTCTCATCGTTAAGAAGATGGGAGAAAACCTCGATATCCTAAAGGCCAAGGGTAAAGGATAAATAGAGAGAACAGGACCATTTGGACAAAGATGATCTACTGCTAAAGGTCAGTTGGCAGATACTACCATGTATTTTTTGAGGTTCAGTAACAAGTGTTACAATCTTTAGCGATCGCTAATCGTACATTAGCATAAAGATTGAAACAAGAAATATGGCAACTGTCAAACTAACTAGCGAAATTTTCAAGGAAAAGATACTGGATTATACCACAGAAAAAGAATGGAAATACAAAGGGGACAAACCGGCGATCATTGACTTTTATGCAGACTGGTGCGGTCCCTGTAAAATGGTAGCCCCTATCCTGGAAGAACTTTCCGAAGAATATCCTGACATTACTATTTATAAAGTCGATACGGAGGTAGAGCAGGAATTATCATCAGTTTTCGGTATCCGAAGTATCCCAAGTATTCTCTTTATCCCTATGGATCGGCAGCCAATGATGCAGGCAGGGGCACTACCCAAACATGTTCTTGAGGAAATTATAAGTAAGGAGTTGCTCAATCCGGCGGAGTCGGAGTAAACTTCTTCCTGTCACTTGAATTAAATTCAGCTCGGTCAGAAATAAAAAACCTAATTGCTGTTAGAGTTTTGCTTGAGGAGGCCAAGGATTGCCTTTGGCGATCCCTATTTGATGGTGTTGATACAAGCAATTACTCTCTCGTTTCATTAGAGAACTGTTTTGGTTATTCACTCATAGGAGTAAACTCCGTTCGCTAAAAACTAAAAAACCCTGGCTATTCGCCAGGGTAATTACTTGCAGAGGCGGAGGGATTCGAACCCCCGGAACCTCGCGGTTCAACGGTTTTCAAGACCGCCGCATTCGACCACTCTGCCACGCCTCTGTTTGTATCCGACCACCCTACCTTCGCTATGCTTCGGCAGGCAGGTCTGCCACGCTCTGTGTAATGGTCAAAATTTCGGATCGCAAAACTAAGGGAAATAGGGAATATTTCCAGTATTCAATTAACTAAAGAAATAAAAAAACCATCCGCCAGACGGACGGATGGTAACTCATTAAGAACCAGCTATGGAAATTATATACTCACTGGAGGACTAATCTAATTATCAATTCTGAAGGAAAACTGAATTTTTGGATTTCACGTTCCTGTGAGTTCTAAATAACTGATGTTCCCAGTTAATTCCCGAACTGATTCCTGTAATGTCTTTCAAGGATCAGTTAATACCCATACTAAAGGTGTAGAAGATGGTGAAGGCTAATATTAGAATGTACCAATAATACTGTTTGATTGTGCTAACTAATTCTCTCATGTTCGTCAGGTTTTTTCGTTTTAGTCTAAATGGATAGGAAAAGTACTATTCCTTATTAGATTATTCATAACCCAACGAAGTGAATCGGAATTTTCTCCGTTGAACTGGAATATTGGTGATATCTCCCTCTATCTGATTAGAAAGTAGGTGATGAAAATTGCCAGGAGGATCAGGTACCAGTAATTATCTCGAAGTGTCTGGGTGAGTTCTTTCATAGCAGTTGAAATTTGGATTCTTAAATAAGACCCACAGGAAGTTCAATTTTCCCGAAAGCTGCTTTTGTCAAATCCAGATGTAGTAGCAGATGAAAATGACCAGGATAATAATATACCAGTAAAATTCCCGGAGGGTATTCACGATTTCCTTCATAGCTGTTCTTGTCTGATGTGGATTAATGACAAGATTTGGGGAAGAAGGTTTCTATTGACTGAAGAGAAATGAAAGTGTGTATAAAGTAGCCCCGACAGGAATCGAACCTGTATCTAAAGTTTAGGAAACTTCTATTCTATCCATTGAACTACGGGGCCAACTGAGTAGGACCGCAAAAATATAAAATCCTGGCATTTAAACTGTCGATTTGAACAGATCAATGGATCAATCAACATCCTCATAAAATGCCTCATCGAAGGTTTTCTCACTCGGCTTCCCATCTTTTAGTATCCTAATGACCATCCACACGAACAGGATATTTGTCAAAACAAACAACCAAAATATGATTGGATACTTAAGATTCAAGACCACACTCATTCCGTAAAGGAATAAGACCACACTCGTAATCGTTACTGGGAATTTTAATTTTTCCATGGACAGTAAACTCCATGTACATCAAATTGTTGCACTTTACATTACCTGCTCATTGAGGTAATGGGGATAGATCTTCAGATGAACTTTCTTCACTTCCTTGAAGATCATTTTTTTCAATTGCTCAAAGTGTAATTTTGTCTTTGCGGACATGAAGATCGTTGGTGTACCATTACCCTTGATCTTCCGCATTTCTCCATTTTCCTCTTCCACCAGGTCCACTTTGTTGAAGACCCTGATCAGAGGAATATCAGCTGCCCCTATCTCATGAAGTGTTTCCTCCACTACAGCATTATGCTCCTCATAGGCCGGATTGGCAGCATCGATCACATGCAATAGTATGTCTGCCTCCCTAACCTCAGCCAGTGTCGACTTAAAGGATTCAATCAAATTGTGAGGAAGTTTTCGAATGAAACCAACTGTATCTGAAAGAAGGAATGGGATCTGCTCAATAACTACTTTTCTCACAGTGGAGTCGACCGTCGCGAAAAGTTCATCTTTTGCATAAACATCCTCTTTGCTCAGCAATCGCATCAATGTGGATTTGCCAGCATTGGTATATCCTACCAGGGCTACCCTGACTATCCCACTTCTTGACTTCCTTCTTGTCTCAGCCTGTTTTTCGACTTTGTCCAGTTGCTTCCGCAAAAGGGATATTCTGTCCCGAATGATCCTACGGTCCGTTTCTATTTCCTTTTCACCAGCTCCACCTCGAGTACCGGTTCCACCTCTTTGCCTTTCAAGGTGCGTCCACATACGTGTCAATCTTGGAAGCAGGTACTGAAATCGAGCCAGTTCAACCTGTGTTTTAGCCTGAGAAGTTTTCGCCCTCTTAAGAAAGATGTCAAGGATCAATAGGCTTCGGTCATAGATCTTCAACTTTAGCTCTTTCTCCAGGTTACGCAACTGGGAAGGACTAAGATCATCATCGAAAATAACAAGATCCAATTTCTCCATCTTGGCGAAGACACTTATCTCTTCGAGTTTGCCTTTTCCAACAAATGTCCTTGGATCAGGGTGCTCCAGTCGTTGTCTAAATGAATTGATGATTTCTATATTCAGCGTTTGAGCCAGAAATTCCAATTCATCCAAATGTTCCACGACAACATGTTCAGCTTCCTGTTTAGCTGCTACAGAGACCAGGATCCCTTTTTCCCTTTTTATTGAAGTTTCTATCAATTCCTATGCACCTTGATTCCTTGCAAAATTCCAGATAATTCATGAAATAATGTTAATCTCACGCTCATTTCTATCAAATTTGGCTTCATCTAGAGAGAAATTACATTGAGGATCGCGATCGCAATTAACAAAAGTTGGAATATCTATAATTTCCGCAAAGGATTAGTAAAAAGACTTTTGGAAAAAAACCATGAAGTTCTGGCCATAGCCCCAAGGGATGAGTACACACCAAGAATAATGGAATGGGGATGTGATTTCCGTGAATTACGATTGTCTGGCTCTTCGATCAATCCATTTTCTGACATCAGGGCATTGTTAACACTTATCAGGATCTTAAAGGAAGAAAGGATAGATGTCCTGCTTACGTACACCATAAAAGTGAATATTTATGGTACCCTTGCCGCTAGATGGACTGGTGTACCAAACATCTGTAATGTAAGCGGGTTAGGTACTGTCTTTCTTAGCCGAGGACTGGCAAGCATCATTGCCAAATTGCTGTATCGACTTACATTTCGCAAAGCATCTTTCATTTTCTTTCAGAACGATGAAGATCGAACTGATTTCATGAAACTTGTGCCTCTCAAGATGGACAAAACAGATTTGGTGCCCGGATCAGGGATCGACTTAACGGAGTTTAGTAAAATACCATATAAACCACGGGAACGGGTAATCTTTCTGATGATATCAAGGCTAATAATTGAAAAAGGTGTCTTGGAATTTGCTGAAGCTGCGGATCTCATTGGAAAAGATTATCCCGAAGCAGATTTTTGGATAGTTGGTGAACTGGACCCGGATCATAAGAGAACCATAGATCCAGACCTCGTAAAAGATTGGAGACTCAAGGGAAATCTAACGTACTTCACATATACCGATCAAATCAGGGATCATATTGCTAAAGCAGACGTGATCGTTTTACCATCCTACCGTGAAGGAACTCCAAGAACTTTGCTGGAGGGAGGTGCGTGCGGAAGAGCACTAATTGCAACCGATGTTCCCGGATGTCGGCATGTAGTAGATAATGGCAGGAATGGATTTTTGTGCCTACCAAAGGATGCCAGGGACCTTTCAAAAAAGATGATCGCTTACCTGGAACTTAGCAATTCGGACAAAATAAACATGGGAAAAGAGAGTCGAATGAAAGTTGAGATGACGTTTGATGAAACCATCGTTATCGACAAATACCTGCAAAAAATCGATGAATTGACGACTTGAAAAAGTACAAAAAGACCACCATAATGATCAATTTGATGTAATTTTGCGCCCAGAAACATTAATTTGTGAGAAGAACATCTAGTCTGGCCTATTTTCCTTTTTTCGTTATCTTCTTCTCCTGCAAGGTATACAAGCAAGACATCATGTTTAAGCTTGGTGAAGAGGATGAGATCCGACAAGCGGTGGAAAAGGCAGAGGGTAATTACATAATCGAGCCCAATGATTGGCTAAAAATAAATCTCTTCACAAACGAAGGGGAGCAGCTCATCGACCCCAATTTCGAAAGCCTCGGACAATCCAATATTTCTTTTCAACAGCAGCAAAGGCGGGATCAGTTCGTATACCTTGTACAAATAAATGGTGTGATCAAGCTGCCCATGATAGGAGAAGTTGAGGTAGCAGGATTGACTATAAATGAGGCTGAAAAGAAACTTGAGGATCTTTTCGATGAGTTTTACAAAGGGTCATTCGTAAAACTGGTATTCCAGAATAAACGTGTAATAGTATTGGGAACGCAAAACATGGTGGTTCCCATTGAAAATGAAAACACCCAATTACCGGAAGTATTGGCGCTTGTGGGAGGGGTTTCTTTCGGAGCCAAATCTCAGAATATAAAAATAATCAGAGGGGACCTCCAGAATCCTCAGGTTTTTGTTATTGACATGAGTGAGGTTGGGGCAATGAGAAAATCAATGGTTACAATTTACCCCAATGACATTATATATATAGAGCCATGGAGAAGGCCGTGGCAGGAGACATTACGAGATATCAGTCCTATACTCAGTTTGACTTCCAGTGTTATCACTTTGATATTTGTAATTCAAAATTTTTAGTCATTGACAAGTAGAGAGATCATATCACTTAACTCATCACAGCAAGAGAATAACCCTGAATCTATTGATTTCGGGAAGTTGTTGTTCATTGCGCGAAAGAGTATTTGGTGGATTTTAGTCTTGTTTATTTTAGGCATCTCTATTTCATACCTTTATGTCAGGTATACAAAACCTGTCTTTCAATCTGATTCGATCATCAAGCTGAATTTTGAAAGTGAGGCCAACACACTTGGTCTGGTTTCCAATACAGGTCTGCAACAGGGACTTAATGATATCTCCGGTGAGATAGAGTTGATTAAATCGAATATTTTCCTGAGTAGAGCGGTTGATGAACTTAATTATCCGGTTTCATATTTTATCAGGGGCAGATACCTTGTTGATGAACGCTATAAGAACTCTCCTTTTGACGTTTCATTTAAGATAAAAAACCAGAATTTCCTTAACAAGGAGTTTGATGTATTCATTACCAATCCCGAAACATTTCAATTGTCATACGATCAGGATTCGAAAAAGATCATCTCAGAGTATGAGTTTGGCGAAGAGATCAGTAATGACAATTTCAATTTTCTGATCGAGAAGACCGACTTCTTCAATGAAGATCTGTTTGGACGATACTACTTCATCGTCAATAGTAAAGAATCCCTGGTGAATTACTTAAAAAAGAATCTGATTGTCATTCCTGAAAACTTCAATGCCAAGACCATTAAGATCGGGATCACAGACTATAACAAGTACAAAGCCCGGGATTTTGTGAATATAGTCGATGAGTTATACCTGTTAAGTTCCACCGAAAAGAAGAATCAAACCATAAGCCAGAAAATCGACTTTCTGGATGAGCAGATAGAATCCACAGAGGACAAAATCCAGGGATTTGATAAGTATTTTGAGAATTTCACGATAGAAAATAAAACCGTCAGTCTTCAAAATGATCTTTCAAAAACGATCGGTTACCTGCATGCATTGGACTCCCAAAGATTCAATGCCCAGGAATCTATTTCAGCGGTAGAAATAATTCGATCGAGACTAAACAATGATGAGGAACTGATCCTTAATCCTTTCTTCATTCAGAAACTTCCACAATTTATAAGAGAAGCTATCAATTCTTATCAGGAACTTGTCGAACTAAGAAAACTAAAGCTTAATAGCTACAACGAGAATACAAGTGTCATCCGAAGGATCGACAACCAGTTGGGAGAGACCCGAGGGAATGTATTGGAGTTAGTCGATCAGTATCTTAAGAATTTGAAGGAAAACCTAACTGATCTGAACAGTCGAATCGCTTCACTCGAGAGCAATTTTATTCAGCTGCCATCCATGGGAACTGAGTACAATAAAAACAGGAAATTGTATCAGCAATTGGAGGAACAGATGTTGTTATTGAGAAAGTCAAAAATGGAATTGGAAATTACCAAGGCAGGAACTGTAACCGACTTCCAGCTGTTGTCTCCCGCATCGATTCCATCTTCACCAATCAAACCTCAAAAGTTCCTGATAATAGGCGCTGGAATGGTGGCGTCGATCATAATGTCTTTGCTATTTGTAGCGATCAGATACCTTACACACAATAAGATCACTAGTGTAAGGGAACTTGAGAAATTGACATCAGTACCAATTATAGGTTCTATTCCACATTACGATAAGGAAAAACTATTGAGAACCCGTCTAGTGATTGATAATCATAGCAAATCTCCAATAAGCGAAGCGTTAAGGTCTATTCGGACCAATATGGAATTCATGAAAGCCCAGGAGGAGACTCATCTCATCACAATCACATCTACGGTAGGAAGTGAAGGAAAGACATTTGTAGCGGTGAATCTGGGAGCCATTATTGCTTTTACAGGCCAGAAAGTATGCATAGTGGATCTAGATATGCGCAAACCAAAAGTTCACTTAGCTTTCAATCAGGAAGAGAACCCAAATGGTGTGAGTACAATACTCATTGGAAAGAGCACAGTGAAGGAAAGCCTTCAGAAAACGGACCTTGAAAATATGTACTATATAGGTGCTGGACCAACTCCTCCAAATCCGTCAGAACTTATTCTTACAGACGCCTATGACAACATGTTGATGGAATTGAAAAAGTCATTTGATGTTGTTTTGCTTGATACGCCTCCTGTTGGTCTGGTGACTGATGGGGTACTTGCAATGAAGAAGTCTGACTTATTACTTTACATAATGAAGGCAGATTACTCCAATCGCGTATTTCTGAGGACAGTTCGAGATCTCCAAAGAACAAATAAATTCCGGAATATGGCCATCTTATTAAATGGTATTAAGCGCGGTTCAGGGCATTATGGATACGGCTATGGTTATAAAACAGATGGAGGGTATTATTCTGATTTACCGGAGAAGAATCTGATTTCCATGATCAGGTCATTGTTCTATTAGGATGCTCAGTTGGATTTTTGGAAATGGTCCGGCAATGGGACCGAAAGTAGATATTCATTCCCACTTGATACCGGGTGTAGATGATGGAGCCAAAAGTATTGAAGACTCAATCAATATTCTTTATGAGTTGGAAAAATTGGGGTATGAAAAGATAATAACCACTCCACATATTTATACCCATGTGTTCCCTAATAAAGAGAACGAGCTAGCTGATAATCTAGCCCAGTTGCGGACGAGGATTACTGAAGAAGGATTAAAGATCAGGGTAGACCTTGCTGCCGAATATTTTATTGATGATACATTTCAAAAGCGTCTTGTGCAAAAGGAAGAGATCCTTTCTTTTGGACAGGGAAGATTTGTTTTGATTGAAACTGGATTTGATATTTTACCGTTCAACTGGGATGATGTCATATTTGAGTTGAAATCCTCGGGATATACCCCCGTATTGGCTCATCCCGAAAGGTATTCATACATCATGGAAAACCGGGACATATTAGAAAAATGGAAAGAAATCGGCATCAAATTTCAAGTTACTTCGTTGTCCCTGGCGGGCATGTATGGAAGAGAAAGTAAAAGATTGGCGGTCTATATGGTGAAGAATAACTTTTGCAATTTCATTGGTAGCGACCTGCACAATTATCGGCAACTTTCTTATTTGATGAAAGCAAGAAAAACACGGATTTATAAGAGAGCATTAAGCTCTTCAATCATGAACGATCAACTTTTATAAGTCATTGGATCATGTGGAAAACTTTTGGAGTAATCAATATACTTCATTCGCAAATTCCACTATATTGATTCAACCCTTTTGGAGAATAGAATGCAAGAAGATCATAAACGTAAGGAACAGAAGGAATTAATAAGAAAGTTTGAAGCATTTCTTAAGAACAAGGAAACTCACTACTTTGAAGAAGAGGCTTTTTTTGAAATAATTCAATACTATCAGGAAAGAGAAAAATATCATGCTGCATTGAAGGCATGTGATATTGCACTTGACCAATATAAGTATTCAATAGACCTCATCGCTGAGAAGGCGGATGTACTAGTAAAACTCAATCAGGCCGAGGATGCATTGTCTATCATTGATGAAGCACTTGTACTCTCTCCGAATGACCCGGACCTTCTGATCCAGAAGGGTACCATTCATGCGTTGACAGCTGATTATCGAATGGCCATATCATGTTTTGAATTGATATTGGACTATGTTGAGGAAAAGGATGAGATATACTATAATATAGGTCTGGCACATCAGGGATTAAGTGAGTTTGACAAGGCTGTGGAGGCCTACAAGTCGGCATTGAAACACAACATGAACAATGAAAATGCGCTCTATGAGCTGGCATATTGTTTGGAGGTCACTGGCGAGTTGGAAAACAGTCTTAATTATTATCAACAATTCATTGATGTAGATCCTTACTCGGAATATGCATGGTATAACATAGGGATCGTCTATAATAAGTTGGGCAAGTTTGAAAAAGCAGTTTCCTCTTATGAATTTGCAATTGCTATTGACGAGGAGTTTAGCAGTGCCCATTTTAACATGGGAAATGCCCTAATGAATATGGGTTCTTACAGCAAAGCCCTTGATGCCTACAAAAAAACATTCGATCTTGAGGGTCCTGGTGCTGAAATATTCTGTCATATGGGTGCGGTCTATGAAAAACTCGATCAGTATGACCTGGCAATTAAATATTATCAGAAAGCCACAAAAATTGACCACTTGTATCATGAAGCCTGGTATGGTATTGGAATTTCCCTTGCTCTTCAGGATCGGTGGTATGAGGCTATTCATTTTTTCAAGAAAGCCCATAAAATAGACAAGAGAAATAGTCTTTATCTTAAATATCTTGCTGAAGCAGAATTCAATGCGGGGAATGTAGTTTCGGCTTTGACTTATTATGATATACTGAGTGAACTGGATCCAACTGGTCCTAGTAATTGGTTGGACTGGTCATTTATATATTACGAACAAGGTGATATTGATAATGCATTGGCGGTGTTGGAAAGAGGCTTAGATGAAATCCCGGACGATTCAAATATGCTGTACAGAAAAGTTGTGTATCTGATAGGTGCCGGAGAATACAAGAATGCCTTGAAGCATCTGGAGACAGCACTGCTGATCGACTTCGAGAATCACACAGTTTTATTTGACTTTTTTGAAAATCTCAACATACAAAAGGCACTTTTTAAGGTGATTGATCAATATCGAAAAAACCAAAAATGAAATTTCATTTTTCAGATAATTTTTCATTTTTGCGCTTGCTAACCTATCTCAGTTAATGAACTATTCTTTAAAGCAGATTCCCGATCGTTCACAAAAGCCAAGAACATCAGGATTTACCATGGTTATGGATAAAGGTCTCAGTTTGCGCGAAGCTGAAGACATGATCCAAACTTGTGGAGATTATATTGATATCATAAAATTTGGATGGGCAACGTCCTATGTCACTCCCATTCTTAAGGAAAAGGTAGAATTATATCACAATGCTGGTGTCCCTTGTTATTTCGGTGGTACTTTATTTGAAGCCTTTGTCGTAAGGGATCAATTTGATGACTACCGGAAAGTCCTTGATAAATTTTCACTTCAATATGCGGAGGTAAGTGACGGAAGTGTTGAAATGGATCATGACAAGAAGTGCGATTATATCGCTGAATTGGCAAAACAAGTTACAGTATTGAGTGAAGTAGGATCCAAAGATGCTCAGAAGATCATACCTCCCTATAAATGGATTGAGCAAATGCAGACAGAGCTGGATGCAGGTGCGTGGAAAGTGATCGGCGAATCAAGGGAAGCAGGAAACGTTGGCCTTTTCAGGGATTCGGGAGAGGTCAGGCAGGGACTTGTAGAAGAGATCCTGACAAAAATTCCAAGCGAAAAGATTATTTGGGAGGCTCCACAAAAGTCACAACAGGTTTGGTTCATCAAGTTGGTTGGTACCAACGTTAACCTGGGCAACATAGCACCCAATGAGGTCATTCCACTGGAAACCATTCGATTAGGTTTGAGAGGGGATACTTTCAATCATTTTCTTGGTCAACTTTCGTCTGAATGAAAGAAATCATTGGCTGGATCCTCAAAGGATTAGCGATGGGAGCGGCAAATGTGATACCCGGTGTTTCAGGAGGAACGATCGCCTTTATTACCGGGATCTATGAGCGCCTGATCAATGCATTGAAAAGTGTGGACCTTGAAGCCTTGAAACTCTTAATTCAATTCCGTCTGAATGGATTTATGGAGAAAATTGACTTTAAGTTCCTTTTCTTCATTTTTCTTGGGGTGGGTATTAGCATATTAAGCCTGGCAAAATTTCTGGAATGGGCTTTCACCAACCATGAGGTGATAACTCTGTCCTTTTTCTTTGGATTGATATTGGCCTCTATCCTGGGTGTTGGAAAACAGGTGACAGCAATCAATTCAGGAGTTGTTATAACATTCCTGATAGGTACTGCTATCGCTGTCGGCATAGCGTTTCTTCCACCTGCTACATCCAATGATGGAATGCTCTACATTTTTCTATGTGGTATTGTGGCGGTTTGTAGCATGATCTTACCGGGACTTTCGGGTTCATATATACTGCTTTTGATGGGGAATTACCTTCTGGTGTTACAAGCCATAAGTTCATTTAACCTGGGAATACTTGTGCCATTGTTAGTTGGTTGTGTGGTCGGACTTGCAGCGTTCTCAAGGTTATTAAGTTACCTCTTCTCTCATTTCAGAAATCAGACAATTAGCTTATTAACCGGATTTGTCGCTGGATCTCTGGTTATCATCTGGCCATGGAAATCAACCATTTATTTGGATGTGTCTTCAGCAAAGAAAAAGGCGATAGGTTATGACTGGAATTTGCCTGAATTGAATTTGCAATTCCTGCTCGCAGTAGCTGTTCTTGTTGTCGGATTTGGGATAGTTTTTTGGATTGACAGGACGGGAGAATCCCAAACGCATCATTAATTCCACCCTCTTTTTATTTAATTCACGAATTCAACTTATTTTCGTGAAGGGTCAATATTATAGATGAAAAGATACGGACTTGTTGGTTACCCTTTGGGTCACTCATACTCAAAAGAATACTTCGAAGAAAAGTTTGAAAAACTAGGTCTGTCCTCACACAGGTATGATTTGTTTGAGATGGAGTATCTCAAGGATTTTCTGGCGATTTGGGAACGCTATCCTGATCTGGAGGGAGTTAATGTTACCATTCCGCATAAGATAAATATCATCAGGTTTTTGGATCAACTGGATCCTAGTGTGCATAAAGTTGAGGCCGTTAATGTGGTGAGAAGAAAAGGAGGAAAGCTTATTGGTTACAACGCGGATTATATTGCCTTTCGGGAGTCACTGGATGATTGGCTTGAATCGAAGGATTTATCTGCGCTTGTGCTGGGTTCAGGTGGGTCTAGTATGGCCGTGCAATCAGCTCTCACCGAACTTGATATTGACTATGAGGTAGTGTCCAGGTCCAAAGACAAGGGAGACTTGATTTATACAAAATTGATAAAGGATCCTTCCATCATGAAAGACAATAAACTCCTCATTAATACTACTCCTTTGGGAATGCATCCGAATGTGGACGATGGACCACCTATACCCTATGAGTTGATCACTTCGGATCATCTGCTTTACGATCTTATTTATAATCCTGAAAAAACATTTTTTATGAAGGAAGGTGAGAAAAGGGGGGCACAAACCAAGAATGGGATGGAAATGTTGAAGTTGCAGGCTGAGGAGTCCTGGAAAATCTGGAATTCATGATTTATGGAATTTGAACTCATTTCGGAGTATGATCCTACAGGGGATCAGCCTACGGCTGTTGCCCAATTGGCGGAAGGGGTGAATGCTGGTGAACCAGCTCAAACATTGCTTGGAGTCACCGGATCAGGTAAGACATTTACAATGGCCAATGTAATCGCTCAAACAAACAGGCCAACAATCATACTTTGTCATAACAAGACGCTGGCGGCACAGCTTTATGGAGAATTCAAAAGCTTCTTCCCAAAAAATGCTGTGGAGTATTTTATATCCTATTACGATTACTACCAGCCGGAGGCATACATGCCCACTACAAACCTATATATCGAGAAGGATCTCTCCATAAATGATGAAATCGAAAAACTGAGGTTGAGTGCAACTTCATCGCTTCTTTCCGGAAGGCGAGATGTAATTGTGGTGGCCTCAGTTTCCTGTATTTATGGTATAGGAAATCCCGATGAGTTTGGAAAAAATGTGATAAGGATCCAGGAGGGAGATCGTATTCCAAGGAATCAATTTCTTTTTGAGTTGGTCAACATACTGTACAGTCGTACAGAAGCTGAATTTAAGAGGGGTAACTTCCGGGTCAAAGGAGACACAGTGGACGTGTTTGTTGCTTATGCTGATTTTGGATATCGTTTTATCTTCTGGGGGGACGAGATAGAGTCCATTTATCGGATTGATCCCATCACAGGGGAGAAGATCTCAGAGGAGAGAATTGTCACCATATTTCCTGCAAACTTGTTCGTCACTGGAAAAGAAACCATGAATCAGGCAATTCATGAGATCCAGGATGACCTGGTGGAGCAGGTCCAGTTTTTTGAGGAGGAAAGAAGATTCCTGGAAGCGAAACGCTTGAAGGAAAGAACGGAATTTGATCTCGAAATGATCCGGGAAATTGGTTTCTGCTCAGGTATTGAAAACTACTCCAGGTATTTCGATCGACGCGATCCCGGAACTCGGCCTTTCTGTTTGCTGGATTATTTTCCGGATGATTACCTGATGATCATTGATGAAAGCCATGTGACAGTTCCACAGGTTCGTGGGATGTGGGGAGGTGACAGAAGCAGGAAGGTGAATCTGGTGGATTATGGATTCCGATTGCCTGCAGCTTTGGATAACCGACCTCTGACATTCAATGAATTTGAGGAGATGCTAAACCAGGTGGTATTTGTGAGTGCTACGCCAGGGGAATATGAACTTAGAAAATCCGAGGGTGTGATCGTTGAACAACTCATACGACCTACAGGCCTGCTTGATCCCAAAATAGAAGTTCGACCCAGCCTTCATCAGATAGATGACCTGATGGATGAGATCCAGGGGCGTATTGAAATGGGCGATCGAATACTAGTGACGACCCTTACCAAACGTATGGCAGAGGAATTGAGTAAATACCTGGTCCGTGCCAGTGTCAAAACCAGGTACATACACAGCGAAGTCGATACGCTTGATCGGGTAGAAATACTGCGTGAACTTCGGCTGGGTGTATTCGATGTATTGGTGGGCGTAAATCTGCTGAGAGAAGGTTTGGACCTTCCTGAAGTGTCATTGGTTGCCATTGTGGATGCTGACAAGGAAGGATTTTTGCGAAATGAAAGGTCATTGGTCCAAACAATAGGTCGGGCTGCAAGAAACGAGAATGGATTGGTGATAATGTATGCCGACAAGGTCACAGATTCCATGCAAAGTGCGATAGACGAGACTAACAGACGGCGAAGCATTCAACAGGTCTATAATGAGGAACATGGTATTATCCCAACTACTATCAAAGGAGATCGGGAAAAGATCTTAAGCCAGACTGGTGTTGCAGATAAGAAGAAGGGTACTAAGAAGAAGTACTATGTCGAACCAGAACAAACCGTAGCCGCTGATCCGATAGTTTCATACATGGATAAGGATCAACTACAGAATCTTGCAAATCAGACTCGGAAAAAGATGGAAACAGCCGCCAAGGATCTTGATTTCATGGAGGCAGCACGACTTAGAGACGATCTGATGGAGATCGAGAAGATGATCGAGAAGAAATAAGGTGGGGTCTTGTTTTATCCTTCAGGAAAAAACGGTTGTAACAGATCTTTCATAACCAGGGGTAATCTAACCGGCCGATTTGTTTGCATGTCAATGAAGGCGAGGGTCGTTTCACCTGTATTGAGCTTCTCATCGTTTTCATTGTAGATCTCGTATTCGTATCTTATTCTCACTCTTGGCATTTCCGGAATTCTTACGATGATGGTTAACAAGTCGTCATATTTTGCAGGCTGAACAAATCTGGACTGAAGCTCCAAAACCGGCATCATGATCCCCTGCTCTTCCAAATGCTTGTAAGCAAAGCCCAATTCACGAAATGATTCGACACGCGCAACTTCATAGTAGGCGGCATAATTGCCATAGTACACATATCCCATCTGATCGGTATCGGCATATCGCACTCGGAGTTGAACTTCAGTTTGGTACATTATCTATAGATCCTTTCTCTGTTCAGGGCCTGTTGAAATTTTCTGGCGTTAACATTATGCTCGCGAAGCGTACTGGCAAATGCATGGTATCCCGAAAAATCCTCTTTGGCACACATATAAATGTAGTTGTGTTGCTCATGGTCCAATACCGCGTTCAACGATGCAATGGTAGGCATGTTGATGGGGCCGGGAGGGAGGCCTTGGTACTTATAGGTGTTGTAAGGAGAATCAATCTTCTTATGTACATCCAAAACTCGACGTATGGTGAAGTCGTTTGCCGCGAATACCAGCGTTGGGTCTGCCTGGAGAGGGATCCCTCTTTTTAGTCGATTGATGTATAATCCAGCAACTGTGGGGGCCTCTTCAGTTTTGCTCACTTCGGCCTGAACTATTGAAGCAAGTGTAGACACTTCATTCGGAGTAAGACCAAGATCTTCAGCCTTCTTTTTGCGTTCATCACTCCAAAATTTGTCGTACTCTCTTTTTAGTCGTTCAACCACTTCCTCAGGTGTCTCGGTCCAGTAAAGTTCATAAGTGTTGGGTACGAACATGGATATGAAGGTTTCTTTCTCAAATCCATATTTACCGGGCAACGAATCATCCAAAAGAAAGTCTTCCATTTCCAGGGAATCGAATTCCATATTTCTTGCAAGGATTGCAGGAAGTTCCTCCAGTTTTCTTGCCACACTGAAAGTGAGCTTTACTGGAGTCTGAGCACCAGAACGCAATAGGTTGATGGCTTCTGAATTGGTCATATCCGGCTGCAAAAGATACATACCTGGCTTAACATATCGGTCGTATTTTTTGAGTTTGGCCAGGAAACTGAAAGTCACCAGATCCTGTACAATACCCTGATCGTAAAGATCATTTTGAACCTGCTTGAAAGTGTATCCTTTTGGGATGGCGAAATATTGCTCAGATTTTCCCACCAGGATATTGGGAGTAAATACAATTTGCCAGGTATAAAATGTGAAAGACGATAACATTACCGTAAATACAATAATGAACAGCACAAAAATTCTTCTCTTCCCAATCATAGCCCGCAAAAATAATACTTGATGCTATACTAAATACTCCAGATCTTTGATTCCTCAAATTATTCATGTCTAAGGGAAAACAGTTACTGATCGAACCCCACTTTCTGGGAAGTCTTGAGTTCTTCACCTTATTGTCAAATTTTGATGAGGTGTGTTTGGAGGTGCATGAACACTTCAGAAAACAGACCTACAGGAACAGGTGCCGGATTTTGACTGCAAATGGGATTCTGAACCTGTCGGTTCCCGTTCACTATGGAAATCGAACACCATTCAAAGATGTGAAGATCGATCATAGCCAGTCATGGTCAAGGGACCATATTCGAGCTATCGGATCTTCCTACGCCAAAGCACCATTCTTCGATCATCTGGTCCATGAATACTTCGAGGTATATAAGAAAAATCACCTCTTCCTCTATGATCTCAATCTTGAAATACTGACAATATGTCTTAAACATCTACAATATGACATACAAATCTGCGAGACCGAGAAATACGAAGAAAAAAAATCAAATGAGATAATAGATCACAGGAACGATATTTCAGCGAAAGAGGGGTATAAGTCGCGACACATATATAGGCCGGTTACCTATTTACAAAACTTTGGCAACAAATTTGTCCCTAACCTCAGTGTTCTCGATTGTATACTGTGCCAGGGGTTGACGTCGTTTGAAAACTTAAAGGCCAGTTCGATCTATAAGGGAGAACAAATGTGATCCATTGTATGTTTTACCAGAAGATGTTCATTGGATTGAAATAAATTAACTTTATTTTTACTTGATAGCAGTATTGCAAATAACCTCATATGGAAGCTAAATTTTCAAACAGAGTTAAGGAGGTAATATCACTTAGCAGGGAGGAGGCGTTGAGACTCGGACATGATTACATCGGGACAGAACATTTGCTCCTGGGTATGATACGAGAAGGTGAAGGTGTTGCGGTTGCCCTTTTGAAGAAGCTGGGCGTGTCCTTGGATGAACTGAGAACTGCAATTGAACAAGCCACAAAAGGTACAGCCACCAGTAACGTAAAAAATCTTGCGAATATACCTTTAACAAGGCAGTCTGAGAAAGTACTGAAGATAACTTACTTGGAAGCCAAAATATTTAAAAGTCAACTAATTGGAACGGAGCATTTGTTACTATCCATCCTGCGAGATGAAGATAACCTTGCCACTCAAATATTGGACAAATTCGATGTAGGATACGATGTGGTGAAAGAAATGCTTGAGTACCAAACTGAAAATCCGATGGCTCAATCCGACACGGATGAACCAGAGGAAGAGTCAGGAAGAATGTTTTCAGGAGGAGGCTCAGGAAGTAGTCGTGAATCTTCAAAAGCCGGAGAAAAATCCAGAACACCTGTTCTTGATAATTTCGGTAGAGACCTGACAAAACTTGCTGAGGATGACAAATTGGATCCCATTGTTGGAAGGGAGAAGGAAATAGAGCGGGTCGCGCAAATCCTCAGTAGAAGAAAGAAAAACAATCCCATTCTAATCGGTGAACCGGGAGTAGGTAAGACAGCAATAGCGGAGGGCCTTGCCTTGAGGATCGTTCAAAAGAAGGTGTCCAGGGTCCTTTTTGGGAAGCGGGTCGTTACACTTGATCTTGCATCTCTGGTAGCCGGCACAAAATATCGTGGGCAGTTTGAGGAACGGATGAAGGCGGTAATGAATGAGATTGAGAAATCTCCTGATGTCATCCTCTTCATTGATGAATTACATACCATTGTTGGAGCGGGTGGAGCATCTGGTTCACTCGATGCATCGAATATGTTTAAACCTGCCTTGGCTAGAGGAGAGATACAATGTATTGGTGCAACGACTCTAGATGAATACAGGCAGTATATCGAAAAAGATGGAGCCCTGGCAAGGAGGTTCCAAATGGTAATGGTGGACGCAACCACACCGGAAGAAACTATCCAGATACTTGAAAATATTAAGGATAGATACGAAGATCATCACCATGTAAACTATACAAATGAGGCAATTGACGCATGTGTAGCATTGTCCGATCGATACATCAGTGACAGGTTCTTACCGGACAAGGCTATTGATGTAATGGATGAGGCTGGTGCTAGAGTTCATATCAACAACATCAACGTTCCGGAGCAGATTGTAGCTCTTGAGGAACAGATAGAAGATGTTAAAAAGGAGAAAAACAGGGTGGTCAAGAGCCAAAAATATGAAGAGGCTGCCCAGTTAAGGGATAAGGAAAAGAAACTCATTGCTCAGTTGGATGAGGAGAAGAGAAAGTGGGAGGATGAGACAAAAGTGAAAAGGTACAAGGTCGACGAAGATAATGTGGCAGAAGTTATAGCAATGATGACCGGTGTGCCTACTAAGAGGATCGCCCAAAATGAAAGCCAAAAGCTTTTAAGCATGAAGGATGAACTCGCGGACAGTGTCATCGGTCAAGATGAAGCAATTGCGATGTTGACCAAGGCGATCCAGCGAACAAGGGTTGGACTCAAAGATCCAAAAAAACCGATCGGATCTTTTGTATTTCTCGGTCCAACGGGAGTTGGTAAGACAGAAATGGCAAAAGTGTTGGCACAGTACTTATTTGATAAGGAAGACGCTCTTATCAGAATAGATATGAGTGAATACATGGAGAAATTCTCCGTTAGCAGATTGGTTGGAGCGCCTCCGGGTTATGTTGGATATGAGGAAGGTGGTCAATTGACGGAGAAAGTTAGGAGAAAGCCTTATTCTGTGGTTCTGCTTGATGAAATCGAAAAAGCTCACCCCGATGTATTCAACATACTTTTACAGGTTTTGGATGATGGTGTTTTGACAGATGGACTGGGCAGAAGAGTAGACTTCAGGAACACGATTATCATCATGACTTCCAATATTGGAGTAAGGGATCTTAAGGATTTTGGTGCAGGTATTGGTTTCAGTACACAAGCCAAAAAGGAAAGTATGGACGAGATCATGAAATCGACCATTCAAAATGCCCTGAAGAAAACTTTCAGTCCTGAATTCCTCAACAGATTGGATGATGTGATCATATTTAATTCACTTGAAAGAGAACACATCCATAAGATCATTGATATCTCTCTTGACAAGCTTTTCCAAAGAATTATAAATCTTGGTTACAAGGTTAAATTGACGATGAAGGCTAAAGACTTCTTGTCTGAAAAAGGGTACGACCCACAATATGGTGCGAGACCACTTCATAGAGCAATTCAAAAATATCTGGAGGACCCTGTAGCTGAAGAGATCCTAAAAGGAGAGATCCAGGAAGGAGATACCATTGAGGCAGACTGGGACGGAAAATCTGATGAGCTGAAGTTTAAGCTCAAAAAGAAAAAAGTGAAAGAAGAGGGAAAAGAAAAACAATAATGGAGAGGCCTTACGGCCTCTTTTTTTGCTATTATGGTTTATAATATAAACTAATTTATATTATATTCGTTAAATATTCAAAAAGAGAATATGGAAAAAGAAATAACCGGAAAAGAAAGTCTGGAGATCATTACAAAGATGATCTCCGAAGCAAAACGCAATGTAGCCAAAGGAGGAAGTTTTTATTTTCTTCTTTGGGGATTTGTGGTTTCAATAGCGAATCTGGGACATTATATATTAGGGAAGTACACGGATTATCCCACTCCTTATTTTGTATGGTTAGTTACCATTCCTGCAGTATTGGTTACTGTTATACATAGTTATCGGCAAGGTAAAAGTGCAAGGGTACACGGTCCTTTGGATAAGTTGCATGGACATATCTGGATTGCAGCATTTGTAGGGATATTGATGGCATTGATATTTATGAATAAAATAGCCTACCATCATAATCCAATTATCTTATTAATAGCTGGGTCATCCACCTATTTAACTGGTATATTGTTGAAATTCAGACCTTTAATAATTGGCGGTATATGTTTGTGGGTGATGTCTGTAATTTGCTATTTCCTTCCGGTCATTGATCAGTATTTGGCGGGTTGCGTTGGAATTATAATTGGGTATATTATCCCCGGTTTTATGCTAAAGAAAGCAGAAAGTGAGTGATTTCAAACCTCTGGATCCTCTTCTTCATTCACAGCTCCGATTGGCTGTCATGTCTCTGTTGATCGGTGTGGATTCAGCCGAATTCACTTTCATCAAGGAGAAAACGAACGCAACGGCAGGCAATTTAAGTGTTCAGTTGGACAAACTGGAGAAGGCTGGTTACATAAACATTCACAAATCCTTTAAGGGTAAAAGACCTTTAACGACCTGTAGCATCACTAAGGTTGGTATTTCTGCATTCGAGGAATATGTAAAGGTCCTAAGGAATTACATAGAATAATTTTTTTATCTGTTAAGTTTATAATATAAAGTAGTTTACATATGAAATTTATAATTCAACTTATTCTATTAACTGCTATGGGTATTGCCCCCACAGTGGCATGGGCTCAACCCGATTATTCTGACATGTCTCAAAATGAAATAAGCAAGTTCTCATTCTTCGTTGGTGAATGGAAAGGTAATGGTACTTCCTATTCACCGGATGGGCACAGCAAATTTCTGGTTGAAGAATCCATTCGGTTTGACGTGGATTCTACTGTTCTACACATTGAAGGGTTGGGTATTGATGTAAATACAGGTGAACGAGGACATGACGCGCTTGCGGTATTATATTATGACCACCAATCAAGAGCTATAAAGCTTCATTCCTTCATCATGAATGGTGCCAATACCATAGCCAATGTAGAATTGACCGGGACCATGTCATTTAAATGGTACTTCGATACTCCCAATGGTGGGAAAATGACCTTCAATGCTGATTTCACCAATGACACATGGGATGAAGTTGGAGAATACACAACACCTGATGGAAAGACCTTCAAAACTATTGAAATGACATTAGGGAGAGTTAAATAATTTCAGAATTACGGAATAAGAAATTTTAGCGCGGTGAGAATTTCCAATTTGGGTATTCAAGTCGAACAACTATCAATTTTTGGAAGTGATATAATTTCAATGATTCGATTTTAATTCTGCCTTTAGCTTAAATTATGCTCAAATTCAAATTCAATGTCTTTGGAGTTAAAATCAATCAGGTCCCATTTTCCGTCTCTCTCGAGAACCCATGAAGGAAAACCAATGATCTACCTTGATGGACCTGGAGGTACTCAAGTACCCAATCAGGTGTTAGAGTCTATGAATAATTATTACAGCCAATCAAACACCAATACTCATGGGGCTTTCCTGACATCACAGGAAACCGATGCTGTGATTGACAAGGTAAGAGAAGATGTTTCCACATTGTTAGGAGCTGAAGGACCACACACCATATCCCTTGGCCAGAACATGACAACCCTTAATTATTCGTTGGCAAGGGGTATTGGAAGGGTTTTACAGGAGGGGGATGAGATACTCATTACCCAATTGGATCATGAAGGTAACAGGGGTCCATGGCTGTCACTTAGGGAACTTGGAATTGAGGTATTAGAGGTCAAGCTACTTGAGGACGGGACTCTTGACTACCAGGACCTTGAGGAAAAAGTTAACGATCGTACCCGGATTATTGCTGTAGGAATGGCCTCGAATGCTTTAGGAACGGTTAACGATATTCCGAGAATACGGAAGATAGCTTATGATGTTGGGGCGTGGTTGGTACTTGACGCAGTACATTATGCCCCACATTTCAGTGTTGACGTTCAACAATTGGGTTGCGATTTCCTGCTTTGCTCGGCATATAAGTTTTATGGGCCCCATATTGGTATGCTCTATTCCAGGCCTGGATTATTGGACCGCATTCCAACTGATCGATTAAGGACAGCGGATCAATCCGCACCCTATTGCATCGAAACTGGCACTCTGAATCATGCTGCATTAGCTGGAGTTTCTTCATCCATTGAGTTCATTGGATCATTGAGTAATGGCAATAAGCTTCGGGATAGACTGGCCGAAGCTTATCAGTTGATTGGTAAACACGAGAGAAAATTGGCCACAAAGCTTTATTCAGGTTTAAAGGAGATTAAAGGGATTGAATTGATTGGTCAAAATTTCGAAAATCCTCATAGAGCGCCAACCTTATCATTTACTGCCGAAGGACTCACACCCTGGGAAGTCTGCGAGCATCTTTCTAAGTACAATATATGTGCATGGGATGGACACTTTTATGCCATCAGGGCAATTGAGGTATTGGGTTTGTTGGAACGAGGTGGTGTCACAAGGATGGGATTTTCCATGTATAACGAGGAACAGGAGGTTGATACAGTCCTGGATGTGATCAATGGCTTTATGGGAGGTAAAAAGTAGGGATCACAAAATACCTAATCTAAAGCTAAGACCGGTGATCAGGAAAAGGATCCCGATAATAGTGACTGCCAATATGTGCCCTCCCAACAGTGCAATCCTAGATGCATTCAACTTTGGAATAATAAAGAAACGTGCATGAATGGCTAAACCCACAGTGCAAAGCAGAAGTACGAGTTTGATTAAAATCAGCTTTGAAAGAGGACTGCTTATGTCGAACCAATTGGATATCGGGACATAGATCATGGCTAAGCGAATACCGGTAATCACCTGGATGATCAATGAAGGAATGCCAATCCTTTCAAAAGATTCCTCAAATGAGGAGATGATTTTGTGGTCCTTAGCTTTCCATGCTTTTGGCAGTATCGAGATTGACAGGATCAAATGACCACCAACCCAAACGCAGGCCCCAATCGTGTGCAGGACAATCAGGATTTTAAGTTCCATGGACCCAAATAACGAATACTTGTTCGATTAGTCCTAATTATTACAATTAATTTATCTCCTTCATTTCCTGGTCTCCCTGATCTTCCTTTTTTTCCACTACCTCGATCTTGACTTCAGGCCTTAATAATTGATCTCTATTATAAGAGACAGGAGCAAAGACTCCAAAAAATGCCATTGACATGAATAAAAGTAGTATCAGTATTTTCAAAGGTTTTCTTAAATGTTTCATTTTTCATAATTCAGAATGGATGATTACTAAGTGGGAATTTCCTTCCAGAACTCGTGTTGAATTATGAAATCAAATGATCAGACGGATTACGCTTGTTTGAAGTGTGATAATTATGCTTCTGTATAAAAATTGGAAGGTAAGAATGTGAACTTAATTCAATTGTTTTCAATTGAATGGAAATCAATCGTCTAAAGTGATTATAACGGCTGACGTGATCAAATGTATCCAGTTTTTCACTTATGGAAATATCAGATAATGGAAGCATATAAACGGATACTAGCTCAACCGATTTTGCTACAGAGACTTCGGTATTAGCGGGATCAGTCCAATGGTTATAACAAGTAGTTGAATAGCTGGAAACTATTGAAGTGGTCAACAATAGAAGAAATACAAAATTGAGTTTTCTATTTTTTCCGAGGGGATTCATTCCTAAAGCTATTAACGAAAAGATCTAATAAATGATCTCAATAACTCCCATAATATTTTCTAAGTCCCCATTCAAGGGAGATGAAAGTGATCACGAGGATGATTACAAGGATCATGTTGATCAGAGGGAAGTAATTTTGATTGGAACGAATGATGTTTTTCAATTCTAATTCAGTTATATCCCCAGAAATCTGGTTTACCATATTTTTATTATAGAATTGACCACCGGTTTTACTGGCTAAATCCTTCAATAATTGGAAATTGGCTGTTAACGCCAGATTTTCGAGATGGATCTTTTTTACCAGGAATTCTCCACTACTACTATATGCTTTATTCCCAATTGTCGTAGCTGCGGTAAACGAATAAATACCTTCGGAAAGGGATCCGGCTGTTAGAATATTGTTGTCAGCATTGGCAGTGAACTTGAAAGTATTTCGACTCCCACTTTCATTTTCAATTGTGACATTGATTTCGTTACCACCTACTCTTTCATAAATATCATTGTATGATTCACTGGAGAATTTTACTGCTTCACCTTCAATAAATATTCGATCAAGTGGATTGAATCGGAATCTGCGTTTATCAGTCCTGACACTTAAATACTGAATAGTTTTAAGTACCAATTGCTTAAAGTTCTCATTATTCTCGCTGAATGCTGATTCCTGAAGAGCCCATTTCCATATTCCAGATCCGTAAATTGTTGCTGTACGTTTACTACCGTCGTCGTAAAAGCTGAATAGGGGTTTTTGAGTAATGATGCTTCCGACCTGTTGATAGAGAAGGGTTTCCACAGGTCCACTGATCTCATAGTCACCAAAAGGAACTTGTATTGATGGATAACTTGCCAATGACGCAAGATATTCACGGTCCATCTGGAATTTTGAAAATGAGGTATTAAAGGCAGGCTTTACATTATCTCTTTGATTGAAGTCTGCCAATACATTTATCCCGCTTTCGACCAAGCTACTGGATAGATCACTTCGATCTCCAAGAATGAACCAGAAAGATGGATTACCTTTTAAGTCTTCCGGTATAAGGTCATGACTAAAAGCATGGTGTACGATTACCACATCATAGTTAAGGTTACGATCTAATTCACTGATCCCTGGGATGAAAAGGAATGTTTCATAGTTTTCGCTATCCCGTAAAGCATTTCTAATCGCCCGTATATCAGGATGCGGTGCCTGTCCTACAAGGAGTATTCGTTCTTTGCCTTCTACTACATCTATGTAGATATCATATTCGTTGTTTTCAAGTGACTGTTCTCCACTTACAGGATCTATTTCCAGTGAGTATCGGGTCAGTCCTGGATTATTTGCCTCTGTTTCGAATCTTATTACCTGATTACTGCTCAGGTTAAAGACTTTGGAATCGATCACATTGCCGCTTTGCTTTAATCTGATTGTCGTACTTCCCTGCTGATAGCCTGAATTGTTGATCAGGACTTCTATTGGAAACTTGTTGCCCTGATAAGCAATTTGATTGGTATTTACCTCTACTATTCCTATGTCTTGGGGAGGGATAGTGTCTCCTATACCAACGGTATGGATTGGATAGACTACATTCTTATATAGCGGGGAAGTCCCTCGATTATAAATTCCATCGGAAACCAGGACAATTGTTCCCAGATTTCTACCCTCAAAATAGGTATCGATGTTTCGAAGTTGGAGACTAATATCCGTCTTAACCTCATCAAAACCGATAGGCCCTTCTTCAAGGTCACCTGATAGACTGAATTGAGAAACTTCAAAACCGTCAGTTTCCAGGTTACCCTTCAGATCTGTGATTAGATTGTTTAAAGTCACCGAGTCTTCATTCTTGACCATTGAACTTGAATTGTCAATGGCAATTGCTACCTGGGGTCTTTCAGTCTCGTTGATTATCTGGTTGATCAGGGGATTCAGTAGTAGAATCATTATGGCCGTAATCACCAGAAATCGGAAGCTTGCCAAAAAGATGTTCATTGTCCGGTTCCATGGGAAGTCATCTTTTTGATACATCAAATACGATAAAGCTCCCGCAACTAACATGGATGGTAAAATCCACCATGCCGGATGTTCAAAGATTAAAGGAGTATTATCCATAAAGTTCAGACTGCATCTCCTTTAACGATCATAAGAGATTAATGTTAGGTGAGCATACCACCATCAACCTGAATCACCTGGCCGGTGATATATGATGACATTTCAGAACCTAGAAATACTGCCAGATCTGCAATGTCCTCCGGCTTTCCTCCCCGTTTCAAAGGGATAGCATCTCTCCATCCCTGGACGACATCAGGATCAAGCCGATCTGTCATTTCTGTTTCGATAAATCCAGGTGCAATGGCATTACAACGAATGTTTCTTGAGCCGAACTCAAGTGCAATTGATTTGGTAAATCCTATCATACCAGCCTTCGAGGCCGAGTAATTACTTTGACCGGCATTCCCTTTCACACCAACTACGGAAGACATATTGATGATAGATCCTGCTCTTTGTTTCATCATCTGTCTGGCAAGAGCTTTCACCATGTTAAAGCATGATTTCAAGTTGATGTTAATCACGTTATCCCAATTTTCCTCACTCATTCTAAGCAATAGATTGTCCTGGGTGATACCGGCATTGTTAACGAGAACGTCTATTTGACCAAATTCGGCAAGTACTTCATCCACCACACTTTGACACGCATTGAAGTCGGAAGCATCTGAAAGAAATCCTTTCACCTTTGTGCCGCCAGAGGCCATTTCCTTTTCAAGTTGGTCCGTTATGTCTTCCCTGGCAACATAGGTAAACGCTACATGCGCTCCTTCTTGAATATATCGATCGGCGATGGCTCGGCCAATCCCCTGGGAAGCTCCGGTAATTAAGGCTACTTTATCTTTTAGAATTTTTGGTTCCATTTTCAATGTGTTTTTCCAAATGCGAAAATATATTATTGTTAACTATTAATAATCACATATTGTGAAAAGAGGTCGTTTGGATCAATCAATATAAATTTGCGCTCTCAAGTCAAGAAGGACTTTTAATCTCTAAAACATAAATTCAAAAAGAGTAGTATGGCATCACAATATGATCTTTTAGTTATAGGAAGCGGACCGGGGGGTTACGTTGCTGCGATTCGGGCGTCTCAATTGGGTATGAAGGTAGGTGTTGTTGAAAAAGCGGAGTTGGGGGGTGTTTGTTTGAATTGGGGTTGTATCCCAACCAAAGCACTTCTTAAAAGTGCCCAGGTTTTCGAGTACATATCTCATTCTGATGACTATGGAATAACAGTGAAGGACGCAAAAGCTGATTTCTCTGGTATGGTCAAGCGCAGTCGTGATGTGGCGAATGGAATGAGTAAAGGGATCCAGTTTCTATTCAAGAAAAATAAGATCGATCACATTGCTGGTTACGGTAAACTTGTTCGGGGCAAACAGGTTGAGGTAACCGATGAAACCGGAAAGAAAACCACCTATGCTGCCAAAAATGTCCTCCTGGCTACGGGTGCAAGATCTCGTGAGCTACCTTCCATGAAAATTGATGGTAAGAAGATCATCGGATATAGAGAAGCGATGGTGCTCCCAAAGCAACCAAAGAAAATGATCGTGGTGGGAAGTGGTGCAATCGGAGTAGAGTTTGCGTATTTCTACAACTCAATAGGAACGGAAGTCACAATTGTTGAATTCTTGCCAAATGTAGTTCCCGTGGAGGACGAGGAAGTGAGCAAGGCGCTGGAGAGGAATTTCAAAAAGAAAGGTATGAAGATCATGACCAGTTCCGAAGTTACTAAAGTGGATACTTCCGGAAAAGGTTGTAAAGTCACGGTTAAGACTCCAAAAGGAGAGGAGTTACTGGAATGTGACATTGTATTATCTGCAGTGGGGGTAACAACAAACCTGGAAGACCTCGGTCTGGAAACGCTCAATGTAAAGACCGAAAAAGGAAAGGTGCTCGTGGATGACTTCTATAAAACCAATGTGGAAGGGATTTTTGCAATAGGAGATATTGTGCATGGCCCGGCACTTGCCCACGTGGCATCTGCAGAAGGAATAATTTGTGTTGAAAAAATTGCTGGTCACAATCCTGAACCATTGAATTATAATAACATTCCAGGATGTACTTATTGCTCTCCTGAAATCGCATCTGTTGGATATACTGAAAAGGCTGCGAAGGAGGCCGGATATGATATCAAAGTTGGAAAGTTTCCTTTCACGGCTTCAGGTAAAGCTAAGGCTGCTGGAGCCCCTGATGGTTTTGTGAAAGTTATTTTTGATGCGAAATATGGCGAATGGCTTGGCTGCCATATGATAGGGGCTAATGTGACTGAAATGATTGCAGAGGCAGTAGCGGCCAGGAAACTGGAAACTACTGGTCATGAAATAATCAAATCAGTACATCCTCATCCAACAATGTCCGAAGCTGTGATGGAGGCAGCTGCCGCAGCCTACGATGAAGTGATCCATCTATAACCTTAAGCTGATCGTTTCAAAGTCTTATAAGGATTGGAATGATCGTATTTGAATTTCTTGGAGATAAGAAATAGGTCGTTGAGTACGGCAGAACCAGTTGGATAGGAACCAGCCCCCTTACCAATATAAGTTTGACAACCTGTCAAATCGCCGTATATGGAAATTGCATTGTACTCGTAGTCCACATTGTACAATTCGTCATCTTCTGTTATGATCACAGGTTCTATTCTGGCGACAAGACCTCTTGACGTGTTTTCTATTTCAGAAATCAGTTTAAGTTTTTTCCCTGGGATTCTACTTTCGATTACAAGGTTTACATCGAGGGCGGTAATCCCCTCGAGAAATATATCTCCAGGATCAAGAATTTCGTTGAATGCGTGGTATCCAAGTATAATGGTTTTATAGAGGATGTCTTGACCTGAAATGTCAAGATAAGGATCACTTTCTGCAAATCCGAGTTCTTGGGCCTCATTTAGGGCTTCTTCAAAAGTTCTGTTGGCCTTGCCCATTTGAGTTAATATGTAATTTGTGGAGCCATTTAAAATACCTCGTATTTTACTGATCCTTTGAGACTGAAAAAACCGATGAATGGTCTGCAAGATTGGAATTGATCCACCGACGGCACCCTCATATAAAAAAGGAGACGATGTTTGTTTGAACCATTTTGAAAAATCGACCAAATTTTCCGCTATCATTTTTTTGTTTGCGGATACCAGTGGGATTCGGTTTTCGATGCAAATATTTGCGATGACTTTTGCAAAGTCCGCGTCATCAATCAGTTCAACAATTACATCGATCTCGGTGTCCTCCAGGATTTTGTTTGGATCAGTCGTAAAGAGGTCGGAGTCAGCGTCACGGGATTTATTTTCATCTTTCACACAGATGGTTTTGACTTCATACCTCAATTCGGGGAATTTTTTCAAACCCTTGTAGAAGCCTTGAGCTACACATCCAAAACCGAACAAACCGATTTTTTTATTGAAGGAATCCTTTGATAATGCCATTTAACTTTTCTGTTTCGATCAAAAATCCATCGTGCCCAAAATCACTTTCCAACGTGTGGAGGGTGGCATCCTTAATATATCGTGCTATTTCTCTTTGTTCATCGATAGGGAACAGGATATCAGTATTCAAACCGATCACAAGTGCCTTTGAAGAAATTCTTCCTAATGCTTCTGCAATTGAAATGGCATTTCTACCAACATTATGACTATCCATGGCCTTTGACAGATAGTAATACGTGTTGGCATTGAATCTTAGTCTAAGTTTTTCTCCCTGATATCTCTGATAAGAACTGGCACTGAATTGATCCCAACGACCATCTTCATCCTTTTGAGTGTCCGTGAAGGTCTTGTAACTTCGATAGGATAACATGGCAATAGCTCGTGCTGCTTCCAAACCCTTACCGATGTCAAGGTTTTCAAGAGCCATCCTTTGAGCCTCATTGAATGCAATTCCCCATGGGGAGTGGATAGCATTTGTGGCAATTGGGATGATGATATTAAAAAGACCCGGTTCCTGAACAGCCCACTCCAGCAACTGTTGACCACCCATTGATCCTCCAATCCCTACCTTGATGTTTTTGATTTCAAGGTGATTTCTCAATTTCTTATGAAGGCTGACAATATCAGCAATGGTGAAATGGGGAAATTCCCTGTTTTCGGGACCTGTTGTCCCGTAACAGGATCCTAACATATTGGCGCAGACAATGAAATTGTCTTCAGGGCTGAAACATGCGTCTGATTCAAAAAGCCCTTCCCACCAATCCAGAGGGTTACTATTTCCAGTCAGGGCATGAAATACCCAAATAACATTGGATCGATCACTGTTGAGTTCTCCGATGGTGGTATAACTGATCTTTACATCGGTTAATACATTTCCTGATTCAAGAAGGAAGGGATCTTCAAGTTCAAGTGTTTCCGTTTTTGGTTTAAAAGTTGTCACAGTCATTGAAGTAGATTTTCTCAATAGATAAGGATTGGAGTCCTTTAATCATTTCCATGGACTCCATCCCAAAGATTATTTTATGCACTCACTGATACATTGGTATATACTTTTTCAAATGCCTGGGTCAGATCTGAAATGATATCATCAATATGTTCAATGCCCACAGATATCCTCAATAGATTTGGGTGCACTCCCGCTGCCAATTGTTCTTCATCCGACAATTGCTGATGTGTTGTGGCGGAGGGCTGAATAATCAATGTCTTCGCATCTCCGACATTTGCCAGGTGGCTTACTAATTCAAGGTTGTCGACAAATTTCGTTGTCTGCTCCTTTTCACCCTTTACAATAAAGGAAAGCACTCCACCAAATCCATTTTTCAGGTACTTCAGGGCATTATTGTGATAAATGCTCGACTTCAATCCCGGATAGTTCACGGTTTCCACTTGTGGATGAGCTTCCAACCATTCGGCTAGTTTTAATGCGTTTTCAACTGTTCTCTGGACTCGTAGTGAAAGTGTTTCCAATCCTTGAAGCAGTTGGAAAGAATTGAACGGGCTCAATGCCGGACCAAAATCCCTCAAACCTTCAACCCTCGCCCTGATGGCAAATGCTATGTTAGGTAAACCGAGTGGATTACCCTCTCCGAATGTATCCCAAAATTTCAGTCCATGGTACCCTTCAGAAGGTTCTGTAAACTGTCGAAATTTTCCATTTCCCCAGTTGTAATTTCCACCATCAATAATGACACCACCAATTGACGTCCCATGACCCCCAATCCACTTTGTGGCGGAGGCAACGACGACTGCTGCACCATGATCGATGGGTCTAAATAGATAACCTCCTGCCCCGAAAGTATTGTCAACGATGAGGGGAAGGTCATACCTTCTGGCCAAATCAGCTACTTCATCAAAGTCAGGAATGTTGAAACCCGGATTACCAATTGTTTCAAGGTAAATTGCCTTGGTTTTGCTGTCGATTAGTTTTTCGAAATCATCAGCCTGGTCTGTTTCCGCAAACCTGACTTCAATACCAAGTCGCTTGAACGCAACTTTGAACTGGTTGTAGGTTCCACCATATAAAAACGATGTGGAAACAAAGTTGTCACCTGACTCCAGAATGTTGTTTAATGCAATAAATTGAGCAGCCTGACCTGACCCCACAGCTAATGCGGCGACTCCATTTTCCAATGCTGCTATTCGTTTTTCGAAAACATCCGTGGTCGGATTCATGATCCGTGTATAGATATTTCCAAATTCTTTTAGCGCAAAAAGATTGGCTCCATGCTCACTGTTCTCAAAAGTGTAGGACGTGGTTTGATAAATAGGGACGGCCCTGGATCGGGATGTCGGATCAATCTCTTGTCCGGCGTGTAGTTGTAAAGTTTCAAAGTGTAATGACATGTTCTTCAATTATAAAAATGATAAATAACGGATTAAAACCTGCATTTTTACAGGAGGACCAACAAAGACTTTCTATGTTGATCGATGGGATTAGCTACAACAACAGCAGCAGAATGGTGCCATTAAGCTGACCCCTAGTCCGTCTCTTGTTGTGCAATTCGTTTGTTTGTGAATTGTTGTTTTCATAATCAATTTATCTATCAGGACTTAGCACCTTTTCCACCTGAGTGGCGGAGGTTGCTAGCGCGTCATAGAGCCTGTCTCTCAGCGCTTCTTTATAAATCGATACTATTCGATTTGATGATGCAAACGTAATGCTGAAATTTTAGTTTCCAAATCTTTAATAGAAATTATTTTGAGAACAGATTGCTTCAACTGCATTTCACAGTACATCAAAATCCACTAAATTTCAAAAAAAGATCGATATGAAAATCACCAAATATTTCCTTCTCTCAATCATAATTTCAGGTGTTTACGGTTGTTGTGATACCTCGCAGATTGCCGTTACGGTGTCGTTTTCTGAGAATGTATCAACAGAAAAATTAGACGGTCGATTACTATTATTATTATCCACGAACGAGGAGCAGGAGCCCAGATTTCAAATCTCTGATGGCGTTAATACTCAAGTTGTCTATGGGCAAAATGTGGATGGTATGACGGCAGGTCAAGGTGTGGTCTTCAATAGTTCAATCTTTGGTTATCCTTATGAGAGTCTGGGTGATATCCCCCCAGGTGATTACTATGTTCAGGCTTTACTCCATGTCTACGAGACATTCAATTTATCAACAGGGCATAGGGTAAAACTTCCCATGGACAATGGTGAAGGTCAGCAGTGGAACAGGTCTCCAGGTAACATCTATAGTACACCCGTGAAAGTGACCATTGATCCTTCCAACCCATCTCCCATAGAGCTTTTAATGGATCAAATAATTCCTCCAATTACTCCTCCTGAGGATACCGAGTGGATAAAACATGTAAGAATGAAAAGTGATCTGCTTAGTGAATTTTGGGGTAGAGATATGTACTTGGGAGCTCACGTGTTACTTCCCAAAGGATTTGAACAGCATCCTGAGGCGCGATATCCTCTAATGATCTTTCATGGACATTTCCCATATGATTTTGGCGGGTTTCGTACGACTCCCCCGGATCCTGATCTGGAGCCCGATTATTCAGCAAGATTTGATGTGAATGGATATAACATCATTCAGCAACAGGAAGCTTATGATCAATACCAGCAATGGATCAGTGATGACTTTCCCCGTTTTCTCATCATTGAGATACAGCACCCCACCCCGTACTATGATGATTCTTATGCTGTTAACTCCGCAAGTCAGGGACCATGGGGTGATGCCATTACATATGAGTTGATCCCCTTTATTGAAGAAAAATTCAGGGGACAGGGTGAACCATGGTCCAGATTTTTATATGGAGGTTCAACTGGTGGTTGGGAGGCTTTGGCTGCCCAAGTGATGTATTCTGAGGAATACAATGGGTGTTTTGCCGCATGTCCTGATCCGATTGATTTTAGAGCTTATTGCATAAATAACATCTATGAAGAAAAGAATGCCTATTACTACGACAGCGAACATAAAAAGGCTTTGAAGCCAGGCCATCGGGATTACCTGGGGAACATTAGTTCTTCTGTTAAGGATATGAATTACAGGGAATTGGCTCTAGGGGATAGATCCAGGTCAGGTCAACAATGGGATATTTGGGAAGCCACTTATTCCCCACAGGGAGAGGACGGCTACCCAGTCCGGCTGTGGGATAAGTACACGGGAGTGATCGATCCTGAAATAGCTGAATACTGGAAAGAAAATTATGATCTTAGATATATTCTGGAGAGAGATTGGACTGAGATTGGGAAAAAACTTGAAGGTAAGATCAATATCTATTGCGGAGATATGGATAATTATTATCTCAACAATGCAGTCTACATGATGGAGGAATTTTTGGAGAGCACAAAAGATCCATATTATGGAGGAGAGGTCGATTACGGTGATAGGGCCGAGCATTGCTGGAACGGTGATCAGGAAAATCCAAATCATATATCAAGACTACGTTATAATACCATGTATGTGGACAAAATCCTTAAAAGAATTGAAGAAAGCGCCCCGGAAGGGGCCGACCTTAAGAGTTGGAGATACAAGTGATCCAGGGTGGCAGATCAATCCGGAAATATTCTGAATACTATCAAAGAGTATGGAAACCGACTTTTTGGTTTTATCAGGACTCGTGTGAGAAGTGAAGAAGATGCTGAAGATGTCATTCAGGATGTTTGGTTTCAATTAAGTAGGATAGTCGACCTTGATGATATTGAAAATGTAGGGGCATGGTTATTCAGGGTAGCAAGAAACCGAATCACTGATCTATACAGAAAACAAACCCCTACACTTCTAGAAGATTTTATCGTGGAAGATAGTGAAGAGGGTTCATTAAGCTTGCTTGACCTACTGATGAGTGATTTTCCGGAGGACTCTTTTTTTAAGGAGCTTTTTTGGGAAGAACTTATGGGCGCACTTGAAGAACTACCTTCGGACCAGCGATCTGTATTTATAAAGAATGAATTGGAAGATATGACATTGCAGGAAATAGCTGATCAGAGTGGTGAGAAGCTCAAAACTATCATTTCCCGAAAGGGGTATGCAGTTAAACATCTTAGAAAGAAACTTCAAGATCTCTATAATGATCTAAATAATATTTGAAATTGATAAATTGAATGGTAATGAGACGAAAGAAACGATTTGCAATTTTTGGGTTTATCATTTTTGCAGTCTTCGGATTGGCCTTTGTAGTAATGTACTTATGGAATTTCGCAATCAGTCCAACATTTGAAATAAATGAGATCTCCTACTGGCAGGCTATGGCCATCCTGGTACTAAGTAAAATACTGTTCGGAGGATTCAGAGGTAGAGGAAGATCCGGACCTCCATGGCGTAGAAAATGGAAAAGAAAATGGGATAATATGAGTTCGGAGGATCGGCAAAAATTCAGGGCAGAATGGCGTAAGAGATGTCGTCCTGAAGAAGATATATCTAAAAGTGAATAAATTTCCTCATTGCTAACCGTCTGTTTATCAATTGTTTAATATATTTTTTTAAAAAATTAAGATTTTGTTAAAGTAATATTTGAAGTCATTCGTCTTCCTAATTGTAACAGATGTTGAATCATAAATTGGAAACAAATGAACTATCAAGTTTTAAAAACAATTGCTTTTGGAGCCTTGTTTGGTGCAGCTTTGTTTTGGGCTCCATTTTTTGTAATCAAGGTCATAATATTCTTTCTGGTCCTGGGCCTTATTTTCAGGTTTTTCAGAGGTAGAAGATATTATGGACCTTCCGGATGGGCTTATGCAGACCGAATAAGGGGAATGAGCGATGAAGAATACAATTCTTTTAAGGAAAAATTTGGGAGAAGGTGTGGTTATAGGGATTCTGAAGACAGAAAGGAGGAAGAAAAATGAGACGGGGAAATCGATTTTTAATCGCGTTGATATCGGCGGGTATCACCTTCGGAGTTTTGACAGCAAGTCTGGGTACGGATCACTGGCAGAGATATCATAGATATCATCATGGCTATTATCATCATGACTGCCATGATGATGATGGGACTCTTGAGGATTCCCAAAATCCGGGGATCTAGTTCTTCTTTTTTTCATAAGGGTGACTGAGTGCATCTCAGTCACCATCTTTTATCTCTTATTTTTTGTAAAACTTTCCAGCCCCACCGAATTCCAGATATTCGACCTTTCCTGAGCTGTCTATGTTGAAGTTTATCAGGGTCCTGTTTCTCCATCTGGGATCTTTGTTAGTAATAAATGCATTGTAATGCCAATGCTCAGCCCTGTAAAGAAGCCAGTCATTAACATTTACTGTAAGTCCCCATCCATTAATTGCCACGGTGATTTTACCATTCATCTTGTGAATGTATGTTCCTGTCAATGAATCTATTGGTAATGATGGTTCGGTATCCGGAACTCTCTCATTTTCAAATTTATTCTGGGATTCTATGCCCTCTTTCCTTAATCCCATGTACATATCAAAAACCTCTTTATGCCAATCACGGTCATTGTCCTCATACAAATAGAGGTCCAATGCCTTGTACATGATGGCATGTCTCAATTCAGCATGATCGAGGTTGGAAAAAACATACACCCCAAAACCCCTTTCCGGAATAATCCCCGCTATTGCCACTAATCCCGCGATGCTTCCGGTATGAAAGTTCAATTTTTCCCCTCTATAATCATGTTGAAACCATCCCAGACCATAGGTTTTCCAGTTGGGTTGGGTCAACTTTTGTGTAGGGTAAAATCCATTGTCGGAAACAAAAGAATGGGGTTTGAACAAAAAATCGAAAGTTTTTGGCTGAAGAAGAGTATCCCCATTTACCACACCTTTATTCAACAGAAATGTCATGTACTTGTCCATATCATTGATACAGGACCATATTATCCCGGCGGCGCCGACATTGTCAAAAAATGTATAGGGTACTTTTATTATACCATCATCCCAATCATCCCAATGGGGTGAAGTATAATTTCCGAGCTCAAATATCTCTTTAGATCTAGCCACGGATCTCGTCATTTCAAGAGGTTCGAAAACCCTTGTTCGTACGAAATCAGTCCAATGAAGTCCGCTTACCTCCTGGATCACCTCGCCCGCGATAGCGTACATGATATTTTGATAAGTATAACCACCTCGAAGGGGATAGGCTTTGTCAGGGATTTGGAATTTTTTAATGATCTCTTCCGTACTTATACTGTCCAGTACCCAAAGCAAATCGGCATTACCCATACCTAGGTTGTGGATCAGGAGATCCTTGATCCTCGCATCCGCGGTAATATATGGGTCAGAAAGCTTGAATTTCGGATAATGCTTAACAACCGGATCATCCCAATTCAATTTGCCTTCATCAACTAGTATACCCATCGAAATACATATTATGGCTTTTGTGGTAGATGCCATATTGAAAAGTGTATTTTCATCTACCTTTTCTTTTGTTTCAATGTCCTTTATCCCATATGCTTTTTTAAATACAACTTCACCGTCTTTCACGACGAGTGCACTTAGGCCTGGTATCTTCCAATCACTCATTCCACGAATTATGAACTGGTCAAGTACTTTATTTTGGGAAGAATTCTGAGCAAAAGCACCATTGACCAGAAAAGCAACTAGGAGGAGGGATTTTATAACTTTCATGCCAACTACTTTATGTTCCGGAAGTTAATATTTCAAACTCAGGCATCGAAGTAATTTCTTGTTTTTGGTTTAAACACTAACATTGTGCCATGAGGCCGGCAAATCGACTCAAATCTGTTAGCGAGTATTATTTCTCAAGGAAACTCAGAGAAATACAGGAATTAAGAAACCAGGGTAAATCAATAATAAACCTTGGAATTGGAAGTCCAGATATGGATCCGCCGTCGAAAGTAATTGATGTCCTGAAAAACGAATTGGTTAAACCAGGTATCCATCAGTACCAATCCTATCAGGGAATACCCGAATTGAGAGAGGCTATCAAGTCGTTTTATCTGAGGCAATATGTTGTTGATCTTGATGTTGAGAATGAAATTTTACCCCTGATAGGTTCCAAGGAGGGGATCACTCATGTTTCCTTAGCGTATGTAAACGAAGGTGACGAGGTTCTGATTCCCGAAATCGGATATCCTACGTACACCTCAGTGACTGAAATGGTGGGTGGGATCCCGAAGTGTTATGCTCTTCATGAAAATGGTGAACCAGATCTGACATTTTTCAAGAGGTACGACTTTTCAAACACAAAGCTTATATGGATCAACTTCCCCCACATGCCGACAGGTTACAAGGGCTCTTTGGAGGTCATGAAATTCTTTGTGGAGCTGGCACATGACCATGGGATCATTTTGGTCCATGATAATCCATATAGTTTCATATTAAATGACGATCCAAAAAGTATTTTCAACATTGAGGGAGCGAAAGATGTTGCTCTGGAGTTGAATTCCCTTTCCAAAAGTTTCAATATGGCCGGATGGAGAGTAGGTTGGGCCTGTGGAAATCATGAACTTGTCAAAAACGTATTGCGGGTAAAGAGTAATATGGATTCCGGTATGTTCAAGCCCATTCAGGTAGCTGCATCCGAAGTTTTGAAAACGGATAAAATGTGGTTTCCTGAATTAAATAAACGATACAATGAACGCAGGGGAATTGCAAGGAGAATATTTGAGAAATTGAGGTGCAAAGTCGATGATTCACAAGTTGGAATGTTCCTATGGGGTAAAAGCCCCCAAAAAGATGTGGATCCACTTGTTGATGATCTATTATACAACAAATCAATATTTATCACCCCAGGACATATTTTTGGAGAGAAGGGTAGATCTTTTCTGAGGGTCTCTTTGTGTAGTTCAAGCGAAATCCTGGAAGAGGCTTTTTCAAGATTACAGTAAATAATGAATATATCTATTATTGGGTTAGGGCTCATCGGAGGGTCATTTGGCCTGGCTCTTAAGGAGCATACAGATTTCCGGATACGAGGATGGGACATCAATCAAAAGAACTTAAAGAAAGCTAAAGAGCTGGGGATTGTTGACGAAATTGAGTCTACTCTTGATGGAGTTATTCCAAATGCAGATCTCATCGTATTGGCGATACCCGTTGACCAAATTGAAGAATTGCTTCCTTCTATTCTGGATAAGATCGAGCAGCATCAGTTTGTAGTCGATTTCGGTTCCACAAAGGCTGCCATATGCAGGAATGTAAAAGATCATACAAATAGGAATAGATTTTTGGCAGCTCATCCCATTGCGGGAACAGAATACTCAGGACCTGAAGCCGCTTTTCTTGGACTCTACAAGGATAAAATGATGATCCTATGTGATCCTGATTTTTCGGATGGCGGTATTGTGGAGCAGTTCAAGATGATTTGTTCATCTATTGGCATGAATTGTATAGAGCTAAGTTCCGAGGATCATGACAAACACCTTGCATATGTTTCCCATCTTAGCCATGTTATTGCTTTTGGATTAAGCAATACGGTACTTGAGATCGAAAAAGAGGATAACAGAATTCTGGAATTGGCAGGTTCAGGATTTGCATCAACTGTGAGACTGGCAAAAAGTGATCCAGCAATGTGGGTCCCCATATTTCTCAAAAACAGAGAACACGTTTTAGAGGGTCTCAACAGATACTTAAAGGATATGAAGAACTTTAAGGATTTCCTGGAATCCGAAAATGAGCAAGAACTCACGAAATTCTTGGAAAGTGGGCGAAAAATTAGAAAAATTCTGGGTTAACTCTTATTGTTCTCTTCCACAATTAATATATCTCCTTGACTTCATATTATTCCTCAGAATAATAATTAGAAGATATCATTACCTCCCAATAACAACCAAATCATTATGAAAAAGCTATTACTACTTACTGCATTTACATCATTTTGTTTTTTCTCTTGCAGCGAAGATGAACCTGCTGAAGAGCTTGAACCACAATGTCTGGTTTGTACAGCAGAGGACCCTACACTATTAGAAGGAAGTGAGTTTCCTTTGTGTGAGGGAGATATCAGCCCTCAATCCGGACAACCAGCATCTCTGGCAGACCTGCAAACTGGAAAAGCAATTTTAGAAGGTCTGGGAGCAACTTGTACCTTGCAATAAGAAAATTAAAATTTCGGAGCATTTAGGGAGATCTATATTCTCCCTTTTTTATTACTCTTGCGGATTTGCAATGGAGTCAAATTCTTTTTAACCCATGGCTTTAGCAACCGACTCACCAATATCTGCGGGTGATTTGGCCACTAAGATCCCACACTCTTCCATGATCTTCATTTTAGCAGCCGCTGTGTCGTCCTTGCCTCCAATAATTGCTCCAGCATGCCCCATTCTTTTACCTTTTGGAGCAGTTTGTCCTGCTATGAATCCGACCACAGGTTTGGGATTCCCCTGATCTCTGATCCATCTTGCTGCATCGGCTTCATATTGGCCGCCAATCTCCCCGATCATGACAATTCCCTTGGTTTCAGGATCATCCATAAGGAGTTGAACAGCTTCTTTGGTTGATGTCCCGATAATCGGATCACCTCCAATACCTATTGCCGTGGAAATTCCGAAACCTGCTTTAACAACCTGGTCCGCAGCTTCATAGGTTAATGTTCCCGATTTGGAAACAATGCCAATGTTACCTTTCTTGAATATGAAACCTGGCATGATACCAACTTTGGCCTCATCCGGAGTAATGACACCTGGACAATTAGGCCCTACCAGAACTGCACCTCTTGCTTTCACGTAAGGTTTTGCATGCATCATATCTTTTGTAGGGATCCCTTCGGTGATGGTGATGATCACTTTAATTCCGGCATCCGCTGCTTCCATGATAGCATCCCCGGCAAATGCAGGGGGAACGAAAATAATAGAGGTATCAGCGCCTGCTTTCTCAACCGCCTCCTTCACCGTATTAAATACCGGTTTATCGAGGTGGGTTTGTCCACCTTTTCCTGGGGTAACACCACC
The DNA here is from genome assembly GCA_965242805.1 of Cyclobacteriaceae bacterium. Taxonomy (GTDB): domain Bacteria; phylum Bacteroidota; class Bacteroidia; order Cytophagales; family Cyclobacteriaceae; genus JANQEU01. The sequence continues at coordinate 2,395,269 of CBDETD010000002.1, read as the reverse complement.
AACAATGTTGGTGCCGTATTCTATCATTTGTGAAGCATGGAAGGTTCCTTCAGAACCTGTGAAACCCTGTACTATTATCTTGGAATTTTTGTTGACTAGTACGCTCATGGATTAGATCAATGTGTTTAAGCGTTGCAAAAATAGTAGATATCAGATGTCATACAATCTTTCGAAAGAAAATAGCTTTTCAATAGGTCTCCGCACGATTCAAGCTAAAATTTAATCAGGACGTTTTTGAAAAAAGTACGATTTCAGTCAATTTGAAAGAATAAATCTATCTATGAACTCCCTAACAGCCCCATGACCTCCGCTATTTTCGAGAACGACGTCGACATAGTCTTTGATCTCCCTAATGCTATCGCTGGGACATGCTGTAAAATCAACCATTGACATCACATCGAGGTCATTGATGTCATCGCCAATGTATGCGATATGTTTCCTTTCCAATTGAAGTTCCTCCATCCATTCCTGAAGAACCTCTTTTTTAGATCTTTGGCCGATGTACAAATATTTTATACCCAACATATTGGCACGAGTGTCAATCATTGCAGAGGACATACTGTGACTTATTATAGCAACTTCAACCCCCTTTTTCATGGCTTCCTTAATTCCCAATCCATCCCTTGAATTGAATTTTTTGAATTGTTCTCCTTTTTCAGTGATATAAATGCCTCCATCCGTAAGTGTGCCGTCCACATCAAGCACTAAAAATTTGATTTCTTTCATTTCCTAAATGATGGTTTTGCCAACTGCTTTGGCAATGGATGGAAGAGTATTGAATAGGTTTTGAAACTCATCGAAATTCAACTGTTGCGAAGCATCGGATTTGGCAGTTTCGGGTGTCGGATGACTTTCGATCAATAGACCATCAACACCCATTGCCACGGCTGCTCTCGAAAGATCGGCTACACCATACCTATATCCCATTGCATGGCTCGGGTCCACCACGATAGGAAGGTTTGTGTATTCCTTGAGGTATGCCACTCCGCAAAGATCCAATGTGAAACGTGTTTTTGTTTCAAAAGTCCTGATACCTCTCTCACAAAGGATCACATTTTCATTTCCACCAGAGAGTACAAACTCAGCGGCCTGAACAAACTCTTGCAGAGTTGTGCCGAATCCGCGTTTGATAAGGATCGGTTTACGGGCTTCACCACATTTCCTTAAGATGCTTTGATCATACATGGCTTTCGCTCCAATCTGTACAATATCAGCATTTTCAATAACCACATCCACATGTGAGGAATCCTTTACCTCGGTGATGATTTTCAACCCAAACTCCTCGCGAATCTTGATCAGTAGATCCAAACCTTTAGTTCCAAGGCCCTGAAAGGTATAAGGAGAAGTTCGTGGCTTGAAACAGCCAGCTCTCAAAACTTTAATCCCCAAGGATTTCAACAGCTCAGCTGATTGTGTGATCTGATCCTCCGATTCAACTGCGCAAGGTCCTGTGATCATCAATGTATTGGACGTCCCACCTCCAAATTCAAGGTTGTCCAGCGTAATTGTTCTCGTCTCCGGTCTATAGCTTCTACTGGCTAACTGAATATCGCTTTCTGTAGTGAAATATTGATCGCAATACGTTAAAAGATCTGCAGGCAGTTCTTTCATTTTAGAACTTGTGACCAATATGTGCTGTCCATTGGATTGGAAGCAAATACCCTGAAGATTATCTGAAATCTCCCGGATCTTGTTACTCGATACATTGGATTTCAAATGTATGATCATGATTCGCTCATAATTAAGTTTATAAATGATAGTGCCCCAACTAGTTTTCCCCCATGGTTGAGTACAGGTAAAAAAGAAATAAGAAAGTTGTGTGACTGGACTTCTTCCAACAATTGAGAGATTGTTGCATCTTCATAGGTAGAAACCGGATTAGTATTGATTATATCTTTGGGCGAAATTTGATTGAAATCATCAAGATGCTTTAAGAACCCTCTACGCATATCAGCATTGCTACATAATCCGTATAGCGTGCCATCTTCCCTGGAGATCAAGGCAAATCCTAACTTGTAATCTTCGATTGTAGTAAAGATCTCTTTTACGTCGGCCCCTGCGTTCAAGACTGGCACATCCTCCAGATCGATCATGAAATCCCGAACTGCATAATCCGAATGAGTTATTGAAGACCTTAAGTGAAGCAGTGCTATGCCGACAGATTTATGATTGGCAAGATACGAACCCGATACTACGGACTGTACACCAAGCATTCTTAAAATGAACCCGGTTTCATCGTCAACTCCACCGTCTACATGGATACGTACACCAGGAAAAATGTTGTGAAATTTCCTGATCTTTTTGAAGTTTTCTTTTTTGAATTTTCCACCACTTACTCCAGGGGTGGTCGTCATTATCAACACAAAATCGCACTGGTCAGCATAGTCTTTGAATACCTCGATGCTGGTATTAGATTCAATAGCCAGTCCAAATTGTGTTCCTTTGATCGTGGGTAATTCGATTTTCGAAGCTAGTCTTTCGTATTGAACAGAAACATACTCAACTTCATGTTTTTTGATTTCTTCAAAGAACATTTCCGGATTTGAAGAAATTATATGTAAATCTATCGGGGTGGAGCTGTATCTTTTTATCTCCTCGATGTCGTGGAAAACACTTAAGTCATCGTCACAATCAATATGAAACATATCAATATGACATTCATCCAATTCCTGCACTTGTTCTTTTAAGGTTTTCTTTGAATTCGCATAAAGCGAGGCAGAAATTTTCATTCACTTTGGGATTTGGACGGCAAAGTTAGTTCAAATGAGGACTTCAATTCGGACAAAAAGGTGTTCAGTTTTGTAACATTTTTAAAAGAATTATATAAATCAAGCGTTTTCTTAATTGCTATCACTAATTGGCACAGTTATTGATATTTTCTTAATGTACCCGGACGGGGTGATCAAAATAGAATATTTTGATAAAGGCTTGTTGTGAACGTCAATACCAAATGAAATTAACAAAAATTAATACTTGGTATGCAGAACCTTTCACGAGTGCCTACGTTATAATAAAAGAACATTATCCTCTTCATATCATATTGGTTTAGTAAAGGGAATTCAAATTTTTGGATTCCCTTCTTTTTTTCTTCTCTCACAACTGGTTGATGACAACCCTTCGAATTTTGGAGATCCTTTATCATTGACAGATTTGACGACCAAATTTAGCCGGAATGGGACGCGATCTTATTGCCAAATCCTGGTTGATTAGACCTGTAAGGGTTATTAGTTATTTTGAGCACCACAATCAATCCAGTCAAGAATAACATCCATTTCACTTTTTGTGATATTGCCATTCGGGGGCATGTTTCCAAGTTGAAGTTGATCTTCAATCCGTGATGCTGCTCGAATAATTCCTAGTCGTGAAACCAAGAGAGGTTCCTGAGTATCGAGGTGACACGTTGACCGGGCACATTTCAATTCGATTATCGGTATCACATCTTGCGAAAGCGAAGGATTGATTACTATATTGTTTTTTGAGACCTCACATCCATCGTCGTCGATAATCTTCAGGTTATACGTACCGGATTCCAAACCTTCAATAATACCCTCATTTGAGATGACATCATTGTTTAGAAAAAAAGTGTATGGGGCAGAACCACCTTGGACCATGATGTCTAGTTGGGAGTCTACCTCCGAACAGCCGCTTTTTGAGACCTCCAGAGTAAGCAGAGAACAATCTACTGAACTATCCTGTCCCTGAGAACACCCAATCAATAGAAATAACAGTGCAAGCAATTTGGCAGAAAAAAGTCTTAGCATTCTTTTCTTGAATAACACATCTCTTGATTTTTCCCTGAATTGTGGCTATGTGCATTGATTATCTATGTCACGTGTAAGACAATACATATTTCAGGCAAGAAAGATGAGTATGTATTGGAACTTCTAATACATTTGGAAGATCATTTCCAAAGATTAGAACCATCAAAATAAATGATTGACCTTAGAAGTGACACGGTAACGAAACCAACTCCTGCCATGCTTGATGCGATGATGAGTGCTGAGGTGGGTGATGATGTATTTGGAACGGATCCCACTGTAAATGCCTTGCAGGATAAGGTATCCAGGATGTTCGGAATGGAAGATGCCTTATACTGTCCATCTGGTACCATGACAAATCAAATTTCATTAAGAGTATTGACACAACCGCAGGATGAAGTGATCTGTCATAAACATTCTCATATCTTCTTGTATGAAGGAGGAGGGATGATGTATAATTCAATGCTGAGCCCCAAATTACTTGAAGGTGACAGAGGTCGTATAACGGCAGAAATGGTGAAAGATTCGATCAACCCCGATGATGTACATTTCCCAAGAACACGTCTGGTGGGTATAGAAAACACCATGAACAAGGGTGGCGGAGCGATCTACGATTTCTCCGAGTTATTGGCAATCAGGAATGCGTGCGATGAATCGGGACTTGCTATGCATTTGGATGGTGCCAGACTTTTCAACGCGATCGTCGAAGGAGACAGGAGTCCAAAAGACTTCGGAAAAGTTTTTGACACAATTTCGATCTGTTTTTCAAAAGGACTTGGTGCACCAGTAGGATCAGTTATCATTAGTTCTAAAGAAAAGATCAAACAAGCCAGGAGAATAAGAAAGGTATTTGGCGGAGGTATGCGCCAGGCTGGATATTTGGCCGCTGCCTGTATCTATGCCCTGGACAATCATGTTGACAGACTGAGTGAAGATCATATCAGAGCGAGGCAATTAGGTGAATACGCATCAAAATTGTCTTATGTCCAAAAAGTCTATCCAGTAGAAACGAATATTGTCATTGTTGAACTTATCGAGGGTAAATCAGAGGGGTGGCTGCTCAATGAACTTCAGAAAAATGATGTTCATGCCGTTGATTTTGGTAAAGATTTGGTAAGGTTTGTAACACATCTGGATTTCGATGATGATCAGCTTCAGCAAACCCTGGATGTACTGAATAAAATTAGCTAGCGAATGAGAAATCGGACATTCACAATTCTTCTCATTGGATTTAGTCATTTCCTATACGGTCAAACTTCTGACAGTACAGAGCTTCAAATTGATAAAATAACGATCGAACGTGATCGAAAGGAACTGGCGGAATTGAAAAGCAAGTATTCACAATATCTTACCAATGCTTCGGCCCTGCATGAGGAGATCATTTCGATTATGCAACTGGAGCTTTCACAAACTAAACGCAAACTTACTTCCGCCAGAATAGAGATCGGTAGGAGCAAAACTGCTGTTTCTAATGACCTAAAGGAGATAAGGTTGAAAAAAGTTGGAATAAAATCTCGAAAACAGATCAAGGCAGATGTTCGAAGATTGAAGGATGATCAGAAAGACGTTCGAAAACTTGAACGTTATTACAAATCTCAGGAGCAATTGCTTGAGCAGATGTCATCGGTTAGGAACGAAAAGGATTGGGTACAGAAAGGATCCAGGATCCTTGAGGCTTTCATGGAAGTAATGGAAAATGATATTCGCTGGACACAAAGTGAAATCAGTGAAGACAGGATGGAGCTAAAAAATAAACCCAGATCAAATACTTGAAACCTGAGGTTTCCCAATTTGAAACAATATCGCTATGTTAGGGTATTAAAAAATAAATTATGAGGAAGATCTCACTTATAGTTGTTCTTATTTCTATTACCGGCATTGCATATTCCCAGGGATTTGGTGTTGGATTGAAGGGAGGGTTGAATTTCCCCACATTTGATGCGCTGGGTGTACAAGATGGTATCAATGTGTCAGATACAAAAAATTCTAGTGGTTATCATATAGGTGCTTTTGCAAGAATCAGGGTGGCCAAAATCGGAATACAACCGGAAGTGCTATATTCCTTTCAACAGATTGAGTTTGATCAGATAGATGTCACTCAAACTTTTAACGTTGAACAAAAGCTAAGTTATCTGACAGTCCCAGTAATGTTGAAGTGGTTTATGATCGCAGGTATCAACCTTCAGGTTGGACCTCAATTTGGATTTGCTCTTAGTGGAAAGCGAACTGATGATATACTTGGAGCAACAACTACGACCGATTTTAAGGATGAAATTAACAGTACGGATATTAGTCTTGCACTAGGTGCCGGAATTGACCTGCCATTTGGTCTGGATATTCATGGAAGATATGTTTTGGGTTTAACTGATGTAAATGATCAAGCCGGTGTTTCCACAGAGAAAAACTCACAAATTCAGATCTCTATTGGATACCAGTTGGTCGGGTTAGGAAGATAATGTGAAATATCACTTGTTTGTTGTTTCATTTAGATGTCTTTTACGCATCTAAATCCTTCATGATTAGCACCTGAATCATCGGCTTTTGGCATTCTTCGGGAGGTACGATATCCACTGCAATAGACTTCGTTGCATAAAAAGGACCCTCCTCTTACCACATGTTTTTTTCTGGCATAAGGATCCATGGGATCATAAGTAACTTTGGAGCCTTTTGGGTCCTTCAGCGTTCCTTTTTGAAAATCCTCTTTATAGGAGGTCGCACTGTAGAGATCACTGCATAATTCCCATACATTTCCAGCCATATCATACAGACCGTATCCATTGGGAGGAAAGGATCCAACTGGTGATGTGCTTCCGAACCCATCCAGTTTATAGTCATTATAAGGGAACGATCCCTGCCAAAAGTTTGCTTTGTCGGTTGAGGATGATATCGATTCATCTCCCCATGGATAGATAGCATTGTCTATACCCCCCATCGCTGCCCATTCCCATTCTGCCTCGGTTGGCAAACGTTTTCCTGCCCACTTCGCGTAGGCATTGGCATCTTCCCACGCAATATGCACTACCGGATGATCCATTCTGTCACTGATATCACTTCCAGGACCTTCTGGATGTCTCCAGTTTGCACCGATTGTCCACTTCCACCATTGCCAGTATTGATTCAAGTCAACCGGTCCTTCGGTCATTTGGAAGACTAATGATCCTGGTTTTAGCAAGGAATCAGCGGGTTTTGGAGTGCCCGGAGGCAATTCTTTTTCCATCTCCTCCCAATCAATTTGGCGTTCTGCTACCGTGATATATCCGGTAGCCTCAACAAAAACAAAATATTGTGCATTGGTGACCTCCGTTTTGTCCATATGGAAAGAAGAGATCTCCACCTCATGCCTTGGGTACTCGTCTCTGTATCCCATTTTGGATTTCGCACCCATTTCGTAAGTTCCTCCGGGTATCAATACCATTCCTTCCAGAGGAGCAGTGATCTGATTTACCGGCTCACATCCCTCAATGAAAATGAGTACAACAAAAAATGCAATTACTCTCATACTCCCTTCATCCAAAAGTAATAACCAAAAAGAATAATGAGTTTCAAAAGAAATATTGAAACACTCTTTTGAGGAATAGTTAGTTTTTTTTATCTAGAATTGGAGAAATTTTGGATCACCTCACTATACAAGCAATAGAAAATAAGAAAATAGCATGACCCATGAGCAGACAAGCTAACTTAATCATGATCAGCAGCATTGCTGCCTTAGGAGGATTCCTGTTTGGATATGATACGGGAGTAATCAACGGAACCCAATTCTACTTCAGCAAGTATTTTGAGCTTTCTGCTGCCTTGAAAGGATGGGTGGTAGGAAGTGCATTGATTGGCTGCTTTGCGGGGGCATTGATCGCAGGTCCATTAAGTAAACAGTTTGGTAGAAAAGTGTCTCTGATCGTTTCCGCGCTCCTGTTTACAATATCTGCATGGGGCTCAGGATTACCTTCTTTCGTTCCGGAATCCGTCCCCCTTTTGGTAGCATTTAGGTTGATAGGTGGTCTGGGCATCGGTATCGCTTCAATGAATGCACCGATGTATATAGCTGAGTTGTCTCCAGCTGGAGTACGGGGTAAAATGGTAACCCTTTATCAAATGGCCATCGTGCTGGGTTTTTTCATTGTATTCCTGGTGACTTATTTTATTGGGAGTTCCAGGGGTGAAGAATATAATCTCAATTATGGTTGGCGGGTCATGTTCTGGTCTGAATTGGTACCATGTATTCTCTTTTTCTTATTACTGTTCCTCGTTCCTCGTAGCCCGAGATGGTTGATGCTTAAAGGTCGACCGGAGGAGTCATTGGATGTGTTGACCAAGATACATGGTGCTGAAATGGCAGAGAAGGAAATGAAGGAAATAAAGGAATCAATTGAGCAGGATACGGGATTGTCATTCGGAGATATATTTCAAAAAGCTGTCCTTCCTATAGTTTTGATTGGATCAGTATTTTCGATACTTCAGCAATTCACAGGGATCAATGCGGTACTTTATTATGGAGCCGATATTTTCGAAAAGGCGTTAGGTTTTGGACAGGAAGATGTGTTGGCTCAACAGATATTGTTGGCTGGTACAAATGTGGTTTTTACAGTACTTGCCATGTTTACAGTGGATAAGTGGGGAAGAAAACCATTGGTCATTACAGGATCCCTGGGCATGATAGTTGGATTTCTGTTTCTTGGCATTACACTTTTCATTGATCAGGTTGGCTTGCTATCATTAATCGGTATTTTGATGTTCATTGGTTCTTTTGCCATGTCTATGGGACCTGTTGTCTGGGTTGTTCTTGCTGAAATGTTTCCCAACTCGGTCCGAAGCGTTGGAATGTCTATCGCTGTCGCCGCACAATGGGGTGCCAATTATGTTGTTTCTCAGACATTCCCGATGGTAGCAGAAAGCAACACCAATGTTGAGGGTGTTTGGAATGGTTCATTGCCTTACCTGCTATTTGTAGCTTTTATTTCCCTGATCGTCATATTCACATGGAAATTTATCCCGGAAACCAAGGGCAGAAGCTTGGAGCAAATTGAGAAGATGTGGGAATCAAGATATGGGAAGATTGAAAAATAACTGACCTTTTCATAAAGGAATTTTCGGGAAGGGTGATAGTTGTGAGAGGGATATTGATAAAAATCAATCAATAGTAGGCCCCGAATAACATCATCATTTCATCGGTACTCAGCAAGCCGAACCCAATATTTCGATCTTCGTCATTGTCATAAGTTGCCTCCAATGTAAAACCAGTTCCAGATTCCATGACAAGGGGTGGATCAATGTGTAATATGGGAGGATGCTCCCAGTCATTGGTAAAGTATACTAATTCCCCATCACTTTCACCTCCGGAGATATAAACTCTGAATTCGGTCATATGCTCGTGTGCATGGGACCATAATTGGAATACATTACGAACCTCGGTAAATCTGAATGTCCTTTTTAATGTGGTAACCTGTCTGGCAGGAAGATTAATGCTTTGGTTATCCAACCAAAGGATCTTGGCAATGTGCTCCACCTCGGATTCGTCAACGGTGTGAATGTTGGCATAAACTTCACCTGTAATCGTCTCGTCAGTTCTATTCGCATAATGACTGTTCATGTCAAATCCTGTATTTACTGGAAGTTTGAGGGCAACCCCTTCAGGAAATTTGTATGTTGTATTAGGCCATTGTGTTCCTTGAACAAACTGATGGAACTGCATGGTAAGCAAGGTTGAAGTGATGAAACTTCCGTTCTCGTCATAGACGTCCCTGATCTCCCCTGGGTTTGGGAGAAAGGATTCTGACAAGGTCTCGGGAAAATTATAGAGAATGAAATGGTGAGATCCTGGAGCCATTGTTATTTCCACCTTATTTATGAAAATGGGTTCTTCATTATTTAATTCATCATATATAAAAATTTCTCTGTCTCTGTTTGGGAGTATTTCAAATGGTTCAATGTGGAATTGATATCCATTTTCAGGAACACTCAAAGCTTTAAATGGCAATTCCTCGAACCTGGTGTTATTATCTAGCAAGGAAATATCCGCAACTATTACTTCACGAGGCGCTCCGCTTACTATCCATTCGCGTATCAATTCCAGCTCACCGTAGGTCAAAAAATTTCCTCCCAAGGGCATGATGGACCCATATTCAGGATGGTCTGAATAAAAGTGCTCAATATCGGGAGCGTTGATTTTTTCCCACAAGAAGCTTTTGTAAAGAGATTCCAATCCGTCGTCCCCTACCAACTCCAACCCATCTTCAATGGCCGCATTATTATTTGGAGGGCGGTTGATGAGTTGTTCATAAGAAATATCATTTGTCAAAATGAGGTCCGACTGTCTTGCGAAAGAGGTGCCGGCAGTATGGCAACTTATGCAATTAACATCCCATATCTCCCCCTGGATCAAATCATAGGTGGATTGGTAGTCTTCAAGATTAGTTCTATCATCAATCTTACCCTCGTCATCATCACTACAAGCTAATAAGAGGATTAATCCAATAAGAGATATTGACCGAGCGATAAGTTTTTCCATGTTTTGATCAATTCAAAATACTATTCAAAGTAATACTAAACGTTTTACGAATTAAAAGTAGTATACGTTATAAGATTCTGTCTTGAGTTTATCACCACCTTATCATTGGAAATGGTTTCAGAGGGTGTCGAATCGCCCATTTCAATACTTTTTTAGTGACGAGTTTGGTAAAACCTAACCTGGGATACTTGTTTTCGATCTCCCGAATAATTGATTTTGGAATATTGAACTTAATGAAACCACCGGTTAGATCAACCAAATCTGCCTTACGGAATGCTTCGGCCTCCATATTACCTTTGATACGATTTAATTTATGGTGGTTCTCGATAATGAACTTCATTTCATCCACGAGTAAAGAAGTCTCATATCTTTTCAAGTGATCAATAGCCAACTCTGAAGATCCATTGAGATAGTCCATAGTTCCCTTGGCCCAAATGTCGAGATCATGGAACGCTGCTGCAATCGCTAATTTTTTATTTTCCTTTTGGAGTAAAAGGATCAACGAGTATTCGTAAACCCTACATGCGTGATTTAGATAGGGAAGGTAGTCTTCTCCCAATGACTTTTTGAATCCCCTTAGAATTTTCTTGATCACCCTGCAAATTAAAAAAGTCCGAGACTATGCCCGGACTTCCAAACTTTTCAGACAGGTATTTTATTATTTTCCTGCCTCGTATCTTTTACTTACTTCATCCCAATTGATTACGTTGAAGAAAGCTGCGATATAATCTGGTCTACGATTTTGATAATTCAAATAATATGCATGTTCCCACACATCTAAACCTAATATGGGGGTTCCTCCACATCCAACGTTAGGCATTAACGGGTTGTCTTGGTTAGCGCTTGAGCAAACTTCCACTTTTCCACCTGGGTGAACACATAACCATGCCCATCCCGATCCGAAGCGAGTTGCGGCAGCATTACTAAACTCTGTCTTAAAATTATCGAAAGAACCATAAGCATCATTGATCGCATTGGCAAGTGCTCCACTTGGTTCTCCTCCACCATCACCACTCATGATTGTCCAAAACAAGCTGTGATTCCAATGTCCACCTCCATTGTTCCTAACAGCTCCATTGTCCGAGTTCTCTTTCATCAAATCATCCAAAGATTTATTTGCCATATCAGTTCCCTCAATTGCACCATTCAATTTGGAAACGTAAGCGGCATGGTGCTTTCCATGGTGAATTTCCATAGTGCGGGTATCTATATGTGGTTCTAATGCATCATGTGAATAGGGTAAGTCTGGTAATTCAAAAGCCATTTTTTAGTTATTTATGTTAATGATTTAAGTCTATGTAAAGAAAAACAAATCAATCATCATTCTTGTTTCTCATCCTTTTAAAAAAGTCCTGGATCCTGACTTCGGACTCAGATTCAAGTAATCCGAATTCAACCACAGTTTTAGGGTGTATTACGGATGGAGATACTCGGGTATATCCCCTGTTAACATCTCTTGCTCCTATGACAATTCGCCCAATTTGACTCCAATATAGTGCCCCTGCACACATCACACATGGTTCCAATGTGACAAAAAGTGCACAATCATTTAGATATTTTGATCCCAAATAATTTTGAGCGGATGTTATTGCCAACATCTCCGCATGCGCCGTAATATCATTCAATTTCTCTACTTGATTACTAGCTTTTGCAATCACCCGATTTTCAGCAACGATCACGGCGCCCACCGGTATTTCACCATCTTCGAAGGCTTTGTCAGCTTCTTTTAATGCTAACTTCATGAAATGCTCATCACTAAAGACAGATAACATCATTTGATCTTTATACTGTTCATCATTTGATTGGCAGCTTCTTGCCATCTGGACCTCACTGCATGGGGTGCACTAAAGTTGAAAAGGAGTACACTGTCGTTATAAAGAGTATATTGAATATATATGTATTTGGAAAGGCCTGACCTGCTGGGCAATGATGATTCTTCTTCCCGAATAATTCCCTTAAATTCAAAAACGATAAATTGTCTATCATTGATTATTGTAAGGGTATCCTGATAGAATTTGACTTCATCATACAGATTAAGAATTCCGGCTTTATAGAAATCCTTCAAGATGCGCATGTCACCTTCTGCCCATCTTGAACTGGTTGTATTGATCCCAAGGTCTACACTTCCATCCTGAGTGGTATACATGGCAATTGGAGTTCTGTCTGAGACATATTTCAGAAGCCTTTGTTGCACGTCCATTGGAAGAAAAAGAGAAGAGATCTCCATGGATATTTCCTTGGTTAATTTCACTTTTTTAAGAGATCCCTGGGCTAAAACGTAACTTGGAATCGAAAGGAAAATAATGATTACTAAAGGTAAGATTTTCATTTACTAAAAGTTGCGTTGCCGTGAACGAGGCAAAGCTAAAACTATTGTTAAATTTGCGCCTGTTTATAAAAAATCTATTAAAAAAACATGCTAAGAACCCACAATTGCGGTGAACTGAGGATCGAAAATACTGGACAGAAAGTCGTCATGTCCGGTTGGGTCCAGAAACTTCGGGACAAGGGCGGAGTTGTTTGGATAGACCTCCGTGACAGGTATGGAATTACCCAACTTCTTTTCGAGGAGGGTAGTACGGATCCAAAAGTTCTGGAGATCGCCAAAAGTGTGGGAAGGGAGTATGTGCTCCAGGCTGAGGGGGAGGTCCTTGAACGGATTTCTAAAAATGATAAAATTCCGACAGGATCGATAGAAATTAAGGTTGAGTCCATTAAAATTCTCAACGAGTCCAAGGTACCACCTTTTATTATCGAAGATGAAACCGATGGTGGTGAAGACCTGAGAATGAAATACCGGTACCTCGATCTCCGAAGGGCTCCGGTGCGGGAAAACCTTCTTTTAAGACATCTTATCAATAGGAAGACTAGAGAATACCTGGATAATCAGGGATTTATTGAAGTTGAAACACCAAATCTCATAAAATCCACACCTGAAGGAGCGCGTGACTTCATCGTTCCTTCGCGGATGAACCCGGGGGAATTCTATGCTTTGCCACAGTCACCTCAAACATTTAAGCAACTGTTGATGGTCTCCGGTTTTGATAAGTATTATCAAATTGTGAAATGTTTCCGGGATGAAGACCTGCGAGCAGATCGGCAGCCTGAATTCACTCAAATAGATTGCGAGATGTCTTTCGTGCGAAGGGATGATGTGTTGGACATGTTTGAAGGGATGGTAAAATTTCTTTACAAGGAAATTCGGGATCTGGATCTTGAAGATTTCCCCAAAATGACATTTGACGAAGCGATGAAGAAATACGGTTCCGACAAACCTGACCTCAGGTTTGGTATGGAATTCCATGAACTTAACAATCTTGTGCAAGGCAAAGGGTTCAATGTATTTGATCAGGCAGATCTCGTAGTTGGAATAAATGCAGAGGGATGTGCTGATTATTCCAGGAAGCAAATCGATGGACTTACGGATTTTGTCAGAAAACCTCAAATTGGGGCAAAAGGCCTCGTATATATCAAGTATAATGGCGATGGTTCAATCAAGTCTTCTGTTGACAAATTCTACTCGGAGGAGGATCTGAAAGCCATTATGACCAGTTTCTCAGCTAATCCGGGAGATCTTATCCTGATATTGGCTGGGGAGACGGATCACACTAGAAAAGCATTGAACGAATTGCGGCTCGAAATTGGTAATCAACTTGGGTTGAGGGACAAAGAAGATGTGCAACCTTTATGGGTGATCGATTTTCCTCTTCTTGAATGGGATGAAGAGAGTAAGCGATACCATGCGATGCATCACCCGTTCACCTCTCCAATTCCCGAAGATCGTGAGAAGATCTCAACTGATCCCTCAACAGTTAAAGCAGCTGCCTATGATTTGGTAATCAATGGGACTGAGATAGGAGGGGGGTCCATAAGAATTCACGAAAGAGAATTGCAGTCAAGAATGTTTGATGCCCTTGGTTTCACTCCCGAAGAGGCCCAGAAGCAATTTGGATTTCTTTTAGGGGCCTTCGAGTATGGAGCACCACCTCACGGAGGAATAGCATTTGGATTTGACAGGTTATGCGCATTGTTTGGTGGGCAGGAGAGTATCCGTGATTTTATCGCCTTTCCAAAGAATACAAGTGGACGGGATGTTATGATTGACACACCGGCCACAGTATCCGATCTGCAATTGGATGAACTGCATATTAGGACAACTAATTAAATTAGCCTCTTACCAGTTTATTTTGTACTTTTATAAGATCAAAGCCTCTTAAAACCATGACTAGAAAGTTTTTGTGGTACTCGACCCCGTTTATGCTTCTTTTCTTAAGCTTAGCTTTTTTTGAGCCTTGGCTGTATCAGAATGTTTTTGGAAGCTCAAAACTTCACCGTATCAAAAACAAAGATTTTGAGATCATAGCTCATAAAGGCGCGTCGGGATTGGCTCCAGAAAATACGATAGCGGCATTCGAGATTGCCCTGGACCTTGGAGTCGATATGATAGAAATCGACGTACGTCATACTAAGGATGAGGAGATAATAGTTTTTCATGATCAGTTTCTGGATAGAGTGACGAAGGATTCGCTGGGTAACCAGGTCACTGGTGATGTACATGATTACACTTTCGAGGAGTTGAGGCAGTTTGAAGTTGGTTCCTGGTTTGATTCAAGGTTTTCTGATCAAAAGATCCCCTCTTTGCGAGAAGTTTTAGATCTTATAGATGGACGTTGTAAAGTTCTTATAGAGATCAAGCACATGGATCACCCGCATTACCATGACTTTTCTGATAAACTTGTGGATATTGTGAGATCAGAAAGGAACGGTTTCGACTGGGTGATTCTGCAATCCTATGAAGACAAATACCTTGAAGAGGCCCATGCATATGATGATCGTATTCAAACCAAAAAGTTGTTAATAGGGGAAGATTCAGCACCTTTAATAGCTTTCTATGTGGAAACCAGGGTACACTTGGGAAGGTCTGAAAAACACGAACAATTGATGGCTCTAAATCCTCATTACAAAACTCTTTCACCACGACGTGTATTCAGGATGCATGCAAGAGGTTACAAGGTTTATACGTACCCAGTGAATGAGAGGAAGGAGATGATCAAGTGTCTAAATATGGGAGTAGATGGTATAATTACTGATTTCCCAAATCGCCTGATCCAGATAAAGAAAGATCTCGAAGCTATGGAATCATAAACCCTGATTGTTTAGGGTCCCTGTCTCGACTTCCGTCGCAATATAACCGAATGAGTCTTTCTGACTTCCTTCAAGCACCCTGTTAAAAATGTTCCTGGCGCTTTCAACTTGTCCTTCCAATAGATACCAGTTTCCAATTCCGTATCCAATATTCGCCTCCAGTTCATTTCCTTTGGTATTTCTCTGAACAAGAATGTCAGGGGTCATAAATCCCCGATAGAGCATGATCAGGTCATGATAAAGACGACTATCGCTTCCTATCAATTTCATTCTACTAGGGATAATTGATATTAAGGCATCAGCAGCATCTGTGTTGCCGATCTTCCTGTATGTGACATACAACCAATTGGTAGTTTTGACTTCCAGATCGGGATTGTTGTTGTACTCAATGCATTTCTTGAATGACGAAATAGCTTTATCATAGTTTCCCTTCATGTAATAGGATAACCCAAGGTGATACCAGATATTCCAATGTACCGTGGTCAAAGGTTTGTTCAATGCATTAGGGATGCCATCAGGTTCAATTTCTATGGGGGCATCCGTGACATAAAAAGCGGCATTTGCCAGGTCCTCAATCGCCTGATCGAATTGCTTCAGGGTAATGAATCGATGTCCTCTATGCCGGTAAAGTTTGTAGGATCTTGGAAATTTACGGAGTCCTTCTGAATATATATTGATAGCTTCTTGATACCTTCCCAGGTAGGCAAGTCTTCGGCCATACCATATGATATTAGGCAGACTATCAGGATTATTGTTGTAGTCAGCTTCTGCCTCTCGTAGCTTTCTTCTTCTTCGTTCTTGTTCCTGGGATGAAAGATATTGTTGTTTGACTTCCTGATCACCGCTTGACAGGGTGATCGCTGACGGAGTACTTGTTATTTGATTTTCCGAGAGATAATTTTCACCCCTACTGGGTTCTACCTGTATACAGTTTGTAACAAGGAAGTGTAATAAGAATACAATCAAGTATAATTTGACCTTATGCATCAGTCCTTCCAATTTGGATACCCAGGTAACTCAAGATCTTTTCCATTCTTCGCCTCTTTCACAATTTCTCTGACTTGCTTTAGTAATTCTTTCGCATCAAAGATAATTCCGTCTTTAATAGTATACTCAACTCCCCCCACCCGGGTTATTTCATTTTCCCCTGTCAGTTTAATTGCACCAGTTCCATACAGGACCTTAAGGTTTTCTAGTGGATTGGAATCGACAATTACCATATCTGCCAATTTACCGATTTCGATAGTACCTATTTGATCGTCTAAACCTAATGCCTCCGCTCCCATTAATGTTGCCGAACGTATTACCTCTAGGGGATGGAAACCCGCTTCCCTCAACAATTCAAGTTCTCTGATGTAGGCAAATCCGTATAGTTGATAGATAAATCCGGAGTCACTACCGGTTGTAACCCTACCGCCCCTATTCTTGAATTCATTGACAAATGTCATCCAAAGTTGGTAATTTCTTTTCCATGAAACTTCCTCCTCAGTGCCCCAAAAATGCCAATAGGATCCATGAGAAATTCGACTCGGTTTATAGAAATCCCACAAGGAGGGCAAAGTGTAATCTTTGTGCCAATCTGCATTTACGGCCCGCATAAGGTCACGGCTTGCCTCGTAAATGTTGAAAGTAGGGTCCAGGGTAAAATCCAATTCCAACAACCGATTCATTACTTCGTTCCATTTTTCTGAGTATGGTTTCGCAGATTGCATCCACAAACGTCCGGCTTCTTTGAATCGATGTTGCTCGTTTTGATAATTGTAATCCAAGGGATAGTTCTGTACTACTCGGTCATCAAACAATGCCTCCGGAAGACCATACCAATGTTCCATCGTGGTCAGCCCTGATTCAGCTGAATTCAATACATTCCACCACGTCACATTCAATTGGGCATGATGACATGCTGATCTCAACCCAAGTCGTTTATTTTCTTCCAAAGCTGCTTTCATCACTTCAGGAGAAGCCCCGAAAAATTTGATACCATCAGCTCCCCGACGATGGTTGGCCCGTACCCAGGACACTGCATCTGCAGCTGTCGTAATTGGCCCCGACAGTTTCTCTTTAGTAGTTGTTTTTTGCCGTGAAGATTGTTCAATGGGCTTGACATCTTCAAGATTTTGCCCGAATGATGTGTATGCCAGTATCCTGGGGGCTGTTATGGAATTGGTATTACTCTTCTCCTTATGCTCCAAAACCCATTTCAAGCCATTTCCAGCCGACGGATCCCGGATTGTGGTGATCCCATGAGCTAGCCAAAGTTTGAACACATATTCGGCAGGGGTACCTTGACTTCTACCACCAATATGTCCATGCATATCAACGAATCCCGGGAGTATGTATTTGCCATAGGCATCGATCTCCTTTCCCCCTTCCTTCAATTTAGGTCTTCGGTCATCATTGATCTCAACACCGGGATAACCTACAATTTTAACCTGGGTGATTTCATTTCCTTCAACTACAATATCCACTGGTCCGACGGGAGGGGCACCATTTCCATTTATTAATGTGGCGCCCCTAATAATCATCTGGGGGAAAGGACCTTCTCCTTCCGCCCTGGCAGGTGCGGGAGTTATTTGGGCACTAACAATTAATCCTGTGAAAAGAGCACATAGAAGTGTTGTAGATTTGATCATTTGTAAATTGTAAGGAAATTTTATGGTGATCTTGTTTGTTTAGAAAATTGAAATGAAATTGTTTCAAATCTAGACAAATAATTATTGATAGAAATGGCGTTGACTCCATCCAATATGTTGCCTCTAAATACGTCAGCTCCAAATTTTGATTTACCCGACGTAGTAAGCGGCAGCACCAAATCACTTAATGATGTGCAGGGCTCAAATGGGACTGTCATCATGTTCATTTGTAATCATTGTCCGTACGTAATTCATGTTCAAGATCAGATTGCAAGTCTGGCTGATGAATATTTGAAGAAAGGTGTAGGTTTTGTTGGGATATCCTCAAATGACGTTCAGAATTATCCTGCGGACTCCCCTGATCATTTGAAAGCCCAAGCAGAGAATGTCGGTTTTAATTTCCCATACCTCTTTGACGAAAACCAGGAAATTGCTAAAAAGTATGACGCCGCATGCACACCTGACTTCTATGTCTTCAACACAGACCAAAAGCTGGTTTATAGAGGTAGGATTGATGAGTCAAGGCCAAACAGTGGAATTCCGGTGACTGGAAAGGATTTACGAAGTTCCCTGGATAAACTAATCAATGGAGAACCACAAGACAATGATCAGTATCCAAGTATAGGTTGTAATATCAAATGGAAAGCTTAATAGTCAAAGGCTTTTATTAATTTTCCGCTCCTTCAACAAAGATGAGTGTAGACAAAGGCGAATTCAAGAAAATCACGACCCACAACTTAAGGGAAATGAAATCCCGTGGGGAGAAAATTTCTATGCTTACTGCATATGACTATTCGATGGCTCGAATACTTGATGGAGCTGGAATTGATGTTTTGTTAGTTGGTGATTCTGCTTCCAATGTAATGGCTGGTAATGAAACAACTCTTCCGATCACCCTGGAACATATGATATGGCATGCTCAATCCGTAGTCAAGGCAGTGGATAGAGCGCTGGTCGTAGTCGATGTACCTTTTGGAAGTTATCAGGGAAATTCATCTGAAGCTCTGAGATCAAGTATCCGAATAATGAAAGAAGCAGGTGCTCACGCGGTTAAAATGGAGGGTGGAGTGGAAATCAAAGAAAGTATTGAAAGGGTACTTACTGCGGGAATTCCGGTCATGGGTCATTTAGGTCTGACACCACAATCAATATATAAGTTTGGAACATATACCGTAAGAGCGAAGGAAGAAGAAGAAGCTAAAAAACTGATTTCCGATGCGCATTTACTGGAAGAAATAGGCTGTTTTTCGATAGTTCTTGAAAAAATACCTGCAAAACTCGCCGAAAAGGTTTCTGAGTCCATATCCATCCCTACCATAGGAATAGGAGCTGGTCCCTACACTGACGGTCAGGTGCTGGTCGTACATGATATGCTGGGGATAACGCAGGATTTCAAACCCAGATTTTTACGTCAGTATACAGACCTGAATAAAATTATAGGTGAAGCCGTTGAAAACTACATTGATGATATAAAAAATAAAAATTTTCCCAATGAGACCGAAAGCTACTGATCTATTGGTAGCAACACCTTACTTATCGTAGATTCTTTATTTCAAAAAACAAATGACTAACAAAACCAAAATTATTTATACCAAAACCGATGAGGCTCCTGCCTTAGCAACTTACTCGTTATTACCACTAATAAGAGTTTTTACGAATAGCGCAGGTATTGATGTTGAGTTGAGAGATATTTCACTTGCGGGAAGGATTTTGGCGGTTTTCCCTGATTACCTTTCGGAAGAACAGAAAATATCAGATGCATTGAGTGAGTTGGGGGAACTGGCAAAAACCCCACAGGCCAACATAATTAAATTACCTAATATAAGTGCTTCTATTCCCCAATTGAAAGCAGCAATCAAAGAGTTGCAGTCAAATGGATACAACTTACCCGAATATCCTGAGGAACCCCAAAACGAAAAGGAAAAAGAGATCAAAGAAAAGTATGACAAGGTAAAAGGAAGTGCTGTAAATCCAGTTCTTCGAGAAGGAAATTCAGATCGAAGAGCCCCACTTTCAGTGAAGAAATATGCCAAGAATCATCCACATCCAATGGGTGCCTGGAGTTCTGATTCCAAGTCTCATGTCGCTAGTATGTCTAAGGGAGACTTCTACGGAAGCGAGAAATCACTAACGATGTCGGGGTCGGCAAACGTCCGGATCATTCATGAAAAAGGTGATGGATCGATTTCCACACTCAAAGAAAAAGTATCTCTTCAGGATGGAGAAGTAATTGATGCTGCAGTGATGAGTCGGAAGGAATTGCGATCATTTCTAGCCCAGGAAATTGAGGACGCCAAGAATAAAGGTGTTCTTTTTTCTGTACATCTCAAGGCTACCATGATGAAAGTGTCCGATCCTATTATTTTTGGGCATGTTGTGACTTCCTATTTCAAGGAGGTTTTTGAGAACCATCAGGAATCATTTGATAAACTTGGGATCACTGGGAATACAGGGATCGGAGATCTGCTCAACAAACTGGAATCACTGCCGGAAGGGGAAAGAGCACAGATCAAAAAGGAAATAGAGGAGGCTTACAGAAATGGACCTGACCTTGCCATGGTTAATTCTGATAAGGGGATCACTAATCTGCATGTGCCAAGTGATATAATTATTGATGCTTCCATGCCAGCAGCAATTCGGTCTTCAGGGCAGATGTGGAACTTAGCCGGGGAATTGCAGGATATGAAAGCTGTCATCCCAGACAGGAGTTACTCGGGAGTATATCAAGAAGTAATAGATTTTTGCAAAAGAAATGGAGCTTTTGATCCCACCACAATGGGAAGTGTGCCTAATGTTGGATTAATGGCACAGAAAGCTGAAGAATACGGTTCGCATGACAAGACCTTCGAGATATCCGAATCGGGTACCGTCAAAATCCAAAATGTTGATACCGGAGATGTTTTCCTGGAACATCCGGTCGAAGTTGGTGACATATGGAGAATGTGTCAGGTGAAGGATGGGCCAATCAGGGATTGGGTAAAACTGGCAGTTAATCGTGCAAAAGCTACCGGAGCCCATGCAGTTTTTTGGTTGGATAAGAATAGGGCACACGACGCTCAATTGATAGAAAAAGTAAATAAGTATCTGGGGGATCATGATACTGAAGGATTGGTCATTGAAATACTTTCCCCGGTTGAAGCAACGAAATATTCTCTGGAAAGGATTGCTCAGGGGCTGGATACAATCTCGGTCACTGGCAACGTGTTGAGAGATTACCTGACAGATCTTTTCCCTATTCTGGAGGTAGGAACCAGTGCAAAGATGTTGTCGATCGTTCCTCTGATGAATGGTGGGGGACTCTTCGAGACCGGAGCAGGAGGATCAGCTCCAAAGCACGTCCAGCAATTTGAGAGTGAGGGCCATCTGAGATGGGATTCATTGGGAGAGTTTTTGGCTTTATCAGCGTCTCTTGATCATTTAAGTAATAATGGTGGGATTCCTGCCGCGAAGATCCTTGCTAATACCTTGGATGAGGCTACAGCAAAGTTTCTTGAGAGCAACAAATCCCCTTCCAGAAAGGTAAATGAGATCGACAATAGAGGAAGTCATTTTTACCTTATAATGTATTGGGCGGAGGCATTGGCTGCTCAATCGGAAAATCCTGAGTTGGCCTCAAGATTTGGTGGATTGGCGGATCAATTGAAGGCAAATGAAGAGAAAATTAGTGAAGAACTTCTTTCTGCTCAGGGATCTCAAGTGGATGTGGGTGGTTATTACCAACCCAATGAAAAAATGGCTTCGGAAGCCATGCGACCAAGTAAAACCTTCAACGAGATTATAGATTCGTTCTAGGGTTCAGTCATTTCCAGCAGGTTTTATTGATCGTTGTTCAATTCAAACGATTTCAATTTGCGCTTATGTAAAGTAAGGGCTCCTGAGATCATATATTTATTTACATTCGAAGCAAGACTGTTGGTTATGAATATTAATGCTAAAGCAATACAGCAAAACACCTTTGATGCAATAGTAGTAGGTACTGGTATTAGTGGGGGATGGGCGGCCAAAGAGCTCACAGAAAAGGGTTTGCAAACATTGGTCCTTGAAAGAGGAAGAGATGTGAAACACATCGAAGACTATCCCACAATGAGTACTCAACCTTGGGAGCTTCCGTATGGGGATAAGCTTACTGCTGAAGAATTAAAGCATTACGAGAAACAAAACAGAACTGGATACACGGTAAGACAATCTACGAAACACTGGTGGGTAAAGGACACTGAGCACCCTTATCAGGAAACGAAGAGGTTTGATTGGATGAGAGGGTATCATGTCGGTGGTAGATCGATCATGTGGGGTAGGCAATCCTACCGATTAAGTCCAATGGATTTTGAGGCTAATGCGAAAGATGGATTTGGTGTGGATTGGCCAATTAGGTATAAGGATCTGGAACCCTGGTACGATTACGTAGAATCGTTTATTGGAGTGAATGGTCAGAAAGAAGGATTAGAACAACTTCCTGATGGCAATTTCCTTCCTCCGATGGAAATGAACTGTGTGGAGAAGCATGTAAAGGATAAGATAGCAGAGAACTTTAATGACCGGATGATGACCATCGGAAGATCTGCAAATCTTACACAAAATCATAATGGGAGGGCAAAGTGTAATTATCGTGACCTCTGCATAAGAGGATGTCCTTTTGGGGCCTACTTCAGTTCTCAGTCTTCCACTCTACCTGCATCGGCGGCCACTGGCAGGATGACTTTGCGACCTCATTCCATTGTCACGGAAGTGATCTTCAATCCTGAAACACAATTAGCTTCCGGTGTGAGAATTCTTGATGCCGAGACAATGGAATACATGGAATTCTATGCCCGTATCATTTTCCTTAATGCTTCAGCATTGGGGAGTACATGGATCTTAATGAATTCCAAGGAATACTTTCCCGATGGACTCGGGAATACTTCCGGTGAATTGGGACATAATCTTATGGATCATCATCTTGGTGTTGGTGCTTATGGTGAGTATGATGGTTTTGAAGATAAATATTACTATGGAAGAAGACCCAATGGTATATATATCCCACGATTCAGAAATATGAAAGAGAAGCACCCCGATTTTATAAGAGGCTACGGATACCAGGGAGGAGCAAGCAGGGAGAACTGGAAGAGATCTGTTGCTGAATTAAGTTTCGGTGAAGATCTTAAGAAAGAAATCGTTGTACCCGGCAAGTGGAAAATGGGGCTTGGTGGATTTGGGGAGTGCCTGCCTTATCATGAAAATAAGGTCACTCTCAACACTGAAAAACTTGACAAATTCGGATTGCCAACGTTTGACTTTGATTGCGAATTCAAGGAGAATGAAATCAAAATGAGGGAAGACATGGCAGATTCCGCTGCAGAGATGCTGGATGCAGCGGGGATGAAAAATATCCGTAAATTCAATAGACCTCCGGCTCCAGGTCTGGGGATTCATGAAATGGGTACAGCAAGGATGGGTAAAGATCCCAAGACCTCTGTGCTCAACAAATGGAATCAGGTACATGACGCGAAAAATGTTTTTGTAACCGATGGGGCAGCTATGACATCTGCAGCTTGTCAGAATCCATCCCTGACATATATGGCATTAACAGCCAGGGCAGCGGATTATGCAGTGAGTGAGTTGAAGAAGAGGAACCTATAAGATGAGTAAGATGGAAAGTATAGATAGAAGAGAAGCTCTAAAACGGACAAGTTTGTTAATGGGGGGAGCCTTAGCAGCTCCTACTATATTAAGTATATTACAGGGTTGTTCAGCGAGACCCGGATTGAACTGGGAACCATCATTTTTCAGCGAGTCTCAGGCAAGGTTAGTAATGCAGCTTGCAGAGATAATATTACCGGAAACAGATACTCCCGGGGCAAAGTCCTTAGGTGTCCCAAAGTTCATTGAAGATGTAGTAAGCCTTGTCATGAATGAGGAACAACAAACAAAATTTATTGCGAATTTGGACTCTTTTGAAAGTGAATGTGAGGAGCTAATGGGTGAAACTTTTCTTGATCTTTCACAGGAAAAACAAATGGAGTTTTTCGCTAAGAAGCATTCTGAAATTGAGGGCGAGGTGGAATCAAGTACCAGTTTCGTTAATCCTACATTTGTGCCTGGTGATCGTCCATTAATATGGGATTTGAAGGAGATAACACTAGCAGGGTACTTCACAACAGAGGTTGGAGCGACACAAGTGCTTCAACATGTTCTGATTCCCGGAGAATACAAAGCCTGCATTTCACTGGAAGAAGCCGGTGGTCGCTCCTGGGCAATGGACTGACCTTATTCCCTGGAAAGATCGAGCCATTCGGGAATTTTGTCGATTCCTTGGGATCGATAGTGATCAATTACTCCATTTATTATTGAGGGATCATATTCAATCCAATCTATCTGTTTTTGGATCTTTAAATCCTCGTTGAAATACAACCAAATGGAAAATTCCATTCCCCATTCTACATCTACCAGGTCTCCGTGGTAATAGAAGGGATTGAATCTTCCCCTTACTACTGCCGTAGTGTCATCTGTGATCAGAGAATATACTGTCAAGTGATCCTGGTCTGGTGTAAGTTTTTGGAAATCATCACCTTCCCAATTGTAAAACCTTTCAAATTGCCATAAGCTATCTAATCGGATCTGTAGGTTGATATCTTCAAACTCAACATCCTCGGCATAGAACGAAACCAGTTTGTTCCAATCCTCCCTCTTGGCAAAAGTTTTAAAATACTCAGAGGCAACAATTTTGATTTGCTCTTTGCGAGGGGGATAGGTATGCTTGTCGACTTGATTATTACAAGAGATAATTAGTGTTCCTGAAACAACCAGATAAAAAATCTTTCTAATCATCAAGTTAGCCAGTCGTTAGAAACAGAAATACCTATTCCCAGTATAGCTGCAAATAGAATAATACCAGGTATTCTTTTCGGGTTTCTGCTAAACGCGATGATCATAATAGGGATCATTCCCAATTCTCCGATGATCAGTCCTTTTAGCCAGGGGGACAGACTCCATGATACATAAGGGATCAATGTTCCAATAATCACCCATTGAGCGAAGACATAGGCAATGGAAAATCGCGGGACATTCATGCGGATCATGGGGAGAGTATCAATCAAACCAGCTAAGGTGGCGATACCCAATGCTACTAATAACTTCAATAGACTTTCAAATTATTTTGCGAAAGATATGGCACGGGTCTCCCGGATCACTGTCACCTTCACCTGGCCAGGATATTGCATCTCCTTTTCAATTTTCTGCGAGATATTGAAAGAAAGGTTGTTTGCCTGATCATCCGTGACACTTTCGGCATCCACCAATACCCTTAATTCCCTACCTGCTTGAATAGCATAACATTTATTAACACCTTCGAAATCTAATGCCAATGCCTCAAGGTCCTTAAGACGCTTGAGATACGACTCCATGATCTCACGACGTGCTCCAGGTCTACTTCCGGATATAGCATCACACGCCTGGATTATTGGTGATATCATTGATGTCATTTCAATTTCATCATGATGTGCTCCGATGGCATTACATACTTCGGGATTTTCTTTGTACTTCTTGGCAAGTTCCATCCCGAGTATTGCATGTGGAGTCTCAGGTTCTTCGGGCCATACTTTACCAATATCATGAAGTAACCCTGCTCTTTTTGCTAATTTGGCATTGAGGCCCAACTCTGCAGCTAGTGTTGCGCATAACTTGGCAACTTCGCGTGAATGTTGAAGAAGATTCTGACCATAAGAAGACCTGAATCGCATACGTCCAACCATTTTGATCAGCTCCGGATGGAGGCCATGAATTCCCAGGTCAATGATCGTTCTTTCCCCTGTCTCCACAATTTCCTCTTCAATGTTCTTAGTTGTTTTACCTACTATTTCTTCGATCCTAGCCGGATGTATTCGTCCATCCTGAACTAACCTATGGAGTGAGAGCCTTGCAATTTCTCTTCTTACAGGATCGTATCCCGAAATAATAATGGCCTCCGGTGTGTCATCGACAATGATCTCCACACCTGTTGCAGCTTCAAGTGTGCGTATATTTCGACCTTCTCGACCAATGATCTTACCTTTGATGTCATCACTTTCCAGGTTAAAAACTGAAACACAATTTTCTATTGCATGTTCTGTAGCAGTACGCTGAATTGTCTGAATTACGATTTTCTTTGCCTCCTTGGTGGCCGTCATCTTTGCCTCTTCAACAATCTCCTTTATGTGAGCTGCGGCATCGGTACGAGCCTCATCCTTTAACGTTTCTATCAATTGTTGCTTCGCTTCATCTTCCGTGAGATTGGATACTTTCTCAAGAATAGCTACTTGCTGTTTCTTTAATTTGTCGAAATCCTCCTGCTTTTTTCTAACAATGTCGATTTGTGCAGAGAGATTATCTTTCATAGATTCATACTCAGCCTCGGCTCTCTTGTTTTGCTCAATTTGTTTGGAAATTGAAGCTTCTCGCTGTTTCAGTTTATTCTCATTAGAAATTATTTGGTTTTTCTTGCGATTAGCTTCTTCCTCGAATTCCGTTTTCAATTTCAGGAATTTTTCTTTGGCTTCGAGTATTTTATCTTTCTTAATACTTTCGGCAGAAAGTTCAGCTTCTTTCAGAATCAGGGATTTCTTTTCTTCCGCAGATTTTATTTTTTTATGAATTGATCTTTTTAAGAAAATACGATCGATAATGAATCCTATTATCAATCCTCCTGATCCGATCAGAATAAGGTAAATGTTGTCCATGTCTTATTTATAATTTAAGACATGACGATCCGGAGAGAAAAGTAACTGACGTGGGTGATTATAGTGCTTCGGATATCAATTGATTCAGGTATTGGAGTTGATTCACCGAACCTTCATCATGTACAATCTGACTTTCTTCGCTTTTCATTTTCTCAACTTGGCAATCAAATGCTACCATTGCGATTAAATCTTGATTGTCTTCTATACCAAATCTTTCTTTGTAAGATTTTATTTTCTCATTGAGGATTTTACCAGCTTTTCGAATTCGTTCTTCGTCCTCCGGCTTAACCCTCATTGGATACTCCCTATTCCCTATTTTTAACTTTATTGATAGTTCAGACATCCAGTCCCTTTAAACCTCACTTAGTTGAACAATGCACTTATCTATTTCTTTAATATATTGATCAATTACCTCTTTTAATTCAGTTGAATTATCCCCTCCTGCCGCCATGTGGTCTACAATTTTACTAATTTTAAAGCTATTTTGAAAGGAGGAAATTTCCCCATCCTTCTCATGCATTCTCTGCTTTAACTCTTCATTTTCAGACCTGTAATTATTAAGATCTTCTTTTAAACGTCTATGCTCGGAAAGTAAAAGTTTTAGCTTTCTTTCAAGTGTAATTATCTCGTTTTTAAGTTGGTTATCTGACATCTTACTTTCTGATTATAGCACCAAGCCTTTTTTCAAATTGAGACATGAGATTATTCATGCTCTTGTCAATTTGTTTGTCGTTCAATGTACGTTCAAAATCTTGCAAATAAAAGGCGATGGCATAAGCAATTTTACCTTTCTCAATCCGGTCCCCTTCATACACACTGAAAACATTCATCCTATTTAACAATTTTTTTTCGGAGTTGAAAGAAATTTCTTCAATCTCACGATAACTTATGTGTTTATCAAGGACTAATGAAAGGTCCCTTCGTACCTCCGGATATTTCGATATTGGCTTATAACGAAGGTCATCATTAACCGAATTCAAAAGATGGTCCCAATTAAATTCACCGTAGAAAACCTCCTGATCTATTCCAAAGTAACGACATATTTCAGGCCTGATCATTCCGAAACTTACCAACGTCTTTTTGCGATGATGTGTTTGTAAACCGTAGCTAAATAATTTATCATCTTTCAGAGCTGTATTTTTATGGTCGGTTATTCCAAATTTGTCAAATACATCAAGGACGATGCCACTTAGGTTCTGGAATTGAACATCTCTTTCATTGTGTAGCCATGATTCTTCGTACTCCTTCCCAGTGAGATAAATACCTAATGTGGATGATTCTGTATACCCTTCGGAATTCTTTCCGTAAACTTTGCTGAACTCAAAGAATTTCAGATTCGATTTCTTGCGATTAATATTGAATCGTACGGATTCAAGAGCTGAATAAACTGAAGTCCCTTTCATGATCCCCAGGTCTTCGCTCGATCGGTTAAGTAAAACCACCACTTCATTGTCCTCTAAGGATAGATCTTCATGATACTTTTGGTTAGTAATTGAGTTGGTCAGGATCTCATAGAAACCTTTTCCGATCAGAAATTTTGAAATGTCCTCCTGGACCTTGTAAGGTTCATATTTTTCGAATCCGGCAAGATATCCGGTGGAAAATGATTCATCTATTTCAATATTGTTGAAACCATAAATGCGTAATACCTCCTCCACAAGATCAGCTTCTCTAGTTACTTCACTTCGATAAGCCGGTACAGTAGCCTTGAAGGTTTCATTGGATATGTCTGAGCATTTTATGTCCAGACTTTCCAGTATTTGAAGGATCTTTTCGTTGCCGATTTTCTTGCCAATTAAACGGTCGAATGTTTTGAACTTTGTAGGGATAGTCAGTTCCTCAACTTTATCAGGATATATATCCACAAGTTCTGAAGCAACGTACCCACCAGATATCGATAATATAAGATCCGTCGCAAATTCCAGAGCTTTAACGGTCATTTCGGGATCTGTTCCTCTCTCAAACCGGAAGGAAGCATCAGTGCTCAACCCATGACGCATCGCAGTTTCTCTAATGTAGTTCTGGGAGAAATGTGCACTTTCAAGAAAAATTGAAGTCGTAGTGTCCTTGACACCTGATTTAATTCCTCCGAATACTCCTCCAATGCACATACCATTGGACCGTCCGTCACAAATCATCAGGTCGCGCTCATGGAGTGTCCTTTTTAGCTCGTCAAGTGTTTGAAACATACTACCATTTTCCAAGGTTTTCACAATTATTTCATTTCCCTGGACCTCATCTGCGTCGAAGGCATGAAGTGGCTGCCCCAGGCTGTGTAGGGTATAATTGGTGATATCTACGATGTTGTTGATGGGTTCAAGTCCGATTGTCCTTAAACGCTGTTGAAGCCATTCCGGGGATGGACCGACTTTAACATTCCTAATAGTATAGCCCGAGTATCTTGGACAAGCTTCAGTATTCTCGACTCTTACTTTTACAGGATTGTCTACCTTAATATCAAAATTCTTTTCTTCTGGATACTTTATTTCCCTTTGATAGAAAGCTTTAAGGTCGCGGGCCGTACCGATGTGAGATGCGGCATCGCCCCTGTTTGGTGTAAGACCTATTTCAATGACATGCTCCAACCCAGTATCGAAGAGTTGATCTACCGGACTTCCATTTTCCAGCTTAGTATCCAATACCATTATACCATCGTGAGCTGTTCCCAAACCAATTTCATCTTCCGCGCAGATCATTCCTTCAGACAGCTCACCTCTGATTTTAGTTTTTTTGATTTTAAACGGTTCATTCATTGTGGGGTAGATGGTGGTATTAATTGGAGCCACAATAACTTTCTGCCCCATTTCGACATTTGGTGCCCCACACACAATATGAGCCAGTTCCGATTTACCAATATCTACTTCGGTAACACTCAATTTGTCCGCATTGGGATGCTTCCTGCAACTTTTGACCTCCCCAATCACTAAGCCTTGCAGACTACCTTTGATTTTTTCAATAGTTTCCAGCCCTTCGACTTCGAGTCCGGTTTGTGTCAAAACGTCACTGACTTCCTCAGGTGATTCATCAAGATCAATGTAATCTTTGAGCCAGCTGTAAGATATTTTCATGGTTGTTTAGATAAACATTTGACCATAATGGTCTGAATGATAAGGATTGCCGGCAAAATTATAAAGTGTCACCCGAAATAGAGTCTAGATCCCGGATTTAAAATCCATCTCTCCAGCTTCGATGCCAATTGGAAGTATGTTTTCTGGTGGGGGAAGCGGACAAGTATATCCATCAACATATGCGCAATATGGATTGTAAGCCAAATTGAAATCAAGTACAACTTTGTCAGTCTTACCAATTTCAATATCAATATATCGTCCAGCTCCATATGTACTTGTACCACTCGATTCATCCGCGAATGCACATAAGAGAGTTTCGTCAATGGCACCGAATCCTGAGGGCTTCAAAACAAGTAGCTTTAGTTCTTTTTCTTTCAGCTTAAAAGATAACCAGGCATACTTCAAGTATGATTCCTTTTTACCATCACTGTTTTGAATTAAAACCATATCCCGTTTGTCAATTTTCTCGACGGTTGCATTCACTTTGAACGAGGGATCTATAGGAAAATATTTTGGAGGGGTGTACTCTACATTGTATTGGTTGAATGGGGACGACTCATTGAACTGGAGGTAGTTTTTCCTGCTTTCAATTGTCTCCAGGACAGTGGAAGAATAGATGTCTGTTGAATCATTTCCAATTGAAGTATATACAATAATGACTATCACAACTGGAACCACAACCCATAATATTCTTTTCATTACAATACAGATTCATCTGCAAAACTAAAATAGGAATCATTACAAAAAATAATGTGATCAAGAATTGGTATTTCCAATAATTCACCTGCCTGTTTCAATTTTTTTGTCAGGATGAGGTCGGCATGACTTGGTTTCTTATTTCCACTGGGGTGATTATGAATTAGTATGATGGAACTAGCTAACTGATCAAGGGCATACTTGAAAATAATTTTTGGATCGACAACCGTTCCTGATACTCCCCCCTTGGAGATTTGGACTTTCCTTATGATTTCATTATTCCTTTTCAAAAGCAATAACCAGAATTCTTCATGGGGTTGATCAAGTAAATCTGATTTGAACACTTCATACACGTCCTGGCTTGAATTGATCTTCGGATTCTTTATTCCATCTGTACCCTTCCTTCGCCTCCCCAATTCCAATGCACTGACAATGGAAATGGCCTTGGCAGTTCCTATACCTTTGAATTGCAACAAATCCTTTACTGATAACTTCGCAAGCTCATTAAGATTATGTTGTGATGAGGAAAGTACCTGCTTGGCTAACTCTACTGCTGATAATGTCTTTGTTCCCGAACCGATAAGAATTGCAATTAATTCAGCATCGGACAGCGTTGACTTTCCTTTCAATAGCAACTTTTCCCTGGGACGATCTTCCTCAGACCACTGTTTAATTGATAGTGGGGATGTATTTTCCATTATTTGCAATATATCAAAATCCCCAAAAATAAAAGCCCATCCACCAGGCGGTGAATGGGCTTTAATATTAAATTTTTTATTCTACAGAGAAGCCACTTTTCTGCTTAAGCTCGACTTCAAGTTTGCAGCTTTATTTTTATGAATTATGTTTCTTTTGGATAGTCGATCCAACATACTTGTAACCTGCTTTAAAAGTTCTTCTGCAGCCTTCTTGTCGGTCGTTTCCCTTAACCTCTTTATATAAGTACGAGTAGTTTTATGCTGGTACTTGTTTCGTACCCTTTTCGCCTCATTCGACCTGATTCTTTTAAGTGCTGATTTATGGTTTGCCATATGTCAATATATCCTGCTTTACTAAAAGGTCTGCAAAGATAGAAGTATTCTTTTTATTAAAAAACAATTGATTGATCTTATTCGATTGGTTGTGAAACGGATATATTTAATAAATTCGTTATATGTTAAAAAAAGGATTGATTTTATCGCTACTGCTGTTCCCGTTTCTCCCAAATTTAACAAAGACCAGTAATTGGGGATTCTTCGCTCATAAAGAACTTAATCGTATCGCGGTATTCACGCTTCCTCCTCAATTGATTGGTTTCTACAAAAGGAATATTGATTTTATTGTGGAGAATTCTGTAAGTGCAGATATGAGGAGATACTCTCAACCTGATGAGGCACCGAGGCACTATATAGATCTGGATGTTTATGGAGCAAATGCCCTGGATAGCATGCCAAAGTACTGGATGGAAGCAGTGAAAAAATTTACAGAGGACACCTTACTTGCTTATGGGATCAATCCTTGGCATATCTACAAGGTTAAGAATTACCTGACTCGGGCTTTTCTAGAAAAGAATCATGAGCAAATACTGAGGCTTTCAGCGGATATAGGTCATTATATCGCCGATGCGAATGTTCCATTACACACCACTGAAAACTACAATGGTCAGTTTACTGGGCAACGAGGAATTCATGGTTTATGGGAATCAAGACTTCCGGAGCTATTCTCATCCCAATACGATCTGTTTACTGGTCCTGCGAGCTATATAGAAGATCCACAGGGACGTGCCTGGCAGGCCATTGGAGAGTCCCATAGAATGTTAGATTCAGTTCTAAATCTGGAGTCGGATATAAGCAGGATATTTGAGGAATCCAGGAAGTATAGCTATGAAGAAAGAGGTGGAAGAATGGTAAGGGTCTATTCTTATGAGTTTTCAGAAAAATATCATCAGGCGTTGGATGGAATGGTTGAAAAACGAATGAAGTCAACGATCAAAATGATCGGGGATTTTTGGTATACTTCATGGGTGGACGCAGGACAACCAAAATTACTTGAGGAGGTCGTAGCAAGATCCAATAACGATACATTTCCAACTTTAGGCGTCCCCGGATTAAAACTCAGAGAACATGAATCG
Organism: Cyclobacteriaceae bacterium; assembly: GCA_965242805.1. Classification (GTDB taxonomy): domain Bacteria; phylum Bacteroidota; class Bacteroidia; order Cytophagales; family Cyclobacteriaceae; genus JANQEU01. The sequence continues at coordinate 2,362,667 of CBDETD010000002.1, read as the reverse complement.
GTCATTTCAAATTGATAGAATTGAATCCAACGTGCATTTTCCCTGATCAGTATCAATCTTTTCCCGTTAGAACTATTGTATTTGAAAGGTGTTGGAAACCATGGCATCTTTACCCTGTAATCGAAAGACAAAAAGAAATTGTATAGTGGATATCAACCAGAGAATTCGATTACATTCCAAAACAACTGAATCAGCAATAAAAAACCCATCAACCAGTAGGTAGATGGGTTTTTTTGTGTTCTTATATTTTTTGGTCTATCCTATTGCCACCCTCTTAAATTGGGAAACGGAAAGTCCTTTGGATACGCTATCAAGGTATTGTGAGACATTCATGGAGCTATCCTTTACAAATGCCTGGCTTAATAATGTATTTTCTTTAAAAAATTTCTGAAGCTTACCTTGAGCTATTTTTTCTACTATGTTTTCCGGTTTTCCTTCCTGCAGTGCTTGTTCCTTACCAATCTCGATTTCTTTCTCGATGATTGATTGATCCACACCGTCTTTGTCCACTGCAACCGGACTCATTGCGGCGATTTGCATGGCGACATCTTTTCCAGCGTCTTCCACAGAAGTACCATTGGTATTAGTCAAAGCCACTAGTACTCCTAGTTTTTTATTCGAGTGAATATAGGGTACAACCTTTTCACCTTCGACCATCTCATATGCGCTGATTTCCAGTTTTTCACCAATCTTACCAGTCGCTTCAACGATTTTCTCCGCAATTGTCAGGTCACCGGATTTCATAGCGTTCAACGCTTCAATATCTGTCGGGTTGCTTTCGAATGCCAGGTCAGTTATTTCCTGACCAAGTGCTACAAAATCTTCGTTCTTGGCAACAAAGTCTGTTTCGCAAGTAAAAGCTACCAGTATACCCTTGTTTTGATCTGAATTGGTTTTGGTGAAGACAACCCCTTCAGATGTTTTTCGATCAGATCGTGATGCTGATACTTTTTGACCTTTTTTCCTTAATAGTTCAATTGCTTTGTCAAAGTCACCATCCGACTCAACTAGGGCTTTTTTGCAATCCATCATTCCAGCCCCGGTCATTTGCCGTAGTTTGTTTACGTCTTGTGCCGTAATTGCCATTTTAATTCTTCTATTTTAAATGTTGAGTTCTATTAAACAAAAATTGAACATTTACCCCGAGTGAGAGATCGGATCAATGTTCAATTTTCCTAAATCGAAATATTAATTTCTTAAGCTTCCTGCTGATCTATCTCTTTTTTCGCCGCTTCTTCCTCGGCAAGCTTAGCATCTTCTTTATCTTTCTTTCTCTCGCCCAAACCCTCTTCCATCACTGCTGAGATGTATTCGGTTATTACCTGAATTGACTTGAAGGCATCATCATTGGACGGAATGGGGTAGTCTACTAAGTTCGGGTCAGAATTAGTGTCAACCATAGCGAAGACCGGGATATTAAGTTTCTGGGCTTCGGCCACAGCGATATGTTCCCTTTTGATGTCAATAACAAAAAGTGCTGCGGGTAAACGATTCAATTCCGCTATTCCACCAAGTACTCTTTCAAGCTTTTCTCTTTCCCTTCCGATCATAAGTCTCTCTCTTTTAGCAAGATTTTGATAAGATTCATCTTTCATCAACTTATCAATTGACTGCATTTTTTTCAGAGACTTTCTGATGGTAGAAAAATTGGTAAGCATACCACCTAGCCACCTTTCCGTGACAAATGGCATTTTCAACTTTTTCGCTTCTCTTTCTACGACCTCTTTAGCCTGCTTCTTCGTAGCGACAAACATCACTTTTCGACCGGAACGAACAATTCCTTTAAGCGCGTCACCAGCTGCTTCCAGGTTTTTAAGTGATTTGTTGAGATCTATGATGTGTATGCCATTCTTCTCCATGAAAATGAAAGGCGCCATTTGGGGACTCCACTTTCTGGTCAGGTGTCCAAAGTGTACACCGGCATCTAGTAAATCTTTTGTTGTAATCTTCGCCATTAATTTATCAGCTTATCGTTTACTGAATTGGAATCTTCTTCTCGCTTTCCTACGACCATACTTCTTTCTTTCCACCATTCTTGAATCTCTTGTGAGGAATCCTTCAGACTTCAAAGGAACCCGATAATCTTCATTGGCCTCAACCAAGGCTCTTGCAATTCCCAAACGAACTGCCTCTGCCTGTCCCTTTAATCCTCCACCAAAAACATTCACTTTTATATCATAACCACTCTCTTCTTCAACCTTGGTCAAAGGCTGTTTCACGACGATTTGAAGTAGTTCAGAGGGGAAATAATCTGAAAGATCTCTATTGTTGATCTTTATCTCTCCTTTACCATTTCTCAAATACACCCGAGCAACGGATGTTTTTCTTCTACCTATAGAATTGATAATGTCCATCTAAAATTAGATTTGTACCGTTTTCGGTTTTTGACCTTCATGAGGATGCTCCGCTCCTTCGTAAACATGAAGATTTTTAAAAATTTTCCTTCCAAGCCTATTCTTGGGAAGCATCCCTCGAACAGCCTTTTCTATCAGTAAGGTTGATGATTTTTCCTTTATTTCCAATGCCGATTGGACCCTCTGACCTCCTGGGTATCCTGTATGATGGACGTACTTCTTGTCTGTCCATTTTTTACCAGTAAGTCGGATCTTATCTGCATTGATCACGATAACATGATCCCCACAATCAGCATGTGGTGTAAATGAAGGCTTATTTTTGCCTCTGATAATCTTAGCAACGTCACTGGCTAAACGACCAAGCACTTTCTGATCAGCATCGACCAAAACCCAGTTCTTTTCAGCATTTGCCTCGTTGACAGATATTGTTTTATAACTTAATGTATCCAATTTCTAAGTCCGTTTTCTTGCTTCGAAATCCACCCCTTTTCGAAAAGGGACACAAAAATAGATTTTTAATATTGTAAAAGCAAAATAGCTTGAGGGTTAACTCTTGTTTTTTTCAAGTTGTTTAATCAATACATTAAAATCCTTGGGATAGGGTGCTTTTATTTTGACAATTTTTCCATTCAAACCCTCAAAAGATATTCCGGCGGAATGTAGGGCCAGTCTCGAAATCAGTGGTCGCTCTTCCTGATCTTTACCCATTTTATATTTTCGTTTGATCTCGGAAAGATAAATACTTGGACCCCCGTATTTTGAGTCCGCGACAATAGGTGCTCCCCAATCACTCAGATGTACCCTAATCTGATGCATGCGTCCAGTGAAGGGCATACATGCAACAAGTGTATGTTTTTTGTAGACCTCCATAGTAGAAACCAGGGTCAATGATGGTTTACCCTGTTGATAATCTATTCTTGATCTTGATGAAGAAGTGTAAATGGGCTTACCCATCTCTACTTCGTCCAGATCATGAATTCCTTCAACGACGGCATGGTATAGTTTAGTGACTGAGCGGGTCTCTAGTAGTTTTGAAAAATACTTATAGAATTTATCGTTTTTAGAGATCACTAATATCCCTGATGTTTCCTTATCAAGTCTGTGGCAAAGTCTTGCTTCCGGGAATTTATGTCTTGCCATTTCCAGGACATTCCTTTCACTTCTTCGATCATCAAGGGAGGAGATGCCTGGAGGTTTGTTTATAATCAAATAGTTGTCGGATTCAGTCAGTATTAAATCGGGAAACGATATTTTGGTGATCTTTTTCAATGCTTCTAGTTCTCTTCTTCATCCCAAATGATCGTTGGAGTAGCACTTCCTTTTTGCAGGTAAAACCAAAATTTTGATCCTTCACCCACCTCACTCGTAACGTTGATAGACTCATTATGAGCTTCCATAATATGTTTTACAATTGATAAACCCAATCCTGTTCCTCCTTTTTCCTTTGACCGACTCTTTTCAACTCTGTAAAATCTTTCGAAGATCCTGCTGAGGTCTTCTTCTGGTATTCCACGACCATTATCTTCAACGGAAATCATTATTTTATCTTCCTTTTCCATATCCTCTATTGCCACAATTACCTCACCTCCTCTTTTGGTGTATTTGATAGCATTCATTATTAGGTTTATCACAACCTGGTAAATTCTCTGAAAATCCGCTTTAACGTAAACCGCCTTTCTGTAGCGCTTAGCCAATTTGAGTTTGATCTCCTTCTTTTCGGCTTTTTCATCAAGTTGATCAAAAACTTCTTTGACCATATCGATGATCTCAAAATTCTCATAGTGCATTTTGATTTCACCTATCTCCATTTGGGAAATGGTCAAAAGATCCTGTACCAGGATGTCAAGTCCATCCAGGCTCTTAGCCGCTTTCTTCAGGAATTTATCCCTTACTTTTTTATCCCTTATTGCCCCATCCATTAACGTATGGACGAATCCCTGAGCTGCAAAAATTGGAGTTTTCAACTCATGTGAGATATCGGCAATGAACTCCCTTCGAAAAACTTCCATTCTCCGCAATTCCCTGATCTCTTGCTGTTTTTTAGACGCATAGAAAGTTATTTCCTTGTTTATCCTTCGAAGGGGATTGAAAAATGATCTGTTTCTGCGAGTAATGGTAGAAAGATCATTATCCTGAATATTTTTCAACGCCTCATAGATATTATCAATCTCCTTGAAAAAAAGAAACTCCGCAATCAGTCTGACTATTATGTAGCCAGAAGAAAATGAAAGGGCAGCAGCTACGATAAGAGCATTACGACTTATTTCGGGTAAAAGTGAAAGAAATGCTGTAGTAATACCGGCTATTCCGACCCCACACAGGAGAGCGAGAGCCCTTGAATTAAAGACCATAGAGTCAAATTAATTCACATCAAACTTATATCCTACGCCTTTTACAGTGGATATATAATTGTTTCCAATCTTTTCTCTGACCTTTCTGATATGGACATCTACGGTCCTCGCTAAGACGTATACATCCGTTCCCCAGATATTTTGGAGAAGTTCATCCCTACTAAAAACCTTCCCAGGGTTTTGTGCAAGGAAATAAAGAAGTTCAAATTCCTTTTTTGGCAAATTTATCCTTTTATCAGCGATCTTGATTGTATAGCTGGTACGATCAATTTCAAGGTCATCCACTGTGATCAGATTGGATTCTTTTTTTTGTTTCAACTCCCTTCGGAAAAGGGCGTTGATCCGACTCATTAATGCCCGAGGTTTAATGGGCTTGGTAATGTAGTCATCGGCCCCTGTTTCAAATGCCGCCACCTCCGAGTATTCTTCAGATCTTGCCGTAAGAAAAATCACAAACACATTTGATAACTCAGGAATTTCCCGGATTTGCCGACAAGTTTCCACGCCGTCCTGCTTGGGCATCATGATATCAAGGATAATAAGATCCGGACTGAATCCTCTTGCGATCTCTACACCTTTGATCCCATCCAATGCCGTTTTAACCTCATAGCCTTCTTTGGAAAGATTGTACTTCAAGAGTTCCAAAATGTCAGATTCGTCATCAACGATCAGGATCTTTTGTTTGCTCTTTGCCATGGACTATGAAGATTAGATAACAATAAAAATATTGAATAAATGACGATTCAAAAAATCATTACAAGACTACATCAAATCAAGAAACCTGTGGTTACCCTGAAATGAATTTTCGAAACGATTTATTAACATAAGGTTAATCCGCAAATTGCTCTGTACAGAATTCAATCATATCCCGGAGAATGTTGGAATTTTCTTCCAGGAGCTCATTTAGTTCGTCATCATATGCATAGTACCGGTTAAAAGACATGAAATATGCATTGTTTGGTATTGCCTTTAGGAAGATTCTCCTGTACTTATCAGAATGGAATGTGACTGTGTCCAATGAAGATACGATCTTTTCAATGCACCTTTTTTTTAAGTTGTTTTTTGAATCGATATCATTTTCATTATTGAAACTTTGGTAAAGTGAGTCTAAAGTTTCCTTGCCTCTCAGAATATGATCTCTATAGTTATTGTCATCATGCAACTCTTTGAGGTAATCATATAATTCGTCCGACTGCGGACCATATTTCAGTCGAAGAAAATCAGCAGCCGCTTGCTGACCAATAAATGATGCCAGGTTTTCATTAAATTCCAGTGAATCTTTGACGAATATTGTGGAATGTGTTAGCTCATGAAAAATAAGTTCGGCCAGGTCACCGGTTGATCGATCCAGCATATTTGACAAGATTGGATCTCGGAACCAGCCAAGTGTAGACCACGCTCCAACACTTCGGATATTGGTATCGTAATTTTGAGCTTTGAGTTTGGCTTCTTCACGTTTGGCCATTTCAAGATCGAAAAATCCTTTATACCCGAATGAGCCAAGGATCGGAAATCTCCATTCGTACGGTACAAACGCATAAGGTTCGCAAGCCGAAACATTCCATAGGATTGATTTTCCTTTTTGGTCGTAGAATGTTTCGTAATTGTCTGTAGACTTCAAACCAATTTCTTGAGCATATTTCTTTACTTCCTGAACGAGTCTGATCTTATTCCTGATTTCCTCAGAAGCTGTACTATCCGAAAGTATGGAGTCAACAGGGACAGAATTGGAAATAATATTTAATTGTCCCTTTGCCTGGATCAGGCCATAGTGTATCAATTCAGCATTAAAAATGATTAGTACCATAATCACGATCAAAAAAGATAGCCACCATTTAAACTTTGCAGGAACCTTCATGTACTAAATATCGTTTAATACCTTGTAATACATAGTAATAATTAATACCTTTAACCTATGGATCTAGAGGACCATCGAAATAATCTTACTATCGTAGGTAAAATTTTTATTATTATAGGATTGATTATCATTCCAATCACTATTGTATCATACAATTCTATACACTTTTTATTTGATGCGGATTGGTGGGAATTTGATAACCATTTTGATCTTGGAATACTGAACTTTCATATCTCCTCAGATATATTTTATCTCGTTCCAGCCCTCTACACAATAATGTCCCTATTGCTGATCGTTTCAGGGTTCGGACTCATTCACGATAAAGATTGGGCGAAAAAGCTGGCGCTGGTCCCGGCGGTGATCTTCCTCTTCAATTTCCCAGTAGGAACAGCAATTGGGATAGCCGCTCTTTACCTGGTTCTTAAGGAAAGAGAGTATATTTCATCACTTCACAATCAAAACCAGGATTCTCCATAACATTCTGGAAAATTCGGTTTTTCACCTTTAAGTATTGTCCTAATTTGAAGTAGATTTGTTGCTGCTCAGATTTTCAATCGAAGCACTTCCATCAATTTAAGTTTAATCATATGTCTGACAATTCTGAAAAATTAAAAGCTCTCCAATTAACAATAGACAAACTTGAAAAGACCTATGGTAAAGGGACGATCATGAAACTTAGTGATGACAAAGTTCTTGATATTCCTGTTATATCTACAGGTTCCCTTGGGTTGGACATTGCACTAGGAGTTGGGGGCATTCCCAGGGGACGTGTGATTGAGGTTTACGGCCCTGAATCTTCGGGTAAAACCACCCTGGCGATGCATTGCATAGCCCAGGCTCAAAAAGCGGGAGGATTAGCAGCTTTCATTGATGCGGAACATGCTTTTGACAAGTCATATGCTGAAAAACTTGGTATCGATACCGAAAATCTATTGATTTCTCAACCAGATGATGGGGAGCAGGCACTGGAAATAGCTGAGCACCTGATACGATCGGGAGCGATTGACATCATTGTGATAGATTCGGTAGCAGCACTTGTCCCCAGGGGAGAGCTTGAAGGTGAAATGGGCGAAAGTAAAATGGGTTTACAGGCGAGACTAATGAGCCAGGCATTAAGGAAACTTACCGGAACAATTAACAAGACCGGCTGTTCATGTGTCTTTATCAATCAGTTAAGGGAAAAAATAGGAGTAATGTTTGGGAATCCTGAGACCACAACAGGAGGAAATGCTCTAAAATTCTATGCTTCTGTAAGATTGGATATACGTAGGATAGGTCAGATCAAAGAAAGTGCGGATAACGTACTTGGCAACAGAACCAGAGTGAAGGTTGTAAAGAACAAAGTTGCACCACCCTTCAAAACTGTTGAATTTGATATCATGTACGGGCTTGGGATTAGCAAATCCGGAGAAATAATTGATATAGGAGTGGAGCTGGATATCATCCAGAAATCAGGTTCATGGTTTTCCTACGACGGGAACAAATTGGGTCAGGGGCGTGATGCTGTCAAACAATTGATAGAGGACAATCCGGAACTCATGGACGAATTGGAGACTTTGATCAAAGCAAAGATCGCTGGGGAGGTTATTGAAAAAACCGAAGCCTAATTCCGTATTGCTATAACCGGATCCAACCTGGCCGCAACAGCAGCAGGAATAATTCCTGATGCAGTACCTATTGCAATTGACACGCCAAGCCCAACTGCTATATTTTGTACTGTAAGTTGAAGATCAAGATTTCCCAAACTTACGAAACTTAGTGCGTAGACCAGTAAAATCCCTATTCCTCCGCCAATGACTGAAAGAAATACGGATTCAAATAGGAATTGAAATAGTATGAAATAGTTCTTTGCACCAAGAGACTTTTGGATCCCGATAATATTAGTTCTCTCCTTTACTGAGACGAACATGATATTGGCAATTCCGAAACCTCCAACTAATATGGAAAAAGATCCAATAACCCAACCGGCGACACCTAGGACATCAAATGTTGTCCCTATCATATTAAGTATTGCCTGTTGTCGATTTACACTGAAATTGTCTTTTTGTTTGGGTTTGAGCCCGCGTATTGTTCGAAGTAAACCAGTTATTTCTGCCTCTAATTCAACAAGTCCAATGTCGTCTTCCCTTCCTTTCACGGTGATCAATGTTTCGGCACCTCTGTTCCTTCCGGAGTACACAATTTTTTTGAAAGACTGATAAGGAATATAAATGCTTTCATCCTTTTGGGAATCACCAAAGAGAGATTCGCCCTCTTCCTCTAATGTTGCGATAACAACATACCTGAACCCTTTAATCTTAATACTTTTACCAATAGGATTGGTTAGCGGGAACAAGTCATTAACAACCCTGTGTCCTAGAATAGCTACATTTCTTCCAGCGTCAGATTCGATTTGTGTGAAGTATCTTCCATCGTTGATATCGACGTCATAGACCTCATTATGGGTATGGGAGATTCCAAATAGTACCAAATCTGCACTGCTATTACTTTGATATTTGGATGTTACATTTCCTATGGCTGCGAATAGTGTAATTCCCACATCATTCTTAAGGTTTTCTTTTAAGAATTTGTATTCCTCGTAATTAGTGTATGGCCTCTTTATGTAATCCCACCAAGGCACATCTGGTCCAAATTCGTATGGAAAACGACGGATGTCAAGGTTATTGGAATTAAGTACACTTAAACTTTCTTTAATATTTCTTTCAAGAGAGTCCACCAATGTGAACACCCCGATGATTGCGAATATTCCAATGGTTACGCCAAGGAGGGAAAGTGTTGTTCTTAGAAGATTTGTACGCAAGGCTTGGCCTGCGAACCTGAAACTCTCCAATATCAGCTTTATTACTATTACCATATCAAATAAAAAGTAAGCTGCCTGTTAAATTTTAAATTTAAACAAAACATTTTGCTAATTTTGCGCACTATTTTGTTAAAGCCTATCTCAATTCTATAAGAATCAATGAAGTTATCCGAATTTAAGTTTGATCTGCCTTCAAGTCACATTGCACTCCATCCTACAGAAAATCGTGATGAATCACGATTGATGGTCATTCACAGGGATTCAGGTAAGATCGAACACAAAGTTTTCAAAGACATCGTAGAATACTTCGCCGAAGGTGATGTAATGATCATCAACGACACCAAGGTATTCCCTGCAAGGTTATACGGTAATAAGGAGAAAACCGGTGCAAAAATTGAAGTCTTTTTATTAAGGGAATTAAATAAGGAAATGCATCTGTGGGATGTACTCGTTGATCCAGCCAGAAAGATCAGGGTAGGAAACAAACTTTATTTTGGAGATGGAGAGTTAGTAGCTGAAGTCATCGACAACACTACTTCAAGAGGGAGGACCATCAGGTTTTTATTTGATGGCGAACAGCATGATTTCTATAAACTCATTGATAATTTAGGGGAAACTCCCCTGCCCAAAAACCTTAATCGACAGGCCGAACCCGAAGATAAGGAACGGTTTCAGACCATATACGCAGAAAATGTTGGTGCAGTAGCGGCACCGACAGCAGGGCTTCATTTCACAAAACAATTGATGAAACGAATGGAGATCATTGGCGTGGATATTATGCCTGTAACACTGCATGTTGGACTGGGGACTTTCAGACCTGTGGATGTCGAAGATCTCACCAAACATAAAATGGACAGTGAAAATTATCGGGTTCTTGATGATACGGCTGATCGGGTAAACAGGTCTATTGATGAAAAAAGTCGGGTCTGTGCAGTCGGCACCACGGTTATGAGGACATTGGAATCTTCGGTCTCGGCAGGAGGAAGATTAAAGGCAAATTCTGGCTGGACTGACAAATTCATATTCCCGCCATTTGATTTCAAAATCATCAATTCACTTATCACAAATTTTCACCTACCGGAATCCACCTTATTGATGATGGCTTCAGCATTTGGTGGTTATGATTTAGTAATGGAAGCCTATCAAACTGCTATCAAAGAAAAATATCGGTTCTTCACATATGGTGATGCCATGATGATCATTTAATGGCTACAAAGTATGTAGTCATTGTTGCAGGTGGCCAGGGGCTGAGAATGAAATCAGCCACTCCAAAGCAGTTTATTGAGATAGATGGGATCCCCGTCATCGTGCACACTATTTTGCGATTCATTGAATATGATCCAAACTCGCAAATCATTGTTGCCATCCCGAAGGACCACCGATCCATTTGGGAGGAAATTGCTAACAAACATCTGAAAGGTAAATCCAACATTATAACTGTTCATGGTGGAGAGACCAGATTTCAATCGGTGAGGAATGCAATTGAAAAAATTGAAGATGGGGATGGTACTGTGGCAATTCATGATGCAGTCAGACCCTGTATAACAATCGAAGACATCGGCAAAACATTCAATTCGGCCATATCAAAAGGTAGTGGAATTCTTGTTACCCCTCTAAATGAATCAATCAGAGAATTGAAATCATCAAAGGACTCAATTGCAAGAGATCGCGCGAATTATAGATCTGTACAAACCCCGCAAACATTCAAGGTAAGTATCATCAAAGAAGCTTATAATCAAATTTATGATCCTACTTTTACAGATGATGCCTCTGTAGTTGAGTCAGCTGGCTATAGGATTGAGTTAATTGAAGGGAGTGATCAAAACATTAAGATAACGCGACCAAAAGACCTGGAACTAGCTAAGATATTGTTAAGAAAGTAGGGTAGTCGTCTCCCTAGTATTCATCTTCGTTAAAAAAGAAATCCTCTTTCGTGGGGTAATCAGGCCAGATCTCTTCGATATTTTCATAAGGTTGGCCGTCATCCTCCAATTCTTGCAAGTTCTCCACTACCTCTAATGGAGCCCCGGAACGAATAGAATAGTCGATCAACTCGTCTTTAGTCGCGGGCCAAGGTGCATCCTCAAGGTATGAAGCTAATTCCAACGTCCAGTACATATCTATATGCTTTTAAAATAATCGTGCAAAAATAGAATTTTAATTAAAATTTCAAACTCAAAAAAATCAATGTATATATAAACTTAATCTTAAAGTCTACATTTTAGTTTCCATACGTTCTATCCGCACTCTAAGTTCTTTTAATAATGATTCTTTAATCTCAATTTTTCTTTTTTGCTGAGTGATTTTTTTGGTCATCATGTCAGTTATCTTATTATCAGGACTACTGAACTTTTCTACGTTGAGTTTATATAACTCCAAATCTTTCTTATCTCTGTCGATAAGCTTCCGGATTAATTGAACCTTAAGACCAAGTTTATCCCTTGTAGACATTTTCGAAAAATCTTTATGCCTTTTTAGACACTGAGCATTGATAAATTCATGCTCACGTAGCCTGCCAATCAAGTCAAAGGCTGTGGCCTTTTTTGACTTTTCTTCCTTCGATTTTGGTAAAAAGGATTTCAAAGAGGATATCCATTTCTCCAATTCTTCTTTTGCGATAGTTTCTGTTGATAATCTTTCAAGCCTAGTGAGTAGATCATCAATTGCCAGCCGATTAGAATCGCTTTTCAGGTTCTCATTGAATTTTTTTATCAGGGGCTTGTAAATTGAGGGGTTTACCGGACCGTTTGATTTCCAGCGATCTCTTAAATCATCAATCCTGGTTTTTTTATTATGCAGGCCCGTTTCTCTTAAATGTTTGGCCTCATCAACCAATTCCTTGTAGATGCTCTCGTAATGAATTGCAAGTTTTTTTTTGTCTTCGAAAAAGGATTTTTTCCTTTTTTCAAATGTGTCAATCCCTGACCAAAATCTCTGTTCCATCTCTTGATTCATATCATCTTGGACAGTTCCTGTTCTTATCCATTGTTGTCTAAGATCTGAAATGATCTTTGAGGATTCTTTCCAGCTGACAACACTTTCAATCTCTTCCAATTTTCTCAGGATTTCAGACTTAATCTCAAAATTCTTATTTCGATTTGAGCTGATCAATTCCTCCAATTGGGAGATCCTTGTTGAAATCCTTTTGTGAAGAGATAAGTAGTCACCCAATCCGGAGTGATGGGGAAGATCCTCAAATATGTGCTTCAATTTTTCAAGAAAACTGCCCTTGTTTTTCGAATCTTCAATTTTAGATTCAATTTGAGATATTTCATCATTTAGTTTAGTGAAACGATCCTCGAAGAATGAAATTGATGAATCCACATCTTCCTTGACCAATCCAATTTCACGATCCGCGTGATCACCCCAGGCTTTAAGGAATATTTTATCTCCTTCTATAAATCCATAATTGTGCTTCTTTTCAGCCAATGTCACAAAAGCTTATCTAATCAGATTAAAAATCGAGTATCTTCGATCCCATTTCAATGTAATTCAATGTCAGACGAGAAGATCATTTTTTCAATGGCAAGGGTAAACAAGATCTACCCTCCAAAAAAGCAGGTTTTAAAGAATATTCATCTCTCGTTCTTCTATGGCGCCAAAATTGGTGTTTTAGGTTTGAATGGTTCCGGAAAATCTTCCCTTTTAAGAATTATTGCCGGTGAAGACGAAGATTTTCAGGGTGAAGTAGTTTTCTCACCTGGATACAATGTTGGAATGCTGGAACAAGAGCCTAAGCTTGATCCCGACAAAACGGTCATTGAAGTCATAAAGGAGGCGGTTAAAGACGTTTCTGACCTTCTTGATGAATATGAAAAGATCAATTTGCGCTTTAGTGAGCCAGAAATACTTGACGATCCGGATAAGATGAACCAATTGATTGAGAAACAGGGAGAAGTCCAGGAAAAGTTAGATCATCTGGGTGCGTGGGATCTGGAAAGTAAGTTGTCAAGGGCAATGGACGCCCTTAGAACTCCTCCCGAAGATGCCATTATCAAAAATCTTTCGGGGGGAGAGAAAAGAAGAGTAGCTCTATGTCGGTTATTGCTTCAGGAGCCGGATGTGCTTTTATTGGATGAACCGACCAATCATCTCGATGCCGAATCTGTTTTGTGGTTGGAGCATCATTTACAGGAATACAAGGGAACTGTGATTGCAGTCACTCACGACAGATATTTTTTAGATAATGTAGCTGGGTGGATCCTTGAATTGGATCGCGGTGAGGGAATTCCATGGAAAGGGAATTACTCAAGTTGGTTGGATCAAAAACAAAAGAGACTCGCACAGGAAGAAAAATCGGAATCAAGAAGACAAAGAACCCTGGAACGCGAATTGGAATGGGTTCGAATGACGCCAAAGGGACGTCAAGCGAAAGCAAAGGCAAGACTCAGTGCGTATGAAAAGCTATTAGGTCAGGAAGACAAGGAAAGAGAACAGCAGTTGGAACTTTACATTCCTCCAGGACCCAGATTAGGTGCGAAGGTTATTGAGGTCAAAGAGGTTTCTAAATCGTATGGAGATAAGTTATTGTTTGAAGACCTGAGCTTCAATCTTCCGCAGGGAGGTATTGTAGGAGTGATCGGTCCAAATGGAGCCGGGAAATCTACATTGATCAAAATGATCACTGACAAAGAGGAACCTGACTCAGGAACGTTTGAAGTGGGGTCGTCAGTAATCATGTCCTATGTAGACCAGGAACATGACAATCTTAAACCAGATCACACCGTATTTGAAGCGATATCGGAAGGCAATGAACTGATTGACCTTGGAGGAAAGGAAATGAATGCAAGAGCTTATGTCAGCAGGTTCAATTTCAGCGGCACAGATCAACAAAAGAAGGTAGGTGACCTATCCGGAGGCGAAAGAAATCGTGTTCATTTGGCCATGACATTAAAGCAGGGAGCGAACCTCATCTTGCTTGATGAACCCACCAATGACCTCGATGTAAACACATTACGTGCTTTGGAAGATGCACTTGATAGTTTTGCCGGTTGTGCTGTAGTAATTTCCCACGACCGCTGGTTTCTTGATCGTATTGCCACCCACATATTGGCTTTTGAAGGGGATTCACAAGTTTACTGGTTTGAGGGTAACTTCTCAGACTACGAAGAAAATCGCAAGAAAAGACTTGGGGACACAGAACCCACCCGGATCAAATACAAAAGACTCAAGAAGTAGCTGATACCCTACTTTATCAACATTTTTGAGATAATCAGAAATGTGGATAACTAAGTGGATAACATCTGGATAAATAAGATCAAAGACTTTATATTTAAGAGCTTTTTGTCTTAAATATTTTGAAAGTACTTAGTAGAGGAAGTATTTACGCGTTAAGGGCTCTGATTTACATGCAGAGATATGGTAGTCATGATGAGCTGATGAATATCCATGAGATTTCGGAAAAATTGAAGATCAGCTTCCATTTTTTAACCAAGATCTTACAGGTTTTGACGAAGGGAGGGGTACTTAAATCTACGAGAGGACCTAATGGAGGTATAGGATTTGAAAAAACTGGAGATCAAATTTATTTAAGAGAGATTGTAGAAGCATTTGAAGGTGAGTCCTTTTTTGACAATTGTCTTCTTGGATTGCCTGATTGTCAAAGCAACAACCCTTGTCCGGTCCATGAATTTTGGCAGTCTATCAAAGAGGAATTCATCAACCGGATGGAATCCACGACATTGGCGGAA
Source organism: Cyclobacteriaceae bacterium (assembly GCA_965242805.1). Lineage (GTDB taxonomy): Bacteria > Bacteroidota > Bacteroidia > Cytophagales > Cyclobacteriaceae > JANQEU01. The sequence goes on along the minus strand of CBDETD010000002.1, from coordinate 2,347,614 downwards.
CTGTCGAAACTAGAAGGTCGGATCAGTATTGAACAATTGAGTGAAGCGTATTGAAAAAAAATTTGTTATCATTTAAGACTGTTGAGTCTTAAATAAAATTGGGGATAAATGACTGAAACTATTGAAAAAGCCAGGAAATACAACCAGAAGGAGGTCCTGGATGAATGTTTAAACTACTTTAAGGGAGATGAATTAGCATCCACAACATGGATAAACAAATATTGTCTAAGGGACGGCCGAGGTCATTTGATGGAAAAGAGTCCCGATGATATGCACAAACGCATGGCTCATGAGTTTGCCAGGATAGAAGAATGGTTTTCATCAAAGAAGAAACTAGACGGATTGTCCAACTATGGGTCTGAGAGAGGTCAGCTAAACCAAAATGTTATTTATCGTCTGTTTAAGGACTTTAAATATGTCATTCCTCAGGGAAGTGTAATGGCTTTGTTAGGTAATCCTTATGCCATAGGCTCATTATCAAATTGTGTAGTGATAAAGTCTCCCGAAGATTCTTATGGTGGTGTCTTGTATACGGATCAACAGATCGCCCAACTTTGTAAACGAAGATGTGGAGTTGGATTTGACATATCATCCCTGAGACCTAAGGGAATGCCGGTCAAAAATGCCGCAGGTACCTCAAGTGGTGTGGTTTCGTTTATGGATCGGTTCTCTAATACCACTCGTGAAGTAAGTCAAAATGGAAGAAGAGGAGCACTGATGCTTACTATGGACATAGTGCATCCTGATATCGAAGATTTTATTGAAGCAAAGAAAGACCTTACGAGGGTTACTGGTGCAAATATTTCCGTTCGTATTTCTGATGAATTCATGGTCGCCGTCAACCGGGATGATCACTTTGAATTGAAATGGCCTGTAAATTCGTCAAGACCAAGGGTCAAAAAGAAATTAAAGGCCCGTGATCTTTGGAGAAAGATAGTGAAGCTAGCACATAATTCAGCTGAGCCTGGTATTATTTTCTGGGACCGTCAGCATGACTACTCTACATCATCGATCTACCCCGGATTTGCCAATGAGTCAACAAATCCTTGTTCGGAAATTGCAATGCAAGGAGGTGATTCTTGTAGGTTGATGGCTTTAAACCTGTTCAGTTTTGTGAATCAGCCGTTCACGTCAGAGGCGGCATTTGATCATAAGAAGTTTTACCAGGTAACCTACGAAACCCAACGTCTTATGGATGATCTGGTGACCCTCGAATTGGAGTCCGTGGACAAGATCATTCAAAAGATAAAATCTGACGAAGAGTCTGAGGAGATCAAGCAAATTGAACTGGATACCTGGAAGTCGCTGAAAGAAAATGGCAGAAAAGGAAGAAGGACCGGACTAGGGTTCACCGCTCTTGCTGATACAATTGCTGCCCTGGGATTCAAATTTGATTCTGTCGCAGCTATCGATTGTGTGGACCATATCATGTCAACGAAATGTTCGGCAGAATTTGATAGTTCGATTGATCTGGCTATCGAACGTGGCAAATTCGAGGGCTACGATGCTCAAGTTGAGGAGAAATCCGGGTTTATCAAGTTTTTTAAAAAACGATTCCCAGAAGTGTATGAGAGAATGCGACTTTTTGGAAGGAGAAACATTTCTATATCCACGGTAGCGCCGACCGGCACAGTTAGTCTTCTTGCTCAGACTTCTTCAGGCATAGAACCTATTTTCATGGAGTCTTACAAACGTCGAAGGAAAGTAACTGATCCTACGAGTTCAAAGATCTCATTCACCGATGAAATGGGAGATCATTGGGAGGAGTTTGATGTTTACCACCCAAAACTGAAAGACTGGATGGACCTTTATCCTGATAGAAGCATTGATCAAAATCCATATCACGGTTCCACTGCCGGAGGGATTCAGTGGTCAAAACGAATTGAGATCCAGGGTATAATTCAACGATATGTAACACATTCGATTAGCTCAACCATCAATTTACCGGAAGACACTCCCGTTTCCACCGTAAACCAGATATATATGGAAGCGTGGAGGAGAGGACTGAAAGGGATTACAGTTTATAGAGATGGTTCCAGGCAAGGTGTATTGGTGAAGCCAAAGGATAAAAAACCAAAAGATGTGTCAGCTCCGAAGATTGTAGATAGGGAGGCACCTAAACGTCCTACTACCCTCGAGGCAAGGGTCGTGCGTTTCAAAAACGATAAGGAAAATTGGATGGCCTTTGTGGGCTTGCTGGATGAGAGACCTTATGAAATTTTCACCGGAAGAGCTGAAGATGCATTCGCTTTACCCCCATATGTGGAATCAGGTTGGATAATAAAGAATCGGGATAGTAAGAATCGATCAAGGTATGACTTTCGCTTTGTAGACAGTCAGGGCTACAATGTAACAATTGAAGGATTAAGTCGCAGTTTCTCCCAGGAATATTGGAACTATGCTAAATTGATTTCAGGAATATTGCGTCATGGAATGCCCATCAAAGAAGTGGTGCATTTGATTGATAACCTGACATTGGAAACAGATTACATCAATACCTGGAAAAATGGAGTGAATCGTGCTTTGAAAACCTTTATTCCAAACGGAACTAAAAGTAAACATCATCATTGTCCGGAATGTGATGATGAAAATGGTTTGGTGTACGAAGAAGGCTGCCTTATCTGCAAGAATTGTGGATATACAAAATGCGGTTAACTATTCGAGATATTCAGGATGAAATCAATGGCTTCTTTCTTTGTGTTGAAAATGTTTGAAGCGTATTCTTTTTTAAGTGCTTCAGGGTTATTCTCTAAAATACGTTTCACCGTTTGATCCGAAACCATGATCTTATTAGGCATCTGACTGCCATATCTTGCGATTGCGGAAGCATATTTTTCAGCAACAACAGGAGCGATCTCCTTTCCGTATCGTACCTCAAAATCGCTTGATATGTAGACATTGTCAATGTTTACGACTAATGGAAATTTTTTCCCTGTCATTTGAAGGATCTCTTCCAATTTCGCAAATAACTTGGTCTTCCAGTCTTCAAATGATGCTTCATCAGTGACATTTGATTCTTTATAGGAAACTAAAGCCAGCTTCAGATCACTATCCCAGGTTACGCTAATATCCATTTCGATTTAAAAGTCTGAAATTTAATGGCCTGAATTTATGAAAATTCTTGGAATTAGGAAGACCCTGCAAGAATGCCTGTGTTCTTGAGTTTGAGATAAATTAACTGTTTAGTTTAACTAAATGGTTAAAAATACGTATACTTGTATTATGGATGAGTTATCGACTGAAGAAAAGATTGTTGCAGCGGCAAGAGATGTATTTGTCAAGAAAGGGATGACCGGGGCAAGAATGCAGGAAATCGCTGACAAAGCAGGTATAAACAAAGCTCTTCTTCATTATTACTTTAGAAGTAAGGAACAGTTATTTGCAGCTGTTTTCAGCGAAATAATAAAACATTTACTTCCTCAGTTGTTTCAAATATTCAAAGCGGAGATTCCCCTGGAGGTCAAGGTCTACCAGGTCGCCGAGAAATATACTGATTTCTTGAAGGACCACAGTGAGCTCCCATTGTTCGTATTGTATGAACTACAAAGGGATCCGGATGAACTCTTCAGAAAACTTGACCTGGAAACATTTGTGGATTTGCAACCATTAAGAGATCAACTAAAGTCAGAATATGAAGAGGGGAATATTCGGCAAATCTCATTGGAACATTTCATGATGAACATTATTTCCATGATGATTTTTCCACTGGCAGCCAAACCTATGTTTATGAGAATAATGGAATTGGATGAAGACAAATACACGGAAATCATGGAGGAAAGAAAAAGAGAGGTTCCTACCTTAATTATGAATGCTTTAAGAACTTAAAAAAATTTGCCATGTATTTAACCAAAAGGTTTAACTATACAATTAATACAGTTTTGTTGATTTTCTCTTTAAATGTAGTTGGACAGGAGTTAACCCTTGAATCCTGTATTGATCAGGCTCTTAGAAATAGCTCTTTGTCGATGAATGGAGATCTGATTGAAAAGCAATATGTACTTCTCAATAACAATGAATGGTCAGGCAATCTCCCGCAAGCAAGTATTTCAGGCACTGCCACTTATCAATCGGATGTATTTACGTTTCCTGGAAATATACCAGGGTCCGATATACCGGTCATTCCCAAGGATCAATACCAATTGAATTTGGGCTTGAGCCAGAAAATCTATGATGGGGGTCTCGGTATGGCCAATAAGAAAATGAATTTGGCCCAAAGGGATATAAAAACTTCGGATTGGGAGGTTTCTCAACACCAATTAATACAGGCGGTTTCCAATATTTATTTCCAGATTATCACGGTGGAGGAGAATTACAAAATTCTTCAATCACTTGATCAGGAATTGAGCAATCAACTTCAAAGAGCAGAGGTAAGTTTTGAGAATGGGACGGTACTTAATAGCAGTTTGAACTCAATTAGGAAGGAACTTCTGTTGAACAATCAAAGAAATGAAGAAATGTTGATACACAGCAGGGCATTAAAGAGCATTTTGTCAGAGTTAACAGGTGTCGAAGTCTCCGATGATCTAAGTCTGAAGTCTACATCATACGATCTTGTGGAAATGGAAATTGATCGTCCGGAAGTCGAATTGTTGAATAATAGGTCCCTACTGATTGAAGCCAATAAAGATGCCGTCACCTCGACGGTTAAACCCAGAGTTTCGGGTTTTGCAAATCTTGGTTACGGCCAACCCAACCAACTTAATTTTTTCGAAACAGATTTTAGTGAATATTACATCTTAGGTCTTAAGGTGGAGTGGAAGGTATGGGATTGGAAACGACACAAAAGATCAGTTCAAAGCTTATCTGTTGATCAGCAGCTATTAGATGCCAGCAGATTGGATCTTGTTCGAAAAATCAATAGAGAGTCAATTCTAAAAAGAGCTGAGATCGACAAAAAACTCTCTTTAATTGGAACTGACGAAGAACTATTGGCTCTCCAAAGTGATATAACGAGGGAAGCAACAATCCAGCACGATCTGGGTACACTTTCTACCACGGATTATCTCACAGAGCTTACTAATAAGACCCAAGCCGAACTTCAATTGAGTAAACACAAGATTGAATTACAAAAATCAATTGTTGAATTAATGATTTTAACCGGAAATATGCCATGAGATACTTTTTGACACTTTTGGTCCTATCCATTTGGAGTTGTAATAACTCAAATCATCGGTCTGATGCTTTTGGGAATTTCGAGTCTGATGAGATATTCATATCTTCTGAGACTTCAGGAAAACTGATGTTAATCCACAAAAAAGAAGGAAACCCTGTCCAAAAGGGCGAGGTAGTTGCGATTGTGGATACCTCACAGTTCTTTTTACAAAAGGGCCAGATTGTTGCCTCTATCGATGCTTTGAAACAAAAACTTCAAAATATACCTGTACAGCTTGATGTGCTTCTTGAAAAGGAAAAAATTCTTGAAAAGGAAGTAAAGCGGATGCAAAACCTATTTCAAAATGGAGCGGCAACTCAAAAGCAATTTGATGATCTGTCGGGAGAACTTGAAATAGTCAAAAAACAAAGAGTTGCTCTTGAAAGTCAGTTGTCGACGGCCAACAGGTCAATCCTTTCCGAAATCAAGCCTTTGGAGTGGAGGTTGAAACAACTTGATGATTTAATTGATCGGAGTGTTATTCGATCCCCTTTGGATGGTGAAATCCTTGAGAAATATTTCTCTACAGGTGAAATTGTTACAATAGGAAGACCAATGTTTAAAGTTGCCAATACCAGGGACATGACATTGCGGGTCTACGTAGACGGATCTCAGCTTTCTTCAGTCAAAATCGGGAACGTGGTGGTTATTGTTTTCGATGGTAATGACGGACAGTTACAAGAGGCTGAAGGTGAGGTGACATGGATATCCTCCAAAGCGGAGTTCACCCCGAAATCAATTCAAACTCGCAACGAAAGGGTTAATCAGGTGTATGCAGTAAAAGTCACGGTTCCAAATGAAGACGGGATATTCAAAATCGGTATGCCGGCTGAAGTCAAATTTCAATGATAGCCATACAAACATCGGAAATAAGTAAGATGTATGGAGAGACCACTGCATTGCATGATATTACATTGACTGTAGATGATGGTAAAATATTCGGATTGATCGGTCCGGATGGTGCAGGGAAAACCACTTTAATAAGAATACTAACATCCTTGATCTATCCGGATGGGGGAGAAGCAAGGGTATTAAGTCTGGATCCACTGACTGATTACAGGTCTCTCAGACAAAAGCTGGGGTATATGCCGGGAAGATTCTCACTTTATCAAGATCTTTCGGTGGAGGAGAACCTGGAGCTTTTTGCGAGTATTTACAAGACCACCATCCAGTCCAATTACTATCTAATTGAAGATATCTACAGACAGATTGAACCATTCAAAAAGAGAAGAGCAGGTGCCCTATCAGGGGGTATGAAACAAAAATTGGCACTGTGTTGTGCAATGATCCATAAACCAAATATCCTTTTTCTTGATGAACCTACCACCGGGGTAGATCCTGTCTCCAGAAGAGAGTTCTGGGATATGTTAGCTAAACTCAACGAAGATGGTTTAACGATTTTTGTAAGTACACCTTACATGGATGAAGCCCTTCGATGTGATGAGATTGCATTGATCCAAAACGGGACCCTTTTAGCAGTGGAAAAACCGGAAGAAATTAAGCGTTTGCACAAAAAATCCCTGTATTCAATTTCAGGTGAAAACAAATATGAATTGATAAAATGCATTCGTACCTATCAGGATTATGGGACTATTTACTCTTTTGGAACCGAACTCCATTACACCCATGGTGCTGACGATTTTCAAGAAAAGAGTTTGGAAGAATTCCTTAGAAGAAATGGGCACTCGTCCAATGTTAAGAAGATTGAGCCTACTATTGAAGATACATTTATTGCATTGATGACTGTAAGTGATGAGAGAACCCGTAGTAATAGTTAAAGATCTGGTAAAAGCATTTGGAGGATTCCATGCTGTCGATGGAATATCTTTTGAAGTAGAGAAAGGGGAAATTTTTGGATTCCTGGGTGCCAATGGTGCGGGTAAGACGACGGCCATCAAAATGCTTACAGGTCTTTGGAGGCCAACCAGCGGATCTGCTTCCGTAGCCGGATTTGATGTGTATAGGAAATCTGAGGCGATCAAAAGACATATTGGGTACATGAGCCAGAAATTCTCATTGTATGTAGATCTCACTGTCAAAGAAAACATCCAACTATATGGAGGTATCTATGGATTGACAAGTAAACAGATCAAGTCAAAAACTGAGATCCTTCTGAAAAGGCTTGATTTGCAATCGGAATCCAATAGTCTTATTCAATCATTGCCCCTGGGCTGGAGGCAAAAACTGGCATTTTCTGTGTCCCTTCTTCATGATCCAACCATTGTTTTTTTAGATGAACCAACAGGAGGAGTGGACCCAATTACCCGACGCCAATTCTGGGACATGATCTATGAGGCCAGTGATGAGGGCAAAACTATTTTTGTCACCACTCATTACATGGATGAAGCTGAATACTGCGATCGCATATCGATGATGGTCGATGGTAGAATTGCAGCATTAGGTACACCCGGAGAATTGAAACAAGGGTTTGAAGCAAGTGATATGGATGAGGTTTTTGTAAGAATCGCCCGTCAGGGAGAAACCCTTGAAGCATGAAAAGATTTAGGGCTTTTGTACGAAAGGAGTTCTTCCACATACTTCGTGACTACAGGACATTGATGATCCTGATAGGAATGCCCATTGTACAAATACTACTATTCGGTTTTGCCATTACAAATGAAATAAGAGAAGCGAAAGTTGCTATTCTGGATCTTTCCAAGGATGTGGAATCGGTAAGACTGAAAGAAAGAATACTGGCTTCGGAATATTTCGTTCTTTCGTCCGTCTTGGAACATGAGAAAGAAATTGAATCAGTTTTTCGGGATGGTGAAACAAAGCTTGTGATTGTCTTTGAAGACCAGTTTGAAAAGAAACTAACAAAAGAAGGAAATGCTTCTATCCAGCTTATTGCTGATGCCACAGATCCTAATACGGCTAATACCCTGGTTAATTACGCCGGTGCTATCGTCGCATCACATAACGGAACCCTTAACAAAGGAGAGGTCCCTTTTAAAATTGATGTTCAGACCAGGATGGTGTACAACCCTGAATTAAAAGGAGTATTTTATTTTGTGCCTGGCATCATCGTGATTCTATTGATGCTCGTATCGGCGATGATGACCTCAATATCCATCGCAAGGGAAAAGGAAATGGGGACGATGGAAGTCTTGTTGGCTTCACCAATGCAACCTGCGATCATCATATTGGCCAAAGTAGTACCTTACCTGATCCTTTCGATAGTCGATGCCACTATTATTCTTGTGCTGGGCAAATTCGTTTTTGGAGTGCCAATAATTGGAAGTCTCGTACTTCTGATTTCAGTGACTATCCTGTTTATCATTCTGGCCTTGTCCCTTGGTATTTTGATATCGACAATAGCCAAAACTCAACAAACCGCATTATTGATTTCCTTGATGGGATTGATGTTACCCACTATCCTTTTGTCAGGATTTATTTTTCCAGTGGAGAACATGCCATTGATCCTGCAGTGGATCTCAAATCTGATACCACCCAGGTGGTTTATAATTATTATCAAATCCATAATGTTGAAAGGATCCTCTATCTCCCTTATCTGGACGGAGATCCTCATCCTGATTGCGTTCATTATATTCTTTATCGGCCTGAGTATCCGGAAATTTAAATTAAGACTGGAATGAGAACTATCAGATATTTAGTCAGGAAAGAGTTTTTGCAGATCTTTCGAAATAAGAGCCTCCTACCAATCATTTTTGCTATGCCGGTGATTCAGTTATTGGTGCTTTCTTATGCAGCGGATTTCGAAATTAAGAACCTGAAAATAGCATGGATTGATCAGGATCAAAGCACTTCTTCACGATTTTTAAGACAAAAAATTGAAGCTTCGCATTACTTCATTTTACAGGATCAGATAGGTGATAAAACACTGGCTCGTGAGGCCCTCGATAAGGACATTTCTGACCTGGTTGTCATCATTCCGGATTCTTTTGAAAAGGACCTATTTCGGGAAGGGGTCAACGAGATGCAGATTCTCGTGAATGCAATTGATGGGGTAAAGGCCGGTCTGGGCAGCTACTATATAAATCAAGTGATTTTGGATTTCAGATCGGAACTTTTTAGTGACTACGGGCTAAAGTTTCAGAAGCAGTCTACAGAACCGATGGTCATTCAGACTACTCATAGCTTTTGGTTCAATCCGGAATTGAACTATAAAACCTTTATGGTCCCGGGAATTTTAGTCTTACTTGTAACAATGATCGGGTCATTCATATCATCAATGAACATTGTACGGGAAAAAGAACTCGGAACTATCGAACAATTGAATGTCACACCTTTAAGGAAGTATCAATTTATCCTGGGGAAACTGATTCCTCTCTGGTTGATAGGACTTTTTGAATTTACGTTAGGTCTCCTTGTTGCCAAATTGGTATTTGACATACCAATTATTGGAAGTATTGCCCTGCTATATTTCTTTACAAGTATTTATCTAATCATGATTCTGGGGCTAGGTATGTTCATTTCTACTATTACAGACACCCAGCAGCAAGCCATGTTCGTTTCTTGGTTTTTCATGGTCATTTTTATCCTGATGAGTGGTTTATTCACTCCAATCGAGAACATGCCTCCCTGGGCTCAACAAATTACCTTGTTCAATCCTTTACGATATTTTATGGAAGTTATTCGGATGGTCATGTTGAAAGGGGCGGATTTTTTCGACATTACCAAACAGGTGGCTATTATTGGGTTCTATGCCGTTTTGATCAATGTTCTAGCAGTGTGGAGGTACCGAAAGACAATTTAGTGGCCCTATCACCTCATCACGGTAAATAGGGCCACGTCATTGGTTTTGAGAAAATTAGAAATAAGTTTTTAATTTCTTCTAACAGTACTTAATCCATCGCTGTCGATCCGAACTCTATCTGTTCCACGATATCGGACAGTACTGACTCCGGATGCCTCTATATCAATTTCCTCAGTTGCAAAAACTTCTACTTTAGAAGCTCCTAAAGCTCTGATGTCAGCCTTTTCACTTCGAAAATCAAATGCATCAAGTCTTGAGGCGCCCATTACCTTAGCATTGATCTCATCGCCAGAACCTTCAACGACGAGCTTTGAGGCGCCGACTAACTCGATATCAAGATATCTTGGATCAATATCAGCTTCAAGTTCCGAGGCTCCAACGAGTTTTATCTCAATTTCTCTTGTATTGAATCCTTCCATTTCACCCTCACATCCACCGATCAATTCGACAGACTCCAATTCAGGTGCGGTGATATAGACGAATAGATCCAAATCCCTACCAACATTATTCTCCCACCAGTCCCAGTCATCTCTATATTTTATCTCTACTTCGTCACCAATGAATGTGAGGTTGGCATCATCCCTGTCATCTCCCCTGATCTCAATTCGATATTCGTCGTCCTCCACAATTGAAACCTTGAAGGAAGAGGCAATCTTTACCGAAGTAAAATTCTCTACATCGAAAGGGATTGATTCATCATCAGGACCCTGGTAGATCCTTGATCTTGATCTTCGTGATCTGCGATCTGAAACATCGTCTTCCTCATTTTCACAGGTAATACATTGCAGCCCTGACCTTTCAAAGATCCAGTCATTACCTTCCATTTGATATGCCCTGTATCCATCCAAATACAATGTATTTGTCAAGATATCTTTCAACTCATATTCCATTCGGAATGTCTGTCCAAAAGGAATATAGAAGATGGCATTGACCTCCTGGAATCTGAATGATGCCCCTGTGAAGTCTATTTCCGGATCAAAAATGAAATCGCCTCCTTCCTGTTTAACAGTGTAAGACACAGCTCTAGCATTGTCTTCAGCATCACCACGGGTAGATCCCCTGGATTCGGTTCTCAGTACCAATTTGTAAGTACTATCGGAATGACCTCTCAATCTTAGGTTTACTCCATCATAGTCACCGTAGGAAAGGTTTTCACCTAATCTAAGTGTTGGTATGCCACTTGTTGCAGTAAATGTTCGCTCTTCCCGATAATCATTTTCGACCCTAAAGTCCCTCGCTATGGATGGTATGCTAAATGATGCTCCAATTAGTCCAAGTATCCACAAACCAAAGAGGGACCAGCCAAGATAGGCATTGCCGACAGCTCTTTTTGCGATGATAATAACGCCTAATAGAATCAAGGCAATTGCCGGGATGAGAACCACAAGAAGTATGGACGTGGCGGCTATCCAGCCTATGGAATTCACGAACAAGTCAATGGGTAATTGATCCAGGTAGACATATTCTGTCCAGTTTCCCTGGACACCGATAATAACAAAGAAAATGATGAGGAATGAGATCACCATCAGAAATCCAGTAATAGATAACAGAGCGCCAAATGCTATTCTGAAAAGTTCTATCAAAAATTTGAGCAGTGGTCCTAAAACCTGCGCTAATCCATTGATGATCAAGGCAATAAGCCGGAAAGGAAACAGCAATATTTTCACGAAAACGTTTTCTTCACCCTCTTCAACCTTGAAACTTTTCTTTATGTTAGTTTCTATATTGGAGAGGGTAACCGGCTCCCCCTGCATCTGCATTTTTTCGGTTATCGTCTTTGCCTCAGGCGTAATGATCCACAAGATGATGTACAAAATGATACCTGCTCCCCCGAGGAATATTGAAAGTACAAAAAGCAAGCGGATCACGGTGATATCCGTACCGAAGTAAGCGGCTATACCACTTGAAACTCCACCCAGTACCCGGTCCTCCGGATTTCTAAAAAGCTTTTTAACTCCCTTATCTTCCTCCAACTCATCACTGGGTGGCAACACGATCCAGAGAATGATGTAAGCAAGCAATGTTGCGCCACTTACACCAATAAAAAGAATGTTGAAGAATAGGACAAGGAACAATAAACGGATCCAAAGTGGATCAATGTTAAAGTAATGGGCTATCCCCGATGCCACCCCACCAAGTACTCTATGTTTAGCATCCCTGTATAGACGCTTGGAGGCAGTTTGTTTTTCTTCGGAAGTGGAATCTGCCGTTTCCGTTTGCTCTTCATGTACTTCTTCCTTGATCGTGGGTTCAGATTCAATAGTTGCTTCGAAGTCGGCAATCGTACCCATTGTGGTGATCAGCTCATCGATTTCGACAATGGTGATTACCTGGTTGCCATCAGAGAGTTTACCAAGGAATATCTCTGCAATTCTATTCTCGATATCATCAATGATCTCCTTGCTATCTTCGAAAGATTCGAAGTATTTATTTATCGAATCCAAATATGCTTTAAGACGGTCGAATCCATCTTCCTCAATATGAAAGATTATGCCGCCAATATTTATGCTGATATTCTTCTTCATGATTTTTTAGTCGCTTTTTTTTTGTTCACGGAGGTGATCTTTTTTGTGGATGAAACCAGTTCGGTCCAGGTATCAGATAATGTAGATAAAAAATTCTTACCATCCTCAGTTATAGTATAGTACTTTCTTGGGGGTCCGGAAGTCGATTCGACCCACTTATAGTCAACTAAGCCAGCCTTCCGTAATCTTGTTAGCAGTGGATACAAAGTGCCTTCAACAACCATTATCTTGGCAGAGGTGAGTTCCTCTAACATATCTGAAGCATACACTTCCCCCCTTGAAATAATGTGGAGAATGCAATACTCCAGGATACCCTTTCGCATCTGCACCTGTGTGTTTTCAATGTTCATAATCAATGGATTTGTTAACCCTGTCATATAACTATATACGGAAAGGTACTATGTATGGCCAAGTACTTAGTAAAAAATATTACATAACCTTTGTAATTCCATGAATAATTATATACTATCTATAAAATATTATATAAATTGGCAGTTTAAACGACTTTTGACGATCTGAGTCAAAATCATTAGTGTCCGAAATATTTACAATCCGAACACCGTTTCTATATTGCATTCCAATTGTTATGAGGGGGGTTAAGCCACTAATATTAACTTTATTTTTATTGCTAAATGGTCATTTCGATGGCTATAGCCAGGGCAATTCTCCAAAATACAGCAACGAATTTCTTACTTTGGGTGTTGGCGGCCGGGCTTTTGGACTCGGTTCTATTGGAGTATCTACGGCCAATGATGTTACAGCTTCATATTGGAATCCTGCCGGATTGTTGGATATAGAGTCTGATCACCAGGCTATGTTTATGCACTCTTCGTATTTTGGTGGTATTGCCAATTATGATTTTGGGGCATTCGCGACAAGGATACTTGATAGTAGCAGATTGGCTGTTTCAGTCTTAAGATTCTCCGTTGATGACATACCTGACACACGATTCTTATTTGATGCTAATGGAGCGATTGACTACAGTAGAATTCGTTTTTTCTCTGCTTCCGACTATGCCTTTTTGATTTCCTATGCACAGAATTTACGGTATTGGAAGGGTATAAAGGTGGGTGGAAATCTTAAAGTGATCCATAGGTTAGTGGGAAGTTTTTCAAAAGCATGGGGATTTGGGATTGATCTTGGCGCCAGGAAAAAACTTGGAAAGTGGCAATTAGGATTAAGTGTGCGCGATGTATTTGGGACATTTAATGCATGGAATCATAATGCCGATCAATTTCGGGAAGTTTTCAATGCAACAGGGAATGATGTGCCATTGAATACTGTTGAAGTTTCACTTCCAAGGATAATCGTTGGTGGAAGCAGGAAGTTTGACTTTTTAGATCATTACTCCATAATGGGGGTCATCGAATTAGTTTTGACGACGGACGGAAAGAGAAATACTGTTATCAGAACCAATCCTTTTTCTATTGACCCTATTGCCGGTGTTGAATTGGGTTATAAGGAAATCGTCTTTCTCAGGTTTGGAGCGGGACAATTTCAGAAGGTAACAGAATTGACGGGAGAGGAGGACTGGAAATACCAGCCAAGTGCAGGATTAGGCTTTAAGATACGGGAATTAACTATTGATTATGCTTTAACGGATATAGGGGATCAGGCAGAAGGACTCTATTCACATATCTTTTCATTAAAGGTCGACTTCTATGGGAAGGATAAGTAAGGTAGTCTTGTGGGCTTTTTCACTGATCGCAGTTGATTGTTTAGGTCAGGCTAATCAATGGATAGATTTTAATAATGACTATATCCGATTGAAAATTGGTGCGGATGGATTTTATAGGGTGACTGTCGAAGAACTTGAGGAAGTCGGATTTCCTTCCTCAATCGTAGCCGCGTCACGAATTAAGCTATTCAGAAGGGGAGAAGAAGTTGCGATCAGAACGATTCCAAATCCCGATGGTTTGACTTTAGATTATTTTGATTTCTGGGGATTGAAGAATGATGGCACTTCGGACACCGACCTCTACTTAACAAACTCCCAACCACATACCGAATATGGGCTTTTCAGTGATACCGCGTCATATTTCCTTACCTGGGATGCCTCAACCAATGGGAAGAGGATACAGACCAGTAGTATTGGGGACCCACAAGGACTCGACCCGGAGTTGTTTCATCTTGAGACTGAACGTATTATTCAAACTTCCAGATATAATGAAGGCAGGAGATTTGGCGGGGGATTTACGTTTACTTTAAGTGATTATGATGCAGGTGAGGGTTGGACAGGATCAGATGTTTCCAAGAATCAGTCGCAGGAATTTGATTTCGTTCTGGAAGATTTTGTGCCTGGGTTGCAAGATCCTACCTTGAAACTGGTCGTGATCGGAAGAAACAGCCTTAATCATGTAATCGATGTTACGGTTGGACCTGATGATGTGAATCTTACATCAATTGGGACAGCTGATTTCACGGGCTACACTTTCCTGGAATGGACAGGTGAAATACCTCAAGGAAGTATCGGAGGGGATGGATCCTTGAAAATCAAGCTTGACGTGATCGGGCAGCAAGGTGCGGCGGATAATGTTTCTTTTGCCTTGGTAGAGATTTCCTATCCCCAATCAACTTCTATAAGTTCATCTGAAAATAAGTTATTCACCTCGACACCAAACCCCAATAGTCGCTCCTATTTTGTAATACCAGCACCAAATCCGGAATTAATAGAATTTTTTGATGTCACGAATCCAACAGACCCGGTTCTGTTGCCTTCAACCGAAATAGCTGGTAATGCGGAACTTGTTGTGGACAATACTGTCAACTCAAGGAAGTTCATAGGTGTCAGTTCCGTTCAAAGTGCTCCAAGAATTGAATCTGTTCAATTTCAGGAAATCGATCTGACAAACAAAAATTACCTTATAGTGACCCATCCTCTTCTACATGAACCATTAGATGGGCAGGATCAGATCTTGGCTTACCAGGAATTTCGTCAAAGTCCACAAGGAGGGAATTTTACGGTAGCGGTAGCGGATGTTGATCAGATATATGATCAATTCAACTATGGTGATCCTTCGTCAATAGCTATCAAAAGGTTATTCGAACAAGCATATGGCAATGTTGAATATGCGATCATCATTGGAAAAGGACGAACTCCTAATCAGGACTTTTTCCGAAATCAGTACTCGAATCAAACCTTCATAGATAATCCGGTGATGGTTCCAACCTTCGGTTTACCAGGAGGTGATGCAATGTTTTCGGTTGGCTTTGATCCGCAAAATCCTCTTGTCCCTGCTATCCCCACTGGTAGGTTAAATGCATTTACTAATTCCCATGTTAAGGCTTACCTTGATAAGGTCAAAGAGATGGAAGCATTGCCATACGACGAGCTATGGAGAAAGAATCTAATACAATTAAGTGGAGGTCAGAATGCTGCTGAACTGGCGACTTTTGCCAACTACATTCAGGATTTCAAGGATGTTGTCGAAGGAAATTTTCTTGGGGGTCGAGCATTTAATAAAGGGAAGCAAACCAATGCTGTTTTTGAGGAATTTCCGATTGCCGGAGAAGTCAATGAAGGCGTTGGAATGATAACGTTATTTGGACATTCCAGTAACACTGTTACCGACATTGAAATTGGAAGGGTTTCTAATGACGATCCAAAATTCCCATATGCCAATAAGGGTAAGTATCCTTTTATTCTCGTTAATGGTTGTAGAGCTGGTGACATTTTCGTGAACGAGTTATCATTTGGTGAAGATTGGATGCGTGAACCGGACGTTGGCTGCATAGGTTTTATTGCCAATGCTGACTTTGCGCTTTCATCCAACTTGAAACTATTCAGTGACATTTTCTATGAAAAAGCATTCCAGGATGAAGGAAATATTGGAAGATCCATAGGGTACATTATCACTGAAGTAGCCATAAGATACTTCGAACTTGATGGCACTTCCGATGTTTCAAAAAGTCAAATTCACCAGACATTGTACCAGGGGGATCCGGCATTAAAAGTTTTTGGAGGTGTAAATCCGGATTATGAGCTGAATGAAAATAGAATATTCACTTCATCAGAATCCGGAGAAAGGATCCTTTCTAACCTTGAATCTTTTGAACTCAATATTGCAGTTCCCAATTTCGGAAGGACAGTTACGGACAGTCTGTTGGTATCTGTTGAGAGAGTATTGCCGAACGGCGCAACTGTCGATTACAGGGAATCTTTTCTTTCCCCTAAATATGAGGATACCCTAACCATTAAGATCTCAAATGAGAACCTCACAAGTATTGTAGGTGAAAACCTTTTCAATATCTCATTGGATCCCGATAATGAAATAGAAGAATTAAATGAATTGAATAATCAGGGTTCGTATACGGTATTTATTGCAGAGGGAAGTACATTTAATTTGATACCTAGAGATAAATCATTTGTCCAGAATGATATGGTTTCATTTAAATGGCAACCCATCGATCTTAGAAGTGCTTCCCGTTCATATTCGTTGGAGATTGATACAGTTTCCAGCTACAACAGCCCTCTTTTACAAAATATTTCCATCACTGGAGAGGACATTTTGCAGTTTGACCTTGATTTAGAGGGATTATCCCTACCTGATTCAACAATCATTTATTGGCGGACTCGATTTTCTGATCCGGGTGTAAATGAGGATACTGTTTGGAACGAAAATACTTTTTCAGTGACCAATGATTCAATATCAGGATGGGGAATGCTTGATTTTCCACAATTCGCGGAGAGCACATTTACCGATCTGGAAATAGATCCACAAAATTCAACAATCGATTTTAAGACCAATTCAGTGCCGATTGAGGTTTTCACACAAGGAACAGAAGTATTCAATTATGATGATATTGAGATTTTCGTAAATGAGACAAATCTGATTCTGACGACTAATCCTTTTGATCCATTCTGTTTGACCAATACTATCAATTTTGTTGCCATTGACCGGAGTACCAACCAATTGCTGCGTCCTATTACTTTCGATGGACCGGATGTAAATCAACCATTGGTGTGTGGAAGATTACCTCAACGCATATACAATTTCACTTCAAACAATGTGTTGGTTGAAAGGCGTATCGAAGAACTCATTGATAATATTGAGTTTGGGGACAAAGTCATCATATTCAATCTTGATTCAGTTAACTATTCTTCATGGGACTCTCAAATTATTTCAGCCCTGGAGCAGGTTGGAATCAATTCTTCTGATGTAATGGGTCTGGTAGATGGACAGCCATTGATTATTGTGGGTAGTAAAGGAATGGTCCCCGGTGAGGCTATATTCCTTGATGAAGATGGATCTGTATTTCCCAGAACCCAGCAACAACTTTCTCTTGAAGATGTTGTTGAAGGTAGGACGACGTCCGGGATAATCAAAACTCCTCTTATAGGCCCGGCAACTCAGTGGAGTGGTTTGACTTATAACTTCGATGTTGAGGAGGGTGAAGACGACATCGATGTGAGGGTGGTAGGGGTAGATGAAAATGGTAACCGGCAGGATCTTTTCCAATCCGCAAGACTTGAGTCGATTGATATTTCCTCGGTGGATGCAGGTACATATCCATATATTGAAGTTGAATTCCAATTGAGTGATGAAACATCATTGACTCCGCCGGGTTTTAAAGCCGTGGGAGTCAGTTACTCACCAACACCGGAAGGAACAATAATCTATACTGAAAAGGATCCCCTAACGGTTGACGAGGGCCAGGAGATAGTATCAAACTTTAAATTCATAAATGTTTCGGAGATTAACTATCCCGATTCTCTGGATGTTTCGTATAGTCTTACCAACACCGGATCAGGAGAATCAACAGTTCTAGTTCAATCAATTTCACCCCCCGATCCAGGAGACACAGCCACATTTACATTTCAAACGAATAGCCTTCAGAAAGTTGGTCAGAATGACCTTGAGCTATCCGTAACATCCGGTCTTCAGGAATCGGTTAATTCGAATAACCAAATAAATTTCCGCTCCTACGCGAACGTAATTGAAGATAATACCAATCCGTTACTCGATGTTACATTTGACGGATCCTATATTTTGAATGGGGATCTTGTTTCACCAAATCCGCTTATTCAGATCACAATCAAGGATAACAATCAATATCTACAAAAGACTGATACTTCGGGATTGGAAATTGCATTGAAGGGTCCGGGAAACGACGCAGTATTTCAACGAATCTCTCTTTTTGATCAGAAAATCGAAATACAACCTGCTACGGAAACATCTGACTACGAAATCAACTATCGACCTGGACCTTTAGACGATGGCAAATACAGTTTGAGGGTACAGGGCGCAGATGTTACCGGTAATTTAGCTGGAGAGTCACCTTTTGAAATTGAATTTGAAATAGTAAATGAATCGACAATCACCCATTTCTATCCATATCCGAATCCTTTTTCTACGAGCTGTCGATTTGTTTTTACCTTGACGGGGTCTGTCATTCCCAGTTCTCTAAAGATTCAAATTATGACTATTTCCGGGAGAGTTGTTCGTGAAATTACCAGTGACGAGATTGGCCCAATCAAGATCGGGAATAACATCACTCAATTCGCCTGGGACGGAACGGATATTTACGGAGATAAACTTGCCAACGGTGTATACCTGTATAGAGTGTTATTTAGAGATGACCAGGCTTTTGAAAGAAGAAATACAGTGGCGGACAAGGCCTTTAAAAATGGTTTTGGTAAAATCTATATCCTTCGGTAGAGATGATCAAGAGGATAAATTTCTTTTTCATTCTTTACTCATTATTCTTTCTCGCCGGACTCCTTATTTTCTTCGAAGTTGAACATGGAGAGATCCTTTTGTGGATAAATAAAAATCGAACAAATTTCCTGGATAAGATAATGCCCTATCTAACCGTAGTCGGTGATGGCTGGTTTTATGCTTTTTGTGCATTATTATTTTTACTGATCAATCGAAAGATTGGAATAACCATCGCATTGTCAGGAGTTATACAAGCCTTGGTTTCGTTCAGTCTTAAAAGAATGGTATTCCCTCAGTTGGTTCGCCCAAAGAAATTCTTTGAAGGAAAGGAAGTTCTATCTTTTATCGAAGGAGTTGATGTTGCTTCGTACTATAGTTTTCCCTCAGGACATACAATGAGTGCATTTCTTCTTGCTGGATTGCTTTCTTTTATTGTACGGGGAAGGTTGTGGCATATATTGCTTATGACATTAGCGGTCCTTGTAGGTGTGTCCAGGATCTATCTATTACAACATTTTTTCAGGGATGTGTTGTTTGGCTCACTGATCGGAATTGCCTTGAGTTATGTAATGTGGGAATTCTTTCATAAGAGGCTATTTAAGGAGTCCTCATAAGAACGGTTGTCGTCCCATCAAAAAGATCTATTTCCCTGGTAATTTCCGTGAGCTGCAGATCCATGAGCTCCTCCAGGTATTTTTCACGGGTTATTAGCGTGAAGTTCTCACCTCGATCCGTCATTTGCCGGAGTTGCTCAATAGATACTTCTTCAACTTCCCTACCCAAAAGAAAGGGATAACCCTGATTCATTCTTTTGTAATATACAAGTTGGGGTGATTCATTGACGATCTTCGAAGTTTTTTGGACTGGATTAAGGTCATCCACCTTTGGAAAGAGAAAGTAGAAAAAAAGTTGATGGAAAAGAATGAATCCAAATCCAAGGGTGATAATCGATAATTGCGATCGGTTCAAGTATTCCAGGATTAGTGCGGATAGAGCCCCCAGCAACATTGGTAAAAAAAACCAAAACACTCCTTCAAGTGAGCTTAAACCTTCTACATGTGGTATTGCGAACTTCACAGCCAACAAAATGGCTATTGAGAGCGCAACCAAAACGATTACGGAAATCCTTCTACCTCGTTTCTTCAACTCTAAATTTGATACAAGAGGAGCTATTAGTATTGCTGTAAAAGGCAAAGCCGGGCTGATGTAGTTTGGAAGCTTGGTGCTGGCAAACATGAAAAAAGCGGTGATGAAGGTAACGGAGATTATTGCCAGAATCCCTAAATCGTCCTTCCTCAGGTTTTGAATAATTGCTTGTGGTAAGAATACACTAAATGGAAGTGTCAATGCAATTAAATACAATATTGGTAGGATAAATATCCCTCCATGTCCCTCTTTCGGAGAAATGAACCTGGAGATATTGTGATCGAGAAAGAAATCCTCAGTCCAGGCGCCCCCTGTTTTGATATGTACTAAAATATACCATGGTAGCGCAACAAGAAGTATCAAAAATAAGCCTAAAATTGGCCTCAGGGTGAATAAGGAGGATAACCCTCTTTGGATCAATAAGAAGAAAAAAATTACTCCTCCCGGAAGTACTATGGCAATTGGTCCTTTGCTCAGCACGCCAAGAGCTATAGATATGTACATTAGATAAAGGAAGCTTTTGTCAGCTGTTTTGAAGAATGAAAAAAAGAATAGTATCGACGCTAAGACGAAGAATATCAAATACGGATCTGGAGTGGCGAGATGAAATTGAACAATAAATCCAACATAGGAAAGGAGTATGAACGAGGTGTATAGAGCCTCTTCCAACCCTCGAAATTTTTTGACGAACCAAAGTGTCAAAAGGACCGTCGCAACTCCAAAGATTACCGAGAATATTCTAGCTGCGAATGGGTTGACTCCGAAAATGGAGTAACCTAAAATCATGAAATAATAGTGTAATGGTGGTTTATCTGTCCTTAACGTTTGGTTGAAAGTGGGTACAACCAGATCTCCATTCTCCAACATTTCCCTTGCACATTGGGCGTTTCTGGCCTCGTCGACTATGTATATTGAATAGCCCCCGATGTTCGCTGATATGAGGACAAATGAAATAACACCAATAATCAGGATCTTATTGGTGATAGACATCTTAAAATAAGGAAGACAACTTCATTGCCACACCCTTATCTCCATCGACTTTCATTTTTCCCGTCATAAAAGCCATCATTGGATTCAAATCACCATTCAAGATCTTTTCGAAATCGTTTAGACTCATGGACAATGTACAGAATGCCGGCTGATTCTCATTCGTGACAACAGTAGGATTGACGGTATCGTCAATATGAATCACTCCTTCATCAAATTTGAAGATGGCTTTGGAATTCAATTTTCCATTATGAGATTGAGCGATGGACGATATTTTGGTTGTGGCTTCTTCTAAGGTCATAGCGACAAATTTATGTATTGGATTTTAGTATTAGCTCTACTTCATAAATATTTGGCCACCATTTTCCGGTGACAAAAATCCGGCCTTCCGGATGATACGCGATCCCGTTCAGAACATAATCAAATCCCCGAAATTGGGAACGATCGATCAAGCCGTCGAAGTCGATTCGACCCTTGACTTCTCCAGTCTTTATATCAATAATAACTATCTCGTCTTTCTCGTCAGTCCAGATGTTTGAATAAAGTCGACCATTGAAGTACTCTAGTTCATTTAGGTGTAAGACCTTGCCTTGATCATCGTACACTTGCAATTTGTCTATTTCAGAAAAATCCAGTGGATTGATGAAGTAGACGTTTTCACTGCCGTCTGTCATTAACAGGGTATCTCCCATTGTGGTCAACCCCCAACCTTCACCTGTGCTTGTTGTGTAGTTGAAAGTTTGTTCCAATTGTAGATCCATATTATATACAAATGCCTTGTCCGCATGATATGTGATTTGGAATATCTTATCATTCCAAAGAGCACACCCTTCTCCAAACAATGGTTTCTCCAGTTGATATTGATTCTGGATTTTTCCGGTTCTGTAGTCAACCTGTCTTATCGTTGATATGGAATTTGAATTCTTGTAAGTCTCGTCACCTGTACTTTCGATAAGGTCATCATTTCGAAAGAATAATCCTTGTGTATAGGCATCTGGGTCATGAGGGAAGCTGTTGACAATTCTAAAGCCATATTCCTGTGGTGCCGATTCGGCCAAAATCCTGACTTTAGGAAAAATTGTTTCCTTTTTCCCTTTAAAAAAAACCGTGAGTTTCAATTTTGGATTCCCCACTCGGACTAGTCTAGAGTTTAGTTCGTAGGTATCTCCTGGACTCGAGTCCTGAAAACGTCCAAATTCAAATTGTACGGAATCTATGATCTCACCTCCTCTATGGGTGACCTGGAGTGTTATCGATTCCCCAAATCGAAATGATTGATTGGTTTCCGGAGAAACAAGACTGACCTGTTTTCTTATTCTGGGTGAAGTGGATTTCTCCGGACGATCATTTGAATCGGTAGAGCAGCTTATTAAGAACAACACCAACATCACAAACCATGAGATTTTGCTCATACCAATCAATTATTTTATCAATTATCTGTAGATGTGAAGAATCAATTTTCAAATGTAATTAACTTTAATAGAGACAACAGGTTTCTTGATGATGAAAAAAATTCTTGTTCCAATCAGTTTTTCAGAATACTCTCATTGTGGTATCTCATCTGCAGCCTCACTCGCTAAAAAGAGCAAAGGTGAATTGATCCTTGTTCATGTTTCCAAAAGAGGTGAGAAGGAAGAGGAGGTGAACGAGAAAATTGAAACACTCAAGGACTCAGATATACTTCAAGGAATAGATTACACTTTCAAATCTACCGATGGCAAAGTGGTTCAAAGTATTGTCAAGGAAGATGCAGACATCATTGTCATTGGTGATCGTGAAGCTCATGGTGTGGCAGGATTCTTTAAAGGAACAATTGCGGAGAAAGTGGCAAAAAGTTCAAGGATCCCTGTGATCACAGTAAAACATCATACGGATCTTAGTGATATTCAAAGCATAGTCTATCCAACGGATATGAGAATTGAGCAGGAGAAAGTCGTAAAGGACATCAAGGAATTGCAAGCTTTCTACGGGGCTCATCTTCATTTGGTGAAAGTGTATTCGGATATTACAGTTAAGCAAAAGGATGTTGAAAAAAGACTGAAAGGATTTGCGGAGTTTAATGGTTTTACAAACTATTCGATAACGGCCAGGGACAATATGGACGAAGGAGCTGAGATCATGCAATTTGCTGAGGAGCTGGGGGCAGATATGATCGCCATGGCAACTCACGACAGGCACGGTCTTGAAAGACTAATTGGAGGATATATTTCCGGTGAGATCTTAAGGGCAAGTAAAACGGCTATTTGGACAAAAGCCCTCGAGTACTAATTTAGTCTTTGTTACCGGCAAATCCCCGCATCAATACAGGAACCGATAATCCTTGATAAAGGACGGAGCAGACAACAACAATGTACGTCATTGTGATAATAATGTCACGTCCATGAAATTCCGGAAGGGAAAGACACAAAGCAATGGGCAGACCTCCCCTCAGAGCGCCCCAGGTAAGGACTGGGATGGTGCTTTTTTCAAATTTATGCCTTGTCGCCATTAACTTAATAGGTATAAACACACTTGCCCATCGACCAAGTAGTACGATGTTGACAGCGAAGAACCCTGCAGCGAAATAATCCGGGCGCAGAGGTATTACTATGATCTCCAGACCAATTAGCACAAATAACATTGCAGCGAGGGATTCCTCCATCAATCCCCAGAATTTAAATACATAATCGCCGGCTGCACTTGATACATGTTCACTTCTTCCTTCATTTCCTATTACCAATCCCATGACAACCGCAGCTTGCTTGGATGAAACATGAATGAAATCAGCAAGGAATGATCCTACCATTACGATTGCGAGGGTTATCAAGATCTCAACTTCAACCTCTTCATTGTCAATGTACTGCAGAAGTCTATAACCAATGTAACCAAGAAAGAGTCCTATGAAAATACCGCCTCCGATGTCTGAAACGAATATGTATCCTACTTCGAAAAACGTCAAGACATGGTCTTCTCCCGCTGCAGCAATATCTAAAAGCGTCAGCGCCAATACAACCGCTACTCCATCATTGAAAAGTGATTCTCCCTCAATTTTAATTTCCAGATCTTTAGAGAGATTAAAACGTTGAATGAACTTCGTTACGGCAATTGGATCTGTCGGGGATATCAATGCACCAAAAACAAGGCAAAACAAGTAGTCCAACTCAATGTGAATAACATAATTGAGCATGAAATAGACCAGAGAACCAATGATGACTGTGGAAAGGAAAACTCCTGTAGTGGCCAGGACCAAAACAGGTGTCCGTTGCCTTGATAATTTCTTGAAATCAATATTGATGGCCCCCGAAAAGAGCATAAAACTGAGTACTACCTGATATAATACTTCGGCATAATCGTATTCTTCCAGTTCAACGGCCTCTATTTTTAGCCCGGGAAATAATTCTCCGGCGATTAAGATTACCCCTGACAATACCAAAGCCAGAATCATCAATCCGATTGAAGACGGAAGTTTAATAAAATATATATTCAGGTAAATGAATAGACCAGCCAGAAATATAAACAGAGCGATTATATCAAAAATGTGCATAATACTGTTTTTGAGGGCTATTCGCCGTTAAAATCCCGTTTCAATTTGTTACACATTAGGGTTAAACATAAATATTTAACCCTGCTTGTTTCCAAGCACTGGCTTTAGTGGGTGGTTTGATTAATCGAAAAGCTCTGCTTTTACGACTCGAATTTAAGTTTTTTTGTGGTTTGTCACAAAATTATAGTGAAATTATACAATTTTGACATCCTTCATCATTCTTTTAAATGCATCCTTCACTTGAGCATAAATTATCGATTCTGAATGCTAAAACCAATGATCTATTGGATAGGATCGACCTATGTGATCATGAAATATTGCAAAAAAAGCCATCCGACATCGAATGGTCAATACTACAGGTTTTAAATCACCTTGTATTAACAGAAAAGTCAAGTCTACTTTATATTTCCAAGAAAATAAAAGGAATTGATTCGGTTAAGGACGTTGGGTTTAAGCAATCCGTGCTGATCTACCTTTCAAAATTTGTCTATGGAGGAATATTCCGATTCAAGGCCAGGGTTGAGTCGATAAACAATCCTTCCAATTCCAATGATTTGGCGGGTGTGAGAAGTGATTTTCAAAAAATAAGGGATAAACAGAGGGATTTCTTCAATGATTATCCTGAAAACTACATAGACAAGGCTTTGTACAGACATCCTATTTTAGGAAGGCTTAGCTTGGGTCAAATGTTGGTTTTTTTTCATGATCACTTGAGGCATCATGAGGCACAAATACGCCGTATTCAAGCAAGAATATGAAGACAAAGGATAAGATATATCAAGTAGGTAAGGGGCTTTTTAGACAAAAGGGATATGTCGCCACATCAATGCAGGACATTGCAGGAGCTACAGGAATAAAACCGGCAAGTATTTATAACCATTTTCATTCAAAGCATGCGATTTTGGAAGATTTGCTACTGAAAGGGGCTCATTTGTTTGTTGAGGAAATGGACACTATAAAATCATCTTCACTGAAGTCCATTGAAAAGATCGAGAAGTTAATCGGCCTTCATGTCAGACTTGCAGTTGATCATACGAATCTGATGTCATTGATGGCCATTGAGTGGAGACACCTCGAAGATACTTCCAGGATCAAATATGTGGAATTGAGAGATGGGTATGAAAATGACTTCAAGTCAATCCTAAACTCATCAATAGCTGAAGGCGATATTATTGACATTGACCCTGATATAGCCCTATTCTCCATGCTTACCACACTCAAATGGTTCTATTCCTGGTATGACAAGCACTCTGATCTTAACCAATTGGACCTGGAAAAATATCTCATAACGTGCCTGCTAGGGGGCATTAGGAAAGACTAAACAAAACTTATACTAATAGTTATTAGTTTTGTGCTAATAATCATTAGTATGGAGTTCTATTCCCTGAAAGTAAGCAATTTGACTAGAACCACTCCTGAGTGTACGGTGGTGTCTTTAGATGTTCCGGAAGAATTATCCGGAAAATTTACATTTAAAGCCGGTCAATACCTTACCTTAAAAGCTGATATTAAAGGGGAGGAAGTTCGTCGATCCTATTCTCTCTGTTCATGTCCTGATGATCAGCAATGGAAGGTTGGTGTGAAGGAGATCCCCGGAGGAAAGTTCTCGGGGTATGTAAATAATGATCTGAAGATAGGTGATGAGTTGATGGTTGCTCCACCTGATGGAAGGTTCTGTATTTCCGAAGAATCATCCAGTCCGAAAAACTACCTGGCGATTGCCGCTGGCAGTGGAATAACCCCTATTATCTCAATCATTTCCACTATACTCAGAAGGGAACCCGAATCAACACTCACTCTTTTTTATGTTAATCAGACTGTTTCTTCCATCATATTAAAAGAGGAACTGGAAGCGCTAAAAAATAACTTCATAGACAGATTGGAGGTATTCCACTTTTTAACCAGGGAGGAAAGAGATGCCCCATTATTTAATGGAAGATTGGATCAAGAGAAATTGAACACTCTTTTTAAGACCATTTGCGATCCGGACGAAATTGATGATTACTTCATTTGTGGCCCCGAACCCATGATTTTTATGATCAGGGACTTTCTTTTGGATTTGGGGATTGACGCACATAATGTTCATTTTGAACTGTTTAATACTGGGGGATCAGGTGCCCATGGTTCAAGAAAATTGGAAAAAGAGTATAAAGGAAAAGTTTCAGCAGTAACTGTTCGCGAAGGTGGTAAACGATTCACATTCAAGATGGCACAAGGCTTAGATAATTTGCTGGATGCAGCCATTGCTCAATCAGCAGATCTCCCCTTTGCTTGTAAAGGAGGTGTATGTTGTACTTGTAAAGCCAAACTGGAAGAAGGGAATGTAGAAATGCTGAAGAACTTTGGATTGGAGGAGGACGAAGTCGCGTCCGGATACATACTGACGTGCCAGGCCCTTCCAATTTCAGAGAAAGTAGTAATAGATTTTGATTCTTGATAAATTTAGATATGGATGTTAAGAGTTTAGAACAAAGGTTTGAAGACAGGATAGCTGGGGGAGAAAATATCGAACCGAAAGACTGGATGCCCGAAAAATATCGGCAAACCAATATCAGGCAGATTTCCCAACATGCTCATTCCGAGATCGTGGGTATGCTACCTGAGGGTAATTGGATTACGAGGGCACCGACCCTAAGGAGGAAAGTTGCATTGTTAGCCAAAGTTCAAGATGAAGCTGGGCATGGATTGTACCTATATAGTGCTGCCGAAACCCTTGGGATCAGTCGTGATGAGATGATCGAGCAGCTTCATACTGGGAAAGCCAAGTATTCCAGCATTTTCAATTATCCAACTCTCACATGGGCTGACATTGGTGCCATTGGATGGTTGGTGGACGGTGCTGCAATTATTAACCAGGTAATGCTTACCAATACGTCCTATGGGCCCTATGCGCGTGCCATGGTCAGGATTTGTAAGGAAGAAAGTTTTCATCAGAGACAGGGCTATGAGATCCTTTTAACATTATGTGAGGGGACAACTGCCCAAAAGGAAATGGCACAAGATGCCCTCAATAGATGGTGGTGGCCGGCATTGATGATGTTTGGTCCCAGGGATGAGGATTCACCTCACACCGAGCAATCCATGAGGTGGAAGATCAAGCGTAAGACCAATGACGATCTTCGTCAGTATTTTATTGATATGACGGTCCCTCAAGCTAAGTTTTTGGATCTGACGGTTCCCGATCCTGAATTGAAATGGAATGAGGAGCGGGGTCACTACGATTTTGGTGAACTTGACTGGGATGAATTCTGGCAGGTAGTAAAAGGGAATGGTCAATGTAATAAGGAAAGGTTGGAAGCTAGAAATAAGGCCTGGGATGAAGGAGAATGGGTTCGGGATGCTGCTATGGCATATGCCGAGAAGCGAAATGATGGAGCCAGGATGGCCGGTTAGCAATTATTGATCAAAAAAATTAATACGATGAAAAAAGAATGGCCCCTTTGGGAGGTTTTTATCAGGAGTAAAAATGGTCTTGAACATCGACATGTGGGAAGTCTTCATGCCGCTGGACCGGAAATGGCAATTGAAAATGCGAGGGATGTATACACAAGAAGGAATGAGGGCGTCAGTATCTGGGTCGTTGAATCAAGACACATTACTGCATCTGATCCGGAGACCGGTGAAGAATTGTTTGAACCGGCGAAAGATAAGATCTACCGACATCCAACATTCTATAATCTGCCGGATGATGTCAAGCATATGTAATTATGAATAACGATAGAATATACCAGTATTTATTACTTCTTGGGGATAATGCAATGATCCTCGGTCATCGTTTATCTGAACTTTGCGGTCATGGTCCAAACCTTGAGACAGACATTGCTTTGACAAATATCTCACTTGATCTTTTCGGTCAGGTTAGAAGTTACTTCCAATATGCTGCTAAACTGAAAGGTGAAGGAGTCACGGAAGATGATGTAGCATTTTTAAGGTATGATAGAGAATATCGCAACGTTCTCCTGGTGGAGCAACCGAATACTGATTTTGCCCATGTGATTGTCAGACAATTTCTATTTGACAGTTTTCATGTACCTCTGTTGGCGCAACTGGTTGAAAGTCAAGATGAAACCATTGCTGCTATCGCTTCAAAATCAATAAAAGAGGCCCGTTATCATCTACGATTCTCTTCTGAGTGGATCAAAAGGTTGGGAGATGGCACGGATGAGAGTGGGAAAAGGTTGATGGATGCATTAATGCATTTGTATCCATATGTACACGAGCTTTTCAAGGCAACAGAAATTGAATCGGAGGCCTTGAATGTTGGAATCGGTTCAGACCTTCAAATTGTTAAGGAAAATGCCATGAAGAACATAGTTGAGACGCTTCATCAAGTAGCAATCAGTGTTCCGGAAACTTCGGAAAGGAAGGCGCATGGTAAAGAGGGAATCCATTCTGAATACATGGGGCATATCTTATCTGAACTTCAGTACATGCAACGTGCATATCCAAATATGGAATGGTAGTCACTGAATTAAATATTCCCTGGCATGATATAAAAGAAGCCCTTGACAAGGTAACAGATCCTGAAATCCCTGTACTTACCATACTCGATATGGGTGTTGTTAAGGAGGTCAGCAAACAGGGGAAAGAGGTCATTGTTGAAATTACTCCGACATATTCAGGTTGCCCGGCCATGGACACTATTGGAGCCGATATCAAGAAATCTATAAATGGCCTTGGATATAAAACCGAAGTCAAATTGGTATTGTCACCGGCTTGGTCCACCGACTGGATTTCGGAAAATGGACGTAAAAAACTTGAAGAATTTGGTATAGCAGCCCCTCTCGATCCGGAATCCGATAAACTGGCGTTACTTGAAGGAAAAAGGATAGTTAAATGTACGCTATGTGGATCTACAAATACTAAAATGGTCAGCCAGTTCGGATCAACTGCGTGTAAGGCCTTGTTTCAATGTGAAGATTGTCTGGAACCGTTCGATTATTTTAAATGCCTTAAATAACTTTATCAATCCCGAAACGACATTTAACCCATGTCAACAGTATTATTTTCTCAGGAAGACCAACTGGCGATCATTACCCTGAACCGCCCCGATTCGTTCAACAGTGTGAACACGGAACTAGCCCATCAATTGATAAGATACCTTGATCAGTGCAGGGAGGATGAAACCGTCCGTGCAATAATGATAACTGGCGCCGGAAAAGCTTTTTGCGCTGGCCAGGACCTGAAAGAAGTCACCGATGACGATATTAATCCTGGTTTCGAGGTCTTACTGACTCAACACTACAAGCCAATCGTTCAGCGTTTAAGGGGGATCGAAAAGCCAATAGTGGCTGCTGTGAACGGAGTAGCTGCAGGGGCTGGGGCAAATTTTGCCTTGGCATGTGATATCGTTGTAGCACATGAAGATGCAAATTTCATTCAAGCTTTTAGTGCAATTGGACTCATTCCAGATAGCGGTGGAACATACATATTGCCAAGATTGATAGGACTTGCTAAAGCCAATGCCATTGCCATGCTTGGAGATAAAATCACAGCTCAGGAAGCAGAGAGAATAGGTATGATCTATAAATTTTTCAGTGCGGACACCTTTCAGGACGAATCAAAGAAAATAGCACTAAGGCTTTCAAAAATGCCAACACACGGCCTTGGGTTGACCAAACGAGCATTTAATAGGTCAATCGGAAATACATTTGACCAACAACTGGATTTGGAGACTGAACTACAGGTCGAAGCTGCAAATACTGACGATTATCGAGAGGGCGTCGCTGCTTTTCTTGAAAAGCGAAAACCGACATTTAGAGGAAAATAATGAAAGTAGGTGTAATTGGAAGTGGTGCAATGGGTAGCGGAATCGCCCAAGTTGCAGCAATGGCAGGGTGGCAGGTAATTTTGCATGATTCAAATGCAGAAGCCCTTGTCGAAAGCAAGGAGAAGCTGACCAGGACCCTGGATAGGTTGGTTGAAAAGGGCAAGATCAATGCAGATAAAAAGGAAGCTGTACTTTCAAATATTTCCTTTGAGGAGCGAATTTCGACTTTTGGAAGCTGCAACATGGTTATTGAAGCCATTGTTGAGGATTTAGAAATTAAAACACAAGTTTTGAGCAATTTGGAGAACATGGTATCTTCAGACTGCATCATAGCTACCAATACATCCTCGTTGTCTGTTACCGAACTGGCTTCAGGCCTGGAAAGACCTTCTCGATTTCTAGGGATCCATTTTTTTAATCCACCCGCTTTGATGAAGTTGGTTGAAATCATTCCAGCTCTTCAAACTGACGAGGGAATTACAGGTCAAAGCAAGTCAGTAATTGAGAGTTGGGGTAAAACTTCAGTAATTGCAAAAGATTCGCCAGGCTTTATTGTTAATAAGGTGGCACGTCCATTTTACAGTGAGGCATTGAGAATATTTGAGGAGGGGATAGCAGATAAGGTAACAATTGATTGGGCAATGAAGGAAATTGGGGGATTTAGAATGGGACCATTTGAATTGATGGATTTCATAGGGAATGATGTCAATTTTACAGTCACAGAAACAGTCTATAACTCGTTCTATCAGGAGGCCAGGTATAAACCAGCATTTACACAAAAAAAACTTGTGGAAGCAGGTTACCTGGGAAGGAAATCTGGACGGGGACACTATGATTACTCAGATGGAGTAGAAAAACCTGAACCAATCAAGGATGGTGAACTGGGCAGCAGGATATTAAATCGAATCCTGGTAATGCTAATCAATGAGGCGGTAGACACCCTGCATTTTCAAATAGCCAGTAGGGATGATATTGATTTGGCCATGGTCAATGGAGTGAACTATCCCAAAGGACTCTTGAAGTGGGCAGATGATCTGGGGATAGGGTACTGTGTTCATGAACTTGATAAGTTATTTGACCACTACCGCGAGGAGAGATATAGATGCAGTGGATTATTGAGGAAAATGGGATTTGAAGATCAAAAGTTCTACGGAGCATGAAAAAAGCTGAGCAGGTTTATGCCAAGATGATGCAAAAGGATTATTGCAGTGAATGGATGGGAATTGTTCCTGTTCAACTTGAAGAGGGCCACGTCATAATTAGAATGAAGGTGAGAAAAGAAATGCTAAATGGGTTTGAAGTACTTCACGGTGGAATCGCATATGCGTTCGCTGATAGTGCGTTTGCCTTTGCATCCAACTCCTATGGAAGAGTTTCACTTTCAATTAATGGGCATATGAATTTTGTCCGATCCGCGAAGGAAGGAGATATTTTACTGGCAGAAGCTAAAGCGATAAATGTTGGTCACAAGACGGCAGATTTCGATGTTACCGTTTCGAATGAAAGAACAGGGGACCACCTTTATTACTTCCGTGGTACTGTATATCGATCCAGCAAGGAGGTACTCAATGAGTAAGATTTTAAACTATCAAAATAAAAAACCTTGAAAGAAGCATACATCATCGACGGCATACGTACACCTGTGGGCAACTTTACAGGAACGCTTTCAACAATCAGGACCGATGATCTGGGCGCCATGGTTATTAGCAAGTTGCTGGAGAGAAATACAGATATACCAAAGGAAGCATATGATGACGTCATCTTCGGTTGTGCAAATCAAGCTGGCGAAGACAATCGGAATGTTGCAAGAATGTGTCTGTTATTAGCTGGCATGCCATGGTCTGTCCCTGGAGAGACTGTTAATCGACTTTGTTCATCGGGACTTTCTGCAATTATCCATGCTAACCGAGCGATCAAAACCGGAGATGGTGACCTTTTCATTGCAGGGGGAGTCGAACATATGACCAGAGGACCCTGGGTGATCTCCAAAACATCCAAGCCTTTTGGGCGAGATGCCCAGATGTATGACAGCAGTTTCGGTTGGAGGTTTGTGAATGGAAAGATGAAAGATATGTATGGTACGGATGGGATGGGACAGACTGCGGAGAATTTGGTTGATAAATTCACAATCAGCAGAAAAGACCAGGATCAATTCGCATTTTGGTCCCAAATGAAAGCCTCCGATGCCCAATCCAATGGAAGATTGGGCAAGGAGATCATGATTGTTGAGATCCCTCAACGCAAAGCGGACCCCATTCTGTTTGAAAAAGATGAATTCGTGAAGCCGACTACTACCTTAGAAATACTGGGAAAGTTGAAACCGGCTTTCAGGAAGATCGAGGATGGAGGTACCGTAACGGCAGGAAATTCTTCCGGTTTGAATGATGGTGCCGTGGCTACGATTGTTGCTTCCGAAAACGCCGTTAAAAAGTTCTCGATGAAACCCCTTGCCAGGATTGTGAGCTCGGCAGTTGTTGGGGTGGAGCCTCGCATTATGGGAATTGGTCCTGTTGAAGCTTCAAACCAGGCATTGAAAAAAGCAGGATTGAAAATGGAGGAAATGGACATTATTGAGATCAATGAAGCATTTGCGGCCCAGACGCTGGCTTGTTTACGATCCTGGGGACTGGATGATAATGATGACAGGGTAAATCCCAATGGAGGAGCCATCGCAATCGGTCATCCCCTGGGTGCGTCGGGAGCAAGGATATGCTATAGTGCAGCACTTGAATTGTCGTTGACAGACAAAAGGTATGCATTGGTAACAATGTGCGTGGGTGTCGGGCAGGGATATGCGGCGATACTCGAGAGAGTTTGATATATCAACATTAATCTGATCTGAATGAATAAGTTAGAAAATCTGGTTTGTGGAAAATGGATCCCACCTGAAGGAGAGGGAATCCCTCAATATAATGCTGTCACCGGAGAACAGATCTCAATTTGTGGCAGTGAGGGAGTCTCGTTCGAGGAAATGGCTAATTACGCCAGGAATATAGGAAATCCGAATCTCCGAAAAATGACATTTCAGGAAAGAGGGATGATGCTGAAGAAACTGGCTCTTTTTCTACATAAGAAGAGATTTGATTATTACCCGATCAGTTATCAGACGGGTGCAACCAAAGCTGATAGTTGGATTGATATTGATGGTGGGATCGGAACCCTTTTCGCTTACGCTAGTCTTAGGAAAGAGTTTCCCAATACCCCATATCACGTTGACGGGGAATTAGCCAATTTGTCCAGGGAAGGAACATTTATCGGGCACCATATCATGGTCCCGAAAAGGGGAGTTGCCGTACACATTAACGCATTCAATTTTCCTATCTGGGGTATGCTTGAAAAATGCGCTGTCAACTGGTTGGCAGGGATGCCAGCGATTGTGAAATCTGCTGAACCATCTTCTTATCTTACCCAGGCTATGGTCAGGGATATTGCCAACTCAGGGATAATGCCCGAGGGATCTATTCAGCTCATTTGTGGACCGGGAAATGGGATCCTTGACCCCCTTAATGATCAGGATGTAGTAAGTTTTACCGGATCCGCAGAAACTGGTAAAATGCTAAAATCACATCCCAATATCATTCAAAATGCCATTCCATTCAATATGGAAGCAGATAGCCTCAATGCTGCAGTGTTAGGTGTAGATGCGGTCCCGGGCACACCGGAGTTCGATTTATTTATAAAGGAAATCCGAAAGGAAGTGACAGTCAAATGTGGTCAGAAATGTACCGCCATACGTCGAATTATTGTTCCGGAAAAACTAGTGGAAGATGTTCAGATTGAGTTGGGAAAGCAATTGCAGAAAGTCACAATCGGGGATCCTTCTGATGACAAAGTCAGGATGGGAACATTGGTCAGCAAAGAACAACAAAAGGAAGTGGAGAAAAGTGTTGAATTGTTGGCTGGAGAAAATGAATTGATATATGGAAGCCTGGATGGGGACTTTGCTGTTCAGGGAGCGGACAAAGAAAAAGGCGCGTTTTACGCGCCACTGATCTTCCTAAACAAAGATCCATTGAAAAAAATGGCTGTTCATACGACCGAAGCTTTTGGACCAGTTAGTACTATTATGCCTTATAGGACCTTGGATGAGGCCATTGAGTTAACGCAGATGGGTAAGGGGTCCCTGGTAAGCTCCATTGCTACATTTGATGATAAATTGGCAAAGGAATTTGTAATTGGTGCTGCCTCTCATAATGGAAGGATCCTGGTTCTCAATAGGGAAAGCGCTAAGGAAAGTACGGGGCATGGATCACCGATGCCGATGCTTACCCATGGTGGACCAGGTCGAGCTGGCGGAGGTGAGGAAATGGGAGGAATGCGTGGTGTAATGCACTACCTGCAACGATGTGCCATACAAGGTACCCCAAGCACGGTAACAGAGATCACAGGTCAGTATCAGCCCGGTGCAAAGGTCAAGAATACAGATGAACATCCATTTAAGTATCATTTTGAAGAGGTGGAAGTTGGCATGTCCATCACCACACACAAAAGGACAGTAACTGACACCGACATAATAAACTTTGCCAATGTCTCCTGGGATCATTTCTATGCACATACCGATATTACTTCATTAAGAGGGTCCATCTTCGAGAAACGTGCTGCTCATGGATATTTCCTGCTTTCTGCAGGAGCGGGACTATTTGTTCATCCGGCGAAAGGTCCGGTGGGTGCGAATTACGGTTTGGATAGCTGTCGGTTTGTAAAACCAATATATCATAATGATACCATCTATGTGAGGTTAACATGCAAGGAGAAGGTGGACAGAGATACACGTGGAAGACAACATCCTGCTGGAGTTGTCAAGTGGTATGAGGAGATCTTTGATCAGGATGATGAACTTGTAGCAACAGCCACTATTCTAACGCTTGTCCAGAAAAAGTGTCCATTTAAAGAGGTGAGTCGAGCTTTTATTGTTGATTCACTTTCCAAGCTTGAAAAGGATCAGAAACCAAGACATGGAATAATGACACCACAACATATGGTAGAACATCTCGAATTTTTCTATCATATGGCAACTGGGAAAGTGGATACACATATCGAAACTCCTGAGGAGAGGATAGAAAAATACCAGGAATCGCTCTATAACTACCTGCCTATGCCGGAAGGATATGATCATCCTTTGCTCAGGAAGGGCAAAACTGAGGACCTTAAGTACAAAGACCTGGCGGAGGCCAAACAGGCAGCAATAAGAGCATATGACGAATTTGAAGAGTTTTTCAGCAATAATCCGGAAGCTCAAACTCCAAATACAGTATTCGGAATGCTGGACAAGGAGTTATGGGACCTTGTGAACCGCAAACATCTCAATCATCATTTTAAACAATTTGATCTAATCTAGAATAATGGAACCTTATGTAAGGAGAAAAGATATTGGTAAAGGGATCTCAGAAATTGAGTTCTTCCACCCTAAACATAACTCCATGCCGGGAGAACTTCTAAGTCGACTTGCTCAAAAAATCACAGAAACCGGTGAAGATGAGACTGTTGGTGTTATTATTCTGAAAAGTGGTGGAGATCGTACTTTTTGTGCTGGTGCAAGTTTTGATGAACTTATTAACATTGATGATTTCAATTCTGGTAAGGAATTTTTCATGGGATTTGCCAATGTAATAAATGCATGCAGGAAATGTACAAAGTTGATCATTGGCAGGGTTCAAGGAAAGGCAGTCGGAGGTGGGGTAGGATTGGCGGCTGTATCAGATTATTGTCTCGCCACAAAATATGCCAGTATCAAACTGAGTGAACTCAATGTTGGGATTGGTCCTTTTGTGGTGGGTCCAGCCATCGAGAGGAAGATTGGTGTTTCTGCATTCAGTCAACTAGCGATCAACGCAAATGAATTTCGATCAGCAGAATGGGCGAAATCCAAAGGACTTTACGCGGATGTCTATGATACAGTTGAAGAATTGGATGCCGAAGTAATAAAACTAGCTGAGTATTTGATTACCACAAATCCAGTGGCGAGAGCTCTATTGATTGGTGTTTTTTGGGATGGAACGGATGAATGGGAACACATTCTTGAATCAAGAGCTGAACTTAGCGGAAGATTAGTGCTTTCGGACTTCACAAAGAAGGCGTTATCAAAATACAAGACCTAATGATCTACGAGTTCAAAGGATTCATTCCAGTAATTGATCCTACATCCTTCATTCATCCACAGGCCGCGGTGACTGGTGATGTTGTCATTGGAAAAAATGTTTATGTGGGACCTGGGGCGGCTATTCGAGGAGATTGGGGGCGGATCATAATTGAAGATGGGTGTAATATCCAGGAGAATTGTACCATCCATATGTTTCCAAACAAGATTGTGAGGCTGGAGGAATCCGCCCATATTGGACATGGAGCTGTAATTCATGGAGCGTCAATCGGAAGAAATACATTGGTCGGCATGAATTCAGTAATTATGGATGGTGTGGAGATAGGAGAAGAGAGCATTGTTGGTGCTTTAACCTTTATAAAAGCAGAGGAAAAGATCCCCAGAAGAAGTCTTGTAATAGGTAATCCAGGTAAAATTGTGAAAGAAGTTTCGGATGAAATGATCCAATGGAAAACCGAGGGCACGGAGTTATATCAACGTTTACCTCAGGAGTGTTTTGATGGATTAAAATCGGTTGATCCACTCAGATCCCTAGACGAAAGAAGGTTGACAGACAGGATCGAAGTTGATTACAAGCCTTTCAAGGAATCTCATTCCAAATAATCGGTAATTTCCACCTTCTTTGTTTTGACCTGGAGCGATAGGAATGATTCAATCTTTGCGATATTAGGTATTCCAATTAGCTTTTCGGTAATAAACTCCTTGTACTGATCGATATCATTTACCTGGATCTTAATAATAAAATCCGCTCCTCCAGTTACATAATGACATTCCTGGACTTCATGAAATCTTAATATTCGTTCTTCGAACTCATCGATCAGCGCTTTGGAATGGTCCTTAAAGGAAACATGGGCAAATGCACTGAGTTTCCTGCCAAGTTTTTCCGCATTTATCACTGCAGTATAATGATCAATGATACCCCCGTTTTCCAGTTTTTTGATTCGCTCGAAAATGGGAGTTGGAGAAAGGTTAAGCTTCCCTGACATCTCTTTGACCGTCATTCTGCCATTTTGTTGAAGCAGTTGAAGGATCTTAATGTCCATTTCGTCAAGTTTCTTCATGAATTCTGCTTAGTGGATTTTTCTTTTCATAGTCGATTTCACTATAAAAAAAGTTGAATAATCTAAATAGCATCTTTGTAAAAGTTGAAAACACCAAAATAGAAATAATTGAAGCAAAATACAACTAAAATCGTTATATTTATAGTATAAAACAACATTATCTCACTTTTCATTTATGATTTCCATAGAATCGGCTGTTGATAAGAAAATCTTAAAGAAAGCTTTCAGTCTAATGACCCAGGCCAAGTCCATGGCTGAGCTTTACGAGGAGAATTTCCAGGTGGTTTCTAAATATGTTCATGCAACCTCCCGAGGTCATGAAGCAATTCAAATAGCGGTAGCAATGCAACTTCTGCCGCAGGACTATTTGTATCCATACTATAGGGACGATGCAATGCTTCTAGGAATAGGAATGGATCCATATTATCTTATGCTTCAGTTATTGGGGAAAAGAGATGATCCTTTTTCAGGGGGTAGATTGTATTACAGTCACCCTAGTTTAAGAGATGATGATAAGCCGAAGATCCCCCATCAATCCTCAGCCACGGGTATGCAGGCAATTCCTGCAACGGGTGCTGCTATGGGCATGCAGTACAAGGAGAAACTAGGATTTGAGAATGATTTTGGTGAAGATCTACCAATAGCAGTTTGCTCATTGGGAGATGCAAGTATTACGGAAGGTGAAGTGGCAGAAGCTTTCCAAATGGCTGCATTGAGGCAATTGCCGATTCTCTATTTGGTTCAGGATAATGGTTGGGATATATCGGCCAGTGCAGATGAAATTAGGGCTCAGGACGCTTCCGAATATGCCAAGGGATTTCATGGGATCGAAATTGTTAAGCTACATGGGAATGATTTTCTTGAAAGTTACACAGCGTTAAAGCAGGTTATTGAGACTATTAGAAAAGAGAGAAGACCATTCCTGGTTCATGCCAATGTGCCTCTTCTGAATCATCATACAAGTGGGGTAAGAATGGAGTGGTACCGTGACGATCTCGACCTGCACAAACTTGATGATCCTTATCCCATTCTTAAGGAACAGCTATTAGATGCTGGATTTTCTGAAAATGACATAAATAAGATCGAGGAGGAATCCAGGGTTGTTGTTGAAATGGACTATGAGAAAGCTTTGGAAGCAGAAGATCCTAGACCTTCCGATTTATTTGATCATGACTATGCCCCGACTCCGGTTATCGAGGAATCCGGAGAGAGAAAACCAAAAGGTGCTGAAAAAGTAGTAATGGTCGATTGTGCGCTGCACGCCGTTGAAGAATTGATGCAGGATGATCATTGCTTGCTATATGGGCAGGACGTTGGCGGTCGCCTTGGAGGTGTTTTCCGGGAAGCCGCAACTTTAGCCCAGAAATTTGGAGATGACAGGGTGTTTAACACACCTATACAGGAAGCTTTTATCGTTGGCTCTACTGCAGGTATGTCAGCTGTCGGATTAAAACCAATTGTTGAAGTTCAGTTTGCGGACTACATATGGCCAGGTCTCAACCAATTGTTCACAGAAGTAAGTAGGTCATGCTATCTGACAAATGGCAAATGGCCTGTCAGCATGATCTTAAGGGTCCCAATAGGTGCATATGGTAGTGGAGGACCCTATCATTCATCAAGTGTCGAATCTGTCGTCACCAATATCAAAGGAGTGAAAATTGCGTATCCAAGTAATGGTGCCGACCTGAAAGGTTTGATGAAGGCAGCATACCTGGATCCAAATCCAGTAGTAATTTTTGAGCACAAAGGTCTGTACTGGTCGAAAGTACCTGGAACGGGTGCCGCAAAGAAACACGAACCTGCGGAGGACTATGTGCTTCCATTTGGCAAAGCCAACGTTATACAGGAGGGAGATAATTTGACTGTAGTGACCTACGGTATGGGAGTTCACTGGGCATTGAATGCATCTAAGGAGATTGAGGGCATCGAAATAATTGATTTAAGGACATTGAATCCACTTGATTTCGATACTGTTTTCAAATCTGTTGAAAAGACGAATAGGTGCCTGGTTGTTACAGAAGAGCCGTCTGCAAATTCATTTGCTCAGGGACTTGCAGGGAAGATACAGGAGAATTGTTTTAAATACCTGGACGCACCGGTAAAGACCTTCGGTTCCGAAAATCTCCCAGCCATACCTTTGAATAGTACGCTGGAGAAGACCATGTTACCATCTGCGGAGAAAGTTGCTGCTGAGATCGAGGTACTATTAGATTACT
Source organism: Cyclobacteriaceae bacterium (assembly GCA_965242805.1). GTDB lineage: Bacteria > Bacteroidota > Bacteroidia > Cytophagales > Cyclobacteriaceae > JANQEU01. The sequence goes on along the minus strand of CBDETD010000002.1, from coordinate 2,307,761 downwards.
GACCTTTGATCAAAGATTACCCTACAATTTAGAAATCAATTTTTCTATTTGATAGTTTTGTATCTGCTATGAGTAGATTTTTGATGTTATTTCTGTGTGCTTGTTTGTCTTCGTCAGCCCTTGTCGGTCAGGACAAATTCAAGACCTGGAAAGTTCTTGCCGAGATAGACTATTCCAAGGCAACAGATGAATATGGAGAATATTATGTTCCAAAATTCTCTGAGGAAATAAAGAAATTGGAGGGAACTGAAATCAGTCTTCCGGGATACATTATCCCGTTTGAGGGTATGTTCCAACCGGATCAGATCATCGTTTCCTCCTTACCGATAGCATCCTGTTTTTTTTGTGGCACGGGAGGTCCTGAAACAGTAGCTCAAGCTTATTTAAATGATGATGTAAAATATACAGCGAAACTGGTGACTGTAAAGGGTATACTTGAGCTCAATGATACCGATACTGATAAATTAATGTACATATTGAAAGATGCAAAAGTTGAAACTGACTGACATAATTTCCATTCTGGCCATCACCTTGATATTTGGTGCTTGCTCAGGACCCACACAAAAAACAGATGTAAGCTCGCTCAAAGACGAGGTAATGGCTGTTCACGACGAGGTGATGCCCAAAATGGGCGAATTAAGAAAAACAGAAAAGGCCCTAAGATCAATGGCCCAGGAAGTGGATGATTCATTGACTTCCTCTGACATTACTTCTGCAGCCAATGCTATTAAACTGGCAAACGAAAATATGATGGTCTGGATGCGTAATTACGATCCGGCATTTGAGGGAACTGATGAGGAAATCAAAAACTATCTTGAGGCACAAAAAGACGGAATAGAAAAAGTAAGGGAAGACATGCTTTCTTCACTCGAAACGGGGAACAAGATCCTGAATCAGTAATTTTCACAATTCCGAAGATGTTGCTGTACGTCCAATACTTGGACAAACCCATATTCGTTACCCCAACTATTCGAAATGTAGGTTAGAATCTCTGCAATTTCCAATGGCTTGAGTTCCGGATGACCTTCCATTTTCATGTTGAATCCTACTCCATTCACCTCAATTTCACCTTGTAAGCCATTTCTTATGATGCAAGCGGCCCGAGGAATGTTTTCCATCAAATAGTCTGACTTGGCGAGTGGTGGATAAAGTGCCACCAAACCCTGACCTTCATTTTGATGACAATTGCTACAATGAGTTAAATAGAGTTTTTTCCCTTGCAACAGGTATTGTTGATAGCGCATCTTATCCCTCCTATTCATTCCTTCTGGGACAAAAGTCCCTTTTTGGTCAGTAGGAGCAGTACAGGAAAGAACCAAGCCAAGAAATAGAGTGAGAAATTTACTTGGATTCATATGAGGACAACAGCCAGCTTATATCCTTAATCAATAGATTCACGTCATCCACTTTTGTACCATCATAGATGCCCCTGATCTGCCTTTCTTTATCAATTAACAGAAATGCACCGCTATGAATATATCCTCCAGGGGCGGAGGGATCGTCATCAGCGACAACCATATAGCTGGTTTCAGCAATGTCGTAGATCGCATCCTTGTCACCTGTCACCATGTGCCATTTTTCACTATCGACGCCAAGTCGGGTTGCATAGTCATTAAGCAACGCAACTGTGTCATATTCAGGGTCAATTGTATGGGACAAAAAGGCAACGGTTGGATTTTCAAGGTATTCATTATACACCCTAAGCATCTGTTGCTTCATCGTTGGACAGATGGTCGGGCAGGAGGTGAAAAAGAAATCAGCTACATAGATTTGATCCTTAAAAGTCTCATTGGTTATAATTGAACTATCCTGATCGACAAAATTGAATTGAGCTATGGTGTGAGGGACGGTGTCCTTGACTATGGTCCCATCAAGATTTTTTTCAATGATTTGAGGTCTTCCGAGTACAGGAAGTTTGAAGTTGTTTTTTACCTCGCTGCATGAGACTACTATTAGGCTTATTAGAATTGATATCCTGATTTTCATTTCTTTCCTTCCCTATATCTTTTATAAAGTTTCGTTGCTATCATCAGGGTAACTGCCAGCCCCAGGATGCCAACGGTCCCCCATATCCAACTGATCTGATCTTTCCTCACGATGATAAATACTACAGCTATCAAGATAATTGTTGCCACTTCATTCCATATTCTGAGCTGGGTGGATGAGTATTTTACTACTTCATTTTGTAGCAATTGATAAATCCTGTGAAGGCTGTAATGATAGAAATACAAAAGGAAGACAAAGGTCAGTTTAATGTGCATAAATGGCATTTTCAACCAACTTGGCATCAAGATCAATATCCAGACACCAAGAACCAGAGTCAACACGGCCGAGGGCCAGGTTATAATATACCATAGCCTTTTGGCCATCAGGCCAATTTGCGCATTAAGAATTGACCGGTCAGGTTCTTCTTTTCTAAGTGCTTCAGTCTGGTAGATCAAGAGTCTCGGCATGTAAAATAATCCGGCAAACCAGGTGACAATGAAGATGATATGTAATGCCTTTATCGTTAAATAGTCAACCATTTTGGACCTTTTTGGTTTTAAATTTTGTTGAGTCCAATGTTGGGGCAAAAATGATTCCCAATTGTTTTCTTACCAAAGAATAATTGTATAAGATCAAAAAATAACGGATCTATGAATGAGAAATCATCCATTTGGTATTTTGAAAAGGTTGACTTGTACGAGATCCTTTGCCCTCGGAAGATGTCAACTATGGACGAAGAGGAAGATTACAACAGTTATTCCAAAGATGAATACATCTATTTTCCTGACCAACCTTCACAAAACATATATATGGTGTCTGAAGGAAGGGTTAAAATCGGAACCTATTTGGATGGAGGGAAAGAGATCGTAAAAGCCATACTTGCCAGGGGAGAGATGTTTGGTGAATTAGCATTGGCAGGTGAGGACAGAAGAACTGATTTTGCTCAGGCAATGGACAATAAGACAAAAATTTGTCCAATGCCAATTGAGGACCTAAAGGCCCTAATGAAAGACAACCAATCACTTAATCTTAAGATCCTCAAGATCATTGGATTCAGATTGAGGAAGATGGAAAGAAAGATCGAGTCCTTGGTCTTTAAAGATGCGCGTACCAGGATCATTGAATTTCTAAAAGAGATGGCCCTTGAAAGGGGACAAAAAGTTGGATTTGAAATGATGATTAAGAATCATCTAACACATAAGGACATTGCGAGTCTGACTGGAACATCACGTCAGACTGTGACTACAGTCCTCAATGAACTACGAGATGATAATATCATAAATTTTGACAGGAGAAGGATCTTGATCAGGGATATGGAGAAACTGGCCTAGTTCCAGTTCCCAAATACCCAGTTTCCTCTTGCTGTTGGGTCACTTGATGTGAAGAAATCCTTCAAAGCATGCTCTAATTCATCCCGGGAGATCACATGATTATTGTTGGTGTCTACCTCCTGGAAACCCCTAATGGAATAGTAGGTATCGATGCCATAGATCTTAAACATTTCTATGTATTCATCCATTGTCAGGCAACCATCTTTATTTTGATCAAAAGTTTCAAAGACGTATTCGACGGTGAGATTGACAAACTCTTCGGCAATGACATTCTCGGTGGACCTCCCAAAAAAGTCAAGCCAGGAATCAAGCGTGATAGGGTCATGGAGACCTGGTGAAATTTTACAAATAGTGTATGCATACATGTCTTTACACTTTCGCATTATTCGATCATAATCTACCATCTCAGGCGTAAGATGTAGGGCATGACAAATATTTTGACCTACATATTCGAAGTCTTCGGATTCGAGAGTCCCATTTTTGTCAACATCGAATATCCGAAATAGGTACGTTAATTTTCTTTCTTGAACTGTGGTTAGCATATTCAGTCGTTGTTTCAAATGTGAAGATATATTCAACCAATTGACTGAAATATGTGAATTGGACCAATAAGAAAATAAACCAGTTGAAGGTCTTAGTTTCTCCGATTAATGAATTTCTCTATTATCTGGAATGGAAAAGGCGACTAAATAGTCGCCTTCACAATATCTTAAGTGTATGAGTGATCAGTGCCAGCTACCGAAAGCCCAATTCCCTTTGGCATTAACGTCGGAGGACTTGAAGAATTCATTTAATGCGACTTCAAGTTCTTCCCTGGAAATTCTATCGTTGCTATCGGTATCAAGTAATTTGAATCCTTTTTTTGAATGTGTTATGTCGATGCCATATATTTTGAACATGTCCGTGTATTCGTCAATTGTGATTGATCCGTCATGATTTTGATCAAATACTTCAAACACATTATTAACAGTAAGTTCAATAAAATCATCAACCACTACTTCAAACTCTACATCATGATCCTCATAGTCAAAGTAATCCAACCAAAACTCCAATGTTATGGCATCGGCCTCTTGGGTAGGGATATGACTGAAAATGATGTTATATAATTTCTTACATTTCCTTATCACTTCATAATATTGACCTGTGTCCGGTGCAATATCCAGAGCTATGCACAGGTTTTCCCCGACATTGAGGAAATCCTTCTTCTGCAGGATCCCGTTTTTATCTGTATCCAGGATCTTAAAGAAATGAGTGAGTTTCTGGGTCTGTATTGTGGACAACATGATTTTTAATCAATATTGAACCACAAAACTTATCAATACTGGTGTTACCGAATAATTATAATAGGTGAGTAAGCATGAAAATAGGTTAAAACGGTAGAATAATCCGATGAATCAAAAATCCTCTTCCTCCTCATCTTCCTCATATATTATTTGTATCCCTGCTTTTTGCATGTCTTCCTTTGTATCCAGATCGAGGAGTTTTGTAACGGCCGTGAACTTCAGGCCTGCATTTTCGATTTCAGAAATCAATTCATCATAGACTTTATCATGACTGTAAGTTTTGTCTGTGAATAATGATTCATGAGCATCCTTCATCCCAATTAGATAATATCCACCATCTTCTGCAGGACCTACGACAACATCCGACTCATCCAATTTTGTAAATGCTTCCTGGATGATCTTCTTTGATATTTCGGGAATGTCGCTACCAATTAGGATCACCTTGTCATATTCCGCTTCAACGGCATCATAAAATGCATTAAGCATGCACTGACCAAGATCTTTTCCCTCCTGAATGCGTTTTTCGTATTTTTCATCATCGAAAAAATCCCATTTTTCAACGTAATCCGAATAATAGACAGCCTTCTCCGTTTTCAACTTGTCGGTGACTTCCGCTGTATTGGCAACCAACTCTTTGTATACCTCCATTGCCAAATCCATTCCAATCCCCTCTGCAAGTCTTGTTTTAACCTGACCAGGAATAAGGTTTTTTACAAATACTATTAAAAGGTCTTTACTCATATATTTTTATTCCTTTATAAAGCCACTTCGACCAAAGTCTGTTATACGTGTGAACATGGTCGGTAGTGTCGCCTTTTGTGTCAATCACCTCATTATCTGTGTTTTTCCAATGAAAGATACCTCCATATAGGTTCTTCACATTTTTAAATCCCATGTCGATCATTTTTTCCCCGATTCGTTCACTTCGATATCCTATCGAGCAGTAGAGGACCACCTCGGAATCCTTCGAAATGCTTGCCACATCCATCTCGTCGAAATTATCATAGTCAATAAATGTGGCACCTGGGATATGACTTACAGCAAATTCATTCTCCGATCGAGTATCCAAAATAAGGATTTTATCATTCTCTGATTTCCTTTTTTTATATTCCTCCACTGTAATCAGTGGTACCGTATTCCGGTATAAGGAGTTTACTTTTTCATCAAATGTCATTTGACTGCATGCAACATTCAATTGCAATATGATAAAAGTACTAAACCAGATATGGGCCTTTTTCATTCCTTTTGTAAACTTCAAAGATCATAACTGAGTAAACCACTGCATATTCTATCAGGATCCAAAACATAGGTAGTTCATATCCCTGTTCTGAGTATCCAACATATGTAACGAATACAAAGAAACTCCAGATAATCGGGAAATAATACCCTGAGAGTATTCCAAGAGGAATTAGTGGAATTATATACCAGGGATGAACAGTAGTAGCCAATGCCAGATATACGACTAACGAAAATAAAAGGATCTCGGCAGTATTTCGATTACGATAACTTCCCCAAATAGCTAAGACCACTATAAACAAAGCCGACATTCTCGCGAGGTCAGGGCCAAGGGTTCCGATAATATTATATCCTTTTTGCCAGTAACCAACTTCCCTGAATAAGTAATAAATGCTGGCATTGAACTCAAAGTGATTGAAATATAATTCAAGACTTCTACCCATACCATTTCGCAGAGCTTCAGAAAATAATGGGATAAAAGTTAAACCTGAAATCAATAGTGCCATAGTTCCCAGGATCAGCCCTCCCTTCCACCGATTGTTCCATGTTAAGAACGGTAAAAAGATCAGGGGCAAAAGTTTAGTAGCAATCGAAAGGCCCAGAGAAATTCCTGAAAACAACCATCTGCGATCCTTGAGGAAATAAAGCGTCAAAATCAAAAAGAAGATCACAAACCCTTCAAAATGCAGATTCCCTGTAAATTCAATTATAACCAGGGGATTTAATACGTACCAGAAGGACATGTGTTTTTTCTCTGGTGAGAGCAGTTTTCGGATTAAGATGAACGTGCCTATATCAGCCAGGATCAACAATGATCGAATAATATTGACCGAAGTCAGCCAGTTTACATCTAAATAAGTACTAAGTGAAAAAATAACCTGATTCAACGGTGGATAAATAGAAAAATATTGAGGTGAATTCAATTTTTCATAAAGATCCGAAGATAAACCGGGGACAGAATGGAAATCCACATTCTGTGGAATTTGTAGGTAAGGATTAATTCCGGCATTTATCAGCTTACCATCCCAAATGAACCTATAGAAGTCATCGGATAACTCTGGTAATGCAAACATCAGAATTAGTCTTGTGCCTAAAAAAAGAAATATAAGAGCTTTTAGGTTATCCCATTCGAACCTGCATATCCAGAAATACGAAAAGAATGCTGCGAAGTAGGATAGCAATAAAATGATGGAATAGTGCCTTTCTACTTCGTTTCCGATGAAGGAGATAGAAGATATAAATATGAAAAAAAGTGTGTAAAACGCGGCTTTACCTGACCGCATAGCTCCTTTGTCCTAATGAAATCGTAAAAACATATCCAAAACCCATCGCCAGCATGAAGTGAAATAGTATTAATCCATAATCCCCAAGCGAGATTCCTGAAAATATCCCATAAACGAAATATAAAGCGAGAAGACCTTCAATTATCGTAAGCGGTTTCAATGCATTGCTTAGATATGTGTTATGTTTCCATCCATCCACCGAAGACATAATGTTGAACTTTGGTGTTCGAATAAATGGAGTTTTGATTCCCAATAACCCTTCGATGATGGCAATCGAATTGTGTAATGCCAGACCCATAGAAAAAGATAGGAACAGAGGAAAATTGATAAGGTAATGACGAGTAGCCTTGTCGGGATGCCTGGTCCTTGATGATACCCAATAAAATATCCCAATGGCTACAAATCCAATTATGAATATGCTACCTAAATCAAAGATAAGTTTCAGTGCCGGATTACCTTCCTTAATGTGAAGCATTGGAATTGAAAATATTGAAGCTATTAATAGGAAGAAGAAAACCGAGCTATTCAGTAAATGCATGATTGACCTGGTTTTGTGGACCAATTTCAGGTCTGAGGTTAATATTTTTCCTATGTTTTTTCTTGCAGTTTCAGCCGCTCCTTTGTTCCATCTGTATTGTTGAGATTTTACAGCAGGCACAATTACGGGTAATTCTGCCGGTGATTCGATGGAATCCACATATTGAAATTTCCAGCCCTTGAGTTGTGCTCTGTAGCTAAGGTCCAGGTCTTCGGTTAAAGTATCATGTTCCCAACCTCCTGCATCTGTAATGCAATCCTTTCTCCAAATACCACCTGTGCCGTTAAAGCTCATGAAACTACCTGCGACGTTTCGTCCTCTTTGTTCGATAGTGAAATGAGCATCCAACCCAAATGCTTGCATTTTGGTGAGAAGGTTGTAGTTTTCGTTTATATGACTCCAGCGGGTCTGGATCATTCCGATTTCGGGGCTAATGAAATAGGCAAGCGTTCTTTTCAGGAAGTCTTTACCTGGAATGAAATCGGCATCGAATATCGCAATGAATTCACCTTTCGCTATCCCAAGTCCATACTGTAATGCACCAGCTTTGTATCCTACCCTGGTTTTCCTTCGTATGTGTTTTATGTCTAAAACTTCTTCGGACAATTCCGCTACTTTTTTTTCAATGATCTGTGAAGTTTCATCATCTGAATCGTCCAGTACCTGTATTTCCAATAAATCCTTTGGATAATCAAATGAGGCGACCGAATCCAATAGCCTTTCTATGACATACTTTTCATTGTATACGGGAAGTTGAACAGTAACCTTAGGATATTCCTTTAGGTTTCTTTGCTTGGGTTTGTGGTTTTTTGATCTAAGAAAATGAAATGTCAAATTAAGCTGTCCCAAACTGAACAATGAAATGATGGTCAGAGAAAGCACATATACCGTTATGATAATCCAATCCATGCTCAGAGGTATCTAAATATCGTATATATGATCTTATATCCCGCACCTATCACTCCAGTCAATGTACCGGACACTTTGGAAGTCCCAATTCTCTTTCGGTAGTTTACAGGTACATCCATTGTTTTCATATTTTGTTTGGCTGCTTTTAGTTGCATTTCCACGGTCCATCCATAGTTGGTATCAGCCATTTCCAAACGGAGCAGTGAATTGTATTTGATAGCGCGAAAGGGTCCCAAATCTGTGTATTTCACACCATAAAACCAGCGGATCATCGAAGTCGCCAGCCAATTGCCAAAGACTTGAGGTAAGGTCATTGAACCTTTTTCCCTTTTACCAAGTGATCGTGAACCGATCACCAGATCCATTTCCTTTTCAAGAATTGGCTCAATCAGGTTTAACATTTCCTCAGGATAGTCACTGTGATCACCGTCGACAAAAACTACAACATCAGGATCTTCATTCAAGTTCTTCAGGTATTCAATACCTTTTAAACAGGCCTGACCATACCCTTTCCGTGGTTCTTTAATGGAAGTTGCACCGAAAGTCTGTGCAACTTCATATGTCTTATCCGATGATCCATTGTCAACGACAATAATTTCCTTAACAAATTTCGGGATCTCTTCAAGAACGGATCCGATCGCTTTATCTTCATTGTAGGCTGGTATGATCACTCTGATGTCTTTACTGGTCACTGTGGAATTCGGCAAATAGAAGCAGCAAAGCTAGTATGATAATCAGAATCAATTATGTACACCTGTCGACATAACATACAAAATCTGATCCTGATGTATAATCCTAATAACCTGCAGCTTGTCCATCCTTGCGGGATTCTGAAGCACCTCGGTATACGCCATTTTTGCTGTCCCACATAATAGCCTGATAACCACCATAGATACCTTTTCTATACCGTACACGATGTCCCTTATCCATTAATTCGCGTATGGTTTGATAATCATAACCAGATTCAAGATAGATTTCTCCTGTACCCGTGGCTTCTCTACCGGTAGGGGTAGAGGATCCTCCATGACTTATTCTGGGGGCATCACCTGCTTCCTGGGTATTCATACCAAAATCGACAATATTCATGACAATTTGTGAATGACCCATTGGTTGGAAATCCCCACCCATAACTCCGAAACTCAGAAATGGCTCACCGTCCTTAGTAATGAATGCAGGTATGATGGTGTGGAATGGTCTTTTGCCGGGTTCATAGGTGTTGGCCTGACCTTCCTTGAGTGAAAACAGCGCACCACGATTTTGGAGGTTGAATCCCAATCCCGGTGGTATTATTCCGGACCCAAGTCCCGAATAATTACTCTGTATAAGTGAGATCATAGTACCATCTTTATCTGCCACTGTCATGTATATGGTTTCACCTTTGCTAATGTCACCAGCATCATATTTTCCAGCTTGGTCACCTATTAGTTTTCTCCTTTCAGAAGCATAGGATTCGCTTATCAATTCATCAACAGGGACGTCGGCAAAATCCATATCCGCATAGTACTTGGCCCTATCTTCAAATGCCAGCTTTTTGGCTTCAACAAACAAATGGACATGTTCGGTACTCCCAAATGGGATATTTGAAAAATCATATCCTTCAAGGATAGCCAGCATTTGTAGAGCGGCTATTCCCTGGCCATTTGGGGGCAATTCCCATACATCGTATCCACGATAGTTGATCGATACTGGCTCGATCCACGTCGAAGTATGGGCGCTTAGATCTTCTTCCGAAATGAACCCCCCTTCACTTTGTACGAAGTCCGAAATCGTCTTTGCTATTTTACCCCTATAAAAAGCTTCTCTTCCTCCTTTTGCGATGGCTTTGTAGGTATTGGCTAGTTGGGGATTTTTCCAGATTTCTCCCACTCCTGGTGTATGACCATCTATCAGGTATAATTCATCAATGTTCTTAAATCCACTTTCTTTAAAAATTCTGTATCCTACATCCAGGTAATATGAAATGAGCTCCGGAACAGGGAAACCTTCCTCAGCATAATTGATTGCGGGTGCAAGGAGATCATCCATTTCCATCGATCCAAACTTCCCATGCAATTCAAACCACCCATCCACAGCTCCTGGTACGCTAACAGGCAGAGCTCCACGTCGTGGGATTTGACTCATATCATTTTCCTTGAAATAATCAATTGTCAGTCCCTTTGGAGATCTTCCACTGGCATTCAGTCCATATAGCTTTTTAGTTTTCCCATCCCATAAGATGGCGAAAAGGTCACCACCTATTCCACAACCTGTCGGTTCCATAAGCCCCAAAGCCGCATTTGCAGCAATGGCAGCATCGATCGCATTGCCACCTTTTTTTAAGATGTCTAAACCGATTTGCGTTGCCAATGGATGACTTGTTGCAACCATTCCATTTTTCGCAATTACCTCTGACCTTGTAGCGTGATTTAAACCTGTTATTCGATCCTGAGCGATCAGGGTTAATGTCAACATGGAAATGATGAGGAAATAGATTAGTTTCATTTGTTCAGTGATTTTTTATTTAAAACTAAATAATAGCTTTCATGTTCGCGGTAATATCATGGGTAATACTTCAGTTCAGAGACATTCCTCATTTTCGGAGAGAATTAATATTGATCTTTTCGATCAAAATTGTTAACTTCTTTGAGTATCAGGTACCTAACGGTTACGATTGAAAGGAATCCGATAGGACAAACTGAACCATGGATCAATAGAAACTCACAGGGATGAAAGTCAATCATTTGGATAGTAGGATCAGTTCTGCACTCAATACTGCGAAGATGGCGTTATGGGAGTTTGACTTAAGTTCTCAATTGATGAAATTTCCTGATGGGGGGATAGACTATTTCGATTCTTTCTATCTGAGCTATGCTGGAAAGTGGGACTTATACAAGGAATTGGTGCATCCCGATGACATTCAGGAATTGGAGATGCAGCTTTTCAATTCAAATCTGGGATCAAGTTTTATAAACCAGCATCGTGTAAAGTGGCCTGATAACAGTTTCCACTGGTTGGAATTAATTGCCAAATTAGATAAGGAGGGAACTGGTCTCCTGCATGGAACCTTACAAGATGTCACATTACGCAAAGAATTAGAGAAGGAGAGCCAGGATTGGAAAATCAGGCATGAACTGGTTACGGAAAACGCTGGGATCATTGTTTATGATTATGATTTGGAGACCGGGAAGATTCAGTGGAGCGGCAAGACTGAGGAAGTCTTTGGATTTGCGGCCCATGAAATCGGGGATATAAATCTTTGGGATCGGCATGTTCATCCCAGCGACAGGAAGGAAGCACTTGAGGTCTTTGAAGAGGCCCGGAATAACATTCAATCTTTCGAGGTATACTACCGATTCAAAAAATCTGATATCGGATATAGGGAGATGTACGACCAGGGGACTTACCTTGAAAAGAATGGAAAAGCTTATAGAATGCTGGGGATGATCAGCGATGTCACAGAATGGAAGAGATCTCAGGAGGCATTGATCGAAAGTCAGGATCGTTTCCGGCAGATGATCCTTAATCTCCAGGTGGGTGTAGGACTGTATGATCCTAAGACGGCACCAATAATCTGTAATAAAACCGCCTACGAACTTCTTGGTTTGACTGAAGATCAGCTGCTAGGTAAGGCAGCGTTGGATCCGGAATGGAATGTAGTTGACAATGATGGGAATGTCATGTTTCAGGAAGATTTTCCGATTCCTGTCGCCATTAGAACCCTAAAACCTGTAAGAGATGTGGTGATGGGTGTATATCGGCCTTCTTTCAATGACAGAGTGTGGCTTATGGTCAATGCAGAACCCATTTGTGATTCCAAAGGGAATCTACTACATGTGATTTGTACATATACGGATTTTTCCAGAAGGAAGAGAGTAGAGGAAGTATTGGAACATAGAAATCGGCAACTAATGGACAGCTCCAGTGAGCTAAGAAAAAAGAACCATAGATTGGTTGAATTTGCCCAAATCGTATCTCATAATCTACGTGCTCCAATGAGTAACATTGCATCCCTGTCAGAGCTTTATTCATCAGGAAATCAAAAAGATCAAGAAGATATTATCGAACACATCAGATCCATTTGCAACAATGCTTTGAACACGCTTTCCGATATAAACGAAGTTCTGAAAGTTCAGCAGAGTCAAAAAGTAAATGTGGAGAGCATTGACTTTAGCGATGTTCTCAACCATGTAAAGAAACTCCTAAAATCCAGCATTGCAGAACGAGATGCTAAGATTATTGAGGACTTCACAAATGCGCCAACAATAAGATATTCTTCCATATACATCGAAAGTATCATGTTGAATTTGCTAAGTAATGCTATTAAGTACAGCGATCCCAAACGTTCTCCGATCATTGAATTGAATTCATTTACTGATCATTCAGATGTCAAGTTGACGATCAGGGATAATGGACTTGGGATTGATTTGTCAAAATATGGAGAAAACATATTCAAGTTTGGTAAAACTTTTCATACACATTCAGATGGGAAAGGGATTGGCCTGTTCCTCATCAAAAATCAAATCCAGACTATGGGTGATACGATTGAAATATCCAGTAAACTGAACTTTGGAACAACGTTTACGATTACCTTTAGGGATCAAAATGACTGAACAAAAGAAATTAGCCGTCGTTGATGACGATGACGTGTTTCACTGGATCATCCAAAAACATATTGAGAGAATAGATCTGCCTATTGAGGTTTTGTCATTTTATAATGGGGATGAGATCTTCGATTTTGTTGCAGATGTAGACAAAGTTTTGCCAGATATTGTCTTTCTCGATCTAAATATGCCAATATGCAATGGCTGGGGATTTCTGGACAGGTTTTCAAAGATCCATCCTCAAATGCAGAATGGGATGGAAATCTATATTGTTAGTTCCTCGATTGATCCTGAAGATATCAACAGGGCTGAGAACTATGAATTTGTGAAAGACTTTGTTTCCAAACCCCTTACAGAAGAGTTTATCCGGTCAGTAATTGAGGGTTAGAATTGGGTGTATCCATTTCAAAAAACAAAACCCCACCAGAAAGTGGGGTTTCACCTTATTTATGAGATTGGGGCTTTCTACCCTCGAACTACTTTTCGGCCTCTTCTTGTAAGCTCAATCACCTGCACTTCGTCTCCATGTGTTACTGTTACCAAGTTGTCACATTCACCGTCCCCGAAGTCAACGATCCACTCTTCTTCACCTTTGGTTATTGTCTTGATGCCAGATACTGGTAAGAATCCATAACCTTCACCAAAGCAAGATCCCTGGAAAAGTAGAGACTCATCGATATTCATTGAATATTCCATGTCCTCTTTATTCTTTCCTGAGGCGAAACCGTCCAGGGTGGAATAGCTTTCCTCGATAGATTCACCTTTGAACTTAAACCTAGTAAGCTCGTGATCCCTTGTCACAGTTGATCCGTCTTCAAAAGTAAGCTTACCGCCTTCTAGCTTGTTCTGGACAGTCTTATTTCCATTTTCATCTATTGCCAGTATCGTATGAGTTTTGATTCCTTCGACCTGAGTTCCACCTATGAAGAAGTCCTCAAATGTTATGGATTTAAAGGATCCAACTGTATTTCTGTTTCCATCGTAGGTGATGATGATCTTACCACTTCTGATCACACCATTTCTACCCTCACAACCATCGCCAAAATCGATGATAATTACCTGCTCCACCGTGTCATGATCAACTTCTACACAATCTCCAAAATGCTTACTATTCCAGGCTCGTCGTCTTTCAAAGGAAGCTCGACCACTGCTGGAATTGTTAGTGGAGAATGCAAACTCAAAACTTTCGTCAATGGTGAGATCAACATCTTCAAAAAGTGATTCTGCTGACGTCTCTGCTGTTAGGAGACTCTCTGTTGTTTCTATATCGGAGATCTCATTTGTGTCGCCAATGCTTAATGGACTATCTTCTTCCTGACATGAATAAATACCTAGTACCAATATCAATGTCAATAATTTCCAAGTGTATTTCATGATTCCTTCTAAAATATTCTGATCCTTAGATGCATTGGTTCTGGAAAGGTTTAATGTAACTATGAAAAAATCTGGAAATATTTTAACTATTCACTGAGAGTTGCTATTAACTAATTGATTATCAATGAATTAATATTTGATTTTGGTGAGTTTTTTTTGGAATATTTTATTCTCTTGGGCGGTAGAACTTCTTTTCTTTCAAATAGATTTCCTGATTTGTTCTTGTTTTGAATTTAGTCGGAAGAGTGATCTTTTCTGATTTTCTAAAGTGAAAAACTTCAAAGTGGAGATGGGGTCCACTTGTGAATCCAGTGTTTCCGCTTAAACCGATGACTTCTCCCTCATCTACATCCTGACCCACTTTTACTTTGCTTCCTTTCTTTTTCAGGTGTGCATATTCCGCAAAAGTTCCATCCCCGTGATAGATGACAATACTATTGGCATAATCCAGACATCTTTTGTTGGGGCACCCGATATTTGAGTCGACGCTTACCTCAACTACTACACCTGATCTGGCTGCACATATCTTGGTACCCTCCGGCATTGTAAAATCCAGGGCATTTTTTCCTTCATGGGAAAAGTTGCCATTATACCCTTGAGACATCACATATGACTCACCATTTTGGTACGGTATCCTGTAAACAAAATCATTGGAAGGATCATTTATTGCGTCCCCCATGTATGAGGTAGTCTTAAAATTGAAACTGGAAGATGAGGTCCTGTTTTTGATTTTGACCTCTGCAATCTTCATTTTTGTTGTTCTTTCCGGTACAAGGATCATTAATTCCGTTCCGACATCAGATGTCATATTTTTCAGATCCATTGTAAGGTCCAGGGTAAATGGACAGTAGCCAGAATTGTCTACAAATACTATTGCACCTTCACTTGAATTCTCGTAGTAGACCCGAATGGGTGATTTTTTTTGTGCATTGCCTATGCATGAGATAAGAACCAGAACAATAGATATGTATTTAATCATTTCCTATCAACTCAATGAATATTCCATCCGGATCCTGGATCAAAATGAAATTTCTACCATCTGGTAGTTTAGTAGGAGTTTCTCCAAGGAACTTAACGTTATTGGCCTCCAATCGTTCAACAAAGGGAGTGATCGAATTCACGAATATTGTGATGTATTGCATTCCCGTATCATTGTGAATGTATTTCTGAGGACCATGATTGGATCCCTTATTAAAACTCATCAGTTTCCATTCGGTGGCATTATCCTCATCGACAAGTTTAAGCACCGAAACATCAAAAGGAATTTTCGCTGATAATCCTAGTTTACTTCCTGCTTCATCGGTAATACTAAATCCCCCGGTTTTTGTCATCCCAATGATATCAGTATAAAATTTCAGAGATTTTTCAAGGTCTTCTACGACCACCCCAATTTGAATGGTTGAGTTGGAAAATTCCGATTGCCCTATCAAGCTTAATGCGGCTACCATCATCAAATTAGAAAAGAAGTACTTCCTCATGGTTCCAAAATGTTTTTTGTCAAAATAATCAAAATAAAAGAGTTACTTCCATCAAACATAAGATTAGATCTTCATCGAAAACAACCGGAAATGAGATATGCTCCTTTTCCAGATGATTTATTGAATCTTATGTGTTCGTCATTCTGGTTAAATTGATAATATGAAAACGATAATTTTTCTGGTGGCTCTGGTAGGCTGCACTTCCATAGAAACACCCTTAAATCAATCGACCATTAATCATGAAGGTGAAGAGATCTTAATTGGTCGGATTAATATCTCGGGATTAAAAACCGAACCGTATTTGGAGTGGTTTAACTACTTCTATAATGATTACCAGGTCGATGCAGATGGTTTGGAAGAGGTGAATATAGATGATAGCAATCTTGAAATACTGGTATTCCTCGGAACATGGTGCTCCGATAGTCAACTCCAGATACCTCAATTTATCAAGATTCTGGAAAAACTAAATTATTCTGAGGATCAGCTTACTATGGTTGCTATGGATAGGGATGAAAACAGGGTTATGAGTACCCCTGATAATAGCGAAGAAGGCTTAAATATCACTCATGTTCCTACTTTCATATTTTATCAAAATGGTATTGAACTTGGACGGATAGTGGAGTTTCCTCGAGAATCATTGGAGATAGACATGTCAAATATTCTTAGCATTCTACAATAGGGAAGTTGGAGTTGTTGGACAAAGTACAATAGATTAAGGTCTATTTCACTTTCTATAGTCCAATGGGGGCTCGCGATCTCCCAGGAGCGCTTCATACTGAAAGTTGGCTCCTCTCTGAACAAGCAACTCTTCTTTTGCCTTTTCAGCTATTTCAGGATCGTTATAAATGTCGATGGCTGAAAGCGCTATCGTTTTCGCAGCTACTATCATTCCTTTGACACCAATTCCGGTTCCTCCAGCGGCAACTGCCTGCCATGTGTGTGCAGAAGTTCCCGGTACCCATGTGGCTATTCGCAACCCTGTAGTAGGCACCTGCCAACTGACATCGCCAACATCTGTTGAACCGGCGGCTCTCCTTTTTTCATTACTGTAGGGTTGGATTTTGTATGCATCCTCCAGATCAAAATCACCTGTATAAGTCTGGAAGATCTTATCGGCGAATTGACTTTCTTCCTCGGAGTAATCAACTCCACCTACCTTTTGGAGATTATCATACATGATTTTAGCAAGTGTTTCATTGGGTAGAAGATTATACAGGCCATGAATTACTTCATATTTCATTTCCGTTTCAGTTCCCAAAGCAGCACCCTCAGCACATTTCACAACCCGTTCAAAAATTGATTTAACATTGGCCACATCAGGATTTCGAACATAATAGAACACCTCAGCAAAATCAGGTACAACATTCGGTGCCATTCCACCTTTTGTTATTACGTAATGAATTCTTGTTTCTTGTGGAACATGTTCACGGAGAAGATTTACCATGTCATTCATAGCCTCCACTCCATCCAACGCGGATCGACCCCGTTCCGGTGAACCTGCTGCGTGTGAAGATTCTCCATAAATCTGAATTTGGCTGATTTATTGGCAAGTGAATACCCGGGATTAGCAGCATTGTTGTTGGATGGATGCCAGTGTAGCACTACATCCACGTCATCAAACAGACCTTCCCGAACCATATAGACCTTCCCGGCACCTCCTTCCTCGGCCGGTGTTCCATAGACCCGAATCGTTCCCGATTTTTCGGAAGACTCCAACCACTTCTTTACTTCTATACCAGCCGCTGTAGAAGCGGTCCCAAACAGATGGTGACCACAAGCATGACCAGCACCACCTTCAACTTTGATGTCTTTATAAGGAACAGCATTCTGGGACGTTCCTGGAAGCGCATCAAATTCCGCAAGTATCCCGATGACTGGAGATCCTGAACCATACTCTGCAATAAATGCTGTTGGAATATCAGCAACTCCTTCAGTTATTTCAAATCCTTCAGAAGACAAAGTTTCTTTCAACAGGGAAGAACTCTTTTCCTCCTGGTAGCCAACTTCTGCCCAATCCCAGATCTTTAGAGCAATATTCCCGTATTCTTCTTTTTGTTTATCAAGATTTTTGATGATTTGGTCCTTCGCCTTTTGACTTAAAGTGGTTGCACAAATCAACAGGGACATTACTGATACAATAATCGATTTCATATTGATACTAATTGAAATCTAATTTATGATAAAGTTCAATTCGGTAAAAAATAAAATTGGATGGGTGGAAAGCAAAATGATCAAAATTGTGCTTTAATGAACTTCTGAGTTAAGTTTCTGTTGTCTTTTGTTATGATCTCTATTAAATACACACCTAGCTCCAATTGCCCAATTAAAGTTCCTCAAGAAGTGATCTCCTTACCTACCAACGTAATAATTAGTTATATAACTTAAAAATAAGTTTGTTAACTTAAAAATAAGTTGTATACTTGTTCTGCTGATTAAATTCTTAAGTAATGGTAACACTCACCAAAGCGGAAGAGAAGATCATGAAGATCCTCTGGGATATTGATAAAGGTTTTATCAAGGATATACTGGATCAATATTCCGACCCTAAGCCCCCTTATAATTCAGTTTCGACCATTGTAAGGGTGTTGGTGAAGAAGGAAATAGTGGGGTATCATGAATATGGAAACTCCCACCAATACTATCCATTGATATCAAAGGAGGAGTACAGCAGAGGCCAATTGTCCAGATTACTTAAGGATTATTACAATAACTCCCTCAAACAAGTTGTGAACTTCTTTTCTGAGAGTAAGGAATTGGATGAAAAAGAATTGGATGAAGTGATGAGGATGTTGGAGCAATTAAGATCAAAGAAAAATGAGTGATATTGTTATATACATGGTGGAGTCAAGTATTATGTTGACTGTGCTGTATCTCATGTATTTGTTGTTTACAAGAAAGGAGACTTTCTTCAATTTCAATCGCTTCTACTTATTGGGAATCCTTGCTGTCTCATTACTTTTTCCAATCCTTCAGTATGATTCTGGTTCGATCCAGGCTTCCTCTATGCAGCAACCTATTGAGGAGGTGCAAAAGGTAAGAATGTCCTACTATGATGCATTGGATGATTGGATAAGTTCCAACAGAAATATTGATGGAAATAGAACACATAGTGCTGATCCGGAATTCCAACAAGGGAAGATGGTAAACTGGGTGCAAATAGGACTCACTTCTTTAGTGGTAATCTATTGTCTTGGTGTGATTTTCTGTTTGTCGCGTTTTCTCTGGAGCTTGATCAGAATAAGACAATTGATAAAAATTTATCCTGGTGAGAAGTTGGGGGGAATGTATGTGATTAAGGTTTCCAAGCCAATTGCTCCATTTTCATTTTTGAGATACTTCTTTGTCAATAAGGATTTACTGACAAATGAGGATTTTGATCAGATCCTTGAACATGAGAAAATACATGTCAAGGAGAGACATTCGATAGACTTGATATTTGTTCAGTCAGTAGCTGCATTCTTCTGGTTTAATCCGGTGATTTGGCAGCTCATTAATTCACTTAAAACAACTCATGAATACATAGCAGACAAACAAATCTTAGATGCGGGTTATTCCCTGGTTGAGTATCAAACCTTGCTTTTGAATCAGTTGATCAGCAACAACTCTTACGGGTTGGTACACAATTTCAATTTATCATTTATTAAAAAGAGAATAACCATGATGAAAAATAAACAGTCAGGATGGCCAGGTAAAGTGAAAGTTGCCGTGGCCTTAATCGTAACAGGAGTATTTAGTCTGGTACTTGTACAGTGCAATTCAATGCTTGATGAACAAAGTGAAGCACTTCAAGAAGATTCGGATGATCTTCAGGGAGAAATAAATAACGTAATGATCCATGGTAAGGAGATACAATTACCAGTATTACCAGACAATGGGTCCAAATATCACATTGAAGATCCGAATGATGCTCTTCTTTTCGATGTTTTCAATAACAGATTGTACATCGATGGAGCGCCTTATGAATCAGAGGACATAGCCAAGGTTATTCAGGAATCAGGAATCTCAGAAGGGGGTATAGTTATACTTAGGTGTGACGTCAACCAGGAGATGAGTCTTGTGCGTGATATTCAATGGGAATTGCGGAAAGCAGAACGCAGAAAGCTGTTATATGAGGCTAAAACACCTTCAGGAGATAAAATAGGATTACCGATGCTTCTACCACCTGCGGATGGATTCCCGGACCGAAATGGAAAAATAATTCAGGCTATAACGGTGGATGTTGCAGAGGAGAATGGATTGGAACTTCTGAAGATTGATATGGGAGACAATATAGGCCAGATGTATCAACGCATTGTGTATGACTTTGTAAAGAGTCATGTACAAAAACAATCCAGTGACTATGTGGTCAGTGCATGGTATGATGACGATGATACCTTCAATGATTACCTGGTAAGTCTTCATTTCATTAATGAGGGGTTCAATCAGATTTATAGGGAAAGAACGCAAAGGATGTATAACAGGGATTTTATGAAACTTGACAGAAATATACCGGAAGATGCGGAAATTTATAAGGAGGTTAGAGCGGGAATTCCTCGTGCTATTTCGATAGGTCAATATTAGAAGTTCGGGGATTGACCACAGATTTTCAAGGCCTAGGGAAAAATAATAATCACAAATGGGAGTCAATGGGCTCCCATTTTCATTTGTATAATGCCTTTTGCTACTTTTTCTGGTAGTTCTTAACTTTCAAGTCCACATTAATCAGTCGAATATGGACACCAGAAGAAAATTCTTAAAACAGTTTGGAGCATTAACCGCCGTAGCCTCGGGGATGTCTGCATTCAATACCCTGGATGCCAAAGTGATCAAGGAGAAGATCAATGAGTTTGATCAAACTGATCCTAAAACTTTGGCAAGGAATGAAGATTTCTGGTATCATGTTCAGAAATCATTTAATCCATCTCCCCACTTTATCAACCTTGAAAATGGCTATTTCCTGATGCAACCTACCGAAGTTTTGGAAGCTCAGATTGACAATATGCGGATGATCAATGAGAATACTTCATTTTACTACAGAAGGAAAATGCGTGATGATCGGCTTGAGATCAAGAAGAAACTGGCCAAACTGGCAGGGGTGTCCCATGAAGAAATTGTGATTACGAGGAACACCACTGAGGCATTGGATACAGTAATTCTTGGAATGGACCTGAAGGATGGGGATGAATGTCTAATGTGCGATCAGGACTATGGTAGTATGCTTGAGGCATTCGAACAACGAGCTCAACGATATGGGGTGAGAAACAAAGTAATTGAAGTCCCCTTGTGGCCAAAGAATAAAATGGAGGTCGTCAAGACCTATGAAAGGGCAATCACACCAAACACTAAAGTCATTCTATTAACCCACCTTATCAACCTGACAGGTCAGATAATGCCAGCCAGGGAAATAGCAGATATGGCTCATGAAAGAGGTATTGAGGTGATCCTGGATGCTGCACATTCTTTTGCACAAATCGATTTTAAGATAAAAGATACTGACTGCGATTACATGGGAACCAGTTTACACAAATGGTTGTGTTGCCCGCTCGGTGCTGGAATGCTGTATATGAAAAAGGAGAAGATCGAAAAGACATGGCCACTTTTCGGGGATTCCAGAATACCCAAGGATGATATAAGGAAGTTTGAACATATAGGAACACATCCTGAGAATACGAGGTTGAGCATTGCCGCCGCCATTGATTTCCACAATAGTCTTGGTATTAAAAGGAAAGAAGCCCGACTCAGGTATCTTAAAAATTATTGGGTGGATCAGGTTAAGGATCTACCCAAGATTACGATAAATACACCGTTGGGGGATGATCAATCTTGCGCTATAGCAAATTTTTCGGTAGAGGGGATGACGCCAAACGAAGTGTCAGAATACTTATATGAAAATCACAAGGTATGGACAGTTGCCATCAACAGGAAATCTGTGAAAGGTGTAAGAGTAACTCCTCACTTATACACCAGGATCGAGCATCTTGATGCGTTGGTGAAAGCCATCAAAGAGTTGGCTTAATTAGGTATTCCTTCTCGAATCTATTTAGTAAGGCAATTAGCTTATTAATTTCCTTGCTCCCCGTTGCGTAATTTGTGATACAAGCTCTCAAAGACGGAACATCCTTGATGTTATAAATCGAGATCCATGCTTCACCTGTTTCGAGGATCCTCTTACAGATGAATGAAATGAATTCACCATCACCTTCATGATCTGAATGTGTGAAACATGCGATTGGTAGGGGTGATTCAGTCAGCAAGATCCATTTATTTTCTATCAGCTGGGCTTTCAAATAATCCCCTATTTTGGTGGTAGATCTAATCATTGTTGCTAATCCTTCCCAACCCAGCATTAATAAAGTCATGTAAAACTTAAGCCCTATAAACCGTCTTGACCATTGGATGGAGTGCATAAATGGATCAACTACCATCATATCACCAGCATCTTTTGGCATGTAATCGGCAGCAATCCGAAAAGTCTGGCTCAAAATATCCGAATGCTTCGTTATCACCATACCTGTACCCATTGGCGCAGAAAACCATTTATGGATATCAATTGTGACCGAATCACTTCCTTCAATACCTTGAAGAAGATCACTCATCGTGGGTTCAACGATGACTGCTCCTCCGTATGCTCCATCAACGTGAAACCAAAGATCATGGCTATCGGCGATCTCTTTGATCTGATCGAGCGGATCAATAGCCCCTGTGCCGGTAGAACCAGCGTTGGCGATGACCATAAATGGAGTATGACCATTCTGATGATCATTTTGGATTTGTAATAATAATGCCCTGGGGTCCATTTGGTTTTTGGAGTTGACAGGGATCGATCTTACGGCATTCAGACCAATTCCAGTCACTTTGGCGGCCCGGATCACGGAGTGATGGGCCTCTTCCGAACAATACATAACCGGGGATTCTTGTATTCCTCGGAGTCCTGTATTGGGATAATTCGGGAAGGTGTGGGTTAAAGCACTCAATACTGCTGTCAGGTTAGCTTCTGCACCACCCGAGCAAAATACACCATCGCATTCTTCTCTTCTATATCCAAGCTTCTGACCTAATTCTCTGACACAATAATTCTCCACCTCGGAGGCGAATGGAGCATGACTCCATGCCGCCATCTGTGGATTGAATACAGCCGTGATCACATCCGCAACAATTCCGGGAAAGGTAGGTCGTGGATTGAAAAGACCATAGTAGGACGGGTGGGGTGTGTGGACTGCGTATTTTGACAGTCCTTCCATTACATGATCAATGGCTTTTCCTGCATTTATAGGACTGTTGATATCAAAAGACGCAACAAAGTTTTTGATCTCCTCAATATTAAGTTCGGGGGCAACATTCAGAGTGCTGGTATTAGTATAATATTCTTCAAGATCATTGATCAGGGATTTCCAAATCTTTTCTCTTTGGTTTTTGCTGAAATCAAATATTGAATGGGTGTCCATATTCTCTCACCGAATTCTGATACTAAACAATGTAATCACTTAAAAATCTCCAATTAAAAATCCATATGTTAATACATAGTCTTGAAATCACCGGAATCCTTTTGCGAAAATGCAACCATAATGCTGTAATGAAGTACTATTACATATTGAAATCTTAATATGTTACGACATTATCTGCTGACGGCCTATAGAAGTTTTAGACTTAATCGGGGAACATTCCTAATCAACTTAATTGGCTTAACAACTGGTTTAAGCTGCACACTTCTCATCTTTCTTTGGGTGAATGATGAGCTGGAAATGGACAAATTCCACTCCGAACAGGTGTATCAGGTCATGGAGAATCAGGATTATAGTGGAGATCTGATGACCACAAGATCCACACCAGGCATATTGGCGGAGGCTCTTCATGAGGAAATTCCGGAAATAGAATTTGCAACTACACTTACATGGATATCCCCTCAAATTCTTACAGTGAAGGGTGACAAAAATTTCAAAGCGGATGGTTGGCATGTTGGTGACCAATATTTTAACGTTTTTGATTTCAAGTTGATTTCGGGATCTCCGGATGAAGTTCTGAAGGATAAAATGGCAATCGTGCTTTCGGAAGAATTCGCCTTGAAACTATTTGGATCTGTGGATGCAGCCATAGGTCAGATCGTTGAGGTTCAACATTCGAAAGGATACGTAGTAAGTGGTGTTTTTGAGAATACGCCCCAGAGTTCGTCCTATCAGTATGATTTCGTGTTGAATTTCAAAGACTACATGGATGATAACGAGTGGACCAAACAGTGGGGTAACAATGGACCCGGAACTGTAGTTAGACTGAAGAATGCCGTAGATCCCCAGTATGTTAGTATCAAGATTGGAGATTTCATACGAAATAAACATGAGGAAAGTAATGTCACACTATTCCTCACATCTTTCAACAACCTTTACCTATATGGTTCTTATGAAAATGGGGTCCAATCAGGAGGGCGAATAGAATATGTAAGACTATTTTCGATAATTGCTGTCTTTATACTGGTAATTGCCTGCATCAACTTCATGAATCTTTCAACAGCCCGAGCTGCAAAACGATCTAAGGAAGTAGGGATCCGTAAAACCATCGGTGCAGGAAGACCAATGCTATTCGTTCAATATATTGGGGAATCGACTTTAGTATCATTTCTTTCCCTGGTTTTTTCCATCGTGATCGTTGCATTGTTCATTCCGACATTCAATGAGATCACTAGTAAGGAAATTGTATTTGTATTAAGTGGTGAGATACTTTTGGCTGCCGCAATTATAACTGTTGTTACAGGTCTTCTGGCGGGTAGCTACCCTGCATATTATTTGTCTAATTTCAGGCCTGTTCAGGTCCTTAAAGGAGATATTCGAACAACTTGGGGCGAATTATGGGCGAGGAGAGGTTTGGTGGTATTTCAATTCACCCTGTCAATTATTTTGATCATTTCGGTGGTAACTGTATATAATCAAATCCAATATGTGCAAACCAAGAACCTAGGTTATAGCAGGGACAACATTGTTTACTTCTATCAAGAAGGACGAGTGGAAGATGATCTCGAAGTGTTTATGACGGAAGTCAAAAAAATCCCCGGAATACTTGAAGTTTCAAGCATTGGACACAATCTTTTGGGCCGACAAAATAATACCAGTGGACTTGAGTGGGAAGGAAAAGATCCTGAAACAAGAATACTCTTTGAGAATGTAAGGGTAAACTATGGTTTGATCGAAATGCTTGGTATTGAGTTCAGCCAAGGCAGGTCTTTTTCAAAAGATTTCGGAGCGGATTCAGCGAAGATCATATTTAATGAAACGGCCATCAAAGCCATGGGACTAGAGGACCCGATTGGGAAAAATGTTCGTTTATGGGAGCAGTATGACATGGAGATTGTAGGTGTGGTGAAGGATTTCCATTTTCAATCGTTACATCGAAAGGTTGAGCCCTTGTTCTTCAGATTAAGACCCAACACCACCTGGGTTGTAATGTTAAAAATAGAACCGAACCGAACCCAGGAAACCTTGGCTTCGGTCGAGGAATTTTACAAGGATTTCAATCCTGGATTCACATTTGATCCCTACTTCATGGACCAGGAATATGCCAAGCAATATGCTGCTGAGCAGAGGGTTGCAACGCTTTCGAGATATTTCGCAGGTTTTGCGGTATTGATCTCATGTCTTGGACTTCTGGGATTAGCTGCTTTTACGGCGGAACGCAGGATAAAGGAAATTGGAATCCGAAAAGTTTTGGGGGCAACCATCGTCAACATAGTATTGCTGCTTACCAAAGATTTTTCCAGATTGGTATTCTTTGCCATTCTTATTTCCATGCCAATTGCTTATTTCCTTTTGTCTTCATGGCTCAACAATTTTGCCTATCGAATCGAAATATCCGCGTGGTACTTTATCGGAGCAGGATTTGCGGCCTTAATGGTAGCCTGGCTCACCGTGAGTATCCAGGCACTTAGAGCCGCACACAATGATCCTACTGATAGTCTTAGGACGGAATGAATTAGAGAAAGTGTTTACAAAGAAAGAATTTAACTTAGTGTAATTCTGTGGAATCTCTGTGAACTTTGATTACAGCTATTTGAATGGATATTTCTTGAGCTATTTCACAAAGTACACAAAGTGCCACAGAGGTTCTCAAAGAATGTATACCGTTTTTTGTCAATTATTGTATTTCTTTGAATTTTGTGCTCAGCAGAATTCGGATTACAATGACAGAAAACCAATTATCAAACAAAATAATAGGTTGTGCCATCGAGGTTCACAAGCAATTGGGTCCTGGATTGCTTGAGTCAGCATATCAGGAATGTTTACTTTATGAACTTGAACAGAACAATCTACAGGTCAAAAAAGAAATACCTATGCCCGTGGTTTATAAAGAAGTAAAACTGGATCACGGTTATAGAATGGATCTTTTGGTAGAAAACAAAGTAGTAATTGAAGTCAAAACAGTGGAATCCCTTACAGATGTCCATACTGCCCAGGTTTTAACATATCTCAGATTGGGTAATTATAAACTAGGATTACTAATTAACTTTCATGTTTCGATTCTGAGAAATGGAATTAGAAGAGTGATTAATTAACCGTTTAGGATGTGAACAGGAGCTATTTCACAAAGAACACTAAGTGCCACAAAGGTTCTCAAAGAATTAGATTCCCCTTTGTGCAACTCTGTGAGTCTCTGTGACCTTTGTGTTACAGCTATTTGAATGGATATTTCTTGAGCTATTTCACAAGAACACTAAGTACCACAAAGGTTCTCAAAGAATTAGATTTCGCTTTGTGCAACTCCTTAAGTCTCTGTGACCTTTGTGATATTACTGTGGAATTACTCCATCAAGCATCATCATAAATATTTTAACCTTACTCCACCAGCGAGCTTTTTTGATTAATTTTCAATAATGAGTGAGGGTAAAAAAGCTGTGGTAAAGGATACACCGGAATTTGCTGCTGGAGCGAAAGCCGTTATGGTTGCATCCCGAAAGATTCTTGGGAAGATGTCGCCAATAAAGGCAATTCGAATATTAAATAAGCTCAATCAGAAAGATGGAATAGACTGCCCGGGATGTGCTTGGCCTGATCCAGACAAGCGATCAAAGATTGGCGAATACTGTGAGAACGGAGTCAAAGCGGTAGCAGAGGAAGCTATGAGTCGCAAGGCGGATCTAAACTTTTTCAAGAAGTATTCGATCGGGGACCTAAATGAGGAAAATGATTACTGGCTAAGTCTGCAGGGAAGACTCGTTCATCCCATAGTGAAAAGGGAAGGGGACGATAGCTACAGTTCGATAAGTTGGCCAGATGCTTATCAACTTATTGCAGATAAATTGAAGTCGTTAGACCATCCGGACAGAGCTGTATTTTATACTTCAGGGCGTACTAGTAATGAGGCAGCATTTCTGTATCAACTTTTCGTTCGTAAATATGGGACTAACAATCTTCCCGATTGTTCCAACATGTGCCATGAATCGAGCGGAGTCGGATTGAAAAACACGGTGGGAATTGGAAAGGGATCTGTATTAATTGACGACTTTGAACATGCAGATCTCATCATAATAATGGGTCAAAATCCTGGAACGAATCATCCAAGAATGCTTTTGACCTTGGAAAAAGCCAGGAAGAAAGGAGCTAAGGTTATAGTGGTCAATCCCCTTAAAGAGGTGGCTTTACAATCTTTCAATAATCCCCAAACCCTTCGGGGTTGGAGTGGCAAGTCTACAGATATGTGCGATCACTATCTACAAGTCAAGATCAATGAGGATGTGGCCTTGTTGAAGGCATGGATGAAGATCTTGCTGGAGATGGAATATGAAGGAAAAAACGTGCTTGACAAAGAATTTGTGGAGGGGAAAACACAGGGATTTGAAGTATTAAAACAAGACCTTCAAAAGTATAAGATTGAGAAACTTATACAACGTACTGCTCTTAGCGAGGAAGATGTATATGAAACCGGACATCTCATTGGAAACTCCAAAAACATTATTGTATGCTGGGCTATGGGGCTCACACAACATGTGAACGCCGTCGACAATATTCAAGAAATTGTGAATCTCCTTCTAATGAAAGGAAGTATTGGGAGGAAAGGTGCTGGAACATGTCCTGTACGTGGGCACAGCAATGTGCAAGGTGATCGCACGGTAGGGATATGGGAAAGACCTACGAAGGAATGGACCGACAAGCTCAAGGAGACATTCAATTTTGAACCACCTTATTCACCCGGATATAATGTCGTGGAGGCTATTGAAGCAATGCATGAAGGAAAGGTGAAATTCTTTATGGCACTGGGTGGTAATTTGCTCCCGGCAGCTCCGGATACAGAGTACACAAGAGAAGCGTTAGAGAATTGCGATTTAACCGTTCATATTAGTACTAAACTTAACAGGACGCATCTCGCGCCGGGTAGGACTTCGCTCATTCTACCATGTCTGGGGAGGACGGACAAACATATTCAGAACGGAAAAGAACAAACAGTCACGGTTGAAAATTCCATGGGAATTGTTCATGGTTCCATGGGAGTGATTAATCCAATTTCAAATCTACTTCGAAGTGAGCCTGAGATCATTGCCAGCATTGCAGCCCAGACCTTAGAAGCGGATGATATTGATTGGCTTGGATTAGTAAATGATTATTCGAAGATCAGGGATCTGATCAGCAAAGCGATTGCCGGATTTGAGGATTTTAATAAAAGACTACAGGAGAACAATGGGTTTGAATTGCCCAATGGAGCCAGAAATGGAGTTTTCAAAACAGATACCCAGAAAGCAAAGTTCACGATCAACAAACCGGCTGAGGAGATCCCGGCAGGTCATCATTATATCATGATGACCATTAGGAGTCATGATCAATTCAACACGACCATTTACGGATTGGATGACAGATACCGGGGTGTTTATGGTGGAAGAATGGTGGTCTTCATGTCCAAATTGGATATGGCAAGGGACGCAATAAAACCAGGAGATATGGTATCTCTATACAATGACTATGGAGATCGAAAACGTGAAGTCATGGGGTTCCAGGTTGTACCATATGACATTCCGGATGGTTGTTTAGCCACTTATTTCCCCGAAGCAAATCCGCTGGTTCCACTGAAACTCAAGGCCAGGGGGAGCCATACTCCAGCGTCAAAGTCTGTGGGTGTGAATGTGCGGAGGCTCTAATGAAAAGTATTTGTGAATTTGGATTTACAACCAACTCGATTTTCGAGTAACGTGCATCTTTTCAACTCTATTTTGCAAAAACTGCAAAACTCGATTGACCAATTATCTTATCGCATAATGAATACCTCATAATTTACAAAACCCACTGATTACCAAGTAATTATCCGTTTCAATTTGCTGTTGGATACAATGAAATTTGAGATGTCATCAATTAAAAACAGTCATGAGAACGGTCTTATTTTTTGCTTTTATGTTGTCTTTCGGAACTATTGCAATTGCACAAGACAAAATTGTGAAAAAGGATGGGGCAGAGATTGAATGTAAGGTTATAGAAATAACTGATGAACTGATCAAATATCGGAAACTGGACAATCTGGAAGGTCCCCTTTACTCTCTTAAAAAAAGTGATATCACAGTGATCCAATATGAAAATGGAACTCTCGATGTGTTTAACGAGCAGGAACGGATTCCCGAGACATGGGATGAAAGTGATACAATACCAATTGTTGAACCTGTTCAATTGCAAGGTCCAAGATTGGGTGTGATCTTCGTCGAAGATGAAATCTTTACTAATGTAGGATGGCAGGAGGAATACATTTTTTTCAGCTCGAAAAATGGATTTGCTACCGTCGGTGAAATGATTTTCATGGTGGCAGGTATTGAACAAAATAAATTCTATCCGAGTCTGACCACTATGCTGGGTTTCAGGGATAAAAGCGGCTTTGAGATAGGATTTGGACCGAATGTATCTTTGAGTGGTGCAGCATTTGCCATTGCCATAGGTGTTACGGCCAGAACAGAAAAAGTCAATATCCCCTTTAATCTTGCATTTGTACCCAGCAAAGATGGCTTGAGAGTTTCATTATTGACCGGATTTAACTTCAGGAAAAGAAGACCGGATTGATCTTCCAGTTCTTTTCGGACATAGCGTAGAGAATGGATTTCCTCATACATCGGGTCATTCGAATCAAGGAACGAAGCACTACTCTCTGAAGTCTTTTCGAACGAATGTTAGAAATCTATTCACAATAAAAAAGCTGTCACATCGACCGAAGGGAGATGACTATTCATAGGTAGAGGGAGTAACTCACTTGGGAAAGTCCCTCAACAAGTGTGAATAGTTTTCTCCAAAGTCGAAAGACAACTTTTTTATAGGTAGTGAGAAAACTAAACACGATTGGAGGTAGAAATGGCAATAGATTTCTCAGTTCGCTACCATTACTGAAAGACATTGATGTTTTCTTTCAACTCCCTTCGAAATTACTGCAGGGGTGTAATGAGCGAAGGATTAAGAGGAAGATCCAACTTATCAATTGTCACGTATATAACTGGCGAGACGAAGAGATTGCATGAGTAAATGATGCCTGGATGACTATTCCGGCCTAACTGTTAATTCCCACAAATACATCTCATCAGGGGATGTGACAACATTTAAAAGTTCAAATGAAAGTTTGACCTCTTCCTTGATTTCTCCAGTCTTCAGTTGGAAGGATGTTTCACTATTTGGTAAGATCTCGTGTATATCGCCTTTTTCGTGGAAGGTCAAACCAGAGGTGTTCCGTAAAATAAACCGAGCATCGGACTTGTTCGATAAAACAACTCTTAATATCTGGGTATTTTTTCTGTATTTGGCTTCGGCGACCTGTAAAGAAGCATCAACCAACAACTTGATATTGTCTTCATTGCCGATCAGGATATTTCTATGCCAGACTACAGTCCGATTGGCAAAGAGTCCATCTTTCACTCCTTGTTCGGATCTTTCCTCTGCAAATACCAACGTAACCGGTCGATGTCCACCGTTTGGGACCTTAAACATCCAATCAATCAATCCATGTATATCGGATGTCCCTAACATGACAAGATTGCTTTCCTGAGCAATTCCAACAGCTTCTTCCGAGTAGGTCGTTTCATTTACTACCTCGATTCCATCCAATAGATTTTCCGAAATAAGTTGACGGTGCATATCCGTCAACTCAGCCACTGCATTTTTCTTTTGCCCCGTCCAGTTGGGATGATTCCAGAAAACAAACGCTCCCTGGTTCTTGGCTTCCCTGAAGACTTCGATTGGATCATCCATGAGTAATTTATTTGCGTCTTCAATGAAAATGGCGTTGGCATGTCCGGGAGGAAGTTCACGGGTGATCTCAGCTCCGTGGATAATGATCAAATCTCTTCCTTCAGCATACTTCTTCGCTACTTCGAATGACCGATTCCTGTCGGGATGTGGAATGTCAGCACTGTGAGGCTGATATTCCAAGTGCTCAGTAAGTGATATGACATCTACTCCGTCGTATATTGCCTCTCTCACACGAATATCCGGCCATACACTTCCATCGGAAAAGGCAGTGTGTTGGTGCAGATCACACACCAACGTTTGATATCCTTCCACATCTGGGAAAATGATCTTTCTTTCCTCAATTTGAGCAAATAGTATTACCGGTATAATGCTTAGCAAGAAAACAAGATTTCTCATGATGATTGAAGTTGATCTAAAACCAAAAATAATTCATTGATCTCATCAATAGTATTATAATAATGAGGAGAGACTCGTAGTGCCCACTCCACTTTCTTTTCTCCAAAATGAATAACGGCATTATCATAGGTGCTTATGCTATGATTTATGGAACTCTCAAGTAACACCTTTTGCAGTTGATCCAGAGTACACTTTTTAACTTCCAAAGTAACCACTCCACAGAGATTTGCACCTTCGTCGAGGATCCTTAAATTCGATTTATCTCTTAGACCATCCCGGAGATAATCTGACAAGTACCTTACCCTTTTTTCAATATTGTCTATCCCTATTCCATTTGCATATTCGATTGCGGCCTTACTTCCCAGTAATAATGCGTATGCAAATTCCCAGTCTTCAAATCGTTTTGCAGTGGGTTCAATGACATATTCATCGGATTTTGTCCATTTTGCCCCTCTCATGTCAATAAACAGGGGTTCCAGTCCTCCATCCAAAACTCTATCCGACACATACAAGATTCCTGCTCCTCTTGGGCCTCGCATGAACTTTCGAAATGTACCACTTAGAAAATCACAATTAAGCTTATTTACATTTACATTCAACTGTCCCATTGACTGACATGCATCGACAAGGAACAATAATTCATTTTTCCGGCATACCTCACCCAATTCAATGACTGGTTGAATGATCCCTGAATTAGTGGGCACATGGGTAATCGCAACCAATTTTGGAGATATGTCTTTACATAGCTTTTCTGTTTCCTGAACATCCACGATACCATCAGAAGTATTTGGCATTCTGTGGATCTCTATTCCAAATCTTTTCTTAAGGGAAATAAAGGCTATTTGATTCGAGATATAGTCGTTGTCACTCGTTAGGATGATATCACCATTCTTAAATGGTATTGATGATAGTGCCCGATTAAAGGCATCGGTAGCATTTGTACAAAAAGCATAGTTGTATGGTTCTCCCCCGAAAAAAGTCGCTACAGAATTGTAAAATGCGTTGATTTCCTGATTTTGTGAGTCTGAAGCCTCATAACCTCCAATTTCCGTTTCGAGGTCAATATGACTTTTTATCTCATCAACTACCGGCTGTGGCATTAAAGAGGCACCTGCATTGTTGAGGTGGATCTTTTTATGGCAACCAGGGGTCTCAGACCGTAGTTTTTCGAGTTGGGACTGAGTAATCATTTTCTTGCAATTTGAAAAGGATTATATCTTTTCAAGTACGATCAGTTCATTGAATTTTTCGACCATATTCCTAAAATAATAGATCATTCGTTGATAGTGGGATGGTGGATATATGGACTTTTTAAATTCCGATTTTGCCGTGACAATTATTTGATTATCTGACTTGGTTATATCGTATTGAATATCAACCAGATCATCATTCTTGGAAAATCCCTCAGGAATATCACTTATGGTATAACCTTCCGGAATATTGATAATGCTTTTATATGAATCAATCCATGGATAGATGAAATCAATCGGGTAGCCCCTGGTTTTTTGAGTAAAAGGATTTTCATCAATGACCAAACCAATGAATGGTTTTAGAAGAATGTTGTCACCTACAAATTCAAGTTCTTCACTTCCTTCCATAGCTATTATATAGGGTTTACCCGGATCCTCGAAATTAATCGTCTTTACTTTCGTCACTCCAGCCAGGTTATTTCCCTCAAAATCATCCTGAATTTCTTCACTTTCATTCAGGTATTTCCTTTTCTTTTGGTATGATTCCATTTCAGTGCTGATATTGGAATATTTCACACTTGCGATACCTTCATCCGGTTGAATGTCAAATTCGATGGTATGAGCACTGGAAGATACAATTTTACTGTACAGGTCCACCCATGTAACGTCCCCTTTCTTGATGACCAGACCTCTATCATTAATAGCCCTGGGAGGAATTCGATTGTAAGCCAGAAACTTGTCAGTGCCGTCTGCTAAATATGTTTCATCGCCGTCTTCTACCAGTACCACAACGTAATTGAAGAACTGCTGGAATGGGTAATCGTCTTTTATCTTCCCATGATCTCTTGTGCTAATAATCACAGGACTTGCTGAAACTCCGACATTTTGCAGTAAACCGATTAGGTATAAATTGATCTCGGCGGAATTCCCTTTCTTTTCGGAGTCTACTTCTTTCGGTCTCCTTTGGGTATATTTCCCATAGTACCTATCCCATGTAAAATTCTTCTTAACATATTCGATAACTGATTTCGCTCTATCATCCTCGGGGACAGTACTAAATTGTTCAGCCACAGATTCTGAGATCTTCTCACACCTTTTTTGATACTTTCCGAACTTTTCATATTTGTACAGGTCTTCAACCAACTTTGGCCATGTCGTAATGATTTCTCTAGTTGCGCCGGTTGGCTGAGTGATTTTGGACAACTGGAAATCCATTTTTATTATGTAGTCATCCTTTGAAGTAATAAAAGATTCATCTTTGAATGCCGGCAGATCGACCATCGTGTACGTGTGGACCATATCCTGAAATTCCACTCCACCAAAAAATCGGTTTTGCCTTTGAACAACGGAATTTTGATAATTGAATCGATTGGTACCCTGTAATATGTACACATACTCGTAGAAAGGAATCATCTTAACTACGTATGTACTCCGGATAGTGGGAATATCCGATTGGAATTCCCAGTCCCTTAAGTTAAAGTGGAATGGGGTTTCAAGTTCATATTTATACTCTATGATTGATCCTTCCCGCACATTTGGAAATGCAAACTTCTTTTGGTTCCAATATTCGTTGGTTTTCTCATCAAAGACATTACTCTTATCAACACGGGTCATTTGGATCGCACCGTCTTCTATATTGTATGTTACAGCATTTATTTCACGTACACGTTCTGTTGTATTATATGAGTCCACATAATAGGGGACACTGACTTCTGAATGTTTATATCCTTCTTTGGATAGGATTTTCACACGTCGTAGTCTGGTGAAAACAATGTTGAAACTATTTGGGGTCTGAACAAATCGTGACTCCCCAACATCCAACAGCACCACTGCTTCATCATCTTTTTGAATAAGGTCACTGGAAACATTAAAATCTGAAATGTTGACAGGTTCTATATTTTCAATTACTTTTTGAGAAAATAAAGAGAAGCCAGAAATTCCTATCAATAGGAGGGAAATTGTCCATTTAAGCATAGGTTGGTAAATATTGATGTTTTGGAATCCAAATATACTTGCTAGTCTCTCTCTTTCAAAGGGTCCTGACGTACTTCAAGAATACCTGATACCGTTGTCTTTTTTGTCCTGAGTTCAACTTTATAGAAACCCGGATTTGCCATAAATGTCTCATTTTTCTTTGCACCAAAAAAAGACTCCCCCGTTGGATACATGTTATAATCTGTAACAAGTGCTTTTCTTACTGCTGATATCTCCTTGACGGTTTTGGCATTATCAAGTTGATCCTGGATTTCTTTTAACATCTTTTTTCTTTCCTTATTATTGACTATTTCCTCCAAAGATTTGATAGTTGATTGCTGCTTTTGCCGATAGTTGGATATTTCATCAGTTGTCATGGAAATAGCGAAAGGCCAGATAACCCGATTGATCCCCTTGTTCACAGGAACTTTCATGGAATAGCTTCGACTTCCAATCATTTCACTCACTTTCAATGTGGCACTGTCTCCATCATTTTTAGCATAGAAATGAATCAAGCTGCCGTTTGGAGGATTATCACCCCGGAACATAAATGCTGGTTGTTTTCGACCGGTGAATCTTCGGACCCATTGCGTACTCTTTTTGGACTCAAACAGGTGAAGTTCTTTAGCCAAGATCTCGGAGTTAATTTGTCGTAATGGACTTATGTCGTCCATTATCCACAGACTTCTTCCGTGTGTACCAGCGATAAGATCACCTTCACGAGGATGAATTATAAGGTCATGAATAGCAACTGTAGGTAGTTCAGCTCGAATGTTGGTCCATGATTTTCCACCGTCGACTGAGGCATTGACAGTTTCTTCAGTACCCACAAATAAAAGATCCGGATTTACATAGTCTTCTCTTATCACATAGGCTGAATACTTATCACTCAAATTACCTGAAATATCCGTCCATGTCTTACCGAAATTATCTGTTTTGAATACATAAGCATTATTGTCATCATATCTGTGATTGTCCAGTGTCACATAACAAGTACCCTTCGCGTGATGACCTGCCTCCACCCGACTGACCCAGATCTTTTCTGGCGCCCCAGGGATATTCGATTTGACATTTGTCCAGGTGACACCTCCATTTGTAGTGACGTGTACGAGACCATCATCAGTACCCACCCATATAATATCTTCATCGATTGGTGATATGCTGATTGTTACAATCGTAAAATGATTTTCTCCCCCAGTGTTGCTATTGGTCAACCCCCCACCGTTTGATGTATTTCTTAATTCCGGATCATTTGTGGTGAGATCGGGACTAATGATCCTCCATGTATCACCCAAATTCACAGATTTGAAAAGATGGTTCCCCCCAAAATAAACCGTATGAGGATTATTGGGAGATAAGACTAACGGACTACTCCAATTGAATCTGAACTGAGCAGGCAAGGTTGGTCGATCCGGTCTTTCATAGAAAAACCACCATTCACCGGGATCGATGGTGTATTTGTTTGGTGTTTCAGGATAATTTTCTTCTACCCAGTCCGTGAAGTTGACAATAGTTTCCGGCGTAGGGGTGATGTATGTGTGTTCCCTTGTAACCAGATCCTGTCGTGCTGCAAAACCCACATGATTTACGATATAATGTGTCCGCCAATCATGTGGATCTATTTGGGCATGAAATCCATCACCTTCACCGACATGAGAACTGTGTTCATTGAGAATTCCTCTTACTTCCCTACTGTTGCTCGGTGTGATCCATAGCCCGTTGTCCTGGAGACCTCCGATTACCCAGTAAGGGTCTCTCATGTCGACGCCAATGGCATAATACTGACCAATGGCCATATTGTTAAAGGATAACCAATTATTGCCGCCATCGACACTCAATCTGGCACCTTGATCGGTTGCCAAATACATGATGTTGTTGTCATAGGGTGCT
Source organism: Cyclobacteriaceae bacterium (assembly GCA_965242805.1). Classification (GTDB taxonomy): domain Bacteria; phylum Bacteroidota; class Bacteroidia; order Cytophagales; family Cyclobacteriaceae; genus JANQEU01. Next base: position 2,271,146 of record CBDETD010000002.1, on the reverse strand, counting down.
ATCCACATGTCATGATCATCCCCTCCATCAGTTCTTTGCCTGCGTCTTTCAAAAGTCTTTCCGCCGTCCATTGATATTTGGAAGTCACGAGAAACAACATAAATATTATTCGGATCAATTGGATCGATTTCAATTTGGCCGTGATAGAACGGTCTCACGGCATGTTTTAGCAGGTGATTCCATGTTTCACCCCCGTCATCACTTCTGTAGACTCCGGTTCCGGGTTCATTTTCCGGCAGTTTTTCGTCAGCTTCATATGCCATCACCATAATGTCAGGATTCGCCAGGTGGATGGAGATGTCAATCATGCCACTTGCACCCCGTGCTAATCCATTTGTAATCTTCCTCCAGGATTTTCCCCCGTCTTCCGACTTGAACAATCCTCCATTTTCTCCACCACTCTGGAATGAGGCAGGTTGACGAAGTCGATGGTAAAAGCCTGCAAAAAGAATATCCGGATTTTGGGGATGCATGATTACTTCCGTACATCCGGTTTTTCCATCATTTGGTAAATCATTGATCAGTTTTTCCCAGTTTTGGCCCCCGTCGACAGTTTTAAATAAACCTCTTTCTCCTGAATAACCCCATAAATGACCGACAGCAGCCACATAAACAATATTTGAGTCTGTTGGATGTGTCACTATCTCAGCGATTTGGTGTGTGGTTTCCAATCCCATATTTGTGAATGTTTTCCCACCGTCTGTAGACTTGTAGATCCCATCTCCCCAGGCGCTTGAATTACGATTGGCAGATTCCCCTGTGCCAACCCAGATAATATCCGGATTAGGTTGGAAAATCTCAACGGACCCAATCGAACCAGCGCCGTAATCATCAAAAATAGTTTGCCAGGTAATGCCTCCATTGGTTGATTTGAAAACTCCACCTGAAGCTGAGGCAATGAGTACATGCCTGTAGTCTGTGTCCAAAGCATCGATTGCGGCAATTCTGCCCATCATGTTAGCAGGTCCGATATTTCGCCATTGAAGATCTTTAGTCAAATCCGGAGTTGTCATCTGACCTGATAGAAGGAAGGTGAAGAAAAGACTGATGAGAGATGTGAGGACTTTCATTATGATTGGATTAAGTAAGTATTCAAAAATCTGAATTATATGTTACTTTAAAAAATGAAAGGAGTGTTGCTATCCAATATTGGGTTTGACATTTAAGGGCTTACGCTTTTGGATTTGTTCAAAGATGGGCAAGCCAATACAATGTTTCTTTCATAGTCATTACATTTTGATAATTACATTCATGAAGAAAAGGACTAGAACTTGAAATCAGGACTTACTATACTAACGTTATTCTCTTTTGCTTTTTTAGGATGCTACGAATCACCAGGGGAACCAGAGATTGGTTTTGATGGTATCTGGATTGCTGAGGACTATGATAGGATGATCCAATGGAATACCAATGTCGTGGTTATGCTGCAATTCATTGATGATGAAGTTATCCTCTATTTCAACCAACCCAATCAAGCTTTTCAAACCAATTACGTGTTCAATGAAGATTTTTTCTTTCTCAACTCTGTCGCATTTCCTCCCGATAATGTCCAGAACGAATATGATTTCGATGACGGAAGTCATCTGGAGATGAGTGGGAGCTTGTTTGGAAATCGCAACAAGTTCACCAGAACAAGTTTTGCAAGGTTGGAGGAATATAAATCGCAATTTCTAATCAATGAATATGGCAGATGGAGAGGTGATGATAACGGAATTTTTTTCGAGTTGATCAGGGGAGGAGAGGGGGCTTATACTCGAAATGGTGAGTTCTTGGGTGTAAGTATTGTTGAATTGGATGGGATACAATACATACGAGCAAGGGACGATGACAATGAATTTCAGTTTTGGTCTTATTATTTACTCCGCAATGAATTGAGAGTTAATTTACCTGATGGACTGGCTTCGTTTACAAGGGAGAATTTTGACAATATCAGGGATCTGGATTAATCGAAAAATCCTTCACTCAAATATCTGTCTCCCCTGTCACAAACAATTGATACTATAGTGGCGGGTTCTTTCATCTCCTTTGACATTCGCACTGCGGATAGCATTGCTCCACCACTACTAATTCCTGCAAAGATCCCACATTCAGCAGCCAATCGTTTAGTCATAGATATGGAATCCTCCCTACTGACGAACAGGATATTGTCTACTCTGTTTTCATCATAAATGGTAGGTAGAAATTCCTTAGACCATTTCCTTATGCCTGGTATTTGAGACCCTTCCTCCGGTTGAACTCCGATGATATTTATTTTCGGATTCTTTTGCTTGAGAAACATTGATGTGCCCATTATGGTACCTGTCGTACCCATGCTGGAAACGAAATGAGTTATAGACTCATTGGTATCATCCCATATTTCCGGACCGGTTGTTTGGTAATGGGCGAGATAATTGTCCTTATTGCCAAATTGATTAAGCATATAATATCCTTGATCACTCACCATTGTCTCCGCTACAGTTCTTGAATATTCGATGGTCTTTGCCGCTTCCGTCAAAATCACCTTCGCCCCGTAGGCCTTCATGGTATCCACCCTCTCTTTTGTAGAATTTTCTGGCATGATCAAGGTAATATCGATGTTTAACGCACAGGCGACCATGGCCAGTGCGATGCCTGTATTTCCACTCGTTGCCTCAACAAGTTTGGTTGACTGATCAATTTCACCTCGTTCAAGGGCTTTTTTTATCATGTTATATGCCGGTCGATCCTTTACAGACCCTCCGGGATTATCCCCCTCAAGTTTACCATAGATCTTCACATGGTCAGGTATTTCCGAAAACTTGATCCGCACCAAAGGTGTGTGGCCAATTAGTTCACCGATATTTTCTGCAATTCTCATTTATCACTGATCACAAGATGAACGTCTTTCGAATCGTAATAGACCCTGGTGTTGGCCGGGATACTTTTTGTGATCCACACGTTTCCGCCAATTATGCTATTGGAACCAATCACAGCTTTTCCGCCAAGGATTGTGGCACCCGCATAAATAACCACATTGTCACCAATAGTTGGATGTCTTTTTGTTTTGGCCATCTCCTTGCTGACACTCAAGGCACCTAATGTCACCCCTTGATAGATCTTCACATGTTCTCCGATCTCTGCGGTTTCACCAATGACAACACCGGTACCGTGGTCAATACAGAAGTGTCTACCAATTTTTGCCCCCGGATGAATATCTATCCCCGTTTTCGCGTGTGCATATTCGGTAAAAAGTCGGGGAAGATAGGGTACACCAATTTGAAGCATAAGATGAGCGATCCTATAGATAGCAATGGCAAAAAATCCGGGATAGGACCGAATGACCTCCTTAAGATCGAATGCTGCCGGATCACCGGACAAAATTGCCCCCGCATCTTCAATAGTCATATCATACACTTCCTCCAATCCATTGAAGAATGATTCGCAGAGCCCAACAACACCTTCCATTTCACAGGCACTTGTTTTCAAAAGAAGATTTTCAAAACTCAGTTTGATTTGATTGTAATGTGTTTCGATCTCCAGTTTTGAACCGAGCCTTATATTGTTCTGTTCAGGAAAGAGGAACTGTAAAAGGGTAATTAAGAATTGATCAATTTCTTCCACTCCCGGCAAAGCTTTTGGTTCATAGTGGGCTCTGGATATTTTATCAAAAAAAGTTGGACTCATTGTCATTATTGTTGAAACATAATAACGATGTAGGAAAGTTTCGGTTCGAACATTCCATGTGAATCTTTGGTGAAAGGACTACTTTGATCTGGTCAAGATAAAAAAGGCCTCTTTCATCGAGGCCTCCTAAACTCACTAACCCTATACTCACAAAACTTATCATCGCATGCTGTGATATTGCATTGATCGGTGAAAATTGCTACCGCTTATATCTCCACTTCCTCCAATACCGGTGCCTCCGGGAAATCTACTGGGATTTGAGTAGTACCATGAATGAAGTTACTGATAGTTTTATCTCCAATGACTACTATGATGTCAATGAGGTTTTCCTTATTATAACCTGCCTGGAATAAGTTGTCAACCAGCTCAGGAGTTGGCTTACTTCTGTTAATGGTTATGTCTTTGACGAACCTTGCCAGTGCATGGAATTTGCTGTCGAATGAAGCAGAACCACTCCTAATTTCGAGGATCTGATCATCCGTAAACCCATTCATCTTACCGATAGCTGTGTGTGCAGCAAGGCAATAAGCACATCCATTTACTTCACTCACCACTAAATTGATGATTTCTTTTTCTTTGGCCTTAAGACTGGTTTTACGATTTTGAAAATTTAGGTAGTCGTTAAGGGCAGTTTCCGAGTAGGCGTATGTTGCGTAAAGGTTAGGTACAAATCCTACTGCTTTTTCGAGGTTATCGAAAATGACCTTGTTATTCTCACTTACCTCATCTTTAGTTGGTACATTAAATGTTGCCATAATTGTATCGTTTTTATAATTTTTATTTAATGATTTACAATACAAGAAAACGGTACTTTTTAAGCTGAGATAGAGTCAGGTTTTCCCTACTAATTGTAGATTTTTCCCTCACACCTTCGCAACGCCGGCTTTAAATTGCTGAGGGGTGACTCCGGCTACTTTCTTGAACATTTTATGGAATGAGGCAACTTCTTCGAATCCCAGATCGAATGCAATTTCCTTAGCTGTTTTGTCCGTATACAACAAGAGGCGCTTTGCTTCCATTATTATTCGATCATGGATTATTTGTAAGGGGCTATGAGATCCATACTTGGAGAAAAGGTTAGAAAGAGTTTTGGGTGACTTGTGCATCATATCCGCGTATTCAGCCACTTGTTTTTTAGTACGGAAGTTCATTTCCACAAGGACGTTGAACTTCCGGATTACATCTATTTGATTGGTTTCCAATTCCTGGGGGACAATTTGGGTTTTTGCCAGTCGGGTGGTTTTGATGATCAATCGCTTCAAAAGCATCTGAAGCATTTCTCCTTGAATATTATCTCGAGTCCTGAATTCATCTACAAAAACCTTATAGAGCAAGTCAAATTTTCCTATCTCTATCTCATCCAGGGTGACTATCGGGGCCTCAATTGTGCCAAAGAACAAGATCCCGTTACAAGACACTTCATGATCGTGATCCTGGATGCAATAAAAAGGCCTGTTGAATGCAAAAGTTGTGAGGGGTAGTGTGCCTTTTGGAAAGTTAATGGTTTGAAGGAAGGTGGTGGTGGTTATCTGATTGGATCGTAATTCTACGGGAATATTGTCAATGGTGAAGGACACTTTCTCCACATTCCTATTCCATATTATATTGATGAGATTTTCCCTGGAAGCGAATTCCTCATATTCCCGTGGATAATCAGTACTTAATCCAAAAAACGAATTCAACTCTTTTCCTTCAAATGAGTATGTCATGAGAAACTAACAGGGCGAAAAAATAAAATGTTCAGATCACTTCATTAGTTCCTTGATCTCTCGATAGGTCACTAATTCAATGTTATGTGTTTTCAAAGCATTTTTATAATCTTGACTAAGCACAAAATTCAAGTCGCGTTGGCGCCAGGCCGATCCCCAGTCAGGATGATCAATACAGACAGCCTTCATTTCATCGTCGTCATACCCAACATGAACAATGATCTCATTTATACCGGGCTTTAGATCTTTCAATAATTGTAGGTAAAATTCATTCCAATTGTCGTTGTCAACTTGTGGGGACGCCGAATAAAGACTATTCACCGGAATAAAATAGGGATCAATGATGTTGGCTAAATCAGAATCAGGAGGTACTTGATTCATTGGAATAAACACCGGAAGATTAAATTCCTTCCCTATCTTTTGATAAATCTCAAAGTACGCCGGATCGCTGAAAAGAGTACCCATATGACTATCCAGATGGGTTGGCAGTATCCCAAAATCATAGGCTCGTTGAACCTGAGCTCGAATTTCTGCTTCTACTTCCTTTAGGTCCGCATTTTCCAGTACCTCCTGAACACTCTCATACATATATCCTTCCTCGTTCAATAGAGTTGGTATCTCACTTGAGGGGAGGACCCCATCCCATTTGTAATTTTTCCACTCTGAGGTCAATGTCAGGTGTAATCCAAAGTCATATTGTGGATTTTCCTGAATAAAGGATGCAATGTCCTTAAACCAGGGGCAGGGTACCATTATACTTGCTGAATTAATGCCTCCCTTTTCAAAAGCTTCAATTGTTGCTTTGTTTACGGAATAACTTACACCAATATCGTCCGCATGCATGATCAGGAGTTTGGTACCTTTCGGATAACCAAGCCTCTCTTCGATACTTTGATTCTGAGCAGATACGGGGACAATTAACATTAGCCATAGTATGTTGAAAAGAGTATTTCTCATGATTTTAGAGGTTTGATAGTTCAATTTTCAAATAGTAAATGAAAATAGCAAGAATCGGGTTTTCATCATTTTCCGTCCTTGCTACTTTTGAGTATGGAAGAATTGCAGATAAACACTCAGGAAGATTACGACTATCATCGAATTGCCAAAGCAATTCAATTTGTTCAAGAACACTTCAAGGAGCAACCTTCTTTGGAGGAAATAGCAGAAAAAGTTCACCTGAGTCCCTATCATTTTCAAAGGATATTTACAACCTGGGCAGGAATCAGCCCTAAGAAATACCTGCAATTTGTCAGTGCCAATTTTGCGAAGAACCTAATGAAAGGGGGGAGTTTCTCCTTGGAAAATGTGGCCCATGAGACAGGATTATCGGGCACAAGTAGATTACATGATCTTTTCATTAACATCGAAGCGATGACGCCGGGAGAATATAAGGAAGGAGGGAAAGGTAAGACTATTTCATACGGATTTTATATGACTCCATTCGGGGAGGTACTCATGGCCAATACAGAAAAAGGCATATGCAAGCTTTCCTTTGTCCCTATCCAAAGAACAGAGGATGACAAGGACATTCTTTTAAGGCACTCTTCAGTCGCAGAGCTGAAAAAGGAATGGCCTCATGCAAATTTTCACGAGGACAGTGGTGAGTATGAATTATTGGTACGTAGAATATTCAGTGACCAACTTTTTCAGGAACATAAGGGTGAAAAGATCAAATTGAATGTAAGAGGCACTCCCTTCCAACTGAAAGTTTGGGAGGCATTACTCAAAATCCCCTTTGGAGAGATTGCATCTTATAATCAAGTAGCGGAACTGATCGGACATTCCTCTGCGTCACGTGCGGTGGGATCTGCTATTGGCAAAAACCCAGTAGCAATTCTTATTCCCTGTCATCGGGTCATCAAACAATCAGGGGGGATCAGTGGATATCGTTGGGATCCGGAACGGAAATTGTCGATATTGAATTGGGAAGCCTGTCATTTAATGGATGACGATTCGGAGGACAATCTGGTAGCCTAGTACGGCAATATCACATTTACATCTTAGGGTATCTAGTGGGGTAAAAAGAATAGATTTACCTGATGACCATAAGAATTCCATTACCCCATGATTACGATTTTAAGCAAACTAAATTCTTTCTTCATCGTGGTCATGATGACTTATTACACCGAATTGAGGGTGATGTAATCAAAAAATTTCTTATTGTTAAAGGTGAGGGAGTCCTTATCAATATATCTGTCTCAGGTGGCGAATTGGTAATAGGATCAAATCATATTATAACAGAAGCCGAGGTTATTAGGGAATACGTACGATCATGGTTTGATCTGGATAGGGATCTTGATCCTTTTTATCGTATGCTCGAAGGATCCGATTATGGATCCTTGAAAGCAAATAGAGGATTGAGAATAGTTGGGATCCCAGATCTATTCGAGGCTCTCTCCTGGAGTATTATTGGTCAGCAGATAAATCTCACCTTCGCACATAAGATCAAGAATGCATTGGTGGGCAATTATGGACGGTCCTTCTCCGAAAATGGCAACCTTCTATATTCCTTTCCTTCTCCACAGATCATTGCCGATCTTTCTGTTGATGAACTTATGAAAATTCAGTTTTCCCAACGAAAAGCCGAATATCTCCTGGGAGTTGCAGAGAAATTTTCATCAGGTGAATTGGATCAAGAGAAACTATTATTGAAAGCAACACCGGCAATTATCAAGGAGCTTTGTGAGATAAGAGGAATAGGGGAGTGGACCGCAAATTACGTGGCAATGAAATCCTTGCGAAAACCTGATTGTATCCCATGGGGAGATACAGGAGTCCAGGAATCAATCAAAAGACTACTGGAATTAGATAGAAAACCTACTCGTGAAGAAATTCAAAATGTTTTTGATCCTTTTAAAGGTTGGGAATCATACCTGACTTTTTACTTGTGGAGTACATTGTATTAATTGTTCCCTGGATTATGCTTCCAAATCAAATATTCACGCCTCATGCAATGACCGCAAGGTCTGAAACCAGCAGACCATGCTGCCTCTTCACTTGAAAAGAAAACCCTGTTTTCATCATTCATCCTTTTCCCGGATTTGCAATTCAATTTTCCATATATCATCAACTTTCGATTACCAGCAAATGAGATGGTACCAATTTCCATAATGGCCTGTTTCAACAAGGAAAATTTCATGACATTCCCAAAGGTCCTATTTTGACCTTTGGGAATCAATCTGATTCTTGCTTTGATTCCATAAATAACCACGCTATCCTGGTGTCAGCGTCATCATAATCCAGTGGACTACAATTCGATAACATGGCAACAATCACTTCTTGCTTCGGGTAGATCCAGAATTGCGTTATTCCTCCGACACTTCCTCCACTGTGCCCTACGTAATAGTATCCTCGTTCATCTATACCACTAAACCATCCCATTCCGTATTCAGTGGTATCCCCATTATTCAAAACCTGTGGTTCTTGCAAAGCATCAAGAGTTTCCTTCTTAAGGTACCCGGATGTCATATGAGATTCACCATACTTGATCAGATCTTCCGTAGTTGAGATAAATCCACCTCCGGCCCATTTGTAGCTATTGTCCACATAAGGAGCAGGAACCACTTCATCATTTTCCCTCACATAAAACTTTGTTCGATTCGGCATTTCATCAGGTGCAAAATCTGCGCTGGTACTAGTCATGCCCAGTGGGTCAAATACATTAGTTTGCATGTAGGGTAAAAAATCTTCATTTGCCGCACCCTCGACAACCGCACTGATTAGATTCCATGCATAACTTGAGTAACTGTAATCTGACCCAGGCTCGAAGAGAAGTGTGTCATCCTGGAATATGGTCAATCCATCCTTGACTGTTGGGTAATTAACATCACTCCAATTTTCTCTTCCACGATAGTGGCGGATACCACCTATATGTCCAGCGACTTGTTTGACAGTAATGGGAAATTTCTTTTTTGGAAAATATGGGACATAAGTTTGTATGATCTCTTCGGGGTCCAAGCTGCCTGACTCCATTAATTTTCCCATAGCGGATGATGTTAAAGTTTTGGAAACACTTCCTATCCTGAACATGGTTTTTGAAGGGTCAACCGGGACGCTATTTTCAACGTCAGCAAATCCAAATCCTTCTGACCAGACCATTTCTGAATTCACCGAAACTGAAATTGACATACCGGGTGTCTGGTTTGTCTTCATCAATGCTGTCACTATTGCTCTCGCAGAGTCGATTGCATCATTGTATTGATCTACAGCTGGTATTTCTTTCTTCACAGGAGCCTGACAAGAGATCAAAAAAATGATGGTAAATAGTCCAATAAAGCTTTTCATGTTGTGGATTTGGTTTAAATTAAAAGTCCCTAAAATACCAATTTCATGAAGATATCCGCTACCTGTTTCTTACTATTGATCACCGTTCATGTAATCGCTCAGGAAGGTATCCTGAAGGAGACCCTGAAAGTCAATAGCAAGATACTTTCAAAGGAGGTTGAGTACAGTGTATATCTACCTCATGACTACATGACTTCGGAAAGATCCTACCCGATCTTGTATCTACTACATGGTTACACCGACGATGAAACGGGATGGACTCAATTTGGTGAAGTCAAAAAGATCGCAGATAAGGAAATTGACAATATCGATGTTACGTCCATGATAATTGCCATGCCTGACGCCGGGTTGGACTGGTATGTTAATTCTTATGATGGGAAAACCAGGTACGAGGATTTTTTCATCGAGGAGTTCATTCCTCATGTTGAAAGTACATTCAGAGTCAGGTCAAAGAAGGAGTTCAGGGCCGTAGCCGGGTTAAGCATGGGGGGACATGGGACCATATTGTATGCCATGAAGTACCCTGATTTGTTCGCGGCAGCTGCTCCTCTCAGTGCTGCTGCCTGGGGGGAAGATTGGATACTTGTTCAAAAACAGGAGGATTGGAATAAATATTTCGGATTCATTTTCGGACCCAACCTGGAAGGAGAAGCCAGACTGACTGACCACCTGAAAGATAATCTGGCACTGTTTCTTGCAGAGAGTCAGGACTCAGTAGCTCTAAGTTCTGTTCGCTGGTACATAGACTGCGGCGATGATGATTTCCTGATCGAAGGTAATATGGAACTTCACCGAATTATGAGGGAAAGAAACATACCACATGAATTCAGGGTAAGGGATGGAGCCCATAACTGGACCTATTGGAGGACTGCACTTCCTGAAGTTCTGAAATTTGTATCGGAAAGCTTTCACAGATAATTTGATTGGATAAAGGTCAATCCATATTAATTCCGGGCTAAAGTACCTCGTAGATCAAATTACTTTTGAAGTGACCGTATGGTGTGGAAACCTGTACTTCCCATGGGAAACCTTCCGAATCATAGCGATAGTTGAAGATCATGTCATCTCCAATTTGGACGATATTGTTTTCAATATTGCTGCCATATAGGATGAAGGGAGCATGGCTGTACAGCAATGGCCCACCTATCCAGGGTGGGTCATGAAAGTAGTAGCCAAGAGCGATAGTTCCGGTAAATGGACTGGGATTAGAATCAAATACCAAGGTATCAGTAAATGTGATTTCACCCCATTCGTAACAGTCTCCACCAATATAACTTATGCATCCCTCTGAAAAATATTCAATTTCGATAAGAGTATCATTTGAATATTTGAACTCTCTTCTGGTAGAATTGAAGCCATCTCCATAATTCGACTCTTTAATTAGCTGATTCTTCTCGTTATACGTAAACCTGGAACCCGATCTTGTTTGCCCAAATTTTATCTCGACGATATTCCCGTTTTCATAAATAATGGTATCCGAACGCGTACGTCCACCGCCAAAAGTACGATCGATAGATGTGGCTTTGTTATTTGTATAGTTTAGTTTGAACTCACTTCTATCCCCTGACCGGATCGTTATCACTTTATATAATCGTCCACCTGCATCGTATTGGAAAGAAGATTTTCTCTCATAGGAGTAAGCTTGATCTGTGATCACAGAATTTATTTTTACCAATCGCCTTCCGGAAGGGATCTCATTTCCAGGAGAAACGTCGTCATCACCTCCGCAAGATAAAATCAAGATTAAGAAGTATAATCTGAGTATTTGGGAAATATTTTTTGAGAATTTGGAACTCATTTATACGCAAAATCTGTAAGTGAAATTATGTGATTTTACCTTAAAATAGGACCCAGAATCAAAATGATTTTTGCATTTTCTCACATAATATTGACAGATACCTCTTTAGATGGTTTTCCTTTCTCTCAACTATAAATATTTATCAATCGTGTCACTCATCATGGAGACTTTGAGCAGGGTTCATCATTGATGCTTTATATGTGTGATAGAAAACGGTGACCAAAGCGATAGTAAGTAATAAGACAGCCGGAAAAAAGTAAATACCCGGTCCAAGATTGATCCTATTTTCGAAATTTTCCAGCCAATTTTTCATCAACCACCAGTTGAGTGGAATGGCTATGATTATTGAGGTCAGCACTAATTTCAGGAAGTCACTTGTCAGTAATATCCATAACTGCTGAAGGCTGGCTCCAAGTACCTTCCTGACACCAATTTCCTTAGTCCTAAGATTTATCATATACGATGCCAATCCAAACAATCCAAGACAGGCTACGATGATGGCCAAACTTGAAAAGAGCCCAAAAATGGTCCCGAACTTCAATTCAGCCTGATATTGATTATTGTAGTGGTCATTCAGGAAAAAGTGGTTAAACGGTTTATTCCCAAAAGCCTGTTCCCATTTGTCAAACACTTGTGACACAACTTCTTTCATGCTTGAAGTTTTAACATTGATGGAATAATAACTTGATGAAGAAGGGAAATAGCGAAAAATCAATGCGTCGTAAGCCGTTTTTGGAGATTCCTGACGGTAGTCTTTTATTACACCGACCACGTTGAAAGTGTCACCCCAAAACTGGATCTCTCGCCCGATCAAATCATTTGCATCCTGAAAACCGATCATTTTCACAGCTGATTCATTGAAAATTACATTGTACTCCTCAGTTCCAAAACTGTCGTCAAATTTTCTTCCGGCAATTAACTCAAGTCCGTAGAAATCGATGAATTTTTCATCGCACCCAATTATCCGGTATTGATTGCCTTCATCCTCACCCTGGGTCAAAAGCCTGATCCCACCCGCGTTCCAGTAGGGTGTACCACCAGGAACATCTGTAGATGACGTTACCTCCTGTACGAATGAACTACCATAAAGCTCATTCTTAAATATGTTATCTCTGAGGTTAAAAATCGAGTCGCTTTGATAATTCGGTGTTTCGATGACCAATGTTTGATCAATATTCACACCAAGCTCCTGTGAATCCAGAAACCTCAGCTGCTCGTAAACGACAAATGTACCTGTGATCAAAACTACGGAGGCTAAAAATTGAAAGGTGACCAAACCCTTCCGTAGCCAGTTGGCACCCGATGTACCTAAAAATCTACCTTTCAGTACAACTGCAGGTTTAAACCTGGATAAGAACAATGCTGGATAGAAGCCAGATAGCAAAGTACCAAAAACGAATACTAGAATAAGCCCTACCCAAAACAATGTAGAATCAGGCCAGGTATACGGTTGACTGCGACCTACAAAATCATTAAAGAAAGGGAAGGCTGTGAAAATGAGAACCGTGGCTACGATCAATGAGAATAAATTGATGGCATATGATTCAAACATAAACTGACGGATCAAATGTGATCTATGGCTGCCCATGACCTTACGGATCCCGACTTCTTTTGCCCTGCTCATTGACCTTGCCGTAGTGAGGTTGATGTAGTTGATCCAGGCAATACCCAAAACGAATAGTCCAATGATCAGAAGGAAATATGTGGTTGTTTCGTTACCAGTCGTTTTGATTTCCTCCCGGTAATCAGATATTAGATGGATCTTAGGAAGGGGTTGTAGAACAAACTCCATTCCTGTATTTGTTCTTTTTAATTCTTCACCTTCTCTTGCTTGAATAAAATCAGGGAATTTATTTTCAAGTTCTTTCGGATCCGTTCCATTCCGTAACACGACATAATTCAGGTAACCATCATGTTGCCATTCAGTTTTAGGGTTCTGATTTCCGTATATTGACACCAGTGTTTCAAAGGAATACAGAATGTCAAACCTCATATGAGATCTTTCAGGAAGGTCCTCGAAAATACCTGTAATTGTAAAATCCCGGGTATTTCGCTGCTTAACAATTTTTCCAACCGGATCCTCATCTCTGAAGATCTTGGTTGCCAATGATCTGCTAATTACGGCTGTAAATGGTTCCTTCAAGACGAGACTATCCACTCCACTGATAAGAGGTACCGAAAACACTTTGAAGAAGCTTTCACCTGCGTAAAAAGGATATTCTATCTTATAATATTCGTTGTTGTAGACTATGGGAAGGGAGCTCCTGGAAAGGTTTACAAATTCCTCAACTTCAGGAAAATCCTCTTTCATATGAAGCCCAGCCCCAGCCGCACCCGCTGCCCATTGAGTGGTTAATTCTCCTTTGTTATATCGATTGGTTTGAATTCGGTAGATGTTTTCTTTATTCTCGAAGAAGGAGTCATATGTGAGTTCGTAGAATACGTATTGAAGGATGAGAAAGCCCGCTGCCATCCCAATGGCCAGACCAACAATGTTTATGACAGAATAAAAAGTGTGTTTTGTAAGATTTCGATAGGTGATTAAGAAGTAATTCCTGAACATGGCTTCGTAGTTTGAGTTTTTAGTTTTCCTTTTGAATTTGGGTCGAAAAAATCCGAGGCACTGAAAAAAGTAGATCCAATTGGCTTTTCGGGTCCCTATAGCGTCGAGATTATCATTGAAGATCTCCGTAAGGTCCCCCTTGATCCCTTCATATAAAATCGGATCACAGTATTTCTCCATAACCCGGTCAATTAACCGTGGTGGTTGTTTATACTTATTCATTTGTTGAACGCCATGTGTGGGATCGCATCCCACATGTTGTTTCTCATGGCTTTGGTTTCCCCCAACACCTTTTGACCGGCGATGGTCAGGTTGAATAGGTGTTTTCTTCTTCCACCCCTTTCAGGTGTAGCACCATCGTACCTTGAATTGACGTAGCCCTTGGATTCCAGTCTACTCAACACCGAATGAACGGTGCTTATAGTGATTGACCGATTACACCTGGCTTTAATTTCTTTTTGAATAGCGACCCCATAAGCATCATCATAGAGTATAGCAACAGTCAACATGACTAGTTCTTCTAATTCACCAATATTGGTTCCTTTCATAAGTCTTACTTCTAAATTTCGGTTTCGTTACTATTATTCTTCATTATTCAATTGCTATTCCTGACTTAAAGTCCTTGCCGGATTTATGAATGAAGCCCTGATCGTCAGGATGCTTATTACCACCAAACTTGACACAACCGTTAAAACACCGGCATAAATGAAAGGTGAAGGATCTAGATCTATGTGATATGCGAATTGATCCAGCCATTTTTTCATCAGGTAATAAGTAATTGGCACGGAAACGATGATCCCAATAATGAATACAATGACAAATTGTTTGTTTATCATTTTCACCAGGGTTTCAACCCCTGCCCCAAGTACCTTTCTGATACTTATTTCCTTCATCCTTTGTTGAAGAATGAGTGCCGTCAACCCATAGAGTCCCAATACACACAAAAGAATGCTGATGAAAGTATATATTGACGATGTTTCCAGAAGTTGACGTTCTCTTTCATAAGCATCCTGAAAATACTGATCGACGAAATGCTGGGTCAAAGGTGTACGGGTGCTGAGGTCATTCCACACTGATTCGATATATGATATCGTTTCATGTATGTCTCCATTTCCCAACCTCAACGTAGCGTAGTAGTTCTGTTGAAGATTCAGGTAGAAGACCATAGGTTCAATGACAGAAGTCGATACCGGCTGATAGTGGAAGTCCTCCACAACCCCAATAACTGGATAACTATCTCCATCCGCCCCAAACTTCAGTCTTTTACCTTCAATTGTTTTCCATCCGGTATAATCGAGAAATGACCGATTTACTATCAAATTGTTGGAATCCGCCACTGAACCCTTCAAGTAGGTTCGACCTTCAGCAGTTTTCAATTGATAAGTTTCGAAGAATTCCTGATCAACAGCAAAGATCCTTACATTCAATTCTTCGACATAATCATCGGGAATTACTGTGGTTGAATAGCTACCTCCTCCAATCGCATTTCGACAAATTGAAATGTTTTGGATATTAGGATGCTTTAGTAATTCTGACTCCAGAACTTCTGCTTTTTGTCCTACTTCATTGTTGATATCAAGGACTAAAAGCTGATCTTCATTGAAACCTAGTGATTTATTAGATAAAAATTCTGTTTGTTGATTGATTGCTATGGTGCAGGCTATGAGTCCTATCGAAATGCTATACTGTAAGATCAACAATCCTTTTCGAAGCCAACCACTTCCCTTAATTTGGGTGTTGTTTTTTAGGATAGCCAATAGAGAAGAGGATGATTGCAAATACGCCGGATAGATACCCACAATCAAGCTGAGGAAAATACAGAAAAGAATAATAAAGCCGATTGATTCAATAGTTAGAAGGCTTGTAAACGGGATATCGCGGCTAGTGAGGATATTGAGGTATGGGATCACCGAAGCCAGAAGGATCACACTGATTAATGACGCCGTAAAAGCTGTAATAAATGATTCATTGATGAATCTGGCTATGAGTTGATAACGAGTGGAACCCAGCACTTTTCGCACCCCAACTTCCCGGTAATTTTGTGATACCCTGGATATCGCAATATTGATATAGTTGATACTGGCGATCAGAAAGATCAAGAATCCTGTGAATCCCAGAATATATAAAAATCGAGCACTTCCAAATTTGAGCTGTTCGTTATTCCGGATTTGATCACTGAATAAATACATGTCTTCAAAAGCCTGCAATCGAAGGAAATATTGATCAGCTCTTTCCGGAAAATGTCGCTGCATCATATCTGGGAGTTTGTCAACCAGGACCGAGGGATCAGTACCATTGGACAAAACCACAAATGTTGTTATGCCCTGTGCCAACCAATTGTTCATCCACCGATATTGAAGCGGTCCAATGCCGGGAGTAGTGGTTGTCCATGATATCAGCGACTTGTATTGAAAACTGGACTGACGAATTGGATCCTTGACAATTCCGGTTACGGTCAGTGGAATTTCATTGATGCCGATTAGTGTTTCACCGATTGGATTCTCATCTTCGAATATGTTTCTGGCTAAAGATTCCGTCAAAACGATTGATGATGGATTAACAAGAGCAGACCTCGGGTCTCCAGCGATCAGATCAATGTTGAAGATTTCAAAAAACGAACTGTCAACAAAATAGATATCATTGAGTGCGTAATTTTTATCACCCACGGTGGCAACTTCATCATCCCACCAGGCAAGTAATCTCGTAAATTTTTCAACTTCGGGATACTCTTCAAACATCGTTGGGCCCATCATTCCGGAGGTTTCAGCAGTTAGATGATCTATTCCCTCCGGCACGTTGATGTATCTTTTATGAAGCCGGTAGATCTGGTCGTTGTCCTTGTAATGACTGTTGAATGCCATTTCATCTGAGATGAATATCATAGCATAAAGCGAGCATGTTATCGCCAAAACCAGTCCGATCATATTAATGAAAAAGTAGACTTTGTGTCTTTTAAGCGATCGGTAAGATGTAATAAAGTAGTTAGTCCAGATTGAGCCCATATTGGAATAATTTGAAGGTTTTTTTCTGAATTTCAACCTGAGGAATCCCAGAGCCTGCCAGAAATATATCAAGCGGGCATATCTTCCTCCTCTTGAATTGATGTTACATAAGTATATCTCCAGCAAATCGCCCTGAATACCTTCGAGAAGGGTAGGTTCACAATAAAGTTCAAGGACCCTTACGATCCATTTTGGTGGTTGATCCTGCGGTCTCTTTTTCTTCTTGATCTCCAACCTGTTCTGCAATTTGTTTCGTCTTTGTCGAATTTGCTTTAATTATGGAAACGTAAGGTTAATAAATTTGTTTCGCTTTTGTCGAAATTGATTCTGGAAATCAAAAGAAATCCTGGATCAAGTAGGGTACCATGAGATCTTTCAGAGCTTTTCGATCCATGGATTGATATTCAATGAGGAAGTTGATCACATGATCGCGAAATCCAAGTTTTTTGGCTATTTGTTTAGCAAAATTTTCTTCTTCGATATTGATCTTTTCGTCGGCGATAACTACTGAGATGGTGTCCAGAATGAAATCCATTTTTTGAGATAAAGTCATAGGCGCAAGGCTGTCTTTCATATTTGGATGTTCCATTAGCTCCATGACTTCAGATTCTTTACATCCTCTGTCCCTTCCGATTTTCAGAATTGCCTTTTTCTCGGAATCAGTGAATACCTTATCTGATTTTGCAAGTTGAATCAGAATGTTAAGTTGTTTTCGTATTTGGTATTCCATATTCAAAACCAAATCAACTTTCAACTTACAACCTTATGTTGGATGATGCAAATATTTATTCGCAGGCCATTAGCTCGGCGTAATCAACACCAAGGGCTTTCGCTTTTTTCCAATCTTCCGCAGCTCCCTCTTCATCATTGATCATGCACCTGGCAGTACCCCGATTCACATATAATTCGGCGATTTTAGGAGCTAATTCCAGAGCTTTGTCGAATGCCTTGATCGCTTCTCTGGGAGCCTGGCCCACAAGATAGATATATCCCATTTCCTGGTAGGCATCCACGTATTCCGGATCTATTTCTATCGCCTTTTCCAATGTCTGTATACTCTTTCTCACCTCCCCTATTTCGTGAAGGCAAAGGCCTTTTAATAAGTAGGATTCGGCATTTAGTGGATCGCTCTCCATTAGTTGATCGAAGATGGAAATTGCTTCCTTGTACTTCTGATTTGCGTAAAGATCATAGCCTTTATCGAGTAATACTTCAATAGGATCCTGTAATACGAAAAGCAACCAGATCCAAGTGATAATCACTTTCATGTCTCCAAGTAGAATTAAAATGAGTGAAAAGCTACCATTAATACCTTACAACCGAAGCTCCTCGAGTGGTAATGGAAATTGGAGCATCATTAAACCTTCCTTCTTCATCTCTGTTTTCCAGGTTGAGAACCCCTCTTGGACAAACAGCTGAACATATACCACAACCCACACAGGATGCTCTCACAATATTTTGCCCTCTTTGCGCGTACCATCTCACATCTATTCCCATCTCACAATAAGTGGAGCAATTACCACAGGAAATACATTGACCACCATTCGTTGTGATCCTAAATCTTGATTTGAAACGTTGAACCAATCCCAGATAGGCAGCAAGAGGACACCCGAATCGACACCACACCCTGTTTCCCATGAAAGGATAGAATCCCGTTCCAACAACTCCTGAGAAAACGGCACCAATTAAAAAGCCATAAGGTTTTCGTAGATGGTTGTAAGTATCCAATCCTAGCATTGAATTCGAACCGGTAACGAAGCTATAGAGCACTCCAATGGTCATTATGACAGCGAATACCATAACTCCATGCACTAGGTATCTTTCGATTTTCCAGGCTTTTAATGACTTATCAGAAAGTTGGCGAAATGGATCTCCTGCTGTTTCTGCCAGCCCGCCACATCCACATACCCAAGAGCAATACCATCTTTTCCCAAAGAAATATACAAATACAGGTACACCCACGAGAAATAATGTTATCCCCCATACAAACATGAAAAGTCCAATACCACCAGCTGAAGTCAAACTGCTGATATGCCATGCGTCAAAAAAATCATAATCCAATGGCCACATGTTCTTGAAATCAAAGTAGGGTTGGTTTAGTCTCACAAGGATCTCTGGTATCATGAAAGCAAAAGCAAGCTGAAAAAACATGACAGAGATTGTCCGAAAGATCTGGTATTTGCTATGGCGATATTTAATGATCATCCTTATACCCATAACCAATACAGCGAATGTGTAAAGGAATCCATATAGAAACCACTGACTGGACTCCGAACCAGGAACGATGATCTTTTTCAAGGGTTCTACTAAAATGATCCAGTTGATGATGTATGCATCGTAGAAATACAACATGATGTAGAAAACAACCAGTAGAACACCAACCAGAATTCCTATCCAGCCGCGATTGTTCAATGCATTAAAGAAAATTCGATTGTTCTTTATACCCGGAGGTCCCAAAAGCCTTGCATTGGGAAGTATGAAAAAAAGTGCACCCAAAGTACCAATGACGAACACCATAATGAAAAGCGAATTCGTATTACTCACGATCAATCCTGAGGTAGAAGCTTTGATCAAACTGGCTGTATAATTGTCATAGATGACTTTATCCCACTTTTGTTCAGAACGCATTTGTTTATTGACCCTACTGACAGCATTATCTATTGAGAGAGCTAAAGGAATGGAGGTGGAGTAGGAATTGCCGAATACATTCTGTAAAACTGGCCCTAAAGTCTCCTGATGTTCAGATTTTACTTTCTGCTTAAATATTTCTTCAGTCAATGTATGATTTCCGAGGAAGAATACTCCCAGGAAAAGAAAGAAGGAGAATAAAAAAAGGACCAGCCCGGTGAGTCTTATAAACTTCATGTACTTGATTATCTGTTCAGATGGTATTTTTATCAATAATTCGATTTATGACGCAATCAGTTTTTTGAATAAAGTGCGTTTCCTTTTACTTACTTCCTTGTCTGGAAATTCCATATTGAACTTCTCTTGGATACTTGCCTCATATCGGATGAAAAATTCGGGATCAAAATGTGCTTCCTCAAGATTTCCGATAACATAGTCAAGTGTTCTACCTTCTTCCAGCCACTTGTTCCAGACCTCATGTCTTTGTCGAAGACCAAATAGGTTGATCCCCTTTACTTTAAAACTATCTTTTCCGTAAACGACTTTGATGGCCTTTTTTCGATCATGACATTCCCAGTAGAATTCGGCATCGTCGGCCGGACAATCCGGAAGTACTATACCATAGTTTTGATATTCTATGTCAAAGAATTTGGCGGAATTGAACCATATACCAGGTTTGTACTCCGTTTTATTTCCAGATATCGTATGACCCACAGTTTCACCCATCATCCGTCCCACATACCAAACGGCTTCGATGGATCTCCTTCCGGTAGGGGGGTTTCGTAATTGCGCACAATCACCTATAGCAAAAACATCCGGAATATTCGTTTGTAAGTACTCATCGACAAGGATCCCTCTATCAGTCTCAAGCTTGGTGTTTTTTATGAGGTCTATGTTTGGATGTACACCAACTGTAATTCCAACAAACTGACATTCTATTGTATCGCTGGATTTTGTCCGTATTCCTCGCACTTTACCATTTTCATCCCCAATTATCTCCTCCAATTCCGTATTCTGACGCAGATCAATTCCATGTTCATAAAGGTGGTTGTCGATCAAAGAAGATTCTTCTTTGGGAAGAATATTCCCCCAAAAATGATCCTCTCTTATCAGGTAGGTGATGTGGATCCCCCTCGAATGAAGCATTTCTGCCATTTCAACCCCAATTAGTCCACCCCCAAGTATTACCGCATTTTCAATGTCTTGTGTGTTTTTCTCCAGCAATTCCAGGTCCTGGTAGCTAATAAGGCCCTGTACTCCATCGAGATCCTGTCCAGGCCATCCAAACATATTGGACTGAGATCCCAATGCCAGAATCAACTTATCGTAGCTAATCCTTTCATCTCCGAGATGTAGTTTCTTATTATCAAAATCAATTTCTTTGACCCATCCCTTCTTTAAGTCTATTCGATTTTTCTCCCAAAACCAGTCTTCATATGGTTTGGTATGCTCGAATTTCATATGTCCCATATAGATGTACATCAGTGCGGTCCGACTAAAAAAATAATCTGTTTCTCCGGAGATCACTGTGATCTGAAAATCTGAGTTTTTTCGAATGTGTCTGGCTGCAGTAATACCTGCAATCCCATTTCCGATAATAGCTACATGTTCCATACTTGTATCAATCGAATTCTAAGTTACGAGAGTTTACCACCGGGGATTTTCAAGATAGTAACTTAAGGAGTCTTATGTCAATACATTGACAATATTTGACCAACATAGCAGATTTAATTTTCGTACTAATGCTCATGATATTTGGAAAATTCTACCGGATGCTGCTGCTGATATTACCCAGTTTGGGATTTGGCCAGGGAGATTTTTTTAATTCGGCTGATTCGTTCTTTTCCCAAAACGTGGATGAAAAAGGTATGGTAGCATATCATCAAATAAGGAAAGAACCTTCGGATCTAAATATCCTTTACAATCAAATCGCCGAATTCGATCTTGAGAGCTCTTCGCCAGAAGTACAGAAGGCATTTTTGATCAATGCTTACAATATCCTCGTTATCAAGCAAGTGGTGGATCTTCCAAACATTACAGGTCCTTTGGAAGCTCCAAATTTCTTCAATGGGATCACTCATAAAGTTGGAGGAAATAACAGGACACTTGATGATTTGGAAAAGGAAACTCTTTACAAAAACTATCCTGATCCCAGGTTGCATTTTGCTCTTGTATGCGCTGCGATAAGTTGTCCTCCTTTGTCAAAAAGAGCTTACTTTCCTGAAAACCTGAATGATCAGTTGGACGACAGATCCAAATATGTTTTGAACTTACCTTGGTTTATTGTAGTTAACAATAATGAAGTTCAGTATTCACAAATTTTTAACTGGTACAAGGAAGATTTTGGAGGGACTGATGAAAAGTTGTTAAAATATGTGAACCAATTTCGTAATGAGAAAATAAAAGCAAGTGAAGTTGGTTATTACGAGTACAATTGGGATTTGAACATCCAAAAATTTTGAATGGGGGTTACTGATAATTTGGTGAGTCTTATTTGGTTAGGTTGACGATTCCCATTCTATAATGCCCCGGGAGCCTTCCCGGGGTTTTTTAGTTTTCAAGGATCAGGGTGTTCAACATTTTCCATGACAGATTCTCATCATTGAACTCCTGTGAACCCATGTCCTTGGCCGGATCAAAGATCTTTTCTTTCTCTATTTCTTTCAATACCTGAAATTGAACATCATTCACTTTCAGTACTTGTTCGGCGAGGAAGTTTGACTTCTCATCGGATTTGAACATATGTCTTTTCTTGATGTCGATATCCACTGACCACTGGAAATTTTCCGGGTACCATTTTCCCTCATGGAGCTGATATCTTATTTTCTTTTCGAATGAAGGTCTCCCTATGGATAGTCCGATGGTAAATAAAATTGGTTTTACCAGCGCAGGAATAATCACTTCACCGGCGGATTCGATTGCAACAAGTGCATCAGATTTCAGATCGATGAAGATCTTACCATACTGTCTTGTATGGTCTACAACTCCCTTTGACTCATATTCAATGACAAGTAATTCCCTGTCCAAAAATTTCACACCATTGGAAAACTTGTATCGAAATTTTTTGAAAAGTGTGCTATCAATGCAACTTTCAGGGCTCTTGAGTAAATCCATTGAGAGAATATTCTCCGGACCTCCGAAACCTTTCCTGATCTCTTCGGAGGGATCATCTTCTTCAAATTCCTCGTCCTTCTTTTCTGCCTTTTTCTTCTTCTTTTTATTTCTCTTATCTACCCAATTGCTCATGAACTGGATATCGTGCAGATCATCTACTTGTCGAAAGAGTAACAATTGGTGTTGATTTTTAATGGTGTCCTGATACCGCGGGTAAAAAGATTTGAAATATCCTTCCACCATATTGACGTATTGATCATTTTCGATGAATTTCTCACGATAGTAGGCCCTTGTGCTGAAAGGATCCGATGCATAGTTTTTTCCCATCTGTTTTACGGCCCTTTTAATATAATCCGTAGGAGTCAGAGGCCTGACGACCAATTCATCAAGTTGAAGAACGCTCTCAATGAGCTCTATTCTCATATCACTCGATATTTTATCTGACGGAATAACCTGGGATTCATATCCCAAATAATTAATCACCAAAGAAGTACCAGATAATTCATCAGGAATTTGCAATAGAAATCGACCATCTTTATTACTGATCGTACCTTTAGGCTGACCCTGGAATCCGATAGTAGCGAAAGGCAATGGTTCCCCTTGATTAGAAGTGACTACACCCGATACTATGTTTTGACCCAATCCATGGAGTTGGAGCAGGACCATAAAAAAAGACAAAATAAAAACCTTCATTCAAATGACTTTAAGCCTAAGATGTGTGAAACTCTAAAAGGGTTGCTCAATTGGCCAGAGCCTTCAAAACGCCATCAATTTCAGAACAGCTTATTGATTTTCCATTAATAGTGACGATCCAATCCGTTCTAGAGTTACAATTGACTTTAATTTTGGAATTCATTTCAATTTTGTAGCCTTTCCTTTCAAGTGCTCTTTTAGTCCAGAAAACTACATCTTCATTCCCTTGAACTGAAATACTGAGATCAGGTTTTCTTATTTTGAGAACTCCTGTTTTGATGTCAAATTGATTTCTATCAAGAAAAAGTGTTTCATGGATGTGACCGTTGAGTATTAAATCCTCAGGAGTGCCCTCCAGAATTTTTGAGTTGAAGTTCATGAGCCACAATCTATCCGACAATTGAGTACTTAATTGAATATCATGGGTACTTATCAAAATACCTTTTCCACTGTCAGCGATCTCTCTCAACAATTTCATAATTGCAATCTTATTGTGCAGATCCAAATGGGCCGTTGGTTCGTCAAGTATGATCAGATCGGTATCTTGTGCAAGAGCCCTGGCGATCATAGCAATTTGCAATTGACCATCACTTAATTCGAAAAGTTTGCGATTAGCTATGTAGTTGATTTTTGTATCTGTAATGACTTTTTCGATCACTTCCTTGTCTTTTGAACTAAGCTCACCAATCCAATTGGAATATGGTTGTCTCCCAAGGGAGATTAGTTCGATTACGGTAAGATTCAGGGAAGCCGGTTTTTCAGTCAGGACCAAACTTAACCTTGTAGAAAGATCTTTTTTACCAATAGAGGATAGCTCACTGTTTGAGAATAGTATAGCTCCTTCTATGGGATTTTGGAGACCCGAAATTGTCTTTATCAAAGTTGTTTTACCGACTCCATTTTGACCTAGAAGGGACACAATTTCCCCTTTTTCCAGAGAAACATTGATTTGCCTTTGCAATACTCTTGGACTATCCGCGGACAGATAACCAATGCTCAAATCAAGTGTTTTTAACAGGCTCAAGATTGAAACGTGTAATTAAGTTTTCTGCTTCGAAGTAAAAGATATATGACAAAAGGAGCTCCAAACAAAGATGTGATTGCATTAATCGGCAAGGTTGATTCCAATCCGGGTAACTGAGAAATAAGATCGAGAATTAGCATTAATATTCCTCCAAATATTATGATCAAAGGTGTGAGAAGCTTGTGGTCTACAGTATTGAAGATCATCCTGGTCAGGTGAGGTAAGGCAATACCAAAGAACGCTATCGGACCACAAAAAGCGGTAACGGTTCCTGCCAATATACTAGTATTAAGGATTATTAGAAGCCGTGCTTTTTTGAGATTTAATCCAATGGAACGCGCATAATTTTCTCCCAACAAAAGACTATTCAGTGGTTTTGATAACAAGACCGCACCTGTCAAACCAATAATAATGATGGGAATAAAAATAGACAGTTCCTGCCATGATAAACTTCCCAGGGAGCCAAAGGACCATATCACATATGCCTGTATATTTTCCGCCTGGCTAAAAAACTGTAGTATGCTGATGATGGAGCTTGCCGCAGCTCCAAACATTAATCCTATGATCAATAAAGTTGTTGATTCCTTAATTCGGTTGGCGATAACACTAATAATAATTAGGACCAGAAACGAGCCCAGACCGGCACTAACAACCAACATCCAACTTCTTCCAATGCCGGAGAATTCCATAAACCCACCAAAATAGAATCCAACAAAAATAAAAACAGCCACTCCAAGGCCAGATCCACTGCTGATACCAAGCACAAAGGGTCCCGCAAGGGGATTTCTGAACAAAGTCTGCATTTGAAGCCCACTTATCCCCAACGCTCCACCTATCAGTAGTGCAGTTAAGGCCTTGGGAAATCGGAAATTTGAAATAATTAGCTGCCAGGGATCATTGCTTACCTCTGATCCAATCAAATATTTGAAGGTTTCCGGTAGTGGTATGTAAATGGATCCCAGAGACAGATTGATGAGGAAGGCAAATACCAGCCCTGAACACATCAGGAGGAGTGTTCTTATCCATTTTTTCTTTGAATCCTGGAAATATTGTCTGATCATTTAAGCTTGGTAAAATAATGGAACTCGTGAGATTGCAATCTTTGTGGATGCAGGATCTTTATGATATCTGCCAGTACCAGATCCGGTCTGGAATATCCGGATTCAAAATAGTCAAATCCACCTCCTGGACTTCGTCTAAGATTGTAGGAGTAGACTTTCCGCTCTGCAAATGCGTGGAAAGATCGATATCTTGAGTCCTGACTGGCCAGTTCGTCAAGAGAATTAAATGTGGACGTCCCGATCCAGTAATCGGCATCGAATGCTTTGGAGTATACGGATTCGAAACTCAACTCCATCCATCCACTTGAGGAGTCTGACTGCCAGAGGTATTCACCTCCTGCATCACTAATAAACTGTGAGGACCAATTTCTCCCTCCAGGTAGGAACCAGGCGTCCCCATAAAGGACACCACTAAATACTTTAGGTTGGTAATCTGTACCCTTGACAAGGGTTTTATATTTTTCATAGTTTTTCACAACCCCATCAAATATTGAATCCGCCTCCTTCCGCTTGTCAAATAGGGCTCCAAAGAATTTTATCCATTCCGCCCTTCCCAGTGAGGAAGTTTCCAGATAATCTGAATTATATAATACTGGGATGTTAGCCTCCTGGATCTTGTCGAGGGTAGCAGATTCATTACCCATATCAAATGCGATCACTACATCCGGATCCAGAGAGAAAAGTAGTTCAATATTTAAATTTCCATCCGGGCCTAGATCTATTAGTCGGCCGGATTCTATAGCACTTCGGAAACCTGGAGAATAAATGTATTGTGTATTAGGAAATCCAATCAGGGATTTGTCTACATCTAACATTTCCAAATAGGGAAGATGTGTGGTAGACGTCACGACTATCTTCTCAGGAATTTCCGTTAGCTTGAAAACCTGGGGTTTAGTTGCACCGGGCCAAGGCTCAAGAACAATTATTTGGTCTTTGTTTAACATGAACTTCTCCGCAAATTGAACTGAATTATCATTCTTCAACTTCATTGCATCCGGAGAAGTACATCCAATTAAGAAAACGAAAAACAGACCTAAACACTTTATCATCCCTCAAAATTTGAGGAAATTATTGACAAGTCAATAATTCAAGTAAATTTGCCGTGATTACTGGTTTTCAGCTTATATCAGTATGCTGAAATTAAAAGGGAACCTCGTGGAATTCGAGGACTGTCCCCGCAACTGTGATCCCATTTCAATCTTGGATTGAATATTCTTATCAAATCTGGCCACTGTCAGCCAACTGGCTGATGGGAAGGCGATAAGGTTGGGAAAGTCAGGAGACCTGCCATAATCATTTTTGATTCCAAGCTTCGGGAGAAAGCGACGGAAATGGAACTAACATTTCATTTTCAGCCGATTTCCTGGCTTTGATTCACGTGTAATAATACTTGATTCATGGTCAAAAAACTGTTGGTTGTACTATTTAGTCTTTCAGTCATCGTTAAAGTGACTTCACAGGACAAATCCATTTTTCTGGATACTTTGGAGGTGCAATCCTCTTATATCTCCCAGGTCACAACCCACAATGACCTAATATCACTTTCAGTAGATGAGACCTATGAGACACTGGACAGAGTTTTGAACAGGGTACCTTCAGTATATTTCAAAACTTATGGTAACAACCAACTCAGTACAATTGCATTTCGTGGAACCTCAGCTTTCCATACAAATGTCTTGTGGCATGGGATTCCAGTAAATAGCCCGACACTGGGGCAAACTGATTTTTCACTCTGGCCAACTTGGCTAATGTCTTCAATCACCGTTCAACCAGGTTCTACAGGTTCGTTATTTGGATCGGGTTCTGTTGGAGGATCTGTTCTCATCGATGATTTCAACAATTTAATGAAAGACAACAATGGATTTGAGTTTACCAATATCGTTGGAAGCTTTGGATCCATTTCAAATGGACTGGAATTCAAAGGTGGCAACAAGAAACTTCGCTTAGCGACAGTCGTTTTCAGAAGTTCGATTCAGAATAATTTCCAATACCGGATTTCGGGAACTGACACTAAGCAAACCCAAAAAAATGCATCAGCGCTGTCTCATGGTCTTAAGCAATCAGCACAACTGGATCTAGGAAAGCATCGATTGTCGATTGATGCCATCCTGACTTCCAATGACAGAGAAATACAGCCATCAGTAACCAACAACGAAACAGGTGATGACGAAATCAAAACGACAAACTCAAGAGTCGCCTTTGAACATCTATATGATTTCGGGGTAAACTCCCTTTCCACAGTTGTAGGTTTTAATCATGACAATTTTCTCTATAATAAATCCGAAAGGACGAGATCCAATCAATTTTCGTTGATTCAACGATTGCAAGGCCCCATTACCAAGGGATTATATGGACAAATTGGATATCTTCTTAACCAATCTTATGCTCAATCCGATAACTACCAAGGTGGACCCAGTCAAACTCAAGCCGATATCTTCGCGTCAGGAACATGGGATCCAAATGAAATTCTGAAGTTTATCGTTTCAATCCGTCAATCTACAAATGACAGTGATTTTGCACCCGTCACCCCATCGATA
Organism: Cyclobacteriaceae bacterium; assembly: GCA_965242805.1. Classification (GTDB taxonomy): domain Bacteria; phylum Bacteroidota; class Bacteroidia; order Cytophagales; family Cyclobacteriaceae; genus JANQEU01. The sequence continues at coordinate 2,243,091 of CBDETD010000002.1, read as the reverse complement.
ACGTCGGAGATGAACATTTCCAATTGGTCCTTTTCTTTAAGATATGGCCATGGTTACAGATATCCTACGATAAATGACCGCTTCTGGCGACCAGGAGGAAATAAGAGTTTGAAACCTGAAACCAGTAAAGATCTTGAGCTGTCAATTGGGAAGAAGTTTGGAAATGAAGGATTGAGGAATCAGCTAAGAGTATCAGTATATCGTATTTGGTCTTCAAATTGGATCATTTGGATGCCCAATGAATCAAATATTTGGTCTCCTGATAATATCCAGAATGTTAGGATCACAGGATTTGAACTTTCCGATGAGCTGAACTATCAAAAGGGTGATTTCAGGCTGAAATCCAATTTAAGTGCATCGATCACTTATTCTACCAACAGATCCACTTTCCTCGGTGAAGACTTCATAGGAAATCAGCTTCCGTATGTACCTTATTTCTTAGCCTTCTGGTCGAAATCACTTCAATGGAGAAATTGGAGTATTGAAGTTGACCAATCATATACCGGAAGAAGGTACTCTACTCTTGACAATACCGAATCCCTCTCTGTAGATGATTTTTATCTAGTGGATTTTGGTATGTCCTGGCGTCGGTCATTCAAAGAAACTTTGCTTGAGGTCTATCCGGTAGTCAGAAATATCTTCAACACATATTTTGAAAATTTAAATAACAGGGCGATGCCTGGAAGAAATTATGCAATTGAACTTACTATTAAGATCTGATTTTATGAAAAATTCTACGTTAATCACCATATTAATCTCATTTCTTACCTTTTCCTGTTCCGATGAAGAACCAAATGTTTTCAAAGGTCAGTTCGAGGAAGGAATTTTCGTAGTGAATGAAGGAAACTTTGGTGAGTCTGATGGCTCCATAAGTTTTATTAATAGAAATGGGGCCGTGGTAAACGAAATATTCTCATCCACTAATGAAGGGAAACTCCTGGGAGATGTTGTACAGTCCTTATACGCTTTTGGATCCCGTGGATTTATAGTCGTCAATAACTCCAATAGGGTGGAAGTTGTGAACTTAAACACGTTTGAAAGCCAATACACACTGGACAATTTATTGTTGCCGAGATATGTCGTCTCTGATGGCACCAGGGCATTCATTACAGAGTGGATCAATTTTGAGAATGTAGAGGGCCAGGTATCGGTCATTGAAATTGAATCAGGAGAAACGATAAAACGTATTGAAGTTGGGATCTTTCCGGAAAACCTATTGATTTTTGGTTCCAATCTTTACGTCACTAATAACCGCAGTAATACGGTGTCGGTGATCGATTTGAATACTTTAGAAGTGACTTCTACTGTTGAAGTAGGTCCTACTCCTGGCTCGATGGAGTTTGTTAACGACAAATTGTATGTTTTGTGTTCCGGTGGATTTGGTGAGGATTTCACTCCATTGGAAAATGGAAATATTACAAGCATCGATATCAATAACTTCTCTACTGAAATATTTGAGATTAGGAAAAATGTCCTTAATAGAACCGTTTCTAACACCCAGGGACGGATCTTATTTGCTTCGGGGAGGACAATCCTATCCTTTGATACACAGACATCAACTTTTTCCGAATTATTCACTACCGAATTGACTTCTATTTACGGATTGGGAATTACTAAAGAAAATGAGCTATTAGTAGCAGATCCCAGAGGTTTCATATCCAGTGGGGAAGTTTTTGTATTTGACCTCGAAGGTATAGTCCAGGAGTCATTTACAGTTGGGAGAGCACCAAATGGGTTTTTAGTCGGGGATTAATTCGTTGATCGCTTTCCGAACTGATATCTCCCCAGAACTTATTTTGCTTTCCATATCCCGCAGTAGGGATTTTGCCGGTGAGTTGTAGAAGTCTTCTTCAAGTTTTACCCTGAGAGCTTCCTTAAACCATTTAAGGTTTTGTTCTTTACGATTCTTCTCGAAGAACCCATTTTTTCTGGTGTTTTCAACAAATTCTCCCAATTTTTCCCATACCTCCTCGATTCCAGTGTTCTCAATGGAGGAAACTATATGGACAGGGACTGTCCATTGGTTTTTACCGGGAGGGAAAAGATGAAGTGCATTGGAATAGGCTTTCGCAGCACGTTTCCCTTCTTTTATAGTATTTCCATCCACTTTATTGATAGCAACCGCATCTGCCATCTCCATTATTCCTCTCTTAATGCCCTGCAGTTCATCACCACCACCGCTTAGCATAAGCAAAAGAAAATAATCGACCATGTCCTTTACAGCAGTTTCAGATTGGCCCACTCCAACTGTCTCTACGATAATAACATCGAATCCGGCAGCTTCGCATAGCAGCATGGTTTCCCTTGTTTTCTGAGCAACCCCTCCCAATTTGGCGCCGCTGGGGCTAGGGCGGATGTATGCGTTTTTGTTATTTGCCAACCTTTCCATCCTGGTTTTATCCCCTAGAATACTTCCTTTACTCAGCGAGCTTGAGGGGTCAATGGACAATACGGCTAATTTTTTTCCAAGAGAAGTAATGAGCTGACCAAAACTTTCGATAAATGTACTCTTTCCTACCCCTGGAACTCCTGTTATTCCTATTCGAAGGCTTTTGCCGGAATGTGGGAGAATCTCTTCGATGATTTGATCAGCAAATCGGCGGTGTTCATCCTTCTTGCTTTCAATTAGAGTGATGGCACGACTTAAAATGATCCTGTCTGAACTGAGGATGCCCTCAATAAATTTCCCATGATTAAAATCATTTAAGGATTTTCCCATTCAAAAGGTTACCTTTTCAATTAAAAATTGATATATTTCAATAAAAAATTATATTTTACTAATTTTGCAATTGATTGATTGCTCAATAAATGATTATTTGCAGGCAAATTAATTGAATTTATTCACCTGCTAAATCTAAAAGAATGCTGAGAAAACTTTGGTTAGACGTGGTTCTAGGTTCCTTGTTCATTATTGGACTTGTTGGACTTTTTGCCTCGGTTGTTCAATTCAAGATATTTGAAGTGTTTGATCCGATAGGAGATGCATTAGGAGAAATGGAGTTTACAGATCTGGTTATGTCTCAACTGCGGGATACGCCAGTTGCGGATGATCGGATCGTACTGGTTAATATGAGTACGCTTTCCAGACCTGAAATAGGGATGATGCTAAATATCATCGAAGCCCACAATCCTGCAGTGATTGGGATCGACTCATTTTTTGATTTTCCAAAAGAAGATACACTTGGTGATTTGATGTTGGCAGAAGCATTGGCAAATATTGAGAACCTTGTCATGGTCACCCAGCTAATAGCAAATGATGAAACCGATGAGGTTGATTCAATGAGACAGTCATGGCCGGAATTGTTTAATTATGGGGAGAAAGCCTACGCCAACCTTCCGACCGAAGCCAAGGATCAGGATGACTTGAAAATGTGTCGAAGCATGTGGCCAACAATGACAGAGCTAGGAGAGACCCATCTGGCTTTTCCGGTGAAGTTGGCATCATATTTGGATTCAGCTGCAGTTCAGGAATTTGTCGGTCGTGGGGTTGAGGAAGAGCTCATCAATTTTACAGGCAATATCATTGATTACGGGGCAACCCGCTTTGGAAACGCATATTTTGCTCTGGATTGGTTTGATGTGTTTGATGGTAATTTCGTTCCGGATATGATCGATGGGAAGATCGTGATGTTTTGTTATCTCGGTGAGTTCATGGGGGATCGAAGGTCTGTTGAAGACAAATTCATAACTCCTTTAAATGCATATTATGTAGGAAGAGCACTTCCCGATATGTATGGAGGTGTTATTCATGCCAATGCGGTCTCAATGATCTTATCACGAAATTATATCAGCTATATGACTGAAATCCAGGCCTATATAACTGCAGTCATATTACTATTGATCAATGTATTTTTCTTCACGATCATATATAAGAAGATACCCAAATGGTATGATGGTGTAACCAAACTATTACAGTTGCTGCAGGCTCTGTCTTTAGTTTTTTTACAGATCTTGATATTTAATGAGTATAATTTTGCTATGGACCTTGGACCGTCCATAATATTAATATTACTTGCTGGGGACGCTCTGGAGGTATACCACGGAGTGATCAAAAATGCTTTGACTAAAGAAGGCCGAAGGTCTCTTTTTAAAGCGGATAAAATTTAAATTTGTAAAATGAAAAACCACAAAAGCGGAAAATCATGAGAAAATCGTATTCTTTCATCCTCATTATTTCACTGCTATTTCTTACCACAACAGCTTTTAGTCAGTACACTTTTAGAGTATTGGCCAATAAAGGAGCTAACCAGGTAAAAAAAGCAGGTGCATCAGCTGTTGCATTGAAAACAGGTGAAACTTTAAATGCAAATGATGAACTGATCGTTGCAACCGGTGGATATATCGGTTTAATGCACAAGACAGGTAAGACCATTGAGGTCAAAACACCTGGTTCGCAGAAAGTTTCTGTTATAGAACAAAAACTAGCTGCAAAGAAAACGAGCTATACAAGTAAGTATGCTGCGTACATTGCAAACAAAATGAATGAAGGTACCCGGACGAGAGCTTCAAGAATGAACGCTACTGGTGCGGTTTCCAGGGCTGTGATGGGGGCTGGCATTGCTGTTCTGGTGCCCGAACTCAGTAATGAAGTTCTAGGAGAACATGCCATTATCAGATGGGAAACTCCGGAGGGGCAAACCGAGGAAGCAATGTACAATGTAAGAGTCCAGAACATTTTCGATGAGGTTCTTTTCGAAGATGAGTTAACAGGTAACTCGTTTGATCTAAACTTCCAGGAAGTTCCAAATGAAACAAATCTATATAGGGTCTTTATTTCACTTAAGGACAACAAAGACGTTGTTTCAGCGCCTATTGGGATCAAAAGAGTTGAAAGGGATAATATGGAAGAGCTGTTGGAAAGCTATGAAGGTTTGAAGAATGAAGTGAGTGACGATACCCCTCTGAACAAGATGATATTTGCATCTTTCTTTGAGGAAAATGGCCTTCTTGTTGACGCTCTCACCATGTATGAGGAAGCAATTGCTATGTCACCGGAAATTGATGGTTTTAAGGAACTATATTATGATTTCCAGGTAGTGAACGGCATTAAATCATTGGATGAAGAGGAAACAGAGGAATAACAATATATCTCTATAAATAAAGTCGGGCCGGATCGCTTTGCGATCCGGCCCGACTTTTTTTGTTTCCACTGATTTTCCTAATTCGTCCAGGTGTCTATCTCAGCTTGCGGAATGGGTAAAATGAATCTTGGATCCCAGGGATCCCTATTTTGGAATTCATTACCTATTCCATAAATATCAATACTCGGATTGAAGAAAACTCTCCACCTCCTAAGGTCATGTAATAAATGTCCTTCATATAGAAATTCCCTGCTTCTCTCCAGCACCAATGTATCAAAGAATACTATTGGATCTGCCGTGAAATCACTTAATTGAAGAGTTGAGGTCCCAGCTCTGCTTCTTAGTAGATTTAGATCATCCAACATGGATTGTTCTACATTATTTCCATTGGTCTCGAATATGGCTTCTGCTCGTATAAGATGCATCTCAGCTAATCGAATTATCGGAAGTACATGATCAGTTCTCAGGTACTTGGACGGAGATATCAGCAACGTATTTATTGTATTTGTGTAAAAAGCAGTACTGATGTCACCGCTGGTTGTGCTTGTGGTTGCAGTGGCGTCGATTGATCCTCTTCTATCCGATGGACTGAACTTGGGGGTATTCAGTACGAAAGTTGACCCTAAAGCTTCCTGCAGAATTCCGAAAATACCCAGACCACTTTCAGTCAAAGATGAATAGAAAGTAGTGATTCCTGATCCTGAGGTTCTGTCACCAGTGTTATTTGCAAGAGTTTGTTGAATGGCGAATATATCTTCGGTACTATTTGAGGAGTTATTGAATGCGGCAAGAGGATCTGACATTAGTGTGTACTCACCACTTGTGATGACATTGTTTGAATAGGTAAAGGCATCCCCATATTCTCCTTTTTGAAGGGAGAGCCTGGCCAGGTACGCCTGACACGCGTAATATGATAGCCTCGTCCCATTTTTACCGAAAGGAAGCAGAAGCCCGGATGCGGTTGTCAGATCTGTTTCAGCCTGATCGTACACATCATCGATTGTTGCTAGTGTCGGAGTGGCGATTTGACTCACATCGGTAATCGGTTCGAGTAATCTTGGGATAGCACTATCCGTTGACGGATCAACACCATCAGCATTATATTGTGGTGCCCATAGTCTTACCATTTCAAAATAAAGCATGCCTCTCATAGCTAGAGCTTCACCTTGTATTCTATTTTGGGTCTGGGAATCTGAAATAGCATCAATATTTGCAAGGATATTATTTACGGTATTGATCACTTCATAGGCTCTTCTCCAATTGTCAGCTATCCGGATATTTGTCGTGATTACGTCTTTATCTATGAAATTGGCATAACCGGGAGCCTGTGTAGACGACCAGAATATCTCGAGAGATTGTGGGTGAGCCAATAGGGTGGGTATCAGGATAAAATCGCCACCAAATAATTCACCACCACTTACACCGTCATTAATTCCACTAAAACTGTAATACGCACCAACCAAAGATTGCTCAATATTTTCATCATTTGTAAGCACATTACCACTGATTGTCCCAGCTGCATCGATATCCAATGTATCAGAACAACTCAAAGCGATAATTGAAACAAGGATTGAGAGTATATATATTTTATTCATGATTAAAATCCGATTTTGATACCTGTTGTGAAAACTCTGGGCTGTGGTGTAGTGAAGTCATCAATACCACGATTTATGTTGGAAGTGATAGTGCCACCGTTCGGATCCAAATAGTTGGTATCCGGATCATATCCGGAGTAATCAGAAATTGTAAACAAATTCTGACCTCCAATGTAGATCTTGAAGTACCTCATTCCCCAATTTTGAATGAGATCGATCGGTAGATTGTATCCTAACGTTAAAGTGTTAAGCCTGATAAAACTTCCATCTTCCAGCCATCTGGTTGATGGATTTGTGTTTTCCAAAGAGGGTTCGATGACTGAGAAAGGAACCTCATCTCCGGGTTCAATCCACCTGTTGACCTGATCACCTCTCTGTCCGAGTAGGAGGATCCCACTATTTGCTAGGAATTCACCTGTTTGATTGTATTTGTCAACACCTTGAACGAATTGCAGTAGGAAACTTAGTTCGAATCCATAGGCTGATAATGTATTGGAAAAACCCCCAAAAAAATCAGGATTTGGATCTCCAACCACCTGTCTGCCTGTTAACAAAGCATCGTCGTAACTTGTCGTCGTACCTCCCAGGCCGTTTTCCCATTCGGCACTGCCATCAGCTGAATTTGGCCCCACATACACAGGCATGAAAAATACTCCCGGGGATTCACCCTCAATAAATGCGTTAACACCTGAGATCAATCTTCGGTTTTCACTACCAAGATCAGTGATCTCACTATTGAATGTTGAGAAGTTGGCGCTTGCACTCCATGTCACATTTTCATTGTCTATGATGAGTCCTGACAGTTCCACTTCCAGACCGGAATTCTCCATTGCTCCCACATTCTGTAGAACAAAATCAAATCCACTGGTTTGTGATACCGGTACTGGGAATAACAGATCTGTTATATTCTTTTGATAATAGTTGATACTACCCGATAAGATGTCTGAGAATAATCCAAACTCCAAACCAATATCAAATTGAGCTGTAGTCTCCCATTTTAAGTCAGGATTAGAAAGGTTTGACAGTCTAATTCCCTGTTCGTTGCCATACAAAATGTTGAAATAATTAGTACGATATATGAAATCGTCATCAGGTGTGTTTCCCACAAGCCCATAACTTCCTTTTAATTTTAGGAAGTTGATGGAAGAATTGCCATTTAAAAAAGGCTCGTTTGAGATGGTCCAACCCGCACTAACTGCAGGGAATAAACCATAACGATTGTCTTCACCGAACTTTGAAGAACCGTCCATCCTGGCGCTAAGCTGAAAATTATATTTCTGTTGTACAGAGTAATTAATACGGGTAAAATATGAGAGGAACACAGAAGCGGAACTTGGAATAGGAACCTCAAAGAGGTCAGCATCATTTTCTGTCTTGTTTTCCAGCTCACTTATGGAATTGACTCTGGCAGACCTAAAAGTGAAGTCAATGTTTGATTCTTGATAGGAAGCCCCAACTACTGCTGACAATGAATTGTCTCCAATCTGCGTAGAGTAATTCAAATATCCATTTACTATGTAATTGAAGACATCTGACTCCGATAAACGAGAAAAACCTGTCGGATTTCCATCAAGGGTTTCCGGACCCTGGCGCCTCTCCTCCCTGAAGTCAAGAAAATCAATTCCTCCATCGACATTGAGCGTTAGATTATCATTTAGTTTATATCTGGCTCCTAAATTTCCAATGAAACGATCATTAGTTTCCAGAAAATCCATGAAGTTGATTTCCGTCAAGGGATTATAGTTCAATTTGAAAACATCCAACTGGTAATTATTCTCCTCGCGGAACCGGTCAGAAGGTGGTAGTACAATGGCTTGCAATGGTGATCCAAGATCCTGATCTTCCGGAAGTTTGTTGTTTTCTGAATGTACAAAGGACAATCCTACAGTGGTGGTTAGTTTTTCGGTGAACTCACTATTTACATTTAGATCAACATTGAATCTGCTGTAATCATTGCCTATGAGGATACCCTCCTGGGTAGTGTATCCAAGACCTGAAAAAAACCTGTGATTCTCGTTTCCACCGGACACATTGACATTAGCCCGATGTGAAATTGCTGTTTGAAAAACCTCATCCTGCCAGTCAGTATTTCCATCCAGCGAATCCAGTGCACTGGGAGTAATGCTGTAATCAGTCCCGTTCAATGTGAAAGTAGCGGTGCCGGCTTCAGCCCATTCTTTGAGCCGCTGACGGGTAATTGCTTCATCAAATCCACCGATTCTAAGGGTGTATTCCATAAACATCTCATTGAATTCAGTGGGCGTCATCAGATCCAATTCCTTTGGGGTACGTCCCATTCCTAATTGATAATCAAGATCAACCTGGATCTTTCCGGATTGGCCCTTCTTGGTGGTTATCAGGATCACTCCATTGGCTGCCCTCGACCCGTAAATGGCAGCGGCGGAGGCATCCTTTAGCACTTCCATGGATGCAATATTATTTGGATTGATTTCAGACTGGTTATCAGATGAGAGGGGAATCCCATCTACCACATATAGTGGCTCGTTAGAACCTGTCAATGATGAACCTCCTCGGATCTTTACTGTAGTCCCTTGCCCAAGTTTTCCGCCATTGTTCTGAATAAAGACTCCCGAGGCTCTTCCTTGATTAGCCTGTTCCAGGTCTATTAGAGGTTGACCTCCAATCGATTCAGCATCTATTTGAGAAATGGTACTCGTCATTTCATCTTTTGACACTGATCCGTAACCCACAGATATTTGGTTGTCCGAAGTTTGAGATTGGATCATCAAAATATCCAGTGTTTCCTGAAAACTGACTTCAATTTCCTGGGATCGATACCCCGTTAATGCAAATAGAACCAGGCCGCCGTCTTCAGGTATCGAAATTGAGTAGTTACCATTCGAATCTGATGTAGATTGTGTATTGCTGCCGCTTACTTTGACGGTAACACCAGGCAACCCCCCTGGCTCGGAATCGGAACTGATCCTTCCGGTCAGTGTCCTTTGGGCCGAGACATGGTACGTCACCAATAAGCATAGGATAAGATTGGAGAGTATTTTTTTCATGTTGCGGAATTTGGAAGTCAAATTACTAATATTTCAAGATAGTTTTGACCTTAATCGCTAAGATTCAGTGATTTGAGATAATGTGTGCCTGAAAGAACAATTGAGATCAATCCAGGCCAATCATTACAAATGGTCCCCAATAAATTGGATCCCTGTATTCGTTCCTAATTTCTTTTTTGGCATCAATAAAGGACTGTCTCTTATCTCCTGTTTCAAGCCATTTGCGATAAAACTTGACCATTAATTGTTGAGTAGCTTCATCAGATACTTTGAATAGACTCATGACAACTGTCTTAGCGCCAGCAACCAGAAATGCGCGCTGGAGGCCGTAGACTCCTTCACCTGCTTCAACCTCACCCAACCCCGTCTCACAGGCGGAAAGTACCACCAGGTCTGTCTGATCCAGGTTCAGGTTCATCGCTTCGTATGCGGTGAGTATGCCATTGTCCACATTATAGTTAAATTGAGTTTCATTGAGAATATCCCCTGCTCCCGATAGCAACAATCCTGATTTTAGTAAAGGATTTTCGTACAGGTAGTTTTCGTTCAGTTCGGCATCAAGAGCACTTGCTTCAAGTTTTTCTGACTGAAAGAAACCATGCGTTGCAATATGGAAGATCCTTGGATTGTCAATGGATTTAATGGTGTTCTCATTTGCATCTAATTCAGTGTATTCACTGGTAGTCCACCCTTTTCTCTCAAGGTAAGTTTTCAACTCATCAATCTCTTTCTTAGTACCTGGAAGTTCGGAAATTATTGAGGTCGTTTCTCGTGTAAGCCCGGAGTTAGGTTTGGGAACTCCCGGTGAGGTTTCGATATAAAAAACAGGATTGCCGAACATAGTAGCCACCTGCTGCTGGCCTTGAAGTTCCGATTTGACCTTCTTGAAGTATAGGTCTTTTGTGTTATTTACAAGGACGATATTAGAGTTGTCTAAGACGTATTTGCCATCATCCTCCCATGCGGGTATTGCCTCCAGATTGATCTGGTTAAAAACTCCATCGGGGGAGAAGTACATGGTGGATACTGTGCCAATGACTTCATCTATCGGTTTCCAATAGAGATTGTAGGAGGTATTATCCCGAATCTGATATTTGATGCTGTTCCTGTAAACGTTTAGATATTTCGTCTCCAGATCTTTTCCGTTGTCTAATAAAATAAGTCCGGGCTTAGTTCGCTTTCCTCCCTTGATATAAAGCAGTGCATATTTGACGGAGTCCGTGAATGTGTGATCAAAGACCCTGAATCTTACGCTCTCAATGGCCACTTCATTTTCATCCAATGATTCTCTTATATTTTGCCAGGTAACTGCTTTTTTCTCGTACCCTTCACTAAATATCTCGGATTTCAAACTAAGTTCTTTCTCAAGTAATTCTACTTCCTGGGACAGTTGACCGGTATTGATCTCATTTTCTACCAGTTGATCGCTACTCATTGACAATGCTGCGGTTAGTAGTTCTTTTTTATTGATCCATTCTTGGTAAGTAATAACCAGGTCTTCATCACCGCTATTCAAAATTCTCTCCCTGATCTTTATGGACGTGTTGAGTAAAAGTGCTTTTGTCAACAACGCGTTGTTGAACATTTCACCAATATACTTCTCATTTCTATTCTTGCTGATTATCAGGGTGTTGTAGAATTCGTAATCTGTCTTAATGGTATTCCAGAATTTAGCTTTTTCCCTTTCAGACAGTGCTGGGAAGTACTCTTCAATAAAGGATTTATAGTTGGAGAGTACATCTTCAATTTGACTTTGAGCCCTATTCCAGTTTCCCTTCATGTAGTAGGTTTTACTTAATTTGGATTGGACTTTCACATACTCCGGATGATTATTGTTGAAGAACCTTTGATATCTGGACTTCGCCTTTTCATATAAGTTATCAGCCTCATTATATTGCTTTTGGCGATAATATATATCTCCTTTCAGTACATCAACACTTGCTGCATTGAGATTGCCACGTTTACCGATTTTTTTGTTCCATATTCTTCCGGCATCTTCCAGCTGTGTGAACGCAATGGTATAGTCTCCAACTGCTATACTGGCAATAGCCATATTTTTCAGAATTTCGGCATAAGTGGGATTATTCTTACCCAACCTCATTCCGATTATGTCTTCTGCTTCATGAAAAAGCTTAGTAACCAGATCAATAGGATCACTTTTATAATACTTCACCAGAGCGAGCTGCATCAAGGATTTACCAACGTCTACATGGTCCTCACCAAATTGCCGTTTTTGAATTTCAATTGTTGAGGTAAGCAGACTCTCAGCCTTATCATAATCTCCAATTGAGGTATAGATAGTAGCAAGCAGTATGGAAGAAGGAACCACCTTTGAAGATTCCTCTCCGAAAATACTTGTTGATAAATTATTTGCCCGTCGTGCCAATTGCTCGGCTTCAGAATACTCACCTCTTAGTAAATTCAGCCTTCCGGTGAGAACAAGTGGCTTGTTTAGATGTCTGCTTTCTCTTCCGTAATCCTTGGTTTTCTCCTTTAATGATGATTTCAGAAGCTGATTGGCCTCAGTGAATCGACCGATGTTCAGGTATAGATCTGCCAAATCGTCCTGATACCCCAAACCTGCGGTTGCCACAGTTAGCGATAGTTTACTTCTAAGTTTGTCTGAATACCATATATTGGCTTCAGCTTCATCATACTCACCTTTGATGGCCAGGAGTTTGGCTTGTGTGATATATGCAACTGATAAATTAGCGTCTCCAACCTCACTTTTCAGTTCATCAAATATGTTGATGGCTGTATTCAGGTTGTTTTCAGCCTCTTCATACTTGCCGATCTTGATCTGCAGACCTGCGATTTTCTCCAATGTCTTACCATATTCGACATCTTTATCATCGTATTTACGCCGGGCTGCCAGCAGTGCTCTGTCCAGCGTTTCAGAGGCCTTTTCGTATTGATCCGTTTCTTCATAATAAGAGGCAAGATGACTCAATATATCCAGGTACATGTGGTGACCTTCGGTGATTTCCGGATCAACAATTAGTTTGAAGCTGGTCTCATATATTTCCTGTACCTCATCAAAATTGTCTGAATAATCGATGAAATAATTGGCCAATTTGATCTTGGTGAGATGGTAGACAGGAGCATCAAGTCCATATAGGACCTCTTTTATCCCAAGGATCAATTTCTGATAATTGTCAGTGTTCCTATGTCGACCATTGAATAGAGCTACATCATTGGCAAAATCATATAATTCAATCCGAATTGAGTGATTTCTTGGTACCAGATCATTATTGAGTAGTTTATTGATCTTTTCTTCTAGAACGCGTAGTTCCTGTGCTTCAAATTTGAAATACAGATCCCTGAGATCATCAGCAAGTGAATGAACGCTATTGTTTGGAAAAGAACTATTTAGTGTTTTTTTGAACTCCTCATTTACAATTTTGAGTTTTGAAGTTGACCCAACAGCATAGTACGAATTCATTAGGTCTTTTTTGATCTCCATTGTGATCATGTGAGATGGGGGGTATTTCTTAGTGGCTGCTATATACGCCTTCTCAAAAAGATCGGCCTGAGCATCCCGGGCTAGACCGTTTTCCTGTAAAAGTTTAGCATTCAGGTATTTACATTGAGCATAAAGAATATCTGATTTGCCTAAATTGTTATCAATCCAATTCTCAGTGTAAAGAAAAGAAGAGTCTGATTTAAGGTAATCACCCATCATGCGGTAAGCATTCGATTTCACCAGGAGGATCTCAGCAAATTCTTTCTTGTGAATGTCGGCTTCCTTTTTTGAGGCTGATGAAATTTTATTTTGAAAAAATTCCGTTTGGTTATCTACCAAGTCGATTGCCTGGCTATAAAAACCGCGTCCCGCCAGGATCTTTGCAGACAATACATCTAGTTCAGCGATCAGTTCTTCAATAACACCGGCCTCTTCAAATGAACTCTTGGCCTGCTGCAGGTAGCTATCAGCAAGATTGAAGTTGCCATAGAGAATCATCACTTGTGCGGCTTCTTTCAATAAGTATCCGAATTCCACCTTGTTTTCAAGGTTTAACTCCTCATTTAGCATTATTGCTTGGTTCAAGGGGTCCTCAACTTCGGTAAGAACTCCGAGTGCCGTATTGATTTTGGCTTCTCTCACCAGAGCAAGGGCAAGGATGTTGCTCTTTTGCCCAAGTTTTTTTAAGGCTTTCTTTTTTACCTTTAGATTGAATTTTTGAGCTTTTTTATAATCACCCAGCTCGTAGGCCACGTCTGATTTTGAGAAACCTTTGTCCCAGTTTTGAGTGTGTGCGCTGTAGCAATACAATGACAAAACGCAACACAACGCCACATTTCGTGCAAGACTTTTAAAACTCATGTTTTTTCTTGATTTTGCAATATTAAAGATAGCTAATGCCTGTATCAGGGCATCAACTTTTCCAATATTTCTATTGCAGCTTTTGCGATGACAGTTCCTGGCCCGAATATTAGGCCTACTCCAGCCCCCTTCAGAAATGAGTGATCCTTTTCAGGGATCACCCCACCAGCCACAACCATTATATCATCTCTTCCTATTTTCCTCAATTCGCCAATTAGTTGAGGAATTAAAGTCTTGTGCCCGGCAGCAAGAGAAGAGACCCCAATTATGTGTACATCATTCTCAGCAGCTTGCAGGGCGGATTCGGCGGGTGTTTGAAACAGAGGTCCGATATCTACATCAAAACCCATATCGGCAAAACTCGTGGCAATGACCTTTGCTCCTCGATCATGACCATCCTGTCCCATCTTTGCAACCATTATCCTCGGTCTTCGACCTTCCTGTTCTTCAAACTTGTCGGAAAGGGAGAGAGCTTTCTTGAAATGTTGGTCATGAGTGATTTCGGAGGCATAAACACCTGAAATTGTTTTGTGAGTTCCTTTATATCTGCCAAAAACGGCCTCCATTGCCGATGATATCTCACCAAGGGTGGCTCTGTGCCTTGCAGCTTCTACTGCCAACTCCAGCAAATTTCCATTCCCTTTATCCGCTGCTTCTTTTATTGCATTCAATGAAAGTTTTACCTGGTGATTGTCCCTGTTTGTTTTGATCTCTTTAATTCTCTGGACCTGATCTGTAATGACTTTTTGATTGTCTATCTCCAGGATATCAAAATCACTATCTTCCTTTGATTTGAAGTTGTTTACTCCAACAATGATTTCATTTCCGGAGTCAATTCTTGCTTGTCTTTTTGCTGCCTCTTCTTCTATTTTTAGCTTCGGGTAACCTTCCTCAATCGCAGTCGCCATACCACCCATTTCATCGATTTCCTGGATTATTGCCCAGGCTTTTTGTGATAGATCCCAGGTCATCTTTTCAAGTAATTCAGAACCTCCCAAAGGATCGACTACTCGGGTAATGTCAGTTGCTTTTTGTATGTGTATTTGGGTATCCCTGGCAATGGCAGCTGAATAATCCGTTGGTAAAGCAATTGCTTCGTCAAGCGCATTGGTATGCAAGGACTGAGTATGTCCAAATACAGCTGCCAACGCTTCAATACAGGTCCTTGTGACATTGTTGTATGGATCCTGGGCGGTGAGGCTGTACCCCGAAGTCTGGGAATGGGTACGTAAAGCCATGGACTTGGGATTCTTTGGGTTGAAGGACTTGACAATTTTTGACCATAAAAGCCGCCCGGCCCTCAATTTGGCAACTTCATTCAAGAAATTCATGCCAATGCCCCAAAAGAAGGATATTCTTGGCGCAAAGGAATCAATATCAATTCCTGCTTCGATGCCAGTTTTTAAGTACTCTAGACCATCAGCCAGAGTAAATGCAAGTTCAAGCTCAGCACTTGCACCTGCTTCATGCATGTGATACCCACTAATGCTAATAGAATTGAATTTTGGCATCTTTTGCGAAGTGTATTTAAAGATGTCCCCGACTATTCGCATCGATTCGGATGGTGGATAGATATAGGTATTTCTGACCATGAATTCCTTAAGAATATCATTTTGTATGGTTCCGCTAAGCTGTTCGGGCGAAACACCCTGTTCTTCGGCAGCCACGATGTAAAAAGCCATGATTGGGATTACAGCACCATTCATAGTCATCGAAACAGACATTTCATCTAAAGGAATCTGATCGAAAAGTATCTTCATATCTTCAACAGAATCAATGGCGACTCCAGCCTTTCCTACATCTCCTTCCACCCTTGGGTGATCACTATCATATCCCCGATGTGTTGCCAGGTCAAAGGCCACGGAAAGTCCTTTCTGACCTGCCGCTAGATTCCTTCGGTAAAATGCATTTGATTCTTCAGCTGTTGAGAATCCGGCATACTGCCTTATGGTCCAGGGTCTTGTTGAATACATCGTTGTGTAAGGACCACGAAGAAATGGTGGGATCCCGGAGGCGAATGCAGTGTGCTGATATGTTTCTTCCCAGACGCCTCGATCATAGAGACTGATAATATCTTCATATCCGACATTTCCTTTAACACGATCCCATATCTTTTTGGAAAGTTCATGAGTCAGATAATCCAGGAAGTACGAGCCGGCAATAGGATCTTGCTCAAATTCAAGTTTAGATTCCTCTTTAAGAAGAAGGCTAATGTTTCGTGTGATTCGATTTGCAAAAGTGTGCGATTCATGTGATCCTAGTTGAAAAGAAATAGCATTGACTCCCGCCAAAATACTGGATAAGCCAATACATGCATTTGATATCAAATTACCTTGATAATTGTCCTTCGTTTGGGGTCTGGAATGTATGAAAATACTTGCAGGATCAATTTTGAATCCCAGTTTTTCGATACTGGCTGCCAACAGGAAACGAATGCTCCTGATGATCGCAACCTCATTAAAAAAGTTATTTCCGGGGTAAACCAGTATAGCCGATTTTTTAATAATCTCGATCCCATTTTTTTCAACAAGGTCAATAATGGACTCAATGATCCCCGCTATGTCATCGATGCTATTGGAATCCGAATGATAATGGAATACAATGTTTCGAACACCGGTGTAATTGGAACTTAGATCATCCGCTTCAAGGATTCCATGGAACTTTTCTGGCTTAATATTGGCAAAATGATCCATAAATTCAGCCACTTTAGGAGCATTGTTTAAAATTGATATAAAGCAGTGCTCAGGATTGATTCCATCAAATACAGAGGCTACATTTAGTATTTGATCATTTTCTAGAATGATGCCGTCAGCACCGTTATTCAGAGCATCGATCACGCTATGATTCAGCGTTGAATTGTTATTCGAGGGATTGTGGAATTCTTGCAAGATCAACCATTGAGCAGGCCGAAAACTCTTGAAGAAATTACGGATGTAACTTGTTTGGGAAAGATAGGATTGATCGTAATAGGCACCTAAGTCCACTCCGGATGAAGTTGCCCATTTTATCGCTTGGTCGAGGTCTTTACCCTTTAGGTCCCTGGACGCCTTTTCTCGCCATTCTGATATGTTGACCTCCGGAAATTCATTGAAGTTGAGAACATCATTTTTCATCGCTCCAAAAATAAATTAAATCCTAGGTGTTAACATAGTGTTTATCTTTTGATAATATTTTTTTATTGGATTTTTCAAAGAATTTTGACGGAAAAAGCACGCATACATAAAGGATAACAGGATTATAAAAAGTCAAGTAAAAAAACGATTTTTTTCTTATAGAAATTTCTCACAAATTTGACGTCCGCTCAGGGAAAATTGGGTACCGCTATTTGATTTTAGTAACCACCAAAAACCAATTCTTCAATGCACGAAAACATATGGGGAAAGTGCCTTTCTTTTATTCGTGAAAGGATTCCTAATCAAAGTTTCAATACTTGGTTTTTACCCATAATTCCCGTAAAGCTTGAAGAAAACGTACTTACCATACAGGTTCCCAGTCAGTTCTTCTATGAATGGTTAGAAGAGAATTACGTTCATTTGCTGCACGAGGCTATCGAGGCGGAAATCGGTCCAAATGGCAGATTGGAATATTCTGTTGTTGTGGATAAAGGAAGTGAGTCCAATCAACCTTATACCGTTAATGTATCAGGGACTACTCAGAGTTACAACAAATCCAGGGTAAATGGTTATGATTCTTACCAGAATCCCCAATTTATACAGGAGTTGGCGAGTGATTCCAATCTAAATCCGAACTACCTTTTTGAAAACTACATTGAAGGGGACTGCAACCGTCTTGCAAGGTCTGCAGGATATGCCGTTGCTAAGAAACCTGGTGTTACATCATTTAATCCTTTAATGATCTATGGAGGAGTTGGATTAGGTAAGACACATTTGATCCAGGCAATTGGGAATGAGATCAAACGAAATCACCCTGA
This sequence comes from Cyclobacteriaceae bacterium, assembly GCA_965242805.1. Lineage (GTDB taxonomy): Bacteria > Bacteroidota > Bacteroidia > Cytophagales > Cyclobacteriaceae > JANQEU01. The sequence continues at coordinate 2,225,134 of CBDETD010000002.1, read as the reverse complement.
CAAGTATGTATTTTATGTTGCCTCGGAAAAATTCACCAACCAATTCATTGATGCGCTAAAGAACAACAGCATTCAAGAATTTATCGCCTATTATCGAAATGTCGATATCCTGATGCTGGATGATGTGCAATTTCTGAAAGACAAGGAAAAAACGCAGGAGATTTTCTTTCATATCTTCAATCATCTCCATCAAAATGGGAAGCAGATAATAATGACTTCCGATTGTCCACCGAAGGATTTGCAGGGACTTCAGGAACGTTTAGTGTCAAGGTTTAAGTGGGGATTAACAGCTGATCTCCAGCAACCGGATTTCGAAACAAGAATTGCAATCATCAAAAAGAAGATGCAGGCAGATGGTATTGATATTCCTGACCAGGTGGTGGAGTATCTTGCGTATAGTGTTGATACGAACATTCGTGAGTTGGAAGGAGTGGTGATTTCATTGATTGCTCATGCCTCACTGACAAAAGAAGATATTGACCTGGAACTCGCGAAAAACATTCTTAAAAACATAGTAACGGAAATTGATTCTGAGGTAGGTATAGATTACATCCAAAAGACGGTTTCAGAATATTTCAACGTTGCACAGGATGATCTTAAGGCGAAAACAAGAAAAAAGGAGATTGTGATTGCCAGGCAAGTGGCGATGTACTTCTCAAAGGACTATACCAACCACTCTCTTAAATCAATTGGTTACCATTTTGGAGGTCGAGACCATAGCACCGTGATACATGCTGTACAATCGGTCAACGATATGATCGACACAAATGCAAAATTTCGCTATTCAATTGAGGAGTTAAAGAAAAAGCTCAAAATGCGCAGCTTGTAGGCTATCGTAAATAGTAGGAGTAATAGACCTTCCTTCCATTTTCATTTATTCCATAGATCTCCAGTCTACCTTTGATCTTACCCAGAATATCAGTCAGCTCCTCAGGTGTTTCTATCGGTCTTCTGTTGATTGCAGTGATAATAAATCCTTCAGGGAGGTCGAACTGAGAAAAATATCCTGAATTGTCAATATCTACGATCTTCACTCCATTCTCTATTCTGAGAAGGTCTCTTTCCACCTTTGATACAATTTCGAATTCTGCTCCCAGAAAATCTGAATAAAATACTTCTCGTCTGATAATTCCGGTTTCACCATTTCTGTTGAGAAGTACCATTCTTTTCTCCAATGTTTTGTTGCCTCTTATAACGGTTAGAGAGATCTCGTCTCCTGGGTATAGGTTTGCTATGTATTCTTCAATTTCAGCCTTATTCGCAATTTCTTCCTTGTTGATTGCCTTAATAACGTCACCTTCCTTTAAACCGGCTTTTTCTGCGGCTCCTTCCGCTCTAATGTTCCCTACAAGAACTCCGTTCAGATCTTTTAATTCTAACCGGTCACCTAAATCACTGTCAATATCAATAAAATCCACACCGGCAAATACTTTTTGGACCTCACCGTATTTGACGATATCGTTAAATACTTTTTTGACAATATCGACGGGCACCGCAAATCCATAACCAGCATAAGATCCTGTTCGTGAAAGTATAGCCGTATTTATACCTATGAGTTCACCCTCTTGATTCACAAGAGCGCCACCGCTATTCCCCGGATTGATGGCGGCGTCCGTTTGGATAAATGACTCTATAGGGAACTTATCCTGTAGTATATTGATGTTTCTTCCTTTTGCACTTACAATACCGGCAGTTACCGTAGACGTAAGATTAAATGGATTGCCAACGGCCAAAACCCATTCGCCCACTTTTACCTCTTTGGAATTACCTAAAGGAATAGAGGGGAGATTGCCATCCTCCACCTTTAGCACAGCCAAGTCTGTTGATGGGTCCCTTCCGACAAGTTGAGCAGGGTAGGTTCTCTTTCCAATCGTCACCTTTATTTTGTCTGCATCTTCAATAACATGATTGTTTGTGACGATGTATCCGTCATTCGAGAAAATAACCCCCGATCCACTTCCTATTCTTTGTGAGGACCTCGGTTCGAAAAACCAGTCAAAGGGAGTTCCTGTACGATACTCATACTCAGATACGGTGGTTATAAAAACCACACTGGACGTACTTACTTCTGAGGCTTTAACGAAATCCGGATTTTCGCCAATATCTGACCATTTCCGAGAATTGATAACATTGAAATACTCTGCTGAGTCCTGAAAACGATCAAATTTGTCATTAACTATGGGATCTACACTGTTATTAGATCGTAATTCATTTATTTTGCCGGTTAATTCTGATTCGAACATCTTCAAACCGAAATAAAGACCACCGAATCCAGTAGTAAATCCAACAAGTGCCAGGAAAAAATATTTCTTCATTGTCAAAGAGTCTCGTTTCTAAAATACTTAACAGCTCAATTTTTGTTTCAATTCCCAATGCTATAAAAATGAAATTTCACGAATTTTCACATTTACGCTGGGAAAATATCTCTTTGACCTACAGAAAGCGATTGTCGGGGGGTGATTCATGAAAAGCGTGGCAATACTTGGTTCTACCGGCTCCATTGGGAAGCAGGCTCTGGATGTGATCTCAAAGCATCCTGATAAATTTGATGTGGAGGTACTAACCTGCAATGGGAATGCAGATCTACTTATTGAACAGTCAAAAAGCTTCAATCCAAACGCCGTAGTTATTCTGGATGAAACCAAGTATTCAACAGTTCAAAATGAATTGGAGGGACTTGGAATCAAGGTTTATACCGGTGAGAAAGCGTTGGCTTCTGTGGTGGAAATGGATTCCATTGATATCGTGTTGACTGCATTGGTTGGTTATTCCGGATTATTACCAACCATCAAAGCAATAGAAGCTGGAAAAAATATTGCACTGGCCAATAAAGAAACACTTGTGGTTGCAGGTAAGCTAATCACCGAAAAAGCAAGGGAGAAAGGTGTCAACATATATCCTGTGGATTCCGAGCATTCTGCAATTTTCCAATGTATGGTTGGTGAATTCCACAACCCTATTGAGAAGATCGTATTAACCGCTTCAGGAGGTCCGTTTCGCGGAAAGTCCAGGGGCCAATTGGAAAGTGTTACCAAAGCCCAGGCCCTGAATCATCCTAATTGGGATATGGGAGCAAAGATCACTATTGACTCGGCAACTTTGATGAATAAGGGATTGGAGGTCATTGAAGCCAAATGGCTTTTTGGGGTGGACCTGGATCAGATAGATGTTGTTGTGCACCCTCAGTCAATCATACATTCGATGGTCCAATTTGAGGACGGTTCCATCAAAGCTCAGCTTGGATTACCAGATATGCGCATACCAATACAGTTTGCGTTGACATATCCGGATAGATTAAAAGCTGATTTTCCTCGATTTGATTTCAAAGATTATCCTGCACTCACATTTGAACAACCCGATACGCAAACCTTTCGTAATTTAGCACTGGCGTTTGAAGTTGTTAAGTCGGGGGGTAATCATCCCTGTATATTGAATGCCGCCAATGAAATTGCGGTCGAAGAATTTTTGAAAGAAAGAATTGGCTTCCTGGAGATATCCGATATCATAGAAAAATGTCTTGAAAAGGTAACTTTTCTTGGGAATCCGGTGTTAGAAGACTTAATTGACACCGATAAAGAAACAAGAATATTAGCAAAGGAATTGATTAGTTAATGGAAGGAATTATAATGACGGTCCAGCTCCTGCTGGGATTATCGATACTGGTTGGTGTGCATGAATTGGGTCACCTATTGGCTGCAAAGGCCTTCGGAATGAGGGTCGAGAAGTACTCGATTGGTTTTCCTCCTAAAGTTTGGGGTAAAAAATTTGGTGAAACAGAATATTCCATTGGGATGATCCCATTAGGAGGGTTTGTCAAGATATCAGGAATGATTGATGAATCTCTTGATGTGAAGAATCTCAATGCGGAACCAGAACCCTGGGAATTTCGATCCAAACCAGCATGGCAGCGTCTGATTGTAATGATGGGAGGTATTATCGTTAACGTAATCACTGGCATCATTGTCTTCATCGTACTCACATATTCGCAGGGAGAAGTTTACATTTCCAAAGATGAGTTGAACAAACATGGTATCCTTGCCATGCCGCTCGGAGAAGAGCTCGGTTTTCAGACTGGAGATAAAATAGTCAATGTAAATGGACAGGATTTTGAAAAGTTTAAGGACCTGACGAGAGGAGAAGTACTTTTGAGTGATGATGGCTTCTACACCGTAGAAAGAGAAGGTTCGTTAATAACAATCCCTATTCCGAATGATTTTATTGATAATTTTTCTGAAAGGGATAGCGGTCCTTTTATTAGGTGGAGGACACCATTTGAAGTAGCAGAGGTTTCAGATGGTTCTCCTGCCCAGGAGGCGGGTCTGTTACCTGGAGATCGTTTTACCAGGATCTTCGATACGGAAGTGAATTATTTTGATGAATTCACATCAGCTTTGGATTCTTTGCGTGGTGGATCGTTTGTAGCCACAGTAGAAAGAGATGGTAGGCCATTAGATCTTACTTTCAATGTCAGGGAAGATGGGATGATCGGCATTATGACAAATCATCTCATTGAATTTTCTCGAGTAGACTATACCATAGGGGAGTCCATTGCTAAAGGATCATTTCAGGCTTTCAATATCGTCTGGATAAATATAAAAGCATTCAGAAAAATGTTTGCAGGGGAAGTGTCCGCATCGAAATCGCTTTCAGGTCCCATTGGAATTGCTAGATTTTTCGGAGGAACATGGGATTGGGTCAATTTTTGGCAGATCACCGGTCTACTTTCAATGGTATTGGCATTCATGAATTTCCTACCAATTCCTGCTCTGGATGGTGGTCATGTAATGTTTTTGACCTGGGAAATTGTGACTGGTCAGAAACCATCAGATAGATTCCTGGAAAGTGCGCAAAAAGTAGGGATGATCCTTCTGTTGGGAATTATGACCTATGCCATATTCAATGACATTGTAAAGTTGTTTTAGTCGAAACCGTTTTGGGACTGGTCTTCGGATTCCATTGATAACCCCTCACGGGTGATTTCAAATTCCACTCTGCGATTGATTGCTTTGTCTTCTTCCGACTGTTCCTCGACTATTGGGAATTGACTTCCATAACCTTCCCATTCGACACGACTTTCATGAACCCCAGCGAAGATTACGATGTAGTCCCTAATATTTTTAGCTCTTTCCTTGGATAATCTCAAATTGAATTCGGCATCTCCAAATGAATCCGTATGACCGGTAACTTTCAGATAGAATTCCGGATTGTCGTACATGAAATTGACGATTTTGTTCAGGTCCGCATACATTCCTGGCAAGAGTCCTGATTTTCCCACTTCAAACTCGATGGATGAAAATTTCACTCTTGCTGCCAGTGGTTCTGTTACCTGATGCAAAGCCATTGGGCCATCCAGGAAAAACACTTCTTCCACCCTGAAAAAATCGTCACCCTGGATCACAAGCAGATAATTCCTTTGGTCGATCAGTTCAAACTCAAATGAACCATCACGTTTTAGGTATTTGGGTGCTACCTCAGTACCTTCATCCAGGTCTATGACTGAAACTATTCCTTTGAATGGTTGCCCCGTGATTTCATCAGTAAGGGAACCAGCAAGACGCGTGGTGGCGCCAGGTTGAGCTTCCATTGGCAGTGGAAAGGAGTATAAGTCCTGCTTATCAAGATCCCTTGTACTTGATCTTGCATAGTAGAGTTTATCTGACTTGGAATCTATAGTGAAGTAAAATTCACTACCTCGTCCATTTACCAGAGGTCCAATATTCTGAGGTTCACTCCAATCATTGTTACGATGATAAGACTTGTATATGTCAAATTCACCGAAGTTATAAAGTTGTCCGTTGGATGAAAAATACAGGATGTCATATACTGGATGGTAGAATGGACTCACTTCGTTGTTTCTGGTATTAATTACCGGTCCCATGTTTTTTGCAGGTGACCATCCACCATTTTTAGTCTTGGTCGTGTAATAAATATCGGATAGACCAAATCCCCCAAGTCTGTCCGAGGCGAAATAAAGCGTATCTTCATTGTGAGAAAGCGAGGGGTGGGAATCCCAGCTTAGGCTATTGACATTCACACCGAGATTCTGAACTTCTCCCCAGGTACTGTCTTCTTGAAGAGTGGCAATGAACAGATCACAGTCCCCATAACAGGTCCTGCAGTCACATCTTGAGAAATAGATAGTTTTTCCATCCCTACTTAGATGGGCTGAGCCTTCGTTATATCTGGAATTGATCTCATCAACCGGTTGAGCCTTTGACCAAGTCCCATAGTCATCCAATGAACTTATGAACAGGTCTTCGTTCCTCCTTCGACTTACAGTAAGATCAATTTCGTTTCTCTTGGAGGTGAATAATAGAAGATCGTTTTTTATCCCAAGTGAAGGTCCATAATCCGCAAGCCTGCTATTGATCTGTGGACCCATATTGAACAAGACGCCTCTAGGTGGACGGAGGGTGTCAATTAATTTTCTGTGTTCCACCATTTCGTAGTAGTATTCGATTGGAACATATTGTGAGGCTTCCTGAGTGTTAAGTGAATCATAGTATATCTCGATCTCTTTTATGTTGACTTGCTGATGGTGATGTTTCAACACCAGGCGATACAGGGACCTTGCTTCCTGATAATCACCAAATAATTCGGTCAGTTTCGCCAGTCGCCAAATAAGGCGGGTATCACGATAAAAATTCTGGATCCCAAACTTGTCCACATAATCTTTAAGAATTGGGTAAAGTTCTTCCCAGTTTTTATTTGCTTCCAATTCAAGAATTTCCTTGATTTTTTCTTTATCGTAGTAATCCAGATAATCATTTATGTATCTAAATTGATAGGAATTGAAAATTATGTTGGAAGGAAGGGAATCGGACTCGATAATAAGCTCCCTGTTCGACTGACCAAATGCCGATATAATAAAAAAAGTCAAAAGAAAGAGGATGGTAACTTTCCTACACATTGCGACTATTCGTCAGCCTTCACAGTTTAAAAAACTAAAGATAATACGAATAAATGGAGATTTTCGTATTTGGCATGGGGATTGAAACTGTTAGGATATTACGTAGAAAACGACAAAAAGAAACTTTTTACTGCCATTTTGGCATAATTTATATGTTCAACAAGTCAAGGTCATATCTGATTCCCCAATTTAATGAGGATGAAGCGGAGGAGGTAATCCAGTTAGTAACAACGGAAGATGGTCCGGAACTCAATGAAGAAAATCTACCAGATACTTTACCACTCTTACCAATAAAAAATACTGTTCTTTTCCCTGGAGTTGTTTTGCCAATTACTATCGGTAGAGATAAATCGATCAACCTGGTTAGGAAGTCTTACAAAGGAGATAGAATTATTGGGGTAGTTGCTCAAAAGAATACCAAAGAAGAGGAACCGTCTTCAAAGGATATCCATAAGACAGGAACAATTGCACGAATCCTGAAAATGCTTGTCTTACCGGATGGGAATACCACAATCATAATTCAAGGTCAGAAAAGGTTCCAGGTAGAAGAGGTAGTTAGCGATGATCCCTACTTGCAGGCAACCTACAAACTACTTTCCGATAGAAGCCTGGATATGAATGAGGAAGAGACGCAAGCGATCGCCCAGTCATTGAAAGACACCGCTTACAAGATCATGAACCTCAATCCGGAGATCCCTAAGGAAGCACAGATAGCCCTTGAAAACATTGAGAGCTACACTTTTCTTACTCATTTTCTATCAAGTAATGTGAATGCTGAGGTCAAAGAAAACAACTACTATTAGAGATTGATGATCCTAAGAAACGCTCTGAAAAACTGCTTCAATTCATGATGAAAGACTTGCAGATGTTGGAATTGAAGCAGGAGATTCAGGACAAAGTACACACCGACATTGACCAGCAGCAAAGGGATTATTTTCTAAGGCAACAAATGAAGGTTCTTCAGACGGAGCTTGGTCAGGAGGGGCATGATCAGGAGATAGAAACATTGAGACAAAGAGGGGAGGAGAAAGATTGGCCGGAAGATGTGAGAAAGCACTTCTTTAAGGAAATCGAGAAATTGGTAAGAATTAATCCTGCTGCCGCCGAATATCCGGTGACGATGAACTACATCGAGTTATTGGTTGATCTACCCTGGAATGAATACACCGATGACAACTTTGACCTTAAGAACGCTCAAAGAATTTTAGACAGGGACCACTATGGACTGGAGAAAGTGAAAGAACGGATCCTGGAGTATCTGGCAGTTCGAAAATTGAAAAATGACCTTCGTGGACCCATCCTTTGTCTCTACGGACCTCCCGGTGTTGGTAAAACTTCCCTTGGGAAATCGATAGCTGAGGCTCTGGGAAGGAACTACGTCAGAATGTCCCTCGGAGGTGTTCATGATGAAGCGGAAGTAAGAGGACATAGAAAGACATATATAGGTTCAATGCCAGGGAAGATCATTCAAAATATCAACAGAGTGAAGTCCTCTAATCCAGTTTTTGTTTTGGATGAGATTGATAAAGTTAGTTCAGATTTTCGCGGAGATCCCTCTTCGGCGTTGCTAGAGGTATTGGATCCCGAACAGAATAATACATTCAAGGATAACTACCTGGAAGTAGATTACGACCTTTCCAAGGTTCTTTTTATTGCTACGGCAAACACATTGGAAACAATTCAACCCGCATTAAGGGATAGAATGGAGATCATTGAGATAACGGGTTACACCTTGGAAGAGAAGATTGAAATTGCTCGAAAACACCTGGTTCCCAAGCAGAAAGACGAACATGGGTTGAAGTCTAATGATATTAAGTTTGATAAGAGATCTATTCAAAAGATCGTCAATGAATATACTAGGGAATCTGGTGTAAGAAATCTCGAACGACAGATAGCTGCGACTATTCGCAATGTAGCCAAATCAATAGCAATGGAGGAGGAATATTCTCCCGCAATCAACGAATCTGAAGTCCGAAGAATTCTAGGTCCGGAAATATTTGAAAAGGAGACTTACGAAAGTAATGAGATACCGGGAGTTGCAACCGGATTAGCATGGACACCAAGTGGAGGGGATATCTTGTTTATTGAATCTACATTAAGTAGAGGCAAAGGTAAATTGACCTTATCCGGCCAGTTGGGAGATGTGATGAAAGAATCAGCCATTACTGCATTATCGTATTTAAAATCGAACGCAGATAAACTTGATATTGATCACAGGATATTTGAACATTATGATCTCCACGTCCATGTTCCGGCAGGTGCAATCCCAAAGGATGGACCTTCTGCAGGGATCACTATGTTGATATCCCTGGCATCAGTTTTTACGCAGAGAAAGATTAAATCCAAATTGGCAATGACTGGAGAGATCACTTTGAGAGGGAAAGTTTTACCCGTTGGAGGGATCAAAGAAAAAATCCTGGCCGCAAAAAGAGCTGGGATCAGAGAAATAATTCTTTGCCAAAAAAATAAAAAGGACATCGAAGAAATTGATGCCCAATATATAAAAGGATTATCCATCAATTTCGTTGAGGATGTGGATGAAGTATTGGAAATAGCTCTTTTGAATCGAAGGGTGCAAAATCCTATTGACTTCGTAATTCCTGAAACAACTGTTTGAAAAATCTACTGATCATATTATGTGGATTGGTACATCTGCAATTGGCAAGTCAGAGTTTTGAATTTCTTGACCTGCCATCAAGCGCTCGCATTGCGGCGTTGGGAGGGAAGGCCGTGTCCAATGCAGATGGGGATATCACTATGGGTTTTGAAAATCCTGCAACACTCGATTCCGTGAAAACTGGCAGCTTTGCACTCCTGTTTAATCCATATTTTGCTGATATATCAAGATTATCAGCAGCTTTTCAAGGGAACTTTTCCAAAATGGGACCTCTGGTATTTGGTATTATTTACACCGGTTATGGAGATCTGCAAAGAAGAGATCTGATTGGTACTGATCTTGGTTCCTTTAATGCCCGGGATTACCAGGTAAGTGTAGGTAAAAGTCATTCAGTAGGCCCTTTCAGTATGGGTTTGAATTTAAAATTTGCAAGTTCTGTTTTGGATGATTTTACCTCATCCGCTTTATTATTCGATGTAGGGGGGATATTCCGTCACCCTGGTCAGGAATTCTACTTTGGAATGGTCATCAAGAATGTAGGATGGATTTTAAGCGAATACGCATCAAGTAGCAGCTCATTGCCGACTGATGTTCAAATGGGAGTCACCTTCAAGCCTGAATATATGCCTGTAAGGTTTACATTGACATTCTATGACATTATTGACAATAATGAACCATACAGTGTTGAAGTGGGTGAAAACATTGATAACTTAGATAAAATTTTTAGGCATTTAAACTTAGGTGGGGCCTTTATCATGGGCAAGTACCTGGAGGTGTTGGTTGGTTACAACCAAAAGCGTAGACAAGAGTTACGTTTAATAGAATCTCCGTATGGGGCCGGTTTATCTTTTGGTCTTTTACTCAAAATAAGGGAGTTCCATCTGCGATTTTCAAGAAGTACATTTCATGCGGCTGGAGGGACAAGTTTCATATCTCTTCAATCAAATGTGAAGAGTATAACCAAGATTTTTTAGAAATGGAGAATTTGACACCAAAACAAATTGTTGCAGAACTGGATAAGTATATAATTGGTCAAGCAGATGCCAAACGCAATGTAGCAATTGCATTAAGAAACAGGTGGAGAAGGATGAATGTCAAATCCGATATACAATCTGATATAGTGCCCAACAATATTCTTTTAATTGGAGCGACAGGAGTTGGAAAAACCGAAATTGCCAGGAGGCTGGCAAATCTTGCAGACGCTCCCTTTACCAAAGTAGAGGCGTCCAAATTTACCGAAGTCGGGTATGTTGGAAGGGATGTGGAAAGCATGGTTCGTGATCTGGTTGAGCAATCTGTCAACATGGTGAAGATTAGCAAGAAAGAAGCTGTTAAGGAGAAGGCTTCGGAAGTGGTGGAAGCTATTATTCTTGATGCTCTGATACCACCTTTGAAAAGTACTAAAGCGGTTGTCGGCGGGGATGCTCCCGAAGAAGAAAAGGAGCTCAATGAGAAAACAAGGGAACGGTTTAGGGAGAAGATCAAGAATGGAGAACTCGATGATCGAAAGATTGAAATAAGCGTTCATCAACCTGCAAACAATGGTATCGGAATGATAGGGGGTGGTATGATGGATGAGGCCAGCATGATAAATCTTCAGGACATGCTCAATAATATGTTACCTAAGAAAACCAAAAAGCGAAAGGTAACTATTGCTGAGGCACGAAAGCTATTGATGGAAGAAGAAACTTCCAAGCTCATAGATATGGACGAGGTAAAGGATGAGGCATTGGAAAAGGCATCGAATACAGGGATCATTTTCATCGATGAGGTTGACAAAATTGCCGGGGGAAGAGGTGGAAAAGGAGGCCCTGATGTAAGCCGAGAGGGTGTCCAAAGGGATCTCCTACCCATTGTTGAGGGTAGCGCAGTCAATACGAAATATGGTGTTGTAAATACTGACCATATTTTATTTATTGCCGCCGGGGCTTTTCATTTTAGCAAACCTTCGGATCTCATCCCCGAACTTCAGGGGAGGTTCCCGATCCGAGTGGAATTAGACAATCTGACCAAAGATGATTTTTTAAGGATATTGAAAGAACCCAAAAACGCTCTGACCAAGCAGTATGAGGCCCTTGTGGAATCTGAAAAAGTGGAACTCTCTTTCAACGAAGAGTCTTTGGAGGAGATTGCTGCAATAGCATTCAAGATCAATGAGGAAATAGAGAATATTGGAGCACGACGTCTCCATACAGTGATGTCAAAACTATTGAACGAGATCTTATTTGACATACCTGATACTATAGGACCAAATGCCAAGATCGCAATCGATAAAAAAATGGTGCAGGAAAAACTCTCTGATCTTATCAAAGATCGTGATCTGAGTGAATATATCCTGTAATCATTGGATTACTTCCGGATCAACTGAAGGATCTTTTCGACAGGGATTTTTTCGATTGTCCTACCATTCCCAGTCATCGTCTCAGCTGCAAACAATGAATTTATTATGGCCTCTTCTGTGGCTTCTATTGTTGCCATGAATAAGGGCGTCATCTGATTGTTTGGCAGGTAAATCGGGTCATATTCTTCCTCGGTGGAATACGGAATGAGATTCCTCTCAAAGTTGGACAATGCAATTACGTAATCTCCGCTTCCATTTGAGCCAATACCTCCTGTCCTGGCTAGTCCCAGCATCGCTCGCTTCGCCATTCTTTTCAGATTTCTTTCCGAAATAGGGGCATTAGTGATCACTACGATCATACATGAACCATCGGATGTATCCAGTATGTTTTTGTATGGGTAATTGCCGAGTTCTTTTCCGACTTGGGTTCCATTAATCCGGAGGACTCCTCCGAAATTGGTTTGGACCAAAACACCTACCGTATAAGATCCCATCTCCTCGGGAAGAATACGGGATGAAGTACCGATTCCTCCTTTATAACCAAAGCAGATGGTTCCTGTGCCTGCTCCGACATTACCTTCGGCAACGTCTTCGATATTTGCATTCTCCAATGCCTCCAGCACGTCCTCAACTGTAACATGTCTTCCCCTGATATCATTAAGCCTGCCGTCATTTGTTTCTCCGACAACAGCATTGACTGACCTGACGTTTTCATTGCCTTGTTGGTCAAGGGTATATGAAATAAGGGCTTCCACTCCTGTTGATACACTTAAGGTATTTGTCAGAATGATCGGAGTTTCAATATTGCCAAGTTCTTCTACCTGACTGTAGCCAGCCAGTTTACCAAATCCATTTCCAATATAGATGGCCCCAGGACATTTTTGTTGAAATAGATTTCCCTGATGCGGAAAGATCGCCGTCACACCTGTTCTTATATTTTCCCCGTTTATGATGGTCTTATGCCCCACACTCACTCCTTCGACATCAGTGATCGCATTTTTTTGACCTGTTGGGAATACACCGATCTCAATCCCTAGATCCCGAGAACGTTGAGCAGAAATATTGAATGAAACAATTAGAAAAAATAGGTAGACAATTGATCGGTTTTTCATATTTCACGCCAAATTGGCCTTGTTAAGCATGTGGGGCCTCCGCAGCCTTTATTACTAATTTCCGTTCCATCAAATTCAATTACTTCACACCCTGCAGCCAGTAATCGTTCTTTTGTGATGGGATTACCCTTTGCAATAAGACATTTCCCGGGGGCTATTGCCAATACATTACACCCCAGCGTTTCAAATTCACTTTCGGGTACCTCTATCAATGAATAATCTAATTCAAGGAGATATTCCCTGAAGGAGACAGGCATCAACGAAGAATATACAACGGCTTTCAATTGATCAACCGGACTGATAATAGACATCAAATGAAAAACATCATCTTCACCTTTGTAGTGGGGCAGCTCTACTGTGACCACCTGGATCTCATATGGTTGAAGTAAATTTTTCAATTGCTTAATACCTGAGTCGTTTGTCCTATATCCCCTTCCTACGGCAAGGACGTTTCTGGTCAACCAAACCACATCACCGCCTTCGATCTGACCGGGCTCAATAATTTCACCAAGGATAGGTATTCCATTTTCCTCATAAATTCTCTTCTCGGCAGATGGTTCACCGGATCTTTCCTTTTTCCCCATCCTGCAAATGATCATACCCATATCAGTGGCAATCGATGCATCTCTACAATATATCGAGTCCAGGGTCAGATCAGGATCATCTGGCAAATAAAGGATATCTGCTCCCTCTCCGGCTACTTGTTTCTCAATGAACTCAAAATCAATACAAGCTTGTTCGAATGAAGGTGGAGACAGATAGTTCAATTCCTTCCATTCGTTGTCAATCTTTTCTTGTGATATAAATCCATCCCTTGGTCTTTTCAAGACAATGCTACTTAGTTTGCCATATTCTGATTGAGTAGTCTTCTCAGTCATTAGGTGAATGGGATCCTTTGATCCAAATGTATATAGGGATCCCGCCAATTAATAAAAGAAATCCCCAATAAACTATTTCCTGACCTGAACCTGCAATGGCCCATATGGCAAAAAAGAATGCCACTCCTGCAACCATAAGCTTCATCAATAAATGCAATTGATATTTCTTCGATTGTAAAACGATCACACCATAGGACGCTGATGTAAATAAATAAGCCAATAATGATGTCATTGTCGAAAGTAATAAGATAAACTCAAAGGCTTTGACCAGACCTTTGGAGTAATTCATTAACATCAATAGAGTCACTAGGCCACCGGAAACGATCAACGAAAATGCAGGGGCACCATTTTTGTTTTGGAAAGAAAAGACTTTTGGGAAAAGTCCATCTTTGGCGATTGCAGTTGGAATTTGTCCCTGTATCAAGGTCCAACCATTGAGGGCACCAAGAGTTGAGACGATAGCCGCCGCCGCGACAATTTGTCCGGCCCAATCACCCCACATCACTCGTGCCACATCTGCGAAAGGAGCGTTGGAGTTTTGAAGTTGTTCAGGTGGGATTATTCCCATCAATGCGGTAGAACCCATGACGTAGACTATTGCAGTAATTGTCAATCCAAAATATGTAGCTCGGGATATGGTTTTAGTGGGATCATCGACGTCTGCAGCTGGAATGGAAGCACATTCTATACCCATATACGCGAAGAACGTCAATGTGGCCGTGGCAATAAGAGCTCTGAAATTTGAAAATTCGCTAATGTTGAAAGATTCCAGGTTTTCGAAATCTATGAGAAATACCCCAAACAGACCAATAACGATCAAGGGTGTTATTTTGATGATACTGGTTATCAATTGAAAAAGACCAGCATGGCGGATTCCCCTGGTGTTGATCCACACCACTATCCAAATTGTGAAAACCCCCACCATTGAAGCAATGATAGAGTTTTTGGCAAGAAGGGGAATAAAGTAGCTTAAATAGCTAACGAAGGCCACAGAGATTGCGGCGTTTGAGCACCATATGGAAACCCAATAGCCCCAGGCCACCAGAAAACCTGCAAAATCTCCAAGACCCTTCCGTGAATAAGCATAAGGCCCACCACTGATTGATGGAAATATTTTACTGAATTGTATGAAAACAAACGCCAGTGCAGACGCACCTAACGCGGAAATAATCCATCCGAAAATACTTATACTTCCGTAGCTCGCTAATGCCGCGGGTAACAGAAAAACGCCGGATCCGATCATATTTCCTACAACCAAAGAGGAACTGGTCCAAAATCCTAACTTTCTGCTACTCATTGCGAAAAGTAATGGTCAGTGACAGCCTGATACATTTTTGAAAGATAGGTAAATTTGGTAGTAACCCTATTTCTTCAAGCTATGAGTGAAAATAAGTTCTTAAAAAGAGGAAGAGATTATCCCGTACTTGATGGTCATCGAACTCTTCCCGGCTATTATTACCACGATCTCGACATCTATGATCAGGAACTTGAGAAGATCTTCTACAAGTATTGGATATTGGCTTGCCGAGAAGAGGAAATTAAAGAGATAGGAGACTTCAAGGTAATTGAAATTGGTGACGAACAAGTGATAATCGTTCGGAACAAGGATAATCATATAAGAGGCTTTTTCAATGTTTGTAGCCACCGTGGAACTCAATTGTGTAACGAGAAAGAGGGGAACTTTAAATCAAAGACTATCCGATGCCCATATCATGCCTGGACCTACGACCTGAATGGGGATCTCCTGGCAGCTCCCATGATGAAGGAGGGAAGTGGATTTTCAAAATCGGACTGTTCACTTCCCCAGGCAGATGTTCGAATATGGGAGGGCTTTGTCTTCATAAGCCTCGATGAAGACCCGATTCCTTTCAAGGAACAAATGCAGGGAGTTATGGGGAAATTTGGTGATTGGAAGATGTCTGAATTGAGGATTGCCAGAAAAATCACCTATGAACTAAACTGCAACTGGAAGCTCATTCTTCAGAATTACCAGGAGTGTTATCATTGTCCGGGAGTACATCCTATGTTGTGTGAGCGGACACCATTTCAATCAGCTCAGCATGATGAATATATAGGGGCAGTAATTGGTGGATTTATGGATCTGGCCGAAGGCCAACGTAGTATGACAATGGATGGTGATGCGGCCGGTCCGACCATTGGTAGTATTTCAGGGGAAGATCTCAGTAGGATCTATTACTATTCTCTATTCCCAAATATGCTTCTCACACCACATCCCGACTTTGTGATGTATCACCATATTATCCCCACTGGACCTGAAAGTATCGAAAACCATTGTTATTGGCTTTTCCACCCTGAAACCATTATAATGAAAGATCAAAGAAGGATAGAATCAGCTGTTGAATTCTGGGATGTTACGAATAAGCAGGATTGGCAGGTGTGTGAGCAAATGCAAATCGGGACCAGATCCAAAAGATTTGACAGAGGGTACTACTCCGGCTCTGAGGACATGTTGGTCGCCCTTGACAATGAGGTGCTCAAAGCACTTGGTCATGAGCGATGTTGAGCCTTCAGGAAAGGTTGCCACTTTAAGTAAGTTGCAGATCTCCAAAGCCATTCCAGGGGGCCATACCTAAATTTTGTTAACCACAGATGACTCCACCATATTTGTAAAGTGATGATAGCGATTGCAATAAAGAATGTATAGCTATTCCTGATCTCTCCCACAAAGCCCAAACCCCACCCAAAAAGAATGTATGTCCCAACAACAGATTGAACGAAATAGTTGGTCAATGCCATTCTGCCATATGGAGCAAAAACGGATAACCTTTTTGTCCACTTTTCTTTTACGAATAAGTTTAAAAAACCTACTGCGATAAGTATTGCGAAACAGAAATTGAACTGGTCGAGGGAGGTTAAAGCAACCATTGAGATCCAGCTATCGAAATCAGGATTATCACCCAATAATAAGAAAATGCCTGTTGTCGTCAGCAAGAACAAACCTAGACCAGATGAACTCCATATCACAACGTCCTTCATGACCTTTCTATTTTGACTTAGATTTTCGAGAACTCGGGTTCTGCCGATCCAAAGTCCAAGGAGGAAAAATCCAATGGTCAAACCACCTCTTCCAAAATATCCTATCTGAAAACCAGTTTTTTGAAGCATTCTTTCGACGATATTTATGTGAAAGACTTCCAGTATGGTCCCTGATTTAAGAATATCCCAATATTCCTGATCGCCTCGACCATTTTCCAGCACCAATATGTCTTCTATACCAAAGATTGAATAACTGGCGAATCTGGCCGCTCCGAGAAGAAAAATTAACGACACCGTTAGGACTACCCTATTTGATGCATTGAAGAAAAGTACCAGAATTAATCCCACAACTGCATAAATAGTAAGGATATCCCCTGAATAGAACATTTGATGGAAACATCCAATGACAAATAGAAGTATCAATCTCCAAATAAATTTCATTTGAAATTGTATCCCTTTTAGTTCGGTTCTATCCATTTGCAAGAAGAAACTCAATCCGAATAACATAGAGAATAGTGCGAAGAATTTCCCACGGATAAACAGAAACATTAAACCCTCGATGATCTTATCTATTATGCCAAAGTTCTTTGCTGCTTGCCAGTCTTCCGGGATCATACTGGCTGTATATTGTTCAACCATATGCACCAAGACGATACCAGCCAGGGCAAAACCTCTTAATCCATCGATCGCATTTATCCGTTCCCTGTCACTCATAAGTCGCTAAAATAGGTGTTTATCACCACTCATATGTCGTATCGGAACCTTGTGTATTAGTTGGGATGGTGTCAAATAATATTTGATACTTTCGGGCAGTAAAATATTGAGGAAACCATGAAATCTATATTGTCAATTAGTGTTTTGATGCTCTTTTTGGTCACTGTGGGGCAGGACAGAGCTCTGGAGGTGGATAAGGTGGTGGTCACAAACCATCAAGTGATAATTAAAGGTAAGAACATACCTTATAAAGCTACTACAGGCACTCAACCGGTTTGGGATGAAAAAGGGAAAGCGATAGCCGCAGTTCATTTCACTTATTATGAGAGGTCGGACATTCGGAATCGCGCTTCACGACCACTTTTTATTTCATTTAATGGTGGACCGGGATCTGGTTCAGTATGGATGCATCTTGCTTATACCGGACCCAAGATATTGAAAGTTGACGATGAAGGATTCCCCATTCAACCATACGGTGTCAAAGACAATCCTCATTCCATACTTGATGTTGCGGATATCGTGTTTGTTAATCCTGTAAATACAGGTTATTCCAGAATTTTAGATGAAGAAGTTAAGAGGGAAAAATTTTTTGGTGTAGAAGCAGATATCGAATACCTGGCAGAATGGATCAATACATTTGTGACAAGGATGAATCGATGGGAATCCCCAAAATACTTAATCGGGGAAAGTTACGGGACCACTCGGGTATCCGGATTATCATTGGAATTGCAAAACAGACAATGGATGTATCTGAATGGCGTGATTCTAGTATCACCTACCGGACTCGGTATTGATCGTGACGGGCCAGTAGGTGCAGCCAATAGGCTTCCTTACTTTGCAGCTGCAGCCTGGTACCATGACAAGCTACCTCAGGAATTGCAATCCAAGGATCTGGATGAAGTATTACCAGAGGTAGAGAACTACACGATTAATGAACTTATCCCAATCATTGCCAAAGGAGGATTTGTTTCAGATTCCGAAAGAGATGCAGCAGCCGAGAAAATGGCGTACTATTCCGGCATTTCCAAGAAAGCAATCTTGCAGTACAATCTGGATGTGCCCAATTCATTTTTCTGGAAAGAATTACTTAGAGAGGAGGGATTCACAGTTGGTAGATTGGACTCGAGGTACAAAGGACTGGACAAGACCGACGCTGGTTCACGACCGGATTTTAACTCTGAATTGACTTCATGGCTTCATTCATTCACCCCGGCGATCAATTACTATTATTCGAACGTACTCAACTATAAGACAGATATCAAATACAACATGTTTGGACCGGTAAGGCCCTGGGATCGATCCGGTGATGAAACAGGTGAAAACCTTCGTCAGGCAATGGCTCAGAATCCCTATTTACATACAATGATACAATCTGGGATATATGACGGAGCTACTCAATATTTCAATGCGAAATATACTATGTGGCAGATTGATCCAAGTGGCAGGATGAAAGACCGGTTTTCGTTTAAGACCTATAGATCTGGTCACATGATGTATTTACGGATCGAAGACCTTGAAAACGCAAATGATCATTTGAGGGAATTTATACTGAACACTACCCCGGCAACAGGGGAAGCAGCAAAGTACTAATCCCATGAGGTGCATCAGCAGGGAAGATGCACCTTATGCATTCTCAAGCTCCCTTTCTTTTGTGACTTCTACCACATTCATGGTCATTGCACTTCTATAGAAAAACCAGGCGCTGAAGGTCATAAAAATGTGGCTGATATCGAAATGGTTGAAGTAAGCGTGTAATCCCCATTCATTCATATATACCAATGCCGAAATAGAAGATATTCCTACGGCAATAAGAGCTAATCTGCTGGCTTCGGACTTTGTTTTATAATAGATATATCCTTGAAATCCTGTAACAACCACTAGCAATCCATAGGCACTATGTACTTCCACAAAAAAGAAATTCAATGTATAGAAAGTGATTACAACAAACGTGAAAAGTTCTATGATATTGAGCCAGGTGAAGAACCTGAACACATTTTTGTTTTCAATTTGAGGCCTGCAATACTCGATAGAGGCTCTTTCAAGCAAGGCTATTGAAAACATACTTGTCAACCATCCGGGGAGTTTCCAGGCGAAAGAGAATAAATACAAAAAACCATGTCCGATAATTCCTCCAATGGTTGTAGCCAAACCCATTGAGAGAAAATAGAACTTCATGTAGATATTCAATTTGTAGTTAGGTCTTTCCGTATGGATCTTATAGAAAGCATAGTAACAGACCGCGGATACTATGAGATCAGTAATGGTGGTGACAGGCTCATCAAGGCGAATTCCGAGTATGTCAACGCTGGTCAGTTCGAATTGCATTCAGGAAAAAAAGAGAGTATTTATCTAATAGACAATTTTTTTAGGATTAAGGTTTCTTCAATTTAAATGCTTTGTCATATTCTTCGTTTTTGCTGTTATTCAATACTCTGTCAGCAACGTATTCCCCTAAAGCCGGTCCATGTTTGAATCCATGACCTGATCCCGCGCAAACAAACCAAAGGTTTGCAGCATCAGGGTGTTGATCGACGATGAAATGCTCGTCCGAGCTGAAAGTCAACTGGCATACTCTGCTCTCCATAAATGGTTGGTCTTTTAAACCTGGGAATCTCCTGGACACGAACTCCCTGACTCTCTTCAACTCATAGGTGTTTGACAATCTGTCATCCATATCAACATCGATGGAATTGTAATCAGGCCAGGGAGCAACTTTGAGTCCACGACCATGGATATCGGGCATGCCATAATAGCGTATATCTTCAGAATTGACGAAACTCCAAACCGGGAAATTCGGATAAGCGTAGCCAGGATCCCCGGGAGGAGATCCCACGAAAAATACATCTCTTCGGAATACTTTGAGTTGGTCAGAGAAAATCTCAGGGAATACCTTAGCCATCCAGGGGCCACAGGCAAAAATATATTTATCTGCCTCAAGGGATTTACCAGAGTTTAATCGGACACTACGGAGACGCCCGTTGTCCACGACACCAGCTTCAGCTCTCTCAATCTGGAAACTCCCACCATATTTAACAAAATTCTCACATGTGATCCTGGTTGCTTCCCGTGCCATCAGGGTAGATCCACCAGCACCTCCCGGAAAATACAACCCAACATCGATTCCCTCACTACGTAGTTGTGGCCATCTTTTTGCTAATTCCGTCTGTTCAAGGATCTCCGACTCTATACCAAGTCCAGATAGCCTTCCCTGTGCTGCTTTGGCCTTTTCTCGATATTTCCTGTCTCCAAGCGTAAGCCGACCTGTCGACAATAAGAATTCAGTCCCCCATTCCTCCTGCCATTTAGACCATAATTCATGAGCTCGAATATTCATTCTAGAGTATAAAAGGCGGTCTCCATAGTCTGCACGGAGGATCCGGCTTTCACCTCCGGAACTTGCCCTTGAGTTTCCTGCTCCATATGCATCGAGCAATGTTACCTTGGCACCCAGCTCCCTTAAATAGAAGGCGGTCCAAACACCAAATACCCCAGCTCCTATGACGACCACATCGGGTCTTTCTTGATTGATTTGAGTTGTCCATTTCGAAGTTGCATTACCAAGAGGGGCAGATGCTGCAATAAAACCAGCTGACTTTTTAAGAAATGAACGCCTTTTCATGAATTCGTGGATTATCTCCATGAATATAAGGCTTTCAAGGGAGGACTGATAGGGAAATCCCCATTGAATTACACCGGTAATTCAATGGGGATGTTTGGTTCTGATCGAGAGGAAGGGGCAATACTAATTCATAGACACAGCAACATCTGTTTCAGGCGACGTATTGTTGCTGCTTTTTGCCTTGGAAAGGGCGATGAATACTATTAATAAACAAGCAAGTACCAGACGAATTATTCTTATGTATTTCATAGGTATTCCTTTATTCTTAATACAAAACATTTTAAAAATAAAGCTGGTGACTGTTGGGACCGCTGATGATTCATTTAACGATAGGAAATAAAAAATGTTATAAATAATCTTGAAATATTTTAATAATTATATTTTTTAACACCTTAATTGTAACATTCAAGTCATTGAATCAGTATATGTTTTACATTTTATATAGAAATGGAATTTATATTTGTTTTACAAAATGTATACAAATAATGAAGACTTACCTGGGTGAATTCGAAGAGCTTTTGCTTACCATGGTTGCTATACTTGGTGGTGATGCATACGGGAACACAATCGTTTCTACAATAAAAGAAAAACTTGGCAGGGATGTCAATCTCAGCGCTGTACATGTAACTCTCTACAGGCTTGAAGATAAGGGGCTCGTGGTATCATCGATGAGAGGTGCCACGACAGTGAGAGGAGGACGTCGGAAGCGCTATTTTGAAATAACAGGTACAGGAAAAGCCTATTTGCAGGAATCTCAGGAACAAAAACTCAAACTTTGGAAACTTCTACCTGAATTAAAGTTCAGCACTTTATGATTGAGAAGTTTCCAACAAATGAACACAATCCACCCAGGTGGGCGACCAAATTTCTTCACTGGTATTGTCCGGAAAGGCTAATCGAAGGTATAGAAGGGGATCTTCTTGAAGAATATGAAAACCTCATTTCACAAGAAGGATTGAAGAAAGCTAATAGGAAATTTATTTGGACAGTCTTCCGCTTTTTTCGTCCTGGTATAATATTTAGGAATAGAAAGGTCAATAAACTTATAATTATGGGGCTATATAAAAATCATCTATTAGTAGCATGGAGGAGCATGCTTAAATACAGGTTCTACTCGGCAATCAACATTCTGGGCTTGGCACTTGCCGTTTCCTTCGTATTCTTATCCTATCTCTTCATCTACAACGAATTGTCCTACGATAATTTTCATAGAAATAAAGACAAGATCTACCGATTAAATACCCATATGGTGGATCGTGAGACAGGAGAGCAGATAAGTAGGGATCATAGCGGCGTCACTCCGATTCCACTGGCTCCGGAACTAGGCGCATCGATACCGGAAATAAGGGAATATGCTCGTTATGGAAGCTCAAGTGGTACTATTAATCACAAAGAAACTCCATATGAGGAGGTGATCTCCCTGGTGGATCCGTCATTTCTTAGGGTCTTCAGCTTTCCCTTTATTGCCGGAGATAGGAACACAGCTTTGGATGACGCCAATAATGTTGTAATAACCAAGGAAATGGCAATAAAGTATTTCGAAGGTCTTGATCCTGTGGGCGGATCACTTGAAATAACAATGAATGATAGTACTCGCATCTACTTCGTCTCCGGAGTCATCGATAATATGGAATCGGTGTCCAGTATTCCCTTTGATTTTCTTATTGCTTTCGAACGATTTGGAATGCTGGTACCCGAAAGACTTTTGACTTCATATCATGTTGCATTCATTGAGAGTTATGTGATGTTTGACTCACCGGTCAAGGAAGACGTTTCACAATTGCTCTCGGAGGCAATTGCCAAAGATACGGAGAGGAGTCGAGCCAGGCTCATTGTTGATATTCAACCATTGATGGATATTCACCTTAATCCAGAGATTGAAGGGATTGCCAGAATGACCAATCCACAAAAGCTTTGGATAATGTCAGCATTGGCACTGCTGGTACTCATCATAGCTACCATCAATTTCATCACTCTTTCTACTGGTCACGCATTAAACCGTGTCAAGGAAATCGGTTTGCGGAAAACGCTTGGCGCATTCAAGTCTTCTCTAAGAATTCAGTTAATATTCGAATCTTTCCTTGTTACGGTAATTTCCGGGATAATGGGATTAGGATTGACCAAAATAATCGTACCATTCTTTAATTCACTTTTGGGAAGTAGTATCGTATTTGATCCTCTTCCAATTCATCTTGGCTTCTTTTTGTTGATAGCCATTGCTATAAGCATAATCTCAGGGGGTATCCAATCGACCGCCCTCCTGGGTTTTCGTCCCGTGGACGCATTGAAGGGAAAAAAAGTATTCACTTCAAAGGAGAGCTGGTTGAATCAAGGATTAATTATTGTCCAGTTTAGCGTGTCAATAATGCTCATCATTGGGACTGTGGTCATACGCAACCAGTTGCACTTTATCCAAAACAAGGACCTTGGATATGATGATGATAGACTAGTTCAGATTAATATGCATAGTTCGGATGATACCGAATTCTCCAAGAAGTTGGTTGAACGATATAGAGCTGAAGCCATGACCAATCCCCAGATAATTTCCGTAGGGGCGTCAATGAATAGTTTCAGGGATCCATGGACGAAACTCAGCTTCCTTCAGGTAGATGAAACTTCAGAGGATGTATACTTTAATCAAATCGATAAAGAGTATTTAAGTACACTTGATATCAAATTAAAGGAGGGGACAGGATTTATATCTGATGGAGTGGCAGGTTCAGGAATCATCGTAAATCAGTCCCTGGTGGATCATTTTGCATGGGTGAATCCCTTTGAAATGCAAATTCCTGGGAAAAACTTTGAAGGAACACATCAAATCATCGGGATTGTTGAAGACTTCCATTTTAGTTCCCTTCATAACAAGATTGAACCACTGATACTTGCATTGGATGACGACCCCATAGCTTCCGGGATAACTGGATTGTCAACTTATGTATGGCCTTCAAATCTGCACCAATTGATAGTCAGGATTGGACCGGGGGATCTTTCTAATGCTATCGATTTTCTGGAAAGATCCTGGATGAATGTAAATCCAGATAAACCATTCACTTATGATTTTGTAGATGAAATTCTTGCCCAAAACTATGAGGAGGAGGCAAGATGGAGAAAATTAATTGATGCAGCCTCCATTTTCGCTTTAGTAATTGCCTGGATGGGACTTCTGGGATTAACAAGGTTGAACGTTCAGAAGAGAATAAAAGAAATTGGGATCCGGAAGGTTATGGGATCTTCTCTATGGGATGTAATTTCCCTATTGTCAAGAAGGTTTATGGTCCTTGTTTCAATATCCATGATAATTTCTTTTCCAGTGGCATGGATAGTACTGGAAAAATGGCTTGAGTCGTTCTCTTACCGTATCGACCTCAACATTCTGGTATTTATCGCCGCCGGAATAGCGGTATTGGTTATTTCGATGATTTCTGTTAGTCTCCAGACCACGAGAGCTGCAAGAGCTAATCCAGTGGATTCCCTAAGATATGAATGAAATGTAGTTGATTTATCGGGAAACGATCTGCTGGATCTCAGAGGTGGTGAATTTCTTAATGTAGGGTCTTTCAAATCTGCCGTTGGCAAAAAAGGAACCTGTAATTAACAATTCATCATCGGCAGTCCTAAACAGATCCCCAAATGAGTATGGATTAATGTAACCTAAATACTCGATTGCTTTCAATTCTCCACTCGTTTGTTCAAAGAAATAAACAACGACCTGCCGGCTCTCAGTCTCAGAGGCAATAACCAGGTAATCATTGCCTCCGGAGGTAATGCTTGTTATTTCCGATTTGGCTTTGATGGCAAGCTCTGGAACGTCATTGACAAAGAAGTTGATACTACTGCTTATCCCGGTCTCGGATACGGCAGCATTCGTTTGGTAAAAATTATCTTCATATTGAAAACCAACAAGCGCTCCGGCTCCTCCGGCAATTGGATGGTATGCACTGATCCCACCAACATCTCCCTGACCTTGGACAACTCCAGTAGGAGTGGCACTCAAATCGGTGAACACAAGGCTGAATGTGAAATTATAAATACCATTAAAGTAATAATTCCCTGAGGTAGAGACTCCCGTAAAGAATGGTAATTTCTGATCATCTTCGAAAAAGTGATCCAGTAATCGTTGTTGTATGTCACTTCCGGCTCCAATGGTATATGAACCAGATCCCCCAATTGATCCATCGGTGTTTACCAACTGGAGATCCATATTGGTGTTTTGGGCATCATAGGACAGGAGTAGGAATTGATCATTCACTTTTGAGGACGCTACGGGAAAATTTGATCCCAAAGCTGTAGTAGTCGTAATTGTGCCAGATCCATCGACTGTTACCAGAAATCCCTGGTAATCAGACTCCTGCATCGCAAAAAAGTAATAGCTATCCCCGACTTGCATTAGGTCACCTATTGGTTTCCGAATTGAAATGTCCACCGAATCAGTGGAGGTAAAATTACCATCATCATTTATGGTCAGAATGACCGCCAGAGGTAATTCACCTATCGTAACTTGCTTTTCTGCAAGCACCATATATCCGGTATCCAAGGTATTGATTATTGATATCGGGGAGTAGGCTACCCCTAGATCTCGATCATCCAGAATTCTTAGAAATCCTCTTTCTGAAATAGAATCATCTTCGGAACATGAAAATATGATCAAGAAAGTCAAAACTAAAACTATATACGAAGCACGCATTGATCAATAAGTTGAAGTGAAATCCTGACTAATAAATCTTAGAGGGAATAGGAAACTAAACGATATATTGAGGTTCCTGAGGGATATCTCGTCATCAATGTCTCCAATTCCTGCCAACTGGTTTTCACTGAAACGGGAATCATCCGTCGTAATGCTTGAAAAGGAATCCCTGTACAGGAAATCCAGAACAACCCTGACATTTCCTGGATCCCAGCTAAAACCTCCACCCAGAATGTATCCGGTGGTATTGTCTTGGAATGCTCCCTTATTTCCAATACTCAGACTCTGGGATGACAATCGGACAGGAGGATCGACACGTGAGTCCGTAGAGGTGATTTTCACATTCTTTTCAGCAGCAGTAAGTACGGAATAATAGATTCCTGCGGTTATAAAAGGTCTCAGGAGGCTTCTGGTTACATCGTATTTTACAAGAAATGGGAAGTCCAATAGGTCCATTCTCTGTTCCACGGTTTGATTCGAATTGAAGGATTGTGTTGTCGGATCTCCCCAAATAAATGAGGTTTTGTAACTGTATGCCTGTCTTCGAAAATTAGGTTGAACACTAACTGAAAATCCTTTTCCATAAAATGTAATGTCAATTCCAGCATGCCCACCCCATTCAGCAGAGTAGTCCTTCTCTAATTCTTCTGCATCGTAATTAATTGGGCTGAATCCATTAAAACTCGTTTTGGAACTTACCGGTGACAGGTTCCCTCCAAACTTAAACCCAAGAAACCATTGTGTTCTCAAAAATTCCTTTGGTATACTGAATGGAGAGTTGAACGAGGGTTTGAATCTTTCACCTTGTCCGAATACAGTAGAATAAAAAAATAAGGCAACTATTAATACGGCGACTCTGGTCATCTTCTAATCGACAGTTTCAGCGATTTTTTCAATTTATCGGATTTTACCTTCACGATGTAATTTCCGCTAGGTAATTTCTTAAGATCTAACTCAACTTCATGCCTTCCTGGGTTTAGATCTTTACTTAAGGTATGAAGTAATTTTCCTTCTATATTGTGTATAGCTATCTGCACTTTTTGTCGGTCATTTAGTCTGATCACTGCAGTTGTGATTTGATCTGCAGGATTAGGGTAGATCTTTTCAAAATCAAAACGATTGGTTATGAAAGGATCATTTCCGAGTATGACGTCTCGGGTTAATTCAAGAGGTTCAAAATTTCCCCCCATAGGATTTGGTCCATCGATATAATTCCCAAAGAAGATATCATTGGTGATCACATTTTGATCGACGCCCAGCCAGTCTCTCAAAATAATGCTATTCAGTTGGCGATAATCGTACTGCATGTCAATGTTACCCTTTGATAAATCTGGATTGGTACCATAAACTCCCGGATTTACATACTTACCAAACAACATCACAGATCCTCCCGTACCATGATCCGTTCCATAACTGCCATTGGAACCAATTCTTCTTCCAAACTCTGACATGCTCATGGTCAACACCCTATCCTCGAGTCCTCTGGCTTTTAGATCTTCCTGGAAAGCCTTTATCGCTGATGAAATATGATAGAGCCTTGCTGCATGTCCACCTAATGTAGGATTGTAGTCTTCTACCTGGTTGGCATGTGTGTCAAATCCTCCTATTTTCACCAGGAATACTTTGGTTTTTACCCCTGTTCCACCCCCATCCAGAAGTCTGGCCACAAGTTTCAATTGTCCACTCAATGGATTTCTACCTGATCCAAGAGGGTAGTTCTCAGGATATGTCACTGAGGATTCCGAAGCCCTCTCATAAACCTCGGCGAGTCTCTTGATGTAAGTTTCCGTTTTATCTTCAAGCCCGAGGATCCAATCCATCTCTTTTCCATAAGGAGAGCTATTTAAAAACTCAGGGGGTAGTCCTCTTGGGTCCACTCCTTCATCTGTAAATCCTTCCAACTGGTCTATCAGGTTTGCCAGGTTAGTAGGGCCTCCAGGTAACGAAAGTGAAACAGGTATTCCCGCGGCTTGATGGAATAAAAGTGAGACATCATTACCCATTTCCAATGCCAGCGGATCCGGATTATCATTGGTTGGAAAATCATCGGGATAGGACAGTGGTGCAAAATCATTCGCAATGTACCTTCCGACCCAACCGGATGGAAAGTAGTCATTTGAGCCGCCTCCCATAAACCAGATGTCCCGCCCCCTAAAATGCGATCCGTTATTATTCTCATAGGAAACTCCCTGTACGATGGAAGCACGACCTCGGTCATAGAGATCTTTGAAATCCTGCATATCCGGGTGTAACCCAATCTGTGATTCAGTAGGTAGTGTACTATCAAGGGGAATTGCAGTTCGCTTTCCTGATCGATAAGGAATGGCAATATTTGCTCTTCTGAAATAATACTGATCGTAATCTCCGGTAGGAATAAATGTGTTTAGGCCATCGTTCCCACCATGCATTTGCAAAATGACCAGGACGCGATCATTCGTGGAAGCTGCTAGATTCTGGAATCTAGCCTGATCGGCCATGACCTTCAATGGAATTCCCTGGAATGTAACGGCTGCCCCTCCTGCTACCGAGACATTTCTTAAAAATTGTCTTCTCCTCATGGTTACATTAATTGATATTCAGGTGTTTGCAAAATTGAATTAAATAAGAACTTGAGCCGTTCTGCTACGGTACTTTGGTCATTAATATTTCCCAATCCATTCTGCCATAATTCAGCCCAGTTCTCTTCACCAGAAAATGGATAATCTCCTTCTCTGATCATGAATTCTTGATAGAAGAAATTAAGTCTTTGGGTTGTCAATTCTCCATCATCGGAATCAAATGAGACATTGTCCCCAACTGGTAGATAATATTGTACAACTTCTATAATGAATGATTTTGGGTCGATAA
The DNA here is from genome assembly GCA_965242805.1 of Cyclobacteriaceae bacterium. GTDB lineage: Bacteria > Bacteroidota > Bacteroidia > Cytophagales > Cyclobacteriaceae > JANQEU01. Next base: position 2,196,415 of record CBDETD010000002.1, on the reverse strand, counting down.
TTTGTGATTGGTCAAAGTTGGTCCTCACGAATTCAAGCAAGTTTACGTCGCCATCTTCGGATGACATTCCATCATTCCCGAATCTATTTCTTACAAAGTTGTACCTGCTGGTAAGGTACGTAGTGTTTATCCAGCTTCTGTTGTACAAGGGGAACTGATGATATGCGGAGTATCCTGCAACTTCAAATGGTTCATACAAATCAAGGCCCTGATTTCCTACATCTCGTCGTAAATTTCCTGTGGTCCCATAAAATGCTTCCAGATCTGTCTCAAAGTTGGGTAGTCCTATATCAAACTCTCTGCTGAATCCAATGATCAGGTCCAATGGAGATTTGATTATAGCTCCAAATTGATTGTCATCAAATCCATCTCCACCTTCATAAAATTCCTGGCTGGTGAACAGTGAAGTCAACACAGGCTGGATCTTAAAGCTGTTCGCTTTTAACTCTTCCCCGATGGAATTTACTATGGAATTGTCCGGAGAAATTTCATGATAAATAAAGAATCGATAGATCTTTCGTGCGATATGGCTTGCTGTTTCCTCCTGCTCATATATCATCTCGACTAATTGTGATATCTCGTCCAGCAGACTTTCTTCGGTAGGTTGACTGCCCTGCAAAAGATTGATATCAGCGGATATTACACGACCACCAAATCGTACACTGAACGTTTTCGGATCATTGTCATGACTACCGGCAACAGTTCCTCCACCTCGAATTATTCCCCTGGGAAGTCCTATGTCATCATCAATATTCGAAAAACTGTTATCGGTATCGAAACCAGATAAAACTCTTGCTCCCTCCTGGACATCCTCTTCAGTGAAAAAGGTATAATCTCCAGTAAATTCTGCTGGTGGGTTCGTCCCTTCAAGTCCCCTTCCAATACTGTACAATTCCAGAAGTTCCCTCGCATAATTTTCGTTCGGACTTCCCTTTACATTGAGACGTCCGTCCAAAAATCTTAGCATTGCATTGTCCACGGAGATCTTCTTGGTCAATTCCTTGAAATTTTTAGGAACTATCCTATCCGGAATTCCATCAGGATTTGTCTCGTCAGGAGGTGTACCAGGAATAACAATGTCATCCCCATCAAATGCAAAGTAGCGGAATAGTGCATTTTGATAGTACAGTGCACGGCTACTTCCAACTACCGAACTTTTCGTGGTGAAATGAGTGTGTAGAAAAAAGATAAGTCTCTCCCGAAAAATGTATGACAACCTGATGTTATCATCAATGTTATTGCCCAGCATTTGACCGACCCACCAATTTAAAAAGTACCCTTGAAGTTCGAATTCTTCGCTGTTGGCATCGGTTGTTCCGGTAGTGATCCATTCTTGTCCTGTGAGCGGATCAATCGGCAGTGGAGGATCAGGTAAGTCAGTTGAAAATAAGCGATCAACAGCTTCCTGGGCTGTTAAATTTGAAAATTCATCAATTTCGCTCTTTGAGGCACCAAAACAGGTTCTTTTCAACAAATGAGCAGCACGTTTTCTTCCAAGCGTACCTTGTAGTGGCGTTAATGGCATAGCAGGTCTAGTTTAAGCAGTCCCAACAAGTCAAACGTTAAATCTAAAAAAGATTATACTTATTCTTCGAATATTTTAATGAAAAAATTCTCTTATTACCCAAAAATAATATTGAAGATGTAAATAAGATTAGGGAGCTTTGGCGCCTGAAAAAGGAGAACTAATGGAGAAAAGGGTTGTTGTTACTGGCCTTGGAGCCTTAACACCCATAGGTAACAATGTTGCGGATTACTGGAAAGGATTGGAACAAGGCAAATCCGGCGCTGGACCTATCACCTATTTTGATGCGAGCCAGTTCAAAACACAATTTGCCTGTGAATTAAAAGGATACAATCCCAGCGATTCCCTTGATAGAAAGGAAGTAAGGATCAATGATCCTTATGTTCAATACGCATTGACAACTACCCAGGAAGCAGTTGAGAACGCGGGAATTGATTTCGAAAAGATCGATCTATACAGGACCGGAGTAATATGGGGTACTGGAAATGGTGGAATACAAAGTTTCCAAAATGATGTTGCTTCATTTGCCACTGGAAATGGAATCCCCAGGTACAATCCCTATTTCATACCAAAGATCCTGGTAAATATGGCATCAGGGATAATTTCCATAAAATATGGGATCAAGGGAATCACTTTTTCTCCAATTTCAGCATGTGCTACCTCAAATACGGCCATCATTGAGGCATATAACCATATTAAATGGGGTAATCTGGATCTTGCAATTGCCGGAGGTTCTGACGCGGCAATAAACGAAGCAGGTATCGGCGGATTCAATGCCAGTAAGGCACTTTCCACTCGTAATGACTCACCGGAAACAGCTTCAAGACCCTTTGATTCGGAAAGGGATGGATTTGTCATGGGGGAAGGATCAGGTACACTCGTACTGGAATCTCTTGATCATGCCATGAAAAGAGGAGCAACTATCTACGCCGAAGTAGGTGGTGGTGTGATGACTTCAGACGCCTACCATCTTACAGGAACACATCCTGAAGGGGAGGGGGCTGCAAGGGCAATGACCATGGCTTTGGAATCATGCAACTTAACACCCGACGATGTCGACTATGTCAATACTCACGCAACTTCAACCCCTATGGGTGATCTAAGTGAGCTAAAAGCTCTTGCATCCATTTTTAAGGGCAGACAACCTAAAATAAGTTCTACCAAATCAATGACAGGTCACCTTTTGGGGGCGGCAGGAGCGATAGAAGCAATTGCTGGAATATTGGCAATTAAGAGAAATATCATACCACCAACAATTAATACTAATAGTCTTGATCCCGAATGTCCTGATGAATTGGATATCGTCCTGGGAGAAGCTCAACCTCATCAAACAAATGTTGTTTTAAGCAACACCTTTGGCTTTGGGGGGCATAATGCCATTGTTCTCTTTAAGCGATATGAAGATTAGAAATCTATTCTATAAAAAACTGTAGGTTTTCCATCTTCATCTCTTTCTTCCACGAAATTCATACCGATTCGGATCGCAACTTTATGAGATTGAATATGTGGTCTATCCATTGCAGCAATCAAATATTTGAAGTGTAGTTTTTCATTGCAATAATCAAGAATAAGCCGACATGCTTCAGTTGCGTAACCTTTCGAGGTGTAAGTTGGCAATAAACCGTATATCAACTGAGGTTGAGGTTCATCAAAGAAATACCAGAGTCCTACGAATCCCAGGGTTGTGTCGTCAAGAAGTATCCTCCAAAGCCCTGAATTTTCTTCCTGAAACTGTTTTTGATTCTGCACCAGAATGTCTTGGATGGTGTCATCTGAAACGATTTGGTCATCCCATAGAAACTTTCTTACAAATTCATCTTGAAAGATTAATTTGAGATCTTCAAAATCAGTTTTAGCGAATGGTTTTAGCATTATTCTTGTTCCCAATATGAGTCCTTCATGATTCATTTTTTGAATTATCTGATGACATTACAAATTTCTATAAGATGTATGTTAAGATTTCTTATTAATTTTTAGCTTTGAACGTGAACTCTAACGCAACTCGATGAAAAAGGCTTGGTTAAATTTTATAAAATCCTTTCAACCTCATTACAAGGTTAATGCGATCACTTATTTTGTTGTTCCTGGTGTTCCTGTGAACCGTAATGAGAATGTCGTTGAATTTGAAAAAGGAGAGAAGGAAGAGGCGAAAGCTTTTTTCGATAAGGTGGTAAAAAGGACTCAAGACCTGCGGTTTGGTCCTGTTGAGATCCATCTTATCAAAGGTAAGAGGACAGTCATTGAAAAGAAGACTTTCGGTCCGGTTGAATCACTTCATGATAACAAACAAATCAAAGCAGACCTTTCAGATGTAAAGTCACCAAAGGATCGGGAAAGCATTCCCCATGTTGAATTGACTGGTCATGTTTCCCCAGTCCATATATTTGGAATGTCGAGAATGTTGAAATTTGATCAACCTGGTGAGTAAAAAATAATCTGTGGAAAACCAGACATCTTTCTTTCATTAGCAAATTATTCCCTTTGTCTCTATGACAATAATGAGTTAATGTCCTGAGATAACTCTTGGTATGCATGCTGATGACACCGTAATTTGTTTCATTACATTTTACTAGTCACTAAAACCTATAACTATGCATGGAATCATACACGCAGAGCTGAAGAAGTATGTCGAAACGAAGTTTGGCCCAGAAAACTGGAAAGCTGTCCTGGATGAGGCAGGGTTTAACGGAAAAGTATACACTACGTTTTCAACATATCCTGATACGGAGGCGGTGGAAATTGTTTCAGCTGCTTCCAGACTAACAAAGTTTGCAATACCGGATATTCTTGAGGATTTCGGCAAGTTCATTACTCCGGATCTAATGAATATGTATCGGTCCATTATTAAGTCGGATTGGGACATGTTTGACATGCTTCTTCAAACAGAGGAAATGATCCACAAAGTGGTCAGAATTCAAAATGAGGGTGCAGAACCTCCTCGATTGAAATTCGAAAGAATCGATGACAAGACGTTAAAATTTGTATACGACTCCCAGAGGAAAATGTCTGATGTCGCAAAAGGAATTATCAAAGGTGTAGCAGATCATTATAACGAAGATATTGAAATGCAAACATCTCAAAATCCCGATCAAAGCGTGGAAATCATCATAAAACGAAGATAAAGCTTAAATTCTGGCCTGGTAGGTGTAAAGGTCATGGTACCTACCTTCTTTTTTGATCAGTTCATCGTGATTCCCTTGTTCGGCAATCCTACCATTTTCAATGACCAGTATCTGGTCCGCCTGTCGAATGGTACTCAACCGGTGAGCGATTACAAAAGTCGTGCGTCCAAGCATTAGACGTTTAAGACTTTCCTGTATTAAGGACTCGCTTTCGGTATCCAGATTGGAGGTTGCTTCGTCGAGGATAAGGATGCGAGGGTTGGCGAGGATTGCCCGTGCGATAGCAATTCTCTGTCGTTGACCTCCTGACAGCTTTACTCCACGCTCTCCTATCAATGTATCCAATCCATCCTCGAACCGATCGGAAAACTCGTTGACATGGGCAGATCTCACGGCATCCAAAAGTTCTTCTTCATTGGCATCAGGTCTTGGGAATAGTATATTTTCTCTTATCGTTCCCTCAAAAAGGAAATCGTCCTGCAATACCACACCTAACTTGCTGCGATAACTCTCAAGGGAAACCGATGAAAGATCCTGTCCATCGAGTGTAATCGATCCGTTTTCCGGATTCAGGAATGTAGCGACCAACCCTGCTATTGTTGACTTCCCAGATCCCGAACTTCCTACCAACGCGGTTACAGAACCAGCGGGAGCTTCGAAGGAGATGTTGTGAATGACATGTTTTTCTTGTTCATACCCGAAGGATACATTGTCAAATTTCACGTCTCCCTTGATCTCACTGAGCTTTATCGTTCTGACCGATCCATCGTCCTCTTCCTTTTTGTTCATCAATTCCTCTGTCCGATCCAATCCCGCAAATGCTTCTGTAAGTTGACTACCAATATTGCTCATTTGTACAATCGGAGCAATCATGAATCCAAGGTAAAGGGTGAATGACAGGAACTCACCAACAGTGAGATCATTGTTCATGATCATGTAGCCTCCAATACCCATAATACCAGTGCTGGCAAGGCCGAGGAGAAAGGTAGCTGAACTGGTGACCAGACTGGTAGAAGTCAGACTCTTCTTGACGTTTTCATAGAGCCTTTCCACACCCGTTTCAAAAGTCTTTACCTCCTGTATTTCGGCATTGAATCCTTTAATGACCCTTATCCCATTCAATGTTTCAGTTAATCTACCGGTAACTTCTGCATTGATCTTACCTCTTTCCCTAAAGATCGGGCGGATGTAACCAAATGCTTTCAAAGATATGAATCCGAAGATGGCCACAGGGACCAGCACGTAAAGTGTCATTGTAGCACTTATATTAATGAGGAGAAATAAAGAAATAATAGCTGTCAGAATACCTCCAAATAGCTGTACAAGTCCTGTTCCAACTAGATTTCGAACTCCTTCCACATCTGACATGATCCTTGATACTAACTCTCCGGATTTTGTATTGTCAAAAAATCGAACCGGAAGAAAGATCACTTTCTTTTGAACCTTCACCCGCAATTGAGCAATGAGATGCTGAGCCTCAACACTCAATAACCTGGTGAGGGCAAATGACGTGATTGCTTGTACTGTAATCGCACCAGCAACAACAATTAGGAGCGTTTTTAGCATCTCCATGTCTCCTGCTACAATTACGTCATCCATCAGGTATTTGCTGGCTCCCGGAAGAACAAGACTGGCCAAACGACTTATTATGATCAGAAATAATCCTAAAAATACCAGCTTTCTTCTAGGCCAGATAATCGTCTTGAAAACATGGCCAATGGTCACTTTTGATTTTGACATACCATTCCCAATTATCAAAAAGGGGTCCAAGTTCAAAATCATGACATCATGACAGACAACAGAAATTAAGTTAATGAAACATTTTTTCGACAATTACGAATTATATATTAATTTCGTATTTGTCGAATTAATTGTAATATGAAAGGAACTAACCTTGGTGAGCTGGAAGAAATAGCGTTGCTAATAGTAGCTTCACTGTACGATAACGCTTACGGAATTCTGGTTAAAACGGAAATTGAGAACAAGTGTAATCGTTCGATAACAATAAGCACCGTTCATAATGTCTTGCAGCGCCTTCAGGAAAAGGGATATTTGTCATCGCGTTACAGTGATCCTACTCCGGAAAGAGGTGGAAAACGAAAGCTTCTCTTCCAGGTAACCGAGTCCGGCCAATCGGTTTTAGAAAATGCACGAAACATGAGAGAAATGCTCTGGAATTCAATCCCAGGAGTTGCCTTTAACAGATGAAGGACCAATTACCTCCAAAAATAATTGTTCGTCTACTCCGGAAGATTATTCATCCGGACCTTTGGGAATCTGTGGAAGGAGACCTGAATGAAATGTACATGGTTGACAGAGTGAATGATGGAAGATTTAGATCCGGTTTCAAGTTTATACTTGCCTCGCTTGCATTTCTGAGGTATAGAAGGTTACAAAAAAGGAAATACTCAAAAACTCAAAATACAATGGATATCTATTCTAATTATCTGAAAGTTTCATTTCGAAACTTATCCAGGAATAAACTATTCTCGGCGATCAATATTAGCGGTCTCGCAGTCGGTTTAACGGCAACGATATTGATTCTTCAATACGTGGTATTTGAAAATGGATTTGATCGTTTTCACAACGACTTTGAAAAGATCTACAGAGTATATAATGATCGTTTTCAAAATGGTGAACTGGTTCAGCATGGGACGATAACTTATCCCACCATCGGACCACAGCTGTTGGAAGATTACCCCGAGGTGATCGATTACACCAGGATGACCTCTGGTCCAAGGAATTACCTGACTCTAGGTGAAGAGGTTTTTGTATTGGAAGATAATCTGATTGCAGATGAAAGATTTTTTGATTTTTTCTCTTTCCCATTGGTCTCTGGGGAAATTAGTTCTGTATTGGACGAACCGGGGAAAATAGCTTTGTCATCTTCATATGCCAGTCGACTTCTAGAAGCTGGAGAGAATATTCAAGATCTGGTAGGTAAATCGGTGAGGCTGAACACATACGATTTTCCTTGTACCATTTCGGGAATATTCCAGGATGTCCCTTCAAATTCCCATTTGCAATTTGAAGCACTTATTTCTTATAAAACATTCATTGAAGTCGTAGGAGAGGGCGCTGACAATAGCTGGGAATGGTCAGATTTCTACCATTATATAAAGCTCAGGGAAGGAACGGACCCTAAGTTTTTCCAAGCCAAACTGGATGATTTTGGGGATCATTATTTTAAAAATGGAGAGGTATCAGGTGCACAGGAGGAATTCTTTATCCAACCTCTGAGGGATATTCGTCTTTATTCTGATTTTGAATATGAGATCGGTTCGGTGTCAAATGGAAAACTGGTTTGGCTCATGCTGGCAGTTTCGCTATTCATCTTGATGATCGCATGGATCAATTACATCAATTTGACCACCAGTGCTGGAATTGAAAGGATGAAAGAGGTCAGTGTGCGTAAAGTGCTTGGAGCTTACAAAGGCCAGATTATCAGACAGTTCATTACCGAATCTATTGTTGTGAATACCATTTCATTACTTCTGGCATTTTTACTTGTGTCATTGATACAGCCATATTTCAATCAATTAACGGAAATGGATCTGGAGATTGGGACTCTGTTTTCCCAAGATCTATTTGGGATTCCCTTTATTGTGGTATTTATTTTAATATTCATTCTGGGCTCGCTATTTATTAGCATTTACCCATCTTTGGCCCTCTCACGATATAGTTTTCAAGTACCTCACGAAAGTCGTAACCATTCTAGAAAAGGACGCTTTTCCGTTCGAAAAGGCCTTGTTGTTTTTCAATTTATTACGGCAATTGTCCTGATCTCATGTTCACTTACTGTGAATAAACAGATAAGCTACATGCAGGATCAGGAACTCGGATTTGACATGGATAACACTATCGAGATATATGGGCCCAGACTGACGAGATGGGATAGTACATGGATTGTGAATTTTAATTCATTCAGACAATCCTTACTTTCAGTTCCAGGGATAGCTCAAGTTTCCAGTTCAGGTAGGTCATTTGGAGAAAGGATGGGAAAGATATTTTCAATTAAGTCTCCTGCCGCTCCAGAAATTGAAAATATTTCATGCAATTTCATGAATTCAGATTATGAGTTTTTCGATCTGTTTTCTGTAAAACTTGTTGCAGGCAGGACATTCACAAAGTCAGATCATAATGTGGATGGAGACTTGATAAATACTGTAGTTATTAATGAGTCCGCCGCAAAAGTTCTTCATTTCAGTAACCCGCAGGATGCTTTAAATAAGAAAATATCCTTTTTTGGAGGAGAATTCGAAATCGTAGGTGTAGTCAAGGATTACCATCAGAGAGGATTAAAACTTCCAATACTACCAATCATTTTTCTTCCATACTATAGTACCATGAATTACATAACGGTAAAATTGGAACCGATGAATTTGGATAAAACTCTAGTGAAGATTGAAGAAGCTTATCATGCTTTCTATCCAGGAAATAATTTCGATTATTTCTTCGTGAAAGATCGATTCAACCAGGAATACCAGGAAGATGAAGTCCTGGCTGATATTTCGAAATTATTCACGGTACTAGCGGTTTTAATTGGATTCCTTGGACTATATGGATTGGTGCTTATGACACTTAATTCTAAGATCAAGGAAATAGGGATCAGAAAAGTCCTGGGAGCCTCACTCATCAATTTAATTCTGACTGTAGGATTGCAATTCATCCTGCTGGTAATTCCATCGATAGTTATTGGATTACCAATTAGCTATTTTCTGATTGAAGAATGGATGTCGGGGTATGAATATAATATGGGGATTGATTGGAGTCTTTTTGTGCTTTCAATCATTGGTGTAACTTTTCTCATACTTATTACGATCTTTTTCCAGATAGGGAAAATAAGCCGTAACAATCCAGTGGAAAGTTTGAAGTACGAATAGGTGTGAAATAATTCAGAAAGCTTGCCGAAGATTAGTGCTTTTTTCACCCATGAAAGTATCCCGATCAAGTTCCCACCTGTTCAATTCCTGGAAGTAATTAATAAAGCCTGGGATCTTTTCATGTTTTTTGACAAAGGTGAAACCTAACTTTTCAAGGGTTCGATTTGGGGCGGTATTTTTCGAATTTGGCTCACAAATAATTCGTTTCAGCCCAAATTTTTCAAAAAACTGAGCGATACATAACGTGACAAAGAAACTTCCACCTCCGGATTTTCTATGTGCCTCATCCCACATATGCAAATGCATATTTGCCTCCTCTCCATAGTGGATGTGGTTGATATTGCAGTGTCCGACGGGTAATTCGTCTATTAACCATAATAGGTAGTAGAATTTCCTTTCTTCCATAGGATTGGAAAGGTCGTCGATGATCATTTCTTCCCATTCGGATCTTGGGGGTAGCTTTCGTTTATCTACCCCCATATTCCAAAGAAATTCTTCACTACCCCCATGGAAATAATCTACAACATATCTGGTGTCCTCCGATGTAAGTTCCCGTATAGATTTATTTTCCAAGACGGAGATTTATAAGTTGTCAAACGACTTTTTCCACATTGGCAAGTAATACTTCATCGAGGTCATAACCAGGTACCTCAACGACTTTACCCGTTTCGTTATCCCAGTCAATTCTTCGACCTAGTTTATATGAAATACCAGCCATATGCGCTGTAATAGCTTCTTCGAACCCGGCAACAATGTCACAACTTGGAGTGCCCCCATTTCTGATGCAACTCAACCACTCCCTCATGTGTAAGTGTGTAGAATCCACACGTTTTCCATCCCTGTAAGTCCAAAGCAGTCCCTTGTCTGCAAAATACTTGGCAGTTGCTGAGGTGATCGCATCAGTACCACCCGAGGCGGGATCATATCTGTAAACAGGGACTCCGGGATCTATAGTCCCTTCATCGATCATGTTCTTAAATCTGGTTGAGTTTCTATCCGCGTAGATTATAAGGTCATTACCCAGTTCCATGGTAGCATCATGGCCCATCAGCACAGTGCCCCTGCTATATTGATTTCCAAGTGTAGCACTGTAGGCCAGGGTCATACCTTTTTCTTTACCGGCTTCCTGACTGGTACCAGTAGTGAACTCGGGAAATTCCATATTTATTTGCATAACATCCGGTACGTTCCGACCGTCACGATGTGTATATATACCTCCTGAAGAGATAACAGAACTAGGGATACCCATCTTCAGGACACAATTGATCCTGTCATAGTCATGAACCATAAGGTCACCTGATAGGCCGGATCCATAAGCCCACCACTTTCTCCAACGGAAAAAATGTTCTTTGTTGAATGGGATTTTCGGAGCTGATCCAAGGAACTGATCCCAATCGATTGTCTGAGGACTTGCTTTTTCATGGATTGGGTACTGCCATGCTCCGTTATCGCTGTTTCTGTTCGTATTTACAGTAATCAATGATACGTGGCCCAGAATCCTTTTATCGATCACGTCCTGAGCTGTAAAAAAGCTTTGTGTTTGCCGATGTTGATGTCCAACCTGAAACACTTTGTCACTGTTCAATACTGCATCTCTCAAATCATAAGTTTCCTGAATATTATGGGTCATTGGCTTTTCTACATACACATGCTTGCTAGCCTGCAGCGCCGCAATGGACATCGGTGCATGCCAGTGATCAGATGTGCCTATCACAACGGCATCAACATCATTACTGGCCAATAGTTCCTGATAGCTTTTGTAGATCTTCACTTTAACATCATCCGTACTGAAAGAATCTGCAGCCTCCTGGGCTCTTACATCAAACAGATCACAAACCGCAGTGATCTGAACATTCAGATTTTCCTGTTCCAGAAATGTTTTCAATCTTGTGTCATTAGGATTTTTATCTGCATTCTCCTTCATTGAAGAGAGCCATCCCTTAGTAGCAAACCCTAAAGCTCTGCACAACTGAGGCCCTCTTATGCCAAATCCTATGATCCCCAACCTGATGGGATCACCTGCCATAGGTCCTGTGGAAGGTGGAAGGGATGCTTTGATATTCAATGTATTGAGTATTGCGTCTCTTGCTTGTGTGTTTTTTGAAGTTCTGCTTGCGCCAGCCCACCATACACCACCTACAATAGGTATACCGGCGATACCCTTTAGCATATCGCGCCTTGACCAATTTCCTGATTTCTTTTCTTCTGCCATCTCAATTTGAAGTTATAGTGTCTACCGAGGAGGTTCCGAATAACCTCTTTATTCCAAAATAATCACCTGTCGGTAGGTAGTAAAGAACCAATAGTGCACCTGCTTCCATAAGGTTCTTGTTTACTATCCAATAATTCCCTTCAGTTCCCACCTGCTCGATTCCCGGCCATGCGGGGTGTGCCAGGTAGTATAATAACAATAATCCGACTCCTAAAATGCTTCCAATTCTTTCAAAATAACCCAAGAGAAGTGTGATCCCTACGATCACAAGGAAGGATATATTGAGGAAGTCGACCATGCCAATTAATCCATCTCCTGATAACCAAATGAAAAAAGAGCTTAAGAATCCATCTGCGCTAGCGAGATAACCTTTTGCTGTCCAGTTGGGGGTATGCAATTTGAACACACCCTCAAAAAGAAAATGCCATCCAATAAGAATTCGCATTAGAACCAGTGCATTTAGAGGCCCTTTTTCGAGATTCGCCGTCGTCATTTTTTTATCGTCCTTTTTTAGATCGTGAAATAGAATATGTTGTCAATATGATTCTACTATTATAAAAAAATTAGGCCTGTTGACATATGATATCGGTCATTTATTGACTGTAATGAATTGAAATTCATTTGTTTTAGGAAGATTTGCCATGCTTCCCTCAGAACAATGTTGGATGTGATACGTTTTAAGTTGAGTTCGTCTATATATGCGCATAATTCTCAGATTTTTTATAAAAACTATGCTGATTCTGGTCGCTTGTATTATACTATTCATCGTAGGTGTCATAATTTTTGTTAACACCGCCCCTCAATTCGGAGATAGTCCCGAGGGATCCCGACTCGAAAGGATAGAAGGGTCCTCTAATTACAAGGAAGGGCAGTTTGTCAACCTGACATTCACGACAATGGATATGGATTTTGTAAAAGGATTGGGTATTATGAAAGAATGGATCTTCAATACAAAAGGGAGAGTGCCCGGAAAACCTCTTCCAGTAAGATTCTCACAAGAAAATGGATCATATAATGACTCGTCGGCCTACATAACCTGGTACGGCCATTCTGCTGTCCTGCTTGAAATAGATAACAAACGAGTCCTCATTGACCCAATGCTGGGGCCAGCAAGTTCACCAGTTTCATTTATGACAAAAAGATTTGATTATGAGGAGCCCATTCCCATCGAAGATCTCACCAATATTGATATTGTAGTCATCTCGCATGACCATTATGATCATCTGGATTACGATACTATTAAGAAAATCAAAGACAAGGTTGGACACTTTTACACCCCTCTTGGTGTGGGTGCTCATCTTGAGAAATGGGGAGTGGATCCGGGGAAAGTATCTGAGCTTGATTGGTGGGAAACTATAGATCATGAGGGTTTGACCCTGGTGGCATGTCCTGCCAGACATTTCTCGGGACGTGGATTCTCGGATAGAAATAAAACACAATGGGCTTCCTGGGTAATCGAAGGAGGTGGCAAGAAGATCTATTTCAGCGGAGATGGAGGATATGCAAATCACTTTAGTGAAATAGGTGATAAATACGGACCATTTGATTTTGCAATGATTGAATGTGGGCAATACAATGAAAGGTGGAAAGACATTCACATGATGCCGGAGGAAACAGTACAGGCTGGCGTAGATCTTAGAAGTAAAAACATGATGCCCATCCATTGGGGTGCATTTAATCTGGCATTACATCACTGGCAGGATCCTATTGAACGTGCAGTTGAAACTGCTAAGAAATTGGATGTTATAATCTCCACACCCTTCATCGGTGAGAAATTTGAAATTTCCGATTCACCAAAGGAAATTTGGTGGGAGTGATCACCTTTAGTTTTTTATTATACATTTCATTCCTTAGCTTCAGGTCATGTTATCAGCCCTAAAACAAAAAAAATTTACTCACCTTTTTCAGATACTGGACTTTGACCACGACGGTCTTCTGCAAGAGTCTGATTTCTTGAGCCTAGGTGAGAATATTTCAATTTTTCGATGTCTCCAGCCGCCCTCCAAGATCGAAGAATTAATCAACCGACGTGGTGAACAAATATGGAAGAGTCTCCAAAATTTTTCAAATAAGCAGGAGATGGCCCATTGCAACCTTGAAAATTGGTTGAAATTGATGCAGCAGATCACGGAAGAGGTACCACCAAAGTATTTTGATATCATTGCTCGGAAAGCCGTAAGGGACATATTTTTTATCTATGACAAGAACATGGATAATTACCTTTCAAAACATGAGTACCTCTGTTTTTTTGTTTCTCTCCGTGTTGGGATCAAACAAGCAGATAATTGTTTCAGAGCCCTTGATCTTAATGACGATATGATGATAAGCAAGGAAGAGCTTTACTCAGCAATCCACGAATTTTTTAGAAGTGAAGACGAAAAAAGTCCGGGTAATTTGTTGTTTGGGGATTTTGAAGATTATCAATTCAAAACACGTCATAGCTTTCAGCTATAAAAAGGTTTTTGAAACCTTTTAATCACAAATTCAGTTTGAATATTTCGAAATCCGAAGTATTTTTGAAATATTGATCAATTGGTTATGTCAGTAGAAGAAAAGGAATTAATAGATAGGTTCATATCCGGAATAGAAGGATTGATGCTTGGAATGCAACAGGTTGACAGTTCTTGTATGGAAGCATTTGGACAAGTATCGAAACGGGATTTCGGCTTACTTGTAATGCTAGGGAAGAATGGTGAGATGATCATGAGGGAGGTGGCAGAGTTTCTTCAGGTTCCTATGAGCACTGCCACAGGGATTGTGGACAAATTAATTGAAAAGGGTTTAGTGATCCGGGATTATTCTTCTGAGGACCGAAGGATCGTTATAATTCGTTTGAGTAAAGAGGGTCAATCGATCTACAATTTGCTTAAGACCAAGCTCTTTGAATATGGGAAAGTACTTCTGGCAAACTTTGATGTCGTGGAGAAAGAGAAGTTTATCGAATATCTAGATCGTGCATCCCAATACACTTCCAAACTTGAGAAAATCTTGTAATCATCTCTGCAATTTTTAAATTTTTTATCAAAAGGTTGTCACACCTGCCATCAAGGGTGGTCTAAGATTCAGAAGCAAAAATAAATTCAATGGAATCTAGACCTTTTTCTGAAAGTTATGATTTTGAAAAAGACGACGAGTTAATAGAAAAAGCCCTTAGTGGTTCCAAAATAGCTCTGGAATTTTTAATCAAACGTCATCAGAATTATATCTACAATGTGGCTTTTAAGATGGTTATGGACCCCGATGACGCACAAGATCTGACCCAGGAAGTACTAATTAAATTAGTGACTAATCTATCCAAGTTCAATAAAAAATCATCGTTCAGGACATGGGCCTACCGAATCGTGGTCAATCACTTTCTCAATTCCAAGAAGAGAGGATTGGAGAAAATGATCACCAGTTTTTCGCATTATGGCAAAGCACTGGATGAAACTAAAGATGCCCAACTGACTGCGGAGGAACGAATCGCAATGTCAGATGAGATCCGAGAGGCCAAAGTTGGATGTATGTCCGGGATGCTTCTATGCCTTGATAGGGATCAACGATTGATTTATGTGATTGGGGAGATCTTTAAAGCTGATCATCAAGCTGGAGCTGAGATATTTGGGATATCAAAGGACAACTTCAGACAAAAATTGACTCGAGCCAGAAAGGACATCCATTCTTTCATGGACAACAAATGTGGCCTGGTAAATAAAGCCAATCCATGTAGATGTCATAAAAAGACTAAGGCCTTTATTGAAAGGGGCTGGGTTGACAGGGAGAGTTATCGATTCTCAAACAAGAGGTTAAAATCGATCTTGGATGTGGCATTTGATAGACAAAGTGAGCTGGTGGATCTTATGGAGGATGAATATCCACAACTTTTTAGAGATCATCCATTCCAAAAGAGAGATTATGTCTCTGATATCAAGAGTTCGATTTTAGATCATCCGAAAGTCAGAATGCTTCTGGATCTGGAAGATTAAAATTCCAATATAATTCGAAAATAGAAATATTTTGAAACCAAAGTTTTTGAAACTCGTTGGAGTTTAATATTTCGAAAACTGAAATATACGAAAATTAGAAAATTAAAAATTTGAAATAAGTGTCCAGTTCGAATAGAATCGATCGTCTGGGACAGGAAGCACTAAAAACTAATAAACTACTATGAAAAAGTTGATTGACCGGTTTAGAAAGCGCTCAGGAAAGTTTGGAACATCCTGGGGGAAAAATGTAATTCGATACCGTTGGCCCGTATTGATTGCTACAGTGATCTTAGCAATGTTTGCAGGTTATGGTGGACAATTCGTCAAGTTCAATAGTGACTATCATGTCTTCTTCAGTGAGGACAATCCTCAGTTGCTGGCATATGATGCACTCCAGGCGAAGTATTCAAAGGATGATAATGTCTTCATTGTTCTTACTCCGAAAGATGGGAATTTATTCACACCAGAAAAGTTGGCAGCTATTGAGGAGCTGACTGCCAATTCATGGCAAGTACCCTATTCAAGTCGAGTGGATGCAATAACCAATTTTCAGTATACGAGAGCTGAGGGGGACGACCTCTACGTAGATGATTTGATATTTAACGCCATTTCCAAATCACCTGTTGAATTGGAAGATTTGCGGAAAATTGCAGTCAATGATTCCCGGCTGGTAAATCGTCTCATAAACGAAGAAGGAACTGTCACAGCCGTCAATGTCACCGTTCGGCTTCCCGATGTTGATAATGGGGAGAATACTGAGATCGTGTCATATGTAAGGGCAATGGTTTCCCAGTTTGAGCAGGATCACCCTTATTTCGATGTTCATATGTCAGGTCTGGTGATGCTGAATGCCGCATTTTTCGAAGCCGCATCAGGGGATGCTTCGACCTTAACCCCATTGATGTTCCTGATCATTATCCTCACAATTTACCTGACTACTCGTACAGTGAGTGGGACGTTTTCCGCGTTGATCGTTATCGTATTCTCCATTATGACTGCTATGGGAATAGGAGGCTGGCTAGGGATCCAGTTGACACCTCCTTCAGCTTCATTCATCAATATTGTAATGACATTGGCCGTCGCCGATAGTATACATGTTCTGATCACATTCATTCAGCGTATGAAAAAAGGTGATTCAAAGCAAGAGGCTATAATCGAAAGTCTAAGAGTTAATTTCATGCCGGTATTCATCACAAGTCTCACGACCATTATCGGATTTTTATCAATGAATACCTCCGATTCACCTCCATTCAGGGATTTGGGCAATCTCACATCTATTGGAATGGCAGCAGCGTTTTTATACTCGGTATTGACACTTCCGGCTTTGCTTTCGATTCTACCCGTAAGAATTAAGAAACGCGCTGTGAAAGAAGGAAGATTGCCATTTCTGGAAAGGGTAGCTGAATTTGTGATCGCAAGAAGGACTCACGTACTCATTACCAGTGTGATCTTCGTAATCGGCACTTCACTTTTAGTTACTAATAATCAATTGAATGATGAATTCATCAAATACTTCAGTAATGACGTTGCATTCCGTCAGGATACGGATTACATAAGTGACAATCTAACTGGCATATATACCATTGAATTCTCTTTGCAATCAGGTGAGGAAGGAGGGATCAATAATCCTGATTATCAAAGAAAAATCAAACAATTTGAAGAGTGGCTTTACACTAATCCTGAAGTTATTCATGTAAATGCATTTACGGACGTGATGAAGCATGTCAACAAATCAATGCATGGAGACGATCCTAATTATTTCAAGATCCCTGACAATAGAGAAGAGGCTGCACAATACTTACTGCTTTACGAATTGTCCCTGCCGTTTGGTCTGGACTTGAATAATCAAGTGAATGTCGACAAGTCCGAAACAAGGATGATCGTGACCATTGAGAACATCTCAACCAGGGATATGCTAACATTGAGTAACAATGCATCCTTGTGGTTGAATGAAAATGCACCTGAATATATGTATAGTGAAGGTGTAAGTAGTACAATGATGTTTGCTCATCTTTCTGAGCGACAGATCCGAAGCATGATTTCCGGAACAGCGGTAGCACTGATCCTCATCTCATTGGTACTTGGGTTTGCGATTAGGAGTGGCAAATTTGGGGCCATTAGCTTGTTGCCAAATGTGACTCCGGTACTCGTCGGGCTTGGCCTATGGGGCTTGTTCGCAGGATATATCAATACAGGTATTTCAATTGTTTTCGGTATGACCCTGGGAATCATCGTGGATGATACGGTTCACTTCCTTTCCAAATATCTTAGAGCGAGGAGGGAGTTGGGTATGTCTCCTTCAGATTCTGTTAGGTATGCGTTCTCCACTGTCGGTCAGGCACTACTGGTAACGACCTTCGTATTGATGATGGGATTCTTCGTTATAGCTCAATCCGACTTCGGTCTGAATTCAGATATGGCAAAGATCACCGTACTGATCATTGGCCTTGCACTCATTCTGGACTTTTTCATGTTGCCTGCATTGTTGTTGACATTCCCTAATAAACGAGATCAGGATGTTATCGAAGAAAGTGAAGAATCGGATGAGATTCAGGAAGCGATATCAGCATAATAAATTTTTAAACCTTATAAAACTGACATTAGAAAGATGAAAACTATATTATCAACAATATTTTCAATTGGGCTTGTCTGGCTGACATTTGCCCAAGAACAGGAAGAACAGGGACTTCAAATTGCGCAGAAAGCAGATGAAGTAGATCAGGGATTCGAAAGTTCCAGTGTGAAACTTACAATGATCCTGACAAATAAGCAGGGACAGGAAAGCACCAGGTACCTTGAAAATAAAACCCTGGAGCTTACGGAAGATGGTGACAAATCATTGATTGTCTTCAATAGTCCAAAAGATGTAAAAGGTACTGCTACATTGACATTCACGCACAAGGAAGGTTCTGACGATCAGTGGTTGTACTTACCAGCATTGAAAAGAGTGAAGAGAATTTCGTCCAGTAATAAATCCGGGCCATTTATGGGAAGTGAGTTTACTTACGAGGATCTCTCCTCTCAGGAAGTGGAGAAGTATACTTATAAGTATGTGGCAGAAAAGGATGGAAATCATATTGTGGAAAGGTACCCAGTTGATCCGAAATCAGGGTATACCAAACAGGTAGTGTATTGGAATGCCGATAACTATAGAGTTGAAAAAGTGGAGTTCTTTGACAGGAGAGGTGCTCATTTAAAGACTTTAGTATACAATAATTACAATCTGTACCTTGGAAAGCACTGGAGAGCAGGAGAATTAGTCATGGAAAACCATCAAAGTGGAAAGAAAACCAAGTTGGTATTCGAGGATTACGAGTTCAAGTTGGGACTAGCTGACAACGATTTTTCACAAAATAGTTTAGTAAGAGCGGGCAGATAATGCCATCACACGGCGCTCACTATTTGCAATCGGGGCCGAAATAACTCGGCCTCCGATTTTTTAAAATTGAAGAAACTATGAAGTATAAACTGATCAGCCTGATAGTAGCACTTGGGCTTATAAGTAGTCTGGATCTTGCCGGACAGGACGAATCGGAGAATTATTTTGATTTCAAAGCTGAGTTGGAATTGAATAATCGATATTTCCTTAATGAAGGATTATACCAGGGCCAGGAGAGGAATTATGTTTCATTTGCTGTCAAACCTGAACTGTTCTATGAATGGGGAGGAGGAAAGTTCAATTTGAAAGTTGCAGGATTTGTGCGCTTGGATCAATTTGATCAAAGAAGAAATCATTTTGACTTCAGGGAATTGTATTGGCAGGTCGTCAATGACAACTCGGAAGTGTCTATGGGGATGAAGAAGGTATTTTGGGGAGTGACGGAATCTGCGCATTTGGTAGATATCATAAATCAAACGGATGTTGTGGAAAGTTTTGACGGGGAGGAAAAGCTCGGGCAACCTATGGTTCATTACTCACTTCTAAGTGGATTTGGGACATTTGATTTCTTTTATTTACCCTATTTCAGGACCCAGGTATTTCCAGGGAGAAAGGGGCGTCTCCGAACACCATTCATCCTGAATGGATCCGAGTTTGAATATGAAAGTGATGCTGAAGAATACAGACCTGATCTGGCTATCAGGTACTCCAATTTCTTTGGTGTTTTTGATATTGGAATATCCCATTTTTATGGAACAGGCAGGGATCCAATAGTAGCGGATATTGAATCGTTCACACCTGTTTATGGAGTGATCCACCAGACGGGATTGGATGTACAGGCGACTACCGGCCCCTTTTTGTGGAAAGCTGAATTTATAAATAGAGAGAATAGTCTTCAGGATATGTGGGCAACCGTAGCTGGATTTGAATATACTTTTTCCAACATTGCCAGTTCGGGAATTGATATTGGATTGCTTGGGGAGTATTTATACGACAGCAGAGATGAATTGGCTCTGAATAGTTTGCAAAACGATATCTTTTTTGGATCCAGAATAGCCTTTAATGATATTCAGGATACCGAGATCCTTTTTGGTGGAATCTTCGATGTTGAGCATGGAACAAGGTTATATTCACTCGAGGCAAATCGCCGTTTTGGAGAGTCGTGGAATGTTGATGTTGAGGCTAGGATATTCGATAATGTTAGTGATGAGGAATTCATTTACTTCCTTCGGGAGGACAGCTTCCTGCAACTTTCATTATCCAAGTTTTTTTAATTGATAACAGTAAACTTGGGAGAAAAGGGGCCATTTCGGCCCTTTTTTATTTTGTGATTAAATTGATTTTCTATTAGTATGGATCCATTCGAATATATCGTTGTATTAAGTTCTTTGATCCTTGGGTTAGGTATTGCCCAGATCCTGTCAGGAGCAGCAGACGTACTTTCTCATTACAAGCACATCAGGCTCTGTTACCCCCATACGATAATGGTAATTGTGATATTCATTGTCCACATTCAGGATTGGTGGGAAACGTATCGATTGATCGAAGCTGTAAGCGAATGGACTCTTTTGAAGGTGATCGGAGGATTGCTTTTGTTTCCTATCTTACTTTTTTCGTTAGCAAGGATGTTGTTCCCAACAGGGATAAAGAGCGATGAAACAGATCTTAGGAAGTACTATTTCAGTCAATGGAGGCCACTTTTTCTAATTTTTCTTATCACAATTTTATTGAGTATTTGGATCAATGTATTTCTATATGGGATTGATCTCGGCCGGCAACTGCTATTGGCTGTTTACGCACTTTCATACATGATCTTCTTGACCTTTAGAATAAGACACCATCTGACCCATTCTGTTTTTCACACGGTCCAACTAATAGCCTGGATCATATATATGATCCAGGACAATAGCACACTTGTTATCATATAAGTCTTTAGTAAATACTTGCGTCCATCTCATATCCTTTGATCAAGATCCTCATATCACCGTCCTTCGCATCCTTGGAGGAAACTTCGATCTCACGTTTCGAACCCTCTTTGATGAAGATCTTCCTATCAATGTTGGAATCAGGATAGTCTATTTTGCCGTACTGGGTATTGACATCAAGATGGAAGGGCTTATTCCCAATTCTTAGATCCAGCGTGCAATATTTTCCACTCATAGAAATCAAATCAACGCTTTCAGAAGTACTTTCAATCTCTACATCACTTTCGTATCCATCAAGTTCAATGGACCCTTCCAATTGGTCGATATCATATTCCGCATATTTTGATTGAGATTCCAACCTCGAAATGGAGCCGATTCTTACATTATCTTCATATGATTCTATTTGTTGAAGTGTTTTGATGTTGGATATTTCAATATCTGAATACTTACTGTTAGGAAGTCTCATCGTACCGATTGATTTGGCTTCTATTTCTAACTCATAGATCTCAGAAAACAGTACTTCCTCCATTTTCTCATCTATTTCGATCTTTCCATATTTCAATTCACCTTCCAATTTGTTACCAAGATCAATTCTAAGTTTACTTTCATACGAATCCAGTTCCAGTTCATCGATTTCATCGATAGAGATTTTGGAATATTTGCATTCTATCATTCCTTTTCCGAAACTCTCTATTTCTATATCTTGCTCGTAAAGGCTAAATTCTCCGTTCAAAACGTTCCCCAAGGAGGCCTTTCCATATTTAAGTTCAAGTTCCAATGAAGCAAAATCACCACCGATAAGCTCACCTGAATAGTGATCAATTGTCACTTCTCCCGAGTATCTCCCATCAAGTCTCAGCTCTTCGTAAGAATTGTCTATTTCCATGTCGTTAGATTCGGGGACCTTGATCCGATAAGTGATTTTCAAATCATCATCACTATATCCAATGATGAATCCAACGTGTTTACTGCCAATCTGAACTTTATTGGGCTCATTCAGGTCGGTGTCAATTGATATGGAGTTGGACGTTGCTCTTATGTTGTTTTTAACAATGGATTGAAATTCGTCGAGGAATTCCTGAGCTGATCCATTCATTCTTCCTTTGAATTCAAGCAGTGCATACACCTCGACTTTGCTTTGATCCCATGATTCGATTTCTACCCTTGTATTTTTGCTATCTATTTCTATTTCAGTCGCATCGGACACATCAAATGTAAATTGAGCCTCCCGGACTTCCTGCTTAGGATCAGCCACAACCATGGTCGATCCTGCTATAAGAAATGCACTAAGTATTAATAATTTGACCTTTTTCATTGTTTTTACGATTTATTTCAAGTTCTAACCTTCGTAATAGTTTAAGTTTCTTTTCGTAGTAATCAACCAGCGCTTTGATAAGTAATTCCTGGTTCACTTTTTTAGAGATGTCCTCTCGGAATTTCTCATTGATATCATCAAGGTATTCGAGCTCTTCAATCAACCAACCGAATTCAGATTTGTCTAGCTTCTCCAATTCAATGGATTGAGACAGATCGCCAATTGATCTTTCATATTCCATTTGCACGAGTCGATATTCTTCCGAAATATCTCCAAGTGTAAGTAATTGATCCTGAGTATTTTGATCCTGGACCAATACATAGATCAACAAACTGCTTATCATTAAAAGGGCAATGGTTGCTGCCTTCCACATCCAGGTAAATGACCTGGCTGGAGCTGATTCGAATCCTTCCGACCTATTGATATTTTCCCAGACCGAAGCAGGTGGCACTTCCACGTCCAGATCTTTTCTTTTGGCGGAGATGTACTTTTCTAAATCGTCAGCCATAAATTTTAGTTTTAAGTTGATTACGAAGCATTGATTTACCCCTCATATATTGGGTTTTGCTTGTCGAAACGGATATACCGAGATATGATGAAATCTCATTGTGCGAATACCCTTCAAGAAGGTAAAGAGATAAAACTGTCCTGCAGCCATCAGGTAAGTCCTTTATGGCATTGTGAATAACAATTGGATCCATCTCCACCGACAAGTCCTCTTCTCCGATATCAAAGTTTTCTGTGAACTCTTCGAACTCAATCTTCTTCTTCCGTAAATATTCCAGACCTGTATTAATGCAGATCCTTTTGAGCCAGGAACCAAAACTTGATTCCCCCCGAAACGAGTGAATATTTTGGAATGCCTTGATAAAGGAGTCCTGGAGTAGATCCTGGGCATCTTCGGAATTACCTGATATTCTAATAAGGGTATTATACATCGCTTTGGAATAACTATCATAGATATTCCG
This sequence comes from Cyclobacteriaceae bacterium, assembly GCA_965242805.1. GTDB lineage: Bacteria > Bacteroidota > Bacteroidia > Cytophagales > Cyclobacteriaceae > JANQEU01. Next base: position 2,173,121 of record CBDETD010000002.1, on the reverse strand, counting down.
GGCGACTGTTTTATCTCCGTTTTTGAGTTGGTCGACCCATTTTTTATGAATATCTACAGTATTCGTCATCTAATAAGTCAAAGCGAAATTCATCGCCTTTCATCTCAAAGGATGCACAACAAATGGGAGGGTTGGAATTTTATGAAATTAATTCCGTTTTTCAGGAGCTAACCACTTTATCCACAATTTCCTTAAATGACTCAAAACTTGAGATAGGTTTTGTGATAAATGCGTCAACCTCCAATTCCGAAGCTTCTTCTTCGTATTTTCTCTCACCAGTTATCACTATGGTTTTAGGACGATGTTCCAGGGAATCGATCACCTCAAGTCCACTGAGGCCGTTGATTTCCACATCCATAAATACCACATCGGGTTTCTTTCTTGTGATAAATAGAGCGGCATCCACTGAATTATCAAAGACATCAAGAATTTCGAAATTGGGCAATTTTGAAACCAATGATCTTATGATGGTTTGAAATGCAGGGTCATCTTCAATAATAATGCACTTTATGTCACTCATTCTATAAATATATTAAGTCTTTCCGAACTTAGTTCTCTTTCGATTCCACTAATTAGTTCCTTTAATAATTTCACGCTTTCCTCTGTAAGCTCCGTGATTTGAGGTAGGTTATCAGTCAGTTTACTCAATTCCAGATTGTGGAGGTTCGGTCGGAGTACATGGAGCTCTTGTCTTACTCTTTTGATATCGTTTTGTGCCATACCTTCCTTTACCCCTTCTGTAGCCTTTTGAACGGAGATCAAGGTAGTTTTTACTATTTCCGTTAGCGCATCAGCATCATCACCTATCAGGCTTCTCAGGTAAGGAAATTCATCAATAACCGATGCGTGACTTCCATTTTCCATTTGTGTCTCCTGTACCTCTTCTTCAACATTTACTATTTCTGTGAAAGTTGCTTCCTCTTTTGATTCCTTTTCAGTGTATTTAGCAATTACCTCTTTGAGGTTATTTGGGTTAAATGGTTTTGAGACATAGGAATTCATGCCAACCTCCTTTGTTTTTTCCAAAACATTGGACATCACTGATGCCGTCAAGGCTATAATGGGTAGGTTTTTGAAATACTCATCTTCCCTTTTTCTAATAATTTTTGTTGCCTCATAGCCATCCATTTCCGGCATTTGAAGATCCATTAGGATCAGGTCATATTCCTTTGTAACCGATTTTTCGACAGCTTCCGCTCCATTAAATGCAAAATCATGGTCAATTTTCCATTTGCGAAACAGGCTTTCAACCAGAATTCGGTTGGCTTCATTGTCCTCAGCAATCAGGATTTTAATATCCTGACGCATTCTGGTTATTGATTTCTCTTCCTCTGCAATTTCATCAATGGATTTGCCAACAGGCAGTTCCAATTCAAAATAGAATGTCGACCCATGACCAACGGTACTGTGAACCTTAATGGAAGAGTTCAAATATTCCAGGATCCTTTTGACAATGGCAAGACCCAGACCTGAACCTCCGTACTTTCTTGTAGTTGTTGTACTCGCCTGTTCGAAGGATTGGAAGATCGTATCTATTTTCTCTTCAGGTATTCCAATACCAGTATCCTTTACCTCAAATTTCACTACACAGGCCTTTGATCCTTGGTGAATAGCTCTGGCTTTTAGTGTGATATAACCTTCTTCCGTGAATTTGATAGCATTATTAATGAGATTAGTAATTACCTGATTTATCCTGACGGCGTCTCCCTTGACATATTCCGGAATATCAGGGTCCCAGTTCAGTTTGAATTCCAGGTTCTTACGATGAGCTAATCCAAGAAGTGTCTCATGGATCTTTTCCAAAAGGCTCTTCAGGCTAAAGTCAACGATCTCGAATTCCAGTTTTCCAGCTTCGATTTTATTGAAATCAAGAATATCGTTAATAAGGACAAGTAAATTTTCTCCGGAAAATTTCAGAAGCCTGAGGTGCTTGAGCTGCTCGGGAGGTTGATCGTCCATCAGCATCAAATCCGTCATCCCGATGATTGCATTCAAAGGCGTTCTTATCTCATGACTCATGGTTGACAAAAACTGCTCTTTGGCTTTACTAGCCTGTTCAGCTTTACGTTTTGCGATTTTCAGCTGCAATTGCTGTTCTTTTTGCTGGGTGATATCCTCGGTGTACATGATCAGACCGCCAACTGTATCCAGTTTCTTATACCATGGCCTCACTTCCCATTTGATCCATTGGATCTCACCATTTTCCCTTTCTATAAGGTCCTGATCATTGTGTTCTACCTTACCGGATAGTGCTCTTTGAAATATTTCTTCCCAGTCCCGTCCGATTTTTGGGAAAACCTCAAAGTAACTTCTACCAATGATGTATTCGTTCTCAAGACCATAGTCGCTATACCATTTATCACTGGCCGTGATATATCGGATCTCCTCGTCAAACATGGCAATAGCTGCTGGTGCAGAACTTGCAAAAGCCTGGAGGATCATTTTATCCGACATAAGGTTTCTTTCGTAATCCTGCTGCTGTATCACATCGGAAACCCATTTGGACAATAACTTCACAAATTCAAGATCATTTTGGTCAAACTCCTCAATTCTTGGATCAGGAGAAATGAATACAAGCGTACCGGCTTTATTTCCGGAAACGTAATAAGGTATTCCAATGTAGGACTCAATACCGAATAATTGCCTTGCCGAATTAGCTTTATAAATGGTGTTGCTAATATTGTGAATAGCCAGTAGATCTTCTTTTTTAAAGACTTCTTCACTAAAAGTATCAGTTAAACTGAGAACTTGATTCTTTCGGAATTTGCTCCCCTCGACACTGTAGATGTAACTGATTATAAACTCGCTTCCGTTAATTCTACTGAGAATTCCGGTTTTCATCCCAAGAAACTCAGTACAAACCCCTAATGCTTCTTCAATTTGCTCTTCAACGGAAAGGTCCGAATTAGATGTTATCTCATTCAGAAGTTTTAGTCCTTCCTTATACTGACTTAACCTAAGGTCAGCTTTCCTGAGTTTTTCTTCATTTTCCTTTTGCTTGGTTACATTCCTGGAGAAACTTTGAAATGCAACAAGCTCATTTTTATCGTTTCTTACAGGTTTGGTATATGATTCAAACCAGATGTATTTCCCATCTTTTCTACGGATCCTGTATTCATCATTTTTTGTACCTGATTTTAAGAGTTTCTTTCTTTCAGGTTCATCAAAAATCAGGATCAAATCGTCCGGATGAACCAAGTCATAGGGATTCTGTCCCAACAACTCATCCGGATCAAATCCCAAAATATCCCTGATGGATGGTGAGATATATTTGTAGGTCCCATCAAGGTCATGAAGAATGATCAAATCATTGGAATTATTGGCGAGTAGCCTGTATTTTTCCTCACTCTCCTGTAATTCCTTCCTGGCTTCAAGTAATTCGGTTATATCCCTTGCAACCGCATATACTTTTTTTACCCAATTGCCTTCATATACAAACTGTAACTTGAGACCAACACTTATCTTTTTTCCGTCTTCCTTCTTTCTAATATCACATTGATGATAAATGTACTCTTCCTTTTTCTTCATTTTTCGCTTGAAGAAATCGATAGTATCCTCAAGTCCTTCGGAATCTACAATTTGCAAATAATGCATTTTGTAAAGTTCTTCTTCTGAGTACCCCGTTAATTCAATGGTCGCAGGATTTGCATAGGTGAATAGTCCATTTTCATCCAGTTCGAAAATCATGTCACCAAGATTTTCGACTAAGTTTTGAAATAAATGCTTGCGGTCATATATCTGGATATCTTCGAGGCTCTGCCTAATTATCCTGGTAATCGAATCAATCCGTTTTCGAAGTTTTTTTTCAGGTTTTTCATTGATCCTAACAATCAAAAGATAGTATTTCGGATCAAAATCATTGAGTAGATATATTTCACCCTTTAAATCCTTGATTGGGACTTCCAACCCATCAATATTTGGTTTATTGGGGATGCTCTTTTCCCAGCCTTTGACTTTCTTCTCCTTGGAAGTGGAAGTTTCTTCTCGAACACCTTCTGCCGATGAAACGGTGAAGATTATTAGATCTGTTAGTTCATCCGGAAAATCCAACACCTCAAAAAGATCCTTGAGTTTCGTTGAGATGTCAGGAATCGGAAGCTGATTTCTATTTTTGGGTGTACGGCTGGTCATTTTAATAATCACCCTTAATGTATACAAGAAGGGTTATATACATGTAAATGTAAATAAATAAAAAAAGGCAAATGCCTCGCATTTGCCCTTAGGAAAAAATAATTTTTCCATAACTAGTCACCAACCTAACCTAAAAGGTTAATCAAATATGATACATACTTTTTCTATTTCCAATTTTTAGTTACTTTTTTTAAGAAAAGTCCTCCAATTTCAGTTTTTCACTTATATAATTACGTTATCCACGTAGGAATTTCACCCGTCGCTAATAACGTTTCTAATAAAAAATCCATATCGCATTAAAGGAAAAGATTTGGCTTTCACTAGTTTTATAGTGCGTTTAGCCTAAGAGTTTGAGAACACCAGCTTTCCTATTCACACTACTAAGCTGTTCGATTTTGTATTGCCAGGAAGTAGTTGTGAGAATTACTGAGGACCCAATTAACAGGGAGTACAGGATACTATTCTCTGCACAGGATATCTATGACGTTTCGATAAGACTGAGAAGTTCGTCTAATGAAATCCTTTTTGAGGAGGAGTTTGAATCATCAAAAGCCTTCTTAAAAGCCTATAGTCTGGCCGACTTGAGACTGGGCAAATATACGTGGGAGGTAATCTATGGATCGGAAGTATATGAGGAAGAGTTTCAAATCACCTCCCAAAAGAAATCGATTGAGGAAAGTTTTGATGTCCAAATGGACGAATTACTCACGCTCAAGATTGATGTTGAGCACTACAACGACTTTCCTATTAGTATTTTTTTATTTGACATCTCCGGAGAACAATTGGATTTCATTTTTTGGGAGCCAGAGAAAGAGAATTCAACTAAATTGATCGATCTTACCAAATACGATGCGTACGAAGTACGACTTGAAATAATGCAACAGGGAGAAGTTGTTGTAAATGAGACATTCTCAATGTATTAGACCATGAATAAAGAACAAAAGAAGATTGCCTTGGTCACTGGGGTTTCGACAGGAATCGGCTATGACCTAACCAGGATTTTGATAGATAAGGGATACCTGATTTATGGAAGTGTCAGAAATGAAAAGGATGGACAAAGGTTAGAATCCGAACTGGGTGAGAATTACAGGAAGTTGGTATTCGATGTGACGGACTACAAGGCAATTGAAAATGCGTACAAGACCGTAGAAAACGAATGCCCGGACGGGATTGACTTCTTGGTCAATAATGCGGGAATGGTTGTCGGAGGCCCACTTCTACATGTTAAAATTGAGGACTTCGAATACCAGTTTAAAGTAAATCTTTTTGGTTTGATGAAAGTCACACAGACATTTGCTCCTCTTTTAGGAGCTCGATCCAATCACCAAAGACCTCCGGGGAAGATTATCCAGATCAGCTCTGTGTCCGGTAAGGTAGGTATGCCCTTTGTCGGACCTTATGCAAGTTCCAAGCATGCTTTGGAAGGACTTTCGGAAACGTTAAGGAGGGAGTTGCTTCTTTGGGGAATAGATGTTATCGTAATTGGACCGGGAGCGGTCAAAACTCCGATCTGGAACAAGAATGATGATGAGATGGCATCTTTTGGTCCAACACCATACGCACCTGCACTTAAAACTTTTGGTGAGAAGTTGATCAGAAATACGTTGAAAACAGCTCTCGAATCTCAGTATCTGTGTAATCAAATTGCAAAGATCATGGAGAGCAGAAAACCAAAACCCCGCTACACATTCATGGCGAGAAAATTTACCAACTATACTCTTCCGAGGATACTGCCCACGAGAATGGTAGATAGAATAATGGGTAAAATGCTCGGATTTGTCAAAAAGTAACTATCGGTATTTTAACTAACTAACTCGATACGTAAGCCTACTCCCTTAATTTCCTTACCACCTACCCAACTCACCTTTGCATGGATTTCGGCTTCGTTAATTATTGCCGATTTTATATTTGGTGCAATCTCCCGTTTCAAATATCCAATTTGTCGATTCTCGGTGATCAACACTTTGATGGCATCTGGATCGAAGGGATTGTCCGGTTCCAATTCCAATAAGACCGGATCACTTTCGTTTACGTAATTAGCAATTATCATTTGCCTTGATGAACCGTCAGAATTTTGTTTGGAAACACCAACAACCTTGGTGTCTATGACTTCGACAGAGGGTATTTTGATAATTTTGGCCATTGAACACCTCTAAACTAAAAGGCTAATTTGAAAATTAAAATGAGTTACCCATAGAATAGAGTAGATTGTTTGTTTTCTTGGAGCCATAATGATACGTATTCTCCGTTTGGATCGTATTTCCTCGCCTGGTTTTCTATGTTGAAATATCGGTTTTCACGGGGATCGCAACCAACTCCCGCCACATAGTTCCAATTACACCAGTTACTGGCTACATCATAGTCTATTAGCAGGGACTCAAAGTATGACGCACCCCATGTCCAATCGATCTTCAAATCGTTTTTTAAAAAACTCGCTACATTCTGACGCCCTCTGTTAGATATGAATCCGGTACTGGCCAATTCTTTCATATTTGCATCAATAAAAGGTACTCCAGTCTCTCCGTCAATCCATTTTTCAAATAGTTTTTGGTCCTTTTGTAACTCCTGGTTTTTTTCTTTGATCCCTGAAGTTTTGAAGATCCTATTGCCATATTTTTTTGCCAAGAACCGGAAATAATCCCGCCACATCAATTCAAAAATTAACCAATATGTTGATTGGTTTTTTACTCGCCTGGACTCATATTTTTTAATCTCCCAGTAGATCGTCCGAGGAGATATGCATCCTGTCGCCAACCAGGGGGAGAACTTTGAGGAGTAATCAGCTCCAATAAGACCGTTCCTTGTTTCTTTGTAATGTCCTAATTTGTTGGAATCCCATAGGTAATGTTTCAATCTCTTCCATGCATGTTTTTCTCCACCTATAAAATTCATAACTGCTCTTGGATCTGTCTTCACTTCCTGGACACCTAGTGCTGCTAACGTGGGGATCTCTTTCAAATCATAATCGAATCCTTTCGAAAATCTAGGGGTAGAGACAGTCGCTCTAACATTTGATTCTTTTTCTACCTGTTTCCTGAAACCGGTGAATATTTCCGGTAATTTCAAAATGGGCCAGGGTAAGTCTTCGGTGTGGAATAGGGTACTTTGCCAAATTCTGGAAAGAGTTCTCCCGCTTTTCCACAGTTCTTTTTCCATGGTCATTTCCGTCCTCAGCTCTTCGTCTGTTACTTCAGAAGTGCATAGTACCTTCATGGCACCCACTTCCTGAGCTATATTTGGGATTATTTCCTCCGGTTCGCCGATCTCAACGATAAGGTCCAATCCTAAATACCTGAGGTTATTGCGCAGATCATTCACTGCTTCTATAAGGAATTTCGTGCGAAACGGACCCGTTTTAGGATATCCGATCTTTGTAGTTGAAAATTGCCTTGGATCAAAACAATAGACTGGAAATACTCGCTCGGATTTCGCTGCTTCCAGTAACATGGAATTGTCCCTAACCCTTAAGTCATTTCTGAACCATGCGATCGAACTGCACATAATTGATTTCTTTTTAATATGAACACATGTTCAGAAATTCTGTTTAAGTAAAAATGCATTTTCGAAAATGTGGATAAAACTTGTTGATTTTGGTCTGGTAATTCTTATTTGGTTAGTCCAACTGGTTATCTACCCTAGCTTCAAATACTATTCGGATGAGGACCTTAGCAGATGGCATCCAGTATATACCACAGGTATAACCATTATTGTTATGCCATTGATGCTTTCACAAATCGCCCTCCATGGGATAAGGGTGTATCAGGAAATGGGATTTCTACAGATCACTTCTTTAATACTTGTTATAAGTACCTGGGTCTTGACATTTATGATTTTTGTTCCGTTACACAACAAGATATCCATTGGGGATAACCTTGGAAATACGATCAATCAATTGATTGGCTATAATTGGATCCGTACTTTTATTTGGTCCACTACATTTCTTCTGGGATTATTGATCAAGCAGAAATGATTGGCACAAGTCATTGAAAGTCCCGGGAGATTCAATGTTACAAATGTGACCTGTTTGAGGTATTTCGATCAACCTTGCGTTCGATTGTTTGGATACAAAGCCGCGGGCACTTTTAAGGAATATATAATCATCGGAACCCATGATGACCAGAGTTTGAAAATTGAGTACCTGGTTATAAAAATTCTTCAGAAGTGCAAAAAACTCTGAATAAAGCCCGATCCATTTCATGTATTCTTTCTGGGTGAGTTTTTGTGCCTGAATTTTGTAGACTCTTCTAGCTTTTTGGTTTCGTTTCCTGGGCATCAACAGATACGAGAAGATGCCGTACATCCGTGGATAGCTAAGGAAAGTATTGAAGAATCTCGCCATGTTGACAAAAACCCTTATTGGTAAATTTCCCCTGAATATGCCACCTGAAATAATGCATTTGTCCACCATACCCGGGAATCTCATAGCAAGATCCTGGAGCAGGACACTTCCAAAAGACATTGTTACAAAGTGAGCTCTCGTGATGGATTCATGTTCCAGCACTTGCCTGATGTCATTTGAAATAATGGAGAATTCGTATTTTTCATAATTAGGTCTTAAGTTTTTTGATCTTCCATGATCCCTGAGGTCAATAAGCAAAAGATTAAAGTGCTGCCTGAATTTTTCAACCTGATGGCTCCATGTTTTACTACTTCCACCTGCTCCGTGAATGAATACAACCCATTTATGATTGGGATGTGATACTATTTTTTCAAAGTGTAGCATTCTTGTATTCTTAAATAGGTTATGAATCCAACAAATTCCTAGACAAACAGTTTTGTCTGTGAACTTAAAAAATTGTCAAAGTGATGATAATATCAAAAGAAGATATTGAGGCGTTCTCTAAGCTTTACAGAATCAACTTGATCAATTCAATTAGCGGGTATAAGAGTGCCAACTTAATAGGTACTGTGGACCAGCAAGGTAACTGTAACCTAGCCGTCTTCAGCTCAGTAATTCACCTCGGAAGTAGTCCGGCATTATTGGGTTTCATTTTACGGCCACCAACAGTCCCGAGGCATACCTATGATAATATAGTTTCGACAGGATACTTCATCGTCAATCACGTGAATCAATCCATTTCAGAAGCGGCACATCGGACATCGGCCAAGTATGGGAAAGACCAGGATGAATTCGAGATCGTAGGCCTTAATAAAGAATACTCAGATCACTTTCCTTCCCCCTTTGTTAAGGAGTCACATATAAAAGTGGGATTAAAATTTGTAGAAAAACTTTCAATCAAAACCAATGGGACCCTCATGATTATTGGTGAGATCATTGAGTTGAGGATTGATGAAGATCTATTGAAAGAAGATGGATACGTGGATTTGTCGATGGCGGATACTGTAGCCATAAACGGCCTGGATGGTTATCTGAAACCACAATCACCAACAAGATTTTCTTATGCACGTCCGGATAAAACTGTAGAAATAATCAAATAAAAGCATGAAAGATCAACAGTCTCCAAAATGGATGTCTAATACATTGAAGCTCGCTGCAGTCTATAATGTCCTTTGGGGAATTTGGGTTGTATTATTTCCCGAGCAGTTCTTCCTATTAACAGGGATGTCTGTTCCAACACATCTAATGATCTGGCAGGGTATGGGTATGGTTATTGGTGTATATGGCTTGGGATATTGGTGGGCAAGTTATGCGCCACTTACTCACTGGCCAATAGTGGCTGTAGGGATGCTTGGTAAGATATTTGGTCCAATCGGTTTTTTCTTTAATTATTCTATAGGGAATGTACCTTTTGAATTTGGCTATACACTTGTTACCAATGATTTTGTCTGGTGGATTCCATTCTTTCTGATTTTGAAGAAAGTTCATGATAGTAAAAGCTGGAGACTAACCCCATGAAAAAAATAAGCTTATTCCTAATTGTCACTTTTTTTCTATTCGCAGGTTTCAACCATTTCAGAGATCCTGAATTCTACTTTCCCCTCATCCCTGACTATCTACCATTTCCGAAACTGATTAACGTATTATCCGGAACGTTGGAAATTGGATTGGGAGCGGGATTGATCTTTGATCGTACCAGACGATTGTCCTCCATATCACTAATTGCCTTGCTAATCGTCTTTATTCCTAGTCATATTCACTTCATTATTTTGGGAGGATGTGTTTCAGATGGTTTATGCGTTCCTGCCTGGGTAGCATGGTTAAGGTTATTGCTTATACATCCATTGTTGCTAATATGGATATGGTGGCATAGGAAGTGAAAGAGGAAATCGACATAGTTTGGTACTTGATGAAAATGAACTTCTCAATCAAGTTGGAAAAAGAAGAATTTTAGCAAAACAAAATGAAGAAGAAAGAGTGCCTAACTGATATGGACATTGATCGAATCATCGAAATGGCCTGGGAAGACCGGACCTCATTTGATGCAATAAAAAGACAGTACGGCCTTGGAGAAGGAGAAGTTATTCAAATGATGAGACGGGAGATCAAACCATCAAGCTTCCGCATGTGGAGACGCAGGGTTCAAGGCAGGAAAACTAAACATGATCATTTCAAGGTTGAATCAGATTATCGATTTAAGTGTAGTCGACAAAGGTCCATTTCTCTGAACAAAATCAGTAAGCAGCATTCCAAGTGAAAAAGGGTGACCTGCCATCAAAGATCTGCATGGTTTGTGGGCGATCGTTTAGCTGGAGGAAAAAGTGGTCAAACGTTTGGGATGAAGTCAAGTACTGCAGTGAAAGATGTCGTAGAAATCGTAAATTCACTCCGAATGGATCTTTTCAAGGAAATTAATTCAGCATATAAAAGAATTGGACCACATATTCTTAACACTCCGTTTATCCTTTCTCATTATCTGAGTGAGCTAAATGAAGGGGCAGTTTATCTGAAGTTGGAAAGCGAACAACATACAGGGTCATTCAAGGCCAGGGGAGCACTCAATAAAATTCTTAAGACGCCGGAAAAAGACAGATCGAAAGGATTTCTTACAGCTTCTACAGGCAACCATGCGCAGGGTTTTGCAAGAGCCATCTCAATTTCAGGATCGCGAGGGATCATTTATCTTCCCCTCAATGCTCAAAAATCGAAGATTGAAGTACTTAGACATTATGATGTAGAGCTCCAGTTCTTCGGACAGAATTCACTGGAGACAGAATTGTTTGCAAAGGAAAAAGCAAAAGAAAGAGGGATGATCTGGATCTCACCCTATAATGATTGGGATGTAATTGCTGGTCAGGGAACAATTGGTTTGGAGATGTCAGGTATTGGTGTGAACCTTGATTCTGTTCTCGGTTGTATTGGGGGTGGAGGTATGATGTCCGGAATTGCGTCCTGGTTTGAATATCGCTATCCAAACACACAGGTAATAGGTTGTTTACCGGAAAATGCTCCGGAAATGTATCTGAGTGTTGAGAAGGGGGAGGTGGTTTTTCTGGAAGAATTTCAGGAAACTCTATCCGACGGCTCAGCAGGAGGGCTGGAAGAAGGAGCAATTACTTTTGACATTTGCAAAGAACTTATTTCTGATTACATACTAGTAAGCGAATCGGAGATTGCAAGTGCAATAACACAAATGATCCATGTGCATCATAAAATAATTGAAGGGTCAGCGGGAGTAGCATTGGCAAGCTTCTTAAAAGATCCAATGAAATTCAGAAACCAAAATGTGGGTATCATAATATGTGGATCAAACATTAGTATTGATAAACTAAAATCTGTACTTCAATTATAGGGTTTTACAAATAACTCAAAGGTTAAATCGGCCCGAAGCTTCATATTCGACGAAACGTGCTAAAAATAGGTTAAAATATCTTTTCCAATCGTTTGACGATCATAATTCCGGTTCATTCCCCATAATTATTTTAGGAAATGGTATGGAAATACTTTTGAAATACCAACTAAGAAAATAATTATGAAAACAACTATCAGACCACTCTTAGTAGCGTTATTTGCAACATCTTTCTTTTTTGTGTTTGCTTCTGATATTGAAGAATTAGTTGATGAAGCTGATTACATGCTTTACATGGAGGATTTCCATAAAGCGTATGAGTTGTATATGGATCTCCACAAGCAATATCCAGGTGAGGAAAGTTTCATGTACCATTATGAAATAGCCTACCAACTGTCGGAAGGAAGAGGATCGGATCTAACGAAGCTATTGAATTATGAGTCAACCGCTGGTGAGAATGACAAATTCTATAATTATTGGTTGGGTCGGATCTATTTCTATAGATATGAGTTCGAAGAATCAAAAGCCAGATTCAATTCTTTCCTTGAGGTGAAGAAATTTAAAAGTCCGGCAATAATTAATGAAGCTAGATTTTATCTGAGAAAAATTGACAGGTTGATTGAAAAATATGCACAGAATGCAAAATATGACATTATCGAGCTTGGTGACGAGATTAATTCAAAGTATGCTGATATCTCCCCTGCATTCTACAAGAATGAAAATGAACTGCTTTTTGCATCAGCCAGACCTTTAAGTCAGGAGGATAACGGAAATACCTATAGGATCTTCCATTCTGTCCGTTCAGAAAACGGTTGGACTCCTGTGGATGATGTAAAAAGTTTGGGCACCTTCACATCTAAAACGGCTAAAGTGGAAGTAGTCAGTGAAAACGGAAAACTATTTATCTACCGTGAGAAAAGCGGGGATCTTAATTTTAGTGAACCTGTTAACAAAGGTTGGACCGTGCCTCGGGAATTTGATTCGAAGCTGAAAAAGAGTCTAGTGGAATCCCATTTCTTTATCTCTGATGAAGAAGATCACATATTTTTTGCCTCAGATAAAGGCGGAAACGGATTGGATATTTACGAATCTTACCTCAACAAGAAAACAGGGGAATGGAGCAACCCGGCCCCAGTATTAGGAAGTGTGAATAGTGACTATGACGAGGACAGCCCTTTCTTATCGCACGATGGCAAATACCTGTATTTTAGTTCAAATCGTCCCACGAGCCTTGGAGGTTTTGATGTATATCGAGCGAAATTGGATCAATCAAGCAGGAAATGGAGTAAGCCTGAGAATTTAGGTTATCCAATCAATACCATCGATGATGAGATCAATTTTCAGGTAAATGAGGACGGGAAATCAGGCTACCTCAGTTCAAAAAGATTGGGAAGCAAAGGAGATTACGACATTTATTATTTCCAGGAAAAAAAATAGATTATTTCAACCACACAAATATATGATCCCACTTCGGTGGGATTTTTTTATTCTGAATTATCAGGAAGTTGTGTAAAATTTGAAAATGGTAAAAGCTAGTATCCCATACACGATGACAGGCCAGTAAAGAACCTTTATAATGAGGCAATTTTTATACGCTAACCATCCCATGTTAATATTTGATACAAAAAGAATGGCAATGACAGAAACCGCCAGGATGACTGCATACATAACAAAATAAAACCACTCCATGTATATAATGCCACTGCTGACCAGGCTATTTCTCAGGTATACATGGGAAACGATAAGTACAAAAAACAGACTGGAACAATAAGCGAGGACGTTTGATGCACTGAATCCAGCTAACTCCAGGTTTTCGTGCTTTTTGTCGTATTTACCCAGCGTAGTCAAGACGATGAACACGAGAAATGCAACTACAAATAATGGGATCAAGTGCGAGACAAAGGCTCCGGTAAAGTCTCTTCGAATAGAGATGTTATATTTCAACTCGGCAAATGTGTTGCTTTTGTTTTCATGCAAGCCGAAATTCGATTTCTGATGTCGTTTTTCATATGAGAAGTAGGACTTGGTAACGGTCCAACCTTCCAGAATAATGTCCTTAACCAGACCGGGTAATGAATCCGGATCCATTGTGTCATAAGCTTCGAAATCCGGATGAAACAATATGTTTTGATCCAATGAACCATCCCATAACCTTATCCATACAGTTTCGCGATCCAGGGGATAGGTGCTGTTGTTGAAGTTTTGACGCAGTTCCACATCAAAGAACCAAACATTCCTGGAAGTATCATGTGATAGTTCAATTGGCTCGACTTCCATATTCACGGCTTCAGGGAAAAAGACTGCTTGGCTTAGTACTGTGTCTTTTTCATCGCGATTCCTTACCCATAAGAAACCGGTTAGGTTCACGTTTGCAACACCTTTGAACTCAAGGGATTGGACGAAGATGCCAATCGTATCAACGTGTTCAATAAATTGTTCAGGTTTGATACCATCATTCTCATACTCCTTATTCAGAATCAGTTGGGTGGTTAGATTATTAAGTAAAGGGTCATCGTCGAACCCGGATTCACTATCAATCCGCATACTGAAATACCAAACAGCAAGTATGCCTCCTACTCCCACTAATGAGATAACTGATGTGGTGGCCCACAAGGACCAATTGGAAGCAGGAGTTAAACTGTAACCTAGAAAGGACAGTGAGACCAGGAATAACATCCAATAGGATACCAACCTTATATTCTTCCTTTTTCTTGCTTTTTCAGTGGGGTTTAGTGCTTCATCCTGTGTCATCACCAGGCCAAAGTTCCACGTTCCAAAAACGCTATCCAGTTGGATGGGACTCGAAAAATAAAGTTTCCTTTCATTTACAGTAGAATCATATACCGTAAAAAACCCATTGCAACTTTTCGATTTCTCATAAGTGGTATCACTCCGGTCCCAGAATATATTTTCCCAGGAATCTACTTTTGTATAGTGTTTTTGTATCTCCTCTTCAAGGGGAAAATAGATAATCCTTCCTGAGTCACTTAGCACATAGTTGTAACCTGTCTTGTTAAAATTCAAGGAATCCAATCTTGCGTTAAACTCATCCAACGGGAAATCGATGCATATGACTCCATTCCTTCCATCTGCTAACTCGAAGTACTCGGAATATGCCACCAGATTCTTTTTTGCTGCTGCTCCTCTATAAGGTTCGATTAGCATGGCCATTTTATTCTCAAAGGGTTGCAAATACCAATTATTTGGTAAAGAACAGGTATCACTATAGTAGGCATAAGGAATTTGAGGAGTAACCCATTTTCCGCTATCATTTTGATTAAGGAATGGAGCATAATGTGTTGTATCCGAAATAGAAGACGGATCAAAAGCGACAGTTACATTCAGATATTGGTCTTCCTCCAGAAAACCTGTTTTCATATAGGTTTCAAGGGAATCATTTGAGATACCAGTTGCTAACTTTTCTTTGATACGATCCACGACTGAACGTGCACTTTCAAGTTCCCTTTCTATCTGACCCAGAGCTTTATGAGCTTTCTCAAAATTTTCCAGACATTCATTGGCAATCTCAACATTTGCACTCTGTTTGTGGTAATGTATTATAATCGGCAATGAGCTAGCCAGGGAGGTAACAGAAAATAGAACTACATAAAACCAGCTGTTTCTGAAAATAGGATGTTTTAGGTTAGGCCGCACTATCAACAATAGTGAGGATTTTCAACAAAAGCAAGTGGGAAGTGCTAGAAAAAAATTAGTATAGTACAATTATAAGCTTATCTCAAATCTTTCTTCTGGAACCAATTCAATATAACGTATTGAGGAAAACAGCTCTTTTTTTCCATTAAATGGATATTCTTCCAATAGGGACTTGAACAATAGATAGCTTAACTTGATTTTCCAAATATTCAATTTGTACAAACTTGAGTTGCTATTTATTTGGAAAAGTTGTAATATGAAAAAAATTAGAGACCAATGCACCAACCTAATCGAAATAGACTGAATTTTACTGACATCTAGGATAGAAGATATCCGCATTATTGCGGGCAGCTAATGAAAGACTTGGACTGATCCTTCTTTCCCTTCCACAGCCATAAAATACCAATTCTTTCAGGCAGTATATCAAAGCTTACAACGTTTTAGGCTGTTGTTGCACAAGGTCAAATATGGATATATAAACCTGCGAAACTATGGAACGGGAAATCACGATGTTTACTCTAGAAGGTGTCAAAGATGCCGAGGTATCAACGCATTATGTATACACTGAAGATAAGTTGGGGCTCAGTATGCTTCGATTCAAGAGAAAACCTACTAAAGATGTGGTAATGTTAATGCATGGATTGACGTCCTCGACGGATATGTTTATCATGCCTGAACACTACAATCTGGTTCAGTTCCTCTTGGATCATGGATTTACTGATGTTTGGGGATTCGATTATCGAATGAGTAATCGACATACCTACAACATGTACCGTCATCGATATGACATGGATGATGTTGCATTGTTTGATTGCCCACCTGCTTTGGAAAAGATACGAGAGGTCGTGGGTGAAGATTGTAGGATCCATGTAATAGCTCATTGTCTTGGAGCGATGACCTTTGCCATGAGCTTATTTGGGAAAGCCATTAGTAATGTTAGCAGTGTGATACTCAACAGTGTGGCCCTGACACCTCGGGTCCCAAGATGGTCCCATGTGAAACTTACATTAGCACCGTTTGCCATTGAATATTTACTCGGTAGGCCCTATATCTCACCGAGATGGGGAACTGATCCGGGTCTAACGATAGGTAAGTTGGTTTCTAAATTGAACTCTCTGTTTCACAGGGAATGCGATAATACCGCATGCCATATGCTTAGCCTTATGTGGGGAACCGGTTGGCCTGCATTGTACCACCATGACAATTTGGAGAAAGTGACACATGATAGAGGTGGAGATCTTTACGGACCATGCAGTATGCACTACTTCAGGCATGTCCGGAAAATGGTAAACTCCGATAATACTGCTGTCAAGTATGACCAGAAGAATCCCTTATATGACCGTATGCCTGATAACTATTTCGAACACGTTTCTGAAATCGAAACCCCTGTCTTATTCATTACAGGGGAAGACAATCTTGTATTTACGGATTCGAATATTGAGTGTCATCGACGATTAGAAGAAATTGTACCAGGGAGACATGAACTCCATGTTTTTCCTGATTATGGACATCAGGATGTCTTCATGGGGAAAAATAATCACATTGACATATTTCCTCGTCTCCTTGAGTTCCTTGACAAACACAAAAAATAATTCGGCGATAGATGAAGTTTGAGAAGAGAAAAATGGTCAATTGGTACAATGTCAAGCTATTGGCAGCCACGGGACTTAAAACGGTCATCTCATCGGTATTTGGAAATTTCGCTGATAAGCGGGAACTGATGGCTGCTATCGCTGAAGATGATGAGTTTTTTGATTTTTCTAAAACCGATGGTAAGGTACGTGATGAAATATGGTTCGATTATGTTGCAGACCTTGGTGATGGATTCAACTCAACCTTCACCATAGCCTCTTTACTTGGTAAAAAACGACTCATCCTGGATGGAAAAGAAACACAGAGGGGTGAGTTGCTGATCATGGGAGGGGATGAAGTGTATCCCACTCCGGAGATGAAAGAATATAATAATCGGTTGAAAGGACCTTATGTCGCTGCATCACCCTGGGAGGACGATGAAGACGTAAAGCTATTCGCCATTCCCGGTAATCATGATTGGTATGATGGCCTCACTAATTTCATGCGGATTTTCTGCCAACAAAGATCATTGGGGAACTGGATCACAGTTCAGGAGCGAAGTTATTTTGCTATCAAGCTTCCCCATGATTATTGGATATTGGCGGTAGATACACAGCTGACTTCGGATATAGATGCCCCTCAAAAGAAGTATTTCCAAAATATTGCAAGGAATCACATCAAAGGCGGCGATAAAATAATCCTGTGTACGGCGGAACCGACCTGGGTTTACCAATCATGGGACCCAAAGGGCGACATGGTCGACAATGTTAGGTATTTCATTGATAATGTTTTGCATGGTAAATATGATGATCACTATGGTAGAAAAGACAATAAAGCTAAGCTTGTTGCAGTACTTACAGGGGATTTACACCATTATTCAAGATACGAAGAGACCGAGGAGGGTGATAGTCACACGTGTCAACTGATAACAGCTGGAGGTGGAGGTGCATTTACACACCCAACACACTTTCTGAAAGATGAAATTGATTTTGGGACAGGGGACAAAGCGAAACTCATGCCAGTGAGATTTCCTTCCAAACCCCAATCATTCGGACTTGGATTTAGAAATTTAGTATTTCCCTTTTACAGCATTTCCATGATGCTTTTCTTAGGGTTCTTTCATCTAATAACCAGTTGGTCCATCGAATCCCATCCCAAGGTGGATATATATTTTATGAATAAAGTTTCAGGGATTGAAAATTTGGGAGAATACATATTCCTTGTCATTCGAAGTATTCCTCACAGTCCGGTTGTCTTACTTCTTAACCTGATTTTGATCTTTGGATTAGTCCTTTTCACAGATAATAAGACTGGTAAGGGCGATTGGAATTACGTGGCGGGATTTATACATGGCATCGTTCAAGTATTCAACTTTTACATGTTGATCTGGATTTTTGCGAAAATCAACCTTCACTATTTTCCAGTAGAGGCTCATGAAGCTCAGAGTGATATTGCTGCAATAGGAAGGATATTTCTGTTTTCCATAGAAATGATATTTATAGGTGGATTCTTAAGTGCATGGATTTTTGGATTATATCTGTTTGTGAGCACTATGTTCCTTAAAAATCATCCCACAGAAGCATTCTCTTCTTTCAGGCATAGTGGATTTAAGAATTTCCTACGAATTCATATTGATAGGGAAGGGAATGCAACCATTTATCCTGTAGGACTGAAGAAGGTTGTGAAAAACTGGGTAAATGTTGGGTCAAAACAAGAGCCTAAATTCAAGGGTGACGAACCCGATCCTCAATTAATTGAATCACCTATCAAACTAAACATTTGAAACTATGTATCGAAGACTGTCCAAACCGCTAACAGAGTTAAAAAGCAGTTATGAAGTTGTTGTCATTGGATCAGGTTACGGGGGAGGCATAGCGGCTTCCCGTCTTTCCAGGGCCAAAATGGAAGTTTGCCTACTTGAAAAAGGGAAAGAATTTACACCGGGTGAGTTCCCTAAAAACCTTGTCCAGGCTTCCAGGGAGATGCAATTCAACAAAGGAGATTTTGAAATGGGGTCAGAAAATGGCCTTTATGATTTTGTCATCGGTGATGAGATCAGTGTCTTCAAGGGATGTGGTCTGGGGGGAACCTCCCTGGTAAATGCCAACGTGTCCATAGAAGCTGATCCCAGGGTATTTGAGGATGAAAAATGGCCAAAGGAGATTTTGAAAAATCTTGACTCGGTTAAAGATGGTATCCAGCATGCCCGTGATATGCTCCTTCCCAATCCCTATCCTGAAGGTCAAAATGGATATCCTGTTTTGGATAAAACGGAGGCTATGCGAAAATCTGCTAAGGACATGGATAAGGATTTTCGTCTATTGGATATCAATGTGACTTTCGAGTCAAAAACAAATCATGTGGGCGTCGAACAAGCCAATTGTACAAATTGCGGTGATTGTGTGACTGGTTGTAATCGTGGAGCAAAGAATACGGTAGCAATGAATTACCTCCCTGACGCTTTTAATCATGGAGCTTCAATTTTCACGGAAGTCGGCGTTGATCATATTGAGAAATCGGATGATGGGTGGATTGTTTATATCACTCCTTATCATACCGGAAGAGAAAAATTTGATTCACCGCACCTTTTCGTCAGGGCTAAAACAGTGATTATTAGCGCGGGATCTCTGGGGAGTACTGAAATACTTCTTCGATCAGCTAAGAACGGGCTGAACATTTCCAACATGATCGGTAAACACTTCTCAGGAAACGGAGACGTATTGGGTTTCGGATATAATACCGATCAGCCCATTCATGGTATTGGAAGACCTAATGCTGCATTTGATGATAAAATAGCAAACGTAGGACCTTGTATTACCAGTGTCATTGATACTCGGAATGATGGTAAATTGGAAGACGGTATGACGATCGAGGAGGGTTCCATTCCTGGTCCAATTAAGTCGATCCTTGTACCAACGTTCATCACGTTTTCAAGGCTAATTGGAAAAGACACTGATAGCGGTTTTAAGGACTACCTACAGGAAAAATGGCGGGAACTGGTGAGTTTCTTCCGAGGACCTTATCACGGTGCTGTTGACAACTCTCAGATCTACCTGGTGATGTCTAACGATGACGGTGATGGAGAAATGGAGCTTAAAAATGATGAGCTTATAATCAAATGGAAGGATGTAGGTAAACAGAAACTTTTCCAAAGAGTCAACAATAACCTGCTCGACGCAACTAAGGCCTTGGGTGGGAATTTCATAAAAAATCCAACATGGACCAAGATGTTAGACTATGATCTGGTCACTGTTCATCCCCTTGGAGGATGCGCCATGGGAGACGATGCATCCAAAGGGGTAGTGGATCATAAGGGACAGGTGTTTGATGGAACGGATGGTAAAAAATTACATAGAGGACTTTTCGTAATGGATGGAGCCATATTGCCGAGGCCGGTGGGCACCAATCCATTATTGACTATTTCCGGTATTTCTGAACGTAATGTTGCTCTTATAGCCAAGGAACATGGCAAAAAGTTTACCTATGAGTTTGGAGATGTTTCACATAATGGCCATGAAAGTACTGTAGGTGTTCAATTCACCGAGACCATGAAAGGATATATTGGGATTGGTGAAAAAGAGGACTTTGAAAAAGGTCATGATAAAGGAAAAAAAGATGATTCTCCATTTGAATTTACCTTGACCATCCGCTCTGAAGACGTTGATACATTCGTGAAAGATAAAGATCATGAAGCTGCAATGATCGGTACTATGCTAGTGCCGAAAATTTCAAATGGACCGTTGATGGCTACCGATGGTGTATTTAACCTTTTTGTAGACTCCGAAGGAGGTCACAAAAAAATGCTGTACAGTGCGAAATTGACCGATCAAGATGGAAATGAATACTATTTTGAGGGGTTCAAAGATGTATTTGACGATAAAGGTCTTGATCTGTGGCAGGACACAACAACTTTGTTTATCACGCTTTATGAAGGATTGGATCCAAAAGGTAAAATATTGGGAAAAGGTAAGTTGATTATTGAGTTGGGGGATTTTCTAAAGCAAATGACCACAATGAAAGCGATAAATTCAGACAGCCTGAAAGAGTCCCTAAGTGCCCAAACCAAATTCGGGAAGTACTTTGCAGGGAAGATCTTTGATACGTATGTGAAGAATTAAGTTGAGATCAGCATTTACATACAGGTTAAGATCAATCCTCTTTATTACGCTGTTGTTACAGTTCCCCCTTTGGATCATAGCACAGGAAAGAAAGATTGTTTTGTCAAATGACGTTGATGATCTGAATATATCCAGATCAACTCTTTATTATGTTGACCATGACAACCAAATCACTTTCCAGGAGATCTTGTCCGGAAGGTATAATGAAGAATTCCAATGGAACGAAAAGGAAAGTGTTTCGCTGGGCAACATGCAGGCAACGGCCTGGAATAAGTTTGTTGTTGAGCTAGACTCCTTGTCAGAAAATGAATGGATATTAATTCTGGACAGTCACCATCTTGATTCTATAGTACTCTTTACTCCTGATCAAAATGGGAATTTTTCTACCCAGAAATCAGGTAGAATAATTGCATATGATGACCGAGAGACCAAATTCAATACCTACGCTTTTCAGCTTAATATCGATCAGGGAGAATCAAAAGAATTCTACCTGAAGGCTTCTAGCGATCTTTTGAGGTACCCATTGCGAATTGTGTCCTACAAGCTATTCTCGGACCTTCAACTAAGAAGAAGTATTACTATGGGGATACTGGTGGGATTTTTTATGATGATCCTACTATATAACCTTGTCATTTATAGGATCGAATGGGACAAAAACTACCTCTTCTACATTATTTACGCTTTTATTACCCTGGTGAAGATATTGGGGATTAAGGGATATATGGATTTTTTCTGGCAGGGACCTTTAGCATATATGCGTTCCCAGGATACGGGTGTAACGGTTGTTTTGGGATTTTCAATGTTACTCTTCAGTGTGAATATGTTGGATTTCAAAAGGACCTTTCCATTGGCGAATAAATTGGTCCTTCTGATATGTGTTCCTCCATTGTTGTTGAGTTTGGTTTATAATATCATGGGGAATAAGTTATATGCCAGTCTAACCAACCAGGTCAATTCCATAGCCATATTATTGATACTCTACATCCTGGCAATTATCGTTTACATAAGAGGTTACAGGCCAGCACGCTTTTATATTATAGCGGTGACATCCATGTTCATCGCATGGTTCATATATGTCTTTAGCCTGCTGGGGATATTCCCCGTTAACGGGTTTACGGAAAATGTTATCCAATTTGGTTCCGGTCTTGAAATGTTATTGTTTTCGGTGGCTCTAGGTGATAAGCTCCGGGATTATAAAAAGGCAAAATATCAAGCCGAGAAAGATCTTTTGAAGTCTTTGCAGGAAAATGAACGATTGATCCTTGACCAAAACAGGGTACTGGAGAAAAAAGTGAAGGAAAGGACCAGGCAACTGGAGGATGAGAAAAAGAAATCAGATGAACTTCTATTAAACATATTACCATCCAAGGTTGCCCAGGAACTTAAGGAAAAAGGAGAAACAGAAGCCAAGCTCCATCAGGATGTAACAATACTCTTCACCGACTTTGTGAATTTCACGAAGACAAGTGAGGAATTTGGTCCTCAGGAATTGGTGAAGGAGGTTCACTACTGCTTCACTGCTTTTGACGAGATCATCTCAAGAAATGGGCTTGAAAAGATCAAAACCATAGGAGACGCTTACCTGGCTGTATGCGGACTTCCATTGGCGGACAAAGAACATGCCATCAAGATCATAAAAGGGGCTTTGGAGATCCAGGATTTTGTTCGCGATTACAGGTCATCCGGAGGACCGTTCGATATCCGTATTGGAATTCATTCAGGGCCAATTGTTGCTGGAATTGTAGGGACTAAAAAATTCGCCTATGACATCTGGGGGGATACCGTGAATATGGCTGCCAGGATGGAAGAAACCTCCGAAATTGGACAGATCAATATTTCGGATCTCACTTATCGACTGGTTGAAAATCATGTCGATTGTGAACATAGAGGAAAAATAATGGCAAAGAATAAAGGTGAAGTGGATATGTATTTTGTGCAGGGATTAAAAACTAGTTACTAAACAACCTGAATTATGTATGTTGGACATTTCGCAGTGGGTATAGCACTAAGTGAAAAATACAATGATGTACCTGCATTTCCAATAATGATGGGTATCGGTTTGATGGATGTGGCAGAAGGGGTATTTCTGAACATGGGTTTGGCGGAGGTGGCGGCAAATTGCCTGGCTGGTCCATACCTCTTTTTTGACTTGATCTTTACCGATTGGGATCACTCACTTCTGGCAGCTATTTTCTGGTCTGTGTTGTGGGGTTTGGTCTTCTTTAGGCAAAAAAAAGTGGCACTCTTAGCTGGTTTATCTGTTTTCAGTCATTACCTGGTTGATCTACCATTCCATACCGAAATGGCCCTCTATCCGTATTCCGCCGTCCATATGGGTTTGGGTTTATGGGAAAAAATGGAAATGGGTTCTTGGTTACTGGAAGGAATATTTGTGGTGGTTTTAATAGCCTATGCATGGAAGGAAGCCGCAAAGCGAAAGGTACAGCTCTGGTTAACTACTGCCTTGGCTGTAATCTTATTTGTCGGTGTGTCTCCCTGGTTTGCCATCACCAAACAGTTTTGTTCACTTCCAATTGAGCAAGGTCAACCGTTGTTGGGTTTGACGTTCATAGTTTCCTTCATCTTGCCGGCGTTAATGTTTACATGGATTGCAAAAAGACAAAGAAGATGATCCTTTTGTATTCCATGTTCTGGTAATAATTCTTCTTATTTGCTGGAAATCTTTATTGATCGAGTCACGTTACAATAGTGATTGGTGAAAGTCGTATTAATTTTGCGATATGTTCTTTGAAAATATGGGGCCGACTGGAATCGACAGGAAGTGAGAATCATGTATCTGTCATGTCGGGTGTCGAGTATGCATCCGTAAGCAATATGCTCGAATTATAATTGGCGAACCTAGATACGCCATGGCAGCTTAATTTCGAAGTTTAGTAGAAATTATCTGGGTTGAATCTAAGAGGTTCCCCCTGCCACATCCTTCCATACCACCGTCTTTCTGGTAGGAGTTAAGGGTGTCATAAGAGAGACTAGCTGTTGTGAGGTTACTAAGCGATAGTGAAATTTCAGTGACTGGTTAGCAACTGGGTCGTTTTTCTACCAGGTTGTTAATGAGATCTTAAAGAAAGACTAAGCATGTAGAGGATCCATGGTTTCCTTATCTGGACGCGGGTTCAAATCCCGCCGGCTCCACAATAAATCAATTAATAAAAATCAATTAGCAATGAACAATATGAGGGAGTAGGAAATGAAGCTTGCTTCAGATTTCCTATTACCGAATATTGTAAAATGCTGCCAAGCATTTGGCTAATTGATTTTGACTTTTGGAAAGAAGGGATCACCGGTAGGTAATTTCGCCAGTTTCAAGCCAATTCCAGATTATCGTCCTTATGGGTCACCCTTCGAGAGCCTCAGGGTGACAACATGATCTTAAGTGAGGAAATGAAGCTTGCTTCAGATTTCCTATTACCGAATATTGTAAAATGCTGCCAAGCATTTGGCTAATTGATTTTGACTTTTGGAAAGAAGGGATCACCGGTAGGTAATCCTGCTCGATTCCTTTGCTATCTCATCGCATATTGTAAAATGCTGCCAAGCATTTGGCTAATTGATTTTGACTTTTGGAAAGTAGGGATCATCAGTAGGTGATCTCGCCAGTTTCAAGCCAATTCCAGATTATCGTCCTTATGGGTCACCCTTCGAGAGCCTCAGGGTGACAACATGATCTTAAGTGAGGAAATGAAGCTTGCTTCGGATTTATTAATGAAGGATTCACATTTTTAGAGCAATCCCTTTTTTGATGGGTGATTGAATTGTACCTGGAGTTTCACGTTTTAAATCCGAACGAAGGGGGGATCATTCTATTCATCTCTAATACCCCTCACAGGATTGGCCGAAAGGGGATTGATGGCAGTTAATGAAACCAGAACCAGAGACATCAAAATAATAGTCAAACCACTGAGAAGGGTCATGAAGGGGGAAACATTCACATGATACTTAAAGATCATATCCAGTACGGAATTGGCAATAAAATAGCCTAATCCACACCCAGTCATCAAGGCGATCAGTAATATCAACGCAAAAGGTCGATTGATGGTCATCAGAAGTTGCTGTAAAGAAGCACCCAGTACCTTGCGGATACTTATCTCCTTTAGTCTTCTGACAATATTGATTTTGGCCAGCGAGAAAATTCCGATAATGCTAAGAAATCCGCTGAGGATGGCCATGGCCAGGAATACTTTCTGAAGATTTCTGGTATCTCTTCCAGCCTGAGCCAGGGCGAATTCACTTTGCAATTCTCCCTGATAGGGTTCATCGATATTTTGACTCCAGATTTGCTTCAATTGACTAGTGACCCTATCAATTTCGTCCAGTTGTGCTTTTACTACCAAGTGTCGGAAATTTGATTTGTCAGACAAGGAAATTACGGACGGGTATAACTCCGAATCTTCATATACATCATCAATGATCTCACCAATCACACCGATGATAGTTCTCCGTTCTCCATTGATTTTCACAACCTGGTTGATAATCTCCTCTTCTTCGAAAAATGTATCAGCAAATGATTGCGAAACCAGAATAAGATTTGAACCAGATGCCTGTCCCTGGAAAAGTTGTCCCTGATTCAGTTCAATTTCCATCAGTTCCAGGTACTCCTCGGATACTGCATAATGACGTATCTCATGGATCATCGTATCTATCTGTAAATCCACTCTGCCACTATACCTTCCAAAATTTCCAAAGTGATGCCTGGTAGAAGCCGTGGTCACACCATTGATCTGTTCAATTTTGTCCTTGATCTTGACGAGATTATCATTACTTACGGGAATGTAGGTTACACCGGAAACTTCATATCCAAGATTAAGATCCTGAAGAAACCGGGCATTCTGCGAAAAAGTGACACCGACCACCAAAACAGCAATCGAAAATCCAAACTGCGCAACGGTCAACGTTTTATTAAGCCAGTTAATTCCTTTCAATTTAACATTCCCTTTGATGATGGCCGCAGGTTGAAATTTCCATGCGTAGAAAGCAGGGAGTAAGCCAGCTACCAAAGTCGTAAACATTAAGAATACAGCTATGAAAATGATAATCCTCGTCAAATTCAAGTCTTGTAGTACGAATGAAGCTCCAAACAAGCCCATAATTGCCTCGGCAATATAATTGGCACTGGCAATAGCAACGATGAAAGCCAGGGAAGTGGTGATCATCATTTCAAAGAGGAACTGGATCAAAATTTGACGATTGCCCGATCCCAACGTTTTTCTAACCCCAATTTCCTTAAGCCTTTTAGCGATCAATCCGATAGATGTATTGGCCAGGTTGAAACAGGCAGTGAAGAAAACCAATGAGGCCAGGATCAGAAAAATAATCATCACCTGTGGCCTCAATCGACCATTGGTATACTTCGAGTACAACACATGATCGGCGTGAAGATCAGTAATGAACGGTACAAGTTCCATCTTCTTGATTTTCAATTGTTTGTTCTGGTTGTTTTGAAGAACGAGATACTCGTTAATGTTTTGGTCAATCTGATTTTTGTCTTGCACATTTATGTCCATAAAGTGCGCTACAAATCTGCTGCTACCCCAGTCATTCCGGTCATGCTCCATGACCCGGAGGTAGTGATCAAGACCAATCAACACATCGAATCCAAAAGTCGAATTGAGCGGGATCTTCTCGAACACGCCACCTACCGTGACTTCCAATTTCTTTTCTGAAAAATATAAGGTTAATGATTTACCTATCGGATTGTCATTACCGAAAAAATTGGTAGCCATATCATCCCGTAAATAAACCAGGGGCTGCGTTTCATATGAATCCAAGGAACCATACTTCAGGGGAATATCGAACATATCAAAGAAGTTAGCCGATACCATGCCAACATAGTGCTCAAAATAATCCGTCTCTTTTTTAATGGTCATATTCCTGGCGTAATAAGTAGTAGTCTCATTTACTCCTGAAATTTCATTGCGCAACTTGTCTCCCAGCGCGATGGGTGAGAATTCTCCTCTCCTGTCACTTCCATTCCTTTCGGTGATTGAGTGGATTCGATATATGTTGTCCGTTTCCTTGTAGAATGTATCGAATTCGATATTGTAGGCATACAGCATGTACACAAACACACACAAGCTCAGAGATAATCCCAGACCCGCAATATTGATACCGACAGAAAGCCTGTTTTTCCAACTGTATCTTAAGGCCAGTTTGAAGTAAGATTTGATGAGTGATCCCATAAAGAAATTATTTTGAGTTTTAACCTTTGCATATGATTTATAGCACCTAAAGACATTCCACCAGAAAAAAAGATCTGCTTTCCATTTTGAATCACCACGCTTGATCCGTAGCTGGTAGAATTCTTCCAGGTCGCCTAAGAGTTCTTCCATCCTGTCAGGCCGGCAGTACCATTTGAATAATTGGGTGGCCATTGCAGGGGGGATTAAGTTTGTGCGCTGGTCCATACTAATGAATGTTCCAGTTTAATGCCCTATCCGGTATTTGATAGCGAAGTTTTTTCCTTAATAAAGCGAGCTCGTCCAATGCCTTGGCAGCGTACGGGGTCAGGTAAAACAATCGTTTACGTTTACCACCTCTCTCCGACGTAGATTCACTCAATCTTGATTCAAGAAATCCTTTATCCTCTAGCCGGTATAGAACCGTATGGATGGCACTGACATTAATGGTTTTGCCGGTCTGATTATGGTACTCTTCCACAATTCTGACAGAATAGGCTTCATCGTAGAGCACCCCAACCAACAAAAGCACCAATTCCTCGAAATTACCAAGATTCATTTTACTCATAACTTTCACTATTGTAAGTATTATACTGTAAAGGTAAAATAAAGTTTCACTTTTGTAAGTAAAATAGTTTTAGAGAAACTGAAATCGAAAAATGTTAGTGCTTAATGTAATCAAAAGGGCAACCTAGCTATGGATGTTGTGGTCCAATTAGCGGATTCTACTATTGTTTCTAAATAATTGATGGTTCACCATTTCATCTAAGGGTTTTAGTGCCTAAATTCAATTTTGTTATTAGATAGAATTTATCTCTCTGCTCCAATGAATCCACATCAGTATCTATTTTCAGTATGCCTTTTGTTCTCTGCATTTTTCGTCAACAGTCAATCCATGACATTGATTACGAAGAAAGGAGACTCCATCAGTACTATTTTAAATTATAATACTTCATTGACCATCGATACAAGAGATGGCAAATACCTTTACTCGGAGATTGCTCATATAGTATTCCATCACACTCCATCCGAAAACTTTTTTGACAGAGTAAAAAAGAAAGAGATTACCTACTCATTTGAAAATGTTGTTAATACCGATCCGACGTCAACAATAATAAGAGGCCCCACCACTATCCCAATGGCACCAAACAGGGATGAAGAATTGCGAAAAGCTATCATGGAATTCAATAGCTCACGAAAGGCAGGTTTGGGATTACAATTATTTGGGTTGGGTATTAGCGTCTTATCAATAGCGGTTGGAAATGCAGAAGTGGCAACAATTGGAGGGATTTCAGGAGTTGTACTATCTGTTGTTGGACTGGGAGTCGAGTTTCATGCCAGTTCTCATCTCGATAAGGAGTTATTGCGACCTTAATATCCCAGTTGATAACGGTGGCATGGTATGACCAACGTCATAGAAAATGACCTGCTGATTTAGTAAATTAATTCCAGTGAAAATCTGGTTCAAACTCTTATTGTCAATATTTTTTATCTCACTTTCTTGCAAGGATGAGTCACAAAAGATTAACTATAAGCAATTTCTTAATGACATTTTACCTGGTGAATATGGATACGTTGATCTTGGGGTTTATCATTCAATTGGGAATATTACAGCTGGATCGAAAGAAATATTGGCATTCACCTTTGATAGTTTAAAACCTCCTTTCCGATTTATAACTTATGATGAACATCAATCCGAAATGGATAAAAACAGAATATACGCCAAGATGCAGTCAATGGATGGAAATTACAAAATAGATACTTACCAAATGTCTAATCAGTATAGTGGACACTATAACCCTTGCTACCTTGTCGTCGAGACAGAAGATCGTATTATTCGCTTACATTTTTCATTCAAATACGATACACTGGAAATAATTATGAGCGGGCAACGGAATTATTGACTCATTGATCAAATTTCATAGAAATTCTTATTTGAGGAATGACAGGAGGTTTGAAGGTCTATATTTTTTATCCGATTCCAGTCTATTCAGAGCACTCTGATCTACAGACTCGGACTCATTATTCAAACTCCCAATTGGTCGATCATATTTACCCAGTAGGGAAAATGGGAATTTGAAACTGTCCCGTAATTCATCAAGTTCGGCGCTATCAAATTCTGTTCTAAAATCATGATCAAACTCCAATCCCAATTTTGAGGCGTTATCAAGCATCCAATTCAATGCACAATTTGCCAGTCCGTCCTTTTCATACCCACCACCAATATTAGTATGAACCCCGGCAAACCAGGTCTGATTCAATATTTGCTTATTTGTACTTGTCTTTGTCCATAAAGTTGGAGCAAAAGGTTTCCGCTTCTCATCAATAGCGAGTGCATGAAATGCATTTTCAATGTTCTCTCCCAAGCTAGTATCATGGAATTGGTGCTTTTTACCAAATGCCTTTTGAAATAACCCTAGTGGGATACCCAATGAACCGACCGTATCCCACACACCAATAAATTTGATCTTGGGATTTATGAGTTCATACTTTTTTTTGAATTTGTTGATCTCCTCCCGTCTGGATTTATACTCTCGATAAAGATCAAACGCTTCATTCAAGAAGAATATATTCTTTTTGGGAAGAAGGCCTACAGTATTTAGAAAACCACTGAAACTCCTAACCGTGTATGCACCTCTACTGAATCCAAATAGATATATTTCGTCACCTTGTACGTAGTTATGGGAAAGGAATCTGTAACAATCACAAATATTTTTCGACAACCCTACACCACTTGCTCCTCCAAGCATCTTATCCATAGTCCATCTGCTGGAACCAACACCTTCGTCATAAAATACGACCTGTGGGACTTTCTTCGAATCCAGCGGAAGTACTGCCCTTGCTGTTTTCACAACATTACTTGGAGTTCGGATCCCTCGATCCTTTTGGTCTGGTTTGTTCCACGTCCCATCTGAACAAATCACTATTCTTTTCATTGGTGCAAACTTTCTCTTCAAGATATTCCAATGAAATACAACAGTCAATCCCCAAAACAGGGTATTTTTCGACTGACAACATAAAGTAAATCAACTTTAATAATTCTGGTCCCCAAATTCTAATCCATCAAGGTAGATCATTTATCGATTAATTGATGTCATTTAACGAGAATCCCGGAATCAGCTTGACATATAATATAGTATTGTATCGTATTTGATTCACAATTACACTAGATCAAGAACTAATGAAGACAAACCGTTTAAACTCTGTTTTTTCCATTTTGAAGATATTGGCAGTACCAGTAATTATTTGCATCATATTTCTGGCTTCCATAACAAAGGGATATAGTCAGCAGGAAAAATTTTACGCATTATACCTTGAGAAATTTTCAGTGAATATGACTTTCCCCGAGAATGCTGAAAAAATTAAAATCGGAGTATTTGGAGATGATGATGTATTAAGCCATTTGAATAACTATACAAAATATAGGGCAAACGTAGAAGGTACCCGTGTTCTGAATGCCTTAGATATGCAAGATTGCCACATTCTTTATGTATCCAAGGAGAAGGAAGCACAAATTGAAAACTATCTCTCCAGAGTTCCCAACAAACAAATTTTAATAGTCACAGAGTCCGGTGCTCCAGTTGGAAATGGATCGGATATAGGATTTATTGAAAAAGATGGAAGGATTAGTTTCCTTGCATCGGAGTCTTCTCTTGAAGCTAAGAACCTCAAATTGTCATACAAAGTAAAGAGTCTCGGAGAGACAATATAAAAGTATAGTCACCACGCATTTATTAATGTAAAGGGATGGTCACCATCCCTTTTTTTATTCTTCCTGCAAGGTTCGCAACCGTTCTAAATTGATTTAAAAGGATTCTTCTGAAAAAATCGAAAAAAATCTCATCGATAAAACACAATGATTCATCCAATATTTTTTCCGCTTCGACTACTAATTAAAAATGTATGTACATCCTTTTCTAACATTGAAACCGTATGATGATCATACTTAGGATATAAATGATATTCAACCCTTAGGAAAAAAAGATGAAAATGAATAACACCTGCTAACTAAGAACTTAACCTAAAGAACCAGAGCTAGTCATTTAATTATTTCATAACTATTTAACCAACCTTTTTAATGTACAAATCTTTAACACTTTTCGCGTTT
Source organism: Cyclobacteriaceae bacterium (assembly GCA_965242805.1). Classification (GTDB taxonomy): domain Bacteria; phylum Bacteroidota; class Bacteroidia; order Cytophagales; family Cyclobacteriaceae; genus JANQEU01. The sequence goes on along the minus strand of CBDETD010000002.1, from coordinate 2,141,656 downwards.
GGCTTGGTATTTCTACTTGTTATACCAAAGTCAAACGCTCAGGAAAGTAAATTCTACGCTTTATTCATTACAAAATTCTCAGAGAATGTTATTTGGCCTGAGAATCTTGAAAAAGTACGGATAGGAGTGATTGGGGACTCGAAAGTCTTTGATCACCTGGTATTGTTCTCTAAAGCCAAGTCCAATCTGGAAGTGGTCAGGGTGACAGATAATAATGAGGCAGGAAAATGCCAGATGTTATTTCTACCTAAATCGGATGATGGCAAAATCGAGGATATTCTTACGGTAATCGGAGGTAAGAGCATATTGTTAATCAGTGAAAACGACAAGCTCACTGGAAAGGGCTCCGATATCGGTTTTTTTCTCAATGATGGTAAACTAAGGTTTTTGCTATCGGAAGAATCGATCAAGGGCAAGAACCTTGTGGTTAGTAACAATTTAAAGGCTTTGGGCCGGACTATCTAATTCCTAATACAACTAAGAATCGAAATGAAATTTCAATATAAATATTATATAATAACGCTGTTGATGGCTGTGATGATTCCTGCCTTAGCTCAACAGACCTATACAGATGAAGAATTACTCAATTTGTCAATGGACGAGTTGATGGATATCGACATAGTTAGCGTTTCAAAACTGAATTTGAACAACGTTTCTGAAGTACCTTCTGCTGTAACTATCGTATCTGCTGAAGAAATTCGAAATAGCGGCGCGAAGAATATGGAAGAAGTGATGAGTATGGTCGCCGGATTCGATGTTATTCGAAATAGCTTCAGTCCTAATACCAGCTTCGGTGTCAGAGGTCTTTTTGGAACGACTGGAACAAACAATAAAATATTGTTCCTCATCAACGATCACCCCATTCAATCAATTTTTGCAGGTGATGCAAGCGTATTCATTGCAAATATGCCATTGCAGAACATCAGTCAGATTGAAATAGTAAGGGGACCGGGATCAACACTATTTGGTGCAGGGGCATTTTTGGCTGTGATCAATATCCGAACAAAGGATGCAGATAATAATGCAGAAGTGAGTGCAGCCATGGGAAGTTTTGGCCAGATCAATACTTCAGGCATATATACTTTTAAAAGAGGTGATAATGTCAAATTAACTGTTTCAGGTGATTACTACCAAACTGATGGTCCGGACATCACAATGGAATCAGACCTTGCCAGGGAACTGTTGGATCCATTCGGCCAAGGTTTACTCAATTATCAAGGACCGACGACGTCAGGAACACCCGGGAACCTAAACCTGAATCGGGCGAGTTACAACCTCAATTTGAATGCCCAGATCCATGATTTTTATGTCAATGGAGGGATCATGAGTTCCGAGGATCGACCACCCATTGGTAGCTACGAATCACTTGTTGAGAATAGTGATATTCAAAATAATGCCTATTACCTGGAGAGTGGTTATCGGTCCAGGCTAATGAATGAACAAGGAGAAATCCTCTTCAAGGGATATTATGACCAATATACCACGGATTCTCAAACGGATATATGGGCAAAAGAGGCCTCTCCACTGTTTAACTATTTCTCCTTTGTCCGTTACTTGATCGATAGTACAATTATTGGAAATACAGCAAATCTCTATGATACCGAAGAAGCATTGTATTACCATACAAAGGCTAAACATGAGAAAGTCGGGGGAGAAATAAATTTTGCGTACAACTTCGGAAATTACGTTAATGTTTTGTCAGGATTTATGCTGGAAAAACACAGTCTGTTTGATGCAGAGACCTACGCAAATGGAAATATATTTATCGATTTTGACAAGATCATGTCTTTCCAAGACGATTTCTTCCTTTCGTTGGAAGCATTTGATGGGGAAAGAGACCTCTCTGCCAATTTCAACTGGATCCAGGAAAATCAACGTACAGTATCTGCAATATTTGCTCAGGCAGATGTGAATTTGAAAAATGTATTAGGGGCATACTCACTTCAACATTTCAAAATTGTGTTAGGTGCCAGGTATGATAACTATAGTGATGCGGGAGGTTCATTAAATCCACGACTTGCTTTATTATTTGCCCCGGTTCCCAAGTTATATTTCAAAGCATTGTATGGTGAAGCTTTCAGAGCACCGTCATTTGCTGAACTTTATCAGCAGAACAATTCGATATTCCTTGGAAATCCTGATTTGAAAGCAGAAAACGTAAGGACAATGGAAGCAATCTTCGGGTATCAATTGAAAGATAAATTGCACGCGACATTGACTTACTTCAATACGAGGATCGATGACAATATTCAGTTGGTTGATGATGGGGACCCCACGACACTGGCTGCTTCCAGATACACTAATGTGGGCGATATTCGCACTAATGGGTTAGAGGCTGAAATTAGATATTCATTCCTCGGAAATGGATATTTGAAGGGAAGTATGACATTACAAAATGTTCTGGATGTAACTAAAAATGAATTCACGGCTATGAATTTCATGACCGGTGAGCAATTTTCAGATGTTCAGGAAAATTTTAACCCGGGGAGAATACCTAACGTTATCCTGAATTTGACGGCTAACTACCCAGTGACCAAAAATATTAACCTGAATGTCACTTCAAATTACCTTGGGGAGCGGTCCAGAAGCGAAGCACTTGCATTTGAATTGGATCCACAGAGATTACCGACAGGAAATGTTGTAAGGGGTGATAATCGGGATGCGATCCCTTCGAGAATCATTGTCAATGCTTCATTGACCCTACATAGCTTTGATTTTGTTCCCGGAATGCAACTGCAGTTCACCGGTTACAATTTGCTGGACGAAGAAAATCTGAATCCAACACTCAATATATCTAATGATCTGCCCAGAGCCGGTGTCAATTGGATGGGAAGATTGTCCTATAAATTTTGATTGCACATAGTTAAGTGAGTCTAATGATTAAATATTTGGGTTTGACCTTTTCGATGCTACTGATCATTCACTGCTCATTATCACAGAGTGAAGTGAGGGGTGTGATCATCAGTCATGCTAATGAAGAGGTCATACCTTTTTCTACGGTTGGAGTCATTGAAAGGCAAATAGGGACCATTTCAAATGCTGATGGAAGTTTTATATTGGATCCTAATTTATTTGAAGATGATGACAAGATCACTGTTTCAGCATTGGGTTACGAAAGCAAAACCATATTCTTCAAAGAATTAACCTCAAATCCATTCAACAAGATTGTATTGAAAGAAAAGGTTGAAATGCTGGATGAGATAGTCATTACCGGAGACTCTTACAGGCGTAAGAGATTGAGACAACTGAACCTGGGGAACCATCTGTTCAATACGGGAACCATGAGACTTGACAATCAGAAAAATGGAGGAACTATTGCCTTATTGATCCGGCATGATGCCAACCCAATGTTGATCTCCAACCTCAGACTTAGAATTAAATACAATTCCATGCCCTCTTTTAAAGTCCGTGGCAGGATACTTAAGGTTGATCCAAAGACTGGAAAACCTGGGAAGGATATTTTGGAGGAGAGTGTTGTCATCGAATCATCAATAACCAAGGGGTGGTTGGAATTTGATCTCAGTGAATACCATCTTTGGATTGAGGAAAAAGAATTCTACATAGCGTTTGAATGGATCATGGACCTGGAAGATCGGGTAATATTGACAACCCAACTTAAGCGACATCTGGATGGATCTCCGGAAAGTATTTCTGCCAGCAGGTTTGATTTCGGAGAGATACAAGTGGTTGAAAAGAAAGTAAGCGACTTTAAGGAGGGGATCTGGTTTGGTACCCTGCTCAATTTCCCACTAGAAAAAGAATATCCTTGCTATTATAGATTGAACAGTATGGATTCCTGGAAAAAGTCTGCTGCCATTCTCGCTGCAACGGTTTCTATTACGGATTTGAATTAGAATCCAATTCAAATCAAAATAAAAACTCCCTAATGTAAGAAAACGAATCCCTGCGGTTACTAAATAATTGTAACTTGAATAATTGGGAATCGCAGAAAGACAACGGCTATTCAAAGAATGGACTAATCAATACAAAGGGCTATTCTTTAAGTTTGTCAGAGCTTACGCTTTTGACAAGCACGATGAAGATGATCTTTTTCAGGAAATCCTTCTCCAGGTTTGGAGATCAATACCTAACTACAAAGGTCAATCCAAAGTGTCGACATGGCTATACCGGATAGCAATCAATACTAGCCTGTCATGGACAAGAAAGGAAAAAAAGCGGAAAACCTATTACGCCGATGTTTCTTTCGAACCGGTCCTACTTGAAAATGATGATCATGATCCCAGGATTGATTGGCTTTATGAGCAAATCACCAAATTCAGTGAAGTGGACAGGAGCCTTGTCCTTCTCCTCCTGGAAGGATTTAGTTATCGAGAGATGGCGAACACATTAGGTATCTCCGAATCAAACGTTGGCGTTAAGATCAACCGTATCAAGAAGAAATTATTGGAAAGGTCTAAAGAGCTCAACCATGCAATTTGATGAATTAAAGAAAATATGGGACACACAAACACGACAACCGATGTACGTAATTGAAGAAAATACATTTAACGATTTAGTTATGAAGAAGATATCCAGGGTGAAAAAGGAAGTGGACAGGTTTCAAAAAGGTATCATTATCATATGCTTGATTGTTATGTCGGTCCTGTCCTTGTTGGCCTGGATGAATGAAAATTGGTACCAATTCATTACGGTTGTGGTTGCCGCGATGATTGCGATTTACATTTACAATGATCGGAGGCATCGCAAGAGATCCCAGGATAGGTTTGGCAAGACACTTATGGAGGATCTTGATCTAGCCATTCAGGATGCTGATTATATGGTCAAAAGAGGGAAGTATTTCACACTATGGTATTTGGCACCTCTAGCCATCTCAATGGTGGTATCACTTATTTTGGAATCAAAGTCAATATGGTCCTGGATTGTTGTACTCTTGTCTTTCACGCTAGCTTATTTTGTGTCGAGGTGGGATGTGTACAAATGTCAAATACCGAGAAAAAAGGCTTTGGAAAACATGAGAGAAGCTTTACTTAAATAATTTAATTCAGATAGTTATTCTTAAAAATTAGTGGTTGAATCTTTTAAATTGTTACCTGTCCTGTATCAATAATTATATTCGTCTTACTTTCAGATAAAATCACGAAATGAAATGATATCGCAGTCGACATTCAACTTTCTAAAAGATCTTAAGTCAAATAACAATCGTGAATGGTTCCAGGAAAATAAAAAACGATATGAATCATCACGGACCGAATTCATTGAATTTGTGGATGAATTGATCACCCAGATCACAAAGTTTGACAAATCAATAGGGCACCATGCTGCCAAGGACTGCGTTTTTAGGATCTACAGGGATGTTCGGTTCTCAAAGGATAAATCCCCTTATAAAACTCACTTTGGTGCCCATGTGACTTCTGCTCCAAAACGGTCTGAAATCCATACCCGGGCAGGGTATTATATTCATATTGAACCAGGAGCCTCTATGCTTGCAGGGGGCGCTTATTTACCTGAAGGTCCCTGGTTAAGAGCGATACGCCAGGAGATAGATTATAACGCCGACGAACTTAAAAGAATTTTGAATAGTAAAGGTTTCAAAGAGTACTTCGGTGAAATGGAGGGAGAAAAATTGAAGAAAGCCCCGAAAGGTTACACACCTGATCATCCGGAAATAGAGTTACTAAGACACAAAAGCTTTTTGGCAACACACAATTGCACAGATAGGACAGTCACATCCAAAGACTTTCTGGAACATTGCTCTAAGGCTTTCAAAGCTTTATTTCCTTTCGATCAGTATCTGAATAAGGCCACCGACTGAGTAGAAATTAGGATTTTTATATTCAGGGATCTTTTTCATTCACTCAATAGATAAAATAACTAATCTCAATTTTTTCCTGTTTATCTAAGGATCATCCTCTATTATCAAATTTTTTTGGTAGGGAGTGTTTTCTGCTATACCTTAATTTTCCCAAGTTATGCACCACCTAAAAGCCCTGGTCATTCTACTCCTCTCTTTGCTTTCAGCGAAAGCAAGTAGTCAGGATATAGAATGGTTGGTGCTTAGGGATACTTCAGCAATCCTTTCCCTTGAAGACATTATTCAAAATCCACCAAAAGAGAGGGCCATTGAGTCCATATTGAATTATGGATTTACCAAAGATGTTATTTGGGTCAGTACGGAATTCAAATTGTCCGAACCTATCACAATCATTGTTGATAATCCCTTAATAAGATTTGTGGATTTCTACCTGGTTACAGATTCGTCTATTCTTAATCATAAGGCCATAGAGTATCAAAAGAACCTGGAAACAAATGAGATTGAACATTCGGTGATCACCTTCAACGTACCGGATCAATTTACGGGTCGGCTGATCATGCGATTCCAGGGTCAGGAGCCAATGATAATCCCTCTGGTTGTTCTGAAAACTGGAGAGCTTACGACTTACATTTCAGACAAGCAAATATTCGGATATCTGATTATCGGGGGCATAACTGTTTTAGTTTTTCTCTACCTGATTTTCTTCATTTCCCTGGGGGATCGTGTTTACTTTTTGTACTGGTTGTATGCATTGACAGTGATGATCACAGTCCTTAGGATTAATGGACTTCTTTATAAGTGGGTTGACTTTGTTACCATTTTCAATGACAATCCTTCAATCTTTGAAACACTGCCATCCATTACAGCAGGAGTATTCACCATACATTTCCTTCAATTGAAGTCTCATTACCGGAATATGTACAACGTGATAACTGTGATGGTAGCGCTTCAATTTCTTTCATTGATTATTTCATTTTTAGGATTTAACCAGTTTGCGCACATTTTCACCGATCTAATCGCATTTACCTTCATTCCTTTAGCGATCGTTCTTGGTTACAAGATGTGGGTCTATCAGAAATTCAATGCGGCGAAGTACTACCTCCTGAGTTGGATTTTTGTGTTTGTCGGTGCGTTTATCTTCTTTGCCAGGAACTACGGTTTACTGACAAGTGATTCGGCGATCATTAATCACTCAATAGACCTTGGCATTACCATAGAGATGATGTTGCTCGCTGTGGGTTTGAGTAAGCGGATCGAACAGCTAAGAAAAGAGAAAGAACGTTTACATTCTGAGAATCTGAAGATCCTGGAAGATCAAAATGAAAAATTAGAATCTTTAGTTCAAAAGAGAACCGGTGAACTTGCATCTAAGAATGAGGAATTGACGGAAGGAAATAGGGTTCTGGAAGAAACCGTGGATGCACTGAAGGCTACTCAAAAGCAGCTGATTCATTCTGAAAAGATGGCCTCCCTAGGCGTATTATCTGCTGGTGTGGGTCATGAGATCAATAACCCACTTAACTACATTAAGAATGGCGCGCTTGGTTTGATCAGGGAAGTGGAAAGCCAACCAAAAGTAAGTAAGACAGTCAGAACTTATGTTGATATCATTGAAAAGGGTGTGGTTAGGGCCTCAGATATCGTTAAGAGCCTTGGGCATTTCAGCAGATCCGGATTGAAGATGGATGAAGAATGTGATGTGCATGATATTATTGAGAATTGCCTGGTGATACTTCATAGCAAATTGAAAAAGAAGGTCGATGTGATTAAGCACTTTCATAATAAGCCCATCATCATTGAGGGTAACGAGGGTAAGCTACATCAAGCCTTCCTGAATATTCTTTCAAATGCAGAGCAGGCAATTGAAAAAAAGGGAGAAATCATGATCAAGACATCTCTCAACAAGGAATTCGTGGAAATAAGAATTTCAGATACAGGTAATGGTATCAAGGAGGAGAACCTCGCTAAGATCCATGACCCATTTTTCACTACAAAGCCCCCGGGTGAGGGTACCGGTTTAGGACTATCAATTACAAATTCTATTATTGAGGAACATAAAGGAAGGATCCAAGTATTTTCCGAAGTAGGGGAAGGATCGGAATTTATCATTAAACTTCCTAAATCCGTATAAAAGCCTATTCTCAATCAAACAAACCAGGGAATTTACTTTTTAATGAAGAATATCTTGGATCACTTCGGATAGCATCCAATGTTTGTTGATCAATTGCTTTGGCCTTATCAAGGTATTCTTCTGACTCATTTTGATTACCACTTGTTGCCAGGAGAATGGCGTGATTCCACAGGTACCAGATGCTGTTTTCATACATTTCAAGCTGTAACTCACTGATAAATATTGCAAAGTCCAACCGATTCATGCCAAGTGCCTCCTGTTGGATCACATATAAGTTCCCACGCAAGTGATCAATTAACCTCCGGCTTAAGAATCCTTTTTTATCTTCCCGTTTAGCCATTCTTTTCAAATTGGCGATTTCCTGTTTCCACCATGTCAGTTGACTATTAGCACTATCAACTAATGCTGGATTGAAGAAAACAACTTTTGTATTCTGAAGAGCTTCCGAAATCATTTGCTGGCGCTTATCCTCAAATTCCAGATCCTTTATATCTGCTTTTCGAGATTTCTTAAGAGCTTTTGCGGCGACCATTTCTTCCACTTTTTGTGCAGTGATCTCATTTCCGAAGTTGATGTCCAGCATATTCAACTGGCGATATCCTTCAAATCGATCTTCTATAGTTATGGAATCTATTTTATGGATTCTCTTGGTTATGTAGGCATCATTACTTTCCCCATTTTGCTTTTTTCTCATCTCATGGATCCATTCCAGGACCTTTCCGAATTCTGATTCGGGGGGCCATCGATGTCCACCATCATAAAGAATCAATTCACTTGTAATGCCTTTACTCTCTAGTTCAGATTGATATCTTCGATGTTCCCTATAGTTCATATCACTCGTACCAACAATGCCAATATAAATTATGTCATCATTGGTTGGAGGAAAACTCGCAGACCGGTGGGATTTGGCTCCGGCTACTGCAATTATCCCATCAATGTCCTCATCCATCGACGCCAGAAATTGAGCAACGCGACCTCCTCCCGAGAAACCACAGGTATAAATCCCATCAGGATCCAATGAAAATCTTTCTTCCGTGTCCATTCTCATGGCCTTGTAAGAAGCCTCGCTCAGATGTATTGGACCATTTTTTGAGTTGTTTGAAGAAACAAGGATAAAACCATAGTTCTCGGCAATCTTATGGTACATTTTTACCGGAAGTGAACCCCTTGCGGCAGGCTCGAATATATATATTATAGGGTGTGGAGAATTGGAGTTATATGATTTCGGAAGAAAGATCGAATATGTCTGTTCCGGAGAACTCTTGCAATGAATAGAATCATGGACTATTCCAATGGTTATTTCCTGGGATTGCGCCAGGTTTAGAAGGCACATACCGAAAAGAAATATTGTCAGAGTTTTCTTCATGAAACAAAATATTGGCATTCAAAATACATAACAACCAGGATTCCAAATACTTTTAGTCAATTATTACGTATTAGTATGAATGACAAAAGCCTTTCTATCAATCGGTTTCATCATTCAAATACTTATTTCTTCTTGTCAGACACAGGATTTCAAATTGGTGGGTGGTCCTTGTGAAGGGTGTGAAGCAATATTTGAATATGGTGATCAGGACTTAAATGAAACTGACACATTACCAGAGTTTGGGAGTGGAAAAGTTGATATTTTAATAAAGGGGATAGTTTTTGAGAATGATGAAATAACTCCTGCCGCTGGAGTCGTCCTCTACGTATATCACACTAATGATGAAGGGATCTATCCTGTATCAAGGAATGAGTCCAACTGGTCTGGGAGACATGGTTACCTTCGGGGTTGGATCAAAACCAATAAAGAAGGAGAATTCCGAATTTATACTACCCAACCCGGATCATATCCCGGCAGGACGGTTCCTGCCCATATCCATATTACAATTCTTGAACCTGATGGTAAATACTACTATATCCAGAACTTCCATTTCAAGGGTGACCCCTTTCTTTCGGAAAGTGAGATCAATCCCAATGATCCAAGGGGTGGTGGACCAGGATTGATAGAATTTAAATATTCCGGAGGGATCAGAGTTGGGGAAAAAAATATAGTCTTAGGTAAAAATATTCCGGGTTATAGCGAATGATTTTTTAGTTAATGAATGCCAATGTAAGAAAAGCGAGAATTCAGGAAATACCTGTGCTAAATGAGATAGCCTGGCAATCCAAACGTTACTGGGGCTATAGTGAAGAACTCATGCGACTTTGGAAAGATGACCTGACACTGGACAGGGAGGAATTCATAAATCAATCAATTTACAAAATTGAATTTCGCGATAAGATCATAGGTTTTTCATCCATTATGAATAATCCGAAGTACTATGAGTTGACCCATTTGTGGATCTTACCCGAATTCATTGGGCGGGGCTTTGGGAAAATGTTACTAGCCGAAACTTTAAGAAGGGAAATAAAGAAGAAAAAAGATATCCTCGTAGAAGCTGATCCAAATGCTGAGCAATTCTATTACAGTCAGGGTTTCGTCACAATTGGTAGAAGAGAAAGCCATCCGAAAGGAAGGTTTCTTCCAGTAATGAAACTAATGCCTAACACAGATTAAATCTTCTCAAAAGATCTCACTTAAATTATGCTAAGAAATCTCTTCTTTTTTTTAATAAATAGCTTCTTGAATTAGAACTTTTACTATTCAAAGAAACGATATAATCTTTCTGTGAAGACTTCGGAAGATGAAAACTAACTCTAACTGTAAAAATGCTTGATTATCGGTCGTAATAGAAGGTTTCACTATGTTTTAAAGTATCAAAATAACCACAATAGTATCATTCGTTGATAGGTAAATTATTTGGAGAAAGCTGAATAGACATAGGTAACGGAAGGGTCACCTGGCTTTTCATTATTTTGATGGTCCTTTTTTAAGAATCACATTTAAATAACAAGAAGCTTATGATCAAAAATTTTACCAAACCAATTACAAATTTGTCGTTAGGAGGTTGCTTTCTTGCACTCCTGCTCATGTTTGCAAATACCCCAACCTATTCACAGAATTCTAAAGTTGAGGAGGCAATTCAACTTGCAGCCAAAGAGAAACCTGCACAGCTTAAACCTGGAGAACTTCCGAGTACTCCAAATCCATTCCTGAGTTTGATACCTCCCGGCGAAATTGCTGATTACAAAACATGGATCAATTTTCAAAAGACTAAAATTGAATCCGCATCCGGAAGACGAACAACGGCTGGTCGAGTTATCACAATTAATGAGCGTGAAAACAACGATACTCAAAGTAGAGCTCAGGAAATCGATGATTTTGGTACTTCTGATGGAGATGACGACGACGACGATGACGGGGACGACGATGACGGGGACGATGATGATGATGATGATGGGGACGATGATGACGATGAATCATCTCAAGTATTCATCAATGGAGCCAGTGGTGGAGAACTCAATGTAACAACAGGAACCGCTTCGGAAGATGACGGAGCGATACAGTCTGCAAATGCAACTGGCATTTCTCAACTCTTTGAAAGTGTTTCTGTTAACTCCACTTTAGGAGATGGACCAATTCCCGGATTTGATTTTGATTTCTACCAGCTGGATGCCACTGCTGGGGCCAATATCATTATGGATATAAATACACCTTTCCCTTTTGATGATCTTGACCCTGTAGTTTCCATTTTTGACGCGAATGGACAGGTTTTGGATTTTAACGATGATGATGGGAGCACTAGAGACAGCTTCCTGAATTTTACGGTACCAGCTGACGGATCATACTTTGTTTGTGTTGGTGGTTGGCCTGCATTTTTCCCTGCAAATCCTTTTGATTCCCAGGGAGGAAGTGTCACAGGATTACCAGGTTCAGAAGGTGATTACGAGCTAAGAGTGTCTCTAGTGGAGTTTTCTGATATTGATTTTTATGAATTCGAACTGGAGGAGGGAGACGTCTTTGGTGCGGCAATAAATGGTGAGATAGGATCAGCTCGACTCACTGTCAACGATCCTAACGGGGACTTACGAGTAAGTACCAACCTGAATACTACATTTTATCCAATTGAGAATCCCCTTCCTACGAATGGAGTCACGACCGTATCATTCATTGCTCCGGAAGAAGGTGATTATGCAATTAGCGTTTCTGAAAATGTCGGTAATTATCAATTAGAATTATTTGTTACCAGACCAGGTAATGAAGTAAATAAAGGGAACAAACAGGTTATATACCTGGATTACAATGGTTCTGATTTTGATCCCTGCGCATTTCTTGAGATCGGATGTTCAATCCCCTCATTTCTTTCTCCATTAAGAGATTTTCTTCCGGCCTGGGGTCTTCCAAATGATGATGCATCCGTAAGAAGAATCACTAATCGAATTACGAAAGTAGTTAAGGAAAATCTACGTCGAGATCTCAGAAAATCAGAACTGAATGACGAGTTCGATGTTGAGATACGCAGCAACGATGGTCTGGATGGTCCGGATGAAGGAAGTGTTTCAACTCCAGGTCGACCAGTGAGCCGAGTAATTGTAGGGGGCACCATTCCTGAGGCCTTTATCAGTACAATTGGAATAGCCCAATCCATTGATCTTGGAAACTTCAGAACAGAAGAAGATGCAATAGTCCTATTGGATATATTGAGTTCACCTGCTTCTGGCTTTAATGCCAACTTCACTTTTTCACTCAATGACGTGACGTTGGCTCCGGGAGTTTCAAAAGAAGACCTTGTTGTCACCGCACTGGGAAACATTACAGCACATGAAGCAGGACATTATCTTGGAAATTGGCATAATGACGGCCTCAGTGAAACGCAGGTGATAATGGATGAGGGGCCAGGAGGTCTTTTCAATTTAATTGGTGTCGGTCCAAGTGGAGTGTTTGGTGGATCAGATCAAACAGATGTGGATTTTGGAACAGATGATTACAGCAATTTTGAATTCTTTACGGGAGTAGAAAACACTCAGGCAAATACGGCATTTGCATTGTCATTCATCTCTCAGGATGATGATGGTAGATCGGCGATAGACTTGGCTGACAATACCAGTTTGTCTCAAACTTACCCAAATCCTGCATCTGTCAACACAATAATCCCAATAAGTTTCAGACTGCCTGTTGGTGGTCAGGTGAAGGTTGAAGTATTTAACTTATCTGGAATTAAACTTATGACATTGTACGACGGAATGGTGGAGAAAGACAAGGAGTATAAGGTAAGCGTTAATCCCAACAAACATCGATTGGAGAGTGGTATGTACATATACAAGCTAATTACTCCCTACGGTGCTACAAGCAAAAAATTCCTTTTGGTAGATAACTAAAAAGGTTGTTTGACTTACAAAAAAAGGGTGGCCAACTGCTTGGTCACCCTTTTCACATTTAAACCGCCCTATTTTAATTTGAAGCTGCAATAGCATCTGATGTGGGAGCTTCTTTCACTGTCACATCATGATAGTATGCAAGGACTCTCAGCAGGCTTTTCTCAGAGTCCAATTTGATCTTGTTCTTTTTGACAAATGTCTCCAATTGCCCTTCATTCAATGCCGCAAGTACTTTCTTCTTGCTTAATCCAATAACATTGGATTTTCCATCCTTCATCAGGCTATAGGTGAATCGAGGATTGAACGTTTGTGTCTTCACAACCCCTCTTGCAGGATCATTTGTTTCCCTGGTAGATAATCTGGTATCAAAAGCTTTGTATACTTTCAGTTCCTTGTTTTCAAAAACAAGTATTTGGTGTTTCGCAGGATTTTTAGGATCAAGGCCTTTCACGAACTTGATCGTTTCCGAAACATATTTATCAGAATAATCACCGCTGGGTATATAACTGGCTATTTCGATCACATCATAATAAGACTGATCCAATTCAATGACCTCACCTTTATATTGGAATTCAAATTCCTGGGTGTACCCATTATAATTGACTTTATATTCTTCCGTCTCATCCTTCTTAAGGTTGTAAGCCTTGGCTGTCACAAAGTCTTTAAATAAGTAGGGGCTCTTGTTAATTCCTTCGTAGCGATTTTCATCAAGAGCGTTTTGATTCACCACCGCTAGTATAGCGTCTGATTGACCGTAAGTTGTTAGAACACAGCATAGAGCAAGTGTAAATGCAATTAAAGTTTTCATATCCTTTTTTGTTTTGAGTTTTGACATTTTCGTTAATACCAAAAACGGACCAAAGATTGTGAGTAGATAAGAATAGCGTCCAATTAAGGCTGAAATGGCATGTTTTTTATACTCAATCGGGAGATTAAGGGTATTGAATCGGAATGATCAAAATATTGAAGGCTAAGTCATTTACGTTTCTATTGGTGAAACCGGACAATTTTTGATTTGAAATCGGACATATAACCATTTTCACATAGAATCGTAGTGCCGGAACATCGGTCATATCGTCATCTAAGTATGACAATCAAATAGGATAGGCTAAACCCGAGAATTATATAAGACGCTAGACTTAACAGACTGATCACAGTATATTTTGTAAAAGCCAGAAATGTAGTTTTACGAAAAAGTGAAAATGCGCTGAAGAAAATGTACATAACCAGAACAGCCAATTGGACTTGGTTGGTTTCAATATTCAAATAATGTTTGATGAACATAAGTATGGTTCCAAATAGAATATAGAAACCGGCGATATAGAATCCCATGACCACATATTCTGCCAGGTAGTATCTACGCCAGTAAAATATCTTAAGGATCAGGCCAATTGAAAAAACAAGCACAAACATTATGTTATTGATATTGTCAACCATAAATCTTGCGGCTTCCATGGCCTGGACGTATGCCAGTGAGTTCTCCTGATCATCGGTTACGGGGTCAGCCTGACCTTCCAATGGGTCAAAACCTATAATTGCCCTTAGAACGATATAGAATGCGGTAGTAACTACAAAGAATGCAACGGGTTGGTAATAGGTTTTCCGTTTGCCACTTGTGTATTCTCTAAACACCGACCCAGGATTTATTATCAGTTTTCGTACAGTGAATAGGAGAGGTCCTTCAAGAGCGAACGTTGAACTTAGGAAGTTTTGAAAAGTCTCCTTAAAGGTGATCCTTCCAAGCGAAGTACGTTGTCCACATTTCTCACAGAAATCACCATTTATGATCGAGCCGCAATTGAGGCAAATGTCTTTGGTCATTTGATAATCAGTATCCGAAATATGGAATATAAAACAATCTTTTATATTGTGTATTAATGACCCAAGCTAAATGAGTTGTATTCTTCGTCCATGGTCACTAAATGATATACCTCAACTGGTTGAGAATGCAAACAACTTCAATATAGCCAGAAATCTACGTGATGTATTTCCCCATCCTTACACAGATGAAGATGGTGTGCAATTTATAAATGTTGTCAGTGAGCAAGACCCTCGGCAGGTATTGGCCATAGACATCGAAGGCCGCTCAATTGGATCCATTGGAATAAATCTATTGACAGATATCCACAAGAAGAATGCAGAGCTGGGGTATTGGGTAGGTGAAAAATATTGGGGTAAAGGGATAGCGACAGAAGCCATTCGGCAAATGATTGATTATACTTTCGAGAACTTCAATGTCAACAGGATCTTCGCTTCTGTTTTTGAATCAAATCAGGCCTCTCGAAAGGCTCTTGAAAAAAATGGCTTTATCCTCGAGGCCAGCTTCGATAAAACACTTTATAAGTTTGGTGAATATCACAATGAGTTGATACTGGCAATCCGAATGTAGTTCTATGAAAAATAGATTTCTTACTAAATAGTAGAACAAATAATTTACATTCCCGTATATTAGTTCTACAATTTAGTAACAAAATGATTGAAACTCGACTTGGTGAATTTGAAGAGGTCATACTTCTATTAGTTGGAATTCTTAATGAAGCTGCCTACGCTTTCAGGATTGCTGAGGAATTCGAAACTCAAACCGGAAGGTCCGTATCAATTGGCGCTGTTCATTCCACATTGAGCAGGCTGGAAGATAAGGGATTTCTTACTTCCGAAATGGGTAATGCTACCTCCTCAAGAGGAGGAAGGAGAAAGAGAATTTATACCATCACCGCTTCCGGTGAAACCGCCCTGAAGGAATCAAGAGACTTCAAAGTTTCACTCTGGCAACAATATCCTGCTTTTTCGAAACTTAATTTTAGTATTTCCAAGTAGATGAAGTTGAAAAGATCACATATTGATACTCCGAAATTGGCAGGTATGATCCTTCAGGTAATGCTGAAAGATCATCTCTATGAGGAGGTCACTGGAGATCTTGAAGAAAGATATCATTCGGTCTTGAAAAGAAAATCAGTTTTTCGAGCTCGATTGGACTATTGGTACCAGGTATTCAATTATTTAAGACCATTTGCCATACGTCGAAGAAAGTCAAACTCAAATACAACCGCAATGTTCAAACACAACCTTGTCCTCACCATAAGGAACTTCCGTAAATTCAAGTCACAGTTCCTTATTAATCTCATTGGCCTATCAACAGGATTGGCTTGTGTATTATTTATTTATCTCTGGGTGAATGATGAGATCCAGATTGATAAGTTCCATAATAATAAGGAAAGGCTTTATCAGGTGATGTCCAATCATGAGGATGCAAGTGGAATATTCACCTGGAAGGGTGTTCCCGGACTTCTGCTGGAGGAGATTCAAACTACAATTCCTGATGTTCAAATATCATCTGCCTATACGGATTCGCATGAGTATACCCTGTCGTCCGGTAATACTTACTTCAAGGCAAATGGCAAATTTGCCAGCAAGGATTTCCTAAAGGTATTTTCATTCCCGCTGAAATCCGGCGATCCCAATACTGTTTTGAACGATCCAAATTCAATTGTCATAACCAGGTCTCTGGCAACCAGGATATTCAACAGTACGGATGTAATAGGAAGGAATCTGGAATGGCACTTTTGGGGAAAAACCAAAAGTGTTCAAATAGCAGGTGTCTTAGAGGATCTGCCAAGTCGGGCATCAGAGAGGTTTGACTTCCTTATGTCCTGGAATTATTACCACAATGAGTTGGTAACATACAAGCACTGGTTCAATTATTATGGTCGGGTTGCCATTGTATTGGGTAATGATTCCGAACCCTTGTTTGTTGAAGAGAAGATTGATGCGATCCTCAAGGAAAAGCAAGGAGCTGACAACGTTGACTTATTTATTGCAAAATATTCTGATCGCTATTTGTACAGTAAGTACGAAAACGGGAAACAAGCAGGAGGTAGGGTGGACTACGTAAATCTCTTTTCGATCATAGCCATCTTTATCCTGATTATTGCTTGTATCAACTTTGTGAATCTCTCCACCGCAAAAGCATCTCATCGGGTAAAAGAAATTGGAATAAAAAAGTCAATAGGAGCTTCTCGAAGGTCAATAATAAGTCAGTTTTTCATTGAATCCTTTTTGTTAACATTTTTTTCGATGATCCTGGCTGTTGTTATTGTTTGGTTTTTATTGCCGGCATTCAGTTTAATGACGTCGAAGGAGCTTAGTTTAACACCAAATATGTCATTGATTGCGGCGATGCTCCTGGTACTGACAGTCGTTAGCATACTATCTGGTTTTTACCCAGCATTATATCATTCCGCTTTTAGTGTTTTATCATCATTGAAGGGTAAACAATTTTTGGATGGACGCTTTTCTGCACTTGGTCGAAGATCTCTTGTGGTCATACAGTTTTCATTTTCAATCATCTTGATCGTTTCGGTAATCGTTGTCTTCAATCAAATGGAATTCATCCAAAATAAAAACCTGGGATTCAATAAAAACAACCTATTATACTTTGAAAGAGAAGGTAAGTTGATTGAAAATCATGATGCATTTCTGAAGGAACTCCGCAACACTCCAGGGGTTGTTAATGCATCTGTTTCGGGTTTCATGGTTGGTGGTGGTAATTCAACCGGAGGAGTAAGTTGGGAAGGAAAGACCCCTGAAGACCAGATCCAGTTTTGGGAAACCCAATCTGGAGTTGGATTAATTGAATTACTGGATCTCGAGATAGTTCAAGGGCGATCATTTTCTGATGAATTTCGTACAGATACTGCGGCTATCATTTTTAATGAAACTGCCATTAAAGCGATGGGCCTGAACGATCCGATCGGTAAAACCATTACTCATTACAACGGTGAGAGAAAGATCATTGGCGTTGTAAAGGACTTCCATTTACTCTCTCTGCACACTAATGTTGAACCGATGTTATTTCTATATGATCCACAAAAAACACATTTCATAATGGCCAGGTTGGAGAATAGTGAAATAGGTGAGTCCATTACACGTGTTGGGGATCTTTATGAGACCTTTAACCCTGGTTACGTTTTTAAACCTGAATTCATTGATCAGGATTTTGAGTCTTTGTATGCAGCAGAAGAGAGAGTTGCTGTTCTGTCCAAGTTCTTCGCCGGAATTGCCATTCTTATTTCGTGTCTTGGATTATTCGGTCTTGCGGCATTCACGGCGGAACGAAAGACAAAGGAAATAGGAATTCGGAAGGTGATGGGGGCCAGTTCTAAGGTGATTGTTTACATTTTGTCCAGAGACTTTACAAAGATGGTTTTGTATGCCATTATTATTTCGATTCCAATTTCATATTTCATGACTTCAAGGTGGTTGGAGAATTTTGCTTATGCAATTGAATTGAAATGGTGGTTTTTTGTATTGAGTGCAATTGGAGCAGTTTTGATTGCCTGGATAACAATTGGTTTTCAAACCTACCGGGCTGCTACAATAAATCCCTCAGAATGCTTGAGGGATGAGTGATGGTTATTCCGGATTGAGTTCATCCATTTCTCCGATCTCTCTTAGATATTTTAGGGTTTTATTGGCCTCCTCCTCATTGACAATACTTATTGCTACTCCAACATGCACCAACACATAGTCATTTACCTTGGCGTCCGGAACCATGCTAAGGCTGACCTCCTTCAATATCCCTCCAAAGGATACTTTCGCCATTCTGATTACTGGGTCTGGCGAAGGAAGAACTTCAACGACTTGACCTGGGATAGCAAGACACATAATCTAAATTTGAAGTTCACTGTCTTGATGCTCACTGTACTGAAGTTTTAACCAGTGAACCCAATCCTCAATGTTATCTTCTTTTGTGGCTGACAATTCAATGAATTCAATATCTGGATTGATCTGTTGAGCGTAGGATTTCGCCTTGTTGAGGTCAAAATCAACATACGGTAATAGATCTATTTTGTTGATTATGCAGAGGTTAGATGTTGCAAACATGTTGGGGTACTTCAATGGTTTGTCATCACCTTCCGTAACACTCATTATAACAACTCTCATCTTTTCCCCCAAATCAAAAAGTGATGGACACACAAGATTACCAACATTTTCTATAAACAAAACACTACTATTGCCCGGATTCAATTTATGCAAAGCTCTGTGGATCATATCTGCATCAAGGTGACAGCCGTTGCCGGTATTGACTTGGACAACCGGTACTCCCGTAGCTGCAATTCGATCTGCGTCTTTCATCGTTTGTTGGTCACCTTCTATCACGTAAACCGGTACATTGGACATAACTTTGATGGATGTTTCAAGTAATGTAGTTTTTCCGGATCCAGGGGAACTTACCAAATTGATAGCAAGAATTTTTTTAGCCTCAAAATAGCCTCTGTTTCTTTCAGCTATAAGATTGTTCTTGGAAAGAACGTCTTCTTCCAGGTGAATGGTCCTGGGATTATGCGAATGTCCGTGGTTCGCTGAGTGGTCATGATTGCCATGATTATGATCATGGTGATTGTTTACTTTGCCGGGTTCAAGAATTCTAACTTGGCTATCTTCATCACATCCGCAAGTGGCACACATATCAGTTAAATTTTAAATTACGGTAAGAGATTCTACATAAAATTCTTTTCCTTCATAAATATCTTTAAGGAAAGAACCGCATTTAGGACAAGGATCAAACAGACGCTCTATTGTAAAATGTGATTCACATTCGAGGCATTGAGCCTTGGCCTCAATGTCATCGATTTCTTTGATCGAACCTTCCAAAACAGAGTTCTTGACAGCATGTGGCCATGCAAATTCAAAAGAGTCTTTTTCAACTCCTGAACACTTACCCATTTTCAGGTTGATTGAAGTAACCCTCTCAGCCTTGGCTTTTTCGACTTCTCTTTCGGCGATTTCTACAATTCCTAATGCTAAAGAAAATTCATGCATTGTTTCGTTTTCTCTGCCATTTCAAGATAAGAAAAACTATTGCCCATATTGCTACAACTAACGGTATTGAATGTTCAACACTGAGAAAATAATGCATTGGACTCATTGTATCATATCCGTGACCGTGGTGCGCAAGGGAGGTTCCAGATATCAAAGTCAGGAATACAATTGTGACATATTTTATAATCTTCATTTCTTTTTTGTTAGATGTCCCCAACTAATATCAATTTAATTTACTCCATGAAATATGACTAAAGTCAAGGGCATGGTTGAGTAATCCCACCGGGCGAAATGATAATTTATATGAACTTATATTCATGTTTTCATAAATAAATTATTGACCCGAGCCTAAATCAAGTCTGATATGAATTATCATCCCTTCGGTATTGTTGAGGACCTCAACAAAGAAGAAAAAACGATCTACGAAGAGATCAGGGATCGTGGTTACAAGCGACGTGATTTCATGAAGTTTTGTGCTACGATGGCTGCCTTTGTCGGATTAGAGACCAGTGCCATCGGACAGGTCGCCAAGGCTTTGGAAACAAAGAAACGGCCACCGGTTTTATGGATGCATTTTCAGGAATGTACCTGTTGTAGTGAGTCCTTTATCAGGTCTTCACATCCAATTGTAGCGGATATATTACTGGACAACATCTCCCTTAATTATACGGAGACATTGCAGGCGGCCTCAGGCCATGCTGCTGAAAAATCACTTCACGACACAATCAAAGATAGTTATGGTGAATACTTGCTGCTGGTTGAGGGGTCCATACCTCTCGCAAACCCGGCATATTGTGTTATTGGGGGCAGATCTGCAATTGATATCTTAAAGGAAGCTGCGAGTGGAGCCAAGGCAGTCATTGCCTGGGGGAGCTGTGCAAGTAATGGATGCGTTCAATCTGCCAAACCGAATCCAACCGGAGCTACTCCAATACATAAGATCATCAACAAGACAGTGATACGAGTACCGGGATGCCCTCCAATTGGTGAGGTTATGGCAGGGGTGATCGTACACCTTTTGACATTTGACCGAATTCCGGAATTGGATGGAGCCGGCAGGCCAAAGGCTTTCTACTCAAGGAGAGTTCATGATACCTGTTATCGCAGACCTTACTACGATGCCGGTATGTTCGCAAACTCTTTTGATGATGAGAATGCCAAAAGCGGATATTGTCTTTATAAGGTCGGGTGTAAGGGTCCCATGACCTACAATGCCTGTTCGGTAACAAGGTGGAATGCCGGAACAAGTTATCCTATTCAATCCGGGCATGGTTGTATAGGGTGCAGCGAAGATGGATTTTGGGATAATGGTCCATTTTATCAACACCTGGCTACTTTTCCTGGATTTGGAATCGAGTCAAATGCGGATAAAGTGGGAATGGGAGCTGCGGCCGCCGTTGGTGTTGGTGTAGTCGCTCATGCGATTGCGACAAACATTCGCAAGAAGAAACTGAAAGAGGAGGCCGTCAAAGACGGCATCGATGTAATCCAGGAAGACACAAACAAATAATCTAGAGATCATGGCTAATAGAATTGTAATTGATCCTATTACTCGTATTGAAGGACATCTACGAGTAGAAGTTGAATTGGAAAATGGTGTCGTGAAAGATGCCTACAGTTCCGGGACTATGGTCAGGTTATTGGAGGAAATTGTTAAAGGTAGGGATCCAAGAGACATTTGGGCTTATGTAGGACGTGCCTGTGGGGTTTGTACTACCGTACACTCCCTTGCATCAGTTCGGGCCGTTGAGGATGCTCTGGACATAAGCATCCCACCGAATGCGGAACTTGTGAGAAATCTAATGTTTTGCGCCCAATACATGCATGACCATGTTGTGCATTTTTACCATTTACACGCACTGGATTGGGTGGATATTGTTAGTGTACTTAAAGCTGATCCTGTAGAAGCTTCCAATCTTGCCAGTAAAGCCTCTCCTTTCCCAAAAAGTTCACCAGCTTATTTCAGTAGTATACAAACCCGTATCAAGAAATTCGTTGACAGCGGACAACTGGGGATTTTTGCTAATGGCTATTGGGGGCATAGTGCTTACAAGCTTCCTCCCGAACTCAATTTGATAGCAGTTGCTCATTACCTTGAAGCGCTTGATTGGCAGAAGGAAATGGTAAAAGTTCATGCAATTTTTGGAGGTAAGAATCCTCACCCCAACTATCTGGTAGGTGGGATGGCTTGTGCCATAAATACCAACGAAGTAAGTGCTTTGAATGCTGAACGCCTGGCACTGGTTGGTAAAATTCTGAAACAAGGGAAGGAATTCATCGAGCAAGTTTATATCCCTGATGTAATGGCAGTAGCTCCATTTTATTTGGACTGGGCTGCTATTGGAGGTGGTTTGTCAAATTACCTCTCATATGGAGATCTCCCAACCAATGGTTTGGGTGATGTTTCCAGTTACAAATTCCCCAGGGGTATCATCCTGGATCGAAACTTGAATGAAGTAGTTGAGGTGGACACCAAAGATGAACAACAGATCAAAGAATATATCTCCCATAGTTGGTATCAATATGAAAATACTGATGAGGAAGGATTGTTCCCGTTTGAAGGTCAATCCAACATCAACTATACAGGACCTCAACCTCCATATGATTACCTTGATGTGGATGGTAAGTACTCATGGGTCAAAACTCCCAGATGGAAAGGAAAGGCAATGGAAGTGGGTCCCCTGTCCAGGATGTTGGTAGGTTATGCTTCCGGGATTACTGAATACACCGATTTAGTCAATGACACATTAGCAAGACTTGGTGCTCCTGCCACTGCACTATTCTCCACCCTAGGTAGAACTGCGGCTCGGGCCCTGGAAACTCAACTTGTTGCGAATTGGGCCCAGGAATTCTATGATCAATTGCTTGCGAACATCCGAAGCGGGGACGAGCGTATGGCTAATTCGGAGAAATTTGACCCTGATACCTGGCCTTCTTCTGCCAGAGGTGTTGGCATGACTGAAGCACCAAGAGGTGCCCTGGCTCATTGGGTTGTCATCGAAGGAAAGAAAACCAAAAACTATCAGCTGATCGTGCCATCTACCTGGAATTCATCTCCGAGAGACGGAACCGGACAGCGTTCTGCCTATGAATCCTCTTTGATAGGTACTCCGGTTGAGAATCCTGAACAACCAATCGAGATTTTACGCACAATACATTCATTTGATCCCTGCATGGCTTGTGCTGTACATCTTTATGATGAAACTGGCGAATTTAGACACCATATTCAAACGCATTAGGTCATGTTGATATCAAAAGAAAATCCGAGGGCTGAAAGGTGCGTCATGCGTCGGGTCTATGTGTTTCAGCTGCCCACGCGAATCTTTCATTGGCTTAATGCTCTGTGCATAACGAGTCTTATTATTACCGGGTATATTATTGGTAATCCTCCGGCGATAATAATGGACACGGAAGCTTCGTTTGGATATTGGTTTGGAAAAGTTCGTTTTATCCATTTTTTAAGTGCATGGATATTTACGTTCAATTGGGTCTATCGCTTGTTTTGGGCCTGGATGGGCAATCAGTGGGAACGATGGATAAATTTTCTACCATTTAAGAAAGGGTATTGGAGAGAATTTTGGGAAATCTTCAAACTGGATGTACTTATGGTCAAGAATGAAAACCATTTGTCTATCGGACATAACCCAATAGCCGGATTGTCATATTTTTTACTTTTTATAGCTTCCTTCCTTATGATGATCACAGGATTTGGAATGTATGAAGCAATGAGTGACAATTGGTTTGCCAATCTTTTTGGGTGGGTTGTACCTCTCTTTGGCAGTGACCTGGCAGTTCGTAACATTCATCATATCCTGATGTGGTTTTTCATTTTGTTTACCATTGTTCACGTATATCTGGTCTTTTATCATGATTATGTGGAAGGAAGAGGAGAAACCTCTTCAATGATCGGTGGATGGAAATTTATTGAGGAACGTTACATCCAAAAACTCGAGAAAACCGGGGATAGCGAAGAGGAAAAAGACAAAGAATTGGAGACAGCTTGACAATTAAAGGAAAATATCCCGATCCCAAGATTTTAATACTTGGGATCGGAAATTACCTGCTCGGAGATGAAGGTGTTGGTGTCCATGCTCTCAGGGAGATGGAAAAAATGCAGTGGCCGGAGAACATTACCCTGCTTGACGGTGGTACGGGAGGATTTCATTTGCTCGAACATCTTCAATCGCATGACAAGGTGATCATGATCGATGCTACGATGGACCAGAATCCTGAGGGGACGATCGTTGTTAGGACTCCAAAGTTTGCAAATGATTTTCCACCGTCACTTTCTTCTCATGACATTGGTCTTAAGGATTTAGTCAATGCTATGGTCCTCCTGGATGACCTTCCGGAGATATTTTTATTTACGATAACCATCCGTGATATTTCCAAGGTCACAACCGACTTAACTAAAGAAATAGAAATAAAGGTCCCCAATTTGATCTCTCAGGTCAAGGAAAAGGTGACCACCCTTTGTCCACAATGATCAATATTATTTTTTGACAATTTGGTCATAGACGAGTTGACCAAATGATATATTCTCATCATTCGGTGAAAGCTCCTTGTGAAAGTGCAACTTGAACCGACCGGATAACCGCTCGTGTATCAGACTCACCAACAATCCATTTTGGAATACACCACCACTGAAGGCAATATTTTCAATAGAATATTTTTCTGATACCAAACCCACCAAATGCACAAGTGTGCTATGAAATCTAAAAGCTATGTCTTCCTTTGATACGCTGTTGCTGATATCCTCTATAATCTGTGA
This sequence comes from Cyclobacteriaceae bacterium, assembly GCA_965242805.1. Classification (GTDB taxonomy): domain Bacteria; phylum Bacteroidota; class Bacteroidia; order Cytophagales; family Cyclobacteriaceae; genus JANQEU01. The sequence continues at coordinate 2,116,915 of CBDETD010000002.1, read as the reverse complement.
AATAATAATACCGGTTTCAATCCCATCATCTGATATGACAATATTGTAGGGTTCAGCGTTAGTCAGCCTACTGCGTTTGGCCAATGTTTCAAGATACATGGCGGCTTGTCCTTCAAAACTTTGAATTTGAATTATACCTAGCAATCCTGCCACAGCATCGAACAACCTTCCAACGCTGGTTGTTCTCAGTTTTTCTCGAGATAAGATATTCTGATAGTGTTTCCATTCCAGATCATTAAACATGGGTTTCAAAATGCTTGAAGGGATCCCTAAATCATAGGTGAATGCCATACTGGAGATCCTGGGCTCTTTTGCCATTTTATCTCCTAGGACATGTGGCATTTCCTGAAAATGAGTTATCCGCTCCATTGACATATTTTTCCAAATAAAGAATTCTCCACCCCATATTTTCTTGTCGTCTCCATAACCTGTTCCGTCCCATATGACACCCAGGATTTCTCTTTTGGAATGCAATAGATTTGATTCTTCCAGGATCGCTGCGAAGTGAGCTTTGTGATGTTGGATCTGTATGACTTCTATGTTGTTCTCTATTCCAAACTTTCTACCAAACTGGTGGGAAAAGTAATAGGGGTGCTTATCAATTAGTATTTTCTTAGGTTGAAAGTCCGTGACATCCGACAAATGAGATAGGGTGTATTCAAATTGTTTTTGAGCATCAAAACTTTCCAGATTTCCGAGATATTGGCTTATATAGATATTCTCATTGTGTACAAATGAAAATGAACTTTTCATATCTGCACCCATCGCTAAACTACCTTCCTGGTAGGTACCTGAAACATGGCCAAAATACGAAGGAGCCAATCCTCTTGACCTCCTTAGGATTATCCTTTTCCTGGACTTGGAGTCAACCCTCATTACACTGTCATCTTGAGGGATCACTATGTTTCGATCATGGACAAGTATAAGGTCACAAAAAGTTGCTAAACTTTTCAATGCTTGTTGATCCTCAAAGATAATTGGTGATCCACTAATATTTCCTGAAGTGGCTACGAGTGGTTTTCCAAAGTCCCTGATAATTAAATACAGCAATGGAGCGTAAGGCAACATTGCTCCAATTGATCTAAGGCCGGGTGCGATGACATTCTGCGCCAATCCGGAGTGTTGGGATTCCTTGATGTCCAACAATACAATCGGGGAAGCCGAACTCAGTAGTATGGATTCTTCTTCATCATTGCACTGGAGATCCCTGCAAAGAAGATCCATTTCAGGATAAAGAACTGCAAACGGTTTGTCAGGTCTTTTTTTTCTCTGTCTTAATCGAATGATTGTATTAGGATTGGTGGCGTCACAAAGGATCAGGTACCCCCCAATACCTTTGACGGCCAGGATCGCTCCTTTTCGGATCTCGTTCAGGCATTTATGTATAATGTCCTTAGAAGATTTCTTTGGATACTCCATGCCCTTTTCAAAAAGAGTCAATTGGATTGCACATTCTGGACAAGAATTGGTTTGGGAATAGAATCTTCTGTCCATGGGATCATGGTATTCTTGGAGGCACCTTTCACACATCCCAAATCCATCCATGGTGGTGTTAGGTCTGTCATATGGCAACTTGCGAATTATAGAAAACCTAGGCCCACAGTTTGTGCATGTTGTGAAAGGATATGAATTGCGTGCATTGTTAGCTTCTTCCAGATCTTCAAGGCATGCCTGACATAAGTTAAAATCCGGGCTTAATCGTACATCTTTCTTAGTCTTATCCTCACTTGGGACAATCTGAAAATCTTTATGATTCTTCCTTGATGTTTCACTTACCTCCAATGTCACTATCCGCGACTGTGAGGGGTGTTCATTTCTAATTTTCTCTATAAATGTCTCTAGATCCTGATTATTACAACTTATTTCAATATGTACTCCATCTGTTGAATTATTTACCCAACCGCTTAATTTCAAGCTTTTGGCAAGACGGAAAATGAAAGGTCTGAATCCGACACCCTGAACTTGGCCATTGATTTGGAGATGAAAGGTTTTTACCTGATCCATTTCACTTGAAATTAAGCAATAATTCACTGAAATAAATCAATAATCCAGATGCTGGGGGTCAGAGATTTTGAGGGACGTATGGAAGAAATTACTTACCTTATTTAACTACCTCGCCAATGGATGCTCATATAGGTGACAAATACCGTATTAACACCAAACAACTTTCCTTTATCTTCAATTATCTTACAGAAAGTCAATTCCAAAATATAGGACCGAAATTTCGGGATGGGGCTGTGATGTTAGATCATCTTTCATCCTTGGATGAAATTCCCAGAGGATGTTATGAAGATACGGGAAAGGGCAGTTATCGTCTTGCAAGAAACAAAGATGGGTCCTTTTTTCAGTATACTTTGGGACCTCAATCATTTAAACGTTTTCTTCATCCACCCCGGAGGAAATTATGGGGGGCAAAAAAGAATGAGAATGGATTTACAATCGAAACAGGAGATCCGGTACCACAAAAAATGGCTTTTTGGGGCGTAAGATCCTGTGAGATTAGTGCAATCGAAATTCTTGATAGGATATTTCTCAAAGAGGACTACGTAAATAAATGGTACCAGAAGGCTCGTGAGGAGCTATTCATTATTGCTGTCGGATGTACTCGTCCTGCATCAAACTGTTTCTGCGTTGCTGCCAATACGGGACCTCAGCCAAAAAGCAATTTTGATATTTCCCTAATTGAAAGTTATGGCGAAGATCATTACTTCATATTGGAGATCGGATCCGACAAGGGTGCCCACCTTGTCGATGACCTGAATTTGAAAAAAGCTAAAACAGGGGACATTGACCAGTGCAATGCTATGATAGCGTCAGCCACGGATCAAATGAACAAACCTTTTGATTCAGCAGCAGCAGCGGTGCTTCTAAAAAATAATCCAGAACATCCGCAATGGGATGATGTAGCTACCAGATGTCTGGCGTGTGCCAATTGTACCATGGTATGTCCAACCTGTTTCTGCACAGCGACCGAAGATATCACGGATCTTTCCGGAGATCATACGGAAAGATGGCTAAGGTGGGATCCCTGCTTCAACGGAGGCTTTTCATACATACATGGAGGTCCCATTCAACGTTCCATTAAGTCTCGATATCGACAATGGATGACACATAAACTTTCCAGGTGGTATGATCAATTCGGAACTTCCGGATGTGTCGGATGTGGGCGATGCATTACATGGTGTCCGGTAGGTATTGATCTGACAGAGGAATTGCTTGCGATGAAAGAGGAAAAAGCGGAAATAGAAGTACCTGTATCATAAATGATTGAACCATGAAAGAGATTAAAGATCTATTGAAAGATCACAAGTTTTTTGAAGTCCTCACCCCGCAAATGATCGATTATGTGGCGGGATGTGGACAGAATAGCCATTTTCGCCCAGGTGAATACCTAGGAAAAATCGGTGAACCTGCCGACCATCTTTTTGTCATTCGAAAAGGACATGTGGCAGTTCAGCTGAATCATCCTATCAGAGGAGAGATGACCATACTGACGGTATCATCCGGAGAAATAGGTGGATTTAGCTGGATAATTCCCCCATATCGAATGCAATTCGATCTTAAGGCTATTGATAATACGTCTGTTATAGCCCTGGATGGTCCCTGCCTTCGTAAAAAATGCGAAGAAGATCATCATCTGGGATATTTATTGATGCAGCAATCCGCTGTCATCATGCAAAAACGATTACAGGAAACAAGAATGCAATTATTAGATGTATACAGTTCCACAGTTAAAGTCTAATGGACAAGAGGCATCTCCCGTTGATGAATGGATGCCGATCCCTTATAGAGTCACTGAAAAATACGCCGAAAATCGTAGTCTCATAACATTTGGTATAGAGCCTGAAGGAGATCAGCAAATTGATCCGATGCAACCAGGACAATTCAATATGTTATATGCCTACGGTGTTGGAGAAATTCCAATCTCAGTAAGTAGTCTTTACTCATATCCTAAAATCACACATACCATTCAGGATGTTGGTGCGGTTTCAAAACGACTTTGCCAGCTGAGTATTGGTGATCAATTGGGGTTGAGAGGACCTTTCGGTACGGCTTGGCCTGTCGATGAAGCCAAGTATAGGGATGTTATCATCATGGCGGGAGGTGTCGGTTTTGCCCCATTAAAACCAGTGATTGAGCAAATTGCCCAGGAAAGGGATGACTTTAAGGAAGTTAATTTCCTCTATGGTACTCGTGATCCGGCAAGCATAATATTTCATCAAGATGTTATATCTCTGCAATCGGACCCATCCATCAACTTCCAAATCACCGTTGACCATTCATATTCTCATTGGAGAGGTAATGTTGGAGTTGTTCCAAGTCTTGTCGATAAATCCGTTTTTGATCCCGAAGACACGGTGGCCTTCGTTTGTGGACCAGAGATTATGATGCAGTATGGTATCTATTCCTTACTTGACTCCGGTGTACCTGAGGACAACATTTACCTTTCGATGGAGCGTAATATGAAATGTGCCATTGGACATTGTGGCCATTGCCAATTTGGTCCCTTATTCATCTGCAAAGACGGTGCCGTATTTTCTTATCCAGAAATTAAACATTACATCAACATTCGAGAGTTATGACAGATCCTAAAGTAAAACTAGCAGTTTGGAAGTTTGCATCCTGCGATGGATGTCAGTTGAGTATTCTCGATTGTGAAGACGAGTTGCTGACACTGACCGAACATGTTCAAATAGCATATTTCCCAGAAGCGACAAAGACAATAATTGAAGGTCCCTACGATGTATCACTCGTGGAGGGATCCATAACTACACCCCATGATGCCATTAGGATCCTTGATATCCGTGAAAATTCTGACGTTCTTATAAGTATCGGAGCATGTGCAACTGCAGGAGGAATTCAGGCATTGCGAAACTATGTCAAGGTTTCAAAATATATCAATGCAGTTTATGCTCAACCCAAATACATTGAAACACTCGAAACATCAACTGCTATAGCTGATCATGTCAAAGTTGACTATGAACTACGGGGATGCCCTATCAACAAGTATCAACTACTGGAAGTGGTAGCGTCATTGTTGAACGGCAAGAAACCAATTACTCCTGATCATAGCGTATGTATGGAATGTAAACTTGCCGGTAATCCTTGTGTAACAGTGGTCAATGGTACTCCATGTTTGGGGCCGGTCACTCATGCCGGATGTGGTGCCCTGTGCCCTCATTATTATCGAGGATGTTTTGGATGTTACGGTCCAAAGGAGACCGTCAATACATCAAGCCTTGCAAAACATATTGCACAAAGTGGAACAGATGATGGGGATGTGCTGAGACTGTTCAGAAATTTCAATTCCGGATCGAAAGAATTTTCAGAAGAAAGTAAGATATACGAGCATGCAAACTAAGACCAATCGAGTAATCAAATTTGACTATATCGCCAGAGTGGAAGGTGAGGGATCTTTCTTTGTAAAGATGAAAGATGACAAAGTGAAAGAATCACGTTTGAAGATTTTCGAACCTCCTCGATTCTTTGAAGGATTCTTAAAAAAACGATCCTTCCGAGAAGTGCCGGATATAACTGCCCGGATTTGTGGTATATGCCCAGTTGCGTATCAGATGAGCTCGGTTCATGCCATGGAAAAGATTTGTGGATATCAGGCATTACCTGTTATTCGGGAATTGAGGCGACTACTTTATTGTGGAGAATGGATTGAAAGTCATGCACTTCACACGTTTATGTTGCATGCCCCCGATTTCCTGGGTTATCCTGATGCCATTACGATGGCCCAGGATCATAAGGAATGGGTTGAAAAAGCTCTTGCACTGAAAAAAACTGGAAATGACATTGTCAATATTCTTGGTGGAAGAGAAATACACCCAATTAATGTTAAAGTTGGAGGATTCTACAGGTACCCTCAACCCTCTGATTTTACTGAACTCCTTGAAAGATTGAAAGTCGCTAAGAAAATAGCTCATGATGCCACAAAGTGGATGGCCGGATTGGAATTCCCTGACTTCGAATTTGATTATGAGTTCATATCATTGACGCACCCGGATGAATATCCAATGAATGAAGGACGTATAATATCCAGTAAAGGATTGGATATTGAAGTTAATGACTATGAAGAACATTTTAAGGAGGAACATATGTTCTACAGTACAACTTTGCATACTGTTCTTGATGAGGAACGCATCGTCCATACCGGGCCTCTTGCCAGGTTCAATCTAAATTATGATAAATTATCAAAAGAGGCCAAGGCACTTGCTAAATCGGTGCACATGAAACCTGGATGTACTAATCCATTCAGGAGTTTACTTGTCAGAATGATTGAAACTTTCTATGCCTGTGAAGAGGCAATAAGAATCATTGAGAATTATCAGCATCCCGGGGATATTGATGACCACGTTGAGCCTAAAGCTGGTAAGGGATTGGCTGCAACAGAAGCTCCGAGGGGGATCCTATTCCATAGGTATGAAATTGACGACGAAGGTCTGATCAAGAATGCGAGGATTGTGGCACCAACAAGTCATAATCAAAAGATTATTGAATTGGATCTAAGAAATCTTGTTGAGAGGTTTCATCATCTCAATGATCAATTGTTGACAGAAAGATGCGAACAAGCTGTAAGGAATTACGATCCCTGTATATCTTGCTCTACGCATTTTTTGAAAGTTAAGATTGTCAGGGAATAAGTCAAAACCATTAGTAGTTGGATTAGGTAATGAATTTCGTGGAGATGATGCCATAGGTATCAAATTGATCCAACTACTTTCAGCTTCACATTCTGCTCTGGCAGATTTTATGATTGAGTCATCTGATGCCACTCGATTGCTTGAGAGTTGGGATGGACGAGATCTCATATTGATCGATGCCATCATGACTGAGCAAGCATCTGCTGGAAAAATTCACACCTTCGATTCACTGGATGCACTTTTCAAGAACGATGAAATATTATTCACAACTCATAGCATTGATCTGTCCACGGTTTTGGAGTTAGGCCTGCTCTTGAAGAAGACACCAAAGTCATTCTTTTTCATTGGCGTCGAAGGATCAGAATGGGGGATTGGTGCTGAAATTTCTCCTACTCTTACCATGAAAATTCCGGAATTGATTAAAATCATCTCAGATCAGATCAAGCAGATTCAGACATAACATTAGTCTGATGAAAATCTATTAAAAATCATACCCTTACTGTGTCAATGTCATGTTTCACCCTAAAGCCATGAGCTAATTTCATGCTCGATAAATTTGATTTTTTCACCATGGACACAACAGACATTAAAACCAAACGGGTTTATTTATTTGGAAATAATAGTGCCGACGGAAAGGCATTTATGAAACCACTACTAGGAGGAAAAGGGGCTAACCTGGCCGAAATGAGCAGAATTGGATTGCCAGTTCCTCCGGGATTCACCATCACAACTGATGTTTGTACAGAGTATCATCAGCTTGGAAAGGAACGTGTAAAGAACTTGCTGCGACCTGAAGTACGTGAAGGTGTAAAATTCATTGAGGACATCATGGGAACAAATTTTGGAGAAGTTAACAACCCACTTCTTCTTTCCGTGAGATCAGGTGCCCGGGATTCCATGCCGGGAATGATGGATACAGTCCTGGATATTGGATTGAATGATGAAGTTGTTATTGGTTTGGCTAAAAAATCCGGTAAACCCCATTTTGCCTGGGATTCCTATCGAAGGTTCATACAGATGTATGGTGATGTTGTAATGAAAGTCAACCGATTTGTAGTTGATGACAATGACGTCTTCGAGGAAATACTGGAGAAAATGAAAAATGACCGAAAGGTTGAAACAGATCAGGAACTTACCACTGAAGATCTACAGGAGCTTGTTGAATTATATAAAAATCGGATCATTGAACTTACTGGCAACGAATTTCCACAGGAACCAGCTGAGCAACTCTGGAACTCCATAATTGCTGTTTTCGAAAGCTGGCATACACCTAGAGCAATTGTATACAGGAGATTAAACAATATTCCGGAAGAATGGGGTACAGCTGTAAATGTTCAGGCCATGGTTTATGGTAACATGGGCGGTACTTCAGCTTCGGGTGTTGCATTTACCAGGGATGCAGGTACAGGCGAGAATGTTTTCAATGGTGAATATCTTATAGATGCGCAAGGAGAGGACGTTGTTTCGGGGATCAGGACACCTCATCAAATAACTTTGGAAGGTTCCAGAAGATGGGCCAAACTGGCTCAGGTGGATGAAGAAACCAGGAAGCAAGATTATACTTCATTGGAAGAATATATGCCGGAGGTTTACCAGCAGTTGGTAGAAATTGAACGAATGCTGGAAGATCATTTCAAGGATATGCAGGATCTTGAATTCACGATTCAGGAGAATAAATTGTGGATCCTTCAGACCAGGAATGGTAAGAGAACAGGCGAAGCCATGGTAAGGATTGGCATTGAGATGTTGGACAGTGAAATGATTGATGAAACAACCCTCCTCAAGAGGATAATACCTGAAAAAATTGATGAGTTATTACATCCGGTTTTTGATAAGGAAGACCTGGCCAAGAATGGATCCATTGCTAAAGGATTACCAGCTTCACCAGGTGCTGCGACAGGGCAGATTGTGTTCTTCTCAGATGATGCCACAGAGTGGAAAGCTAAAGGTAAAAAGGTAATATTGGTACGAACTGAGACTTCCCCTGAAGACCTCGCAGGTATGGATGCTGCAGAAGGGATATTGACTGCAAGAGGAGGAATGACTTCGCATGCTGCTGTCGTTGCAAGAGGAATGGGTAAGTGCTGTATTACAGGCGCCGGAGGATTGCAGGTTCACTACAATAAGAAAGAGATTGTTTGTGAAGGGAAGGTTTTGAAGGAAGGTGACTGGATTTCTATCAACGGATCTACAGGTCAGGTATATGAAGGAAAAATCAAGACTATTGATCCTGAACTCACCGGTAATCTGGGAAGACTAATTGAAATAGCGGACCGTCATGCCAAAATGAAAGTTCATGCAAATGCTGATACCCCTGAGACAGCAACAATGGCCAGAGGTTTTGGTGCAGAGGGCATTGGACTTTGTCGTACGGAACATATGTTTTTCGAGGGTGAAAGGATAGCTGCAATGAGAGAAATGATCCTTGCAAATGACGAAGATGGTAGACGTAAAGCGCTTGATAAGCTACTTCCGATGCAAAGATCAGACTTCGAAGAGATCCTCGAAGCAATGGAAGGTTATCCGGTTACTATAAGACTTCTGGATCCACCATTGCATGAGTTCTTACCACAAGAAGAGGTTGCCAAGAAGGAATTGGCAGATGCACTTGGTGTGACCGTTCAGGACATTGATGAAAAGGTCGAATCATTGTCTGAGGTGAATCCCATGTTAGGACACAGAGGATGTCGACTAGGCAATACTTACCCTGAGATCACTCAAATGCAGGCGAGAGCAATAATTGAAGCCGCTTTGAATCTGAAATCCAAGGGGGTACAGGCTAAGCCAGAGATAATGATACCACTCACTGGAACAGTTCAGGAATTCAAGGCTCAATTTGATGTTGTTAAGGAAGAGATCAAAAATATCTTCATCGAACGCCATGAGGAAATCGATTATAAGTTGGGAACAATGATCGAGGTTCCACGGGCTGCATTAGTTGCCGATAAGATCGCGAAATATGCTGATTTCTTCTCTTTCGGAACAAACGATTTGACCCAGATGACTTTTGGATATTCCAGGGATGATGTTGGCAAGTTTCTACCTGTCTACCTTGAAAAGAATCTTTTGGAAAAAGATCCATTCCAGGTTCTTGATCAGGAGGGAGTAGGTCAATTAGTAACGATGGGTACTCAAAGGGGAAGAGGAACCAAACCCACATTGACAGTCGGTATCTGTGGAGAACATGGGGGTGAACCAAGCTCAATTGAATTCTGCCATTCGGTAGGAATGAATTATGTCAGTTGCTCACCATTTAGAGTACCGATAGCGAAATTGGCCGCAGCAAAAGCCAATGTCCAAAACTAGGGACAGTCAATGTCTGTTGATTGATTTCGGAATGTGATCCGAAATCATGCTAACCTAGAAAGTAAGGCCGGATTGTTTAGATCCGGCTTTTTTTTAATCTCCAAATGAAATACCTACCCCACGTGCTGCCCGTATGAGATAGTTTTTCTTGACATCAATGTAGTTGTAGGAATCAGTGCAATCTTGAATGGGAACTTCAATGAAGTTATTGTTTTTATAAACGACCATTTTGCCGAATTTTCCATCTTTAGCCATTTCAAATGCTTTAACTCCGAAAGCAGTAGACAACACTCTGTCGAAGGCAATGGGCACACCGCCTCTTTGTAGATGACCGAGTACGACAGCTCTCATATCAACTTCACATCCCGCTTCCTTCATCTGATGCATAAGTTCGTATACCACACCACCCAGTCGTTTCATTTGGTATCCAATCTCATTACTTTCTTTTGTGAACACCTGTCCTCCTTTTGCCTTCGCACCCTCAGCAATAATGATATTTGCAAAACCACGCCCCTGATGATATCTTTTATTGATTCGTTCAACCACCCGTTCCACATCGTATTCGATCTCAGGAATAAGGCAGACCTCCACGCCACCTGCTATCGCAGCATGTAGTGCAATCCATCCGGCATCTCTCCCCATTACTTCAAGTATTATGACGCGATGATGGCTTTCAGCTGTGGTTACAAGCTTATCAACAGCATCGGTTGCAACTTCAACAGCGGTTTGAAAGCCGAATGTGAAGTCCGTCACGGATAGGTCATTGTCGATAGTTTTGGGGACTCCAACCACAGGTAATCCCATCTCAAAAAGTTTTTGCGAAATCCTTTGTGATCCATCACCGCCAATGCTGATAACCGCATCGATCCCAAGCTCTTCAATCCTTGTCATGAGTTCCTCAGACCTATCAATATTTTCCCAGGAACCATCCGATTGCTCGACGGGATAATTAAATGGATCACCTTTCGTGGAAGTTTTTATGATCGTACCGCCTTTTACGTGTATCCCGGCAATTTTTGAATTGCTCAATTCAACAATATCCATTGGTGTATTCATAATACCATGGTATGCCTCGATGCTCCCGTATACTTTCCAATCATTTTCCTGCATTGCTCTCTTGACAATACCCCGAATTACAGCATTCAAACCAGGGCAATCTCCGCCTCCTGTAAGAACAAGTAACTTTTTCATCTTAAATCAACATGAATGTTCGCTATACGTAATCTATTAACAATCAAGTGATTTGAAGAATATTCCTGAAAGAAACTACAATAATTTAAAGGCTAATGGAACGAGCCGTCATTCATCTCTTAGGTAGACCGTAGGATTAAGATACATTGCTCTAAACAATTGACTGAAAATGGTCACCAGGGCCAATGCACTCACAATTGAAATAGCCAACAGGAATACTCCAACACCAACTTCCGTTTGAACAATATATTTTTCCAGCCAGGTTTGAAGGACCTTATAAGCACCGAGTATACCGACTACCAAACCTAGAACGGTGAAGTAGACGTATCTCCTAAAAAAAAGACCAAAAATGCCTGCGGGTGAAGCACCATTAACTTTACGGATGCTCACTTCTTTCATTCGTTGTCGGACATTGGCACCGACAATGCCAATTAAACCCATACAAGCAAGAATGATGGCAATTCCAGCTCCTGCTTGTGTCAATGTTCTGACCTGCTTCTCGGATTCATATTGATCATTGTTCAGTTGAGTCAACAACTCATAATTAAATGGATGTGGACTAAAAGAATTCCTCCACAATTGATCCAGTTCATCGATAAAACTCAAATTAGCTGACTCACCTTTTATCAACATATGTTGTAACCGATATTGAGGAGACAAGTACAGGATCATTGGCTGCATGTTGTTAGATAAGTCTAGAAAGTGGTAATCCTTTACTATCCCAATCACTACCGGGTCTTTCAGATCTCCATATTTGAAGGGTATTCTTGTCCCGATTGGATCTTCCAGCTTTGCCATCCTGGCAAATGTCTCATTAATGATCACAGCCTCTCTTAGGTCACTTGTATTTGAGGCATTAAAATCCCTACCGGATACGACTGGGATGTTAAGCAAAGAAAGGTAGTTGGGATCCACACGATTATGATAGGTGTTGAACTCTACATCCTCGTCTTTATACGAGGTCCGATTACTTCCTGCATACCTTGCGACTCCTTGTACACCTGACATTGAGTTTATTTCAGATCTAACCCGATCCGACAACACTTCATCGTTTTTTGGAACGTACAGTTGTATAATATTTTCATCATTGTATCCAAGATCGAATGTCATCATCATATCCAATTGCTTGCTAAACACGATCATTCCCGTTATCAGAAATACTGCCAGGGAGAACTGAATGGTGATGAATGATCGATTGATGAATCCCTTTTTCCCAAAGTTAATTTTGCCTTTCAGGCCACTTATTATGTGATATCGTGATAAGATCAGTCCCGGATAAGAACCTGTGAAAATTGAAACCACAAATAATATTGCAAAACCCACTAATAGGAAACGGCCTTCAAAAAAGGTCATTAAAGAGTAGGATTTATTTGCATATTCTGAGAATAATGGAGTAATGATGAGCAATATCAATATGGACAAAATAAAGGCTATCAAAGATGCAAGGATCGTTTCAACAACGAATTGAGTAATGATCTTACGTCTGGCCGCTCCGATTACCTTTCTAATGGCTACTTCCTTCAGTCGTATTAGGTGATTGCTAACTGAATAATTTGCGAAGTTTATACTGGCAATAACAAGGCATATGACACCAATAATAGCCACTAACAATATCAATTCTTGATTTGCAACTCTGTTGATCCCATTTCCCGTTTCGTATTCTGTACTACTGTGAATATCTGTTAAGGGTTGAAGTTTCATTGCTACCTCGGCATTCTCAAAGTCATCGTTCTCCAGGAGGATCCTGGTCATTTCACTTTCAACAAGGGAAGGATTGGATCCTTTAGCCAGAGTAATGAAAACATTCATATTGATATCAAACCAAGTACTCAATCGTCCAGGATTTGCATTGGCATAATTGTTCATGGATACTATGACATCAGGTCTGATGGATGAATTCCGAGGAAAATCTTTATAGACGCCAAGGATGTTGAATCGTTTCAATTCCCCGTCATAGCTGTACAGTGAAAGTTCATCCCCGGTTTCATCATCTCCAAATAGTTTTTCTGCGAGTGACTCACTTATGATTGCAGAATTTGGATCATCCAAGCCATACCCGGTACCTTCAAGGAAATGAAAATCGAAAATTTTCGTGATCGCTTCATCCGCTCGGTGAGCAATGTAAGGGACAGTGCCTTCACCCGTCTCAAGTAAAATATACCAGCTTTTAAATCTGGATGAAAGTTCAATTGCAGGGATTTGGAGCGGGTATTCTTCCCCCATGACATAGGAGGCACCTCCGACTTTGTGAAGTTCGAGATGATGGTAATCTGCAACAATACGATATGTTCGATCAGCATTAGAATGAAAATTGTCGAAAGTAGCCTCTTCAGTGACATAAATAGCAGAGAGCCAGACGACTGCTATTCCTATTGCAAGACCTAAAATGTTGAACGAAGCATAAGCACGGGTTCTCCACAGAAAACGAACCCCTGTTTTTAAGTAATTGATTAATAGCATAATAGAGTAATTATTTTGAGTTTTTTGACTTGTAAATTGCAATGCACGCAGAGATTCCCATATGAACATTCGATTAGCATATGACCTGCTTTTTTCCCCGAGTCTCCAATAAAAGGCTTCATGCAGGTCGCCACCGATTTCCTCCCATAAGTGTTCAGGAAGGATAAAACCTAGGAATCGATCCGCCCATTTAGGTGGATTAACCTGTGACATATTCCAATTGAGATTTCGGGATAAGTTCCCACACCTTTTCTCGGTTGGATCTTAGCTGACTTGCTAGTTTGTACCCGAGATCTGTGGCCTCATACATTCGTTTCCGGCGGCCACCCCGTTCGGCAGTAGGCTCTCCAAACCCTGACTTAACAAATCCTTTTTTTTCTAATCTTTTCAATACCACATGTATGGCAGGCAAGGAGATCGTCTGGTCAAAATGATGCTCATAATGCTTGGCTATCTCTACGCCATATGTTTTTCCTTCCGAGAGTAGTATTAACAGGATCAATTCTTCTAATGCTCCCAATGAGTAGTCACCCATATCATTAATATTTGTTTAATTCAAATATACGGATATCATTAATATTTGTTAATCTAATTGGTAAGTTTTTGAACTTGACGAAAAAGTTATCTTTGGAAATGTCTAAAAATGTGAAGCCTTTCTTTTTCTATTCTTCAAATTTCCCAAAGATGTTGAAGGATCTGGACGTTACCCTGGCCTATACCACATACCAGGCCGGTAAGCTCATACTGATCAGTTCAATCCAGGGGGAATCAATTGCCAAGTACGCGAAGAATTTCAGAAGGCCGATGGGGTTGGCCTATGATGCCTCACGATCCAGACTTGCCCTTGCAAGCCGAACCTGTATCGACATTTTTAGCAATGAAAGGAGCCTTGCAGTTACCTATCCACCCAGTCCGAGAAAATATGATGTACTTTTTATTCCTCAATCCAAGTATTATACGGGCTATCTTGACACCCATGAAATCGAATTTGGGGGTGAGGATCTTTGGGTCGTAAATACGATGTTTTCTTGTATCAGCAAGATGAATGAAGACAGACATTTTCAGTTATATTGGAAACCACCCTTCATTTCAGAAATACAACCGGAAGACAGATGCCACCTAAATGGTTTGGCACTGGAGGACGGTCAACCAGCTTATGTCACCGTGTTTGATAAAACGGATTCACCTTTTGGCTGGAAACAGGGTCCAATTGAAACTGGTGTTTTAATGGATATACGAAATGACAAAATCTTGGCAGATAATCTCCCAATGCCACATTCGCCAACACTGTTCGAGAATAAGGTATACTTTCTTTTGTCAGGAACGGGAGAGATAATGTATTTCGACCTTATCTTAAAGGAGACGAAGAAGCTAGGAGAGTTAAAGAGCTTTTTAAGAGGAATGGCTATTGTCGGTAATTATCTTTTTGTTGGCGCGTCCAGGTTACGGGAGGAATCAACAACTTTTTCCGGGATTCCAATTACTCCTGAAGACAGTTTCTGTGGGATTTATATAATAGATCGAACAACAGGTGAACAAGTCGGAGGAATTTCATATACTGAAAATATTAATGAGATCTTTGCCGTAAGCGTCCTTCCAAATGTCAAATCACCGGCATTATTAACTGAAAGGGATGAGATGTATGATAAATGTCTAATGGGACCTGACAATTTAAATTACTGGATGAAAAAAAGTGATACCAAATAAAATTTGGTATATTTAATTGGATAAACCTAACCGACCCATGGCCCAAAAACTTACGAAAACAGTATTTCCTACACTTGCCGCGACGTCATTATTCTTAGTTTCCTGTGATGATGATGATAAACAGAAGAAAGGGGATTCTGATCTCTTAATAGGAGAATGGGATGTGGTGAGTATAGATGGGAATTCAGTTGGGGAAGGAGTCTACGATTCACAAGGATACGCCTATGGCATTGCATTTGAATTCCAGGCTGATGGAGATTTCGGTTTCTGTCAGAGTTATTTTTATAGGGACAATCCAAGTGAAAACTACTCGAGCTGTTACGATGGCGAATGGGAATTTGTAAATGCAGATCTTCTGGAGATTACATTATCCTACGATGGAGGAAGTACTGAATGGGAATTTGCCATCGAGTCAATTACTTCCGATCGTATAGAAGGCGATCTATTGATTGAGAATGGTTCTTACGATTACGAGTTGATCCTTGAGAAGCAATAATTCCGGATTAACCGACCTCAATCTTGACGTGATCTGATATAGCTTTTCCAACACAGGTCAAAACGTAGCCCTCGTCCAATTCTTCCTGCGTGAGTCCTTCTGCATCATCAATACTTATTTCGCCCTCAACACAAAGGCTTCGACAGGCTGTACAAAGTCCACTTTGACATGAATATGGCATATCAATGTCATTCTCCAAAGCCTGTTCGAGGATTGGCCTCGATTTGTCAAGCGTTAAACTGTAAGATTCTCCATCAAGTACCATTGTCAATTCTGATACCGTTTTTGTTGATGGTGCTTCAGGATCTATAATTTCTTGTGGAGAGGTTTTCCCTGCCTCAAAACTTTCCATTTTGATCTGGTGATCCTCCATTCCGGCCTTCTTCAATCCATCTACGACTACCTCCATCATACCCTCAGGACCACAAACGAAGAATTCTGTGTTCTGATCAACACCAAGCTCTGAAGAAATTGACGTGACCATTTCGTGTGTTGGTTTACCCTTATGTTTGGTGGACTTGTCTTCAGATTCCTCAAGTACATGAAGCAGCGTAAAGTTTTCATGTTGTTGATCAAGTTCCTCCAACTCCTTCTTGAAGATGATGTATTCTTCATTTTGATTTCCATAGATCAGAGTAACCTGACAATTTGGTTCTTTGGCCAGCATCGACCTCATGATCGAATAAAGAGGAGTGATGCCCGATCCACCACCGAAAAAAACAGCATTTCTTGTTTTTGATTCGTCAAAATCCGTTGTAAATAATCCCATCGGCTCCATTACTTCGATCAATTGTCCAACAGCAAATTCATCATTTATATGGTTGGACATGACCCCTCCTGTCACTCGTTTAACAGTTACGATCGGATGTTCGTCCAGATACGGTGAAGAACATAGAGAGTATGCTCTTCGAACTTTCTTGCCATTTACCTTTTCTATGATTGTAATGAATTGGCCAGGTTTATAATTAAATGCTTTTGTGGGTTTTTCAAATATTAAGTTAACAGTATCCTTTGCTACCTGTCTTACTTCCTTGATCTTCAACTGATGATATCGATCGTCAGTGTCTTCTTTTTTCTTTTTCTTAAATAGTCCAAATGCCATTACTTGTACAAAACTAATTCCAACGTTGCCCCAAAGCAAGATCAGTTTTTGACCTATTTTTGCGCCTTAATTCATTTTCGATGCAAAACTTCAATTCCCTTACCGCAATTTCTCCTGTCGATGGAAGATATAGGGATAAGGTAGATACTCTAGGCAAATACTTTTCAGAATTTGCTCTTATTCATTACAGAGTTAAAGTAGAAATTGAATATTTCATCGCATTGTGCGAAATCCCTTTACCCCAACTAAAGTCTTTCCCACATCAAACATTTACACAACTTCGAAATCTGTATGAAAGTTTTAGCATTGATGATGCTTTGTACATAAAGGAAACGGAATCCATCACCAACCACGATGTAAAAGCTGTCGAATATTTCATCAAAGAAAAATTTGACCAGCTGAAATTAGGTGATTTCAAGGAATTCGTACATTTCGGTCTCACTTCACAAGACATTAACAATACGGCAATACCGTGGTCATTGCAGGACTTTGTAAAAGTTGAATTAATACCGACGATTGACAATTTGATAGATCTACTAAAGTCGTCAGCTTCCGAATGGAGTGATATTTCAATGTTGGCAAGGACTCATGGTCAACCGGCTTCCCCAACAAGGCTTGGGAAGGAAATTGACGTTTTTGTGTCAAGACTATTCAAACAAAAGGCCTACCTGACCGATAACTTGTTCAGCGCTAAATTTGGAGGAGCTACTGGAAATATGAACGCTCATAACGTCGCTTACCCTGGTATTGACTGGCATACTTTTGCGGAGAATTTCATTTCAGAAAAATTAGGGCTCACACGGAGCTTCCCAACCACACAAATTGAACATTACGATCAATTGGCTAATCTTTTCGATTGCATCAAAAGGATCAATACAATCTTAATAGACCTAAGTAGGGATATGTGGAGTTATATCTCGTTGAACTATTTTTCACAGAAGATAAAGGCCAATGAGGTTGGCTCCTCGGCAATGCCACACAAGGTGAATCCAATTGATTTTGAAAATGCGGAAGGTAATCTGGGAGTTGCCAATTCAATATTGGAACACCTGTCATCGAAGCTACCTGTTTCGAGACTACAGCGAGACCTTACGGATTCTACAGTTCTCAGAAATATTGGGGTTCCTTTGGCTCATGGAATGATCGCGATAAATTCCATACTCAAAGGCTGGAAAAAGCTCCAATGCAATAAATCAGTTATTGCAAATGACCTGGAAGACAATTGGGCGGTGGTAGCAGAGGCCATTCAGACTATTCTGAGAAGGGAAAACTATCCTTCTCCCTACGAGGCGCTCAAAGAACTGACGAGAACAAACGAAAAGATCACGAAGGAATCCATCCATACGTTCATTGATGGATTGGACGTAGAAGAAGATCTAAAAAAAGAACTGAAGGAGATCAGTCCATTCAATTACACTGGAAAGTAGTCGCTTATTCCGGTTTTGAAGCGAGCAGATACAAAATTGCCATCCTCACTGCCACTCCGTTCTCGACCTGATCAAGAATAATGGAATGCTCTGAATCTGCCACGTCGGAAGTAATCTCTACCCCTCTATTAATTGGGCCCGGGTGCATGATTGTTATTTCCCTCTCAAGGTTTTTCAGGATATTTCCATTGATGCCAAAGTATGTAGCATATTCTCTTAAAGATGGAAAGTAGGACAGTTGTTGTCTTTCCAGTTGTATCCGAAGCACATTGGCTACATCGCACCATTGAAGAGCTTTTTGGACATCAAATTCTACTTGTACACCAAGTGATTCGATGAATTTTGGCATCAACGTTGGTGGCCCGCATACCTTGACTTCTGCACCTAATGTTTTCAGGGCAAAAATATTTGACAGAGCAACTCTCGAATGTAGAATATCTCCTATGATTACCACTTTCTTGCCATCTAGCTGTCCGTGCTTTTCACGGATTGAATACGTATCCAATAACGCTTGCGTTGGATGCTCATGAGTGCCGTCTCCAGCATTAATAATATTGCAATCCACATGTCTTGAAAGGAAATGAGGTGCACCTGGACTGCTATGTCTCATGACGATCATGTCAACTTTCATTGCCAGAATGTTATTGATGGTATCCAATAACGTTTCACCTTTTTTCACAGAACTCGTTGAAGAACTAAAATTCACAACGTCGGCTGACAGTCTTTTCTCCGCCAATTCAAACGAAAGTCGTGTTCTGGTGGAATTTTCGAAAAAAGCATTGGCGATTGTGACATCTCTGAGAGATGGTACTTTTTTCACAGGTCGATTCAGGACATCTTTGAAATTGTCAGCAGTGGTAAAAATAAGTTGAATGTCTTCTTCCGAAAGGCCTTTGATACCTAGTAAATGTTTAGAACTCAGTTGGCTCATTCGTTATCTTTATTGACTAACCATATATTGTCAGTGCCTCCCTGTTCTTTCAGATCCACATGTACCTTTTCGGAATGAAGTGTGTTCACGCTTCTACCTACATACGTGGCTTCTATTGGGATATCCCTGCTGTAGAGCCTATCGATCAGTGCAAGAAATTCGACTTTATTTGGTCTGCCGAAAGTGATCATGGCATCAAGGGCAGCACGTACAGATCGACCTGTGTAGAGGACGTCGTCAACGAGGATTACATCAGCACCTTCAATTTGGAAGTTTATTTTCGTTTGACTCGCCAGAATAGGTTCTGATCTCCTTCGAAAATCATCCCTGTGAAAGGTAGTATCAAGATACCCTAATTTTAAAGATTCCTTTGTAAGTCGTTCAAGTGTTGATTCAATTCTCTCTGCGAGAAAAATGCCTCGGGGTTGAAGGCCAACTATTACAGTGTTTCCGAAATCGCCGTGTGCTTCAATGAGCTGCTTGCACAATCGAAGTATTGTGATCTCAAGCAATTCGCTATCAAAAAGCAGGCGTTTGGACATGATTTCTTCGCCTGCAAATATACCATCATTATTGATTAATTGGAGATTTCGTTGGGATCGTAACGAACTTTGTTAATATAGAATACATTCCTTCTATTTCTTGTTCGATCACCGATACGCTGATCTATTTCCTGCTCTCCAAAAGCGTATAAAGTTGATCCGTACCACTTTGTCAATCCTTCCACTTCAGGATCTTTTTTTGTGAATTCCTCATTCTCAGAGTTTAGCCTGACTGGTGTATAGGATTTGCCCTCCAGGACTTCATTACCCTTGATGATCTTGCTCCGTATAGTGTTCTCCTCAAGGTATAGAAGTTCAATACGATCTTTTTGGACATTGACACTAACGAGTTCTTCAAGGTCATACATGAAAACATCATCGATAGGAAAGCTATGATCCCAAAGAATATTTCCTTTTTGATCGAAAGACACAATAATTGCATGTGTGTATTTATAACCAACCACTGCCTGGTATCTATCCTGGTTGGTCCATCCCATTCCATAGGGCATCATTACCTGGTAGTTGGAATATCGCGGATAGTAGGCTTCCCCAATCATAATGTATTCATTACCATGATTTATGATCTCGTGAACAAGTATCCTGTAATTGAATTTATTCTTTTTTCCTTTGGATTTTCTGCGATCGATTCTTTCCCTCACCCGATTCTGGCGGTTCTTGCTCATATAATTGAAGAAGTTATTGAGATCAGCATAATTGTAATATTTTATGAATTGCTGTCTACCATTGACGAATTTGGAGAGATAGAGACCACGACTGAATTGAGTACTCTTGTTTGAGTAAGCCCCGGCAATGTATTGGAATCCAGATGAGAAATCTGTGGGTGCTCCATCAATCAAATTACGTTTGTCACCCGGATTAATGAGGTTGTTTTGTACCAGGACATTGTCAGTTGTAAATGTTTTCACATTTACAGATAGCGTTTTATTCGGCAATCTTTCAAGAAGAGCCACGGAAAAGAGTTCATCCTGATCATTGACGTGGATATCGATGATCTCACTGTTTGTCCCGTATATTCCTGGTAAAACCTGGGGTTTACGGTTGTCCAGATCAATGGTTAGGATTGCTGGTCGGAAATTGGTTGTCCCTGCCATCAAAACTGTATTTCGGATAACTTCAAAGTGAGAAAGGATGATTGGAAAAACAGTTGAGACTTCATATTCCTCAATCTCCCCGTTATCTCCGTCAATTTTGATTATAGTAAACTCTTCCGGCCTATACTGCGCTGTTGAAAAGAGCAAAAAGTAGTTTCCCTGGGAGTAATCCCATCCACGAAAAGTATGGGAGAAAGGTACAACTCTTAATTTAGTCCATTCTTCCTGTAGGTCTTTATCCAGCTTGTATAGAGTCCATCCATATCCTTTGGGATTTCTTACACTGGTTTCCTTCAGCACCAAAAGGCCATCCTCTTCACCGTTGATTATGGTGAACTCCTCGTCAAATTTGTTGATCTCAAACTCAATTCTGTCGGGCTGGGTTATAAATGCACTAGTGTCAGGTGTTTTTTTCTTTTGGGCGATACAAAGGAGCGCCGTACTGAGCATAATAAATGTGGATAAGATGTATTTCATCCTCATGAAAACAAATTTGATATGCATTTCCCTATTCAACTTCACTTAATCCAATAATATGATCAAACTCCTCTTTTTTAACGGGCTGTACGCTTAACCTGGAATTTTTCAAAAGAACCATTTCCTGAAGGTTTTGTTCGTTTTTAATTTCTGCAAGTGATACTGCCCTTTTCAATTTTATTTTTGGAACAACATCAACCACCACCCATCTAGTATCATCGGTTGTCGGGTCAGGATAGGGTTCACTCACGATTTCTGCAATCCCGACAACACTTTTTTCATTCACACTATGATAAAACAGTGCCAGATCTCCGATTTTCATATTATTAATATTGTTTCTGGCCTGGTAATTTCTGACTCCATCCCAATGATCTCTTCCTAGTTTAACAAGATCATCCCAGGAATATGTATTTGGTTCGGACTTAATTAACCAATAGTTCATTACTTAGTTTATCATTGGAATGCATATGAAGTTACATAATATTGTGAAAAGTGACCTGTAAACTTCGAACGACCAAACCCTACAAATGAAAATTCTAATTCTTAGGTTTTCCTCTATTGGGGACATTGTCTTGACGACTCCCGTTGTACGGGCTTTGAAGTACCACAATAGTGAGTTCAAGGTACATTATGCAACCAAGGCCGGATATGTAGAAATCTTAAAAAACAATCCCTACATTGATAAAATTCACTCTCTGGATGGTAGCCTTAATTCTTTGATCCGACAGCTTAAGAAGGAAAAATTTGACTTCATAGTTGATCTTCATAATAACCTTAGAACGACATTGATCAAGAAGTCTCTTAGAATTAAATCTAGTAGCTTCAAAAAGTTAAATGTCCAAAAGTGGATAAGGGTCAACTTCAAAATTGATTTGCTTCCTAACAAACATGTAGTTGATAGGTATTTCCAAACGATCGAGAAGTTGAAGGTAAGCAAAGATTCATTGGGTCTGGATTATTTTATTCCGGAGAAGGATGAAGTCGACCTCCAATGGTTGCCAGAGGAATTTCAAGCAGGATACGTTGCTGTTGTAATTGGAGGGAAATACGGAACAAAAAAGCTTCCAGTCGAAAAGATCATAGAGCTTTGTGACAGGATCAACAGGCCTGTCGTGCTACTGGGAGGAAATGAAGATTCGGATGTTGGCGAGGAAATCGAAAGATTCTTCCAGAAAAGAGAGGATCTTCCGGAAACAGAAAGAGTACTCAACGAAGAATTCGGAAAAAAAGCTGTCATATTTAATGCCTGTGGGAAGTTCAATATCAATCAATCAGCGTCCTTAATAAAACAATCTCTTTTGGTATTTTCACATGACACGGGATTAATGCACATCGCTGCAGCATTCAGGAAGAAGGTTTATTCGATCTGGGGAAATACAATTCCGGAGTTTGGAATGTACCCGTACAGGACAAAATTTGTCATCTTCGAAAATAAAAAAATCAACTGTCGTCCTTGCACAAAAATTGGCTTTGACAAGTGTCCAAAAGGGCATTTTAAATGTATGAATGACCAGGTCTTTGACTTCTATATTCCTGATTAATGTGGTAACTTAAAGTATCACTAGTCAATTACAATAATTGAAAACACTTTACATTGTCAGGCACGCTAAATCATCCTGGTCTTTTAACCAGTTGGATGACTTCAGCAGACCACTTGGATTAAGGGGTAGGAAAGACGTCATGAGAATGGGCAAATATATTGCCGCTAATTACCCAGTACCAGGCCAAATGTTCACGAGTCCTGCGAGTCGTGCATTTTATACATCACTGTTCTATGCGGATGCCTGGAAGTTTCCTGAGGAGGAGATCGTATTGGAACCACAACTATACCATGCGGATGAAGAAGAAATCATAGAGGTACTCTCAAACGATGCTGCGGAGGACATCGTGGCGGTCTTCGGGCATAATCCCGGATTTACTGATTTGGCGAATGTGTTGACCGGTCAATATGTTGATAATATTCCGACTTGTGCAATATATGGGGTAACATTTAATATTGATGATTGGTCTGAATTGAAAACCGGAATAGGTAAAACATCTTTTTTTGTTAGGCCTAAGGAAATAAAATCTTAAACCAACGATGCTAACTATTGAGAATCAGTTTCTAAAAGTCACCATCAATTTAAAAGGAGCGGAACTATCTAGCATTATCAATAAGGAAAACGGTAAGGAGTATCTGTGGCAAGCCGATCCCAGTCATTGGCCGCGTCATTCACCCATCTTGTTTCCAATTGTGGGAAGATTAAGGAATGATGAATTTTTTTATAATGGAATGAATTATTCACTAAGTCAACATGGTGTAGCCAGGGATCTTGACTTTTCGGTTGTGGAGCAAAAGGAGAATTCGGCTCTTTTCGAACTTAGAAGCAATCCTGAGATCAGAATTGCTTATCCATTCAAATTCTTGTTGCAAGTTGGATACGAACTGAAAGAGAATACAATTAATATCAATTATCAGGTCACGAATAAAGATCATTCGAAGATGTATTTCTCGATTGGAGCTCACCCCGGCTTTAATTGTCCTTTGAATGAAGATGAGAAACGATCAGATTATTCCTTGGTTTTTGAGAAAAAGGAAACATTAAGCACACAGCAGTTGAAAGAGGGAATCCGGGCTGATCAGTTTACTCCGGTTTTGGATGATTCGAATGTGATCTTGATTGAGGATAATCTATTTGACAATGATGCATTGATATTTAGGGATGTTCAATCTGAATCAATAACACTTCAAAATGGTGACGAAAAGCTGGTATCAGTCAACTTCAAGGGATTTCCCTATTTGGGGATATGGTCAAAAAGCAGTGATTCTCCATTTATTTGCATTGAACCATGGTACGGAGTGGCAGATCATGAGAAGCATAATCATAAGCTAGAAGAGAAAGAAGGTATTTTATCACTAGATCCCAAAAACCACTTTAAAGCTTCTTACAGTATTTCCATCCATTAAACTGATTCATCCGATAATAATTCACTTTCATCATTAAAATGTATTGCCTTATCGAATCAATTGTATATCAGTAAGTTAAATATCTACTTTTGAAGTAAATATTTAAGAAATGGATACCAAGGAATACTTAACAACGCTTAGGGAAGATAGAAAAGATTCAAAATCTGCCTATAAAATTGGAAAGATCAAGGGGTTGATAATCCTTTTAACAATTATGACTATTTATTTGATTGCATTGGTCAATCCATAAATTTCATATTTTGAAAGCCTACCAGGAATAATCTGAATTTTCAGGAAAAATAGAAATAAACCGGTTTTACTACTCCGGTTTCTCTTTTATCCGTTTAATTTGGCTGTTTCAGCTGAACCTAATTCAAGTTGACAGACTTCGATCTCATCATAATTACGGACGACAATAACCTCAATCCGGAAAACCCAAGTCCGTATTATCAGACGGTACTGCTGGAAGATAAATTGATAAAGGACGCATTGGAATCTCTTGATCTGAAAGTAGGACGTATCAGCTGGTCAGATCCAGAATTCGACTGGAGCACGACGCCCTATGCATTGTTCAGGTCCACTTGGGATTATCATCACAGATTCGACGAATTCATAAGATGGATGGGTAAAACTTCGAAAATGACCCAACTGATCAACACATTTCGTCTTTCTCAATGGAACCTTGATAAGCATTACCTGCTTGATCTTCAAAAAAAAGGAGTTCCAGTGGTTCCCACCAACTTTATTAAGCCATTGGCCAAGACCACCCTTTCATCCGAGATAGAAAAGATGGGATGGCTTAACGGTACCGTTCTAAAACCTTCGATATCCGGATCAGCTCGACATACCTATAGGTTGAAGACTCATAATATTTCAAACCATGAGTCAATATTTCAAAGATTGATCCGTATGGAGTCAATGATGATCCAGCCTTTCATGGAGCAAGTAATTGATTTTGGAGAGGTTTCCCTGATTGTCATAAACGGAAAATACACCCATGGAGTACTAAAAAAGCCGAAATTCGGAGATTTCCGGATTCAGCAAGAATTTGGTGGAACCGTGGAGATATATGAACCATCCCAAAAAGAAATTGACATCGCTGAACAGGCAATCCATGCCTGTCCCTCGTTTCCAGTTTATGGGAGAGTTGATATTGTACGAGATTCGGCGAATACCCTTCTCGTATCTGAAGTGGAGTTAATAGAACCTGAGTTATTTCTCAGGAATAATCCCCATTCGGCAGATAAATTCGCTAAATCAATTTTGGATTATATACAGGCAGATGGCTAAATAGTCCTTATCCCAGGGAATTCAGGATTATCGTGGATTTGCAGTTTTCACCACAATTGATCTTCCATCCAATTCACTTTCATTCAATTCACTGATTGCGGCATTACCTTCACTATCGTTAGGCATCTCCACAAAGCCATAGCCTTTTGATCGTCCAGTGTCCCGATCCATAATTATTTTAACTGAATCTACTTCTCCGTAACTTTCAAAAAGCTTTCGTAGCGATTCTTCACTGGTGCCATAACTAAGTCTGGCAACAAAAATGTTCATATGTACTAAGTCTTAATAATTAAAAACAGCTCGAAACAATGAGTATTCCAGGATTTTTAATGAAAAATGGCCATGGTTTCTAGCTTTAACGACATAAAAGTAGCCCTTTTATTTTATTCAGCGACTTCAGCCGAGAAAAGAAAAGAAAAAATTTGAATTCCTGGAATTAATTGAAAGTGATCAATTCCGGATCATCCGTTCGGATCAAATGATCAAAAAATGCTTTAAGGTCTTCAAAATCCCAAGGTTTGCTGACAAAACCATGGATTCCAAAACTTTCCACTGCATCTCTTAATTCATCTCTTTTTATGAAACCACTTAAGATCATTCTTCTGATGTTGGGGTTGTATTTGTAAACCTCCTTGAGCAAATCGGTCCCGTTCATTTCTGGCATACGATGATCAGAAACAACAATATTGAGATCAGTGGTGGAAATAATATCCATCGCCTCTACAGGATCGAGGGCTGTGTAAACGTTATAAAACCTTCTGAAAGTGGTTTTGAATCCTCTTAGGTTTGGCATTTCGTCGTCCACATACAAAATTGAGTACTCTTTTTTAGGACGTCTTCTAATGCGTTCAGTTGTCTGAACCTGGTCTTGAAACTCCATAGCTGATAATCTTTCGAACCCACGAATTTAATACTGTTCGAATGATTATGAAATTTTATTCGACCGATAGAATGAATTCAATGATGAACAGGAAAAAATATGTTCTATCAGATTATTTTATCTGGAAGCCATTCAAAGTGTTTGGCTTTCGGAATTCCGACTATGAGATCTACGATCTCAGGAGGTGGGACAATCACTTTCCTTCTTCTTAAGTCCATCCATGCACCATCTACTTCGATAAGTGCGGAAAGGGTACTGTCCTCTTTGTAAACACAATGTAAAAAGGACCATTTTGAGGCATCTCTCCGGCTATTTGTCAACCATAGATCAACCTCGAGCTTTTCACCCATCCTGATCTCCTTCAAGTATTTGATTTCCTCCCTGAATAAAATTGGACCAATCTCCATTTCCATTAGCTTGGAAAATGGAAAGCCATGTTCTTCAAAGTATGAAAGTCGTAACTGGGCAGCATAATCATTGTATGCCGTATGCCTCATGTGACCATTCGGGTCCAAATTGGCCCATATCGATTGAAACTCTTTTTTAAATCCCTCCATTGATTGTAAATTCAATGCAAAGCTGATCGATTACCTTAGTTATTAAAAGCAGGTGAGAGTTTTTCTAACCATCATATTCCTTGTCATTAAATTCACATTATTTTCCCAATCGAGTCAGTCAATCCAAACACTCTACATTCTCCTGGGTGATTGGGAGGTGACAACCTATGAAATAGGAACGTCAGGTAAATGGGAACCCGGATCCAGATCAATATCCCGAATTGAAAGCATATTGTCCGGAAAATTTCTAAACGAAAGATGTATTTACCGCCTGAAAGCAGGTAATAAAGTTTTCGAACGACAATATTCATTTGATCCAAGACGGGGCCAGTTTAAGATAAACACGCTTTGGCAGGATGATGGCTTTATGGATACCTATATTGGTAAAATGATAAATGGAGTTTTAGATGTCAATAATCTATCCGATGCTTCCAAAAAGAACATTTACGGGATACCTGTCAACTATCAGATGACCCTCGATGTAAAAAATCAGGATGAATTGAGGATGAATATCAATGAATCAGTAGATGGCGGGAACACCTGGAAAGGTGTATATATGATCATCTATAAACGGCTTTAATCCGAATCCTGATCCTTTTTTGCGTCTTGCGAAGGTTTCTTTTTGGTTTCCTTTTTATGCTCGTTTTCTTCTATTTCCGACTCCTTATCTCCTTCTTTTTGCTCGAAGATGGATGGATCGATCTTATGGAGCTGATTATACCAATGGACTATTTTTTTAATATCAGACACGTAAACTCTTTCCTCATCGTAACTGGGAAGGATGAACTTTAAGAATGACTTTAATTCATCGTTGTCGGAGTTTTTGGTCAAACCTGTGTCCCCATTGAACTCAGCATGTATTTTGGTCATTAGCTCTGATAATGGTACTGCACCATCGCCATCTATGGTGTAGACAGATATGTCAGACAGGACAGACACCTTTGCATTCATTCCCACTACCAGGCGTTTTTTCTCATCATCGAGGGATTCAAGGACAGCTCCTGTACGTGTTGGTTTCAAAACTTTAAACAGGCCTCCCTTTCCTGAGACACTGGCAATTTCACTAAAATCCATTCACAGTCTTTTAAGAAGTGGGCAAAACTAAGACAATTAATCGTTTATAGATCGTATGTATTCCAATATATCATCCCGTCCTTGCCTGGTTACAATGGAAGTGAGAAATAGAGGTGGGAGTTCTTCCCAGTTTTTCTTCAATACCTTTTTATAGGTTGAAATGTTCTGTTGAGTTTTAGTTTTACCCTGCTTATCGATCTTTGTAAAGACTATAGACAGAGGAATAGACTTGGAACCTAACCATTCAATGAAATCAAGATCTACATTCAAAGGTTCATGCCGGCTGTCGATAAGAACAAAGACATTGTAGAGATTTTCTCGTCGCTGTAAATAATCTTCAATCATTTTGGCCCACTTTTTCCGTTCACTTTTACTGACCTTCGCCCATCCATATCCGGGTAAGTCCACCAGGTACCACTGATTGTCGATAATGAAATGATTGATCAATTGCGTTTTTCCTGGTTTGGAAGAGATCTTGGCAAGTTTACTATTGTTTGTAAGCAAATTGATCAATGAAGACTTTCCGACATTGGATCTTCCAATGAATGCATATTCTGGTAAATCGGGTATGGGGCATTCAGAAAGTTTGGAGCTGCTTTTTACAAATACGGCAGTTTTTACCTTTTGCATTCAATATTTTTTAACAAAGATGAAAAACGATATGTTATTCAACTAATATTGCCGAAAATATGACTGTAGTACCCTATAAAGAGAAAGCAGCTTCCAAAAAGGAGCAAGTCGCTGAGATGTTCGACAACATCAGTCCCAGGTACGATTTTCTGAATCATTTCTTAAGTCTTGGGATCGATAGATTATGGCGAAGGAGGGCTATAAAGTATTTAAAAGTTGAAAGTCCTAAACTAATTCTTGACATTGCGACAGGGACAGGCGATTTCGCAATCGAAGCGCTTACTCTTGATCCTGAGAAAGTGATTGGAATTGACATTTCCAATGGAATGTTGGAAATAGGCAGGAAAAAACTGATCAGGAAAAAATTGGATGACAGGATCGAATTACTTCAGGGCGATTCCGAAGGCTTGAATTTTGAAAGTAATAAATTCGATGCCGTCATCGTTGCTTTTGGTGTGAGGAATTTCGAACATCTTGAGAAGGGGCTGGGAGATATGCTTCGTGTTTTGAAGCCGGGAGGAAGAGTTGTTATCCTGGAATTCTCCAAGCCAAGGTTCTTTCCTTTTAAGCAGATCTACCAATTTTATTTTAAGTGGATTTTACCTAAAATTGGTCGGATGGTGTCGAAGGACAATTCAGCGTACACCTATCTGCCTGATTCCGTTAAAGCTTTCCCTGATGGAGATGCTTTTTTACGAATATTGGATAAAGTTGGATTTCAAAATACTGAATGCAAGCCCTTAACACTAGGTATAAGTTCTATATACACAGCTGTAAAGTAGCCTTCATATCACTTGTCCTACTACTTGGATTGGGGGTAGAGACCTATGCCCAGAGAAACATCACCGAGAACCTGATCGACTACGATGAGCAGTGGATCCATTACGGATTCCTGATGAGCCTTCACAATTCACGGTACCGGATCGAATACGACGAGGTGTTTACAACACCAAGGATGGACAGTTTGCATTCCATTGTCCCGGGAAAACTAGGAGGATTCAAACTGGGTTTTGTAGTCAATATCTTCTTGTTTCAGTACCTGGACTTCAGGATTTTACCGACGGTTGGATTTTATGAGTTTGACCTCAGTTACAGACGCACTGATGGTTCCGTTTTGAGAGAGCTTAAGGATGCGACGATGATGGAACTACCCCTATTGCTGAAATACAAATCAGTAAGAAGGGGAAATATGGCCATGTATCTTGTTGGAGGAGTAAATCCGTCATTTGAAGCAGCCGGTAAAGGGGATAAAGTAGTAAAACGGGATAAGTTGGAATTGAAGAATTTTAACCTGGCATTTGAAGTAGGTGCAGGCTTTGATATCTATTATCCCTTATTCAAATTCTCGCCTGAGGTCCGGTATTCGTTTGGCCTTAGAAATCTTCTTGACAAACGTGAGGACAGGCCTAATGATTTTACTGAAAATCTATCCAGACTTGTTACACATAATATCGCTTTTTTCATCACCTTTGAGGGGGGACCCAATTACCTCAAACGAAGAAGAAAACGTAACATATCCCAATAATGAAACCCATTGCATTAATCACGGGAGCGACCAGCGGAATCGGGGAAGCCTGTGCCAGAACCTTTGCCAGTAAGTTTTTTTTGATACTTTGTGGAAGAAGATCGGATCGACTTGCGAAGCTGGAATCAGAATTGAAAGTATTTACTGATATCCTTACATTGTCCTTTGATGTAAGGGATCAAAAGGCGATTGTCGAGAACTTTCAAAATCTCCCCGAGGCTTGGAAGGACATCGATTTGTTGATCAACAATGCCGGAAATGCACATGGAAGGGATCACGTGCAAGATGGCTCTCTTGAGGACTGGGAGGCGATGATAGATATAAACCTTAAAGGTTTATTATACATGACAAGGGAAATCGTCCCTGGGATGGTGCAACGAAAAAAGGGGCATATAATAAATATAGGATCCGTTGCCGGTATTGACATTTATCCGCAAGGAAATGTATACTGTGCAACGAAATCGGCGGTAGATATGCTTTCCAAAGGAATGAGGATGGACCTCCTTGAACACAATGTAAAGGTGAGTGAGATCAAACCAGGACTTGTTGAAACTGAGTTTTCCGAAGTTAGATTCAAAGGAGATCAGGACAAAGCGAAGAAAGTGTACGAGGGATTTGAACCCCTTACAGCGTCAGATGTAGCAGATGTGATCTACTTTATGGCTACGAGACCTTCACATGTGAATCTCGCTGACATATTGATATTGCCGACGGCGCAAGCCAATTCAACTATGGTCCATAAACAGGAGAATTAATTTTTCCACCTCTATACATAACTCATAAATGAAAAACATTCTGATTTTAGGTGCTGGAAGGTCCTCCACATCTTTGATCAAATACCTCCATGACAATAGCGAAGAGTACAATTGGAACCTTACTATCTGCGAAAAGAATATAGAACTGGCCAAAAGTAAGTTCCCGGAAATAGGTATTGTATACTTCGACATTGATGATAGCGAAAAGTCTCGTGAAGAAATACAAATGGCAGATCTTGTGATAAGCATGCTGCCCGCAGCATTTCATCATCGGGTCGCTACTATATGCGCCAGTGTAGGCGTTCACCTCCTTACGGCATCTTACCTCACATCCGAGATTTCTGATCTCAATTCAGAGTTTGAAGAAAATGGAGCTGTCTGCATAATGGAAATGGGACTGGATCCTGGGATCGATCATATGTCGGCAATGAAAGTTCTCGATAATATAAAAAATAGTGGACATGAACTGAAGGCATTCGAGACATTTACGGGAGGTCTTCTGGCCGACGACTTTCAAAAGGATAACCCCTGGCAATATAAATTCACATGGAATCCACGAAATGTGGTGATTGCCGGAAATGAAGGAGTAAAATTTATTCAGGAGGGACGATATAAATATATTCCCTATCATCGACTGTTTAAGCGAACAGAAGTCATTCATATCCCCGGATATGGTTACTTCGAGGGGTATGCCAATCGAGATTCCCTTAAGTACCTTGATCTCTATAACCTGAGTGATATCAAGACACTATATCGAGGTACGCTCCGCAGGACAGGATTTTGTAAGGCCTGGGATATTTTTGTTCAACTGGGGGCTACGGATGATGACTACAAAATGGAGAAAGTAGGTGAGATGACCCATCGACAATTCATCAATTCTTTTCTACGTTACAATCCCCATGATTCGATTGAATTGAAGCTTGCCCATTACTTGAATCTTGGACTGGAGTCCGATGAAATGTATAAACTGAAGTGGTTGGGATTCTTCAGTGACGATCCGGTCGGTTTGGATGAAGGTACACCTGCCCAGATCCTTGAACACATTCTGAAAAAGAAATGGACTCTTGATCCCTCAGATAGAGATATGATCGTCATGTGGCACAAGTTTGACTACTTTGAAAACGGACGGCATAAACAAATACAGGCTCATATGGTGGCAAAAGGCGATGATGAAGTCAACACGGCAATGTCGAAAACTGTTGGATTCCCTTTGGCAGTTACGGCAAAACTACTTTTACAGGACAAGATAAATCTGAAAGGCGGGATCTACATTCCAACAATTCCTGAGATCTATGATCCTGTACTTGAGGAACTAACGAATATGGGGTTTGAATTTATGGAAAGGGAGACAATTTCCTGATTACAAGTTAAGATAGTACGGACTCAGTAGTGTTCGGAATTCAGTGGTGTAATTGTCGTTATCGTTCCTGATAACAATGTTACTGGGAAGATTATTCTCTTGTCTATTTAAACTAACCCTGGTTATTTCCCTAAATACAGGCCCACCTTTTCTGTTCAGAATTGTAGTTAGGGTATTTGCGTGCAATCCTCTTGCGGAAAAGGCTTTTCTGAAATAAGGTAAACTTTCTGACGGGCTAAGGAGATAGAATACACCGTCATTCTTGATCAAAATATAAATAGCTTGTGCAATTTCTTTTGAGGTTAGAAGGTCATTATGCATGGCAACAGCCCTGGAATTGTCTCTGGGTTTCAGATGATTGTTGTAGAAAGGGGGATTACTGATGATCACATCAAATTTTGTTTGGCATGATTGACTAAAGTCTTGAATTGAACTGTGGACAATTGAGAGCCGGTCTGCCCAGGGGCTTTTCTCAAAGTTCTCCTTGCATTGTTCTGCCGCCTGATCATTGATTTCCACGGCTGTTATTTGAGCATTCGTCCGCTGGGCCATCATCAAGGAAAGCAGTCCTGTTCCAGCTCCAATGTCAAGAATTTTCGATGCAAAATCTACTTCAACAGATGCTCCAAAAATGCATGCCTCCGTAGACACTTTCATGGCCGTTTTATCCTGATTGACCCGGAACATTTTAAATTGAAAGTAGGAATTAGGCATTGAAATTCATATCAATCAGGATTGTAGGTCTCCTCAAATGCCAGGTCTACTTCAAGCTTTTCCGAATTGGCAGCAGCTACAGCAAGTTCATCACACCTTTCGTTTTCAGGATGCCCGGCATGTCCTTTGATCCATTCGAATTTGATCTTATGCCGGTAATAGGACTTAAGCAGTCTTTCCCAAAGGTCTGCATTTTTCTTACCCTTGAACCCCTTTGAAACCCAATTTCCAAGCCAACCCTTATTTATTGCATCAACCACATATCTGGAATCGGTAATTACTTTTACCTGCCATCCGTCTTTTTTGATTGATTCCAACGCAACTATGACACCTAGAAGCTCCATGCGATTATTGGTTGTGAGGCGAAATCCTTTAGAAAGTTCTTTCCTACGGCCTTTGTAGTCCATAATCACACCATAACCACCAGGCCCCGGATTGCCAAGGGATGAACCGTCCGAATAAATAGTTATCATTAAATCAGGAGATGATTCTTAAAAAGTTTGATTGATATTGAAAGTAAGATAATCCCAAATACTTTTCTCAAGACATTAAATCCACCCGGCCCTAATTTTCTCTCCAGCCAATGACTGCTTTTCAATACCAAATACACAAAAAAGAGATTCAATATGATACCAATGATGATATTCCATGTTGTATACTCCACTTTCAAAGAGATTAAGGTAGTTAATGTACCCGCTCCGGCAATCAATGGAAAGGCTAGCGGGACAACTGAAGTTGAATCCGTATCATCCGGATCGTTTTTAAAAAATTGAAGTCCTAACACCATCTCCATCCCAATGATAAACATGATCAATGCACCCGCAACAGCAAAGGACGAAAGATCTATTCCAAAAAGCTTAAGTATTGACTCTCCGAGGAATAAAAAAGCGATCATGATGATCCCTGAGACAATTGTTGCCTTCCCGGATTGAACATGTC
This sequence comes from Cyclobacteriaceae bacterium, assembly GCA_965242805.1. Lineage (GTDB taxonomy): Bacteria > Bacteroidota > Bacteroidia > Cytophagales > Cyclobacteriaceae > JANQEU01. Next base: position 2,082,843 of record CBDETD010000002.1, on the reverse strand, counting down.
CATACTTTTTTCGTAAGTCAATAATGATGGGTATGCTTCCCATGATGTCTATTACAGAAAACAGAATAAGAGTTACCGAAAGTACCTCCTTGAATACAAACATCTACTTGTCAATTTTTTTAACACAAAACTAATTCCACGAATACGTATCTCTATCAATAATTGATTCATTTTGTGGAAATTTAATTTCATGAAAACAATACTGTTTTTATTCTCCATGTCGTTTCTCACTTTTGGGATTTCCGGACAGCAAGGATGGAATTGGCCGGAAGGCGACGATGAATTATTAAGAATGGCCAAAGAGCAACAGGCCTTCTATAAAGTAAATATTCAGTTGGATAGTAATGAGCTTGCACTGAAATCTTTACACTGGTTGTATCTAAACAATCCTAAACTACATCAGTCAATTTACAAGGACGGGGTCAAGGTTATCGAAGAGATCTTAAAAACAGATATATCGGAAGAAAGGCGTGAAGCGCTTGAGGATACACTCCTTTGGACATTTGATCAACGCATCTTGTATTTTAAAGAGGGTGGAGCCCCTTTGGATCGAAAAGCATACACTGCATTTAAGATCTATTATAAAGATCCTTCTAAATATGAGTTACTCGACCAATTATTTTCCAATGCAATGGAAGCTAATTTGAACCTGACATCCAGTTTCGTTTTAACTCCATACATGACCCTGGCGAAATACTATTACAAAAGTGACCCATCGAAAATGCCCGCGGAGAAAGTTCTGGAAATACATGCGATGATCTCCAGTGCTCTTGATTATCAAATATCTCATGGTGTCGGTAACATTGAGAAACTTCGAAAGGAGCAAGATAAAGCGGATGCCTTATTGTCCTCTATTGGTGATATCCTAAGTTGTGATTTCATTGAAAATTCATTGGTACCCAAATTCGAGGTAAGTCCTGATGATTTCAATCTGGCAAAGAAGATATTTTCATATTCGTTGAAAGCGAAATGCTCCGATCAACCTTATTTCGTTTCAGCAGGTGCTGTCATTTACAAAAATGATCCTTCTTTTAGTTTAGCAATTGCCCTCGGATCAAAGTATTCGGCGGGAGGAGATCTGACAAAAGCGCTCGAATATTTCCGTAGTGCCTCAGATCTGGCAGTATCTGATGAAGAGCGATACGAAGCTTTGATAAATCAAGCTCAGACGTATTCCAAAATGGGTAATAAGCCCAATGCTCGCAGGTTGGCTTTGGACGCACTAAGTATCAAACCGGGAGATACAAAAGGGTATGACCTTATTGGTAATCTGTATTTCTCGTCATACGAAGATTGTAAAGCAGGTGAAAGTCAAACTGTAGATCGAGCAGTCTTCATTGCTGCTTATGTGATGTACCAAAAGTCGGGAAATGAAGAACAAATGGCAGCAGCAAAAGCTCAATTTCCTTCAGTGGAGGAAATTTTCAATGAAGGATATCAGAAAGGTGATGAAATAGATATCCAGTGTTGGATAAATGAGAGTGTTTTACTGATGACAAGGGATTAATAGGATAGTTTCGAAAGAAACCTTGTTAAACGCTCGATCTCCTTTCCTTTGATAGCAGGAAAGTTGGCAATCCTGATAGTGGATTCTTTCCATTTGCCGTAACCATTTCCTAAAATGATCTGAGCGGATTTAGCTTGTTTCTTTAGCTTTTCCGGATTGGAATGCTTCAATGCTAATACTGTCATGGAGCGTACATCCCCATTATTGATGAGCCAGGACAAATTTTTGTCATCATCAATAAACTTTTCCCAATTATTATATCTCGATATAATTTTTTTGTGAGTTTGGTCAATAACCTTCCCCTCAGAAAGTGTCCGGTACAACAGGTAGATATTGAGCACATTCGGCGTGTAATGCGTTTGGTTATTCCTGTTGTTTTCCAAGACAAAGGTCAGGCTATTGTAATGATTGCTTTCACCAATTTTGAATGCTTTTTGAACTGCCTTAGGCGAAAGGATCATAATTCCCAATCCAGCTGGAAGGCCAAAACACTTCTGAACCGATGCGAACCAAATATCACCTAATTCGAAGTTCAATTTTATGCCTGCCATCGAGGAGGTAGCATCGACGGCTATCAATTTATCATCATTGTGTTCACGGAATCCTTTCAATATTTCATGATCGACTGCTGTCCCGTTTGAAGTTTCATTTTGCGTAATACACATCAAATCGGCAGATGTTGATGATTTGGTAATTGGAAGAATTTCTTCGATTCCAAATTGCGCCTCATCGACCCTTCCAGTTATTCTTGACGTATACGTCGACCATTTTTTTCCAAAAGCCCCATTGAAAAAGTGTTGACTTTCATGTTCGACCAAAGATTGTGCGATTACCTCCCAACATTCAGTGGCTGATGACAGGAATACTATTTCGAAATCATGGGGAATTTGCAGTTTGAAGTGGAGTTGTTCTTTGGTTTTGGCCATCAACTCCATGAATTCTTCACTTCGATGGTTTATGGATAGAAATCCTTCTCTGTATGCATCATAGATATATTCATTTACCCTGGAAAAAACCCTTGATGGTCCGGGGTAAAATGAAACGGTACTCATCGCTTGTCTATAAGAAATTGTATTGCCCGGCGATACCCGTCAAGTCCCAGTCCTGTGATGACCCCACTAGCAACAGAGCTAATGTAACTGTGGGTCCTGTAAGACTCACGAGCAAAAATGTTGGAAATGTGCACTTCAATCAACTGTGCGGGTATAGCAGCTACAGCATCAGCAAGCGCGATGGATGTATGAGAAAACCCAGCAGGGTTTAACACGATACCATCAACTTCAAATCCCACATTTTGAATATGATCGATCAGGTTTCCTTCATGATTTGATTGGAAATACGACAATTCATGATCCTGAAACTCAACTTTCAATTCTTCAAAAAATGATTTAAAGTCCTGATTCCCATAAATATCGACCTCGCGTTTGCCAAGGAGGTTCAAATTGGGCCCATTTACGATGACGATTTGCATGTCCTTCTTACATTTGCAATCGGTGAGTTGGGACCTTTACATCAAGCAATTCAAAGACTTTCTAAAACTCGAAAGATCATTGGCTTCCAACTCTATCGACGCTTACATTAGAGATGTCACTAAATTAAGGGAGTTTTTCGAATTGAAAGACGTAACCTTAAGTCCTCAGAAAGTTCAACAATCGGATCTAATAAACTTTCTGGAGTTTTTGAATGAACTTGGTATGTCACCATACTCCCAGGCAAGGATGTTGTCGGGGGTCAAATCATTCTACAAATTCTTGAATTACGAAGAGATAACTGATTCCAATCCAGCCGAATTGTTGGAAGCTCCCAAACTGGGGCGAAAACTGCCGGACACATTAAATTTGAATGAAGTAGACGTCATTTTGGAAAGTATTGATATGTCTACGCCCGAAGGGGCCCGGAATAGGGCCATGATGGAGACCTTGTACAGTTCAGGTCTTAGGGTTTCAGAATTGATCAACCTGCAAATAAGCAATATTTATGAAGACATTGGTTTTTTACGGGTTTTGGGAAAGGGAAGTAAGGAACGGCTCGTTCCTATTGGAAGAACTGCTCTTAAATACATAAAAATTTATCGAGAGGAAGTTCGCGTTCATATTGAAGTGAAAAAAGGTAATGAGGATTTTATTTTCTTGAATAGGAGAGGTTCAAAGCTTTCAAGAGTTATGATATTCATGATCATTAAAGACCTTGTTGCCGCCGCGGGAATCGACAAGAATGTAAGCCCTCACACCTTCAGGCATTCATTTGCCACTCATTTGATCGAAAGGGGTGCGGATTTGAGAGCCGTCCAGGAGATGTTGGGTCATGAATCCATTACGACAACTGAAATATATACTCACCTCGATCGGGAATACTTAAAGCAGGTAATTAAAGATTTTCACCCTCGAAGTTGATGTACAAGTTATTAAGGAAATTACTGTTTATCATGCCACCGGAAGCAGCACATCACTTTACAACCGGGATGTTCAAATTGGTTGGAAGAATACCTGGAGTTCGTGCACTCCTTACTTCCATTTTCTCTACAGATGGAAATCTTGAAAGAACTGTGATGGGGATCACTTTTCCCAATCCGGTTGGATTGGCAGCTGGATTTGATAAAAATGCAGATTTTATTAATGAATTCAAGACCCTGGGATTTGGATTCATAGAAGTCGGTACGGTTACACCCAAAGCCCAACCTGGGAATGATAAACCAAGAATGTTCAGGATCCAATCGGATAAAGCTTTGATCAACAGAATGGGTTTCAACAATGACGGATTGGCAGCAATGCAAAAAGCATTGAAGAAAAGACTGAATGGTCTCATAATAGGAGGCAACATAGGGAAGAACAAAGTCACGCCAAATGAAAAGGCTTTGGACGACTATGTGATATGTTTTGAGGGTTTGTACGATTACGTAGATTATTTCGTTGTAAATGTCAGCTCTCCCAATACGCCTAATCTGAGGGAATTGCAGGATAAGGAGCCATTGACCAAGCTTTTAAATACTATTTCAGAGCTTAATAGCAGCAAGTCAGTTCCAAAACCAATATTATTGAAAATAGCCCCTGACCTTACAGAAGACCAATTGGACGACATACTTGATATCGTAAAATTGACTGGGATAGATGGAGTGATTGCTACGAACACAACTATTAGCCGGGATGGTCTGTCAATTCCGGAATCTGCAATAGATGAAATTGGTACCGGGGGACTAAGTGGACGACCTCTTCGGGAAAGATCAACGGAAGTAGTTCGTTATTTGAGAGATCGCAATAAAAATATGGTTATCATTGGAGTGGGAGGAATTACAGATGAAAAATCAGCCCTGGAAAAACTAAATGCCGGAGCAGATTTGATCCAGGTTTACACAGGATTTATTTATGAAGGTCCTTCTTTTGTTAAGCGAATTAATTCAGCAATACTTAAGAATATTGAAGAAGGCTGAAATCTCAATTACTTTTGTTCATTCATAATTAGTTGATGGCTACAAATACCTACAGGTCGAAAAAGAGCACTAAGAAATCAAGCAAAAATTCACTTTCTTTCTTTTCAGATAGAAAGTTCAAAATAGCATTGGGATTGCTATTAATAGTGATTTCAGCTTTTTTGTTGATATCCATGATTTCCTACCTGGATTCTGGGAAGGCTGACCAAAGCGTTGTCGAGGCATTCACAAAAACTGAGATCAAGGAATCCGGTCAGGAAGTACGCAATTGGTTCGGCCTTATAGGAGCGATCACCGGACATTATTTTATTTTCCAATGGTTTGGACTAATTGCTCTGATCATACCACCTTTTCTCTTTAACATAGGTTATAATATTCTCTATGACAGAAAGATGTTCTCCATTCCCAGTTCATTCGTTTTCACGGTTTTCTATCTCCTATGGACCAGTCTTGTATTGGGATATGTGGTCCTTACTTCTGATGAGATTACCGAATGGGCATATATAAGTGGGGGGGTTGGATTTGAATTGGCAATTCTAATGGAGAGTTTGATGGGGTGGGGTACTGTCCTCTTCATCGTTTTCCTATTCCTTGTGTTCAATATGTACTTCTTTAATATTACCAGTCTTCCGGTTTTTGCAGGGATTTCCAACTGGTTTCACAATCTAAACTTCACAATATCCAGAAATCCGCAAACAGGTGCATTAGCTCCGGAGCATGACATCAGCAGTGTCATTGAGAAAGTGAAAGAGGAGGTTGCTCAGGAGGATCTTGAGTTGGAATTAGAGGAGGAAACTCCGAATGAGGAGTGGCCAATTACAGATACAGAATCAGAGATAGTGGAGGAAGAAGTTGAAAAGGAAGAAGAACCCCATGAAGATGAGTTGGAGTTGGAGGTAGAAGCTCCACCTAACACAACGATCAAGGCGAAAGATGAATCAGATCTGGATTTGGAAGTGGAGAAAGCTGAATTTCAGGAGAAAACCACAAATCAATTAGAGAATTACGATCCAACCCTTGACCTGCCCAGGTACCAATATCCTAAACCTGAACTACTCATAGAATATCCAAAAAGTGATATTCGAGTGACAAAAGAAGAATTACAATCAAACAAAGAAAAGATTGTTGAGACTCTTATCAACTTCAAGATTGGGATCTCAAGCATAAAGGCGACTATCGGACCAACGGTGACATTGTACGAGATAGTGCCGGAGGCAGGAGTGAAAATATCGAAAATCAAAAACCTGGAGGACGATATTGCATTGAGCTTGGCAGCATTGGGAATAAGGATCATAGCTCCTATACCTGGTAAAGGGACTATTGGGATTGAGGTACCAAACAAGAACCGTGAGATGGTTGACATCAAATCGGTAATCTCTACTGAAAAATTCATGAAATCCGATAAGGAACTTCCGGTAGTGTTTGGTAAAACAATTTCAAATGAGGTTTACGTGACAGATCTGGCTAAAATGCCTCACCTGCTGATTGCCGGAGCTACAGGACAGGGAAAATCAGTGGGATTAAATGTCGTTTTGACTTCACTGATCTATAAAAAACACCCGTCCCAATTGAAGTTTGTCCTTGTTGATCCAAAAAAAGTGGAATTGACACTGTTCAATAAGATTGAGAGACATTTTCTGGCAAAACTTCCGGATAGCGAGGAATCAATAATCACAGATACCACAAAAGTGATTAACACTTTGAATTCCCTATGCATTGAAATGGACAACCGGTACAACCTTTTGAAAGATGCGGAGTGCAGGAACCTCAAAGAATACAATAAAAAATTTGTGAATAGGAGGCTCAATCCGAATAAAGGCCACAAATATTTGCCTTACATTGTCCTGGTGGTTGATGAATTGGCAGACTTGATGATGACAGCAGGAAAAGAGATCGAGACACCTATTGCCCGCCTGGCTCAACTGGCCAGGGCCATAGGTATTCACTTGATTGTAGCTACCCAACGACCATCAGTCAATGTCATTACTGGGATCATAAAAGCGAATTTTCCGGCGAGATTATCTTTCAGGGTGACCTCAAAAGTAGATTCCAGAACAATTCTTGATGCCGGTGGTGCAGAACAGTTGATTGGTATGGGGGATATGTTATTGTCATCCGGATCAGAGATCATCCGACTTCAATGTGCATTTGTCGATACACCGGAAGTAGAAAGTATATGTGATTTCGTAGGTGAACAGAGAGGCTATGATTCAGCATATCAATTACCTGAATATGTTGGGGAAGATGAAAGTAATATTGGAGCTGTAGACCTTTCCGAGAGAGATGCATTATTTGAAGAAGCAGCGAGATTGATTGTCATACACCAACAGGGAAGTACTTCTTTGATCCAACGGAAGATGAAATTAGGGTATAATCGTGCAGGCAGGATCATCGACCAACTGGAAGCTGCTGGAATTGTTGGACCATTCGAAGGGAGTAAGGCAAGGGAAGTCCTTATAAAAGACGATGCAAGTTTGGAACAGTTATTGTCAGAGATAAACGAATAATATTAAGATGAACAAGGTGATATTTTCATTGTTGGCGTTGCTGACATTCAAATTATGTACAGCTCAATATGACCCGGAGGCCAAGGCTATCCTGGATGCGATGAGTGCAAATTATAAAGGAATTAAGGCCTTTACTGCTTCATTTACTCAAAAACTCACCAATGAATCAGCAAATTTGAATGAGGCGCTGGATGGTGTTATAACGGTAATGGATAACATGTATAAGCTTGAAATAGCCGATCAGGAGATCTACAATGATGGTACGGATGTGTGGACATTCAACAAAGAATTGAATGAGGTGACTGTTTCTCCCTACATGAGCGATGATCAGGAGATCTCTTTGAATAATATCTGGGATATTTATCAGGAGGGTTTCAAATTCATTCTACTTTCATCCAATCCGAACGGTAATCAGGTTGTGGATCTCGAACCTATTGACAGAAGTGGGACATATTTCAAGATAAGGATGATCATTTCTGCGTCGAGTGAATTATTCTCGTTTACCATTTTTGAGAATACCGGAAATAAATTCCAATACTTGATCCTGAATTTTTCCGAGAGAACAGACCTTACCAAAGATTTCTTTACCTTCAATCCTGATAATTACGAGGGTATTGATGTGATTGACTTTAGGTAATTCCGCGATCACTTCCCGATTATAGCTAAATTCGAGTCATATTACGACCAAGTCATGACTCGTTCCCAGCTTTTTGATAAAATAAAGGAAAAAGAGAGCTTCCTGTGTGTAGGATTAGATCCTGACCTTGAGAAGATCCCTAAAGAGTTCCTTAAGACCGATGATCCCATTTTCGAATTTAACAAAGCGGTCATTGATGCCACACTGCCTTATGCCGTAGCATACAAACCGAATCTGGCATTTTATGAATGTCATGGTAGCGAGGGTTGGGAATCCCTCCAAAAGACTATAGAGTACTTACCTGACAATGTATTCAAGATTGCAGATGCCAAACGAGGTGATATTGGTAATACATCGTTGAAATATGCTGAAGCTTTTTTTGGTAAACTAAAGTTTGACGCAATTACGATTTCACCATACATGGGTGAAGACAGCATCAGGCCATTTATCGATTACGGTCATAAATGGGTTATTGTCTTGGCATCTACATCAAATGAAGGGTCTTTGGATTTCCAGGATCTTATGGTCGATAACAGCAATGAGAAGTTATATGAAAGAGTGATCCGAAAAACAATGAAATGGGGATCCGAAGGAAATACAATGTTTGTGATTGGAGCTACCCGAGTGGAAACGCTTCTGAGGATACGAACTGTTTGTCCTGATCATTTCTTGTTGATCCCTGGCATCGGAGCACAAGGTGGAGATCTCGACCTGGTGTGTAAGTATGGCATGAACCGACATGGTGGATTGCTGATCAATTCTTCAAGGAGTATCATTTACGCCGGAAGTGGTGACAGCTTCAAAAAAGATGTTGAATTGGCCGCAAAGAAACTTCAACATCAAATGGCAGCTGCGATAGTAAATCACGGACACTGGTAGGACCTTTTTTATTTATATTGCACTTAAAGGTGTAATATATTGACCGAACTTTTTCTTCACTATATATGGCAGTATCAGAAATTCGATAGTAAGGACCTAAACACTATTGACGGAAAGCCCTTGAAGATACTTTCTGCCGGGCTACACAATGACAATTCAGGTCCGGATTTCTATGACAGTAGGATAATGTTGGATGGACTTCAATGGATTGGTAAAATTGAATTACATCATAGATCTTCTGACTGGATAATCCATAATCACCAGGAAGACCCAAATTATGACAACGTTATTCTCCATGTAGTATGGCAGCATGATAGGGACATTAGATTTCAAAATGGAGAGTTCATACCTACCCTGGAACTCAAAAATAGGATCTCCCAGGATTTGTTGATAAGGTCTCGGAGTCTGACCCACAGCCCACGGGAAATACCATGTGAATCAAGGCTTCATGAAATAGATCCGGTGGTTAAAAGTTCAATGATTTCCAGAACATTGCTTGAGAGGGTTGAGGAGAAGTCGGAGCTTTGTCATCACATATTATCAGAGTCCTCCGGAGACTGGAACTTCACTTCCTTCGTAGTGCTCGCTAAGGCGTTCGGTGTTCCACTCAATCATGATATTTTCAGTGATCTGGCAAGAAAGATCCCATTAAATGAGATCAGAAAATATATTGGAAATGAGAAAGCCATTTCATCAATGGTGTTTGGTTTAGCAGGATTTTTAGACGATGAATCTCGCGATGATTACCATAGTTCCTTGATCACTGAGTTTCAATATTTAAAATCAAAGCATAGACTGAAATCTGAATTGGAAAGGTTTGAATGGAAGTTCCACAGAATGCGGCCTTCAAATTTCCCGACCATACGGCTCGGACAGCTTTCCAGATTAATGACATCTTCGGTAGACTTCCATGGCTGGATTTGTAACGAATCCAACTTATCTGAACTCATCAACAAGTTCAAAGGCTTGACCCCACAGTACTGGAGGGATCACTATGATTTTGGTAAACATACTCCGAAGTCAAAATACTCTTTAGGGGTGACCTCAATCAAAGGGATCATAATCAATGCCATAATACCTATACTGGTTGCATCATCGAGATATTTTGATAAGCAGGAATATATGGAAAATGCCATTCGATTTCTGGAAGGTTTGTCACCCGAAAATAATCGGATCACCCGTATCATGAAGCAATCGGGTTTTACCAATAATAATTCATTTGAAAGTCAGGGATTGATCCAACTTTATAAAAACTATTGTACAAAAAAGAGATGTTTAGCTTGTAATATTGGGGTTTCACTCCTAAAGGCTTAAATGTGAACAACTTTTTCCACGTACTATTTCTGGGACTATTGTTCTATTTCCTGGCAAATTTCTTTCGTGGAGATCACTCAAAATGGGTGTTTTATTCGGCATTGTTATTCAAATTGATCTCAGGAGTAATGGTGGGTATATTTTATCAGACCTATTACCAGGGGGGTGATACCTTTTTTTACTTTAATGCTGCTTCAGAATTTAATCGATCCGCCAATAATGGGCTGATCCAATACATTTTATCATTCGGCCGGGAGATCCCTGGGCTCGATTGGCAACCAAGAACTCAGTTTTTTATTAAACTAATCTCTCCCGTTCTCTTATTCTGCCGTGATTATTGGTTGCTAAGTCTCTATTTATCATTGATCAGCTTTGCAGGCTGTTGGTATTTTGTCAGAAGAGCTACTAATGCGTTTCCGGATCTCAAAATACCTGTTTACTACGCATTCCTTTTTTTTCCATCAGTAGTATTTTGGTCATCGGGTGTTCTAAAGGATAATCTGGCAAATACCAGTTTATTAGTATTGTTAGGTGTGATCCTCGGCTATTTCTGGGGTCAAAAAACGAAATGGCAGGAATGGGTAGTATTGGTCTTTGTGACCATTGTCCTTGTAAACCTGAGATTTTATGCTGGTGGTTTGATCATTGTTTTCATCTCAATACTTCTAATTTCTAAATCCCTCAAAGTCAATTCTTATTACAAATTAGGAATCTATGCCATATTAATTGTAGTTGGGATCGTTGGAATGAAATACTTGCACCCATACATGAGTTTGGATAGGTTGCCTTTAACCATTTTTGAAAACCATCAGACAATTGCAGCAAAATCTTCGGAACAAAATCTTATTCAATTCTCTACATTGGAGCCTACCTACACCAGTATAGTTCAAAATTTTCCAATGGCGATTTTAAGCGGGCTATTTAGACCGTTATTATGGGAGCATGGAGAATGGATTAGTTTGGGGATCCGTTTGGAGAACCTTACGTTGATTTTCCTGGCGATCGTGTCCCTTTTCCATATCAGATTGGAACACTTTAATACACTGATCATTTCTAGTTTTATCCTGATTTTAGTTTTAAGCGGATTCTTAACGCTGACTACACCCAACTTCGGGACTCTTTCCAGGTATAAGTCAATTTTTCTTCCACATTTTGTATTACTGATTTCTATCCTTCCTTTCAGAAAGATTGTAGCAAGAAAACATACAACTTAGTACCTTTGCACCTCATTTTTAGGAGGTTATGGATAAGCCTGTAATAATTTTTGGCGCAAAAGGGATAGCTATTTCCGCACTTGATATTTTTGAGAGTAATGGAATTATCGTATACGGATTTCTTGATCCGGACAAATCTCTGCATAAGACTGAAATAGATAATATCCCTGTGTTGGGTGATCCCAATGATGCGGGATTTACCAAACTGATAGGACAGAAATGTGAGGCCTTTGTTGCGACAGATGACAATGTGTTGAGGTCAGAGCAGGTCGAATTTTTGGTAGAAACCAGGAAGGTAATGCCAGTCAATGCCATACATGAAAAAGCGTATATCGCTCCTTCTACGGGAATTGGTCATGGTAATTTCTTCAATGCCGGTGTTACCGTTGGTCCCAAAGGAAATATTGGTAATCATTGTATTTTCCATATGGGAGCGAAGATTGATAGTGAGGTCGTGGTCAATGATTTTGTACAGGTAGGGATCGGTTCAAATATTGGTTACTCCGTAAAGATTGGAAAGGGGGCATTCATTGGAGCTGGGGTGACGATCGTAAATGGAATCGAAATAGGAGAAAATGCCAGAGTAGGAGCAGGTTCAGTCGTAATTGGGAACATTTCAAAAAATGAAACCGTTTTTGGCAACCCAGCCACCAAGATTGATAAATAAATAATGAAAATCTAGCGTAGTATATCGATTTGAGCTAAATTATCTCATACAAGTCTTATTCTGCGCTTTTAGGTTAGTTTAAAATGGATAAGGAATTTTCGGTACTTCTATATTACTGTTATACACCCATTGAAGATCCTGAAAAATTTAGAGAGGATCATCATCTTTTTTGTCTAGATCTCGATTTGAGGGGTAGGATAATTGTGGCTTCGGAAGGTCTGAATGGGACAGTTTCCGGGACAATTGAAGCCTGTAATGAATACATGAATGTGATGAAATCCACACCTGGATTCGAGGCCATTGAATTCAAAATAGAGGAATTGGACAAAATAGCATTTGCCAAACTTCATGTTCGTGTGAAGCCTGAAATTGTGAATTCCGGATTGCCCGAGATAGATCCACTTGAAAGAACCGGCAAATACATCGAACCCAAAGAGTTTCGTGAAGTATTGAAAGATCATGATGAAGATACGGTCATACTGGATGTAAGATCCAACTATGAACACAATGTTGGCAAGTTCAAAGGGGCAATTACCCTTGACATCGAAAACTTCCGTGATTTCCCAGAGAAAGTGAAGGAATTAGGAGTATTGAAAAAAAAGAAAGTCATTACCTATTGTACTGGTGGGATCAAATGTGAGAAAGCAAGTGCCTACCTCCTGGATCAGGGCTTTGAGAATGTCTATCAACTTCACGGTGGAATCATTAAGTATGGTATTGAGGAAGAAGGGGAGGACTTCCAAGGAAAATGCTATGTCTTTGATAACAGGATAGTTGCTGATGTCAATACCATAAATCCAACAGTCATCTCAAAGTGCTACATCACAGGCCAGCCCTCTGATCGAATGGTCAATTGCGCCAACCCTGAATGCAACAAACATATTCCAATGTCGGAAGAAGGGGCAAAGATCTATGACGGTTGTTGTTCTGAAGAATGTATGAATAATCCCCAGGTGAGGGAGTATGATGGTTCAGGTTATTATCAAAGAAATACAAACGGATATAATCCTTTTAAATCAGCCATCAGAAAGAAGGTGAATACATAAACTACGAATCTAAATGCCCCCGAGAATATCAGAAACAGACCTAATCATCAATCCTGACGGGAGCGTTTATCACCTAAATCTAAAGCCCAGGCATATCGCGGATGTAGTGATCACAGTTGGTGATCCCGGTCGGGTTCACCGAATTACCAAGTTCTTCGATAAGGTTGAATATGAGATGAATAAGCGTGAGTATATCACTCATGTAGGTACTTATAAAGGCAAGAGGATCACGGTGATCAGCACCGGGATGGGTACTGATAATGTTGAAATTCTCATGCATGAATTAGACGCATTAGTGAATATCGATCTCCGTAAGAGGGAACCTAAATCCAAAAAAAGAAAGCTCTGTATCATCAGAATTGGAACCAGTGGGAGCATACAGGAAGATATACGTTTAGGAACACACGTCATTGGTGAGTATGGAGTTGGGATGGATCCGCTAATGCATTTCTATGACTTTGAAGAGGACGAGATTGGGAAAGTGGTTTCCACAACTCTTCAAGAGCAGATCGGACTTCCTTTCAAGCCTTATACAGTGCGTGGCTCAGATCTGTTGATCGAACATTTTAAGGATATTGGTGTCCTGGGCAATACGGTCACTTGTCATGGTTTTTACGCCCCACAAGGTCGTAATATGAGGATCCCTTCTAAGTATCCCCGGCTGCTTGAAGTATTCAATTATTTCCATCACAATGGATTTTGGTTAACGAACATGGAGATGGAAACGGCGGGATATTACGCCCTTTCAAAGCTATTAGGTCATGAGATGATCAGCGCAAATGCAATTATTGCCAATAGGATAAGAAACAGATTCTCTAAAGATCCAAACAGGATCGTCGATGCATTGATCAAAAAAGTTCTGGAAAAAATTGTGACACTTGACCTTTAGTCTTTTTTTGCAAAAAAAGCTTCTACCCCTCTCTTCAATTCATGTAATGCATTGTGGAAATGGCCTTTTGCATCCTGCCACTTTTCTTGGTTTCGATATTCCTGGAAGTCCTCTTCAAGTTTTTCCTTTTTGACCTTTAATTCAGCGATTTTCTTCTCTACTTCCTCTTTCACATCATCTGTTGCCCCTTTCATATCTTCTACAAGGGTATCAATTTTTTTACCAACCTCCTTCAGAATTTCCTCTACTTTACCTTGTGATTCTTTTGCCATTGGATTGTCATTAATTGTAAAATCAAGTTAAAGATTTACCAATCAAATGCAAAGCCTCATCATTTCTAAAGATACTACGTTAAATTGTCGTAGAGGAGTTATCAATGTCTAAGTCAAGGAAGTTCTTACTTATCGTTTTTGCGACGATTGTATTACCGATGGTAGCTTATGTGGTTTATGAAGTTTCCAATCTTAACGAAAATGAAAAGATCATAGAAGAGGTTTATGAGTCCCAGCTTGAATCTTTGATCTTTTCAGTAAATCAATATTCTAACGACTTTATGTCAGCCCTACTCAATAAAGTCGAACAGGATTTTGATACGAAGACCTTTACTGTAGGGATGGAAACCCTGGACCTGATCGAGCATGATGGGTTTCAGGTTTTTTCAATCTCACCAGCCAATCAGGACTATTTCTATTATCTAAATACCACAGGAATGGAGGTCGAGGAAGCATTGAAAGAGCTAAAGAATAAAAAGGGGAAACTCATCAAACAACTTATTGGATTTTATGACTCAGGATACAGGAAGCTTGAACCTTCAGGAATGTTTGAATTCGAAGGGTCCACGTACCAGGTACTGATGGCGATAGTAAAGGTGGATTTTGACTATTATGTGTGTATTGGCCTCATTGATCCACTCTATTTCATTGAGGAGGTTTTAAGTCCCAAGATGCAGCAGATTGGTGGGGAGGAGATGATCATTACTCTTCAGAATCAGGGTGCTTCAGATCTGGTTTTCACAACAGATACATTGAAAAATAAAATTTTGGTAACTAGGAAGATGTGGCTATTCCCAGAGTTACTGATGGGGGTTAGCCCAAAATCAGAAACCTACGCAAGCCTGGTATCAGATAGACTCAGAAATAACATTATTGCTATAGGACTATTGATCGTACTATTGGGTGCGGGATTCACACTAGTGATCAGAAACGTGAATAGGGAAATGAGATTAGCTCAGACTAAATCAGAGTTTGTATCAAACGTTTCTCACGAGCTCCGAACTCCCCTGGCCTTGATCAGCATGTTTGCGGAAACGCTACTTCTTGGAAGGATCAAGAGCAAAGAAAAAGAGACGGAGTATACGGAGATCATATTTAAGGAGACAAATCGTCTGACAGGGATTGTTAACAGGATCCTGAATTTCTCAAAGATTGAAGCGAATAAAAAAACCTATCATTTCGGAGCGGTCAACATAAACGAATTGCTTCAGGAAGTCAACAGGGATTATTCCTACCACCTTGAGCAAAATGGATTTGCACATGGTCTTGATCAGAGTGATGAAGAATTGATCATCAATGGTGACAAAGAGGCCATTTATGAGGCGGTGGTCAATCTGATAGATAATGCAATGAAATACAGCAGTGAAAACAAGGAAGTTCAGCTGATTTCAGGTAGAAAAGGTGAAAACGTATGGATCAAAGTAAAGGATAAGGGGGTTGGAATTCCGAAGGAGAGATTACCTTATATCTTTGACAAGTTTTATAGGGTCTCTGAAAATAACATTTACACAACAAAAGGGACGGGTTTGGGACTTACCATTATCAAACATATAATGGATGCCCATCATGGGACCATCAATGTGGAAAGTGAGTCGGGAAAAGGAAGTACATTCGCCCTAGTTTTTAATTCAAATTTCGAAAATGGCTAAGATCTTGATCGTAGATGATGAGCCTAGCATGCTCATTGGTTTGAAAGATAATCTTGAATTCGAATCCTATGAAGTCACAGTCGCCGAGAATGGGGAGAAAGGTTTGAATCAGCTTAGAGAAAACCAATTTGATCTGGTACTTCTGGATGTGATGATGCCGATTATGTCCGGATTGGATGTATGCAGGATGGCCAGAAATGAAGGTATCAATACCCCAATTATTTTCCTAACTGCAAAAAGTGAAGAAATTGATAAGGTATTAGGATTGGAATTGGGAGCAGATGATTATATCACCAAACCATTCAGTGTGAGGGAACTTATGGCAAGAGTGAAAGCGGTAATTCGAAGAGCCGGAGAATCAAAAGCTGAAGACAAGATCATAGGTGTTCATCAGATTGGAAACCTGGAGGTAGATTTCACACACTATGAGGCCAAACTGCAAGGGGAAGAAGAAAAAATGTCACACAAGGAATATGAGATCCTGGCATATTTCCTTCAACATCAGAACGAGGTTGTGAGCCGATATCAGCTATTACAGGACGTCTGGGGTTACGAGTCCCAACCCACCACCAGAACTGTTGACAATTTTATACTCAAACTACGGCAACGCATTGAAGACAATCCTAACGAGCCTAAGGTCATCTTGACGGTTCACGGCGCTGGATACAAACTGATTTCCTAAAACCGTTCTTCGGAAAACAAAAACAGACATTCCTTTGACATTTCGTGACATTTGTTGACGGTACGATGACAAACGTTCATGATTGATCCCGTTCAATGAGTAAATGACAAATCAAAAGGTCAAAAACTCATGAAAAGGACAATCTTACTTACCGCGCTATTGATAACAGTTATCGGTGGAGCTTTAGCACAAGGAAATCAGTCAGACAGAGCACAAGGTATTAAGCTAATAGAGGGAGAAAATGACATTCATTATCTGATCTATCCTTTCAAGAATCCGGGAAAGGTTAGAATAACTTTCCTTGATGAAAATGGTAAAATATTGGCCAGGGATTGGGTAAGGAACAAGATCGGATTTAAGAAAAGATATGACCTGTCCCCATTACAGTCAGGGTCGTATACAATGGAGATTGTAGAAAATGGTCAGAAGATCAGAAAACAATTTCTGCTGGGTGGGGCCCTGGAGGCAGCATTGGTAGACTTATCAAACAATAGGTACCGGGTGCTGGTTGATAGTGAAGTGCCGGGGGCCATCGATCTGAAGATCTACGATCGGTCAAGGAATCTGTTATTTGCGGATACGCAATCGGAAGGATTCTCAAGGGTATACGACCTGGGAGATGTTCCGAATGGCCCGGTGTATTTTGAACTGGAGAAAGACGGCAAAGCCCACACGTTGAGAGGCAATTAATTTTTTCATATTCCTTCATACTATATACAATTGACCCTGCCAGGTTATCTGGCGGGGTTTTTTTGTTTAGATGTCAACGTTTGCTGTGATCCTGTACAAGGATTTATGAAGACTTAAAATCCATTAGTTTTACCGACACACAAGGTAGACAGAATGCACTAGTGTACCATATCCAGATGTAGACTTCAATGGAGGAGATTCAATGAGAGGTATTCATTTGTTTTTAGGGAGTTTGGTCATCTTGATCATAACCATAACTCTAACATTTTACGATGAGCATATTGACGATTCAATTGTCGGTTTCGTGGCAATTATGGCTTTCGGATTTAGTATAGCCGGATTTATTCTAGGATTTCGTGAACGGCTTCGATCATGGAATGCAGTAGGAATGATCGGTAACTCTTTGATATTATGTTTATTTATTTGGATCGTCATTTGGACCATAACCGAAGAGGAACGAGTAGAGATCATTGTTACTAACGAACTTTTCAATGAGAAAGTAGCTGAACATTTTGCTGAAGCGATGGCTCTAACGATAACCGAATCACAGGATACTGTTAAAACCTGGGATGAATTGGAAATAAAGTACTGGTTACATGGTGATGAACACTTCAAGGATTTAGCAAATGAACTGAAAATTGAATATTCCAAGAAATTCTATTACTACCTATATGGAGTGGGTACTGAACGAAACGAAATAGTTTCAGAATCCGATTCAGTCATTCTTAAAGTTCGTATCGAAGAGAACCGGGTAAGGCCTGAAGACTTTTATCAAGACAATATTGATGTTGCGATCATCGCTCAATTTAGATCAGAAGAGTTCGAGTATGACACAACCTTTGTTACTTCGGTCAATTATATTGTAAAAGTGTCCAAACCGAGTATTTAGTAATATGCGACTTCTAACATTAGGCATAGAATGGATGGTTGACTGAGCGATCCGTGGATATAATTAGAATTCGATCCACTTCCCACCTCTTTGGAAAACTATTAGCTTTCTAGGATTTTCACATCATCTTGATGCAAACACTATGTCAGGCATTAAATCTACTAATTGTCGATTGAAGGATATGCGCTATCTTTTCCGATAGTTAGTGTATTGGGTAGCCACTTACTACACCAGGATCGTTGGTTGTATAGCGGACATAAAATAGCAGAATCGATGGATATATTGAAAATAGCCACTGAGTGGGCAAAAGATGAAGTTTTTTCATCAAGGTTTTTTATCCTTTCCGGAATCATGTTTGTATTGGCAACCATAGGGTTTTGGCAATTGGGCAAAACCGAGATCGCTAAAGCATTCATAATCCCAACATTGGTGGCTGGTAGTTTACTTTTAGCCGTGGGGTTTGGAATTTTTTTTACCAACAAATCAAGGGTAACAAGCTTTGAAACCGCCTACAATAATGATCCAACGTCGTTTGTAAAATCAGAAATAACGCGAACCGAGAAATCAATGGGCGAGTTTAGAACAATAGTTTTCAAAATCATTCCACTAATTATTGTAGCAGCCGCACTACTAATTGTATTTATCGATACACCTATTTGGCGGGCAATCAGCATCACAACCATAGCAATGATGGTGGTCATTTTATTGGTAGACATTAATGCCAATGCCAGAATCGAGGCCTACAACGAACAATTAGTAGCAGTAGAAGGACAAGAAGGAAATTAACAGTTTGATTTGTAACCATTCTGAATCTTTCTTAGCACATTTTCCACCAAGCCACTGCTGAAGCTTCTACCTTAGGTATTACTACGGAGAAGAGCTAAAGCGCAAGTGATCATCATAATCCTTCAAACCTACTCTTCCTCTACCAATTCATAACCCTGCTTGATCCCCAGCTCCGTGGCTGGTACTCCATCTTTCATCCATTTCGGCATGGGTTGACCCTTGAGGAAGTGATCAAAGAATTGAGCCATCCGAATGTTAAAGTCAATCCGGTTTTGTATTTTTTGTGGCCAGTGGGGCTCACCGCGATAATTTAGCATCCAGGCCGGTTTTCCGAGCCGCCTGAGTCCCACAAAATATTCGATCCCCTGGTACCAGGGTACGGCTCCATCCTCATCGTTGTGCATGATCAAGACAGGTGTATTAACTTTATCGAGGGTGAAAATGGGGGAATTTTCAATGTACCGTAACGGGTACTCCCAAAGTGAACCACCAATCCTGCTCTGTGTGTGCTCGTATTGAAACATCCTGCTCAATCCGGAACCCCAACGTATTCCTCCGTAAGCACTGATCATGTTCACTACCGGTGCACCTGCTTCCGCACATTTAAAAATGTCTGTTTCTGCTATTAAATGCGCAATCTGGTATCCACCCCAACTATGACCCTGCACCCCAATGTTTTCTTCATCGATGAATCCTTTCTCCAATAATGAAGTGATTCCGGGTATGACGCAGTTATAAGCATCTTCTCCTGGATATCCAGTTCCATAATGCACATTCGGATTGAAGATGACGTAACCTCTCGACGTAAAAAAGCTGTAGTTGATCGTAGACCGGTGTGGGTAAGGATCTCGGTGCCGGTGAAGTCCATTGGAGCTTTTTTCGTAGAAATTGACGATTAAAGGATACTTCTTACCAGGATCGAAATTCTCCGGCTTTACCAGCAGTCCTTCCAAACGCTCGCCTTCCAGGGAGTTCCAGTACACCAGTTCAATGCTCCCCCAGTTATAATTTTTTTGCTGGGGATTTACATCGCTGATTCTTGTGATATTTTTAAAGCTGAGGTCTGAAGCCAGAATGTCGGGAAAAGTCTGGAAGTTCTCCCGGGTGAATATCAATTGCTCGGCATCTCGTGCTTTTTTGAAAGAACCAAACTGGTAGTTACCTTCCATTAGCATGACGGGTTTATTTTGACCGTACTTCATCTGAAAAACCTCCTGATGTTTATCCCCTTCAAAAAAACCGGAAAGCATCAGGTTTTGCCCTTTCTTGATAAATCGCTCTTCATCATCCAGCTTGATGTAGCGAAAAACCAACTTCCGGGCTCGCCCATCGGTGATCTTTTTAGCCGCCTCCTTGTTCCCAGGATCTACCTCCCAGATATCATAACGATCATAAATGAGCATACGATCATCGTTTTCTGTCCAGCTCATTAACCCATAAGGCCAGGGATCAGATGGCGTGTCGTGGATTTCATTATAGAAAGGTACTTGTTCATTATTCGTTACCTGGCGGATTTCCAGATCGCTAAAGGAATAGGTAAACCAGGCTGAATCCGAGTTATTGTACCAGTAAGCATATTCACCTTTTGGCGACAGGTTAACAAAGCCTCTGAGCGCCTCAGCTATTTTCGTTTTTTGACCTGAAACTGCATCCAGGTCGTAAAGGTCCTGGAGAACGTATCCTTCCCAGCTTCTCAGCTTGCGGTAGCTATAATTGTCTATGGCCAGTCCATTTTTCCCATCCCCCTCATCACTTACCTCTACGGAAGAGTAGGATTCCCCTCCTAGTTGAACAAACCGGCCACTTTTCACATCGTAGTAGCTGAGGTAGCCAAACTTCAAGTCGTTTTCTCTCCGATTCTCTTGCTGCGTGAAAAGCCGTTGATCCTTTGTATTCCACACCTCAACATTCACGATCTCCTCAGTCAAGAGGGAGGTATCCTGTAAGACCGGGAATTCTTTTGTTTGAAAAAATAGACGTTGACCGGATTCTGAGAAGTAGGTTTTGAAATCCTTGTTCACTATCAGATCTTCGAGTATGACATTATTCACGATTGTTTTGCTGCTATCCCAGTCCGTATGGAAATAGTGTAGGTGATAATCTCGATCTAATGCTTTGGTGGTATCTGTATCCGAAATAAAGGAAAGCTGGGTTCCCTTTTTATCCCAGACCAGTTGCTTATACTCTCCCTTGGACCTGAACACAGGATCGAATGACCGGTTCTCGAAATCAAAAGTATACACACCCGGTAAAAGGGTACTATCATTACCCGTAGTGGTGAGTGCAATGGCTGCTCCTTCTTCAGCAAGGGCATATTCCAGCACGTAAGGAAAAATAACTTCAGATTGGTCGTTTAGATTTCTGACAACCAGATCGTATCCGTTTTTCTTAGTTCTCTTCTTCTCTTTTTTATTCGTAGAATCGATTGCAGGATCATATAGATAGACCACATAGTCATTCCATTTCTCCGGTACTTTAAAAGATTTCAAACCTGCCAGCAAATCTGTATTGCCATTAGCAACCGAATAGATGGCCAGGGTGTCTTTGGGTAGGTCTTTCTCCTTCGTTTTCTTACGTTTCAAGTCCCTGAATTCATAGAAGTCAGGAGATACCTTGAAGATCAGGTAACTGGAGTTATTGCTGAAGACAGGATTTGAACCACGCTCATAAGATAGTATGTTTTGTCCATCGATATCGTGTAAGTCAACCACTTCATTGCCGTATCCATTAAACCTTGTACTGTAGGCTACATACTTGCCATTATTACTAATCAGATCTTTTGAGATTCTACGCCACTCATCGTAACTCGAAGGATCCAAAACCTTTTTATCCTGGGAATAAGAAATCCATGATAAGGTGATCAGGAAGATAAGAATAAGATGCTTCATGATTAGGTATTTCTACTTTTGGGAAAGATAACAGAGATCCTGGGATTCTCCATGACTTGATTTTACTGTGGTAAAATACTTCTTTGAGAAGTTGTTATGATTTGGAATAATCCACAAAACCACCTATTTCGCCACATTTTGTTTGATAAATCACGTGATAACCGTGAAAATAATGCTTTCAATCCCCGTTTTTGGGTATTTTGAGGAAGTCATTACATTTTGGATCATGAAACGATTAAATACTCTCCTGTTACTGGCCTCAATAGGCCTTTTAAGTTGTCAGTCTGGACCTGAAAAGGTCTTGAAGGAAAGCCTGACCTTTTTTGCATCATTCGATAACGGTGTGGTTGCCGATTACGGGGCTGGTGACAATAACATATACACAGCCCCATCACAGCGGGCTGTTGACAGTGCACAAGCCGGGATGAACAATGCCGACCATAAAATAGTGGAGGGTCAGGGTCGTTTTGGCGATGCCTTCCGGTTCGGTGCCAAGAGCCCTATGGTCCTGTTCTATAGGAGCCAGGGTAATATCGCCTTTGATCCTAAAAACTGGTCGGGCACCATATCCTTCTGGTTGAGGGTGGATCCTGAAGATGACCTTGAGCCGGGCTATACAGACCCCATCCAAATCACCGATGTGCGTTACAACGATGCCTCGATATGGGTGGACTTCACCACTGAAAATCCCCGAGATTTCAGGCTGGGTGTTTTTGGCGACCTGAATGTGTGGAGTAAAGACACACTGACCATGTCCCAGGATGAAGCCTTCGAGAAACGGTTGGTACGGGTGAAAACCCCTCCTTTTACAGGTGACCGCTGGACCCACGTAGTGATCACCTACCAGGGATTGGGCAGTGGCAATGGACTCGCAACGCTCTATCTGGATGGTACGCGCATTGGAAGTAACACAGGCATTGAAGATCCCTTTACCTGGGACCTGACACAGTCCAATATTTTTGTGGGTCTGAATTTTATAGGGCTAATGGATGAACTGGCCATATTCAACACTCCCTTTGATGATGAGCAGGTGATGGCGCTCTTCCAACTTAAGGAAGGTGTTAAGGCGATACTGGAGTAAATATCTTGCTAGCAGGTACATCAATATATTTGAAAGTAGGACAAACACCCGACCATCCCTGCAATGAAGGTAAACTACTATCCGTACCGACTAGAGCTTGCTAAGGTTTTTGTCACATCATATGGGGCAAGAACTCATCAACCTACATTGATCGTCGAATTACAGAATGGAGAGTATTCAGGGTATGGAGAGTCCACAGCGATCAGCTATTATCATGTAACCCTGGAGCAAATGATCGAAAAACTTAAGGAGATCAAACCTCGGTTGGAAACTCATGTATTTGAAACACCGGAAAAGCTTTGGAATGAGATCTCAGGTGAATTGCTGGACAGCGGACATTCGTTTTTGATGTCGGCAATTGACTGTGCAGCGCATGATCTTTACGGTAAGATCAACAAAACACGTATCTACAGTTCGTTTGGCAAAGAAGGTCCGTCCACTCCCCTTTCCAACTATACCATAAGCATGGGTACGGCGGAGGAAATGATCCAACAGATAAAAGATAAACCTTGGCCAGTGTATAAAATAAAACTTGGATTAGACACCCCTCCCAAATCTTTGTTCCAGGTCAGAAAGCATACTGATGCTGGCTTGCGCATTGATGCAAATGCCGCATGGAACCTGCAAATAGCTAAAAAATGGCTTCCGGTGCTTCTCGAAGTAAATGTTGAGTTAATCGAGCAACCTTTTGCCACCGACAATATGGGTGACCTGGATGAATTCAGGGAAATATGTCCCATCCCTATTGTGGCAGATGAGTCATGTCAGACAGAAGTCGATGTTGACAAATGTGCGGTACATTTTGATGCCATCAACATTAAGCTGATGAAATGCGGTGGTCTCACACCTGCATTCCGGATGATAAAGAACGCAAAACGACACGGCCTGAAACTAATGGCTGGCTGCATGACAGAATCTTCAGTGGGTATCTCAGCCATGACCCAGCTCGCTACAAAACTCGATTACATAGATGCCGATGGAGCCATCCTGATCTCCAATGATCCAGCTATAGGTGTACGGGTAGATGATGGGAAAATAATCTATTCTGAAGGTTATGGCGCGGGTATCGAGCTCAAGCATGAAACGCTCACTCAAATGCCATAACCTACCGATAGTATCAACACTTTCTATCATATTTGGAATCACCATTCAAGTCCCACGACCTCCGTCAATAACTTCCATTTGGCTTAAAGTATCAAAACTTTGGCTGGTTAGGTCAAGCTTTCAGGACTAACCGAATTCAATTTTACCCCTGCAATTGTATTGAAACCTATAAAAACAACTTAAAAAGTTACAATCATGAAAAATATCAATATTAAAAGTGTAATAATTTCTGCTAGTCTTGTGTGGACACTGGCCGTAATTGCCTTCATTACTTCTTATTTCGTTCCGATAATGTCGGATCCGGATGCACAAGCAAACTGGGTACTGTCGATAGCATTAATACCAAGTGCTTTGCTCGGCGCTCACATTTACTATCGGAAAGGACTTAAAACCAACGGTTTTGTTTTGGGTGCTTCAATGTTCCTGGTGGCCATGATATTGGATGCATTGATTACTGTTCCTTTCCTAATTATGCCCTACGGAGGAAATTATATTACCTTTTTTACAGATCCGGGTTTTTGGCTGATCGCTGTAGAGTATGTTAGTGTTGTAGCTTTATATTGGCAATTAGAAAAGGCTGCAAGATCGGTCAAGGTGTCAGATATTTGAAAATTTCGGCAAGTGTTAGCCAATTAGTTGATCCAACGATTTGACAAACCTGTCTCATTTCAGGATAATGAGAGAATAAAGCCTTTGACATTGGTTAAAAAGTTGAGATCCCATAGTTGTTTTGGCTTGAGAAATTGTTATTCAATACCATGCCAAAGAGTACAATGATTAGAATAGGGTTCATTTTCATTACGTCGATGACGTTGTGGAACTGTTCGGATGACAATGTGAAGCCCAACAGGATAACACCACAGATGGCCCAGGACTCACTCGAAGTATTCTTTGAGAATTGGAACATACAGAAACTGGTTATTACAAATGTCAATGTTATAACCATGCAAAATGAAACGCTGGGTGAGTCGAAGGACGTATTTGTTTCAGAAGGACTCATTGAAAGAATTGAAGACTTCAATCCTGACAACCACAATGGATATGAGGTCATTGATGGAAGCGGTAAATATTTGATCCCTGGATTGGCTGATATGCATACGCATTTAATTCCCGATGAAAACCTGGGCTATGACCTGTTCCTGTTTCTTGCTCAAGGAGTCACCACCGTCAGGATCATGTGGGGATTTCTGAATCATGTAGCTGTTCGAGATAGCATTAACAATGGTTCCCTTCTTGGGCCAAATGTATATGTGGCAAGTGCAGGATTTGACGGTTTAAACAAGACCTGGCCAGGATCTGTGAATACCTCCTCCATAGAAGAAGTGAGGGATTATGTTGACGCATATAAGGACGCTAACTTCGATTTTATAAAAGTATATTCCGGATTACCCAGGAATGAGTATTTCGAGCTGGTTGAATATGCCTGGGAGAACGACATACCACCAGTTGGTCATGTCCCTTCAGTGGTAGATTATTCAGAGGCATTAAGTGCTGGCCAATACTCCATTGAGCACTTCACCAATTTTCTCGGATCAAGTAGTGGTACCAATGACTTGTTGAATCAATTACGGGATTTGGATGTCTACAATTGTCCGACTTTGAGTGTATTGAGTAGGGTAAGTACCAACATATCACAATTCAGGGATATCACTTGGTACGAATATATCTCTCCGGAAGGAAAGGACTTTTTTGATCAGACAAAGCCCACTTTCGCCGTTAATTCAGCATTTGATCGAAATAAGGAATTGACGCTACAAGTTCACCAATCGGGGGGAAAGATCCTGTCCGGTACGGACACAGGTATTAGGTACGTGCTTCCGGGAATTTCTTTGCATGAGGAGTTAGAGTATTACGCTTCAATAGGTCTTACCAATTTCGAAGTTTTGGAAGCTTCCACAACGATAGTAGCCGATTTTCTGAATAAAGAAAATACAGGAAAAATTCTTCCAAATTACAAGGCTGATATGGTTCTACTTGGATCGAACCCACTGGTTGATATATCCAATACTCAGGACATTCAAGGGGTCGTTGTCGGTGGAATTTGGATATCCTCGACAACAATTGACGATACTTTAGAACTGATCAAGAAGTATTACGGTGAGTGAAAAAGGGGTCTGAAGCTTATTTCTATATTGTTGATATCACAGCTAGTGCGTGTTATAATGCGTACGACAGCTAGTGTGCGTTTGCAACCGTACGACAAGTTAAGTGTTATTACCAAATTGACAGGTAAATTCCCTTATCATGTCATAGAATCCCAGTTTATGCCCATTTAAAATGTGTGTAAATGGTACCAGAATCCCTTAAAATCCCCATCATGACATCTTTTGACATTTGATTACCATTCTATGATCACTTACCCGGTAAGTTTGGCGTTAGAAATACTGAATGAAAACAGTACAAAACATATTGATCATTTACTTCCTGATTTTAGGATTTGAAGCTCAGGCACAGGGTGATTACGAGCGAGTAATCGACTTAAGAGGGTACTGGAAGTTCAATATTGGCGACAATATGGAATGGGCTGAACCTGGATATGACGATAGTCAGTGGTATGATATGTATGTTCCTTCCGCATGGGAAAATGAAGGATTTCATGGTTATGATGGATATGCTTGGTACAGAGTAGGTTTCCAGATCAATAAATATGATGAGTTGGAAGATGAGTACTACCTGGATCTGGGGTACATTGACGATGTAGATGAAGTGTACGTTAATGGTGAATTGATCGGATTGTCTGGAACCTTTCCACCAGACCACCGCACCGCATTTAATTCGAAGAGATTTTACCTGGTTCCCAATGATATTCTCGATTTTGTTGGAGTTAACACTATCGCGATCAGAGTTTACGATTCAGTCATCGATGGTGGGATAGTTAAAGGCAGAATAGGATTGTACAAAAAGTCATATTACCGAGTCAACAGCCTGAATTTGAAGGGTATTTGGCAATTCAGAATAGGTAGGGACCGGGATTGGGTGGATCCGGATTATGATGATTCATCCTGGGATAAGATCATGGTGCCCTCATATTGGAAAGGGTATAAGCAATTTTACTTGCGGGATGTTGCAACCTACAGGAAGGTATTCCAGCTCCCTGAAAGATTGCAGGATGAAGATGAATTGGTAATAGTTCTAGGTAAAATCGATGATTTTGATAGGGTCTATCTCAATGGACATCCTATCGGATACACTAAGGATGACAGACCTTTTGGTCAATCTCGGTCATATCAAGTCATTAGGATTTACGGATTGGATGAACGTTATCTGAACCGCTATGGAGATAATGTGATTACTGTAGAAGTGGAAGATCTTGGTGGTCATGCGGGGATCTATGAAGGTCCCATAGGAATAGTTTCACGTTACGATTATCGTGAATATATCAGAAATCGCTAGCTCTACCGTAATATTCACGGATCACTTGTTCGGCTGATTTTTTTTGTGGGGTAAAGTTTGGATTATCCGGACCACCTGCTCCTTCCCTGAAATGCCATTTCCAGAAAAAACCACCCGCAAACCATGGTTTGTCCCAAAACACTTCAAACAAAGCCTGATAAGCAGTAGCCTGCGTACCCATATTAATTTTCGACTTATCTACTTCCCAGTGTTTACCTGCCGCTCTATCTACACTCTGATACCCGTACTCCGTGAAAAGGATTTTCTTTCCGAAGTCATTCGAAAAATTCAGCAGTTCATAGTATTCATCCTCCCAACTCTGTTTCAAATCGTCAAGGGTTGGATCCGGATCATCCGTTAGCGGGAAGTAGGCATCAATTCCAATATAGTCGAGCTCTTTCCAGAAAGTAACATTCTTGAAATTATCCCAGTTTGCTGCGTATGTAAGTTTACCGGGATATACAGTTCTGACGTCCTGAATCAATTTTTTCCAGAATTTCGGTCTTTGTTGGACTACTTTTCGGTATTCCGTCCCAATGCAAAAAAGATCGACATTAAGTGAATCGGCGACTTTCGCAAATGTTAAAATGTAATTCGCAAACTCCTTTTCCCACGCATTCCAGTCTTCCTCATTTAATAGTTCGAAGTCACCAGTCCAACCCTGGTTTCGGACCCAAACATGCGGTTTGAGCATTATTTTCAGATTTCTGGATTTAGCGTGATTTATCAATTCACAAATACCCTCTTCTCGTTCTCCCCACCATTGACGAGGATCATTGTAGTACACTTTGGGATCATCACCTCTCGAGAAACCGTATGGAATGATGGAAACCCAGTTTGTGTTCAACTCAACAAGTGGATCAAACTTTTCGGCAACTACGGGTCGGGGGGGAGAGACCAGATTGGCCCCATTTATTTTTTCAATTTCAGGCTCATCAAGCGAGGAGAATACAATAATAGACAGAATTATAGGGATCAATATGAAAACAGCACGTCTCATTCAATCCTTTCGATCCCTGCTCCAATTGCATTCAGTCTTTTATCTATGTACTGATAACCTCTATCGATCTGTTCGACATTATGGATGACACTGTCTCCTTCAGCGGTCATGGCCGCAATCAATAAGGAAACACCTGCTCGAATATCAGGGGAAGTCATTGATATGCCTCTTAAAGGGAAAGCCCTGTCAAGTCCGATTACAGTGGCTCGATGCGGATCACATAAAATGATCTGGGCACCCATATCAATTAATTTGTCAACAAAAAATAACCGACTTTCAAACATCTTCTGATGAATTAACACGGTGCCTTTTGCCTGTGTTGCTGTTACAAGGGCGACACTCAATAAATCAGGTGTGAACCCCGGCCATATGGCATCAGATATGGTTAGTATCGAACCGTCAATGAAAGTATCGATTTCATAGTGATCTTGCGATGGGACATAAATATCATCACCTCGGAATTCCATTTGGATACCCAATCTCTTGAAGATATCAGGAATGATGCCAAGTTGGTCGATACGGGCGTCCTTGATGGTGATCTCACTCTTGGTCATGGCTGCCATTCCAATGAAACTCCCGATCTCAATCATATCAGGGAGCATGGTATGAGTGGTGCCTTTTAATGCCTTCACTCCATTGATCCTAAGAAGATTGGAACCAATTCCATCTATTTGGGCACCCATCGAAGTCAGCATTCTGCATAGCTGCTGAACATAAGGTTCACAAGCCGCATTATATATTGTAGTCTCACCCTCAGCCATGGAAGCAGCCATTATAATGTTGGCTGTTCCTGTGACAGATGCCTCATCAAGGTGCATAAATGCTCCTTTCAACTTAGTTCCGTCCACGGTGTAGAAGGATGTATTCACATCGTAATCGAACCGGGCTCCAAGCCTTTCAAATCCTACAAAATGGGTGTCCACCCGACGTCGTCCGATCTTGTCACCCCCCGGCTTGGGCATTTTACCCTTACCAAATCTCGCTAGCAGTGGTCCCAATACCATTATTGAGCCACGAAGTGCCGACGCTTTTTCTTTGAATTCAGTGGTGTCAAGGAAGTCAACATTTACATTGTCTGCTTGAAAACGATAACTTTCCGGACCTAGTTGGGTCACTTGAACTCCCAAATCGGCAAGTAGCTCAATTAGCTTATTTACATCGCGGATGTCGGGGATTTTATGGATCTCTACTGGATCTTCAGTGAGAAGAACGGCAGAGATGATCTGAAGGGCTTCGTTTTTTGCTCCTTGGGGAATGATCTCACCGGAAAGACTTATACCCCCGTGAACGCGGAACGATGACATGTGTATTTCTGGGGATTAGTTTCTTCTTCTACGTTTACCTTTTCCACCTCGCTGACCGCCACCTCCATTTCTTCTTTTGCCGTCGTGACTTTTTTCTCTTTTGGCCATATCAAACAGCTTGAGTTCCTTCACGGTTTCGATGTTTACAGTCAATTCTCCATCCGACATTCTCTGGATGTTTTTGAGAACCTGCTCATCTTCAATATGTTCTTTGTTCCAGGTTTGGTAGAAGGATTTCATCAATTTACCGATAGTGATGATTGCAGATTCCTTTTCAGAGGGATCTTCTATAATTTTGGCCTGTTCGATAAGGATCTCGATACTTCGTCCGTAATGACGGTATTTGATCTCATTGGAATTATAAAGGACGCGATCCGGCTTTCTATCCAAAATATTTGAGTCCGGTTTTGGAAAAGGCCCCTCTACATCCAGCTGAAAATGGGAAATGATATAAAGATCATCCCAGACTTTTTGTTCATATTCCTGTGAATCCTTGACATTTGGGTTGATGCTGGTCATCAATTGAACAAGGGTTTTAGCATAACTATTCCTTTTTTCCTTATCCTCAACTGATCCTAGATATTTGACCATTCGTTGGATATTTCTTCCGTATTCTCTCAATAACAGTGGCTTCCTTTGTGTATTATATTCCATCGACGTGTTTTAAAAAGTCAAAAATATACATTTAACCTCAGTCTCTTTCCATATAGGCAATGCATTTTAACTCAATTGCAATTGGAGTAGGTAGGGAGCCGACCTCCACAGTAGTCCTTGTGGGTCTTACATCTGCGAAATAATCGGCATATATACGATTGTATGTAGTGAAATCATCCTTCATATTGGTAAGAAACACAGTCACATCACAGAGGTCATTCCATTCCGCACCGGAATCCTCCAAAACAAGTCTTACATTTTCAAAAACCGAGTGACATTGGGCCTCAATGTCATAACTTATAACTTCTCCGTTGTCGTTTAATTTGACACCAGGGATTTCTTTCATTCCTTTTTTCCGAGGACCTACTCCTGACAGATACAAGAAATTCCCCACACGTTTGGCATGAGGGTAAAGACCCACCGGTTCCGGTGCTTTTTTTGACTTAATCTCACTCATAATGCTTTTTCAAAATAAATTTTACTTTTCGAAGGATCAGAATGCCTTTTAAAATCATAAATATGGAACCCATTTTTAATACCGAACCGGATCATATTTCCATGCATATTCAACGTTTTGAAACGGATGATTCCGTAACCTCTTTGTTGGCAACGATGTTCAAAATCTTTTTGCATTTTGGAAGCTATGCCTTTCTGTCGAAATTCAGGTTTCACTCCTCCAAACCATGAATAGAACGAGCCATCATCAAACCGGTCATATCCGACTTTAAATCCAGCGTGGTTGCCATTAAAAGTAGCAATCAAAATAAGATGGTCCTTTTCGAAACGTTTTTCATATTCTTCTTTCCCATATGGATTATGGAATTCCGGAATTTGGTTGCTGAGCTTAATGACTTCCCACACTGTACCTTCTCTGATCCTAATGTCCATTCATTAGGTCTTCTATCTCATCTGCATGAATCGGAATGTTCATCATCAGGTTTTTATGACCATTCTTTGTGATCAATATGTCATCTTCCAGTCGAATTCCAAGTCCTTCTTCACGGATGTAGATACCCGGTTCGACAGTGAAAACCATGCCTGGTTCAAATTTCTTATATACTGAAGCAACATCATGGACTCCCAAGCCTAAATGGTGTGATGTTCCATGCATGAAATATCTTTTATAGGCGGGCCAATCCGGATCTTCATTCTTAATATCTGTTTTATCAAGCAGGCCAAGTTCAATTAATTCTTTGGTCATAATTTCTCCCACTTCTTTGTGATATTCAGGAATGGAATTACCTGGGACCAGAAGGTCCGTGGCTTGATTCTTCACCCTGAGAACAGCTTCATAGACCTGTCTTTGTCTTTTCGTAAACCTCCCATTTACTGGTATGACCCTGGTCATATCGGCATTGTAATTTCCATACTCTGCTCCTACGTCCATTAAAAGGATATCGCCATCTCTCAGTTGTTGGTTATTCTCAACATAATGCAAAACACACGAATTGGCACCTCCAGCAATTATGGGCTCATAGGCAAAACCTCTTGAGCGATTACGAATGAAGTCATAAGCGTACTCAGCCTCGATCTCATACTCCCAGACCCCGGGTTGAGTCATTTCCAAGACCTTTCTAAAGCCTTGTTCGGTGATGTGACAAGCATGAGAAATAACCTCGACTTCTTCATCAGATTTTATACACCTAAGATCGTAGAGTATTGGCGCAAGACGTTGATAGTTGTAAAGTGGATACTTCTCCTGACACCATTTGATCAATCTGTCATTGGCTGTTTCAACCTCCGATGCATTGCGTATGTGCTCATTTTTGAATAGGTATATATTCTCAGTTTCAGCTAATACAGTATATAGATACTTTTCAAATTCGTGATTCCATTTCACATTTTTGATCCCGGATATATCCTGACCCTCCTCTTTGGTAAATTTATGTCCTTCCCAAACAGCTATCTCGTCGTTTGTTTCTCTTAGAAATAGCACTTCCCTCATTTTGTCATCAGGAAAATCTGGGGCCAACACCAGTGTTGACTCCTCCTGATCAATTCCGGTTAGGTAGAATAGATTGGAATTCTGCAAAAAGGGGAAAGTTCCATCAGCATTTGTTGGCATAATATCATTTGCCTTTATGATGACGACTGAATTGGGAAGCAACCTTTCCCTAAGACGACTTCTATTTGAGATGAAAAGATTATTAGAAAGTGGTTTGTATTTCATTTTACTGATCGGTGAGAATGAAAACTGTGGTTCTTAGTACAGTAAACAATCATTATGAGTGTTTACTATAAGGATATTGCTGATTTTAATAATTTTAATCTATGATCCGGATAGCTGTAAATATACTACTTCTATCATGCTTGTTTTTCGAATGTGTTGGTCAATCCAAGTTTTGGATCAAAAATTCTTTCAAACCGAACCTTCTGAAATACTCCCTCGATTCAGACTACTGTTCGACTTGGTTGGATCAATGTAGTTACCTGGTTTCCAATGAACTAAAAATAGAGTTGGAAAGGGATGGTGTTCAAATGGATCCCGTACTTCTTTTCGAAAGAAAATCCGAATCAATAACCAGGGACTTAATGCTAGGATTTGCTCTTGAGCAAGTTGGAGGAAAATCATTTATTGATGCCGGACTCACTGGGAAGGGAGTGAAGATCGGGGTAATAGACGGAGGGTTCCTTAAGGCCAATACTTCCCCCAATCTGGAGCATATTTTTGGTAGGGAAGGAGTTAAATGGTACAGGGACTACATCACACCTAATCTTGAACCTTACGGTGGATCTGCACCTCTTGACGATATTCATGGGACAGAGGTAATGATTTTCATTGGAGGGGTAAATTCTGAGAAAAAAATCCAATTTGGATTAGCCACCGATGGTGAATATTATTTGGCACGAACGGATCATGGAGCTTATGAAAAGAGAATGGAAGAAGACCTCTTGATAAAAGCTCTTGAGGATTTACATGAAATGGGTGTTAGGTTAGTGAATATATCATTGGGATATGCCGCTGGTTACGTTCGACCGGAGGAAAACTATACCCCTGAAGATATGGATGGCAAAACATCCGCTATTTCCAGGGCTGTGGACATTGCATTTCAGGAAAAAAACATGCTGATAATTGTAGCGGCGGGAAATGAGGGATTTGATCCAAAATGGAAAGTATTGTCAACACCTGGGGATGCAAAAGGAGCATTGACTGTTGGAGCTACAAAACTCAATATTTGGGAGAAGATGGATTACAGTTCGATCGGTACTCC
Organism: Cyclobacteriaceae bacterium; assembly: GCA_965242805.1. Classification (GTDB taxonomy): domain Bacteria; phylum Bacteroidota; class Bacteroidia; order Cytophagales; family Cyclobacteriaceae; genus JANQEU01. The sequence continues at coordinate 2,049,152 of CBDETD010000002.1, read as the reverse complement.
ATCTCTCGAATACATAAAACCCGAAATCTCCTGTTATGCGACGCAAGGGACTTCCTTTTCAACACCAATCATTACGGGAATTGCTGCTGGTATCATGCAGTTTGATAGTACTTTGTCTGCTTCAGAAATCAAGTCAATAATCCAAAAATCAGGAAGTTATTATCCGTATGGTAACGACTACATAGGATATGGCGTCCCCGACTGTAAGGTTATCCTTGGACTATTAATGAATGGTAAATTACCAGAAAACAAGGCATTTGAAATTACTACTTCAAGGGATAAAGTTGTTGTCAAGTCTGAATACAAGAGAAATTATGTTGTTGTTTTTCACAAGGTGGACGGGTTTAAGGTGATAAATCGAGAAGTTTACAGACCCGACAATGAAAGAATAAAGATCACTAGGTACCCCGGTGCATCGCAATCTACAGCTTTGATTGACAATAAGATCACGGAAATATTCTGGAAAAAATGATTAGGGAGTTTGGAACTTGCTGACATCTATCTCTGAGCATTTAAAATGCCCTTTAGGACATTTCCTATAGCCATGGATTCCACAAGGTTTGCAGTCCAATTCACTTTCGGTTTCCATTATTTGGGAATCATCGCTTAATGGGCCAAATCCAAAATCGGGAGTGGTAGAACAAAAAACTGCGGTAACCGGTGCGTTGAATGCTGAAGCAAAATGTAATGGTGCCGAGTCATTTACATAATTCCTTTTGGCATCTTTCATCAGTGAGGCAGATTCCAAGAGGCTTAGCTTTCCCGAGACGTTGACTACATTTTTATTGGAGGTCATTTGCCTGATCTTTTCGCAAGCTTTTTCATCTTCAACACTACCTATCAGATAGATTTTTCCTTTGAATGTAAGCTTATTGAGGAATTCGACCCATTTATCCATGGGTAACTGTTTTGTTGGCCAAACTGAAGTGGGTGCAATTACAATGTATTCCTGCATTTTATAGTGACTTACACTTTTTTCTATACTTCCATTAAAATGCATTTTTGGATTGATCACCTCACTATCCGTGAAGTCTGAAATCAACTTTAGGTTCCTTTCTACTTCGTGTTTGCCATTGGAGAAATTGTGTTTGATTTTTTTGGTATAAAATCTGGAGAATGGATTCTTATCAAATCCAATCTTTATGGGGGCTTTTGAAAACCAGGTTAAGATCCCCATAGAAGCAAATCTTTGAACATTTACCACCATGTCATATCGGGTGGAACGTATTTTCCGAATGAGGCGGACCAACTCGGTGATCCTGCCTTTACTTTTGTTCCATATCAATATTTCGTGAAGATCGGGATCATGCTCCAGCAACGATTCATTTCCCTTCCGCAGTAAGAAATCAATTTTTGCCGATGGATGATGTTGGCGCAATTTCTTGATGAGTGGAGTTGCCAATACAACATCACCAATGAAGGCTGTTTGGATTATTAAGATGTGCTTGAACTCCATGTGATTGAGAGCGGTAAAAATAGTAAATTTGCGGCCTTATGAAGGAATTTGAGTTGGTCGAGCTGGAAAATGGTATAAGGGTAGTCCATCGACATGTGAGTCATATCAAAATTGCCCATGTTGGCGTTATGTTGGACATTGGGAGTCGTGATGAAAATCCCGAAGAACAGGGCATTGCCCATTTCTGGGAACATATGGCTTTTAAGGGAACCAAAAGAAGAAAAGCCTTCCACATCATTAATAGACTGGAATCCCTTGGTGGAGAATTGAACGCCTATACCACAAAGGAGAAAATTTGCTTTTATTCAGCAATCCTAAGTAACCATCTTGAGAAAGCTCTGGATGTGCTGTCGGACATCACCTTCAACTCAACATTCCCTCAAAAACAGATCGAAAATGAAAGGAAGGTCATTCTTGAGGAAATGGCCATGTATAAGGACAATCCTGAAGATTCCTTATTTGATGAATTCGACGAATTGGTTTTTCGGGGACATGCCCTGGGTATGAATATTTTGGGAAGTGAGAAGACCGTTTCTTCTTTTCACCAGGAGGATTTTTTCAGGTTCATAAACAGAAATCTGAACACAAAAAAAATAATTGTCTCTTCAGTTGGTAATTATCCTTTTGAAAAATTGTTAAAGTTGGTAAGGAAACATTTCCAATCCATCCCATTTAAGAATCACACCCCAAAAAGAATTGAGTTCGCTAATTACGCACCTCAAAACAAGGTTCATGAAAGGCATCTGATTCAGGCTCATCATATACTGGGATGCCCATCCTACAAACTTGAAGATCCCAATAGGATCCCTTTCTTCATGTTGACCAATATCTTAGGGGGTCCTGCATTAAATTCAAGGCTTAACATGTCATTGCGGGAAAAACATGGGTATGTATACGGAGTTGAAGCTCATTTTGCACCTTATACGGATTCTGGTCTTTTCAACATTTCGTTTGCATCTGACCCAAAAAATGTGGACAAATGCATCAACCTTGTGAAAAAGGAAATTAAGAACCTTCAAACCAGAAAATTGGGTAATGTTCAGCTAAACCAGGCCAAACAGCAATTAAAAGGGCAATTGGCGATGTCCGAGGAAAACAATAATGCTTTGATGTTGATGATGGCTAAGAGTTTACTTGATCTAAATAGGATACCCAGCCTTGATAGGATCTTTATAAAAATTGACCAGATCACTGCTGATCAATTAGTTGAAATTGCTAACGAAGCTCTTGATGAAGATAAGATGAGCTCGCTTACCTTTTTACCTAAATAATTCTCACCTACTTTTCAAAAATTAATATTTTTGTTCTCATGGATTTTCTTCCTGCTGATATTCAGCAATACGTTGAAAAGCATAGCCAGGTAGAATCGGATCTTCTCAACAAGATCTACAGAGAAACCCATCTCCAGGTTTTAAATCCAAGAATGATCAGTGGCAGGTTACAAGGTCGTGTTTTAAGCATGATAAGCCATATGATCAATCCTTCCAGAATTCTTGAAATCGGTACTTACACAGGTTACGCGACTTTGGCATTGGCAGAGGGATTGGGAGAGGATGGTATCATACACACCATTGAGATCAACGAGGAATTGGAAGATAGAGTGAATGGGTACTTTTCAGAATCAGGTCTCTCAAAAAAAATAAAATTGCATATCGGAGATGCATGTGATATCGTTAATACCCTCAATGAGGTCTGGGATTTGGTTTTCATTGATGCTGACAAGGAAAACTACTTGAAATATTATGAACTTGTTTTACCCAAGGTGAGAAGAGGTGGGATTATCATAGCGGATAATGTACTATGGAGTGGTAAGGTGATGGATAACTCAGCAACTGATAATGATACTGTACAACTTTCCAAGTTTAACAGGACTGTTCATGAGGATCCCAGAGTTCAAAATGTACTATTCCCGATAAGGGATGGCTTAATGGTGACCCGGAAATTATGACTTTGCGAATTGTGATCATATCTCTTCTATGGGTGTTATCTCACGTATCTAAATGTGATCCCAGGGAAATCCCGTCAGTTCCGAAACAGGTTGATTTTGCCAACATGAAACTCGTTCTCACCGATGGAGTGGTTAAGGAGATCCAGAATGATGTCAATGCCCTGAGAAGCAGTGAGAAACATTTCAATCTGCAGCTGGATCGGGTAAATCTTTATTTCCCGATTGTAGAGAAAATACTTAAAGAGGAAAACGTCCCCGATGATTTCAAATACCTGGTCATTCAGGAAAGTGGTCTAATCTCCGATGCGGTTTCGGTAGCAAAAGCCGTAGGCTTCTGGCAATTTAAAGATTTTACTGCCAGGGAGGTAGGGCTTCGGGTGGACAATCGTATTGACGAACGTAAAAATATAGTGGCATCCACTCGGGCAGCTGCTGAATATTTAAAAAGAAATAATTTTCAGTTTGACAATTGGGCTTATGCACTTTCGGCATACCAGGCGGGTTTGGGTGGAGTGAGGAAATATGTAGATCGCAAATATTATGGTGCCAGGAAAATGCCTGTCAATAAAAACTCCCATTGGTACCTTAAGAAATACATAGCGCATAAGATCGCATTTGAGGGGGTTATTGGAGGTAAGCATAGTGAAGGCCTCAAGTTGGTTACAGAAGGTAAGGGAGAGGGTAAAGATCTCGGAAAAATTGCCAGGGAGTACAAGGTTGAGGAAGAGCTGGTTAAATACTATAATAAATGGATCAGAGGCGGCAAGATACCCTCAGACAAACAATATTTTGTTGTGGTCCCTGTAAATGGAAAAGTCGAGAAATATGTTGCTGAAGAGAATCGGCCGATTGAAAAAAGTATTGAAGTACCTGAGGAGAAGATTTATCCAAAGGAACTAAAACCCGGGATCACAAATAAGAGAGGTATTAGAATAAAGATCAATGGAGTACCCGCAGTTATGGCTACTGAACTTGATGACCTGAATACCCTTTCAGCGGTTGCAGGTATTTCTGATAAGCAATTCTTAAAATACAATGATTTGGGGGAACAATCGCCCATAAGTAGTGGTGAAGTGTATTTTGTGAATAAGAAAAAGTCAAAATCTGCAATAGGTTTTCATGTTGCGACTGATGGGGAAACGCTATGGGAGATATCTCAGCGATTTGGTGTTCGATTGAATTCGCTGGCTAGAAAAAACAGGATCAGTATGATCGATGAGATCAAAGAAGGACAGGTGATTTGGTTGAATTCCAGGAGGCCTAAGGATATTCCCATTGAATATTTCCACGGTAATTCTGACGGAAACGAAATAAAGCCCCCGAAACCACTACCAAAAAAGACAATTGTGGATAATGCACCTGCTGAGGATCCAGCAACCGAGGACGATGCTGATATCGATTACCAGGAGGCGGAGACATCTATTTATTTAAAAAAGACTGGAAAAACTCACAAAGTGGTTGCTGGCGAAACTTTATGGTCGATCTCCAGAAGATTCGATGTGACAATCGAGGAACTTAAAAAGTGGAATGACCTGACCAAATATGATAATCTAAGAATAGGTCAGGAGTTGTTTGTCAAAGCACCCAAGCTGCAAGAAAGAAAACCACAACAAACTAAGGTCTATCGGGTAAAACCGGGGGATACCCTATATCGAATAGCGGAAGCTCACAACATGGAAGTTGTCGAATTAATGGAAATTAATGGCAAAAAGAATTCATACCTCTCGGTAGGAGAAGAGCTGAAAGTTTACAAGAAAAACTAGAAATCAAAATCCAATCCAAGCTTGTCTCTTAGGTCTTTCAACTTTGGATTCTGCTTTACCAGATAATCGTACTTATCCGAACTGGTATATAATTTCTGTTTTGACCCTTCCTGGCTTATCACTTTCCTGATTAGGATTTTGTCATTTTTCAATTTGTTTCTAAGGAAGGAAACCAACTCCTGTTCGAATCTGTCCAAAATGTTTGATTCCAGTTCACTTCTCAAGTGGAAAGCGATGTTGAAGTCCTCTGATGTGGTGAGTTCCCTACCCAGAATCAACTTTTCCGAATCACTTACTCCTTTTTGAATTTTTCCTTCGGCAAATTCAATCCAGGCATCTAATAGTTCCTCCTGGGTGTACGATTCGTTTCGTTCCTTTTTCTCTTCAACTTTTTCTTCCTTGCTTTCTTCGACTTTCTTCCTGAAAATACTAGGTGTTTCCCTTGCAATGGATGGCTCCTGGACAGGTTCTACAATGTTTTCTAGCGGAGTGGGAGTCTCCTTTTCATCTACAGGTTTTGGTGTTGTTTTTTTTTCTTCAGGAAGTTGTTCCTCCCGTTCCGATTGGGCCTCTGCTTCCTTAGGGCTTTCATCTTTGGATCCAGATGTTATGCTACTTTTTTTTTTACCCCTTCATCCATTTTTATCTGGGAGAGGGTAAACGCTCTGTTGAGCTGAGATAGTTTCATCAGGCAGATTTCTGCGTGCAATCTCTGATTTTTACTGGATTTATACGCCAGATCAAATTGATTTAGAATATTGATGGCTGACAAAATGAATGATGAGGAAAGGTCCGATGCCTGATTTTGGTATCGTTGTTTTATGTTGTCAGATACATCCAGTAACCCTAGTGTATTAGGGTCTTTACAAACAAGAACATTTCTGAGATGTTCCGCTAGCCCTATTAGAAAGTTATGTCCGTCAAATCCATCCCGTAGTATTTCATTGAACATATTCAGAACGCTTCCGGTATCTTCTTTCAGGAAGTGGTCAGTTATCTTGAAATAGTACTCATAATCAAGAATATGAAGATTCTTTATCGTATTGGAATAGGTAACCTTGTTTTCTGCGGAGAAGGTTACAATTAAGTCAAATAATGACAAAGCATCCCTCAGAGCACCATCGGCCTTTTGGGCGATTAGATGAAGTGCGTCTTCTTCAGCTTCAACGTTTTCCAATGAGGCAATCTTGATAAGTTGGGCTACAATGTCCCTGATCTCAATTCTATTGAAATCATAGATCTGGCACCGTGAAAGTATAGTTGGGATAACCTTATGTTTTTCGGTAGTGGCCAGGATGAAGATTGCGTAGGCGGGAGGCTCCTCAAGTGTTTTCAAGAAAGCATTAAACGCCTGGTTTGAAAGCATATGAACCTCATCGATGATATAAACCTTGAATTTGCCGTATTGTGGTGGGTATCTTACCTGATCTATGAGGTTTCTGATATCCTCCACAGAGTTGTTAGAGGCAGCATCAAGCTCATAAATATTAAAATTATGCACATCTGCGTCTCCACTTTGTGCATCGAAATCGTTGATCATCCTGGCGAGTATCCGGGCACAAGTAGTTTTACCCACGCCTCTTGGTCCACAAAAGAGCAGTGCTTGTGCCAGATGGTTCTGATCAATGGCATTTTTAAGTGTAGTGGTTATGTGATCCTGCCCTACAACCTCTTCAAATCCGAGGGGTCTGTACTTCCTGGCCGATACTACAAAGCTTTCCATTTTGAAATGCTATATTATCAAAAATTGGACTTGGGTCATAATGATATTAGAAGAATCGTGAGGTAAATTAGGATTGAGTCGATTTAGATTCAACTACAAGGCTTCTATGAAACATTAATTGTATGATAAGCACTGGGGATTTGGATTGACTATGTAATGGAATTGTATTATTTTGTAAAAGATTTGAATTTTTTCAATTCTGTTCACAAACAAAAAATTGCTCTTTACAAACGGTTTTGATCGGTAAACAAAACCAAACCCCATTCTCGTCATAAGGAGGGTGGTATTGGTTTTCTTTGAAGTTATTATCTATCTGAAAACACCCAAGATGAAAACAATTAGGATCTCCGCAATCTCTTTTTTATTTCTAGTAAATATTGCTTCAGCCCAAGTCAATGATGTTGGAGTGAGTGACATCATTGTGCCGGAGATCGGTGTGGATGTTTTCACCGATTCTTATACGGTACAGGTTCAAGTCACAAACTATGGGTCTGCTTATCAGAGCAACATTCCAATTGTGATGGAAGTAACTCCATCGTTTACCTCCACTACCATCATAAATGAGACGATCGGTTCAATTAACGCCGGAAGCACAGTCACATATTATTTTTCAACCTCCATTGATTTATCAACACCTGGTGAGTATGATCTGGAGATTTATACACAGTTGGGCACTGATGAAAATATTGGTAATGATGGTGTTTTGAGGACAGTTTTGAAGGCTTCACCAACAAAACTTCCAGTCGATGAGGATTTTGAAGGTATGGGTCCTTTCACTCAACAATATCAAGTACCAAAGGCTGATATTGATGGGTTATCGGGATTTTCATATATCCCAGAAGTCGTCAATGCCAGTCGGTTAAGGTTTAATTACGGACAAGCGAATAGTGGAACCTACTCAATAGGCTTGGACACTGATTCAAATCCATCGGGTCGTGTCAAAAATGATATTTATTTAACGATTGATGGCAGTCAAATCGATTTATATGGAGATCCAGTATGGCTAAATTTTGTGTACAGGGACTTCAGCGACGAAAATGACGATAATGACAAGGTCTTTCTCCGGGGATCGGAAAATGATGACTGGTTCATTTTATTCGACTGGGGAGCCCAGGGAACTTCGGGTTGGCAGCAGGTATCGGGAATCAACATATCTCAGGCATTGATCAATGAAGGACAAAGCTTTTCAAGTTCTACACAAATACGATGGGGTCAGAAGGACAATGTTACATTAACCGCTGATGGCCTCGGAATTGATGATATTCAGGTCTTTCAGTATTATGATGATCTCGCAGTATCAGGTTTCATTCAGAGTCCAGCGGTCGCCGATGCTGTCAAAACTCTTGAAATCGATATTCGAAACAATGGCATAAATGATCAATCCGGATTTGATGTCACTCTTGAGGTTACAAATCCATCCAATGTCACAACGATTGTCACCGAAACCTTTGCTGGTACGATCACTCCGGGCGAAGTAGCCACGATGCAGTTTGTCACTCCATTTGATCTTTCTGCAATAGGTGAGTATGATCTGGTGGCATATGTATCTCTTTTCGGTGATGAGAAGGTTGATAATGATTTGATCAATCCTGATCTTTTTGTGGTTTCTTCCTATACTGGAGGACTACCTTTGCTCGAGGGATTTGAGTCTACTTCTTTGAACCAGTTTGATAGGTTTGAGGAAATCACGGGAGCTCCTGGTTTCTTTCATATCAATGAAGGACAGGGAATTGTAAGGACCTGTACAATTTGTGGTGTTTATGGTTCCGGCAACCGGTCTCTCTATTTAAATGCCTGGTCTGGCGGAGCTCCATACATCAGTTATGCCGTTTTGAGTGTTGATCTATCATCTTATTCCATATTATCCGATGAAATTGGGATGGCATTCATATTCAATGGTCGTGAGGCCTATTATGATGAAGCTTTGAAATATAGAAAGGTATTTATCCGTGGAAGTGATACAGATGATTGGCTGGAGGTGTATGATTGGGATGCTGATCTATTGGAAAGCCAGTATGTGGAGATTTTTGATCTCGAATTGACCCCAGTTCTTCAAAATGGGGGTCAGGAATTTTCAGCGACAACTCAAATCAAGATTGGTTATGGAGAAAATGGCTGGTCACCTTTAGTTCTTGATGATATTGAAGTATACGAATTCCCAGACAATGACCTGGCTGTTGTTGATGTGATATTACCTGATCCTGATTTTTTAACTGATGGTGAGTCCATAACGGTTGAGGTCCTCAATCGTGGATTAAATTCTCAGAGTGTCTATGATGTTCAGATTGAAGTTGAAGATACGGATGGAATACAATCTTTTGTTACCGAATCAGTCAACATACCTATCGGTTTTAAGGAATCTACACTCTACACTTTCAGTTCTTCATTTGATTTCTCCAAGGAAGGAGAATACACCGTAACTGGTATGGCCATCTTAATAGGGGATGAAAATAATGCTAATGATAGCTATGAGGCTGAGACCGGTCACTTTCAAAGTTACACCGGAGGATTGCCATATTTTCAAGACTTTGAATCTATCAATTCCATTGTTGATAACAGTAGATTCAATGAAATTGTTGGGGCAGACGGATATAACTATGTTAATGATCCCAATCATAAAAACGAACTCCAGACTTCCGGAGGTCAGTATATTAGTGGTAACCGATCATTAGAAATTGGACGGGAGATATTCGATAATCTACATGAGACAAGCAACATTTACCTGACAGCTGATCTTTCCTCATATGACGCACTTGAGGATGAAATTGCTATACGTTTCCATTTCTTTTATGATTTTGGTTCATCCACAACCGGCCAGGACGATCGACAAGTCTTTATTAGAGGTAGTAAAGATGATATTTGGATTGAGCTTTTTGATTGGTATAATAACGCTTCGGATCGGGAATGGATCCTGAATTACGCGGAAAACATATCGGCAAATCTTAGGGAAAATGGGCAAAATTTTTCTTCTACATTTCAGGTTCGTTTTGGCCATAATCAGCGAAGTTCCTGGGAATTTGTTGTGGATGATATTTATTTATACGAAATCCCTGAGTCTGACCTAAGAATAACGGATGTACGTGGTCCAGATAATGCCGGGGAATTAACCTCTAATCAATCATTTGAAGTTGACATAAAGAATGAGGGTCTAAGTCCTCAATCATTATTTAATCTTGATGTGAAATTGTATCGTGATGATATATTAATAAGGCAAACTCAAGATTTCATCGCGGGACCAATTGGTCCAGGTGATATTTTGACTCAAGAATTGTCTGGTTTAGGATTAGATCTTAGTCAACCCGGTTCATACGAATTGATTGTTTCACCTGTTTTACCTGAGGACGCGGAGCCGGATTTCGATGAAGGTAAATATTCGATTGTCAATATTTCCACGTATCAAGGTGATCTACCTTATTTTCAGGATTTTGAGGCTGCTACGGTGGATGTAATCGATCAGCAATCAAGTCCAATTGATGTATTTGAAGGCTTTTCATATGACTTTGATGAATCTGATCAAGGAGAAGTTTTTCTAAGACTTAATACTTATGACCATTTTGGTGGACCTTCTGCTATGGCATTCGGCGATAATGAAAAGTCACTGGGGTTGCACAACGCAATTCACAACTTCATCAATACCCAGGAAGCAGTCCTCACAATTGATATGTCGGAATATGCCGTAAATGAGGATGTTTTAATCATGGATTATTATTTCTGGCTTGGATACAATTACACAAGCAATTCCAAGTCTTATGTACGAGGGAATATTAATGATGAATGGATTGAGGTTAGAAATCACTACAATCCCTATACAAATATCAGTTGGAATCCGGTCATCGGAATTAACATTTCACAAACTCTGCAGGCTGAAGGACAAGAATTTTCATCAACATTTCAGGTAAAGTTTGAACATGACAGTCGTTATTTCAACAACTACGTCTACTCCTTCTTAGTGGATAATATCTCTATCTACAATGAACTTTGGGGCCGTGATTTGGACATCACCTACGAAAACTCGGGCGTTGGTGAAAACGCAGGATTGGGGACAATGGTTGGTACGCTTTATCCACTGGGAGATGTGCCTGGTAATTTTTCCTTTGCCCTTGTGAATGGAGATGGGGATGATAACAATGATAACTTCTACCTTGATGGCGACAAACTAAAAGTATTGAGCAATGATTTTGACTTTGAAACGAGTGGAACCGCGTCTGTCAGAGTAGCCCTATCCAACAATGATGGATATACCATCACAAAGATCTTGTCCATCCCAGTGGTAGACCAGAATGATGCTCCCGATTTGGATGATCAAGTTGTTGGGACTGTCGCTGAAGCTGATCCCCAGTTCACAGTGGTGGGTACAATTACTTCTGGTACAGATGTTGATGTTCCTGCTCAAACTTTAACATACGAGATAGTCGGGGAATCTGCGTTTGCAATTGATCCCAATACCGGACAAATCACCATTGATGATCCAGATCAGTTGGATTTTGAAACGAAACCAACGGAAATCATTACTATAAAGGTGACCGATGACGGCGTCCCCAATTTGAGCGGCACAGGAGAGATAACCATCAATATTTCAGATAGTAATGATCCACCAACAGTTCCCGATCAATACCTGACAATGGATCGTGCGGTAGCTAATACTGCGTCCTTGGGATTTGTTGATGCGTTCGATGAAGATGATGGCCAAACAGTGTCTTTTGCACTTGAACTTGGACATAGTGGTGTATTTGCAATTGATCCGGTTTCCGGCGAGATCACTGTTGCAGATAATACCACAGTTGGGGGTTCCACAACATCCATCTATCCAGTGAATGTAGAGGTTACGGATGATGCAGGGATCCCTTTGACGACAACTTTTACATTAAATGTTTATGTCAACGATGGTTCTCCATCGATACAAGCAACATACAGTTTTGACAAGGAGGAAAACAGTGTGGACAATTTCATTGGTCAGGTCAACGGCACCGATCCCAATCCTGACCAAACGGTAAGCTATTCCATAACTTTAGGGAATACTGATGGGATCTTCCTGATTAACAGTGAAACGGGTGACATATACATTTCTGATCAGGATCTTTTCGATTTTGAGACTGATGATACACATGTACTTGAAGTCGAAATTAGTGATGGTGGCTTCCCGGAAGGAACCGCAACAACAACGGTTACCATTAATGTTTTGGATACAAATGATTCCCCGGATATTGGAGCTTCGGACCTTTCCGTTGATGAGAATACTGCCGTAGGAACTGTGATCGGCACATTCAACGTTTCGGATGAGGATAGTGGTCAGGACGCATCTTTTGAACTAACCGATGATGCCTCAGGCGTCTTCACACTGGATGGTACAAATGGTGAATTGACGATCAATGAAAGCCCCGATTACGAATCTACTAGCACCTATACTATTGAAATCACTGCAACCGATGATAGCGGTGATGCATTGGAGACTACGAAAAGTGTGGTTATCAGCATAAATGACCTGAATGAGGCTCCTGTTGTTTCTGATGTTTCATTTACACTGGAAGAGAGTAGTCAAAGTGGATCAGCGGTTGGTACGTTAACGGCTTCCGATCCTGATGATGGACAGATGTTGACATTTGCAATAACATCGGATGCGTCTGGTCTATTCCAAATAAATGAAACAACTGGATTCATTGGGTTGTCTGACGGCGGGCTCGATTTCGAGACATCGAGCTCAATAGATTTGGAAGTGACGGTGACAGATAACGGTACAGGGGAATTGTCTTCAACTGCAACGGTTACTATAAACGTAACCGATGTCAATGAAAGACCCGACATCGATGTACAGGATTTTGCCGTTGCAAATACCATTGCAAATGGAGATGTGATACAAACTCTTTCGGCATCTGATCCTGATGGTGGACAGACCCTTTCCTATGAAATTGTGTCAGGGACTAACTTGGAAATTTTTAATCTGGATGAAAGTACCGGAGAATTATCTATCACTGACATTGAAGCCTTCTTTGGTACAAGCTCACAATATGCCTTAACTGTACGGGTAACTGATGACGGTTCCCCACAATTAGTTGGTCAGACGAGCTTTATTGTCAATACTGACATAGTCACGCCCATTGTTTCCGATCAAACGGTTATTGTTTCGGAAAATGAAACTATTAATACGTTAATCGGTCAAATCGAAGTTCTGACTACACCTGGAAGTACTGTTACATACACCATAAATAGCGGTAATGATGATGGATTTTTTGCAGTCAATTCTGCAGGCATAATTACTGTTGCTGCCGAGGGACTGGATTTCGAAACGACATCATCCTATTCATTGAACATTACCATTGCGTATAGTGATGCACCCTCAAATAGTTCGGATTTCATCGTGACTATCAATGTTGAAAACGAGAATGAGAGCCCTTTTGTCGTATCCGGCATAGATACCTGGGAGTTGATGGTTGGTGACACCGATCTTACCCGGGATTTAAATGGCAACTTTGACGATATCGATGCTGATGATCAATTGACGATTAGAGTGAAAGAGAAAGGACGGGCTTCGTTGCCTGATTGGTTATCTCTGTCGGATGGAATCCTGACTGCTGATATTTCTAATAATGATGCTGGCGAGTACACAATGGAAGTTATCGCACAAGATAACGGGAATCTGATTGTCAAAACTGAATTTGATGTGGTGGTTTCTCCAATATTGTCCATTGATCCTGTCGTAAATAATACACTGATTTATCCTAACCCAACGAGTGAGCATTTTTATATCAAGGGTGTTGACCAGGGTGAAATTTCCATCATTTCAGTTTCTGGTAAGGTTGTTAAAAAAATGATGATTAAAACCTTAAATCAGCGAATTGATGTGAGTGATCTAAAAGTTGGAACATACCTTATCAATATCAATGACGGTCCGATCTTTTTGAGGTTGATCAAAAACTAAAAACACTAGATGCACAACAATTTGACGTCATCGGGCTTTGTTCGATGGCGTTTTTTATTGTTGGTTTTAATCATGTGATCATATTTCATGCTCCAATCCTGTAATCAGAAGAAAATTTATTTGTTTTGCGGCCAGATTTATAAGAAATATGAGCGATATCGTAATTAGCGGCATCCAACAGGTTGGAGTAGGTGTCAAGAATATTTATGAAGCATGGAGGTGGTACAAGAAGTATTTTGGTTTTGATGTAAAAGTATTTGAGGAAGCAGCTCCGGCAAACTATATGTTACCTTACACAGGAGGCGAACCTCGGGAACGTCATGCAGCTCTATCATTGAATTTGCAAGGTGGTGGGGGGTTTGAGATCTGGCAATACACAAGCCGTGTACCCGAGCCTCCATCGGAAGAGATCAAGCTGGGGGATTTAGGCCATTATTGTGCGAAGCTGAGAACCCGTGATGCAAAGAAAACATACGATCACTTTAAGGATGAAGGGTTGGATCTGGTTAGTGAACCTGCCAAGGATCCTAGAGGGTCCTTACATTTTTACGTAAGAGATCCTTATGGAAACATCTTTGATATTATTGAGAATAAAAAGCCTTGGTTTAAGGATGAGAAGAAGCACACAGGTGGAACCTTCGGCGTTAGTATCGGCTGCAAGGATATCTCCGAATCCATTGCCTTCTACAAAGATATTCTTGGTTATACGGACGTACTTTTTGAGGGAGAGGGTGAATTTGATGACTTGAAAGGTCTTCCGTTGGCTGGAAAGAAATATAAGAGAGCCATACTAAGTGATAAGGGAAACCGCGACGGTGCTTTTTCAAGGCTATTGGGAGAAGGAGAGATTGAATTGTTTGAAGTTCAAGGGGAAAAGACAAAAAATATTTTTGATGGAAGATTCTGGGGAGATCTTGGTTTCATACATCTCTGTTTCGACATATCAGGCATGCCAAAGCTGAAGGAGTTGTGTGCCGAAAAGGGCTATCCATTCACTATTGATAGTTCAGAAGCACTAAAAGGAGAGTCCTTTGATATGGGTGAGGCCGCTGGTTTTTTCTCATATGTTGAAGATCCTTCAGGTTCCTGGACAGAGTTTGTAGAGACGCACAAGGTACCCATCTTTAAAAAACTAGGATTATATCTGAACCTGAAGAAAAGAGATGCTAAAAAACCACTGCCAAACTATGTGGTGAAGGCATTGGGTTTAAGCCGTTTCAAAGGCTAATCCATTATTTTTTACGATAGAGCTTAAAAAGATCAGGCCTGGAATAATGACCTACAGGATCAAAGTCCATCTTTGATTGTACAATCTGATCCGCTTTCAGACTTGCATAAAGAATACCGCGTTTATCCCAAAGAGGACCTTCCAGGATGTTGCCAAGTGGATCAATGATCACACTTCCTCCTCTACTTACAATTTCAGGAAGATTGCCAAGATCCTCTCCCGGTAGATCACGAGGATAATCTGATTTTCTAACGAATTGATTACTACCCAATACAAAACATCTACCTTCCAAAGCAATATGCCTCAAAGTATGTTGCCAGGAGTCCCTGTTATCTGCTGTGGGTGCGCAGTAGATCTCGACCCCATCTTCATATAAAGCTGTTCTGGCCAGGGGCATGTAATTTTCCCAGCATATGAGTCCACCAATGTTTCCAAGTTCTGTTCTATGAACTTCCAGATCACTTCCATCACCTTCCCCCCAAATTATTCTTTCCGCTGCAGTAGGTTTAATTTTCCTGTGTTTTCCAACCAACTTGCCTTGCCTATTGATGTAAAGAATTGAGCAATACAATGAACCTGATTGGACTTTTTCAACGATCCCAATTATGATGAAAATACCCGTATCGGATGCGATTTGACATAGATCTTTAAATTCCTTTGACTCTAAATTCAAAGAGCTATCATAAAATCTATTCCAGGTTTCCCTTCCTTCATCAGATCGTGAACCCACTACTGTGCCAAACGTCAATCCTCTTGGATAGGCCGAAATAAATGCTTCCGGGAAAAGGATCAGATCAATATTTTGACTCGATGATTCGATACATATTTTTTCAACTTTCTCAATGGTCCTTTTAAGATCAAAGAGCACCGGTGAATCCTGAACAACTGCTATTCGAAGGTCTTTCATGGATATTTCAACTCCTGACATTCCAAGTTCCTCTTCACGTTTTGAAGAGGGTAACTGATCAGGGTAGTAATAATATTCTTATTACTGGTAAAAATAGTTCTTATTTATAAGAAGATAATTCTTGAAAAAATGGTCCAAATCACCGTTTCAAGCCCGTTTAAGGCACTCAATGAAAAATGTTAAAATGTGGAGATACCGATATAAATTAGAAGACTGATATGTCACCGCAAAAGACGAGTTTTCTAAGAGCGATAATATATTTGGGTATAGCATGCCTTCCACTGGTGTGCTTTACCCAAAAAATTTCTCAGGACCTTCATCTACTGGGCAAGGCAGATCAAAATTACCAGGCTTTCGATAGCTACGAAACTTTTAAAATCATTGATGACCATGTTATGATCAAAGCAATTGCCAGACATAACACGGTGAAGTTGACTTCAAAACTCCAGAAGAAGGGATTGAAAAATATATCAACCTACGGGGGGGTGATCTCTGGTTTGCTTCCAATTTCAGCAATTAATGATCTGAATAATATAGGATCGCTAAAGTTTGCACAAATAGCCTCAGAAAGGGAGAGAACAGATTCCGAAGGCGAGAAACTTTCTAAAAATTGTGACAGTAAACCTCAAAAACCAAAATCTGGAACTGTGCAGTTGGTTATGCAAATGCAGACAGACAACACCTATGAGTTGGAACTTGTAGACATGATCGGAGAAACCATTATGGAGAGGGCATATGCTTCCAGAGGAGATGAAACAAGAACATTCCTATTTGATTTTACAGACCTGCGAACCGGATGGTATTTTCTACGGATAAATGATGGGAAGGGTGATTTCCGTTCATATCCGATAAGAAAAGAGTAACTCTTTTCATATAACCCTTAGCCCCGAGATGGGGCTTTTTTTCATTCTTTTCTTCAATGCAAGAATATTTTTCTTTCGATTCCTGACAAAAAAGGCCCTTTTCGCCTTTGAATGCCCTTTTTATATTCACAGGAGTCACAAGCTATCGTTTTGAATCGATTTTCTTAAATTCATTATGCCTAAAGACCAGCAATCATGATAGGAAAAGCAATAACCTTCACATATTTATTTTCCATATTGTCCATTAGCACTTTTTCACAGGACAGCAATCGAATAGCCTCAAGTGAAATGCCACCTGACCTCCGGTCAAGTTTTATGAGTGGTGTGGAAGAACCGGTGTTGAGTGAAAAGGAGTTGGACGATTTACTGGGTCTTATCCGACCAGGCTCCAATGTGAACTATCCTAATCCCTTCACTGGAAAAGTGAAATTGGTTCTTCAGCTTTCAAAAGGATCTATCTATGATTTCAACTTAGTTGATCAGGGAGGAATTACAATGCTTCAGCAAATATATGAGGCAGAGACATCCGGTGGAAAGACCTTTGAATTCAATTTATCAAGCCTGAAAGATGGGTGGTACTTTTTAAGAGTGTCCGGAGGAGAAGATGCATTTCAGTCTTATAGAATCCTTAAGGCCAATTAGTATTTCTTTTTAACTAATCTCTTCCTTAAAATTTTTATTTCTATTCTGATAGTTGAACCCATTGTTTAAAATATAACTTATTGCTATAATTGGGTTTTGGTTAGAATATTTTGTTATATTCCAATTTCATTGGAGACCATTTTTTGACTTAGTTAGCCAACCAACTTAAAGTTTATGGTAGTCACAGATAATATTACCATCCTGTATGTGGATGATGAGGAATCCAACCTTTTTCTATTCAAGGTAAGTTTTGAGTCCAAATACTCAATTTATACGGCAATATCAGGGCAAGAAGGTCTCGATGAACTTGAAAAACATGATGACGAAATCATTGTCGTCATTAGTGATATGAGGATGCCAGGCATGAATGGAGTCGAATTCATTAAGAAGGCGAGAGAGAAGCACAATGGAAGATTAGTCTACTTCATTCTTACCGGATATGATTATAACCAGGAGATTGACGAAGCTATAAAGAATGGAATGATCCATAAGTTCTTCACGAAACCCTTTGATATGGAACAGATTGACATAGCAATAACAGATGCTGTTAAGGAATTGTGAATTTGATTCCGATTATCCATTATTACTCGTCCCCGGGAATAGAATAGTGGGGACCTTCTTTTGATTTTCTTAGATCGGGAGTATAGTAAAAAAACCATCGGAGCGTATGATTCATGTCGTACACGAAACCTGTTGATTTTTGCTGATACACCATCATGTACCCAAAATCAAACTTCAAATTGGAGGTTATCTTTTGTTTTAAACCAAGGAATATACGGTTTTGATCAAATGTGTTGAAAACATTTTCCTTTCCAAACTGAACGTGCATTTCCTCGGCAACTGATATTGAGGGCAAATTCTCATCATTGAAAACTGGTATTGTAGCGGATATCAATATGCGGACCCTGTTTGAGAATCGTGTTCGTTCAACACGACCATTTTGATCAAGGACTTCATGCCACCTTTGTTCATTTCGAATTCTATTCAAAAGGATCACCCTTCCCTCCTGATGCCGCCACTGCGCTTGTTGATATAACCGGTTTTCGTTTTGATAATTGAACCCTGATTCGATCGATGGTACAGCCAACCAAAGATGTGCGTACCCTCCGACTAAGGTTAGCTTATCGGACGTCCAATAAGCAACTCCAATCCTGGCAAAATAGAAATTTGGGTCATTTAGGAAATTTGTAGTCCTTAAGTGAAAATCTCCGATTACACCAATTTTTTCCGAAATTCTTGTCGTCGAATTCACACTCGACCAGGCTTGGCTAATGTGATTGATCTCTTTTTTTTCCTGACCTTCTGCACTTATACAAAGAAGGAAGAATATCACTCCAAAGAAGACTGTGTATTTCATAATTCTTTCCGCAAAGGAAAGCACTGAAAAAAACTTAAATCACTACTATGGTCATGATCGATAACACAAATTGGTTGATTTTAGTCATGTTTTATTGAGGGGGTACTAGCCTGCTTCAATGCACGAGGGAAAGATCGAGTCCTTCATTGTAAGCATTTTGATCTCATAATCAGTGGAGGTGACCAATTTAGGCAATACTACATTTAGGAAATTGCTGAAACCTTTTTAGATTTGCACACGAATACTACATTTAGGACATTGATTAATGAAGGAAGAATATGAAAAAATATCAGTTAGGTGAATTTGAGGAGATAGTCCTGCTCACTGTTGGTGTTTTATATGATGAGGCCTACGGAGTTGCTATCAAAGATGAAATACAATCCAGATTGAAAAGAAAGGTCAGTGTAGGTGCATTACAATCAGCCTTGAGAAGGATGGAAAAGAAGGGATACCTATCAAGCAGGGAAGGGGAATCCAATGCAAAACGTGGAGGAAAACCCAAGAGATACTTCAATATAACCGCATATGGTAAAAAGGCTTTGGAATACTCAAGAGATGTACGAACCGATTTGTGGAATGCGATCCCTGATATTGCCTTTGACGTGAAAATAATATGATCAAGTCCTGGGCCGATAGACTCTTTCGTTGGTACTGTCATCCGGATTACTACGCTGACATCAAGGGTGATCTGGAGGAAATTTACCAAGACAATCTAACAGCATATCCCGCTTCCGCGAAATGGAAGTATTTCATGGATGTCCTTCTTTTGTTTCGGCCAGAACTGTTAAAGCCATTTTTCAAAAACTCAATTTTAAATACAGGTATGTTTCAAAATTATTTCAAGATAAGCATTAGAAACCTTGTTAAACATAAAGTGTACACCGCCATCAATGTGATTGGCCTTGCTATTGGATTAGCTGCATTTTTAATGATTAATCAGTACATACGGTTTGAGAGAAGCTATGACAATTTCTTCACCAAATCAGCTTCATTATACCGCCTTACTACTGATCAGGTCAAGGATGGGGTCCTGGGAACTCGTGATGCTATGTCGTTTAACCCAAGTGGACGAGCATTGAAAGAGGAATTACCGGAGGTCATAAACTATACGGCCACTTACAAATTCAGTGAAGTCGTTTTTCGGCATGAAAGCAAGGTTAGGTTTGAAAAGAACATCGTCGGGGCAGACTCTAACTATTTTCAATTGTTTGACTACCCAGTTTTACAGGGAAATCCAGAAACAATGTTGGATAAACCTTACAGTCTGGTGCTGTCGAGATCCAAAGCTGTATCATACTTTGGGAATACTGACCCAATGGGAAAGACCATTGAAGTCCTTGGTGGATTCAACAGACCTTTTGAAATCACAGGAATAATTGAGGACATCCCAGAAAATACCCACTACAAATTTGACATACTACTGTCATTAAACAGTATAAGGGAAATATTAGAAAGGGAGGCCTGGGACGCATACAATTACTACACCTACCTGGAAATCGATGAAAAGGCTGATTTCGATTTGATCAACTCGAAACTCCCTGATTTGGCGAAAAAATATCTTGATGAGGAAACGACTCTGAGATTTAATCTGCAACCTGTTACCGACATCCACCTGTATTCTGATTTCACCTATGAGCCAGAGATACATGGTAGCGCAAAAGCAGTTAATTTCCTTGTGATCATCTCCATTTTCGTGTTGGTCATCGCCTGGGTCAATTATATAAACCTTTCAACAGCCCGATCTGTGGATCGAGCCAAAGAAGTTGGTTTGAGGAAAGTTATAGGCGCGAAAAGAGCTCAGCTGATCATTCAATTTTTCTTTGAGTCATTGATTATTAATTTCTTGGGAGCATTAGCTGCTGTAGGGCTTGCAGAGCTGGTACTTCCTTTG
Organism: Cyclobacteriaceae bacterium; assembly: GCA_965242805.1. GTDB lineage: Bacteria > Bacteroidota > Bacteroidia > Cytophagales > Cyclobacteriaceae > JANQEU01. Next base: position 2,028,458 of record CBDETD010000002.1, on the reverse strand, counting down.
TTCAATGGCCTGATCGAGAAAGAAATCGCGACCCATATCTGGACTCAACGCCAATTGTTATGGATGGTATTGATATTTTTTGTCACAGGAACTTTTGTCACAGGACTTTATCCATCGTTGGTTTTATCCGGATTTGAACCACTCACGGTGATCAAGGGGAAATTCAAGAACTCAAAAAGTGGTGTCCTACTTCGAAAATCACTAGTGGTGATCCAGTTTGCGGTATCCATTGTATTAATTGCCGGTACTCTAACTGTTGTTAAGCAGGTTGAGTTCATGCAATCCAGGGATATGGGATTTGATATGGAGAGTGTCATAGGGTTTGTGATCCCAAGGGTAGCTGAGGATGAAAGGGAAGAATTGAGGGAGGAATTAGAAGTCTTTTTGGGGGAACTTCGGGATCATAGCTATGTCTTAGATGCGAGCAGTATTTCCAATCTTCCCGGTGGGGGTAGTTCTGATATAAGCTCAGCATCGGGTGGGATCAAGGTTGTCGGAGTCACCGAAAGAGCGGACATCACGGTTTATATTCAATACTATGATGACCGCACCATTGGCACATTAGGTATGGATCTTAAATACGGTAGAAATTTTAGTAGGGAAATTGCCAGTGACACTTTCGCAGTTATTGTAAATGAGGCGTTCCTCAATAAACTTGGAATAAGTGATCATGAAGCAATGATTAGCGAGAAGATCCAGTTTGGAAGGAACCCTGAGAATGATAAACATTCAATTGTTGGAGTGCTGAAAGACTTTAACAGGACATCACTAAAAAATGAGATTGAACCAACTTGTATTTTTTACTACCCCGGTGTGACCAACGCTATTGTTAAGCTGGATCCTTCAAGGTATCGAGAAGGAATGGATCTTGTCCATGCCAAGTGGCAGGAATTCTTCCCCGATCATCCATTGGATATAACTTTTTTGGATCAAAGGTTCGAGAAACTCTACAAAGAGGATAAACGATTTGGTAGAGTATTTGGATCATTTGCAACGCTAGCTATTTTCGTTGGAATATTGGGTCTTTTCGGATTGTCTTCCTTTTTGGCGAGTCAGAAGACCAAGGAGGTGGGAGTCCGAAAAGTATTGGGTGCTTCGATTGGCAACATTATTGGAATATTCTACAAGGACTTTATCGTCCTAATAGGACTATCCACCGTCATCGGATTACCAATGGTCTATTTTGTAATGGACAATTGGCTTGATAATTATGCCTATAGGATATCTTTTCCGTGGTACCTAATGCTAACAGCTGTCGTTGTTGTACTTTTTTCTGCATTAGCAACAGTGGGATATCAAACCTACAAGGTTGCAGCAATCAATCCCAGTAAGACGCTGAGGTATGAATAGCTTACCTATATCTCGATTGGATCTTTTCCGGGATTGAGCAATTTTCCTTTCGACGGGTATCAACCAAGTGGAAAATTTTCCAGGATCCATCCTGGTATATCAAGTGAAATGCATCAACACCACAATGACTGAATTCCTTACCTCGATAGAATGCGTAGTTTACCCAGACCGAGGCCAGTTGGTTATCAATTTCAACCTTCTCGTTCCAGATCGGTTCAGACCATATTTCCTCTTTTGGTTTGGCGAAGGCAGTTACAAGTTTTGAAGCAGGGCTAGTACTAAGCCTAGTCTTTCCGTCATCATCCTTTACTACTGTGTGCAGGAATGCATTTTCGGTGATTAAGGTCGATGCTAAGGTGCTGTCATTGGTTTCCATTGCCAAAAACAACGAATTTATCGTTTTCATAACATCGTTTTTATCCTGTCCTGCTACTAAAAAACTTATGGTGAGCATGGCAACTATTAGGCTATTTCTCATGTCTTTTGGATATGGATGAAAATGAGCTTGCTATTCGTAGTTTCGAACTTATCAAACGTGATTTTGGAATAGAAGAAAATTTTGAAGGTCAGGTCGAGAATCCATTTGATCGGCTGCATTCAATCCTTGTCAGAGTTGTGAGGTATTTATTAGATAAAGATTTTAATGGCTTAATGATAGCTTTGTATCGAATTGATGTATCAGAAGAAAAGGTGAAAAAGATCCTGGAATTATCACATCCAGATGAGTTGGCTTCAAATCTTGCCACAGCCATAATTGAGAGGGAAAAAAAGAAAGTTGAAACAAGGCTGAAATACAGTTGATCAGCTAAATATTCTTTGCCCTTTCAGCAATCTCGGAAAGCCTTTCTTCAATGCTGCTTCTGCTCAACCATTTCCCCCGTACCATCACACCAAGTGGATTTTTCAAGTTGGATATGTCCTCCAGCGGATTGTTTTCCAACAGGATCATGTCGGCACTTGCACCTTCGACAATTTCTCCGAACTCACCTTTCATCTCAAAGAATAATGCGGGATGTAAGGTGCCAATTCTCAAAGCTTCATGGTTGGTTAATCCAGCATCAAGCATACCTTTAAGTTCGTGGTGAATCGAAAATCCGGGAACATTGAAAACTTGTGGAGCGTCTGATCCCAGCAAAAGACCATGACCATTGTCATTCAGTTCTTTTATTAATTTTCTTCGGATATCATTGAACTTTTCCCATTTTTCAGAAGTGTAATCAGGGTTGGTGGTCAGGCTCTTCTTGCTATTCACCCACTGGTCTAATGTAGACTTTGGCATATACTTCATTTCCCTTTCCGACGCCAGGTCATCGGCAGACTCCGGAGAAAACCATCGATCAAATAGGCTTTGTGTTGGAACGACCCAGACTTCATTATTGACTGTACTCTGTATCAATTCTTCCATGAGAATGGTATCCACAAGGTCGGTGAAGTTATACCCAAAGAAACCATTTGAGGATGGATCTACTCCCATGGTTTCAGGAACCAATCCTTCCACGAAACCATCCACATGATCAATGGAGGCATAATTATTATTTAGTGCATGTCTTATGCCCACATCCACCGAAACATGTCCAGAGTACTTAATTCCAACTTCCTTGGCAGTTTTTACAACTTCATCAAAAACTTCTAGCTTCAAACCTGGATGTAGCTTAAGGAAATCATACCCATCTGATTTGTATTGTGTGACTTTTGTCCTGGCTTCTTCAATGGTTTGTACGGAATTTCCATTGATAGATGGACTTGAAGTAAAAATGCGAGGGCTTAATATTTCGTTATTCTCAGCTTTTTCCCTCAGTTCCAGATGAATTGGGTGACCAAGCATACCTCTGATGGTAGTTACTCCATTTGATAAATAAAGAAATAAGGTTTCATCAGTATTATCCCTTCCCCATTGAGGAGAAGGAATATGAGCATGCATTTCGGTTAAGCCTGGAGAAAGATATTTATCGGTTCCATCGATGACTTCATTGTCCGGAAAAGATTGATTACTAAAAGGGATTACATTGGTGATTTTACCTTTCTCGATTGTGACTACTTGATTTGGGAGGATTGCTCCTGAAAGGACATCCACAACATTGACATTAGAAAAAATAATTGTCTGTGGGGAGACCTGTAGATTTGGCGCAGGACCTTTGCAGGTTGCATTCAATAACATGATCAGGATCAAGTATTTGATGTTATTCATAACAATCAATTTACCCTGTTCCTATTCGATTCCAAAGATGGATTTTACCAAAGGTCAGTGAACTTCCGCTTTTTCGGAAAGAAAACTCATAGAGTGTTCTACCATTTTTGTGGAACCTATATAAAAAGGAGATCGCTGATGAAAAGTTGTCGGTTCTATTTCAAGTATCCTATTGTGTCCATCTGTGGCCATTCCTCCTGCCTGTTCCGCAATAAAAGCGAGAGCATTGCATTCATACAGCAGGCGTAACTTGCCCTTTGGAGCTTTATCTGTTGCAGGATATATGTAGATCCCACCTTTTAACATGTTTCGATGAAAATCTGAAACAAGCGACCCTATGTATCTTGCTGTTAGCCCTTTTTCTTTGCAATCCATTACATATGCCCTGGTACCTTCGTCAAATGCATGCCATGATCCTTCATTGATTGAGTAGATCTTTCCGTCTTCAGGGCATTTCATAATTCCGTGTGACAGTACAAATTCTCCCAGTGAGGGTTCCAATGTAAAACCGTGCACACCATGACCTGTTGTATAAACCATGATTGTAGATGATCCATATAGAATATAACCGGCTGCGATCTGCTCGGTACCTTTTTGAAGGACGTCTTCATTTTGAACCGGTCCACCAATAGGTGATACACGCTGGTAAATAGAGAAAATAGTCCCAATTGAAACATTGACGTCGATATTAGATGAACCATCCAGGGGATCCATTGCTACCACATAACGGCAGTGGGGATTCAGGTGGATGATCTCTTCGTCCTCTTCACTGATAATGGCACAAACCTGTCCTCCATTTCGTAATGCCCTTGTGAATCTGATGTTGGCTATCACATCAAGTTTCTGCTGATCTTCTCCCTGGACATTCTTGTTACCAAACTCACCAGTGATATCCAAAAGACCGGCCTTATTGACTTCACGATTGATAATTTTCCCAGCTAATCCTATATCCCTGAGAAGCTGAGATAATTCTCCGGTTGCAAATGGGAATTCATCTTGTTTTTTCTTAATGAATCTATCAAGGGTGGTGCCAATTGGTGGGCCGAGATTAATTTTGGGCATCTTTGAGTTTAGTAATTATTGAGGGACGAAAATAGCTTAAAAAATCAATTTAAATCGTTTGCATGCTTCAAATTTTTAAGTTTGGCGGCGCTTCAGTCAAAGACGAATTCGCAGTCAGAAACCTTTCCGAGATCATAAAATCCAATCATTCCGGTCAATTGATCGTGATAGTATCGGCAATGGGAAAAACGACATCAAAATTGGAGGAAATCGGAAGAGCAGAATGGAATGGTGGAGATGGCTCCAAATTGCTTCATGATTTGTTAGACTTTCATGATCAAATCGTTGATGGATTGAAAATAACTGACACAAGGAAATATGATGAATTGAAAGAGGGGTTGGTTAAGGAGATCAAGAAAAAGGAGAATGGATACGGAGCATTCCTTGACAAGATCATGTCATTCGGTGAACTAATGTCAACTAGTATTATTAGCTCTTTTTTGTTAAAAGATTTTGCTATTCATTGGATCGATGTCAGGGATCATATCATTACAAGCAGTGATTTCGGTGAGGCCAGGGTTGACTGGGAACAAACTAAAAGCAGAATAAGGGAGTTAGGAAGTCGATTGGAGGATTCCATCATAGTTACACAAGGTTATATTGGGAAAGATAAACTAGGTAATACCACGACATTGGGTAAAGAGGGTTCTGATTTTACCGGAGCAATTTTTGCTTCTTGCCTTGGAGCCGATTCCTTAACAGTGTGGAAAGACGTTCCAGGAATTTTGAATGCTGACCCAAAACTCATGGAAGAAACATATCATTACTCGAATCTTTCTTACCAGGAAATCACGGAAATGACATATTATGGTGCTAAAGTGATCCATCCAAAAACTATTGTACCTCTCGCCAAGAAGAACATCCCATTGTATGTCAAATCTTTCAAAGATCCCTCAAAAATTGGTACGGTAATTCATCAATACGAAAGTGACAGGATTCAAATCCCAACCTACATCTTCAACTTTAAACAAATGGTGATCACTTTGCGTAATCGAAACAGCAGTTTCATGGATGAGGGAAAGTTAATAAGCATCTTATCAATTCTGGATGATCATAACATTAAGCTAAACCTAATGCAGAATTCCGCATTGACCTTTACTATTTGTATTGATGAAAACGTGGAAAAGCTGAACATGTTGAAAGAGAAGCTGAGTGACTCCTATGTACTTACTTACAACCAAGGACTACATTTGGCAACAATTATCAATCATTCAGAAACCGCCATCAAACAACTACCTGAGTTCAAAGAGAAAATACTTGAACAAGTTTCCAGGGCTGTGTATCAGGTTTTATATCATCCAAATTGATATTGATGTCATGAAAACTTTCTTAAAGTTCGTTCAATTCCTGACAGGTAAGAACTACCAAATAAATTAACATGTACCAACAAAGGATAAAGATTGTAGATCTCAATGCGATCTTCGATACCTGGATCCATTGGGAATTCTTCATTGTAAGCGGCATAAAATCTTTGGTCAAAACCACCAAATAATCTACTGAAAGCGATTTCCATTTCTCTGTGCCCGAAATATACTGCAGGGTCAAATATTATAGCCTTACCGTTTGGACCTACCATGTAGTTACCACTCCATAAATCTCCATGCAACAGGGACGGTGGGTAGTCTGGTATCAGTCCTGGTAGCTGAGAATAGATCATCCTGAACCTTTTCATAAAGGAATTATCTATTTCATGGTTGTACAAAGCCATTCCAAGTTGAACTTCTAACCGGTTTTCGATAAAGAAGTCTATCCAATTATCCAGCCGAACATTTTTTTGTGGCAACCTTCCAATATAATTGGATACATCAAGACCATATGAATCAGAGGTTACTTTATGTTGTTTTGCGAGATTCGCACCGAAGTTTTCCCAAAAAAGACTTTCAGGAGGTGACTTTTCAATGTATTCGAGGATCAGGAAATCAATTTGATCGACTTTCCCACAACCATGAACCGATGGTACGGATACAGATTCAGCACCTTGCAGCGTTTGTAATCCATGCTCTTCTTTTTCGAACATGTCTTCAAACTCGTTCTGATTCCACTTCATAAAGAAATAACCCTCATCGGTATCAAGACGTACCGTATTGTTGATACAACCTCCGGCTACAAATTGATATCCATTTATTTTGATATTTCTTCCAAATGATTGGAACAATGCAGACGAAAAAAATTGATCATTGCCCGACTGAAACATCAAATCCCATGTTTTTCCCTGATATGTTTAATGAATGCATCAATGGATCGGTCCAGGATTTTGAAAACCTGATCAAAGCCATCTATTCCCCCGAAATATGGATCAGGGACATCACTGTCAACATTAGTGCTATCGAAATGCCGCATCAGCAATAGACCATCGACTTCCATGTCAAAGATGAATAAAAGGTCCTGATAATTGGTACTATCCATAGCAAGGATATAATCATACTCGTTGGCATCCTCACTTATGGCCTGCCTGGCGGCATGACGATGCTGGATGTTATTTTTTTCAAGTGTTTCTATAGTTCGTGGATCAGGTTGGGAGCCGATATGATAATCTCCTGTACCTGCAGAATCTGATCTGATCTGATCTGTAAGACCTAGTCGCTTGATTTTGTCATTGAAAATGCCTTCGGCCATTGGCGAACGACATATGTTCCCCAGACATACAAAAAGTACGTTTATCATATTTTAACGGAAAGTAGGTTACTTATTTCCTCGTAAATGTATAAATTAAAGCATAACACAAATTTTTATTCATACACCTGTTTGACATCTTAAAGAAAAAGCCCCGCTTTCGCGGGGCTTTTTCGCTTTATTTCTTAAGTGGATTTTACCGGACACTTAGTCCCAAGCCTACAGTCAATTGATTGTATTTCTGAATTGTATAATCTGCATGGATTGTCAATATCAAGAGTTTAAGTCTGGCTCCTACCTGCAACCTTGGGCCGCCAGCTCCTGAAAATTCAAGATCCAAAGGATCTGAAAAATCAATCTCCTGATCAACAATTCCACCAACGTCGACTCGATAGTTGAAATCCCCCTTAACGTTGAATTTAGTGTTGACAGCATTGATTCCAAGTCCGATGTATGGTGTGAGGATTGCTAATTTCTTTGAGGCTATTACCTGGATGGTTGTGGCGGATGCTTCAAAATTACTTACTCCGGAACCAGAAAAAGTTGTAACGGTAGAACCTGATGTGGAGACCGTACTAATATCAGGTAATCCAAATTCAGCATCCAGTTTGGTATAACCAATAAAACCGGAAAGGTCGAATGGAAGAAGTTTCATCCCAGGGATCCATTGTTTGATATCGTGCAAAACTCCAATACCAAACATATTCACACTAAAATCTCCAAGGTCGATAGCAGGAATAAGCCTGATCTTCAGATCGGTATTTTTCACTAACCCTAATCCGAAGTTCAGCGTTGGAACAGGAACACCGGTAATGGGAGAATCATCCAGATTGAAACCTTCGGCAACCGGGAAATCAATTTGTTCGTTGAGAGTGATCGTGTTTCCTCCTCCGTAATCAAGAGTGGCTCCAACCGGTATGAAGAGAGTGCCATCAGGTTCAACTCCACCACCTACAATAGTTGGGAGGGGACCTGTGCCAGTATATTGCAATTGTTGAAATCCGGCAGCAGCATAATTAAATGTTTCTTCAGAACTGGGAATTGTAGCCACATTCATTGAAAATGTCAGGTCAAAACCTAAAAGTTTATGTGGTTTTGCGGTATTGTTCCAACCTCCTGCCAGTCCATTACTGAATGAGTTTATTCCGGGTGCAATGTATTGCTCAAGATAGGCATTTGCATCAGCTAATCCAGCACTCAGTACATCTCCAAAGTCAATGTCTTGAGCCTGGAGGTTAATTGTGGAGAATGAAAGAACCGTCGCAAAAATCAGGGCCTTAAGTCTAGGTTGCCTTTTCATATGTATTGGTTTTTAGTATTTCAATAATTTGATAATATAATTTTATTAAAATTATTTATTAAAATAAATCAATTTCTCAGTCAATTTGAAACGTAATAAGAGGTGATTCATTATGTCATCTAATCAAAGGTTGGGAAAATCGTCCTGATTTTAAAATAAATGGGAATTCTTATACCTGAGTTGGTATTATTCCCGTTGAAATTGAATTCTTAAAGATCCTTAGTTAAGTGGTTCGTAATGTTGTGAGCGAAAAGAGTGCTTTTCTTTACATTCGCAATGTGCTCAAATGGGTCTATGATATTACCATTTACTTGTATGGATTTCTCATTTTTATGGTGTCCCCTTTTCATCCAAAAGCCAGGGAATTCATACGTGGTCGAAAACTTCAAAGTGATCCGGTATTTCCACATAAAGAGGAATTTAGGGTATGGATACATGCATCTTCTTTAGGGGAATTTGAGCAGGTAAGGCCTCTTATTGAACGTCTTAATACGGATTTTTCAGCGGAGATCTATTTGACATTCTTTTCTCCATCAGGTTTTCAGATCCGGAAAGACTATGACCTGGTTAAGAAGGTACTTTACCTCCCGTTAGATACGTATCCCAACGCCAACAGATGGCTGAAATCCCTGGATCCGGACTTGGTGATCTTTGTTAAATACGATTTCTGGATCAATTATCTTTCGATAGTTCAAAAGATGAATAGAAAAATGTATTTCATTTCTTCCATATTCCGGAAGAACCAATTTCATCTGACCGTTGGTAGATCTCTTTATGTCCCCGTATTCCGTAAAATCGACCACTTTTTTGTTCAGGATCAGGAATCCTGCAATAACTTGAAGAATCATGGGATATCCAGGGCAAGCGTGGTAGGAGATACAAGGGTAGACAGGGTCATACAAATTGCTGAAATAGCGAAGAAGAACAAGGTAGTCATAAGTTTTAAATCGAACAATCCGATAATCGTCTTCGGAAGTACATGGCCGTCTGATATTGAATTGGTTAGAACCTTTATATTAGATAATCATGAGCGCTTCAATTTTATAATTGCTCCTCATGATGTAGGGCAAAAACAAATCGACAACCTGACCAGGCTTTTTGAAGACAGTATATTGTATTCCCGACTATCAAGTGATGTCCATGACATTACCCAAAATCCGGTTATTATAGATTCCATTGGCCTTTTGGCCTCCCTTTATTCAGTAGCAAAGTACGCATTCGTCGGGGGAGCCTTGCGAGGAGCTTTGCACAATACCCTTGAACCTTCGGTGTATAGAATTCCGGTGTTTTTTGGAAAACATAAGAACAATTCAAAATTTCAGGAAGTGAAGTATTTGCTGCAGAATGATTCTGCGTTTGAAGTTTCTGATTCCACGGAGTTGAGCATGATAGTCGGTAAACTTGAAAAGGATCCCAAAATGTATGATGAAATTGCAGAAAATCTAAATTTCTACTTTAAATCGAATCAAGGAGCAACAGATAAAATAGTAGACAGAATAACTTCCGATATCTCATGAATGGAATTGTCGTCAAATCAACCGGTTCGTGGTACACGGTTAAAACGGATAGTGGTCCAATTCAGGCAAGATTGCGGGGGAAATTCAAACTGGAAAACAAGAAAATAACCAATCCGATTGCTGTTGGTGACAAAGTCGGTCTTACTAAACAGGAAGATGACTTTGTGATTTCCAATGTCTATGATCGGGAAAATTATGTCGTCAGGTCTTCACCAAGGAAGAAAGGTCACGATCATATGATTGCAGCTAATATTGACCAGGCGATTCTAATTGGATCATATCGAATGCCCAAGACCTCCTTGGGTTTTATCGATCGTTTTTTCGTAACACTTGAAGCATTTAGGATCTCCGGATTTGTGATCATAAACAAAACGGATATTTACAATCCGAAGGAAATGATAGAGATCGATTCCATTTTGGACATGTATCGTGACATTGGTTATGAAGGAAAGAAGATCTCCGTTCTGAATGACGATTTGGATGAGATCATCAACTGGTTGACTAATAAAACCACTTTGTTGGCTGGTCATTCGGGAACAGGAAAATCCACATTCATTAATAAGATCATCCCCGATGCAAATCAACAAATAAAGGAGGTATCAAAGTTTGCTAGTAAGGGCATACATACCACCACGTTTGCTGAGATGTTTGAGGTTAACAGCACTTCTTTTATCATTGATACGCCTGGGATCAAAGAATTGGGATTGGCTGAGATCGAACAATATGAATTGTCACATTATTTCCCCGAAATGCGTGAAATGCTAGGGCATTGCAAGTATCACAACTGCATACATCTGAATGAACCGGGATGCGTAATACTGGAAGCTGTGAAGGAGGGTGCTATTGATATACGACGATACGATAGCTACCTTAGTATGCTGATAGGGGAGGACAATCGCAGATGATTTATCGGTCTGCTTTATTATAGATATTATAAAATTCGGGTACCAGGTTAAAATTTCCCGATGTTATTGCTCTCTTGATCTCATAAATCACTCGTTCTCTTAGTGCTTTATCTTCTTCTGGTTTAGTGTTCAGTTCCCATATGGTCTTACAGACTTCAAGAGTTGATCTGTGATATTTGTTGAGAAATTGCATCTGCTTTTTTGAAAGAGAATTTGGTACCTCACGTTTTTGTGAAAGGATCATGGGATTGTACAGATATAACCATTTTCGTGAAGATCTGATCCAGAAATCGAAATCTTCGTAAAGGAGAGCTTCGTTGTATCCCCCCAATTCTGTAAGAACCTCTTTTCTGATCATCATTGTTACGGGGTTGATAAAGTACCTTCTTATCAGTTGGATATATACATCTCCTTGTGGCATATCAGCATTTTCTTCTGAATGCTTGCCAATTACAACGCCATTTTCGTCTATAAACTCAGCATTTGTAAAGTGTACTCCATACTTGTTATCATTATTTAGAAAATCATTAATGCCAGCTTCAACCCGATTTGGTAACAGTACATCATCGGCGGCCAGATCAATGATGTAATCACCAGTTGTAAATTGAAATGCTCGGTTGAAAGCTTTACAATTCCCAAGGTTCTCCTCCCCCTTCATAAATAATATTTCCTTTGAATCACCAATGACACTTTCAATAATGTCCTGACTTTCATCCTGACTTGAGTCATCATAAATGATCAATTCAATATTCTTGTAAGTCTGATTTAATACCGAATTAATCGCAAGCTCAACGAATTTCGCCTGATTGTAGCAAAGACATATTATTGATACTTTTGGATTCATCTGTAACAGGTAATATACGGATGAATGACCTTTATGGACAATAGTTTGAATGTATTTGTAATTCCTTCCTGGTATCCTTCGGAGTCAAATCCAACCTATGGTATTTTCATTAAAGAAGAAATAGAATTAATTGCAAAACATCACCCCGAAGTTTCAATAGGTATTTCCGTTTGGGGGCAGGGAAATGAAGAATTGCTTTTATGGGGTTCCAAACCATTTCAAAGCATCATTAAAGTACTCATGAAGAAAGTCACACCTGAGAAGAAGGTGCTCCTAACAAACTGTACGGAATACCATGCTCCCTCATTCACTTGGACAAGAAAGGTTCTCAGGGGAAATATCAGGAATATAATCAAATCCAATGTTGAGAATCTAAAAATTTTCGAATCCGAGTTTGGTAAGGTTGATATCATTCACGTTTCTGCGAGTTATCCGGGGGCGATCATTGCTCATTTCATTTCTCAGAAATTTAATATTCCATATGTCATAACCAGCCATATGAGTCCATTTCCTTTCCCTGATCTTTTGAATGGAAATGGTAAGATCAAGAATTGGTTAAAAATACCCATTGCGAAGTCAGGGAAGATCATTGCCTCCAGTACGCTTGCAGAATCGAGAATTCGTGAATTTGGATTCAAACATACAAGCGTTGTACCGATTGCAAGAGATTTAGAATTCTTCACGCCAAGTGGAAATGGAGATAAAAAAAACCGCAAAGTGATCCTTTCTGCAGGCAGGTTAGTTGAACAGAAGGGATTTGACGTATTATTGAAGGCTGCAGCGTTGGTCGAATCGGATTTCGAATTAAGAATAGCAGGTGCAGGTATATTGTTTTCAAAACTGAAATCTCTTGAATCCAAGCTAAATCTAAAACATCCGATTCATTGGTTGGGGGAACTTGGAAGGGATTCACTTCTCGATGAAATGAGATCCTGTGATGCCTTTGTTCTAGCCAGCAGACACGAGACATTTGGTAATGTGTTGGTGGAGGCAGCATCCTGTGGGAAACCGATCATATCGACCAAATGTGGAGGCCCCCAAGATATCATTAATGATGACATAGGGATCCTGGTTGATGTGGAGGACGAATCTGGTCTGGCCAAGGCTATTGACAAGGTTTTAACCACGAATCCTTTCAAGTCGTCTAATATTCGACATAATATTTGCTCTCGATTTTCGTCAGAAAGAATAACTGACAAGATCGTAGGTATCTATGAGGACGTTGTGGCCGGTCATTAAATTTCCAGGCTCATTGTAAGTTTTGGGGTGGATGAAGCTCCCATTCTTTCTTTGTAGTCAAACAAACTCTCCTGCTTCACCCCTCCAATGGAACTTACTCCCATATCAAGATATTTAAAGTTTCGATCTTGGTAATGGTGAATGACATGATCAATTAATGTCGTCATTGGGCTGTACTGTTTATCCTCAATGCAAGTTGCTGGAAGAAAGTAGTAAACAATTTCAGATGTAACTTTTACCATTAGAACTTCTGAAATCACCTTGCCATTTCTTTCTATTATCCATCCATCATAGTTTGAAGGGAATGTTTCTACTAAGGACTGGAACAGGTTCAGTGAAAGGTTAATTTTTAATCCTTTTTCTTCCCTCGCTTTACGGATATATTCATAGAAATCAGGAATTTCTTCATGGCGCATTTCACGGATCAAACAGCCGTCTCTTAGCTTTCCCAGTTTTCTTGTCTCCATCTTGTGGTATCTAATGGGCTTTTTTAGGTCAATCCACTGGTTATGATCCTCAAATAAGGTCATGTACCCCAATTTTCGGAACACTTGGATTGGAATGAAACCATCATAAAAACTGGGAGGATGGGTGATTTGTACTTTGAACACACCAAGTCTTTTTAACTCCTCAATTGTGGATCTATGGAAATCGATCAACAACTTTTCATCTATTTCTCTAGATAAATAGAAGGAACCAAAAGGACTTCCAGGTAAGCTAACAGCCTCCTTCCCTTGTATTTCGAAGATGGAAAATATATGGTCTCCGGCTTTCGTTATGACGATGTGATCATAATCCTGCAGCTTTAAGTACTCCGAACGGAAGTATAATGGAGCCTTTTGATGGCAAGCAAAGTCATCCGGATTTTTAAATATTCTTGTCGATGACGGATTGATACTTGAAAATAACTTTGGTGTTAAGCCTATAAGCAAATGTACTTTATTTGTAACTTACCAAAATGCAATAAATTCTATCTAGCAGACAATTGAAAGCTCCAATTGCAACCATAATATTTTCATTAACATTCTCATTTTCGTTCTCTCAACAAACTCTGTTCAACAACGAAAAGGCCATGAAACATGTCATGGGCGCGGCAAACATGATTTATTCAATGAATATGGATTCCGCCACCATTTATATTGAAAAAACCAGGAAGATGCTTCCCAAGCACCCCGTTATCCCAATGATGGAAGGTGTCAGCGTTCTCTGGAAGCATATTCCTGTTTTGACAGATTCGATCTTCACAGAATTTAAACTTAAAATGCTGGAAACGGCAGATGCAGCATTTAGATTAGGTGAGGAGGAACCTGAAGCCATATTTTTCGAAATGGCATCTCGCGGTCTGTTGGCCGAATACTATGCGGACAGGGGAGCATACATGAAGGCTATAGGAGAAGCTAGCAGGGCCTATACTTTGCTAAAAAAAGGATTTGACCTCGTTGAGGAATACCCTGAATTCTTGTTTGCTTCAGGCATTTACAATTATTTCCGAGAGGCCTATCCACGTGATAATCCAATTGTGAAACCATTTATTTGGTTTTTCAGAAGTGGGGACATTGAAGTAGGAATTGACCAGATCAAGCAAGCTTCCGAAAAATCCGTTATTTCAAAAGTCGAAGCTTATGTTTATCTCGGATATATTTATCTGCGGTATGAGGAGGAGCCTGTCAAGGCGCAAAAATACATGAAAGACCTGCTCAGTTTATATCCTGAAAATCTTTATGTTCAATCCAAATATCTTGAGTCCTTGAATTTACCGGGGTTCTTCAATCAACTGCCTACCCATGTGATTGATGGCTTAATAGATTGTGACAGACTTTACTATAAAATTGTCGGCAATGTTTTCAAAGGCATTTATTGTGAGAAAGTATTGGGTGATGACGATATGTCATTTGATTATTATAACCAGGCAATTGGGATGGGAAATGCCCTTGAAGGACATGGTGACCACTATAAAAGCCTAGCCTATCTGGGTGCAGGAAGAATATTGGATAGGGGAGGAAAAGAAGCCAGCGCAGAGTCATATTTTCAGTTGGCGGTCCTTCACGCCCAAACTGATGAAGTATTAAATGAGGCCAGATCACTCCTAAAGTGATGGATTTCAAGACCATCAAAGAATCAACAAGTGGGATCTACAAAGAACTTGGCAGCAAATTCCTATCTTTTGCATTTCCAGTAGTTTCTGAAGAGGATGTACGAAAAAGACTTGACCAATTAAAAGGTGAGTACTATGATGCTCGTCATCATTGTTATGGTTATGTACTTGGGATGGAAAATCAAAGGTATAAGGCCAATGATGATGGTGAACCTAAACACAGTGCAGGTGACCCGATACTCAATCAAATACGGTCTTTCGGATTGACCAATGTCTTGGTTGTTGTCGTCAGGTATTTTGGAGGAACCAAATTGGGAGTAAGTGGATTGATCCGAGCCTATAAGAGTGCCTCATATGAAGCACTTAATTTGACAACAGCAGTTCTCATCTATCCGACGTTTGAATTCATTGTTGATTTTGATTACGACCAGACCTCTGAACTTGAGAGAGTATTAGGCAATTTTGAGATCAAAGAAGTACAAAGAGAATATTTGCAAAGGTGTTCTTTATACGGTCGAATTCGAAAAAGTAGTATCAATCAGTTCAAGGAATCACTTCTTCAAAAAGGTATTGATATCAAAGTCCTTGAATGAAATTATCGGTAATCTTCCCGGACAGGATTGAACACATCTACTACTTTGACCTTGGTTAGGGCCTTCCCTGAATGAGAAACATTGGAAGGGATTACAAACACTTTTCCATGGGTCAGTATTTCGGTTTCGCCTCCAATTGTCATTTCCAATTCTCCTTCAAGAACATTGACTACTTGCTCATGAACATGGGAATGCTCAGGCAGCTCACACCCTTCATCAATATCCCAGTACGCGATAGTCATGCTATCCGTA
This sequence comes from Cyclobacteriaceae bacterium, assembly GCA_965242805.1. Lineage (GTDB taxonomy): Bacteria > Bacteroidota > Bacteroidia > Cytophagales > Cyclobacteriaceae > JANQEU01. The sequence goes on along the minus strand of CBDETD010000002.1, from coordinate 2,012,500 downwards.
TGTATCATTTTTCCATTGAAACCCGGAAAAATTTCCTTAGTATCAATGTTTTCAAGGTTATACAGAGCCATTTTCTATGAATCCTCTTTTTAACAGGTCAAAATATATTTCCACACATATCCATGCATCGGTTGCTGCGTATACGGTCTGAGCCGGGGTGAGGGTTTTATTTTCCCAATTAGATGTCTGTTGGTTCTTGGAGATCCGCTTTTCAAGGAAAATAGCGCTGAGATTACGAACTCCTTTTCTTTGTATCCCAATTTCAGCGGCCACATCATTAAGGTCAACGAAGCCATCAGGTCTGAAATCTGAGATCATCTTCAAGGCTTCAAGATCATCCCGAATACTTATCCCAACCTTGCTAATATTTGGTGATTCCAGAATCCCCTTTAGGTCTGAATTGAAACCGATTTCCTGCAACCTAAAAAGAAACGCTTCTTCCTGTGTGCTAAGTTGTACCAATGCGGTTGGATGATATTGTCCTTTAAGGAATGTAGGTTTCTTTTCGGTATCAAACCCAATTACATCATGTTTCTGAAGGCTCCGAACTGCTGATTTTATTTTTTTGCCATCATCAACTATATGAATGTCGCCATCAAATCTTATCAGAGGCAGATTTTGAATTTCATCTTTTGTTATGTTTTCCTGAAACATCATGCTGGTTCTTTTTTATCGGAAAGTTTTCGGATCTTGATACCAGCGTAAGCGAAAAACATCGTCATAAATGGACTTATGATGTTGAAAAAGCAAAAAGGTGTATAGACCGATGTGGCCACCCCAAGAACGGAAGAATGGTATGCACCACAAGTATTCCATGGAACGAGGACGGAGGTTACCGTTCCGGAATCTTCAAGGGATCGACTAAGGTTTTCAGGGGCTAAATCACGGTCTTTGTAAATATCTGCGTACATCCTGCCAGGAACTACAATGGCCAGATATTGGTCGGAAGCTGTGACATTGAAGAAGATACAAGTTCCTACTGTGGAGGACACCAGTGACCCTGTGGAATTCACAAGGCTGATAATAGCCTTTGCGATCCTTTTCAGGAAACCAGCCCGTTCCATTACTCCACCAAAAATCATCGCAGAAAGGATCAACCAAATGGTTCCGAGCATTCCAGCCATACCTCCGGAGCTTAGTAACTCATTGACCATTTCGTTATTGGTTGTGTAAGCTGTATCTCCAAATAACGATTGCATGATCCCCATGAACAGATAGGTGAAATTAGGAAAGTTTTGTATGAAAAAGTCAAAGAGGAACCCATTGACGGCAACTTCTTTACCAAGTTCCATTACGTTTTCCATCTGGAAAATGACTGCAAAGACGACAGCAAGCAAAGTGCCGATTAACAACGCAGGGATCGCAGCCATTTTTCTTACAATCAATACCACAACAACTACCGGGACCAGAAATAACCAACCACTTATGTAGAACTTGCTTGTTATGGCAGAAAGGATCAGATCAGTTCCGTCACCGTTTCCACCTGCATTCTGTGTAAATCCTATTATCAGGAAAATAACCAAGGCAATTGAGATTGATGGTACAGTTGTGAAAGTCATGTACCGAATGTGGGTGAAAAGGTCAGTGCCAGCCATGGCTGGGGCCAGATTTGTAGTGTCAGATAGAGGGGACATTTTATCTCCAAAATATGCCCCTGACAGTATTGCCCCTGCTATTAGGCCTTCTCCTATCCCAAGTGCCTTTCCAATTCCCATGAGTGCTATTCCGACCGTCGCCGCGGTGGTCCAGGAACTTCCGGTGGCCACTGATACAATAGAACATACAATACAAGTGGCAAAAAGGAAAATAGTAGGATTTAAGATCTTGAGGCCATAGTAGATCATAGCTGGGACAACGCCACTTAGAAGCCAAGTCCCGGCTAATGAACCAATTAATAACAGGATCAGCATTGATCCCATAGCGGAACTAATACTTTTAACAATCCCTTTTTGCAGTTCACTCCACTTAAATCCAAGGTTTATTGCAACTATAGTGGCCACTGCAGCGGAAAGGATCAAAACAATTTGGTTGGACCCATCAAGTGCGTTATCTCCGAAAATCCCAACGTTAACAGATAGCAGTAGAATAAGAAATATTACTGGTATCAGGGATTGAAAAAGGGTAGGTTCTTTAGGTTCCGACATGCATTAACACAATTCAAAGGTTGAAAACTAACTAAAAAAATAGATATCCGTAGCTCCTAAGCTATATGTGGTTGGATATGGTGATAAGCCCAAGACCTCTAACGAGTGGCCGCCAGGTAACCTGGTGCGCATGTAATCCCTCCTCCCGGATAAGAGCTGGAACCACAAAGGATGAGGCCATCGATTGGAGTAGTATATCCACTGAATTGGGGAAAAGGTCTGGGGAATAATTGGTCGACGGCATGTTCACCATGATAGATGTGCCCTCCCGAAATTCCGTACTTGTTTTCTATGTCTTTTGGAGTTAAAACCTGGCTTCCCACTACGGATTTAGATACATCCGGAATTAGTGTATCCAATGTTTTCATCACGGCCTTCAAGAGTTTCTTTTTTGAAGAGTCGTTCCAACTTTCATCAAGATGGTATGGGACATAATGTACTAATATTGAGAGCACATCACAACTGTCCGGTGCACAGGAGTGGTCGGATCTTGATGGGACATAAATATCTAAAATGGGTGTTGAGCTAAACTGCTTATACTTAACGGGATCAAACGCCTTTTCCATTTCCCACAATGAATCACCAGTACGTACATATTCACTTGTCCCAAGTTCCGGATCACCGAATTTGATTTTCTTATTGAGGGCCAGGTTAATTTTTGCAGTAGTGCCCCTGGTGCGAAATTGATCAACAGATGATTCTATGGAATAATCAATTTCGTGGTTTTTAATAAGGTCAAAAAAAGTGGCTTTCAGGTCTGTGGAAGAATATATCTCTTTCGTCGCGATCTCGTCACCATTTGATAGTCTAACAGCTCTGACCATCTTATTTTCATCGATAAGGATGTTTGTGGCAGCCAAGTCAGTGATGATTTCGACTTTGGTTTGTTCAGCGGACTTTCTTAACGATTCTATTAATGCCGAAGGGCCTCCTTGAATGTGATGTAGGGAACAACACTCCCAAAGTAATAGATTCAATGTGGTATACGCTGACCTTGGACTTGTGAATGATCCGTATATTGAGGGAGCAGCCAATCCGGCTTTCAACAGATCTGTTTCAAATTTTTCGTCGAGGAAATCCATGACACTCATGGGTGCTACCTTGATGAATTCCAACATGGTTTTCTTTCCCATGTTCCTGAACGAAATACCCTTTCTAAGCAGGGAAAAGATATTCGACAAAGAAAAATTTGAGATATCAGGAGGAGATTCAGATAATAACTTGAGGACGAATGGTCTCAATTTTTCAATGAACCCATAATACTCACGGTAAGCTTGTCCATCTTTTTCTGAGATCCGAGTTATACTTTCAACTGTCTTTTCAAGATTTGTTTCAATGGTAATAGACTGGCTGTTTGCGGATAGAAAAGTAACTGAAGGTCTTGATTTATCGATTTTTAGTCCATGGGATTCCAGTTTGAGATACGACATTACATTACTGCGAATGGTAGAGGTATCATGAAGCAATCCATTATTGAAATAGCCGGGATGGAATTCCTCTTTTGCACAAAGACCTCCTATAGTCTTATTTTTTTCAATGACTAGAACACTCAATCCTCTTTTGCCTAAAACAGATGCTGCTGTAAGTCCATTGTGACCTCCTCCGATCACGACTGCATCATACCTATCTTTTTTTGCACTCATATCAGATGGATCTAGATTTTAAGATTGTTTTTGCACATAATTCGCCGCCTGCTCCCATTATTCCTCCTCCTGGATGAGTTCCCGAACCACACATCCAGATATTTTTTACAGGAGTCTTGTATTTGGCAAATCCGGTAACTGGTCTTTGAAACAGCAATTGTTCAAGGCTCAATTCGCCATGAAAAATATTGCCTTCTGTGAGTCCGAATTGCTGTTCCAGGTCCCAGGGTGTGAGTACCTGTCGATACAATATCATATCTTTCAATCCAGGAATGTATTCCGCCATTGTATCGACAACGGCATCACCAAAGCTTTCTCTCAATTTTGGCCAGTTTTCAGGTCCCTCCTTGATCTGGTACGGTGCATATTGAACAAAACAGGACAGAATATGCTTGCCAGGTGGTGCCAATGAAGGATCTGTAAGTGTGGGGACAACTGCATTGATGTATGGCCGGGTAGAAAACTCTCCATACTTTGCCTGATCAAAAGCTTTTTCCAAATAGTCAATAGATGGAGCTATTGCAATATCACCTTTTATATGGTCACCAACTCCGGGTCTGCATGAAAATTCAGGTGCTCTGTCCAGGGCGAGGTTCACTTTGCCGGAACTTCCTCGTAGCTTATATCTTCTGATCTCACTTAATATCTCATCGGAAAGATGGTTCTCCCCGATCATCTTCAAATAAGTTCGGTTCGGATCAAGATTGGAGACGACAAGTTTTGATCTTATTTCATCTCCATTTTCAAGGACTACACCTTCGGCCTTGCCATTCCGGATCAATATCTCCTCTACAGGTGATTCCGTTCTAATTTCAGCTCCAAAACTTTGAGCTGATCTGGCGCATGCGAGACTTACTCCGCCGGTTCCTCCTTTTGAAAATCCCCAGGACCTGAAAGCCCCGTCCAATTGCCCCATATAATGATGGAGTAAAACATATGCAGTCCCTGGAGATCGTACTCCCTGAAACGTCCCAATGATTCCACTCACTGACATGGGGGCCATTAGTGTTTCTGATTCAAACCAAAGATTCAGAAAATCAAAAGCACTCATTGTCACAAGTTTGGTATTCAAATGCAACAGATCTGGGCCAAGATTTTTGACGATCTTTCCGATCCTGAGAAGATTGGTTATTTCCTTAAAATTTAGGGAAGAAATATCAGGAGCTGGGTGATCGATGAATTCCTTTGCCAGTTTACCCATCAGGGTCATCGTCTTACTAAACTCGGGGTAGGTTTCCGCATCTTTTTGACTAAACCTTGCAATCTCCCGTCTGGATCGATGAGGATCACCCCACCTGGCTAGAGAGTCTCCGTCGGGAAGAGGCAGGAAAGAGCAATCCATTGGAATGATCTCATATCCATGTTTTGCCAATTCCAACTCCCTTACGATATGAGGACGGAAAAGACTTACGACATATGATGCCACTGAAAAATTAAAACCAGGATATAATTCCTCAGACACGGCGGCGCCTCCAAGCACATGTCTTTTTTCGAGCACCAACACTTTTCGACCTGCCTTGGCCAAATAAGCTGCACAAATCAGTCCGTTATGTCCACCTCCAATAATTATTGCGTCATATAATTTCATACTATTTGTGCTTCTGGAATTGATGTTTTCCTTTCGGGATTGAAAAATTGGGGTCTATGAACAGAGGCGGTAACTGTATGGCGGACGTGTTCAACCGTGGCTTCGATCTGTATTTCCTTACCTATTGTACTATAGTCACTTTGGATCGTTGCCAGGGCAATGTTCTTTTTAAGGAGTGGGGACCATGTTCCACTGGTTGCATAGCCAATTTGTTTTCTTTTCGTTTTGTCAGCATAAAGGGGAATGGAACTTCTCCAGGCATGTGTATCAATTTCCGGAGGTAGGTCATATTTTGCGTAAAGGGATTCGACTTCCGGCCAGTTAATATCAAGCCCCACTACAGCCCATTCCGAACCTGCCGCTTTTTCAGCTTTCAATGCTTTTTGCCCAATGAACGGAATTCTATCAAGATTCACCGTCCAATCCAATGAGATTTCAAAAGGGCTTGATTTACGATCATCAATAAGAACGTGCAAGGCGTTATAATAATCCACGTCTTTAAGGATCAGACCGGCTTCGATTCGGGTTATGTCCAATGCATTTAATCCTGCTGGCCTGAGGTCATAATCCCTCCCAGCTTCCATTATCGAATCCCAGAGCTTAAGTGCATTTTGATTATCAACCCAAATTTCGTAGCCAAGGTCACCTGTGTAACCTGTCCTTGAGATGAATACTTGGTAATTGTCCAATGAAAACTCCGCCGTACCGAAATATCTCAGTCCCAAAATAGATTCCCCAACTACTTGAGAAAGGATATCCCTCGAGGTTGGACCTTGTAATGCCAGACCTGCATTTTTGGTTGACACATCTTCCAGAGTGACATCGTATCCCCGAAGGAATCGGCTGAACCAGGAGAAACACGGATCTGCAGAAGTTACGAAGAAAAGATCTTCATCTCTTCTCATTACGGTCCCATCATCAATGACTTTACCCTCGTCGGTACACCAGCAACAATATGCTACCCTACCTACTTTCAATTTGGTTATGTCTCTAACCATAATTCTGGATAGGAAGGTGGCAGCATCACGACCTTTCACAAGATATTTGTATAGCGGAGTGACATCAAGTAATCCTGCGGCATTCCTAAAGGCGAAATACTCAATATCATGTATAGTTTCATACGAACTGACTGCATAGTATCCAGCCCATTCCTTCCACTGCATACTATTACATAAGGCAGAGGTTCGCTCAAAGAAAGGAGACTTAATTGGCATAAGAAAACTAAAAAAATGAAAAATGATTTAGGGTGGGGACTTCTGTGAAGTCAAAGGAAATTGACGAAGTTACAATCCTGGGATCGAGATATATGGATAATATTTATACGTCATCACCTGCATCGTATTCACAATGATACAAAATTTATTTTCCAATGCTGTGGTAAACTTCCTCCATCAAAGTGGCAGAGTTTTTCCAGGTTAGTTCTCTTGCGCTACTCTGACAATTTTCCACATATTCATTTCTGAAATCATGATCGGATATCAATTTTTCAGTCATTGAAGCAAATGAATGAATATCCCAATGATCTATCTGAATTAGATCAGGAATAAATTCTGCAATTCCTGAATTTTTGGAAACGACCACAGGCACACCGATACCAATGGCTTCAAGAACTACGAGGCCAAAAGGTTCCGAAATGGAAGGTGCGATAATGACAGACATTTTGGACATCCATCTTCTGACCTTTTCCGCGCTTAAAAAGCCTAAGATCTCAGCATGTTTCTTAATGTTTACCTGTTTGATTTTGTTCTGAACAGACTCCATCAGATAACCGTCTCCCGCCATAGAAAAATTAATCTCAGGACGTAGGGTGATCAATTCACGAACGATGTCAATGAATCTGCCGGGTGCTTTTTGGTCCGCAAATCGTCCAATGAATCCAATGGTATTCGTACCCTTGTTACTGGAACCTGATATTTTACGGTTCTGTCCGTTGGGGATTACAGTGATCTTGTTTTCATCTATACCGTAATGGTTAATTAGTTTATTTTTTGTAACCTGACTCACTGTGACAACAGCCGATGCTCTTCTAAGTCCTCTCATTTCAATGTCCACTACCCGGTGATCTGCAAACGAACCATTTCTATCGTGTTCACAGCTATGTATATGGGCAATACAAGGGATTCCTAATTTATCCTGAATAAGCAGGCCCGCTTCAAGTGTCAACCAATCATGAGCATGAACTATATCGTAAGACTGCTTTGAAGCAAACTGGAATACTAATAAGCCATATTTCTTTAATTCATTGAGAAGGCCTTCACTATAGGTGCCAGATAATTTGATGTCATCAAGTAGTTTGATGGCAGAGTCTTCAACTTTACCCGGTTGCATTTCACGATCTTGGGTGCGGAAAAACCTGGGGGGCAGATAAGGAAGTATTAATTCCGTAATATTGAGCGAAACGAATTCCTCAGCTGAAGTCTTGCCGGAAATATAGATGGGATCTATCTTTTTACTTGAGAGATCTACTAAGTTAACTTTGCTCCTACTTGCCGTTTCATGAAGTTTTGGAAGCACAAAAGTTACATTGTGTTTTTTGGATAGCGCCTCCGCCAAGCCCTGACAGGCCACCCCTAGTCCTCCGGTTATTTTTGGAGGGTATTCCCAACCAAGCATAAGAATATTCATTGAGGGAAATTTGTAGGAATTAAGTCAAATCACTTCAATTTTCCTAGGCCTTGGAAGTAAAATATAACCCGAAGTATATTTAATAATTTGATAGTATCACAAAGGATCAATTCAGGTATTTCACCCTTAGAATATTCACGTTGATTTTGCAGGTCTCCATGAAGTCGATCCAAAATAATTGTTGGGCGGAAAGGTGATCATTAGGTGATTTAACTTCGTAGAAATAGTATGTTTTATCATCCCAAATAAAAAGGTCCGGAAATCCGGTTTTATTGTCCTTAAGATTTTTTGCCATTTCAATTAAGACGGAAATTATCGCTTTGACTGGTAGTGCTTTTACCAATGCTATTGCAAATTGTTCAAAATCTTCATGCCAATAGATCAATGGATTATTGATCCCAAACTTTTGATTGTGGGTACTCAGTATTTTTTCCAAAAATTTTTTCTTGCTGCTATATTTTCTTTGCTTTTGAAAAAGTGATTCCTTCCTTTTGGAGAAGAAGTTATGGTCGAAAAGATCAGAAGAAGCTCTTTGTATGGGATTATGGAAATTGTCATAGGATTGGTCAAACAATTCCTCCCAAAAGAAAAGGCCAAAAAGGTTGCACCAAAGGAAATTTTCAGAATGGACTCCATTGTATCCCTTTTCTGCAAAGTGACTCAGCACTTGTTGTTCTACTCTATCTACTCCAGGACCACTTAATTCCAACACCTCAGCATGTGAAATCCTTTCGGTCATACTCCGGTTGATCCTTATCTTTGGCCGATTCAAAAAATCTTTAGCGAAGATGTATTCGGTGGCATTTCTGTAGTCTTTTTTTATCTCCTCAGCAATTTGTACAGCTTCATCGACTTGACCCATTTGATCATATATCCTCACTTGTCTTTCACGGGAGGGAGGTTTGATCACGTATTCGTAGAACTTCAGGGCCAATTCAGGTTCATCCTCCCTTTCAAGCTGTTGTCCAAGTTTCAAGAAGGCCCTGTCCATGACCTTTTGAGATTTTGAAAAATCCGCAAATGACGAGAAATCAATGGATATTAGATTCTGAGCGATTTGCGAGGCACTCAGAACTTTCAACGCCGAAGAAAGCAGTGATGAAATCTTTGATATTTGGAAAAGTGATATGGCCTCCTCTCGAGAAGAAAACCATGGTTTCATTTTTGACTCATCCAGGGACTCTAATTTTATGTTTCCAATGTCACGAATGACAAATTCAGTCATCTGACCTCTATAATGCCCGAAATATAGCATTTTGAGATACTCCAGATCATCTTGTTTTTCCACTTTTATGACCTGGAATTGCTCCAAAAGAGAATTGGTGTTTCTTTCTGAGCATATTAAATCCACCAATTCCGACTTCCTTATTCCTTTATCATAGTTAGGGAAAGCATCCAGCAACTCTTGCTTTAAAAATAGATTTATAATGCCCGGTTCCAGTGATGTGACTTCTGAAATAAACTTGTGAGCTAAAAGTTCAGGGAACGCTTTTTCAATATCAATCTCATTGTAGTTGATTTTATCCAATCTGAAATACGGTCCCTTCCTATTGGAGAACCGAATGAATAAGCATTGTGCATCTTCAGACAATGATCCATATTCTGTAATGAAACCATCATCCTCTGATGATAATAGATGTCCAGATTTGACCTTAATAAACGTAAGGAGATGATTAAAATAGGTATGATAGTACTTTTCAGGTAATATGACCTTCTCCTTTGCCTCCATATTGTAAAACAAAGGTTCTAAAAATCAATAAGAAATCAGAACATTTAGGACCTATACCAAACCCTAATCAGTTGGTACCATTGTGAACTGGATTCACCCCCTGTCCATAATTCGGTATCATGGCTTCCCTCTTCCTGCTTGTCATGGATATTTGGTAGAACAACGGTTTCAATGCTTATAATATCTGGGTTGACTTCACTGATCCACTGATTCATGGCTTGCGTAACTTCATCAAAGTGCTGGATCGATCCGGATTTGAACATTCCGCCCTTTTTCTTTTCAGGAACAAAGTCTTTGGTAGATATAGCCATAGGAGTAAAAAGCGTGATTTTAAAGTAATATACAAAAGAAAATGAAATTATATGTAGGTGTAATTGTACTAAATCCTGAAGAGACAGGGCTAATCCAATATCCTGAGTTTGGCGAATGAAAGCAAAAGAGTTTTTTCACCTGCTTTCTCAAATGCGACCATAGCTTTCCGATTCGCTCCGTCAATGTCCATTTTCGTTACCGTTCCGAAGCCAAATTTTGGGTGTTCAACCTTCATGCCTTCAGTAAGGTTTGTGGTATCACTAGGTTTGAAATCGGGGCTAGGTGTGTGCTTTGGAGCTGAAAATAATTTGTTGGAAGATTTCTTATTGTTCTTGACAAAATTCTTTGCAAAATAGCTGTTGGAAGGTGACACTACCTCGGTGGTGGAATACTTGCGATTGACATGTATGAATGAAGGGTCTACATCATCCAGAAACCGACTTGGCTCACAGGTTTTCAATCTACCAAATCTATATCTGTTCAACGCATAACTAAAATGAAGTCTGTTTTTAGCTCTTGTAATGGCCACATAAAATAACCTGCGTTCTTCTTCAAGGTCAGCTCTACTATTGAGCATCATCTGCGAAGGGAACAACTCCTCTTCCAAACCAACCACATATACATAAGGAAATTCCAAGCCCTTAGCCATGTGGATGGTCATCAAGGTCACTGCATCCTGATTTTCTTTGTTTCTATCCTCATCGGTCAAAAGAGCTACCTCTTGCAGAAATCCACTCAGACTCTTGTCTTCGCGATCCTGATCATCTGTAAACTCTTTAATGGCATTTAGAAGCTCCTGAACATTTTCGTATCTATTGAGACCCTCGACGGTCTTGTCTTCATACAATTCCTTGAGTAATCCTGAGTTTTTTGCGATCGCTGCAGCAGCGTCATAGGCTTCCTTTTTCTCAATTGTCAATTTGAAGCTTTTGATCAAGGTTGCGAAATCCTCAACCTGTTGACCCCCACGCCCTCCAATAAAGGATTTAGCATTCTGAATTACTTCCCAAAGTGAAATGTCGTGATCATATGCTGCAACAACTAATTTTTCAACAGTACCGGGACCAATACCTCGTTTTGGTAAATTGATAATTCTCCTCAGTGCTGTTTCATCATCGTGGTTCAGCACAAACCGGATATAGGAAATAAGGTCTTTGATCTCCCTTCGTTGATAGAAGGATACGCCACCAACGACCCGGTACTTTATGTTGACCCTTCTTAGCGCTTCTTCTATTGCTCTTGATTGAGAGTTCGTTCGATACAGCACTGCAAAATCCTTGTTGGCGGAATGGTTTTGCATCTTTACTTCGAAGATTGAAGAGGCCACGAGTTTACCTTCTTCATTATCGGAAGTTGCCTTTATGAGCTCTATTAGTTCACCGGTCTGGTTCTCGGTCCAAACATCTTTTTTTAACTGAGCTTTATTCTTGTTAATTACCGAATTTGCTGCTGATACAATGGTTTTCGTTGATCGATAATTTTGTTCAAGTTTGATTACTTTCAACTCAGGGTAATCCCTTTCGAAGTTCAGGATATTCTGGATGTCTGCTCCCCTGAAGGCATAGATACTTTGGGCATCATCACCTACTACACAAATATTCTGGCGTACTGCGGCAAGTCTCTTGGCAATACTGTATTGTGATAAATTGGTATCCTGAAATTCGTCTATAAGGACATAATGAAATCTTTGTTGGTACTTATTCAATACCTCTGCATGATCCCGAAATAAAATGTTTGTGTTCAACAAGAGATCATCAAAGTCCATTGCGTTTGCTTTGAAGCATCGTTGTGAGTAGGTCTTGTAGATCCTTCCCATTTCCGGCCTCATGTTGATGGTGTCATCATCCTTGTAAATTGGATTGGCATTATATTCCTGCCATGTGACCATCCTGTTCTTAGCCCCGGAGATACGGTTGTAGACAACATTAGGTTTATACAATTGATCATCAAGATTCAACTCTTTTACAATGGTTTTAATCAAAGACTTTGAATCATCCGTATCGTAAATGGTGAAATTGTTTGTGTATCCAATTTTTGAACCTTCGGCTCTAAGGATCCTTGCAAAAACGGAATGGAATGTTCCCATCCAAAGATTTCTTGCGTCACTACCAACTACCCCTTCGATTCTGCCCCTCATTTCTTTTGCCGCTTTGTTGGTAAAAGTGAGAGCCATGATATTAAATGGATCAACATTGTGAGCATCGATCAGGTGGGCGATTCGGTAAGTCAAAACTCTGGTTTTCCCGGATCCTGCACCAGCAATGATCATGGCGGGTCCCTCCACATTAACTACACCTTCAAATTGGGCCGGATTAAGCGAATTCAGATAACCAGCCTGAGTTTCTTCGGACATCTCACAAAACTAATATTTTGCCCAATGAAGGAGAAACAAATTTCAAGGCCATGTAACAAAAAAACCACCCACTATTCAGCGGGTGGCTACAACCTAACTCAACTGCGTATATGAAAAACCTAATCAAAAACCATTTAAATCATGACTGTCTTTCACAAACTGCCGGCGAGTCTTTTTATATGCGGATTTGATCTCTTTTTTTTCTCTCCTTGTCACTATTCCATCAGACTTTGCTCTTCTTTCCATCCGGTGAATCTTAGCCTGGGACCTTTTGAGCTTCATTACCTCCTTCGGGGATAAGTTGCTGGTTTGATTTTTTTTCACAACTATTACAACCTTATCACCTGTCGAAGCCAAGGGCTGAGTCTGTGCTGTGGCAACAAAAAGGAATAATGCATAAAATGTGAATATTAATTTTTTCATGATTTCAATTCATTATTTGGCCCTTAGACATCTTACACACATGAAGGTTTAATGACCCTAAAATCTTTTTTGCTCTTTAGGCGTTTTACTACTATGGTCAAGGTAATCCTCAGTATATCACTACTCATCTTATTTGGTGGGGTGAATGCTCAATATCACCTATTGGGGAATGCGCAATACATGCAGAATGGATGTATCCAATTGACACCTGATGTACCATATGCGGAAGGATTGGCGTACAACATGACCAAACTTGATCTGGAGAACTATTTTGAGATACAATTTGATATTTACCTGGGTGATAAGGAACAGGGTGCAGACGGTATAACATTTGTGATTCATAATGACATCAGGGGATATGATGCATTTGGTCAATGGGGTGAATGTATGGGTTATGGCAGGTTCAATCCCTTTCAACCCGGTAATTCAATTGATCCATCTATCGCCATCGAATTTGATACTTATCAGAATCCTTTTCAAGGAGATCCTGATTGTGATCATATTGCTTACCTGGAAAATGGTGTAAGCCGACATGAATCTTTTTGGAATGGAGATAATGATACTTATGACATTGAGGATAACAGACTTCACGATTTTCGATTCCGATGGAATCCAAATAAGAAACAGATCACCGTTCTTTGGGATGGAAACACGGTTTATGAGGGAACCCGGGATTTGGTCGAAGATATCTTTGAAGGCGAAACGGAGGTGATCTGGGGATTTACAGCGTCAACAGGAAGGGCTCACAATCTTCAATATTTTTGTCTGAAGAGATTGGTGGACCTACCTATTTTACAAAATGGAAAAAGTGGTTGAAAACTAAAAATAGTAAAAAGGCTAAGAAGATCACCAATTCAATTATCATTTGAATTTTCTTGCCGTTTAGTTTTTCTTTTTTCACCATCAAGACTCGCGCAACAAAAATTCAATATTATCTCAATATGTCCAAATATTTTTCTTATTGTTAACAATATGGCAGATTATAGATTGAGGGTTCCCTACGGTTATTTTCCTTTGCGTTAAATTGTGGAAGAATGAACAACTCCCCTGAAATCTTTTTTCATGTCGGTTTGGGGAAAGTGGCTTCGACCTATCTTCAGACGAAGGTATTCCCTCAATTAAAAGGTATTCACTATATCCCAACAGGTAAGTATCGCAAAAGCAAAAAAATCATTCAAAGTCATAACGGGGGAAAGTTTCTTGTGTCCAGGGAATTTGATCGACAACTTGAAAGTGAAATAAAGTGGTTTACCAGGACTTTTCCTGAAACAAGGATTATCCTGTTGCTGAGGAGGCATGACAGTTGGATAGCTTCCCAATATAGGCGACATGTGAAGAATGGTTTTTTCAGAGAATTTCAGGAATTTATCGATATAGACGAAGATCGCGGATATTGGAAGACCAGGGAACTCAGGTTTTACCCAATGGTTCAGATTATTGAGAAATATACTGTTCATAAACCGTTGGTGCTTTTTTATGAAGATCTGATCAGGGACCCAATTGGATTAGTTATAAAAATTAGTCAATACACTGACACGTCGTTCTCAAAGAACAAAATCTCATTGGATCGTGTACATAAATCCTTTTCGGATAAGCAATTAAAGTTTTTACGGAGTTTTTGTAGAAGATACATCAGGTATTTTCCCAAAGAGTATCCAAACAGGCTTAAACACTGGTTATTGTTTCGTCCATGGTGGGCATTTTTTCATTTGATACTTTATATATCAGCATTGTTCCCGGAAAGTTGGATATCTAAAGATGTGCTGATCAAAAACTCAGATTTAACAATGATCAAAGACTATTTTGAAGAGGACTGGAGAGCGGTCAAGGAATATGTTAATTCTGATGATTCATTGATTGAGGTGTGAATCATGGAAACAGGTCAGATACCAATGTATCGGGATCACTATGGATCATTAATTCCTCATAGGTTTCTTGTTTAAGAAACGATTCATCTACCATCTTCTTCATAAAGGTGAACATCATATCAAAGTAATTGTCAGAGTTCAATATTCCAATTGGCTTTTGATGATAGCCCAGTTGCTTCCAGGTGTATATTTCCATGAGTTCATCCAATGTGCCAATGCCCCCGGGCATAGCAATAAAGGCATCCGAAAGGTCCGCCATAAGAGCTTTGCGTTCATGCATGGAGTCAACAATATGGAGTTTTGTGATCCCTGTATGGCCTACTTCCCACTCATATAGTTTTTTCGGTATGACACCGATCACCTCACCCCCCATGTTCATCATATGATCAGCCATCACACCCATTAGCCCAACTGAACCACCTCCATATACCAAACCGATGTCTCTGGATAGGAATGTGTCGGCTAATTCCCTGGCAGCTTCTGTAAAGACTGTGGATTTTCCTTTTGACGAACCACAAAAAACGGCTATCCGTTTTTTCATGCTGGACTCTCTTATTTGTTAGGATATAGGGATCTAGGAATGGTAATCAATTCAGTTTGCCTACCGTCAATATAGCGAATATTGCTACCATCAAAGAAAGCGTCCTCCTCCAACATTATCCTTATCTCCTTGTCCCATTCCTCAATGAAGATACCATTGTTCAATTCAATTGAATGAGCGGTGTTGGGATATAATGGATAATCACCTCTTCCCGGGACTCCATCTTGCTGATCCCAAAGACCGATTGTAGGTCCGGCGGCATGTCCATGGAATCCTATGGGATGGGTGTAGATGACTGGTTTCAATCCTTCAGCTTTTCCTTCATCCAATGACTTTTTCAATATTTCATTTCCTGTCTTTCCGGTCACAAAATTGGCAGTAAAGATATCCTGAACCCTATTTCCCTTGGCAAATGCATCGATAAGAAAATCAGGTGCTTTCATCTCACCAGGTTTCAGTACATAGGCATGTTGTTGTGTGTCTGTGTTTAATCTTAAATAGGTAATTCCAAAATCTACATGAAGCAAATCACCAGGAAGGATCACCTGGTCGTCCGGTCGGTCTGAAAATGCCCTTAAATGTTCAAATGACTCCGGATCCTTTCGCTGAATTGATACAGATGGATGAAACCACGCGGTAAATCCCAGTTCACGAATTCGGTCACGATACCACCATACCACATCATCGGTTGTAGTTAATCCCGGCTGGATGACCCTTTCGGAAAATCCTTCCAAAATGATTTGATGGGCCATTCTGACAATATTCTGGTAAACTACCATTTCACTCTCAGTTCTAGTCTCCAACCATCCCACAGCCAGATCCTGGGCGTTGATCAATCTTTGCTCGTATTTTTTTGGAAGGGATTCCACAAGTTTTTCGTAAAGGGACGCTGATAGTCCATCAGCCAGTGCAAACATCTCTGACTTGTTGATGCCAATTTTTTTGGGATCTTTTTCTGCAATAAGTTCTGCAAGTGCTTTCCATTGGTCAGGTTGCACTTCTTTATCCCATACCTTTTGAAATTGGGAACCCACATTATAACGTGCCATTGCCATTGTTTCCAGGGGCTTTCCTTCTCCCGGATCATATACGATCAATATGGTAGTTCGTCTTGCAGATTGCCAGGTAGCTGGAAGTAAGGTTTTAATTACGGGATCCTCATTGTATTCCCTCGCGATAATCAACCACATGTCTATCTCAGTTCTCTTCATGAGATCCGGGAGTACATTTTGAATTCTTTCCTCAAGCCATTGATCGATGACTTGAGCTCGTTCCTTCATTGAAAGTGTTTTTGGAAAATAAGAGTTTTGCCCAAAAACATTGGAATTCACCAAAATCAGGGCTAGAATAAAAATAAGATGCTTCATTTAATTCCGGATTCGTGGCGGTGAAAATACATGAAATCGGGGATCGTATATTCACAAAAAGGATGATTATTGACGAATGGTAATAAAATGAGCTGCATTAAATGCCTTAAGGTAATTACCATTTCCATGAGCCTTCCCTTAGCAACACGCGTGATTCTTGATTTACGAGATTTTAAGAAACATGGCCAGGAATTATCAATGGATCCTAATCCTTTTTAGTTCTGATCAGTATTGCGCCATGATTCGCCATATCACCGAATCTCACAGTAGCCTGGGTACCCGTTATGATGGAAACGGTGGCAATATTCTGCACATTAAGGGCATTTGAAGTTTGAGAATAACTATTACCTATTGGAACTCCATCAACTACATATAAGGGCTGGGTATTGTAATTAATGGAGCCTTTGCCCCGCATGTAGACCTTGACATTTGGATGCTGTCCTTCGACTTGAATTCCTCCGATGCTATTGAGAACTTGTGACAAATACTGATAATTGGAAAAATCTCTTGATCTGTTCTGAGGTGATTTCACCAGGAGAGTTTCATTGCAACCAATACATGAAACTAAGACCATTGTTGTGATTATGTATTTTGACAACACCGTTAACACTCTTCAATCTTATCTGATGAAAAAATTAAATACTAAAACCCAATATAAATCTAATTCAACAGGATTGTAATTATCTAACTTTGCCAAATAAGCACAACCCAATGAAATACTACGAATCTATTATCGATACAATAGGTGATACCCCACTTGTAAAGCTCCAAAATGTTAGCAAGGGAATAAAAGGTACAATACTGGTCAAGGTTGAGTACTTTAATCCTGGCCATTCGGTCAAAGATCGGATTGCCCTGAGGATGATAGAGGATGCTGAGCAGAAGGGTATACTTAAACCTGGGGGAACAATAATCGAAGGTACCTCAGGAAATACAGGGATGGGACTTGCTCTTGTAGCAGTTTCAAAAGGTTACAAATGCATTTTCACCCTGGCCGACAAGCAATCCCAGGAAAAAATTGATATTCTACGTGCAGTTGGAGCGGAAGTGATCGTTTGTCCGACCAACGTTCCACCGGAGGATCCACGATCATATTATTCCGTCGCTAAGAAACTCAACGAAGACATTCCTAATTCCTTTTATCCAAATCAATACGACAATCCATCCAATACTGAATCTCATTACGAAACTACCGGACCTGAAATCTGGAGAGATACTGAGGGAAATATCACTGTTTATGCTGCCGGTATGGGAACAGGCGGGACCATCAGTGGAACCTCAAGATATCTGAAGGAAAAAAATCCGGACATAACCACGGTTGGCATTGATACTTATGGATCCGTGTTCAAGAAATACAAGGAGACAGGCGTCTTTGATAAAGATGAGGTTTTCCCTTACCTGACGGAGGGTATTGGAGAAGATATTCTGCCTGAGAATGTTGATTTCAGTATGGTAGATCATATTGTGAAAGTAACCGATAAGGACTCGGCCATTATGACCAGAAGATTATCCAGGGAGGAGGGATTGTTTATCGGTTGGTCTTGTGGTGCAGCAGTGTACGGAGCACTGGAATGGGCCCGTGATAATATGAAAGATGATGATGTAATGGTAATCATCCTACCCGATCATGGTACTCGCTATCTCGGTAAGGTCTATAATGACAACTGGATGAAAGATCATGGATTTATTGAGGCCAGAAAATTTGCGACGGCCAAGGACATTATTGATCACAGGAACGGTCGGGATAAACTTCATACCATAGATAAGAACACCAAAGTCGGAGAAGCAATATTGAAGATGAATGAAAATGGGATCGATCAAATACCGGTTGTAGATGGCGAAGATTTTATCGGAAGCCTTAATGATTCCAAGGTCCTTAAAAGTTTGATCGAGAATCCGGATCTGAAGGATCAACCTGTGTCGGAAATTATGGATTCCTCATTCCAATTCGTTGGAATGGACAACACACTTGATGTATTGTCCTCATTGATAAACAGGGATTCCAAGGCTTTGTTGGTTCGCGATAGGGATCATAAAGTACACATCATCACCCAGAGCGACTTGCTTATGGCTATGACCAATTGATCCTAATTAGATATCAGGAATTTTGACTTTAGAATTTTCTGATCTTGTCCTTTGAGCAATAGAAAGTAAAGACCATTTGATAAAAAAGGGGGGATCCTGATCGAATTTTCATAGATGGTTTGCTGGTAGACTTTGTGCCCCGAAGCATTTATGATCAAAGCCTCATAGTGCTTGAGTTGTTCGGAAATTCCAAGGTACAATATTTGATTTACTGGGTTAGGGTAAACATCTACTGTAGATATAAGCCCTAAAGGTTCTTCCTCTCCGATCTGTTCGAGTGCCGAATGGTAGCGGATCGTAATATATTCTTTCAATCCATATCGAATGTGTTCCAGGTCTAGTTTTTCATCAAAACTTCGGTTGAAATCGTCTATTGTGAATTCATAGTCGAGTGTACGGTACTCATCACGCTCCGCCGAAGACTGGATCTTGGATTTTGTTTGGTCAATGACTTCAGACATTCGCGATGGATTGAAGTAATTGGTCAATATAGATCTCATAATTTGACTGAATCGATCTCTATATTCCTGAACTTCGATGATTCGTCTGGTAAGGGGGCGGTGTGATGCAGGATCAAACCATATGAAAACGTTTTGATCAGCTCTGATATCGAACCAGTCAACTCCGAAAGTATTGTCCAGGTCATAGGGGATATAATAGAATTTCTCATCTGCCGTGTTATGATATAAATAATAGTTATTCTGGTTGAATCCATAATTGTCCCAGTGTCCAACTAAAACCTCCACAGCTAATGCCCTTAAGTAACTTTCGACGTCGAATACTTTTTCAATTTCTTCTTGAAATGTTGAGTTGGGCGTATTATTTAGTATATCGATGAAATGTGCCAGATCGGAGTAATCATCAAGTTCTTCATTTCTCTTTAGTTCATATGCCCGACGTCCGAAATTGTCAAATTTGTATAGGTCAGGATCAGCGCCAAGATAATTGAGATCTGCAGGCCAGAGGCATTTGTAAAGGTTACCATCCTTGTTTCCAAAACGTTCCTCCACAAATTCTTCATCAATGTGTTCCACATGAATGTATAAACCCTTGTATTCACCATTTACATACAGCTCAAAATGATTTGATCTTGCACTCACAGCACCGGCCTGTAGCATAAGATCCCAGGCAATTTTTGACCTTATGATCGATGGATCGTTGTGTTCGCCATTGAGGTTCCACTTTTCCAGTCCTTTATAATCCCTTCCTTTTTCAAATGCATTGATGGAAACCTTGAAGGATTTTTTTGCAGAGTACCTTGAAGTATTCCCCCTTAACCTGAATCCAACACTGTCCAGGACCTTGGTTACCTCCTGAGAAGAGAAAGTCACCTTTGAAAGATATTCCTCATCACCTGCCTCGTTTCCTTCCATTAGTATGAGATCAAGGAATTCCTGCTTGATCTCAACATCAATCCTTGGAATTGAAGAATCGTTGAAAACTACTCCAGGTTCCGGATTGTTATATTGACCAGCCGCTGATAGAAATATGAATAAAAGAATTGGCAGAAATACTTTCTTTTTCACAATTAGCGGTAGCTTTATATTATTAAATTAAAATTAACTCTTTGCTTGCAGATCCCACTCTACAAAGAGTGGGATTCTTTTTTACAATATTAAATCGGAAATCATGAGTTTAAAACGAAGAGGAACAGCTGTATGGAAGGGTACCGGACTTGAAGGAAGTGGTACCATGTCGACACCCAGTACTGTTTTGTCTGATACACCGTATTCAACAAAATTGAGGTTTGAAAATGAAGATGGAAAAAGCGGGACAAATCCTGAAGAGCTCATAGCTGCCGCGCACGCGGGTTGTTATTGTATGGCATTGAGTTTCCAACTGTCCGGAGCGGGTTTTACACCAACAAAACTGGAAACGAATGCTGTACTTACCATGGAGAAGGAAGGAGTTCATTGGAGTATCACCAAAATAGAACTTAATCTCAACGCAGAGGTGGACGGGATCGGCAATGATCAATTTATGGAACTTGCAAATAATGCCAAAGACGGCTGCCCGGTGTCCAAAGCTCTATCTGCAGTAGAAATTGTATTAAATGCAAATTTGAACTAGTTCCGAGAGTTTTTTCTTTGTGAAATATTAGAATCAAAGTATCATTTCCGATACTGATTTGGCTCATCAAATCTGCTTTCGTCTGTCAATAGATTTACCCTAAACATCTTCGTAAACGGATGTTTGTGAGATTGGAATTCGATGTCAGGATATGTGTATGGAGTTATAGGGATTCCAACTCATCCAAATAAGCAACATATCCGGAACAATGAACAAATTGAGCTATAGCTGCGGAACAAGCAGCGAACCACTCCTGGGAATGACCGTTGGAGAGGCATTCGATATCATTTCCAACCGTCACCCAAATAATCTAGCACTTATTTCCAGGCATCAGGATGTTAGATTCACCTACAGTGAATTATATGATAAGGTCACAAAGTGTTCGAAGGCCTTTTTGAAATTAGGAATAGATAAAGGAGACAGGGTGGGGATATGGTCCCCCAATTGTGCTGAATGGCTGATCACCCAACTAGCTACCGCCAATATTGGAGCGATTTTAGTGAACATCAATCCCAGCTACCGACTGCATGAATTGGAATATGTGGTCAAACAATCAGGATGCAAAGTGATTGTTTCCGATGACGTTTTCAAAACTTCCAATTACACGGAGATGCTATATCAGTTGATCCCTAACCTGGAAAGCGTTGAGGGAAATAAGATTGAGTATGATCAACTTCCTGAATTGGAATGTATAATCTCCTTAAGTGAAGAAATACATAGGGGGATGGTGCCTTGGTCATTTTTCCTGGAAGGAGGAAAAGAGGTAAAGGATGACACATTAAAAGAAGTGAAGGAAAGTTTGAATTTTGACGATCCAATAAATATTCAGTACACAAGTGGTACAACGGGTTTCCCAAAGGGAGCCACCCTAACCCATCATAATATTTTGAATAACGGATACCTGGTAACAGAAAATCAGCATTTCACATCAGAAGACAAACTCGTCATTCCAGTTCCGCTCTATCACTGCTTTGGAATGGTGATGGGAAATCTTGGTTGTATCACACATGGAGCAACCATGATCTACTCAGGTCGGGGATTCAATCCAAAAGACGTACTGGAAGCAGTTCAGGAAGAAAAAGCTACAGCTCTTTATGGTGTTCCTACTATGTTCCTTGCAGAATTGGACCATCCCGATTTCGAGGATTATGATCTGTCCACATTGAGAACCGGAGTTATGGCCGGAGCACTTTGTCCGTCTGAGGTCATGCGTAGAGTCAACAACGATATGCACATGCAAGAGGTGGAGATTTGTTATGGAATGACGGAAACCAGTCCTGTCAGCACCCAGACAAGACTTGATTCAACTTTCGAGAAAAGGGTGACAACTGTGGGTAAGGTCATGCCCCACACCGAGATTAAAATTGTAGAACCAGGCACTAAGAAGGTGGTGAAAAGAGGAGAAAAAGGTGAACTCTGCACAAGAGGGTATTGTGTGATGCAAGGGTATTGGAATGATCCCGTAAAGACCAGCGAATCCATTGATGAAGCCAGGTGGATGCACACGGGAGACCTGGCGATTATGGATGAGGAGGGATATATCACGATTGTAGGCAGGATCAAGGATATGATCATTCGTGGCGGAGAAAATATCTATCCGAAAGAAATTGAAGAGTTTCTATATAAACACCCATCAATCCATGAAGTGCAGGTAATTGGAATACCCGACGAACGTTACGGAGAGGAAATATGTGCCTGGGTCCAGTTGAAAGAAGGAGAAAAGGTCAATGAAGAAGAATTGAAGGACTATTGCCGTGGCAAAATAGCCCATTATAAGATCCCCAAATATGTGAAGTTCGTTGAGGAATTTCCGATGACAGTGACAGGAAAGATCCGTAAAGTTGAAATGCGTGAAATTACTGTGAAGGAAATGGGCGTATTGATCTGACCAATTGATGAGGAGAGTCCTTCATATCGATTAGTCTAATACTTATCATAGTTCAAAAACTGAAACTTTTTTTACCTCCAACAACTTATTGATCTATGAAAATCGGAATAATAGGAGCCGGCAACGTCGGAGGATCACTCGCAGCAAACTGGGCATCAAAAGGACATGAAATATTCCTTGGTGTTCGAAATCCCGAATCGCGCAAAAGTGATTGGGAAAACCAAACCAATGTTTCAGTCCATACCGCTAAGGAAGCTGCTGATTTAAGTGATGTGATCGTCATTGCATTACCGATTCCCACGCTGGTTGATGTAATTAAAAGCCTGGGTTCTCTCGAAAAGAAGGTCATTATTGATGCCACAAACTCTGTATTCGGAAAACCGGACCCATATAAAACAGGGTATCATGCATTGCTTGATCTTACCAATGCTGATGTAGCAAAAGGATTCAATACCACCGGATGGGAGAATATGGTCGATCCATTGTACGATGGGGAAGGGGTCGACATGTTCACTGCAGGTGATAGTGAGAAAGCCAAAAAAGTGGTAAAACAACTTTCGAAAGATGCCGGATTTGGAAACTGTTATGATTTCGGAGGGGAGGACAAAGTTGAATTAATTGAGCAATTTGCCATGTGCTGGATCAATCTGGCCATTATGCAAGGAGAAGGACGGAATATAGCATTTAAAGTACTGAAAAGGTGACTCCATGAATGGACTATCTCATTTACTATTTGGATTGGTAATTCTCATTTAATATTGATTTTCTTCCGTGATATCTGTAGAATACCGAATATTATTTGGCTAATTACTTTTTTCTAAGCATTTTTCTTGATCATCTCAAAAAATACAAATCCAACGAGAAATTTACCGGATTGGTCGAACATAATTTTTTATTCAGTCAATAGTCCTGATTTTGGTGAAAGAGAAGGTCCAATGAATGGACCTCAGTGGTAAATCAAAACAACTAAAATTATGGAAATCACCTACCAAAAGCTTAGGGCTATGGTATTCGTACTATTTTCCCTAAACCTAATCAGTTTATCAGCAATTGCCCAGGATGATGCATTGTTGGAGTTGGGGCTCGAAGAATTACTTCAGATAGAATTGAAGAAAATTGCCCTCTTGAACCGCCCTCACACCCATGGGCAGGGAGAATTGATGGTCTCTTATCATTACATGGGAATGAAAATGCAGGACCACTTAAGCGGAACATCAGAATTGTCCACTTCGGACGTTCTGAATGACTTTATGGTAACACCCACCAAAATGAACATGACCATGCATATGCTAAACCTCATGTATGCACCTTCAAGCCGTATTACTCTTATGGTCATGGGGCAGTATCTGGTCAATTCCATGGATCATGAGATGAGAAATGGAAATACTTTCACTACAGAGAGCAGTGGATTGGGAGACACTCAATTGAGTGTGTTGTATTCACTTTTTAGCAGGAACAGAGGAAAATTGGTAGCATCACTGAATCTGAGTATTCCAACGGGCTCCATCGACAATATGGGCGTCACCCCGATGTCAGCACCTAATGAAGTCCAACTTCCGTATCCGATGCAGTTGGGATCCGGGACTTGGGATCCGGGATTAGCACTAACTTATTTCAAAGTGACCAATGGTAATGGCTGGGGTCTTGATGCCAGAAACACATTCAGACTAATGGACAATGATCGCGACTACCATCTGGGTAACCTTTTCAATGCTACAGCATGGTATTCCAGGATATGGTCAGATCAATTTTCAACATCACTTAGTCTTGATCTTAATTCCCTCTCTAATATTGAAGGTGCAGATGCGGACTTGAATCCTATGATGGTCTATACTGCTAATCCTGATCTGAGGGCAGGTGATGCAATCCTTGGAGGACTTACAATGACATATCGTTTTCAAAATCAGTTAGAAGGACTAAGATTGGCAGTAGAAGGAAAGCTTCCGCTTTATCAAAACCTGGACGGTCCTCAACTCTCATTGGATAATAGGTTTAAAATAGCATTAACACACGTTTTCAAATTGAATTAAAAATTTGGAATATCTCACCATTTAGTGAAGCGGTCAAGAATTACATATAATTTTTGATCGCTTTTTTAGTGGAAAATGTGCCCTTAAATGGTCTAAAACTATATTCCATATCTATGTTAAAAATTATTTCCATTTTGGGAAAATATTGTGATAAAAAATGAAATCTAAATGTGTATTTTAACGTTCTGATAGTGAAGGAATTCGGATAAACAATTTAACTCATTGATGCCGGTTATTTGTTTTGGTATAGTGGATTTGAATTTTTATTATTAATTTCTCAGCCGAAATGAAAATTGGAGTTTTGAAATGCCGTGAGGAACCGCTGGTTCCGATCACCCCTTCACTGGCCAAGAAGCTGCAAAGAGACGGATTCGAAATACAGATAGAATCCGGAGCCGGTGAACAATCTTATTATCCCGACAATCAGTTTGCAGATGTCGGAGCCCATATTTTAGACCGAAAGGAGACCGTCAGCGGATCAGATGTTCTGTTGACTGTTTCAAGTGTCCAATCAAATGACCTTGATATCGCTCGCGAGGACACGGTCTTGATTGGAAAATTTAATCCTCGAATTAATTCCAACGAATTAAGGAAATTGAAGGAAAGCCATTTGAAGGTGTTTAGTTTGGATCTATTACCAAGATCTACACTGGCCCAATCCATGGATGTTTTGTCTTCGATGGCTTCCTTGTCCGGATACAAAGCTGTAGTCAAAGCAGCTGAAAGATTTCCAGGATATTTTCCTATGTTGACAACTTCGGCAGGAACTGTACCACCCGCGAGGGTATTGGTTCTTGGAGCTGGTGTTGCGGGATTACAGGCTATTGCCACCGCCAAAAGACTTGGTGCGGTTGTAGAAGCATTTGATGTGAGGTCTGCAGCGAAGGAAGAAGTGGAGAGCCTTGGTGCTCGGTTTGTGGAAGTGGAAGGTAGTACCGAAAGGAGTGATGCTGGTGGATATGCCGTTTCCCAAACTGAGGAATACATCAGGAGACAGAAAGAGATAATTAATGAACGGGCCATCAAATCAGACATCATAATCAGTACCGCAAATATTCCCGGAAGGAAGGCTCCTTTATTGGTTGAAGAAAAAACTGTTCGTAACATGCAGGCTGGAAGTGTTATTGTGGATTTGGCAGCCGAATCTGGTGGTAATTGTGAGGTTACGAAGAACGGTAAGGAAATCCAATACAATGGAATAACAATAATAGGTGATTCCAAGCTTCACATTACTATGCCTAAAAGAGCCAGTGGCCTTTATGCGAACAATTTGTATAATTTCCTCAAGTTTTTATTTAAGGACAAAGACAAACCCATCTCATTTGAACACGAGATCGTAAGGAATACATACCTTGGGAATCTAAGTACCAACTAGTATATGCAGCCAGTCTTAGATTTCATCACCAACAATTCCACATCAATTTATATGGTTTTGTTGGCTGTTTTTCTTGGATTTGAGGTCATTTCCAAGGTACCTACCGTACTTCATACACCATTAATGTCCGGAGCAAACGCTATCAGTGGTGTTGTGATCATCGGTGCTATTTTACTTGTAAGGCAATCAGACGATATTCTAGCGCTGGTAATGGGCTCCCTGGGTATAGTTTTGGGAACTATTAATGTTGTCGGTGGGCATGCCGTGACAAACAGAATGTTAAGTATGTTCAAAAAGAAATAAGCATGCTCTCGGGAGTCAATCTTCTTTATATCATATCAGTTACCTTGTTGATATTTGGCCTGAGAAGGTTGAGTAGTCCAGCTACTGCCAGATCAGGAAATTTTATTGCAGCCAGTGGAATGGGAATTGCAATTGTGACCACAATATTCTTTCCTATTCCGGGAGCCAGCAACAACTATTTGATCATTCTGATTTCACTATTTGTCGGCTCTATCATTGGCTTGATATACTCCAAAAAAGTTCAGATGACCGCAATGCCTGAACTCGTTTCATTATTCAATGGATTTGGTGGAGCTTGTGCCGTATCAATATCTGTCATTGAGCTTTCAAAGTATCAACAAGTGTTTGCAGAAAATGGCAGCATTGAAATGGCAAATCATTTAGTCACGTACATGGCCATGCTCATTGGAGGGGTTGCATTTATCGGCAGTCTAATAGCGTATGGAAAACTGGCAGGAAAGATCAGTGATTTTCAGATACCGGGATCCACCTACCTCAATATTTTATTACTGATCGTTATTGTCGGTGTTATTTTATATCAAGTTGGTGTAGAAGACTCCACTTTCATGTATCCGGCGGTTGTACTGTCCATCTCTTTTATTTATGGATTCACATTTGTGCAACCGATAGGAGGTGCTGACATGCCAGTTGTGATTTCATTATTAAATGCATTTACAGGTGTTGCCGCAGCGCTTGCTGGAATTATTTATCAGAACGAAGTCATGCTCGTTGGTGGGATCCTTGTCGGTTCCTCAGGTACTATTCTCACTATTTTAATGTGTCAGGCCATGAACCGCTCGTTGATGAATGTCATCATCGGTGGATTTGGGGGTTCGTCATCTTCCAAGAAAGGTGATGATGACAAAATTATTACCGAAGCTACAGCTTACGATGTGGGGGTAATGTTAAGGTATGCAAAGAGGATCATGTTTATCCCTGGTTATGGTATGGCAGTAGCACAAGCTCAAAAAGCCTGCAAGGAATTGGATGACTTACTAACAAAGCACGGGGTGGAGGTAAAATATGCCATTCATCCGGTGGCTGGAAGGATGCCCGGACATATGAACGTACTTCTCGCTGAGGCTAACGTTCCATATACTTCTCTATTGGATCTGGACGACGCTAATGAAGCCATGGATGGGACAGATGTATGTATTGTTGTCGGCGCCAATGACGTGGTCAACCCATCGGCTTTGGACGATAAATCAAGCCCCATTTACGGGATGCCTGTTTTGGAAGTGTTGAAGGCAAATCAAACCATCATACTGAAACGAAGTATGAATTTTGGGTATTCAGGCATTGAGAATCCATTGTTCTTTCACAAGAAAAATCAAATGTTGTTCGGAGATGCCCGTAACTCCATTCGAGATCTCATTCATGAGGTGAAAGAGATGGATTGACGTTTTATAATTGGCAGCTCCTTAACACCAATCATTTCACAGGCTTGCAAGTCCCGTCAACAAAGACCTAATTTGCGTCATGAGCCAAATTGGACCAATTGGTGTATTTGATTCCGGTTATGGTGGACTTACAATCCTGACAGAAATCAAAAAGCAACTTCCGGAGTATGACTTTGTTTACCTTGGAGATAACGCCCGGTCACCTTATGGGAATCGGTCCTTCGAAAACGTATATGATCTCACATTAAGAGGAGTCAAATACCTGTTTCATATGGATTGCCCCCTTGTGATATTGGCGTGCAATACTGCATCGGCGAAAGCATTAAGGAGCATACAACAAAATGACTTACCTAAAATTGCTCCGATGAATCGGGTTTTGGGAGTTGTTCGGCCTACTGTTGAGGCCATTGGGAGTTATACCAAAAACAACGATGTTGGGATCCTCGCTACCGAAGGGACAGTCAGTTCAAGATCTTATGTAATTGAATTGAATGAATTCTTTCCGGAGATTGATGTCGTACAGGAGGCGTGTCCAATGTGGGTTTCATTGGTTGAAAATAATGAGAGGGATAATGCAGGTGTCGAGTATTTTGTAGAACGACATATTTCTAACCTGATTCAAAATCATCCATCGATGGATGTAGTTGTCCTTGCCTGCACTCATTTCCCAATATTGATCGATAGTATCCGTAAATGTCTGGATCCTGAAGTTAAAATTCTCGAACAGGGTGAAATCGTTGCTGAAAAACTGGAGGATTACCTACTGAGACACCCTGAGATAAACGAACGATGTACAAAAAATGGAGAATTATCATTCTTCACAACTGATGATCCATCTAAATTCGATCATCAAGCCAATTTATTTTCTGGGATCCAATTGAAGTCAACCAAGGTGAGTTTGTAAAAATCCCACCACCCAGTCAGTTTTGTTTTATGGCATTGATCTCATGGAAAAAAATGTCATAATTCGGAACATCGAATGAGATACCTATTACCTCATTGTCATTATTGAGGTTGAATTTTAATGTCCCAAAGTCAAACCAGGCGTGAATTTCATCCCATTTTATTTCCCAGGTGTCATAATGCCAGTGCCCGAGGGTAGCAGACAATTGCGGAGCATTTTCGAATTTAAGCTTCAGAGACCCGTTTTCCAGTTTGGTTTGGATCGAACCATACATAGGATCGTAAAATATCCCCTCATAAGATTCCAGATTCAATGACGGAGTCGTACCATCCTTCCTGGAGTCTTTCTTGGTTAAGATGTCTTCCGCAACCCCACCCGAACCCGGCCTTTCAAGGTAAGCTAGGCTCCAGTCCCTCAGATCCTCCTTGATAAAAGCATTAATAAGATACATCATTAATGCATTGCTTATACCAGTCATGTTGTTGGTGAGTATCGCAAAACCAAGGTCCTCGTCAGGAATAAGAACAACCCGGGAGTACATGCCATCGTAACCCCCTGAATGGGTAACCACTTGCCTTCCGAAATAATCAAAGGTGCCCCATCCCAGACCGTACCCATTAAAGTGTCTGCCGGGTATCCATTCCCTCGATTCTGCGGATAAATAAAAACTATTGTGAATGGTCCATAATTCGAGTAATTCGGTGGGAGCGATTAACGTATCACTTTCAAGAATACCGCTGTTAAGGTTTAATTGTATCCATCGGGCCATATCCGATGAACTGGAGATAATCCCCCCGGCGGCTCCCATATTATCCCAGTTGGTCCATTCAATTGGTATGTTTTTACCCTGATCCACTTTATGTGGTGTGGCAAAATTGCCTTTCGAAGCCAACTCATCGATACTTGTAACTGTACGGTTCATTCGTAAAGGTTCAAAAAATGATCGGGTGATGTAATCATCCCAATCTTGACCGGTAACTGTTTTGATCACTTCTCCTGCGGCAATGAACATGAGGTTTGAATAGCCATAACCGTTTCGGAACGAAAAGGCTTGAGGGAGGTACTTTATTCTTGAAATTATTTCTTTCGGTTCTAATTCGGATTTATACCAAATAACATCTCCACTAAACGTACCTAAACCTACCCGATGACACAGTAGATCTTCGATTGTGACTTCCGAAGTTACATATGGATCAAATACCTCGAAATGAGGTAGATAGTCCACAACTCTATCATCCCAATCTATTTCATCCTCCGAAACGAGCTGGGCCAGTGCTGAACTTATGAAGGCTTTTGTATTTGAGGCGATGGCGAACAGGGTATTTTCGTTTATCGGAGCTCCCTTCCCATCTTCCTTGATCCCATACCCTTTGTTGAGTATAATTTTGTTGTCCTTTACAATAGATACTGACATTCCCGGTACCCCCCAGTCCTGTCTTGCATTTTCAATGTATTCATCAATCCGCTTGATGTTGGTCTGACCCGATGATAAGAAAGGTAGAAAGAAGACAGGAAGAAGGAGATAGTAAATTGCACGCATTATCAGATGATCTTAATTCTATCTAATAAACGAGATTTTTTTAATTAATAGGAAGTTGCAATTAGTTTATTTACTCGCTAATCTTCCAGATCGTTGATATCTGGTACTTCGATCATGTTTATGTCCACATTGATGATGTCTGCATAGTCTTCACCGGTTTCCAGCATGTCGTCATCGTCTTCCTCATAAAACCAGTTAATATTCACATCATACCCATCATCAACGTACTTTTTGAGTTGTCGGAATAGTACAAAAATGCACTTGGACGAACTCGTATTGAAGTATTCAAAGAGGAGATGGACATTTATGGTTTGCTCGTTTATAAAATACTGATCAATGGTATCGTAGATCCTTTGATAGAACATTAAGGAATTCTCGGGACTTGATCTACCTTTCAGCGATAGGATTTTATTACCACTGTTAAGAGTGACCTCTGGTGAAGTATGAGTTGGTTGTATGTGAAGCAAATCCATTATACCAGGATTATTTATCAATGCAATATCTTGGCTAAGGTCTTACATTTTGTCTACTTTTTTTTGTAAAAAAGCCCAGACCGGAAATTTTTCAGATAAACATATTCATTTACTCGATAAACGAAATCAAAGCAATCCGAACAGGAAATATTCGGATTGCTCCGTTGCATCAGAATCCATTATAGACAATACGGCCTGATCGGTTTATATATGTATGGGGTCGACATTGAAAGCCTTTATTTGAATGAGAATGATGTGCATACTTCCGGTACGTCGCTTCCCTGGTAAGATATAGACCTTGCTGACGACCATAACTCCCGATCAAATAATCAACCTGAATTCCAGGCCTTACATGGATCACCGATGTGAGATATTTAATCCGTCTTGGGCCAAACGCCTTGATCTTGACAAAGTGCTTTCCGGGCCTGAGATTATCAATTTCTACAAAGCTTTCCGGACTTCTATTGACTAAAAATCCATTCAAATAAACCTGGACATAAAATGGTTGATCTACATAGAACGAAACTGCCGATCTTCTTGAAGAATGATGAGCATTTGTGGTTAAGGTTAGGCTGAAAAGTATTCCAAATAGTAAAATATATTTCATCGCCTTATTAGTTTGATTACAAGTGAATACTCCAATCACCATGCCAAAAGCTGATCTTACTTAACAGGTAATTCAGATAACCTTATTAATTCCGAATCAGAACCAAGGTTGATATTATTTGTTAATCATTAATAATATTTGAAGTCTCACTGACTTGAATATTTCAATTTGACGGAGTCAGACCTTGTATTTTTCTAAATTCGCACTTCGAAGACCATTATCTAATCCTCAGGAATGATCACCTTTTTCTTTTACCTGCCCTTTTTATTACTCTTCGTGGTAATCGGAGTGTATGGAGAAAGGAAGATTGCAGGTTTCATTCAAAATAGATACGGGCCAATGGAAGTAGGTCCAAAGGGTCTGCTACAGACTATTGCGGATTTATTGAAAATGCTTCAGAAGGAGAATATCGTGCCTTTAGCCGCTGATAAAATCATGTTCCAGGCCGCGCCACTCGTGATTTTTCTGGCTGTGTTTGCCGGCTTTTCAGTTATTCCTCTAAACCAAAATTTCGCAGGGTCAGGAGTTAGCTCGGGAGTTTTCTTTTTACTGGCCGTCGTTTCACTGGATGTTTTGGGGATATTGATGGCGGGTTGGGCCTCAAACAACAAATTCTCGCTATTTGGAGCAATGAGGTCCATGGCCCAGATAATAAGTTATGAAATACCTTTAGGTTTGAGTGTATTGTGTGTAGTCATGATTTCACAATCACTTGATCTTCAAGAAATCACGTCGCAGCAAGGAATATTAGCAGATGAGGAGATTTATTTTTTGGGATTGAAAAGCTTGGGTTGGAATGTTACGGAAATTGGAGGCTTCTTGACCTGGAATATATTTCGTAACCCATTCCTGATTTTCGTATTCATCATATTCATGATCTCTGGTCTGGTTGAGGCCAATCGCGCTCCCTTTGACTTACCGGAATCGGAGTCTGAGTTGATAGGGGGCTACCATACGGAGTACAGCGGTTTTCGATGGGGGATTTTTATGTTGGCTGAATATGGAATGATGCTCTTGATAAGTTTGCTGGGATCAATATTATTTTTTGGAGGATGGAATACGCCATTGCCGAATATCGCAGGTTGGGATCTGGCTGAGTTGACATCAGGTCCGATATGGGGGATTTTTTGGCTATTGTCCAAGTCAATGCTTTTGATCTTCATCCAAATGTGGGTCAGGTGGACCTTTCCAAGATTGAGGGTCGATCAATTGATGGATCTTTCCTGGAAGTACCTTACGCCAGCGATTTTGATACTAGTTTTTATTTCCGGAGTTTGGAGGCTTTTGATGATATGAGCACATATTTCAGAAATATCAAAAACTCTGTTCAGACCTTAAGCAATGGACTGAAACTCACGTTAGAACATCTTTGGGATGCGAGGGAATCAAGAAATCCTTACGGGATCAGTGAAAGTACATACTTCGAACAAGATAAAGGTATTGTAACTCTGCAATATCCTTTGGAAAGTATTCCTGTACCTGACAATGGTCGCTACCGACTTCACAATGAAATTGAGGACTGCATTGTCTGTGATAAATGTGCAAAAATATGTCCGGTTGATTGTATTGATATTGAACCAATTCGGGCAGTCGATGAATTTGGAAAGACATCAGACGGTACTCCAAAACGTATTTACGCGGCAAAGTTTGACATCGACATGGCAAAATGTTGTTTTTGTGGTCTTTGCACCACTGTTTGTCCTACCGAATGTCTGACGATGACCAAGGCATATGATTTCAGTGAATTTGATGTCAGGGATCACAATTATGTGTTTGCTGAAATGACCCCTTTGGAGATCATTGAGAAAAGAAAGGAGTTTGAAGATCATCAAAAGTCAAAAGAAAACCAGAAAAAGGAAGCCTTGGCTTCGAAAGGGAATTTACCAGGTGGACCTAAACCTGCAGGCAAGCCCGAGATTGCAAAACCCAAACCAGTTTTCAAACCAAAACCTATGATACGGAAAAAGCCAGACAAATGACAATGACTGAAATCACATATCTCTTTTTTGCAATTATGTCAATCGCTTCGGCCTTAGGGATCCTGATAACACGAAATGTAATTCATGCTGCTTTCCTTCTCGTAGTGTGCCTGGTGAGTTTAGCCGGCCTGTATGTTATTTATCAATCCGAGTATGTAGCCGTTGTACAGTTATTGGTTTATGCAGGGGGGATTGTGGTTCTATTGTCTTTTGGGATTATGCTGACTGGAAGAAGGTTTGGACAAATTATGACTTCAAATCACTTGATCTTTCCAGGCATTGTCATTTTGGGGATCCTTATGGTTTCCTGCGCTTTTTTACTTCTTCGGATTGAAAAGATTAAAGTTTCTGACGGGAATGCCATCGATCCCATAACATACACAGGAGTTCGGTTTATGACAGAGTATATAATCGCATTTGAACTAATTGCTTACTTGCTTTTGGTAGTGTTGGTTGGAGCTTCCTACCTGGCTAAAAAAGCTAAAGTATGAGTATTGACCTATCATATGGCCTCCTTCTGTCTTTGAGTTTGTTCTCCATTGGAATGTTGGTGATCATCATAAAGAAGAACGCAATATTTGTATTGATCGGGATGGAACTAATTCTGAATGCAGCCACTTTGAACTTGATAATTTTTTCTTCCTCTGATCCGGGTAGAAGTGGACAACTGTTTGCAATCTTTACCATAGTTCTGGCTGCCGCCGAGGCGGCAATTGCCCTGGCCATCTTGTTAAATGTATTTCGTCAATTTAAAACAACCGATCTTGACCAACTTAGAAGGCTGAAATATTGAACACCGCATTTATCATATTTTTGATCATCCTCCTTCTTCCTTTGATTGGGGGAATTGCCAATCATAGCAGACTTGGCTCAGAAGGTAAAGGTT
This sequence comes from Cyclobacteriaceae bacterium, assembly GCA_965242805.1. Lineage (GTDB taxonomy): Bacteria > Bacteroidota > Bacteroidia > Cytophagales > Cyclobacteriaceae > JANQEU01. The sequence continues at coordinate 1,978,367 of CBDETD010000002.1, read as the reverse complement.
GGATCTCAACCTCATTTCTGGGGATCTCATTCGTGCTTTCACTTTTGCTTGTCATCAAAGTTTTGGACGAACCAATAGTGGTCCAGTTCTCCTGGATGCCTAGTATTCAATTAGGATGGAATATTGACAGAATTTCTTCATCTCTCATTGCCCTGGTAACCTTCATCTCTTTCCTGGTCCACTTGTTCTCAGTTTATTACATGGAAGAGGAAGAAGGGAAGAGTAGGTATTTTCTAAAGCTTGGACTCTTTACTTCATCCATGATAGGATTGTTGGGAGCGGATCATCTTATACTTCTCTTCATTTTTTGGGAACTTGTTGGATTCACAAGCTATCTGCTAATAGGATTTTGGTACCAGGAAAAAAGTAATGCGGAATCTGCAAGGGTTGCATTTATAACCAACAGGGTCGCTGATGTACTACTTCTCAGCGGGATTGTTTTGGTTCTGTTGGAGTTACCTTCAGGGTTTTTGTCTTCATTCCAGTCATCAAGTTATGACGGGTCTGTTATGGTAACCTCCGGCTTTCTTATAGTATTTGGTGCATTTGGAAAATCTGCGCAATTCCCGTTTTACAATTGGTTGGTTCGAGCTATGGCAGGACCTACACCTGTATCGGCTTTGATCCATGCGGCAACAATGGTTGCCGCTGGAGTTTATCTCCTTGTACGGACAAATGTAATTTTGGCTCCTGTTGTCAAGGATTTTGTAGCTGTCATTGGGGGAATAACCTTACTTATTGCTGCATTATCCGCCCTAACACAATGGGATATCAAGAAGGTTTTGGCCTATTCAACTGTATCTCAACTGGGATACATGATGTTTGCAGTAGGGGTTGGAGCTTCGGAGATGGCTCTCTTTCATTTATGGACACATGCTTTTTTCAAGGCAGGATTATTCCTTGCTGCCGGTGCAATTATCCATGAACTTCACAGATCCAATCCCGATATAGATCCTCAGGATATCAGGTCCATGGGAGGTTTGAAAACCAAACTCCCATTTACCTACATAACGTTCCTGATATTTGCAATGTCTCTGATGGGGCTTCCATTCTTTACTGGATTCTTTTCCAAAGAGGCCATTTTGTTATCAGGTATTCAATGGTCTATAGGCAATGAAACATGGACCTGGGTTTTCTCATCTATGACCATAATGGGAGTTTTCCTTACTGCCTTTTATATGATAAGACTAACTTTAATTGTTTTTCTTGGGAAAAGCCGAATCACAATTTCGGAATTAAATGAAAATGTCCTGACAGTCAGGATCCCATTACTGATTCTGGCAATTGGCTCCCTATGGGTATTTTATCATATCAACCCATTATCACACTCCTTTTCAATCGTTCGGTTCTGGTTTGGGACTAGTCATTACCAACCTCCGACATCTACCATCATAACAGTGATGTCATTGGTCATGATCGTGGCAGGGGCGGGTTTCTCTACTTTGTATAGAAGAAAATTTGAAGAGCAGATGTCGAAAGGTTACGGAACTTTTGGATCCATGTTATTGGAAGCATTTTATCTGGACAGGTTTTATATGAAGGTGATAGCCCCCATATGGAACTATCTGGGTATCATTATTTTCAAAATTGATAGTAAAGTCATTGATCCTGCCATAAACTGGTCGGGTATGGGGTTTGTTGTGCTCAGTAAACTGCTTGATATAATGGATAAGGTCATTGTCGATAATATTGTGAACTGCACCGCCAGGGTAAGTGCTTTTGTTGGGGAGGTTGTGCGATTGTTTCATGCCAGGAGAGTTCAATTACATGTTTTTTGGGTCATAGTAGCCATGTTTATCATATTGGTATGGGTGAATTTCTTTGAGTACAGCTAATGGGAAGTATACTTTCTTTCATAATATTTATTCCGTTAGTAGGAGCTTTTGTTCAGCTTTTTCTGGGTGATAAGAATGTCAATTTTATAAAGTGGATTACTGTCGTTGTATCGGTTTTACAGTTCCTGGCGACCATGTTCCTATGGTTCAACTTTCAATCAAAAAATGAAGGATCATATTTGGCGGATGGCTTCCAATTTGTGGAAAGATATGAGTGGATTTCACTGGAATTAGGAAGCTCTCTAAGATTTCTTGTCGAATATCATGTGGCAGTTGATGGTGTAAGTCTTCCGATGGTGGCCTTAACATCCCTGATCATGCTAATTGCCCTTGTATCATCATGGAATATTAAAAAACAGGTAAAGGGCTACTTTGTCCTGTTTAACATTCTTAATACGAGTATAATTGGGTGTTTTTTGGCACTTGATTTTTTCCTGTTTTACCTCTTTTTCGAATTAATGCTTCTCCCAATGTTCTTCTTGATTGGGATCTGGGGAGGGCCAAATCGAAGTTATGCTTCAATAAAATTCTTCTTGTACACATTGCTCGGATCTTTGTTTATCCTGGTTGTAATGATTGCCCTTTATCTTGGTGTTAAGGATCCTGAGACTGGAGCTCATTCTTTCAATTTACTTCATATTATGGATGGTAGGTATTTTGTAGATACCTCAATACTAAATCCCGAATCACCTGGTGCACTATTTGGAAGGAACGCTCGATACATTGCATTTTTCGCGTTGTTTATAGGTTTTGCAATTAAGTTACCCATGGTGCCATTTCATACCTGGTTACCGGATGCCCATGTAGAGGCTCCAACTCCAATCTCCGTTATTCTGGCAGCCTTATTGTTGAAAGTCGGTGGTTACGGATTGATACGTATTGCTTATGGTATATTCCCCGACGCAGCTATCGAATTTGGTTATCTCATAGCAATATTCGGAGTGATCTCGATTATTTACGGAGGTATGAATGCATTAGCCCAACGTGACCTCAAAAGAATGATTGCATACAGTTCAGTTTCCCATATGGGATTTGTTCTTGTGGGATTATCAGCACTGACCATCGAAGGCGTATCCGGTGCAATATTTCAAATGGTATCACATGGGTTGATCTCGGCAGGCCTTTTCCTTATAGCCGGTGTCATCTATGATCGGACTGGTGACCGCTTGATTGATAATTATAGCGGACTGGCTCAGCGGGTGCCACAGTTTACGTTTATCGTTGTGTTTTTGTTTTTTGCTTCCCTTGGCCTACCCGGACTTTCAGGTTTCGTTGGAGAATTACTCGTGCTGATGGGAGCATTCGGATCCTCAACCAGTTTTCCACGATGGATCGGTTTTGCTACTGCCAGCGGGATATTAATTTCTGCAATCTATTTTCTATGGACAATTCAGCGGATGTTTTTCGGGAAGTTCTGGCTGAGATACGAAGAGTGGAATTCGAAGATGATCGAGGTGAACCGACTGGAGTGGCTTATGTTTTTCCCGTTGCTGATAATGATTTTGTTTTTGGGAGTTTTCCCTTCAGCAATTCTGAATGAAATGCAAGCATCAATACAGGGATTGATAGATTTTATTATGGTAAACAGTGAGTTCTCACTTCTACTAGAGGATTAAAATTGGATTTACAAAGCACACTTCAATCGATACAAAGGGATTTAATTTATCTTAATGTGGAGATATCCCTGATCATTGGATCGGTGATACTTCTTATCTACGGGAGCCTCAAACTAAAAAGTATTGGGGTCAAAATCATTTACTTTCTTACCCTGATACTATCCATTTACCTTCTTGAAATCAATCACGTAAATCTATTCAATGGCCACGTGGTTGCAGACTCAACCACTTATTTCTTCAAATTCCTTTTCCTGCTTGTTTCGCTTTCGGTTTTACTTTTCAATCGCCGAAACCATACAACCGAGTTTTATTTTCTGGTTTTTGCAGTCCTGGTCGGAAGTATTTTCATGCTCCAATCTTACAACTTCGTTTTGATTTATTTGAGCATTGAATTGACGTCCTATGCATCGTATTCATTGACTGCTCTCAAATTAAATCAAAAGGGATCCGAAGCAGCTTTCAAATACCTTTTATTTGGTGGAGTGAGCTCAGCCGTGATGCTTTATGGCATTAGTCTTCTCTATGGATCAGGCGGTTCATTGATGCTTGGGGCACTGGAAATGAATTTTTATGGCAAAATGGGTCTATTTCTTTTCCTGGGGGGATTACTTTTCAAAACTTCCATTGTACCATTTCACTTTTGGACGCCAGGGACCTATCAAGCAGCCCCCACAGATGCAGTTTTACTTTTTTCCATCCTTCCCAAACTAGCTGGTTTTGTGATGATCTCAAATTTGCTCAAATCCGTTGGTATGATCGAACCGGTGAACATTTTGCTTATAGTACTTTCAATGATTACAATTCTGTGGGGAACATTTAGTGCAATTCCTCAAAAAAATGTCAAAAGATTAATTTCGTACGGTGCGATCGCACATTCGGGTTTCATACTGCCTTTCGTGGTTATCAATAGTCCTGAAGCATTGAGTGGGTTTTGGTTTTATGCACTGGTATATTCAATCATGAACATTTCGATCTTCTATGTAATTGATCGAATGGAGATGCAAGTTGGGGATAATGTAAGGCTGATAGATCTCGATGGAATGGGGAAAAAAAATGGTTTAGTGGGTGCAGGTATCGTGATTGTGGTTGTAGCTCTGGTTGGATTACCTCCTACAGTGGGATTCACAGCGAAACTACTCTTATTCTCTAATGTATGGTTACAATATGATGCTGGTGGGAATCCTATTTGGTTTGCTCTCCTGCTTATAGGGATCCTGAGTTCTGTGGTATCACTTTTCTTCTATTTGAAAATTCCTTATCACTTTTTCTTTAAAAAATCTGAGACCCAAACATTCGAATTTGGAAGGTTTGGAACCGTCATCGCAACCATTTTAGCAGTTAGTTTGTTGATCTTGTTCATTGAAGGGAATATTTTCGATAATTTTGACATGATGTCCCAATCTATTGACCACCAGGAAAATGAGTGACCCCATAAAACACGAATGCGGTGTTGCCTTCTTAAGGTTAAGAAAACCTCTTCAACATTATATTGACAAATACGGTACCCCTTCCTATGCAATGGGAAAGATGTACCTGTTAATGCAGAAGCAACACAATAGAGGCCAGGATGGTGTTGGAGTAGCAAATATAAAACTAGATATGCCTCAAGGGTATAGATACATTAGCCGGTATCGAACCATCAACCCACAACCTCTTGAGGATATTTTTGATAGAATAGGTAAAAAGTACCGAAAAGCTCAAAAGGAAGGAAAAGACCAGTATATGAATGCAAGTTGGATGAAAGAAAACTATGCATTCACAGGAGAACTCTGGCTTGGTCACTTACGGTACGGTACACACGGGAAGAATAGTATAGAAAGCTGTCATCCTTTCCTTCGTCAAAATAACTGGCGAAGCCGAAATCTCGTAATGGCTGGCAATTTCAATATGACGAATGTTGATGAGTTATTTAATATCCTGGTTGAGCTTGGTCAGCATCCCAAGGAAAAAGTTGATACGGTCACAGTCATGGAGAAGATCGGACATTTTCTGGATGACGAGAATCAGCAGATCTTCCATAAATACAAAGATCAGTTTTCCAATAAGGAAATCACTCAAATCATTGAAAAGGAACTCGATTTACAAAAAGTCCTGAAAAGGTCCTGTAAGGATTTCGATGGTGGTTATACCATGGCGGGAATGGTTGGATATGGGTCATCCTTTATAGCCAGGGATCCTGCAGGAATTCGTCCTGCCTATTATTATGCCGATGACGAAATTGTGGCTGTAGCTTCTGAGAAACCTGCAATAAAAACAGCCTTGGATTGTCAATATGAGGATATACGTGAAATTGAACCAGGACATGCGTTGATCGTAAATAAGGATGGATCCTATTCGCAATTACCATTTATTGACCAACTGGAAAGACGATCATGTTCTTTTGAACGCATCTATTTTTCAAGGGGCACTGATCCCGACATCTACAGGGAACGTAAGAAACTTGGGGAGTTGTTGATCCCTCAAATATTGAAATCTATCAATTTCGATCTCAAGAATACGATTTTTTCCTACATTCCCAATACTGCTGAGACGTCCTTCCTTGGGCTAATGGGAGGATTGGAGGACTACCTGATCGCTAAGAGGAAGGAAATTGTTCTTGATGACAAACCGAGTGCGGATTCAATTGAAGAGCTCCTGTCATTCAGACCCAGAGTCGAAAAATTAGTCTTGAAAGATGTGAAGCTCAGGACGTTTATAACAGACGATGAGCATAGAGATGATCTGGTAGCTCATGTCTACGACACTACATATGAGGTTATCAAGAAAGAAAGGGATACTATCGTAATCATCGATGACAGTATTGTGCGGGGTACTACCCTGGAAAAAAGCATTCTTACACTTTTGGATCGTCTCAATCCAAAGAAAGTTGTCATAGTATCATCTGCTCCTCAAATCCGTTTTCCTGATTGTTACGGAATTGATATGAGTAAAATGAAGGAATTCGTTGCCTTCCGGGCATTACTGGAGCTTCTTAAAAGGGATGAAAAGGAGTATTTGTTGGATGAAGTATTTGACAAATGTATTGCATCACAAAACGATGTCGACCAACCAAATTTCGTAAAGGAATTGTACGACCTGTACTCCTATGAAGAGGTTTCTCAAATGATCACAAATATTGTTCGTCCAAAAAACATGAAGGCAGAATTGGAGATTGTGTACCAAACCGTGGACAACCTTCATAAGGCCTGCCCAAATCACCTCGGTGATTGGTACTTCACCGGAGATTATCCCACTCCTGGAGGAAATCGGGTAGTTAATAAGTCTTTTATCAATTTTATGAAGGGAATTGAAGTTAGAGCTTATTAAAAATTACCGTCAGAGTATTTTTTAATCATACGATTGTCAACACCCTCACTTTCCAAATCGGTAGTTGAAGCGGTTTTAAGGATGTGTTTTATCGCTGAATCCAGCTCCTCAACACTTTTGGAGGCAATTTCATTGATCTTTTCTTCTTCCAATGAATCCCACAACATAAGCAGACTTTGAAGCTTTGTAACCGGTGCCCTGAGTAAATGGGAATTCATGAAACTGTACTTCAATAGTGTTTTCGTCACTTTTTCCATTTTTTCCGTTCTTTTCTGAACTTTCGATTCAAGGTCTGTATTTGACTGGATCAACTTCTGATGAAGAACTTGAAGCTCATTATTTTGAACCCTGATCTCATTTTCCTGCAACTTGGTAGTTTCAATATTGGCTTTCAAATTTTCGTTCACCTTTTCCAGACTTTCCACTAAGTAAGTATTTGATATCTGGTATTGATATATGATCCAATTTATTGCCAGGAACGCACCAATGAATGCCACAGGGATCATGGGCTCATCAATAAGAGGATTCAAAATATCCGGATCCCTATGTGGTTGACTGATCTCGGTCAATACGAAAATAGCACCGAAAAGTGCACTGGACGTGGCAATCAGGTTAAAGATCCAAATGTATTTTTTGCCCTTGATAGGGTGAAATAAAGTGAACGGTACTACAGTGAGCACCAGCAAAACAATAGACATTATCAGAAGATCAGAGGCATCAACACCAGGAGCATAAAGGGGATATAATATAAAACCGACCACGGGTATGATGATAACCAGTGATGCTCGAATATTGAATGCCACATAATTTCTGGATATAAAAACAATCCAATAGCTTACCATGACTATGAATAGCCTTATTGCATGAGGTTGTAATAGGGAAATGCCTTGTGTCAGATCAAAGTAGATCTCAAGTGCCATCAGGAATGAGACAATCACACCAGCATAAAGGCAGATATTGTTCAATATTTTTTGATAATCACTCACACGATTTCATGTTCAATACTTTTCAATACTTCATTGATCTCCCTGATAATCAAATCAATTTCCTCGGCGGTCTTTTTTAATTCACCGCGATTTTCCTTCACTGTGCCATCTCCTGAATTGACAATCTTTTGCAAGTGACGGACAGGAATAAGGATTTCGTCTGTGTGAAGGAATCCGTGATCAATGACTTTTTTATTGAGCTCTTTCAGTGCATTAGTCCGTTGCTCAACTTTCAGTTCTAGTGCGTCATTTGCGTGAGCCAATTCATCCCTTAACTGGGTCAATTCATTTCTTCTCAATTCAAGCTGTTTATTCTGGTTGCTGTTTACCTTCTGTTGTTTTTGGAGAGATAATTGTGTTGTGTTCAGGAATTCTTTGAATTGTTCATTGTTTGATTTTAGTTTCATTACAACCAAAAGGAGGAAGATCCCTGCTCCAATGTATCCGAAGAACATCAATGGTTGATTTTCAAAGATCCTGATGACCGAACCATAACGAATAGGATCAAGTCTTTCGATGATGTTATTTGTTGTGAAATAAGCTGTGATATAAAATAGTGCATTCCAAATCACGATGAACACAATATCCTTTTTCAAATCATAAAACACCAACACTAAAGCGCTCATTACGATCATTAGGAATATAGCTACGAATAAGTCGTCGACGGGATTGTCATAAAACTCGGGAAACATTGGATATAGGAAGAAGGAAATATAGAATCCTCCAAAGAACAGGAAAGAAGCTACCCTCTCCATCTTGGAACTTATATACCATGAAATCAAGAGTAGAACATCAAGTACTATTAATCTTTTGCTTCCCGGAGAAACTGGTCCATTCTGAAATATGGTTTCATTTATCGTGTCGATTAGAATGATTGCCATGATCAGGAAGAATGTAAATCTTCCTACTTTGAGCGGTATATTGTGATTACGTGGTGATATGTTGTTTTGTGTGGTCAAAAATAAATTTTTTAAAAACAGTTTTGATCTTCCAATTCTTTACTTAACATTTGCCAGCTCAATCATCAAGATTGATAATTTATAAAGAAGCACTGAGAGACAGGCTCTATGAAGTGCTAGCAACCTGGACACCCCAAGGTGCTAATTCCTGAACTGTTGAGTGAATATAAATTATGATAGGTTCAAAGTACATCGCGATAATTAGAAAAATAAAGTTGAATTTGATTTCGATTGGAAATGTAGCTGACATTTATGTTCATAAGAAATTATTTGTACCGAATGTGAAAAACCAATGAATGAACCTGTCGTATAAGTGAAGAAAATGAAGAAATTCAAAATCAATATAAATCCTTGTTGCTGTTGTATGATGTGCTGTTGTCAGAACATACATATATGGCCAAAAGGATTACGTTAAGTTCAATATAAATAAAGAAAGAAATTTGAAAACCCTGATGGCCAAAAGCTGTCAGGGTTTTTTTATGCAATACTTACTTATAACAAAGACTATGGAAAAACTAACCATTTCAAAAGATGCTGCCAAAGACATCGATGATCTCAAATTGAAGATCGAGAAATTCAAGAATGGAGAGCTTGATGAAGAACGATTCAAAGCTTTTCGACTCACTCGGGGAGTTTATGGACAAAGACAACCCGATGTTCAAATGCTTCGGATCAAAATCCCATATGGTAAGATATCACCTTGTCAAATCAGGACCATAGCGGATCTATCGGATGAGTATACAAACGGAAAACTCCACATCACAACACGGCAAGATATCCAGCTTCACTATATAAAATTGGAGGATACTCCATCTATATGGTCCAGACTGGAACAAGTTGGGGTAACAACCAAGGAATCCTGTGGGAATACGGTTAGAAATGTGACTGCTTCACCATACGCTGGTATAGACCCAAATGAACCTTTCGATGTGTCACCATATGCTCAGGCAGTTTTTGAATATTTCCTTCGAAATCCAATATGCCAGGAGATGGGGAGAAAAATAAAAATCGCATTTTCGTCAAGTAGGGAGGACTCAGCCTTTACTTACATTCATGATTTTGGATTTATACCGAAGATCGTAGATGGGATCAGGGGATTTAAGGTTTTACTGGGAGGCGGACTAGGTGCCCAGGCATTGATGGCACAGGAGGCTTATGAGTTCCTACCTGGAGATAAAGTGATTCCCTTCATTGAAGCAGGCCTGAGAGTTTTTGATCGTTATGGTGAGAGGGAAAGACGTCATAAAGCTCGTCTTAAGTTTCTTATCGAACCGAAAAAAGGCATCGGAATTAATGGCTTCCTGAAACTTGTGGAGGAGGAGAAGAAATCGCTACCCTACCAGTCTTTCTTAATATCATGGCCAGAGAAGGATACCCCTCCTCCTTCATTTAATCAGACCCATCGATTACCAATAAAAAATTTGAAGTCATTTGAGCTGTGGAAAAAAGCCAACGTGTTTGAACAGAAACAGGATGGCTATTATGCGGTCAAAGTAAGAATTCCCCTTGGTAATTTAGATACTCGTACCGCCAGGGGAATTGCTTTGATCGCTGAAAAATATGCTTCAGATGATATGAGATTAACCGTCAATCAAGGATTGATATTGAAGTATTTGAAGCAGGAGAATTTGCCAAATCTCTATGCAGAACTGGAAAAACTGGATCTGGCTGAACCTGGTTTTGATTCTCTTGTCGACATCACCGCCTGCCCTGGTACCGATACTTGTAATTTGGGAGTGACCAATAGCACGTCTATTTCGGAGATTTTAGAGAAACTCGTAAGGGATGAATATCCTCACCTTGTCCATGACGACAAGATAAAGATCAAGATATCCGGATGTATGAACTCCTGTGGTCAACACATGATCGCTAATATTGGTTTTCATGGGAGTAGTTTGAAAGTGGAAGATAAGATCGCTCCAGCTATGCAAGTTGTAATTGGTGGTGGAGTTGACCCGGATGGTAAGGGATACATAGCAGAGAAAGTGATAAAGATCCCCACAAAAAGGATCCCGAAGGCCCTTCGGATAATTCTTGATGACTATGAGGCGAATTCGGATGATGAACAATACTTCAATGATTATTTCCGTCAAAAAGGTAAGAAGTACTTCTATGATCTGTTGAGATCGCTTTCGAATTTAAAGAACATACATTTTGAGGAATTCCAGGACTGGGGAGAAAATGAAAATTATGTTCAGGAGATCGGGGTAGGAGAATGTGCCGGGGTGGTTTTGGATCTGGTGGCGACCATATTGAATGATGCAGAAGAAAGGCTAACCAATTCGGAGAAAGCTATTGTAGAAAGGAAATGGGCAGATGCGATATATTGGAGCTATAACTCCATGGTCATTGGAGCCAAGGCCTTACTTTTAAGCGAGGACATTCAGGTTAATACACAAAAGAGCATTATTGATACCTTTTATGAGCGATTTCAATTATCTGGAAAGATCGATTTAACGATGCCTTTTGATCAATTGGTCCTGCAGATCAATGTCAACGCACCCGGGGAACAATTCGCGAGAAAGTACTTCCGACAGGCAAGCGAATTACTTTCAATGATCAATGAGATCAGAAGACGGGGATTGGAACCGGTTGATGGGGAAAAACTGGTAGTTAGCAACTATTACAAGGCATGATTAACATTCCAAAGCTTACATTGGTCGGAGCAGGACCAGGGGATCCTGAACTGATCACATTGAAAGGGATAAAAGCTCTTTCCGGGGCAGATGTTGTCCTTTATGATGCTCTTGTACATCCTGATCTATTGCAACACGCACCAAACGCATTACATATTCCCGTCGGAAAAAGAGCAGGAAAGGTCAGTGTTTCTCAGGATACTATAAATTATCTTATCGTAGAGTATGCATTAAAAGGAAATCATGTCGTGAGGTTAAAGGGGGGTGATCCTTTTGTATTTGCGAGAGGATTCGAAGAACTAGAATATGCTCAGAAATTTGGTATTACGAGTGATGTAGTTATAGGAATAAGCAGCATCAATCTACCCGGTTTCTATGGTATGCCATTGACCATTAGGGATGTTAACCAGAGCTTCATGGTCCTGACTGCAACCTCTGCAAATGGTGAAGTAAGTTCAGAAGTCGTCAATGCCGCTAAACACGCATCGACGGCTATCATCTTTATGGGAATTCGAAAACTCCCCGCCATTGTACGAGCTTATCAATCGGAGGGAAGGGGGTCCCTTCCGGCTGCGATTATTTGCAGTGGATCCCTGGAAAACGAAAGAGTGATCAATGGAGATGTTGACAGCATATTGGAAAACACAAGAGGAATGGACCTGGATGGTCCGGGACTCCTTGTATTTGGCGAGGGAGCAAGGTACGCAATCAATAACACCTTGTTAGAGAATTTGAGGGACTCCAAGGCGGCATGAGTGCAGGAAATCCACTATTCCCAATTTTTCTGAAACTGGATAAGATCCAAACATTGATCGTAGGTGCTGGTAATGTAGGATTGGAAAAACTACAGGGACTATTGAAAAATGATCCCAATGCCAAAATCCGGGTTATTGCTCCATTTATTTTGGATGAAGTTCATCAGCTTGTAAGTCAGCATGAAGGTGTCATAATTACTAATAGGAAGTTTAGAAATAGTGATTTGAGGAATATTGACATTCTGATTTTAGCAACAGATGATATCAAACTTCATAAGAGAGTAAGGAGATTATCTCGAAGGCGACGAATATTGACAAACGTGGCAGATACTCCGGATCTATGCGATTTCTACCTGGGTAGTACAGTCAAGAAAGGAGATCTTAAAATCGGAATAAGCACCAATGGCAAGTCACCAACATTCGCGAAGCGTTTTAGACAATACCTTGAAGAATGTCTGCCTGATGAAACAGTTGATCTTTTGAAAAATTTAAAAGCAGTACGCAATGAATTAAAAGGAGATTTTTCAGAAAAAGTGAGGCAATTAAACGAGCTTACTACACTTTTGGTCAGGGAATAAAAAAAGCCCATTGCGCAAAGCGCAATGGGCATAAGAAAAGTACACGAACAAACTTTAGAGTTTAAAGTTTAAACCCAACATCACTAAAGAACTAATCCTTTCGGCGAAGCCAAATTGAGCTCCGTCCGCCCCAAGATTTCGTGCATTTATATAAACATTTAATTGGTCAGTTGCCTGGTAACTTGCTTTCGCATTCAGTATGAAATTGCTGGAAACGTCCGTATCCAAAACAACAGTTGTTGGAACAGGGAATGGGATCTCACCATCTGACTTATCAAGCGAATGAGAGTCCAAATAATATCCATTTACATTGAAGTTGATCCTATTCCATCTGTAGTTGGCATAAAAGCCTCCATAGAATGAATGGGTTCCTTTATGTTCTTTTGTCACCAAATTGGTTTGATTGTCCACATCAGGAGCGAAATCTTCAAGATCGGTCTTTTGATAAGTCCCAAATGCCCTCAATTGTAAATTCTCATTTGGTACAAAGTTGAGTGTCACAGATGTCCCCCTTTGTTTTGCTGTTAGATCCATATTCTGAACTTGATCATTGATGTATGCAAGTCCATCCCGCACCTCAGCGCTTTCAAAATAGATCTCATTGTAATTTTGTGTGACGGAATAGAAAGCTTCAAGGTCTACACTGAAATTGGAGGATAACTTTGATCTTAAACCAAATTCATACATATCCTGAATTTTGAGATCATAATCTTCATTACCCCGTGTAACAATTCCAATCCCAGCAGGAGGAATTGGGATATCAATGTCAAGATATAGCCTATCAATAAATGGAGCAGCGTTTGCTCTACTTCCCACCAACCTTAGCACATTACGCTCATTGAGATTATACATCGCCGCAAACTGCCAGGTCAGGTATATGTCACTTGGGGAGCTATATGAGTCTGCTCTTAATGCAGCAATTAATCTATATTTCTCTTTAAAATAATCTGCTCTTAGGGATGCTGCGGTAGTGGTTACATTGTCATTACTTATGAGTTCCCAATCATATTTGGCTGAATTAAAACTGATACCTGGACGAACCAAAATGTCTCCCAACGCCCAGTCATATTCCAGTGATGACGCAAAAATGTTGTAAGGAATAGGAGATCCGTTATTTTGACTTTGTTCTCCATTGATATTCGAAACTGCTAATGAAATACCATTGACTGCTGCCCTGAAGTCCGCAGAAAATGAATTGGATTTTGTGTATAGCAATGGAGTATATCCGTTATCGTTAAAAAGAATCTGGGACTCAGCATTCTGGTATCCAAGATCAAGACTAAAATCCACTTGATCTGACTGATTGAAATTTAGATAGGTATTGAAACCATATTTTTCCATGCTTTTCCCTGGGTTTGGATATCGTTCCTGAACATTTGATATTGGTCCGAGAATGAAACTTGTAATGGTAGCTGGTAGGTCAGTATAATCTCCATCAGTATATAAATAATATTGATCTTCATATCGATCGCGTCCTTGATAATTACCAGTAACATTTATACTGAATTTCTCTTGCTTATAGCCAATATTTCCATTGACAATGGTAGATGCTCCATTTGTGTCACCTCCCCAGTGGTTCCCACTCTGCGCATTGGCCAATACATTTAAACCCTCGCTTTCCGGATCGGTTGTAATAATGTTGATCACTCCGGTTACTGCATTTGGTCCGTAAAGTGCTGATGAAGGTCCCCGAATAATCTCGATTCTTTCTACATCGTTGAGATCAACAGGCAACGAATTCCACAGGATCCCCCCATTCAAATAATTGAAAACCACACGTCCATCGATCATCACAAGGCTTACAAGGTTCTGGGTTTCACTTAAAGGGGCATTTGGAGGAGTGTTTTCCAATCCCCTTAAGTGGACATCATAACTACCATTGATGTACTCTTTTACGATAATTCCCGGTGCTAATCTTAATGCTTCCGGAATTGAGGTTACCCCCGCATTTTCCATTTCCTGTTTGGAAATCACAGATGTGGATAGTGGGGAGTTAAATGCGCTCTCTTCTTTCTTGGATGCTGACACGATCGTCATCTCAAGGAGATTTTCAAGACTTAAAGACATTAAGTCATTTTCTTCAGCTGCTTGTCCATATGTCGTGGGTAGTAATAATACTGTTAACAACAAGCAGGTAGTGATTTGTAGTACATGTTTCATAGTGGTTTGCTATAGTTGTTTGGTTTGTGGTCTTGACCTTGCCAAGACCACATTATTTATCTCTTATTTCATTTAAATCGATAGATGGCTGCTAGTCTGAAATTCATTCCAGGCCATTCAGCATCATATCCATCGCTGCTACCAAATGGGGGGCTATAGAACTGGCTATTGAATATGTTAGCCACCTTTAAGTTGAATGATAGGTTTTGTGTTGGATTAGCGTTGAAAACAATGTCGGTTTTCACAAATCCGTCTGCATTACCCAGACTTCTGTTTACTGCAGGCACGTCATCCTGATAATTGGAAGGCACACCTCTGTCTCCAAAATAGACTGTATTCAAACCAATTGAATACTTACTTGTAAAGCTGTAGTTGATTAAAAAGTATGCAGTAGCGTCACTAAGGAAATCAATATCAACTTTACCATCAGGTACGACATCATTTGTATAGATGTTTGCGTCCAACTCTCCAAATTCGGATTGAGCACTTATCAGGAAGGAAACTCCTGCATTTATCGCAACTTTTGAGGAAGGTCGAAGCACTGAATTTAACTCGATTCCTGTTATACTTCTTGAATTGAAGTTGAATGACATTTCATCATCTACTTCCCTGAAACCGCCATTTTCGGCAACTGAATCGACAACTATTTCGGAGATGAAATCTGAGTAGTTATTATTATATAAAGTCACATTTATATCCCCTTTATCAAATAGATAGCCAAACTGGAATTCCGTTGTAGCTAATTGTTCCGGCGTAAGCTCAAGATTGGGAGCTTCTGCATCGGTATATTCCCTGTAGGACGGCACACGATAAGCAGTACCATACAATAGCTTGGTATACAAATTTTCAGAGAGGTTCCCTGTCACCCCAACTCGATAGTTAAACTGGTTTTCAAAATCGGATAGGATGTCATACCTGATACCTCCCGTGACACTCCAATTGTCATTGACGTTCCACACGTCCTGAATAAAGAGCCCGGTGAAATCTCTTGAAATGTCATTGTCGAGTACTACTTGTTCCACAACATTTACATCTGAACCGTCATCAAATGTGATAACTTCCTTGATGTCTACGGCCTGGTCTCGTTGCCAGGAAAGTCCAGCAATAAAACTATGGTTTCCAGCCAAAACAGAGTACTCAAGTTCTCCGCCAAGGATCCTTGTATCAAGTGGATTGGTCGAGATCTCTTTGAGTGTATCGGTTACATCGTTTTGAAACTTTATCTTGTTTCTGGCGAATTTGTATTCGTTGATGTAAGCATTGGCACTTAGGTTACTGTTTTCACCTAAACTCAGATTATATTTGACGGATCCGAAAATAGGCATCCTATCAAAGGAATAGTCTTTGTCAGTTGAACGGTACTTATAGTTGTAGCTATAGTCCATCACCCCAAAAGTGGCTCTCAGATTTTCACCCTGGTATTTAAGGTATCCATATGCGTTGTCTGCGTCTTGTGGGACATCTCTTGCAAGGCCATTGGATTTCAATTCTGGCTCAAAACCTTTGGTCTGATAATAACCGGCATGACCGTAGAATCCTTTGTTACTAAATTCACCGTGAGCAGATATTGTGTTGAAAGAACCATAGTCCACTCCGATCTCTTTGCCTTCGCTTTTAGTGGTAACACTGATTACTCCTGAAAAACTATTTGCTCCGTATAGGACAGAACCTGGACCATTGATGACTTCTACCTTTTCGATCATCTCGATGGGTATCATCTCATCAATGTTGAAGTTTCCGTAATAACTGTCTCTTATGGGTACTCCGTCGATCATCAGAAGAACCTTGTTATTGTACCTTGCCTGAACACCTCTGATCCAGGCCAATTGATGACCGGCTCGATATTGCTGTATTTGAGTTCCTGGGATACTCATTAAAACATCTTGCAGATCTACAAATCCAAATCTTTGGAAATCTTCCTGCGTGTAAATCCTGATCACCGATGGGGCTCTTTGGATTTTTACAGCTGATTTAGTGGATGACTCCACCACCATTGTCATAAGCTCCTCCAGACTGAGGGTATAAAGATCATCCATCTCCGACTCATTCTGGGAAAATACCATTGCCGGTAGCAATGATAGAAGTGTAATAAGTGTGAGTAATTTTTTCATTGTCTAGTTGTTTTAGTTGATAGTGTTTGTTTTAATTCAGTTTGTAGTTCAATCCCACTCCATACATTCTGGCAATCTGGCTGATCGTCACATTAGTGATTTGATTAGTATTTGCGATCATACCATTGTTGAATAGGTCATTTCCAAATGCATATATTGAGAGTCGATCTTCAATAAATCGTTTTTCTAATCGAAGACTTACAATCGTTCTTGAACCATTTTTGGCAATAATAGATGATGGTGTAACTTCCAGATCAGGGGTAATCAGGTTTTCATATCTTTCATCTGAGAACCTGTATTCAGCCTGAGTATTAAACCTGGATGTATGTATAGCATTTAGACTAAAGGTGAATGAGTTGGGAAGATCAATATTCCCTGAAAGTCTGAATACGTGTTCAGGTACATAAGGAACATCAGGTGTTTGGTCAAGATCAGAAGGATCCACCACATTGGGATTATAGATATCGAATTCATTATTTTCCTGATATTCCCATTCACTTTTCAACCAGGTATGAGATAGTTCCAGGGAGATATTACTCAACGGCTTATATCTCAACATACTTTCAGACCCAATGCTTGTGCCCTTGACGTAATTACCAAAAAAGTAATACGACGCAAATCTTCCGGGTTGAGTATTTGATTCTTTGAAAACGGTTGTGCTTGTTACCGTCGGTGCAATAATTGCATCATCAATAAGGTTATAGAAGAAGTTTGATTCGAAGGACAAATTGTTAGCTAACCCTGCTCGTAATCCAAGCTCAAAACTTTGATATTTGGTAGGTTCAGTATTGGATCCATTCTCAACTGCAAAACTTGGATTTTCTTCAACTAGCAAGTCAGTAACGAATTGAACTGTTTGTTGTCCAAATTCACTGTTAAAGAAATTATTAATCCTGACCAGTGCTGTCTGCTCCGCTGTAGTTGGATCCTCACCACTGGCGATTGCTTCATCGTAATATTGATTGTAGAATTCCTGATAAACTCCAGCTTCTGCAGCCGTATTCCATGCTTCAACTGAGGGAGTCTGGAACAGGAACATTTCACCGTTAGTATTATTCAGGCCTGGTGTAGTAAATGATTGAGTGAATCCTCCCCAAAGGGTTAAATTATTACTTGGTGAGAAAGCGATCTTTGCCATTGGGGAGAAATAGAATTTATCATTCACCAATGAGAAGTTTTCTGTCTTTATACCAAGGGTAAGATTAAGTTTATCATTTAGCATTCTAAATTTGTTTTGGACGAAGGCACCTTTCAGTGTTTCGTTGGACTGTGCATTTTGGTAGTTGATTGTGCTGACGGAATTAATCTCAGAGATATCGAGATTTACCAACCTGAAGTTTGCACCAAAACTCAATTCATTGAAAGCTCCCAGGGTGATGTTATCCTGTAATTCAAGATCATAAAATGAGTTATTTGCAGTGAATCCACCTCCAAGTTTCTCATAAGTATTTTCCAAATTGGATGATAACCTGACGAATAAAGTATGATCGTCTGAAAAGTTTTGATCATATCGTACACTGTTTACAGAGCGATAGGAGAAGCCATCATGTACATAAAGATTGTCAGATGTTAGTGCCTGACTTACCAGATCAAGCGATCCTCCTTCGTAGGTGTTTGTATAATCAATCTTGTCAAGTGCATTAAAGTGTGAATTGAAAGACAGCTCAGCATTATTGCCTATGGAAAACTTACCTTTTAATCCTGCTACATACATGGTGGATTTATCATATTCTTCCGTGAATCGTGACGTGAAACCAAGAGGTTCTCCATCCTCATTTTTTCCTGCATATGAATCAAACCCTCCGAAATATCTAAATTTCAGATAACCTGATATTGCCGAATTGTCCCCGACTTCAGTCCCAGCTCGCAAGCTGGCCATGGTATAGCCAGGTGCAGCTTGCTCTACTCTGGCGTTTATTCCTCTCTCCGGAGTTTTTGTAAAAATGTTAACAACTCCCGTGGCCGAGTTGGCTCCATATATTGTTCCTCCAGATCCTCGTATCACCTCAATCCGATCAATTTCATCTAATGGGATATCAAAGTTTCGATAAGAGAAGGACGAGGCCATGAGATCCTGTAGGGGGGTACCATCCAGAAGAAATAGTACAGTGCCATTTATGTTATTTTCCAAACGTGAGTTTCGTATGGCCCTACAACTGAAGAGTATTCATCCTGTACCCCCCAGTATCCGGGAACCGTTCTTAATACTTCATGTAGAGATGTAGCTCCTGTTCGTATAATATCTTCTCCAGTAATCACATAAATGGAGGAGGCGACATCTTGTAACCGCTCAGATTTTTTTGATACTGAGGTAATCTCAATATTCATAAGATCTTCAAGTGATAAGCTCAGAATTTCTGTTTCTTCCTGGGCAAACGCCCCCAGCGACCCGATAATAATCGTGATTGTCAAAAGGTATTTCATAGCTTTTAGTTGTTTTGTCTTAGTTGTTAGGTTAAGTGTACCTTAGGCATACTTCTTCCAGCCTGTTTCAAAAAACTGGGAATCAGCTTTGATTGGAAGGTTTTAGATACTAAGTGTTAGATGGTCTTACCCAATGCCAGGAGCTTTGAGCTCGGCACCATCTTCTTGGTTTCGATGTCTTTCTTACTGATGAGGAATCGCAATTTGCTTTCCTCAATGTAAAATCCAATATCAGCACCTTTTCCTACACCACTGTCATTTTCCATGACCAGGAGGGTACTTCCACCTCCAATGGCACTGACCATCTCACCCAATTGCTTGGACTTGGTTTCAGGTATGAAAAGAATATTACATTTCGAAGCCTCATCAGTTGACTTAACCGTTACCACTTTGATGTTGATTGTCTGGGTGGCAAACTTCTCCAGTTCAGGAGCGATCGGGGAATTTCCCAGTACTCCGATTACCAGGCTATTGTTACCTTGAGGCCACTCAATGTACTGAGCAAACTTCATGATAAATAAAGCCTTGAATTTAGCTTCCTGTGCGTTGGCAAAATGACCCACGGATAAACACAGTACAGCAAGAATAAGTAGTAGTTGTTTTCGTATCATAGCTTGTATTCGTTCGTGTTTTGTTGTTCTCTCTCTATTTGTTCTATTTTCTCTTCCAGGATTTCGGCCCCGGACATACCGTCTTCCATTAATTGGAATTTGCTGACTCCCTCCTTGAGAGAAGCCGCTACTTTCGTTAATTCCTCAGACTTGAGGTTATAGTTTTGCATTCCAGCTGAAAGCTCAGATGCCGAACTCGCAATTTCCTCCGTTCCGGTGGCTGTTTGTTCTGCGATCACAACTATACTTTCAGTAATGGACGCAACTTTCTTAATGTCTTCTTTTTGATGATTTGTAGCATCAACGATCGCTTCAGATAGTGTCAGTGTTTCACTGGTGCTATCAATGATCTGGTTAAATGCTTCAAATGCTTCCCTGGATGCAGTACCGCCTATATCCACACTCTTCGTCATCGTTTCTATGGCTTTAATAGCATCGTTGGTATCGTTTTGTACATCATCCACAAGCGTTTCAATTTCCTTGGCAGATTTTCTGGAATCCTCAGCAAGCTTACGGATCTCTTCTGCCACTACGGCAAATCCTCGTCCGGCTTCCCCGGCTTGTGCTGCTTCGATTGCAGCGTTCAATGCCAACAGGTTGGTTTGAGCTGCGATCTCGGTAATGACACCAAGTACTCTCGTAATTTCGTTTGACCTTTCTGTCAGGACCTTGATGGATTGGTGTGTTTTTTCAGCTGACTCTGAGATCTCACTCATGTTACTTACCACATTTTCGACTCGTTCCTGACCCTGTTTGCTGTTTTCAACACTGGATTTGGCTGCCGAATTGATGGTTTCAGCCTTCTGACCCATCTCCTTGGATGAACTGGAAATCCCTTCCACATAGTTCGAAGACTCATCTACTTTACCCACTTGATTTTGAGCACCAAGACTCATCTCACTAATTGATGAGGCGATCTCACCTGTATTGACATTCATTTCTTCACTTGCATTGAGCATGATTCCGGATGATTCCTCAACAATGTTTGCACTTTCAACAATACCATGGATTAGCGTATTCAAGTTGTCAATTGCGGAATTGAGGTTAGTAACTAATGTTCGGATATCACCCTTTGCTTCATTTTCATAACGATGTCTCAGATCTCCTTCGGCAATGGAGTTGACAATTTTATTAACCTCCAGAATAGGTGTGGCGATAGAGCCAAGCAGATTGTTAATTGCTTCTCCTAACTGACTCCATGCTCCGGTTTTTCCTTCAAGGTCGATTCGTGCTTTAAGATCACCATCCTCTCCTGCGGTTTTTACGACGCTGTTGACTTCTTCCAATGCATTTCTAAGGTTATCCCTCATTGAAAGAAGTGAGTGACCCAGTACGTCTTCGTCACTAAGTGCGGCAAATTCCTCATTCAAGTTTCCTTTACCAATTTCCCGAGCAAATTCTGAAGTTGTCTTGAAACCGGTAATGAGTGAATTGATCCCATTACTCATTTCACCAATTTCATCTTTGCCTTTAACGGATATTTCTTCCGGTATTATTCCTTTACGGATCTGGCTGATCTTCTCCCTTAGGGTATTGACCGGTTTTGTTATACTTCTTGATAGGAATGTTGATATAATCAAAGCAAACAGAGCTCCTAAGCCTCCAAACAATAGAATTGTCCACCGTAGGCCGACAAATGAGGATTCCATTTCACTGTTTTGCGTTTCCGATTGACTCACCTTGACCGACATTATTGATTCCAATCTTTCGATAAGGTTGTCACTGGTGGGTATAATGCTATTCTCAACAAGGTCTTCACTTAGAAAAACAACCATTGGATCTTCGTAAGCCAATGCATTGTTCAGGTTTTCCATCACAGAAGCCTGATCAACAAGGATCTGGTCAAACTCATCCAAAATGCCCTGAAGCAACATTAATGTTGAATCTTCAGGATGGGCATTCATCAATGCGACTAAATTTTCTTTTTGGTTTGGGTAATCCGTTGAATGGATATCTCGAAGTTTTGTTTTGTCTTTTTCATAGGTTCTGACATATACCCAATTCACCGAGTAAGTTTTGGCATCTTTTATCAAGGTGCCAAACTCATTTAATGAATTTAATGTGGGATTTACATCAGTGGAAATTTCATTCAGGACATCAATACTATTATTAAGGGTAGTTGCTGTGTAAACCCCATTCAATATTATGACGCCGATAAGAACCAGAAAACTTGCCCGGATCTTATTTCCAATTTTGTATAACGCAAAGTAAGAGTTCAATTTCATTTTCATCATTGCAGTGATTTGGTGCTATATCGTTATTACCAGTTGAGTATGTTTACCAGTAATAAAAATATCAAATCCGACGCTAAATTATATATGAGATAATGCCCAACACTATTTGAATGACCCAACAGGTGAATCAATGTATGAACCGGTATTGTCTGTCAGTGGCCCAGATTTGGGAAATTAGGCGGATTTAAAGCGCAACCGTTTGCGTAAATAGTACCCTGTGGGACAGGGATTTAAGGTTCGAGAAAGGTTATTATTTCTTTGCTAGACAGCGAAGCTTTCCCCACACCCACAGGTCCTTGTAGCGTTGGGGTTGATGAATTGAAATCCTTTTCCATTCAAACCGTCTGAAAACTCGAGAGTAGTGCCCAACAGGTACAGTAGACTTCTTTTGTCAACGATGATCTTGATGCCTTTGTCTTCGAATACATCATCTCCATCAGTCACTTTATTATCAAAGTCAAGGTCATACATCAGGCCTGAGCAGCCTCCACCTTTTACGGATACCCTCACATTGTGGTCGTCGGAATGCCCTTCTTCCGTTCTCAACTCCAGGATTCTATCTTTCGCTTTGTCCGTAACCAATATCATTTTATGCAACAGGATTAAGTACCACACTAAATACAGTAATATTATTCATATCACGACCATAATATAACTTGTCAAGGGCATCATAAATATTTTTCGCCCGGAAATAGGAAGTCTGAAGCTCGTTCATACCCTTGGTCGTCCACTGAATGGTATAGGAACCCTCTTTGTCCTTATGGGTTTTGACGTAATCAAGCATTTTATTCAATGCATCCGTCTTGTCAAAACCCAGGACAGATTGGAACAAGAAGGACTGATTATGTCTTGGGTTGATGGTTATAAGATCAAGTTTGGTCTTACCATCAACATTTGAATACTCAAAAACAAGTTCATCACCCTTTAAACCCAGAAAATTTTGGATCTCGTCCTGGGCTTTGGCAGCAACCACATGAATGTCAGTATGCATTTCCATTCTACTACGATCGTTCAATGTCAAATCAAAAAACCTTTCCCCGAAGGTAAAAGTTTCCACATCTTTGCGAAATTAAACATTAAACCTCAATCATGGTAAGAGTTGAACATATTGGGATAGCAGTAAAAGATCTTCAAAAGGTTAATGAACTTTATTCTAAGCTGTTTGATAAACCCTCTTATAAGTCAGAAACTGTCAATTCCGAACAGGTGGAAACTTCGTTTTTCAAGGTTGGTGATACCAAAATCGAGTTTTTGGCAGCAACAGGTGACGACAGTGCCATTGCGAAGTACATCGATAAAAGATCCGAGGGGATACATCACATCGCGTTTGAGGTAGAGGATATATTGCATGAAATGGAGAGGTTAAGGAAAGAGGGTTTTGACGTATTAAATGAACATCCCAAGAAAGGTGCTGATAATAAACTGGTTTGTTTCTTACACCCCAAATCGACAAATGGTGTTTTGGTCGAACTCTGTCAGGAAATAAAAGAATAGATGTCGGAAGAAAAAAGAACCGAGATTTCAGAGATCGGTGAATTTGGGCTTATTGAGAGGCTGACCCAAAAAACTGAAATCAACAACAAGGAAACGATCAAAGGAATAGGGGATGATGCCGCCGTTATTCAGTCCGGAGGTGGGAATTTGGTGCTGCTAAGCTCTGATATGATGCTGGAAGGGATCCATTTTGATCTTTCCTATATGCCTTTACAACATTTGGGATTCAAGGCAGTTTCGGCAAATGTATCAGACATTGCTGCAATGAATGGTCGACCTAAACAAATCACCGTCAACCTGGGATTGAGCAATAGATTCAGTGTTGAAGCAGTAGAAGCGATCTATGACGGAGTAGCGGCAGCATCAAAACAATACGGGGTGGATGTAATAGGGGGAGACACCACAGCCTCAGCATCTGGTTTAGTGATCTCCATCTCAATTATTGGTGAGGTAACCAAAGACCAGATCGTTTACAGAAGTGGAGCTCAGAAAGACGACATTGTATGTGTAACTGGCGATCTGGGAGCTGCATATGTCGGTTTGCAAATACTCGAACGTGAAAAACAGGAATTTCTTGTCAATCCTGAGATGCAACCTGCTTTGGACAAATATGAATACGTAGTTGGAAGACAATTAAGGCCAACGGCCAGAATGGATATAATTCACGAGTTACAAGAACTTGGTTTAAGACCAAGTGCAATGATCGATGTGTCTGACGGTCTGGTGTCGGATATCTTTCATATATGCAAGAATTCCGGAGTTGGGGTAAGCTTATACGAAGACAAATTACCAATTGACGCACAGGCATTTGAGACAGCAGCGGAATTCGGGATCGATCCAAATACTTGCGCTTTAAATGGAGGAGAAGATTACGAATTGTTATTCACAATTAATCAAAAAGACTACGAGAAGATCAAAAACCACGATGACATAAATACCATCGGCTATATGCACGAAAAGAGCAAAGGGAAAGTATTAGTGACCAGGTCTCAGAATGTTATTGAACTAAAAGCACAAGGGTGGACCCATTTCTAGGCCCACCCTTTGGTCAAAAACTCAAAATGAAGTTTTTATTTTGATGCCTTCAAAGTGACATCCAGTGTGAAGTCATCATAGATAACCTTGTCTCCTAGATTATCAAAGAAACTTCCTGATCCATATTTTACGTCGAACTCTGATCTGTCAATGGTGATATTGGCATTGGCAGTGATAATGTCATTATCAGAACTCACTTCAGCCGGGAATTTGATAGACTTGGTTATACCCTTGATGGTAATGTCACCTTCAATTTTATATTTTCCAGGTCCCTGGGGAACTGCCCTTGTGATTTGGAATGAGGCGGTTGGGAAATTTTCAACTCCAAAAAAATCGTCAGACTTTAGATGGCCTTCAAGCTTTTGCTTGTATTCACCCGATAGATCTTCGTCAGTCAAAGTGGTCATATCAATAACGAATGAGCCACCATTGATAACTCCATTTTCCAGGTCCAATCTACCTTCCTTGACACTGATGAAGCCGTTATGACTACCACCAACTTTACTTCCAACCCATGAAATTTTGCTGTCCTCAGCATTAACAGTATAGGTCTCAATTCCTTCTGAAGGATTACCTATTAATAGCGCGAAAGCTAGTAAAATTGAATTAAGCATAATATGATATTTTAATGTAGGTACATATAATTTACCAACATATAACGCCATAGGTCAAGAAAAGTTCAGGATTTTCAGAATTATTTTTGGAAGTGAATAGGATAGACCATTTTGACATTGACGGCTTTGCCCTCATCGATGCCCGGTTTCCAATTCAACGGGGCTGCCTTTACTGCTTCCAATGCCAGGAGATCCTGATGTTCATTCAGGCTTTTGACAACTTTGATCTCAGAAAGCTTACCATCCGTAGAGACGATAAATGAAACGAACACTGATCCTGATTGAAGGTTGTCAGCTTCCGAAATGTAATTGTTGACATGTTCCTGGAAAGCTTTCATTCCCGCTTCATACTCAGGCATATTTTCCGCCACAGAGTATATTCCATCAGTTGGAACGTATTTTGCATCACAGCAAAATGCCAGGATAAAAAGGCAGACAATTGAACGCATATCACACTAAATTAATAATCTCATGATCATTTAGCAAGAATTGGCGGTTGTTGCCTTGAGTAGTATATTTTTGGCACTTCGTTACAACAGGAAATGAAAATCATTGGCAATAAAGTCGTTTCTACAGATATTGAAGAAGAGCATTTTGTCTGCGATCTTATAAAATGTAAGGGAGCTTGTTGCATAGAAGGGGACCTGGGAGCACCACTAGATGAAAATGAGCTGGATCATGTACAAAGCGTTATTGAGATTGTGAAACCATATCTCGATGATTCAGCTAAAGAGGTTTTGGAAAAGGAAGGCGGATATGTTCTCGATGAAGAAGGGGATTATTCTACAACAACCATTGGAGGTCGGGAATGCGTTTTTGCTTTCAAGGATGACCAAAACATCCTTAAGTGCAGTATCGAACAAGCATGGAAAGAAGGGAAAACTCAGTTTAGAAAACCAATTTCATGTCATTTATATCCTATCAGGATCAAAGATCTTGGTGATTACGAGGCGATAAACTACGACCGTTGGCATATTTGTTCGCCGGCATGTGATCAAGGTAAACAACTGAAAATACCTCTTTATAAATTTCTTAAGGACGCCCTTATCAGAAAATATGGAAATAAATGGTATGAGGAATTGATCGAAGCTATTGAATTACAGGAAGATTGATCAATCTTCTGCTGCTCTCCAATCTACCATCCCCCCAAAATAGATAGCGTTGAAGAAAAGCTTGTGGGTACCATACCAAAAAGCTCGATAATTGGGGTTGAATGCAAATGAAATAATCCTCCCTTTACCATTCCTAGAAACCACGATGCCAGCTGACTGCTTTATTTTGTTGAGGTTTTCTTTAGAAACATATCCACTTTTCAAAGGATTCTTATCAAACTGGAACGGTTGAGAATAAGGATTATCCGGATTATCGACAAATTGATTGGTGTCGACGAAAACATGAAGTTGCTTTTTTCCATATCCGTAGGCAACAGGATGTGTAAGGTCAAGATTACCGGAAAAAATGCTTCCACCCATTGCATGTGTTCCAACATCACTTCCAAGATCCGAATAGCTACGTCGTTCTTCGGAGTACAACGATCTTCTTTTTATGAAATCCAGAGATATCAGTTTTTGTGATTTCAGCCAGTTATTTGCTCCCTTGAAAGCAATAAGTTTTCCTCCCTCCTGAACCCAGGTCTTCAATCGTACTGCTGTCGCAGCAGAAATCCTATTGTAGTTTCCATCAACCATTACGATCGTATTGTATCTGTCAATGTCAATTCTGTTGAATAACCTGACAGGGATGAGGCTTATTGGAATATCAAATCGATAATCCAGTAAATGCCAGATTTCACCTGCATCATTCGCATTCACGCCGTCCTCAACAACCATTGCCAGAGAAGGCTTTTTTATGGTTTGGAGAGTTCTGCTTCCAAGGTTTACTCCTCCAGTGCTTCCTGTGTTCAATGAGTAGATCTGGATCGAATGCTTTTCCTGGATTGATTTTAGAGATTCAAATAACTGTTGAGGGTCTAAAGATTGCATCTGAACGGGAACTACGATGGTGCCCGGTCCAAATTCTTCCCCATCAAGGTTGAATGGTTCTGATGCGACTTTGCAAATGATGTCTTCATCAAGTAGTGACCACAACATCTTCGGCGCGAAGTAATCATCCCATTTGAAAGTATAAGCATATTTCGAATGTTCAAGTGTAAGTGTAAAATCCTCCTTTTGGAGTTGTGAAAGGTTGATTTTAGGCATGATTTCCCTATTGACGAAGTCATAATTAAGCCCGTAAGCTAACGGTAAGGTCCACGCTGAGACGTCATAAAAAAGACTGTCTTTGAAATCAGTTACTGACTCAAACATTACTTTGATCAGCTTGTATTGCGCCTGGTCCAAGGGTATGTAAAACGATTTACCTCCTTTATATTCTTTACCCTCTATTGTGATATCATTATCAATAGCATATAATTGGATCTCATGTGTTTTGAGAATTTTGACAAGCTCATTCGCTCTACTAAGATCATTATTGGCACCAAAGATTATACCTTTAGATAGTTCTGATTTTGATTCCTTCTTGGCGTCCAGAAAGAATTTTCTCTGGTATGAAAGGAGTTCATTTTTAAGATCTTTAGCCGCCCGTACGGTAGACAAGGACGTTACGAATTGATTTCTAATTGTGAATGGAAACTCCAATACCCCGTGCACACTTTCCTGGGCATGACCACGTGAGCTAGCCTGTTCGAACAGGATTCCAATCCCTCCATTTATGTCTGGAAATGTAGAGCCCTTACCATAAAAGAAATCATCGTAGTTTTCTTTCGTGTAATACAGAGCACCGATCTCGTCCAGGGCCTTCGCATGGTATGTGCCAATCCTTTCTGTTAATTCAAAGTTCTTTTTTGGTGTGTTTGGATTATTTCTAGAAGGAATACCGGGTTGGAAGAAGAAAGTGGAATTGGTACTCATTTCATGGTGGTCGGTCAAGATGTTTGGCTTCCATTCGTGAAACAACTCCACCCTGTTCTGCGACTCCGGTTGCTGAATCGTGAGCCAATCCCTGTTAAGATCAAACCAGTAGTGATTGGTTCTTCCATTAGGACCAAACTCATTTTGCTCCATGTTATAGGGGTCTGCTATTACATTTTTCGATTTTCTGCTGTTGACCCATGTGGCAAACCTCGTAAGACCATCTGGATTCATCGAAGGCTCCATTATGATCACCAGGTTATCTAATATTTCTTCAATCTCATTTCCCTGGGCGGCTGCGTAATAGTAGGCCACCGTCAAAGCTGCGTTCGAGCCACTTGCTTCATTTCCATGAATACTGTAGCCCTGCCAAACCACTGCAGGGTTGTTTTCAATCTTGATCTTACTCGATTTCCATGGATCTGTCAACTGTTTATGATCTGTTTTGATCTTAGAAAGATTTTGATGATTCTCTGGTGAAGTAATTATTAGTATGATCTGTTCTCTTCCTTCATGGGTCCTTCCGTATTGCTGAAGACTTATCCTGGGGGAATGATCGGCCAATACCCTCATGTAATTGACCAATCGGTCATGGGTAATATGCCATTCACCTACCTCATGACCTATTACGGACTTAGGGGTCGGTACCGATTGGTCGTAGTCAATATCTGCAGGTAAATAGTAATCAAGTGTGATCCGAGCGGACACAAATTGAGCGAACAACACTAAGATTAGGAAGGAGATTAGTCCTTTCATAGCGTTTGAGTTTCTTGACCTTACCTATAAAGAACGTAAGTATCACAATTTGGTTCTATGAAATGACTTCGCTAAACGAGCAAATGTTACTGGAAATATTTTCTATTCAATTTCGTAGCAATCCATTGACATACATTTCTTCACTATGTGGATTGGCTAATCTGGAATTGAAAATTACCTTGGAATGATACCTGTGGGAATCAAATCTTGATCCCTGAAATTCACCTGAAATATGCAGTAAAGCGGCATTTAACAATACTTCCTCTTCATCACCAAGAGGTTTTAGATCAGTGAAAAAATCACTTTCAACTAGCTCAATGTCAGGGACTAAACCATCCGAATACTCCCCAAAACCTTCTGCATTGAAAAGTCTGAAAACAATTGGTTGCATCGCCCATCTATGATTCGGATTGGCGTTCTGACGACTGATGTAATCCGTTATTGGTGCGTCGTAAAGTGTAATGGATCCCTCATTTTTACCTCTGGTGACACTTCCAATTTGGATCACTTCCATATAAGGCTCAAGACCGGTGATCAATAATTCGCTCGCGGATGCTGTCGCTCGCCCAGTCAGGATGTATATCCTTTCCAGATCTAGTGCGTTGCGGTTTTCAGTTGCAATCCTGTCAAAATCACCATTGAGAATATCTACCGATTCCTGAAAATTGAAATCCTGGTTGAATGCAGAATGCTTGTTGTTGTAGGCCAGCCGTGTGAAGAGATCACTTGACTGCCCATCACTGTATATAAGACTGGCCAATAAACCTGATGTGAATACGGCTCCCCCCGGATTGTACCTCAGGTCTAAAACAAGTTCGTCAACTCCTGCGGAAGTATATTCTCCAAAAGCAGCGTTAAGTTCGCTGTGGAAGGTATGAGTAAACCGATTGTAAACAATATATCCAACGTTTCTTCCATTATATTCGATGATGCCGGAGTAGAGGACCGGGTTTTCAACAATAGTCACTGCCGTCATATCAAGATCAATATCAAGCAATACAATCTCGTTATCTACGATATCGGCAAGACTTAGAGTATAATTTTCGGAGCTAAAAAAAAGGGTAAGGTAATTCTCAGAAGTAATGTCATTACCATCAACGGTGCTTATTATGTCACCTCTCTTCAAATTACTCAAATCAGCGGGAGATCCGGGTATGACATATTCAACATAAGCAAGGACCTGACCCTCAAACTCTATTAGGCTAAATTCATAGCCGAATGATTTTGAAATCCCCTGGAAAGACTGATTGAGGGCGACATAGTCATCAACGATCCAGCTAAACCTGTCATCAGGATGGCGTAAGGTCTCAAATAATTGAACAGGACTAGTATAGAAATTAAGGAATTGATTCTTTTCCCCGAATGAACCAAAACGATTATCTGCCAGCGATTCAACCTCATTTTGCCAGAAATACCATGAATTCAAACCACCCCAAACAAATTCATTCACTTCATTCTGCACGGCCAGATTTGGCTCTTCACCTTTATCCAGACATGAGATCAATAATACACTTAAGGAGATTACTATAGCCTTCCCAACAACTTTCATAAGAACTAAACGACTAAAGCTCAAAGATAATTTTTTGAAGCCGGGATATTTAACAAGGTATGATGAAAAATGGTTGAAATGACTAATTAACGACCTCGACCGATATCAATGATCTGTTATCCTCCAGTTTTTGAATTGAGACATCGATATTCTGTTCCATTTCTCTGGCTAGTCCAAGGATGATCCCCTTTCTAAGTTCTGGCATGTCCTTCCGAGAATCGTAAATCATATCTATTTTCCTTCCATTGACTTTGCTGATGTTAAATGGTGATGTGTCTACCATTTGGATTTCATCCCTGTAAGGTTCTACTTCCCTTTCAACATTTGAAAGGAGATCAATGATATCTCTATCCGTATTGATAGGGAAAAGCTTCAATAAATAAGGAGTTATAAATTCTCCGAATGACTGGAGGATCTGTTTTGGTTCCTTGTTCAGTCTTATGGCAAGAAGATGTACCAAATTCTTAAAGACCGAATCATTATAAAACTTATTCCTCTCGATATTAGCTCCTATGGAATCCTCCCATAGATCCTGAGCGTCATGAAATTTGTAGAATGACTCTAATTCTGCAATAATGGCTCCGTACATGAAAAATGCTGGTTGTTGGATTTATTACTTCCAATCTATTAATTAAACGGTATTTTTCGAAGATTTTTTTGTAAAAACCTATGAAAAAAATATTTGAACAGGAATAATTTGACATGAACGGGAAATATTTGGAATGAATTATCAATTAAATGATGAATTCAGTAATTGCATCAACTCCTCCCATGACGCTTTGTCTGCGGCTTCATTATAGGCAAGTGGAAGATTGAATTTGGTGCCGAGCTCATCGGCTCCTTTACTTGTAAATGCGTGCACTGCTCCTTCGTAATCAATGTACTTGTAATCCGCACCTATAGCATCCATTGCGGTCTTGAATTGGTCGACACTTTCCGGAGAAATAAATGGATCATCTGCTCCGTTGCAGACCAAAACTTTCGCAGTAAAAGTGCCTGAATCAGGCTGAATAGGTAATTGTACTCCTGAATGGAATGCTGCAACTGCATCCAGGTCATATCCTGCACTTGCCATAGTCAGAGCGACGGTTCCCCCAAAACAATAACCAATTGCTGCTATCTTTTCGCCGTCGACCGATTCATGTGACTTCAATGTTTCAATTGCCTGTTCAAATCTGGCCCTGGCTTCATCGAGGTTAGCAAATACAGCACTCGAAAATTTACCAGCGTCTTCAGGATGTTCGGCTTGCTTACCATCACCATACATATCAACGGCGATGGCTGTATATCCTAATTCAGCCAGCATGTTTGCCCGTTCTCGGGTATAATCGTTATGACCCCACCATTCATGTATAACAAGTATACCT
Organism: Cyclobacteriaceae bacterium; assembly: GCA_965242805.1. Classification (GTDB taxonomy): domain Bacteria; phylum Bacteroidota; class Bacteroidia; order Cytophagales; family Cyclobacteriaceae; genus JANQEU01. The sequence goes on along the minus strand of CBDETD010000002.1, from coordinate 1,946,432 downwards.
GGTCTTTTTCCTTCGAGGTTCTCATCATATACAATATAACCATTCATGGACGTAGAGTCTGTTGAATAAGTAACCTCCGAACCATTGATACTTGGCCCTTGAATCTCCTCAGAGGAAGACTCTGTTTGAGAAGATGGTGAGGTGCATGAAAAGATTAGAACGATAGTGACAAGAAAAAGTAGTGAGGTTTTAATAGTCATAAGAGTGTTTTTTTGACTAAAATAATAACGAATTGCGAACTAAGAACCGCTATTTTCTCCCCATTTTGGAGGTTGCTCGGCAGGACCGACTACATTTTGGCGAATTTGGGAAATAACTTCTTCGTCAATCGCTGGCCATTGCTCCGGTGGGTCCATTGTCTGATCAGGTTTCAGAACCTTCAAATCCGGAAATCTACCCTTGATGTTGTTCCAGCTTGTTTGTTCCCAGTTTGATTCGTCGTATACTTTCAATGGGACATCAATCAATTTGCCCGAAACTCCCTTTCCAATTAGAGGCCACCATGTGCTTTCAGTCTCTCTATCCCACCAAATGAATCCATCCAACCCATCCCATACTTTCGGGTCATAGTATGTGTATCCGCTAAGAGCAAAGGTCAATGTCTGACCTCCGATCTTCCGACTGTACATTGCTCCCAGATCAGCCAGAATGCAGTATGCTGCGGCGACCGGCTCATCGTTAACTACATCATTAACCACTTCGTGTTTTGTGAGAAGGTCAATGCCATAGGCACGGGATTCACCACCCAGCGTAAAGAGAAGAAACCTGGAATCATCATCATAAATACTATCAGCTTCCTCTTCTGACATAAACTCTGGCTGGATCAGGGCATCGAAATGTTCCCGGCCAATTCCATAGTGATATTGACTATCCACCAGGCTACTATTGGTTATATCAAAATGCCAAAGCGGATCTTCCCCTCCGTAAAGTAATTTTTTTGTACCTGATCTAATGAATTTTCCATTCTTCAATGCCGAGGGTCTTTGTTTCTTTTCAGACTTACCGGGATCTTCATTCCCAGATCTATTTTCAATGGAGCATGCAATCATTATTGTACTCAGCAATAGGAAAACAAGTATTCTAAGCATTGTATTGATGTTTGATCAATAAAAGTGGATCATTTTGACAAACTGTAAAAGTAATACTCGATGACTGGTCAGTTTACACGTTCTTTATGATTAAGTACATTGAAGCCAGGATCAGGACAATACTAACTATTTGCAGGATCCAACCCCATAACCTTAGGTAGCTGAACGTTTTCATATTTAAAATTCTATCTTCCAACTGATGTTCGGTAACACTACTGCAAGGGAGTCTTTGTCGATAGTATCAGTTCGATAGTTATAGGTATGGCCATAGAAACTCTTTGAACCCAAAGCATTTTTCAACTGTAAGGCCCAAACACTGCTATATTTTTCTTTGTTTTTGCGATGAGTAACCGAGAGATCCAGGAAGTATACCATCGCATCCTGTTGTGTGTATGGTGATGTTTCATCCAGTATTTCAGTTTGTTCGGCTAATGAAGAATTCACATCCAGTGGACTATTTTTCAGCCCACCCATTAAATTCAACCTTGAATTGAAACCAATAAACTTGTTCTTGCTACCATTTATTTTCCATTCTTTTCCAAAGAGGAAATCAAAATTGAATCCGCGATCATAGCGCGTGTCGTGCCATTGATCGTTGGCATCCATGTATCTTGATTTGAACAAAGATCCCGTAATCAAATAGTAGTAATCATCGTTTAGGAATCTTTCCAGAGTAAGATCAACTCCATAATTTAATCCCTTACCTGCATTAATCAGGTCGCCGTCAAAATACCAGTCCTGAACAAAGTTTAGCATGGAAAAAGTGCTGTCGGAAATGACTGGGACATCATAAAGGAATTGAACATAAGGTTCGATCTTTATTCGGGAGAAAGCACTTAATTGCCTGTCCCATCCCAGAACGAAGTGATGAGCTTTGGCAAGACCAAGGGATTTGTTCACGAATTGTCCCGTTTCATCAACTACAAAATAGGTCTTAATATCTTCCATTTGACTATGCTTACCATATCCAAAAGAAAGTGATGAATTTGAGTTGTAGTTCCATTGGATACCCAACCTTGGTTCCATGGTCATCTCGTCAATCAATTGAACATATTGGCCATGAAATCCGGCATTCAAGGTGATATTAGCTCCCACATGCCACTGTCCATTGGTGTAAAACTGATATCTGTTGGTGCTGCCATTATCATTGGCCACTAACTGCAGGGGTTCTCCTTTGTCTTGTGCGTCCTTGATCTTTAGATCATAATTCAGGAAATTGTAGATGAACCCGGTTCGAATATTAAATCGAGGGGAAAACTTCTGATTTACCTGGGTAGAAGTAATGAAATTTTGGTAGAGCTGATTGATTCGTTTGTCCGGTAGAATAGTGTTGCTGGTGCTGATGAGATCTTCTTTATAATAACCATCGTTAAGTGAGAAGGCAACCGAAGATCTTATGAAAGTATTGTCACCAATTACCAGTTTATGATTAAGTCCGGAGGTTGACAGTAAGAATCCAAAATCATTGTTACCAAAGTCATCCCAAGTTTCCCAGGTTGTGGAATCACTTAATAGTTCATTTCTTGTTTCAGCTCGATCGTGTCCATTTAATCCCCATAATTGGAATGTTCCGATTTTGGTTGGGAAGTGAAGTTTGTATGAAAGGTCCTGGTAATTGAGGTAAGCCGCATCTTCGGGTAGCAGGGGATGGATCAGGCCAAATGTTGAATATCTATAGTTGAATAAATATGTGCCTGTTCCTCCCTTCTTGAATGGACCTTCCGAGGAGAAATCGATCCCAAGCAGACCGGCCTGAAAAGTGTTTTCTCGTTGAAAATTATTCCCAGTTCTCAAATTAATATCGAAAATGCCTGCGAGTGCATTACCATATTCGGATGGGAAAGCTCCCGTGAAGAAATCGGAGTTGTCCAATACATGACTGCTTAGAAGTGTAAGAAAACCTCCTCCTGAAACATCAGCACCATTAAAATGGCTAGGGCTTGAAACCTCGACTCCTTCCACTCTCCATAGCACACCTTTTGGTGCGTTTCCTCTGATTTGAATTCCATTATCACCTATGGTATTAGCTGAGACCCCAGCAAATGCCTGGGCAAGTCGTGCGGGATCATCGAATCCACCGGCATACCTCCTGGATTCTTCCACCGTGAAGCTTTTGGCACTTACCACAGCCATCTCATTAATGGGTTTCTCTTTATCGATTGTGGCCCTGACAACAATTTCATCGATGGCTATGATACTTTCTTTCATTTTCACATTTAGCTGCACCGCCTTACCACTGGTAACCAATATTTCAGGTACAAATTGAGTCTCATAACCTACGAATGCGATTTCGATTTTATGCCTCCCTAGGGGTACATTCCTAATTATGAAGTTTCCCTCGGGATCCGAAACACCACCCATTAATGGTTCTGTGTCCAGAATTTTGACCGTTGCTCCGATTAATGGAGTTTGGCTTATTTCATCCTTTATATTTCCAAAAATGGATTGAGTGAGTGGTTGGCAAACAACCTGCAATCCAATTAAGAAGCAGATGTACGTTGAAATTAGAGTTTTCATCTTTTGTTTGATTAAAGTGTTGAACAAAGGTGAAAACCTCTTTGGTGGGAATCGCCCGAACGGATAAGGTCGGACTATGAAATGGTCCGAAGAGGTAGGTTCGGACCTATTTACAGATGCATTCTACCAGTTTATTCCATTGCATAGACAGGTTTTGTTAATAACTGAATTTTCGAAATTGGACTATAGCTCCTTTTTACTTATGCGCATTTTTTAAGTACTCCGATGGAGTTGAGCCTTCGGACTTTTTGAAGATCTCATTGAAAGTTGACTTGGAACTGAATCCACTTTCAAAGGCATGCCCCAACAAGGTTAGTTTGTCGGAGTCCAACCTGGAAACACGGTCTTTGAATTCTTGAATTCGATAGCTATTGACAAACTCATAAAAGTTTAAACCAAGGCTCTCATTGATAATCTGGGAAAGATGATTTTGATGGATCTTGATTTTCTCTGAAAGCTGTGGTAATGTCAACTTGGGCTCAAGGAAAGGTTTATTTTCATCCATGTATTCTGTTAAAATATTCAAATACTTTTGGGAATTTTCTGAACTCAGACCTGAGCGGGAGTACTTCTTGCTCTGGTTATGTTCCCTTTCCTTTATTTCGAAATTGTCAGTAAACACCTGCCCCTGCCTCACTCCATAGTATCCCATGGAAAAAGAAAAAAGGGTGACGGTTGTGAAAATTAAATATCCCTCGTCAATGAACTCAATCTCTAACTGACCTGAAAATGCTGCGTCCGAAAATAAAACCATGACCCAGATCAGGGCCATACCGACAATAAGATTCCGTAACCATACCAAATTAACTTTGTCCTCGTAGGAAAAAAACTGACCTATCACCTTACGATGCCTTGTAAGACTGATTGATGATATTATAACATAAACCACCCCCGAGAAAAGGTTCAAGATCGTATTTGTCCTTATCAAAAATGGAACGTCACCTGTTTCTTGAAAATAACGAATGAGTGCAGATAGTTCGTCTAAAGGAAGCATGAAATAAGGAATGTATCCCAGGTACAGCAGAAATAGGGGAACAAAATGTAGTAAGTGCTTCCAATTCCATTTCTCTAAAAACCCACGTTGGGATTGAATATACAAGAGTAGGAGAGGGCCGTGAACGGTTGGTAAAGGACCTTCAATGCCCTGGATGTAAGGCCAGGATTCATCGTAGCCGACCACTCTCAAATAAAATAGAAGGAGATGTATACCGATCATCAACATCCAAACCGAAAGAATATAATCTGAAATTCCCTTTTTCTTCTTATTGAGCAGAATCAACACCTGGAAGAAAGACTGAATCGCACCTATGATGAAGATGATTTCCATTTAATCTCAAAAAAACAAACTATAACCTCTCAATACAATTTTATGAGTTCGACAAATTGATGATGAAGACAATTTGTCAGGCACCTACTGTTGGAATGTCCTTTGCTATAAAGTTAATATGGACGATTTTTCTAAGATTATAATAAATGCAGTTAATAACATTAAAGATGCAGTTGTAAAAATCGATGTTGTCAAAAAGATAAGAGGTAGAGAGAAGGCTGCAGGTTCAGGCTCCGGATTTATCTTCTCTTCGGATGGTTTCATATTCACAAATAGTCATGTGATCCATGGAGCCGAAAAGATCAAAGTAACGTTGATGGATGGGGAGATTGCATATGGTGAATTGATTGGTGAGGATCCTGACTCAGACCTCGCAATAATTAAGATATCTACAAATCATCATTCATTGGCCAAAATGGGGGATTCAAACCAATTACAAATTGGCCAATTAGTGATTGCAATCGGCAATCCATTAGGCTTTCAACATAGCGTGACAACTGGTGTGATCAGTGGATTAGGAAGGACGATGAGAACTCAATCAGGGATGTTGATCGACAATGTTATTCAGACAGATGCTTCTTTGAATCCTGGTAATTCCGGTGGACCACTGACAGATGGTAATGGTGATGTAATAGGCGTGAATACCGCAATAATCAGAGGCGCTCAGGGAGTAAGTTTAAGTATTGACATTAACAAGGCAAAGTCCATAGCAAACCAGTTGATCAAGTACGGTAGAGTGTTTAGGGCCAGGCTTGGGTTGATGCTTCAGGAGATTAACATCAACAAGAGGATCGTACGGCATTACAATTTAAAGTCCGACAAGGGATTGTTTATAGTTAAAATAGAGGATGACAGTCCGGGATCCAGGTCTCAACTTGAGGAAGGGGATATTATAATAGAATTCAATAATAAATCCATGGAAAGCACCTTCAAGCTTTTTCAGGAACTAAGCGTGGAATCCATTCTGACTATGATTGATATTGGTATCATACGTCATACCGAAAAACACGTCTTTGGAATTTTTCCTGAAAGGAAAGCGGCTTGATTATTCTTTGGATGTTATTTTTCTAACGGATATGCCATCTTGTGCAAAGGGAAATGTCTCAGCCAGTTGGTTGGCTCTGTCCATAGATCCCACCTCAATGGTAACATAAGCTGAAGGAGTCGTTCCGTCACTATTGCCCAGTTCGAAGACTCCGATCTCTGTCACTTCGACATCTTCGAATCCTTCAGACCAATTTTCGATTACCTCGTAGGTGGCATCGGGAGAATACATAATGAACATATATGTGTCACCGTCAGGAGATTTTTTTGCCAGGGAAGAGATCCCAATGATATATCCCAGCATAACGGCCGCAATGGTTACTGCTGCCCAAATGACACTTGAATTTTTCGAGATCTTTTTATTGGTCATGACTTATCTCTTTATGGTTGAGGCCTGAAATATTGTATTTAAAGTTAAATAAGAAGTAATTCCTATTCGCTTATAAGTCAGGAAATAAATTTCGCACGTTGTTCTGCCATTCCCAGGCACTTGACATCATATCGTCCAGGTCTCTTTTTGCTTTCCATCCAAGTTCGGATTCGGCAAGCCTGGTATCGGCGAAGATCTTTTCAATATCACCTGGCCGGCGATCGACAAATTGATAGTCTAAATTCTGTTCGGTAACTTTCTCAAATGACTTAATTACGTCCAGTACCGAGTTTCCTTTTCCCGTCCCAACATTGAAAAATTCGTAATTACTTTTTTGTTTCTTCCCTTGAGATCGTTTTAAAGCCTGGACATGAGCTTCTGCGAGATCCATTACATGGATGTAATCCCTGATCGCGGTTCCATCATGGGTGTTATAATCGTTGCCAAAAACGTTTAAGGCTGGAATTTTACCGATGGCTGATTGCGTTATGAAAGGTACCAGGTTATTGGGAACTCCCAGGGGTAATTCTCCAATTTGTGCGCTAGGATGCGCCCCAACCGGGTTGAAATATCTTAGCGAAATAGCATTAATTGAATCGTTTGCCTGGCAGTAATCACGGATGATCTCTTCACCAATTTGTTTGGTATTCCCATAAACTGACTCAGCTGGTTTATATGGAGTTGACTCGGTAACCGGCAGTTTATCCGGTTGACCATACACTGTGCATGATGATGAGAAGATCAAAGATCCGATATCAAATTCATTCATGACCTTCAAGAGATTCAGCAATGAATTGATATTCACATCGTAGTACAATAATGGTTTCACTACCGATTCACCAACTGCTTTCTTCGCGGCAAAGTGAATAATCGATTCTACCGGATTCTCCAACAAAATTGACCTCAAGGCATCAATATCTCGAAGATCTAATTTTTTAAATAATGGCTTAATACCGGTTATTCCTTGAATATTGTCCAAAACCTCCTCACGTGAATTTGAAAGGTCATCAACGATCAGGACTTCAAAACCTTCTTCTATCAAACTAACAGCAGTATGGGACCCAATAAATCCAGTCCCACCCGTCAATAGAATCCTTTTTCCCATGCTATTCACAATACCTTCGCAAGGTTAAAGGTTCGAATACATTTTTCATAAGTTTAGATCATAAATCGGGATTGGACGATCATGGCAGATAGACTGTCATAAGGCTTTTTTAGTTATTTTCGGACTATATGAGAATACCATCAACTATCATTTTCTTCTTGCTTTTAGCCTGCTCTGGCAATAAAACGACCGAGGAACAGCCCGATCCGTATGCTAAGATCGCAGACCTACAAACCAGTCAGGTAATTGAGAAGGCCATTGACAAAGCAGGTACTTTGAAAACCTGGGAGGCTATCAGGACAATCGAATACACAAAGAGAGGTGTTCTTCTTCTTGAAAACGGCGATGTTGAAAGTGATGTCACTCAAAGGCATCGTTATGTAATGAGACCGGAATTTGAAGCAGAAATATCATGGGTTGATGGTGTGGATTCGATAAAGATCATTCACAATGCCAGTCAAACCCGGAAGATCGTCAATGGTAGGGATGTCACGGAAAATGAAAGGCCATTGATGGAGTCTGTTATGAGTTCGCTTTATGTCCTGGGAATGCCGTTCAAATTAATGGATCCTGGCACGAATTTGACTTATGTCGGTAGGGCAAATCTCAGGACCGGTGATGAGGTCGATGTTATCAAAGCAACCTACGCTCCTGATAAGCATAAAAACCACTCTACTACGGATGAATGGTATTATTATTTTGAGAAGAAGTCAGGAGATTTCAAAGGATGTATGGTTTATCATCCACCAACCTATGCCCTCATCGAAAACCTGGAATTTCATGAAGATCTACCTGTATTATTTCATAAGCACCGTAAAAGTTATCGGTCAGACAGTCTAAGGAATATAAAATACCTCAGGGCCGAATTCTGGTATTGGGATTATAGTGTGGAATTGATGAAATAACAGGGTTTCATCATCCCTCTCAAAACAGTTGTGAGTGTCATCACTATGACGTAATAAACCAAATATTCTACTGTAAATAAGAGGTTTCACTTGCAATATCGTTCTCTATTCTGATATGCGAGCCAACTTCTTATTGCCAATCGTGATTTTACTGTCGTCTCACTCTGTTCTCGGTGAGGAAGTAAAGCCGTTCCATGTCTTTCGTGAAGTCCAGAAGATCGAGGAACAGGTCATCCTTTTATTGACGGAACAAGGTATAAGTCCCCGGGACGGTGTCAATGTTGATGTAAGTAGTGTTAGCCCCAGGGAAGTTTATAGCATGGTTAGGCTGTTTGTATTAAAATCAATGTCTCTTTCTCAATCCGGAAATCCCGAAGGCAGCAATATTCCTGACATTCCTATCGGTACAATTGAACCAAAAGATGTGCTTGAAGTTGCCAGGATTGGTAGGCAGATCCTCATGACTGAATTAGGGATTGAATATAATTCCAGGTACGAAAATATTGATTACGACCACTCAAAAACACCAACTGATGTTTTCAAACTGGCCTTTAAGATAAATAGGTTATTGAATCAGATTCTACCAATTCAAGTAACACCATCGGATGTTTATAATCGTGTAAGTATGTCAGTGAATTATTGTGATCTCTTCATTGATCAGTGGAATGTAAATAATCCGGATCCCAATAATGTCCAGACCGGCAAGAGACCCGCTGATGTCATCAATCAATTGCAAAAGTGTTATCAGGTCCTTGAAGTAGTCGCAACAGCCCACGACTATCAACTAATGCATCTGGAATCCTCATTGACTTCATCGGACATAAGACCAGTTGATGTGTATGACTGGGCGATCATTTTGCATTATCAATTGACATATATGTATACGACAACTTTAAACATGACCAAAGTTCCAGATGAGAAAACTACTGCACAGACTTTCACCAGCGATGATGTGTTTGCCGCTGCTGTTGGTCTCGAGAAAAGATTGAACGCCATGATTGGAAATTATAATGGAGGTTGATACTGACTTTAAATTAAGAGGATTGGATCTTGTAAGGTTCAGTAATATCAGTATTGGATGGAAAGTTGGATCGTTGCTCGCTGCTTTGGTCGTTCTTTCATTTTTCACATTTTTCATTGTTTGGAATTCACAGGAGATATTTCAGCAGGACAGCAGGAGAATGGAAGTCGCGTCCCGACAAATGACAATCTCTCAAAAGATATCTGTTCTTGCCGAACAGGTCTTATCCGATGTCAATGGAGCCAGAGACCTGTTGTCGGAGAGTGTGACTCTTTACGATGAATCGTTCAAATGTCTTTTAAACGGAGGTATCGTACCCGGGAAGAATGATTGGGATCTTGAACCGATTAACCTTGAAGATCTTGATGGTTTGGATAATTCAATTTCTTCACTTTGGGAGAATTACAGATCTAATGCGTTGATAATTGCCAATTCTCCACTTCTCATCAATAGGGAAGTGGTTACTGTTTACGGTGTTGAAAAGGTGTTAGGTAAGAATCCTGATGTAAGGGAAGCGGTCACCGAATTGAGGTCGACAACGCTTGAATTAAATGAATTGGACGAAAGTTTGGTAAATTATTTCAGTGGATTATCGGAAAAACATCAATTACAAGCTCGCTCGACCATTGCTTTACTTTTTGGGATTAGTGTACTTGTGGCCTTCCTTATATTCTGGGTTGCCCAAAGAACGATTTCCAATCCAGTTAAGAAGATCTCGGTAGTTATGGATGAAATTGCCCGGGGCCAGCTAGAACATGTTCTTAGATATGATGGCAAGGATGAAATTGGCTTGTTGAGCAAATCCATAAAAATTCTTATCGAAAGCTTGACGAGAGCTTCAAATTTTGCGGTACAAATAGGTGTGGGCAATCTGGAGATAGATCACAAGATTGCAGGGGAAAATGATCGACTGGGAATTGCGCTTTTAAAAATGAAATCCCAGCTCCAGGGAATAATCAAGGAAACCAATGAGGTTGTAAAGGAAGCTTCGGAAAATGGGAATTTGAAATCAAGGCTATCATTGGAGGACAAAACAGGGATTTGGAAAGAAATGACAAGTTCAGTCAACAACCTTTTGGAGTCAATCATAAATCCACTTGAAGAAGTGAACAGAATTACTGCCTCTATGGCATCCGGAGACCTGCGCATCAGGTATGAAGGAAATGAAAAGGGAGACCTGAAACGATTAACGGATAATCTCAATTTAGCACTGGAGGGACTTAACGAATTGTTAAGTTCTGTAGCCAAAAACGTTGAAAACGTAGACCTATCATCGCATGAAATGTTGGCTGGTAGTGAGGAAATGAATCTCAATACCGGTGAGATCGCATCTGCAATTTCCCAGATGAGTAGTGGAGCACAGAATCAAGTACTCAAAGTGGATGAATCTTCCGGATTGTTGGAAGATGTACTGGACTTCTCCAAAAAAATCGGAGAAAAAGGTACCAATATCAGCAATGTGGCCCAGGGTGGATTTGACAATAGTAAGGATGGTATTGATCGTATCAACAAAGTCGTCCAGGACATGAACGAAATATCCGAATATTCTCGGGTTGCGAGTGAGTCGATTGGGATACTGACTTCGCGTTCTGCGGAGATTACAAGAATACTCGGGATCATAACCGACGTTGCCCGTCAGACTAACCTTCTGGCACTCAATGCAGCAATTGAAGCTGCACAGGCTGGGGAGGCCGGGCGTGGATTTGCTGTGGTTGCCGAAGAGATCAGAAAACTTGCAGAGGATTCAAGAAATTCGGCTAAGGAGATAGAAAAACTTGTTACTGACGTGCAAAGTGACACCAACAATGCCGCGGAAGTCATTCAACAAATGAGTAAAAATGTGAAAAGTGGAGAGGAATCGTCTTTGGCCGCATCGATGGAATTTAAGAAGATCTCAGACTCCTATAAAAATACATTGGAGTTGGCGCAGGATATCCGCGATTCTTCAAAGACTCAGATCTCCAACATCAATAATGTGGTTTCGATCACGGAGGGAATTGTGGTGATAGCGGAACAAACAGCTTCTGGTACGGAGGAGGTCGCCAGTTCATCATCTGAACTTGCAAAAGGCATGGAGAATTATATGCAAAAATCCACGCTTTTGGCGAAGATTGCTTCCGATTTACAAGAAAGGATCAATAAGTTTCAATTAGTTAGTGATCCAGTGATCAAAATACTCAGGCAGGAGGATGATGACAAATTAGGTGTGATCTCATAATTTCAGTTTACCTGATTGACCCTGGTTAATCGTGTAAATATTATTGAGGCGGTCAGACCAACCACCCCAAAACCTGCCAGAACAGCAAATACATGTTGATGTCCGAGTTCACCTGGGGACCTATCGATCAGGTAACCCATCACAGGTCCCATAAAAATATCGGGGGTAAAACCGATGAGAGAGACAAGCCCAACAGCACTTCCCGTATATTTTATGTTGATGCTTGCTTCTTGCATAAGGGCGAAGTACAAACCTCTAAGTGCGTAAATTCCTGCACTGGTCCCTGCAATTACAAAAAGTAAATGAATGTACATTCCCGGACCCAACCACCCACTAGCGATAATGATACTACCTATTATGAGGATTACGAAACTGATCGATATCATTTTGGACGCCAGAATTCTATCCCCAATAAAACCGGCAATGATTGCCGCAATTGGTCTCACCCAAAATGAAACCGTCCCTATTTCAGCGGCTTCCACATCATTGAAACCATAAGTATCCTTGGCATAAAGAGAAAAATCATCCGTGCATTTATAGCCAACATACGCGCAGACAACAATTATCGCCTGCAGCCAGATGCGAGGTATTTTGAGGACATTTTTCACACCACTTAGTGAGAGGTTGTCCATTTTGACGTAAGATCGGGCTGTTGAGGATTCCGGTATGGATATCCATACAATGAGGGCGATGAATATTGCTAATCCTGAAAATATCAGAATGATGTTACTAAGTGCATTCGTGAGTTGCTCATAGGAGCTGTTTTCAACATCAGCAGGTAGTAATCTTGCGAAAATGAATACCGAAATAGATGCCAATAGAGCAGCTGTCAAACCTCTACCTCCATCCAAAGTGCCATAGGCTTTACCCTGCGAATTCGCACCCCCCCATTCACGTGTTGCCCGTATTAAAGCTGCCCAGAAAAGTAATATTGTTGTCAGTCCCCAGAATCCATAAAGGACAGTCAATACAGTGAAAGATGGAATTGACGCCATGATGAATCCACCAATGGAAGTGCTGATCAGCGCAAGTGTCATCAGTCTACGCGCCGAATATCGATCAGCTAAGGGTCCACCTGCGAAATAGGACACCATAGCAATGAATCCGTAGATGGAGAAGGCTGTACCCAACTCAAGGTTCGTTAAGTTGAATACACTTAGAAAAGTCGGTCGAAAAATTCTGGCTACAACGAAAGGTAAAAGAAAGACTGCCTCACCTGCGAGGATCAGCGCAGACATAACAATGAATTTTTTGAGCTTTGAAACCTTCTTATGGATCATCTAAACAGGATTACCAGGAATGCATGGCATAGTTTGTGTCGGCTTTGATCTTGTTCTTATCGGGGTCTTTGTTCCAATGTGTCAAACCGTTAAAAAATCCCTGAACCCTGAAGAAAAACAATCGTTCATCCTGGATCTTATAAAACTTATAGTTCGGGATGACGAAGGTGTCCTCTACCATCGCGATTGCACACCAACCGCCGTATTGAGGTCGGTACTTTTCAGGATTTAATTCAAACATAGTTTTATTCTCAATGGAGCTGAAAAGTAATTTTCTTCCTTCCAGGACAACGAAAATTTCTTCTCTGCCCATACTTGGATTACCACTAAAGAATGAAACAGGATCATAACCTTCAATTAGTGTTTCACCTTGACTCACACTGAACTTTTCCTGGGAAAAGCAATGAATTGACAAAATCAGTGTCAGAACAAATAACGGAATCTTCATAATGAATGATGATAATATATAAGTTTCAAATCTAGATGATCTTCGATTATATGCATGTCAGTGACTTGTCAAATGTCAATAAATTCCTATTCACAAAGAAAAAGGGCTATTCCACTCCTAATCTTGACCAATGATTCATGCATTTAGCTATATTCGTATCAAATCCGCAGAAAGCATCCGGTAATGAAAAAAACCCTGCGCTACTTATCATTTTTTGGAGGAATTCTCATCACATTTCTCGGCTTGGTAATTCTGTTGATGGAAAGTAACATGGGTCATCGACCACATTTACTTATTAACATTAACCTGACTCTAGTGTTCCTGGTTGGTGCGTTGGTGATATCATACATCGTTGTCAACAAGGGGATTTGATCGGATCAGTTAATGTCTAAAGACACTAAAATATTGTACGTGGACGATGAAGTTGGTAATCTCAACTACTTCAAATCGGCCTTCCGTAGAGAATACAATGTACTTACAGCTGAATCAGGTGACCAGGCCCTTCAAATTCTGAAGGAGGACCAGGATATACCTATAATACTGACGGATCAAAGGATGCCGAAAATGTCCGGTGTCACCTTTCTGATGCAGTCCATAAACCTTATTCCGGATGCGATTCGGGTTCTGGTGACGGGGTATTCAGACATGGAAACCGTGATCAATGCAATTAACCACGGACACATTTACTATTTCATCAACAAGCCCTGGTCATACGATGAAATGAGTATTGTTATCCAACGGGCGTTGGATACCTACAACCTGAGAGTAAAGAACAAGGAATTGCAGCTTCTGAATGAGCAACAGGAAAAGGAAAAGATCACAGCTCAACTAATGATGCTTCAGAATCAGGTCAATCCTCATTTTCTATTCAATTGCCTCAATAACCTGAGTGCATTGGTCAATGAAAATGAACCAGCTAGGAAATTCATAAGAAAACTATCATCCATTTACCGGTATCTGTTAGAACACAAGGACAGTCATCTGGCAACCCTTGAAGAGGAATTCAGTTTCATGGATAATTACCTGTACCTCCAAAAAGTACGCTTCGCGGACGCACTGGTCTTTGAGAACAACATTGGAACTCCCTATCCTGCCTTCACCATTCCGTCAGGAGCTGTTCAGCTTCTTGTCGAAAATGCAATCAAGCACAATGTTGCGACAATGAAGGATCCTTTAAAGATCCAGGTAAAAATTGATGACGGATGGATGGTTGTGGAAAACAACTTCCAACCAAAGCCCAATGTGGAATCGACAGGTGTCGGTCAGCAAAATTTGATAAAAAGATATAGTTTATTTACATTGAAACTTCCGGAATTTACTGATAATGGGGATTCCTATTGCGCACGGATACCATTACTTGAGAACAAAAGATAGGTGTTATGTTAGAAGTAGTAATCATCGAAGATGAGCCCATGGCGGCTGAAGATCTTGAAAAAACGTTATTGAAAGTTGCAGAAGATGCCACAGTGGTAGCAAGACTGGATAGTGTAGCTACCGCCACCGAGTGGCTTTCTGAACATGAAGCAGACCTGATCCTTTCAGATATCCAACTTGGAGATGGTCTGAGTTTCGATATTTTCAGAAACCTCGACCTCAATACCCCAATTATAATCACAACGGCATTTGATGAGTATGCGATCAGGGCTTTTAAGGAAAATAGTATTGACTATTTGCTCAAACCTATTGATTCCCATGAACTGAAGGCTGCGATCGAGAAATACAGGTTTTGGAAGAAAGATGATAAAGCTTTTGATCTCGGTACCGTCCTTGATATCCTTCGTCCGCAAGAAAAGGAATACCAGGAAAGGTTTATTGTGACTTTGGGTGAGAAGATCCAATCCATCCCCGAAGGTGAGGTCGCTTATTTCTTCAGTGAGGATAGATATACATATTTGGTTGATCGGAATGGTAAACAACATATCCTCAACTCCAACCTCGGTGATCTTGAACGATCATTGAACCCACAAAAATTTTACAGGATCAACCGAAAGTTCATTATTTGTTATGACGCCATACAAAATATGGTAGCCTATTCTAAAAGCAGGGTGAAGATTGATCTTGATCCCCCTGCCCCTAACTCTCTTGACGTAATTGTCAGCGTCGAACGATCTGGTGCATTTAAAAAATGGCTTAATCGTTAAAAAATCAAAACAGGAATTTTTCTGGCACAGTTTTGGTTATCGGTGTAGAGAGTAGTGGTTATTTAGGTTAGGTTGTTTTGAGTTTTTTGGTTGGTTAGTCCTGGCACCCCATGTGCCAGGACTTTTTTTATATAACCTGTCACACCTCATCATTCTTTGTATCTAAAATATATTATCTTGAAAACAAAACACCGTGATGTTACAAACTGTAGAAGGGGAGGAGTTGGCGATCTCACTGCTGGAAAAGTATACTAGGATCCGCGCTCAATCAGAAAAAATTTGCAAACCACTAAAGATCGAAGATTATGTTGTCCAGCCGGTGGTGGATGTTAGCCCTCCAAAATGGCACCTGGCACACACAACCTGGTTTTTTGAAACCTTTATCCTCAAGCAGTTTTACAAGGATTACCAAGAATTTGATCCCAATTACCCCTTTCTTTTCAATAGTTATTATGTGACAGCAGGTGAAAGATGGGTCAGAGCCCAACGTGGGCATCTTACCAGACCAACAGTAGATGATATTTACAGATACAGACAATATGTGGATCATCATATCTCTGAATTGCTAAAAAACGATATGATACCGTTCAGTGACGATAACCTGTATCTTTTTGAAATTGGCCTTCAACATGAGCAGCAACACCAGGAATTATTGTTATATGACATCAAATACATTCTGGGTAACAATCCGATCTTTCCTGCTTATCTGGAAAATGAACCAGTAAATAACCTGAAAACTGAAAAAAGTTGGCTGTCAGTGGAGGAAGGGAAATATACCATTGGACACCAAAACGGAGATTTTTGTTTTGATAATGAGAAGGGCGTTCATGAGGTATTCCTTCATGCATTTGACGTCCATGACGGATTGGTGACAAATGGGGAATATCTTGAATTCATGATGGATGATGGATATAAGGAATCCACGCTTTGGCTCTCGGAAGGCTTGGATTGGGTAAATAACAGCAATGTCAAATCACCACTTTACTGGAATTTCCTGGATGGGGAATGGTATCAGTATTCGTTGACCGGATTGAAGGAGCTGGATCTCAATGAACCCGTTTCACACATCAGCTTTTTTGAAGCGGATGCATTTGCAAGGTGGAAAGGGTTGAGACTCCCAACGGAATTTGAATGGGAGATAGCGTGTAATATATTTAATACAGGGGATGACGATGTCAATTTTGTTGAGACTGAAAACCTGAATCCAATTAATCTGAAATCTGCTGGTTTCCTCAGCAATTTGTGGGAATGGACTGATAGTGCGTATCGACCTTATCCTTACTATGAAACAAAAGAAGGTACGATCGGGGAATATAATGGGAAATTTATGATCAATCAAATGGTCCTTAGAGGAGGTTCGTATGCAACTCCCAGGGACCATATTAGACCTACTTACAGAAACTTTTTTCATCCACATCTTCAATGGCTATTCAGTGGTATTCGCTTAGCCAGACATACACAATAATCTTTTTATGCATCATTTAAACCGCGTTGAAAACACTTCCACGGAGGGATTTGAATTTATATCGGAGTTTGCTGAAGACGTATTTTTGGGATTATCGCATAACCCAAAATGGCTGTCTTCAAAATATTTCTATGATGAACCTGGAGACAAGATCTTTCAGGAGATCATGGAAATGGAATCCTATTACCTGACAAGGTCTGAGTTTGAGATTTTTGAAAATGAGAAAGAAGACATACTTCAAAAGATCTATCAACAAGATGATCTTCAAATCATCGAGCTTGGAGCAGGTGACGGTTCAAAAACCAAAGTTCTGTTGGAGTATTTTTTAGCTCAAGGAGCTTCAATTGAATACATGCCATGTGATATTTCAGGGCATGTGTTGGACTTGTTGCAAGTACGCCTGAAAAAGGAATTACCGGATTTGAGGGTAAGACCTCTCCAGGGAGATTATTTCGACGCACTGGCAGGGAATTCCCTCAAAAGCGATAAGAAAAGTGTCATTCTTTTTCTTGGTTCCAACATTGGCAATTTCTCCAATGAGAACGCTATAAATTTTCTAAAGAAGATACGATCCAACATGAAAGAGGGTGACAACCTGATGGTTGGATTTGATCTGAAGAAGGATCCCGAAATCATACTTGACGCTTACAATGATAAGGAGGGCATTACGGCGAGATTCAATTTTAATCTACTGGAACGGATCAATAGAGAATTGAAAGGCAATTTTGATATCACAAAGTTTCAACATTATCCTGTCTATGATCCTATATCGGGTGAATGCCGAAGTTATCTACTGAGCACTGAAAAACAGGAAGTATACATCGAAGACCTGGATCAGGCTTTTTCCTTCGAAGCCTGGGAAACGATTTTCACGGAAGTATCCAAGAAATATGACCTGGACGAAATCGCAGAACTGGGGATCCGTTCGGGCTTTACCCTAACCAAAAATTACTTTGATCGCAACAGGAATTTCGTAGACACAATTTGGGAAGCCATTTAGTTTTCGATCTCATTTTTAAGTGATAATTTTGCGGTCTCGCGCACGTGGCGGAACTGGTAGACGCGCTAGGTTGAGGGCCTAGTGGCCGATTTTGGCCGTGGAGGTTCGATTCCTCTCGTGCGCACTTTCCTACTTTAACTTCATTAAGTTGTCATTAGTTAATCATCCCTCTTGACTATGAAATTAGATATACCTACACTTCAAATTTTATGTGAGACAGCTGGAGCACCCGGTTTTGAGGGGAAAATAAGGGATTTTGTCACCAATGAGCTTAAGGGAAAGGTCGATGACCTCCAGGTTGACAATATGGGAAACCTGGTGGCCTTTAAGAAATCTACCAGCAATCCCTCTGCGAAGAAAGTAATGTTGGCAGCCCATATGGATGAAATTGGATTCATTGTCAGACATGTAGATGATAAAGGTTTCATTCGGTTCCATACACTTGGGGGATTCGACCCAAAAACCCTGACAGCTCAACGGGTGATAATCCATGGCAAGGAAGATGTCATCGGGGTCATGGGATCAAAACCTATCCATCTGATGAAAACGGAAGAGCGAAACAAAGCCGTTCAGATCGAGGATTTTTTCATTGATACGGGGAGAACCAAAAAAGAAATTGAAAAAATAGTTTCTATTGGAGATCCCATAACCAGGGAGAGGGGATTGATCGAGATGGGAGATTGTATCAATTGCAAATCCCTCGATAACAGGATTTCCGTCTACATTCTTTTGGAGGTCATGAGAAACCTCAAAGACAATGATGTCGATGTCTACGGTGTATTCACTGTTCAGGAAGAAGTGGGATTGAGAGGTGCTCAGGTTGCAGCCCATAGCATAGATCCGGATTTTGGAATTGGTATTGACACTACCATAGCATTTGATCTTCCGGGAGCACAACCCCACGAGGAAGTTACCAAACTAGGAGAGGGTACAGCCATTAAAATAATGGATGCCTCTACCATTTGTGATCCAAGGATGGTGTCCTTCATGAAGAAGGTGGCAGATGACCATAAGATCAAATGGCAGCCTGAGTTGCTTACAGCGGGGGGTACAGATACGGCTGGCGTCCAGCGAATGGGAAAATCAGGATCAATTGCAGGGGCAGTTTCGATCCCTACGCGACACCTTCACCAGGTAATCGAAATGGTGCATAAAGATGATGTCTCTTCAAGCATTGACCTGCTTCTTCAATCCTTAAAATCCATGTCGTCATACGATTGGAGTAACTAGGATTGTTAAGGTAAGCACATTGGTAGTGACCAATCCTCCGAACTTTCCATGAGAGGAATTGTCCATAAAAGTTCGTAAATTCCTATAGTTACACACCACCAACACCTCAGGAATGAAAATGAAAATCACCATTCAAAATCTAGCCTTATCGCTATTTATTTTGTTCCCGTGTTTATCAAAGTCCCAGATCTACGACTTTGACTCTCTGTATGACAACAACGTCCTTTTCAAGGCCGCTATAAACATGGTACAGGACACTTTTAACCTATATACCAGCAGTGTCCCCCTGGAGTTTTCCGTATCCGGCGATCTTAAGACCCTTGCGAAAGATCGTCATAAAGACAATAAATACCAGGAAATGACAGTCCGCCATTTACTGAATGACTCCATTGCTATTACACGAATAGTAAGAGCTAAAGCACGGGGTAATTTCAGAAAGGCGCGTTGTAAATACCCACCGATCCGGCTCAATTTCAGCAAGACTGAATTCAAGATCGATCAATTCAAGGAATTGGAGAAAATGAAAATGGTCGTGAGGTGTATGGACCAGGCCCAATATGAGCAATATCTTTTAACGGAGTATCTGGCCTATAAGATCCTTAATGTACTTACTCCTTATAGTTTCAAGGTCCGATTGATCAAACTTGATGTGACCGATACAGGAGGTAAATTTAAGGGAGGTGAGGCCTATGCATTCATACTGGAGACCCACGATGAATTTGAAAAAAGAATGGGAGGGGAGATCATCAAACGGGAAAATCTGCATCCAAACCTTACAAATTACGATTATTCCAACCTGATGGCGGTTTTTCAGTATTTCATTGGAAACACGGATTGGTCAATTGTAGCGGGTCATAATATCAAAGTATTCCAAAGCGCTTCGGGCGGAAAGCCCTATGCGATTCCCTATGATTTTGATCATAGTGGAGTTGTAGATGCGAGCTATGCGGGCCCTCATGAAGACCTGCCAATTACCGATGTATCGCAACGATTGTTTCGGGGATTTTGTAGACCTTTAGCGGATTTCGAGAAGAGTTTTGAGGTATTCAAGGAAAAGAGATCAGAGATCTACGCACAATTAGATGCTATCCCAGGCATCAACAAGGGTGGGATAAAACGTTTAACGGATTACTTTGATGACTTCTACAAAGTTATTGATGACCCAAAACAGGTTAAGCTGGAATTTCTGGATAATTGCATCAAATAGGAGATAAAAAAAGGGCCCGAAAGCCCTTTTAATTCTTTTGTCAATGACTACTTGATTCCTCCGATTCTTCTTCTTCCCCTTCTTCCGATTCTTCGAAGGCTAAATGGCCATGCTTGTAGCTATGGGTGATCTTCTCAGTTTGAGAAAGTAGCAATGCCGAGATAATGAAGACCATGTGAATAACGATCTCAATGATAATTCCTTCAGCACCGGCTTTTTGCTCAGCTTCCCTATAATCAATAAATGTTTTCAATAACTGGACCCCTGATATTGACGCAAGGGATGTTGCCAGTTTAATTTTGAGCTGTCCTGCATCCAGGTCTTCCAGCCATAATGGTTTATCCTCGTGATGGTCAACATCAATCCTCGAAGTGAAGATCGAGTAACCTCCAATTGTCACCATGATCACGAGGTTCATTACCATTGAAATGTCTACCAGGCCAAGAATACCGAGCATCATTTCTGTTTCATGCCACTCATAGGTGTGATCAAATACATGATAGAGCTCCTGGAAGAATTTGAACAGATAAAGCCAGGAACCAATGATCAATCCCGTGTATAGAGGAGCCTGTACCCACCGGCTCCAAAACATGAAGCCTTCAAAAGCATTTTCTAATTTTTTTAACATAGGTGAATCCCTTTCTTCCATCAGGGTGGTTTTAAATGTTGGGTTCTGAAATAATGGGTTCTAAGTTAGAAAAGATTTGGATTTTACAAAGCCAATTGGTTTAAACTTTAGTTTAACGGGAATTTATTACGACTGTACCGGCAATCAGGTCGTGTAGGGCTTGCTTTTTCCCCGTAAAATTGATCATTAGAAAGCCAAGGAAAAGCAAAAGGGCGGAGGGGATTTTCAGCAGATTTCGGATGATCACTGTATGTAATCCTGGCTTTTTTAGTGAGGTGTTAAGTGATTTTATCTGCACCAGTCTTTTTCCTGGTGACCCACACCACCCGGACATCTCAAATCCAATATGAAAAAGCATATAATAAACTATAGTCAGTATATACAATGTTGTTTGGTCTTCCAGGTAAATACGAACAATAAATAAGGGCAAAATGATCAGGAGCAGATCAATATTGTGGGCAAGTACCCTCATCCAAAATGACGCATACGTTACTTCATGATCACCTGAATTTAAATTACCCGAATCCACGAAACAATGATATCGTTTTAAATGCTCCTGAAGGCCATTTTCAGAATTTTATTAAGAAAAATGCAAAACGATCTTTATAAAAGACTATTCTTTTGACATTTCTGTATTTGAATTCGTTTGTTTTTGGCCTCGATGTAAATATTCAACGATTTAGTTAAAAAATTAACAAAAAATCAACCTCATGTTTGAATATGTCGTTGTTGTTCACTGAATTTTGCGATGAAATTCGTAATTCAAAACAACGAAAGAAAGATGAACACTATGGTAAAATTTGTTGCGGCGTTATTAATAGTTTTTAGCGCTGCCGTATCGAGTGCGACGGTAGATTCTGCAAGTCTTGCAGCATTCTGCAAAGTGTTGGATGTAGAGGATGGAAAGCATTTCAGAGTTCTTTACCAATCACCCGAAACTGTAAACGTCCAGATCCAGATCTTTGATAAGTATAATAGAAAGGTGCATCAGGAGATGATTTACAAGACGGATGGTTTCGCGAAGGACTTTGACCTGGGTAATCTTCCTCAGGGTGAGTACACCTTTGATGTCAGAAGCAAAGCTTTCAACTACGAACAAGAAGTAGAGTTAGTTGATGTTGTAGCTCACGACAATGATGTGCAGCCACTTTACTTTCAAATCTCTTCAGTTGAAGGCAAGGTCGCGGTGACCGGACAAAACGTCAACGAGAGTGCATTGAGAGTTGTGCTTAAAGATCAGGAAGGCAATATCCTTTACAGGGAGAAAGTCGGAAGTGATGAGACGTTAACAAGGCTTTACAACCTGGATAAAGTAAGAGGATCTTCCGTTTCAGTACAGATCTTTTCAGAAGGTAAAGTGATTAAAGAATCAGAGTTTAAGATTTAAAAACCAAAACAACTAGTATAAATAGGGGGGATGCCGAAAGGTGTCCCTCTTTTTGTTTGCCGATAGTCAACTTTATTCTAATTTTGCAGTCCGATTGAGCCAAAGTGGCGGAATTGGTAGACGCGCACGACTCAAAATCGTGTTCCTTCGGGAGTGTGGGTTCGATTCCCACCTTTGGTACAAGAAAAGAGAGCCAGGTGAGAACCTGGCTTTTTTTGTTAGAGATTTTTTACTTAGAGGATAGAAGTCATTGCACGTCAGGACAAGTCAAGTGATACCTTTCAGACAGTTATCCAGAGTCAACCCCACAAATTGAAGAATTGGAGGAAAGACTGAAATAAGGTTGTGGTTAGAAAAGACATTTAAGAAACAATCTTTCTTGGGAATTCACTCCCCTTCGAATGGTGTGTGTGTTGTTCAACGGGTGGTTCCTAGGGATTATTTAATGCGATTGGAAAGAGGTGGGGGTGGCACCTATTTCTATATTCCTTTTCTATCCTAATCGCAATCTAATCAACTTTTCACTATACTAATTTTTCGTGAGGTATTTAAAGGTAGTTACATGGAAAATACCCAAAAGAGGGTATTGACCCAATGGAGTACGTATAATAAATTACGTTAATTGTCACCCATTTATTTTTCACCAATTATGAAACAAAAATTTATCACTGTCACATTACTGATTTTGGTACAACATCACCAACTAATTAGTCAACAGAACTATTATGATGTCAACTCAGGAAACGGTAAGGGATTACGATTCTGGAATGGTAGTAACAGCTATAAAATAAGTATGGGAAATAGCTCCGAATATAAATATGGACCTGTTACGGATTATTCTATTAAATCATCTATGAGTAATACATCAGGTAGAGGATGGACTTGGGGTGTTAGTGGACAAACTCCTGTTGCTGCTCTGTCAATTGGTGGAAAGCTACAATTAGCAAATAGTATTGTTGCTTCTGGGGAACTAGAAACAACAAAATCCAACTATACAAAGTTTCAATTGGCAAGGGATGAATGGGGTGGATCACATGCAATACTTTTCAATGCATATAAAATATATGCACCAGGAGATTTGATGACAACTGGAAATACAAGGTATGCAAATAATGAAGGCTCATATGATGGCGGTGCTGGAATGATACATTTTCTTGGAAATGGTGGTCGAATGGATTTTCTTATTTCCCCAAAGTCTACGGGGCAAGATCAAAATATTTCTTGGGGAGGACCTAAAATGACAATCAAAAGGAATGGAAATGTAGGAATAGGAACCAGTACGACATATACAGATTACAAACTCACTGCGTATAATTCTGGCAGTGGTATCATCGCTGGTATTATCGGTGAATCCTTTGCTGAAAGTATCTTTTCCGAGGGTTGGGGTGTAGTGGGAAAGGCAGAAAGTGGTACCTCTGTTGGGGTAAAAGGTGAAGCTATTTCAAACTCCAGCAATGGTGCGGCATATGGAATAATTGGAGATGCCAGTGGCCCCAGTGGTTCGACGGTAGCTGCCGGATTTTTTTATAGGTCAATCTATTATACAGGATCTATACATAAATCCTCGGACTCTAGATTGAAACGAAATATTGAATCAATATCACATGGACTCAATGTTATTGAAAAATTAAGACCGACAAAATATGAACTCTTGGACATTAAGAAAAATACTACTTATGATAAGTTACAAACAGGATTGATTGCGGAAGAGGTTAATGAAATACTACCTCATTTAGTTGATGAATTTGTAATGCCAAATAATGATTCAGTTATGACTTCCGATCCCAAGAAATACCTCAGCATAGACTATACACAATTAATACCATACTTGGTATGCGCAATTCAAGAACAACAATCTGCTATCGAAGCATTAACAGCAGAACTAAACACACTGAAAAAATCACTGACCAATGAAGGTATTGGGTCCCAATCCCCAGTTATCGTCTCACTAATACCTAATCCCGCATCTGAAGCAGTTGAAATAACTTTAAAGAATTTGGATAATTCTAGAGAAACCAGTCTAATAATTTACGATATAAACGGTTTTGAAATTATTCGGAAAAAGGTGAATGATAATATTCACATATTAGATGTTAGTAATATACTGGAGGGTATTTATTTCATCGGTTTAATTCAAAATGAAGTGTTAGTTGATGTGAAACGTATAATCATTAAAGGATAAATGAAACAGGTTGTAAGTTTTATACTGATCTTGTTACTGGTGTCATTCTCATGTGATGACGAAGAAAAAGTTGGTTATTGTGTAGGTACGAATACAGAAGGCAAGAGAATAAATACAGTTTGCCCAACTTCTTCTGAAGAATGTGAGCTGAAAGAAGAAAATAATGATGAGGGATTAAACTGGACGTATACAGAGGGCAAAATCTGTCCTTCCCCCGAAACACCTGACGACAGGAACTAAGCGAAACCAGTACCGCTTGTGGCGATAGATGTACTAGCCATATCGATTATAACAAATTCGTACTGATCTGGAGTTATTTCATGTTCCTGATCGTTTGATGGTCTGGTTCCTGTGATGTCGACTCCAAGGTTGTGTATTGGATGGGAATTTGATAGGCTTTTTTATTATATCCTTTTATCGTACCCATAAGACAATCGGACGAAGGATCCCGACATTTAACAATTACCCCCTCGCCGGAGAATCATTTGTCCTTGTTGCACTAAATCCCTACCTTTTATTTTTGTAATTCACCTAATCTCCATTAATTCAAAACACTCAAACAAATGCTTGATACATTGTCCAATCCCCAACAAAATGTCTACGAAAAGGTCCCCGTCTGGATCTTTGAGAAAGCCTCAGATGCTTCCGTCAAGGTAGCAGAGGAAATAGCTGACCTGATCAGGGATAAAGCAGGAAAGGGAGAGAATTGTGTGCTGGGATTAGCTACAGGATCCTCACCGGTACGAGTGTATGAGGAATTGGTCAGGATGCACAAAGAGGACGGATTAAGTTTTAGGAATGTAGTCACTTTCAACCTGGACGAGTATTACCCGATGGAACCTCGGGCGTTACAGAGCTACGTGAGGTTCATGAAGGAACACCTGTTTGATCATATTGATATCGAATGGGATAATGTCAATATTCCCGACGGGACCATTGATAAAAAGGACATCTGGAATTATTGTAATGAATATGAACAAAAAATAGCCGATGCAGGAGGCCTGGACCTTCAGCTTCTCGGTATCGGGCGGACGGGTCACATCGGGTTCAATGAACCAGGATCACCCAAGCAGAGTCGTACCCGGCTTATCACACTGGATCATATCACGAAAGTAGATGCTGCCAGCGACTTTTATGGAGAAGAAAACGTTCCCAGACATGCCATCACAATGGGTGTGGGAACTATCATGAAAGCCAGACGGGTGATCCTCATGGCATGGGGTGAAGGAAAAGCGCCTATCATCCGGGAGACCATAGAAGGCGAAATAAGTGACCAGGTTCCTGCTACTTATTTGCAGGAGCATGAAAACGTCACATTTGTATTAGATGACGCTGCTGCAGCGAATTTGACCAGGAAGGAAAAACCATGGCTGTTTGAGGAAATCGAATGGACTCCTTTTATGATGAGAAAGGCAGTGATCATCTTATGTGATAAGGTCAACAAAGCCATCTTGAAGCTTACCGACAGGGACTACAATGACAATGGGCTTAGCGACCTCATCACCCAGCATGGTCCAGCCTATAACATCAACATCCGAATATTCAATGAGCTGCAACACACCATAACCGGATGGCCGGGAGGAAAACCTAATGCAGATGACACGAACAGACCGGAGCGAAAGGATCCCGCGAAAAAACGTGTGATCATTTTTAGCCCTCATCCCGATGACGACGTCATCTCTATGGGAGGTACATTCATCAGATTGCATGACCAGGGTCATGAAGTCCATGTGGCCTATCAAACCTCAGGAAATATTGCGGTATTTGATGATGACGTGCTGGGTTATGCAGATTTCGTAACGGAATACCACGATGCATTCGGATTCAAAACGGAGAAGGCTGATGAGTTATTCAAGAAGGTTCGCACACAATTGGAGAATAAGAATTCGGGCGACCTTGATTCTCATGAGGTACGTACTATCAAAGGAATGATCAGAAGGATTGAGGCGAGGGCCGGAGCCAGATACATAGGTTTGAGTGATGACCAGATCCACTTCCTGGATCTACCGTTTTACGAAACCGGTGAAGTAAAAAAGAATCCAATTGGTCCGGAAGATGTCAGGATCATGAAGGATCTGATTGCTAAGGTGAAACCTCACCAGATCTATGCTGCTGGGGACCTTTCCGATCCTCATGGTACCCATAGAGTGTGTCTCGACGGGATCTTCCAGGCACTTGAACAGCTAAAATCCGAGAGCTGGATCAAGGATTGCTGGGTTTGGCTGTATCGTGGAGCATGGCAGGAGTGGGAGCTCGAAAACATTGAAATGGCCGTACCTATCAGCCCGGATGAATTGTTGAAAAAGCGCCGAGCGATCTTCAAGCACCAGTCCCAGAAGGATCGACCACTGTTTCCAGGATCCGACAGCCGTGAATTCTGGCAGAGATCGGAAGCCAGGAACAGGGGAACGGCTGAAGCTTATGACTTTTTGGGACTTGCAGAATACGAGGCGATGGAAGCGTTTAAACGCTACCACTTCTAGTTGTTAATCAGGGTATTTTCAAGAAATACAAGGTCTACTTTGGAAGAGTCCCAACTTTCAATCATTGTATAGTTATTGTCGGGAACCAGAACGAACGATCCGATCAGGATATCAATATCTCCGTCTGAATCGGGATCACCTTTGTCCATAACAAGCCATCTACCCTTATCGGAATTATCGAGGGTATAGGACTGGAATCCAAAATTGGTGGGATCTATATTTTCAAGATAGACGAAGCTTTCGTTCCCAACATGATCGTACTCGGCGAAGTATGAAATTACAGCAAAATCCGTATCCCCATCTTTGTCAAAATCTTCTCCCAGCACCCTGGTAGATCCATAAATAGGGTAGAACCATACCTCTTCAAAATTGGAATTACCATCGTTTAAAAACAATCTGACCCCATGGTAGGGTTTTGGGAAGATAGACAGGTCCGCATTATCGCCATTGACAACCACAATGTCCATATTACCATCGTTGTTGTAATCAACCAGGTCAAACCAGCTCGAGCCGTAGTGCGGTGGGAACCTTATAACCTGACGAGTGCGGAAATTGCCCGATGATTTCTGGGAAAGAATATAAATACCTTCATTTCCCTGTGAAGCGATGACAACAATGTCCTTCAGTCCATTGCCATCCATGTCGCTAACCTCAGTTTTAATTGTGCCCGGGGTGTTTAATAATACCTTTCTGGAAAAGGATCCGGCAGAATCAACCAGGACAGAAAGCTGCCCCATCAGGTTTCCAAACTCACATACCAGTATGTCAAGATCCCCATCATTCTCAAAGTCAATAAAATCAGTAGCAACTGGCCTGTAGAGTTTGTGAAATATGGTATCAATGTCTTCATTTTGAATACGATGAACGATACCCCTCGGTACCTGACTAGGGTGTATGTATCCTACCTCTGTTACATATTCGACATCATCGGTTCCTATTTGTGAAATAATCGGCGAACTGAAAGTATAGTCATTACCGGGATTTTCAGGCCAGGAGTACGATTGACCATAAGCAGTTCCTACCATAAATGATCCTGATCTGTCATCATAAGAAATGGAGGTGACCCCTGCTCTGTTAACGGTATCGATATCAATGGTTTCGACCTTGAACCGATCCAACAATTTTGATCGATTCGATCTCAAAGTGTCCACAGGTATCGTTTCAGGAGCATTTGAAATCACGTAATTGTGAATTTCAGACCAAGTCGTACTATCAATTAAAGGATCTTCAGGGTATACGTTTGTCATTCTTATGTAGAATGACTCTTCCATACTTTTATTTTTGAAAGGATTGTACGTTCCGTACCTGTACCCCAACCTTGCTGCCATATCAGGCATAATATTATTTTCCCAGTATTGTTTTGGAATGGATCCCGGCTCAGGGGTCAGGTGACAGGATCCGCAATACGCTTCATAGTTCCTTGAAGGCCTACTCTCTGAGTATCGCTGATTGACGAAATATACGAAAAGGACAATAATGAGGGATAGAAATACAACTTTGTAAGACCTTCTCATTCTCTATACCCGGCAACCAGCAAAATGACTTACTGAGCTTCTTTGATCAGTAATTTTAATGAATCCTGGTTATTTGCAGCCAGAAAACCGGTTCGATTCCCAACAGCTATTTTCGCCAGGTCCTTGGTATCGTATCTCAGGAAAATACCACTTTCAGTGAATGGGATGGGATCGAATGTACCATCCCCGTTTCCTTTAAGGTACTGGCCAAATCCCGCGTCGTTTCGCGTTGTTTCCACTTCAGCACCATAAATATTGCCAGCTACTACAAGATCGAGATTTCCATCATTATCATAATCTTCAACCAGGATATCATTTATTGAAGAAATCTGTACTTCATAGGGAAGATTTCCAAGCTCGAATTTTCCATTCCCCTTGTTTTCTATGTAGCTGCTCGCGAAGTTTCTGGCTTGATAGTGCAGGGATGATTCCAGATCAGATTGACCGTACACATCAGTTATTGTCGCTTCCGCAAATGAATTGTAATCTGGGAATTTTACACTGATCGCTGGCATTTGTTCTGACGAGCATTGCCTACCTCTCAAAGGAAATTGTACACCGTCATTGTAATAACTTAAAACGATGTCCAGTCGGCCGTTTCCATCAAAATCGTTGGCATAGACGTCAAATGACTCTTCTGCCGAAGCTTGATATTTGTAGTTAAGTCCGAGATTTCCTGCTACCAGATCCATGTCACCATCATTGTCAAAATCGCCTTTGGCAATGCTGTACCACCATCCTGCGGAATTTGGATCCCCAACTTCCCTTGTAACATCTGAAAAATTGCCGTCGGTATTTTCCAGGAATGTGATGGGCATCCATTCACCAACTACTACGAGATCCAGGTCTTTGTCTGCATCAAAATCCAGCCATTCGGCGTCAGTCACCATACCCATTTCCATCAAGGAAGGAGCTAATCCAGATGTCACGTCCGAGAACTTAACAGATGCTCCGTCCGAATCATTGCGAAGTAAGTAACTCTTTGCTGGTAGGGGATAAGATCCGGGTACTACATTACCCCCAACAAATAGATCCAGGTCGCCATCCCCATCGAAATCTCCGGGAAGTACCCTGGACCCACTGCCTGTTATTGGCGGTATTGCATTTTCATCTTTCCGGAGCTTCCCAGTTCCATCATTGATGTAGATCCTGTCCTGTAATCGGGGAGAACCTTCCCTGTATTCGTTACCACCACTGATCACATATAGGTCCTGATCTCCGTCTCCCTCAACATCAATGAAAACAGCGCCCATATCTTCCATATAAATGTCTGTACCGGCGTCGTAGAAATCAGACCTTTGAAAGGTACCTCCTTCCTTTTGCACATAAACTGCACCGGAATAATTAATGGCACCACCTACGAAAAAATCATCCAGATCATCACCATTAATATCACCGACTGCTACTCCCGGACCATTTTTAGAATAAATGTGTGGTAGAAGTACTTCATGCTGGAAGTCGTTGTATGGATTTTCGAGGTGTAAATAATCAATTTGACTTTCTGAGGTGACGTCAGCAAATAAGCCAGGAGTATTTTCAGTTGTAGTAAGTTGACCGGGACTTGAGGCTTCTTGATACTTGATTTCCAGCGACTGATTTGCGGGGATATTTTCAATAATTTGCTCTTTGCCATCTAACCAGGTGATTTTTATGGAATTCACGGTTTCATCACTACCTAATCCGAAATGGACATAAGGTTCAACGGTGGATTGAAATCCTCGAGTAAGGGTGTGTTCGTGGTATTGCTGATTTGATGGATGATCTATTTGGATCTTGGCTCCCAGACCCTGGGGATTTCCTTCCTCACCGGCCAATTTGATACGCAAATAGTTACCTGAACCATTTTCACGTGAGAGGTTCTTGTGAATGGTAACAAAATCATCAATGTTGTTGACAATTAATTCCAGATCCCCGTCATTGTCCAGATCAGCATAGGCTGCTCCGTTGGAATATCCAGTGAAATCCAATCCCCACTCTTCTGACACATCACGGAAACTTAGATCTCCATTATTCTGAAAAACATAATTGGGTACAGCTTCATTTGGGATCCCTTTACTGAGTTTCAGGTAGTCAAAATTCTTTCTTTCGGATGGTGAGGCGTTATCAATCTTCTTGAAATAGTCCTTATTATTTATGTCTTTCCTGGTACCGTTTGTGATGAAAATATCTTTCCAGCCATCGTTATTGAGATCCGTCATCAGTGCTGACCAACTCCAGTCTGTAGAGGATATACCTGCGAGCCGTGCAATATCACTGAATCGTGGGTATCCATCATCGTGAATTCCATTATTGAGCTGGAATGAGTTTTGCATATATTGAAAGTGGAATCCAAGTCCTACCATTTCCCAGAAACCGGCCGGATCCATACTTGCCATATTCGCTTTATTCCTCCGATTATCTTCGGGGGTCATATCAAGCTGGACGATGTCAAGTAGTCCATCATTATTAAAGTCTGAAACGTCGGCGCCCATCCCAAAGAATGAGGTATGTTGGGTTGTCCTGAAAAGCTGGTCTGTGAATGTTCCATCCCCGTTATTGAAATAGAAGTAGTCCGGAGTTGCAAAATCGTTAGACACATAAATGTCCTGCCAACCGTCCTTATTAAAGTCCCCAACTGTGGCACTTAATCCCAATCCAAAATTCAAAATGCCCGATTCTCCGGTTACATCCGTGAAAGTTCCATCGCCGTTGTTTCGATATAATTTGTCTGACTTCTCAGGATTTTTGGTGAACATCAGCATTTGGTAGGTTGGGTTCATTGTCTTGAAGCTGGTGTATGGGTAGTTTGCATTGTATAGGTCCAGGTCTCCATCATTGTCATAGTCGAAGAAAGTACCCTGAGTAGTTCGACCTTCATCTGCAATCCCCATTTGCTCTGCCATTTCTTTGAATGTCGGTATCCCATCCTCATTCACACCCTGATTTATATACATGAGGTTTTTTGAGGTCGTGAATTTTCCTGAAACGCTCACATAGATATCCAGCCAACCGTCAGCATTGACATCAGCCATGGCCGCCCCGGTCATCCAACGATCATCCCCGGAAGTTCCGGAGGTCTCAGTTATGTCATCAAAAACCAGGTCTCCGCGATTAATATAGAGTTTGTTATCAACCATGTTACCTGTCAGGTAGATATCCTGCATACCATCGTTGTTGAGATCCCCGACAGCAACGCCACCTCCCATGTAGATATAAGGATAAGTGAAGTAATTAACGACTGAATCTTCTTTCAGGTCATTCCGAAATTTGACACCTGATTGATCCGGATCCACAAACTCAAAAAGCTTGCCGGCTCTCTTTGTTGATGAGTTGTCACAACCTACTAGCGATGCTATGATGATCACTATGAGAATACAGGCAATACTTCTGTTCATTTCCTTATCTATTAACTGAAGCCCAAAGTTCTGAAAAAGTATCTATCCTGCAATGATTTAAATCAAAAAGGCAAGGTTAAAAAACCTTGCCTTTTTTTGAATGTATCTATGAAAAATGTTAGATCAGTTGTACCCTGGGTTTTGAATGAGTACATCAACTCCTAAAAGATCTATCTCATTTTGAGGTATCGGCAGATATTCATCTTGCCCTGCTGAAAATGTTGCTCCGGCAAATGGAGAACTCAAGAGTGGGTCCTCATGTGCCAGGTATGCATTCAACGTGGCTTCAGCAATTCCCCAGCGAACCAGGTCATACATTCTGTGACCTTCCATTGCCAATTCGATCTTACGCTCAAAACGTAATGCGGCTCTTGCCTGAGCCTGATCGGTGAAAGTACCGTATGTCCCCACATTGTAATTCGCAGAAGGAGTAACACCATCCGCTTCCAATACCGGAGATCCCGCTGCTCTAGTTCTTACTTGATCGATCAGCGCAACCGCACCAGCCAGATCGGGAGAACCTTTTTCAATTTTGGCTTCAGCTGCCATCAACAACACATCCGCAAATCGGATGATATCATAATTAACAGCAGTGTAACCAGGAGTCCAGGAACTACCGTCATTCTCAGTTCCGATACCACCCTGGTAGTAGCTGTACTTTTTAGGAGAAAAAGGTCCGGCATATGGCTGGTCACGAATCCAGTCAAATCCTGGGTGAGGACCCCAATCAAGGTATGGGATACCTCTTCTTCCAACACTATGATCCAATCTTGTGTCCAGGTTACCTGCATCAGGAGTGAAGGCATCAGCACTCTGGAGACCCATATCATTCGCTACGGCATTGGCAGCAGCATTGTAAGAGTTATCCAACAACGGAAGACCATTAGCATCTGTTCTGTGTGAATTCACCAGGTCAAAACTTGGCTGGAAGAATCCACAGCATCCACCTGGTCGCGCAGGCCCGGTTGATCCATGAGGGAAATTCAAAACCTGTGCAGGATTTGCATTATTAATTGTACCTGTTCCAGCAGCGGCCTGAACAGAGAACACAGATTCTGCATTGTTGTCGAAGGTTGATCTGAAGTTATCAGCGTAATTCGCAAGCAATGCATATGCCTGACCATTGGCTGTCTGACCACCAGCAATCACCTGATCCAGGATGTTTTCAGCCTGATCATATTGCCCCTGGAACAATAACGTTTTTCCTAAGTATGCTCCGGCTGCCCATCTATTGGCTCTACCAGCATCACCTTGAGTCTCAGGCAGATTGTCGAACGCATGCTGGAAATCAGCCTGGATAAACTGCCAAAGATCCTGACTGTTGCCAACAGGGGTGCCATCCCACGTTTCATCAATGTATGGCGTATCATCGAAGATCTTCTTCAACTCAAAATAATAATGACCACGTAGGAATCTTGCTTCCGCGATCACCCTGTCAATCAACGTTTGTGAAACACCTTCCTGTGCGCTACCTGCCAAACGTATGGTGGCATTTGCCCTGGCGATGCCTTCATAGAGCACCTGATATTTCTGTAAAATTGATCCGTTATTCGTCTGCGAAGAGTATGTCTGGATCTCATTTACCTGTGACTGGTCACCGGCGTTTGTTCCCTTGTTGGCATCGCCACCCAGGACACTTCCCCAGAACCAATTCGATGCATCTGAGTAAAATCCACTTCTACCCAAAAGGTAACTGTAGGAAGCAATCAAAGAACCTTCCAAACCAGCCCCGCTAGTCAACTCGAACTCAGTCAGTGAGCCAGTAGGTCTCACTTCCAAAAAGTCGTCTTTACATGCCATGGTAGTTATCACAACCACTACCAATGTCAAAGACATGAATTTAATATTCTTAAGCTTTTTCATTTTCATTTCTTTCAAAATAAACTCAATTAAAATGTAGCACTTACTCCAAAATTCCAACTTCTAGTAATTGGGAAATTACCTAAGTCAATACCAAAGTTCACGTCTGCATCGCCACCTACTGAAGGATCAATACCCTCATAGCCTGTAATCGTGAAAACGTTATTTACACTACCTGTAAGTTTTAACTCACTGAAACCAATGTTGTTCAGGATACTGGCAGGTAAATAATAAGACAACGAAATATTCTGCATTCTCAGGTAAGAACCATCTTCCACATAGAATGAATTCGATTGTGTATTTGTACTAAAGTTTGACACGTTTTCAAATATCGGAATGTCACCTTTTGGATTCTCAAATGTCCAGGAATCCTTCACCCTGCTGCTGATAGCTGCTCCTGGGAATAAAGGATAAAAGTCTGTGAACAATTTAGAGATATTGTAGATCTCGTTTCCAAGGGAAGTGAAAAGATAAGTTTCCATCTCCCAGTTCTGATACTTCAAATTCAGTGTCAAACCTCCAGTGAAATCCGGAATTGGATCACCGAGTGATGTTCTATCATTGATATCGATGGTACCATTGTTGTCCAGGTCAGCAAACTTAAATCGACCGGGAGCTGCCCCATCCTGTGTAGCATGACCGTCGACATCAGCCTGATCTCTGAACAATCCTTCTACTTTAAATCCGTAGAAAGTAGAAAGTGGCTCACCTACAAGGTTAAGTACGGGAACTACACCACGATAAGCAGCACTGAAGTTTGGAAGCTCATCAATACCCTCAGCGAATTTCACGATCTCATTTGAAAGGAATCCTCCGTTGACAGTCACTTCATATTCAATACCACTCACATTACCTCTGTTTACGATCTTAAAGTCGATCCCTTTATTCTCCATCTCTCCTACGTTTACGAAAGGAGCAGCAGCTCGGAATCCGTTAAGAACGGTGATAGGAGGAGCAAGTAGCATGTCCTGAGTTTCTCTTTTCCAGAAATCCAAAACAACATCAATCTTACCATCCAGCAACAAGGCGTCAAAACCAATGTTTGTTGTAACCGCTTTTTCCCATACAGCCTGGTTATTACCAATACGAGTTTGGTAAAAACCCTCAGCAACTGAATTATTGGTTCCACCGATGTCATAACTGGACTGACCTAAGGAAGTTCCGAACAGTGTGAACTGGTTAGATGCAGGTACGTTATTCACGTTTCCTACTTCACCCCATCCTGCTCTTACTTTTAAGTCGTCAATTATTGTGACACCAGACAAGAATGACTCCTCAGAAACTCTCCATGCCACTGAGAATGCTGGGAATGTTCCAAATCTTACATCTTCACCAAGTCTTGAAGTACCATCCCTACGAATTACTCCGGTGAACAAATACTTATCCTGGAAGTCATATGTCAATCTTCCAAAGTATGATGAGAAGTTTGATCCATTGTCATGCCCACCGTTGACAACTCTGTCATTAACGGTACTCATTGTTACGAAATCAATGTCCTGAGAGAAAGGATTGATACCTGATGCTCCCATTCCTCTGCTTGCACCGGTATTAAGTGCTTCCTGTCCTACCAAAACACCCACACTATGCGCACCAAAATCAAGGCTATAGTTGATAGTGTTTGTCCAAACCCACTGTCTATCGAAATTATGACTCTGAGCATATCCGAAGGATGAATTGTTTTCGGAGTTCTCATATTGTCTCCTTGTGTAGCTCCACGCATTCAACGTCCTGAATCTACCACCGAAACTTGTTTTAAGAACAAGATTTTCAATGGGTTCAGCTTCCAAATAAACATTACCAAACGTCTCCACGGAGAATGCGCGGTTATTCTTCTGACCGTCTAAAGTTGCTCTTGGATTCTCAGGGTTGTTGAATCCGGGTGCTGCGGTACCTGCATATCCACCAAATTCATCAAACACAGGAATAATCGGGGACATCCTGTTGGCCATGTTGATGATATTCTCATCATCTGAGGAACCGGATCCTCCACTACCTCCGAAAAGAAGTCTTGCAGATCTGTAGGTAGCTTGTACGTTCTCACCAATTCTGAGTTTTTCAGGGATGATGTCAAATTCTGAGTTTGCTCTCAACGTATATCTTGAGAATCTTTGATGAAGGACAATACCTTCCTGCTCCTGCATACCTAGACCTATATAATACCGGTTGCCAACTCCTCCGCCTGAAATTCCGATTTCATGTCTGTTCAGAGCGGCATTACGGGTCATGGCATCATACCAGTCAGTACCCTTGGTGTTTGCTCTGACAACCTGGTAAATAGCTCCTGCTTCAGGATTGACATTGTATCGGGTAGCTTCATCGGCAAGGTTTACTCCTCCAGTTACACCTGCATTTCCACCAACCAATAGATACTCCGGAAGTACGGGAGTAGCTCCAGTTCCATATTGTGGGTGATTGAAAACAGGAGTTTCACCGCGTTGTGTCGCGGCATTTCGGATCGCATTCCACGTCCAATCCGCCTGTTCTTGAGGACTTAATTGATCTTGTCCCTCACCCGGAGTTGTGACACCTACGGTACCATTGTAGGTAATGGTCATTTTTTGAGCGTCTCTCTTTCCTCTTTTTGTTGTATAAACGATCACACCATTCGCAGCTCTTGCTCCATATATAGCAGCAGTTGTTGCATCTTTCAGTACAGTTGTACTTTCAATATCACCCGGAGCCAAGAAATCCGTAGAGAATACAGGAACCCCGTCAACAATGTAAAGTGGTTCGTTACCTCCAAGTGCACCAAAACCTCTTACTCTAACCTTACTGGTTGTACCGGGTTGTCCGTTTGTGATTACCGTAACTCCGGCGACTCGACCCTGAAGGGCTTGTTCGACGTTTCCAGTTGGAATAGCTTGAAGTGCCTTTGGCTTAACAGTAGAAACTGAACCTGTTGTTTCCCTCCTGCTATCCACAGAATAACCTGTGACTACCACTTCCTGTAACTCGGAAATATCGATTCCAAGAGTAACGTCAATTACGGACTGACTACCAACCGCGATTTCTTGCGTAGCAAATCCGACCGTACTGAATACCAACGTACTGCCCGAAGGAACACTTAGTCTATAGTTACCTTCGACATCGGTAACCGTACCACTACTGGTTCCTTTGATCACCACGTTAACCCCGGGTAGTCCTTCGCCTGATTCGTCGATAATCCTACCAGTGACTGTTTGATCCTGCGCCTGGGCAAAAATCAAACCAAGGCTCACAAGTAAAACAGTCAGCACCGTCCGTGATCCTGTTTTCCAGAGCTCTCTCAATTTTTCATAGTAAATACTCATCATACCATTTTGTTTAGCAATGTTTCATTAAAACATAATTACCCAATTTGGGCAAACTAGATTTATCAAACTTCTGGAAAGTTCCTCATCGCCTATAGGGGGGAATGTTCCATAGTACAATGGTAATTAGTGCAAACGTTTGAAATAGCCTTTTATTGGACTGTTTGGGCGTATTCTGAGGGGTTCACTCCGAACTGCTCTTTGAAACAATAACGAAAATATTGGAGGTCATTGAAGCCCACCTGGTAGGTTACTTCAGATATTGTCAACTCCTGTGTCTTCAGTAATTGTGCTGCTCTTTTCAATCGAAAAGATCGGATGAATTCATTGGCGGATTGCCCGACCAATCCTTTCAGTTTTCTGTAAAGCTGAGTTCTGCTTAAGGCGAGCTCCTTGCACAGATGGTCGATCCCAAAATCAGAATTTGCCAGATTATCCTCGACACATTTCACCACGCTATTAAGGAAGTCCTGATCCTTTGATCCGATCTTCAGATTTTTAGGTTCCAGAGACATGTCCTGGACATGGAGTAGTTGATGCCTGATATGGTCTCTTGTCCGAAGTATGTTCTTTATTCTGAGTTCAAGGAGTTTGGGATTGAAAGGTTTGGTCATGTAGTAATCGGCTCCAACTTCAAAACCTTTTTCTGTACTCTCGACAGATGCCTTAGCTGTCAACAGGATAACGGGAATATGGGAGGTACGTACATCTCCTTTAATTCTTTTGCACAATTCAAATCCGTTCATCTCCGACATCATGATATCAGAAATGATCACATCCGGATGATTTTCACGAGCGATTTCCAAGGCCGTTTGACCATTGTCAGCTTCGAGGATCTTATATTCGGAGAAGAGGTACTCACTTATAAAGGATCTCATGTCCTCGTTATCTTCCACAACCAGGATGCTGGGATGTTCCTCAGCACCGGAGTCATCAGTAATAGGTGAGGACTCCTCAACAGATTCGGGGT
This sequence comes from Cyclobacteriaceae bacterium, assembly GCA_965242805.1. Lineage (GTDB taxonomy): Bacteria > Bacteroidota > Bacteroidia > Cytophagales > Cyclobacteriaceae > JANQEU01. Next base: position 1,908,378 of record CBDETD010000002.1, on the reverse strand, counting down.
CCTTGATATCATTGTTGACTCCCATCAATTCTGAGATATGATATTCCTGTGGAGAAAGTGACGATCTAATAATGTCATCTTCGCTAAAGTGCTCCCGACCCTTTTTCAATATGATCCTGAATAAGGATCCCTCATCGGGTTTACTTTCGACAGATATGGTTCCCTTATGTAACTCAACCAATTCCTTAGTCAGTGCCAGGCCAATTCCGCTACCTTTCTGCTGGCCATTGTCTACCTGATAGAACCTGTTGAAGACATGATCGATCTGGTTTTCAGGTATGCCGATTCCGGTGTCGGATACCTGGATGATCACTTCGTTATCATTTTCCTGTATCTCAAAATCAACTTTTCCGAACTCAGGGGTGTACTTGAAAGCATTTGAAAGGAGGTTCACCACGACCTTCTCTATTTTGTCAGCCTCAAAGTAGATCTGAATATCATTATCAGGGAACTTGCATTTGTAAGTGATTAATTGCCTTTCAGCATGACTTGTGAAAGAGTAGGCAATTGGTTTGATGAACTTGATGAGATCTCCAGGAGAAACCCTCAACTTCATACTTCCTGATTCGAGTCTGGATAGGTCCAGTATTTGATTGATGAGTCGCAATAGCCTGTCCGCATTTCTAACCATCAATTTGAATTGACTGTTCATGTCACCTTTATAGGTGCCATTTAGTAAGGATTTTAGCGGACCCAGGATCAGGGTCAATGGGGTACGGAATTCGTGAGAGATATTGGCAAAGAACTTTGATTTCAACTCGCTCATTTCCTGCATCTTGGTCAGTTGCATGTGCTCCCACTGTAATTCATTCTTAAGCCTTTCCCTATTAATGGTGAGTTGCCGCCCCCAAATCAATATGGCCGAAGCCAACAAAGCATACATTAGAAATGCGGATGTAGTGAAATACCAGGGTTGTGAGATATACAACTCAATGTAGTCCCCATTGTCATTCCAGATACCATCATTGTTTGAACCTTTAACTCTAAATATGTACCTACCCGGCTGTACATTGGTATAATTGATACCATATCCATTATCAGCAATGATCCAGTCGTCATCGTAGTTCATCAATTGATAGGCATACTTGTTCTTATTGGGTTGAGTATAGTTTAACACGGCGAACTGAAAAGAAAAATCATTTTCTGAATGCTTCAATTCGATGATATTTTCGGGAAAAGTTTCTCGGAAGGGAAGATCTTCATCCAAGACCTTATCACCATTCATCAGCTTGAACCCTGTGATTACCACAGGAGGTATTTCCTGATTCTTTCGAATGTTCCCGGGATGAAATTTGTTGTACCCATTCGTACCACCAAAGAACAATTCTCCTTCAGAGTTTATGTAACTGGCACTTTTTACAAACTCATAACCTTGTATTCCGTCAGCCGCATCGAAAGATTGAATTGAATACTCACTATCGATCTTGCAAAGACCATTGCTTGTTCCAACCCAAAAGTTTCCGGAATTGTCTTCTTCTATGGACAGGGCCACGTTACTGGGAAGTCCGTCTTTAGTGGAAAGTCTTTTGAAACTACGGGTTTCCGGATTGAAAATATTTATCCCTCCTCCAAAGGTGGTGATCCAGATCTTACCGTCTCTGGCTATATGCATATGAGAGACTACATTATGACTCAAACTGTTCGGGTCATCCCATTCATTTTGAAATACTTCCTTTTCAACGATTTTATAGTTTTCATCGACTGTGATCACATCAATACCATTTCCTTCGGTCCCAAGCCAGAACTTGTTTTCTTCAACCTGGATGATGGACCTGACTTTCGGATTACTGATGGTCAATATGTTGGTGGGGTTGAAATGGAGTTTCTTGTTTTCACCAGACGTCGGATTCAAAATATCGATCCCAACCCTGAAAAGACTGATCCAAATATTACCTCTGGTGTCCTCAAATAAATAAAATGCATCACGTCCGGAAATGGAGTTAGGATTGTTTGGTTCATGTTGGAACCTTTCAAATTGATCGGCACCTTTCCTTTTCAGACTGACACCACCTTCCCATGAAGCAATCCAGATATTTTCTCGTTGATCCTTGATCATACTGAGGACGGCATCACCTGCGAGAGAAGTCGGGTCAAGGGGATCGTATCGATAAACTCTGGATTCTCCTGTTTGATTGTCAAGGAAATTCAAACCCCCACCATCCGTACCGATCCATAGTCCATCCCCTTCTTCGACGAAGGAACTTACAGTATTGTAGCTCACCGAATACTTCAGCAGCGGATTGTCATCATAGTGTTCAAATTTCCAGTGGTTCATATCGATCTTGTCGAGACCGCGATTGAAAGTACCAACCCAAATGATATCAGTTCTGTCCTGGAAAAGCGACCAGATTGAGTTACTCGACAGACTTGTTGGGTCGCTGGGAATATGCCTGTAAACTTCCATTCTATTCAGGTCTCGATTCAAATGGAATAATCCCTTATTTTCTGTCCCCACCCATAACTCCTTGTTATTGTCCTCCATCAAGGTTAGGATGTTAGCATTGCTCAGCACCTGTTTTTCCCCATGATCGATTTGCTCCGGTATTGATTTGAAATCATACTTACCATTGGTATTGTATTGAAGCAGTAATAGCCCTTGTTGTGATCCTACGAAAATCCCTCGATTACTGCTGAGGAGTGTTCGAATGGAATTTGATTTAAAGGAATTAACGTTATCCGTATTATAATGGATAAAACGTCGGGTATTTCGGTCGTAAAGATTTAATCCATTTTGGGTTCCAATCCATATGTTGCCATTAGGATCTTCCGTGATATCCCAAATGTGATTATTGCTGATCGAAAATGGATCGTCAGCGTTGTGGATAAATCTGCTGATCCTGTTTGTACTAGGATCGTAAGTATTCAGCCCCTTGTTTTCAGTCCCGATCCAAAGGACACCTTTGTGATCCCAAAACAAGGAAAGCGTAAAATCGCTTGATATCGAGTTGGGATTGGTAGGATCATGTTGAAGATGACTGAATGTGCCTGTGTTTACTTTGAAATGATTTACCCCTTCATCTGTTGCGATCCAGAAATTCCCATTTTCATCTGATATGATGTCATTGATCCGACTGTCAGACAATGAATTACTGTCATTGGGATTATGAAGGTAAGCTTTGAATGATTTACCATCATATTTGTTCAGACCATACCTTGTTCCAAACCAGAGAAAGCCTTCATTGTCCTGAATGATCCTGGATATCGTACTCTGAGATAACCTTTCCCCGACATGGTGAAAACTAATGCTATCGTTCGCAAAGCAAGTTGTAACACTTACGAGAAGATATGTTAGCAGGTATGGGACTGATCTAATCACGATCGATTGTATTAAATAATGCAAGTTAATACACTACGCTTATCATTTGAGAAATGTGAAACCATGAATCGTCCAATGCATGGCGCATGACACAGGATTATGCCCTATCGAGGACCTGAGTCAATGGAATTTTACCGCTTAAAAACAATATATGCCCGATTAAATAAAATACAAACGATTGTATTGTAAAATATAGATCCTAAGGAATTTTTCCCATGTCATGACTTTGCTTAATTATCATTTGATAATATATTTGTTAGAAATAGTGAGTATCTATTTTCCATAGCTGGTTCTTAATGAACGGCGATTTTTCGAAATCGCCGTTTTTTTATTTTCAGACCCTAGAGTAAATCCCGAAATCAATTAGCTTAGAGTAGTTTTTGCAAAGAAGAACTATGATCGAATCCAACAGGGTTTCACAATCGGCATTTTGGTTGACAATAATTGGGGTTATTGTTTTTGCACTGATTTATTTCAGAAGTCTGATCCAACCCTTCATTTTGGCAATAGTTGTTTGGTATCTTATTCGTAGTACCCGAAAACTAATAGCCAGAATTAGTTTTAAGGGAAGAACCATGCCTAGATGGTTAGTAGGAGTCCTTTCAATTCTTTTGACGTTTACGATACTATATGGAGTATTTGAGCTTATCTCCTACAACGTCAACCTTATCATAACCAAATCATCCGAGTACAATGAGAATCTGTCCTCATTGATAGAAAGTGTAACCGAATTGACCGGCATCAACGATATTGACGCCTTTATCACCGAACAGCTAAGCAAAATTGATATTGATGTACAATCCTTTGCCACTTCTACCTTGAATGTGGTCAGTGTCTTGATTGGTAATTTTGCTCTTGTACTGGTTTATGTGATCTTTTTATTGATCGAAGAAAATTTTATGCCCTTGAAGTTGGAAGCTATACTGGCCAGAGGGGATAAGCAAGGAAGGGTTTCCAATATTTTGGATCGAATCAACAAATCAATCAACACTTATTTTACCGTTAAATTTCTTGTAAGCTTATTTACCGGTGTGCTGAGTTATGTGGTGTTATTGATCATTGGAGTAGACTTTGCCGGACTTTGGGCATTCCTCATATTTCTTTTCAATTTCATACCTTACGTGGGGTCTTTGGTGGCAACCTTATTGCCATCATTCTTCGCAGTTTTCCAGTTTGCTTCGTTCTTACCTTTTCTATGGGTTTTTGTTACCGTAGAAATTATTCAGATACTTGTCGGAAACTATATCGAGCCCCGAATTGTAGGAAAAACGTTAAATCTGAGCCCGCTGGCCGTTATTCTTTCGTTATCATTCTGGGGAGCAATTTGGGGAATCATAGGAATGTTGCTCTCCGTTCCTATAATATCTGTCCTTGTTATTGTAATGGCATACTTTCCATCGACAAGAAATGTGGCAATTTTGTTGTCAGAAAAAGGTAACATCGAAAGTTATATTAAGGTCAATTGAAATCATTTCCGGAAGTTTTTGGTTTTCCATGTACCGGATACTGTATTTTTAGTTGTTAGTAGGATATGAAATTTATACTTGGATTGATTTTGGTGGGTTTATTGGTGATCAGTTGCGATCAGCAGGAGGTGGATACAAATTCATTACGTGAGAGTTCCTATTTCCTCCATCGCGCGGGCTATGAACCGGTTAGGGGAGATGTTACATTCACAGAGTTGGCCCCAGGTAAGATCCAGGTTGAAATTTCATTGGTAAACACCGACGAACGATTTGATTTTCCGGCCCATTTGCATTTTGGCAGTATCAACGAAGTCGGTGAATTGGCGTTTCAATTGTCTGATGTCTCCGGCAATACAGGAAAAAGCGTAACTGTTCTCGATCAGGTTGAATTGACCGATGGCCAAATATTCACTTACGATTTGTTACAGCAAATGAATGGAAGTGTCAAGATCCATTTATCCAATGACCTGTTCAAACATGTGGTTCTTGCGTACGGAAATGTGGGAGCCAACGAGAATTACTTATCAGACGGTGTGACGGTCTGCACTGGTCATTAATCACTCATTTCTCAGGAAAATCACAGGATTCAGGAGCATCGTTTTACGAAGTTTCATGAACACCGTTGCACCTGCTGCAATCATAGCTAAAAGCATACATGCCGGAGCGATCCAAAATAAATGGAAGGAAGCAATCTGGTAAACAAAACTTTCAGACCATTTTGTCAAAACAAGGAAAGAGATCGGTATTGAAAGTAGGTTTCCGATGAAAATCAGAAAAATCAATTTGTAAGAAAGCTCCCAAAGAATATTTATTCGAGCTGCACCAAGGACTTTCCTGATGGCGATCTCCTTCGTTTTAGTGTTAATTATAAAAATACTCATGGCAAAAATTCCCAATATGGATATGGCCAGAGCGATGATTGAGGAGTAACTCACAATTCTTCTGGAAAGTAATTCAGACCTGTATAGCTGATCAAATTTCTGATCCATGAAAATATAGTCCAGGCTGTACAACGGATCTACATTCATCAAAATGTCCCCTATTGACTGGAGTGTTCCTTTTATATCATCGGTTGATATTTTGATTGCCAGGTTAAGAAAATATGGTTCTTCGACATTTAATACGAGAGGGTCTATCTGGTGGTGGAACGATCTGAAGTGGTAATCTTTGACAATACCAACAACCGATCCTTTACGATGTCCCATAACCAATTTTTGACCGATTGGAAATTCATCCGAGGTGAATAACAGATCTCTAGCCGTTTCATTTAATATGAATTGGTGCTCATTTTCTGCCAAAGGGAGTTGAAAATCCCGCCCGGAAACGAACTCCAGGCCAAAAGTTTCTGCGTACCCTTCAATGGTACGAACATGGGCAATTGAGATTCGCGATTCATCCGGAAATCCATCCCTTACAATTAATTGGCCACTGGCTCCTGCTCCGGGTTCAGCCTGCATGCCACTAACGTTCTTAATTGCACTTAGAGTTGCTAGTTCATTCCTTATGATATCATATTGCTCTTTATGCTGCTCATTCAGATTCTTGATCAGCACGACATTTTCACTCTGGTAACCAGGCGATATTCGTTTTAGAAAATCGAGCTGTAGATTAATAAACAAAATGCCAGAAAGAAGACATGCTGCTACTGTGAATTGGAATATGATCAATACGCGGGTTGGAAGAGAAAATCCCGTTGGTTTTTCTTGTTGACTGACTGTAGTTCCCTTCTTAAAGAAATCATAGGCCGGATACAGACCAATTATTATCCCCAGAAGAAAAAGAGAAAGCAAATACAACAACAGGGAAATTGGTGACCATTCCAGGAAGGTTATCAGCTTTCGGCCAAAAAAGTCTTGAGCTTGTAATTCATTGAATACCTCGAAAATAATTAACGCAAAAAAACCGGAGAAAATAAGGTAAATAGTTGATTCAAGACTGGTTTGCAGGGTGATGTGCTTTTTGGTAGCACCCATTATTTTCTTTATTCGGATTTCATTTTTACGAGAATGACCATTTGCGATGCTAAGGTTTAAGTAGTTGATGATTGCCAGTAACATTACTAGTGTTGCAATACTGGAAAGAGTGTAAACCATTTTCCAACTTCCATTTCCAAAGTTTGTACTGACGCGGTCATTGAGGTATACATCTGCCAATGGCAGGAAGAAGGATCTACCAACATAATCATCCCACTTTTTTTCAATGGTTGAATTGTAATAATTACTTAGTTTGTCAAGCGTTTTTTGACTATTCTCACGGAGCACAACGTATGTGCCGAATTCCAATCCTCCATGCTTCCAATCTTCGAAATCGGAAAACGAGGTTATTGGGAGTATTAGATCAAAATCGAACCTTGTATTTTGAGGAACATCTACAATCGTCTGAATAAAGAAATCCTGGTCGAACACGGAGATCCCATCTCCCGGAGTCAGATCAGCGCCTAGTCTTGAAGCGAATGGATTGCTGATGATCGCATGTTCATTTGCGGAAAATGTGCCCTTCCTAAATCCCGGAAAGTCAAATGTCGAAAAGAAACTGAAATCGGCATATACGACTTTTACATCATTATATCTGAAGTCATTAAAATCGGCCTCAGTATTCATAGGCCCAAAAGTTCTAACCGTTCGTTCAACTTCCGGGAAATTATTTATGAAGTCTTCAGCGATGATCCCTGTAGTGATCCCAAAGGTCCCCTCATTTCCATTATTGTCGATGAATTGAGTGATCAATTGGTAGGTTCGATCTGCGGATTCATGATGCTTATCGAATGAGGTTTCCTCTAGAATAAATGCAAACAATATAAGGCTGACAGCCAAACCGATGGTCAGACCAAAAAGGCTGATCAAAGTAGTCAGTAAGTTGTTCTTCGAATTTCTGAGAACAGAACGGAGGAGTGTTGATAACATGATTTTGACCTTTTAAAATGAGTTTCATCTTTTAAGATAGGCAAAATCAAACTGATTCCATTGAAAAAGCCTGTGGTTTGTCCGCAAAAAGCTTTTTCACCTCTCTCCAGGTACCCTCGAAGAATTTTGATTCCCTGTAGTCATTCAAATGTTCTTCTGTGTCCCATAGGCTGTGAGTATAGTATATGTTGGTATCATTCTTATCGACAAAAAGATCCACCTGCTGACAACCAGCAAACTTTAGTATCTCAGGTTTCGAAGCATAGAACAGCTCCTTAAATCGCTCAGATCGGTTTTCCTTTAAGTGTAATCTCACAATCCGGATCACCATGCGTCAGATTTTGAATTCAATATAAACCGGCGCATCAAGACGAAGTCCCAATAACTCGGATGCATTGCCCTTATTAATACCGATCTGAAGCCTCTCATCACTATTAAATAGAAGGTAACAATCGCCGGGATCAACATCACTGTAATCTTTGTGGAACGACGAATATTGTTCACGTCCAAATTGGATTCTGAATGGGACTTGCCCATTAAGTTCCTGGATTTTATCAAAATCTTTCTTTTGAATATTCGTGATCAGGTTTCCGTATTTATCCACCCTGATAATATTCCCTACGATCTCTCGCTTGGTTAGCTTGGGAGACCTGTTAAAAAGTTTTTTCAGTCCGGAAGTTGGTTTGCCAATTTGTTCAAGGCTGATACCTTGAGCAATCTTTGCACAGACAGGAGCGTAAAGGTCTTTCGCAGCAAATGTTGAGGAGTTTTCGGGTAATTGTACCAGTTCATCGGGTTCTTTACCGCTTATTAGACTTAAAATACCGGTGTCGCGACCCACAAAGTAATGACCATTTAATCGGGCTGCGTAAGAAATGGAGTTGGCCTTATCGGATGGATCCATTGCAATCAGGTGAATCGTTCCTTCAGGAAAATTACGGTAAGAATGGGACAGAACATACGCTGCATGCCCAATATCAAATGGATTGATCTGGTGACTTATATCTATGATCTGGACATTGGGATTTGCGGTCAGAATTGCCGCTTTGACTGATGCCACATAATGATCCTCGTTTCCAAAATCCGACAGAAATGTGACTAACGTCATTCCCGCAAGCGAAATAATTTATTTACTTTGTACCCGAAATTTTCGAAGTAAAATTAACGTAACAAAACTGGAAAATTAAACTCCTTCTCATTTGCTAGAGAAAATTTTTACCATTGAAAATATTCCCCTCGTAGACTTTCTAGGCGTAGAAAATAAGAACATCAAGGAAATTGCATCTGCCTTTCCAGACAGTAAAATCACTTCGAGAGGAAATGAAATAAAAATCCAGGGTACGGCACCCCAAATATTAAGGATCAACGAAATTCTGGACTCTTTATTGAACCATTATAATCAATATGGATCGGTTACTCAGGAGAATGTGATCCACTATATCAACGAGGAGCATTTTCATAAGGACAATGAAGATGATGAAAATGCCATCTTATTTGGTACCCGTGGCAATAAAATTGCTGCTAAGACTGCCAATCAAAAAAAATTGATTGAAGCCGTTGAAAAGATGGACCTGGTATTTGCTATCGGACCAGCTGGTACCGGCAAAACATACGTATCGGTTGCACTGGCTGTAAGAGCTCTCAAGAATAAGGAAGTAAGAAAGATAATAATCACGAGACCAGCGGTGGAAGCTGGTGAGAATCTGGGATTCTTACCTGGTGACCTTACTGAAAAGATAGATCCTTATTTGAGACCAATATATGATGCATTGAGCGACATGTTGCCTGCTGAGAAACTAAGGTATTACAGGGAAAACAATGTGATTGAGATAGCACCTTTGGCTTACATGAGGGGACGAACCTTAAACAATGCCTACATCCTACTTGATGAAGCTCAGAATACCACCTCAATGCAGATCAAAATGTTTTTAACAAGAATGGGACCTGACTCCAAGGTGATCATAACGGGGGACAGAACCCAAATTGATCTTCCTAAAAAACAAAGGTCTGGTTTAAATGAGGCAATAGAAGTCCTACAGGATATTGATGGCATTGGTTTTGTAGAACTGACAGATACTGATGTAGTTCGTCACCGGCTTGTTAAGAAGATAGTTCAAGCCTATAAGAAGAAAGATAATCAACAGGAACTCACCAAGAAGTAGTTTCCCCTTTTTTGTGATTATGTAAAAACAGTTATTTTTAATGATCTTCATTATTAATAACTGAATCAGCTGTTTATGTTTAAATGGTCCTCATTCCCATTTTTGAGACTGACTGTTTACTTTATTCTTGGAATCCTTTTATACGAGTATTCACCTCAATCAATTTGGCAATGGTCGTATGTCGTTGTTCCCCTTTTGGTGTCGATATATATCATGCTGAACTATTCCATCAAATCAAAACTGGTGATTGGGGTTTGTGGATTGATCATTTTCATATATCTCGGAGGAATTACTGCATTTATTCACGATGAGAAGGCAAATCGAACTCATTTCAGCAATCTTGAATTATCACAGATACAGGCATTTTCAGGCAAGATCACAAACGGGGGAGAACAACGTGGAGATTATTCAAGGTATGAAGTAAGATTATCTTCCGTTCTTACCTTGGACTTCAATCAAGTTTATGGAAAGATCCATTTATATATCAAGTCATCAAAACTCTCGGAATTCAAATATGGTGATGGAATAATTGTTTCCGGTAGGATAGTGGAAGTGATGGAGCCAAAAAATCCTAACGAATTCAATTATAGGCAATATCTGGAACGGAAAAATATCTATGGACAATGTTTTACTGAACCTGAAAAGATCAAAGTAAGTGGGAATGAACCCTCCAATCCCCTCAAACAATTTGCGATCTCTCTCAGGAGAAACGCTGAGGAGCAGATAACTTGTCATTTTTCAGATGGCGATGAAAGGCAGATCGCCATGGCATTGATGCTGGGTGTAAAAAATCATCTTGACAACGAAATCAAACATGCCTATTCTGCGGCTGGAGCTATGCATGTTCTGGCGGTTTCCGGTCTTCACGTGGGGATCATATATATCATTTTGAGCACTGTTCTGCAGGTCATAAAAAGGATAAAATGGGGTGCTGGAATTTATTTTTTATTGCTCGTCGTTGGGCTATGGATGTATGCTATGTTCACAGGACTGTCTCCTTCGGTGATGAGAGCAACTACAATGTTCTCAATAATTGGATTGAAAGATGTTTTTGGCAGAAAGTCCAATGTTTATAATTCCATCGGTATATCTGCCCTGGTCCTGTTGATTGCTGATCCAAATTTCCTTTATTCTGTGGGATTTCAACTTTCCTACATTGCTGTCTTGGGAATTGTTTATTTGTATAAACCCATTTATGAGGTTTGGGATCCTCCAAATATAGTTTTCGAAAAAATTTGGGCAATTACCTCTGTCTCGATCGCTGCTCAGATCAGTACATTCCCATTGACGATGTACTATTTTCATCAATTCCCGAATTATTTTATTTTTTCCAATTGGATAGTGATCCCGGGAGTTACAGTGATACTTATCATAGCAATTCCATTTCTACTCGTTGGTGGTTTAAGCAAAATTCTTGGAGAAGCACTGGGATATGCACTATCCAAGTCCATTCATTTCCTGAATCAATGTGTCTTTTTTATTGAAGATCTACCCTATAGCCTTGTCACATGGCTTCATATCGAGTTCTTTGAGTTGCTGGCAATGTATGGCATCATTATCATGTTATTTGGAGCGTTCCAATACAAATCATTCATTGCGCTTTTCACATCATTAGTCCTCATCGGATTCTTGTTTTCGTCTGTTAACATAAGAAAAATTAGATCTGAGCATGAGAATAGGATCGTGCTGTATAGCATCCCTGGAAAAATGGCAATTGATCTCATCAGTGGAAAGCAAGCTAATCTATACGTGGATGATGTGTTAGATGTCCAGCTGGATGAAATAGATTACAAAATCAATCCTTACAGGAGGTACAAAAGACTTGGAATGGTCAATGAGGCTTCGGTATTTTCCATGGACGACTTTGCATACTATGATTCTCTGAGACCCGTTTCAGCACTCGTTTGGCAAAATACCAGGATATTATTTCTTCATGATAGTCCCGAAAGATACGTTATCAATCCAATCGAAACGGACGTTCTCATACTTACGGGAAGCCATATCAAATCATTTACTGAGATCCCATCTAATATTAAGTATGACCATCTGGTGATAAGCTCTGATTACAATAGTTTTCTCGCCGATAAAATTTGTCAGGAAGCTACAGAAATGGGGGTTAAGATCCATTCAGTCCAAAAAGATGGTTATTGGACATTAGATTTGAGTTAATCATGCTTATTCCTAATGGAACTTGATCCGCTGAAGGTTCTGCAACAATACTGGGGGCACAGAGAATTCAGGAATCCACAACTTGAAATCATTGAATCTGTACTTGCCGGTCATGATACTCTGGCTTTGCTACCAACCGGAGGTGGAAAATCTGTGTGTTACCAGATCCCCGGATTGATATTGGAAGGTATATGTGTAGTTGTTACGCCTTTGATAGCATTGATGAAAGATCAGGTATTGGGATTACAGCAGAGAGGGATCAAGGCAACTGCCATTTATTCAGGATTGAGCTCCAGGCAGATTGACATATTGCTTGACAATTGCATTTACGGCGAAATGAAATTTCTATATGTATCTCCGGAAAGGCTAAAAACACCTCTTTTCCTGGAAAGAGCAGATAAATTACCCATCAGTCTTCTAGCGGTGGATGAAGCTCATTGTATTTCACAATGGGGATATGATTTCAGGCCTTCTTATCTGGAAATTGGAGATTTTCGCAGGGAATTCGAAATTCCAAGAACCATCGCTTTGACTGCAACAGCAACAAAAGAAGTGAAGGTTGATATCACTGAGAAACTGGGATTTTCCAGCCCAAAACTTTTCACTAAGAGCTTTGCGAGGAGCAACTTGTCATACTCAGTGTTCAATACAGAGAAAAAGACAGACAAGCTACTGCAAGTATTGAAGAATGTGCCTGGTTCTGCGGTGGTTTACGTTCGAAGCAGGAAATTAACCCAAGAATATAGTCAGAGGCTTCAAAATGAAGGTATTTCGTCCGATTTCTATCATGCTGGTTTAAGTAGTATGAGCAGGGACAGAAAACAGGAGAAGTGGATGTCCAACACGACAAGAGTGATGGTGGCTACAAACGCTTTTGGGATGGGAATAGATAAGGCTGACGTCCGTGTAGTTATTCATATTGATCTTCCGGACTCCCTTGAAGCGTATTACCAGGAAGCGGGAAGAGCAGGTCGCGATGGAATGAAATCTTATGCAGTTTTAATCTACAATGAACAAGATATCATTGAGCTTAAAGAACGGGTTTTTAAGTCCAATATTGATATTGAGTTGATCAGGAGAACTTACCAGGCTCTTGCCAATTATTATAAGTTGGCTATTGGTAGCCGGACGGATGTAAGCTATGAATTCGATTACAAGATCTTCACCGAGAATTTTGAATTACCATTTGCGGAGACATTCTATGCACTAAAGAAGTTGAATGATGAAGGGATAATACATCTTAGTGAGGGGGTCTACATAAAATCAAAACTTCATCTCGAAATTGAGCATGAAGAATTGTATAAGTTTCAAGTTTCCAACGCGGCTTTTGATCCCATTGTCAAGGCAATTCTCAGACTTTATGGAGGGGAGTTGTATGGACAGTTTGTGGAAATTGATGAATCGGAACTATCAAATTTACTGAAAGTCGAAAAACAGAAAGTGATTTCATTGTTGGATTCCCTCGAGAAATATGGTGTAGTGTCTTATGTGAAATCAACGAACAAACCAACAATCGATTTTGTGATCCCTCGTCTGGAGGTTAGTAGTTTGCCTATTGATAGTAATGCTCTAAAAGTCAGGAATGACATATTGATCGGTAAGATGAACGCGGTAATTTCTTATGTCAAACAGGATTCAAGTTGTCGAACTGCGACACTTCAAGCGTATTTTGATGAACTTACTGATGATGCATGTGGGATATGTGATATCTGTTACTCAAAAAAGAGGGAAGCTTTGGTCCTTTCCAAAAAAGACCTGCTGGATCAATTAACAACGGTCGGACTCACCATAGATGAGTTAAGTGATGATCTTGGTTTCAATACGAAAACAATAGAATCCTTGGTCCGCGAGTTGGTTGAAACAGGGGAAGTTGAGATAACTATTGATAAGAAAATCAGGAGAGTTGTGAGGTAATTTATTCTTCCTCCAACGCCGCTACTCCTGGTAGTGTTTTCCCTTCCATAAATTCCAGCAATGCACCTCCACCGGTTGAAACGTATGACACTTTGTCCCCGTAACCTAGATTATTGATCGCTGCAGCAGAGTCTCCTCCACCAATTAATGAGAAGGCTCCTCCATCAGTGGCTTTGACAACTGCTTGCGCAATGGAATTTGTGCCTTTTGAGAAATTGAACATTTCAAAAACGCCCATTGGTCCATTCCAGAGAATAGTTTTGGAATTTTCAATGACATCTGAGAAAACTTTTACGGCTTCAGGGCCAATGTCCAATCCCATCCAGTCGGAATCAATGGAATAATTGTCACTGACCTTTTGATTGGCATCATTTTCAAATTTATCAGCAACAACAGAATCTTTTGGAAGTTCCAGGTTTACACCTTTTTCCTTGGCCTTGGCAATAAGACCTTTCGCCATTTCCAATTTCTCCTCTTCCAGCAAAGAGTTTCCAATTTCACCACCCATTGCTTTGAAGAAAGTATAGGACATTCCACCACCGATGATAAGATTATCGACTTTGTCGAGTAATTGTTCAATGATAAGGATCTTATCCGAGATCTTGGCCCCACCCATGATTGCTGTGAACGGACGTTCAGCATTTTCCAAAATCTTATTCGCATTTTCCAGTTCGGCCTTCATCACATAACCGCAGCACTTGTCCTGGAAGAATTTCGCAGCGATGGTAGTTGAAGCATGTGCTCTATGAGCGGTCCCAAAAGCATCATTCACATAGATATCTCCTAGTTTCGCAAGTGACTCTGCAAAAGATTCATCTCCCTTTGTTTCTTCTTTGTAAAAACGTACGTTTTCTAAAAGAAGGACTTCACCTGTACCTAAGGACTTTGACATAGACTCCGCAGATTCTCCTACGCAATCATCTGCAAATTTTACATCTACTCCTAACCTGTCTGATAGATTGGGAATAATATGTTTCAATGAAAATTTATCTTCAGGACCAGTCTTTGGTCGTCCGAGGTGACTCATCAGGATGGCCGAACCCCCTTCATCAATGATTTTTTTAATGGTAGGGATTGCTGCTTTGATGCGAGTTTCGTCAGTTACTTTGAGGTCGGAATTTAGGGGGACATTAAAGTCTACCCTTACTAAAGCTTTTCGATTCCTAAAGCTGAAATCATCGATAGTTTTCATTATTTCTATACTTTGGAGGTGCTAAAATGATTCGTTTTGAGGTAAATCCAAAAGGTTATGGCACTTATGTCACAGCCGCTCGATTGAGGCGATCATTTATCGCTCTACCCAGTCCAAATTCGGGAAATTTTTCGGTTATAATTATATCAAGATCAGCAGCATCCATTTCTCTCAAAGCAGAAAAAAGATTTGCTGCTGCCTCATCCAGATTTCCGTTTTTGGAGAGAATGATTTCTTTGTCAACATTCAATACGGACGTTTCGAAAGTGATCACTCCAATTCTCTTTCCCATATTCCTTTTAACGAGTTGATCTATCTTTCCGATGATCAGGGGTTTCCTGGGCGAATAATGTGAATCAAGTTGCCCCGGAGCCAGTGGATTGCTATTGCTAACTTCAATCCTGATGGGAGCGAACCGCTCAAGTTCCTCAATCCTTAAGCCACCAAGCCTATGAATGATCAATTCGTTTTGACGACAACTTACAATCGTAGATTCAATTCCAATGGTAGTCTGTCCTCCATCTAAAATATAGGGGATCTTCGCTCCAAGTTGAGATTGTACATGCATAGCGGAAGTCGGTGAAACGTAACCAAATGGATTGGCACTGGGAGCGGCTAGTGGAAAGTCCAACGATTTCAAAAGATTGAGTGTAATGGGGTGATCTGGCATTCGAACTGCAACATTTGGTAATCCGGAAGTCAATACGTCTGGCACTATTTCACTCTTTGGAACCAGCACAGTCAGTGGCCCGGGCCAGTATTTTTCAGTCAGATCTTTAATAATTTCCGGTATATCGATCCCAAGAGTATTTAGATCATCTTTCTCTCCAATATGAGCAATTAAGGGATCAAATTTCGGTCGGTCTTTGACTTTATAAATCTTCACTATCGACTCGGGATCAAGGGCGTTACCGGCTAGTCCGTATACAGTTTCGGTAGGGATTGCCACCAAACTGCCGGATTGCAGCATTGAAGCTGCTTTATTTATATCGCCACCTATTTCAGCCATTAATGACCTAATTCAAAATCAAATTAGCTTTTTGCCAATATATTTACTTTCTAAACCAAACTCATATGACCAAGAGCACTAGAAATATTCTGAGAATTGTATCGATAATAATAGTAATTGCCTTGGTATTAATGGAGTTTGGAGTGCTCCCGGATGTATTTAATTATGAGTTTTGGGTTCTGCTTGTGGCTTATGCGCTCCTGCTTTACACTTTAAGAAATTGATCTTATTCAATTACCGTGTTCACTTTGTTCTGTCGACCTTCAAGTAGTTTTTGGGTCTGAACACCCTCCCCATCATTGCTATTGTTATCTTTTCGGGCATCGATAAAGTATTCAATGGGTTCGAGTTTTTTAAATTTCACAACGCCTTTGCTATTTGTTTTTCCTTCTGCTACTGCATTTTCACTGTTCAGGTAGTCTTCTTTGGAGGTATATAGCTTAACTGAGGCCCCTTCTACGAAATTTCCAAGACCGTCAATAACTGTCACCTTCATTGAAGTGGGGAGTACTTGTGATTCCAGTACCAATGAGAATGCGATCAGCGTCAGAACCATTAAAATTGATTTTTTCATTCTTCTGTACTTAATATTTTTTCCAATAGTGTTTTAAAGTCCAGTGCTTTGGAATACAACCTGTCGTTGTAAACGTTGGCACTTAATTTCAGATAACTGGGTTTATCGTTAATTTTTACATGTTCCACCAAAATGTTGCCAAACTTTTGATCCAGTGGTGGATCACTATTAATGATAGGTTTTAGATAATATTTTTCAATGGACTCCGTGTAACCGGACTTGTCTCTGATCAAAAGATCTTTATTCGCGGTTTTATAACCTAGGGGCATTATTCTTTCAGCAAATAGATCCGAAAGGTTAGGGAAATCAGATTCTACGAAATAATCGGAGTAGCCTATGGCAATGCCATTGGCATATTGTGAATTTAAGATATGCACATGTGGATTCTGCTCAATGCCTTTCAATTTTAACTCATATGAAGTCCGAATGTCATTCAGTAATTCATGATAGTGGCCATGGGATTTCCAGATCGCATATTTCCGGTTGTATTGATCGGATCTTGACAATACTTCGTGAATCAATATCTGGTTCTCTGTTTCCTTCTTAAACAAAGAGCTATATACCTGATCGAAAAATCCCATATTACTTGACCAAAGTTACCGAACCGTATTGAACGAGTGTACCCAATTCGGGTTCTTCCCTACTAGTAAACTTCATAATGTATGCAAAGGTTGAGGGACTTAGTTCTTTATTGTTGAAAGTGCCATCCCACCTGAAATCTTGTGAGTCATCATAAAAAATCAATTCCCCCCACCGGGAGTAGATGAAGATCTCAAATCGATCGACAAATGCATTGGGGAAGATAAAAAACTCTTCATTGAATCCATTCCCATTAGGACTGAAGGCATTCGGAGCAATAATCCTGGGTACGCATTCTGTGCCCACTGGAAATAGTGGATCGATCAATACTGTATCTGCTCTGGTACAGTTATTATTAACGTCCTCTACGTTTACAAAATAGAACCCACTATCTAGCCTGGGAAATTGGGTGATCGGCACCTGAATATTATTTTGAGTCAACACCGTATCGCCAATCAAATCAGTGACATAGACATTCACAACGTCGGGTAGTGTAAGCCCTGATATACCTATGGCAAGATTTACATCAACCCGACATTCCGGAAGGTTTGTTGCACTCACATCAAAAGGGACGTCATCAGCAATCAGAATTGGATCGAATGTTACACATCCCGATACGAGGTTTTCAACTCTAAGCTGATAGTTACCTGCTGCCAATGGTGCAAATAATGGTGAATTTGCGGGACCATCCAGAGATCCTTGGGAGTTGACCGAAGGACCGGATATAGTGTATGTATAACTTCCTGATGCATTGACAAGGAATTCGATGGTTGCATCGTCGACACCGCAGTTTGATGGCAGGGTCGGGAAAGAGGTAATATCTGGTGAATCCAGTATTTCCACTTGCACCGTATCACTATTGGTGCAATCAAAGAAAGGTTCAGTTATTGTCACGGTATACTCATAAATACCCGGTATGCTTGTGTCAACAGGTTGAAACCTGGAGGTGTCCTGAATCCCAGTTGAAACACCATCCACGAACCAATCAAAAGTTACTCCTGCGACATTGGGGTCCAAAGGTGCTACTGATTCCCCTTCACAATGTGAACGATTAAGACCAAGCTCGAGAAATGGTCGGCTGTCACCAACGAAGATATTGAGGGTGTCACTCGAACAGCCATCACTATTAATTATGGCCACATCAATATTTGACTGTTGATCAATGGTGATCACTCTGGAAGTATCTCCCGAAGACCAATAGTAACTCAGGTCTGGTCGATCTTCAAACCATGCCTCTAGCTGCAAAGTGCCGTTGCACAGATTAGCTTCCGAAGGGATCTGTGGTTGTTCAGGGATGCTGAAGACATCCAACGTATCAATGAATGTAATGGCCGAATCAGGGGGGAAACATCGATTAGTAATGTCTAGTTGAAAAATATGCTGACCTGTTGTGGAATAAGTAGTTATCGCATTTTGAAGAGTTTCGGTCTGAGGATTTGCTGTGGTGTCAAAAGTCCAGAAGTAGGTGTCAATACTGGAGGTACCGGTGGCAAAAAATTGTGTGGGCTGACCAAAGCATGCATTGATAAAGCTTTGACCTGGTGTATTTGGTGGCGTAGAAGAATTCTGAGTGAAGTTAGGGAGTCCAAGACGGCTCGTCCTTCCCGCCAGGTTAAAACCACTCAAATTGAGGTTTGCTGCCGCGTCATCGCCATTAGGTGCTGTGATCGTCCCCAAATCGGCACTGCCATCGATAGCCATATAGATTACTCCATCCGGACCTGTTTGCAAAGCTCCGAAGTTGCCACTGCCCGAATACGTGAATTTTGAATCAAGAATATCTTGTTCCGGATCAGCGGAATTTAAACTGTCCAGGTCAAACTGGAATAAGTTGGAGTTGTCAGTAATGTATAACTTGGTTCCATCTCCTGAAAATTCCATTCCATAAATTCCATTTTCACCGGTGTTGATTTCCAACGGATTTGAAAGATAGCCTGTGCCATTGTCGAAGCTAAATATCTCAAGCAGTTCTGATCCGGGTGTATTATTGGCTATTAAACTTAACCCGGGATTGAACTTCATGTATCCACTACCTTGAATCTGGTCTTGAGCAACGACCACCTCACCAACTGGCGTATGTACGGTGGACCTGATTCCCGTCTGATCGATCAGATTTGCACGGAAGTTATTGTTCCCAAACTCTTTGGTCACCAACCATGATGAAACCTGGAAGCCTGATGCGGTAATTTTTTCCGTGCTTTTATCAAAAAACGGGAGGTTGCGCAAAATTACTGCCCCATTAGCGGTATCTTTTTTCATGTCCACAATGGAATACCTCAAATTGTATTCTATGTCTTGATAGATCTCCTCTGCAGTAAATACATAGAACATCGTTTCGTCATTCATGAATGGTACGATCATCACCCCTTGCGACGCGATATTATCACCTCCAATGTCATTTATTCCGAGACCAGCATGTGTAGCTGTATCTAAAACGGGCATTATTTGATGATTCCGATTCCATACATTTACTCCATCGGTATAGAAAAGAAGTCGTCCATTGCCGTCCGAGATTGTAGCGCAGCCCTCCGGTGAGACCATATCACCATCTGTCAATGCGGCCGGTGGTTGGAAATTGAAATCTATTCCTGCCCTTTCTCCAAAATACCATTGGTTGGCAATTTGAGTTGTGGACCCATACTCCGTAACTTGAATGGCGTCGAAGGATGTACAGAATCCATCACTAACTTCCACCCAATAGGTACCTGCTGTATCTACATCAATGGTTTGAGAGGTGGCCCCGGTGTTCCATTGGAAAAATGTCCCGGTTCCTGCGTCAAGGGTCAAAACTTCGTCGACACAAATAACTGTATCTGCACCAAGGTCAACCATGAGATTGGTCGGTACAACATTCACGATCTCAGTGTAAACCCCGATCGTTCCATTTAATTCTGCAATGAGTCGAACCACCTGAGCTCCCGGTTGGCTGAAAGTAACAATAGGTGATACATCAAAAGAAGAGGTACCCTCAGTCAGAAAATCCCACCGATAATTATTAGGTATGGGATCTACTACCGGAAAGAACTTGGTTTCCTCCATTTGGCAACTGTCCAGGTATCTGAAGCCAATTTCATTGAATGCTTCAAAATCATTAGGTGCGAAAGCTGGAAATTGACGACCATTGAAATCTGTATTATTTCCAAGAGGATCATCATAGAAGACCAGGGAAGCTACACTATCGGCATTATTTATTCTTCCGACAAGGAAAGGGTCTCCATCTGCAGCTTGGGAAATATGATAAATGTTCCCATCGTTGGCACGTCTTAATCCAAGACTCCTGTGTACAGGTGCTGGTAATACAGGTGTGACTATATCAAGCGAGTCAGTAAAATCAAACTGATAGACCTCTCCAACTGTACCACTGGCGTCTCCAAATCGAGAGAAATAAAGTTTGGTGCCATCTACAGACCACTCCACATCGTAAACTGACTCATTTTGACCGTCATCAAATCCCGAATTCCTTATTACCCTGTTGAATGTTAAGACTCCCGTGGTATCTACAAAATCAAGTATTGCAATATTTCTGTTTGCACTTTTTGGAGCAACCGCCAAACGATTAGTGTTTGGATCATAGGCAAATGCGGAAGCCTCCGCTCCCGGATAGACCAGGGTAGTGTCAAGGTTAAAAATTTGGGTTCCGCCCACACCGAATGGATTGATAAAAGTAACCCTAAAGTCAAGTGTGTTGCGATTTTGGGTAATCAACCAGTAGGACTGAGGTAACTGGGTCTCGACAATGATCATCGCCTCTGACGGATCAACAAGTCCAGTCGAATTATTAGCTGATTGAACCTGTCCCAAGGGTTCGAAAGCATTCCCATTACCGTTTGATACACTTTGAATTTCCGTGTATTGAATTTCGTTTACTCCTGAATTTCCTGAATTTGTAAAGATCAGAAAACTTCCTCCCGACCCGGGAACTCTGCAGGCTACCGCGGCTTGATTTATAGAGCTATTACCAGTTAAAGCGACATTCCCAGCAATTAGTTGATGGGAGGCATCATAGATCCTGACACCATCCGAGTAGAACATTAGGTTACCATTCAGCTGATCACTTATGACTGCGGGACCCCCCGTTCCAAACTGAGGATTCATTCTGTCTTCCTCATAAACCCTGATATCTGCTGGAAAGAGATTCTTGTCAAATTGGATATTAGCTTCCGAGTTGCCAAAAAACCACTGGGTTTCTGTCAGATTCTGGGAACTTACCAAGATCGGCGTTCCCATTATCAGTAAAAAGGTCAGACACCTCACCAAACAGCTAATAATGGTTGAAGAAAAATGAGGGAGAATACTTTTGTATTTGTCCTTTAATTCTGACAAAAGGAATTAATTGTTTGAAATAAAACACATTTCGACCACAGGAATCAAAGATACTTTTGAAGAACTTGAAATATTCAAATTTGATTCCATAATATTCAATAAAAATTGGAGATACTTATATGAAATACCAACGTTCATTCTCGCGTTACAGTATTATGTCTTGGTAAACCTTTCAAATTTATTGTTTGTTCATATTCTTTAATTTAGCCGCAATTCAAAAATTCGGGAACATTTTGATTTTAAAGCGAATCTTTACGGTCTTATTTGTTTTGGTCTTGGTCTTTGATGGAAACATCTTAACTGCCCAAGACCCCCAGTTTTCTCAATACTACGCAGCTCCAATGTATCTGAATCCCGGGCTGACAGGGATCAATCAGGTCGGTCGGGCTGGTGTGAATTACAGAAATCAATGGCCGTCACTTTCGGCAAACTTTGAGACTTACTCATTTTTTGTTGACTACAATTTTGAAGATTACAATAGCAGTGGAGGCCTCATTGTCAATAGAGATCGCGAAGGTATCGCAGGTCTTCGATCAACGACTATTGGTCTTATATACGCATATCAGCTTGAGATCAATTATAACTGGACTTTCAGACCTGCCATTCAATTCGGATATTCAATTCGTGACCTCAACTTTGATAAACTGACATTTGGAGATCAATTTGATAATACGGGACAAGTGAGGCCAGTTACAGGTGAAAATTTTAATACGGGTTTAAATGCTCAATTTTTTGATTTTTCAGCTGGAGGAATTCTATACAATGAAGCTATATGGCTGGGACTTGCAATGCACCATATTAATGAACCCAATCAATCAATCGCAGGGGGCGATAGTCCATTGAAGCACCGAGTTTCAGTGCATGGAGGGTACAAAATTCTGTTTGAAGAACTTAATCCATTTTATCAATCCAAGGGTGGGAGAGAGGCAAGTATTACCCCAACTTTTAGTTACAGGTATCAGGACCAGTTTGACCAATTGGACATGGGAGTATATCTAACTCTTGAGCCTATATTATTTGGAGTTTGGTACAGGGGAATACCTTTCAAGAAATTGGAAGGTGTAGCCAATAATGAGGCTATTGTCTTTATGGTTGGATTAAATATGGGCCGAACTTCAATGGGTTATAGCTTTGATTATACCATTTCTGACCTGGGAATTGATAGTGGGGGAGCCCACGAGATCTCATTGCTTTATGCTTTCAGCTTCAACAATCCCAGAAAGCCTCCCAAAGAAGTGCGAGAATTGAGGTGTCCGATCCCCTTTATCTTTTAGTTTTGCGCAGTTTTTATATAGCCTGAACTATGGAATCTTCAGTAATTCTTTCAATCATTCTCATTATTGTGTTGTTTGATTTCACAATCGACAGGATTTTGGGATTTCTTAATCATAAGAGCTCGAAAAAACCAATTCCAACAAAACTAGAGGGGATCTACAATGAGGAAGAATATGAAAAATCCCAGAAATACAATGGAGTTTTGTACCGATACTCTAATTTCTCTTCGACTTTTTCATTCATCATTACCTTCTTGGTCTTATATCTTGGATTATTTGGCTGGTTGGATGGATTGATCACCAAAGCCGGCTATTCAGGGAACACGTCCACCCTGATATTTTTCGGGGTTATATTCATTCTCTCAGACCTGATAGGTACGCCATTTAGTCTCTACAAAACATTTGTTATTGAAGAAAAATTTGGTTTTAACAAGACCTCGGTTAAGACTTTCATAGTGGACAAGTTAAAAGGTTATTTGCTTGGTGTGTTGATCGGTGGTGGCTTATTACTTGCCTTACTGTACTTAATTGATTGGATGGGTCAAAACTTCTGGTTGTACTTCTGGGCTGTGATCACCGCTTTCATTCTGTTAATGAACATGTTCTATACTTCTTTGATACTTCCTCTTTTCAATAAACTCACTCCTATGGAGGAAAGCCAACTGAAATCCTCTATTGAGTCTTTCAGTAAGAAGGTTCAATTTCCTTTGCAAAACATCTTTGTCATTGATGGATCAAAAAGATCTTCAAAAGGGAATGCTTTTTTCTCAGGTCTTGGGAGAAAAAAGAAGGTGGTGCTTTATGATACACTGATTGAAAAACACAGCACGGAGGAGTTAACAGCTGTTTTTGCCCACGAAGTAGGACATTACAAGAAAAAGCATATTTACTTCTCCACTTTTCTTTCCATACTTCAAATGGGTGCAATGCTTTATTTGTTATCCCTGATGATTTTCAATGGGGAAGTAAGCCTTGCCATGGGAGGTGAGTCTTCGGCAATTCATCTAAATATGCTGGCTTTTGGGATACTGTTTTCTCCAATTTCCAGAGTTATTGGAATCGGTATGAATTTACTGAGTAGAAATAACGAATACGAAGCGGATGAATATGCAGTGAGAAACTATGGTGCCCAACCTTTGATTGATGCCCTCAAGAAACTAAGTGGGGATCATTTATCCAACCTCACACCGCATTCTGCTTTTGTTTTTTTCAATTACTCGCACCCCACATTGCTTCAGCGTGTAACATCGATGGAGAAAGTCGCATCTTCCGACTAGTCCAGAAAGTCAATTTCAGCACGGAAAGGAAATTTCATTAGATAACCATGAGCCTCCTGAACTGTCATAATGCCGTGACTGATCTTATACAGAGATTCTGTTATGGGTACTCTTACATGATAGGATTTTGCTAATTGGTGAATGATGTTGATCGTTTTCACACCTTCGGCCACTTCTTCCATTGTATTAACAATTTTATCGATTTTCTCTCCCGCAGCCAGTCTCAAACCCACAGTAAAATTTCTACTCAATTGACTGGAACAAGTGGCAATCAAATCTCCGACTCCAGCCAGACCAAGGAATGCTGATGCATTTCCACCAAGAGCTTTGCCGATATGAACCATCTCTACCAATCCCCTGCTGATGAATAAGGATTTGGCATTTTCACCGAGGCCCAGTCCTGCAATGGTGCCTGCCCCAACGGCTATGATGTTCTTAAGTATACCGCAGAGCTCTATCCCAATAAGATCATTACTACCATAGATGAGAAACCTGTCATTTTTAAGCAGGGATTGACCAATTTTAATCACCTCATCAAATTGACTGGCGATCACTGTGGCGGCCGGTTTTTTTTCAGCAATCTCCTTGGAGAGATTGGGACCTGCCAGACAACCTATCCTGACCACACTGCTCTCTTCCTGAATGACTTCACTCATCGTGCGTACATGTTCTCTTGTCAAAGGATTCTCACTGGTAGGTTTAAAATCCTCGGGGGTGTTCAGATCAAATCCTTTAGTACCATGGATCATAATATGATACGGTCTCAAGTGGGGTGATAGGTCACGCATCATTTCCCGGAAATTGGCAGAAGGTACAACGGGAAATATAACGTCGCACTCCCCACCTATCCGACCAAGGTCATTTGTAGCCTCGATGTTAGGCTCCAGCTTCTGACCTGCGCTGCTTTTGGTTTTTTCGATTTTCTCCGCTTTCTCTTTGGTGCGGGCGTAAAGGATGATTTTCTGATTCTTCTCCGCAAGAATATTGGCAAGGGCAGTTCCAAAGCTACCGGCACCTACCACTCCTATGGCTTTTTTTAAAGCTCTAGATGTACTTTTCGAGACCATACCCTTCCAATCTATTATGGTAATACAATAGTGTATTTGTGTCCTGAATTATGATTTTCCCCCCTTTTTTGATGATCGGCCTTTTAGCATGATACATACCAACATTTTTAATACCGTGTGAAATCGCATCTTCAGCCTTCTTCATCAGATGTTCCGTGGTCTGGACCTTCCCTTTCTTATGCATTTTATTAACACGTTTTCTAAGCTTCTTAAACATCAATTTGAAGCTTTCGTAGTCAATCTGCAGGTCCTCATCGGGTAGCCTCAATATTGAGTAAACATCAAGTTTAGGATTCTTTTTCTCCAAAAGCTTAAACGCTGTATAAGCTACCAGGTGACTTGCAAAGATCTGGTTGTATTTATGGAACTCCTCAATGATCCTTTTCGCCAGGATGCGAACATAGGTCTGCTCTCTTTGAGGATCTACAGTGATCTTACCACCACTCACGAAATAATCCTGGGGATTGATGGGATTACCATTCTTATCATAGCTGTTACCATTGTCATCTACGTAGTTGCCCAGGATGTCCATACCTCTTCCGATCGAAACAGATATATCAGATCCTTTGGTAAAGAATTTCAACAGGAACGTTCCAATCTTATAGGAAGTGGAATATTCATCAGATTCCACATAATATCTTTCCTGTCCTGTCCTTTTCAAGTGTTCTGAAATCAATGCAGGTGCCTCAAGCGTGAATTGATAGTTCAAAACCACAGGAACGATAAAGATCTTCTTGGCCTTATCCTTTTTTTGCTGATAAAGCTTACGCTGAGCTTCAATGGATGTGCCGAGCAAGCCCAGTTTGAGGGATTTTTCTATTTGTCCGCTCCGGGAGCGTGTTCCACCTGGGAAAAATAAACTGTGGCAACCCCATCTTAATGCCAGATCAGAATACGTCTTTAAGGTCTCCAGGTAAATGGGGTTTTTCTTTCGTCGATCAACTTTGTATGCTCCAAGACTATTCATGAAGTAGGCAAAAATCTTGATATTGAAAAGATTCAGTCCTGCTCCATAAATAAATGCCGGGAGTCCCAGGAATTGTATGACCCAACCAATTAGAATAGAATCCAGGTTACTGAAATGAGTTGGCACCATCACTACAGTTCCAATCCTTGCAAGAGATCGAATATGATTCGGTTCACCTACAATATGTATTTTGTCATCCAGATCCAGTTGCTTGCTGAATAAGCTGGTAAATCCCGGAACACGAGCAGCATTCAATAGTCTTGCAAATCCAAAAGTTACTACTGTCCTCGCAAACCTGTAAGAGGTGTTTTTAAAGTTACCGGCAATCTCATTGGCGTATCGCTCGATGATCTCCTCTAATATTTTTTCTTCTTCTTTCTTGCTGTCCTTGTTGGATTCACTTTCCACCAACCTGTGCCTAACATATCTCCAGAAATCCTTGTCATCTTTTGGATCCACTCTCCATGGGTTGGCTTTAATCCTCATCTTCTCACGATGAATCGTCATTTCCAATTCCTCTCTCAAGGATTTACCATGCGAAGCACCTCGTAAATTCTCAAAAGATTCCTTAGTGACCTCCTCAACAAATTTTTTGCGATTTCTTGAGAGGTTGACTATAGGCCATTGACGAGTTCTGGGGATTATTTCAGAATATCGAACCTTTTTTCTTTTCATTCAAGATGGCTGATGATGGGACGAAGATAACAAACCCTTTGCAGCAATAATTTTATTGTTAATCCAAATAAAAGTTCCCCTCACCAACAAATACACTTTTTCCTCCGACCTGAACATCAATAATCTCGTCTTCAGAATTTTGAACTATGTTTATATGGATGATACTTGGCCTTCCAATTTCAAAACCTTGTTCACTTATGAAGGGTCCTTTTCCAATATTATAACGAGTGACATAACAACCAAGAGGTCCATTTGCTGATCCTGTTGCAGGATCTTCCAGCACTCCTACTTCAGGAGCGAACATCCGACCATGTAGATTAGATGTCGGTAGAGAACCAAAAGGTGTGAAGCAGTATACGAACGCATCCAGTTTGTCTTTAAGTTCATCCCACACATCAAGACGAAATTTTATATTCTTCACCGCATCGATGTTTTTGAATGGTATAATGATGTAAGGGACTCCGCAATCAACCTTTTGTATGGGATAATCCAGGAGATCCTGTTCCGAGGAAGAAAGTAACCTGGTTAGTTCTTCACGATTATCAAAAACTTCACCAAATTTCGGCAAAGGTTGGTGCATCACTGCGTTCTGTAACTCATGTTTGTCATTGTAATGCAAATCAACCTTGATCCTTCCAACCTTTTGATTTA
Organism: Cyclobacteriaceae bacterium; assembly: GCA_965242805.1. Taxonomy (GTDB): domain Bacteria; phylum Bacteroidota; class Bacteroidia; order Cytophagales; family Cyclobacteriaceae; genus JANQEU01. The sequence continues at coordinate 1,880,860 of CBDETD010000002.1, read as the reverse complement.
GCATCAAAAGAGTATTATTTGGGTCATTGAGGTTCTTACTTAGATAAAATGCCGTACCTATTGTTGGGTGCCCTGCTGTGGGTAATTCCCTCTCCGGCGTAAATATTCTCATATCAAAGCTACCGTCTTCATTTTGAGGGTACAGGAAGACCGTTTCTGATAAATTGAATTCTCGTGCAATCGGCTGCATCAATGATTCTTCTATTTGCCTTGAATCGGGGAAGACTGCCAACTGATTACCTCCAAATTTGTGATCTGTGAATACGTCCAGTAGATGGTATTTTGCATTTGTCATTGTTTAGCAAAATAACCGTTTAATTCATCAAACATATAGGTTAAACAGAAAGTAATTTTTTTCCAGATTCAAGGATGGTAATATTGCATGATCGGAACTAACGTGAAACTCAATCTCAAAGATATTCAAGCACCTGTTGCAGGTGAAATGGAGGAATTCGAAAAGAAATTCCGACAATCCATGCGTAGCAGGGTGATGTTGCTGGACAAAATCACTGGTTATATTGTACGTCGGAAAGGGAAGCAAATGAGACCTCTTTTTGTATTCCTTAGTGCAGGAGTCGCAGGAGGCATTACAGAATCCACGTACCGAGGAGCTTCTTTGATTGAATTGCTGCACACAGCCACATTGGTTCACGATGATGTAGTGGACGATGCTCATTACAGAAGAGGTTTTTTTTCTATCAATGCACTTTGGAAAAACAAGATTGCAGTACTAGTAGGAGATTTTCTGCTTTCAAGGGGTCTTTTACTATCACTGGACAATGATGATTTTGACCTGTTGAAGATTATGTCAAACACGGTCAAAGAGATGAGCGAAGGAGAGCTATTGCAAATGGAAAAAGCTCGTAAACTTGATATTACGGAAGAAGTCTATTATGATGTTATTAGACAAAAAACGGCTAGTTTGATCGTTGCTTGTTGCGAGGTTGGAGCGTTCTCATCGGGTGCTGATGAAGAAAAAACGAAGTTGTTGGGGGAATTTGGGCTCAATGTAGGAATGGCCTTCCAAATCAAGGACGATCTCTTTGATTACGGTACTTATCAGATAGGTAAACCTACAGGGATCGACATCAAGGAAAAGAAGATGACTTTACCTTTGATCTATTCTCTTCAGAAGACGAATGGTTCCGACAAGTCAAGGATCAAAGGATTGATCAAGAAAAGTGCTGATAAACCAAAATTCATTAATGAGATCATCAATTTCGTGAGAGAAACCGGCGGAATTGACTACGCAACTGAAGTGATGAATAAGTATCATCAAAAAGCTATCGACATCATTTCCCAATTTCCGGATTCAAAATACAGAAGGTCTCTCATTCAATTGGTTCAATTCACAATCGAACGTACGAAATAAGATCAATTACTGGTTTTGGCTTCGACCAGGGCCAAAGCTGTGTAGTAGGAGGACCGATATTTACCTGATAGATCGAATCCAAAATAATCATTGGCATTCTTTAACAGGGTAGAGGCCTCTTCATTGTAAGCAAGAGCTGATGAGAGTAATTTGTTGATGATCAACTCATAGTCTTCACCGACTACCTGACCTTTACCTTTGAGTCGCTCCAATCCCTTAAGGAACTGTTCAATTTGTAGCGGAGGGATCATCATTTCTACCACCAATTCACGATTGGATATTTTTGGATTGCCATCAATAAATAATACCCTTTGCTGGCTTATAGGAATTCTTTTAGGTGTCCAATTTCTACCAACAGGCAGTTTCTTGACCGATTGAATGATGAGGTTTTTTCCAGTCTTCTTTACAAAACAAGTTTCAACAGGGCCATAGCTTGCCAACTCTTCATTGGTGATACAATCCTGAACGGAAAACCTTCGAATAGTGATCTCGTTTTCATCCTTCTTTTGAAGGAGATCACCACAAACTATTATAGAACTACCTTCAGCATTATAAACCATAATAGGTCGCTTGTCAAATGGGCCCGAACAAAGGCAATCTGTGCCTTCTTGAGGGTAGAAATAACTGATCTGTTTACCCAAAACAAAGCCTTTTACTTCTCTGTTTTCAGATTCTATATACCAGTAGGTTTGGTCCTCTTCCGGCCAGAAGTTAAATTTTTCACCTTCCCTGATCCTGCCAACCACGGCATACGCATAATCTCGACCTGATCTGACAATCACTTCCTCCCGTTCTTCATTTATCACACCAATTGGTTGAGATATTGCGGAAAGAGCAATTAAGGTTCCGATAACGGCAAGAGATAATCGCATAGGTAAAATAAATTATTCGAAAATTAATCCTTTGCGTTGTTCCGGTGTCTAAGGTGTCAAACAAGTCATTAAAATGAAAACTTTTCTAACCAAATATTCCGATAGTGATTGTGCACATGTGGTGATGATCCCTCAATCAAAATCCGATCATGATCTATTGGAAATTGGTGATAGTAGTGTAATTGCATCCATTTCCAGGGAGTTGATAGAATCATTTTATCCAGGTCATGTGATTATGAACATTGAACCCCTTGATAATGAAAAACAATATTACCTGTTTGATCTTCGGAGGAGGACAGCGGCTTAATTTCCTATGAGAGCGCACCCCTAAAATTAGTTTCAAGGTTCACCTTTCTTGAGTTTGCGGTATTAATTCTTGTTGAAGATTTTAAGTTGATACTGACTTTTTTTACTTTGCTGGAAACCTGCGTGGAAAAAATCCGTCATTGAAATACCCACAAACTAAAATTGTATTAAAAGACTATGAAATAGCAATCAACTAAGAAATTAATACCTATATTTAAAGACTTTACTCATAGATGACCGCCCGCTTTCTATACTCAACTGCTTGCATACTCCTGGTATTGGTGAGCTATTCTCAATGTCCTCCCGGACCATTAGGGACAGGTTTTTTCCTCGATAAACCCGCAGGATGTGCCACATTTGGATTGGATGTTAACTTCACACCGCAATACAGCCAACTGGAAGACAATTCTGATATTTTCATTGACTGGGGAGATGGTAATAACCAGACAATTCCAGCTGGTACAAGTGGAGGACAAACTGGAGTAACATTTAACACTCCAATACCTCATACATACACTGAAGCTGAGACATTTGGGGGCTGTGTATACACAATCACTGCCTATGTTATCGGACCAAATAACTGCTACACGCAGGAGGAAACTACTGTTACAACCGATATTATCATCTGGAACACTGATAATTTCGGTGATGGGGGAGGAGGAATTACTCCCACACCGGTCGCCTATTCAGTGTGTGCCGGAACTACGGCAACCATAGATTTCGATGACCTGAGTCCATGGAATTGTACAGATGTAGGCGTTACAGCTAACGTCAACAATCAACCAAGGTGGACACAATGGATCTACGGTATTACCAATACGATCACCGGTGATCCTGTCACCGTTGGCGGAGCGGATGTTACCCCGGGGATCCCAATAAATGGTACTGTATATAACCATACGACTTTACCGGTCCTTGATCCACAAGCTCCTGGGAATGAAAGTCTGGATGTATTTATTCCAAGTACGGCTCAAGTAGGCGATCAATTCTCCGTACGACTTGCGAACTGGAATCAATGTAATCCCTATCCGGCGAATGACTCCGTTTGGGCAGATGCGATCATAACTGTTGTAGCACCCCCTGAACCGGATTTTGAAGATCTTGATGGTCCGATGGGATCAACTCTTGTAGAGTATTGTATTGGTGATGATATTTATTTCAATAATTTGACTGGTAACACGACCGGCAATACACAATATATATGGGAATTTTATGATGTCCCCGATACAACTGGTCAAACACCCATTCAGACTTTCAATTCTGAGGATGCAACGTATGCATTTGCAAACTCCGGTGTGAAGGCTGTCGTTTTGACTGCAACTGATCCGGATGTGGATGCCGCTTGTGACACAACCATATTAAAACAAGTCACCATTTCCTTAGATGCGATCGCCGATTTTGACTTTGAGGATGCAACTTTCACATCTACGATCAATCCGGATTTTTGTCAAAATGGATCAGATGTCTACACGGTGGGATTCACGGACAACACCACACTTCTTGCAAATACTGAAGTGCTATATGAATTTTATCAGCAAGGTAATCCTGCTGACGGAGGTTCACCCGATTTCACGGTACCCCCATTGGGAGCATATTCTTCAACCAATATTGCTCCATTTGTGATCGACACATTTGCCAATGAACAATATACAGTTGTAAAATTCATAGCGCGTAATTCTGTAACCGGATGTCAGACCACAGAGCAGGATACCATATTTGTGTACAGTACCCCCAATGTTGATTTCATGGCCGATGAAGCTTGTGAAGGCAATGCTACAGTTTTCAATATGATCGCTGACCCAACGGGCAGTCTCAATCCCAGGATCAACAATGATTTTGTCGATACTTATGAGTGGGATTTCAGTTATGACAGCGTTACTTTCAATGCAGAAGATACAAGGTCTGATAATTCCGATTTCAATATGACACTTGGAACTGCTGATACATATTCAGTGGCCCTTATTATGACGACTTCCCTTGGAGGATGTCTTGATACACTAATTAAAGAGGTAACAGTTAATCCATTACCTGTTTCAAGTTTTACAGATTCCTTCGTTTCGCAGATATGCCCTGGGGAATCCATTGACTTTACCAATACCTCGGTAAATCCAGGCTTAACCGTATTCTACGACCTCGAAATATCACATGTACCATCCTCGTTTTCAGATGAGGTAATTGATATTGGTGCAGGTACGTCCTACACCTTCCAAAATGACGATCCCACCGTCCGGACTTATGATATTTTACTTGAAGCCACAACGGATGCAGGATGTGAAACCAACAGCTCGGTATCGAATGTAGTTGTTAATTCGGATGAGAACTCAGGTTTCGATGATCCTACATTCAGTTTTATTGATCCGAATTGTTCACCTTACTCCAGTACCCTTTTTGTGGATGCCAATACCCAAAGTCTGAACGTTGAACAGTATAACTGGGACATTATTGACGGCAATGACCAATCGGTTACAGGATTTCCTGTTACCAAGATCAGTACCGATCCTGATTTCCATGAATTGGATTACCAGGTGTCCAATGACTCCACAGTGGTGCAGTACTATAAGATTGTATTGGAGGCAATCAAAACAGGTGTTTGTATCGCCAATGATACTTTTGATATTTTAGTAAGCCCTCCGCCTGATCCCACGTATAATGTGGTTCAACAGGATAATTGTGAAGATGTCAACTTTACAGTTGTCGCAGAACAACAAGGTTTATCCTATGACTGGGTATTTAATCCACCACCGGATGTCCTGATAGACAATGAGGACGAACAGCTTCTGACTTACAATCGGGAACCCGATACAGGAGCCGATATCAATCTTGATATGACACTCACGGTGACTAACCTGGCAACATGTTCCAGTGATCCTGAAATTCAGAATTTTTTAATTGAAAAGAGAAATGTGGATCTCGTTGCTGATTTCCTTTTCTCCACGGATACACTTATATATCCGGATACTGTTTTTTCAATTACAAACCTGAGTACAAACGGAGTCAATTACCTATGGGATTTTGGGAATGGGGAGACTTCCACGGATCAGGGCCCTTTTCCATATTCGTATGGTACTCCTGGGAACTACCTCGTTTCTCTGACAGTTACGGATGATTATTGTGAGGCATCGACTTCCGATCCCTTCGTATTGCTTCCAGCTTTACCGGTCATTGATTTTGAAGCGGATACCATTGAAGGTTGTGCTCCACTCGCCATAAATTTCTCCAATTTATCTACCGGAGCAGAAGCAGGACAATATTTCTGGCAGTTTGGCGACGGTAATTTCTCCCTGGAGGATGAACCCTCTTATACATACACATCGGAAGGTTTTTATACGGTTACCCTTCAAGGGGAGAATTCGATTGGTGAAATTCAGGAGGAACAAAAAATAGCTTATATCAATGTATTTGGAGTTCCTTCCGGAGATTTCGTTGTCAACCAGGTTGATGATTGTGAGGAAGTGCTTTTTTCTGTTCAAGCAGGAACTCCTGGATTGACATACACCTGGAGTTTTGATCCCGCTCCGGATAGCTTGATGGATGATGATGACAGTCAGACATTGATCTATCAAAGGGAACAAAATACGGGTAGTGACATTTCAGTTGAAATCAGTCTGATGACTAAAAGTGCGGATAGCTGTGAAAGCAGCACGGTGATACAGAATTTCGTAGTTGAGAAGAGATCTGAGGACATTGTATCGGATTTTACACTTTCAACTGATACCCTGAAAGTTCCTGATAATACTGTAACGTTCACAAACCTTAGCACGGATGGAGTGAACTACTTATGGAATTTCGGAGATGGAGACATATCAACAGAGCAAGGTCCTTTGGATCATGAATTTACAGACCCCGGCAACTATCAGGTAACTCTCAGAGTTTCAGATGACTACTGCGAAGTTGAGAAAACCGAATCATTTGTTCTACTTCCGGAAGATCCCATCATAGAATTTGAGGCTGATGTTCTAGAAGGTTGTACACCGTTAATGGTCAATTTTACCAATATGTCACAATTTGTAGAATCAGGTGATTATATATGGGAATTTGGGGATGGGAATCTTTCGCGTGAGGATGAACCTTCTCATACTTATCTGGCTGAAGGATTGTATACCGTCAGACTTCGTGGGTTCAATAGTGTAGGTGTCACCGGCGAAAATGAAAAAATTGCTTATATCAACGTAATCGGCACTCCCGATTCGGAATTCCTGGTAGATAAAATGGATAATTGTGAAGATGTGAACTTCTTTATCCAGGCAGAGCAGGAGGGATTGTCCTATGATTGGTCATTCAATCCCGCTCCGGACATAGTGGAAGAGGACGAAGATCAGGTCACTTTGACCTATGATCGACCCGTAAATTCCGGTTCCGATGTCGCGATTGAGATCTCGTTGATTGCCTCTGCTGGAGGAAACTGTATAGGAGATGAGGTCACTTATCAGGATAATGTAGAGAAGAGAAATCCTGATCTGGTTGCTGACTTTGCCATCTCCAAAGACACATTGAAACTTCCTGATTCAACGATTTTCATAACTAATCTCAGCACACAAAATGTCAATTATTTCTGGGATTTCGGAAATGGAGATAGTGATACGATTGCAGGGGCATTTAACTACCCTTACACTACCTATGGTAATTATCAGATATTCCTAACAGTGACCGATGATTATTGCCAGGCTGCTGCTGTGAAACCTTTTGTATTGCTCCCCAGAGATCCAATCATAGATTTTGAAGCCGATACACTTGGGGGTTGCTCACCGTTGACTGTGGCTTTCACTAATTTGTCACAATTTGCGGAGGAAGGAAAGTACGTTTGGGATTTCGGGGATGGTAATATTTCCAGGGCTGAACAACCGATACATACATTTTTCACTGGCGGTGATTTTACCGTAAGACTAAGAGGAGAGAATGTGGCAGGGGTCAGAGTGGAAGAAGAAAAGGTGGATTACATCTCAGTAGCGGGTAGTCCATTTGCAGATTTTGCGGCTTCCCCAAGAATAGTATATATCCCAGATCAGCAGGTTTTCTTTAAGAATTTAAGTGAGAACGCCGTTTCCTATTTGTGGGATTTTGGAGACGGAGAGACTTCTACAGAGATGGAACCGAGGCATCAATACTCAAATGAGGGATTTTATGATATTACTCTGGTAGTTGAAAATAGTCTAGGATGCAAAGATTCACTCTTTCGGCAGACAGAGATAGAGGCAATCATCGGTGGAGAGGTTAACTCCCCTAATGCCTTTACTCCCAATTCGCTTGGTCCAACTGGGGGAGAGGTCGGTCCAGGAGGCAACCTGATTGAAGGACAATTGAACGATGTGTTTCTTCCGAAGCTGGAAGGAGTAGTACAATTCAAAATGCAGATCTTTAACAAATGGGGGCAAATGATTTTTCAAAGTAAATCCCAAAATAAGGGATGGGATGGATATTTCAATGGTAAACTGGCCCCGGCCGGAGTGTATATTTATAAATTAGAAGTAAGTTATTCTGATGGTACCAGTGCTGTCAAAGTTGGAGATCTAACACTTGTGAGATGAGGAATACAATTATCGTTTTGCTTTTGACCTTAACAGCTCTGCAGGGAACCTCCCAAGACACCCAATATTCTCAATTTTACGCAAATCCACTTTACCTAAACCCTGCATTTGCAGGTACTGGGGCAAATTCGCGGGTAGCGTTGAATTATCGTTTACTGTGGCCTAATCTTCCTCAGGCTTTTGCGAGTTATTCAGCTTCCTTTGATTACCATGCAGAACCCATTAACAGTGGCTTTGGTGTCCTTTTCTATCGGGATCAGGAAGGGACCGCGAATCTTAATAATTCGGCTACTGCCTTTATTTATTCCTACGATATCAATATTGAGCGACATACTGTGATCAGGCCTGCAATTCAGTTTGGTTACATCATTCGTAGCATTGATAATTCGAAATTGCTGTTCAGCGATCAGATTGATTTTGGAATAGATGGAGTTCCGTCGTCGGACCCTAATTTGAATAGAATTCAAACCGAGAACTATTGGGATTTTGGAACAGGTGTATTGATGTACAATAGTAAATATTGGGCAGGATTTTCTGCGGTTCACCTGACCAGTCCAAACATAACATTTCTGGATGAGGGAGAAGACCAGTTAAGGGTGAGATATACCTTTCATGCCGGTGGAAGATATCCATTGGGGAAAGCCATGTTCAGGGGTGATATTTTTCCGACAATCGCACCGAATCTTGTATACAAAAGACAGGGTAGTTTCCAACAACTCGAGGTTGGAGCCAGTGTGCACCTTCAACCCATGATATTTGGTATGTACTACCGGGGACTACCCATAAAGAATGATTTTGGAAAGTTGAACCAGGATGCGATAATCCTGCATGTTGGAATCGAGTACGCCAGTTTCGAATTCGGCTATAGCTGGGATCTAAGTATTTCCGAATTTGATACGGTCAATGGTGGAGGAGCCCACGAATTCGCCATTCAATACGGATGGAGAATGCCAATCAATAAGAGGCATCACGTTCAACATAGGCATGTACAATGTCCAGTACACCTGGGAGGAGGATAGTCCTAAATTCCTGAGGTTTTTTTCTTTTGAGATTTTATTTTATCAATTGGATCACAATCCGCACAATGATTTCCCTTACCACTCCATTCCTTGTAGAGTGATCTTCCAATGTAGATGCAGGCTCCTGTAAATAAGGAAATTACGATCAGGGTTTGGATCATCTGAGTAAATTGAATGTGATCAAAGCTCCTATGTAGGCCATTGCCGTCATATAAATTAATTGTACCAACGGCCATTTCCAACTTTTGGTTTCCTGTCTTACAATAGCCAATGTACTCATACATTGCATAGCAAAGGCATAAAATACCATCAGAGAAAATCCACTGGCTAGGTTATAAACCAGTTCCCCTGTCTCCGGTGATATTTCAGTAGACATTCTCATCAATAGTGATTTGTCGTCCTCAAAATCCTGTCCTACACTATAAATAGTGGCCATGGATCCCACGAAAACTTCCCTGGCGGCGAATGAAGTGATCAGTGCAATTCCGATTTGCCAGTTGTATCCCAAGGGTTTAATTACAGGTTCAATCCCTTTACCTAAGATCCCTATGTAGGAATTTTCCAATCTGGTGGAGCTGACCTGGGAGTTGTATTCCGAGATCACTTCAGGATCGTCGGAATTAGGTTTCTGCAGGTTATTTACCGCTGTTTCCATCCTGTTGCCAGGCCCAAACGATGCGAGTACCCAGAGAATGATCGAAATAGCTAAAATCACTTTTCCAGCATCAAACAGAAATATTTTGGTTTTTTCCCAAATGGTAAACCCAACATTGTTCCATCTGGGCACTTTATATATTGGAAGTTCAAGGATCAAATAACTTCGTTCTTTTATTCGCAGAGATATTTTCACCACAATAGCTGCCAAAAGCGCCGCGATGAAACCTAAAAGGTACATTCCGAGCAGTGCCAGACCTTGAAGATTGATGAAATTCCAAACGAGTTGATCAGGCACCACAAGAGCAATTAAAAGGGCATATACCGGTAATCTAGCTGAGCAACTTACTAATGGCGTAACCATAATGGTTACTAATCTATCTTTCCATTGATCTATGGTTCTGGTTGCCATTATCGCTGGTATGGCACAAGCCACTCCCGACATCAAGGGAACAACACTTTTACCATTGAGACCGAATGGTCTCATAATTTTATCCATTATGAAAACCACTCTTGCCATATACCCGGTTTCTTCCAATATGGCTAAAAAAGCGAATAACAAAGCGATTTGTGGTACAAAGATCACCACTCCTCCAATCCCGGGTACAATTCCTTCCGCCAGAAGATCGACAAATAATCCGGATGGAAGTGTCACTTTGATCCACTGACTTAAACTAAAAAAAACCTTGTCGATAAGATCCATGGGGATTTCTGCGAAGACATAGATCGCCTGGAACATTAAAAACAGGATTATTGCAAAAATGCCGTAACCACCGACCGGATGGGTAAGTACCCGGTCCAATTTTTCTGTTATTAATTTCTGAGATTTCTTATTGTCAGACTTCCTTATGCAAAAAGAAAGTAGCTTTTTGATTTTATCATACCTCTTAAGCGTGTCATCTATGGATTTACCATTATTTGCAAGGGTATTACCTGTGATTGTAGCTTTGTAGATAATTGAATCGTCAAGAAAGGGTACATGAGAGCCGTTTGATTGAAAGTTAATTATGGCCTCTTTGAGTTTTGCGATTCCCTGACCAGTCCTTGCATTGATAGGTACTACCGTTACACCATTAAGAACTTCACTTAATTTTTCAAAATTAATTTGCAAACCTTCCGAATGAGCAATGTCAATCATATTGACTGCAAGGATCAGAGGGAGCTTCATGTCATGGACCTGGCTGTACAATAGAAGATTTCTCTCCAGGTTTGATGCATCGACAATATCAATGACGAGGTCAGGAAAATTGGAGTTATTGTGATTGCTGAGAATGTTATAAACAACTTTCTCGTCATCCGATTTTGGGCTGATCCCATAGGTTCCGGGTAAATCGATCACCTCAATTTTTTCTCCGGAACTGGTTGTGAAAATGCCCGTTTTCTTTTCAACAGTGATACCGGGATAATTACCCACATGCTGGTTAAGACCTGTAAGTTGATTGAATACAGAACTTTTTCCAGAGTTCGGGTTTCCGATTAATGCAATTCGTTTGACTTCCATTTAGTGGTGGATCACTCCTCGATCTCAATCATCGCCGCTTCACTTTTCCGGAGCGATAGGTAATAGTCTCCTACTTCAATAGCCAATGGATCTCCTAGTGGGGCTTTGAACAGAATCCTGACCTTTTTTCCAGGGAACAAACCCATTTCGGTCAATTTATCAGCGAGAGATCCCGATATTACACTTTTCACAGTTCCCGACTGGTTTATTTTTAATTGATCCAGAGTAAACAATTGATGATTAGTTAATCTACAGCTAAACTTAAAACAACGCGAAATTAGTTCAATGGAGTGGTTTTTTCAATCCCTATGAATAGTCAATCTGTCGCTATTTGTAGTTAGGAGTGAGTGGCATAAGACTTTCCTTGGTTAAGAGTATCATTTCAAAAAAGGAATTTAGTAAATTGATTGATCCGGACATGTATCACTTGAATAGTCCAGGTCATGAAATCCTAATTTATGTCAATCAACTTTGCATTCATTAAATCTTTGTATAGGGCGTCTCCAGTCGCATTCGGTGCCATGGATGCTGTAAGTGAAGAGATGATCTATTCAAGTGGGCATGCAGAATCACTATTAGGTTACTCCAAAGAGGAATTAAAGTCACTCAGCAAAAATTTATTTGAAAGTATCGTCCATCCGGAGGATTTGGATAGGTCAAGGACCATGTTGAAAGAGTTGACTGAAAATAAAAATGATGATTTTGTCGAAGGTGTGCTACGAATCAGAAAGTCCGATGGTGAATATCTTCACCTGCATATAAGGGATATCATATTCGAAAGGGATAATAAAGGAGGACCAGTCAAGTTCGCCACAATTGTTCAGGACATTTCGAAAACGGTGGTTTTGGAGCAGGAACTTGATCAGAAGGTTAATTCCCTAAAGATGATCTCCTACAAGAACTCTCATGAACTAAGAGCACCGGTTTCCCTAATAATCGGTTTGGTAGATCTCCTGAAGGAAGACGACTTTAAGACAGAGTACAATGAAAAGATCTTTCGACATCTAGAAGATACCGTTAAGAAACTGGATCAAATCATTCATGAAATAAATAAGACTGCCAATTCTTAAATATCAACGATTTACTTGTAACCAATCTTTTCCGTTAATGGTGTTCGGCTTTTAACAAAATTACCAACCCCATCTGCTATTTCCTTTCCCTGCTCGTTGTAAAGGATTGAACTCGCCAGATAGTAATCATCGGTATTTGAGGTGATCTCTCCAACAGCACATATTTTTCCTTTACTCACAGGTCTTGTAAGGTTGATATTGAAGGAAGTAGTTAAAACAAAATAGTCCCGAACCATGGAATTAACAGCGAAGAATGCAGCATCATCAAGAAGTTTGAAATAGACTGATCCATGAATTGCACCTAGTGCATGGAAATACTTCTCTGAGAGTGTAAGTTCAATTTCCGCCCTCCCATCAGATATGGATATACTTGTCGTTTCATACATATGTCTGTTGACATTTGCAGACAGGTACATTCTCTCAAGTTTTTTGAAGTGACTTCCGATCATTCTAAATATTACAATATTAGGGTTGGAATGGGGTATTGTGTGATCATCTACTAAGTAACAAGAAATAGTTTCAATAATCGTTATCTTCCCATTAGAAGTTATGAAAGCGTGAAAGGAAAAGATCCAAGGCCACCCAATTATCGAGAGATAATAGATCGATACCGGAGAGTTAAACCCCCAAATCTATTCTCAAGTGAAACGGCTCAGGGAAATTCATCGGCTAGACGGGAATCGCTGAACTCGGGATTAAAGGAGTACAGTGGTGATTGGACCGATGCTCATATAATGCATTTATTGAGAAGATGCCTATTTGGGGTTAGAAAACAGGATCTTGAAACTCACCGTTTGCTTTCTCTAAAAAAATCAATTGAACTATTGCTGAATAAAGGAGAAGATCCCAGCCCTCCTGTTAATGATTACAATGGCCTTTATGGTGAAAATTTATTGGAGGATCCAGATGTTCCTTTGGGACAAACATGGATTGAAGCACCTTTCAGTGATGAATTTGTCGGTCAAAGAATTTCCTCATTAAAAGGGTGGTTGGTCAAGAATCTTTTGAACAGTAGTGGTCTTGCTGAAAAAATGGTCATGTTCTGGCATAATGTTCTGGCAATTCAAACCTGGGAAGTTTTTTTACCCAGGGCTGACTATCAGTATTTCCAAATGTTACGCCGAAATGTATTTGGAAACTTCAAAACCTTAGTACATGAGTTGACATTGGATCCCGCGATGTTGGTTTTTCTGAATGGAACATTCAATAATAAAGAGGCTCCGGATGAAAACTATGCCAGGGAGCTTCAGGAGCTCTTCACGGTGGGTAAAGGTCCGGAATCGCTTTACACAGAAGATGATGTTGCCGCAGCTGCTCGAGTTTTGACTGGATGGGTGATTGATTGGGAAAGACTTGAAAAAGCCGGTAGGATTAATTCATTCTTTTACGCTGACTTCCATGACACGGAAGACAAGGTGTTCTCCGGTTTCTATGGGGATCATACGATTCAAGGGAAGACGAGCTTTAATGGAGCAGAAGAGACCAATGAATTGTTGGATTTGATCTTTGAAACGGAAGAGGCGTCTAGGTATATATGTCGCAGGTTATATAACTATTTTGTTTACCCCGAAATCGATAGCTCAACGGAGGCTAATGTCATAGAACCCCTTGCAGCATTATTTAGAGAAAGTGACTATGAAATAGAACCCGTATTAAGGACTCTGTTGTCCAGTGAGCATTTTTTCGACAAAGCAAATATGGGTGGAATAATAAAGAATCCTGCCGATTTCCTACTTGGTACTTTAAGAGCTTTTGAGTTAAGAAATCCTGACGAGAAAGATTTGAAGCAAACCTTGCATTTTCATCTCAGTGCGCTATGGGAAATGGCGGGATGGGGAATGGAAATCGGGGATCCACCAAGTGTCGCGGGATGGCCAGCGTATTATCAATCACCGCAATATGATAAATCGTGGATAACAACGGATACTATTCTGAAAAGAGCAAGGCTTACGGATTCAATGATCTATTGGGGATTTTGGATTGATGAGAACAATCATCCCAAACTTGACTTGATCCAATTTATTGATTCCTTGGACAATCCTTCGGAGTTAGATGATTTACTTAACGAAGTGTTCCTTTTGCTATTGGGAACATTTCCTCAATCCGATGTCATCGAAAATCTCAAAGCAACTATGTTGTCAGGTCAGGAAAATGAGTATTACTGGACTCAGGCCTGGGATGATTACAAAAATCAACCTAGTACCGCGAATCGGAGGATACTCGAAAATAGGTTACAACCGACATTTAAGCAGATTTTTCAGTTGGGTGAGTACAACTTAATGTAGGGGTAAATGAAGAGAAGAAAATTTTTACAACATACTGCCCATTCATTGGCACTACCAGGCATTTTGTCTTCTGTTGGTATTGCAGCTACCAGCGAGAGGGCCCTGGCCACAGTTTTGAGGACAGCCCAGGAATCCAATCGGATCCTTGTTTTAGTTTTTCTTGACGGCGGTAATGATGGATTGAATACCATTGTCCCATTATCGGAACTTTCTGCCTTGAATGCGGTACGTCCGCATGTCGTACTTCCGGAAAGTGAACTATTGACAGTGACTGGCAAAGACCTGGGGTTTCATCCCTCCTTGCAAAATTTTAAGTCTTTGTATGAGGAAGGAAGACTTGAGATCATTCAATCAGTTGGTTATCCCAATCCTAATTATTCCCACTTTCGATCCACAGACATTTGGATGAGTGGCTCAGACTCGGATCAGCATCTGAACAGCGGTTGGGTAGGAAGGTATCTAAATCACACACATCCTAATTATCCAGAGCAATATCCAAATCCCGAGAATCCTCATCCACTGTCAATTGAAATTGGATACGGAGCTTCTCTGCTATTCCAGGGACCGACTGATTCCATGGGAATGGTTATAAGTGGTCCGGATTCTTTTTATGAGTTAATTAATGAAACTGATCCCGATTTTCCGGAGACAAGAGTTGGAGAAAAATTGAGATATCTTCAATTAATTGCCAAACAATCACAAGAGTATGGAAAGGTGATTTTGGAAGCGGCTCAGAAAGCACCAAATCAGGGAGACTTTCCTGAAACTCAACTTGGAGAACAGCTAAGAATTGTTTCACGATTGATCGCGGGGGGCATGCAGACTCCCCTTTATATGGTAAGAATTGGAGGGTTTGATACTCATGATTCACAGGTCGAACCAGGAGATACCACAATGGGAGAGCATGCACAACTGCTTGGGGAATTGGATGAAGCAATTATGGCATTCCTCAAAGACCTGGAAAGACATGGGAATGAAGAAAGAGTGATCGGAATGACATTTTCGGAATTTGGACGTACGATTGTTTCCAATGCCAGTAATGGGACAGACCATGGGACGGCGGCACCTATGTTCCTTTTTGGCAGTCAGGTAAGGGGAGGTGTAGTCGGAGAGGATCCAACAATTTCTCCTTATACCAAATATGAAGACGACTTGCCGATGCAATTTGATTTCCGGCAGATCTACGCTTCAGTGCTTGAGCAGTGGTTTGGTATGGGTAATTCCGATATCTCGGCTGTTTTGTTAAATGAATTCGCTACAACACAGGTCATTGGAGAGGACAATGTGATCACGGGGACAAAAAAGGAAATGGGAGACCTGGTAGTTTATCCCAATCCGTTGAATGGACGTGCGACCGTTAGCTTTACATCACTCGGGGAAGATATTTCGATAGAACTTATGGATTTACATGGCCGAAGGGTGATAAACATTTTCAAAGGAAAGAGCCAAGTAGGGTATAATCAGAAGTCATTCAATACATCATCAATTACGTCAGGTAGATACTTTGTGATACTTAGTTCAAGAACCAAAAGACAGGTATTCAATGTGGTCAAATAGCTCTGCCCCAACAGATTGATTCACGGTTAGATTTCAATAAGGGAAATCCCGTAAAAATTAGCAACTAGAATGTCCCAGTAGATCCCTGGAGGTATGCTTATATGACTTTGGTCATAGTTTTTGTTGGTATTTGTTGTGACATTTGGATACCCACAAATTCATAACATGATCATGAAAATATTCACTATTTCGAGGCTGCTTCTGGTAGTCTTTTTTTTGTATATTGGGATCCAGATTGTAGGATGTGGTGACGATGATCCCAAGGTTCCGGAACCGAAAGCTGCTTTCAGTTATACGGGGACAAACGATTTTCGGGTTACCTGCACAGTGACCTTTACTAATGAATCCACAGAGGCGACTTCTTACCAATGGGACTTCGGAAATGGCGAAACATCCGCTGAAACTAATCCGACAGTTACCTACAGGGAGGAAGGCGCCTACAGCGTATCACTCATTGCTACTGGTGACGGTGGCTCTGATCAAATAATACAAGAGATCACCATTGGGTCATTACAGCTTCAAACAAATGATTTGATTGGAATATGGAGTATTGTAAGGGAAGAAGTGACCAGTATTGATGGTGTCAGTACATCAATAATTCATGACAGGCCAATGAATTGGGAGACATTGCAGTTTTTTTCTGATGCTTACCAAAGGCTAAGTCTTACCTGGGTGGAAGAGGAATTAGGAAGTTACACCTTGAATGAGAACTTCATTACCCTTATACCAGGGGGAGGGGGAGGCAATACCAACGTCAATGTCAGTTCCATTGATGAAAATGAGATTGCGGCCGTCGTTACGTTTGATAGTGAGGAGGGTTCCATAGAGATAAATGTTACTCTTGAAAAAAATGGATCAGAGTATTTCGAAGGATCCCCGCCAGGCCCGTACATAGAAGATTTCGCCGGTTACAAATGGAGCGTTCTGGAAGAGACGATAAAGTATTTTTCATACTCCGAAGAGACCAATGAATATTCTGACCTCATTGATTCAGAGACAGAAAGCGATATTACCTATAACTATATGACCATATTTCCATCTGAGGTACTTGCACCTGGAAATCTGATCTGGATTGATAATTGGTATGATGGCGTTTATCAAAGGTTGTATCATATTCCATATTGGACAGGCAATTACCTGGTTCTTAATGATGAGGAGATGCAGATCACACAAATTGTACAAAATCATGATGGTAACAATGTTGACATTGTTTCAGTGCGATTTACGGAGGTAAATGGTAATTATTACAGGGAGGAGGTTTGGTCCAAGCTTCTAAGAAACCATGGTACCGAGGCGATAATTGCGGAAAGCGATCTAATTGGTGATTGGAAAGTGACAGATAAAACTGAGACAAGCAATGGAGTATCAATCGATCCTTTACAATCAAGCAGCCCTCCTGTCGGATTCACCTTGACATTTCATGCTGATGGAAGTGCAACCCTGGGCGATCCCAATCCCGGAGGGTGGTTTGCATTGGATGAAAGCAATTTTGTTGTGGTGTCACCGGCCATGGATGAAACTTTGATTCACGTGCTGGATTATGATTCGATGACGGGAGTTATTGAAGTAATGAGCATTACTTCTGAGGATGGATCTGAATATTACTTATGGATGACCCTGGAGAAGCAGTAAAAAGTGCATAACAAGGACCTAAATTCACTTGGGAGATACCATTAAAAAAGGTCACCTATCGGGTGACCTTTTTTTACTTCAAACACAATGTATATTATTTAGAGAGGAGTCAAAGTCGTTGTATTTTCCACTCCAACAATGGACCAGTTTATTACAATTACTCCTGTATTAGGATCGTATGAACCGTTAGTGCTAGCCTGACTAACTGCTACCAATCCAGGAGGATTGAAAGTGGGAACTGTGATTATGTTACAAACGTCGCTGAATGTACCACCTCCAAGATATGTCGGGTCACCGATCAGAATTCCCAGCAGGCCTGCGGAAATATCCGATACACCATAATTACCCGCTCCCAATGGAGTCACCGTTACTACTGCTGTGTTTCCACCTACCCCGAATCCGTCCACAACCACACCTGTATAATCTCCTCCCGGTATCTCAGAAGGACAAGCGACATTATAGGTAATGTTTGTGAACGTTCCTGGTATATTGGCAAAATTGGCAACGTATGTAACCACTGGTAATCCGTCGACGCTATTGACAAAACCGGGTGCGAAACGTCCGTCTGCAAACGAAACGCTTACAGCAAATTGGAAAACATCTCCAAGTTCCAGGTCAGCCTGGGCACTTAGGTCAGGAATTGCCGCAATCAGATCATCAACATCATAGTTGAATGTACTCGGCCAAGTCGTTACCCCTTGATCAAGGTTGCCGGCGGATCTTAGACCTGTTGAAATGTCTGTCCACATTACCATAATATCAATAGATGATACGTCACTGTATTCCGTACTGGGATCGAGCAATCCCGAACCCGGGCTCGTTTTACCGCCATCATCACTTTGGACCTGATCATTTCTAAAGTCCACACTGAACTCCAGTACTGAACTTGGTAGATCTAATAGATTCACAAAACCATCGTCATTTGCGGTTCTTGTGAAATTAGGTACTGCACCCACCTGAGTGTCTTCGAGTTTGAAATCAATTCGATCTTCATCCTCACAGGCAAATCCAATTATCACCAGCACCGCGATTAAGAAATATTTATATGTATTTTTCATTTTCATTTTGTGCTTTAATTATCAATTGGGATCCCAGAACACTCTGAATTCCGTTGCATTTTTCTGAGTGGGAGAATTTGGATTTAAGGTGAGATCCTGATCTCTCCAGGGAAGTGAAAGCAGGAAGTTTCTACTGGACTGTGTCGTAGCAGCAAATGGTCCTGTATCACTGTTTGGATCGAAGATCACCGGATAACCTCTTCTTCGATAATCATTATACTGATCAATGGAATTACCAAAACTTGCCAACCACTTTTGCGTCAGAATGATCTCTAACCTTCGTTCATCAGTTGTTGCGGCATTATATTCCGCTATGACACTGGTAACGTAGGTATCACGATCTGCATCCGCTATTGTTGGGATCGTCTGAGCACTTGATGTGCTCGTCGCTATCTGATTTACCTTAGCAAAAGCCTCCTCAATTGCAAGTTGCAAAACAGTGGCTGGATCACCTGGAATAACTCCGTCCAGTGTCAATTCCGCTTCGATAAATAACATGGTATAGTAGGGGAGTATCCTTTCGGGTACATCTCCAGCTCCCGAGTTCAAATTGACAGCACCCCCATTTCCATCATCATATCGACCTCCTGCAGGGTACAATCCGAGCACACTCTGAGATTGATTTTGATTCTGGGCCTGATTAGGGTGTGTAGAACCGAAATGGATAGATAAAAATCCATCAAAAGCTTCAGGAGTGCCATCTCCATCAAGGTCACCTCCGGCGAACTCATACGGATTCTGCACATTGCTGATGTCAGTCAACTGGTTGAACCAATAATATGGGATCCGAGGATCGACTACACCACTCAATATATCACTGTGCAGACCATTCATGATCTCATACATCCATATACTTATGTAATAGGTCTTGGTTAACTGTGCATAATCTGTGATAAATGCCGGGTGCCTGTCATCAGGACTCGTAGAAGTGCCATACCAAAGCTCGAAATCTTCGGACTGGTCACTAATAAGATCTCCTTCCGTTATCAATGCGGCAATCTGACTATCAGCATCGGAGATAGTACTTACCTGGCGAACCTGGTTAAGGAGCTTCAGCTTGATTGATTTAGCTGCTTTTCTCCAAAGTGTCACATTTCCACCATAGATGAGATCATCTGCTCCGGGAACATTAATATTCGCCGCCTCAGTATCTTCCAGATCATCAATTGCATCATTGAGTAATTGAATAAGCTGAGGGTAGATGGTCTCGTCATCGTCAAACACGGGATGAAGGATATCCGGCATACTGTTGGCTTCTGAATAAGGGATATCCCCCCAAACATCAACCATTACACTGAATGCGTAAGCTTTGAGGATTTTTCCAATACCAGCATAGATTAGATCACCAGATTCCTCACTCTGACGGATCATTACACGCAGGTCCTCGAGAGCAATGTCATAAAATGCTTGCCATGAGGTCGTGATCGCGAAATCACCCCCTTGTGATCCATACTGATCAGGAGCTGCCCGTCGTGTGATCTGATGCATAAAGACACCAACATGTGAGGATAACCCTCCGTTTGACAGTCCCAGAGAATTGACTATGGCCAATTCTGAATTTGTCAATAATTGAGCTGAAGCAGCTTCTGTAGGATTATTGGGATCCTCATTGATATCAAAGAAGTCATTACATCCGGTTACTCCCAGGAGTAAAAGAATGACCATTGATACGCTGACTATATATTGTTTTTTCATTGTCATTTTCATTTAGAATGTAAATTTCAAATTCACACCATACCGCTTGGACTGAGGGGCGGATGAATACTCAATTCCCTGGGTATTCGTCGAACCAAATCCATTCACTTCAGGATCGAAGTTTGTGTGTTTCGGAATGTTAGGAGCGTTGAACCACAGGTTTCTTCCTGTTAAGGAGACCCGCGCACTTCCGATGGGTGTTCCATCTAACCATGCATCAGGAAGCTGATAAGCAAGTGATACTTCACGCAGTCGAATGACAGTTCCGTCATAAACAGACATTTCGTCCTGTCCGTTGATACCAAATGAAGTGACCGATCCGCCATTAGCGAAATAAAGGTCATTAGTAGGTATCTGAGTGACATTCCTGATCTTATTACCACTCTCATCCAATAATGGTAGTCCAGTATTTGGATCTCCATAGAATCCATCTACGATCCTGCTCTTCTCTCTGTCTTCTGTGTCCTTGGTAACACCTCGACCCAGTAGTCTTTCTACTGTCACTGAATATATGTCCCCTCCGTCTTTATAATCAAGGATAGCTTCCAGAGTAATACCTCTCCAGGAAACGGAATTTGTGATACCTAATATGTAATTGGGATTAGGGTCGCCAATGATCCCAAATCCGTCATTTTCGAGGCTTGGGAATAGAACTCCAGTTCGTGGATCAACAAGGAAGTTTCCTTCTTCATCACGAGCTGCGACGGTACCGAAGAAAGCTCCATATGGTTGACCAACTTCCAATACAGGAGTAATTGATCCACCGAAAAGATTTCTAATATTGATCCGCTCAATATTGTTGGTCAATTTCAGTACCTCACTTCGGTTTCTTGTGTAGGCAGCGTAGATATTCCAATTGATTCCTCCGCTTTGATTGATAGGATTAAGATTTAATCCAATCTCCCAACCCCTGTTCTCAAGATCTCCGAAATTTGTTCGTAACTGCTCAAAACCTGAAGCTGATGGCAACGTAATCGTAGCAATTTGATCAGTGGAGTTTCGCTTGTAATAAGTCATATCCAATTCAGCGAATCCATTGAAAAAGCTTAATAACGCTCCAAATTCTATTTCAGTAGTAAATTCCGGAGTTAGATCCGGATCGGCTGCTCTGTTTGCCTGTGAGATTCCAGCTTGTCCTCGGAAAGGAAGGTCATTTTGATTAATTGACCCGATAACCCCCGTACTGTTTCCTTGATTGACAGCGAAAGTGTTTGACAATGAATATACCGGAGCATCATTACCGACCTTTGCCCAACTTGCTCTCACCTTACCAAGTGATAAGATGTTGGAAGACATATTAAATGCTTCTGTGAATATGAAGGAAGTCGAATAACTGGAATAGAAGAAACTTCGATTGTTCTCCGGAAGAGTTGATGAAATGTCATTTCTTCCGGTTACATTGACATAAAGGAAATCTCTATATCCAAGGTTTACTTCCCCAAAGAATCCCATGAGTCTTCTCTTCTGGAAAGTACCTCCATTAGGTACAAGCGTCAATACGTTATCAATATCGAAAATTCCCGGAGAGATAATGGTCGTCCCCAATGCGCTTTGACGATCTGTGGTCCTTTGGTTGATATTTTGTCCGACCAAGGCAGTAAGATCAATGTCCTCTGTGAGGTTTCTGCGGAAAGTAATGATCAGGTTTGATTCCAATTCTTCAAAGAATATGTCATCGTCCATTACAGCTCCTACTCCACTAAAAGCATTGGATCCGATATTCCATACCTGTTGTCTTCTGTCTGTGAATGTGTTGATACCAAACTTGTAGGTAACATTGATCCAATCCAGAACGTCATAACCCACAAACATGTTAGCGTTTACACGGGTTACTTCAGCTTCCAGACCGTTATTCTTCCAGGACCACTCAGGGTGATCTATTGCCAGGGTATTAAAGAATACATTACCTCCTGTTGGCGTTTCGAAAGGTAGACTTGTATCCCAGGTCCTTCCCAGCCAAAGTGTCCTTGCAAATGAAGAAGCGGCTGTTGGGTCCGCTGCTGCAGCACCAAAAATTGGCCCATTTTGATTGGTACGGGCAATGTTAATGTTTCCACCCACATTGAAGTTATTGTCCAATTCAGCTCTACCACCCACTCCGATGGATGTACGTTCGAAATCCGAGAATGGGATATAACCCTCCTGATTCATATGGGATATGGTGGTTGACAATGTGGCCCTTTCGTTACCCCCAACAATGCTTACGGAATTGTCCCAGACTTTTCCAGTTCTAAACAAGTTCTCGACATTATTAGGCTGTGCTACAAATGGGCTCCATGTCCCCAAATCAGGGTAGGCAGCTGTGTAATTTGGCCAGGTTGGAAATGAGTCCAATGACGCAAATGCTGGTCCCCAGGAACCATTTGCATTGGAATACAGAAAGTGTGCTCCATTTCCATAGCTGTTCTGATAATCAGGAAGGTTTGCTATTTCCTCAATGGCAAAGGAATTGGAAACAGTCACTTCCAGTCCTTTTTGAGAAGCTCGGGCACTTCCGGATTTGGTGGTTACAACTACCACTCCGTTTGCGGCGCGTGAGCCATAAAGTGTTGCAGCAGCTGCACCTTTTAATACATTAATGGATTCTATATTGTTTGGGTCCAACTGAGCCAGACCATTCGCATAGGATCCACCACCCGTCAACTGGTTATTAGTCGTGTATTGTAGATCATTGTAAGGGATCCCATCCACTACAAAGAGTGGTTGGTTATTTCCGAAGAATGAAGAGGATCCCCGTATAGTGATCCTAGTGGCACTACCTGGTGCTCCAGTCGAAGCAGCGATCTGAACTCCTGGCACTTTGGCTTGTAGGGCCTTGAGAACATCAGGTTCAGATTTTTGCTGTATCTGGTCTGAAGAGACAGATTCAACTGAATAACCCAATGCTTTTTTGTCCCTCTCGATCCCAACTGCCGTCACCACTATTTCGCTCAAAGTGGAAATATTGGTTGTCATTTCAACATCGATAACAGATTGGCTGCCAATCTCGATTTCCTGAGTGGCTAAACCTACAAAGCTGAATACCAATGTTCCTCCGCTCTCAGGAACAGATAACCTGTAATTACCATCACCATCTGTGATGGTCCCGGTGATCGTTCCTTTGATAAGAATATTTACACCGGGTATACCGCCTCCGTCATCTGCAGAAACGACCTTACCCGAGACCGTTCTCTGTGCATGAACACAGAAAACGACTGTTGCCAATAAGATTGGCAGTAGCATTCTTTTCATATACATATCATTTGGTTAAAAAATATTTAGCAGGGTAAGGTTAGAGTGGAGATATTTCAATTAATTGTAAAAAAGAGGCTGGGTTGAATTAGGGGTATTCAACCTTTAAGTTGATGATAACGGGCATTAAAATTGAAAATGAAATAACAATTCCGGATACGGAGGATTAATCGAATTTGGAAATACCTAAAATAGCCCCTGAAGCAATTGGTTGGCTGTTTTTGAAAAAAAATAAAGACTGACACCTCGGATAAAAGCTGACAGTCTTTAAACCAATTTTAATAAGAAGAGTGTAACGAAATAAGGGTATTTGCTCGTAAGAAAATTGTAAGAAGGGGGAGTAACCTCAAATTGTAAAAAAGCGCAACAAGTAAACCGGCAATGCTAGGTAACTTACTCCCCTCATCACATTGACCCCCCTTAAATGAAAGAATGTGTCACTACTATTAGTATACATAATTGGACTATTGGTGATTGATGTCTACCTGATTGCGAGACGTTCGGTGAGCAACCGGATATTCTTTTATTTTTCTGTTTTTTTTCTCCTCCATCTAGGGATTGTTTCAGCCTATGTTTTTTTAACCAATAACGTTCCTTACCAATTTATACTTCAATCCATTTTATTGTTAAGTGCAATTATTTCCGCATGGTGTATTCGACTACAGATCAAAGCCAGGAAAAAGGAGAAAATGGATCTGGTGCTAAACCTGAATGAGCATGAAGAAAAGTTCCGATTGATACATGATTGGATGACAGCTGACAAAATGTATTTGAATGAGTCAATGAAATTGGAGGTAGTCGCGAAAGCCTTACATATTTCTCCAAGAAATATCTCAGGAGCAATCAACAAGATAGCTAATGAGAATTTCAATTCCTACGTTAACCGACTGAGGATCATGGAAGCCATCAGAATGCTCAAGGATACCTATTATGATAATTATACAATGGATGGCATTGCTGAATTGTGTGGATTCTCCAACAAAGTGTCATTCTACAAAGCCTTCAAGAAAGTGACGGGAATGTCCCCCATGGAATATAAGGCGGCGCTCAAACAGCAAAAGATATAAATACCCTGATCCTCATTGCGATTTAATGTTGTTAATAATCATGATTTTTAACTAATCATTCCTGATTGTTAACATATTGACCTGATAAACAGTAAGTTATATTTCGTACTGAGTAGTTGTAAGGCAAACTCAAAATGAAATGTATAGCAGTCAAAAACTCTCAGAGGTCAGAGATAGGCATTATGATTATGCCTATGAATTAAGGGCGACAGCTTCCTCGGGAAATCAGGTTTACTACGAGTTACCTGATAACCGGGGAAAGTTGATGATAAACGTCGGGCCAGATTTTAGAAGAAGGATAATCGGAATTCGAAATCATCAAATTGTGAAAACAGGGGATATTATATTGTCCAATTGCCAGTCAAGGGGTATAGCAATGGAATTTGATGATATACTCAGAGTTTTGGTCATCAAAGTCAATCCTGGTTATTGTAAGAATTTAAACCGTACAATACAGGAATTAACAAGGGATAATTTTGTTATTCTTGACAATACCAAATCAATCCTTACCCTTAGGGAATTTTGCAATTATGCACTTGAATTGGCTAAGGGTACCGTCAATACGGATCCTTTGGTGTTGGATGCTATCGATTTGATCGAAGAAAATTCAGAGGACATTCGTGTAAAAACTATTTATGAGACACTATGTGTTAGCAAGTCTACTCTCGAACAACGCTTTTCAAAGGAATTGACATTGACTCCCAAGGAATATTGTAAGATCCAGAAGATGAAAAGGTTCATGAAAAACTATTCACTTTATGGGAATTCGTTATCTCTCACTCAGCTAACCTTCCAATCCGGATACTATGATCAGTCGCACCTGATCAAGGACTTTAGGTATTTCACCGATATGAACCCAAGGAAGTTTCTGAATGAGGTAAACTTCAAAATGCCTTAGGCACGGGAAAGTACGAATTATTGGTATTGAAAGTGATCAGAACAACCGTTTTTTAGCGGTTGTTTTGTATTTCAAGGAATAGCCGTTTTACCTGAAGATCTCCAAATCCATAAATGCTTTCACGTTTACAGAATTCGCGAAAGATAGGTCCGAAATCTTCAGTGTCCAGCTCCGTCATTATTTCTTTCAAAGAGTTTACAGGTCTTCCGCGGAAATCACCCTTTGGTTGCCTTTCTATGTGTGCCATTACCGACCTCTTAATAAAAGGGTAAATTGAGTTCAATTTTTCTGCTTGTGCGACCAGATCGTCAAATGCATTGTTCTCATACAAATCCAAAGCTTTGCAAGCTCTGATATTTTGGAGACTAAAATACGCTCTTCAAAAAGTGAGATAAGGCCATCCCCATCGTAACTGGCGAAACCATATTTCATGTCCTTCAGGGGTCTGACAAGGTGAATATTGTAGATTTTTTTGTTTAATAAGTGAACCACAAACCATAGGTTGACCTGACAGAATAGGTCATCTTCAAACCATAAGTTGATCTCACTGTATTGGGGTATTTGACGAATTCTTTCAATTTCGGGGACAGTTTTCTTCAAATATTCCTCGGCACTACAGCCATCATAGTTCTCCGATATGAATTTGGATCTGATCTCATAGAACTCTTCCGGAGAGTCACTTTGAACGGGTCCATCAACGAGGCATTCGCGAAAAACTATCCTCGTTCCCACAATAGTTGCAGGAAATTGTTCCTGTAGTGAATTTCCGTTAAGAATATGAAATTTTTGCATCTGTGATCTTCCAAGTCAGGACTTATATTAAACATTATAGAGAAGATACATATGGTAAATGAATTTTGGGAAAATCCTGTTGGGTATCGGAAAATCAATCTTTCTCCCACATTCCCCCACTAATTTGGAAATGACAACGAAAATTTAATATTTCCTAAGAAAAATATAATTTTTCTCATAAGTCCCTCAGTATCTCTCATTTAGCAAATCCTATTTAACTATTGGAATACAGCCATTTATGCAATTCGGACTGAATTTTTACGTTGAGGTGGAGCAAAGTGGGGGAAAGTGGTTGATTATGTCGATCTTTTTCTTACATTTGTCATGGTGGTTTATATTTTTCGTAAGCTCTAATGGCTTTTTTTACAAGCGAATATGAGTGTAAGTTGGATGCTAAGGGTAGGTTGGTCTTGCCTGCAAAGATCAAGGCTAACCTACCTGAGGTGTCCACAAATGAGTTGGTACTCAGGAAAGGGTTTGAACCAAACCTCATCCTGTATCCTATGCTTGAATACAAAAAGATCCACCACAAAATTTCGAGTCTTAGTGAGTTTAATCCGGAGCAACGGATGCTCAAAAGAATATTTTTCAGGAGCATAGCACAGGTCGAACTGGACAATGCAGGAAGGATACTGTTGCCGAAAGGAATGCTCGCTCATTCAAGGATAGAAAAAGAAGCCTTACTCATTGGAATGGGCAATTACGTGGAAATATGGGATCCGGAACTGTTTGAGGATAATCTGGGAGCACAGGCTAATCAGTTCTCAGAATTGGCTCAAAAGTATTTGGATGAGTGACAGCGCCATGGAATACCATGTGCCAGTGTTGCTTAAGGAGAGTGTTGAGGGATTAAACATTCGTGCCGGTGGGGTGTATGTGGACCTCACATTTGGTGGTGGAGGGCACTCCAGGGAAATATACAGCAGGCTTTCAGCAGGAAAGCTCATTGCATTTGATCAGGATCCCGATTCTGAGGAGAATACCAGGGAGTTTGATTCGGATGAAAGTCGTTCTTTCCTTTTTGTTCTTTCCAATTTCAAGTATTTGAAGAAGTACTTAAAACTACATGGTATCTCCAAAGTTGACGGAATTCTGGCAGATCTGGGAATATCATCTCATCAGATTGACGTTGGAGAAAGGGGATTCAGCACTCGGTATGATGGTCCACTTGATATGAGAATGAATCAAGTCGGACAAAAATCTGCATTCCAGGTGGTCAATAACTACTCCGAGAAAGACCTTATTCACCTTTTGAGTCTTTACGGTGAGATCAAAAATGCCCGAACCCTTACCAAAAAGATCATTCAGGACCGTTTGTCCCATCCCATTGAAACCACTAATCAACTTCGACAAACCGTTCTGCCAGTAGCTCCAAAGGGAAAGGTTGAGAAGTATATGGCTCAAATCTTTCAGGCGATCCGGATAGAGGTCAATGACGAGGTGGAAATACTCAAAGACGTGTTGAAGCAGTGTTCCGAATGCATGATCGAAGGAGGAAGATTGGCTGTCATAAGCTACCACTCGCTTGAGGATCGGTTGGTCAAGAATTTCCTTAATACTGGAAATTTTCAAGGGAAACCCCAGAAAGATTTTTATGGAAATCTGATTCGACCATTTAGGCCAGTAATTAGAAAACCAATTATTCCTACTTCACTTGAAATTGAAAAGAATACGAGAGCAAGGAGCGCGAAATTAAGAATAGGAGAAAAAGAAGATGGCAGTTAATACATATAGGATACCCGGGAAGAAAAATAGGAGTGAAAGCTTTTTCTCTCTACTGGAGAAATTTTTGAGGATTGATCAAACTCTCGCGGAGGTCATCCATGTAAAATTTCTCCCTCAAATACTATTCGCCTCATTCTTGTGCCTCCTATATATAGGAAACCGACACTACGCTGACAAGAAGATCCGAAATATAACTGTACTTGAAAGGGATGTAAATGATCTACGTGCAGATTACACTACTCTCCAGGCTGATTACATGTTCGCCAGCAAACAATCTGAGGTAGCCAGAAAGGCGGCTGAACTTGGCTTGATAGAATCAGAAAGACCACCTGAGAAAATTGGAATAACGGAATGAATGTTAAAAAGTCCATATTGCTTCGTGTCAGATTGGCTTTTTTGATCGTGCTGATATTCACTTGTGGGATTATTTATCGGATTGGTGATATACAATTCAATCAAGGAGAAAAATGGAGACAATTGGGTCAGACCATAGGATTAAAGGTGATGACCATTCCAGCTACACGTGGAAATATCTACTCCGATAACGGAAGCTTATTGGCTACGTCATTGCCATTTTATAGAGTAGCTTTTGATCCTTCCTTACCCGGTAAAAGACTTTACGAAGAAAATATTGATTCCCTAAGCTATTTACTTTCAAAGTTTTATGGTGATAAAACCATGATGCAGTACAAACGGCGAATCGATGAATCTCGTCGATTGGAGCGACGCTATATGATCCTCAATCGCAGGGAAATCAACTACCAGGATAAGAAGGTGATGGAGAAATGGCCCATTTTCCGACATGGAAGGCTTAAAGGGGGCATTATCTTCGAAAAGGTAGAAAAGAGATTTCTGCCTTTTTCGCATTTAGGCTACCGGACAATTGGAACCGTCAATGCTGACAATCGGGGAGTGGTAGGATTGGAGTACAGTTTCAATAATCACCTCTCGGGAAAGGACGGACGTGCTATTTATGAAAAGATGTCAGGTGGAGGTTGGAAGCCAATCTATGATGGTACCGAGGTCAGACCCATTGATGGCTATGATATTGAGACCACAATTGATATCAATCTTCAGGATATAACGGAGTCGGCCTTATTGAATGCGCTTTATAAACATGAGGCCGACTACGGTGCTGCGATCGTCATGGAAGTTGAAACTGGAGAGATCAAGGCAATCTCCAATCTAAGCCGTAATTCAGATGGAAGGTATTTCGAAAGGTACAATTACGCAGTCGGTAGCCAGGGGTCACGGGAACCGGGTTCTACTTTCAAACTAGCCAGTATGATCGCGCTTCTGGAGGATTCGAAAATTGATTTGCTGGATACGGTGGATACTGGGAACGGCCAGTTTAAATTCTACGATGAGGTCATGCGCGATCACAAACCCGGAGGGTACGGGCTATTAACGGTTCAGGAGATATTCGAATTGTCTTCAAATATTGGGATTGCCAAATTGATCCATAAGCAGTTTGGCAATAATCCCCAGAAATACGTGAACTATTTAGCCGAAATCGGATTATCCCGGCCAACTGGCTTCCAAATGGTAGGAGAGGGACGTCCATACATCAAACATCCTGAAGATAGTACTTGGAGTGGAACAACCCTACCCTGGATGTCTCATGGTTATGAATTAAAGATGACACCGTTGCAAACCCTAACACTTTACAATGCGGTAGCCAACGATGGTAAAATGATCCAACCAATCATAGTCAAGTCAATACGAAAGGCTGATAAAACCATTGAAACATTCAAAACTCGAACCCTTAACAAGTCCATCTGTTCTCCCAGGACACTTACGAAACTGAAGATTATGCTCGAAGGGGTGGTTGAAAGAGGCACTGCCAAAAATATTAATGATGCATTGTATCGAATTGCTGGTAAAACGGGAACTGCTAAGAAAGTGAAGAATGGGAGGTATACAAATGAGTATTACACGTCGTTTGCGGGTTATTTTCCAGCAGAGAGCCCTAAATACAGCTGTATAGTTGTCATCGATGATCCAAAAGGATATCAGATATACGGAAGTGATGTCGCAGCACCGGTATTTAAAGAAATTGCTGATGGGGTCTACTCTACGGAAATCGATTTGCATCGAACTTACATAACACAAACAGAAGACTTCACGGGCGTATTTCCGGTCATTCGATCAGGCCAACAGGATGAATTGATTCGGCTGTGCAACGAATTAGGGATATCCAACCACTCGGAGGTTCCGGATGACCTGTGGGTAAAGACATCAATAGTAGGCAATTCTGTTTTTTGGAAGAGCAATGCAATGTCTGAGAAGTTGGTTCCGGATGTCCGAGGAATGACTTTCCGTGACGCGTTATATGTGCTCGAGAATGCTGGACTAAAAGTGGAGAAAGAAGGACGTGGAAGGGTTAAGGACCAATCATTGTATCCCGGGACCAGGTATTTCAAAAACAATAAAATCAAACTGACTCTTGGCTGATCTGAAGGACATATTGTACGGGGTCTCCCTGACAGCCATTTACGGCAAAAGAGATATTACTGTCCTTGGAATTGCCTTTGATTCCAGGAAGGTACAAAAGGGATATCTATTTATTGCCGTAAAGGGTCTGACTGTGGATGGTCATGACTATATAGGTCAGGCTCTTAAGAAAGGTGCAAAGGCGGTAGTTGCGGAGGTAGTGGAGGATGAATCCGGTAATGAGGCCACATATATCAAAACTGACAATTCCGCTAGAGCATTAGGAATTATAGCTAGTAACTTTTATGGAAATCCTTCAAAAAAACTTGACTTAATTGGCATTACCGGGACCAATGGAAAGACGACTAATGTAACCCTTTTACATGGCTTGTTTACAGCTTTGGGATATAAGGTAGGATTGCTTTCAACCGTAAATAACAAAATTGGTACAGAAACTATTCCAGCCAGTTATACTACTCCCGATGCAATTGAGATCAATGCGTTCTTAGCTAAAATGGTAAAGGCTGGATGTACCCATGCTTTTATGGAAGTGAGTTCTCATGCATTGGTACAGGAACGCGTTTCGGGAATTTCATTTAAGGGGGCAGTTTTTACCAATATTTCTCATGATCATCTCGATTATCATGGATCTTTCGAAGAATACATAAAAGCCAAAAAGAAGTTGTTTGATGAACTGCCCTCGAGTGCTTTTGCATTGGTCAACGCGGATGACAAACGGGGAGCGATCATGCTCCAGAATTCCAAAGCCAATAAATATCGTTTTGCCATTAAGAGTATCGGAGATTATAGGGCAAAGCTGCTTCATAATACTTTGCAGGGACTTGAACTTGAAGTGGGTGGTACAACTGTTTGGTTCAAATTGATCGGCTCATTTAACGCCTACAATATATTGTCAGTTTATTGTGTGGCTATCTTGTTGGGAGAGGACAAAAGTGATGTCCTGACACAATTATCTCAATTGGCTGCTGTTCCCGGACGATTCGAATATGTCGAAAACAGATCCAATGTATTGGCAATCGTCGATTATGCACATACCCCTGATGCCTTGGAGAAAGTGCTCACAACTATCCAGGAATTGAGAACAAAAAATGAATTAGTAATAACAGTGGTCGGATGTGGCGGTGACAGGGATCGTGAAAAAAGACCTAAAATGGCTGGAATAGCCCAGAAGTACAGCGAAAAAGTTATTCTCACGTCAGATAATCCAAGAAATGAAGATCCTGAGAAGATCATCGATGACATGTTCAAGGGGATATCCAAATCAGGTGAGAGTAAGACAATGAAGATTGTGGATCGCAAAGAAGCGATACGTACGGCTTGTAATCTCGCCAGAGACAATGACATCATTCTGGTAGCTGGTAAAGGTCATGAAAATTATCAGGATATAGCCGGTGTGAAGCATCATTTTGATGACAAAGAAATGTTGGACCAAATGTTAAATCAGGGATAATGCTGTACTATTTGTTTGACTTCCTTGATTCTGAATTTGACCTGGTGGGAGCCGGGGTCTTTAAGTACATCTCATTTCGGGCAGGGATGGCGGCATTTCTATCTTTACTAATCACCATCGTTTTTGGGAAATACCTGATCAATGTTCTTCGCAATTTTCAGATGGGTGAAACAGTACGGGACCTTGGCCTTCATGGGCAATTGGAAAAGCAGGGAACTCCAACTATGGGCGGAGTTATTATCATTTCGGCCGTGATCATACCAGCACTGTTTTTTGCTGATATCTTAAATATTTACATCATACTACTAATGGTATCGGCGGTTTGGATGGGGTTGATTGGTTTTTTTGATGATTATCTGAAGGTCAAAAAGAAGAACAAAGTCGGACTTAGAGGAAAATTCAAGATCGTTGGGCAAGTAGTATTGGGCCTGATTGTAGGATTGGTGATTGTCTTCCATGAAGATGCTACCATAAGAGAGTTTTCGGAGACATTACCGGAAGGATTTGAGGATAAGAAAGCCCTGGTCACTACAATCCCATTTATAAAAGACAATGAATTCCAATATGACTGGTTGGTGCCCTCTACATTGGAATCCTACACCTGGATCCTTTACCTGTTACTCATAACTCTGATTGTAACGGCGGTATCCAATGGTGTTAACATCACGGATGGATTAGATGGATTGGCGGCAGGAACATCCGCAATCATAGGATTAACGTTGGCCATATTCTCCTACTTTTCTGGTAATGTGATATTTGCTGATTACCTGAATATCATGTTCATTCCCAATTCAGGTGAATTGGTGATCTTCTGTTCGGCATTTGTCGGAGCTTGCGTAGGATTTCTCTGGTACAACTCCTTTCCTGCTCAGGTCTTCATGGGAGACACGGGAAGTCTATCATTGGGTGGGGTGATCGCAGTATTGGCGATCGTGATCCGGAAAGAATTACTTATTCCTATACTATGTGGGATATTTCTTGTGGAAAACCTGTCGGTGATTATACAGGTCTCCTATTTCAAATACACAAAGAAAAAATATGGTGAGGGAAGGAGGATTTTTAGAATGGCTCCTCTGCATCATCATTACCAGAAATTGGAACTACCGGAAGCGAAAATTGTGACCAGGTTTTGGATTGTTGGGATACTACTTGCGATTGGAACATTAGCAACACTTAAACTACGATGAAAAAAAATTGAAATGAATTTACAGGAGCTACAAAGACGTAATATCAAATTCCAGGAAGCTGCCTATGGAATTACTAACCTGATGCCCGAAAAAAATCTACTTGAAAGTGTATCGGTCATTGTGAGAAGTTCAAAAAAAATAGATCTGATCTTCCCTCAATTGTTGAGTGCGAAAACTGAGATCAGGTTCAATACTGTCATAGAAAAGCTTGAAGATGAGATGGATGAGGTGATCATAGGATTGGATAAAATGGCTGAACTCAATAAAAAGTGGAATGAAAAATCATTAAATGATTTTGTCAAATTCGGATACGATCTTCTTTCCATTTACTCAAATGGATGCGATAAGATTATTGAGCAACGAATAGTAAAAGAGGTTTAAGAAATGAATGAGAAAATTGTCATACTGGGAAGCGGAGAAAGCGGAATGGGTGCGGCATACCTTGCAGCAGCTAAAGGTCATGACACTTTTCTTTCTGATTTTGGACAGATCTCCGGAGAAAATAAAAAGATACTTGGAGGACTAGGTGTTGATTACGAAGAAGAGCAGCACACTTTGGACAGGATACTGGAAGCAGATGTTGTGGTCAAAAGCCCCGGTATTCCTGATTCTGTAGCTGTCGTCCAGACAGTGAAGGAACATAACATTCCTGTGATAAGTGAAATAGAATTTGCTTTCAGATATATTGACAGGGGATCCAAAATAATTGCCATTACAGGAACAAATGGCAAAACGACTACATCATTGTTGACATATCATTTACTGAAATCAGCTGGGTTGGATGTGGTATTAGCCGGCAACATAGGTTTCAGTCTGGCCAGAAAGGTATCTGAGCGACACTACGAGTATTACGTGGTTGAAGTGAGTAGCTTCCAGCTGGATGGTATAATCAATTTCAAACCGGATGTGGCGATACTGCTCAATATTACTCCTGATCATCTGGACCGATATAACAACGATTTCAATTCTTATGTGACGTCTAAGTTTAGGATTACGGAGAATTTGACAAAAGAGGAGTGCTTCATCTACAGTGTTGATGACAAGATTGTCAACGAGGAAGTATCAAAGAGGAAGGTGGAAGCTTGCCTATTTGCCTTGTCTGCAACGGAGGGGATTTTGGAATCAGACGGAGCTTTCATTGATCGGAAGCATCTGATATTCAATTTTGATTTTAAAAATGGAAAACAACACAAAATCCCGATTTCCCAGATAAATCTTATTGGTAGACATAATATGATCAATACCATGGCTGCGGTGTTATCCTCCCTGGTCATGGACATCTCAACCAATAATATTCTGAAAGGTCTGAAAACATTCAAAAATGCACCCCATCGACTGGAGTTTGTGGAGGAAGTAGAAGGGGTTCGTTTCATAAATGATTCAAAAGCAACTAATGTAGACTCTGTCTATTACGCTTTGGATGGAATTGACAATCCGATCATCTGGATTGCCGGAGGAATCGATAAAGGCAACGATTACGACCAGATCACTTCACTTGTCCACAATAAGGTCAAGGGCATTATTTGCCTCGGAGTTGATAACAGCCCTATCGTCAATCATTTCTCAAATGTGATTGGCCTTATACATGAGACTTCGAGTGTGATGGATGCTGTAAAAATGGCATTGGAGTGGTCCAAAGAAGGGGATGTGGTTTTGTTGTCCCCTGCTTGTGCCAGCTTCGACCTTTTCAAGAACTATGAAGAACGTGGGGATCAATTTAAGGAAGCAGTCAGGTCAATTAAAAACAATGAACTTCAAAAAATATGATTGCTATTAGAGAATGGATAACGGAAAACCTTAAGGGGGATCAGGTGATCTGGTTCATTGTTATCCTTTTGTCTTTGATAAGCATGATGGTAGTGTACAGTGCTACCGGAAGTCTTGCCTACAAGATGATGGATGGATATACAGAATACTATCTATTTAAGCACTCGGCATTGGTCATAGTCAGTTTACTGGCCATGTGGATCACGCATAGGATCGATTACAGATATTTTTCCAAAATATCACGATTACTGTTGTGGATTTCAGTACCCCTCCTAGTAGTTACCTGGAAGTTTGGAGTGAACATCAATGAAGCTTCGAGATGGATAACGATACCTGTAATTAATCAAGCATTTCAACCATCTGACCTGGCAAAGCTGGCACTAGTAATTACTCTGGCAAGTATGCTGTCAAAACGTCAACACAATATTGCTGATTTCCAAAAAGCATTAATTCCAATGCTACTCTGGATTGGACTGATATGTGGGCTGATCGGAATGACCAATATCTCGACAGCACTTTTATTATTCATTACATGTCTTCTCATGTTGTTCATAGGTCGGGTACCCATGAAGTACATATTCCTATTGATTCTTATTGGAGGAATAGCAGGTTATACGGCATTGGAAATCGGTCAGCGGGGAGAAACAGCTATCAACAGGGTCACTGAATTTGTAAATTCAGAAACTCCTTTCCAGGCAAAACAAGCATATGTTGCCATTGCATCGGGTGGGATTTTTGGAAAGGGGCCGGGTCAAAGTGATCAAAGGAATTATTTACCTCATCCATACTCAGATTTCATTTACGCCATCATTCTCGAGGAATATGGTCTCGTCGGCGGTGTATTGATACTTCTATTGTACCTGGCCTTGCTCTACCGAGGAATGCAGACGGCCGCCGAAAGTGAACGGGCATTTGGAGGATTACTATCGGCGGGACTGAGTTTTGCGCTCGTTATCCAGGCTTTGGTAAACATGGGAGTGGCCGTAGGTCTTGGACCAATCACGGGGTTACCTCTTCCATTGATCAGCATGGGAGGTACTTCCCAACTCTTTATGAGCATTTCACTGGGAATCATATTAAGCGTAAGTCGAGGAGAAATTGACAACGTAGGAGGAGCGATAATGAATCAATTCAAAGAAGCTGCATGACAGGGACGGATCGAACATATCGCATTATGATAAGTGGAGGTGGAACTGGAGGTCATATATATCCTGCTATTTCCATTGCCCAGGCTTTGAAAGAAATTCTCAATGAGGTGGAGATCCTGTTTGTTGGTGCGAAGGGAAAAATGGAAATGACAAAGGTGCCCCAGGCGGGATTCGAAATTACGGGACTTTGGATAAGTGGAATTCAACGCCGTATCACATTCCAAAATCTACTTTTCCCAATAAAACTCATATGGAGCATTGTTAAGTCCTACCGACTGTTAAGAAAATTCAAACCTGACGTAGTGATCGGAGTGGGGGGATATGCAAGTGGCCCCTTATTGTATGCAGCAAGTTTCAAGAAAATTCCTACCCTGATCCAGGAGCAAAATTCATACGCAGGACTTACAAATAAGTGGTTAGCAAAGCGTGTCGATATAATCTGCGTGGCATATGATGGAATGGAAAGGTACTTTCCTGAGGAAAAAATAAGGATTATGGGAAATCCAGTGAGAAAGAGTCTCGCTCCCACCACTGAAAAATCGGCGGATGCATTGGAATTTTTTAATTTCAATTCGACTGTGCCAACATTGTTGGTAATTGGTGGAAGTCTGGGGGCAAGGACCATCAATGAAAGCATGATGTCCAATATTCAATTGCTGATTGATCAGAAGATACAGGTCATATGGCAGACTGGTTCATTCTATTATGAGGAAATGACAAAAAGACTTGAGAACTACAACTTAGAAAATATTCGATTATTGGATTTCGTGCAAGAAATGCACTATGCATATGAGATAGCTGATGTTGTCATTAGTCGGGCTGGGGCACTTTCAATATCCGAGCTGATGTTAGTTGCGAAACCTGCAATCATGGTTCCAAGCCCAAATGTCGCGGAAGACCACCAGACTAAAAATGCGCAAGCTTTAGTTAAAGCAGACGCAGGGATATTGATAACGGATAGAGATGCAAGGGAAAAATTGGTGCCGGAAGCTATTCGATTATTAGGTAGTGAAGCAGAAAGAAAAAGATTAAGCAAAAATATTGCTGCAATGGCTCATCCTAACGCAGCCTTAGACATTGCAAATGAAATTGTAAAACTCGTCGCGTGAACCTGGAAAAAGTACATAACGTTTATTTTGTGGGCATCGGAGGGATCGGGATGTCTGCTCTGGCCAGGTGGTTTAAGGCGATGGGCAAGAATGTAGCTGGTTATGACAGGGTCAAGACTTCGTTGACAGCATCCCTTGAATTTGAAGGTATCCCCATTCATTATACTGACAACCTGAAAAAAGCTCCAGATTGGATTGATGATTCGGATCATACACTCATTGTATTCACACCTGCAATTCCAGACGATCACCAGGAACTAAACTATTTCAAAACCAATGCCTTTACAGTTTGTAAGAGATCCGAGGTTTTAGGGATTATCACCAAGAGCAAATACACCATCGCTGTAGCCGGAACTCACGGAAAGACAACGACCTCATCAATGATTGCACATCTGCTGGTAGATTCTGAAAAGGGTTGTTCAGCGTTTGTCGGAGGAATAATGACAAATTACGACTCAAATCTGATCATTGGGACGGAAAATTCCCCGGTAGTTGTTGAAGCTGATGAATTTGACAGATCCTTTCTAAGGTTATTTCCTGACTTCTCAATTGTGACTTCACTGGATCCTGACCATCTCGATATATATGGTGAATCGGATGAAATGGAAAGGTCCTACCTGGACTTTATGCAACTTACTGATGAAAATGGGAGTATTCTGCTCCATGAGAATGTAGCGGAGAAAGTTGGTGAACGACTATCCAAAGCGTTTATGACCTATGGTCTTAAAACTTCCAGGATCAGAGGGACGAATCTTAGAGTTGAGGACTCGGCATTTGTTTTTGATTATGAAGGAGAACAGTCCATTGAAAGTATAAGGCTCAATCTTCCCGGATTTCATAATGTTACTAACGCAGTCGCGGCGATCACCGTAGCCTTGCATTCCGGAATTCCGAAATCGGTAATAAGAAAAAGGATGGAATCGTATGAGGGGGTCAAAAGGAGGTTTGAATACATAATAAAAAGGGAAGACCTTATTTATATTGACGATTATGCCCACCATCCATCGGAAATTGAGGCATTATTGGCTTCAGTCAGGAAATTGTATCCGGGAAAGAAAATCACGGTAGTATTTCAACCACATTTGTATACCCGCACCCGAGATTTTCAAGAAGAATTTGCCGAAAGCCTTTCAGCGGCCGATGAGGTTATACTGCTGGATATATATCCAGCCAGGGAACTGCCTATACTGGGGATCACTTCACAGGTAATATTTGAGAAGATAAATCATCAAAATAAATACCATTATCACAAGGATGACTTCCCAACCATACTGGATAACTTCAGTCCGGAAGTGCTTCTTACAGTCGGAGCCGGTGATATTGATACACTGGTTCCTCTTATAAGGCGTCATTATTCAAATAGAGATAAAGTTGAAATCTGACATCAAAACCATATTGACCTATGTGTTTGGAACATTGCTTCTGGTAGCGGCAATTGGTTTTACCAGCAAGAAAAATGGTGACAGGATGTTGACTGCGGTACAAATCAAGATTCTTGATAAAGCGGGTAACTTTTTTATTGACCAGCAAGAAATAGAAACCTTAATGGGAGGATCTGAGAATGGTGATGTCCTGTTGCAAAATGAAATTAGGCATATTGATCTCAAGTCACTTGAGGCTAGAATTGAAGAAAATGCTTTTGTAAAAGATGCACAGGTCTATAAAGATGTTGAAGGTCATTTGCAGGTCAGAGTAAGTCAAAGGGAGCCTATTGCCAGACTCCTTACACCTTCCTCCCCGGATAGATACATTGACGTACTGGGAAACCTGATCCCAATGAATGCAATGCATACAGCAAGAGTACCTGTAGTGGAGACGGATATTCAAATCCAATGGAGAGAAAATATCAATGAAACAGAATTCGGTATGAAATTTTGGGATCTGCTTTCATTCATTTATCAGGATTCATTTTGGAGAGCACAGATTTCCGGACTGATCATTGACAAGAATTATGAGATTAGTATGATCCCTCAGGTAACCAAACAGGAAATCTTGTTTGGTGAGCCGAGCGATATTGAAGAGAAATTTAGAAAGTTAAAATTATTTTATAAGGAGGTATTACCAGCTAAAGGATGGAATACATACTACTACGTCAATCTTAAATATGAAAATCAAATCGTCTGTAAATAACCCCTATCAAAATGGAAGAGGATAAAATAATAGTTGGACTGGATATCGGAACGACAAAGATCTGCGCCATCGTCGGGAGGAAAAACCAATTTGGAAAACTAGAGATCCTTGGCATGGGTAAAGCAGTGTCAGATGGAGTGATCCGTGGGATAGTCACCAATATCGATAAGACAGTTCGTGCAATCGAGAAAGCAATTAAAGAAGCAAGCGATCAATCAGGAATTGACATTAGGGTAGTGAATGTCGGAATTGCCGGTCAACATATCAAAAGCTCTGTTCATCATGGATCCATCACGCGGGATTCCGATGATGAAATTACCGTCGAGGATGTCAACAGATTGGCAAATGACATGTACCGGATAGTTATCCCCCCCGGTAGTGAGATAATCCATGTTATGCCACAGGACTACATTGTGGACTACGAGGATGGGATCAAAGATCCTGTAGGAATGTCAGGAGTAAAATTAGAGGCCGACTTTCACATAATCACAGCCCAGAATAATGCTATTAAGAATATCAATAAATGTGTAAGAAGGGCGGGATTGGAAATTGATAATCTGATACTGGAGCCATTGGCGTCAAGTTTGTCAGTACTCAGTGATGAAGAAAAAGAGGCTGGTGTTTGCCTGGTGGACATTGGTGGTGGTACGACTGACATTGCCGTGTTCTACGACAACATCATACGCCATACAGCTGTCATTCCTTTTGGAGGGAATATCGTCACCTCCGATATTAAGCAAGGTTGCATGGTGATGGAGCAGCAGGCGGAACAATTAAAGACCAGGTTTGGCAAGGCTATCTCCGAGGAAGCGAGTCCAAATGAAATTGTTTCGATCCCCGGTCTAAGAAATCGTCCAGCTAAGGAGATTTCTGTTAAAAACCTTGCCCACATTATCGAAGCAAGGATGGAGGAAATCATTGAAATGGTCCATACCGAGATTATATCATCTAATTATCACAAGAAACTGGCTGCCGGTATAGTTGTTACGGGTGGAGGAGCACAACTGGCCAATCTCCGACAGTTATTTGAATATATGACAGGAATGGACACTCGGGTAGGATATCCTAATGAGCACCTGGGCAAAGGAAAGATTGACTCTGTCAAAAGCCCTATGTTTGCCACCGCTGTAGGTTTGGTTCTTTCCGGATTTAAAGCTCTGGACATTCGCGATGCCGAATATGCTGAAAGGGGAATGAAAAGTCACAAGAAGACAAAGGAGAAGCACGGAGCGACATTTTTCAAAAACATTTTAGATAAGACAAAAGGACTCTTGATTGATGACATTGAGGATCAACAAGAATACTGATAAACGAACGAAATTATGACTGAGAATACGTATGCCTTCGATTTACCCACCCATCACAAATCAATAATCAAAGTTATTGGTGTAGGGGGTGGAGGAAGTAATGCCGTAAATCACATGCATAACCTTGGGATCAAGGACGTAGAATTTGTGGTTTGCAATACCGATCTACAAGCATTGCAAAGTAGTCCGGTTCCCAATAAACTTCAAGTTGGAATTAACCTCACTAGCGGTCTAGGAGCTGGAGCAAATCCTGAGAAAGGAAGAAATGCTGCCATTGAAAGTAAGGAAGAGATAAGAGATATATTGTCCGATGGGACGAAAATGGTTTTTATCACAGCTGGTATGGGTGGTGGAACCGGAACTGGTGGAGCTCCGATAATTGCTGAGGTAGCCAAGGAAATGGATATTCTTACGGTTGGTATTGTGACGGCCCCCTTTGCGTTTGAGGGTAAGAAAAAAATGTCCCAGGCAAATGCGGGTATCGAACAGTTGAAAACCAATTGCGATACTGTAATTGTAATTTCAAATGATCGTATTAAGGAAATCTTTGGGAATCTCCCAATTAGTGAGGCTTTCGCCGAGGCGGATAGTGTGTTGACAACAGCAGCAAAGGGAATTGCAGAAATCATTACCGTTCCCGGGTATGTTAACGTTGACTTTGAAGATGTAAAAACCGTGATGCTGAATGCTGGAGCAGCAGTTATGGGTTCGGCTGAGACTTCTGGGGAAAACCGGGCGAGAAAAGCCGCAGAAGAGGCATTAAATTCTCCTCTTCTAAACAATCAGAATATCATGGGTGCGAAGAAGATCCTGCTGAGTATTATATCAGGTGAAGATGCTGAACTGCAAATGGATGAGTTGACAGATATCACTGACTATATAGAGGAAAATGCCGGTTTGGAAGCCGAAGTAATATTTGGTCACGGAGTGGATCCTGACCTGGATCAAAAGATCAGGGTAACCGTTATCGCCACAGGATTTGAGCAATCAGAACCGGAAATGGTATTAAGATCTTCGATGGACTCTGAAAAGGAAGAAGTGTTGGAAGATATCAGGCAAGAAGATGAAATGTCAGAAGAATACAGGATCTTCGATCTGGATTCAGAAAAGGAGATAACTCAACCAAGCCTGTTCGAAGAGGAACTGCCACCGTCAGACAGGGAAATTGAATTTGAGATCACAAATGATGATTTCATCTCAGACGATCCTAATACCGATTCTGATTTGGAATTTGAATTTGATTTTCCTGAAAAGGAGGATGAAAAAGAAGAGGAATTTGTTTTTTCCATGAATGATGAAATGGAGGATAGTGATGAGGAGAATTTTGAAGAAGAAGAGGATTATGATCTGGAAGAGCTTGAAGATATGGCTCACCCTCCCTCCAAAAAGTTACAGTTAATGGAAGCCAGGAGGAAAAGAGAGGAGCTTCTGGAGAAATCAAGTACTAAGTCTGAAATAATGAATCCTGAGACCTTTAAGGAAAAGTGGGACATTCCAGCGTTTGAAAGGAAGAAAATACCTCTTCAGGATGTACCCCATTCATCAGAACGAAATATTTCAAGGTTCAATCTTACGGATGACAATGAAATATTGGGGAATAATAAGTTTTTACACGATAACGTGGATTGATTAGAATTTAATAGGGTTTTTATACAGATAAGGGTCCTTGATGAATTTTCATTAAGGGCCTTTTTTATTTACCCCTTTAAATCATGTGCCTGTGCGCAGCAAGGTACTCTTCACAAAGTTGTTTGGTACCAGTATACAGTATTCTGCCGTTTTTGTCTTCTACGACAAAACAATCCATGATTTTATCAAATCTTATTTTTTCGATGTTTTTGAAGAATTGGAATATACCTTTCATCATTCTAGTTGATTTTTGAAACAAGTTTAATTGGGACATTAATAGTGAAATGAGGAAAAACGATCAGTATGTAGATTTCTTCGACGAAAGTGTCACATTACGCAGCGTAATCTGCCTTCCGATTGCAATTGAAGCCATTGATCAAAATTTAAGGTGGTAAGGGTATACGTATTTGTTTCTTTGTAAAAACTCATACTAGAATGAAGAAATTACTATTACTCACTTTTATTTTAATACTTGGTTACTCCTGCCAAACACCTGTAGATGAGGAGAGAAAAATGCCTCCGGGACTTGAGGTTCAATATATGGATCAGACTGTTGATCCCAAGGAGGATTTCTACAAGTTCGTGAATGGAAATTGGCTAGAAACCACTGAAATTCCTGCTGATGAAGGCCGATGGGGTGGTTTTGGAGAACTAAGGGACAGAAATAACCAGCTCGTACTGGACATTATGGATAAGGCGGCGAATAACAATGATTTTGTTGAAGGAACCGACGAGCGTAAAGCAATTAATTTTTTCTCTGTTGGAATGGATTCCTCGCTAGCCGAAAGTACAGGTGTAAAGCCAATTCAAAAATGGCTAGATAAAATTGATCAGGTCACTGATACAGACGGCATTCAAAACCTGATTGCCGAACTCCATACAAATGGATATAATCCTTTCCATGGATTATTTGTATTAGGTGACCTTAAGGACAGCAAGGTGAATTCATTGTATTTCGGATCAGATGGTTT
This sequence comes from Cyclobacteriaceae bacterium, assembly GCA_965242805.1. Classification (GTDB taxonomy): domain Bacteria; phylum Bacteroidota; class Bacteroidia; order Cytophagales; family Cyclobacteriaceae; genus JANQEU01. The sequence continues at coordinate 1,837,449 of CBDETD010000002.1, read as the reverse complement.
AGGATTACCAAATCGAGATTACTACACGAAAGAAGATAGTACCTCTGTCGATATCAGGGATAAATACATAAAGCACATATCCAAAATGCTGGGTTTGGTATTGGAAACAGGAGAGTTTGACGAATTGGCAGGTCAAATAATGGAAATTGAAAACAGACTCGCTTTAGCAACATTGACTCCCATTGAGCAAAGAAACCTTCCCGCATTATATAATCCGATGACAGTTGATCAGATTAATGAAATAGCTCCTAATATGGATTGGGAGGGGTATTTGAATAATATTGGGGTCATGGATATAGATACAATCATTGTGACTGAACCCAAGTTCATGACGGAGGTAAGCAATGTGTTAAGTGAAGTCCCATTGAATGACCTTAAAAGTTATATGACGTGGAATGTAATAAACGGAGCCGCTAATTATCTAAATAATGAACTGGTAAAAACAAACTTTGATTTTTACGGCAAAGTCATTCGCGGTACCACTGAGATGCGTCCCAGATGGGAAAGGGTATTGGGAACAACCAATCAGGTAATTGGAGAAGCAATCGGGAAAGTATATGTGGCGGAGACTTTTCCTCCCGAGGCTAAAGAATCTGCAGAAGAAATGGTTCAGTATTTAATCAAGGCATTTGATAAGAGGATCAGAGACCTTGAATGGATGTCAGAAGAAACCAAGGAACAGGCACTAAAAAAACTAAACACCTTGACTGTTAAAATTGGATATCCAAATAAATGGAGGGATTATGGTGAACTTGAGGTTGAGAATACAGGAGAAGAGTATAGCTATGCAGACAACATTGAAAATGCAAGAAAATGGCAGTTCAATGAAGCAGTTAATGACATTGGCCAACCCGTTGATACGGAAAGATGGGCCATGAGTCCTCAAACTGTAAATGCATACTTCAACCCGCTCAATAACGAAATTGTATTTCCTGCTGCCATTCTACAACCGCCATTTTATAATTATACCGCTGATGCTGCCATTAATTTTGGGGGTATGGGTGCCGTCATCGGACATGAAATCTCGCACGGCTTCGACGACAATGGAAGTAGATTTGACGCTGAAGGGAACATGGTCAACTGGTGGACAGATGAAGACAAAGAAAGGTTTGAAGAACGAACAGACCGATTAGTAGCCCAGTATGATGCATACGAACCCCTTGAGGATGTAAATGTTCAAGGTAAATTGACATTAGGGGAGAATATCGGGGATTTAGGCGGTCTAAATGCTGCCTACGACGCTTTGCAACTATACATGGAAGATAATGGCAGACCTGAAGCCATCGACGGATTCACCCCGGAGCAAAGGCTATTCATTTCATGGAGTACCATCTGGCGTACAAAATACAGAGACGAATCACTGAGAAACCAAATTATGACAGATCCCCACAGTCCTGGAATGATCCGTGGGATAGGGCCTCTCGTGAATATGGATGAGTTCTTTGAAGCATTTGATATAAAGGAAGGAGATGGCCTTTGGAAACCAGAAGAGGACCGTGTAAGGATCTGGTAATTAGTTATACTAAAATTTTGAAAATAGACCATCCAAAAGGTGGTCTATTTTTGTTTAAACATGAAAGCATTAATTGTTAACCATGAAGGAAAGATGGTTTTCGATGAAGTCGAAGATCTTTCACCTGATACTCATCAGATAAAAATCGAGGTCTATGCTGCAGGAATCAATAGGGCAGATCTACTTCAAAAGATAGGCAAATATCCACCACCACCGGGGGAATCCGAGATTATTGGACTGGAGGTAGCGGGGTTAGTCACGGAGACCGGAGCCCAAAGTAAAAAGTTTAAGATTGGGGACAGGGTAATGGCATTACTTTCCGGAGGCGGGTATGCCGAATACGTTTGTATAAATGAAGATCATGTAATGCCGATTCCGGAAAACATGAATTATGAATTCGCAGCATGCATTCCGGAAGTGTTCCTTACAGCACATCAGGCTTTGAATGAACTCATGCAGCTAAAAAATGGAGAAAACATTCTGATCCATGCCGGGGCAAGTGGTGTAGGCACCGCTGCCATTCAAATCGCAAAGCATATTGGAGCTCATGTGGTAGTCACAGCTGGGACTGATAAGAAAATAAACTTTTGCAAGGAATTGGGTGCCGATCACGGGATTAACTATAAGGTAGATCCTGATTTCGACAAAGTCATAAAAGATAACCTGAAGTTGAGGATGGATGCAGTAATGGATTTTATTGTGGGTCCGTATGCTGAAAAAAACTTAAGAGTTCTCGCTCCCGATGGAAGATGGGTAGTTCTTGCCATTATGGGCGGCCTTGAAGCCAATATAAATTTTGGGCAAATATTGATGAAGCGAATTACACTTTTCGGTTCGACTTTAAGATCAAGAGATAGTCCCTATAAATCAAATTTGGTTAATGGCTTTTCAGATAAATATTTGAGATTATTTAATTCAGGAGAGTTAAAACCGATACTTGATTCAGTCTATGATTGGGGACAGGTGAATGAGGCACATCAATACATGGAAGAGAACCGGAATATTGGTAAAATCATCTTGGAAGTTACTTAAATATTAAGTTTATTACCTTAATATTACCTTAATGTTACCAATTTTATTAACTTTGTATTATGAAAAGTTTGTATGAGAAGCGTACAAGGTATGGAGTTAACAGTTGGGTTTTTGGGTATCCGAAGAACAAATACAGGAAATTCTACTTTTCAATATTGTTACTAATTATCCTTTTGAGTTGGATCTTCTGAAGAAATTCATGACAATAATTAGTAGGTCATTTTTTATGATGGCCATGATACTCCCAAAGACCAGACCGCCCGCCGTAATGACATCGACCCAATAACGATTGGAGTCGACTGAAAAGGATTTGTCTATAATGTACTTAACAAATGAAGAAGGTAGTTGTCTTTCTCCCAACTGTCTTTTCACATCCCAATGCCAGTCCGTAAGAGGGCAGTAACCAATATTTCCAACATACATTCCAATTAGCAACCAGGCAACAATGGTCGATCCTATTACAATCAGATGTAGTTTTCTGGTTTTAGTAAAATACCATCCAAACAGGTTGAATGTAATGATGAGAAGATGTAGGATCGTGTAGAAAATGTTAAGGAAATGCAGCATTTTGGCAAATCCCTTTAAAAATCAATGAATGCTTTTATCTGACGTTCCAGCAATTCATGATACTTAGGGTTTGTAAATTTCCCTGCATCAAAGTTCTTGTCTATCTGAGCTAATTTAGGTTTTTGAGCAAGCACATTCATTCCGCAATAATTAAATATATCAGTCAGATGACTCATTGCCAAACCACCACCCTGCAAGCCTGAAGATACTCCCACAAGTGCACATTTTTTATTGGTGAAGGTAGCTGGGAATTCCAGACCGTCGATAAAGGCTTTAAGAACTCCAGGAAATGAACCGTTGTATTCCGGAACGATGAAAACCATTTTCCTGGCCTCCTTCATTTTCTTTCTGTAAGGATTAAAGGACTCATTTTTACCCGATTTCTCATAAAGAGCTGAAAATAGAAAATCCTCTGGGATGTCAACCAGGTCGATAATTTCCGAATCGACTCCTTTGCTTCTCAGGATATCCTGGTAAACCATGCTTATTTCCTTTGAAATAGCATTTTCCCTGTTTGTACTACAAATTATTGTGATCATTTATTTCTAGAAAGCTCGTATTATTTTTCCGGAACCACTTTTTTCAGCTTCAATTAAAACCTGGGGTTCTTGATACAAATGAATATCTCCTGCATTCCATAGATAGTAAATTATTTCCTGCTCCGCATTCACATGGATCGAATTGTGTCCATCGTGAACCAAACTTGCTATTTGGGCAATTAGTTGTTCTGCCCGAATGATACCATCGGTATCTGTGTTGACATATACTCCAAACCCGTATGCATTTCCTTCCAGTTTAACATTGGTCAAGGCAAATAGTTCAATACCTATGAAATGACTGTTCACTGACAGTTCGATTTCACCCGGGACATAACTAAAGATCGTCATTGAATAATTTATCTGATCCATAGTCGTAATATTTCCATAGCTCCTTTTTTCAATGGTCCTCAATGTATCAGTGAAAACATGCAACTCAACATTGTTGGAGGGTCTCACAAACCTGCAGGAGTTTGAGTTCTTAATGGAAAGGATTCCATTGTCCATTTCAAGATTGATTTCAGGTAGAAGATTTTTACCTGTTTGCAATTCAAATCTCTGTCTTCCGTTGTTGGAATTATGAAGGACTACATTGATATCGTCGAAAACAACGATATCAAAAACAGTGGAATCAAAGGAAAAATCAAAAGTTACCTTCTCCCCTTGTTTTTGAAGACAATCCCATGCGGAATCATTATCACATGATAGAAGTAGGATAATACAGGAAAATGCTACGACGTATCTCATAATCTTATTCCAAGCCCAAAATCAAAATTATCGGCCCTACCGCCATGAGATTTCAGCATGGTTGTTATGAAGTACTTCTGTAGGAAATAGTATTTCAACCCATAACGTTGGTAAAAGTCAGCATCACTGTCCTCCTTAAATGGTCGATAAACGTAACGTCCTGCTTGAACAACTACAGAAATCCTTGAAACCACCAGCTCATGTCCGACGAATACTCCAATTCTTCTATGGTCCGTAGAATTATCGATTTCCTCTAAACGCCTGATCTCTTCTTTTAAACTGCGATTAGAGAAGACCTCAACGCCTCCCAGTAATCTGCTGACACTATTAAGTGGTTTATCCAGATAAGATCTCAAAGTGAAAAATCCATACTTGTCACCTCCTGTGGGATATAGTTCTTTTAGAGTACCGCTGATCAGAAAGTTTAGATGAGCGCTACGATCCGGAGCCATATCACTTCCGGATTCAGAAATTTCCGGATCCCCAAAGTGGTAACCTAATTCTATGCCAGCTGAAAAAATATTGATTCCTGCATTTGGAAGTTTTATCGAACCATTGGATGAATGGCTCATTACAACATGAGGATGGATGGTCCAGCTTTTAGCTAAATTGAATCTCATGCCTATACGACCTTGCATATTGTAGCTCAATGCACTAGACATCATATTATTCAGATTATTGGATTCTTTATCATAACGTCTGGGAGCGTAAGTAAGACCTGTTCCAAAACGTAGTGCAAGCGCGCCGAATTTCCATTTTGATGGAAAAAACTGCATGTAAACCAATCCATAAAACAGGGAACCGGTTGGATCCATTTTCGTATCAAAATAAGTAATTGAAACACCTACTTCAGGTATTCCAAATCGATGATGCCATTGATCTCTGCCGGACACTCTTTTGTTGGCGAAGAACTCCATACCACCTGGCCTTCCGTACATCAAATGATGTACATCAGGGCTGTGTGGAACGATGAACCCTTTGTTGAGGCTAACTCCCAGATTATAACGGAATTCATTCGGTGTTGCCTGTGCCAATGGTTTGTACAGGAAAATAAAATAGATGAATATTGCGTTCAGTAGTCTGAAATGAATTCTCATTGCATGTTAATTCAAAGCAAAAATGCATCAGATTGGTGGTGCATAAAAACAGCATGGCATCAAATGCCAAATTCTTCATCGATGATATTGAAATTGACTGACATTCTGCCGCCTTCTCAATACCTTGATAGATGTCGGTTAAAGTAGATGGCTTGACAAAAGTCTATGGTTCACAGAAAGCAGTGGATAATCTTTCATTCATAGCTGAAAAGGGAAAGATCACCGGATTTCTAGGGCCTAATGGTGCAGGCAAATCCACAACCATGAAAATAGCAACAGGATATTTATCGGCAACGTCCGGTACCGTCCTGGTGAATGATCTGGACATTTCTAAAGATGCACCGATAATAAAGTCTTCTCTTGGATACCTGCCCGAAAATAATCCTTTATACCTGGGAATGTACGTAAAAGAATTTCTTGGATTCATAGCCAGATCCTACAGACTTCCCAGAAGAATTATTGACCGTCGAATCTCTGAAATAATCAATAAGTGCGGTCTTGAAAGTGAAAAACATAAAAAGATCCAAATGCTGTCAAAAGGGTATCGACAGAGAGTTGGATTAGCTAAGGCTCTGCTTCCCGATCCAAATGTATTGATCCTTGACGAGCCAACCACAGGACTGGACCCAAACCAAATAATTGAGATCAGAAACCTTATCAAAGAAGTTAGCAAGGATAAAACCGTGATTCTTTCAACGCATATTATGCAGGAGGTAGAAGCCATTTGCGATAGGGTTGTGATCATCAATAAAGGTGTGTTGGTTGCTGATGACGACGTGTCTAATTTGACATCTTTCCAAACCGGTGAGCGTAAGTATCGAATTACATTCGAAACAAAAGTCGATGAATCTCAAATAAGCTCATGGAGCGGTGCGAAGTCCTATGAAAAAATTGATGATTTGAACTTTGATATGGAATTGATAGAAGGTTACGACCGAAGAGATATTCTGAAGTTTGCTGCCAGCAATGATCTTCCTTTGGTCTCAGCTAACAAGGAGTTACAATCTCTGGAAGATGTTTTCCATCATTTGACTACTGAAAACGACGGAAAGTTATGATCACTGTCCTGGTAAAGGAGATCAACGAATATCTAAACTCCATGATCGCGTACATTTCGATCGGAGTGTTTCTCATAGCAGTCGGATCCATCATGTGGATCCTTCCGGACACAAACGTTTTGGATTATGGATATGCGACAATGGACCCGGTTTTTGGTTTAGGGCCTTTTGTATTTGTTTTCCTTGTACCAGCTATTACGATGAGATCCTTTGCCGAAGAAAATAGATCTGGCACTCTGGAGTTACTCTTCACCTTACCATTTCGCACATGGCAAATTATTTATGGCAAATTCTTTGCCTCCTGGATAATCGTTGTCTTTTCTCTTTTACCTACCCTGCTCTTTTATTTTTCGGTGTATCAGTTAGGGAATCCTGTTGGAAATATTGACACCTCCGGAATTTTGGGTTCTTATTTAGGTCTGGCATTACTTGGAGGGGTGTTTGTAAGTGTGGGTCTATTGACATCATCTATAACAGAAAACCAGATTGTCGCATTTATTTTATCTGCTCTGATCTGCATCGTTCTTTACATCGGATTTGATCTATTGGCTTCCTTTGAAGTATTTGGATCATTAGGTTACTACATTCAAATGACCGGTTTGAATTACCACTACGACGCCATGAGTAAGGGTCTTTTGGAGGTAAGTGATTTGATTTATTTCGTAGGGGTATCTTTTATTTTATTGTACGCTACGGGGTTCATCTTGAACATGAAAAGGAAATGAACTTGGACAGTAGGAAATTATATCTTTCTTTAGAATTCACGGTAGTTATTTTATCATTCCTTTTCATTTACCAATTTTCCTTGAGAAGCTCCTGGCAGGTGGATTTTACAGAGGAGAAAAGGTATACTCTGCATTCATCGGTCCAGCAATTATTGGAATCACTTCGGGATCCTATTTCAGTAGAGGTATTTCTCGATGGTGAGTTGCCATCTAACTTCAAGCGTTTACAATCTTCCATTTTAGAGACACTCAACCAGTTCGAAGGAGTGGCCGGAAACAAACTTCAATTTAGATTCACAGATCCATCAATTGCTAGCAGCAACAATGCTCGCAACCAGTTTTACAGAAGACTGATAGATAAAGGAATACAACCATCAAATGTAACTTATAGCAAGAGTGGTGAGAAAACTGAAAAATTGGTTTTCCCAGGAGTCATCTTGTCCTATAGGGGTGAGGAACTGGGTATTACTTTGCTAAAGGGTAACCGGGCAAGGTCCATTGAGGCCATGCTTAATCAATCAATAGAGGGATTGCAATATGAACTGGCAAATGGGATAAGGCAACTGACACAATCATACAGGAACAAAATAGGCTATGTTGTTGGTCATGGAGAACCGGATTCCACTGAATTAGCCGGGTTCACAAATGCTATCCTATCGGGATATGAGCTTTTCACCATCGATCTAGCCTCGAAAAACACTCCAATACTAGGATATGATGTCCTGATTATTGGTAAATCAACTGGTCGATTTGAGGAGTACGAAAAGTACTTATTGGATCAGTATGTAATGAACGGAGGTAAACTACTAATATTCATTGATGCCCTAAGCGTAAACATGCAGGAGGCGGGAGGAGAAGGAACGATCGCATTTCCATACGATCTTAATCTTGATGATCTCTTTTTTAATTATGGTATTAGGGTAAACAAAGATTATGTGGCCGATGTCAATTGCGGTAATACTCCGGTTGTGACGGGAATGGTTGGGGATCAACCTCGAATTGAACTGCTGCCATGGCCTTATTGGCCGGTCATAACCAATTATTCCAAGAACCCAATTGTCCGAAATCTTGATGCCACCTGGTTCAGAGGGGCATCGACAATTGATACAGTCAAAGCCGTTGGAATAAAGAAGACACCATTATTGTGGACCAGCCAGTATTCCAAGGTATTTGGCCCCCCTGTCAGGATCAGTTATAATGATTTGCAGGACAAATTACGCCCTGATTCGTTCACCGCTGGACCGAAATCCCTCGGATATCTGCTCGAGGGAAGATTTGAATCCCTTTATAGAAATAGGTTTTTACCCGGTGGTGTTGACAAGTCGGATCATAAAGAGATGGGTGTTTCTTCCAAGATCATAATCATTTCGGATGGTGACTTTATTCGGAATGATTTCAGCCTTGACAATGACAATCCACTTCCCATGGGTATGGATCCATACAGTCAGACGACCTATGCAAATGAAGACTTTCTGATCAATGCACTGGATTATCTCACAGATGACCTGGGATTAATGGCTTCCCGAAACAGGGAGCTTAAGATCAGACCTCTTGATAAGGTCAAGATTCAGGAAGATAGTCAACTATGGAAGTGGATTAATATTGGCATTCCGTTGGTATTTATAATCACTTTCGGGATGGTAAAACACTATTGGAGACGTTACCGGTATCGTTGATATGAAGAGAAAAAATATCATACTTCTCTCAATAATTATTGTATTGATTTTTGCGAATATTCTGTTGTTGATCGATAGTCCGGTCACTTCCAGCATGGATTATGATCCAACTCTTTTCGCGATTGAGGATACTACCCTCATCAATGAAATTCAAATCTCCAGTACGGGTAGAGATATCAACATGAAAAGAGTGAATGGTTGGATCCTTAATGATAAATACCCTTCAGATCCGAACGTCCTTCGGTTGTTTAAAGCGGTTTCCCAAAGGGTTAGAATAGTAAGAAAACTGTCTGTTCAGGAGGTCGAAGATCTGAACGATCAGAGATTTATTGGGGATGTGAATGTTTTAATTGATGATTCTGATCTTACCTATGGGGTGTATGGAAATGCGATGGCTACCAAGACCTTCTTTTTATTGGGTAAAGAAGGTTTTGAAGTGGAAATACCGGGCTATACGGATTTCGTTGGGGCAGTTTATCAATTGACGGAGGATCAGTGGAGGGATAGATTGATTTTTAATGGAAATTGGAGATCCATTCAAAAAATCCTGATCGATTACGAAGGAACTTCCAGTGACCTCACAATAACTTTCAAAGAATCATTCTTCGAGGTCGAAGGGATTGAGGAGCTCGATTCGAATTTTGTCGTGTCCTATTTGAATGAATATGAATATTTACAAGCTAATGAACGAATTAGTAAGGGTCGATTCCCTAAATATGACAGCCTAAGTCAAACTGAAGTATTCACATGGATCTTAGTAGATGATATTAAATACAGGGAACCTCTGACAATTAGGATCTTTCCAAAACTCCCCAATGAACGTGTTCGACTGGTCCTGGATCCCGAAGGTGAAATGACAGTTTTCGAGGAAAATCGAATTCAGAACTTACTGAAAACTCCCGTAGAATTCAGATATTAAAAGTTGAGATTTTCAACTGGTCCAAATCTCCTGAATTGTTCTTAAATTTGGCATCCCTAAAAAACGTGAACTTCCCTCATATCAGAATAAGAACGGGATTCATACTGGATATTTATAATAGCGATCTATGAAATTTATTGTATCATCTTCCTATCTCTTAAAGCAGCTATCATCTATTAACGGGGTTATTACCACAAACCCTGTCGTTCCTATACTTGAGAATTTCCTTTTTGAGATCACCGGCGGAACATTGACCGTAACAGCTTCTGATCTTCAGACTTCCATGATCACAGAGTTGGAAGTGGAAGCTAAAGAGGATGGGAGTATAGCAATACCTGCCAAAATTCTTTTGGAGACCTTAAGAAATCTACCGGAACAACCTGTTACTTTCTCGATAGACGAAAGCACATACAGTATTGAGATAAGTTCTGATAACGGTCGTTATAAATTGTCCGGTGAGAACGCTACCGATTTCCCAAAGGTACCGGTCGTTTCCGACGGGTACACCGTAAACATGTCGTCCGACATTTTGGGACATGCTATCAACAACACCATCTTCGCTACCAGTAACGATGAGCTCAGACCTGCCATGACGGGAGTATATGTCAATCTGGATGAGTCCAATACCACATTCGTTGCCACTGATTCACACCGATTGATCCGTTATAGGAGGGTTGATGTTGCTTCGGACCAAACGCACAATATGATCATTCCGCGAAAGGCTTTAACACTTTTGAAGGCCACATTACCCCAGGAGAATACTAATGTTGCAATGGAGTTTAATGCATCCAATGCGTTTTTTGACTTCAACAACATAAAGATGATCTGTCGTCTTATTGATGAACGCTTTCCGGATTATGAAAATGTGATCCCCACTGACAATACAAATGTCATGTCCATTAACCGGAATGAGTTTTTGAGTTCATTGAAGCGTATAGCTATTTACGCCAATAAAACGACACATCAGGTCAGGCTGAAAATCACAGGGAGTGAATTGATGATCTCAGCCGAAGACCTGGACTTTTCCAATGAGGCAAATGAGAGACTGGCTTGTGAGCATGAAGGCGAGGATATAGAAATCGGATTCAATGCTAAGTTTTTGGTAGAAATGTTGGGAAACATCGAATCGAATGATGTGTCTTTGCAATTGAGCGCCCCTAATAGGGCAGGTATCTTGCTACCTTCCGAGAAAGATGACAATGAAGACATCCTGATGTTGGTAATGCCTGTAATGCTTAATAATTACGTCTGATCGACTACAGTTTCATCCCAATTCCAAATTCCATAGCATCAGCCGAGCCGAAGTAAGCTTTCAATGCGGCATGTAGTATGAGCCAATCAGCTATTTCATAGTGGAATCCATATCTCTGATAAGAGAAAGGTCGGAATTTGTAAGGCCGATAAACATATAATCCGGCTTGCATTACGATTGATAAGTCGTCGTAGTGAAAAGTATTACCTATGGTCACAGCAAGCTGTCTTTCATCAAAGTTCCGGTCAAATGGTGGCGTTTTCTTTGTTTGATTTATGTATTCTTCGTATTGCGATGAGTCTAGGAATCCATCCATACCTGCAGTGAAGCTGTTGATATTGGAAAACCGGTAGGCTGCTATAAAGGATAGCGCTTGTATTTCGTACAAACGATGTCCCCTCTCGATTTTCGGATCTTTCCATGATGAAATATATGCCAGGCTGTAATTCCACTTTTTCAGATCCTTATGATCCTCATGCTGGATCTTTGCGTTGGCGGATGGATTGAAGTCGTGATGATAACTTATTCCAGCTACAACCAAATTCATTCCATAATTTGGCTTCTTGATGTTCCCATTTGATGCATGCCTAAATCCCAATAACAACTCGATCAAATTCCTGCCGGCAGTTTGAATTTCATAGGTGAAATCAAGTTCAACGGCAAATGAGATCTTGGTACTTACTGCTTTGTTTTCATCATTGCCAGGGGAGTTATGTTTGGTGGCATAACCAAAACCAAAGCCGGGAGACCATCTAAATCTTTCTCCTAATAATGGATAGTTCAATCCGAATATTGCTGAGATCTGCTTACCGAAGATGGGATCTCCGTAGTCCATATAGTTCAATCCAAATTCAAATTTTGGAAAGTTGTAGTAAGCCTGCCATGGGTATTTTCCATCCGTATAATTAGTGTACCTGAATTCTACAGCATTTATTCCGGTGAACATAATTACAGGCTGTTCCTCAAGCTGCTTGAACATCCCACCCTGATATAATGACAAACCCCACGTATTATGTGGCTGGGACTTGGAAAGTAGTGAGATGAGGAGGAATGTGAGAATTATGCTAAGGCGCACGATGATTATTTTTTACGCCTTCTTCCTTTCTTTTCCGGGGCTTTTTCAGCCAATTCCTTACATTCCTCAAAGGTGAGTTCCGCTGGCACTTTTCCTTTGGGGATACGGACATTTTTGCTGCCAAACTTAATGTAAGGGCCATACCTTCCATTCAAGACAAATACTGTATCGTCCTCATCAAAGGTCTTAATGTATTTGTTGGCATCCTGCTCCCTTTTTTCAAGGATCAGTTCGATCGCTTCCTCAAGGTTTACAGTATGAGGATCCTGATCCGGTTTGAGAGATACAAATGATTTTCCATACCGGACATAAGGTCCGTACTTTCCGATATTTGCAGAGACTGCTTCTCCTTCAAATTCACCGAGCTCCCTGGGTAGTTTAAACAACTCTAATGCTTCCTCCAGAGAGATATTTTCGATAAACTGTCCTTTACGTAAGCTGGCAAATTTTGGCTTCTCACCATTTTCACCGTCTTCCAGCTCACCAATTTGCACATAGGCGCCGAACCGGCCAAGTTTGGCAATTACAGGTTTTCCTGTTTCGGGGTCGACCCCAATATCTCTTGATCTCGATTCAACATTTGCCTTTTTAATGGCTTCGGATTCCTCAACCCTTGGATGGAAATCAGAATAAAATGATTGGATCATATTGACCCATTCCTTTTTTCCAGCAGCTATGTCATCAAATTCCTGTTCAACATTGGCTGTGAATTGAAAGTCAATAACATTTGGGAAGTGTGATACCAAAAAGTCATTGACAACCATGGCAGTATTGGTTGGAAAAAGTTTGTTCTTTTCTGCTCCCGTGATTTCTTTCCTATTGTAATTCTCCAGTTCCCCATTCTTCAGTTCAATCTCCACGTATTTTCTTTCGGTACCTTCACGACTTTCTTTTTCCACATAATTCCTTTTTAAGATCGTGGAAATTGTAGGAGCGTATGTCGACGGTCTTCCGATCCCCATTTCTTCCAGTTTTTTTACTAGACTTGCTTCCGTATATCTGGGTGGATGCCTCGTAAATCCCTGTTTGGCAATCATATTCTTCAAATCAAGAACCTGGCCAATAGATAAAGGAGGAAGCATATCCTTTTGCTCCTCATCATCATTGTCATCACGTGATTCAATATAGACTTTCAGGAAACCGTCAAATTTTATTACCTCTCCCTGTGCTATCAGGTTCTCGTCTGTTGTTGAAATGGAGATGGTTGCTGTGGTTTTCTCCAATTGTGCATCCGCCATCTGGCTGGCAATTGCTCTTTTCCATATTAATTCATACAGACGACTTTCTCCCGAATCTCCCGAAAGTGAGTGAACCGAAAAATTTGTAGGCCGTATGGCTTCGTGAGCTTCCTGGGCCGATTGGCTTTTGGTTTTGAACTGTCTGGATTTTGAATAATTTGCTCCATATTCTCTTTCAATCTCAGACTTGCTATTATTGATGGCTTCACTGCTCAAATTCACAGAATCCGTTCGCATATATGTGATCTTACCCGATTCATACAATTTTTGAGCGATGGACATCGTGAGAGCAACTGGAAAACTAAGTTTTCTTGCCGCTTCTTGTTGTAATGTTGAAGTAGTGAAAGGAGGTGCTGGTGTTTTTTTACCAGGTTTGGTCTCCAGATTGCTAATGGTAAATGTTGCCGAACGACACTTATCTAGAAATGCTCTGGCCTGTTCCTCACTATCAAATTTTTTTGGTAACTCGGCTTTAAGCGTTTTTCCATTGTCAAGTGAAAAGTAAGCCGTCACTTTGAAGGAGGAGACCGCTTCAAATTTGTCAATTTCCCTTTCACGTTCTACAACCAGCCTAACTGCCACGGATTGAACTCGTCCTGCAGATAATCCTGTTTTGATCTTTTTCCAAAGTACAGGAGAAAGCTCATAACCAACCAACCTATCGAGTATCCTCCTCGCTTGTTGCGCATTGACGAGATTTAGATCAATTCCTCTTGGACTTTTTATGGCATTTTCTATTGCATTTCTTGTGATCTCTCGGAATACGATCCGTCTTGTATTTTGATCATTAAGATCTAATGCCTTACTAAGGTGCCAGGATATGGCTTCCCCTTCGCGGTCATCATCTGAAGCCAGGTAAACTGTTTCTGCTTCCTTCACCAATTTCTTCAGATCTTTAATAACAGATTTCTTATCTGCAGAGATCTCGTAGGTTGGGGAAAAATTATTTTCAACGTCAATGGCAAAATCGTCCTTTGGCAGATCCCGGACATGACCGTAGGAGGACTTCACTTCAAAGTCCTTACCAAGATAACCTTCGATGGTTTTGGCTTTAGCCGGTGACTCGACAATTACGAGATTTTTTCCCATAGCAAAATAATTTGTTTCAAATATGATGCAAAAAAATCTAATTCAATGAAAAGAAATTTGCCTATGAACAAGCTTTTCTTTTATTTGACATTACCTAAACTCAATACATCGGCAATAGTTATGTCACGAATTCTGATTCTGGTTAGACATGCACAGGCAGAGTCACCTTACACTGAAAATGATGTGAACCGAAAGTTGACTGCTATGGGCGAAAGAGACGCTCGTCACATAGGACGATGGCTTGCTCAACGAGTTAAGGAAATTGACAAAGTCATCTCAAGTAGTGCCGACAGAGCGAAGCAAACTGCGGAAATCATTGTTGAAGAGTTCAAACAAAATCACGTTATTCAGCTATCTGAAGAAATGTACGAGGCATCTCCGAGGACAATGCTTGCTGCTTTAAATGATTGTGATGAGAACTGGCAGAAAGTATTGTTTGTGGCTCACAATCCTACGATCAGCTACTTCGCGGACTTATTGACAAGTTCATCCGTTGAAAGTATGAATCCCGGATCTGCGGTTTTGATAGAATTTGAAGATCTGAGCTGGTCGGAAGTCAGTCAGGGAACAGGTAATTTAGTGCAAATCCAAAATCCTCAAGACATATAATGAAAACTAGTGTTCCAGGTGGAGTAGGAATAAAAGGGAATCTTTTCGGGTTAGCAAAACCCAAAAAACCTGACCTGATGATACTTCCTGTCCCATGGGAAGTGACAGTTTCTTACGGGGGTGGGACATCCGAAGCGCCAAGATCTGTTTTGAATGCCTCTTCCCAACTTGATCACTCTATATATTCAATTAAGAAACCATGGAACTATAAAGTGGGATTTGATGAATATCCCGCTGACTTACATTTATTATCAGATGACAAGCGAAAACTGGCGTCTAAAGTCATAAGAGATCTTGAGAGTGGATCAAAAACTGATTTTGAAGCTATTCAGAAAATTAATAGCTGCTGCGAGGAAATGGTGGCCCACGTATATGACAGATCGGTAATACACCTTGATAACAACTTACTATGTGGAGTGCTGGGGGGTGACCATAGTACTCCGTTAGGATTGATACAGGCACTGGGTGAACGATATCAATTCGGTATCCTTCAAATCGATGCACATATGGATTTAAGAGAATCCTATGAGGGATTTAATTATTCTCATGCATCTATTATGTACAATGCTATTCAGCTTGGTGGTGTGCAGTCCATTGTTCAGGTTGGCATTAGGGATTACGCTCCTGAAGAAGAAAAATTCATTCGTCATAGTGATAAACCAATCCAGGTCTTTCATGATGATCACATTAAATCAGGTCTGATGGTAGGTGACAGTTGGTCGGATTGGGTGTATTCCATTCTGGCAATGCTGCCTGAGAATGTCTACGTAAGTTTTGATATTGATGGGTTGATGCCAAATCTATGTCCAAATACGGGCACACCGGTTCCGGGAGGTCTTTCCTTTGAGCAGACCAGCTATCTTCTTGCTAAACTTGCACAATCGGGTAGAAGGATCATAGGATTTGACCTGTGCGAAGTAGGAGTAGGTGATGAATGGGATTTGAATGTTGCGGCAAGGATTCTCTATCGACTATCAGTTTTTATGGGTGTCACACAAGGTAAAGTGAAGATGAATTTATGAGGATCTTGATAGCTCCTAATGCATTCAAAAATGCATTATCAGCTGAGGAGGCTGGGGCGGCAATAGCCGAAGGATTTGAAAATAGCGAACTGCCTGTGGAATGTAGGGTTATGCCCATTGCCGACGGAGGTGATGGGACATTGGAAATACTTGCAGATTGTCTCGACGCCAATATTAGCTACAAGATCATCAATGGTCCGTTAGGTGGAGAAATGAGTGGCGTTTTTGCCATCAATCCCGAGTCAAAAGTTGGAATTGTTGAATTGGCAAGGACAAGTGGCATACAACTTCTCGATCCTGAGGACTTAGATCCCTGGAAAGCCAATACACAGGGTACAGGAGAAATCATAAAATTCCTGATCGGTAGAGGGTGCAAGAAAATATATCTCACCGTGGGTGGTAGTGCTTCCGTGGACGGAGGAATGGGGATTCTCAGTGCACTTGGAATGAAATTTTATAATGGCAGTGATCTGATTGAACGACCATCTCCCCAAAATCTGGGATCGATCTCCACTTTTGATGATGGGGAACTGATGAAAACCATATCAGATGTCGAATTCATTTTGTTATCTGATGTAACCAATCCATTGCTTGGATCTAATGGGGCAATCACCGTATTTGGACCTCAAAAAGGAGTAGAATTCCATGAAATTGAAGAATTTGAACATCTAATGTCCCATTGGGCGGATTTGATCAAAGAAATTAAAGGGATCGATGTCTCAGAGATGGAAGGTGGTGGAGCCTCAGGTGGAGTTCCGGCAGGTCTTTCACCATTTCTTGACATCAAAATTGTGGAGGGGGCCAAAGAGATCCTGCGACTCACCGGTTTTATGGAGGAATTGGATAGATCCGATCTGGTGATCACTACTGAGGGTAAGATCGATGGGCAAACTGCCCAGGGTAAAGGTCCAGGCATAGTTGCAAAATATACCTCCGAACAAAAGAAAAAATGTATTGGGCTCTGTGGTCAGATTGGAGAAGATTACGATCCTAATAACTCTTTTTTCACATCGGTCTTTTCCATTGGCAAGACCATAGAATCCCTTGAAGATGCAATTTCCAAAACAAAGGACAATCTGATTTTTACTTCAACCCAGATCGGGAACCTATTTGCGTCAAAGGTTTAACAAAAAATCCACAAACTTCTTGTTGGAATATTGGGCCATGCCTTTGTTCGAAACTACTACTTCCCCATCTGGAGAAATCACATAGGTTGTTGGAATGGAGTTTGTGGCGTAAACGTTTGGAACACCCGATTTCAAAAAGTATATAGGGAAATCAAATCCCTTCCTTTTAATGAAATCTCTTGCTTTAGCAGGGTCCTTGTCCACTGATATAATGACGAATTTTACATCTTTATTCACCTGATTGTAGAGATCATTGATGTCAGGCATCTCAGCAATGCAGGGTGCACACCATGTGGCCCAATAATTCATGAATATAGTCTCTGATTTCCATTCGGAGAGGTTTAACTCATTCCCATTTATATCTTCCAAAATTAAGTCATAGCTTGCTTCCACTACCTCCCCATTCAGATCAGGCCTGATAATACCAGTTGCTAATAAACCTCTTTGCATAGTACCGAAAACCTGGGTATGAAGTCCTGTGAAATAAAGAAATCCAATGGCACCCAGAAATATGCTCCACTCAATAATCTCTCTTTTTACTTTTTTAGACATCAATTTCTAGTTGTATTTTAACTATACACAATTAGAGATAAATTAATTCCATTATCAGTATTTTCTAATTACATTAAAGGTCACTTTGTTCGACTGAAATGTATTAAAAACTGATACTACTTACTTATGGGTAAAACATATAATTATTCCCTTAAATAATTGTAATTTTACTATTAAGCTTACTCTAGACCACTATTATGATACTTCGAAAACTCACCATCGCCGTTATCTCCATTTTTGTATGTCAATCCCTGATGGCTCAAACTACATCCACCCAAAGTGGAGATTGGGATGATCCCACGACTTGGGTGGGAGGGACTGTACCTACGAGTGGAGCCGTGGTAATTGCGACTGGTCATACGGTGACGTATAATGCCGATCATGCCAATGTAACAAATACTCTTACCATAAGCACATTGGATATACAGGGTACAGGGGTTCTTCAGTGGCCATTTTCCGATGATGCAAAATACGACGCGAATTTTACCTTGAATTGTACAGGAGCAGTTACAATTGCTGCATCTGCGGCAATGAATAATCTTGAAGGTGATCTGGGAGTTTCTCTGGACGGTAATCCTGCGGATAGGACTCATCAAATCGAATTTAGAAATGGACTTTCCAATGCAGGTACATTGGACTTGACCGGTACAACAACAGCAAGAATCATTAATGCCGATCTGGATAATAATACGCAATCAGTAAGTGGTGCGGGAGCGTTCACTTTTTACGCTATTGATGTACGTGGAACAGGAGCTACCGTCACATTTCAATCTACAACCATCACGGTAGACAGCGATATTGATCTCCAACAAGATGCTACGTTAGTTGTGGACGGAGGAACCTTGAATGTTGGTCCTGACGTATTTCGCCCATTGGATTTTCAGGGAGCCGGAAATACTTTTCGGGTAATTAATAGCGCCGTAGTCAATATCCGTGCAAGTGCTACTGTTACCAATTCGGATGCTGTTAGAGTAAATGCCGATAATTGTACATTTGACGTTCAGAGTGGGACTGTCACCATTGGAAACCCAACGGGAACAGGAGAAGGCAGATTCCGGATCAATGCCGCCGCCGCCACAGATTTCAGTTTTGACATCTCAGGTGGAACGGTCACAATTGGTGAATTTATCAGTCAGGCCGCTGGTTCGGTTGTAGATTATAACGTAACTGGGGGTACATTAAACGTCAGTACTGGTGACCAGGGAGGAGAGGCCAACACTACCATACAAACTGGCTCTACATTTACTGTGGATGGAGCAACAACTGCTGTAAATTTTGGAGAAAATGCTGTATTCAATGTTGTTCCAACCATTAGCAATGGTGCTACTTTTTCGGTTGGAACCAATGCCAGTCAAGCTGCGAATTTCAATATGGTGGGCGTCTGGACATTAGATGGGGCATCAACAATTAATGCTGACGCCGGTCTTACCATAGCTACGGGGAATTCATTAACTGTTCAAGGAAGTTCAATTTTAAATGTTGAAAGTAATAACACATCGATAAGCGCGGTGGAACTTTCATTAGGGGGGACGCTTACCCTGAATACGGGAACAATTAACATTGCCGGCTCAGTTGTTGACGCCGGTACTATTACCCAGGATATCATCAGGATAACCGAAGGTGGTGATCTGAATATTCAAGATGGTACAGTCAATATTGCAAATAATGCTGGTTTGACCGATGGATCGATCTATGCAGCCCAGGCCTTGCAAATAATAGGTACAACCGATGGAAACCTGACCATCGGTAACGGAGTTGGAAGTGCTAATACAGCCGCCCTCAATATTTCAACAAACATTGCTTCTCAGGGAGTACCAACTAATGAAAACCTTTTAGTAAATAATACTGATGACGGTCAAATATTGGTGAACACTGATGGTTTGTTCAATCTGGGTGGTGGGAATATCGGTTCGTTGCTCCTGGATGACGATGATGGTTCAACTGATGCTGACTTTCATTTAGTCGTTCAGGGAGGTACCGTCAACATAGCCGGTGATTTAAGATTGGATGAAGGAGCAGGCTATCAACAGACGGGTGGAACGGTAAATGTGGGTATAGCTGCCAGCAGCGGACTGAATAATCTTCTCTTTGGCACTGCAGATCCGACATCCCCTTCAATTTTTGAGATTACAGGTGGTACTTTCAATGTTGGGGATGGGTCCATCAATATTTCAATAGGTGACAACGATGCTTCACCCGCATTTGGAACAGTTGACATGTATCATGAAATGGAAATTACCGGTGGTACAGTTAACATTAATGGTCGGTTACAACTCGAAGATCAAAATGCCAGGTTGATCCTTGGTGGAAATGCAACAATAAATTTGAACCCCAGGGGATTCAATGATCTGAATGAAGATCTCGACATACTTTGGCTCAGAAACGGTATTGTTGATATACAAGGGGCTGTAAACGTTAATTTCCTAAATCCACATGCTTCCACAGGAATAGGATTTGCAATTGAAATGGATCCGGAAGGAACCGGAAACAATGCCATCACAAGTAGCACCCTGGGAAGTGCTCCAGTCGATTTCTCTAATGTTACATGGGGGTTTGGTGATGGAGTTGAATCTGAAAATGGTGTGGACGGATTTGATCTTGACTTTGCGGCAGGACACACTTCGTATGGAAATTTTGTGATCAACAACCCAAGTGGTACAGGCAGGGAGGTCACGATTACCAATGCCGGAAATTCCTACCTGACAGAAGATATCACAATAACTGCGGGAGTATTCGATGTGGGCACTAATAATCTGGATGATGACGGTGCCGGATCAACTTTCTTGATTGATGCAAATGGCACGCTTAGACTCGATACCGACTTCCCGGGAACTTCAACAACCGTCTACACTACATACACACTAAATACAGGAAGTACTGTTGAATACAATGGGACAGCAGCAGTAGCAAATGCCCAGGTTCCTGATCTTACCGCTTTCCACAACTTAATCGTATCCGGTGCTGCCATTAAGACAATCAACGGTGCTACCTCGGCTAACGGAACAGTTACTTTAACAGCGGGGACACTTGCGGCTGGAACGAATCTCACTTTAGGAGCTGGAAGTACAATTTCGAGATCTGCCGGTGTAATAACTGGAACGATTCAAGGAACCAATGCCTATACAGTAGAATACACTGGATTGGACAAGACCATCAACGATACATCAGATCCTGAGTGGTCAGGGGCAGGAACAAAAAGTCTGATTGTGAATGCTGATGTCGGGCAAACCATCACATTTACCACCAGCGAGTTGGATCTTACGGATCTGACCATTTCCCAAGGAACGATGACTGATGATAATGCCGGTTTCAATCATGATGTATCAGGAAATCTGACTTTGGATGGACCGTTTACAGGTCTTGGGGCTATTAACATTACAGGTGGAACAGCAACACACACTCTATCCACCAGCGGCACGGCAACCGTTTCTAACTTGACGATGAATGATGCCAGTTTCGATGCCTCCGGAGATCTTGACTTGACGATTACCAATGGATTGACATTGACAGCTGGGGATATTCAATTGACCAGTGGGACTTTCACTTTGAGCTCAGGGGCAACAATTACCGGTGGTTCGTCTACTTCCTATGTGGCATTTGATGGAACTAATAGTGCTGGAGGGATGAAACAAACCTTTCAATCGGCAACTGATTCAAGAACTTATCCAATCGGTTCGACGACCGAATATACCCCAGGGACAGTCACGCTCACTGCTGCCTCCGGATTTGGCGAGTTAACAATCGTACCAGTAGCTTCAGGATCACCATTTACATTGGATGGGAGCAACACAATAGATCTAAACTATCATTGGATATTGACAACTGATGGGACTTTTTCAGGAATTACTGTAAACCATTCCTTTGGTTATGATGAAACTGATGTTCAAGGGGTCGAGGGAAGTTATGTTTCCGCTCGTTATAATGTTGCAATGCCTGAATGGACCGATTCGGATGAAACCGCCGATGGTAGTGATGGAGTCAATCCAACAACTAACACACTTACATTGACAGGTGTGGACTTTATCGATGGACATATAACAGCTGGTGAGTTGGATGAGTTTTCTGGAGTTATTACCACATTTTATCTGAGATCTGATCTTGTAGAACCATTGGATTGGAATGATGGTACAAATTGGACTAATACCGATGGGGGCACTTCTCCAATTAATAGGGTTCCTGGAACAAATTCACCTGTTGTAATAAAGAGAATAGTTAATGTTGATGCTGATTCCCAGAGTGCCGGATCTATCAATATTGATGCTGCAGGAACAATGATCATAGGTGAAAACGGAACAAGCACGCCGTCATCTGGTCATTCATTCGGTACAGTTTCGGGAACAGGTTTGTTAAGGATTATTTCAGATGATACGGACAATCCAACATTCCCGGATGAAAATGGTGGAAATTGGTCGGCATTCTTGGGAGCATCAGGAGGCACTGTAGAATATTCCGGAGATGGAAGTTATACCCTTCCCAGTGATGTTTCCGGTTATAACAACTTAACTGTAACAAGTACAAATGCTGCTTGCAGTTGTACTAAGACATTTGGCGATGTAGATGTGACGATAACCGGTGATCTTAATATTTCAGGTGCAAATACCACGGTTGCAGCTATCAGCGATGCTACCAATGGAAATCTCACCATAACAGGTGATATAACAGTGGCTGCAACCAATACACTTCAATTTGGAGCCACAAATGCACGAACGATTTCTGCTACGAATGTGACCAACTCGGGAACTTTAGATGTAGTGAATTCTGGTTCAGCAGCTCATTCCTTGTCTATCGGAGGTACTTTATCCAGTGGTGGTACTACTGATTTCAATACAGGAGGGAGTACGGTAGATGTCACTTTTACCGGAACAGGGAACGAGACAATTGCCGGTGCTGGATCAGTGGATTTTAACAGGGTGACTGTAAATAAGGGAACTTCTCAGGCTCCGACTCTGGAAGCGACAGTGACCACTATGACAATCACAGATACGGGAGGTGGGGCCTCTTCTTCAATTGACCTGCAAAATGGAACTTTAATACTTTCAACTGGAGGAACCTTTACGGTAAGGACAAGCGGAGATTTCACCATTCCTTCTACTTCGAAATTGGATTTAAATTCGGGCTCTCCAACTGTTCAAATGACAAGTTCCTCAGCCGGTACTTTCTTTTTGAATGGTAGCCTGGAGATATCGAGTGGTATTGTAAATGTTGGAGATCAGACAGATCTGGCTACTGACAATAGCATCCGTTACGATGGCACTACAGCTGAAATCATTGTAAACGGTGGAATACTAAATATTGGAGGTGCGATAAGACCAAATGTTCTCGATGAATCGGCAGCCCTTGATTTTACTCTGTCAAGTGGTACTGTGTCATTGGCTAGAAATACCTCAACGACCAATATTGCCATGACCAATGCTGCGAATCGAAGTGAAGGAGATTTTGTGCTTAACAACGCTTCGTCCTCATTCACAATGAGTGGAGGAACATTTGAAGTGATCAGGGCAGAAGTAGGTGATGGTAAAGCTATGGCGATATCAAATGCTGTAACAGATTATACAGTTACCGGTGGAACGGTAAACCTTGTCAGAGATGCTCATGATGCTTTCAGCTCAAATTCAACAAATCAGGCTGTGGACCTGGCAATCTCCTCGAATGCCCCATTGTGGAATCTTCAAATTGGAGATGGAGATTTCACTGGAGATGTTGGGAATGCAAATATTAATGGAGCCAACGATCTGGACCTGGTTATCTTGAATGATTTCACATTGAATATTAATAATACAACCGCGGGTCAAGGCAATTTCGACATGTTTCAGGTGAATCAAGCATCAACGGCAAATCTGGATGAAATGGACATGTTTGTGGGAGGAAGCTTCACCATAACTGATGGAAGTTTCAATGTGGTCGATGATGGAACAGACGGAACAGTGACTTTCAACGGATCAGGCCTGACCGGTCAGACCAGTCCCCAGGTAATAACAACAGGAGGCGAATCGATTGGTGATGTTGTGATCAACAATACTAGTGGTTCAGTGGATCTTGCTGATAACCTGACCATTGATGGAGACTGGACCTATACAGCTGGTACTTTTAACCAGGCAACATTCTCAGTAACATTGGACAATGCTACCGGTATAGGCACGTCAATAAATGGTAGCAGTTCATTTGATGATCTAATCCTGAGTAACACAAATGACATTACGCTTTCCGGTGGAGATCTAACCATTAATTCAGGTGGCTCTTTGACGGTAAGTGATGATGTTATTTTTGATATTGGGGATAATGGAGTTATCGTTAATGAAACCACAGCCGGAGGTATTACATTTAGTGCTACTCCTGATGCAACCAATATGGTCCGAGCCTCCGGGACAACTTCAGCGAAGGGAATCACACGTGCTTATCCAAATTCGACAACAACTGGTTTTGTCTTTCAATTGGGTACAAATGTTTCAGCAACAGATTATTATACCCCGGCTCAGATCGATCTTACCGTAGCAGGAGGAGCAGGAGGTACAATTACAGTAGTCCCTGTTTCTTCACAACATCCTTTGACTGAATCTACTTCTACCGCCCTGGATTACTATTGGAGAGTTTCTGACAACGGAGGATTCAATGGTTCTCAGGAAGCGACGCACACCTATACTTATGGAACAGAAGCACTGGTTGAGGGTGCAGGTGATGATGCTGGCTTTGTCGGTTCTTACAACGTGGGGTCTCCAACTTTCAACTGGGATAATACCAATCCGAATCAATCCGTGGATGAGGTTGATTTGTCGGGACCGGAAGGAGTGATCACATTTACGGCTCCGGGTGGTGGTCCAACAGGAAATGTAATTTCAGGAGATTTCACCGCAGGACTGCTTGCTGCTTTTCCTGCTGTCACGGTTTTCTATACTTTGAGAACCGGAAACTGGAATGATGTTGGAGCCGGCACTACTCCATGGACAAATGATGCCTGTGGAGGAGCACAAACCGAAGTACTGCTGGCCCCTACAGCCTCTGACCCGGTAGTAATATGTTCTGGTAACACCGTGACGATAACAACTGCTGTTGGCTTAGCCGCTTCCGGAACTAGCATTGAGGGAGTGATAGCTTCTGACATTGATGACATTTCTGCAATTGGTGATATCGATGGTACCGGATCCCTGGAATTCGATCACACTACTGCCGTTACTCCCGTATTCGGGACGCTATCGGGTACCTTTATTGGAGCATCTGGAGGAACAGTGGATTACGGCGGAACCGAAACATACACGCTACCGGCCATTGCAACCTATAATAATCTCATACTGTCCAATTCTGATTCAATAATATTTCCATCTAGCATAAGCATCAACGGAGATGCAACATTCAATGGTAACGTAATTGAACAAGCTGGATTCACTCTGTCAGATGCTGATGGAGGCGGAACCTTTAGTTTGGGATCTTCGGCGATTCTCCTCGTGGATGCGGCTAACAATTTCCCAACAAACTTCAATACATATACTCTGAATGCAACAAGTACAGTAAATTATATATTGAACAATGTTGCTCAGACCGTTCAGGGGGGTATCACCTATGGTAATCTGACTCTAACAAGAATCACAAATGGAAACCCGGTAGCTAAGCAATTGAACGGTAATATTACCATTCAGGGCAATCTTGATATTGGTAGAAGAACTGAGCTGCAAGCTGGGACTCATACGATTACACTCCAGGGCAACTGGAGCATGAATACACTCAATGCTACGAATTTCGATCCGGGTACCGGAACTGTGATTTTTGCGGGTAACTCCAATCAGACCGTAACATTTACTCCCGGTGTAGAGAATGAAACATTTTACAACCTGGAAATTAATCAAAGCGGAACAGGAACTAATGTGAGCTTTGTCAATGTGGATTCAGTTTTTGTGAGCAATAATCTTACTGTTACAGATGAGGCGCTGGCAATGGGTTCAGTGCCCTTGCAGGTAACTGGTACGACTTCAACAGCAGCCAATGGCACTTTAAGTAGTAACATTGATCTGGACCTGAATGGAGACCTTACGAACGCAGGAACCCTTGCTGTTCCGGATACAATAAACCTTAACGGGAACTTCACAAATACGGGGACTTACAACAATACAAGCAACGTTCTTCTTTTTGATAATACTTCTTCTGCTCAGAGCATTGGTGGAAATGCCACCACATTTAACAACATCAGTGTCCAAAAAGCTACTGGAGTAGACCTAACCATCAACGCTAATACCACGGTGAATGGGACTATCGCTCTTGTTAACGAAGGGAATGTTGTCATGGGGACTGGAGACCTGATCATTGGATCTGCAGGTTCCATTACCGGAAATGGTGGAGGTTCTGCTTCCACAGATTTTAGCAATGCTCGCATGATAAGAAATGCTGGTGGAGGATCGGATCCCAGAATTATCAAGGCAGCCGGATCTACAAGCGATGACTGGGATTTTGTATTCCCTATAGGTGTCGACGACGGAGGTAATGTCTACACACCGGTGACCGTTGGCGCTACAGGGGGGACAGTAAGTTCTGGAGAACTGAGAATTCGGTCCGTGAATGGCACAACTACGGATGAAAGTATAAGTGGATCAGCGACTACATTGAACAGATTCTTCAATCTTGAGACAACCGGGATTTCAGCAGATGTCACCTTCGATATTTTGTTCAACTACGATGATGGAGATGTTCAAGGTACTGAGGCAGACTACAATGCTGCTTACAGCGAGTTGAGTGTGGGTGATGGATGGAATCGTCCAGTGGTTTCTGTGGACAATGTGGACCCGGCAACTAACGTTTTCGGAGCATCGGCTTCTCTCGACGGTACCATTAATTTAGGTAATATTTCCACGGAATGGATTGCAGGGGACAATGATTTATTATTTCCAAGATATTTTCCAATTGAAGATGGAGGAGGTACTGATTGCGGAGCAATAACCTGTGATTGGAATGATCCTACGCATTGGACATTGACGGCTGGTGGAACAACTGCGGCTGGAACCACTCCAGGCGCTGATAATGCTGTTACGATTTCGGCAGGGACTACAATGGCTATGGATAACAATACCAATGATATTCAATCTATTGTCATTGATGGAACCTTGGATATCGCCGGTACGAATGGCCATGACTTAGGTGAAGTGACGGGTGCAGGGACATTGCAAATAAGTTTGGGAGGACTTGATGGCTATGTCGATACGGGCACCGGATCTACATTCTTCGGATCAGGTGGGGGAACTGTAGAATACAGGGGTGATGCTGCCTACACATTGCCAACTGCGATAACCGAATATCAAAACCTAACCATTGGCGGAACTACACAAAATACGCATGACAAGACATTGGGTGTAAATACTTTGGTCTTTGGTAATTTGACGTTGGGAACAGTGGACCTGGAAAATCCCACAGACTTTAGTTTGGAGTTGAGAGGAGTGTTTAGCTCTGGCGGTGGTAATGTCAATATGGACGATGGTAATTTTATATTTTCGAACAGTGCTGTTGCCACTCTTTCATCAAACATTACTTTCGGAGTGGCAGGTAGTTTGACTCTCGACAATGTTGGCGAAAAAGATTTAGGCGCTACGCTAAACATTAATAACCTTACAATAAATTCCTCATCTGGAGATTTAGATGCGAATTCCAACAATATCAACGTTACCGGAAATTGGGATAATCAATCTAGCTCAAACCGATTAACGAATCCTGCGACCACAACTTTCAACGGTGGTGGAGCCCAGCAAATTGATGGAGACAATTCATTTAGCATTACCAATATCTCCACTGCTTCCACTGCGGTTACCGTGAATTCCGGAACCCAGACGTTCTCGGGTAACTTGACATTAGCTGCGAGTACTTCACTGGATCTCAGTACTAGTACAATAAGACTTGAGAGCGGTAGCATATTAGATGTCGACGCCGGAACATTTACTGGTTCTTCGGGAACCGTAGCATACGGTAGTACAACCGATCCTGAAACTCAAACTGACGCCATTACGATTGCTACTTTACAAATAGACAAAGGTGTAAGTACCAATACATTTGACAATGATCCTGCTACGGTAACATTCACCAATCTTATCATCACGAGTGGTGAATACCTGGGTCCTAACCTAAACATTGGAGGAAACCTGGCAATTGGTGTTAATGGTGCCATTGATGCGAATGGAGCGACTTTGATGGACATTAACGGAAACTTCGTGAACGCCGCTACCTTGGATCTACCTACACTTGGTATTCAGCAGTTGAACATAGAAGGTAATTTTACCAATACTGGGACATTCACTGCACCCACAGCTGGTGCAGCTCTTATCCTTTTCGATGGCGCTTCTGCTCAAGCAGTGAACAATGATCTTACTGTCACGAATCTGCAAAAATCGACAGGGGGAGATCTTACGTTGAATGCTGATGTTTCCGTTTCAGGAACTCTGACTTTAACTAGTGGTGATATCATCTCTTCGACAACTAACCTATTGACACTGGGAACGGGGGCGTCAATCGCCGGCCCTCCATCAGCATCAAGTCATATCAATGGGGCAATGGCCCATACGTTGGCTTCTGCTGTTTTGACAACAAAGGATTTCCCTTTGGGTGATGGCACAAATTATAGACCGATATCTTTCGATCTTACTCAAACGGATGCGACCAGCAGAGTATATACAGCTTCATTGAATGGTGGAGCAGCTGCATCCAGGATATTTCCTATTGGTATCAATCATGTGACAAACATCAGGCACTATAATGTAACTCAGAACCCTTCCGATGGATTGACTGCTGGTGTTGTTCGGATCACTTACGGACCAGATGATGATGTACTGAATACAGCAAACCTAAGAATAGCCAAAGATGATGGCGCTGGCAACTGGGTAAATCTTGGGGGGAATGTTACCGGAGATGCCAATAATGGGACTATTGAATCAACAAATAATTTTACGTCCTTCAGTGATTTCCTTCTTGGCTCAAGCCAACTTGAAGAATCACTCCCAGTTGATCTGATCTCATTTACGGGGTCCTGGGAAAACAATGCAGTTACATTAAGATGGTCAACAGCCACTGAGATAAATAATAGTCATTTCGTAATAGAGAAGTCTTTTGATGGCGAACTCTTTAAACAGATTGCAACTGTTCAAGGAAACGGCAATACAGACAGGAAGATTGATTATCAACACATTGATATTTTGCCATCTTCTGGTATAAATTTCTACAGGTTAAGTCAAATCGATTTCGATGGAACGATAAACGAGCATGGTACAATCGCTGTAATTGGGGACAACATCACATCATTATTGAATGTCGGCCCGAATCCAACATCGGATGAATTGACACTCTTCAATGGAACCCTGCAGGGAGATCTGACCATTTACACCCTTAGAGGCATTGAATTACACCATCAATCTTTGGAACTTCATAAAACAGAACTGGATATGACCCACTTTAATTCCGGCGTTTATCAAATGGTGCTAAATACGGAAATGGGTCGAATTTTCTTGAAAATCGTTAAAGAATAGTCCTTTAAGCGTTAGATTTTACCTTTTATCGACGATAATCCACGTTTGGTCGATAATTCTACGTTTCCTGTGTAATTAACCCTAATTTCGGAGTTTTGATGGGTTACAAATTGTATTATACCCATATCAACTAGTACATTTTTGTATAAATATTCGAGACCTTGGACTATTTTTGGAACAAATCATCGTCACCAAGAAGAAAAGCTATGAGGAATGTTAACCTTAAAGGGATATGGATTGGTATATATCTGATATCCGTACTTACCATGTACGGACAATCAGGTCCGGGAGGCGTGAGGGACAATACGTCTAATATTTTCTGGCTAAAGGGAAATGTTGGACTGTTTGACGCCAGCGGAAAGGTTGGGAAATGGGAAGATCAGGCTTCTTCCAATGATGCAGATACATTAACCGGTCAGGCACCCGTCTACAATGAAACGCTATTTAACAGTTTGCCCGGCGTGGACTTTGAATCTGGCGACATCTTGCAGATCGCAAATTCCGGCTCAATCAATACTGCAAGTTTTACTGCCAGAACCATTTTCATTGCATTCAGGACACCTTCCTCATTTGCGGGGAATGAAGTTCTTTATGAGCAGGGAGATTCCAATGATGGAATGATCTTTTACGTGGATGGTTCAGGTCAGTTAAATGCCGGAATATACAATACAACAAATGATTATTTTGTTCAATCAAGCGCCTTAACCGTAAGCACGGATTACATATTTGCTTTCACATTTGATGGTGGAGCAACAACGATAAACGGATATATCAACAATACATCGTTTGGCACAAATTCGTCCACCGCAGGTTCTGTCATTGGAAACACGGGAGATATTTCTTTAGGTGACAGCGGAGACGGCAATCAAATAAATGGCGGCGGTACCGTATCTGCAGGATCAGCGTCTTTCACAGGCGAAATGGCTGAGGTAGTATATTTCGATGTCGTTCTTAATGATGCAGAAATAACAATAATAAATAATTACCTGGGTGAAAAATACGCAATCGCTCAGACATCCAATGACCGATATTCTGAAACAAATTATTCCTCTGATGTCACGGGTATTGGACGTCAAACGGCGGGTAATACCCACACAACTTCCACGGGTTCAGGTGGAGAACTGTATCTTGATGAGAGTGGTTCAACCCTGGATGCCGATGACGAATGGGTTTTCGCAGGTCACAATGGAACAAGCCATGGTACTACCAAAAATGATGTGGACGCAGGGCTCTCAGGATTTAGTAGATGGTCAAGAGTTTGGTATATCGAAAAAACTACGTCAGGAGCTATCGACGTAACACTTTCATTTGATACCGATGAGGCAGGATTCGGACTTGCAAGTACTATCGGATTGACAACCGATTTCAAACTGCTCTATACGACAGATCCTTCGACAGTGGATTTCAATGAGGTGTCCGGAACTCCTGCTGCTTCGTTTACGGATGGAGATGCGAAAGTGACATTCACGTTGACAAACGCCAATTTCTCCGATGGATATTATACTCTTGGTGTGACGGAAATTGTCAGTTTTTATTCCTACTCCACCGGAGATTGGGATGATCCCAACAACTGGACAACAGATCCCTCGGGTACCATACGAACCAATCCTGATAATCGATATCCAAATCAATCTACAGATAATGTATTCATCTTAAATGGCGATGAGATCGATCTGGATGCAGATGCTGTGACTTCTAACGGAGGAGCTTTTACTATTGGTGACGTTACGATCAATAGTGGCGGGATTATCGATTTGGAAGGTACAAGTGGTCATACGTTTGAGAATTTCAGCGGAATAGGAACGTTGAAAATGCAGGGAGATAATTACCCCACAGTGAACACCACGGATGATTTCATTTCATCAACTGGTGGTACAGTAGAATTGAATGGATCAAGTGCCTATGATTTCAATGCTGGAAAAACTACATACAATAACCTTACGATCAATTTGACCGCTACTACGGTGACATTAAGAGATACACTCACTTTAAACGGCGACTTTCTGGTTTCCAGTGGAACTTTCCAGATAAATGACAATTCGGATACGGACCTGATCAAGATGACGGTTAATGGGGATATTACTGTGGAATCGGGTGGTTCTTTAACGGTAGGTACAGCAGATGCTTCCTTTGATAGATCCGGTGAAACAAATGTGACTGACATTTTCGTTTTTCACCAACTTGAATTAAAAGGAAATTTCACTAACGAAGGTAGTGTTGCCCTAACTAACATCACTGATAGTGATGGTGATATCACGAATAACAGGTACCTGGAGAATTATGCTACTGCAGCTGATCCGGAAAATAGCGGGAACGGATTCCCAATTAATGAGTATGGGGTTGTTGAACTTTTGATGACTAATACAACCGCTGACCAAACGGTAACTTGTAACGGATCCTGTACATTCTACCGCATTGAAGTTGCCAAGGGCACAGATGATACCTACATATGCGAGATAAATGCCAGTTCGACTTCAAATTTCAATATTTACGGAAGAGTAGCCTTTCAACAGTACTTTGGGACAGCCAATACCTCTTTATATGAAAATCCCAGGGCTCTGGGTTTGGAATCAGGCACATTGAAGCTTGGAAATAATGTAGTGGTTCCTGAGATATGTGCCAATGATCCCGGGGGTGGAACTGATGCCAGGGTATGTGATGGCACAAACTGTAACAGTGATTTTGTCATTTATCCATCTGCAAGATTATGGCTCGCCGGTACATCTTCCGTCACTTCATCAGATCAGGAAGGTATTCACGTGATGGGTAAACTTCAGGTCAGTGATGACGCTCAACTCTCAAAGGGGACCTTACAGGGTCGGGGAAAATGTGACATCATTTTTGATGATGAAGCTGCCGTTGAAATACAGGGAGGAACAGTCACTGTAAGCCAGATCCGTACAAAGGAAAATGGTGTTCTCCCGAGAGGGAGCTGGACCCATACTGGAGGCACTGTGACGGCAAATCCTTATTCAGCAATTGGTGATGGAGGACTGACAACTCATGCCATTTTCAGTATGCCATTTGAGGATATGAGTTTTGTGATGTCGGCTTCCGATCCTGCCAATCCACCAGTTTTGATCCTTGAGAATGAGGACAGTGGTAATGACGGTCCCAAGGAAGATGCCAGTGGAGCAAGAGATGTCTTCGTTCAGATCGGTATTAAAGAGGGTAACTACTCTGTCACCGAAGGAACCGTCATTGTCAGAATTAAAGCAAACGACCATGCAGTAATAAACTCCACAATTCCATTCTGGAATCTGACTTTTGACAAAGACAATACAATCAATCAGGAACACACGTTGAACGATGTACCTGCAAGTGGTACGATTCCGGCACAGACCATTCAGCCATTGGTCGTCTTGAATGATTTTAGAATGTTGGACAATGGTTGCGCATGTTCCGACAATTTTAGAGTTCGATATGATGGCAGAACGGAAGATATGCAGGTTGGTAATGGATTCTTCCTTGAGAATGACACGTATTTCGAAACTGACGCAACAACTCTTGAATTTAACGGGACCTCTGCGGTTCAAAGAATTTCCATTGAAGGTACCCTGCAAAGTAACGGGGGATCCGGATTTTATAATTTGCTTCTTACCGGTTCGGGTACGAAAAGAATTGAAGGTACTTTAGATCCGGTCATCGTTGGTAATGACCTGACGATCAGTGATGGGGTTATTCTTGATGACAATGGGTTTGCGATCGAAGTGGTTGGGGATATCACTAACTCCGGCAGCCATACCGGTAATGGAAAGATTGAACTTACAGGAGGTGCTTCTGCCCATACATTGAGTGGCGACGATACGGGAATATTCGCGAATCTTGAACTCGATGACACCAACGGTGCCAACTTCACAGCAGACTTTTCTGTAATCGATACCCTGACAATGACCACAGGGATCCTGGATATTGATATTTATGGCCTTACCCTCGATAGTGATTCTTCAGGGATCTCCGGGACAGGATACAGCACTACAAAATATATTCGAACTGCTGGTAATGCCTCTGATGAAGGTATTTCGATGTACATAGCGAACGATAGGGACGACTACCTTTTCCCTATTGGAACCGATAAGGAATCCGCTACAGACAAATACACTCCCATGGAGTTATCTATATCCGGAGCTAATGGAATTGATAGTGGGTATGTAAAGTTGAGTGTAGGTGACCAGGTATTACCCACAATAGATCCGTCCGAAACGGCTAAGCTTAGTTATTATTGGCGAGTCAATCATAGCGGTTTCAGTACGTTACCCTCCCATTCTTTGAGAATGTACTACGACCAATCTGATGTTACAGGTAACGAAAATCAATATAACGGAGGGAGAGTATTGGATGAAGTACCTTTCACACGAACTGAAGAAAATGCGAACGATGATGATGGAGGCACCAATGAATTAGTGTTTAATAGCAGTGGATCCAATAATGGTGCATTCCCTGGAAATCGTTTTACGATTGAAAATGCGAATTACAGTGCTGCAGGAAGTAATGCCTGGAATGGAGCGCCTGAAGTTTACTACAGTCGAGTAGCTAATGATACATGGACAAACTGGAATCTTAATAGCACATGGTCAACAACCGGTCATACCGGCGCAGCGGCTTCAGACTATCCTCAAGCTGGCGATATTGCTATAATAGGCAGCACATATACAGGTGGTGGTACAGGTAGACACCAGATCTTCACTGATGCAGATGTTGCCGTAGCTTCCCTGGTTTTCGATTCACAATCCGGATCAAATCCTTTAGATGTTTCCAGCCTTTCAAGACTTCGGGTTGATAGAACGTATACAGCTACACTTGACCAGGTTTCAGGAAAAGGGGAACTCGTTCCTAGGGTAAGCAATAACGGAACACAATCGGAAGGAACAATTACTGGTGACCTGGGAGACTTTGTTGAAAACGACAGCAGCGGATTCATGTATTGGATAGTTGCGACAACGAATACCAGGATCACTATTTCAGACCGGTCCGAATTCCCAGGACTTAGAGTATTCGGCGGTAGTCAAAACGCGGAATTGACTTTTGGAAATAATATCACTGCAAATAGCATTCTTATTGACAACACAGCCGATCTAGTTGTTACTAACGATTTTGACATATCAGGTGTGGCCAAATTTGGAGATAATGGAGCTGGATACCTTAGTTTTGAAAGCCTTGGAACGAATGAAACTTTCGCATGTGACTCATTGGTCTTCAACAACGCTTCAGGCACCATTTCCGTTGAAAATGCCGGTACCGATGAACACGTTCTGAGGGTAGATGGCAGTATCGATCTGTCCACCATGTCTTCGATGAATCTTTACAATTCCGGTGCGACCAGTGTGATCCTACAATTTGGCGGAACGTCAGATGACACTTTTGAAAATACAGCAGGGATCACTCCTGAACTTTATCGAATTGTAGTTGATAAAGGAACAGATCGGACCTCCGACATATCAATCGATACTGACTTCAATTTGAATGGAACGACCTCCGGTACGACAAAAGCTATTGAAATCACAAACGGTACCTTGATCCTCAATAATTCAGGAATAGATGTCACACTTAATTCGGGATCCGGTGATTTTACCATCCCTTCAACGGGTGGATTGACGATTACACAAGGAATCGCTCGAGTTACAGCCACAGGAACAGGCTCCGGAAATGGAGTGAGGTTGGATGGTAAACTGACCATAAACGGTGGTGATGCGATTTTCACCGATGGTGCTAATGGTGACAACTATATCGAATATGGAACCGGAGGTTCTTCAGAAATCGAGTTGACGTCTGGAAATTTGTTTGTTGGTTCACAACTAAGAAGGTCATTACTCTCATCTACTGGTAACTTAACATACAACCAAACTGGAGGTGTTGCATTATTCGGTGTGAACACGGGAGCCACGTTCGATGATTCTCGAGGTGTTTTTGAGCTGACTGATGGATCATTCACCCTTGATATTGCCAGTCCTTCAGAGGTCTTTGCACTTGTTGACGCTCAAGCCAATCCAGGGGATGGTACATTTATTTTAGGATCCTCAATTACAAGTCCTACGGTTAGTTTGTCAGCAGGTTCATATATCGATTTCGGGTATAATGATGGAACATATGTTACGACCGGATCTCCGACATTTGAGCTTAACACATATTTCGAATTGTCGAATATTCGGATTGACAGTTTGAACGCAGGCTCGCCTTCAGTTCAGGTAGTAGTTAATCCACTTGATCTTTCCAACAACGTCAAAATACATAATTCCGGGACTTTGGATGCAAATGGTTTGCAGTTAAATATTGGAGGAGATTTTGAGAATAATGGAACTTTCACATCCAATAGCAATCAAACAATATTTGATGGAACCACTCAGAGTATATCTGGTTCGACCTCAACGGGATTTTATGACTTAACGATTAGCAGTTCCGGTGAGGTGGGGACAAGTGCGACGCTTACCGTAAACAATGATTTCAATATCACCTCCGGGTCATTCAATGACAATGGGAATGCGTTGAGTGTTAAAGGCAATGTTGATGTGCAGACTACTTATAGTGGTAGTGGTGGACTTACAATGAATAGTGGAAGTGTGGCACAGGAAATAAGTGCTGCCGATCAGACCGGAACAATAAGCAAACTGGTAGTTGATAACTCTAATGGAGTGTCTTTGACGGAAACAGCTGGTAACCAGGTTGTGACCCTTACGATCTCCAGTGAGATGGCTGTCAATAATGGGGTATTTCTCATCGGTGACAACCGATTGGTAGTTCAGGCCGCAGCCAATATCACTACAACTGGAAGTTTCGACGAAAACACAATGATTGCCGTGAATGGAGTTAAGAAAAGTGATGGAATAGAAAAAGAATTTACAGGAGCATCACCTTCAGCAGTAAACTTCACAATTCCAATAGGGGTCCCCGGTAAGTATACACCGATTGATATTTCGGTCATTACCAGCGAAAGTGCCTCAATTCTTTTCAAGGCAATTAACTCGCCACATCCTTCGGCAACAGGATCTGAGGTGCTGGATTATTACTGGGTTGTAACTTCTTCAGATGATGACCTAACCGATTTTGATAATGGATCCTCCATTACATTGACCTATACGGGGAGTGATGTAAACGGAAATATTAATAACTATGCGAATGCCCGACTTGTAGTTCCTAACTGGCAAAAGCTTTCACCTCCAATTTCTGGCAATGGAATAAATTCCGCTAACAACACCATCACATGGACCAATGCTGACCTTAATACGAATTCATTTACGGGTGAATATACAATTGGGGAAGCAGCTGATATTCCTGATGAATTAGTGATTTTCCGGTCTGTTACTGCTGCAAGCGGTCCATGGGCCACAGTGGCAAACTGGGAATATTCGACAGATGGAGGATCAAACTTCAATCCAGCCGTATCGGTCCCTACCGCCGGATCACAAATCATCATTCAAAGTGGAACAACCATTAATATGGCCACTCCGGGAGATAATGATCAGAATGTATTTAGTGTTGACATTGACGGAGTTCTTAATATCAATGCCACAGACGGACATAATTTTGGGGACATTTCCGGATCAGGGACAATGCAACTTGAATCAGGAACTCTTCCTGGTGGGAATTTCGATGCATTTTTTACCACATTAGCCGGCACCTTGGAGTTTGCAGGAGCCGGTAGTTATACTTTGCCAGCTGACTTCACTAACATAAAAGGTATTGTTGTATCAGGTGGTGGGACTAAGACAATCCCTGCAATCGACTACAACATAGGTACAGATGGTATTGATATACAAGGTGGAACGATCCTGGATAATGGGAATAACAGTAACATCACCAGTACCGGTGCCATAACATTAACAAACGGAACCTTTAATGCTGGTAATTCTTCCGCTTCCATATCAGCTGCTGATTTTACACTGACGGCAGGTACTTTTAATGGGGAATCATCCGGTATTTCTCTATCCGGAACACTGAACATTGATGGTGGAACGTTTACGTCCACAACAGGTACTCTATCACTAACTGGTGACATCGACTATACTGGCGGGACTTTCAGCAATAACAATGGAAACATTTTGTTTACAGGGACCACCAATCAGTTCGTGAATGGCGATTTCAGCACAAACAAATTCTACAATGCAGAAATCAATAAGTCCTCTGGCCAGGTATTCATTGGAAATTCGGATACCATCGCGATTCAAAATACCCTGACACTGACAGATGGTCGATTCAATACTGCTGATAGCACCGATGCCGCCCTTTTACTCTGTGAAGTCGTTAGCATCAATAAAGGATCATATGTTCCGGGTTCTGGTTTTATAAATGGTCCAATTCTGGTAGAACTTGATAATGGAGTTGATTTCGAATTCCCAGTGGGTAAGGGTACCGTATCCAAACCACTTGACATTAATACGACATCCGGACAAACTGGTGTAATTGTGTGGGAAGTTGAATACTATCCGCTTTCAGCTGTGGCCAATGAGGGAACGGTAACAGATTTTGATATTGAGACGGGCAGCCCGGTACAACTCATGAATGACCAGGAATACTGGAGGGTCAATACCGGTGCGGAGTCAGCAACAATAGCTTCCCTTACGCTTGATATTAGCAATAGCGTAAATCAATCGGAAATTGATGATCAGGAAATCCATGTGATGGTCTGGGATGTTGTTGGAGATGAATGGGATGATCTGGCAGGAGCTTCAAGTGGTACAGGGTCTAATGCCTCCATCACATCAGCTTCAGGCACGTCATTCAGTGAAAAATTCTTCACGATAGGTTCAGAAAATTCAGGTTCATTGTTACCAGTAGAATTGGTTTCATTTGAAGGAAACGTAGTGGATGATATCGTAGAACTGTCATGGAAGACCGCAACGGAGATCAACAATGATTATTTTGAAATTCAAAGATCAATAGACGGTTTCACATTCGAGGCTATGGGCGAAGTAGATGGGTTTGGAACAACAAGTGAATTGATCGAGTATTTATTCGTTGACAATTCTCCGATCAGGGGTATAAATTATTACCGATTGAAGCAATTCGATTTTGACGGTCAATATGAGATACATGAAACCATTGCTGTAAATTATGATCGTGCAATCTCTGATGTAGAATATACGATTTTCCCTAATCCTGCGACTTCAGAGAATCTGAATTTACGATTAAGGTATGTTGAAGATCAGAATCCGATTCATTTGCAGATAATGGATGTATCAGGACGGATCTTCCACTATCAACAACTTTCAGCCAGAAATGGAGATCACAAATTGGATGTTGCCGGATCATTACCGAAAGGAGTATACTTTCTGAATATGGTTCAAAATGATCAAAAACATGTCATTCGTTTTGTAATTGCGCGGTAAGGACAGGACACCTTCTATCTTATTTTGTATTTTTGCAACCGTCCATTTCAAAGACATGCTATTATGAAAAGGAGTCTCCTATTGTTAGGATTAGTGATTTTTTCAATTCCTGGATTTACCCAGAAGATCAAGTACAAAGATCTATATCCTCAGTTAGAAGCAAAAAATTATAAAAGTGCAGAACCCACGCTCAGGGTCTTTCTAAATGATGAGAAGAATGCAGACGAAGCAAATGCTCATTATCAGTTTGCGGTCCTGATGGACATGTACTTCATGGAAGGAGATGTTATTCTGGACACCACAAATACATTTGCAAAAGGTGATACTGCTATCGCATTTTATAGATTGGCAAAAAACCTGATTACAGAGAAGGAACTTAAGAAAAATGATGAGTATTATCAATCATTTTACAGGAGGGATCTACGTACAGGTAAGTTTGGTATCAAGCTGTCGGATGTTCATCTCGACATTGAAAAGAAAATAGAGTCCATTGAAAATCGAATAACCCTTTCCCGAAATCTTCATCTTCTTTTGGCAAGTGTAAAAGAAACTGAATCATCACTGGTTTCAGTATATAACTCCCTTGTAAATAGCTACACCGGATATATTGATTTTGTGATGGGGGCAGGTCCTGACGAAATCACTAACCTGGGCACGTTATCAGATTTTCAATTTACCATAATCGATAAAAGCAAAGAGATCAAGGACCTTGCCAACCAGCTTGGGATCACGGATAAGTACCAATCCCTGGAATTTGTAGATCTTCCTGCTCAATTTGAAATCGTTGATGAAATCATGACCACCTTGGATGGCTCATTGGAGGTATATGCCTTTGATGATTGGGTAAGTGCAACGAAAATAGAGATCACAGGTGACGTGAACTATCTGAAAAGGATGTTTGAAAACAATGACCAGGTTTTGGCTGAGGCGAAATCTGCACTCCTTGAAAGCGACAACCGTACTCAATTTCCATCAGAGGTCCCTGAAGATCTTGTTCGCCTGTCCGAAAAATATGATCCGGACAATGGTCCTCTGGATTTAATAAAAGCCAGAATAAGTGAAAATGTAATAATCAACTTATCTGATACAGTTATTAATCCAAATTGGAATGACAGTCTTCTGATCGCTTATCATGCGGAAACATCAGATAGTATTGCTTTCCATCTCCAGGTATTAAATGAAGTACTACCAACCCTCAAGGAAAAGCTCACTCAGGGTGAAAAATATTACGGAGGTTTCTACAACAGAAGGTTTGGAGAGCTGTCAGATGCGCACATTTATGTGGATGAACTTTCAGCTTGGACCGAGTCTCAAAATGCAAAATGGGATACTATAGGAGCTTATTGGAACCTCATGAATAATTGGGGGATCACAGAAAAGGACACCATTCCTTTAAATCCTGTGGATACCACCTACAGGGGCAATTACTTCACTATGGGCAATTGGTCTACCGGGGATTATGATATTGTACCATACGGTGTGAAAACGGACTCTCTGATTGGATTTGTGGCAAGGTTTGGAGCCGATAGAAAGGTGATTTGGGAGGATAGATTTGAAAGTACACTTTTTGAGGGCACTATTGATCAAAGATTTGAAATGGACACTTTATTGCTTACTGATGAAGAGGTCACTTTTTATTTCTTCGATCCAGTATCAACCGGACGACATAACATGACGATTGTTAGCCTCAATTTCAACGAAAAAGTGAATTGGAGTGTAAGTGTCAATGCCGAAAATAAACCTGTTTATAACACCTACAGTGAAGGTATTGGACAACACACTATATTTTTCCACCCACAAGAAGCCTATCCGCTGGCAGATGGAAGACTAGGTTACATTGTGATTGACAGAAATGGTGAAGTCAGGTAAACGTCGTTGGCAGAACTGTTTCGCCGTCATTATACTTTTCTCGATCCTAAGCTGTTCCGACGAATTCATTCCACCTGGTTTGTATGATTATCAAGTGGAGAGGTTGCTATCGGCAGATACAAATAAGACATGGACCGTTAGTTCGCTGATCATTGATGGTGTAAGTTCAGTACCTGAAAATTGCAGCGATTCGTTGTTCATTCTGTTTGAATCAGAAAGTGATTCATTGATTGTCCAATCCTTGAGTAGAGTATGCAGTAGTTCTGATCAGTTCGATACCACTATGATTGGAAAAGCATCCGCCAGTTCCATTGGCAACATTTTCAATGATTCAATAAATTTCTCCGACGGATCCTATTGGATTATTGAGGATATTACTTCTGTTAATTGTAGGATTAGGGATGAATTTTCCACCCCAAGCACCATATACCAACTAGCCTATCCTTGATCAATACTCATTGATTGTGTTGATCATTTGAATAGAAACCAATCCAGCAGTTTCAGTTCGGAGGATGTGTCTTCCCAATCCTACTACCTTGAAATCGTTATCAGTTGCTTTTTGTAATTCTTCATCAGTGAAATCCCCTTCCGGTCCGATGAGCACTGCAATGGATGAACAGGGTTTTATAAGTCTGGAAAGGTAATGGCTGTCTGGACCCACTGCAGCTATGAATTTGCAATTTTCCTTACAGCTTGCAATAAAAGTTTGAAAGTCGGTAATGGGATTAATTACTGTTTTCCACCCGGATTTGGATTGTTTTAATGCGCTTAGTGCTTTTTTCTCAAGCCTATCCAGGCGTATTCTGGGTCGTTCTGAGTTTTGAGTTTTGATGAAGGTTATTTCATCGACACCCATTTCACAGGCTTTCTCAACAAACCACTCCATCCTATCAAGCTTCTTGGTTGGACCGATCGCGATATGGGTCCTGAAAGGTTTGGTTGAAACTTCTTCAATTTCGATGATCTCAAATCCTGTGAACTCTTTCTCTATGTCATTAATCCTTATCGTGGCAATCTTGCCTTTTCCATCCGTTGCATGCACTTTGTCGCCTACTTTGTGCCTTAAAACATGAATACAGTGGTGATGCTCTTCATTTTCTAACCTTAATTCGGTGTTTTTTTGTAAATCATGATAAAATAGGTGCATAAAATTTCCTTATTCTTTAATATTTTCGCAAAACACTCAAAAAACGCTTTAAAAAATGGCTCAATTACGTTATTCTGCGCTGAACATGGTGCAAAATCGCCCGAAAGTTGAAGTTAAACCACCTTCAGGTAAAATTTCGGATTATTTTGGAGAATTAACATTTGGTATTGACCAAATGCGCGCCTCTCTTTCTCCGGAGGTATTTAAAAAGGTTGATTATGCGATCA
The DNA here is from genome assembly GCA_965242805.1 of Cyclobacteriaceae bacterium. Taxonomy (GTDB): domain Bacteria; phylum Bacteroidota; class Bacteroidia; order Cytophagales; family Cyclobacteriaceae; genus JANQEU01. Next base: position 1,795,560 of record CBDETD010000002.1, on the reverse strand, counting down.
AACATCGGAAAAAGATCGATATAAACACTGCGGATGCCGTGGCAGCAGCCGTTAGAGTATGGGCTATGGAAAGAGGAGTAACCCATTATACTCACTGGTTTCAACCGCTGACAGGTGCCACTGCCGAAAAACATGATGCATTCTTTGATCCGAACAAAGGGATCGAAAACTTGAAAGGAAATGAGTTGGTCCAACAGGAACCGGACGCATCATCATTTCCAAGCGGTGGTATACGATCTACGTTTGAAGCAAGGGGATACACTGCATGGGATCCCTCATCACCCATCTTTATTTATGGATCTACTCTATGTATACCTACAATTTTTGTATCATACACGGGTGAGGCACTTGACAATAAAGCTCCTTTGTTGAAAGCTCTGGATGCGGTAGATAAAGCGGCAACCAGGGTATGCAAAATATTTGATCGGAATGTGACAAAGGTTAATGCCTCCTTAGGTTGGGAACAGGAGTATTTTGTTGTAGATAGGGCTTTGTATGATGCCAGACCCGACCTGGTCTTGAGCGGCAGAACACTTTTCGGCCATAGTCCGGCAAGAGGTCAACAGCTGGACGATCATTATTTCGGTTCGATTCCTTCCAGGGTGTACAATTTCATGAAGGATTTTGAGATACACGCTCATCAATTAGGGATACCTCTTCGAACAAGGCACAATGAGGTTGCCCCTTCTCAGTTTGAGGTTGCCCCTATGTTTGGTCCTGTCAACGTCGCCACTGATCATAATCAGTTGTTGAAGGATTTAATGCCCAGGGTAGCAGATACGCATAAGTTGAAGGTGCTGTTCCATGAGAAGCCGTTTGCAGAGCTGAATGGAAATGGTAAACATAATAACTGGTCTTTGATCACAGATACAGGCGTCAATTTATTCCAACCCACTAGTAGTGCCAGGGAAAACCTAATGTTCCTTACCTTCCTTGTGACGACGATAAAAGCAGTTCATGAGAATGCAGACCTTTTAAGAGCCAGTATTGCTTCCGCAGGGAACGATCATCGACTGGGGGCGAATGAAGCTCCTCCTGCGATCATTTCCGTATTCCTCGGATCCACGTTGACTTCAGTTTTGAACGAACTTGAAAGTAATGGCAATATTGAAATTGAGAAGGGAGATAATCTGTACATGAAATTGGGTATCGACCAGATACCTGAGATCATACTGGATAATACCGACAGAAATAGAACATCTCCATTTGCCTTTACGGGTAATAAGTTTGAATTCAGGGCAGTAGGCGGTGATGCGAATGTCTCTAATCCTATGACTGTCCTGAATCTGATTGTTGCCGATCAACTCACGGATTTTTACAATCAAGCAACAAAGTTGATTGATAAAGGAGAGGATAAAAGAATTGCGGTTGTCAAGATCCTGAGAGAGTATATCAAATCCTCGAAAGCGGTACGATTTGAAGGTGATAACTATTCTGAAGAGTGGGTAAAAGAAGCAGAAAAACGAGGATTGTCCAATGTAAAGGATACCCCAAGGGCCTTGGATTTTTATGTTACAGATAAATCAAAAAAGATCTTTGAGGCGCATAATGTATTGAACGATGTCGAGCTCGAAGCAAGACACGAGGTGATGTTGGAAAATTATATTATGAAGGTTCAGATAGAATCCAGGGTTATGGGTGATATTGCCCTTAATCATATAATACCAACTGCAATCTCCTATCAGAACAAGTTGATCGATAACGCAAACGGTTTGAATGATCTTGGAATTGATGCTTCAGAGATCACCAAAACAATAGCGGAGATTTCAAAACATGTCAGTACTATTCGTAAAATGACTCATGACATGATTGATGAACGCAAGCGAGTCAATGTGATCGATGCTTCCAGAGAAAAAGCTATTGAGTATGCTGACAATGTAAAAGGTAAATACTTTGATGAGATCCGATATGCGGTAGACAAACTTGAATTACTGGTAGATGATGATGATTGGCCTCTGGTCAAATACCGGGAGTTATTATTTTTAAAATAACTGAGATATTAAGTGATAATTAAGCCAGTAGGATACTACTGGCTTTTTTATTGCCGGTTCACTACTGTTTTATGCTCATTTAGCTCATTTTTTGCCTTGTAATCCCAACAGACTTTTATTATCTATTTAACTTTAGAAAATCTCCAAGGACCAGTTTTAAGGATTTGTTACGTTTTGCTTAAAAATGTAAGGATAGAAATTAAATTGATGGGCAGATAAGGAGTCCTAAACAATGAGAGCTTTCACCGCGAATAATTCATATCGGGTATTCTTGATATACATCGGTCTTATTTTCTCAGGCCAACTTTTTTCACAGGATCTTGATAGAGTCATAAAAAAAGGCAAGAGGTATTATGAACGCCAAAACTATGTCGAGGCCGAAGAAAATCTAAGGACGGCATTTGATGAGGGAATAAGGGATAATGAGATAGCAACAATGCTTAGTAATTGCTATTTTGAACTTCACGAACCTCATAAAGCCAGGGATGTTATTCTCAAGCTTGAGAATCCGAATGAGGAAAATCAATATCAACTTGCCTGGGCTAATTATTATATCGAAGAATTTAATGAAGCATCTTCCCTGGTAACTAAGATATCCTCGAGTGAAGATTTGGATCTGGACGAATTGAATTCCAAAATCTCCCTAGCTACGGGAAATTATGATAATCCGGAAGGATTCGTTATCCAAAATTTCGGTGAAAATATAAATTCTGATGGCAGGGAATACAGTGCAGTGATGTACAATGATTTCAATACATTGTTATTTACTAGCAGGAGAGAAGGTATTGGGTCTGTGGATGCCGATGGACTGGCATTTGAAAAGATATACCGAACAACTGTAGATTCAACCAACAGTTGGATTGATCCACAAAACCTGGATATTAAACTTGAAGGGAACCGCCAACATGATGCAACAGTTCAGGTCTATGGTAAGGGCCAGAAAATGATTTCTTATCACGATGGCCATTTATATTTCATGGAACTTTCGGATGGTACCTGGGAAGAAAAGGGGCAACTCTATTTACATGATATGCCAGGAACAGAAACTCACTGTTTTATTTCAGAAGATGAGAAAACAGTTTATTTCGCATCGGATCATCAATCGGGAGGGTTGGATCTTGACTTGTTCAAATCAACTATGTCTGAAGACGGATACTGGTCCACCCCTGAACCATTGGAAAACCTCAATACGGAATACGATGAGGATTCTCCATTTCTGGCGGCTGATGGTACTTTTTATTTTAGTTCCAGAGGACATAATTCCATAGGTGGGTACGACGTCTTCAAAAGCAGATATGATCCTGATACTGATTCATGGGATGATCCGGTCAATTTGGGGCACCCCATCAATTCGGTAGCGGAGGATATTTATTTTACCACCTATGGCAAGCTGGGATATGTCAGTTCATCCCGTCGTGGGGGATTTGGCTCACTAGACCTTTACCGCATTTTTCTTTTTAACAAAGTGAAGATTCAAGGAAAGGTCGTTGATGAAAACGATGGTAATCCAATACCAGGTGTAAGAGTAGATTTTGAATATGATTCACTACTGATCAGAAGCTATTCAGATATCAATGGTGACTATGAAATGTTCGTTCCGGTAAACAAGGAAATGCATGTAACATTTATCAAGGATACGATGAATCTTTACGAAGGAGATTACATAGCCAATGTGTTTTTCAAGGACGAAAATGAAAACGAGTTCAATTTTTTTATTGCAGATGAAAGTGATGTTCCTCAAAATGTGGCAGACCTTCAATCATCTGAAGAGGTTAAAGAAATTAAGGTCGATATTAAGAATGATTTTTCTCAGAATCCACTGGTTGCCATAGTTCCAAAGACATTTGAAGAGAACTGGAATGATAGTATTTCCAATGTTTACACTTCATTGACTTCCAGAAAAATTCTCCCTGTCTCTATTCCAAAAGCAGTCAATACAATTCAGGCTGAGGATCCAGAACCAGAAGAGATATCACAAGAAAAGATTGAGGATGAAATTCTTCCGGTGGAAAATATCGATGATGATGTCTCCGGAATTTTGGAGGTTTATTTTGGTTTTGACAGCAGTGAGCTAACCAAAGAATCGATGATGAAACTGGACAAGTTGTATTTGGACGTCCTGGAAAACAACGATCTGATTGTTGAACTGGAAGGTCATACTGATTCGCGGGGATCAGCAACTTACAATATCAAATTATCATTACTTCGTGCCAACTCAGTAATGGAGTATTTGAAAACGAAAGGTCAAAATTCAGAAAAAATATTTTCAAATGGTTTCGGTGAATCTCAACTGATCAGCCAAGATCAGAACGAGAGAGCGCATAGTTTAAACCGAAGAGTGGAGATAAAATATTACTGATATGCGGACCAAATACTTTTTCGCCATTTTAATGACACTTACTCTCCTTTTTGTGGGCCCCTTCCAATCATTTGGTCAAAGAACCATAGAAGGAACCGTCGTTTTCCTGGAAAATGAATCATTAATGGAAGGAGTTCAGATAACCATCAATCAAAGATTTAAATCGCAAACGGATCAAAACGGAAAGTTCCGCTTTGATAACTTCGAAAAAGAGGAGGAGATAACAGACCTGACAGCAACGAAGCTTGGATTTGAGCTTGCTGGTTGGACCTACCAGGATGATGTAGTCAGCGTGACGATGAGGGAAGCTACGATGAAAACGATAGAAGGTAGACTTTTGTCACCTGACGGCAATCCCCTTGCAAAATTGGAAATAGCATTGTCAAATGGGATGAGAACTAGAACAGACAATGAGGGCAGATTTTCATTTAAACTACCTTATGACGGAACAACCGCATTGGAGGGAGAATTTTCTGTGGCAGGGAGAGAAGTGAGAGTGAATTCCCGTGAGGAAGATAAGACTTCAGCATTAATTGAAATAGAATTGGTCGGGATCCCTCAAAGTGTTGATGAAAGTATAGTATTCAATTTTCAGTTTGGCGATGGAACTCCCGTGCCGGACTTACTTGTAAAAATTGGTAGTAAATTCTTCATCACCAATTCTGCGGGTGAGATCAGAGCAATTGGTATTACTCCGGAGGACAAAATTGAAGTAGAGGATTTCAGCATAAACAAGATCAATCCGACGGGTAGCAATGCTATAACCGTTGAATTAATTAATCCTTCCGTAACGTACCAGACTGATACGATCTCCAAGGCCTTAGCCAATATTCAACGATCGCTGGATACTGCAATTATGAACATTGATTCCACAAACAATCTCACAGGTGATTATCCTCCCAGTCAAGTCAGTGAGGATATCGAAACCATCCAGGATTTTTACACGGAGCAGGAGTCTCAGTTTAGAGAGCAAAATGAGAGGATACTTTCGATTACTGAGAATATCTCAAGAATGAACAATATTAGTGATGAAGACCTCAGCAGACTTGTGGATCAAATGGAGAGACTTGCTGATCACCTGGAATCAACAACGGATGCCTTCAGCGAAACGAAAGAAAATAGTTTGGTATTGATTATGAGGCTTCGTGCCAAACTTGCGGAAAAGGACAAGACCATTGCCATTATTCAAGAGGAGAAACAAGAACTTTTAACACAGTTCAGAAATAATATTGTACTCTTTTTGACAATTCTGGGAAGTGTCTCTTTATTGCTTCTACTGGCTATTCTTACGATAAAGAGGTTCAAAACCCAGAACGCTATTATCAACGAAACGAAGAAGCAACTGTTGGAAGCTCAGAGGATTGCCAGGATTGGAAGTATGATCTACAATTTTAAAAAGCAAGCTTTTACCTTCTCTGAGAATTTTTTCGAAACACTTGGGATCCAAAAGGGCAGACGTATAAAAAGACTTACTACACAATCCAACGAAGTTATCAGTGGGGATTTGATTGTTCCTGAAGACGTGGAAAGGGTGCAGAATGAGTGGAAAGAGGGTATATCAAGAAAGGAGCCATTGAATATAGAATTTAAGGGTAACTCGGACAATGGCAATCCTATTTACATAGATCTTTTAGCAAATTACAGTCTAGATACAAATGGTTCCATCACCGAGATATCCAGCACACTGCAGGACGTAACTCAGAAAAAAGAAAACGAATTGAAATTGGTCAAGGCGATGCATGATATTGAGGAAGCTTCACGGATCAAGGAACAATTTTTGTCGGCGATGAGTCATGAGATCAGGACCCCATTAAATGCTATTATTGGATTGACCAATCATCTAATAACGGAAAGGCCAAGACCTGACCAGGTGAAAAACTTAAATTCGATTCAGTTTTCAAGTGAGCACCTTATGTCGTTGGTCAATGATGTGCTTGATTTTAGTAAGATCAAAGCCGGAAAACTCAAGATCGAACATGATGATCTTGATATAAGGGATCTCCTGGAAAATCTACTTGATGTAACTTCCTTAGCTGCAAAGGAAAAAGGAATTGACCTCCGATTGAAAATTGACATGGACGTTCCGCAGTTTGTAATGAGCGATAGGGTGCGCATTAACCAGATCCTTATTAATCTGGTAGGTAATTCTATAAAATTTACGGATTCCGGAGGGGTTACCATTTCCCTAGAAAAAAGTACAAATGGAAGAGACCCATTCATTTATAGATTTAGCGTATTGGACACAGGAATTGGCATTGCTGAAGAGAACATAGGAAAGATATTCGAAAGTTTTGAACAGGAGAGTATCTCAACTACTAGAAAATATGGAGGAACCGGGTTAGGTCTTTCTATTTCGAAGGAGCTTGTGGACCTACTAGGAGGTGAACTGAAGGTAAAGAGTACACCGGGTGAAGGATCAGAATTTTATTTTGAGATACCACTTGGTCAGTCGGATCTGGAAGGGAAAAGAGGAGGTTCAAGGACAACACCTTCAACCAAGATGCCTGGAATAAAGGTTCTATGTGTCGAAGACAATGAAATTAATCAACTTGTCATCTCTCAATATTTTAAGAAATGGGAAATTGATGCACTATTTGCTGAAACAGGAGGAAAGGCGTTGGAGACGTTCAGTAACAATCCATTTGACCTGGTCTTAATGGATATTCGCCTACCTGATATGGATGGATATGAGATTTCACAAAAGATTATTGAAGATTTTCCTGAAAGACGGACACCGATTGTAGCATTGACTGCGGATATGGATCAGGACACCGAAATAAGAATAAAACAGTCCGGTATGGTCGATTATGTAACAAAACCTTTTAATCCAGATGATTTAAATAATGTAATTTTAAAGTATACTACCACTACTAGTCAGTAATTAATAACCTAAAATGCACTTACACATGAATTCGTTAAAAAAAATCCCTATAAACTTCGAGACACTCGAAGGAATGGGGGCCACTGAAGACTTCGTTCCTAACTTTTGCAATGCACTGTTGTCACAATTAGATGGTTACCTTGAAAGGTTCGCAATCGCATTGAGAGTAAAAGACTACGATACAATTAGCTACGAGTGTCATAGTATTTTTCCTAATTTCAGATTGTTGGGATTGTATGACTTCTGTACATTGATCGAAGACTATCCTAATATAAATGTTGATGATTCGGAGGAGGTTGGTAACTTCCTTGAAAGAATCGATGAGTATGCAAGGATGGTTAAAACAACCATAGAAGACTATTTGTATAATTGACCTAACGACTTTTCTAGGACGTTTAAAAAATCTAGAATAATGTAACTTTTTTGAGAATTTGGAGTGTTAAGTATTAACCGGTCCAAAAACTCAAAATTATGGTCAGAAACTACCTAGCCGTTGCCTGGCGCAATCTGCTCAAGCACCGCTCATTCTCCCTAATCAATATCCTGGGACTCGCAATCGGGATAGCAGCCTTTTGGTTGATCCTTCATTATGTTTTTTTTGAAAGAAGCTACGAGTCCTTCAATCCTGATGCTGACAATATCTACAGGGTCCAGTTGGATGTCTACAGAAATTCAGAACTGGTTTATCAAAGCTCTGAGAATTATCCCGGTGTGGGGAAAGCCCTTAAAGATGAATTTCCGGAAGTCATTGAATATGGCAGATTGTACAATATGGGCTCAAAGAACAATGTTGTTATCAGCCGGTATGATTTGGAGGGCGAACCCATTCAGTTGAAACAAACCAAGTTTCTCTATGCTGATGAAACTGTCCTTACTCTATTAGGCAGACCAATGATATCAGGGGATAGTGAAACTGCTCTTTCCGATCCGTTCACCATGGTTATTTCTCAGACAATGGCAAGGAATTATTTCGGAGGAGAGGATCCGATTGGAAAAACACTTCGTCTGGAAGATGATGATTTCAATGATGAGTTATGCAAAATAACCGGAGTATTTGAAGATCCACCTCCCAACTCTCATCTGAAATTTCATGTTCTGATCTCTATGCCCACAATTTATGGAAGGGATAATGGTCAAGGTTGGGCAACGGTAAGATACAAAACCGGTTGGGTACGTAAAGATTTTTATACCTACGTAAAATTGCAGGAAGGGACTGATCCCGAAGAACTTGAGAAGAAATTCCCTGATATTGTAAAAAAATATAAGCCTGATCTCGAAGAGGAAGGAGGCAAAGATGTTCTCCAACTTCAAGCTCTAAGCGATATCCATCTGTATTCCCGATTGACGGATGAAGCTGAAGTCAATGGAAATGGGCAAGCGGTTGTATTCTTAATGATCATTGCCGGATTCATATTGGTCATCGCATGGATCAACTACATCAACTTAAGCACTTCAAAGGCTATGGATCGAGCAAAGGAGGTTGGCATTCGAAAGGTAATGGGCTCATATCGTCGTCAGCTAATTTTGCAATTCATATTCGAATCTCTCACAATTAATGGAATAGCTATTGTCTTGGCATCTTTGTTGGTTCTGATTTTCACACCGTACTTCAATCAAATTGGAGGAACTCCGTCCTCATTTCTTATTTGGATACAACCATGGTTCTGGATATCCATATTGGTCCTGTTTTTATTTGGGGGTGTTTTAGCTGGTATTTATCCAGCATTTGTATTGTCATCCTACAGGCCAATTACAGTGTTACGTGGAAAACTGAGAACGTCTACAGATGGGATCAACCTAAGGAGAGTTTTGGTCACCTTACAGTTTGTAGCTTCTGTCAGTCTTATTATTGGGACATCGATTGTTTATGAGCAGATGAGCTTTATGCAAAATCGTGATCTTGGCTATAGCCCCGAACAGATAATTGTAACACAAAGACCGGCCATCGCAGATACATCAAGGCAGGTGAATGTAAATAATTATATGTCATTCAAAACCGGTCTTGAAAGTCAGTCGACAATTCTTGGGGTAACTAATTCAATGGCTCTTCCCGGGAAGAAACTGAGGTTTAAGACGGGATTGAGACATCCCTCCCAATCTCAATCAGAAGGGGTATCATTTGCTGTGAATCTTATGGATTACAATTTCATGGATATGATGGGTATGGAATTAGTTGCCGGCAGAAATTTTTCAAAAGCCTTCCAAAATGATCCTGATACGGCTATTATATTAAATGAAACCGGTATAAGGGCATTAGGATTTGCCAGTGCAGAGGAGGCTATCGGAAAGAATGTTGTATTCGATCAATGGCGATGGAGACCGGTTATTGTTGGTGTACTCAAGGATTATCACCAGGAATCCTTGCAGGAGGAGATTGTCCCGATAGCTACTGGTGTTCGCGAAACGGGTTTGGAATACATGATGGTGAAAGTGAATACAAATGATATTCAAAACTCATTGCAGCTCATTGAAGATCAGTGGAATAAAAGTTTCAGAGGGAATCCATTTGATTATTTTTTTCTGGATGAGTACTTCAACAGCTATTACGAAGCTGAAAGACAGTTCAAAGGTCTTTTTTCCATTTTCACCATTCTGGCAATAGTTGTGGGATGTTTGGGATTATTCGGGTTGACACTATTTAGTACCCGACAGCGATCAAAGGAAATTGGAATCAGGAAAGTCTTGGGAGCGAATGTGGCAAATATTGTGATCTTACTTGTAAAGGATGTTTTGATTTTAATCCTTATCGCCAATTTGATTGCATGGCCAGTGACCTATTACTTCATGAATGATTGGCTCAACAGCTATCCATACGCCATGGAACTAAGCCCTTTGTTTTTCATTGGATCTACATTGATCATAGTTTTCATTGCATTCCTGACGGTTAGTACACAAACTATTAAATCGGCACAGGCTAATCCAGTGGATGCGTTGAAGTATGAATGATCAATTATAATTTTTCGCAATACTTGGGGATCAAATCATGAAAAGCCTCTTGAAGTGTTGTGAGGATTGTGGAATGAGACAAATTTTCGACAGATCTTCCGTCTATTTCATTGACGGGGGTGAGTTCACCCATGGTTCCTGTGGCGAAAACAATATCAGCATTGTAAAATTCAACAAGAGATAGATTTCGTTCTTCCACAATGATCCCCTGATCCCTTGCACATTGCATTACAAGCCCCCTTGTTATCCCATGCAAGCAAGCATCAGCATAGGGAGTAAAGAGAATATCATTTTTAACCATGAAGAGATTTGTGTCATTGAGCTCAGCAACAAATCCATTTGAATCAAGCATGATTGCCGCGTCGGTTCCCGCATGATTCGCCTGGATCTTTGCAATTATATTGTTGAGGAGGTTGTTATGATGAATTTTCGAGTCAAGGAATTGGGGATTATTCCGTCGTTGCGTTGAGGTAATTACTTTTATGCCGTTCTCATTGTCGTAGACTAGAGGCTTCCACTCAGCCAGTACAATTAAACAGGATCCCTGCTGATTTAACCTGGGGTCCATACCTGAGGTGACCTTTTCACCCCTAGTAAGAGTCAGTCTAATATGCGAGTCTTCTTCCATGGAATTAGCTCGAAGGGTCTCCTTGATTGCAGATTTTACGAAAGCTCTGTCGGGTGTGTGGTCAAATGCCAATGCCTTTGCGGATTCGTACATCCGGTCCAGGTGTTTATCCAGACAGAAAAGGCCTTCCTTATATACTCGAAGGCCTTCCCATACCGCATCTCCACCTTGTACAGAGCTATCAAAAACAGAAACCTTCGCTTCTTCTCGAGGGTAGAGACGATCTCCTACCCATACCTTTATTTCTGCATTTTTTGGGTTGTATTTTTGTAACATGGTGTGGGAGTTTAAACTGTCCGAAATTATGAGAAAAATCTTACAACACTTCTATCTATTTGCATTGATTGTTTCATGCTCACAATCTGATTCGACTTTCGATGAATGGCAGCTTCTGGGATTTCAGAAAATGGATTCAAATAATCCAATTCTGATGCCAGATACCACCAGTCTTTTTGTTGATCCTATCATAAATGCTGAAGTGAAATGGGAAGGAAAGGATGTCTTTAATCCTTCTTCTGTAGTCAGAAACGATACATTGTTTCTTTTATATCGAGCTGAAGATTTTATAGGAAAGTTTAATGGTACGTCCAGAATTGGGTTGGCCTATAGCTTCGATGGGATCAATTTCGAAAGAATGGACCAACCTGTTTTTTATCCAGACAATGATTCACTCAAGTATCTTGAATGGGAAGGTGGAGCAGAGGACCCACGGATCGTAGAAGATGAAAATGGCACTTACTACATGACATATACGGCATATGATGGCAATCTGGCGAGATTACTCATTGCGTCAAGCGAGAACCTGGTGAGTTGGCAAAAACATGGATCTGTTTTCGAAAACCAGGCAGATATAGATACATGGAGCAAGTCCGGTTCGATTGTTTGTAAAATGATTGGTGAAAGAATGGTTGCATCAAAGATCAACGGGAAATACTGGATGTATTTTGGCGATACCAATATATTCCTGGCATCTTCTGATGATTTGATCCGTTGGCAACCGTTACGAAATCAACAGGACAATTGGCTACCGGTTTTGAAGGTCCGAAAGGACAAGTTTGACAGTGATCTCGTCGAACCCGGACCTCCGGCGATTATCACCGGTGAGGGAATTCTTCTTATATATAACAGTAAAAATAAACAGGAAATAGGTGATCCCGACCTTCCAAATGGTACTTACTCGGCGGCACAGGCACTTTTTGATCTAAGTGACCCAAAAAAGCTCATGAAGAGATCTGATAGGTATTTTTTCTACCCCACAAAGGACTATGAGATTACAGGCCAGGTCAATAACGTGTGTTTTGTCGAAGGGCTTAGCTACTACAATGAAAAATGGTTCTTGTATTACGGCACAGCAGATTCCAAGATTGCCGTTGCAGTAAGTGAAGCTTCTGGCTACTGATTATGAAGTAGAGTATCTTTGAAAAATGTCTCAGTTTGCTTACTTGGTGGTGGTTTTTACTTGCCTGTTTCGGCTAAGTCCATCAGAGAAAAACCGAATCATACCGATACAGCAGACAAGATTTTATGAAGATGTAGGTGGAATGTTGGCCTTTGACCAATTCCTGGCTGATTCTGATTCTTTGTTGTCATTCGACGCAGGTTTTGTACCAGCAGATTATAATCCGTCCTCAGCATACTGGGTTGAGTTGGATTTTTGCATCAGCGATCAGAACAAAGTATATCTACTGGAATTTTACGATCAGACCATTGACTCCATAAAAGTTTTTGTTAGGCATGAATCTGAAAAGGAGTTTACATTCTTCGAATTTGGAGACAAATACAATTTTGGTGACAGGGAATTCAGTCACAAAAACTTTCAGGTTCTCTTAAATCGGGCAGGTGAATATCAGGCATATTATCGTGTAGTTAATCAGCAATACGCGGACATGAGGGTGGTCATACAAACTGTGGATCAGTTTGTGAATTATGCCCTTTCAGAATATTACCTCTACGGGATATTCTATGGAATGATCCTGATCATATCCCTGTACAACCTGCTGATATATTCGGCAATAAGGGAATCGAAGTATCTATATTATACGTTTTACATCCTGTCAGTTGGCCTTTTTGCAATGTCTGTTGATGGTATTGCCTATCAAATATTATGGCCCAATATGCCTTCCTGGAATCAAATTTCTCATGGATTTGCCTTGTTCCTAATCATTTTTTGGTCCATTGTTTTTTCCCGGAAGTTCCTGAACCTAAGGAACAGGGCACCAAGGATTGATCGTCTCCTTATACTGATCCTGTACTTGAGATCAGCCTTCTTTTTATATGCCCTCATTTTCAACCATTCAGCATTTCACTGGAGAAATATTGAATTGATCCCTCTATCTCTCATTTTTTACGGAAGTATTCAGGTATTGAGGAGAGGATATAAACCTGCGAGATTCTTCGTTGTAGCATATGGTTTCCTTTTCCTTGGTTTCTTCGTTAAGGCACTATTAATGTATTCGGTCCTACCGTATGAACTGACCGGTTATTCCCAGTTCACTCAAATTATTAGCTACTACAGTCTTCACATATGCTTTCTGTTTGAAATGCTTTTCTTGTCTGCGGCACTCAGTGACAGGGTCAGAATACTAAAAAGAAATAAGGATAGAGTATTTAGACGTATTGTAGCACAGCATGATGAAAACCTGCGATATAAAGACCGTCTAAATGCGCAATTGGAGCAGAAGATAAGTGACCGCACCAAAGAATTGGCAGAAAAGAATCAGTTGTTGAATGAATCAAATGATAATCTGAGACTTCAGAAAAAAGAGATATCCGAGATCAATAATATGCTGGACCTGGATAACTACAAACTGCGAAACAATCTAATTTCAGCTCAAACAGATCGACTTCTTCAGAAATCAATATCATTCGACGATTTTATTCAAATATTTCCTGATCAGCAAGGTGCTCTCAAGTTTATGGCAGACCATAAATGGAGGGACAACTATTCTTGTAAACGTTGTGCCAATTCAAAGTTCATCGAAGGTAGTTCACCATTTTCAAGGAGATGTTCAAAGTGTGGTTACAATGAGACTCCCACCACTGACACTGTCTTCCATAGCCTGAAATTCCCATTGCCAAAAGCAATGTATATACTGTACCTGTATATCCATGGGGACCGGCGATCATTGAACGAATTAGCTGAAGAAATGGACCTGAGGAAAAACACGATCTGGGCCTTTCGAAAGAAGATCAACGAATACATTGATCTATACGGCAGTGAGGATTTAGATATATTCTCGGACCTGCAAGAGATAGCACTTTCCAGATAAAAGTTGTACAATTCAAATAATTTGTGATTTTTCACCTTTGTTTTTTTTACAGGACAATATCAATTCTAATATCCTTTCAAACGATTTAAATTGTAATTAAATGATGTTTTTATTGTGCAACAAGCATGATAAAAGTCATATTTGGTAATGTGAATATTATAAGAACACTGCTTGGATTCATGCCTAGTATTTTGTGAATTTGTTATTTGATTCAGGGCATTTACAAATTCAGCAATGGAAAAACCAAACATTCTCGATAATTCTCTTTGCCTGTTCGTCACTTTATTACTACTATTCTCACCGTATGTGGCCCTATCCCAAGCCACAATAACCGGTACCGTCAAATCAGTTGATGATGGTGAACCTTTAATCGGTGCTACTATTCAGATTAAGGGGACCTCTCAGGGGACAATAGCTGATGTGAATGGAAATTACACAATCAGTGCTAGTAGTGATGATGTTCTCGTATTCTCCTTTGTTGGTTTCGAGTCGCAGGAAATAAGAGTAGGATCACAATCAGTGATCAATGTCAATTTGGGCTTCGATATGGTAGCCATGGAAGAAGTTGTCGTTGTAGGTTACGGAACCCAAAGGGAAAAGGACCTGACTTCTGCAATAACAACGATTAAGACTGAAGAAATAATTAAGACACCTACAAGTCAGGCAATGCAAGCGTTGCAAGGTAAGGTGCCCGGCGTACAAATAGTGAGTAGTGGCGCCCCGGGCTCAAGTCCCACTGTACGTGTTAGGGGTGTTGGATCCCTTGAAGGCAGTGCTGCTCCGCTGTATGTAGTTGATGGAATGTTTTTTGACAATATTGATTTTTTAAACACAGCGGACATACAAAGTATATCTGTCCTGAAAGATGCTTCGGCCGCCGCCATCTACGGTGTCCGAGCAGCAAACGGAGTTATTCTCATTGAAACTAAATCTGGATCATATAATCAAGCACCAGAAATTTCATACAGCGGATATTATGGAGTTCAGGTTGCCCAAAATGTATTGGAGATGGCTAATACTGAGCAATTTGTTGCATATGCATTGGCAACAGGATCTGCCGCTGATGCAGCTTTTATCGATAATTCATTCCAACGATTTGGAAGAAGTCGGTCCAATCCTGATCTACCGGCTGCTGATACCGATTGGTACGATGAAGTACTGGAAAGTTCATCTCCAATTCAAAGCCATTCTGTCAGCATCAATGGAGGGAATGAGCAAACAAGATATTCGGTTGGAACAAGCTACTTCAGTCAGGAAGGGCTTTTAGTGGATACTAGGAATAAATATGAACGGCTCAATTTCCGAACTAAAATTGACTTCAGCGCAAACGAGTGGCTTACGGTAGGAGGTAATGTGAATCTAAGTAATGCTACCCAGTACAACGCTGAGCAATCTACATGGTTCCGGACCTATTTTGCAGTACCAATCCTACCGGTTTTCGATGAGAACAATACTGATGCTACCCCGGTAAAACTGGCAAACTCTCAACTTTTAGGGTATCGCGGTACCCAGAATCCATATATTACAATGTTGTACCAGGATAATCGGAACAACATTGGGAAAATATTGGGGAACTTCTATGCAGACCTGGAATTGATCCCAAATCGTCTTTCATTTAAGACCAGTTACAATTACAGTTATGGGACCATAAACACCCGGGAGGTTGATTTCGCATACAATGATGGAGTCACAGAAGTTCAATCAGCAATACGAAAAGGAGCAGAAACTTCATTTAATGAAATCTGGGATAATGTATTGACATACAACCAGAGTTTTGACAGGCATAATGTAACGGTTTTGGCTGGTTACTCCAGAAGAAGTGAGACCAATGAAGGCTTATTTGCACGTGGCACTCAATTAGATCCTGTTCCTGATCGAGCACATGAAGAACTTTGGTACCTCGAGTTTGCCGATGTCATAGATGTCGGAAGTGTAAACGATAACGAACCGAAATATGGGAAAAAAGAATATGGCGTTTCCTATTTTGGAAGGATTGCATACAATTTCGATGATAGATACTTATTGTATGGTACGTTAAGAAATGATGGTACGAATAAATTCCAAAAGAAGTCCGGCTATTTTCCAACTTTTGGAGCCGGATGGGTTCTTTCAGAGGAAAGTTTCTTCAACCTCGGGTTTGTAGATTTCCTCAAGATCCGGGGAAGCTGGGGTAAATTGGGTAATGATGGTATCGACGCCTCCGTTGGAGCTGCCACTTTAGCACCAACAACCACCGCAATTAACGATCTTTTGGTACCTGGCACTACAGTGGACAATGTTTTTGACTTCCTGGACAGATGGGAAACAACAGTGGAGACCAATATTGGTTTGACCGGAACATTGCTAAATGGAAGGTTGTCTGTAGAAGCGGATTATTTCAACAGAGACACTGAGAATGCAGCGGTGACTGTTATCGTACCCTTGATACGTGCCAACGTTCGACTTAATGAAGGTGAGATACGCAACTCTGGTTTTGAGATGATGGTCAACTGGTCGGACAGGATCAATGAGAATCTAAGTTACTCAGTAGGGGGAAATATTGCTACCCTCAACAATGAAGTACGGGATCTGGGTGGGCCCAGGTACCTGGATGCAGGACAGGCAGAGTTTCGACAACGATCAATCCTCGGGTCTCCACATAGGGCATTTTTCGGCTATGAAGTTCTGGGTATTTTCCAAAATGCTTCGGACATAGCAAATAGTGGATTGGATGATACCTTCATTGCGGACAATAATCTTGAGCCGGGAGATTTCATCTACAAAGATCAAAACAATGATGGCTTCATTGATGATCTGGATCGTGTAGTTATTGGTTCTTATCTGCCGGATTTGATGTATGGATTCAATCTGGCAGTCACCTACAAGAATTGGGACTTAAGTGCATTCTTCCAGGGTCAATCGGGTCATAGCATACTCAACAGAAAGCGGGGGGAAATCATTTTTACCACTGACACGAATATAGATGCCGAACTTGCCAGCAACCTGTGGAATGGAGAGGGATCATCTAATAAATATCCTTCAGCAGCAGGTTTAAGAAAAGGGTATAATCAGGCAATGAGTGAATATTATGTGGAAGATGGATCCTATTTCAGGATCCAAAATGTAAAACTATCATATACGCTCCAGAACAATCAACTATTTAATACCCGAATGCCGGATGCTTCAATAATATTCACGGCAGAAAGACCTTTGACACTGTTTGATTACAACGGATTCAATCCGGAAGTACCTGATGGAATTGACCGTCAGACTTACCCAATACCTGCTGTGTACACGATTGGACTGAACCTCAAACTTTAAGAATCAAAAGTGATGATCATGAGACTATTCAACACAAGATATTCATTAGTCACCCTGATATTGGTTTCATTCACAATGTTATCATGCAATGATCTGTTGGATGAGCCATTGGAAAGACAGGACTTTGTGGAGGACACGGATTATACTCAGACAGAAGATATGTTCCAGTTGATCACCGGAGCGTATTCAACATTCTATTTTCTACAGTGGGAAACTTTTCCCCTCATTTCGGTAAGAGGTGACGATGTAAATGCTGCCGGGGATCAGGTGCCTTTGATCGAAACAGATGAATTCAGGTACGACCGATCTTTCTGGATGTACAATTCGGTTTGGCTGAATTTGTACTCTGATATTATATCATTTCATGCCTCAATAGAGGAATTGGAACGATATCAGGAATTCGCTGCGGACCCTTCGGTTGCTGATCAATACATTTCGGAAATAAGGGTAATGAGGGCTTATGAATTATTTCAATTGGCGAGGGTATGGGGAGAAATTTTGATCCCAACCAGTTCGCAAACACAAGCTTTGTATGAGAAAGAGCTCGTGTCTCTTGAAGAAGTTCTACAACACATTTCGGATGAAATGGACGAGGTTCTTCAGTTTCTTCCGGATATGCATCCAAATCAAAGAACGGATATCACAGGAGGTATCACAAGATATACCGCGTTAGCGGTCAAGGCTCTCGCAAATCTTGAATTGGAGAATTATCAGGCAGTTGCCGATGCAACGGGTGAGATAATAAATTCCGGTGCGTTCAGCCTTTACGCAGATTATTATCAATTGTTTAAAATACCCGGAAAATTAGCAGATGAAAATATTCTGGAACTGCAATATTCCGACTTTGGACAGGGATCAGGTGAGGAAAAGTCATACCTCTATGCATTTTTCGGACCTAATAACTGGACACCATCGGTCGCAGGATCAAGTGGGGGTTGGGGTTTCTGGGAACCTACGGAGAAATACATCAAATTCATGCTGGACAGAGGAGAAACCGAACGTTTGGAAACGAGTGTTTTGTTTACCCAGGAGGGTATAGATCTCATAACCTCAGATCCGGCATATTCTAATCTGCCTGCCTTTGTTTCCAACACTACCAGAGATGGTGATATTTGGGGAACCACAGATGGATCAGCAAATCCAAGAGCGATCTTTTCCAGTGGAAAGCACTATCTACCTTCAATACAGCTGACTCCCGGAAGGACAAACTACGGAACGAACAAAAATTTTATATGCCTACGGTATGCTGAAATATTGCTTATGCATGCGGAGGCTTTAATCCAGGGTGCAACCAGCAGCTCACTCTCCGCAGATGATGCGGTCAATCAGGTTAGGAGTAGAGCCGGACTGGGAAACCTGTCAGGAGTAACACTGGATGATGTGCTTGATGAAAAGTATGCCGAATTGGCAATGGAATGGGGTACTCGTTTCTATGATTTGGTCAGGCATGGAAGAACAAATGAACTGAATTATGGAGGCCGGAATTATTCGGATGAAGATCGATTTTTACCTTATCCATTAGCCCAGTCTGACCTATTGCCACAGTTGGGTGGGGACTAATACCTATTGTAATGAAATAGTAATTGAATCAATTAAAATTTAAATAATATGAAGTTTCTTAAAAGTTTATCAATTTTAGCGTTACTGGCATTAATGGTTACGGCCATTTCGTGCGGTGACGACGATGATCCAAAAAAGGATGGTGAAGAGGATCTGGAATCTCCGGAAGTAACTATTTCATCACCTGCGGATGGCTCTACTGTTAGTAGCCTTGATGCTACCACTTCAGTCACAATTCAATTCCAAGCGACCGATGATGTTGAGCTTGCCTCTGTTACAGTTGACTTTGACGGAACGCAAATAGCCGAAATTACGACATTCCCTGATTTTAGGAATTATAATGGGGAAGAAACTCAGGATAACGTAGGTGATGGTGAACATACAATTACCGTAACGGCTACAGATCTATCTGGGAAAACGGGTTCAGTCACTTCGACCTTTACGAAAGTCACAACCACACCATATACACCTCTTGAAAATGAAGTATTCTACATGGCATTTGAGGGGAATTATTTAGATGCCGTAAACGAAGTTGAGGCAACAATAGTGGGTAGTCCAGATTTTGCTGGTGAAGGTAAAGTAGGAGATAATGCATACCAGGGAGCTGCAAACGCTTATCTCACTTTCGATACAGAAAACATTGAATCTACTGAAATGACGGTTTCATTTTGGATGAAAATAAATGCTACTCCCGATCGTGCTGGTATTTTGGTAATGAGTCCCGTGGATACAGAAAATACTGGATTCCAAAACAATAGGACCAAAGGATTTAGGTTCTTCAGGGAAGCAGCTGGAGACAATCAAATATTCAAACTAAATTTTGGGACCGGAGAATCAGACGTATGGCTGGATGGAGGTTCCTTGGCGCAACTAGCACCTGACACGGAATGGCATCACTTTGCTTTTGCCATAAGTGCTACAACCGCTGCTGTCTACATAGACGGTGCAAAAGTTGCGGAAAATACTGATCACATAGGTATGGACATTACCGGTTGTGATTTGCTCTCTATTATGTCGGGTGTCCCTCGATTCACAGAGTGGAACCACCAGTCTGACCTGAGCTACATGGATGATCTGAAAATATTCAGTGTGGCGTTAACTGAAGCCCAGCTTGCTGATCTCACAGGGCTGGAATTTGGTGAACCGGAAATTCAAGATCCGGGAGATCCCGGTTTGGACCCTATCGATGGAGCAGATGCAACGGAAATATTGTACATGCCGTTCGATACAGACTTTACTATTGATGTTTCAAGTGCGGTGGCGACAGAGGTAGGTACACCGTCCGTAGTAGATGGCGGTGTTTCAGGGAAAGCTTACTCTGGAGACGCTCAGTCTTACCTGACCATTCCGTCAGATGGATTGCTAAATGATTCATTTTCTGCTTCTTTCTGGATAAAAATGGATTCGGAAGCCACCAGAGCGGGTATATTGACAGTTAGCCCTCCTGACACCGAAAACCCAGAAGCACCTAATAATCGAACCAGTGGCTTCAGGTTATTCAGAGAAGGTGATGGTGTGACACAAACATTCAAGTTGAATGTTGGAAATGGTGAAGCTGACACCTGGATCGATGGTGGAGCATTTTCAACGTTCAGTGCCACAAGAGAGGATTGGCTACACGTAGCTATCACCGTTGGGGGAGGAAAAAGCCAGATATATCTAAATGGTATTTTGGCAAAAACAAGCGATGAAGCCGTAGTTGTTGACTGGACGAATTGTGATGTTATTTCATTTGGATCCGGTGCGCCTAATTTCACTGGTTGGGGTCACATCGGAGAAACCAGTTTGTTAGACGAACTTCGTATTTACAATGGTGTGCTTAATCCTGCACAGATAGCGGCATTGAAAGCTGTAGGTAATTAACTTTTTTTGATCATATACTTAGATCCTGTCACTATCCCGGATTTTTCCGGGGTAGTTGACAAGATCTACAACACATTTAATTTTTCAGATGAATATCAGGCCCCTTCAAGTCGGCCTTATCTTTCTGGGAGCAATCGTTTTTTGCTGTAACGATGACTCACCCAGTACTCCTGACAGACCACTTACTCTTGTTTCTCTTATAAGTGGGGATCAGGATATCTTAAATATGTCAGCTAATGAAGTTGGTGTTAACCTGCCAATTATCGCATCATTCAGTATTCCAATAGATCTGAATTCATTCGAAGAAAGTTTTAGAATTCTTGATCCAATGAATAATGTGGTCGATTACGAATTCAATTCATCCAATGAGAAAAAAACCCTTACAATTTACCCTAACGAATCTCTTAGTTTCTACACGGAGTATACCATTGTTATTTCGGAGGCCCTTATAAGTGAAGACCACAAAACGGCTTTTGGTGGTGGGACATATGTATTTACCACAGAATCGAGCAAACTTTTATTGAAATCTATTGATGCCAATGGAATAGATTTAATGGGAAGAGGAAGAATTTCGGATATTCCGGTTGATCTACAGGTCAGAGCTACATTCTCAGCTGATCTGGACCCAGCGCTGATCAGTGCGGAACAAATTTCACTTAGTTCTAATGGAGAAGATGTAGGGTTCACTTTTGCCATCGAAGATAGCGTACTCTTTATTGAATCTGAACTCAGTTACTACAGGTCCCATGACATAGTTCTTAACAATTCAATTGAAGGAATTGGGGCAAATGATTTTGATGGTTTTGCTGGATCATTTTTCTCCGGTATAGACACAACTTTGAAATTCCCTGAAGTTTCTGATGAAGAGCTTTTGACCTTAATACAGGAACAGACTTTCAAGTATTTTTGGGATTTCGGGCATCCATTTAGTGGATTGGCCAGAGAAAGAAACTCCTCGGGAGAAACTGTTACAATAGGTGGTTCAGGATTTGGGGTGATGTCGATAATTATTGGCATTGAACGTGGTTTTATAACGCGTGAAGAGGGTGTAGACAGATTGTCCAAAACTGTAAACTTTCTTCTTACTCAAGCTGATAGATTTCATGGTGTTTGGTCGCATTGGTTGAATGGTACAACCGGAGAGGTCAGACCATTTAGTGCCGATGATGATGGTGGGGATCTTGTCGAGACTGCATTCATGATACAAGGACTGCTTGCTGTCAGACAATATTTAGATGAAACCAAGCCCATAGAATCCGAGGTCATTGAAAAGATTAATATTCTTTGGAACGAAGTGGAATGGGATTGGTACACACAGGGAGATCAGGGAGTTCTTTATTGGCATTGGTCGCCAAATTTCGGATGGCAGAAAAACCTCAAGATAAGAGGTTGGAATGAAGCGCTGATCATTTATGTTTTAGCTGCTTCTTCCCCTACACACCCTATTGACAAAAGTGTTTATGACGAAGGGTGGGCACGCAATGGAGGATTAACGAACGGTAACAAGTATTTTGATATCACATTACCTCTCGGACCGAGTAAAGGTGGCCCCCTATTTTTTAGTCATTATTCATTCCTGGGTCTTGATCCAAGAAATTTGCAAGATCAATATGCGAATTACTGGGAACAGAATGTAAACCATACATCCATAAACCGTCAGCATTGCATTGATAATCCTGGAGGTTTCATTGGTTATAGTGACGTCAGTTGGGGATTAACGGCAAGTGATAATCATGACGGATATTCGGCCCATTCACCGACCAACGACATAGGTGTTATCACTCCAACAGCCGCCATTTCTTCAATTCCTTACACCCCTGACGAGTCAATGGATGCAATTAGACATTTTTACTACATTCTTGGTGATCGGATGTGGGGTGAATATGGCTTTTATGATGCATTCAATGTTACTGAGGAGTGGTATGCGAAATCATATATTGCCATAGACCAAGGCCCCATTATTTGCATGATTGAAAACCACAGAACCGGTTTATTATGGGATCTTTTTATGTCGGCGCCTGAAATACAAAATGGACTAACAAAACTTGGTTTCACCTATGAATAGAATTCTTCCATGGATGGCACTTGCTGTCATTGCATTTACTTCATGTGAATCACTTTCAGAAAGTAAAAGTGAATCTACCAAATCAGTATTGAGTGACGATTCGCTATTGACATTGGTGCAATACCAAACTTTTCAATACTTCTGGGATAATGCAGAGCCGGTTAGTGGTATGGCTCCAGAAAGGACTCATATGGACAATATTTACCCACAGAATGATAAGAACGTGGTCACTTCAGGAGGTTCAGGTTTTGGCCTGTTGGCTATACTAGTTGGGATTGAAAGAGGATTTATCACCAGGCAACAAGCCGTAGAAAGATATGAGAAGATACTGAATTTCTTGGAAACAGCAGATCGATTTCATGGTGTCTATCCTCATTGGTGGTTTGGAGATACCGGAAAGGTCAAACCCTTTAGTAAGAAGGATGATGGAGGAGATTTAGTAGAGACAGCATTCCTTATGCAGGGATTGCTAACTGTAAGACAATATTTTCTTAATGGAGATGAGCGAGAAAAAGCACTTGTCGAAAGGATCAATAAGGTTTGGGAAGCAGTCGAATGGTCCTGGCATACTAAGGGTGGCGAAGATATCTTATACTGGCATTGGTCTCCAAATTATGGTTGGGAAATGGATTTCGGAGTGAAAGGTTACAATGAGTGTCTTATTATGTACGTTTTGGCAGCCTCATCTCCAACATTCCCAATTGAACCGGATGTATATCACAAAGGTTGGGCAATGGATGGTACAATTGCTGATGACACCACTTATTTAGGTTATGAAACGGAATTGAACTATTATTCAGGGAATGACGCGCCAATTGGACCATTGTTCTGGTCCCATTATTCCTATCTTGGATTGGATCCCCGAAACTTGATGGACCAATATGCGGATTACAACAAGCTTACCAGTAATCATGCACGCATCCACTTTACTTACGGCGTAGAAAATCCTGAAAACTTTAAGGGTTATGGTGAAAACTGTTGGGGTCTGACCTCAAGTTATTCGATGCGAGGATACGCAGGTCACAGACCGGGGAGGGATCTTGGGGTAATATCACCAACCGCGGCCTTGTCTTCCATGCCATATACACCTGAAGAAACCATGCAAATGATCAGATTCCTATATGAAGAAGCTGATTCCCTAGTAGGAAAATACGGTCCGTACGACGCATTTAGTTTTCAAGAGAACTGGTATCTCCCAAGGTATCTCGCAATTGATCAGGGACCTATCCCTGTGATGATAGAAAACCATCGGACAGGATTGCTATGGAGTTTATTCATGGAGATCCCAGAAGTTCAGGTTGGATTGGATCGGCTTGGATTTACCTCCAATGAATAAAGCAATTGCAATATTTGGATCACTTCTGTTTTGGGTTTCCATTTCAATAATGGCTCAAAATAAGTCAGAAATTAGGGATTTTAAGACATACTGTAATCCGGTGGATATTGACTACACGTACATGTCCCATTACGCCTTCCGGGGAGTTTCCTACCGATCTGGCGCTGACCCAGCCGTAATTAACTATCAGGGCACTTATTACATGTTTGTGACCCGTTCACATGGATATTGGTATTCAACTGATATGAGTAACTGGAATTTTGTGAGACCTCAGAGCTGGTATTTTAATGGGTGCAATGCACCGGCAGCAGCCGTCTATAATGGGAAAGTGATTGTGCTGGGAGATCCATCCGGAAGAGGAGCAGTAATTTATACGGACAATCCAAAATTAGGAGACTGGAAAACTAGCTACAGTGTGATTCCTCTCAGCATTCAGGATCCAAATTTGTTTGTTGATGAAGATAACAGGGTGTATTTATATGAAGAGTCTTCCAATAAATGGCCAATCCGAGTGGTGGAATTGGACGGTGAAGCGATGTTTATCCCTAAATCTGATCAGAAGGGTCTTTTCAAACTAGAACCTGAAAATCACGGTTGGGAGCGTTTTGGTCAGGATCACAGTTCGGAGATAGATCCGTTCATAGAAGGTCCTTGGATGACGAAATATGGAGATACCTATTATCTGGAGTATAGTGCTCCCGGAACCCAATGGAATGTTTATGCCGATGGAGTCTATACCTCTTCTGATCCCATGGGACCTTTTAGCTATGCACCATACAATCCTGTTTCTTACAAACCTGGTGGTTTCCTGACTGGTGCAGGACACGGAAGCACGGTACTTGATAATAACAAGCAACATTGGCACTTCGCGAGTATGCCAATCTCTGTGAATTACAAATTTGAACGTCGCATTGGAATGTTTCCGGCGGGCTTTGAAGATGACGGACAAATGTATATCAATACAGCTTATGGTGATTACCCTCATTACTTGCCTGAAGTCGAAGTATCTGATCATAAAGATCGATTTACAGGATGGATGCTTCTTTCCAAGGGCAAAAAGGTTTCGACGAATTCTGTACTTAGTGGAGTTAAGCAACATATTGTTGATGAGTCCGATGAAGGTTATATGCTGGATAAAGAATCGTCGGATTACTCGGTTACGAAAATCAATGATGAAAATATGAGAACGATGTGGGTTGCCGAGAATAATTCAGACTCGCTGTTTGTGGAATTGGATCTTGGCCGAAAAATGGAGATTCATGCAATTCAAATCAACTTCATGGATTTCAATGCGAGAATTTTCGGAAAACCTGATAGTCTCAGGCATCAATTTTTCGTATCTGCATCAGATAATGGGGAGAAATGGACAACAATAATTGATTATTCTGAAAATCAACGAGATCAACCACATGCTTACATTGAGTTGACAGATCCCATTCCTACTCGTTTTGTCAAATTTCAAAATGTCTTTTTCCCGAATAGGTACCTGGCAATTTCTGAGTTCAGAATTTTCGGCAATGGAGGAGGGAGACAACCTGATCAACCCAAGAACTTCAAAATATTAAGGCAGGAGGACGATCGAAATGCCAATCTCGATTGGGAGGATGTGAACAAAGCAATGGGTTATGTATTGTATTGGGGGATAAGAACGGATCGTCTAAACAATTCTGTCACTATATATAATCAATCAGAATATGAATTACGGGCTTTAAATAAAGGTCAACGATATTTCTATCGAATAGAAGCATTTAATGAAAATGGTATTTCAAAATCATCCAGAGTGCTTTCTGACTAATGTTAACTATACTACCAATGAAAAAGAAATTACCAGTAATCTTGATTCTAATTGTTCTCATTATGTCCGCATGTTCCACTAAACAAAAGGCAGATTCTCCCTACGCAGAACAAATTGATTCATTGATGAGCCTGATGACCATTGAAGAAAAAATCGGTCAGTTGAATCTTCCCAGTGCAGGTGACATTACCACTGGTTTGGCTCAAAGTTCCGGAATAATTCCAAAGATCAAGAATGGACAGGTGGGTGGATTACTAAATATTCGGTCTGTTGAAAAGATCCGTGCCACACAAAGGATAGCGGTCGAAGAAAGTAGGATGAAAATACCCCTGATATTTGGTATGGATGTGATACATGGCTACAAAACTATCTTTCCTCTACCTATTGCCTTATCATGCACATGGGATATGGAGTTGATTGAAAATGTCGCCCGAGTGGCTGCACTAGAGGCAACTGCCGATGGTATTATGTGGAATTTTTCACCGATGGTGGACCTTTCCCGTGATCCTCGGTGGGGAAGAGTAGCAGAAGGAATTGGTGAAGATCCTTTCCTCGGGTATGAAATATCAAGGGCTATGGTCCAGGGGTATCAGGGAGAAGACCTGTCCCTCAACAACACGATGATGTCCTGTGTAAAGCACTTTGCATTATACGGAGCTTCAGAGGCCGGCAGGGATTACAATACTGTGGATATGAGCAGGATAAGAATGTTTAACGAGTATTTTCCCCCGTACAAAGGCGCAGTAGACGCAGGTGTCGGGAGTGTCATGGCCGCTTTCAACGAGGTGGATGGAATACCTGCTACGGGCAACAGGTGGTTACTGACTGAAGTCCTGAGAGATCGTTGGAATTTTGATGGATTTGTGGTGTCAGATTATACAGGAGTAACGGAAATGATCTATCATGGTATGGGGGATACCGCGATGGTTTCTGCTTTAGCTTTAAAAGCCGGACTTGATATGGACATGATCAGTGAGGGTTATGTCAATACTCTTAAAAAATCCATGGATGAGGGAGTTGTTTTAGAAGAACTCATTGACCAATCCTGTAGAAGAATACTTGAAGCAAAATATAAACTAGGTCTTTTTGATGACCCCTATCGGTATTGTGATAACAAAAGGAGTGAGACTGAGATCTTTACAGAGGAGAACAGGAATTTTGCTCGTGAGGTAGCTTCGGAATCCATTGTATTGCTCAAAAATGAAAACAACCTGTTGCCTTTGGAAAAGAATGTTCGTATTGCCTTGATTGGTCCAATGGCCGATAATGTAGAGAATATGGTAGGGACATGGAGTGTAGCTGGAGACTTCAAGCAGTCAATATCTCTATTACAAGGTCTGACAAATGTTGGTGGTGAACGTGTAAAGGTCTTCAAAGCAAGAGGGGCAAATGTAGTCAGAGATCCAGATCTGGAAAAAAGAGTAAGCGTATTTGGCAAACCCACCTATCGAGATGAGCGTTCTGAATCAGAGCTGATAGGAGAAGCCGTCAATATTGCTTCAAGGTCGGATGTAATAATAGCAGCTGTGGGTGAATCAGCAGAAATGAGTGGCGAATGTTCAAGTCGAACAGATATAGGACTACCCGAGAATCAATTGGATCTTTTGAAAGAACTACAGGAAACTGGTAAACCAATTGTTCTCGTTTTGTTCTCGGGAAGGCCCCTCGGCATTCAATGGGAATCTGAAAACATACCTGCAATTCTAAATGTTTGGTTCACCGGTACTGAAGCTGGTAACGCTATCGCAGATGTCATTTTTGGAGATGTGAACCCTTCAGCCAAATTGACAATGACTTTCCCTAAGAATGTCGGACAAGTTCCGATCTTTTATAACTACAAGAATACGGGCAGGCCATTGAAGAAAGGAAACTGGTTCGAGAAATTTAAATCGAACTATCTCGACGTTTCTAACGAACCACTGTATCCATTTGGGTTTGGATTGAGCTACTCGAATTTTGAATATGGTAAGATCTCTACTTCAAGTACGGAAATGACCGGAGACCAGACTCTCATAGTTTCTGTGAATGTTACGAACACAGGTACCAAATCTGGAAAGGAGGTTGTGCAATTATATGTAAGAGATCTTGTTGGAACTGTTACTCGACCGGTGAAGGAATTGAAAGCCTTTAAAAAAATTGAAATTGACACAGGCGAGTCAGTGGTTGTAGATTTCGAGTTAACAACTAAAGATCTGATGTTCTACAATTATGACCTGGAATATGTCTGGGAAGCTGGTGAGTTTGATATCATGGTGGGTCCCAACTCTGAAGATTTGCAATCCGTCCGTATCAACTGGAATAAATGAGAATGGTAACACAATTAAGGTCCTGTGTACTAGTAGTAACCTTAGCGATCACTCTATGTGAAGCCAATACCCAGGATCTGAAAACGATTAGTTTCAACATACGGTTTGACAATGAAGCCGATAGCCTTAACAAATGGGCATTCAGAAAATCTTCAGTTATAGATTTTATAGAATACGAAAGCCCTGACTTCCTAGGACTTCAGGAGGCGCTGATCAATCAAATAAATGATATAGAAGAGGAACTGGATAATTATCAATGGGTTGGGGTGGGTCGTGATGACGGAAAATTGAAGGGAGAATTTTCGCCCATATTTTATTTTAAAGAAAGATGGTCCTTATTTGATTCCGATACATTTTGGTTGTCTGATACTCCTGATTCAATTTCGAAATCATGGGATGCGGCCCTTCCCAGGATATGTACCTGGGGAAAGTTTTATGACAAAGTATTGACCGATACGATATTCGTATTCAACACGCATTATGATCATGTTGGTACCAATGCAAGGTTGAATTCCTCGAAGTTGATTTTAAAGAGGATTGACCAATTATCCGCCTTTCAAAACACGATTCTGATGGGTGACTTCAATGGCATGGAGATCGACCCAGAGATTAGATTAATCTATGATTCACCATTATCAGACGCATTTCTAACTTCTACAATCCGATATGGGGAGATTGGAACTTACAATGGATTTAACGTGGAGGAGGTAGCCGAAAGAAGGATTGACTACGTATTTCTAGGTCAGGATCTAAAACCATTAAGCTACTCTACTGACAGTAGGCTGATAAATGGTAGGTTTCTATCAGATCACTTCCCCGTGATCGTGGAATTAATTGGTAGATGATTACGCCTTGATCGATCTGTTGAATAGTGAATCGTAATACGGGAGGGATTGATTATACAGTTCAAGGCAATGTGCAGGGAGTGGATTTTTGTTGTTATTGGGGATTCCAAATCCGGTAGTTTCATGAAGGGATTTGTACCAGTATTTTCCCCATACACCATCTTCAGGCCGGTTCCCTTTTTCCCATTTTAACATGTTGCCTTGAAAATCGATATTGAGGGCTTCGCACAATTTTGACAGGACTTTTTCCGGATTTTTCAACACCTCATTTGAATCGATAATGGGGCAGGATTGTGATTCCAGAAGGAAATCAAATATTTCCCTCTGCCTTTTGACTCCAATGTCATTCATTTTGGGTTCAGAGATCACTTTAGCAAAAGATGCAATCAACTCATCTGGTTGACGGATAAGAAAAACATTGCGCCATTCTTTTAGAAATTCAATGTCCATCTTAATGAGGTGATGGGCCATGTTTTTTACAAAAACAGTCGTATTATCTTTATCAAGATTATTGATGTCATTTATAACTTCAACATGATCTGTTGGTTGAGACTGGATTATTTCCTCCCTGCCCGGGTGGACAACACCGGTTAAATTCAAATAATATGCGTAAAATGGTTCATCAACAACAATCGTAGCCGACCGACTTGCAAATGAGTACATCATTGCTGTAGATATATTTCGGGGTGAAGAAATCAGATTGATGACCATGTCATGAGAGTTGATAATGAACCAAGTCGTCTTTTTAGCGTTTTTCAAATATGCTCAGGGCAATCGTAATAATCATCACAGGGAGTCTACTTTCTTCCTGCATAAAATTCACTCTTTCCGAAGAGGAGGTTCAAAAGGAATTCCGGAATGAACATCTTGAACCTATACTTACGACGCTTTCAATTGGAGATCGGACCATCCACTACGCCAGTATCAATGAAGGCAAAGAGAGTTTACTAGTGTGGATACATGGCTCTCCTGGGTCGTGGACCGCATTCATCGATTACTTTAAAA
The DNA here is from genome assembly GCA_965242805.1 of Cyclobacteriaceae bacterium. Classification (GTDB taxonomy): domain Bacteria; phylum Bacteroidota; class Bacteroidia; order Cytophagales; family Cyclobacteriaceae; genus JANQEU01. The sequence continues at coordinate 1,765,411 of CBDETD010000002.1, read as the reverse complement.
ATGACAGTCTGTTGGAATTGACTGATATGATTTCCATTGATCGACCTGGATTTGGCCTTTCAGACAGGGGTTGGCCAGAACCTTCTCTCAAAGAACAATCCAGGTTAATGCATGAAGTAACTGTGTTATTTCCTCATAAGAATAAAATCCTTGTCGGCCACTCCTTGGGAGGACCGGTAATTGCCCGAATGGCTATGGATTACCCTGATGATTACTCCAGATTATTATTTTTGGCTCCTTCGATCGATCCGGAAATGGAAAAGTATGAGTGGTACAGGGATGTAATACAAACCAGGCTAGGGGGGTGGTTGACACCTGAAGATTTTTGGGTGAGCAACGAAGAAATACTTCCACTAAAAAATGAGCTTCGTGAAATGTTGCCACTATGGAAGGAGATCAGTGCAAAGAGCATTGTGATCCAGGGTGCCAATGACAAATTAGTACCCAGAGGCAACGCAGATTTCGCAGAGAAAATGATCGTTGATTCCCTGGTGGAAGTACGTCTGCTGGAAAGTGCAAATCATTTCCTGCCCTGGAATAACGTGGAAGAAGTGTTGAAAGGAGTGTATGATCTTCTGGAGTGAATCAGTCTACAATAGACTCGAGTTCTTTCATTAAAGCCTCCGCCTGGTACATCTTCTCATCACTTGCCCTACGATCTGTATGAGACAGTTTGTAGGCCTCTCCGACAAGTTTATTATATTGATCTTGCATCTTTTCTTTTTTGCTTTTCTTTTTGAATAACCCAATCATATTCTATTTTTTGTACATAACCGGATGTTAAAAGAAAAGTTTAAAGATTATTCAAAATCCTCTTCATTTATTAACCTTCCACGAGAATTGAAGTAATACCATTTACCGGTTTTCCGATCATTTTGGAACTTACCATTTGAAGCTATTTGACCATTGAAGAAGTAATAGAACCATTCTCCCTCTTTCTTTCCTTTTTTCATGTCACCTTTGAATTCGGTACTTCCGTTAATGAAAAGACCTAAATATTCTCCTTCAAAGACACCGTTATCAAGGGTTGTTTTAAGTCTGATCTCCCCTTCAGGATAGTATTCATAGTATGTACCTTTTCCATCTTTTAGTGATCCCGGGTCCAATTCCTCCCCTTTGATGGAGTAAAACCCTGAGACATTTAATAACCTGCCATTTTCCCAGGTCTGTTCCTGTTTTAACTGGTCATTTGGATAGAATAGACCCCACAGCCCATCTTTCTGATCTCCGACAAAACTCCCTATTCTTTCCGGTTTACCATTTTCATAATAGTAGATCCATTGACCTGTTTTCAGATCATTTCTATAATATCCTTCTTCGCTGATCGCACCTGTCTCTGAAAAGTATTTCCACAATCCTACTTTTTTATTCAACCGGTAATCACCTATGGAGTATAAGGTTTCATTTGGATAAAAACTTAACCACTTTCCAACTTTCAGGTCATCTATATATTCACCTTCAACACTCTTTTTACCATTTGGGTGGAATTCGCGATAAACTCCATTCAATTTGTTACTGGAAAAACGGAATTCCTTTTCCAATCTACTATTTACAAAATATAGCTGCCATACACCTGTTTTTTGACCTTCATCATAATATTCTATAGCCCTGGGTCTATTATATGTGTAGTAATATTTCCATTCACCATGTGGCAGTCCTTCCTTGTAGTTTTTCTCAAAACTTTTGGGGCCGTCCGCAAAATATTCTGTCCAAGTTCCTTCCTGCTTGTTATTCTCATAATTACCTATGAGTGCGAGTTTTCCATTTTCATAATACTCTTTATACTCACCGTAAAGAACGCCATCTACATAATTCGATTCAGAGATCATTACTCCAAATTCATCATAATTGGATTCTATACCATTCCTAACCCCGTTTTGGAAAGATCTAACTGACTTAATACGACCGTTTTCATGATATTCGACCCACTTGCCATCGGGCCTGCGATTTACAAGATTTCCACTAATTGACAGTTTTCCCGAAGAATGGAATTTCTTGAATTCACCATTTTCAATGGAGTCATTTTCGAATTTGTAGGTCGTTGGATCTATCGACTGACTATGGGATACGAAGAAAAAAAGAATTGCTAATAACAAGTAAGTGAGTCGCATAACTAAGTCTTCAACAAAAATCGGGCAAAAAAATATTTTCTTCATCGATTAATATCAACTTGCTTCACCGAAAAGATATATTCTTTCAACCGTAGGTGAGGCGCTTCCTCCTATTGGTTCTAATGACAGCGCAAAGGCTTCAGCTTTACTGACTCCCAACATTGAATTAATATTCCAAGGATCTTCAACCAAACCTGCATTTCCAGGCTTTCCATCATTAATCACCCATAACTGGTATTGCATGTTTTCAGGAGGCTCGGGAAGCTGGTTTATGTACAACAGTACTTCTGATGTTTTTGAATTCCAGTACACCACCGCGGTGGAAGTTTTTGAAATGGTTGTTCCTTCCAGGATTATTTTTTTGGTCAGGGGTTGGTTTATCATTTGAGCAATGACCTCATTTTGATCTCTTTCATCCTCGAGGTTTTGAATAGTTTCTTCCATATTTCTATTGGATGCACTTAAGGAGTTATTTTGATCTGATTTGATGCTATTTACATTCCATAAGTAAATATTGAGTACCATGGAGAATGCTATTATGATAAATGCTGCGATAGCTATCGGTTTCCAGGGAAGAGAAAAAGTTTTCCTTGCTGTTTTTTCATGCACAAAAACACTTTTGAGGACTTTAGATTTAAGGTTTTTGGAGCCTGGTTCTTTAGACAATGATTTGAACAATAGATCATTGGTTTTTACAATCGTCTCAATCTCACTCTGAATTTCCTGGTTAGTTTCGCATTTGGCAATGTTTTCCAAGTCCTTGGAAGATAGCCTCTCATCAAGAACATACAGCTCCAGCAACCCTGACTTTATAATATCTTCTTTTTTCAATCTACTCTTAAATGTTTTCTTAGAACCTTTAACGCATTCCTCAGTCGTGTTTTGACCGTTCCTAATGGGATATTCAACTCTTCTGCAATCTCTGATTGTGTGTATTGGCTGAAGTAGACAAGTTCTATAATGATCCGCTGATTTTTATCCAGAACGTCCATAATTTCCCTTAATCCAATGGTGTCATAGGTTGAACTTTGATCCAATCCTTTTCTATCTACGAAGTTCGTGATGTCTATAGTTTTCATCTGCTCCGAAAATTCTCTCGATCTCAATTTATCAATAGCGGAGTTTCTCACAATATTTATCATCCATGTAAATAGTCTTCCTTTTTGGTGATCGTATTTATTGATGCGTTCCCATATTTTCATAAAACTATCCTGGACAACCTCCTCCGCTAGGCTTTCGGACTTTACGATGTACAAAGCCGTGCCATAGAAAGCCTCTATGTAGTGGTCATACAAAAAGGACAGGGAGAGTTTATTCCTTTCTTTTAATTGGCGAACAAGGGTTGATTCGTCGATGATGAATTCTATTAACCGTATTTAGTACTTTTTTTCCTATAAAAAATCCAATCTATGGTTTGCTTCGTAAGTGGATTATGTTGAATTTTTTTTCCTTAATTTAAGAAAGTAATAATGAACCAGTACACCGAAAAGTTAAAATGGCCGGAAGTTTTTTCACTGGCGGGACTTAATGCCGCAATCGTGATAAGTTGGATTGCTTATCACGAATATCAGCCGGTATTGTTAGAGAAATTCGATTTTGTTGAATTAGCCGATTTTCTGGTATTGGCAAAGGGGATTGTACTGGTGGTTATCCCTCCATTTGCGGGTTGGTTGGCAGACTGGATATTAAGAAAGAAAGGAAAGTACTTTACTGTATTTGCCATTGGAATTGGGTCCACGGCAATGGTGTTCATGGTTGTGGCTTCTATTATCGGATCGAATTTGAAAGGTCTGCATGATTTTCTGCCATATATGATCGTAATCTGGTTGGTGGCTATGAATCTTTTTATTAGCCCAGCTAATTCTATGATAGAGGCTTTTGCACCAGTCCAAAAACTTCCCATTGTTGTGGGTGTCTTGTTTCTGACTACGGAATTGTTATATGCACTTGAACCTGTAATTATAGATTTGATCCATTTTTTTGGAGATACCATGACATTTGTTGTGGGAGGTCTTCTCATTGCCATTACCGGAGTGTTATTTCAACGCATTTCATCTGATGAGGTCATATTAAAGCGTAAAAGGATTGACGATGAGGGTGAAAAAGGAAGAACGACGTCATTTTTATCTATAATTATCATTGCCCTTGGATTGGGGCTGGCAAAGGCACTTTTAGTTGAATTGTTACCGGAACTCCTGAACAATACCTATCCTGGTTTTACCTCAGGAGGAGTATTTACTTTCGGGCTTCTTGGTTTTTCCGCAATACTAGGATTTTCAATAAGTGGTTTGATCACCCGTTACAAGCTCAACAAGATCATTGTCCTCGGCTTTGTAATTTTACTTGTTGGCAGTGTAGCACTGATTTTAAAGCCTGGTATTTCTGTTGTGATCACTGGTTCAATATTGGTAGCGATCGCATTTAGCTTGTTGAATATTTCAGGACTTCCATTTGCCATCAGAAATCTTACCCCCAGGAATATTACTTATGGCGTGGGAATATATATAGGAGCCGGGGAATTATTTACTGGGATATTTGAGAATCTATGAATGTGAAAGCGTCCTAAGGAAAGCGAGTAGATGTTCATTTGCGTCTAACTCCAGTCTGTTCAAATCAGTAAAATCAGCATTCTTGGCAATTTTTAGAAAGGGATGCCCAAGAACAGTAGAATTGAAAATATCGGGGTCGATTTGGTCAATAGGTTGATAATTACCTTCTATGAAATCATACTCCCAGGGGGAATCTCCAACACATAAGTAAAATCCATCTAATTCGTTTTGATAATTGATCAGGATGTTTCTATACTTTTCAAGTATACTTCCCTGCAGATGAAGAGAATATATGATTGCATTTCCCCACCAAATGAGAATACGAAATGCGAAAACATCATTTTTAGTATATAATGCCGGAAAATCCAGAACAAAGTAGGGTAGGCCTTTATAGTTCTCACCCTTGGATATTTTTCCGGATTTGAGCTTTATACCTTCGGGGTATTGGAAGTTTGACTCGGAAAGTGTTTCACTGATTCGGCTCTGGACTGACTTGAGCTTTTTTACGATTCTTGAGGTAAGCTCTTTCTTCTTGAGTAAAAAATCCTTGTCACCAAGCAGATCAAAGTCTTGCTGGGAAAATGTATCTACCACCTGATCAAGGCTGAAGCCCATGTGAACCCACTACCAAAAGCAGAAAGACATATTAAGTCTCCATCTTTGATCTTACCTTCCTGGAGGGCTTCACTCATAGCTATAGGAATAGAAGCTGCAGTGGTGTTCCCCAACCTCATTATATTGTTGTAAACCTGGTCATCCCTAAGTCCCATCTTCTTTTGAATGAATTGACTTATTCTAAGATTGGCCTGGTGGGGTATTAACAAATCAATATCTTCCGCTTTGTATCCGTTCGTTTGCAATGCTTCTATGATTGCTTCAGAAAAGCGGGTAACAGCATGTTTGAACACGAAATTCCCGTTCATATATGGATAGTAAGACGTATCTTCAGGATCATCCTCATTCATGATCGTGTCAACCCATCTGCTTGTAGCAGGTCCTATTAAGGCCAGCTCTTTCGCATGTTTTCCTTCGGAATGAAGGTGAGTAGACAAAACTCCCTTTTCTTCTTCACTCTGTGACACGACCACCGCACCGGCGCCATCACCAAAAATCACCGATACATTTCGGCCTCGTGTAGTTTTTTCCAATCCTCCCGAATGGTATTCCGAACCGATCAGCAGGATGTTCTTGTACATTCCCGTCTTGATAAATTGATCAGCTACTGACAAACCGTAAACAAAACCAGAGCATTGATTTCTTACATCGAGCGCACCAATTTCTCGAATACCCAATAAATCCTGAACCTGTACTCCTGGTCCGGGGAAATAGTAGTCCGGACTCAGGGTGGCAAAAATGATGAAGTCTATATCATCCGGAGTCAATCCCGCGTTTTCGATTGCTATTCTGGCTGCTTTCGTCCCCATTGTGGAAGGCCGGTCATCTGAATTAGGATCTATCCATCTTCTTTCATGGATCCCCGTCCTTTCCACAATCCACTCATCTGAGGTATCCATCATCTTTTCAAGGTCCGCATTGGTCACAACGTTATCCGGAACATAATGACCAATACCTGATATTACGGAATTGTACATGGTTGTTTATTTCAATTCCAAAGATAATAAAGAGTTAGGATGTCAATTAAGCCACATGGGGGACCTACATGGATGTGTCTTGCAATACCATGACCTCAATTCTTCTATTTAATTCCCTTCCTTCTTTCTCATCGTCATTTGAGGCCATCGGTCTTGATTCTCCATATCCTTTGGCAATTAATCGGTTACTTTCAACCCCATGATCTATTAGCCATTTCCGAACAGCCTTAGCTCGGTTCTCTGAAAGCCAGTTATTCACTTCCTCAGGTCCAATACTATCTGTGTGCCCTCCGATTTCGACGATCATTTCCGGATTATTTTCAAGTACTTTCTTCAATTCTTCAAGTACGGGATTAGAAGCCCTGGACAGTCCAGCAGTTCCGAATCCGAAATAAATATTGTGAATGATCGCTTTTTTGGACGGATCAATGGCCAACCGTTTTACTTGTTCAATAGAGATTTCATCCTGGATCTTTCGGGTTTCACTGTCAGCAACCTGCTGTGGCTCGGTAATTCTGTCGTCCTCTATTAACTGTTTATCTGAAGATGGGTCATCGATATCAGCATTAAACACAAAATCCTTGATGTAAGTTGTCTTTTCTCCACCCGTTTCGTGGATTTCAAAGTTATCCGTAAATAGGACTTTCTTGTCTTTGATGATCTCTACCAGGTAGGTTTCGTCGGAAATAATTTCAGTTGAGTATTTACCATTCTCATCCAGATGCGACCTGAAGAACTCGTCCGTGTACTGAGAGGGTGTGAATTTTATAATAGCATCCTGAACAGGAGATTTCGTTGAGGCATTGAATACCCTGCCCCTGATATCGATCTTTTCGATCTCCCAGAAAAAATAGATATCATAATCACCCTTGGAATTCAAGCGATTAGAACTAAAGTAGCCGGATTCACCATCAAGGTTCATTTTGAATTGCACTTCATCATCCGGAGAATTAATCGGGAATCCAAGATTAACTGGTTCGGACCATGTTCTGGTTGTACTATCGAAGACGGTCTTAAATATATCCAGGCCTCCAATACTACCATGCCCGTTTGAACTAAAATAAAGTGTACTTTCATCAGGACTTAAGTAAGGACTATCCTCGTCCATAGGGCCGTTTATAATATCTGCAAAGGGTGCCGGTTTGCTCCACTTTCCTGACTGTGCATCCCTAAAGGTTTGATATAAGTCCAGGCCTTTGGTTTTTGCTTCAACATTTGTCGAGAACACAATGCGGTCCTCATGTTCATTGATAAAGAAGTGAGATTTTATATGGGTGGAACTTAGTTTACTGTCCCATTCCCTTGGACGCATCCACTTTCCATTTGATGTTTCGGAATAAAATAGGTCTCCTTTCTTAACGTCGAACAGGAATAATTTTCCATCTTCATTGACGACCTCAAGGTTGGCAGTTTCCCGAATGAAATCGCCTAGTACATTCACTTCACTCAAATCGGTCCAACCATCATCTTGTTTGATAGCATGGTAGATCCTGAAGACATCGCCTTCAATGTTTTTCCTGGAGGATGCGAACAAAAGTTCCTCTTTCTCTTCAAAATATACCGGAGAAAGCTCCGCGCCTTTGGAATTGATCTCCTGACCTAATTGATGGATCTCAAAGTCATCAGCGTTCAGGAAAAAATCCATCTTTACCCTGGCATCCTTTATGAAATCCCTTGTTTCTTCGACAATGATCTCACTTTTACGGGCTTTAGATGAAAGAAATTTCTCCCACGTTTCCATTCCTTCTTCAAACATATACTTGCTGACATATGCCCGTCCCAGCCAGTAGTAGTAGAATTTATCGTTTTTACCTTTGGTGCTCTCGTACGATAAAAGTTTATCAATGGATTTTTCTCTGTATTCCGTAAGAAGGGAGCAGATCTCTGCTTTGTAGTCAGCATCCTCGTAATCGGGATCTCCGTTTAAAACGAACTGATAAGCCTCAAGTGCTGGGAAAAAATTCTCCTGATAGAATTGCTTCTCTGCGTATGCATATACTTTTTTCAATTTACGCTGGCCGAAAGCCAACGAAATTGATAATGACAAAACGATTGTCATAAAGTATTTTCCAGTCGTCGAGTTAATAGTTCCCATTTATAACAGCATTTAATCCTTGGATATCGATGCTGATCTGCCGGTCATTTCATAAAATTATCCAAACAATGTGTAATTCCCATACTGATCTGCAGGATTGCTAGGCATTATGAGATCCCGGCTATCAAGGTCAATATTACGAATCGCGGGAGAAACGGGGTGTATTTTAAAAGGTGGAGTGGTATTTTCAAGAAGTAAACCGGAAATATCTTCGATAGACAAATCGTAATTTAGCCATTTTGAAGCCAAATCACCCTCCAATATCAACGGCATATCCTCTTGATAATCCGATATTTGTGAATCTGCCCTTAAAGTGATCATCATGAAAGAATTAATGACTTCATCTTCAAAAGTTTCGTATGCTTCCCATATACCGGCAAGAGCTTTGGGTAGCGTATCAGAAAGATGAACATAATGGGGAATTGTTCGGTTTCTGGCGATTGGCTTCCAGATGTAGAATCCGTTAGCCCAGATTATGCATCTGTTGCTAAGAATGCTTTTTTTATGAGAGGGTTTCGTAAGTGCCTGGTCGATATTCAAATTAAAGAGCTTTGGGCTTAACTTCTTGTTATTTGAAAGATTAGGAATTAATCCCCATTTAAAAAGTTCAATTTCTTTGGGATTTTGCATCGTTGTGATGGGCAACAACTTTGTAGGTGCTGCATTGTACACCTCTTTGTATTCTTTAGGTGTTGTTATGTTCATTTGCTCCGCAAATGATTCCTTACTCGCGCAAATCACATAGCGATCAACCATTAATGTAAAATTACATATCAGCGAGTTAATTTTCCTTGAAAAACTCCCTGCATCGGATTTCTGACCAGTAGCTTTTCGAATTGAATTTGGGAAATCCACAATGTCCCCCCATTTCCGGTAACTCGAAAGTAATCCACGTATTCCCAGCAGTTGATGCCGGGTCTAAACAACTTGCAGGGAGCAATGGGTCATTCAATGCATTGACAATGAGGGTCGGAATTTTTATTTCCGGTAGAAAGTTTATTGAGCTGCTTTTGGCGTAGTAGTCCTCTGCATTTTGGAAACCATGGATTGGGGCAGTGTATAAGTCATCGAATTGGTAAAGGCTTTTTAAACTATCCAGATGCCTAAGTTTGAAGATATGGGGGAATTGTTTGTTTTTGAGTCTTATTTTTCTCGAAAGGGATCTTAGAAATCTATTTTCATAGATACGATTTCCTGGTGACGATATGTTTAATGCCCCTGATTTAAGGTCCAATGGAACGGAGAAGCAAACAGCTTTCTTTATACTAGGATTCAATATCTCTTCTCCAAGGAATTTCAGTGTTAAATTTCCCCCCAGGCTAAAGCCAACCAGATAGATTGAACTATAGGTCTGAGAGGCAAATTCAACCATGGTTTTCAGGTCATAGGTTGCTCCACTGTGATAGAGCATTGGTTTTTTGTTTAATTCATTTGAACAACCTCGGTAATTCCAGGCTATAATGTCAAATCCAGATTCTAACAGATCTCTCACCATGCCCAATACGTACGGCCTTCTGGAATTTCCTTCAAGTCCATGGGAAATGATGACCACCTTATCACTTTCGACTTTATAGTGATCGTACTCAAGAAAATCTTCATCGGATGTTTCAATTTTCCCCAGCTGAGATCCGGTTACGTTAACCTTTCTTAAAAGTCCGGGGTAGATGGTTTGGAGGTGACCATTAAAAAGCAGGAATGGAGGTTTGTAATCCTTATAGTTATTAACGTAATCTCTTGACATGTTCGCACTAAGAACTTCTTCATTTCAGCATTGTCGCCTCCAATTTATTACAAATCCAATTTCCATTAATTGAAATCATTTATAATCATAATTAGTTATAGTAATTATTTGTAAACAGTAAACTTGGTAAAACTCCATGTTGGTTTAACTTTGGAGCTGCTTTTTGACTGAGCACAATATATTATTCTAAAGAGATGGCCGAAATAATCAGAATGCCCAAAATGAGCGATACCATGGAAGAAGGTGTGATCGCTTCCTGGTTGAAGAAGGAGGGTGATGAAGTTAGTTCCGGGGATGTCCTGGCAGAAGTTGAGACCGATAAGGCAACGATGGAACTGGAATCCTACAACGATGGGACACTTCTTCACATAGGTGTGAAAGAGAAGGAATCGGTACCTGTTGATGGAGTGATCGCCATCATCGGAGAGAAGGGCGAAGACATCAAATCACTCTTGAATGAAGTGAATACCGGTGGAGGGGAAACTGCCGCTACGCCTGTAGTTACCGAAACACCTGAGGAAACGCCCTCCGTAGAGGCCATCGATACTTCCAACATTAATGCGTCGGTAATCAGAATGCCAAAGATGAGCGATACGATGGAAGAGGGGGTAATCGCATCGTGGCTTAAAAAAGTAGGTGAGGATGTCAATTCAGGGGATGTACTCGCTGAAGTTGAAACCGACAAAGCAACTATGGAACTTGAATCCTACGATGATGGCAAGCTATTATACATCGCTGAGGCTGGAAAAGGTGTACCCATTGATGGTGTTATAGCGATCATAGGTGAGGAGGGAGCTGATTGGGAGACTTTGCTTAAAGCAGAATCATCTCAAAAACCAGCAGCGTCAGAGCCATCGGCAACACCAGCAGCTGAACCGGTACCAACTCCAGCTACTCCACCTACTACTCATGAGGCGAAACCCGTCGTAACCACTGTTTCTGCAAGTAATGGAAGGTTGAAAGCATCACCCCTTGCCAAGAAGCTTGCAGCGGAAAAAGGTATTGACCTTTCTACTGTCAATGGTTCCGGAGAGGGAGGAAGGATTGTAAAGAGAGATATAGAAAATTACCAACCAAGTGCAACACCAGCACCAGCAGCTACAACAGAATCAGCTGCTCCTGCATATCAAATACCGGCAGTTGTTGGTGAAGAGAGGTCAGAGAATATTGAATTGAATCAGTTTAGGAAGGTTATCGCCAAGAAGCTATCTGAAAGTAAATTCTCAGCTCCTCACTTCTATGTGACGATGGAGATCAACATGGGCAAGGTCATGGATGCGAGAAAAAGTATGAATGAGATCTCTCCTGTAAAGCTCTCCTTCAATGATATTATTTTGAAGGCTACTGCAGCCGCATTGAGACAACATCCCATGGTGAATGTTAGCTGGGGAGGAGACAAATTGATCCGACATGATCATATCCATATCGGTGTTGCTGTTGCAATTGATGATGGATTGATTGTTCCGGTAGTCAGATTTGCAGACAACAAATCATTAGCGCATATCTCTGCTGAGGTTAAGGAACTTGGGCAAAAGGCAAGAGATAAAAAGCTTCAACCCCATGAATTCTCAGGAAGTACCTTCACCATTTCAAACCTTGGTATGTTTGGAGTGGAAGAATTTACAGCAATAATCAATCCACCTGATGCTTGTATCCTTGCTGTAGGGGGAATCAAGGAAGCTGTGATTGTTGAAAACGGTCAGATGAAAGCAGGACACACAATGAAGGTTACTCTTTCCAGTGATCATCGGGCTGTTGACGGAGCAGTTGGAGCCGCATTCCTTAAAACCTTGAAAGAACTCCTGGAAGATCCTGTTAGGATTTTGGTATAGAAGTAGTCAAATCTGAATTAATGACATTTTCCTGCCAATATGTCCAGAGATCACTTCTGGTATTGAAATTGTAGCTTTGATTGGACAGAAAATCAAAAGATGAGCAAAGTCGAGATACATTCAACAACTGTTCTTGCTGTAAAGCATAATGGGAAAATTGCCATTGGGGCAGATGGTCAAGCCACAATGGGAAATACAGTGGCAAAAAGTCATGTAAAGAAGATCAGGAAACTGGCGGATGGTAAGATAGTAACAGGTTTTGCCGGTTCGACAGCAGATGCTTTCACTTTATTGGACCGGTTTGATGAGAAATTAAGTACCTATTCTGGAAACCTTAAACGAGCTGCTGTAGAACTGGCAAAAGATTGGAGAATGGATAAATACCTACGACAATTGGAGGCCATGATGATCGTTGCGGATAAGAATGAAATGCTGATAGTCTCAGGAACAGGGGATGTGCTCGAACCCGACGAAGATGTCGCATCTATCGGCAGTGGTAGCCAGTATGCCAAGTCTGCGGCTCTGGCATTGAAGAAACACGCGTCAGATCTATCTGCGGAGGAGATGGTCAAAGAGAGCTTGACAATTGCAGCCGATATATGTATTTATACGAATCATAACCACGTAATCGAGGTATTGTGATGTCCATTGAGATCTACCATAACCCTCGTTGTAGAAAGAGCAGGGAGGCGTTGACATTATTAAACGAGCAAGGTGCCAAAATCGAGATAAAGGAGTACTTGAAAGAACCTCCAACGTTTGATGAGCTCAAATCCGTAATCAAAAAGCTCAACATTACACCGCTTGAGTTGATCCGCAAAGGAGAATCAATTTTCAAGGAGAACTATAAAGGGAAGGATCTTGGAGATGATGAATGGATCCAGGTGATGGTGGAAAATCCTATTCTGATTGAAAGACCTATTGCCATTTCAGGAAATAATGCAGTAATAGGCAGACCTCCGGAAAATGTCCTTGGCCTGCTGAATTAAAGCAAGTCATTCTTCCACCAAGTGCTGGTAATCCCGGATGATTGTATACAGGAACTTAACATCCGAAAGATCTGATTTGACCTCAAGAACATCTTTAATTTTTTTTGCGAGTTCTGCCACGGCTTCCTGATTGAATCCTTTTTTACGCATGTTCAGGGATCTGCGGATCAATTCGATCTGTTGATCTGACAACCTTCGGACCTGTGGAAAAGTCACCTCATGTTCCTTGTCTTCTGATTTGACCGTTTGGATATCCGTAATGGACACAGATCTTCTGATCTTTATGACAGTTGTTCCTGCTGCCAGATCTCCAAGTCGTTGCCCATTTCTGGTGATAATTATGCAAAGCATGGCAACAGCTCCGTATAAAGTGATGTCAATAGGTCGCAGGATCCAACGGAGTAAGTAATTTCCTATTCCCGGTTCACCTCCGTCAAGCTTAACCACCTTTATTTCGCGAACCTTCTTTCCCGGAGATTGCCCATTGGACAAGGTCTCAAACAACAGGGAATAAAACAACACCGGTAATCCCAGCACAATGAGAACAACATAATTTCCTCCACTTATTAGAGGAGCAAAGAAGATCGTTATCATGAATATGTACGTACCAATGATGGCCGCATCCACTATGAAAGCAAGGATTCTATCCCCGAGACTTGCCAACTCCAGGTTGATCTCAACATTTTGATTGGTAATAAATTTGGTCAAGTGATTTGTGAAATGTAGCTTGATGCAATCTTACTGAAAATATATGCGGCAGGGAATTTTTGTCAAGATTAATGAGGAGAAGTGGAGATCTTATGAGAAGAAATTGATCGATCCGAAAAAGCTTTCAGCTGATGATATTTCCAGAATTTACGTGCATCTGACGGAAGACCTGGCATACGCCAGAGCCAACTATCCCAAAACACAAGTTGAAACCTTCCTCAATGAGATGACTGTGAAGGTACACAACCTGATCTACCGAAATAAACCTGAGAATGTAAGTCGATGGTCCAGATACTGGAGGGATGAAGTTCCTGACCTTCTGAAAGAGTCTTACCCACAAATTGGATATTCTTTCCTGATATTCAGTATTGGAATATTCATTGGGTTTTTATCTGCAGCAAATGACGATACATTTATCCGACTCATCCTTGGTGATACTTATGTAAATATGACGTTGGAAAATATCGAGAAGGGGGATCCCATGGCTGTTTACAAGGGGATGTCAGAGAGCACAATGTTTTTCGCGATCACGGTCAATAATATAAGAGTTGCATTGCTTGCCTTTGCGATGGGTATTCTGTTTTCGGTGGGTACGGGATACATTCTTTTACAGAATGGCATCATGCTCGGAGCATTTCATCATTTATTTTTCGAACATGGTCTTTTTGATGAAACGATCCTCACCATTTGGATCCACGGAACCCTTGAAATATCTGCAATTGTCATTGCAGGAGGAGCAGGACTGGTGATGGGGAATGGTATTTTATTTCCAGGTACCTACCCCCGAATTACCTCATTTCAAAGGTCAGCGAGGAAAGGTCTGAAAATAGTCATGAGCCTTGTACCTTTCTTTATAATCGCTGGTTTCCTGGAATCATTCATTACTCGAAAGACGGATTGGCCGCTATCAGCAAAAATTGTTATTATTTCAATTTCATTTCTAATGGTGCTTACGTACCTTGTTTTCTTACCTAATTTCAAATCTTATGTCAGAAGTCCAGATAAAGCTTTATAAGATCCGGGATTTCAGCGCCAAGATCAACGCGACTATCGAATACATTCGATATAACTTCAAATCCTTGTTGAAAGTGGTATTGTTGGTGGTGATTCCCTTGGGACTGATTTTTGGGATCTCATTTTCTAATCTGTTTACATCCATGTTTGAGATTACCGCCACAAATCCGAACATGACTGATGAAGAGGCATTTGGTTTCCTTGGTGTGATGCTTAGTAATTATACGATCATTTTCACCGTATCTCTCATCACCTATGCGTTCCTGTTTGCCGGTATTTACAGTTTTATGCAGTTGCGAGACATTAATGGAGATTTGAGCGTCTCTCATGTGTATGGCAACATACTTAGAAAAATACCAGGTCTGGTTTTACTAATGATTCTGATAACAATCATAAGCTTCATTGGCTTTTTTATCTTCATAATACCAGGTATTTATCTTGGAGTGACTCTAAGCCTTTCCATTCCAATATATCTTTTTGAAGATATTGACATCGGAAGAGCGTTTGGGAAATCATTCAGTTTAATTCGTGAGAAGTGGTGGAGCACATTCGGACTACTAATCATAAGTTCGATAATCGCCGGGGTAGTTAGCTACGTATTTGCGATACCTTTCTATATTTTTATGGTTGGAGGGATGTTTTCAGCTGTGGAAGAGGCAGCCAATGATCCTGAGGCCGTGTTTTCAATCTTTACTGATTGGTCCACTTCTTTGGGCATGGCTATAATGACCATGGGTTCCTACATTACCTACATGATACCTGTGATAGCCCTTGCATTCCAATATTTCAATTTGGTAGAAAGGCAAGAAGGACGCGGAATCAGAAACGAGATCAAAGATTTTGAGTCGTTGGGGTAGATATATTATTCTCTTTCTGGGGATCACCGTAGTTTGTCTCCTATCTGGACAAAATAATTCTCAAAGGCAATTTGACCAGCAGGACATAGCGGAATACCAATCTGATCCTTCATTCGATTACAGCACGGAATACGCCCCATCGGATTCATTCCTTTCAAGGGTACTTGCGTACATTATGAATGGGATTCTCAGATTGATTGGAAATTCGGGAATAGCCTGGCTAACCCCATATTTATTCAGGGTGATATTGATCATATTAGCCATCACTGCTATTGTTATTATTGTACGAATGAGATATGGCCCCGCAATTGTCAAAGGTCCCAAAACGGCACAAACAATTGGTATCTCGAAAGGAGGGTCTGAAGAAATTGACTATGATAAATGGATCCATCAATATACTGAGTCACAGCAATACAGATTGGTGATCAGATACCTGTTTTTGAAAGTACTACATTCACTGGGTCGGCAAAATTTGATAAAACTTGAAGACTGGAAGGCTCCAATTGACTATGGAATGGAGCTGAAAGATAAGAAGCGGAAGTCCTTTCATGAGCTTGCCACCTGTTTTGAATCAACATGGTACGGGGATTATCCCGCTGATCAGCAGCTATTGAATAGATGTAAGCAACTTTCAAATGAGCTGAGTGATGTTTAGAGAAAGAACTTTATATATCGTTCTCATTTTGCTTTTTATCTCCTACGTAGTCGTTGATTACTATTCGCCAAAACCTCTTGATTGGACAGTTACCTTTTCTGATAAACAAAAAACTCCGTTTGCTTGCTATGTCCTTGTTAATCAATTGGATAATCTGTTTCCCAACGGAGCATCAGTAGAATACCTGACATTTTATGAATCCGTGGATTCTTTACATCAACAAATTGTCCTTTCTGAAAGCTTTGAACCCGATGAACAGGATATTGATGTTTTACTTGAAGCCATACAAACTGGAGGTAGCTACCTCATAGGAGCATCGTTTTTCTCAAAGAAATTCCTGGATACCCTGGACGTCGAACAACAATACGATATGAGTTTGATCAGGGGAGTATCAAAGGATTCGTCGGCTATTGTATTTGATAATGAAAGCTACTACTATCCAATCTCGATGTTGAATTCTTCTTTTAATGTTTCCTCAATGGAGGATATCGAAACACTTGCAAGTTTGGAGGGGAAACCAATTCTTATACAAAAGTCCATCGGAGAAGGAAATCTAATATTGTGCAGTACTCCATTGATATTCACCAATTATGGTTTACTTCATAAGGACAATTATCGCCTGGTAGAAAAGGTTCTATCAAGAATGCCTGATTCACCTACCACTTTCAACCGATATTTTCATGTAGGTAAACCTGAAGCAACCACTCCATTAAGATATGTTTTGAAACAGGAGTCTCTTTCATGGGCATTATATATGGGACTTTTCGCTATCGTCCTTTTGTTCATTTTCGGGACACGACGGAAACAGAAGGTGATTGATATTATCAGTCCTCCTGAGAACAGCACGATACATTTCACAAAGACCGTCGGAGGACTCTACCATCGGCAATTCAATCATAAAAATGCTGCAGAAAAGGTCATTCAACACTTTTATAAACTTTTAGGCGAGAATTATCATATTCATGAATTTACGGAGACTTCTTACCAGCATATTGCTGATCGAACCGGTCGATCACTCGAGGATGTGATCAAAACGTTTGAAGATATTCAACGCATTAAAAGTGCTTCATCCATAAATGAGTCTACATTAGAGCAATTATACTGGGGCATAAGAAAATTCAAGTTAAACGAAATCTAATTACATGTCTGACGAAAGAATCGATCTCACGGATTTTAAGAATAAGGTAAATGATCTCAGGGCTGAAGCTTCCAAAGCGCTCGTTGGGCAGGATCATATGCTTGACCTGCTTCTGACTGCATTGTTTACCGGTGGGCATGTGCTCATTGAAGGAGTTCCTGGTGTTGCCAAGACCTTGACAAGCCGACTATTGGCTTCCATGACTGAGGCGGAATTCAAACGGATCCAGTTCACCCCGGACCTGATGCCCTCTGACATACTGGGTACACAGATATTCAATCCGAAGAAAGTCGAGTTTGAGTACAAATCGGGCCCAATCTTTTCTAACCTGGTTTTAATTGATGAGATCAATAGGGCGCCATCAAAGACCCAGGCGGCATTGTTTGAAGTGATGGAAGAAAAGCAAGTGACAAATGATGGGATTGTGTTTCCTGTTGAAGAGCTATTCATGGTAGTAGCAACTCAAAACCCAATAGAGCAGGAGGGAACCTATCGATTACCTGAAGCTCAACTGGATAGATTTCTTTTTAAGATCAATGTAGATTACCCCTCTCTGGAAGAAGAAGAACAGATCCTATCGATGCAGAATGAGATCCTCGGATTTACAAAGCTCAATTTCGTCCAAAAAGTGATCACAAAGAAGGAGGTGCTGGCAATGAGGAATAATCTGCAGCAAATACTCACGAAGGATTCATTGATCAAATACATTGCACAACTCATTCAATCCACCAGGAATCATCCTTCATTGTACCTGGGTGCATCGCCAAGAGCTTCTGTGAGTTTGCTCAGTGGGTCAAAAGCTCTTGCGGCAATTAGAGGTCGTGATTTTGTCACCCCTGAAGACATTCAATACCTGCTCAGACCGGTGATTGAACACAGAATACAATTATCTGCCGAGGCCGAACTACAGGGGGTAACTATTGACGAGGTGTGCCAGGACATCATCCAGAAGGTCCAGGTCCCAAAATGATCCGCGGTTGAATCTGTTCATCACCAATAGAACATACCAGATCCTGATCTGGATAGTTGTAGCCTTCTTAGTGGGTTACTATTATCCAGTATTCTATAGCATTACAAAAGTGGTCTTCCTGTTATGGATTATTGTCTCGTTTCTTGAGCTATATCTATTGTTCTGGTCAGGTGGTCGGGTGGATGTCATAAGGGAATGTCAGGATCGTTTTTCAAATGGTGATCAAAATTCTGTCCTCTTGAAGGTATCTAACACCTATGGTTTAAGGTTAGAGCTGAAGATAATAGATGAGGTTCCTAAACAGTTTCAATTGCGTGATCTGTACTTTACCCTCAAAATTTCGTCAAACAGTAAAGAAATAATCGAGTATTCTCTGCGTCCTGTAACACGGGGTGTTTTCCAGTTTAACAACGTTAATACTTATGTGTATACGGGGCTGGGATTGTTTTCCAGAAGGTTTGTCACGCAGAGCCCGAAAGCCGTAAAAGTATATCCCTCGTTCATCAAGCTGCACCAATACGAATTGATGGCGATATCAAAACGACTTTTTATGCATGGTCATAAAAGGATCAGGAGAGTAGGTAATAGCCAGGAATTTGACAATATCAAGGAGTATGTTATCGGGGATGATCCTCGTCACATTAATTGGCAGGCTACAGCCAGACGAAGCACATTAATGACTAACCACTTCATGGATGAGCGATCGCAACATATTTACTGTCTCATTGATAAAAGCCGATCCATGAAAATGCCATTTGAAGGAATGACTTTGTTGGATTACTCCATTAATGCAGGTCTCGTTATGTCGGACGTTGCACTTAGAAAAGGGGATAGGGCAGGACTATTGACTTTTGAGAATACTCCCAATTCATTTTTAAAAGCTTCAAACCGAAACACTCAGCTTCATCAGGTAATGGAAATGTTATACCATCAGGAAACATCGTTCATGGAACCTGACTACAATTCGCTTTATAATTTTGTTCGTAAGAATATTACGCAGCGAAGCTTTTTAATGCTTTTCACTAATTTTGAATCCATTCACAGCCTGGAAAGGCAGATATCTTCACTTAGGATGATCAATAGAGATCATTTGCTTTTGGTGATATACTTCCGAAATACTGAATTGGACAAACTTATAGCTGAAGAAGCCAAAACTACTCGGGAGATCTATAACCAGGCGGTTGCCTACCAAATGATTGATGAAAAAAGACTTATTCGGGAATCCCTGAATAGGGCCGGTATTCTTTCCCTTTTCACAAGTCCTGAAAACCTTAATGTCGATGTGATCAATAAGTATATTGAAGTGAAGACTAAAAGAATGCTATGACACTTTACTAACTTTAGTAAACATCAATTTACAGTGTCACGTTTTCCCTGGATCGTAGTTCTTTTGATATTCTCTTACGCCTCAGCTCCAGCTCAAAAACAACCATTCTACTATTCAACCAAAGGTCATTTTGGTTTTATTATCCCTCATGCGTCGTCGATACGAGGTCTTGCGAAATCTGCGGATCCGTGGGGTGTACAACTGGAGGTAAGCAGGCTTAATCTCACCGAAAAGGCATGGAAAAAATGTAATTGCTATAATAGAAACGGTATATCGGTTTCTTACTTCAATTTTGGTAATCCGGATGAACTGGGAGGAGCGTTTGTTTCTTCATATTTCGCGGAAGGGTATGTAAAACCTATGGGAAGCTTTAAAATGGCAATTCGATTCAGCGCAGGGGCATCCCATGTCAATAAAATCTATAATGCCTTGAGTAACCCTGAAAATGAATTCTTTAGTGCTCGATTAAACTTCTACCTGGGCCTTTCTACAGTATTTTATTGGTTGGTAAATGAGAATTGGGCTCTGAATTTGGCGGGTCACTACAATCATATTTCCAATGCCGGCGGGAAACAACCTAATAAAGGGATGAATTTTCCAACGATTTCATTCGGAATAGATCGAATACTTAATTCTAAGTCCATCGATCCGGATCCATTCACGAGGGAGCCTGTGGAAAGAAGTTTTTCCTGGATGTTGGGTCTTTTTGGAAGTTTAAGATCGGCCGATGAAAGCTCAGAAAAGTCAAGCTACCCGCTAATGGGTCTAACGACTGACTTATTATTCCCTTTGACCCGTATCAATGGATTGAATCTGGGTTTGGAGGTATCCTTCGATGACTCATATCGGGAAAGATTGGAACGCATCGATGTTGATCAGTCCGCCTGGATCAGCTCAGTATTGTTTGGGCATCAGTTCGTTTTTGGACGAGTCTATCTATTGCAACAATTTGGCTTTTACGTGACTAAACCTGGAAAAGTTCAGGAGAAAGATCATTTCCAGCGTTATTCTGGTTTCTATAGATTCAATTCATGGGCGTTCGGGACCTCTCTTATTGCTTACGCCAACGTAGCCGACCATATGGATCTGAGAATTGTATATTTCATTAGGTAAATTCTCCCCAAGCCTCACAATGGTTGTAGTATCAAAGGGTAAATTAGCTTTTGTTTAAATCTCGATATCATGAAACAATTCTTTTTTGCTTTGATCATCTTATTGATCCTTAATTCTTGCAAGGAAAAATCCGAAAGGGCAAATGAAGGGGACCTTCCAGATCAAAAATGGACTTGGACGGTTGAAAGATTTGAAGAAGCTGTCAATAAAGTAAGAGCTGGAAAGGACCTTACACCCCAATCATGGCCCAATGATTCAAGGGTTGCCGTTTTGTTGTCGTTCGATGTTGACAATGAGACGATAGCCTGGTGGGATGGGGAACCTTCAGCTACCGATCTATCCAGAGGTGAGTACGGATCAAGAGTCGCACTTAAAAGAGTGGTGGATCTCCTGGTTGAAGAAAACGTAGCAGCTTCTTTCTTCATTCCGGCTTTAAGCCTGAAGCTAGCTCCTCAAATGGCTGATGAGATCAAACGTCTTGAAAATTATGAATTTGCGGTACATGGATGGATACATGAGAGAAATTACCGCGTACCAGCCCAACGGGAACGGGAAATGGTCAATGATGCAATAACTTTATTAACTGAATTGACAGGAGAAAAGCCTGTTGGATACAGGGCACCTTCCTGGAATTTCAGTGATTCTACTCCCCAAATTCTGATGGACGCAGGTTTTTTATATGAGAGCTCAATGATGGCTGATGATAGACCTTATGAGTTAGTAGTTGGGGGTCAGCCAACCGGAATTGTCGAGCTACCGGTGGAATGGATCCTTGATGACGCCCCTTTAATGAATCCACTGGGTAACAGGTATAGCAATCCAAGGGATGTGTTGCAAGTATATAAGGATGAATTTGATATCGCGTACGAGGAGGGTACAATGTTCCTACTCACAATGCACCCTCACTACATTGGACACAGGTCCAGGATCGTTGTATTGAAAGAACTCATTCGTTATATCAAAGAAAAAGACGACGTATGGTTTGCAACCCACAAAGACGCAGCCCAATATGTCAAGGATCAAGCAGGGATGTGAGGCATTTTAATTAGAAATGTGACTTATTAAGCATGAGATAAGCTCAAATCATGGCCAAAACTATTCCCCGTTTTCAGGATAGAGAATGATCTTAATAGGTTTGTCGAGATCTATCAGATCCTTTGCGATGGCCTGAAGGTCATCACCATTTAATTCCCTGGTGAAATCCTCAACTTCGAAGAATGAATCGAGATCAGATTCATTGTAGTAATATGCGTTGAGCTGGTTGAGCCAGAATCTATTTCGCTTAATGTTTTCCTCCCTATTCTTCGTTTGACTTTCACGAATTTTGGTGACATCCTCGTCCAAAACGCCTTCTGTCTGGATCTTTCGTATTTCTTCAAAGGCCGCGCCTATCAGTTTATCAACATTTTCGGGAGCGCATTGGAAACTAATGTTGAAGGTGTAGTTTTCGTAAGGTCGTTTTGAATAGCCGCCGCTGGCATTAGCGCCATAAACACCACTTTCAGCTTCACGGAGTATTTGATCCAGTTTGATTTCAATCACCTCTCCGAGAGACCTGAATAGATATCTTTGTTTCTTGTTAAGCTCCTTTTCTCCCTTGAAATTGACGGTAACAATGCTTTTGTCCTCTGAGCCTTTATAGATCTTCTCATCCAGCGGAGCTTCAGGTGGTCTCACACCGACGTCCCTCCAGGTTTCATTTCTATCGATTGAAGGTAGACTTCCGAGATATGTTTCGAATAGGGGAATGGATTCAGCAAGATCCAAATTACCAATGAAGAAAAATGTAAAATCCCCTGCATTTGCAAACCGATCCTGATAGATCTCGAAGGCCCTGTCCAGATCCACTTGATCCATTTCTTCCGGTGTAGGGAATCCACCACCTCTTAAATGGTTTTGGGACATGATGCGACTCAATCGATCTCTGTAAAAGAAATCCGGGTTTGCCATAATATTTTCAAACAGCATTTTATTTCTTGAAATGATGGATTGGAACGCAGTCTCATCCTTTCTTGGCTCCATGAAATACAAATAGGTCAATTGAAGTAAGGTCTCAAAATCCTTAGGCGTGGAATTCCCATTCAATCCTTCTCTTAATGAACCTATATAAGGTGAAATATTGACATTTTTACCACTAAGCATTTTACCCAGGTCAATGAGATTTATGTCTTTGATACCACCCTGACTTATTATGGTTGAAGCCATGGTGGCCGTTTGGTAATCCTCATCCTTATAAATCGAATGCCCTCCCAAACTGAAAGCGGACATTAGTATCTCATCATTTTTAAAGTCAGTTTCTTTGACAACAACCTTTACTCCATTCGACAGAGTTAGCTCTGTGGTGCCCGTCGTCTCATTCGTACTTTGTGAAATAACTTTTCCGGGAGACGGGGCATCGGTGATTAGGTCCTGGTCTTCGGCTAAGTCCTCATAAGGTTCAATACTCGCAATGTCCACTTCATTCAGTGTTTTGAGAATTTCCTCCTCTGAAGGCAAAACGACACCTTCCTTATCTATCCCCGTGACAATTATGACCCTGTTCTCTTCAGTTATCCATTCATTCGCCAACGCATTTATTTCCTCCAACTTTATAGTGGGTGCAATCTCCTTAAAGAATTCATATTCGAATTGTATACCCGGTGATGGTTCTTTTTCCAGGAAATGCCTGATATACTCTGCGGCGTAACTTGCGGATTCCGTTTTTCCCAGTTCTTTGGTAGCACTTTCAAGACTTATCTCAAGATTCTGAATTGCTCTTTTTAGTTCTCCGGATGTAAACCCATGCTTTTTCACCCTTTCATTTTCAATGACAAGGGCTTCCAGGCCAGCTAATACTCCATTCTCACCGACAACAGCAAATGAAGAATAGTTATCCTTTGCCCTGACAAATCCTCCATAACTAGAACTTCCAAATATGAAGGGGGGATCTGCTGTCTGTGTAAGTTCCTGTAGTCTCTGACTGAGCATTTGGTTATATAGGATCTGCAGATACAACTTACGAAAATCCGACAATGTTGAGGTGACCTGAAGGTCCTGCTTATAAACTAGTTGGATTGAAGTAAACGAGTTTTCCTTGTCCTTTGTAATTGCAACAAGAGTTTCTTTATGGTCAGGAACTTCATTGGACATTTTTTGCCTGGGCTCAGTCGGATTCTTAAGCTTGGCAAATCGGGATTTTATTTCTTTCTCAGCCAGACTGAGGTCTATGTCTCCCACCACGATCAATGCCATAAGCTCCGGACGGTACCAATCTTTGTAGAAGTCCTTGATTCTGTCATATGATACCGTTTCAATACTTTGTTTTGTTCCGATCGGAAGTCTTTTTGCGTATCGTGAATCTTTGAATAATACGGGAAAATATTCCTTACGCATCCTTTCCTGCGCACCTTGACCGGTTCTCCATTCTTCGACAACAATTCCGCGTTCCTTGTCTATTTCCTCACTGTCAAACAATAAGCCAGAAGCCCAATCCTCAAGTACGGTGAATCCTTTTTCAATAATCTCAAAATCATCCGTAGGTAGGGGCAGCATGTAGATTGTTTCTTCAAAACTAGTATAAGCGTTAAGGTCTGCTCCAAATTCCACACCTACTGATTGCAAGAAATCAGTCAATTCATTCTTTTCGAAATTCTCAATTCCATTGAAAGCCATGTGCTCTACAAAATGCGCTACGCCCAGTTGATCGTCATCTTCTTGCATCGAACCTGCATCAACCGCCAGCCTGAATTGTACCCTGTTTTCGGGGTAATTGTTTTTTCTCAGGTAATAAGTAAAACCGTTTTCGAGTTTTCCAATTTTCACATTTTCATCAAGGGGTATTGTTTCCGATTGAGAAAAGAGAAGAAGTGGCGAAAAAGCAAATAGAAATGCAATTAGAGATCGTTTCATCAATTTATTATCGTTTGAGTCTGCAAGTAAGACAAATTATTCCACGGGCTTCCGTTTATTGAAAATATAATCAGATACCAACGGTCGATAACCTGTTTCTCTCATTTTGAGTGCAACCTGTCCTCGATGATAAGTGGAGTGGTTAACTACATGAAAAAGTATGTCTTTCACAGTATTGACGAATTTCTCACCATTGGAATTTCTGTATTCAATTTTTGTATCCAATTCAAGATCATTGACAATTCGATAGGTTTCCATATGATTGTGATTATCAATGTCCAATAAAACCATCGGTTTTGATATACCAAATACCTCCAGGTCGGAGGACTTACCCAAAATCCTCCGATTCCAAATATGATGAGCGTTGATTACATGATTTACAATTTTCACGATCTTATCATCTGGTTCGTCGATAAGAAGAAACGCTTTAATCAGATTGTAGTTACTGCTTTTATTGTAATGGAAAAGTTCCTCAAGGAATTTTTTCATAAAACTTACGGTAACGAAATAAATGTCCTGTTCAGAGAATTCATTTTCTCATTGATTCTGGGTATCTCCTGACTTTTGAGATCCTCTAGTTCTTTGAGGATGCCATTCAATTTGGCACTAAGTTCTTCAAAGACTTTTTTCGCCTGGTCTGTGGGAGGATAATCCCCCCGTTGTTGATCAGCCATCAGGAAAGCCAGATGATTATTGACCTTAATACCATGATTAAGGGGATCCTGACGACTTTTATTCTTGGTTTGATGAATGTTATTTTCTATCTCTTTCATGCGCTCCAGGAAATTATCGATCATCGAGATGGCCTCTTCATCTGTCAGGCCCTCTTTTATAAAGTTTATATCCTTTCGCACCTTCGAGATGTTATTCATTGCACCATGCGCTTCACTTACTTTATCACGGACCTTGATCAGGAAGTCAAACTGATCTTGATAATCTTGCGGGGAATTTGGCATCCGTGGATCTTTTGCTATTTCAAATTCCTGTTCATTAATAACAGCACCATTGATAACAAAGCTTGCCTTATAAGTTCCGGGTACAGCCTTTGGACCCCTGTTAGGGGAAGAGTAAAGCACCATACCCTTGAATGTTTCGAATCCAGGATATCTCATATTCCAGACAAATGTATTACCTCCTTTTTTCACTGAAAGTTTGTCTGAATTGTTCTCAGCATAATTATTGAAAGTGCGTATTTCATTATCATTTATGTCCTTTATGACCAATGAGACGGTGTCTTCCTTTGATTCAAGAAAAAAGTTGAATAAAACTCCGTTCGGGTGATTTTCACCTTCAAGCTTCTTATTAATTCTTCCCCATCCACCTTGAGACATACGATATGATTTCTTGGGTTTGTATAGATATGCTGACTTTGATTTTACTTCATCTGTGAGTTGTCGAACAGGAGATAGGTCATCAATCATCCAGAAGCTTCGTCCATGTGTAGCTGCGATCAGGTATTCTTCCCTGACGTGAAGATCTCTGATTGATGTAATAGGTAAATTGAGTTGAAATTGTTGCCAGTTCTTGCCGTCATCTACTGACATATACATGCCCCATTCAGTACCTGCATAAAGAAGTCCGGGTCTTTCCAGGTCTGCTCTAATGGCCCGGGTATAATGAACATTGTCAATGCCATTGGTGATCATTGTCCAGGACTGTCCATAATCTTTGGATTTGAAGAGATAAGGTTTATAATCTCCAAACTTATATGCCGTTCCTGTGATATAAACCCCACCTTTATTGTGAGGATCGATGTCGATACAATTGATCATATTGTATGATGGGGACATTGGAGGAGTGATATTCGTCCAGTTTTCACCTCCATCTCGCGTGATATAAACAAGGCCGTCATCACTTCCTGTGTAGATCACTCCCTCTTCATGAGGGCTTTCCGCAATTGCAAATATTGTTGCGTAGTATTCAACCCCGGTATTATCCTGGGTGATAGGTCCACCCGACGATTTAATGGTTTTGGGGTCATTTCTTGTAAGATCAGGGCTGATAACTTCCCAACTTTGACCCTCATTTGTGCTAACATGCACGAAATTGGAGGTTGCGTATAATTTGTCACTGTCATGAGGACTGAACATGACAGGATAATTCCAGTTGAATCTGTATTTCATGACCTCAGCTCCTGACCCTGCTGGATTGAACGGCCACACGTTTGTTGACCTTGTTTGTCCAGTCCTGTGGTCAGTTCTCATCATATAGCCTTTATAAGTACCTCCGTATACTATTTCCGGATCATCTGGGTCCGGAGCCAAATGTGCGCTTTCACCACCGGCGCTTGGTTCCCAATCTCGTTCGGTAATTGAATTTCCACTGCTTCGATGAGATATTCTCACTGTGGAATTGTCTTGTTGAGCACCATAAATTCTGAATGGAAAATAATTATCTGTTGTGACTCTGTAGAATTGAGCCGTCGGTTGGTTGTGGTAAGTTGTCCAGTTCTCACCACCATCTACAGAAACCTGGGCACCCCCATCATCTGCAATAACCATTCTTTGATTGTCTTCCGGGTCGATCCAAAGATCATGGTGATCACCATGCGGAGCGTTAAAACTTTCAAAGGACTTACCTCCATCATTCGATCGATGATAACTGACATTCATCACATAAACCCTATCCTCATTTTGTGTATCAGCATATATTCGTGAATAATACCAGGCTCTTTGGCGTAAGGCATTGTTGCTGTTTACATACTTCCAGTTTTCTCCTCCGTCATCAGATCTATAAACGCCACCTTTCTCATGCTCAATGATCACCCAGATCCGATCTGAATTCATAGGTGAGATAGCTATCCCTGAAATACCCCAAACACCCTTTGGAAGTCCCGTCTTATTAGTGATCTCCTCCCAGGAATTGCCACCGTCGAAACTTCTCCAAAACTTGCTTCCAGGTCCACCGCTGTCCATTCTATATCCATTTCTTTTGATCTCCCATGTGCTTGCGTAAATAATCCTTGAATTATTGGGGTCCATTAACAGATCTACAGCTCCTGCGTTCTCTGACTCAAATAGTATCTTCTCCCAGGTTTGTCCACCGTCTTGTGATCTGAAAACACCTCTTTCCGAATTGGGTTTCCATAAATTTCCCATTGCAGCCACGTAGACTATATCAGGATTGTCAGGGTGTATACGAATTCTCGAGATATGTTCCGTGTTTCGAAGCCCGATATGTTTCCATGTCTTACCAGCATCGGTACTGCGCCACATTCCCCAACCTGATGAGACATTTCCTCTCACCGTTTGCTCTCCTTCACCCACATAGATGACATTAGGATCCTTGTCACTTACAGCTACAGCTCCTATTGAACCTCCATAAAAACCATCTGAAATACATTCCCAGGTTTGTCCGCCATCTTTGGTCTTCCAAACACCGCCGCCGGCGGTTCCCATATAATAGAGATTTCGGTTCCCAACCACTCCTGTAGCAGTGGCGGACCGGCCTCCACGGAATGGTCCGACCTGCCTCCATTTCATACCTCCGAATTTCTCGGTAACTATTGGTGAAAAGGTAGCAGCTTTTGATTTCCTTTTTTGTGCCTGACCATCTATCATCAGGCTACACAATAGGAACGCAATCATTAGGAAATTGATGGGAGATATTCCCGATACATTCGTCTTCATGTTAAACTCAGATTATTGTGATCGGGAAAAGATACTTAATAAATGATCCGCTACAAACGAAGGAAATTCAAGTGTGCTACTTTATGATATAGGCGGTTTCAATGTAATCCAGTTCAGGAAAGTTTGCTTGCAAATACTTATTACCAAACTGGTAAATAGAATCTTGTTTAGTAGCCGGTTCATTACCGTATTCTCCAAAGAAGCTTTCTACAATCTCCATACCCTTCGTTACTTTGGCCACTACCGGAAAACCTTTTACATCATTGTAGGAAAGCGTGTCAAGCCGGATATTATCCTTTAGGTTGACGAAGATTTGGGTAGACCTGGTTTGAGGTCCTCCGCGAGCAAAAGATATCGTGCCCTTTAAGTTAGACATTTGCACTGGCTCATCTGGAATAGGAAATGCTTTCCACGTTTCATTAAGCTCTCGATTGTTTGAAATCCCGAATTGGACAACGAAATCCGGAACAACTCTGAATACGGCAATGTCCTGGTAAAAGCCATAGCGTATTAGTTGGTAAAGTCTGTCAACAGCAGCCGGTGACCATTCCCTCATTGCTTCAATCTCAAAATCCCCGTATGTCGTTTCGAATCTGGCTTTGAACTTATTGGGAGCTTTCTTCTTTACAATTGCCGTATCAACAGGAAGTCTTGTACATGCAATTAGCACTATGATGAATGATAAACCATATAGTCTCCCAAATCTCAATCTAGTAGTTATCTATTACAACTGGTTGATAACCAGGCATGATCTTTCTAAGATGGTGCTCCATGTGGGCAATGTAATCCCAAATTAAATAACGCAGTGTAGTTGGTTTGTTTGAAGGTACTTGCTTCCAGGCGATTTTATCCAAATTATGGCTTTCACTATAGTTCGATAATTTATCTCTTGGGATTCTATTAATTAAATGTGCAATTAATAAATTGTTGTCCGCCCACAGGTTGACCAACTCTCGCCAGGTTATTTCCTGGTAACACTGTAATGTTACCCATTGGTCCTGATCATATCCGTTGAAAATAAGATCATCCTTCAATTGAGCTTCAACAAACCGTTGACGATTTACTGTTGCCGAATCCAAAAGATGTCCCAGAACTTCTCTCTTAGACCATCTTTCCGTTCTCTTTACCTTGCTTTCCAGATCACTAATAAGTGCTAGTTCCGGACGTACCTGTGTTACTATATTATTAAGTGTCTGACCTGGTTTCTTTATTCTCATTTAAATTTTAAAGGTTAGTGATCAGGAATCAATATTAAATAAGATATCCAAATTAATACAATAATGCCGTTTCTGCCATATATAACTGCATTCTGTTTATTTTGAAGGACCATCTTTAATCTTTTCTACCAAATGAAATACAAACTCACTCTGATCTGTCTTATTCTGATCAGTTCTACTTACGGTCAGAAAATTTTGCTTAAGTCAAAATGGCTTTTTAATGGCAAGGAGGTTAACCAAGGTCAAATCGTGGTCATTACTGAAAACAGAATTGAATATGTGGGACCGGAGGCGGAATACTCCCATGTCGTAGATTCTGCGATTGACTTTGGGAACGCTACACTTATGCCCGGTATGATCGAAGGACATTCACATGTGTTGCTGTATCCGTATGATCAGACAAGTTGGAATGATCAGGTTCTTAAAGAATCCCGGAGTTTAAGAGCGATCCGTGGAGCAAAAATGGCTACAAAGAATCTGATGGCAGGATTCACAACAATCCGTGATTTGGGATCAGAAGGGGCAGGATATGCTGATGTGGGGATTAAAAGAAGCATAGAGTTGGGGATCACTGATGGGCCGAGAATGATAGTGGCCGGACCAGCAATTGTAGCCACAGGAAGTTATGGACCTAAAGGTTTTCATTCTGATTTTGATGTACCTCTTGGTGCCGAAGAAGCGGATGGAGATGATCTGATTCGGGTAGTACGGGATCAAATCGGTAAAGGTGCAGATGTTATCAAGGTCTATGCAGACTACCGATGGGGATCAAATGGAGAATCCCGACCAACATTTTCTACCGAGGAACTGAAGTTGATTGTTTCAACTGCCTCCAGTAGTGGAAGGGTAGTTGTAGCACACGCAAATACGGCAGAAGCGATGAGAAGAGCAACTCTTGCCGGTGTAGCGACGATAGAACATGGAACAGAAGCTTCATTAGAGGTGTTGCGACTTATGGCTGAAAGAAATGTTGCTCTATGTCCCACACTTGCTGCCACTGAATCAATTGCTCAGTATCGTGGATGGAAGAAAGGATCCGGGCCAGAGCCAGAAATCGTCAGACAAAAGAAGAAGATGTTTGAAATGGCATTAAAAAGCGGAGTTAGAATTGTTGCCGGGGGAGATGTTGGGGTTTTTCCCCATGGTAAAAATGTATTGGAGCTGGAATTAATGGTAGAGTATGGGATGAAGCCGATCGATGTTCTGATGGCAGTTACATCAGGTAATTCGGAAAATCTGGATTTGAATGAAACTGGTCATTTGAAGGAAGGTTTTTTAGCAGATGTCATCGCCATCGGAGGAAACCCCGTAGAGGACATAAAGAATCTTTACAATGTCAAAATGGTGATGAAAGATGGAAGAATCTATAAGTGAGGACGTCGAATTCAGACGCCCTCATAAATAACTTCTAAGTTTAATTCAGAAGTCATATGCGAATTGATACTTTTAGCTATAAGTAGGATAATAGCTGATAAACAATAATTCGTTATTCGGTTATATCTTAATATAGATATTCCTATTTTCTAGCCATTTCCCCACAGACCAACAAATAGCAGTAAAGACCAGGGCGAAAAGGAACGAACTCAATTTTCCGGGAATCCATCCAAAAGCATATTTATAGGTCAATCCATAAAGTGAGTTCCCGTCTATTTTGATGATCAACAGGACCTTGGCAATCAGACCGGATAACACGTAGATAAACAATGGATTTTTTCCGAAGGTATTGAAGACATTGAATTCCATTTTAAACTTACTTTTCTCCATCAAATAGATGACCATGGCAAGGATTACGCACAATAATCCGTTAGTAAGCATTACATATGAACTTGTCCAGATCTTTTTGTTTATTGGAAAGACAGGATCCCATATGTAGGCGATGAATATCATAGCCGTACCGGCCAATAGGACTTTAGCAAGTTTTTCATAGTCAGATCCATTTTCCCGAACATATAATCCAACCAAATAACCAACGAAAATATTGACGGTGGCCGGAATAGAGCTAAGCAAACCTTCCGGGTCAAACGGAATACCTTCTCCCATATATAGATGACTTGCTCCCAACAACCATAGGTCAAGTTTCAAAACTGCGTTTCCTTCCAGGGTCAAATCACCGAAACCGACCAGAATCCCCCAATAGGCTAAAAGAAAGACTGCAGATGTGTAGATAAGTTTTTTTGGTGTTAGGTAGTATATGAAAGGAAGTGCAATGGCATAGCAAAACCCAATTCTTTGGAGGACACCAAATACACGTGTATAGGCGAATGGTTTAACAACCCAGTCACCGTCCACCTGTTTGAAAAATGGTAACCAATACAGTAGATAACCGATAAGGAAGATCGTGAGCGCTCTTCGAAACCCTTTTATTAGCACTTCCCTTGTCGATTGATTTTGCCATTTGATAGACACAAATGCCATCGCATTTCCAACGACAAACAGGAAGGATGGAAAAACAAGATCTGTAGGAGTGAATCCATGCCACTTGGCATGAAGAAGCAGTGAAAACGTATTACCCCAATCCCCGGGAGTATTGACGACGATCATAAATGCAATCGTCATTCCACGAAAAACATCTAAGGGTTTGAATCTTTTCATAGTTGCCTGATCTTCAAAAGTTTTCTATTAACAAGATATCCAACAAATTATTTCACATCCTGTCATTTGCTATATCGTTTTTTTACAATCTCGATAGAGGAAGAGATAAGATCCCTGAGTTTTGATTCATCAATGTCAGATAATTTCTTTACGTAAAGGCAGGAAACTCCCGTTTTGTATTTTCCAAGGTTCTGCATCAACTCTTCATGCAGTTCAAAACCTGACATCACATAAATGGTCAAAGCCTGTTTCCTAGGTGAGAATCCAGCAAGCAACCAATCTCCCTCATTCCCAGTTGGATAGATATAGTGGTAAGAACCGAAACCTACAATGCTTTTTCCCCACATCTTTGGTGCTTCTCCGGTTACATCAGATAATATCTTCAACAGTGCACGGCAATCATCTCGTCGTTGTTCATTTTCCACAGAGTCAATGAACTCCAAAACATCACCATCATTTGGTTTTGTCTTCAGTTCCGCCATATTATTTCATTGGATTAAAAAGATATTCTAGAGAAACTGCAGTCATGGCTTTTACTCCTGTGATCATACCACTATCATCGACATAAAAATCAGGAGTGTGGTGAGGTGCTGCGGTTTTTGGATCTTTTCCCTCCGGACATCCACCCAGGAAGAAGAAAAATCCCGGAACCTCGTTTGCAAAATAGGAAAAATCCTCGGCTCCTGTCCGAGCATCTACTTCAATTACATTTTCAGGACCCATGTTGTTTTGTAGGACTTCTACCATCTTTTTTGTCAAAGGAGGATCATTGTATGTGACTGGATATCCTTTGATGATGTTGAGATCTACTTCTACACCCATTCCGGTTCCTATGTTAATAGCTACTCGCTGAAAATCTGCGTGTAACTTGTCCTGCATTTCGGAGTCCAGTGTTCTGATCGTACCGATCATTTCTACTTCCTCAGGAATGATATTGTTACGAACACCACCCCTGATCAATCCAACCGAAATGACGGCAGCTTCCTTAGTCAATTCTGCATTTCTGCTAATGACTGTCTGAATCCCATTGATTATTTGAGCGGAAGCCGTAATAGGGTCCGCACCTGACCATGGTGCCGATCCATGCGTCTGTTTGCCTTTGATCTTCATTGTCCATCTATCGGCAGCAGCCAATGTTCCACCTGATTTATAGGTAACCTTTCCAACGGGAGTTTGAGCATTGACATGCAATCCAAAAACCGCTTCAACATCAGGATCCTTTAACACTCCTTCTTTCACCATCAGCTCAGCTCCTCCCTCTTCTCCCGGGGGAGGCCCTTCTTCTGCAGGTTGAAATAAGAACTTGACCGTTCCGGGAAGGTCTTGTCTAACTTGAGCAAGGACTTCGGCGACCCCCATCAAAATGGCTACATGAGTATCATGACCACAAGCATGCATTACTCCTGTTTCGATATTATTATAGGTTGATTTAACCTTCGATGCCCAGGGGATATCAACCCTTTCTGTGACAGGGAGAGCATCCATATCAGCTCTTAAGGCGATGACAGGACCAGGTTTTCCTCCTTTTAAAACTCCAACTACGCCGGTTTTTGCAACTTCGGTTTCTACTTCTATTCCTAGCTCTCGGAGATGAGAGGCTATCTTATCTGCGGTCTTGAATTCCCTGTTGGATAATTCGGGATTTTGGTGGATGTCATGTCTCCATTCAATGACCTTTTCTATAACCTCTTCGGAAAGTTTGTCAACTTTTGATGTCAATTTGGATGGTTGGGCAGATGATAGGTAAAAAACGCCCAGGCATAGGATCAGTGGTAATCGTTTCATTCACCCAATTTAATAGATGATAATAATTGATTTCCCCAGTATTTCTGTAAGTGGTCAATAAAAAAGAAAGGGGATAAAATTATCCCCTCCCTGTGTATGAAGTTATGAAAGAATTTGCTTTTAAATTGGTTCCAGACAGACTACGTCCACAATCGGACCTACCATGCAGATACTGGCCATTTCTGTTATTTCTGAGAATGAGACCCAATACTCCTGATCTTCAATAAACTCAAAATCGTTCAAATTCATTGGTTCCAACCTCTCACCGTTCGCCAATTCAATGACTAGTCCACATCCATCTAAACCTGTCAGATCTACGACCTTACCCCTTACTGCATTTTCACAAGGAATTGATAAGGGATCATTGCATGATGCTATTACTATGAGAATGGTAGCTATGGTCAAGTATCTCATTGGATCTCTACTTCAATATTTCCATCAATTAATTCAATATGGCAACAATCATGCCCGATGACAAAGATCTCATCCACAACCACTGCATCCATAATGCTTCCTTCAAACCGAAATGAAGAACCATTCTTATCCACCTTGTCAAATTCGGCATCTGTCAAAACCGGATATACTCCGGGTTCATAGTAACTTAAATATTGGTAATTGTAAATTTCATTGTTAGACAAATTCACAGTCTTATAATATTCCAAGGTGACCGACTCACCATTACTGGTGACTTTGATGTTAATTATCTGCAATTCTCTCGTGCATGGCAATGACTTGGGGCAATCCTCTGATTCGTCATCACATGATGTGAGAAAACAAACAAAGACTAACAACCAAAGTGTCGCTCTCATACGAAAGGCTTATAATGACATGATTTGCTGTCAAGATATCTTTAGCAAAAGCCATACCAACATTGCTGAAATACCATTTTTATTCGGGTATTGATCGATTAATGACGCTAAATCCACGCTCATCGATAATATTTCCTGCTTATGCTCATTGTTTTTTTGGTCTATTACAATCTTTACACTTTTGTATCGACTAAAAGATACAGCTATGAAACAGAAGATAACATTGAAAACGATAGTCGAGGAAATCTCAATGTTGGGGCCAGATCAGGTAAAAGACGTTATGGCCTATGTGAATCACCTTAAAGAAATTGAAAGTATGTCCTACGAGGACCCTAAGGAATATGCGAGGATTCAAATTCGTCGCGCTTTGGAAAATGGATTTAGTTTTTGATTATTAGGTTTTTGATCGTGAAAGGCCCCGCCGTTTGGCGGGGTTTTTTTATGCACTTTTAGTACTACATGTGGAAGCTCCGAAAATTGCGTAAATCGGGCAGAAGCTCACAAAACTTGTTAATAAGAAGATTGCTCCAACTGCTACTAACACAATTCCCAAAAGTCCAGTAATTGTTCCATTGAAATAAAGTACTGCGAATGTGATCGCGATGATAGTCCTTATCAATCTGTCGATATTTCCCATGTTTCGTTTCATAATGTTTTTAGTTTTAGTCTGTTAAATCAAGTACTAATTTATGGGGGGTTATGAAGTACTTCAGTGACTTCTATCACACAAGACCAATGTTTTTAATGTAATTTCTTGCCAGGCTTACTTTCCCCTCTTTTTCCATTTGTTTAAGTAGCCTTGATATCACTTCCCTTGATGTACCCAGATCCTCGGCGATTTGTGAATGCGTTAATTCGATTTTGAGATCTCGATTTTCGAATTTCTTAATCAAGTACGTTTCAAGACGTTGATCCATTTTTTTGAAGGCTATATTGTCTACCGTTTCCAAAAGGTCTTCAAATCGTTTTTGATAGAGCGACAGGGCGAATTGTTGCCAGGAAGAGTATAGTCTCATCCATTCATTAATATGTTGTGTTGGCAATAAAATGACTTCAGATTCGACTGTTGTAATTGCTTTTACTTCACTCTTGGATTCATTCATATAAGCTGTAAAGGACACGGCACAACTTTGCCCGCTTTCTATATAGTAAAGCAACAATTCCTTCGTGGATTCTTGCCTGACTACCTTTATCGTCCCTGAAATTACAAGAGGTAAGTATTTCACATACTGTCCCTGTCGCAGCAATACGGTATTTGATGGGATTTTTTCTAGTTTGGAATGATTGATGATCTTTTCCCTGAGTTCATTTTCGCGAAAATCCGGGAAATATGTGGTTATGAGGTCTTTCAAAATCGGTAAATCATCTGGGCTCTAACATCACCCTTGTCATTCCCCTGGATCTCATTAAGACCACTACCAATACTATTTATATTCCGATAGCTCGAAACCGCATACTTTATCCAGAATGACAGGTTGCTGTTGGCCTTGAATTGTAATAATACATATTTTCTCGTTCCCTGACCATTGTATGCTGGTATAGAAAATGCATACAAAACATCCTTCTCATAGACGTATTGCCTGTTCTCATAGTCTTCAGAATCGAACAATGCGTACCTTGAGCTAATTCTCCATCTGCCAAATGTGAAATTCAGATCCTGGATGAGAGCGATCCCACGAGTTCGGTGAAGGTTGTGCAGGAAGTCACTGTATTGAACTCTTGTCTTCATTTTAAGCCATTGTTCTACCTGATAATCTGCGTTGAAGACAATATTCTTTTTAATACCTGCTGAATTAAACTCAAGATTACCTTCCTGAACGTTTCGGTCTTTTTTCTTATATCTCAGCAACAAATACATACTGATCTTTTTGGAAGGTGTGTGGGTGTACCTTGTCATGAACTCGTGTCCTTGCGAGGGTCCCGTGGACCGGAATTTTGACCATGGAAAAGAAAATTGATCGTAAAATGCACTTAGTTGGTTTTTGTGGTTTATCTGATACCTTATGCCCATATAAAATCCTTCCTCATTGATAGTTCTGCTGTTCTCTCTAAATGCGTTACCATATGTCGAGTGAAAGTCTTTGTCATATTTCCTATAGATCAAACCCATATCCAGATTATGAGATAATGTGGTTATCAGACCAAGAATGTTTGCCATACCTTTAGATCTTGAAATAGCGGATTCACCAAAGAATACTAAATTTTCGAAGTTATAATTCAAATATGTACTTGAAACCCAATTAAGATTTCCATTAAATTCAAATTGATTGTACTCCGTAGGTGTTCGTTTGATCGGGTATTCATAATCACTGTATAATCCATTGAATCCAAAATTTAACTTCCTGGATATATCAATATTGAAATTTCCACCGACTGAAATTTCCTCAAGTTGATTCCTTTTGTCCAATTCAGTTTGAGTCCTGTGTAACCCTGAAGATGGTAATGAACTTGTAAATGTGCTATGTGTTGTAAAGGTTGAATCGATTGAAAGATTCCCATCCTGATCCAAGGAACTTGCAAATAATGAGAACTGAAACGTTGAATTACCAATTGTTGAGGCCAACCCTCTGAAAAAACCTGTTTCCATAATGGAGGTATATGGATTAATTCCACTTTTAGCCTTTTTTAAAGTATTAATGGTTTCTGTTCCTTTTCCAGGACTAAATCCTGAGCTGAATACAAGACCCTGACCATACTGTAATTGAAAATCACCTAAAACCAGGTTCTTGAGGATCCCTTTATTCTGAAGTTGGCCATGAAATGAAATGAAGTCGAATCCGACTTGTGATTGTCCAAAATCAATCGACTCACCAGCATCTTTTTCAAAGGTGATCCCAATACTAAAATCATTACGATTGACAGCCCGAAACCTGCCGTAGACATTGTATCGGGAACCAACATATCCATCATCAATTATGTATCCCTTTGCTTTGTCAATGTTACTCGTTGACCTTAGGATCAAAAAAGATTCCTTTGGATTAAGAACTCTACTGAGTAGTTGTTTACCGATGTCTTCATTCAAGTCTATGCTCACAAATGGAATGAACTTTGATATCGTAATTCGATCAAAGCCAGGGATCACCTGTAGTTCGTATAGACTCAATATTTTATTTTGTTCCCGGTATGAAATTAGGTTTTCAACTTGTTTCGGAGTCAGGATGTAAAGTGACTCGATTTCTTCACGAGTCCCAGAATTAATGTCGATGGGGCTCGCATACCTGGCAAACATATATTCATAGAAGTCTTCATAATTAAGGTCTTCACTCTGAATGGGATATAGCTCCTCGATTAATCCTTGAATATCAGCATGGCCCTCCTGTCCATTTGAGTGGAGGACAATGATTATTAATAACAGGACTAAATAGTATTTCATGTCACTGAAACCAATAGGACAATGAGATCTCGTGAATATTACCAAGGACATTTTCCATTGAGAACCCGTAATCCATTCTAAAATCAGAAAGTATGATCCCCAAACCCAATGAAAATGAATTGACCTCTGTAAGAAACCCTGTCCTGAGTGCCATCGATTGAATTATTCTGTACTCAACACCAAAAGAAAAATCTGTGTCCTGATCTAGCTCTTCTCGGACCTCTCCATTCAGCATCAGATCATCGTTAGGCCTTATTGAAATCCCGACTTTCATCACAACAGGTACATCTTCTGTTTCATTTAGTGCCACCTGATTAATATTGAAAATAGATGCTCCTAATACAATTTTGGGGGTTAGTTCAACGATACCGCCAAATTCCAAAGCGGCAACCTGCTTCACTCCCAGCGACTCTATCCGGTATTGCAGAAAGTTGACGCCAAGCCCGAGACTTACTATTTGGAATTGGTTACCTATGCCAATTTTGATGTTCTGTTGGTTGAATAGACTGTTACCAAAACTATGAAAAGCAATTCCAGTGTTAAACCATTTTAATGGTTGTGAGTAGCCCACACCAAGGACCTGAAGAGCCTTAATGTTATATCGACTTTGGTAGGCTGCTCCAACAGTTGCTCTATCAATCCCACCAAGACCTCCGATATTATTGAATATACTCCATGTGTCAACAAGAGTTATTGACGTACCGGCTAATGCCGAGTTCCTTCCACCGATATCATATTGACCATCCTGGCTAATGGAATCAAATGGTAATAGAATAATTAAAAAGCACCTAAAGTACTTTGGCATCGTGAGTATCCGTAAATTGTGAGTTTAACAAAATAGCTGTCTTAAAGCAATGTACAAATTAATTTTGTATACAGCGATTTTATCTACTTCCTTCTCTTTATTTGGACAGGACACGCTGTTCTACAATAGCGGAAAGATCGAAGCGGTTGGTCTACAAAAAGATGGACAAAAGGAGGGGAACTGGCTTTATTATTTCCCCGAAGGTCAGTTAAATGCAAGTTTATTTTATACCAGGGATATGTTAGACGGGAGTCAGCAATACTTCTATCCCAATGGATCTATTCAAGCTAAAGAAAAGTGGATTGATGGTGTCAAACAAGATTCTGGAATATACTATTTCGAGAATGGAAATCTT
This sequence comes from Cyclobacteriaceae bacterium, assembly GCA_965242805.1. Taxonomy (GTDB): domain Bacteria; phylum Bacteroidota; class Bacteroidia; order Cytophagales; family Cyclobacteriaceae; genus JANQEU01. The sequence goes on along the minus strand of CBDETD010000002.1, from coordinate 1,726,267 downwards.
GAAAAAAAGGGTATATACGAGGATGATCTCTACTCGGGTAAATGGTTTTTTTATTACGAAAATGGAGGTATTAAGAGAATAGGGGAATATGCTGATGGTTTACCTCATGGTGACTGGATATTCTATTTTGAGGACAATGTGATTTGGCAAAAGGGTCAATTTGCCAATGGTCTTGAATCGGGATTATGGACATTCTATAGTGAGGATGGCGAAATCTCTTATGAAGGGGAATACGTGGATGGAGAAAGGATTGGCACGTGGTATAAATTCAAAAAAGGAAAGAAGAGGAAATGGAAGGAATTCAAATAGTCTAAATATCTGCTTTGATATTTAAAGCGAAATTCCACTGCTGTTCTGAATTCAACGAATACTCAAATCTTAAAACCAGGTCATACATTGTGACTACATCAATACCTGCTCCCAGGCTATAAAGAAAGGTATTTGTAAGGCGTGTATTTGATTCGTACTGTGGATAGTTATCCACCCAGCCGGTATCAAAGAAAAGTTTTAAATACAATTGTAATTTGGCATCGTCAAATTGGTCGATTGATATTACATCACCCATGTCTCCACGTAAATCAAAAAGCAGTTTTCGGAATGAATTTCGCGTCATGACATAGCGATGCCCTTCAATAACAGATAGCTCAAAACCTCTGGCAAATAATTCATCAAACCCCAGCCCCGAATAGTCGAAATACGGTTGCTGTTTGGGGAAGGAAATAAATCCGATTACACTATTGGCCAGATAAAATCCTTTGCCAAGATCATTGTATTTCGAATAGATTCCGGAAATCGAAAACTTATCAAGATCCTTAAAAATTCCCAACCCCTTTTTGTAAACCTCCAGGAAAAGATAATGACCCGCTGTGGAGTAGTTCCTGTTGTTTCTAAGATCATTGATGAACCGATACCTCAGTCTAAAGTGTTTCTGATCCGTCCTTGAATTTCCAAGAAAATTTGGATTCAGGGCAACGATCGTATCAGAGACATTAGTTGTTTTGAATCCAATCGTAGAATAGTGAGTGGAATAGTAGGATGGTCGAAATGTGTGAGTGATACTCGTGTTGAACGTCGTTCGGTTTATTGATTCGGATTCTATGAATGATGGCAGATGGTTTTCCGTGATGTATGCCAGATCTTCGTTTTCCAGATAAGCAAAATCAAATATCAATCCGTGTTTGCGGGTATCTTCAATGTATGGCACGATATAACTTAGAATAAATCGGCGCTCAAAACCTATTTCACCAATGAATCGAACCTTCTCATTCCTACCTCGGAAATTGAAATGATCCAGTTTAAGTCCATAATTAAATCGATTCAATCCTCCACCACGATTCCTCAACCAATCCATAAGATTTCTGTCAGCAATTCGGAAAATTGGACTTGGATAGAAGTACCAGCGTTCATCCAATGTGATTACAAGATCGACTTCGGTCTCATTCAGTTCCAATATCTGGGACTCCACACTGTTAAAGAGATTTGTATTGTAAATACGAATTTTGGAAGCTTCAATAACTTTTTTCAGCTCATCCAATCGATATTTCTCACCTTGTGAAGCACTTATTTCCCTTAAGACTACGAATTCCTTGGTTCTCTTATTACCGACGACATGAATTTCATGAAGGGTAACGATCTTTTCGTCAATGGAATCGCTGGGATCAATGAATGAAGCCTTTAAACCAAGCGATCCAAAAAGGAAAACAAGAAATATGAATAAAGTCCGCAGCGCCATCTGAGTTCGTTCCACTGATTTCCTGGCCGGTTCGAAGAATCAGAATAAAAACGCAAACAGAACGATTTTTATTGGTAGCGCCAAACTCAATACTATTTTTTCTGGTGGTATCGACAATTAAAAAATGAATCCAACCCTCATAGTCACCATGTTCATGGACCTGCTTTCTGTGGTCATATTTGGATTTCCCCTCCAATCAAGAAAACCTGTTGTCACCGAGGATTTTTGATGAAGCATTCCAAAAGTGATTATTGTAGATATTTTGTCCTGAACTTTGAACCCAAATGCCGAATGCCACCTCAAACCACCTTCAGCGGTCGGGTCTATTTGACTATTGGGCAATTCGTCCTCTTTTATTACCGCTATACTTTCCCCAAAACCTAATTCAAAGTATGGAGCAACGTATTGTCTATTAGCTGATCCGGAAACTTTCAGAAATATTGGGATCAGGTTCATATCGTCATAACTATCTATGCCCGAACCGATACCAACATTCAGCATTTCCAATACTTTATAGTTTATGGATCCTGACATTCCATATTTGACAATGGAAATGTTTCCTTCGGTGATATTCATCCCAAAATCGACCTGACCATAAAGTCTCCTTCCTTCCATTCGAATTTTACTTTTCTTGACTGGAGGTTGTATTGTTCTGCCATATTCAGGTCTTCTACCGGATTTCATTGTCAACACTGAATTCAGTTCGTTAAAATCGAGGTAAAAATCACCTTTGGCCAGTCTGATAGTGTCTCCACCTAGGGTCAGAAATAGTGCCTTATCATTTCTGTACTCCAGGAGCTTTCCTTGAATTGAAAATTCTTTGAAATTAATGATGTCCTGCGCCGATACCGGCCAGGACATCAAAATTACCAAAATCAATGAAGCGAATCTCAATAAATGACTCATTAGAAGCTAGAGCTGGTAGGTATCGTACTCATCAACAAAAGATCTTCGCCATTGCAGCTATAACCATATTGTCTCAATCCGTCCTCTCCAATCATCATGAGGTTATTATTCAATGGAATGACATCATAAGCGTGTACATCCTTGTAATGACGGACCATTTTGTTTTCTATATCCATTACGTCGGAGGCATCAAAGAATTTCAAACCAAAGTCACCTTCACATACAAACAGACAACTTCCATCGATTCCCAATCCATGAGGATTTTGCATTTCAACTACATTTACCAGTCTGGGGCTTGAAATATTTGATATGTCTATCACATCCAATTGATTTGAGAATGTATTGCATTCGGTACCATCTCTAAGCGTTACATATGCATAATTTCCCTGAACGACTACCGGATCACATGCAGTGAAGTGATTGTATTGTGAAACATAACTTGGGAGTGCAGGGTCGTCGATGTTATAGATAAACATTCCATTACGCGCTCCTATGAAGAGATGATTTTCATAAGGAAATATAGTTTCCATTCCCCATCCTACGTCCACTTCGTTTATCAGTTGAGGGTCAACAAGATCTGCGAGGTCGAAGGATCGTAGTTTGATCTGATCTAATGTATAGAGGTAATCATCTTTTATAGTGAATCTTGCCATCGAACCTCCAACTCCGGTACTTGAGGAGTTAGTGGCCGCCGTTCTTATGTCGAAAGATTCAGCGCCATTGGCCATATCAAACACTAGACAATTTGGGCAACCCACGATATTGGGTTGGCAGTCTGATTCTGCTGTGGATTTAACAATTTCTTCATTGTAGTCAATAAGTACCATTCCATTTTGATACATTCCATCCCATTCATAAGTTGAGAGGAAGATGTCCTCCTGCCTATTGACTTCAGAGATGCTATTCAAGTCGGAAATATCAAATACCACCATGTCTACGTAGGAATCAGCATACAAATAGTTCCCTTTTGCGGCGATATCGAAATTCCCTGGAATTTCTATAAATGATAAAGGAGTGGGGTTGCTGATATCGCGATTGTCAATGACATGGATGCCGGCATTGGGCTCGTTTATGAAAAGAAATCCATCCTTGAAATAGATCTTACCAGCCTGGTCAATGGATTTCGATTCTGAAACCCTGACATCATCACGAAAAGAAGCCATGGATTCATAAACCGGTTCGTAGATCACAAATTCCGAAGTGGTTTCGCATTCATCACTACATCCGGAAAAAAAGAAAACAATAAAAGTCAGAGATACTAGTGTAAAGGAGAATTTGGGAGATTTCATAATCAACTTGGTTTCCCTAGAACCAAGCAATTATTTTGCCAAAGTCCCCATCGGCGATCACTAAAGTTGATCTAATTCCTCCTTGAATGCTCCGGATAAAATTGGAAATCTGCACCAGGTCCTCGGATCAACGTTGAAATCATCGATGTGGAAGCTCAATGCGATTCGTTCTCTTTTCCATTGATTGAAGGACCAAAGCCTGTAGAATTTCTTGATCCATGCCTTAAGTTCTGATTCCGGGTATTTCCCTGAGAGTCTATCATAAACCTGGACCGGAGACAAGCGATCTCTAATGGCCAGTCGTTCAATGGATGTCAATACTGTATAAGGCATGAGGTCATCTTCATCAGTTTGTGATTGCTCTAAGGGTCGTAATTCCGCAGAAGGTTGAAGTTTATTTACTTCTGACAATCCTTCAAAGCCTAGTTCGGATTCTGCATATTTCAACCATTGGAGTATAAATGACTTGTCAACTCCGGCGATAGGAGCAACGCTTCCACTGGTATCTCCGTCCATTGTTGCATAACCTACATCTCCTTCACTGCGATTGGACGTAGTAAGGAGAATACAATTCTTAATATTTGCCAGCATCCAAATAATTGGTGACCTACCCCTGGCTTGAATGTTCTGGAGTGCTATGTCATCTGTCTCCCAGGATAGATCCCTTCCGATAACACTGGATATTTTATTGGAATAACTTTCGATTTCTTCATCTATACTCCAGTGGTTGAATTGAGCTCCTATACTTTTTGCAAGGTTTTCAGCCGAATCAAGAGTTTTTTGTGAGCTGTTCTTTGTACCCTGGTAGGCGGTTGTGAGCAGCAATGAAACAATCTCCCTGATATCCGTCAATTGTTCAGAGATGCCGATTTTTTTGAGAAAATCTTCTGTACCTAATTGTTTAACACCAATTTGGACCATTTGTGCTATCAATACAGCAATTGCACTGGAGTCTGCTCCTCCACTCAATGAAAGCACAAATCCTTTACTTCTACTTTTCCGACAATAATCAAATAAGGCCAAGGGAACGGCATGGCTGAACTCCTGCATTTTTGATTGGAAATCCTCCCTCACATCTAATGAGGAAGTGTGATTATCAAAGTCGACATCCAACCACAAAAGATTATAGTTCCTGAAAGAAAATCTTTTATTGTGACCAATAAGCTTTCCTTTTTGGGATATGATGATATCGCCATCGTATATCATCCTACCGGCCTCGTTGCCCAGTAAATTGGTGTATAGGTATACACAATCAAATTTTTCCGAGCTTTCGATAACGAGGTTTTCCCTGAAAGTCTCCTTACCAAAGGCAAAATGACTTGCACTTGGATTCAAGATCAGTTCTACACCTTTCTTCACCAGGTTGCAGGCTGGTCTGTCTTCCTGCCATGCATCTTCGCAGATCTCAAAACCTATTTTAACTCCTTTTACAGTTTCAGTAATAGCTCCAAAGGGAATATCATCCGTAACAATGGTCAGTGCCTCAATTTTCTCGTAAGGCCATGATCTAAACCATCTGGGTTCGTAATGCACTCCCTCATTGGCAAGATTATGTTTTGCGTATATTCCTTTGATCCTTTTGTTCTCAATGAGTGCTACTGCATTGTAGGTGAAGTTTTCAAACTTTATCGGAAGCCCTACAACTACTGCGATATCACTAGTATCCGGAAGAAGCTCTTCCAGTTTTTCCAGTGATTTGGCTGGAAGCCAGTCGCTTAGGAACAGATCCTCGCATCCATAACCACAAATACTGAGTTCGGGTAGACAAAGAAGATCCACTTTGGCAAGACGTGCTTCATGAATAGCGGATCTTATATTTTGGAGATTATTCTCCCAGTCAAGTGGGATTTGGTTCAAACACGCTCCGGCGATCCTAATCTGTCGTCCCATTTTCGTTTTCGAGAATTTGAAGGGTCTTTCGGGCAGCGTCTTGCTCTGCTTTTTTCTTGCTAAGTCCGTGCCCTTTTTCATAAGGTTTTCCTTCTATTACCACCTGTGCAGTAAATTGTTTGACTTTACCAGTCTCATTTATTTCAACGATCTCAAATGATATTTCTTTAGTTTCTTTTTGGGCCCATTCAATAATCTTACTCTTATGATTTGTAATTGTGTTGATAAGATTGTCGATATCATAATGAGGTATAATGATCTTTTTCACAACAAAGGAACGGGTAAAAGCAAAACCTTTGTCCAAATAGACAGCCCCAATCAAAGCTTCCAATGAATCTCCGTAGATTGATTTTGGAGATAGCATTCTGGAATTTTTCTGAAACTCAATCAAATCCTTCAATCCAATTTTCCTGGAAACCTGATTCAATGACTCCCGATTCACGATTTTGGAACGAACTTCAGTTAAAAAACCTTCCTCTTTAAAAGGAAATCGGGCGAAAAGAAACTCAGCGACAACCATTCCTAAAATGGCGTCTCCAAGATATTCAAGTCTTTCATTCGATTCTTTTAGTCCCCTTGGATTCACTGGTGCCATGCTGCTGTGCTTCATGGCCAATTTATAAAGTGAAAGGTTGTACGGCCTTTTTCCTGTGATGGATTTGAAAGCTTTTTGAAGACGTCTGTCTTCGGAATTTGTGAGAGGCAGGAACTTAGTAATTACACGCTTTAAGAAGCGAGGCACTAGCCTTTATATTTACCAAACAATACGGAAGCATTATGACCACCAAATCCAAACGTGTTGCTTAATGCTACGTTTACCTCTCTCTTTTGTGCTTTGTGGAATGTTAAATTCAGTTTGGGATCGATTTCCGGATCGTCGGTAAAGTGATTTATCGTTGGGGGTACAATTCCTTGATGAATAGCCATTAGGCATGCAATTGCTTCAATGGCTCCTGCCCCGCCTAATAAATGGCCTGTCATAGATTTTGTACTGCTAATATTCATGTTGTATGCATGTTCACCAAAGACATTTTGAATTGCCTTCACTTCCCCACTATCGCCCAGGGGAGTAGATGTTCCATGCGTATTCACATAATCGACTTTTTCAGGATCCAAATCAGCATCACGAAGTGCTTCCTGCATTACTTTAGTGATTCCGACTCCTTCAGGATGGGGCGCCGTAATATGATATGCATCAGCAGACATACCACCGCCCAGTACTTCGGCATAGATCTTGGCGCCTCTGGCTTTTGCATGCCCCAATTCTTCCAGGACTATTGCTCCGGCTCCCTCTCCTAAAACAAAACCATCCCGATCTTTATCATAAGGTCTAGAGGCTGTCTTGGGATCGTCATTCCTTTCCGACAATGCTTTCATCGCATTGAATCCACCCATTGCTGCTTCGATCACACCCGCTTCAGAACCTCCTGTTAACATGACATCCGCTTTTCCTAATCTTATATATGTAAAAGCATCATTTAGGGAGTGACTTGATGATGCACAGGCCGAAACCGTAGCGTAATTTGGTCCTCTGAAGCCATATTTGATTGAAAGAAGACCGGGAGAAATATCAACGATCATCTTTGGAATGAAGAATGGATTGAATCTGGGGGTTCCATCACCATTGGCAAAAGAAGATACTTCGTCTTGAAACGTCTTTAAGCCTCCGATTCCTGATCCCCAAATTACCCCAACTCTGTCTTTATCAATTGAATCGAGGTCTATCTTGGAATCCTGTATCGCTTCGTCACCAACCACCATTGCAAATTGGGTGTTTGGGTCCATCTTTCTGGCTTCTTTCCTATCTAGAAAGTCGGTTGGGTTGAAGTTTTTTACTTCACAAGCAAATTTTGTCCGGAATTTTTCTGGATTGAACCTGGTAATTGGTCCAGCGCCACTAACACCCTCGGCCAACCCCTTCCAATATTCATCTTTGGTGTTTCCCAAAGGTGTTAGTGCACCTATTCCCGTTACAACAACGCGATTCAATTCCATCAAAATAAGAGTAAGCTTATTTTACGTTTTCTTCTAGGTAGCTAATTGCTTGACCAACTGTTGCTATATTCTCTGCCTGGTCGTCTGGTATTGAAATGTTGAATTCTTTTTCGAACTCCATGATTAACTCCACGGTATCCAAAGAGTCTGCACCCAAGTCATTTGTGAAACTTGCTTCAGGTGTAACTTCTGATTCCTCAACACCTAATTTATCAATAATGATAGACGTAACCTTTTGTGCAATTTCTGACATTTTTTTACAGTTTGGTTTAAAATTCTGTGCAAAGAAATACATTAAAATGATACAATTCAAATTTATTTAAAAAGCCCTCAAATTGTTGGTTTTGCTGGATTTGAGTGGTAAATAGTACTATAATGAAGAAACGAAAACTTATAGCAGACCTGACGTACGATTTTGAATTGCTGGGGATCATAGCAAGGATCAAGGATTTCAAGTTGGCATGGCATTTAAACGAAACAGGATTGTTTCATTTCGTAAAATTACCGGATGTAATCCTTGATTTTTCTGATAATTCAAGGATCTCAATATCGGTTTTCGAGGATCGATCAGAATTATACCAGTATAATCTTATTCAAAATAAACTTACCGCCAGCAATTCTCCCCGGAATTTACTCGTGCTACCAGAGCTAAGGGAATTTGACTTTTTCCTCAAATTGCGATCAAGTGTTGATGACTTTGATCTTGATGGATTAATTTCGTCGCTTCGAAAGAATCCTGCTATTACGTATTTGGTAAGACTTGACCTAAACAAAATCAAAAACAAGGAAAATCTTGTTTACTGACAACTACTATGATTGAAACAATTCGAAAGAGATCTAAAATCGTGGCCACAGTGGGTCCGGCAAGTAATAATAAAGAAACATTAATTGAATTGATCAAAGCCGGCGCCAACGTGTTCCGACTTAATTTTTCACATGGCACTCACCAGGATCATCAAAAAGTGATTGAATTAATCACTCAGATCAATACTGAAATGGGTACTCATGTTGCTATGCTGCAAGATCTTCAGGGACCAAAGATCAGGGTCAACCAGGTTGAAAATGGAGAAGTAGAGATCAATTCCGGAGATAACTTGTGTATAACAACAAAGGAGGATGTAATAGGAAATAATGAGATTGTCAGCACTACCTATAAGCAGATTGTCAATGATGTCAAGAAAGGAGATACTATCTTAATTGATGATGGCAATATTGAGCTTCAGGTGGAAGAGACCATTGATGATAAGGTGAACACAAAGGTTATCCATGGGGGCATTCTGAAATCTAGAAAAGGAATAAACCTTCCGGATACTAAAGTATCTGCACCATCACTTACCGAGAAAGATAGAAAGGATCTGGAATTTGGGTTGCAGTTTGATCTGGAATGGGTGGCACTCTCATTTGTCAGGGAGGCCAAAGACATTGTTGAACTTAAGGAGATAATCAAGAAGTCAGGCAAGCATACGAAAGTTGTTGCGAAGATCGAGAAACCTGAAGCTCTGGATAACATCGATGATATTATTGAAGAAACGGATGCGATTATGGTTGCCAGAGGGGATCTTGGTGTTGAAATTGCCATGGAGGATGTACCTCTGAAACAGAAAATCCTTGTTAAGAAGTGTATCAAAAAAGGTAAGCCAGTGATCATTGCAACTCAAATGATGGAGAGCATGATAAACAACCCCAGGCCCACAAGAGCCGAAACAAATGATGTGGCCAATGCTGTCTTGGACGGAGCAGATGCATTAATGCTTTCAGCGGAATCAGCCTCAGGGAATTTCCCAATTCAAGCTGTAATGCGTATGTCTCAGACCATTGCTGCTGTCGAGAACGAAGCAGTTTCAATATTCAACAAATTCAGTGATAAGGAAAAAGAATCTACTACAAGGTTGAATGATCTATTGGTGCGTGCTGCATGTAGATTATCCGAATCCGTTCATGCCAAGGCATTGATAGGGATGACCAAATCAGGTTATACTGCCTATCATCTTGCAATGCACAGACCCAATGCGGAAATCTTCGTTTTCACCAACCAAAAACATCTGTTGAGACAACTGAATTTGGCTTGGGGAGTTCGTGGATTCTATTACGATCTTACGGAAGGTATTGATGATACGCTTCACCACATTGAAGAAATTCTTGTTAAGGAAGGATTTTTGACTTCGGGAGATGTTTTCATTAATACAGCCTCCATGCCTTCCCATTGGGAGGGGCATACAAATATGATAAAGATCCATCAGGTGGATTAGATACTGGTTCTGGGATCATGAGGTTTAACCATGATCACCTTTTCTTTTTCAACAAGAACCTTTCCTGGTGGAAAACCTTTTGGCTTCCTGACGTATTTCCTTTGAGTATAGATTACCGGGCATAAGGTATCTGCTTTCCTTTTGGAATAGAATGCTGCCACTGCCGCTGCGAATTCTAAAACGGTGTCCGGTATTTTTCTATTATCACCATTCTTCAAAAGCAAATGTGATCCGCTGACATCTCTGGCATGCAGCCAAAGATCATCCTTGTGTGCATGTTTTAAGGTCATCAGATCATTGGATTTAGCGTCCTTTCCAATATAAATATCAAAACCTTCAAAAGTGATTTTACGATAGGGAAGAGGTACGTCCTTTCTTTTCCGTGAAGGTTCCGATTTTATTTTTTCTCGTAGTTCTTTATAAGCAGATATTCTCCTGGTCTCATCTATTTCGTTCCTTAGTTTTGTGATGAGTTCTTGCTTTGAGTTGACGTTTCTTTGAATGATCGAAACCTCCCGTTTCTCTTTCTTACTCTTTCGATAAAACCTTTCGGCGTTTTTTTGAGGAGACAGACCTGGGTTAAGTTTAATATTGATTTTACCAGTTCCGTATATATCATCGAGCTCCACCGACTTGGCCTCTGTTGAGATTGAATGGAGGTTGGCCATAATAATATTGGCAATTTCCTCATTACTCCTCCGGTTTTTTATCAACTTTAGTTTTCGTAATGAATTGGTTATGTAGTTTTCATTCTTTTTAATCTGCTTCCGGAGCTTGTTGATCATCCCTTCTTTTTCAATTTCCAACAAATAGGTCTTGGTATACCTTAAAAACAGTTCGTTACATATTGAAATGGGGTCAGAAGATTGGAAGATGAAGTTTTGTTCAGGGAGTAGAGAAATCTCGGGTCTTTGTTCCCCTATTATATTGATCTTGTTTTTGCCTATTTCTGCGATCAGGTTTTCTATCAATTTGAACTTTTCGTCTGTTTTTGATTGATCATAACCCTCCTGACTTGTTAAGTAGTTAATGATTTTCGGTCCGGAGATTTTCTCAAGACTTGCAAGATCCTGGGGATCGTTGCTTCTAAAATCGAAATTCCTCTTAAACGAATGAATGTTTAGGCTACGTGCTAGTGAGGATCGAAAGAATTTGATCGGATTTTCATTTTGATATAGCACAACATTCGACCTACGATTGTAAAGTTGAAACAACAATGAATGGTCATTCAACTGGACGACAAAAGATCTATCAAACGAATTAGCAATGATGTTAATGACTGATTGGCCAATAACTTCAGCAAATAGATCGATACTGTTTTTTCGGGTGCGATGAAATGAATTTGGAAAAGACAATAAATTGATACTGGGGTCAAAGGAAGCTTTCAGGTAGAACCTGGAATTTTGAGGAAGAAGAAATACAATTATTAACTCTTCTTTTTGCTGACTAAAGCACTCGATGATCTGAGACCCGGATAGCTTTTCATTTAGAGATCTGGACAACCTCTCGACGAAAAGGAAGTGATGGAACATTAATCTATTTCAATTTTTAAACCATCCCAGGCCAGCTCAATAGTGTCAGGAAGATCTTTGGAAACCGTTCTGTGCTTACCGAGTAAATGACTGATATGGGTTAGGTAGGTTTTATCAGCGCCTATCTCTGTAGCCATTTCGACTGCTTCTTGAAGATTAAAGTGACTTATGTGTTCCTCAATTCTCAAAGCATTAAGCACGACTACCTTAGAACCTTTTATTTTTGAGATTTCCCCATGGTCGATACTCTTTGCATCCGTGATGTAAGTAAAATCGCGAACTCTAAATCCAAAAACCGGTAATTTGTAATGCATAACCTCAATAGGTGTAATAACCTCATCACGGATCTTAAACTCTTCATTCTTGTTGATCACCAATGGCGTAACCTGTGGAACACCAGGGTATTTATGGTCTGAGAAAACATAAGAAAATTCTCGTTTGAGCTGATCCAGGGTTGTATTTCTTCCGTAGATAGGTATGTCCTGTTTTTGTTTGAAGTTGAAACTTCGTATATCATCTAATCCCGCTGTATGATCTCTATGTTCATGTGTAAATAATACGCCATCAAGGCGCTTTATTCGTTCACGCAACATTTGTTGTCTAAAGTCAGGACCAGTATCAACAACCAAACTTACATTTTCATGATGGATATGTATGGAGCTCCTGAGCCTCTTGTCTTTGAAATCCAAAGATCTGCAGACCTCACAATCACAACCGATCACAGGAACTCCCTGTGAGGTGCCTGTTCCTAAGAAAGTAACAGTCAAATTTGAAACTGATTTTGCCTCAATTCACGGAGAAGACGGCGATTTTTTTCATTAAGATTTTTTTCGTCGACTTCGATGGTTCGAAGTATGTCAATTAGACTATTTATTTTCCCGTCCAGCGAGAAATACTTGTTTACAATCGCAATTTTGGAGTCATTAAGGATACAGTATCCTGATTGGAAATTGCCTTTTTCATACCGCAATGTGTAATCTGTCTCGGCGAAGATATCTTCGAGTTTGTGTAGGAAATGGTTAGTATACTTCAAATTACGATTGACTTAAATATGAATTGACCATATCGACCATTTGGTCATAATTTAAAGGTTTTGGTAAAAAGTCATTGATTCCCATTTCTTTGAAATCATCAATACTATAATTCTTGGCATTTCCGGTAATGGCAATTATCGGGATGTCCTTAATGTCCGGGTTATTACTGTGTCTAATCAAATGCGCACATTCCTCACCGCTCAATATCGGCATGTTAATATCCAGTAATAACAGGTCAAATTTATCCTTTTCCAAGGTTTTCATTACGTCTCCACCGTTTTTAACGGTGATAATCTCATGATTTTGTATGGATAGGATCCGTTTAGTTAAATTTTGAATAACGGAGCTATCTTCAGCGACTAGGATCTTACTCATTTTTCAATATGTTTCTATAGCTTTCTTTGAATTCCTTAAATGATTTCTTCAACTTGGTCAGTTCATTTCGCAATCTGCCAAATTTATTTTCTTTTAGTTTCTTTTCAATAACAGCTGCCTGTTTGGAGAGTCTCTCAATTCCAAGGGTACCAGCATTTCCCTTTAAAGTATGCATATTCTTCTGAATACTTTCGAAATCCTGCTTCTTGAAGCTGGTTATTGATTCATCAACTATTTCAGTTGCTTCCGTATTAAAATCTTCCAGTACATTTTCGATTAGCTCTTTACCACCATATCGATGAAGTTGATTTAAAGTATTTTGATTGATGACAAGATCTTCTGTTTTATCTTCAAATACCATACTACGAACCTCCCTTGGTTCAAACTGGGTCCATGACCTGACCTTATCAATTAATTTATCTGATTTGATTGGTTTTGCGAGATAATCATCAAGTCCTTCCTTGATGAATTTGTCCCTGTCTTCCTGCATAGAATAGGCGGTCATGGCGACAATAGGAGGGAGTTTCTTAATATTTAGTTTCCTCATTCTTTTCGTTGTCTCAATACCATCCATCTCCGGCATTTGAATATCCATAAAAATGAGATCAAACTTATCCTTTTGAACCTGATCCAATGCACTTCTCCCACTGTTTACATCCACCACTTTACAACCTGATTTGTTGAGAATTTGGGAAGCTACGGTCCTGTTGATGTCATTGTCATCGACTAAGAGAACTTTGGGCTTCCTGCCTACGAATTGAGTTGTAATTGAATTGGTCTCCTTCGCGTCAGCGCTGGGTATTATCTCAGTAGGGGAAGCTTTAAAGGTGAACCAAAAGGTACTACCCAGACCAGGCGTAGACACAACTCCAATATCTCCTCCCATGGATTTGACCAGTTCCTTTGAAATGGCTAATCCCAGACCTGTACCGGCATAAAGTTTCCGTTTGGAGCTGTCTAGTTGACTGAAACTTTTGAAGAGTTTTTCCTGGTCCTTCGGATGAATTCCAATTCCTGAATCTTTTACTGCGACCGAGAACTCATATCCTTTTTTGTTATGTTCTTTCAGCTTAATGCTGAGATTAATTGTTCCTTTTCCACGTGAAAATTTTATGGCATTGGAGATCAGGTTGGATATAACCTGGATTAACCGGGTTTCGTCACCAAGAATGAAATCAGGAAGTTTATCATCGAAATGGTAATACAGGTTTGTCTTGTTGAGATAAGCTTGCTGAGAAAACAAGTCATAGATCTTCTCGACGGTTTCAATCAAGTTTACCGGTTCCATTCTCAACTCCATCTTACCGGCTTCTATTTTCGATAGGTCCAGGATATCATTCAGGATGTTGAGTAGTGTATCCGAAGATTTCTTAACCGTTTTAATATAATTCAATTGCTCTGAATTCAGGGACGTTGATCCCAGGAGGTCGATCATGCCAATTATTCCATTCATTGGAGTCCTTATTTCATGACTCATGTTGGCCAGAAATCTCTCTTTGATTTTCAATGAACGCTCTGCAAGGTCTTTTGCCTGCCTTAGCTCCTGATTTTTCTTTTTAAGGAGGGTAATATCCCTGGCAACACCCTCGATTTCACCTCTATCCCGCCACGATTTTTTGATCAATCGGATATTGCAAAGGAACGTGATCTCTTTTTTGCTTTTGGTTCTGACAGCACCTTCGAAGTTTTTAACACTATGGTTTGCCAGTAATTCCTGAATAAGCGTTTCAGTGCTATTCATTGAAATAAAAAATCCTTCAATGTTGTTGCCAATAACTTCCTTGGGTGAGAAACCCAGAACCTCCTGAACTGATGGACTGACCATCGTGATCTCTCCAGACAATTCACATCGGAAATAGATATCCTGGAACGATTCGAATATGTTCCTGAATTTCTCTTCACTTTCCACCAATGCCAGATCCGCTTTCTTTTTTTCTGTAATGTCGTTGGCTATGACAGATACTTCTTCAATTTTTCCGTTTGGAAGAGCAATGGGGTTGAGGTATATATCACGCCATACTTTTTCTCCGAGTGAAGTGGTTAGATGTGTTTGAAAATTCAAAACCTCACCTGAAAATGCTTTATCATACTTATTTATCCAGAGCTCTCTTACACTTTTTTCAAATAGTTTCTGGTAAGTTTTATTGAGATCCATCCCGATTTCCGGTCTCTGACCAAAGTATGACTGAAAAGCTCTGGCGTAGTTCTCATTGAAGGAGGTGAATGTATAGTTTTTATTAATTGACCATATCTGGTGGGTACTACTTTCAAAAATTGCATTTAATCGGGCAGCTTGATCAATGATTTTGTCTTGATTAAATTTTCTTTCAAGTGCCAGGCTGACCTGCCCGGAAATGAAATCCAACAACTCGAGATCCCTATGATTGTAAGTGTCATGATCTTTGTAGCTATATAACATCATTACACCTTGACTCTCACTTTCAGCGTGTAATGGAACACCGAGCCAAATCTTCGGAATTGGCCGATTTACATTTACGTTGTACTGCTTAGCGATTTTGCGGATTCCCTCCTCGTACACGATCATCGGCTTACTTCGTTCCAAGGTATACTTAGCAAGAAGTTTGTCGACTACTTTGGTACTTTTTGCTTTCTCCGTAGTCCTATGGGGAAAACTGATCTGATCATTATTTTCCGTGGCAATTGAGAAGTTCTTCACTCTCAAGTGGTTTGAAAGTTCATCGAAGATCTGGGCATAAAGATCATCCAGACTGTACTCCTTCTGTGTTAAGGTGGCAATTGAAAAAAACAAACGCTGAACGCTTTCAGCACGAACCCTTTCAGTGATATCATACATCACACCCCAATATTCCTGCGGTTTCCCATTTTCAAAAATGCAGGTAAGGTGTCCGGAGACATAGATGTTTTTATCATGACGATTGACCAGGACTGTGTCAAATCTACAGGTCGGTGAGTCTTCACACCGATTTGATATGGATTCTTCGGTTTTCGCCCTTTTATCCGCTTGGACAATATCTAGGAATCTTAGTTTTTTGAGTTCTTCATCCTTAAATCCAAGCTTATACTTCCAAGCTTCGTTGACAAATTTGAATTCCCCTTCAGGTGTAATGATCTGGATTAGATCATTTGATCCATTGAATAGTACCCTTAGTTGATCTTCATTACGAGCTGTAAGGGATTCAATTTCCTTTTCTTTTTCTCGAAGTTGTATTTTTAAGGAATTGATCTCCTCAGCCAATGATCCCACGTCCTGTTTCAACGTATCCATTACATAAATTTAGTGAAAATTGCTTCTTTAAATAGATGATCAGCATGCACCCAAAGAAACTGGTGGTGATTGTTGGGCCGACGGCAGTGGGAAAAACACAAGTGAGCATTGACCTCGCTAGTAGCATTGATGCCGAAATACTCTCAGCTGATTCACGACAATTCTATAAAGAAATGAATATTGGGACAGCCAAACCCACTAGTGATCAATTGTTACAAGTAAAGCATTACTTCATCAACACGCTATCGGTAGAGGAGTCCTATGATGCAGGAAAATATGAAAAAGAATCACTTGAGATATTATCCAGTATTTTCACCAAATTCTCTGCGGCCGTCCTCGTTGGAGGTTCTGGTCTGTACGTTGATGCAGTGTTGAAAGGATTCGATGATCAACCTGCGTCCGATCCCTCTATGCGTAAGGAATTGAATGAATATGTTAATCAAAATGGACTTGTTGGATTATTGTCTGAGCTCCAGGAAAAGGATCCTGTTTATTTCAACCAGGTAGATAAAAGTAACCCGGTGAGGATCATCAGGGCCATTGAGGTAATCAGGTCAACGGGAAAGCCTTTTTCCCATTTTCGCCAAGGGAAAAAAGACCCCTTGAAAAGACCTTTTTCTCCAATAAAAATTGGTCTTGAATTACCAAGGGAAGAATTGTACACGAAGATTGACCAAAGAATGGATATTATGATTCAAAATGGACTATTTGATGAGGTCGAAAGTTTGTGGGAATTCAAAAATAAAAATGCGTTACAAACTGTTGGCTACACTGAGATCTTTGGATTCATAGAAGGAAAATACGACAGGGAGGAAGCAATCAGGTTGTTAAAGAGAAATAGCCGGAGGTATGCCAAAAGACAATTGACATGGTTTAAAAGGGATCATGAGATCAGGTGGTTCTTTCCCCATGATTACAAACAGATATTAGAATATGTCGAAAATAAACTAGATACTTAAGACATTGACAAGCCTCAACAGGTCCTCATTGATCGGTTTGGTCTTGGAGATGGCGATTTTGAAACTTGTATATGTGATTTGATCATCTACCACTCCAACCATCACGTTTTTCTGTCCGTTTACGAGACCTTCTACTGCCGCCATGCCCAATCTGGAAGCCAGTATCCGATCAAACGAAGTCGGAATTCCCCCTCTTTGAATATGACCTAATGTAGAAACACGGATATCCAATTCCGGAAGTTCGGCCCGGACTTTCCCTGCAATTTCGTGAGCATTACCCTGGGTTTCGCCTTCGGCAACTATTACGATGTGTGAGGTTTTCTGGCTATCTCTTCCTTTCCGCAGTGTATCGATTACATCCTGGATGGTGGTGGAAATTTCAGGGACCATTACCAATTCAGCCCCGCCACCAATACCCGATTGTATGGCTATATATCCGGAATGCCGTCCCATCACTTCGATAAAGAATACTCTATCATGGCTACTGGCGGTGTCACGTATCTTGTCTATTGCATCCAATGCCGTGTTTACCGCTGTATCGAATCCAATTGTATAGTCACTTCCAAAGAGGTCATTATCGATAGTGCCTGGTGCCCCAACAACAGGTATACCATGCTCCTCGTAGAAGAGATTAGCACCCGTAAATGTCCCATCTCCACCAATGGCAATCAATCCTTCAATACCTCTTTTTTCAAGTTGCTCAAAAGCTTTTTGCCTTCCCTCCTTTTCCATGAAGCTTTTGCTACGAGCTGATTTCAGAATGGTGCCTCCCCGTTGAACAATATTACTTACCGAATAGGATTTCATTTTGTAAATATCCCCTTCGATCATACCATTGTAGCCATATTTAATACCGTATACATCCAATCCAAGGAAAAGGGCATTTCTTACCACTGACCTGACACAGGCATTCATTCCTGGAGCATCACCACCTGATGTAAAAACACCAATACTCTTCATTTTTCAGTCTTTCTTCTTGTGGGGGATGTTGGTTTATTCGAAATCGGCGGCAAATTAAGGAAAAAAATGGTTTAAATGAGAACCATATATTTTTTTATAGGGATCAGTTGTCCTCGAAATCTGCAATGTCATCCTTATGAAGTGGATGACCGGCATTCAGGTCTTTATTTACTTTCAGGCCGATGATCTTCTCAAAGTATTTTGGGTGCATCCCGATACCGGGCCTAAGTACGGAGCAGTTACTTTCATCCAATTTTTTGCCTTTCAAGATTTTTTTTGAGACAATAATTGATCTCATTGATTTTCTGGCTGCTTTTCCTTTTGGACCTAATTCATAATTATGACTACCTAAAGATTTTTCAGTTTCTCGTACTCCCTTTACCATCAATCTGAATTCCTCAGGTTCCAATGAAAATTTGCTATCTATTCCTCCATAGGATCGATTGAGTATGAAATGTTTCTCAATGATCCGGGCTCCTAAAGCAACGGAAATTGACGGTATAAACGGTGACATCGAATGGTCGGATAATCCAACTTCGACTCCGAGTTCATTTTTAAGCCAGATCAATTGGGACAGTTCTGACTCCTCCGGCAGGGTGGGGTAAGCTGTGGTACATTTCAGTACACATAATTCTTTGTTTCCGCTATCAGCTGACGTTGAAATAGCTAACCTGAGATCTTCTTTCGTAGCAACTCCTGAAGAGAATATTATTGGTTTCTTCTTACTTGCAATATGTTTGATTAAAGGGATATGGTTTATTTCGAGGGACGCTACCTTATACGCGGGTACCTCTAAACTCTCCAGGAAATCTACAGCCTGAATATCAAAAGGAGATGAAAAGAAATCCATCCCATGGCGATTTGCTTCTTTTTTTAGAGGTTCATGCCAATCGTAGGGAAGTGAACCCTTCGCATAAAGATCAAACAATTTTTGACCGGACCATAAACTGTCTTTCCTGGTCTGGAATCTTGCATCATCCAGATCCAATGTCATTGAGTCCGCGGTGAAAGTTTGAACTTTTACCGCATCGGCTCCTGATTTAGCCATTTCTCTAACCGTTTTCAACGCCAGGTCCAAGTCATTGTTATGGTTGGCGCTGAGTTCGGCGATTATATAGACTTTTTCCTGTGTATTATGATGATTGATGATCATGCCTTCTTACAAAGTATCACTGTTAGGCAAAGTTTCCTGTCTTTTACAACTCGGCATTATATTACGGTGGGGCCCAAGTTTTAAAAAATTTCGTTCCACTCACAATTATTTGGCTCAAAACCAATTCAAATTGATTCAATTACATGCGGAGCTCTAATACTTTAATTAAGACAGTGTCACTTTATTACTCTATTCTGTTAGGATGCCAATCAATCCTTTTTCTTAAAGAATTTCGCCGGATTTCCAAACCAGATTTCGTTTGCAGGAACATCTTTATTTACAAAAGACATTGAACCTATAACTACTCCTTCCCCTAGTGTGATACCGTGCTGAAGCACTGAAGCGGTTCCAATAAAACAGCCCTTTCCAATCTTCGCACCACCTATTTGATGTTTGCCTGCATCTAAGTTATTGGTCATAACTTTTGGACAGATGTAAGTATTGTCACCAATATCAACCCCTCTGGCAAGTATTGAGTCGTATCTTACGACTACATTATCACCGACTCTATTCTTGCCGGATGATGAAACTCGAGAATCAATAATACAATTATTTCCAATGATTGTATCTTTTCTCAATTCAACATAATTCTTTATAACTGTATTGTCTCCAACAATCACTCCAGCTTCAATAACGCAATAAGCCCCTATTGAAACGTTTTTTCCAATTTTTGCTTTATCTGATATCAAATTCTTACTTTTTTATCTTTACAAATTTCGCTGGTGAGCCAAAATAAACTGAATTGGCCATAGTATCTTTTACAACAACACTACCTACACCAATTGTGCAATTCTCTCCAATTTTAATATTATCTCTGATACTTACTCCTGGTGCTATCCAACAATTCTCTCCAATTTCAGTGGCACCCCCAATAACACAACCCGCGGAAATATAGCAATTTCTACCAATGACACTACTATGACCAATGTTAACATGATTTCCTATTTTTGCTCCGTTCCTTATTATTGTAGATTCTAGTATTCCACGCATCACGGTGGTATTGCAACCAATATCAACATTATCTTCGATGACTACATCACCAAGGTGGGTTAGTCTAACGTATTCTCCATTGCTCCCTTGAACGTAGGACATTCCTATCCCACCTATTACTGTGCTGCTTTGTATGGTACAGTTGTTTCCAATAGTTGTATCACGATAAATTGTTGAATTAGGATACACGACACAATCAGAGCCAATTTCAACGTCCGTTTCTACATAGGAATAATTAGATATCAATCCATTTGATTCTTGATATTTAACATCTGTAAAATGATTATCGAATCGAGTATTTACAAAAACTGCAAAAAACTGCATTGGATAATCATCAAACACTATAGCATGACTTTTAAACTTTGTTTTTTGAAGCTTCTTTTTTAAATGAGTTTGGACAATTAAAGCACCACAGTTTGCACTTACTAGGAAATCAATATCCTCACCTTTATAAAATGCAAGGCTATTACTGTTACAATTCTTTAAAGAGGAAATCTCGTTTATTTCAAAATCTCCTTCTCCAATAAAATCAGATGCTATTTCTTTCACCTTTACTGGTGAAATATGCCTGGTTTTCATTCAAATATTTAAAATATTCTAGCAATATATCACTTCTTTTTATGGCTGA
Organism: Cyclobacteriaceae bacterium; assembly: GCA_965242805.1. GTDB lineage: Bacteria > Bacteroidota > Bacteroidia > Cytophagales > Cyclobacteriaceae > JANQEU01. The sequence continues at coordinate 1,705,328 of CBDETD010000002.1, read as the reverse complement.
TTTAGAAACTTGTTCCTTTCCGTTGTACTAAGTTTAGGTTCCAATCCCCGATCAAATTTATCTTAAATCTGCAATCAAAAGTTGCATGTCATTGATTGTTGTAATATTGATGCATATTCCTAGTCTTAATGTTGGTGTAGCTAAGACATCTATTCCCATGTTAATCAACTAAAAAGTTCCTCGGCAATTAGTTTCACACCATTTGGATTCAAAGAATTTCTGAGTTGAGTCCAATTTTGAATATAATTTGACGGATTCCGCACCTTACTCATGAAATCTGAATGAAATTTAACCTCATTAATGTTTTTATCTATCGTGGCTAAATTGAATGCCATCTTGTTGGAAATTAAGTAATTCCAGGAACTTTCCTCTCTCATAGACATAGGTACGATCCAGCATGGTTTATTACAAAGAGTAAGCTCATAGAATGTATTTCCTGACCCGCAAAAGCCGATATCTGCGGAAGTCATGATCTCAGAAATTGTATCAATCGATTGGAAGACTGAGATATTTAGACTATCGTTTTCAGAAATTCCATGTTGCCTATTCATTTTACCCAAAACCACATCTACTCTGTCAATTGTATTGCTATACTTTGAGAGCAATCGAATCACTTGATTCGTATAATCCAATTCATCCGAACCACCAAAACAGATGAAAACCTTGAAATTTCCTGGAATCGGTTCCGGGTCATTTTTCCCGACAATATTTCGAAATTCATCCCTAAAAATTGAGTATTGCAATTCTGTTAATCTCTTTGTGTTTGGACCTAAGTTGTATTTTAAATTTGACGATTGTGCATTATAGCTTATGACATAATCAGAGATGAATTGAGTACTTGTGTCCAGGGTAAAATAAGCTACCCTCGCGGATTTCCTTTTAAGAATCCGCTGGAAGGGCATTTCCTTTAGGTCTTTATTGTCCGAATCAATGATTACGATGCTCTCTTTGTCAAATAAATCCAAAAATCTATTTTTATCGTACAGATCCGTTATCAATGTCTTAATTCCCAGAGCTTCATTCTTAACAATTAGATCCTGATTTTTGTCTTCAGTAATGAAGGTACAAGAATCGACACTGTTAATTATTTCTTTGGCCAGTGTCACACACCTCATCCAATGACCGTATCCGATGAGTGAGTTAGCGTTTACGATGAAAAATGCCTTCAAGACTTTTGAATAATATGCTTGTTGATTTCGTGAAGTTCCGGATATTCCCTAAATAAGTTGATAATTTCGGCATAACCCAAATTGTGAGCATTATGATCTTCGATCAGTTTGGTGATCAACGAAAGATCATCTGGGGTATCGAGGGTTATTCTCAGATGACTAAAGTCCTGAGCTTCAGCGATATTTCTGAATTGAATATTTCCGGATTTATTTTCCCGTAAGTAAGGTGTAACGTGCTCTCGTTGATAACTATCTTTCGCCTCGCGAAAAGCCTCTTCCAGCATGGAAAATGAAAATACTGCAAAGTCAAATCCTCGCGGATATGTTCTCTTCAAGGTGTTTGAAATGAATAGATTATCAATTTCTTCAGCTTGATAGGTTAGAATACCATTTTTAATCAGTTCGCCATCAATCAATGGGCAATCAGAAGTGACCCTAACAATTAAGTCAGCCTGGAATTCCCTGGCAGCAAAGTAGTAACGCGACAAGACATCATGTTCGTCACCCCTGAAGAAATCAATGTTGTGATCCTTGCAAAAATCTACTATTACATCATCGGTTTCGTTTGTGGTAGTTGCGACCACCATATAAAGTTCGGCATTGCGGACTCGGTCCGTATGGTATTTTAAAATAGGTTGACCACCGACGGGTTTCATTACTTTCCCGGGTAATCTTTCAGATGTCATTCTAGCCTGTGAAATAACTACGGCCTTCATTTGAAGAATTCGATTATTTGTTCAATGACATATGCGTGATCAGACTCAGACAAGGAAGGATACATTGGCAAACTGATACACTCCTCATAGAACTTCTCAGCTTTTGGAAAGTCACCGTACTTAAATCCTAGCTTTTTATAATAAGGTAAAAGATGGATAGGTATGTAGTGAACCTGGACTTGAATATTGTTACTTCTCAGGTAATCATATAATTTTTTTCTTTCGTTGACTCTGATCACAAAAAGATGGAATGCATGTCTGCCGTTTTCAGGTCTTGCCGGTAACTTTATTGGAAGATTGCCCAGTTCTTCGTAATAGACATTCGCAATGTTGAGTCTTTTTTCAATGTTCTGTTCAATTCTTTCAAGTTGACTTGAACCAAGTGCGGCCAGTACATCCGGTAGTCTGTAATTAAATCCGAGTTCGTGCATTTCATAATACCAACCCCCGGGATTTTCCAACATTTCCTTGTTGTCCTTTGTAATGCCATGTGTTCTTAATCTCCTAAGCATCTCGGCAGTTTCCTTGGACCTGCACGTGACGATCCCTCCTTCGCCAGTAGCAATATGTTTTACAGGGTGAAATGAGAAGATGGATGCATCTGTATATCTGTTTGAGCCAGAGAAGACTTTATCACCTTTAGAATCCGTTCTCCATGCACCGGGTGCATGACAGGAGTCTTCCAATATCCACCTATCGGGACCAAGAAGGTTTCTTAAATTTTGCGTATCCGAAGGATAACCAGCGTAATCTACAGGTATTACACCAACAATATTTTTAGAGGTCGCTAGCGTTTCCTGTAGTTGATCAAGATCCAAAAGTCCATCCCCGTCAATATCAGAAAAAAGCACTTCGCCACCATTGTAAAGAATGCAATTAGCACTGGCACAGAAAGTGAGAGGAGAGGTGACTACCTTATCACCTTTATTAACACCCAGTGCCATGGAAGCCAGATGTAATGCCGCGGTACCATTGGATACCGCAACTCCAAAATTCGAATGCACATAAGAAGCGAAGTTATCTTCGAAGATCTTTATTTCCGGACCTTGAGTAAGAAAATCACTCTTTAGGACCCGTACTACTTCTTGAATATCATCTTCAGTTATTTCCTGTCTACCATATGGAATACTCTTATTCATATGGGCTCAAAATCACTGTCAATATGCTTTCTGATAAGATCTCTTAATTGATCGGTGGACAACCAATCCGTATTTAATCCGGAATTGTAACGAAAATTTTCTTCTACTGCTTGAGCTTTTTTACTGTTTATCAGGTCTTCTCGCAATTCTTTCCATTTTGAATTGTTGGGGTGTATGATGAAATGATCACTGAACTCTAGGGTATTTTTGGCGTCACTTTCAATGATCATGTCCTCATGTATTTTTTCACCGGGGCGGATACCAATTACTTCCTGTTTGGCCGAAGGCGAGATAGCTTCAGCTACAGTAGTGATTTTGTATGAGGGTAATTTTGGAACGATTATTTCTCCACCTATTCCGATTTCAATCGCTTTCAAAACCAGATCAACTCCTTCCTGAAGTGAAATATTGAAACGAGTCATGCTGTCATCAGTTATAGAAAGAAGCCCATTAGCTCTTTGTTTCATGAAGAATGGGATAACCGAACCCCTTGATCCCATTACATTGCCGTAACGAACAATGATTGATCGAAGGTCTCGATCCCCTTTGATATTATTGGCGGCGATAAACAATTTGTCAGAACAAAGCTTGGTTGCACCGTACAAATTAATGGGTGCGGCCGCTTTGTCAGTTGACAATGCTACTATTGTACCGACATTAGTATCTAATGCAGCATTTATAATATTTTCTGCACCGATCACATTCGTATTTATAAATTCGAAAGGATTGTATTCTGCCGCCGGGACCTGTTTCAATGCTGCCGCGTGGATCACAATGTCTATCCCCTCAAATGCTCGTTTAAGTCTTTGGCTATCTCTTATGTCTCCAATAAAATATCGCAGGCCAGGGTACTTCTCTTTGTTAAATTCCTGTGACATTTCGAATTGCTTGAGCTCATCCCGACTATATACCACCAAACGTTTAATAGCTGGAAATCTGGAGAGAACAGTTCTGACAAATTCTTTCCCAAAGGACCCTGTTCCACCGGTTACTAAAATTGAGTATTTAGAAAGATCCACTTTCGTTTTGTTTGTTATGGATAATTTTTCGCAAAGATTCCCATTTATTACCTCTTAGTAAAGTATCAAGCTTGTTTTCACGGTAAAATTTATCCATCATGTTATACACAGTTCTTTTTCGATTTTCGAAACCATTCATTGTACGATTTTCAAATACATAAACAGTTTTTCTAAATTTCGGGAGCCGAAGAAACAACCATTTCCAGAAGAAAAATCTTCCCACATGCATAAGTACAAAAAGTCTGAGGTGCCTATGGTTAAGCGGGATCCTTCTCTCACAATGTTCTGCTGGAATAGAATTCCTAAAATACTGGAGAGTCCTTAAATGATTTAGTCCGTCAAGAAATCCAATTGAATCATTTATTGATTTTCTTCTCCTCTCTTTTAGCTCTTTTCTATGAAATTCAGTTATTGTGCCCTTGTAGTAGAATTCAGCAATATATTTCTGAGCCTCTTCCCCAGATTTGACGATTAGTGCTCCTCTGAAGTGTTTTGACCTGGGAAAATCTATAGTCTCGTTGATAAGAATAGTCGGCTTATTAAGAGCCCAGGCTTCGAACAATGTAGTAGTTTCGAAGCCCATCCAAATGTCAGAAACATGGATGATTTGTTCAATTGAGTGCTCTTTCTTGAGATAAATGACATTTGGGTAATCTAAAAGCTCATTCATCTCATTAAAACCCTCAATAGGATCATCCTCAAAATTTTCTTTAGGATGTTTCTTCAAAATGAACAATATGTCCTTATTATTTTCGATCAAGAATCGTAATGATTCCCTGACATGTTGCCTTTGTTTTTCAACCCAGTCCAATGATTTTGGAGGATTTGCATTTAGTAATCCTTTGAAGGAATTGCTCCTTTGCTTGGAATAAAGTTTGCCAAACGCCCAACCGGCATAACCAATTACTTTTTTGAATTTTTCTTTACCTACCGATGTCAAAAACTCATTTTTGTCGTCATCTAATGGGAAACTATACCTATCAAAGCCGACTCCACCAGTCAAAATAATTCTTTGATTGTAGTTATTGGCCAGAAGGGATTGGGTAAACTTTAAAGTTCGTTCTGACCAACAAGTAATGAACTCCTGATAGACCTCTTGATTTTTGTTGTATCCCCAATAATCGAAGGATCCATCAACTCGGAAGTTGCCTTCGGAATCTAAGGCAAGTACTCGTATTCCATGTTTTTTCGAGAATGATGCAATTTCCACATACATTGGATGCCCCCTCGTGTTCGGAAGCAGGACAATGTCAGGTTCCCACAATTTAATATGCAGGAGGTCCCAGATAAACTTTACTCTTAATTCACAATTCAAGTACTTTTCAAGTCCATAGATAACTGGTAAGATGATCTCTGTGTCCCTGCCTAAAGGGTTGTCCAGAAAGCATAAGACTCTAGTCTTCATATTATTTGATCCAGGTAACCGGCTATCAATCCGGTCTGGTTTTCATTTGAATAAAACTGGATCTTATCTCGCCGTGGTTTGAAAGGGCTCTTCCCTTGTAGTATGCATTCAACAACTTCCTTTTGCCGCTGGAAATCTGAATATTCAATGCACGTTCCGGATTGGGTTTGATTCAAAATTTGGGCCGCGTCGCCATCTTCAGGACCAAGGGCAAGAATTGGGTTATATGTTCTTAGGTACTCGTAAAGTTTACCGGGTAATCTACCTTTTGCGTTTTTCGCTTTATTCAACGGTAGGATCAATAGATCAGCATTTTTTGCATGTTGAATGGCTTCTCCCCTTGAAACAGTACCCAGGTGAAGTACTTCAACTTTCTTACAGATAGCTTTCAATTCCTTTAAAACGTTAATGTCTACGGATCCAACCAACAAAAGTCTGATCTTCCTATCCGTTTCAATGGTTTCTATTGATTTTATTAAAGATGCGGGATTCCGATCATTTCCTAAAAGCCCTGTGTGGACGATTTGGAAGTGTTCATCTTTCTGCTTTTTAAGATCACCAAAGTCGGATTCATCAAAGCCGTAATAAACTACATCTACATTTTTAGCTCCAATTGTCTCTAGATCTTTTTTCCATGTTGGACTCGCGATCGTTAGTTTGTCGGCAAGCTGAATGCATTCTTGTTCCATGCGATGGTGTATGCGATCTGCTCTTTTGCCGATAAGCATTTTTTCGTAATAATCAACCTGCGTCCATGGATCTTGATAATCTGATAACCAGGGAATTCCAGTTTTCTTCTTCAGGAGATAGCCAATGTAAGTATTCGTATGGGGAGGTCCATCTGTGAAGATTGCGTCCATTTGATTATTAGAAATGAATTTTGACAAAAATCTATAGGAAGGTCTTATCCACAATGATCTTGCATCGGGGATAAAGAAATTTCCTCGGATCCATATCCCGATTTTATCCAAAACCTTATTCTTATTTTCCTTGATCTCCACAATTGAATTCAGTGGTTCGTTATGTTTTCTCCCTGTAATGATTTTGAACGTTTTGAAAGGTTCAAGAATTGGTCTTTTTAAAGTAGTTATACCCTCAGGAATGTCTTTCATATTCCCTTTATCCAAATAAGGGTAATGGGCATTGGAAGGATGATAAACAATTGGCTCCCATCCAAAATTCCTTAGGTATTTAGTAATTTTTAAAGATCTCAACACACTGACACCACCTGAAGGAGGCCAGTAATAGGAGATTATTAAGACCTTTTTCAACTTTTGATTGATCGTATTTCCGAATAAAGTCCGAAGAAGAATAATCCGATACATAAAACGGACCCTATCCACATGATTGAATTACCTATTTTGTAAGAGCTTGGCTCAAACCGAAATTCGATCTCATGATCACCGGATGGGATCTCCAAGCCTCTTAAAACATAGTTAACCTGATGAATTTGACTTTCCTGCCCATCAACATAGGCCTTCCAACCCTTAGCGTAATAGATCTCAGAAAATACCGCAAATCCGTCACTGTCATTTGTGGCGGAGTACAATAGTCGATTTGGTTCGTAGTCAACCAAGCTGATCACACCCTTGGATAAATTCTCTTCATTATCGAGTTCTTCTGAAATGACCGTTGACCTGAGGTCTGATTTTCCAATTAGATCAATTGCTTCATCAGGTGAATTGACTTTTTTGATCTCATCGACAAACCAGGCATTTCCAAATGCATTCCTATTTGCCAGGACTGCATTTTCAGTATTCCCAATTTTAAAGTATTTAGTATTGAGCATATTCATTACAGGAATCCCGGATACCTCAAAGTTTCGTTCCCTTATCTGACCAATTGAAGATTGTATCTCATTCCCAAGGTGGACATCAATCAAATCCTGATAACGTCGAAGTTTAGCTCCATGATATCCACCTATAGAAGAATGGAAATAACTTGTGAAAGCATCGTTAAAAATATTGGCAGTAAGGTTTGCAACCCTGTAGTGGCTCTCGTCCTGCAATATTCTGGAATCCGCACCATCGGGTTTGTAAACAGTAATATCATTTCTTCGTGTAAATTTTTCCGAGCTGATGTACTTGTTTGAAATTGTGTAAAGATCAATGAATATCACCAGTCCAATAATTGTGAATAGAACGGAATATTTGATCTTGCCCAGAAAATGATAATACAATACTCCCAGGACAACTATTACAACTATTAAGGATCTGAATGCACTGCCTCTAAGCAGAGAAGTTCTTTCTTTCACTAAGGCATTCAGAAAAAAATCCTGGGTAATTGCTGCATCATTTGGAGATCGGAAATCCATCATTGCAGAAGCTATCAGAATCAGGATCAATATGCCCGAAGTTATAAATCCACTTCGAACAAGTACTTTGGACTCGGGTTTTTTTAGGTACTCGGACAAACCAACAAAGCCCATGATTGGAATACATAATAACGGGATCACAAGGGTCATGGAAACCGCTCGAAATTTATTATAGAGGGGAAAGTAGTCAAACATAAAATAGTTGAAAGTCTCGAAGTTTTTACCCCAGCTCAGGACAAATCCTAGAATAATTGCAGCTGTCAGCCAGTTTCTAAGTGGGCCCTTTAAGACTTGAAATGACAATACCAATAGAAACATGGCAACTATACCTGTATAGATTGGCCCACTCGTAAAAGGTTGGTCTCCCCAATAGGTTGGGGCTCTTTGAGCAATGTTCCTGATCTGGTTTTCATTTACCCCTGCATTTCTTAGCTCCTCAGCCAAATTGGATTTCATGCCAACATTTTCACCGGAAGCTCCTCCCTGGAAATAGGGCACGAAAAATGTTAATGATTCAGCAATACCATTACTCCATGCGAAGGCATAATCACGATCCAATCCTCCGGAAGTACTTTGCGTGTTGGTTGAAAGTTCGGATTTTCCCCTAATCGTATAAGGACTATACTCCAGAGATGTCCAAAGTTTCCCAACATTTGCCATGATACCCAACAATCCTCCAATCACGATGAACGCTGTTGTTCTCAGAAATTTCGCATATGCTTTGTTCCTGATCGCATCAACCAGATAAACAATCCAGAAAACAAGTAATGTCAGAAACAGGTAATATGAAATTTGTACATGGTTACTCCTGATCTGCAAGGCTACCGCTAACCCTGTTAAACCAATTCCCAGAAGCTTCTTATCTCGTAATATGAGATTCACACCAGCCAGTACTAGGGGCATATAGGCAATAGCAGATACTTTCCAGATGTGACCTGCTTCAATACTGACCATAAAAAAAGAATTGAGCCCGTAAACGATGCCCCCACTTAAAGCCAGATATGGATTGACCCCAAATGTCAGGAGCAAGATATAGAAGCATAACATTGCCAGAAATGTATAACGGGCAGGTGAGGGAAGATATAGGGAAAATAAATCGTGGAAATGTTTCGAAAGATCACCACTCCAAATTACGTTTATTAAATAGGCGGGCATTCCCCCGAACATGGAATTGGTCCAAAGCGCCTCATTACCGGTTCTCAAACGATATTCTTTGACTTCCTGACCCGATGAGATGCCTTGTAAAACATCATTTTGAGACATTACCTTTCCTTCGAAAACCATGGGGTGAAAGAAAAGCAAGGTGATTACAAGGAAGGTAATTATGGAAATTATATGGGGAGTGAATTGTTTCAACGATAGTTTACTCATCGATTGGTTTTTTCGTTTCTAAATCGATCAAGAATCAAAGATATAAACCTTACAATCTCTTCCGATGGTCTGATCAAATAAATAGAAAGGATTGACAGAGTTCCAATAGCTGCACAACGTACAAAAAGATCCAACCAGGGATCTGCTAGCTGTGGAATTGTACTTATGATAAAATATGATATTACCAGAAATAAAAAGATAACAGGACTTTTCAATGAAAAAGGAGAAAGGCCAAAGTTTATCTTCAGAATCAGGAACTTAATAAAATTAAATACGAAGAGCGTAATCAAAGAAGCTAAAGCCGCACCTTCCATTCCGTAAATTGGAATGAATATTCTGTTAGTCACGATGGTTGCAATTCCCAGGAAAACAATCAGAATTACATTGATCCGGTAGTACTTTGAGATGGAAATAATTTCACCATTAAGACTAAATATCATCCCTGTCAGCTTTGTCGCACCAACAATGTAAACAACCCAAAATCCAGCTAAATATCTTTCTCCGTTTGGCATAATTGCGTATATATTAGAAAGGTTTAAGGTTATGGTAATAAATAGCAGACCACCAATCCACATGAGAATATTTGAAGCCTGGGAATATCCGTAATTGATTTTCTTATGATCTTCATTGTGCAGGTCATCGGCTATATAAGGTTGCATGATTTGAGCAACATATTTTCTGGGTATCTCAATGACAAGTCCAATAAATAATGCCGTAGTATATATTCCGTTGTCTTCCAATCCCAGCATTTGGGAGACCATTATTTGATCTATCTGAAAAACAAGAATGATCCCAAAGCTTCCCAGGAAGGAGAAAGAGATGAAGTCAAGTATGTCCTTGAAGAATCTTTTTTGAAAAATACCTTTAAAGGAAAAGCTTACATTAAAGGACTTGATGACCGCCCAGGCCAAGATCACACATAGAATTATGTATATGTAGAAGTGGCTTAATAGATATTCGTGAAATGATAACACTCCAATTCCAACCAATATGATCACTAAAGTGTGAAATGACTTATATACAAAGTCAGTCATGAAGCTTGGAAGTAGTATTGAGTAGTTTGATTTGGAGATGGCATTAAAGAAGTTATAAATGACCATCAGATATAGAAGTCCATAGACCAAATAGAAGTAATCATTGACGCGAGCTGCTCTTTCTTCAAATAGTGAAAAAAGAAGATCTCGAAATACATATGATAGTGAAAAAACAATGATAAATGCCACGTGGATTACTACAAGTAAGAATCCAAGAAGTCGGGAGGTATTTCCCTTAAACTTTGGGGTGAATTTGATAACTGCCGCTCCCGAACCAAAAAAGGCAAATGGTACGAGTAGCATGGCGATTGCTATTATGGTTCTGAATAGACCAATTTCCTCCGGAGAGAAGTATTTGGGCATGAATATTACAATATTCAAATAACCAACAGCAACGCCCAGATAAGCTGAAATTGAACTTAAAATACTTTGCTTGGCCACTTTCCCCATTGGAGGGCGAAGTTAAGGGGGTAATTATGCATTTCCCAATGTCCGTGACAACCTAGTCAATTAGAGCTTCCATCAGACGTTGAATGTCTTCTTCATCGTTGTAGAAATGGTGGGATATCCTTATCCAATCTCCCTGATCAGTTGTTTGGATCTTTTTTGAAGTTAGTTGTTCGTATTTTGTGGTTTTTATTCTTAAGATCGAACTCCTGTTTGATGGTGATTCAAATTCCATTCCTCTTTCTTCGAGTGCATTGATCAGTATCTGTTTGAGGTACTGATTCCTGTCAAGGATTTTGTCGATGCCAATCCTATCAATAATCCCCAATCCTTCCCGTAGCCCAAGAGAATTTAGATACATAGCATTTCCCACTTCCAGGGAAGCTGCCCCGGGTTTAATTTCATGACTATGATGATCAATACTGTTCCACCCCGAAAAGGCTTTGAAGCTGGCAAGAATATCCGATGACAGATAACCTATGGCAATACCGTAACCTGCCAGCATCCATTTGAATCCGCTACTTAAGAAGACCATGGAGACATCCGGATCAATCTGAAGTGGAATCGTACTAAACCCCTGCGTTCCGTCCAGGACCAAAATGCTGTTGGATATCCGTATCATTTCATAAATCCTGGGAAGATCTATCTCAAATCCATCTTCGGATTGTATCCAACTTACACACAATATTCTCCTTCCTTTTCTCAATTGCATCTCAAGGTCCTCATAAAAACTTTCCTTCCTACGATCTACCTCATTGATCAATCTATTGTGAAGATGCCATGGTAAAGTAACCGACGGGAAATCATCTTTGACCAGAACTACAGGAAGGTCATGAAGGTATTTCAATGAAAGGTTTATTCCAGTTGATACATTTGGAATAAAAAAAACGTTTTCAGTTTGACATTCAAGCAAAAGTGATGTCAGGGTCCGTGCATTTTCATAATCTTCAATCCATCTTTCAAAATGCCATGAACCATCTGACGCCAAATGGTCTAAATATAATTTTTGGCTTTCTATCACAGAGGAAGGAAGCGCACAGAATCTTGCAGTATTCAGGTATGTGTAGTTCTCAAGTATTGGGAACTGCTTTCGAATGTTATTCCAGTCGACCTTCATCCAAAAAGCCAAAGTTTAACAGCCAAACCCAGGACGGTCACTATCAAGATCAATTTGATCCATTTATCATCTTTCCCAACAGACCAACGACTTGCAATCCACCCTCCGCCTGCATTACCCATTGCCAATACCAGACCATAGTCCCACCTGATGATATCTTCCATTATGAAAACTGCAAGTGCAAAGATGGTATAGGATAGTGCGGTAAATACTTTAATGCTATTGGTTTTAGCCATGTTCAACCCATGTATACTAGTTAATATGGCGATGATTATAAATCCGATCCCCGCCTGGATGAAACCTCCATAAATACCCACCCCGAAGAATAGAATGATGCTCCAGAAGTTCCTTTTTTTTGAGAATACTTCGCGAGAAGAATGTTTGAAAAGGTAGTCTTTGGTGATCGTCAATACCACGACCAGGACCATGATCACAGCTAAAATCCTGTTGAAAAGAAGACTTGAAATGTCTGTAGCAATATATGCACCTAGAATAGCTCCCAGAATAGCAGATATTGATACCCAATAGGCATATGGAAATACATGTACCCCTTTGCTTCGAAATCCCTGTACTGCGAAAATGTTTTGAAGAAATATTGCCACTCGATTGGAAGCATTTGCTACTGGGGAAGGAAGTCCCATGAAGATCAAAAGAGGTAATGTGATCAATGACCCACCACCAGCTACTGTATTTATGAATCCAGCAAATAGGCCTGCGACTATTAACAAAAGAGCTTCAGGAAAACTCATAATCGATAACGACATTCGATTTTATACACTTTGAAGCATCATCTGTTTCCAGTAATAGTTGTGTTTGGTTTTTGTTGAGAATTGGATGCTGAAGGTCTGGCTCAAGCTCAGCCAAAGGAAGGAGGGTAAATTTTCTTTTGGCGATACCAGGATGTGGGATTGTTAGGTCCGGGCTATTTACAATTTTATTTTTGAAATATAGAATATCAATATCTATTATTCTTGGTCCCCATTTTATGGATCTCCTTCGTCCCAGTTCTTGCTCGATCATTAAAATCTTGTCTAGCAATTCATAAGGTTCCAGGTCACAATCGATTTCTACTACCATGTTGAGAAACCAGGGTTGTTCGGTTATACCCCAGGGTTCTGACTCCCAAATGGAGGAGTGCCTCCTGATCCTCATTTTTGGTGAGTTCAGGAGATTCAACGCTTTTGAAAGGTTCTGAAGTCTTTCCCCCTGATTTGTTCCAAGTAATAAATAGATCCCGCTCATATAAACCAAGAAACTAATGGGTAAATCTAATCGTGTTTATCTTTTCGAATATTAGATTTGTGCAACTTGGTTGAATAATTATGGCTTTTCTCCGGAATTTGTTGGCTACACTTGTGGGCCTTTTCATCTTTTCATTTATTTCATTTTTCATATTTGCTGGGATTGTATCTAGCTTAGAAAAACAGGACATTCCTCAGGTGAAGGATAATTCCGTCCTGTACATGAAATTAAATGGAATTCTTCAGGAACGAGTGGTAGAAGATCCATTGCAGGAGATCTTTCCAAGTTCGGGACCAAGAATGCAAAGCTTAATGGACATCCTTGAAGTCCTAAAAAATGCCAAAGATGATGACAGGATCAAGGGGATTTATATGGAACACCAGATGCTCAGAAGTGGTCTTGCATCTCTGCAGGAAATACGTGATGCTTTGATTGAGTTTAAGTCATCAGGGAAGTTCGTTTATTCATATGGAGAATATATAAGTGAGGGGGATTACTATCTCGCTTCCGTCTCAGACACGATTTATCTAAATCCTGAAGGCTCACTGGAGTTCAATGGATTATCTGCTAATGTCACTTTTTGGAAAGGATTATTCGAGAAGCTTGAAATAGAACCGGAAATTTTCAGGGTAGGAGAGTTCAAAAGTGCCGTTGAGCCTTTCATGAGAAAAGATCTTAGTGATGAAAACCGCCTGCAAATCAATGAATTCCTGGCCTCAGTTTATGATCACTACCTTGAAAAGGTCGCAGAATCCCGTGGGATAGACTTGGAACAACTTCGCATAATGTCGGATCAATTTTCGGGTTACCTGCCGGAAGCTAGCCTTTCAAATGGTTTGATAGACAAACTTGGTTATGAAGACGAAATAAAGGACGTTATCGCAAGTGCCATGGGTGTTGATGATGTTGGTGATTTGAAGTTTATTTCTCACTCCGCTTATGCCAAAACCATTAAAGGAGATTATTCTAAAAACCGTATTGCTGTCATTGTTGCAAATGGAGACATTGTCATGGGTAATTCCGATGATACTAATATTATTTCAGGAGAGACGTTTGCCCGTGAGATCCGGAAAGCCAGGGAGAATGATCGAGTTAAGGCAATTGTTTTACGCATCAATTCTCCAGGTGGAAGCCTGACTGCATCGGAACTGATTTGGAGGGAAATACAACTTACAAAAGGCAAAAAACCGATTATTGCTTCGATGTCCAACTTAGCAGCGTCCGGGGGGTATTACATAGCAACCTTAGCGGACACGATCGTTGCCCAACCAAATACCCTGACGGGTTCCATCGGTATTTTCGGATTGTTGTTTAACATGGAAAAATTCCTGGAGAACAAACTAGGGATAACTCATGACGTGGTAAAAACCGGCCAATATTCTGATCTTATTACCATAACACGTCCCCTCAACAGTCAGGAAAAAGGGATGATCCAAAAAGGAGTCCAGAAGGGATACGATACGTTCATTTCCAAAGTCACAGAGGGTAGGGGAATGTCGAAAGAAGAAACAGAAAATATTGCAGGGGGACGAATTTGGTCTGGATTACAAGCTAAAGAAAATGGCCTGGTAGACGTAATTGGTAGTTTTGAGGATGCAGTTCGTCTGGCTGCTCAAGCCGCCGAAGTCGAAGACGATTACAGTACCAGATTCTATCCCGTCCAGAAACCATTCATTGAGCAACTCATGGGAAGTGTGGAGCAGGAAGTAGAATCTAGGATTTTCAACAATAATCACCACTTGCTATCACCATTGATCGAAGAGATCGAAACACTATCCCGCATGAGGGGTATTCAGGCAAGATTGCCATTCAATATCGAAATCAATTAACAAAAAATATTTAGCATTTATGGACATTCGCAACAACTGGACTCATGAAGAGATCAAAGAGATCTACGACCAACCAATAATGGATCTCATATACAGAGCGGCTTCTGTCCATCGAGAAAATCATGATCCCAATGAAGTGCAGGTTTGTACTCTACTGTCTGTGAAAACCGGTGGTTGTCCCGAAGACTGTGCGTATTGCCCACAAGCAGCTCGGTATCATACCGACGTTAAGGTTCATAGGCTTCTGGATGTAGATGAGGTACTGGAGAAGGCAGATATTGCCAGGATGAATGGTAGTACGAGGTTTTGCATGGGTGCAGCGTGGCGGGAAGTCAGGGATAACAGTGATTTTGATAAAGTGCTTGACATGGTAAAGGGTGTGAGCAATATGGGAATGGAAGTCTGTTGTACGTTAGGGATGCTCACGGAAGAACAGGCCCAAAAATTGAAAGATGCCGGACTCTATGCCTATAATCATAACCTGGACACCAGTGAAGATTATTATGAAGAGATCATCACGACCAGAAATTATCAAAATCGCCTGGATACACTGGATCATGTCCGCAAGGCTAAAATATCTGTGTGCTCAGGTGGTATAATTGGAATGGGAGAAGGCCATCAGGATAGAATAGGTATGTTACATACCTTATCCAACTTACAGGAGCATCCTGAATCCGTTCCGGTCAATGCTTTGGTTCCCGTGGAAGGGACACCTTTGGAGGATCAACCACGCGTTTCCATATGGGAAATGTTGAGAATGATTGCGACCGCGAGGATCATAATGCCTAAGTCAATGGTCAGACTTTCAGCCGGTAGAGTATCAATGTCTATTGAGGAACAGGCACTTTGTTTCCTTGCAGGAGCCAATTCCATATTTACGGGAGATGAGTTACTCACGACACCTAATCCGGAGGTAGATCAGGACAGGGAGATGTTCCAGGTATTGAACCTTAAACCCAGAAAATCCTTTAAAGAAGCTCTGGAAAAGGCATAAAAAAATCCCACAAAGAGCGGGATTCTGTTTTATCACTGTGATGTCTTTGCTTTAGATCTCCAGCTTGACCCTATCCGAATAAATAGCAATTAAGTCATTCGGTTTTGCTTTTCGAAGGACATCCTCAAATGTGTCAGTCTCCTGATACCTGATATTCAAGGCCACATTCAAGGCATTCTCCAATTTGTTTTTTGCATCTTCTTCAGACATTGTACCGGATTTCACCTGCTTTTTGAGAAACTTATCAAGCTTTTTGATTGAAAAGAAAATTGGTTGCTTTTCAACGATTATCTTTTCTGCTGGACTTGTTGCTGAAGGAGGTTCAATATACGTATAACTTTCTCTCAATAGCTGCATTTTATAAGCGATGATATCTCCGAGAAAATGCTTCTTAATATTCGATTCGGTCTCAACTTCCGCCATTTCTTCTTGTTGATATTGGAACGAAAAGATCTCCTGACCGTAACCGAAGTAGCTCGCCAATAGAATGGTCAACATCAAAGAAATTCTTCCTATGCTTTTCATTATCCTCTTCTGTTAATTTATTTTTTTAGTTGTTACGAATTTGTAAAAATAAAGTAGTCCAAATAATTCTGCACGAATTTAGATTCTAAAAATTAAAAAAATCAACAAAACATCCGAAATAATGATATATTCATAACAAAACAGATAATTCATTAATATAATTAAAATTTCTATTCATTTTGTTAATTTGAATTATAACAGGAACAGTTTATTCAACCCCTAACGACACCACTACAAAATCAAATTTGGTCCTGTCTTCAAATTCATCTTCGAGGAGATAACTGTATCGGAATCCCAGGCTCATATCGAGTGTTCTGATAAATCGAAAGTCAAATAGCACCTCTACTCCAGCGGACCTTAATTCACCGTTGACACCAGGAAACCTTCCGGATAACTCTGGTCTTCTGTCTGATCTAAACTCGGAGATATCATGGGTATTTATTCGAAATTGTGAGTAATCGAAGAAGAAATTACTTCGGATCCTTTGGACAAATACAATTGGTCCCAGAGGGAGATCAGGATAGATCAGAGGGATCTCGTAGTTGATTCCCAGTTTGTAGATCTCATCATGGATGATCGCTCCATACCCTCTGGCATAGAAGAACTCGTCCGTAAACTTATACTCAGCTGTGTAGGGTTCCTTTTTGTAATCAGCGGTCACATTGAAGCTATGTGTTTTCCATAGACCTGGAAGAAAAACTCTGGAGGTTGTTTGGAAATAGTAACTGTCATTGAGGGAGGTGTTTATCGTTCTCTTGTACTTACTCAATAAGGAGAAACCCAGTCTAGATTTTACAAGTTGAATCACACGCCTTTTCCTGATGTTGTAATTGACTTCAAATTCCATAGCCCCAAAAGCTTCATCACTTCCTGTCTGATCAGACTCATATTCAACCCACCGGTTGCTGTACGTGGATGTGAGCCAAAGCCATGAAAACAGATTGCCTTTGGTTAGATTTAACGGAATTACCATACTTACTTCCGCCTTGTTCTCATTCCACGCCTGAACCAGAGGTAGCTGTGTAGCTGAGGTTACATTCCCATTGTTATCCGTCTGTTCTTCGTAGATGGGCACATACCTGTCCCTGTTGGAAAATTCATAGCCAAATTCAAAGACCGGAAAAAACTTTCCATATTGAATCGTGGCACCGTAACTCGAAGTCTTTTCATTTTGGTTGTACCTATAATCAGCAATTGCAGAGATAGAGCGGATGGTATTATTTCCGAATAACTGCATCCCGTATGAAGGAGGGAGCGCCCATGGGAACCAACTATGCAGTTGAAAACCATTCAGTTCCTTAAATTCTTCTTTCTCAAAAGTTTTGTCTTCTACATCTTTAACAGGATTAAAATCAGTAAGAATTGACTTGTAGAAGTCCAAAGTGGTCGGAGATCCTTCGGAGAAAAGTACCCATTCGGTTTTATCGATCGAAGATAATTTTAGATCATAACCATCAATGGTGAATTCACTGTAAATGATCTTACTGCCATCAGGAGATATGGAAGGCTGGGTCGCACCGAATTTGGTAGAAGACACCTGGAATATCTTTCCTGATCCCAGCTCAAGTGCGAATATTTCATCTGTGCCTGTAAATATTCCATTGAAATAGACATAGCCATCTTTGAAAGTCAAATAAGAGATCTGTTCATCCCAAAATGGTGTGAGCGTACTCAAGTTCCCATTTTCAATATCAACTTTGGCAATGGCATTTCTACTGTTTTTCTGCACGACAACACATATGGTTTTATCGTCAATCCAGGTTGGAAATCTGAATTTAAAATTTTCATCATTGTCGAACTTGAAAACCAGCTCAGAGGTTGCAAACGAAAGAATGTGTAGTTGATGATTGTTGGACCCGTCGACGTGAATAGCTGCAATTTTTTCACCACGCGGATCAAATGCTGGAGCCAGATATCGATCTCCGGAGGTAATTTGTTTGCGAATGCCGGTTTTTAAATTGTATCCCATGATCACTGAATATTCTGCATTTGACCATCGAGGATGGTACGCCAATTCGGACCAAAGTATCCAGTTGCCCGAGATGGATATTGTTCGATTTCCGGAATCAAAGAATCCAGGCTCCATGATCTTCTTCTCCTGACCATTTTCCAGGTTCATTGAGTAATAGGTGGGAATGTCCTGGAATCCTCTTTTTTCAAATATCAGATTGGAATTATCAATGAATTTTGGATTGAAATAATTGGTAAACGTCTTCTTGTTCTTGTTTAATCTTTCAGATGAAGTCAGGGATTTTTTTTCGATCTCGTCAGTCCATTCGGTTTTCAAATCATTCATCGTCTCTTTAAAGAATCCTGGAGACCTGCTTCCTGTTTGCTTTTTAACACTGGCACTCAATGGGAACACAATGCTTTTATATCTCACAGCATCATCCAAAATACCGCCCCAAACGTTCACTCCATTTTTCTTCATGAGCGAAGTGGTCAAGTGGTATCCCAGGGTGTAATGGTCAGGAACAAACTCCTTGAAGGACGTCGCGGAAGCTTTTTCGTAGTTCAGTTTTCTACCGCTCAGCAATAAGGCTTTATATTCATTTTCAAATTGAGGCATTCGTCCTCTTCCTCCATTCGTCATTGCGGTTTCGAACCAGACTGCATCACCTTCCCTAAACCACCTGGGAAGTGATAAGTTGAATGAACTGCCCCACCCATTCTGACCAAAGAGAAAGGTCACGATCTTTGTCCATCCTTTTTTGGCATTGTTGTACTGCTGGACATGACGATACTCGTGTATTGTAAGCAGATCCAACCAGTCTATGGCACCGGAAAAGTTTTGCATCGGTCCGTTGAGATACAATTCTGATCGAAAAGGCCCCACAGTCACAAATCCATTAGCGGTCATGGTTCGATTGTGAAGCACAATACTGACTTTGCCGCCTTGTACACCTAAAGGGTAATAATCTGTTTCATTCAGGAAGTGAACAAGGTTAACAACTCTTTGTGCCTGATCTTCAGCTTGAATCGGGAAGATGACCTGCACATGTTCTGTATCGATTTGCTTCCAGTCAGTGGAGGACGGGTTCAATCCCAGGGGATGACTTTGTCCAAAAAGATTCTGGAAACAAATGACTAACAACAACAACCAAATAAATCTGTACATGCTAGAACCTGTAGTTTAAATGCCATCCGACGTAGACATGAGGGTTTGCCTCTGCAGTCTCCGGACTTCTCCAATAATGAAATATTTGTGTGTCGATCCTCGTCCAACTTAACATCAAACCGACTTTGTTTTGATAAATGATGGTCTCAGACTGTTCAGTGTGAAGATCGTTTCCACCTATGAGTCTGCCATCAATGGTGGAATTATACATGTTCATTTCCAAACCTGGTGAAAAGAAAAAGTAATACTCCTGTAGTCTTCGGGGTTTACCCGGATAATTGGATCGTCCAAGCAATCCATTGAAATGCACCGATTCGTGTAAAGGTCTAAGCATCCCCATTCGTAACATGAATTCTTGTCGAATGTTGTTGTAAACAGTACCGAGCGCAAGGTTCGATTCTGTTACCAGGTCAAGGGTAGGATGGTTAACCACACTTTTTGCATGGGTGAAATAGAAGTTAACGATAGGTGTATTTCCTATTTGATAATCCCAACCCTCCGGATATGGAAGCGAGAGAACTGTATGCCAGGATTCGTGGATCGGTTGTGAAAGACTTGCCGGTCCCATGATACCAATTTCCATTTGAACTTTCAGGTACCTTTTGGAAGGTGTGTAGTATTCATTTGCTCCCTGGACCGAAATTTGACCCGCATATGGTCGATCAAATTCCCTTGTATCATCCCAGCTTAGTTTTTTGGGAGTGTACAGTCTTTGTAAAAAGGTATAGGAACGTACAAGGTAGGTCGAATCATTTCCTATCCTCTTCAGTTTTCTGAATACCCCAAAAAGTCCGCTTGTATAGTACTGATCACGAATCAATGATGTGAAAACATCATTATCCATTACAAACCTTACTTCCTTATAAAAGATCGGGGCTTTCTCTTTTAGAACCTGTCCTGAAAGGTGATGAAGGGAACAAAATATGATCAGCCCGCACAGAATCTTTCTCATGATTCCAAATATAAAGGGGTGAATTATAACTTAGCGCACTGAAGAAGAATTGAGATGGACAATTTGGACTTTTTGTCGTCGATACTTGATAGGAGAAGGGATCAGAGCCTGTTCAGGCAGTTGGGGGATTTTTCAGATCTGGTTGATTTTTCATCCAATGACTACCTGGGCCTGAGCAGTAGTCCTGAGTTGATCCGAAATGTCAATTCAAGGATTTTAGAAAATGAAGATCTGGCATTGGGAAGCACAGGTTCACGTCTTGTGACAGGTAATAGTGCGGCAACTGAGGCATTAGAAAATCAACTGTCCCAAATTTTTAAATCGAATTCGACACTTTTATTCAACTCGGGATACAATGCCAATCAGGCCGTTCTTTCTTCAGTACCACAAAGAGGGGACACTATATTATACGATAGCTTGTCTCATGCATGTATCAAGGATGGAGCACGTTTGAGTGCTGCCAATAGCTTCTCCTTTGCTCACAATGACCTGGATGACCTGGCTCGCAGATTTAAGAAAGCCACGGGTAAGGTCTTTGTTGTGGTGGAATCCATATACTCAATGGATGGCGATTCGCCGGACGTGGCTCAATTAATTTCATTCTGTAAGGAAAAGGAAGCCTACCTTATTGTGGATGAGGCGCACTCCACCGGAGTATACGGAGATGTGGGAGGTGGACTTCTTGTGGAAAAGGGCCTTCATGAAGAGGTCTTTGCAAGGATTTACACTTTTGGAAAGGGAATGGGAGTCCATGGCGCTTGTGTCTGTGGAGATAAAGTGTTGACTGACTATCTCATCAATTTCGCCAGACCGTTTATTTACACCACGGCTCTACCTCCCCATGCAATCATTGCGATCTCCGAGTCTTTTAAATACTTGTCAGAGCATATCCATCTGCAGCAGGAATTGGATTCACGAGTGAAAAACTTCTGTGATGAAATGGAGAAATTGGGTATATCAGCAATTTCGAACACCCACATTCAACCTGTGATGATCAAAGGGAATAAACAGTGCAGGGAAGTGGCGCACAACCTGCAAAACGAAGGTTTTGATGTCAGACCTATCCTTTCACCAACTGTGCCTGAAGGAAGCGAGAGACTCCGAATAAGTTTGCATGTTCATAACACGATGGAACAAATCACCGATCTGGTCGGAAACTTAAAAAACTCAATGGGATCATGAACTACTTTGTAACCGCCATAGGAACAGATAGTGGCAAGACACTGGTGAGTGCCATAATCACAGAAGCACTTCAGGCTGATTACTGGAAACCTGTTCAGGCGGGATATCCCAGAGATACTGAAACGGTACAGTCACTTGTATCTAATTCCAAAAGCCATTTTCACCAGGAACGATATTTATTGAACACACCCGCATCACCTCATGCTTCAGCAAAGATTGATGAGGTTGAAATTCAGTTAGGTAATTTTGATCTTCCCGAAACCAATAATGACTTGGTAATAGAAGGGGCTGGGGGCGTGCTTGTTCCGCTCAATGATAAGGATGTGGTAATTGATCTAGCTCATCACTTCAACACCAAAGTTATAGTGGTCTGTGATCTTTACCTGGGGAGCATCAACCATTCATTGCTCACCCTGGATTACCTCAAACAAAAAAACTACAATGTGAAAGGCATCATATTCAATGGTGAGTCCAATCCTGAGAGTGAATCAATCATTCTGAAAAAATCAGGACTACCATGTCTTCTGAAAATAGAAAAAGAGGAGGCGATTGATAAAAAGACAGTAACCAAATACGCAAACCTGTTAAACGAGAATTGGCAATGACAAAATGGAAGGATATTGATAGGGACAATCTGTGGCATCCATTTACACCCATGGAGGGGAGTGATCCTATCTACATAAAAGAAGCATCGGGCAGCTATTTGTATCAACGTGACGGCAAACCTCTGCTGGACCTCATATCTTCCTGGTGGGTGAATATCCACGGACATGCTAATCCCAAGATTGCTAAAGCTATCTCCAAACAGTCCCGAAAACTGGAACAGGTGATCTTTGCCGGTTTCACCCATAAACCTGCTTTGAGGCTCTCAAGGAATCTACTGGAGATCCTTCCTCCGGACCAGGACAAGATATTCTTTTCGGATGATGGAAGTACCTCTACTGAGGTGGCCCTGAAGATGGCCATTCAGTACTGGCACAATCAGGGAAAGCCAAGAACGAAGATCATAGCCATAGAGGGGGCGTACCATGGAGATACATTCGGAGCGATGTCGATAGGAGACAGGGGAATTTTCAACCTTCCGTTCCATGACCTTCTGTTTGATGTGGAATTCATTCCTTTTCCTGAGGGTGATGGAGAAAATGCCAAATCCAAAATGAAGGAGCTGGTTGGTGATGATATCGCCGCATTCATTTACGAACCCCTGGTGCAGGGTTCCGCAGGAATGAGGATGTACAGTCCTGATATCTTATCTGATCTTTTAGAGATTGCCAAACAACATGAGATAGTCTGTATTGCCGATGAGGTGATGACCGGCTTTGGGAGAACGGGAAAGATCTTTGCTTCCGATCACATCGAACTGAAGCCAGATATTTTTTGCCTGTCAAAGGGATTGACGGGTGGGTTCCTTCCTATGGGGATCACCACCGCCAATAAACGGATCGTCTCAGCATTCGCAACTCCCGATAAATCCAAGACTTTTTATCATGGTCATTCCTACACTGCCAACCCGATAGCTTGTGCCGCAGCAAATGCCAGTTACAAGATCCTAAGGTCAAATAAAACAAGGAAAAGAATTGACAGAATTTGTGAGATCCAGCAAGACGGACAAAAACGATTCGAAGAATTGAAGGTAGTGAGAGAGGCGAGGGCGACCGGTACTATTTTACGGATTGAGATCGGAGTCGATGATACCGGATATACCAGTTCCATAAGGGATCGTATCTACCAATATTTTCTATCCAACAATTTACTGCTTAGACCTCTCGGAAATGTGATCTATTTGATCCCTCCCTATGTCATAAACGAAGACGATCTCAGGAGGGCTCATGATGTGATTGAGACGTTTTTGAAGGAGGAGTTAGGGTAGGATATTCGAGTTTGTTGGTTTGAAACGGCTTAATGAGGTGAATACAAAGGCCCCGAATTTATTGACCGAATTAAATCTGAAATTCTCCGTTGTTGTTTATAGGATAAACATCTAGTTCTGTTCCTACCGCGAGTTTTTCATAATTGTCTATTATTCGACCTTCAGCGGTGTTACTGTAAACAAACGCACAGTCAAATTCTCGTCGAACAACCTTAACCTTAATTGGGGTTCCATAATCCTCTATTTCGGGTACACTTGCTAGAAAGGCTCGTCGACTAAGTTCTAAAATCTTGTTTTTTTTATTGACCTTCTTTATCCTAAAAGAGAAAGTCTCGTGTATTGGTAAGTATATTTCGAAATCATCTGATTTAATATAGGATCGACCTGAAACCTCGGATTTGTGAACATATCCTTGTAATTTGTTATTTCCTATAATGAGCTCTACTCGGCATATATCTCCAATATACTTTAATATTTGACCATCGTATGAAAGACTCTTGTCAAAGGTTTTAATGACTTTGTCAAAGTCATTTTGAATACACCGCTTTATACTAAAATGAAGTTTGTCATCATTGAATTCATAGTTAATTGCCCTTACACTAATTTCGGATTTCAAAGGAAAAATAGATTCAATGTCATTGCAAAATCCCCAAATCAATTCACTGATATGTACAAAACCGGATATAGCCCCATCGTTGCTTTTGAATTCGAGCCCTATGCCTTCAATTATCCTTGAAACTCGTGCCTTAATGGCACTAGTCCCTTTTGTTTCATAGTACTTCTGATTCTTACTTTTTTCAATGCGTTTGAGTGACCCAAAAATCCAATACTTCTCTGAGTCAATTCGAATGATATAAGTCTCCACTTCCTCCCCAACCTTTAAAGTTTCAGGATTCAATGATCCATCCCATGAAAGTTCATTGCGGTATATTCGACATTCTAGGCCTGATATGAATTCAGTGGTGATGAAGATCTTGTTGACTTCTTGGATGACTGACTTATAGATTTCACCTTCACTAAATTCCTTTATTTTAAGCCATGGATTTAAGAGACCTTCTAACTCTCCAATGAAATTCCCAAATTGGTAACCAAATGCATGGAGTGTTACGTTTAATTTATCCCCCTTCTTAAACAGGTTTTCAAGATTTATGAACCGACTGTAGGAGCATTTACTTTTTGGAATAAATACTCGTCTGTTGATTTCTTTACAGTACGTTCTAAGTCCTTTTTCTCGACCTTCCTCATCGTACTGCACAGAATCGACATTAACTTCAAATGCCTTATTGTCCTCGAGTGTATTGTCTATTATGATCTTGGGATCGGTCTCAGTCCCAACGTTACTTAAGGAAATTTCTCCATCCTCGTAATCGAAAGATTCGATCCTTAACAGAAGTTCATGTTCGGGTTTAAAGTACTTGCGTACATAAACGATCTTTTCTGCAGACAATTTTTCTTTCGAAATCTTGATGTCTCGACCATAAGCATTGACTATTAGCCCATCACCCTCGACAATTTTTACAATCCCGCTTACCAATTTACCTTTCTCAAAACATTCTTTGAGTTTTTCCCAAGCTTGGTACTGAACCTTCGCAATATTTGCTTTTAAGCTATAGCAAAAAATTTCTACCTGATCACCCGTTTCATCAAGTTGAAAAGCGCTGACTTTCTTGTTTATTTGATCAAATCCCCTGGTAGTTGTGAGTTCATCAACAATTTCTCTGAGAATCTTGTTTCTATTAACTCCCCTAGCTAGAAGATATATTGCTCCGTAGTTTTCACTAGCATATTTCTCTGCCCATTTTGTATAGGCTTCAGTCCCATAATTTTCATAAGTTTCAAGGTTTGCTACCAGAATTACTCCAACTTTTAAGTTCGGGGATTGATAGTGCAAACTGGTATTCTCAAACCTTTCTCGTGTAGCTAAATCGTGGAACCAGTCAAGGAACTTTTCTATTTCCGTTTCTATATTCCTGTTAGGTGTAGTGGTTTCTAGAATTTCACCAAGAAAATGCAATTCCGGGATTAGTAGTGAGCGAAACAGACCTCTTTTCTCTGTCTGTTCAAGTCTCTCAAAACTATCCTTTACAAGCTCGTCTTCATTCTTAAATTTTTCATTGAATACCCTCAGCGATCTTCTTTGGAAATTCTTAAGGATTATTTTCGTAAGGTTGAGATCAATAGCCTTTTGACTAGAAGCCTTTATAAAGTTCCGAGTCTTCGGTAGCAGTCCAGTTTTAGTAAATGAATATGCTGCATTATAAAAATTTAAATCTTCATCTTTTTTGTCGAATTTGAGGCAAACAATTGCTCTATTATCTTCTAAATAAGACTCATCTGAGTCATCAACAATCCAATTTACCCTACACCCTGGTAGAATTCGGTATTCAAAGTTCGAATTATAATCATCTATTGCACTATTAATAACAGCCTCATATTTCTCTTCAACTGATTTTTTTCTAATCCATTTACTGAAGAAGCCAAATAATCTAAGAGTATCTGAAAAAAATAATTTGACGTTGTTCCAATGCGTAATGGCATAAAAAATTGCTACGGCTCCAAGTCCTAATCCAATTACAAATGTGTACAGAGGATTCATTTTCTGTCATAGTACTTTTCAACACAGTCAGGTCGATCACATATGTACTTAAACCCTAGTTTCTTGTTAGGAATAATTAATTGTATGTTGTTTAGATCCAACAGATTATCGCAAATCTGACAAAAGATTTGACCTTTCTCAATCTTTTCAATTTCTCCTGTTTTCTCAAGAAAATTTTTAAGGTCTTCAGAGAATATTGCATCAACATCTTGTTTCATTCTATTAAGTTAGGAAATTGTGGACGAATTCCTTTATAACTAACTGTTAATGCTTCTCTTGATGATATATTGTCTGGTTTTGGTTCAGACCAGGAGATAGGGGAATAACAAGAATCTATTATCCGAATGTTTTTACACTCACTCTTAAATAAGTAGTGAAGGCTATACAAGTATCTTATTTTTTAGCTGACAAATTATTTTAGCTTTTCAGTAAACTTCCAGAAAGCCTTTTCTTCTTCTTTCGAATAGATATGATATGCAATGTTGTCGTCAATCGATGTGAGGAAGTTTTTTAAGGAGTTTTTGGCAGACTTAGCAGCTACAATTTCTCCCGTTCTGTTGTTAACAACGACATCAAGCTCAATTTTCTTCTTTTTGAATTTAGCCCAATAGTAGGTGTCATAAATTGTTCCAAGTTCGTTTTGATAGATCAGTAAGAGATGAATGGTAAAATTGCCATCGTCAATAAATTGGATATTCTTTTTAAAGTGGAGTTCATCCTTGTCACCTGGCTGTAGTTCCCAGAACTTGTAAAAAACTCCGTTGCTTGAATCGTAACTTAATTTGTAGATTCCATCATGCAAATAATTTCTGAGTTTATCGTCACCAGAAACGGTATCAATACAAAGAGCTGTTATGATATTTGCCTTGGAGTTCCCAATATTTTCAAGATCAAAAACGACCTCTGTTTCAATTGTTGACTTTAGATTTATAATCCCTTGGGAATCAGCAATATCAGGTGTGATCAAGAATGAATCAACCTTTTCCCTAAAGTTTTTGAGTTTGATACTGTCAACCTTAATTGTAGGCTTGTAATTAAGATTGTTGATGTTGTTTTGCAGTTCGTTAATTCTCCGATTCTGGCTGCAGTCATGTGTTAGTGCAATAACTGAAAGAACAATTGCTAAGAAAGTAAAGCTGATATTTATTTTCTCATATTTCTTCAAAGTGGGCTATGTCTGCTAACTACAAATGAGCGTACTGGATTGCGTTTATCCAACTTTCAATTTAACACATAGGGGCACTTCTTCCTAACATATAGCGGAATAACAAGATTCGGATATCTAATATTGAATAACTGACCTCAATCAATCATCCTCCTCAAGCAGATTCAGTTCACCCTTTTCTGTGAGCATCATTGCGATAGGCCGTAAGCTGGGGATTTCTTCGAATACGATGATCATCATTACCGTAATCGGGACGCTCAGGATCGCTCCGGCAATTCCCCACAACGCTCCCCATAAGGTCAATGAAATGATCACAACCAGTGGGCTTATGTTAAGGGATTTACCCATGATCTTGGGTTCAATGACATTTCCGACCACCATCTGAATGGCACCAACTACTACCAGTATGTAAACAAACGGTGCGACCTCTCCAAATTGAAGAATGGCGAAGAACGCCGGAAATATTGTTGCGATCAGGGATCCAATGGTAGGGATATAATTCAAGACGAAGATCAGTATGGCCCACAGGACAGCCCCGTCCAAACCAAAAAGCAGAAAGACAAAATAGCTTAACAGACCAGTAAGAAGACTGACATAGGTTTTCAGAAGGAGGTAACCACTGATGTTTTTGTCCATTTTTTGAAAAAGCTTTGTGGTCTTTTCCTGCTTGTCCTTCGATGGATACAGGGCTTCTATTTTATAATGGAATATGCTTTCTTCGATCAACAGAAACAGAACGTAAATAGGGATAAGAAAGGCATCACCCAGAAAAACAATCGCAATATCAAAAAATGATGTTGTGAAATCCGAGAAATCGAAATTGTCCGTGTAGCTATGGAGATTCGACACAAGGTCCATCCCTAACTTGTCGCTGAGATCCAGCAATGTTTTTTCAAAATTCTCCTCATAGAGATCTACACCTACCGTCAGATCCCGCATACTGATCACCAGCAATTCGATCACCAGAAAGATCACTGCATTGATGACAAAGAACGCAATGGTACTTTGAAGCCAAATTGGGAATTTTCGTTTCACGTAGGGGATCATCTGCAGGTTTTCCCTGAGTTCATGGATGATGAACCAGACGATCAATGCAAAAATGAAAGTCACCAGGTACTCCTGGGCATATTTCAAAATTGTGGCCAGTGCGATGATCGACACAAGGATGTAGGCCATTTTCGAAGTATCGAATGTGGGAATTAGACTTTTTTTCTCGGCCATGGTCATTAGGTGTTGGTAGAAACAAATATTAATTATTGTTTACAAGATTAAAAATCATTGGGATATTTAGTTATTAACCTTAAGTTTATGTAACACAATCACATATAGATTGTCTGATACCAAAATGCCAAGATCGATTATGAAAAAGCTATTTACACTCGTCGTTTTTTTCTCCTTTACACTTCTAATTGTCGAAGCCCAGGATGAGGAGAATATTGTGAAGATCATTGATGACCTGACCATAGAATGGGACAACGGAGCGGAAAAGATGAAAACCTATACTTCATTGAAGGACTATTGTCGCATTAAACCTTACAGAGATAAGACGATCAAGCTCCTGGACCAGATCCATCATTACGATACTGTTCTGTACTTCATTGTTCAGGAAAAGTTTAATGCAAGTAATGATGCTGAGGCAGAAGCGACGATAAAAGATATCAATACCCTGGAACTGGATTATACAACTGCTTCTTTTAAGAAGTTCCTGCATAAGGAATGTAATACGATCAATGAAATCGAGAACAATCTCAAAGAAGGTAGTGCAGAGTACAAAAAGGAGGTGAAGGCCCTGGAAAAGGAACTTGCTAAATACATCAAAGCGATTACGGCACAAATCGACGTTATTGATGAGCATGTCCATCACCTGGAGGGGCTATAAATAAAAAAACCCTGCCTTTAGAGGGCAGGGTCATAATCAGACTAAATTTTGTTTATTTGAATTCGATAACCAGATCACTTACTGATTTGGGATTGTACGGAGCAAGATCCTGAATTCTATCAACCAGAGGGTCATATTCCGCTCCCGGTGATGTACCACCCTGCACAAATCCGTTTTCATTGAAGAATCCAGGTGCTTCTGTGTTTGCCAGGTACTGATCTATCAGGTCCTGTCCAATATCAGGCCAAAGAGCTAGAATTTGGTTGGTCCAGACCTGCTTGATTGAGTAAGTTTCCAGGATGGTAGCCCGGTCATCAGAATCAAGATTACTTGGAGGTAATCCAACTTCTGCTACTCCTATATCCAGGTCTTCAATTCCTGAGGCAACGAATGCCCAGTTGAAACCTTCCTCGTCCTGGTTGAAGAACACAGCATTAGGGTGATTTGAATTTCCATATACATCCACAAATACACCCTTCTTACCGACAAACATTTGTAAGTTGTCTACCGCGAAAGGATCTTCCAATGCATTGGGAAGAGGTATACCGGAAATTGATACGATCATATACGCATCGTATGTATCAGAAACTTCACTGTACTCAACTCTGTAAACAGCATCTCCGGCTTCAGCGTCATCCACTCGATTGATGTTGTAAGGTTTAAGAATTGCTACTCCTTGAATAGGATCCCTGTTCCAGAAGATCTGCATAGCTTTTCCACCATCAGCATTTCCTTCGGAATCCGCATCGGTAATAACCATCTCATATTCATAAGTCACTCCGTTATAGGTTGAACTTTCCAATACTTCAAGGTTTTTCACACGACCGTCCTCATCACTTTCGTAGGTGATGGAAAGGACACGGTCAATACCTTCAGTGGATACTCCCTGGATGATGGCTTCTACCAATTCACTGGAACCTTCAGCTAAGGCGATGAAGAATCCAAGGGATTCATAAACCTCATTACCTTGAGGGATATCTTCGGCTAATCTACCTTCAGAAACTCGCCCTTGTGGAGTTGATCCTTTAGTCAGCGGATCGGGAATATCCACGGAGAATCTTTCAGGTAAAATGTTCTCACCCTGTTTAGGTGTTTCTATGGAGTCGTCACACGACACAAAGCCGAGAAAGAGACCCAAAGTCAGTACTAGTGTTAAAAGCTTCATTGTTTTCATGATCATTTTCATTTCAGTTTTAGTAACCATTATTTGGTTTGATCATATCACACATGGATGGAAATTCACCCTAGCTCGAAAGTAGAAAAAAATTAATATTTATTTTAATTATTTCTAGAAAGCTGTATTCAGAGCCGTGAAAAGATCAGTTAACTATCTGGGTATCAGTACGAACAGTGGACACCCAGAAATACCCTCTTGCTCCTCCTGAAATATTGGTAATAACATTTCCAGGGGCCACATCAAATATGCTTCCTCTCCAATCCACCTCCGATAGGAAGGACCTTAGAAATTCCTGGTGTTCCCTGGTCAACGAGTATTTTCTTCTGAATACCGTAGAGCCGGGAGGGAAGAATATCCTTTCCTTTGATGGAGAGAAGACCTTGTTGATGTCGATCACATCCAGGGTGTAATAGAATGCCTGGATATTTCTCTCTTCCAGTTGGTTATTCTCATTAAGTTCCTGCCACGAGATCTGTACTTCCATCATCGATGGGGATGAACTTTCGGTATAGATAAATTCATAAGATCCATCTGCCCTTTCATTGTATTCGAGTGGTTCGACCGGCGCTCCGAATGAGGGGGTATTGATTGAGAAGTACTCGTTCCCTTCGTGAAGAATATATAACGTGTAGAAATTTCCAAACAAAGCTCGGATCGTATCGGTAAGGTAGACGCCAGGCCTCGAAATATCCTGTTCCAGGAGTACCGGATCATCACTGTTCACGACAAGAGCGACGAGCGCATTGTCTACTGGTGGAGGTTGATCATCGACATTGAGAAATGTCTCACTCAACCTGACCTCATGGCGTTTTTTTTCGCTGGTCAGCACCGCTTCAACCACCAATTGAGGTTCAAACTCCGAATCATTGGTCCATTCCTGGGCCTCCTCGCAGCTGATGGTCATGATCGACACAAAAAAAATTGATATGTAATAAAGTGACCTCATATTCTGAAGGAATAGGAAATTGAAGGTATAATGCTATACACAAAAACCTTGGTTGTTGAAATTGGCGCTAAGTCATCGACATTGGTCGGAACACGGAAATTATTGTCACCTGTATCGATCTTATTGAAATTTTCCAGAATGCTATTTTTTTGACCGTACAAATTGAAGATGGATATGGTAATGGAATGTTGGAATTTGGCGCTTTCATTTCTATTCAGTCGATAGTTCCATGCCACATCAAATCTATTGTAGGAGGGAAGCCTTGAATTGTTTCTGGATTCGTAAATAGGTACGGTTCTACCCATGAAATTATAAAAAGAAGTGGGAGTAGTAGTTGGGGACCCGGAACTAACGTATAATACCCCTGAAATAGTTGATCTCTTACTCCCCAGGTAGTTTATATTAAGGATCAGCTGATGTGGCTTGTCCCATAATGTAGAATATCGTTTATCATTATTGATCCCTTTGATGGTCCTGAATGATCTGCTATATACATATGTGAGCCACCCATTGAGATTTCCCTTCGTTTTGGCAATGGTCGCTTCAAGACCGTAAGCTGTTCCATCTCCTGCCCTTAATTCTGCCTCCAGATGTGAATTCAGCAATAGTTGGGCCTGATTCTTATAATCCAGCTGATTGTTAAAATCCTTCAAATATCCCTCTAAACCCACTTTCCATTCCTTATCTTCCCTGAACCATGACATAGATACCTGACTTGATAGTTGAGGTTTGATATTGACACTGGCGGGTAACCAAACCTCAAGGTTATTGAACGGGCTGATGGAGTTGCTTATCAGATTGATATATTGGGCCCCATAGGAATAGTTGAATTTCAGGTAATTCTTCTTGTTGACAACATAGGTTAAACTCAAACGAGGTTCCAGATTGGAATAGTCATTGTATGAATTCCGGTTTGTGTATTCCACTGAATCTACCACCTGGTAATTCTCATCGATTTCATATTCTCTTGTGCGTCCAAAATTCGTCCAGGAACTTAAGCGGATTCCGTAATTCAGCAACAGTTTTTGACCGATCCTCTGGTCACTGCTAATGTATAATGAGAATTCAGTGGCGTTCCTTTTCGGGACAAAATCAATCCCAATTGGTATTTCCCCAAGGGAATCGTATGCATTTCCGGGGTTGAAATTATGCCCGCTTGACTTGAATCCGAATTCAATCGTGTTTCGAGGATTTTTATAAAATATGAAATCCCCCTTTAAACTGACGTTGGCGATATGATTTGTCCAGGTCTTGTCGGGAAGATTTAGGTTATACTCATATTTGCTGGTGTAAAAGGTGGTGTTCAGGAAAAGCCGGTCTCCAAAAATATGGTTCCATCGTATGGTTCCGGCTTTATTTTCCCAATCAATACCACTACCACTGTCTTCAAATTCATCTTTACCAATGTAGGTGGACAGATACAACCGGTTCTTTTGATTGATCCTCAGATTGGTCTTGGCATTGAAATCAGTGAAGTACAATGTATTGAAATCGGGATCGAGTAACCTGACGATAGATTGTATATAGGACCTCCTTCCGGATAGGAAAAATGAACTTTTGTCCTTTTTGATCGGGCCCTCAACAGCAAGTTTACCAGTCATCAACCCGGCTGTTCCCTCAACTCCAAATTTTTTCATGTTGCCATCACGAGTCCTGATGTCCATGACCGATGAGATCCTTCCTCCAAGCCGGGCCGGAAGATCACCTTTATATAGTTTCAGATCCTTGATGGCTTCAGGCATAAACGAGCTGAAAATACCAAGCAAATGAGCCGGATTATAGATCGGGGCATCATCGACAAGTATCTGATTTTGATCCCGATCTCCACCACGTACATTAAAAAATGAAGATCCATCCCTGAATAATTGAACTCCAGGTATGATTTCCAATGATTTTATCACATCCGCTTCCCCAAGGACATTTGGTTTACCTAATAGTGTCCTATTTTCAATATTCGTGACATTTCTGTGGATGGTCTCCGCTCTTACTGCAGAATCAGCAGGCTTCACAATTATCTCTTCAAGAACGGAGGCATCAATATTCAGAGAGACGTTAAGAGCCTGATTCTCGAGAATTTCAATAGTTCTGATAATTTCTTCATAGCCCACAAATGAATAGATCAAAGTATATGTGCCTGGTAATAATGACAAGGCATAATATCCGTAAGCATTTGATATTACTCCGGTATTCAGGTTTTCCACCAAAATTGTCGCCCCAATCAACACTTCTCCATCGTTATTATCCCGCACATATCCGCTGATCACAACAGGGTCTTTTGTCTTTTCTGATCTATATAGAATGAGTTGGTCCTCGACAATCCGATAGTCAACGTTTTCGCGAAGCAGAATAAAATCCAGTATTTCCTCTATGGATGTATCTTCAAATTTCCTGGTCAATCTCTGTTGCGAAGTGAAAATGCGGGAACTATAGGCAAAAGGGATGGCTGTGGTCTTCGAAAGTACTTCAAGAGCTTCGCTTGTAGACAGATCAGTAAACTCAATGCTAATCTTCTCATCCAACCTGCGTTCCTGACCAACTACGGTCAGATATACGACCATTGTAGAAAATATGAACAGGGACAGTCTAGATAACATCGGGATTTGTGAATTAGCAACCCTCTCCGGAGATCAACAATCCATTTTGGGTTTCAGAAATTTCAAGGCTCAATGTAGCTTTTAAAATTTCGAGAATCGAATCCAGGGATTGATTTTCGAAAGAAGCTGTTATGGGACATTCTTCGAGCAATGGGTCCTGGACATACAACGTACTCAGGAAAGCATTATTTAAGGTGATGATAACTTCCTTTAATGGTCTATCATCAAAGATGAACTTGTTGGTCCGCCATGAGTCAACATTTGGATCTGTATTGGGCAACTTGAATAGTTTGTTGCCGGTAGATGTAAAAACTCCTTTTTCACCTCTTTCCAATTCTACGAATGAATCGCTGTATGATATCCGAACTTGACCTGTGGTCACAACAACCTCTGAAGACTTTGTTGAGGTTTTCACATTGAAGGAAGTTCCTAACACTTCAATTTGGATGTTTTCAGTTTCGACAATGAATGGTTTTTCAGGATCTTTCTCAACTTCAAAGAAAGCTTCTCCAAGTAACTTCACCTTTCTTTGATTCTCATTGTAGTTCTCAGAGTAAGTCAGCTTTGCCGTATTCTTGAGTGTAATCAACGATCCGTCGGACATGTTCTCAACTAATAATTCATTGGCAATTATTTCTGTTGTCGGATTTTGAGAGGTAGTGAGGACAGCAATTGTGGCAGATAGCAGCACAACAATCACCGCTGCAACTCTCATCCAGCTTCTTCTTCCTAGTTGTGATCTCTCATCCTCTTGAATGGCATTTCTTAACCTATTCCACTCCCTTTCGACATCAGTTTTGGTAATTCCCTCCGCAACGTGTGATTTTTCCCAGATGCTGGACAATTCAGTGACCAGTTTTTGATGTTCACTGTTTCCGGATACTAATTGATCTAATTCTTTCAATTCGCTTCCGCTCGCCTCTCCAGAGAGTTTTTTGATGATTAATTCCATCAAGTCACTATTTGGTACTTTATTGTTCATTCTCTGAATAAATCACACATTTTCAATCATATACCCTAAGTCATCCACCAAATAATCCATAAAACCACCAGGTAGTCAGATAGATGTTCGCGTAACGTTTTCAACGCTTTAGTCATTTGAGCTTCAACAGCTTTGACGGTTACTCCCAACATTTCGGCAATTTCTGAATACTTTTTTCCATTAAATCTACTCAATTCGAATACCTGCCTGCATCGATCGGGTAGGCTATCAATAGCCTCTTTCACCTTCATTTCAAGTTCGGACTGTTCCATATAATCGGTAGACTCGATGTAATCGGAAACAGCGACATTATCCATCGGGAGATCGTGATGGACGATCTTCTTATTGTCTCTGATATAGTTGAGGCATCGATTATGAACGGACTTAAAAAGGTATGATTTCAGTGATCGGTCCATTTCAATTTCCGATCGTTTGTTCCACAGGTTTAAAAAAACATTGTGAACAATATCCTTACAGTCATCGATATCGTCTATATACTTCCTGGCAAAGGAGCACAGATATGGATAGTACTCCTTAAACAGTTTCTCAAATTCATTCTGGTCAAATTCGGCGTCCAATGAGTTTTCGATGAATTAGATCAGAAAGATAGGACCTAATCGGAAGTTTTGAAATCTTTAGCAGGGATCACATTCTTCTTCCTCCAATTCAAATTCCAATGTTACGTGGTCAATTTTCAGATTTTGAAGATCATTTTTCATCGAATGTTTCAACTCTGCAAGTTCTTCCATGGACTTGGATTTCTCCAGGACTACATGGGCGGAAAGCACATGATACTTACCATCCATGGACCATATATGACAATCATGAATGTCGAGGACTCCACTAAAGTTTTTCAGGACCTTGTGTATTCTTTCAACTTTAATTTCACTGGGAGTTCCTTGTAAAATGATGTTTATGCTTTGTCTTAGATTTTTGATGACATTATACAGTATATACAAGGCAATTATCAAAGAAAGTATAGGGTCTAGGATGGGTATGGCCCGGAATTGCAATACAATGGCTACCACCAAGGTTGCGATCCATCCGAGCACATCTTCAAGTAAATGAAGATATACAGCACGTTCATTCATCGATTCTCCTTTGAACAAGCGGGCAGCTGCAATTCCATTGACCAATATTCCGAAGATAGATAGATAGATCATTCCCGTTGCATCGGGCATTACCGGGTCAAAAAGTCTTGGGATTGACTCTGAAATAACAAACAAGGAACCTACGGTAATAATAACAGCATTGACTATGGCTCCCAGAACCGTAAAACGCTTGTAACCGTAACTAAAGTCATCATTACGCTTTCTGTTGGATATTTTTTGAAAATACCATGCCGCACCGAGACTTATGCTGTCCCCAAGGTCATGGATCGCATCCGAAATAATGGCGACGCTATTAGTGAGAAAACCGCCAATAAGCTCTATAAATGCAAAGAGCAGGTTCAGAAAGAACGCTGCTCTAATGTTTTTAGTAGAAGGGTCGTGATGATGGTGACCGTCCACTCTTAGATCTCCCTGTCCGCATCAAATTGTTCCAGATAATCCGCTACTCGCCTTACAAGCATTCCGCCTAGTGCGCCGTCGACAACTCGGTGATCATAACTATGTGATAAGAACATCTTGTGTCTGATTCCAATGAAATCACCCTCAGGGGTCTCGATCACAGCAGGCTTTTTCTGTATCGTACCCAAAGCCAGGATAGCCACCTGGGGTTGAACGATGATTGGGGTTCCCATCACATTTCCAAATGAACCAACATTGGAGATTGTGAATGTTCCACCGGCAAGTTCATCTGGTGTTAATTTATTGTCACGAGCTCTCCTCGCAAGGTCATTTACCTTTTTGGTAAGTCCTATAATGTTGTATTGGTCAGCATTATGAATTACAGGTACGATCAGGTTACCTGAAGGCAGTGCTACAGCCATACCAATGTTTATTACTCCTTTTCTCACGATCCTGTCCCCGTCCACTTGTACATTGATCATCGGATAATCTTTGATCGCTTTCACGACTGCCTCTATGATGATCGGTGTGAAGGTCAAATTTTGGCCTTCACGTTCCTTAAATACATTCTTGGCTCTGTTTCTCCACTTGACCATATTGGTAACATCTGCTTCTACGAAAGATGTCACATGTGGTGAAATTGCTTTTGATGAAACCATCCGTTCGGCGATCATCTTACGCATACGATCCATTTCAATGATCTCATCTTCACCATTGATGCTGACAGGCATCGGTTCAGGTGCTGTTCTGACATGACCGTTTGAAGTTGATGGGGCCGCAACAGGTGAAGGAGCAACTGGTTGGACTCCAGCTTTGCGATCCTTTATATATGCCAGGATATCCTTTTTGGTGACTCGACCCTCCTTACCGGATCCTGCCACATTCTCCAATTCTGCCAATGAGATATTTTCTTCCTTGGCAATGTTCCTGACCAATGGTGAATAGAATCTTCCGGATCCTGAGCTCTTTGGAATATCCTCAACGACCGCCTCAACGCTATGTGACATAGCTGATGAGATCAGTTCCGAAGCTTGAGATACTGCCTCTTCCATTATAGCTGGATCATTGGCGGTCCCGGTATCATTGGATGAAGTTTGTTCTCCATCAGTTTCAATTATTGCAATTGGTTTTCCGACTCCGATGACATCACCTTCCTGGGCAAGGATCTCCTTAAGGGTTCCGGGGTGGGTGGCTGGAATTTCAGTGTCTACTTTGTCCGTGGCAACCTCGAGGACCGATTCATCCTCTTCGATCTTGTCACCAACATTCTTCAGCCATGACAAAATGGTACCTTCCATGACACTTTCTCCCATTTTGGGCATTACCATTTCAACAGTTGCCATATATTATTCTTTTTTTTATCATTTTTGGGTACTGCAAAGATACATTATTCTGCTAATTGCTCGAATAATTCAATCTGAATAGATTTAGTGCACTCATTGCACTTAGCTTAATATTCAGGTCCCTGTCCTTTGTAAAGTTAACTTTTTTCGAGATGGTTTTCTCACTATCTGCGTAAGCGATCCATACCGTCCCCACAGGTTTTTCTTCTGTGCCGCCCTCAGGACCAGCGATCCCACTTACTGCTAAACTAACATCTGTCTTCAAACGGACCCTCACTTCCTCAGCCATTTTTCGGACAACCTCTTCACTTACGGCTCCATGGTTTTCCAGGTCTTTAGGGAGAATATTTAGTTGTTCTATCTTCACTTCATTCGAGTAAGAAACGATCGATCCTTTATAATACCTGGAGCTTCCAGGAACACTGGTGATCAAAGAAGACAAGTATCCTCCGGTACAGCTTTCTGCAGTAGATATCGTGTGACTATTTGATATTAATAGATCACCAATTTTCTTTTGTATCTCATCATCGTCAAATCCATATATATATGACTCAATCAAAGGAACTAACATTTGAACCTGCTTTGCCACCGTATTTTCCATGTCCTGTAAATTCGTTCCGGTAGCTGTCAGGCGTAATTTCACCTGTCCTACTGACGGGAGGTATGCAAGCTTAATATTTTGTGGGAGGTTTGTCTCCCAGCTAGATATTTTACTGGCGAGAGTACTTTCAGGTATACCGATGGTCTTTATGACTTTGTGATATATGATTCCAGTTCCAAATCGTTTGGAGATCTTAGGTATCAGCAGCTCTTCCATCATCGCTTTCATTTCATAAGGGACTCCTGGCATTGATATGAAAACCTTACTATTCTCATCAAACCACATGCCGGGAGCAGTCCCCAAACGGTTCGAAATTTTCTCACAATTGGATGGTAGATCCGCCTGAGCGATATTATTCTCGGACATAGGTCTGTTTGCCCTTTGAAATAAGTTTTGGATTTCATTTAGTGCTTCTTCATCTCTTACCAGTGAAACCCCAAAATATTTTGCTAATAATGGCTTTGTGAGGTCATCCTTCGTTGGTCCTAGACCACCAGTGATAATTATGAGATCAGCTCTTTTTTCCGCTTCTTTGAAGGCATCCAGTATTTGATCTTCAGAATCGCCGATAGTGGTTTTTCGAACTACCTTGACATTTATTTCATCCAGGGCACCACTAATCCAGTGTGAATTGGTATCAAGTGTTTGTCCAAAAAGGATTTCATCACCAATGGTGATGATCTCGGCGAGGGTCATAGTTGAATTATTTATCGTCGGTCAAATCTAAGAACATTCATGAGACCGTGGTCCAGAAATATAAGCCGGAAATATCCATTTTGGTTTCAGGTATTATCGACATTTTTGGAATTCGATGTGTTGATTTTTAGACTGAATGTAATTAATCAAACGGATTATTTATATTTATCTGCTCTATGTCATAGGTCATGCTAAACGAACTTCAAGAGGAAAAACTTACTCATTACTTTAGACTTCTGGACTACGACCACAATGGGACCGTGGAAAAGGAGGATTTTGTGGCAATCGCTGAAAACCTTTGCGTACTGTGGGGAATAAAAGAAGGTTCACCCGACTATAAGAAATACACTGGGATGTTTGAAGATTCCTGGAAGGAATTCAGGAATTCTGTTGTCCATCAGGACCCAACGCATTCTACCCTGGCTGAGTGGTTGGAATTCGCAGACAGGTATGTCGTTAATGGAAGTGATGAGTTCTTCGACAGATATATGCAGCGAATCACAAGGGAGATCTTCGATTGCTTCGATGCCAATGGGGATGGTTTCATCTCACTTGATGAATATATTGACCTTTTCATGTCTTACAACATACAGGTTCGCTATTCAGCCAAAAGTTATATCCATCTTGATCTGAATAGTGATGATCTTCTAAGTCGGGAGGAAATGCTACTCGCTGTGGATCAATTCTTTCGTAGTCCCGATAATGACGCACCTGGTAATTGGTTGTTTGGTTTTTGGGGAGGTAGGGAACAGCCGATATAGCGGCCTAGCTGATGTTATTTCTTTAGTTTCCATCTTCGATGGGACCAAAGCCAGTCTGAAGGAGCATTATTAATTTCTTCTTCAAGCATAGATGCATACCGTTCCGTTAATGATTCAACCGATTCGACTGTTGGGTTGTCGCTGACCACTTTGAACTCTACTTCGTAATGTCCTCGCTTCAATCTGCGCATTGCAGGGAACAAGATCACATGATCTGTCCGCTTGGCTATTTCGGCAGGACCGGTATTGAAAGCTGTGTCCTGATTTAGAAATTTTATCCAAACCTTGGAAGTCCAGTTCAGTGTGGGACTCTGGTCACCAATCAGATTGTAACATTCAACTACATTATTATTAAAATTTTTCAGAATATATCTGTAGCCCTGTTTGGACGGGATTACTTTCAACCCGAACCGAGTTCTAATTTTAACCATGAGCCTCTCGAAATAATCCGACTTGAGGGGTTGATAGAAGGTGATAGAAGGTTTTTCCAATATTCTTGCAATAGCACTCATCCATTCCCAATTACATAGGTGGGAATTAAAAAAAATTATGCCTCTACCTTCTTGCAAATAGTTGTTGGGAAGGGTGATGTTTTTAATAAGTAACCTATTATCAAGATCTTTCTGACTGATGGTAAGGAATTTGATCGTTTCAACAATTATGTCAGTAAGGTTTTGCTGAAATGACCTTTCAATGATTGATTGTTCCTTTTTGTCAAATTGATAAAATGATCTTTTGATGTTTTTAGTAACAACTGATTTCCTGTAATGAAATATCCTGAAACCAAAAAAACGAATTACATCTGAAATGAAGTATAACAACCAGAATGGAAGGTAGGACAACAAGTACAGTGGAAGGTATCGCAAAATTGATTATCAAATGATTAGCACCGATAATGGTACAAAATTTAGAAAAAACTTACACTCACTTTTCGAAAAACTGGATTCTGTTATTATCCGGATCAGAAATGATTACCATTCGTTTGCCACTATTGGGATCAGTGACCACAGGAAGATCATTCTCTTGAAATTTATTGGCCATGGTCGCTAGAAAATCATCGAATTTCTCAACCTGGAACCCATACTTGAAAAATCCCTGAAGTCTGGATCCTGATTCCATCAATGAATCCGGATTGATACTTGAATTAATTTCAATTAATTCTATTAAGATCCTATCCCTGCCAATATTTGCCTGCCGCAAACCTCTGGACGGTATGTCTCTTTGATTAATTACTTCCAGATCGAGAATATCAATATACCAGGATAAGGATGTGTCCATATCATTGACTATTATAGCCATGAAGTAGGGATTTATCTTGTTCGATACTTGGGCAACTGAATTCCCGTTGAAGGTGAGAATAAAAATCGCAATCAGAATTAAAGATTTCATTTATCGACCTATATTTTGTCCTTCCATGGTTTCACGAAGAATCCAGCAATCTTTCCTTCGGAATTTAACACAACACGGATCTCAGGATCACTTTTCTCGAACTTTCCACGAAACCTATAGATAGTGTATTCATCCTTGCTATTTAGCTTGACAGCTTCCACAAATTTCATGGACTCATAATCTCCAAAAAGTGAATGCAATTGATGATACGCCTGGTATTGCACAGATTTTCCAAACCCATCGGCAAAAGTGCTGGTAGCTTCAGTTTCGTCTACCTCATAAAACGTTCCAGCTTTTTGTCCTTCCATGATTTTAGCAGCGATCTCAGAAGCAAACTTCAGATTCCTGGGATCAACTTCCGTCTCATTTATTTTTTCCGTCGATTGACAACCGGCGAAAGTGCAAAAAAATAGGAATGGGAGGACAGTCTGGTTTTTTAGTTTTTCCATGCAGGTTCTACGAGATCTACAATCTCTTGCATTTTACCATCGGAGTAAAATCCACTTGTGGCATGAATTATTTTTCCTTCAGGATCAAGAATAAAAAAATACGGTATGTCTTTCCCCTGAAAATTTAAGGCTTTCTTATACTCTTTGATGGTCCCTTTATAAAACAATACATAAGGTTTAAGCCTGTCATCAATAGTGGCCCCAACTTTCTTCATCACGTTTTTATAAGCAGGTCTCTTGGCTCCTGTAAACATCGGTACAAAATAGACATGGACATCGTATTGTCCAGCAAATAGGGAGGGCGTCTCCGGTTTATGTATGAATTGATTATATGCCGGACTAAACCATGTTTTTAGCGCATTTTCGGACTTTTTTGAATATGCCAGTCCCAGAATACTGTATTTTCCTTTAATATCACTTGGAATATTAACGAATTCGTTTGTCAAACTTTCACCTTCCAGGTACGGGAATGGTTCACCAACCTGTGCATTGATGTAAGACGAAAATAGGAATAGGAGACAGATGGCCGTGTATTTCATCAGCTTATATTTTATAGAAAAACCTGCTTCGTTTTGAACAATATTGTTCATAAGAAAACGAAGCAGGCCTGAAGATATTGGAATTATCCGAGAACTATGTCCTGTTGATTAAAAGGTTGATCATATAAACGCTTGCCAGTTGCAGAATAAAGCGCATTAGCAAGCGCTCCCATGATCGGTGGAAGAGAGGGCTCTCCCAACCCCGTAGGATCAATTCCATTATCAACGAAAAACGTTTCAATCTCCATTGGTGCTTCAGGATGTCGTATCAATCGATAGGTATCAAAGTTTTGTTGGACGGCCGAACCATCCTCAAAACTCAGACTACTATACATTGCGTGTCCAATTCCATCTACAATTCCTCCCTCAATTTGATTGCGGGCCGCCTCAGGATTAACCACAATACCGCAGTCAACAGCACACCAAACCTTTTTGACTTTGGGTCTATTCTGTTCCATCACAATGTCCAGTACCTGGGCCAC
Organism: Cyclobacteriaceae bacterium; assembly: GCA_965242805.1. Lineage (GTDB taxonomy): Bacteria > Bacteroidota > Bacteroidia > Cytophagales > Cyclobacteriaceae > JANQEU01. The sequence goes on along the minus strand of CBDETD010000002.1, from coordinate 1,662,775 downwards.
ATATGAGTTATGGCAATAATATGCGGATACTCCCCGATAGACACCTGGTGTTTCCTTTCCCCAACCTGATTTTTCCTTTACAAGTTTCAGAACACCCGCATACCTCTCGGCATCGTAATCATTATTCTCACCAATTGGATTGTTGACTGCACGATCAAACAATTCCAGTCTCATGTCAATTGGATCTTTTTCCGCGATTTCAGCAACTTCATCCAAAAATGACTGTTCGGCACCTGCCATGAAGTTTGATCGGGGTGCTCTCCATGCTCCCGTTGAAATATTGGAATCAGCACCCTGGTTTTCAGCCAAATAATTTTCCACGGTCCCTGCCGGGAATCTATTTGCAAATACAGGACCACCATGGATCCCTGCACCTCTCACATGGAATCCAACCAGGTCATTATTTTCGTTAAGTGCAGCTCGATATTTCACTTTATATGCCGGGCGATAGGTTCCCTGGGTCATGTCATCCTCTCTCGTGTAAACCAATTTGACAGGTGCATTGATCTTTTGTGATATCACAGCTGCTTCCACTGCGAAGTTTCCGTAAAGTCTTCTGCCAAATCCTCCTCCCATTCTTGTCATCATGATCGAGATCTTATCTTCAGGAAGGCCGAGGATACTGGAACAACTCTTCCTTAAATATTCCGGGGTTTGAATCGGACCTACCAGGTCCGCCTTTTCGGGTGTTACATGGGCAAAGAAATTCATCGGTTCCAATGTGTTGTGGGCTAGAAATGGAGCACTATATGTCTTCTCAACTATTTTCGCTGCATTCTTAAATGCCGAGACAGGATCACCATCTTTTCTTTCTGCTTCATCCGGAGCGCTTTCTACCAATCTGGTCAATGTCCTATCGTGATCATCTGTACTTTCTGCATTACTTGCCCATTCCCATTCAGTTTTCAAAGCCTTTTTTGCCTTCATTACTTGCCAGGTGGATTCTCCAACTAGCACGACCAAAGTGGTAAATGCATTGGTATCTGACCATTGTTTGTCTTCTGGTTCAGTTTCGACTGTAAGCACATCTTTAATTCCAGGCATTGACTTGACCTTTTCAGCGTCAAAAGCTTTCAACTTCATTCCAAATGCTGGTGCATGTTCGATCATTGCAATGAGCATGCCTTCACGCTTGAAATCAAGACCGTACAATGGTTCACCTTTAACGATCTTCATCCCATCCACGTTTTTCTGAGATGTACCGATGATCTTAAAATCTTTAGGGTCTTTAAGCTCTACTTCTGAAGGCACTTCTATGCCAGTTGCTTCCGATGAGATCTCCCCATATCCAATTGATTGACGGGATGATTTATGATGGATGGTTCCTTTGTCAGTAGTCAATTCCGATACTGGGACTTCCCACTTTTTGGCAGCAGCCTCAAGTAACATGCGCCTTGCTGTTGCTCCTGCCATACGCAAACTTTGCCAACCTTGCCTGATAGACTGGCTACCTCCAGCAAGTTGTCTTCTATAGTTTTCGGTGTTGAGGCCTGCCTGTTCTACGACAACGTTCTTCCAATCCACATCCAATTCTTCTGCCACTATCATCGGCATTGATGTTTTAACATTCTGGCCAATTTCCGGATTTGGAGACATTATAGTTACAAGGCCATTGTTACCAATTTTTATAAATGCATTGATATCAAACCATGAATCAGGCATACTTAAAAGTTCCTCTGCGGTAGGATTGCAAGATGCCAACCAGCTAAATCCTAGTACAAGTCCACCACTGGAGGCAGCGGAAACTTTCAAAAATGATCTTCTATTGTATTGTGTTTTAATCAGTGTCATGACAATTTCTCCCAGGTTTAGATGTTAACTTAAGTTGGATGCAGCCGTCTTTATCGCTGCCTTAATACGTGTATATGTTCCACATCGACATATATTCCCATACATCGCGGAATCAATTTCACTATCCGTTGGATTGGGATTGCGGGATAGGAGGGAAGCAGCATTCATTATCTGTCCTGCCTGACAATATCCACATTGTGGAACATCGTGTTCAATCCAGGCTTTCTGGACCGCATTGGAAGCATCCTCACTTAGCCCTTCGATCGTAGTGATTTTGCTTTGACCAATTGCGGAGACTGGAATGGCACAAGCTCTGGTGGCATTACCATCGACGTGGATGGTGCATGTTCCGCATTGAGAGATTCCACATCCATATTTGGTTCCTACCAAATCGAGATGATCCCTAAGGACCCAAAGGACTGGGGTGTCAGCATCCACATCGACCTGTAGTTGTTTTCCGTTAATTGATAAGTTGAAGATGGCCATATTAGTTTAATAATCGTGAATTAGACAAGATAATTGAAATAGAAAATTATTCCTATTGATCACGGACGGTCGTCCAAAAAATAATGACGTACGGTTATTTGTGGCTTATGAAGTACTACCTAAAGAAATAAATCAAGGCAATGTCAATGGACCTGATTGTTGCAGTCCTTTTAGCGGGATCGGCCAGAACACCAAAATTCATGGGTAACTGTGACCAATGATGGGATATAGAAATTCCATATTTCTTCTGATACTGAACATCCACACCAAATCTCAACCCAGGATTAAATTCTCTCACTTGCGTCGGGATAGGGCTCAAAGGTTGATAGGCGTCGCCTTTATAATTGTATGATATCGATGCCCCTAAGCCAGGGCTTATGGTAAGCTTTGGATTTCGATAATATTTCCATCCAAGATATGACTCCAGGGTGAGTTGGGAGATCCTAATGTCGTCGGTACTACCTCGGAAATTGTACTCCCGATGCATAATGGAAGTGCTGAACACAATTGATTTGTTGTATTGGATCTCCATAAATACACCGAAAGGCAGGTTGAGATCCGTAAGATTGTATGAATCATCCCATGTTAACCAGTTGAATGCCGAACTAAGAATTATTCCCAATTGGATCTTTTCGGAAGTTTCAAATTCGGCTCGACGATAAATAGGAGATGAGAAAGTGTTGTATGCTGAAATGAGGTCACCAACAGTCTTTTTTGAATAGTAAACATGACCTTCCGTGTATTGCTGCTTGAAATTTGCATAATTAGGAATCACCGAAAGAAATAGTTCATCAAGGTTGAACTCGTAGTCTTTCAATGAATATATTTCATTCGAATCTACTACTTGAATATATAATTTCTTGTCAGCACCGGATTCAAATAGTTTGACGATCCCATTCAGCAGTACCTTCAAAAAGTATGGATCTTCCTTATTAGTAATTTTTTTGGATATGTAATAATGAGTTCCATCAAAGTAACTCAGCGCATTAGAGGATGTAAGTGTGAATTCCTGACCAGGAAGGACTTCATAGCTAACTTTTTTCTCATCGGTTTTTCTTGAATTTTTAATAATCCTTACATTTTCTATGGTGTCTTTGGACGAAGTGACAATAGTACCATCGAAATCTTGGGCATTCAAGTGATGGAAAACCATCGATACTATTAGAAAGCAAAATAATTGAACGAAGTAAAGTTTAAGTCCTCTCACTGTTTATTAATGATAAGTCTACGTGTAATGATGTTACCGTCTCGTAATAAAACATTCAATATGTAAATACCATTACTTAATTCACTGATATCAATTATGGAAAACTCTTCGTCAGAAAACTTTAATTGCCTTCCATGAATATCTGAAATTGACCATTCCCTGATATTTAGATTAGGTCTAATTTGTATGAATCCGTCAGATGGATTTGGGAACACTCTTAATGTAGAATTATTGATGCCTAATGGCAATTCAGGAAGTTCGTTTAGGACGACAAATAAAATGGAATCCGTATAAGTGCATCCGATATCACTGATTCCTTCCAAGACAACATTGAACACAGATGCAGAATCGAAAAACAATACCTGGGAATTTCCAATTCCCACAATCTCATTGTTAATATGCCATGTGTAAGTACCCTCAACAGAATCCGTTGAAAAATTGACCTGTCTTCCATTTTCCAGGTACAAAGTGTCAGGATCGACCTGTATGGAAAATTGGAAATCTTCGACCAAAATATCAACCTCTAAAGCAGCACCTGGCAAACTGTCAATTCCCACTATAAAAATAGAAGTGTCCGCATTTAACTCGGTTAAGGTTAAGGTTTCACTTTTCGCCAGAGCTCCGGACAGGGTGGAATCCCCATAAAATCCAAAATACTGTCCATTTCCAGGATCCAATGTCACGGAGTCACCAATACATATTCGGATATCATTGAGTAGAGGAGTTGGTGATTTTACCAAGTCAATAGTGTCCTGAACAGTCACAGGGCAGCCATTCAATGATTCAAGATCCAGTGAGATCCGGAAAGGACCACTTAAAGCATCAACTATGGCAGTACTAGTTGTGGTTATAATGGAATCATTAATTGTCCACTGTACATTTTGAAACGCATCCGTCACAGAAAAATTAATATAATGGCCTGCCAGCGAATCCAAATTAGGTGAAACTGAGTATTCAGTTATTGGCTTATCAATCGATATATCGACTTTTACCTTTCTACTTTCCAACTGATCTTCAATTCTTGAGATATAAAATGAAGTGTCCACAAGGATATCGGTTATTGTGAGATTATTCCCCTCTTGAATTGGTACATCAGAATCTTCCGATAGATATAATCTTAGTGGATCATCTTCGAAATTGAAGTTTACATTGTCTCCATCACAAATTGTCAGGGTATCGAAAGTTGGTTCTATTGGCCTTTCGAGTACAGTTATTGATCGGGTAACAGAGTCTTGACAACCCTGATCATTTAAAACGAAGAGGGAAATGTCATAAGTCCCGGGTTCATTGTAGATGGAGTTTGGGTCCTGAATACCGGATGCTTGCGATCCGTTCCCGAAGTCCCAGATCCAGCTGTTGGGTTGAATACTATTATCGAAAAAGAAAACTTTATTCGTAGGGTGATCACCCAGAAAAAAAGTGTCGTTCTCAATATCAAAGTCGGCAATGTTTTCAGAAAGGATTATACGCATGCCCCGGATCGGTCCGGGATACAATTCATCGGCATTTGCCACAAAGATCAAACTGTCATTTTGAATAGAACCTACCTCCAATGTGTCGTTGATTGCCAATGTATCCATTCCATAAGGATCTGAGAAAAAATAGAATTGCTCTCCGTCCGAAGGATCAATAATTACGTTCCCACCTTCACATGAAATAAAATAATCTTCAATTGGAGGATTGTCCTTGAAAGTATTCAATTGGTTTTCAGCACTATTAAAATTTGCAATCAGTTCCTGGAGGGTATTGTCTGCTGATATCAGGAAAGTCACTTCAGCGAATTGGAATGGCATGAGAGTATCAATGTAGATACCTTGGAAAACAGCGGGATCCAATTCCGTGTCAAAACCAATGGAATCGATAGGATCGGGTCTGGTCCATTCGTATTTAATGCTGTCCGTGATGATTGAAACAGTGTCAAGAATAGCCGTGAGGTCTATTAAAGTAGAAATCGAGCTATCTGGATCAAGAACTCGGATCCCCCCAAAAATCGTTGAATCGTTACCTACAAAAACTGTTCTGAGATCAGCTGTGGAAGCATAATCAATGCTGTCCTCCAAATCAAAATCGGTATAAATACCTGTCCGGATTTCTTTTAGTGTATCGGAACTGTTGTTTACGATCCGATATGAAAAAGCAATCACATCCGCTGGCAACGAGTCCCAACTCAACGTCGTTTGTTCAATGATCAAATCACCTCCAGTGAAGACATTATAAGTGTAGTTCGCCGTGGGGTGGTCAAATGGTCGGATTGGAGTGATGGTGTTGAAATCTTCATCTCTTCCGCCATTGACCAGATCATTAGTGATATTGTCGAGGATTACGGTGGAATCAATGGTGACAATGAATCCAATGTCCTTCGCTATTTGATCACTGTTCCATGTAAGTCCTATACCTTCCTCAAAAGGGTCCAGGGCATAACCCAGGTTCCCATTCCCGGATAGTGTGACTTTCAGGCTATCATTTCCGAAGTCCAGATGGTCAGGGGCAGTTTTAAGTTGGAAGAGTTGCTGATCATTGTAGTTTTTACCATCCGTGTATGTCAACTTAATTTCCATTTCCTGATCTGCGCCAGCATTTTCACTAACCACATAGGAAATGCCCTGGACTTCCGTACTTTGGAGAGTATTAAGAAATTCAATATCCACAGGGTCATTATTTGCATTAAAGAATTGACTTTCACTCTCGAAAGCGATATTTAAATCAAATACCGGGTCCAGGTAATTAGTCAAATTAATTTGGAGTTCAATGGTATCTCCGTAGTAGAAATTTCCATTTGGATGGGATGTATTAACAACAGGCGGAGCGGATCTAGTTGAGATGACATCCTCTTCACTGACTGCCCGAAAAGCATTTAACCTTCCCTTTCCCAATTTTCCATCGAAAAGTACGTTTGTGCCGATGTCAGAAATGTCATCAGTTGTGACCCTGATCCTCTCCATTATCTGAAGAGCATTCAGCTCCGGAAATTGATGTTTTACAAGGGCCGCAACTCCGGAAACCTGCGGGGTCGCATGGGAAGTCCCACCATCAAGGCCATAAGAATTACCATTTTGAGTGGAGTATATGTCCATTCCCGGTGCGCTGAGATCAACGTTCCTATTGTAAGTTGAGAAGGTGGTTTTTGTGTCATCGAAATTTGTGGCAGCAACTGACAGTACATTTTCATAGCTGGCTGGATAGAATTCGAGATCCTCCGGAGTATTGCCGGCAGCAGCGATCACAATTACATCTCTTTCCAGGACGGCATAGTTTATGACATCCTGATTGAATTGAGAATATGATCCTGTTGATCCCCATGAAAGTGTAAGGATATCGTATCCGTTGTCAGCGGCATAAATGATGCCGTCATAACTATTGTTGGAAGTATTGTCACTGGAACGGAAGATCTTAACGGGACCTATTCTGGCATTATATCCTACACCGGCTATACCTATGGAGTTGTTAACCTGTGCTCCGGCTATTCCCGATACATGTGTACCGTGAAAAGCACCATCGCTTTCTGTATCCGGATCTTCATCAGCAAAATCATAACCATATATATCATCTATGTAGCCATTTTCATCATCATCAATTCCATTAACAGGATCGTCATTTGCATACAACTTCCCGGCCAAATCCTCATGGTCTAAGTCCATTCCCGTATCAATTATACCAATAATGATGTCCTCACTACTTTTGGAAACGTCCCATGCGTCGTAGGCCTGGATCACGGAAAGGTAGGTTTGGCTACTATCTGGTTGAGCATGGGGGTCGTTGGGGACCTCAAGTAGCTGTTCCTGATAGACAGGTTCAGCATATAAAACCCCTGGTACCGAATTCAACGAATCCAATAGTTGACGAAGATCTTCTCCTGGCTTGAGCTTGATCTTGTAGATACCGTCAAGGATCGATGGAGGTTTCCTTACCGATGGATCATGTCTTCTGTATGACAGTACCTTTTGGGGGGATTTTCGATCGCTAATTGATTGTTCCAGGATTTTTCCTGTTGGAGATCTGGTGTCCAGCTTGAACACAATCTCATCGATTTCTCTTTGAGAAGTTTGACCTAAAGCACATGCCCACAGGAAACATCCCGCAATTATTGCAACTCCTCTCATTTGTAAAAGATCAAGTGGTGACCGCTTTCCTTATTATTCTTGAAAATAACTTTGGAAAATACCTTTTGATATAAATACCGGCTACTTCGCGGAAACCACCGATGTATATTTCTTCTTTTTCCTTAATCATGGCATCAACAATTTTCTTCGCACAGGTTTCCGCTGACATACCATTGGCCTGACCTTCATCCATTGTATTCTGTTTCGATCCATCGCCTTTGAGTGCATTGATGGATATGTTTGTATGAATAAACCCAGGGCATGCAATGGTAACCTTTATACCATCACTATGATGTTCGGCCCTCAAGGCATCATAAAAGCCATGAAGAGCGTGTTTTGATGCTGCATAGGAAGAACGAAAAGGAGTGCTGACTATTCCGACTGCTGATGAAATGATCAAATGATGGCCAGATCCCCGTTCTATCTGGTGAGGAAGTATTGCCTTGCTCAAAGAAATGGCTCCGAAGTAATTTACCTCCATTAACTTCCGATCAACTTCCAGATCCGTTAGTATCGCCTTTTCACGTTGACTTACTCCGCCATTGTTGATCAGAATGTCAATATGTCCGAATAACTTTATCGCTTTCTCGGAATCTTTTACCAGGTTTTTGTTATCAGAAAGATCCACCTTCAGGATTTCAACATTTTCCGGGTATTTGCAGTTGGATTTGACTCGTTCCAATTCTTCAAGCCGACGTGCAGAAATGATCATTTTGGCGTTGAAAGTGTTCAGTTCATAAGTCAGTGCTTCCCCGATTCCGGAGGAGGCCCCGGTGAGCCAGATCACCGATTTCTCATTAATCTTTGTCATTTTTTTGCTTTCCCACTTCCACAAACACCCAAATAGTGTAGACACCTAACGCCGTACCTAACGGAAAACTGAATAATTGAAGACAACCGGAGATCATTAAAAGGGCATATCCCCACTTTTGGCCATTTAATACTGCGATCCCTCCAATTATTGATGGCAGAGGGACTAGTAAAACAATGATTATAATAATTGCCGTGATCGAGGTGTAAATAAGTTCAAAAACCCACATTGCGCCTGCACCTTCCTCCTTGTATATTTCCTCTTCTATGAATGGAAGAAATGTCCTAATGAAAATGCTACCAATTAAAAATACCACAACAGTGAGTACTCCGGTGACAATGTGGATGATGCTCAAAATTCGAGGGTGTATGTTAGTATCCATGGCCTATTTTTTCTCGTAAATTACGAAATCAAAGGAATAAACATGTTTTCGATCAGCTTGATGATGGACCCTGCTGACTTCTTTCCATTTCGATCTGTCAAAATCAGGGAATAAGGTGTCTCCGTCAATTGTGGCATCGATTTCTGTGAGATAGATCCTGGTGGCAAGAGGTAATGCCAGTTTATAAATTTCACCTCCACCAATTATGAAAGGTTCATTATCTCCATTTTCGATTGCGAGGCTTATGGCTTTTATGAGGTTGGTTTGTGTGATTGTGCCCTCGGCAGCATACGAAGTGTCATGGGTTATTATAATATTTGTTCTGTCCGGTAGTGGTTTGAATTTTTCCGGTAAGGATTCAAAATTTTTTCTACCCATTATGACATGATGCCCACGGGTCTTTTCTTTGAAGTACTGGAAATCATCCGGCAAGTGCCATGGAAGATCATTGTCTTTGCCAATGACCCGATTCCTGGTCATGGCAGCTATCATTGAAACACTATTCATTGGGCCACCTATATCCTCTAAGAAAGTCTGTTGTCTTCATCCTTTTTTTTCCTTGAACCTGAATTTCAGTAAGGATCACATCAGTTGTGCCAGTTCCCACCAAAAGTTTGCTGTCTTGCAATTTAAATACTCCCGGATCATTTTTTGTTCCTTCTGACAATTCTGCGCTGAATATTTTGACTGATTTTCCGTGCATGATGGTCCAGGCTGCTGGATAGGGGGAAAGCCCCCTCACAAAATTGAAGATATCAGCTGCGGATTTTTTCCAGTCTATTTCGCAATCTTCCTTACGGATTTTCGGAGCGTGTTTTAGATTTTCAATTTCCTTTTGCGAAACTGCCTGTATATTACCTGTTTCAATGTCCCGTACCGTCTTTAAAACAAGGTTCGACCCCATTCTCATCAACCGATCATAGAGGGATCCTACGTTTTCTTCAATGCCAATATCAGTTTCCTCCTGGTAAATAATGTTTCCAGTATCTATCTCATGCTTCAGAAAGAAAGTGGTCACACCTGTTTTCTCTTCACCGTTTATGATAGCCCAATTTATTGGGGCTGCTCCCCTGTATTGAGGAAGTAAAGAAGCATGAAGGTTGAAAGTACCCAATTCAGGCATACCCCAAACTACCTCTGGTAACATTCGAAATGCAACTACAACCTGCAAATTGGCATTAAGCATTCGAAGTTCCTCTATGAACTCCGGTGCTTTAAGATTTATAGGTTGCAGAACTTTAAGGTCAACCGAGACCGCATATTTCTTTACGGCTGATTCACCAATTTCTTTACCTCTTCCTTGTGGTTTATCAGGGGCGGTTATCACACCGACAATATTTACATCATTCTCAACAAGTATCCTCAGACTTGCGACTGCAAATTCCGGGGTACCCATAAAAACAACCCTTAATTCGTTCATGATGGTTTAATTCAAAATTGGGGTCGCACAAAGCTCAACATTAGTCAGGATATAGAAGATATTTTTCTCTTATCTTTTCGTAGTTTGAAAGCCCCAATTCCCAGGATTTCCTAATTTGATCTTCAGGCATATTGGAAGTGATCTGATCCTTCAACGAAGGCCCTCCGGCAAGGGTATTGAAGTAAGAATTAAAAAACTCTTCCGAACCACCAATTTGATTATAAGAATCGATCAGGTAGGAAAGGTCTAATCTGTATATCGGTTGATCCCCAACCATGGAGCGTCCCAAACATTGCTTACCTTCCAACTTCGGGTACTTTGCACCAAAACCTGAGACGGGAGTGAATTGAAATGGACCATTCATATCCGGATGTCCGAATATTTGAAAAGGATGATCCGTACCTCGGCCAATTGATATCGATGTCCCTTCAAATAAGCATAATGATGGGTATAGCGAAATTGCGAGATCATTCGGAAGATTTGGAGAAGGTCTAACTGGCAAACTGTATGGTTTAGAATGGTCCCAATTTTGAATCGGGATTATTGTCAGATCAAGTGATTTGTCAACATCAAGCCAATCTTCACCTACAATCATTTCCGCATATTCACCGATGGTCATTCCATGAACAATAGGGACCGGATGCATTCCTACGAAGGAACTATAGGCCGTGTCAAGAACTGGACCGTCGACGTAGCTACCATTGGGATTGGGTCTATCCAAAATTATGACAGGGATCCCATTCTCAGCACATGATTCCATTACATAATGCATGGTACCTATGTATGTGTAAAACCGAACTCCAACGTCCTGAATATCGAAAACCATTACATCGATATTCTCCAGTTGATCAGACTTTGGCTTTCGGCTTTCACCATACAGCGACACAACATCAAACCTGTCGTTTTTTTCATCTTCAACCTTTTCACCAGCATCTGCAGTTCCTCTGAATCCGTGTTCGGGAGTAAATATCTTACTGACAGTTATCCCCAGGTCTAAAAGAGTGTCTACAAGGTGACGATCTCCGACAAGTGAAGTGTGATTTACGCAAAGTCCGACGGTTTTGCCTTCAATAAGTGGAAGGTATTTGTCCATTTGATAAGCGCCGACAGTCACCTGTCCTGCTGATTCTTCTTTCTTTGAGTTGCAGGAGAAATGTAGGAGAAACAGAAATATTAAAAACGCGATCCGAGACATATCAATGATTTAACTTGCATCAAAATTATTGAAACTTGAATCTTTCCGATTTTATTTCGAGAAAAATACGTGAAGAGAGCAAAGGAACATTTGCTTCAAGCATCCATCGAATTGCGGTGATCTCCATCTCTGTTGGATTGCTATCTCTACTACTGGCGTTTATGATCCTGGGGGGATTCCAAAAGAAAATATCTGAGAAGATATACAGTTTCAGTGGTCATTTATTGATCTCAAAATTCACACTTTCTTCCTCCTTTGAAGAGTCAAGCATTGAAATTAAAGATACCCTGATCTCTCAATTGGAAGACTTCGATTTTGTGACCAATTGGCAATATTTTGCTTATAAAGCAGGATTGTTGAAAACGAAAGATGAAGTACATGGTGTCATTTTCAAGGGAGTGGACTACTCATTTGATACAGCTTACTTTTATACAAATATCCTTCGAGGCAGGTTTCCCCAAATTGATGATACCAAGTACTCCTCCGAGGTTGCGCTGAGCAATAGGATCGCGAACTATATCCAAAAGGATGTCGGTGATGAGATCATGATGTTTTTTGTACAAAATCCTCCCAGGTATAGGAAATTGAAAGTCACGGGGATCTACGAAACGGGATTGGAGGAATTTGATGAAAAGATCATTATTGGTGATATTAATCTGATCCGAAGATTAAACGACTGGAACAAAAGATCTGTAGCGGGAGTAGAAGTGTTTGTCAAAGATGGAATGGATTATGAGGTGGCCAGAAACGTTCTTTTCAATGAATTAGAAGCAGACCTATACGTCGAGAACGTTCAGGACAAATATTTACAAATTTTTGATTGGTTGGCACTATTGAATAGGAATGTGGCCATTTTTCTTGTATTAATCTTACTGGTTGCATGTTTTAGTATGGTGTCAATCCTTCTTATCCTGATCATGGAAAGGACTCAAATGATAGGTATCTTAAAATCAATGGGAGCCCCTAATGTCTTGATAAGGAAGATCTTTCTAAGCACCGGTTTCAATCTTGTGTTGAAGGGACTATTTTGGGGTAACCTAATTGGATTGGGATTGGGGTACTTGCAATATCGTTTTGAACTGATCCCCCTGGATCCGGTCAATTACTACATGAACTATGTTCCAATCGAGTTTGACCTCTTCACAATTATTGCCTTGAATGCAGCTGTTAGCTTAATGATCTCTCTAAGTCTTTTGATCCCGGTAAGGATTATTTCACGTATTCGACCGATCCGGGCGATTCGGTTTGACTGATGTAAGCAGGCTGATATTTCTTGAAAAGAGATCGTATTTTCATTTCGATCACTCCAAAAACGGCCTCCCTGAAAATACCTCTCGACATTTTGGATTCGCCCCTTGTCCGATCCGTGAAGATAATAGGCACCTCAACAATTTTAAATCCATGTTTCCATGCATTGAATTTCATTTCTATTTGGAATGCGTAGCCAATAAAGTTGATCTTATCGGGATTTATTGTTTCAAGGACTGATCTGTGATAACACTTAAAGCCTGCTGTTGTGTCATGCACTGGCATTCCCGTGACGAAACGAACGTATATCGAAGCGAAATATGACATGAGAACCCTTCCCATGGGCCAATTAACCACATTCACCCCCTGGACATACCTGGATCCTATGGCTAATTCACTACTCTCATGGATACATGCATAGTATAATCTTTCGAGGTCCTGGGGATTATGCGAGAAATCGGCATCCATTTCGTATATATAGTCATAACCATGCTCGAGGGCATATTTGAAACCCAGTATATAAGCTGTACCCAATCCAAGTTTACCTTCTCTTTTGATCAAATGAAGTCTTCCTTCATGTTTAAGTTGAAGTTCCTCTACCAATTCTGCCGTGCCATCCGGAGAGCTGTCATCGATTATCAAGATCTCAAAAGGAGTAAAAAGATCAAAAACCGCCTCAACGATATCGCTGATATTTTCTTTTTCATTGTAAGTAGGAATTATTACAAGATGGCGGTGTGACATAAATCTTTTTGAATCAATATTTGTCGTTTATTTGAATATATATTCTTTTTATCAGTATTGAGGGCAATATTTCTAGATCGCGATGGTGTCATAAATGTCGAGAGGGGCGATTATACCTACAAAATAAAAGATTTTGTTGTTATGCCCAAGATTATTGAAACACTAGCGTGGTTCAAAAACAACAAATACGCACTAATAGTTGCGACAAATCAAGCCGGGATCTCAAAAAATATCTACTCAAGAGAGCAAATGAACGCTTGTCACGAATTTTTTCAGAAGCAATCAGACTTTCTGATAGACACGTTTTATTATTCACCCTGGCATCCCACAGTAACTAATTCACTTTGTAGAAAACCGGATTCCCTGATGTTTGAGAAAGCGATCTACAAGTATAACCTAGACCCAAATCTTTGTTGGATGGTTGGAGACAAGGAAAGAGATTTAGTGCCGGCGAGGAAGCTTGGAATTCGGACAATTTTAATCGATGGCGAATCCGAATATGCAGATTATGTAGTGAAGAATGTAGAGGAGATCAAAAAAATTATCCCTGTCTAATACCCCAGAATTTTTAGCATTTCATCGCTATTTTGTTCCTCGGAGAACAGCTCAGTCTTTAATTCTCCATTTACTTCTTCCCTTATAATTACATGTTTTGGAGCGGGAATAAGACAATGTTGCAAGCCTCCATATCCTCCTAAGGACTCCTGGTATGCTCCCGTATGAAAAAATCCAAAATACAATTGTTCTCCATTTGGTGTCATCGGGAGAAAGACTTCTGAAATATGGGCTTCTGAATCGTAATAGTCCATGCTGTCGCATGTCAATCCACCTATATTGACCCGGTGAAATTTGTTTCCCCACTGATTGATGGGAAGGAGAATATATTTTTCATTTAGTCCCCAAACATCTGGCATCTGGGTTATAAATGACCCGTCCATCATGTACCAGAGTTCCTTGTCATTTTGAAGTTTTTGGTCAAGAACAGAATATATGCTGGCGCCACTTTCTCCAACGGTGTAACTCCCAAACTCAGTGAAAATGTTAGGAACATCTACATGATTTTTCTCACAGATCCATTTTATATTCTCAATGATCTGTTGGGCCATATAGGCATAATCAAATTCGAAACCCAATGAATTTTTGATAGGAAAACCCCCGCCAATGTCTATGGTATCAAGATCAGGGTCAATTTTTTTTAGCTCACAATACTTATATACAAAACGACTTAATTCACTCCAGTAGTAAGCACTGTCCTTTATTCCTGTATTAATAAAGAAATGGAGCATTTTCAATTTGCCTTTGGACCCGTCCTTTATCCTTTCCTGGTAATAAGGAATGATGTCATTATATCTTATTCCAAGGCGAGAGGTATAGAATGCGAAATTTGGTTCTTCGTCGGCCGCCACTCGTATTCCAAATGAAAACTCATTGGTGGCGTTGGAATCATAATAATCTAGCTCTTTCAGATTGTCTAGAATAGGAATGCAATTTTTGAAGCCCTGGTTGATTAATGCAGTGACATTCTCGAGGTAAAGTGGTCTTTTAAACCCATTGCATATGATATAAATATTTTTATCAATCACTTTCTTCCCAAGCAAATTCCAAATTATGGGAATATCGAAAGCGGATGAAGTCTCTATATGGGCATCATTCCTTATACACTCTCTGAGCACAAATTCAAAGTGGGAAGATTTGGTACAGTAACAATATGTATATGAACCTTTGTAGTCATATTTTTCGATCGCGTCATTAAAGATCTTCTTTGCATATTGAATATTTGAGCTGATCTTAGGGAGATAAGTCAGTTTTAAAGGTGTACCGTATCGACCTATTACTTCCATTAAGTTCACCTTATGGAAAAGCAATTGATTATTGTTCACTTTAAATTCCGTAGTGGGGAAAGTGAATGTTTGATCAATCAGTTCGAAATAACTCTTCATTCTCGGTTTAAAAAAGGACGCAATTAATAACTAAAAAATCTCAAAAAAACAGTTTTTTGTTTTCCATAAATAAAAACTTTCGTATCGTCCAAAATGCATGGCAACTCATTAGCTTTGCGGCTCATTTTAAATAGCAACAGATGATCTCAATCGAAGTTCATGACGAAACATCACCCCTTGAAGTCGTAGTGTTGGGATTACCAGACGATTTTGGAGGTACTCCAACCATTGAGGAGGCCTATGATCCGAAATCGATCCACCATATAAAGAATGGGACTTTTCCTACCCAGGAAGACATCACCCGGGAAATGAATGAATTCAAAGATGTTTTGGAAAGTCATGGGATAGAGGTCCTTCGCCCGATGAATATTCCAGGATTAAACCAGGTTTTTGCCAGGGATATCGGAATTGCAATCGGCGATCGATTCATTGTTCCCAAAATCCTTTATCGGAGAAAAGAAGAAATCAAAGGGATCCGGCATATTGTAGAAAAAATGGAGCAATCCAAGGTCCTGGAGGTTCACGGCGATAGAAGAATTGAAGGTGGAGATGTGATGCCCCTGAATGGAAAGATCTTTGCAGGGTACTCAAGGGAAGCAGATTTCGATCAGCATATTGTCAGCCGAACAAATGAGGCGGGGATTGATTTTCTCATAGAAAATTTCAAGGACTGGGAAGTGCATGCCTTCGAATTAAACAAATCAGATACAGATCCTCATGAAAATGCCCTTCATCTGGATTGTTGCTTTCAACCCATCGGTAAAGATCAGGCACTCATTTACAGAGGTGGTTTCAAGAATCAGTCCGATTTTGATTATTTAATTGACTTTTACGGAGAAGATAAGGTGATCCAGCTCACTAACGAGGAAATGTATCAGATGGGGTCAAATATATTCTCAATATCTCCTGAGGTTATTATTTCCACCGAAAGATTTAAAAGGATCAATGCTGAATTAAGATCAAGAGGCTTCACTGTAGAAGAAGTTGAGTACAGGGAGATAGGAAAAATGGAAGGTTTGTTGCGATGTTCTACCATGCCAATACGTCGAAGATATGTATAGCCAGATCACCGATACAATTTTCATGGTCAAACCCATTCATTTCAAGAAAAATGAAGAAACGGCAGTAAACAATTACTTTCAACGCAGTATGGAAGGTATTTCCACTGACAAGGCACAAGATCTGGCATTACGGGAATTTGACACTTTTGTAGCTAAACTTCGGCAAAACCAAATTGAAGTTGTGGTTTTCGAGGACACGGAAATATCAGATACCCCGGACTCAATATTCCCTAATAATTGGGTAACTCTTCATGATGATGGTACCATCATAACGTACCCGATGTTTGCTCCAAATCGGCGGAGGGAGAGGAGAGAAGATGTAATAAATAAGTTTCGTGAAGAATTTTTTGTTGACCAGATCTTCAGTTTTACTCATTGGGAGGAAAAGAATAAGTTTTTAGAAGGTACCGGGAGTCTTATTCTGGACCGTCCTCATAAAGTAGCCTATGCTGCTCTATCTGAAAGGACTTCCATCGATGTACTTGAAGACTTCCACAATAAGACTGGTTATGAGATTCTAAGCTTTCATGCAAACCAAACAGTAAATAACCAAAGGTTACCTATCTATCATACAAACGTTATGATGGCTGTTGGCGAGAAGTTTGCGGTCGTGGCATTGGAATGTATAGATAACAGCTCTGAACGAGATTCTCTGGTCAACAAGTTACAATCAACAGGAAAAGAAATAATTGGTATTAGTGAAGAGCAGATCCACCAATTTGCTGGTAATATTTTACAAGTCAAGAATAAGGATGGTGATTCATTCATTGTAATGTCGTCGGCTGCGTTCCATGCTTTCAATGATGACCAGTTAGAAAGACTGAAGATCTTTGGAGAAATACTTGATAGTCCCATCCCCACTATTGAAACTCTTGGTGGAGGAGGAGTTCGATGTATGATGGCTGAGGTCTTTCTTCCAAAACCAACGTTAGTGACCACATGATACAGATTGAGGAAAAACTTGCTGAGGAAGTTCAAAAGGCATTTGAAAACCTTTTCAAAGCAGAAGTTGATAAAGAGCAGATCTCGTTTCAACCTACAAGGAAAGAATTTGAAGGGACACATACATTTGTCTTATTCCCACACCTCAAAATAACCAGACTTTCACCTGAACAATCAGGCACAAAAATCGGAGATTTCTTAGTAGCTAGTTCAGAACTGGTAGAAAGTTTCAACGTTGTAAAAGGATTTCTCAATCTGACCCTGAAGCACCAGTTATGGCTCGAAGTTTTGAAAGATATTCATTCTGCAAATAAGTTTGGACAGGGCCTTCAAAGTGACCAGAAAGTAATGGTCGAATTCAGTTCTCCCAATACCAATAAACCTCTCCACCTTGGTCATCTTCGTAATAATTTCCTGGGCGACGCAGTTTCCCGGATACTGGAATTTGCTGGATATGATGTAATGAAAACCAATCTCGTAAATGACCGCGGGATCCATATCTGCAAGTCCATGTTGGCTTATGAAAAATTTGGGAATGGTGAGACACCTGAATCATCAGGTATAAAAGGGGATCACCTTGTCGGGAAATACTACGTCATTTTTGATCAGGAGTATAAAAAAGAAATCGAATCCCTAGTTTCACAGGGAACTTCTACGGAAGACGCCAAGAAAAATGCACCTCTTATTCTTGAGGCACAAGAATTGTTGAAAAAGTGGGAAAAGAAAGACCCACAGACTGTTTCTCTCTGGGAAAAACTTAATGGTTGGGTTTACCAGGGATTTAATGAGACCTACGAAAAGATGGGTATTTCTTTTCATAAGATCTATCATGAATCTGATACATATCTTCTAGGCAAGGACATCGTCGAAGAAGGTCTTGAGAAGGGGGTTTTCTATAAGAAACAAGACGGTTCGGTTTGGGTGGATTTAACAAAGGAGGGGATGGATGAAAAATTGATCCTGAGATCAGACGGAACATCCGTGTACATGACCCAGGACATGGGAACATGCGACTTTAAGTACAATGACTTCCCCATGCAAAAGTCTGTGTATGTGGTTGGGAATGAGCAGGATTATCATTTCAAAGTCCTCTTCTCAATCATGAAAAAACTAGGAAGAAACTATGGTGAAGGATTATATCATTTATCGTATGGAATGGTAGATCTTCCAAGCGGAAAAATGAAGTCCAGGGAAGGGACAGTGGTGGACGCGGATGACCTAATTCAACAAATGTTTGATACCTCCGAGCAACACACACGAGAATTAGGCAAAATCGAAGGATTAACAGAGAATGAGGCAAGTAACTTGTTCGAAACGATTGGATTGGGAGCATTGAAATACTACCTTCTTAAGGTGGACCCCAAGAAGCGAATGTTGTTTAATCCCGAAGAATCAATTGAATTCCACGGTCACACGGGACCATTCATACAGTATACACATGCCAGGATTTCTGCCATTACAAGAAGAGCGCAACAACTTGGTAAAACTGAAGAGGTCACGACGGATCTTCCTTCAATAGATGATTTGGAATTGGACATCATAAACCATTTATCAAAGTTCCCTACTGTAGTACAAACAGCAGCGAAGGAATATTCCCCGGCAATAATTGCTCAATTTGTCTATGACCTTGCCAAATACTATAATTCATTTTACCAGGAAATTTCCATTTTCAATGAGGAAGATGAATCGGTACTAAGTTTGAGATTGGCATTGTCCAAGTGCACAGCTTTGGTGATCTGTTCCGCAATGGACCTTCTTGGTATAAACGTTCCGGAGAGGATGTAAAATGAGTAAAATACAGGCCTGGATCACAGCTTTCCGATTACGGACTTTGCCACTTGCCTTTTCATGTATTTTGATGGGCTCGTTTCTTGCTGGTTACTTTATTCAGTTGGATTACATCATTTTGTTTTTGTGCCTGCTTACAACCTTGTTTCTCCAGGTATTATCCAATCTGGCCAACGATTATGGGGATGCTGTTTCGGGTGTGGACGGCGGAAATCGAATTGGGCCCCATCGAATGGTTTCTTCCGGGCAGTTAACAAAGGGCCAAATGAGAATGGCCATAATAATTTGTAGTCTACTAGCTTTAATTTCGGGACTGGTGCTATTATGGATCGCACTCAAAGATCAATGGGTTACCACGCTGATCTTTCTAGCTGTGGGATTATTATCAATTGGCGCAGCCATCAAATATACCATAGGCAAGAATCCGTATGGTTACGCAGGTCTTGGTGATCTTTTTGTTTTTATTTTTTTTGGGATTGTAGGCGTTTACGGAAGCTATTATCTGCAAACATCCAGTGTCAATTGGACCATACTTTTACCGTCAATAACATGCGGACTTCTTTCAGTAGGAGTGTTGAATGTAAATAACATGAGGGATATTGAGTCGGACAGGTCGGCTGGCAAAAAGTCAATACCAGTCCGTATCGGAAATCGGAATGCAGTTTATTACCATGCTTCTTTGTTGATTGGTTCCCTTGTCAGTCTGATCGTATTCGCATTGATCCATTTTAATGGCATTACATCATTTCTATTTCTCCTGATCGTACCTGTAATATTTTTGCACTTTAGATCCGTCAGTATGAAGGAAGGTGCGGAGCTTGACCCTCAACTTAAGAAATTGGCCATGTCCACATTGTTGCTGGTCCTACTCTTCGGTACATCTCTCTGGATTGACAGTGTCTTTTAAGATTAGATCAAATTATCACCCCTGATAAGGATTCATTTCTTATTTCGTTTAATTTAGGGCAACCCAAATTTTTTATGATAATGAATCGAATTCTGGTCCCTTACGATTTTACCAAGGTTGCAGATCATGCATTGGATTTTGCTGTTCAGGTCGGAAATAAAACCAAAGCCAAAGAGGTTTTGATATTAAACATAATTGATCACCCCTCAGAATCGCAATTAAAATTTATGGGAGCAACGGAAATGGATCCCATGCAGAATGTTTACTTCACAAGACTGATTCAGTTAGTTAAAGATAAATTGGAGGAGAAATTATCGAAATCTGATTTTCAGGGTATGGAAGTCAAGTATAAGATCCAACTTGGAACTCCTTACAATACGCTCGCCTCAGAGGTCGGTGAGGAAGAGGTAAGTTTAGTTGTAATGGGAACCTCAGGGTCGGAAGGTATAGATGAATTATTCGTGGGTTCGAATGCCGAAAGAGTTGTCAGAACTGCAAATTGTCCGGTGATCACTCTAAAGGAGGCCGCGAGATTGGAAGATATTCATGAGATAGTGTTCGCTTCTAATTTTCAAAATTTGAATGATGAATTCGTCACTAAGTTGAAAGATTTGCAGAAGTTATTCGATGGACAGCTAAGGATTGTGAAAATCAATACTCCGGCCAATTTCACAACTAACCGGCATGACAGGGATCTTATGAATAATTTTATCAAGACGCATAATATTTCTAATTGCACAATTGATATTTACAATTATACGAATGAGGAGGATGGCATTATTTATTATGCTGAAGACATCGATTCGGATATGATCGCATTGGGTACAAACCAAAGAACCGGATTTAATCATTTTCTCACAGGAAGTATTGCAGAAGATGTTGTCAATCACTCAAAAAGGCCTGTTTGGACATTGAGTCTTGATTAAACCGCGTTCAATCCTAACTTTTTGGGTTTTTGGTTGTTTTCCTTCCGTCCAATTTTAATTTTTGCATAGTCATGTGTATGAAAAGGCTAAATCGACATCTCCATCATCATCACCACTAGGAACTCCTGGTCGATAGTCTGTTTATAACCCTTAATTTTTTTCTTCAGCAATGGAAGTGTTAAAAGTCGCAATTCAAAAATCAGGTCGTTTAAGTGAAGACTCCTTAAAACTGTTTAAGGAAAGTGGGATCAAATTCAGCAATGGTACCCGTAAATTGAAAACCAGTTCTACAAATTTCCCCCTTGAATTTCTTTTTCTTCGAGACGATGATATACCTGGATATGTCGAGGATGGTATTGCCGATATTGGGATAATTGGTCAAAATGTCCACCTGGAGTCCGAAAAGGAAATCAAAGAGATCAAGAGACTGGGGTTTTCAAAGTGTCGCTTATCACTTGCCGTATCAAGGGATACTCCCTACGATGGGATTCGATTTTTTAACAATAAAAGCATTGCCACGTCATATCCCAATATTCTCAGTAAATTCTTGAAGGAAAAAGGAGTCAATTCAAATATTCATGAAATAAGTGGATCTGTCGAAATTGCACCTGGAATTGGATTAGCAGACGGGATTTGTGATATTGTCAGTTCCGGAAGTACTTTGATAAGTAATGGACTCAAAGAAGTGGAGACTGTCCTAAATTCTGAAGCAGTGCTGGTCTCTAAGGAGAACCTTTCAGAAGAGAAGAATTCTTTAGTGAACAGGCTTTTATTCAGAATTGATGCAGTCCTTGAGGGCAGAAGTAACAAGTACGTTCTTTTGAACGCTCCAAATGGAAAGATATCAGATATTGTGAAAATCCTACCTGGAATGAGGTCACCGACAGTTCTGCCATTAGCAACGGAAGGATGGAGTAGCGTGCATTCAGTGATCAATGAAGACGAATTTTGGGAAAATATAGAACTGATCAGATCGGCCGGAGCAGAAGGGATATTGGTCGTACCAATTGAAAAGATGATACGCTAATGAAAATCTACAACAATCCGGCAAAAGATAAATTGGCAGAAATCTTACAACGCCCATCATACAACCATTCCAAGATTGAAAAAATTGTCACTCCCATACTTGAGCGAGTGGCCAGAGGTGGTGACCGTGCACTGAAGAAATATGCGTTGGAGTATGATCATGTAGAGCTGGATGACCTGTGGGTAGATGGAAAGACTCTTGAGAATGCTGAAAAAGAAGTACCCGCTCCTTTAAGAAAGTCAATAGAACTGGCAAAGGAGAATATCTGGAAATTCCATGAGGCTCAGAAAGTCGCTGATCTGGAAATGGAAGTAATGCCAGGGGTAGTGTGTAAGAGGAAATCCGTTCCTATTGAAAAGGTTGGATTATATGTTCCTGGGGGTACAGCTCCACTTTTTTCAACGGTACTGATGCTTGGAATTCCAGCAAAAATAGCGGGATGCAAGGAAATCATCATGGCATCTCCAACTAACAAATTGGGAAAGATCAATCCGGTTGTACTCTTTACTGCTAACCTTCTGGGAATAAAACGGATTCTTAAGCTGGGGGGCGCCCAGGCTGTTGCTGCTTTAGCCTACGGTTCAGAGACCGTACCGAAAGTAGATAAGATCTTCGGACCAGGAAATCAATATGTGACAGCAGCAAAACAATTGGTTGCAAGGGATCAGGTAGCCATCGACATGCCAGCCGGACCTTCCGAAGTTATGGTGATCGTCGATGACAAAGCTAAATCCTCCTTTGCTGCAGCTGATCTTTTATCACAAGCGGAACACGGTGTTGACAGCCAGGTTGTTTTGGTATCAACCTCAGAAAAGAAAGCAAAAAAGATCATAAAAAGAGTGAATCAACAACTTGAAGATTTGCCAAGAAAATCTATTGCTGCGGAGGTTATAAAGAAAAGCCCCGCAATAATTGCAAAACGTGAATCCCTTGTGGATATAATCAATGAGTACAGCCCTGAACACCTCATTTTAAGTATTGAGAAACCAAATGATATTATTGATGGTGTAATCAATGCTGGTTCAATTTTCATTGGAAAATATACTCCTGAATCAGTTGGAGATTATGCCTCGGGAACAAATCACACGCTACCCACAGACGGTTGGGCCAAAGCATTTTCAGGAGTTTCCCTGGACAGTTTCGTCAAAAAAATAACTTACCAGGAAGTAACCAAAGAAGGTCTGCAGAGACTGGGCCCCGTAGTGGAAGAGATGGCTCAGGCAGAACAGCTTCATGCTCACAAGAATGCGGTTTCAATCAGACTGAAGTCATTATCCAAATGACAGATATCAAAAATCTGATCAGGTCTCACTTAAGAGAAATTGTACCCTACTCAACAGCAAGGGATGATTTTTCGGGTACAGCTGAAATATTCCTAGATGCCAATGAGAATCCTTTTGGGTCAGTGGTCGATGGAGAGTGGAATAGATACCCTGATCCCTACCAGTTGGAACTGAAAGAGGCTATCTCAAAACTCAAACATATTCCTTCCAACAACATTTTCCTGGGAAATGGGAGTGATGAACCTATTGATCTGATCATTAGATTGTTTTGTGAACCCGGTGAGGATGGTATTTTGGTATTTCCACCAACATACAGCATGTATTCTATCACTGCTCAGATCCACAATGTCAAAGTTGAAAACAGATTGTTAACTCCTGACTTTGAATTGCCTTCCGATTCGGGAAACAGTTCGAACCCTCCTAAGGTGACATTTATATGTTCACCCAACAATCCAACTGGCAATAGCTTTCAGGAGGAAGACATTCTGAGAATAATTAAGATGTCTTCCGGAATAGTGGTAATAGATGAGGCTTACATAGATTTTTCCTTGAAAGGTTCGTTTGCAGAGAAGATAGATCAATATGACAACCTGATCGTATTACAAACATTCAGTAAGGCATGGGGACTTGCGGGATTTAGACTGGGAATTGCTTATGCGAATTCGCAAATTATTGCTTATTTAAATCGAATAAAAGCTCCCTATAACCTTAGTGGACTGGTTCAGAAGAGAGCTGTCAACGCAATCAACAGTTCCGAAACTGTTTATTCATGGATTAGACAAATAATAGCAAATAGGCAATATTTGATCGATAATCTGGGTGAATTGACAATTGTCGAGACTGTATTCCCAAGCGATTCGAATTTTTTGCTAGTGAAATTTCAAGACGCTCTAGAGGTTTTTGATTTTCTTCGATCAAAAAATATAATTGTGAGGGATCGAACAAGTCTTCCTTTGTGCGAGAACTGTTTAAGGATTACCGTTGGGACAAAAGAAGAAAACGAAGCTTTGATCACATCATTAAAAACTTTTGACAATAAGGCATGAGACCGATCTTATTTATAGATAGGGATGGTACCATCATTACCGAACCAAAAGATGAGCAAATCGATGAAATTGAAAAATTCGATTTGCTCCAAAATGTCTTAGTCTATCTACGAAAGATCCAAAGGGAATCGGATTATCTGTTGGTGATGGTGTCGAATCAGGATGGTTTAGGAACAGATTCCAATCCTTTTCACAAGTTTTTTCCTCTACAAAATATGCTCATGAGAATTCTTGAAAGTCAGGGCATTAATTTTGATGCGATCCACATTGACGAGCACTTGGATGCAGATGGTCATCCGAATCGTAAACCTGGCGTTGGTATGCTCAGGGCATATCTCAACGGTCAATATGATATAAAGAATTCATTTGTAATAGGTGACCGACAGTCAGATATTCAGCTTTCAAAAAATCTGGGGTGTAAATCAGTATTCCTTGGGAACAACCCTGAAGAGTCAGCCAATTTCACTGCTGGCAGTTGGAAAGATATTTATGAGTACTTGATCCTGAACTCAAGGAAAGCATCCATTGTCAGGGATACAAATGAGACTAAGATTAAAGTTGACCTCAACCTGGATGGAACCGGTGAAACGAATATTGATACTGGCTTACCTTTCTTCGATCATATGCTGGAACAAATTGGAAAACATGGGCAAATAGACCTCAATATTGCGTGCCAGGGTGATCTAAACATTGATGAGCATCATACCATTGAAGATACTTCGTTAACCCTTGGTGAGGCATTTTTAGAAGCTCTTGGAAACAAAAGGGGGATCGGACGTTACGGATTTTTATTGCCCATGGATGACTCATTGGCGCAAATTGCCATTGATTTTGGAGGAAGACCATGGTTGGTATGGGAGGCAGATTTTAAGCGAGAAAAAATCGGTGATGTACCAACTGAAATGTTTTATCACTTTTTCAAGTCCTTTGCAGATTCAGCAAAGTGTAATTTGAATATCAACGCAGTGGGAGATAATGAACACCACAAAATCGAAGCGATATTCAAAGCTTTTGCAAAAAGCATTAAAATGGCGATTTCGAGAGATGTGAGTAATTTGGACCAACTCCCTACTACCAAAGGAAAACTTTGATGAGATTTTTTAACTATAAGAATAAAGACTTTAGACTAAGTATGCAGCATCTAAAGTCTTCTGTCTAAAGTCTTCTGTTATATTCTGTCCCATGGTATTCCGAACACCATCAAAAGAAGGGAGATCCCATAGAAGATTGACTGAAAGCGGAACTTCACTCCATCATCTTCTGCTTTTTTCGATATTGACCTGCCAATTTGTGCAGCGGCTACAGACAAGATCATTAGAGTAATGTGTTCCACAGCCCAAAACCTTAACTGATCATCTTTCATCGCTGACCCGAAATCCATAAATGCAGTACTTGTTAATGGGCTTAAGAAAAAATATAATATAAATCCCAAGAGAAGATTCAGATGCATAAACCCTACAAATGAAGCTCCTGTTATGTTATCGATTTTGGAATATTTAGATCCCCCAAACAAGCCAACCAGCGACTTGATCACTACAATTATTGCTAGTGTAAAAGCGAGCCAGCGTATTCCGGAATGGGCATAAAGAGTAAAAGAATATCCAGTCATGTCTTCTTTTTTGGCGAAAATATCCAATTATGGGGATATTGATTAAAATAGATTTTGTTTCTGTCAGATGCTTTACCGTATTAGTAACTACTGACCTTCAGGATTGTTGTGTCCATTTCAACCAACAAAGGATTTACTGAAGCTCTCAGAATCTCAGTTTCGATCAGGTCGTTCTTTATTAAAGAGTCGATTGTTCTATAAACCTCACGTTCTATTTCCAGTTCAAAATTGTCAGAGAACCTACTTGCATTGTGTAGGTGTTCCAAAGCATATTTCAACGCGTATTTAGCGGCTTTTCTATCTCCTTTTTCACATAATTCTTCAGAAACCCTCATTTGAGCATATGCCAAAGAATTCAAGGCGTACATGAAGACCTCGCTCATAAGTTTGGGATCAATCATATCTTTGGCCAGTTGCTCTTCAAGTAATTCCAGGTCCGCAATGGCAACTTCAATGGCAGCAATACTGACCTCATCGAAGTCTTTCTGGATCATTCTCATGGCGGCAATGGCTTTTTGAATGTTCCTATGGCTTGTTTTGAAATAATGCCTTTTCAAATCTCTATTGGCATTTTCCAGGAAAGTATCAGGTTTTAAAGCAAAATTGGTTGTGGAGGGATTTTCTCGTCGATTTTGGATGCTGTCCAAATACAACTTTGCACAGACAACACTCAAAAACAAAACCAGTATGATAAGTACAAAATTGAACGGTTTCATTTCGTGGACCAATTTGATTCGACATTATGAATTTAGTATTCCAGAGGATCATGTTCGTTGAGTTTAATCTCATAATGTCATGATTTTCAACAATTTCACCCGAAAGTATTAGTGTTGATCTTTAGTAAATGACGTTATTTGACCTTAAAAGAAATGTTGAAATGAGTAAAAAAGTAACTGGAATAGGTGGGGTCTTTTTTAAGTCTCTGGACCCTGATAAAACGAAAAAATGGTATCAGGACAACCTTGGAATGAAAATGGACAAGTATGGAGCACTTTTCGAATTCAGAAAAGTATCCGATCCATCAAAATCCGGATTTCTGCAATGGGGAATATTTGATAGCAAAAGCAAATACATGGATCCTTCAAATACGGACTTCATGATCAACTACAGGGTTCATGACTTGGAGTCTTTAGTTGAGGAATTCAAGCAAAATGGTGTGGAGATCGTTGATGAAATTGAAGTATATGACTATGGTAAGTTTATTCACATCATGGATCCGGACGGAAGAAAGATTGAACTTTGGGAACCAGTGGACAAAGTATTTGATGAAGGATATAGTGATAATTCAATCCATGATTAGACATTGAGTTTTCTTACGATATAATCGATGACTTCACTGAAGGAGATCACTTTATAGTGCCCCAGGCCTTTGGTATGCACGAAGGATGCATTCTCATAGATTTTCAGAAGTTCAGTTCCTTTATTGAAAGGTACAGTTTCATCGTTTTCATCGTATATGAAATGGAGGTCCATTTGTCCTAAATCGTCCTTTTTGTTCCTTAGGTCGAAATAATCGATCGATTGGTGATAGTTTTCATCGACCATTTTACACATTTCCTCAAATACACGTTCCGAATATCCCAGGTCGGAAATGAGATCTTCAAAAAAGTATCTTGTGTAGGAAGGAGCTGACAAAATGAATAATGATCTCGGATGGAATTCGTTTGACAACTCACTTAAAAATATACCAGCAGCCAAACCTCCAATTGAATATCCTATTACAGCATGATATGGTCCGTTTTTGATATAAAAATTCTTAAGAACATCACGGATTTCTGGCAAGGCCGTATGTTTTCCACTAGAGTTGCCATGGGCTTTCATATCAATTCCTTCAACTATATAACCCGCTGAAACCAGCGCTTCTATCATTTTGCGGAAATCCGCAATTTTTGAATTCCAACCATGACTTAGAAGGATTTTAGGTCCTCGGTCACCCCATTGATAGGTCTGTAGGTCATACCCATTATACCTGATTGTGGAAACCTTGGCCTGGTCCACGAGGGACTGCTGGGCTTCAGTAAATCTGGAGCGTCCGGGTTTTGTGAAATGATGCCAGATGATCTCCGAAGCAGTCCTTGGGGATATATGCTGGATAATGCCAATTCCCTTTTTCATTAATTCAATTTTCCAATTGGTTTTAGGTGGACGTTCCTGAGGTCGACTCATATCCTGTGTGCCGGCATCTATTAAGGTTCTTTTCTGAGAATATACCATTTGGTATTTAATTAAAGTGAATAACTATCAATGAGGTTTAAAAGCTGTTTGGTCGCAAGTCTATATGATTCGAGATCTCCCTCGACCCTGGATAACATAATTGCTCCTTCAATTGTGGCGTAGAACATCGTAGCAAATTCATCGACCCTGATCGATCGATCTACTTGCTCTTCTATTACACCACGGTGTATGATTTTCTTGATTGAGTCCTTAAGTATGGTGATTGTCCTGATAACACGTGTCCTTAGCATTGGATAATTATCATCCGCTTCGATGGATGTATTTATTATTGGGCAACCGCCTCTAATCGGAGGATTAAGAACATATTCCTCATAGTAATGAATGATTGCCTTCAACTTTAGGGGAGCAGTTTTTTGGGCGCTAATTCTTTCTCGTAGCTGATCAATTATCTTATTGATACCGTATTCAAAGGCGGCCAATGCTACATCGTCTTTGTTTTCGAAATTCCCATAGATCGCACCTTTGGTGATCCCCGTAGCCTTTGTAATGTCAGATAATGATGTAGCCCGATATCCCTTCGTATTGAAGATCGACATTGCCTTGCTTATAATCAATTTCCTGGTGCTTTCGGGATTTCTCATATTGCAAATATACCGATCGGTATATTAACATCCAAATATGATCTTTCACAACGCCTATCCTAATAATTATCATATGAGAACATTCAGTGGAGTTATAACTTATGGATGATGAAAATACTGTAAATCATGAAGATCAATCTGAAGAAATACATGAATGAGCGTGATCGGTTAAAAGCTCTTCGTAAACCGGATGGTCCTGTGGTAACCGTGTCACGTGAGTATGGGTGTGGATCCAACAAAGTAGTATTGAAACTGCTTTCCAAGATTTCAAAGTACAATGAAGGGAAAGTGGACAAAGTGTCATGGAAGTATATAAACAAAGAGATTATAGAGGAATCAGCCAAGGAACTTCATCTTATTCCTCAAAGATTGGAAGAAAGAGTGATCACCCATGGTACTAGCATGATTGACGATATTTTCTCAGGATTTTCTCATCATTACAACTTATCAAACAAGAAAATCCTTGAAACGGTCAAGGACATTATTGAGACTTATTCGAGAACAGGGAATGTGATCGTTGTCGGAAGGGGAGGAGCAGCCCTCACACATAGGATGCGAAACTCACTTCACGTCAGATTCATGGCACCTATCGATTGGAGGATCAACCAAATCAGTGAACTTAAAGAGATTACAAAACGAGACGCAATGGCACTGATTGAAAAAGTTGATAATGAAAGAAGACTTTGGACGGAGAACCTGTCTCAGAAGCCCTTTTCTAACTCTATTTTCGATGTTGTGCTTAATAGAGCTAAGTTAGCTGACGATGAAATTGTAGATATAATTTTCAATTTGATGGCAGAACGAAAATTCATTTAGAACTCAATGGTCAATTGAGTTTCATGATCTGGGTTCTTGTCTTGAAAATTTGATATTCCGACACCTAACAATCTGATCCCTTCAGGTCTCAGAATCGATTCGTTGATAAGCTTAAAAATATTCTTTTGAAGATCATCCAATGATTGGATTGCTTCTTCTTCCGTATGACTTCTGGTGATTTGATGAAAGTCACCATATTTTATTTTCAATGTTACGGTTCTACCCCTTGACTGGGACTTTTCATATCTTTTTATGACTTCCTTTAATATTGGGTCCAGGTGTTGTTTGACACTTTCCAGTGTCATTAATTCACTTTCGAAAGTATTTTCAGCACTTAATGATTTTCGATCACGATGGGGTTTCACTTCTCTATCATCCACACCCCTGCAAATGTCATAATAGTATTTACCCATCTTCCCAAATCTGTGAATGAGGTCTTCTAAGCTATATTTCTGAAGATCAGCACCGGTAAAAATACCGGCATGTTTCATTTTCTCCGCAGTAACTGAACCAATACCATGAAACTTCTTGATAGGCAATCTCTGGATGAATTCCTGGGCATCTTCGGGAAGGATGACGTATAATCCATCCGGTTTCCTAATATCAGACGCAGTTTTCGCAAGGAATTTATTGAACGAAATTCCTGCCGATGCTGTCAGGTTAGTTTGTTCTCTAATTTCTCTTTTGATTTCTTTAGCAATCAGAGTTGCACTTGGCAACCCCTTTTTTACTTTGGTCACATCAAGATAGGCTTCATCCAACGAAAGGGGTTCTACCAGGTCTGTGTACTCGTGAAAAACCTTACGTATTTGAACGGAGACTTCTTTGTAAACGTCAAAACGTGGTCTAACAAAAATTATTTCAGGGCATAATTTCACTGCTCGCATTGATGGCATAGCTGAATGAACACCAAATCTTCTGGCTTCATAGCTAGCTGCAGCCACTACCCCCCGTTTGCCTCCGCCACCCACAGCCACTGGTTTTCCTCGGAGATCAAGATTGTCCCTCTGCTCGACAGACGCGAAAAAGGCATCCATATCAATGTGGATTATTTTACGAGTGTCGGCCATCATAGTCAATGGACTATGGCTTAATACATGTCAGTTGATCTTATCAGTAATTAAAGAATCAAGCTCTGCAATCATGATTTCCAACCTTGCAATCATTTCATCGTGATCCAGATCTCTACTCTCAAGTAAGGAATCAATCTCATCGTAAATGTGGGCTTCATATTCCTTTTTTCTACCTTCAGAAAACCTGAGAGCGTTCTTTATATGATACATGCCGTATTTCAAAGCGATAATCGCTTTGTCAGAATTGTCACTTTCCAAAAGAAATTCTGTTACCCTCAATTCCGCAATAGTTAATGCATTCAATGCCTTGGAAAATGCGGCATTAAGATCTTCCATGATCAGTGTATCATTTCGCAACTCTGCGTAAACAATCAACATATCATCAATGGAACTCTCGAGTAATTTACGACTCTCCTCATCCAACTCGGGTTCAATCCTTCGAATGGCCCTTATTGCATCCTCAATTTGACTTACGCTGCGATCATAGGAATGTTCCTTGGCATACTGCTTGGTGTTGTCCAGAAGAATATCAGGTTTGATCACTTCTTCTGTTAAAACGATTGGATTATAGGTTTGCTTGTACCATTTGTATCCAAAAAAACCACCGAAAATAATGATTAAGATAAATATCGATCGTATTGAAGTAGGCATAACAGTAATATATAATGAGAAATTGTCCAGGGCACTATGCCCTTCACCCACTTCAAAAATAATAAAAAAGCTCCCTTACTTATGCAAGAGAGCTTTTTAGTGAGAAAATTAGAATATTACTTACTTGAAATCAATTTTTTCGACTTTATTCCAGGGGATATAAATGGGTTCTCTTCCTTTGAACACAATCAGTCCATTGTTTCTATCGGAAACATCTTGTGATTCACCAAGAAAGTATTCTTCCCCGTCCTTTGTTATCACTTCCGAATACTCATAATTCTTAGGTTGAATTGAAGCGATGTTTCTGAATGGTATGATGAATTCAATGTCGTCATCACTTCCTTCGAGTACTTCAAAATCATATTCTTCATCGAGGTCAAATATCAACTTGCCCGAATGTTGATCCCCATTGGTTGTTTCGACGGAGGCCGTCAATTCATTTTGGGATTTAAATTGGCTATAACTCTTCCCTGAATTTGGGGCATCCATGAAATCAACTCGATCAAATTCTTTCCATGGGATATCGATTCTTCCCAGCCCTTTAATGGTTACAATTATTCCCCTATTTTCATCGTTAACATCATTACTTCCTCTCAATTCCAGTTTTCTTCCGGAGTTTAATGTCACTTCACTACGACTGTACCCTATTCTTTCAATGGATTTGATCTTG
This sequence comes from Cyclobacteriaceae bacterium, assembly GCA_965242805.1. Taxonomy (GTDB): domain Bacteria; phylum Bacteroidota; class Bacteroidia; order Cytophagales; family Cyclobacteriaceae; genus JANQEU01. Next base: position 1,630,836 of record CBDETD010000002.1, on the reverse strand, counting down.
CCAAATGCGATGGATAGATCGCCATCCTCATTATCTCCGTCCAGTTTATCCGAACTTACTCTCTCGTCATGATCCCATTGAATATAACCTGTGAAACTTCCAATTTCACATTGCACTTTGCCGTATAATGGCTCTCCGAACTTATCTTCTAGTTTTTTGGGAGTAGCCATAAATTCAATGGACTCAATCCTGCTCCAGGAAATATCGATGATTCCAAGATCGGAATCAGCAATCTTAATCTGTCCACCTATGTCATTATATCCATCACCATCAAGAATGAATTCAGTACCATTCTGAAGTTCAATATCGACGCGATCCCTGCTACGTGGTCGTATTGATTTCAGTTCACCAAATTGGCAGGTGAATCGATGAAGGAAACGATCGTTGTCCCAATCATCATCCCACCAACTCGCTTTGGTCCAATGCCTCCAGCTGTCATTGTCCCGGTGTCCCCGATACTTGCTTTCTCGGAGATATTCATACTCATCTCTGGAGAGATATTCGAGATTTTCATTTTCCTCTTTCTCAGCATTGAACATGTCTGTCCAATAAGCTTCTTCCTTGCCCCATCTGAGGGCACCCTGGTACTCATCACCGTCAATGGTGGTAATTTTCCCATAAATAAAGCCATCATCCTGTGCTGACACTGTTAAAGGTGACAACACGAGGAAGATGGCGAGCATCTGGTAGATTTTTAATTGTCCTTTCATTGTTGAGTTTTCTTCCTTTTGAGTTTCAGGTTTCTGACCTTTTGTGATCATCAATCACATTACTAAATACGGTCATAAATCAATGATTTGAAACCAATTTCCGATGAGTCGGACTATGCTAATACCGAAACGGGAATAAGAATCCCCCAAATATTTGGGACTAATCTTGAGATTGGAAATTTGAATTATTGGTCAAGCCAACTTTTGAATTCAGGGGTCTTTTCTGCACTGACCACCACTTCAATATCCACGGGTGGATTGAGGTCTAATTTGAGTCTACCCTTAAAATAAGGGTGAATTTCACCAATGGCGTCATAGCTAATTATCACCTGTCGATTTGCTCGATAGAAAGTATTTGGATCCAGTTGTGTTTCCAGCAACTCAAGCGTCTGATCAGAGGGTAGTTTCCTCCCTTCTTTGGTGACTATATAGGTAAGTTTGTTTTGACTGTAGAAATAGGAGATCTTTTCTACAGGAACTGCTACGATCTTCTGACCGACCTTTATCAGGAATCGTGATTTATACGATCTCTTTTGGCTATGTATAAGATCATATAATCCTTCAAAGTCAGCAGGGAATTTGTTTTGAGCCGTTCTTTCCTGGTATTTTGCTATACTTTCCGCAAGCTTTTCTTTTTGAATAGGCTTCAACAAATAATCTATGCTGTTGACTTCAAATGCTTTGATGGCATATTGGTCGTAGGCAGTGGTGAAGATGATGGGAGTTTCAATTTGAAGGTTTTTAAAAAGGTCAAAGCTTAATCCATCAAGCAACCTTATATCACTAATAATTAATTCCGGGGATTCGTTTTCCTGAAACCATTTTGTTCCCTCATTTATGGATTTAATTTCTCCAACGATTTCCGTCTGAGGATCAATTTCCTTAAGCATTTTGACAATACGTTCAGAAGCAAGGGTCTCGTCTTCAAGAATTAAAATTTTCATAGTTAAATGGTTTCGATTTCTAGAAGTGGAAGCTTAACCTGATATTCTTTTTGATTCTTTTGAAAAACCAATTCATTATCAGTGAAGTATTTATATCGTTCCTTGATGTTTTGAATACCGGTTCCGGATTTACTTATCAGATCCTGTGGTTTTTCGTACAGTGAGTTGATGATGAAAAGCTCGTCAGGAGATGCCTCAATCTTGATGATCAATGGCCTGTCTTCCGTTATGATATTGTGCTTGACAGCATTTTCAATCAGTAGTTGAACGGTTAAGGGAGGGAGCATGCTGTACGAAGCTTCTTCATTTATTTTGATCTGAAACTGAATATTGTCTTCAAACCTTGTGCGTAGAAGAAATATGTAGGATTGTATGAAATCCATTTCTTCTTCCAGGGTTACAAGGTCTTCCACTTTGGTTAGCAGCATTGTTCTGTACACCTGAGCAAATCTGACAAGAAATTCCTGGGACATTTCCTGATCCTTATCTATGAGGCTGGATAGAATATTAAGGTTATTGAATAGAAAATGAGGATCGAGGTGATTTTTTAAGGTCGCCAGTTGTGATCTCATGCTTTCCTTCTGGAATTTTTCCATTTCCAGTTCTGATTGTTGCCAGTATTCCAGGAAATGTAAACTGAAATATATAGTAAAGGCAGGGATGAAAAGCATGGCACCGAAAACCGTAGTTACAATTATCTGGTCTATTGTCGGTGGATCAACGGTAAACAACACCTTGAAAGTGAAGTAAGCTAGGTTTATAACGACCAGGGAATAGATGATCCCAACGATGAGATGGAAGAAGAATCGCTTGCGACCGAACTTTAACCAGGGAAAGTATTTATCTGAAATTTTGGTTATGCCTCTATTCCCGAAGTAAAGAAGAATTATAACCAGGACCAGCCAGCCGGCATTGTAGTAGAAGGTAACTTCCGGGTTTTGATAGGAAACGACTGCGACTGCGATCCCAAGAATCGCGATTCCAATCGCTATCTGAATGTTCTTTCGTTTAAGCATAAAGAGGTATCACGAAAATACCTCAATCGAATACAATTTCAGCAATTTTTTCCCACTCAATGTAAATGGGTTCATCATTGCCTCTTTCGAAAATCAGGATCCCATCATTGTTATCAGTGACATCCCTGACGTCACCCAATAGGATTTTATCCCCATTCTTCAACTCAACCATGGAGTAGTTGTAGTTTTTTGGAATAATACTTCGAATATTCTGAAATGGTACCTGGTACTCTACATCGTCATCTTCACCATCCAATGTTTCAAGTTCCCATGCTTCGTCTATATCATAGATCATCTTTCCAGTGAACTCATCACCTTCCACTGTATACACTGTTCCAAACAAACCTTTCGGTGTTGGATAATCGTTGTAGGAGGGTCCACTATCGGATATTCTTCTGAATTTTGCATGTCGGAAATACTTCCAGGGTATATCTACATTTCCGGTTCCTGGTATGGCCATGATAAGACCACGATTTCCACGATCGACGTCATTGCTGTTATCAAGGTAATATTCTCTTCCGGACCTTAAGATGACAATACATCCATCACCGTCTTTTTCAATGTACTCTATTTCTCGAAATGGTATGGAAACATCACCATCGCGATTATCTCCGTCTAGTTTTTCATGAAGGAATTTTTCGTCACTATCCCACTCGATAAATCCTTCAAAAGTCCCTTTTCTATAGGTTTCTACTACACCATAGATTGGTTCTCTTTCTTCCAGTTCCAGGTTCGAGGGAGTAGGGAGGAAATCAACACGTTCGATTCGATCCCACTTGATGGACACTTCTCCAATTTCATCATCAAAAACGTAAATACTGGACCCTACATCATTGTAGCCATCACCATCTAATCTCATGGTAAATCCATTTTTAAACTCTATCCTGATATCATTTCGGCCAATATTTGAGATTGATTTAATATTACCAAATTGGGTATCAAACCTATGATTGCTCAGGTTGCTTAATTTGTCCTCCCATATGCTGCTAAAATCCCAGTCGAAATCTTCCCAGTCACTGGATCTCTTTTTATTTTTTTCCAGGATTTCCTTGTACTGATTATCGGAAACTTTCTCAGCATTGAAGTAGTCATGCCAAAAAGTCTCTTCTTTTCCCCACCTGATCTGACCTTGATATTCATCGTCAAACGTCACAACTCTCCCGTAGATGTATCCCCTCGTGTCCTTTACCTGTGCGTTCGCCTCAGTTATAATGATGAACAGGGCTACCAAATTTCCCAGCAGGATCAATAAAAGCTTTTTATGTTTCATGATCAATTTTACTATTTGGCTTTGGTATTCCATAACTCCAAATCTCACTAAGGAGTTGACAAATAAAAAATGTATCAAACTGATGCGGACCATCAGCTTACCGAATCTGGAAATTGAACTACCGAAATGGACAACGATTTTCTCATTATTTGGGGAGTTGGGGACTAGTAGTCTAAATACCTAATTCATCACGGTTTTCACGTAAAACCTCTATAATGAATTGGACATGAGAGTCCAGGTCTACTTCAAATAACTCGATTCCTTTTTGGATCTCTTCTCGTTCAACTTTAGCCGCAAAACTCTTCTGTTTAAGCTTTTTCTTAACTGATTTTGGGGTTAGTGTTTCAATCCCATCAGGTCTGACTTGGCAACATGCGATGATGAAACCCGTAAGCTCATCGCAAGCTATCAGTGCCTTATCCAAAAGACTTTCATATGGGACACTCCACTTAGTGTAATGTGCCGATATTGCATGTGCGATTGTCTCTTCCCCTTTTTCACGAAGCAGGCCTACTATCTTGTTTGGGTGTACTTCAGGAAAGGCCTCGTAATCAGCATCATGAAGCATTCCCGCAATTGCCCACTCTTCCTCATCCTCTCCCAACTTTTTCGCATATGCCCGCATTACAAGTTCGACGGTACGGGCATGACGTAGAAGACTATCTCCCTTAGTCATGTCGTGAAGAATATCCTTCGCTTCCTCGTATTTCATAGTTCTTAAAGATTTAGCCAGTAAGTAATCTTGAATACAAGTGCCCTTGTCTTGGAGTTTCCAACCTCAAAAAACTGGTCTCCCTGGCTAGTCGCAAAGTAATTGTCTGTGTATACAATGAATACATCCGAAACGGGTTGAAATCTCCATTGAACCCTTGAATTTATGCTTAAATTTTGGATTTGACTATTGTATTGTACCAATGTTGTCCAGAAGAAGTTCTTTGTAAATGTGAAATCAAATCTTGGGCCTATCAAGTAGAGATTATTTGAATTATATGGTCCGGGTAATTTGATCCGATTAACGGAAAAGTCCAATGAAGTCGCTCCAAAAGGCTGATATCGGTACCCAATGGTTCCACCCAGGTTGATCCTGGTACCATTGAAATATTCTCCGGATCGTGTGTTGACAGAAATAAAGAATTTTTTTCTGAAGTCCGAGCTGAAACGGGCAATGATCATGTTATTGGCATAGTCGGTGTCAGCAGGTAATTCCAAACCGTCGGACCCACTTGGATCAAAGGGATCAAACAAATAAGTGTACTGTCTCCTCAACCTCATGGAGAAAGTCGATGTATTCCTAAAATTAATGTCGTACAATATGTTTACATCCCAATCAAGCAATCCATAGGTGTCATTTCTTACAATATCAAAATCAAATCCCGGTCCATGGCGTTGCATAATTGTTCCTTTCGGAAACATTCGATATTGAATGGTACTTGCTACTTGTTGAATGTCGTTTCTTCTCACAAAACCAACCTCCGGATTGTAATTGGCCCCTACGCTCTGGCTGAATAGTCTCCAATTCCATTTGGCAGTGCTCCATTGCAGTGAAACTCCCGCCGCAAAAGCACTGTCAGGTTGGTCTTCTTCCAGGGACTGGTGATAGAAGAATTTACCTGTCCATGAGTTATCTACGGTAGCCAGGTTGTAATCGATACCGAATGTCCTGTTATATGTGGATAGGTCGTCGCTGGCAAATTCTGACTCATCCTCAAAGGTTTGCTTGTTGACAAATAGGAAATTGACATTTGATCGACCCAGTACCTGTTGTTGAACTGTGGCAACTGTATAATTGTATGAAGGCAAACCGTTTTCTCCATCACGACCAGTTTGCATTGACAAAAGGCCTATTCTGGTTTTGTCATTGAGTTTTCCACTTAGACGTGCTCCAAATGGTATTGGATTTTGAATGTTGTTGCCCGTAGTCGTATCCCTTGCTACCCCAATTCGACGTGAGAAAAAAGGGCGAGTACCGCGATTTCCATAATTCGCGAACAGGTCGGCGTTTTCCAGAAAGAATTGACGTCTTTCGGGAAAGAAAATTTCAAAACGATCCAGGTTGGTTACCTGTTGGTCCAATTCTACCTGTGAGAAATCCGGATTTACAGTCACATCTAGATTCAAACTCGGAGTAATACCATATTTCAAGTCAAATCCTGCGTCAAGGGTTGTTTCCTGTTTTAGACTATCTTCGAAATTCTTGCTTACACCTCCCGCGACATAGGGTATAATAGAAATATTGTTCCCTGGTTTTTTTGTCGGTTCATCCCAGTGCATTGATCGATGGGTAGCCATATTCACGATTGATAGATTTCTAGGGATCGGAGACCAGGTGGATCTTTCACCTTTTTCGCTATCCACACGATAGAAATTTATGTACCATTCTTCCTGATTTTCCGAAAATCGAAGTGTTTTGAATGGAATAGCCATTTCAGCAATCCAGAAACCATCATATCTCCTGGCATTTCCATACCACTTGTTATCCCAGGCGATACCAAAGCTGCCGCCACCTCCTCCCGAACCTCTCGTAAAGTTACCCCCATTGGATATCAAAGCTTCCCTTCGAACACCGAAAGGATTGATCCCGAAGAAAAAGCCATTCGTATGATCTTTGAAGGGGTCAAAGGTTACGGAAAAACTATCATTGGCCTCACCTCTAAAGTCTCTTCTTAGAGATGGGGTAACGTAGGTTCGATCAGATTGCAAGTTGTACATGATGCCAGCGACATATATATTCTGATCATCATATAAGACATATGCTTTAGATTGGGAATTGGCCAACGAGGAGTCAAATGGGAAGTACTGCATCCAATTGACAGCTGAATCGGCTTCGCTCCATGCCGCTTCGTCTAATTTACCATCCAGGACTATTGGTCCAGTAGCTCTTTTGATCGTGATTGATTGACTAAATGCAATGAAATACGAAAAAAGACCAGCAAATAAGAATATGATCGCTCTGAACATACCTGCAAAGCTAGATTCAAAATACACCCTTTCCTCATTGAATTTATTTTAATGGCAGGATTTCAATACTAAACAACCATGATAGATTTTTTGACCTTTTCCTGAAAGAGATTTTTGGATACAAGGATCTCATCCCTGCTATATTTCAACAAACCTTGTCTCTCCAGAATATTGAACCAGGTAGTCACACTTTGCCTGCTCACTCCAATCAGTGAAGCTATCTTCTTGTGGGTTAAGAAGTTTTTTATAGCAATAGTATTACCATCAATAGTTCCAAATGCGTTTAGAATTTTGGAAAAGAAGTGACGGATCCTCTCCTCTGTTGAACGACGAGAAAATGAAATAAAAAGATCTTCAAGTCCCTCCATACGATCTTTTATACTACCTACTACCGCTGTCAAAACATCGAAATTATCTTTTATCATCAATTGAAATTCATCTTCCGTCAATACTAATATCCTACTATTAACCAGCGTCTGGGCAAACTGGGAATGATCATCATGTCCGTGGTTGAATGATCCGAGAACATCTCCGGGACCCAAAAGAAATGACTGACCTAAAGGACGTGAATACTGTTTATTTCCAAGGAATACCAAACCTTCCATTATGACATACATGAACTTTGCATTTGAAGATTCCCGATACAGGTATTCTTTCCTTTCAAGGTCTATGACGGTGTTGGGAGTTTTTACTTGAAATGCTTCTTGAATGAGTCGAAGGAGTTTGGGATCATTTTGATAATACATACTCGGTCGTAGTTTGATGTGTTTATGAAAACGTCAAAATGAGCCCCAGGAAAGTGTCCTGAGTTCCCTGAAGATTGTCAATTTTTCCCTTTTATGTGGTTGGCTCCTTTTGCCAGGCTATTATTTGATGATCATATAAAATGGAGTAATACTGTCAATTCATGCTTAAGCAGGATCAAATCATGGCATTGATATCAGAATAATATAATTTATTCTTGATATATTTCAACCTTGATTATTCAGGCTAATGTTATTTTTAAACCGGTTTATTCTGCTATTTTTGAATTTAAAGGTTGATATAGGCATCTTGTATCTCAAATACTAATTAATCATTTTAAGCTGTTAAGTTGTTTAGTTGTAAGTCGCTGATAATATTTCTTTTTCTATTTATCATCTCGGCCCCTGCCTTTACTCAGGATGAGGAATTGAATATTTTGCTGGAAAGAGCAAAATATGAGCAAAGAAGTGGCAATACAGATAATGCTATTGGTTATGCTCTACAGGGATTGGTTGATGCGGAAAATGCTCAGAATTATTCCTATTCCGTAGAATTTAATTTCTTTCTTGGACGGACATTTTTTGATCAGAAAAATTATGCTAAGTCCATTGAACACTATATCAATATCATTTATCCTATTGAAGAATTAATATTTGAGGGGCAAGACAAACTAGCCGAAGCTTATTATTTACTGGGAAATGTTTACACGGCAATGGGTGCTGCTGGAGAGGCCGACAGATGCTATACTACGGCTTATAGCCAGTTTGAGGAGTTGAATGATGTTGAAGGTAAGATCAAGTCAATTCGTTCCAATGGTCTGAATTTATTTAATGCCAGGGATTACGTGCGCTCCACTATAGTGTATGAATCAATTGTGGATGATTTAGTAAACCTCACCTTTAATAAAGATATCAGAAGGCAGTTTTATGAGGAATATCTTAATGCCATAAGAGCCAAAGAGGATTATACCATTGGATTAAAGTATGGCTCGTTTTATTACGAATCGAGGGATATGTTTAGTCGTAGCCATGTGATTGCGGATTTGCTTTGTTCCTTCCATAGGGAAAACGAGAACTTAACAGAATCCATAGAATTTGGAAAAGAAGCAGTTTCTCAAAATGACCAGGAAGTTGAGTACCGATTGAATTTAGTTAAGTCTTATTTGGAAAATAAAGACTATTCCAATGCACAAAGGCAGGCAATGGCAGCTAAATCGATAGCAGATAGAACTCAGGACCCGAAGACTATCATAAAATCGTATAATGTTCTCGGATCGGTTCACCTGGCTTCTAAAAATAGAAAAGATGCCATTGAAATACTGGAGAAAGCAGAAGCTATCGGTGATGATAATGACCTGATTTTCGAGTTGGAAGAGACTTACCAGCTGTTCGTTGAACTTTACCAGAAGAATTTACCCGCAAAAGAGAGGAAATATCAATTTCTCCTTAAAGATCTACTTCCGAGAATCGAAGAAGCCAATAAGCAGTTTGAATCGGACATTTCGAAGGCTAATAATCTCGCTACAAGTCTTGAGAAGAAGGATAGACTCCAATTGGCTAACGCTCAAAAACAGAAAAGAGCTGTTGACCAGGCTCTGCTATTGAAAGAACAGGAGCAGCAAAAAGTAAAACTACTGCAGCAGGAGAGCATAATAAGGGATCAGGTGTTGGAAAGGCAAAGACTTGAGGCCCTTGGGATTCAGCAAAACCTGAGAATTACCCAACAGGAGCTGGATGCCCAGAGGAGGGACGCTGAATTGCAACAGCTACAAAACCAGGCTGAACTGGCGGCATCACGGGAAAGAGAAAGTCAACAACAATTGGAGATTGCACGGAATCAACAAACTATTTTGGAGCAACAAAGTGAACTACAAAAGACTGAAATTGCCTCAGCAAGGGCCAGGCAAACTTTCCTCATCATTATTGTCGTTGTTTCTCTTCTGGCAGTTGTAGCATTGGTGTTTTTTCTGATTCGGTTAAATCGCTCAAGAAAAACAATCTCAAACCAGAATAAGGACCTGGAATTGCAGCAATATGAGTTACAGCAGGCACAGATCGAATTAACCAAAATGCTCGATAAAGAGCAAAAGACCAGGAAGAACCTGCAACAATCGAACAGGGATTTGAAATCCGCACAATCCCAATTGATACATGCGGAAAAAATGTCATCTCTTGGTCAACTTACCGCTGGAATAGTTCATGAAATTAACAATCCGGTAAATTTTGTAAAAGGTGGGATTGAGACACTGAACCGTACTATCACGGAGATCATGGAGATGCTGAACAAGGTTTATACCCCCGATGGAAAGACTACATTATCAGAGCAAGAACTTCAAGTGCTAAAAGAATCCATTGTTGAAGAATTGGGCTTTGCAAATGAGGTTGTTCCCCAGATCTTGAAAGATATGGTCTTTGGAACGAATCGTATTGAGGATATAGTGAACGGCTTGAGAATATTCTCCAGGACTGGAGAGGTCAAATCCAAAGTTGTAGACCTGCATGAAACTGTTGAAGCTGCACTATTGATCCTTAGACCTAAAGCGAAAAAGATCGGTGAAATCCAAAAAGACTACGATGAATCTATTGGGCAAATTGAATGTTTCCCTGGCCAATTGAATCAGGTGTTGGTGAATCTGGTGAGCAATGGATTGGATGCTGTTGAAAAGAATGGTTTAATAAAAGTTACCACCAAGGATTTGGGAGATAACATTGCCATCTACGTGGAGGACAATGGTAGTGGCATGGAAAAGGAGGTAATGGAACACATTTTTGAACCCTTCTACACAACCAAAGAAGTGGGAAAAGGAACGGGGTTAGGGTTGTCAATCAGCTACAGTATCATTGAAAAACATGGAGGCCATCTTGAAGTGCAAAGTGAGGTTGGTAAAGGAACCAAATTCACGATAACTCTTCGAAAGTCAATGTCTGATGTCATCGAAGAAGATGAAGAAGAAACAATAAGCTCATCCAATTAATCAATATTTAGGGTTCGGATTTTTTTTAACTTCGTATAAAGATTTTGAATACGGGGTGTAGCGCAGCCCGGTAGCGCGCTTCGTTCGGGACGAAGAGGCCGCTGGTTCGAATCCAGTCACCCCGACAATGAAGTAGAAGCTATTGACGATTAGTCAATAATTTCTTTTGCTTTTGGCACGAATCAAACTTCATTTGGATGAGTTGGTAAAGCAAAAAATCTGAGCGACAGCGAAGACTTCGCTTCATTGTCTCCACCTCCTCCCCATGGATCACCGAAGGTAATCCAGTCACCCCGACAATGAAGTAGAAGCTATTGACGATTAGTCAATAATTTCTTTTGCTTTTGGCACGAATCAAACTTCATTTGGATGAGTTGTTAAAAGCAAAAAATCTGAGCGACAGCGAATACTTCGCTTCATTGTCTCCACCTCCTCCCCATGGATCACCGAAGGTAATCCAGTCACCCCGACAATGAAGTAGAAGCTATTGACGATTAGTCAATAATTTCTTTTGCTTTTGGCACGAATCAAACTTCATTTGGATGAGTTGTTAAAAGCAAAAAATCTGAGCGACAGCGAATACTTCGCTTCATTGTCTCCACCTCCTCCCCATGGATCACCGAAGGTAACCCACCCATACAAGGATCATCCCGGTAATACTGACTTAGGATTTCAAGTGGCAATAATCATAAAGCAAAATGCTTTTTTGGATCGACCATTGTATTTTCGAACAAATGTTGGACTTCCTCTCTGGCTTTGAAGCCCGTATTCAGATCTATAAAAAGGAAAAAAAATCGGATGTTTTTGATGAGGGGTGGTATAATCAACTCCTCGTATTTCTCCAAAAGGTGACCGATCCTATCACAAACAAAGCGTCGGACAATTCACTTTGGCTTAGAACAATTCAGAATTTCAAAATATTGGCCCGTATCCAGGAAGAGGATCAAGGGTCTGAAGACAATTTTCAAACGTATGCTGCTCTGTACGATGCGGTTGTCGGTCTACCATGTTTAAACGATTTTATGAAGAGTTACTTGACATTTTTTCAAAATCATACAGGAAAAATATGGAATGCATCAAAAGTCCTATCGGTTGGATGTGGTACGGGACTTGTTGAAGAATGGCTGATCAAGGAATTTAATATTCCAAACGAACATCTATTAGGTATTGATATTTCCGAAGCTATGGTTGAGGTGGCTCGGGAAAGGATCAGATCCAGGGCGGGAGATATATTGGAAATAGACGACATACCGGATCAATGGGACATTGCTGTTTCCGGATTGAATGTTTACCAGTATTTACCGTCTTTAAAATTCGAAACAGCAATTGCAAATACTTACTCAATTCTCAGTAAAGGTGGGTATTTCGTTGGAGATTTTATAACATCAGATCACATCCGCTGGTATCCCAATGTTTTATATTCCACGGATAAAAAAATAATTTCACTTCGGACTCCTAGGGTATTTGAGAGAGAAGGGAAGACTTATCAGGAAAGTGAAATAATAAATATGAATTTCAACAAAGGATCTTTCGAGGTGTACTACGCCGGTAAACACTTAAGATATCTTCCTGAAATATCTACTCTCAGGAAAACCTTTGAGAATTGTTTTGAGGAAGTAAAATTATTTGATCCCTTCACATTATTACCAGTGCCTCACGACGCTAAAACAACAAATTCCACACGATATGTTGTTTTTGCCGGAAAGACCACTCTCTGAATCATTTTTCCTGTAACACTTGTTACAAACAATCATGATTTACACTCGTTCATTTGCAGAACAAAACAGACAAATAAGAAATTATGAATATTGAAAAATTGATTTTTGAAGGTGCTACGATAATTGACGTAAGAACTCCGGGGGAGTTCATGGCAGCGAATGCTCCGGGAAGCATTAACATTCCATTAAACGAAGTTCCTCAACGTATTGACGAATTTAGAAAAGCTGAGAAACCGCTAGTTCTGTGTTGTCTAAGTGGAGGACGAAGTGGACAGGCGTGCAATTATTTAGACAGCATGGGAATTGAATGCTTCAATGGTGGCTCATGGATGGATGTCAACGCGGTATTAGCTAGAAAAGCAAGTTAATCGTGGCGAAATCTTCATTCCATGATTTGATCAATTCTGAAAAACCTGTACTAATTGATTTTTCAGCGGAGTGGTGCGGACCGTGTAAAATGATGGGACCTGTATTGAAAGAATTGAAAAGTATGGTTGGGGATGACGTCAATATTATAAAAATTGATGTTGATCGAAACAGACAATTGGCCTCGAACTTAAAAATACAAAGTGTGCCCACAATGATCATCTTTCAAAATGGAAACATTAAATGGAGAGGTTCGGGGGTGCTTCCTGCGGCTCAAATTAAGCGTATCATAATGCAAACCACCTCCAAGGAAATAGCATAGAGTTGAAAGGGTTATTGATTTTGAAACCCGATTGTCCTGACAATCGGGTTTTCTTTTTTATGAGTATACAGGAAAGACCGTTGTTTTAAAACGAACTCCAATTTAACCTCCTCATTATCTTTTTTGTGGGTCTTTATTTCTAAACAACTACTAATCAATTTATTTTGAGGAACTGTAACCAATAGGCGTTTCAGGTGTTTGATCATCATCCTGTCCAAGATCTTAAGTGAAGGGTATATCATTTTCTGTCATTTTGAGCTGTACAATCTTCCTGGGATTGGCCCAACCTTATGATTGGAGGTTTGATCGAATCTCAGTCAATGATGGACTTGTTCAATCGGCAGTTCATGATATTATTGAAGATCGTTATGGATATATCTGGTTCGGAACCAGAGGAGGATTGAGTCGATATGATGGTACTGAGTTTGTCAACTACGTCAAAGATGATCAGGATTCGACCTCAATCAGCAACAGCTCGATTTGGTCATTACTTGAATGGGAAGATGGGGACTTATGGATTGGAACGTCCGGTGGGCTCAACCGATTTGATAGGACTTCTCAGAAGTTTGACCTCTATTTTCACACGGATCTGTCTAATAACAACATATGGAGCATTCATGAATGGAACCGGGACAGTCTTTTAATTGGTACTCAGATGGGTGTCTTTCTTGTATCCATATCAACCAAGGATATTGTACGTAGCCGTCATTTGTTGCCGATGGATTCGTTGAGTGTGTTCTCCATAGTAGAAAGAAACGATGGAAGCATTTTGTTTGGCACAAATAATGGCATATATGTATTTGAAGATGAAAGTTTAGGTCATTATCAGGTTGGGAGTGTGAGGAGTCTGCATGAAGACCATATTGGAAGGATCTGGATAATTGGAAGTGGAAAAATCCTGGTTTTGGGTTCGGATCTGAAAGAAATCCAGAATGAATGGCCGGTTTCAATTGGCGAAGCCAAAGTGAAAATTGTTTCAAACACCAGGAATCAAATCATCGTAGGAGGCGGGGGGATAAGGATCTATGGGATGGAAGGTGACCTTTTGCAAACTTTTAAAAATAATACGGAGAAGCCATATTCCATTTCAGCCAATTCCATTACGAGTGTTTGCATAGATAAAAATGGTATATACTGGTTTGGAACAAATGGTTACGGAATAAACAAGTATGACCCAAGGATCCCCTTGATTGGATATTTAGGTAGTGATCTAGGGACGAAATCTGCTTTGACATCAGACTACATATCCAGTGTATACACTCCGGATGATACCATGGTGTGGATAGGGACCAACAGTGGATTGAACCTACACAATATGAAAGTGAAGGAGTCAAAAAGGATCCGTTTAAATTATGTGGAATATGTCGGTGGAAAAGGCAAGGAAGTTTGGGTTGCACTATTTCAAACCTTGTTACGTTACGACGGAATTTCCGGAGAATTGAAGGATGAGTACCAAATCGAAAGGTTGAGAAGGACCAGAGCCATCGTTAAGGATGAAAAGGGTTATTTATGGATAGGTTGCGAACTGGGAATTGTCATCCTGGATCCGGAGAGCTATAAATACAAAATAATAGTTCCACCATCAACGAGTCAAAGAAGGCAAACTGAAGATTGGATTACAGCAATTGCGCCATTTGACTCCCAGACAATGCTTGTAGGATCTGTTGATGGAATATTCACGGTCGATATTCAAAGTGAAGAGTTGATTGTAGATAGCTCCTATGAATTTCAAGATCACTTCCAAGACGTATACATAAAGAGTATCAATCCAGTCTCCAATGATCAAATATGGTTTGGTACCTGGGGTGACGGAGCTTTCAAATTTGACAAAGCCAATGGTTCTATCAAAAAGTTCACAAGGTCCGATGGCCTGCCTGATGACGTGGTATACGGGATTATTGAAGATGACCAGGGTTATTTATGGATGAGTACAAATCGGGGTTTGTCAAGATACGATCCAAGGAAGAATAGTTTTTTTAATGTCGATGTTAGCTACGGTTTGCAAAGTGAGGAATTCAACACTACGGCATACTTCAAATCGATAAATAACAATCTTTATTTTGGAGGCATTGCAGGACTCAACTACTTTGACCCCTCAAAATTTATCGAAAATACCAGACCTCCTGAAACGATCATCACGAAGTTGACGATCAATGGGCAGACCATGACCGGTTTTGATCTTGGATATTCAAAACCTATTATGGAAATCGATACCCTTAGGTTGGAATACTATCAGAATATGTTGGAAGTTGAGTTTAAGGGATCAAATATGACACTTAGCAAGTTCAACAATTACGCTTATTATTTGGAGAACCTGGAGGATAACTGGAATGAGGTAGGTAATAGACAATTTGGGACCTATACTTCCATTCCACCTGGAGAATACATTTTAAATGTAAAATCCTCCAATAATGACGGATATTGGGATCCGGATCCAGCTCAATTGGTGATACAGATCTCACCACCTTTCTGGCAAACAATATGGTTCAGAATAATGGTTTTTTCATTAATTCTGATACTGGTATACACACTTTACAGGACGAGGATCAGGTATTTACGAAGGACTCAACGAATGCTCGAACAGCAGGTCACTCAAAGGACAGAAGCCTTGAACCAAAGTAATTCTCAGTTGAATAAAACAAACGAGGAATTAAGCAAGACCATTGAGGAATTACATGATGCCCAGGAACAACTGATACAAACTGAAAAAATGGCTTCATTAGGGGTTCTCTCCGCTGGTGTTGGACATGAGATAAACAATCCTCTTAATTATATCAAGAATGGAGTCTCAAGTCTAGAAAACGAATTAAGAAGAAATCCTGAGTTCATTTCGAATCGTATGGAAAAATTCCTGGAGATCATTAATGATGGGGTGTCACGAACTTCCGGGATTGTAAGGAGCCTCAGTCATTTCAGTCGACAAGGAGGAAAGTTAGATGAAGAATGTGATCTGCATGACATTATTGATAACTGCCTGGTCATTCTCCATAACAAGATAAAAAGGAGGATAAAGTTGGAAAAGGAATACAGTAGGAATGAAGCAAAAATCACCGGGAGTGAGGGGAAATTGCACCAGGCTATACTGAATATTTTATCAAATGCCGAACAAGCGATCGGGGAGAGTAAAGGAATTATCCGAATTGAAACCGTAACTGACAATAATTCGGTGAAGGTGATAATTCAAGATTCGGGCATCGGGATAAGAAAAAAAGATCTTAACAGGATCAGTGATCCTTTTTTCACTACCAAACCGCCGGGTGTTGGTACTGGGCTCGGATTGTCCATTGCATACAATATTGTAGATGAACATCAGGGGAGTGTGAAGGTTAGTTCAAAGGTTGGAGAAGGATCAGTGTTCACCTTGACATTTCCCACGCTTCAACCGGCCGATATCAAATAAGTGGAAAGCAGCGAAAGGCGATGTTCAGCGTCGGGGTCGGATTACACAGTTGTCCTCATTTCAATAGAGCCACAAAATATTCTCCGAGAATAAGGCCCACTTACAAATAGATACAATTAACCGAAATTGAGCGGGTAACCGGTCTCGAACCGGCGACCTTTAGCTTGGGAAGCTAACGCTCTACCAACTGAGCTACACCCGCTTCGTTGTTATATAAATTTAGTTCCTAATATTTTCAGAAAAAAGAGTTCGGGAAAATACAACAGGATAGAAAAATTAAAATAAATTTGCGCCCTCGTTCGGGGTGTAGCACAGTCCGGTTAGTGTATGCCGCTTTAAGCGGGAGGTGCAGTTTCGAGATGTATTGGGTGTATATAATATTGAGTGGCAAGACCCAAAAATACTATTGTGGTCACACTGATGATTTAGATGATCGCATGAAAAGACACAATGACGGACGAAGTAAATACACAAAAAACGGAATTCCTTGGGAACTAATTGTGACCTTTGAATTCGAAACAAGACCTGAAGCAGTCAGGTTAGAGAAGAAAATAAAAGGAAGGGGTATCAAAAGGTACCTGGAAGATATCAAGTTCGGGGTGTAGCACAGTCCGGTTAGTGTACCTGCTTTGGGAGCAGGGGGTCGCAGGTTCGAATCCTGCCACCCCGACAAGAAAGCAAAGTCCTGACGGTTTTACCGTTAGGACTTTTTCGTTTTCAGAGCGAACCAAATACATTTGAGTGAGTGCAAGAAAACTAAAAAAGCGGTCACGAAGTGACCGGACTTTGCTTACGGGATTTTCTGTGGTAAAGGATCAATGCCAATTAATCCTGCCACCCCGACAATGAAATAGAAGCTATTGACGAAAAGTCAATAACTTTTTTGCTTTAAGTATGAATCAAACCTTGTTTAGGGATCAGGTGAAGAAAATTAGCTTTTGGTTAAACTGGTGAGGATATTGAGAACAGCCCTCTCCAAATCTGATTGCCGTCCTCTTTGGCTGGCAAGCGCAACGGCCCCAATTCTTTTCTCCGGAATGATCGCAAAATAACTACTGAAACCCGGTTCCCCTCCATCATGCCATACCATAACCTCTTGATTTGAGTTGATCTTTAATTTCCAACCTATTCCGAACCCTTCGTCATTTGTTCCCGCGGTTTTTTTATGCGATAAAGCAATGGCTTTGTTTGACTTTTTGATGTTTGCTTCCACATATTTGACCATATCACCAGCCGTGGAAATCATTCCTCCGGCGGCCCCAGCGATTTGAAAGGTAATGTGGGGCATAATATTTCCCTTCTTGTCATAACCCCTGGTATAGTTTATTGTATCGGTCATGTAACTGACCGTTTTGGTGCTCGTCATTGATAAGGGTCCCGTGATGTATCTCTCAAGTAGGGCAGAATAAGACTCTTTATAAACACTTTCCAGTATGATACCCAGAGTTATCATTCCCGCATTTGAATATGATATGCTTTCATTGGGCTTGTTCTTAATTTCCACCTGTTTAAGACCATTCAGAAAGATCCCCATGGAATCACCCTCAAAGAAACTGACAATGTCAAACATGGAAGGATTCTGTAAACTTTTTAATTCTTCCGGAATAATATCTTCGGGAAGTCCCGAGGTATGATTGGCCAGATTTAGGATGGTGATAGGGTTACCGTCAATAGCCAGGTTGGAATAATCTTCGGATAGATAATCTCGGATGTCTTCATCCAGATTGATTGTGTCCTCATTTACCGCCTGGGCTAGCAGGATGCCGGTGAAGGTTTTAGTTATAGAACCTATTTCAAAAATCGTATTTTGCGTGGGTAACCGTTCCTTTCCTTTTTCAACCGACCCATAATTGTAAAAGTATTTATCTCCGTCAATGTATATGCCCAAGGATATTCCAAATGTGCAACTCTCGGCAATAACCCTGCGAAATTGATCATGTACAAGGGAATCGATCCTTGTCAATAGTCCATTATCAGTGGATATCATTCCTGTACATTGTGATCCAGATCGATGTGGGATGGTTAGTAGCAGGACTATTAAGATGCGGATTACCCCGGTAGTCATTACTAAACGTCAACTTTTGTCATTAAAAGGATGCTCCGCGACCATTGCAGGTTGCGTACTGGTTGGAGAAAAATAGGGGGGAGAAATAAAAGGAAAATATGAAAGCGTAGGATTCAGAAAATAATTGAAGTAAGCCCCCCTTAACAAAGGGTGGCTTACTCTCGGAGTTTTGATATTAATCCAGTGCCTTAATTTCGGAGACCACCTCCTCAGTAGTGTATACATGACTTGAGATCATACGGAAGTTGACTAAAGCTGCTTCATATCCGTTGAGTTCAGGCAGGATTGCCGCGGCAGTGGCGTCCTTGACAACTGCTACTTCGAATCCTGACTCCACCAGGTCTCTCATATGAGATTCTGTACAGAGATTTGCGGACATTCCGGCAAGGATTACTTTGTTATAACCGTGCTTACGAAGTTGAAGTGCCAGGTCGTTTGATTCAGGACCATACACTTTGTGGGGATTAGTGACTACCACATTTTCTCCATCAATATATTCCTTGTAGTTTTCAAGCCAGTCGGCTCCTGATCCTTCAAATCCTTCTGTTTCCAACGTGTGAGTTCGGTCAAACATCTCAATATTGTGCATCAATCGTTCAAGAGCACCTTCAATTTTCCATTCATGATCATGTTTGTAATAGTAATGAGGGGACACGAACACTTTGATATTCTTTTCACTGGCAATCCTGAAGAGTTGTTCAATGTTGTCCACTGTGTTATTTTCTGTGACACTTTGTCCAACTACTCCCCAGGTTACCCCTTCAGGACTGAGAAAATCGTTCTGGGGATCGGTAATGACAATTGCAGTGTTGTTGTCAATTTCAAATCCCGGGTCAGGTAGTTGTGACCAGGTTGCTGTAACGGAGAAAGTGATTAATAATGTTGTCAGTAAATTTTTCATTTTAAATATTGTTTAGTTTCAAATTGATTATGTCATTCGTTCTGTTAGAATTACGAACAGACAAGTCGGTATGTTTGTCAATGAAAGGACATTCGGAGTTACCCTGTGACAAATTCATGGGCTGTGATTTACCCTACAGGATCCCCAACTTCCATTGTTTTTCTATCTTTCAAGAAAATTGAAAGAATGGCTATTGTGAAAAACTATACAAAAGATGATTTGACAGTTGTTTGGAAACCCGATGTCTGTATTCATTCTGAGGTTTGTTTCAAGGGTCTTCCCAGGGTTTTCAATCCAAAGAAAAGACCGTGGGTAAATATGGAAGGAGAGGTAGTGGAAAAGATCAGGGAGCAGGTGATGAAGTGCCCTTCGGGTGCATTAAGCATTGGAGGTACGGAATCAGGATCAGGTCCCTCAAACTCAGGAGTTGACGTTGAAGTTGCGAAAGATGGCCCTTTGATGGTTACGGGTAGTTTAAGCATTAAGCTTCCGGATGGAAATGAGGTTGAACGACAAAAACTGACTGCATTCTGCAGATGTGGTGCTTCAGGAAACAAACCATTCTGTGACGGTTCACATAAGAAGATTGATTTCAAAGGGTGAAAGCATATCTCTTAAAGAAAACGGGATCCACGAAGGTTCTCCAAATTCATGAAGTTGAGGAGCCTAATCCCGGACCGGATCAGGTGAAGGTTAAGGTATCTCATATTGGAATAAACTACGCCGAGATCCTTTCCCGTCGCGGTCAGTATCAATGGGCCCCCGGGAAACCATATATACCAGGTATGGAAGCGTACGGGGAAGTGGTAGGAGTTGGGGGACAGGTCAAAAAGTTGAAAGTTGGGGACAAGGTGATCACTGGATCACAGTATGGAAGTTATGCTGAATTTATTACCGTACCGGAATATTTGGCCTTTCAGGGGATCGATGAATTCGATGGGGAGCAAAATGCAGCTTTGCTTGTCAATTATATGACCGCCTGGGTGGCCCTGGTTAAAATGGGAAGAGTTCAGAAATCTGATACCGTTCTGATCCATGCTGCTGCAGGTGGAGTGGGGACGGCAGCTGTTCAGATGGCAAAAGCGATGGACACAATTGTTTTCGGTACCGCCAGTCAAAGCTATAAGTTGGATCTGGTCAAAGATCTGGGTGCTGATCATGCCATTGATTATAGCAAAGAAGATTTCGCAGATTACATAAAAGAGAGATCGGGAGGAATTGACTTTGTGCTGGAAGTGGTCGGGGGAGAGGTGTACAGGAAAAGTATTGAAATACTCAATCCCTTCGGACGATTGGTGGTCATTGGGTTTGCGAGTATCTCTTTCAACAAATGGAATCCGTTCACCTGGTGGAAAACATGGAAAGATGCACCCAAAGCCGATGTACTCAAGATGGCGGTAGGATCCTACGGTGTGATGGGATCACACATTGGATACCTGACGGCCAATGAAGAAATAGCCATAAATGAATCCGGAGAAATGATCTCCTTTATCAGGAAGCATGGGATTAAACCTGTGGTTGGAAAGGTTTTCGATTTTGATGAATTACCTGCGGCTCATGATTACATGGAATCCAGAAAAAGTGTGGGGAAGATTATTGTCAAGATTTAATAGCAAATGCTGGATTATTGAAGAATTTATTATCTCATGATAATATAATTTCAATTTTGAAAAAAAAATGAAAATATTATTTGTATTATGAAATAAATGAAGATACATTTGATCACCCACATTTAATTTCCAGCTGTGGATGATTTAGTTGTTTTGGAAGAGGCTGTAAATAGTTACAGCCTCTTTTTTTAACCTTCCCAACCTTTCTCATTGAATCTTCTTCTGGTATATGATTTCATTATCAAATGATAATAAAATCATGAAATTGCTTTGCTATATATAGCGGATGATAATATATTTACAATTGTAAAATAGTGAGTATCTATTTTCCATAGCTGGTTCTTAATGAGGAAGGGTTGCAATTGTAACCCTTCTTTTTTATCTTTTGTCTTGAAATTGTTATATTTGATCACAATCAATTAAATCATCAACGTCCCCAGCATGTTAATTAATGACAGAATCGCCAGTCTGATTAGTGAGCTGCATTTGAATCCCACTTCGTTTGCAGAGACTATTGGGGTGAAGGGACCCGTGGTTTATAATATCATCAAAGGCCGAAGAAACAAGCCATCCTACGACCTGTTATTAAAGATCCTGGGAGTTTATTCTAAGATCAACACGGCATGGTTGCTCAAGGGGGAAGGAAAAATTTGGTTGGAGGAGGACTCCGATACAGCTACCAAACCTCTTGACGTCGAAGTCAGGATCACCTCACTGTTGGAGGATCTTGCCATCACACACCAGCATGACGTTGCTTTTCATGAGCTCTCAGAGCTTGTCAAACTTCTAATGGAGGAAAACAACTATCATAAAGACAAGCTGGTCAAGCTCTACGAAAAGAACGAGAAGCTTATGGACGTCCTCCGTGAGAAGCTCGGACTGGAGATCTGATCACAGAATCATTCCTGTACTTTAAGAATTTGAATTAGCACCAATTAAGTGGTTTGTATTCCAAGCCTTTCTTAGGGAAAAAGTAGGTAGGGTCTACTGGTTTCTTTCGATGATCCGAATGGAGTGCTCCAGGTCGATCTTAAGTCTGTATCTCTGGTACAAGCTGTAGAGGATAAGCGAAGCGATAACAAGCAGGAATGCAGATATCCCAATAATCCCAAAGTACTCGAGTCTTGCGCTTCGTTCTTCTTGTTGCACAAAAGTATCGTAGCGGGCGAGGATCTGTTCCAGCGTGTGGTATTTTTCCAGACTATTGACCTCTTGCTGCTTCGCCAGGTATTCAATCAATTTTTCACTGTGTTTTTTACGATATTCATTGGACGTTTCGAATTGTCCCAATGATTCGTAGATCTCTGCCAGCTTTATATAGGTATCCAAATACTCCTTTCTGATGTTTTCCGAATATTCTTCAATAAACGACTCCACTTTTTTGAAGGTATGAATAGAATTGGTGTAGTCTCCTAGATCCCAATACGTCTGAGCAAATCCAGAGAGGCTTAAATAATAAGAAAAGGGATTTTTCTTCAAAAACCCTTCCTTATTTTCTTTCATTTTCACTGCTTTTTCATAGCCATCAAGCGCACGATCCAAGCTTCCTAGTTTATGCTGAACTTCAGCAATATTGTGAGTAGCATACATCTCAAAAAAGCTATACTCTTCTTTTCCGTACCTATTGACCATTTCCAAGTTGGTCTCGTAAGTATGCAATGCTTCATGGTATCTTTTAGCTTCTTTTAGTGCATTTCCTTTGGAATTACGGACCTCCAACTCCCATTTTTTATTTCCAAGGGTAAGATTAACCTCATGAGCTTTATCAAACATCTGGATGGACCTATCATATTTCTCCATTTCCTTATATATGTCTCCAATAGCTCGAAGATTTGCTATGATCATAGCTTTTTCATCAAGGTCCGTAGACAATTCTAAAGCTTGCTCGAAATAATCTAATGAATTTTGAAAATCGTCGAAGTTTAGAAATATATCTCCAACATTTCTCATTAAATAAATCTGAACCTTTCTGACTTCAGGGTCTTTTGACTCCTTTGTGGATCGAATGCCTTCCAAATAATAAATTATCCCTTTCCCTGCGTTCAATTTCGTCTTTTCATACTGCCAGCCCAATATGAAATTAGCCTGGATAATCCCCCAATGGGAATTGTTTTCCCGCGAAAACTCCAGAAGTTGTTGCGCGTAATATATGGATGAATCGGGTTCAATGCGTAGCGTCCGAATGGATTGATCATACAGGTACTGAACTCTGTCGTTTGCAGTGACAGTATTGATCAATAATAGAAGCAAAACAGAATACGTAGCTACCTTCACAAAAAACTGGCTGATCCGGTGGCAAAATAAGGAAAAAAAGCGAGAATCAGTTAAATCTCGCTCATAACTATTCGATATTTCTTTTTCAGAACCCTAAGAAAGGCTAAATGAAAAATGGTGCTTAGGAATCACATCCTGGAGAACTGGGATCACAACCATGACCACCACCGTCTGCCTCTACATTCAATGTGGTGTCGTCCATTAATTCATTGATAGTTTCATCTTCTGCACATGCGGAAAATCCAATTACGAAAATGAATGCGAATAGGTAAGTAAGAGTCTTGAATTTTTTCATATCTGTAAATTTTTATTTTAAAACCTTTCGCTAATTTAGTCGTATTCATTAATATTATCCACATATTCACATCTTCAGATATAAACATTTTACTCACATTAAATTCTTGTTATTCAGATAGTTATGAACAGGAATACTGAGTAATCCACATAGATATCCACATTCAGGATTTTTTAATGTACTATTCAGAGAAAAAAATAGGATCGTAAGAAGATGATCCGTTTGGAAATATGACAAAAAGCGGCGTGAGTTAAATATAATATTCGTTTTGTCCTATTCCACGCGGACAGAATATTAACCAGTTGTTTTGAAAAACCTTATAGGAGTATGCTGACTAGTCGGGTGTTTGGACCCTGATTGGTGGCGTAAATGTAATAATTTTATGAATATAGGCTGCTCTGCTTCTTTTTAAGGAAGATGCTGCGGAGGCTGTTTCCGGACAAAATGCTAAAACCCCCGATCAATGCGCCTATCAATCCGGCTACAATCAGGAGCAACGTTGCATCTGAAAATGGGAAGAGTTGAACGATCTTTTCGCTTAGTATACTATTGGTTTCAACGTCAAGCCTAAACGACAAACCAAGCCAGACTAATCCACCACCTAGAAATCCGGCATTGAATGCAAGAAATCCATTTCCAGGAATTAAAAATCCAACCAGAAATCCAAGGACCATCAGGGTCCACCATGGAAGGTAAAACGGTAGAAAGTAACCAAGCACAACGATAAGTATGAATCTGAGAAGAAATTTCATAGGATCAAGGATTCAAATTTAGTTCATGAGTAGCTTCATCAGCAGTGAGTTCTGATTTGAACAGTAGCTCATAATAATTGCTATTGGCCCAATTGTCTATCATATGGCCATATGTTGGATTGCCAGGGTTTCCACTCTGACTTCCCGGATAAACACCCAATGCCCTTATACCTGTGGGATCAAGTTCCACAACCATTCTCCAGGAAGGTCCGGCTGTTTTTCCCGCAGCATTCACGATATTCTGATCACCTCCTATGGGGATCTGTGTACGATTGAAAGGTTCTAGCCTTAATAGATGATTGATCCTTGTATTTTTAAATAGATACCATGAATAATTCTCTCCATATGCTTCCTTCCATTTTGCCAGGCTATCAAGGGAGTTTGTAAATGATATCTTATACAATCGATTTGGATCTTCTACCTCAGTTGTCGCCATGACATCGAAAAACGTTAGATCCGGTCTGTTTTTGAGAAGATCAATGGTGGTATATGTATTCGGTTTATTAATTGATACCTCTATCGTGTCGAATTCGTCCCATATGATCTCAAAGAGCTTATCCCACCAAATATCAAATAATGTTGGCGCTTCGAGTTCGGCTTGAGCGAAGTAATCCCACTCTCTTAGGGTGTTGTAGTATTCCCACGAGGTTTCCGTAAAGTCCAATGTATCCAAACTATCCAGCATGACCGGTAGGATTTCCGAGGCTATGTAGTTAAAATTATCATTCTGAAGTTTGATCATATCGCTTGCTGTGATGTTTGAGACCACCTTAAGCCTGTCATTTATTCGTCTGTTCCGATAGTATTCAAAATGATCGTCATATACGTAATAGGGATAGGTGGAATCCACCTGATGCTGATTGGCAGAACTCAGGAAGCCTTGTTCAGGATTGATCACTGCCATTTCATGTTCGTACGGGATCAGGGATTTCCATTCGTAATCGGGATCTGATCCATTCATCAGGAATTTACCTTGCCCGGGCCATTTTACAGGGAACTTACCTGGTGCCCTCAATGCAATATTGCCTTTAGTATCTGCGAATAACACATTTTGAGGTGGCCCCGTAAACTGCTTCATCGCCGCATGAAAGTCGTTAATGTTCTTACCCTTATTTAAGCCATACATGGCTCGGTAAGTGTCGTTGTCTCTATGCGCCAGCCATCTCATTGCATAATTGACTTTGTCTCCATCCCCCAGGAAATTCCTGTCATACACTACAGGGCCATGATGAACATTGATTATGGTATCATAGAAATCCTCACCGTTCAACACCTTAAATTTCTCGACCACAGACTCTGTTTTGAACCACTGATTGTTGTACCAGTATTCTTTTCGTGAGGCATCCTTAAACTCAATGGAATACCAATCAACCTGATCACGAGGAGAATTGGTCACTCCCCATGCAATCGAATCATTAAAGCCGATCAACACTGCCAATGTCCCGGGAACAGTGACTCCCATAACATTTGTGGTTGGGGAGTTGAGATGTGCAGCATACCAGATGGATGGACTTGTCAGCTGCAGGTCAGGCTCATTTGCCAGGATTGCGTTACCAGATTTCGATTTTCGTCCTGATACCGTAAAATTGTTGCTTCCAAAAATTCGATCAGGTCGTTCCAAGGTGTTTTTTGTAAGTGCAATAGGGAAATCACCTTCGGGTTTTTCAACCTCAATGGGGTCAAAATCCCACAATGTTCCTTTGGGAAAAACCGGATCGATCTCGTCATACCCTGGTGCTTCAGGGAATAATACATTAAACAGTTCTTCACCAAAAATTGAAATGGCATTTGTATTCTGAAGGTCAGCCTCTCCTTTTGACAGGGTATTTGCCAGGAGTCCGTAGGCAGTACACGTTTTGAGTGTTGTCCATTTTTCTGGTTTGTAGTTGAGTAGTTTAAACTCCAACGGATAGTCAGCGGGCCTTAGCTGGTCGATATATGCATTGACGCCGGCAGTATATGCTTCCGTAATAATTTTCATTTGAGGATCATTCATGAGCTTGGCATGAAAATCGACCGTCATACTTTTCAATCCAATGCGTCGATTCCCCCTGTCAAAGTCCAATGCTCTCTCCCCAAGCACTTCCGAAAGACGTCCAAAAACTAACCGATTGTAAAAGTCCATCTGCCATAGACGATGGTAGGCGGTAATGTACCCTTGTGCAAAATGAAGGTCCTCATCATTCTTCGCGTATATATGAGGTATATATATCTCATCAAACTGGACCTTCACCGATTCTTTGAGTCCTTTCAGCCGCAAAGAAGCCGGTAGGGAAATGTCAGAAGCTTCTGCATTTTGAAGGTATCCTTCATGGGGGCTTAGAAACTTACCTAATGGAGGGCCTCCCTGAAATGGATTGTTGAGAAAAATGAATAAAACGATGGTAATGATGAAGAAAACAACAAAACGTACAATTTTCATGGGTTAGCAATGAGCTCTTGTCAATACGAATGGATTATCATCCAATCGAGGAAAAGGAAATTTCCAAAGCCAAAATATAGTATTATTTGTCAATAATTCTTCGGAATTTCACAGGCGGTTGGAAATAATTATGATCTACAAAGTAATAAAGGAGTTCATGGACAGGTTTATTGGACTCCTATTGTGGATTGGCTCATCTCCCTTATGGATATCGATAACCTTGTCACAGTTGATCGTAAATAGGGGAGTTGTTCTATTTATTCAAAGAAGATCAGGAATAAATGGACATGAATTCAATATTCTCAAGTTCGCTACCATGAGACCGGGAAATGGATTAGAATCTGATCCGACGGGACGGATCACTCCATTTGGAAGAATTCTTCGTTCACTTTCACTTGATGAATTGCCGCAACTTATCAATGTGATCAAGGGTGACATGTCCATAGTGGGTCCCAGACCTTTGCTGCCAGAATACACAGATAGACTTTCGGAGCGACACAAACTCAGGTTTAATGTTAAACCTGGAATTACCGGATTATCTCAGGTCAATGAGGACAATAGAGGTAACTGGAAAAAGAGACTCGATCTGGATGTGGAATATATCGAAAACCGATCATTTACCCTGGATCTAAAAATCCTGTTCAAGACCATTACCGTATTATTTCGTCCAGCTAGCAATGATCCGGAAGCCTTCAGGAAATTTGAAGGGTATTAAAATGCCGAAGGCTTTTGCAACAGGGGACCTTTATTGTTGGGAAGAAAGATCTCAAGTTTGAAGTTTAGAAAGG
Organism: Cyclobacteriaceae bacterium; assembly: GCA_965242805.1. Classification (GTDB taxonomy): domain Bacteria; phylum Bacteroidota; class Bacteroidia; order Cytophagales; family Cyclobacteriaceae; genus JANQEU01. Next base: position 1,603,307 of record CBDETD010000002.1, on the reverse strand, counting down.
CATAATGATCATTGTTATTGGGGTCACCACGCCTGCCGCCAGTGACCTGCTGATCATAGGCTTCCTGGTTAACAATGGGAATCTCATCTTTTCTGTTGGATAGCTGGGAGGGAATATCATCCTGCAAGTCCGGATATACCGTGCTAACATCATCCAGATAATCGGTAAATGTGTACCTGAAAGCCAACTCTATGTTAAAGTTAATAAAAGGATTGACCCTGAACTTCAATCCTGCTGCTGCTGGAATTATTGCCGCTATTGCTCCATATGTAGCATCTTCGGTTCGATACTTCGGATCTCTTAATTTATACGTGGTCCCAAGAAGATCGGCCTTCGGATTGAGCGTGGTGAAACCCACACCCAGGGAGACATAAGGATCTGTTTTCCACCTTTTATGATAGTTTTTATTATACGGTTTGAAATAATAAACGGCAGATAGCGTAGACTCAAAATTCCATGACTCAAACGACAGATTTCGTTGTTTTTGAAAGCTACTGTCCGGAGCCAGGTGATCTGCACCATTGATCTTGTACATCGCCACCTCCAGTTTGGCAGCCACCTGCGACCATAAACGAACTTCCAGCCCCAATGGAAAATTTGCCAGGTTGGTTTGGATCCTATTCGGTTCATTTAGCTCCCCAAAATATGCTGCCTTTCCTGCCCCGACAGAAAGGGAAAAATAGCGATCTGAATATTGCCATGACAGGAAGTTTTGCCCGAAGGAAACAGTCACACCGGTTGTGACAAGGAATGTGAATGTAAAAATTACTTTTTTCACGATTTCAAATATAACGTGAAACCATCGGTTAGATTGGATCACTTATTTGAATATTGAAATAATATGATGGATAGATTAGAATTTTGTTTCACTTATGATCACGTGCAGCATTTAATTGGAAGGGTTAGTGAAGAATGATGGATTGCTGATGTTAACCGTCTTCTTTATCTGTTTACAAAATACATATCAATCATTCTCTTATCTTTAATATTTATCTTCCCTCGGTACTCACAGGGAATCTCATCTTGAATGAGGCCAAATGTATATGCGGAGATATTAATTCTGTTTACTTCGCTGGCTTGCTCCACAGCACTTGCAAGATTTACTGTGTCTCCCCAGATGTCAAAAGTTAGTTTGTCTCTACCAATCACTCCTCCCACAACAGATCCACTATGAATGCCGATCCTCGTATTCCATTTAAATGGTGAATTTGAATTTCGTTCATCCAAGAAAACTAAAATTTCTCTCGCGGCATTTATTGCATTCAAGGCATGGTTATTGAATTCATTGTCAAGACCAGCCACGGCCATGTACGAATCACCAATGGTCTTGATTTTTTTTAGTCTACTTAACTCCATGATCCGGTCAAATTCAGCAAATATTTCGTTGAGTTCCTGCACTAATTTCTTTGCTGGAATGGTCGATACCATGGTTGTAAATTCGACGAAATCGGTAAATAGAATCGTAACCTCATCGTAGACCTTTGGTTCGGACCCACCAGGTATTAGTTCACCTTCCAAGGTGGTTGGATCAGGAACGGAAAAATGGAAATGTGTGAATAACATGTGTTTTCCAACTTTTCTTAATACAGCCGTCATTCTCACCAGATCAATTGGAGTAGTCCCTCTTGGTGTATATAGGTCCAAAGACATTTCAACGAACAATTCACAGAGGGTCTCATTAATTCTATTGAATTTTATTTCATTTATATGAAAATCCCTCAGGCCCTTGCCTAAATTGTTCTTCCATGAATGATCTTAGATTTTCCTTGCTAATATATTTTTCGCCAATTGTAGTACCATAGCCTCTGAATTCAGGGTGAATTGTGGACATTAAATCATCAAGCGAGTTCATCCTGCTGGGTTTACTTGCAGCGTCTGAAAACTTTCGAAATGTTGCTTCCGAATCCTTTTCGATAGATCCCATGGATTAATTGATTATAGGAAAGGTATAGCTATTGTGCTTGTAGTTCCTCACCAGTTACCATACTAAAGATAATGATACAACTTGGGTTCTACTCTTGAAAGTGTCCTTCTTTTAAAATATGGTTTCAGGTAGCCTACTTGAGTGTCCGGATTACCTGTCGGTGATCCTTACTCACCTAAAGTCAGAATCAAATAACTGCATGCCTATCGGCCTGCCAAAATCCTCTACAAAAAAATCCGAAGCAAGCTTCGATTTTCTTACTTCGGATTCATTGAGGTTTTGGGTGCCTACTTATGGATTCGGATTACCTGTCGGTGATCCTTACTCACCTAAAGTCAGAATCAAATGACTGCATGCCTATCGGCCTGCCAAAATCCTCTACAAAAAATCCGAAGCAAGCTTCGATTTTCTTACTTCGGATTCATTGAGGTTTCAGGTAGCCTACTTAAGTGTCCGGATTACCTGTCGGTGATCCTTACTCACCTAAAGTCAGAATCAAATGACTGCATGCCTATCGGCCTGCCAAAATCCTCTACAAAAAAATCCGAAGCAAGCTTCGATTTTCTTACTTCGGATTCATTGAGGTTTTGGGCACCTACTTATGGATTGGGATTACCTGGCGGTGATCCTTACTCACCTAAAGTCAGAATCAAATGACTGCATGCCTATCGGCCTGCCAAAATCCTCTACAAAAAAATCCGAAGCAAGCTTCGATTTTCTTACTTCGGATTTTATAAGTCATTTGATTTATTGAGGTTCCGAGCGGATTAGTTCGTCCCCTCAGGCATGCACACATGCCCTCATGAATCCGCTTCGCCGGATTTCGAACCGCCCCTTCCCTAGGTTCGAATCCATCACGGGTCAACAAAAAAAGGGCTTTGAAGCCCTTTTTAGATGAGGTTCCGAGCGGATTCGAACCGCTGTAAAAGGTTTTGCAGACCTCTGCCTAGCCACTCGGCCACGGAACCATTATTCAATTGCAAAATTAATGAATGTGGGGGCATCCGCCCCCACTTAATTCATTGATTTTACTTCTCTTTCTCTTCTTTCTTCTCTTCCTCTTTTTCAGCTTTCTTAGGAGCTGCTTTCTTCTTTGCTGCAGGTTTTTCCTCTTCCGTTGCTTTTATCTCTACTTCTTCTTCCTTCGCTTCTTCTTTTTTAGCTGCAGCTTTCGTAGTCTTCGTTTCAGCTTTCACCTCTTCCTTTTTCTCTTCTTTAGCAGGTTTGGCTTCAGCTTTAGGCTTCTCTTCTTTCTTCGGAGCAGCTTTTGCCTTAGCAGGGGCAGCTTTTTCCGAATCCTCCATCTGCTCCTTCAAAGCGCTTAATGCAGCAAGATCTCCGAGGGTAGATTTCTCAACTTCCTGATTGATCTTATCGAGCGTATTCCCCTTTGGAGCTTTCTTCTTCCTTACAGTTTTAGCTTCAACTCTTTCCGAAGGATCAGATTCTTTCCAGGTGCCTGTGTGAGTCAAGCTTATCCTCTTCTCATCTTTAGAGAAATCGATCACCTTGAAATCAAGGGTTTCACCTTCTGATGCGTTAGAGTTATCTTCTTTCAACAGATTTTTTAACGTACAAACACCTTCCAGACCATAAGGAAGCTCAAGTATTGCAACCTTATCCGTTTTACTAATAATGGTACACTTGTGAATTGATCCCTTTGTAAAGACAGTTTCGAAAGTGTCCCATGGATTCTCCTCGAGATGCTTGTGACTTAGAGCAAGTCTTCTGTTCTCAGTGTCCAATTCCATCACGACTACTTCCAATTCCTCACCAACCTTCACAAATTCGGATGGGTGCTTGATCTTTTTAGTCCAGCTCAAATCGGAAACGTGTACCAATCCATCAATCCCTTCCTCCAATTCGATGAAAAGACCGAAGTTGGTCAGGTTTCTGATAATACCTTTATGTTGAGTCCCAACAGCATACTTGGTAAGTAGATCTTGCTTGGTCCAAGGATCCTCAGCCAGCTGCTTGATACCTAATGACATTTTTCGTTCATCTCTATCAATGGTGAGGACAACAGCTTCCATTTCGTCACCAACTCCCATAAAATCCTGAGGATTTCTTAGGTGCTGCGACCATGACATTTCACTTACATGGATAAGGCCTTCAACTCCCGGTATGATCTCAAGGAATGCACCATAATCGGCCACGTTAACGATCTTACCTTTTACTTTCGATCCGATCTCAATTTTCTCATCCAAAGAATCCCAAGGGTGAGAAGTAAGTTGCTTCATTCCGAGAGAGATCCTGTTCTTGTCATCATCGAAGTCCAGAACCACTACGTTGACCTTTTCATCAAGTGTCAATACTTCTTCCGGATGATTTATTCTTCCCCAGGAGATATCAGTAATGTGCAGCAGACCATCGACACCACCCAAATCGATGAATACACCGAAGTTGGTCATGTTTTTAATGACTCCTTCAAGTACCTGACCTTTTTCCAGGTTGTTGAGGATCTCAGCTTTCTGCTTTTCAAGATCCTTCTCTATCAATACCTTATGAGAAACCACGACGTTGTCGTTAGAGTAGTTGATCTTAACTACTTTAACTTCCATTTTCTTGTCAACAAAAACGTCGAAATCCCTTATTGGCTTCACGTCAATTTGTGAGCCAGGAAGGAATGCTTCCACTCCGTAAATGTCAACAATGAGTCCTCCTTTAGTCCTTCTTTTGACCATGCCATCAATAACGATGTCGTTGTCAAAGGCGTCCTGGATCTTTTCCCAGGCTTTTACGATCTTGGCTTTTCTTCTTGACAGGATAAGTTGACCGCTGGCATTCTCCTGTTCCTCAATGTATACTTCAACTTCATCTCCGGATTTCAGATCAGGTTTATCCCTGAATTCTGATAGTGGTACAAGACCATCGGATTTGAAGCCTATGTTAACGATTACATCTCTATCTGTAATACCTACCACGAAACCGGTTATGACTTCCTTCTCATTGATCTCGGTAAGAGTAGCCTCATACATGGCTTCCATTTGCTGACGATCCTTATCGGTATATTCATCACCAAACCCACTATCCTCGTCGAAATCAAAATCATTCTCGACAGGAGCTGGGGCTTCTGCTTTCTTGGAACTCTTCTTCTCTTTGACTTCCTTCTCTTCCTTGGGTTCTTCTGTGTCAGCTTTGACTGCTTCAGAGTCCGATTTTACCTCCTTTGAAGGTGCATCCTCTTCCTTTCTCTCAGATGTTTCTTTCTCTTTGGGAGTTTCTTCTGCTTTGACTTCCTCTTTAGTTTCTTCTGCTTTGACTTCCTCTTTAGTCTCTTCTGCTTTTGCTTCCTCTTTAGGTTCTTCTTTCTTTGATTCTTCGGTTTGAACCTCTTCTGTGGTGGTAGCTTCTACTTTTTCTTCTGTTGACTGCTCTTCTTGCAGCTTTTCGTTTTTCGTATCAGACATATTTTAGTGATCCCGTTTGTTACATCACTGATCAGGGATCTATGATCAGCAACTTTTTCGTTAAACCATTTTGTTTGAAAATCTTTCAAACACCACTCATTCGAATGGAGGCGCAAAGATAGATATCTTTCCTAAAATAAATGACATCCATTAATATAATCCTCTATGTCAATTAACCTCAATATCCATAACTTGCTGGTCTTAGAAAAAGATACCTGATACCTATGAAAAACAATATCACTCTTCTCCTTGCGATCGTGTTTTTTGGTTTATTGACTTCATGCAGTGACCAACCTAAAGCTGATGTCGTAATAAGAAATGGAACGATCTACACTGTTGATGCAACCAACTCAAAAGTAGAAGCGGTTGCTATAACAGGAAATAAGATCGTTGCTGTAGGCAGTAATTCAGAGATCTCGTCATATATCGGAGAAAACACGGAAGTTGTGGATGTCGAAGGCAACTACGTGTATCCCGGATTCATAGAAGGTCACGCTCATATCATGGGTGTTGGTATGAATCTCCTCAATGTTGACTTGATGGAAACCAAGAGCTATGAGGAAATAGTTGAAACGGTTGCAAAAAGGGCGGAACAAGTTCCTAAGGGAGAGTGGATCCTTGGAAGGGGCTGGCATCAGGACAAATGGGTGAGTGATCCTGAGGGTATGTTCAAGGGATTTCCAACACATGATGCCTTAAGTGAGGCGGTCCCCAACCATCCAGTCTATCTCAGACATGCAAGCGGCCATGCGGCCTTGGCAAATGCGAAAGCCATGGAATTGGCGGGAGTTGATGCCAATACGCCCAATCCGGATGGGGGTGAGATCTTCAAGGGACTCGGTGGCAATCCGACAGGAGTATTTAATGAAACTGCGCAGGGACTTGTTGGAAGTGCAATTCCTGAAGATACCAAAGAAAGATTGGCACAGGCTCTGGAAATGGCTATTGAATCTTGTCTGGAGAATGGTTTGACAGGCTTTCATCAAGCTGGGTCCGGTAGAAGAGTTGTAGATCTGTACAAAGAATTTGCTGCCAATGACAAGTTGAAGATCAGATTATATGTGATGTTGAGCGGTAGGGACAAAGATCTTCTTGAAGAATATTTTGACAATGGCCCCATGATTGATCCAATGAATCGATTGACGATCAGGGCTGTAAAACTTTATTCAGATGGAGCTTTGGGATCAAGAGGTGCCTGGTTGCTTGAGGAATATAGTGATGCGCCTGGAAATTATGGGCACAATGTAACCCCAGCAGAAGAATTGGATGAAATTACGATGAAAGCCGCTGAAGCTGGTTTCCAGGTCTGCACTCACGCCATTGGAGACAGGGGCAACAGGGAAGTTCTGGATCTTTATGAAAAGGCTATAAATGCATTCCCTGACCAGACAAATGATCATCGCTTCAGAATAGAACATGCACAACATATCAATGGTGAGGACATCCCGAGATTCGTCGAGCTTGGTGTGATACCATCCATGCAGGCGATTCATATGTCCTCAGATCGGCCGTGGGCTATCAATCGATTGGGGAAAGATAGGATAGAGGAGGGGGCCTATGTTTGGCAAAAACTATTGCAACAAGGATCCAGGATTGTAAATGGGACCGATGCTCCGGTAGAACCGATTACGCCACTGGCAAGTTTGTACGCATCTGTTTCAAGAAGGACATTGGCTGGTACTCCTGAAGGAGGTTATGAACCTACACAAAAAATGACACGTGAGCAGGCGCTACGGTCCTACACGATAGATGCTGCTTATGCCGCATTTGAGGAGGACATTAAAGGTTCAATTGAACCTGGAAAACTCGCCGACTTCACAATACTGAACAAAGACCTTATGGAAATACCAGAAGATGAGATCCTTAATACCAAGGTTGTTAAGACCATCGTTGGAGGTAAAGTGTTGTACAGCGCAGATTGATCCAGGTTAGAATTTATTTTGATCGCACAATGCATTCGAGGCTGGATTGACCATTAAATTTGCAAACACCAATGGTCATTCACCGCAATATTTCACTCAAGCCGTACAATACTTTTAGACTGGACGTCAATGCCCAGGTGTTCATAGAGATCACTAACTCCAATGACCTGGAAGAAATATATACCAAAGAAGAGTTTATTCCACTACCTAAATTGATCATCGGAGGCGGATCCAATGTATTGTTTACCGGCAATCAAAGGAAGGTTGTGGTGAAAATGGGGATAAATGGTATAAAGGTTGTTCGGGAAAGTGATCATCATGTATGGGTGAAGGTAGGTGCGGGAGAAATATGGCATCAATTTGTTCTCTGGTGTATTGAAAATAACCTTGGAGGTACTGAAAACCTTTCATTGATACCGGGAACGGTTGGAGCAGCACCCATGCAGAATATTGGAGCCTATGGAGTCGAATTGAAGGAAATATTTGACTCCCTGGAGGCTTATGAGATCAAAACAGGGAGAACCAGGAAGTTCAAGAATATCGATTGTAAATTCGGATACAGATACAGTGTTTTTAAAGGAGAATTGAAGGATAAATTCGTTATAACATCAGTGACCTTCAAGCTTTCAAAGAACCCCAAATTCAACATTGACTATGCTGGACTGCGTCAAAAGATACATCAATTGGGGTACGAAGAGTTATCGGTCAAAGCGATCAGTGAGGCTGTAATTGAGATCAGACAATCCAAATTGCCTGACCCTGCCATGATTGGAAATGCTGGTAGTTTTTTTAAAAATCCTATAATCGAAAAACCTCATTTTGAAGCGCTTGAAGCCCTCTATCCCGGAATTCCACAATTTCCTGTTTCAGAGGATTGGATAAAGGTTCCAGCGGCATGGCTCATTGATCAATGTGGCTGGAAAGGTAAAAGAAGAGGAGATGTTGGTGTTCATGAAAACCAGGCACTGGTACTGGTTAACTATGGAACAGGAACAGGCAGTGAGATATTCAAGCTTTCCAACATGATCAAATCCTCGGTTGAAAAGAAATTCGGAATTGAACTGCACAGAGAGGTGAATGTGATCTGATTTCAGAATTCCTTCAAACTGATGCTGTAGATTTGAATCGTCATGAAACTTTTAATTGTGGAGGATCAGGTGGATCTGTCCTCAAGTATTCAGTCTTACCTGGGTAATGAGGGGTATATCTGTGAGGCGGTTTATAAACTTTCGCACGCATCAGAAAAGCTTTATGGATATGAGTATGACCTTGTCCTTCTTGACCTGATGCTTCCTGATGGAGACGGTTTGAATTTTTTGAGTACCATTAAATCAAACTGGCCTGATGTCGGAGTATTGATCATTTCTGCGAAAAATGCATTAGATGACAAAATAGAAGGATTGAACAGGGGTGCCGATGATTATCTTGCCAAACCATTTCATCTCGCCGAACTCAATGCCCGTCTGAAAGCAATTTACCGGAGAAATAAGCAACAGGGGGAAAACACAATTCACTTCGAGAACATTGTGATGAACATGGACAATTACGAAGTACACGTTGACGATGAATTCCTGGAACTGACAAGAAAGGAGTTTGACCTTCTACATTACTTCATAGTGAATAAAAATAGATTACTGACCAAGCAGTCGATCGCCGAGCATCTTTGGGGTGATTACATGGATGCTGCGGATTCCTTCGATTTCGTGTATCAACATATCAAGAACTTGAGGAAAAAAATTATGAAAGCCGGTGGTAATGATATAATCAGTACGGTTTACGGTACGGGATATAAACTGAAAGTATGAATCTGGTTTTCCGCTATACGCTTCTTTTCGTCTTTGTCTCGCTGATCGTTTTTATCGTGGGTGGAATGATCACCTACCAGGTGATGAAAAGGGAAATTGATGCCGAGCAGAGACGGTTTCTCCAGGAGCGATTGTCTCGGACTGAAGCATTTATTAAACGGACTAAACCACAGGAAACAGTCACACGTCCAAAATTAAGTATTCGTCCTTTGGATATAATAGTTGAGGACAGTCAGGAATTTTCAGATACCGTCGTGATGCATACCACTCTTGAAAGATTGGAACCCCATCTCAAGATAGATGCCATTCGGACAATTGATGGTGTTAGCTACAAAATTGTGATTTTCGACATCATTGTGGAATCTGACGACATCAGCGATGTAGTCAATGAATCACTTATAAAAACGTATCTCATTCTCTTGGGTGCATTTGCAATTCTCGGATTGGTAGCATCTTACTACCAGTTGAAACCTTTTCATGCCATCCTGGATATTATCAAATCATTTTCTGTTTACGGAGATCCAATTAAAGAATTCCCCAAAACTTCAATTAAGGAATTCAAATTGCTTAGCAAATTTTTGGATGAAATGACTCGGAAGGTCCAGAAAGACTATTGGTCACTGAAAGAGTTTTCAGAAAACGCCTCACATGAATTACAAACCCCTATTGCAATCATCCAGTCCAAGTTGGACGTACTTATGCAGGATGAGAAACTCAACGAAGATCAGTTAAAATCCATTGAGTCCTTACAGATCACTACCCGTAGACTGAGCCAATTAAGTAGTTCACTCTCACTTCTAACTAAGATTGAAAATCAGGAATTTAGAAATCGGGTGAATGTCGATTTGAATAGAGCATTTTCCAGTATCATGGATGGTTTTCAGGAACTATTACAGATCAAAGGAATAAAATATGAGTTAAAGAAAAATGAAGCTCTTACGGTAAGTTCAGATCCTGTACTAATTGATATCCTATTGACCAATCTTCTAAACAATGCGATCAAGCATAACATTGAAGAAGGAGTGATTGAAGTTGAAATTAGTGATAATCAATTCAAAATATCTAATTCCGGTGATCCATTGGACATTGATCCTAAAAAACTGTTTAATAGGTTTAGGAAATCAAATCAGAGCAATTCATCGCTAGGCTTGGGTCTGGCAATCGTCAAGGAAATCTGCACATTATATGGTTTCAAAGTCAGCTATGAAAATAATTTAAAACAACATACTGTTTCTGTTGTTTTTAACCTGTGATATTCGAAAAATCGTACTTCAGAATTACTTCAAATTCTATACAATTTGAGAATAGAGTGTGTTATTAACATTGTAGCCTGAAAAACCAAAATAATGCGACAACTCTTAATATTCACTATTCTATCGATCGGGACTTTGGTCGAGGCTCAACCACCGAGAGGAGGTCAATTTGATCCAAGCAAGATCCCAGCAAATTTTACGGGACAGGTATTTGATCAGGAAAACAATGCACCAGTAGAATTTGCAACGATCAGTATATACAATGCTGCTGATTCAAGCTTGGTGAATGGTGGCATCACTGGAGCAGATGGTAAGTTTGAATTTCGAGTTCGACCAGGATCCTACTATGCCATAGTTCAGTCGGTTTCTTATGAAGACAGAATTCTTCAGGACATTTTCATTGCCAGAGGTCAACCTGCGCACCTTGGTATGGTTCGGATCTCAGTATCCACGACTGAACTTGAAGCTGTCACCGTAGAAGCAGAAAGAACCCAAATGGAAATGCGTTTGGACAAGAAGGTTTTCAACATAGGAAAAGACCTAAGTAACCTGGGGGGAAGTGCAGCTGATATCCTGGATAATCTACCTTCGGTTCAGGTAGACGTTGAAGGCAATGTAAGTCTTAGAGGTAGCGACAATGTGAGGATCTTGATTGACGGTAAACCTTCAGGATTGGTTGGCTTATCAAGTAGTGATGCATTAAGGCAACTAAATAGTAATCTAATTGAGCGAGTGGAGATCATTACCAATCCATCAGCTAGATATGATGCGGAAGGTGAAGCAGGAATTATAAATGTTGTTCTTAAAAAGGAAAAGGCCAAAGGCATCAATGGAAGTTTCCAAGCTAATACCGGTTGGCCTCATAACCACGCGGGATCGTACAATATCAACCTGAGACGTAGTTGGATCAATCTGTTCTCCAACTTTGGAATTGGCTACAGGAAGAATCCCGGTGGAGGGGATTCATACCAGGAATTTGGGGATCCCGTATCCAGGATTACAGATCGTGAGAGGAACTTTCAAAGAGGGGGTCTTAACTATAACACCAGGTTTGGGGCGGATTTCTATCTGAATGATAAGAACTCAATAACATTATCATTTCTTTATAGATACTCTGATGAGAACAACCCTTCCACTGTCAAGTATTATGATCAATTCCTGATTGACAATCTGGATTCGGTAACAATTAGAAAAGCTAATGAGGTTGAGGGTGATGAAAACCTGGAATATGCCATCAACTACACCAGGAACTTTAGCCGAAAGGGGCATAAGTTGACTGCTGATTTTCAGTATCAAGATAATAATGAAGTTGAAAAGTCAGATCTTGTTGAATCTACTGGGGTAACAGAAAACTTACTGACACCTATTCTATTTCAGCGATCTGAGAACGATGAAGGCGAAAAGAGGATCATGGCTCAGACGGACTATAATCAACCATTTGGAGACAAAGGAATGATTGAAGCGGGTGTCCGATTCACGGATCGTCTTGTTCGGAACGATTACGTGGTTGAGGATCTGGATCAGAATGGAGTATATCAGATCGATCCGAACTTTTCAAATGATTTTGAATATGAAGAAAAAGTCCTTGCCGCTTATGGAATCGTTAGTAATGAACTCGAAAGGTTCTCATGGCAGCTTGGTTTACGTTATGAAATAACGGATCTGATTACAGAACTGAAGACAACCAACGAGAAAAACAAACAACATTATAATAATTTCTTCCCAAGTACATTTTTCACGTACAAGCTTACAGAACAGAACTCTCTCCAGGTAAGTTACAGTCGGAGAATAAGAAGACCCAGAGGGCGATTCCTGAATCCTTTTTTCTCAATTACGGATAATCGAAACTTTTTTAGTGGTAATCCACAATTACAGCCAGTATTTACTGATTCCTATGAGGTCGGATATCTTTTCAATAATCGAAAATCCTCCTTCTATAGCGGATTGTATTATCGCCATTCGGACGGGGTCTTTCAACGACTTCGGGTTACCATTGACGACATAACATTCACACAACCTTTCAATGTGTCATCAAGGGATGATATAGGATTAGAGTTCAATGTTTCGCAGGAAGTTACGACCTGGTATCGATTCAACTCAAATCTCAATTTCTTCAGGTCACAAACACAATCAGGATCTTTCACTTTCAGAGAGACCGAGACAACTTTCGATAAGGTTGAAACCTTCACTTTTAGTGGAAGAATGAGTAACAACTTTAAAGTCAAACGGCTGTTGAACGCGCAGGTCAATATTATGTATAGGGCACCTCAAAAGACTGTGCAGGGGAGGAGATTTTCGATGGCATCCATTGACATCGGACTTTCAAAGGATGTACTCAAAGGAAATGGAACAATTGCTTTCAATGTCCGAGATCTTTTCAATACCAGAAAATACAGAGGTGAGACCTTCAATGAAGGTTTCTATGAGAATAGCGAATTCCAGTGGAGAAGCCGAACCACACAATTGTCATTTACATACAGACTGAATCAGAAGAAGCAGAGACAAAGAAGGGGTAGAAGGGACATGGATTTTGAAGGTCAGGATATGTTCTAGATCATATGGGTCACATTTTCCAATGTGCCAGAATATTTTTCCGTTTTGATGCCGTATTTATTGAGAAAATCAACACCCTCGTCGTTGGGTATTCCTTTATGTTCTGCATATGAATTGAGGTAAATGACCTTCGAAACACCCATGGAGAAGATCAACCTTGCACATGAAAGGCAGGGGGACAAAGTGACGTAAAGAGTGGCCCCCTCTACGGAAGATCGATTTTTCGCCGCGTAGATAAGTGCATTTTGTTCGGCATGGATTGCCAGGGAGCACCCTCCTTTGGAATCCCGTGGGCATCCTTCTTCGGGCCAGATCTCGTCGCAATTGTGAGTGCCTGCCGGTGGTCCGTTGTATCCTATCGAAATGATGCGAGTGTCTTTTGTCAGAACCGCACCAACATGGCGTTTGATGCAATGCGATCTTCGAGCCAGATTGACAGCCAGCTCCATAAATATGTCATCAAATGCAGGTCTGGACATTCCTGCGAATGTAGTCATTAAGTGTTATTTAGATGTCAGGCTTGAAAAACTTTCGAGAAGATCTGATGATAAATCACGATAAAGTCTTTAACGTCTAACCAGGTCAGGAATACTATGATCAGCGCCACAGAGATACCGAGGATAGTCAGGTAATTGCGATATCGGGATTTGGTTAGATACATTTTCACAAAAACAATAAAAAAGATCACTACCCTTAACCACGAAAATTCTGCCGCTCCATCCAATTGGCCAATTTTGAGCCTACCGATCATGGAATTAACCTTTTTTAACATCTGGCAATCCTTGATAAAAAACGCAGAGACTTCTAATATTGCGGGCTGAATGAGAAATACGACTTTAAATGAGTCGTATGAATGTTTATCGCTAAATCCAGTTTGGAAAATGGCAATTTTAGTTGAAAGTCTAACAAAGAAATACGGGGAGCAGAAAGCAGTCAATGATATTTCCTTTGAAGTGAAAACGGGGGAAGTTGTTGGTTTTCTTGGTCCTAATGGTGCTGGGAAAAGCACCACAATGAAGATGATCACCTGTTTCATGGCTCCCACGACCGGTGATGTCAAACTTGACAATGTATCAATTCATGAGGATCCCGAGAGCATTAAGAAAAAGATCGGGTACCTGCCGGAAAACAATCCTCTGTACATGGATATGCCTATAGTGGATTATCTACGATTCACAGCTCAGATCCAGGGTGTTTCAAAAAATGATATTCCGGAAAGGATCGGTAAAATGATCGATGTATGTGGTTTGGAAAGGGAGAAACACAAGAACATAAATGAACTCTCCAAAGGTTACCGGCAAAGGGTGGGCTTAGCACAGGCCATGATCCATGATCCCGAGATCTTGATACTTGATGAGCCGACTACCGGTTTGGATCCTAACCAGATCGTGGAGATTAGAAAACTCATAAAAGAGCTAGGGAAGCAAAAGACTGTTATTTTGAGCTCCCACATCCTGTCAGAAGTGGAGGCCACCTGTGACAGAATTCTGATCATCAATAAAGGACGGATAGTTGCTGATGGAACTTCGGACACCTTACGGCATCAAGCTCAAGGCCAGGAGTTGCTCACCGTAGCAATTGAAGGTTCAGGAGACATTTCGAAAGCTTTGTTAGGTCTTGCTTCGGTTGAAACGGTGAGTGCGGTAGATGGCAAAAAAGACTGGTTCAGGGTTCAGTCCAAACCTGACACAAGTTCGAGGAAAGAAATATTTGACCTGTGTGTCAAAAAGAAATGGTACCTCATGGAGATGACCGGTATCGAAACTCGATTGGAAGATGTATTTAGAGAATTAACCAACTAGGAAAATGCAAAAGATCTGGATAATTACTCAACGTGAATTGGGATCATTCTTTGATAGCCTGACAGCTTATGTAATGATCATCTTGTTTCTGGGACTGAGTGGCATGTTTACATGGCTCGTTGGATCCAATGTGTTTCTCATGAATCAGGCCAGTATGGATGTATTCTTTGGGATTGCATTTTGGTCGCTTTTCTTTTTCATTCCTGCTTTGACGATGAAAATGATCGCCGAAGAAAACAGATTGGGTACCATCGAATTATTGATCACTAAAGCCATATCAGATAATCAGATAGTCATTGGAAAATTTCTGGCATGCTTAATTCTTGTCGTGATAGCATTGATCTGCACCCTTCCTTATTATATCACCATCTCCCAGTTAGGGAATATAGACGATGGAGGAGTGGTTGGAGGATATTTGGGTCTGATAATGTTATCAGGTGCGTACATTGCTATCGGTCTTTTTGCTAGCAGTCTGACTACAAATCAGATTGTTGCGTTTCTGATAGCTCTGTTCATCTCGATATTCTTTCATTTACTTTTTGATGTAATTGGAAGTACACTGACTGGTGGTCTTGGTTCTTTTTTTAGCTACCTGAGTGTCAGAGCACATTTTGAATCTATGAGCAGGGGCGTAATTGACAGTAGGGACCTGATATTCTTCTTGTCAATCATTGTACTGGGATTATTGCTTTCACAGGTAATGCTATCTAAACGTAATTGGCATTCTTAATTGAATAAAAATGAAAAAATCTAGTTTATTTCTTCAACTCCTTATTGTAGCAGCAATTGTTGTGGTCCTGAATTTGATTTCCGATGGGATGTATTTCCGTTTGGATTTCACTGAGGACAGGAGATATACATTGAGTAATGCCACTAAAAACATCCTGGACGAAATTGAAGATGTGATTTCAGTAAAGGCATATTTTACCGAGGAGCTTCCTCCCCAATTGGCTTACGTACGAAAAGACCTTCAGGATCAACTTATAGAATACGAAGAACTTTCAAATGGAAATATTGTATTTGAATTCATTAATCCCAATGAAAGCGAGGAACTGAAGCAGGAAGCATTTCAAAATGGCATCGCCCCTGTTTCGATCAATGTAGTGGAGGATGATCAAAGACAACAGTTGCAGGCATTCATGGGTGTTGTATTCCAAGCCGGAGATGCCAAGGAAGTAATACCTATCGTCCAACCAGGAGCGGCCCTGGAATATGATCTTACTACGTCCATTAAGAAGCTTTCAATAAGAGATAAGCCTAAAATTGGAATGATCCAGGGCTATGGTGAACCTTCAATAGGAGCATTTCCGCAATTACTTCAGCAAATGTCCGTGTTATATGAAGTAGAACCTTTCAATATTCAGGATACTGCGACTGTACCTATGTACTACAGAAGTCTCGTTTGGGTAAACCCTCAGGACACCATTTCACCTATGGAATTCTTCAAACTCGACAAGTATCTGGAACAAGGAGGTAATCTATTCCTGGCATATTCCTCAGTAAAAGGGGATCTTCAAACTGCTTTACTATCTCGAGCTAACAATATTGGGATTGTAGATTGGGTAGCCAGGAAAGGACTTCAACTAACGGATCAGTTTGTGATTGATGCCCAATGTGCTTCTGTTACCGTTCAGCAGCGATCAGGTTTTTTCACAATCAACAGCCAGGTACAGTTTCCCTACTTCCCACAAGTAAGTAATTTTGCTGACCATCCAACGACAGCAGGATTGGAAACGATCCTTCTTCCATTTGCCAACTCATTGAATATCACTAATGTCGACACCTCGTTGACCGTGACGCCATTGGCATTTAGTTCTGAAATGTCAGGTACCCAGATGGCTCCTATATACGTTGATATTCAAAAGAAATGGGCAGAGTCAGATTTCACGGCACCAGAACAGATCCTGGCTGCTTCCATTGAAGGGATTGGAGCGGGAAGAGGAAAGATCATGGTGGTGACAAATGGTGATTTCTTAGTCAATGGAGAAGGACAACAAGCACAGCAACTAAATCCTGACAATGTGAATTTTGCCTCAAATGGTGTCGACTGGCTTTCCGATGATACAGGGTTGATAGAATTGAGAACTAAAGGGATAACCAACAGACCCCTTCAGGCAGTGGAAGATGGTCGACGTGAAATGCTGAAATGGGGGAACGTCTTTGTACCAATCCTTTTGATCCTAATATATGCGATTGTTCGACGGTCACAAAACGCCAGAAAAAGACACAGATGGTCCCAGGGTAATTATGCTTAATAATTAAGAATCCATTATGATGACTAAAAATACTACTCCTAAGCTATTGATTTTGCTGGCTGTTCTTGTCGGTGTATTTCTCGTGGTGAAATTCACAGGCAATAAAGGGCGTAGCAAATCCCTGAAAACTGATCTGGTTGTACTGGATACGGCGGCTGTTACGAAAGTAGAAATTGAGGACCCACAAGGCACGACCGTACTTACAAAAAATGACCAACAATGGATGGTTGGGGAGTACAAGGCCGTAAATACAATTGTCCGCAGTATGCTCTCCACATTGACTACCATCGAACCATCAAGGATTGCCTCCAGATCTGAGTCTAAATGGAAGGATTTTTCGGTTGATTCCACCGGCACCAGGATTAAAGTTTATGAAGGCAATGCCGTGGTTACAGACGTCGTTATTGGAAGGTTTGGTGTAGAAGGCCAGCGATCATTTTATACTTATGTGAGGTTGTTTGATGACGTGGACACCTACGTGGCGGATAATTTCATGAAGATGAGTATCAATACTCAAGGTGTTGATTACCGAAACAGTAACCTCCTTAGATTAAATAAGGATTCGTTGGTTACGGTAACATTCAATTATCCTGACAGTGCCCTCGTTTTGAATAAAAGTGGGGATTCCTGGTACAAAGGGAGTGTTCTATCTGATTCGGCAGCAACTGTTCAATATCTTAATGGTCTTAGCTATGTGAACAGCAAGAATTTCAGTGATTCTGAAGTTTCCGGTACCCCCGACCTGAACGTCACATTTGGATTTACAGATCAGCCGGAGGTACAAATTTCCGCATATCGTCGCCCTGAAGGTTGGCTTATTCAGTCTTCAGAAAATGATGACGAAGTGTGGGTGGATGAAACTGCTTTTAACAAAGTTTTCACTTCGACAAGCCAATTTTAGGATTAGAGATCCTCACTTAGAATTGCCAAAAACGTCCTGACTCCTTCTACATAATTACCCAACCTAATGTTTTCATTAGGACTATGTTGATTGTTATCCCTATTAACGGTTGGGACGGTAACAGCTGGAATTCCTAATGTATTGACAAAAGGTGATATCGGTATAGAACCACCACTGTTTCGGATCTTGATAGGCGTTTCCCCAAAAGCTCTACTTAGTGCTTTGTCCAGCCACAGGCCAACTTCCGAGTTAAAATCAGTTCGGAAAGACTGGTAAGAAATTGAAGAAGACCAGCTAAGTATTTTGTCGTACTGCATTCGCTCTTCCTCTGTTGGTTGATCTCGATCAATGATATAGTACCCTTCACCTGATACATGATTCTTAAGGAGCTCAAGCAAGCGGTTTGGATCACTTTCGAGGACAAGTCGCACATCAATTTCTGCTGTTGCAGTTGCAGGGACAATTGTTCTGACTTCTTCCTTGATCCACCCCGAGGCCATTCCCCTTATGTTTAATGAGGGATACTGAATAGACTCCTGATAGTTTCGACCAACCTTATCTGTGGATGCAATCCCCACACTCTTCATGATTTGGGCTTCATCATCGGGAACCTGATCGAGAATTGCCAGAGTGTTTTCATCGAGATCTATTCCATCATAGAACCCTTCAATTGTTACTAACCCGTCATCATCCTTCATGGAGGCAAGCAGCTTGGATAATCTGAATGCTGGATTTGGAGCATAATTACCGTAGTGTCCGCTGTGTTGAGGTTTCCTGGGACCATGCACGGTCATAGTTATGGTGGCAATTCCACGGGCCCCAAAAGTGAGGGTGGGTTTATTACTGATATGACGTGGTCCATCGAATATTATCAACATGTTCGAAGCCAGCTGCTCTTTATATGTTTCAACAGCTTTTGGAAGTGGAGGGGATCCAAGTTCCTCCTCAAAATCCATGATGATCTTAATATTGTAATTGGGGTTTACCTTATTGTCAATGGCGGCGTCCAAGGCGGCAAGGAACATGGAAACGGGGCCTTTCGCGTCAGATGTCGAGCGAGCAAAAATCCTCAATTCCGGATCATAATTAGTATCTATATTGGCCCACTCGATGATTTCCCACTCACCTTTTTCATTTCTCTTTTTCAATTCTGGCTTAAACGGATCTTCCTGGTACCATGCTGAGGGGTCTACCGGTTGACCGTCGATCTGCAGGTAAATCAAAACGGTCTTTTTGGCCTTTTGTGCAGGTTTAGTAGCCAGTAGTAGAGGCAGCCGATCCGTTTCTAATCGAGTAGTTTCAAATCCCCTTTTTCCAAACTCTTCCTCACACCAGATCATGTTTTTTTCAATATCATCAGGGAAATGACCGTCATTTGGTAGACTAAGGAGATCATAGAATTGTTGCCAGGAAGCCTTAGCGTATTTTTCGGCTGTCTCGGTTAGCTTTTGCTCATTCCATTTTTGCCCTTGGGCAATAGAAGAGATCAATATCAAGAGTAAAAATGTTCGGATTTTCATAATACTATTTTTTAATGGCCACCTCCCACTGCCGGCGATGATGATTCACCACCATCGTCATCTTCAGTAACTCTTGACCAGGCAATTGTTGAAAGTGCAAGCATGACAGTAGAGATTATGAATATTAAGGTCTTATTCTCAGCTTGATTTACCGCGAAACCAACTCCCAAGCTCACGACCAGTTGAGGGAGTACCACTGATAAATTAAACAACCCCATGTATAATCCCATTTTTGTCTGATCCACTTTTTGAGACATGATCGCAAAGGGCAAAGAAATGATTGCTGCCCACCCAATTCCACAGACGGCCATGAGAATATATACCGTATAGACGCTGGAGGCCCCAACAAAGACAAGTCCCACATATCCAATTGTCATGGCTCCTAAGGACAAATAGTGTGTTTTCACACGACCGATCCTTTTTGCCATAGGTTCAAGAACCAAGACCGGAAGCACGGCTGCTACCCCGTTCAATATCAAAAAACTAAGGGAGACAATCCTTCCCTGATCTATATCTGTAAGAGCGGGGTATTTGTCCTGAATATAAAAGAACATGTACACGAACATCGTGTGGACACCTATCCATGAGAATCCGTGGGCTGCCATTACCTTCTTGAAACCGATCATGTTTCGCTCTTCCTTTGGTTTCCCCGCTTCCACCTGTACTAATTCCAGGGCGATGAGTAAGATTGTAACTCCAAGACATATGAATTCCATATAGTAGTTGGTTTGCTCTACATGAGCCAACCGCATGGTCATAGCGTAGAGATCATAAATAAGGAAGCCCCATAAGGGCCGAATTGCCATAATGATCTCCCTCAAAGAAGTGCTGGAATTACTTTCAGGTGTGTCCTCATTTCCATTCATTTCCTTATTTTCCTCGATGAAAAAGGGAGGCACAAAAGAGCAGATAAATACTATGACTGCTCCGGAGTAGATTAGAACATAGTTATCCCAGATAACACCAATGCCATACGCACCAACACTGAGCGTACCCGATACAGATTGCATCCAGGCATATCCTTTGGTTCGATTGGTGCCTTCAGGAGTGACATCTGCAATCACGGATCGGGTTGGATTAAAGCTTACATTAATTGCCAGATCAAGGATCAAGGCAACGGTTATCGCAACACCTAGTATCCCATCGATTCCCATGGACGATGAAATAACATCGATATTGGGAAGTGCCAGTAGCATCAAAGCAGCTAGGACGCCTCCTATCAATATGAAGGGCCTTCGACGACCACCCCAAAACCACACATTGTCACTTATCACCCCGATCAATACCTGTCCAATTATCCCAGCGATCGGTCCTGCGGCCCAAACTAATCCCACATCATGGATGTCAAGGCCATATTTGTTGCTTAGTATCCAGCTTAGGGCGGATATTTGAACGGACAAAGCAAAGCCCATTGCTGTCGCCGGTAGGCTTAAAATAGCGAAAAAGGTATTCGATAGCTTTTCTTGGATTCTTAGCATTTTGTCAGGTGGTAAAGCATCCAATTTAATAGGACTACGGCGTTAAAAAAAGTAATCTACCTGTCAAATAGGGTAGCATACGAAACTTATTTGATTGTTCGTTTGTATTAATTAGTAACTTTGACGAAATGAAAGTGATAAGATCTTTTTTGGTACTTACGATTTTGACCCTGTTCATCTCTGCTTCTCCTGTTAAAGTAGAATCCGGCGGGCCGATTAACTGGCTGACAATGAACGAGGCATTAGAACTGGCAAAGAAGCAGCCAAAAAAGATCATGATCGACTTCTACACAGATTGGTGTGGTCCCTGCAAAATGATGGACAAGTACACATTTGCCAATGAGAAGATCGCCGACTACATTAATAACAACTATTATCCGGTCAAATTCAATCCGGAGACTGTTACCGAGGATGTTGAATTTCAAAATCACATTTTCAAGTATCGTCCGGGAAAGCGTAAGGGAATGCACGAACTTTCCATTCTGATGCAAATCAGTAGGGATTCAAGAACAGTGAGCTACCCTACAACAGTTTTCCTTGACGAGGAATTAAATAGGATCCAACCTATTGCAGGTTTTCAAAAACCTGAGGACTTTGAAAAGATAATCGTTTACATCGCCCAGGACTCTTACAAAAACACTCCCTGGCAGGAATTCGAAAAGGAATATAAAAGTTTCCTTTGATGCAACCTTTCACAGACGTCCCCTCTCTTTTGTGAAAAACAGGAGGACATGAAAAACAAATTATTTCTTTTTTCAACAATAATCATACTGGCGATATCTGCTTGCGCCCAACGTTCAGAGACCAGGTCGTTGTCATCTTTCTCTGAAATTTCTGTTGGTGAAGCCATAGAATGTGAATTAATCCTGGGCAGCAAAGAAGAAGCAGTTGTTAAAGTTAGTGGAGCAGACCTTGAAGATGTGATCACCGAAGTCAGTGGGGATCGATTGAGGATCCATATGGCAAGAGGAAATTTCAGGAATACGGATGTGAAAGTTACTGTCACATTCAAAGTTTTGGAAGAAATAAAAGTTTCCAGTGCTGCGGACCTGTATTGTAATGATGTGATCGAAGGAGATGATCTGGAGATTGAGGTTTCAAGTGCAGCAGATGCTGAGTTGAGAGTTCAGGTACAGGATCTTGAAGTAAGAGTATCAAGTGCTGCAGATCTGGAGTTGGATGGATATGCCAAACGACAATATGTGGATGTGAGCAGTAGTGGGGATTATGATGCGTATGGTTTGGATTCTGAAGAGGCGGAAGTTGATGTCAGTAGTTCCGGAGATGCCAGGATCACGGTAAAAGGCAAGTTAGATGCTGATGCCAGTAGCAGTGGCACTGTACTTTATCGTGGTGATCCGGAGAAAGTATATGTGGATTCCAGTAGTGGAGGAAAGGTCAGGAAATCATAATTATAGAAAACAATTCGGTAGGTTTGGGGCCTTCGTGATTTTGCGAAGGCCTTTTATTTTGTAGAGATTGAAGTCAGTGTAACCAGATGTTGTCGGCAGTGAGAATAATAATTACCACTTTGTTAATAATCGTCCTTTGTGCTTGTGAGAGTGATAAAACAAGAAGGGATCGATTTTTTATTATGGGGAATGAGGCTTTGGAAGTCAAAAGATATGGTGAAGCAATAGAAAATTATGGCTTTGCCTTACAAATTGATCCCGATTTTAAGGAAGCTTTAAACAACAGAGGAGTGGCATTGGCTGAGGACAATCGACCCCAGGAAGCAATCCAGAATTACAATGAAGCCTTGCGAATTGACGGAGAATATTTTGAGTGCATACACAATCGTGCCCAGGCATATGAACAAATTGGCAGGTACACAAAAAGCCTGGAGGATTATGATCGTTTGATTGAGGAGTTTCCGGACTCGACTTTTGGTTATTTTGGAAAGGGCCTGGTACTCACTAAAATGACCAAATATTCCGAAGCATATGGAATGTTCAATAAAGTAATGGATATATCACCTCAGGATGTAGAGCCCCTGATAAATTTGGGAACGTTGGATTATTATTTGAACCGATATGAAGATGGTATTGATAAGCTACGCAGTGCCCTGGAAATGTCTGAAAATCCCAATGCTTATAATACGTTAAACCAGATCTATCTTGCTCAAGGTAGATTGAATGACGCACTTGACGCGATTGATGCGGCATTAGACATCGTTCCGGGAGAACCCTATTTTCTCAATAATAGGGGATTTACTTTTCTAATGATGGATTCCCTTGAGCGGGGGCTGAAGGACATAAATCAAAGTATTTTGATTGATCCGGAGAACCTTTGGGCTTATAGAAATAAAGGGATCTATTTTTTGCTTAATACTGATTTTACCCAGGCAATAACGTATTTTAAAGACGTTGTGGACTCCAAAATTTTTGTTGAGGACATTTATTATTACCTGGGGGAGGCATATTTTCAAAAGCGCGAGATAGATCAAGCATGTAAAACATGGAAAATTGGCGATTCTAAAAATGAAATGAAGAGCCGGTCTCGTATAGAACAAGTTTGTAATTAGTACTTTTCTTCCTCTTGCCGTCCAAATAGCTTAATAAACGAGACTATATGTGAGAATAATACCATGGGCACCACAAATCCGGGTAGAAGCACATATGGAAAATTAAACACCGCTACGTTTGGTACATTGAATGAGTCAGGATCGAAGAAATAGGGAGTAGCAGAAATAGCGCGTGCCACAATGTTGATCAGTAGGGCCAGTGCCAATATATTCCATATGATTGCTCCAATCCTGCTTTTACTTCTCATTCCCACCAGGAAAACACCCGCAAATGGTGCAGAAATACCTGAAACGATGTCATAATTTATCCCCTCGAAGGTGAGCATATCTGGAATGACCTTCTCCTGGGATAACCACCACAATACCATCTCAACCGGTACCCGAATAATATGTATATATGTGAGTGTGGTAAGTGGCATCTTCATGAGGAATGCCCGGGTTGTCTTATTGATTGACAAATAAATGACCGTCAAAAAAGGAGGTAATACGATCCATAGAAACCTCGGCGGTCTTGCCTCAAAATCCGTAAAGAAATCACCAAAGGTCAATGTGCTCAGGATAAAAAGCCAAACAATCACGAATGTGATGGCGATCGTAGGAGTGAAATTCCTTTTTTCCGGTGCGGCATAATTGAGTGCGTAAAAAAGAAATCCGAGGGTGGTGAGAACTGTTGCTATGAAAGTCAGGCTAACATATTGGGGAACATTTTCCATCAATATTATTTAAGTGGATTAGAGCAATTTACACCAATAGAAATAAATTAAATAGATATTTTTGGAATTTATGGAAGACCTCAACCTCCCCGAGCTATTGGAAAAAAGACTGCTTAGACCGTTACCGGGGGAGGAAGCTCATTATCAAATGAGAGCCCGGCAAACTTCCGGTGAATTCATCAATTTTAAAGACCAAGCTAACCGGCGTTATGGTGCAGTCATGATCCTGTTGTACAGAAAGGACCGTGATTGGTATTTCCCTGTCATCAAGAGGCCGGAGTATGATGGTGTACATGGTGGACAGATCAGTCTACCTGGAGGAAAAGTGGAGGAGGGTGATGGTGACCTATTTAATACAGCACTTCGCGAAACAAGGGAAGAAATCGGTATAAATGGGGACGATGTCCGAATTGTAGGGAAGATGACTTCATTCTATGTGGGTGCCAGCAATTATGAAGTTCTACCGGTGATTGGGCATTTGGATTATCCGCCTTCGTTTGATCCCGATCCGGAAGAAGTTGCTGAGGTAATTGAAATACCTCTGACTGACCTTCTGTCTCCAGCCGTTAAAAGCGAGAAGGAAATTGAAGTAAGAGGATTTCGATTAATTGCTCCATACTTTGACATAAAATCCCAGTTCATCTGGGGAGCGACAGCGATGATGCTCAACGAATTAAAAACCTTAATAAACGACCTATGAACGAACCCTTAATTTCAAATGATGCCGTCATATTCGGGATACTGATGTTGATGTTGGCTTTTGTGTTCACAACCTCATCAAGTCAGAATCCCTTTTGGAAGAAATTCTACAGTGTAATTCCAACACTGCTAATGTGTTACTTCCTTCCTTCCCTTCTTTCGACATTCAATATTGTGGATCCGGATCAATCCAGATTATACTTCGTTGCATCCAGGTATCTCCTTCCCGCTTGTTTGGTCTTGTTGACGATCAGTGTGGACCTTAAAGAATTAGTCAAGTTGGGACCAAAGGCACTGATCATGTTTTTTACCGGTACTATGGGAATCATGTTTGGAGGACCGATTGCCATTATCATCTTTTCCTATATAGCTCCCGATGTGATCAATGCACCACCACCTGATGAAGTGTGGAGAGGATTAACCGCTGTCGCCGGGTCATGGATTGGTGGAGGTGCCAATCAGGCAGCAATGAAGGAAATGTTTGAAGTTGGAGGGGACTTATTCTCTAAGATGGTTGCAGTTGACATAATTGTTGGAAATACCTGGCTGGCAATTCTGTTACTGGGAATCGGTCGAAATCAATGGATCAATCAAAAACTGAAGGCTGATGATTCGGCAATTGAGATTCTCAAACAGAAAATGCAGGATTTTCAGGCCAGCATATTGAAAATACCTTCGATGCCTGATTTGATGAAGGTTTTGGCGGTCGGATTCATTTGTACTGGAGTTGCACATTTGGCTAGTGACATAATCACTCCCTTTTTTGTTGAAAATTTCCCAGGGTTAAAAAAGTACAGCTTACATGCACCTTTCTTCTGGATGATCGTTGTGGCTACCACTTTGGGGGTAGTATTATCATTCACGAAGCTCAAAGAATTGGAGGGAGTTGGAGCTTCACGGGTCGGAACTGTATTCATATTCGTTTTAGTAGCGACCATTGGATTGCAGATGAATATTATGGCAATTTTTGATAATCCAGGACTATTCCTGGTAGGACTTTTATGGATATCGATTCATGTTTGCTTAATGTTTCTTGTAGCCAAGATCATCAAGGCGCCATACTTTTTCGTTGCTGTGGGTAGTCAGGCGAATGTGGGAGGAGCAGCCTCCGCACCGGTAGTGGCTTCGTATTTTCATCCCTCTCTGGCACCTGTTGGAGTTCTACTTGCGGTATGTGGTTATGTGCTGGGTACTTATGGCGCTTATATCTGTGGTATTATGATGCAGTGGGCGACACCATAAAATTAAGGGCCATACAAAAGTATGGCCCCGGATTCCTCATAGAAACCTATCGTGAACCTAACCCCCTAGGTATGTGTATGAGGATATTTGACCCGCGTTCACAATAATGATGCGGAAAAGCAGACCTCCGATAAGCACCAATGTAGGTACGATATAGACGGGGATCTGACGTCCTTTAAGTTCAAGTATTTCAAGGATTGCAGGGATGAGCAATCCTATCAATACTACAAGAAGCCAGAAGCTATAGGCATAGGGACCACTTAGTAACAGTTTGGCGGCGTTCACTTGCACTTCCGGACCAGCTAATAAGCCCATGATCAAGTGGATAATAAGGAATAATTCCAACCCGATCAAACCGATATCGAGAAACCTGAAAGTATTTTGTTCCTTTTTATCGCGACTTATCCACTGAATTAAAACAGCTGCTGTAGACATACCAGACACAAGGAAAAGCACACCAAGTATACTTGTATTCCATAATGGTCTGGCATTGAATGCCGAAAGTAAAATTCCTGTATAAATGCCCAGTACAATTGAAAGAATCAGTATAAGCCAGGCCATCCATATTCTATTCCTACTTATGAAGCGGTCCAACTTATTCATTTTCTTTAAGTGTCCAAAAATATTGGGGAAGACTTCATTGAAATAGGGTAAACACCATAGTATGGACAATGGCGTTATCAGCAAAAGTGTCCAGGCACCCCAGGACATTGGTGACTCCAACCTGATTGTGGTAAACAGCTTCCAGAATAAAGGTTTGTTATGCAAGTCAAGGAGTAGTAATCCCAATCCAAGAACAATCGCTGGAGGGGCAATAATTGATGTCCATTTCACAGTGGCAGGCATCTGATCCTTTTTGCCCAATAGGTAATAAACTGTTGAAAAGAATAATATCCCAGCAGCCAGACCACCCAGGAACAAGTATATTGAGATTGGCCACGTCCAGAGCTGAAGTGTTGGTTCTACATTGGGATTGTTCTTTCCATATATAAGTAATTCTTCTCTCATGATCCCAGTGTTTAAATGATGTAAAAAATATTGGGTTTAGTCCCTGCTTCCGGTATAAGGGCCTCTGTATTGTTTTTACTGATGACCCTGGCAATTTCACTATCTCTGTCATCCAGATCACCGAAATAGATACACTTCGTCGGGCAAACAGTTTCACAAGCGGGATTACCCCCGGATTCGACAAGATGATCACAGAATGTGCATTTATTAGCGTATCCGTCTGGATGCATGAATCTGGCATCATATGGACAGGATTGCACACAAGCTCCACATCCAATGCATTTGGATTTCTCGACTTTCACAATTCCTCCTTCTTTTACAAAACTTGCTGCCGTCGGGCAAGTCCTGACACATGGAGTATTGTCACAATGATTACACCTTTCACTCCTAAAAGCTAGTTGTGTTAATGGGTAAGAACCTGAGACAATTTCAGTTATCCAGGACCGGGTGTAACCAATAGGCACGTTGTTTTCCAGGTTACAGGCGATCTCGCAATCCGCACAACCGATGCATTTGCGTGTATCAATTGCCATTGCGTATCTCATGATATCACCTCCTTCCCTGGATCTTCCTTAACAAAGGTGACGAATGAGTTCCTCATTCCAGTACCTGCCATTATGGGATCAATTGCAGGATCAGTAATGAGTTCGGTGTCACTGATACCTTTCGCGTAAGATCTACTGAGTCTCTTTTCTGCATGTCCGAATCCATGGACCATATAGATGGAATCAAATCCGATTCTCTCCGTCAATCTTATTTTTCCGGGGAATGATGAGACTTTTCCCTGGTGGTTTTTTAACCATACTTCCTGACCATCCTGAAGATCCCATTTCTTAGCAACTTTGGGATTTACCCAAATACAATTTTCATCCATTATATCGCTGAGGTAAGGATTATTATTGGTCTTTGCGAATGTATGCATGGGTGCCCGACCATAATTCAACCTGTAGAAATCTTCTGGCGGTTCGGGATGTTGAGTGAAAACAGGCATAGGATCAAATCCTTCGTCTTCCAATGCGAAGGAAAACAACTCGATCATGCCGGTGGGAGTATTGAATTCAACGTATTCGTCATCTTTGAAGAAGAGCTCACTTTCATCACGGCCAAACACCAAAATCCCTTTCTTTCTCATTTCTCGTAAAGAACTACCAATCGCATGGAGCTGATAGTCCAATACCTCATCGTAGTTGTCATATTTGAAATATTGACCCATTCCAAGTCGTTTGGCAAGTTCTTTCGCCATCCATGATGCTGGTTTTGAAAGATATTTTGGTTTCGAAGCTGGCATCCTGAGAGCCACAGTGGCATTGCGATATCCTGAAAGCCTAAGGTCATCATAGCGTTCCAGATAGGTGCATTCAGGCAGTACGACATCCGCGTACCCAGTGATTTCCATTGGCATGGTATCGATGACTACCACTAATTCCTGATTTTGCAGGGCACTTATAGTTCTGGCCTGGTTTGGAATTGTTTCAATGAGGTTTGTGCCAGAGATAAACCAGGCCTTTATCTTATTGTCGCTTGTGCAATCAGGATGTGAAGCTTCGATCAACGCATTTGATACAGGGCTACTGCTCAGTTTGTATTTACCCTCACAAGTATCTTTCCAACTCCATGCAGGTTTCGGATAGGGTGGGTGAGGGAATGATGGAACTCTGGCTTTGGCAGGCACGAAAAAGCCTCCTTTTCGCCCGTAAGAACCCAAAAGTGCATTCAAAATAGCAATTGCCCTACTTCGCTGAGTGTCATCTCCATACCAGGTAACATGTCTTCCCGGGTGAACGATAACCGAAGGAGCAGCTTCTGCCATAACCCAAGCCGTGTGACGAATGTCATCAGCTTTGAGATTTGTTATTTTAGCTGCCCATTCCGGAGTGTTTTCTTTGACGTGGTCTCTTAATTCTTCCAGACCAAAGCAATATTTCTCCACATATGCTTTGTCGTAAATATCATCGTTGATCAAAACGTGTATCCATGCCAACAATAACGCAAGGTCTGTGGCTGGTTTGATAGGCAACCAGTAGTTCGAATGCGCAGCCGCAGTAGATAACCTTGGATCGACAGTGATGATAGGGATCTTTTTATCAATCAGATCGGACATATCCTGGACCTGACTGTTATGCATATTCTCTCCGAGATGAGATCCAATAAGCACAAGACATCTTGTGTTCTTAATATCCAAAGGTTCCGGTGAACCCAACTGTTTACCAAAGGTTGTTTCAAATGCCACCTCTCTTGGGCCACGACATTGGGCATAGGACGGAGCAGGGAGGTTTCCACTACCCAAAGCTTTCAATAGTCGACTGAAGTATTTTCCGGAAGTACCATGATTAAAAAGCGCTACGGATTCCGGACCGTGTTCTTCTATGATGTTTTTGGTCCTCAACGCTACATAGTCCAGGGCCTCAGGCCAACTGGCTTCCCGGTAGAACTGTTTGCCATCTTTCTCGGTCCTGATTAGAGGGGTTTTTAATCGATCCTCATCTCTCAGCATACCCAGGCCGGCGGTTCCCCTGGGGCAGAGTCGACCGTTGCACAATGGATCTTTATCATTACCTGTTATTTTCCATAGGCTTCCTTTTCGGTCGTACTGGACCCAAGCCGAACATTTCCAAAAACAAATGTCACAATAGGTTGGGATCTTCTTCACTCCGTACTTCCGGAATTCCGATCCCGGATCTCCCGAAAATACATAGGGAGCGGCCATAATTCCTCCAGCACCGACTGAAGCTATTTTCAAAAATTCACGACGATTAGTGCGTAACATGATCTGGGGGTTTTAGGAAAAGGGTGGGGGTTCGCCCACCCTGAAAAGATTCTCTGATTACATCACTACTTCATTGGAGTTGAGAGATTGCCACTCCAGGTAGGCACCATCGTAAACTTTTATATTACTGTATCCCAATCCTTTCAATGCAGTGAACACAATACCAGCTCTTACGCTTGTCTGGCAGTAAACAACAATTGTCTTATCTTTTGAAATTCCATTATCAGCGAATAAAGTCTTAAGGTCATCAGAAGATTTTATCATACCCCTTTCATTTAAGACATTGGTGTAATTCAGGTTTATGGCATTTGGAATATGCCCTGGTCTCAATTTAGTTTCAGCAGTGCCCTGATATTCCTCGGGGGACCTGACATCCACCAACACAACTGACGAATTGTTTAGCCCTTTTTTGACATCATCCATCGTTGCCAAATACGATTTGTTGATCATTGGTTTGAATGTTGTCGGGTCTATGTTTGTGGGATTCTTTGTTACTGGTTTACGGGCCATTCTCCATCCCTTCATACCCCCATCAATGATCTTTACATCCTTCGCTCCCAGGTATGAAAGGATCCAATACATTCTACCAGAATATCTGCCGGATCCATCATCATAAAGGATGATCTTTTTGGATTCGGAAATTCCATTAAGACCCAACACCTTGGCTATCTCGGAAGGTGTTTTCAACATGGACATTTCCCCATATAGATCAGTATGGTTGATATTTACTGCACCTGTGATGTGTACTTTTTGGAAATCAGCTGTTTTTCGTAGAGAAACGAAAATAGCATTGTCATCATTGATAAATGAAGCCGCCTCCTTGGCGGATATAACATCTATTTGTGCAACTGACATGAATGCAACCGCTAAAGTCAGTATGCTTGTAATTATGGTTCTCATTGTTATCTGTTTTTAAAACTTAATTTGAACTTGTGCCAATATGGCATCATTTTTAATTTCCCTGGGGTCTTCAGCTTTGTAGAGATAATTGATCTGAAGGCGTGTCCAGTCATTGAAGAAATAATTTACCCCAAGTGTTGTGACCTGAACTAAATCATCACTTTCACTTTTGTTGGTATCGTATTGCTCGTATTTGACAACTGGTTGTATCTGAGAAGTTATGTCCCACATTCCCATGAAATAGAATCCTTCCCGTTCAATTGAACCGGAATGGACTTCTACTTCACCACTAC
The DNA here is from genome assembly GCA_965242805.1 of Cyclobacteriaceae bacterium. GTDB lineage: Bacteria > Bacteroidota > Bacteroidia > Cytophagales > Cyclobacteriaceae > JANQEU01. The sequence goes on along the minus strand of CBDETD010000002.1, from coordinate 1,572,338 downwards.
ATCCACCACCTGTGGTGTATGTACCAATATCTTCACCGTACATGTATTCAGATTGTAATCGGAATTTGCTGAACTTATAATCAACGTCTACACCAATCCTTGTTTTTTGGTCATCTTCTGCACCTTCGGTTGCTGACTCACTTTTACCAAATAGATAACTTCCACCAATAGTTATGTTTTTAAAAGGTCTGAAATCAACCCTTCCGTAGTAGTCAAAATATTTGTCATCATTTCCCAGACCATCGGATCCGCCGTTCATAATCGCTAGTCGGTATGAAAGCATGGAGTTTTTATTTCCACCAAGGATCATGATACCTGTATCCCTGTTGGTTGGGCCTGTTAGATCGTTGACAAATTGGGTCCGCTGAATTGTATTGAGGCCGGAACATGCTGTGAGAAGTTCAAGACCCATTGGTTTTTTAAATCTACCCACCGACACTCTTGCAAAGTCAAAGCGACTGTAGGTTACGAATGCATCAATCAAGAAAATCTCGCCATCATCGTTGAAGAATGGGCTTGCCTCAAGTAATGCATAATAGCTGAAGTCATATGGAATATTTCCCATGACCCCCATCCTCATTCGGTTAAACCTAAATGTACTTGATGGTTCTTCTAGCATGATATGATCAAACTGTGGTTGAAGAAACCCAAATACATTGACACCTTCATCGGATGTTGGTTCTGCGCATCCCTGTGAACTAACCTGGAAGCACGTGACCGAACTGATTGCAAATAAAAGTATGACTATCTTTTTCATGTTCACGATAGGATTTTGGGTTAGAAAAGAATCAAAATCGAGAAAAGAGCCGGGCCCTGGCAGGCCCGGACTCCCTAGCTCGAGCCTAGTCGGTCACAACAGGTAAGTCCACTGAAGGCGGAGCATACTTGTGATCTTGAAGCTCGGAAAAGATCATTCCGTTCACACCGAATTTCAAGCTTTTAGCTTCGTAACCAAGTACGGTTAAATAAGCTGTCAACATGGACGAAGTTTGTCCTGTCCAGCAATAGCTGACCACGGTTTCATTTGGATCCATGTATTTGTATTCCTCTCCTGCCAAAGTCAGGGGTTTGATCCTGAATGCACCATCGATGTGTCCATAAAGGTCAACAGCTCCCTGATCCCAGTAGTTGTTGATGAAATAGTTGCCAGGGTTGCCGAGTACTTCGGTATTGGCGACTCCCTGAAATCCTTTTTCAAGCATGAATTGTACACGTGCAGCTAGAATATCAGCACCAAGAGTCTCTCCTGTACTCAATTCTGGAGATTCATATGAAATATTGGAAGCCACTGCCTCGGTACTCCAGTTTTCATGTCCTACAGCCACGTTTCCGGTATTGCCGTTCCATGGATTCATTAAGTCCGAACGCCATCCTGACATTCCAAATTTCAGGACCTTGGCATCAGGGTAACCACTTAATCGAAGTGCCATCACGGCATGACCTGCACTTTGACCTGTGTAACAGGCGACAAGTATTGGTTTGTCCGCATTTTGAGCTGTAGTAAGTACATTAGCCAATGTCGTGTTTACAGCACCTTCAATATGGCCATCAGCAAAATCAGTTGCGCTTCTAACATCAATAACGTAATAATTGCTTAGGAAATTTGGCAGTTCCTCTTCTGAAGGAGCACCGGTTATCCAACCCGAAGCGAGTACTGTCGTAACGTCCAGATTGTTCTGGACCATATACTCAGTCATAATTTGGAATTCGTCCGATGAGGGTTTAGCGTCATCGTCTTTACAGCTGAGCAATAACATGATTGGAATTACTGCCAGCCAGGAAATTATTTGCTTAGAACTTAGCATGATAGTGGGGTTAAGTAAAAAAATTAAAATAAACTAACAACCACCAGCGTCCGAATCTTCTCCGGTATCTTGTGGAGCTACTGGAGCGTCAGCGGTTTCCGGTAGTTGGGTAATTGTCAATTCAGGGTAGACCTCTTTCCAGGCCTTCCAACCTCCCTGGAGAGATAAAACGTTGGTGAAGCCCATTTTTTCAAGGGTAACCGCCGCTAGAGAGCTACGATTACCACTTCTACAAAACAGTACCAACTTATCTTCCTTGAGAGGTACGTACATTCCTTCTTCATCCCAGAAACCTTCCTTGTCTATCCAAAATTCAAGGTAACCTCTGGGTATGTTGACGGATCCTGGTATATATCCGCTATTAAATTCATTGGCCGTTCTGACGTCCACCAACACATACATGTCTTCGGAATCCATCATTTCTTTGAGATCAGAAACAGTGATCTCATTAATGGAAGCCTTAGCTGATGTGACCAGGTCCTCGACGGAACTGTAGTTTAGATCTGTTTGGGAACTGGTGGATGTTTGGCAGCTTGTGAAAAAAAGAGCAGAAATTGCCAGTGAAAAGATTAAAGGTATTCTAAATTGTGTCCTCATATGCGCCTTCAGTTTTTAATGGGTGACCGGTCCATTATTTATCGCATATCAGGCCTTCAATGCACTTGCAAGGTAGATATATATCAGGTGAAGCACATGACATTTGTCGTGTTTGACCTCAACTAATGATCTTAATTTGATCAAACTAAAAATTGATCTGGATCAAGAATTTTTAAGAACATGAATTCGACGCTTGGAGAACCCAAAATTTTTATTAAATGTGTCAACTGTAGTTGTATGTCTATGGCATTCAAACAGCTTACAAATGATCAATTGATCAAGGTTGACAGGCACAGGAGCGAAGTGAAATTCAAAAAAGGAGAAATCCTATGCAAACAGGGTGCATTTATGTCATATATGATGTTCGTAAGAGAAGGCTTGATTAAGATCTATCTTGAAAGTGATGAACATCCAACGATAGTTGCAGTGGAAACCAATGGTCATTTCATAGGATTACCTTCCATTTTCAGCAGCAATGAACCCGTCTATCCATATACGATTGAGGCGCTTACCGATACTGAAGTCTGTCAGGTTTCTATCGACTTATTCAAGGAATTCTGTGCTGAAAACCATCAATTTTCCACTGAAATTATCAAAATGTTGAGTAAAGAAGTGATGAAGGGGTACGATAACATGTTTAATCTTACACAACGTCAAATTCGAGGTAGGTTTGCAGAACTCATTCTCCATCTCAAAAGGAATATCTACCACGCTACCGACATCGATCTCACCATAAATCGCAAGGACATGGCTGATCTGATATCAACCTCACCGGAGTCAATTTCCCGACTGATCAAAGAATTCAATTCCGAAGGAATCCTGCATTTTCATGGTAACCACCTTAGGATCCTCGATCAGGAAAAGCTCAATTATATAACACAGGTCGGTTAATTTTTCCTGACAATTCTATCTTTAATGGATGATGGAGAAACACATTGATGTTGAAGTCTCGACTTCGTATTGTACTCTTAATGAGTTGAATGAGTCGACTGAACGTATTTGGATTGTTTTTCATGGTCAAGGAATGCTTTCAAGATATTTCATTAAGAAGTTTGAAACATTGGATCCTATCAAAAATTTCATTGTTGCACCTCAGGGCCTTTCCAAGTATTATTTGGATGGATTTTACGGAAGGGTAGGTGCGAGTTGGATGACCAAGGAAGATCGGTTAACTGAAATTAGTAATCAACGAAAGTATATCAGTGCCGTACTCAAATCCGAAAATGTTTTCAACTCCGAAAAAGAGAAAGTGCTATTCGGGTTTTCTCAAGGAACAGCTACTGCAAGTAGATTTGGTGCATTTTCTGGTATCACCTTTTCAAAGCTCATTTTATGGGCCGGAATGTTCCCGGAGGACCTTCTGTCTGAAGAAGTTAAGCATTGGAGAGGTAAGGTGGATATTCATTACTTCACAGGGTTGCAGGATCCATATCTAAAGGAGGGAATGATTGAACATCAAAAGGAACTTGTTGAAAACATCACTGGTATGGAATTGGATTTCACCTCGTTTGAGGGGAAACATGAAGTCATACCTGCCTTACTTCCTAGTATCTAGTGTTTCAAATCGATCTAAATGTGTTCATTTCCGTTCGCATCATCATCACTTGACATTTTTAACTCACACATTTCCAGTAAGATAGAATTGTGGTACATCCTTTGAATAATAATGTCTATAATTGACCAAAATTTCAAAAACTTAAATAGCCATAAATGATAAAGCTTGTTGACGTTGATAAGTATGTTGAATCGAAATATCAACGGATCTTCATTTTAAAAGGTATCAATCTGGAGGTGAATCAGGGTGAATTCATGAGCATCATGGGGCCGTCCGGTTCAGGAAAATCCACTCTGTTGAACATCATCGGGATGCTTGACAAACAATCGGCCGGAGAGTACTACTTTCTTGACGAACCAGTACATAAATTCAATGAGAGAAGGACTTCCAAAATTCATAAGGAACATATCGGTTTTATTTTTCAGGCTTACCACCTGATCGACGAACTCACTGTATATGAGAACATCGAGACCCCATTGCTTTATCGTGGAGTGAAAAGAAAGGAGAGGTCAAGCATGGTAGCTGAAATGCTGGATCGCTTTCAAATGGTTGCAAAAAAAGACCTTTTCCCTGAGCAGCTGTCGGGTGGTCAACAGCAATTGGTTGGCATCGCTCGTGCGATTATTGGGAAACCGAAACTTCTATTAGCCGATGAACCTACGGGAAATCTTCATTCCAGCCAGGGAGAAGAAGTGATGACTATCCTTAAAGAACTTAATAAAGATGGGATGACGATCATACAGGTGACTCATAATGAGAAATTTGCCGGATATGGCAGTCATATCGTAGAGTTGGAAGATGGAGGGATCATAAAGAAATGAACAATGAGCAATGAACACTTAACAATATTGTTCATTACTCATTGTTAAGTGTTCATTGTTAATTACTAATTGTTAAAAGAAGCCTTTGCTTTTACTGGCTGCTTCTTCCACCATTTTTTCAGACAGTTCCTTACCCAGGTATTGGTCTATGAGGTAGTGTCCAAGGTAAATGAGAGGTGTCAGAACGATGGCAACCGTAAACTTGTAGATATAGTTGATGATCCCTACCGACATGAGTTGTGGTAGAGTCCATCTGCTTTCAGCTGGGGCGAGTATATAGAAAGCAATCCCCAAGACTACAAAACTGTCGATAAGCTGAGATACCAGTGTAGAGCCCGTGGCACGCAACCAGACCATTTTTGAACCTGTGATCTGCCTCAATTTCTGGAATACAAATACATCCAGCAACTGCCCTATCAGGAAAGCAGTCAACGAACCAACGATGATGCCTAGCCCTTGAGTGAAGATCTTATTGAATGCGAAATTGATATCAAAAGGGTTGCCTTCGGTGTCCTTACTATTTACATCCAACCAGAAATCCGCTGGTTCGAGCAGTGTGATGACATAAAAGACAAAAAATGCATAGGCGATGAATCCTGCTGCTATAAAGCTGATTTTTCTTACTCCTTTCTTACCAAAATACTCGTTGATAATGTCGGTGGACAGGAAGACAATAGGCCAAATCACAGCCCCCGCAGTGAGGTTAAAATCCAATACGAAACCATTTAAAAGCGGAATAGATGCCGGATTTAGACCGACGGATTTTTCAGCAGAGAATATCTTGACGCCAATGATCTCCGCAAGGATCGCATTGGTTAGAAAAATACCTGTAAGAATTATAAACAGGTTTTGTTTCTTTTTTGAATTTACCAAAGCCTTATTGACTATTTACGCTAAAAGTCTGCCCTTCCGTGGCAAGGTAACTATTTTGAAATATTTCCTTGGCTTCGGCTAAAACGGGATCCAGATTTTTGTATCGTGTTGAAAAATGACCGAGAAGCAACATTTTAGCGTCGGCATCTTTCGCTAATTGGGCGGCATCTCCTGCAGTAGTGTGATAGGTTTGGTGGGCCCTTTCTTTCATGTCCTCTATGAACGTGGCTTCATGATAAACAATGTCCACACCTGAAATATCACTTAGAATTTCCCGCTTTAGGCGCGTATCCGAACAGAACGCGTAACTATACTGGGGGTAGGGTGGGAGGGTTACTTCTTTATTTTTGAATCGGATCGATCCATCTTCATTGATAATATCCTCTCCGTTTTTCAGCTTATAGACAATATCCGGTGAGAGACGCTCACTGATAGCTTCCTTGTTGATCCTTTTTTTCTTTTCTTTTTCCCTAATCAAATACCCGCAGCAGGGCACCCTATGATCCAGAGGTATTGTATGGATGGTCAATCTGTCATCTTCGAAAACGAGTTGCCTTGCATCCGGAGCCCATTCTACAAGGTCAATATCATAGTTAAGGGTAGTTTCCGAATATCTTAATTGAAGACTGATGATTTCCATCAATCCAGGAGGTCCAATTAACTTGAGTGTTTTTTGTCGCCCATAAAGATGCATGGTTGATAACAATCCAATGAGGCCATAATAATGATCGCCATGCAGATGACTTATCATTATGTGATCAATCTTTGACAATTTGATACCATACTTTTTACATTGGAGTTGTGTTCCTTCACCGCAATCAATCATGAATAATTGATTCTGGACCTGAACTATCTGAGAAGTATGGTGTCGATTATGGGCAAATGAGGCTGAATTGGAGCCTAATATTTTAATGGAAAGGGACAATGTTGGATCCTAACCTTACGAACTCAGGCCACCTTCGATATCATTGACAACCACTGCATCCACTGCCTCCTGCTGACCGTTCATGATATCCATTACCTTGTCAAGCTGGCTTATGTTGATCAATTTCATTACGTGATCCTGTACTTCACACAAAATGAAAGAACCTTCTTCCCTAAAAAGTCGATTACCGACAAGCAAAGCGCTTAATCCGGAAGAATCAGAATATTTCACATTTTTCAGGTTCATGATCACATGTTTGAATCCTTCGGCCTGAAGAGTTACAAATTCAGATTTTAATTCAGGGGCAATAGAGGTGTCCAGCTTTTCCTCCTGCAGTTCTATGATTACGTATTTTTCCTGTTTATCAGCAGCGTACTTCATTCTTGAATTATTAGTTCTTTATAATACTTTTTTGATGTTTTGTTCGATCCTATTCATTATATCACCTTGTTCGGATCTTTCAAATTTATTTCCTGTTACCTTCTCAAAAAGTTCAATATATCTGTTTGAAACGGTTTGTACGAATTCTTTGTTCATTTCAGGTATTTTTTGGCCTTCTTTCCCCTGAAATCCATTTTCAATCAGCCACCTTCTGACAAACTCTTTCGACAGTTGTCGTTGAGGTTCACCTTTTTCCTGTAATTCATGATAGGTGTCAAGATAGAAGTACCTGGAAGAATCAGGAGTATGAATTTCATCTATCAAATAGATCTTTCCATCCCTCTTACCAAATTCATATTTTGTGTCAACAAGAATAAGTCCTTGCTGTCTGGCCATTTCAGTACCTCTTTCAAATAAGCCATATGTGTACTTTTCAAGAGCTGAATAGTCCTCCTCGGAGACAAGACCTTTACCAATAATGTCCTCTTTTGATATATCTTCATCATGCCCTTCCTTGGCTTTTGTAGATGGGGTAATGATGGGTGTTGGGAATCGATCATTCTCTTTCATACCCTCAGGCATCGGTACGCCTGAAAGTGTTCTCTTACCATCTCGATACTCCCTCCATGCGTGACCTGCCAGGTACCCTCTGATCACCATTTCAACTGGAAAGGGGTCACATTTTAGGCCGACTGTCACATTGGGATCAGGTACAGAAACAACCCAGTTTGGGACAATATCTTTTGTGGCTTCGAGGAATTTCGAAGCAACCTGGTTCAATACCTGGCCTTTAAAAGGGATCGCCTTAGGGAGAACAACATCGAACGCGGAGATCCGGTCACTGGCGACCATTGCCAGTTTATCGTCAAACTCATACACATCCCGTACTTTCCCAACATACTTTTTGGTTTGATTCGGAAAAGAAAAATCAGTGTATTTGATGCCTTCGCCCATTCAGGCCACAAAGATAGGGTTTTGGCTTTTTTAGACCGAGATTAATTCTGGTTAAGTTCAATTCGATCAAGAAGCTGACCTGATTGATATTTTTCTTTGATTATCGGAACCTCCTTTTTGGAGTAATAGATCCACTCACCAGATCTTTTATTTTGTATGTAGTTACCCTCGTACTGTTTTTTGCCATTTTCATGAAAATGGATGAACCATCCATGGAGAAGTCCAAACTGGTAATTGGCTTTTTCCAATAATTTACCATTATCTGAATAACTGATCCACTCTCCATTTTTCTTCCCACGATGATAGCTCTCGGATGAAAGGATCTTTTTCTTGTTGTAAACCACTCTTGAGCCATGAAGCTGACCGTTTATGTAGTTTTCTTCAATTTTTAGTTTTCCTTTATCGTCATAGAATTTCCATAATCCCTCAGGGACTTCATTCAATATTGATTTCTCGGCGATCAGACCACCATTTTCAGTGAATTCCTGGATGGTTGCATCCAATCCATTTCGACTATAAACAGACAATTTGCTGACAGTTCCATTTGGATGGTAGGACCTGTTTTCACCGTCCAACTTTCCAAGCACATATGTCAATTCGGATTTTGCACTTCCATCCTCATAATAATTCAGGAATTCACCTTCCAGGAATCCATTCTCATAATTACCAACGGAGGCCAACTGACTGTTTTGGTAGTATTTTTTCACATAACCGGATCTCAAACCCTGAAGATTGAGAACCTCCATTTCCAGTTTGCCACTGGGGTAATAGGTTTTGTATTTACCATTCAACTTGCCATTTGTATATTCAGCTTCGAGTTTGATTACACCAGTTTGATAATAATGATAGGTGGTTCCATTGGGTTTGCCTTCTTTGTAGGTTATTTCCTCTTTCTTATTTCCATTTGTATAATAAGTGGTCACTACCCCCTCCGGATTTCCACCTTTAAACTGAGATGATCCTTTTAGTTCTCCGGAAGCATGGTATAGCCTTACAGCACCTTTCAGGGTATCATTGATAAATATTGCTTCCTGAAGGATGGTTCCTTCCTCACTAAAAACTCGTGTTGTGTCTTGTCGAAGTCCATCTACGTACAGAGTAGTGCGCTGTACTTTTCCACTTTCGTAAAAATTGGTGAAAATTCCATCTCTTTTTCCCTCTGTGTAATTACCGGTGACTATTACATTACCAAGGAGGCTGAATTTTTTATAAGGTCCATGAATTACGGTTGTATCCCTTTGAACCGTAAAATACTCCTCTTCAATAATATCCGGTCGCTCATTGTAATAAGTCACCACTTTCTCCTGGGAGTACACCAGAGTGAAGCAGATAAATCCGAGAAGAGAAATTATGGATTTCACTAATGCAAAAAAAAAGCCTCTCGCAATTAAACGAAAGGCTTTTCAACTTAATTATGTCTGTTTACACTTTTTCCAGAACAATAGCTGACGCACCACCACCACCGTTACAGATTCCCGCAACACCAATATTTTTACCTGTATCTTCCAAGACGGAATGCAATGTGGTCATTATTCGGGCACCCGATGCACCTAGTGGATGTCCTATAGCTACTGCTCCTCCAAAGTGATTCACTCTTGCAGGATCCAGATCGAGTTCCTTTATGTTGGCAAGGGCAACCGCTGAAAAGGCTTCATTAATCTCATAGAAATCAACGTCAGAAGCCTCTAAACCTGCATGTTTCAATGCTTTTGGAATTGCGAGGGAGGGTGCGGTGGTAAACCATAATGGATCCTGGGCAGCATCACCGAATCCCAAAATTTTAGCGATTGGTTTTAATCCAAGTTCCTCCATCTTCTTTTTACCAACAAGAACAATTGCAGATGAACCGTCATTTATCGTTGACGCGTTTGCTGCGGTAACAGTCCCATCTTTGTTGAAAACCGGCCGAAGACCAGGTATCTTATCGAATCGGACATTTTTGTATTCTTCATCCTCCACCATTATGATGGGATCACCTTTTCTCTGGGGGATCTCAACCGGTATTATCTCATTCTTGAATTTTCCAGCTTCAGTGCTTGCAGCAACTTTTTTGTAAGAGTTTATTGCAAATTCGTCCTGCTCTTCACGGGAGATACTCATTTCTTTAGCCGTATTGTCAGCACAGCTCCCCATTGGAAATTGGTTATACGCTTCCCAAAGGCCATCATGCATCAATCCATCGATGAGCTGACCATGACCGTATTTATAGCCAAATCGAGCCTTAGGTACGTAAAATGGAATATTTGACATGCTTTCCATTCCGCCGGTCATAACGATATCATTGATGCCCAACATAATGGACTGTGCTCCAAGAATAGCAGACTTCATACCCGAAGAACAGACCTTATTAACGGTTGTACAAGGAACAGATTGAGGAATGCCAGCTCCTAATGCGGCCTGTCTCGAAGGAGCCTGACCAAGTCCTGAGCTTACTACATTACCAAAATAGACCTCGTCTACATCAGAAGGATTGACACCAGCTTTTTCCAATGCTCCTTTTATGGCAATGGTCCCAAGTTGGGTTGCAGTGAATCCAGCGAGTGCTCCACCAAAACTACCAATTGGAGTTCGGACAGTGGAAACAATAAATACTTCTTCCATTTAGAAATTAATGTTGAGTGTTTGAATTTAAAATGTTGAATAAACAGTGAATATTAAACCTGTAACAAAGGTAGATGGAATGGAGTTCTGATCGCTTGATTTGAGGAGCAATCCGGTAGAAATTCTGAATTCGGGACTGATCACCAATCTGGTTTACCGCTATCAGGACGTTTTGTAGCTTTCCTTTTTTGCTGCTGGAGATATTGGATCTCTCCATTTCTCATGGCCTCCAGGATCATTCGAGCCTTTTCTTCACTGATGTTCATTTGCTCCAACTTTTCTTTAGTACTCATCTCCTGACTTTGATCCTCTTTCTGTTCTTCACTCTGCTGGTTTTCCTGCTCTTGCTGCTCACCTTCCTTTTCCTGATTTTCTTGTTCTTCTTTTTCTTGATCCTGCTGGTTTTGATCCTGATTTTGCTGGTCTTGGTTTTCTTGATCCTGGTCTTCCTGGTGCTGCTGATCTTCGTTTTCTTGATTTTCCTCGCTTTCGTCGTTTTTATCCTGATTTTTTTGATCCTCGTTTTGCTGCTGTTCCTGTTCCTGGATCAATTTTTTAACCAGCTCATAATCGTACCTGGCATCCAGGTTTTGTGAATTTGCCTTAAGAGAAGCCTTCAGATATTGTAAGGACTGTTTTAATGATTGTGGTGATTTGGACATTACACCTAATTGCTGGTAAGCAATTGATTTCAATGCCTGATTTCCGGACATGGAAGCTTCGGAGTAGAAATTTTTTGCATTGGTCGTGTCATCGGACTGATAATAGGCATGTGCCAGGTTCAATAGGATTTGGTCTTCTCGAATATCCAGACTGTCAATAAGGTATCTGTAGTTAGAAATTGCTGTCTGGTAATCACCTGATTGGTACGCATCCTCGGCTTCTCGTTTCAATTTGTTTACCTCTGCTATATCCAGGGGATTATTTGAGACAAATAGCAATATGAAAAGCCACCTGATCATATATGAACCACTTTAACACTTACCATCATATCTAAAACGAAGAACAGCAAAGCAAGGGCAAGAAAATAAAAATATTTATTGGACTTTGCATCCACTTGTTTCGAGTCCCTCAATTCTCCTTCGATGAGGTTTATCGTACTAATCAAACGATTTACATCATTTACCGATTCATTAATTTCAAAATATTTTCCACCGGTATCGACTGCAAGTTCCTTCAATGACCTGGGATTAAGTTTCGATACAACCTCCTGACCCTGTTTATCTCTTTTGAATCCCCTCCTGGTTGGGATCTTGCTTCCGCGTTCGGTCCCTACACCCAGTGTGAACAGCTTGATGCCACTTTCTTCAATATCCTGGGAGATGCTTCCCGTTTCATCTCCAAAATCCTCTCCATCACTTATCAATACAATGATCTTAGACTTTTGCCGCGAAGAAGAGCCCTCTTCTGATTCCAGTTTTTCAAGGGCCATTTCCAGTGCAGGTCCAAAATCAGTTCCGGAGTTGGGAACGAGGTCAGTATTTAAAGTCTGTATAAAAAGATTCAATGCATTGTTGTCGAAGGTAAGAGGGCATTGCATGAAGGCTTCGTTGCTGAACATGATCAATCCTTTCCGATCAGAATTGAATGCCTCAACGATATTTTTCAGTTCGAACTTTACTTTTTCAAGCCGGGTAGGTTGAACATCCGTAGCATTCATTGACTGTGACAGGTCAACGCACACGAAAATATCCTTACCCACTGATTTTATCTCCTTGGTAGCGTCTCCAAATGAAGGTCCTAGTAAGGCTACAATAAAGAGTGAGAAATAAACGAATCGAAGTAGTAGTTTCCAGAAAATGGAAGTAAAGGGAGTTTTAAGCTTATTGGAAATATAGATGACCCGTCCTGCATACATTGCGTAAAACACAATGAAAACGAGTATCGTGAGTATCTCAAATGTCCCTATGGCATTGGCCCAGACCATCAACCTTCAAAATTATACCAGACATAATTCATGGCCAATGCCGATCGTGGAATTAACCTTTTTTAAGGAATTAGCAGGTGACAAATTCATTCTGTGAATTTCTAGAAAAGGAGTATTTTAATTCACCGAAATACTATATTTGCAGTCCTTTTTAAGCCAGGAGAGATGGGTGAGTGGCTTAAACCATCCGCCAGCTGGCGGATAAACTGTCGGAGAAGTCGATAGTCTTTTTTTGAAGATTTTTACATTTTAAGAATAACCTGGAGAGATGGGTGAGTGGCTTAAACCAGCAGTTTGCTAAACTGTCGTATCCTAATCGGGTACCGGGGGTTCGAATCCCCCTCTCTCCGCAAGTACTTTTCAATGATAATAAAATTGATTTTGAAAAGCGACTTAAGAAAAGCAGAAGGCTTTTCTGAAAAGGAGATTGAAAAATCAGAGCGAGCAAAGCGAGTATTGAAAAGTACTTGTGATTCTCCTCCTCAGGGATCAGTGAAACTAATCCCCCTCTCTCCGCAAGTACTTTTCAATGACCGTAAATTGATTTTGAAAAGTTACTTAAGAAATGCAGAAGGCTTTTCTGAAAAGGAGATTGAAAAATCAGAGCGAGCAAAGCGAGTGTTGAAAAATACTTGTGATTCTCCTCTTAAGGGATCACTGAAACTAACCCCCTCTCTCCGTAAACATAAGCACTCGTAGCTCAACTGGATAGAGCACCTGCCTTCTAAGCAGGGGGTTCGGGGTTCGAGTCCCTGCGGGTGTACTGCGAAAATAGGCCTTTTACACTTAGTATGAGGCTTTTTTTATGGCCACCATCTCAGAGTCCTCCTGCAGGAGGACTCTGAGGAATGCCGAATTCGGTAAATGACTTCCACAAGAGGGTGCAGTCCCCAATCTCGTTTATTACTACCATTACCAGCGGCAAATTCACACAGTTTTTCAATGTTTGTTTCAGTTAATGCCATAGCCTTCGCTTCTTCATTGAAGTCAATTGGTTGCTGGCCCTTGGTTGAACTAGTCAACTGCATAATGAAGGATACGAACAGTATTCTCATGGTAGTGAAGATTCAACTCCTCATTTTTACCCTACAACTCAACGTCTTTTCGAACGAAGCATATCGTAGAGAAATCTATTCATGATCGTATCACCACTTATGAATAGATTTCTCACTTCGTTCGAAAAGACGTGAGTGATAATGGTATATTACGACTTCCAATTGTCGATTGAAAAAGGGGGTACAGTACTCAAGGGTTTTAGAATGGGTTCGAGCTACGGATCAACCGTCACATTACGGAATATCTGGACTTCGGTACGACGATTGGCACGGTGTTCTTCGTCGGTGCAATTAACACCATCGGAACATCGGTTGATCAGTTCAGCTTCACCTTTGCCATTTGCAATGATCCTGGAAGCTCTGACACCCTGACTCACTAGGTACTCTTTGACAGATTCTGCCCGTCGTTGTGACAGATCAAGATTATACAGCGCAGTTCCTTTTGAATCAGTGTGTGAAACCACGACAATTCGAGTGTTTGGAAATTTGTTGAGATTCACAGCAATGGAATCCAGAGTCGGGATATGGTCATCTTTCAGTTTATACTGATTGAGGTCGTAAAGAAGGTCGTTTAATGTAAAGGTCTCTGATGGTTTGGAAATGGAGAGAGAATACGTTCCGGTAAATTCTTCCTCAAGAAATTCTAATGTGTCTGAAACATAAGAATACCCACTTCTGGTGATAAGGATTGAGATCTTTGTACTGGTTAATTCATTAATTTCAAAATAACCAGTCGCACTACCCAAAACTTCCTCAGTTCGACCAGTATTTAGGTCTCTAATATGGACCAATGGAGTCGATAAAGCCGCATGATCTTCCTCAGAAAATACAAACGCCTTATATGTAAAATATTGATCCAGTGCATAGTTTAGGTTGACATCTTCAAGTTCTATCGTGATGGTATCTTCGATGGTAACGTACCCCTCTTTTTCAATCTTCACCGAGTAACGGGAACGGGTTCGAACCGGACCGGTGGTTTGACCAAGCGTATCGGTATAAACCTCCCGACCTAACTCCGCGTTCAATGCAGTCACATTTACATAAACACTATCCATTGGTTCCTTTTCCCAGACACTTGTTATCGAAATATTCAGGTCAACATAACTTTCATCGGTTTGTGTGAAGTGATAGACATCATCCTTCCCGACGCCATCTGGCCTATTGGAAGTGAGGTATCCCTGGAAATCATCAATGAAACTTATACCAAAATCGTCTGACGTGGTATTAAGAGGGCTGTGAAGGTTTATGACTTCATCTCCGTCGTAAACAAATATATCAAGCCCACCTAGACCCGGATGCCCATCAGAGGCAAAGTAAAGTTTCCCTTTATGCGCAAATGGATAGACTTCATGACCATTTGTATTTATATCTGTGCCCAGGCTCACTGGTGCCGACCAATTCTCACCGCTTCTTGTTGAATAGTAAAGATCATAGCCACCCGCGGAATCGGGGAAGCTGACTGAAAAATATAAAGTATCGCCACCCTCTGTCAGAGACGGGTAGGCAAGATTGGCACCTTTAACATTAACCTGGGATAATTTGAAGCCATTCCACTGGGTCGGAGAGGTCACCTTTCCTTCGAAAAGTTTCAATCGGCTTCCTTTTTCGACACTTCTCTTAGTTGCACTTACAATCACCTCGTTATTTGATCCGAAGGCAGGGCTGGTAACGTTGTATAAGCCTCCACCTACTTTTATAGGTTTACCTGCGTGCAGAGAATCTTTGTCATCTGGGGCGGAATAGTACACACCAAATGTTTCCATATTTCCGCGGAGATATTTGTTGCCCAAAGGCCACTGGTCAGATTCCCTGGAAGAATAAACAACGCCATTCCCTAATGGCCTGGCTCCGATATCAGAGTATTTTGAATTGATATCCAGATACTCGATGGTAGTAGGTTTGGTGATACTGAACCACTCCTCCCACCTTTGTATACCTTCGAACCGGGCATTTACTCGTTTATCAGAAGTCAAAGCAAAATATTTGTAATAAACCTCTTCCGCTTCTTCTCTTTTACCTGTCGCCAAAAGCGCCTCTCCATAATTTAGCAGTTCCGGAGCCCCATAATCCTCAAAAGAAGAATTGTCGACCATCAACTTATAATACTTTGAGGCATTGTCGAACTCACGAAGCTTGTAGTGACTTCTTCCGATCTTGAATGCTAACCTCGCCTGGATACTATCTATATCGTACATCGGTACGGCTGAATCAATACTGAAAAGCGTTTTATACTGATCTAGCGCCGCACTGTATAACTGGCTTTCGAAAAGTTTGTCTCCTTGCTCTTCAGTTGTTGTCCAAAGCTTGCTGACATTTGCCGTTTGAGCCATTGAATAGATACTGATTGCAATTAAGAATATGGAAAGAATTACTCTCATCTAGAAATATCGCGGTGATGGTGAATTTTTTCTTGAATGATTGAAAAGGTATTGGATGCCAATTTCATGAGTACCTGCCGATATGCTGGAAGCGTCCCCCAATACAGTTTCGAACGTATAACCCAATTGCAGCTGATCTGTAACAAACATCTGCAGGAGTACAACGCCGACATTGTTGAAGCCATAAGATAGACCTGCACTCAGTACATCCTTGTAAACAAAATTTGTATTCAAGTTGATCTCAACTGGCCTGAAGTCCACCATTCTCATCAATGCATTCGGTTTGATCTTGATGTTCTCATTTACATTAAATGAATAACCTCCTGTGACTATAAATGGACGATTGTTAGCCACACTGTTCTCGTCATCAGAATCGATCAACTCGGGAAGTGATAATCCAAACGTATATTTTCCATTGTATATGAAAATCCCAACTCCAGCACTGGGTGAAATTGATCTCAGATTTTGATTGAAAACGGGATCAGAAGATTGTCTTGTATTCAGATTTGAAAAATTACTCTCGTTCATATTGAAGCCAGCTTGCAATCCAGCAGAGATGATGGCATTCCTGACATTGATTCGATAGGCATAGGACAGGAAAGCACCGGTTTGTTTAAATACTGCTTTGCTCTCATTCCAAAGCTGAAATCCTACTGATGCGTATTGTGTTTTCAATGGAGAGTGGAGCCCAATTGTCTGTGTAATAGGAGCTCCATCCACACCTATTGACTGAAAACGGAACTGAGCTTGTGCACTCAGTACTTCATAGTAACCCGTGAATCCAGGATTGACGGACAATGGATTTAACATGTACTGAGCACTTGTACTCCCTTGTGCCATCAATAAAGACGAACTCCAGCATGTTAATAATATGAGGATCAGTTTCTTCATTTCTTCAGAATTACATAACCTGTTAAAGCATCCTGGCCATTTCCCAGTTCAACGGAATAGTAGTAAGTCCCGTCCCTGAGCATTCCCCCGCTGGAAAGAACATTAGTTTCTCCATTCCAAATCACATCCCTGTTGTCATATCGGGTTGCCTCATAAACAAGGTTGTTCCATTCGTCGAAGACCTTCACCGTGTTGTTTGGAAATTCACGAATGCCTTCAATAAACCATGTATCATTGATTCCATCTCCATTTGGGGAAAATGCATCATAGATCTCCAGGGCTGGTATTGGCAATGAAAGGGTCACAATTATTTCCCCTTCGACACAGATCTCTGGAACACCAAGGTCACAAACAGAATAGGTGAATGTATCAACTCCCTTGTATTCATCATCATTCGGAGTGTAGATAAGGATTGTATCTCCTTCGTATAATATGGTACCCAATGTCGGGGTAATAAGAAACGCAGTATTCAAGAAAAGACCCTCGTTTTCCGGATCACTATCATTTAATAGTGGATCAATTCTTAATCCTTCCTCGGAAGTAGCTGTAATGGAATCGGTACCAACCAAAGGCATTTCATTAGTCGGAGTGATGTGTATTGTGATTTCCAACGTATTACAACCATCGAATTTACCGTCACAGATCTCTGCGGATAATTCCACAGGACCATAATAGTTGAGTTGTGGAGTATAGGTCAGACAGAATGTTGTGTCCACTGAACTCTCAAAATCTCCTTTACCTGCAATAACCGTGAAATTCTCTATGTAAGCACTATCTCCCTCTGCATCGAAAACAGTCAGGCATTCTTCCAGTACATTGTTTTCCACCATAGTGAAGGTAACGGAATCCAGCTCCGATCCATTTTGAATAAATGCCGGAGCCGTATTGAATTCAAAGACCTCTACTGATACGAAGATCTGCTTGCAAATGGCAGGATCCCCATTATCACAGATCTCAACCGAGAATTCGTTGATTCCGGTAAAGTCAAAAACAGGGAAGAATGATAAAGATAGTCGCTCATCCTGATCATCAAGTATTCCATTGAGTACCCCATTTCCTGAGATATTAGAAATTGAACTTATATATAGCGAATCGCCGTCAATATCAATTAGGTCAAAATTGGAGGTGAATGGAAGGTTAAACCCGGTTTCAAGGAACAGAGAATCAACAAGTACCGTATCGGCATTGAATAATCTTGGTTCGTGATTTACATCAATGAGGAGGATCAGGTCATCACAAAGATCTCCGTCATCGCAGACAGTCAAGGATACAATATTATTTTGATCATCGCCGGCAGTAAAATCAAAACACAGTTGCTCATCTAAATCCGGAGTGAAAGTACCTGATCCTGAAGTAATAGATGCGTCGGTTAATGTCAACGGATCGTTTTCTCGATTCAATACATTGATGCAAGACTGGAATACTGTTTCATCGGTGATCTTGAATGATAGAGTGTCCACCTCTTCATTGTCCACCTGGAATTCAGGAGCTGAATTAAACTTGGGAAACTGGATCTGCATGATAGCTGTATCGCACGAATTCGTACCAGTGTCATCACACGCAATAATTTCAAAAAACTCATTACCCTGAGCACCAGTATCCGGGGTGTAGTCGAAACTTAAGCCGGATTGGTTACTAACGGACCCTATTGAGAGGTCGGCAGGATCAATCGTTAGAAGGAATGTACTATCTCCATCGACATCGTTGGTTTCAATTGTAATACTGACAGGAACATTGACATCAGTAAAAGCGAAAACAGTATCCGTTTCAAATCCGGAAAAAATTATTTGAGGATTATCATTAACCGGAGTTATTGTAAATTCAACAACTGTAGTTGTGCACACTTCAGGTTCATCATTTTCACACATGGTAAATGAGACATAATCCACTCCATTGAAATCCTGGTTTGGAATGTACTGGAAACATTCATTGGAAAGTGTATCAATCGATCCGGAGTTATTGACCAACTCTTCAAAAGTCAGAGTGTAAGGATCTCCAACTATGTTGAAGTCATCAGAACAAAAATCAATTGGAGTGTCTTCAGGAGCTGATATTCTTAAGGTGTCGAGTGAGCTGATTGGTGGAAAGGGAATAACTGAGATCTTAATAGTTGTGAGATTACACAATGAACCGTTAGTAGGATCACATACAGCTATCGGAAAAAATTCTTCTCCTTCGAAATCAGAATTAGGAGCGTAATTGAAGCATTTGGGGTCTCCGGTGTCCTGGGTCAACACTCCGGAATCATTTTTCAATGATCCGAAACTTAAATCAAAAGGATCTCCATCCGGATCGAAAACATTCACGCATGCGTCAAGCGACGTGTTAATAAAAGTTTCATACTCCAGCGTGTCCGCCGGAACTCCCTGGTCAGTTTCATAGATATAAGGAGCGTCATTTACCGGATTAATAATAAACTCAAAAACGGTCGAGTTACAATCCGCGATTTCAATAGGATCACATACCGTGAATTGAACATATTCGGTTCCAAAAATTTGACTGTTTGGTTGATAGTCAATGGTCACGCTATCAATTTCTATGAAAGTCCCATTGGTAGGTTCATTATATGATAGTAGAAAATCATCATCCTCGAAATCAAATACATTAACTACAAAATTCAATAGTACGTCTTCATCGGTTGTCAGAGATATGGTATCCACGGGCACCATGGGATCTGTATCGAATATGTATGGTGCTTTATTTACTTCATCGATTGTAAACTCAAGAATTGTGGCGGTACAAACGAATGTGTTGGTGGTATCGCAGACCACGAATTGGACGTAATCTTTCCCGGCCGCCCCGTCATTGGGTTGATAGTCAAAATTTGTACTGTCAATCTCTGTAATTGACCCTTTTGAGGGTATCCCGTATGACACCAAGAAATCTTCTCCTTCAGCGTCGAACACATTAATAGTAAAATTCAGGGTTACATCTTCATCGGTAACAATAAAAATGGTATCCGCTGGAACTGATGGATTTGTAACGTAAATATATGGTGCCTCATTTCCATCAAGCCCTGTTGTGGTCACCGTTCCGCCGTTCACAACGACTTCTGCATCGCCACTACCTATCTGAATCTCATCTTCGACAATGAGTTCTCCACCATTCACGGTTACTCCGTCGCCATCCGTTCCATCATTGAATTTGAGATCGTCGGTCAGGGTAACGGATCCTCCATTTATAATGATTTCAGAGCTACCGCCTCCGGTTTCAAAATCAAAATCTTCCATAACGATCACCGCTCCTTCTTCAATGGTTAGCGTGCTTGTCCCCCTCATTTCAATATCGTAAGGTCCCTGGACACCAAGAATGGCGTTTTCTACCCTTCCGGAGATGGTTACTGTGGCGTTGTCAAGGACGAATTCACTATTGACAAATACTTCTGATCCATTTCCAATATTTCCCGTAGCTCCATTGGTGAATAAGATGTCATGCAGGGGATTAGTATCTCCATCAACTGTCAATGTACCACCAGTAGTTATCAGGCTTGAATTACTTCCGTCAACCGTAATATAATCTCCAACTAAAAGTGTACCACCAGTCAGGTAAAGCGTACCATCAGTTATTTCTATATTACCCTGGTTCCCTCCGGAGTTGTCCAGATTCATTACTCCACCAGAGGTTACGTTGAGAATACCCCCATTAACGATATCGATATCATCGATGGTTACTCCAAGATCAAAATCGACAACAACACTATCCCCGTCTATGATCACATCATCACCATTTCCTGGCAACCCATCAGGATCCCAATTGGCTGCATCAGACCAAAGATTGGTTCCCGCACCTCCATCCCATGTCACCTGGGCATGAGCAATCGTTCCTCCGACGGCAAGGATCAGTATCAGTAATATTCGTGTGGAAACGGTGTGTTTCATCAGGAGAGTCTAGCAGTTAGTTGAATTTGGTCCTTGATCGTTAATTCATTCATAAAACCATGAAAACAGAAATACCTTATTTTCAAGTACTTATGGAAGTAAGCTGTTAAAATTACAATTTATTCTTTTCAAAGTTAAATTTCACCTTAAATAAGTTGATCTTTCGTCATTTTTCGATGAATTCAAATATTTAACCGATACATCATCATTTACCCTACCGGTAACACATTAATATGTGCATTTTTCTGGGAATTCTCT
Source organism: Cyclobacteriaceae bacterium (assembly GCA_965242805.1). GTDB lineage: Bacteria > Bacteroidota > Bacteroidia > Cytophagales > Cyclobacteriaceae > JANQEU01. Next base: position 1,551,439 of record CBDETD010000002.1, on the reverse strand, counting down.
TTTTAATTATAACTTCTCCTTCGGCGATTTTGAATTTTCTGTACTCCGGAAATCTTAATTGATACTTATTTGTATATTGGGGACATGACCACAACCAACAATCCATGGCATTCTGTAGACCCCGGAGAAAGATGTCCTGATGTCGTGAATGGCATTATCGAAATCCCAACAGCGACAAGAGCAAAATATGAATTGGACAAGGACAGTGGTTTGCTCAAACTGGACAGGGTCCTTTACTCCTCCATATATTATCCTGCAAACTATGGTTTTATCCCTCAAACCTATTGCGATGATGGGGATCCTTTGGACATTTTAATATTGTCTCAAATCGTGATCCAACCTTTGTGTATAGTTTCGGCCAAGGTGATAGGTGCCATGCGAATGCAGGATGGGGGAGAAGCGGATGATAAGATCATCGCTGTAGCAGCAAATGACATGAGTGTCAACCACTATTATGACATATCACAATTACCACAACACTTTTTAAAGGAGTTAAGGAATTTCTTCGAAGATTATAAGAAGCTTGAGCATAAAACTGTAACTGTTGAAGATTTCCAGGACAGCTCCACAGCTCGGGATATTGTGTCAACAAGTATTAAAGACTATAAAAAATTAATGGCTTCTTCCCAGGATTGACTATTGTCAATTGTGAAATATCACGGTGTATGGAATAGTTTAGGGTTGAAGCAAATCAGTTGGTAAGCGGGCTTTCATCATATAAAACCTTCGTTCCCACCGCTTTATTTACAACCTAAGTTTGGAATAATAGCGTCCTTTATCTGAAAATAGATGAAAGCTGGTGGTAAAATATTGATTTTTATTGCAGGATCGCTGCTCATGCTGCACTCAGTGTTGCCCCACCATCATTTTTCCTATCCACATGACGATCCACAATATGTTTCTCATCAATGTGGTTCAGGATTATTTGCCCTTTTGGAGTTTGGTTTTCACCTGGATCATGGAGAAAATCACCTGGAAAGATACCTACTTCCTGATGATACTCATCTGCACCCCATTTTAGGTATGATAACGTCCTTTCATGCTGATGTGCCATTGGATTGGTCCACGTCCACTCAGGAATATACCACATATGAGGATGCTACTTTTCTGCGATGGTCTCATCACTGTAACAGGTTTCGAGGGCCTCCTGCACGCGAGATAGGTTAATAAACCTCGAATTGGACTGATCTGTACTTCTAAAAAGACTTAACATGCTTTCACATATTATCAGCTTCAGCTTGAAAAATAAGCTGATCGTATTAATTTTTACGTTAGCCGTAATCGGATTTGGGAGCTATGCGTTGACCCAGATATCAATTGGTGCCGTACCGGATGTCACCAACAACCAGGTGCAGGTGATCACTACTTCACGTGACTTGTCGACACAGGATGTGGAGCAATTCATCACCTATCCGGTTGAATTGGAAATGGCAAACCTTCCGGGCATAAAGGAAATAAGATCGATATCGAAATTTGGTCTATCGGTAGTCACGATAGTATTCGAGGACAGACTTGGCACCTACTTACCCAGACAGCTGATAGCAGAAAAGATTGAAAGTGCTGCTGAGAACATTCCTGAGGGATTTGGTAAACCTGAAATGGGACCGATCACTACTGGGCTTGGGGAGATCTATCAATATGTTCTTGAAGTCGCTCCGGAATATAAGGATCAATATTCCACCATGGACCTCCGAACTATCCAGGATTGGATAGTAAAAAGACAACTTTCAGGAATACCTGGAGTAGTCGAGGTGAACACGTGGGGTGGATATCTGAAGCAATATGAGGTAACCATAAATCCTCAAAAATTGAGGTCCATAGACATTACATTGGCTCAAATTTTTTCAGCATTGGAGGAGAACAATAGTGTTGCCGGTGGTGGATACATTGAGAAGTCTGATCAGGCTCATTTCATTCGCGGAGAGGGGCTTACCAAAAACATTGAGGACATAGAAAATATAGTTGTTGAGAATCGGGAAGGATTTCCTATCTACATAAAAGATATCGCTGAGGTGAATTATGGTTATGCCACACGATTTGGAGCAATAACGGGAAATGGTGAGGGTGAAAAGGTACTTGGGCAGGTAATGATGTTGAAGAACGCCAACTCCAAAATGGTTATTGAGTCTGTCAAACAGCGAGTTAAGGACATAAAAGATGCCCTGCCACCGGGGATCAGTATCAACCCATTTCTGGAAAGGAGTGAACTAATAGGTAAAACCACAACAACAATTGCTGAAAATCTTATTCTCGGGTGTTTGATAGTGGTTTTTGTGGTTGTGCTGCTGCTCGGAAATTTCAGAACTGGATTGGTGGTCGCATCTGTAATTCCTCTTTGTCTGTTGTTCGCAATTTCCTTCATGTACATTTTTGGGATCGATGCCAATTTGATGAGCCTTGGGGCAATTGACTTTGGGATCATCATTGATGGAGCTGTTATCATCGTTGAATACATTGCATATAAAGTGACCTCGCAGCAATCCGAAATGGAGGGTTTGGACACCGCCGCCCGGAAGTCATTTTTAGATAAGGTCACTTTTGAGAGTACCAATAAAATGATGCACTCAGCTGTATTTGGACAGTTGATAATCATTATAGTCTTTATACCAATCTTGTCCCTGGCAAATGTTGAGGGTAAGATGTTCAAGCCCATGGCCCTTACATTTTGTTTTGCCCTGATCGGAGCTATGATTTTTTGTTTCACCTATATCCCTGTGATCTCCAGCATGTTTTTAAAACCCTCAACCGGAGAAAGTAACAATTTTTCTGCTCGTTTGATGAGAGCAATACGAACGATCTACAGACCCGTTCTGCTTTGGGCTTTGGATCACAGGAAAACAGTAATCGCATCTGCCGCTGCCATACTTGTTGGAGCTTTTTTGATCTTCGATGGGCTCGGAGGAGAATTTGTACCAACATTAGATGAAGGGGATTTCGTCATCCAACCTGTACTTGAAACGGGAACTTCCCTGAGTAAGACCATTGATATTACGACAGATATTGAAAGAGTCGTAAGAAAATTTCCCGAAGTCAGGCAGGTAGTGACACGTATTGGAGCGGCGGAAGTACCGACAGACCCAATGTCCATGGAAGAAACTGATGTGATCATCACTCTGAGACCAAAGGAAGAATGGACTTCAGCGACATCCAAAGATGAATTAGCTGATTTGATCAAGGAAGAACTGCTGAGAGAGATACCTGATGCCGATTATGAGTTTACGCAACCTATTGAAATGAGATTTAACGAGCTTATTACGGGTGTAAGATCAGATCTGGCCATAAAGATCTTTGGTGAGGACCTGGATCTCTTAGTAGAAAAAGCCGATGAAATTGAATCACTTATTGAGGATGTAGAAGGTGCTTCAGACATTACAGTTGAGAAAATTGACGGACTCCCTCAAATGAGTGTGGCTTACGATCGTCAAAAAATTGCCAGGTATGGACTTAATATTTCAGATGTCAATGAAGTGATAAGTATGGGGTTTGCAGGAAAAGTTGCCGGTAGTGTTTTTGAAGGCGAGAAGAGGTTCGATCTTGTGGTAAGATACGGTCAGGATTTTAGACATGATATTCAGAATTTAAGGGAAGCTTCCGTGGAAACACCTGGAGGGTCTCTGGTACCACTTCGGGAATTAGCCCAGGTAACAAATACACTGGGACCGGCAAAGATCTCAAGGGATGATACTCAACGAAGGATTGTTGTAGGGGTCAATGTTCGAAACAGGGATCTGGAATCCGTAGTGGATGACGTGAGGGTACTGATCGACGATAATATTACATTACCGCCCGGCTATCGCATAACTTATGGTGGCCAATTTGAAAATCTTGAGAATGCCAGGAAAAGGCTTGCATTTGCGGTTCCACTAGCCTTGGTTCTCATCCTGATCATGTTGCATTTTGCTTTCCATTCAATAAAGGAGGCATTAATGATCTACACAGCAATACCTCTGGCTGCGGTTGGGGGAGTCCTATTTCTTTGGGTTAGAGACATGCCATTCAGTATTTCGGCAGGTGTTGGATTTATCGCTCTTTTTGGAATTGCTGTTCTTAATGGCATCGTACTAATTGGTCACTACAAGGCTTTGAAGGTTAATTCAAAAATGGATCTGAAGGAATTGATCATTGAGGCAACAATGCAACGATTAAGACCTGTACTTCTTACAGCTTCTGCTGCCGCAATGGGATTCCTGCCAATGGCTGCTTCAACCTCAGTCGGTGCTGAAGTTCAGCGCCCAGTTGCCACTGTCGTCATAGGAGGGCTGATAACGGCCACAATTTTGACATTACTGGTCTTACCGGTGTTGTACTATATGCTTGATGGGAAATTTCTTAGGATCAGGTTTAAGAGGAAGGCGGCCTTATTGTTATTATGCTCAATGCCATTTCTTTCCACAGGGCAGGAAGTGATAACCTTGGATCAGGCAATTGAGATAGCCACACAAAACAATATTGGCTTGAGGGCATCGGAAATGGCCGTGAAAAGACAAGAGACATTGATGTCAACTGCATTTGATTTTGACAAGACGAATATTTTTCACAGTTATGATGAAAACAATATTGCTGAAAACGCAGCTGCCCTCAAGGTATGGGGTGTTCAGCAAAGTTTTAAGTTCCCGACTACTTATTCCAAAGGTCGTCAACTCCAAAGAAGTCGGGTTCAATTGGAGGAAGTCCAATATATAATTGAAGAGAAGCTCGTTCAACGTAACGTGAGCAAGGCTTACTACAAGATAATGTATCTGGAATCTTTAAGGACTCAGTATCGATTCCTGGACAGTGTGTATTCCCGTTTTGCAGAAGCGGCTCATAGGCGATTTGATCTGGGTGAAACAAACATTCTGGAGAATTTGACCGCAGAAAGCAAACAAATAGAAATTGAATTATTATTAGACGGCGCTAACAATGAGTTGGATCAAGCTTATTCTGAACTTTATCGATGGATGCAATCGAATCGCGAGTACAAAGTAGATGTCAACCAAAATCCCAAATATCAAGCTAAACCCATAGATTCGGTCTCACATCCGGTTTTAAGATATTATCAACTAAAGTCTTTGATTGCTGAAAAATCTTATCAGTTAAATCAATCGCAATGGCTACCTGATCTTCAATTTGAATATTTTAAGGGCACTAATAACGCTGAAAATTCAAAGGTCTATTCCGGATACGAAATCGGCGTTAGTATTCCGTTGCTTTTTTCTGCTCAGAGATCACGTGTCAAAGCAGCCAAACTGGAGCATGAGCAGATGTCACTGGAGATGAGCAATTACAGGATCCACTTTCTAAACAGATATCGACAACTCCGATTGCAACTCCGGAAATATGATCAGATGATTGATAAGTATGACCGGTCTGGTCGCACCCTTGCAAATACACTTATCAGCACTTCCATTCGCTCATTCGAAAGTGGTGAAATTGATTTTTTCCAGTATATACAATCTGTTGATCGTGGAATTCAAATCAAGATCAGGTACTTACAGGATTTGCAACAATACAATGAATCAGCAATCGAAATAAACTATCTCCTAAACTAAGACGGCAATGAAATATTTAATTGGCTATTCCTTATTTATCATTAGTTGGACAATAATTTCATGCTCTTCGGAAGATAGGAGTACGGTTGATACCAATAGAAGTAATGATGAGGTGATCGTCAACAAAAAGCAGTTTGAAGAACAGGGTATGAAATTGATCCAGCTATCGAAAAGGCCTATTCGAAAAACAATTTCCAGCCGGGGATATATTGACGTCCCTCCCACACATTACGCCACCATTAGTCCTTTTTATGGAGGTTTTGTAAAAGAAGTGAGGGTTTTACCAGGGCAAAAGGTAAAAAGAGGAGAGGTCCTTTTCACACTTGAGAATCCCCAGTACTATGAACTACAAAGGGAGTACATTGAGATTAGCGAACGGCTTGATTACCTGGAAGATGATTTCAAAAGACAGGAGACACTTTCAAGTGAAAATATTGCTTCCGAGAAGATTTATAAGAAGGCTGAGTCAGATTACAAGGCTGCTCTTGCAAAACACCAGCAGTTGGAAGGCCAGCTTAATATGATGAATGTTCCGATTAGTAAATTAAGATCAGGTATAATGGTAAATCAGTTGAGGTTTTATGCACCATTTGATGGTTATATCACCGAAGTATCCATCAATACCGGAGGATACATAGACGCATCTGAAATAGCAGTTTCCATGGTAAATACTGATCACATCCATCTTGAGCTTTTAGTATTCGAAAAGGATGCAATAAATGTTAAGGAAGGTCAAGCTATCAGATTCATGTTACCAGAGAACGGGGAGGAATATTTTGCAGGATCGGTTTACTTAGTTGGGAAATCCATCAACCTGGAGAAAAGGACAGTGGAGATCCATGGCCATATAGAGGAAGATGGTAATTTTATCCCGGGAATGTATGTGGAAGCAGAAATTGAAGTGAGTCAGGACTCGATTCCTTGTCTGCCGGAAGATGCGTTCACTTTTATTGGCAATAAGAAATCAGTAACCTATCTAATAAGGGAAGATAGTGAAGCTTATTATTTACGAACAATGAACCTTTCAACTCAAGAGGCTGAGTCAGGTTGGATCAGCATTTCGGATCCTCAGGAATTAGTAGATAAAAAATTTCTGATTGGGGGTTAACGTACGTATCAATTTTTATAGCTGATGGCAATCCCACCTCCCGTGTTGTCGACTGTTGTCTGGTAGTTTTCTAAACTTTGAACATATTGAAGATATTCCTTCGTACCCTGCATCCCTCTTCTTGTAGATCTTACATTATGAGCCGCGAAACATCCTCCGGATTTCAGTTTAGGTGAAACATCCTTGAAGTAATTGATGTACCAATTCTTATCCGCATCGCTAAAAGCAAAATCGAATGGTCCATCAAGTTCTTTGACAAGTTGGTGAGCGTCGGCCAGCCGGGCATCAACATACTCAGTTAATCCAGCCCTTTCGAAATTGGCCAAAGCTCTTTGATAACGTGTTTCATCAATTTCGATGGTGAGCACTTTACCACCTGTCTTGCTCATTGCCCAGGCAATCCAAATGGTTGAATGACCAGTGGAGGTACCTATTTCAAGGGCATCTTTATATCCATTTTTAATAATGATATCATATAAAATTTCCCCATCCCCAGAAGGAATGTTAAGATCCCTCCATTTTCCTTTTTGACTTTTCAGAAAAGATTTGACCCTTTTGTCGAGTTCACTGTCTGTGGGTGTTTCCTGTAATGATTTTTGGGCCATTGCACCCTGGCCCAGTAAAATCATTACTACCAGATTAAAGATCAATATGTTGAGTTTGAAATTCAGAGATAATTTGTTTTAATGTCAAGAACTGGTTTTAACTCAAGGTCGGCCCTTCCTTTGAATAACTAAGAATCCTTGGATTCATTAAGTTCGACATTACACGTGATCTGAATCTCCTGGCTGACAACCAGACCTCCGGTTTCAAGTGCCCGATCAAACTTGATTCCATATTCGAATCTGTCTACTGATCCTTTGATCTTGAACCCTGCTTTCCTCCCACGCTCGCCAAGATCCACGGTTCCATTATGGGTCACATCAAATTTTATTGGCTTGGTTACGTCCCTCATTGTAAATTCTCCAACGAGGTATAATTTATCGTCTTCTTTCTCAATTTTTCCGGAAAATTTGATCTGAGGAAATTGTTCTGCATTGAAGAAGTCATCGGACTTCAGGTGATTATCCCTTCGTTCATTGTCCGTACTTATAGAACCAACTTCTGCTGTGAATTGTACCTCAGCGCCTACAAAATCGTCGGACATGCTTGTTACAGAACCTTCAAATACCTTGAACTCTCCGTCAACTTCCGTGATGACGTAGTGGATGGCAGTGAATCGAATGTCTGTATGGTTCTTGTCAATTGTCCACTTGGTCTGTGCCAGTACCACTTGAGTGGTCAGTAAGACCAATGCCAATATCAAAATAGGATTTCGTGATAGTTTCATTGTAATAATTGTTAGTTGATCATGATCAAATTTGTTAGCTCAATTTTTCCTTAAAAAAGACTATCGTCCTTTCCCACGCCAATTGAGCAGATTTTTTGTCGAATCTCCCTGTCGAATCATTGTGAAAACCGTGATTTGCATTGGGATACATGTGTGCGATATACTCTTTGTTATGTTTCTTAAGAGCTTCTTCATATGCAGGCCATCCTTCATTTACTCTTTTATCAAGTTCGCCATAATGAAGAAGAAGTGGTGCTTGTATGTTTGGAACTTCCTCAAGAGGTGCCTGTCTTCCGTAAAATGGAACGGAAGCACCAAGATCCGGAAGCTTCGCTGCCATCATGTTACAGATCCATCCTCCAAAACAGAATCCTACTACTCCGACTTTCCCTGTACATTCAGGATGATTTTTCAAATATTCGAATGCCGCAATAAAGTCTTCTAACATTTCATTTCTATCTCGTTGACGTTGCATGGTTCGGCCTTCGTCATCCGTGCCAGGGTAACCTCCCAATGGACTGAGTGCATCGGGAGAAATAGAAATGAATCCCGCCAGAGCAGCTCTTCGACCTACATCCGCAATGTGAGGATTAAGTCCTCGATTCTCATGTACGACAACAATCCCTGGTAACTTCGAAGCTGCATCAATGGGTCTGGATAATTGCCCGCTAATTTCACCTCCACCCTTAGGAGAAGGATAGGTGACTGTTTCCGTGTTGAGTCTTGGATCGTCTTCATTCACCTGGATCGTATCCTGGTAATTGGGCATGATAAAGCTCATTAGAGCAGGTAACGTTACTCCCCCTACAGCATATGTGGAGAGTCTGTCCATAAACTTCCTCCTGTCAATACGGTTATGGGCATAATCATCGTATAGATCAAATATTTCCTGGCTTACTTCTTCTTTATTAAGTTCTTTCATCGCGATTTTGGATTGGTCGTAATAACGAATATACTGATAACAGAACACAGGAAGAGAAATTCCTGGACTAAAATACCGTGATGGTTGCCACGAATCTTTAATGGATAGTGACCTTTTGATCCCCCTCATTCGGATCATTTGTCAGGGATTGTATCCACGGTGAGCTTATATCTTGAAGTCAACTTTCGGGATAATGCCTACAATGGAAGAAAAAATAAAAGATTTGATCGAGGAGCATGACCAACTGTCATCAAGAAGAAATCAACATTTGGATTTTAGTGGTGTCGTAACAAAGTATAAATATCCTGTACTCACCGCTGAACATGTTCCGATTCATTGGAGATATGACCTTGATCCCAGATCAAATCCATTCATGCTTGAGCGACTTGGCATTAATGCAGTTTTCAATGCCGGAGCCATACTTTTCAAAGATCAATACACTTTAGTGGCTCGTGTGGAGGGATTTGATCGTAAATCTTTTTTTGCTGTTGCTCAAAGCCCAAATGGCATTGACAATTTCAGGTTTTGGGATTATCCCATCACTATGCCCGAAACCAAAGAACCCGATACCAATGTATATGATATGCGTCTAACAGCGCATGAAGATGGGTGGATATATGGTTTGTTTTGTACGGAAAGGAGGCCAAAAGATGCACCTGAACACGATCAGTCCATTGCTGAAGCAAAGTGTGGTATTGCGAGGACAAAGGATCTGGTCGAATGGGAGCGACTGTCAGATCTGGATTCCGGTGGAAGTCAACAACGGAATGTAGTCCTACATCCGGAATTTATTGATGGTAAATACGCCCTGTATACGAGGCCACAGGATGGTTTCATTGAGGCAGGTAAAGGGGGAGGGATCGGCTGGGCCTTGATAACTGATATAACAAAAGCCAGGATATCCAGTGAGAAGATCATTGACGGAAAGGAGTATCATACGGTAAAGGAGGTGAAAAATGGTCAGGGACCCCCTCCTATAAAGACCAGTCATGGATGGATACACCTCGCCCATGGAGTCAGAAATACCGCGGCAGGCTTGAGGTATGTGCTGTATATGTTTATGACTTCTCTTGAGGATCCGTCTAAAGTTATCCACAAACCTGGTGGACATTTTATGGCACCCATTGAGGAAGAAAGAGTTGGAGATGTTTCCAATGTACTTTTCTCAAATGGATGGATTGCAAATGATAATGAAGAAGTCTTTATTTATTACGCGTCGTCTGATACACGTATGCATGTGGCTACCTCAACTATTGATCAACTGGTTGATTACTGTCAAAAGACTCCTCAAGATGGGCTCCGATCCGCTGCCAGTGTAATGACTCGAAATGAATTGATCAAACGGAATATAACATTTACCCAACGATGAGCAAACAGTAATGGAATCAATAAAGCTAAGAGAGAAAATAGCCTACAGTTTTGGGGATTTTGCTTCATCTATGTTTTGGAAGTTGTTTTCCATGTTCCTGCTATTCTTCTATACCGATGTTTTCGGTATTTCCGCGGCAGCCGTCGGGACGATGTTTCTATTGACCAGGGTATGGGACGCGGTAAATGATCCTTTGATGGGTGTCATTTCGGACAGAACGAACTCCAGATGGGGAAAATTCAGACCATTTTTACTTTTTATTTCAGTTCCTTTTGCAATCGTAGGTGTTTTAACCTTTAGCACGCCGGACTTGACCACATCAGGTAAACTGATATATGCTTATGTCACCTACACGCTGATGATGATGGTTTATACCGGTGTGAATGTGCCCTATGCTTCTTTGATGGGAGTAATGAGCGGTGATCCCGGTGAAAGGACCACGTTGGCTTCCTGGCGGTTTATAGGTGCTTTTTCCGGAGGTTTGTTGGTTACGGCTACTGCTAATACTTTGATCGAGCGATTTAGTGAAGGAAGTTCCCAGGCGCAGGGATTTCAATTCACCATTGGGATATACTCCGTTCTGGCTGCCGTTCTGTTTATTCTGACATTTCTTGGGACAAGGGAAAGACTGGAGCCACCAAAACAAAAGAATACCTCACTAAGAGAAGACCTGAAGGATCTCTTCAGGAATGGGCCATGGTTTATAATGCTTGGCGCGAATATCTCCATCCTCATTTTCAATTCACTTAGGGATGGTTCAATCCTTTTCTATTTTAAATATTACATCAAAGACCAATCTTTGAATTTGTTCGGCAGTTCCTATGAATTTAGTTCTACGGTACTTTCTTCTGCGTATATGTCAATATGGGTAGCTACAAACATAATTGGTGTGATCCTTGCCAAACCCATTGCTTCACGAATAGGAAAGAAGACCGCATTTGCCTGGTCAGCGATCTTATCGGCCGCTTTAAGTTTTATCTTCTTCTTCATACCTGGAAATCAGATCATTGCCATTTTCATTCTTAACGTATTCATTGGTATCACGGCGGGTGTTGTTCTTCCTCTGGGATGGTCTATGTATGCTGATATCGCAGATTATTCGGAATGGAAAACAGGACGAAGAGCTACTGGATTAGTGTTCTCCTCTTCATCGATGTCTCAGAAGTTTGGATGGACTCTTGGAGGGGCTATTTCCGGATGGCTTTTGGCAGGTTTTGGTTTTGAACCAAATGTGGAACAGTCTGATGAATCTCTATTGGGGATTCGTCTTATGATAAGTGTTATTGCAGGAATAGGAGCGTTAATGTCATTTGTTTTTATTCGGTTCTATCGATTGGATGAGGGATTTATGAGTAATGTTGTTGCTGATCTAGAGAAGCATAGGGTTAAAACTACGCCATGACACCGTTGACAAAACGTATCATTTCAAATGAATTGACCAAAGGCATTCTTCCCTTTTGGATGAATCATATGGTTGATAGGCAAAATGGTGGTTTTTTTGGAAGAATCGATGGCAATAATCAAGCTCATCCAACAGCTAATAAATCTGTGATCCTAAACACCCGAATACTATGGACATTTTCGGTGGCCTATCAGTACCAGTCTGTTAGCAAATACAGGTTTATGGCTGATCGGGCCTATGATTATATCTCAAAATACTTCATGGACGATGTTGAAGGAGGTGTTTTTTGGATGTTGGATCATCAGGGTAATGTCATTGACAATAAGAAACAGATCTATGCCCAGGCTTTTGCGATCTATGCATTGAGTGAATATTTCAAGATAAATCCTAATAGACGTGCCAAGGAATACTCTACTCAGTTATTTGAACTGATCGAAGAACATGCTTTTGATAGACAAAGGAACGGATATATTGAAGCATTGGATAGTAAGTGGAGTACATTGAAGGATGTCAGGTTAAGTGAGAAGGATTTGAATGCCGAAAAAACGATGAATACACACCTCCATGTTCTCGAGGCCTATACCAATTTATACAGAATATGGAAATCGGATAATTTGAAACACCAGTTGTCCAATTTGGTCAGACTGATACTCGAAAAGTTCGTTTCGCAGGATTTTCATTTCAAATTATTCTTTAATATGAATTGGGTCTTGAAGAACAAAGTTTTCTCCTTTGGGCATGATATCGAGGGTAGTTGGTTGCTTTGTGAGGCAGCTGAAGAATTGAGAGATCCCTCAGTTACAAAAGCAGTAAAAGAAACTGCTATAAGAATGGTTGATTCTGCATTAAAAGGGATGGATGATGATGGTGCTCTGATGAATGAAGGAGGTCCTGATGGACTGAGAGATACGAATAAGGATTGGTGGCCCCAGGCTGAAGCATTGGTTGGTTTGGTTAATGCCTGGCAATTATCCGGGGAATATAAGTATATGAGGATTGCAGAACGGGTTTGGGATTTCATCTCCAACAACCTCAAAGATCCAAAGGGAGAGTGGCATTGGGGGACAACAAGAGATGGACAATTATTGACTGATGAGGACAAAGCGGGACCGTGGAAATGTCCCTATCATAATAGCAGGGCCATGTTTGAACTTATCAGAAGGTTAAATAATTAGCATTCGTTATTTGAGTGAAAATTGCTAAACTGTACTAAATTCCGACCATGAAAGTCTTGGCATTCGGAGAAATACTCTGGGACGTAATCAATGACGACAAACATATTGGTGGGGCCCCTCTAAATTTTGCTGCACATTATGCCCAATGTGGAGGAACCAGTGCAATTATATCCAGTTTAGGAACAGATGGAAATGGAGATGAGGCTCTTAATTCCGTCACACGATCCGGAGTCAATACGGAGTTCATTCGACGGGATCCGGAACATGAAACAGGCATAGTTATGGTCACTCTCGATGAGGGCTCACCAAGTTATGAAATACGGGAAAATGTAGCATATGATTTCATCGAAGTACCCGATCTTAAGGCTCTCGAAACCTATGATTCATTTTACCTTGGGACTCTTGCGCAGCGAAGTCCTATCAGCAGAAGATCTCTTTATGATATTTTGGAAAATGTGAAGTTCGAAGAGATATTCTATGATGTGAACCTCCGTGAAGGCTGCTATTCAAAAGAAAACATTCAAAAGTCATTGGAGTATTGTACCCAATTCAAACTGAATGATGAAGAAGTGGTAACGCTTTCCGAATTGCTTTATGGCAGCCCGATGGCTACAATGATCTTTGCTGAAAAGTTGTTTCAGGATTATTCAAACCTGAACCTTATTATAGTGACGGAAGGTGCCCGGGGATGTTTTGTCCATCGAAGAGGAGAACTCGTTTTTTCTGAAAGTGAAAAGATAAAGGTGAAAGACACGGTGGGAGCGGGAGACTCATTCAGTGCTTCATTTTTATATACTTATCAGAAGACAGGTGATATTCAGCGGTCTGCCAATATGGCCAATAAGGTTGGTGGTTTTGTGGCTTCCAGTAGTGGTGCGGTACCTAAATACTCTCAGGAGATCCTTGATGCACTTCCTTAAATGAAGAATACACCTCTTTTCCCTTTTATACTGATTACCAGTCTTTTTTTCCTGTGGGGTTTGGCATCCAATATGACAGATACCTTACTCGCGGCCTTCAAAAGGATCATGAGCATGACGGATTTTCAGACTTCCTGGATTCAAATGGCTTTCTATGGATCATACTTCTTTCTTGCATTCCCTGCTGCCTTACTGATAAAGAAGTTCCATTACAAAACAGGAGTACTGACTGGTCTGGGGATGTATATTATGGGAGCGCTGGCTTTTTACCCAGCAAGTCTTACGATGAATTATGGACACTTTCTTGCTTCATTATTTGTATTAGCCGGTGGATTGGCAATCCTTGAGACTTCAGCCAATCCATATATCCTGGTAATGGGAGATCCAGAATCTGCCACTCGTCGCTTGAATCTGGCCCAGAGTTTTAATCCATTGGGGTCTATCACGGGGGTAGTGTTGAGTAAATTCTTCATTCTGTCACAACTTACCAGTTACTCTGAAGCTGAACGCCAGGCAATGGAACCAGTTCAATTGGAAGCTGTACAACAACAGGAATTGAATGCAGTCATGACTCCCTATGTTGGTGTTGCCGTGCTTCTCATTTTCATCTGGTTAATGATGAGACTATCAAAGATGCCATCCGGACACGACTCCCAGGGTATAGGAAACTTAAGGAATGTTTTCATCCGGCTATTATCAAATAGGAACTACTTGTATGGGGTACTGGGATTACTATTCTACATGGGGGCTCAGATCGGAGTTTGGTCCTTTATCATTAGGTATGTGATGCAGACCTTGGATGTGAATGAAGATGACGCGTCTACCTACTACATCGCTTCACTGATATTATTTGCGGGTTCCAGATTCATTTGCACATGGTTGATGAAATTTATTTCTCCTCAAAAATTACTGTTCAGCCTTGCATTGATCGCCAGTGTGCTGACATTGACAGTTATGTTTTCAGATGGATTGGTTGGTGTTTATGCCCTTGTTTTGATTAGTGGATGTCTTTCGTTGATGTTCCCGACGATATTCAGTTTTGCTGTAAAAGGATTGGGAGAGGATACCAAGATAGGAGGTTCTATTGTGATCATGATGATCGTTGGAGGCGCATTGTTCCCACCCATTCAAGGATTGATTTCGGATGCGAGCACTATTCAATACTCGTTCGTAATTCCATTGTTATGTTTTGGTATCGTCTTGTCATATGCCAGGTATGTGATCAGGAATGTTTAAAATCATTTGATTTAATCAAAAGGTAATCTCACTGACAAATTCTTTTTTTCTTAACTTCATACCTTGCTAGTGGTAAGCTCTTATGAACCTGATCCCGCTTAAGGAAATTAGTATACCCACTTTCAATGAGGCCGAGTCCATAATCCATCAGGCATCGCAATTTCTTGCAATGGTTGGCAAGAATTATGTTAAACAGGTGAATGACGATAGTAATGCGAATCTGGGATGGAATGAAGATACGCAATGCCTCAAAAGCCGTACTATTTCTTCCGCTAATGCTTTTCTTCAGTTCCACCTACCTACTTTCTCTTTTCAATGGGTGCAGGAGGGATCAGTAAAGGGATTCAAACCAATCGATTCGATAGGCAAAACAGAATTATTTGGATGGCTTCAAAATGAAATCGAACGCACCGGGCTCGACGGAGCCAAGTTGAAATACATTGATCATTATGAGTTGGCGGAGCATGAAATTGATAGAGACAGCAAATTCAAAAAACCACCTGGTGAATTAATTGACTTCTGGATTACAATTAGGACCAATGCTAACCGGATATTGGAAGAGCTAAATCAACTTGTGGAATTGGAATCCGAAATACGAATATGGCCACATCATTTTGATACTGGGACCTATTATCCATTTGAGAATGACAAAGCTATTGGTGCAGGGTGGGCAATTGCGGATGAGCTTTCTCCATTTCCGTATCTGTACATTTATCCATGGGATAAGAATCAGGAGATTGATCTCTCCTCAGCTCCGAGGACTGAAGTTGGGACATGGAGAAACGAAAACTGGAAGGGAGCGGTACTGTTACTGAATGATATGCAGGAAATGGAAGATCTTGATACCTCTACCTCAAATTTCCTGAAAGGAGTGATATCTTATTTAAAATTGATATTAAAAATCTGAATGAAGGTAAAGACAAATTGATGAAAGCAATAAAAGTAAAATGGCATAAAGTACTCGACGATCCATCGCAATTGCAGGATGAAAGGGTTATGACAGTCACTGCAGGACATAAGAGTTTTTGCCTAACACATCACGAAGGTAAGTTTGGATGTTTAGATAATAAATGCCCTCATCAGGGTGGTCCATTGGGGGAAGGATCCATTGAAAATGGGCTTCTAAGATGTCCCTGGCATGGTTGGGATTATGATCCAATCTCTGGAAAAGCTCCAGGTTTTGATGATGGTGTTGAGTCCTTCCCTATTGAAATCAGGGATGACGGGATATATATCGGACTGGAAGAGGAAGAAGAACATGTACATACAGTTTCCGATGTGATGGCTGAGACCCTTGTAAATTGTGGGGTTGACACAGTTTTTGGTATGGTTGGCCATTCCAATCTTGGATTTGCAGATGCTTTAAGACGACAGGAAGAAATTGGAAAACTTAGGTATATCGGAATTCGCCATGAAGGAGCTGCAGCATTTGCCGCAAGCGCCTATGGCAAATTGACGGGTAAACCTGCAGCTTGTTTTGGCATCGCCGGTCCCGGGGCAACCAACATGTACACAGGAATGTGGGATGCTAAAAATGACAGAGCCCCCCTATTGGCTTTTTCCGGTCAGGTGCAAACCCAGGTCGTTGGAACCGGAGCATTTCAGGAAGTTGATCTGGTTTCAGCGTTTGAATCTGTCGCATCTTTCAACCAGAGAGTACAAACGGATAGCAAACATGCTGAATTGATGACGCTGGCAGTTAAACATGCCATTGTCAATCGGGAAGTATCACATCTAACCTTTCCTGATGAAGTTCAGATTGTTCCAAAGCCTGATGCAATGGCAACTTCACTGAACAACAGAATAGCAGATCAACGGATCATACCGCCGAATGAAGTTGTCGACAAAGCTGTTTCCCAGATCAAGTCTTCCAAAAATCCAGTAATTATTCTCGGACATGGATCAAGGTTTGAAAAGGATTCTATTATTGAGTTTGCAGAGCTTCTCAATTGTCCTGTTCTCACAACCTTCAAAGGGAAGGGTATTATTTCGGATCATCACCCATTAGGGTGCGGGGTGCTCGGTCGCTCAGGTACGCCAATAGCTAGCTTCTTTATGAATGAGGCCGATCTTTTGTTGGTCTTTGGTGCTTCGTTTTCCAACCATACAGGGATAACCAGTAAGATCCCGACGATCCAGGTAGATTTTGACAGGCTGGCATTGGCCAAGTTCCACGAAATTGAGACCCCGGTTTGGGGGGAGCTAGGTGAAACAGCAAGGATCTTCATGAACAGGCTCAAAGGACAGAAATTAAACGCTGTGGATGCCCGCGATTCCATTGCAGAAAGATGGTCAATATGGAAGAAAGAAAAAGAAAAGCGATTAGCAGAAGATCGCGGAGAGGGGATCAGTTCAATAGCCGTATTTGATGCCATGAATAAGCACGTTGATGAGAATGCGGCAATTGCAGTTGACGTTGGTAATAATACTTATTCTTTCGGAAGATATTTTGAACCCAAAAATCAATCTGTCGTGATGTCCGGATACCTGGGATCCATCGGTTTTGGATATCCCGCGGCAATGGGTCTATGGGCTGCAGTAGGAGATAAGAGACAAATAATTGCGGTTACCGGTGATGGTGGGTTTGGGCAGTATATGGGGGAGATAACAACTGCTGTCAAATACAACATGAATATCAAACACATATTGCTGAACAACTTTGAACTTGGAAAGATCTCGAAGGAGCAGAGAACTGCAGAGCTGGATGTTTGGCAGACTAGCTTACACAATCCAAATTTCAGTGAATTCGCAAATAATTGTGGAGCCCTGGGTGTAAGAGTTGAAAAGAAAGAGCAATTGGAAAACGCACTACAGAAGATTTTAAAACATAATGGACCTGCAATGTTGGAGGTCATGACTGATCCTTTATTAGTTTAAGAATGGAGAAATACAAAGATTATAAGGACTTAGAAAAACCGCTGAAACTCTTAGCGCTGGCAAATATCAAAGATAAGGAGCCGACTTACGCCAGAGCATTAAATACGGATCTGGTAGTGATCAAATTCGGTGAAGACATTTCCGTCTTATATGGAAGATGTCACCATCGGGGAGCACTCCTTGCAGATGGCTTTATTTCGGGAAAAAACTTGATTTGTGGATTGCACAACTGGGATTACAGGTATGACACCGGGGTAAGTGAATATGCTCCGGATGAATGCCTTGAAAAATTTGTTGTGGCGATCCATGAAGGAGATGTATACATTGATGAGGCAGATGTGCAATATTTTGAAGATAAAGTAACTCCATCTCGTTTCAATGAAGATGAGTACTTAGGGAAATATCAGGATACGCATCCGGAGGATACCGAACCTTATACACAGTACATCAACGCTCTGGCAAAAAATGGCCTTGAGGAATTTGGTCATCATGGCCAGACCACTGCTATGGGTGTTGATCGCAATACACTCCCAAAATGGGAAAACATTCAGGTTTTACCTGCTCAATTAAGCAGGAAACCACTCCTTGATGAAGACGAGGTCAACACTAAAGTCGTGATCGGTCCCAAGGCAAAAAAACCCCTTGAATTTGATCTGCCCGTTTTTGTTTCGGACATGTCGTTTGGTGCCCTTTCTAGGGAAGCTAAAATTTCACTTTCAAAAGGAGCTGAAATGGCAGGGACTGGTATATGTTCGGGCGAAGGAGGAATGTTACCCGATGAACAGGCGGCAAACTCAAGGTATCTTTATGAATTGGCCTCGGCAAAGTTTGGATTTGACTGGGAGAAACTGAAAAAAGTCCAGGCATTTCATTTCAAAGGTGGGCAGGGTGCGAAAACAGGAACTGGTGGCCACCTTCCGGGTCATAAAGTAGTTGGGGAAATCGCTGAAGTCCGGGGATTGACACCCGGCACCTCGGCAATCAGTCCTGCAACTTTTACCGATCTAAGGACTGTGAAAGACTTTCAGGTTTTTGTGGATACAGTGAGAGATGAGACGGGAGGAATACCAGTGGGTTTCAAAATTGCAGCAAGCAGGATCGAGGAGGACCTGGATTTCGCTTTGGAAGTTGGGGTAGACTATATAATCCTTGATGGGAGAGGTGGAGGGACCGGTGCCGCACCTATCATTCTTAGAAATCATATTAACGTACCCACAATCCCCGCACTTGCTAGAGCCAGGAAGCATCTTGATAAGCAAAAAGCAGAAGGTGTTAGTCTCATTATTACGGGTGGGTTAAGGGTACCCTCCGATTTTGTCAAGGCATTGGCCTTGGGAGCAGATGCGATTGCTGTTTCCAACTCAGCATTGCAGGCAATTGGGTGTTTGGGAATGAGAGCATGTCACACAAATAACTGCCCTGTAGGGATTGCGACTCAGAAAGACCACCTCCGAGCCCGCTTGGAAATCGTAAAGTCATCGAAACGCCTGGCAAATTTCTTCAATGCCTCTCGTGATCTTATGAAGATCCTTGCTCGAGCTTGTGGTCATGATGATATCAATAAATTCACAATTGAGGATCTCACAACCTTTGATCATGACATCTACAGACTTACTGGAATAAAATACGCTGGTGTAAATCCATGACTGCCATTATCGACATATTTCTTCTCCTCATGGGGATCTATCTAGTGATCGGTTTGATCTTTGGGATTTACTTCATTATCTACGGAGCACAGAAACTGGATGATGGTGTCAGTGGTAGTCCATGGCATTTTAAACTGATTCTTTTACCTGGCAGTATATTGTTGTGGTTGGTATTATTAATAAAACTTGTCCGTAACTAAATGACCAGAAATCAGAGAATAAAGCATGTGACCACATGGATCGTTATTGGGTTGATAACATTAGTATTATCGATTTATGCTTTTGTGAATAAACCAGTTTTCCCTGGTGAGACGAAAATGGAGGTGGAAAAATGAGCGTAGGCTATACATCGATCCTTTGGAATAAGCAGAAAAAGCAATATGACATTGGGATAATAATTTTGGTACTTTTTTTTGTGATCACTTACTTTGTCATTCATCTTGTTGTACATCCTTCAATTACTTTCGAGACACTGCTGATCAGGGCTTTTGGATTGCTAGCCCTTCTGTTATTGCATGTAATTTTGGTTATCGGACCACTTTCCAGGATAGACAAAAGGTTTTTAATATTACTTTATAACAGGCGCCATTTGGGAGTGACCATGTTCCTGATGGCATCAGTGCACGGTGGATTTAGTATCATGAATTTCCACAGATTGGGTAATACCAATCCAATTCGATCAGTTTTTTTGTCAAATCTTGATTATGGTTCAATAGTCAATTTTCCTTTCCAGGTCCTTGGTTTTTTTGCGTTGGTCATATTGGCCCTAATGGCGACCACTAGCCACGACTTCTGGCTGAAGAATCTTGGACCAAAAGTCTGGAAATACCTCCATATGTTGGTCTATGTGGCTTATGGACTTATCATTTTGCATGTAGTGCTGGGTGCAGTTCAGAACGAGACCTCATTCTATCTTTTTGGGTTGATGATGATTGGATTGATCGGAGTCACGGGAGTTCATATTTATACGGGTTTAACTGAACGAAAACCAGATCAGCAGATAAATACTGATAACGAACTTTTGAAAGCATGTGATTTGGATGAAATCCATGAAGGTCGTGCAAGGATCGTTACTTTGAACGGTGAGAGAGTGGCGATCTTCAAATATGATAATAAACTTTCGGCAGTTAACAATTATTGCAGGCATCAGGGAGGTCCATTGGGGGAAGGAAAGATAGTCGATGGTTGTATCACTTGCCCCTGGCATGGATATCAGTATTATCCCCATAATGGCCAGAGCCCCCCTCCGTTTACTGAAAAGGTAGAAACTTATAATATAGAATTACGAGGGAAGGAAGTTTGGATTGATCCAATAAAGAATCCCGAAGGAACTGAAGTCAAACCAATTGACCTGAAAATATGAAGGATGACTTTTACATAGGATGGAGTGATCAGAATTCAAACGAATTTAAGAGATGGAAGAAAAGGATCTTCTGGAGTCTTGTTGCAGGGATTGGAGTATTGTTAATTGGATTTACATTGCTGGAGGACCCATTTATCGAAAGTCGATTTGAATATGGGACATTGACGACCTTGGAAGGTGATCTTGTAGATTATCCGGTTTTGGGATTAAGGACTGAAATCGATGGAGAAAAGAAAACAGTCCCGCTGGTAGGATTCGGTAAAGCCGGACCGGAAAATAGTTTTATCGGTAGAGATATCAAATCGTTGACCACCAAGAAAATCACGCTTCAAGGAACATTGATTCGTTATCGGGACAAAGTATGGATGGAACTGACAGAAGGCCCTAACAGTATATTGGATATTCATGAGGGAGAAACAGACCCTTTTCAAATCCGCAAAATGGGTGAAGTCAACATCTCCGGAGAGATCGTAGATCCAAAGTGCTTCTTTGGAGTGATGAATCCGGCTTTCAAGAAAATCCACCGATCTTGTGCTATTCGTTGTCTATCAGGAGGAATTCCTCCAGTACTTGCCGTCAGGGAAAATGGGAAGTTCATTGACTATTATTTCCTGATCCATGAAAATGGATCAATCCCTGAATTGGCCCATAATGCTGGCATTCCCGTAATCGTCAATGGATTTCTTGAGGAAGTAAATGACTGGAAAGTGATCAAGATTCAAACCTTCAATCGATCACTGACATTTCCCGCTAATCTGGATTCAACAATTACTTTGTGTAATTCTTAAAGAAAAATTCCCATTTCCAAGGGAAGCATTTTCTCATCCCAGAGGTTTTGTCTTTATTTATATCACACATAATATAATTATATACAATGAATAAGCGATTTAGTATCATTTTAGCATTTATTTTACCGTTAGTTGTCAAGGCCCAATTTGACAGGAATACCCACCACCTGGGAGGTGGGATCAACTTGAGTACAACATCATCAAATATTGAAGGTCAAGACCAAAACATCAATAGTTCAGCTCTAAGATTTGATCCAACTGTAGGCTTTTTTATCGCCGAAGACAAATCAATTGGACTTCTGGCAAGTGTGATTCATACGAGAAGCAAATTTGGTGACAACGATCCTGTAAAAAGTACAGATTTTTCCCTTGGTGGTTTTTATCGTCAGTACTTTGAACTGGATGAACGTTTTCTAACCTATTTTCAAGGAACTGTTTCATACGGTAACTTCGAAAATTTAGTGGGAACCGGATCAGCCGATAGTCAAAATTTTGGTATTATTGGAAATATAGGATTGGTCTATTTCCTTTCAAATAGGTTGGCGGTCAATATGACTTATGGTAACATAGGCTACACCTACAGCAAAGTGACCACAACAGGCACTGGGTTTGATCAAGAGACTAAAAATAACACATTACTAATAGGTTTGGACTTATCAACCGTAGGATTCGGGTTGGAATTTTATCCGGGTCGAAAGGCTGAATAAAGGCTATTTTCGATGAAATAAGAGTTGCTTCCAATCCTAAAAAAGAAAGGGCGATCAACCGAAAGATTGATAGCCCTTTACACGTTAGTATTAAATTCTAGCCGACTACTTCAGCTTGTTCTAATTTCTTAATTTGCTTATCAGCTCTTTCGAAAGCCTTTCGTTCTTTGTATTTGAACCACTTATCACCTAGTGTTTTCAATAGCAACTCATCAATATGGGTCCGAAGAGCAACATTCAGTCCACCCTGGACTTTGTCCTTCAAATGTGGGCTGAGACATCTTTGACTCATGCTGAATCCACTTCCGACATATTCGATGTGATGCCACCATCCAGCAGGCATAAATAGCGTATCTCCAAATTCAAGGACAGTCTCAGCACCTTTTACATATTTCAATCCAGGAAATTTGTCAAAATCCGGATGATCAATGTCCACAGCTGTGTGAACATTAAACGGGAACCTGTAAAGCAGTGTTGAGTACTTAGGATCGATCAGTACCACGCGCTTCTGACCTTCAAATTGAGTGAGGAAAACACAAGACATATCCATGTCCTGATGTGCTCGTGTTACCGAACCATCTCCGCCGAAGAACATGAATGGGAATGATTTTAGGAAACCGTCACATATATCCGGAAACTCAAAATCATCCAAAAGAGGTGGATGGTGTTTGAAAGCATTGAAAAGGAATAGTCTTTTCTTCGTTGGTCCTTTCTGAATTTCTTCCAGGTAATCCCTGAAAGGCATTTTGTAATGAGGTTCCTTGTAGGAACGATCCATTCGGTCCATTGCCGCATCAAAAATCCCAACTTCAAGATCACCCATTTCATCTTTGAAGTATTGGAATCTCCATTTCTCAAAAGCAGGACAATGCTTCAACAATCCCCTCAAAACCACCGGTTTTTGCGGATAGAAGTATTTCTCCTCAAACTCCTGCCTGGTAATATTTTCGACAATTGGAATTGTGTTGTGAGTAATGTCTAATTTCATTTTGGCTAGTATTTATCGCTTCTTTAACTCCGAAATAATGACGTTTTTTCCTAAGGGAAAGTTTCTTAACTCCCGAAAAATTTACTCAAATTTAGTTTCAAAGTTGATAACCTTGGACTGCATTTGAGAAAAGTCATTTAGGCGTCTTGAAGTAAGTACACTAAATTGGAAAAGAACCCTAAAAAATCTTCAAAAAATTATAAAAATGGGATTCTCATGTTTTAGAGGGCAGCACCCGAAATGAGAATATCCGTACCAAGATATGAGCTGTCCGGAAGTGTATACCAGCTTCTATTCTGAGGTATCTTCATGCCCTGGACCTCGATCTCATTTTCCAAAAGAATGTATTCTCCTTTTTCCCCACCCCTTGGTTTGTAAAACATGTATGCTATCATCCGATACGTTTCCACATCAAAGAAATAGGACCATTCGTCTTCGTCGTAAGTCACTTTAAGTTCATAACAACGGACTCCATTGTAGGAAGTCTCACTGACTGAGTTTGAAAGGTTAGTACTCTCATCGGTAAGTTTCATAGGAAGTCCCCAAAGATATAAGTAGTAGTTTCTCAGCATTTCTATTCTCGAGCAATCTGCATCCCCTTTCTCCAGGAAGCATGAATCCATTCTCATCCCATGTATTTCCTCATTGTTACGATTAAGTTTAAAGTAACTCCTTTGATTGTCAATAACCACAGTAGTTTGTCTGTCAGCACCATTTGGACGAGTTTCCTTAAATTCCAGTACCTGTTGCAGTTTTGACCAGTTACCTTGTGGATCATGATATTCAATGGACCTTGCAAGAATATCGCTTGAATTCAGCTTTCGATTAACAGACTTTGGGGAATTGCACGCTATTAGAAGGATTAGAAATGTGATTCGAGTCATAAGCTAATTGGGGGTTAGGTAATCTAAAGATAGACCGATATTCCAAAACTCCTCAAAATTATTATCTTCAGGACATGAAACGGATATTCTTGATAATCCCAATCCTGTTAATTTTTGCTTGCTCGAAAGATACTTCTGAAAGGCAATGGAAATCAATCGAGAGAGATCTTCAAACTCAACTAATCACAGTCAAGGATAGCTCCACTGTAAATCTGCCAGAAGGAGATTTCATGTTTACAAAAGGATTGTTGATTGATGGAAAGTCCTGGATCACCATAAAAGGGGCAGGAATGAATAAAACCACATTGTCATTTGCCATGCAAGAAGAGGGGGCTGAAGGTTTGAAAGTGAGTAATATGACAAATGTGACTTTTGAGGATTTTACAATTGAAGACTCGAAGGGGGATAATATTAAAGTGACTGATTCCGATGGAGTTGTATTTAGAAGAATCAAATCTCAATGGACGGGAGAACCAAAGGAGGAAAATGGGGCCTATGCATACTATCCGGTTCTGTCCAAAAATGTGATCATTGAAGATTGTGAGGCAATTGGTGCTTCGGATGCAGGTATTTATGTTGGGCAATCGGACAGTGTTGTCATTCGGAGAAACAAGGTTTATTACAATGTTGCAGGGATTGAAAGTGAGAATTCCAAGTGGGTTGAGATTTATGACAATGAAGCCTATGACAACACCGGTGGAATATTAGTGTTTGATCTTCCCGGATTGACCCAGTACGGCCATACCACACGCGTCTTCAACAACAAAGTATATGAAAATAACTACCGAAACTTTGCTCCTGAAGGAAATATAGTGGCCACTGTACCTCCCGGAACAGGTATTATGCTGTTAGCAACACGTAATATTGAGATCCATCACAACGAAATATCCAATAATCGAACAGTCGGGATAGCTATCGCCAGTTATGACCTGGTGGAAGGATTGCAGACGGAAGAAGAATCCCAACTAAATGAAAATATCGAAACTGCTCGTCGAGATGAAAATTATGACCCATACCCAAATGACCTGTTTATCCATGACAATCGATTTTCCAATGACTACTGGTTTCCTACCGTCAGGAACCAGTTTGGATTACTGTTTATGAAGGAATTCTTTTTTGCAACTCCGGATATTGTTTGGGATGGCATATCAACGGATAGATCAACGTTCGATATGTGCATTAATGAAGAAAATGTAAAGTTTGCCGATCTGGATGCTGCTAATGATTTTGAGAACCTGACGACCAACTGGGAAGTATTTAAGTGTGAAGGAAATGTTATCACCCCGATATTCTAATAGATCATGGTTTCTGGCCGCCATGTTATGCGGTTACTTTCTATTATCGTGTGGTAAGAAAGAATCAAAACCAACAATTGAAGAGGTTTCATTAGGTGATTTCGAAACTGAGTTAGGTCCCGAAAGTCTTAAAGATTGGGATTTTTTTGAAGAGCCTCTTCGTGATTTGGTTCCCGGATCGGGAGTTTACCCGTATGATCTGAATACACCTCTCTTCTCCGACTATGCCTTGAAATCCCGATTTTTTTACCTTCCGAAAGGGGCTTTTGTTGAATATCATCCCACAGAAGTACTGGAATATCCGGAGGGATCCGTTCTCATCAAAAATTTTTACTATCCTGAAGATTTCAGAATGGATGACGGTGAGAGACGGATTCTCGAGACCAGGTTACTGGTGAAGGAAGAAGGAAATTGGGAAGCTCTGTCATACATATGGAATGGGGACCAAACTGATGCAACACTGGAAATTGCAGGAGCAAGTATTCCAGTTACATGGCTGGATAGGTCAGGTGAGACAGTATCAATTGACTATTCTGTTCCAAACCTTGTTCAATGCAAAAGTTGTCATGAGAAATCGGGAGAAATGACATTGATCGGGCCATCTGCACGACAGTTAAACCGGAAGTTGTATGGGAAAAATCAGCTCGAGAAGTGGGCAAAGCTTGGAATACTTCAGGGATTACCCAGGATAGAAGGCGTACCAAAGCTTCCTGTCTGGAACGATGAAAAAACGGGTGATCTGTCCAGTAGGGCCAGAGCATGGTTAGAGATCAATTGTGCACATTGTCATCGGGATGAAGGACCGGCAAAAAACACCGGTCTAAATCTGCTGGCTTCGGAAACCAATCCTTATAGGTTTGGAATAAACAAGCTGCCGGTTGCAGCCGGCAGAGGTTCAGCTGGCTTAAAATACAGTATAGTGAGAGGTGCTCCTGACGAATCCATATTATATCATAGGATATCTTCCCTCGATCCAGGTATTATGATGCCGGAATTAGGACGGAAGCTTCAACACAAGGAAGGTTTGGAATTGATACGTCAATGGATATCTTCTTTGTAAAATAAGCGACCCTTTCAACCATCTAATATATGAATACATATTAATATGATAATTTTTTCGTATCATTATCCCTCTATACTTAATCAAACCTAAGCAGACAGAAATAATGGACTACATGATGGATTGGATTACAGCACCCTGGCCATGGTATGTGGCGGGACCGGCAATTACTCTTGTAATGTACCTGATGTATTATTTAGGTGCGAGGTTCGGTGTATCCAGTACTCTGGATACTATTTGTAGTGCATCGGGGGGTGAGCGATTTGCTGATCATTTTAGATTTGACTGGAAGACGGGGATTTGGAATCTGGTGTTTGTATTTGGTGGGTTATTGGGTGGATTTATTGCCTCGCAGTGGATGACTGGTGAGGTCAGTATTGAACTTAGCGAAAGTACTAAAACGTCGTTGATCAGCTATGGAATTACCGATCCCGGAGCCGATTACCTTCCAGGAGAAATATTCAATTTGGAAAATTTAATTACTCCTCGAGGTTTGATCTTCGTAGTGCTTGGAGGATTTCTTGTAGGATTTGGAACGCGTTATGCCAATGGATGTACCTCAGGTCATGCCATCACCGGTTTGAGTAATCTTGAATTATCGTCTCTGATCGCAGTCGTTGGATTTTTTATAGGAGGTTTGTTCGTGACACACTTACTTATCCCTGTCCTATTATGAAGCTCTTCAGATTTCTTATTGTCGGAATCTTTTTCGGGATTGTCCTCACAAAGGCTGAAGTGATTTCCTGGTTTCGCATCTATGAAATGTTCCGGTTTGAATCCTTCCATATGTACGGAGTGATAGGATCTGCTGTTTTTCTGGGTGTAATTGTGACATGGGCCATAAAAAAGTATCGTTTGAAAAACATCGATGGTGATCCCATACTGGTCATCTCCAAACCCAAGGCAAATCTTAAACCTTTGTTAGGGGGCACAATATTTGGATTGGGTTGGGCATTGACAGGCGCGTGTCCCGGACCCATTTACATATTGATAGGGAATGGATACCTTGTTTTTGTGGTTGTCTTGGTCTCAGCTATTCTGGGTGCGTTCTGCTATGGTCTTCTTAAGCAATTTCTCCCACAGAATTAGTAGGTCACAAATTCTCATTTGTTTCCTTTAATCCAGTATCTTGATACGGTTAAACATTATAAAGAATTGAATTATACAACGGGTATGTTAAAAGAAGGGTCCCTTCAGGATAAGGTGATCCTGGTGACCGGTGGAGGAACTGGTCTTGGCAAATCCATGGCGACATATTTTTCCGAGCTTGGAGCCAAGATCATAATCTGCAGTAGAAAACTGGATGTACTGGAAAATACGGCAAAAGAAATATCGGGTGTTACCGGAAATCCCATCTTGCCTTTGGCTTGTGATGTGCGTGATTATGAGAATGTTGAATCCGTGATTTCCTCAGCTAAATCAGAGTTTGGGAAAATAGACGCGCTGCTCAATAATGCAGCCGGTAATTTCATTAGTCCTACCGAGCGTTTGTCTCATCGTGCATTTGACACGGTGGTCGACATAGTACTCAGGGGTACTTATAATTTCACATTAGCTATAGGTAAAGATTGGATAGAAAATAAAATACCTGGCAATATTCTAAATATTGTCACCACTTATGCATGGACTGGTTCAGGTTATGTCGTACCTTCTGCTGCATCAAAAGCGGGTGTTTTGGCAATGACAAGGTCCCTGGCTGTGGAATGGGCGAAATATGGAATTCGCTCTAATGCAATTGCACCTGGACCATTTCCAACGGAAGGGGCCTGGAGTCGATTGCTTCCCGGGGACCTTAAAAAGAAGTTTGATCCACGGAAGAAAGTGCCAATAGGAAGGGTAGGCGAGCACCAGGAGCTTGCTAATTTGGCGGCATATTTAGTTTCGGATTTTTCAGCTTACATAAATGGAGAAGTAATTACAATCGATGGAGGGGAATGGCTCAAGGGAGCAGGGGAATTCAGTATGCTCGATCAAGTCCCGGATGAACTCTGGGATGCAATGGAAATGTCTCGAAAGAAAACAAGCTCAAAGCTGAAATTGATGTGGACCTATTTTAATGGAATGAGAAAGTTGAAATTTCGTTAGTTCACGGTCAAACCACTTATTTCGACTGCTATTGATTTCCCCCTCAGTTCTACTTTGCCATGACGCTTGACCTTGAATGGATGATCTAATTCCTGAAGCAATTCGTCGGAAACCAGCAGTCTTTCATTTAATGCATTGCATGTTGCCTGTATTCTGGCGGCAGTATTAAGGACATCTCCGGAATAGGTTATATCCCTTTTGATTATGCCAATCTCTCCAACGGTGACCTCTCCAATATGAATACCTGCCTTGAATTCAGGTACGATGCCATATTTCTTTTGATATTCTGGGTGTGTGTTTTCCACTACCTCTGAAATTAAAAAGAAGCATTTGAGACAATTGGAATTTTTCAATCCATTTTTTCGCTTCCAGGAAACCACTACTTCATCTCCAACATATTGATAGATCTCCCCTCCTGAATTAAGAATGGGGTCTGTGATATCGGTGAAAAAATCATTAAGAAAATCGTTATATCTTCCGGTTCCCAATTTTTCGGCAATGGTAGTTGAAGACTTCAGATCCAGGAACATAAATATCCGGTTTTCATTTCTTGGATGTCTATACTTACCGAGGATCAGTGCTGGTAGTACACCTGGACCGAATTTGTCACTAATTAGCAGGATAAACTGCGTGCCGGCAATCACAACCAACCATCTGAAAATACCTCTGAGATGACCGGGATCTTGTAGATTTTCAATTACTGTTTTGGGTACCCTTTTCCCAAATAGGGGCGCCCCCTGATCAAGTCCCTCATAGGCGAATATGGCGACAACCATAATCAAGAGATATATCAGGAAATAGTAAAAACCCACTTCCAGGAGGGCCACTCCATAGCTCCTTTTCCTCAGTCGGTTTCTTACCACGAAAATTAATAATCCACCACCTACTATTCCAGCCATGAAAGGAGCGATTATATTCCTGATGATAAGTGTCAACTTCAGGTTACCCTGGTAAAATTCAATTAAGTCATTTGCTCGTAGATAAGAGTAATCTTCAAGAAAAAACAACATACCTATAAGTGTCCAGGAAACGCTTATGACGATTACTTTTCGGACATTTAGTTTGAATTGTGAATTCATAGGCCCGGGAAAACGGATGCTTAGTTGTAATTCGTGATAAATTGGACCAAATTTTCCTCTTTGTCAAGTTTCTTGCATTTCTAAGCAGATTTCTTACAAATTACAGTTGCCGTATTTGCGAGAGTATTGAATCGCATGTTGTGGAATAGAAATTGAGATAACTTTTATAGATTAAACCAGTTTTAATACTACGTTATGACGAAAGTGAAGACAATTTGCTTCTCTATAGCATTTTTTCTCTGCTATCACATCTCCATTTCCCAGGAGACTATCCCGATTCAAAACTTTTCTCCGGGTACGTACGGGGCTGGAACGCAGAACTGGTCAATTTCTCAATCCAAGGAGAAACTTATCTACATCGCCAATAATGACGGTCTCCTGGAATTTAATGGCGCACGGTGGTCCCTTTATCAATCTCCGAACGAGAGTATCATGCGATCGGTAAAGGTAATTGGCGACAGGATCTACACAGGGTGCTATATGGAATTTGGATTTTGGGAAAAGACTTCATCAGGGGAACTACAATATACTCCACTATCAAATAATCTTGATATAGAATTAATAGATGATGAAGAGTTTTGGAATATTATTCAAGTTGACGATTGGGTAATATTTCAATCTCTTAACCGTATATGTATTTTCAATCCTGCGACAAATTCCATTGATCAGATATATTCTGAGGAAGATATCGTCAAGATGTTCGAAGTAAATGGTCTTATTTACTTCCAAAGAAAGAATGTTGGAATTTTTCAAATAATAAATGGTGAAGACACACCATTGTCCGAAGACAACATTTTCAAGACGGACGAAGTGGTGGGTATATTTCCATATGGCAAAGCCATTCTAATCCTCACACGACATAATGGTTTCTTTGCATTTGCAAACAACATAATAGAAAAGGTGCCAAGTTTTCTCGACATTCCATCGGATATGAGTATATACAATTCTCTTAAACTTAGGAATGGAAATTATGCTCTGGGAACTATTTCGAATGGTGTAGTACTATTAGACGAAAACCTAAATCGAATAATTGCGACTAATCAAAGATTTGGCCTACAGAAAAATACAGTACTATCAATTTTCGAGGACATTGATTTGAACTTATGGGTGGGTCTGGATTATGGAGTAAGCTACCTTAACATCAATTCACCACTAAGGATTTTTGTGGATGAGCTGGGTGTATTGGGAAGTGTATACACTTCAGCATTGCATAATGAAAAGCTTTACCTTGGAACAAACCAGGGATTATTTTTTAAGAACATAAACGAGGATTCAGGTTTTGAATTAGTTCGTGGTTCACAAGGACAAGTTTGGCACTTAACAGTAATCGGTGATGATCTTTTCTGTGGTCATCACAATGGTACTTTCATCGTCAAAAACAGCGAATTTCTGATCGTATCCAACATTCCCGGAGCATGGAATATCAAGAAGTTGGATAATCAACGTATCATACAGGGTAATTACGACGGTCTCTATATACTTGATAAAACAGGTACAGAGTGGACAGTAAGAAACAAGATTGATGGTTTTGACAACTCTTCTCGTTCCTTTGAAGTGTCAGATCAAACTATTCTGGTAAATCACGAATATGAAGGTATTTTCCAAATTGAAGTTGACAGCGACTTTAATCATGTCAAACAGATCAATTTTGATTCACTTCTGAGGGGGTCGAACTCAAGTATCACCAAATACAACAATAAGATTTACTACGCATATAGGCTGGGGGTATTCCAATACGATGAAAATACCAAAGGATTTGAAAGAGATAGTATACTCAGTTCCATATATACGGAGGACGAATATTTATCCGGTAAACTTGTAAAGAGCAACGATGAAGCTTATTTATGGGGATTCTCTAAAAATCATCTTATCAGAGTATCCGAAAGTAACTTCGCCAATGTTCCGAAAATTGACCGAATACCTCTTACATACAATACCAGAAGGAATGTTATTGAATATGAGAATATCCTTGCAATTGACGGCCAAAACAAATACCTGGTGGGTACCAGTTTTGGCTACATCATCTTTGATGCGGATAAGATCTCATTCAATGATTTTAATGTCTATTTGAACGGTGTAAGTGTTGGAATTAATGCTGATCACAGTGCTTCCAATAAACTGATCGATATCTCAGAGGACGGTGTTTTCGAGAGTAGTGATAATAATGTCAGGATTAGTTTTCATACGCCACAATATTTGAAATATTTCAATCCTTCCTATCAATTCCAACTGGAGGGGATCTATGATGTGTGGAGTGAATGGACTACAGAGTCGACTGTTTTCTATGAGAATCTTCCACCCGGTAATTATTCATTCAATGTAAAGGCAAAAATTGGGAATAAAGAATCTCAAAACATTGCTTCATATGTTTTCACGGTTGCTAGACCCTGGTACCGGACAAACTTAATGATCACCATCTATGTGGTAACTGCCATCATCATCTTAATTTTCATGCATGGTGCCTATAGGTCATACTACCGAAGACAGCGTGAGGAATTGGTCGAGTACAACAAGAAAAGACTGGAGATCTTAAGACTTCAGAATGAACAAGAAATTATCAAATTGAAAAACCAACAGCTTGAAGAAGACTATAAAAACAAGAGTAATGAATTGGCAGCCTCCACAATGAGTATGATCAAAAAGAATGAGTTGCTGACGCATATTAAAGAACGCCTAACACTGGTTAATGATATTATCGATGTAAAACCTGTTATTAAAACCATTAACCAAAGTCTTAATCATAATCAAAATTGGGAGATGTTTAAAGAGACATTCGAAAATATAGATACCGAATTCTTCAAAAGCCTCAAGACACTACATCCTAACCTATCACCAAACGACCTCAAAGTTTGTGCATACCTTCGGCTGAATTTGACATCCAAGGAGATCGCACAGTTAATTAATATATCCCCTAAGAGTGTGGAAGTCAAAAGGTACCGGCTTCGCAAAAAATTGAATCTGGATAGCAATGAAAATCTGATAGATTATATTCTGAGTATTTAATTCCAATTGATCCCCCTTTTTTTACCACTACATTACCTATACAACAAACGATTTCATTGATAACAATTAGCACATAATTTATCAATTGAAACTACCGAACAGAGAAGCAAAAACAGCTAATAAGTTATCTATGGGGATGTTTTTTTGAAAATTCCTAATTGAAGACATTGATCCGTTGGCAAATATTCAAGATGTATTCCAAATGTAGTGGGGGCTTTTGCTGAATTCGTAATAATCCGCAATAATTTGGTCCCAATTCTTTGTCAAAATTTTTCCTAATCATCCTTGAGTTCGAAGCATTTCATACTTAGGTCAAAATTAAAGGGAGAAGTTTTGACTGACGATCATTAACATTAATAACCATGAGAAAAAACTTCCTATTACTTATTTCATGTCTGGGTCTTCTTTATGCCTACAGTCAAGGCAACAGGGTGTCGGTGAAAAGCGATGATTCGGGAAAGACATTAATAGTAGACGGGCAACCATTTATGGTTAACGGTATGAACTGGGATTATATTCCCATTGGTACCAACACCGTAAACGTTAATTTCTGGAATAAATCCGATGATGATATTAAAGCAGGATTAGATTCCGAGATGTCATTGTTAAAAAACATGGGAGTCAATTCGGTACGAATGTATACAGGAGTTCCTGCAAAATGGATCCAATACATATACGAAGAGTACGGAATTTATACCATGTTAAATCACTCTTTCGGTAGGTACGGCTTGACATTAAATGGAGTATGGACTCCAGTCACCATTTATGATGATCCCGTGACCATGGAGTTTTTAATGGAAGAAATAACCACCCTTGCAGAGGAATATAAAGATACCCCAGGCTTATTACTCTATCTATTGGGGAATGAAAATAACTATGGCCTATTCTGGCAAGGTGCGGAAACTGAGGATTTTCCGGATGATGAACAGCGTATCAATTTTATTGGTGAATCTCGCGGCAGACCAATGTACAGGCTCATGAATGATGCCGCCAAAGCGATGAAAGCTATAGACTCCAATCACCCGGTGGCAATATGTAATGGAGATCTGCTTTTTGTAGAGATCCTGGCTGAAGAGATCCCTGATGTGGATATATATGGTGTTAACATGTATCGAGGAGTGTCATTTGGCGATGCGTTCCAAAGAGTTGAAGATGAATTGGATCTGCCGATCCTCTTTACCGAGTTTGGCGCTGATGCATACAACGCGCTGGAAAATCGTGAAGATCAGCAGGCCCAGGCCTATTACATGGTAGGTAATTGGAAAGAAATATATATGAATGCTGCCGGCCTGGGTTTGGCAGGCAATTCCATCGGTGGTTACACCTTTCAATTCAGTGATGGCTGGTGGAAATATGGATTTGATGACCGGAAGAACGCGGATGTTCATGATAACAATGCTTCATGGGCCAATGGAGGTTATATGTTAGACTATAAGGATGGCGAAAATAACATGAATGAGGAGTGGTTCGGTGTTTGTGCAAAGGGTCCTACCAATTCCAGGGGATTATATCAGCTGTATCCGAGAGCTGCATACTATGCATTGCAAGAGGCACATAAAACAGATCCATATGGTGAAGGAGTAACTAATTCCACTATCGAAGCCTATTTTGACAACATACAGATCATGAACGCTGTAACCAGGGCCAGGGGGGATAGAGCAGCATTACAGGCAGCGCAAGGTGGGAAACTGAAAGTGAAAAGTCTTAGAGCCGAGTTTTCAACATTTATAACTGGCGGTGATTTGATTACAACCCCGTCTGATCCTGACCCAAATGCACAGGTATATCCTGACGAGAAGGGATTTGATAGAATGGAATCCTACTTTGTGGGAATTGAAGCAAAACCAAGTGCAAATATTACGGCCTCCGCAACCTTCAACATTCTTGGAAATGTACCTGAGAATCCAATCAATGAAATTTTCTACGAGAACAGGGGAAGACCAACGGTTATTAATTCTCCCAACGGCCCAGTTACCGTGTCTGATTTTAACAGGGTCCAGGTCTATCAAGCTGAATACAAATGGAACAGTAAGCTTTTTGACCTAACCGGATTCTATCGTACCGGACACTATCATTGGGGTTATGAAGGAGACTTTTTCGGACTGTATCCCGAAGCTAACTATGGTCCAAACCTGGATATTTATCAAGGTCTTGCTCCCAATGGGATAGAGGTGGAAGGAAAAAGAAGCTTCAAAGGGCTAAAGGTTGCTTTTGGTCCTGAGCTATGGTGGGGAGCCAACCCGGCAGTTTTGGTGAAATATCGAAAGCATATCGGAAAATATCATGTAACAGGAATGTTTCATGAGGATGTTAGTACACTTGGAGCTGCAGTTACATCGATTGCTGTTCCACAGCCAAGGACGAGAAGAGCAACTATTCATGTAGAAAGGGAGCTTGAAAAATTCACGTTCGAAGTAGGTGGTATATGGGGTGGTCAACCTCTGGTTGGTCGTAACTTCCAGGTGGCAAGAGGGGAAAGCGATAGCTATGAGGTGCTTCTGGATGAAGTAAAAGACACAGATACCTGGGGAGGAAAATTTAAAGTGACCTATGCTGGCGGACTCTTCAACTGGTACGCATTGGGAGCTTCTCAAGGTGTTGTTGCAAATGGGGGAGGAGACCTTACGCAAACATTTACAGGATGGAAATTGAAAGACAGCGGAAGTGGAAATAGAAACAGTATTTTGTCCGGATTTACTTACTCTATTGGTAACCTACAAATTGCTCCAAACTTCCTATACCAACAACCTATTATTGATCCGATGCCAGGAGATGTTACTGCACCTGGAAGGCTTAGAAATATCTTGACGGATCCTTTTGTGGTAAGGGATTGGAACAGGGAAACATTCGCTGGAGAGATCCTCTTCACCTTTGACCCTACGCCTGGAACCTGGATGTATCAGTGGGATAACGACAGATCGGAAGATGCAGGTTTTGCGGTTAGTGCGGGATTTGTTTACAGACACCTTCCTACATCGATGGATGCATGGATTGGTTTTGGTGCAGATCGTAGTATTTTCCCATTCCCCGGAGCCGCTCCTTCTCAGGACCTTTGGGAAGCCCATGCAAGGGTTGTATCCAAGATAAACCGTGATTTTGGTATTATAGCTAATCTATATGGTGGAAATGCTCAAGCACGTGGTAGTGATGATAGGCTGATAGAAAGATTTGGAGCTGATGTGAGAACGATCTATAAAAAGTTCCGATTCGAAACTCAGGTAAAGGTTAACGACTGGGGACCTTATGATTATCATAGAGACTTCAACCTAACGTTCCCGCTACAGATATTGGCGGATATCAACACCACAGCCGGTAAACAGGACTGGTTCATGTTACCTAACACGAAGTTGGGAATACAGTATATCTGGAGATCACTTGACAAATATTCACCCAGGTATTTATATCAATTTGATCCTACAGCCACCACGGCAGTTGTTGCTCCTGCCGGTGTAGGGAATGGTTCGGAATGGGAATTGAGAACCTATGTACACATCAACATTGGTCAATAATATCTGGTCTTCTAAAAGCGTAAAATGATGAAAAAAATATATTTCAATAATAGAATCACTAATCTTTTGATGTTAACTGTCTTCATAACCTTATTGGCTGGTTGTGTTCGCGAGGAAGAGGTATTACCGGAAGCTCCTTTTCCTAATACATCAGAAATATTTACAGATACTTTCATAGGTATGGGAACCAATTTCTATTTCCCTTTTGTGGGGGATGGAGCCAAACCGGATGTATTTTCAGTGGACGAAAATGAAGGATACGAAAGCAACGCATCAATTCGATTTGATGTACCTAATGCGGATGATCCCGGAGGAGGTTTTGCAGGAGCGTCCTTTGAGGTCGATGGTGGAGCCAGGAACTTGACCGAATATAATGCATTGACTTTTTGGGGACGGGCATCCCAATCCGCAACCATTGGAACAATGGGTTTTGGACTTGAGTATCAAGCGACATTAACGGATCTGGACTTCACAACCAATTGGAAACAATTCATCATCCCTATCCCTGACCCTTCAAGACTAACTGAAGTCAAAACAGTATTCCTTTTTGCTGCAGGAGGTATCGGACCAGAGGGCCAGGAAGTAGGATATTCCTTCTGGATTGACGAATTGAAATATGAGAATTTGCCGAGTGTAGCTCAGCCGCTAGCTCAAATATTCAATGGGAATGATGAAACACTAACATCCTTCAATGGA
Source organism: Cyclobacteriaceae bacterium (assembly GCA_965242805.1). GTDB lineage: Bacteria > Bacteroidota > Bacteroidia > Cytophagales > Cyclobacteriaceae > JANQEU01. The sequence goes on along the minus strand of CBDETD010000002.1, from coordinate 1,514,466 downwards.
GTTACTATCCCAGTTTCAGGTGTTAATGTCGTATACAATATCGATGGAATTGATGTTCCGGTTAACGCGGCTCCATCCTATTTAGGTTTTAATTCTTCTAATCCAAATGTTGCTACGGTTGATGAAACCGGAACAATAACCGTACAGGATGCGGGTACCACAACAATTACTGCTACACTCGGTGAAGGGAGTAACCAGATTGATGCACTTGGTTCACTTACATTGACATCGACAGGAAACTTTCAGTCCGCACCAACTCCTCCAACTAGAAATGCATCCGATGTGGTATCGATTTTCAGCGATGCTTATGAAAACGTACAAGTCGATAATTATAATGGTTTCTTCCAGTTTGCGACCACTCAGGGTGGAGCCATTGACATAGGAGGCGACAATATTATCAGTTACACAGAATTAAATTTTGTAAGTATCAACATGTTTAATTCTCCTGATGTAGATGCCTCAGCGATGACTCACATTCATGTGGACATAAACGTACGCGAACCTGTCGGTGGAGGTGATTTTCTAAGATTCCAGATTATCAACAATAATGGTCCAACAGAAACATCAGGATCCGTGAACCTCGAAAGTTACAGCCCATTACTTGAGGAGCAGTGGGTTAGCTATGATATTCCGCTCTCTGATTTTGCAGGATTGGGTGGTACTGATGATGTAGACCTGATATTTTTCGTTTCTGATGCTACCATTTCAAACATTTATGTGGACAATGTCTATTTCTATAGGTAATAAAAAAGTCTGACTAACAGAGGTGAACAGCATGATTAAGCTTGGATCGAAGATTTTTGTTTTTCTGATTTTGTCGGGTATGCTACTGGTAACCGCCGGTTGCGACGATTCAAATGAGCCACAAAGAAGTTTTGAACTCGTGTGGTCTGATGAATTTGACGGTTCAACCGGTGACTCACCTGATCCCAATAATTGGAATTTTGAAATAGGGACTGGTGAAAATGGATGGGGGAATCAAGAACTGCAGTATTATACTGACAGACCGGAAAATGTATCCCTGGATGGTGAAGGGAATCTGGTGATCACTGCTATCCAGGAGTCTTACCAGGGAAGTTCTTACACTTCAGCAAGAATCACCACACAAGGTAAGGTTGAACAAAGATACGGTCGTATAGAAGCGCGACTCAAGACTCCTTTTAGCCAGGGTCTTTGGCCTGCATTCTGGATGTTGGGAACTGATATTGAGACCGTAAGCTGGCCGCAATGCGGTGAAATTGATATCATGGAATTAAGAGGGCAGGAGCCAAGTAAGATTGGTGGAGCGATACATGGCCCAGGATATTCTGGTGGTAACCCCATTTCTCAAGAATTTGAATTGGAAGAGGGGAGGTTTGACACCGAGTTTCATGTTTTCGCCGTCGAATGGGGCCCTGGTTTCATCGATTATTTTGTGGATGATTTCCTTTATCAGCAACTGACTCCGGCAAGTATTCCCAGTGGAACCGAGTGGGTATTTGACAAAGAATTCTTTATCCTACTAAACGTGGCAGTCGGTGGAGGTTATGTAGGTCCGCCGAATAGTAGTAGTCGTTTTCCACAAACCATGACTGTGGACTATGTAAGACTTTATCAATAATTAGTATTTAACAACAAAATGAATAATATGAAGATTAATAATTTATTTAGAAATGCAGCACTGTTCCTGGCACTAGGTTCAGTTGTGTTTTTACTTAGCTGTAGTGACGATGATGATCCAGTTGCTCCACCGGAAGCTGGATTTACATTCGTAGTGGACAATGAAACAGGGGTAGTTACCTTCACCAACACGTCAACTGGTGATGGCAACGCTTATGCCTGGGATTTTGATGATGGCAATACTTCGACCGACGAATCACCAACTAACACATATGCGGAAAGCGGTAGCTATGAAGTGGCCCTAACTGCAACCAATGAAGGTGGTTCAGATACGAATACCCAGACTGTCACAGTGGCTTTAGCATCAACAGATACTGAGGCACCTGTAATTACCCTTACAGGAGACGCAGAAGTTGAAGTAGAGCTTGGCGGGACTTTTACTGACGCGGGAGCAACTGCTACCGACAACATAGATGGCGACATTTCTTCGTCTATTACTGTTGGTGGTGATGCCGTAGATGTTAATAAAGCAGGAACTTATGTAATTACCTATGATGTATCTGATGCTGCTGGAAATGCTGCTACACAAGTTACGAGAACTGTAAAAGTGAGATACCCTGGTGGATTAGTATCAAACGGTGACTTTGAAGGTAGCTCAACGGATCCTTGGATTGTGAATTTTGGTGATCCTGCTGTGGTACCAACTCAAACGGAAGGAACCAATACATTCTTCATAGTAAACATTGAAAGTGCCGATCCAAATCAGCCGTTCCTGGTTAACCTTAGTCAGGTTGTAACCATCGAGCAGGGTAAGACTTACAAATTGTCTTTTGATGCATCTTCCGACGTTGAAAGGGCTTTCATTGCTGGTATTGGCCTAAATGGAGGAAGTTTTGCAGCTAGTATTGAAACGGTTAATGTAACAACTTCAACCAACAGATACGATTTGGAATTGGCTGCTTCTTTCGGCGAAGACGGAGTTGACAATCGAGTTCTATTCGATCTTGCAGGGGAAACAGGGGTAGTTGTATTGGACAATATCTCATTAGTGGAGATCGAGTCTACAACATCCGAACCAGACGATGCTCCTGCGGCTCCGACTGTTGCTGAAGCAAATGTGATCTCGTTATTCAGTGATGCCTATACTGATGTAACCGTTGATACATGGTCTGCAGAATGGGATGATGCTAGTCAGGAAGATCTAGAAATCGCAGGAAACAATATTAAGAAGATTACTTTTGGTAGTTCTGCCGGTGGATTCCTGGGCGTAGATTTTAGCAGCAATTCATTCGATGCAACTGAAATGACTCATTTTCATATGGATTATTGGATTGCAGATGATTTCGCGGCGGGGCAAATACTAAATCCAAAATGGTCCAACCACGCAGGTGGAGCGGAAGTTAACGCTTTTGAATATACCAATGCGATTGGTGACGGTCAAAGTGGATCATGGCAATCTCTTGATATTGCAATAGCAGATTTTGCTCAAGGATCCGGAACGACCCGTGACAATTTAGCTCAGTTCATCCTGGCCACCGCTGCTACTCTGAATGTAGTATACATTGATAATATCTATTTGTACAAAAACTAATTGGAGATATCCAAGACTTAAAACGAGCCGAGCCTAAGGCTTGGCTCGTTTTTATCCTAATTGAACTGATAATAAACATTTCGAATAAAACTCCAGCTCGGAAATGACCACTCTCGTAGCCACAATGATAAGATTTCATATCGTCCTAATCGTAATTATTTGTTTAGTAGTGGCATCTTGCAGTCAAACAAAAAATGAAGAAGAAGACCAAATGCAATCAAAATATAATTTGACAGCAGAAGATATACTCGGTGATCCAAACTATCTGGCAATTTCGTACGGCGGTTACAGAAAAAAAACAAGGGAATTCCAACCCACTGTCGAGGAACTCAAAGAGGACATGAAGATATTGTCGGCGATGGGGATCAGACTACTGCGGACCTACAATGTTCAGTTACCGCATGCTTCTAACGTACTTAAAGCAATTAGAGAACTAAAACAGGAAAATCCGGAGTTTCAGATGTACCTGATGCTCGGTGCCTGGATTGACTGTAAAAATGCGTGGACAGACGAACCTGTTGATCATAATGTCGAGAGCGAACAAAATGAAGGTGAGATAAAGCGCGCTGTTGCATTGGCCAATAAGTATCCTGATATTGTAAAGATCATAGCTGTCGGTAATGAGGCCATGGTCAAATGGGCTGAAGCTTATTATGTCCAACCAGGAGTGATATTGAAATGGGTAAATCATCTTCAATCTTTAAAATCCAAAGGGGAGCTTCCTGAAAGTCTGTGGATCACAAGTTCAGACGATTTCTCCTCATGGGGTGGTGGAGGAACAGAGTACCATGTTGAGGATTTGAATAGCCTCATTGGAGCAGTTGATTTCATTTCGATGCATACGTATCCAATGCATAACACCCATTACAACCCTGAATTTTGGGGAGTTTTCAACGGTGAAGACACTCTTCCCAAAGAAGAACAAATTGTGCGGGCGATGGAAAGATCCAGGGATTTTGCAGTTGCTCAATACAATAGAGTAAAAGAGTATATGAATAATTTGGGAATTGACAAACCCATTCATATCGGTGAAACAGGTTGGGCGAGTCTTGATTCTGATAATCATCATTATGGCAGTAAAGGTTCAAAAGCGACGGATGAATTCAAAGAAAGCCTTTACTACGAAATGATGCGAGATTGGACTAACAGTGAAGGCATTTCATGCTTCTATTTTGAAGCATTCGACGAACCCTGGAAGGATTCACATAATGTAAAAGGATCTGAGAACCACTTTGGATTATTCACTCTGCAGGGACAAGCAAAATATGTTCTTTGGGATCTGGTTGACCAAGGTGTATTTAATGGACTGACACGAGGAGGTAATCCAATCACCAAAACTTTTGATGGAAATAGGGAGGTTCTAATGGAAACGGCATTGCTTCCTCCAATTAAAACTGACTTAGAATTCGCCCAATAAAGACAAATGATATGTTCCTGAGGAGAAGTATTCTTACACCAATCGATTACATATTCGCCATTTCGACAAAAAATTTTACCAATTATCATGCTGATCAAACTATAGTCTTTTCCATAGGTCAACAGACCATTCAAACACTGATTATTCCTAATTAATGAATAAACAAACCTGATATGCAAACTGCTTCTAAAGATATTATCCCCTTAACCCAAAAAGCTGCATTCGGTTCTGGTCAACTGGTACTTAACCTTTTACCTGGAGCACTTGGATTCTTTATGTTCTTCCTTTTGACGGCTTTTGGTATGGATCCTTTCTTAGCCGGATTACTTGGGGGACTTCCCCGGATCTTTGATGCTGTGACGGATCCGGTCATGGGCTTTATTTCAGATAATACTAATACCAAATGGGGTAGAAGAAGGCCCTACATTTTCATTGGAGCAATATTGAGCGCAATATTTTTTGCATTGCTTTGGCAGCTGGATGAAAACAATTCCCAGCTATTTAATTTCTGGTATTTCCTAATTATGTCTATGGTCTTCCTTGTAGGGAATACCATGTTTGCCACACCTCTAGTTGGACTTGGTTATGAGATGACCACTGATTACAATGAGCGAACCCGTTTAATGGCTTTTGGTAACATAATGGGTCAGATCGCGTGGATGATTGTACCCTGGTTTTGGGTTATCATAGCTGATCCGGATATTTTTTCATCACAAGCTGTTGGAGTACGTCAGTTATCTGTTATTGTAGCTTCGATATGTGTGGTAATGGGAGTATTACCCGCTATTTTTTGTAGAGGTATAGATTCCTCCAATATTGAAAACAGGAAGGAAATCAACTTTAAAAGCCTATTTTCCAATCTCCTTGACCTCTTCAAAAGTATTGCGGATGTATTCAAAAACATTCCGTTCCTAAGGCTCTGCGGGGCCACATTCCTGGTTTTTAATGGTTTCCAGATGGTGGCCTCATTTAGTGTGTTCATCATTGTTTTCTATTTATTCAACGGAAGTTATGAAGCCGCCGGAACATGGCCTGCATGGTTTTCTACGGTCACTGCAGTGTTAACAGCTTTCTTGGTAATTCCCATAATTTCATGGATATCCAATAACCTGGGTAAGAGAAAGGCTTTCATTATTTCAACCGGAATATCTATCGTTGGATATATTCTCAAATGGTGGGCATTTAATCCGGAAAATCCATGGCTTATGTTTTTCCCAATTCCCCTGATTGCATTTGGGCTCGGAGGCCTCTTCACACTTATGATGAGTATGACAGCCGATGTTTGCGATCTGGATGAGTTGAATAATGGGATGCCGAGAAAAGAAGGAACCTTCGGGGCTATTTATTGGTGGATGGTCAAACTAGGTCAAGCATTGGCATTGGTATTAGGTGGACTAGTTTTGAAAGTCGTTGGATTTGATCAAACTACTGCCACCCAGACCGTCGAAACCATGACTAATTTAAGGATTGCTGATATAGTCATTCCTTCTGTAACAGCTGGCCTTGCCATTGTGGTGATGCTCGGTTATAACCTCTCTGAAGAAAGAGCGAAAGAAATTAAAGCAACATTGGAGGAAAGAAGAGGGGAACTGTAAATAATAATTTAAAAAATAGTACAACTAATGTCATCTAAACGAGAAGAAAGATTTCTAGCACTGGCTTCCATCGACTTTGAAGGAAAATCATTAGAGGAATTGAAAGAACTCTATTGTAAAACGCTGGAAAGTGGTATGCACGGCCTGTGCTTTAGCCCATATCTGGAAGGTCAAAAACCTGGAGACCAACTGTCCGAGGAGCAGATCCGGAGAAGGTTGGAAATAATTAAACCTTATACGAAGTGGATCAGGTCATTTTCCTGCACCGATGGAAATGAACTAATCCCTAAAATAGCCCATGAATATGGTATGAAAACCCTTGTCGGTGCATGGTTGGGTAATGATCCCGAAATAAATCAAAGGGAAATAGTGAATCTCATTGAAATTGCAAATGAGGGATATGTAGATATCGCTGCTGTTGGAAACGAAGTGATGTATCGTGGAGACCTTACAGAGGAGGAGCTACTGGAGTTCATCCATAAGGTAAAATCCGAAGTGAATGTTCCAGTTGGTTACGTTGATGCTTACTATGAGTTTAGCGAGCGTCCTGAAATCACGGAAGCATGTGACATCATTTTATCCAATTGCTATCCGTTTTGGGAAGGTTGTGATCAAGACTATTCTTTGCTTTATATGAAGGATATGTATCATCAGGCAAAACGTGCTGGCAACGGGAAGAAAGTGATCATTACGGAGACAGGTTGGCCTGACAAGGGAACAAACCTGGAAGGAGCCTATCCTTCAATTGAAAATGCAATAAAATATTTCATAAATACTCAAAAATGGTCTCAGGAAGAGGATATTGAGATCTTTTATTTCTCATCGTTTGATGAGTCATGGAAAGTGGGTGCCGAAGGAGATGTCGGAGCATATTGGGGGATCTGGGATAAGGATGAAAATCTAAAATTCTGCTAAACATACCCTGATTTGATCAATGCAAATATTGATATCATTAATGACCTAAACCGGATTATTACACTGTTTATAATAAAGGTGATGAGAGTTGACTTTAATATGCGTACTTAGCTAGTCTTAAATGAGTTATGAACCTACTTTTAGTTGACAATTGTCAATCTCCAAATTCTTAAAAATATGTCTGCAGAAATATTACTGATAATTGTTGGTGCCGCCTTGATCCTGCTTGCGATTGTTGGCAGTATAAAACTTAAAGATTCATCTCAAGGATTAATTAATTCCAAAATCAGCGTTGCCATGGGAGTAATAGGTATATGCCTGATAATTTATGGTGGATACTCTTACGGGAATATTAATCTACAGGAAGGCCGGATTGAACAATATGTAGTCGGGAATAGGATAGAAGTGGAATACCCGGTGAAAAAGGTGCAAATAATCTCACCGGTCGAAAGGGATTCTGTCAAATGCCGTATTTTGACAATGGGTGTTTATCCCGAATCTCACGATAAAGATATTTGGGTATTACTGAGGCCTTCCGATGATAGATACTACCCCCAATCTGATCACACTAATACCTCCTACAAGAGAGATGGTGAATGGCAGGTTATCACAAGGTTTGGAGGTGACAAGGGAGAGTCCTATGACATCATCATTTATGAAGCTGATCCACAGGCTTCACAATTCTTTAGTTCCACCATACAGAGTTGGAAAGATGCGGAATCCTACCCAGGTCTAAAAAATGAAGAGATCCCGAATGGAGCTACCGAACTAGACCGGATCGTGGTCTCCCTAAAAGATAATTGCAGGGGTGTCTTTTAGTCACTGGACAGAGGTTCGAAAAGTAAAGATCGGTACCAATTTTAACTGTAATGAACGACAAAATCTGACGTAATGGTCTGGTTATATACAGTATCAATAAAGTTTTTGGATTAGATTTCGAGGTGTAAATTACCCGCCGAAAATCAACCTAACTCACAAAATGAATAATCAAAAACTATTTACGGTAAGGATTGCACTGATCGTTGCACTTGGTGGGTTCTTGATGGGATTTGATGCTTCGGTGATTTCGGGTGTTGTAAAATTTATCGAACCAGAATTCCAGCTGACAAAGCTGGAGTTGGGGTGGTCAGTAAGTTCCTTAACTCTGACGGCTACATTGGCTATGATGTTTTCAGGCCCTCTAAGTGACGCATTTGGAAGGAAAACGATCTTAAGATATGCAGCGGTTTTATTCGCTATTTCAGCCATAGGTTCGGCCATTGCACCAGACTTCATCACACTAGTGATTGCAAGAATGATAGGTGGCCTTGGAGTAGGGGCGGCATTGATCTTGGCTCCGATGTACATTGCAGAGATATCACCACCAAAAATGCGTGGCCAGATGGTATCTTTCAACCAGTTGAATATTGTCATTGGTATATCCGTAGCCTTTTTCACAAATTATCTCATCCTCAAATTAGGTCAGTCCGATGCCGATTGGGCTCAATCCTTAAAGTTTGACGAATGGAATTGGCGTTGGATGCTCGGGTTGGAAACACTACCGGCTGTATTGTATTACATAGGTTTATTCCTTGTGCCCGAGAGTCCACGATGGTTGGCCTTGAAAGGACGAGAAGAAGAGGCCCTTGAGATCATGTGCAAAGTGACAAGCAAAGAAGATGCAGTTGAACAGTTGAAAGCTGTACATGAAAGTATCGGTGATGAAAAGCAGGATAAAGTCCCAATCGGTGAACTTTTCAAGCCGGCGATGAGTCTTGTACTGACCATTGGAATTGTAGTTGCTGTTCTTCAGCAGATCACAGGAATCAATTCCGTCTTTTTCTATGCGCCAATGATCTTTGAACAATCGGGAATTGGGACGGATGCATCTTTTGTTCAAGCAATCCTTGTGGGTTTAACAAACTTGATCTTTACTGTCGCGGCCATATCTATGATCGACAGGTTTGGAAGAAAACCACTTCTGACTTTCGGGGTAGCGGGGATAGCAATATGTATGTTTATTTTGGCAGCTGGATTTAGTTCAGCAACGTACACACTTACTGAAGAATCGACTACGGGCTTACCATCAGAGATAAATCGGAATGATTTGAGTCTCTTGATCGGAAAGACATTTGATAGTGATATTGATTATAAGAATGCATTAAAGGGATCTTTAGGGGAGGGCCTTGCGAAACAATTTGAATCTGACCTCATAACAGCTGCAGTCAGTATGAATTCAATGCTCATCCTTTTTGGTATTCTCGGATTTGTTGCCTCATTTGCCATATCCATTGGGCCAGTCATGTGGGTCCTATTTTCAGAGCTATTTCCTAATAGAATAAGGGGTTTGGCCATTTCGTTCGTAGGACTCATTAACTCCGGAGTCAGTTTTTCGGTGCAACTTGTTTTCCCCTGGGAACTTGCAAATTTTGGGAGTGCTACTACATTTTTAATTTATGGGATATTTGCTGCTTTGGGTTTAATTTTTGTGCTTTTGAAGGTCCCAGAAACCAAGGGGAGATCCCTTGAGGAACTTGAAAGAATTTTAGTAAAAGAATGAATCGCTTGATTATATGCCCGGCGATATCGGTGATTGAGATTTACAATTCAAATATTAATGGGCAAGCGATACAAACCATTATAGCTAAGACATAATAATGATGAAATCAAAAACATTGCATGTCGGTGACGTACCGTTGAAACAAGTATCTGGACAAGTAGGAGGGGAATATGTGAAAATTGACTCAGAGGATTATTACAAGATTTCCAACTATGATCAAATGAGGCCTTTCTTTATAAGTCTGGTCAGTCATTGTGACCTTTGGCTTTTCATTTCTACAACCGGTGGGGTATCTGCAGGAAGAAGGAATGAAGATTCGGCTTTATTCCCTTATTATACCGATGACAAGATTTCCGATTCCTATGATACTACCGGAAGTAAATCTTTGTTACGGGTTCATAAAGGTGAAAAGACATTCCTGTGGGAACCCTTCTCTAATAGATATGGAGGTGCTTATCAAATACGTAGAAATCTCTATAAGAATGTTACCGGAAATAAACTAATCTTTGAAGAGGTAAACGAGGATCTTGGAATCACATTTAGGTATTCATGGCAGTTTTCTGACAGGTTTGGTCTTGTCAAGAGATCAGAAGTCACAAATCTCACTGACAATGAAGTAACTGTGGAGGTTCTTGACGGGATCCAAAATATAATACCCTATGGTGTAAGTCCTAATCTGCAGAATGTAAGAAGCAATTTGGCTAATGCCTACAAAAGAAATGAGCTCGAATCAAAATCTGGTTTAGGGATATTCGCACTTAGTTCGATGATCGTTGACAAAGCTGAGCCAAGCGAAGCATTGAAGGCCACAACAGTCTGGGGTGGAGGGATCGATATGCAGCACATACTACTTTCCAGTTTTCAATTGGATCTTTTCCGTCAGGGTAATGAGTTGTCTACTGAGCATGACATAAAAGCCGAACCTGGATCATATTTTATCAATGGTACACTGAACATTTCACCAAATCATTCAAGTACCTGGTTTATTGTTGGTGAAGTCAATCAGGATCACTCTGATGTCATCAATACAATTGGATTATTATCGGGATCCAGGGAACAGGTTTTGGAGGGCCTGAAGGATGATATTGAATCAGGTACCAAAGCTCTGAAACACCTGGTAGGATTAGCAGATGGACTGCAGCTGACCAACGATAAATTGAGTATTGGCCGTCACTATTCCAATACCCTGTTTAATATAATGAGAGGAGGAATATTTGATGATCAGTACTTGGTGTCAAAGGATGATCTTATTGACTATGTTAACACAATAAATGTGGAGATCACGAAGTCCGGTGATTTCTTTGAAAAACTCAATGATGAATTGGACTACAATGATCTGATTGATAAGGCAAAATCAACGAAAGATCCGGATGTTATACGAATTTGTTACGAGTACCTACCGCTGACATTTAGTCGTCGGCATGGTGATCCAAGTCGTCCATGGAACCAATTTTCGATTCAGACCCGCCGTGAAGATGGATCCAAGATCAAGAACTATGAAGGGAACTGGAGGGATATTTTTCAAAATTGGGAGGCACTAGGCCTTTCCTTTCCCGCATTTCTGACATCCATGATAACAAAATTTGTCAATGCTTCCACACTTGATGGTTATAATCCATATAGGATAACCCGTGAGGGCATTGATTGGGAGGTTATTGAACCGGATGATCCCTGGTCGTATATAGGCTACTGGGGAGATCATCAGATTATTTACTTATTGAAATTGATGGAACTAGCATCCAATCACAATCATGATGCCTTTATTGACCTTCTCTCGAGAAATGATTTTGTTTATGCGAATGTCCCATATCGTATAAAATCCTATAAGGACATTGTCCTCAACCCACAGGATACCATTGATTTTGACGATGAAGAGGAATTGAGAGTTGAGGAAAGAATGAACGCACTCGGCTCTGATGGGAAATTAGTCTTCAATAAGAAAAACGGACTGACCAGGGCTAATTTAACTGAGAAATTGTTGGTAACCCTCTTGGCCAAGATATCCAATTTTGTTCCTGAAGCCGGAATTTGGTTAAATACTCAGAGACCTGAATGGAATGATGCAAATAATGCTTTGGTAGGAAATGGTGTCTCAATGGTGACCCTTTACTATATGCGCAGGTTTGTCACTTTCTGTCGAAAGCTATTCTCTGAAAACGAAGTTGAGGGATTTGAACTGAATAAATCGGTCTTTGATTTATTCAATGGGATCCACAAGGTGCTGAATAATTATAGTCACTTGCTGACAGATGGTATTTCGGATCCGGAGCGAAAATCAATTGTTGATGAATTGGGAATTTTGGGAGAGACGTATAGGAATCAAGCGTATAGTGGATTCAGTGGAGAGAAAATAGTTCTGAATACGAACGAGCTTGTAGATTTTCTTGATCTATCGTTGCGGTACATTGATCAAAGTATTGAAGCTAATAGAAGGGATGATGGTCTTTACCATGCTTACAACTTAATTCAATTTGAAGGTAGTGAGCTAAAGGTTGATTATTTGTACGAAATGTTGGAAGGTCAGGTAGCGGTTCTGTCCTCCGGAATGTTGGATCCTGATGAAGCGCTCAACGTTCTGGATTTCCTCAAGTCCAGTGCGATCTTTCGTGAAGATCAGTTCAGCTACATGCTGTATCCAAACAGAGATCTACCAAAATTCCTTGAGAAAAATGAACTTCCGGACAATTTTGTACGCCAATCAGTGCTAGCTACTGCAATGTTGGAAGCTTCCGATAACTCCATAATACACAAAGACGAAAACGGGAAATGTCACTTCAATGGCAATTTCAACAATGCAGATAGCCTTCGGGTTGCCTTGGACAACCTTAAGGCCGATGAGCAGTACGGTGAACTGGTGAATAAGGAGTATGATGACTTCCTGAATGTATTTGAGGATATGTTCAATCATAAAGCCTTTACCGGGAGGTCAGGGACATTCTTTGGTTTTGAAGGATTGGGTAGTATCTACTGGCATATGGTCTCCAAATTACTGCTTGCCGTCCAGGAGAATATTTATTGGATGGGTAATGAATTCACAAATACCCCAACTCTCGGTAGAATGATCGATCACTACTACGAAATAAGAGCTGGTATTGGTATCAACAAATCCCCTGATCTGTATGGTGCTTTTCCAACTGATCCTTATTCCCACACTCCTGGAAACAAAGGAGCACAACAGCCGGGAATGACAGGACAGGTCAAAGAAGATGTCATTAACAGGTGGGCTGAACTTGGTGTCCATGCTATTGATGGTAAGATTGTGATTCATCCCAAATTCTTGCATATTGAAGAGTTCATGACTGAACCTTCAGAGTTTGAATACTTTGATACTAATGGTGAGTCCAAGAATATAGCACTGGACAAGGGGCAATTGGTCTTTACTTATTGCCAGGTGCCTATTATATTCCAAAAGTCATCGGATCAAGGACTTACAATTTACTACAAGGATGATCGTACCGTCGAATTGGATTCAAATGTGATTTCCCAAGAAGTATCCGAACAAATCTTTAACCGAACGGGGGAGATAGCGAAAATAATTTGTAAGTTATCTATCGGATAACCTGATTTACACCACAAGGAAATAACCTAACTGAAATCGCATGAATAAAATTGCAACAAAGCTGTCTTTCAAGGAGAAGGTTGGATATGGTCTTGGGGATACCGCTTCCCATTTTGTATGGGATATGGTTGGATTTTGGATACTTATATTTTATACGGATACGTTTGGGATCTCAGCGGCGGCGGCAGGAACTATCATGCTTATCGCAAGATTTTGGGACATGATAAGTGATCCCATCATGGGAGTGATTGCGGATCGGACAAAAACCCGGTGGGGTAAATTCCGGCCTTATATTTTGTGGATGGCTTTGCCTTACAGTATTCTGGCCGTAATGACCTTTACTACACCAGATCTTGGGCCTACTGGAAAGGTTATTTATGCAGGGACTACATATCTATTATTAATGACGGTTTTCACGGCCATTAACCTTCCATATTCTTCGCTGGGTGCCGTAATGACTACTGATTCCCTCGAACGAGCAGGATTGAATTCCTATCGATTTGTTTTCGCTTTTGCCGGTCAATTAATAGTAACTGGAACGGCCTTATCACTTGCAAAATATTTTGGCAACGGGAATGATGCAGAAGGGTATCAGATGACGTTGATCTTATTTTCTGTGATCAGTTTTATTCTTTTCATGGTCACTTTTTCTACTACAAAAGAAAGGGTTTCACCACCAGCAGAACAGAAGGAATCTCTTAAGGAAGACTTCAAAAATTTAATCAGAAACCGGCCCTGGTTAATTCTGTTTTCCGTGGGCATCATTTCATTTGTAATGTTCGCTCTACAAAACCTGACAATCGCATATTACTTCAAGTACTACCTGGGTATGGAAGAGAATGTGCAGTTGTTCAATGTGATCGGCACCATTGCCCTTATTGTTGTGATCCCTATCTCAAAGCCACTCGCTAAACGATTTGGGAAACGCAATGTATTTCTTGGTAGTTCAATTATATCAGGCATATTTTTTATGCTGCTTTTCATCCCAGGAGAAAAAGACATAACCGCCATATATGTCATTAACATCTTTGCAAAGATGGCCTATGCTCCAGCTGTTCCGTTGATCTGGACAATGCTGGCGGATACAGCAGACTATTCAGAATGGAAAACCGGAAGAAGATCAACGGGTTTGGTTTTTTCGGCAGCAACATTTGCTCAGAAGGCTGGATGGGGAGTGGGTGGCGCTCTAGCCGGTTGGTTATTGGCACTTTTTGAGTTTGTTCCCAATGTAGATCAGACGGAAACGGCCTTGACTGGTATTAAACTTATGATCAGTATCTTCCCCGGACTCCTTTATATGTCTTGTGCGATATTCCTGTTTTTCTATACTATTGATCAAAAAACATGCGATCAAATGCAAGAGGAATTGGAGCAACGTAGGATTGAATCATGAGATACCATTGGAGAACGATCCTGATCTAAATCAATCCTTGGAACCCACCTTGGAAATATATTTGCCTAAGGTGATATTGACCTGTGGATTTCAAGGATCAAATTCAAAAATTAGTAGATAACAGGAAACTAGGCTCTTCCTCCCTTTTACATAAGATCATCGATTGTCTATGGACCAATAGGGAAATTGATTCTGGCTCTTTGAATTCGGGATTGGAGAAACTGACCTCCATTGACAAATCTATGGTGGTGATCCATCATTTACTCAATTTCATACAACAGGATAATGTGGAATTGGAGGAGGTTCTTAATCATTACATGACAAAGTGGGGGGATGTAGATAAGCAACTTACTCAAAGGTTTGGAGCATTTGTGGATTTGAAAGGGAAATCTATCTTGACACACAGCAATAGTGGGCAGGTCACAATTTGTCTTTTCAGTATGTACGAAGAAGGCAAAGAGTTCTTTGTGTATCAAACGGAATCTGAACCGGGAGGTGAAGGAAAGCATCAGGCAAATCGATTTATGCAAAAAGGGATAACAACGCGAATTGTAAAGGATGGACATGTGAAAGAGATCTTAGACAAAGTAGATATTTGTATTTTAGGGTGTGATCATTTCTCGGAAAAGGAATTTGTGAATAAAGTGGGATCAAAAATGATAGTCGATATCTGCCTTAAAAAGGGAATAGAAATATATATCTTGGGGGATTCAAGAAAAAGAGTAGAATCATCCTTTTCCACAAAATCAATTTTTGAAAAAGTAGAGTTCAGATCCGGCGTCCACCTGGTCTCTGAAACTGAAATCCTGACTTTTTAATCATCTGAGGAATACAAAAGCCGTTGATTGGCAAAGTCGTATAATGTCAATCTGCGAAGGTCATAGTATGCCGTCCAGAAAGCTCTCAATGCTGAAAGGTAGCTTCGCTTTGCGTTGTCTTTTTCAGTTAACGCGATATTGAGATTAGTTATGTCAATTTTACCGATTAAATATTGATTCTGAGATACGTCGTACCTTTCCTGGGCTACCTCATCTGATTTTTTGGATATTTCGATTTGTTGTCTTAATACATCGAATTGTCTGACAAGGGTGATGATTTCCTGTTCAAAGTTTTGTTCCTCCTGGTCAATGACATAATCCGTAAGTTGCTTATTCGCAATAGCAGTTCTACTTCTAGCTTTGTTACGCCCCCAGTCAATTAAAGGAATATCTAGTTGTACATTGAATCGTTGTTGGGTGTTCAGGTCAACGTAGGATTCATCCAGTGTACTACCTATGCTGTTTTGACCAAATGAGGCACTTAAATTGGCTTGGAACCGGTCCAGTTTTGCTTCTGCCACCTCCCTTTCTGCTTCGAGTCTTCGACGCTCAAAAGCAATGAAATCTGCCCTGTTCGCTTTGGCATACTCCAATGCCGTTTCTTCCAATACAACAAACTGTGGTATTTCTTCTGGAAGACCAAGTGAAAATCCAACGTCTTCATTTAGACCAATGAATGTGGTAAGCTCCAATCTTGCTGTTTGCAGATCAAGATTTGCCTGAGCGACATCCTGTTGAGACCTTAACAATTGCAGTTCGACTTGCAGTAATTTATCCCTTGACGTGGTCCCGATATTGAATCGACCTTGTTCGATGTTGTATATCGTGTCATTATTGGCCAGATTAAACTGAGCAATCTGCTGATTGACCTGGGCATCCAGATAATTGAAGAATAGGGTAACAGACCTGTTGGACACAAATTCCATTTCTTCGACAAAGCTTCTCTTGGACTCTTCATATCGGAGTGGTTCAGTCTTTTTATCCCATCGCAATGGATTGAATCCAAGAATCGGCTGGTCTAGTCGAATATTGAATGGTGTACTGTTCCAGCTGGTTATACTAGAATTTTGATCATTGAACCTGGAAGAATTAGCGTTAATGGAAATGGTACCGCCGGTGATGGCGAGGGGTTGTTCAATACCCAGATTCAGAGATGAAAAAGTTTGCTCTCTTTCCTGGAATCGGATCTCATTGTTATCCAATCTATTGGCAAAGAAATCCCGATTATATCCTGGCGTATTTCCCGAAAGTCTCAATTGCGGATTATAATTGGACCGATATGAACGATATTGCCAATATCTATTTTCTTTTCTTGTTTCGGCCTGTTTGGCTGCAGGTGATTGTTGTTTGGCACGTTCGATGATGTCATTTAGAGAATAAACTACTTGCGCCGAATGCTGATGCCAATAGATGAAAAAGGGTATCAGCAAAAGAAATTTTTTATTCATATCTAAGTGAAGTTATCGGGTCCTGACTTGCAGCCTTCCTCGCCGGGGCAATTCCAAAAATTAGTCCTATGGCAGCGGCCACTCCAAATGAAATCAGGATCGAACCAAATGTTATGACAGTTGGAATATCAGCAAACTGACTTACTGAGAAAGCCATTAACATGCCCAGAACAATGCCTATAAATCCGCCAGTGACACTTATCATTATTGCTTCGAACATGAACTGATTAACTATATCAGATTTTTTAGCTCCCAGTGAAAGACGCAATCCTATTTCCTTTATCCTTTCCAGTACGGAAGCCAGCATAATGTTCATAATGCCAATTCCTCCAACGATAAGGGAAATACCAGCAATTGCACCCAGTACATAATTGAAGATGTCGTTGGTTCGTTGTTGTTGTTTGAGAAGTAATTCTGGGATTTCAATTTCAAAATCTACTACTTCATAATGCTTTCTTTCGAGCATACGTGATATGATTTCTGCCGTAGCTGTCAATTTTTCAGTCTTACCTACCTGAACAACCAGGCGATCAAGCTGGTGATAGTTGACATCGGTCTTGGTCTCTTCTTCATCATTATTATGACCTGACCTTGAATTCGCTTCCCGGATCATTTCGGCAGTTACTTTTTCCCGATCATTAAACCTAATCAAAACAGTGTTTAGCGGTGTATAGACATCCATATTGTAATCCCTGATCCCTAGTTTGGAAATACTGTTTTTGGAAATTAACCTTTCCTCGAGAACCCCGATCACCTCCAACCATACCGAACCACATTTTATGGATTTACCTATCGGATTTTCTGTGGGGAAAAACTTGCTTTTAATCGATTTTCCTATGATACAAACTGCATCACCTTTGACCATTTGATCATTGTTAAACATTCGACCCTCTAATAATTCAAAGTTGAAAATCTCAAAATATGAGGGCTCCACACCAACAAGTTTAGCTGATCTTCTTATGCCGTTTTTTACTATGTAGGTATCGAGCATGATCTCAGGACTGATCTCTTCCAAGCCTGGAATGATGGTCTGGATGGATTGCATATCTTTCATGGTAAGACCAGGAGAAAATTTTTGTTGTTCGTTCTCCTGGCTATCATCTTCTGAAAGATTTTCCTCTGTTTGCTCGACGATAGGCTTGATCACAATGTTATTTAAACCGACCAGTTTTATCTGCTCAAGTATTTCTTGTTGGGCACCATTACCAATTGCCAACATGGCTATCACCGCGGCCACTCCGAATATTATCCCAAGCCCTGTAAGCATTGAACGAATTTGATTTGCAAATACCGCTTCAATGGCGATGTTGAAGTTGGAATACAAGCGTTCTTTATCAGAAAAGTACTTTGCTAACATTCCTGATTACCTTCTGCGACGACGTGCTGGTTTTTCAAGGGAAGCCTCTTCCTGGGCAATCTCTTCCTGAGAAATATTTCTCTTACCTTCCATTTCAGGAATGAGCGTAATCTTATCGTTTGCCATTGAAGACAAATTGGATAGGTACACTTTATCCTCCTCACCCAATCCTGCCAAAATGATGACTTCGTTTTCATTAGCATCGCCTATCATCACTTCCTGCTTAGTTGTATTCAATCCTTCCTTTTTGAATACATAAGTGATGGAATCAGCATGGTTATGCAAGCATTCCAGTGGTATAAATATTACCTCTTCATACGATTTGGTAACAATTCTGTTAGAGGTAGTCATTGCAGGCCTAAGTAGATCATCTCTCTCGTTGAGTTCGATCTCTACTTTAAACACTTTAGCATCCGAGTTGGGTCTCTGTTCACCAACATTAGCAACCCTCACCACTTTGCCAGATAACTTTCTATCAGGAAAAGCATCCAGACCCAATTCAACTTCCTGCCCAACTTTAACTTTCCTTATATCCACTTCATTGACATAGGTTTGACTTACCATCACTGATAGATCCGGTAGAGTGGCCACTACGGGATTCCACGCTCCTATTTGACTTCCGGCTTTTATCGGTTTTCCATCCCAGTCTTTGTGATAGATCAACATGCCGTCCTCAGGAGCTACAATTGTAAACTGATCGGATAGCTCCTGCATGCCATTGACTGTCAACCTTTGCTTTCTCAAAGACGCAGTTACCTCTACCATTTTAGCAACGTTCTGTTGCTTTTTGATATCATAGTTTTCAATAGCCTGCTTATGAGCCCTCTTGGCTTTTTCAAGTTCAATCTCCGCTTTCTGTATTGTTGCCGGAGGTTCGAATTGGGATTGGTCCAGTACTAATTGTTTTTCCCGGGTAGTGTACTCGAGGTTTATCAATTCATCCCTTGCTTCTCGCATTTGGAGTGATGTGTCCAACTTTGTTTGTGTGTATTGCGACTCGATCTTTTCAAGTTCAATTTGAGCTTCATTCAGTTTATTTGTGAGTTCGGATTTATCCAGGCTAGCCACAAACTGACCTTTTTTGACATAAGTCCCTTCGTCTATAATGTTCTGTATGGACACATTCCAAATTCTATAATTTCTCAATCCGGAGGGTCCAAGGATCTTAACAGAGTTTTTTGCCTCTAGCTCACCAGTCGTAGTAATATCCACAAGAAAAGGGCCTTTTTTCACATCGGTGATCATTTCTACCTCGTCCTCCGTGGAAGGGCCGGAAAATGCAATAAAAAGTACAATGATCGAGGTGATCACAACACCAATCGGGATAAGTCTTTTTCTAAACTTCATATATGGCAATTTAGAATGGTCATATGTATTACTTTATGATTCACTTTTGGTAACAAAAAATTTCAAAGAAAATCAAGTTCCTTCCAGCCACGCTTTCCGGATCCTGAGTTGTTCTTCAGTTGGATTTTTCTGGAAATAAATTCTGCTGCGTTCAAAGACTTTGATCTTTGTAGCAGTACCCTTTAAAACGACTTTTTTTTCATTTCCTTTTACATTTCGAAGAACCGTCATCTTTATTTTATCACCTGCTTTGTACTCGTACTTTATTTCGTCAAGGAATTCATTTAGATCTTTGAATTTTAGTGGAGTATCGTTGATTTCCATTATGATATCTCCTTTCTCATATCCCATTTCTTGTCCAAAACTATTCATATCCTCAATCGAAGACACCATTATTTCGTCATTGTACCCAGGGGTCAATGCAATGTTTCCCAATGTTGTCACCTCTATTTCCTCTTCTCCGTGATAGTTTACTCCCGCCCAATTCAAACATTCCTTAATAGGTAAGTAGTCATTGCCTTCAACATACTTCTCAAAGAAGGTCAGGACCTCAGGCGATGTGATCTTTTCGATTTCAAAGAATAACGAGTCGTCCTTGAAAGGTTTATGAGGACCGTAGGATTCAGCAAGCACATTCATAAGTTCCGGCAGATCAATTTCCCCATTCGTGAATTTGATAAGATGAAGGTCAAGACACATGCCAATGAGAGCTCCTTTTTGATAGACATTAGCAAACATTGGTGAAAATTGACGTTCCAAAATATTCTCACTCATTTCTGTGAACGAAACATTTGGGTACTGCTCTGCACTGGTGATCTTTTGCTTGATTTCGCTTAGGAAATTTTTTGGAGTGGAAAGACCTTCTCTGACCTGAACATGCATGGAACTGTATTCGGTCACACCTTCATAAAGCCATAGGTGCTTGGACATTTCCGGATTGATGTAGTTGAAATTATGTATTTGCTCGGAATGGATATTCAGAGGCGTCAGGATATGAAGGAATTCATGTGCAGCTATATCTCGAACATATCGACCAATAGTGCTGGAGTAAGCTTCCGGTAGCGTGTATAGGGAGGAGTAGGAGTGCTCCAAAGCACCATTGGCCCTGGACAATCCAGGCCTGTCCATTAAGTAGATCAGATATACGTACCTGTCTACAGGTAATTCACCCTTTAAATAATTGCTTTGAGCAATCATAAGGTCTTCAATGCTGTTCATGACCTCCGCCGAATTCAATTTTTTATTGGGAGAATGGACCGAGATCATAACATTGGCGCCTGCTATGTTTTTACTAATTGTATCTGGGGGACAATACATGATAGGAGCATCAGCCAGAAAGTGATAGTTTTCTGCATAAAATTTGTCCCTGTCTTTTGCAGCCTCCAGTCGTTTAAGTGAAGTTGCGCCATAAATATTTTGTGGATGTTTTACAGTTACTTCAAATGGCAGTTCCTTTTGACCCTCCACGTAACCAATAATTCCGAATGTGTTGAGGACAAATACTTTCCTTTGTTTTTCAAAGCTTGTTCCGGCAGGTTCAAAGATGAAATTGTCATCATACCCCTCTGTCCTGTCAAATGAGTCTCCGATCCAATATCTGATCGTATCGACACTTTCGGCTCCCAACAATTTCCACCTATTGGTTCCGATTTTTTCTACTTCGGTTTCTTTGCCAAGTGAATCTGTGGCTTTGAGGTCAGAAATGAATCTTCCAAAATCGGAGATGCTATAGGTACCGGGAACAATTTTCGGAATTTGAAATTCGACCTCACTGACAGTCAGTTTTGGAATATCGATCAAAACCTCAACTTTGTCATCTGATATATTATCGAGATCAATAAAAACTGAATATTTTTCCTGAGATAGAAGCGTAAGGGCTTGAACTAGGAATAGGATAATGACGACGAGTCTCATTTTGAGTTTTGATAACGTAAAAGTACCCCCTGGTCTATAAATACTTACATGTAATTTAATCAAGAGGTTGCCGAAAGTCCTTAAACGGTATCATTTTAACACATTTTGTAATTCCGTGTAGCCTTTAAACAACTACTTTCATGATTATTAAAGGCAACGGACGTTTGCGATTTATATTTTTTTTCCGGTACTTTGAAGGCTCTCATTAAGATTCCGGCTCAACTCAAAGGAGTTTGATAATGGCTGGGAAATTGTCTTTTTTATTCATTTTTACCTGTTCACTTCTATTTGGCAATGCCCTGGAAGATGGCACGAACTCACTTTCGGGGGTCGTTTTGGATGCGACCACGAAGGAACCGTTACCATTTGCACATGTCCGTTTTGGCGACACCGGAACTGTCACCAATGAATCCGGAGAATATGTAGTCGGTGTTAAGGGCGAGGGCGAGTATCCTTTGAAGGTTTCATTCATTGGATACGATAGCTATAGCGACACGCTAGTGCTAAGGGGTAATACCAATCTACATGTGGAACTTCAACCTGCTCCAATTGAGTTAAATACCGTCATAGTGAGAACGGGAATAGATATAATGGAGAAAGTTTTGGCAAGAGCTCATATCAATTATGATCTGGGACACCAAACTATCCTTAGCTACTATAAAGAAAAACTGGAAGCTGACAACGAGATCTATTATCTCGCCGAAGGTATTTTAGATATTTATCTTCCTTCCAGTACAAGTAGCAATGAAATCCAGGTAAGTCCTCTAAAAACCCGAAAAAAGGTTAGTGAGAATGTTGAACATAATGAGTTCCTCAAGGTCTATGGTCATGTCTACGACATGGTTCAATCAATAATTTGGAGGGAAGAATCATTCATTTCTCCTTACCAGTTGAGATACTATGATTTTCAATTTGAAGGAACAACATTATACGATGGACTGGAAGTATTCATGATTTCTTTTCAGCCTTATAACGACAGGGCAAAGTTCAGTGGTAAGCTTTATGTAGACAGTAATTCTTTTGCAATTATCAGGGCCGAATATTTTCCTGATACTTCCAAAAGCAAACTTTGGGACAATGTTCGCTGGATTGAAGAATTCACAGAATCAGATGAACTATGGTACCTGAAGAGAGTTACATATGAAGGGATGATGAACGAGGAGGAGTCTCAACTTCATTTTGAATCAATGATGATAGCCAATCATATCGAAAATGTTAAAATACCTCCAGCGATGGGCTTGTTACTGGAGGAAGAAGACCAGTTTTTCGATGAGGCGGAAAATTTCAACGAGGATTTTTGGGATGGATATACCCACGTTAAGCTTAGTGTTCAGGAATTGTCCTCTCTAAGATGATTTAAACCGAACCCTGCCGCTTCCTTTCATTTTCGTCCAAGTAGATTTTACGCATCCGAATTGATTTGGGAGTCACCTCCACATATTCGTCTTTTTGAATGTATTCCAAGGCCTCTTCCAGCGTGAATTTGATCGCAGGAGCAATTTTCACATTGGTATCAGAACCAGCGGCTCGTACATTGGAAAGTTTCTTACCTTTTTGGATATTGACCACCAGATCATTTCCCCTCGTGTTCTCGCCGATTACCTGACCCATATATACATCAACTCCTGGATCAACGAAAAATTTACCCCTATCCTGAAGTTTATCGATGGCATATGGTGTACCAACGCCATTTTCCATGGAAATAAGGGAGCCATTGATCCGCCCTTCGATATCACCTTTGTATGGCTGATATTCTTTGTACCTGTGAGTCATAACAGCTTCACCGGAAGTGGCAGTCAGTATGTTGTTTCTTAATCCAATCAAACCCCTTGATGGTATGTCGAATTCAAGGTGTTGGATAGTACCTTTTGGCTCCATCACTTTCAGCTCCCCTTTTCGCTGGGTCACCAATTCAATGACCTTACCAGACATATTATCAGGTACGTCAATCACCAACGCTTCAATAGGTTCATGTCTCTTTCCATCAATGTCTTTAAATAGGACCTGTGGTTGACCTACCTGTAATTCATACCCTTCCCTTCTCATTGTTTCTATAAGAACAGAAAGGTGTAGGACCCCTCTTCCATACACAAGGAATTTGTCTTCAGAGTCTGTTTCAGCCACCCTTAAAGCCAGATTTTTTTCCGTTTCTTTAAATAACCTGTCACGGACATGTCTTGAAGTCACAAATTTCCCTTCCTTTCCAAAGAATGGCGAATCGTTGATGGTGAAAAGCATACTCATGGTAGGCTCATCAATTGCTATTCGGGGAAGAGGTTCAGGATTTTCTATATCGGTTATGGTGTCCCCAATTTCAAACCCTTCAATTCCTGTAACGGCACATATGTCCCCTGAACTTACCTCTGGCACTTTCTTCCGTCCTAATCCCTCGAATACATGTAATTCCTTAATCTTGGATTTTTCCAAAGATCCTTCCTTTTTGGTGACACCAATTGAAGAACCTTCTTTTAAAGTTCCCTGGTAGACTCTACCGATGGCAATCCTTCCGGTGTAGGAGGAATAATCAAGAGAGGTTATTTGCATGGCAGGTACCCCTTCTTTGACGGGTGGTGGTGGGATTATTTCGATGATTTTATCCAACAGTGGGATTATATTGTCTGTAGGGGTCTTCCAATCTTCACTCATCCATCCATGTTTTGAAGACCCGTACAATGTCTCAAAATCAAGCTGATCTTCAGTGGCATCCAATGAATACATGAGATCAAAGACCTGTTCGTGTACCTCATCAGGGCGACAGTTTTGCTTATCTACTTTATTGATAACCACAATAGGTTTCAATCCAAGACTTAGAGCTTTTCCCAATACAAAACGCGTTTGAGGCATTGGTCCTTCAAATGCATCGACCAGTAGTAAAACTCCGTCAGCCATTTTAAGAACACGTTCTACTTCTCCCCCAAAATCCGCGTGCCCTGGAGTATCAATAATGTTTATTTTGATATCCTTGTACTCAACAGAAACATTTTTCGAGAGAATTGTAATTCCTCGCTCTCTTTCCAGGTCATTATTGTCGAGGATCAACTCCTTCTTCTCTTCGTTTTCACGGAAGATCTGTGTTGAATAGATGATTTTATCAACAAGAGTTGTTTTGCCGTGGTCAACATGTGCAATGATCGCGATATTCCTTATTCCTCCCATGTTATCTAAAATTGACCGCAAAAGTAGACATATTCCTTATCGAATCAATCGGTACAGGTAAACATTGTAATAATTATCAACTCTCCTCAATATCTTTGCTGCCTTCTGATAACGATCTAAATGGCCAAAAAGGACTTCAAACGACATATGGTTACGGCGGCATTGATCTACGCCAATGGACCAATTCACATAGGACACCTCGCCGGATGCTACATCCCTGCTGATATTTATGTAAGGTATTTGAGAGCAAAAGGGGAAGATGTTGTTTTCGTAAGCGGTACAGACGAACATGGTGTTCCTATCACTTTAAAAGCTAGAAATGAGGGTGTAAAACCAAAGGATATCGTCGATAGGTATTATTCGATGATCAAAAAGTCGTTTGAGGATTTTGGGATAGATTTTGATATCTATTCCCGAACGAGCAATGAAACTCATCACAAGACATCTTCCGAGTTTTTTTTGAACCTTTATGACAAAGGCGTCTTTGATGAACAGGAAAGTGAACAATACTACGATCCTTCAGCCAAACAATTTCTCGCAGACCGATACATAATTGGGACTTGTCCTAATTGTGAATTCGAGAATGCCTATGGGGATCAATGTGAAAACTGTGGTACATCTTTAAATCCTACGGATCTTAGAAATCCCAGAAGTACACTTTCAGGAGAATCTCCCATTATGAAAAAAACCAAAAATTGGTTTCTCCCTCTGGACAAACTTCAACCGAAAATTGAAGGATACATCAACGATCATCCGGAATGGAAATCCAACGTTTTTGGACAGTGTAAATCCTGGCTCAATCAGGGTCTCCAGCCCAGGGCTATGACCAGGGATCTGGACTGGGGTGTGAAGGTCCCGTTAAAAGATGCTGAAGGCAAAGTATTGTACGTCTGGTTTGATGCACCAATCGGATACATAACAGCTACGCAAGAACTTTTAGGTCATAGTTGGGAGAAGTACTGGAAAGATGATGAGACAAAACTTGTTCATTTTATTGGAAAGGATAATATCGTATTCCATTGTATTATTTTCCCATCGGTTTTGATGGAATATGGAGGATATATACTTCCTGATAATGTTCCGGCTAATGAATTCATGAACCTGGAAGGTGATAAGATCTCAACTTCCCGAAACTGGGCTGTTTGGTTGCATGAGTACCTGGAGGAATTTCCGGGCAAACAAGATGTATTACGTTATGTGCTGACCGCCAATTCTCCTGAAACCAGGGATAATGATTTCACATGGAAGGAGTTTCAGGCAAGGAATAACAATGAACTCGTAGCCATTTATGGAAATTTTATAAATCGGGCTGTGGTCCTGACTCATAAATTCTTTGAGGGGAAGGTTCCTGAATTGGAAAGTTACCAGGAGATTGATAGTTCGACTTTGGAAACTCTGTCGTCATTACCAGCTAAGATCTCCGAAGCCCTTGATACCTATAAATTTCGGGAAGCTGTTTCTTTGATGATGGAAGTGGCAAGGATCGGAAATAAATACCTGGCAGAAACAGAACCTTGGAAATTGATAAAATCTGATCCAGGTAGAGTTGGTACAATATTGAATGTGAGTCTTCAAATAGCAGGAACATTGGCAATATTATCCGAACCATTTTTACCAAATACATACAGGAAAGCTTGTGATATATTAAATATTTCTGATAAGGGCTGGAGTGATGCTGGAGATCGTGAAATATTTTCTTCCGGACATGTTCTGAATAAACCGGAATTATTATTTGAAAAGATTGAGGATAATGTGATAGAACAACAGGTCAGTAAGTTGAAAAAGGGAACTGATGAGGAAAAAGATGGAGAAATCGAACTCAAGGAGGCGATTTCCTACGATGACTTTATGAAAATGGATTTAAGGGTAGGACAAATCCTTGAAGCGGAATCTGTCCCAAAATCTAATAAGTTATTGAAATTCAAAGTAGATCTTGGATTTGAAAAGAGAACCATTCTAAGTGGAATTGCAAAGTATTTCAAACCTGAGGAGATGGTTGGGAGGAAAGTAACTGTTCTTGCAAATCTGGAACCTAGGAAAATTATGGGTGTCCTATCGGAAGGAATGCTGTTATTTGCCGAAAATGACAACGGTGATCTTAAGATCGTTTCACCGGATCAGTCTGCAGAAAATGGCTCCGGTATTAGTTAATTTTTGATTTTTGTGGTTTTGAATACCAAAAAATTGAGTAATTTTTGACCGAGATCACTACTTATTTGATGCGGCTATGGATTCCGGAGTTTTAAATTGTGTTGTTGTTGATGACGATGAATTGCAATTAGAAATAATTGCAGGTCTAATTGAAGAAACTCCGTTTCTCACCTTAGTTGGCAGGTATACGGATCCTGTGCTTGGAGTACAAGAGATCTCTAAGCTCAAACCCGACATCATTTTTCTGGATATTGAGATGCCCAAATTGTCCGGGATAGATTTCGCGAAAAGTATTGGAAATCAGTTCCAGATAATTGTTGTGGCGGCAAAAGCTGATTACGCCGTGGAAGCATTCAATCTAGATTTTACAGATTATCTTGTTAAACCGATAGATGACTATGCAAGATTCCTCAAAGCTGTAACCAAGGCTAAGGAAAACCTTGAATCAGATCATGTTTCGGTGTCAACAAAGGATGATCAGGTTTTTATTAAGAGTGGCCGACAATTGGTTCAGGTAAGTCTTGGAACGATACAATATCTGGAAGCATATGGCGATTATGTGAAGTTGATCACAGACGACAAGAGTCATATCATCCTTTCAACCTTCAAGGACATATCCGAAAAATTACCGATTGAGAACTTTTCGAGAGTACATAGATCCTACATCGTTAGGCATGATAAGATCGATAATATCGAAAATCTCAGTATCCAAATTGGAGAAAAGATCATCCCAATCGGTAAGTCCTACCTCAACGACTTTATGAACAAGCTGAATAAGCTCTGATTTTCGTCGATTAATATAAGCTGTTTAACCGAAATTCCTCTTTATAAAGCGAAAGACGAGAAATTTCATTTAAAAGAATTTTAATATTGGTCATCGTTTGAATTGCGAATGAAAATAAGAGTTAAGACAGTGTTCATTGTAGTGATTGTAGTACTGTCAATAGTAATTATTTGGTCAATTTATAATTTCTTCTCCCTTATCTGAAAATGAGGACTATCACTTGTGCAATTGTCGACAATGACCAATTTTCATCTGGTATTTTGGTGAACCTTATAGAAAAATTTGGAAACCTTGAAATAGTAGGAAATTTTGGTAATCCTCAGGAAGCATTGATGAGATTTGAAAGTACCATGCCGGAGATATTATTTCTTGATATGGATCTTGCTGGAAAATTTGACCTGTCCACTATCAGTCATGCTGAAAAGAGTCCATTGATCATCGCAATTTCAGACAAAAGGAATCATATCCATGAGGCGGAATTGGGGGGAGCGTTTGATTTTCTTAAAAAGCCTGTTGTTGATTTTGATCGATTTGAAAGAGGAATGCAAAAGGCCATGATCCATCTAGGTGTTTAAATTCTCTCCATTTTTCAAGGAATCGAAATATTATTTTGATAAACGATCGGTCTGTTTCACTAAATTAGTGTTTGAACCGAGAGCAATTAATGTCAATTCCGCCAATTCCAAAAAATGAATCACAGAGACTAAAAGAGCTTGCTTCTTTCGGAATTCTGGATTCAGAACCTGAATCATTTTATACTGAACTTGTAGAGTTAGCAGCACAATTGTGTAATACTCCTATCAGTCTGATCACTTTTCTGGATAAGGATCGTCAGTGGTTCAAGGCCAAAAAGGGACTGGAAAAAGACCAAACCTCACGCGAAATTTCTTTTTGCGCCCATGCGATAGCAAATGGAAATGGAATATTCCAGGTCAAGGACACCCACAAAGATGATAGGTTTAAGGATAATCCCTTGGTTTTAGATCACCCTAAGGTACGTTTCTATGCAGGGATTCCACTTATCAGTAAAAAAAAGTTGGCTCTAGGGACAATTTGTGTCCTTGACACCAAACCAAACAGGCTCACTGATCAGCAGATCAGATCATTAAAGGCCTTTTCTCGGCAGATCGTTTCATTCATGGAGTTGAAAAATGATTTTCTGGAACAGAAGGAAAAAGAAAAATCATTGCAAAACCTATTGGACAATGTGGATGATGCCGTTTACGAGTTGGATGAAATGGGAAGGATAATTTTCTCCAATAAAAAAATGTGTCAGTCTCTTGGTTTTACCAAAAAGGAGCTTCATCACAAGTTCATTTACGACCTGGTACATAACGATGATCTTCCCAAGGTGATGGAAAACAATGCGGAATTGTGGAGTAAAAAGAAGAGGACGGGTTACTACGAGTTTAGAGTCGTTCCAAAGAAAACCGAACCCTTTTGGGTGGGTCAGAAGATCACAATCAATTACACTGGTGACAAGTTTGAGAGAATTTGGGGTATTGCGAGAGACCTCACTGACGTGAGAAGTCTAAAAGAAGACCTTAACGAAAGAGAAAAACTATACCAGTTAATATCTGAAAACTCCAAGGACATTATTGCAGTACACGATAGAGATGGGATCTACAGATACCTTTCACTTTCAGTTAAGGAACTGCTAGGATATTATCCCCACGAGTTGGTTGGTAAAAGTCCATACGAATATATTCATCCTGATGATGTTGAACATCTTCAACTCGGCCCCCATAAGCTGACCCTGGAAGGCAGGTCGATCGAAAACATTGAGTACAGATTCAAAAAGAAAGACGGAGAATTCCTCTGGCTTGAATCAAACACCAAGCCGATAAAGGATCACAAGGGAGAAATCAATTCATTTCAAACTTCGTCAAGAGACATTTCCAAGAGGAAAAGGGATCAATCGAATCTTAATCACATCATTGAAAACACCTCTGATGCAATTTGGGCTGTCAATACCGAGAAAGAATTCATTTTCTTCAACACAACTTACGAAAGATTTTACGAATCCATTACAGGAACAGCCCCGGAGATTGGTCAAAGATGGGAATACGAAAGGTTTCCCAAGGAGTTTGCATCAAGGGAAATAGAACTTGTCGAAAGCGGTTTTAAGGGTGAAAAAACCATAAATGAGAACAGGATACAAGATGGAAAAGAACTGAAGGTAATAGAAAGTTCATCAAGCCCCATTCTGGATGATCATGGCTTACCTAATGGCGTGGTGATATTTAGTCGGAACATGACTGAGAAATACCTGGAGAAAGCACAGATCCAGGAATATCAAAAGGGTCTTACTTTACTTAATGAACTGGCTGGATCAAGACAGGAAGAAATTAGCAAATTATTCCAAAGTTCCCTTAAGTCTGTTTGTAAATATCTGGATATGCCGATTGGTATCATCAGTAAAATTGAGGAGGATACATACACGATTGAGCACCTCTATACATCAGACCTGCAATCTGGTTTTCAGCCAAACCAGGTAATGAACATAGAGGACATGTACTGTGATCTGACGTACAAGAACAATTCGATCTTGTTGATAGATCATATGAAGTTGACCGAGTATTCTAATCATCACGCTTACAAAAAACACCACCTCGAAGCTTATATCGGAGATGTGATAATTGTACACGGCCGCAAGTATGGTACGGTCAACTTCTCATCACATGAACCCAGGGCAAAGGAATTCCAGTATTATGATGGAGAATTCATGAAGCTCTATGCCAATTGGATTGGATCAGTGATTTCTGCAAATGAGGCGTTGATTTCTCTACAGGAGTCAAAGGATAAAGCAGAACAGGCGGCCGAAGCTAAGTCCGATTTTCTTTCGATGATGTCCCATGAGATTAGAACACCCTTGAATGGAATTATTGGTTCTACGCAACTCCTGCAGAAAAAGATCACCGATAAGAATCAACAGGATCTAATAAGGATATTAAAATCCAGTGCACAACATCTTCAGGCAATTGTTTCAGATGTTCTTGATTTCTCCAAAATTGAGGAGGGTAAGATCATTTTCGACAACATTAATTTCAATCTGTATGAAACAATCACTAATATCCTGGAGAACTATAAAACTGTAGCTCAGGAGAAAAAACTTGATCTTACTCTACGATTTGATGAAGACCTATATGGTGATTATATTGGAGATCCCGTCAGGATCAGTCAGGTATTTCACAACTTGGTGAGCAATGCCCTCAAGTTCACGAGCAAGGGAGAAGTCAACGTGATTGTAAGCAGGGGAAGCCAAGGCAAATTTGAGGAATCATTGGAGACTATCGATGTGATGATCAAAGACACCGGAATTGGTATTGCCTCGAACAAACTGGATCAAATATTTGAAAAATTCTCACAAGCCGATAAGTCCATAAGTAGGGATTATGGGGGATCAGGGCTGGGATTGAACATAACTACAAACATCTTGTCCATGATGGGATCACAGTTAGATGTGGACAGTGAGGTCGGGTTGGGATCAACTTTCTCGTTCGAACTAAAACTGCAAAGGGTCAAAGGATCCAAAGATATAACCCTGGAGCTCGATCAAACTGATAAAAAGCTTAAGGGGAAGATTTTGCTTGTAGAAGACAATGAATTTAACAGAATCATTGCCAAGGAATTTATGGAGTTGTGGAGCCTCAATGTGGATGAGGCCGTAAACGGGAAAGAGTGCACCACAATGCTGGAAAGTAGGCAATATGATGTGGTATTGTTGGACCTTGAAATGCCTGTGATGGACGGATATGACACCATCGCATGGATAAGGCTTCAAAAAGACTCCTATTTTCAAAAATTACCGGTCGTAGCCCTTACCGCCTCAGCCTTGCATGAGATAAAAATGAAAGTATTTAAAAGTGGTATGAATGATTTCCTGACAAAACCATTTTCCGGAGATGAATTGCACACTGTTCTGGCAAAGTATCTACCACTTTCTGATGTTGAAAAAGCGAAGTCCCCACTGGAAAATCTTTTTGGAGCTGACTCTGAAAAGGTTAAAGCTTTAAAGAACACCTTCTCCAACATGATAAAACGAGACTTCCCTCAATTTGAAACGGCATTGGATGAAAGGAACCTTAAACAGATCAAGGATTTCACCCATAAGTATAGATCTAGCTTTAAAACAATTGGAATGACGGAATTGGGGAGCTATGCAGGTAGAATAGAGGACATGGTCATTAATGGAACAGACGACGGCTTGGTGATCACAAATTGTAAGATTTTCCTAAAGGAGGTAGTAGATGCCTTGGAACTTTAGATTCACCAGTCTCCAGCATAGCTCAGTTCCAAATCACCATTAATTTGGAGATAGCTGTACAATAGTCTATTGATTTGGCGTATATGATGATAATCATGTGCCAACCAATTGAGAAGGAAGGCCTTGGAGGTCATTTTGCCGAGTTGAGGATGGTTATAGGAGTTAAGCCAATTTGGTCTATTCAAGGATTTCAACCATTGTACTGATTTTGATCTTTCAGCTATGAACATCTCTACTTTTTCATCATAATCTTGATCATTGTAAGATCGACTTTCAATCCAGCCTTGAGGGTCGATTGGAGGAGGGAGAGATCCCGGAGATTCCAGAGTGGTTTGCACTCTTTGTCGGAAATCCTCTCTTTCTTCATCAATCAAATGGCAAATAATTTCCAACAATGTCCATCTTTCGGGTGATTCTCTCCAATGTGTTATTTTGGAGTCCTTTCCGCGTAAAAGACCTTGAAAGACTAACTTGTTATTTTCAAGCTGTTGGACAACATAATCAATAAAAGATTCCATCCTTAATTTTTTTGTGAGACTAAATATGCTTCTTTTAACCAATTGTGGAGATCCCCGTTAATATCAGAGACACTATCAATCCGTAGAAAGTGACAATACTTAACCTTCGTTACTTTCATCGTTTTGTGAATTGGGAATATATCCATCTTCCTGTCCAGGTTAAATTCTACATCCAACCATTCCCTTTTTGGCTTCAATGCGATAAAGTTGTTTTTCGTAGCAAATAGTACTGCATTTTTCAGAGAAATTCTTCTGACATCTGTACCCAGTGATTCTATATACGCACTCAGCTGGTTAAATAATTCTATGATGTTGGGATTTTTATTTTGAAGATGCTCTTTGATAGGTGTAACCGCACAACTATGCGATTGATGTGCATTTCTGAAGGATCTTCTACATTTTGGACATACC
The DNA here is from genome assembly GCA_965242805.1 of Cyclobacteriaceae bacterium. Classification (GTDB taxonomy): domain Bacteria; phylum Bacteroidota; class Bacteroidia; order Cytophagales; family Cyclobacteriaceae; genus JANQEU01. Next base: position 1,481,687 of record CBDETD010000002.1, on the reverse strand, counting down.
CATGTCACATTTCTAATCTAGTCTTCTCGGGTGATTTTGTAAAGTACATGAGTTTTCAGAAGGTGGCCATCTTCCAGTTTGGGATGTTCAAACAATCCAACTCTTGTCATACCAATTTTCTCCATGACATGTGCAGATTTCTTGTTTTCCAGTGCTGTAAATGACACTACTTCATTCAGTTTAAGTTCCTCAAATCCGAATTGAACACATCTCATAGCCCCCTCAGTACCTAAACCAAAACCCCAGAAATCAGGATGTAGTCTATACAGAATTTCAATCGCTGGGGTGAAGGTGGATTCAAAACTTACATTTTGAAAGCCAATGGATCCGATAAACTTCCCTTTGCTTAGAGAATCTACGGCGTACAATCCGAACCCATGTTGCTGAAAGTGTTCTTTTATCCTCTTTACATAAGCTACCGTTTCATCAACCGAAAGAATATTTGGAAAATGTTCCATTACCCGATTATCACTGTTGATCTCGGAAAATGGCATTATATCTTTCTTCTTCCATTTACGGAATCCTAATCTCGGTGATGTAAACAGGTATTTAGCCATTATATTGGTTCATTGCTTTGTCTGCTCCAATTGTACAAAAAGCAAGGACGGAATCAACGGCTTTGTCCATAAATGTTACAAGGTCATTCATTTCCATCTTACTAAATGGCGACAATACGTACTCTACCTGTCGACCCTTTCGATAGTCATCTCCTATTCCCATTCTAAGTCTATGGTAGTTTACGGTTGCAATTGTCTGCTCAATATTTTGAAGGCCGTTATGACCACCTGCTGATCCTTTTTTTCTCATTCTTAAGGTTCCAAATGGTATTGCAACGTCATCGGTGATAACCAATAGATTTCCTAGTGGTATCTTCAATTGTTGTATCCAGTAATTTACTGCCTTCCCACTTAAGTTCATGTAGGTGGTGGGTTTTATTACATTTATTGTGCGTCCTTTATATTTCACAATGGATTTGAACACAAGCCGATCTTGTTGGAATTTTTCCCCATCCAACTTATCTACCAGCCTATCCACAGTTAAAAAACCAATATTATGGCGAGTTAATTCATACTCAGGGCCGATGTTTCCCAATCCGGCAATTAGGTATTTCATGATTAAGTCTTTGTAAAATAAAAAATCCCAATCTGGTAGATTGGGATTCTATTGGTAAATAAAGATTGTATTTCTCTATTCTTCTCCACCGGCATCCTCTTCTGCAGCAGGTGCTTCCCCTTCTGTTGGAGCCCCTTCTACAGCTTCTTCCAGTCCTTCTTCTTCCTCTTCTCCAGCTTCCAATGAATCGAATTCTCTTGCCCCTCGCGGTACATTTACCATTGCGATGGTGACTCTCTGACTATTAAGGATTTCATAATTTTCAGGTTCAACCTGAAATACCCTGAAGGTTCCTCCCAAATCGAGGTCACTTACATCGATATCCACATACTCAGGCATATCTTTGGGAAGTGCCCTTACGTTAAGATAAGGATTCTTCAACATGAGTTTTCCTCCTTTTTGAACACCAGGAGGTGATCCGTGGGCTCTTACAGGAATTGCCATTTTGATATGCTTTCCGTCGAAAATTTCAAGGAAGTCCGCGTGCAGAATAACCTCACTTACAGGATGAAATTGGGCATCCTGCAGGATGGTTTTCTTCACAGTTCCCTCGATGTTGATTTCAACAAAACAGGCCTCTTTAGTGTAAAGAATATCCCTGAAAAGTATCATTGGTGTGTAGAAATGAATCTGCTCATCCCCACCATAAAGTACACAGGGTACGTTGCCTTCTTCTCGGAGCTGTTTTGAATCAGCTTTGCCGAGATTTGCTCTTTTATACCCTATAATCTCAACAGTTCTCATAATTGTTAAATGTATTAATTATACTTAGTTAATAAATAATTTACTGATCGATTCGTGGCTATGTATTCTTCTTATACCTTTTGCGAATAATGTAGCCACGGATAAAACTTTGATTTTCGAACTTTCTTGTTTGACAGGAATGGTGTCAGTAACAAGCACTTCCTCAAGTTCGGAGGACTCAATGTTTTCATAGGCCTTTCCTGATAATACCCCATGAGTACATATCGCTCTTACCGAATTTGCTCCCTTCTCTTTAATGATGCCAGCTGCCTTGCAAATAGTTCCGGCCGTATCTATCATGTCGTCCACCAGAACGACGTCCTTGTTTTGAACGTCGCCGATTACCTGCATTGAAGCGATTTCATTGGCACGTTTCCGGTGCTTATCGCATATTACCATCTCTGCCTCAAAGAACTTCGCATATGACCTTGCCCTCGCACTGCCTCCTACATCGGGGGAGGCAAATACCAGATCCGGTAGATTTAATTTCTTAATATGTGGAACAAAGATCGCGGATCCATTTAAGTGATCTACTGGTATATCAAAAAAGCCCTGAATTTGGCCTGCATGGAGGTCCATGGTCATTAATCGATTGGCCCCAGCCGCGGAAAGGACATTAGCAAGAAGCTTGGCAGCAATGCTCACTCTTGGTTTGTCCTTGCGATCTTGCCTGGCATATCCAAAGTAGGGAATGACGACCGTGATGTACTGTGCACTGGCTCTTTTGGCAGCATCGATCATTAACAAAAGCTCGATGATATTATCAGATGGTGGATTTGTCGATTGGATCAAAAAGACGTCACAACCTCTTACGGATTCATTGAAGCTAACATGCAGCTCCCCGTCACTGAATTTCTGAGAAGTGATTTTACCAAGAGGCGCATCATAGTTTTTCGCGATCTTTTCAGCTAATTCGCTTGTCCCTTTTCCGGCGAAGATTTTTACTGATGCCATCTCTCAATTAAAATAGTGAATCCCGAACCATATTTGATTCGGGATTTTAATGCTTGTTGGCCTACTAGGGCTCGAACCTAGACTCTTCTGAACCAAAATCAGACGTGTTGCCAGTTACACCATAGGCCAATTGGACGGCAAAAATAGAATAATTGCAATAAAAATCTGGCCGACCTTCAAAACATTTTTCCAAATGCCATCTTTAGGATTGAGTTTTTTCCCTGATCCAATCTTTTGCATTAATAAATGGAATGATCCATGGGCTGATCTCATGTTCCATCTTATCCCCATAATGGGCCCAGTTCCATGGGAAGATCGTCCTTTCGAGGTGGGGCATTATTGCTAGGTGTCTACCATCTCGAGAACAAACAGCTGCTGCCGCATAGTCACTGGAATTTGGATTACCCGGAAATTCCTTGTACGAGTATTTGACGGGGATACTATAATCTACTTCACTTTTTGGTAGGACAAACCGTCCTTCACCGTGAGCAAGCCAGATTCCTAGTTGTGATCCAGCCATATTCTTTAGCATGATGGCGTTCGTTGGTAAAATATCTACGCCAATGAAAGATGATTCGAACTTTCCAGATCCATTATGGTGCATTTTAGGATGAGTGGAATCCTCAGGAAATACTTTCTCCAATTCCATCATCACCTGGCATCCGTTGCAAACACCTAAACTTAGGGTATCATCCCTTTCATAGAAGTTGTCCAATGCAGCTTTCGCCTTGGCATTAAAAAGAAATGAGCCTGCCCAACCCTTTCCGGACCCCAGAACATCAGAGTTTGAAAAACCTCCTACAAATACGATCATATTTACGTCTTCGAGATTTTCTCTACCGGACACCAGGTCAGTCATGTGCACATCTTTGACGTCAAAACCAGCGGCCCACAAAGCGTAGGCCATTTCCCGATCACCATTGACACCCTTCTCGCGAATGATCGCTGCTCGTATCCCAGTTTCACTTTTGCGATCAAGGTCAATTTGTAATTCTTCCATGGATCCTGAGAATTTCTCCGGAAATGTAAAGTTTAGAGGTTGTCTCTTATAATTCTCAAACCTGAGATCGGCCAGATCAGGTCTGGTTTGGTCTTTATCTAGAAGATAAGAGCTCTCCATCCAAATATCCCTCAAACGGTCTATGTCAAGGGAATAATTATCACCTTTGAATGTGAGGTTGATATGACGCGAGGGTTGTACTTTGCCAACTTTCTTAAATCTTACATTCGATTCCCGTAAATAAGATTCAACTGATCGATCTGCCACCTGCACAATTAATGCAGGATTTTCTGAGAATAATATTTGTGAAAGCCCATAGCCTCCAATTTCACTGAGGTCTATTTCCATTCCTCCGTATGAATTGGCAAAATTCATTTCAAGCAAAGTAGTGATCATACCTCCGGCAGATACATCGTGCCCGGCAATTATTTTACCCTCTAGAATCAACTGTTGGACGGCATTAAATGAATCAATAAAAACATTGATGTCTACATCCGGAACACTTACCCCAATTTGGTTTTTCGATTGAGCATAGCTGCTACCACCCAATTCGAGTGGCATACCTGAAAAATCAATATAGAGAATTTCACTGTCCATAAGGTCTGTATTCAAGGCAGGTAACACTGTTTTCCGAATATCCGAAACTTCGGAAACTGAGCTTACAATTACTGTACCTGGAGACATCACCTGGCCACCATCGGGATACTTCTGAGTCATGGACAGTGAATCTTTTCCCGTTGGAACATTCACACCAATTTGAATGCAGAATTCACTTAGCTCCTTCACCGCATTATATAGCCTTGAATTTTCACCTTGATTTTTCGCCGGCCACATCCAATTCGCTGAGAGGGAAATACCTTTTAATCCATTGGAAAGGGGAGTGAAAACCAGGTTGGTCAAACATTCCGCAACGGATAACCTGGATCCCGCACCGGAATTTATCAAGCCGGGAATAGGTGAGTGTCCTATTGAAGTTGCAACTCCTTTATTACTCTTGAAATCAAGTGCCATTACCCCCAAGTTGTTAAGTGGGAGTTGTATTTCTCCAACCGTTTGCTGTGTCGCCACTTTACCTGTCACAGATCTGTCGACTTTGTTAGTCAACCAGTCTTTACATGCCACTGCTTCCAGCCTTAAAACGTTTTCTATACTTGATTCGATTGCATCGTCCTCAGAGCTTATTCCTTCGAAAGAAGGTGGAATTGCAGTGTCTTTCAAGACTGTTTTTGGGGAGGATCCAAATAGGTGATTGAGTTCAAGGTCAAAGGGTTTTGATCCGTTTTTACTGAAGCTCAGGTGTTTATCACCAGTGGTCATGCCGACTTCATAGTAGGGAGCTCTTTCACGCTGGGCAACATCTTTAAGGTAATTGGTATCTTCTTCCTTTATGACAAGTCCCATTCTTTCCTGGGACTCATTACTTAGGATCTCTTTCTCGGAAAGGGTGGGATCTCCAATTGGAAATTGTTCTATTTCAAATCGACCTCCCGATTCTTCCACTAGCTCAGAGAGACAATTCAGATGCCCACCGGCTCCATGATCATGGATCGATACGACAGGATTCACACCCTTTTCAGCCATTGCCCGTATGGCATTGGCCACTCTCTTTTGCATTTCCGGATTTGATCGTTGCACCGCATTCAATTCAATCGAATTACCAAATTCACCCGTTGCAACAGATGATACAGCTCCACCTCCCATGCCGATCCGATAATTATCTCCTCCTAATACCACAACCTTTTCACCAGATTCAACAGATTTTTTCTTCGAAGCCTCTAGTTTGGCGAAACCTATACCACCGGCCAGCATTATGACTTTGTCAAAGCCATAGGTTGTTCCACTTTCACTGTGCTCAAAAGTTAACAGACTTCCGGCAATCATTGGCTGACCGTATTTATTTCCAAAGTCGCTTGCCCCATTCGATGCTTTTATCAAGATATCTTTCGGTTTTTGATAAAGCCAACTACGTTCTTTGATCATTCCTTCCCATTTGCGACCGCCTGAGGTTCGTGGATATGATGTCATGTATACGGCTGTACCCGCCAATGGGAAACTTCCCTGACCACCGGCAAGGCGATCCCTTATCTCACCACCTGAACCTGTGGCTGCTCCATTGAATGGTTCGACAGTGGTTGGAAAATTATGAGTTTCGGCCTTCAATGAAATCACAGAGTCAAAATCAGAGATCTCGAAGTAGTCCGGTTTGTCCTGGGTTCTGGGCGCAAATTGCTCAATAGGAGGGCCTTTGATGAATGCAACATTGTCCTTATAGGCCGAAACAATCAAATTGGGATTTTCCTTGGCTGTTTTCTTGATCCATTGGAAAAGTGTCAATGGTTGCTCCTCACCATCCAAAATGAATGTGCCATTAAAGATTTTGTGCCGACAATGCTCTGAATTGATTTGTGAAAACCCGAAAACCTCGGAGTCCGTGAGAGGACGACCAATTTCATCTGATACCTTATTGAGAAATGAGATCTCATCATCGCTTAAAGCCAGCCCTTCCTGTTCATTGTATTGATGAAGGTTGGTGATTTTCCTTATTGATTCCGGAGAAACATTGATGGTGAATGCATCCTGCCCCAGGTTCTCATACCGTTGTTGGAGCATGGGATCAATATCTTCTTCCCCTGACGCAAGCGTGAATTCTTCGATCCTGATGATGCCATCTATCCCACAATTCTCACATATCTCAACAGCATTCGTACTCCAAGGTGTTATCATTTCCTTGCGGGGGCCGATAAATAGTCCTTTCAATTCTGATGAGCTTAAAATCTCGGCTTCAGAAAAAAGCCATTTCAGAATATTGATACGATCGTTTTCGAGATTTCTTTCAGTGGCTACTGCCAGATAATGAGATTTGGATTTTTGGAAGAAGTAGATCATTTGGAAGGTTTTCAAATCTTCCGCAAAAATAGAATATCAATTCATCAAAATCTAAGGAGAGTTGACCAAGTCTAAAAGATGTTTTATTTGATTGAAGTCCAGAAGTGAATGATGCCTTAATGGTGCGATTTTGATCGCAACGTTTTCCAATTGATTGAAGATTGGTATTAGGCGTTTTGAAGGTATTATCCTATCTCTTTCTCCTAAAACAAGCAAAACGTGGCTCTTCGTCTTTTGTAATTTTTCTCGCAGCGATTGATTTGGGAATTTTAGCGGTGCCAAATAGGTCCAGGATTGATAAGCCCTTATCCTGTCACGGTGATTATCCAATTCCTTTCTGGCAAACTTTACCAATGATGGGTTGGCAATTTTGAGGGTTTCAACGAATCGAATCCAATGCCTTAGACGTGATGGATGATACATGAAATGTTTGAAAATCCGGTTAAATAGCTGATGGGTAGCTACGCGATACCAAATGGATCGGTATACTCCGTCAGGTGCTATTAATGTTACTGAGTTAATCTGGAAGTCCCCATGGAAAAGCAATGGAAAAACAAATCTACCTCCGAGACTGTAGCCAAGAACATGAAAGCTGTCAATACCTTCTTTGGTGATCAAACGGTTAATGAGTCTGATCCATTGGTCCTTGCCTAAATGTTTATCGGGATATTTTGATTCCCCATGAAATGGCAAATCAATAGCAATAACCCGGTATTTGTTTGATAATATTTCGATCCATTGATACCATATGGAATGGTCTTGTCCAAATCCGTGAAACAGCAAAAGATACTCTCCTGCTGTCCCAAACCTTTTATAATGCAGAACTGATTTATTTTCTTTTATTTCCAATAGTTACAATCGATTGTATCAAAATATTCATGATTTTTTCACAATAATATCAAAACCTTAAACATGATTTAGTCGTTACGAAACCAAGGAAACTTTAAATGCTCTCAAAGTTTCCATTGACTGTTCCAAGAAAAAAAATAAATGGAAGTAAAGGAAAGGATTGTAGAAGCTGCGGATGAGTTGTTCATGCGACTTGGTGTAAGAAGTGTGACGATGGATGACGTGGCCAGGGAGGTAGCGATGTCCAAAAAGACATTGTACCAGTATTTCGATAATAAAGATCATCTTGTCAGTGCCGTAACAGAGCGTCATCTGGACTTGGAGAAGAAGGAGTTTTGTGATATAGCTGATAAATCTGACAATGCGATCCATGAACTACACCAAATAGCGAAATGTCTTCGTGATCACATGTCAAGGACAAATCCTTCCACTTTGCATGACATTCAAAAGTATCATCGAGACGCCTGGAATCAATTTTTGGACTTTAAGGAAGCATTTATCAAAGGAAATGTGATCGACAATATGAAGAGGGGTATGGATGAGGGATACTACCGGCAAGAGCTTGATCCGGAAATTCTGGCAGTATTTAGAGTTGAACAGGTACAAATGATTTTTGATAATAAGATCTTTCCACCGGATAAGTTCGAATTCACAAGAGTCCAAATGCAACTTTTTGACCATTTCGTACATGGATTATTAACTGAGGAGGGAAAAAAGCTATATAAAAATTTTCAAGAAGAAGAAGTCAAAACATTACTCGCATGAGATTATCACTATTACTTGCACTATTTATTCTGGGGGTCAGTGTACCTGTGTTGGCACAGGATAACAAAATATATTCCCTGGAGGATTGTATTGAGTATGCACTGGAAAACAATGAGCAGCTGAGCATAGCAGGTTATGATAGGGATATATCAGATGCTCAGGTTGGCGAAGTCCGAGCTCAGGGACTACCACAGATCAATGGGTTTGCTAATTACACAAATAATTTAGAGGTTCAAACAAGCTTCATTACCGATTTCATTTCACCAGCTATATATGGTGTCCTGTTAGAGGAGAACTTATTACCGGATGGAACTCAAATACCTGAACCACAAACGTTTCCAGCACAATTCGGTACTGACAACATTGGTCAGGTAGGTTTATCCGCAACGCAGTTGATATTTAATGGATCCTATTTTGTTGGATTACAGGCAGCAAGAACAGTCCGAGAGTTATCAAGGAGACAGGAAGAGAGGACTCAAATCGATGTAATAAGTAACGTTTCCAGGGCTTATTACCTGGTGTTGGTAACAAGGGAGAATTTGGAGCTATTGGGAGCAAATTTTTCAAGGTTGGATACTTTGTTGTACGAAACCACTTTACTCTATGAAAATGGATTTGCGGAGAAAATTGATATCAATCGTATCCAGATACAGCGTAACAATGTAAAAACTCAACTTCAAAATACAGCGGACATGTTGATCACATCGGTGAGTATTTTAAAATTCCAGATGGGGATGCCTCTGGATGAGCAATTACGACTTTCAGGTGATTTAAAACAGTTCTCCTTTGAACCTATCGTAACATCTCAGGTAGAATTTACTCCGGTAGATAGAATTGAGTACAAAATATTGAAGACAAATGAGAAACTGACTCAGCTGAACATTAAAAACTATCGTTCTCAATATTTGCCAACGTTGAATGCCAATTTTGACCTGGGTTACACCGCTGGAACTGCATCTACCGGTGATATGTTCAATTTCGATGGGGACACATGGTTCAAATATAACAGTTGGGGGCTGGCACTGAATATTCCAATTTTTGATGGAATGTACAAACGTTACAAGAATCAGCAGAATAAGATCCAATTATCTCAGATCCAATTAGGATTAAGACAAACTACAAACAACATCAAGCAAGAAGTACAGACTTCAAACATCCAGTATAACAATGCAATTCGTAACATGGATACCCAGGAGGAAAACATGGATTTGGCCCGCGAAGTGTATGAAGTATCAGTTGTGAAATATGAGGAGGGATTGGGTTCCAACCTTGAGGTGATAGAAGCTGACACTTCTTTGAAAGAGGCACAAACAAATTACTATAACGCATTATATGATGCGATCATCGCTAAAATAGATCTTTTAAAAGCATTAGGTAGACTTCACAAATCGTAACAAAATGAAGGCAATTAAAACATTATTAATAATAGGGGTTTCCACATTGATAATCTACTCTTGTGGGACTGCTGACTCGAAGGAATCCAAGCAATCGGAACTGGAGCAATACAAGTCGGAGTTAGCTGAACTTCAGCAAAAAATTGATGAGTTGGAGTCGGAACTAACTCCAACAGAAGATAATGGTAACCTGGAGGTCTTAGTATCACCAATCACGATAAACCCAGCCACTTTCGTTCATCAAATCGAGGTACGAGGTGCTGTCGAATCAAGAAGAAATGTGATGATTTCCGCAGAAACCATGGGTAGAGTTGAAAAAATCTATGTCAATGAAGGAGAATCAGTGAAATCAGGGCAAGTTCTAATTGAAATGGATGCGGATGTTCTCCGAAACAACATTGCTGAAATTGAGACCTCATTGGAGCTTGCGGTAGCGGTCTTTGAAAGACAGAAAAACTTATGGGATAGGAATATTGGTACTGAGATACAGTTTCTCCAGGCAAAAAACAGTAAAGAAGCATTGGAGAGAAGACTGGAAACCCTCAAGAGTCAACTGGAACAATTTAAGATAACTGCTCCATTCAGCGGTACTGTGGATGATATTCCCATTAGAGTAGGAGAGATAGCACAACCGGGATTACCATTGGTACGAATTCTCAATCCACGTGACATGTATATCAAGGCTGATGTATCTGAAGCTTACTTGAGTAAGTTCAGGATCGATGATGAAGTTGAGGTAATATTTCCAATACAGAATATCAATTTCAAATCTTCGATATCATCGATAAGCAAAGTGATCAATCCTGAAAACAGAACGTTTGCTGTAGAAGTAGTGCTTCCCCCAGCTTCGGATTTTGAATACCAGCCAAATCAGGTTGTCATAGTCAACATGACTGATTATGAAAATGAAGGAGCATTGTCTGTTCCAACTCGACTGATCCAGACTGACGGAGCTGGTAAATATGTTTACGTCGTCAGTAAGAATGACGACGGTACTTACGCTGAAAAAGCCCGTGTAAAGGTAGGATTGACGTTTAACAGTCGAACTGAAATTCTGGAGGGGATCGAAAGTGGAGATCAGGTAATTAATGAAGGATTCAGGGAAGTAAGCAGTGGGTCAGAGGTACGACTAGTTGCTTCTAAATTCTAAAAATCAAGTATTGAGATGACCAAAGACGAGAAATTAACAGGAAAAACCGAGGAAGTAATTGACAAGGAGTTCAGAATCACGTCATTTGCGCTTGGAAATAAGAATACCGTTTACTTTCTGACCTTTCTGATAGTTGTTTTGGGATTTATAACCTACAATGCATTGCCCAAGGACAGCTATCCTGAAATCGAACAACCCATTGTATACATCGGGACACCTGGGCCGGGGTATTCTCCTATTGATGTGGAAAACCTAATTACGCGACCCATTGAGAAGGAACTAAATACGATTTCAGAGATAGATAATATCAAATCTACCTCTGTACAGGATTACTCAACAATTATAGCAGAGTTCCAGGCTGAAACCGATATTGAAGATGCGCTTCAAAAAGCAAAGGACGCGGTGGACCGAGCTAAGCCTGAACTGACTGGCCTGGATCTACCCCAGGATCCAAATGTATTCGAACTTGATCTTTCGGAATTCCCTATCATGAATATCAATTTGTCAGGGGATTATTCTATTGATGAGTTGGAGAAGTATGCTGAAATGTTGGAAGAGGAAATCGAAAAGATAAGTGAAATTTCCAAAGTGGAGATCCGTGGGGTAGAGGAGAAGGAAGTTCAGATCAAAATAAATCCATATGAACTTGAGGCCCGGAAGCTAAACTTCTCTGACATTGAGAATGCCGTAATGGCTGAAAATATCACGCTATCTGGTGGTAATATTTTGGATGATGGAATTCGAAGGTCAATACGGGTATTAGGTGAATTTACGGAACCCGCCCAAATGCTTGATATTGTGGTCAAACACGAGGATGGTAATATCGTCTATCTGAAGGACATTGCCCAAATTGAATTTGCCTACAAGGAAAAGGAAAGCTACGCTCGTCTCAACGGTAATCCAGTTGTATCTGTCGATGTAATTAAACGGAGCGGTGAAAATATGTTGAATGCTACCGAGAAGATCAGTGTAGTACTGGAAAACGCTCAAAAGTACCTTCCGGATGATCTTGAATTGACAATCACCAATGATCAATCCAGTTGGGTGAAGGAAATGGTAAGTAGCCTGGAAAACAATATTATTTCCGGGGTGATCCTGGTGGTGTTGGTCCTGCTTTTCTTTCTAGGAACACGTAATGCAATGTTTGTAGGTATTGCAATTCCATTGTCAATGTTCATTGCCTTCAATATCCTTGGAGCATTCGACATCACTATCAACATGATGATCCTTTTCTCCTTGATCATGGCTTTGGGGATGTTGGTCGACAATGGCATAGTGGTTGTGGAGAATGTGTATCGACTGATGGAACAGGGATATAGCCCGATAGCTGCTACTAAGAAAGGTGTGGGAGAAGTTGCTTTTCCTATCATCTCTTCAACGGCAACTACATTAGCAGCATTTCTCCCGCTGGTCCTGTGGCCAGGTCTAATGGGACAATTCATGAGGTACCTGCCAATTGGTTTAATCATTACCCTTACCTCATCGCTGTTTGTTGCTTTGATAATCAATCCGGTATTGATTGCTTCATTTATGAAGGTGCAGAATAAGAAGATCTCTGTAGATAAGAAGAAGTTTTGGATCATACAGGCGATTCTAGTTTCGATTGGTGGAGCATTTTTGCTTTCTGCTAAAGGATATTTCATTCCTGAATCATGGGTCAAAATTTTGACCGTAAGTGGCAATTTGTTCATTTTGCTTTCATTTCTTTCTATTCTTAATGTTTTTATTTTAGAACCACTTTCGAGGAAGTTTCAAGCCGTGTTCCTTCCATTCCTTGAAAGGATCTATTCCAAAACGTTGACATTTGCTTTGAAAGGATGGAGACCCTATGCATTCTTTGGGGGGACCGTCTTCTTGCTGTTCTTGTCGTTTGGATTGATGGGTGCTTTCCCTCCTAAGGTTATATTCTTTCCCATCAACCAACCGAAATATGTAAATATATTCATCGAGCTGCCAATTGGAACTGACATTGAGAGGACCAATGATTTTGCTCTTGAAATAGAGGATCAGCTGATGGATCTAATTGACCCCTATCAGTTCATGATCGAGTCAGTGGTCACAAAGGTTGGTGAGGATACAGCTGACCCAAATGATCCAAGCGCCATTGGACAGAACAATAATCCGAATAAGGCTAGGATTACCGTCAACTTCATGGAATACAAATTCCGCAAAAGACCAGATGATGATGACTTCACTTTGACAAGTGACGTGATGGAGGAGATACGAGCCGAGATTAGCGGATATCCAGGGGTTTCAATCTTTGTTGACAAAGATGCCGCTGGTCCACCGGTCGGAAAACCGGTAAGTATTGAAATATCCGGACCGGAATATGCAACATTGGTGGATATAACAGAACGGATGATCAACTACATTAATGAGTCCAATATTGCGGGTATTGAAAAACTCAAGTCAGACCTTGAGACAGGAAAACCGGAGTTGATCGTAGACATTGACAGGGAAAAGGCAAGAAGGTTTGGTCTTTCGACAAATAGTGTCGCCAATGAAGTCAGAACCTCTTTGTTTGGAAAGGAAATATCCAAGTTCAAGATGGGTGAGGATGACTACGAAATACAATTAAGATTAGCGGATGAATTTCGATACGACCTGGATGCATTGATGAACAAGAGTATCACATTCAGGGATAATGCCAGTGGAAGATTTCATCAGGTACCAATTTCCGCTGTTGCAAAAGCTGAATTGAGTTCCACTTATGGTTCGGTGAAAAGGAAGGACCTTGATAGAATGGTGACGATATCGTCAAATGTGCTAGGAGGATACAACCCAACAGAGATCAATGATCAGATCAAAGTCTTATTGGCAGATTTTGAAATGCCTTTTGGGTACGAATTCAAATTTGGTGGAGAGCAGGAGAAACAAGCCGAAGAAATGTCTTTCCTCAGCGGTGCTTTGCTGTTGGCTGTATTCTTGATATTTCTGATTATCGTTTCGCAGTTCAATAAGATCACAACACCTTTCATAATCATGACATCGGTATTGTTCAGTACGATCGGAGTGTTTATGGGTTTGATTACATTCCAAATGGATTTTGTGGTTATCATGACCATGATCGGGATTATTTCGTTGGCTGGAATTGTTGTTAATAATTCCATCGTATTGATTGATTTTATAGAGCTAAGTCGTAAAAGAAGACACGATAAGATCGGAGGGGATAGACTACCGTTCCCCGAGGTGATCAACTCAATCATTGAGGCCGGAAAAACTCGTCTAAGACCTGTATTGCTGACAGCAATCACAACTATACTTGGATTAATCCCGTTGGCTGTAGGAATCAATTTTGATTTTGTCAGATTCTTCCAGGAATACAATGGGGATTTTTACATGGGGGGCGATAACGTGATCTTCTGGGGACCAATGTCCTGGACCATTATATTTGGATTGACGTTCGCAACGTTCCTGACATTGGTGATTGTGCCAATCATGTACCTGTTCTTCTCTAAAATTAATCGAAGATTGGGGATTAGCTAACATAAAATAAATTGATGTCCCTGTAACATTCAGGGACTTATAAGGTTCTTCATGTTAACATGAGTAGAGTATATTTTTTGGTTTTTGTACTGGTGATCTATTTTGCCCTCGATTTCTACGTCTTTGGATTGGTGAGATCCATGGTAAGCGATTCCTCATTGTGGTGGAAAAGGACCGTGCTTTTCGGTTACTGGGGTGTCACCATATTCGCATTGATTGGGATCATGTTATACAATCAATTGGAAGCAGGTGAATTGAAATCTTTCAGGGTATTTCTCACTTCTTTCTTCTTTATCGCCTTGGTTTCAAAGTTGTTTACCGCAATAATCCTTTTAGGTGAGGATATCAGAAGGGGGATAGTGTACTTAAGTCAATTTATAGGATTGGGAGAAACTAAATCAGTACCAGGTAGAGCGGAATTTATGTCGAAGGCTGCTCTTATTGTGGGCGCTGTTCCACTATCCGCTTTGTCTTTTGGAATCGTGTCCGGAGCGCATGATTACAGAGTACGAAAAAGGACTATATCTTCACCAAATCTTCCTAAGGCTTTTGATGGGATAAGGCTTGTTCAGATCTCAGACATACATACAGGTAGTTTCTTCAACAAACGAGCAGTTTCGGGAGGTGTAGATCTGATTAATCAGCAAAAAGGAGACATCATTTTGTTCACGGGCGACCTGGTCAATGATCACAGTGAGGAGGCCAAACCATACCTTGACATCTTTAAGAAACTTGATGCCCCCTTAGGAGTGCATTCGACAATGGGCAATCATGATTATGGGGATTATCGTAGTTGGTCATCTGCTGATGCCAAGATGAAGGACGTACAGAACCTTCATGATATGCATAGATACATGGGTTGGCAGATCATGTTGAATGAAAATAAGACCATCAGGGTTGATGGAGAAGAGATTGCATTGCTAGGCATAGAGAACTGGGGTGCTGGAAGGTTCTCAAAATACGGAGATTTGTCCAAAACCTATCAGGGGATAGAGGACATACCATACAAGATACTGATGTCTCATGATCCCAGCCATTGGGACGCCCAAATAAGACCTGATTACCCTGATATTGACCTAACTCTTTCGGGCCACACCCATGGAATGCAGTTTGGAGTAGAAATTGGCAATTTCCGATGGAGCCCCTCACAATACGTTTATAAACAGTGGGCAGACCTTTACCAGGAAGGAAATCAGTATCTCTATGTCAACAGGGGATTTGGATTTATTGGCTATCCGGGTAGGGTTGGGATATTGCCTGAGATAACAGTTCTTGAGCTAAATCGGATTTAGGATTTTTAGGATTAATAAAACTCTATTTCCCTTCAACAGGAAGCTTAATCCTGAACTCAGTACCTTTTCGGTGTTCTGATTCGAATTCGATATTACCATTATGTTCATCGATGATGGAATAGGTGATGGGTAAACCTAATCCAACACCATATCCGGGATCTTTTGTTGTGAAGAAAGGATCGGAAATTTTGGAAGAGATTGATTGATCAATTCCGTCACCTGTGTCGATAATTTTTACCTCCAAGTATCCATTTTCTTTCGATGTTATGATTGTAATGATTCCGGTACTGTGTATGGCATGCTCGGCATTTGAAATTACATTTAAGAAAGCCTGGTGTAGTTTTCCACTGTTACCTTTGACCAAACTGTCATTGGAATAAACTTTCTTTACAGTTATTCTATCTTTTAACCTATTTTCTAGTATAACCAGACAGTTATCAAGGATATCATTCACATTACATTCTTCATCAAATGATACTCCGGACCTGCTAAAGTGCCCTAGGCTTTTGACTATAACAGAAGCTCGATCAACTCCTTCCTGTATAATCTCAATAAATTGCTTTAAGCCGAGTCTGTCATAGTCGGGTATATTCTTGATTTTTTTTATCAATTCAACAGTACCATTTTTGATAAAATTCAAGGGATTATTGATTTCATGACCAATACCTGCCGACAGGACACCGAGGGATGCCATTTTCTCTGATTGAATAAGTTGTTTTTGAGTTACTTGTAGATCATGAAGAGTTCTTTCCAATTCTGCGTGCTGCTCAAGGATCTTTTTGTTCATTTCACGTAGGTCTTGATTTACTTTCTTTTTCAGCTTGACATTCCTGATAAAGTAGTATGCCAGGGTTGAAACAAATAATACAAGAACAATAAGGAAAAGGATCCATCCCCTTGATATGGTAAGTTGTTGTTCTCTAATCCTGGCTTGATCAAGTAGGGCTTGATTCTCTTTTTCCTTTTTCTCGGATTCATATTTTGTTTGTAGTTCAAGGACTTCTTTGCTTTTAGATTCATTTACAATGGAGTCGTCATAATTGCGGAATTCCTTGTATTGCGAAAGTGCTTTTTCCCATTGATTACTTTCTTCATATAAATTGGATAAAGCCAATGTGATATCCCGCATGTTTCTAACTGAGGAGATTTTCTTAGATTCATTTAGTGCCTCAATTAATACTTTCTCTGCTTGGTCCATTCTTCCCATAGAAGTATATAATTCTCCAAGCATCCGTTGATGGGCAAGGATCATTGGTATTCTATTGGTTTTTTTTAATTCTTCAATTGCTGATTCAAGAATAGGAAGAGCTTCCTCATTCCTTCCCATCTTATTGTAAGTACTTGCGATGGATCCTTTATTAACCCCAATACCAAAAGCAATATTAAGTTTCTCACATATCACCAGAGATTTTTGATGATAGAATAATGCCGAATCAAGGTCAGTTAGGTGATCTTCGTAAATACCACCAATATTATAAAGAGCCATAGCCATGTTTTGTTGTTCACCAGAAGCTTGGGCCAAAATGTAAGCCCTTCGGTAGTAGTCAAGAGCTTTTTGATAATCTTTTTGATAGTAATAGACAATGGCTAGATTGTTAATTGTTCCTGCCCGGTTCTTAAATATGTTGAATTCTTCTTCGATACTGAGAGCTCGGAGATAATATTCAGTTGCTTTGCTAAAGTTGCTTCTCATACGCTCCGTTTCACCGATATTTTTCAAACAGGCAACGATATCTTCTTGAGAATCCGTGGTTTCCAGGACGATCAGTGCTTCATTAGAATATTGAAGGGCAGAATCAAAGAAACCTTGCTTACCCAGACCTGATCCTATTTGAGTAAGACTCTTACCGACACCAAGCTTGTAATCTATTTTCTGTGAAATTTCCAAGGCTTCCAATCCATATCTGACTTGTTCTTTCGGATTAATAGCTCTGTAATTATATGCGAGCGAGTTTAACACATTTACTTTCTGGGTGTCTTCTTCTGTAACTCTCAACAAGTTTTTGATGCTGTCAATTTCTTGATTTTGTCCCCAAATGTTCGAACTAAGAACTAAGGTCAGAAAGAGAAGTAATGGAATTCCCTTCGGAATTCTCTTATGGGCAATCGAAGATAACAGGTTAAATAATGGTTGGTCTAGAATTGCCTTCGAATTTAATGGTTTTTCACATTATTGACGAAAACATGGTAAGGGCTGGAAAAAAGTGTCCATTATGATCAAAAAGAACACTAATTACCTACGGAAAAATTCGTTAAAATCATGAAACTTTATTATTGACCAAACGTTCAGTCAATATATGAGCCCACGTTCTAAAGCACAATTTGAGGAAATAAGGGAAGCCACCAGGGAAAAGATCTTGGAGGCAGCTCTTGAGCTATTCGGCACCCGAGGATTCAATGCTACTTCCATTAGTGAAATTGGAAAAGCAGCTGGGATCTCTAAAGGATTGATGTACCATTATTTCGCAAGTAAGGACGATCTTCTCAGGGAGATGATTGATAATCTTGTCGAAATGGGCGAAGGAGCAATGGACAAAATACACTCGGAAGATCCAAGTCAAATGATGCGGAATCTTTTTGAATTGTTCTTCAATCAGATGAGGGAAAATTTTCAACAATGGAAATTGATTATGAATCTATCCGTCCAGATCGAGAAGTATGATTTTATCCACAAACTCGCTATTGATAAAATGCAGGGTTACCTGAGTCTTTTCGAAGAACTACTGACAAAGATGGGATGGAAGAACGCTTCAGATGAGGCCAAGATCGTTGCTGCCCTATTTGACGGGATCGGTATGCAGTACTTTGTCCTCCAAGAGGATTATCACCTTGATGAGATGGAAAAGATCCTAATATCCAAATATTGTATACAATGAAAATTTTAATGATTATAGTCTTTGTTGTCACAAGCCTCTTCCAGGCGACCAGCCAACCTTCCTCGAAGGATATTATTGACAAAGCAAATGATTTGATGCAGGGTAAATCGAACATGGGAGTAATGACCATGAAGATCATCCGACCGAAATGGAGCAGGGAGATCTCCATGAGAAGTTGGAGTAAGGGGACAGAATTCAGCCTTGTATTCATTACAGCACCTGCACGAGATAAGGGCACAGGATTTTTGAAAAGAGATAAGGAATTATGGAATTGGCAACCGACGATAGACCGTGTGATCAAACTCCCACCTTCTATGATGTTGCAAAGCTGGATGGGATCGGATTTCACAAACGACGATTTGGTAAGGGAATCATCGATTGTGGATGACTATACTCACTTTCTTGAAAAGGATACACTCATTAATGGTTACGAGGCTTGGAAGGTGGTATTAACACCCAATGAAGATGCTCCGGTTGTGTGGGGGAGGATTGATGCCTATATCGAGAAATCGAACTACTACCAATTGCTTTTTAAGTACTACGACGAAGATGGCTATCTGGTCAATACAATGGTTTTATCTGACATTAAAGAATTGGGTGGTCGGACTATCCCTACCTATTTGGAAATGATTCCGGCTGAGAATCCTGAACAGAAGACCGTGATAATATATGAGGAAATGGAGTTTGATATACCTATTGAGAATGACTTCTTCTCGATACAGAACTTGAAAAAAATAAGATGACGTAGCAGAAATGGGCATTAAAACTTATATCAAGCTAGCTTGGCGAAATATCTGGCGAAACAGAAAGAGGACATGGATTACGGCCTCTTCAATTGGTTTCGCTGTATTTTTCGCTTGCGTCATGCAGTCCATGCAGTTGGGATCCTACGAAAGAATGATAGATAATTCTGTCAGATTCTATACAGGACATCTAGCAATACATCAGACGGAATATTGGGATGAGAAGATCCTCGACAATAGTTTCTTCCTTGCCGATGTTCAATCAATTGCCTTGGGTGAAGACCAGATACTCGTCTCCGTTCCTCGAATAACCTCATTCGCTCTAGCTTCCCATGGAGATAAAACCAAAGGAGTTCTTGTTAATGGCATTGATCCTGAAAAAGAGGCAAGGCTGACTTATTTAAATAATAAGGTGGTGGCAGGAGAATATCTCATCACTGAAGGAATTATGCTTGGAGAGGGTTTGGCCAATTTCATGAAGATAGGGGTAGGGGACACATTGGTATTGATCAGCCAAGGGTATCATGGCGTAAATGCCGCCGGTAAATATGTGGTCAAAGGGCTGCTTAAATTTCCTGTACCCGATCTGAATCAAAGTGCAGTTTATATGTCTCTACAAACTGCTCAAGACTTTTTCGGTGCGGAAGGACTGGTTACTTCAATTTCAATGCTGGTGGATGATCCAGGCGAATTGGAGAGTATTCAAATTGAAATTGATGAGCAACTTATAAGTGCGGACCTGGAAATAATGAACTGGAAGGAGATGATGCCCGAACTCCTGCAAGGCATAGAACTCGATTACTATGGGGGTTTGATCATGATCTATATCCTGTATGCAATTATAGGATTTGGGATCTTCGGGACATTCCTAATGATGACGAAAGAAAGGACCTATGAATTTGGAATTTTATCTTCCATTGGGATGGAAAAAAGAAAGATCCAGGCTATGGTGGCACTAGAAATCATCATACTGTCGTTTTTCGGAGTTGGGATTGGGTTGTTGGGGAGTTTACCGATTGTACTGTACTTCTTTTTCAATCCTATAAGATTTACAGGGGAAGCTGCAGCAGCATTTGAAAATTTCGGGTACGAACCGATCATGCCGTTTTCTTTGGATCCGGTGATATTCTATGGTCAGGGTATCGTAGTGCTAATTATCGCGCTGGCGTTGGGGATTTACCCGATGATGGAAATCAGGCAATTAAAAATCGCAAAAGCACTTAAAGAATGATACTCAAATTAAGCTGGAAGAATATTTGGCGTTCAAAACGTAGAAGTTTTGTAGTGATTGGTGCAATAATACTTGGGGTATGGGCCCTCATATTCATGATCGCATTTTACAACAGCTTCGGAGCTTCATTTACCCGTAGCGCCATAAATCATGATTATTCGCATGTTCAGGTCCATAATCCACGATACCTGTCGGATCCGGATTTAGATTTTATAATCAATAATGAATCAAAGGTTCTGTCAAAACTGGATGTCAGTCCTTTGGTAAAAAGCTATTCTGCACGACAAAAGGTAAATGGGATGATAGCAAGTCCAAAGACCAGTGCAGGGATACAGATATATGGTGTGGACCCTAGTACCGAATCCTTGACAACCGGTTTGGAAGACCAATTGGTGGAAGGGACGTATTTCATAAAGATCAAAAGGAATCCGATTGTCCTTAGTCAGAAGATCGCAGATAAGTTGAAAGTGAAAATCCGATCCAAGGTCGTTCTCACTTTCCAGGATAAAGATAGAAACATCACTTCCGCATCGTTTCGAGTCGAAGGGATCTTTGATTCAAAGTCGCCCAAAATAAATGAAGGTGTAGTATATGTTCGAAGATCTGATCTGAATCGGTTGGTCGGCATTGCAGGGTTCCACGAGGTGGGCATATTGTTGGAAAAGACTGATGATATTGATTCCATGAAGTATCAGCTTTCAATGATCACTGAAGACACCGTGCGCTCCTATGCCGAGATTGCACCCGAGTTCAACCTTATGGAGGAGTCTTCAGTCATGACAAAAAGGATCCTTACGATAATAATTATGCTGGCATTGTTGTTTGGAATTATCAACACCATGCTAATGGCAGTACTGGAACGTACGAAGGAAATTGGAATGTTGAGATCTGTTGGTATGAAGAAAAGAAGCGTATTCTCAATGATCGTAACGGAGACTTGTCTAATGGGGATTTTAAGTGGACCTATCGGTTTGCTCTTTGGACACCTGACGATTTTGTGGTTAGGGCAACGTGGATTGGACCTTACAAATTATGCTGATGCATTGAAAGAGTACGGGTACGATGCCATTTTCTATCCGGAGATCCAGGCAGTTACTTATCCGGTGCTGATGTTTACTGTGATCCTCACTGCATTTATTGGTGCAATATACCCAGCTATAAAAGCGATCAATTTGAATCCATTAGAGGCCATAAGAAAAATATGACTATGACGGTAATTGAAACAAAAAATCTAAAAAAAGTATATAACCATGACAAGATCCCTGTGGTAGCAGTGGATAAAGTCGACCTTCAAATAAAAGAAGGAGAGTTTACGGCAGTTGTGGGACCATCCGGGTGTGGTAAGACAACCCTCCTCAATATGATCGGAGGTCTGGACAACCCAACTGAGGGTGAAGTGAAGGTGGGTGGAGTGGAAATTGGGAAAATGAGTGAGTCAGAACTTACCAATTTCCGATTGACCAATATTGGTTTCGTTTTTCAGAGTTACAACCTTATACCGGTTCTTACTGCAAAGGAAAATGTCGAATTCATAATGTTACTCCAGAATTCTGATCAGAAAACCAGGGAATCGCGTGCATTGGAGATATTGGAGAAAATGGGAATAGGTGATCAGAAAGATCGTCGACCATCGGAACTGTCAGGAGGTCAGCAACAGAGGGTAGCCGTCGCCAGAGCATTGGCATCAAAACCAAAATTTATTCTCGCCGATGAACCAACTGCCAATTTGGATTCAAAAGCTACAGGGGCTTTGTTGGACATTATGGCTGAGATGAACAAAGAGGAGAAAGCAACTTTTGTTTTTTCGACCCATGACCAAAGAGTGATCGACAAAGCAAGAAGGGTAATCACACTTGAAGATGGCCGTATCTTAAGTGATGAAACAAGGTAGTTTAGCGGCATTCTTTCTCATATTCCTAATCAATTGTACATATGGGCAAAGTGATGACAGGTCATGGAATCTTAACGGCTATGTTAAAGACCTTATCACATTTAATGTCAATGATAGCGGGGATTCCATTTTGGTTGATAACCTGATCCATAACAGACTTAATTTCGAATGGTTTGCTACCGATAAGATGTCCATTAGGGTTGATCTGAGGAACCGGGTCTTTACTGGTGATCTTGTTGATATTTTCCCCAACTATGGTGCTTTGATTGATGTAAATGACGATTATTTTGACCTATCAAAGAAGATCGTCAATAAAGATAAAATTGTCATTCACTCAGTTTTTGATAGGGCGTACCTGGAATACAATGGGACCAACTACCAGATCAGGGCGGGTCGTCAACGTATTAATTGGGGGATAAACCTTGCCTGGAATCCAAATGACATTTTTAATGCCTATTCCTTCTTTGATTTTGATTACGAGGAAAGGCCGGGAAGTGATGCTGTTCGCTTCCAAAGATTTATAGGTTATGCAGGAGGAATTGAATTGGCCATTAAAATGGCAGACTCATTCGAAGAGTTAATTGCCGCAGGAATGTTCAAGTGGAATTTAGCAAACTATGATTTCCAACTAATGTCAGGTGTGATGAGAAACAACTTCGTCACTGGAGGTGGTTGGGCCGGTAACATCCACCTGTCTGGATTTAAGGGTGAATTCACATTTTTAGTACCATTGGAAGGTGACCCTCAAATGGATTTAATTTCCTCGATATCTTTCGATCATTCCTTTGCAAATTCCCTCTATCTGAATGGCTCTTTCCTTTATAACTCCGCGGCCGATGAAGGGAGTTTACTTTTTCAAAGTAGCGCAAATCTTGATATTCGGTCCTTGTCACCTTACAAGTGGTCAAGTTTTGCTCAGGTTTCCTATCAATTTACCCCTTTATTCGTCGGAGGCCTTTCAACACTTTACTTCCCAAATGAGCCGGGAATATTCGTAAATCCCTATTTGACCTACAGCATTAGCACAAATCTGGATTTTGACGCAATCGGTCAGTTTTATATTGAGGCTGAACCACAGTCCTTGACTTTTATCTATGGGCGATTGAAATATTCGTTTTAATACCTTTATCGCAATTCGCGAGCGTTTCCTTTTTTTGTTTCCTTGATCTAATCGTACTAATTTCAATCCTAATTAGAAAATGATGGCACTAAAACAATCATTAAGAAAGTTTCGACATTTTACAAGGATTGGTGTTTGGAAGACGAAGCTTTCAAGCTTATCTAGACCTCGAGCACTTTTGTATCAGGTTATCAGGGTTTGGATAATTACATTCGCTGAGTTCAAAAAGGATAAGATCACAGATAAGGCATCTGCCCTGACATATTTTTCATTGTTGTCATTTGTTCCGGTTCTTGCAATGTTGTTTGGGATTGCAAAAGGTTTTGGTCTCCAGGAATACCTGATGCGAGAACTTGAGAGATTTTTTGGTGGTCAGGAGGCGATATTGAACCAAGCTCTTGAATGGGCCAACAATATGTTGGAAAGGGCCGATGGAGGAGTTATTGTGGGTATCTCTTTACTGTTTTTGGTTTATGCAGTCCTGCGACTGATGAACAACATTGAAATAGCATTCAATGAAATATGGGATACCAAAAGTAGAAGCTGGCAAAGGAAGTTGTCTGACTATGTAGCCATTATCATGATGGGGCCAATATTCATTGTATTGTCCAGCAGTGTTACGGTTTTTGTTACTGCCCAGATCGCAACACTGGCTTCCGAAGTGGAAGTCCTTGACTATATCAGACCTATTATACTTATTGGATTGAAGTTTTTCCCCTATATGATCATTTGGGTTTTATTGATGGTGTTGTACATTATTTTTCCAAATACCAAGGTCAAGATAATTCCTGCGATCATAGCAGGAGTTTTAGCAGGAACCCTTTTCCAATTAACTCAGTGGGCCTGGATCAAAGGACAGGTTTATCTTTCTTCATACAATGCCATTTATGGGGCGTTTGCGGTGTTACCACTTTTTATGATCTATTTACAGTTGAGTTGGTTGATAGTGTTGCTTGGCGCAGAATCAGCTTTTGCAATTCAGAATGCCAACACTTGGGAATATAAACATGCCGGAATGAAAATGAGCCTGAACCATCGCAAAAAGGTAACCTTGCTCATCCTTCGTCATATTATCAAGAACTTTGAGATGGGGAATAGGCCTTTGAACCTTAGTGATCTGTCAGGTATCATTCAGATCCCTTATCGATTTATAAGGGACATATGCAGGGAATTGGAGGAGGTAGGTGTACTCAATAGAGTACTTGATGAGGAAAGCGAAATGTATCAGCCTGCTGTGGATATTCAGCGAATTGATGTTCATATGGTTTTAAGAAAACTGGATTACAAAGGATTTGATCAACTGAAGACCAATGAAGATGAAGTTTACCAGGAAATTGAACATTTAATGGATGACCTGGAAGGAGCATTGAAAAAAGCGCCATCAAACAAACTTCTAATGGATATTTAAGATCTGATCTTAAAGGACCAGGTAAATTCAAACTTTGAGACCAAAGTCCCGTCCTTCATTTTGCCTTCGGTTGTAAACGTGGCTTGCTGTGATTCACCTGTTGAGAAACATTTTTCCACGGCTTCATATGCTTTCAATCCGTCATTACACGTGAAATATACTCTTGAGTTCGCCTTCTTGTAGAACTCGGCTTTGCAATCTACAATGATGAATGCCACGCTAGGTTTGGACCCGGTAATTGCCAGGAGACAATTTGCAGCAGTCGACAACTCAGCTGCCATACTTTGTACAGCAAAATACATTGATCGAAATGGATTTTTTGTTAGCCATTTGAAGGGCACGGAGGTTGTACATTTTTCCGGATTTAGTTCCCTGACCCTCATTCCTGCGATGAAACCCATTGGAAGTTGTCCCAACAGGTATAGTTTGAATTTCCAACTCATGAGGTCTTTCATGAGTTTCTTCTGCTTTGAATTTAATTGTATTTCCATTTCACCAGAAGAAAGCATACAGGAATGTAAGTATAATTAATATTATAGTTGCACCAATGTTGAAGGCAGACGGTGTATTGAATAAATTGTTTGACAATTGGATGCCCTTTGTGTTATTTTTTCCCTTTCCTTCTATTTGACTTATAATCAAGATTATAGCAATTGAAAGCATACATGTAATAGCCATTTGATGCATGAAAGGAAGTGTAGCAAACAACTGAGAATCACTCCAACCTTTTGGAGCCACCTTGAAGTACATGGCAATTGGGATCGACAGAATCGAACCCCATATTGCGGCATTATTGGTGGCCTTTTTCCAGAATAGACCACAGAGGAATACTGCCAGTATTCCTGGACTGACTACACCGGTATATTCCTGGATCAGTTGAAATACCTGACCGACATTACCTAACTGCATTGCAAGCGGTATTGCGATCAACAAGGCCAGTGCAGCCGTGAGCCTTCCAACATTAACTGTGTGTCGATCACTGGCATTTTTATGGAAATATGGCTTGTAGATGTCCATTGTAAAAATGGTTGCTGTAGAATTTAGCATGGAAGCCAGGGAAGAAACAATTGCAGCTGCCAATGCAGCAAGAACCAATCCTTTGAGTCCGGCAGGAATGAATGACCGTATCAACCACGGTGCCGCGTTGTCATTGACTATATTTCCATTATCACCGAAGAAAGTTGGATCCGCAGCTAATGCTGTTACTTGTCCTGAAGCATCGGAGTTCATTACAAAAGCTATTATTCCCGGGATTACCACAATTAACGGAATTATAAGTTTGAGGCCTGCAGCAAATGCGATTCCTTTTTGTGCTTCAGGAAGACTCTTTGCCGCCAAGGTTCTTTGAATAATATATTGATTGAATCCCCAATAGTAGATATTTGCTACCCACAATCCTCCAAACAACACCGCTAGCCCTGGTAGGTCCCACCAGGCGTCATTTCCATTTGGTGTAATTATTTCTCCTTTTTCGAGGATCATTGAAAATTTCTGTGGGGCAACATCATATATATGCTTTAAGCCTGCCAGAATTCCACCGTCGGGAGCGACATGGTCCAAGGCAATAAATGCTGTGATCAAACCACCGAGGACTAACAAGATCACCTGAACAACATCAGTCCATGCCACAGCAGAAAGCCCTCCCCATAAGGAGTATGTAGCCGCGAATAATGCAAGACCAATGATGCTGGTAACCATGATTTCTCCATCCCCGGATCCAATGATTGTATCAAGGGCCTTCGCTCCAAGGTAGAGGACCGTTGTTAGGTTGACGAATACAAATAGTGCGATCCAGAAGATCGCTAGTATGGTCTTGAGATTGGTGCTGAATCGCTTTTCAACAAATTCGGGAATAGTATATATCTTCTTCTCAATGAAAATCGGTAAAAAAAACTTGCCAACGATAAGCAATGTCGCAGCAGCCATCCATTCGTAAGATGCAATAGCCAGTCCCATAGCGAATCCGGAGCCGGACATTCCAATAAACTGTTCCGCCGATATATTGGCGGCGATCAATGAAGCACCAATTGCCCACCAGGGAAGAGATTTGCTAGCCAGGAAATAATCTTCCGCGTTCTTTTGATGACCTTTTTTATCGCGGGAAACGTACAGTCCTATACTCACGATAAGTAGACAATAGCCCACAAATACAACTATATCTAAAGCTGAAAAATCCATCGGATCGAAGTGAGATTAGAAAATGGAATGTTAAATAAAAAGATTTTTGTGGCCAAGTGACGGATTTACACCTGAAGAAATCTTATTTAGATTTTTTAGGATCTTTTTCCTCCTCAAGGGCCTCTTTTGCCATGATTTTTTTCTTTTCCTTATCCAGGAAATAGGATTCAAGCCTGCTTTCAAAAAATTTAACCAGGAAAAATAGTATTCCAAGTATCAGTAAGGAGCCAAGAAATACGTATTGCTCTGATAATATACTGGCAACGTACTCGTCGATTATACTTTGAAGAAAAACCTGCTCCAGGATAAAAAGCAAAAGGGCAACGGTTAGCATGATAGCAGAAGCTCGTCTTCCAACTCTCGCCACCGCCAATTCATCGATTGTGTCCTTTAACTGGACATTTTTATCCTTGATCTCTTCATTTTGTTCTCGGATCTGAATATTCGCATTATCGAGTTTTTTCTGTAGACGATCACTTACTCGAGTAATTACTTTGGCCTGGGCCACCAACTCTTCATACTGATTTGTGAAGCTGTCGAGGTCTTCTCGGAAAATAGCATGGGTTTCTATCTTGGATTTGAAGTTTTCGAGGTTGGCGATTTCCTCATGATATAATTCGCGAGGCTTTGATTGATCCATATTTATCGGTTAATCCTCAATTTCTATGAAATTGAAATCAAGGTCCAACAAATCACTGTAATCCTCACCCGCCTCCATCATATCTTCATCATCTTCTTCGAAATACCAATTTATTGTCAAATCCATGTCTTTATCTGACATTTTCAGAAGCCTCTTGAAAACGTCAAAAAGGCATTTCGAAGAACTTGTATTAAAATATTCAAAAGCAAAATTTGCCACAAAATGGTCTGCATCAGTTTCCAGGAATTGATCCAGGTTACTAATCAGGTTTTGATAAAACTGAATAGCGTTTTCAGGACTGGATCTTCCTTTCATTTCCAGAATACCTTCTTCCGGATCAAAATTGACCAGTGGTGTTACTCTTGTCGGTTCTAAGAAAATACGCTCCATAAATATTTTCCTATCGCAAATTAATTATCTCAATACTAATTAAATTCTCTTGGTAATCTTATTTGGAATGTAAAATATGATACATCATCATTTACATCCTGAAATTTGTACCTAAGTTTCTGTCCTCCCGTCTTCCTTGCAATGTCAATAAAACCTAGACCCCCCGTACCTTTATCACTAAATTCCTGCTCATTCAACACTCTTTTGTAAAGAGCCCGAAGTTCTTCTGCAGGAACAGAATTAATATCATCAAGTCGTTTTTGTATGTCATTAACCTTATCCGTTGGTATATAATTCCCAGTTTGCAAACTGTAGAATCGTTTCCTGGCAGCAATCAGTATCAATGCCGAATTGGCATCGTAAGTACTGATCTTGATTTCATCTGCATTAACCTCATCAAGATGATAATACAAGTTTTGAATACATTCGGTTGCGACGTTATAGAACTTTTTTTTGACCTTACGGTTATGTTCCAACTCTTCAAGTCTTTCCTCCAGAGTGGAGATCATGGAAGTCACCAAATCAAAAGTCAACTCACCTTTGTACATGAGGATTATGTTCTGGTCATATATGTTCTTATAACTTCTTAGATAATCCATTTCGAGATTATTTATTTGAAAAGTAAGTAGTATTTAAGTACAATTCCAATCGATTTAGTATTCATGGCTGTAATCTAATAGGATATTTTACTTAAAGTGAAACTTTCAATCAAAATCTTGTTTGAAAATGTTTACTTATCTTTCGACTGTGTTCAGTTTTTGATTCGAGGCAAAATTGGACAAAAATCTAAAACGATCTGTCCGGCTCACACTCGAAAAATTCCCGAACACACATGATTGGTCACAAACTTTTACCAGAAAAAGGCCTATAATACGGAGTTTTTTTAGATTTGACTACTTCTTAAGAGCAACCAGGAGGACCATACTTATGAAAAAGGATCTTTATGCTATAGCATATGTGCTGACTGCTATAATCATCGCTGGAGCAGTTTCTTATTATATTTTCTTCATACAACAGGACGTTTTTGAACAAGCAAATCAAGACCCGAGGCTTGTGGCATTATCAGCCCGCCAGGAGGTATTGGGACAGCAAATGACCAAAGCCGCTGTTGGAATGGGATATTCTGAAACCGAAAGGAATTTCCTGATTTTTCAAAGCGAATTGGCTAGAATCGTCCCTAAATGGACGAAAGTTCATAATGCCCTTATCAACGGAGATGAAGAACTTGGGATAGATGCTCCAATACCTACAAGTGATTACAGGGGGCTTCAAGAGGAATTGGAATTTTATTTCTCCGAGATGAATACCAATGTTGAGAACCTGTTGGGTGTTGAATATACCGTTGATGAAGCTGATGTAAATTACCTTTCCCTCAGAGGTTCAATATCTACACTGATAAATACGGTGAGGAAGTATCAGGTAGCAACTGAGAACATTACTGATTATTTCGTTGATCAGTCGCAAATTTCAAAGGAAGGCTTCAGTTTAATTGAGAAAATTGTTCTTGGAATATTTATTGGTATTCTGTTGTTACAGGGTCTTTTCATTTTCCGTCCAATTGTGAAACTGGCAGGTGATAATTATTTGTCGGCCAACAAAGCATTTGTTAAAGTGAAAAAATCCGAACAACAACTAAAAGTCAGTTACGCAAAGCAGAAACATATTAATAAGCAGCTTGTTTTGTCTAGGAGAGAATTGGAATCGAAAAATACCAAACTTCAGGAATCCGAATCCAAACTATTGAAAAGTACAGAAGAACAAATAGCAATTAACGAGCAGTTGATCAAGGCACAGGAAGAACTCAAAATTGCATACCAGAAACTTCAGGATTCTGAAGAAGAGATCCGCGAATTGGCTGATAAGCAACTGATTGATAATGAAAAACTTTTCCTTGCTGAGAAGAAGATGAAGGAGCTTCTTCAGGAAGAACAAAAGAGTAAGGAGGAACTTAATCACGCCATGGAAAATTTGAAGGGAGCTCAGTCCCAACTGGTGCATTCGGAGAAGATGGCGTCTTTAGGACAGTTGACAGCGGGTATTGCACATGAGATTAACAATCCGATCAATTTCATTTCTTCAGGAATGAATTCTATGAAGATGTCAATTGAATCAATGAGGGAAATACTTGAGGCTTATTCCAGACTTGAAGATGGGGAGAATCCCAAGGATCTGATCCAGGAGATCCAGGAATTGAAAGAAGATCATGAATATGAGGAAATGATAGAGGAGTTGGATGATCTGATACGTGATATTAACTACGGAGTAACAAGGACAATAGAAATTGTTAAAGGGCTGAGGGTATTCTCGAGACTTGATGAAGAAGAGGCCAAGCCTGCCAACATCAATGAGAATATAGATGCTACACTGACACTTCTTAAGAATAAAACAAAGAACAGATTGACTGTATCAAAGTACTATGATGAGAAAATGGGTCAGATAGAATGTTACCCTGGACAGTTGAACCAGGTATTTATGAACATTCTGAATAATGCAATACAGGCCATACCCGAAGAGAAGAAAGATGGTGAGATCACTATCTATACGGAAGAGGAAAAAGATCAGGTCACCATTAGGATTAAAGATAATGGAACAGGTATTCCGGATGACATAAAAGACAGGATCTGGGAACCGTTCTTCACCACCAAAGCTGTGGGTGTGGGAACTGGTCTGGGGATGTCGATCACATTTGGAATTGTCGAGAAACATAATGGAAAGATTGAATTACAATCTCAAGTAGGAAAGGGGACGGAATTTGTGATTTCAATCCCAAAGAAGCTCGAGAAAGTCACCAAGAAGGAAGAAGAAGAGATAGCGAAGTAAGAATTTTTTAAACCACACTAAGAGAAAGTTATGGAAGAAGTAGTGGACAAAGTAACTGACGAGAAGAGCAAAAAGACCAAAGAGTATTCGATACTATATGTTGATGATGAGGAGACCAATCTTCGTGTCTTTAAATCAAATTTCCGTCGATTCTTTAATATATATACAGCAGAATCACCATTTGAAGCCATTGAGTTACTTAAGGATAATGAGATCCAGGTGATCATTACTGATCAGAGAATGCCGGATATGACCGGCACAGAATTCCTTGAAAAAATATTACCAGATTTTCCTGATGTGATCAAGATAATCCTAACGGGATTCACAGACATTGAAGCGATCAAGGATGGAATCAACAGATGTGGTATTTACAAATACATCACTAAGCCCTGGAATTTTGATGAGATGAAAGGTGTTCTGGATCGTGCTTTGGAAACCTATCAGAAATCTGTGGATGATTCAGAGCACGTGAAGGATCTGGAGGAAACGAATTTGGAACTTGAGCAAAAGGTACAGGAAAGAACAAGGGAACTCCATGACATAAACGAAAGGCTTATATCATCGATCAAATATGCTGGACAGTTGCAATTGTCAATGTTGCCGAGTGAGAGGTATTTGGATAGACTTTTTGATGAGCATTTCATCATTTACAAAACGAGGTATTACTTCAGTGAGGAATTCATTTGGACTACAAGTTTGAATTTCAGAACGGAGGACTACACTGCCTTGTGCATATTATCATTTGAAGGTAAAGGTATTGTCGGTTCATTGAAAACATTGATTGCAGATTCCATTTTGACAGAAATAATTCAGGATCGAAAAATATTTCATTCAGGGGATATCATCAAATACCTGAAGGAGGAACTTGATGCCGCCGGATCAAACGAATTGAGCTGTGATCTAAGTGTTTCAGTGGCAATCTTTGACAATAATGATGGTACAATGCAGTTCAGTGGACTGGGACATGATATGGTCATTTTCGAAAATGATGTAATGACTGTCCTTGAAGGTGACAGTGAAGAAAATTTGGGTTCTCTGAGAGCGGATAGGATAGATATTGATGCGGATACCACACTTTATATGTTTAGTAACG
This sequence comes from Cyclobacteriaceae bacterium, assembly GCA_965242805.1. Classification (GTDB taxonomy): domain Bacteria; phylum Bacteroidota; class Bacteroidia; order Cytophagales; family Cyclobacteriaceae; genus JANQEU01. Next base: position 1,449,664 of record CBDETD010000002.1, on the reverse strand, counting down.
GGTACATGAACCAGGAAAATAATGACGGAGTTAAATTTTCCAGGGAAAAATTTGAGGAGATGCTTAAATCAATTCAGGACAAAACCCTTGAAGAGCAAAAAACCTTCCTGACTTCGACCATTGACGACTGGATCGGAGATAGTGGTATGAATGATGACATATCCATTATTGGATTCAGAATAAGCGCATAATATGGCGATAAAGGCAGATAGTTATAAAAATTGGTGTTCAGAAAACATCAGTCCACAAAGTTGGTACCGGATCGTGTTGAAATCAATTGATGTTATTCGTGATAGTGGACTGGCCCTAAAAGAACTCGAAGAGCCTAATCCTGATCTGGTATTGCCTGAACCCGTATTTGTCGCGCTCAATCAAGCCTTAGATGATCTGTACCAGTTAAAAATTGAAGAGGGCATGCTCGCCTGATCTTATAACTCAAATCCCATCACCAGGACATCATCAGTTTGGGGAGTATTCCCTTTCCAGGTGGCTAGTATCTCCCGAAACAAGTGGTCCTGTTCCTTAAGAGGAGTGTCCTGATATTCAATGAGGAGATTCCTAAACGTTTTTGCCATGAATTTTTTGTCTTCCGGTCCTCCAAACTGGTCCTGAAATCCATCGGTGGCCATATAGAAACGATCTCCCTTCTTCAATTCAATGACATGATTTTCAAGTTGAGCTTCAACTTCCCTTTCTTCACCCTTGATGGCACCTACCATTTCCTTAATTGACTTAAATACTTCCAGTTGTCCTCCACGAACCATGTAAAGGGGCATACCGGCACCAGCGTACTCGGCAACATAATCATCCAGATTGATTGCCAGGACACCAATCTCCATTCCGTCTTTCTGTGTCTCTTGATTGTCATCCCGACTGTACAGTTCAAATTTTATGGCTTTGTCCAACCGGGCAAGTATTCTTTTTGGCTCAAGGTAATTCTGATAATACACTATGTTAGTGAGCTGATTACTTCCCATTATAGACATAATGGCACCCGGTACCCCATGACCAGTACAGTCGGCACAAACAGCGACCAAAAAATCACTTCTTCCCTTTCTGACCCTTTCAAACCAAAAAAAGTCACCACTAATGATGTCTTTTGGCTGATAGAAGATCATAGCGTCCCGAGTAACCCGTTTCAAGTTTTTCAACTCCGGAAGAATTGAGCGCTGGATCCTTCGGGCGTAAGAGATTGAATCAGTCAACTGAAGATTGGTGGCCTCAATTTGCTCTTTTTGCTTTGCAATCTCGTCTTTCTGATCCTCGAGCTTTTGGTTTAGCTTTCTTTGTTCCTCAATTCGTTTAATAAGGATTTGAGATGTCTTACTCAGTTGTTTTGCTAATTTCCCTACTTCGTCGCGGGAATTGAAATCCATGTCGACTTCAAGATTTCCTCGACTTAATTCATCTGCCGCCTTACTAAGTTTGACTATAGGTCGTACAAAAAGATTCGCAGCTATTAGAGCAAGGAGTATTGACCCAATGAGCACTGATATGACTATCAGCACTAAACTTTTACGCATTTCAATAAGGGGCCCAAATGCATCGGATTTATCAATGCCAATGATCAATGTCCAATTGTTCCCAATATAGTCGCGGAAATCTTGTTGTTTGGCAACGAAATAAAGTTTGTCTTCGGCATCTAAAAAATTGACTCTTTCACCTTGAAGATTGGAAATAAGATCGTACTCGGGGTATACCTCTTCAAGCACTCCATCAGGATTTGAATTGGAGTATAGGATAACTCCGTTTTGATCAACAAGATTAACATCCATTTTCCTGCTTTGAGAAACAGAAATTGATCCTAGAAAAGTATATAACTCATCAATCAGAACCCTTCCAACAAGCACACCGGCAGGTTCACCCTGTAGATCGTCAACCATTGAAGCAAAGTGCATTACAATACGTCCCAGGGATTCCGATTTGGAAATATCCATCACAATTGGATTGTCTTCATTAAGCTTGATCCAGTATTGGGAATACGGCTGTTGTTCGCCTATGTTGAGGGATTTTGAATCACCAACTTTTATTCTTTCAACTGTGAAGTACGAGAAACTATAGAAAAGATTGTTTAATGACTCTAATTCTTTAAGCTCCTCATTGATAGCCTCTGTACCATTTAGTGAAATTTCTTCAAGTGAACTCCGTGAAGACACCCGTATTTCATTGAAACGGTCATAAATAAATCTTTCAATGTTGGAAATAGATTCCTCTGCCTGAACCTGTACACCGCTTAAAATTTCCTTTCTAAGTGTAGACTGAAATTTCCTGTTGACAAAAAATAGAAGTATCGAAGAACTGCTTAAAACCAGTACAAGGCAGAGCAGTGTCAACTTCGTATAAATATTCATTATCTATCTCTTAGGGTAAACGCAATGATGAGTTAAAGATAATGGAGGTTTTTTGAATGGGCTTTTAGAGCATTAAAATTTTGTTTTGAATTGTTAATCAATGTAGTTTGCAGCCGTAATTCTCGAAACTGGCCGGGATGAATGATAAACTACGCTTGAAAGGGATCCTAATTTGTGGGATAGTTCTTCTATCCTCTCTCGCAAACAGCCAAAATCTGACTGTGTACAAAGCCCGTGGTTCTGTACAGGAAACGGTACAAAAAATTGTGGGTATCATCCAAGAAAAAGACCTCATTTATTTTGAAACTGTTTCTCACGAAGTAATAGCCGAAGATCAAGGAATAAAAATCGATCCGACGGAGATCATTCTTTTTGAAGATCCGAATCTTACTACCGAATTGATCATGTGTGAACAAACTGCTGCGTTGGACCTACCCTTGAAAATTATGGTGTGGGAGGAAAATCAAGATGTTTACATTGGTTTTATCGATCCACAGTTAATGCGAAGAAGGTTTCTAATTGATGGGTGTGAAGAAACACTTTCCCGAATGACTGCTCTGATCGTTAGGGTAGTTAATGAATCTCTGCGCCAGAACTAACGCAACTCGAATGGGATATTGAACTGAAGATATTCCCAATGAAAATTAATCGAATTGTTCGTCAGGGTAAAAGTTAACCTTTCCTTATGCTCATTTACAAACTTTGGAGTTAGATCAAATCTTAGCTGGTCCAAAGATTTATCATAATTGTAAGATCCCCATTGATCCCAATCCTTGTTGAATATAATAGTCCAATCTCCTTCCCTTGGTATGGCGAATACGCTGTATTTACCTTTCGGCAGCAATAGAGAATCATTGATGGTCAAATCCCTACCTGCATGGAAAACTGTGGCCTCATTGGCACCAATACGCCATACCTCATCATAAGGATCCAGGACTCCCCATATTTCTCTTTTTTTTACACCGGGACTACTGTAGTGTATGTAGAATAAATTCCCTTCTATGTTTATGCTGTCAGCAGCGAAAGGTGAAGGTCTGTTTGATCTATCTTGTTGGCAAGAAGTGAACAGAGTATAAAAGATCAAGAATCCGAGAATTGTAGATTTGTGTATCTTATGCGTACACATTATTGTATTCAATTCGTTCACTGGTCGATAGTAGAAAAATTTCTAACTGTTTGTTTATCAATAATTTACAATAAAAGGTATATTTTTTGATTTATCAAAAAGTATTGTGTAATTACTAATCCAATTCAAAAAGTCGAAATATGAGCATCATTGGTATTGAGATCCCTCAACTTAACGAGGAACAGGATATTCAGGTTGAGGTGAAAATTAATGGGATAAAGAAACAATATAACTACAGGGTAGAGATCTTTTACTGGGAGGAATGTCCCTATCCTACGGAGGATAGAGTCGAGTGTATTAAAAATCTTGTTCGGGATTATGATAAATCCTGGGAACTCGCTCATATAGGACTTCCGACTGAAGAATTTATTCCTATAACATTCCGCAAGAAACGCACTTAGAAGGGGAGGTCGTCATCCTCTGAAAAATCTTCTTTCATCCATTCCGGGTCTGATTCCTGATTAACCTGGGAAGGTGCGGTTTTGTCCAACCTCCAGGCTTGAAGGCTATTGAAATATTTATCATTCCCCTGGGGATCTGTCCACTTCCTACCTTTGAGATTGAATGTAACATCAATTTCATCTCCTATTTCGAAATCATTCAGTTGATCACAATTGGACTGGATAAGTTCAAATTTCAATAATTCGGGATATTGAGGATTTTCTGAGTACTCTACGACAAATTCCCTTTTACGGAAGGAGTCACTTACATCCTGAGTATCAAATTTTTCGATAAGCTTGCCTTTTATATTCATTATGATGAAATAAACTATTTCACCAAATTTGAAGTTGATTTCCCAGATATGAAAAGGTCCAAAAAGATATTTTTGGTTCTGGCTGCGATTTTCATGATCATTATGATCCTTTTTGGCATTGATATCAGTAGAAAGACCACGTGGCCTGGAGCTAAAAAGAACCTTGAAGAAAGAATAGTTGATTGAAGTGAAGAACAAAGTAGATATTTCCAAGATCGATCTCGAAAAGGAGAAAGAAAAGATTGCCGAGTTTCCTGGATTGATTGAATATGCACATTCAGTTGGCAGTGCGATCGTAAAACCGGAGGATAAAGGTAGAATTAAAGGGAATGCTATTGCGGCGATGCATGATCAGACTGATAGGCAATTTCGTCAACTATATGAGCAAATGGAAACTCTCATGGATCAGGCGAAATACCTGAAGAAAAGGGTGGAAATCTCTGAAAGGATCTACGTAGCACAAATGGGATTCCAACCAGTGATCAACAAAATTTACTTTCTCTATCAGAAAGATAACGGCACTGATGTGTTGTCGATGGTTGGACCCGAGGAATGGGGCAAATCCTTTCCATACAGTTCATTTATCGCTGAAGTAAGATTACTATCAGATCATACCTGGGAAATCATCCGTGCAGAAGATGAGGATTTTTACGTGTAGTAACATTAAACATTCCAACATATAATAGGGTTTTCCATAAAGAATCTTGTTGTTATCAAAAAAAATCTTAGAATATGGCAAAATACTCGCTCAAAATAGTTGTCCTGACCATTTTTATCATTTCATGTACATCTGAAAACGGAGATGACCTCAAACCTGACTGCTCCTCGTCAGATCTTTCATTGACCCTTGTAGAGAATATTGATCCGTCTTGTGATGTTCCTGGCTTCATTGAAGTGGCAGCGAGCCTGGGTGGAGGAGAATATGAATATTCAATTGATGGAATGAATTTCTCTTCCAGCTCTACATTCTCTAATCTATCCAGGGGAGGTTACAATGTAATTGTTCGTGATGCCGAAGGATGTACCGAGGAACTCGAAGTGATCCTGGCAGGACTAGGAGCAATTTCTTTTGAATTCGAAATCGATGGGTGTGGTTCCGGAACTTCATCTCTTATCATCAATGCGTCCGGTGGAGATGGCAACTATACATATCAATTAAATGATGGAGAGGTTTCAAGCAATAATGTTTTTGAGGATCTTTCTTTTGGCCTTTATTCCGTAACCGTCTTTGATGGCGAAGGATGTTTTTTTAAGGAGGAGGATATACAAATTGGCGTAAGTCTTGCCAATGACATCTATCCAATTATTGAAGCTAACTGTGCCATTAACGGTTGCCATTTGAACGTTCAGTCACCACGTTTCGAGACGGAACAGGATGTGATCGAATCAGCCAACAGGATAAAAGCGCGGACAGGTGCCAGAACTATGCCTCCAACAGGACCATTGGCTTCCGATGAAATACAACTGATCGCACAGTGGGTGGATTGCGGTGCCTTGGACAACTAAACCTAACAAATCATAAAAATCATTCGCTATGAGAATACTAACTATACTCGCATTACTATTGTCCAATCAGATAATTGGGCAAAGATTTATCTCAGATTCTTCCTACATACATTTTTACAGCGATGCCCCAATTGAAGATATAGAGGCCTGGAATTCCGAAGGCTCCTCTGTTATTGACATTGGTACGATGGAAATGGTCTATTCCGTTCCTATCACAGGTTTCCAGTTCGAAAAATCACTGATGCAGGAACATTTCAACGAGAATTATATGGAATCAGACAAGTTTCCAAAGGCTACCTTCAGTGGAAAAATTGTCGGTTGGAATTCTCAGGAAGGAGAAAATAAGGTATCGGCGACAGGAGAGATGACCATCCATGGCAGAACTAATGCTGTTAACGTGGAAGGGACTATTATCAAAGATGATAATACTATTGAAATAAACGCAAAGTTTCCGATTGCATTGGCTGATTATAAAATCAAAATTCCGAAAGCCGTCTTTTACAACATAGCAGAAGTTGTGGATGTAACTGTCTATTTTAAGTTCAAGCCTTATGAGAATTAGCATAGCTGCAGTCGTTTTATTCGCCTTTGTCAGACACTCATTCGCACAAGATGAGTTGATGGATATTTTGAACGCGGGTTCTGAAAACGAGAGGCAATACGTAACCTCGACCTTTAAAAGTACCCGACTGATAAACGGTCATAGTGTGGAAACAAGAACTCAAGGAGTTTTGGAATTTGTCATCAGTCATCGGTTTGGTGCGATTAATACAGGAAGTGAATTCTTCTGGGGATTGGATGGGGCACAAATACGACTTGGCCTCGAGTATGGTATCACTGACGCATTGAATGTTGGAGTAGGAAGATCTTCTTTTCAACAGGTCTACGACTTCTTTGCTAAATACAGATTTATAAGACAATCGAATAGAATGCCATTTACTGGTACTTTCTTCACTAGCCTTGCGAGAAGGACAGACGCTGGTTTTGATGACGTTGTGGGATCAGGATACGAATCAGCATTCAGGAATGCTTATACATTTCAAATGTTACTTGCTAGAAAAATGGATAGCAGATTATCACTACAAATTATGCCAAGCCTTATACATCGGAATTATGTTTCAGAGAGAACAGAACCTAATGATCTATTTGCTTTGGGTTTGGGGGGCAGGTATAAAATCACAAATCGAATCACTCTAAATGCGGAGTATTACCCGGTTCTCAATCAGGACAATGATGACTTTCAAGATTCTTTCGCCATTGGAGTGGACATTGAGACTGGAGGGCACGTTTTTCAGTTACATTTGACTAATGCTCAACAGATCAATGAACGAGGTTTTATTGGAGAGAATCAAGGTGATTTTTTCGATGGAGATATCCATTTCGGATTTAATATCTCCAGGGTATTCAATGTAGCTGTCAAGAAATAAGCTCTAAAATCGATATCTGGCAGAGAAATAAAGGTTCCTCCCAGGGGCACTTATTCCGGAAGAATACGTCCTGTAGTGCGTGTCAAAAACATTCTCCACACCCCCTTCCAATCCAATGCCAATAGGAAAATTGTAGGAACTTCGAATATCTAATGTGAACCAGCCAGGACTACCTTCATCGGTATAGAGATGTGGTTTATCGAGGATTTCTGATGGAGGTATTTGATCGCGATCTCTTGATAGATGGTAGTCCCCGATGGCTGTCAGGGTGAACTCATCCCTGTAAAATTTTATTTGAGTTTGACCGAATATTGGAGTAGAATGACGAAGTGGTTCTTCCGTGATCAAGTCTACGCCTTCATTCATATTGAAAGAGGAAATCAGAGCAAGGTGATTTAACAATTTACTTGTGAATCGAATAGAACCTCCATAAACTCGTGCTTCATCACTGTTGACCTGAGAACGAACATCAAGTTGATTTACGTTGTTATCAATGCCATTTTCTACAAAAGCAGTTTCAATATCCCGAATAACAGTTTCATCTAGATCATAGTCTCCACGAATAATTGCATTGGTTAGGAAGCTATGATAAAAAACAATATCCAGTTGGGTTACAGGGTTGATTTTAAGCTGATACGCAACTTCCTGGCTGTAGACATATTCAGGCTTTAGTTCCGGATTGGGTACGATGATGGTTTCTCTATCAAGTTCGAAAAGCTTTCCAACATCATCAATATTCGGTGCTCTGAATCCTGATGCTATCACAAAATTGAACTTGGAGGACGAGTTGGGTCTAAACACCGAACCAATACTACCTGTAACTGCCTGGTTAAATACATTTGTGTTTTCAAAGGCAAATAGAGCTGCGTCATCATTAGATGTAGTTGCCTTAAGCCATACGGCGTTATAACGAACTCCAAGGTTCAGGTACCATTTTTCAGAGATTTCGTGCCCCAGACTGTAGTAATTTGCAAGAGAGGAATATTGACTTCCACCATCAGGGTATCTTGAAGCAGTTGCACTCCTTTCACCATTGGTGATATTTATGAAGTACCCCGTTGAATTTACATTATTGTGGAATCCATCTATCCCATAGTAAAGAGTGGTTTTCGGTGATATGATTTTCTCAAAATCGAGAGTTCCGGTGAAAATATCTACATTTTCCGTTCTCGTGCGCAGATTGTCATCACCAAATCCACGATCATTTCTACTTTCAGTATAGTCCTGATACGAGAACGAAAACTTCATCTGGTCGAAATACTTTGATGGTTTGTAATAGTTCAATCCGAATTTATGCATCATCCATTTTTGAGGGCCATAGTACCATTCTGAATTTTCCAAACTATCAGGGTTGTTTCCCAAAGGCAGTGTTAATCTGTCATATCTGGGGATATCGCTGGTCGTGCTGTAATAAAATCCATAGTTGATATCGGAATAATCACCAGTTCTGACCGTTAATTTATGAATGGTATTAGCAATTGAAAATCCAGAAAAACGCTGAATATTTGGATCCGGGTTTGTCACGAGTTGATCGATACCATTCACCCTTTTTGCATAAAAGTTTCTCTGAAAGAATCCATCATAGCTTTCAGACCTGTTTGATCCCGCTCTGAGGTCCTCCATATCAGAATAGGAATAAGATCCCCAGTATGAAATATTTTTCAATCCGACGCCAAAATTCACATGATTTGTGAATTCCTTGGCAGCCGTACCAAATCTGGATAAAAATCCTCCTTTTACTATGGGTTTTGGTCCTATTGAAAATGGAGTGTCCTTTGTTTTAAAGTTCATTACTCCACCCAGAGCATCACTACCGTAGATTACCGATCCGGGACCAAAAAGTATTTCAGTATTTTCAATTGAGTTGGGATCGATATTTATGATATTCTGGAGATTTCCCCCTCTGTAAATAGCATTATTTAATCTCACACCATCCATCACGAGAAGCACCTTGTTGGCTGCAAATCCTCGAATTGTTGGACTGCCTCCGCCAAACTGACTTTTCTGAACAAATATTTGACCGGTATTTTCAAGGAGGTCTGCCGATGTCTGCGGATTTTGAAAGGATATGGTCTTGGAACTTATGCTTAAGATATCTCTTGATACCTGGTCTACATTCTGTTCCCATTTATTGGCAGAGACAACGATTTCATTGAACGTTACTATTCTTTCAGTCAACTTAAAACGTAATCCGTTCCGCTTTAATTCGAGAACAGTTGAATTGGAGTTTTCGTAAGCAGGGTGTTGGAAGAACAGTGTTTCCTCGTCACCGAACTCCGAAATATCGATTAGACCATTTTCGTCACTGAATCTTGTAATGGTCAGGGATTCATTGTAGACGTAGACATCTCCTACAGGAACTCTGGTATCATTGTCGATTATTTTCAAGGTTTGGCTGTACGCAATGGATGCCAATGAAAAGAAAACTGATAGCCAAAAAGTTTTGATCATACGTTGAAATCGACATCGATGCCTGAATACAAGCAAAAACTCTGCCGCGAAGTAATAATATTTTTACTTTTTTTAGGAATCAGTTACATATTTGGGAATGCCTGTAGTTCAACGGTCAACATATTACTCCAAACCCTGGTATTTTCTAAATAGTCATATGGAAACCATAATCCCTTCCATGTTTTACGATGTGAAGGACGATCTGTACGAGAGAGAAAGGATCCAAATGGGAGATGGTGATTTTCTTGACCTCGACTGGATCAGGAAGGATTCAAAAAAACTGATGATCATTACTCATGGCCTGGAGGGAAGTTCAGAAAGGTATTATGTGAAGCGGCAGGCGAAATTTATTTCAACTAGAGGGTTTGATGTTCTGGCTTGGAATTGCAGAAGCTGCAGTGGTGAAATGAACCTTTTACCAAGATTCTATCATCATGGGGATACAGAAGACTTGAGAAAGGTTGTAGATCATTCCTGCGATAAGGATTATGATCAAATTGTTCTTGTAGGCTTTTCCATGGGCGGCAGTATGACACTTAAGTATTTAGGGGAAGGAAAGGTGGATGACCGGATAAAAGGTGCTGTTACGTTTTCTGTTCCCTGTAATCTAAGGGATAGTGCAGATCAACTTGAAAAGCGTTCCAATCGAATTTATGAGAAGAGATTCTTAAAGAAACTAAAAGTCAAAATCGAGCTTAAATCCAAAAAGCATAAGGAGATAAATGTTGATGATTTGGAAGGGATTGTAAATTTCAATGAGTTTCATCGGAGATATACTGTTCCTCTTCATGGATTTGATAATCTGGATGACTTTTACTCAAAATCAACTTGTGACCAGTACTTTGACGGAATTGCAGTTCCGGTTTTAATAGTAAATGCAAAGAACGATCCGTTGTTGGGTCCAAAGTGTTATCCAGTCGACCTTGTCAGTCGTCTGAAGCATGTATTCCTGGAAACACCTAAAGTGGGAGGACATGTTGGATTTACAAGTGTGGGCAATGAATTCAGTTGGATGGAGAGTAGAGGGTGGGAGTTTATGAATGAAGTGATTTTGAAATAGCTACCTGACTATAATATAGCTTTAGATATGGTTTTAAATACCATGTCCGTAATAAAGCTGAGAATAGTCCCATTATCATCTCTCTTTGCATCTGAAATAGTGGGTAGATGCTGAGCGAAAAATTTTTGTTGGTGTGCACCTTCAATTATTATTGAAGAGAGGGAGGCAGCATAGGGGTAATCAGGGTTTATATCATGTATCAAGTTCGAAAACCTCATACATAAAGACTTGTACCCCTGGAAATAACCTTCCTTGTTGTCTTTATCAATTTCTTTGGTAAGATAAGCTTTCGAAGATTCAGAGGTAACAATGTTATGTAATGCTACTTCATTGATATGCTCGAATGTGGGGTCTTCAGTTGAAATGGGGTCTGTGATGATGGAGATCGCTGTTTTTAATTTTTTCTCAGACGAAGTGAAATTAACTGTTTTGAAGACCAACTGATATTCCAACCAATTCCAATACCAGGATAGTATGTAAATGAGCAACTTGTGCTTGTTTTCAAAATACCTATAAATTGTGGATTCGGTTGATTGGATTTTTTGCGCAAGCTTCCGGAAGGTAAAGGATTCGAATCCAATTTCATCGATCATCAAGATTGCGTACTCAACAATCTTCTTTCCGATATTCGAAGTTTCCGGATCTTTCAAAAATACATTGTCATCGATTATGAAACGGAACCTTCGAACCTCCTGCATCACAGAGTAATATTCAATTAATAATGCAATATAAAAAATTAATGTTATACTTTTATAAAAAAGATACAATACTCTTGTTTATTAAGAGTAATACTATTATATTTAAATAGAGACTATATAAATATTTAAAAGCTTTCCTATCGATACATTTGATTTCTCAATTATGAAAGCATTACAGTTAATCCTTATCATTTTCACAGTCGGTATTGTGGGCTCATGCACTAGTACATCAGTACCTGAGGAAGATTGTTATATAGAAAGACATGGAGAGTCCACTTTCAAAAACCTTGAAATTGGGGATTTCGAAATTCTTGTCATTGACAGCTGTGAGTATCTCGTAATTGCTGAAGACTTTCAAAAAAACCCCAAAGGATTTGGATTTATGGCTCACAAAGGGAATTGTAAAAATCCGGTTCACTGGAAATAGTGCATATTTGATATCATAAAGATGAGTCAACTGATATGAATCCATTTGCTTTTCTGACCATTCTTCAATCCACAAAAAAGAAAGTAAAAAGGAGAAGAAGTGACAGGGATAATGAAAGGTTGATCAAAGAAATTAAGAAGTCATTATACAATGATATAAGTAGCTTCTTATTCATATTCGTTGGTATTATTTCAACAGCTTTTGGATTGAATAGCTTTTTGGTTCCCAATGGATTTATTAGTGGTGGAATATTGGGCATATCTTTATTGACAGAGACCATAACAAGCTATCGGCTTTCCATTTTGATCGTCCTGATTAACGCCCCTCTTATCATTGTAAGCTACTTCCAGGTTGGAAAAAATTATGTAGTCAAAAGTGTGATTGCAGTCGTTGGGTTAGCTATTGCGGTTGAGTACATAAATTATCCAATTATCACAGCTGATAAGTTATTGGCAGCTGTCTTGGGAGGGATTTTTGTCGGTGTAGGAATCGGGTTTTCCGTAAGAGGAGGTTGTGTATTGGATCCCCTGGAGATTTTGGTATTGAACCTGTCCAGAAAAACCAGGCCAACCCCAGGTAACCTGTTACTTGTATTCAATCTAATTCTATTTTCTGTTGCTCTATACTTCCTTTCTGTAGAGGTTGCACTTTTTGCGATCTTCACTTACCTGGTTGCTTCCAAGGCGGTAAATTTTGTAATAAGGGGGATTCGAGAATATTACGTTGTAACAGTCATTTCAAATCGCATTCAAGATATAAAGGCCATCATTGCGAACAAGAAGGGAAGGAACATCACCTTTTACCAGGGAAAACTGGAGATCGGAAGAAAACGTACCGATCAAAATAAAGGTGATATTGTCTTTTTTGTCATCACAAAGCCAGAACTCATCAGGCTACGACCTAAGATTAAAAAAATCGATCCCGATGCATTTATTATTACAAGTAGTGTCAAAGATCTTAAGGGTGGAATGATTGAGAAAGAGATTTTGGGAAGGAGAATGGAAGTGAACTGACCTAGTCGCTATTGTTTCATCAAACAGTTCAAATAGGTAGGATGAATGGAAACGTCTTAAGGTGTAAGTAAATGTAGTATTACAGATTAGAAATAATGATTCTACTAACATTTTATTTATTTCTGGCCTTATTTATTTCATTCTTGTGTTCTGTAATGGAATCGGTTTTGCTTTCCACAACTTTATCTTTCCTCAAGGTCAAAGAAGAAGAAGGTCATAAATCAGCATCCCTTTTTATTAGACTGAAGAACAACGTAGATAAACCATTATCAGCTATTCTATCATTAAATACAATTGCTCATACTGTTGGTGCGGCAGGAGTTGGAGCCCAGGCAACCAAGATATTCGGTGATATCTATTTTGGTGTTATTTCCGGTATTCTAACTCTTTTAATATTGGTGTTTTCAGAGATCATACCCAAGACAATCGGTGCAAGATATTGGAGAAGATTGGCTTTAGTCTCTGGGATAATTATCAACACAATGGTAATTGTTACTTATCCCTTAGTCATCATGTTAAACTATTTGACAAGACTATTTTCCGGGAAAACACCGAGTCTGCCGATGAGTAGGGAAGAAATATCTGCTATGGCCAAAATTGGAACTAAGCAAGGTATCCTTGAAGAGAAAGAAAATAGAATTATTCAAAATCTAGTTCAGCTTAAGTCTGTCAAGGTCTCAGAAATAATGACACCAAGGGTAGTTGTCACGGTCGCAGATTGCAACATGTTCTTAAAAGAATTTCTTAAGAAAAAAGAGTTTTTATACTATTCTCGAATTCCTATTTATTCTAAAAACAAAGAAAACATCACAGGATTTGTTTTTCGTCAGACAGTATTTGAGAAGTTGGCCGAAAAGAAAACTAATTTAAAACTTCGTGATATTAGTAGAGAAATCGTGGTTACTCACGAGTTCCAAACGGTAATGAGTTTATGGGAAACAATGCTTATAAAGAGAGAACATCTTGCGCTGATTGTAGACGAATATGGAGGAATGGCAGGTATTGTAACAATGGAAGATATTATCGAGACCCTGCTGGGATTGGAAATAGTCGATGAAAGAGACCGAATAATTGATATGCAAGAGTATGCCCGTAAAAGATGGAATGAGAAAAAAGCTAAATATGACATTCTTCAGGGTGAGGGTAAAAATTGAGAACGTATTGTAAAGAAATTAAGAACTAAATGTAAGATCATGATATTAATTCACATCTCAACTAACGATGAGCAGCTTGGTGAAGAAATAGCTGAGTTTCTGGTTGAAGATCGACTGATTGTTGACGCTTTCATAATGAACGGCATCAGGAAATTTAGAACTACAGAAGGGAAAGTAGTTTTAGAGAATCAGATTTTAGTAATGGGTAAGACCAAAGCAATACTTTTTGACACAATCGACAAGATTCTCAAACAAAAATATGGAGCTAAGCTCCCAACACTCTATTCTGTACCTATCGTTCACATGGATTGGAACCAGTCTAAAGACCTGAAGGAACAAACAAAGCAAATGGTGGCAGAATAAAAGTTATACTATTTCAATGATTTTAAGACTCATAGGGAAAATAGGAGGAAAATTAAAAACCTCCATTTTTGATTTGTTACCCATTGTCGTGGTCGTGTCCTTCTTTCAAATAGTCATATTACAACAGCCTTTTCCTAATTTGACTGAAATTCTTGTAGGGTTAGTTTTTGTGGTATTAGGACTCATGTTGTTCGTTGAAGGGCTTGAAATGGGGTTGTTTCCCATTGGAGAGAATTTGTCCTATACCTTGGTCAAGAAAGGAAGTTTATTGTGGCTGCTGTTGTTTTCTTTTCTCCTTGGTTTTTCAACAACTATAGCCGAACCTGCACTAATTGCTGTCGCCAATGAGGCAGGAGAAATAGCTGTAAAATCAAACTTAATCAAACCGGAAATTAAATCCAGCTATGTCCTAGGTTTACGCTTATCCGTTGCGATTTCTGTGGGATTAGCTATTCTAATTGGAATATGGCGAATTATTAAGGGTTGGCCTATATATTATCTAATTATTGGTGGGTATTCTTTAGTGATTCTTATGACCTTATTTGCTCCCGATGAAATCATAGGCATTGCATATGATGCTGGTGGAGTCACAACATCAACGATCACCGTACCTCTTGTCACTGCCCTTGGAGTTGGTTTAGCTACGGTTATTGAGGGTAGAAGTCCTCTGACGGATGGCTTTGGATTAATAGCATTTGCATCGCTTCTGCCCATGATATTTGTTATGGGTTATGGAATGTTAATCTTCTAGATACATTAGGATGTTTAAAGAACTGGGAATTACTTTTCTAAATACAATCAGAGACGTCACACCAATAGTTCTATTAATCTCAATATTTCAGATCTTTATAATAAAGAAGACTATTCCGAATTTGAAAAGTATTGCTTTCGGAATTGTATTGGTTATTATCGGGTTAACGTTCTTCCTTATGGGGTTGGAACAAGCCCTATTTCCTTTAGGAAAGTTAATGGCCAAACAATTATCTAATCCAGAATTTATTGGCAGATATTCAGATTCATTAACAGAATGGCAGGCCTATATCTGGATATATGTTTTCGCAGCGTTAATAGGCTTTTCCACAACCATTGCCGAACCAGCGTTATATGCGGTTGCGGTTAAAGCGAATGAAGTTTCCGGAGGAACCATTGGTATATTATCCCTACGCTTGGTGGTAGCAACAGGTGTGGCCATCGCCTTAGTCATTGGTACTTACCGGATTGTGGTTGGTGATTCCTTATCCACGTACATAATGGTGGGCTATATTATTGTGGTGATACAAACCATATTGACGAAGAAAGACATTGTGGCGTTAGCTTATGATTCAGGAGGTGTTACTACCTCTACAGTTACTGTACCGATCGTCGCAGCTTTGGGATTGGGGTTGGCATCAGTAGTTCCAGGACGAAACCCTGCATTGGATGGGTTTGGATTAATTGCTTTTGCCAGTGTTTTTCCAATGATTACCGTTTTAGGATATGCACAAATAATTGACTTAGTTAAGTACATATATAAATTTAAAAGAAATAAATCATGAGGTTTGATTTAATAGTAGGATTCGTAAACCCTAACATCACTGAAAAAGTTGTCAAAACAGCAAAGAAATCTGGAGCGACTGGTGATGTGATTATTCAGGGAAAAGGTACTGGTATAGAACCATCTAATTTTTTGGGTTTGTCCATACATGATAAGACGGATATTATTCTGTTTGTGGTTGAAGAACACCACACCAAGAAAATAATGGAGTCCGTATCGGAGGAATGTAATATTGAAGATTCAGGAAACGGGATAATGATTGTTCTGAATATAGACAAAGTCGCAGGTTTATCCCGACAAATCAAGAAGATTAGAGAAAACCTCAATACCGAACAACTATGAACCTATAAGATTATGGAAACTTTCAAAAAAGCAAAAGACATAGCTTCCGACAAACTATACTTTATTGATGGATTATCAAGTGTAAAACATGCTGTGCAGTTGATGAAAGACAAAAACGTGCAGGTTCTTATCATCCAGAAAAGGGATAGCGCAGACGCCAATGGAATCATAACGGTAAATGATATTATAGAGGGTGTCATAATTCCAGGAAAAACACTCGACGAAGTAAGCGTATATGAAATAATGACCAAACCAGTATTTTCAATTTCATCTCACCTGAATGTAAAGTATGTTCCGAGGTTAATGTATAATTATAACGTGAAAATTGCACCCGTTGAGGAGAACGGAGATTATATTGGGATCATTGACTACACACAATTCTTGTTTACTGAACTTCAGTGACAAATTCGGGCATATCCGTAATCTTTAAAGATGCCTGAACAATTGGATAGGATGGAAAAAAATAGAGGTTTGATTTCCTTTTCGAAAAATCAAACCTCTAATTAATTAAGGTCTGAATTTATACCAATTAGGCATGTGCCAGTTGCCGTTTCTCCACTTTCACGGCTGGTTTGACCATGGAGATCAACAATGTACTAAAGAGAACTGTAATACCCGAAATAGTAAATGCTAACGGGAAGTTGCCCATATCCCCAAGTACACCTCCCAGAATAGGCCCGAAGATCCCACCTACTCCGTAAGACAAGAAAACCCATGGGTAGTTTTGGCCAACATTCTTAGCGCCAAAGGTGTCTGCCGTAATGGTAGGAAATAAGGCGAACGCACCACCATAGTTGAAACCGATCAAAGTCGCCCCCAAATACAACAGATACTCATTACCCGCCATGTAGGTGAATAGGATCACGATGACACCCTGTGTACCTGTCATTAATATAATAGAAGCTTTCCTTCCAATAACATCACTAAAAGCTCCCCAAATGATCCTTCCCAAACCGTTTGCCAAACTAAAGAATACAGCCATGGCTGTTCCAGCAATGGCACTAGCCTGAGCTAAAGGAATTCCCGCGTCCTGCATAGCTTCCATCGGGTAAAGTTTCATTAGGCCTATAGTCATCAGACCGGCTCCGGCACTAAATGCGAAAGTCAGGAATATCAGGTAGAATTGAGGCCTGCGAAGCATTTCCCCGCTGGTGAATTCTCGACTATCGTCCTCTGTAGCCATATTACCATTGGCTTCAAATCCTTCCGGCTGCCATCCTTCGGGTGGAAACTTCATCCAGATTCCACCAATCAACACGAAAGCGGCTAGGGCAATTCCGTAAACAATGAAGCTACCACTCAATCCGGTAATTTCAATTAGATTTCCCCAGGATCCAGCCAGTTTCACCCAAAGAAGGGCTCCGAATCCAAAACCTGCTACAGCCAAACCGGTGATCATGCCTTTTTTGTCGGGAAACCAACGCATACCCACCGCAATCGGCACCACATAGGCAAATCCTATTCCAGCACCACCAATCAAGCCTATGAAAACCAATAATGCCCAGAAATTAGTTCCCCCTACGAGACCTGCAAGAAGGAATCCGATCCCCAAGATGGCTCCTCCTATCCAACATAGTTTCTGAGGTCCCCATTTGTTCAATTTCTTACCCGCATACACCATCATTAGAGCGAAAGAAACTAATCCGACAGCGAAAACCCATTGAGTGTTGGCTTTAGTCCAACCCTCTTGAACAAGTGATGGTGTAAAGACAGACCAGGCATATAAAACCCCAAGAGATAATTGGACGAGGATGGCTCCTAACACAACCATTCCACGGTTTAACACTTTTTCCATTTTATGTAATTTTTTTAAATATTTTCAGTCGTGAAGTCAATGAATTATCCATTTCTTTTGACTGTGCAATGGTATTCACAGATGGTGAAGATTACCATGATTTGGGTCACACTTGAAGGCCTGATTAGTCATGGAAAAACCTGCATTTTTTGACCTTATTTCAAGAATAAACAGGTTCAGTATCAGGAATTGATAAAGTTTCATAAAAAAATCCTGCTCTCAACAGAAAGCAGGATTTCTTAATCTATTTCTGAAATGTTTAAACAGCTTCAGATGTCATGGATCCTTCGATTATCTTCTCAACAACTTCAGGATTCAATAGGGTAGATGTATCTCCTAAATTGCTCACATCTCCTCCAGCAACTTTCCTAAGAATTCTTCGCATGATCTTTCCTGATCTCGTCTTAGGCAAGCCTGGTACAAACTGAATTTGATCAGGTTTTGCGATCGGTCCAATAATCTGCGACACGGTCTTTTTGATCCCCGCTATAAGCTCCTCCTCGGATGAATTCCAATCGTTAATAACCACAAAGGCATAAAGTCCCTGTCCCTTGATTTCATGAGGATATCCAACGACAGCTGATTCTACTACTGCAGGATGCTCGTAAATAGCGTTTTCAACTTCTGCTGTTCCCAATCTGTGCCCTGATACGTTTATAACATCATCTACACGACCCAAGATCCTCAGATATCCATCATGATCACGTTTTGCTTCGTCACCAGTCATGTACATGCCTGGATACATTTCGAAATAGGTGGACTTACACCTTGCATGATCACCATATGTAGTTCGAAGAATACCCGGCCATGGGAATTTCATACAGAGATTACCAACTACATTGTTGCCTTCAACAACATTTCCGTCTTTATCAACTAATACAGGTTGAATTCCGGGTAGAGGTAAGGATGCATGAGCAGGTTTGTTTGGAGTTATTCCGGCAAGCGGAGATATCATGATACCACCGGTTTCGGTTTGCCACCATGTATCGACCAACGGACATTTACCTTTGCCTATGTTAGCATGATACCAATGCCATGCTTCCTCATTAATGGGTTCTCCGACAGAGCCAATGACCGTAAGGGATTCGAGGCTATATGGTTCTATTGGTTCTAATCCATGTCCTTGCAACGCACGGATAGCAGTGGGCGCAGTATAGAATTGATTGACCTGATATTTATCTACTATTTCCCAAAATCTTCCCGGGTGAGGATATGTGGGTACACCTTCAAACATAATAGTTTTTGCTCCGGCCAGAAGTGGTCCGTATACAATATATGTGTGTCCAGTGATCCAGCCAACATCTGCAGTACACCAATACACATCTCCGGGATTGTATTGAAAAACATTGACAAATGTGTATTCACTATATACCATATATCCTCCACAAGTATGAACTACACCCTTTGGTTTTCCTGTTGAACCGGAAGTATAAAGTATGAATAGCATGTCTTCTGCATCCATTTCTTCAGCAGGGCATTCAAGAGATTGACCAGCGATCGCTTCGTGCCACCAAATATCTCTTCCTTCGACCATCTCAACATCCATATTTGTTCGTTGAAGGACGACTACTTTTTCGATTGTATCACAGTTCTTCAATGCTTCATCAACTACGGCTTTGACCGGAATGGATTTGGCCCCTCTGAAGTTTCCATCACTAGTTACGACCATTTTTGCCTGGCAGTCATTGATTCTGTCGGCCAGGGAAGTAGAAGAAAATCCAGCAAAAACTACTGAGTGCACAGCCCCTATCCTGGCACATGCCAACATTGTGATAGCTGCTTCAGGAACCATCGGCATGTAGATCACAACTCGATCACCTTTGGAAACACCATTGGCCTTCAAGGTATTGGCAAACTGACAAGTTTTTTCATATAGTTCCCTATAAGTTAATTTGACCTCTTGTTCTTGCGGATCGTTTGGTTCCCAGATAATCGCTGTTTCATTCTCGAACTTCTCGAGATTTCGTTCGAAAATATTCTCCGTAATGTTCAATTTTGCATTAACAAACCACTTGATATCTGGCTTGTCAAAGTCCCATTCCAATACTTTTTCCCAGGGTTTTTTCCATTGAAAAGATTCGGCTATATCACCCCAGAAACCTTCAGGATTCTTTACACTTTTTTCGTAATCCTGACAATACCCGCTAAGGGTTTGAATTTTTAGGCTCATCCTGCTATAAATTTTGTGTTTTGAATACTATCAATTGTGTAATTAGGAGATGTTTGGTACATCTACAAATCGGAGAAAAGTTACGCCTTATTACGATGCTGAAGAATTCAAAACATTGCTAGTGAAGATGATTTTTATCATCTAAAATCAGGATACTTATTGAAGTAGGGAACGGGATTAATCTTCAGGATTTTCTTCGAACTTAAGAGATACGGAATTGATGCAATATCTCAGGCCGGTGGGGTTGGGCCCATCATCAAAAACGTGTCCTAAATGGCCTCCGCAGCGATTACAAACTACTTCTGTACGGATCATCCCAAAAGTGTAGTCTTTGAGTTCGGCCACATTTTCACCTTGAATTGGTTCCCAAAAACTTGGCCAACCTGTTCCCGATTTGAATTTCGTCGATGAATTGAAGAGAGGAAGCTCACACGCTCGACACCTGTAGATTCCTTCTTTTTTATTATCCCAATATTCTCCGGTAAAAGCCCGCTCAGTTCCTTTTTCTCTGAGAACATAAAACTCCATATCCTCCAATCTCGATTTCCACTCTTCCTTTGAAAGATCCCATTCGGGTTCCGGTTTAAAAGTCTCTTCCTGAGCATTTGAATCACATGAAAATGCCAGCAAAAAAATCAGCGTTGATAGAAAGATGGTTCGAATCTTTTTCATTTGTTTCTTGCGTTTAAATCTACACCTCTATAAAAACCTAGATCGATGTCTAAAAGTTGCTTGGTCATATATACGATCTGTCCTGTGTGATAGGACAAATGTTCCACAACGTGAATTACGATACCCATTCCTGTTAGATGATATGCCTGAACGGATCGTTTTTTAAGAAGTTCAGTTTCTGATGTACTACTTATTATCTCTGTCGCCTTCTTTACCGTTTTTCTAAGTAATGCTATAATTTCCTTTCCATTCGGACCGTCCGATACTTCAAATTCAGAATCCCTATCCCTTTGGTCCTTCGCACCCCCGAGCGAAGAGATTATGTACTGGGTAATATTACCATTCAGATGGATGATCAAATTACCTATTGAATTCAGATTTTTATTAGGCCGATTCCATAGTAGGCCATTGTCGATCATACTGACACATTTTTCGATCTTTGTAAGCGATTCTTTCATTTGAGAGATCGATTGCACTTTGAATTCAGAGATCAGAGAATTTTTATCTGACTGCATTTTAAGCCAGTTTGTCAACTGCAATTTTTGCTATCTTTTCTCCAATGGATAGAGAGGAAGTAGCTGCCGGTGAAGGTGCATTACCGACATTAATATAATTTTCACCATCCAGGATTAGAAAATCATCTATCAATCCTCCGTCTTCACTGCAAGCCTGAGCCCGAACTCCCGCTCCACCCGTGATCAAATCTCCTTTCCTGACATCAGGTATCAATTCCTGTAGTGCCTTCGTGAACGCTTTTTTGGAATACGATCGATACAATTCCCCAAAGCCGGTCTTCCAGTACTTGGAAGCTACTTTCCTGAAACCTTTATATGTGATGGCTCCATATAGTTCCGTGAAGTGAAAGTCTGACTTTGTATACCCCTCTCGTCGATAGGCGAGGACTGCATTGGGACCAGCTTCAACCCCTCCGCTTATCATTCTTGTGAAATGAACACCCAGGAATGGAAAATTTGGATCAGGAACAGGATAAATCAGGTTTTTAACCAAGTGTTCTTTTTCCTTACGGAGTTTAAAATACTCACCACGAAATGGAATGATCCTGTAGTTGACATCAGGTCTGGTCAACTTAGCTACCAAGTCTGATTGCAGACCAGCACAGTTTATGACCAGTTTAGTGTTAAGTGTTCGGTGATTAGTTGAGATATTGAGAAAGGTACTTTCCTTCGAAATACTTTTCACCTCATTATCAGGAATTACCTCACCATCAAAATGTTGGAATTTTTCAGCATACTTTTTGGCGACCTGCCTGTAATCGATTATTCCAGTTTGAGGCACAAATATCCCTTGCAATCCCGAAACATAGGGTTCGCGTTCTTTTAACTCATCACCGATAAGTTTTTGTAAACCTTTAAGTCCATTTTGTTCTCCTCTTTCATATAGATTATTTAACACTGGGATCTGTTCTTTGCGTGTGGCAACAACCACTTTTCCACAAAGCTCGTAGGGTATCTCTTCCTCATCACAAAACCTCAAAAGCTTGTGATATCCTTCCACACAATTCAGAGCCTTCAGACTTCCGGGTTTATAGTAGAGTCCTGAATGAATGACACCACTATTATGTCCAGTTTGATGAGTGGCTATTTCCTTCTCTTTTTCAAGAACAGCTACCTTCAATCGTGGATTGGACTCTTTGAGTTTTACGGCAGTGGCCAGACCAACGATTCCACCACCAACAATTACAACACTGTACATTCTCTATCCGCGAACTATAGATTTCCGAAGCAAAAATGATCCAGATTTGTCAATCATCAATGGAAATCGCTCCTATTCTTTGCTCAAATACAGTTTTGTTGAATTCTTCTATTCGGGAACCCAGGATATTATCCAAAGCTTGAATCTGTTCATCTATCTTCGATGAAACTTCATCATAGAAAGCCTTGGATTGGTCAGTCGGTTCAAAGCTTCCAATACTGGCCAAGGTTCCAAGAGCTCCGACTTTGTTATTGAGCCTTATTGGGAAGTTTAATGGATCCTGTCGGCTTTCGTTCTTGGTTTGGTACAGAGCTTCCTCAACTGTTTTCATTTCCTTTAATATTTCTTTACCCAGATCCTTTACCTCACTTTGATCCTCATTTGCTTTTGCCATAACATCATTTATCTGGGATCTTACCTTCCTGATTTTCATAATTGCCAAATTGGCTTCGGAAAGCTTGTCACGGCATGCGATAAGAAAATCAAATTGGGCTTGTAGATCCGCCTCGGTTGCCGAAGACCGCGGGTCAGCCAGGATCTCAAAATCCTGAGACTGTGAGTTACCATTTATGGTCATCAATACCTTGTAAGAACCCGGAACTGCAATGGGACCATTTGTAGAAACAGCCCATAATATCATACCAGGAAATGTCTCCGCTCCATTATACCTCATGTTCCAGTTCATCATGTTCAATCCTGGTTCCACCTTTAACTCGACTTCATTTTTTTCTTTATCAGGATGAGTGCTGAATACTTTGATCAAGTCTCCGTCCGGTTCCTGGAAACTAATATTTATGGTGTCAGTAGCACTGGTATCTTTCACAAAATAATGTACCAATACCCCTCCGGGATGGTTTGTTCCTGCGGTTTTTGAAGTGTTTCCATTACCTCCACCCAGTCTGTAGCTGTTCATTGGCTGGTACAAGTGATAAGATCTACCCGCAACTTGATTATCAAGTTGATGAATGGGGGTTAAGTCGTCCAACATCCAAAAACTTCGTCCCTGGGTGGCAGCGATAAGGTTTTTATTTTTGACTGTGAGATCTGTTATCGGAACTATCGGGAGGTTTTGCTGAAAGGAATTCCAACTGGCTCCATCATCAAATGATATATACATCCCACTTTCTGTTCCCGCATAAAGCAATCCTTTGCGGTCTGGATCAGCTCTGACAACCCTTGTAAAGTGACCTGCATCGATTCCGTTAGTGATCTGTTTCCAGGTAGCTCCGTAATCTTCGGTTTTATACAGGTATGGTTTATAATCTCCAAGTTTATATCTTGTACCGGCTACGTACGCACCACCTTTATTAAACGGGTCAATGTCAATGCTATTGATCATGGTCCACTCCGGCATCATAGGGGGTGTAATATTATTCCAACTGTCCCCACCATTCCGAGTTACATGTATCAGGCCATCATCGGAACCTGTCCAGATCACACCCTCCTCATGATGGGACTCTACGGCTGCGAAAATGGTACAATAGTACTCCACACCGGTATTGTCCTTCGTAATCGGCCCACCTGATGACACGAGTTTAGAAGCATCGTTTCGAGTAAGATCAGGGCTTATTATTTGCCAGGATTGGCCTTCGTCCATACTTACATGCAATTGATTAGAGGCAGTGTAGAGTTTATTGGTATTGTGAGGAGAAAAGAAGATTGGAAAGTTCCATTGGAACCGGTATTTCATTCCTTCAGCTCCATGTCCCATTGGATTGTCAGGCCAAACATTGATACTCCGAACCTCTTGAGTTTTATGATTCACTCTGGTCAAGAATCCACCGTAGCTGCCTCCATATACGATGTCATTATCTTCCGGATCAATTGCGATATGCGCACTTTCCCCTCCAGCTGTGGGTTCCCAATCTCTTTCTCCTATAAATCTACCATTGGTCCTATGTCTTATTCTTACCGTTGAATTGTCCTGTTGGGCTCCATAAATACGATAAGGGAATGCGTTATCGGTAGTAACCCTATAGAATTGGGCAGTAGGTTGATTATGATAGGTGGTCCAGTTCTCACCACCATCAAAAGAAACCTGACCTCCTCCATCGTCGGCGATGATCATCCTCTGGTTGTCTTCCGGTGCAATCCATAAGTCATGATGATCTCCGTGAGGGGCGTTGAATGTTTCGAAAGTTTTCCCACCATCCTTTGACCGATGATACCTGACGTTCATCACGTAAACCCTATCCTCATCCTGGGTGTCAGCATAGATCTTTGTATAGTACCAGGCTCGTTGACGCAGTTTTCTCTCACTATTAACCTTAGACCAGGTTTTACCAGCATCATCGGACCTGTATACACCACCATCCTTATTCTCAATCAATGCCCAAACACGATTAGAGTTAACAGGTGACACGGTGACCCCTGATATTCCCCATAATCCTTTGGGTAGACCTTCACTACCTGAAATGTTTGTCCATGTATTTCCACCATCAGTGGTTTTCCATAATCCGGAACCTTCACCACCGCTTTCAAGACTGTATGGGGTTCTTCTTATTCTCCATGTGCTCGCATAAAGGATCCGAGGATTGTTAGGATCCATTACAAGTTCGACAGCCCCGGCATCGGCGTTTACATAGAGTACCTTTTCCCATGTGTTACCTCCATCGATGCTCCTGTAAACTCCTCTTTCGGTTGAGGGCTTGTATAGATCACCGAGTACAGCAGCATATACCAGATCAGGGTTCTTGGGATGAATTCTTATTCTGGGAATGTGCCGGCTGTTATTCAGACCAATATTTTTCCAGGTAGTGCCCGCATCTTCGGACTTCCACATTCCATATCCATATGACACGTTGCCTCTAACAGTTACCTCTCCTCCTCCTACATAGATCACATTTGGATCCCATTCACTCACCATTACTGCACCAATAGATCCACCAAAAAAACCGTCGGTAATGTTTTCCCAGCTGTTTCCGGCATCGGTAGATCGGAAGACTCCACCCCCGGTTATCCCAGCATAGTACAAATTTGGTTTGTTAGGAACCCCTACAACAGCTGCCGACCTTCCTCCTCTATGAGGACCGACATTCCTCCATTTCAATCCTCCATATAACTTTGAGTCAAATGAAAGCATGGGTGCATTTGTTGATTTTCGACGTTGGGCGGTACTGTCTACGAGAATTCCAAATAGTGACAGAATTAGGAAAATTTTTACCACAAATTTGATCTTGAACATAGTTTAAGGGTTAAGTGATTTAAATCATTTCCCGAAAATTGGGAAGGCGGGTAATTTAGCCGAAAATTCCATAAAGGGCATATGTCGAAAATAGTAACGGCTCAAGAAGCATTATCACTGGTAAAGTCGGGAGACAGGATCTACATTCATAGCGCAGCTGCTTCGCCGCAGATTCTTATTGATGCATTGGTCGACCGTAAAAATGAGTTGAAGAATGTGGACATTGTACACCTGCATACGGAATCTGATGCTAAGTATGTTGAAGAGCAATATGAAGGTCATTTTCGATGTAAATCCTTCTTTTTAGGGGCCAATGTAAGAAAAGCTACGCAGGAACATAGAGCTGATTATATTCCGGTGTTTCTAAGTGAAATACCCCATATTTTAAGGAATGGCGTGTTTCCAATAAATGTAGCGCTTGTTCAGATCTCGCCCCCTGGGACACATGGTTATTGCTCACTTGGAGTTTCAGTGGACGCTACTCTGGCTGCTGTGGAGATGGCGGATATAGTAATTGCCCAGGTAAACCCACGCATGCCTAGAACTTTTGGGGATGGTTTATTACATATCAGCAACTTCGATTATTTGGTGGAGCATGAGTCAGTAATTCCCGAAATCCTACCTACCCCAATGACTCCAATTGAAGCAAAAATTGGTGAGAACATTGCCTCTCTTGTAGAAGATGGAGCAACTATTCAGATGGGGATTGGGAATATCCCAAATGCAGTATTGGGATCACTTACAAACCACAAGGGTTTAGGAGTACATACGGAAATGTTTTCGGATGGCATCATCCCTCTAGTCCAAAGTGGAGTTATCACCGGTGAGAACAAGAAGTTGAATAGAGGAAAGATCGTCTCATCCTTTGTCATGGGATCGAATGCATTGTATGAATTTGTTCATGAAAATCCCGGTATCAATGTCATGGATGCAGGATATGTTAATGATGTATCGGTAATTCGTCAGAATCCACAGGTAACATCAATAAACAGTGCGATAGAAATTGACTATACAGGACAGGTTTGTGCCGATTCAATCGGAACCAGACACTTTTCAGGTGTTGGAGGCCAAATGGACTTCATAAGGGGAGCTTCTTATTCCAGGGGAGGTAAACCTATAATTGCTATGACATCGACAACACATAAGGGTGACAGTAAGATCGTACCTTCATTGAGAGAGGGAGCAGGTGTAGTGACAACAAGAGCGAATGTGCATTTTATTGTTACAGAGTATGGAATTGCAAACCTTTATGCAAAGTCACTGAAGGAGAGAGCACGCCTGATGATCAATATTGCTCATCCTGACCACAGGGAAATGCTTGAGAAAGAAGCCTATAAGCGATTTGGTGTAATTTGATCATCAGATTGATCGAATCTCTACAAAATAAATTTTTCCCGACAAGCATCGAGACCACTTATCATTTAATTGGCCAAAAGTGTAACAAAATGTTGCTAAAAACATTCAATTAATTAGCACGAAGTCAATTTAATCGTCAATAACTCATACTCAATGCAAACTAGACAATGGATCATAGTTGGGATCGCAATATTAACTGCCGCAGGTGCAGCAGTAATACAATCTGTCCTCGCTGGAATGAAAGAACCCCCTGAACTGGAAAAACCCCCGGAGTTCAAAAAATATGTTCAGACAAAACCAGTGGTTTTTGAAAGAATAAAAACGAATGTTGAAGCTTATGGGAGGGTCCAAACTGCACAATCCCTGGATCTTCACAGTGAGGTGTCCGGACGAATGTACCAGGGGAAGATCCGTTTGAAGGAGGGTACCAATTTCGAAAAAGGAACACTTCTGTTTTTCATAGATTCGAAGGAAGCGGAGTTGAATTTAAAATCACAAAAGAGCAATTTTCTGAAAGACCTCGCTGCCATCTTACCAGATATCAAAATTGATTTCGAAGAAAGCTTTGATAAGTGGCAAAAGTACTTTTCAGAAATTGACCTGAACAAGGATTTACCAGAATTGCCTACTGTCAAGGTGGACAAAGAAAAGACCTTCCTTGCAACTAAGGGTATCTACTCAAGTTTCTATTCTATCAAAAGCGCAGAGGAAAGGTTGCGAAAGCACTTTTACTATGCGCCATTTGATGGAAGCATTTCAGAGGTAAATTATGAATCCGGGGCGTTTGTGAATCCTGGTGTTAAAATTGGAAAGATCATCAGGGCCGGCGTAAATGAATTAAGAGTTAGCGTCGAAACGAAGGATATTCAATGGATTCAAGAACGATCCATTGCGAGCATTCATTCAGATGAAACCGGACAGTCCTGGGAGGGAGAAGTTATTAGAATCAGTGATTTTGTCAATCAGAACACGCAGTCCGTTGATGTCTTTATCGCTATAAGGAATAGAGGTTCCAGAATATATGATGGTCAATTTTTGAAAGCATTGATCCCGGCACAGATAATTGAAAACGGAATGATCATTCCAAGAAATGTAATATACAATGGAAATGAAGTTTTTGTGCTGGAAGATACCCTATTGAAGGTCCATCAAATTGACATATTGAGGGTTACAGAGAATGAAGCCATCTTCAATGGATTGGATTCAGGAATGGATATTGTTGTCGAACCATTGCTCAATGCTCACAATAATATGAAAGCCTTCAAAGCTGATCCGCGTGAGATTAATTTGGAGGGTTCTGCATCCACGATAGCAAGTCAAAATTAATCCCTCATCTAACTAAAGATAACATGATCACTCGAGCAATAACCTACTTTGTAAAGTATCCTATACTGGCCAATATAGTCATTGCCTTCACTTTGATAGGAGGGATAGCAAGTCTGGTAACTACTAACAAATCCTTCTTCCCAACTCAAAATGACAGAAATATCGTCATTAATGTGAATTATCCCGGAGCCTCCCCTGAAGAAATGGAGGAGGGAGTTACAACCAAGATTGAGGAAGCGATTCGGTCTATCGCAGGTATAGACGAAATATTTTCCACATCGTCAGAGAACGTAACCAATATCACGGTTGTCACCATTGAGAGTTTTGATATTGATGAAGTTTATACGGAAGTAAAGAATGCAGTTGATGGGATCAGTTCCTTTCCTGTGAACGCTGAAAAACCAATTATTTTCAAACAAAGACAGCAGTCTACTGCTCAGTGGTTAGGATTGACCGGAGATGTGGATCTCAAGACACTTAAGGCATATGCTGAGAAAATAGAAGATGACCTTCTTGCAACTGGTAAAATAAGCCAGACCAACATCATGGGATTCCCCCCATTGGAAATCAGCATTGAAGTAGGTGAGGAAAATTTGCGAAGATATGGACTCACCTTTGACCAGGTATCTAATGCTGTAAGATTTAATAATCAGGACATCTCGGCAGGATCCATAAAAACATCCAGTGAAGAAGTGCTTATCAGGTCCAGGGCCAAAGAAACGGACGCCGCGGCTATTGGTGACATAGTATTAAGAAGCAATCCCAATGGTAGCAAATTATTACTTAGGGATGTAGCCGAGATCAAAGAACAGTTTGAAGACCAACCGGTTAGGGCCTATTTGAATGGAACCTATTCCGTCTTCATTGAGGTAAGAAAACTGGAAACGGAAGATCTTGAGATCATTTCAGAAACTGTGCATAATTACGTGGATGAGTTCAATGCCAATTCTGAGGGAGTAGAGCTTAGTATGACATGGGATTTCATGAATATGCTCAATCAACGCCTTGACCTGCTTACTAAAAATGGATTGATTGGACTCTCTCTGGTATTGATTTCATTGGGATTGTTCCTGAGTTTAAGGTTGTCATTCTGGGTTGCCTGGGGGATTCCAGCTTCTTTCCTGGGAATGTTCATTTTAGGATCTTTTGTCGGGCTTACTATTAATATGATTTCACTATTCGGCATGATACTGGTCATTGGAATTCTTGTAGATGACGGTATTGTGATCGCGGAGAATATATTTTCACACTTTGAAAAACATGGCAACCCAATAAAGGCCGCTATTGAAGGTACCATGGAAGTACTTCCAGCTGTAACTACATCTGTAACCACCACAATGGTTGCTTTTTCGCCATTAGTTCTATTGACAGGAGGATTTGAGTTTCTAAAAGACATGGCATGGGTGGTAATATTCAGCCTCGGATTCTCATTGTTGGAAGCGTTTTTCGTCTTACCTGCTCATTTGGCCAGTAAAAGAGTATTGAAAATCAAAAAGGAAGACACAAGGAGTTATAAAATAAGGAAAGTCCTGAACGGAGCCATTAATTATATGAAATACAATGTCTACGGAAGGGCTTTACAATGGACAATGAAATATAGACCTATTTCTGTGGCCATTACCATGGCTTTCGTATTGATTGTTGTAGGTCTGATTCAGGGAGGATTCATAAGGTCTACATTCTTCCCTAACATTCCCTTCAACAGTTTTAATGTTAATCTGGTATTTAAACCAGGTGAACGTGAAGACAAAGTCGAACAATACCTATTAAGATTTGAAGATGCGATTTGGACTGTAAATGAGAACCTAAAAAAGCAGGTAGATACTGAAGATGATATCATTACCTATACATTCATGTTTACAGGTTTCTCACAGGAGGAGAACGGTTCTCATACAGGCTTTATTAATGTACTTTATGAAGAACTCGATGATTATGGCATCAATCAATTTGATTTGGTTGAACAAATCAGAACAGAAATCGGCCCTGTACCTGAAGCAGAAAAATTCACAATAGGTGGCGGACATCGATTTGGAAAACCTGTTTCCATCAGACTCAAAGGGAGCAATTACCAGGAGCTAAATGAGGCCAAAGGATATTTGAAACAGGAGCTTAGTAAACTACCTGATTTGAAAGAAATTCAGGACGACGTTCCAATTGGTCGACGGGAAATGCAATTTCAACTTAGGCCGGAAGCATATTTCGTCGGTTTGGATCACAACTCTATTACCAGGCAACTTCGACAAGGTTTTTTTGGGGAGGAGGTACAGAGATTTATGAAAGGGAATGACGAGTTGAGGGTATGGGTCAGGTACCCTAAATCCGGAAGGAAAACGTTCGGGCAACTTGAAGACGTCAAGATAAAAACCGCGATGGGAGGGGAGTATCCATTACCTCAATTGGCTAGTTACCGTGTTGAACGTGGAGTATCGGGAATCAAGCACTATAATGCTTCAAGGACGGTAACTGTGGAGGCAGACATGGTTGATCCTTTCGGGGAAGTTCCTCCAGTACTCAATAGTATCAAAGCTAATATTGTCCCCAACTTTATTCAGAAGTTTCCGAATATCGAAATTGATTATGGTGGGCAATCCCAGGAAAGTGATGAAACCACCCAACAAATGGCAATGTACTTTGGGGGTGCACTGATTGGAATTTTCTTTTTGATCATGATAACGTTTCGTTCATTCTACCAGGCTTTATTGATTATTGGAATGATCCCTCTTGGTTGGTTTGGAGCAATGCTTGGACATGGTATTGAGGATTGGATGTCACCAAATAAAGAGTTACCTATTTCATTGCTAAGTGCGTGGGGGATGGTTGCGCTTTCAGGGGTTATCATCAATGATGCAGTTGTGTTTCTAGCTAAATTCAATTCTTTAGTCAAAAATGAAGGTCAAACGGTTTATCAAGCTGCCTACAATGCCGGTCTGGCCCGTTTCAGACCAATTGCATTGACCTCCCTTACAACGGTATTGGGATTATATCCATTGATTAAGGAAACAAGTTTTCAAGCACAGTTTCTGATTCCAATGGCAATCTCGGTTGCATATGGTGTTTTGATAGGAACCTTCATCATTTTGTTGTTTTTCCCAGTGTTCATTTTGGTGTTCAATGATATCAGAAGGTATGCCAAGTGGATTTGGACGGGACAAAAACCTACGAGAGAAGAGGTGGAAAGGGTAATGATCGAAGAAAGAAGACTAGAAGAATACAAAGAATCAGCCTAACGAATTAGAAATAATGCCACAAAGAATATTTTCAATAGCATTGCTCACCCTGTCCCTGCACACTTTTTGCCAGGAAAGGTTATCTCTCGCTGATGCTATTTCCATCGGATTGGAAAGGAATCATGATATTCAAATAGAGAACAGAAATGTGATCATTGCCAAGAACAATAATAATTGGGGGGAGACAGGTTTTATACCTTCGCTCAGTTTTGTTGCAACAAGCAACAATAATATTAGAAATCAAGAGTCGGACAATTTGTTTTTCGGAGGACAATTGTTCCCGGGATTTACCCTTGACGATCAGCGTACTTATGCTTTGACACCAGGATTACAAGCTAATTGGACCATCTATCAGGGAGGAAAGGCCAGGATCAATAAGCAAAGACTGGAGTTATTGAATGCCGAGACTGAAGGAAATGCTTCAATCGTGGTTGAAAATACAGTCCAAAGTATCATTCTAGCCTATTACCTGACCGTTTTGGAGAATGAAAGATTAGCTGAATTTCAGGATCAATTGGATCTCTCAAGGGACAAATACGGTATGGTTCAGAATAAGTATGACCTGGGTGTATCTATTTCTACTGATCTTTTGCTGGAGGAAAATAACTACTTGACCGATTCCATCAATGTCTTGAATCAAGCAGTTATAGCTCGCAATTCTCTTAGAAACCTCAATATTCTATTGGCTGAGGATAACTTAAATAAACAATACATGCTTACTGACAGCTTGTATACCGATAATGAGATCCTCGATTTATCCGATTTACTTTCCAGGCTGGATGAGGATAATGTGGATCTAAGGAAGATCTATCTATCCCAGGAAATTTTAAGACAACAGACCGCACTGAGTAAGGCTGACCAGTTACCTGTACTTTCGCTAGTGTCAGGATACAATTGGAATCGAAATGTATCCGATTTGACCAGTGCGGAATATTCCGGTCCTAATGAAAACTATCAAAATCCACCTGAACCACTGATCAGTAAAACTGGGACGTATTATGCCAATTTTACCCTTTCTTTCAATTTGTTCAATGGTGGCCGCGTAAAAAGGGCCATCAGAAATGCGGTAGTCCAGGAAGATATCGGTAACATCCAAATTGACAGACTAAGAACCCGAGTTTCGAAGGATCTTTATGATGCTTATGATCAATACTTATCCCGATCTCAGATTTATCAAATAAACGTTAGAAGAAGGGAATCCGCACTGATCAATATGAGGAATTCAGAGGCCAAATTCCAGAACGGCAGCATCAATTCATTTGATTACAGAACCGTTCAAAACAACTACCTAACAGCTTCATTAAATGAATTGCAGGCACTGTACAATTTGATCGATTCAAAAGTTACTTTAAAGAGACTAACGGGAGGTTTGGTTGAACAAAATTTGGATCCCGGATCTGAATGATTTTAGTAATTATCCCGGACAGCTTCCAGTAAACGCTGCATTTCGGATTTCACTTCTGCGTTTCTCATGGTGAAATGATTGTTCATAAAACTGAAGATCAAGGTCCTGCCTGAATTAGTAACAAGATATCCGCTTAGGCAATGATTATGCCTTAGTGTCCCTGTTTTTGCGAACACATAAGGCTCCTCGCCGGAATACCAGTTTTTAATGGTTCCGGAAACCCCTCCAGTAGGAAAAATCATTGTCAAATCACTCCAACTGACCTTGTTGTAAATTGCATCCAATACCTGGATCAAGCTTTTCGGGGTTACCATATTATATCTCGAAAGTCCGGAACCATCTACCCAAATTAATGGATCTTCAACATTTCGAAATATTGTATTGTCTATTGAGACCTTTAATTCTTGAAGTGTATTAAAACCTTCGGAAAGCTGTGAATTGATCAACAGTTGTTCAGCTAAGAAATTATCGCTCCTTTGCATCATCAATGCCAAAACCGGAAGGCTATGGTTATTGTATATTGTGTCCCAGTTAAGTGAAGGCGTATTTTCAACAATTACAATGGTCTTATACAATGTGTCTGAGAAAAGTGTGCCTACCAATTCTTCATCTACAGTAAACGGGATATCTACGACTGATGTATCCCCAAGATATTTATCCAGGGAAAAGTTGAATAAGTTATAATCCTTTTCACGATAGTTTGCAGTGCCGTTAAGATCAATATAGTTGGAAAAGAATGGTGGTCTAAAGGAATAGTCATGATGGTTTACTTCCGCTCTTACGATATTTCCATAGATTGGTAGCAGGGATCTTTCAGGTTGATATGAATAAACATAATCGTCCCAGGCCCAACCCGGCCCAAATGACTCAATATCAACATAGGAAAAGTCGATTAACAGGGTGTCTTCGGTTAAATCATACAGTTTGGAATAACTAGCCTGATTGTCGAAATCTGGGTGAAGGAAGGTTGGATCTCCAAGTGGGCGTAAGTACGTATTTTCCCCATCTCTTCCTATGAGAAAACTGGGAATAGAGTCCCTATCTGTGCTAAGATAGGCGCCAAGTGTTAGAATTTTTGTGTTGGAGGCCGGAGTAAAATATAGGTCGGCATTTATTTCCGAAATGTACTGTTCATCAGCAGGGTCGTATAATGCAAAACCAACGAAATATTTCGAAAAAACATCCGATTTTCTTACAATTTTCTTAATGTCTCTTTTAATAGCTGCTGTCTTGACAGATACGCAGGAAGAAGCGAAAAAGAGTAAAAGAATGGCATAAACAAGTTGTCTGAGTCGATAATGCACGAATTTTGGAACTAATTGAAAACTATCGCAAATTAACCTTAGGAATTAAACCGTAGCATAATTTTATTTGTAATAGTTTTATTTTATTTTGCTCACGCCAACTTCAACCATGACTTTAAACAACTGATCTTAGCGTTGTATCACCCATGAGTATCCTCGACCTTATTACATTATTAATTTTTCTCGCCGCGGTTTTCACGCTCATCAATATAACTGTATTGAAATTGCCTTCCACCATTGGGTTGATGGCAATTGCATTGATGATGTCGGTTGTTATCTTACTATTAGGTCTTATTTTTCCCGGAGTTACGGATGGAGCTGAACATATAATTGAAGAATTTGATTTTCAGGAGGTTCTACTCCATGTTATGCTCAATTTCCTGCTTTTTGCGGGGGCATTGTCAATGGACCTACGAAAACTTTTGGAGGAAAGAGGTCCGATCCTGGCTCTTGCGGCAGGAGGGACCATATTATCTACATTTCTTGTTGGCACATTGATCTATACCATATTCCCGATGTTGGGTGTGGAAATGGAGTACATCTACTGTCTCCTTTTTGGTGCATTAATATCACCTACGGATCCTATCGCCGTATTAGCTCTCGTAAAAAAATTCAATCTTTCGAAGAATCTGGAAATAAAGATTGCAGGAGAGTCACTTTTTAATGACGGAGTTGGAGTTGTTATCTTTCTCACTATTCTAGGTATTGCAGCTCCGGGAGCTATGCACGGAGGTGGAGCGGAAGCTGCAGCGGAAGGTGCTGCTCATGCGTCTGAGGGTTTTGATTTTGGCGGTGTGGCTCTACTATTCGGACAAGAAGTCATAGGGGGGTTGCTTATGGGAGCAGTATTTGGTTTTCTTGGATTCAGACTTTTGGATTTTATAGATAATGACCACGTAGAGTTGGAGGTTCTAGTCACCTTGACACTGGTAATGGTAGGGGGAAGAATTGCTGAACTTCTTCATGTTTCAGGTCCTTTGGCCATGGTGGTAATGGGACTCTTTATAGGAAACGAGGGTCGGGATGAAAATCTTGCTAATGCCACAGGGGAATATGTTTTTAAGTTCTGGCACCTTTTGGATGAGGCTTTAAATGCAATACTATTCATTCTGATTGGGTTGGAGATGATTGTAATTGCCAAAACATTTTCATTGGATATGCTCCTCATAGGATCAGTGGGAGTCTTAATAGTATTATTCTCCAGACTTATGGGAGTATCAATTCCTATTGGCATTATGTCTTTCTTTCGAAAGTTTGAACCGAAGACAATCCAGATCCTTACCTGGGGTGGATTGAGAGGAGGTATTTCCGTTGCCCTGGCTCTTTCGCTTTCAGATGTGGCGGGCATCCCCGAGGATGTGATAAACATAGTACTTTTCACAACATATTGCTGTGTTGTGTTTTCAATATTAGTTCAAGGTTTGACTATTCCGAAACTTCTTAAATAAATCCTGATGTTTTTAGTAATTTTGCAGTGATTTAGTAACCATGAAATTAAGCATTGCCGAAGGTTTTTATTTAATTGCTCTCGACGACGAAGAGGGTAGATTATTATCTAATGCAGAGAAGACGTACATCTATGGTGTCTTAAGTGCTGCAATCCTTGAATTATACCTGTTGAAGAAGGTATCACTTAAGGATAGTGTCATACAGATTTTGGACAATGGTGGTACCGGAAATGGCATTCTGGACAAGATCCTCCACAAACTTCACTCTGGCAAAAGTATTGTTGATGAAATTGAGAATCTTCATCATCATTTCACCCATATCAGGGAAGATCTTGATGAATTACTCGTTCAAAGAGGAATACTAAGAAGAGAAGAAACAAAACTTCTTTGGATCCCCCTCAGTGAAAGAATGGATAATGCCAATTATGCCTTTGAACAGGAGATCAGGAATGTGCTTCAGGCGATGGTTTTCAAAAGCGCCAAGTCCACTCCTTCTTTTGTGATCCTAATGGCACTTATCTATTACTGTCATATACTGGATGAGGTATTTACGGATAAGGATGATCTGATTGATGCTGAGAAAGTAGCAAAGGATATTGTGAATTCTGATGTCATTGATGCTGAGGTAACGGCCTGTCTCAAGTCGCTAAAGCCTTTCTTTGACAAGTTCAAATAATTGTCAGCAGGAACTTCGAAACAGACTAGAGAGAGTCTCTCACATTAGTTTTCCCTGAGAATTCAGTGGATTCTAATTCCATAATTTCAGGCATCTGCTCCTCAATGTTTTTGGACAATAAATTGTCAGCAACCGATTTCGCTATTGATGTATCTACATTGTAAACTCTGGAATAGATCAACTCCTGCATCTCCATAATAGTCTTGAGGTAAGCCAATACAGTATCCTGCTTCTCAACTAATTTATTTGCTCTGAAAGCCATGAAGCCAAAACCCTCGTGTGGATTGTTATTGTCTTTTTCGAGGATCAGGTACTCGACGCCATCAACTTCAATTTCATCGAAATGAAATTCAATGTTTTCATGGATCTCCCTTGGCTTGAACTCCTCACTATCATGAAGGGCCCTATTCTCACAGCTTAAAATGATCAAGATTGACAGTAGTAATGGCCCACTTAGTCTCATTTTGATACAGGCTTTTCTCGGATGTATCCTTCTTCCACTCTAAATATCTTCCTCAATAGCTTGAAAGCCTTGCCATTGAGGATTAAAAGTATGTAGTCCCCACTTGAGATCTTCAGGTCGCCCAGTGGATTCTTTAACAACCTTCGGTTACCATATTTATCTCTTTTAGTGATACCTATCAGGATGCTATTGTATTTCTGCTTCAGGTCGAAAAATGCCTCCTGGTATTGCATGCCATTGTAAGGATTGTTGGGTGTGACCACAAACTGCTTGATGTCATATTCATTGTCAGCTCTGGCAACAGATAACAGAGCCTCACTGTAAGCTGCTACATCAGGTTCAAACATATAGCTGGCCAATAACTTTGAAGATATCTCGTGATTGCTGATAGTATTGCTCACACCAGCACTAATGAAGGTATTTTTCAGGTCACCATTGTCTAGTGTTACGACAAAATCAAGGTTCGGGTAGACCTTGCGGATATTCAGTATATAGACCAGCTTCTCAGTGTCATCATCCAGATTGATTAAGACCCTGTTACTGGACTCAATATTGGCTTTTCTTAGCAGATCATAATTTTTAAGATCGCTGTATAGCACATATATGTTCTTGGAATCATACTTCTCTTTGATAAACTCCAAGTGCGTTTTATCATCGAGAACAACAGCGATCCTCTTGCCCACGCTGAGCAATTGATCGGCTACCATATTGCCAAGATCATTCCATCCGATGATGACAATGTGATTTGTGAAATTTGTACCGTTCAAACCTAATTTTCTATTTTCTCTGAGATTTTGAATGAATGATGCAAAGGATCCAATAAGCAATCCATAAAACACTAAGCTACATAAAACAAAGATATACCCAACAAACCTGCCATAAACCGTACTTGGGTAAATGTCTCCGTAACCGACCGTGGTTAATGTAACAATAGAGTACCACAAAGCATTTTGCCAGTTGACAATGGCAGTTTGAGAACTGATACTTTCAAATGTAATGAGTAGATAGAGTAAACCAACGTAAACGATAATACCCAGGAGAATATTAAGGGCAATTCTTGATCTTTTATCCTTCAATTTTATTAATTGCATTGAGGTTGGTAATGACCAAATATAGTTAAAAAGCACTCATCTGTCCTCTAAAATTTTATTCTCAAATCGACCCCTGTTCATAAATATTTACAAGCCATGAAAATTTGGATATTGTAAGAATTAATTCGGCCCATAAAGACCCTTTTTTATGATTTTTTAAAATATTTTGCACTTTGTTTAAAACGAAGACCAAATTTTTTCTCTCCCATTGTACAAAGCACAAATTTCATGAAAGGAGGAAGACACACTTACGACTACGGGGTAATAGGCAATTGTACATTTACCGCTCACATCCATAAGGACACAAATGTTGCATGGATGTGCTGGCCCAGGTTCGATAGCAGTTTCATATTCGGTGGGATGATAGATGAAGATCAAGGAGGCGAATTCTCTATCAAGTCCCCTGGAGATATGGTGACAACCCAGTATTACATTGAAAATACTAACGTGTTAAGAACTGATGTCAAGTGCAAGGATGGAATGTATCGAGTGACTGACTTCGCTCCCCGTTTTATGCAGACAGAGAGGTATTATAAACCTCTTATGCTTGTCAGAAAGATCGAAAGATTGGAAGGGAATCCGAGAATACTTGTCAAATGCAAACCTGTGGGTGGGTACGGCAAGATAAAACCAGAGCATAGTGTAGGGAGTAATCATATCCGGTTTTTAGGGATGGATGCTCATGTACGTCTGACAACGAATATTCCCCTGTCATATCTGATATCGGATCAAAGTTTTGTATTGAATGAAACTAAATATCTCGTTTTCACTTATGGTTCCCCAATGGAGGCTGCATTGGTTGAAACCATTGAACTTTTCTTATACAAAACTGTCGGCTATTGGAGAAATTGGGTTAAAACAGCTTCCATTATTGACTTTTACCAAAGAGAGGCGATCCGATCAGCGCTGACGTTAAAAATCCATCAATTTGAAGATACCGGAGCCATTGTTGCTGCGACCACTACAAGCTTGCCAGAATCACCGGGGAGCACAAGAAATTGGGATTATCGGTTTTGCTGGATGAGGGATACATATTATACATTAAATGCATTTAATAATATTGGTCATTTTGAGGAGCTTGAAAGGTACTTTCATTACATTTTCAATACGACCATCGAAGAAGCGGATAGATATCAGCCATTATATGGTATTAGTGGGCAAAAGATCTTAGAGGAAACCGAAACGGATTTGCAGGGGTATGAAGGTAATAAACCTGTGAGGATTGGAAATGATGCTTACACCCATATTCAAAATGATGTATATGGACAGGTGCTGATATCATTGCTACCTCTATATGTTGACAAGAGGATCATTTTCACCGATCGATTTGATTCATCAGAACTAGTCATAAAAACCCTCCATATGATAGAGAAAACTTTTGATGAAAAAGATGCAGGCATCTGGGAGTTTAGAAATCTGGCCCAACACCACTGTTACACTTATTTGTTTCATTGGGCAGGTAGCTGTGCTGCCATTAAGATTGCCAAGATCCTGGACAATAGGAAGATGGGGGAACTGGCTACGCAGTTAAGGGATCGATCGGAGAAAATGATCGAAAAGTGTTACGTACCTTCCAAAAAAGGTTATGCACAGGCAGTGGGAGTAGAACGAATGGATGCCAGTACACTTCAATTAATAATGATGGGTTATCTCAATGGAGACCATAATCGAGCCAAAGCACATTTGGAAGCCCTGGAAAAGGAGCTATTGGCATCAAATGGGTTATTCTACAGGTACAAGCATCAGGACGATTTTGGATCCCCGGAGACAACTTTCCTTATTTGTGCATTTTGGTATGTAGAAGCATTGGCATGTGTCGGTCGTATTGACGAGGCAATAAAATATTTCGAACACATAATATCTCACAGCAACCATGTTGGTTTGTTAAGTGAAGATGTGAATGAAATAGATGGGAGTATGTGGGGTAATTTCCCTCAGGCATATAGTCACGTGGGTTTATTGAACGCGGCAAGCCGAATAGCCACTAAATTGGATAAACCTAGTTTCCTGTAAATAGGTTAAGTAATTTTCTAATTTCCGTATAAGAGGTCACGCTGTACTTTGCAGCTGATGCTGAGCTCCCAACCTTAATTGTGATCCCACTTTTTGGCATAGCCATAAAGGTATCTTCATCTGTTGTATCATCACCACAGGCCATTATGAAATCACTCTTATTCTTGTCCAGTAGGTAAGCAGCACCTTTACCTTTGTTTATCAATGAATTTTTGACTTCAATCACTTTGTCCCCTTCCATCACTTGAAGATCGCGGTTACCAGTGATATATTTTAGGTGACTTGTCAGTTCCCTGGTCCGGACTTCGCCCAGACCAGTTTCTACTTTTCTATAATGCCATACAAGCGAGTAATCCTTATGTTCGATGAAAGAACCAGGTGTTCTGTTGACGTAATCTTCCAACACCGGCAGAATTTCCTCTTTCCAGGAATCGTCTATTTTAGTAATAGTCTTAAAATTCCCTCCATTTTCCCTGATCCACGCTCCGTGTTCAGCGACAAATTGAAGTTTATAGTCACCCATCCATTTGAAAAGAGTTTCCTTATCCCTACCACTGATGATCACGATTTTGTTTTTCTTGTCAGCTGTTAGTTTGGATAATATTTCACGTAATTCAGCATCCGGTTTGGATTCTTCCGGATTGGGATTGAATCCAACTAAGGTTCCGTCATAATCAAGGAAGATCAATCTATCTTCGGATTTATCGAACTTCTCCTTGACTGATTTCATTAGTTTTTCGTCCAGAAGTTTGGTTGTAAGCGCCTTTTGCTCGGCCTTAACCGTTGACAACTGTTCCATGAACAGTTTCACCCATTGGTGAATATTGTATCGTCTCAGTGAATCCTGCATCACCTCCATGTGCTGGATTTGCATCTCTTCAGGCATTGTTAGAGCCTGTCTCATTGCTTCAACGATTTGATGAATATCGCTCGGATTTATGATAATGGCATCTGACAGTTCCTTTGATGATCCGGCCATCTCACTTAGGATCAGAACTCCTTTCTTATCCAATTTGCTGGCAATGTACTCCTTGCAAACAAGGTTCATCCCATCTCTCATCGGCGTGATTAGGGCTACATGTGACATTCTGTAGAATGCGGAGAGTGCTGGAAGTGGGAAACTTCGATAGAAGTAGTGAACGGGAGTCCAGTTCAACCTCGCAAACTTCCCGTTGATCCTTCCGACGAGGAGATCAATCTCCTCTTTTAATTGCTTGTATTTGGGTACTGAATCCCTTGATGGCACCACAACCATAAAGAATGATACTTTTTCCAGAAAATCCGGATATTGTTCAAGAAACAACTCAAAGGCCCTTAATCGTTGGGGAATTCCTTTTGAGTAATCCAATCTGTCAATGGAAAGGACGAGTTTTACGTCCCCAATTGACGTTCGATAACGGACCTCCCGGGCCAAAGTTTCCGGTGAGGAAGCTGATTGAGCGTACTTATCATAATCAATCCCCATGGGAAGTGCATCAGCCATTACTATCCTGTTGTCGACATTGATCTTTCCATTATCATTCCCAAGACCTGCCAACCTGTTGACGGAAGAAAGAAAATGCCTCATGTCATCATAGGTATGGAAACCCAGGAAATCAGAGCCCAGCATACCGTTTAGAAGTTCTCTTCTCCATGGTAGTACACGGAAAGACTCGTAAGACGGGAAAGGGATATGTAAAAAGAAACCTATTGAAGAATTTGGATGATTTTCTCGAATCATTTGTGGGAGAAGCAAGAGTTGGTAGTCATGTATCCATATGGTATCTTCTTCTTCAATCACCTCGTCGAGTTCTTTTGCGAATTTTCTGTTTACCTTTTGATAGGCCTTCCATAATTCGTCATCGTAAACGGTGTATTCGTTAAAATAATGGAAGTTTGGCCAGAGTGTTTCGTTACTAAAACCCTCATAGAAATCCTCGATCT
The DNA here is from genome assembly GCA_965242805.1 of Cyclobacteriaceae bacterium. Taxonomy (GTDB): domain Bacteria; phylum Bacteroidota; class Bacteroidia; order Cytophagales; family Cyclobacteriaceae; genus JANQEU01. Next base: position 1,407,692 of record CBDETD010000002.1, on the reverse strand, counting down.
CAGTAGCGCTTAGAAATACCGGTTTCATGCTTTGATCCTTGAGGTTTCTGGCAATCTCGATTTTCTCAGAATTCTTATTTACAGCTAATCCGGGCCAACCTACCCATATGTTGTCGCCTTCTTTGTATATGGAACCCAATCCTGTAGCCAGGCCGCCTTCACTTGGTTTATAAATTAATTTTCCATCCTCTTCCGTTATTTTTATGGGAAGCCGATTCGAAACGATGATTGTCTTAGACATGTTCAAGAAATATCTGTCTGCAAATTACCTACAACCGATTAAAATCAAAGTGAATTCTGGAAGTAGCAATAAATTCTTAACTGGAACTTAACTTTTATTAAAATTTTTTAAACGGATCTTGGTCAATTTTCTTTTTGTTTCAAGAGGGAAGTCACCTTTCATCATCCAATCGTAGAAAGATGGCTCCATCTGAAGTACCTCAGTGACCAATTTTCCTTTGTGTTTTCCAAAATTGAAAACTTCCTGATTGTCATCATTGAAGATCATTCGTCCAGCCAGATCTACCATTTTCTTATTGGTCAATTTATGGATTACATCCATGTCATTTTCAATGGTTCCGATCACATTCCCGTTAAGGTCTGTCAGTTCTTGTCCTTCATATTTTGCAATTTGAGCATAGAACACTTCCATTGTGGCCTGAGTATCTGCAGCAGCACTGTGTGCATTCTCCAGAATTTTGTTGCAATAGAATTTATAGGCTGCCGTAAGATTTCTTTTCTCCATCATATGGAAGATTCGTTGCATATCCAGTATCCTCCGGTGATCAACTTCAAACTCCACATTAGCTCTTAGAAACTCTTCAACTAACATCGGAACATCAAACTTTAATACATTGAATCCTGCCAGATCACAACCTTCAAGAAATTGGGCCATGGACTTTGCTACTTGCTTAAATGTAGGTTCTTCTGTCACATCCTCATCGTAAATCCCATGGATCATACTTGATTCCTTCGGGATCGGTATAGTAGGATTTATTCGCCTTACTTTTTCTTCTTTCTCACCTCCCGGGAGGATTTTTACCATGGCAATTTCCACGATACGGTCATGGGAAATATTTGTTCCGGTGGTTTCAAGGTCAAAGACCACCAATGGATTTCTTAAGTTAAGTTCCAAAGAAGATTTTACGTTGAGATTCTAAGATTTATTATTTGTATTTGCGCTCTTAAAAAACTATATTATTAAGAGAAGAGCGCTTCAAAATTAATTCAAATTAAAAGCAGACCAAATGTGATGTGATCAAATAAATGTGGAAAATGATGTGTAAAGATATGTTAATATGTCTGGCAAAACTTTATTAAGTAGTTCGGGAAAAAATCAGGGATCGAAGTGGTACGTTTGCTATCATGATCACTAACACTAACCTTTGGAGAAGCTGGTAAATGGAGAGCGAAAAATCATCGGCGGTTAAGACAAGACGCCTTGCACCACTTGACATTTCTGAACAATTAGGTAAACTTCCTCCACAAGCTGTTGACATCGAGGAGGCAGTGCTTGGAGCACTGATGTTGGAGAGAGATGCATTATCCAACATTATTGACATCCTACATCCTGAAAGTTTCTATCGGGATGCGCATCGAATGATATTCGAGGCCATTGTTCAGCTCTTCAATAATTCCGAACCTGTTGATATAAAAACTGTTGTCCATCAGTTAAGGAAAAATGGGAACCTAGACGTGGTTGGAGGTGCGTATTACATTGCCGAGCTCACTACCCGAGTAAACTCTGCCGCAAACATTGAATATCATGCAAGGATAATTTCCGAGCAATCGATAAAAAGGGAATTGATACGAATCTCATCCGAGATCCAAAGGGATGCCTATGAGGACACGATAGATGTTTTTGAACTTCTGGATCGCACTGAACAATCCCTTTTCGATGTCTCTGAATCCTATATCAGAAAGAACTATGACAAAATGAGTTCGCTGTTAGGTAAGGCCATCGAAGAGATTGAAACGAAAAAAGACAGTAAGGACGGACTCACAGGTATTGCCAGTGGATTTACAGTATTGGATAGGATCACCAATGGTTGGCAACCTTCGGACCTGGTTATTATAGCTGCTCGACCCGGAATGGGTAAAACTGCCTTTGTATTATCCAACTTGAGAAACGCTGCAGTTGACTGGGGACATCCTGTTGGTATTTTTTCCCTGGAAATGTCTTCAGGTCAATTGGTGAATCGTTTGATCTCGGCTGAAGCTGAATTAGAAAGTGAAAAGATCAAAAAAGGGGATCTTGCGGATTATGAGTGGGAGCAACTTTTACATAAGACTTCTTCGTTATCCAATGCTCCGATATTTATTGACGATACCCCCGGATTGAGTATTCTGGAACTTAGAGCAAAGGCCAGAAGGCTTGTTGCACAACATGGTGTCAAACTGTTGATTATTGATTATCTCCAGTTGATGACAGGTGATTCTTCAAAGAATTCAGGTGGAAATAGGGAACAGGAAATCGCCTCCATTTCCAGATCACTGAAGGGATTGGCAAAAGAATTAAAAGTTCCAGTGATTGCATTATCTCAATTGAGCAGGGCAGTGGAAACCAGAGGCGGTGATAAAAAGCCTCAACTTTCCGACTTAAGGGAATCCGGATCAATAGAACAGGATGCGGATATGGTGATCTTCCTTTACCGACCTGAGTATTATGGAATTACTCAGGGAGAAGATGGAATGCCTCTTACAGGGTTAGCAGAAGTGATTATTGCAAAGCATAGAAATGGCCGAACGGATAATGTACATTTGAAATTTATCGGCAAATACACCAAGTTCACGGATATGGATCAATCTGTTTCCGGGTATCAGACCCCATTCCCAAGCTCTGACAAAGGCAACAGCGATTTCACTATCACTTTACCGAGCAAAGGTGGCACTACCAAGGAGGATGAAGATGAAGATATGCCTTTTTAAAGAATGAAGGCGGTACAGACATCCAATAATCCTGACAATCCAATCACACTAAATGATGTAGAACCTCCGAAAAATGAGAAAGGGTATTGCATAGTCAAGGTAAAAGCAGCGGGATTGAACCGAAGGGATCAATGGATCCGGGAGGGCAAGTATCCAGGTATACGATCAGGTATTACACTTGGCTCTGATGCTTGTGGAGTAGTTGAAGAAGGTGAAGAATCCTGGGTAAGAAAAGATGTAATTATTAATCCCAATGTTTCGTGGGGGGACAATCCTGATGTTCAGTCTCTTGACTATTCCATTTTGGGAATGCCCACAGATGGCACATTAGGGGAGTACATTAAGGTTCCCGTTGATCGTCTTGTTCCGAAACCAGATCACCTGTCATACGCTGAAGCGGCTGCCCTACCACTCGCTGGAATGACCGCATATCGGGCATGTTTTACGAAAGCAAATCTCACGGAAGATTCAACAGTCCTTGTTACGGGTGCAGGTGGAGGTGTATCACAGATGGTCATTGCATTTCTCAAAGCAATTGATTGTTCTGTTCTTGTTACTTCAGGTTCAGATAAAAAGATTGATCGGTGTCTGGAATTGGGTGTGAAAGCTGGTGTCAATTATCATCAGGAAGATTGGGAAAAAATACTTGCCAAGGATCTAGGCCCCATTGATGCTGTGATTGACAGTGCAGGTGGAGCAAGTTTGAATAAATATTTGAAAGCTATAAAACCTGGTGGGAAGATCATTATCTACGGATCGACAACCGGAAAAGTACATGAATTGGATGTCTTCCGATTATTCTGGTCACAGGTTTCAATAGAAGGGTCGACTATGGCAAATGATCTTGAATTTAATCAAATGGTTGACTTTGTTAATTCGTATCAGGTTAGACCAATTATCGATAAGGTTTTCGTGAAGGAGGACTACATTGATGCTTTCGACCGATTTGATCATCCGGATCATTTCGGTAAGATCATCGTCGGATTTTAAAGATCATTTTCGAAAAGGAAATTTTGATAGGCGTTTTCTAATTCCCTTTTGGTTTTGGCATCATCTTTAGAAAGTTCGATTCCTTTGGTGAATAATTCCTTGGCAATTTCGATTTCACCTAGCTCTGAAAAATGAATCGCTGCGTGATAATAGGTGGGAAGGTAATCGGGATGATCTTCAAGTAATTCTGTGAAAAGATCAGTCACCAGTTCATTGTTTTGACCTAAATATTCCATAGCCAATGCATATTTTGGAAATGGATCATCGGGATTGTTTTTGGAATAATTTTTTAGCTTTTCTACCCTCTCCGGGTTCATTTCTCAAATTTTTATTTACTTCATTATTAACTAACTTCACGGCCAAAATTAGGTCATAATTCCTTAGACATTTATGAATATTCTTGTTTGTATCACACACGTTCCTGATACGACTTCCAAGATTGCTTTTACGGACGGAAACACTAAGTTTGATAAGAACGGAGTTCAATTTATTATTGGTCCTTACGATGATTACGCAATCGCAAGAGCTGTAGAGTTGAAAGAGCAACTTGGAGGTAAGATCACAGTGATAAATATTGGTGAAGCTGAAACTGAACCAACCATCCGTAAAGCGTTAGCTATCGGTGCGGACGAAGCCATAAGGGTAAATGCGGAGCCAACCGATGCCTTCTTTGTCGCAAAACAGATTGCGCATTTTGCTGAGAAGGGAAACTATGACCTGATATTAATGGGTAGGGAATCCATTGATTTTAATGGGGGCCAGGTTCATGGAATGGTTGGTGAGCTACTTGGTATTCCATCCATGTCTCCAGTGATGACATTAGATATTGAGGGAAATACTGCAAAGTTGAGTAGGGAGATTGAAGGGGGCAAAGAACATATGGAACTGGAATTGCCATTGGTCGCTGGTTGTCAGGAACCCATTGCTGAATGGAAGATACCGAATATGAGAGGGATCATGTCTGCTAGGTCAAAACCATTGGCAGTTGAGGATCCGGTATCTGATGAGAAAAAGACATCCGTTAAAGTTTTCGAATTACCTCCGGAGAAAAGTGAGGTAAAAATGATAGATCCGGAAAACATTGGAGAATTGGTAAACCTATTGAAGAACGAAGCGAAAGTATTGTAAGAATGTCAGCATTAGTATTTGTAGAAACAGATGAAGGTAAGGTGAAAAAATCATCTCTGGAAGCAGTGAGTCTTGCTTCAGAAATCAGTGATGAAGTTCACGCTATCGTATTTGGTGAAGTGGAGGATGGAGAGATGTCATGGATAGGGAAGGCAGGATCTTCACGGGTGTACCATGTTTCGGATGAAAAGTACAATCAACCGAATATTATGGCGTACTCTTCAGCCATAGCAGAATTGATGAATAGTCAAAACCATTCGGAACTGGTGATGGCGAAGTCGTCATTGGGTGATCCGGTATCTGCCAGAGTTGCTATTAAGGTAGATGCTGCATTGGTTTCCAATGTCTCCGAGACCCCAACGGTGGAGAATGGTAACTTGAATGTGAAAAGAAGCATTTATACTGGTAAAGCCTTTGCCGTCACCGAGCTTAGCACAGAAAAGAAGATCTTGACTATCAGAAAGAATGCTACCCAAATAAAGGAAGATGGTAATGATCCACAGATTGAGTCCTTTTCACCAAGTGTTAATGAAAATGACTTTAAAGTGAATATTTCCTCACAGGAAAAAGCTACTGGGGACATATTGTTACCTGAAGCAGATCTGGTTATTTCCGGTGGAAGAGGAATGAAAGGTCCCGAAAACTGGAACCTTATCGAAGATCTTGCAAAAGAAATGGGGGCAGCTACAGGATGTAGTAAACCTGTTTCAGATATGGAATGGAGGCCTCATCACGAACATGTGGGACAAACAGGGATCAAAGTTTCTCCTTCCCTGTATGTCGCAGTTGGTATATCCGGTGCGATCCAACATCTCGCAGGTGTAAACTCATCCAAATACATACTTGTTATTAATAAAGATTCCGAAGCACCTTTTTTCAAAGCCGCTGATTATGGGATCGTTGGTGATGCTTTCGATATATTGCCTAAATTAACCGAAGCAATTAGAGAGCAAAAGGCGTAATGGAGGATAAGATTAAATTAGAAATCCTTGGCTTGTCATCAAGTCAATCACAATCTGGTTCATTTGCATTGGTAATGGGTGAGGTTGATGGAAATCGCAGACTTCCAATTATTATTGGAATGTTTGAAGCCCAGGCCATTGCGATTGAAATTGAAAAAATCGCTCCAAACCGTCCCATGACACATGACCTCTTCAAATCATTCTCCTACAATTTCAAGTTCGATATTAAGGAAATCATAATCTCTGACCTTAAGGAAGGTGTCTTTTTTGCAAAAATTGTCTGTGTAAGTGATGGAAAAAGGACGGAGATTGATTCCAGACCCTCTGATGCCATTGCAATTGGCCTTCGATTTGGCGCGGAGATATACACAAATGAGGCAATTCTCACTGAAGCCGGTATAGTTTTAACCGACGAGCACGAAGAGGAAATTACCCAGCTAAAGTCGGAGACAGAAAAGAAAGAGCCTAAGAAACCCAAGAAATTGGGTGATCTTTCATCCGACAAGCTCAATGAAATGCTGGACAAGGCCCTGTCAGATGAGAACTACGAGGAAGCCGCAAAGATCAGGGACGAAATAAATCGTCGAAACTAGAATTGGTTAATGGATTTCGTTCGTGCCATTCTGGGTCTTGGTGTGCTTATCGGAATGGCATATCTGCTATCAGGAAATAAGAAATTTGTTGATTGGAAACTCGTCGGTGCCGGTATAACCATTCAACTGGTCTTGGGTCTGGCAATTGGACAGGTTCCGATAGTACAAAGTGGTTTCGAGGTAATCTCAAGTGGTTTTGTTAAGTTTTTAAACTTTGCTCTAAGAGGAGCAGAGTTTCTTTATGGGGACCTGGCAAAAAACAGTGATGCTATGCCTGATGCCCAGCATAACCTGGGTTTTCTTTTTGTTTTTCAGGCATTACCAACAGTTATATTCTTTTCATCGGTTACAGCAGGTCTTTATTACCTGGGACTATTGCAGAAAATAGTTTACGGATTTGCTTGGATCATGGCAAAGACAATGAGGCTTTCAGGTGCGGAAAGCTTATCTGCAGCCGGCAATATTTTTCTTGGACAGACGGAAGCACCACTTTTAGTGAGACCATTCATTGGCAAAATGACAACTTCCGAACTCAATTGTCTGATGACAGGGGGCATGGCAACAATCGCCGGAAGCGTACTGGGTGCATATGTGTCCTTTCTGGGTGGAGGAGATCCGGTTCAGCAGGCGAAATTTGCTACCTATTTGTTGAGTGCGTCGATAATGAATGCTCCGGCAGCCATAGTGATGGCCAAGATCTTTCTCCCAGAGAAAGAACCTGAAAAGATAGATTCAAACCTCATGGTAAGTAAGGAAAGTCTTGGAGTAAACCTCATCGACGCCTTGGCAAAAGGTGCATCTGATGGGATCAAGCTGGCACTGAACATAGCCGCTATGTTGTTGGCGTTCATTGCTGTGATCTTCGCATTGAACTGGATATTAGTTGATGGAATTGGAACCATAGGGGGATTAAATGAGTACGTGGTCAGTTCAACTAACGGAGCATTTGACGGATTTTCATTACAGTACATTCTAGGACAAGTATTTCGGCTCTTCGCATTTGCAATGGGTGTAGATTGGGAAGAAACAGTCCTTGTAGGAAGTCTTCTCGGTCAAAAAACCGTGATCAATGAGTTTGTGGCCTACCTGAGTCTTGCAGAGCTAAAAACACTGGGTGTTCTCAGTGAAAAGTCTATTGTGATATCTACCTATGCCCTTTGTGGATTTGCGAATTTCAGTAGTATAGCAATTCAAATAGGGGGAATAGGAGGTATGGCGCCTCAACGTCAAGCTGACCTTTCCAAATTAGGCTTCAGAGCCCTTGTGGCGGCAACACTAGCCACGATGATGACAGCAACGATAGCTGGAGCCATTCTAATCTAGGAATTACATAACTGATCCATAACGAGCTTAGCAGTTGCTGGATTAGTGGCCAGCGGAATATTGTGAACATCACATAGTCTCATTAACATTTGTACATCTGGCTCATGAGGGTGTTTATCGAGGGGATCCCTGAAGAAAAAAACTGCATCCAATTTCATTTCAGCCGCTAAGGCGGCTATTTGTGCATCACCACCGAGAGGGCCTGATAAGAACCGATGTACCTTTAATCCGGCCTTTTCGGCATGGCCTCCTGTTGTCCCGGTTGAGACCAATTCAATATTTTTCAAATACTCCTTGTATTCAAGCAGAAAGGCGACCATGTCAGCCTTTTTTCCATCATGAGCAATTACGGCGATCTTCATATCCAGAAAGATATGAAGATTCTTTCTAAGCTTCGGACTCTACGTATTTCCTGTTTGGTTTTGGTGCCCCAGCTAGGATCTCTTTGCTTGCAAACTCTTTATATTTCTGGAAATTCTTATTGAATCTTTCTGCAAGATCATTGGCCTGTTTATAGAAACCAACATCATCTTTCCAGGTTTCCCTGGGACTCAGAACTTCGGACGGGACGCCCGGACAAGTTAGTGGGATCTCTGTTCCAAAAATGGAATGGGTGCGATATCCCACATTGTCAAGAACCCCTTCCAGAGCCGCTGAGATCATAGCACGGGTATAATTCAAATTGATCCTTTCACCCTTACCATAAGCCCCTTTGGTCCAACCGGTATTGACCAACCAGATGGTAACTTCATGTTGCTCCATTTTCTCACCCAACATCTCTGCGTACTTGGTTGGATGGAGTGGTAAAAATGGAGCTCCGAAACAAGCGGAAAATACGGGTTCCGGTTCGATGATCCCGGCTTCGGTTCCAGCGACCTTCGATGTATATCCTGATATGAAGTGATACATTGCCTGAGGTTTGGATAGCTTTTGAATAGGAGGGATAACACCAAAAGCATCACAGGTTAGGAAAAAAATATTTCTTGGGATCCCCCCAATTGATGGATTGGCAGCATTTCTTATGTGATCAATCGGATACGAGACCCTGGTGTTTTCCGTTACAGAACTATCTTCATAGTTGATAGCTCTACCGATCTCAAAGAAACGGGTATTCTCAACGATGGCGCCATATTTAATAGCCTTCCAAATATCAGGCTCTTTTTCCTCAGATAGGTCAATCACTTTGGCGTAACAGCCTCCCTCAAAATTGAACACATTCTTTTCGGTCCATCCATGTTCGTCATCTCCAATTAAGAGTCGATTTGGATCTGCTGATAGTGTTGTTTTTCCTGTTCCCGATAATCCAAAAAAAATAGCAGTATCATGCTTCTCTATGCCCATATTAGCGGAACAGTGCATACTTAAAACCCCCTCTTCTTGAGGTAGGATGTAATTTAAGATGGAGAAAATACCTTTCTTCATTTCTCCGGAATAATGGGTACCTCCAATCAATATCATTCTTTTTGTGAAATTGATGATAGCAAAATTCTCGTTGGAAATCCCATCATGCTTAGGATCAGCAGAAAAATCAGGGCAGCAAATGACGGTAAAATTCGGAACAAAAGATTCAAGTTTGTATTGCTCAGGTTGCAGGAACATGTTAAAGCAAAAAAGATTATGCCATGCATAGGTATTGACGAATCTTACTCTGAGTCGATGCGTTTTGTCAGCACCGGCATACATATCTCTTATGAATACTTTCTTCTCCTCCAGGTATCCAATCATCTTGTTGAAGATCCGATCGAAATTCTCAGGAGTCACTGCCTGATTGATGTTCCCCCACCAAACAGTATCATGTGTTGTTTCATCATCTACAATGTATCGGTCCTTGGGTGCCCTGCCTGTAAACTTCCCAGTATCGACCGTTAGAGCTCCGGTATCAGCCAAATGGCCTTCTCCGCTTCTGATCGATTCTTCTATGAGTTCAGCTTGGGTGAGGTTCCAATGTGCTTCTCTTACCTTGATTCCGAGATCATGAAGGTCACTTTTGCTTGATTTCAATCCGAATTCCTGCATTTATGTTTGTTTAGGTTAATTGCTGTTCTAAGAGGTCATAAACAAAGTAGTGAAAGTATGGAATTATATAAACTAACTCCAATCACTACTTTAATATTTCTCTGCCAGCGAAATTACGCTGATTTCTAAATAAAATAAAAACCCAATGGATTTTATTTAAGAAATAGATTAATGATCAATCTTCAAAGAATGGAACAATTACCTCTTTGGAACTGGGTTTTGTTGCCAGGCTCACTGTGATTAAAGCGGTCAGGGAAACAATTAATGAAGGTATAGCTATGTAGTCCGTATCAAAAGGGAATCTCAAGATGCCAAGATCAAGTGAACCTTCCCCAATGAGTTTATTAGTGATGGATATAAACAAAACAGTAACCATGCCACCCGAGATTGATGCGATTCCACCTTCTTTTGTCACCCTTTTCCAGAAGAAAGCTGCTAGTAAGGAAGGAGCAAGAGATGCTCCGATCATGGTGTAACTTATTAAAGCCATTTCCAGGATACTTGTGAATTGTGTGACCATCAGGTAGGCAACAAATCCAAGAACCACTATTGCCAAACGTTGGATCAGGAGTCGTTTCTTTGTGCTGGCTTCTTTGATAAAATACTTTTCAATTAGATCTCGGGAAACATTTGTTGAAGTGACCATTAGAAAAGTATTTCCAGTTGAAAGAATGATAGCAACGCCTCCTGCGAATAGAAGAGAGCCTATGTATACTGGTAATTGTTCAAATCCAATTCTTAGTATGATTTCTTCGGCCATTTCCACGTTTATTGATCCATCTGTCATGAAGAATCGGGGATCATTGGCGTAAATAGCAAAACCCACCACAGCTATTGCGCACATTAAAAATTCTATAATAACCACACCGATGAACATTCCGGCAACGGCTTGTTTTGCTGCGGTAGCATCCTTGGCAGATGAGAATTTTTGGTAAATACTACTCTCACTTAGTAGTAATAGCAGTGTAGGTAGAAGAATACCGATGTACCAAGTGAAACTATGACCTTCTGTCAGCGATAAATGATCAGGACTCACTTCATTTATCGTTGATACAATATTCCCCCAACCTCCTTGGGAGGAAATAGCGAATGGTAGTGCCAGGCAAATTGCCAGTATCATAATAATGCCGTTGAAAATGTCTATTGAGACAATGGAAACCATCCCGGCAATACTTGTAAAAATCACGATCAGAACAAAAGTGATCAGCGTACCGGTTTCCGGTGATATGCCTCCTTCAGTCAATATTGTGAGGAATCTGCCACCCCCTTTAAACTGATATCCGGCTATTATCATGTAGGCAATGATGATTGTAATGGTACCAAGTAATCTGGCTATTGGGGCGTACCTTTTCTCCAGTATATCAGTTAATGTGTATTGAGAGATCCTTCGGACCCGGGCTGCTATGAAATAAACTACTAGTATCCCAATCCATGCTCCCATTGAAAACCAAAGCTCCGAAAAGCCTGTTCGGAAGGTGAGACCAGCCGTACCGAATAGACTACCACTTCCGATCCATGTGGTGACTAGTGTTCCAACCAGCAGATATACAGGAACACTTCTTCCGGCTACAACAAAGTCATCCTCGTTTTTAACGGTCCGACTTTTATAAACGATGATACCTGTCAAGATCAATATGTAGCCAACGGTGATAATGATGTAGAGCATGTTGAAAAATTTGAGTCCCGAAGATAATTAAGTTTTTATTCGGGTGAGGGGGCAAATATTATACACGGTGATCAGTAGTAGGTGTCCAGCACCTTTATTATTAGTTATAACTGGGAATTCTCATCCAAAAACTCTTGAAGGTTATTTTGAACCTTGATGGCGGATTCGTTCATAATGGTCACATAGTAGATCAATGCATTGCCTATTTCTCCATCTTCATGATTACTAACGTCTGAAATGAAAATCCCAACCTGGTTGAAAACAGTCTTTGAAAATTCCATATAGAATTCCTGAGCCTCATAGATATCCGCCGCATCTAGCAAAAATTGCTGATCAAGGATATTTATTGCGTCGGTATTTTGAGCGATGTTCCAGGCACTCGCTGTTAATAACTCAAATGTATATGTGAAGTTAAACCCACTGGTCTGATCACTTGGAAGTTGGCTAAGAGAATCCAGAAAAGCCACATATTCCTTATTTTCTTCAATGACAGAAGTTATTTTTTCAAGGTTCGTTTGGCATTCTTTTATGATCGACTCCTTGATAACATCCGCTTTTTTCTTTGTGTCATTAGATTGTTTATAAGAATTCAGTCCCAATGCCAAGAGTACGGCGAATACAATTGACAGGAACTCGAAAACTATTTGAAAAATGGATTGTCTAGTCAGTTTCATATTCAATTCTATCAGAAATTTAGATAAACAAAAAACCCTCTTCCCAAAACATGGGATAGAGGGTTTTTCTATCTATTATTAAATATGTATTTTCCGACAGGGGCTGATTACATCATACCGCCCATTCCTCCACCTGGCATTCCACCAGCAGGCATTGCGGGTTCTGGCTCAGGCTGATCAGCTACAACTGCCTCAGTAGTTAACAGTAATCCAGCAATTGATGATGCATTCTCCAATGCAAGTCGGGTCACCTTCGTAGGATCGATGATACCTACTTCGAACATGTTGACATATTCATTTTTGCCAGCGTCATATCCGTAATCATCCTTACCATCCAGTACAGCATTGACAACTACAGAACCTTCACCTCCAGCATTTTCAACAATAGTTCTCAGAGGTGATTCAAGAGCCGCTTTCACAATGGCTACTCCAGTCTTTTGATCAGGATTATCAAGTTTTAGCTTATCAAGGGCCTTGATAGCTCTGATAAGGGCAACTCCACCACCAGCAACAATACCTTCCTGAACGGCAGCTCTTGTTGCATGTAGAGCATCATCGACCAAGTCTTTCTTCTCCTTCATTTCAACTTCGGTAGCTGCACCGATGTAGATGATTGCCACCCCACCAGAAAGCTTAGCAAGTCTTTCCTGAAGTTTTTCTTTGTCGTAATCAGAAGTTGTGTTCTCGATCTGTTGCTTGATCTGATTCACTCTTGCATTGATATCATCTTTGCTTCCAGCACCATCTACAATTGTTGTATTGTCCTTGTCAATGTTGATTTTCTCAGCAGTACCAAGGTAATCGATAGTAGCATTCTCCAGTTTGTAACCTCTTTCTTCAGAGATGACAGTTCCACCGGTCAGGATAGCAATATCCTCTAGCATTGCTTTTCTTCTGTCTCCAAATCCCGGGGCTTTCACAGCCGCGATCTTCAGTGATCCTCTGATTTTGTTCACAACCAAAGTAGCAAGCGCTTCACCTTCAACGTCCTCTGCAATGATCAAAAGTGGCTTACCAGTTTGAGCTGTTGCTTCAAGGATGGGAAGTAATTCTTTCATGTTGGAGATTTTCTTATCATAGATAAGAATGTACGGATTTTCCAACTCAGCTTCCATTTTGTCAGTGTTGGTTACGAAGTAAGGAGATAGGTAACCTCTGTCAAACTGCATACCTTCGACAGTTTTTACCTCGGTTGCAGTACCTTTTGCTTCCTCAACTGTGATCACTCCGTCTTTACCAACTTTATCCATAGCTGCTGAGATCATTTTACCAACCTCAGGATCGTTGTTAGCAGAAACTGTTGCTACTTGATTGATCTCATCGCTCGCTGAAATAGCCTTTGATTGCTTTTGAAGATCATCAACGATCGCGGTTACTGCCTTGTCAACACCTCTTCTCAAATCCATTGGATTTGCTCCTGCAGCAACATTCTTAATACCGTGGCTGAAAATAGACTGAGCAAGAACAGTAGCTGTAGTAGTACCGTCTCCTGCGTCATCAGCAGTCTTTGAAGCAACTTCTTTCAGAAGCTGTGCTCCCATGTTTTCGATTGCCTCTTCCAGTTCAATTTCTTTTGCAACGGACACTCCGTCCTTTGTCACAGATGGCGCTCCGAATTTTTTATCCAAAATCACATTACGCCCCTTAGGTCCAAGTGTCACCTTCACAGCGTCAGCCAATGTGTCAACTCCTTTTTTTAGTTTTTCTCTAGCTTCTGTATCGAAAAAGATATCCTTAGCCATAATAGTAGTTTTATTTTAGTTTGTTAATGTCTTTAATTAAATAATTCCGTAGATGTCTGATTCCTTCATGATCAGGTATTCTGTACCCTCAATGGTAATCTCAGTTCCTGAATATTTTCCATAAAGTACGTGATCACCGACCTTCACATTTAAAGGTTCATCTTTCTTGCCAGTGCCAACAGCTACAATTTCACCTTTTTGAGGCTTTTCCTTCGCTGTGTCGGGGATGATAATTCCGGATGCGGTCTTTTCTTCAGCAGCCGCAGGCTCTACCAATACTCTGTCTGCTAGTGGTTTGAAGCTAACTTTTGACATGTCCTTATTGATTTTTAGGTTATTTAAAATTTTACAATGCGGGTACTACATAACCTGTGCCAGAATGAAATTTCAAGGATTCCTGTCAGTATTCCTGACAAAATTTCAGGTTTTAATGAATCATGGTGTTTTGATTATTCTTCATTAATGAATTAATTTATTTGGTAATACTTCGTTTACACTTTATGGAAAGTTTGAAATATGATTGGTTGACGGAAGGATTAATTGATTTTGAGTATAAAAAGTACGTTTTATTGGCGTACCTCAAGGATGTAAGGGAAAAGTTTAACACAACTCGACTCTATCCGTTTTTGTCTGAATTGATATTTCACTATAACAACCTCCAGAAGCTAAAGGAACATAAAAAACTTCTTTATGAAGGCTTCCCTTCTTCAATTAGCAAAGCAGACTTCGCAAAGCTCAAACTGACCTACAAAAAAGTTATTCAGGACGATGAAACAGTTAAGGTGATGGAAGACATTATCACTTATGCACTTCCACAGATTGATCAAATTATAGGAGAGGGGAAGGAGTTATTTGATTTCGTAAGGACTAATATCGAGTTTGAAATTGTGGGATTAAAACCTCTTTATGATAAAGAAGGTTATATTTTCTTCAATCACGACGGGTCAAGAGATGTTGTGATATTTAGATACTCTGTTTCGTCATTTAAGAATAATGAAGACAATTATTGGGGTATCAACACAACCTATGTATCAAGGGATTTTAAAGATATAAGCAGGTCCTTCGAAAGGATCAAAGTGGATCTAAGTCGGTCATACCAAGACCTACCTAATCCAAATACTTATTCCCTGGTTAGTAAAATGAAATTTCCCCTTCCGGAAACCTTGTTGCCAATAGGAAAAAGGCTTATAATGAAGGAGGTATCAGTAAGCTAGCGCTAGTTTGTTGTAACTGAGTCATCCGTTAAGCCAAGATCATCAATTGGGGCATTGGTATTGTCATCAATGGCCGGTTGAATTGCATTTGGAAGACCTTGATCCTGTGCTCTGTCAATATTCGGACTTTCAATGGTATTTATACGTTCCGGTATGAAGAAGTTAGTAGCAAGGGTCAACACAAGGATTGCGATAGCGAGTCCCCAGGTCATTCTTTCAAGAAAATCACCTGTTTTTTTTACACCCATTATTTGACTGGCACCAGATCCTCCAAACTGACTGGATAATCCTCCTCCCTTTGGATTTTGGGCCAAAACAACAAGAATTAGGAGAAATGCGATAAGAATAATAAACACTACTATGACCGTATACATACTACTTCTGCTTTAATTGCGAAATTCGGGACGCAAAGAAAGATTTTTTTTCAGGAAATTTCAAGCTTAGGTTTTCGTAAATTTCAATTGCACGATCATATTTTCCCTGCTCGATGTAGATTTCGGCCAGGTATTCCGAGGCAATATCAGCATGAAACCGAGTGCTTTTTTCAGAAAGGTCAGATTTATCTTTATCAGGTTTTGACTTCTTGTCAGGTCGGGCAATCTCCGGATCCTTATCAATGAACTCCGAAATTATCTTCTTTTGATCTTCCTCTTTGATAGTAGAATCTTCCTGAACTCTATCACCCCTCGATCGCTTGGAGACAACACCACCAATATCCGAACGCTTTACTTTTATCGTTTTTCTGGTCCGTGATGATTTCTCCTCTTTGTCCTGGGTTTTTTCAGTCTCCTCAATCTCCTTGGGACTTTTATCAGCTACTTTGGCAGACTCCTTGTCTTTTGCCACTTTGTCTACTTCCTTAGCCTTGGTGTCCTTTTCGGCGGCCTTTGGCAGGTCTTTCTTTGCTTTTACTTTTGAGACAGGCTTTGTTTCTACTTGTTTTGTTTCCTCAGATACCTCTTCAGAAACAGGCTTGGAAGGCTTTTTAGGTTTGTCCTCTTTTTTAGTTGATTTTGTTTCAACTTTTGATTCGGTCTTCTTAGCTGTAGTCGAAGGTTTAGTTGGTTTTTTAGCAGCAGTTTTCTTTTCCTCCTCCTTCTTATCCGCAGCTTTGATGGTTATCTTTTTTGAAGTGGTTTTGCTGGTGGAAGTAGTTTTCGCCTTAGTGGATTTACTGGCTGTAGTCGCTTTCTTTTCTTTTACCGGCGTCGCTTTTTCTTCTTTCTTTTTAGCAGTGGTTCTGGTTTTTCTTGCTGGTTTGGCCTCCTCTGGTTCAGCTTCCTTTTCTCCAGCCGGAGATTCTTCCGATTCCTTCTCCACCTCGGCTTCTTTCTCGGAAGAGGGTGCTTCCTGGTCCTTTTCCGTTTCGACTTCTTTTTCAGAAACGGGTATATCCTGGTCCTCTGCTATTTTGGGTTCTATAGTCGACTCCTCTGTTGTCTTATCTTCCAGGACTTCAGGAGTTTCATCCTCGGGATCCTCGGTTATCTCTTCTTTTTCTACCGGTGTTTGTTTATCTGCAACCTGCTTTAACGCACTGGAGACGGCTTCTTCTTCTTCATTTTTTTCTTCCCATTCGCGGAATCTGGCTTTTGATTCCTTCAGATCTTCCATGTCCTGAAAGACCTCTTCAATCAATTTGTCAAGGTCCGTTGACGAGTCACTTTGAACCTCTTCAACTTTAGTCTCTTCAACCTTAGCCTCCTCAGCTTTAGTCTCCTCAGCAACTATTTCTGCTTTTGGTTCTTCAGGCTCAACATCCGAGGGAGTTTCAGCAATTGGTGGCTTCTCGACTTTCTTCGAAGGAGTCTCAACCTGTGGTTCAGCTTCCTTTACCTCTTCGGTCAATTGGGGTGAATCCTTCGTATGAACAAACAGAAGTTCACCACTTATATACTTCTTTAGAAGTTTTCTATCAGTCACATAAACAGCTGCAGAACCAATGTATTTATTAGCTGACTTTGGGTTTAGATCCTTTTTACCTTTAGCAATAAGTGTTCTTGCACTTTGAAAATAAGGGTAATCCTGGATAAGATCTTCCAGATCCTTAAGTTCATTTTCCGACAGTTGACTCGGATTTTTTAAAAACTTCAGAAATTGATGCCTATTCAACAGTTTTTATCTTTGGTCAGCCGATTAAATATACGGAAAATTACCAATTCGCTACCGAAGCGTTGAAAATATCAATAATTATTTGGTCAAAAATTTCTTCAACAAAACTCTGTTCTTGTGCATCCAGATCAGTATTTTGATCGAAGTCCCTGAAAAACGAAAATCTCTGTTCGAAATCAAAAGTGTCATCTTGCAAATTGGTGTAAGTAGCGTAAACGGTAATCGTTACTCTGGACAATTCTGAGAAATCAACGCCTTGCGAGGAGCCAGCTGCATTAGCACCAACAGGTGTGATTGTATAGTTTTCAATGTACCCGTCAAATTGAAGGTCACCATTATCATCGATCAATGACAAACTAGTATTCTGCTGAAAATAATCTTTGATCTTTTCCGTGAAGATGATGCTCATATTTGGAGGACCCAAAGGAGCATTATTGAAAAAGGTCTGAATTGATATGGTTTTTATCTCCGGTGAAATCGATGCTCCTGTGAAAGAGTAGACCCCGCAACCCATCAACGGGAGTAGTAGTACCAAAACCAATTTAGATGTTCTCAATCTCATACTGCTTTATTTTACGATAAAGAGTTCTTTCCGATATTCCCAGATCTTCAGCGGCATATTTTCGCTTGTTGTTATTCTTTCTCAACGCTTTAATGATCATTTCCTTTTCTTTTTTCTCCAGGGAGAGAGATTCATCTTCTAATTCATGAGTAATATCTTCAACAATATCCTCCACGATGTCCTCATTCTGGCCGTGTTCCTCGATCAAAAGGGGAGTGGTCATGTTTTCTGCGGATTCCGATACAGGGGCTGGAAGATCAGCTACTTCATCAAAAAGATTTTCGTGTTTTTTCAGAATCTCACTTCTATTTGAATTCCCTTGTAACAATTGAAGAATGAGCTTTTTCATATCTGTCATGTCACCCTTCATATCAAATAAAACCTTGTATAAAATATCCCGCTCGGAAAACTCCTCTTCGTAACTGTCCTTGTTGACCAAGGCCGGAAGACGGCTTTGATCCCTGGGGAGATACTTAACCAGTGTCTCCTCATTGATGGATCTTTCCATTTCCAGCACACTCATTTGCTCTACCAAATTCTTCAGTTGCCGGATGTTACCAGGGAATCTGTAACCAAGGATCAATTCTTCGGCTTTGGGAGTAAGTGTAACTGGTTTCGTCCGATAATTCTCTGCAAAATCCGAAGCAAACTTTCTAAACAATACCAATACATCATTCCCGCGATCTCTGAGCGCAGGTACGGAGATGGGAACGGTATTTAGTCGATAAAATAGATCTTCCCGGAATTTATTTTTTCCGACGGCTTCCTTCAGGTCTACATTGGAAGCCGCTATCACCCTCACATCAGTCTTCATAACCTTTGATGACCCTACTCTTATGAATTCACCATTCTCAAGGATTCTTAGCAGTCTGGCTTGGGTATTCAAAGGCATTTCTCCAATTTCGTCAAGGAAAATGGTGCCTCCATTTGTGACTTCAAAATATCCTTTCCTACTATCAGTAGCACCTGTAAATGCACCCTTCTCATGCCCGAACAATTCTGAATCGATGGTTCCCTCCGGAATTGCACCACAATTAATTGCAATGAATTGCCCATGTTTCCGCGATGAAAGGCTATGAATGATTTTTGAAAAAGATTCTTTTCCTACCCCACTTTCGCCACTAATGAGAACACTCATATTTGTTGGAGCTACCTGAATAGCTACCCGAATGGCATTGTTAAGCTTCGGAGAAACACCCACAATGCCAAATCGCTGTTTTATACTTTGTATTTCGGCCTCTAACTTGTAATCCATCAAACTACCTCTCCAAATAAAGTGGCACTACTGCAGGAATTGATCTTTACATCCACATACTGACCCTTTTTGAAGCCTCGATTTTTGAAAATAACCACTTTATTCGCAGTATTGCGTCCCTGTAGATCTTCTTTTGATTTTTTGCTCTTACCTTCAATCAACACTCTGAAAACCTTCCCGATATCTCTTTCATTCCTTTCTTTAGATATCTCCTGTTGTTTAGCAATGATCTCCTGCAATCGAATCTTCTTCGTCTCCAGTGGTATGTCGTCTTCGTATTGCTTAGCGGCCAATGTGCCGGGTCGTTCTGAATAATAGAACATATAGGAAAAATCATATTTCACAATATCCATCAAAGACAATGTCTCCCGATGTTCTTCATGGGTTTCAGAACAAAATCCAGCGATCATGTCCGAACTGATACCACAATCCTCACCAAGAATTTCTCTTATAGCCACTACTCTCTTCAGATACCATTCCCTATCATAGGTACGATTCATTAATTGCAATATTCTGGAGTTTCCACTTTGAGCAGGTAAGTGGATGTATTTGCAGATGTTCTCATATTTTTTCATAGTATGCAGAACCTCATCCGTAATGTCTTTAGGGTGGGAAGTCGAAAATCTTACCCTGAGGTCCGGATGTACATCGGCAACCATCCGCAATAGATTGGCAAAATTGACATGACCCGCTCCAACGAGCTTATTCAACCTTGCTTTGTTGTTTTCCTGTTCTGACCATTTATATGAATCGACATTCTGCCCCAATAAGGTCACTTCCCGATACCCCTGATCAAAAAGATCCTTTGCTTCTTTTACAATTGATTTTGGATCACGGCTCCGCTCTCTTCCCCTAGTAAAAGGCACAACACAAAAGGAACACATGTTATCACATCCACGCATGATGGAGATGAAAGCCGTTACACCGTTAGAATTTAACCTTACAGGCGCTATGTCTGCATAGGTCTCCTCCCTTGATAGGAAAGTATTAATTCCTTTGTCCCCTCCCTGAGCAACGTTCACAAGCTTTGGGAGGTCCCTGTATGCATCCGGACCAACAACCAGATCAACAATTTTTTCTTCTTCGAGGAGTTTGGATTTTAACCGCTCTGCCATACATCCCAATACTCCAACAGTCACCTCTGGTTTATCTTTTTTGATCCCGTTAAAGTGGTTTAATCTTTTTCGAACTGTTTGCTCTGCCTTTTCCCGTATCGAGCATGTGTTGAGAAGAATCAGATCGGCATTTTCGAAATCAGAAGTAGTACTAAATCCTTCATTTTTAAGAATAGATGCCACAATTTCACTGTCAGAAAAGTTCATCTGACAACCATAACTCTCTATGTAGAGTTTCTTTCCATTCGTATTGGATTCCTCAGAGATCTTTACCTCACAGTTTTGATTCTCCATCTCCCTAACGTCAACCAGATCGATATCCTCAATTAAATTCTTCATCATCACTAATAGGGCAGCAAAGATAGATCACTAATCACTTTTTATGCCAAATTGTCAGTTTTTATTAATTGAAACTGACAATATTGAGATCTATTGACCAATAACAAGATAAAAACCAACACTGACCTCCTCTGGGACGTATTTAGAGATTTTTGAAGTGTCTTGATTTGAGGGGATAATACCCCAATAATTTTGATTGATAAAAAGTCTGCTTTCAATGGTATATTTTCCATTGGTTTTATTAACGATTGCTGGCACTTCAAATTTTACAGCTGAGTCTTTAAGAATAAATTCTGCCTGGATATTATGGGTTGGATTCTTAATGGCAATAGCTTCCTTGGAATGGTGTATACCATTGGAGATTTGTTCAACCTCCGATTTGTTGTCAGTTGGTCCTTTTACTTCCGTAAAATTTAAGATGTTGAATTCAGCCAATGGGTAATTTTGTGCATTAAGAACTGATTCGCTTTTAAATAGTCTTGAGAACTGTGAAGTAACAGAAGTGTCATTGACAGATGTTTGGATATTCAGGGAAGTCATATCAATCTTCACATTTCCTGATATCAAACTATCGTCTCGCAAAAAAATTTCCCCATTGCGAACCTTCAACGTGCCATCCAGTTGAGTGGTTTTTCCTTTACTGATCCATGTTACAATGGATTGAACACTATCAATCTTTGAGTTAGTATAATCATTAATGGAATCAATAGATGTTTCACTTGATTGTCTCATCTCGCTACATCCAACCATCAACAAAATCATTATGGATTGATAAATCACTTTTATTTTCATTTCGATTAGGTACTTTTCCAATCGGCGAAAAGAATGTATGTTTAAGAAAATATCAAGTTCAATGGCAATAATTAAACCAGTCCGTGGATATTCACCTTCAATGGGTAAAGACTGTTGGTTGGCGGACAATGCTGTTTTAATTGGAGAGATATCCATGGGAGACAAATGTACCGTGTGGTTTGGTGCTGTCGTGAGGGGAGATGTAAATTCAATTACTATTGGGAATAACACCAATATCCAGGACAATGCTACCATCCATGGCACTTATAAAACTGCTGCAACGACCATTGGAAGCAATGTATCTATTGGGCACAATGCCATTGTTCATGGTTGTACCTTAGAAGACAATGTGTTGATTGGAATGGGTGCCATTGTCATGGATCATGCTGTGGTCAAATCGGGAGCTATGGTTGCCGCGGGTGCCGTAGTATTGCAAGAAACAGTTGTAGAACCTAATATGATCTACGCTGGAGTACCTGCAAAACCAGTAAAAAAAGTTGAGGGGGATAATCTGGCAATGATGGAACGAATTTCAGGCAGCTACATTAAATATGCATCCTGGTTTCAAAACGAGGAGAAGCTATGAATTTTCTTGTTAAGATATTGTTGAGGGCTGTAGCCGTCATCATTGTTTCCTATTTGCTTAAAGGAGTTATTGTCGATGACTTCGTTTCTGCTCTCATTGTTGCCTTTGTGCTTGCTATTCTCAATTCCATTATAAGGCCGATATTGATTGTGCTTACTATCCCGATTACGATTGTCACGTTGGGATTATTCCTGATCGTAATCAATGCATTAATGATTATGCTGGCCGGCTCACTTGTTCCGGGATTTTACGTTGAGGGTTTTTGGTGGGCCTTATTTTTTAGTATACTTCTCTCAATTACCAATTCGTTACTTGGTGATCTAAGCAAGAAAAAAGATCAGAAATAAACCGGACACTGTGGATCCTTCTTGTAGTTTCTGAGCTTAATCCGATAATTTAAGAGGATTTCATGTGAACCTGCTGAATTGTTTCCCAGGGCGTTAGTAGTGGCATCATATGCATATCCTATTCTGAAGTTCTCATTCAAGATCACCTGACCCATTACAGTGATCTCACCACTATTTCTGACGTTAAGACCCACATAAGCGATTTCATCGAAGATCACGTTGGTGGAAACATCCCATTCAAACCTTGAGTCTTCCTGACCCCTCAAAAGAATTGCAGGGCTTATTTTGACATTTGGCGCCAAAGGAAATATTATCCCTGATGCGAAATAATAATTTCTGGTTTCACGAGACTCTTCCGCTGAAGTGGTGACCTCAGCAACTTCGAGGGTTTTGTTCTCCAGAATATATGGAACAGAGAATCCTGCATAGAATACCGGATTGGCGAAGTACACTCCCGTTCCAAAATTCGGGGTGAACTTGCTAACCGTCCCACTAAGGAATGGATCGTTCCCATTCAATAACTCCAATTGGGAAAAATCAGACTTTCTGTTATTAAAGCCCCCAGATACGCCCATTGCCAGGATACCAAAACTTGTACTGATCTTGTAAGCATAACTTCCGTAAAATGAGAAGTCGTCAGTAACCCCGATCTGGTCATTGGCGGCGAAGAATCCCACCCCGATTCGATTGGACATGAGTGATGTATGAGCACTTAGTGAAGTAAATTGTGGGGCACCTTCAACGTTTATCCATTGCTTTCTATGGACAGCTATCACAGATAAGATGTTCAAGCTGCCCGCATAAGCAGGATTAAGAGGTAATTGGTTGTACTGATAAGTTGAAGTAAGGGCACGCTGCTGAGAGTATGCCTCTCCAATTAAACTTACCAGTACAACTATGATCAATAATTTCTTCATCGTCATGAGTCTTAAATTTATCTAACTAATTCCAAATAACCTTGGATTAAGTCACTTCCATCCCCTCTATCTATTACATAGAAGTAAGTACCAACCGGTAATTTCCTTGTCGTACTTCCAACGTTGCTGAAGCCTTCAAACCTTCTGCTCACATTGTCATAACCTTTAGTTTCCCAAACTTTGGTTCCACCTCGGGTGAAGATCTCTACAGAGTTATTCGCAAATAGATCCAGGCAATCCAGTAACAAGAAATCATTGAATCCATCTCCATTAGCCGAGACGCCATTGTAGATCTTAATTGTTGCTTCGATATCAAATGTTGCCGTGTAGTCACAATTCTTATCCGTTCTGAAGAACACACTATATCTACCTGGAGAGATGTCTACAAATTGAAGATCATCGGATACCACGAATCCATCTTCATTCATCCAGGCAATGGAATCGATCTTTGTGAACTCATAATCCGTTGTGTCCGCCACATCGATGCTTTCCGGTTGTATGAAGTTTACAAATGCTCTACCAGAGAATTGGTTAGTAGATCCATCTTCAGTTCTCAGACACATCGATTGAGTAACATCTATTATAAATTCAGGATCAACAATTCCATCGGAAATGGTTATTTCACTTGTTGCCGAGGTACATCCCGTTACTAAATCAGTAGCAGTGACAACATATGTTGCAACGTCCAGCTGATTCACTTGTGAACCTGTGAAGAGGATAGTGTTAGGATCTTCAAGAAGCGCCCATTCGAAAAGGAAGTTTTCAGTGGCACCCTGGACATTAGCTCCAGCCTGCCCATTCGGGAAAACACAATCAGTTCTGTCTTCAATAACAAACAAGTTAGGATTAGGAACGATTGGTGTTTCGTCGAGTATATCAAAGGATGCAATTTGCTCACAACCTGTTATGAGGTCTGTGATTACCGCACTATAACGTCCAGCAGCTAGCGAATCGGCATACAATCCAGTAGCAAATGGATTGATACCGACAGGATCTTCCCCAACAATCCACTCAACCTGGTATCGGAAAATATTGGTGTCAGCAACGATAGAAGCAAATCCGTTTGGTTGATCAGGATAGCATATTGTCAGGTTGTTGCCAACTTCAACAACAAGGTTAGGAATGTTTTGCTGATCACCTACTTCTACAAATGTCGGATCAGAGCTGAAACAACTTACTTGGTTATCAACTGCAACTACCGTGTATACCCCGTCGTCGACATTTTGAACAATGGTACCCACGAAATCCGGATTGTTTATGTCAGGATTATTGACTCTTCCAATAAACCAGTAATAAGTATAATCCGTACCTCTGAATTCAGGGTTGTCTCCTACATCCAATACCGAGGCAGCCATTTGCCCATTTGGATTGACACAGTTTGTATTAGGTGAGGTAGAAGTACTCACAATTAGTGGTAACAATTCGTCTTCAATGGTGTAAGACTCTACAGTACTACATCCAGTGGAAATATTAGTTACCGTAACCGTGTATGTTCCTGCAGCTATGCTGCTCAAAGAATCGTTTTGTACTCCAGTGTTCCAAACAAATTGATAAAGAGACTCATCTGTAGAACCATCTGCTGTCACCGCGAGCAATCCTGTCGGATTATTTACATCACAAGATGTGTTGTTCTTCGAAATTGGTGCTCCATTTAATGGATTGAAAGCCAATGCCACGACAGGATAAGAAATGCCATCTTCACTCATGTCAATCTCTGTAAGATTTGTTGTACATCCTGTTACTACATGCGTGGCCTGAACAAAATAGGTTACACCAGGCTCTGCAGATTGGAGTGAGTCACTAGCTCCATCCTGAACCAGGATTCCACCATCAGAAGGATCTCCATTGTAGAACTGGTAGGTATAATCGGTCAGTAGACCATCGCTAATTGATGTTATAGCGATCAATCCGTTTGCAGGGGAACAAGTAGTAGGATCCTGAGTAGAGATCGATACTATTGCTGGTTCTAGTGGTTCACTGCTCAATGTGAATAATCCAGTACTTGTGCATCCAGTAGACCTGCTGAATACTTCAAGGAAATAAGTACCTGCCGCTACATCAATTAATGAGTCATTTGAAACTATGAAGCTTCCTTGTGTCTCAGTTACTTCATCATAATTGTACCAATCGAAAGTATAATTTGGTGCCACATTTCCTAAACCTTCAGGATCGATCACGAAATCACCATTTTGGTTATCAGCAGTTGCAACCAATATTCCGTTTGGAGTACCAGATGCAGAGCAAGTTTGATCAGCCTGAGCCTCTACGATCAGAATACTAGGTAATAGTAAGTTATCCTCAATCACAAACTCAACTGCTTGTGATGAACAATCAGAATTGTCATTTGTGATACGAGCGAAATACGTACCAGCCGCCAGACTGTCAATAGTAAATGGTGTAGAAGGATACGGATCTGCAATCACATTCATATTGGCATCGAGGAATTCAATAGTGAAGTCACTTGCCAATGTAGCGGAATCATCAGCTACACTCAATATGTTGCCTTCGTACCTTATCTGAGTCAAAGAGAATGAACCACTTCCAGGGGCTCCGCCACCAGACTGACAGATCAGGTTCTTATTGATTTCGTAGAACTCAATTATAGGAAGTTCCGTTTCGTTGCTAACCGTTGCTGATTGTAGAGATCTGCAATTGGTCGTGTTGTTGATAAGCTTCACAGTGTAAACTCCATCAGGCACATTAGCCAGTATTTCAGTATTGTCAATTGTACCAACTAGAGTGGCGCTTACTTCATTGCCAGCTGTTGTATCGTTTCCGATATACCACTGGTAAGAATATGCCGCAGATGGAGCCGCACCATCAATTGACGTGATTTCAATACTTCCTACCGCATTTCCACTCGTACCACAAGATGTATTTGGAATCATGGTAGTAGCATCAATTACTGGTAAGTTCGAATCGTCCTCCACAATCACATCGAATGACGCACTACATCCTGAAGCTGCGGTAGCTGTCACTGTATATGTATCAGCAGCCAATGCAGATTCAGTAAATGTTGAGGTCGCTCCGGTACCGGTGATAGTTGGAGTAACATTGAATGAACCGGATACATTTTGAATATTCCAGGTGAAGTCATCAATATTTTGGTCTACTCCATTCAGGGTAATGTCTCCAAAATCAACCGTGAGACTTCCATCACTTATGGTACTACAGGTAGTACTATTGACTATTACCACATCTCCAGTATTGAAGTTAGGGAAGGTAAGATCATCCGTGATTTCGAATGTTCTTACTGCAGTACAGAAATTATCATTATCAGTTATTTCTACCGTGTAATCTCCTGCAGCAAGATCCCCAAGGGTATGTTGTGAATTAGTACCGACTGAAGTGAATTGAGCTGTAATCTCAGTTCCTCCGGTTCCAATTCCCTGATACCATCTGAACGTAGGTGCAGATGCTCCGGAAACAGTCGCGGTTACATCAATATCACCGTTGTTACCACCTGCACAGAATGTATTGTCAACAATCGTACTCGCAGAAACATCAGGAGCCGTTACATCTTCTATGATATCTATTCTTAGATAGTCAGAAGCACAGTTGTAATTATTATCCTCTGCGAGGATATAATATGTGCCTGCTGCAAGATTCGACGGTTCTGTTCCTAATGTGAATGTTCCAATTAGTGTGAATGCGTCATCGAAATAGCTCAACGTGTATGCTGAAGCTACAGGAGCACCAAACCTTGAGGTTACAGGTGCATTCAATGTGAATCCACCATTATCATTCGCGCCACCTGAACCGCAGAAAGTGTCATTGGTTAAGGTATTGAGAGTAACAGTTACATCAACGGGTTCATTGTCAATGGTGAAAGTTGAAATTGATGTACATCCAAGTCCGTTTGACGCTGCGTCAATTACTTCCACGTAGTAATTATCAGGAGCCAGGCCTGTTACTTGATCATTGGCATTCACTACTCCACCGGCATTGATCACAACATTGGAACCATTTCCAATATCACCGTTTGCAATCAATGTTCCAGATCCCGGAGTACCAACATACCAGTTGATGGTGTAGTTGTTGGCATCGTCATTGTTAATTGTAACGATCACCTCGCCATCGCCAGATATTCCAGCGAATGTAGGATCACATACAGTATTAGATGTGGTGGTCAATGCAAGTTCAGGAAGTGTTCCATTATCATCGATGACAAACTGTACGGCAGCAGAAGAACAACCAGGCACGACAGCATCAGTACCGGCGATAGAAGCGACGGCATAGTAAGTGCCAGGAGCGAGGTTATTGAAAGTAGGAGCGCCATTGGTGATGGTAGCTTCTACACTGGTAAGGGCTGCATCATTGTACAGGGTATAGGTAATATCAGGATCGACGAGAGCTCCTGCAGTAATGGTATTGGCGCCATCTTCAACCGAAGTATAGGTAAGTTCGGTTAGAGAGACTGAACCATTCTGAGGCGAACAATCATCCACGTCAGCCGAAGAAGAAGCGGAGATAGTCAGCACATACGGATCATCGACGATTTCGACGACGATTTGATCGGTACAACCGAATCCGTCGACTGCAGCGTTGGTAGTAGCCACGACGATGGTATAGAATCCAGCGTCGATGTCAGTGACTTCGTCACCGCCACCATTTCCACCACCGGCGATACCAGCAGTAGGACCATTACCCGGAGATCCTTCTGCCAGGGTAAATGGATCGGTAGTACCTACCCCTTGATACCAATCGAAGGTATAATTGGATTCATCGGTATCAGGAGCGGTAATTTCAAGTCTTATTTCGCCATTACCACCAGTGCAGAAGTTATCAGCCAGCGGGTAACCGGCAGAGACAGCGATGGTAGGTTCGGTACCGTTTTGGCCGACCGTTACGGCAAATGACTGAGACACACAACCGGTAGTTTCATCGGTAATGACCAAGTTGTAGGTATCAGGGGCCAGGTCGGTAATATCGAACGGATCGACGGCAGCCGGGGTATAGGTTGCATCATCGGCCGAGGTCGCAGTACCTGTGATATCGATGGTATAATCGCTGAAGTCAGCTCCATTACCGGAAGTAATATCGGCAAAGTCAATGGAGATGGAGCCATTATCAGGCGTGGTACAATCGGTAGCATCATTGGCTGTCACGTTGGCCACGTCCAGATCGACGGTAGTAAAGTTGGAAGTAAGGGTAAACTCACCGGCCACCTGACAGTTAAGGTTGGCAGTAAGGTCATCGGTTATTTCCACCCAGTAGGTACCTTCCGCTAATCCTGAGATGACAGAAGTTCTCACACCAGACTCATCAATGGAGACCGTAGAGTTGTTGATCACATCGGTATCATTGATAGGGGTGGTGATATCTCCTGTAGTACCCAGGTACCACTGGAAGGAGTAATTATCGTTAGCGTCCCCTGTTACGGTCGCAGTCAGTTGACCATTGGCATCCAATGCACCGAAGGCAGGATCACAGATGGTATTGGCTGCATCTTCGACGATGGCCACAGTAGGATTGTTGGCATTATCATCGATGACAAACTGTACGGCAGCAGAAGAACAACCAGGCACGACAGCATCAGTACCGGCGATAGAAGCGACGGCATAGTAAGTGCCAGGAGCGAGGTTATTGAAAGTAGGAGCGCCATTGGTGATGGTAGCTTCTACACTGGTAAGGGCTGCATCATTGTACAGGGTATAGGTAATATCAGGATCGACGAGAGCTCCTGCAGTAATGGTATTGGCGCCATCTTCAACCGAAGTATAGGTAAGTTCGGTTAGAGAGACTGAACCATTCTGAGGCGAACAATCATCCACGTCAGCCGAAGAAGAAGCGGAGATAGTCAGCACATACGGATCATCGACGATTTCGACGACGATTTGATCGGTACAACCGAATCCGTCGACTGCAGCGTTGGTAGTAGCCACGACGATGGTATAGAATCCAGCGTCGATGTCAGTGACTTCGTCACCGCCACCGTTACCACCACCGGCGATACCGGCAGTAGGACCATTACCCGGAGATCCTTCTGCCAGGGTAAATGGATCGGTAGTACCTACCCCTTGATACCAATCGAAGGTATAATTGGATTCATCGGTATCAGGAGCGGTAATTTCAAGTCTTATTTCGCCATTACCACCAGTGCAGAAGTTATCAGCCAGCGGGTAACCGGCAGAGACAGCGATGGTAGGTTCGGTACCGTTTTGGCCGACCGTTACGGCAAATGACTGAGACACACAACCGGTAGTTTCATCGGTAATGACCAAGTTGTAGGTATCAGGGGCCAGGTCGGTAATATCGAACGGATCGACGGCAGCCGGGGTATAGGTTGCATCATCGGCCGAGGTCGCAGTACCTGTGATATCGATGGTATAATCGCTGAAGTCAGCTCCATTACCGGAAGTAATATCGGCAAAGTCAATGGAGATGGAGCCATTATCAGGCGTGGTACAATCGGTAGCATCATTGGCTGTCACGTTGGCCACGTCCAGATCGACGGTAGTAAAGTTGGAAGTAAGGGTAAACTCACCGGCCACCTGACAGTTAAGGTTGGCAGTAAGGTCATCGGTTATTTCCACCCAGTAGGTACCTTCCGCTAATCCTGAGATGACAGAAGTTCTCACACCAGACTCATCAATGGAGACCGTAGAGTTGTTGATCACATCGGTATCATTGATAGGGGTGGTGATATCTCCTGTAGTACCCAGGTACCACTGGAAGGAGTAATTATCGTTAGCGTCCCCTGTTACGGTCGCAGTCAGTTGACCATTGGCATCCAATGCACCGAAGGCAGGATCACAGATGGTATTGGCTGCATCTTCGACGATGGCCACAGTAGGATTGTTGGCATTATCATCGATGACAAACTGTACGGCAGCAGAAGAACAACCAGGCACGACAGCATCAGTACCGGCGATAGAAGCGACGGCATAGTAAGTGCCAGGAGCGAGGTTATTGAAAGTAGGAGCGCCATTGGTGATGGTAGCTTCTACACTGGTAAGGGCTGCATCATTGTACAGGGTATAGGTAATATCAGGATCGACGAGAGCTCCTGCAGTAATGGTATTGGCGCCATCTTCAACCGAAGTATAGGTAAGTTCGGTTAGAGAGACTGAACCATTCTGAGGCGAACAATCATCCACGTCAGCCGAAGAAGAAGCGGAGATAGTCAGCACATACGGATCATCGACGATTTCGACGACGATTTGATCGGTACAACCGAATCCGTCGACTGCAGCGTTGGTAGTAGCCACGACGATGGTATAGAATCCAGCGTCGATGTCAGTGACTTCGTCACCGCCACCATTTCCACCACCGGCGATACCAGCAGTAGGACCATTACCCGGAGATCCTTCTGCCAGGGTAAATGGATCGGTAGTACCTACCCCTTGATACCAATCGAAGGTATAATTGGATTCATCGGTATCAGGAGCGGTAATTTCAAGTCTTATTTCGCCATTACCACCAGTGCAGAAGTTATCAGCCAGCGGGTAACCGGCAGAGACAGCGATGGTAGGTTCGGTACCGTTTTGGCCGACCGTTACGGCAAATGACTGAGACACACAACCGGTAGTTTCATCGGTAATGACCAAGTTGTAGGTATCAGGGGCCAGGTCGGTAATATCGAACGGATCGACGGCAGCCGGGGTATAGGTTGCATCATCGGCCGAGGTCGCAGTACCTGTGATATCGATGGTATAATCGCTGAAGTCAGCTCCATTACCGGAAGTAATATCGGCAAAGTCAATGGAGATGGAGCCATTATCAGGCGTGGTACAATCGGTAGCATCATTGGCTGTCACGTTGGCCACGTCCAGATCGACGGTAGTAAAGTTGGAAGTAAGGGTAAACTCACCGGCCACCTGACAGTTAAGGTTGGCAGTAAGGTCATCGGTTATTTCCACCCAGTAGGTACCTTCCGCTAATCCTGAGATGACAGAAGTTCTCACACCAGACTCATCAATGGAGACCGTAGAGTTGTTGATCACATCGGTATCATTGATAGGGGTGGTGATATCTCCTGTAGTACCCAGGTACCACTGGAAGGAGTAATTATCGTTAGCGTCCCCTGTTACGGTCGCAGTCAGTTGACCATTGGCATCCAATGCACCGAAGGCAGGATCACAGATGGTATTGGCTGCATCTTCGACGATGGCCACAGTAGGATTGTTGGCATTATCATCGATGACAAACTGTACGGCAGCAGAAGAACAACCAGGCACGACAGCATCAGTACCGGCGATAGAAGCGACGGCATAGTAAGTGCCAGGAGCGAGGTTATTGAAAGTAGGAGCGCCATTGGTGATGGTAGCTTCTACACTGGTAAGGGCTGCATCATTGTACAGGGTATAGGTAATATCAGGATCGACGAGAGCTCCTGCAGTAATGGTATTGGCGCCATCTTCAACCGAAGTATAGGTAAGTTCGGTTAGAGAGACTGAACCATTCTGAGGCGAACAATCATCCACGTCAGCCGAAGAAGAAGCGGAGATAGTCAGCACATACGGATCATCGACGATTTCGACGACGATTTGATCGGTACAACCGAATCCGTCGACTGCAGCGTTGGTAGTAGCCACGACGATGGTATAGAATCCAGCGTCGATGTCAGTGACTTCGTCACCGCCACCATTTCCACCACCGGCGATACCGGCAGTAGGACCATTACCCGGAGATCCTTCTGCCAGGGTAAATGGATCGGTAGTACCTACCCCTTGATACCAATCGAAGGTATAATTGGATTCATCGGTATCAGGAGCGGTAATTTCAAGTCTTATTTCGCCATTACCACCAGTGCAGAAGTTATCAGCCAGCGGGTAACCGGCAGAGACAGCGATGGTAGGTTCGGTACCGTTTTGGCCGACCGTTACGGCAAATGACTGAGACACACAACCGGTAGTTTCATCGGTAATGACCAAGTTGTAGGTATCAGGGGCCAGGTCGGTAATATCGAACGGATCGACGGCAGCCGGGGTATAGGTTGCATCATCGGCCGAGGTCGCAGTACCTGTGATATCGATGGTATAATCGCTGAAGTCAGCTCCATTACCGGAAGTAATATCGGCAAAGTCAATGGAGATGGAGCCATTATCAGGCGTGGTACAATCGGTAGCATCATTGGCTGTCACGTTGGCCACGTCCAGATCGACGGTAGTAAAGTTGGAAGTAAGGGTAAACTCACCGGCCACCTGACAGTTAAGGTTGGCAGTAAGGTCATCGGTTATTTCCACCCAGTAGGTACCTTCCGCTAATCCTGAGATGACAGAAGTTCTCACACCAGACTCATCAATGGAGACCGTAGAGTTGTTGATCACATCGGTATCATTGATAGGGGTGGTGATATCTCCTGTAGTACCCAGGTACCACTGGAAGGAGTAATTATCGTTAGCGTCCCCTGTTACGGTCGCAGTCAGTTGACCATTGGCATCCAATGCACCGAAGGCAGGATCACAGATGGTATTGGCTGCATCTTCGACGATGGCCACAGTAGGATTGTTGGCATTATCATCGATGACAAACTGTACGGCAGCAGAAGAACAACCAGGCACGACAGCATCAGTACCGGCGATAGAAGCGACGGCATAGTAAGTGCCAGGAGCGAGGTTATTGAAAGTAGGAGCGCCATTGGTGATGGTAGCTTCTACACTGGTAAGGGCTGCATCATTGTACAGGGTATAGGTAATATCAGGATCGACGAGAGCTCCTGCAGTAATGGTATTGGCGCCATCTTCAACCGAAGTATAGGTAAGTTCGGTTAGAGAGACTGAACCATTCTGAGGCGAACAATCATCCACGTCAGCCGAAGAAGAAGCGGAGATAGTCAGCACATACGGATCATCGACGATTTCGACGACGATTTGATCGGTACAACCGAATCCGTCGACTGCAGCGTTGGTAGTAGCCACGACGATGGTATAGAATCCAGCGTCGATGTCAGTGACTTCGTCACCGCCACCATTTCCACCACCGGCGATACCAGCAGTAGGACCATTACCCGGAGATCCTTCTGCCAGGGTAAATGGATCGGTAGTACCTACCCCTTGATACCAATCGAAGGTATAATTGGATTCATCGGTATCAGGAGCGGTAATTTCAAGTCTTATTTCGCCATTACCACCAGTGCAGAAGTTATCAGCCAGCGGGTAACCGGCAGAGACAGCGATGGTAGGTTCGGTACCGTTTTGGCCGACCGTTACGGCAAATGACTGAGACACACAACCGGTAGTTTCATCGGTAATGACCAAGTTGTAGGTATCAGGGGCCAGGTCGGTAATATCGAACGGATCGACGGCAGCCGGGGTATAGGTTGCATCATCGGCCGAGGTCGCAGTACCTGTGATATCGATGGTATAATCGCTGAAGTCAGCTCCATTACCGGAAGTAATATCGGCAAAGTCAATGGAGATGGAGCCATTATCAGGCGTGGTACAATCGGTAGCATCATTGGCTGTCACGTTGGCCACGTCCAGATCGACGGTAGTAAAGTTGGAAGTAAGGGTAAACTCACCGGCCACCTGACAGTTAAGGTTGGCAGTAAGGTCATCGGTTATTTCCACCCAGTAGGTACCTTCCGCTAATCCTGAGATGACAGAAGTTCTCACACCAGACTCATCAATGGAGACCGTAGAGTTGTTGATCACATCGGTATCATTGATAGGGGTGGTGATATCTCCTGTAGTACCCAGGTACCACTGGAAGGAGTAATTATCGTTAGCGTCCCCTGTTACGGTCGCAGTCAGTTGACCATTGGCATCCAATGCACCGAAGGCAGGATCACAGATGGTATTGGCTGCATCTTCGACGATGGCCACAGTAGGATTGTTGGCATCGTCTTCAATTGTAAAAGGCTTAAGAGTAGATGAACACGTACTTGCGTCAAAGTCAATCCCAATGAAGTAATCACCAGGAGCAAGTTCTTCTCCTGCGTCATCTCCAACCGTATTGTTACCACTGCCGATAGCATCTACTGCAAGGCCACCATTCGCTATTGTCGTTCCATCAGACTCATATACAGTGATATTGAATATTCCGTCGAGTGCGCCATCCGGAACTGGATATGTATTTCCATCATTGGTTGATGTATTATATGCAGACACGCCGGTTAGAGTGACTGATCCATTGACCGGTGAACAATTGTCATTGTTGGATACGGTAAATGAGAAATCTGTAATATCATAAAGATCATCTTCAATAGACACAGTAACGAAGCTGAAACAATCGTTGTCTGGTTCTGCATTGTCAGTCACCTGCAAGGTGTATGTTCCTCCTACTATTGAGGAAATCTGGGTTTCAGTACCTGTTGGATTGGATTCAGTACCTGTGAAAAGGGTTGTACTGTTTATGTCTCCAACATACCATTGATAATTGAAGTTAGCCACTGCTGCACCCAAGTCAATTGTAATTTCTCCATCAGGAGTAGTACACAACTGGTTGTTTGTAGCTGAACTCTGCGTGAGATTTGGAACTGTTGAAATGTCATCAACAGTCAGTGGTAATGTGTTTGAGGAGCAATCTTCTGTATTAACCACTTCAATATTATAATCTCCATCTTCCACGTCATCAAAGGTGACAGCGCCTGCTGTAGTAGGAGCAATCGGTCCTTGAACTGGTGTGCCATTGCCAACTTCATATAGGAATGCTTCATAGCCAGGGAAATTAGCCGATGACCATACCACATTACCTCCTCCATTGATGTTAAGGTTGGCAATTGTAATTTGACCATCACCAGGTGCGGAACAATTGGAATCATCCTGAGTAACAGATGCGTCAATTACTATGTCATCAGGATCGCTAACTACTTCAAAAGTGTAAGTAGTTACACAGCCATCTCCACTTATTGAGGTATTGTTTGTATTCGTAATTCTTACAGTATAGAATCCTGCAGGAACGTTTAATATTTGATTACCATTATCAATTTCCGATGGAAGCGTTGATAGTGCTGGATCTGTAACCGAGGTTCCAACAAACCATTCATAACTATAATTCGATGTTAATGTACCTCCGACATCTGATGCATCCACAAATACTCCTCCAGCTCCATCATCAAGAACTCTGTCAATTTGGGATATATCAATTGATCCGGTAGCGTTTGCATCATTGCCATCACAATTAGTGTCGCCACCAAAAGTAACGTTCGCAACGTCCACATCCAATTCGAAGAATCGATCTTCAACCTCAAAAGTGACTGAAGGGGACAAGCAGAAGGAAATTCCTTCGAGAGCAGCTAAGATCGTGTATTCACCACTTGTTAAGCCAGTGAAAGAATACGTATTTTCATAATCATTTCCACTTGTGGATGCAGATGATTGATCGCCACTAACTGACTGAATTGTTGCGTCTCTTCCATCTTCCAAAACTGTCCAACGACCTGTACTAGTCAATGTTATAGATCGAATGAATCCATTGGTCCCCCCAGTAATATTCTCTCCGTCTTGGAAATCACCTGAAGTTCTATCAATTGTTATGGTGGTCCCAGTGATATCAGATATATCACCTGTGGCACCACTTATTGATCCAGTAACTGTTTCTCCTACCAGGTATCCTGGGTCACTAGGTATTTCAACAATTAAATCTGTAGTGGGAGAGGGGGTCGGATCATTTCCTTGATATAAGAACAATTGGTAATTGTCATGGGAATCTCCAGTAATGACTCCGTCAACTATCGTCAAAGTAATACTTACTGTACCTGTGGCGCCTCCCTGTCCTCCAGTTACACCGCTTCCATCTGCCGGTCCAATGTAAGGTTGACAATTATTCGATTCAACTGTTACAGAAGGAGATGTTAAATCAACCCTTGGTGCATCTTGATAAGGCAGGAAGAATTCAAGTTCATCGGTACAACCTGAGCCACCTACACCATCGTCAATCACAACAATTCTATAGGTGCCATTCACAAATCCTGTGTTGTTTGTGTTATCGATAATAACTTCATCTCCAGCACCTACACTTGCTGCAGGATCTGTGAAAAGTGAATTGTTACTTGCATCAAATATTTCAACATTGATTGTAGCGCCGGTAACATTAGAAATATCTACTTCAAATTCACCTTCAGCTCCGGTACAATCTCCAGGAGGGAGGCTAATGTTTATAGCAAATATTGCATTGGATGCCCTGTCCAAATCAATACCAATTGTATCAGATACACAACCAGTCTCATTATCCTGAATTACTGCATAGTATCTGCCATCA
This sequence comes from Cyclobacteriaceae bacterium, assembly GCA_965242805.1. Lineage (GTDB taxonomy): Bacteria > Bacteroidota > Bacteroidia > Cytophagales > Cyclobacteriaceae > JANQEU01. The sequence continues at coordinate 1,371,285 of CBDETD010000002.1, read as the reverse complement.
GGAAGATTATCAGCCTGACCGGCAACAGATACATCTGCTCCTGGGATTGTAGTCACGCTGGTACTCTTATCATCGAGGAACCAGAACCATGTATAATCAGCGGGAACACCTGCACCCGGAGTACCTGAAAGTTCTCCATCAGGTGTGTTACAATCTGTGACCTGTACATCTTCAGACAATGTCAATGTTGGTGCTGAAGGTGTACTGGATCCAACAGTAAATTCCTGATCAACCAAACAACCTGAGGCGTTTTCAATTACTCTTAGCGCATAGGTTCCTGGAGCTATGTTGTCATATGTAGTTGCAGTTGAGGCCACGGCAAGTGATGGAATATCAGCCACACCACCATCATACCATTCAATCGTATAACTACCATCGTCTCCGGCGCCTGCGGCACCCGGATCTACGGTTAAAGTTCCATTAGGGAAATTAGTGTTGTCACAACTTGATGATGCTGTATTGCTTGTTCCATTTATTGTCGGTGGAGTTGTAGCATCTCCTATCGTGAATGCAATTGGTGCTGACTCGCAACCTGTAGATTTATTAACTGCCACAACACGGTAGTTTCCAGCATCAAAATCAGATTTTGTTTCACCTCCCACAGCTCCATCGGTAGTTTCTAGCAATGTTCCGGTCGATGTATACCACTCAAAATCATAGTTAGTCAGCAAGTCACCGGCTCCATCGTTAGTAACTGTCGATACAGTTTCTGATCCATTAAATGCTCCGACAAAAACATCATCACATATCGAATTATCAGTTGGAGCTGTAAGTCCTGTGATAGCTATAACCGGTTGATCAAGAATAATGGTTGTTCCCAAATCATAAACACAACCTAGTCCTGTTCCACTGACATCAGTCATTCTTACCCAATAGTCACCCGATGTCATGGATGTGATATTATCTGTATTGCCACCGTTTCCAGCACCAACAGGCGTACTTGTATCACCAACTGCCCCAGAATACCATTGGAAGGTGAATCCACCATTTCCACTTGTTATTGTTACTGATCTTTCTCCATCCGGGGTACCGGTACAATTTGTCTGTTCGCTAACAGCATTCATTGTTATCGTTTCAGCTGGAGTGGCATCGTTAATTTCGACCATGTAGAAAGCGCCTTCACAACTGAGTGCATCGGTAGCAGTCACATAATAAGTAGCAGGAGCAAGACCTGAAGCTGCAGTACCAGTAAACGCACCACCAATTTCGGTGAAGGTATCGTCATACAATTTGAAAGAGTAAGCACCTAGACCGCCACCAGAGACACCCGTTCCATCTACATCAATATTGGTAACGGTGATGGAACCATTGACAGGAGTACACTGATCGGAATCAACATCGGTAGTAGCTGTAATGGTAATGTTAGCCGGATCATCGATGATGGTCACATTGATATCGGCAGAACAGTTATTATCAGGAGAGGCATTGTCAGTCACTCTCACCCAGAAGATATCACCGGCTACATTGGCAGGAAGTCCACCCAGCAAGTTACCAGTATAACCGCCATTATCTGAAATGGATACAGTAGATCCATTGTAGACATCCGTATCATTGAGTTGTGTTGAAGCACCTGCATTACCAAAGTTGGCAACGGTACTTACGTACCATGTGAAGGTGTAATTATTGTCGACCATATTATCGACAGAGACCGTGATATCTCCATTGCCCTGAGCGACACAAGAAGAGTTATCATTGGAAACAGTCGACAGGATTGGCGTAGTAGATTCATCAGCTATGGTAAAAGGTAATGAAGCGGATGAACAGTTAGTGTCTGTATTTCTTATTACAACGGAGTAGTTACCAGGAGTCAGACTAGAAACGGTCGCTGAAGCACCAGGACCCTGGATAACGGCAGCGAGGTCATCATAGAAGGTATACTCATATGTTGCACCACCGACAGGGGCACCGTCTTCATGGACAGTGGTAATAGCATACGAACCATCGTCAAGGGTAGCACAATCGGAAGCACCAGTGTTAGTGGCAGCATTGATGGTGATGGTAGGACTATTGTCAGTAAGGACGATAGTGGCCACTTGCGAACAACCTAACCCGGTTCCGAGGTTATCGGTAACCTCTATGGTATAGGTACCAGGGACAAGACCAGAAACGGTAGGGTTGGTAGCTCCGGAAGGATCAGATCCATTACCAGGATCGACACCATTGGCCAGGGCAGTTCCGGTTACATCAGCACCAAGGTACCACTGGTAGGTGAAGTCAGGGTTTTCATCAACAGCGTTGACATCTACTGAAACCTGACCATCAGGAGAAGTACCACCAGGGCAAACCGAAGCGGCATTGTCTTCATTGGTAACCAGGGTAGGAACGACGCTGGCATCGTTAATTTCGACCATGTAGAAAGCGCCTTCGCAACTGAGTGCATCGGTAGCAGTCACATAATAAGTAGCAGGAGCAAGACCTGAAGCTGCAGTACCAGTAAACGCACCACCAATTTCGGTGAAGGTATCGTCATACAATTTGAAAGAGTAAGCACCTAAACCGCCACCAGAGACACCCGTTCCATCTACATCAATATTGGTAACGGTGATGGAACCATTGACAGGAGTACACTGATCGGAATCAACATCGGTAGTAGCTGTAATGGTAATGTTAGCCGGATCATCGATGATGGTCACATTGATATCGGCAGAACAGTTATTATCAGGAGAGGCATTGTCAGTCACTCTCACCCAGAAGATATCACCGGCTACATTGGCAGGAAGTCCACCCAGCAAGTTACCAGTATAACCGCCATTATCTGAAATGGATACAGTAGATCCATTGTAGACATCCGTATCATTGAGTTGTGTTGAAGCACCTGCATTACCAAAGTTGGCAACGGTACTTACGTACCATGTGAAGGTGTAATTATTGTCGACCATATTATCGACAGAGACCGTGATATCTCCATTGCCCTGAGCGACACAAGAAGAGTTATCATTGGAAACAGTCGACAGGATTGGCGTAGTAGATTCATCAGCTATGGTAAAAGGTAATGAAGCGGATGAACAGTTAGTGTCTGTATTTCTTATTACAACGGAGTAGTTACCAGGAGTCAGACTAGAAACGGTCGCTGAAGCACCAGGACCCTGGATAACGGCAGCGAGGTCATCATAGAAGGTATACTCATATGTTGCACCACCGACAGGGGCACCGTCTTCATGGACAGTGGTAATAGCATACGAACCATCGTCAAGGGTAGCACAATCGGAAGCACCAGTGTTAGTGGCAGCATTGATGGTGATGGTAGGACTATTGTCAGTAAGGACGATAGTGGCTACTTGCGAACAACCTAACCCGGTTCCGAGGTTATCGGTAACCTCTATGGTATAGGTACCAGGGACAAGACCAGAAACGGTAGGGTTGGTAGCTCCGGAAGGATCAGATCCATTACCAGGATCGACACCATTGGCCAGGGCAGTTCCGGTTACATCAGCACCAAGGTACCACTGGTAGGTGAAGTCAGGGTTTTCATCAACAGCGTTGACATCTACTGAAACCTGACCATCAGGAGAAGTACCACCAGGGCAAACCGAAGCGGCATTGTCTTCATTGGTAACCAGAGTAGGAACGACGCTGGCATCATTAATTTCGACCATGTAGAAAGCGCCTTCACAACTGAGTGCATCGGTAGCAGTCACATAATAAGTAGCAGGAGCAAGACCTGAAGCTGCAGTACCAGTAAACGCACCACCAATTTCGGTGAAGGTATCGTCATACAATTTGAAAGAGTAAGCACCTAAACCGCCACCAGAGACACCCGTTCCATCTACATCAATATTGGTAACGGTGATGGAACCATTGACAGGAGTACACTGATCGGAATCAACATCGGTAGTAGCTGTAATGGTAATGTTAGCCGGATCATCGATGATGGTCACATTGATATCGGCAGAACAGTTATTATCAGGAGAGGCATTGTCAGTCACTCTCACCCAGAAGATATCACCGGCTACATTGGCAGGAAGTCCACCCAGCAAGTTACCAGTATAACCGCCATTATCTGAAATGGATACAGTAGATCCATTGTAGACATCCGTATCATTGAGTTGTGTTGAAGCACCTGCATTACCAAAGTTGGCAACGGTACTTACGTACCATGTGAAGGTGTAATTATTGTCGACCATATTATCGACAGAGACCGTGATATCTCCATTGCCCTGAGCGACACAAGAAGAGTTATCATTGGAAACAGTCGACAGGATTGGCGTAGTAGATTCATCAGCTATGGTAAAAGGTAATGAAGCGGATGAACAGTTAGTGTCTGTATTTCTTATTACAACGGAGTAGTTACCAGGAGTCAGACTAGAAACGGTCGCTGAAGCACCAGGACCCTGGATAACGGCAGCGAGGTCATCATAGAAGGTATACTCATATGTTGCACCACCGACAGGGGCACCGTCTTCATGGACAGTGGTAATAGCATACGAACCATCGTCAAGGGTAGCACAATCGGAAGCACCAGTGTTAGTGGCAGCATTGATGGTGATGGTAGGACTATTGTCAGTAAGGACGATAGTGGCCACTTGCGAACAACCTAACCCGGTTCCGAGGTTATCGGTAACCTCTATGGTATAGGTACCAGGGACAAGACCAGAAACGGTAGGGTTGGTAGCTCCGGAAGGATCGGATCCATTACCAGGATCGACACCATTGGCCAGGGCAGTTCCGGTTACATCAGCACCAAGGTACCACTGGTAGGTGAAGTCAGGGTTTTCATCAACAGCGTTGACATCTACTGAAACCTGACCATCAGGAGAAGTACCACCAGGGCAAACCGAAGCGGCATTGTCTTCATTGGTAACCAGGGTAGGAACGACGCTGGCATCGTTAATTTCGACCATGTAGAAAGCGCCTTCACAACTGAGTGCATCGGTAGCAGTCACATAATAAGTAGCAGGAGCAAGACCTGAAGCTGCAGTACCAGTAAACGCACCACCAATTTCGGTGAAGGTATCGTCATACAATTTGAAAGAGTAAGCACCTAAACCGCCACCAGAGACACCCGTTCCATCTACATCAATATTGGTAACGGTGATGGAACCATTGACAGGAGTACACTGATCGGAATCAACATCGGTAGTAGCTGTAATGGTAATGTTAGCCGGATCATCGATGATGGTCACATTGATATCGGCAGAACAGTTATTATCAGGAGAGGCATTGTCAGTCACTCTCACCCAGAAGATATCACCGGCTACATTGGCAGGAAGTCCACCCAGCAAGTTACCAGTATAACCGCCATTATCTGAAATGGATACAGTAGATCCATTGTAGACATCCGTATCATTGAGTTGTGTTGAAGCACCTGCATTACCAAAGTTGGCAACGGTACTTACGTACCATGTGAAGGTGTAATTATTGTCGACCATATTATCGACAGAGACCGTGATATCTCCATTGCCCTGAGCGACACAAGAAGAGTTATCATTGGAAACAGTCGACAGGATTGGCGTAGTAGATTCATCAGCTATGGTAAAAGGTAATGAAGCGGATGAACAGTTAGTGTCTGTATTTCTTATTACAACGGAGTAGTTACCAGGAGTCAGACTAGAAACGGTCGCTGAAGCACCAGGACCCTGGATAACGGCAGCGAGGTCATCATAGAAGGTATACTCATATGTTGCACCACCGACAGGGGCACCGTCTTCATGGACAGTGGTAATAGCATACGAACCATCGTCAAGGGTAGCACAATCGGAAGCACCAGTGTTAGTGGCAGCATTGATGGTGATGGTTGGACTATTGTCGGTAAGGACGATAGTGGCTACTTGCGAACAACCTAACCCGGTTCCGAGGTTATCGGTAACCTCTATGGTATAGGTACCAGGGACAAGACCAGAAACGGTAGGGTTGGTAGCTCCGGAAGGATCAGATCCATTACCAGGATCGACACCATTGGCCAGGGCAGTTCCGGTTACATCAGCACCAAGGTACCACTGGTAGGTGAAGTCAGGGTTTTCATCAACAGCGTTGACATCTACTGAAACCTGACCATCAGGAGAAGTACCACCAGGGCAAACCGAAGCGGCATTGTCTTCATTGGTAACCAGAGTAGGAACGACGCTGGCATCGTTAATTTCGACCATGTAGAAAGCGCCTTCACAACTGAGTGCATCGGTAGCAGTCACATAGTAAGTAGCAGGAGCAAGACCAGAAGCTGCAGTACCTGCAAAAGCACCACCGATTTCGGTGAAGGTATCGTCATAAAGTTTGAAGTTATAAACCAGACTAAGTCCAGGGCCAGACTCTGGTGTACCATTATTAGTAAGATCGGTGACGGTAATTGAACCGTTTGTAGGGGTACACTGATCAGAGTCGACATTGGTGGTAGCCGTAATCACTATGTCTGCTGGATCATCAGCAATAGTAATGTTTATATCAGTACTACAATTTTGATCAGGAGACTGGTTATCAGTTACTCTTACCCAGTAATCTCCGGCTGACATTGAGAAAATATTGTTAGTGTTTCCACCATTCCCTGCGCCTACAGGTGATGTGGTAACTCCCAAAGCACCCGCATACCACTGATATGTGTAAGTTCCTCCATCAAAATTATCAATAGAGACGATAGCTGACCCGTTGTCATTGGCCGCAAATCCATCACAATTCGTGTTATCATTAATAGTAGTAGACAGGATTGGGATTGTGGACTCATCAGCTATAGCAAATGGTAGGGAAGCTGATGAACAATTAGTGCTGGTATTTCTAATTACAACCGAGTAGTTACCTGGAGTCAGACCAGAGGCAGTGGCTGATGCGCCAGGACCCTGGATAACGGCTGCAAGGTCATCATAGAAAGTATACTCATACGTTGCACCACCGACAGGGGCACCGTCTTCATGGACAGTGGTAATAGCATAAGAACCATCGTCAAGGGTAGCACAGTCAGAAGCACCAGTGTTACTGGCTGCGTTGATGGTAATAGTTGGACTATTGTCAGTAAGGACGATAGTGGCTACTTGCGAGCAACCTAATCCAGTTCCGAGGTTATCGGTAACCTCTACGGTATAGGTACCAGGGACAAGACCTGAAACAGTAGGATTGGTAGCACCGGAAGGATCGGACCCATTACCAGGATCGATACCATCCGATAAGGCAGTTCCGGTTACATCAGCACCAAGGTACCACTGGTAGGTGAAGTCAGGATTTTCATCAACAGCGTTGACATCAACTGAAACCTGACCATCAGGAGAGGTACCACCTGGACAAACTGAGGCAGCATTGTCTTCATTGGTAACAAGGGTAGGAACAACAGTGGCGTCAGCAATTATAAATTGGGCATTCGCTGATTCACAGGTTGAAGCATCTTCTGTTATTCTTACATAATAAGTACCAGGATCCAATGCACTGAATGATCCTGTATTGTTTGAACTTAATGTTACCGTAGCAGTAGCATCCAAAAGATCAAAAGTGTAATCTGTTCCGTAGCTTGCCGAGTTGATAGTTACTGCGCTAGCTGGACTTTTAGTTACATCAATGCTTGATATTGTTATCGATCCATTAGCAGGTGCACACTGATCTGCATCCGTTTTGCTGCTTGCATTAACTGCAATGGTTGTTGGGGCATTTACAATAGTCTCTGTCGTAGTACTAACACAACCGGTTGCGGTATTTGTCACCTCAATAGTGTATAAACCGGCAGCCAATGTTGCGGGAGTTTGTGCTGTTGTTGCAACAACTCCAGGCCCTGTGCCCTGCAACCATCTGTAGGTATAGCTCCCAGCTCCTGCATCTGCAGTAAGCTGTCCATTGTCAGTGCCATCACAATTTGTGACATGAGAATCAATCGTCACGGATATTGTGGGTAGCGTAAAGTTGTCATTGACAGTAATTTCGAAAGGATCGGAATCACAACCATTAGGGGCACTTACAACCACAGTGTAAATACCTCCCATTAAACCAGAGATTAAATCATCTGTGATTGATGGTTCAGATCCATTTCCAGCAGGATTATTTAATGCTGTAGTTGTACCACTACCTTCATACCAGGTGAAAGTGTAGCCTGTGAAGTCTGTTACATTTGATCCATTAAATGAAATATCAAGGTCACCAGCTCCGGTTGGTACCAATGCTCCTGAAGGATCACAAATAGTATTGTCTGTAGTTACTCCGTTTAGGCTTACAACAGGTTTGATTGGTGTTTGACCTACAACAATGGTCTGGTCAGCAGTACATCCGGTAACCGCATCTTCCACTTCAACATAGTAAGTACCAGTTGCCAATCCGCTTTGAGTACTATTTGTTCCGATTTGAGTAGTCTTGGCAGCATCTGAGAACCAGGTGAAGTTGTAATCAGGTTCAATAAGCTCAACACCAGGATTACTAGGATCAGATACATATGCTCTGGCAATTCCGTCTGTCGCACCGGCTCCAGTACCACACCCACTTTGAGGTTGAACTTCCACTGTGGTGACATCAGGGAATGTAGGATCATCTGTAATAGTTCGAGTTTCCGCAACAGATTCACACCCTGTAGTGTTGTCAACTGCCACTACAGTGTAAGATCCTCCTGACAGTCCGGTGATTTCATTTGTAGTTACCGGGACTCCAGGTGATACCTCTATTCTATTTGATTCGTCAACTACCGATCCAGTATACCAGTTAAATGTGTAATCACTTAGGCTACCAGTGGTCATTGCACTGACCCGAACCACACCTTGCGGTGTATCGCAGTAGATGTTATTGAAATTCTGGAATGAAGATATAGCAGGAGTTGTAGTATTATCAACAATAATTACATCTTCAAATGCATCGCAAAGAATATCATCATTAGTTATTCTTACCCTATATGTTCCTCCACTAAGACTAGAGAACACTTCGGCGACTGTACCATCAGTCACTGTTCTGCTTTCGATTAATGTAGTTGTATTGGGTCCATCAAATATTTCGTAGGTATATGAACTTGGTTCAGAACCAATGGACATGAAGGTTGTTACGGAAACAGTTCCACTTCCTCCTCCTGAACAATTAACATTTTCGGTAACTGCAGTATTGACAACCGGATTGTCCTCATAAGTAGGTACTGACAATGAAAGAGGATCTGTTTCACAACCGGTAATATCGTCACTTACGACGATGGTATAAAATCCATCTGACAGACTACTAAATATGCCGGTACTATTGGACGTAATTAATGTGGTCGTAGTATATCCGGAATACAAACTGTAAGTGTAGGTTCCTGATCCCGGATCAACCCCGCCGGTTAAATCTATTTGGCCATTAGGATTAGCAGGATCACAAGTTGTATTTCCTGTAGTGACTCCCTGAAGAGGACAATCTATGTCAGATGTCACATAAGTAACAGAACCATTAGAAGCAGCTCCATTCCAGGTGATCAGTCCATCATTTGCATTACCGGAAGCATCCGGAACAGGACTACCCTGAGTTTCTCCAAGATTGGTATTGAAATCGTAGTTAACAAGCAACCCGGAACTAGTTCCGGAACTTGGATCGCACAACAGTGCCTGGATTTCAGTTTCACTTAGCGCCCTGTCATACAATCTAAACTCGTCAACCATGCCGGTGAATTTGTTCACTCCAAGGTTTCCATCTCTTCCAAGGAACATTTCCGTACCAGCATTTATAAGCCCATCCGCGGTTCCAACGTAAGTTTCCTGACCTATCAGTACGCCATTGGCGTATAGTTTCATTTCACTGGTTGCGAAAGACCAGGTACCAGTTAGCTGAGTCCATCCGGTCGGTTTATAATTTGTATTAATTCTTCCTCGACCACCATCATTCTCTGTCTTCACGACGAATGCAATTCCATCCGTATTATCTGTCCATAGTAATACCTGAGACTCTGATGTTCCACCAGATGAAAATATGATATGGTCATTCAGATAATTATCATTGCTCAAGAAAACCCAGTAGGACATAGTAACTGCCTGAAGGCCACCAATTAATTGCGGCATTGAAATGTATGCCTTACCTTGAACATCAACTGCATCACCTGCTACTACCTTTTGAATGAAGTTGAATTCAGGTATTACTATATTGTCCACGACTGTGACGGTAGTAGTAGCGCTACAATTATTGGCGTCATTAGTAACTCTTACCGTATAGATAGAACCATCTAAACCAGTAGCTGTACTTCCGTCTCCGGAAATAACTATATCAGGATGACTTGCGTTTGGTAGAAGATTTCCTGCTGAAGTATTGTCTCCGTAGAACCACTCGAATGTGAATCCGGTCACAGTTCCGGCACCATCTGCATCCGCAGTAGCTGATCCGTTTGGAGTGCCACAAGATGTGTTATCCGAAACCAATGTGGCTGTGGGTGCTGGGAAGTTTGTTGGAGCGTTTATAGTAATTGTGGAGTCTTCAGAAGTACAATTCGATGCATTGTCCCTTGCGATCACTGTGTAATCTCCAGGAACAAGGTTAGTGTAATTCACTCCAATAAAATCCGGTGTAGGTTTAATGGTAGGCCCGTCAAACCATTCGAATGTGTAATCCGTCGTATTTCCACCAACGGAAGCTGACGCGGAACCAGAGGCCGCTACCAGACAGTCGGTGACGTCAACCTTTGTGACATCAGGAGCCGGTGGATCTATCAAAGAAGTTGGTACATTGGCAACGGCTGAGGCTACACAACCAGTGGTAAGGTTAACAACATCTACTCTGTATTCTCCCGAACTTCTGTTCGCGAGTACATTTCCAGTTCCAATTGGGGTAACACCCTCACTGGCAAGTACCCATGTATAGGAATAACCAGCTGTTACAGGTGGAAGAGGATTTCCTGTTGCAGGATCACCATTGTCATATTCTATAATTGATGCTGACAATTCACCATCCGGAACAAAACAGTTAGTTTCAGCACTTATGGTATCAATGTCAATTGTAAAACCAGGTTCGAAATTGGTAATAGTGAAGTTTACCGTATCAGAGAAACAGTTTGAACCACTTGCAAATCCAACTACAGAGTAATCTCCGGCAGCCAGGCTACTATTAAGACTTCCCGTATCCAACGGGTTAGCAAAGTCATTTTGTGGGAACCAATAAAATTCGAACCCATCGGCTTCTGTGAATTCTCTTGTTTCTTCGGGACCAATACCTCTTACGAGAATGTTGTCTATTAACTGATGTTCATTGTTTGCTGTACTGTGTACTTCAAATTGAAGTTTAAGAGTTGAGCCATTGAGTTGAGTGATACTTGCATTCTGGTATTTGTAACTTCCTCTGGCATGACCATTATTTAAGAGGGTAGGAGTGCCTCCATCAAGAACATAGTAAACCTTCGTAAAATCTCGCCATTTACCAGATGTCTCAAGGCTACCCGAAGATATCAAATCAACGGTTACTGAAATATCCGTGTGTCCTGAAATATCAATATCCTCAGTTTCCCAGGTAAGTTTTCCTGATTCATTGGAACCCCCCACTTTTCTAGTGTAGAATCCTTTTGCACCGTTATAGGTACCCACTGATTTTCTTGTAGCACTACCTCCACCTGAAACTATATCCCAGGCAGTATCTCCGGTATCTTCCTCATCGCCATCCGACAGATCCTCAAAGTCTTCGTACCAGATATTTTCCAAACTACCACCGACGGTACCAAAATAATATGCCCTGTAGGTACCATTTGGAGGTGTAGGAGGTACTGCATCCAAACATCTCTCATCGTTCTGAATAGGTTCAGTTTGAAGTGTAAAAGGTTCGTATGTTACGCTAATTGTTCCCAGGTTATTACCGGTTTCACATTCCGGTAGACTGGAAGTCGCCAGGTCGAAAGGGGGAGTGTTGCTACCATTGTCGTTGATAACAACGAATAAATCAAAATCACCACCAGGTCCGAAGACAGTGGCGGTATCAGTTAGTTGATCTCCAATTAGGAGATTGTTAATAATGAGAACATCTGTATTCAGCTTTGTTGCGATATTGACTTCATCTGTAGGATCCCCATCGTAAAAAGTGATAGGTAGCGATCCTGAGATATCTGTGTCTCCATCATTCCTGATGGTGAAAACTACCCTGAATTCTGTTTCCGGACATTGAGAGGTGAAAGCTGAATTTACTGACAAAAGATTGATGTCAGGAGAAACAAATGATGGACATCCATCTGTTTCGATATAAGTTGATTGATTGAGAAATGTATTTAGTGCCCTAACATCTTCGACCGCTCCCGTTTCACAGTTTTCTGTACCAAAGACTATGGTGTGATCCTGTTGCTGCTGTGGGATTGTAAGGTCATCGTCAATGTTTACATTATAATATGCATGCTGATTCCATACTGTCCTGGAAGGTTGCCATGATTCGCCGGCATCTGCTTCGTAAATTCTAACCTGTGAGTATTGTGTGTTGCTATATGGATTGAATGGTGTATTGTCACTTGTATAACAGGTAACACAGATCTCACTGGATCCGTCATTGTCCACATCAGCAACAATTGGATATTCCTCTTGGGTTCTGGATACACAGGCAATGGTATTTTTTACAGTGGGGCCCGTACCGTCGATTACATATAATTCACTTTCACTTCGATATATTGTTTCAGATGCACCGTCACCGTTAAAGTCAAAAACGGTACATCCTGTAAATCCTGAAGAACCTTCTTTTACTCCAAGGATCCATTGTGGTGTCATATCCGGATTTAAAGAGTATAATTTCTGGTTGGAAATGTAAGTAGCGTTCAATCTTCCATCACCATCCACGTCCGCAATGTTGATCCGGCCAGTACCTCTGGGGTGGTCGTTTGTGGCGTCATGATAAGTGAGTACTTCATTGTCTAACACATCCCAAAAGAAAATAGTAGTTGGATCTGTATAATCAGATCCTAGTGCTCCGGACATAATAACGTCCATTGATCCGTCTTCGTCAAAGTCTGCTACGGAAACGCAAGTCCATTGATCTTTCCAGTTGTTATAGTACTTAACATGGTAGGCGGAGTCACCATTTCCTGATTTATCCAGTAACGCTAATGCTGGATCATTTATGTCCACTTCAAGATTTTTCGAACCTCCGGCAATATTCACTGACCAGATCTGACCTCCAGTGATTAACTCAAGACCATCACAGTCCGCACAATAGGAATCCGGAAGAATGTCCGCAGCGACCGGACCATGGGCATATGTTTGTTGCCAATTCCCACCTGCAGTGCTTACAATTTCTGTCCCATTAATATCAAGAATCACATCTCTGAAGTAGATCTCAGCTGTTCCATCCTGGTTAAAATCAGCAACTCCAACCAATCCAATTTTGTCGGCCATTGTTAATGGACCGTTCCACTTGGAATTAAGTTGACCTGTTGACTGATCAATCTCCCACAATTCTATTCTCTTACCTTTGTCTTCTGAAACTATAATTTCAGCATACCCATCTCCTTCGAAATCACCTACGGCAACTCCATTTTCAGGTTGAAAAGAAAGGTCCTGGGGCGCTGCTAGTCCGGAGGAATTTAAAATGTTTACATCATACTGACCAAATACGCCGTCAAGGACGGAAAATAGTTTTTGTTGCTTATTGGTCACGATGACTTCAGGAGTTCCATCCTGGTCGATATCGCCAACTGCGGGCGTTGCATGACTATTCGAAGATTGGTCTGGAGAACCCCATTGTAATCTTAATGCGAAGGTCGGATTGGCAGTTGGGTCATCCTGACAGATTATCTCATTTCCGACGAAAAAGTCGTCACAACTTCCTTCTCCGGAACAATCGGAGTCAAAACAATCGACAAATCCGTCACCATCGTCGTCGATGCCATCACTACAATTGTTTTCTGATGCCTGTCCAAAGGCTTGAAATGAGAAAAAAGCGATGACTGCAGCAATTAAAATAGTCTTCCGGTTGCTTTTCATATGTGTAATAGGTCGTAGATATGATTATAGATACAAAAAATTGTACAGTAGTAACCTTTTTTTGTACTAAAAAATGATTCTGTATTGAAGTTAATACTTATTTCGGGATAAATGTTAATCAATTTCATCCTCGGTATTTTCCAAACAATAAATGTAATTATTTCAATATCCTTGTAAAGAAAAAGTGGAGTGAACAGGAATTATTTGTATTAAATGACCTATCTGGCCAACAAAATGCTTCCTCGTGTACTGAATTGGTCGTCATCGCACTTAAGGACGTAGTAATAGATCCCTTCGGGGGACCTTGTTCCCCCATCGTCTACTCCATCCCAAACGCAATCATTCGGAAACGGTGAATCTGCCTGGAAAATAGTTCTTCCCCTGCTATCGAAAATGTAAACTGTGCAATTGTCCAGATTGGAGGTATTTAATATTTCCCAGCAATCAAAACCTAATCCATCACCGTTTGGTGAGAAGCTTTTTCTACCGGCCACTTTATCGTTGACAAGTCTTATGGAGTCGGCTGCCGAACATCCATTGATATCCAAGCCAGTTAAGATTATGTCTGTCGAAGGAGAAACAGGTGTCGCAACGACAGAGGCCAGAGTTGTATCGTTGAAAATTTCACCAGGGCTCCAGCGATAATTGCTACCTCCATTGGCATCCAGGGTGATATCATCCTGATCCTCGGGAATAGTCAACACACCATTATTAACAGTTGCGTCGGGAGAAGAAATGGTTATATCTCCATCTGTGAAATTTCTAATGGTGATGCTTTCATTGATGGTACATCCAACACTATTAGTAGCTGTAACACTGACATTAATACTATCCTGACCTGTTGCCGGATTTGCATAAGTGGAATTGGTATTATCTCCGGTTGACCATGTATATGTAAGAAATTGGTCCGGTATATCAAGAAGAATACTATCCTCCGGGCATTTGATAGTGGTATTGGGAGTTGTTGATATTGATACATTTGGCGGATCTGATACTGTAATGGATTGCGAATCTTGTCCTGCACAATTGTCAATGTCATCGTATGAAACACTTAGCAAGGCTGTGAAAGCCCCGGAGGAGGTAAAGGTAAAGGTGGTGTTTTGATTGTTATCTGTGCCTACAGAGCTATTACCCGAATCGCGAAAATCCCACAAGTAGGAAACCGCAAATTGATCGTTTCCAGAGGTTGTGTCACCTAGTAGAGATAGAGGTACATCTACACATATTTCGTTGTTTGCAGTAATCTCTGGTACGGGAGGTAGCACTTCCTGCATCAAAAGGAGATCGCTGGTGTCACGGCAGTTCGTATTTGATTGATCAATCAATGTAATGGAGTAGTTTCCTGTTGAATTAACATTCAAGTCTTGTGATGTTTCTCCGGAGATAGCACTTCCGTCTTTGTTCCATTGGAATGAGAATCCATTGAAGTCATTTGTAGTCAATTGAACAATGCCTCCGTCACAAAAATTACTATTCTCAGTATTTATAACCTTCGGGAAAGGTGTAGATGTGACCTCAACAACTTGAGTGGCTGCCTGACTTTTACACCCATCACTCTGTTGTATTACCAAACTGTAGGTCCCCGCACTTGCTGCATCAGTGTTAATAGTTACATCTTGGGTCGAACCAGTAAAACCGTTAGGTCCTGTCCAGAAATAATTATCAGCAGTTAGCGTTGAGGATAGTGCTATGGTTTCACCGACGCAAACGGAAGCCGAGGATGGTGTAGGGGTGATCGCGGGGTTACTGGGAGTGTTGGTGTTCAGTGTGAATGAGGCATTGGAAGATTGCCGTGTACAGAGGCCATCGTCAGATGTAGTCGTCACAGAAATAGTCAAATTAGTGTTGTAAACCGAAATGTCCAGTGTATTATCAGTTCCAGTATTGACGGTACTTCCATTTACATCCCAGGAATATGTATTTCCTTCGCCTTCCGTTGCCGAAATTAAAAAGGTGTTGCCTGGGCAATACTGATCAGAGGAGGGAGTGATAGCCGGTGTGATACAATTCCTATTATTTAGAAAACCGAAGAATCCGGGTTGGCCCGTAATACTGTTCGCAGTGAAAACCAGATCTGGCTTTGCATCTCCATTAATATCACCAATCTTAATATTCCTGGAATTATTATTTACCGATTTTGAAGCAACCTCGAAATCAAAGGTTGCTCCTGACGAGGTGTTAGAGAGAATTTCTATAATATTTTCAGCTCCTGCCATGGCGACAGCGATGTCAACATCATCGTCCCCGTCCAAGTCGCCGACACTCAGACCCCATGGTTCAGAACCAACCACAAAGGATTGAGGTGATCCGAAAGCAATTGAAGATGCAGCAGACGCTGTCTGATTCTCTAATATATATATTCTGCCATTGCTACTTGGTATTCCACTTGTAACAGCTATATCCTGGAATCCATCATTATCAAAATCGGCAATCTCCACATTTCTCATCCGGTCTGAAGATGAACCGGATGTGATGCTGAGCAAACTACCGAAGTTTATATCATTTGAAGTGCTTAGATTCTCGTAGATGAATATATCGTTCTGTTCGAATGGAATAATTACCAAATCGGGTAAAACGTCATTATTAAGGTCTGCCACTTTAATGCCTTTTGCATCTCCTTGAGGGATGGTCAGCTGGGATGGGGTTGCATTAAAACTTACGGATCCTGTTGAACTCGTATTTCGATAAATATCCACAGTTTGGTTATTTGAACTGGCCATTATAATCTCTGCCTTACCATCGCTGTCGATATCTTCCAGTTCAATACGGAACGGTCTTCTCACATTTGTCGTAAACGGAACGAGAATGAATTGGGGGGCTTCGAAAGAAATATCTGCACCTGTCGTTGTATTTCTATACACTTCAACATCAGTAGTTCCGCTAGTTGGGTTGAACTCAGAAACAACCAAATCGATCTTTCCATCACCGTCAAGGTCCTTACAATTGGAATGTGAAGAGGGTTGAGCCTGTAAGCTTTCATCCAATGAAAACGATGTCGTTGTGGTTGTACTGGTATTTCGGAAGACTAATCTTTGTGCTACTCCGGAGGGAGTCTCTTGTGCAGTGATCACAACGTCAGAAAGCCCATCAGAATTGAAATCACAAAGGCATGCATCATATACAAGATTTTGATTGGTCGTTAGTTCTGCCAAATCCTGGAACACACCGGTTACAACACTTTCTGCTTGTCCATCAAAAGTGTCGCCCCCATAAGCCATTGCGAACTTTTCAGATGAAGATGCAGTCAATCCGGAGCTTAGATTTACTACAAATAATTCATCATAAGTAGCTCCTGCTGGAATCGTGACTTCAATAAGATTGTCTGTAGAACTGACAATAGATGCTTCAACCGCTCCGAAAAAAACATTGAGATCCGCAGTGTTTGTCGAGAAGCCTGAACCGGAAATAGTCACAAGTTCATTTACATTGGCTGAAGTAGGGGAAATGGAATTGATATACGGTCTTTGCCCCAAGGTTTGAAAAATGACTAATGCGGAAATCAGATATATGTATGTCTTTTTCACTATTCGCTGACTTTAAGTACCCATACTTTTTCCATTCCTGACCTTGTTCTCACCCTATTTCTTTCGTCATTGGCTGCATTTAGATCACTGGATCTATAGATAACCGTGTAGTAATAACCTGTTGCTGATACATACCCGACAATAGTCTCTCTGTAACCCTTGTTAAAAAGATCATCACTGAAGTCTTCAGCATGCTGGAATTCTTCAAATGCTCCGGCAACCACATAGTTGCCAATCGGTAACTCCAATAAATTATTTCCTCTTCTTACTTCCAAATGTTGATCGGAATCGGCTAATTCATCAGGTGTCCGGAAGTCATCAGTTAGAGATGTGTCCGGTTGAACTTGAGCTGTTTCTGTGGTTTGTGGTTCTATCTCGGGAGTGGTGTCAACAACCTGGGAAGCAGTATCAATTTCAATTTCCCTTGCTACCGGTTCTGATGTATCCACTGGTGTAGATGATGTTTCATCAGGCAAAGCGTCAACAGCACTTTTGGCTGCAAGCAGAGCGGCCACCTCTTCCTTTGAAACTACCTTTTCCCATTTTACAATTGTTTCCTGTGAACCATCGGGAAGAGTCCTGGTATATTTTACGCCTATTTCCTTAGAACCATCACTACTCGTCCTTTTTAAAGGTTGCTCATCTGAAATTAATTCCCAGCTCTCCTCTGCAGGTAGCCACGCTACTGCCAATTCCTCTTCTCCAAGCTCATTTTGGTGTTTGATTACAACTGCTCTTTCCTGCTCGCCTAGGTCATTGGCCCTGGAAACTTCACCAAATTCTTCATCTTTCTCCCAATTGGTTTCGGAAGATTGAGGTTCCGGATCTTCCTGGGGAGGTTTAGTGCCGACTATGCTCAACTCATCTCCTGTTTGTTCCGTTTGATCGGGTTCCCTTGATTCCCTTAACGCTTGTAAACGTTCTTCTCGTTCACGAGCGGCCTTTTCCGCTCTCTCTTCTGGTGTCAACCTGTGACTTTTGATAAAGGAAGACACATGGGCATGATGTTCCTTTCTGGTACCCAGGTGGATGCCAAGATGTATTTCGTGAGTGCTTCCTAAGGAACTTGCAATTGAAGCGTTTCCAAGTTCATAGGCATATCCTATACCTATCTTCTCTTTTATCTTGGTTCCTATCGTTAAGGCAATAGTGTTGTCTTGTCTGTATGTTGCTCCAGCCCAAATAACGTGGTATATATGAAGTATGGTTACTGCTTCAAATTGATTTTGGGTAAGATTACTATACCTATATATAATGTGTGGTTCAATTGCTATGTCATCGGTAAGGTGACCACGGTAATTCATTTTGAGAATGAGATTATCGAAAGGCTTGGGGGAAACCCCCGCAAAATTACTTTCCTGGAAAATGTCATAACCTATGAGGTTTGGCATCGAGAACCCAACATTGAAATGACCGAAATGATATGTAGCTCCGAAATCTGCCACCATGAACGTACTTTGCTCGGCAAGGTTAAGAAAAGCCGGATCAGTTGGGTCGTCCAATTCGCCGAAACTCAATGATTGAGTTCCCGCTCCAACTGACATTCCAAAACGCAGGTGATGTTTGCGGTCAAAAGTCAACAAATAACTTGCAGAAAATTTACCCAGCGACTTTGTTATAAGACCTTGTGTCAGGTTTAAGCCGGCGGCACCAATACCGATACCGCCTTTCAATGGTGTATGAAAACTCACATGAGAAAGAGTCGGGGAGTCATCAATCTTGGCCCATTTTTGATTGTACAGCAGGAAAACAACCGTATGTCCCTCAACTCCCGCATATGCAGGATTATACAGGTAGGGATTCATAAAAAACTGGTTGTAGATCTCATTTTGCTGCGAAAAGAGTAAGGTTGAGATTGCAGAAAACAGGACAAATAGACCTTTTTTGACCTGATGGATCTTGTCACCAACTATAGCTGAATAGTTTTTAAAATGCATTAATGCGTAAATATAGTCCCATCCTAACACAATTTCTTGAAATATTCATATGTTTACTTCAAATATTGTATTTATTCAGATCGAAATATCCTGTAAAATAACTCGTTTGAAAGATACTTATTTTGTAATATTAAGTCTCGGAATAGTTATATGATTCGTTTTATAGTCGTATTGATTCTCGCTTTTAGCAGTCTTTCAGGATTTTCACAGTATTGGTTTGGTCCGACTGTTGGATTCCATTTGGCGGATCATAATTATTTGTCGTCAACATATGATACTGATTCTTTTAAAATAAGCCCAAATCTCAATTTTCACGCTGGTGCTTCCATTACGTACACAGCGAATAATACTTATTCTGTGTACGGGGAGATCCTATATGAAAGAATAGGTAAGAGAGTTAGAAATGTTCCTAATATTTCCTTTCCTGCTGATAGTAAATCACAATATCATTTTCTTTCATTTCCAGTGATGTTGAGGGTAAATTTTGGGTTTGGAAATGCTCCTTTTCGTGCTTATGTAGGTGGGGGAACAAAGATCAGTTTCTGGCTGGCAGGAAATGGAGAGATTGATCTTGATCAATTTCAGGAGTTTTTAAATGATGATGAACGCCCAGTAGAGTACAAGATTGTTTTTAAACAGTCAAATGCCACGGAAACAGACTTTGCCAATGTACGGGCCAATCGAGTACAGTATTCCCTCCAACTTGGGACAGGGCTGAATTTTGATCTAGTGAACAATAGTCGCCTTTTTCTGGATTTCAGATTCACTTTCGGGCATTCCAATATGGGTTTCAATGGATCACCTGATTTTTCCTGGCAGCCGGAATACTATGAAAACTTCGAATACAGGCATCATTTATATGCTCTTTCCATCGGCTATATTCTGGAATACAACGCACAATTAGCAAGAAAAGGGAAAAGTACCAACCAGGAAAGCAACAAGAAAAGAAGGAGATAATCTTTTAATCGTTTAAGCGAATATACTTGATTTACTGAAAGTATTTTCTGTTGATTAATTATCAATACTGTCATTCTGTATCGAAATGTGACAGTTTCCAAAGTCCAAAGGGTCAGATTCCTGCTCAATCTTTAAGCTCTCTTACATATTTTGCATATTTTTAAGTAGTTTATATATAAGTAAATCAAACAGCTGTGTTAAAGGCATTTCTAAGGTTCCTCGGTGGAGAAGAGGGCGAAGACCAACAAATGTGGCTTCTTTTGGGGCTGGGCTTCTGTATGGGAGTATTCATTGCCACTTATCAGGTGGGTTCTGAATCTTTATTTCTCCAAACTTTGGGAGAAGAGTACTTAGGAAGAGCGTTTTTTACAACGGGATTTCTTGGTATAATTATAACTGGCCTCTATGTAAGGTTTCAAACCAGGGTCAATTTTTCAACATTAGCGATCTCGACCTCTTTCCTTGTATTCATTTTTGTTGGTGGATGTCGTTTTGCATTCTACTATATCGATTACGAAAACTATGTGGGATTTGCCTACCTACCATTTACACTTTTCGTAATGATGGGCCCTATAACCGCGCTTTCCCTCTTGACTTTCTGGGGTTTGTTCGGAAGATTGTTTGACACGAGACAAGCAAAACGGATCATTGGTGGTATTGATACCGGGCAATTAACTGCCACCATGATCGCATTTTTCTCTATTCCTCTTATCACAAGGTATTTGCCTTTTATTGATACCACATACGACCTGTTGTTTGTATCTGGATTTGCAGCATTTGGTATGTTGTACTTTGTTATCTGGATCTCCATTTACTGGAACATTAATAAGTCGACCAGGCGGACAAAGGAGGACGAAACGAAATTGGAGAAAGTAACCTACTGGTCGATATTTAAAGACCCGTATACAAGGCTGCTTTCAATTTTTCTACTTTTTTCAGTAGGTGCTGCCGTTTTCGTTGATTATACTTTTCTATCGACGGTGGAAAGGATGTATACCGATCAGGAAACCGGAATTGTCAAAGAGCAGAACCTTAATGATTTCCTTTCTTTCTTCTCGGGGACCATTATGATCATGAGTTTTTTGATACAAAGCTTTATAAATGATGTGATAATCGGTCGATTTGGTCTGAAGATCGCCTTGATGACAATGCCCATTATCCTTATTTTGTTTACACTGGGGGGTATCATTGTAGGGCACGTGTTTGGTTTCGAGTATGATTCCCCAATGTTCCTGCTCTTCTTCCTATTTACAGTGTCTGCAAAGGCATTTACAGATTCACTTAGAGATGCACTGGAAGGACCTGCATTTAAACTGTTCTTCTTACCCTTCCATATTAAGATTAGAGTGGATATTCAATCACGAATTGAGGGGGTCGTACTGCAGATTTCCAAACTCTTTTCAGGTGGAATTCAGTTATTCCTTGGACTATTTGGACTTTTGTTGATCTATTATTCTTACATAGTTGTCGCAGTCGCTGGTATGGTTATGTGGCTGGCCTACAAACTATACAATCAGTACAAAGTCACACTTAAGAAAACACTTGAACGGCAGAGGGACGAACTGCTTGACGAAGGAAAACGAAATGAGAATAATACAATTAACATTCTCAAATCCGAGGTGAATATAAGGGAAGAGGATCGTGTTCTGAATGGTTTACGACTTCTGGAAAAGATCGATCCGTTCGAATTTGAATATGCATTACTTGATCGACTAAGTTCAAAATACCCCAAAGTACGCCGCTTTGCTTATATGAAACTGAATCAGTATGAATGTTTCGATGCCTTGGACATTATCACAAGGGAATTAAAGACCGAAGGAAATGATGAGGTGCTGGTTGAGGGCAAGAAAGCAGTAAAATCTTTAAGAGCCTCCTATGAGTTTGAACTGAATGATGAAACCTTAAGGCAATTGGTCAGGTCCCCTGATAAGTATGACAGGATCCAGGCGGCCAGAGTACTATCAAAATTGACCGAAGATAGGCATATTCCATTTGTCGTTGAATTGCTACGTGACATCAATCCGGAGGTAAGGACGGCCGCCATCGAAACAGCTGGAAAATTACGTCGACCTGAGTTCTGGCAGATTTTAGTGGAGAATCTCCATTTATCCACTTATGGCAATGCTGCTGCTGCGGCTTTGGTCCATTCGGGTGATGCTGTTTTCCATACTATTGACACCGCATTTTACCGTACTGGTCAATATAAGAGCACAATGCTTAGGGTAATCCAGATTTTCGGTAGAATTGGCGGTCGACAAGCCATTGATATGCTATGGAAGAAGATCGATTACCCTGATAAACAGATTGTTACGGAAATTTTACTTTCATTGAGCTACATTGGATTTGAGGCATTTGATTTTCAAGCTTCCAGGATCCAACTGATCATTGAATCCCTGATCGGGGATATTGCATGGAACATAAAAGTCCTGCAGGATATACCTGACGAGGAAGAATTTGATATTAAGATCAGAGAGGCGCTGTTAGAGGAAAATAAAGTAAACCATGATAACATATTTATGCTGTTATCTATGATCTATGACCCTCAGAGTGTCTGGTTGGTGAAAGAAAACCTCGAAGCAGACACAACGGATTCTGTGACTTTCGCAGTGGAGATGATGGATATTTTCTGTAGTGATGAACTTAAGCCTAAATTATTGCCCGTGATGGACGATATGAAGGATACGGATCGATTAGATAAACTCTTGAATCATTATGCTCCAGATCACTATGAATCATATGAGGATGCCCTCAAGCAGATCGTAAATAGGGATTATAATAGTTTGACGAGATATACAAAAGCCCTGGCTACTTATAGACTAAAGGAAATTGAAGGTGTGGAGGTAAGCTATGATCTCATAGCCAATTTATTTAATCCTGATTCAATCTTATTGCAGACTACAGCTGATTCAATATTCAAGATTGATAAGGCTCAGTATCATACCCATACGAGGAGGTTGAAACCATCAATTAAGAAAGAACTCGACAAAGCAGTACTTCCCCCTGTTTTCATTGAAGAGGGAGAGGAGTATCACCAGGATCTATTGTTGATTGATATTATCCTATTGTTAAAAGAAATGAAGGAATTTGGTCACCTTCCCGGGCAGATAATAACAAACATTGCTGAATCACTTGAAGAGATCAGACTTAAGAAGGATACAATTTTGATACAAAATGAGGATAGCGGAGTGGAACCTTTGTACATAGTTGTGGACGGAACTGTAGATATAATCCACCATGGAGAAGTTGTTAGAAGCGTCCGAAAGGGAGAAATGATTGGAGAAAAATTGATTCTTGAGACAGAGTCTTTTGGTTTTGAGGCCAAGACCACCGAAGCTACAAGCTTGCTTGTATTGAGAAAAGAGGAGTTGACAAGCCTGATGTCAAGGCACGTGGAAATTGCTGACTCTTTTGTGAAGATAATGAATGATGATTTTGAAGAGAAGGAGATAGAACATGCTGAATTTGATTTAGAAATATTTAACTAATAGCTAGAAGGTTGAGATCGCTCTAAACTGGTTTATCGACCTCCTGACCATAAGGAATGAAAGAAAACAATAAAATACTAATTGTATACTCCGAAACCGATGACTTGCCAATAGAAGGGGATACAAAAGGTTGGATTGGAAATTTCCACAAATTTCTAACACTTCTTCTTTCTCAAATAAACAAAGAAGACCCTGATGTTCAATTGGTCAAAACCTCCGAATTAAGTACCTCTGACCTTAAGAACTGCCTTTCGTCTGTGGTTGTAATAGGTCAGTCATTCGTCGGAGAGCAAAATGTGATCAATAGCCTGCATGATTGGGCACAAGACCTGGCAAAAGAAGGTAATTTGGTTATTGATGGAGTTCCCAGATTCTTTAAAGTACTAAAATCCTCATTTGATACTGATTCAATTTTTCCCGAATTGAAGGATGTGATGGATTACGATTTCTTCTACATTGATTCCACGACAGGTGAAAAGAAGGAATTTACTCGTTTTTTTGGAACAGAGGCCGAGAAAAGTTTCTGGATGAAGCTGGTGGACATCGCTTACGACTTAACTCATCTTTTGGTAACGGGAACGGATGCAAAGAAAACATCTTCGAAAAAAGTTAGTAGAGACAGGACAGTATATCTGGCAAGCACAGGTATGGATCTCTTAATTCAACGGGATGTGATCAAACGTGAACTGAAAAGGCACGGGTACGATGTAATTCCAAATCAATCACTGCCGAAGGAATTAGAACCTTTGGAGAAAATGATCAGAGATGAATTGGCAAGTTGTCGATTGTCAATTCACATGGTTGGTGAGGACTATGGATACAGACCTCCGGGATCCGATCTGTCGGTAGTTGACATCCAAAACCGAATAGCACATGATCATACTTCCCAAATGTCGGAGTATAACCTGAAGAACAACAATGAAAAACCGTTTAGTCGACTGATTTGGTTGTCTCCCGATCTTAAGAACGTAAGTGAAAGGCAAAGACTATTTATTGAAGACCTCAAAAGTGAAGCTGCATTATTTGATGAAGCTGAAGTTCTCCAAATACCTCTTCAGGAATTGATTGCCATCATCAGGGATGAACTCGTAACAGGAGGTAGATTTCATATACATAGAGAGAGGAAGATTGCAGAGCAATCCAAAAAGGACAATGGCAAATCAGTCTATCTGATAGCTGACAAATCAGATCTTAAGGATAGTGAAAAACTGAAAGATTTCCTTAAGAAACAGGGATTTGAAGTTTTGGCACCAAGTTATGAAGGAGATATTGTAGATATCCGGTCCATACATCAGGACAATTTAAGGCGTTGTGATGGTTCCATTATCTACTATGGCCAGGCAACTCCGGATTGGATCAAAACGAAATTGCAGGATATACTTAAAGCACCCGGCTTTGGTCGGGAAAGTCCCATTAAAGCAAAAGCTGTTTATTTGCAAGGGAAAAAAGACATAGATACAAGTCATTTTGATAAGAATAGAACGCTTGTTTTAGGTAACACCGATACATTCGAATCAAAATCACTTGCCCCTTTTATCACCGAACTAAACAACTAGTCCATCATGAGTGAAAAAGACATTGATATCAAAAAAGGTTATTCGCAGGGAACGGCGGATATTACCGAACTGATAAATCCTTTTCCGGGGCTTCGACCTTTCGGAGTCGAAGAAAGTCACCTTTTCTTCGGACGGGAAGGTCAGAGCGATGAAGCTCTGGCCAAACTCGCAGAAAATAGATTTGCCGCGATACTTGGAGCTTCAGGAAGTGGCAAATCATCATTTGTCTTCTGTGGTTTGATCCCCACCTTGCACGGTGGATTTATGGCTCAAGCCGGATCCAATTGGAGAGTGGTCACTTTCAGACCTGGGGGTGGCCCTATTGACAATCTTTCGGAGGCCTTGTTGGTGAAGGATGAGACCTATCAACAACTCTCGGATGAGGATCAGCTGATTCGGAAAACGATCATTGGAACAGTCCTTCGTAGTTCATCCTTAGGGCTTGTTGAAGTTGTCAAACAATTGAGAGTTGACGAATCCCAAAATGTCCTTATTCTTGTTGACCAGTTTGAGGAACTTTTCAGGTTCTCAAAGTTGGAAGCTCAGACTTCCGACCATAACGAATCTGCGGCATTTATAAATCTCCTTATGGAGGCGATCAATCAGACAGATCAACCGATTTACGTCGCCTTAACGATGAGATCTGACTTTATCGGTGAGTGTGCCAAGTATCCCGATCTCACACAGATGATCAATGATTCCCATTACCTGATCCCTCAAATGACAAGGGATCAGAAGCGGATGATCGTCGAGGGACCTGTTGCCGTAGGGGGAGGAAAGATCGCACCGCGATTAACTCAGCAATTACTCAATGATGTAGGTGATAATCCTGATCAGCTTCCGATACTCCAGCACGCTCTAATGAGGACTTGGTCCAACTGGGTGGAAACCAGGAAGGAAGATGAACCAATGGATCTCAGGCACTACAATGCCATTGGAACATTAAGGCAAGCTCTTTCTCAACATGCGAATGAAGCTTATGATATGCTTAGCAAGCGAGAGAAAGAGATCTGTGAGGTCATGTTTAAAGCGTTGACTGAAAAAGGCTCTGAGAATCAAGGAATTAGAAGACCAACCAAACTCAGCACTATTGCAGCAATAGCAGGTGTCTCTGAAGATGAAGTGGAAAGAGTGATCGACCGTTTCAGGGAACCGGGAAGATCATTATTAATGCCACCTCATGGTGTGAGGCTTGAATCGGACTCAGTCATCGATATATCCCATGAAAGCTTAATGAGGATCTGGGATCGACTGAAGATCTGGCTGGATGAGGAATCCAAATCCTCTGAAATGTACATCAGGCTTTCTGATGCAGCTACAAAATTCCAGGAAGGTAAAGCCAGTCTTTGGAAAATGCCTGACCTGCAGCTTGCCATTAACTGGAGGGAAGATAATAATCCTACGTTTGTCTGGGGCTCAAGATACAATCAGGCTTTCGAGCGATCCATGGTATTCCTGGACACCTCGATACGAGCCTATGAGTCCGAGCAGGCAAACAAGATACTCCTTCAAAAGAGGAAGGTAAAATTCGTACGAACATTTGCGATCGTTGCAGGAGCAATAGCCATGGTGTGTTTGTTCCTGGTGGTTTACGCCAACTTAAAGGCGAATGAGGCAGAGGAAAACGCCTTGATCGCAGAACAGAATGCGGAAAGAGCTCGTGAAGAGGAACAAAATGCCTTGGAAGCAGCGGCAGCAGCTAGAAGAGCTGAGGCACAGGCTGTTAGGCAACAAGGGCTTGCCGAGGCGGCAAGGGATGTGGCAGAATTAGAAAAGCAAAGAGCTGATGAACAGGCCAACATTGCAAGAAGGAACGCCGAAGAAGCTCGGAGAAATGCGCAAGAAGCCAACCGACAAAGAGGAATTGCAGAACAACAAAGAAGTGAGGCTGAAGACGCAAGAGATGAAGCTCGCAGACAGCAGCAATTGGCTCTTGAGGCCAAGGCCGAATCTGACCGTCTCCGTTACCTTTCTATTGCCCAATCCATGGCGATCAAGTCGAAAGACGTTCAGGATGACCCTGAATTACGGGCTCTTGTAGCCAAGCAAGCTTTCGACTTTTTCCAGACCTACAAGGATGAAAATAAGACTTTCAATGGCGATATTTTCTCAGGTGCCTATTATGGGCTACAAGGATTATTGCGTACGCAGGAGCTTGCGAAGACTCCAGGTTTACGGGATGACTCCTACGCACGTGGAGATTCGATTCTAAACCAATATCACGGGCATAAACCCGAAGCTCAGGAAACACCCCAGGGATTCAGACCAAGACAGTCGGAATCGGTAGCGGTCCGATCTGTTTCATATTCTGGTGATGGATCCAAGATGTACTCGGCAGGAGGGGATGGCCGTCTGTTGGCCTGGGATGTTGGGGATAGAACTTTCAGGGAGATCTATCGAAATGAGAAAACGAACCGAGTGGTCAATATAAGCCCCAATGAGGTCTGGTTGGCATTGGCGACAAATGAAAACGATGTCGATCTATTCGATCTGAATAATCCTGAAGGGGAACCTCGCAGGATCACTTCACACGATGGAGCAATTTATGATCTGATTTTCCTTCCGGATAACAGTGGTTTCTTGTCAGTGGGAGCTGATAAGAAGATCCTTAAGACAGATCTGAATACCAATCAGGTTCAAGAGGTAACTGTTGTGACCTCTGTGGTTCAGACCTTGGCTGTGTCTCCTGATGGCAAGACCCTGGCAGCAGGATCATCATCAAATGGGGATGTCTTACTTTTCGATTTGGATGTAGCTGTTGAGAATCAAAATCAACGTAATATTTTCCGTAAAAATTCAAGTGAATTTCCTGTACATGACCTGGCTTTCAGTAATTCAGGACAATTTCTGGCGATTGGTGGAAGTAATAGCAATACAGGATTTGGATATGTTACGATATGGGACATCGAGGAGAAAGAGAACTATGGCCCCCCTCAGATGAAAGGTTTCACAGCCAGGGTGAATGATATTGAATTTAGCCCTGATGATCGATTATTGGCAGCCGCCAGTAATGATGGTACCGTCAGGATGTGGGACATGGATCCTGATAATATATTTGATTTGCCCACTGTCTTTGATGACCACGGTGGAGCTGATGCAACCGGTTCCAGTAGATGGGTGTTTGACCTGGATTTTAATCCAGCAGGTGATGGGCTTATCACCGCTGCTGGTGACGGTCTGTTAAGGCTTTTCCCCACTAAACCCGATGGATATGTTGACCAACTTTGTGGAATGTTGACAAGAAATATGAAGGATGTTGAATGGCTGCAATTTGTCGGAAGGGACATTGACTGGGAGGCTACCTGTGAAGGTTACGAAAAGCCTGCTGATGATGACTAATTTTCTGTAGATTACCAGCAATTCAATGAAGTACTATCTCACCATATTTTTGATACTTTCCATATTTGTCGCGGATGCACAAACATGGAGTCAACGCCTTAGTGCTGCAGAACGGGATTATGAAGAAGGTCGTTTGACAGGAATCCCGGAAAGGCTGCAGGGGGGATTGGATATCAAAACAAAAGAAGGAGGATTCACCCGGGAGGAACGAATACGAGCCTACAAGCTAATAACAAAGGTTTATATATTTATTGATGATGAACCTAAAGCGGAAGAATCACTTGTTTACCTATTAAAGACGGACAAGGAACACAGGCTCAATCCAGTCGTTGATCCAGCGGAATTATACTTTTTGTATGAGAAGTTCCGTACAAAACCCATTTTTCGTGTCGCTGTTAAAGCGGGAGTAAATAAGTCTATTCCAATAGTGATCAACACTTTCAATACAGCAAACACCAATAATTCAAAGAAGATCTACAACGGCAATGGAGATGCACCAGGTTCGGGGTCAACAAACGGTACCATCGGTTTAGGGTATTACCTGGAAGCTACTGCTGAGCGTCACATTTGGCAAGGGATTGAAGCAGGTGCAGGATTTCATTTGCGCAGTTCAAAGTATGATGTGGATAACTTTGTGGGAATTGATGACAATGGGGACCCGACACTAAGCACATTCGTGTCCAACCAGCAGACTTATCTTCGATTTCCACTTTACGCCAGGTACAACTTCTTGTATTTCAAAGATACCGGACCCATACCCTTTGCTGGTTTGGGCTTGAGTTATGATCTTTTACTGGATGCAAAGTATGCGGAGGCAACAAGAAGAGGAGGTACCTCATTCACACTCAATACAAATGAAAATCTCAAGGATTTGGATATGGTAAATACATCAAGTGCATCCCTAACCTTTTCAGCAGGAGTGAAACTCAGAATTAAGACTCATTTCCTGACCGTGGAGGCTCGATATGATAAAGGCCTCTTCAACTATATCAATTCAGACAATAGGGTGAACGGGAACCAGTTTTCAACTTACGATCTTGGTTTCGTTGAGGATGATCTTGCGCTGGATATGCTTTCCCTATCTGTTGGTTTCACTTATTCAGTATACAGTCCAAAAAAACTAAAGGAATTTCGATGATCAGCATAAGGTTCAACTATCTGTGGTCATTACTTTTAATTTCAGGAATCTTGAGTTCATGCATTTTCGAAGAAGATGGAGCTCCCGAACCTTCTGAAGTATATGTTAAGTATTTTGGGTCCTCCGGGTCGCAAGAAATTACCGACATGATCGTCAACTCTGAAGGAAATGTGGTTATTCTTGGAGATCAAACACTTGTCAGCACAGGGGATCGAAACGTTGTTATTATAGAGGCGGATTCCATTGGAAACCAGATCCGAAGCAGGAGTTTGGATGTGGCCACTACTTTTACGGCAGCCTACAATCCTGACTCAACGCAGACTTCGGAGTTTTCCAAAAGTATTAAAGAGATAAGTAGTGGTTACCTCATCACCGGTACATATGCCGAATTGGAAGGGGGACAAACTCAACAATTCAACGTTTTCTGGGCCGTCGTACCAAAAGTATTCGATGGTGAACCAGCCCCCCCAATTAAAATCGATTCAATTAGAGCAGGAGACTATGAACCAGTTGGAGCCAACGCTAATCATGTATTTGCAAATGATATTATCGAATCTTCAGATGGTAACGTTATAATCGTTGGTAAAACTGATTTGAAAGAGGAGAATGACGAAACCCCTAATGCAGGTGAGCAAATATTCGTGATCAAACGGGATTTCAATGTGGATACCACCATTTGGAGACGCTCTTATGGGTTCCCAAATTCAGATGACGAGGCAAGGGCAGTATTTGAATTGAACGATGGTAACATTGCCGTAATTGGCAGTAGTTCCAATCATCTTGGAGCTGACGGCGTTTCCGGAGCGAATGTTGAGATCGTAATTTTTAATGATTTAGCATCTTCACCGGTTACCGCAGGTACCTATGGCGTATCTATAGGAGGAGATAACAGCGCTTCAGACCAGCCTAATGATGTAATCAAGGTTTTCGGCGGCTTTGTGATCGTCGGGACCAGTACCGCTGGACTTGTACAGCGTCCATTTTTGATGGGAGTTCTTGAATCAGCCGATATCGTCTACGGAACAGCCTTGGAATCCGTCCATGGTATAAATGCACAGGGCAATTCCGTAACTGCCTCCAGGGAAAATGACTTAATTGTCATTGGTACTTATCCAGATTTTCTTGTGACCACACCTGAAGTCCCCGAAAACGCCAGGGATAAAAATGGTGAGATACTATTTATGCGAACCGGACAATCGGGAGTCATTAGAGAGGGTTTCGAGAATAATTTTGGTCTTGTATCAGGTGATGATATTGGGAAAATAGCCAGAACATTAACTGACGGCTCCATAATGGTTGGTGCTACAGTGGATTTCGGTAGTAATCAGACCATGATTGCCCTAATGAAAATGAACGATAGCGGTGTTCTCCAAAGACAATAGTCAGAAAATTATTTATGGTTAAGTACTCAACTAGCTCGAACTAACCCACTCTCCGTATGAAACGACTGAAAGCAGGAATTTTATTTGTAATTGGATTGAACCTGTTTGCATTCACTGCACAAGCCCAATGTTCAGAGTCCAACGCAACATCTGATGGTACGACAGCAGGTTCCCTGTTGGCCCAATCATTTACTGTTTCCTGTGATGGAAATATTACTGATGTTTCCTTTGACATAGGAACGATTTCCGGTGATGACAACGCAATCACCAATGCTACAATTTCAATCAGGAGCGGTAATGATCCTACGGGAACAATAGTCGGCTCTTCTTTGACAGGTGTTACCTTAACAGCCAGTTCCGTAAATAATTTCGATTTCTCATCTGCTGGAGTCAATGTTACCAATGGAAACCAATATACGCTGGTCATATTTGATGAAGGTGATGCCGATGACTTTCAAGCACTCGTAAATAGTACAAGTGTGTATGCAGGGGGTACGTTTTGGAGTGATGCTGCAACGGAAGTCACGGCTAATGATGCTGAATTCTCAGTAACAGTAAATGATATCCCTGTAATCACTGTCCCGGGAACTCAATCAACCGACGGAGTGACAAACGTGACATTTACTGCAGGGACTCTCATAAGCATTGCTGATGGTGATACAGATAATCAAAGTGTGACAATTGATGTTGTCAATAACGGAATATTTAGTACGAGCACGGGTACATTGACTGTAACCGCCAGTGGTGCGGCTGTTGTTGGTGGAAGTGGTACTGCATCTGTCACGATCAGTGGAACACTGGCCGATGTGAATGGTACTCTGGATGGAATGCAGTATGTACCAGGAAGTGTTGCAGGTCAGCATCAAATAACGGTTGGCACGAATGATGGGAACGGAGGTGCCGATTCGGAAACAGTATTAGTAAACGTTTCTGGAACCTACACGCTTGCAAATACCAATGATTCAGGTGTAGGATCTTTAAGAGCTGCAATCATTGATGCCAATACCGTTTCTTCGGCCGCCGACATCATTGACGCAACGGGACAGACAGGTACCATTACTGTATTGTCCAATTTCCCCCAAATATTAGATCATTTAACGATCAACGGACCAGGTGCAAGTCAATTGGCTGTCGATGGACAAAGTTCGTTTTATGCTATCCAAACTTCGGGAACCGCTAATCTGGCAATAAATGACATTACTATACAAAATTGTTCTAACGCAAATGACGGTGGAGGAATTAGGTATAATTCTACGGGGACACTGACCTTAAGTGGGGTGCATCTTGACGGGAATACAGCGACCGGTGCTAATAGTGGAGGTGGAGTATTCATAAACGCGAACGGATCAGCGGATATAACACAATCATTGTTCACTACCAATTCATCAGGGACAAATTCAGGTGGAGCAATTCAATCTGTCAGTACCGGGACCATCAATATTTCAAATACAACATTTAATGGCAACTCCACTGGAAATGGCGGAGCAATTAGCCACGTTGCTTCGGGTACGGTCAACCTCGATCATGTTACAATAATTGGAAATACTGGAAGTACATCAGCTGATGGGATCTATTTATCCAGTGGCACGATAACTCTAAATTACAGCATCGTTTATAGTAACGGTACAGAGGATGTGAACAACTTCTCTGGGACTTTTGATGCGGAAGGGCTTGAAAGTATTATTGGTGCATCAACTGGAACAATATCCAATGCTGGAAGTGTGACTGATGGTTCCACGGATTTTTCATTTAGTGCTCTGGCTAACAACGGCGGTGAAACACAAACAATGTCAATAAGTGGTTCGGAGGCACTGGCTACTGCCTCTGGGAGTACTGAAACTAATGATCAAACTGGGAACGGAACAAGGAATGGGACAGGATTCAATGATCTTGGAGCTTATGAGGCCCCTCCTCAAATCGTTGGAGCTCACTTCTTTGATACGGGAACACCGGACGGGAATATTGATGAGATAGTAATCGAGCTAAGTGAAGAAGTTGATGAAGGATCTGCTGACGAGGCAAATTTTACGATTAGCACAGGAACATTAGGAACACCAGTAAATGCAGCAGGAGCTTCCAATTCCCTGGATGCTACAGACAACGATCAATATGTTACAATTCCGGTATCATCTTACACAGGAACAAGTGTTGGCGGGGAATCATTATCCTACACCCCTGGAACACTGACTAATGCTGAGGGTACCGCTGTTGCAACAAACGCATCAATTACCCTTATTGACGTGGCAGCGCCTGTGATCATTGGGGCCGTAACAGATGATAACAATGGAAATGGCCAGATAGATCGGTTGGAAATAACGTTATCAGAAAATATAGTTGATGGATCGTCCACTCTTGATGGTGGTACCATCGCAGTTGGTGGATTCACTGGGGAGACCACCAGCACTGGTGATACAGGGAATGATAATCTCCTCAGGGTCACCTTACCGGAAAGTGGAACTCCCGATACCGATGATACTCCCTCTGTAAGTCTAACTGCCGGTGATGTTGTGGATGCGGCAAATAATTCCATTGGATCAAATCAAAATTTTGGGAACGCCACTGATGGAGCGGACCCTGTGATTGTAGAAGATGTGACTTTGGATTCAGATCTTGATGGCGATATTGATGCAATTGAATTACGAATATCTGAACCTATAACGGATTTGGATGTCACCGCCGGAGATTTTACTCTATCAACGGATGCTGGAGTATCGAATGATGCATTTGATGGTTTCAATACGGCAGTTACGGTGTTAAAAAATGACAATGGTGCTGATGATGATTACTTCACGCTAACCCTTTCGTCACCCACAGATGTTTCAGGTACTGCTGTGGGGCAGTACAACTATACAACTTCAACAGCTATTGACGATTCTGAAGGAAATCAATTACAAAACTTTGGCTTCACGGCAGCCGTTGATGGTGCGGCACCAGTAATAATTAGCGCATTAACTGATGATAATAATGGAAATGGACAGGTAGATCGGATCGATGTAACTTTATCTGAGATCATTGACGATGGGTCCTCTACTTTGGACGGTGGAACTATTCCCGTTGGTGGATTTACTGGGGAAACAACGAATTCGGGGGACACTCCTAATGACAATCTTCTTAGGGTCGTTTTACCGGAAAGTGGAACTCCCGACACAGATGTGACACCATCTGTAACCCTAAATGCAGGAGATGTAGTTGACGGTGTACCTAACTCTATCGGTTCTGATCAGAGTTTTGGAAATGCAACGGATGGGGCTGATCCTGTGATAGTCGAAGATGTGACTCTGGATGCCAACCTTGATGGTAATCTTGACGCAATTGAACTACGCCTTTCGGAGCCCATTACAGATTTGGATGTCACAGCAGGTGATTTCAGTCTCTCCACGGATGCCGGAGTTTCCAATGATCTATTTGATGGCTTTAATACTGCTGTAACAGTTCTGGCATCAGATCCTGATGGAAATGACGATTACTTCACGTTAACTATATCTTCCCCATCCAATGTCACCGGAACTGCGGTAGGACAATATGACTACACGACTTCAACAGCCATAGATGATGCTGAAGGGAATCAGCTTGGAAATTTTGGATTCACTGCCGCTGTTGATGGAGCTGCTCCGGTGGTGGTCGCTGCAACAACTGATGACAATGACGGCAATGGTCAGATCGATAGGGTAGATATTACTATGTCTGAAAATATAGACGATGGGTCTTCAACATTGGATGGTGGAACATTTGATATTGGAACTTTTGCCGAGACCACAAATACAGGTGATACCCCAAATGATAACCTTTTGCGAGCTGTGCTTACTGAAAGTGGATCCGGTGATACAGATGGAACTCCAACAGTTACATTAACTGCTGGAGATGTCGTAGATGGTGTCCCAAACACTATAGGAACAAATCAATCTTTTGGAGTTTCAACCGATGGAGCTGATCCGGTGATAATCGAGGATATAACTTTAGACACTGATCTTGATGGTGATCTTGACGCAATTGAACTACGTCTTTCGGAGCCCATTACGGATTTGGATGTCACAGCAGGTGATTTTAGTCTCTCCACGGATGCCGGAGTTTCAAATGATCTATTTGATGGTTTTAATACTGCTGTAACAGTTCTGGCATCAGATCCTGATGGAAATGACGATTACTTCACGTTAACTATATCTTCCCCATCCAATGTCACCGGAACTGCGGTAGGACAATACAACTACACGACTTCAACAGCCATAGATGATGCTGAAGGGAATCAACTTGGAAATTTTGGATTCACTGCGGCCGTTGATGGAGCAGCTCCGGTGATAATTGGAGCAGTAACAGATGACAACGATGGTAATGGCCAAATTGACAGAATAGATTTGACTATGTCAGAATCAATAGATGATGGTGGGTCAACCTTCGATGGTAGTACGGTGACAGTGGGTGCATTTACTACAGTAACAAGTACAGGAGACACTGGAAATGACAATTTGCTAAGGGTTGCTCTTACAGAAAACGGATCCTCAACGGATGCTAC
Source organism: Cyclobacteriaceae bacterium (assembly GCA_965242805.1). GTDB lineage: Bacteria > Bacteroidota > Bacteroidia > Cytophagales > Cyclobacteriaceae > JANQEU01. Next base: position 1,335,664 of record CBDETD010000002.1, on the reverse strand, counting down.
TCCGGCCGTTACCCTAAACGCAACAACAGTGTTTGACGGTATACCAAATTCCATCGGAAGCAATCAAGCATTTGGAAATGCTTCAGATGGTGCGGATCCCGTAGTTATATCAGCGTATTCGCTAGATAATCCTACAGGCTCACCGGATGGGAATGTAGAGTCCATTGAATTAGAATTTAGTGAAAACATAGTTGATGTGGAAATCAGTGGCGGTACACTTGCTGATTGGGATATTAGTGATGGTTCTGGTTCTGATAATATCGGCGGATTCAATACACAAACCGAAGTTGTTTCCGGTGGAACGGATGGTGACGCCAATGACGAATTTGTAACCCTTACATTTACACCATCAAACGCTACAGGAACCGGAGCTTTTACTTTGGATTACAACAATAGTGGTAGCAATATAACCGATGGCAATTCCAATATTTTACAGAATTTTTCAGGATTGGCATTGACTGACGGTGCGAAGCCAGTTGTATTCAGTACTGCTTCCGACCTCACACCGAATGACAATGAAGGTGCAGCATCTCCTACGTCGACATTGAGTATGGTTTATTCTGAAGATATTGCCGGAGTTGGAGGAGGGATCCTCACATTGGTAGAGGACGAAGTTCCACCTGATATTTTCAATTATGATGTCACAAACGTTAGTGAAGTTTCCATCACTGGAAATAACGTTACGGTCAACCTTGGTTTCACAATGAAGAATTTAACGGACTATTATGTCCTTCTCAGCGATGGGGCATTTGATGACTCCCCCGTTAATGCAGGAAATACTCAAACCAGTTTTGACCAGTTTAATGACAATGCGGATTGGAACTGGACAACTGCAACAGATTTGACACCGCCTACCCTTGTAGGTTCACCATTCACTCCTGCAAATGGAGCTACAAATATTTCACCGCTTACGACATTGTCGGTAGAGTTCGATGAGGTCGTACAAGTGATTAGCGGAAGTGGAAACAATTATACAATTACAGAAGATGGTGTTGGGGTTTTCGAAACGAGTGCGATTGAGGGAGCTAATGTCTCCGGAAATGGGACTACAACAATAACCATCACACCTTTAACTGAACTGGTCGAAGGGACAATATATTACATTAGCATACCGGCAAATTCCATAGAGGACGCAGCAGGAAATGACTATGCATCGGCCATTGGAGGTAATAATGTTTGGGAATTCCAGATTGTTTCGGGTTCACCAAATGCACTTCTTACCAACGGTGACATGATCCCCCGTGATGAGTTGGATGATCCCGTGGATATCGATCCTACTCCAATCTCCACGCTAAAATTAAAGTTTGATGAAAACGTAATTGTGAATACAGGGACCATTGGGTTATATGAATTTACCACCGATGATCTGATCGAACAATTTGATGTTACCAATATCGCTGAAGTGGAAGTCGGTAAAGGGGGCGATCCTAATGATTTAGTATCCATCGAGTTATCCAATGATCTTTCCGGAAGCACACATTATTATGTTATTGTACCAGCCGGAGCTTTCAGGGATGCCCAGGATCTGCCTTTTGGTGGCTTAATCAAAGGAGACTGGGATTTTACTACGGAAGCAGATACGGAAAATCCATTCATTGTATCCACTTCTCCCGCTGATAATGATGGTTCGGTTTCAATAACCGGTACTTCCTTAACCGCCACCTTCAATGAACCTGTCACTGTGGGAACTGGCAATATCGAACTAAGATTATTAACCACAAACGAGGTTGTGGCTTCTCTGGACGTTACCGGAGGCAATGTATCAATCACAGGAAAAACCTTAACAGCCAATTTCACTAGCTCACTTGCCAATAATCAGTTTTCAGGTTCAACTGGATATTTTATAAATATAGATCCCACCGGAATTGATGATGCGTCTGGCAATTCATACGCCGGAATATCCAACAATACCAGCTGGAATTTCACAACGGAGTCAGGCACAGACCTCATTGCCCCATCAATCAGTACTCTCTCTCCGATAAATACGGGGACTGATATTTCTGTAACTGAAGCATTAGTGGTCACTTTCGACGAACCGGTGGTAGCAGTTGGCGGATTGAACGTAGAATTATATGTATCACCGTCTTCCCTCATTGAGACGATACCCGCTACAAATACCTCTATAAATGGTGGGGAAGTCACTATCTCATTGGCGACATTAGATTCCTTACTCTATGGAACCACTTATCATTTACGTTTTGACGGAGGTGCATTTGAAGATGCGGAAGGAAATGGCATAACAGCTGTTACTAACAACTCAGTTTGGGAGTTCTCAACAATCGCCGACGGATTCCCTCCAAAACTTGAGACCTTAACACCAGCTGATGATGCTTCCGGAGTAGGAACTCAACCCACACTTACCCTTGAGTTTGTTGAAACAATACAGGATCAGCTGGCAGGGGGAACCATTGATATCCTCTATAACGATGGCGTACTGGTTCAGGCTATTCCCATGACAGATGGTGGGGTAAGTTTTGGAACACCACGAGAACTGAATGTTAATCTTGCCACTGTAGGACTTACATTATCCGGGTCGACGGAATACTATGTTCGACTCAACTCAAATGCTATTGAAGATGCTGCAGGGAACCCATTTGCCGGAATTTCCGGTGATGGTACATGGTCATTTACCACAACCGCGGATGTTGTTGATCCTTCTCTTTCCAGTAATACAGAAAATCAGCTTGATCCAACTTTAGATATTATCCTCAGCCTAACTTTTGATGAAAGGGTAACCCCGATATCGGGAGGTGACTTATTTATCGAATACGCTGACGGCCAGAATACGGAAATCTATCGTGTTGAATTGACATCGGCCACCCCGGATAATGTTACAACTCCTCCGGGTTCAATTTTCTCTTATACCATACCTGCGGGAACATTGAGAGGAGGGATAACCTATACCGTAGGAATAGATGGCGATGCAGGTACTGGAACTAACGGTTTTCAGGATGCTTCGGGCAGGGTATACGACGGATTTGATGCGGATGACGTTACCTGGACTTTCACTACATCTGATGACGGTGCTCCTCCTATCATCGTCAACCTCACACCTCCAGACGGTGAGGTGGGGACAGGATTGACCCAAAATCTTGTCATTGAGTTCGATCAACCTGTTGTGGCGAACGGGACCGGAGGTATTGAGTTGAGATATTCGTCCAGCGATGAACTCATACAATCCTTTGTTCCTAATTCGGTAACTGGGACACTTTCTAATACTACATATACGTATAACCCCACAGCTGATTTCGAAGGAAATACGGATTTCTACGTATTGATCCTGGCAGCTTCTTTTACGGACAATGTGAATGACAACACGGACCTTTCTGCAACCACTCAAGGAGAGTGGACCTTCCAAAGTACAGGAGGAGGTAATCCTCCGGATGCAACATTGAATCCGGCCGATGTCTCTGGAAGTTTTGACATTAGAGGCAATCTAATCTTGAACTTTAACGAACCAGTATTTACTTACGATGAGAATATCACTATTTCCGGCGGTCCCGAAGGAAATATTATAATTAACGGATTAGGCTCCCAGGTTTCCGGAGACGGATCGACTACCATCACAATTAATCCGGATAACGACCTGCACGGAGGATCCGCGGGTGAAACCTATTCTGTAAACATCTCCACGGGTGGGTTGAATGGAACGCTTCAGGATGCTTCAGGAAATATTTATGATCTTCAGGCCGATCCAGATGTGGGTGCAGACAATACCTGGACCTTTACTACCACCCCGACACTTTATCCGGATGATGGTACAGGAAATACACCGACTATGATAGCGTGTTATGATGAGGAATTCATATCCCAACAAGATCCCATAATTCTCCAGGAATCAAGTCCTGATGATTTTCGAAGTACAGGTGGCCTTTTCACAATGATCTTTGAAATATCAGGCGGATTTGAATTCAATACCGGTGTTACTCCGACCATTGCAAATGACAATGCCTCTGGGGATTTCACTTTACTGACGACCTCATTCACTAATGCAACGACTTTACAGATCAATCTCACCGCAGATGCTACCGCTAATCAATTGGATGCGATAAGGATAACAGGTTTAGAATTCAAAAATACACCCCCTAATGAATTTGCCACTGGTACGTTGACCAGGACAGGAGGTACGATGGATGCTTATGGATTAAGCGTATCGCATCAAATAAGTATTCTGGATCTTTCCAGCGAAAGAATTGATATACCTGACATAGCTGTTGGAGCACCACCTGCTGGTGATGTAGAACTAGCAAATGTTACTTTCTGTATATCAAGTGATTACACAGACCCCGGTCAGGATAATTACGATGTCTCATATGGACTCAACAATTCCTATACAGATGTACAGGTGAATGTGAATTTCGATGGTGCCAACTACGAATACGGTATTTATAGGGATCAATCACTTACTGACAACGTTAAAAACGAAGTCGGTGTTGGTGCTGGTCAGGTGATATTAAATTTCGATGATTTCTTTGATGCCACTGATTACGCTAGCCTGGCGTCCTCTGGCACACAAACTCGATGGGTTACCTATATAAATCCTAATGGTTGTGAAAGTGAGCCTGTTCAAATTGATTTCACCGTGTATGGCTTACCGGATGCCGATGGTTTAGCCGGTCAGGATTATGACGTCGCCGAACTGGGTAATGTGTGTAGTTTCGAGGAGATCACACTTGGAGATCCTGGTAATCCCGGATTGACTAATTATACCTTCACATGGGCTGGAAATCAGATCTCCGGAGGCTTAATTACAAGTTCAAATCCCACATTTAATGTAAGAGCCAATTCCGGTGATGTTGGTCCAGAAACCGAAATGTATACACTTGATGTTTCGGATAACAATGGCTGTCAGGATCCGAATCAGGGAATGGTAGATGTAGTTATTGACAGGAGAGTTGATGTTCAGATGAATTCTCCTTCAGGATTGGCATTCGTTGAGACCAATACAACCGGACAAACTATTGAAGGTGATCGCGTGATAATTGGAGATTTTGGAGATGACAACCTTCTGGGTTATACAGGGGATTTTATCGGAACGGGGGTTGGAAGTGAGGTTTTAACGGATATAAACCTTCACACTGCGACGTTTACGCCGTCTGCTGCTGGTCAAGGTAGTTTTAATGTGTATTATCTATTAACGGAGGACCTTACAGGTTGTACGGATTCCGCTTCTTTACTGTACACGGTATCTGAGGACGTTTCAGCAATTTTCACCAATGTTGTTCCAAGTCAGGTTTGTCTTACCGGAGAAGACCTTGATCCTGATATAAATGACATAACTATGGACGCCAGAACAGACAACCTGGCATCTGGATTTTTTAAACGATTCAATGCTCCAGGAGTAGTAGAACCGCCGGGCTACGTTTTTCCAACTAACATTCTGACAGATGGTTGGGTATTGGATCTGTCAGTGGCTTTTGCTGCTCCGGATGGTCCATTGGTAACTACGTTACCTTCAGGTGCGAAGGAAATAGAAGTTGAGAGGATCACTGACAACTCGGGAATTGAGGCTACTGATGGTTCATTCACCATTACCATCTACCCTCTGCCTAATGCTTCATTTGATATTACGACTACCTATTACTGTGAAGATTCCCCGGATGAATTGATCACTTATAGTCTGGAAAACGCGGGATTCACAAATAACAATGTAGCGGCTACTTCATATATTATAGATGTAATCGGACCAGTTGGAATAAGTAATGAATTTGCTTTACCGAAAAGCAGTACGGCAATTGGAGGTGGACTTGGTGGGACATTGGACTTCAGCGCCATACTAGCGGACCCGGATATTGGCCTCGATGGTGATGATGCATTAAACTTTAGGGATGAGATACAATATGAAATCACAATAATTACTCAATCGGGTGATGATCCCTTACCAACTTCACTTGGATGTCCTATTGAAATAACAAGGACCATTACGGTTTTTGCCAAACCTGAAAATCCTGCCTTGGTTCTTGGAGCTGGAAGAAAGGCCGGTACGACATTATCACCTAATGTTTATGGATATGAATATGTAGAAGGTCCTACAACTTTACCAGGGAACTTAAATGACATCGAAACACTTGTTGTCACGCCTGATAATCCACTTCTTTCGACATCAATAACCTGGTATTTGGACAATGGAGCAGGTGGCTTGGGAGCGACAATAGCTCCTCCTGCGGATCCGAGAAATGTTTTGGACGTTGATCTTTTCAGTACCACTTCACCTGCAGCTGCATCTTATATATTTCATTTTACACAAACCAGTAATGATGGTGTTTTTGCCGGATGTGAAAGTGATTTCTCAACTGTCAATTTTGATATTTATGCTATTCCAAATGAACCTGCCCTTGATTTACTGGGTACAACAGGAGAATTGGTTAGTAACAAATATGTATTTGAGTATTGTGAGGGTATTTCCGTGGACGATGTGATTATTGATGTCATTGATCCGGTAGTTGATGATGTGGATTTTTATGATTGGTACAATTCAACAGGCACTTTGATTGATGGATTCGATAGTACATCCATGACACCGGGTACCACTTTCGATGATGCAGGTGTGGGAACCGTCGGTGCAGCAGGAAATGTTTCAGCGACCGCGGTTGAACTTTTAGGAACAAATACCCCGACCCCAGGGACATACACATTTTACATTTCACGAAGAGATGATCGTAATTCAACGGCGTTGGTCCCTGCTGCATCACTGCCAGGTTTTGCCGGAGCAAGGAGTGATGTCACGCAGATAGATATCGTTGTTTATGGTGTACCTGCGGGCCCTGTAGCTGGTGGATTGTTTGATACTGATATTTACGCTGCTAGTGGTGAACTAGATCTCAATACCAGAATTACTACGGTAGATCCAATGGTTTTCCCCGAAACGGATGAACTATACACAGTATTCACCCCAGGGGAAACCAATATCGAATACAGGTGGTATGCCAACACAACAGATGGGATAACCGGTGGGACACTGGTGGATGGGAATGATGATGCCACTGAGATAGATTTTGGTACATTACCGAATTTTACTACCACATTCGGTACAATAGGAAATTATTATCAAACCAATACCACCACGACTTATACTGCATACCTATCACAGATTACCAATAATCTTGACAAGATCACCAATAATGGATTCATTGGTTGTGAAACTGTTCCGGGAGGTAGGACACCTGTCAATGTTACAATTTATCCTGTAGATGATAAGCCGGTAGTTGATGGCTTTGATACGGGATCTGATAATATAGGTGACGATGTCGAGTACGATTTTTGTGAAGACGTTTTGATTGGTACTACCGACTTTACAGCGGCCACGACATTTGTCGAAGCAGGAACTGATCAGTATTTTAAATGGTACGTTTCTGATGCCTCAGGCGCACGGATTGAGGAAATAACTACTGGTACTTTAACCGATCAGAATGCAACGATTGATGCATCTGAATTGCAAATAGCCGGATTAATAAATGATGCTACCAGATATTTCCTTGTTTCCCAGGTTACTGATATCAACGATCCTGCTGGATTTGAAGGTGTTGAAAGTGAGGGGACTTTGCTTAGAATTAACATTTATGATTTGCCTAATCGTCCTGATGAACAAACGAGCACCCTGGACTTTTACTATTGTGATCAAGATGGAATTGGTGATATCAATGTGGTTTCCACAGATGCGGATCCTGTAGTGTTCTATTGGTATCAAACCGAAGCTGATGCATTGTCGAAAGACCCTGCAAAAAGGTTGTCTACCGGAGCAGGTGATGGATCAGCAATTACAGCCCTGGAGCTTATTCCGGATGAACTAAATGATGCGGGCCAGACCGTAACCAATTTGGGAGTAGATCCGGATCCTGGTACGTACACATTTTACGTTACCCAGACTTCCAATATTAAAACTGCTCCAAGCACTGATGATGGCAATACTTATGAGTCTGCAAATTTCGATGGTTGTGAAAGTGATCCTTTGGAAATAACAGTTTGGGTGCGGGATATTCCTGTGGCTCCTGCTGTTTTTGATCAAACTTTGTTGATCTGCGAAGATGAAAGTACTCCATCGTTCACAATCAGTGGATTTGATAGTAAGATCACTTATAATTGGTCTGATAGCCTGGATAATCCTCAGGCACTAGGTCAAAGTTTCACACCTACTAATTTTTCGACCACGGGCTTCTTTGGTTATAGGGTTACACAGACAACTGATATCAATTTGAACAATGACGGTTTTGTAGGTTGTCAATCCCCTGTAACTCCATTGCTACTTACAGTTAGGGAGATCCCTGGAGCACTATCTACTTCCGGAATATTTGATTCGGATCTAAATTCTGATATCTATGAGATATGCGAAGGAGATACAATCCCAACATTCGAGATTGACAATCCTGATCTTGTGTCACAGGGCATTGGTACAACAGAATACTTATGGTACGATGAAAGTCAGGATGCTATCAATGCGTCTTCAGTTGAAGTTTTCAATCCGGAGAATGATATCAATCAGAACCTGGTTTCCCCTGAGACGGAGAGAGATTTTGTGTTCTTCGTATCTCAAAGAACAAACATTAACATCAGTGAAGATTTTAATGGTTGTATTAGTGAGCTTTCCGAAGTAAGATTAAGAATCAACGGATTACCTGAATTATCCTTTACTGATGTAGTAAGTGATGACGCTTTTTGTTTGGAAGAGGGGACGATTGATTTCAGCGCAGGACCACTTGGGATAGATGGAACCGGTCAGTTTTCACTGTTTAATGATTTTTCAAGTGTTGGTACTGGTCTTACGGATAATGGTGATGGGACTGCATCACTTGATCTTTCAGATCTTCATCTGACCGATGATGATCCATTGAATCCTGTGGCTGCAGCCGACAAACTCACAATAGGTGGAAGCTCTACCATCCGAAATATTTATTTCGAGTACACAGATATCGAGGGGTGTGTCAATACCGATTCACTAACGAATGTGGTAGTGAATCCATTCCCGGCTATCGATTTCAGGATTGATGATCAGCTTACCGATCTGTACGAAACCTGTATCAATGACGCAATCAATATTGAAGAGTTCCGAGACTTTTTCCTTGTCGGTGTAAGCACAGAGACTGGGGCAAGTTTAGGAAAGGTTGGCATTAGTGATTTTGTTGCTTTCGATGATAATGGAAATGAATTACTACCTGGTATAGGTATACTATCAGATGTTGATGCAGTTGCGGTATTTAGCCCTAAAGATGCAAGGAAGAGTTTGTCAAATACGGGTGATCCTCTGGTTGATGATCCCGTTCAACTTTATTCTCCAGCAAATACATATCTGATTCAATTTACACATACTGATAATAATGGATGTACAAGTGTAGTTGACAATTCTATTGAGATTCGTCCACTTCCGGAATTTGTAGTCAATGTAGATGGATTCATAATTACCAATAAAGCCTGCGCTACGGAGACCGTCGAATTTGATGTGAACCTCAATAATCAATTGGAATCAGATGCGACATTTACCTGGAAAATTGTAAATGATATTATCGATGGTCAGGTGACTAATTCCATTAATGTACTTGCTGATGATTTTAACTTGTTTGATGGTGGTGCAAGGAGGGTAACGGTGACCGCAGAAAATAACTTCACTGGTTGTAGGTCTGAGATCTTTGAAGAAAAAACCATTGGAGTCAATCCAAACCCAAGGATGCGTTGGGATAATATTACATCCGGTAACTTTACTGTTTTCAATTTTGAAGAGGAAGACCTTCAGCTTGGTCCCAAGGAATTGAGGGAATTTACCTTTAGGGTTTATGACCAAAATGACAATATAGTCAGGCAAACCGACAGGAATTATTCACAAATTTCTGCAGCTAATCCGGATTCCACAATCGTTGCAATAGGACCTGATAGTCTGTCCTTCACTCAGGCTGGTATTTATCGAGCTACGCTTTTCATGGAATCTGTAGCTAACTGTGATACCTTAATTGAGAGGAACTTCAACGTACTTGATGTAATTACACTAGATACTGATGGCATCTTACACACATTTGACAATGGAAATGAAGGTTGGCATACGGATTCAATAAGCGTTAGTGGATTCTATGATGGGATTGACATTGAGGAGTTGACCATTAATCAAAAGGCTATAAACGGCTTGAGATATAGTACATGGGAGCGAGCTGTTCCATCCGGGGCTTCACTCAACTTGAATAGGGTAGAGACAAGTCAGAGCATTACAGGAGCAGCCTGGATAACCAACGCAAATGGTCCTTATGGAAGTAAAGGTCAGGACAATTCTGAAGCAGAAAACTCATGGGTGTATTCGCCGTCATATGATGTATCTGCTCTTTCAAAGCCAGCGATAAGTTTCTATTACTCCTCCCATTTACTAAATACTGATGGGGTTGTTGTCCAATACAGTATAGATGATGGCGCGACATGGGCCGCATTAGGTGAATTTTCTTTTGATCAGGGAACATCCGGGATCAGTTGGTATAATTTCCTTGGATTACCTGGTAATCCGGGTAACATTGACGATCCCAGTAATACTTTATTCAACCCTGATCAATATGGTTGGACAAACGAGACAAATATTCCACAAGATTCAGATTTGGCCACAGAGGTGGATTCATCATACTATTGGCACTATGCAGCTCATAAGATCGATGAGATCGACGAAAATGGAAACTTCATTATTCCGCAAGGAGAATGGGGAAATATTCGTTTCCGAATTGCGTTAGGATCCAGACCTTCAGAGAAGAAAACACCAACAGGTAGGAATCTGGAAGGTTTTGCTTTTGACAATTTCAGGATCTTCGACAGGCAAAAGGTCGTGTTATTGGAATCTTTCTCTTCTGCATTAGATCAAAATAGTATCGATGCTGAAGGTATTATCGGTGATAGAGTAGCTCAAGCAGGAGTTGGAACCGTTTGGATCAATTATTTCACTGATCTCGATGGTGAAATTGACAGGTTGGATGACGAGCTGTTTGCCAGGAATGAGAATGATCCAAGTGCAAGAAGTGGTTTCTATGGAGTAGCTGAAATACCGACATCAGTACTTGATGGTGAAGTTGTATTGAAACCTGAAGATCCGGATACTCAAGCTGATGCTTTACTTGGGTGGAATCCATTTGCCCTGAACCGCAAGGAACTATCTGAACCACAGTTTGATATTCAGGTCATAAGTAATCCTACCAACACTGATGATGAGGTCTCAGTGACTGGAATATTTACATCCAGAATTAATTTGGAAGAGAATTCAGAGATATCATTCAGGTTTGTGATACTAGAGAATTATATAGTAAATCAGGAATTTGGAAATTATACTGTGCAGGATACGATAAGGAATGTAATGCGAAAGGTACTACCTGATGCTTCAGGATATGTGGAGAAAGGTAGTGTGACAGTGGGAGATATCTTCAGTTTTAATGTGGATTGGACAGTCAATGCCATTTATAATCTTGATCAACTGAGAATTGTCGCTTTTGTACAAAATGAGATCACCAAAGATGTGTATCAGGTAGGATTTGTAGATCTAGGAGGAAAATCCAATACGGTTACAGGACTAGGTGATGCGTTGAAAGGGGAGAAGTATGTACTGTATCCCAACCCTGCAGATGAGACCTTAAGCATTTCCTTGGGTAGATCAATAACAGTAGATCTCGAATGGACGTTATTTGATCAATTGGGAAGGGTAATGAAAGAAGGAAGGATACCCAAGAATCAAAAGGATCTGACCATTAAAACAAGTGATGTTTCCAGTGGTGTGTACTTCCTACAATTGCATCACGAAAGATTTAAGTGGGAGCCCAGAAAAGTAATAATCTTACATGATTAAATTAGAAGCCGGTTCCGACCGGCTTTTTTATGTGTTACGACCTTAGATATCTTACTAAGAAGCAAATTGATTATGCCAACAGATTTGGGGATAATCGTGATCTATCGGCCTTACAAAAAAAACTGGATGATTATGACAGGTCTACAGGTTCCCCTGTTTTTCATACCAACGGCTTTGACCATTTAGATGCCCCTGTAATTACGAATAGAGATCCGGAAACAATTCAATTTTTTAGTTGGGGACTCATCCCTTATTGGGTAAAAGGCTCCAATCAAGCGATCCAAATAAGTAACAAGACATTAAATGCCAAAGGTGAACACATATTTGAAAAACCTTCATTCCGTGAAGCTGCAAAAAAAAGAAGGTGTATCGTGATTGTTGATGGCTTTTACGAACATCATCATAGAAATGGTAAAACCTATCCTTATCATATAATTCACAGGGAAGGAGAACCAATGGCATTGGGTGGATTATGGGAAAGATGGGAAGACAAAGAGGAGGGATTTATCAGACATACTTTTTCGATTGTTACCACGTCTGGCAATGAAATGCTAGCAAGAATTCATAACAATCCAAAATTGAAAGGACCAAGAATGCCGTTGATCATTCCATGGGAAGCGGAATCAATATGGCTTCGTCCGGATGAAGTCAACTTCGAAGAAGTCAAAGAAGTAATTAGGCCTTACGAATCAGATCTACTAAGATCCTTCACGGTCAGAAGGTTGCGTGGGAAAGAGTATATTGGGAATCGCCCCGCGATAACGGAGCGATTTGATTATCCGGAGCTATCGACTCTATTTGATATTTAATTTGTGCACGTGCTTACGTACATGGTCAATTCTCTTTGTAGTTTGAGTTACGAATTTTTGAAGTTCTAATTCGAGTACGTAAGCCTGACCACCATAGGACTCACTACCAAATTCAGTTGCCAAACCATCTTTGTTTTTTTCGAGGTCTTTCTGGGCGCTACATTCGTCCTTCATAAATCTTATCATGGACTTCATGCCATATTCAGTCTCAAGAGACTCAATTTCAGTGATCAGCTTATGAATATTCTTGTCATTTGATACCCTTGATGCCTTTACAGCCCTATCATATAAAACTGAATCCAGATGATGGATCTCGTTTAACAAGTCAATCTTAGCTGTGCGGTATTCTTTGTTGTTGCAGAATTCCAACAACCCTTCATAAGTCTCCAGTTCTATAGCTTCTGCATCCCACTTGTAGGTTACTGCATCAACTTGTTGGCCCAGGGACTGATCCTGAGCGGAAGTCACTCTGCTCATAATTAAAGAGAATACCAACAATGAAACGTAGAAAATGATCTCTTTTGACTTCTTCATATTACTTGTCTATAACTATTTATAGAACTAATGTAATAATATGAAGATGAAAGATCTGTTTAGATCAGATAGACAGGAATATTATTGGATGAAAGAGTAATTACTTGAAGTGAATAAAACTGTCGAGTTATTGAATATTTAACTTGTGGACATGTTTTCGAATGTGGTCGATTCTCTTTGTTATATGTTTGACATATTTCTGCATTTCTACTTCGATCAGGTATATCTGCCCATCATAAGATTCACTACCAAATTCAGTTTGTAATTCATCATTTTCTCTTTCTAAGGATTTTTGGGCTTTGCATTCAGTCTGAAGGAATTTCAGGAATGACTTCATACTATATTTCGACTCAAATTTCTCAATCTGATGAATGAGTTTGTCTATTTCCTTATCATTTGACCTTTTCTGGGCGATTTTAGCACGAGCATACAAAATTGAGTCAAGGTGGTGTATTTCATTAAGAAGATCTATCTTCTGCGCTCTATACTCCTTATTTTGGCAGAAATTCATTAATCCATCGTAGTATTCAAGCTCCTCTTCCTGCTCGTCCCAGGCGTAAGTGAGTCTATCAACCATTTGTCCAAGTGATTCTTCTTCAACTTCCTGGCCAGATAAAAATTGACTACTGAGAAGGAATATGCAAACACAACTAATTAATCGTACCATAACTATGTCCTTTAATTGGAAACGTACAATCCGGCCATAAAATTACACTAAATATTTTTAATGTAATTATAATTACCTAATTAACAGTTGATTAGATTGCTTGAGATGAACTATAACTTGATATGTGAAGGATTTAATCAACAGGCTTTTTTGATTGGATCCATCCTCGTATCCCATTCCTTAGATCATAAACTTCCTGAAATCCCAATTGCTTCATAACATTTGCCGCTCTATTACTTCTACCACCAACTGCACAATAAACAAGTACTTTCTTTGACTTATCCAGGGTTTCTATTTTGCTTACAAAGTCCTTTTGATTAATGTCGATTAGTGTCGCACCCTTTAAATGAGCCTGGTCATATTCCTTTTTAGTTCTGACATCAATTAGCTGAACATCTTCCTCGTGTAGAAGTTTCTCAAATTCATCACTACCAACTCTGCTAACTACAGATTGGGAGTTGGAAGGAGTTGTACAAGCTGCAAAAGTGATGACAAGGAAAATGAACACCAGACTTTTTAATAGTTTCATTCGTTTTTTAAAGCGAATTTACCTCAAGTCTGGCGTTCAGGTCAATTATTTTATTTCCCAAGTATTTGGTCCACTGAGTAATTCGTCCAGAACCCCTTCACCTTCCTGTTCTATAGCATTATTGATTTGGTTTTCCATATCCTCCTCGTAATTTGAGCGGGTTTCTCTATAAAATACTCCAAATGGTCTTGGAAGAGAACTCTCATGCTTGTAGTAATTATAGAATTGGATCAGAATCGAAGCTTTAATCTTATCAGTGGGATCATGTATCCAACAGTCTTCAGCATGGAAATTTTCATCGACAGTTACTTTCCTTGGACTGAAACCATGTAGGATTATTCCTTTTCCTTTGGAGAAAAGCAATGGTTGCCCTTCCTCAAGGTATAAAGTATTCTCATCTTTAGTATCCCTGTCTGTGTAAAGTGAAAAATTGTCGTGATTGAATACATGACAGTTTTGATAAATCTCCACAAAACTCGATCCTTTATGCTCATGAGCTTCTTTCAATACAGCCCTCAGATGTTTGGGATTGCGATCAAGTGATCTTGCGACAAAGGTACATTCCGCACCGAGAGCGAGAGCCAAGGGATTAAATGGATGATCTACTGCTCCATAGGGTGAAGTTTTAGAAATCTTTCCTTTCAATGAGGTTGGGGAATACTGTCCTTTGGTCAGTCCGTAGATCTCGTTATTGAAAAGTAAAATGTTAACATTGAAATTTCTCCTAAGTAAATGGATAATGTGATTGCCACCTATTGCCAGAGCGTCACCATCTCCCGTCACAATCCAAACATCCAAATCAGGTCTTGCAGCCTTAAGGCCACTGGCAATTGCTGTAGCTCTGCCATGGATACCATGGATGCCATAGGTGTTCATGTAATATGGATATCTTGATGAGCATCCAATCCCGGAGATAAATACAACATTTTCTCGTGGAACACCGAGTTCAGGAAGTATAGTCTGGACCTGTTTCAATATGGAGTAGTCTCCACATCCCGGGCACCATCTAATATCTATGCCAGAACTGAAATCCTTGGCAGTAAGTGTTGCTGAACCGTTAGTGCTTGACATGATCTAAATGGGTTAAAATTGAATTTTTGATTTCATTTACTGTAAAAGGAAGACCTTTGATCTTTTTGATTTCCTCAATCTTTATAAGAAATTCATCTCTTATGATCTTACTGAGTTGACCATTGTTCATCTCAGGTAATAGAATTTTGTCAAATTTTTCTAATATCTTACCCAAATTGATAGGGAAGGGGTTCAAATGCCTGATATGGACATGTGCTACGGGTACATTGTCCTCTCTCAGTTGATTGACGGCGGTCTCAATACTTCCGTAAGTAGATCCCCACCCAAGGACAAGGATCTCATCATCTTCCGATCCCCTGGCAAATTCCTGATCAGGGATATTGTATTTGATATTGTCTATTTTCTCAGCCCTGATCTTTACCATTTCTTCATGATTATCAGGATCATAAGATACTTTTCCGGTGTCTTTCTCCTTTTCCAAACCTCCAATTCGATGTTCGAATCCTTTTGTTCCAGCTGGAGCCCAGGACCGGATCAGCTGTTCATTCCTGGCATATGGCAGGTATGGGCTGGTTGATTTACCTGAGACAAAAGGAGGATTGATTTTACGGAGTTCAGAGGCTTTTGGATATTTCCATGGTTCGGCTCCGTTCGCAATATAACCGTCTGAGAGTACTATGACCGGGGTCATATGCTCCAGTGCCAATCGACTTGCTTCGTATACTGTGTCAAAGGCATCATTCGGGGAACAGGTAGCCAATATTGGCAATGGTGCTTCTCCACTTCTTCCATAAAAGGCCTGTAACAGGTCTGATTGTTCAGTTTTGGTGGGCATACCTGTTGATGGTCCTCCTCGCTGGACATTGACAATTACCAGAGGTAATTCCAGCATTACGGCTAATCCCAGTGCTTCTGATTTTAATGCCATTCCAGGTCCGGAAGTTGCGGTAGCACTCAGATGACCTCCAAACGATGCACCTATTGTGCTACAAATCGCCGCAATTTCGTCTTCAGCCTGAAAGGTCTTTACCTTGAAGTTCTTGAATTTTGACAATTCCTGCAGAACCTCCGAAGCAGGGGTTATTGGATAACTACCATAGAAAAGTTCAAGATTATTTTTCTTGGCTGCAGCTATCAATGATAAAGCGACTGCCTGATTACCGCTTATATTTCTGTATTTTCCTTTTGGCAGTTTCGCAGGTTTAAGTTCGAATCTTGATGTGAAGGTTTCAAGGGTATCTCCGAAGTTGTATCCTGCTTTAAGTACTTTGATATTGGCATCGGCAATTACTGGCTTGGATTTAAATTTCTTGCCAATGAAATCAACTGAATTGTTAACATCCTGGCTAAACATCCAATAGATGAATCCAAGGACGAACATGTTTTTACACCGATCAATATCCCTCATATTAAGATCGGAATCTTTTAAGGTTTCTCTTGTAAACCTTGTGATATCAATTGCATGCAATTCATAGTCATCCAGACTATGATCTGTTAGTGGATTCTCATTGTCAATGTACTGTGCAAGCTTTAGATTCTTTTGATCGAAGCCACTTGTGTTCGCAATTATTATACCTCGTTTCTTAAGGTTGGATAAGTTCACTTTAAGAGCCGCGGCGTTCATTGCCACAAGTACATCGTACTCATCTCCAGGGGTATAAACTTCGATTGCACCCATTTTTAACTGGAATCCTGAGACGCCAGATAATGTACCCTGGGGTGCTCGAATATCTGCTGGATAATTCGGGAAGGTACTGATATCAAGCCCACCTAGCTCTACGGTTTCGGTGAACTGACCTCCTGTTAATTGAATACCGTCACCGGAATCACCGGCGAAAAGTATTACAACTTCGTTAAGATCTGACTGTTTCGACATTTCATTTTTATTATACGATCAATCTAGCATTAAGCCGTATCATCAAAAATGAGTAACCTGACCCCCAGCTGGTGACTTATGTCATGAGTTATATTTTATATGAGGAGTTTAAAATTCAGTTTACACGGTTTTAATCATATCTGTGACGGATTCCGTCTGAATTGTCACTTTTTAAATCAATGGATTCTTTTACCGGTCAGCCAAAAACTACAAGGAAATTTTAGAAAAGCATGATAATATTGATCTAGGAAATGATTGATTTAGAATTAGACTCAGGAATAAAGAAATTATGATCAAGGGATATAAAGTACTAGCCGTATTTCTATTAGTAACCTCGCAAGTATTTAGCCAATATTTCCCCCCTCAGGGAATAGAATGGGAAGAGAAAAAACCTTCTGAGGCTGGATTGGAAGAAGGTGCATTGAATGAGGCAGTTCAGTTCGCCGGATCCAATGAATATTCAGGTGAAAGGGATTTAAGAATCGCAATCCTCGAAGGATTCGCCAGGGAACCATACCATGAGATATTAGGTCCTACTAAGAAAAGGGGAGGCCCGGCGGGACTCGTTTTGAAGGATGGTTACATAGTTGCAAAATGGGGAGACATCGATCGAGTTGACATGACCTTTTCAGTTACAAAGAGCTATTTATCCACTATGGCGGGATTGGCCATTGACCAAGGCTTGATTTCCAGTGTGGACGACAGGGTATCTGAATATGTTTGGGATGGTACGTTTGATGGTGATCATAACGGAGACATAACATGGAGAGATTTGCTGGATCAATCTTCGGATTGGTCAGGGAGATTGTTCGGATTAAGAGATTGGGCGGACAGACCACCACGGGAAGGAGGGATCGATGACTGGAGAAATAGGGACTATGCTACACCGGGAACAAAGTTTGAATACAATGACGTTCGTGTCAACGTTCTCGCCTATTCACTATTACAAATACATCGCAAACCATTACCGCAGGTTCTAAAGGAACAAGTTATGGATCCTATCGGTGCGTCTTCTACCTGGAGATGGTATGGTTATGACGTCTCATGGATTGAGTTGGATGGGCAAAAAATGCAGTCTGTAAGTGGAGGAGGACATTCGGGAGGTGGAATATTTATCAGTGCAAGAGATCATGCCAGGTTTGGTCTTTTGTTCCTAAACAATGGAACCTGGAATGGGAATGAAATAGTTTCGAATGATTGGGTTGAATCTGTTCAAGAGAGTAGTTCCGCAAATAGTAGTTACGGATTTATGTGGTGGCTTAATCGAGGGAATAGAAAATGGGAAGGCGTTGAGGACGAGTCAATATATTATGCAGCCGGTTTTGGAGGGAATTATATTGTAGTCGACAAAACAAACAATATGGTTGTTGTTACTCGATGGCTGGAACCATCAAAACTGGGTGAATTTATGAAACTGCTTCAAAATTCTTTGAAGTAGCCCAATCACCTAAGCATTTTCGATCTTCTTGGCTTTCTTAACCTGTTTGAATTTAAGAACAACTGCGACAATTAAGATAACAATACCGACACTTAGTAACATTAGCCCTGATGTGGGCCAATTACCATTTCTCAATACGATTACAGCCAGGATCTCAATCGCGATTCCTACTATAAATAAGATAACTTTTGTCATGGTCTCGTAATTGATTCATAATCAAGGTAATAAAATCTGAAAATTATTGGAAATGAATGTTGAGGATTTTAACCATCACGGAAGCTGACAATGATCAATTCTCGATTCCTCATTTACTTAGTGGTAAATGGAGTTTGAAAGTAGTTCCAAAACCTCTTTTACTTTCCACTGTAATCTGGCCAGAGTGCTTTTTAATGATACTCTGGGATAGATATAACCCTAGTCCAGTCCCTTTACCTGGCTCCTTTGTTGTGAAGAATGGATCAAAAATCTGATGTTTCAATGATTCGTGGATCCCACTGCCATTATCACTGATCTCAATGGTCACCATATCATTTTTCGTCTTGGTTGAAATGTTGATTGAGCCTTTATTAGCAGAACCGATGGCATCGATACCATTTTTGATCATGTTTATTAATACCTGACTTATTTCTACCGGATTCCCTTCAATTACTATTTCATTATCAAGATTTTCTTCAAATTGAATATTCGGATTACCTTTTTTTATTAGTAGAGTGGTGGTTCCTATTAACTCGGTTATATCAATTTTGGTGAATTGATCCTCATTTGTTTTGGGAGAGATCTCCAGTAAGTTCTTAATTACCTGGGTAGCTTTCTGAGCTCCATCGGCCACATGGTCAAGAAGTTCCTGAATTTCATCAAGCAAAACCTCGGACTCATTGCTTTCTTTCAAGTGGTCTTTCAACTCTTTTAGATCCTGTTTAACCGGTTCAATTACGCCCCCTATTATGTTGAGAGGATTATTAAGTTCATGAGCCAAACCAGCAGTCAGTACTCCTAATGATGCCATTTTCTCCGATTCAATGAGTTGGTCCTGGGCTTTTTCAAGCTTTCGCAACACCTTATTTTTTTCTTCCAGGTTATTTTGCAAATCCTTGTTCAAAAACTCCAACTCCTCATTTTTTTCAAGGATTTGACGATTTTGATGATTGATCTCTGTTGTTTTCTCATGAATTATATCAGACAATTTCTTGTTTTGAGCTTCATTGTATCTAAACCTCCACTCCATGATATAATAAGCTATGGCAAGCAGTATAAATACCCCAGCAATCTTGGAGGTCATTGTAGACCACCACGGAGACATTATACGGATATTCAGAGAATTGATTTCGGGACTCTCAACACCGTCATAATTGGTTCCTTTGAGTTTGAAAGTGTAATCCCCATTATCCAGATTTGTGAAGGTTGCAATCCGGTTGTTAGCGTCGATATATATCCAATCTTCGTTAAATCCCTCCAATTTATAGGCGAATGTATTGGATCCTGAATTGATATAATTCAGCACTCCGAATTCAATAGAAAACATTGTCTGGTCAGGTGGTAATACCAAATTTTCAATGTAGGAGATATCTTGATCCAATATAATCCTGTTACCTACTTCCTCACCAACACCAAGGGAACGGTTATCCAATCTGAGATCAACAAGTACCGTTCGTATGGTTGTGGAGTCAATTGAAATATTTTCCGGATGGATTACATTGAATCCATTGACTCCTCCAAAAATCATTTCCTTCGAATGGCCTTTGGCAACAGCTCCCCAGAAAAATTGATCATCCTGAATACCATCTTCGGTTGTAAAGTTCGCGAACGTTGCAGTATTAAGATTGAATCTTGACAGTCCTTTGTTTGTACTGAGCCAAACGGAGCCAAAGTCGTCATATTGAATTCCAAACACAATGTCATTTGGAAGCCCTTCTGATTGTAGGTAGCTACTTATCGAGATTTTGTGATCCTGTGAGAAGTTGGCAATACTAAACCCACCACCGTATGAACCAAGGTAGAGTTGTTCGGGATTGCCATTGTCGTAGTTGATCGTGGTTATTCTTTTGTCCACCAACTCTTCAGTGTATTGATAGATATCAAAGTCCACATCCATATAGTTCACCCCAGTACTTCGAGGGACAATTTTATTGAGACCACCCCATGTTCCAACCCAAATATTTTCGAATGCATCAAATGTGATAGTATTTGATTGTACTCCAAATGGAGTGATCCTTTGTCCTTGATCGGATGTTGAGGTGAATAGTCTTATCCTTTCGGATAATGGATTGTATAGATATAAGCCAGATTCGGACCCTATCCACAGATTATCATAGGGATCTTCTACAATGCATTGTATACGGTCGTCAAGGTTATATTTCTCGTTAAAACTTATGAGTTTGAATTCCTGGCTTTCCGTAGTCTCAAGATAGTGAAGCCCAGATCCCCAGGTACCAATCCATAATTTTCCATTTCGTCCCTGGTATAGACAAGAAATGGCGTCTGATAGTAATGTAGAGTTGGGATCGAGTTTACTGAAAACTTTCACTTCGTTCCGGGTTCGGTCAATCTTGAGAAGTCCATTATTCGATGTTCCTGCCCAGATGTTATTCTTTTTGTCTACTGTCAAAGATCGGATTGTGGAAGCTGGGATCTTAAAGGGTGGTCTTTGATCATTCCCGTAGTGTAAGAAATTGTTTTTACGTTTATGTATTTTCTGAATGCCTTTGGAGTGAGTTCCAACCCAAACAAGTCCATCGTCATCCTTGTACAGTTTGATGATTTCTTCCCAGACATTTACTCTGTCATCCATCCTTGGGGAGAGGTCCATCAATTTCATTCTTTCGTTTACTGTATCAAATGTGAGTATCCCATAAAAGGTCCCTAGCCAAAGTTCTTCATCTTCCATCTGGAGGATTTGGGTAATTCTGTTTCGATTTGTATTAAGACTTCTGACTATTCTCTCCAAATTCATCATCTTTTCGGGCACAAAAAGTTTGAATTGGCTAGTGTTAAGATCGAATCTGACCAAGCCTTCAATTGCTCCTATCCAGAGATAGCCATTGCCGTCCAAAATCATATTGAAAATGTTGTCAGTGTTACGGGACCAATGAAAACTTGTAGGTCGAAAGACATTTTTCTGTAGTGTTTTGGGATTGAATTGTATCAATTCATTTCCAGTCAGAACCCAGACCACATTTCCATCTGGTTCTATATCGTAGATGGTCTTGTCCTCATTCTCAAAGAGGTACCGGTAGGATGTGAAGCGGCTTCTTTTCTTGTCAAAGCTGGTCAATCCATTGATTTGGGTCCCGATCCAAATTACATTTGTTGAATCTTCTGCAATGCACAGTACTCTTTCTCCCGGGAATGAGGAAGAATCTTGCTCATCGTTGCCTATATTCATGAATTCCTGAGTTTTGGGATCGAACTTTGAAAGGCCTTTACTATTGGTACCTATCCAAATGTGTCCATCGCTGTCTTCGAAAAGAGTGTAGATGAAATTATCGCTTAAGGAATTCCTGTTTCTCAAATCATGTCTGAAAGTTTTAAATGAATAGCCGTCAAATCGATTTAGACCATCTTCGGTACCCATCCAGATGAATCCCTTTTCGTCCTGAATAATAGACCATATTACTTGATTTGACAGACCATCTTCATAACCAATTCTTTCAACAGAGTAAGAATTATTCTGACCATGTGAAGAGGTAAGAAATAGGATGGATCCTAAAAGAAATGTAGAAAATCTTGTCATCCATGCAGTTTCAAACTATTATAATTTACTCAATTTTCGGCATATCAAAGACTGCTGTCCAAGGATGGGTTTGACTCACTTATACTTTCCAAATGATTGGGTATTTCACGAATTGTCGTCAGTGTATAGTATTTTTTATCCCTGGTCTCCTCATCTGAGACTTTTTCATGATCCCATGTTGTATGGAATGGGATATGAATTGCCTGGGCACCGATTTCCAAAACAGGTAAAATATCTGACCGAAGGGAGTTACCTACCATTAAAAATTCATCCGGTGATATATCCAGGTGATCTAAAAGCTTCGAATAATTGGCTGGTTTCTTTTGACTTACAATTTCGATGTGATGAAAGTATTCCTCCAAGTTAGATTTATTTAGTTTCCTTTCCTGGTCGGATAGATCTCCTTTAGTCACCATAATGAGTCGATATTTTGATTTTAGATTTTGGAGCGTACTTTTTACGTCATCTAGAATCTCTACCTTGGCATTCATCATGCGCTTACCAATTTGGATAATAGAATTTATGGCTTCATTGCTGATCTTCCCATCACTTACTTTCAATGCAGTTTCTATCATCGATAGCATAAATCCCTTAATTCCATACCCATAAAGCTCCAGATTATCCATTTCTGTACGGAATAATTCTTGATAGATCCGGTGTTCCACGTCGTAAAGTTCAAGTAGTTTAAAAAACTCGGATTCTGCCTGACGAAACAATGTTTCATTTACCCAAAGGGTATCGTCAGCATCGAATCCAATTACCTTTATTTCCTCGTACATCCTTATCTTTAGAACAATGATTATTTGAATTCCCGAATGTACAGTCTATGAACCGAATTGCATCAATACTTTTTATCCTTTTGGCGTCGTGCTCAACCAAATTTGATCATGACATAATCATTAAGAATGGCTTGATATATGATGGGTCAGGTGAGAAACCCTTTTCTGGCGATATCGCGATCAATGGTGACACCGTTGCATTTATTGGTGATCTCAGTGAAAAAAATGGAAAACTTGAATTGGACGTTAATGGACTTGCAGTTTCTCCCGGTTTCATCAATATGCTTAGCTGGGCCAATGTTGATTTGATCGAGGACGGTAGATCATTGGGAGATATAAAACAGGGAGTTACACTTGAGGTAATGGGTGAGGGTAGATCCATGGGGCCTTTAACTGACGATATGAAAAGTGAAATGGTTGAAAACCAGAGTGATATTACCTACGAAATCAAATGGACAAGTCTAGGTGAGTATCTTCAATATCTCGAAGAAAAAGG
Organism: Cyclobacteriaceae bacterium; assembly: GCA_965242805.1. Taxonomy (GTDB): domain Bacteria; phylum Bacteroidota; class Bacteroidia; order Cytophagales; family Cyclobacteriaceae; genus JANQEU01. The sequence goes on along the minus strand of CBDETD010000002.1, from coordinate 1,311,980 downwards.
AGTATCAACCAACGTTGCATCATTTGTTGGAAATGGAACTCTCAGAAGGTATGTCATTGGATATGAAAATCGATTGGCAACTGAAGAAGAATTGGACCGTATGGCCTTATTGGCAGAAGATGCCATGAAAGAGGGTGCTGTAGGAATATCCTCATCACTTCTCTATGCGCCCAGTGCTTATGCTAATACTGAGGAACTGATTTTGCTTTCCAAAGCTGTATCAAAATACAACGGAATGTACATATCTCATATTCGCGATGAAGGGGATAGGTTGTTCGAGGCTATCAATGAATTGATCACTATTGGCAGAGAAGCTAACCTCAGTGCTGAGATCTACCATTTGAAAGCATCTGGTGAACAAAACTGGTATAAAATGGATTCCGTCTTTAAAATGATTGAATCAGCAAGATCTGAAGGGATTGATATCACTGCGGACATGTATACTTATCCAGCAAGTTCGACTGGACTTCATGTGCAACTTCCGGAGTGGGTCAGAGAGGGTGGAGTAAGAGCTACCATAGATCGATTGAGTGACCCCACCTTGAGGGAAAAGATCCTGAATGACATACAATTTGAACACAGCCCTGATAAAATCCTACTTGTGGGATTCAGAAATCCAGACCTTCGGATACATACCGGGAAGTTTTTATCGGAACTGGCTGAAGAATTTGATAAACCAGCTGAGGAAGTAATGATCGATTTGATAGTTGAAGATGACAGCAGAATTCAGGTTGTATATTTCTCCATGTCTGAAGAAAATATAAATAAGAAGATACAGCAACCATGGATGAGTTTTTGCTCCGATGCAGGTTCGAAAGCGACTGAAGGTGTATTCCTTAAACAAAGCACACATCCGCGTGCATACGGTTCATTTATTAGGGTCCTTGGCAAGTTTTCCAGAGATGAAGGATTGTTTCCCCTCGAAGAAGGGATTAGACGATTGACCTCATTTCCTGCACAAAACCTCAAATTGAAGAAAAGAGGAATGTTAAAAAGAGGATTTTATGCGGATATTGTTGTGTTTGATCCAAATGAGGTTCGTGACAAAGCTACTTTTGAAAAACCTCATCAATATGCTGAAGGGGTCATACACGTTTTTGTTAATGGGGAGCACGTATTAAATGAAGGTCAACATACCGGAGCCTTTCCTGGAAGGTTTGTTAAGGGACCGGGATACAAACAATGAACAATTAGCAATTAGCAATGAACAATGAACAATTGCTAGCTCATAACATTTCTAATTCCTTTGTTGAACATTTGAACTTCTTCCATGGTACCTGTGCTGATACGACACCAATCTGTGAAGGGAGGGAACGGTCGACCGATAATCACTCCCTGATCAAGCATTTGCTTCTGTAAGGTTTTGATATTTCTCCCGGATTTGAAGAAAATGAAATTAGTATGGGACTTAACATACTCAAGCCCTATCTCATCGAGAGTGGAGCAAATCATGTTTTTGGCCTGCTTATTCTGTTTGAGGCTGAATTCATAAAACTCCTTATCCTCCAGAGCTGTCTTCGCGGCTTCGAGGGCAAGTGTATTTGTAAATGCCACAACGTTTTTTCTCAATTTCGAGGCAATCGACGGTTTGGCCACTAAATATCCAATTCTAATTCCAGCCAGTCCATAAACCTTTGAAAAAGTACGACTCACGATGACGTCCTTTTCTTGCTTTACTAATTCAACCATTGATGGATAATCAGATTGCTCAATGAAGTCATAGTAAGCTTCATCACTGAAAACGATACATTTGTTAGATACGGATTCGCAGAAGTCACGTACTTCGTTCCCAGGTAATAGTGTGGAAGTTGGATTATTAGGGTTACACAGAAATATAAGTTTAGTCTTGGCCGAGATCCTATTGTCGATTTCCTTTAGATCATATTTCAGGTCTTTGTCTACGGGGACCCAATTTATACTAGCTCCCCATTGTTCTGCATAGTTCATCATCGCCAGGAATGTCGGCTGTCCTGCGATAATTTCTCCTCCATCTATTCCATAGGTAATTCCGGTAATCTTCAAGCCTTCAGTGGATCCTGCGGTCACAATAATATGTTCCGGAGTCACACCTTCCTTCTTGGCAATCATGTCGATCAATTCCTCACTGTAGGAAAATGGATATCGGCATGCCAGGTCAAATGCATCGGAGATGGCATCCCTAACCTTCTTGGACGGACCGTACGGATTCTCATTAGAGCTAAGTCTAACCGGTGAGGCGAATGGTCTGGGATTGAATTTTATTTTCTCTGCCGCGGTTAGTTGAGGGATACCTCCAAAAAGCGCAAATGAACTGGCAAGACTAGCCCTTTGAAGCCACTGCCGACGATTTAGGTGTGCCATAGTAATTTGATTTACCTCTCAAATTACTAATTCTGACTAACTATTGAAAATGGAATTATATATTGTAAACTTCTGAAGTGGTGTTCCAGTTTCCAAAGATCCAATTGCCATCTGCATCAGGATCATCTGAGATGAAGAATTCAAAAACCGCATTCAAAAGCTCTTCCTTGGATATAAACTCATCACGATTGGTATCCAACCGCAAAAAACTCTTAGCAGAAAACTTGACATCAATGCGATAGGATGTGAACATATCAAGGTACTCATCGATTGAGATCCTGCCATCCCCATTTTGATCGAATAGATCAAATATGTACTTAACCGTTAGCTTGATGTAAAACTTAAGCTTTCCGAGATCTTTGTTTGATATCACACCTTCATCAAAGAATGTGATCCAATCCTGGAGTGTGATCTCGTGGTTGTCCTTCCCCAAGTCTTTGAGGAACTGCAGAAATAGCTTTTTGGATTTATATATTACTTTGTAATACTGATCAGACCCGTATTCGATGTCGGAGGTAATACAAATATTTTCTCCTACCCCTTTAAAGTCATCTTCCTGTAGAACCCCATTCCCGTTATGATCCAAAATATTGAAGAAATGCGTGAGCTTATCGACTTGTATCTTAGTTAACATCTTAGGTAATTGGGAAGTCTACAAATATACCATTTTATAGTAATCTTTTCTTGGTAAATTATGTCTATTAAAATTTCGATGATTTAGATTAATTTACAAGACTCAAACCTCATGTAAAACATCAACTTAAGCTATGTTGAAGCTATTTCAAAGTCTTTACCTGATCATAAACTATAAAACTTTTGTGGTCACCGTCCTGGCTGTGGTAGCAACATGGATATGTGTTCAGCTCGATATCCATGCAGATGTGAGTCTGTCCATGCTTTCACTCGCTATTGTTTTTCCCATTGTTTTTGCAATCAATTCAGCATATCTAAGAAGGGAGGAGGCACTTAAGTTCATCGCAGGGATAAAAGGTCATTGCGTTGCTCTTTTTATCGCTGTGAAACATTGGGGAGATGAAAAAGTCGCGGAGCACTCTCTATTGATAAAAACCTCTCTTCACTTGAATAATGTGCTGGGTGAAGTCAAAAACTATTTGATTGGGAACAAGCATGCACAGGATGAATTCAAAGTATATCATGCCATAACCTCTTTATCAAAAAATCTTCAAAAGATGCGTAAGGTCCTTAACAGCTCCGAGATGTCAAGGATCAACGAATATGTAAGTATGATGATCCAGGACTTTGAAGACCTTAAGACAATTCGAGAATATCGAACACCAATAACCCTGCGAACTTACAGCAGGGCATTTATTTACTCTTTTCCAGTTCTTTTTGCCCCTTTTTTTGCATCGACAGTTAATACTATTTCTCTTCCGTTTATCACCTATATTGTTCCAATAATTTATGCATTTATTCTCATCAGTCTGATCAATATCCAGGATCACATGGAAGATCCTTTTGATGGAATAGGGGAGGATGATATTAAGTTGGAAACGCAACGATTTGCATCTCTTATGAATGGATTGGAAGTGAAGAAGGAGTTGACGGAGTTCTTAAATAGTCAAAATAATCTTTTTGGAGCTGACGAACAGATCCTATTGGAACAAGAAAAGGAACCTAACTAGCTTCAAGAATAACTGTGGTTAGTACGGTATTAATAATTCTGCTGTTGTGTGTACTATTCATTATAGTCAGCACATCAATCCTTAAGATCCATCCATTTCTCAGTTTGATTATTGTTTCATTTGGAGCCGGACTCGGTTTTGGGATGAACCCCGAAGAACTTATTCCAATTATGACCAGGGGATTTGGGAATATACTGGCATATATAGGGGTCGTTATCGTGCTTGGAAGTGTATTGGGCGAGATGCTGGAGAAATCCGGAGGAGCCCAAGTGATCGCAATGTCAATTTTGAGGACAATCGGATCCAAAAATCCTCAACTTGCGATGAGCAGTTTGGGGGCTATAGTCGGTATACCTGTCTTCTGCGATACTGGATTTATTATTTTGTCCAGGTTAAATGAATCCATCACCAAAGCCAAGAGGATTTCTTCCAAAAAGCTTTCCCTGGGACTGGCAGCCGGACTCTACACGACCCATACGCTGGTACCACCGACCCCCGGACCAATTGCCGCATCTGGGAACCTTGGGGTCAGCGATTACCTCGGCTTGGTAATGTTTTTGGGATTCATAATTTCTTTTCCTGTTGTGCTGGGGTCATACTTTTTTATTAAGAGGATTACCCGGGGGTTCAATTTCGAAGAATATGAAAGCCAATCTACAAGCTTTGATGATGATGAGGCACAATTAAGTGTCTGGAGAGCATACCTGCCTATCCTCTTACCCATTGTATTGATTGCAATTGGGACTACATCCAAACTGATAGGTACAGAGGGAGGCGCATCATCATTATTTGAGGTTTTGGGCGACCCTATGATTGCTCTTACAGTTTCAGTTGTTGCCGGATTTTTCATCCTGAGAATTAAAGATCTATCAGTTTACAAGGACCTACTTGGTAAAGGGGTGCAATCAGCTGGGCCTATTTTGATCATAACCGGAGCAGGGGGTATGTTTGGGGCTGTCCTGAAAGCGTCCTCACTGGCCGATAGCCTAAATGGCCTTATTGAAGGATTCCATGGAAGTGTTTTAGTGTTAATCTTGATTTCTTTCTTATTGGGTGCAATTTTAAAAACGGCCCAAGGGTCCTCGACTTCAGCAATAGTCATCACTTCATCGATGCTGGCTCCATTACTACCTGTGGTAGGGATTGGACAGCCAATGGAATTGGCTTTATTGGTCATGGCTATAGGAGGGGGAGCAATGACTGTTTCTCATGCCAATGACAGTTTTTTTTGGGTTGTCAATCAGTTTGGAGGACTTTCAGTGAAGGAATCCTATCGAACCTATACCCTGGTAACGCTTATTCAGGGACTGATCACTCTGCTGATGATATTATTGATTGTTGTTGTCAGTAACTTAATATAGGGTTCCGCAGATATATCAATGGGAAAGTACTTATTGTCGTTTCCTTCCAATCAGGAATTTTGGTTTAATTGAGATTATTATAGTGCTTTATCGTTTCATTTAGGATCTTAAAATCAAGTACACCTTTGAATTCTTTGAGGTGATGAACGATTGCCAGTGATTTATTTATTCTGCTGTCTGTGTTCTTGACTTTGAGGACCAGGTAAATAAGTGTTCTTTGCTTACCTGGAGTGAGTTTATGGAAATACATAGATCCTTCATCATCCTGATTCAATAACTCTTGCAACTCTTCAGGCATCTCCATTCCGTATTCTGACTTATCTTTTTCCAGGGTGATTTGTAGCATATCTCCTGGCTTTATCTTCAACTCGCTCCGGATCTTTTGATTCATAAAAATGAACCAGTTTCCAGAACCATCTGGCATTAACGCGGAATGTAGTTTTTTGACCCCATTGACAGTACAAATAACTCTCCGATCCTTATCTATGAACTCCTGAGCGATGTCATCAGCAACGAGAATATGATAATTCCACCCAAGCGAGGAGTTTACTTTGTCGAGAACAGTTTGAAAAGACTTCATTTGATTGGAATGAACCAATCAAAATTAATCAAACTGCGACTTTTGGCTGGGAATGAGGCTGCCCCAAGTGTTGCAGTATACTTGAATGCATATGCAGAGCTCCCCATATATCCTTTTGAAAATGGTAGGGAAGGTTGAATTCTTCCGCGGTATTTTTTACAATATGGGCGATCTTAGGATAATGCGAATGGCAGATCGTTGGGAAGAGATGGTGTTCGATCTGGTAATTCAGCCCTCCAGCCATCCATTTTAGAAAACCCTTCAATCCAAAATTTGTAGTGGTTTCCAGTTGGTACCCAATCCAACTTTTATCTATCCTGATATCCTCTACTTTCAGAAAATTTGATCCTTCAAACACGTGGGCAGGTTGGAAGATAATACTCAACAATATTCCTGCCACGAGGTGCATCACGATGAACATTGATATAACATGCAAGGCAGGGATAGGAATGAGAATCAAAGGTAAAACCAGGAGATATACGTAATACACTATTTTCCAGACCACAATATTCAACACATGTTTCCAATACTCCTTACGATTTTTAACCAATCCCCGATCCCAATACTTATTAAGTTGCACGAAATCCTTCGTCGTAACCCAAAAGATGGTAGCAAATGAATAAAGGACCCATACATATATGTGCTGATACTTATGAAACCAATACCTTGGTTGATGGGGAGACATTCTCAAAACAAATGGAATATCTATGTCATCATCGGCTTCATCTATGTTAGGGTAAGTATGGTGTAAAACATTGTGTTGTATGAACCAGACATAAGCGTTGCCACCAATCAGATTCATTGAGTTGGATAATAATTTGTTGGTTTTGGCTGATTTTGAAAATGCACCGTGGATAGCATCATGCATAATTCCCGTTCCAATACCAGCTTTTCCTACTCCCATAATGATCCACAATCCGTAAAGTATCCAATAATTTGTGACAAGCCCGGTATACATTAAGGCCAAGGGACCAAAAAAAAGCAAGCACATTATTAGTGCTTTGACGATCATGGTTGTATCCGCATTCTTGGAGAGTCCGTTGGATTGAAAGAAATCGTTTACTCTGCCTTTGACTGTAGAGGCAAAGGCGGTATCAAGATCTTTGGAATATTTGTACTTTTTAAAGCTCAACTAGTTGTGATTTTTGTTTTATCCGGATTTCCGGCGCAAAGGTAACAAGAAATAGATCTTTCATCCTAAAGGGCAAACGTCCATTATTCACACAACTTTGGAAAACGATTTGCTGCTCATCTTATTGACAAAATTCGGATCAACAGCCATGCAAATATTGCGAACAAAGGGTTCTCCAATTTTTGTGACATCAATCACCGAATTTTCATAATTAATAAGACCATCATCCTGAAACTTTTGGAGCATATTCATGTCAACTTCAACTCCTAGTTCTTTAAGTTTTGTCTGGTCAATTTGGGTTTTATAATTACACATCAGATCCAGGATCCTTTGGCGAATATAAAGGTCCTTCTGGGTCAGCCTGTGGCCTTTGGTAATTGGAAGTAATCCCTGGTCAAGTTTTGAGTAGTAGTCTTTTAATTTCTTTTCATTCTGACTGAATGCGGTCCAACTGTCACTTATGGAAGTCATTCCTAATCCAATCAGTAATTCCGTTTTTTGGGTGGTATAACCCATGAAATTCCGATGGAGTTTACCATTTTGCTTCGCAATCACAATTTCGTCTGAAGGAAGGGCAAAGTGATCCATGCCGATGTCAAGATAGCCTCCTTCAGTGAACAGTTGTTTACCCAATTCGTACATCCTGAACCGATTTTCAGGGATCGGTAGTAAATGCTCGAAAGACTTTTGAGCAGGCTTGAGTTGTGGTACATGGGCGTACCCATAGAATGCGATCCGATCTGGTCTTAATGCGATCGTTTTCTCAATTGTATTCCGGATTTTTGAGAGGTTCTGAGCAGGGAGTCCGTACACCAAATCATAATTAACAGCATAACCGAGTTCTTTGGCCCAGTTTGTAACCTGTTCGACTTCCTGATACGTCTGTTTTCGATTGATTATTTCCTGTACATGCCGATCAAAATCCTGAATCCCAAAACTAACTCTCTTGAACCCAAGGTTTCCTAATGTTTTAAGATGGTCGTATGATGTATTCTTAGGATGACCTTCAAAACTCAGAGCACATTGATCAGATAAATTGCAATTTTTTAAAATCCCCCCGATCAAATATTCGAGGTTTGATGGGCTGAAAAAAGTAGGTGTCCCTCCGCCCAAGTGTAATTCTTTTAGATTGGGTTTCGTTCCGAATTCCTCAAAATATATGCTCCATTCCTTTAACAGCGCATCGATATACTCCCTCTCAACTTTGTGATTCCTGGTGATGTGCGTGGAGCATCCGCAATAAGTACACAGGCTATCACAAAACGGGAGATGAATGTAAATGCTAATTTCTTTACCATCAAGCCAAAACGTATTCCTGACCGTTTCCAACCATGAATGTTGATTATGTCCATCATTCGTCCAAAATGGAACTGGAGGGTAGCTTGTGTACCGTGGACCAGGAACATTGTATTTCCTTATTAAGTTATCTTGAGGTATCATTTATATAATCTTAAAAACCACCATTGCAGATGGTAATGTTCTTAAATCCCACCTCATTCAAGAGGTTTTCGATCGCTGGTAATTCGACGGCTATTCCTCGGTAAAGGAATAGTCCTGCGAACAATAGGGAAAATGCCGGCACCATCCATTTTGATGAAAACCTTATTTTCCAGATGGCTTTGAAAACGTTCAGGCCCAGTAGGGCAGGTATCGTTCCTATGCCAAAGAATGCCATAAATATTATTGAGTTTTGAATACTTCCCGTCGCCAATGCTCCCGCCAGGGCAATATATACTAACCCGCATGGAATAAATCCATTTAGGGTACCTGCTACAAAAGAGGAAAGGAAAGATCTGTTTTTGAATTGAACGATGATCGATTTTTTAATGGCTTTTATAAAACGACTTTCCTGGTAATTTCTGACAATCCCATTTGACAGGCCAGGAAGGAAAATAAGGAGAAGAATAAGTACCGCCATTCCAATGGCAAATCCTTTTTGCCATCCTGCAATGGAAAGTGATTCTCCCAGGATCCCGAAAACAAGCCCAAACGAAGCATATGTTATTGTTCGACCTACATTGTAAATAGTGATCCCAATGACCCTTCTTTCGCGTGGAATGGGAAGAGCCAATGTCAGTGGGCCACACATTCCAAGGCAATGTATGCTCCCTAAAAATCCCAATATGAAAGCGGCATATATCATTTTGAAATCGACACTTCTTTTTCGTAATAGTATTTCTCCCCGTCAAACTCCCAATCAATTTTGAGAATATACCTTCCCCTTGCAAGCTCGGACTTGGGTATCACAGTTTCAAGTCCTTTAATATCATAGAACCTATCGAGATTTGCATTTTCCGGGCGATAAAACTGAATATCACCGGTTGGATACTTTTCATCTGTTAGCTCAAAAGAGATAATTACATTCTTCGCGGTTCCTTCAAGATTGGGTATAAGTCCTTTCCGGGAAGTATTTTCTATTGCGTCAATCCTTTCCTGGTAGGCAAGTTCCTCCTGATAATAGTTTTCGGTAACGAGATGAAAATCCTGTTCAAAGCTCTTGATGACCATAAAGATCATCAGTCCGCAAAATATCACGAAGGCAATAACGATTTTAGTTCCCCAATTCCATTTCATAATCAATACCTCTTAATCGGTCCAAGAAATTTAGTCGATACTGTTTCTAGTTCTTCACCTTCTGAGAATACCCCTATTCCAATTTTTGAACTTCTGGCCTCTAATTCATTAACATTGATAACCAGGAAAAAAGCTCCTTGTGCTGTACCGGAAGGAGGTACAATCAGATCTTCACCAACCCATTCCAATGTTGCCCTTGGATCAAGAACTTCCAAGTTAACCGGTAACTCATTGTTTGTCTTGTTGATGACCTTCACATTGTAAAGGTTAGAAATTTTTCCATCCTCTCTTTCCTGATAGGTCATACCCGGAGTTCGTAATACTGTTGTCTCAACATCAGATCTCATGATCAGCATACTGGTCAATGCAACCAGAAGCAGACCAAGTACAGCTGTGTACGCGATCATGCGGCTGGAAAATGACATTGGTTTCTGCTCAGAAATCATAGATTCCGAAGCATACTTCACAAGACCCCGTGGTTTTCCAATCCTGTCCATAATATCATCACAAGCATCGATGCAAGCCGTACAATTAACGCATTCCAGTTGTGTCCCGTTTCTTATGTCGATGCCTGTAGGACATACATATACACATTGCTTACAATCAATACAATCTCCTTTTCCGGCTGACATGCGATCTTCATCTTTGCGGAATTTACCTCTTGCTTCGCCCCTTTTATGGTCATAGGCAACAACAACACTTTGTTTATCCAGAAGGACGCCCTGTAGTCTACCATACGGGCAGACCTGTGTGCATGCCTGCTCACGGAAATGGCCGAAAACACCATAAAAAAGGCCGGTAAAAATCAACATAGCGAAAAAACCTCCTGGTCTTTCCACCGGACCTTCACGCATTACTTGCCAAAGGTCCTCTGTACCCAACATATAGGCCATAAACGTGTGCATGATCAGGAGTGAGATCAATAAGAAAATTACCTGTTTGGATCCTTTCTTGATGATCTTTTCGCTGTTCCATGGCATTTTATCCAATTTTTTTTGTGCCATGTAATCCCCCTCGATCAAGTACTCAATTTTACGGAAGACCATTTCCATGAAAATAGTTTGTGGACAGATCCATCCACAGAAAATCCTACCATAAACTACTGTAAATAGTATGATGAAGACGATCAATGTAATGAAGGCTATGGCAAAAAGGAAAAAGTCCTGGGGCCAAAAAACCTGACCGAATATGACAAATTTCCTTTCAAAGAAATCAAAGAGTAGAAATGGATTTCCTCCTATTTTAATGAATGGAGACAGAAAAAGGAAAGCCAAAAGGAAGATACTCACAACGACTCTTTTATTATGATATCGTCCTTTTGGCTTTTTGGGATACACCCAGATCCTATTTCCCTTTGAATCTACTGTTGCCAGATGATCCCTGTATTCCTCGTTATCCTCCTGCTCCTGATATAAGGATTCAATCTGAGCGTTTTCGATCATTATTTTATAATGTTACCGTCTCCTCTTCACTTTCTTCTGACTCCATTTCAGGGCTTTCGGGTTCGTATAATTCGCCCTGTGGTTCCTTTTGATTTGGTGGATCCGTTCCCTGAAGTGTGAGTATGTAACTTGACAATTGTGCCATTTGTACAGGACTGAACTGGTTGGCCCATGGGATCATACCCTTTGTAGGAACTCCATACTTTATAACAGAGAATATTTCCTTTACGCTTCCGCCATGGATCCAGTAATTGTCAGCGAAATTTGGTCCAATACCTCCTTCACCAAGCTGTCCGTGGCACGCCGCACAGTTTTGGATGAACATCTCTTTGCCGGAGGTCAGGTCTGAAGCATCTGAAAGTACCTCCACGTTGGTTTCATCAATGAGCTCACCTTGTGCTGCTAAGTAGGCAGCCACCTGCTCCTCAGCATTCGCCATTTCGGTGAGATATTCCTGTTCACTACTTGGTCCTGAACCAACCACATGATAGTGGATCAAGTAAACGACTGAAAATGCAATGGTGAAGTAGAAACCATACAACCACCAGGGTGGCAACTTGTTGTCAAGCTCTTTGATCCCATCGTACTCATGTGTTGTCATAACCGATGCCTCAGGTGCAGCGGCATTGAACTGAGTATAGAATCTCTCCCAAAAACTGGCTTTGGCTTCAGTTTTTTCCTCCGTTTGTGGAGAAAGTACGGCTCTGAGAGCTACGTAAGAGATGACCGCAGAAAGTAAGGCCACAAATGTGGCAATCACTACAATCGTCAGCACAATCTCCAACATATATTGCTCCATAAATCCTACCGATTCTTCCTGGGCAAAGGATAAAAATGGAAAGAGTGTAAATATGATTATTGCTATTCTTTTCATGATTCTTTCATGTTATCGTCCAATGGTAAGTTTGATATCTCTTCTATTTCCTTTTTATCAATCTTCAGAATATAGATCGTCACCAGAAGGAAAAAGACAAAGAATATGATGAAGGAAATCAACGGGAATATCTCAATTCCAGTAATCGTTTCCATATGATGCTTTATAAACTTCAACATGACTATTGCTCGTTTGAGTTTTTAATGTCCGTACCGATCCTCTGTAGATAGGCGATCAAAGCTATGATCTCCGTTTCAGCGTCTCCATTGATATTTTCAGATCTGAGATCATTGACTATTTGTTGGGCCTGTTTTTCAGCATCGGCTAGAGCCTGTTCCTCATAACCTTCTTCATAAGGTACACCTAAAGTTCTCATTGCATTGATCTTGGCTTCCGTAGAAGATTTGTCCCAGGGATCAAAGAATAACCATGGATAAGGCGGCATGATAGAGCCGGGAGACATACTTTCCGGTTCTAACATATGATTGAAGTGCCAGCCATGTGAGTACTTACCACCAACCCGCAACAAGTCAGGACCAGTACGTTTACTTCCCCATTGGAAAGGGTGATCATAAACGAATTCACCGGCTTTGGCGTATTCTCCATATCGCTCGGTTTCACTGCGGAATGGTCTAATCATTTGAGAATGGCACGTGTAACAACCTTCTCTAATGTAGATGTCCCTTCCATGCAATTCCAAAGGAGTATATGGTTTGACACTTGTGATTGTTGGGATATTGGACTCAACCAGGAAGGTTGGCACAATTTCTATCACACCACCTATTGCCACGAGTATCAAACTCCACACAAGCATTCTGATAGGTTTCCATTCGAATATCTTTCTGTGCCACCCTTCAGTTGCTGGAGGTTGGTATCCTTTTTCAAGAGGAGCTGCTTCAGCTTTTGTTTCCTTCTGGAATTGACCTGCTGTAGCTGTTTTCCAAAGATTATAAACCATAACAAAAACTCCTGCCAGGTAAAGGAAACCACCAAATGCACGAAGCATGTACATTGGTTTGATCTGAGTAACCGTTTCCAGGAAGTTTGGATATGAAAGTTGGCCTGCATCCGTAAATTCCTTCCACATAAGGCTTTGTGTAAATCCCGCCCAATAAAGTGGCAATGCATAGAATATAATACCTAATGTCCCAACCCAGAAGTGGAAATTGGCCAGTTTCAATGAGAATATCTGAGTTTTATACAATCTTGGTATCAGGTAATACAACATAGCGAACGTCAGGAATCCATTCCATCCGAGTCCACCGATATGAACGTGAGCAACCACCCAATCTGTAAAGTGTGCAATAGCATTTACATTTTTCAGACTCAACATAGGTCCTTCAAATGTTGACATTCCATAGCATGTGATGGCAACCACCATGAATTTGAGAATAGGATCTTCCCTGACTCGATCCCATGCTCCACGCAGGGTGAAAAGTCCATTCAGCATTCCTCCCCAGGAAGGCGCGATCAGCATGACAGAAAATACCACACCTAATGACTGAGCCCAATCCGGTAGCGCATTGTAAAGCAAGTGGTGAGGGCCTGCCCAAATGTATATGAATATTAGAGCCCAAAAGTGAACGATCGAAAGCCTGTAGGAATAAACAGGACGATTTGCAGCTTTTGGTACGAAATAATACATCAGACCCAGGTAAGGAGTAGTCAGGAAGAATGCAACCGCATTGTGACCGTACCACCATTGCACAAGAGCATCTTGCACACCAGCATACCAAGAGTAACTCTTAAGGAATGCGATCGGTAGTTCGAAGGAGTTAACAATGTGCAGCATGGCAACAGTGACAAATGTTGCTATGTAAAACCAAATAGCAACGTACAGATGTCGTTCCCTTCTCTTGAGAATAGTGCCAAACATGTTGATACCAAATACCACCCATATCAATGCGATGGCAATATCAATTGGCCATTCCAACTCTGCGTATTCCTTACCAGTCGTGTAACCGAGAGGTAAAGTCAATGCGGCTGAAAGAATAATAGCCTGCCAACCCCAGAAATGTATGTTGCTCAACATTTTGCTGAACATTGGGGCCTTACAAAGCCTTTGTAGTGAGTAATAAACACCGGCAAAAATTCCGTTTCCTACAAATGCAAAAATGACTGCATTGGTGTGCAGAGGCCTTGTGCGACCAAAAGTCGTGTAAGGAATTCCAAAATTTGCATCAGGTAAAAAAAACTGAATTGCCACAAGTAAGCCAACCGTCATTCCAATAATCCCGAAGATGACAGAGGCAATCAGGAACATCCTCACAATATGGTTATCATAATAAAATGTTTCGAGTGAGGTGTTAGATTGGTTTGATTTTTCAGACATATATCAAAAGGTTATTCAGATTCATCATCATATAGTATTCTGACCGAAGGAGAGAAGTCATCATCGAATTGTCCTGTTTTGTTTGCCCAGATAAAGGCAATCAGGAATCCCAACGCCACAATAAGACTCACAATTATCAATATAAAGATTACGGCCATGTTGCAATAATCTTCAACTGGACAAAGGTGATGGCTGAGTAGGTGCAGGCAGTATACTGATTTATGTCAGTACACATCTATAACCTACGTCCGATGTACTGAAGGGTAAGTGTGACGAATGCCACAACAGAAACCGAACTGATTGGCATTAGAATGGCCGAGATCACAGGTGTCAAATTACCTGTGACTGCGAATGAAAGACCAACAATATTGTACAGTAAAGAAAGGGTAAATGCTGCATAAACGACCTTCAGTGATGTCCTGCTAAGGTCAAGAAATTTATCCAGGTCCTTAAGTCGTGAACCTTTCATTATCCCATCGGAAGCAGGTGAAAACCTATGGAGGTCATCGATCACTGCGATCCCCGTTTGAGCTTCTTTTAGGGCTCCCGCGTCATTCAGTCCATCACCAACCATCAGTGTGGAATTCGTTTGCTGAAGATCCCGTATATATTCCAATTTGTCATGTGGTTTTTGCCGGTAAGATAACTGACTGAAGTATGGCTGGAGTGTTGTCAGCGTCCCATCACCATCTCCACTAAGCAAATGAAGTTTGAATTTTTGCCTTAGGTCTTTAAGTAGTTTGAAAAGACCCTTCCGGTAGCGATTTTGAATATCGAAATACCCCATGTACTTATCATCGATTTGGAGACCCGTATGATGATTATCGGGCATGTCCTTTATGAATTCCGAAGAGCCTATCTTTACCAAGTTGCCATTTACTTTTGCCCTGATCCCTTTTCCTTCTTCTTCGCTATATGCCTCAATTCCAACGACTTCACAATTTTTATAATGATTTGATATTGCCTTACTTATGGGGTGCAGACTTTGCTTAGTAAGACTGTAAATCAATGATTTCTGATGATTGCTGAGCTCCTTGCTAAAGACCACCTCGGTTTGTGATTCGCTGGTTAATGTCCCTGTTTTATCAAATACGATTTCTCTACACTTAGCCAATTGCTCTATCACTGAAGCATCACGAAGGTAAAAGTCATTATTTCCAAAAATTCTAAGCCCCTGACCAAAGGCGAATGGAGCAGCAAGGGCTAATGCGCATGGACATGCGACAATCAGAATGGAGCTAACAACTGTCCAAATACTCGCAGGATCAATAAATGACCATGTAATACCTGTAGATAATGCTACAAGTATTATCCCAATAGTGAAATATTTGCCCATTTTATTAGCTGCCAATTCCACCAATGTTTTGGAACCTTTTCGAGTACTGTTGTTCCAGAGACTTGTCAAATAACTTGTTTCCACGGTTTTAACGACTTCGAGGATAATCGTTTCTCCTTTTTGCCTGCCACCTGCAAAGACTCTATCACCTGCTGACCGGGAATTGATATTTGACTCTCCTGTTACGAAACTGTAATCTATTTCACCTTTCCCCTCCTTGATGATGCCATCTGCTGGGATAATTTCTTCTGGATGAATTTGAATGAAATCCCTGACTTTGATGCTTTGAAGAGGCACATGATCTTCATTGCCATTTTCTATTTTCAAGACGGCGATAGGAAAAAAAGATCGATAGTCTCTGTCAAACGAAAACGCTTTGTAAGTTTTGCTCTGATACCATTTTCCGATAATCAAGAAGAAAACCAGACCAGTAAGTGAATCGATGTATCCGGGACCAGTAGAGCTAACGATTTCATATACGGATCTTATAAGAAGTGTAGAAATACCCAATGCAATAGGCAGGTCCATACTAATGAATTTCTTCCTCAGACCTTTGATCGCCGCATCGAAATAATCCCAACCACTGTAGAATACGACAGGAATTGCAAATAGAATATTCATTATACCAAAGACTGTCTGGAAGTATGGCTCTTCCGAAAACGATGAATCAAGGTATTCCGGAAGGCTGATCAGCATGGAATTACCGAAACAAAATCCTGCAATCGCAATTTTGATCCTTAGTTTTCGATGTTGCGAGCTTTTCTTCTCTTTCCTGCTGTCGGCGATATTGATGTCAGGTGTATATCCTATACCAGCTAGAAAGTCAGCTAGCTTGCTAAGTTTCAAAGAATCATTATTGTATAAGATGGATGCTTCTTTCTTTGTGAAATTGACTTGACAGCTCGTGATACCAGGTAAAAGTTTGCTCAGGTTCTCCAGTAACCAAATACATGAGGAGCAATGGATAGAGGGAAGGTTCAAGGTGACTTTTGTAACCTCATCATCCGTATAGTTTATGAGTCCCGAAGCAATCTCAGGATTATCAAGATATTTGAATCGTTTATCCTGGGCTTTGATACCTGGATTTTTGTTAAGCTCATAGTAGTTTGTTAAACCGCTATCAGTGATTATTTCGAATACAGTTTTACAGCCATGACAACAAAAGACTTTGTCATCAGATCGGATTTCCTCTTCACAATCCTCCCCGCAATGAAAGCATTGGGTTGTTGAGGGGGACTCAACTGTCATAGGGCGAAGGCCAGGTTATTCATTTCTTCGAAATGTTCTTCCATTTTAAGGTTATAGGTCCAAACAGGAATCCTGGAGTGATTTGCAATGTCTTCCGCAAGGCTTCCCTCTATTAAATGTGATAAACCAACCTTACCATGGGTAGCAAGACATATCATATCAGATCCTAATATTTTTGCTGCATGGAAGATCCCTGATTCGGCAGTGAAATCTCTTTCGGTGTGGATCTGGTAATCCTCAAAGTTCCGATGCTGCAATATTTCGTCAAGCTCTGTATAGAATTCGTCTTCATTGATGTGACTCGTCGGTGTGTCTATGTATAAAAAATGAGGTGTGGCTTCAAAGAGATTGATAAGTTCTTTGATCCCATGTAAAAAACCATCTGATATATCGTTGATATCAATCGGAATCAAAAGAGATTTAATATCATCGAGTAATAGCTTGTTAGGGATGGTATAAACAGGCACCTTGGCTCGTCTGATTACCTTTTCTGCATTGGAACCGATAAAGATCTCCTTAAATCCTGAAGCTCCATGGGTACCCATGACTATCGAGTCAATATGGTTGAGTGAGCGGTATCTATTGATGACTTCAAGAACAGGTCCCGAACCAATGAAGTAATCTAAATCACATTCTGCACAGTTCTTCTCTTTCAAATCACGCATTAATTGTTCTGTGGATTGCATGGATTCCTCACCAATTTCCTGTACTATAGATGGATCCATCAATGTGGGTTCCAGGGCTACGGGGACGTCCATTGCATGCAGGAGAGTGATCGACGCTTTATTTTTTTTGGCAATTTGTTTGGCAAAATTGAAGGCCATTTCGGCAGCATTCGAAAAATCTGTAGGGACTAAGATCTTTTCCATAGTACTATCCATTTAAAGTACCTATAAAATACTAAATATTTCCACCTTATTCAATAGTTTAAAGGCACCTGCCGTATGATATAAATCAATGTCAAGCGGCATTTTCAATGTTCTCTACTATTGGTGGAATCACCATTACAGGTGCTGGTGACGACTCAATAACAAGAGTAGTATGGCGACCGAGATGGCTGTCAAGGCTGGTCGAATTGGCACCCATTAATACAATATCCACGTCATTTTCTTTCACAAACTTCGCGATGACATTAGAGACATCACCATTCAATACTAAACTGTCGATCTCAATTCCATGATTCTTACTTAGGTCGCTGGCAATTTTTGAAATCTTATTTCTCACGTTGGCAAAGTGATTTTGTTCGGACGCATCAGTATCCCCTGTCCTATTTGGATATACGTGCAATAGTAAGATTTTAGAAGCAGGCATCTTCGCCAATGCGACACCTGCCTTAATAGCTTGCCAGGCTGCGGGGCTAAAATCAGTGGCAACTAGAATTTTTTGAAAATCGTACATATATGACAATTGAATTCCAAATCTATCTGGACGTATAAGGTTTCGGTCTGAGATTTATCAGACGGGTAGTTGAATTTTTTCAATAAAGTACCATGGTCTTATTATTTTAGCGGAAATCTTATAAGCGAAATAAAAGTCCTAGAGCAAATATTCACCTCTGCAGCTGAGGGCATACTAATATGTGATAATAGGGGTGTCATATTACTTGCAAATCCCCGTACACTGGATCTTTTTGGATATTCAAAAGAGGAACTTGTCGGAAAATCCCTGGAAATCCTGCTTCCAGATGACTTGAAGAAAACCCATAAGAAGCACAGAGATCAATACCTCATGAAGCCAAATCCGCGTGCGATGGGAGCTGGACTTGATCTTCATGGTAGAAAGAAAAACGGAGAAGTTTTTCCACTTGAGATCAGTCTCAATCCATTTGAGTATGGTGAGCGCAGTCTTACAGCGGCGTTCATCATTGATATTACGGAACGAAAACGCCTGGAAAAAGAGGTCAGGATACACAATGAGAACCTGGAAAAACTTGTTATTGAAAGGACTCAGGAACTAGAACACCTCAATCTTGGACTTCAAACCCAGGTCCACGAAAGAAAGTTGGCCGAGAAAGAGTTGCTGGAAAGCCAGAAGAAACTGGAGGCAATGCTTGAGAAAGAACGAGAGTTGAATGTGTTGAAAAGTCGCTTCGTATCCATGGCATCCCATGAGTTTCGAACTCCGTTAAGCACGATTCTTTCATCAATCTCCCTGATCGACAGATATGTCGATGAAGTACATGCTTCCAAAAGGTCCAAGCACATCGAAAAAGTCAAAAACTCGGTGAAGCATTTGACTGATATTCTGGATGATTTTCTTTCAATTGGGAAGCTTGAGGAAGGCAAGATCACGACCAAAATTGAAGAAATGGAGTTGGGCCAATTTGTGAGGAACATAATGGAAGATGTAAAGCCTTTACTGAAAGAAAAGCAGGAGCTTCGATGTAAGTGTAACGGTGATGTACACTTTAACAGTGATCGAAAGATCTTACGACAGATACTGATCAATTTATTATCAAATGCAATCAAGTATTCGGATAAAGGGATAATAGAGCTCACCATAAAGGAAATGGCCAAGGGAATAAGATTTTCGGTGAAGGATAGAGGTATCGGTATACCTTTGGCAGATCAAAAAAATATGTTCTCACGTTTTTTTAGGGCGGGTAACGCCACAAACATCGAGGGTACAGGGCTGGGACTTAACCTCGTTAGCAAGTATGTAGATCTGCTTTCGGGAAAGGTCGAATTTGAAAGCGAAGAAGGAGTGGGAACAACATTTTTTGTAACATTGAATAAAAATAATTGAAGAAACTATGGAAACTACTATCCTGGTAATTGAGGATAATGCTGATGTGAGGGAGAATATTTCTGAGATCCTGGAGCTGTCATCTTACCAAATATTGGCTGCGCCTGATGGTAAAGAGGGAGTGAAACTCGCAAAAGAGAAAAAGCCGGATCTGATATTGTGTGATATCATGATGCCCGGATTGGATGGTTATGAAGTTTTATACATTCTGAGTAAGAATTATGAGACGGCTAGTATTCCATTTATTTTCCTTACCGCTAAAGCGGAAAAAGAAGACTTTAGGAAGGGGATGAGCATGGGTGCTGATGATTATCTTGTTAAGCCCTTCGAGGAAATGGACCTGCTCAATGCCATAGAGAATCGATTAAAGAAATTCGAAAAACTCAAAGGAGCTGGAGCGGATGGTGTTTCCAATTTTGTCAGTGAGATCAAATCACAGTTTCCTGATCTCAATCTTTCTGATAAAAGCTCAATAAAAAGCTTCAAGAAAGGAGAGATCGTTTACAAGGAAGAAGATTTCCCCCATTATCTATACCATATAATTAAAGGTAAAATCAAGTGTTATAAGATCAATGCCGACGGAAAAGAATTCATCATTGACATATTTGGAGAGGGTGATTTTATGGGTCAAATGGCACTTATACAAGACATCAATCACACGGAATTTGCGCAGGCCATGGAAAACTGTGAACTACAGGCAATTCCCAGACAGGATTTTCAGTCGATGATTTTCAGTAAAAGTGATGTCGCCGCTCAATTCATAAAGATGCTTTCTATGGATCTGGTAGCCAAAGAAAAAGAGCTCATGGCCATGGCTTATGATACGGTAAGAAAACGTACTGCCGACGCATTGGTGAAGATGTATGATAGTTATCAAAAAGGAGATGAGAAGAATGTCTCCTTCCCTTTAAATCGAAATGATCTTGCCAGTATCGTAGGTACCGCAACGGAATCCGCTATTCGAATGCTTTCAGAATTCAAGAAGGACGGATGGATATCCGTTGACAGGGGAGATATCGAGATCCTTGACATCGATAAATTGCGAAAAGTACGCTATTAATTCCTATCTTGGATTCCTTGTTGAGATTTGGCTAACTTTAAAATTAAGCTTTCAATTAACTAGTCATCAAATGGATAATTTAGAATCTCAAATGAGAGCACTTATTCGATTGGCGCTAATGGATCAGAATTTCGCTGATGTTGAGAAGAAACTCATTATGAAATTAGGGAAAGCAAACGGGCTTGAAGAGAACCAAATTGAGGATATCATCAAATCTGAGTTTTCCAGGGATGCTTCTACAAAATTTGAAATTGAATTCAGTGCATTGACATATGATCAGCGGTTTGAATACCTATATAACCTTGTCCATCTAATGAAAGCGGATAAAAAGGTATTCCTTAGTGAGATAAAATTTTGCGAAGAGATAGCTGCCAAGCTACGTTTCATCCCCGATGCAGTAGAAACATTATCCAAAAGGATCTTTTCGGATCCAAGCATCACCGTGGATAGGGATCATTTAAAGTTGGAATTGAAGAAATTTGACTTTTCCTGAGGTTCGATTTCAGACCTCAACTTTCTCCATTTCAGATAATTGTCTTGCTCTTCGATAATCTCCTGGAGTTTGGCCAAAATGAGACTTGAACAAGTGATGGAAAATTGACTTGGAATTGAATCCGACCACGTACATGACCTCGTTTATCCTTAATTCCGAAGATTCCACCAATAACTTTTCAGCCGATTTTATCCTGTGCTCATTAATGTATTCATTAAAATTCTTACCCAGGGATGAATTTATGACCTTAGATACATCGTGGGGTGGATATCCAATTTCCGAAGCCACTTGTGAAAGTTTGAGATTAGGGTTTCTGTAATTCCGTTCAAATTCAACATACCTCACAAGTTCCGATAAAATCGAAGTGACATAATTGTCACTAAGGCTTTCGTCTGATTTTTTAATGCTTCCCTTCTTTGATACCGGTTCTGATATTTTGATAAAATTGGAAGGATGGACTATGGACATTACAATCAGGCCATCCACAAGGATCATTACCTCAATCAGAAATCCTACTTTCAAGAATATAAAAAAACTCCCCAAAAAAAGGTCCCTGTCAAGTAGCAATACCACGTAGGTCAAGATCATTAGAAGGTATGTAATGCTCACGTATGCAGGTAGTGTTAGACTAAACCGTATTGTTTTTTTCTGTCGCTCCTTCAGAATGTAAAGTAAACTTGCTGCCAGATAAATGACCGTATAAGTGTAAATGGGTAGCGATACTGGATCCACGAAGAAAAAGTCAGATTTTTGATTGAAAAATATGGTTCCTACAATGCCATATAACACACCAAGGAGATGTGGTATTTCTTTCATAGTGAATTTCCAATGTGGATTCAAGTATTGCCGTACAAACAGAAAGATCAAGGGGCCATAAAGAAAAAGTAATGAAGTCGACACCATCTCAGGCAAGCTAATGATGTCAAATCCATGTAATGCTAACCACCCAAAATGGCACCCTAACAGTAAAAGAAACAATCCCAATGTCCTGATAGACCTATGTGTTCGTCTATGGATCAAAAGGAAACTACCATAGAATAATAGGTGAGAGGTAGATATTATCTCAATAATATAAACAAGCAGGGATTGGCTAATCATCAGGTTGTATGTGGACTTTGGTTTTCAGTACTAAACATCTGGGAAATTGATATCCCTAAAAAGTTCAATATTATAATTCTGAACTTATGTTGGGTCAAGTATCCTTTCATTTGACCTTATAACTTAAAGAAAATGGACAAAAGAGAATTCATAAGAAAATCAAGTGCGGCAGCGATTCTGGCATCGCTTGGTTATACCTTACAAAGTTGTGGTAGCGATGATGGAGGTGACCCTGAACCCGAAGGCATACAATTCAGTATTAATGATGGAGTTTTTACTTTTCTAAAAGATGAGGGAGGTTGGACCAAACATCCGAATGAAGATTTATTATTGATCAACGTAGATGGTGAAATCAGGGCTTTTTCAAGCGTCTGCCCTCATGCTCGTTGTACAGATGATTGGACACTCACGCAAGGGGATTTTCTATGTAGATGTCACGGTTCAAAATTTTCCAATGATGGAACAGTGATAGAAGGACCCGCAACACGAAACCTGACAGAAAAAACTGTTAGAGTCGAAGGGGACATTGTCTTTGTATCTTAAAAAATCTCGACTGAATAGATCATTGGAAGCTCTGATGAGAGTCTTTTCCAGGATTCGCCAAGATCATCACTATAAAATGCATTACCTGTAGTTGTTCCAAATACAAGGGAATCACCCGAGATGTCCATGGCATGTCGATAAACTATATCAAAGCAGTTTTCCTGAGGGAGACCATTTCTTAATTCGGTCCATGTCTCACCGTAATCATCTGTCCTGCAAATACATAATGCCTGGTCAACGGCAATTCGAACCTCATCGCTTATCCCCGGGGCTACCCATGCCATATTGGCCTTTTGTTCATGAACAGCAATGGCAAAACCAAAATCTGCTGGTCCCACTTCTTTATCCTGACTCACCTTTGTCCAGTTTTTAGAATCATCCCTTGAAACAAAAATTCCGCAATGATTTTGTTGCCATAAAACTTCAGGATTGGATGGAGCTCTAATCAGCAAGTGGGGATCCTGTCCTACTTCGGAATTGGGATCCGGAAGAAAATCTGCGGACAGACCTTTGTTGGAAGGATTCCATGATTTACCACCATCGACGCTCTTAAATACTCCTGCAACGCTAATTCCCACTTGTATATGGTCGGAATCTCTGGGATCAACAACAATTGAGTGAATTCCCGGGTTGTCACGACCCCCACCAAACCACTGGTCCTTGCGTGTGGGGTGATCCCACAAACTTTCTACCAGCTGCCAGGAATCCCCATTGTCAGTTGATTTGAAGAGAGCCCCTGGGTCTGTTCCAGTAAATAATGTACCAGGATTATCATCACCTCCATGCGTCATTGCCCAGATGTAGCTGACATTAGCAGGAACTCCCTCTTTGACCTCATATCCTTCTTCAAATTTTGGAGCTTCTACTTCTTCCCATGTCTTTCCCATGTCTACGGATCGATGAAGCTTAACACCCCAATGCCCATGGTCCAAACAAGCCCACCACGTATCGGTCCGACTATCAACAAATGTCAACGAAACCGGTATCCCTAAGAAATCTGTTTTTGAATGGATCCAGCTCGATCCATTTTTTTGATATTGGATAAGTCCTTTTCTGGTGCCGAGGAGAAGGTTTTTTGCATTATTCATTGTGGTGGTATTAGCCTCCGGATAATGCTTGCATTATGTAGATCTCATCTTTGTCGTCAACAATGTCAGATAAGTTGTCCCTGTCTCTAATTAGATCGTTCCCAATAAAAATATTCACATGCTTTCTTAACCGACCTTGCTCATCAAGGATGTAATCTTTGATGCCCGGGTGCCTCGAATCTATTTGTTCAAGAATTTCAGGGATACTTCTGCTATCTACATTTAGCGTCGCTAAGTCCGGATAAAATCGTTTCAAATTATTTGTAAAACTTACAGATGGCATGGTGTTTAAAACAATTTTATAAGATATGAAATACTTTACGAAAAATGAACTTACTGTGTTGGAATAGGGATCTAATCTTGAAATATAGTTTGAAGATTATTCTATGGAAGAAAGGACCAGTTCTGCCTGGTTTTTTACCTTGTAGTAGATCACTATTTCAACCCGGCGGTCCCATGAATTGCCATATTCGATGTTATATGAGTTTCTATCAGCCATTTCGAGACCATATGGTTTTGGCACATACGGAATATTATAGGCCGTAAAAATATTCCCTACATTTTTTATTCTTTTTTCACTGAGGGTGAAGTTGAAGTTATTGCCTCCGATAATGTCAGTGTAGCCATTGAGAAGAACTCCCAGTATTTCTATTTTGTCATTGTTGACGAGATCTCCAATCTTCATTTTTGCGTTTAGATCAAGTTTGGAGCTTTCATGGTCGAAGTAGATATTCTCCCTCATCGTAAGGTAGGTATTGTCCTCTACGATTAGCTTGAGCGCAGGTTTCTTATGAGCCGGCAAACCATAATAAGTCACAAAATCCAACTTACCGCCAGGTCTAATATTACGGTTTTCCCATTTAAGGAAATACGCACTGTCTCCATATTTAACTTTTTGCGGTTTGAGTTCCCATGTGACTTCATGGAGTACAGGCCATCTTCCAATCACCATTTTATCGGGTCGAGTTGCTTTGAATCCCTTTAATATGGCCGTTCCCATCATATCCGACGTATCACCTGGTGTTCTGTAGAATAGAAGTTCCCGTGGCATTTGGTTAGCTGTGAATCCCCATTCTTTATCAACCATATGGCCGTCTGCTGAAATTACACAATAATCATTGTCATCGATCATGGTATCAAAAAGAACCCCCAGGCCTATCTTTTTGAATTGCCTTGTTTGATTCTGGAATTCATATTTAACCATATAATATTGAGCAAATCCAGCTTCGATTTCCTGAAAATCCTTGTCAACCGGGGTGAGTGTTTGAGTTATGATTGTTCCCTGAAAATCGAATGAGATCTTCACCTGCGGAGTCATTCCATCACCTTCATAAGTAAGATGTCCAGTAAGATAATGTAATCCCTTATTTGCAAGCTTGGGACTATTACTAGCTAAATGTCCATCAATGTTGATGATGAAATGGGAGGTAGAAGTTGGTACCGGATAGCCATACATCAATCGTTGACTTCCAGCTCCAAGCGTAAATCTACCGTCCTCAGTTGCCTTCCTGTTACGGACTGTATTCACTCCATCGTGCAGTTCATAAGATAATTTCGAATAGATCCGCTCCAGGTGTGGTTCTATTTCCAATTTCTCTTCATTGGAAGCAATCCCTTCCGCCAATGCCATGTATGCATAAGCTTGTTTGAATTCGTTCAGCTTTTCATGAGCCAGTGCTATTGCCAGAAAAGCCGCTGAATTTTCCTTGATTCGGATGGAAGACTTGCCCCAGGAGATCGCTTGTTCAAGGATCTCCCGGTTGAAGTATTTTTCTGTCATTAAACGTGCATAATATGCCAGGGATTGATATTTGTCAGTGGCATACTCATTAATGTATCTGTCAAGTAAATCCGGTAGCTTTTTCGGATCATTTTCACTTGCGAAAATCATATTGGCAACCAGCACCATACTGTCGGGATTCTGGAAATAATTCTTGTATCCCAGGACACAGTTTTCATACTGCTTTAGTTGATATGTATTGTTAAGCTCAAGACTTTTTTGGAGAATGTCTGCAACTCCATTTTCGGCAAATTGCTTGAATTCTTCAGGGAAAAGATCGTAGATATCCTCCTCTGCTAGAATTTTTTTAAACAACGCTAATTCGGTTCCAGGAATGTAGTCTCTGATCAATTCCCAGTTATATTCCTTGTCCCATTTCTTTGGTGAGGTATTCTGAATATATTTCTTGACAACGCGCCTGGCTAACAAAGGATTTACCCAATGAAGGGCTGAGGCATAATTTTTAACCGCCGATAACTTGCTTTCATTTTTATTATAGTCGTGCTGGAATATTTTTAAGTTTGGTATGTCACGGGCGAGTTTTAAAAAACTATCCCGATCCATTGCTCCTTCATTTCTGAAAAGTGTTTTGCCATTTCGATCAAGAACGAGCAACGTCGGGTAGACCCGGATATCATGCTTCAGTGTAAGTTCTTTTTCAATGTCAGCATTTATACGGAGCGGCACGTACTGCTCATTCAGTACATTCCCCACGTCATCGTCAGAGAAAACATCCATTTCCATGACCTTACATGGTCTACACCAGGTGGTGTAAAAGTCGATGAAAACCAGTTTCTGCTCTTTTTTGGCTTTCGCCAATGCGTGGCTGAGATTAAGGTCTAGAAATTTGATGGGTTCACCCCTGACTTGATACCCAAAAAAATAGATAAATAAGATTATTACGGATATCCGTAAGTTCCTGTGCCAATTTTCCGGATGCAGATCTGCCATATGATGGTGGGAGTTATTTACTCCAACGTTCAAAATAAACGTATATTTTTCCCTTAGGGATTCGACTGTCAAATGTTTGGCTACCTTTGCCGGTCTTTAAATCGAAAGGGATAGAACATATGAAAGCAAAAAAGAATGATTTGGTGAAGGTCCATTACACTGGAAAACTTCTGGATGGAGAGGTATTCGATTCTTCAGTTGGCAGATCTCCATTGGAATTTACGGTAGGTGCTGGACAGATGATCAAGGGATTTGACACCGCGGTGGATGGTATGGAATTGAATGAAAAGAAGACTATAACTATTCCCTCCGCGGAAGCTTATGGTCCCTATAATGCTGAATTACTTCAACAAGTACCCAAGTCAAATCTTCCTGCTGAGCTCGAACCTGAAATAGGTCAGAAGCTTGTTGCTACAAATGACCAGGGTCAGCAGATCCCTGTTTTGATCACGGCGATCACTGAGGAAACCATTACAATCGACGCCAACCATGAGCTTGCCGGTAAAGATCTTGTATTCGACATTGAGTTGGTAAGTATCAATTGATAATATTGGCTCTTGTTTGCTTCTTCCGAAGACGCTAGACCAATTCTGAAATCGCTACAACGATTTTGTCCATATCTTTCAAAGTCGCACTAATTGTTGGTGACAGTCGTATACCTCCGGTCGGCGCACAGGCTATTTGATAGTTTGTATATAAATCTTCAAATACCTTTTTACCATCTACGTCGGGAATGGAAAATATGGTCACTCCACCACTTAGGGTCTCATCAATCGGTGTTATAAATTGGACATTGGGGATGGATTTTTGGAGATTGTCTTTTAGGTGAGCAGCCAGTGATCGGATTCGAAGCTCTATATTTTTCTTGCCAATGGTATTATGAAAATCAATTATGTCAATGATCGCTGGGGGTGTAGTTTCATTGCGTTGACCTAATGAACAAAAACGATCATTCACGGTGGTTTTATCATTGTCCCAAAACACGGTGATACTATCCGGCCATATTTTGTCTATGTGCTCTTTTTTCACATATAAAATGCCATTTTCTAATGGTCCCATGAGCCATTTGTGTGTACTGGCGGTGTAGAAATCACATCCGATATTGGATATGTCAAGATCCAGGAAACCCAATGCCTGGGCGCCGTCAATAAGTGTAAGAATGCCTTTTGACTTAGCCATGGTGCATATTTCTTCCGCAGGTAAGGCAACACCGGTAGTATTTGAGATATGTGAAAATGAAATTAATCTTGTTTTTGCGGATGTGGCATTTTCAAAAACTCGTAACAATTCTTCTTTGGATTTCGGGTCTTTGGGTGTGGAGATCCTTCTTACTTCAAATCCTACTCGTCTGGCTCTGTTTTCCCATGATTCACGGTTACTTTGATGATTTTGGTCCCAAATTAATATCTCATCCCCCTTCTTCAACTCAAGTCCGTTGACAATTATGTTATTGCTTTCTGTTGTATTTCGGGTGATTCCAATTTCTGATGTATCAACGTTCAAGTAATTGGAAAGCTTTTTCAGGGCTTTTTTTCTGATTTCTGTAAAGATCGCTCTATTCTGAAAGGAGACGTCCTGATTCATTTCGTTAATGAATAGTTGAATCCTGCGATTAACGACTTCCGGAGCACAGCATAAATTGGCGGAATTAGCCATTATCATATTAGTAGGAATTGCAAACTGAGATCGAATTGATTCCCAGTACCTTTCATTATCTTGAAATTTTGCGATAGGCGATTCTTCGAATATTGATTTTGAAAACAATGAAGAAGCAGAAAGTATACCCAGCGCGGTAGAAGCTGTCTTTATAAAATCACGTCTATCCGTACTCATCTTTGAATTTAAATATGACATCAATAAATCTAATAAATTAAATTCTGGACCTCAAAGAATTGATTTAATGGACATAATTATAGATTCAGCCAATAATTGAGTTTCACAACCAGACCCCGATTTTTTGGCCCCCACTCCTCAATGGCATAGTTGTCGGTATAAACGATAAAGAGGTTTGACAGAGGTTTGAACTGCCACTGGAATCGGCTGTTTATGTTGAGGTTGTCTCGCTGAGTATTGTACTGAAGAAAAGTCGTCCAGAACAAATTACGGGACATGTTAATTTCTATCTTGGGGCCAATCAATGTAAGAGATTCTGATCCGTATGGTTTGGGAAAATCCAGGTCATTTTGGACAAAACGCAAGGCAAAGTTTCCCCATGGCTGCACTCTGTAATTGAGATCAACTAGAAACTGTCTTCGTTCACCATTGTAGAAACCTCCTGCTTGAAATCCAATAGTATAAAAAAACTCATTCCTCCGGTCAGAGGCGAAGGCTGCACCAATCCAGGACCAGTTGTACTCTCCAGTGGGCAAAGGTTCCGAGTCAGTAAAATCAAAAGGGAAAAGCAACTCACCATATTCGCGTGAAGCTTCTACTTCGATGGAAGCCGTATTGGCAAAATTCAGATTGTATGTACCTGAAAATCTTCCAATAAAGAGATCATTATCCAGAGTTCTCCAGTCCCAAACGCTTCTAAATCCAATTCGGTGGTTGTTGATCCTGGGATTTTCAGGATAGATGATGTAGGCGAACCGGGTAAAATTATGATTATAACCGATGCGATTTTCTTGATCATTGATTGCATCGTACTGGAATTGGAGCGTAATGAAACCAACATCAGACACATAGTTGTCTTCTATGGTCATAATGTTCGTATAGAAAGAAATATTGCGGCTGTTGTAGGATAATATTGCATGATAGGTTTCATTGTCTCCATCCAATCCATTCACAAAAGACTGACCGTATCCCGCATTAGCACGGAAAGCACCTGATTGAGATCGGTAATCAACTTCACCACCTAATACTCTGTTGTAGTTACTGGTTGAGAATTCACTCTCTTCGTAGGCTTGCCTGTTGTGGAAGTAGCCTTTGAGAACAGTACGGCCAATGATTCGCTGATTGAATGCAAAGCTTCCGTAGTTTTGGGCCAGAAATTCATTGGTGCTTCCGGTTTGTAAGTTCATCAGTCCAATCCTGAGATCTTTATTGATATTTCCGCTCAGCCTGCCACCAAATTGAATGGGAATAGTATTTCCGTCATCATCCAAACCAATTTTACGGCTAAAAAACGGACGCATAGGAGGGATGCCAAACTCGCTGAAGATGTCGGTATTCTCAAGGAAAAAGAGACGCCTTTCCGGAAATCTGATATTCACAGTTGTCAGATTGGTGACCTGCTCGTCCACATCCACCTGACTAAAATCAGGATTCACGGTGAGATCGAGTGTCAAATTGGATGTGATCGCAACCTTTGCATCAACTCCGATCTCAGGGCTAAGGTCGAGGTCCTCATTCTCTTCGTAGTCCTTAAACCCGGAACCAAGGACATATGGAATAACGGAAACATTACTTTTTGCCTTTGGTGGGGTCTCATCCCAGATTAGGGCGCCTGTATAACCAAGATCCACTCCTGTAAATTGAACAGGAACGGGAGCCCATGTATGCCAGCTGTTTGTTGCGGAAACTCCTCGAACAAAATTCAGACCCCAGGTCGTCTTCTCACCATATTTCAGGGATTTGAATGGAATGGCCATTTCAGTGGTCCATTTGTCAGGATATTGCTTCGAGTTTGCAATCCATTTGTTGTCCCAGGCAGTGTTGAAACCTGAACCGCCGCCACCGCCCCTGGTACCAGTATTAGCGCCAAACTGGGTATCATGTTGTACTCCGGCGGGATTTGTTGCAAAGCCATATCCATTGGTCCTCTCATTAACTGCATCTATGGCTATCGAGAATACATCACCACTCCAAAATTGATTATTGTCCCTTTTTAAGGATGGAATGATAAAAGGGCCATCCCCATAGCAAATGGCAGCCACATAAATAAACCGATCATCATACGTCATTCGAACCTCAGTCTGATATTCAGGTTCCACGGCCCGATCATCTACAGGGAAGCTATACCAGAATTGATCGAATGGTTCGATGCCTGCCCAAACTTCCTCACCCAATTCACCATCAACAGTTATTGTCTCACTTGTTTTATTGATTTGATAGGTGTGTGTTTCCTGGTTGTTTTTAGTTTGTGACGAAGCACACAAATACATCAGAAACAATGCGCAAATAGGGAGGAGTTGCTTTGTCATTTTTGGTTATGACCTCATTCAAAGGTACCTGTAGAACAATTAAAAGCATTGTTGGGTTTTGATCAGCGGTCGGC
This sequence comes from Cyclobacteriaceae bacterium, assembly GCA_965242805.1. Classification (GTDB taxonomy): domain Bacteria; phylum Bacteroidota; class Bacteroidia; order Cytophagales; family Cyclobacteriaceae; genus JANQEU01. The sequence continues at coordinate 1,281,144 of CBDETD010000002.1, read as the reverse complement.
ACATGATTTTATTCAAAAAGGTACCACTGCATTCTAATGATGAAAATCACATGAAAATTGGATTTTAATTAGTTTCTCAATTGAATATTGGATTGTAATTTGTAAATGCTGATTTGACAAAATGATGCGTTTGCTGGTAGTCATCCTAATCTTAATTTCATTTTTCGCAGAAGCCCAAGACGACCAACTACTATATCCCCGTAAAAGGCCCAAGCACCATGAATGGTCATATTCCGGGTTATTTGGCCCAGAACACTGGGCGGAACTTGAGGATGATTACAGGGCTTGCGCTGGAAGAATGCAATCCCCAATAAATATTGTCCGTGATAATTGCTTTACTGCAGAACTTGATCTTGAACTACATTACAGGCCTTTCTATGTTGACCTAATAAATAATGGACATACCCTTATCGAGAATGTTGTCGAATCAAAGGCATTGACATTGAATAGAATTGATTACACATTGATTCAATTTCATTTTCATACACCTTCGGAGCATCACCTGAATGATAATGAATATCCAATGGAAATGCACTTTGTTCATCAAAGTACTCATGGTAAATATTTGGTAATGGCTGTGCTTATTAAGGATGCAAACTATGAAAATCCATTTTTGGCACATTTCATCAGTTCTTTACCGAAAGAAGTTGATCAGGAGATTCGTTCCACCGAAAAGGCTGATATCTATGAATTGTTACCTCCCGAACCTCTGTCATTCTTTTATTATGCGGGTTCTCTTACGACACCTCCTTGCACAGAGGGTGTGGACTGGATTGTGTTGGAAGACCCCGTTAGCGCAAATTTTGATCAGATAGAAGCGATCCATGCTATTATTCATGATGATAACCGACCAGTTCAGGCATTGAACGACCGGATCATTTTTCATAATTGATAACCAACTACACCTTCATTTCTTTTTTGAAGTGATTCAAAACGTACAATGAAAAGTATGTGATCCATTTGCTCGGTTGTCCTTTTTCTTCAACGTCAGTCCACATTTTTCCATTAAGGGAATTTTCGAGGATCCATTTTCCTTCTGCTGTTTCTTTTGCCCTGATAACTTCCAGGGGTTTTTCAAGACTGGAGTTGTAAGGTTCTTCCAGCAAAGCAAGCGCATACATTCCCTCCAAAATATCTGAATTATAGTGTAAAGGGAAACCAAATTTTAGCCATCCTTTCTTTTCTTTCCTGGTCCCAAATCCTTTGGTATGAAGGAACTCAGCTTTCTTCTCCAGGATCCACGATTTTACCGTTTGTCCCTGTGGCAGATCTCCCCGATGTGGTGCGGATTCAAGTATGACTTTCCATTCTTTGGACCAAGAGGAAGTGTAAATGTATACTTCGTTTTCAACCAATTTTTTTATTAAGATGATCACAGCGGAATTCACTATGTCCGACCTTTCTTCTGTGGGGATCTCCGCGAAACATAGCAACAGCTTTGGAATGGCCATATGGCATTTTGTGAGAAGGCTCAGGTTCATTACTTCACATTCTATCCCTTCTTTTTCCACGATACGTTTTGCCAGATTTTCAATCTCGTTTTTTACGGTGGGATGTTCTTTATAACCTAGTTTGATCAGTGCTCTCAATATACCTGCAGTAAGGCATTGCCCACCTCTGTGATTGATCCATTTACGTTCATTGGTCACCGCTTCCAAAATTCTTGAAATTTGTTGATTCTGGCCATTTGCCAAGAACTGCCCTAGAAATATGAGTTGCCAATAGATACCGGTGTATTTCCAATACCTTCTGTATTCATTGGTTTCACCAATAAACTCATCGACATGGCTCAGGATATTCTGGATGGGGACATAGTCCATCAATTTAGATCTGGTGGTAACCACATCGTTTGAGTCTGTCGGATTACCTAAGATGTTGGTAAGGGTCAGATAACGAATCGGTGGATTATCCTCTTGCAATAACCAGTCAATAGTAGAATTTTTGATATTCATTTCAAGCGGTTCGTCCTTTAAGGAAAACATGCTTCGATAGATTAAAGTGCATGAAGAGTAATGTTGAAGCAGAATATTGAATAAAAGACATTGACTATATTTATCCGACTAGATCCAAGGACATGATTGTCAAACCTAACTTTTAATCACCAGCAAAATGATTGAGAGCTTTCTGGAGGGCACCCTGTATTACGATTTTCCATCGTTTGAGGTCGCTGTATTTTCATTGCTACTGGCTTTTGTACTAAGTACGATCCTCGCTTTGACTTATCAGTATACCTACAGAGGGTCCAACTTCCCCAACAGTTTTTTCCAGGCCATGATCCTGAGTTCAGTGGTTACTTCAATGATCATGATGGCAGTAGGTAGTAATCTGGCAATTGGATTTGGAATTATAGGGGCTGTAGCTATTATCCGCTTTAGGACGATGATCTCCAATCCCAGGAATATTATCTTCATGTTTGCGGCTATTTCCATAGGTATAGCCACAGGTGTTTATGGCTACGCCATAGCCCTGGCCGGAACGTTGATCCTGTGTATGATCACCATTCTTCTTTCCGTATCTCCATATCGGAAAATCCATGAAGATGAGTTCGATGTACTATTCCTCCATATTGCTGCAGATGACCCACTTGATTCATTGTTGGAACCGTATAGCCTAAAATATGAGCTTGTGGTCCAACGGCGAAATCTCGAAGGTCAATTCCGGACGGAGTACGTCGTGAGTTTGAAAAAAGACGTAACTAGTAAAGACCTATTCACCGAGTTGGACAAAGCCGAAAACATTATTGAGGTAAGGGTTGAAAAGAGACAAAATAACAGACTATGAAGAGTAAGCTGTTCATCCTTTTCTGGTTTTTCATGGTTTTCGTACTACTTATCATTTCTTTTAAATTTCAAGATCGGGACAAAGGAATGGTGGCACAGGTTGAAAATGACATGACTGCTATCAGCTATGAAAATGCTGTCAGGATCAAGGATATTTATGTCGTTCCAGGCCAGCATGTTGACAGCGGGGACCTCTTAATGGAAGTCGATCAACCGGAGATCATTTCGGAAATCAGAAGACTGGAAACGGAAAAATATCGGTTGGAAGGAAGGCTTTCCGAAACTGTATCCCAATATTTTATGGATCTGGATGATATGGTGTCACGAACAAATCTGGAGATCGATATACTTACAGCACGGAAGAAAGCTATCAGTGGAGAAGGGGGATTCGATAAGGTCAATACTAATCCGACTTATGAAATGGATCTGACACTCATAGACCAACAAATATCAGACCTCAGGCAATCCAGTCGGCGAAGAAACAGCCAAATGAAAAATTTGGTAACGAGAGATACAGCGCAAATCCAAAAACAAATTAGAGGCATTGATGAACTACTTGCCGAACTCAACAACCAGACATCTTTTCGTGTGGCAATCGCAAAATTTGATGGGATCATTGGAAGTATAGATGTCCAATTAGATGAGCTGATCCCACCCTACACCACAGTTCTTACTATGTACGGAGGACAGCCGACTATTATAAAAGCTTATGCCAGTGAACGAACAGCCAGAAGGGATCTAATTGGGTCCCAGGTTACCGTCAAGTCAAAGACCAGGAAGTACAGTGTCCAAGGAAGAATCACGGAGATCGGACAGAGAATTGTTCAATATCCGGAAATGTTGAATCCGCAAACAGAAACGGTTGCCTCTTATGGACAGGAGATCTTCGTAAAGATTCCCGAAGACAATCAGTTTCTAAACGGTGAGAAAGTTTATGTGTACCTGACAAGATCAGATGAATAGTGGAAACTGAAAGAGTGGCATTCAATTTTTTATTGGTATATTATTTATTGATTACCAGAAGACTGTGAACGTTTTAAGACCCTTATTGATCTTTGTTATTTGCCTGACAATAGGTCTTTCCTACGGTCAAAAAAGGAAGAATGCCGCATTGAATTCACCACTTTTCCAGGAAGAGGATCTACTAGAACTGGATCTGACATTTGATATCAAGAAAGTGATCAAGGATCTTGAAGAAAGAGATAGTCATTATGCTAATCTTACATTCAGATCTTCGGAAGATGAACTGGTGTCCATTGACCTCAAAGTCAAAACCCGTGGAAATAATAGGGCCAATCCGCTGGTCTGTGACTTTCCACCGCTCCAGCTCAACTTTAAGAAAAAAGGGAATTATGATAATCTATTTGCAGGTCAGGACAAACTAAAATTGGTCACGCATTGTCAAAAAACTAAGGTTTTCCAGGAGTATGTTGTTCAGGAATACCTGACGTACAAGCATTACAATGTATTGACTGATCATAGTTTCAAGGTAAGACTCGTTCGAATAAATTACATTGATTCTGCCACCAATGAAACTAATGTAAGTCGGTTTGGATTTCTTATTGAGGATGATGACATCATGGCTTACCGAAATGGAATGGAGATCACAAAGAATAAGATCAAGAACCAGGATTATTGCGATAAGGGATCTTTGGATATAATGACTGTCTTCCAATACATGATTGGGAATACGGATTGGTCAGTTTCCGAGGGGCATAACGTGAAGTTGATGTCAAAGGACCCGCAGGGGAGGATCCCTGTTCCGATTCCATACGATTTTGACTATTCAGGAGCGATTGCAACGTATTACTCCACTCCACACTGGTCCTTACCTATAGAAGATGTGAAACAGCGTCTATTCCGTGGGTTCTGTCGACAACCCGGTCAGTACCAGAAGGTATTTGACCTTTTTAACGAGAAGAAAGATGAGATCTATGCTGTTTACATGAATAGTGAATATATCACAGAGCGTAACCAAAAATCAACGCTGAAGTATCTCGATAGCTTTTATGAGGTCATCAACGATGAAAAAAAAGCCAAAAGGGAGATCATTGGCGCATGTAGAATTAGCCACGATCACCTGGAATAAAATTTTGTAATGTTAAGAGCAATCATTCCGATCATAATTATTCTTACCATTTTCATTTCGGCAAGAGGTGACCAGGAACTACTATTCGAAGGAATGTATGGCCTTTTCATTGAGAAAGCCGATAAGGAATGGACCATCCACTGGATGACTGGAATAGAAACCAAGGGATCTCTTGCCGTCGTTCAGGATGGCCAGAAGATTGCGGGATTTGAGACGGAGGCCTCTACTACACATGAGGTATCAATAACTGTACCTACAAGAGAATTTGAACTTGTATTTGGCGATGAGGGAGGTCCATGGGACACGCTAACGGTAAGCAATCCCGATCCAAAAAATTATACATCGAAAATCAGGAAGGTCGATACAGTTTTTGCTTTGGGTGATGTTCATGGCAATTTCGATGAAACTGTGAAAACCCTTCAAAATGCAAAGCTTATCGATGAATCCCTCCATTGGACAGGTGGTGGCTCACATCTTGTCTTTGTAGGGGATGTATTGGATCGTGGCAATGATGCCCTGCGTTTAATATGGCTGGTCTACGAACTCGAAGCTGAAGCCAAAGAAGAGGGTGGGGGTGTTCACATGATCCTCGGCAATCATGAGATCATGGTAATGTTTGGGGATGACAGGTATGTCTCAACGAAGGAGCAACAAATAGCGACTTTATATGATGTGCATTACCAAAAACTATTTGATCCCAATAGTACAGTGATAGGAGACTGGCTCGCATCAAAACCCTCGGTTTTCATTATTGATGATATTCTCTTTGCTCATGGAGGAGTGATAACTGATTATGGTAATTTCAATGCAAGGATCCTCAACGATTCGATTAGAAGATTTATGAGAGAACCACTTTTTCCAACACTATTTGAGAAAGAAGTAGACGAGCAAAGATTTTCAAAAGACAAATGGACGGAACGGAAGTCTTTTTTCTATGATCCCTATATACCATTTTGGTTTAGGGGTTATGTTTTGTCTGACACACTGGAAACTTATCTGGATTTCATTCATGAAAACTTTGGAACGAAAGTACATGTTGTCGGGCACACGATTGTTCCCGGTATTTCGGAAAGGTACAATGGTAAATTGATCGCCACAAATCTTGAAGTTGGCGGCTCTGAGATGCTGATGCTAATCAGAAATAGAAAGAAATATGAACGTTTTGTGCTGGATGCTAATGGAGATATTACTCCTTTGTCATCCGATTGAATCATCGGGATCTTCGTCGTCGTAATTGACACCTGGAGGATTGAAAAGACCCCATCTGTCAATCATGTAATTCCAGGGATCAAATGATTTGACCCATTCGGCAAAAAGTATTCTGTAATCCTCAACAGATTCCCTGAGAAGGTCGAAGTAGTACACTTCCTTGAAACCGAATGATCTTAGGGAATGCGTTTGCAGGACCAGATCTCTTGCCGACTTTCTGATTATTGCTGCAGCTTCCATTCGCAAGTCATAAAGATCTCCCCCTTCAGCCCCGGCTATTTTTACAGTCAGGTTCATTGCGTCTGCCATCATCATTTGTCCCACGGATAATAACTCTTCATTATCGTTTGGGATCAGTTGAACAAGCTTTTGTGTGATTTCGAGAATCTCTTCACCCTTCTGATAGATTGGTAATGTAGTAGGGTCAACAAAATCATCTTCATCATCATCTTCGAACATAGCAGAAAATCTAAAATATAAAGTCTTAAATGGTCAGGGAAAGGATTGATTTATTCAATCTGGTCATTTTATTGTAAATTTATGGTACCCCGACGTTAAACCCGATGAAACCCCATTCAAAATATTTGAGTGTTTTAACGCTAATCATTCCCCTTCTTTTAGGAAGTCAGGTTTATGGCCAAAGTCTATGGAAGGAAAGTGAATTTATAGAGTTTCCGGATGGTACGTATGAATTCAAAATAACCCATCCCGATTTCAAATCAATCATAAGTGCTTTCGCTCCGGGGAAGAAGGATATGGATATTATTGATGATGGCGTGGTCATTCATAAATCATTTGTTGTATACGAAAAGGTACTGATCGGGAAGAGGCCATTCGGAAAGATCCGATATGATGTACTGATCAGGGAAGATGACGGAAATGCTACCTGTCAATTTGCAAACTATCGTTTTTCCCGATATGAAAGAAGTGCAAGATATGCCCGTATGATGGAGTCCCGTCAATCTACTGGTATCCACAATGCCAAGGTTAAACTAAATGAAGTCCAGTGGGGGACAATCCGATGGAGTGTTTCCCAATCCATAAGAGGGATGGAGATCCTGTTAACTAATAAGGATCAAATTGCTCCCTAATAATTTTGCATTAGGGGATTAGGGGTATTTAAAAATCAATTGTTATTTGATCAAGTAGAAAAACAAGTGCTCAAAGAGCGTTTGGGGCCCCATCCAGAGATACGTGGGGCTTTTTTTATTTCATTTAATACCATTCATCTCATTCCATTCGTGTGGTATCCTCATTATCATTAATTTACCTGTCTTCATAAACTAAACTTACCGATAAGAATGATTGTCCATAATGTTTATTTCTGGTTAAAGGACGGTGTTACCGAAGAGGAAAAAAAGAGTTTTCTCAAGGGAATAGGTGAACTAATTTCTTTTGTGGATAAGATCTCTAAAGCTGAATATGGTGTACCTGCGAATACACCCACACGTGATGTCGTCGACAATTCCTTCGGAGCGAACCTGATCATTTGGTTTGACAGCGTACAAGATCATAATGCTTACCAGGATCATCCCGCACATCATAAGTTCATAGAGAATTTTAAGGATCTCTGGGAAAAAGTAATTGTAAGGGATACTGAACTGTCAGGATGAGGTGAACAACCTCTGAAAATTAATCAGGTAACAATATGAGTGAATTTGCTACTCTTGACTGGATTGTCCTCGGTTTTTTTGTTGCTGCCTTAGTCGGAATTATTATCTGGGTAAGCCGGATGAGGGAAGATACTTCGTCAGATTACTTTTTAGCAGGAAGAGATGCAACCTGGGTAGCAATCGGAGCTTCAATTTTTGCCTCGAATATTGGATCGGAACATCTTGTTGGATTGGCTGGGGCTGGTGCATCCAGTGGAATGGCAATGGCCCATTGGGAGATGCATGGTTGGATCATTTTGATTCTTGGTTGGTTATTTGTCCCGTTTTATTCCAGGAGTGGTGTTTTTACCATGCCTGAGTTTTTGGAGAGGAGGTACAATTCTGCTTCACGATCAATTCTTTCAATTATTTCTCTTGTAAGTTATGTATTGACTAAAGTAGCGGTCACCGTCTATGCCGGAGGTGTTGTCTTCAAAGAGGTTTTTGGTATTGAGAGTATTGCAGGTATTGATTTTTTCTGGATCGGTGCTATAGGATTGGTCATCATCACGGGTATCTATACTGTTATCGGTGGAATGAAATCCGTTCTTTATACTTCCATGCTTCAAACTCCTGTTCTATTGATAGGTTCCATCACAATTCTCGTCATTGGATTGATCAAGATCGGGGGATGGAATGAATTGATGGAGATCTGTGGAAGTGTAAATGTCCAATACACAGACGGTAGTGGTAACATAACCTATAGCAGCGATACCGATATGATGACCAACCTTATAAGATCAGCGAATGATCCGGAGTTTCCATGGACAGGAGTTTTGTTTGGATCAGCGATAATTGGTTTCTGGTATTGGTGTACGGACCAATACATTGTACAGCGTGTACTTTCAGGCAGGGACCAAAAGCAGGCAAGGAGAGGTACAATTTTTGGTGCTTATCTTAAGATCACGCCTGTATTTATCTTTCTGATCCCTGGCATGATCGCATTTGCACTAAATGAAAAGGGATTGATTGACCTCAGTTCCAGTGACGCGGCGTTTCCCACATTGGTTTCAAGTTTACTACCGGCCGGGTTGAAGGGAGTGGTGGTTGGAGGACTCCTGGCAGCATTGATGAGTTCACTTGCTTCATTATTTAATTCTTCGGCTATGCTTTTCACAGTTGATTTTTATAAAAAGTATAAGCCTGAATCTTCGGAGAAACATTTAGTGAAAGTTGGCCGAATGGCAACTGCAGTAATTGTTGTTCTTGGTGTTCTTTGGATCCCCGTCATGCAAAGTATGGGAAGTGTCCTGTACGAATACCTGCAGCAAGTCCAGGGGTTGCTAGCTCCGGGAATTGCAGCTGTGTTCTTCATGGGCGTCTTCTACAAAAGAGCTACCCCAAAAGCCGGTATGTGGGGATTGATCATTGGTTTTGTGTTGGGTATGTTCAGATTAGGTGTCAATATTTTTGAAACATCTTTCAATCCTGATGGGACCATTTATCAATACTTCATTGCCACCAACTGGCTACATTATACGATCTTCCTTTTCATACTATCTATACTGTTGATAATCGTAATTAGCCTGATAACGGAAAAACCTCGTGAGGAGCAAATCAGAAGTTTAACATTTGGTTCGGCTTCATCGGAAGAGGTAGATGAAACCAGGTACAGTTGGAATTATTGGGATGTGATCCATACCGTTGTGATCGTAGGGATCGTGATAGGATTTTATATCTACTTCTGGTAGATCTACTGGCTTTTATTATTCTGTTCATTTGAGGTTTGCCAACGACCGATAAGATCTAACCATTTCAAGGCAGCATCACTTGAATAAAGAAACTGACCTTCCGGCAATAATTCATAGATCGTTGAATCCTGTGTTTCCTGGGACCAGTTTACAATAGTTTGGATCACTTTACCAATTTGCATGCTGGTTTCTTTTGAAGGGACGGCTATAACCTTTCTGATCTTTCCATTTTCCATGATGAACGTCGTTGGGTCGTGAATTAGATCCGTTATCCCTGCAGCATCAAACCAATCATTGTTCTCAATCACTTTACAAAAAATTGTATCACCTTTTATGGAGATGGATTCCAGTTTAAGATGACTGTTCAAGGTGGAATCCCAGGTTTCCAGTGTAAGGATCTCATCTTTACCTGACTTGATCCACGTTCCCTTCAGTTCAAATTCTATTTCGTCATGATAATAGCTCATGGCTTTTTTTATATCATGCTCATTATGAGCGTCGAAGTAGGCTTGGATCACCACCTCTTCATCAGGTGTGGAACATGAAATACTGAATAGGATTATCAGCACCTGAAAGTAACGGAACGAAACCTTGATTAATTTCTTCATTGCCAGGAAGATTCAAACTCTTATAAAGATATGATCTTTTCTTACGAATATTTTACTATATTGTAATACCTAGTACATGTTTATGCATTGTAATCGCTTCTAAATATTATTGTAATGAAATTTCTAAGGTGGATCGGTTTTCTCATTCTGATTATAGTAGTTGTTTTTGCCTCCTATGTAGTTTACTTCATCTTTTTCCATAAGGAAATACCAAAAACCCAAGCGAATGTCAATGACAAATCCCTTTATGAGTTTTCCAAAAAGACTTCCAAACTCGTAAATGTTTGGGGGGATGAAATGAATGTCGAGGAGGGTCATATTGTCCTTCCGGAAAATCGGGAGTTTGATAATAGTAATCGAATACTTATAAGCTTTATTCGGATACCAAGCAGTCATCCAGATCCAAAGTCGCCTGTATTCTTTCTTTCAGGAGGACCGGGAACCGCTGCCAGTTCCATTGCCAAGAGGTCATTTTTCTATGTCTTTAGAAAATTGAGTCAGCATGCTGATGTGGTGCTTATCGATCAGAGAGGAACGGGGAATTCAATTCCTAACCTACGTTGTAGAAATAGTATGGAAATGCCTGTGGAAACTGCTGAAGACTGGGAAAAGGATATACTGGAGGACATCATCCAAAAATGCGATGAATGCGCTGAGGAGTTTCAATCCCTGGGGATCGATCTCGGTGGATACAATTCCCTTGAAAGTGCAAGGGATATCGAAGAGGTCAGGAAGGCACTTCAAATCCCAAGGATCACGCTGTTGGGTTACAGTTACGGGACGGAACTGGCACAGCACTATGTGTCGATGTATGAAGACAAAGTGGATAAATTGATTTTTGCCGGTACAACGGCACCTGATTTTGGAGTGAAGTTACCCGCTCAAATGGAGATCCAGTATGAAGTCATGGATTCTTTGATAAAGAGGGATCCGAAAATGAGTAAGTATATCCCTAATTTCACACAGTTGATGACACAACAGCATGAGGAGCTCCGAAATGAACCATTAAAAATAAAGTTGCCTCTGATGGATGCGGTCAGTGAGGACGATGGATGGTTCTTCAATTCTATTTTCAAGGTCATTACTCTCTTCAAACCGTATTGGGAACTTACGTTGAGTCATACTCACATGCGAATGATGATGGCCCAAAATTCAGGAAGAAGCGCCTGGACACGGATAGCTCCGCGTTACTACTACCAACTTTCGCAGAGTGAACACAATCGATTGGGCAATTACCTGAGGAATTTCCGTAGGCAGAATATGCCAAACGCACTTTTCTTCACCGTGACTGCTTCAACATCTCACAGTAAAGAACGATGGAATTTGGCTTCCGCATCTCGCGAGAAGGAAATGATATCCCATTTCGATATTTCATTCGGGAGATATCCCGAGGTATTGGAAGTATTTGGTATCTCCGAAATAAATGGTTTGAATCGACCGGTGGAGTCTGAAAAAGAACTCCTTTTGATCTCAGGCACTTTGGATGGTCGTACACCTATTTCTTATGCAGATTCGATTTCTCGTAGATTTCCCAATTCCAGAACTATCACAATCCATAACGCCAGCCATGATGATCTGATAGATGTCGAAATATTGACATATGTCGAAGCCTTCATCAATGATCAGGGGTCCGGAAATATCGTTTTAAAAAGGCCATTCGACTTCCTGCCTCCAGTATCCTACAAATATGACATACTGGATACGTTAGAACTTATTCGCAAAACTGATGGAATCGATAATGCCTTAGATCGATTCAGGGATATTAGATTAGATTATATCGATCAAGATGATTATTACTACGATATCTATGAAAGTGTTTTGAATAACTATGGGTATGAATTGATGGGAGAGGGACTGATTGATGATGCCGTAACCGTTTTCCGGGCGAATGCCGATCTATTTCCCAACTCTTATAATGTATTTAATAGTTTGGCGGAGGGGTTGGTTGCTCAAGGGAAAGAACGTGAAGCCACTATCCATCTAAAGAAAGCCATTGAATTAAATTACCTAGATGGGCATTCACATGGATTATTAAGAAACCTGGAGAAAGATGATTAATCGTTAGGATTCATTTTCCAAACCCAGTATTTCCATAGCCTTTGGGAAATCATCTTCGTCCATCATGATGGATACTCCTCCATGACCAACATTCATGTGGTTGAGCACGTAGGATGCATTTTCATTGGATAGAAAACAGGGTATTCCTTCGGATTCAAGTCGTTCCTTAACGATACTCGCCTCAATCGGATCGTAATAATGTCTGAATATTAGAATTTTACCCATTATATGAATAAAATGACCGCATTAGTTATAGCCTCCGTTTCAAAGATAAATTATTGATGGTGGGAAGGAGTTCATCGATAAAAAGGACCTTTTCATTGATTAGCCTTGAAAAGGATTGTTTTTCCACCATTCTTCAGCTTCCTGCCAGTTATCGATGACTTCCTTCGCTCTTTTGTGGAATACATTTCCCAGGAGGACGGCCTTATCAAAATCGTACCAGTAGTCCGTATCGTGCTTGATGCTTCCGATCCTCAACCTTTTACCCATAAAGTCAACCCTGCATTCTGCCGGTTTGAGTTCTTCTCCCCATGAAGTGGTAAATCCGTACTTTGAACAATTAGAGATCTCAACGACAAACTTGGGTTCCGAACGATGGAATTGGAATGTTAACAGCTGAAGTTCTTCGTGACTTTCCCTCCTGAAGTTGGGATATGAGCCTTTGAAATGATTATCTCTTAAAAATGGAACAAGGATCAGTTTGATAGCCTCATCCATCTTTTTTCGTTTCTGTTTGTGGGTCATGTAAACACAATTATCAAGAATTCAGATTAAGAGGCTTTGGTAAGCCATTATCATTAAATCAATTGCTTCCCGAAATTGTTCAAACTGCCTACTATTTTTCCGACCAAACTGCCAGTTCATTGCCACTGGGATCTTTGAAATGAAATCGTCTTCCACCTGGGAAAGAAAAAATCTGTTTGTTAATGGTTCCTCCTGCTTTCACGATTTCCGGTTCCAGTGCTTCAAGATCTGTATGATATAAAACAATCAGTGCGCCGTTGACAATTTCATCTTCTGTTTTTTCAAACCCTCCATCGAGACCACTTTCTGCGAAGGCAGTATAGGTGGGACCATAGTCGGTGAATTTCCATCCAAATACATTGGAGTAAAAGGATTTTGTTTCTTCAAGGTTATGAGCTTTGAATTCTACGTAGTTGATGTGGATGTCATTCATGTTGTATTTATTTTATTCCTCTACCCTTGAAAAAAGTGTAACAAAAAGTTCCACCTCCCTCTATAGTTCTATATAGGTCCTGTATACCTTTTTCCATCGATTCACGATCGATAAGTCCTTCGTCAATGGCCTCTTCCTTTATTCCTTCTATCATGGCAGTGAAGGTATTTTTGGTGAACCCTTCCACCAGGTTGGGTTTAGAATCATCGACGTAAACCTGTCTGGGAGAAACACTGATCTCATCAAAACCAGCGTCTACCAAAATAGGATATAGTTTTCTGCCTATATTGGCATCACCTCCATTCCTCTTTTGTAGTTCTACCTGACATTGAATTGCTTTTTGCGCAAAAACACTATGTGGATGAAAATAGGTTGAACCATGATCTCCTTCAATTACGGTTATGGTTCCTTCCGGTTTAAGCTTGGTTTTTAGGACCCTTAATGCTTCTAGATAATTTGGTATATGCTCCAGGACAAAACACAAAAATATGTGGTCGAAAAAGTTGTCTTCATACGGCAGATTAAAAATGTCTGCAACCTCAAATTCAACATTCTTTATGCCCCTGGAATCAATAAGCTCTTTCGCTTTTGCCACCGATTCCTCTGATATATCTATTGATATGAATTTACATATTGGATTTTGATGGGCGACGGTTTTGGTCTGTGCTCCAACACCACATCCCGCTTCAAGGATCAATGAACCCTTTTCCCAAATGGTATCAAAATGGATAAGATCTGCCAGTGAGTCAGCCTGATCATGGAGCCGGATCGCTTCGGTTCGAGAATACCCATGAACGTAATTCTTCATATCGCAAAGGAATATGATCAAGCCAAAGATCAAAGATAGTTTCTGAATTGTAAAGCGTAGATGGTTTGCTAGAAATCAGATATGCTTGCATGAATAGGCCCCTGTTACTAATTCACGCCAGAATTGCATGTTTTGGCTCACATTATAAACGCCATCCAGTTTCAGGATAGGACATTTTTATCTCCCATGTGGTTTCATGGATGGCCAGCTATTTAGATTCTTCACGTAATAGTCCAAAAAGTCTTTCACCGCATAATCCACTTCTCGGCGATACTCTGTAAGTCCATGATCACCGCCCTCGAGGAACAAAAGTCTGAAGGGATGTTTTAACTCATATAGTTTGTCCGCCATGTCCAAAGCGTCCTCTGGCGAAACTCTCCAATCCGAAGATCCATGTAAAAGTAGCAGTGGAGTTTCTTTACAAAGTTGATCTGGCCAGTGAACTGCGGAGCGATCTTTAAGGCTTTGCTCCTTTCGCTGATTGTAATTTGGGATAAGTTCAGAATATACATATTCTTCCATCTCAGGTCGATCCTTAATGTTTCGAAATGCATCAGCTACGCCTGCACCTATGACTGCTGCTTTGAATTGGCAAGATTTTGATAATACCTTGTAGGTCATCATCCCTCCTCGGCTCCAACCAAAAACACCCAATCGGGAGGTGTCTGCCTTATCCATTTGAGAAATTACAGGTAGCAGGTTCAATATGTCATTGACATCCGATCCCCCAAATTCATCCTGTCCTTCACTACCGGTAGAGCCTCGGTAATTGGATGCCACGACAACATATCCCCAAGAGGCTATCGATCCCAATCTTAAGGTGGCCCTCTCATCGGTCAACTGACCAAAGTCTCGATTACCTCCTCTGTTGTAAATGACCACGGGGTAATTCCCTGAACCTTTAGGTGCCGAGTAATAACCTTTGATCTTTAAACCATCAGAATTGTAGGTAAAACCATAGGTTACAGTGGAGTCCATAATGGACGAAAGATTAGTGACGTAAGGTTTGAATTTTTGGAAGGATGTGTCAGATAGTGAGATTAGATATTGGTTATCCTGTGAATAATTTGGGTTAATCGAAAATAAAGTGATAAGAAGTGTAAAATATTTCATTCCCAATAGTCTTTAATTCCCTGATAACTCAAAGGTAGATAGGCTTGATGGAAATCAGGCTAGCGGGATGATATAGGCCGCATTAAAAACTCAAGCCAGTTCTTCTAAAATAATGGCGTGGGAATGTCACCCCAAACAACATGTTGGGGAGGATCAAAAGTCTCCATGATCTCATTGGTCCCCAGGTCAATTTTCACTACCAGAACCGGTACACGACGATAGGTTCGCTTGAGGATCGACAGCCCAACTACATTTCCATGGGTGATGGCTCTGGTGAAAAGGAGGTGGTAGATTCCGGTTTTGTCAGGGTTGGGCATAACATGACCTTCCATTCCTTCTCGGTAGGGTTCCAATGGGAGATCTGCTAAAAACCAGGAGGCAGGGACCAGGTAATTAAGCCAATTGTACTTTTCGTAATCGCCAAGTCGACTCTTGATAGAGTCGTTTGCCAGAATAGATCGAAGAGTCTTCTCAATATTTTCTTTCTCAATCTGAGCTACCGAAACCGTTACCGAATTTTGGTCAATGACCATGGCCGTATTGCGAATGGAGTAATTTCTGACACCCATAGCCAATAGCACAAACAAAGAACAGACGATAACATACAATCCAAGAATTGCAATAATCCTGTTCCTTCCAAACTTTGAGAGTGTGGGAAGCCATTTGAGAAGATAGTTATCCCCCGGAATGAACATGGATGTGTACTTCATGTATTCTTCATAACCGGGATACTTTTCTGCACACTCCTTCTCTTCATTTTTAGCTAGGAAGTAGTAGATGAAGATCATTAGAATATAGATCAAAAGGATTATGAAGCGAGGCCAAACAAGCAGGAGTCCAAGTCCCATGAGGGTGAACATGGTATACTGTGGGTGACGTACGTAGGTATAAAGGCCACCAGACACAGAACCTTTTTTCATGAATTTGGCATAATATATCTGACCTGCTCCTATAAGGAAAACCAAAAAGCTGATCATGAATAAATATCGTCCCAGGGGATTAAGAGAATTTATAAGCGATGATTCAGTAACACTTAAATGAGGAAGGAAGAAACCAGTCAACCAGGAGGTTAAGGCGGATTGATTAAGAAAATTAAGACTTGGCCCATAAAAGGAATAATAGGACAATGCCAGAAATGGGGTGATCATGTAAAGGATCTCAAACACAATAAGGAGATAGAATATCCATGCGATAGGAACAACAGGTCTTTTTAGAAATTGCTTCATTAGGAAAATGGTTTTGATCTATAGAAGCTAAACTAAGGGTAGGAAGTACCATCAACTATTGATCCTATAATCTTGTCATTCGGATTTATAGGGCAACTAAATGGAAGTGTATGTTTTAGTTCTCTTCTCTGAATTGTCGAGGGGTTTTATTGCATACTTTTTTGAAAGCTGTATTGAAAACGGAAAGTGAATTGAATCCGGATTGATAACCAATTTCCGCGATCTTAAGATGATCATTACTTTCATCCTGAAGGAGGACTCGAGCATGTGAAACCCGATAGTAATTGACATATTCAGAGAAATTCTGATGAAACTGTTCATTGATGACCTGTGAAAGATGATGAACAGGTATTTTCAATTTCGCTGCCATTATAGGAAGAGAAAGTTCAGCATTGAGGTAGGGACGTTCCTGATCCATAATATCCCGAAGTTTTCTAACATATTCATCAGCTTTTTCAACAGACAGAATGGATTTCTTGTATTTTTCTTCTGGTTCTGGTTTCGACGGAAGTGTACCCTGAAAAACTCCAGGTTGTCTAAGTCCCAGGTAACCACACGCATAAATGAGGACAGAGGAGATAACCCACACATAATTCCAGGTTTCATTTCCCGCATCAGTCATGGATAGCAAAATGGCTACGCTCCAGATCACTACATAAGAAGCTATCAGGACAGACAACCACTGAACTGTACCACCTCCAAGATCGAGATTTTTGGTAGCCCATACCTTTTCATAACCATATCGGACCATCAATATGATGTAAAAGAGAAATTGCACGAAGACAAATCCTCTGATTACCAAAAAGACTGAAGAAATCCTGTCTCCACCAGGAAATGTACCTCCTGTGATCATGGCAATTGTGAGCAATACAGCGAAGCACACGATTGCAGGAATGAAATGGATCAATCGACCTTTTTGGAAAGTGAATTTTGGATCCACGATGGCTTTGAAATAGTAGTAGGTGAGGGGGCCGATCATCAATGCGAGTGTATCGAAAATATAAGGGGAGGTGATCAGGTGATAATCTTCAGAAAATGCTTTGGTTAGGTTATGGTCGGCCTCCTGGTGAAATAGAGCATGTACGATTATAATGGTGGAAAACATAATCAGGATCAACGCCAACAGTCGATTGGCCAACGTGCGGGTATTTTTCAGTGTCACAAGGACGATGGACAAAAAAACACCATGTATGGCACCGAGGAGGAGTATAAATGAGAGAATGTCCAACGTTGATCTACATTATAACTGTTAAGTTATTGTGCCGTGGTTTAATCCTCAATGAATAGATCAATAAATCGGTGGGTCACCAATCCGCATATTACAAATACCTACTCCAAGAGAGTTAATTGCTTTCATCAATTTTCGTGAAGAAATGATTTTCCATTTGAAATCCATTGATATTACCATTTGTATCTCTAGTAAACATTATACCCTTTGGAAATCTACCTTCCCACCTTGTTACCAGGAAATCGTCATTTCGCACGTGATTAATTTTTTGCGGCCCAATCCGGAGATGATTCAAGGTTAGCTGATTTTCTTCATATTTGACTAGGTACAATGTCTCAATTTCATCACTGACATATCTACCCACGTAATCCTCTTTCTTTGGGTTGGACCCAGATACATCGGGAACTTTTGGACATACGTTATCATCGTATATGGCATGGGTTACCACGCCGCTTTTGTCCTTCATAAAAGTGATGTACTTCCAACGATAATCTTCAATATAATAAGTTGAATCGGAAATGGCCGTCATCGGGAATACCTCTTCCCGATCAAAGGAAATATTGGAAAAAAGCCGATTGTCTTTTAAGCTCACTTTCATGTAAAAGCCAGGTGAAAGATGGTAGGTCCCAGTGTAGGACTTCAGTAATGAGGCCGATACAAGTGGACCTCTATCGGGAGATGGATCGGGCTTCTTTTCCTTTGTCACTGGTTGATATAAGGCCGAAATTTCGTTTGCAAATGCCCAGCTACCCCTCTTGTAATTACTCAATGTTGCAACCGTCAGCTTTAACTCCGGAAAATAAACGAATAGGCTAAAGAAATTCGGCCAATGTCCCTGATGGATTATCCATTTCAAACCGTCATATTCTCTTAAACGAACGCTGTATCCAACTGTGATCTCCTGACCATCATTCAAGATTCCTTTTGTAAACATCCTTTCAAGTACTGGTTTCAATTTGTCAGGTGGATTGTGAAGGAATTTGGCCCATTTTGCCAGGTCAGTGGTGTTTGAAACCAATGAACTTGGTCCAGGGACCTGTGAATTATTAGGTGATACTTTTAACTCACCATCATGATCAAGATAGTAGCTGTTTGCTTTGTTCGGAATGATCAATCCCTGGTCATCAACAAAGGTGGATTGAGTCATCTGAAGTGTATCAAAAATATTTTGTTGTGTCCATTCCCTGAATGACATACCGGTCACTTTACTAACTATCTCTGCCAAAAAGAGGTACCCTGTATTTGAATACTCGAATTTTTCACCTGGAGGGAAGTTGAGTTTCTTTTGAGCGTAAGTCAATCTTAAGAGTTGGTCATAGGTGATTCTGTCTTCAAGGGACCAGCCCGCTTCATATATCAACCGAATATCATTAGGGATCCCACTGGTATGGTGTAGTAAATGGTCTATAGTAACCGTATGACCATAGTCAGGTAACTTTGTAAGATATTTCCGGATGTTATCTTCTGCGGAGATTTTTCCCTGCTCGATAAGCAGAGAAATAGCATAGCCAGTGAACATCTTGGATACCGAACCCAAGTAAAAAGCTGTTGATGGGCTATTTGGAATATTATATTCCATATTGGCTAGCCCATACCCTTTATTGAACACGGTCTCATCATCTTTAACTACAAGTACTACTGTTCCGGGAAATATTGAATCTCCATAATGATAGCAAAGTGAATCGGCGATTTGCGCAATTCTACTTTCAATGGTTTGGGCATTTCCAATGGTGGCACCAACCAATAAAATCCCCAATGCGGAAATATTAAGTTGTTTTCGCATAGATTTCTTGAGTTTTTTGACCTTGCCAAGACAGTGATCTTAGCTAAGGGATTATATTAAAGGTAACCATATAAAAGTTTTAGTCAAAGTGGGGTAGGCGTATTTACGGTGTTCAGTATCTGAAGCTATGATTGGTCAACAAAGAATTTGGGCATCGCATTATAACAGCACGCCAACGGAGTATGAAGCTATTTGATCCTTGTATCATGGAATCCAGCTCTTTTCCACATTCCAGCCTCATTGACCCAAATATTTGTTATCCTGAATTCATTTTCTTTCTGTTCTCCCGACCTTATGGATACAAAGGATATTTTCCCGGTTACTATCGCCATATCACCATACATTTCGATCTCTGTTTCACTCATTTGGTAATTGTTCACGATCAGATCTCCATTTGCCAATTCTTTCTGTCTTTTCTGTAAGTATGAGATCCAGTCAGCTTTTCTTATTGATTTGGAATTTCCGTTAGTGTGTAGGTAATTATCTGTGATCATCGACTCCAACTTCTCAACTTCACCGTTATTAAATGCTGAATTGAAAAGTTCAATCGTTGCCAGTAATTCCTTGCTCTCCTGTTCGGTATTAGGCTTGTTACTGGTATTGGATGAACAACCTTGAATGAGTATTAAAACCAGAAAACACAAAAAACCAGTTGAATAGAGATGATAATTCATTGTTCAGAAATGTTTTTGACCTACCTGGCCATGGTGCAAATGGCCCAGGTTACTAATAACATAAAGATAATGAACCCGAAACTATGTTGATGTAAGTACTGTCGAATAGGAGTTTATGGCACTCGTTACAAACGAGCGCCATCTCGTGTTTAGGTTTCTGGCACTCGTTAGAAACGAGCGCCAACTAGTTTTCGGATTCCGATATCATTCTACTTTGATGATGCCGAGTTCATAAAATGCATCAAAAACATTTGCAGCACCCCCATGCTCAACTATTTTTCCATCAACTATTTTATCGACGACAACAGCTGTGTAAGAGACTTTTTTGCCGGTTGGTTCCATATTGAGCCATTCACCCAGATGAGTACCAGACATAGTACAGCAAGTAGCAACCCAATCTCCCTCAGCAATTTGTTGGTCAACTATGACATTAAAATCAGGATAGGTGTTTCGAATACCTAATACCCGATTCTTGGCCTCCTCAATTCCAATGGTTTCTCTGATAAAATTATGAACCTCGGTGTAGTCTTCGGATAAATAATCATCGATATGATCCATGTTGCCAGTATTGACAACTTTTTCGATATATTCTCTTATGATACGTTTGTTCTCCATTACTCCCATGACTAGAATATTTAGGAATTCAATTATTTGAAATTATACCATTATTCTCCCAATCTCTGCCATTAGGCTTCAAAACATATGAATGTGACAGGATGGTTTCACATATCTGAATATAATGTAGCAACTTCTGATTCGGCCAATACATCGGTATAAAACCGAACATCATCAACCATTCCATTAAAGAAATTTGAGGTCGTGCTGGCCCCATCAATTTCCTGACCTAAAAACCATGGCCTCAAATTGGTTTGAGGCACAACCGCACTGATGGCATGAGCCCACAGGACAGATCCGTTTCGGTAAACGGTCACCTGGCTGGATCCTGATTGTTCCTCAATGGTCAAAGCCAAATGGTGCCAGCCGGTAATAGGGGTACCCGCCTCATAATAATTGCCTAAAATATCAATATGTACACCATCACTCCAATAACCTAGAATCATTCCATTCTCACAGAAATTGCAAATTGCATATGTATTCAATGCAATAAAAGCCTGCCCATTTTCCGTAGTCATAGGATTGATCCAAAAGGAAACTGAAAAGGAAGACCCGAGGTTAAAATCCCCTAATTCCACATAATCATCTGTTCCATCGAGAAGTAGGGCACTAGAGCTATTCCCATTTCTGTCGGCAGCAAAAGAAGGATTTCCATACAAGCTGGCGTTTTGATTCCCTACATGGTCATTTGCATTGCCATCAAATGGATAATGTGCTGCCACCCTTTCTTCTACCGGAGCATTACCTAACGTGGCATCACTTCCATCCAGGTGGAATATTTTGGCATAATATCCATTCACCGACCAATCCCCACCTGTTCCACCAGGTAAATACAAGCCGTCAAGAATGGCAGAATTCAGATTGATACGGTAATAGTAATGTGAAGAGTTGATCACGGAATCAATGGCATATGTACCATTTATTTGTTCCTCACTATTTGCTCCTTTAAAAGATCCTGCGGACATTTCAGAAATGGTGAACATCGGACCACTGGCTTCTGTATTAAGTGCTGTCCCACTATAGTCCCATCTGGCCATAGTTACTTCCCCGTTCTTCACTATCTGAACTCCCCATGCATACCCTTCGGAATCAATTATGATCCGCCCATTTCCATTGAGCTTAATCCAAAATCCTACGAAGACGTCATCCAGATCTTTCATTTGTTCAGTGTCTTCGTCATTGCAGCCAATCAGAGAAACAAATGCCGTTGGAATTACGATACCAAGAATGTAAACAAGTTTTTTCATAGCCTTTTTTTAAAGTTAGATAGTTGATAGGTAGGCTATTTTCATCCTTGATACAGTAGTCACGCACCTGAACAAGACAACCTTAAGATATCTGTTCTTTTGATCAAATGAAATGACAATAGTCAATTCAACAGGGCCAATTTGTGTCCGATTAGTTTACTGGTATTTTCCCATTCTTCTTTGGCTGGGCAGGTAAATAGAAATCCATTTGGGTCTTGTTTTGGATGTCAATCAGTTGATTCCTGGTTTCGATTCTTCTCAATCCAACCTGCTTTCTCATTTCATTGGATTTGACTATATCAGTTTTCTTTAGCTGTTTGAGGTATCCATAAGATCCTGTAGACCACCCACTTTCAACTGTCTGAAACCACTCATCTATCCAGGCAAAACTTGCTGGGGATAAATTGCCTTTTTTGATGGACGAGAGAAGGATAGGTCTAACATATGAATACAAAGTGTCAGCCTTACAATACGCCTGGGAAATTGAATTATGTCGGCTCAGAATACCTTGTCCCCATGGTTCAAAGCCAACAAGTTTTTCTCCGGGGAAACCATCATTCTCAATAATTTCCAACAATCGTAAAACGTGCTTCTCATTTAGTGGTGCAAATTTATTTTCACCAAAACGATCACGAGAGTTTGATCCCAGGCGAAATATGGCCCCAAATGCTTTTCTCTGATCTCTAAGGCTCATTTGACGCACTTCAGACCTTATTTCCTGCTTGATTTTTTTTTGATAGACTCCCCAAAGGGAATCATATTGGTTTTGAATGGTGGACCATTCCTTTTGTCGACGCAGGCCTTTCAGGAATCTATTTCGTTTAATGGATTTCATTTCCCAACCACCCGCAATTCCTAACCTAAGGTATTTATAGGCTTTATCTTCCAAACCCAGATGCCATGCAATCTGTGTGGCGACTTTATAATCCCGAACAAATATGAAGTCATACGTATCAAAAACTCTCCGATAAATGTTCAATGCCTCAGAAAATGACTGCTGAACAATGAGTTCTTCAGCCTTGTAAATCTCGGTGTGGTATGTGTAATAATCGCCTTCAACTGAAAACGCTTTTAGCGGTATTACAAGAAATACCAAAGATGTGATTACCACATAAAGAGATTTCATAATTGAGGAATATTGGATTTATCTATTTGTACGATCCAAATAGGGGGAAAGGTATAGAAAATGGTCAGGAATTGAATTGTCATACGTAACAAACGTACACTGTCAAGTTGTTCCCAACTTTCCAGATTTTACAAATTCAGTGGATTTATAGATAATTATAATTTCAAAAAGTTCGGCAGGCATTTGAAAGATGAAACCAATGGGACTTACAAAGAGGAAAAAACAACCTGCAATGATCTCTAAAATTCCAGCTAGTACACAAAACACACCAAGTTCAGAATATAACTTGATCAACGCTACTCCAAAGACAATGAATAACACACCAAAGGTTATGGCCATGGCCGTCATGGCCATTAAATATCCACTTGATTCATAGTAGAGTGATACGATGTCATAGATGATTGCGACGATCATTCCACTGATCAACACTATAGCTGTAATACGCAATAGTGAATTATTGAAAACAGATCCCAGTAAAATGAATCCCCTTTGAAAGAAGAAAAACGTAAAAACCACAAATATTTTTACGACGATGTAAAATTCTCTACTGAAATCTGTGGTTGCCAGGAAATCAAAACCGGGTACATAGTCCTTGGCATATTGCGACAAACGCATTGTATCCATAGACCCTTCAGGAAATCCTAATATGAAATACCCGATTCCTGCCAGCCAGGCAACATTGAGCCATCTGGACAAATTGTGTGAACGAGAATCATCAATATAAATTTCATTTAAATCGTGGCCAAGTGCCGAAAGAATAGTTTTAACAGTGTAGCTCCTGGGAGTAACCTCGCCTGTCTCAATTCTTTGGATAGTTCGTACGCTGATATTACATAGACCCACAAGTTCCTCCTGTGTGAGTCCTTTTAACTTTCGTAATTCCGCAATTTTTCTCCCCAGTTCAGGCTGCTTCATATGTTGGATTGTAGATTTTCATAAAGTTTCCCAGGCGGTAAAGGACCAATATCCATTCTCATGCAAACTCATTTCCATTCGATTCTCATGTATGTCAAAATTAAATTCAACTCTGACGTCTTCATCAGGTAGGGAAAAGACATTTGAAGATATGGGATAGAGGATAGCGGTCCTTCCATCCCCGAAAGATAGTTGAATCCTCTTTTTATTTATTTGGATGAAGATTTTACCGACAAATGAATTCTGATATGTGCCGGTATATTTCCTTAGCACATCTTCTGGCAGTTCTATTTGCTTTGGTTCTACCCATCTATAGTTAGGACGGTCCTCGATTAGCGATTCCAAATCACTGAATGTGTAAGACCTACGACCCTTGGACAACATTTCATCAATGTTTGTTTTGATTACGGTATCAGGATCGTGTTTAGAAAAGAACCAAACATCTCCGGTGGTAAGATTTTGAATGTTGGAGTACATGGTCCCTCCATTTTTTTGAGCAGTTTCAAGGCTTATTGACATCATAGTTGATAAACCAGCTCCACAAGTGTCTAATTTCGATGTAGCTATTGGAAACCTCCAGCACCTCGAACTATCTTCATTCCTGCAGATATCAAAGTTTGTTGAAACCAGAGATTGGCCTTGTTCTACTAATTTAATACCTGAGGCACTGATGATTGCAAACCTGCCTTGCCGATCGGCGACGTGCATTTGGGCACTTCGAAATCCATTTTGAAACCAATAAGTTTCAAAAAAGCTAATGACCTCTTCAACCGAATCCATGGTTGCAAGAATATGTGGAAGAATTGCGTCATCGCCATCAGGGAAGGTCTTCTTGCTATGGGGGTCAAAATCTTCTACCCAAGAGATCGCATTGAAATCAAAGGTTAATCCAGCTTCATTCATACCACCCTGAATGCCCCCACCTTGACCATATGCAGGTGAGAAATATGACAATGTATAGTAACCATACTTTACATTTTCAGATTTTTGGAAAACGTTAATAAAGTTGGCAACACCAAATGGACCGTCCTCATTATTTGCGTTCCAAACTTGACCATCCGAAGCAATTGCACTGACAATTGTACATGCAAGAATTGGAGAAGAAGCAAATAGGAAGTACGAAAGAAGGATGGAATATTGAATGAATGATCTGATTCTGATCTGTCCCATGACTGCGTTAGTTAAAGATGTTCCGATTAGAATTTCTGTTTGGCACAATTTCATTTGAGTAGGGAGAGAACTCCAAAAAATAATGGTAAAGTTTACCCGTCATTAACCCGTCATTTCACTTGGGATGGATTAAAAACCCAATTGGGCAACTTAGTGAAGGATTATTGCTAATTGAGTTGCTGCAATGAATTTTGGCAACGCGTTACAAACGCGTGCCAACTCGGAGGGAAATGAATATAGAGAATGAGCTTATCGATCTTCAGATGCACTATTCATGATTTGTCCTTTGCAATCGCCTGAGCACTGTTCCTTCAGGTCAATAAGCTTGGTACGGAGGTTTTGCAGCAGGGATATTTTTTGATCGATCATATCCAGCTTGGAGTTAATGATCGGAGAAATAGAATCACAATTAAGATTTTCCGAATCGATCAACGCCAACATTTCCTTGATCTCATTCAAAGAGAAACCAAATGACTTGCTCTCCTTTATCAAAATGAGCTTATCCAGGGTTTCATGGCCATAGATCCTGTAGTTGTTGGAATCTCTTGAAGTGTCCTCACCTTTGAGTAATCCAACTTTTTCGTACCATCGGATAGTGTCTCTTGACAATCCGGTGTTCTTTGACAGCTCACCGATCAACATCTTTTCAATTTTTTATTTAAAAAACACAACCTTGGAGTTAACTCCAATGCGTAATGTACTAAAAAGAGATTTTTTATGATGAAAAACCTTACTCTTAGCCTAATGCTAATGCTTTCCACGGTTACGGTAGAAGCACAAGATATAATTGGAAAATCAAATCATGATACTATGAGCAAAAACCTCAATGACGTCGAATTAACCTGCTTACTAACCGACTCAGAGTTGGTCCAAAGAAAAAACGAATTGCAAATGAAGGTTTTTTCCAGGGTTAACAAAATGGACGAAGTTGATGACGGTTATTTATTTCATTTCGAGGATGTGGACAGCCTGCTACCGGATCTCTTCCATTACGTCCTGTCAGAGAATGAATGTTGCCCTTTCTTCCGGCATGATGTGACTATCGGGTCAAATAATTCTGGCATAACCTGGAAAGTTTCAGGAAAAGAAGGTGTGAAAGAAATGTTAGGTCTGATGCTCGAGGAAATCGAATTTCCGGAGAAGTAGCTCAAGGATGCGGCATCATACGTATCAGGGAACTTTGAGGGATTTACATTTTGTCAATAGCTATCATGCAGTTTAAAAATTACTGGTAGTGTTATTGTACTGCTTATTTGGTTCCCATTGGAATCCAGTGCCGGATAATATTCAAATCCTATTGTTTGAAAAGCTCTGAGTGCTTCTTCGTCACAACCATCTCCTATGCCTTCTTCTATATGAAAATTAGAAGTTGATCCATCAGGATTAATGGTGAATTTGACAAAAACCTTTCCTTGTGTACCCTTCTTTCTGGCCCTGGCAGGGTATTTCATTGTTCTCGCGATGTAAGTGTAAAAGATTTGCATACCGCCTAATGCCACTGGTTCCGGAGATACATTTTTTGGATTGTTGTTTTGAATCAATTGATAGGTATCATAGTTCACAATTTGTTCAATACCTCCTTTCGAATTATAATATTCCCAATTTCCAGTTCGTTCATTGCTATCGTAAGTGCCTGAACAGACCATCATATCTCCTAAATACTTAGTATACTTTCCGTGTTTAGTTTGGTAATCGTCCTTTAGTACATAGAAAACTTCCTTAGTATCTGGTAACTGATTTTTTATCACTGTCTTCTTTGTCTTTTGAGAAGGTGCTGTATGCGAAATTGAAAACAAGACCAGGAAAAGAATGAGTTCTATAGTTCGGTTCATAGATCTTCGGAGTTGATATGACAAGTCACTTGCTCCCAAGCGTATCGCCACGTTTCCTACAATTTACGAAAAAGGTGTCCCTTTTTCCCACATATAACGATATAATCAGATTATTTAGATGATCTTAGTTCCAGGCCCTCTCCAAAAACCTTATCCAGTTCCGGGAGCAGATGTTATCAATGTCCTTTTTTGAGTAACCTCGTTTTCTTAGGATTTCAGGGATCTTTTGAACATCGGCAATGGTGTCGATATCTGCAGGGGACTGCTCCTTACCGTACGCTCCGTCAAGGTCTGATCCGATCCCGGAATGCAAGGAACTTCCTGCCAGTTGGCATATGTGATCGATGTGGTCTACCGCTGTTTCCAGGGTGATGTTTTCACTTTCAGGAGTGGATTTTCCTCTGACCCACCCCGGCTTGAGCATCCAGGTATCAAACACTGCCCCGATCACAGCCCCTCGATCGATCAATGTTCTGATCTGGTCATCTGAAAATTGCCGGTTATGGGGGACAAGGCTTCTACAATTGCTGTGGCTGGCCCATACTGATCCATTGAAATAGTCCATTGCCTCCCAGAAACTGTCATCGCACAAATGACTGGCATCCAGTATGATGTTCAATCGCTCCATTTCCTTAAGGAGGTCCCGGCCCTTTTGACCTAGGCGTCCAGTTGCGTCGGTTCCCTGGGCATAAACTCCCGGCCCATAGTGGGCAGGTCCAATGGCTCGTAACCCGTTCTCGTAGGACCGTTCCAGGTGGTCGAAACTGATGATGGAGTCCGCCCCTTCAAGACTTTTGATCAAGCCGATAGGGGTGTTTTCTGAGCCATTATTCCAGGCTTCCAGGTGCTCTGTGAGTTCCTCGTTGTTTCGGATACAACGAAGTTGCCCATCCTGCTCCATGGCATCGTACCATGCTGCCTGTCCCTGGGTTTGGGCCCAGGCCTGTTCCTGGGAGTTCCAGCTGGCTCCCGGCATTTTCTTACCTTTCTGTGAGAATCTGGCTATATGGGTTCCCACCACGATCCCAACATTCCCTTCCCGCAAACTCGGGAATGAAACGGTGTTGTTCCCACGGTCAGGTTTATCTTTCATGCCTGATTCCGATTCCCTGATCTCTTCTACTGTCCACCGAAGATCACGATTCCACTCGAGGGCATTCATCGATAGGTCGAGATGGGCATCAAAGAAGAAGGTTTTATTTCCCATAGGTGTTAGGCTTGATAGTATCGTTTACGGGCTACGATATTCCAGAAGCTGTTGACCCTGCCATTTTCCATCACCCCGGCTCGTTCATGCAAGGCTACAGTAGGACAGATGTGCCAGGGGTAGCCGTACAGTACCTGACCGATCTCGAATTTGTCAGCATTCTTCACCTCAAGTACCAGGTGTTCCTCACTATGGATGATCCTCTGGGCATCCCCCACCTGTGGGAAAAAGACCCGTACATCATTCTCAGGAGCAATAGCTTTGTGCCCCAGATCCAGGCAGATCTTGTTGTCCCCGGGTTTACAAATGACCCTTGTCATAACCGTTGCCGCTATCAGAAAAGGGACATCAGGGAATTTGGTGGTATATCCATAGTCCCACAACAGGGTCGTGCCCGGAGATAGATGCCTGTCCGGATACTGCGCATGAATAGGGAAGGTGATACTTCCTCCACAGACCACCTCAAACTTTTTACCGAGTTTTGACTCAATTTCTCTGATCAGTTCATTTGCATCTTCGAATGATTCGTCGATCTCCCTTTTTCGACTTTCTGGTTCGGAGCTGACAATATTTCCGTCGTATACCTGTATTCCTTTTAATTCGAAAGGACCCTTTTGGATCTGGTCGAAGAGAGGGAATGCTTCCCGTGGTTTGATCCCTGTGCGTTCCAGGCCAGAATCAATATCGATGAAAATATTAATATGCGAACTGGCATTCTGTTTCCATTGATTCAACTGACTGGGATGATCCGCCAACACAGAAAAGGTTGTTTGGGGATACTTTTCACATAATTTCAGAAATCCTTTCTGGGCAGGTCCGATGAGTGCATAGGAAACCAATACATCTTGCACATTAGCTTGGGCTAGCATTTCTGCCTCAGCCAACGTTGCACATTTGAATTTGGAAATACCTGCATCCAACTGCATTTGGACCACTTCCTGGCACTTGTATGTTTTGACATGGGGGCGAAGTCTGTCCGCACTTCCGGCGATGATGATCATTTGCTGAATGTTCTGCTTTATCCTCTCAGGGTAGAAGAGGAGAGCAGGAGATATGATCTGTGCTTCGTTGGTGATCTCAAACCATTCGGCCATATCTATAAAATTTCAAAAATTGCCTCAATTTCCACGGCAATATTACCGGGTAATATCATTCCTACTGCGCTTCTGGCGCCTTTTCCTTTTTCTTCACCCAGTATCTCGACCATCAATTCACTGAAGCCATTGATAACCTGCGGATGTTGGTTGAAATCCGGTGATGAATTGACCATTCCAAGTGTCTTTATCAATCGCTTGATTTGATTCAATTCTGCATGGGCTCGTATGGTTGCCAGCATTGTCAAACCGACCTGATGTGCTGCCGCATATCCTTGTTCAGTTGACAAATCAAGTCCAACCTTACCGGTAATTTGACTTCCATCGTCTTTTACTGGACCCTGTCCGGATACATAAAGCATTTTTCCGGAGATGACAACGGGCTTGTACACCCCACCAGGTGGTGGAGGTGGAGGGAGAATTAATCCGAGTTCCTGAATTCTATTTTCTATATCCATATCAAATGAAAATATCGAGCAGCATAATTCCAATTATTCCAACTACCGAGATAGTAGTCTCCATCATGGTCCAGGACAATAAGGTTTCCTTAATGCTCACGTTGAAGTATTCTTTGTAAAGCCAGAATCCACCGTCATTGACATGTGACATGATCAGGCTTCCTGCTCCAGTGGCGAGAACAAGCAGTTCGGGAGATACATCAGATGTACCTATTACTGGCATCACAATGCTTGCAGCAGTAAGTGCAGCAACAGTTGCCGAACCGACACTGATCCTTATCAAACCGGCAATGATCCATGCCAGGATTAATGGGGACAGACCTAGTCCACCCAATGCTTCACCAATGCGATCACTTATCTGTGTTTCTATCATCACCTGCTTCAACGATCCAGCACCGGCAATGATCAGCAGGACCACGGCAATTCCTGATACAGCGCTGGTCAGGATCTTCATCACATCGGTTGTGGATCGTCCTGTCCGGATACCTAAAAAATAAACCGCTGCCAGTACTGAAACCAACATAGCAAATGCAGGGTTTCCAAGAGAATTTATAACAGGATTGTCGGGAACATACAAACGGACTACAGAAGCCCCACCAATCAGGATAACAGGCAGCAGGGCAATGATTAATGAGGTTGTGAGTGATGGAATTTTGTATCGGTCGTCCACTTCTACATCATATTCCTTGAGTAACGTGGGTTGAATTCGTTTCATGGTTCGGCTCAATGCAAACTTCGCCATGAAAATAGCCGGAATACCCACAATCACACCATAGATCAGAGTCAGCCCAATATCTGCACCGTACATTTCAGCGATTGCCGTGGGGGCGGGATGCGGGGGCAGGAATCCATGAGTTACAGAAAGTGAAGCCAGCATAGGGAGTCCTATGTACAGTAGTGGAAGTTTGGTCTTTGAAGCTATTGCAATGGCAAGCGGTACCAGGATAACAAAACCTACCAGGTAGAACATTGGAATTCCTACGATAAATCCAGTGGCCATCAAGGCAAGCTGGATGTTTTTCATCCCAAATTTCTTTACCAGTTGGTTAGTGATCTCATTAGCTGCTCCACTTTCGGCCACTAGTTTTCCAAGCATAGCACCAAATCCAAGAATCATCACCAATGAAGATAAGGTACTGCCAATACCATTTTGGATGGCTGTCATTGTCTCCGGGACAGATAGACCTTCGACAACTCCGACGAACAGACAGACGAGCATAAAAGAAATGAATGTATCCAGTTTTAGTACCGTAACAAGTAGTAACAACAGGACGATTCCGGATATGATTGCTATAAAATCCAATTGATCAGTATTTAGTAGTTAAGTCTTAAGATGTCAATATTGTCATTTGGTCAGCCCCCTTAGGTAGGAAATACTTTTTGGGACCTGCTCCATCACCGCGCTGCTCTCATCTTCAATAAAATAATGTGCAATTCCGATCTTCTGAGCTTCCCGGATGATACCTTCCATATCGATTTGACCTTCTCCCAGTGGTACATTGTATTCTTCACTGGTCCCACCGGTCAGGTCCTTTGCGATCCCCTTTTGCATATCCTTCAAATGAAGAAGTTTCCAACGATCCCCATATTTTTTTAATAAGTCAACCGGATCTCCACCACCAAACTGTACCCAAAAAACATCCATTTCATAAGACACCAATTCCGGATCAGAATTTTGGATCATATAGTCCATTAAAGTGCCTTCCTCGTAAGGTTGAAACTCATATCCATGAACATGATAACAGAAGGTGATATCATCATTTTTCAGCACTTTTCCTACCTTCTCAAATACTTCAATCGCATTATCCGCATCGTTCCTGGTAAAGCGTCCTCTCTCTGGGTGAGGTATCCATGCGCACATTACATACCGGGCCCCGAGGGCTTTTGCAATGGCTACAACACTGTCTGGATCGTCTCTGAGTAGATCGAATCCGAGGCCTGTCGCAGGGATGTTGATTCCCCTTTCATTGCATAGTTTTTTAAATTCCTGAGGTGGCACATTGCTAGGCACACCTTCGATCTCGGTTATTCCCATTTCCTGGATCTTGTCCAGGGTTCCAATTAGATCGTCAGGAAACTGGTTGCGAAATGAATAGGCCTGGATCCCGATTGGGGAAGTAAACAAAGGTTCATCTACTGCTGTTTCACTTGATTTTTCAGGTGAACACGAGATCGTGATTAGTATAAAAATGATGATGAGGTACCTGTACATATTTAGCAGATCATTATTCTTCACAAGTTATGGATTATTGGCAAATCCTTAAGTCGGGTAAATGATCACATATGGATGGGACCACGTTCCGCCACAATGCAAAGGGTTTTGATAGATCTCCAATCTTAGTATCTTAATGGGATTAGGCAAATCATTGACCAAATACAGGACACCATACAAAATGAATCAACCCCGAAATTCGAAGAGAATAATCAAAATATTATCTGGCTTTTCCATGATCTTATTCATTGCTTTGGGGTGCCGGCAGGAGACTCGATCTGAAGATGCAGATTTGCAACCGAAACTATGGCTCACATTTGATGGTAAAGAGGGATCCTCGTCCATTGTTCTGATCTCCGGGGATGAAGAATATCGTTCTGAGGAAGCATTACCACAGCTGGCGAGGATATTAAGTGAAAGACATGGTTTCAATTGTAAGGTTCTATTCTCTCAGGACCCAGAGAATGAAGGGATCATCGATCCGAATTATTCGTTTAATATTCCGGGATTACAACTTTTGGAAGACGCTGATCTTATGATCATCTTCACACGCTTCAGAGCATTACCGGATGAACAGATGGAATTCATTGACGACTATTTGAAATCTGGTAAACCTGTAATTGGGATCCGTACTGCTACACATGCTTTTCTTTTTAAGGACACAGAAATAGAATCCTCATTTAAGCATTACGGGAACTACCATGAAAGTGATGATGATTGGAATGGGGGATTCGGACGCCTGGTTCTGGGTGAAAAATGGATATCACACCATGGTCTACATGGAGATCAGAGTACCAGAGGAATTATTGCACCGGAAATGGAAGGTCATCCTATTCTAAAGGGAATCGAAAACGGGGATGTCTGGGGACCAACGGACGTTTACGGGGTCCGGTTACCTTTACCAGGAGATTCTCAACCTTTATTGTTGGGGCGGGTGATTGATCGATCCAATGACTACGAAGAAAATGATTCAAGATTGGGAATGAGGTCTACTGATAACAAATTACCAGAGTTAAAAACACTAAGAGACGGGACGGAAATCGATCCTAATGATCCTATGATGCCAATTGCCTGGATAAGGACTTATTCCATACCCGGCGGTCAAAAGGGAAAAGTGTTTACAAGTACCATTGGAGCTTCCGTTGATCTTCTGGAAGAAGGGACAAGGAGACTATTTGTCAATGCAGTATATTGGTCATTGGATTTGGAAGTGCCCCTGAAAGGTGATGTTGATATTGTTGGAAATTTCCAACCCACACGATTTGCTTTCCGAAAAGATGAATACTGGGACAGCCTGGCAGTTTCTATAAACAGTTTGAAATAGAAAACTTTTGATAAAGAGTCATGAAAAATGCTAATAGTAATAGGAGAACCTTTCTTGACAAAACTTTGAAGTTAGGCTCCCTTGCTTTGTTGAGCTCTCCATTGAAGGGGATTACTGCACCAGACCAGAAGCCTTTGCCGTCATTGGAAGGCAGGAAAATATTATTTACGCACGGAGGCTGGCAAGGTCATGAACCGAAGAAATTCGTTGATCACCTAACGCCATGGTTGAAAGATTCCGGTGCGGAAGTCAGTGTTTTTGATAGCCTGGAGCCTTATACTGATAAGGATTTAATGAATGAGATCGATCTGGTAATGCAGATATTCACCATGTCTTCTATCAATGAAGATCAGGAAAAAGGATTGCTGGAAGCAGTCAGGGAGAACGGAACTGGAATGGCGGGATGGCACGGTGGAATGTGTGATGCATTTCGTCAAAACGTAGAATACCAATTCATGACTGGGGGACAATGGGTATCCCACCCAGGGGGCGTAATTGATTATGAAGTTAATATCGTCGATGATGAGGATCCCGTTTCAAGAGGACTCAATGATTTTCCCATGAAAAGCGAGCAGTATTACATGCACGTTGATCCAAATATGAAAGTACTGGCAACCACAAGATTCAATGGGGATCATGCACCATGGATTGATGGATGTGTTATGCCTGTCGCATGGAAGAAAATGTATGGTAAAGGCAGGATCTTTTACACCTCTGTTGGCCACAATCTGTCGCATGTGACAGATGTACCCGATGCCATTGAGCTTATCAAAAGGGGTGTTCGATGGGCTAGTGCCAGTAAGTATGAGAAAGCGGAAAAGTGGAAATTTCCTGTCTATTAGTATTTTGCGGGGAAGTCTGAGATTGGAAGAAATAAAAAAGGCAGGTATTACCCTGCCTTTTTACAATAATCGCCTTATAGCTCAGCGTCCAAGATCTGGTGTGCATCAATGAGCGGCCCACCATGAAATGTTTCGTCTGAAGCCTGGTTAATGAATTTATCAAAGTTGATATGGAAGGAATGAGCTAGCTGAATGGCTTTGCTCACATAAGCACCTTTTTGCAACCATGTGTTCATAGGGTCAAGCAACTCAGAAGGAACACCTGGACAATATTTCGGCATGTTCAATCCGAATATTGGGTGTTGTTCGTAATCTACATTATCCAATTCATCTTTCATTATTGCAGTGATCATGGCCCTGGAATACTTCAGCTTAATTCTTGAACCAACGCCATAAGGTCCACCACTCCAACCGGTATTCACCAGCCATACGCTGACTCCGGATTCCTTCATTTTCTCTTTAAGCATTTCCGCATATTTCACAGGATGCAAAGGCATGAACGGTTCACCAAAACAAGCAGAGAAAGCAGGAACCGGTTCATTAATACCTGCTTCTGTTCCGGCGACTTTGGCAGTATACCCGGAGATGAAGTGATAAGCAGCTTGTCCAGGAGTAAGTTTTGCAACAGGAGGTAATACTCCAAATGCATCACAAGTAAGGAAGAATATATGCTTAGGATTTCCAGCGTAGCTTGGTAACTGGATCTTATCAATATGATCGATAGGATAACTTACCCTAGTGTTTTGAGTAATGGTACTATCCGCATAATCCACTACTCCATTTTCATCCATTATAACGTTTTCCAACAACGCTCCAGGCTTGATCGCTCTGTAAATATCAGGTTCTTTTTCTTCGGTGAGGTCAATGGCCTTGGCATAACATCCACCTTCGAAGTTGAAGATCGTATTCTCAGGTGTCCATCCGTGCTCATCATCACCAATTAGTTTTCGATCAGGATCGGCTGAAAGAGTAGTTTTACCGGTTCCCGACAATCCAAAGAAAATAGCTGTATCTCCATCTTCACCAACATTGGCAGAACAGTGCATAGGAAGAACATTCCTATCTGAAGGCAGTATTAGGTTCAATGCTGAAAAGATACCTTTTTTCATTTCACCGGTATAGGCAGAGCCACCAACAAGCGCCACCTTTCGGGAGAAATTCAAAATGGAGAAGTTGCTTTGGCGGATACCAAATGCCTCAGGATCTGGTGCTTCATAGCCAGGCGCACATAGTATTAACCAATCTTCTTCGAAATCCTCAATTTCATTTTCCTCTAGCCGGAGGAACATGCTGTTTATGAAAAAGTTAGACCAAGGATACTCAGTTACGGTCCGCACATTTAGCCTGTATTTAGGGTCTGCACAAACGTAGCCATCCCTGGCATAAAGTTCTTTACCGGAGAGGTATTTAGCCACTTCGTCATATAGCTTATCAAAATTCTCAGGATCAAGAGGCTTGTTGATCCTTCCCCACCATACCTTATCGGCGGTGTATTCGTCCTTAACAAGAAACCTGTCCTTAGGAGAACGACCAGTGAATTTACCGGTGTTAATGGCCAATGTGCCATTGTCGGTTTCTTTTCCCATTCCTTTCTCAACGGTGATACGTTGGAGTTCTTCCGGAGGCAAATTCCAATTAACTGTGGCATTTGCAATTCCGTAAACACCTAGATCCGATTTCTTTGGTACCCTGGTGTTCAATTCTGTCAATGTTTCCATGTTTTAATGTTGGTAATTGTGATTAGAATAATTTGATCTTCCAGTAACAAAAAAAGACATGAGAAGGAAGGACAGCAATGTGAATTGTAAACTGAAGAACTAACTTTTGTCAGGTTCGGGATTGAAATGATAACAGAGTACGTGGCAATTACCTACAAAAGTCATAACGGAATGACTTGTCTATTGATAAAATTCATAGGGGAAGTTGCATATTTTTTAGTAAGGATATTTTCTCCGAACTTAAGACGTGCTCTTTCTCATTGAGGCCAATATCACTTCCTGATCAAGCAGGTGTTGATATTGCTGGTGGTCAATTCCTTTTTCCATGATATAACGGGTAAGCAGTCTTTTGGTCATCTCAATGAGGTTATCCTTTTGCCAGGGCTTTTCGAGGTATTGTGCTATACCTCCCAGGTTAATGGCTTCGATAGTATCCTGATGGGTGGCCTGTCCGGTAAGTAGCATTTTTTGGGTTGTCTCAAATCTGCCATCCTGGGTAACTTTACTGAGAAATTCCACTCCACTTACTTTGGGCATTACCTGGTCAGAGATGATCAATGCCACATGATCACCATTCTGATCAACCTCATCGATCAATTCGAGTGCTTCATCTGCGGAGTCACAGACTTCCACATTAAATTCTTCATCAAAGAGGGATAGGTCGTTTTCCAAGGCATTCAGTACTTCGGATTGATCGTCGACACATATTATGAATATTTGATCCATTTGATAGCTAATTTAATCTACAACCGGTAAGAAGATGTCAAATCGAGTTGATCCTGGTTTACTTGTCAGTTTGATTTCCCCGTTATGATCATCAATTATTCTCTCGACAATTGTCAGTCCAAGCCCCAATCCGAATGATAAGCCACCAACCTTGGTAGTAAAATTCGGGTTAAAGATCTTTTTAGATATATCCTTTGGAATTCCGGGGCCATTATCGACCACGCTTATCTTTATCCTATTGCCAGATAGTTTTGAGGTGATCCGTACTTTAGGATTCTTGGTACCATGATTTTCTAAACTTTCTACCGCATTCTTGATGAGGTTGATCCAGATCTGAATGATCTCCCCAGTGCATGCCTCTGTTGGAGGGAGTTTGACATCCAGTTTTAACTCCACACTTATATCTTTAACAATACTTCTTAGTATTGCCAGTGCTTCGATGACTGTCTTGTTAATGTTCGCATTTTTGGTCCACCTCCGTTTTTGAACTCCAACATTTTTGACAGATTGAATTACATGGGTGGATTGCTTGGCAGCTATCTCCATGTCGTGCAATAAATAACCCATTTCCCAAAAAGAGGCTATTTTCTTGGCCGCTGTTTTGTCTTTACCAACAACTGCTTTGACTTCCCTGGCGCCAATTCCCGCCCGGGATAGAGTTTTTATGGTCGATTTGTTCAGGAAATCCAGTTTTTCCAGTTCGCTTCTGGCTTTTCTGGCTTCCGAACTTGTCAGTTCCTGCCCTTCATTTAGTCCTTTCTCAAAGTATTTGACGGCATCCTTGTCACCATTAGATTTTAGATAATTCAGGAACTCCTCCTGGACCTGCTTCAGATTACTTGAAAGAGCCCCAACCGAATTATTAAGCTCATGTGCAATTCCCGCTGCCATTTGTCCGAGTGTCGCCATTTTCTCCGTTTGGATCAGCTTCTTAAGGGTTTCCTGTCGTTCATGGGCCATCTCACCTGCGTACAATTGGCGAACCCGGAGTTCCGTCACCACCATATGAAAGAGATAAGTAAGGAATTCCCTTACGTCCTCAGCTGGCATATCGAAAGGATAGTCGTCATAGTACCACACCTCTGAATCTTCTTCAGCGATCAATTGCGAATAGCTCGTTCTGTCATCTGAGAAATAACTGTAAACACCAACGAAAGAACCGGCATTGGCTTCAAATACAGGTTCATGAAGATCCTTGTCGACAAGGTATCCGCATATCTTGCCTTTTTTGAGAAAGTACAGTTTGTTATTCTGAGCAAACTGTTTCAGCAGTACTTCTCCCTCTTTCAGACTAATCACTTTCTCTCGATTAGAAAAATATTTCTTAATAATGTCTTCTTGCTTTATTTCTTCCTTGAAAAAGCTCATGCAAAGAAACCGGTTAGTTGAAGGATAAACATTAGAAGATAACAAAGAATCAGGCCAATGATTGCCAGGAATACCCCAGGTTTGACCATTTCCTTGGTTTCAAAAATACCTGTTCCAAATGCCAGGGCGTTTGGTGGGGTGCTTATTGGGAGAGCCATACCCATTGAGCAGGCAATGGTCGTGGCAATAATGACCATCTGACTTCCCCCGATCCCTTCGAGGGAAGATATTGAGACTCCCAGTGCTGCTACTAAGGGAAGTAATAAGTTGGCAGTAGCGGTATTGGACATAAAATTGGCCATTACTGCTGCAACTATGGAAACGCAAAGTACGATTAATACTGGAGATAAACTTGCGAATGGTATAGCATCGATTACTCTTGCGGCCAGCCCACTTTTATCGAGGGCAAGACCAAGTGCGATTCCCCCCGAAACCAGCCAAAGTACATCCCAACTCACATTCTTAAGGTCGTTCTTGGTGACAATCCCTGTGGAAGAAAAGATCGCTACAGGTAGCATCGCCACCACATAGGAGTTCATTCCATGGATGAAGTCCGTCAACCACAGGAGGATGGTCACTGCAAAAGTTGCGTATACGATGTAGGCTTTTCTGTTCCTGAGGAATTTTCCTTTTATGTTGAGTTCGATTTTTGGCGTTTGGACAGGGTACAGGATCATCAAAATTACCCATCCAACTATTAGCAAGACAATTACGAATGGTACAGCAAAACCCATCCACTCACCGAAACTAACATAGTCATCTCCTGTCAGATATTTTAATGCTACCGCATTAGGAGGTGTCCCGATAGGTGTTCCAATCCCCCCAACATTCGCCGCAACTGGAATCGACAGGGCAAATGCGACTTTACCCCGATCGTCAGGGTTGAAAACCATCAAGACCGGGGCCAGGATAGAAAGCATCATGGCCGTTGTGGCTGTATTGCTCATAAACATAGAGAACACAGCCGTAATCATCATAAGCCCGAGCATTACAAATCTTGGTTGCATGCCAAAGGGTGCCAGTAATACCCGTGCAAGGTTCTGATCCAACCGGAACTTGGTAGCTGCCATTGCCAAAAAGAATCCACCCAGGAACAGTATGATAATAGGAGAAGCGAACGTATGCAGGATCTCAGAATAAGCAATGGTTGTTCCAAAAAGTGGAGCTTCTTCATTGATAATAAAGTTGAGGCCCTTATCTGATAATAACACCAACTCCAGAAAGATGATCATCAATGAGGTAGCGTAAATTGGAATAGGCTCAAGGATCCAAAATAGTGCTGCAAAGAAAAACAGGGCGATTACCCGTTGTTCGATGGTGGTAATCCCTTCAAGTGGTATCCAGTTTAGGGGAACAACCAGTAACAGGATCGGGATTGCAATACTTAAAATGGCCTTAATATGCCTCATCAAAGATCATTTTTGGGGCAATTTAAATGCTAAAATAGTTTGAGTTATTGGTCGATGACATTATTCATGTGAAACATACAATGCAATCGATTTGCAGAGCTGAAAATCTGATGTAAATCAGGTTGGGTAACGAAGGTTTAAGTCAGGTGCGGGCCATTTAGCCCGCGCCTGACTCATTACTTATTCAGTTCAATTATCCCTGAATTTGAATGATAGACTAAGTTTTGTTCGGTAGGCGGTGATCTTGCCGTTCTCAATTTTAACATCCTGGGAGACTACTTCGGCAATTCGCAGATCTTCGAGTGTTTTACTTGCTCGCTCAACCGCGACTTTTGCCGCATCATCCCATGATTTCTCACTGGAACCGATCACTTCAATGACTTTATATACACTGGACATGATGTATTATGGTTTGATTAAGTCGAGAAGTTACGGCTCAAATCCTCGTCATCAAATGTTACTTCACGGTATTGCAAAATGATTTCTGTCAGTTTCCACTTCAGCACTCAATCTTTTACAATGGTTTATTTCAATTAGATTATCTTTCAATAACTCATAACAAATTCACAATGGTCATTGTCGAATCTTATTTTCTGGCTGTCATTATGTGTTTTATCACAATGATCTGTTGGGGCTCATGGGCAAATACACAAAAACTGGCAAGTAGGGAATGGCGATTCCAATTGTTCTATTGGGATTATTCAATTGGAGTATTACTACTTGCATTGGTCCTTGCTTTCACAATGGGAAGCTTTGGATCTGAAGGAAGGGGATTTCTCGAGGATCTTCAGCAAGCTGATCAGTCCAATTTAATGTCCGCGTTTGTTGGCGGTATTCTATTCAACCTGGCCAACATACTCATTGTCGTTGCCATTGACATTGCTGGGATGGCTGTGGCATTTCCAGTTGGTATCGGACTGGCTCTGGTTTTGGGGGTAGTCACAAATTATATTGGATCTCCTGTGGGTAATCCATACTTATTATTTGGTGGTGTTGCCGCAGTTACCATAGCCATTGTGTTAGATGCGCTGGCTTATCGCAGGATGATTTCTGGAGCTAATCAAAGTTCAAACAAAGGATTGATCATAGCCCTGATCGGTGGAATACTTATGGGGTTTTTCTATCGGTTCGTCGCGGCATCAATGTCACCCGATTTCGTAAATATGGAGACCGGTAAACTGGGTCCTTATTCTGCGGTAGTTATTTTTTCATTGGGTCTTTTACTATCTAATTTCATATGGAATAGTATTCTAATGGCTCGGCCAATCGATGGGGAACGAGTTCATTACATAGATTATATTAAACAAGGGAGTACGAATCTTCATCTCATCGGGATCATTGGAGGTGTGATCTGGAGTATTGGAATGTCCTTTAGCATCGTAGCATCTGGCGCGGCGGGGTTTGCAATTTCATATGGGTTAGGTCAGGGAGCCACTATGGTAGCAGCACTGTGGGGAGTGTTCATCTGGAAGGAGTTTAAGGATTCTCCGAAGGGAACAAATTCTTTGCTTGGTATGATGTTCTTCTTCTTCTTTCTAGGATTGCTGATGATCATTCTTGCCAGAATTATCTAGTCTATGCCAAAAATTGTAGTAATCGGCAGCACGAATGTGGATATGATCATCAAGGGTGATCGTATTCCGAAGCCAGGGGAAACAGTAATTGGAGGAAAGTTCCACAAGGCTGCCGGTGGAAAGGGAGCCAATCAGGCTGTAGCGGCAGCAAGGGCAGGAGGTGATGTAACCTTTATTTCCTGTATTGGTGATGATGTTTTCGGCCAAGAATCACTTGCTGGATTCAAGAAGGAGGGAATCGATGTTGATAAGATCAAAACTGATACCGACAACTCAACGGGAATTGCCTTTATCCTCGTTGATGAAAATGGAGAAAACAGTATTTCCGTTGCTTCAGGCGCAAATAACCATCTGAAGGAGTCCGATATTGACTCAATAAAGGAGATCATTCAACGATCCGACTTGATCCTTTTGCAGCTTGAAATACCCATTAGTGTTGTGCAAACTGCAATAAGAATAGCTTATGAGTCCAATGTTAAGGTAATTCTGAATCCCGCTCCGGCTCAAACACTTACTGATAAGTTATTAAGTATGGTTAGTGTTTTAACACCCAATGAGACAGAAACAGAAATCTTGACAGGCATTAAGGTGGAAAATGAACAAAGTGCTAAAAACGCTGCGAAAATTCTATCAGACAAAGGAGTGGGAACCGTGATTATTACAATTGGAGACAAAGGTGTGTACGTGACTTCGAAAGAGGACTTTCTAACCATGCCAGGTTACAGTGTTACTCCTGTTGACACAACTGCAGCAGGAGATACATTCAATGGCGCTTTTGCTGTATACATGGCAGAAGGCAAGGGTCTAAAGGAATCAATACGATTCGCCAATGCGGCTGGTGCTATTTCTGTTACCAGACTTGGTGCACAACCTTCTATTCCAATGCGAGAGGAAATAGAGGAGTTGATAAATTTGGGAGGCGAATAATTCTCCTTTAAATATTATTTTTCTTTTAATCTTTGGTGATCGAAAAAATTATCTTTGAAACTTCTTATCCTATATATCGATTTTAATTAGGTACTATCAAATAATTTCCACAGAAAAATATGAAATCACAACTTGATCAATTAAAGGAATTTACAACAGTAGTGGCGGACACTGGAGACTTCCTTCAATTGGAGCAATACCGACCTCAGGATGCCACGACAAATCCATCACTAATTCTAAAAGCCATAGAGATGCCTCAATACCAGGAGATCCTGGATGCGGCCGTTTCGGAGAACTCTGGCGATGGAGTGGAAGCCATTATGGACAAGGTATTGGTCCTTTTTGGTCAAAAGATATTGGAAATTGTCCCTGGTCGTGTATCTACTGAAGTTGATGCCAGGCTTTCGTTTGACACTAAGGGTACCATCGAAAAAGCTAGAACGATCATTGCACTGTACGATTCAATTGGTATAGGCAAAGAACGAATACTGATCAAAATTGCCTCAACCTGGGAAGGTATCAATGCCGCCAAGGAATTGGAAAAGGAGGGGATCCATTGTAACATGACCCTTTTATTCTCATTGGCTCAGGCAGTGGCCTGTGCGGAAGCGGGTGCCACACTTATTTCTCCATTTGTAGGACGGATCCTTGATTGGTACAAAACATCTGAAGGAAGAGATTTTGAAGCTGCAGAAGATCCTGGGGTACTTTCCGTCAAACAGATCTACAACTACTATAAAAAGTTTGGCTACTCCACTGAAGTGATGGGAGCCAGCTTCAGAAACAAAGGTGAGATACTGGAATTGGCTGGATGTGACCTTCTGACCATCAGCCCTCCATTACTTAATGAACTATCAAGTGACATGGATCCAATTGAGCGGAAACTATTTCCGGACAAAGCCACTGAGAATAACATTGAAAGGTTTGATCTCAATGAGGAAAACTTCCGTTGGGAGTTGAATGAAAATACGATGGCTACTGAAAAGACCGCCGATGGTATTCGAAAGTTTGCAGCTGATATTCGAAAATTGGAAGATCTGATTAAAGAGAAAGCAGGGCAAATCCCTGTCTAAGAATTATTTTGTGATTTCTGTCTAAGGAGGAGTTGGTTTAGGATATCACCTAGGGAATAGTAAAGTTAAACTTTGACTTTTTTCCATTTTCCCTGTTTGAACAACCATAGCGTAAAAAGCCCTACCGAAGTTTCAGAAATAAATACAGCCCAAAACACCCCTGAATGATCCCATTCCAAATGTATGGCTAATAGGTAAGCAAGGGGGATTTGAATAATCCAAAAAAAGACTAGGTTTATTTTGGTGGGTGTCCTGGTGTCTCCGGAACCGTTGAATGCTTGAACGGAGACCATCCACCAGCCATATACAAAATAGGAATAGGAGAGTATCCTGATCCATTCTCCTCCAATGGAAATCACTTTGTCATTATCTGTAAAAATTCTCATCAAGGACTCATTGAAAACAAAATAGACGACGGATACGCTAATAAGAAAAATCATGTTGTAAAACCCGATCTTCCAAACGGCTGATTCTGCCCTATCTGGGTTTGACGCACCTAAATTTTGACCAACGAGGGTTGCCGCAGCATTGGACAAACCCCAGGCTGGCATTAATGTAAACAACATAATCCTAAGGGCAACTGTAGATCCAGCAACCGCCTCACTTCCAATATCTGCTAATATTCTCATCAAAAATATCCAGGAAGTCATGGCCACTATCATTTGGCCAATACCTCCAATTGAGGTTCGTATTATGTTCAGGATGATCTTGGCATTCCAATAGACTTGCGAAAGACTTATTCGAATATGCTTACCGCCCCCAAAAAGAACCCAGAATTGTACTGATACTCCAATTCCTCTTCCAATTGTGGTGGCTATCGCCGCACCTTCGATCCCAAATGCAGGGATAGGCCCCCAACCAAAGATCAACAGAGGGTCCAGTATAATATTAAATCCATTGGCAATCCAAAGTACGCGCATGGCAATCGCGGCGTCTCCGGCTCCTCTAAATATTGCATTGATTACGAATAATAGAACAATGATGGCATTGGCTCCGAGCATCCATTGAGTAAATCGATAACCCACATCAAGTGTCCATTGATCGGCACCCATAAGTGCCAGCAACTCCTTAGCAAAAAAAATTCCACCAATGGAAAAAGGAATAGATATTAAGAGGGCAAGGAAGATGGATTGTATTGCTGATTTGGAAGCTTCTCCTTTGTTTTTTTCACCTATCCTACGAGCAATTATGGCTGTCACCGCCATAGCCATACCCATAGCAATGGAATACAATAGAAACATGTAGGTCTCAGTAAGACCAACGGTTGCCACTGCCGAAGCTCCTAATTGGCCAACGAAATATATGTCAACTACGGCAAAAGTTGATTCCATGATCAATTCAAGGATCATTGGAACTGCCAAAAGCAAAATGGCTCTTTTAAGATCAATTTTTGTATAATCCTCATCCGTACCTCGGATGGCAGCATTGAGCTGTTTCCAAAGTGATAATCTGGCTGGAGATGAAGTCTCCAAAGTCAGTTCATCCTTAATGTTCTCCATTTGCTTAAGATATTCAGGATTAAAGTTATTAAATGGTTTCTATCT
Organism: Cyclobacteriaceae bacterium; assembly: GCA_965242805.1. Lineage (GTDB taxonomy): Bacteria > Bacteroidota > Bacteroidia > Cytophagales > Cyclobacteriaceae > JANQEU01. The sequence goes on along the minus strand of CBDETD010000002.1, from coordinate 1,236,664 downwards.
GAGAAACGTGTGATTCAAGCCTAGATTTACCACCAAATTATTGATATGCTTGATCAAAAGTCTCGATGATTAGAATTTTAATTCGATGGAGGAAAGAATAAGGAGGCAATCTTTTTTGACTTTTCATTATCTTAAGTAAAAAACATCAATATGCCTACTGTCAACGTCTATCTCACTTTTGATGGAAATTGTGAAGAAGCTTTCAATTTCTATAAGTCCGTTTTTGGTGGTGATTTTAGCTATATGGGAAGATTCGGTGAAATGCCACCGGAAGCCGGAGGAGACTCAATTCCTGAAGAAGAAAAGAATCGGGTGATGCATGTTAGTTTACCCATAAGTAAAGAAACTACATTGATGGGAAGTGACACAGGGGGTGAATGGGCTGCGGGTTGGAAACACGGAAATAATTTCTCGATATCTGTCACAGCAGCCAGAAAAGAAGAAGCCGATAAGATATTCAATGGACTGTCGGTAGATGGAAATGTAACCATGCCTATGGAAGATACATTTTGGGGTGATTATTTTGGTTCATTGGAAGATAAGTTTGGTGTCAACTGGATGATCGGCTTTAATGAGAATCAGCCAGGTTAAGCATAGTCACTTAAAATAGAAATTCAAAGCCAATTGATAAGATCTAATTTGGAGTAAGATTATGAATTGTATTTATCTTGGTCATTTATCAAAGATTGATACAAATGCGATCAGTACGTAATATTCATTTATTCTTTTTTATACCAGCATTAGTTTTTTGTTGCAATAACCCTAAAGTAAATGATGAAAATGGGATACCTCGGATCGCAATAGCTGGCCTGGCTATAGAAAGCAGTACTTTTTCACCCGCACGCACCGAAGCAGAAGCTTTTCATGCATTGCGTGGTAACAAGGTATTCAACTATTACCCTTTTTTATCTCCCGACTCAAGTACAAAAAGTAGAGCTAATTGGTTTCCAACTGTAAAAGGTCATGCTTTACCAGGTGGAATGGTAACAAAAGAAGCGTACGAATCTTTGATGAAAGAGACGTTGGACATGTTAAAACAGAACCTACCCTATGATGGGCTTTTCTTCGACATCCACGGTGCCATGAGTGTGGAGGAACTGGACGATCCGGAGGGAGATATGATCATCAGGATCAGGGAAGTAGTTGGTAAGGATTGCCTCATTTCAACATCCATGGATCTGCATGGTAATGTGTCGGAAAGACTGGCAAGGCATACGGACCTAATTACGTGTTATCGCATGGCTCCTCATGAGGATGCCATGGAATCAAAGAAAAGGGCTTTAACGAATCTGTTGGATCGGTTGGACAATGGGAAGGGAAAACCTAAATATAAAGCATGGATCCCCGTCCCCATTTTGTTGCCGGGGGAAAAGACAAGTACCAGGATCGAACCGGGTAAGAGTCTTTATGGAAAAGTGGCACCTATGACAATTGAGGAGGGCATTATCGATGCTGCCATCTGGATTGGATATGCGTGGGCAGATGAACCCAGAAATCATGCTGTGGTAATGGTAACGGGGGATGACCAACAGAAAGTGGAGATTGCGGCGGAGAAATTAGCCGTCGACTTTTGGGAAGTAAGGGAAGATTTTGAGTTCGTAGCGTCAACAACTACTCTGGCAAAGGCCCTGGAAATGGCTCTAGATAGTGATAAGAAACCTTTTTTGATCAGTGACATGGGAGACAATCCTACAGCCGGTGGGGCAGGTGATGTCACATGGACATTGAATGAACTTTTGGAAAGGGACGAATTCAAATCCGAAAGTGGACCTTCCGTGATCTATGCTTCAATACCTGGTCCTGAATTGGTCCAGAAAGCGCTGATAGTAGGTGTTGGCAATCAGGTACAGGGCAAAGTAGGCGCGATGGTTGATGATCGTTATTCACCACCCATTTCATTGAAAGGTGAGGTCACTGCCATTCGTGAAGGTGACAAGCATGCAGAGATCGAAGTGGTTGTTAAGACGGGATCCATATCTGTCATAGTAACCCAAAAAAGGAAACCGTATCATCGTGAAAGTGATTTCACACAATTAGACCTGGATCCAAGATCAACTGATATTGTAATTGTGAAAATTGGGTATTTGGTGCCTGAACTTTACAATCTTCGCGGAGATTGGGTAATGGCACTGACGCCGGGGGGAGTCGATCAGGATCTCGAACGGCTTGACTATAAAAGGATAAGGAGACCTATGTTCCCCTTGGATAAAGACATGCCCGATCCGGATTTGAGTGTTCGATGGATCCCGGCATCTCATGAATAACAAACCTTTGTTGTCTTATTCTCGCTTAAGTCTGTAAGGTTGTAATCGGTGCGGGTGGACTTAAGCTTTATTTATAACGGCAAGATTGTATCTTGCCATAGATGTCATCGAAATACAAAATTGTTGATCATCAGGCACTTCACTTTGTGACATTTGCAACCGTGCAATGGGTGGATGCTTTGTCCAGACCGGATTACAAAGATATTGTAATGGAAAGTCTGAGGTATTGCATAAACAAGAAAGGTCTACGACTCTTTGCTTATGTAATAATGAATAACCATGTTCATTTGATTTGTTCTGCAAATGAAGGCTATGATTTGAGTGGTATCTTACGAGACCTGAAAAAGTACACGAGCAAAAGAATTATTAAATCCATTGAATCTAATCCAAGGGAAAGTAGGAAAAACTGGATGCTATGGATTTTTAGGGAAGCAGGGAAATCGAATTCAAATAACAAAACTTATCAATTCTGGCAACAAGACAATCATCCGATTGAATTGTCAACAAATGATATGATTGATCAGAGGCTCGATTATATCCATCGCAATCCAATAGTCGAGGGAATAGTGACAGAAGTTGAGCATTATAAGTATAGCTCAGCTATTGACTATGCCGGAATTAAAGGATTACTAGAAATAGAAATAATAGAATGAAAGGAAGTTACAAACTTCTGTTTATTAATAAGCTTAAGTTATAAACTTAAGCTAGGGGTGACTATATGTTAAATCTGTAAACTTATTTTAGGACGATACATGGTTTATTAATATGCTTAAGTTACAAACTTAAGCTAGGGGGGGAGACCTATGTTCCCCTTGGATAAAGACATGCCAGATCCGGATTTGAGTGTTCGATGGATCCCGGCATCTCATGAATAACAAACCTTTGTTGCTTCCCTTTTCATCCGTTTTCCTTGATTTTGACTTAAATATTATTTAAATTTTCTTAAATAATACTTAACAATTAGTTGGTTCGCTAAAGTGGATCAAATTGGGAACAGGATCAAAAAAAGAAGAGAAAGCCTCGGCCTTCAAGTCAAAGAATTGTCCCAACAAATCGGTGTCACCTCAAGTCTGATTTCCCAGGTCGAAAGAGGTAAAGCATATCCTTCCATTGTGACAATCAAGAAGATCGCAGATGCACTCAGAACCACCGTTGGAGAATTGATCGGTGAGAATGAGGATCTCGATCATCATCCATTATTAAGATCCGGAGAGAGAAGGTTTGTAAAGAAGAATAAAAAGGGGACCAGTCTTTATCTTCTTTCTCATCATGATCCATCAAAAAGGATTGAACCCTACATCATCCATTTTGAAGGGCATTCGGATTCTGAAGGAATTATGACCAGTAACTACCCCGGTCAGGAATTCTGTTTTGTGTTACAGGGTAGTTTTCAGGTAACAATCAATGAAGAACATTACGATATAAAGAAAGGTGATGGTTTCTATTTTAATTCAGTCAAACGTCACTTGTTTAAAAACAAGAATGATAAAAAGGCTGAGTTGCTCTGGATCATTACCCCAAATAACTTTTAGATCTTAACAGCAATGACAGTTTTGGATGCCACACTTCAAATTCCAACAACCGGATCATCTGGATCAGATTCTCCGAATACTTTACTCACGAGTCAAAGGCCTAATATTTACAAACTGTTGAATTATCATGACCCAGGAAAGGAGGTCATGGATGTGATTCAAAAGGAAAACCTTGCACCTGTCTCCCTGCTTACCAGGTTGCATCCAAATTTTCCGGAATATTCTGATCTCGGTGTAAAGACAGGACCTATTTTCAAGGGAGCGAAAACAAGGTACACTGGTTTGGATGACTTCCGTAAGATCTGTTCGATTCTAAAGGAATACGGTATTGAACTCGGTCATATCAAAGAACGTGAACTTTTTATCGAAGTCTATCGATTCATGGCCACAAAACATGTATTGAACAGCATACACTGGATGATTTTCAGAATGACAGCCTTTTCCAACTTGTCTTTCCTCAACCCGGGATGATCCGGAAGGAAACAGTTGAACGGTACATGGGTGCTAAAACAGAGAAAGAGAGGCAAACAATTGTCAAAGGCTATATCAAACAAACCAATCCGCACGATGGCAAGCAGGTACTCAATCGACCATCTTTCTATCTTGATGATGGCAGTTCCGAAATGGTGGAGGGATGTCAACATAAATACCCTCAATGCTTTCTGGTTTTTGATAAGACTACACAAAGCTGTTTTGCATTTTGCTCATACTGTTTTCGACATGCACAGGTTCGAGGTGATGAGGATATGTTCATTCAGGATGACATTCCACAGGTACATGCTTATTTAAGACAGCACAAAGAGATTACAGATATTCTGATCACAGGAGGGGACGCAGCTTTCATGCCGATCAATCGGATGAAGGAATATCTGGATCCTGTAATGACTGATCCTGAATTGATGCACATAAGGACGATCAGGATTGCGTCGAGAGCCCTGACATACGCTCCTGAATTAATACTGGATCCCAAATATGATGAGACCATTGAATATTTTCAAAAACTCATAGATCATGGAGTTCAGGTAATGTGGATGGCTCATTTTTCAACTCCGAAAGAGCTCATGAATGTCATGACCATTGCGGCGGTGCGTCGTCTCAGGAGAAATGCAATCAATGTTCGAAGTCAAAGTCCTATGATGAATCATGTCAGTTTGTTCATGAAGGAATCAGGTGAAGTGGATATTGACAGATCCGCTCAAAACTGGATCGACCTGGCAAACATATTCTCCATGCTGGGAATAGGATTCCATTCCATGTATTGTGCAAGACCTACAGGTGAGCATCATTATTTCACTGCCCCCTTGGCTGATATGCACAAGATTTTCAGTAAGGTATACAGAAGTTTACCATCTATTGCCCGACCATCCAGATACATCACAATGACCTCATCGGCAGGTAAGACCTCACTTCTGGGGATGACAGAAGTGAATGGGAAGAAAGCATTTGTATTGAAATTCAATGAGGCCAGGAATATTGAGTGGCTAGATGAAGTATTCCTGGCTGAATACGACGAAAATGAGAATACGATCGAGAAATTGAAGCCCTTTGAAGCAGACAACTATTTCTTCGAAGAGGAATTAAAAAGCATTGAAAAGAACCTTGAAAAGTAAGAATATGCTTTTCCAAAATAGAAAATTATAATCTGGAATAGACAACAATGATCAACAAAATTGTTAATTCGGCAGCTGAGGCCGTTCAGGAAATTCAGGACGGCTCAACAGTGATGATAGGGGGGTTTGGTGAAGCAGGTAGTCCCATCGAATTGATCCATGCCCTTATCGACCATGGTGCCAGAGATCTCACGGTAGTCAGTAACAACACAGGAAGTGGGAATGTTGGTCTGGCAGCACTTATTGCCAATGAACAGGTAAGAAAAATGATCTGTTCATTCCCAAGAACGGCTAATTCGACTGTATTTCCAAGGTTGTACAATGCCGGAAAGATTGAACTTGAGCTTGTACCACAGGGAACCCTGGCAGAACGCATTCGTTCCGGTGGTGCAGGAATACCGGCATTTTTCACCCCTGCATCAGTAAATACCCCTTTAGCTGATGGAAAGGAATCCAGGATATTTGACGAAAAGGAGTACGTAATGGAAAGGGGTATTAATGCTGACTATGCACTTGTAAAATGTGAAACCGCTGATCGATATGGCAACCTGCTGTATCATGCCACTGCTCGGAACTTCGGCCCCATCATGTGCACAGCAGCACGTACAGCCATAGTCCAGTCGAAGGAAGTGGTCGATGCAGGACAGATAGATCCTGAAATTGTGGTTACACCCGGGATTTTTGTACAGAAAGTAGTACACATTGAAAATCCTATGGATGAATCCAAGTTGATTGAAGATAAAATGGTATACCCATGGTAAATAATGATAAAAATATTGGTTGGGATCGAGCCGAGATGGCCCGGAAAGTAGCCTTGGACATCCCGGATGGTTCTTATGTGAATTTGGGAATCGGTATACCTGAAATGGTAGCGGATTTCATACCGAAGGACAGAGAAGTAATTTATCAAACAGAGAACGGATTGCTGGGAATGGGGCCTGTTCCTACGGAGGGGAAGGGAGATCGTGAGTTGGTAAACGCCGGTAAGAAATATATTACGGCTATCAAAGGGGCCAGCTATTTCCATCATGCTGATAGCTTCACTATGATCCGTGGAGGACATATAGATATCTGTGTGCTTGGTGCTATGCAAGTTTCCCAGGAAGGTGATCTGGCGAACTGGTCGACAGGTGCAAAAGATGCCATTCCTGCTGTGGGAGGAGCCATGGACCTGGTTGCTGGAGTGAAACGGATCTTTGTAATTACCCAGCATGTCACAAAACATGGTGACCCCAAAATAGTAGAGCATTGCACCTTTCCTCTTACTGGAAAAGGTGTTGTTGAACGTATCTATACAAATCTGGCGATTCTGGATGTGACCGATCAGGGTCTGTTCATTAAAGAATTGGCTCCCAATGTTGATTTTGAATATCTCCAGGAGCGTACTGGTGCTCAAATACACCATTATGCCGAAATGCATGCATAACCCATTAATTTGATGAAATCAGAATTTAGTAGTCAAAATGGAGCTCAAAGCAAGCTCCTCTACGATCGTGCCCGGCGAGTTATCACCGGTGGAGTTAGCAGAAATACCATATTTCGAAAACCACACCCTTATTATGTAGCAAGTGCAAAAGGATGTTACGTCACTGATATTGACGGTACGGAACGTTTGGATTTTGCCAATAACATGGCTTCCCTGATCCATGGGCATTCTTATCCACCCATTGTTGAAGCAGTTACCGATCAATTGAAGAGAGGAACGGCTTTCACAATGGGAACTGAAGCAGAAGTAGCATTCGCTGAGTTGCTGAACGAAAGGTCGCCCGGTTTTGAGAAAATACGCTTCATGAACTCAGGAACGGAAGCGATTATGACTATGATCAAGGCTGCCCGGGCCTTTACAGGAAAACCGAAGGTTGCAAAAGCAGAGGGTACCTATCATGGGTCATATGATTATGCAGAGATCAGTCAAACTTCAAATCCGGACAATTGGGGTAATGTGGAGGATCCAAATCCGGTTCAGGTAGTGCAGGGAACACCTCAGGGGATCATGGAGGATATGGTCATTTTTCCCTTCAATGACATTGAACGAACTTTGCAGATACTGGATCGACACAAAGATCAATTGGCATGCGTATTGATCGATCTCGTTCCACACCGTGCTGGCCTGATACCAGCTACAAAAGAATTCATTGAAGCTGTTTATAAATGGACTCGTCAAAATAATGCACTTCTGATCTTTGATGAGGTAGTGACGTATCGTGTCGATTATTCTGGAGCCCAGCTACTGTATCCAGCAAAGCCAGATCTAACGGCTTTGGGTAAAATAATTGGAGGGGGTTTCCCAATTGGAGCTGTTGCCGGTAGAACAGAAGTTATGAAGGTACTTGATCCAACGGAGAAGATTGTAAAACATCCACACTCAGGGACGTTTTCAGCTAACCCTGTATCCATGACAGCAGGTCGCGTGGCAATGGAATATTATGATGCTCAGGTAGTAGATCAACTTAATGAATTGACCACCGCTGCAAAGAACCAGTTGGAACAAGTGTTTAGGGATGTCGACCTGCCAATGAGTATTACAGGTGCAGGTTCAATGATGAGGATGCACTTCAGGGAAAATGCACCCACTCGATATAGGGATGCTTATCAGGGGAATGAGATCAAACAACTGATCAATTATCTCATTGATTACCTATTTTATGAAGAGAAAATAATCACGATCAATACACTTTCCTTTATGCTCTCAACAGCGATGAGGCAGAAGCATATTGATCAATTGACAGAAGCAATAGATCGCGGACTGAACCTGATTAAGCCCAAGTTTGAGAAAATGATGCAGTTATCTTAATTGGAAAATTTGACAGATTTGATTAGTTCGAAATTCTTAATTCAAACCTTCCTTCAAATGGGTACCTCAAGAATTTTAACTACTCGATCAAATTCCCTTTCTGTGGACAAAGACTTTAGTTCTCCATAACTGATAATGTAAATATCGAATAACAACATTTGTTGCTTTCGAATGTACTGTTGAACGGCATTGAGATCATTCTCATTGGCATACTTATCACGAAGTGTTTGACTGTCTCGGTAGTTGATCTCGTTGATGCTTCTTTGATAGATGGAGACTTGTGAAAAGAAATCCTGAATAACTTCTTTTGCCTTTGTCCTTTTATCAGGATCGTCAATTATACTGCAAATCTTAGAGGCATTTTTCGAAGCTAGTTTTAGATTTTTGTCTAAAGTTTTTTGTCTTTTTTCTTCCTTGCTTTCATAATTTTCCGCGATCGCCGTCACGATATCATCCCATTCATCTTCATTAATTAAGGGACGAATTTTGGCACCTGATAGATAGGTGAACTCATCGATTGATTTATGGAAATCTAGGAATTCGACGAAAAACCTTTTTAATTCTTCAGAATCAGTTTCTCTATCACTGATTAACACCTTGAAGTTTCGTTGCCAGACCTTCTTTTTCTTTTTTTCAAACTCTTTTGATCTCTTTTCATAATCATCGATGATAGACAGTGCCTCATTCCGGTTTCCTTCCACCGTGAGATATTGTTTGATATATTTTTTTGATTTTTCATCAAACAACGAGGTTTTGTGTTCAGGCGCCCCAAAAATCAAAGTGTAAAGGAGTAACCAGATCATTCGATCAATTGAAATTTGATGTGAAAGTAATCATTTCGGAATGGTCCATATAGTATTATGTAGATTAGGGATAGACCTCTGTTAGATTTTTTGGTTCCCTTGTGGTTTCGAATATTCTTCACGTGACCAATGTTAAAAACGGGCCCTTACCTCAGGAAAAAATGTTTTCATCAAAACTCGTCCTCGAATTACTATGGAATGCACTTTTTGGGATGTTATTTAGATTGTACTTCAATTACTAGAGATTGATGCTTTCACCTTTCATACTTGCATTCACAGTCCTCAATGTACTTGGATTAATGCATTCCATGATCCTGAATTTTCTAATGATCATCAAAAACTGGTCAACTTCCAGAGAACAATGGAATCTATCAGTATTGCTGGTAACCTTCACCATGATCATTGGGAATGCCTTACTCATCAATTTTTACCAGAACCACGACTTGCAATTGATCAGCAATTGTATGGCATTTCTCATTGGACCGTTCCTTTATTTTTATATATCAAGTAAAATATCCAGGAAGGTACGTGTGTGGCCACATTTACTTCCCTTTGTAATTTATTGTTTGTCTCAATCACTTGAAGCAATACTCATTCTGTCTACTAAATTTTTGACCATTTTAAACGTTTTTGTGTTTCCGGCAATATGCACTGCACAAGTGTTCGTTTATCTATTAATCTTATTATTCCTAATTAAAAGAATTGGATCTAAAAAACTAAAATGGATAAGGGTCTTCGTGTATGTGCTTACGCTTATTTGGTTACTTAATCTTCCAATATGGATAATTGGAAAATATATAACTCCCATATCGGATGATTGGCTGCTATTGGTCGCGAGCCTGTTTAGCATGTGTATAGTCTGGATCTTTTACCGGACTGTTGCTTTGCAAAATATGGATACTGAGGCTCAGAATTTTCATCTCCATGATCTTGAAAAATGTTTAAAGGTGATGGACTCGTACTTCGAAGAAACTAAATCATTCAGGGATCCTAAATTGGATCTCAAAAAACTAGGTAAAGAACTGAACTGTGATCCACGACTTATATCGAGATCCGTTAATTACCTGAGGAATGAGCAGTTCAGGGAATATGTCAATAAGTATCGAATCCGGGATGTCAAGGACAAACTACTAAATTCGGAAAATGAACATTTTTCAATCGCTGGAATAGGTCAACTGGCTGGGTTTAATTCCTCTTCAGCTTTTTATTCAGCATTCAAAAAAGAGACCGGAATGACTCCAGTTGAATTTATCAAATCAAGGTAGAAATATTCTGAAACATGTTTTAGGACACCAAGGATTCGACGCTTAATCCATTTGACCCGTTTAGGTTGGCATGAAAGCATTAATTCTTGTTTTGGCATTCAGTCAATTTGTGACCAGCGCCAATGGATCCCAAAATCCTTTTGTCTTCTCTGGAGTAAATATCGTGGATGTAGACAATGGTAAGATCATTCCCAATCAAGTTGTAGTCATCCGAAATGGACTCGTTGAAAGCATTTCCCCTGGACCAGATCATTTCCAGGATTCAATAAATTCATTTGACGCAACAGGTCTTTACATGATCCCAGGACTTTTTGATATGCATACTCATATAAGCGCATTCCAGATTGGTGAGTTCATGAGAGACAGTCCCTTGTATCTAAGATATGGTGTGACCTCAATACTTAACCTCCAAGGCGACAACGAGATTTTGGACCTAAAAAAGCAAATTGATACATCCAAAATAGACCCAAATTTATTCACCGCGGGCTGGTATATTAACAAACCCATGTTCAATACAGTGGATGAAGTACTTACTCAACTACAGATACAGAATGAAAAAGGATTTGATGTGATCAAGATACATGGAGATTTCGATCAGGAAGTGTATGAAGCATTGATGACGGAGGTTAATAACCGGAATATAACTCTAATAGGTCATGCTCCCAGAAATCTGGGAATAGATCCGGTTATCGCATATGGTCAAAACCTGGCACATGCTGAAGAATTATTATATACTGCTTTCACTCCAGCCGAATCACGGTTTTTTCAAGTTTGTCTTGGTTCGTTTGCATTTATCGTGATCATAGGTTTGTTGACATTGGTGATAAGGGGGTTGGTAATCCCATTTGTATCAATCCGATCTATAGCATGGAAATGGAGTGCAATATTCATCCCTATATGCCTGATATTTCTTATACTTTACATGCTCACCATTACACCATTAACCCCATTATTGATAAATACCTGGTGGGTACGTCCCGTATTGGCGGTTTTGCTATTAATCCAGCTTACAATGATCATCCGATGGGCTATTCGATATAGGAAAGGAACCATTACCATATTAATAATATTTGGACTGCTTTTTTGCTTACAAACTATACTAGGTAGCCATACACTCAAATCTACTGATGGAGCCCTGCGGAAATTGGCTAAAGAGATGAGTGAGGCTAATGTCGCCATCAGTCCGGGTTTGGTTACCGTGGCATGGATTGGCAGGGAGCAATCTGATCAGGAGCGGTATTTGCTGCAGCAGCAACCTGATATAAGATTCATTTCTCAGCATCAGAAAAACTGGTGGTCTGATGCGTCCAATCAACAACGGAATTTCAAGAATCTTTTCGCAAGGGGTTATACCGAGAACGTTAAGTTGTTGCAAAGATTTCTGCAGTATTTTCATCATCGTGGAGGAATATTGCTTCCGGGAACAGATGCAGGTGGATTTCTGTACCTCATCCCGGGCAAATCATTATATGATGAGATGAAATTATTGGTCGAGGCAGGTATCAATGCATCCGAAGTATTGAAAATGGCCACGATCAATTCATCGAAGTTCCTGGGTGTCTCGGATTATCTGGGCAAAATCGAACAGGGTTATCAGGCTGATCTTGTACTTCTGACGGAAAATCCTTTAGAGAATATCGAGGCAATTTCTACAATCCAGGGGGTGATGTTGAAAGGGAAGTGGTATGATATAAACACGCTTGATGAGCTTCTGGAACCATTGGCTAATTGATGTACCATTACTGTAGGACACTCCCATACTCTGCCTTACTTTCCGATACAGAACTTGGAGAAAATATTGTCTAGCAGGTCATCAGTTGTGATTTCTCCGGTGATCTCTCCGAGATGATTTAGGGCGTTTCGAATATCCAGTGCAAGGAAGTCGTTCGTAACCTCATTTTCTAATCCTTCAATCACTTGATTTAACGCAGCTTTGGTATGAGCGAGGCTCTCAAAGTGCCTGGAATTGGTGACGATCGTATTTCCGATTTTAAAGGAGTCCAAATTGATGATCTCGAGGAATTTAGCTTTTAGTAGGTCAAGACCTTCCTTGGAGAGGGCAGAAATGAAGACAAAACGTTTATCTCTTTTAAGTTCTTCTACTAAGGATTCTCCAGCTTTATCAACCTTGTTTCCCACCATCACAAAAGGGACTCCCTGATTCTCTAACAGATTCACCTGTCGCTGGATCTCCACCATACTCTCAGAACTGAGGTCGACCATGAATAAAATGAGGGAGGCTTCTTTCATTTTGGAGTGGGTACGTTCCACACCGATCTTCTCGACGTGGTCCTCTGTTTCACGGATTCCAGCAGTATCAATGAACCTGAAATGTACCCCCTCAATCACGATCTCGTCCTCGATCACATCACGGGTAGTACCCGGGATGTCTGACACGATAGCCCGCTCTTCATTTAATAAAGCATTGAGCAGGGTAGACTTGCCCGCATTGGGCTTGCCTGCTATAACAGTAGGTACTCCGTTTTTTATGACATTGCCTAGCTCAAAGCTTTCCAATAGTCCATTAATGACAACCAGTAGACGATCGATCAGATCTTTGAGCTCATCACGGCTGGCAAATTCAACGTCCTCTTCCGTGAAGTCCAGTTCCAGTTCGATCATAGACGCAAAATGGATCAATTCTTCTCTGAGACTTTTGATTTCGGCCGAGAATCCTCCGCGCATTTGTGTCATTGCAGCCTGGTGGGCAGTCTCATTCTCGGAATTGATAAGGTCGGCTACGGCTTCGGCTTGTGCCAGGTCGAACCTTCCGTTCAAGAAGGCTCGTTGTGTAAACTCACCTGGTTTTGCCAACCGGACACCGGATTTCAAAAAGGTATTGATGATCTGTTGTACAATGAAGTTTGATCCATGGCAGGAAATTTCTACAACGTCCTCTTTGGTGTAGGAATTAGGGCCTTTGAAAATTGAGACCACCACTTCATCCAGGACTGTAGTATGCGTTTTCAATGTTCCGTAGTGGAGCGTGTGACTATCGACCTTCTCGAGGTCTTTGCCTGTAAACAATAGATTGACTTTAGAGATCGATTCTGAGCCCGATAAACGAATGACGGCGATTGCTCCGACACCTGGAGGGGTAGATAATGCTATGATCGTATCGGTAAATGAGGGATCCATAGTACACGCGAAATTAGTGAGAAATGGGTCCATTACCACAAGTCGCTTCGAACGGAACGGAGTGCAGTGAGAAGTCTATTCATGTCTTTGATAGACTCATGAATAGATTTCCCACTTCGTTCGAAATGACTTTGGTATAAAAATCCCTTCACCTGCTATGCTGAACTTGTTTCAGTATCTGAGGTGAAGGGATTAATTAAATGCCTGTGTCTGTCTTAATCGTCAGATGTCATGATGAACAATGGTTGTTTGCTGAACGATCCATAGTTCGGGCATAAACGATCCGGATTATAGTATTTATAAACATCAATCACCTTTTTATGACCAATGATATGATCCAAAGGAACGGTGTCGTATATACCATTCCTCAAACTTACCAATCGACCTGATTTTTTATCAAGGATCAGGTCCATTGCAATGTTACCAAAGGCCATAGGAACTATTGAGTCAAACGCATCCGGATCTCCGCAACGTACCAGATAACTCAATCGCTGATTTATAATGTTAACCTTATTTCCATTGTTATACTTAGCAGATCTTTCTTTCAACTCTGCCGATACCTTATCACCAATGCCACCAAGTTTTTTATGTCCAAACATGTCTGTTTCTGTTCCTTCGAAGGACATATCTTCATGATGCTTCATCGTTGCTCCTTCAGAAACGAGCACAACGGCATATTTGCTGGGATTTTGAGCCCTGTCATATGACATCAGTTCCGCCAGATGATCTATATCAAATGGATGCTCTGGGATCACGCATCTATCAGCCGCTCCAGCTATTGTTGGTAGGAGGGTTGTAAATCCCGCATACCTACCAAATACTTCAATGACGAGAAATCTTTCATGAGATCCAGCAGATGTACGTAATGTTCTGGTCAATTCAATGGTACGGGTAATACACGTGCTGAAACCAATGCAGTAATCCGTTCCGGGAACGTCGTTGTCCATTGTCTTGGGGATGGCTACCACATTAATTCCTTCCTCATGAAGTCGATATCCATAACTCAATGTGTCATCACCACCAATGGGGATAAGGTAATCAACCCCAAGGAATTCCAGGTTCTTCAATACATCTTCCGTTACGTCATTGACATCTTCCTTGTACTTGTCCTGAAGATGCTCGGGAACGGCGTCTTTCTTGAGTTTACTGGGATTAGTTCTCGATGTGTGGAGAAATGTACCTCCGGTTCTACCCGCTCTATTCACAATATCAGCGTTCAAGAATGAGAAATTACGCTCATTGTCAGCTTTCTTGTCAGGTATGATATCCACAAGTCCACCCCAGCCACGTTTGATACCAACTACTTTATATCCTTCCCTTAGTGCCCTGAAAGTGACCGCTCTGATGGCGGGATTCAGGCCGGGAACATCCCCACCTCCAGTGAGGATGCCGATTGTTCCTTTTGATGCCATATATCTCTTCTAATTATGCCAGGTCTATGTCTTTATTCAGATAGACGTCTTGAATAGCATTCAGAAGTTTAACTCCTTCTTCCATTGGTTTTTGGAAAGCTTTCCTACCTGATATCAGTCCTGTTCCTCCAGCACGTTTGTTAATAACTGCTGTTCTTACCGCATCCGCAAGGTCATTTGCTCCTCCTGAAGCTCCGCCGGAGTTGATCATTCCAACACGTCCCATATAACAGTTGGCTACCTGATATCGGGTGAGATCAATTGGATGATCGGAATTCAGTTCATCGTACATCTTCGGATTTGTTTTACCGAATTTTACAGCGGTGAATCCACCGTTGTTTTCAGCTTGCTTTTGCTTAATGATATCAGCCTGGATGGTTGCCCCTAAATGGTTGGCCTGTCCGGTAATGTCAGAAGCCACATGATAATCCGTGCCATTTTGTTTGAACGCACTGTTTCTGGCATAGCACCACAATATGGTTCCCATACCTAATTCGTGTGCTCTTTCAAAAGCTTCGGCGGTTTCGATGATCTGCCGATTAGATTCCTCAGAACCGAAGTAGATAGTTGCACCAACAGCCGCTGCTCCCAGGTTCCAGGCTTCATCAACCGACCCGTACATGATCTGGTCAAATTTGTTGGGATATGTCATCAATTCATTGTGGTTGATCTTTACCACGAATGGGATCTTATGGGCGTACTTTCTTGACACAGCAGCCAAAACTCCAAAAGTTGAAGCTACAGCATTACAGCCACCTTCTATGGCCAATTTCACTATGTTTTCAGGATCAAAGTAAATTGGGTTGGGAGCGAAGGAGGCACCTCCTGTGTGTTCGATACCCTGGTCAACAGGAAGTATTGATAAATATCCTGTATTGGCAAGTCTTCCATTATTAAAAATAGAGGCAAGGCTTGTAAGTACTTTAGGACTTCTGTTTGTTTCTCCATACACCTGATCGATGAAATCAGGTCCGGGAGCATAGATCAATTCCGTGGGTATCTTAGGTGACTTGAAGTCGAGAAGGTTGGTAGCATCATCACCTAAAAGTCTGGCAATATCCTCGATGTCGAGGTAATCGGAAGTAAGTGTTTTAACAGACATAGTTTTATTTTCTTTTTTTCGAGTGGCTCCAATTTAGAGAGAAAACTATGCGCCTATTATGAGATTTATCAATCAACCAAGGAACTTTTGATTGCTGATTACCTGATCAAATTCCGATGAAAATCCGCCAGATCTGTGCTACTAGAAAAGTGATTATAAAACCTATTATGACCGGTAAAATGCTGGCTACAGTGGTCCACTTCGCACTTTTGGTTTCCATGTAAATGGTATATATGGTTGTACTGCATGGATTGTGCAGTAGGCTGAACAACATCAAATTAATACCGGTAAGTAATGTCCATCCACCTGCCTTAAGGATTTCCGCTGTTTCCAGTGAAGAATCCAATTCAAACATAACACCTTCACCTTCACCCACACCGATTATACCAAGGTTGGAGACAGTTAACATCAGAATAGTTGGGATCACAATCTCGTTCGCTGGAATAGCAACAATATATGCCAGTAGAATTACTCCGTTTAAACCGACAAATATGCCAAAATCATCCAGACCGAAAATCACATGATTTGCAATTGACAGATCACTTATTTGAATATTTGAGATCAACCAGATGACTGCGCCGGCGGGTGCAGCAAATACGCACGCTCTCCATAATACAATAAGGGTTCGATCGATAAGAGAGGTATAGAGAGTTTTCCAAAATCTTGGCGGTCGATAAGGGGGTAATTCCAAGGTAAATGTGGAGACTTCACCCTTGAGAATTGTCTTTGACAGAAAAAGGGACGTGGCAAAAGTGAAAAATACACCCAACAAAGCAATACCGATCACTGAAGCTGTAGCTGTCAGCCCTCCAAAACCTTCCGGTACCAAAGCTCCTATGAATATTGTGGCAATAAGGATTTGAGTTGGCCAACGGCCATTACAAAGCGAAAAGTTATTGGTGATAATGGCTATCAATCTTTCACGGGGACTGTCTATAATCCTTGTAGATACCACTCCAGCAGCATTGCATCCCCATCCCATGCTCATGGTCAATGCCTGTTTTCCATGTGCACCTGCTCTTTTAAAAAGAGTATCAAGGTTGAAAGCTACTCTTGGTAAATATCCAAAATCTTCAAGTAGAGTGAAAAGAGGGAAGAAGATGGCCATTGGTGGGAGCATCACGGATATTACCCAAGCCAGGGCCATATATATGCCGTCAAGCATGAATCCGTCAATCCACCAAATGATCCCAAGGTTTTGAGAGATCTGCTTCAGAATGGGATAAACCGTATCAAGTAATAAGGTAGCCAAAGCACTTGACGGATAATTTGCACCCTGGATGGTTATCCAAAGTATTACCGACAGGATCATTACCATGATCGGAAATCCCCATGTCCTGCTGGTAAGTACCTGGTCCAGGGCTCTGTCAAAACTATAGCTTATCTTCCTGTCTGGTTTGTCTTCAACTTTTTGTGAAATACTTGCCGCATCCGCGTAGATACTCTCCGTCAATCGATCGTGGAAATTCTCTCCAACCTCCCATCTAAGAGACGACGCTTTATCAAGAATGTGGGAAATATCGTTTTTCGATTCAGCCATTTTAGGTGATATGGAATTCATTGTTTTTTAAAGCTTCCTCAATTCTCCGATCTCCATCTAGTAACCTCATGGCAATCCAACGTGTATTTGGAAGCTCGGGATAATGCCTGGCGATTTCTGAACTTAGGTCGTCAACAGCTTTTTTCACAGTTCGCGAGAGATTCTTGATCCTGTGTGGTTTACATTCAATCTCATTGCTTGCCACTTGATGTATTGTGTCTGTCAATTCTGGTATACCTTTTTGACTTCTTGCGCTTGAAGGAATGACAGGAATACCAAGATCCTTCGCAAGTTTGCGGTCATCAATTTGAATCTTGTGTCTCCTTGCTTCGTCCATAAGGTTAAGACACAAGACAGCTTTATCAGTGATTTCCAATACCTGCAACACCAGGTTCAGGTTTCTTTCCAGCCTCGAGGCGTCAACTACAATGACAGTGACATCAGGTCTTCCGAATAAAATGAAATTGCGGGCAACCTCTTCGTCCTGGGAAGTCGAAAGGAGGGAGTATGTACCGGGCAGATCAACAAGCTTGAATCTTTTGTCATTGTAAACAAAGCCACCTTCAGCTCTGGTCACAGTTTTACCGGGCCAATTACCTGTATGTTGCCTAAGACCGGTCAAGGCATTGAAAACAGTACTTTTACCGGTATTTGGATTTCCCGCCAAGGCTACTACGTAATCGGAATTATCAACGTTTACCCCAAGCTTTTTAAGCTGCGCAGCGTTGTGAAATGCACAGTCAACACAAGGATCTTTAACTACACTACTCATTTCTCTTTCTCAATTAATATCAGATCTGCCTGGGAACTCCTCAGGGCGATTATCGTATTCCGGATGCTGTAAGCCTTTGGTTCACGCATTGGACTTTCAAATTCTGCTTCAATCGTACTTCCTTTGGTGAATCCCAGATCCAAAAGTCTCCTTCGGTTAGCCCCTCGACATTCTGATGATATCCCCAGTATTTTGGCTCTTTCGCCGCTACCAAGTGATGACAGACGTACGGTGTCTTCTTCAAAAAGCTCTTGTGTATTCAACTCTTCCACGCTGATATTGCTCGCAACTATTGGAGATATTTCATACTCATTGCCTTCAGAGTAAAATCGAATTTCATTATCAGCCGTTCCAATCACTTTGACCTGTGAACCAATATGTAATTTTTTGTCAATGATTTGTTTATAAACCGACGCAGGCTCGTCCTCGATATGTATGATTCTGGCTCTGGCATTTTCCTTCAGGGAGGATAAAGTTTTCCAGTTGGGATCACTAATCTCACCCTCACTTGTTGGTATGGGATCACCATGAGGATCAAAGCGAGGACGGCCAAGTTGTCGAGACAACCTCTCTGTTTGTTCCGGAGTCAGTTCGTGTTCCTTTCGCTCAGCAAGATCATGCCATTCGGATCTGTCAAACCCGGTCTTTTCGGAAAGGTATTTTTCCCACAGCCTGTGAACTCTTATGATCTTTAGAGCGTAGTCACGACCTGATTCCGTCAGTACTAAACTGTCGTTTTCAAAAGTAACAAGATTGCTTTTCGACATTTCTTCAACATACTTAATTAGTTTCCGATCGCTTATCCGTAAAGCCCCAGCCATTGCGCGGAGACTCGAAACTCTCCCACTGTATTCTACATGGTATAGCTGTTTTAGAATGTCTTCAATCAGTGTCTTTTTTCTCTCCAGAATATTGTGCCTTATCCATCCACTGTTGATCAGCTTGTAACCAAAATAGACGACAACGCTGATCACAATAAATATTAATAAAGAAATCAGGGGATATGACGTCATATTGGAATTATACAATTTTTCGTATTAAAAGAAACTGGGATATCTGTTCTGATAAGAAAGTCGATTGCACCTCTTCGATCCGAACTTGCATGGACCCATCGAATTCTTCCTTGCTCTCTACTTTCAATTTAGTTCCAAGGCGAATGTTCAGTTTATCTAAGAATTGAAGTAGACGTGGATCGTCACTCCCCACTTTCACCAGG
Source organism: Cyclobacteriaceae bacterium (assembly GCA_965242805.1). Lineage (GTDB taxonomy): Bacteria > Bacteroidota > Bacteroidia > Cytophagales > Cyclobacteriaceae > JANQEU01. Next base: position 1,217,216 of record CBDETD010000002.1, on the reverse strand, counting down.
GCTCCTGTTTCATTTGCATTCATCTCTGAAAGAGATACGGTTGGACCTACTTTAAAATTACCGTCTTTGTCAGGTATGGGATCACCATGAGGATCGACGGTTGGGTGCCCTAAAAACTCATCGAGTCTCTCCACAAGTAGGGGAGATTTTATGTGTTCAAGTTGCTCCGCAATTTCATGTACCTCATCCCAATTAAATTTTAATTTGTCTACCAGGAACACTTCCCAAAGGCGATGCTTTCTTATGATCTTTAAGGCAAGGTCTTGACCTGACCCCGATACGTTCACACCCTTGTACTTTTGGTAGGAAATAATGTTCTTACGGGAAAGGCGCTTGATCATATCACTAGCTGTAGCCGGCTTTGTATTCATCGCGTCAGCTAAAGAATTGGTAGATACTTCGGATTGACCTGCGTTGGAAAGATGATAAATCGCCTTGAGATAGTTCTCTTCGGTAAAACTAAGCTCTGTTGTCATAAAACAAAGATAAAAATATTTTTAGATTAGTCTAAATATATTTTTAGATAAGTACTTTAATAAAAGTATAACTAACATTAATTCAATTAATTATGTCTCATCAATTAACTCGTTAATTAATGCAATCAATTTATCTTCTTCGTTTGACCAACCGGCTTGATTGCATTTCTTTCTATTACTGATCTTTGTTATTTCGGGCAAAGTACTGACCAGATCTTCGACACTGGGATTGTTAAAATCTATAGGGATATGATTTACGCCAAGGGTTTTGGAATAATTTTCCCATTCCGTCCCTTTTTGAATTAAATACGGTAGTCCGTAAAAAGCATATTCAAATAATTTGGTAGGTACGCGATCCTTACTGACTTCATTGACTTCATGGCAAATGACCCCCAAATGAGATGATGAAATGTGATGAACAATCTCAGGATGATCGACGAAATGGTCTCCTCCAATCAATTCGATGTCTGTGTCGGAATGAACCTCTTTCCTGATTTTCTCTAGAAGTTCTTTACTGTAACATTTACCAATGATCAGAAATTTCAAATCGATATGTTTTCTCAATTCTTGATACAGGTTGAATGCCCTTTCGATACCTGTATATTCGGAGATGGTTCCCGAGAATAGCATTGTAAAACTCTTGTGAAGATCATTGGAAGTCGGAAGTCCTGCCGTCTTGTTCTCAATGATGGTTTTGTTACTGATAGCCGGGAGTAGATCTCTGAGATATACTTTCTCGGCAAGCAAGTAATGGTTAACATTTTTACTGGCTAATTGATTTAGGAGAGAAAGGAAAAACAGAAGGATCTGCCTGATTGGAAATCTGTAGATCCTTTGAAATGTAATATTTTTAGAATAGTCTTCCTGGATGTCAAAGATTATTTTACAATTGCTTTTCCTTTTGTGAAGAACGGCTGGAATAACCTGATCGGGTGATGTTATAATAATAAGATCGGGATTGATGGATTTCCAGATCTGAAAAATTCCGATCAAATTTTTGATCCTATTTGTAAAGGACCTACCCTGCTCAATCAGGAAATGAAAATTAATATTGGATGGATGATCAATTTTATTTTTTGGTGCAATTCCTATGATATTTATTTCATATTTATTTGTTTTCGCCAGAGAAAGAGCGAAACGTTCGTACATCCGTACCTCATTTACCGGTTTCAACAAGGATGTTAAAACGATCTTTTTCATTGCACCAAGTTAGAAGCTAATATTAAGCAATTGAATGGAGATAAAACATTTAGTTGAGAATGCCTGGGACGACCGTAGTCTCATTCAGGAAAAGGGTACGGCTGTTGCCATCAAAACCATTATTGACGACCTTGATAACGGGAAAAGAAGAGTGGCCGAACCTGATAACGGAAAGTGGAAGGTTAACGAATGGATAAAGAAGGCCGTGATTCTTTATTTCCCTCTGATGAAAATGCAACTTATTGAAGTCGGTCCCTTTCAATTCCATGATAAGATAAAACTTAAATCAGGGTACGACCAACTTGGCGTCCGTGTGGTCCCACATGCAATTGCCAGATATGGTTCGTTTATCAACAAGAACACAGTTCTGATGCCATCCTACGTCAACATTGGTGCTTATGTTGATAGTGGGACAATGGTGGATACATGGGCGACTGTCGGATCATGTGCACAGATCGGTAAGAATGTGCATTTGAGTGGGGGAGTTGGCATAGGTGGTGTGTTGGAACCAATACAAGCTGCTCCGGTAATTATTGAAGACAATGCCTTTATCGGTTCGAGATGTATAGTGGTCGAGGGAGTAAGGATCGGAAAGGAAGCAGTACTTGGTGCCAACGTTGTTCTGACAGGTAGTTCGAAGATCATTGATGTAACTGGAACTGAACCCAAAGTACATAGAGGTTATGTACCTGAACGGTCTGTGGTTATTCCCGGAACAACAACGAAATCATTTCCTGCCGGAGAATATCAGGTTCCGTGTGCACTAATAATCGGACAAAGAAAAGAAAGTACCGATAAGAAGACTTCATTAAATGACGCCCTTCGGGATAACAACGTGTCTGTATAAGTCGTTATTGAAAACGTAATGTTTATTTCGAGAAGATTTGCGGTGCTGAGCTTGTTGATAATTGGCTTCATTGTCAATTCCCAACCGTTGGAAGACGGTCAAAAAGATACGATCAGATTCAATAAGGGTGAATTGCTTCAATTCAAATTGAGTTACGGTTGGTTTACAGTTGGGAAAGCTGATCTAAAAGTGGATACTCAACTCCATGAATATCTTGCCAGGCCTTGTTATAAAGTTGATATATCTGGACGCACTGCTGGACTTGTGGGGATCTTCGCGAGGGTTGATGACGTTTGGGGGGCGTATGTTTCGGAGGAGACATTGTTACCGGTGATGGCCTATGCAGATATTAAGGAAGGAAATTACACAAGGAATGAAAGGATCCATTTCAACCAGGAAACCGGAGACATCATGGTGGAAATGACCAAGCGGGAGAAAAAACGCCCAACCAAGTACTATGACTTTGGCCCGGAAATCCATGATTTGATCAGTGGATACCTGCATCTACGAAACGTAGACTTTTCTTCCATGGATATTGGTGATACTGTTCGATTCAAAGCATTTTATGATGAAATATTCTACGATTTCAAGGTAGTGATGGAAGGAAAGGAGATGATACGGTCCAAAGTAGGAGAATTATTAGCTTACAAACTAGTACCTCTTATTCCCGAGAATAAGATCTTTCCAGGTGAGAAACCGATTACCGCATGGGTATCGGCAGATGCCAATCAACTTCCTCTCAGAATTTCAGCTAGAATGTTTTTCGGGACTGCATACTGTGAGCTTACTAATTATCAAAATATCAAATATGGGGTTGATTTTGACCTAACTAATTGAAATTCTTCAATATTTATGAATACGGTGTTCTTTATTCCGTCATCAAGTCCTAAAAGAACGTCAATAGGTCTATATTTGCCCGCTTAATTACGCAGGGAATGAAGATATTAGGTTTTTTGTTAGGTGCTTTTCTATTGATCGCCTGCAATAGTGAGTACATCATTGAGGGAGACGAGCATTTTGCCAACGGAGATTATCAAAAAGCTATCCAATCCTACAACCAGTATTTGACTTCCAATCAAGCGACTGTGAAAACTATGTATAATAGAGGAAGGTGCTATGAGGAGCTGGGACAATTTGAAGAGGCTATTGGAGATTATGAGAAAGTAATAGAGATTGATAAAAACAATGTCAATGCGAGGCTCAGTATTGCCAATGTCAAATATTCTCAAAAGAAGTACAATCAGGCGTTACTTGCGGCCGAGGAAGCACTTGAAATCAGGGAAAACTCTTCTTCCGCACACTTTCTGGCTGCAAGATCCAAACATCAGTTGGGTTACACGAAAAATGCCTTGGAATCCTACAATATGGCCATCAAGTTCAATAAGAATTATGGTGAAGCGTATTTATACCGAGGTGCGTTGAAAGTTGCGTCTGACAATACTAGAGGGGCGTGCAACGATTTCATCAAGGCAAAGAATCTTAATACAGAGGGGGCGGAAAGTGCATTATCCAAGTACTGCAAATGACTCCCGTTCATGAAATGGTCTCCCATTTCAATGGGTTGAAAACACCTTTCTACTACTACGATGTAGATCTCCTACAGAACACTTTGAAATCTGTGCATCGGGAGATAGATGGTTTTCCATTTCATGTGCACTATGCCCTCAAAGCTAATGTGAATCGAAAGCTGCTTAATATAATCCAAAAGGAAGGTCTTGGGGCCGATTGTGTTTCCGGCAATGAAGTTCGAAGAGCGTTGGAAGTGGGATTTACAAAAGAACATATTGTGTTTGCCGGTGTCGGAAAGACAGATGATGAGATTTCCTATAGCCTGGAGAATGAGATATTTTCATTCAATGTGGAATCTATCGAAGAACTGAAAGTTCTTAATGAATTGGCCAACAGGCAGAATCGTAAGGCACAGTTTGCTCTTCGCATAAATCCTAATGTCGATGCAGGTACACATGAATATATAACCACTGGCACACGAGATAATAAATTTGGGGTCACCCTTGAAGAACTTTGGGAAGCTCTGGAGCTCATCTCTGGTCTCGAAAATGTGTCCTTCATTGGGGTTCATTTTCATATCGGATCTCAGATCACTGACCTTGAACGATTTCGGGAACTAGCATTGAGAATAAATGATCTTCAAAATCAGATAAAGGAGAAAGGATTTGATCTTCCCCATGTCAATGTAGGTGGTGGATTGGGAATTGACTACGATGATCCGGATAATAACTTAATGCCTGATTTCAGATCATATTTCGATCTTTTCAAGAATTATTTGAACTTGTTTGATGGGCAGCAATTACATTTCGAATTAGGAAGATCAATAATCGGGCAGTGTGGTAGTTTGATAAGCAAAGTCCTTTATACAAAAACAGGGGAGGATACGACATTCGCCATATTGGATGCCGGGATGACCGAATTGATCCGACCAGCGCTTTACAAAACTCCACATCTTATCCAAAACCTCTCCAACCAGGATGCTGGGAGTAATACCTACGATGTGGTCGGTCCAATTTGTGAGACATCCGATGCTTTTGCTCGGGGAATAACACTACCAACTACAAGAAGGGGTGACGTTATTGCTATTCGATCAAGTGGAGCCTATGCCGAAGTAATGTCCTCACGCTACAACCTGAGGGATGTTGCTCCCTCGGTCTATTCCGATGACTTCAAGTAAAAAGTATTCCTACAATTAAATAGAGAACTGATGCAAGGCCTCCTGTAAACAACGCATAGGGTAGCTGTGTCCTGACATGATCAATATGGTCACTTCTGGAGGCAACAGATGATATCAATGTTGTGTCTGAGATCGGGGAGCAATGATCGCCAAAAACTCCTCCACCTAGTACAGCAGCAATTGCGAGATATGGGCTTAGACCGACAGCCTGAGCCAAGGGTACTGCAATAGAGATCATAATGGCAAAAGTTCCCCAGGAAGTTCCTGTTGCGAAAGCCACGAAGCAACTCGTGAGGAATAATATCAATGGTGCAAGGGCAGGAGACAACCATTGAGCAGTAACATCGGCCACATATTGTCCAGTACCCAATTCATTACAAAGGTTACCAATGGCAAATGCAAGTACCATTAAAATAGCCATGATGAGCATATCTTTCATTCCCTTTAATGATTCTTCGAAGAAGTCGTGCAATGTGATTACTTTCTTTATCCCGTAAAGGGTTGCGGCAAATATCAGCGCAACAGTAACCGAATACGTAACAGCAGCACTTCCGGACCCGTTTCCAATGCTATTCCAGAATTTATCTGAGATATCTCCTTCGAAATTGGGATTCCATCCTGTATACATCAGGAAGAATGGCATGGAAAACACCATCACCACCAGGGGCCAGATCATGAAACCAGGATTGCTCGAACTTGTAACCGTCTCGGAGGACTTATCTATTGTAGGATTCTCCTCGAAGGACTTCATAGGTCCATAACTTTTTCCGGAAGCCGCCAAATAGAAGACAAAAATTAAAGTCAAAATGGGATAGAAATTGAAAGGAATTGATAGCAATAATGTCTTGAAGGGGTCCAAATGTTCGTATGCTACAAGGAGTCCCATTATGTAGGCTCCCCACGCATTTATTGGAAAAAGAATACAGGAGGGAGCAGAGCTACTATCAGCTAGGTATGCTAGCTTTTCTTTGGCAATTTTATACTTGTCGAAGAGAGGTTTAAAAGCTGTGCCGACGGTAAGAATGGAGATGTTGGATTCAATGAACAAAAGAAATCCCGTTAATGCCGCGGCAACTTGTATTGAGCTTTTTGGGTTTTTTACATTGCCAAGTCTTGATTGGATCAAATTTATAAATCCGTTTACACCTCCGGAAAACCTTATGAGTTGGATGAGAGCTCCAATCAAAAGAGTGAATACAACAGTCCTTGTGCTTCCAGCCGACTTAAATACATCAATAATGGCATCTAATGTGGAAATAAAGGCCGCAAATACTTGCCAATCATTTATTATAACCCATCCGAAGAAAATACCTATTAGCAGCGAGAAAATAACTTGCTTTGTCCTGATGGCCAGGAAAATTGCCAGAACAGGAGGTAGAATTGAAAGAAAGCCGTAATCGGTCATTTAATGTAAAGGGTTTCGTCGGGTTGGCGTTTTCCAGCCCTATAAAGATAGGTGTTGAATATACTTATCACAGCAGACTGAAGGAAGTCCTTTTTTTTGGTGATTTTGTTATGTTCCCTAAGATCAAGGCTAGCCTGCCAGACCAGTTTTTTAGTTTTGAAATCTGTCATTTCCAACAAGATCACAGATTCTGTAATGGTCCGTAACGTGGGTTGATAGAAATAAGGATCAAAGAATGGGCTATTATTATTTCTTTCGGTTTTACTACTGGAAATTACCTCATATCTGAGAATAAGGTCTGGTTCATCGCTTTTACTATATCCACGTCTATCCATTTCGGAATCTATTCGTGATTCAAGACGAAGAAGGAGATCGCTTGGATCTGCATTTTCACCAACATCTCTCCCCTTCAATCCCAGGAGTACATAAGTATTGTACTCAGAAAAGTTGGACTGATTGTTTACATAGTTTACAACTCTTGGGGCACAAGAAGACACAATAACTACAATTGCCAACAATCGCACCATGTTGGCTAAAGTAATAAGGTTGCTTTAAAGCTGCTAATGGGGTTGTAAAATAGTATCTCCTTCTTTCAAAGAAGCGAGAATTCGATCTGCGAGCGCTTTGTTAGTGCTTTTAAATCTGAAAAACACCTCAAACCTATCCCTGTGTGGACTTTTGTTGCGAAGTCTCTCGAATTCCGAATCCGAACCGATTTCGTAGTCTAGTTTCTCCGGATTGTACCAGATTATTAACATAGTGAATAAATACGTTGCTTTGTTTAAACGATGAAGGGTATCATTTACCCTACCCTTAATACCCTTCTTAATACGAAAGTAACCTGGAATTATTGTTAACTGGATTTGCGAATCACAAGGTCTACCGGCAATTTGATAGTAGTAGGTTCAATGAATTCATTTTCCGCCATCTCGATTTCCTTAATCAAAAGTTCGGTGGCTTTCTGTCCAATCAGGTAACCCGGTTGGCTCACAGTTGTCATGGGGGGATCGATGTATGCCGCCATGTGCCAGTTGGAGAATCCGACAATAGCTACATCTTCCGGGATATTCTTTCCTAAATCTTTCACTGCGGTAATAGCACCCAGTGCTGCCATGTCATTTACCGCAAATATCCCATCGATTTCAGCTCCATTTTCGATTAGATCCTTGATGATAGAAGTGGCTTCTTCTTCTTTGCCAGTATCACAATTAACAATCCGATCATCGGATACTTCAATTCCTATCTCCTGATGAGCTTTTCTGAAGCCCTCAATCCGCCCTTGAGAAATTGACAGATCTCGTGGTCCGGCCAGATGCAGGAGCTTTGTCTTCCCTTGTTTCAGCAGGTGTTTAGTGGCCTGGTATCCACCGTCCTCGTCATCGATGATCACACAACTGGCATCAACAGTTGGAGCAATACGGTCGAAAAAGACGACCGGGGTACCTTTATCCTGGATAGCATGGAAATGATCATAATTAATCGTTTCTTTTGATATGCTAGCCAGAATTCCATCTACTCTGTGAGTGTAAAGTGTTTTGAGATCCGATATTTCCCGATCCACTTGTTCATTGGACTGACAAAGGATCACGTTGTAACCTTTAGCGTACGCCACTTCTTCTATGCCACTGATAACAGTTGAGAAGAAGTAATGAACGATTTCTGGAAGAATCACACCAATGGTATTCGTCTTTTGTTGACGTAAATTGAGTGCTATGGTATTGGGCTCATAATCAAGTTCTTTGGCCAGTTTCCAGACCCTCTTTTTTGTATCCACACTGATCTCCGGATTGTCTTTTAACGCCCTTGATACCGTACTGGGGGATATCCCGAGTTGCCTGGCAATGTCTTTGATCGTTGTGGGCTTTTTCACTTGAATTATGAAGGTCTTCCTACGAATTTAAAGTATTTATCCCAATGGGTTAATGAAGCTAAAAATTGCATCCAAATAAGTTTTGGGATGACAGACCAATGGTAATTTCCTGGAATTGGGTTTTTCGAATAAACAATTCCTGAGTTTATCGAAAAAAGGTCGCAGCGGCTCCCTGCTGACAATGACCAAAATCATGAGAGAAATTGGATTATTTGATTTTAAGCCATAGGGAAGTTGAAAAACTTTGCAATCGCAAACGGTTTCGAAAGATAAAGCCGAAAAAAAACGAATTAAAAGCTATTTTGTTTCGAAAGTGTGTGCTAGCTTAAATAATAGTATGTTAATCAAATACGAAACTTTTAAAGATTGCGCACTAAATATCAATTTTGTTCTCTTTAAAAAAATCTATTTGATATCCGAAATGTACAATTACAAATTGAAGAATTGAAATTGTACTTTTCGAAGAGGGTGTAACTAATTAAGCAATGTATATAACTATGAAGAAGTCGATTAGATTATTTGGGATGCTACTAAGCCTGGTAGCACTTACAGTGTTCGTCGCGTGTAGCGACGATGATGGAGGAAGCATCATCGATGATGGTAATGGTGACGATGACGGAAGAACTACTTTCACAGTAGCTCCAGGTCTCTATATCGCAAATGTTGATGGAGATACAACAATTACCAACGCGATGATCCTTAATGATACGAAAAGTTCAGGAACTGATCTTAATGTTCCACTTCCAAGGACCGGGTATAAGACCAATTATGTCTACCTGGAAGCAGGTAATCACATGTTTGCTGTCATTGGGGAGGATCAGAAGATCGAAACTTTGATCGGAGGTCCGGTTACAGCTGTAGATACTACAGATGCTCCAGCTGATGGATTTGACATCGTGGCTACGGAAGTTGGTGGTGCGAGCTTTGGTATTGCTGCAGCTGGCGTCTACCACGTAGCTCATGATGACCAAAGAAGTGAAGGTTATTTAGTAGCTGTTAATAGATGGGGAATCCTCGGAACTTCTCTTGAGAAGGGATTTAATGAAGATTTTGACATGACTACTCAATCGTCTTCAGCTGATGGCACTACCTGGGAAGGAACTGAGATTGTCATGCGTCCGGGAACGTTCAAGATTCGATACAATGATACTTGGACTATCATACCTGAAACTGGATTTGATATCTTCACCAATTTCGGTGGTACGGTTGATGTACTGGATCCTGGTTCAAATGACATTGCTTTTGACGGGGAAGGAACATATACTGTCACATTAAATCTTTCTTCCACAGGTCAAATGTCATTAACACTTACCAGAACTGGAGATGCTCCTGTAATCACGTTTGACCCGAATGAATACCAATTTGGTACAATTGGTGATGCTACTGCTGGTGGATGGGACAGCGATCGGGATTTATTCTACAAAGGGTTAGATGGCACCAAAGGACACTGGTGGGCTGGAGTTGCCTATCTGGAAAGTACAGGTGAATTCAAATTCAGAACCAATGATGACTGGACCTTCAGTCTTGGAGGAACACTTACTGCTGATGGTACTTCGTCAACCCTTGATATAGGTGGTGGAAACATAGCAGTTCCAGGTGAAGCGGGAGCTTACTATTTCGAAATCAGCACTACTGATGAAGGAACGACTTGGAATGCCATTATGAATGCTTCCGGTTGGGGTGTTATCGGAGAAGGCTCACCCCAGGGTAACTGGGATGCAGATCTTGATATGACTGCAAATGGCTTCAGTGAAGGTGTGACAACCTATACGATTACCGGTGACTTCACTACTTCTGGATGGAAATTCCGAGCAAATGACGATTGGGCTGTTAACCTTGGTGGCGACCTGACAGGTCTATCACTTGATGGTGCAAATATCGAATTGTCTGCTGGTGGTACATTTACTGCGACCTTGTCTGTTAGTCTGGACGGTGAAGGAAAAACAGTCTATACAGCAACCGTAGAATAATATCAATTAATTAAAATTTAAAAGGCTGCCTTAATTGGCAGCCTTTTTTTTAAAGATGAAGAGGTTATTATTGGGTTGTGGGTTACTGCTGTCCGCTTCGCTTTTTGCGCAAAAAGTATCTATTGATCCCACCATTGAACCAGAGGAATTTAAAGCGGATGAGGAGATTACGATAACATATGATGTCACTGGGACAGATCTGGAGGGACTGGAAAGTGCATGGATATGGACATGGATCAAAGCCAATCCGGACATTGATGCACCTTCAAACATCAATCCCGCATCATCTGATCCAAGTAAAACAGATGTAGCAAAATTCACCAAAACCATAGCTGATGGTAAAACTACTTTCTCAATAACGTTCACGCCAACAGTTTTTTTTAATAGATCTTCCGGTGAGATCAATGAAATGGGCATGTTGCTTAAGGGTAATGACTGGACAGATGGACAAACAACAGATTTTGCTACAAATGTGGGTACTTCGGGAAGTGCAGCTGGTAAACACGAAGTTCAACCAAACATTCTACCGGATTTCCCGAAGGCTGATGAAGAATTAACCATTCAATACGATGTCACAGGATCGCCACTTGAAAATCTTACCGAAGCGTGGCTCTGGTTGTGGTTACCTGATCAATCACAGGTTGACGTACCGACTAATGTAAACCCTGCTTCCAGCGATCCATCATTAACTGACAAAGCAAAATTTACCAGAGAGATTGTTGATGGCAAAACGATATTTTCCATTTCGATAATACTCACTGAATTCACCGATAAGACAGTTGAACAAATTAAACAGGTCGGGGTACTTATCAAAGGAAATGACTGGGGTGATGGTCAATCCACGGATTTCGTTTTTGAAATTACTGATGGGTTTGCAATGAAAGTAAATTCTCCAAAATCGAAGTTTGCTTTCTATGAATCCGGAGATGTAATAGACATTGATGTTGTAATCTCCGCCTCCGCAACCATAACTGTCTCAATCGATAATGCAGTCGTGGAGGAGGTTACAGGAGCAACAACTCTGCAGTATTCTCATGAGGTTATCACTGATGGTTTGGTTCATGAAATTGAAATTGAAGCACGTAATCCTTCCAATTTTACTGATGTTGCAGAATTTATTCACACCTACAGCATTACACCTAATGTGACAGAAGCTGCTGTACCTACTGGTATGATGGATGGCATAAATTATCATACTGATAATAAAAGTGCTACCCTTGTTTTGACAGCTCCGAACAAAGACAATGTATTTGTACTTGGAGATTTCAACGATTGGGCCTTGGATCAGGACTTTCTCATGAATAAGGACAGTGATAAATTCTGGCTAGAAATCACAGATCTTCAAGAAGGTCAGGAGTATTTGTATCAGTACCTGGTGGATGGTGAAGTTGTAATAGCTGATCCTTACTCTGAAAAGGTCAGTTCATCATTCGATGATGGACAGATCATTGCCGAAGGTAGGTATCCGGGACTTCGACAGTTTCCTAACTCCAAGACTGAATTCGAAGCAACTTATCTACAAACTGCCCAGGAGGATTATCAATGGGAAGTGCTTGATTTTGAAAAGCCGGCAAAAGAGGATCTGGTTGTATATGAACTCTTAGTTCGTGATTTCACGGAAGATAGGACTTACAATGCGGTAACGGAACGATTGGATTACCTGGATTCACTTGGCATCAATGCTATCGAACTTATGCCTGTTACTGAATTCGAAGGAAACATCAGCTGGGGCTACAATCCATCATACAAGTTGGCTCCTGACAAATTCTACGGTACAGAGGATGACCTCAAGCGCTTAATTGATGAGGCCCATAAGAGAGGTATGGCGGTGATCTTTGATATGGTGTTAAACCATCATTTTGGAAGAAGTCCACTAGTAAGAATGGAGGCAAGTGGTGAGTTTGGTCCTCCGACTGCAGATAATGTTTGGTTCAATGTCACACCAAAACATGATTTTAATGTAGGATACGATTTTGATCATGAGAGCCAGTACACCAAGGATTATGTTGATAGAGTGGTGACCTATTGGACTGAAGAATATAAGGTCGATGGTTATCGATTCGATCTTTCCAAAGGATTTACCCAAGTGAATTCATTGGGAGATGTAGGTTTTTGGGGACAATATGATATCTCCAGAGTCAATCTACTAAAACGAATGGCGGATGTGATTTGGGAACAAGATCCAGATACTTATGTCATTTTAGAGCATTTCGCCGATAACCCGGAAGAAAGAGATCTTGCCAATGCAGGAATGATGCTTTGGGGCAATGTCGGTGGTATTTTCAGGAATCTGGCAAGGGGTGTAGCCCAAACTATTGACTGGTTGTACTATGATGAACGTGGCTGGCAGGACCCACATGTCATTGGTTATATGGAAAGCCACGATGAAGAAAGAGTCCTCTTTGAGATCAGGAATTCCGAAGGTTCTTTAAAGCAGAAATTGAACAGGCTTCAGTTGAATGCGGTCTTCTTTTTTGCTGTACCAGGTCCAAAAATGATCTGGCAGTTTGGAGAATTTGGGTACGATATTGAGCTAAATGATGATCGCTTAGGAATTAAGCCAACAAAATGGGAATACCTGGAAGATCCGGACCGCAGAAGACTTTTCGATGTGTACCAGGCAATGATCAACCTGAAGACCAATACGAATTATATAGATGATCAATATTTCACATGGAAACCTACCGGTGAACTAAAGTGGGTTAATTATGAACACCCAGAGGTCCAAATTGCTATCTACGGAAATTTTGGAACATCAGAAGTAACAGGGGATCCCAATTTCCCATCATCTGGAGATTGGTACAACTACTTCACCGGTGAAGTGATTACAGTATTAGATCCTAATGAAGAAGTTTCATTAAGACCAGGGGAATTTTTTGTTTATACTTCCGAACCCATCGATAACTTCATCGAAACGGATCCCATTGACTTTGTCCTTGGGAGTAAGAAAGAGATTGGATCGGTCAATATTTATCCAAATCCGACAGCTGAATTTGTGAAAGTAGAAACTCAACTTCCCATAGAAAGCTACAGGGTGGTTGATCTGGCGGGAAGAGAGCTCATAATTGGTGGAGTTTCAGAGCTACGGATTAGTGAAATAGAAATTGACTTAAGCGATTATGATCCTGGCATCTACATTCTGGAGTTTATAACACGGAATAATGAAAAGTTCTCGTATCGCATAATGAAGACTTTTCAATCATCAACAGGAAATTGATCAGGAAGACGTCCTGACATATATAGTATTATAAGAACTATGAAGAGTATGAAAAATAATTTACAAAAGCTCAGATTACTACTGAGTGAGGTGGGTTGGAAATACCTTGTTATGGGAGTTTTTCTGATCATAGCTACTTCCACCTTCTCTCAGAGGACCGTGACAGGTAAGGTAGCTGACGCCAATGATGGCTTCGGTATACCCGGAGCAACGGTTACGATCAAAGGAACTACTACTGGAACGATTACCGATTTTGATGGTAATTTTTCCATTCAGGCAAATGAGAATGATGTCCTTGTGGTTTCTTTTGTTGGTTACGAAAGCCAGGAGATTACTGTAGGTTCACAAAGTGTTATCAATGTGGATCTTGGTGTTGATATTCAGGAACTTGAAGAAATTGTAGTCATCGGATATGGTCAGGTGGAGAGAGGTGATGTAACAGGGGTTGTGTCCAAGATTGACACCCGGACATTCAATCGGGGAGTTGTTACATCCCCGGATCGATTAATTGCCGGGAAGGTTGCAGGGGTTCAGATCACTCCAACCGGTGGGGAACCGGGAGGGCAGGTTAATATCAGGATTAGGGGAGGAACCTCGTTGAATGCAAGTAATGAACCTCTTTTTGTGATCGATGGTATTCCATTGGATAACACATCACATAATCCCGGAGGTATGACAGGAGGTCGAAATCCTCTGAACTTTATAAATCCATCAGATATTGCTGACATTACGGTTTTGAAGGATGCATCTGCAGCAGCCATTTATGGATCGAGGGGGGCTAATGGGGTCATTATCATCACAACAAAACAAGGGCAGGCTGGAAAACTTCAGTTGACCTATGACGGTAATTATACGATAACTTCATTCGACAATACAAATGATTTCCTTAATACCGAAGAATTCATATTTACAGTTGGGAGGAGAGGACCAAAATTTATTGAGTCATTGGGTGATTCAGATACCGATTGGGTGGATGAGGTTACCCAGGTCGCACAAGGCCAGAATCATAACATCAGCGCTTCTTTCGGTGGATCAAGCAATACCTTCAGAGTGTCTGTGAATTACCAAAACCTCGATGGTGTATTAAAAACATCAAACACTGAAAGGATTGCTGCTTCAATAAATGCTACCCAAAAACTGTTGAATGACGATCTTACGATCCAATTCAATTCGAAGCATTCATTGACAAATGACCGATTTGCTCCCAATCAAATAGGTACAGCTTTGACATTTGATCCTACCCAGTCTGTTTTTAGTGACGATTCGACTACAGGTTTTTATTACGAGCATTCCGCGGAACTAGCCGCAGACAATCCTGTTTCACAGATCGATCAGACATTCGGTTTAGGCCGGACAGCGAGAAATTTGATCAGTGCCAATTTGAATTATAATTTGCCATTTGCTGAAGGACTTTCTCTAAAAATGAATTACTCATATGACCGAACTGATGGTGTCAGGCAAAGATGGCAACCAGGGACCTTGCAATCGGCCATAAATTTTGAAGGATCATTCCTTTACGAAGATTTCAACAGAGATAGCGAACTTTTCGAATCTTATTTAAACTATACAAAAGATTTAAGTGGAGTTGGGTTAAAAGTAGATCTTACCGCGGGATATTCATACCAGGATTTCTTCAAAGAATTTCCCCGATTTGAAAAGATTGATTCGATCCCTGTTACCAGGTACGAAATCAATGATCCCGAGGAGATTATCACGGATTCCAAATTGAATTCATTGAAGCCGATCCTCTTTCAACCAATCTTTGATCAGTTTGAAAACAGGTTGATCTCATTCTGGGGAAGAGCTAACCTCCATTTCAAAGACAGATACTTGTTGACAGCTACATTGAGAAGGGATGGATCTACTCGTTTTGGAGAAGACAACAGATGGGGATTGTTCCCATCATTGGCGGCAGGATGGAGGATCCTGGATGAACCGTTTGCCAGTCCATTGACTTCAGTTTTTACCGATTTAAAGGCACGTGTAAGTTGGGGTATAACTGGTAGTCAGGAGATTGGCGACTATTTATATGTAAACCTTTATGAACCTGGCGGTGAAAGGGCCCAGTACATATTTGGTAACGATACCATAAACACAATTCGCCCAAATGCTGTTGATCCTGGAATCAAATGGGAAGAAACAAGTTCAATCAACTTCGGGCTAGATTATGGTATTTTGGGAGGAAGAATTTATGGATCCTTTGAATATTATGAAAAGAAGACATCGGATCTATTGTTTGAAATAAACTTCCCGGCTGGGACATTAACAGGAGATGAGGCGGTTACCAACATTGGAGAGATGAATAACAAGGGATTCGAAATGGTTATTAATGGAACTGCTATTGATCAACCAGATCTTTCTCTTGACTTGACTTTTAATGCTGCCTATAACAAGAATGAGATCATCAAACTGGATAACTCCAACGCCCCCGACTTTTTGGGTTATCCTGTAGGTGGTATTTCAGGTCAGGGATTGGATCAAAGGATCCAAATATTGAGAGTAGGGCATCCGGCTTATTCTTTCTTCGTGAGAGAGCATATAAGAGATGCTAATGGAAATCCATTACCTGATGGGACCGACCATAATGGAGATGGTTTGACAGATGATTTGGATATCTACGTGGATCAGTTGACTGTAGATACAGATGGTGACGGAGTTCCTGATGCTGCTGATGGAATAATAAATGAAGCAGACCTGGTTATTAAAGATAAACCATGGCCGGATTGGACTCTTGGTTTCACCTCCAATGCCAGGTATAAAAATTTCGATTTGGCGATGACATTTAGAAGCCAGTTGGGTGGTTATGTCTACAACAACGTATCCTCGCAAAATGGAGCTTACATAGGTGTCAATGGAGCATTTGCTCCAAATAATATTCATAGGTCAGCTTATACAAATGATTTTCGGGAATATCAGGTATTATCCGATGTTTACCTGGAGGATGGCTCATTCTTGAGACTTGATAATATTACCTTGGGTTATTCATTCGGTCCTCTGGAAAAGATCAGGGCCAGGGCATACCTGACTGTTTCCAATGTGTTTGTTATTTCCGGATATAGTGGTGTTGATCCGGAAGTAGGACCATCTACAGGTGCTTCAGATAGGAATGCATTTGGTATTGATAATAACTTATACCCTAGGGGTAGAACATTTTTGTTGGGGCTTAACGTGACATTTAATTAAAAAGGAAATGAAGAGAATTACATTAATCATTTCAATATTTATTCTGGGGGCGTGTACGGATTTGGATCTGACTCCAAGAAACGGAGCAGTTGAAGCAGTGGCTTTCCAGGATTTTGAGGGATACCAGGCCTATATTGCCAAAATATATGCTGCATTGACTCTTACTGGGAATCAAGGACCGGCTGGTGATCCTGATCTGACGCTTGGCGGCGATGAGGGATTCTCCAGTTATTTGAGAGTATGGTGGAAGTTACAGGAATTCACAACGGAAGAAGCTGTAGTGGCATGGACAGATCCCGGAATTAGGGATTTGCACAACCATCAGTGGGGATCTGACAATCCATGGCCATTGAGAATATATACTCGTATATTCTTCAACATTTCAATGGTCAATGACTTCCTAAGGGTGTCCTCAGATCTTCCGGGAAGTTTGACTGCAGAGGAAGTCACCCAGGTAGAACAATTCCGTGCAGAGGCCAGACTGATCAGAGCTATCGCCTATTGGCATGCACTCGATATGTTCAGGAACGTGGCGATACTTACCAAGATTTCCAGTGACTTGCCAGAGCAGGCGCTGCCAGAAGAAACTTTCCAATTCATAGAAGATGAATTATTGGAGATTGAACCTTTGATGGTGGATCCAGGTCAAAATGTTTACGGAAGAGCAGATAGGGCGGCCGTGTGGATGTTACAGGCCAAGCTTTATTTGAATGCTCCGGTTTATATTGGTACGGACAGGAATGCTGATGTTGTCACTGCCTGTGAGAAGATCATCAATTCAGGTGCTTATTCCTTAGCTCCCAACTATCGAGAGCTGTTCATGGGTGATAATCACTTGAGAACGGATGAGATCATATTCCCGATTGTTCATGATGGCCTTACAGGACAAACCTGGGGAGGTACAACCACATTGGTCAGAGCATCCATTGGTGCAGCTATGCAGGATGATGTGGATGAGAATGGATTACCAGTACCTGATGAAGCATTATTAAACTACGGGGTGCCAAGTGGATGGGATGGTTTCCGAACTACCAGTGCTCTTGTTAATAAATTCCCCGCCGCTGATGGCAGCATTGATGGAAGAGCTATTTTCTTCACTGAAGGCCAATCGCTTGAGATCACGGACATCGGTCAGTTTAATAATGGTTATGCGGTTCCGAAATTTATAAATATTGAAGCATCTACCGGAGTGAGAGCTCCGGGGGTTGACATGGTAAGTACCGATTTTCCATTGTTTAGACTAGCAGATGCTTATCTGATGCTTGCTGAGGCTGAGGTCAGGCTGAATGGAAATGTATCAAGTGCTACATTGGACCTACTTAATAGCTTGAGGCAGCGAGCTTACGGTGACAATAGTGGCGATGTGACTACCAACGATGTTACACTCGACTGGATACTTGATGAAAGGGCCAGAGAGCTTTATTGGGAAGGGCATCGACGTACCGATCTAATAAGATTCGGAAGATTCACCGGAGGATCTTATTTGTGGCCATGGAAAGGAGGCGAAGCTGCAGGTGTTGCTACATCAGATCATCTACAAATATTTCCCATTCCTGCTCCGGACATCATCGCAAATCCGAAGCTTGAGCAAAACGATGGATACTAAAAATTAATTCAAAAAGCCTCGAAAGAGGCTTTTTTTATATCTTTTCAGTTATGAAGAAAAAAGGAACAATTATCATTATTTCCATTCTGGCTTTGTGCTGGAATGCCGTTTCCCAATCACCGGATAAGGTAGAACCTCCTTTCTGGTGGGCTGGTATGAAATACTCTGACATCCAGTTAATGGTTTACGAAGAAGGTATTGCTAATCTTAGTGTAGGGATCGATGATTATTCGGGAGTGGAGTTGCGTCAAGTTACAAAATTGCAAAGTCCTAACTACCTGGTGATAGACTTAAGGCTTTCTGAAGATGTCAAACCGGGGAGTTTCACCATCAATTTTAATAGTGGTAAACGAACCAGATTCTCTTATGAATACAAATTATTACAAAGAGAAGAGGGATCCGCGGAGAGAGAGGGTTTTAATACATCTGATGTAATGTATCTAATAACGCCAGATCGTTTTGCAAATGGTAATCCTGATAACGATACTGTGGAAGGAATGAGAGAGGTCTCCAACAGGGAATTTAAAGGAGGTCGACATGGTGGTGATATCAAAGGTATCCTTGACAATCTTAATTATATCGAGGATATGGGATTCACTGCTATTTGGGTCAATCCTGTATTGGAAAACGATATGGCAGAGTATTCCTATCATGGCTACTCAACCACAGATTTCTATAAAGTTGATTCTCGCTTCGGTTCCAATGAAGAGTATAGAGAATTGAGTTTTAAGGCTAAGGAAAAAGGAATTAAGATGATCATGGATATGATCGTGAACCATAACGGTTCCGAGCATTGGTGGATGAAAGACCTGCCAACATCCGATTGGGTAAACTATCAGGAGGAGTATTTGGATGGGGAGTACAAGATCACCTCTCATCGAAAAGCTACAATTCAGGATCCATATGTATCGCAGGTAGATCTTGAAGATTTTACCGATGGTTGGTTTGTGACCACCATGCCAGACTTGAATCAAAGGAATCCATACATGTCGAAATATCTGATCCAAAATACGATTTGGTGGGTGGAATATGCAGGTCTGGATGGCATTAGAATGGATACTTATCCCTATCCGGATAAGGATTTTATGACTGACTGGACATGTGATATTATGAATGAGTATCCCAATTTGAATATCGTTGGCGAAGAATGGCATGGTAATCCTTCAATTGTAGCCCACTGGCAAGCTGGAAAGGCGAATCCCAATGGCTACACTTCTTGTCTGCCCAGTCTTATGGATTTCCCATTACAGGTAAAAGTTGTGGAGGGCCTGAATGCCAAGGAAGAAAGTTTTTCAGGATGGGTTTTCACCTATGAAATGCTTGCTAATGACTTTGTGTATGCGGACCCTTTCAATTTGGTAATATTCCCGGATAATCACGACATGAGTAGATTTTACACACAAGTCAATGAAGATTTCGACAAATTCAAATTGGGGATTACTTACTTCCTAATTGTAAGAGGAATACCACAGATCTACTATGGTACAGAGATTTTGATGAAAAACCCCGGAACATCCGATCACGGAATTATCCGATCAGATTTTCCAGGTGGCTGGGAAGGTGACGAAATCAATGCTTTCACTGGGGATGGACTTTCTTCTCTGGAGAAAGAAGCTCAGGAATTCATGAAGAAACTCCTCAATTGGAGAAAAGGTAAAGAAGTCATTCATAATGGTCAGCTTATGCACTTCAATCCGAAGAACGGAGTTTATGTTCTTTTCCGAATGAATGATAAGGACAAGGTGCTGGTAGTCTTGAGCAAGAATGAAGCTGAAATTGAACTCAATCTTGACCGGTTTGAGGAAGTTCTTGGGAATGCCACGAATGGTGTTGAGATAATTTCAGGAAACAATGTCTCTCTTGAAGGAACACTTACTGTTCCGGCGATGTCACCAATGATCATTGAAGTTAACTGATAATCCCAATCCATTGAATTAAATAACCGCTGACAGGATAACACTTCGGCGGGAGAAGTTTTTGAATTTCATTTGGGGTTCCTAATTAATACATTAGGTACAGATGAAGAATATTGAATTTAAACTACTACCGCAATGAAAAGAACTTTATTCCTATTACTCCTGTCCTTTGTATTCTCATCAGCATGGTCCCAGGAGGAGGATCCATATATCTGGCTTGAGGAGGTCGAAGGCGAAAAACAGTTGAAGTGGGTTGAAGAATGGAATGAAAGGACTCTTGGTGAACTTCAGCAACATGAAAAGTACAGTTCATCATTTGACAAGAGTCTGGAGATATTTAATTCATCGGACCGGATTGCGCGTCCCAGCATCCAGGGAGAGTATGTTTACAATTTTTGGCAGGATAAAGACTATGTAAGAGGAATATGGAGGAGAACTTCTTTCGAAAGCTATAAAAACGGAGATCCGGAATGGGATATACTTTTAAACCTTGATGAGATGTCTGAGAAAGATGGAATAAAGTGGGTTTATAAAGGAGCGACAGGGCTATTCCCCAAGTATGATAGATTTCTAGTTTTCTTGTCGAAAGGGGGAGCGGACGCTACAATTATTAGGGAATTCGATGTTTCGTCAAAGCAGTTCATTGAAGGAGGTTTTGAATTAGAAGAATCAAAAGGAGGGGCCAGTTGGCTAGATGAAAATACACTTATGGTTTACAGGGACTTTGGTGAAGGTACCATGACAACATCTGGGTATCCTCGTCAGGTCAAGATATGGAAAAGAGGTACAGATATTACTGAAGCTGAATTATTACATGAAGGCAATGATACTGATGTAGGTACATTCGGATTTGCATTCAGCAGAGATGGTAAGATATATTCGGGAGTTGTTCAAGCAACGACATTTTATACTTCACGCAGCTACATGTATGAAGACTCCAAGCTAGTCGAACTACCAATCCCGGAAGATGCCAACATTTCAGATCTACTTGGAAGTCAATTAGTCCTTGACTTGAAATCTGATTGGGAAGTCAACAACGAAATGTACAAACAAGGTGCAATAGTTAGTGCTGATTATGAGAGACTAATTAAGGGTGAGATTGAACTGAAACTAATTGACCAACCAACTGAAAAGTCGAGTATCACTTCTACTTTGACAACAAAGAATAAATTGATCATCAACAAACTTACCAATGTTAAAAGTGAACTTTTTGCGTATAGTTTCGAGAACGGTACATGGGTGAACCAGAAAGTAGAAGCACCGGAATTTGGAGCTATCCGACTGGGTTCCAGTGACGATTTGAGTGATCAATATTTCTTTTATTACGAAAATTTCCTCACCCCATCTTCATTATATCTCGCAGATGCCGATGATAACTCACTTAGAGTGATTAAGGCATTACCATCATATTTTGATGGAAGTAAGTTCAAGGTTCAGCAGTTTGAAGCCAAATCTTTGGATGGTACGATGATTCCATACTATGTAATTGGAGCCAAGGATATGGATAAGAGGACCAATAATCCTACGCTTCTTTATGCATATGGAGGATTTGAAGTGTCCAGATTACCTTTTTATTCGGGAACATGGGGAAGTACCTGGCTTGAGAACGGAGGAGTGTTTGTCCAGGCCAATATTCGCGGAGGAGGAGAGTTTGGTCCAAAATGGCATCAAGCTGGGATAAAAGAAAACAGGCAGAAAGTTTACAACGATTTCCACTCAGTGGCAAAGGACCTACAGGATAGAGGGATAACAACGAATAGAAATCTCGGGATCTACGGAGGAAGCAATGGAGGTCTATTGGTAGGAGTAGCCTTCACTCAAAGACCTGATCTGTACAACGCAGTCATATGTTCGGTTCCATTATTGGATATGAAACGCTACAACAAATTATTAGCGGGAGCAAGCTGGATGGGGGAGTACGGGAATCCCGATATTCCTGAGGAATGGGAATACATCAGTAAGTACTCACCTTATCATAATGTTAGAAATGATATGGAATATCCGGAGGTATTTTTTATGACATCGACCCGCGATGACAGGGTTCATCCTGGACATGCTCGTAAAATGGTGGCGAAGATGGCTGATATGGGATATAAAGTATATTACTATGAGAATACTGAAGGTGGACACGCGGGGTCTTCCACTAATGACCAGAGGGCAAAAGCTCACGCACTTCGAGTCTCATATTTATTGAGCAAATTGGAAGGGGCATTGGAGCCTGAGAAGCTCATTGATAAATGATACAATAACTCGCGCGAAGCTTTTCTTCGCGCGAGTTAAAAACCCTTCATAATTTCGACTTTATTATATAGTGAGGTCGTAATTGTCTGCGATCACTCAATCTTTTCAGAGTTGTATATCGCAAGAAATTGTCGCTATTCACAATTATTGTCCTGTTTCTCGTTTTCATTTCGTATTGTTGTTTTGATTTTTTTTAAAATATTATTTTGATTATGTCAATAATTAGCTTCTAGAATAAAATATATTGTTTTGAAGCCGCGAATATCAAAATAAAATTCTATAGAGAATAATTATTTCTGATCATAAATACCCAAGTGGTATATATGTGCAGTGAAGGAGAAAAAACAGTGCTGAATAGAGAATCATGTTTCGGAGTTTCGCAGGGATTGCAAAGAAATTATTAATAGACTGCACCTTTGCAAACGTTTTCAAATATTTGTTGAAAATTTTTTAATGACATCCTGTTTGTATTTTAAGCCAATACAGTCCTGTTTCTCTCCTCTTTTCCACTGACACAGGGCGTTGGTATTCTTCCTTTTAACTTTTTTTCATTGAAACCCCTGTTTCATTTAATAAAATGAAAAAATTCAATTAATTGGTTAAAAAAATACCCTGATAAATATTGAAAAACGTAAAACTCTCTATTGTTGCATCCAAAAATAACCTAGTCAAAAGAAAATTACGTAAAATCTAGTTATTCAGAATGAAAGATGAATTAATGAAAGCACCTATCACGGAAAGTATGGCAGATGCAGTGTCTTCCGGGGTAAGTGGAACTGAAGCATTGACTTCAGTAGACGCGACAGCAGAATTAACAACGCAGATTGGTGATGCGTTTTTAACTGCTAATAATGTTTGGATGATGTTAGCTACTGCACTGGTTTTCATCATGCATTTGGGATTTGCAGGCGTAGAAGCTGGTTTTGGCCAAGCTAAAAACACGGTGAATATTCTATTTAAGAATACACTTACGCCAATATTGGGACTTGTTACTTATGCTCTCGCTGGATTCTTCATTATGTATCCTGGATTTGAAACTCCGGGATGGTTTGGATTTGAGAGTTCGGCATGGACAACTTTTTGGACAAGTCCATCGGGAGCTGATGTCACAACTGGTTATGCTGATGGTGGCTATACCTTTTGGACAGACTTCTTATTCCAGGCAATGTTTGCTGCTACCGCCGCTACCATTGTTTCAGGTGCCGTTGCTGAAAGGATCAAACTTGGATCATATCTGATCTTTACATTGATCTTTGTTGGTCTGGTTTATCCATTGATCGGTAGCTGGAAATGGGGTGCTGGTGCACTCGATGCTATGGGATTTTATGATTTTGCCGGTTCGACTCTTGTACATTCCGTCGG
Organism: Cyclobacteriaceae bacterium; assembly: GCA_965242805.1. GTDB lineage: Bacteria > Bacteroidota > Bacteroidia > Cytophagales > Cyclobacteriaceae > JANQEU01. The sequence goes on along the minus strand of CBDETD010000002.1, from coordinate 1,193,237 downwards.
TGGATGGGGAGCTCTGGCTGGAATAATCATTCTCGGCCCAAGGATAGGTAAATATGTAAAAGGAAAAGTAATTGATAAACCAGGATCCAGCGTTCCTTTGGCTGTAATTGGTGTATTCCTCTTATGGTTGGGATGGTTTGGATTCAATGGTGGATCGGTGCTTTCTGCTGACCCTGGTCTTGTATCATTTGTATTGGTCACTACCTCATTAGCTGCCTGCGCAGGGGGACTGGGTGGTTTCCTTGCCGGATACTTCATATTCAAACGCCTGGATTTGGGCATGGTCCTGAATGGAATACTTGCTGGTCTCGTGGGGATTACTGCCGGAGCGGACGTAATTAATCCCGGCCCAGCCATTCTTGTTGGACTCATTGCAGGTGTCCTTGTAGTGATCTCTGCGGTATTACTTGACAGACTGAAGTTAGATGATGTCGTCGGGGCAGTTTCTGTTCACCTGACATGTGGTATCTGGGGAACACTAGCTGTGGGAATATTTTCAACGAATCCTGAGCATTCTTTTATTACTCAGCTCATAGGGGTAGCTGTATGTGGTGTTACCGCTTTTGCTGCCGCCATGGCTATATTCTACATACTGAAAGTCACAATCGGAATTCGAGTAACAAAAGAGCATGAAGAGGAAGGGTTAGATAGCCACGAACATGGCATTAGAGGATACACGATCACAGTAGAATAACTATTACTAAATAAACAAAAAAATAGGGTCTCCCTCAGAATTGGACACTCGGAACGGAGACCCACTATCCATAAAACTTAAGTCATTATGAATATCAAAACAAAATTATTAATTAAAACAACACTATTGCTAGTTACAGGCATTTTAATGGGGACAACGCTTTGGGCGCAGGAAGATGAGGGACCGGCTTTCTCGGTTTCGGGATCTGTTGATACCTATTACAGAGTTAATATCAACGCCGCAAATGATCCGGACGGAAAAGGTTATGAAGTACCAGCGACTTCGTTTGCCAATGGTTCCGGATTTTCATTGGGAATGGCAAACCTTGTGGCTTCCGTTGAGGGAGAAAAGACAGGTATGGTTGCTGACTTTGTATTTGGACCAAGGGGAAATGAAGCTGTATTCGGTTCTGTATTTGGATCAAATCCGATTGTCAACCAATTGTATGCATACTGGAATGTTAATGAATCTTTGACCCTAACATTAGGTAACTTTAATACCTTCTTAGGGTATGAAGTAATATCTCCAACAGGGAATTTCAACTACTCAACATCCTATATGTTTTCATATGGTCCTTTTTCACACACAGGGGCGAAAGCAGATATTGCCCTTGGTGACCTGAGCTTTATGGTCGGAGTATTCAACACTACCGACGCAACCGAGACCAGCCCTGATGGGCAGTATTTTGGTGGATTTCAGGTTGGTTACAAAGGAACATACGTCAACTTGTTATTTGATGATGACTTCTTCCAGGCTGACCTGACTGCAGGTTGGGATCTGACAGATGCATTTTACCTGGGCGTCAATGCAACAACCGCTTCTGATAATTTCTATGGAGGAGCTTTATACCTTCAGAATTCCTTCAGCGAATCATTTGCACTCGGTTTAAGAGGTGAATATTTCTCTGATGAAGGAGTGGGAGCATTAACAGTTGCGGAAAATGTAATTGATGTGACATTATCAAGTAATATCAAGGTGGGGGAATTGACTTTGATCCCTGAATTCAGAGTTGATATATACTCGGATGATGAGATCACTCCCGAAGTTGGGGAAACTCCCCAGAGCTCGCTTGCCTCGTTTCTACTAGCTGCAGTGTACGCATTCTAGTATTTGAAAAACAAAAAGATAAAGTAAAATCGTATGGCAAAATCAAAACTTGAGTACATCTGGTTGGATGGATATAAACCAACACAGAGTTTAAGAAGCAAAACGAAAATTGTTAAGGATTTCAGTGGTAAACTGGAAGATGTGCCGATGTGGTCTTTTGATGGAAGTTCTACAGAACAGGCAGAAGGGAATTCTTCGGACTGCCTTTTGCAACCCGTAGCAATCTTTCCTGATCCTGCAAGAAAAGACGGTTATCTGGTAATGACAGAGGTGTTGAATGCAGATGGGACTGCTCATGAATCAAACGGACGAGCAACAATCGACGATGATGATAATGATTTCTGGTTTGGATTTGAGCAGGAGTATTTCCTATGGAATCCTGAGACGGATCTGCCTTTTGGGTTTCCAGCTCAGGGCTATCCAGCTCCCCAGGGCCCATATTATTGCTCAGTTGGAGCAAAGAATGCCTTTGGGAGGGAGATCATCGAAGAACACCTTGATCTATGCCTTGAAGCAGGTATCAATGTAGAAGGTATCAATGCGGAAGTAGCAACTGGACAGTGGGAGTTTCAGGTTTTCGCAAAGGGTGCTAAAGAGGCTGGAGACCAGATATGGGTGGCCAGGTATCTCATTGAACGCACTGCAGAAAAGTATGGACTGGCTATCAATTGGCATCCTAAACCCTTGGGTGATACGGACTGGAATGGTTCCGGGATGCATGCCAATTTCTCAAATAGCCTCTTAAGAAATGCAGGTGCACAGGATGTCTATGATGCTGTTTGCGATGCTTTCGGACCAGTGGTTGATGAACATATCGCAGTATACGGTGCGGATAATGATCAAAGATTGACAGGTAAACACGAAACTCAGTCCATAGATCAGTTTAGCTATGGTGTTTCCGACAGAGGAGCTTCAATCAGGATCCCAGTTGCTACTGTGGAAAATGGTTGGAAAGGATGGCTTGAGGACAGAAGACCTGCTTCGAATGGAGATCCTTATAAAATTGCTGCCAGGATTGTAAGAACCGTCAAATCGGCAGAAATATCAATTAAAGAGCAAAAAGCGGCCTGATTTATCAAGCCATGTTTTTTGAGTGGATAGGCTGTTCGCCAACTTGGCGAACGGTCTTTTTTATTAAATTCTTATACTACTTCATACTATTACAAAAACCCTGTCTTATGGCAGGGTTTGCTGTTTAACAGCACCCTCCTCCATCATAATGGTATGTTGATTCCGAAATAAAGATCATAGGATCAACGCTTCTCAAGGCTTCGGCTGTTTTATCACAAACTGCCAGAGGCTGATTTGGCATGAGTACATGTCCTTTTTTATCATCAATAAAGGGTTGGTCACCGTAATATATTGCGGACTTACCTGTAAAAATGCAGGGACCATCTTCAGGCATTGGATCTTTAATGGCACAAACCTCGATACTTTCCACAAAGATATTCTGAGGAGTATCATAGTGATTGGGAGAAAGAATTCTATAAGGACGTTTTGCTCTTATCTCGATGGTGCCAAAACCTGTATCTGTCAGCATCTTCACGTATTCATTCATTGGTAAAGCTCCACTTAGGCATAGTGCCCTGAGCTTTTCATCTTTTTGAAGATTTTTCGGAATTTTTTGTTCGCACACAGGATCTGACAGAACTAATCTTCCGTGAGGTTTCAAAACTCTATACATCTCTGAGAGAGCCTTCTTGAGGTCCTGTTTAGTGAAGATGTTGAATAAACAGTTTTGTGCAGCCACATCTACGGATAAATTGTCGATCGGAAGGTTTAGTGCATTCCCTTTTCGAAGGTCTACAAATTCCGATTTGAACCATTCATTTTCTTTTTCTGCGATGGTGAAATTTCTCCTTGTTGCCTTAATCATTTCATCCACAACGTCCACACCAATTACCCCTCCGTTTTGCCTGGAAAAGTAAGCGAATTGTAGTAGCTCCATACCCCCACCCACACCGACATAGAGGATCATGGGATTTCGTGATAGGTCCCTGGGATGAACAGTACTTCCACACCCATAATTCATCTCCTGCATCACTTTTGGAATGCATAGACCAGGTAGTTCCCAAATAGGAGTTGTGGTGCAGCATAAGCCAATATCCGGCTCCTGTGCTACTTTCTTATAAATGTTTTCAGTGGTTTCAAGATACGTTTCCAACTTCAGATCTCTTTTAGTAGTTCGACAGCAATTTCTACCAGGTTTTTTTCTGCTTTTCCTGCGGTTTCGATTATGTCTTCAATGTTTATAGGTTCCAGGTTATCCGGATCACAATTGTCCGTGAGAACAGAAATTGCACTTACCGGAAGGTCCATTTGATTAGCTGCAATTACTTCCGGAACTGTTGACATACCCACTATGTCAGCACCCGCATTTCTAAGGAATCGGTATTCTGCCCTGGTTTCCAGGCTTGGACCACAAACCGCAACGAATATTCCTTTGTTGAGTTTAATCTCAAGTCTACTGGCAATAACTTCTATTTTAGTGTTAATTTCTTCATCGTAAGGTCGACTCATGTCAGTGAATATTGGGCCAAAGTCGCCTGATCCAACTCCTCTCAAGGGATTGTCCGGAAGCAGGTTTATATGGTCTTCGATAAGCATCAATTCACCTTTATTCCAATCAAGGTTCATATTTCCTGCTGCATTTGAAACTAAGAGGAGTCTGATCCCCAGAAACTTCATCACTCGTACTGGGAATACCAACTGTTCCATTGAGTACCCCTCATAATAGTGAAACCTACCTTGCATTACAATGACCTGCTTTCCTGAAAGCTTGCCATAGATCAATTTCCCTTTATGAAATTCTACGGTTGCAATCGGAAAGTTCGGTATGTCCTGGTACTCAATCTCTTTTTCTATTTCTATGTGCTGAACCAATGAACCCAATCCAGTACCTAGAATTATACCAACTACCGGATCATTAAATCCTTGCTGATCCAGAAAACTGGCAGTCTCTTCAACTTTTTTTATCATAAACTAAGCAGTAGCTCCCTGACAGCTTGAGCCCGCACCGGCAGTGCATCCGAAACAGTGCTGGCTTGTAGCAATGTCCCTGGTTTGAAGGCTGTAAAGATCAAAATCCCGAATATGCCTTACTGAAGGATGATTGATCTTCATATTCAACATCTGGTTGAAATCACAATCATATAAATATCCATTGTAATCTATGGACAACGTATTTCTACACATTACTCCATGTGCTGCCATCGGATTGTAGGCCATTACCAACTCCTCCATGTAATCCTCATAGTTTCCTGATTCTACCAGGTAATCCAGGAACCTGCTAATGGGAAGATTGGTAATTGTTAGCAGACTGTTGAAACTAATACCAAAGTGATCCCAAAGTTCTTTTTTAAAATCGTTCTCAAGTGAGGTTTGATCGGAGGGAAGAAATGCTCCTGAAGGATTGTATACAAGATCCAGAATCAACCCCGAATTCTCCTCACCGTACCCCATTTCATTTAATTTCACAAGAGCGTCAATGGATTTGGTAAAGACTCCTTTTCCTCTTTGGCGATCAGTTTTATCAGCGTTGTAGAATGGGAGGGAGGATACGACCCTAATGTTATGTTCTTTATAAAAATGTGGCAGGTCGTGGTACTGAGGATTTGCCATAATGATGGTAAGGTTACATCTGACGATTACCTCTCCGTTGTATTCCTTTCTCAACTCCTCAATGAACCAACGAAAGTTCGGATTCATTTCCGGAGCTCCTCCTGTCAAATCTACCGATTTGATGTTGTGATTGATGATGACTTCCAGGCATTCCTTCATGGTGTCTCTCGACATTATCTCTTTCCTGTCTGGTCCTGCATCGACATGACAATGTTTACATGTCTGATTGCACATGTAACCAACATTCATTTGAAATATTTCAAGCTCAGTAGGCTTTAAAGGAAATAATCCGGATTCAGAGAGCTTGTTTTGAAAGGTGGGTAAACCGTTTTGATGGAATAGATCCCCGTTGAGGATATCAAGTTGATGAGAAACATCTGCCAGGTAATGGTGCTGACCATTTAATGATTTCAAACTCATTACATTAAGATTTTCTTCGCTTTATTCATCATTTGAACACCGTGTACAAGGCTTGCTCCACCTCGGATCGCACCAGCAACATGAACTGCCTCCATCATTTGTGCTTCGGAAGATCCCTTTTTAATAGAATCTGAAGTATAAGCATCGATACAATATGGGCATTGGATTGCATGGGAAACCGCCAGAGCGATTAAGCATTTCTCTTTGGAAGTCAAGGCGCCATCCTTGAAAACATCTCCATACCAATCAAAAAATTTCTTTGCCAATTCTGGTTCATATTCAGCTATATCTCCAAATTTCTTTAAGTCCGCAGGATCGTAATAGGTCTTTTGCATTGTCATAAGTAGTTTACAAAACAGATTTGTGAAGTAATGAAAAGATTTCCAATATAATATCTTTTTCATGACGAAAGGTTCGCTCTCTGACAATCATTTCAAGGGTTGATCGTAATTATTGGTCTTTGCAAAAATTTGGTTGATAATAGGCTTAGTTGTGTCTTGATTTTATAAATTGAAATCCAATTGAATCATAATCAAACCATGAAAAATTCTTTGCTCTTACTTTTCGCATTTTGTGTCTATTTAGGATATTCACAAACACCTTTGACAAGCGAACCTTTTCTCCAGCATGGAGATCATATTTTCATAAAGGTAAGTGTTGACGACTCAGAGCCCCTTGACTTCATATTTGATACCGGGGATGGGCTTACTGTATTGGACTTGAATGTTGCCCAGGACTTGAATTTGGATCTCAAACAAATTGAATATCATGAAAGCGTACAGGGATTGATATCGGGAGCAATAATTAAGCACAACAAGATCGAAATCAATGGCTTTCTGATGGAAAAGAATGTTAAAGTTTATGCTACTTCATTGGCCCATCTCGAAATAAGTATTGGCCGCAATGTCGATGGAATTGTTGGGTGGGACCTCCTTCGACACCATAATGTGAGACTGAATTATGACACAAAGACTTTTGAGATCTATAATTTGGATTCCTATCCTAAAACAGGAGAAAAGATACCATTTGAGTTTGAAAGCTCAATACCGACGATCCAGGCCAATGTCACTTTGAATAATGGAGAAAAACTTGCAGGATCATATTATGTGAATACAGGTGCAGGGACCTCCCTCGATTTCAACACACCTTACGCACGGGAAAATGATATAAAAGGCAAAACAGGGGATCACTACACTTACCTGATCAAAGGGATTGGAGAGAAAGAAACAAATCACTCAGAGGGACGTGTTACTTCTTTCGAATTCGGATCATTCAAATTTGAAAACATGCCGATTGGGATCAGTGAATCCAATCAAGGACTACAGGGAAATAAAAAGGTGTCTGGTATAATTGGAAATCGGGTCCTCCGTCAATTCAATATTACTTTTGACTACCCAAACAAGAGAATTTTCTTTGAGAAAGGCCAGGATTATGGTACTTCCATCAAAGTTAATTGCAGCGGTATTGATGTTCAATTGAGTGAGGATAAATCCAAAGTTCTGATCCATCAGGTTTACGAAGGAACTCAAGCCAGCGAGGCAGGGATCAAATTGAATGATGAATTGGTGAGTATCGACGGTCAGAGTGCTATTGAACTGGGTCTGATTGGTGTGGAAGATATGCTAAAAGAACCAGGTAAGACTGTGGAGTTGGTGATCAAAGGAAATGATGGTGAGAAGAAAGTCAGTCTGGCACTGAAAGAATTGATTTAGAATATTCTATAAAAAGGGTAATGAAACCCGGATCAGAAATGGTTCGGGTTTTTTATGTTCCATAAGGTTTTATTCCTCCGTTATCGGACAATAACCATTCATGTATTGTGGGATAACCTGGACTTCCTCCTGTCCGCCAGCTCTCCTTAAGATTCCTTCCGTCTCCTATGTATTCACCTGTCTTCTTGTTCCTTCTGGGTTTACGAGAGGATAACATCTTTTCATCATACGCATTGTACCAATATCCTTCCCACCATTCTGTACCCGGATCATAATTTCCCCATCTTGATTTCCCTCCTTTTGGACGAGGCATTTGAAATCTCCATCCCTGTCGGAACATTTCCACTGCTTCCAAAATATACTTTTTCTTCACCCTGATGCCCTGTCTCAGGAAAAGAGGGATCTCATCATCATCAATTACATAACGGACCTCATTAAATGTCCAGCTATTGTCCGCGTGCAGAACAACAACTTCATCATTGGCGATTGTTATCTCAATGTCATCTTGGGCAAATGCGGTGGATCCAACTAAAAACAAGGCAACATGTAGGAAGCTAAATAAACGGTTCATTTCGGTAATATGATAACAAAATACTAGGCATTATTCCTTATTTAAGTTAACAAAAAAACGGGTGGAATGTATCCGTATCAGATGGAATCAATGGCTTGCAAGATGATTTCACAAGAATGTCTTATCTCATCCTTTGAAATGGTCAATGGTGGGGCAATTCTCATGCTATCATCACAAAATAAAAACCAATCTGTAATTACCCCAAACTCAATCGCTCTATCAATAATTTGCTTCAGGACATTGAAAGATTCAAACTGAACAGCCATCAATAGTCCGGCGGATCTTATCTCTTTGATCCTTTCATGAACCAGGAGGCTTTTGAACAAGCTAGACTTTTCATCTACTTGCGTGGTCAGGCCTTCATCCTTGAGAACTGCTATCGTGGCCAGTGCTGCCGCTGCACATACTGGATGACCTCCAAAGGTTGTAATATGACCAAGGATTGGATCATTTCTTAGGACTGACATGATTTCATTAGACGAGGCAAAACATCCGATAGGCATACCTCCACCCATTCCCTTTGCGCTAACAAGGATATCGGGACGGATATCGTATTTCTCAAATGCCCAGAATGATCCTGTTCTTCCAAATCCACATTGGATTTCGTCTAGAATTAACAAGGTTTCTGTTTCACTACACCTCCTCCTGAGTAATTGAAAAAATTGTTCAGAACCTACCCGGACTCCGGCTTCGCCCTGGACCGTTTCAATGACAACAGCTGCCGTGTTCCTGTCAATATGCTCCAAATCCTCAATTTCCCCGAAGTTTAATTGCGAAAATCCAGGCACCAGAGGCCTGTAATTTCTTTTAAAATGTTCGGAACCTGAAGCAGACAATGCACCGTGGGATGAACCATGATAGGCATTTCTAAAGGTGATAACATTTGTTTTTCCAGTGTATCGCTTCGCCAGTTTAATAGCTCCTTCTATGGCCTCACTTCCGGAATTAACGAAATAAACCGATTCTAAGGGATCGGGAAGAGTTTCGGCGATGGATTTGGCTAATTGTACCTGTGGAGATTGTACGTACTCGCCATAAACCATCAGATGCAGGTATCGATCAACCTGATTTTTAATGGCTTCCACAACTTTTGGATGACGATGTCCAATGTTACTCACACCAATACCCGAGATTAGATCAATATATTTTTTTCCATCTTTCCCATGGAGATAGATGCCTTCTGCTCTGTCTATTTCCAGCATCAAAGGGAAATCGGAAGTCTGAGCGACATGCTGTAAGAAAAGCTGCCGTTCAGTGGGCATTACCCTTTTCTTTGGATTGCTCTCTCTGCCGCCTGTACAATGTCATTAGTACCCAGGCCATACTTATCAAGAAGTTCTTCTGGTTTACCGCTTTCACCAAATTTGTCATTTACCGCGATAAACTCATGAATAGTGGGAATAGTCCTACCCAAAACCTGTGCTACACTTTCCCCAAGACCACCATTTACCTGATGCTCTTCGGCTGTGACGATACACCTTGTTTTTTCTGCACTTTTTACAATAGCATCTTCGTCGATAGGTTTTATCGTATGAATATTAATAACCTCTACGGATACACCTTTCGAAGATAATTCGGCTTCGGCTTCAATGGCCTTCCAAACCATATGACCTGTAGCAATGATTGTTACATCCTTACCTTCAATCAGTTTTTGTGCTTTCCCTATTTCAAAAGGTTCATTAGGATCGGTGAAAATTGGCCATTTTGGACGGCCAAATCTGAGATAGACAGGACCTTCATGATCGGTGATAGCAATTGTTGCGGCTTTGGTCTGGTTGTAATCACAGGGAACGATCACGGTAAAGTTTGGCAGCATTTTAGCCATCCCGATATCTTCAAGGATCTGGTGTGTGGCACCATCTTCTCCTAAAGTGAGCCCAGCATGAGAGGCACATACTTTTACATTTTTATCAGAATAGGCTATGGATTGTCTAAGTTGATCATAAACCCTACCGGTAGAGAAATTGGCAAAAGTACCGGTGAAGGGGATTTTACCTCCAGTGGCTAATCCTGCCGCCACACCCATCATATTGGCTTCGGCAATTCCTACTTGAAAGAATCGCTCCGGAAATTCCTTTTGGAAAGCACCCATTTTCAGGGAACCAATGAGGTCGGCACATAGTCCAACCACTTTGTCATTTTTCTTTCCCACCTCAAGCAAACCATCTCCGAATCCTGACCTTGTATCTTTCTTGTCTGTAAATGTGTATTTTGTCATTTTAGTAATCTCCCAGGGTTTCTTCCAATTGATTTAGCGCATTTTCCAGGTCCTCATCACTAGGGGCAATACCATGCCATTTATGCGATCCCTCCATGAAGTCTACCCCTTTTCCCATTTCTGTTCTCATTAAAATAACTACGGGTTTTCCTTTACCTGTTCTGGTTTTAGCTTCTTGCATGGTATTAATAAGCTCTTGAAGATCATTACCATCACATTCCAGGACATCCCATCCAAATGAAAGATATTTTCCTTTGAGATCCCCCAAGGACATAACCTGATCGACAGGACCATCGATTTGTTGGCCGTTGTAGTCAATTGTAGCAATAAGGTTGTCTACTTTGTGATGAGCTGCAAACATCGCAGCTTCCCAGACCTGGCCCTCTTCCTGTTCACCATCACCCATCAAAGCATAGACCAGGTGGGGATCATTGTCAATTCTTTTGGACAACGCAGCTCCACAAGCAACTGATAATCCTTGTCCCAGTGAACCTGATGCCACCCTAACTCCCGGTAGTCCTTCTTCAGTTGCCGGATGGCCCTGCAGGCGAGAGTCAATCAACCTAAAAGTTTTCAATTCGTCAAGCTCAAAAAAACCCACTCTTGCCAGTGTGCTGTACCAAACAGGAGATATGTGACCATTTGACAGAAAAAACATATCCTCCCCCTTACCATCCATATGGAAGGGGTTTTTGAAGTCCATAATTTCAAAATACAGAGCTGTAAAAAATTCAGTGCAACCAAGTGAACCACCCGGATGACCAGATTGACAAGCATGAACCATTCGTACAATGTCCCTTCTTATCTGGGAGGAAATTTTACTTAATTTGGGGATGTCAGGCATAGTGATTTTGATAAGTCAGCGAATTTAATAAATCAAAACAGTATCCCCCTTGTTTACTCTTTGAACTGAACTATTATTTTATGAAATCATCCATCATCTCAATCCTTTTTTGTTGTATCCTGTTTCCTGCAACTTCCCAATTGTTCAGTACCGACCCTGTGGTCTATGAGATCATTGATGCTGTGAGCGCTGAACGGCTGGAAAATGACGTGAGCAAACTTGCAGGATTCGGAACACGACATACGATGTCAGATACTTTGTCAGATACAAGGGGTATTGGAGCGGCAAGAAGATGGATCAGATCGGAATTCGAAAAGATTTCCGGAGAATGCGAAAATTGCCTTGAAGTATACGAGCAGAGAACATTGGTCGAGGGTGATCCGAATACAAGGATAACCAGGGACACTTGGGTGGTCAACGAGTATGTCATCAAAAGGGGAACAAAATACCCAAATCGATTTATCATTATGAGTGGAGATATTGACTCACGTGTTTCGGATCCCGTCAATTTCACAGATGACTCACCCGGTGCAAATGACAATGCAACGGGAATGGCAGCTGCCATTGAGTTAGCGAGGGTTTTGTCTAAGTATGACTTTCCTTCTTCCATCTTATTGGCGGGATTATCAGGGGAGGAGCAAGGACTTTTTGGAGGTAAGTTCCTCGCTGAGAAGGCTAAAACCGAAGGTTGGGAAGTAATAGGCATCCTGAACAATGACATGATTGGGAATATTGAGGGAGTCGATGGAGTTATTGATAATCGAACGTTTAGGATTTTTTCAGAGCCCTATTCTTCGACCGAAACGGAACAGGAATTGAAAAGAAAGAGGTTTTATGGTGGAGAGAATGATGGAATCTCCCGACAGCTGGCCAGACACGTTTATCAGACAACAAAAACATATCTGCCGGAAATGAATCCTCTTCTAATTTATCGATTGGACCGCTTTGGAAGGGGAGGACATCATAGACCTTTTAATGAGGCCGGATTTGCGGGAATCAGAATCATGGAGGCACATGAAAATTATAATCGACAACACCAGGACCTTCGTACGGAGAATGGAATTGAATATGGAGATGTCATTGAGGGGGTCAATTTCGATTATTGTGCGAAAATAACTGCAGTAAATGCTGCGTCGCTGGCAACGATCGCTCTTGCGCCTCCATCGCCCCAAAATGTCAAAATAGGTGGTATTGTGAGACCCTCAACCTTACTTTCGTGGGACAAAGTTGATGGAGTAAAGGCTTACAAAATTTACTGGAGAGATACCACTTCTCCTATGTGGCAATATAGCAGATTGATTAGTTCAGAGCTTAATGAATATACCCTGGAGGGTATTGTGATCGACAACTATTTATTTGGAGTTGCGGCCGTGGGAGAGGATGGACATGAGAGTATTGTGAGCTATCCATCGGGATTGATAAGAAGAAGATAGGCACTTGTGACAAACTGGTGCCTATCCCATTTTACGGATTTACGATATGATTTGTGCAGTATGATCTTTGGTTTTGACCTTTTCGATCACTTCATCGATTACTCCCTCCTCATTAATGACGAAAGTAGTTCTTAGTGTACCCATGTAGGTCTTACCATACATACTTTTCTCTCCCCACGTTCCAAATGCTTCATGTACCTTATGGTCCGTATCTGCAAGTAGAGAGAAGGGTAGATCATATTTTTCGATGAATTTCTGATGTGATTTTTCGCTATCCTGGCTTACACCGAGGATCTCATAACCCTGTTTTTGCAACTCGGTGTAGTTATCCCTGAGGTTGCATGACTCCGCAGTGCAACCTGGTGTATTATCCTTTGGATAGAAATAAAGAACCAGTTTCTTCCCTTTAAAATCTTTAAGTGAAATAGTATTTCCATTTTGGTCCTTAGCTTCAAAATTCGGAGCGGGATCTCCGGCTTTCAGTGTTATCATAGTTTTCTTGTTATCTGGTTTTTGTTACCTAAATTATCTTCAACCTCAAGTATAAACTCTCCACTAAGGGGTTTGTTTGGATCAATAGGTTGGGCCATCAATAATCCTTTTTTGGATTCAAACCTCATTAGTAGAAATCTACCATCAAGAGTGGCCCTGTATTTTTTTACACCTGAACTTTCATCCTCAATTTTCACTTTTAGATTGGTTTTGGACCAGTTTACAGGGGTGATTATTGGAGGGATGCTGTCGTAAGCAATGGTGAACTTCCCAAGCTCTCTGGTTTTGAACTGGAAACTTCCATCCGATTGTCGTTTACTACTGACATAGCTTAATTTTGACCGATTAATTGAATATACAGATGCTTTGTCCCCGTAGCTATTGTTAGGTTTCAAGGTTATGGTGACATTGTTACGAAGGGGGTCAGTTGTGTTCTTGAAATCAAAAATCTCTTTCCGGCTTATTGAATCATTGTTTTTTTCGAAGCGGAGGAAAAGTGTGTCAAATAAGGTCTTTTTGGAGGTTTCGAAATCAAAATCTCCATTGTAGAAACTAAAATTGAAGCCGGAAGGGATCATTGCATAGAATTTAGGATCGATTATACTTCCTGCCGTTCTAATGGAATCGGGTAATGCATTTCGCAAATCCCATATAAAGTAGTGGATATCTTGAAAGCTTTTATAAGACTTAATTTTTTCACTTCGATAGTGAAAGAACACCTTCGCGATAGAGTCTGTTGAAGAAAAATGCATTTGATTTCCAAGAATTTCAAATTTTTCCATTTCAGGTAATTCGGGATATACAACTTTACGTCGATTCACCGTGGCCTGAAATTCCGAGAAATTATTGTCATTATCTCTTAGTACAATTCGCAGATCATGTGGATTGGAATCTATCGGAATGGATCGGCTTGTTTCCTTGTAAATATCCAGTTCATTACCATCCTCCAGGTATAACTTGTTAAACTTCCTCCCCTTGGATCGGTAAACAGGATAATCCAGGTGAACAAGAATGTTCCTGTTCTTATTGAAGGACATGCGATCTTTTACCTGGTGAAATACGGTGTCCCCATCTAAAAAGAATACAATTTCCGGGATTCCATTCCTGCTGTATGAACCGTTGTGATTATCATAGTGGAATATTTCTACTCCTATTTCACCTTCCAAAACAATCGGTTTTCTGGTCGTGAATTTTCCATTGACCTTTATTACTTCAAAGTCGTACCTTCCATATAAGCCATTGACTCTGGAATTGGGAGATCGGGTTACAAAACCTATTGACTTGATCAAAGGAGGGATGTTGTCAACTATTTCAGAGAAACCAAACTCCTGGGGATTCAAAAATCGGTGATCATTGTCCCTGATCTCAAAATGAAGATGAGGACCAAGAGAACTGCCCGTATTGCCCGAGTAGCCCAGAATTTCTCCGGTTTTGAATCTGAACTGGTTCTTTTCAGGAAACAATCTGATCTCATATGATTCTTCTTTGTATTGATTGGTTCGCAGGTATTTCTCTAGACCAGCCTCAAAAAGATTGAGGTGGGCATATACTGAAATGTTTCCATCATCATGGGATAGATAAAGGACATGACCATAACCTCCTGTACTAACTTGTATTCTCGATATATATCCACTTTGGGTAGCATAAACAGGTAATCCAATTCGACCACCTGTACGCACATCCAGTCCTCCATGGAAATGGGACCCTCTCATTTCTCCCATCGTACCAGCGAGGAAGTTTCTTTCCCCCGGACGTATAGGGAATAGATAAGCATTGTCCTCTACAGGAGGTTGAGCAAAAGAATCTATTGGAGCATAGACAAGAAAGAAAATCATAATGCTCCAGAGAGAAAATGGGAAATTGTTTTCCAAAAATGATCTCATGATTGGAATGTCCGCAAACCTTGTGCCGGAACTATCTCACGGCAAAGTCTAGCATTTTTTTATCTTCAATATAACCCTCAAGCCGGTCACCAATTGAAACCGGCCCGACACCTTTTGGTGTCCCGGTAAATATAATATCTCCGATTTTCAATGTGATAAATTTTGAAACATATGATATGATTTCGTCTACCGAGTATATCATATGGGAGGTATTTGACTCCTGGACGACGGCTCCATTCTTAACAAGTCTGAAATTGAGATGATCAAGGTCGAAGTCATCTTTTGAAATGAATTTCGAAATAGGGGCTGAACCGTCGAAACCTTTGGCCAGGTCCCATGGAAGGCCTTTACCCTTAGCCTTACTCTGAAGATCTCTGGCTGTGAAGTCTATTCCAAGGCCTAACTCATCATAGTATTTATGGGCGAATTTTGGAGCAATCGATTTGCCCACAGCTTTTATCTTCACAATTACTTCTACTTCGTGGTGAACGTCTTCACTAATGGCAGGGAGAAAAAATGGCGCATTCTTTCTGATGATGGATGTATCCGGTTTGAAGAATATGACAGGGCTTTCGGGACGTTCATTACCCAGTTCTTCTATATGATCGACATAATTTCGACCAATGCAAATTATCTTCATACCGGTACGGTTTCGGGTTCGGAAACTTCTACATATCCCCGATTACTGATTGAATCAAGTCGGACTTCTTTGAGTGCGTTGATGAGGATTGGGTCATACTTCGCCTGAACTCTAACATAGTTTTCCGTGAATCCATGCATAAACCCATCCTCAACATCGTCCTCGAATAAGACGGTCTGACGCTTACCTAGTTGAGAACTGTAGAAATGATGTCTTTTTTTATCGGAAAGTATTCTGAGTTTCTTTGACCTTTCCTTTCTTGTTGATAATGGAACTACACTATCCATTAATAATGCCTGGGTGTTCGATCTTTCACTGTAAGTAAATACATGCAGATAGGAAATGTCGAGTTCGTTCAGGAATTGATAAGTAATGTTGAAATCCGATTCAGTTTCCCCCGGGAATCCAGTAATTACGTCGACACCAATGCAGGCGTCAGGCATCAATGACTTGATATTTGATACACGGTCACGGTAAAGACCACTTAGGTACCTACGGTTCATGGCCTTTAGGATCTTATCACTCCCGGATTGCAATGGAATATGAAAATGAGGTACGAACTTTTTGGATCTGGATACGAATTCGATAATATCGTTTTCAAGCAAGTTTGGTTCAATTGACGAAATCCGGAACCTATCAATGCCTTCAACTTCATCTAAGCTTTTTATCAAGTCAAGAAATCGCTCTTTCCTTTTTCCGTTTTGGATCCCAAAATCTCCAATGTTCACACCTGTTAGTACGATTTCTTTCACTTCCGATTTGGCAACTTCTTGAGCTTGGTTCAAAATATTTTCAATCGAGTCACTTCGGCTCTTACCCCTGGCCATGGGAATCGTGCAAAACGCACAACCATAGTTGCATCCATCCTGGACCTTGAGAAAAGTCCTTGTTCTGTCACCATACGAGTAGGAGCTATGGTAAGCTCTGGCCTCTTTTATTTCTGAAGTGAATACCTCTGGTCTTGATTTAGGAGTGAAGTTTCCAATGTAGTCGAATAACTGAAACTTCTCCGCCGCTCCCAGGACAGCATCTACACCCTCGATATCGCTGATCTCTTTTGGTTTCAATTGCGCATAACACCCAATAATTGCGACATAGGATTGAGGGGATATCTTTTTCGCTTCAGCTACAATTTTTCTACACTTTTTGTCTGCATTTTCCGTAACGGAGCAGGTATTGATGATAAAAATGTCAGGCGTATTTTCAAAAGGCACCTTTTGATATCCCTTATTTTCAAACATCCGGGATATGGTTGAAGTTTCGGAGTAGTTCAGCTTACACCCCAATGTATAAAAAGCCACCTTTTTCATCAGGGCGCAAAGATAGGACTTAACTTCCAACCAGAATAAATGGAGCCCAAAAGTAAGGTTTATAATAGGTGTCGGAGCGGATCATTTGGATCTTGGCTTGCCTGAGTGCCTCACTAAATGACCGGACATGGTCATAGAATAAATGCTGCCTGTAAAATTCAATCATCAATTCAGCAGTGGAATTGTCTGAAACTTGCCAGAGGGATACCATCAAATTTTGAGCTCCTGCATACAAGAGTGCTCTTGACAAACCCACGATACCTTCACCTTTTACAACCTGTCCTAGACCGGTTTCACAAGCAGATAATGAGACCAATTCGGCATTGATCTTCAAATTGTAAATATCTCCTGAATAAAGTGATCCATCCTCATTGTCATTTGGGAACAGGAAGATCTGCGAAAGTTCTGGTTGGGATTCATTAACCAATCCATGAGTTGCGAAGTGCATGTATCGGAAACGATCAAGTCCATTTGACTTTATGAATTCCTCCGATGCGTCTTTTTTGAGGTATGGATGTACTTTCCAATCATTACTGTTGAAAAGAAGTTTGATCTCTCTCAGTTCGGCTTCCGTCCCGGGAAGAGGAGATAATTCGATTGAACATTCAGAAAAATCAACTGGAGCAAGTAAAAGGACTTCTTTGGAAGATTCCTCAAAATCCTGTTCCGACCTATTTAGTAACAGATTTGCTGAATAGTCATAGGAAATGGCAAACTCCTCAATAAGGTAATTTGAAGACTCGGGATTGATAAGTGTTTCGAAAGGAATTGTGTTGAGGATACCATCAGGAATTAGTATAAGTTGATTGATGTTTCTGGGTAGTTGTGGAATTAGTAGCGTATACATCTCCCTGGATATCTGATCGAATGAATCATCTACCTGGTATTTAATTGAATTTCGAAGGGCATTGATAGATCGATTGGCTGTTGAGCTTTTTTTCTTACTTTCTACCCTCAATCTGTCCTTGGATAAAATGAATTGATAGATGGTGTCTTCAGCATCGTAATAGGAGAGAAGTACAGAATTAACAGGCAGATTTTGTTGCAAGACATCAATATCCAGTTGAGGAGATTCGTACTTTAAACTGTAATATTTGGGATATTCCCCCTCAAGTTGACGGATGTGATCTCTGTAAGCCTGTTGGTAATTAAATAGGGCTGTCTTGTTTTCATTTGTATTTTCGCCTGCAGCGATTTTCTGTTGATAAAAGGCAAGTTCAGATTTTAGACTATCCTCATAGGATATTATGTTTTCCGGAATACCGGAGTAGGATTTGGCTTTAGTTTCCTGAATAGCTTCAAGCAATACAGATGATTTGCTTCTTTCACAAAATCTAAATGCCCATTCATTGTATTTACTCGAATGAAAAGGTTGGTCACCCAATATTAGTGATAAGCGGATACCATTTTTGTAAATAAGTCTTGAAATGTCAGCCAACCTGATCTTATCTCTCTCTGTGACTCTGATCCTTCTGATCTCACTAACGAGTGAATCAGCAATACTGTAAGTCCTGATCGCAGCTTTCAGGTGTTTAGCTTTTAGGGTTTTTTCAAAATGCAAAGCTTCCAGCGCTTTGGCTTTGCCTAACATCGCAGAAAGTAAATAATCAGGGTTGAGGTAATTGTTCAGAACAGGATCTGACAGATCACCTGCTCTGTATTGATCAGGTAGGTTCGCAAAAATTGCTTGTTGATAATAGGATACAGCAGTTTTATAGTTCTCAGTTTTTTGATAGATCCCGGCCATTAAGAAGTAAGTATTGGCGACCTCAGGGTGTTTATCCCCAAAGAGTTTGATGTATTGTTTCAATGCCAATTCCTGGAAATGCAATGCCTGGTCATAGTCTCCTTCATTTTCATAGATCTGACCTAGAGTGGATGTGGTGAAGGATTTATTTGGATGATCATCATTATACAAATTCTCCCATATCTGTTGGACGCGTTGGATAAGCTCTACGGCCTGGGTGTTGATTCCCTGGTTACTTCGGGCACGAGCAAGGTTGATCAACGTAAATGCAACTTTGGGGTGGATAGTCCCAAGTATGTCCTCATAGATATTCAACGCCCTCGTAAAATAAATACCTGCCTGAAGACCATCCTCCTCCAGATAGATTAGCCCAATATTGTTGTAAGAATCCGCTACTTCAAGACTTTCAATGCCAATCACATTCTTTCTAATCTCCAGGGACTGGTTGTGATACTGAAGGGACAAATCTTTATTAGCATTATTCCAATAGATGACACCTAACAAATTGAATGCTTCAGCTTTTTCTGCCTCAGCATTTTCTGGATATAGCTCCTCGGAAAGAAGTAATTTTTCCTGAGCCTGAGCATTCCGCCCAAGGTTAAGAAGGGCATCACCTTGTACTCTTAACGTCTCTGCTTTCAGATAACTGTCATTGGGAAGGACCTCATTTACAAACTCAAGGGTATTCTTTGAAAGTTCAATACTCTGCTGATAGGCCGCGAGTCTGGAAAAACAAAGTGCCATTTTGATATTTGACAGGACATAATCTTCAAACTTCTCAACTTTGTAATATCCCTCTCCAGCTTCCTTGAAGATATCAAATGCTTCCTGGTATTTCGCAAGTTTGAATTGATACTCCGCTTCCTGAAACAAACTGTCCTGCCCCTTGACATTAAGAAATGAAATGAAAGTAATTATATAAAGGCTTATTCTATGCATCCTAAAAACGGTATATATAACTGAAGCTTGTGACATTGTCCCTGGTAAGGCCATCGGGATTTACTTCTCTATCAACCAGCTTGTAGCCATAAATAAATTTAATTGCGTTGTTAATATTTATGTTGTACCCCACAGAACCCAGGACTGAAAGGGCCAATCCAAGCGTATTGTCCAGCTTTTGTCTTTGGCCAGTAGCAAGAACAAAGGCTTCATCCTTTGTGATTCTATAGATTGGAAGAGCACCGATGCTAAAATTGAAGTTGGTGAATCGGAAATTCCTTTCTACCCTCAGCATAATGTCAGTCCCACGCTTTAGGCTACGTCCCCGGTTATTCCTTTCCACATAGTTCTGATCAGGATAGTTCGCCCAATCACTCCATTCAAATTGATTATCGTTTTCTGTCAGTGCAATTTGAATCCCGGTAGCAAATAACCACTCCCGTGTGATCCATGACATACCCGCAATCGCATCAAAGGATCCCAGACTTGTTTGATAATACATATGCAGGTCGACTTCCTGGTTGTTGGTGAAATCATTACTGATCTTGTCATCCGCCTTATCAGCAGGAATTTTAGTGCCTAATGTACCACTCAAAGTCCCTCTTCGGGTAGTGAGAAGACTTCGTGTAAAGCTCAGGGAAATATCCCCAAGCCCATGGTTGTTTCCGGGTTCCTCTTTATTGAAATTGCCCTTAATTATCATGTATGGAACTTTTACCTGGATAGAGTTCCGTTCACCAATGCTTGCATTAAACTCTATGGTATGTGCTCTGATCACAGGTGAAATAATGGAATTTCCTTTGTAGTAGTTGTATTCAATAGACCGGACCTTAAAGTCAATCCTTTTGTTGTAATTCTGATCAGGTCTCATTGCGCCCATGGTACAGAAACCGGCGTCGCTGCATCCCTGACCATATAAGTCAAGTGTGATCAGGCAAACAATGATAATGGTGAGTTTTTTCATTGGTAAAGCGTGATTGCTGAAATCCTTAACGAAGAAGAACAACTGTCATTATAAACATCCTGGACTCATTCGAGAAGAATTTGCCTCTAAAATTAATTTTTTTTTGAAACCGATTAAACCATTGACCAAGACTATTGTCAAAAGGCCAAATGAATACTGAAATCGATATTAACATGAGAAAATTATTTTATTTACTAAGTGTTGCCGTGCTGATAGGTTTTACGGCATGTAGCGATGATGATGGAAATGGCATTGTTTCCATTGAGACGGATGTAGATTCCGAGGCTTCTATTGAGTCTACATTTGAGGATATAGATAATATTGCTGAAGCAGGTATGAGTGAATTATCTGCTGAAGGACGCGTTGAAAGGGATCTTTTACTGGATTGCGCAGAGGTAACGAAGGACACTGCCAATAACATGATTACAATAGATTATGGAACGGAAGGATGTGTAGGTCCTTATGGTCGGGTACGTACAGGAAAGATCATAATCACACACGATGGCCGACGATTTATTCCGGGTGCATTCAGGACTATAACCTTTGATAACTTCTATGTTGACTCCGTCCAAGTTGAAGGTACAAGATCTGTAGAGAATATTTCAGCTAATCTTGATGATGCACCCACATTCCGGATTACCCTTCAAAATGGCCAGTTAAGTTTTCCCGACGGTACCACAGCTACAAGAACTGCAGAATGGACCAGAACCTGGATCAGGGCCTCCAATCCTTTGGATGACATCGTTACAGTTTACGGTTTCGCAAGTGGTGTTAGTAGGGAAGAAGTTTCATACTCTTCAACAGTCGAGGATACAGATGAATTAGTTTATAAACGAGGTTGTCAGGTAGGAAGAGTACGAATTGCAGTTCAAGGGATTAAGACATTCACTTACGGAGATGAGACGGTTGTGATTGATTATGGAGATGGTGAGTGCGACAATATAGTGGCTGTCACCAGAAATGGAGAAACTCAAGAGCGAGAGATAGATATCAGGCGAAAGTTACGCGACTAAGCCTGAGTTTTTCAGGTAGGTACCCCGACCATGAGGTCGGGGTTTTTTTTGCCCTTATTTTTTGTGTTAGGTTACTTTTTCATAGTATTTCTTTATTAATAATCACTATTAACTGGTAAACCGAACTCATTATCTATCAGAATGTCATTACAATATTGTCGATTCCCGTTCAACCGACGATTATCGTCATTGTACGGAAAAAATCCATGTCTGATCGAATTCGTGATTGCCGTTGGTAGTCAATTTCTATCTTTAGATTGAGATATAGTCCAACAAAATCTTAAAAATATCATGATAGCCGCACGTCCCACAACGAAGACCATAGCTATAGCCATATGTTTATTTTTGGCGTTTGCCTCCCACTCACAACAGTACTCTGCAGGGATTAATATAGAAAATCCAAGTCCAAATGCAGTTCTTCATTTGCAGGGAGGAAATAACGGTAACATACCTCAGGGATTGATCATTCCGCAACTCACCACACAACAACGGACGGGAATGACGCTGGGAGCCAATGAATTCGGTATTCTGGTCTATGATTCTGATGAAGAGGCCTTTTATTATTGGCATAATGGCTGGAATAAACTTCTAAATCCTGATAATCTCACAGGTGAGGTGGATTGGACTGAGTTGACCAATATTCCAGCAGATCTGGCTGACGGTGACGACGATACACAGCTTTCCGATGCGGATATTACCGGACTGGGCTATTTAAAGACCGAAACGGATCCTTCTGTAGATCCAAGTGTGAAAGATGGAGTTGACTGGACTGAGTTGACAGGGATTCCCGCGGATTTCGCTGATGGAACAGATGATGGGGGAATTTTGGCGGTAAATACTGACGGAACAACCGTACTGGGGGATGGAAATGCTGTTGATCTTAGTGTTAATGTAGGAACAGGCGCTAATCAGATTGTCCAGCTCAATGGTACAGGACAATTACCAGCGGTCGATGGAAGTCTGTTGACAGGTATTACAACAGGAGTTGGACCAGGATCTATAACCAATCTGGAGTTAGCACCTGACGCTGTTGTGGGTGGAAATATTTTAGATGGGGCCATCACAGACGTAGATATATCAGATGTAGATGTATCCAAGGTGATAGGACTTGGAACTGCCGGAACATTAGATGTAGGAATCGGCGCAAATCAAGTTGTCCAGCTAGATGGACTTGGAGCATTACCTCCAGTGGATGGTAGTAACTTGACCGGTGTCACGGCCACAATTGGTGCGGGTTCAATAACTAATACCGAATTGGCATTGGATGCAGTACAGTCCACAAACATTGTTGATGGTACAATAGTGGATGCTGATATCAGTGATGTAGCAGCTGGAAAGGTAACGGGATTGGGAACAGCGGCGACATTGGATGTAGGAGTAGGCGCAAACCAAATAGTACAATTAGATGGTGGTGGGGCACTTCCCGCAGTGGACGGAAGTGCGTTAACAGGGGTCACAGCCACTGTCGGAGCCAATTCGATAACCGCTACGGAGCTTGCAGCAGATGCGGTAACAACAACAGAAATAGCCGATGGTACGATCGCCACGATCGATGTAGCCAACCTTGCCATTACCGATGCAAAGATCAATGATGTTGCAGTAACGAAGATCACAGGAGCACCAAACCTGGATACCGATGCTACCGACGATCTTGCATTGACGACCATACCAAATGCAGCTGGAGACATCAGCGGTGATTTTTCAACGGGACTAACAATAGATGCGGATGCGGTAACGACAACCGAAATAGCCGATGGTACGATCGCCACGATCGATGTAGCCAACCTTGCCATTACCGACGCAAAGATCAATGATGTGGCAGTGACTAAGATCACAGGAGCACCGAACCTGGATACCGATGCTACCGACGATCTTGCATTGACGACCATACCAAATGCAGCTGGAGACATCAGTGGTGATTTTTCTACAGGACTAACAATTGATACGGATGCGGTAACGACAACGGAAATAGCCGATGGTACGATAGCGACAGTGGATGTAGCCAACCTTGCCATTACCGATGCGAAGATCAATGATGTTGCGGTAACGAAGATCACAGGAGCACCGAACCTGGATACTGATGCCACCGACGATCTTGCATTGACGACTATTCCAAATGCAGCTGGAGATATCAGTGGTGATTTTTCTACGGGACTAACAATAGATGCGGATGCGGTAACGACAACAGAAATAGCCGATGGTACGATAGCGACAGTGGATGTGGCCAACCTTGCCATTACCGATGCGAAGATCAATGATGTTGCGGTAACGAAGATCACGGGAGCACCGAACCTGGATACGGACAATACCGATGACTTAATAGGAACTTCGATACCTAATGCCGCCGGAGATATCAGTGGTGATTTTTCTACTGGTTTAACGATTGATACTGATGCAGTAACGACTACAGAAATAGCTGATGGTACGATAGCGACAGTGGATGTGGCCAACCTTGCTATTACGGATGCAAAGATCAATGATGTTGCAGTAACAAAGATCACAGGGGCACCCAACCTCGATACCGATGCCACCGACGATCTTGCATTGACGACCACACCAAATGCCGCTGGAGATATCAGCGGTGATTTTTCAACGGGACTAGTTATTGATGCTGATGCAGTTGGATCAGCCGAGATCACGGACGGCACGATAGTGAATGCCGATGTGGCAGCAGGCGCAGCGATCGCCGGATCGAAGGTCAATCCTGACTTTGGAGCGCAGGCGATCACCACCACAGGAACGCTGAATGCAGACGGAGCGACGACATTGAATGGCAATGTGGGAGTAGGTGATGCGGCAGGCGATGTAGTGACTGTAGCTGGCACAACGACCTTTATCGAAGACATTACCCTTGACGATGGCGCCAATGATGTGACCTTGCAACTGACTACCCAGACGGTAGGTCCGAGTTCATTGATCATTCCAGACCTGGCAGGAGCCGGAGGCACGTTGCTGACCACAGCAAATGTAGGAACCATTGCCACGCAAGATGCCAACACAGTAGCGATCACAGGTGGAGCAATAGACGGAACAACGATTGGATCGACGACTCCATCGACGGTAAGTGCTACGAACCTGACGGCCAGTGGTACGGTAAACCTGGGAACCGATGCGGTTGAATCCGCCGAGATCACTGACGGCACGATAGTGAATGTCGATGTAGCAGCAGGCGCAGCGATCGCCGGATCGAAGGTCAATCCTGACTTTGGAGCGCAGGCGATCACCACCACAGGAACGCTGAATGCAGACGGAGCGACGACATTGAATGGCAATGTGGGAGTAGGAGATGGAGCTGCTGACGTCGTAACAGTAGCTGGTACGACGACCTTTATTGAAGACATTACCCTTGACGATGGCGCCAATGATGTGACCTTGCAACTGACTACCCAGACGGTAGGCCCGAGTTCATTGATCATTCCTGATTTGGCAGGAGCCGGAGGCACATTGCTGACCACAGCAAATGTAGGAACCATTGCCACACAAGATGCCAACACAGTAGCGATCACAGGTGGAGCAATAGACGGAACAACGATTGGATCGACGACTCCATCGACGGTAAGTGCTACGAACCTGACGGCCAGTGGTACGGTAAACCTGGGAACCGATGCGGTTGAATCCGCCGAGATCACTGACGGCACGATAGTGAATGCCGATGTGGCAGCAGGCGCAGCGATCGCCGGATCGAAGGTCAATCCTGACTTTGGAGCGCAGGCGATCACCACCACAGGAACGCTGAATGCAGACGGAGCGACGACATTGAATGGCAATGTGGGAGTAGGAGATGGAGCTGCTGACGTCGTAACAGTAGCTGGTACGACGACCTTTATTGAAGACATTACCCTTGACGATGGCGCCAATGATGTGACCTTGCAACTGACTACCCAGACGGTAGGCCCGAGTTCATTGATCATTCCTGATTTGGCAGGAGCCGGAGGCACATTGCTGACCACAGCAAATGTAGGAACCATTGCCACACAAGATGCCAATACAGTGGCAATCACAGGTGGAGCGATAGACGGAACGACGATTGGATCGACGACACCCTCGACGGTAAGTGCTACGAACCTGACGGCCAGTGGTACGGTAAACCTGGGAACCGATGCGGTTGAGTCCGCCGAGATCACTGACGGTACGATAGTGAATGCCGATGTGGCAGCAGGCGCAGCGATCGCCGGATCGAAGGTCAATCCTGACTTTGGAGCGCAGGCGATCACCACCACAGGAACGCTGAATGCAGACGGAGCGACGACATTGAATGGCAATGTGGGAGTAGGTGATGCGGCAGGCGATGTAGTGACTGTAGCTGGCACAACGACCTTTATCGAAGACATTACCCTTGACGATGGCGCCAATGATGTGACCTTGCAACTGACTACCCAGACGGTAGGCCCGAGTTCATTGATCATTCCAGACCTGGCAGGAGCCGGAGGCACATTGCTGACCACAGCAAATGTAGGAACCATTGCCACGCAAGATGCCAACACAGTAGCGATCACAGGTGGAGCAATAGACGGAACAACGATTGGATCGACGACACCCTCGACGGTAAGTGCTACGAACCTGACGGCCAGTGGTACGGTAAACCTGGGAACCGATGCGGTTGAATCCGCCGAGATCACTGACGGTACGATAGTGAATGCCGATGTGGCAGCAGGCGCAGCGATCGCCGGATCGAAGGTCAATCCTGACTTTGGAGCGCAGGCGATCACCACCACAGGAACGCTGAATGCAGACGGAGCGACGACATTGAATGGCAATGTGGGAGTAGGAGATGGAGCTGCTGACGTCGTAACAGTAGCTGGTACGACGACCTTTATTGAAGACATTACCCTTGACGATGGCGCCAATGATGTGACCTTGCAACTGACTACCCAGACGGTAGGCCCGAGTTCATTGATCATTCCTGATTTGGCAGGAGCCGGAGGCACATTGCTGACCACAGCAAATGTAGGAACCATTGCCACACAAGATGCCAATACAGTAGCGATCACAGGTGGAGCGATAGACGGAACGACGATTGGATCGACGACACCCTCGACGGTAAGTGCTACGAACCTGACGGCCAGTGGTACGGTAAACCTGGGAACCGATGCGGTTGAGTCCGCCGAGATCACTGACGGTACGATAGTGAATGCCGATGTAGCAGCAGGCGCAGCGATCGCCGGATCGAAGGTCAATCCTGACTTTGGAGCCCAGGCGATCACCACCACAGGAACGCTGAATGCAGACGGAGCGACGACATTGAATGGCAATGTGGGAGTAGGTGATGCGGCAGGCGATGTAGTGACTGTAGCTGGCACAACGACCTTTATCGAAGACATTACCCTTGACGATGGCGCCAATGATGTGACCTTGCAACTGACTACCCAGACGGTAGGTCCGAGTTCATTGATCATTCCAGACCTGGCAGGAGCCGGAGGCACGTTGCTGACCACAGCAAATGTAGGAACCATTGCCACGCAAGATGCCAATACAGTAGCGATCACAGGCGGAGCGATAGACGGAACGACGATTGGATCGACTACTCCATCGACGGTGAGTGCCACGAACCTGACGGCCAGTGGTACGGTGAACCTGGGAACCGATGCGGTTGAGTCAGCCGAGATCACTGACGGTACGATAGTGAATGCCGATGTGGCAGCAGGCGCAGCGATAGCCGGATCGAAGGTCAATCCAGACTTTGGAGCTCAGGCGATCACCACCACAGGAACGCTGAATGCAGACGGAGCGACGACATTGAATGGCAATGTGGGAGTAGGTGATGCTGCAGGCGATGTAGTGACGGTAGCTGGCACGACGACCTTTATTGAAGACATTACCCTTGACGATGGCGCCAATGATGTGACCTTGCAACTGACTACCCAGACGGTAGGCCCGAGTTCATTGATCATTCCTGATTTGGCAGGAGCCGGAGGCACGTTGCTGACCACAGCAAATGTAGGGACCATTGCATCACAAGACGCCAATACAGTAGCGATCACAGGCGGAGCGATAGACGGAACGACGATTGGATCGACGACACCCTCGACGGTGAGTGCTACGAACCTGACGGCCAGTGGTACGGTAAACCTGGGAACCGATGCGGTTGAGTCAGCCGAGATCACGGACGGCACGATAGTGAATGCCGATGTGGCAGCAGGCGCAGCGATCGCCGGATCGAAGGTCAATCCTGACTTTGGAGCCCAGGCGATCACCACCACAGGAACG
This sequence comes from Cyclobacteriaceae bacterium, assembly GCA_965242805.1. Lineage (GTDB taxonomy): Bacteria > Bacteroidota > Bacteroidia > Cytophagales > Cyclobacteriaceae > JANQEU01. The sequence continues at coordinate 1,165,422 of CBDETD010000002.1, read as the reverse complement.
CTGAATGCAGACGGAGCGACGACATTGAATGGCAATGTGGGAGTAGGAGATGGAGCTGCTGACGTCGTAACAGTAGCTGGCACGACTACCTTTATCGAAGACATTACCCTTGATGATGGTGCCAATGATGTGACCTTACAACTGACTACCCAGACGATAGGTCCGGGAATCTTAGTTGTGCCGAATTTAGCTGGGGCAACTGAAACTATCTTAACGGATGCCAATATTGGAACCATTGCATCACAAGACGCCAATACAGTCGCGATCACAGGTGGGGCGATAGACGGAACGACAATTGGATCGACGACACCCTCAACGGTGAGTGCGACGAATCTGACGGCCAGTGGTACGGTGAACCTTGGAACCGATGCGGTTGAGTCAGCCGAAATCACTGACGGTACGATAGTAAATGTGGATGTAGCAGCTGGAGCAGCGATTGCGGGTTCGAAGGTCAATCCTGACTTTGGAGCCCAGGCGATCACCACCACTGGAACGCTGAATGCAGACGGAGCGACGACATTGAATGGTAACGTGGGAGTAGGAGATGGAGCTGCTGACGTAGTAACAGTAGCTGGCACGACTACCTTTATCGAAGACATTACCCTTGATGATGGTGCCAATGATGTGACCTTACAACTGACTACCCAGACGATAGGTCCGGGGATTTTAGTTGTGCCGAATTTAGCTGGGGCAACTGAAACTATCTTAACGGATGCCAATATTGGAACCATTGCATCACAAGACGCCAATACAGTCGCGATCACAGGTGGGGCGATAGACGGAACGACAATTGGATCGACGACACCCTCAACGGTGAGTGCGACGAATCTGACGGCCAGTGGTACGGTGAACCTTGGAACCGATGCGGTTGAGTCAGCCGAAATCACTGACGGTACGATAGTAAATGTGGATGTAGCAGCTGGAGCAGCGATTGCGGGTTCGAAGGTCAATCCTGACTTTGGAGCCCAGGCGATCACCACCACTGGAACGCTGAATGCAGACGGAGCGACGACATTGAATGGTAACGTGGGAGTAGGAGATGGAGCTGCTGACGTAGTAACAGTAGCTGGCACGACTACCTTTATCGAAGACATTACCCTTGATGATGGTGCCAATGATGTGACCTTACAACTGACTACCCAGACGATAGGTCCGGGGATTTTAGTTGTGCCGAATTTGGCAGGCGGAACTGAAACAATTGCAACATTGAACGATGTACTTTCATTCCCCATTACTGAGGTGACCGGATACGCTGGTATTCCGTCATTATCAATTAACAATCCTGATGTCACTACAGGTTCATCTGCAGCATCATTTACAAGTAACGCAGATGTTCCAGTATTACAAGTTACCCATACTCCGATCTCACAACCTGGATTATCATCCAATACGGGAATAGTGATAGGAGACTTGACCCCAGATTTGGCGGGAGCCATTCGTTATACAGGTACAGCTTTCCAGGCTAACATAGGAGGAGGTCCAGGTGGTTGGACAGATATGACCAATATCAACTTCCCGATCAATGAACCAAATGGGTATGCGGGAATAGCTACAATAGATATTAATAATCCGGATGTTACCACTGGTTCATTTGCGGCATCATTTACAAGTAATGCTGATGTTCCGGTATTACAAGTTACTCATACTCCGATCACACAGCCTGGATTATCATCCAATACGGGGATAGTCATCGGTGACTTGACCCCTGACCTGGCAGGAGCCATTCGTTATACAGGCACAGCTTTTCAGGCTAACATAGGTGGAGGTCCAGGTGGTTGGACAGATATGACGAATATTAACTTTCCAATCAATGAACCAAATGGGTATGCGGGAATAGCTACAATAGATATTAATAATCCGGATGTTACCACTGGTTCATTTGCGGCATCATTTACAAGCAATGCTGATGTTCCGGTATTACAAGTTACTCATACTCCGATCACACAGCCTGGATTATCATCCAATACAGGGATAGTGATCGGTGACTTGACCCCTGATCTGGCAGGAGCCATTCGTTATACAGGCACGGCTTTCCAGGCCAACATAGGAGGAGGTCCAGGTGGTTGGACAGATATGACGAATATTAACTTTCCGATCAATGAACCAAATGGATATGCGGGAATAGCTACAATAGATATTAATAATCCAGATGGAACGACGGGTTCATTTGCAGCATCATTTACAAGTAACGCAGATGTTCCGGTATTACAAATTACCCATACTCCGATCACACAGCCTGGATTATCATCCAATACGGGGATAGTCATCGGTGACTTGACCCCTGACCTGGCAGGAGCCATTCGTTATACAGGCACAGCTTTTCAGGCTAACATAGGTGGAGGTCCAGGTGGTTGGACAGATATGACGAATATTAACTTTCCAATCAATGAACCAAATGGGTATGCGGGAATAGCTACAATAGATATTAATAATCCGGATGTTACCACTGGTTCATTTGCGGCATCATTTACAAGCAATGCAGATGTTCCGGTATTACAAGTTACCCATACTCCAATCACACAACCTGGTTTATCATCAAATACGGGGATAGTGATTGGTGACTTGACCCCGGATCTGGCGGGAGCCATTCGTTATACAGGTACAGCTTTCCAGGCCAACATAGGTGGAGGTCCTGGCGGCTGGATCGACCTTGGATTCAACATCCCATTTTCAGCAACTACCGGAGTTGTTGGGCCCTTATTCTATCTTGAACAGACAAATGTTTCCGAGATCACAGCAGAGTTTATTAATAATGATGGAACAACACTTCCGGCATTGAGTGTAGGAAATGGTGTAGGAGGGACTGGAACAGTCGGTGGAGGAATTGGCTTTACCGGAGAAGATGATCTTACCAATCAGCAACCTGCGGGAGTAATCAGGGCAGAAATCACTAATAATGCGAATGCATCATTTTCTGGCGACCTGGTATTTGAAACAACAACTGCAGGTGGATTGAACGAACATCTAAGAATTACAGAATTCGGTGAATCCATTTTCCAGGGACCAGTTGGGATCCAATACACTAATCCACCTCTCTCTATGATCCAGGTTGGACCATCCATGGGTTTAAGCAAGTTTGATAATTTAACCAACACTGTAGACGGGGATGCAATAGCAGTGAATCTGGAAGTTGATCGTTCGAATGTTGTTGATAATGATCTAATAAGGATCGATGGAACACAAGGTAATCTTCTCTTCATGGATGACGGTCGTTTTGAGTTCTTACGAGTGGCGCCTGGAGGAGCGGGGACAACTGTCAATCTAGCCACAGATATTTCTACTTCATTCACACTTGACGAATTAGGGGATGCAAAATTTGATGGAGATGTTGTTTTTGCAGCCGACATAAACTTCGATTCGGATCTGGATCATTTCATTGATGCAGGAGTATCTTCTACAGCTGGAAGCAATATTAGCTTCGATGCTGGAGATGGAGCAGCCAGCTTTAATGGCGGTAATCTTAATCTTTCAGGAGGTATTGGTGATGCAGGAGGTTCAGCTACATTAAATGGCGGGCAGGGTACCAACGGTAACGGAGGAAATGTAGATATTAATTCAGGTTTTGGTTCTGCTGGGTTCAATCATGGTAACATAACCATAAGACCTGCATATGACGGTACTGCTGGTGATGGTAACATATTAATGCGTGGTCCGACCAGAATTGGTCATCAAAATGCAAGTGTACCTGGAAGTATTGAGCTTGAGGATGCCGGAGGTGCTAATGCCATACAAATCAGTGCGGACGCAGCAAGTAGTGCATATTCAATCATATTACCACCTGGTCAGGCGGCTGGTGCTCTGACTAACGATGGATCCGGCAATTTGAGCTGGCAAACGGGAGGTTTGACATTGCCGTATTCAGCGACGCAAGCTGATGCTGGTTCGTTATTTGACATCACCAACTCGGGAAATGGTGTAGCAGCATCATTTGCCAATAGCTTTAATCAAACAGCAGCTAATTTTTACACAAATTCTGCAAATGCCACTGCGGACTTTACGAATGATGGAACCGGCCCCGCCGCATCATTTGTAAATACGGCAAATAACACCGCAGTAGGAATACAGGGAGACATTACTTTCCTTGATGGTTTCAGTCGATCAATAGGAGTTCAAACTCCGGCAGGTGCCGGACCTGGTGATGATTTCACTATTTATACTGGTGATGCAGTTGGTGCTGGTCCAGATAATGGTGGCAGCATTACGATAAGGGCTGGCGATGGTGTGGGTACTGGCGGAAATGGTGGCCAGATATTCCTTGATCCGGGTATAGGTCCGGGTGGAGTGGATGGAAATGTTGTTTCCAATACCACATTTGTGATAAAAGGAGCAAATCCCATTACCTTGGAAAATGGAACCGGAACACAGGCTGTTGGATTTAGGGCCGCCCCAGCTGGTACAAATTCTGTAATCTGGGAACTTCCTGATGGTGATGGTGCACCCGGTGAAGTCCTTTCTACTAATGGAGCAGGAATTTTAAGTTGGGTTGCAAGCGGATCGCTAACACTTCCTTATACACAATCCCAAGCAGATGCGGGTGATCTCTTTTCAGTGGAGAATACTGGAGCGGGTGCTGCGGCTTTTTTTGGAAATTCCTCGGATGCAGTGGCTGTGGGTATTCAAGGGAATTTAGAATTTGTGGATGGGGCTGATCGCACGATCAGTGTAGCCCAGGCTGCAGTTGGATTTGGTAATTCAATTGAACTTCAAGGAGGTGATGCAGCCGGTGCTTCAGGCCAGGATGGGGGGGATATCGTATTTTCTCCAGGTTTCGGAGATGGTGTCGGTCTGGATGGTACCATTGTAATGCAAGCAGAAACATATATTACTCCAACTACTCCAACAGGTACCTCTTTTGCCGCAGCTATTAGTGCTAATAACGTTCCTACTGACTACAGTCAAATAATGGTCGCTAAAGCCAGAAATTCTATTGGGGCGGAAAATCCTGTGGCACTTGGTGATGAATTGGGCGCATTCAGCTTTTCAGGCTGGGATGGCACCAACTATGAACTCGGTGCATCGATCAGAGCCACAGCTCTTGACAATTTTACAGGGGCAGTTCGTGGAACAAGTATAAGTTTTGACATTACCCCTCCAGGGAGCCCGAGCACGGAAACCAGAGCAGTTATGGATGAAGGTGGCTTGACGATATTTGAGAATTCAGGGGTATCTACGGCATTTACTATACAGAGCGCAGGAACAGGGTTCGGTACTTCAATCACCACACCTGGTGGACAGGGTTCTAATCTTTTATTCCAACTTCCTCCAAATGCGGGGGCTGCAGGAAATGTACTTTCAACCGACGGTGCGGGAATATTGAGTTGGGTTGCTCCTTCAGGATTTACAATTCCAACATTTGATGACGCTGTCAATGTGATCTTTGGATCTACAGCCCCGGGAGTATTTAACGCAACTTCACCGGAAGTACAACTTGGTGTCGTTTCAGGAGGTAACTCAAGGGCACTATTGACCGCTTCATCCTATGGTGGATCCTCAGAACTTGTACTTTCCAGGGCTAATGGCACTCAAGGAGGAGAGACTCAACTGGGGATATCTGAAGTTATGGGAGAGATTTCCTTTATAGGTCATGACAATCTCGGCTATGCTCCGGGTGGAAGCATAATAGCACAATCTACAGAAGCCTGGTCTACAGGTTCGAATAGAGGAACCGCATTATCTTTCCGTGCCACCCCTACGGCAACTGGTGCCGACGTTGAAATGATGAGATTGGAAGATAATCTTCTAAGTGTCAATGGTAGCATTTCAGCGGTGGATCCAGGGCCGATTTCAACAGGACAATTTGTTAATTCAAATAATATTGGAGTGCCGTCATTATTGGTTGGTAATGATTTCGGTGGAACGGGTACTTCAGGTGGTGCGGTAGAATTCCAAGCAAGAAATACAGGTGCAAGTCAACAGGGTGTAGGAAGTATCTTCACTACTGTCTCCAATGACGTGTCCGCCACATTTGCAGGGGACATGGTGTTTGAAACATCTTCAGCAGGTGCTCTTTCAGAAAGGATGAGATTGAATTCAGCAGGAAATGCCCTTTTTACGGGAGATATTGACGTTGGAGCTTCCAGTGTAATAATAGACAATGCTGGCGATGTACAGGCAAGTAACAATGTAACTGCAGGTAATATTGTAAGTGCTTCCGCTTCAGTAAACGTAAGTGGAACAACCACCGTAATCCGTGGAGCTGGAGATTCCTACTTCGGAGGTAATGTTGGTATTGGTATTACGACACCAGGAGCTACCCTAGACGTTAATGGTACTGCAAATGTGGCTACTACTTTGACCTTAAGTGGTAATATGGTCAGCGTTGTTGATGGCCCGTTCAATATTGACCCAGTAGCAAGCGACAGAAGAATTGTCCTACTCGATGGGGGACCTATCACAGAAATTGTTGCAGGCACTAATGGTCAGGAAATTATCCTGATTTCTACAGCCGGAGGTATAACGATTGTTGATGTTGATAATGCCGGGACCAATATCCAGCTAGCAAATAACAATCCAACGTTTGTAATGAATGTGAATGCCACCCTTCATCTGGTTTACTACGGAACAGATTGGATTGAAATTGGAAGGAGTGCACAACCTTAATTCGGGATCATGAGAAGTTTTATAGCGATTGTTCTCATATTGTTCAGGCTAACTGTACAATCCCAGACCATCACTTTCGGTGATGAATGTGGATTGTACCTGACACCAAATACAGATTTCTACGTAGGCGGTGACCTCACTTTCAACGATACAATAATAAATGAAGGAAGGATCATTGCATTTAGTGACATAGACTTTGGAAATAATCAGGAGGTGGGTAATGTCAAATTTGTAGGTACCGATGATCAAGAGGTGACTGCGAATGACACCATTTTCACGGAGAATTTTGAAATCGATAAGCAGAACGAACTAATCCTTTCCGTACCGAGAATGATCGTTAAGGGTTCAATGGATGCCACGCAGGGGGTTGTTCAGGCGCCGGAGGGTACATTCCAGGTAACCGGAACATCAATGCCCGATGGATTGGGATTTGTTGAAGGTCCTATGTTTGGTTTTGCAACCAATAGTGGTCAGGTTACTTTCCCTGTGGGGGTTAATAATGAACCAAATTATGTGACTCTTCTCAATGTCCCACCCGGGACCGAATTTAAGGTGGAGTGCAGGGTGCCCGACCCAAATTCATTATTACCGGATGATGAAATAGCAGAGATAGACCCAAATTTTGAATGGGTCATCAGTGTGTTTTCGGGTGATTCGACGAGTACGGAATTAGAACTTGATTTTTCAGGTATCAATTTACAAGCTCTTACTCCACTAATTAATGCAGATAGATACGATGCAGGGATCGTGTTGTATTCACCACTGGATTCTTTACATCATGTAGTAAATCCAGTAGGGACGCCTCCGGATGAATTTGTCACGGCTGGAATTATACAAACATCTCAAGCAATCGGTATAGGTAGTACTCCGATTCGATTTAGTATTGGATTGCTTCCCGTAGCCGATGGACCAACCTTTTATGTGCCAAATGCCTTCGCTCCGAATGGAAACTTTTCACAAAACAGGATTTTCCGGCCATTCTTCGGAGGAGGGATAGTAACAGATGTTTCAATTGTAGTTTACGATTCCTTCAATCGTGAGGTGTATAGTTTTTCTGATTCCGGAACAGACATTGATTTGACTTCCATTGGATGGGATGGAACCTTAAACTCGGGGTTGGACGCTCCGGCAGGAGTGTATTACTACTCAATTCGAATTGTTACAGATGTGGGAGTTTATCCGGACACATTCCTTAATGATCCGGCACTGAATGATCGACTTCCGGATGATTATGGGGCAGTATTACTGGTAAGGTAATGAGATTAAAATTTACCATATTTTTCCTGATTATCGGATTAACAAAGCTCCAAGCCCAAGAGGGTCAATTCTCACAGTACTTTGCTGCATCCTCTCTCATGAATCCTGCCTTTTCCGGGGTTTTGCCAAATCTCTCATTCAACGCGAATTATAAGCAAGGGGGACGAAAAGCAAGCACTGAATATGTAGAGTTGATTCAAGCAACTTTCAACTATCCATTCAAAAGAGTAACAAGCAAAGATCAACAGATTGGGGGTGCAGGGATGACTTTTTTCCGTGAGAAGCGTGGATTCCAGGGCGTATACACCTCTCAAAAGATTATGTTATCAGGTGCCTACAGGTTCAAACTTTCTCAATTACACAATCAGTATGTGATTTTTGGCCTTCAGGGTGGGGTTGTTCAGAATAAACTCGACGATGTGGGATTAAGATGGGGCACCGAGTATAACAGATATCTATCTAATATTAATAGTCCGGGGAACATAAGTGGCTATACGGATGGCACCGGTGAAAATCTTGATAATACTACAGTTTTCTATCCTGTTTTTAATTTTGGGTTAATTTATGCCAGTTACGACAACGAGAACTTCTACGTCAGGGATAAAAGTTTTCTGGCTGGAATTAGCGTCGATAATTTAAATAGACCTGAATTTTCCAGTCAGAGTCAAGGAGCTAGAAAGCAATTTCTGTTTAAGGCATTTGCTTCGGCAAAACTGACGCTTGCTCCCAGATGGTTTATCCACCCATCTACCTACATTCTGTATTCCAATGGTAGCCAACAGGTGAACGCTGGACTATATTTCTCAACACTGGTAAGCTCCGTCAGGTCAAGGACCTCCGTTCTCGTGCAGTTCGGATCATGGTATAGGATTGATAATTCATTCCTTGTACTTGCCGGTGTCGAGATTGAGAATCTGAGAATAGGAGGAAGTTTTGACCTAAACACTCAATCTGTGGATGTCTTCAATAATAACGGAAGCAATCTTCCAACTTATGAGATTTCATTAACTTACAATTTGGATCTTTCAAATCCATTGAGACATATACCTAGTCCTATTTTGTAGCAAATAATGCGGATTCTCGCTCTGACATTATCGACTATAGTTACCCTTTCTCTTTACAGTCAATCCATACCAAGATTGATGGAGAAGGCAGATGAATTATTTCAGGCCGATCGATTCCTGGATGCGATCGAGTTCTATGATAAGATCGTTGGTATTGATAAGAAGAACCATTTTGCACGCTACCGGCTTGGATTTTGTTACAACCGGACCCTCCAATATGATAAGGCCAAGGAGACCTTCCTCCAGTTAGGTCAGGAACCAAACCATGAATATCGAGCAAGAGGCTATTATAATTATGCCAATATCCTCAAACTTGAAAGTGATTTTGAGCTGGCAGATTCTATCTTCACATTCCTTATTTCGTTACCGGATGTAGATGAGAAACTGATTGAACTGTCAAGAAAACAAAAGGAAGGCTGTCTGCTGGCATTACGCCAGGAGAAAGTGGATAAAGGATACAGTGTTGATCCATTGGGAGATTTGAACTCAAGATTTCATGACTTTGGAGCGGTAGTGAATCCCAGTAATAAAGCAGTTGTTTTTGCTACGACACGAAACCTTCCCGGTTTACAGTATGAAGGTAGTCAGTACAAGGGGCTACTTCCTGACCTTGTTGCTTTTGAGCGGACTGACAACGGACGTTTCCGAAGTGCTACAAATGACCAGAATTTTGATAGGCTTAACTCTCAATGGGCAGAGGGTTCCGGATCATTCACAAAAGATGGTATGAAGTTCTATTTTTCATCCTGCTTGGGTGAAAAGGGAACAGATTGTGCAATAATGGTCTCTAATCTTATAGATGGAGAATGGAGCGCTCCTGTCGCATTGAATGATTACATCAATGAAAGCAATGCGGAAAACAAACACCCTTCTATTTCACATACCGGGGACACTTTATTTTTTGTTTCTGATCGAGTTGGAGGTTTCGGTGGGAGTGATATCTGGATGAGTCTTAGAGGTATGGAAGAAGAGTCCTGGACTCCTGCTATTAATCTTGGTGAGATCATAAACTCTCCGGAAAATGAGATCACACCATATTATTCATCTCCATTTAATTGCCTCTTGTTTGCCAGCAATGGACATGTAGGCTACGGAGGATATGATATATATGCGGCCAAGGGTGAGTCCTTTTTTGAACCTGAGATATACAACCTGGGACCTCCATTTAACTCAGCACTGGATGATACTTATTTTGCTATTTCTGACTCCGTTGGGTTTATTTCAACTAACCGTCAGGATAAAAGATTATTGAATCTTTTCAGCTTTGATGTACCAAATGAGAAGCTTTTCTTGTCACTATTGATTTCCGGCGAATCATTGATTGATGCCAGAGTTGTTTCGAAGTTCAGGGATGTTGAATCATTGGATCTGATAACTTTTAGAGTTGAAGATTACCAGGGATACGAATTATTCGAACCTGTAAAAAGGGAAAAACCAAAGCCTCCCATTATACAAACTGAAGAAGAGAAGGAAGAAATAGCAGAACAATTGATTGCTGCTGAGGGAAGAAATACCGATGTAGGAGGTATTCTTGGAGGACAGGGAAGAAGGGGCGAAATACCCTATGAGAAATTATATTTTTCCTATGGTTCTCATAAGTTGAGACCGGAAGTACTCATTTCACTTAATGACCTTGTTTCTCAACTTCAGGATCAAAATTATAAATCCATTGAGATCCTGGCCTATACTGACAATTTGGGAGCGACAAGTTTTAACAATACCTTGAGTGAGAAGCGAGGAACAGCCGTAAGGGAACATTTACTAAGTCTTGGCATTCCAGAAAGCAAAATAAGGATGCTACCCCGGGGTGAACTACCTCCACACGGGGAGCGTGATCATTGGTATTCCAGGGTTTTTAATCGCAGGGTGGAGATAATTGTGGAAACCGATGATGAAATAAAACTGAATACTGCCCGATCTCTTTTGGTTAGAAAGGAAAGTACCTCCGAGCAGTTGGCTTCGTTTTTAGGAGTTTCGAAAGAAGATGTCATAAACTGGAATGGAAAACGAAAACAACCATATGAACATGGTTATGTCATACGGGTATTCAACCCAGGTATTATACCAAATCTTATGTACTTTCTTGAAGAAAGAGATCTAAAGCATAACATTTTTGCTTATGAATTGAAGGATGGGGAGACACTTCAAACGGTCGCTTCCAAGTACAACACAATGGAAGAACTACTATATGAGATCAACAATTTCAGCGAAGAACCGAAAGCAGGTGATATGGTGTTGATCTATCAGCTGAATTTCTAGGGATAATCAAAGTTGAGATTCTGGACTATTTCAGAGCCCATTTCTCAAGTCTTGGATTAGATAAACAGTATTCGGAATGTTATTGCGTTATTTACTATAAATAATTGTAACTTCTTAATAATTGTTGATTATTCCAGAGCATCTTATGCCAACTTCGAAAGTTGAAAATTCAACGTATAGAAGTAAAGGATAGGCAAAATATGGATCCTAATCAATTTCATTTTTAGAAATTTTAGCTAGAATCCACTCTGAACTTGTTTCAGAGTCTGATTCTTAAAACAACCCAAGGTGATCAAGGGATATACCTATATTCTGACCAATTTCCACCGCACCATTCTATATGTTGGTGCGACAAATGATATCGAAAGAAGAGTACTGGAACACAAAGCAGGAATAGGCGGTGTTCACACATCGAAATATAAAATCAAATACCTATTGTATTTTGAATCCTTTATAAATCTTGATGATGCATTTGTAAGAGAAAAACAACTAAAAAACTGGCATAGGGATTGGAAATGGAACTTGATTAAGGAGCATAATCCAGAATTAGTCGATTTGGCGAAGGATTGGTTTGATAAAACTGATATTCGTTCTGTGATCGATGGACGTTTTTAATCGTTCACACTATTACATCAGATGCTGAAATGAATTCAGCATGATGAAGTAAAGACAATAATGGTTTCCAGTTTCTAGTCACAAACCAAAATCTCTCCAGAGTGATTTGAATTCAACTCTTCGAAACAAGGATATATGCTCCCCAGTTGTAGGGATTAGGATCTATTTCCTTGAAACTTGCTCTGGCGTTGAAGAAGGCTCGTTGTGGATCGTTCTGTTGCAGGAGTTGCTCATAGAATAAATTCATGAATTTTCGAGCTGCCTCATCATTGATCTTTACCAAACTGATCAATACATTTTCCGCTCCAGCAACCAGGAAAGCTCTTTGAAGACCAAATACTCCCTCCCCGTTTTTCACGGTACCTAATCCTGTTTCACAGGCAGCAAGGACGACTAGGCTGGTCTGGTCAAGGAGCAAGTTCATCGCTTCATAAGCTGATAACAAGCCATCATTCTGGCTTTCCTGTGTTCTGCTTAGGAACAATCCGGAACTATGCAATGGATCTGCATGGTTTGGATCTTCGTTGAAATAGCCATGTGTTGCAATATGGATCACTCCTGGATTTGAAAGATTTTTGACCCTTTCTTCTGTTGCGTCCAAATAGTAGTAGGAATCTGTATCCCACTTTTTTACGTCCAGAATGTTGGAGATGTCATTTGCCTCTCGCTCTGCTCCAGGAAGTTGATTCAATTCAAAGTCTATATTCAGCGTATTGAAATTCGGGTTACCAAATATTTTAGCATCGGCAATCAAACTTTTTCTTTCGTTATATAGCAGGTCTTTACCACTGGTGATGTGGATAATATCATAGCTGTCCGAAATGTATCCATTGGCGGTCTCCTTATAAAAAACTCCCGGATTGATCTTATGGAATATTCCATCGGGTGATAGATATATCTTCTTTGTACTTCCAAGATGTCTGTCAATAGGTTCCCAGAAAGTCCCATAACTTGTTTCATCTCGGACGTTGTACGTCAGTGAATTACGATACCTGGAAAATCCCTTGTCAAAATCTACCCATCTTGGCCATTTCACTGGTTGAAGCAAACTGTCTGAGCCTATGATGAATGCAGCGTAATTACTGTAATCCTCGAAGCCCTGATTGATCTCTTCATCCACAACTTCTACTTTGTAGTCACGGAATTGGATAATATCAATCATAACGGTACTATCTTCAAGTACACTACTTATTTCCTCCCAGCTGTGATAAGCTGCTTTCTCCTGGTCTGAAAAGATCTTGAATTTTAGTGAAAGCTCCTTCTCCAAATCTGCACATTCCTCTTCCAGATGTTCAATTGAGATCCCCTGTTTTCTTCGTTCATCCTGGGTCAGCAAATATGCCTGTGCCAATTTATATTTTTTATCCCGCCAATTGTTATACAGAGCGATGGTCTTGTCGTCCCCACTGGACTGAATGAGTTTTCTCATTTTTTCCGAGGCATAAAAGAGCATTCCCTTCGTATTAATAAAATGATTTAAGGCATCCTTGGCATAATTGGTATTGATGTAGGAATCTCTGAACGCTAGGGAACTGAATCTTTCGATATTATATCTTGTCTCATCAAAATAAAGCTTTCGTTGATTATCTGTCAGGACTGGGAATATATCCTGCATGTGTTTGATTTCAGAATTTAAGGCAAGGTTGAATTGCTCCATGGCCGAAACGGTGTCCTTGCTGATCAGATAATAAAGTCCCAGATCATTTACAGTCTTAATGAAAAGTGGATGGTAGTTTCCAAGAGCCTTTCCCCTTATTTCTTTAGCCTCATTTAATAATTTACCTGCCAGGGAAAAATGCCCTAGTTGAAGGTACAGCATGGCCACATTATTTAGGGATGTCGCATATCTGGGATGATTGGTTCCGAAAATCACTTTGTCCATGTCCAACACCTTTGTGTAGATGTTAAGAGCTTCTCCCAGTTCACCTCGTTCTTTATATATTCCTGCCAGATTATTCAAACTACTGGCATAGTCGGGATTCATTGTGCCAAACAGTTCTTTAAAACTTTCCGAACTTTCACGAAAGCATTCCTCTGCTTGATCAATATCCCCTTGTTTCATATAGATGGTCCCCAGGTTGTTCAACATGTAGGGCTTTATGGTCTTGACATCACCTCCAGTGGTCAATGCTTCTGATATATAATCATTTGCGGAAGACAGGTCATTTATTTTATAATAGAGAACTCCCAGACCATTCAATGTTTCAAGGATTACCATCGGGTCGTTTCCGTATTTCTCCTTCTTCTTGTCCAGGTTATACAACAGATAATTCTCTGAATCCGAGTACTCACCTTGTTCTATTTTTAAAGATGAAAGCCTATCAATTGCTCGTAAATACTGAAGCTCATTGGTGTTCTTGGCAATGTCTATGGCTTTCAGGAGTTCAACTTCGCTTTTATTCAAATCACCAAAGTGTCTGTAAGTTGTTCCCAATTCAATTTGCAAAGCGATTTTGATTGAATCGTTATCATTCTGATTTAGTTCAATTGCCTGCTCCAATGATGAAAGGCTCTCGTTGAAGTTACCTACTTCTCGATGGTAAACACCGTTGGTAAAAAGGTACTTTAGTTGAGAAGACTTGTCATCTCTGTATGCGCTTTCAGTAACTTTTCCTGCTAACGCCAGATACTTGCCTGCGTCCTCATAGGAACCGATATCCTGATACAATGTTGACAAGTTATAGTATAAACCTAGGAGGTCAGCATGTACAGAATCTTTGATGGATAACTCCTGGTTCAGTCCTGAATGGAACGCTTCGAGACTTCTTCGTTTGTCATTTACCTCCCACAGTATAAGGCCAACATTGTTGTACATCGCCGCAATTCCCATTTCCGTGACGCACTTACTGGAATCCAGATCCGCCAAAAGGGAAACTGCATAAAACTTCGATTTTATTTGGTTAATATTTTTGAAATAGTCCGCGCTATCAAGTTTTTGCAGACATGATTGAGCAGCCAGTGAAAAGGAGAGAATTGATCCCAGTAATATGCCTAGACCTCTGGACACGGTGATTATTAGCTTTTGCAACTTTTAAAAATATAGGTTCTGGCTGTAATAACAAGTTAATGACGACTCATCCAGTGAAATTTTGAATTAGCAGGAATTTAGGGAGTTGAACAAGAAAAAAGTAACTTAAAACAGATCAAAGTAACAATAGAATCATGAAAAACAGTTTCCCTGAATCCGATATGATGTTAACAAATATTTTAGTGGTTTCTGATATTTCAAGATCAAAGGAATTTTATTTGGAAGTATTAGGAGCCGAACTGTATCGGGAATATGGTGGTAATTCTATTGTATTGAGGTTCCTGGATTGCTGGTTACTTCTTGTTACAAGGGGAGATCCCACCGAAGACAAACCAAATATTTCTTTTGAACCTCCTGAAGATAGAACAAAGGTTGATCATTCCTTCACAATTCGAGTTAAGGATTGTCAGCGATCATATGATGTCTTGTTGGAAAGAGGAGCTAAATTCCTTACTCCTCCCTATGATTGGGGTATGGAAAAACGCTGTTTTTTCACAGATCCTGATGGTCATCTATTTGAAATAAGTGAAGTATCCACCTAAATGCCTTGTTGAAAGAATGTTTAAAATTGATGTATTTAAGGGTGATATAACTAAAATGAAGTTTGATGCCATTGTAAATGCGGCCAACTCTTCCCTGATGGGTGGGGGTGGAGTTGATGGTGCAATACATTCCGCAGGGGGTCCTACAATTTTAGAAGAATGTAAAGAGATTGTAAAGGAAAAAGGAGGCTGCCCTACGGGAAATGCGGTATTTACGACTGGCGGAAATTTACCTGTGAAATATGTTATTCACACGGTGGGTCCTATCTGGCGAGGAGGAAATAATAATGAGGAAAAACTTTTAAGCAGTTGCTATACGAACTCCCTTGTATTGGCAAATGAGTTAAACTGCAAATCGATTGCATTTCCCAATATAAGCACGGGGATCTATGGTTTCCCCAAAATTTCGGCCTCTAAAATAGCTGTTGAGTCGGTGACGGATTTTCAAAAATCGAATTCAAATTTGAATAAGGTGACTTTTGTCTGTTTCGATCAGGACAATTTCTATTTGATTAAAGCTGAGTTAGGAAAGTAGGGTTATTTGCTATTATACCTTTAGTATAATACCTTTGGTACAATACCTTTGGTATAATGAAGTATACAAAACCCGATTCTCCATTTCCAGTTAGTGGTTACTACGGACCGAAATATTTCTGTGATCGGAAATCAGAACTTCAATGGCTGCAAGACCAGGTGAAAGGAAATGTCCCTGCAGTAGTTATTGGAATACGAAGATTAGGAAAGACAGGACTTATCAAACATCTTTTTCATCATTTAACTAAGGAATCCGGTCTTTGTGTATTTGTTGATCTCCTTGGCACAAAAAACCTGTCCGAAATGGTGAACAGAATTGGTGATGGAATAGTGGAGACATTTCCGGAAAGGAGTTACGAAAAACTGTGGAAGATACTCAAAAGCTTGCGGCCCACTATCACATTTGATCCTTATAATGGTAAACCAAAACTGGGATTTGAATTAGGGAATAGTGCTGACTCCATAAATACACTAACTAGTTTATTCAAACTATTGAATGGTCAAAATAAACCTGTCATATTGGCTTTGGACGAATTTCAGGAGATTCATCGATATGAGGACGAGACAGAATCGATCGTTCGATCTGAAATGCAGAAGTACACCAATATCCGGTATATATTCAGTGGTAGCCAAACACATTTGTTAGGCAGGATGTTCAGTGAGGCCAATCGACCGTTCTTTGGAAGTATCCAGAAACTCTACCTTGATAAACTTTCATCTGAGGAATACATAAAGTTTATCAGAAGAAAATTTGATCAGGCGAACAAATCAATTTCCACAGAAATAGTCGAAGAAGGTGTCAATTGGACTGCTAATCACACATTCTACACTCAATACATTTTCAACCAACTGTTCCTCAGGTCCGCAAGCACGGTCAAAAAGTCAGATCTGGACAGGATCAAATCTGAATTAATGCAAACTTCCAGAATTGATTTTTTCCAATTACGAGATACAATGAGCCCCGGTCACTGGAAAATTCTTATAGCAGCGGCAAAAGAGGGTAAACTGAAAGAACCTACATCCTCAAGGATCATTAAATCTTATGATCTCGGGACACCAAGGGCTGTATTGAAAGGAATAGATGTCCTTCTAGATCGGGAGTATCTCTTTCGGGGGTTATCGGAAGAAAATCAAAAATTCTATCAGTTAACCGATGTATTCCTTATGAGGTGGATACAGAATAATGATATAAAGTAGTCTTATTGATTCTCCACGAAAACGTAGGAGATTATATTGGCACCCATTTTGAGGGCCTGCTGTCTTAGGTTTTCCGGATCATTATAAATACTCTGATCTTCCCAGCCATTTCCAAGATCACTTTCATAGGAATAGAAAACAACAAGTCTTCCCTGATACAAGATACCATACCCCTTTGGAGGTTTTCCATCATGTTCATGGATCTTTGGCAAGCCTTTATCAAAGTCATATTTCTGATGATAGATGGGATGATCAAAAGGAACCTCAACAAATTCTTTCTCCGGAAAAATCTTCTTTATTTCAAGCCGAATGAAAGGATCCATTCCGTAATTATCATCTATATGTAGAAAACCTCCTGAGGTGAGATAGCGCCTTAGGTTTTCAGCTTGATCATTATCAAAGACCACATTTCCATGACCTGTCATATATATGTACGGATATAGAAAGATGTCGGGGCTTCCTACATCTACGATGTCTTCGTCTTTATAAATGTTTGTATTCAAATTCCTATTGCAGAATTCGATCAAATTGGGCAAGGCCGTTTTATTGGCATACCAATCACCACCTCCATCGTATTTCAATTTGGCAATTTTCAGGGGCTGACTCAATAAAACTCCTGGAACAACAAAGACGAAAAATAGAATGTATCTCATTCTTTTATTTACCAAGAAAGGATAGTATTTGTTTCAAAGATATATTATCAAAATTATCGATGATAAGGTCAGCTTCCAATTGATCACGTCCATAAGATGTCGCCAAGGCAATGACCTTGGAGCCAGCTGCTATCCCTGCTTTTATGCCGGATGGAGCATCCTCAAATACGACGCAATTCTCGTTAGACATACCCATAGCTTGGGCACATTTGATATAAATTTCAGGATCCGGTTTTCCATGGGAAACAACCCGGTCATCCAGAACGTCGACAAAATAGTGTCTGATACCGATTCCATTCATTGTGAATGAGACATTCTCTTTGGGTGCACTCGTACCTACTACCATAGGGATATTTTCCCTACTTACCTCACTCAAAAGTTTCAATAGACCAGGAATGGGCTGAATATAAGGTTGATAAAGTTGTCGATAAAGGATCTCCTTCTCATCACCAATTTCCTTTATCCTTTCTTCAGACAATGGTTCATCAAATATGAACTGGACCACTTTCTTCAACGTCCTTCCGTTCACATGTTCCCGGTATGAATCTTCATCCAGGCATTTATTGTATTTTTCGGCAATCACTTTCCAGGCTTCCCAGTGAAAATGGTGGTCATCAATGATAACTCCATTCATATCAAAAATCAGTCCAATATTCATTTGAATAGCTCGATTAGCGGTTGTCCGGTAGCTGCACTTGGTAAGGAAATATCAAGTAACATTGAAATAGTTGGAGCAATATCCGTAATGCTAACATTCCTTACCGACATTCCATTTTGAATATTTTTTCCATAAAACAAGATCGGAACATGTGTATCGTAGTTGTATCCGGAGCCATGGGTTGTACCTTGCATACCATAATCTCCCGGAAGATATCCCGGTTTCATCACAATAATGATATCTCCTGAAAGTTGGGAGTTGAATCCATTTTGATACCTGAAAAACAGGGGATCCACGAGGTTTCTTCTCATGAGGTCTTCAGAAAGGATTACCTCACTCACAAACTCCTTCTTTAGTATCATTTTCGCAATGTAATTTTTGAAATCAAATTCATCGATTTCCTTTTTGCGAATCAGGTCACTGTTAAGAAAGATCTGATTATTGGAGACATTCATAAACCATTTTCCTTCCCCATATTTTTCATTAATATTTCGCATGAGTTCCTCACCTGAAGACTTTCCATCATAATATCCTCCCGGGAGTGAGTGATCAAGACTGTAGGCGGGTACGTCGGCAACACCATGATCTGCAGTCAGGAATAGTAAATAATCATCCTTCCCAACATTTTCATCAAGGAAATTTAAAAGCCTTGCGATTTCCAAATCGAGTCTCAAGTACATGTCTTGCATTTCCAGGGCTCTCGGCCCAAATGCATGACCGGCAATATCTGTTGATGAGTAACTCAGCGCCAGGAAATCAGTGACTTCGTCAGAACCAAGTTCTTCACCATTTACTGCAGCAAGAGCAAAATCTGTCGTTATTTTATTTCCATATGGGGTACTGAGGATCAAATTGAAATTTGTTTTTGGATCTCCAAATTCATAAGGAAAGATGGGGGAATCTCCATCGGTTATAATCCTTTCATAGGGTGTATTGTCGGTAGTGCTCTCCTCATATCGCTCCATGTCCAACAATAACTCCCACTTTTCCTTTGCATACTTTTGCGGGAGATCCTTCTTGTTGAAATCATTTACCCATTTTGGTAGATCTTCAAGGTAATAGGTACTGGAAATAAAATCGCCTGAGTATGTGTCATACCAGTACGCTGCAGTTGGTGTGTGACCGGCAGGTAATGCTGAACCTCGATCTTTAATTGCAATCCCGATTACTTTCGACCTGAAGTTTGAGAATACACGTAATTCATCAGTAATCGTCGATGACATTAGATTTCGAGCTGAGATTTGTCCACCAATCCCACTTCCGCCAACGGCGACCACAGCGCTATCAGAAGCACAATAGATCTCCGAATCCTGATCCCTGTCATACCAATTGTTAGCGATTATTCCATGTCTGCTTGGAGTGGTTCCAGTGTAGATAGATGCATGACCGGGACCGGTAAAGGTAGGGACATAATTGTAGTGGGCATTTTTGAATTGAAATCCCCCTTTAATTATCTTTTTAAAACCTTCCTCGGAGTAGTCATCCCAATATCTATAGAGATAGTCTTGACGCATCTGATCAACTACAATCCCTACCACCAATTTAGGTTTATCCGAAAACTGTGCTGTCAAAGGAAGCACAAATACCGATGCTATGAAGCAAAATGTCAGTGATTTAATGAAATTAGAGAGTTGTGAATTTATCATTTAGTATGGGATCAAATTCGTACTAGTGTTTTACATCATCTTCTACATATTGCTGGTAAATTATTTCAGCCATAAGACCGGTCCATCCAGTTTGATGTGAAGCTCCAAGGCCCAGCCCATTGTCTCCGTTAAAATATTCATAGAACAGGATGTAGTCATTGAAATGTGGATCATCCTGGAATTTTTTTGTGTCTCCGTATATGGGACGTTTTTGTTTTTCATCTTTCAGAAACAGGCCCAGAAGGCGTTTTCGCAGCTCCCAGGCAATTTCTTTCAGATTCTCGAGCTTGCCACTACCTGTCGGAAATTCCACCTTGAACTCAGGTCCATAATATTGATAAAATTTCAGTAAGGATTCAATGATCAGAAAATTCACTGGAAACCAGATCGGACCTCTCCAGTTGGAATTCCCCCCAAAAAAGGAGCTATCGGATTCTCCCGGTAAATATTTGACTTTGTGTTTTTTCCCATCTATCTCAAATACATATGGGTGTTTTTCGTGATACTTTGACAAAGCCCTTACACCGAAAGGAGACAAAAACTCATCTTCGCTCAACATTTTTTCTAGCACCTTCTTCATTCTGAATCCTCGCATAATGCTAAGCAGTCGACTGTGTTCCTCACCTTCTTTTTCCCATCGGGACACCAATGAAGACAACTTGGGTTGTTCCCTTAGAAAAAAATCAAGCCGCTCATGAAACTGGTCCAGGGATTTGTACATATCATACTGCAGTATTTCAACTGCGTAAAGGGGGATAAGCCCAACCATTGATCGCACTTTCAATTGCTGATTGGCCAGGTCTGGCGTATGAATGACATCGTAGTAAAAATTGTCTTCATTGTCCCAAAGGTCCACATTATCGACTCCAATAGAGTTCATCGCTCCACCGATGTACAAGAAATGCTCAAAAAATTTGATAGCCATATCCTGATAGATCGAATACTTCATGGAAAGATCGAGGGACATTCGCAGCATATTAAGGGCAAACATGGCCATCCAGCTTGTACTGTCCGCTTGTTCCAAGTGAGCGTTCTCAACAATCTTATGATTTCGATCAAATACACCAATGTTGTCGAGCCCCAGGAAACCTCCTTCAAATACATTGTTCCCATTCTCATCCTTCCTGTTCACCCACCAGGTGAAATTGATCAGCAGTTTGTGAAATGCTTTCTCCAGAAACTCATAATCCCCATCATGACCGTTCATTTCCTTGTCAATATTGAATACTCTCAATACAGCCCATGCGTGAACGGGAGGATTCACATCGCTGAAATTCCACTCATAAGCGGGTATCTGCCCATTTGGGTGTTGATACCTTTCTTTCAATAATAATAAAAGCTGCTCTTTGGCAAATTCCGCATCAATTCTTGCTATTGGGACCATATGAAAAGCGAGGTCCCAGGCAGCGTACCATGGATACTCCCATTTATCCGGCATGCTGATCACGTTGTAATTAAAAAGATGTTGCCAATCTGTATTACGACCATTTTTGCGGGTGTCGGGAGGAGCATGTCTGCCAGGGTCCCCTTCTATCCACTTCTTTATGTTGTAGTAATAGAATTGCTTGCTCCACATCAGACCGGCAAATGCCTGCCGCTGAATACTTTTCAATTCATTTTCTGGTATTTTTTCCTGTAATGGATAGTAGAATTCATCTGCCTCCTCTTTCCTCTGATTAAAAATGACCTCAAAATCATCCCATGGTTGAAGAAGGCAGGTTTTGGTAAATCTGACCTTTACTTTTCTTGAGCTTTTTGCCGGTACATTCAGTTTATAGATTCCTGCAGCTTTCGTACCCTGATTGGATCGGTCAACCGTTGGTTTTCCTTCAACTATGTAATCATTGATTCCGTCCTTAGGATAAGGAGTAATATTCTTAATACCGTAAAGCTTCTCTCTGTTCGTTTCGTTATTGCAGAAAACGATCTCATCCATTCCCTCAAAATACATGAAGTACTCTCCGAGGATATGATGCTCTATTTTTAGTCGCTGGGGAGCATCCAATTTGATCATTGGTTTCACAGGATCTCTTCCTGAAGACCAAGTGTTTCTTAACCAAAGTGTAGGTAAAACGGTAATTTCCTCATCCTTACTACTTCTATTGTGTATATCCGCAATGAAGAGAAAATCTTCAGGGTCATTTTTGCAATACGATAGTTTGATGTCGAAATATTCATCTTTATCAAAAATGCCAGTGTCCTGGATCTCGTATTCAGGCTCATCCTTGGATCTCTTTTTGTTCTCAAGGACTAACTTCTCGTAAGGAAATCTTCGTTGTGGATATTTATACAACATTTCCATGTATGAATGTGTGGGAGTACTGTCAAGATAGTAGTAAAGTTCTTTGACATCTTCCCCATGGTTGCCTTCATGACTCGTCAGCCCAAAAAGTCTTTCCTTCAGGATCGAGTCTCTACCGTTCCAAAAGGCCCACGCAATACAGATCCTTTGATCTTCATTACAAAATCCACCAATTCCATCCTCACCCCACCGGTATGCTTTGCTTCTCGCCTGTTCGTGAACAAGGCTCTCCCATACGTTACCGTCTTCGGAGTAATCTTCTCTGACCGTAGCCCACTGTCTTTCAGATAGATAGGGCCCCCAGGATTTCCAACCAACACCAGTGGTATCTTCAAATAATCGTTCTTTTTCTCTAGTACTCATCTTACAGGAAGGGCGCTAAGGAAATGAAAATTCCTGTAATTTCAAATCAGTGTTTGCCACTTCTCTTATTCTGCTAATTTTGCGTCCATGTCTGACAAAATCCTCATCCTTGATTTTGGTTCTCAGTATACACAATTGATTGCACGTCGTGTTCGTGAATTGAACGTTTATTGTGAAATACATCCATATAATCACTATCCTGAAATTGATAGTTCCGTAAAGGGCTTGATTCTTTCAGGAAGTCCATGTTCGGTTCTTGATGATGAAGCCCCTGACCTGGATGTTTCTTTGTTAGAATCCATGCCTATACTAGGAATTTGTTACGGTGCTCAGATTCTTGCTCACAAACATGGAGGCAAGGTTACACCCTCTGATCATAGAGAATATGGTCGAGCGAACCTTTCAAAATTCGATTCCCATTTTGAACTCCTGAAAGAAATTGAAACAGACAGTCAGGTTTGGATGTCTCATGGAGATACGATCACTGACCTTCCTGATGATTTCATTCCGATAGCTTCAACCGAAAATATTCCTGTTGCTGCCTACAAGATCAGGGATAAACCTATTTATGGGATACAATTCCACCCTGAGGTTACCCATACTGTCCAAGGCAAGGACGTACTACGGAACTTTGTGGTTCATATATCTGGAGCTAAACAGGAATGGACCCCAGAGATCTTTGTTGAGAATACAGTAGCCTCCTTAAAGGATAAGCTTGGTTCGGAAAAAGTTGTTCTAGGTCTTTCCGGCGGTGTGGATAGTAGCGTGGCTGCTGTGTTGATACATAAAGCAATTGGTGATAACCTTTACTGCATATTTGTAGACAATGGCTTATTGAGGAAGGGTGAATTTGAACAGGTCCTGGATTCCTATAAAGTCCTTGGATTGAATGTTACAGGGGTCGATGCAAAGTCTAAGTTTTATTCTGCTCTCAACGGAATTTCCGATCCTGAAAAAAAGAGAAAAGCAATAGGGAAGGTTTTCATTGAAGTTTTCGATGAAGAAGCTCATAAGATCCAAGACGTGAAATGGCTGGGACAAGGAACCATTTATCCGGATGTGATTGAGTCAGTTTCGGTTAAAGGACCTTCTGCTACCATAAAATCTCATCACAACGTGGGAGGATTACCGGCCAAAATGAAATTAAAGGTCGTTGAACCCCTAAATACTTTGTTTAAAGACGAAGTGAGGAATGTTGGCAAATCTCTGGATATACCTCAAAATATACTTGGACGACATCCGTTTCCAGGCCCTGGTTTAGGGATTAGAATACTGGGTAGTGTGAGCGAAGACAGGGTAAAAATCCTTCAGGAAGTAGACCACATTTTTATCAACGGGTTAAAAGATCATAATCTCTATGATGATGTTTGGCAGGCAGCAGCTATATTGCTTCCTGTTCAATCGGTGGGGGTAATGGGGGATGAGAGGACCTATGAAAATGTAGTGGCTCTGAGGGCTGTTGCAAGTCTTGATGGTATGACTGCGGACTGGTGCCAATTACCGTACACATTTCTTGGGGAAATTTCGAATAAGATAATTAATAAGGTCAAAGGAGTAAATCGGGTTGTTTATGACATATCAAGTAAACCACCGGCTACAATAGAATGGGAGTGAAAAGACTATTCATAGCGTCAATTTTCACTTGTGTTTTGTCATTTCATGTAGATGCTCAGAGAAATCAAAATGAATTTCTCGAAGCGAAAAGACTTTTCAATTCGGGAGATTATACCTCAGCAATAAGTGCATTCTCTGATCTTAAAGATGACGATACGTTTGGAGCCTATTCGTGGTTTTATTCCGGATTGTCCTATTTTCGTTCTAAGACCTATGATGATGCGAAAAGGACTTGGAGTGACCTATTGAGCCTTTATCCCAGGTGGAAGAATACGACTGAAGTTTTGTATTGGTTGACAATTGTGTCCTTTGAAACGGGCGATCTGTTTGAAGCACTTCAATATCTGGTCTCGTATGAGGAGGCTTCGGTGTCATCCGAATTTTCGAAAAAAGTACTACCCAAATATCTGTCTGAGTCCAATGTTGAAGATCTTAGACCATTGTATCGTCGTTTTCCCAAAAATTCCACTCTTGCAAAACTTCTGGCTACAAAGATTACTCAACAACCCTATGCCGACAGAGATAAGGAATTATTAGATACCATATTTGTCAGTCATGGATTTCAGCCTTTAGAGGTGATGGATTCTAATCTTGAAAACGTATTCAGGTCTTCATACAATGTTGCAGTAATGCTTCCTTTCATGTTTGAATCTTTGGAAAGGCCGGAATCAGTAATCAGGAATAAAATAGTGCTTGATTTTTATCAGGGCATGATATTGGCCCAATCGGACTTAGACTCATTG
The DNA here is from genome assembly GCA_965242805.1 of Cyclobacteriaceae bacterium. Classification (GTDB taxonomy): domain Bacteria; phylum Bacteroidota; class Bacteroidia; order Cytophagales; family Cyclobacteriaceae; genus JANQEU01. The sequence goes on along the minus strand of CBDETD010000002.1, from coordinate 1,140,347 downwards.
GGGAAAAAGATCACGCTGTCTCCTTATGATACAAGAAAGGATTTCAACAGGACAATTGATCTTTTCGGTAACGTTCAGGACGCGGATTTGATAGTTGGTCCATTGTATCCAGATCCTATAAGGGCGGCAACGGAACTTTCGAAGGAGTTGAAGATCAACATGATCAATCCTCTTTCGAGTAATGAGAATTATATCGGGGACAATCCAATGGCCTTTCTGTATCGACCGGGTAGCAGTACGATGGCAAGGAAGTTGGCTGAGTATGCTGCGGAGAATCATGACAATCCTTATGCCTTGATTTACTTTGGAAAAAATTTGAGAGATTCATTATTTGCCGAAGACTATCAGGAGGTCCTTATGTCAGCTGGAAAAGAAATTTTGGAGTTTAGAGGACTGAATGAACTTGAGGCTAAAGCTTTATTGGACACCTTGACCGATCAATATGAAGAAATTTATCCCAAGGAGATAGCTGATTCCTTAGCTGAGATTGAGGGTAGGTTTATTAAAACCAGGAAACTTAGAAAAGAGGAGGAAGAAGCCGGAAATGAAGATCCTGAATCCGCACTTCCATTCTTTTTTGAAGAAGACGAAGAAGGTAACCGATTGGAAAATGCGGATAAGGTCGTAGCCTACGAAATGAAATTTAAGGTGGAAAGAGACACTGTAGGTAGCATTTTCGTTGCTTCAAGATCAAATACTATTGTGAACAATCTTTTAGGTGCTTTGGCGTCCAGAGAGGACAGTACAGGGATATACGGCTATGGTGATTGGTTTGATTTCAAAGTCATCAATTATGAATTGTTTGACCAACTGGATACTAAAATAGCAATACCTGATTTCATCAGGAAAGACAATTATAGATTCACAGACCTTGAAAAACGATTAAAAGAGCGTTTTAAGGTCCTACCCTCGGATTATCACTATCATGGATATGAATTCACCTATTTCATAGGGAATATGTTACATAAGTACGGGAAATACTTTCAAAACGGATTTTATAGTACTGGATATATCCCTGGATTTTTGGGAGTAGGTCATGATTTTAGAGGTGCAAATGATAATCAGGAAGTACCGATTGTTACAATAGAAAATTTCATTATTAAGGCCGTTGACACAGAATCAAAATCAGAAGAGTAAGGAACTTTTTTCAAAAGCCAAAACAGTAATCCCCGGTGGCGTCAATTCCCCGGTCCGGGCGTTCAAAGCGGTAGGGGGGGACCCTCTTTTCATCAGAGCTGCCAAAGGCGCGTACCTTACGGATGAGGACGGCAATAGGTACATTGACATGATCAATTCATGGGGTCCAATGATACTTGGTCATGGTCATGAAAAGGTGGAGGAGGCTGTTAGGGAGGCTGTTGCTGATTCACCTTCCTTTGGAGCACCTGGTAAGCGTGAAGTCGAAATTGCGGAATTGATCGTGAATATGGTACCATCTATCGAGAAGGTCAGAATGGTAAATTCCGGTACCGAGGCGACGATGTCGGCAATTCGATTGGCCAGAGGATATTCGGGAAAAGACAAAATCATCAAGTTTGAAGGGTGTTATCATGGTCATGGAGACTCTTTCCTTATAGCGGCAGGAAGCGGGGTAATGACAATGGGTTCTCCTGATAGTCCCGGAGTTACTGCAGGAACAGCGAAAGATACATTATTGGCACCTTTCAATGACCTGGATGCCGTTGAGAAACTTGTTGAGCTCAATAAAGGGGAGATAGCCGCGATAATTCTTGAACCTGTAGTAGGAAATATGGGCTGCGTTCTTCCCCGAGCAGGATTCCTTGAAGGTTTGAGGAAGCTATGTAATAATAATGAGATAGTCTTGATCTTTGATGAAGTAATGACTGGTTTCCGTCTTGCGAGGGGTGGGGCTCAGGAACGTTTTGGGGTGATCCCGGATATGACTACTTTAGGTAAGATCATTGGAGGTGGATTACCGGTTGGAGCTTACGGAGGAAGGAAAGAAATCATGGATTATATATCTCCGGATGGACCAGTATACCAGGCTGGTACTTTATCAGGAAATCCAGTTGCAATGGCTGCTGGTATCGCAGTTTTAACGGAATTAAACAATGATCCAACCACTTATCAAAGATTGGAAGACATATCTTCCAAGATAGTGAATGGTATTAAGGAAGTCCTGAGAGAATTTGAACTTCCCTATACCGTAAATCACATTGGAAGCATGTACAGTTTATTCTTTACTGAAAAGGAAGTCATAAATTTTGATACTGCGAAATCCTGCAATACAACCTTATTTGGTGAATATTTCAAAGCTATGTTGAACAATGGGATCTATTTGGCACCAAGTCAGTTTGAAAGCTTATTTGTTTCTACCGCTATTGGGGAGGATGAGGTGACCAAAATAATAAGTTCGACCAGGGAAGCACTGAGTCATTTACAAAAGAATTAGTCCTTTTCCGTTTTTATATACCTGTTGGCGAGAAAGGATATTCCCCACAGCCCTAAGGAGATAAGAATAGCTTCCATCTCGTATTCGTCTGTTCTAAGTGAAATATAGAATGCTACCAATGCGAGGGCAATGAAAAGCCAGACAACTATATTTTTAACCCTCTGCATTGAGATGTGATTCCATTTTTTTAAGATCTTCAGGTACATCAATGCTGACACTTTCAATGTCGGTTCTACCCACCTTGATTGAGTATCCATTTTCAATCCATCGTAGCTGTTCCAGGGATTCAGCCTTTTCCAATGAGGAAAGCGGAAGATCTACGATTTCTTTCAGAACATTTGACTTGTAAGCATACATACCTATATGCTTCCAGAAGTTATGTTTTTGAAGCCACTCCTCTTTATCAAAATCCCTGACATATGGAATACAATTTCTACTAAAGTAAATGGCAAAATCATTCCGGTCGATAACTACTTTCATTATGTTCGGATCATCTAATGTTGCATTTTCATTGATTGCTGACACCAGTGTAGCAATTTGGATTTTGCCATCTAGAACTTCAACCAATTGGTCTATTTGATGGGGACTTATGAAAGGTTCGTCACCTTGAATGTTTATGAAATAATCAGCATCGAGTTTTTCGGACATTTCTGCGCAGCGTTCAGTCCCGTTTTGATGAGAGGTCGAAGTCATCATTACATTTCCGTTGAAGTCATTGACCTCGTTCAATATCCGTTCATCATCGGTACCAACCCATACCTCCTGAAGACCTTGTGCCAGGCAACATCTTTCATAGACTCTGCGAATCATTGATTTACCCTTGATATTCACCAATGGCTTACCTGGAAACCGTGTTGAATTAAATCTTGCCGGGATGAGTCCGACTACCTTCATGAAACTTTCTTCACCTTTAGAGAGGTACCCTCGTTTGAAATCACTTCCACATCCGCGTTTTGTTCGATGTAATCTCCCCTTGTGAAAGCATCGTAGATGGTTCCTTCGATCATCACCTTACCACTGGGTCTCAGGATCGTGTATGCTTTACCCTTTTTACCAACGAGAGATTCCTCATAAAAGGTAGATGTAAATCCTTCCTCTTTTTGTTGTGTCTCTTGAAGAGCGATTTTTTTAAAGACCTTACTATTTGCTAACCTCACTCCGCCAAAAAACATTACGATAACAGAACCCAGAAGGGCTGCCAGAGTGGTTGCGATGGCCTGGAATAAAGCACCTGGGTCCACAAAATCAAAATCAAACCCATCGTTGTTTACCATCACAAGTATCAAGGCTCCTACTGTACAGATGACACCAAGGACACCAGCAACTCCAAAACCGGGAAGCACGAAAACTTCCACAGCCAAAAGGATCACACCAACAATGAACATTGCAATTTCCCAGTTCTCAGCCAGACCATTTAAGTAATACGGTGTGAAATATAAGATTGCTGCAATAATCGATGCGGCTATGGGGAATCCAACTCCTGGGGTTTGTAATTCGAAATATATCCCCCCGATGATGATAAGAATAAGAATACCACTGACAAAAGGATTCAGGAAAACAGCAATAATTCTTTCAGTGCTATCAAGTTCAAATTCTTCAATGTTATAGTTTTTGATGCCATTGAGCTCGAGTATATCTTCTATGTTTTCTGCTCTTCCTTCACAGTATCCCAATTTTATTGCTTCTGACACGGATAGAGTCAACACCTTGCCCTCGGTAGCGATCGTATCAAGATCTATATCCTGGTCAACCATAGCCTCAGCAATTTTTGGATCTCGCCCCTGTGCCTCTGCCGTCGATCTCATGATAGATCTCATGTACGATTGGTATTTATCAGGAGCAGCTTCACCGTCCATTACTACGACCGTAGCAGCTCCGATGCTGGATCCTCGCGCCATGTAGATGCTATCGCAAGCAATTGAGATCAAAGCTCCTGCTGATGCGGCGTCTTTGTTAATGAATGAATAAATTGGGATGGGGAAGTTGAGTATCCTTGTTCTGATCTCATCGGCGTCATTCAAAGCCCCACCGTACGTATCCAATTCTAATATGACCAGATCTACATCCAACTCCTCCGCACGCTCTAATCCTAATTCCGTGTATCGGTTTGTTCTCGGATCGATATTATCAAGTACCTTGAGATGAAGAATGTTTACGGTACTGTCCTGACCCAATACCAAAAAGGAAATCGCTGTTAAAGTTAATATACCTAAAAGACGCATCTTTGCCATTTTCGAGCAGTTGTAATTATATACAAAATTAAATCAACCCAAGTGAATTCTTCTCTTTCACCAGGTTTCAGTAAGACTTTTCAAGGTATTATTTGGAGTATTAAGATCGATGATGGTTCAGATAAGATATTTATTGAAGTCAGGGATGAGGATTCACTTGAGATCTATTATTATTCAATTGATCTGGTGAGTCATTCAATTGAAGAGATCATTGTTCCAGACTCATTCGGTTGGTTCACTTCGATGATTGGTGGGTCTGGACAGGTGATTATGTTCTCTCAGTTTGAAAATGAAACTAATCCCGGGCCTGCCAAGCTACTGGTTTACGATTACTATAATGGACAAGTAAAACATGAGATCGACGATTTCTTACTTGAATCTTTTTCTGCTGGTACTATAATTGGAAGAAAAACGACCAGGGGTCAAGATGAAAGTGTCATAATCCACTTGAATGAGCAAAAAGATAGGGATGATCACTATGAGGAACCTGCTGTGGCAAACAGTCCATATTTCATTACGGATCACAATGAAGATTTTAAGATTATAACTGATTTCCTGTCCCAGTTCGATATGATTCCTGTAAAGGGAGCGGACTATTTTGAGGAAGATTCCAATATTGTTTTCTCGTTTTACGTTGAAACCAAAAGCGGGTTGGAACGAAATCTAATGTGGATTCAAGATGGGTCTGTTAAACTGAATCTAAATTTGGATAGTAAATTGACAGGTGTTTCTCCCGAAAGTTTTATTACCATCAAAAACCGTTTAATCTTTGTGAAAAATAGAAATGAGCTACAGATATATGAGATGTAATTTGATCTTGTTGGGTTTGATTTACACGATGACCCTGGCTGCTAACCCCGGAGATTCGATTCGGATGGAGGAAAGGGATGGAAACTACTTTATAGTGCATCAGGTAGATCAGGGGGAGACAATGTATTCAATAAGCAGAAGATATAATCTTGATGCTCAGGTCATAATCGAGAGGAATAACATCAGGAACAATGATATAAAATTGGGTCAGTTCCTGGAGATACCTTTTTCTACCGATTCTGAGGAAAATCAGTTTCATATTGTCAAAAAAGGAGAAACCCTATTCAGCATCGCCAGATCGTATGACGTGGGTGTGGACGACATCAGGCAATGGAATGACCTAAGTTCGAATCAGCTTTCCATTGGTCAGGAAATTATCGTAGGAGAACCAGAGGATACCGATGAGGTGACGCAAGGGGGTCAATCGGATCTTGTTGAGGATGAGGAGATCCAACAATATGAATATTTTGTTCAAACGGGTGAGACAATGTCATCAATTGCTTCGAAGTTCAAGGTGACTGAAGACAGTATTAGGATCTGGAATAACCTATCCTCGTCCGAGTTGGATATTGGTCAAAAAATAATTTTTCCGTTTGAGATAAGCCCGGACAGTATCGCCTCCATAAGTAAAGTTGAAAAATATTCCACCACCTCTTATGGATCAAAGATCCAAACTAAAGAAGAAGGAGGGATTACAAAAGTATACGAACAGGGTATTGCGAGAAAGATCGATACCTCCATGGATACTCAGAAATATCTGGCTCTCCACCGTAAGCTTAAAGTTGGGTCTGTTCTTCAAGTTAAAAACCTAATGAACAATGAAATGATCTATGTTCGTATCGTTGGTAAACTGCCGGATACGGGGATTAACAAAAATGTTATGGTCAGGTTAACACCCATCGCATTCAAACGTCTAGGAATTGTAGATGAAAGGAGTTTGGTGGAAATAAACTACTTTAAGAACTAAATTTTTGAGGAAGAATGACCTCAAAGCTTTCCTTGATGAAAAAGTAGACCTTTACAATAACAGATCTTTCATTGATGAGGATCCTATTGTAATTCCACATTCTTTTTCCAAGAAACAGGACATTGAAATCAGTGGGCTTGTAGCGGCTGTACTTGCCTGGGGTCAAAGAAAGACCATTATTAACAAGTCCCGTCAATTTTTCAATTTGATGGATAATGATCCTCATTCGTTTGTGCTTCATCATAGTGAAAGTGACCTAAAGCCTTTCCTGAATTTCAAGCATCGCACCTTCAATGAAATCGATGCTCTTTATTTTATTGAGTGGTTTAAATGGTTTTATAAAGGACATTCTTCACTGGAAGATGCGTTTTTTAGTGGTCTAGGATCTAGAAGTGTCAAAAAATACCTTATTAATTTCTATGATTTATTCTTTTCCTTAGAGGACTATCCTACCAGAACAAGGAAGCATATTCAAACACCAGTAAGGAAATCAGCTTGTAAGAGGATGAATATGTTTCTTAGATGGATGGTCAGAAAGGATCAAAGTGGAGTGGATTTTGGCATCTGGGATAAGATAGACCCCTCCGAGTTGATCTGTCCATGTGATCTTCATGTAGATCGCGTGGCAAGGAAGTTAGGATTGATTTCAAGGAAGCAAACGGATTGGGAGACTGCGATGGAATTAACCGAAGCACTCAAAGCATTTGATCCTGATGATCCTGTGAAATATGATTATGCGCTGTTCGGATTAGGAATTATAGAGAAATATTAGACTCCCCACTCTTCAGGATTATCTCTCCATTTATTAAGGGTTTCCATCATTTCAGGTTTTAGGTTACCATTACTAATTGCTGCGCTTAGCAATAAAGAATACTCACTTAAATAAATTAGATCGACATTAAGTTTTTCGAAATTGAATTTAGATAGGGGGAAACCGTAGGTGAAGATTGAAGCCATTCCAAGTACTTCCACACTTGATTTTCTGAGCGCCTCGACGGCAGCCAAAGAGCTGCCTCCTGTGGAAACAAGGTCCTCGATCACTACCACCTTTTGACCTTTTTTGATCTTTCCTTCTATTTGGTTGGTCAATCCATGTCCTTTACTTTTTGATCTTACATAAAGTAGGGGTACACCAAGCTGATCAGCAATCAATGTTCCCTGGGGTATTCCGGCTGTAGCGACAGCGGCGATACCTTCAACGTCTGGGAATTCGACCCTGACAAGTTCACAAAGAGCATCTTTTATTTTATTCCTTAGTTTCGGAAATGATAGACTTAATCTGTTATCACAATAGATTGGACTTTTCCAACCTGATGCCCAGGTAAAGGGTTTTTCCGGCTGTAGCTTAATAGCTTTTATTTTCAGAAGTTCCTCAGCAATCTTTCTTCCAAGTTCAGGATCAAAGCACTTGTAGGTCATAGAAAATATTTAACAATAATTTTAAGATGTTTGGGTTGCAAATTTGTTTGCATCCGTGCATTATTACATCCTAATTATGAAATTTTATTTTTGAAAATCTTCATAAACGATATCCCAGTCTTCCTTATCAACACTTCGAAGATGGAAGATGGACAACAATATGACCTAATAATCGACGGCACTAAACAAAAGATCGTTCCAAAAAAACTATTGGATGATGTCCTGATTATCAATGCAAATCCGGATAAGGTTGAGGAATTGTTGGAATTGATGACCGAAAAGAAATTCAAGAATGTTGCTTCCATCACGTTTACCAGTGACCAAAAACAGGAAATGATGGACTACATCAAATCCAAATTTAAGGTAGTAGAAGCGGCGGGTGGTGTCGTTGAAAAGGATGGCAAAAACCTGCTGATCTATCGTCAAAACAGGTGGGATATTCCAAAAGGCAAACTGGATAAGAACGAAAAAAGAAGGGGTTGTGCTATTAGGGAAGTTCAGGAGGAGACGGGGGTAAAAGTGGAAATATTATATAAGATTGGTCATACATGGCATACTTACATTAGAAACAATAGATATGTTCTGAAGAAAACCCACTGGTATGCCATGAGCTGTTTAAATGATTCTAAGATGAAACCTCAAAAGAAGGAGGGTATTGAAGATGTGAAATGGATGACTCTAACTGAGGTCCGTGCTTCTTTATATGATTCGTATCGATCTATTCGAGCAGTTATGCAAGAGTATCACAGAAAATTGAAGGTAAGGAGCGAAGTCTAGAGTTTGTAGGGTAAAAACTCCGATACATCACCACCATACCGATGAACTTCTCTAATTATCGAAGAACTGATCGGTGCCAGGTCTGGAGAAGTAATAAGAAACACTGTCTCCAATTCAGGATTTAAAGACTTGTTGATTTGAGAGATCGAATTTTCGTATTCAAAGTCAGTTGTATTCCTCAAACCCCTCACAACATACTTTGCATCGTATTTCTTAGCAAGATTTGCTGTTAGTTCATTGTAAACAATAACTTCAACGCGGTCATTACCGACAAAAGCTTCTTCGATACAGCTCACCATTTGTTCAGTATCGAAGTACCTTTTCTTCTTGGTATTATGCCCCAAAGCAATCACTACCTTATCGAACATACTAAGTGACCGGATCACTATATCATGATGCCCTTTTGTGAAAGGATCAAAGGATCCCGGGAATATTGCCACCCTTGACATCTTTAGCAAAGATGAATGTTGAAAAGGTCGAAGTAAAGATGCTCTGGTATATTATTGAACTGAATCCCGAAAGAGATATTTGAAGGTCTTGTTCCCAGAGAAATGTTTCGAATGTATTTTTTGAGTAATTCAAGGTGCGGGGATGTGTCTTTAATGATCCCCCAGAAAATCACTGGAGTAACTTTTTGTTTTAGCCCAAGCTCTTTGAATACAAGCATTATGTACTTAAGAAAATCCTCACTCTTCCTGGCTGCAAATTGATTGTAATAAATCAATCCTTTATTCTCTCCGACCACAACATGCAATATCCCACGATCTACAAGGCAGTACATCGCTTTCTCAGCGGTAACGATATCAGCATTAAGGAGACCCTCTATGAAAGGTGTACCCTGGTGTAATATTTCGACATCTTTGTTTTTATAAACGGATTTGACCCAAGCGATCAACCTTTTATCTCCGGCAAAAACATTATGAACTCCTGAAAGATCCTGATTAAAACTGAAGACATCTTCAATTTTAGTTCGAATCTCACTACCCACCGCCAGGTAATCTCCTTTTGCTTCAGCAATAAAATGAGAGTCAGGTACCAGGGTGAATTTATGAGTTTTTAATACTAGTCTGACTTTTTTCCAAAAACCGGCCTTCAAAAAATGATGATCATCGAAGACGTCCTGAAGGACTTTAATCCTGGTATTTATTGTCTTTACTTGTTCGAGGCGAACGTCTTCTACGAAAAGTACCCTATTGTCGGAGTCGACAACACATATTTGGAAATCACGAATTCCAACAAGCAGAGAAAGAGAATAGTTTTGGATGTCATCGACATCAAACTTATCATCCTTTAAGGATCGTATTTGACGATATCCTTTTTCTGCGGCCTGTACTGACATTTAAAGTTACTCCCAGTTACCAGCAGTTGTAATACTTGTCCTGGATCCGAATCTTAGCGGTTTCCTTGTGTTGAATTCACTTTCTTCATCACGATTTGGGTCAACCGGTGAGGGGTTCCAGACCTCAACAGCGTCTACCATCAATCCTGACTTAGGAATTTTATCCGCCCACATCAAAAATCTTGTCGTATCCGGTTCAACACCTGGAACATAAGCCAGGGACTGAACAGTGAAACCAGGGTATTTACTGAATACTGAATCTCTGACTAATACTGTTCCAAGCGTGTCAACTTCGATGTACGTGCTATCTGCACCATAATCCAGTGTTATAATGGTTTCTGTCTTCTCCACGATATAGAATGACCCGGTGTCCACGAATGCAATCAATTTATCCCAATCACTTGTGTAGGTTCCATTGACTGCTTTAAAAGCCAACTGGGCCTCTCGGACCTGAATGAGCTTATCGATTATCATTCCTTCAATTCTGGCTATTCTTTTTGTTTCCTGTATACTACTGTTGATTGAGTAGTATAAAAAATAAGCCAATGCTATTGATGTTATAGCAAAAACGATGGTTAGGATTTTTGTCGTCTGCATTTATCGTGATTTTTTGCAATAATAATGATTTTAACGCTTAGAAATCAACCTCTGGTTAATCAAAATTATGGAATTTATAAAACCCTTTTAAGTTCACTATATCGATTGGATTATCACAAAATCTGAAGGCGTTATGAATATTGTACGCTGGAATATTTTCAATTTCCTCCCAAGAATGGAATTTGGCTTCGTTTAGAATTTGTTCACCTGGCCTCATCTCCGGATCCAATCCAAGCTTCAAATGACCGCTTTTGTACAATACAGAAAAGAAAAGCTCGACTGCATGGAAGCGTTTGTCGATGTATTCATTTACGAATAAAAATTCGGCAATCTCCACTTCAATTGAAGTTTCTTCCATGAACTCACGTACCAATGCTTCCTCTACAGTCTCCCCGAACTCCACCCCACCTCCCGGAGGGGACCAAATAAAACCATTTGGACCAAGTCCAGTGTGCTTCAGCAATAAAAGGGACTCATCTTTTACCAAAAGACCACAAACCCTGGTTCGGGTATGTTTTGAGCTAGCAATATTTTCATTTTTTTCAATTGGCATTAGAAAGAAACGAATAGTGTAAATTTGTCGTTATCAATAAAAATCATAAAGGTGATGTTAAAAAAGGCAATAAATCTGGGTTTTTTTCTACTTCTGGGATTCGCGGTGCTATCTCAGGATGCACCTGTTTTTGAAGAACCTCAAAATGGGCCAAAGATCATGTTCAGTGAAGCTTCCTTTGATTTTGGTGAAATAACTCAGGGAGATATTGTAAAACATGTATTTACCTTCGAAAATACCGGAAACGAACCTCTTATTCTTAGTGATGTCAGGACTACTTGCGGATGTACCGCTCCTTCCTGGCCAAGGGAACCCATCCCTCCGGGCGAGTCGGCTGAAATGACGGTTCAATTTAACAGTAGGGGCAAAATTGGTGTTCAGAATAAGGTCGTAACTATTCTCTCAAATGCAATTAATCAGAGAGAGCGCATTATGATCAAAACCAATGTAATGCTTCCCCAGAAGGAAGGATGATCTAGTTTCTGGCTCCAAATATTGCAGATCCAATCCGAATAAGAGTGGCTCCATTACGGAGAGCGATTTTGTAATCGTTTGTCATACCCATAGAAAGGTGTTTCATTCTAAGGTTGTCCATCTCATATTCCCTCTTAATCCGTTCAAACTGCGAATGCAAGTATGAAAATTCAGAATCGACAATCTTCTCGTCGTTAGTGAACGTAGCCATTCCCATTAACCCTTCAATACTAATATTTTTATACTCGCTTAATTGATCGGACCTCAAAATGTCATCCAGCTCAGTTTCATTCAGGCCAAACTTTGTGGATTCTTTTGCGATATGCATTTGAAGGAGAACAGGTATGATCCGATTACTCTTTAAGGCCTGTTTGTTTATTTCTTTCAGAACTTTCAGACTGTCAACACCGTGGATCAGATGTACAAATGGAGCTAAGTACTTGACTTTGTTTGTTTGAAGATGACCTACAAAATGCCACTTAATTTCTTCAGGTAGTTTAGGTTGCTTTTCTACCAATTCCTGAACTTTATTTTCGCCGAAGTGCCTTTGTCCGAATTCAAAAGCTTCAAGAATATCTTCCAGGGGTTTAGTCTTTGAGATAGCCACCAGTTCGGCATTGAATGGCTTACATTCTTCCCAATATCCTTTTATCACTTCCGTAATTTTTCCCATTCAGATTGACTGTTAATGCTATAAATTTGTGGCCTCATTAATTGGGTTGGCCCCAATTGAGTCCGGATGGCAATATTAGGTACATTACTCAAAAAAGGAATTACGCTCAGGGAAAGTTTTGAACAACTCTATACATCACCTGTTGAACTGCAAAAACAAGAGCTAAAAAAGCTACTCATTCATTGTCAGACAACGGAATTTGGGAGGCACCATAACTTCGTAAAAGTTTTAAAAACTTTTAAATCCCCGGAAATTAAGGAGTTCTATCACATATATGTTGACGAGGTTCCCTTGTATGATTATGATAGCATTTTTTCTCAATGGTGGAAGATGGCTCTTGAAGGAAAGCCCAACATTTGTTGGCCGGGAAGAGTAAAGTACTTCGCATTGAGTTCAGGTACCTCTGGTGCGTCGAGTAAACATATACCTGTCACCAGGGAAATGCTGAAATCGATTCGTAAGACCTCTGTTCGTCAAATGATGACACTTTCCAAGTACAATCTTCCCCATCAGATGTTCACAAAGGGAATTTTAATGTTGGGAGGCAGTACTAATCTTAGGAAAAATGGCCATTACTTTGAGGGGGACCTTAGTGGGATCACCACATCTCAATTGCCTTTTTGGTTTCAGCACTATTATAAACCAGGGAAAAAAATATCCAAAACCCAGTGGTCTGAGAAATTGGATGAAATTACTCTTAAAGCCAAAGATTGGGATATCGGAATGATCGTAGGTGTGCCTGCATGGTTACAGATCCTGTTGGAGAAGATCGTTGACCATTATAAGGTAGAGACCATACACGACATTTGGCCAAACCTCATGATTTTCGTTCATGGAGGCGTGCCATTCGATCCATACAAAAAGGGATTCGAAAAATTACTGGGTAAGGAGATGTATTATGTCGAGACCTATCTTGCTTCAGAGGGATTTTTGGCCTTTCAGGACGCTCCTGATAAGAAACCGATGAAACTGGTTTTGAATAATGGGATATTCTACGAATTCATTCCATTCAATAATAAGAACTTCAGCGAGGAAGGAGAATTGGTTCCGAATGTCAGAACCATAATGATCGACGAAGTGGAAGTGGATATAGAGTATGCAATTGTCATTAGTACAAATGCTGGTTCGTGGAGGTACTTGATTGGCGATGTTGTAAAGTTTACATCGACAGAAGATTGTGAAATATTGATCACGGGGAGAACCAAACATTTTCTCAGCCTTTGTGGTGAGCATTTATCGGTGGACAACATGAACCGAGCTATCCAGCTGTTGGAAGAGGATCTCAATATTGACATACGCGAATTTACTGTTGTAGGAGAAGCCTCAGGGAATCTATTTGCCCATCGATGGTTCATTGGTACGGATGATAATCACAGTGAACAGGAAGTCCTTCAGGTATTGGATAAACACCTCAAGAATCTGAATGATGATTATGCCGTTGAAAGGCAACACGCTTTGAAAGACATTTTTTTACATATATTGCCAACTTCAATTTTCTATGATTGGATGAGATCCATTGGTAAGATTGGAGGCCAAAATAAATTTCCAAGAGTACTCAAAAGGGAAAAAGCCGATGAATGGAAGACATTTCTTAAGAGTCAAAATCTTAATGTAGTATAATGCCTCCATTATTGAACGGCCTGTTATTTGGCTTGATCTTCATATTCTCTCTGGGCCCAGGATTCTTTGCATTGATCCAAACCAGCATCCAAAATGGATTCAAGGCGGCAATTTTGATGGCTATTGGTATTTCGTTGAGTGATTGGATCTATGTCTCCCTGTCGATACTTGGGATGGCCAAATTATTGGAGGATCCCGAAATAAGACTCTGGATGGGAATTATTGGTACTATTCTTTTGATTTTCTATGGAGTTTATTCATGGATGAAATCCCCGAGAATTTATCATAATAAGCCGATAACCAATGGCCATTTTACTACTCTAAAATACCTCGCAAAAGGATTTTTCTTGAATGGTTTAAATCCTTTCGTAGTTGTTTTCTGGATTGGTTTGATTTCAGTGGTCACCGCCAGGTTTAATTATGCTGTCTACGATCAGGTATACTTTTTTATTGGTGTATTGATCACTATTTTGACAACCGATCTCTCGAAAGGATTTATTGCTCATCGACTCAAGTTTCTCATCACTCCAAGAATTGTTCTTAGATTCAATCGGATAGTGGGAACGATCTTGATTTTATTTGGACTGAGGATTGTCTATTTCTTAATTGATAACTACTGGATCACTAGTTTCCAAGACTAGGACTCCAGTATCCTCCTCAGGTAATTAATATTGCCCAAATGCCAGTTTAAGTGACCATATAGGTGTATTAATGCCTCTTCGGTGGTAGCACCATTTTTCAGAAAATCAACTGGGTACATCTTTTCGAGATCCCCTTGATCCAGGTTTGAAAGTACCGATTCCACCACCATTTCCGTTCTTTCAATTTCCATGATCAGATCGAGCTCAGGTACATTTTTTTTAGAGAATTCCGAATCCCTGTCCCGTACATAATCCGTTTCTCCTAAGACTTTCCCAATAAAATGCTGCAGATTACCACATATGTGCAGGCAAAGGTTACCACAAGAATTGATGACTCCTTCCTTGACTTTCCACAAATTCGATTCGTCTTTGAAGGATTCAATTTCTGTTTTAAGTCTGCTTAGATCTCTATTAAATAAATGGGCCAATGAATTTGTCATAGATGTCACAAGTTATAGTCTGGTGTTTTACCAAACAATAACGGGTCGGTGCCTTTTTCAGTTCCGGATCGACATTCGCCAGAGCTTATTTAAGATCTCTGCGAGTCAGAAGGTTGTAAATAGCGAAAATGTAAAGGAATAACCATCCTGTACTTATGGCAATCGCTTTCCATGGAACATAATCTGTAATCTCAACGAAGATGTATTTCCCGAAGGGTACAGGTATCAAATCATTGAGCGCATGAATCGGGAAGAATGGAGTGATTTTGGGCCAAACACCATCTCTGAAATAAGGAGCATTTTCCAGTATGACGGAAACGATCGGCTCAAACATTAGTGCATACAGGGCAAGCGCCACAATTACGAATCCGGCTTTTTTAATTAGCAACGATAAAAGAAAAGCGAGGGAACAAAAGACAACGATGTCATAAAAATATGCTGCGATGAACTCTAACTCCTGGAAAATATATTTACTTCCCCAAACATGTGAGTAAATCGATCCATTTACGATTCCGGCAAGAAATAGGGTGACCGCACTTGTAAATGCAAGGAATAGGATCAGAGTAAATTTACTGATCACAAATTCTCGTTTACTGATTCCATCAATCACATTTTGTCGCATGGTGTTGTAGGACAAGTCGTTGTTTACCGAAATGATCACAATGAAAGCCAATAAGATCTTTAGAAATGAGCCCAGGTAGGTTGTATTCTGCCATATATCCGGAAAGTCATAAATAGGGATGATGGTAGGATCTATGCCATCAAAATCTGCCCCTTTGCTTTTTAACCATTCCAAAAAGAAGACGCCCATTGAGCATATAATCAGTAAGGCGAGGATATACATACCTAACAGTATCCAAAACAGCTTGTAATTTTTGAGTTTCAGCCACTCAAGTGTAAAAGCTCTAGTCATTCTCTTTCAATATTTTAAGAAATTCCTGTTCCAGGGATTTTGATTTAGGTAATAGCTTGCGAAGTGTGATACCGTTTTCAAAGCAATATTTATTGATATCTGAACTGGAGAAATTCTCATTCAATTGAGCGTAAATACTTCCATTTTGTTGGTATTTGGACATCACTCCACCGAAATCCTCAAGTTTTTTGTCTAAGAGTGTCATATTTTCTGCAGAGATCTCCACTTCATTGGTTTCGCCAAGAATGTCCTGGACGGGACCCTCATGAAGTTTGACTCCATTCTTTAGAACACAAAAATGCGTGCATACTTTCTGGACCTCATCAAGAAGGTGGCTTGCCAGAATAATGGTTTTTCCCCGATTGGCAATATCACGAATCAAATCCCGTACCTCTGCAATTCCCTCCGGATCGAGACCATTTGTTGGTTCATCAAGTATCATCACAGGGGGATCGGACAAGAGAGCAGAAGCAATCGCCAGTCTCTGTTTCATCCCCAGGCTATATGTCTTGAACTTATCATTTTTCCTCTCGTGCAGTTTCACATGCTCAAGGACGATATCAATTCTTTTTTTATCAGCTTGTTTAATGTGACTGGCAATTCTCAGGTTCTGCACTGCCGTCAGATATGGATAAAAACTGGGAGTTTCAAGAATTGATCCCACCTTCTTCCGTGCTGAAGTTGGATGCATATCATCAAACCATGCGTAAGATCCCTTGGTAGGGGAGATTACATCCAATAACATTCCAAGGGTTGTGGTTTTTCCGCTTCCATTAGGCCCCAATATGCCATAGACCTGCCCCTTTTCGATGGTGAGATCCAATCCATTGACGGCTGTGATCCTACCAAATTTCTTTGTAAGTCCCTTGATTTTTAAAACATTAGTCGTCATGCCAATGGCCGGAATTATTTATTTCAAATAGATTGAGCATATCGTTTGATTCAAGCGTTTGGATCAGTGTAGGTATTTTCTGCCACGATATTCTGCCATCCAGATAAAAGGCAAATGATCGGTCTTCCTCGCCATATACGCCAACTATTTGACGTTTTCGACCTTCTTTCCCATAAATGTATATGTTTAGTTTCCCCCACACTTCGGCATACGGTTCAAATCCTTCTTCCTTATAGGAGTCGATTACACTGGTATATGATCTTGAAGCTGTAGCTGAAGAATCCAGCATATAAACCAACAATTTATTGATCTCACTGATCATTTCATTGTAAGCTTCGTTGTTTTTGAGATTGACCATTCGAAGGGTACTTGGGTAGAAAGCATAAGCTTTCTTTTTATTCTCCGAAGCGTATTCTTTAATAATACTCTCCTGAGCAAAAAGGGGCTGACTGACCAGCCCCATTACAATACCTACTAATACCCATTTCATTTTCTTAATTACCATGCTCCTGGAGATGCTTGAAGCCTTCGACTTTCATGGAACGGGCAATTTTAGAGATGTTTTTCAGATCAATTTCACCATATAAACTCATAATGACGAACTTTTCCTTACCACCTGCAATCATCACCAGCTCTGAAATTTTACCTCCATCTTCTTTAATGGAGAACTTGAAATTTTCTTCGGCATCTTTGACAGTCATTAACTCATCAAACCCTTCACTGTCAACATCTTTAATTGCCTGTGAATACAGTCTGCCTGCTTCTTTTGGGACACTGTCTCCAACGACCATTTTCATGCCCTTAAGTTTACTAACAGCTTTCAGGAATTCTTCTTCTTCCTCACTACCAGCTTCCAATTCCGTGAAGAGTGAAAACATTTTGCTACTGATGGAGACCTTTACAAAGTCCTCATTGTCACCAAGTTGATCAAAATATTTATTGATAACCGTACCCTGTGCCACTGCACCGAAGGTCACTACAACCGCTACTGCTACTAATACTAACTTTTTCATTTTTCTAATTCGTTCACAATTTTCTCTGCATTATTTATTTTTTTCAATTCGCCGGAATAAACTGAACCTTCATTAAGTCCAGAAGAAACCATAAACAGTGCTTTTCGAGTGATTTCATATGCTTCCTGAGGATCATCTACGACAAATTGCCTGGTTTGCTGGGCATCTCGAATAACAAGGAATGCCACCAGTGTTCCCAAAACCAATGAGGCCGCAACAGACATCCAGGGTCTGATCTTTGGTTTCCCTGGGTGTGTGAATGAACGTTTCGATTTGGTTTTTCCGGTCAAAGCCGCGAAGTACCGTCCTTCGGGGGTCAGAGAAGGATTCCTATTAAAATAATCCTTGATATCTGATTCTTCCTGAAGTGACGTTTCTCCTTCCCAATACTTTGCAATTAATTCCTCAATTCGCGATTCCATAGGCGTCAATTTGTTGTAAAGTAGACCTAACCTTATTGCGGGCCCGATGTAGGTAAACCTTTACCTCATTCATGTTAATAGAAAGGACATCCGCGATTTCATGATAGCTCATACCTTGCATCTCACGAAGGTGGAATATTTCTTTTTGCTTTTCCGGTAAAGTAGATAGCACCTTATCCAGCCATTTTTGTTGATCTTCCATTAACATATTATGATCCGCTTTCACTTGATCTTCCTGTCCGATTTCATCTTCCGAAAGGACAGTAAACTGATTGGTTTTTACCCAATCATAGCACTGGTTTCTGGTCACTCGCATTGTCCAGGCTTCAACGTTTTGAACATTGTCAAGGACATTACGCTTATTCCAGATCTTCGTCAAACACTCCTGGACCACATCATGTGCACTTTCGGGATCCCTCAATATCGATAAAGCATAGCGATACATCTTATCCGAAATTGGCATGATATGTTGGTCGAAGATTTTTGACATTTCATGCAGGAGACTGTGAAGCCAAAGAATATGTTACAATTTCGGGAAATTTTATTTTAGGAAATTGAATATGATAGCGGGATTTCCATTTTTCCGTGATTATTCTCCTAAAAACCTTAATGGCAAATCTGTGTTGTTTCTTAAATTGGGTATTTAGCCAAACCATAAATTGAATAGGTCTCAAGATTTAATTGGTAGATCATCTCTTTACAGCATAATCATCCTGACGGTGTTGCTTTTGATTGACTTCTCATTGGATGTCTTGTCCAATGACGTTAGTTTCCGTCATTACATTAGGTTGGCTTTTCTTGACATTTCAATGATCAGTGCATGGATATGTTGCAGATATGGCTTATCTGGCGTAGCAAAATTCATTTGGCTTGCTTGTTTATATCTGGCATTTCTGGTTTACCCAATAACAGGTATGACCCCTAATATTGCCGAGGACCTTTTCCTGGTTATTTTCATATTTGTTATCATCACTTCGATGATCCTGGTTTTTTACGATTTACAACAGGAAAAACTGAAAATTTCAATTTGGTTAATAATCAGCACTATCACATTCTTTTATTCATTCTACTATTCACTTTATGCAATTGAGGATGAACGTTACATTTCAATCAAGTATACCTTTGAAGGGCAGTCGGACCTGTATTTTGTCTATATCGGAGCTTGTATATTCCTGCTGTTAGTAATTGGAACGGTCAAAGGGACTAACCAACGAAATCTTTCCTCCCTTCAACTTCGATCCCAAGAACTTCACGAACAAAAGAAAATAAGTCAGGATCAGAAATCAGCACTGGAGAAGAGGCGATTTGAACTGCTAACACTTCAAAATGAGCTTTCCAGTGCCAAGGATTCTTTGGAAAAGAGGGTAGTTCAAAGAAAGAAGGAGCTAAATGAAGCTCGAAAGAAACTATTGAAACACGGATTTATCAATGAGCAGTTGGATAATGCAGTTTATAAACTATCGGATGCCATAAGTAATAATAAGGACCTCGAGAATAAATCCAGTTTAGACCTGTTAACCAGGCAATTATCAAATGTGGATGAAATTATTAAACAAATTGGCACCAATCTGGCAAGCGTGGAAAGAAAAGTGAAATGAACAGACCTGTACAATTTCTAAAAGTGATCTTAATGTATTCCTCCGTGATTGTTTCATTTGCGACGGTACTTCAGGGCATTTCCAATCTTATTTCTTCCGACATCTTGTTCAATCCCGGTTTCATGCGCTTGTTTGTTGTGAGTCTTGGATCATGGTCGATCTATTTTAATATTTCCAGGATTTCTTTTAGGACCTCTTCAGCATTTACCATTTTGATATACGTTTTCGGATTCACATTGTATCCAATCTATGCTCGGGAAATAGATGCGTCTGATATCTTGATAAGTATTATATCAATGTTGATACTTACCATCGTACCCCATACTCTTATTAATCCAATCACTAATGTAAAGTGGATTTGGGCATGGAACATATTTATATTCTTTTCGGCAATAATTGGAGTCTATTTTGCTATTGAGAAAATACAGTTTCAGAATACATTCTCTGGTTTTGCAAATATCTTTATTGATGAACCTTTCATACCCTTCGCTTTCTTGGGTGCCTTCATCTTCATCAATTCAATAATCTTTCGCTATCAAACTTCCAACTATTTGCTGAACAGTCAAATTGTGAGAATGAACCATGATCTCGAGTCCCAAATTCAGGACGTTAACAATCAACAAAAGGATCTGGCAAAACAAAATGATCAGCTTATCTCGCTCCAAAATGACTTGAGAAAGATGAATGAAAACCTGGAAGAAGAAGTCGAAAAAAGAACAAAGAAGATCAATGACCTTACCAGTACGGTGCTCCGTTATGGTTTTCTCAATTCACATCTTTTGCGAGCACCTGTTTCACGAATGCAAAGTGTTATCAATGCTTGGGATATCTTGGATCAGAACGACAGAGACCGATTTATTGACGGTTCCATGAAGGAATTGGACCAGGTTATGAACCTGTTGAGAGAGTTGATCAACAAAAAAGATCTTAAAAGCAAAGAAATTGAAACGTTCATAATAGATCATTACAAAAACCTCAATTGATATTGAATAGCTCTGATCTTCAAAATCATTTCCATAGCTGACGTTCGTAATTGGGAAAAAAGATTGCCTGGAGGAACATTGCACCATTATGACTGCTTCAAAAGAATCCATTCGAAAGATTGTATTGTGGATATTTATTATCCTCATTCTGATGATATTTCTTGGTAGTTGTGCCCCAACCCAGGGTTATGATGAGGTATCTGATCCTCCGGGATTCCTGTATGGACTATGGCATGGATTCATAATCCTATTCACATTCATTGCTAGTTTTTTTACAGATTATGAGGTCTATGCATTTCCTAACAATGGTGGGTGGTACAATTTCGGATTTTTACTGGGTGTAATGATCTTTTTCGGAGGAGGTGGGAATCGGGTGAAGAAGTAGACTATTTTTCGGATTCCTCATCCGATTTGTTATCCTCAGGGATCTCCTGTTCTATCTCAATGTATGCGCTTTCTTTTAGTGATTCAATTAGGAGCTTGTCGACGGACTGGACAGCTCTTTTATTTAGTCGTTCAAAAAGCCCAAATCTTTCAACGATGCTTCGAACTTTCTTATTTTTACTATACAGGACGAGGAAAAAGAATTGGATCAGTACTTCTTGTTCTGAAAGATGTGGTTTGATGAGATTCATGTAAAAATCCGGATCCTTACTCTTTTCGCTTACCAGGAAAATCAGTGAATTGTAGTTGGCTATATAGTGGGAGAGGGTGTGTCTGTATCCGTCATAAACATTCCTGAAGCTTGTCTCCATAGCATGCTCATCTAGATTCCGTGATCCACCATCACTTTTTCGTTTTCGCTTTACACTACTTAAAGCCTTCTTGAAATCGTCAAACATATTATCAAATCCATTGCCACCTTCCTGAGATTGGATCCTTTTTGAAGATTCGAGGTGGAAATCCAATAGCTGGAAAAAAGTGTTTTCAAATTGCTGTATTTCAATGGTCTGGGATTGGTGATTGAGTATCTGACGGCTCTCTACTAGCTCCTCACGCTGAAGCTCAAGTTCCCGTCGTTGGTATATCAAGGCCAGATAAAATAGGATCACACCGGCAAGCGCCCAGATCGATCCGACAGTTCCACCAAAAAACTCTCCGATCGTACTGAATTTGTTGATGTCAAACTCCTGGGTCATATCAACTCTTAGAACCATAGAAAAGAAAAAGATAATTATAGCAAAACCCGCCAGAACTGCAACGGCTGCACAAAATCCTAGAAATTTTATAAAGAAGTCTCGTCTCTTGTTTCGGGTATCACTCATCGAAAGAAATCTGGTTCAATAAAGAGCGTAAATGTACAATGGATTTAAAAATACTAAATCAAAATCCAATATACCTTGCCTTGTAGTCTATAAATCATTAGGTTAAGCATCTTATGAAGTCGTCGGAAACGGAAGTCATGGTAATAGGAGCGAGTGCTGCGGGTTTGGCTTGTGCCGCTTGTTTGAAATCCAATGGGATTGATTATGAAATAATAGAAAAACATGACAAAGTTGGTCATGCCTGGCGAAATCATTATGACCGATTACACCTTCATACACCAAAGTCATCTTCTGCTTTACCCGGGTTAAAATTTCCAAGATCAATCCCCAAGTATCCGGCTCGTAATCAAGTGGTGGAGTACCTGGAAAGGTATTGTACGGAGATGGGTATTTCACCTCACTTTAATACCGAAGCACAAAAGATACATAAGGATAAGGGTGTTTGGTCAGTGCAGACATCCAATAGGACGTTTACTTCGAACTATGTAGTCGTTGCCTCCGGAAATACTAATGAACCGAACAGGATATCCAAGAAGGGATTGGATTCCTTCACTGGACAGATCGTCCATAGCAGTGAATACAAAAACGGTGGAATTTTTAGAGGTAAGAAAGTTCTGGTTATTGGGTTTGGGAATTCTGCCTGTGAAATAGCTATTTGTCTTCACGAACATGGCGCAAAACCTTTCATGTCCGTCAAATCACCAGTCAATGTTATACCCAGAGATATCCTTGGATTTTCCGTTTTGCAGATTGGTACATTAACAGATGCATTACCACCGAGAATTGCAGATGCGATCAACAAACCAATATTAGATCTGCTAATTGGGGATATCACCAAATTTGGTTTAAAGAAACTACCATACGGTCCTAAGGAACAGATCTCAAGGGATCATAGAATACCGTTATTGGACATTGGAACCCTGGAATTGATAAGGAAAGGGGAGGTAATCATATTCCCGGATATTGAGAAAATTGAGGGAAGCAATATTTTCTTTGTGGACGGGAGATCCAAAGATTTTGACGCTATCATCATGGCTACAGGATACAAAACAGCTTTGGATAAGTTTATTGAACTGGAAGGTGAAAGATTACAGGATATTCAAAAACCGGTTAAGAAAAGGAATTTATTTGGCAAGGATAGATTGTATTTCTGTGGCTTTTATGTGTCACCAAATGGAATGTTGAGGGAAATGGGAATAGAAGCCAAAACCATTGCAAGGGATATCAAGGTCAAGAAAGAATATAGTCATTGATATGCAAGAGCTCGAATCTTTCATTCAAGATTTCAACTCGTATTCATTAGCAGGTGAAAGAGATAAAGTAGAATCTATGCTCCAAAAGGACGTGGTTTTCTTCAATCAGGTTGGTTCCAATCGTCTGGTTGGCAGGGAAGCTTGTCTTGAGACCATTGATGAATATGGGAAGTCTGCCAAAACGCATTCATTCGAGATCCTAAAAAGGGAAATAAATGTCTGGGACTCTACGGCCATAATCGAAATGGAATATGAAGTGATTTACGAATACATGAACAAAAACCATCATGAGAAAGGGAAGGAGATTTGGACATTGATCCAAACAAATGATCAGTGGCAAATGATCTACCGCCATTTTGTATCAAGCGAGACTGTACAATGACTGGAGAAGTGGTCATCAGACCATTTTCAATTACCGATATAACATTTCTAGAAGAAATGCTTTACGAAGCTTTATATGTTCCTTATGGCGAAGATCCTTTCCCAAAATCAATCCTTAAATCACCGGAAATATCCAAATACATTCAAAACTGGGGATCGTCCTCATATGATATTGCATTAATTGCTGTGCTTGATCATGAGAAAGTTGGTGCGATTTGGGGGCGTCAATTTACAGAGGAGAATAGGGGGTATGGTTTTGTGGATGGCGACACCCCTGAGATTAGTCTGGCGGTCATAGAGGAATATAGAAGCAAGGGAGTGGGAACTCGATTGATGAAAGGAATTGAAAGTACCTACCTGAAATTAGGTGTAAAGAAATTGTCGTTGAGTGTAGATCGACGAAATCCCGCCTTTGGTCTTTATCAGCGTCTTGGATTCAGACATATTGAATATACCGGTACATCGGTGACTATGTTGAAAGATATTTCCGGATAATTTCTTATTTTGGGAAGGAATCATCTTAACACACAATGACTCAAATCTTAGTTAATCTATCCCTGGGTCCTTTGATTCTGGTCCTTGGAATTATTTTCCGTGTGTATTTACCAAAGAAAATCAATGGGGTATATGGCTATCGTACTCCACGATCCATGAAATCCCAGGAAGCATGGGACTATTCCAATGAGTTGAGTTTTAACCTGATGATAGGTGCAGGAGCAATTACCACATTAGTTCAGGGAAGCTTATACTTCTTCCTTGATTTTGGGACCCTGGTCATGGTTACTTCGGGGGTACTTGTCGGACTACTTATTATAATGGTTATCTACACTGAAATTCAATTAAGACAACGTTTTGATGCAGATGGGAACAGGATAAAATAGGTTCCTATCCCTCTATTCTTAGTTTTCAACTAAGGATAGAGGGGAGATAGAGGGAACTTTATTTACTAATTACTATTTGCTACGAATACAAAGTCGCTGCCTGATTCGTCCGTCCCGAAACTTCCAAATCTTGGTTCAGTTTGTAACCTTAGAAAATATGGGATAAGCTGTGTAGTTGAAAGTACCCTGCTTTGTCTACCACCTACTTCGCGAAGAGCGCTGATGAATTTAGCAGCAAATGGGGAATGATGTCCGGGTTGGCCATCCGGAACATATTCTTTACTTCCACTGGTCAGGAATTTCCTGGTTCGTTTTGTTAGTTTTTTTACTAAGTATTGGGAGTCTTCCTCTTCCAGCATTTCACCACGCACATGCACCATTTTTGGATCAATGGTACCGCCGAAACAGACATCCATCACCAACATGATGTGCTCGCAACGAATGTTATTCACCCTTGAACGTAAAAGGTTATGCGCTAGGTAACTGGTTTTTCCCCTGTCATTTTTCAGGGAGTTGCTTGCTACCACATAGCCCTCACCCAATGTTTCGTCGAAATACCCATGGCCAGCAATGAAAACCAATAGCTGATCCTGTGGATTAAACTCACGTGCATTGTATTCATACAACTTGTCGTTGATCTCTTCCAGGGTTGGATTCTTTACAACCTCTGTTTCAAAACCATAACGTTCCCTAAGTAATTGATCAATTACCGTGGCGTCATTTATAGGATTGTTGAGATCGTCCCAATTATCGTATTCGTCAGTGGCAATGATGAGTGCATAGTCTTTTCTGTTGACATCTACGGCATCAGCTATGTCATCGACTCCCATCAAAATATGTCGTTCGCTGTAAACGGTGCCTCCGTCTTCATTAATAGCAACTAATCGGATATGGTTCCCACCTTCAAAGAGGTGAAGATTCTGTTCGAAATTAAAGTTATTCACACTTCCATCTAGAGGCATGCTCCGTTCTACATCATTTCCGCTCACATTGATGACCAGTTTTACTTCTTTCAAAGGTGTGACGGATTTTACCCTAGCCTCTAATTTTACGGATGTTGCTGTACTGAATGAGGACTCGATCCTGGGTGATACCCAGGTAATGGATGGTAGCGTGGTGGGGGTGACACCACGATTATAATCCAGGGGTATCTTGTTGGTCTTTTCGGTAAAGCTCTGTGCTATGGTCAGTGATGGTGCAATTATCAGTAATGCGATAAGTAACTTTTTCATAGCGGTAAATTCTCTAATTTCTTAATTTCTATCTCCGGGTACATTTGGTGGCCCTGGAATATTGTCATTCCCAGAATCCAACAGGAAGGGGACAATTGCCCCAGCTGCGATGATCGGCGACAACTTCACAATGAAAGGCAGTTTCTTTTTAATGATAAACGATGGTGATTGTACTTTAAGATCCTGATTCTTGGAGTCGTTTATTATCAAATTGTATTTACCGGAGGGAAGTGATTTTGGAAGTACCAATGCGGCATCGCCCGTATTGGCTACTTCAGGAAAAACGTACATTGCTTCGTCCTCCTTATAGAGCGTAAACACGAGAATATTGGATCTGGATTGTCCGGTCCACGTAAATGTCTGCGTTTCTCCGGTTTTGATCTTTTTCCCTTCTGGGAAACCCTGGAATCGTATGAAGGGAATATACAGCTTACCCCTGATCTCCAGTTGGATCGAACCAGCAAAGTCCTCCCCCAATTCTTCCCTTGCACCCCAGACAATCTTCTTGTTGCTGCCCGGTCTTATCTCAATGCCTACGTCTCCTGAAACGTTCTTCAACGCGTTAATACTTCCGTCATCATCGATAATGAAAAGAGTAATTGAATATGTTCGCTCAAATGTAGTATCAATCAAATCATAGTACACTATGAGGTCTTCAGCCGTTTGTTCGATTGATTTTATTCCAAACTCCTGGCTATAACCTAAATTGAATTGGAGCCACAAAATAAGGATCACTATGTTTTTCCACTTCCCCATTGATCAGTTCTTAATCAATTTGAATGTTTCATTGGACCCCGTTTCCAGTAATCTGTAGAAAAGCAGTCCACGGCTAACCTCCTGTCCTTTTTCATCCCTGCCATCCCAATTAAATTGATTCAACCCGGGAGCAGAAAAGGACTTGATAAGTTTAGCTATAGTTCTTCCTGAAGCATCATAAACCAGAACCGTGATCGGTTTATCAGGTTCATCAATAAGCACAGGAATGGTGACCGAGGAGTGGAATGGATTTGGATACGCATTTCCCAACTCGGTAAATCCAGGGTTGAATACACCCTGTCTGCTGTAGTAAACACGGAAACTCTTTGAATCCGGGTTACGTACTGTGTGTTCGGACTTCTCTTTCATGTCTATAACCTTTAAAGTTTGTAGATCGACTAGCGTTATAGCACTTCGGAGATGTGTCAGCATCTGATTATCCCACGAGATCCTCGCTTCACCTTTCTTATCACTTGAGGAGATCGTGAATGTCCATTCATAAGTATCAGTGGTTGGAATAATGTCATATGAGAAATAGGGATCAATGTATTCCGGATGCATTGAGTTTATTTCCAGATATTCGATGAATCTTGGCACTGTCATTTCATCGAATGGGTCCTTACTCAGATCGGCATCGGGATGCATACCAAATGCACCTTTGTGTTTCAGATCACCCTGATTTATGCTTATGGGAATTTGCCATAGATCTTCATCCGGACTCAGCCATTGGAATGAATTTGGTTCAACTCTTCCGGATTGTCTGGAACTTAATGTAAATGCTACTGGCCCGCCGTTATCACTCCACACAAATCCCCCTTCCCACGGTTCTAAAGTAGTTGATGGATCGTATCCTTTATCATAGACCCAAAGGGAATTCAATCCTGCATCCACATTGTCCGCTTTGACCTGGTCCCAATTGACAGGGAATGGATAAGGATTTCCGATCTGGTTCCATCCTTGCGTCAATGTCATTGTAAAAGGGATGTTATTAGTAATTACACCAGATCCGACCCGAATTGTGGTGTCCTCTGTTGTATTGAACCAATATCCCTTACCCAGTTCAATTTTATTGAAGCCACTGAGGAGTTCTACATATCTGTCCTGTACGTAGTGGAATACCCGCCATTTTTCCGGATCGTAACCACCCAACTCATTGAATATGTCGAGAAAGTCATCGTCCTCCAATTCATAAGGGATGGAGAACATCTTGTAGCTCGTCAATTTCCCATCAAACTTGTCAGGGAATGGGATGTCTTCCAATGGGTCAACAGTACGATACCAAATGGTTAATGGGGTTTCATCGGTAGAATCATTTGGATCTGAGGCTCTGACAAATGCTTCCATTCCAATTTCATCGGCCCATGATTCCTCTGGTGTAATGGTATAATTGTTCCCACTTTCGAGAATTAGATCAACTTCAGTGAAATCCTCTCCGGACACCGTACGATAATGGAAAGTAGCTGATGCAACCCCTGTTTGATCCGTTATGGTGATATTGATAGGGGAGGTACTGAATTCTCTACGGCTAACACCTGTAGGAAGTATTGTTATTTCCGGAGGTGCAGTATCTCCACCATTGCCATCAGGAATGACAGTTAAATCGACAGGGAATGCATTGTCGGGATTGATCTCATCGATGGGGTTTTCAGTTTCCAGGACTACGAATAGAGTGTAGGATCCTACCGTGGTTGTATCGGGAATGGTTATCAACTTATTGGTAGCTCCGGTAGGGAAGGAAAGTTCAGCTCCCAGGGCCAGATCGGTAACGACTGGAAATTCATCCAGAAGGATGTCATCTTGCTCAAAAACATCATTTCCTGACAGATAGACTTTTGCCGAGATTAGACCAAATATTCCAATGGCCCCCGCATTCTTTACAGTAAACGTCAGACTAGTCACCTCACCTGCCGGAAGTTCATCCGGATTTACCGCAATGGTGGTGATAGTGAGCTCAGCCTGACGAGGTATGGCGGTTGGTAGAAAACCAGCTGTAAGATTGTAACTCTCCGAAGCAGCAACACCTACCAGATCCTGTCCTACGGATGGATTAAGGATGTAGGAGGAACTGGACACGGTTTGCGCGCCGTTGGAGAGAGAGTGTGACTTCAATGAGTAATTCTGTGCATTCGACACAATTGGTATTGTCACAAAGAGAACAGCCCAATACAAACCCAGTTGCATGTGGATTGAAATTATTCTTCTATTATCGGGCCGTTCGCTTTTCATTTTGTTTATTGGGCAGTGGCCTCATTTGTACATATTTTCATAATCCGATCGTCAATTGCGGTTCCTGCCATGTTAACATCCACTCCTTCAATAAGATATCGCTTGGTATCACCTGAAGTTAACCCGGTGAATGTGACTTCATTCACGCCAGGTACTGCGACAACTTTCTGCCCAGGAGGGAATGGCGCCAATTCTACATCACAGCCTAGGTAAGATAGATTGGGATCATTGCCATCCGTAGGACATCCAGCATCAGCACATTCAATAATCCAGTATTCCTCAATAGTAGTGAATGAAGGGTCAACAACCCATCTCACAGTTATTTCACCAGAGGCTTGGGAAAATGCGACTGCAGCGGTGGGAGGTGGTTTATTGTTGAAGGGTAGAAAGTTGCTATTTGCCTGCCAGCAAGTTGTATTGCATGGATGATCTTCTTGGTTATTAGGATTATTAACAGCATCCAACACTTCACCACACCCCAATTCGCAATCGCTTCGATCAACTCCGTCAATACAATCCGGACTGGACAGCAAGGTTGATGGATCAATGGTGGCATTAGAGATTTGCACAATGGAAACATCAATAGCTTCATCTGCCGTACCTGCGTTGTTATCATGATCACCAGTAAACACCAGTACTGCGTATGGTGCTCCGTTCGAGAGGTCAGCATCGTTGTCGAACGGAAGTCGGACTACTGGATGTAATCTGGTGACACTTGATGTTCCCTGTAGTGTGTAAGATGCACATCCCAAAAAACTTCCCGTCGTTTCACTAACAGATACTGTTTTCTGCTTAAATGGATAGATATCCCAAGCAGGAATAATAACCTGAACATCATAATCAGTGAGATAGTCTACGCTGTTGTTAACAATTTGTCTGAACTTAACTGATCCTGAGTTTCCACTAACAACAATATCCATATTGATTACAGAGAAATGGGATACCGAAACTTCATAAGATTGCGTCTTTCTGTTAAAAATGCCATACAGTCCCCTTTCTCTCTCCCAGAATCCTGTCTTTTCGTTAAAATAAAGGACCTCCATTGTATCTGGAATATTGGTTTTTACCTGATTTCTAATAGGATAAACTGGTAGTTCTACAACCGCTCTCGCACCATCTTTTAGTTTGAATTCTTCCTCGTCGTTAAAGATCTCAATACTAGCAGCAGCAAAACTTTCCATGGACAGGGTGTCCTGACCATCTAAAACCCAGGAATCTCCGGGCATTCCGTCCGGATTAAAGAAGTCAACAGTAGACAAAGTGGCTCTTACATTTCCTGCAGGTGAACCACCTGACGAATTAACCAGTGAATTTCCAGGAATCCTCACTCTGACACCTCTGGGAGCTGTTGGAGGATTTTTAAGGTATTCGAAAATATTATCGATTTCACTAGGTAGACCAATATTCATTAAGTTTCCCTGTCCGTCATAAACTTTTGGAATTAAACCAAATAAACGGCTTGTATCTAATTCGGTCAATGGGTTAGGAAAGAAGTTTGAGGTAATCTCTGTGTCCTCCAAAACTACATCTTGTGTTGGATCAAATTCGACAATAGTTCCTTTCGTTAGAAAAATTGTCTGATCCTGGAACTCGTCATTAAAGATTTTGGAGAAAGGTCCATAACCTTCCTTAGAAACATCCACTTTGTAAGGTGGAACACTGGAGACATCAAATTCGAATAAAAATGATCCATCTTCATCCGTTTTTGCTTCTTTCTCATTTATGGAAATGACAGCACCGATGACTGGAACTTCGCCATTGGTGAGTACTTTTCCACTTAAAATCGTCTTTTTTTCTGGTTCGCATTGACAACTATGCAGCAATAAGACAACAGAAATTGCCGCAACAAATAGAAAAACAGAAATGAATCGTTTCATAAGCTTCTAATTAGGTGAGAATTGATATGTTAAAATTTGGTAGTCGCAATAACTGAATTGTTCTTTCTTTCTTTTTCTTCTTTCTCCAGATTTCCTAGCATGGAATTCACCTTCCTTTTCAAATTTTCGAGATCTTCGAGGTTCGATCGCATTTCATTAATAATCGATTTTAATTCCTCATTCTCTTTTTTAAGTTCATTGGTTCTTATGACTAGAGCTTTTATTGCCGTGATATTGACTCCGGAAATAGCCTGAGTACTTATGAGAGTATCGTTACCAATATGTCCAATTCCATCGTCACCAAACAAGAGAAAGAAATCTTGTGCATAGGGTCCATACTCTCTTCTTGAATCAGGGAGAGACTTGTAATTCCATGTTCCTAACTTGAGTTTTTCAAATTTTGAAAGGAAGTTCTCACCGTCAATATTTTGAAAGTTTTCTTTTTTTGTTGAATCACTTAGACTACTCCATGACGTTGCACCATTCGTAGCGCTTACTCCCGTACTGAGATCGTCATTCGTGTACAGAGCATAGCCATTTTCGAATCTTGCATAAAAACGATTTGCAGCTGTACCCGATGTGGTCGATGATACAGACCTGTCCCCAATATATACCGACCCTGTACCTGTGGATGAGGTTCTAGCATATGATCCTATCACAATGGAATTCGCCCCATCAGCATCATTGTTCTGACCTATTGCTATTGCATTCGTTCCGGTAGATGCGTTCGATGCTCCTTTAGCAATGGAAGCTAAATCCGCGTCATAAGCCTGAACATCGGTTCCAATTTCCAAATTTACGGTGGACTTAAAAGTAGCTTCGTTTCCATCATCTAGAATGGACCGTGCAAAAGAAGTGAGAGATGTAGTTGAATAATCATTGGATCCTATGGTATAGAGCATCTGATCGGTAGAGGGAGTCAAAGCGGCAATATCATTTAGTCCCGCATCGTAAGCCTGAATATCTGTTCCAGGTTCAAGGTTTACTGTAGCTTTAAAAGTCGATTCATTCGCATCATCAATTATTGACCTTCCGAAAGAGCTGATTGATGTTGTCGTGTAAGTATCCGAAGCTGTTGTATAAATCATTTGATCAGCTGATGTAGTCAACTCTGCAATCGAATTAAGTCCCACATCATAAGCTTGTACATCTGTACCCGGTTCCAAATTGACTGTAGCCTTAAAGTCACCCTCTGTTGCATCATCAATTATGGATCGTCCAAATGCAGTCAGAGAAGTTACATTGTAGCTGTCCAATCCGGTAGTATATATCACTTCGTCCGCGGCAGTTGTCAGTCCAGCGATAGAATTTAATCCTGCATCAAATACCTGAATATCTATTCCAGGTTCCAAATCGACCGTTGATCTAAATTCACCAGCATCTGTGTCATCCAGAATTGATCTTCCAAAAGCTGTTAATGAAGTTGCTTCATAGGTGTTTGGAGCGGTGGTATAAATCAAATTATTGGCTGTCGTTGTAACACCTGCAATCGAGTTAAGAGCAGAGTTGAAAGCCTGGATGTCTACTCCAGGTTCTAAGTTGACTGTTTGTTTAAACAGGTTTTCATCCGTATCATCAAGAATGGACCTTCCGAAGCCAGTCAGGCTTGTAGTTGTGTAGGCATCTTCACCAGTTATATAAAGCATCTGATCTGCAGTGGTAGTCAGACCAGAAATTGAGGTAAGTCCATCATCCAGTGGTTGTACAGCTCCACTTATATCTATACCCAAACTATCCAAAATTCCATCATTATTATTGGCCCTGAGCACTGCAATCACATCCGGACTTGGGGTAATTCCTGCATATGTCGTAAGATCAGAGTCATATGCTTGTACATCTGCTCCTATTTCCAATCCAAGACTTGTTCGTGCATCTGTGGCTGTGTTAGCACCTGTTCCTCCTTGAACAATTGCCAAGGTGCCATCTGAAATATTATCCGCATTGATCCCTGTTCCCACTTTTGTGCCACTCAATGTTCCGTCAGCAAGATCCTCCAGGTCATCGTCCTGAGCCTGTACATCTGTACCGATCACCAGTCCTAAATTGGTTCGAGCAGCATCCGCGGATACTGCCCCTGTGCCACCTTGCGAAATGGCGAGTTGGTTTTCTGTAATGTTGGCAGCATTGACCGTGCTGATGCTATATGCACTCGATGTCAATTGAATTCGATCCAGTGTTTCGGGTGTTCCCGAAGGATCGATCACGATCTCCAGGTAATAGGTCTGGTCGAAATCCAGGGATAGGGGAGTGGTCGAACCTAATATGGTACTGAATATCCCACGATCGACATTCAAGTCCTTTAGTTCAGGACCCCAAAGCCTTGTCCCCTCTGCTTCGGCATCGAATATCGAGAACGAAACATTCAGGGCAGTGTTGGTAATAGGTTCTCCGGCGTCGTTCGTTAAGTAGCCTTGAAAGCTTAACGTTTTAGGGATCTGGGCGCTCAGAGAAAAACACAATAAGGCGAGGAATAAAAGCGGTACTTTTTTCATAGCGAGCCTCGATTTTTAAGCGTATTTTTACTTAATGTAATTTACTGCATAAGGTAACCTTTGTAAATACCCCTTTTCTGGTATTTCATGATAAAAAACAGGGTATTTTATGATTGATCACAGTTTTTCACCCCTATGAACACTACAAAACTCACTGTAAAACGGACTTTCATCGATTGGGTCCTGGAGCTTTTCGGAGCTGCGATGATCATTTTGACATTTATAACAATTATATCTCGATATTCCAGTCTTCCGGATAGTATTCCTATTCATTTCGGATTTATGGGAAAACCAGACTCCTATGGAGGAAAAGAGATGATCTGGGTAATGCCCATTTTGTTTACAGCAATCTACATAGGATTGACTTATTTGGAAAGGATCCCTCATTTGTACAATTACCCCGTAGAAGTCACAGAATCCAATAAACAGATGCAATTCCTGATCTCCACACGCATGCTGAGGCTTCTGAAGGTACAGATCGTCGGTTTTTTGTTTTTCGGAAAATGGTCCATGATGGCAACAGCGATGGGAGAGCGGGAAGGATTGTACCCATTGTTGACACCAATCTTCATTGGTGGGCTTACCTTGACAGTGATCCTCGGCTTGATCCTGATGTTCAGGAATCAGTGAAGGACGGACGTCTTGCGGACGTCATATCGAACGAAGTGAGTTTACCTTCCGAGGGAGGATATCTATTCACATAATTGACAACTAAAGTTCAATCAATGATCCAATTCGCTATTCATCTGGTTTTTCCGGTCGTTTGTCTACCTGGACAAGATGAATGTCTCACAAAGAGTTCTAAGTAAAGATGATTGTCTAATTTCTGGATCAATTCAAGTTCCCGGATTATGTTAAAAACAATTTGTTTGACAATAGTCATCTCCTCTTTTGGTTTTAAAACCTACTCACAGAATGCTGATCAGAATGCAGGATTCCGGATACAACTCATTGCCATATTGGTAGAGGACTTGCAACGATCCATGGATTGGTATATCAATAACCTGGGATTTGAAATTGAATCAGATAAAAAGGAATACCCTGATTATGGTTTAAGTATTGCTATGCTTCGTCTGGGTGATTTGCACCTTGAAATGATACAGAACTGGAATGCCATACCCGTTTCTGAGTTAAATATTCTCAAGGGGTCTGTGATGAATGGATTTGGAAAAATTGGATTTGTAGTCAACGATATCGAAACAATTCAAGCACGACTGGTAGAAATGGAAGATGTAGAAATGGTGGTAGGACTAAGTGATCTTCCAAAACCAGGTTTTGATCAAAGATGGCCCGATAAATATTTTCTGATCAAAGATCCTGACGGAAACTGGATACAATTCTTTTCATTTCCTGGAAAAAATTCCGAAACCGCGATCGAACCCTGGATGACCATGATAACTGTGAGGAATATTGACTCAGTTAGCACATGGTATCAGGAAAATCTGCAATTTGAACTTTATGGTTTGGTTGGAACAAAAGGAAATAGAAGGGCTATCATGGGAAGGAATAGAGTAATTATTGAATTGTTTGAACCTGAAAAGGTCATCCTTTTTGAAGAAATGGAATCAAAAACTGAGTTTCATGGATTTAAAAAGCTTGCTTTCGGCATCCGGAAATTTCAACAACAATACGATCGATTTATGGGAAATAACGTAGATATAATAATTGCGCCGGAAAAGAGTGATTTTTCATGGGCAGAACAAGCTACAATAGCCAAAGACCTGGAAGGGAACTGGATCCAAATTTTTGAATTGACGAACTAAATACTTGTATATGAAATACCTCACATTCACACTTTTGTTCTTTGCACTTAATCTGACTGTTAACGCTCAGGATGACATGAGTGCCATAACTACAACTCTAAATTATTACCTGGATGGTGGTACTAATAACGATTTCAATACGCTTAAGAAAGCCTTCCATGAAGATGCTACCATGAAGTATATAACGGGAGATGGAGAATACAAGAACGTCAACGCCATTGACTTTTTTGGAAGCAGGATGAAGCCAGGCCCTAAACAAAACAGGCAAACAAGGATCACGTCCATAGAGGTCAATGGTAACGCTGCCTCT
This sequence comes from Cyclobacteriaceae bacterium, assembly GCA_965242805.1. Taxonomy (GTDB): domain Bacteria; phylum Bacteroidota; class Bacteroidia; order Cytophagales; family Cyclobacteriaceae; genus JANQEU01. The sequence goes on along the minus strand of CBDETD010000002.1, from coordinate 1,105,136 downwards.
GCCAGAATTGAAATTGACTATCCCGATTTTCGCTTCATTGATTACATGAATTTGCTGAAGATCAATGGGGAGTGGAAGATTGTAAATAAGATCTTCTACCGAGAAAACGCTGGGTGAATCGCACTTACTTGTCGTTGGGGTGGTCTTTCAAGAGGGTATCACTGTTCCAATTTATAACTAACAAATGCAACCTTCTCGCTGTTAGGTGACCAGGACGGGACATTGATCGTTCCCTGACCTCCAAAGAGCTCGATAAGTTTTTCAACATTGGAACCATCCGGATCCATCATGCGGAGCATCACTTTTTTGAATGGAGGATGACTTCCAGGATCCACAGGATCAATGTAACTAATGAAAACAACTTTCTCCCCATCCGGACTTGGGTGGGGAAACCAATCGTTGAATTTATCAAAAGTGAGTTGTTCTTGTTCCGTTCCTTTTGGATCCATACGCCATATCTGCATGGTGCCAGTTCTTACGGAATTGAAATAAATGTATTTTCCATCAGGGCTATATTCAGGGCCATCATCCAGGGTGGGAGTATCGGTGAGTTGCGTTTCATTGCTCCCGTCAACATTGATACTGTATACGTTATATGTGCCATTTCTCGAAGCACAATAAACCAGTGATCCGCCATCTGGAGACCAACCATGCCAGTATGAAGGATAGTTTTCCGTGACTAATTCAGGTTCTCCACCGTCAATTGGCAGTAGATAGATCCTCGATCCCATGTCAGGATCATTATTGGAGATGACCAATTGAGTGCCATCCGGAGATATTCCATGGTCATTATTGCAGTCTTCAGCTTCTCCTGTGTTGATCAATTTTGGAGCGGGATTATCGATATCGATCTTGTACAACAATCCTTCTTTATTGATAATGAGATACTTCCCATCCTTGCTCCAGTTAGGAGCTTCGAAATGAGATTCATCTACATAAATTATTTCCCTCTCTCTTGTATTTACATCAAGGATTTCGAGTCTGCTTATCACATTTTCCTGGGCCGAAGTTGAAATTGGTACCAACAGAAATATTAAAAAGCTAAATATGATGTCTTTGACTGAATTCACCTGTTTCTTTGTTTTTAAGGATAATTTTCATGGATCCATCAGGAAGTTTTTCCTCCTTCACAAGATAATGTTCCCGATCATAATCCCTCAATTCCATGATTGGAGCAGATTGTTCATCACCCCGCCAATCTTCAAGGATTACTGGTTCCCAGTTTTTTGATTTTGCAGAACGATAGCAGGCATCCATAATACAATTTACGACGTATCCGTCATAAAATGTTTCCATTGGTTTCTCACAGGATTCCCAACATTTCAACATGTCATCAAACATATTTGTGTAGCCCAGTTCAACGTTTTCGTCACCGACAGGGAATAGCCAACCGGAAGCCGTTTCGGATTTTTCAGCAACATATCCACTTTGACCGGGCGCTGTAAACATTTCGAAGCCCGTTCTCATAAAGTGATTAAGCCAGATCGTGCCATCGGTTCCTGATACTTCGTCCCTGAGGTCCATTCCACCACGAAATGCCCAGCTGACTTCAAATTGGGAAATTGCTCCTGTAGCATATTTGACAAGGCCAATCGCGTGATCTTCCGCCGCAATAGGTTTCACAAGGGTGTCTGCCCAACACATCACTTCCACTGGTTTGACCTCTTTACCGATATAGTTTCTCGAAACTTCAATGCAATGGCACCCAAGGTCAACAATAGCTCCACCACCTGCCATTTCGATATTCCAAAACCAATCACTATGAGGTCCGGGGTGGGTCTCCCTGCTTCTGGTCCATGTGACTTTGCCGATCGCCCCATTTTTTACACTTTCAAGGGCCTTTAATGTTTTTGGTGTGTAGGCAAGGTCCTCAAGATAACCGTTGAATATGCCAGCTCTTTCAGAGATATCCATCATTTCTTTGGCTTCCTCAGAATTTCGTCCAAGTGGTTTGGTCATCAAGACACCTTTTCCAGCTTCAGCACATGCTTTTACAGCTTCCAGGTGTAGATGGTTGGGGAGTCCGATTATAACAAGATCCACTTCCGGGTCGTTTATGGCATTTTTCATATCTGTAGTCCATCTAGGGACATCATACCGGTTGCAAAATCGTTTTAGATTTTCCTCGTTCCGACTTTGAACGATTACTACCCTGTCATCTTTCCGATAGCCATGAAGGGCCCGAGAATAAAATGCACTTATAAATCCGGATCCAAGTACTGCGAATTTTGCCATTTTTCGATTGGAGTTAGTGATTTCGTATACTTAAAATATATACTCGGATGTAAAAGACAAATAAATGAATTGATTACACGGGTAATTGAATTTATTTCACCGTCTTAAAATGGTTATGGACCTTAGAGACCCCATTTTTTGTTAGTAAATTAAGGTATGGTAACAATCCCAATACTTGGAATGATTGCAATGATGTTTAGCTGGGATTTTAATCTGGGGTTTCGACAAGATCCTCCGGATTTCGAAGCTAAACGTAAGGATATGGTGGAATATCAAATGAAGCGGCGAGGGATCCGGAACGAAAATGTCCTGAATGCATTTCTCAAGGTTGAAAGACATCTATTCGTTCCTGAAAGTCGGATTTCACAAGCGTATAGGGATAAACCATTACCAATTGGTGAGGGTCAAACCATTTCTCAACCCTACATGGTGGCTTTCATGACTGAGATCCTAAAGTTGTCGAGAGATGACAAAGTACTTGAAATAGGTACCGGTTCTGGATATCAGGCAGCGATCCTGGGTGAGTTGTGTGATAATGTGTACACAATAGAAATATTTGAATCTTTAGGCAAAAAGGCTGCTAATCTTCTGGATAAACTTGGTTATGACAATATCAACGTAAGAATAGGGGATGGATATAAAGGTTGGCCTGAGGAAGCTCCCTTTGATGCAATAATTGTCACGTGTGCACCCTCAGATATTCCCAAACCACTGCAGGTTCAATTGAAGGAAGGAGGTAAAATGGTAATCCCGGTTGGTGCCAGACCTCCACAACAACTCGTACTGCTCAAGAAAGAGAAGGGTAAAATAAAAACCCAGGCTGTGTTATCGGTGGCTTTCGTTCCGATGATCGATGAATCAGGTAGGAAGTACAGATAAGATCCCCATTACTAAATAAATCCTCTCATGATCAGAACATGATATAAATCATGAATTAATTCACTACAATAATGTTATATATTTCTAACTTTATGTTAGAATTAATTAACAAATACGAACAATGAAAAGTGCCAAAACCAATTTGCTGTTCCTTGTCATCGGGACACTGACCTTTGTGCTGGGTCTCTATTTTTATTCAACTATGTCTGATCTGGGGGTCTTTGAAATAGTCATGGCGGGATTAGTGTTGATAGGTGTTGTATTCGGCATTGTAATCGGCATAAAGCGGGTTGGCGAAGAAAAGAAAGGTATACCGGCGGATGATGAAATGAGTTTTAGGATCAAGCAAAAGGCAGCCGCCAAGGCTTTTGGGATGTCATTCTATCTATGGACATTCATCGTCATTTTCACTGTTGATTCGAATATTGAAGTTGTTGTTCCATTTGCAATTGGGTTACTTGGAATGGCGGTTCTTTTTATAGCATTTTGGATCCATTATTCAAATAAGGGTATTCAAATTGGAGACGAGAATTAAAGAACTCCGAGCCAGACATGGGATGACCCAGGAAGAATTGGCCCAACAAGTCAATGTGAGGAGGGAGACTATAGTATTTCTTGAGAAAGGAAAATACAATCCCTCTTTGAAATTGGCTTTTGATATTGCAAGAGTCTTTGATCTTGCTATTGAGGACGTATTTGATCTGAAAAGTGATTCAAAATAGTTGAGGCCAAAGATTCTGATTAAATCCTCAATCCAAATGCCATCATTGTCGCAAGAATAGGAACCAAACCAAGAATACCTAACTGAATAATTATAAATGCCTTCACTCTTGGGGGTATTTCGACGATCTCATCCTGATCTCCCTTTCTCTGTTTGATATAGAACACAGTTGGGATAATTGAGAGGATCCCGACCAGGATCACAATTCCCACTTTGAAATAGAAGATCGGATTGTCATAGAACTCTGCCGGTTTTCCCACACCAAACCATAATGTCAATCCGGCAGCAACCACGATAATGGCCAGGATACCATATGCCGAATCATACTTACTCACACGATTGATTTCCTTTCTTGTCATGGTCTTTCCAACTAGCACAAGTTCAGTGAAAAGTGTACACACCATACCTAGAATAGATACCAGATGTATGTATTTAACAAGGATGTAAGCCGTCATTTATGAAAAAATTACCAATATAGCTAAATTTAGAAATGGCCGTAAGAATACTCACACTGCTATTAATTCTGGAAAGTTTCTATTCGTACTCCCAGAGTATCAATCCTTTTGTACCGAAAACGCCAGATCCCGATCAAAAATACATTTTTTATCTGCATGGGGGTATTATACAGGCGAAAGGGGCGGATGCCGTAAGCGATTATTACGGTAAATATGAATACAATAAGATCCTGGATTCCCTTTGGGAAAACGGATTCTATGTCATCAGTGAAGTACGACCAAAAGACAGTAAGGAGGATGAATACGCGAAAAAAGTTCAAATCCAAATTGATTCATTGAGAGGTGGTGGAGTACCCTCGGAGAACATTGTCATTCTCGGGGCCTCCTTAGGGGCCTACATAGCCGTTGAAGTGGCTTATTTGATGAAGGATCACAAAATCAACTATGCATTATTAGGCTTGTGCAGTGACTATGCTGTGGATTACTACCAGAAGTATCAGGGAGAACTCCAAGGTAGATTTCTCTCCATATTCGAGTCATCGGATTCAAAAAAATCCTGTAAATCGATTTTCATTGACTTACCAGATTCATCAACCTTTACCGAGATAAAACTTAATATGGGTATCGATCATGCTTTCTTATATAAACCATATCAGGAATGGCTAAGTCCATTCGTTAAATGGTTGAATCAAAAAGCTAATTGACGATGACAAGAAAGTTAGCAGCCACTTTGATAGTTGGTTTTCTGTTTTTCATTACAGGATGTGATAAATGCGGAGATCTGGAATGTACATCCTTTGGAATAGAATTAAGACTTGCCGTCGTCTCAAGTCAATCAGGGGAGAATCTCATTAGTACAGGATCGATAGCGCAGGAAGACGTTCAGATCACTGGTTTGAATGGAACAATTGCAAGTTCTGGTATCGATTTACAAAGAGGAGAAATAATTCTTAACAACGGAGCTCCTTCCGATACAGAGCTACAATATTTGATAGTCATTGATTCCAAGGAGGTAAGAATTACCTGGCAATTTGAAACTTTTAAGTCTGGTTGTTGTGTGGGATCAAGAACAACTCAAGTTTTAGTGCAGGGAACAGATTTTGAATTGGATGAAGACCCTAACTTCATAGTGCTCTACGTTTAATTCATGTGAAAAAGATAGCCTCAAATTTGTCACTCCGGTCCGTTTTTTGCTATAAAGAAAAAAACAGATCACATGAAAGCACATATTTCCTTACTCCTGTTTCTATTTCTTTTGATTTCATGCGGTGGTGATGATGGTGATGTGACCCTTGAAAGTGTTGAAATCAGGGTGACCAATATTTCTTCTTATCAATACGATAATGTATTCGTGAATACAAGTGGTGGCGAAGCCAATTTCGGTACAATTAAGGCGGGTGAATCTTCCAATTATCAATCGTTCGAAAAAGCTTATCGCTATGCTTTTGTAGAACTTGAAATTGATGGGAAAGTATTTACGATACAACCAATTGACTATGTTGGAGAAACTCTCCTGGATATTGGAAGATATAGCTATCGCATCAATGCGGATACAACTTTTACACAGTTCGGAGGACTTTCCATTGAACTGGAACAGAATTGAAACATTTTTGTGGAAATTTGAGTGATTGTTCATCCTAATGGCATGAGACGACATATAATACTTCTAACCGTAGCTGGTGCAATACTATCTTGCTCCTCCGGAGGTGATAGCATGTCGATGGATTTTGAGGCGCCTGTAAGTGAAATGGCAGCTTTACCATCGTCAAGGACAGAATTTCAACAGGATGAAATGGATAGGTCAACCTTGAAAACAAAGGTTATTACCACAGGAAATATCTATTTCAAATCAGAAAGTATTGAGCAGGACTATGCTTTAGTAAAACAGTTACTTCCTCAATTTAGAGCCTACATTCAAAGTGAAAATCAATCCAGAAATGCCAACAGGATTGATTATAGCCTCACAATAAAGGTTCCACAGGAATTATATGATAGTCTTTTCGAAGCCATAGTGAGTATGGATGTATTTGTCGAAAGTAAATCCTCAAACCTCCAGGATGTTACCGAGCAATACTATGATCTGGAGACGCGTATCAAAAATAAAAAAGCTCTGGAGGGTCGATACCTGGAGTTATTGGAAAAAACCAAAACCATAACCGACATTCTTTCCATCGAGCAGAACTTAAATAATGTCAGAACTGAGATAGAAAGACTGGAAGGTCAATTCAAATATTTAAATAATCAGGTCCAATACAGCACTATCTACCTGTCGTTTTATGAGGTGCTGCCCTATGAATACCAATCGTCTTCAAGGAAGGGATTTTTTGCAAGGATCCTCAGCTCATTCGATCGGGGATGGGACGGTTTCCTTTCGTTCATCGTTTGGTTTTTTGGTCTTTGGCCGTTTTTATTACTAGCAGGAGCAGGAATCTACGGATTTCGGAAATACCGTTTGAAAAGAAAGAGACAATAGCTGTACAATAGGTCAGGCCGCTTGACCTGATGATGGCAGGTATACTGAGAAAATTGTCCCTTCATTTTGAGAGCTGTCCACTTCAATTTTACCATTGTTCAGCTTGACAAAGTCACGTACTAATTGAAGGCCCAGCCCTACGCCTTTTTCTCCACTGGTTCCATGAGAAAATTTGATTGATTCCTCATCGAACAGTGTGTTTATTTTGTCTTTCGGAATTCCTTTCCCAGTATCTTTCACCCTCACCACGGTATACTCTCTGGCTGTATCACAACTTAATGATACTTTGCCGTTGGAGGGAGTAAATTTCATAGCATTGCTTATCAGATTTCTAAGAATTGTCATGAGGCTATTTTTATCTGCCCACAACATAGCATCCTGCCTGATATCCGATTTGAATTCTATTTGTTTAGCTGCAGCGATAGACGAAAAAATAGCAATGTTTTCATCTATGCAGGACTTTAGATTAATTTTTTCAGGATTGTAGGGGAATTCATTTTGTTGTTGCACTGCCCATGTCAATAGGTTGTCCAGAAGTTCGGAAACCTGAAGTGAAATCTCCCGAACATTGTCGGCGAACTTATCAAGTTCTTCATATTCCTTGTCCTCGAGGGCAGCCTTTATCATGTAGGAAAGGCCCTGGAATATATTCATAGGTCCTCTCAAGTCATGGGAGATGATTGAGAAAAATTTATCCTTGGTACCATTTAGTTCCTTGAGATTCGATGCCTGCTCAGATATTATTTTATTTTTTTCCTCAAGTACTTCATTTGCTTTTTGTTTTTGCCTGTAACTGTAATACAGTAGTCCAAGAAAGAAAATAATAACTACAAGACCAGTGATGAATCCATTACGAAGTAAAACCTCTCTGTCAAGTTGTGCACGGTAAAGTTCCTCCTGCTTTTGGAGTTCGAGAGCCTGAAGTTCATTTGCTTTTTGATACTGGTAAGCATATTCCATGGTAGCTACTTTTTTGATCTTTTCTGCATTTAACAGAGAATCGCTGTATTGTTTGAAAAGGTTCTGATAATAATAAGCCTCCTGATACTTTCCCGAGGAGGCATATGCTTTTGCAAGTATTTCTGAAGACTGGCTAATTAGATCCAATTCATCGGTATCCTCTCCCTTTTTAAAGGCCTTCTCACCATACCTAATGGCGTTGTCGATTTGGGATTTTGCCAGATATGTGCTCCCAAGCCCCTTGTACGCCCACCCAAAACCTGGGCCATAGTTTCCCTGCTCAAAATTGAATAGGGCTTCCAATTGGTAATATATGGCCGAATCATAGTGACCTTGTAATTCCATCACCGTGCCGATATTGTTCATTAAAGCACCTTTCAGTGGAAGAAAACCTATTTCTTTTTCAGTTTCGAGACCCATTCTGTAGAAGACCAGGGCTTTTTCAAGGTCACCCATCTTCTTATATGTCAATCCGATATTGTTATAGTTGATACCTACGTTACTGAGCAGTCCCAGTCTTTTTTGTATTCCGATGGCTTTTTCATGGTAGAAAATGGATTGCTCGAAATCCTCTTGTTTGGAGAAAACAATGCCCATGCTGTTATATACCTGTGCAATTGCCGTGCTGTCTTTCAATTGCTCGAAGTAAGGCAGGCATTTTTGGAAGTTTTCGAGCGATAAGGGTCCATTCCCCTGATTGTTGACCACTTTACCGATGTTAAAATAGTTATTTCCAATTCTCGAAGGATCACCAAGCTTTAGATTGTATGGTAAAGCTTTGTTGTAATAATCCAATGCCGAAGCCATATCTCCATCAATCTTGAAAGAATTCTCAGCCAAATCCATATAATTCCTTGCGATCATACTATTGTCATCGGTTGAGAGGGACAGGTCCAATGATAGATTAAGCCAAATATTGGAGGAGTCTACATCACCTAAATCTGCATACTCAATACCTAATTTGTTGGATGTTGCAATTCTATCCGAAGTGGATTTCGATTTTGAATAAGTGGATCTTAAACTATCGATTAATTGGTTTTCCTGTCCTTGAACAATAATGGAAATAATTGACAGGGATAGTACAAAAAGAAATCTCATGCCCTTATTGAATCTATAATCTTAGAATTTTACCGAAGAAATTTAAAATTCAAGAATTAATCAAAAAAAGGCAATTGAGATTCTGATATGACATCAGGCGGCGAAGCTTCAGCTTCGCCGCCTGTTGACTGTCCCTTTCGGGTTAATTACATTGATGTATTGTGGTTTCCGCGCCAAGCTTTCAGCTTGGCGCGGGAAACCATACTTATTATTTCATCCTCAGGATCACATCTCCGTGATAAGTGCTAAACAGGTACTCCGGACCTCCTGTTCCGATATCTCCACGTAGCCATCCTCCAATTTCGATCTTGGTTCCTTTTTTGTCGGATGACATGGTCTTGGCTGATTCCACTTTAAGGTCAATATCAAAATCCGAATAGATCTCTCCCCGACTGGATTTTATTTTGGAAGAAGCATTTACACCTTTAGGGAATGTGATGTCAATATCTCCATGATAGGTGCTGAATGCCATTGGTTTATTGTTGTCTATGGAAACAAATGACACGATAATTTCTCCGTGATGGGTATCGGCTATCACTGATCCACCAACGGATTTCATTTCAATATCTCCGTGATGTCCGTCTGCTTCGATCTCACCAATGACATTTTCGACACCAATATCTCCATCATGATGGGTGCCAAGTTGAAGTGAGAAGTTTTGAGGTACCTTGACTTCAAAATTAACCTGCTTGTTATGGGTTCCCGATAACTTGACATAATTGTCATTCTCCTCAATCTTAAATTGAGTAGCTGTATTTGGGATCCTCCGTAGTCCTTCCCGGGCTCGATCTTCGTCTATGTCATCATCGTCATCCGATGGGATCACAGTGACAAGAACATCTTTACCTGAGTAACCGGTTACGGTGACAGATCCTCTGTGAAGCTTCGCAACCAACACCCCCGGAGATGACGGATCACTGAGGGGGATCGTAAATTCCTGGTTTTGCGACTGTGCACCGCACGCTAAGGTCATGACTAAGACCAGGGTAATTGCCAATATAAAATTGTAATTGTATTTCATTGTTGTGGTATTAATAATCATTTTGTGCTATTTCTTTTCAATGTATATATCTCCGTGCCAGGTCTTGAAATCGAATTCAGGGCCACCATTTCCGATTTTCACGGCTACACGGTCATCCTTGTAATAGGTCGTTCCTTCCTTTGTGGTCTTCTTATTCGCTGAGACTTGTGAAGGTGTCCAGTCAAAGGCGGTATAGAATTCTCCATGATGGCTTTTTAGAAAGACATCAGCGGAAAGATTTTCTACGAGTGTCACTCGGATATCTCCATGATGTGTTCTGAATGTGCAGTCACCTGAAGGATTCCGGGTGAAGGAGGCCTTGATATACCCATGATGATTCCTTAGCATAGCGTTCCCACCCAGATTGACTGCATCAAGATCGTCATGATGATTTTTGGCATACAAATTTCCATTGATTCCATTGATGGTCAGATTCGCTCTGTGGTTCGTCACATGTAGATCCAGGTCTTTTGGAATTTTCAAATCGATTTCAAAACTGTATTTCACCTCAAACCGATCATCCTTCGATCCATCCCAATCGGATTCATAGTGACCTTTTCCCTCTTCATCTATTTTAAAATACCTGTCCTCAACGTCATTAAAGAAATATAACGAACCATTTAAGCTGAGACTGTCCATTTTAAAAGTACTTTTAGCCTCTTCAAGTTTTTCACTACTTGCGGATTTCAGGGACCTTCTGACTTTCATCACTGCCGTATTTCCGTCAATGCCTTCAATAGTTACTTCCCCGTTGATATTGTGAACTCTGAAGGATTCGAGACCCTCTGTAGGAATACGAAATTCCATTTCGTCATCTATCGATTGCCCCCAACTTTTATAGCTCAGTACCAACGTCAATAAAAAAATTAGTTTCATATTTTGAGTTATTGATTTCATTATAGATTTAATGCCTCCTCCAAATGCATTCTAACTTCCACATCAAGATTTTCAGAATTAAGTAGCTTTCGGATCTCCTCCACTGAACCTTCTTCCTGTAACTTTATGATCACTTCAGCCAACGTGATCTGAACAATAGGAGAATCCTGGTATGCAAGTGATTGCACAAGTAATTCCCGTGCCCTGGGGCTTTCAACGAAGTGAAGCATGGCTTCGATCGCACTTAAACGAACATTTACATTGGGATCATTGATAAGCGTCGTGTACAGAGCATCAAAAACGTGGTCCTTGGGTCGATTGATGCCTTTAATGCCCTGAATAGCGACAAGCCTCCCACTTGCGGATTCGGAAGTTGTCAACGTTGAGATCAATTGCCTTTCTCCATTTCTAAAGCGATCATTTCCCTTCTTCAGAAAATCGCTATTCAGGAAAAAGCCAAGCCCAATGCCAATAACGAATATTGCCGCCCAGCGAAAGACCGTATTTATATGGATATATTTTCCCGAAGTACTGGTTTCTTCAGATTGAAACTCCGTTAATGTTTCATAGAATCTATCCCTGTGTGAAGGACTAATATCTGTTTTTTCGAGTTCACCTATTTCAGTCCATAAGGACCATGAAGATCTTAGCTCCTTCTCATACGTCGGATATTGCTGACATAATCGCTCGAGATCAGCCTCACCGAATGATTGATCTTCTAACTCCTCAACCAAATGATCCAATACTTCTTCTAGTTTTCTCGTATTTTTTTCTTCTTTCATTTTAATCGCCGATCATGTTTCTTAATTCCATAAGTCCTCTCCGTATTCTTGCTTTGATTGCACTTTCTGTGCATCCTGAAATCGCTGCTATTTCATGATATTTCATTCCATTAAATTTGCTCAAGACGATAGCTTCCCGTTGATCTTCGGATAATCTACCCATTGCCTCCCGCAACATTTCTTTTCTTTCACCCGCAACAATTCGCTGTTCCTGGTTTTTTGAATCTTCCTCCACGTCTGTTTTCTCAATTTCCATGGAATAGGCCAATGGGTTCCTTTTTTTAAATTGATCATTAAATACATTCTTCGACACGGTATATACCCAATGTCTGAACTGTTTTCCGGTATCAAATGAATCTTTGTACTTCAGTAGTCGATAAAAGACATTTTGTACCAGGTCTTCACTTTTTGCAGGATTATTTGTCATTCGATAGAAATAGCCGAATAATTCCTTATGATATCTCTCGTACAGTAGTCCCATTTTGCTTAGATCACCTTTTTTTACCTGCGTCATCAGGTCATTGTCAGTCAATGGTTCAAATAGTTTAGGTTTCACAGGCATTACTACCGATTTCTATAATAGTTGCACGGAAAGTACAAAAAGATATTTTTATAATAAAGAGGAGCATTCAATAGTAGATTTGCACTTTTACGTTGTTTTTAGGAAACTAATGGAATTGCTTGCCAATCCCCTCGTAATATGCATAAGAAGGTAATTGTAATGTCCTATAGGCTATTTGTATTAGCAGTGATCATTTCACTGCAAGGATGTAACGATGATCCGGCAATCAACCAACTTTCGAGAGATGGTGTTTTTAAAACAACCACCGGAGAGGCAATAATCGAGGGAGAATTGTTTTTACCGGAAGGTGATGGTCCATTTCCTACGGTGGTTATAGTTCCTGGTTCATCAAATGAACCTAGAGATTCCGATCGGCAGTTTGTAGATGTTTTGGTGCCGGAAGGACTGGGCGTCTATCTCTATGATAAACGAGGTGTTGGCGGATCAGTGGGAGAGTATCCTGAAGAAACCGTGGATTCACCGAATGCATTTCTGGAGGCGAGGGCAGAGGATGTAATCAGTATTGTAGAATTACTTCTGAACCATGAAAGGGTTGATAATGACAAACTAGCGTTAGCTGGTTCCAGTCAGGGAGCATGGGTCAATTCTTTGATCTATCAGAGACTTCCAGGAATAATTGGATATCTGGTGATGGCAAGTGGAGGTGTAGCTCCTACTGGCATTGAAAACTACTATTGCAGCTTGACAGATGATCCAAACCTTAGTATCGAAGAGGCAACCGCTATGCTTGAGGACTTTGATGGTGACCTTGGTTTTGACCCCAGGCCAATCATCCAAGGTATGGATATTCCTGTATTGTGGTTGTACGGTGAAGAAGACAGGAGCCACCCCACGAGATTCGATATGGCGTTTTTAACCACTTTGGATCGATCAAATTTCACGGTGGTCCCACTAACTAATACAAATCATGATCTCGTTGACCTTGATACAGGGGAGCTTTCAGAAGAAGTTATTCCGGCATTATTTGCCTGGATTGATGATAATGTGAGGTAACAATTGGCAATTAACAATGAGAAGTGAACAATGAGCAATGTAGTAAATTGTTCTATTGATCCTCACTTTTTGATTCCTCTTGACCGAAATCAATAGCTGCGAAGGCTATTCCTAGTCCTGCACCAATGGCGATCCCAAATGAAACTCCAATGGCCACATCATCAATGACCACACCAACAGCTGCACCAAGAGCCGTCCCGATTCCGGACCCCAGTGCAAGCCCGATGCCCAGCTTGTTACTATCTTTCATTCATTTAATGTACTAAAATTAATCCATGGTACTTCACCTTTAACAGGAGAAAATATTTTGAAGTTATAGTCGTTGTAATATTGTTGGCTAACCTATTATGAAGTATTTTCTAGCTTCCTTAATTATCTATTTTGGATTTTCCCTGACCAAACAGGAAGATCCGTCAATTCGAATATATTCATTTGCTGAGGTCCTCCTGGAAAGCACCATTCCGGTCAATACGAGCTGGGTTCGGATCCAGTTTGATCCTGGCATTGAGTTAAGATCATCTGAGGTAACACTTCTCAAGAATGGTACCGCGAGAGGCACTGTCAAAGGTCTTCAAAGTATCAATCTCGATCCATTCAATGGGATTATGAAAAAAGGTGATTCTCTCGTTTTCGAATTTAAGTATTTACGAACAGGTGATGAGCCATCAACATCCGACGGGACAGTTTTTCAGACTTTGGTTGCGGAGTAGTTCATCCGATATAAAATCAACTCTTTTCAGGACAACTATCATTTAAACATCTTGGGGAAAAAGTAAATTGCCGTATCCAATTTCAATCACCCCATGTATAATAAAGACATCGAGTCATTACCCCATGATAAACTCAGGAAGCTACAGAATGCCCGATTAGTTGAGCTTGTCAAGAGAGTTTACACAAATGTGCCTTTCTACAGGAATCAGTTTGACAATGCTAACATCACTCCGGCTGATATTAAGACGGTGGAGGACCTTCAGAAAATTCCCTTCACAAAGAAGAATGACCTAAGGGACAACTACCCATTCAAAATGTTCGCAATACCGATGGAGGAAGTCGTAAGAATACATGCCTCCAGTGGGACCACAGGCAAACCAACTGTTGTAGGATACAATCGCGCGGATCTGGAAGTCTTTGATGAGGTTGTGGCCCGGTCACTGGTATGTGCAGGTGCTCAACCGGGAATGAAGCTTCATAATGCCTATGGATATGGCTTGTTTACCGGCGGTTTGGGATTGCATGGCGGGGCCACCAAATTGGGGATGGCTGTGGTGCCTGTATCCGGAGGAATGACGGATCGACAACTACTATTGATAAGAGATTTTCAACCTGAGGTTATCTGTTGTACTCCGTCATATGCCCAGACGTTGGGTGAAGAAATGAGAAAGAGGAACATTAACCTTGAAGAAATCAATCTTAAATATGCAGTATTGGGAGCAGAACCGTGGACTGAGGCTATAAGAACCCAGGTTGAAAAGGATTTGGGAGTCACGGCGACTAATATCTATGGATTAAGCGAGATCATTGGACCGGGAGTTTCACAGGAGGATTATGAGGAAAAGGGGACAGGTAGTTATATCTGGGAAGATCACTTTTATCCTGAAGTGGTGGATCCTGATACTGGTCAACCATTGCCTTATGGCAAGGAGGGGGTGCTGGTATTTACTACACTTACAAAACAGGCTTTTCCAATTCTCAGGTATTGGACCAATGATATTTGCAGTATTGACTACGATAATGGAGGCAAACGAACACATATAAAAATGAGTTCGATCAAAGGACGTTCCGATGATATGCTTATCATTCGAGGTGTAAACTTGTTTCATACCCAGGTTGAGGAACTACTTCAGGACTTTGAAGGGCTAACACCAAATTACCAGCTGATTGTGACCAGGGAGGGGACCATGGATGAAGTAAAACTTGATGTTGAAGTAATTGATCCATTAGCTGAAAGTCTTGGATCGGATTCTGCTATGGAGCTGAAGGGAACGCTGCAGAAGAAGATCAAGAATAACATCGGATTAAGCATGCAGGTTGAATTGAAAGGTCCTGATCAAATTCCTAGAAGCACAGGAGGTAAATTGAGCCGGATCAAGGATTTGAGGGGAAATTAGACGGGTTGATTTTGAATACTACCCATTGCTGATTGACTTTCCGATCATATTTTCTCATATTCGGATATCCTAACCGTTTACCACAATGAATATCTCCTGGAAACCGGATGATCCGAATGAATTGGATCAGTTCTTGATATGCTATAGACAGAAAGCGGCAAATGGCCTTATTGACCTGAAAAAGAAGGATGTTCCCAATCGCCTTTATTACTCTGAAGTGAAATTACCGAACAAAGCCTCTAATACTGAGATCTATGATTGGACGGCGAAGGAATTTACGGAAAAGGTTACCGCCAGTTTAGGAAAAATAGAAAATCCGAATAACGAAAATAACGAGAAACGAGACCAGGTCATGGTCTACATGCATGGTTACGACCTCACTTCTAAACTGAAATTGAAGCTTTTCAGTGCATACGTGAGGAATTACATTATCCAATCAAACAACAGGATTGCCAAGGTCATTTTTTTTACCTGGCCTTCACAAGGTTGGGTGGCCAGAAAATATGTTGATGACCGGACATTGGATTTCGGTCACCGATTTGTTTCAAACGATCTATTCAACGATCTCAAGGTCTTGTCGGACACATTAAAAGGAGAGGGTTATCAACTGAATCTTATGGTTCATTCTTTTGGCCATCAACTATTGAATGGTATCTTGAATCCCACGAAAAAGGAGTATGAAAAGAATATCTACAAAGGGATTTTCAACAAGGTCTTCCTGATGGCCCCGGATGTCTCCAGGATGGTATTGAATAAAGGAGGTTACAAGATCAAGAACTATTATGATGACGATCCTGATGACAATGTAAATGAGTTCAAATATGACTATTCCAACCTGAAGAAACTGGGGAATCAAACCTATGTCTTCTATGACAAAAACGATTACCTTCTTTACATCAGCACAAAGAAATTCATTGGAAAGCGAAGAATAAACAACGCCGATCATAAACGAAGGATGGAGTTTAGCCAGATCTACGGGAACCTGGGCAACTATGGAAGTGGATCCATTGGGGGAGATGACCCCTTTCAATTGCAGTCTGGTTTTGAGTTCAGAAATATTCAAAAGTTGATAGATGCAGATTTCGATTGCTCCAGCAAATTCCCATTCCAAAGAATGCGGAGGAAGTTCAAGGAACAGATAAATAAAGTATGGTCATCCTACGTTTATAGAAAGATCAGGGGAGGTATCTTTCGGATCATGCGAATGACAAACCATCACCGTTACCTTTTCACGTCGGAGGACGTGGTCAGGGAAGTCCAAAAGACCTTTTAAAATCAAACAGGATTGGCGTTAAGGTTTAGTATATTTTCTCACCTTGCTTCCAGGTTTTTGATAAATGATCTCTCGTACAGGTATCTCTTGCTTGACGAGCAGCAGTTCAAAATAATTTCCCAACATATTGAAAACAGTTTTGAAAAAGAGGACATCCTCAATTCCGGACTTAGCCTGTTCTTTGTCAATGAGTTGATCAAAGACGGGTTTATCGTTTCGGCTGATTTCCAGGAAACTGGGCAATTCTATCCGCACAGGGTTGATATTGAGACTGTCAGTCAGTGCAATGCCCGTTGCACGTTTTGTCCTCAATCCATTTCACCAAAGCCGAATAAGATCATGTCGATGGGTGACTTTGAGAAAATAATGGACAGACTCAAAGCCTATAATATTTCCAATGTGGCAATCAACCACTACGGCGAACCGCTTTTGGATCCATATTTCAAGGACCGAGTAGACTATCTGACTTCCTTGGGAATACCCCTGTTATTATATACCAATGGTATCCTTTTAAAGAAAGAACTGGTTGACTTTCTAAATGAAAAGGAATTGCTGGGAATCGTATTCAATGTTCCTTCCATGGATCCCGAGGAATGGAGTGCGTATATGCAGGTGTCCTCCAAGTTGTTTGCCAGGGTTTTGGAGGGATTGCGGCATACTATTGCAACATTTGGCAGCAAATTGAAACGTTTTCAGATCTTGGTGAATGGAACTACGGATGACCACAACGAAAGAACCCTGCAAATACGAAAAGAAATAGACATGCAACAGTCCAATCTCGAGGTTGTTGAATGGGAGTCCAATTCCAGGGCAGGTATCATTGAGAACGATCAAGTCCACCAGGTCTGGAATGATGGGGACTATTTTGCCGGTTGTGATCGGGTGGCAGGACATTTACACATTGGGGTTGATGGGAATGTTTTCCTATGTTGTCAGGATTATCATCAGGAGGTAGGTTTTGGAAATCTTCTCACAGATGACCTTGAATCCATTGTAACATCAGATTATGTGTCGCAGATCAGAGCTGAGATCTATGGATCACAGCCGATGAGGAAGGATCTCATTTGCAAATCATGTGTGGAGCTCAGAACAAAGAGGATTGAGCAATCTTTACGTTGAACCTATTGATCCGGATAGGTCATCAAAAGCATCCCTACCTGTAATCCATCGTATAGGACATGGGCGTATATCAATGGCATTAACCTTCGTTTCTTATAGAAATAAAATCCACCTAGCAAGCTCTTTATTGTGATTGTTACGATACCATAAGGTCCCTGGCTCCAATGTGCAAAACCGAGTATGAGTGAGCAGAGTAGAATAACGAAGTAGGTCCAGAACATGTCTGAGGAGAATTTCCATAGGCTGGTCAGTAGAAATACCCGTACCAGTTCCTCGTATAAGGCAACACCAATCCAAAGGACTGGACCAAACCATAGAAATAGGAGAATGGGTCTTTCTCTCATATCGAGCATTAGATTCAACAATTCCATGTTTGAGTTGAATGGCAGCAGATCCATCAAAGTCATTCGCTCCAGGAAAAAGAGTATGAAATATCCCAATGTCAACAGCAATCCCCACCCAACATCGTTGTACCATGGAACGGATCCTTCGTTGAAATCAAGTAGAGATTCCTTAAGGAAATACTTCTTAAGCAGGTAAATGACAATAATGCTACCACCTCCGAATGCCAGAGGGTAAGCAATTAACTCGATAGAGGCAAAACCTGTGGACTGATGAACGCGGATCCAGATCATCAAGGCAAAAGGGATGAATACCACTAAACTTAGTGCGATGATGCTCTTTATGTATCTCATAATTATTTCACTGAGAACTCAATATAATGGGGAACTGTCAAGTGTGAGCACTCCTTTCTCAGACTTGAAGCAAATATTGGTCATAGTGACAATGCGTAATTAATTGTCCATTCCGTCGAATGATCCTTTGAATTTGTTTGTCTTCCTCAGCTTCAATAACGATCCTCCTTTTCTGCTGTCTTATCTCAAGCAATAGATCAATTTGCCGTATTTTACTTTCAACGTATGGACTTCCTACCTTCAGCGTGGCAATTCCCATGGGAACAATGTTTAGGTGCCTGGGCCCATTGCTTGAAAAGTCAAGTTGATTGACCCACAAAAAGGGAAGATAGAGTGCATGGTCGATCAGTATCATCGTGTTGGCTTTGTCCATGGGAAAGAAGCGAATTTTTTCACCAAGACCATCGTTTCGTACCATCTTTCCTTCTTTGCCGTCGAAGATGATATCAAGTTGATCTGTTGAAGACCAATGGGAATGCAGATGTGTTGGTGTCCATTTGTCATCCATGACCAGTTCTACGACCTGTCTTGGACCATTGAAAGCTGAAATAACAGAATTGTAATGCAATTCATCATTGGATCGATGGATGGAAAATTCTTCTCGGGAAACCAACGTGTTCGTTGAAGATTGATAAGAGTTGAATTGCCCTTTCTGGATCAGCTGCATCTCGGTAGTCAATTTATATAAATTCCCAAACTGAGTGACATAGGGTTGTCATTGGCCATAGGTAACTTTATTTATACTCAATACCTCACCAAACAATTATGACGATGAACAAGCATTTGAAATTAGTACTATTCGGATTTCTTACCTGGTTGATCCCTTTTGTGGCAGCCATTTTCTTTTACGGACGGGACGGCAATTTAAATGTGGATATTTTCCTTTTCAAATCGATCATGATCGTTGTGGGTTCAATCTCGGCAGCGATTTTACTGGTTCTTTATTTTAAAAAGGTGAAAGGTGACTTCCTCCGTGAAGGTGTAAAACTTGGCGTAGTTTGGTTTGTGATGAATATCGGTTTAGATCTTTTGATCCTGATCCCGATGTCAGGAATGAGCTACGGAGACTATTTCATGCAGATTGGGATAAGATACCTGGTGATTCCGGTCATGACGATCATGGTGGGAGTGGTTTTGAAAGATAAGAATTGATAGTTAGATTCCATTTTCGTAAATTTCATTGACAACTGAGAATTTGTATTTGAAGACTAGACTAATCCTATGTAATTGCAGGTATTTTATCATTCTGTTATTTGTGGGTTGTCATGAAGTAACAACCACCCAGGACATACAACAAATGTTGAGTACGGCGATCGATTTGTCGATAGGAAAGGGAGAAATTAATCAAGGAGCCTATCTGCTTTCCAGTTCGTTAGTAGATGAAGGTATTTATTCACATATAACTGAGATACCAGGATATATTGGTGGGCTCCAGGTAAAGTCCATAGAATGGATCTTTCACCACGATGAACCGGATTTTGAATATGAAATAGTTAAAATTGATAACATTACCAATTCATCAACAGGAGGTAATGTCGTCCTTAAATATTTTGAAAGAGGGAGTAGTGAAGCTAAATACATCCACTACTCATTTGACAATGAATTCAACCTCATCACTCAATGAGGCATCATAGGTGATTCATCAATGATCCACTAATTCGTTTCTAATCTGTCCGGAATGGGCTTCAGGTTGTACACACTCCAGAAGAAATCATCCATGGCATATTGATCTTCGGGATAGGTTTGGATCTTGATGATTTTACCATCTTCAATCTTATACAACAACACCCAGGTCATGTCGATGGTACGACCATTGTGTGATCCCCAACCGCGATGACAATCAATGACATAGTCCGAGTTGGAAGCAACAATTTTGACATCAGCGTGAAATTTCGATTTTTTCAGCTCTATGATGTATGCAAGCACTTCATTGATCCCTTTTTTGACTCCAGCCAAGGGGTGATGTCCGGGCACAATCCATTCGATATCAGGGGAGAGAACAAGCCGCAAACCTGCAAGGTCTTCTGCTTCGTAATACTTGAAGAATTCTTTAATTAATGCAAGGTTGGTATCCGATTGAACATGATCAATTTCCATCGTTTCAGACTGTTTTTTCATACTACTTTAAGATAGGAAATTAATGGTTGATTTTTTCTGATGTTGATAAGAATCAGGATGGAGACTAATTCAGGTCAAGTCCTCATCAATAGTTGAGATTCCGGAACTCCTTTGAGCTGAGAAATAGGTTCCTTACCTTTATCCCGTTTCACATCAACACTGATTCTATTTTACTATGAAAATTCTTATCCCTCTTGTGATCATAGCTATTGTATCATGCAGTCCAACGCCGGGTGTAAATTTCTCCGGAGACCTGGAGTTGGGTGTGGAGAAACCAGGAACTCTCGAAAAGGAAGAAGTCAAATCCTATGTGTTGAATCTTGATTCGGGAACTTATCTCTATGGTTATGTTGATCAGAAGACTGTGGATGTTGTGGTGGAATTGAAAGATCCGGATGGTGAGTTGGTCAGGTCTTACGATGGTCCGGCGAAGGGGCCTGAAAACTTCAGTTTTGAAATTGAAAGATCTGGTGAATACAAACTGGAGGTAAAACCTTTTGAGGAGGGTTCAGGAGATTATGGCGTGTTGATAAAGAGCGCTGAACCCATCGCGACCGATCAGGAGAAACGAGTAGACCAGATAATGTCATTTTATTCAGGTGATGCTCCCGGAGCTGTGGTAGGTGTGATGCAGGAAGGTCAAATGATCTTCACTAAAGCATACGGCAAAGCCAATCTCACACATGACCTTGATTTCGAATTGGACATGCCGACGAATATTGGTTCTGTGACGAAGCAGTTTACGGCGATGGCGATTTTACTATTGGAGAAAGAAGGGAAACTTTCCCTGGAAGATGACGTCCGAAAACATATCCCTGAACTTCCACACCTGGGGGAAGTGGTGAAAATCAGGAACATCCTCAACCACACCAATGGGTGGAGAGAAGTTTATAACCTGATGCCCATTACTGGTTGGAAGGGTGAAGACAAGTTGCTCAAAGAGGAAGTGATCAAGATCCTCCAAAAGCAGCCGGAATTTCAGGCCCTGCCCGGAGAGGAATTCAATTACAATAACTCAGCATTTATTGTAGCTGCCGAAATTGTGGAACGGGTCACTGAGGAAAGCTTCCCCGATTACGTGAAGAAAAATATCTTCGAACCTCTTGGCATGAAGAATTCATACGTACGAAGGAATCCCTCTTCCATTATCCCAAGAGCGACACAGGGCTATTCAAATGGGGATGATGGATTCATTGAATCCCGTGACCTTGATGCTTCATATGGAGCAGGTGGCATTTATACTACGCCGGAGGACATGGTAAAATGGATGAATAACTTCGAAAGTGCTTCTTTAGGAGGAAAGGAGGTGATTGAAAAGTTGGTCACTCCGGGGATTTTGAACAATGGTGACACCATGACCTACGCCCTGGGGATCGGTGTTAGTGATTACAAAGGACTGAAAAGATATGCGCATGGGGGAGCAGATATTGCTCACAGGGCTATTATGGCCTATTTTCCGGAAATTAGGTCAGGAGTAGTGACAATGAGTAACAACGCCAGCTTCCCACGTTCGAATGCTTATCGAATTGCGGATCTATTTTTTAAAGACCATTACAAGGAGGAAGAAGAGAAGAAGGAAGATGAACAGGAGGGATCCGATGGTTTCTCCGTTGATATTGAGACTTTACGGAGGTATGTAGGAAAATTCAAGGCGACGGAGATTAGTTTTGTTATCGAATTCAAGTTGGAAGATGGTCAGCTGGTGGCCTATCCTGTTGGACAATCCTCCCTGAAGATGGAACCGACATCGGAGAATTCATTTGACTACATTGGGGTTGAAGCTTCCATAGTGTTTGAAGGAGATGGAGAAGGTAATTTCAATAAAGCTGTTCATACCCAGGGAGGTTCGGATATGGAATTTGAGAGATTTCCACCTTTCGATCCTTCACCCGAACAGATGGAGGAATACACCGGAAGGTTCTTTAGCGAAGAGTTGGAAACGTACTATTCAATCACGGTAAAAGATAGCGCATTGACTGCTGAACATCGAAATATGGAAGACATCAAATTAACTCCCGTAGAGGAAGATAGCTTTAACGGAAGTGCTTTTTTCTTGAGGGAAGTGGCTTTTCAGCGGGATAATCGTGGGAATGTGAATGCGTTCATTGTTTCCAATGGCAGGACGAAGGGGATACTTTTTCAACGTCAGTAGTTAAAAAGAGAAATCACTTTGATTCCGATCTACTTCGATCACGAATATTTACCAAATAGGATTTAAAAAGCCTGTGCTTCTTCTGAAGTCCTATTTCCTACATGTTGATTGTTCCGGTCAATCGGATGTCCCTGGACGAACTTCCAATGAATAGTGTAAATTCTCCCCCTTCGAGGATCCATCCACCGGAGATCTCATCATAAAACTTGAATGAGTCTTCGCCAAGCTGAATGGTTATGGATTTTGATTCACCAGGAGCAAGTTCAACTTTCTCGAACCCCTTCAATTCCTTTTCCGGTCTTTCGACAGAAGACTCATTATCTCTTACATAAACCTGTATCACTTCCGAACCTTTCATTTCACCCGAGTTGGTGACTTCTATTGAAACATTCACTGTGTTTCCGGATTTTGATAGTGAAAGATCCTGATATTCAAAGGTGGTGTAGGAGAGACCATGACCAAAAGGGAATGCCGGTTCAACCTCGTAGGAATCAAAATACCTGTATCCTACAAAAACACCTTCCTTGTGATCGATCAGAAGGTCTTCTCCCGGGTATTGAGCGAGGGAATGTGCGGGGCTGTCTTCAAGCTTCTTTGGGAAGGACATGGGTAGTTTACCTGAAGGATTCGTTTCCCCAAACAAGATATCGGCAAGGGCATTTCCACCTTCCATCCCTGCATACCAGGCCTGAACTATGGCCTTTGCATCTCCGATCCAGGAACTCATGTCAACGGGTCCGCCGTCGATAAGAACGATCACCGTATTGGGATTGGCTTCCAAAAGCGCTTTGATCAGCTTATTCTGGCCAAATGGCAGGTACATATCCGGTTTGTCCACTACCTCGGCATCGAAGGCATTGTCATTCCACTCGTCGGTCCACCCATGAATGAGCCCACCAACATAAATGGCGGCATCTGATTCGGACACACTTTTCACAGCATCAGCGATCATGTCGTCACTTGCTACTTCGGTACGGCTAACTTCATACCCCTGAGAAAAGTCAATCTCGGCGTCTATCGAGTTTTCGATCCCCTGAAAGGATGTCACCTCGTAATACGCCTTGACCTGTGAGCTACCACCGGCACCTGCATGCTTCCAGGTGGCATTGGCTCCGACAATAGCCAGTTTCTTTATTTTGGATTTATCAAGGGGTAGAACACCATCGTTCTTGAGAAGGACCATGGCCTCGTCAGCGATCTTACGGGCAATGGCCTGATGCTCGGGAGTGTTGTAAGCGCCAGGTTGACGTTCTCCGAATTTGTCAATACGATGCATCACACGAAGAATATTCCGAACTTTGGCGTCTACGAGGGATTCGTCAAGTTGTCCGTTTTTTACCATGCTCACCACGGTATCACCCATAAAGAACTTCCCATAATCCACGGGTCCAGGCATCATGTCCAGATCTGTACCAAACTCGATATCCATACCTACCTTCACCGCCTCTGTACTTTTCACGGCCGCCCAGTCACTGATCACTAATCCGTCAAAACCCCAGTCCTTGCGTAGAATGTCATCCAGCAAATATCCATTATGCGCACAGTAGGTGCCCCTGAATTTGTTATAGGCCGCCATTATGGTATGAACACCACCTTCCTGTACGGCAGCTTTATATGCTGGCAGGTAGATCTCCTGGAGTGTTCGCTCATCCATTTCTACATTGATGTATTCTCGTTCTATCTCCAGGGTGTTTGCCACGTAGTGCTTGGCACAGGCTGCCACTCCCTGATCCTGAACACCCTTCACGTACCCAATGGCCATTTGGGCATTCAGGTAAGGATCTTCAGTCATGTATTCAAAATTCCTACCGTTGAGGGGGGAGCGTATAATGTTGAGACCGGGCCCGAGAATTATGTCCTTACCCCGAAAATTGGCTTCACTGCCCAGTACTGTACCGAATTTATAACCCAGATCCCTGTTCCAGGTGGCAGCAAGCGCTGTTCCCACAGGTAGATACGTGCTGCTATCATACACATCTTCATCCTTGACCCAATCCCTGCCGTGCTCATGTCGTACACCATGTGGCCCGTCTGATGTGATCAGTTCCGGAACACCCAATCGTTCCACTCCACCCGATGTGAACGGTGAACTCGCATGGATCATCCCCACCTTTTCCTCAAGGGTCATTTGGTCCAGGAGTTCCTGGATCTTGCCTTCCAGTACTTCCGATTCATTCGTTTCTGATGGAGGTTGACATCCTGTGTATGACATAACAATTATGATTAGGAGAAGGAAATTTGTGAATGTAGATCTCATGATTGCATTGAAATAGGTAGTGCAATTTAGATATTGCCCATTTTTTGAATAAGGCCCAATATGTCAATAAACAGTGGTATCTGATTCAGGTACAACAAAAAAAATACCTGCCGACTTCTTGCCGGCAGGTATTCACCAAAATAGTTATATGTTCTTTATTTGGACAAGGTCATCTCGATTGTGATGGCAAGTTCTTCCCTGGTGCCGTCATCATCAAAATCCTCTTCTTCAGTTTCTGAGAAGGACAAGACCGCAGAGGAGGAGGTCAACGTCGTAATTTCAATATTGGTTGGCGAATCTCCCGGGGCGCTGGACTGAATGGTAAGGGTGCTTCCATTGAGCTCCCAATCTCCCGAATCCGCCTCACCACCAATAGTAGACTGGTAGGTGCCATCATCGTCGAACGTAATTGTGCCTGAAATAAATCCTTCTTCGAAGGCCGCTTCAAAAATACCTCGGAACTCATCGGCATCTTCAGTGGATAATCCCAGGTTATCGACGAGCCATGTAATGATATCGACACCGTCGATAGTAAATTCAAATGTGACTCCATCTACAGTCCAGGTACCGATGAGATCACTTCTACTGCCGATATCCCCACCATCGTCATCGTCCTCACTACATGATATCATGAAGGCAAGTGACAGTGGGATGATCAATAGGTACAGTACATTTTTCAGTAGGTTTTTCATAAGTGCAATAGTTAAGGTTCTATAGTATGATTTAAATGGTTTCGATTAAGTAGAAAATTACGGGGTGTCCTGTAATTTAACTCCATAATCTCAATTTTATTCTTTTTTCAAGATAAAAAATAATTTTTCTGAGATGGGGGTATTTCTTTTGGCGATCTTATTTAGCAAGATCACCTCTGGACTTTAGTCTATGAATCGATGATCTAACTAAGGAAATATGCAATTTGTGCTTTCAAGTTTTTATAGTTTTGATCCCCTGTGATAGAAAAATGAAATTTGCTTCAATTGCTTTCATTGTGCTTCTGACAACTATGTCAAATCCTGGTTTTGGTCAGGCCGGACTAAGTGTAGGTAGTAACCTATCCAGTGCCCGAAATAGCGAATCGGATACCGATCCGGTAATAAGGCCAAGAGCTGGCATCTTCTTTGAGTTACCCATATCCGGTCGATTCACACTTAGGCCATCTATCTTGTATTCCTCCAAAGGTTACTTTTTTGAAAGAAAGAGTAATGGTCGAAAGTTTTTTGAGAACAACATTCGTGTCGATTATTTAGAGATCCCGGTCAATGTCATGGTGAGTGTGGGTGATATTTTTGGAGGTAATCTTTCGATATCTGCCGGACCATACTTTGCCTATGGATTTGGGGGTCAATTCAAATCAAAACTATTTAGTGGCAGTCGGGAAGTCCCCATTGATGGAAATATTATATATGAAAAGAAGATCACTTTGCAGCAAGCAACTGACGGACAACGACTATACTACAAGAGGGTTGACCTCGGTTTGAGTATAGGATTGCATTATGGATTCGAGCATTTATCATTTCATCTGCAGTATGGGGAAGGACTGAGGTCATTCGTACCGGAACCACTGGATTTTGATAGCGACAGCAAACTTTATTTCAGGACATTAAGCCTATCTGTAGGATACAAATAGCGTGGGTCAACTAATACTGTGTCCTTCAGAGCTATCCCGTGAATCACTTTTTTCTTGTTGTCTGTTTTATCCTTTTGTCCTTGTCCATTTTTTTCAAGTTATCTAATAGATCCTTTTTTTCTTTTTTACGCTCCATATCCCTTTTCTTCTTTTCTTTTTCAATGAGCGTTTTTTCTTTGCTCAATTCATTTTCAACTTTTGTTAAAAGTTGATCCTTATCTTTCTCCGACCTTATTCTGGCTGATTTTCTTGCTTTAACCTTAGGTGTCTCGCTCAATGCCTTGTTCTTCAATTTCAGTATGTGCTTCTCCGATTCTTTCTGGGCTCTGACAAATTTCTTTACACTTTCACTTTGAGTCTTTTTAACTTCAGTCTGCACTTCTTTTGTCAAATTCAACATGTCCTGGGATGTATTTTTTTTTCTCATATGTCAAAAGTTTATCATCTATAATCTAATTAATGGGTTCGAATTCGAGGATATGCCAGGCACCATTACAAAAGGAGTGAAGGGGAAGGGATCTTTTGGCAATATATCTCCAGGCACCAAACACACTGGAGGTCTGAGATTCAGCTTTGTTGCCACTACCGGCCACAACCACGCTGAACAACCCCGAACTCGTATTTCCTACGCCACCGAAACAACCGGAAGTGTTACCTGAAGCAGTATTTTCCTGACCACCGCAAACTGTGCTGTTTCGTGATGATGATTCGTTAGACCATCCACCAAATACAGATGAGAAATAGCTTGTAGCTTCATTTTTACTTCCTCCTGCCACGAGGGTATTTTCGAATGAAGAAATATTTTCTGAGCCTCCCACGACCGAACTGTATTTACCCGATGCAACATTTTGCAGTCCACCAAATATTGTAGCCCAATGTTTCGAGCTTTCATTCATCGATCCTCCAAAAGTGGCAGCATATTTACCGGAACTCTTATTTTCCGAACCCCCAACTACCAAACCATGGACTCCAGCTGCCAGATTATGGAAACCTCCAATAGCCGTACTTCCCCAAGCCATAGCTTCGTTGCCACTACCTCCTGCGACATATGATAAATCTTTTGAAGCCTTATTACTCTGTCCACCACCAACGGCACTGTACTCAGCACCTGATTCATTTCCCCGACCTCCTGAAATCACTGAACTGTCTCCTGAAGCCTTATTATTGCTACCTCCACAAATGGTAGCATTCATCGCAGTCAATTCATTCCTGAATCCTGCCACCAGACCTCCATAAGCATTGTAATTATGTTCACCACCGATAACCAGGTTGTGAGATCCCGATTTGAAATTATTTGCTGTTGATCTCGATTCGTTATATCCTAGGATTACATTACCTGTACCATTGATGGTGTCGGTATTTCCAAGCCCGTTTCGAATAATGAGATTGGCCCCTTCTACCACTAACGAATCATATCCATCTACGATCTGACGTGAAACTGGACCCAATTTGTTTTGCATATCCAGGATGGCGGTATCATGTGTAAGTAATGTTCCGTTGATTAGGCTGATGGAATTAGCATTATTGGTTACTGATGCAGTAAGGTTTGGGATTTCAGTGAGACTAATTGCATTGATCTGAGTTTGAAGGGAAGGGGCAATGATATTTTGCAAAGTGCTGACATCGGTCAGTATGTTAGGAATGATTGTTGATTGAACAAGGTTAATATCAGATGTATTGTTTGCAATACTGGCGGAATTAGTGCTGATTCCCGACGTATTATTTGAGATGTTAGTGGTATTGGTACTGACATCTGTGGTCAGGGTCGCAATAGTAGCCTGGGCAGATGCCAGGTCAGATTGTAGGTTCTGAATGGTTGTGACAAGTTCATCGATGGCGGCCTGAACATTAGTAGAAGTAAGTCCGCTGATCCCGTTGTCATAGGTAATATCAAATGCGAATGTGGGCATGGTCTTAATGTTTAGTTAGATTTTCGAAATGGTTTATGTATCAATATATGTCGGATACCGGCAAAAGTCAACTGGGAAAATATTGAACGCAAATAACCACCGTGACGTTTCTCCATAGTCTTATGCAGAAGGATCCAGGATCGTAGTTTCGTTTTTAGGCATCTTTTTTGCTTAGAATAACTCGATCACAAGCATTACCAATATGAAAAATATTCTAACGCTCGTATTAATAGCATTAGCATTCCTTACTTCCTGCTCCGATGACGATGGGGTTACACTTTCCGGGGATAACTACCTGGTATTTGGTCATTTTTATGGAGAGTGTCTGGGTGAACAGTGCGTAGAGATCTTTCGCCTCGAGGAAACGCGTTTACTGGAAGACATAAAAGACAGGTATCCAAAACAGCAAGATCCGGAGTTCTATGATGGAGAATACATAGAATTGAGCAACGAACTATTCGAGGGGGTCAGGGACCTGGTCGATTTCTTTCCGGCCAGACTGCTGGAAGAATCTGAGACCCGGATAGGGGAACCCGATGCCGGAGATTGGGGAGGACTTTACATCGAGTACAACTTCGATGGGACCAGGGGATTCTGGTTGCTGGATCAGATGAAAACCAATGTCCCGGAATACCTTCACCCGTTTATTGACAAAGTGAACGAGAAGATCCGGCACATCAATGGAATTGGCTCCTGAACTTTTGACTACCTCGAGCTTTTAATGATAATGCCTCTCTGATCAATAGTAATTAATTGAACTTGGTATTGACGTAATGATCTGGCGGTCACTCAATCGATTCCTTTACAGGGTATAGAGGGACGGATCCCGATGGAGAATCCTCTCACACTGTTTCCATAACATTTCGGACCTGACATCTTGCAGATAAGGAAGACCGACCAACTGGAACACTTCACGTCACCCTCACCACCCACGTCACTTCGACCGGAACGATAGTGCAGAGAGAAATCTATACAAGATCCGTGGTGGCATCATGAATAGATTTCTCACTATCGTTCGAAAAGACGTGTAGTCGTAGGGTAGAGGGGCTGCTTCCAGAGGCTACAATGTTAGTCAAAGGGCCAACTGTTGATTGCTGCTTACAATGCAGAGAATGATTGACATCTCCGCCAAGCAAAAAAAGAATCGAGCATCCGAAGATTGTATGGCGCCTACCCCTTCACGTCATTTCGACCGGAACGATAGTGCAGAGAGAAATCTATTCATGAGTAGTAGTAGTATCATGAAGAGATCTCCCTGCGGCTGACTAATGATAGCCTCCGCTCGAAAAGACATACAGTAGTAAGGCAGAGTTACTGTCGAAATAGTATCAATTCTCCAAAAGGCTCCAATGCTAATGAGTTATTCACAATAAATCGTTAACTTGTTTGATATCTCAAAACGGTTTTATACATTTATCAGTTAATCGGGATATTATCCCTTCTCACTGAATCCAATACACCTTGAAGAACCGTGATACTCATTTGTACTCTTCTCGATCGATGCTCATTATCTCATGTATACTATTGGCAACTACGAGTTATGGACAGAATACAAGACTACTAGTCAGAAATGCTCCTGACAGCGATCCCGGTAACCCAAGGATCCAACTCAAATGGTACAATCAGAAACTTCTTTTTAAAGAAGGAGTAAACATATATCGCAGATCTACAAACGATGCTCAGTGGAAGAAACTTAACGATGCACCCACAAAGCAAAGTGCGGTACTATCTAGGGAACTTATTCAAAATGATCCGGATGTCGAGGTATTCTCGGAGCTGCTAACCGGTATAGATACACTTGATCCATTTCTTCTTTTCCAGCTTTTCGTAAAGACCTTCGAGAGCAATGAGTTCGCACATCACCTGGGCATCTTTTTCGAAGATCAGGATGTAGAATATGGATTGTCTTACCAGTACTCGATTCGTGAGGTCTCTTCAGGAAATGAAACAATCATCGCAACTTCAGAAAATATTGAAGCAGGGGAGCATCAACCAGGTCCACCTCCCGATTCCGTCGTAATCGCGCAGAAGGGAGAGAAGATATCTTTCGACTGGAAGATTGACGAAGACAGATTCTACGCGGTAAACATTTATCGGTCTTCGCAACTTCTTTCAAGCGAGATCAGGCTTAACAATAATCCTATTCTCATTTCTATGGTTCCCGATAGCACCGGGCAATTATTTTATCCCGATTCCAAGTATTTTGATGAAAGTATCTCCAAAGATTCTATTTATAAATATAGAATATGTGGTGTAGACTTTTTCGGAGAAGAAACAAAATCAATTGCAATTAGTGGAATTAAAATTGATGATGTAACACCACCCATGCCAGTTGATTCAATATCGTCTACAGTTGATTCTATGGTAGTACATCTGGAATGGTCTTTATCAAAATCAGAGGACATAAAAGAATATGTATTGATGAGAAGCGCATTAAGTGATGGTCCATTTCATCCACTTTTTACTACATTTTCTTCAACATCCTACATAGATTCGTTATCAATACCAGGACCCCTTTACTATTATATTCTGGTGCGTGATTATCATGGCAATGAATCATTTTCAAAGAAAATATTTGTAGATGTACGGGACGTCATTCCTCCGAAGCCACCAGTTGGATTAAAGGTCAGAGCAGACACTGGCAAGTTAATTTTGAATTGGCAACAGAATGCTGAAGGGGATCTTAAGGGTTACATAATCTACCGAAGCGCAAATTACGATCATTCTGATAACTATGTCCTACTAAATAGTGAACCAATCGCTTCGAATCACTATACATATGTTTTACCTAAAAACATCAAAAATTTATTTTCATTCAAAATTTGCGCTGTAGATACTAGCTACAACAAGAGTCAACCATCAACCATAGTATCTGCTGTTTTACCAGATGTCATTGGTCCGGAAAAACCTCAAATGTTGTTACCGGAGGTATATAATAATATAATCAAACTAAGGTGGAAAAGGAATATTGAGCGGGATTTGTCGGGTTATCACATTTTCCGCAAACAGGTAAACTCCTCTTATGAATATGTTCAGTTGAATAGTGTACCTATTTCGGGAGCGGTTACCTCTTTTTGGGATAAGTCGGCTCTCTCAAATATCGAATATACCTATCAAATGATTGCTATTGACAATTTTGGTAATGCTTCAAGGCCCTCAAATTCAGTTGTAATTAGAAATTCCAAATCTCCAATTCTTCCAAACAATTTCGATATACAGGTCCGATATAGAAGGAAGAAAAAACATACCACCATTTCGTGGATCCCTCTTGATGAACACGAGTTGACTGGGCATGTTGTTTTTCGAGGGTATAATATGGAGGATTTACGACCCATAACTCGATTACTGGGTTTTCCATACTATACTGATCAAGCTATCCGAAGAGGTAAATATTACTACCAAGTGAAATCTTATTTAGCCACAGGTGCAGTTGTTAAGTCTAGAATCTCCGAATTGATAGTTAAATGATTAGGCCATTTGTATTCTTCATAGTTGTATTCATCGTGATGACTGAAACTTGTTCTCAAGGAGTTGGGATTGGTACAGATAATCCTCATCCGGATGCTGTGATGGAAATAAAATCTTCAAATAAAGGATTGGTAATTCCAAGACTCACTTCCGGCAACATTGAAACCTTGAAAAGTTCGGCAGCTGAAGGACTTATAGTATATGATAAGGACGTCAATAAATATAAATATTTTGTTGATGGTCAATGGCAAACGCTAAATCCAATTCCGCCTGGAACCATAATTATGTGGCATGGGACTATTCCTCCGGTTGGATGGAAGATATGCAATGGACAGAAAGGCACTCCAGACTTACGGAGTCAATTTATAGTAGGTTGGCATCCGAGTATTGATGACTATAATGCAGTAGGGAATAATGGAGGAAAAGACCGCTATTCGTTGAAAACGTCAGAGATTCCAAGTCATAGTCACGTCGTCAATGATCCTGGTCATTCACATTCCGGTGGTGTAAATAGCTCCAATCATAATCACGGATTTGATTTTGAAGATATATCCACTTCTATCAATGCTACCGATGATGGTGACGGTTTTTACAAAATTGCTGGAGGAACTAACTCAACTTCAGGAGGAGACGTCAATCAAGGATTCTACAACGTGACATTAAATTCCAGTGATGCTGGACTTAATGTTCAAAATTCAGGGAACAATCAATCTCACGAAAATCGTCCTCCATTCTACGTACTAGCATTTATCATGAAAGAATGATGGGTAAAGTTGTACTGATTCCTTTTTTATTGATTATGATGAGAGGACAATGTCAGTCCGAAAACATTGGAATTGGCACTCAAAATCCGGACAATTCAGCAATTCTCGATATTTCAAGCCAAAATAAAGGCCTTCTTATCCCAAGGTTATCAACAAGTCAAAGAAGCAACATTTCTTCCACGGGCCCGGGACTAATTGTATATGACACGAACTTAAAAAACCTGGTTTATCACAATGGGCTAAACTGGATAGAATTGACACCCTTTCCCAAAGGCTCTATCATAATGTGGGGAGGAGACGAATTTAATACACCAAGGGGATGGAGATTATGTGATGGAACTAACGGAACTCCTGATCTAAGTGGTAAGTTCATTGTTGGTTATGATCCCAGTAATTCTGATTATAATTCGATAGGAAGAGAAGGTGGTTATTCAAAGATTACTTTGACTTTAGATCAGATACCATCCCATAATCATTCTATTTCAGGATCTCATTCTCATACAGCGGTAAGTAACGAAGCACATAGTCATTCTTTCAGTTATTCTTATCAAGATCTGGTGACTGGTGGCGACATCATACCTCAGGGGGGAGGAAAACGTGTTGTCAGGTATAATGAATCATTTCCATTGCGACCGACAATTGTCCGAAATAACACGATTTCAGTAAACTCAAGTGTTTCTAATGTGACTCTACAGAATTCAGGTGGAAATCAGTTCCACGAGAATCGGCCTAAGTACTATGTTCTTGCATTTATTATGAAGTTATGAGATTGCTTGTTACCATTTCAATTGCGTTCAACTCATTAACCTTGTATGCACAGGAGATCTTTATAGGAGATGAGACTAATGGGGTCCAAGGAGCAATTCTTCAGATCAATGACGATTCCAGAGGATTATTGATTCCTCGTATTCCAAATGTGAGTATGGGATTTTTTCCTAGTTCAGGTGCAGATGGAATGATGGTTTATGATCCAATAGATGGCCATTTGCATACTTATGATAACTCTGAGTGGAAACCCATTTCAAGTAGTCAAGCAGGTATGATAGTAATGTGGACTGATCCCGGTAATATCCCGGAGGGTTGGTCTTTATGCAATGGTTACTACTATGACCCAGGCAATCCAGTAGATATTGCATCCACCCCTAGTGGCAATCGAACTGTAAAGCTGCCGGATTTGAGATCTTATTTCATCGCCATCTACGATCCCTCGGATCCGGAATACGGTATTGGCCCCTCATCCATTGGTGAGGACTTTATCAGTCTGACTATCAATCAGTTGCCTTCCCATTCACACGGGATAACGGACAGTGGGCATATCCACACTGGTTCTGCCTCCCATTCACATCTATTCCCCCGAAGGGATCTGACAGCTTTCATATTGGAAACAGATGCTGATGGTGGAGTAGGAGGAGGAAATAGCACGCTTACTAAATCCAGTACAACAGGTAATTCAGACCCCGGAAATGTTACATATACTTCAACTACCAATAGCTCCTCTTTGGTTGTAGGGAATATCGGGGGAAGTATGTCTCATGAAAATAGACCTCCATATTATGTTCTCGCTTTCATAATCAAACTTTAAATGCGTATCCTGTTGGGCATATTAATTTCATTCATTGTCGTTGATAAAACTTCGGGGCAAGTGTCAATGATTAATGACGGAGTTAATGTATTCATCAATTCTAATGCGTTACTTTATATTCCTGGAGACTATACCGACAACAGTACCGCTGAGAATGGTCAAATCTTCTTAAAGGGAGGTGAATTGTCCATAGAAGGAAATATTAACAATAACGCACCAAGGAATTTTATCTCCAATTCAGAATCTTCCGATAATGGTTCTTTAATATTTTCTGGAAACAATGACCAGAATATAAATACAATAGTTCCGGAATTCTTTCCAAATATTGAGATAGCAAATGGAGCTGAGCTTACAGTTCAAAGTAAATTGAAGGTTAGTAAGAATTTATATATGACCAATGGAGATCTCAATTTATCTGGTAATCAACTTGAATTATTGGTTTCCACAGGACCTATCTCATCAATTGGAAGGGTCATAGGTGAAAATGAAAATAATAGGATCTATGGAAATCAAGGTGAAATTGTACAAAATCAGGACTTAGGGGAATCCACTTTCGATGTTGGAATGGGCATATCATTCACTCCTGAATCAGGTGCAACATTTATAGGTCAGAGCAGTACCGTTAAAAGAGTTCATGACTCACAGAATTCCGTTGCACTTGGAAGTGTAAACCGGTTTTATTCATTAGATGTTCCTGAAACAGACAATATTGAAGATTTGATTCTTATGTATGATCCTCATATTGTTGAGATGAATGCAATTAATGAAAATGAGTTGGCCATTTACTTTTCAAATGACAATGGAAGTAATTGGAAAAAAATACCTGGATTACGAGACGTTGTAAATAACAGAATTGTATATACAGGTTCAATTGAGTTGTCCGGTACCAATACAAATTTATTTACGCTTGCTGAGGAAATTTGCACAGGGAACCAGCCGAATACATTTGCTTCCAATCCCCCAATAAACCTTACTCCGGACGCTGTCGATGTGTGTGATGGGAATTCAGTCAGTTTGAATGCATCAAGTTCATATTATGAGTGGAATGGACCTACTAATAAGATTGTAAATCAAAATGTTGATATTTTGAATATTTCGGTTTCAGATGAAGGTACCTATACTTTATATGAACGTGATTCAAGAGGTTGTGATAGGACTCAAGATGTTGAAGTCATTGTTAGAACCAGACCCTTACCTGATCTTTTTACAACCAATACGGGAGGTGATAGGGTATGCAAAGGATATGAGATGACTTTCACTTCAAATGGAAATTTTGTTGATGGTCAACCTGTTGCTAACTACCATTGGTCTTTTGGAGATGGGACCGATTTGGATTCCGCAGACCCAGTGGTCAGTAACACATATAACTCCGAAGGTTTTTACAGCATTTCGCTCGCCTGGACTTCATTTTATGGCTGCAGAGGTATTCCAATATCTGGGACACAGGAGATATTGGATCCACCACAATCTTCATTTCAAATGAAGAATGACCTTAGTGAGAGGATTTCATCGGAGTGTGAAGGTCTACCAATCACTTTTGAAAGTGCAGTAACTTTTGATCATGCCGGCAATAACTATTCCGGAAATCTAATTCATGATTGGTTTTTTGGTGACCTGTCCAGTCACGAAGGTTTAAAACCAGAACCTGGAAATAACGGAACGAGAACAAATCATATTTATGACTATGCTTCTTCAGGTCCTTATACAATTCAATTAGTGATTTCACCAGATCAAGGGGATCCATTCGGATGTGAGGTCATCGAGGAAAATGATCTAGTTATTTATCCTAAACCAAACTCAGGATTCAATTTGGCCCATTTCAATAGTGGAGATCCAATTGTCGACGAGGTATGTCAGGGTATCGAAGTTCAATTCGTTAATGTGTCAGATATTCGATCTGGAACGATTACTAGTAATTTGTGGGACTTTGGAGACGGAATGACCGCGACTAGTCCTGATCCAATACATGAGTATGAATTATATGGAGATATAAATGTAAGCTTGATATCGATTTCGGAGAATGGGTGTATAAGTGATCCCAGTATTTTGGATTTGACTATAAATCCAGCTCCAATTGGGAACATTGGAGTAAACTTCTCTGAAATTTGTATTGGTGAGTCTGTAGATTTTCTGAATTATTCAATACTGCCCGATGGTGGATCTATGGATTTTACTTGGGATTTTAAAGATGGATCATTGTCCTATTCTCCAAATCCAACTCACACATTTCTTAATAGTGGGAGTTTTCTAGTGTCATTGGAAAGAACTTCTACTTCAGGTAATTGTACAAATAATACTGAAGTATTAGTAAAAGTTAATGATTTCATTAACGCAGATTTCTTCATGCAAAATGTATGCGAAGACCATTCTGTCAAGTTCTTTGATCAATCTGGAAATGGGGAAGATGTCTCCTATGTCTGGGAATTTGGTGACGGGGAATCAAGTATCCAACAAAATCCTGAGCATTTATTTTTAGTGGATTTTGGAAGTGATTATCATAAATCATTTCCTGTAACACTCAATGTCACCAATTATTCCTCTACTTCTGAATGTGAATCTACAAAGTCCAAAATTGTCACTATTCATAGAAATCCAGAACTTTCATTGGATCAGGTCATTCTCACCTTTTCAAAAGACACTTTGTTGTCCGCCTCTGTAGGAACTGATGCACTAATCGTTCCAGGGAGTGAAATAGTTTGGAGAAATTCCTTTCGAGATACGTTATCTGTTACGGATCAAGTGATGATCTCAGAATCAGGATCGTATGATTTAGGAGTCACCGGACCGCCTGATACCTTCTGTGAGAAGTCTTTGAATTTTGTTGTACAATTACTTGAACCAGCAGACTTAGGAGGTGATCAATCAATTTGTGAACCGATTACTCTAAGTGCAGAGCCTATTAATTCCACGATTCCCGTTGAGAAGTACCAGTGGTATAGAGATGATGTTCTAATAAAATCCGGAATGGAACCACAAATTGAAGTAGTTTCTGAAGGAATATACAAAGTAACCGTATCATATTCTTATTTTGGAAAAACTGCCGTTACTTCTGATCAAGTTCAAGTAACACTGAATGAAACTCCAAAATTGGATCTTGATCCAGTTTACTACACTTGTTCCGGAACCAGTATCACAATAGATGCAGATATAATTGTAGATGATTATAGGTGGGAAAATCCTGATGGAGAGATAATTAGTACAGGACCTGGAGCGACTGTCGATGACCGAGGTACTTATGTTCTTTCAATTGTTGACGGGCCTTGTCATTTCTCAACATCCTTTGATGTGGTGTTTTATGACAAGCCAACATCGGCTTTCCTGCAGGTGAACTCTGATTTTTGTATTGGTGAGATTGTGCAATTGGAAAGTTTCTCTACGGATGGAGAGCTCTTATGGGAATTTGGTGATGGAACATATAGTAGTCTTGACTATGTTGAAAAGGTTTATAATCACAGTGGAAATTATCCTGTAAGTCTAACCGTTCTGAATGATGCGGGATGTACAAACACTTTTACGTCGGAAGTCAATATTCATCCAAAGCCTGATGTGGAATTTGAAGTTGAAGAAGACGATTGTCAAAATTCCATAATTTCATTAACTAACAATTCTTCGATAGCTGAAGGGAGTTTATCTTATAAATGGGATTTCGGAAATGGTGAATTTTCAGATGATGAAAATCCATTGTTTAGTTATACCGTTTCCGGTATTTATCAAATTCAGCTTATTGCATTTTCTAATTATTGTTCTTCCCAACTATCAAAACCAATTCAAATTCATCCAATTCCCTTCATCGGATTTAGCGATACCAGTCAAACTTGTAGTGATCAACTAAGAATGAGGGCTCCAGAAGCATCGTCCTATAGATGGTATGATCCTTTAGAGAATTTGACGCTGTCATCGGATTCAATCTTTACTATTGTGGAAAATGGCCTTGTTGGGTTGGAAATAATAACAAATGAAGGTTGTATTGACTATAATCAGACTTATGTAAAGCTCAACACGCCAATTGAGCCGGATTTAGGAAGAAGTAGTTCAGTTTGCGATTCAATTATTCTGGATGCTGGAAATTACCAGGAAGCTAGTTACGTATGGTCCACGGGGGAAAGTAGTCCATGGATAGTCGCAGATCAATCTGGCTTATATACCGTCTTCATTACCGATCAAAATGGATGCATGGGTTCAGATGAAATTGAGCTAACAGTAAATAATTCACCCGTTGTTGAGCTTGGTCCTGATCAGGAAATATGTCAGGGAAATATTTTGATGCTTGATGCGGGATCAGGTTTTGATCAATATCTATGGTCGAATGGTGAGGTTGGAAGGTTTATTGAGGTGAGTACTGAAAATGTTTTTGAAGTAAAAGTAACTTCTGATGGCTGTGAAGTTACAGATAGTGTTAGAGTAAATATTGTACCTGTTCCCTCAGTGGAGTTCGTTGTCAATGATATTTGCTTGGGGGATGAGGCCTCATTTACAAACCTGAGTTCAATTGAGAATAATGAGTACCTAAATTATTTGTGGGATTTTGGAGATGGAAATAATTCAGTTCTCAAAGATCCAGTTCATAATTATAGAAATTCAGGAGAATATGAAGTCAATCTTTCAGTGACTTCTTTATCGGGTTGCTCCCATGAGACGGTATCTCTTCTTTCAGTCAATGCTGTTCCTAGTCCTGAGTTTTTCACTAATGATCAATGTTCACCCTTAACAGTTCAATTCCAAAATAGGACTGGTACAACTGACCCATCAAGAACTCATTACAAATGGGATTTCGGAGATGGTTGGTCATCTCAAGAAGACAATCCAGAACATATATATAAAACTTCAGGGGAGTACTTCACCAGATTAACTGCTGAAACTACGGATGGATGCTCTTCATCTATAACGAAACCTGTTGTAATGTATGAAATCCCCAAAAATCCATTTTTAGATAGCATTCTTACTTGCGATGATTATTTAATCCTAGATGCGCAGAACCCAGGTAGTAATTATAAATGGTATGACAATTCTACAAATCAAGTGATCGAAGTCACAGAATCAGGTTACTATTCAGTAAACATTAGCAATGAAGAAGGGTGCAGCATTGACACTGGGGTGAATGTAATTTTTAGCAATTCAGAAAAACCTTCCCTGGGAGATGATCGACGGGCCTGCGGAGAGGTTATGTTAGAGGCCAACACTGAGGCCATTGTGTATGAGTGGTCTACCGGAGACCAGACACAGAAAATTACGGTCAAGGAGTCCGGAGAATATTGGGTCACAATGATCTCCCGGGATCTTTGTGAACAGTCCGATACTGTCTATCTGACAATTCATTCATTGCCAGAAGTGGATTTGGGACCTGATACAGATTACTGTGAAGGAGAGAAGGTTGTATTAGGTTCTGATGATTACCATCTTACCAATTGGTCAACCGGTGAGACCAGCTCCATGATAGAGGTAAATTCCTCGGGAATTTACTCCGTCATTGTAACTAATGAGAATGAATGTGAGTCCTCGGATGAAGTTGCTTTGATTTTTCATGAAAGACCCAAAGTCAACCTTGATCCTGAGATAATCGCTTGTGATTCCCTGATCCTTGATGTATTCAATCCTAATAGTTCCTATTCATGGTCCTCCGGAGAAGTCACTTCGACCCTTATAGTTTATGAGTCCGGATCTTATGATGTGACAGTAACTAATGAAGCTAGCTGTATGTCACATATAAACACTAATGTTCTGATTAACCACTCACCATCGGTTTCTCTTGGAGGAGATCAGGTCCTTTGTTTTGGAGAATCGGGAACCTTATCGATTGATCCTTCTATTGATGCGATCAATGGTGTTGTGTGGTCCAATGGAGACTTTGGAAATCAGATTGAAATAGGGTCAGAGGGTTGGTATTGGGTGGAGGTAACGTCCATCGAGGGATGCGTCTCACGGGATTCTGTTTATGTGACGGTTCGCAATCCTTTAACCACTGGTTTGGAGGATGAGTTGGTACTCTGCGAAGAAGGTGAGTTCATCCTTGATACGAGGATTGGTGAGGGTTCATATGTTTGGGGATCTACTAATGGGGTGTTAGGTGAGGAGAGAACATTGACATCCAATGAACCAGGTACCTATTGGTTGGAAATAACTGACGAATATGGCTGTCAAACCACCGATACCATCAGGGTCTATGAAACTACCGAGAAGATCACCTCCAGTTTTCTGTTACCCAGCGAAGTCATCGTGGGTGATCGTGTACGGTTTTCGTCCTTAACGGAACCTTATGCAGATATCTATTTTTGGGACTTTGGGGATGGCTCGACCAGCACCAATCGTAATCCGGAGTATATCTACACAAGGCCCGGAGCTTACGAGGTCACCCTGTTTGTAGATAATGGGACATGCTCGGACGAGCTGACAAAGAGTATATCAGTTCTTTCCAACAACGCAAGGTTTGATATTTTGGAAAGTGATGTTTTCAGGTTCATCGAGATCATCGATGCATCGATCTATCCTAATCCGGCCATGGAGTGTTTAAACCTGGATCTGGAGTTGAGTCACGAATCTATGGTGCTGGTATCTATCTATGATTTACGGGGATACCAGGTGTTGTCCTACGAGTTTTATGACAAGGAGAGGGAGTTGACTTTTGATCTGTTGGGTCTTCGTGAGGGGATCTACTTTATTCAGATGCATGTAGGGTCCAGGGTGGAGAGGATGAAGTTCGTCAAGAGATAACAATACGAATCCATTGTAACACAACACGACCCTCATCTCCCACACGTCATTTCGAAGGTAGCGCAGCGAACTGAGAAATGACTGCAAGGGTGTAGTGGTAATTGACTAGGTGAAGGATTTGGGGCGTGGTGAGGAACTTGGGGATTGACTAAAGGACAACGACCGTCCATTTGGAAGACTGCATAATCCCTTACCACTCACGTCTTTTCGACCGGAACGATAGTGCAGGGAGAAATCTATGCATGATTAGTGGCAGTATCATGAATAGATTTCTCCCTACGGCTGTCTGATGACAGCCTCCGTTCGAAACGACTGCAGGGGTGTAGTGGTAATTGACGGGGTGAAGGATTTGTATTATGGTGAGGAACTTGGGGATTGACTAAAGGACAACGACCGTCCATTTGGAAGACTGCATAATCCCTTACCACTCACGTCTTTTCGACCGGAACGATAGTGCAGGGAGAAATCTATACATGAGTAACGGCAGTGTCATGAATAGACTTTTCCCCGTCAAAACGATGGCTCGAAACGACTGCAGGGGAGTAGTGGTAATTGACTAGGTGCAGGATTTGTACTGTGATGAGGAATTTCGGAATGATAAAAGGACAACGACCGTCCATTTGGAATACTATCCGACACCCTTACCTCTCACGTCTTTTCGACCGGAACGATAGTGCAGGGAGAAATCTATACATGAGTAACGGCAGTGTCATGAATAGACTTTTCCCCGTCAAAACGATGGCTCGAAACGACTGCAGGGGTGTAGTGGTAATTGACGGGGTGAAGGATTTGTATTATGGTGAGGAACTTGGGGATTGATTAAAGGACAACGACCGTCCAATTGGAAGACTGCATAACCCCTTACCCCTCACGTCTTTTCGACCGGAACGATAGTGCAGGGAGAAATCTATACATAACTGGTAGCAGTATCATGAATAGATTTTTCACCGTCAAAACGATGGCTCGAAATGACTGCAGGGGAGTAGTGGGAAGGCTTGGATCCAGCCTGGATCCCTCCGTTTATCGTACTTATTAGACCCACAAAATCTACCCAAAATCGGGTATTGACAAACAACGAAATGTTTCAGACCTTTATATGCAAGATAATGTCATAAAGACCCATACTTTCATTTTATCTTCATCAAGGAAACCAAAATACGACGCTATGATCGCACTGAACAACTACAATTACTACCCCCGAACTATGGTTCGGTTATGTAATATTTCCTACCTGGATATCAATGCAATTGCTGGTGCTGTCAACCAGCTGTCCCTTGAGGTTGTATGGGGTCCGGCTCAACTGGTTAGTTCATGGGACATACCCTATAGCTTAATGTTCATTGCAAAGAATGCAACAACCGGGGAATTTACGGTGGTGATAAGGGGGACGAACTTTGATAGCTGGGAATCCTGGATGAACGAGGATTTTGATATCGGAAGTACACAGCTATTTAACTTGCTGGCTCCCCACGCACCTTCCAATGCATTGATATCCAATGGCACGTACAATGGGATGGTAGACCTAATAAAACTACGAGATCCTACCACCGGACAATCGGCTATTGAATTCCTTAAAGCTGAGGACCCAAGAATCATCTATGTAACAGGTCATAGCCTGGGGGGGACTTTGACACCTA
Organism: Cyclobacteriaceae bacterium; assembly: GCA_965242805.1. Classification (GTDB taxonomy): domain Bacteria; phylum Bacteroidota; class Bacteroidia; order Cytophagales; family Cyclobacteriaceae; genus JANQEU01. The sequence goes on along the minus strand of CBDETD010000002.1, from coordinate 1,062,642 downwards.
CAATGTTCGCCTACATAAATGATATACTTTACAACGGTGAGCATGTACATAACATGGCACTTTGGTCATTTGCGGGGCTAACACCCGGTGATCAGGGATTTAATGAATATTTCAATGGGCTCGGAAATCCTGAATTCCAGTGGCGCCTTCATAATACGCTCGATATTGCGCCCTTTTGTTGGTGGTCCCTGGATAATATCCGAGATATTTATAAGCCCTATGATCTGGATTGGGGCTGGCCTGAAGATGATTTCATAAAGAACCTGTTCAAAAAAGCTGAGGGAATAGGGTATGCTCAACCTTTGGGGGATCAACCCTTACCGGGTGTTTTTGACAAATCAATAATTGATGAAAATCTTTGGACGATGCAGGCCCTTCATCAGCACCATGTGTCCACTTATATCTCACTGGTGGATCAAGCCTATCCAAGTTAGTGCTAAGATTGAGGATCCTGGCTTCGAAGGGTGCCTCAAAGTCTGGCAGGGAAAGTTACATCCCCACCAGACGACATTCTAAAGAGTGTACTTATTCCCTGAGGGTATCCATAGCGTCCAATCCAATGTGAGTTTGACGATTGATCTTAGCCCACTCCGTAGTTTGCCAGCCATTCACATCGGAAGGGGTCGGAGTGACCCACGGATCCTCGGCACCTTCGGTATAGGCGAAAATGGGATCATATTCCTTTGATTCCACAAAGAAACTCCCTCGGAAATCATACCCTGGAGGGTATTCTCCATGAGTTTCCGAATGTTGATCAAACTGCCTTCCGTACAGGTGAAGGTCTTCGATGAATGCAGCCTGAGATTCAAAGTTGAATTCTTCCCAGTCTTCTTTTCCCAAGCTAATTTCCCGAGACCAACTATACGGTGATTGGTAGAATACCTGGGCGAATACAGCCCGGGTCACGTAATTCAAACCCTGATTCTGATATTGCCAAACGTGGACCGATTCATGGACGATGGTCCCCTCGTCATATTCAGACATGGTACCGTCTTCCATGTAGCCTTCGTATAAGTATATGGTATTACCCTTGACAAACGGTCTGCTACCACCCAGAAGCCCTCTTCTTTGGACGATGAAGATCACATCATAATTCAGGGTCTCATGGTAGATCCTTCTGAGGATCGTTAGCTCTTTTTGATTCAATCCTCTTCCCTGACCAAAAAATGGTGATTGGAGCAAGTGCACAACATCAAGGAAAATAAGTATAACCACCCCAATAAGTGTAGAAAACGTATCTATTACACCTTCCAGAACCAGTCCAAAGTCAAGTACGATGGACCCGCCAACTACTTTAATGAGGGTACTTATCGAGGTCCCCAGGACTTCAAAACTTGCCCGGACAATTGTGGATACCAGGCCGAGGGCCCCTTTAGCCAGTCCATGAAGAAATGTACCTGGCTCAAATACATTATCAGCAATACTTTCAATAGCATTACCAATTGCGTTTCCGGCGTCATTCGCTACGTCTTTGACTTTATCAGCTGTGTCCTTGACAGCCTTTGACACTTTTTTAGCTGCTTTTTTTATACTTCCCCAGAGCCCCATGATTTTCGATTTTTGTTTTTCCTTAATGAATGAAATAAGAAGAGGTAACCTTTGATTCCGAGAAATGACGTATAGTGGTACGAGAAGATCCTGTTCGCTCTAGTGGGAAGGAACTTCCACGCAAGACCGGATCCTGTTCACTCTGGCGTGGAAGTTACTTCCACGCCAGATGACGCCAGACGATCCAACATCTGTATCCGGACGATAAATACTCCCCGATACGAAATTTTGAATACATTTATCAGCTTAAGAATTACCAAACGTTTTTAAACTGTCAGATGTCCGATTCTCTCCTTTGCAGAACTCAAAATTTCCTCAGGGCCAGAAGTCGTCCCCTCATTCTGTTGTCGGTTATCTACCTCTTGATCAGCCTTTTTTTATTCAGCAGGTACGGAATAAAGATTGTCAATGACTCACCCAGATTCTTAGGCTACGCAACCAGATTACAAGACGGCTTCTACTTTGATCCACTGAATTTCTGGTACATTACTTATGCCATACTGATCTATCTGCATCATTTTTTCTCTGCAAGTCTTCTTCCCATTATTGTAAATCAATATCTGCTTGGGTACCTGGCTGTAATAGCGCTCTATGAGGGCACAAGAATTCTGACGGAGGACAGGTTGGTAGCCTTCCTGGCGTCCTTTTTATTTATAGTTTTCCCTGACAATATCTACTGGCACTCCTATATTCTGACCGAATCAATCTATAGCTCATTTCTATGCTTTTCATTTTATGCCTTAGCTCGATTTATTAACGGTAGATCACGGATTGATTTTATCCTTTTATTGCTTTGTGTACTTATCTGCTTTTTCTGCAAACCCACTTCACCAGTACTTGTCCTGGCTATGATTGCGCCCGCTATTGTCAGGTTTTTAATGGATCCGTCCTATCGAATATTGAAGATTGGCGGGCTGGTGACCACAGGTGCATTGGTACTTGTATTAGCCAATCAAATGATCACCATGCATGAGGTAATGTTGATCTATTCCAAGGGAGATATCATTTTTGCTATACACGAATTACCTGGTCATAGATTCAATGACCTGCTGAGTATCGATCCACCTACAGATCTCCATATCCCGGATCCGGATGTACCAATGCTGCTCAAAATAGTTTCATTTATTGTAAATAATCCCATTTACTGGCTCAAGCTATTCACCAGTAAGTTGCTTGTATACCTGACGCATATACGTCCCTATTGGTCATGGATGCATAATTTGGTCGTAGTGCTTTTGATCTGGCCAAGTTATTACTTTGCAATCCTGGCGATCAGGAAAGGACTGATCCCAAAAACCTTTGTAATTGGTATTCTGACTTACTTTTCACTTCACACGTTGATAATCTGCAATACCTGGGTGGATTGGGATGCCAGGTTCTTTGTCCCTCTGTACCCAGCTTTGGCAGTACTATCAGCAATTGGGATTAGCGATAAAATAATTAAATCAAAGTCCCACTTCTATTCAAAATGATCAGTCTGGCGTGGAAGTTATTTCCACGCCAGACCTAAGTGACTTGCTCCCCACATCGTTAATTACTGTACCAGACCTAAGTAACTTCCATACCAAACCTAGGGTGTTACTTCCACGCCAGACCAGGCCTGCCTCCAAAACCAATTACAATGCCATCGAAAACCACACAAAAAAGCCCCGATGGTTAAACCACCGGGGCTAAGTATTAATAGCCAAATTCCGTCAGAACCTAAATCCTATCTTAAGGAAAGGTTGAGTTAAAAATGACACATGCGTTGTTTCCGTTTCCAGTAATGGTAATCCCTGTCCCGGATCAAGTGACTTCCTTTGATAGATAAAAGAAGCCGGTTTGATCTCAAAGCCAAAGAAGAAACCATCCATCAGGTAATAATCCGCACCCCCAACCAGTTGTAATCCACTGGCCCAAAGTGTACCATGTCTCCATCCGATGTCTTGTGTGTAAAGTGCATCGTCGGGATCAAATGGATCCTCCACAAAGAAGATTGCAGGATTATATTCGGATTGTCTGGAGTAATAGATCGGTACGGTCAGACCATAATACAATTGTAATCGGTCAAACTGTGTAGCCTGACGCATCTCACCGCCAATGTTTACGTTAAGGTTCACATTGTTGACGGCTTCGATTGCATTATAGGTCGGGATCCAAACGGAGTTTACAGAAGATGGATCATTGTCCGCAGGTATATTGACCCTTCCCGGACTATCTTCCAATATCGCTCCACCGGATATTTTCAACCCAATATTATCCGTGAGGTAATACCTCACTTCCACACCTACCATGTTATTGGTAAAGTTTTCGTCCTCCTGGATTGGAGCTACAGTGGTATAGCCTGTACCTATGTTCCAACTGGAGTTGTTACCGGGACCATTGGGTACGCTAATACCCGATAGGTAGTTGGCCCGTCCCAGTAGAAGAGCTACAGAAAAGTCACCAGCCTGGGGTGTAAATCCCTCGAAGCCCTCGCTCAGGTCCAATCCATCTCCCTCGTCCTGGGCGTATAGCACACCCATGGAGAGGAGGAGCGACAGACATATTATTATATATTTCTTCATTTCTGTATTCTTTAGGATAAAAAGTTAATTAAGGTCATAAGACAATCATTTTGATCATCTGAAATCCTAAAGAATTAGCTACCCAATGCTGCAGTCAGTAATGCAAGGTATTGAGTGGCCAATGCCTGAAGTTGTGCCAATTCGGATTGCATGGCAGCCAGGTCGTCCTGCAACCTCTGAATAAGATCCTGGGCTTCGACATCCCCAGCTCGCAACTCGGCAAGATCGATATTGATTCCGTCAAGGACCCCTTCTTCAGTTTCAAGAGCAGATTCAGCATTGGCAATATCACTGTCAATGCCATCAAGGTTGTTCTCTATGGCATCGATCAATCCACGTCGTACGGCTATCGCATCTGCGTTCACGTCGATCCTTGTATTGACATCTGCCAGGGTTGCTTCAGTTGCTGCCTTGGCAGCTTCTGCCGCCGCCAGATCTGTGGCCAGCGCATTATCGTAGTCTGTCTGACAGGCATCTATGATTGCCTGCGCATCAGCAGAGTCCGATTCGAATTGGGCCAGGGCATCATTGGCATTGTCAATTTTGCCGTTCTCAGTTTCAATTGCTGTGTTAGCCGCATCGATTGCAGCAAATCCATCATCGATCAATCCTTGTGCAGCGTCAACATTTCCCTGCTGAGTATCCACATTTCCTTGTTGTGCAGCGATCTGGTTATCAATCAAATCGAGTTCGTCAACTTCTACCTGAGTGATCACGCCAAGTGAATCCGCAGTTGCGGCAGCGTCAGCGGCAGCTGTTGAATCCGCCTGGAAGGCCTGGTAAGCAGCCAAGCTGTCTGCTGTGAAGTTAGCGGGGAGTGTCAACCCGTTTGCCTGATAATCATTATAGGTTTGGATAAACGCTTGCCATGCTGCGTAAGTCACCACAGAATCACTAGCCAGTTGGTCAGCAGTATTTCTTGCATCTTCTTCATCCTGTGCAGCTGCATCAACTACAGCCTGCTGTGTTGTTGAGTCTGCCTTCAGGTCCGCCAATAAAGATTCTTCCTCAGCTAGTTGAGCGGTTTCATCATTCAGATCGACAGAGTCTACTGAAAGCTGTGCGTTCAATTCAGCAATAAGGTCATTCTGAGCGGTGATGGTAGAGTCGGCAGTGGCAATTTTATCTTGCTCTCCTTCTATATTGGTGATTGCCGTATTCAGCTCACCTTCAGCAGTGTTGTATTTCGTGATGATATCATTTACAGCCTGAAGTGTATCGTTAGCTAATGAATCAGCCTCATCTGCCAAAGATTTTTCAACCTGAAGCGCTACACTGTCCTGAAGTAATGTATTCAAATCACCTTCCAGTGTTGCCAGTGCAGCGGCATCAGTGGTGGGATCAGCAGCAACTCCCTGCAATACAGTCAAGGCATTTTGAAGTTCTACGATCAAGTTGGCAGATCTGGTAGAATCAGCAACTTTTTCCTGAATAGCAAACGCGATTGTATTGCCAGACATTCCGTTTTCATTAGCTAGAGCAACAGCAATGTCCGTCTCAGTTTGGATAATTTGAGCCGTCAGGGTGAATATTTCATTGTTTGTAGTTTCATATAGGAGAAGCCATGCCTGGGCATCTGCAAGATCTCGCTCTTCCAGCCAATCTTCCAAAGCATCGATGGCTTGCTCAAGAGCCAATCTTTGAGTTTCAAGATTTGCCAGCTCTTGCTGCTCAAGAGCTCTCCATCGGGCCACTTCCCGTGCTGTAAAAGCTTCATCCTGCTCCACCAGGTTGTTGTTGATCGCTGAGTCGTACGCATTCTGGATCTCCTGGGCGAGGGCCTGAGCTTCCTGTAATCTTACTAGGGCTTCCAGATACTGGATCTGTGCTTGTCTTAGTTGTGCCACTTCCGGCGCAACACTGTCATCCAAACATGATGACAGGAAGAATACAGCACTGAACAACGCAGCACTGAGAAATCGGCTAAATTTTTTCATTGTGTTGAATTTAGTTTAATACTTGTTTTGTGATTTAAGTGGGTTAATTACACTATATGGTGAAAGTAATATTCAATTGCAATTTTGGAAGAAACAGTCGGGATTCCGAATTTTTCACTCAAGTGGGTGGTATTTGTTTGTGAATGACATGGAATCGTTTGTATATGACTCCAAAAAAGTCGTGATTTTCACGCAATCGTCAAGAATCTAAAGAAATGGAGATTCTATAGCTATACAACTACGTTCACAATTCTCTTTGGAACCACGATGATCTTTTTTGGATCTTTGCCGTCCAACCACTTCTGAACGACCTCATTTGCAAGTACCTCTTTTTCAATTTCCGGAACTGCCATATCGACTGATAGTTTGATCTTTACCCGCATTTTACCATTGACGGAAACCGGGTATTCAAACGACTCTTCCTGGATGTATTTTTCTTCAAATTTCGGAAATTGCGTATAGGTCAAACCATCTTCATGACCCAACTTCTGCCAGAGTTCCTCTGCCATGTGTGGAGCAAAAGGGGAGAGGAGGATAACTAACGGTTCAAGGATCTCACGTTTGTTACATTTCTGATCCATCAGCTCATTGACACATATCATAAAGGCACTGACTGAGGTGTTGAAAGAAAGAGATTCAATATCAGACTCAACCTTTTTAATGGTTTTATGCAAAATCTTATATTCCAGGTCCGTTGGTTCTGCATCAGAAATTTTGAATTCTTCACCTTCATGGAACAGGTTCCAGAACTTTCTCAGGAATTTATAGACACCATCTATGCCTTGAGTATTCCAGGGTTTGAATTGCTCCAATGGTCCCAGAAACATTTCATATAACCTGAAGGTATCTGCCCCGTATTGCTCAACAATGATATCAGGGTTAACCACATTGTATTTTGACTTGGACATTTTCTCGATCTCCCAACCACAGATGTATTTGCCATCTTCCAATTCGAAAGTTGCATCGGCGGCATCGGCACGACTCTGTTTGAATTTTTCGATGTCCAGAACATCGCTGTCAACGATACTAATGTCCACATGGATTGCAGAAACATCGTAGCTCTTTCTGAGCCCGTATGAGACATACTTGTTTTCGCCTTTAACGCGATATACAAAATTGGACCTCCCCTGGATCATGCCCTGGTTGATCAATTTCTGAAAAGGCTCTTTGGTACTTACATATCCCAGATCATAAAGTACTTTGTGCCAGAATCTTGCATACAAAAGATGCAACACCGCATGTTCAGCCCCTCCCAGGTATAGATCAATGGACATCCAGTACTTTTCCAGTTCCTTGGGAACCATCTCACCGTCATTGTGGGGATCGATGAATCGCAAATAATACCAACAACTTCCGGCCCATTGCGGCATGGTATTGGTTTCCCTTCTTGCTTCCCCTCCGCATTTGGGGCAGGTGGTTTTTACCCAATCCTCGATTTTGGCTAATGGGGAATCACCTTCTTCAGTTGGAGTATAGGATTCCACCTCCGGTAGCACAACAGGAAGTTGATCTTCTGGTACGGGTACAACTCCACAAGAGTCGCAATGAATGACCGGTATGGGTTCACCCCAATAACGTTGACGAGTGAAGATCCAATCCCTCAATTTGTAGTTGACAGCTCCTTTACCGATCCCCTCATCTTCCATTCTTTTGATGATCACTTTGGTGAACTCATAACTGTCCATACCATCATATTCTCCTGAGTTGAGAACGATGCCGTGACCGGGGTATGCTTCTTTTTGGTGGGGGATCTCTTTACCGTCAGGGGTGATGACCTGAATGATAGGCAGATCAAATTTCGTAGCGAATTCAAAATCACGCTGGTCACCTCCAGGTACGGCCATAATGGCGCCAGTTCCATAGGAGATCAATACATAATCTGATATCCAGACCTGTATTTCTTCGCCACTCAAGGGATTGATAGCATATGCCCCTGTGAATACGCCCGTCTTGGTCTTTTCAAGTTCTGTTCGCTCAAGATCACTCTTTAAGCTGGCCTGCCTGATATATTCCTCTACTGATGCTCGCTGCTCTGGTTTTGTGATCTTGTCCACCAAAGGGTGTTCGGGAGCCAGCACCATGTACGTAACACCATAAATTGTATCAGGTCTTGTTGTGTAGATCTCAATGTCGGAACCCGTGTCTTTTTCTTTGAATGTCACTTCAGCGCCATGACTTTTCCCGATCCAATTCTTTTGGGAAAGGATAATGGATTCGGGCCAATCCAGTCCTTCAAGGTCTTCCAACAGTCGATCTGCGTATTCAGTTATTTTAAGGATCCATTGGCGAAGCTTCCTTCTGATCACTGGTGTGCCACATCGCTCACAGGCTCCATTCTTTACTTCCTCATTGGCAAGTACGGTTTTATCATTTGGACACCAATTGATCAATGCATCTGCTTCATAGGCTAATCCTTTCTCGAATAACTTTAGGAAGATCCATTGTGTCCACTTGTAATAGTCGGGATTGCTCGTCCATAGCTCCTTGTCCCAATCATACGAGAAACCAAGAATGGCAAGTTGTTCCTTAAACCTTGTAATGTTTTCTTCTGTGGTCAATGCGGGGTGTTTGCCTGTCTTGATGGCATACTGCTCTGCAGGAAGACCAAAAGAATCAAAACCCATGGGGTGAAGCACATTGAATCCCTTTTGCCTTTTGTATCGAGCCACAATGTCTGTCGCAATATATCCCAGTGGGTGGCCTACATGGAGGCCTGCTCCTGACGGATACGGGAACATATCCAGGACGTAATATTTAGGTTTTTGAGGATCGTTAGAGGTTTGGAAAGTCTTATTCTCCCACCAATAAGACTGCCATTTTTGTTCGATGTGCTGAAAGGGATAGTCTGCCATTAGGAAAGCTGTGAAATTTGAAGGGCACAAATTTATCCAAGCGTCATTAAAATCTTTTTTTATTTCAAGAAACCTTTGAGAAAATTTGCTGTCATTAGATCGAATTTAGTTTTACTTACAAGGGCTCAAAAACCGAAATACCATTTTTACAAAATGAAAAAGCTAATTTTTTCCTTAACAGTCATTCTCCTTTACCAGACCACTTTTGCTCAGGAACCGGACTCCACTATACAAAAAGTGGATACAGCAAAGGTGGATGTACCTAAAGAAGTACCCGTCGTGGCAGAACCCGAGGCTAATACGGCACAATCACAACCTTCTACACCAGGGATCACCCCAAAAGCAGAAGACACCAGCGTGATAGTTGAGCAACCGGAATCTCCGGAACAATCGACGGAAGCCAGTGAAGCCCAAAGCCAACCGAGGATCATTTATTATCAATCAACACCAGAACCCAAATATGAGACCAGGTATCGATCAAAAACCAGGAGTCGAAGAGATATAAAGACCATTGCAGGAACGATGAGTCATAGTGGTGGTTTTGGTGCATTGTCGTTCCGATCCACTGAATTCAGGGATGAGACAATGGTGTTGGCAGGAGTGAGGGGGGGATGGATCATTAACCGTACACTGGGTATTGGAGTGGAAGGACATGGTATTATTCCTACTGCCAAATTCAGTGACATCGACCCAAATGGAGATGTAATTGCTCTTGGAGGTTATGGAGGAATGTTCCTTGAATTGATTTTCTTCTCAAATACGGTGGTGCATATCACGTTCCCTACGTCTGCAGGTGCCGGATGGCTGGGTTACAATGATGATTGGGAGAATGACAATGCGGATCCCAATGCACCGAATGGGATCATTGATGAAGATGTTTTCTGGTACATTGAACCTGGAGCTAACCTGGAGCTCAATATCTCCCGTAGTTTCAGAATGGATTTTGGGATAAGCAAACGTTTCACCCAAGACCTTGAATTGGTCAATACCGACACAAAAGGATTTGAAAGTCTTAATTATTATGTGACACTTAAAGTGGGAAGCTTTTAGTCGACTTGGTTGGATGGCTGGTTAATGAGGGCTTCCAGCTTTTTCGATCGCGATTTAGATTATTAATTGTCTTTCACTTTTCGTTTTGCAACACCGTGACCTTGCAGTCATTAAGATGAATGGGTTGCGGTGTTCTTTTTTATAGATCCCCTCAGTTTGTTGAGTGCTTCCTGCACATGTTTTCGAGGATTTAACGCTGAGTCGAAAACGAGAATGATCCTTCCTTCCAAATCAGTAACAAACGTGACTCTGCCAGGCAGTAATCCCAACAAATTCCTTTTGACCCCAAATGCTTTCTCGGCTTTTCTGTGAATGTCTGATAGCAGGGAAAAATTCAGCCTGTATTTCTTCTTGAATTTTCTATGGGATTCTTCTGAGTCACCACTTATCCCAAATACCTTAGCCCCAACTTCCTGAAAGTCATCATTGTAATCCCTAAAACCACAAGCTTCGATAGTACAACCGGGTGTATCGTCTTTGGGATAAAAATAAATTACAAGTGGAGATTGACCAATATAATCATGAAGTCGAACAGTTTCTCCTTCGTCGTCTTTCAGACTGATGTCCGGTATTAAATTTCCTTCCTTTAGCACACTTCCTAAACTCTGTTTGAGCGGATAATGTTTCCTTTATCGAATATTTCTAAAAACAATACGGTAAGGATTCAACAAGTGAACTATTTTTGAAAACTAAAATCCCCTGAGAATGAAACAATACCTTGACCTGATGCAACATGTTCTAGAAAATGGAATTGAAAAAAGTGATCGAACAGGAACGGGTACAATAAGTGTTTTTGGCTACCAAATGAGATTTGATCTACAGGAGGGATTTCCATTGGTTACTACCAAGAAAATACATACCCGGTCAGTAATTCATGAACTTCTCTGGTTTTTGAAAGGTGATCAGAACATCAGGTATCTAAAGGAAAATGGAGTATCGATCTGGGACGAATGGGCGGATGAAAACGGGAATTTGGGTCCGGTTTATGGAGTCCAATGGAGAAGTTGGCCGACACCGACAGGGGACACCGTTGATCAGATAACTCAACTGATCCATCAAATAAATACCAATCCGGATTCAAGGAGACTTATAGTAAGTGCATGGAATGTTGGGGAGATTTCAAATATGGCACTACCACCATGTCACGCCTTCTTTCAGTTCTATGTTGCAGATGGAAAATTGTCATGTCAGTTGTATCAGAGAAGTGCTGACATATTCCTCGGTGTTCCGTTCAATATCGCTTCCTATGCATTGTTGACAATGATGGTCGCCCAGGTTACGAACCTCGATCCGGGAGAATTTATACTAACATTTGGCGATGCTCATTTGTATAGCAATCATCTCGAGCAGACACATTTGCAGTTATCAAGGGAACCCAGATCCCTGCCACAGATGGTTTTGAATCCCGATATCAAATCAATCTTCGATTTCAAATATGAAGATTTCGAATTGAGAAACTATGATCCTCATCCCCACATTAAAGCTGCTGTGGCAGTTTAAGGAAAATTAATACCCAAGAAAAAACGACATGCCTGAAAAGAGTAGTGTATTTGATATGATCGGTCCGGTGATGATCGGTCCTTCGAGCTCGCATACAGCAGGAGTGGTGCGGATAGGAAGAGTAGCACATCGGATTTTTGGTGGTGTTCCCAAGGATTGTTTGATCACCTTTTACAATTCTTTTGCACGGACATACGAGGGACATGGGAGCGATCGAGCCATATTGGCAGGACTGATGGATTTTAAGACTGATGATGCTCGAATTAAGAACTCTTTAGAACTGGCAAAGTCAAAAAAATTCAAATTCAAGTTCAAATCCGTAGGTAATGCATCCACCCTTCATCCAAATACTGTAAAAATTGAAACCGTAATCAATAAAAAAACGTCCAATGTGGTGGGCGAAAGCCTTGGAGGGGGAGTAATAAGGATCAGGGAGATTGATGGGTTTGATTGTAATTTCGGAGCAAACTCACCAACCTTGATAGTGGAAGCCGACGATATCCCGGGTAGTATTGCATTTATTTCCGATGTAATTTCTAGGGATAATTGTAACATTGCGACCATGACCGTGTCTCGTAAAGGGAAGAACGATGTTGCGTGCCAGGTAATCGAAATGGATTCGGGAATTAAACCGATCACTTTGGAGTACCTCAAACATCTGGATTGGGTACGAGATGCCCTTTATATTCCTCTCATTGACAATTAATGATAAATTATGAAAGGACTAATTACTGCGTCGATCCTGGTCTTCGCATTATTTACTTTGAGTGCTCAGTCTCCAAGGTTATTGACGATCGAGGAGTGTGTATACATAGCAATAGAGAATAATCTAACGATCAAGAGAAGTAAGCTCGATCTGGAGAACTCTAAGGTGGGTCTTTTGCAATCTCGAGCCGCACAGCTTCCAAATGCGAACTTGCAGGCATCCTATGGGTCAAACTGGGGTCGATCCATTGATCCTACTACCAATGACTTTATCTCACAACAGATCACATCTTCAGGTTTCGGAGGAAGTAGTAACGTGACCTTGTTCAACGGATTTCAATTAATGAATGGGATGAAGCAATCAAAAGTGAATGTCGAAGCTTCAGAGTACAACCTTGAAAAAGCGACCAACGATATTTCCCTGAATGTAGCTTCCTTTTATCTTAATGTTATATTCAACAAGGAACTGGTTGAAAATGCGCAATACCAGTTGGAGTCCAGCCAAAGTCAACTGGACAGGACGAAAAGACTCGTTGCCCTGGGCTCACTACCTCTCTCTTCTGAACTGCAGTTAGCCAGCCAGGTAGCGACTAACGAGGTGACATTGATCAACCAGCAAAATGCACTGGACATCGCATTGTTGAACCTTAAGCAAGCATTGTTGATCCCTTCGAGTGAAGAAATTGACATAGTCGTTCCGGAGATTGAGTTGGATCCCGTGTCCGTCCTTGATTTTACTCCCGAGGAATTATATGGAATTGCTGAACAAAATCAACCGGAGATAAAAAGTGCTGACCTCAATGTTGAATCTGCACAATTGGGGTTGAGAATATCAAGTGGAGCTCAATACCCAAGCCTTGGGCTGGGGGGAGGATTTAGTACAAACTATTCTGATGCATTTGACTCACGTCCCAATGTGGATGGACCTGTGGAGCTTCAACCCTCAGGAGCCGTTACCAGCAGTGGAGAAGCTGTCTTATTTCCTCAGTTCACTGAATTTGAAAACTTTGGTTTCAGTGATCAGTACAATGAGAATCTCTCCTGGCGGCTTGGTATCCAATTGAATATTCCACTTTTCAACGGTCTCAGTACACATTCAAACATTCAACGATCAAAAATATTTCTACAGCAAGCCGAAATATCCTCAGTCGAACAGAGAAATACACTTAGACAGCAAATAGAAACTGCTCATACCAATGCAGTTGCTGCCTCAAAAGCATATGAAGCCTCGATACGACAGGTCGAAGCTCTTGAAGAGACGTTCCGTTCCGTAGAAAACCAGTATAATTTAGGAGCGGCAAATTTTACTGACTACCAGGTTGCAAGCAACAATTTATTTGGAGCTCGTTCAGACTTGGTAAGAGCAAAATACGATTACATATTCAAAATGGAAATTTTGGATTTTTATCAAGGTAAACCCATTTCATTGGATCAATAAATCATGGCTAAAAAGAAGAAAAAGTCAAATAATAAAATTCTTTACATCCTCGGAGGTGTTGTCGTTCTCCTTATTGTTTTTGTTGCCGTTGGCAAATCGCAAGGCTGGGTAGGGCAAAAGAAGAAGATGGAAGTGGAGGTAAGCCTGGCGGACAAAGCGACCATCGTTGAAAAGGTTAGTGCTTCCGGAACGGTGCAACCTGTAATCGAAGTAAAGATCAGTCCTGAAGTGGCTGGGGAGATCATCAGACTGGACGTAGAGGAGGGAGATTCGGTAAATAAGGGTGATTTTCTGTTGAAGATCCGTCCTGATAATTTCATATCTGCGTATGAAAGGACAAAAGCAGTTCTTAACCAACAGAATGCCAATTATTACGATTCCAAGGCACGTTTGTCTCGGGCACAAGCGACTTTCGTACGTTCAGAACTTGAATACAAACGCCAAAAGCAATTGTATGAGGAGAAAGTAATCTCAGATTCTGATTTTGAGTTAGCAGAAGCAAACTATCGAATTTCAGAACAAGACCTGGAGTCTGCTAAACAAAATGTGGAGGCAGCGAAGTACATTGTGAAAAGTGCACAGGCATCAGTGGCTGAAGCAAAGGAAAACCTTGATCTCACTGAAATAACTGCCCCTATGAATGGCATCGTTTCCAAATTGGATGTTGAAGAAGGAGAATCTGTGGTGGGTACCTCCATGATGCAAGGGACTGAGATGCTGCGTATTGCAGATCTGAATAATATGGAGGTCAGGGTAGATGTAAATGAAAACGACATTATCCGGATCTCTTTAGGTGACACAGCTGTCATCGATGTGGATAGTTATTCATACATGGATAAGGAGTTTAAAGGGATCGTAACGCAAATAGCCAATACGGCAAATGATAAAATATCTGCAGATGCGGTTACGGAGTTTGAAGTCAGGGTTAAGATATTAAACGAATCTTACCGAGATCTCGTAATCGAAGAGGGAATGAAATACCCCTTCAGGCCCGGCATGACAGCAAGCGTGGATATTATTACCGAAGTGAAGCGAGATGTTCTTTCTGTTCCATTGGCTTCTGTGACAACAAGAAAGAAAGGTGATGATGATAAGAAAGGTGATCGGGGAGGTGATGAAGACGATGACGAAGAGGATGAGGAAGACGAGTTGATAGATGAAGAATTGGATGAGGTCGTTTTTGTAATGAGTGAAGAGGTAGCTGTTAAAACAATTGTAAAGACAGGGATCAGTGACTTTGAGAGGATCGAAATACTTGAAGGTCTGTCGGAGGGTGACAACGTGATCTCAGGGCCATTTTTAGCTGTTTCAAAACGATTAAAAGACGGTGATGCAGTGGAGGTAAAAGAGGAAGAGGATGAAGATGAAGAGTCTACCGATGAGGAGTAATACCAAACTCTGTCCTAAGCGTAAAATATACTTTCTCTATAGGTAATCCCACTACATTGTAGTACGATCCTTTTATTTGGGTAATACCGACCATTCCGAGCCACTCCTGTATTCCGTAGGCCCCGGCTTTATCCAGTGGCTTATATTTTTCGACATAGTAGTTGATCTCCGATGAATCGAGTTGTCTAAACGTGACTTCGGTGGTGTCCTTAAATGATAATTCCTTTGATTCACTTGAAATACACACTCCTGTAATTACCTGGTGGGTGTTCCCTGAAAGTACCTTTATCATTCTTTTGGCATCCTCGATGTTCGCAGGTTTTTCGAGTATGACATCCTTCATGACCACTGTAGTATCAGCGCAAACAATGATCCCGGTAGCTATTTTCTTACGATGATACCTATTCTTATGGACAGCAAGGTATTCAGCTACATCACTTTTGCTAAGGTGGCTCGGGAATGATTCATCAACTTCATACGCATTTGCAGTAAACACATAACCAGCCTCTTTCATGATCGATTGGCGACGAGGGCTATTGGAAGCTAGAATCAAAGGAGGAATAGAATTCATCGGGATGTATTGAACTGAATAAGAAACCACATATTACTTTGGGATAGAAATACGTTGATTTTTGAGGTAGTGTATACCCCGAAAAACAAACTTTTTTTACCGTTTCAATAGAAATATCCCTTGTGATCAAAGCTAGCTGAGCCTCTCCGGCTATTATCTCCTTCAAGCACTCTGTATAACTTCTTTCAAACTTGATATGATCTGAATCCCGCTGATCTTTCCCTCGTATTCCAAGCACTTTATCAATTATGAAATAATGCATAATTGTGAGATCGAGTTCCAGGATCATATGTGGGAAATGCCAGGGAATTGTAGAGATCTTTTCTGGTTTCAACCTGATCTTGTAAGCATTGTCACCAATGAGTAAACCGAATGCCCATTTCTTTCCCAGGATAATTTCATTCACATCATTAGGATTGTCAACGGACTTGATAAAGAAGTCTTCATCAAGTTTATTTAAAAGGGTGGTTTCCTCCAGATCGTCTATCCCTGTGATCAATCTATGGGTCGGAAGGATCCTCAGGTCTCCGGAATCCATATTTGTAAACCACATCATGTGGTAATTGTATGGCTCATTTCCATGGTGATCCGGATTTTGATCTCGGCATTTTTTCATGTAATCCAAAGATCCTTCGTAGCGATGATGACCATCCGCCAGTATTATCTTTTTCTCACGGACCAGATTTATGATCTCATTGATCACATCTACGTCCTGAATAGAAGAAAAAACGTCACGAACTCCCTGGTAGTCCTCTGTCTCATAAATCGGATTAGCGATTGCTTCGTCAAGGTAGTGTTCTATCTCATGGGATGGGTCTGAATACAGACCGTGGGTTGGGCTAACATTAAGAAGTGTTTCCTCCAGTACGTGAACCCGGTCATTCACAGCATTGGGCATCGTGTTTTCATGCCTGAGAATCACCTTCTCATCCCATTCATAGATCCTGATATTAGCGATGAACCCCTTCCGACAATATACTTTGGTACTACCAGCCAGGGAAAAATATTGATAATACACGTATATGGATGGTAGTGGGTCTTGCAAAATGGTCCCATCCTTTTTCCACTTGTTCAACGCTCTGCCAGCATTCTCGACGGGTTCCAAACCCATTGGCACTGACAGGTGGATACTATTCAGTGGGTTTTTATATAGTTTCTTTCGCTGTCTTTCATTTACAACATCAAATAAAGGGGAGGTCAAGTCAGATATGCTTTCCGCAAATCTATCTGCATACCTCCAGGCTCTTATTGGTCGAATTTCCGCCATTTACTTTGCCCTGGATTTCCAGTTGGATCTCGGTTTGTTGGTTGCGGAATCCACATTATTATTTGCTTTCGAACTTTTCAGTAAAATTCCTACAATACCCGCAATTTCATCACCTTCATTTATTTTTTCGTCAAGGTCCCCGATCTTGAAATTTTGCTCGATGAATTTAGTAGTGAATGATCCATCCCGAAAAGAAGGATGTCCAAGAACATACTTACAGAAGCTCAGACTGGTTTTGATACCGTTAATTTGGTATTCATCAATTGCACGAATCATTCGATCAATGGCTTCTTCACGTGTTTCACCATATGTTATGAGCTTTGAGATCATAGGGTCGTAGTAAATGGGAATTTCCATCCCTTCCTCATACCCATCATCAACTCTGACCCCGGGTCCCTGCGGTCTCCTGTAGCTTACTAGCTTTCCATTATCAGGTAGAAAATCATTCTCCGGATCCTCTGCATATACCCGGACCTCCACACTGTGTCCTCTTATGAACAGATCTTCCTGACGATAATTCAAAACGTTACCTTCGGCTACACTTATTTGCTCTTTGACAAGGTCAACCCCGGTGATAAATTCTGTGACTGGATGTTCGACCTGGAGTCTGGTATTCATTTCTAAAAAATAAAAATCAAGGTTTTCGTCCGCAATGAATTCGACGGTACCTGCACCGTAGTAATTACATGCCCTGGCAACATTTATTGCAATTTCTCCAATCTCCTTCCGCTTTTCTGCTGAAATGACCATCGAGGGGGCTTCCTCAATGATTTTCTGATTTCGTCGTTGGATCGAACACTCCCTTTCAAAGAAATAGACGTAGTTTCCATGTTTATCACCCATGATTTGCACTTCAATGTGCTTTGGTGATTGGATATATTTTTCAATGAATACGGCGTCGTCAGCAAAGGATTTTTTTGCTTCGCTGACCGCTCTTTCCATCTGATCCTCAAAGTCGGAAGGATCGTGGACAATTCTCATCCCCTTACCTCCACCTCCGGCTTTTGCTTTGATCATGATCGGGTAGCCTATGAGTTCAGCAGCCTCTTTGGCCTTGGAAATATCTTTTATTGCGTCGTCCATTCCCGGGATCAACGGAACATCAAAGTTTTTGACCGCTGCCTTTGAAGCAAGTTTGTCGCCCATGGTTTCAATAGATCCATGTGATGGTCCAATGAAAATGATGTTCTCCTGACTGAGTCGTTTCGAGAATTCTGCGTTTTCGGAAAGGAATCCATAACCTGGATGTACAGCATCAGCGTTTGTTTCCTTGCAAGCTTGAATTATGTTTTCTATAACAAGATATGATTGATCAGATGGTGGAGGCCCTATACATATGGCTTCGTCGGCATAACTCACATGAGGAGAAAGAATATCTGCCTCACTGTAAACAGCAACTATCCTCAGTCCAAGCTCCCGACAGGACCGCATGACTCGGAGGGCAATTTCTCCACGATTTGCTACAAGTACTTTTTTTATTTTTTTCTTCATTCAATCAACAATATTGAGAAAATATCTTTTAAAAAGGTCGCGCCATATATATCACAAACTTTTGTTCCTTATTTTTGTGCAACTTTTTAAAGTAGGGTAATATTAAATCATTTTTGGATGGATTTATTTGAGAAATTGCTTCAGGACAAGGGTCCGTTAGGGAGCCACTCTCACATTGACGATAATTTTTATATGTTCCCCAAATTGGAGGGGGAAATCGGATCCAGAATGCAGTTTAAAGGCAAAACTGTATTGACATGGAGTTTGAACAATTATCTGGGACTGGCAAATCATCCGGAAGTCAGGAAAGCGGATGCTGATGCTGCAGCAAAATTTGGATTGGGTTATCCAATGGGAGCGAGAATGATGACTGGTAACTCCAATTATCATGAGCAGCTGGAGAACGAACTAGCTGATTTTGTGATGAAGGAATCGGGAATGTTGCTCAATTACGGTTATCAGGGGGTAATGTCGGTAATAGATGCCCTTGTTGACCGCAAGGACGTGATAGTGTACGATGCAGAATCACATGCCTGTATCATAGATGGTTTGAGAATGCATATGGGGAAACGATTTGTATATCCTCACAATGATATTGAAAACCTTCAAAGGCAACTAGCCAGAGCTGAAAAACTTACTAAGGAATCTGGAGGGGGCATTTTGGTTATAACCGAGGGTGTATTCGGGATGTCTGGGAATATGGGTAATCTACGTGATATTGTAGCGCTCAAAGACAGGTATAACTTCAGGTTATTGGTTGATGATGCTCATGGATTCGGTACAATGGGTGAGACTGGAGCAGGAGCAGGAGAGGAGCAAGGAGTCCAGGATGGTGTGGATCTGTATTTTTCCACATTTGCGAAATCTATGGCAAGTATTGGCGCTTTCATTGCTGGTGAGGCAGGTATTATAGATCATCTAAAATACAATGTAAGGTCTCAGATCTTCGCAAAATCACTTCCTATGCCCATAGTAATTGGGAACCTCAAAAGACTCGAGTTGCTAAGGACTCAACCTGAACATAAGAACAAACTTTGGACAATTGTTAATGCTATTCAAAACGGATTCAGATCTGAAGGTTTCAATATTGGGACAACACAATCTCCAGTAACACCTGTTATTTTGAATGGTGACACATACGAAGCCGTAAATCTGGTTAGGGATCTGAGGGTTTCATTTGGTATATTTTGCTCCATCGTTGTTTATCCTGTTGTGCCGAAAGGTGTAATAATGCTCAGGGTAATACCTACCGCTATGCATGAATTATCAGATGTTGAAGAAACGATTTCGGCATTCAAAGAGATCAAGGGCAAGTTAGACGAAGGGATTTACGCCAGGGAAGGGGAAGAAGGGGCCTTAAAAGCACTAAAAGAAGGGATTTAAGCAGATTAAATTGGCTTTTGTGCCCACATTTTACTTATATTGCCCCATTATTAAATATCAGTAACCTTTTAAAAATTTATTTATAGCATGAAAAGATACGAACAACTAAAAGACTTGATAGCCTCCCTCGAAGGTGATTTCTCAAAATTCTATGATAAAGGAAATCAAGCTGCTGGTACACGAGTAAGAAAAGGCATGCAAGAGATGAAAAACCTAGCTCAAGAAATTAGAGTTGAAGTTCAGAATATGAAGAACGGCTGATCTTCATCCAACGAATTTAACCTAAAAGGACAACTCACGAGTTGTCCTTTTTTAGTTTCATCAATTCTGTTGCGAATTCCCTTTCAAGTTCTTCTGATCCCTCCACTAGTGGTAATCGCATAAATTTTTCCATAATGCTTCCTGCCTTCATACCGGCTTTTATGGAGGATGGATTTCCTTCAGCAATCATCAGTTTATAAAATGGAGCGAGAAGCCTGTCATAGTCCCTGGCGGAGGTAATATTGCCATTTACAGCAAGGTTTACCATCGAGGACACCTCATTGGGCAGGAGATTAGCCAATACCGAAATAACACCAATACCTCCCTGATCAATTATCGGCAGAGTCAAATGATCATCACCTGAGATCAAATGGAAATCTTCGCTTAAGAATGTTTTAATGGATCCCGTGTATTTGATATCACCAACTGCGTCTTTCAAACCTAAAATTTTTGGATGTTTTGAAAGTATTCCGATCGATTCTGATTCTATCATTGATGAGGTTCTTGCAGGAACATTATATAGAATGACATCAAATGGGGAAGCATCGGCAATTGCCTCAAAATGTTTGATAATACCTGCTTGAGATGGGCGATTGTAGTATGGTGTGACTGATAATATAGCCTGCAATCTGAAACTCTTAAGGTCAGGTAGTTTAGAAATAAGATCGTAAGTATTGTTACCTCCTAATCCAAAAACTACGGGAAGATTTTTTGAATTGAAATCCACAACCGATTCAAGCACCTTAAGCTGTTCTTTCCATGATAATGTAGGATTTTCACCGGTGGTTCCCATTACTACAAGGTAATCCACCCCTCCTGAAGACACATGATCCGTAACACCTCGCAAAGAAGTATAGTCAACAGAAAGATCAGCATTGAATGGTGTCACCATGGCTACACCGGTCCCCCTCAAAACCTCAGACATGGTTGATCATTTTTGTGTATTTCAGTAAATCTGACAACTCGTTGTCTTTTGCTGGTTTAACCTGCAGATCCAGTAATCGATTCTCGGGAAAATCATTGAAACCCACTGTATAGGCAGCATTACAGTTTGCAGCTATGTATTGAATGGTCTGATCGAGTTCATGATCGATGATCAATAGGAAGTCAAACCTTCTCTTACAAAATTGATCCAGTTTATCGGAACGAGATCTTCCCACAAAGGAAATATCAGATTTGGTAATAATCCTTCCTTCAGGGTCTTTCCTTAGCCCCGGGTCCACGTAAAGAACACTGACCTTTTTTCCATCATTTTTGAAGTCCTTCACAAATTGATTGAATGCATCTTTATTCAAGTTCCGCAAATTCATCAGAATCCCTATTGATTTGGCATCGATATAACTTCGTGGCTCATTCTGAGCACGCTTTTTCAGCCTTTTCTTTACAATATTCCTCAGGAAGAATTTTTTGATCATTTGATCATGGATAGAAAATCGGACTCCGAGATAATTTCAATCCCCAATTTTAATGCTTTTTCCTTTTTGGCTGGCCCCATTTTTTCACCAGCGATCAGATAATTAGTATTGCCGGAAAGACTACTGGAGACATTACCACCATTTTGTTTGATAATTTTTTTCAGCTCATCCCTGCCAAAGGATTGGAAAACACCGGATACCACAAATGTATTGCCGGAAAGGACATCGGTTCTCTCTTCAGTATTCGATTCCTTGATTTCCAATTGTAATCCTGCCTCAATCAAACGATCTACCATCTCGTTGTTGGATCCCCTTTTGAAAAAGGAAACCACACTTTCGGCAATTCTTTCCCCAATTTCCCGCACTTCCAATAATTCTTCAATGGACGCTTTTCTCAAATTGTCTATTGATTGGAAATGCTCTGTCAATTTCTCTGCTACTGTTTTACCAACGTAGCGGATACCCAAAGCGAAAAGAACACTTTGAAATGGAATATTTTTTGAATTCTCAATGGAATCAATGATGTTTTGCGCAGATTTTTCCTTTATGGATCGCGCTTTAACATCCCCCGTATCCGGATCTTCAATGGTAAACTTCAAGTTATTCACATCATCAAACTGAAGTTTGTATAGGTCCGACATGTCATTGATCAATCCGGCATCATGGAGTCCCCGAATCGTTCTTGGTCCCAATGTATCTATGTCCATGGCATTTCTGCTGATGAAGTGTTCAATTCGTCCAAGGACCTGAGGGGGGCATGAAGTCTCATTTGGGCAGTAATGAACGGCTTCTCCCTCGTACCTTATCAAATCGGTACCGCACTCAGGACATTGCGTGATGTATTGTACCTTTTTGCTTTGCTCATCTCTTTTGGACAATTCAACTTTGGTGACTTTCGGAATGATCTCTCCACCCTTTTCCACATGAACATAGTCGTGATCATGTAGGTCCAGGCGTTCAATTTCATTGGCATTATGGAGACTTGCCCTTTTCACTGTAGTCCCCGCCAATAACACAGGTTCTAAATTTGCAACAGGTGTGATCGCTCCTGTCCGACCTACCTGATAAGTAATTGAAGACAATCTCGTAACCGCACTTTCTGCTTTGTACTTAAATGCAATTGCCCATTTGGGACTTTTTGCAGTGAATCCTAACTCCTCTTGCTGCTGGATACTATTTACTTTGATCACAATACCATCCGTCTCCAAGGGAAGATTAAAACGATTGTTTTCCCATTCGTCGATATAACGAAATACCTCTTCCATCGACTTGCATTTTCTATATGTGGCAGAGACATTAAACTGCAATTCCTCTAAAACATTTAGGGATTGCTCATGTGTTTCGGTCCCAATGTTTTCAGTCATCAATGAATACAGATAGCAGTCCAGTTTTCTTGCTGCTACTATGCTGGAATCCTGCATCTTCATGGTTCCGGACGCAGAGTTTCTTGGGTTGGCAAGAATGGTCAAAGGCTTTTTACCATCCTTTATGCGTATTTCATTCTCTTGCCGTATTTCATCATTGACCCTGTTGAATTCCTCAATTGGAAAGAAGACCTCCCCGCGGACCTCGAAAGAGTCGGGAATATTTTTACCTTTCACCCGCAAGGGGATGGACTTTATGGTCTTGGCATTTGGGGTGATGTCGTCACCTTTAGTGCCGTCACCTCTTGTCACTGCCCTGGACAAGACCCCATTTTCGTATTGAAGGCTAATGGCAAGACCATCAAATTTCAATTCACAGATGTACTCATAATCCTTCGTCCCAAGACCCTTTTCAACTCTTTCATCGAAAGCAACTAATTCTTCCTTGGAATACGTATTCCCCAGTGACAGCATAGGATATTTATGAAAAACCGTTGGAAACTCCTTAGTTATTGTTCCTCCCACTCTATGAGTAGGGGAGTCAGGCAATTTCCATTGGGGATACTCCTTTTCAAGTTTTTCTAACTCTTCGAGTTTCATATCAAACTCGTAGTCAGAAATTTCGGTTCGATTTTCCTGGTAATATAGATGACTGTGATAGTTGAGTTCGTCTGTCAGGAGCTTTATTCTTTCCTTAGGAGTCGTTTCTTTCATGGATGGATCAACCTTCGATAATTAGTAGCTTTGCAATTTATTTTATTCTGAGGATTAGGACTCAAGGCTTCAGGTTTTTTGAAGAAAAGGAATAATGTCAAACTATAGATCACTGGTCGAAGAAACTGATATACTTCTGAAAATTGGAAGAATTGCCGATCAATTAGGTACAGAAACCTATGTTGTGGGTGGATTCGTAAGGGATCACATACTTAGTAGAAAGGTAAAAAAGGACATTGATATTGTTTGCATCGGGAGTGGCATTAAACTAGCACAGGAGGTTAAAAAGGTGCTGAGTGATGAAGCCAGGTTATCAGTATATAAAAACTTTGGGACAGCAGCTATTCATTTTCAGGAGCTCGAATTGGAGTTTGTTGGTGCTCGGAAGGAATCTTATCGAAAGGATTCCAGAAAGCCGATCGTAGAAGACGGATCACTGGAAGATGATCAAAATCGACGTGATTTTACCATAAACGCTATGGCCATCTCATTAAATGAACAAACAAAGGGTCAACTTCTGGATCCATTTGATGGTGTAAATGATCTAAGGATGAAAATGGTCAGAACCCCACTCGATCCCAGCATAACTTTTTCTGACGATCCTTTAAGAATGATGCGTGCGATACGTTTCGCGACACAATTAGGCTTTGACATTGATCCCGACACTTATGATGCCATTGGAGAGATGAAAGGCCGATTAGATATAGTATCGCAGGAGAGAATTACCGATGAATTAAACAAGATCATACTTTCTCCCAAACCTTCCTACGGATTCAAACTGTTATTTTCTTCAGGTATTTTAGAGTCAATATTTCCGGAATTGCATCGATTACAGGGAGTTCAGGTTAAAAATGGACAGGGACACAAGGATAATTTCTATCATACTTTGCAGGTGTTGGACAATGTCTCCAAGGTATCAGATAGTCTTTGGTTAAGGTGGGCAGCACTGCTCCATGATGTTGCAAAACCTGCTACTCAGCGCTTTAATCCTAAAGTGGGATGGACGTTTCATGGCCATGAAGACCTTGGAGCAAGATGGGTTCCTAGAATATTTAAGCGTCATAGGCTTCCGATGAATGAATCTATGAAGTATGTCCGTAAGCTCGTCAGGCTTCATTTGCGACCAATTGCCCTGGTCAAAGATGAAGTAACAGATTCCGCCATTCGTCGACTTTTGTATGAAGCTGGGGATGAAATAGAGGATCTGATGACCCTGTGTAGGGCAGATATCACCTCCAAAAATGATCAAAAGGTGAAACGATATCTTGCCAATTTCGATAAGGTTTGGAAGAGAATCCAGGAGGTAGAGGAGAAAGATCAGATAAGGAATTTCAAATTACCAGTAACAGGGGAGGACATTATGACCACTTTTGGCCTTTCACCTTCACGGACCGTGGGAGATATCAAAGATGAGATCAAAGAGGCAATCCTGGAAGGTGTCATCCCTAATGATCGTGAAGAAGCTTTAAAAACAATGTTTAAAATAGGCGAGAGGCTTGGGCTGGTTGTAAAAGATAATTGAATACGTATCTTTGCCGCTCAAAATTTAAAATGATGATCAAGAAGGCGATTTTCGCAATCACAGTTCTCTTGGCGATTGCATTAAAACTCGAAGCGCAAGAAACAAGTAATCCAGTAGATACTGCAGCACCACCTTTGGATTTCCAAAGACAGGCTTTCATCTACGGCATGGCAAAAAAATATGGTGATGCCGACATGACCAAGAGCGCCTTGTACAATATACTGGCCATGAATCCGAATAATGTGTCTATTCTTGATTCACTAGCCCTTTTATATTTCGAGTATCAGGAATATGCATCCGCCGCAATCGTAAGCCAGGATATCATAGCACTTAATCCTGACGACATGTTAGCCACAGAAATAGCAGCGGTAAGTTTTGAAAATCTTGGAGTGAAAGACAGGGCACTTCCTTACTATGAGAAGCTGCAAATGAGTAATAACAATATTTCACTGCTTTATCAAATCGCATTTATCCAATATGAATTGAATCGACTTATTGAGGCGAAGTCCAACATAGAGATTATTCTGGCTGATCCTCAAATAGAAAATGTGACATTGCTATTCTCCAAAACCCAGACTGAGACCCAGGAGGTTCCATTGAAGGCTGCAATACACCGGTTGAATGCTATGATCGCCCAATCGGAGGGAAACATCGAGGAAGCCAAAAATCAATTTAACAAAGCACTGGAAATAGTACCGGATTTCGAAGTGGTCAAGATCCAGATGCAATCCCTCAATTAGGACTATTCACCCCTTCACAGATATGTTTCAATCTTGACAACCAGTTGAGTAAAGATTGATGCAACCTATAATGACTGATCACAAGGGGAGTTAAAAAACCTTGCATGGATTCTTCTGCGGATACTATAGTCTGATCTTCGTCCGTTTGTTCAAGTTTCCACACGTGAATATTCTTAATCCATCTCGTTTTACCGGTCCATGCTAAAAGATTTGGTTCATCAATCTTTTGAAAGGTGGATTTCATTGTAGTCCCACTTAATTTCCAGGAAAAATTGGCCCCTTCGTTTATGGAATCAAACTTCACTTTGCTAATATCCTGATTCCATGAAGGCCAATCGGACACATCGGTAAGCACTTTCCAGATATTTGCTTGATTATTATTAATAATAACCGATTGTCGATCCCGCATGCTGGCATTTTCATTGATCTTGCCCTCTCTTGCTAATGTTTTCAGATATTCAGACATTCGGATCTAAATAGAAGTTTTAGGAAATTATCATTTCTTACTGAAAGATACTTCAAGATTATTTACCAAGCGATAATTTACAATTAGGGAAATAATTCCACCTAAAACGTAGGTGATGACCAGTGCAACAAAAATGCCCCTTGTTCCTCCATAGGAAGATCCCAGATAAAGCAAAGGAATACCAAGCACTAACATTTGAATAACTATGATCAATGATGCTGGGATTGGTTTATTAAGTGTATTTAAGTTGCTATTGACAATATTCACTATCCCTTGTATCCCAAAACCCATAGGTATTATCTGAAGATAAATAACTGTTTCATCAATCACTTCTTTGCTATCGCTAAAGATACCTGCCAAATCCTTTGCAAAGAGATATAGGAAGGAGGCACAAAGAATCCCCCAGGCGATAGCAAACCGGTTCGAGAGATTGACACCTTTTTTAATTCTATCGATCCTACCTGCTCCCAGGTTTTGACCGGAGAAGGGCCCAATGGAAGCAGACAAAGCAAAAAGCAAGCTCATTGCCAGAAACTCAAGTCGGGAGCCGACACCAAACGCTGCCACTGACGTGTCTCCGTGTTTTGCCAGTAGTGAGGTCACAATTCCAATGGCGAATGGGACTACCATTCTAGAGATCCCCGATGGTAAACCGATGTACAAAATAGCTTTCCAACAACCGGAAATAATGTTCCATGAAGGAATTTTGAAGGTTATCAGCTTTTCACGATAATAAAGGATCCCAAATGCCAGGACCATGGTCATAGCCCTTGAAATAGCTGTGGCATATGCTGCTCCTTTCAAACCCATTGACGGGATCGGGCCAAATCCAAATATGAGAATAGGATCGAGTATGGCATTGATCAATACCGCAAAGATCATTATCATGCTGGGTGTGCGGGCATCACCTGTCGCCCGTATAGCACTATTTCCTACAAATGGGACGATCACAAACATTATCGCCATGTACCAAATTGACATGTACTCAACGGTATAAGGTAGTATTTCATCACTGGCCCCCAGAAGCCGGAATGTAGGCTCAACGGTCAGCAATCCGATCACTACGAATACTCCGGCGATGAGAATGGCCAGTATTAAACTATCCGTTGTTTCCCTGGCAGCTTTGTTCATATCCCTTTTCCCGAATGATTTCGATATAAGGGCGGTGGCTCCGATACCCAATCCCTGAACCAAACTAAAGACCACCATGATTACGGGGAATGTAAAGCTTAAAGCGGCAAGTTCTTTTTGACCAAGTTTACCCACAAAGTAGGTATCCACGAGGTTGAATGCTACCATGCTGATGATGCCGAGCATCATCGGTAAGGTCAGCTGTGACAACTTTCTTGCGATGGGACCTGTTGTCAGATCTCTTTTTGAATTCAAAATGCTTCGTTAATATTTAAATAGAAACCGGAGGAAGATCTTCCAAAAGCATAGTCTGCTCGTATTCGTATCCTTTCCCTGGGATCAATTACAAATCTAATTCCCATACCGACGCTGGGTAACCATTTTTGATCTCTCATGAATTGCGGCGACACGGAACCAAAACCTGAAAACGTGGAAAGCACTATCCTCTTATGGACACTGTAGCGGAATTCAGCCTGAATGGCCGTATAATGTTTATCCCTGTATGCTCCCCGAAAGTATCCCCTCATACGGTTGGACCCACCTAATCTGGCAAGGTTGTAGAATGGAATGGATCCCGTCAGCGAATTCTGATAGAATTGCAGACCAAGCTCTGCTTTTCCAAAATTGTAGTACTTCCTAAGGTCGAACTCGAAATGAGAGAACTTGTAATCACTTCCCACCAATGGTGTGTATCCTTTGTAATTGATTTCCAGGTAATATCCTCCGCTTGGACAAAATAGATTATTGCGTTGGTCATAGATCAATCCCAGTCCAATTCCGGCTACCGTACCAGTTTGAAAACCTAATGTCTCTTCAGTGAGAATCCCTTTTCCCGAGTCTGAAAGTTGAATGTCGAAGTACTCTGTTATCTCAAATTTTGGCCCCAGGTAAACTATCTTGCCGATTTTTCTCAGGAAGTCGGCTTCTACTCTGAGATATTTAGCCTCATAATTGTCAAATTCATCAAGGTCTATTTGATTACCTGTTCCGTAGTATTGAAATGGATAGAGGAAATAGTTGGGTTTAATTGTGATCCAGTATTTGTTCCCCTGCAAGAACAACTCAACAGGTAGTTGCGTGATTATCTGGTTTTGAAGCGTATAAATAAATACACCCCGTACACTGGATGGTTTGGTCGTACTAATGGAATCTGATCGAAAATAGTGAAGAGCAGCAGCACCAAAACCCAGACTGGTTTCGGGAGATGAAAATATAACAGGCAGCATGATCAGGCCTCTTCCTTCCTTTTTCTTTGGCTGGGCATTTGCCAGGGAATGGATGAATAAAAAACACAAAAACAGTAGAATGTAATTGTGGATCAGAAAGGTCCTTTTCAGCTTACCAGTCACGCCTTCAAAATTGTGGGAACCCCAATTTAACAATACTTCAGATCATGAGTTCAAAAATTACGTTGAGAAGGAACTAAATTCGCCTGATCCGGTTATACTAATTCTAAGACAATTGACTATGGCTAAAGCTACTTTCGGTTCAGGATGTTTTTGGTGTACTGAAGCAATTTTCCAACGATTAGAGGGAGTGAAGGAAGTTGTATCAGGGTATTCAGGAGGTCATGTTAAGAATCCTTCCTACCGGGAAGTCTGTGCAGAGACAACCGGTCATGCAGAAGTTGTACAAATTGAGTACGATCCAGACTTGGTGTCCTACGAGGAACTACTAGAGGTATTCTGGAAAACGCACGACCCAACCACCCTCAATAGGCAGGGCAACGATGTAGGGACACAATACAGGTCAGCTATTTTCTATCATGATGACCAACAGAAAGAGCTGGCTGAAACTTACAAACAGAAATTGGATACGTCCGGAGCGTGGAATGATCCGATTGTCACAGAAATCTCAAAATTTGAGAATTTTTATGTGGCAGATGATTATCATCAGAATTATTTCAATGAAAACGGATCACAACCTTACTGCAGCTTTGTGATCGCTCCTAAGGTTGAAAAATTCAAGGAAGTATTTGGTGAAAAGCTCAGCTCTTAATTGCTGTCATAAAAGGCTGTCTCATCGTCAATATCCGAGGTATATCGGATCCAATACTCATCAATAAGGTTTTCATCGCCGTCAGTTTTACCCGGGATTTCGGGAGCCCATCCATAATGTTTCCATTTAGTGCCTGTCAATTCAATATCGAATTTGATTACAGCTCCCTTCACATTGCTGTTTGAAGGATGGGTCATTTCAAGTGTTTCTATGTAATTCTTTTTCTTGTATTTATAGGGCCCTGATCCACTGGCGAATATTTCATCACCATCCTTATTGTATTGAACCCATATGAAATGCGTGGGTGTCAACAACTTCAAATAACCCATATAATCAGGATAATATTGATAATCACCGTCCCTGTCGGTTCGTAATTTTTCCAATCTCCAGGTTCCCACAATTTCATCTTCATTTTCTGATTTTGGGGTCACTGGGCTCCAGATCTCCTCAATCTTGACTGAATCCGTGGAGATTAACAATCCAAGACCATTGATCTCCATGCGCTTTGCATACCCGGTATGATACCAGTTTCCGTCTTGGAACTTTACATCAAAAGGTATTGATTGACCTAATTCGCTTGAACCAGGAGGATAGAAAAAATCAATATTCTCTACATACTCACCGTTATTATTGATGATATAGGTACCACCACCAAGCCCCATGAGACGGTCCTCCTCTTTATCGTACATTAGCCAGGTAAAATGTGTTGGAGTTATGTGCTTTTGCTTTATGATCTCATCACCATAGCTAAGCCATTCTGTGCCCTTGTTCTCATGATCTATATAGGATATGATCTCCCAGGAACCGACCAAATTGACTTTGTCTTTTTGGACAGGTTTATATGAGAAAAATATAATTAACGTTAATAGTAGAATAGTAGTCCCAAATGCCCTCATTGTATCTCAAATTGATTGTATAGGTATATAATTTAAAAGAAAATATGGTTATTTGGAAGAAATGTAAAATATAAATTTTGTACAATTCTTTGATCTATTACTAAAAATGGCTCTTATATGTGTTTCAAATAGGATGATTAAGGGAAAAAAATTAACTTTCTGATGCATTTCGATTCATGAAGTACTTGTTTCTTTTGAGTTTGTTTTTCCATTTTCAGGTTCAGGATGAAGTGGAAATAGAGATCATCGGCGTATATCAGGGAAAGACCCTGTTTATACAAAATCCATATCGGCCTACGGAAAAGAGATTTTGTATTAGATCCGTATTCGTAAACAACAGGAGGTTGGATCTTAATTACGATTTGAGTGCCATAAAGATTGATTTTGAAAACAATGACATGTTCACACCTGTCACCATTCGTGTCGTAAGTTCGGATTCGATTTGTAGTCCAATCATCATTAATCCTGACGCTATATTATTTCATACATCCTATAAGTTCACACATGTTTCGTTGTCTGATACCGCACTTGTATGGGAGACAGAGGGAGAAAGGGAGGCCGGGACATACTTTGTGGAAAAGCTTCAGAATGGTATCTGGTTGGAAATGGACCGAATTTCAGCCAAAGGTCTATTTGAATTGGCTGAGTATAGGTATATACCAAGGTTGGAGGAGGGTGGCAATAAGTATCGTGTGAAGTATGAATTTGGTAACGATAAATACCTGTACAGTTCGGAAGTCGATTTTGATTATTATCCGGAACCGGTGACCTTCTCACCCAAGACTACCAGTCGCAAGCTGACTTTTTCAAGGCCGGCATTTTATGAAATATATGATGGTAATAGCAAACTGGTCCTAAGTGGACAAGGTCTGGAGGTTGACGTTACTCGTTTATGGCCCGGAGACTATGTCATTTATTTTGATGGACGTGATCCCGGAGTATTTACAAAAGAACGCTGATCTCTCAGATGAGTGATATTCCGAAATAGTTATTAAGGAATACCACCACGAACAAAAATGCTAAAAGGATGGGAGCGAGGTAGGAGATGCTAAAATTTAGAAATCCTTTAATAAAGCTGGCTTTATAACCCTCAAATCCACCTGACAATTCTTCATGTAGATTTTCTTTTTTCCAAATATGTGCGGCAAAGAATACGATACAAAATCCGCCGAATAAAAGGAAAATATCCGTGGTAAGGATGGCCAGACTTGTAAAATCTGTGGATCCACCGGGCATTTTAAACCATTTTGAGAAGAATTCCGAGGCCCCATTGCCCAGAAGGGATGGTATGCCAACTGCAAATATCAGGCCTGCTACCACCATCACTGCCTTTTTCCTTTTGACTCCCCACTCGTCCACTGCATAAGACACAGGGACTTCAAGTAGTGAAACCGTAGATGTCAATGCCGCAAACGAAAGTAACAGGAAGAAAAATGCCCCGATAAATGATCCGACACCAGCACCTAATGTCTGGAATATACCTGGCAACGTGACGAAGATAAGTCCTGGCCCCGCCTGGCTTGATTGCACCAGGCTCATATCACCACCATTGTTGTACGCTACAAGTGGGAAAATCATGAATCCTGCTATAAAGGCTATTCCGACATCAGCCAATGTGATGAATGCAGAAGATGTTACAACATTGTCGCTTTTGGATAGATAACTACCGTATGTGATCAAGGCTCCCATTCCAAGTGATAGGGAAAAGAATGCCTGACGCAAAGCTCCACTAATCACAGTCGCATTCATTTCGGACAGATCAGGTATGAGGTAAAACTTGACACCTTCCATTGCATTTGGTAAGGTGAAAGAGTAAACCACCACGCACAAGATCATGATGATCAATGAAGGCATGAGTACTTTTGCAAGTTTTTCAATACCTCCTGAAATCCCCCTACCAACGAAGTAGGTCGTGAATCCCATAAAGATCAAAGCATAGATCCCTACTTTAAGAAAATCGGAAGTAAATGACCCGAAGTTTTTGGCTACATCAAAATTGCCAGCTACCATTTCAAAGAAATATCCAATGGTCCATCCCGCTATGACATTGTAATAACTAAGGATCAAAATCCCGGCAAGTACACCCAGCTTACCAATAAAATTCCATCGCTTGAATCCAAGTGCATTGAATGCGCCGATAGCATTTTTCTGGGTTCTTCGCCCAATAGCAACTTCTGTTACCATTACAGGAAAACATAACAGGAAACAGAATATAAGGTACAGAACTACAAAGGCGGCTCCACCTCCGAGCCCAACTTCAAACGGAAATCTCCAGATATTCCCTAAACCAACTGCAGAACCGGCAGCTGCTAAAATGAATCCTAACCTATTTGAAAATGCACCTCGTGGACCAGACATAAAAAAAATTTTGGCCAAGATAACAAAAATGGCCAGCCCAGCCTAGGTCAAAATATATTTGGGGGATTACAGGCCAGATTCGACAAAATCCTGTTCTTCATCCGTTTGTACCTCGTAGGGAAGGTCAAA
This sequence comes from Cyclobacteriaceae bacterium, assembly GCA_965242805.1. Taxonomy (GTDB): domain Bacteria; phylum Bacteroidota; class Bacteroidia; order Cytophagales; family Cyclobacteriaceae; genus JANQEU01. The sequence goes on along the minus strand of CBDETD010000002.1, from coordinate 1,029,971 downwards.
CATGTGTTCCCTCTTTATTATTTCAGACACCTTGCGAGGTACGTACTTTTCCCATTCATGATCATTAACTTTGATAAGTTGCAAGACATCATCGGAGATAATGTGAAGTTGTTCTTTATTGGCATTCTTGATGTCTACAATCTTATTATTCTCCATGAAATAGGTATAAAGACTTGACAGGTGTTTGGGAGGAACGAAATCTTTCCCGGTGATGAATTCACCATTTTCTCCTAGGGATGGATACACGAACAGTTTAACATTGCTTCCAAACAATCTGCTAAAAGACTCTAGAATACCTCCATTGAGATTTTCATAATAAGATTCATCAAATATTCGGGTAAGATTACCTACCCCACAGATTATTCCAATCTTATGACGTTTTGTTATCCCGGAGAGATAAGAAGCCAGTTTGTAGTGCTCCTGGTAATTTGATATCAAAACGGTCTGGCCAAGTGAACAAAGTAGATCCACACGATCCAGGAAGTCAGCCTCATCAACTTCACCTTCCATTGTCAGGTCATTTAACGTCAATTCTGTCAATGACATCATGTGTTCTCTATCAACGTTATCTTCATTCAGAAACTCCCTCATACCATTAATCATCATGTCAACATTGACAAGGGTGACTGGTCGAAAACGTCCACGCAGTACGATTACATTTTTTTTGTAGAGGGCTTCAGATGCTTGTAGTACGTTGCCCTCAGGACCAAACATGGTGGCGTGAGTCAACCCGTTCTTGACAAGCAGTAAGCTCATCAATCTATTGTCGACATGATGAAAATCTGGCCCATCAATTGAGAACATATCTATTTCCAGTCGGTCGTGAGAAATATTATCTCTCAGGTGTAAGATGATGTCCTGGGGTTCCGAGTAGTAGTAGCAGGCATGTATCAGATTGACTCCAAGTATACCGAGGAGCTGCTGTTGCCATTGTGTGTCATTGTCTTTTAAGGACACATGTATGATACAATTGTTTGGATCAGAATTAGGATGTTTCTGAAATCTCAACCCCAGCCATCCGTGTCCGTCATTGGTTTTTTTGTAGTTAAGGGTTTCTACCGTATTTGCGAAGGCAAAGAAATGGGTTTTTTTGGCCCGATGGGTCAGCCGTTGGGAGAGGAGTGAATACTCCCGATTGAGCATTTTATTCAGCTTATCCTCACAGACATACCTCTCGGATTTGCCATAAATAGCATCACTGAAAACCATGTCATAAGCAGACATCGTTTTGGCGATTGATCCGGACGCACCACCAGCCTTGAAAAAATGAGAGGCTACTTCCTGTCCTCCACCGATTTCAGCAATTGTACCATAGATTCTCTCATTGAGATTCAGTTGCAATGCTTTTTCCTTCGTGGTAAAGGTTTTGAAATCCTTCATCATAGGACCCTAGTCTATTGTTTACCTTAAAAATAGGGGCTTATCTAGAAAAAGTACAACAATGCTCTTGTTTTAGCAATAAAAAAATCCCGTCATGAAAGACGGGATTTTCACATAATATATATTTATTCCTTAGCTGTTTCCTTAATTATATAAGGAATAAGGGAACTGGTTTTTCTCGATCATTTCGTTTGCAACTCGTCGTCGGATCTCAATTGTATTGACAGGATTCACTTTGGTAAATCTTTTCATTCCCATTAGCAGAACTCTCTGCTCATCACCCTGGCTGAAAGAAGATACCGCTTCATCTCCTGCATTTTTGACTCGTTGTACGGCCGTGTGAAGATATCCTTTGGCCATGTCAATGAACAACTGATTATTTTCAACACCGGTTTTACCGATCAATTTTTGAGTTCTCAAAATTGTTGATTCAGCCACATAAACTTCTATGATCATATCGGCAATCAACATTAATATTTCCTGCTGCTTTTCAAGGTCAGGACCATATGTTTCTGCTGCTTTGCCCGCTACCATTAATACAGCTTTTTTTAATCTGGATATAACCTCCATCTCCTCGGACAATGGCGCTTCGAAATCAGGAGTTTCGAATGAAGGAATTCCTGTCAGTTCCTTACCAACAGCCATTGCATGGGTCATCAAGTCCAGTTCTCCTTTCATTGCCCGTTTTAGGAGCATACCAACAATGAGCATACGGTTGATTTCATTTGTGCCCTCATATATCCTTGTGATCCTTGCATCGCGATAAGCTCTTGCCATTGGTGCTTCTTCTGAAAAGCCCATTCCACCATATAGTTGCACACCTTCATCAACTACATAATCCAATGCTTCCGAACCATGGATCTTAATTATAGCTGCCTCAATTGCAAATTGCTCAACTCCTTTAAGTTTGGCTTGGGTCACCTCCATACCTTCCTCAATTAGGGAGTCGATCTTGTCATCGATGTTCTGACCTGCGCGATAAGAGGCCGATTCTATTGCATATGTCTTAATGGCCATTTCCGCCAGTTTGTGCTGTATGGCCCCAAAATTGGAAATGGGCTGACCGAACTGTTTTCGTTCGTTGGCATATTGGGTGCAAAGGGTAGCGATCTCCTTAGTACCTCCAATAACGCCACAGCCAAGTTTTATACGACCAACATTAAGGACGTTCACTGCAATTTTGAATCCATTTTCCCTTTCTGACAACATATTATCAACAGGGACTTTGCAATCATTGAAGAAAACCTGTCGCGTGGAGGATCCTTTAATACCCAGCTTTCGCTCTTCATCATTCATAGTGATCCCACCAAATTCTTTCTCTACTAAGAATGCAGTAAGATTTTTATCGTCATCGATTTTTGCGAAAACAATCAACAGGTCAGCGAATCCGGCATTTGATATCCACATTTTCTGACCATTGATAAGGTAATGCTTACCATCATCAGTTAATGTCGCTTTGGATTTACCGGAATTTGCATCGGATCCGGCATCGGGTTCTGTCAGGCAGTAGCAAGCTTTCCATTCTCCTGTAGCCAATTTTGGAAGATACTTTTGTTTTTGTTCCTCGGTTCCATAGTAGAGGATAGGTAAGGTGCCAATCCCGGTATGGGCTCCATATGCTGTTGAGAAAGAACCTGAAGATGCTACAATATCGGCAATCAACATTCCGGTGTTGAAATTCATTCCCATTCCGCCATATTCTTCGGGAACCGTAATGCCCAATAAGCCTAATTCACCTGCTTTTCCCATCAATGAAGACATGAGCCCTTCTTCAAGGCTGTCTATCCGATCCCTAATTGGCGATATTTCCTTGTCCAGGAAATCTTGTGTGGCGCTTGCCATCATTCTCTGCTCTTCTGAAAACTCCTCAGGAATAAATATATCCTGTGGATCAGTGTCCTTGATCAGAAATTCTCCTCCTTTTAATGCTTCGGGTTTTACTGCTACTTCCATTGTCGACTGTTTATCTTAATTTACTCTGCATGCATACTATTATTACACGAAGATAGCACATAATTTGTTATGCATGCATACTATTTTTTCTAAAAATTACAATTTTCAAATACTTTTTTCAGTTGATCCATACAAATCGACAATTCATCCTATTCGAGAGAGTTGATTATTTGAATTGTAATCATCTTTGAAGAAAAAACAGATGGTCTTCAAATTGATATTCATTTTTTCTTTTTTAATAAGTAAGGAGTGTCACCTGAAGATCAATGTGAATGTGGATGAACCTCATGGGGATCTATATTTAGCTGTTTTTGACCGATCGGATTCATTTATGGACAAAGCGGTCTACTCAATCATTGAGAAAATTAATTCCAATCAGGTAGTATTGGACATTTTATTGGAGGATGGTGATTACGCCATTTCCATTTTTCAGGATTTGAATGGAAATGGTGAATTGGATACCAATTTTATCGGTATTCCCACCGAACCCTATGGGTTTTCCAACAATGCAAGGGGGAGATTTGGTCCTCCGAATTATGAGGATTGCGTTTTCAATCTTTCGGGTAACAAAGAGGTGACCATAGACTTATGAATTCCAAAGTCAAATTTTTACTTTCAGAGCTACTTTGGGCTGGATGTATTTTTCTTGGTGGGGGTCTCTTCAATGGATTACTACAAAGTGGTTTCAGCTTCCATGAATTACTTGAGAATCCTGACCAATTGGTAATCTCCGGGATTTATTGGGTGGTACTATGGAAGGGGAATGAGTACGTCGTTAATGTGTTGGATTTAGTAGGACCCAAATGGGTCAATCAGCCCAAATTGCGTTTTTTTCTAAGTTTTTTTAGCTCCATCACGTATACGATTGTTGCGACTTTTCTGATCCTTTGGTCTGTGCATGTTTTGTTCTATGGGAAGAGTTATTCAGAATTCTTTGAAGTTGTATCATGGACTGAATTTTTCTTTCCACTTTTATTTGCCCTATTTATCGGGACTTTCTTCCACGGCAGAGGATTTTTATATTCATGGCGTGAAGCAGCTCTTAATGTTGAGAAATTAAAAACTGAACAGGTTTCAACACAGTTTGAAAGCCTTAAGAGTCAGGTTAATCCTCATTTTTTATTCAATAGCCTCAATGCTTTGAGTTCATTGGTCTATGAAGACCAGGACAAAGCTGTGAAATTTATCAGGAAACTATCGGATGTCTACAGGTATGTCCTTGATCAGAAGGACAAGGAAGTTGTGAAATTGGAGGAAGAACTCGAATTTGTACAATCATACGTTTATCTCCAGAAAATAAGGTTCCAACAAAATCTTATCATGGAGAATCGATTGGACAAAATTAATGGGATCATGGTAGCTCCACTATCCATTCAACTCTTGATCGAAAATGCGATCAAACATAATGTGATTTCGGAAAAAAGGCCCTTGAAGATACAGTTAGATAGAGATAAAGATTATTTGACAGTTCGGAACAATGTCCAAAGGAAATCCAAGGAAACCAGTTCAACTGGAATTGGCCTTCATAACCTTCGGGGGCGGTATGAATTTCTTTCAGATAAAAAAGTGGAGGTTTTAGATCGAGAGGAGGCTTTTGAAGTGCGTGTACCAATACTTTCATTGAAATGAAGTATATCATCATTGAGGACGAGAAAATAGCTGCAGATCGACTTAAACGATTAGTAATGGATTGCAGACCCGATTATAATTGCCTAATTGTTTTCGATTCGATTGAGGGTGTTGTATCGGCATTGCCATCTATGCAATTTGATCTGGTCTTTATGGATATCCAATTGGCGGACGGACTTTCCTTTGATATTTTTGATCAGATCAAACTAGAGAAACCTATAATCTTCACAACTGCGTACGATTCATACGCTATAAAGGCGTTCAAAACGAATAGTGTTGATTATCTACTAAAGCCCATCGATCCCCATGAACTGGTTTCGGCAATCGAAAAATTTGAAAAGAATTCACATCAGACCATGTCCAACATTGAACTTCTTTCCAAATCATTTGGAACACAGGGGAAGGAAAGGTTTATCATCAAAGTTGGGGAGCATTTGAGATCCGTTAAAACTGAAGATGTACTCTTAATCTACAGTAAGGACAAAGCCACATACATTTTCACAAGGGAAGGCCGCAGGTTTCCTATTGACTATACCATGGACAAGGTAGAGGAATTAATGGATAGCAGTATTTTTTTTCGTGTTTCACGAAAATTCCTTGTTCAACTTGATGCGATTGATGACATCATCGCCTATACCAATTCCAGGCTTGAACTTAAGGTATCAAACTTTCAAGACGAGCAGATCATTGTTGCACGGGAAAGAGTGGGAGAGTTTAAATCATGGCTAGACCGATAATTTCTCTTTCAAATCCCTAGTTGATCTTTCAAACTCACCCAATCATTGTCGGTTAATTCATTCAGCATGGACAAATGCGAATTCAGTTCTGCCGATAACTCATCAAATACCTTGTAGGCTCCATCCGTCGGTTTGGCATCACCGTTTTCCATACTTCTTCTGAGTGAACTAAGTCTATTATTGAGACGGATCGGGAAGTTCAATGGATCCTGCGGACTTTGGTTCTTGGTTTGATAAAGCTCCTCTTCAATTGCATTGATCTTTTCTACAAAGATCTTAGTGTCTTGAAGGACTTCAGGATCCATGTTGGATGTCGAAGCGTTTTCGATCAGCTTTTTCATCCTTCTTATGTCAATAACAGCCTCATTGGCTGCACTTTCTTTTTCCACGATTTTACTGGCAAGATCAAACTGTTCCTGAAGGTCCTCCAAACTTATCCCTTCCAGGTTTGGATTCATTTCAATATCGAAGTCATACGTTTTTGAATAGTCACCTGCAATAAGCTTTACTTTGTATTTGCCGGGCGTAGCTTTTGGTCCCCGTTGGGGTCTTGCGCTCCATATGATCATTCCCTCAAATGTAGTGGCCCCCTTATATCTGAGATCCCAGGTAAAGGAATTTAACCCTTTGGCGACGGTGGGTTTCGTACTTCCTCCACGGCGCCACCATGGAAGATTGGGATCAGGTTTGTACTCCAAATCTTTACCTATGAAAGTATCAATAGTGTTATCGTTTTCATCGAGTATCTCAATTGTGACTGAATCCAGCTGATCCTTCAGATAATACTGGACCTTGAGATCGTATACCCCTCTGATTGGGTTTGTGGGTTCGAAGAGGGTAACCTTGTTCTTTAGAAGCTCAGTAGATACTTCCCGAAGTGGAGCGATATCATCAAGTATCCAGAAGCCGCGACCATGTGTGCCAAGGACGACGTCGTCGTTTTTGATTACCAGATCCCTGATCGGTGTATCAGGTAAGTTGTTTTGAATAGGTTGCCATGTATCACCGGCATTGAAAGAAACGTAAACACCGTGCTCAGTCCCCAAAAACAGCAAACCAGATTTTTTGTGATCTTCCCGCACCGCCCTGGCGAAGTGACCGGAAGAAATTCCATTTACGATTTTCTTCCAGTTCTTGCCGAAGTCCGTGGTACGGAATACGTATGGTTCTCGGTCATCGACCTGATACCTGTTTGCTGCGACATAGAGAGTGCCGGGATTGTGCTGGGACTCTTCAATAATGCTTACTCTTGAGAATTTCGGGAGGTCTTTCGGCGTTATATCCTTCCAATTCTTGCCTCCGTCTCTTGTGATATGGATCTTCCCATCGTCCGAACCGGCCCAAATCGTATTTACATCATGAAAGGATGGAGCAAGAGCGAATACAGTCGCATAGATCTCAGGACCGTTCATATCCATCGTGATGATACCACCAGTTTTGCCCAGGGTCTCCGGATCCGCATACGTAAGGTCAGGACTGATCTTCACCCATGTTTGTCCATCATTGGTAGTTTTCCAGACATGTTGAGAACATGTATACATGATTGATGGATCCTTTGGAGCGAACATTATTGGGAAAGTCCACTGCCATCTTTCAGGTAAGGAACTGGCAGGTTCCCCGGAAAAGAAACGCGGGTATACCTGAATGTCTCTGATCTGCCCGTTCTTCCTATTGTACCTGGTCAGTAGGGCTCCCTGGCTACCTGCGTAGAATACATCAGGATCCGTTGGGCTTTGCGTGATCCATCCACTTTCACCTCCGCCAACAGCATAATACCATCCATGATTTGGTCCACGAGCTTGCATATGTCCCCAACCATCACTGGGGACTGCCACAGTACTATTATCCTGTTGAGCACCCGCCACATGATAGGGAACGTCGCTTGTAGTCATAACATGATACAACTGTGTAGTTGGATAGTCCAGTTCGGTCCATGACTTACCACCGTTAATACTTACAGACCCGCCACCATCATTAGAATTGATCATTCGATTGGGATCGTTGGGATCAATCCAGAGATCATGAAAGTCACCATGAGGAGGTCGTAGTTCGATATCAAATGTTTTACCACCGTCGGTAGACTTCCAGAAATCCACATTCAGACAATAGACTGTTTCCGGATCCCAGGGATCTGCATATACCCGCGAATAGTAAAAAGCTCTTTGTCTAAGTTTCCTTTCCTCATTGGTCTTAGTCCATGTCCAGCCACCGTCGTCTGATCTAAATACTCCTCCTTCGTTTGCTTCAACAATCGCCCATACTCTTTTAGGATTGGCTGGGGATACAGTCACGCCTATTTTACCAATAGGACCTTCTGGCATTCCAGGATTTTTTGACAATTCCGTCCAGGTTTTCCCACCATTCTCTGACTTCCATAACTTGCAATCGGGGCCACCTCCCCACATCTTCCATGCTTTTCGATATACCTGCCAGGTAGAAGCGTATAACACATTGGGATTAGTGCGATCGATTATGAGGTCTGCTGCTCCCGCTTTTGAACTCACATAGAGAATTTTTTGCCAGGTATTTCCTCCATCAGTTGACTTAAATACTCCCCGTTCTTCGTTATCCCCGTATGGATGACCCAATGCTGCCACATAAACGATATCAGGATCAGTTGGATGGATCCTAATTCTGGATATTGCTTGTGTTTCCTGTAATCCTAAATGTCTCCAGGTCTTACCACCGTCCATTGATTTATATACTCCATCTCCCTGGGTGATACTGCCCCTGAGTTGGGTTTCTCCTCCTCCGATGTAAAGGATGTCCGGATTTGTTTCGGCTACTGCAACTGCCCCGATAGAAGAGGACGTGATTTGACCATCTGTGACAGGGAACCATTCGTTACCACCGTCGATAGTTTTCCAAAGTCCACCTCCTGTTGCTCCAAAATAGTATTCGTTTGGTCTACCCGGACTTCCAGCGCAACCTAAAGAACGTCCACCCCGATTCGGACCGATATTTCTCCATTCCATATTCTCATAGAATGATGGGGTAATACCCGTGCTTTGTGCCCAACTATGGTTGTCAGCAACGATCAGACTTATACAAATTAATAGGGGAAAAGAAATTTTCATGGTATCAAAGTTTTACAGAGTTGTCAATTGTATTGATAAAAAAAAGAAATGACAAAGAGATTTATTTAAGTAGCTGATCACCTGTGAGGATTTATAGATATTTAAACCGACATTAGTGGATATGAGAGCATTATTACTAATAGATATACAATCAGGATTTGACGATCTGAATTACTGGGGTGGAGGAAGGAATAATCCGGACGCTGAAGCCAATGCAAGAAAGATCCTCGATCATTTTAGAGTTAAGAAATGGCCTGTATATCACGTACAACATTGCTCAACAAATCCTGATTCTCCACTAAGGCCGGGGCATCCCGGGAATCGTATCAACCCAATCGTGGAACCCGTAGGAGATGAAAAGGTGGTCAAGAAGGAAGTAAATAGTGCTTTTATTGGGACTGACCTTGAAGGTCAACTTAAAAACAATGGAATCGATGAGGTAGTGATCGTCGGGCTTACTACAGATCATTGCGTTTCAACCACTACAAGGATGGCTGGTAATTTGGGCTTTAACACAACTGTTATTTCCGATGCTACAGCAACCTTCAATAAGATCGGGATTGATGGCGAAAAGTACGACGCGGAACTTATTCATCGTACAGCCCTGGCCAGTCTTAAGGATGAGTTCGCTGAGGTGTTGGATACTGAGACCATTATCAAGGTGTTGAGTTGAACTTCCGCTCCAGATCATGGGAAACTTTAGATCAATTTAAATCATCAATTTTGTGATGGTTAATAAATCAAGTGATAGAATTTTGATAGGCGATGGTAGCCCGTTTTCAAATTCCGTTGCAAAGTGGGTGTTACTCATCTTTGGCTGTTATTATTTCATCATTGGAACTGCCGATTTCTATAATAATGGATTTACGTTTGAGTCGGCCGGATGGATAATGGTTGGAATTTCTGCTATTACGTATGGAGTGCTCTTTTATACAAATTTGGCGATCAGTCCCAAAGTAATCTTTGACGAAGAGGGAATTCTATTAAAACCAACACTCCTAAAAAAGCCCAAAAAACTGAAGTGGAATAAAATAATCTCTATCAAGTATGAGAGGTACAAGATTACATTTGAACATGAAGAGGGATCTCATATTTTCAGTTATCGTAGTAATCCCAAAATTTCAATCCGAATGAAACAGAAACTGAGAGAGTTTGCTGGTCAGAACGATATTGAAGTGTTTGGAGGGTGAATGTATAACAAGCGGAGCGGGAGTGGAAGTGCCCTCTATTCCACAAATGATCTGTGAAGGGTTTGATCATGGAAGTAAGACGTCATGAAAAGATTGAGGATGCGGCACTTTGTCCAAATCTTAAGTCCATTTGGTGATTTTAAGTATCTTTAAAGAGGCCAACTGAATCCCCGCATGAACAAATCAAACAACATTCGATCCATTAAAACTACTTTTGAAGATAACGGTTATGGACTTTATGTAAATGATCAGGAAGTAAGGATTTCCAAGAAGCACTCCTTCTTCGCAATTCTCTTTTATGCAATCACTTTCCTGATAACGATTCCACTACTATTGAGTGGTGAATACCAAGTGCTTTTACTGCTGATCTTATTGATAGGATTTCCATTAATTTACAGAAGATGGATGTATCCAAGGAAGGTTGTTATTTCGAATGGGAATGAAGCTATATACGTCAACAAAAACTCAAAGAATTACCCTGTCATTCCTTTCAAAAAGATAAAGAACCTTGAGGTAGATGAAAAGGTGATATCGAGCGATGTATCACCTTTTAAGGAAGGATATCAGGATTTCGTTTATAACTTCAAGATAAATACAGTTGAAGGAAAGGTACATCATCTGTTTGATCTTGAATTCAGAAAACCCAGTGATGATGTGGTTAAGTCAGTATTTGACTATCTGAGTGAAAAGATAAATTTGACAAGACAGCCTCAGACCGTCCTTTGATCTAAGTCTTAATTACCAATGGTAGTGAAATATTGACAGTTGTTCCTTCGCCTTTTTTTGAGGTAATGTCGATCTCACCTCCATGTTCCTGAACAATCCGGTACACGATGGACAAGCCCAGCCCAATTCCTTCCCCGGGCTCTTTCGTTGTAAAAAAAGGATCAGCGATCCTGTCCATGTCAGCGCGATCTATCCCCTGGCCGGTGTCCTGAATGCCCACAAGTACTTTATCACCTTGTAGCTTGGTGGTAATATCAATGATCCCTTTGTTTGGAATGGCATGTTCGGCGTTTAAAAGGACGTTAACCATAGCTTGCGTCAACTTCGTTTCGTCACCATATATAACGAGGTGTTGGGTATCAAAATTCTTGACCAATTTAACACCCGATTTACGTTGAGAAGAGACGGTGGTAACTGCCTTTCCAACTATGGTATGAATATCAATCTCTTTATAATTTCTTCTATCCTCAGCACTTAGTTGTGTTAGACTTTTAACAATTGAGGACGCCCTGTCAATCCCTTCATTTATGATATTGAAAACTTCTTTAGTATGATTGTTTTCATTGGATGGGTCAAGTTTAGGAAGCTTTTTTTGCAGATTTTCCACACCCAGTTTTATGAAATTAAGAGGATTGTTGATCTCATGACTGATCCCAGCTGAAAGCACTCCAAAAGAAGCCAGCTTTTCAGCATCGATAAGTTGTTTTTGGGTTGTTTGAAGTTCGTTTAAGGTCTGTTGGAGTTCCTTATTTTTAGATTCTTTCTCTTCATTGGCAATCTCAAGTTTTTCTTCCCTGTTTCTGATCTCTGCATTGAGATGAATCAACTTTTTATTGCTCTTTTTGACTTGCAGGAAGAGCATACCTAGCGATATAATTACAATCACCGCCATTAATATGGCAAGGGAATAGAACTTTTTGTTCAGGTTTTGCCTATCGATAATTGCGCTTTGTAGTTCTCGTTCCTGTCTCAAGAGGACATTTTCGTTTTCCTTCTGACGGGTTTCATAACGTATTCTGATTTCGGAGAGCTCGTTGAACTGTTTCAACCTTTGAATACTGTCAGACAAGGATTTGTGGTATTGGAAATTATTATATGCGTTACGGAAGTTGCCATCGATACTGTCAATTTTAGATAAATAGAAGTATGACATACTCAAATCATCAATGAATCCATTATTCAAGGCCATGTCCCGTGCTTTTCGAAAGTTGCTGCTGGCTTGAGCCAGTTCATTTGCCTTCATCAATGAAATACCGATCCTATTATATGTTGTATTTTGTTTTTTGTTGTCACCTACTTCAATCTGTATAGCCAGGGCATCCTGGAATTCTTTCAATGCAGATATGAAATTACCTTGGTCCAACTCCATTTGAGCATGATTAAAGATGGCCAGGCTCTCAAAATACCTGTTCCCAATTTCTCTACAGGATCGGATGGCATCACGGTACATCATTTCAGATTGGTCATGGTCTCCGACGACCGTAAATAATTCAATGGACGCTGCACACGCATAACATTCCGTATACATGTAATTCTCAGCCCTGGCTAGCGTAAGAGCTTGATCAATATAGTTTCTGGCTTCCTGATAATTCTGAATCTGGAAATAGATCATACCAATATTGGTCATGGTCACCGATAAGGTGGCTTTATCATCATTTTCCTTTTGTATGTCAAACGCTCTCAGAAAATAGTCAATGCTAAGGGAGTATTGATTTCGATCCTGATATACAAGCGCAATATTGTTCAGGATCTTTGATAACAAAAGTTGATCATCAAGACCAATGGCGATCTTTTGAGCTTCCTCGTAATAGTAAAGACTGCTATCCAGTAATGCCATCCTCCAGAACGCAAGACCAACATTTTTCATGGCTTCTGCTTTTTCTCCGGGAAGGTCATATTCATCTGCTATTGCAAGAGCTCTCTTTAAGTTATCTATTGCATTTTGCGGACGAGTGTTGTATTCGTTAAAGGCTTGATCAGTGATGCTACGGATTGCAGAAGAAATACTATCATTGTTTTGACCTAAAACGTTATTTAAAAAAAAACAACAGATAAGGAAAGCGACTCCAAGTATCCTAAATAATATGATGGAAGTACGTTTGATGATTATTTTTCAGGTTGTCAAATATGCTATTTGATTAAGGTAAATATAGTATTTTCGACAGGATCGATGTACTACATATGTTAAATCCAATCACTCTTCAATGTTACGTGAATTAACATCTTTTCTGGTTTGCATTGTTATTCTCAGTAGTTGCACTACTAAGACGAAAGAGGTTGAAGATCTCCTATCTGTCAAAGTATATGTTTTGGATGGAGGTCAAATGAAGATCAATGATCTTAGCTATTTCACTACCGGCGATGAGTATGACGGACTGTCCATAACTCTGGTAAATCCGGTTTTTCTTATTGAGCATGAGAAAGGAAGTTTGTTATGGGACTTAGCTATTGTAGATAGTGTAGCAGATCTCAAAGACAGGGATACTTCAGCAACTGTAATAAGTCATGTAGACCGAAAGCTTTTAGATCAACTAAAAACACTGAATCTAACACCAGACAGCATAGATTTCATCGCTATTTCTCATTCCCATTTTGACCATATCGGGAATGCAAATTATTTCCAAAGTAGTACTTGGTTGATGGACCAAAAGGAATATAATTGGGCTTTTAGCGAGGAAAGATCGGATGATCATGTCCTTTATAAGGTCCTTCCCGATGTTGATAAGATATTTTACAATGATTCTTATGATGTTTTTGGGGACAGCTCTGTTTTGATTGTCACTACACCGGGGCATACTCCTGGTCATGCTTCATTGTTTGTCAGACTGTCCGGAGGGAAATCTATTGCTTTGACGGGAGATCTATACCATTTTGAAGAGCAGAGGACATTTGGACGGATACCAAGATTCAATGTGGATATTGATGAAACACGTAGGTCCATTCGGAAATTTGAGAAACTTGTCATGGAATGGGATGCGAAGGTTATTATACAGCATGAACAAGAACAATACCTCGACCTTCCAAAACCTCCGGATTTTTTGCAATGAATTAGATCAGGTCATCAATGGCACCTGAGATCGCCTCTTCCAGTTCTTCAGTAATAAGAGGTTTTCGGAAGAATCTTTGTATTTCATGATTTTCAAGAGCCTCTTCAATCTCCTCATTGAAATCGAATCCACTCAATATGAAGTACGCGATATTCTGGTACTTTTCCCTTGCTTTGCGGATGAATTCGACGCCATTCATTTTGGGCATTCGCATATCACTGACCACAACAATGATCTCATCATGATGAGCGTCTAGCTCCTCTAATCCCTGAACGGGAGATGAGGCGGTGAAAACAGCATATTTCTGTTGGAAGGTGATCTTAAACAAAAAGAGATTAGACTCTTCGTCGTCAACATATAAAATTGTAATTCTCCTATTTGACGTCATTCTCTCTCATATCCAGTTGAAAAACTCGCAACGAAGCCATTAAGAGAATTTAACTCTTTACATGGGTTAGGTTGCTTTCATAATGATAGCTATTTTATTGAAATTCTTCAAAAAATTACCCCTCCGTTCATAAAAGATAACATTGAATACAGTGTCAAATGAAATCCTTTCGACACTTATGAAGCAACTTTCACTTTGGATCAGATTCTTCTGAATTAAGTAAATTGAAGATAATAACCATTCTAAAAAACTTATGAAAGGTAAAGTCGAATTCCGAATTGCTGTTTATTGTCTTTTCTTAAGTCATCTCGTTTCGGCCCAGGATCTACAACGAGCGTTACCAGAGGATGTGGGTCTTTCTTCCGGAAAACTCAAAAGAATTGAAATAGTAACAAATGAAATGATAAATACAGGTAGTATCACGGGTGCCGTGGCACTTGTCGCCAGGAAAAACAAAGTTGTGTATATGGAAGCTTTTGGGGACATTTCGCCCGATTCAAAAAAAGACCTAAACCTCGATAATATCTTCCGGATTGCTTCAATGACCAAAGCCGTTACGACTGTTGGTGTCATGAAGCTTTTCGAGGAAGGAGAATTTTTTCTTGATGATCCAATTGCTAAATACATTCCAGAATTCAACTCGATGAAAATTATGGTTATGGAGGAAACAGACGGTAAACCGTACCGTTTGGAGGAGGCAAAAAATCAGATTACAATTCGACATCTACTCAATCACACTTCGGGCATCACGTACAAGTTCTGGGGTCAGCCCCACATTGCCGAAATATACGAACAGAATGGTATAACGGATGGATTGGCAAATACTGAAAACACTTTAGCAGAAAATACAAGAATTCTGGCGGGTCTTCCTTTACTTCATGAGTCAGGTGATCAATTCTCATATGGTTTGAATACGGACGTTCTCGGCTATTTGATTGAAGTAATTTCGGGAAAAAGCTTAAATGAGTATTTAAGGGAAAATATATTCAATCCCCTCAAAATGGATAACACGCATTTCTTCCTGCCGGATCAAAAGGTGGAAAGGCTTGTGCCAGTATCATTGAAGCAAGAAAGTGGTTTGGTTAAAGCTGAGGGAGATGTTGTGGAGAAGTATGATAGGTTCACATCAGATTATCATTATAACGGCACTATCAAATATGTTTCAGGGGGAGGGGGACTGGTTTCCACTGTTGAGGATTACTATAGATTTCTTCAGATGCTTTTGAACGGGGGAGAATATAATGGTACACGAATATTAGGAAACAAGACTGTGGAACTCATGACTTCGCCACAGATGGATATCGATTACCCCTGGGGAAATGGATTCAGATTTGGATTTGGATTTTCAATATCCATGGGTCCAAGTTATACTGGATTAATAGAAAGCAAAGGGACTTATGGGTGGTCAGGTTATTTCAGTACTTTCTTTTTCGTAGATCCATCAGAAGATCTTATTGGTATCATAATGACACAAACGCGTCCATATAACAATGTTATAGAAAGGAAATTCAAGAATGCTGTTTATCAATCATTGGTTGATTAACACTTTCAACCCTGATTGAATAGAAGTGGAATCAATACCAAATGTCAAGTGAAGCAACCGACATTGACCCTATTTTTTCTTATCGTTACAAATTTTTGTTTCGCCCAATCTATTCATAGTATTCATATCAATGTAATTGACACCATCGATGGAATTATTCCCGAGGGAAGAATATTGCTATTTGAGGTCTCGGATGTTGGACCATTTGATACGGTGGCCACCTCTTCATTACTGAATGGACAAGCAAGTTTCCAGAAAGGTGAGGGTGATTACCTGATCAGATATGTACCTGATTCGGAAAGTATGCTGTTGCCAACATATTTTCCTCAAATGCTATCCTGGCTGCATTCTGACACAGTTAAAGTAAAAGGTCCGTTGGATTTAGTGCTATACGCAATTCAACGACCTCCCGAAACGCTTGGTGAGTCCAGACCTGTGATCATCCAAACTGATCCTTCAAGAGCCGGCCTAGGCCTGCTTTTCTCCCGGGAAGTTTCCCTCATAGACGACTTCGTGTTTATTTCATTCCGACAAACTGATGAGAATGGATTAGGTCAAGTTTGGAATTTACCAACCGGTCGTTTCAAGGTTGATCTGGATTTTCCCGGGGTTATTGAATCGGCTAAGTCTTACAATGAGTTTCAAATCAATTCCGAAGACTTCTCACCCGTAAAATTCGATGCGATGGTTGAAGGTGGCGAATACTATTTTGAAAGGATCGTTTTGTCAACCAAAGAAAATCGGGAAATAAAAGTATTTCCCAATCCGGTGAATGATGCCTTGAATATTTCAGTGGAATTTGACTATGTAGATGTGCTGGATATGCTTGGAAGGAATGTTATTACGACATCCGAATCTATAATTGATGTCTCTGGCCTGAAGTCAGGGATGTACTTTGCATTTGTGTACTATAATGGTCGTATGGAGAAGGTTCGGTTTGTTAAGCGATGATCTTTTCGAATGGTTAAATTCGATTTGGCGCTGAAGTAACTTTCGAGTCAGAAGTAGTTTTTCATAGATGAAAGAAGAAATGAAATATCGAAAATGGGGTATGTCCTGGTTAGGTTTAACCATTGCATTGGCCATTCATGTAGCCGATGAAGCACTGACCGATTTTTTACCTTTTTACAATTCCTTTGTTTTTGAACTCCGCGCCTCCTCAAAGTTTGTTCCATTCCCAACTTTTGAATTTGCTACCTGGTTGGGCGGATTAATTTTCGGGATATTTATTCTATTTATACTGAGCTACCTGGCCTTCAAAGGGAAGAAATGGTTGTTCTATGTGGCTGTCCCATTTTCTATCCTTATGATCTTAAATTCATTAGGTCATGTATTGGCTTCGTTCTATCTTGGGGAAGCCGCACCGGGAGTTTTTTCTTCCCCTCTTTTGTTTATCACTTCTCTTGTATTGTTGATTTCATCAATTAGGTTCAAGAGAAGTCTACAGAGGAAAAAGGGTACCCATTGAGCGGAATCTTTAAGACAATTAATTAGAATTAGATTCAGGTTTACGAATTCTCTTCAACTATTCCAGGTGATCATCAAAATTCGGAATGAATTTCTTCAAAGTGTCCAGGAATCCTTGATGATCACCGCAAAGGTCACCGGAATCTCCCCTGGGACAACCCAAGATTCTGTTACCCCGGTGAAACCTTCCATTATTTGATACCCATTGAATAGATAATTCTGAAGAGCCTGTGCAAGGGTAATTACTCGATCGAATGCAATTTCGAATGGCACCTATGTTGAATGATCTTGTTATATCCCCAAATTGTATAGAATCAAGACTAAAGGATTGTCTTGTTATTTCAACCTCACCATATTCACTGTAAACAACAAATGTTAACTCATACGGATTCACTTCAATCTCATAGGACCTATGGTATTCAGGTGCTAGAGATGGACCACTGTAATGATAACTTATCCCATAAATTTCTCGTTTGGTCAGTTCTTCGTCATTGATTTCTTCAATATCCGGATCCCCATATTCTGACCGCTTTTTTCTTTCTTCATCTTTTATTCTGGTAAGTTCCTTTTCTTTCTCAAGCTGCTCTTCTTTCTTTATTCTTTCCTTTTCCAGTAGTATGAACTCCTTTAATTCTAGTGTTTTTTGAAAATAGATCTCACTTAAATACAGATCTCTCTTTCCATTGACCTCAATCTCAAAATATGTATCGTTCCATGTGAATATTTTTACTTCCGTCCCAGCAGGTAAAGTTTGGACTATGTCGCTGTATAATGAAGGTTCATTCTTCACGTTTCCTTCTATACGTAAGACGGCGGTAATTGGAGATTGTGAATAGGACGGTAAGGAATTAAGAAGTGATATGACAATCCAGAGTGAAAAGAATCTGAGTTGGTGGCGTTCCATTTTACTAATGTAATAATTTGAAGTGTGGTGTGGAAAGTTAATTATTTGCTTTAATTCGGCTTTGGAGGGGTGGAAGTAACTTCCACACTTTAGTGTGAGTTCACAGTGCTCTGAGATTTGGACTTGAAATAATCCGGCTTCAATAATGATTAATCCTTGTTGAATTGAATCACGAGGTTAGTAGCTTAACATAATCCTCTATTTTGGTGTTTCTATCATTAAACAATTGCGCATTGAAATGGGACCAGATGATATATTCAAAATAGTAAATACAGCCGCTCTGATCAGCTGGATACTTCTGATCTTCTTCCCATTCCGAAAATGGACGGGCAGGTGGATAATTAGCATCGTCATTGGGGGACTGGCACTATGTTATAGCATTTTATTCGCCGGATCATTTTCTCCCCAGGAAATGCAAAGTTTCAATACACTGGATGGTGTTATGGAACTTTTTACCAATCCTGTAGCAGTTCTCATTGGCTGGATCCACTACCTCGCTTTTGATCTTATGGTTGGACTTTATATCATCTATGATTCAAGATCTCATGAGGTAAACAGGTGGGTATTGATCCCTTGTATGATCCTGACATTTATGGCTGGACCTATGGGTCTGTTATTGTATATGGTTTTTAGAGTGGTTAAGACAAGAAAATTACTTCATAACTATTCTTAACATGGAATTTTTAAACGAGCTCTCTGTACGAAACCCGGCACTTTACTATTTTGGATGGTTATGTCTGGGTGGAGCTTTGCTGAGTGCAATAATGACCCAGGTGACAGATACCGAAGTACTGGGCATTAACGCATGGATCAAGCCTTTTAAGTTTTATATGTCCTCATGGATCTTCGCCTGGTCCATAGGATGGTATATGCACTACTTATCACAGCAATCCACTGTTAACATATTCAGTTGGGTAGTGATTGTCGTTTTCATTTTTGAATTGGTCTATATCACTTGGCAGGCAGCAAAAGGAGAATTGTCTCATTTCAACATGTCTTCATCATTTCACGGCACAATGTGGAGTATCATGGGTTTTGCGATCAGTATGATGACGCTATTCACTGCATATATTGGAATCCTTTTTTTTACAAGTTCGTTTCCCGATCTTCCCAATGCCTATGTCTGGGGAATTCGATTAGGGATTGTGATGTTCGTGATTTTCGCCTTCGAAGGCGGATTGATGGGAGCGAGGCTTTCCCATACTGTTGGCGCCTCAGATGGAAGTGCAGGTCTACCAGTAGTGAATTGGAGTAAATCCCATGGAGACCTTCGTATTGCTCATTTCCTTGGCATGCATGCACTCCAAATTCTACCAATCCTGGGATTTTACCTGTTTCAAAGCACCCGAGTTTTGATCATTGTTTCAATAATTTATTTCATAACCACTAGTGCAGTTCTGGTCCAGGCATTGATGGGGATACCCTTATTCAGGAATTAGCTATGCCAATTCCCTCAAATCCACAGGAACCACTCTAGAGATCCCTTGCTCGATCATGGTGATCCCATAGATTATATCCGTACTGGCCATGGTCCGTTTGTTGTGAGTGACAAGTATGAACTGGGAATCACGTGAGAACTCTCGTATGATATGATTGAACTTATCAATATTAGCATCATCCAGTGGAGCGTCTACTTCATCAAAAATACAGAAAGGGGCCGGTTTAATGAGGTAAATGGCAAACAGGAGGGAGATAGCCGTTAGAGTTTTTTCACCTCCTGAGAGTTGGTTGATGGTCAGTGGTCTTTTACCCTTGGGTTTGGCGGTGATCTCTATTGCTGACTCCAGTGGATCTTCAGGATTGGTCAGGTAGAGATCACAGTCATCTTCCTCCGTGAATAAGGTTCTAAACACTTTGAGGAAGTTGTCGCGGATCTTGTCGAATGCCTCCATAAACGTCTCCCGAGCCACATTATCTATCTCCTGTATAGTATCGAGCAGTTTTTCCTTTGCTTTCAAAAGGTCTTCCTTCTGACCGGTGATAAAATCAAATCGTTCTTTGATCTCTTCATAGGCTTCCATTGCCATCGGGTTGATAGGTCCCATGGATTCCATTCGGTTCTTTAATTTCTCTATGATCGCCTGAAGTTCCTCCTCAGAATTCTTCTGATACTTTTGGTTGACCTCAGGATCCATTTGGTCAAAATCAATATTGAATTCAATGGAAAGTCTTTCCTTGATCGTATTAAGAGCAATACGTGTTTCGGTCAATTTCTCATTCCATTGAAGCAGTATCTGATCGACGCCTTCTCTCTGACGCTGTACCTCCCTTATGTCTTTCTCTTCCTGATCAATTGTACCCCTGGTATGATAGTATTCCTTCTCAGCTTCGTTTACACCAGCCTCAATGGTCTCTTTCTCATCATACATTTTGACGAGCTCGTCATCATTTTCCACGGACTTCTTGACCAACTCATTAATGTCATGCTCAGTAGCTCTGAGCTCTTCGTTGTTTTCTTCAATCCGTCGAAGGCTGCTGTTGAAAGCCTCTTCCTTAAAGGATATTTCCTGTTGAATATTACCTACAGCATTCTCCTTTTGGTGAAATGAGACGTTGACCGAATTGTATGATTCGGATTTCTCTGAAAGAATGGTCGTCAATTCCTCTAGTGTATTCTTTTGACTGTTCACCGCATTCTCCAATTGGTTCAGACCTTCTTTTTCTTCCTTGTACTGAGGAGTTAAACTTTCTATTTGCTTGTTCAGTATATCTATCTGGTTTACAATGTCTTCGCGTTTTGTAGCGGCAGAAGATATTAACTCTGAGTACTGTTCTTTTTTGGTCTTTAGGGTCACCAGAGATTCATTGATCTGGTTGATTTCGTCTTTAATGTTCTCCAGTTCAATGGTCTGATTCTGACCTTTGAGCACTACCAGCTCATTAGTGTGCTTGGAAAGCTCTTGATCGATGTTTTGCTGCTTTGATTTAAGTGCTTTTAATCGTTCACTTAGTTTCTCAAGGTTTTTAGCCCTACCGATTCTTTTGCCTTCGAATAATCCTACCGAACCTCCTGAAATACTGAATTTTTTTATCTGAAGTTTGCCCGATTTTTCCAGGAGGACAATATCCTTACCATCTATCTCAGGCGCTTCCTTTCCTTCGAAAATGTAAACGTTACCAAGAAGATAGTTGATCAGGTTTGCGTATTGTGGATCATAATCAATGATCTCAGTGGCTGCTGTTGCTGTAGAAAGAATCCCATTTTCGGATTTTGAGTACTTTTCAAGGTGATCGAGAACGAAGAAATTTGCTTTGCCTCGATTTGACTCATTCAATAGTTGCACAGCTTCATAAGCATCGTTCATTCCTTTCACCACATAGTAGTTCATATACGGTTCAAGGTAATTCTCGACACAAACTCGGTATGACTCTGGGCAGCTTATGATATCAGAAAGAAGGGGAGCGGATTTCCATCGATCTTGCTTTTTAAGGAACTTTATGGCCTCCGGGAAACCTTCAAGATTGTCAACGAGCGACTTTGTGAGGTTAAATTCATTCTGATTGGCATCCAGGGCTCGATTGATTTGAGCCAATTCGTCCTTGAGAATACCAACTTTTTGCTGGAGAGCTTCAGTATCAGTATCGATTCGGTCCTGATTTAGTTTTACTTTCTCAAAATTATTTTGACGACTCAGTTTCTCTTTCTCAAGTTCCCCGATCTTAATCTCAAATTCTTCCAAACTTGAGGAATGAGAACTACTGTCTACGCTTGTTTTATCCAGTTCTCGCTGCAGAGTCTGGATCTGTATTTCCTTGACTTCAAGATCCTTGTGATGCTGGAAAACAGTCTCCCGTTTTGATAGAAATTCCGAATTGCTTTTATTCAATTCGTCCTGAGCTGCTTCGGTTTTTTCTTTTTGAGATTGATACTCGTTGAAGAGATTGTCTAGGCTTAATTTTATCTCTTTTAACTCCTTTTCAGCTTCAGTCTTCTCCTTTTGCAGGGATTGAATGGAAAATGAAGCTCTCTCATTGCTTTGTTTGTCCTGAGCAAGTTGTTCCTTCAGTTTTTCAATGCGATCATCCAGGAATCTTTTACGTTCGCTTTTGATCTTCTTTTCGCCCTCATACTGGCGTATCTTATTTACATGTTCATTTAAAGCCTTTTGGCGTACAGATAGCAGTTGCTCTTTCTTGATAAGATCAGCCTTCACCGTTTCGAGGAGTGCTTCTTTCCCTGCTAGTTTTGTATTAAGCTGATTTTTATGGTCTTCCTCTTTCGTTACCTGGGAAGTAATATTATCGAAAACTTCCTGTTGGGTTTTTACGGCAAGTTGAGAGTAGGCTATACTTGATTGCTTGTACTCTTCCTTAATCTCGTAATACCTCTTGGCCTGCCTTGCCTGTCTTTCAAGTGATTTTAAATTCTTATCAATTTCAAATAGAAGATCCTCAACACGATCAAGGTCAGCGTCGGTGTCCTCAAGTTTCTTGAGGGTCTGCTTTTTCCGGATCTTAAATTTTGAAATACCAGCAGCCTCCTCGAATAACATCCTTCGCGAGTTGTCTTTATCATTGAGAAGGTCATCAACCATTTTCAATTCAATGATAGCATAGCTGTTGGATGCAATTCCCGTATCCAGGAAAAGGTCTGTAATATCTTTTCGCCTGCACGGAACACCATTGAGCTGATACTCACTTTCACCTGAACGGAAATACTTCCGTGTGATCGTCACCTGGCTGTATTCCGTAGGTATCAGATTCTTGGTATTGTTGAAGGTCAGGGAGACTTCTGCCATCTGGGTGGGCTTTCTTTTCTTTGTCCCATTGAAGATCATGTTTTCCATTTTCTCTGACCTCAGGACGCGGGATTTTTGCTCACCAAGTACCCAACGAATAGAATCTACAATGTTGGATTTCCCGCATCCATTGGGTCCAACAATACCTGTGATTCCTTCGTCAAAATTTATGGTAACTCGATCAGCAAAGCTTTTGAATCCCTTAATTTCCAGACGTGCTAATTGCATTAAAGAACGAGAATAAAGTGTTTGGTTGAAGCGGACAAATATATCTTAATCTGAATTTAATTTTATACTTTTAGCCCAGAATGGATAACATAGAATTTTGGATCTATATCATCTTCGCGCTGATCTATTTCATAGGTAGGGGATTACGAAGCAAACCGAAGCCAAAACCTGGACAAAAGCAACCTCGCGCTGCAGAAACCGAAGAAAGACAATCACCGGATTCAATGACATTCGATGAACTTCTAGAGGAAATTACTGGGAAAAAATCCCTGGAGGAAAAACCAGCTCCACAAACCAAACCTATAAAGGAGGCAAAGCCGAGGGCAGTGGAAGTGAAACCACCACCTAAAGAGAAGTTTGAAGAGGGGAGATCGAGAAAGTTTGCAGATGAGGAAAGCAGGCGAGTGTACGAAGAATCTATTCGGAGGGCGGCCAGTACCAAGGTCGAATATGAACCTGACAAAAAATTTGCAAAAAGCAAGTTATTCCAGGATCCGTCAAAGAAAGAGGTAGAACGTAATCCTTTGGCTGAGGAGATCCAAGAAATGCTTCAGTCACCTGAAAGCGCTCGGAAAGCAATTATCCTTCAGGAAATTCTTAACAGGAAATACTAATCGATCGGATGGGCTGAACAACCTTTTAATTCTGACTACGTTTACTAGGCAAAGGTGAAAGAAATCAATTATGATGATTCCATTACTCATAGGTTGCATATTGTTTCAATCTGAAATCTCAGATGAGGACCAATTAAGATCTTTAGTAGTTAAGTACGATAATGGATGGGTGGAAAGTGATATTTCAATGGTGATGTCATGCTTTTCCGAGGAAGGAGTCATCATTCCTCACCATGGCGGGCAACCCATTGAAGGTTGGAATAACATACAGGAGTATTGGTTTCCCAACAATCAATTCGTAGGCAAAGTGGATACGATGGAGTCGACGATAGATGAGATCAGGATCTATGGTCAACAAGGTTATGTGAGAGGTCGGTTCAATCTGGTGTTTAACAATGATGGAAATACTTACCGGAACGAGGGAAACTATTTGATGGTATGTGAGAAGGATAAGGAATGGAAAATTAAAGTCAGGATCTGGAATGATCCGATTCCAGCAACCAACTAATCATGAAAGGAACATCTTTAGGTGAATTTGAAGAACTAGTTCTATTGACAGTCGGCATATTAAATGATGATGCATATGGACTGGCTATTACCGATGAACTTGAATTGCGTACAAGACGGAAAGTGACGATCAGTGCAGTTCATAAGTCTTTAGTCAGGCTTGAAAAGAAAGGATTTTTGACTTCTTATATAGGTGGGGCTACGGAATCCAGGGGAGGCCGAGCAAAGAAACTATACGAGCTAACGACTTCAGGTAAGAATGCTCTGAAACAGTCTAAGGAACTGAGGACGGTCATGTTCGAAGCTGTTCCCAAAGTAGTGTGGGAAGGAGGTAAAAAATGAAAACTCCACCACCGAAGTGGTTGACTGGTTTTCTCAGATGGTACTGCCATAAGGATCTACTCTCAGCTATCGAAGGTGATCTGTATGAACTTTATCAGAGAAGGATCTCGAAGTACAACCGGACTACAGCCAATCTGATGTATTTCATAAATGTCCTGATGTTTTTGCAACCCTTTGCCATGAAAGGAAGAGATCGGACCTCTAGAATCAATACAATTGAAATGGTAAGAAACAACTTCAAAATAGCCTATAGATCCCTGAACAAGACTCGGTTGGTTACGGCCATTAACATTTTTGGTCTCGCGATGGGAATTGCATGTTTCATCATGATGATGACCTATGTAATCCAGGAAATATCCTATGATAGGTTTCATTCAAAAGCTGATAGGATTTATCGCCTGACTTATTCCTACAAAGCAAGAGATAAGAAGAGTACAATAGCCAAAGTGGCATTCCCTTTAAAGTACCGGATTCTAGAAAATTATCCCCAGGTTGAGCATGTGGTAAGATTTTTCGAAAATAGGATGGATGCAACCACCTTGAAATACGGAGATAAGTTATTTACAGAAAAGAAGGTCTTTTTTACTGATCCGGAAGTTTTTGAGGTATTTGATTTTCGCTTGATTGCCGGAAATCCCAGTACGGCATTGTCGCAGAAGAATAGCATTATTCTCACGGAACGGATGGCAAACAAATATTTTGGAGATGAAAATCCGATAGGAAAGACATTGCTTTACAAGAACCAAGATCGATTGGAAGTGACCGGAATAGTCGATAGTGATTTCAAATCTCATATTGACTTTAATTTTCTTGTACCAATTGAATTACAGAGGCAACGATGGATGGGTGAGGCAAGCAACAACGGTTATGACTTTGAAAAAGACTGGAAATGGTCCGGATCATGGTCTTATATCCTATTGAAAGATGAGGGCCTTATCGAGGATTTCAGTCGGACTTTTTTCGAAGATGGATTGGATCTATTTGATCGGGTGGAAAATCCGACCGTAGACTTTCATTTCAGTACTCAACCTTTGTTGGATATTCATCTCAAATCGGACCTGGTGGCTGAGATCGGTTCAACTGGTAATCAAAATCAGGTTTACGGATTCTCAATCATTGCAATTCTGATCTTATTGATTGCATCGATCAATTACATCAACCTTTCCACGGCGCAATCAGCCAATCGGGCAAAGGAAATCGGCCTTCGAAAAGTGATGGGAGCAGTGAGGACCAATATCATTGGTCAGTTCATTACCGAGTCAATCCTGGTCACTATCATTAGTTCATTCATCGGTATGATAATCCTGGAGTTAATGGTACCAGTTTTCAACTCATTCATGATTACAAATATTTCAATTCCATATGTGCAATATCCTGTACTTATTGGTCTGATCATATTAGGAGCGATCGTACTTGGACTTCTTGCGGGTACCTATCCATCATTGTATCTGAGTAAGTTCAATCCGATCCGGACATTACGGGGCAATTATGATGCAAGTTCAAACGCAGGGCTAAGAAAATTTCTTGTCACCGTGCAATTTGTTGTTGCTAATATTCTGATCGCTGGTATTCTGGTGATACAGCTCCAAATGAATTTTGTAAGAGATAAAAACCTTGGATTTGACAAGGAACAGGTCATAATACTAACTCATGGGTCAAAGATCGATGATGAATATCAACAGTTCAGTTCCCGACTATTAAGTAATCCCAGGATAACAGCCACAAACCTGGGATATGTTGCTGGCGATAGATCCGGAACACAGTCTTTTAGAATTGATGGAAAAGATATGCAGGACGCTAAAAGTCTTGGATTCAAACATATCAATTACGGGTTCGTGGACATGTTCGATCTTGAGGTAGTGGCTGGACGGAATTTCTCAAGGCAGTTTTCTACGGATTCCACGAAAGCTATTCTCCTCAATGAATCCGCTGTGAAGACTTTTGGTTGGACCAATGAAGAGGCTCTTGGTCATACGTTTAGCTGGATAGGTGGAACTGATAACAAAACCAGGTTTGAAACCAAAGTCGTTGGAGTTCTGAAAGATGCGAATTTTGAATCACTCTATGAACCAGTGAAGCCAAGTGTCTTCAAGTTCAATTCCTGGGGTGATATATCCATAAAGTTCAATACCGATAGCCATGAGGAATTATTATCCACAGTTGAATTCGCAGAATCTGTCTGGAAGGAGTTTGCCCCTAATTGGCCTTTTGAATTCACTTTTCTTGATCAACAGATCCAGGACCAATATCAAAAAGAAGAGAAACTTGGGCAAATGATTCAGTTTTTTGCGGTTGTAGCCGTATTGATTGCTTGCATGGGTTTGTTTGGGTTAGCAACATTCACTGTTCAAAAGAAAACGAAGGAGATAGGGGTGAGGAAGGTACTTGGAGCAAGAGTTTCAGATATCGTACTTATTGTAAGCAAAGGATTCATGGTTTTGATCGTAGTCAGTTTTCTGGTTTCATTTCCAATTGGCTTTATCCTGGCCAGGGAATGGCTTCAGGATTTCGCCTATCAGATCAATTTGAACCCGCTACTATTTGTGCTGTCAGGAATTATTTCTTTGGTAGTTGCACTGCTAGCCGTATCTACTCAGAGCGTTCATGCGGCCCGACTAAACCCGGTCAATACCTTAAGATATGAATGAAAAAAGGCCCTATGTAGGGCCCTAAAAAGTTTGCTTATCTTTTGTCAATTGGGATATAATCCCTTTCAGTATGGCCGGTATAGATCTGTCTGGGACGACCAATAGGTTCCTTGTTCTCCCTCATCTCTATCCACTGAGCAATCCACCCGGGTAACCTTCCCATGGCAAACATGACTGTAAACATTTCAGTTGGTATGCCTAACGCCCTGTAAATGATACCGGAATAGAAATCCACATTTGGATATAATTTTCTTTCAATAAAGTAATCATCTGCAAGGGCGACCTCTTCCAGTCCCTTGGCTATATCCAAAACGGGATCCACGACACCCAAAGCTCCCAGGACATCGTCTGCAGCTTTCTTGATGATCCTTGACCTTGGATCAAAGTTCCGATAAACCCTGTGACCAAATCCCATAAGTCTGAATGGATCGTCCTTGTCTTTTGCTTTATCCATCCATTTTTTCACATTTCCTCCATCCGCACGTATGGCTTCAAGCATTTCGATCACAGCCTGGTTGGCACCACCATGTAAGGGCCCCCACAGTGCGTTGATTCCAGCTGATATGGAAGCATAAAGACTTGCCTGGCTGGAGCCGACAATCCTAACGGTAGAAGCGGAACAATTTTGCTCATGGTCGGCATGTACAATAAGTAACTTGTCCAGAGCATTGGAAACGACCGGATCGTATTCGTACGGTTGACTTGGCAGTCCATACATCATGTGAAGGAAGTTGGTACAGTAATCCAATTTGTTGCTTGGATAGACCAATGGGTGTCCAATCTTGTTCTTGTAAGCAAACGCCGCGAATGTTGGCATCTTAGCAAGTATCCTGATAATACTTAGTCTAACTTCATCCCATGATCTGTTAGGATCTAAACTCTTGGGATAAAAAGCAGTCATAGCTGTCACTAAAGACGACAAAACACCCATGGGGTGGGATACAGAGGGGAAACCATCAAGGATCTTGTGAAAATCCTCATGGATCAAGGTGTGATAAGTGATTTCCTGCTTAAAATCCTCCAATTCATCTTTCGACGGCAACTGGTCAAACATCAATAGATACGAAGTTTCCAGGAACGTTGAATGATCTGCCAATTGCTCAATTGGATAACCCCTGTATCTTAAAATTCCTTTTTCTCCGTCCAGGAATGTAATGGCACTGGTTGTGGAGCCAGTATTCTTAAAGCCGGGATCAATGGTTACCACACCAGATTGTCCCCTGAATTTGCTTATATCAATGGCAGTTTCATTTTCCGTACCTGTAATCAGGGGTAGTTCATATGAGGAATCGCCGATTCTAATTTCCGCAGTATCTGACATTTGTTTAAGGTTATAACTTAATAATTCTTTCCGTTTTGCTAATCTATTAATTTCCACCTAAAATCAGTGGTAGACCGTCTTTTCCACTCCCGACCACAATTATTTTGGAATTGGGTGAGTTTGCCAGTTCCCGTGTAGCTTCGATACCACGCATTTTGAGTAGGTTATTAGTCAAACTGCTATTGATGATGTCGTTTGCCCTTGCTTCACCCTCTGCAGCAATTCGTTTTCTTTCGGCTTCACTTTTTTCGCGTTCAAGTCGAAACTCATATGCCAATGCTTCCTGCTCCTGCTCAAGTTTGTTTTCGATTGCCTGCCTGATCTGTTCGGGTAGGGCTATAGAACGGATAAGTAGTGCTCTCATATTGATATTGTTACCCGGTGCTCCCAGGATCTCCTCGGCTTCCTTTTTGATAGATCCCTCCACTTCAGGTCTTTTGGTAGAATAAATCTCTTCAGCTGTGTACCGTCCCATGACCTGTCTAACGGTGGATCGGACTTCTGGAATCACCAACCTTCTTATGTAGTCACGCTGGAAGGTTTCATGGATCTCGCCGACACTATCGTACATGGGATGGAATCTGACGGTCACATCAACATTAATATTCAAACCATTTTTATCTAGCACGTCCATGGTTTCTTCGATCTGGTTTTCAGACACATCATACACGAAGACATCATTCCATGGTGCTTTAATGTGAAATCCGGGACCTTTTATATTCTGTTTATCAAGAGGAACAGAGCTGAATCGTCTGAACATCACACCTCTCTCTGTAGCTTGTAATGTGAAGAATATACTATTTGACAAAGAAAAAACTACGATCAGTGCAATTGCAACAACCACTATTACCGGGAGATACTTTCGATTATCCATTCGTTAATTTTATTTAAAACTATGAATGTAAAGATAACACGCCACTGGGTAAGCTGGTTCTCAGAATTATCAAATTTCGTTTATAATTGCCACCACAATTCAGGAGCCCCCCTGAACTGCTCAAACAGCATGGACCGGAACTGATGTTAACCAAGGAAGAAGATGAACCTGAAAAGTGCATTTCAAGAAACGATCGATGAACTGGGAAAGCCGTACGAGGACCTAATTTTTCTGTTAGAAGCGCTCAAAGAGGTGCTTGAGGACAATAGTGAGGGTGATATTACTGAGTCAATTCCATGGATCAATTCTCTCGAAAAGATCGAACTTTTGGAAATGACACCCAGACATCTTCAATTATATTCACTGGTATTCCAGTTAGTGAATATGGTGGAGATCAACTCTGCCGTGCAATTGCGACGTCAGAAGGAGGAAGAATCCCTTGATTCCATCAATGGACTATGGGCTTCCAACATTTCCAGGTTGGTTGCAAAGGGATATTCCAAAAAAGAAATCGTAGAAAGCCTGAGTTCAGTTGATGTGGAGGCCGTTCTTACGGCTCATCCCACAGAAGCGAAACGGACAACAATCCTGGAGCATTATAGGGAATTGTACCTGTTGTTGGTTCGTCTTGAAAATACAATGTATACAACGAGGGAGGTTGAAAACATTCGTCATAATGTCAAATTGGTCCTATACAGGCTATGGAAGACGGGTGAGATCTATCTGGACAAGCCAGATGTGGAGTCTGAATTGAGGAACGTCCTCCACTATCTGGTCAATGTCTTCCCGGAAGTCATCAGCATTGTTGACAGGCGTTTGATACAGGCTGCGATGTTTCATGATATCCCTAAAAAAGATATTGTCTCCAACCTGAACTTTCCCTCGATATCATTTGGCAACTGGGTAGGAGGGGATAGGGATGGACACCCGTTGGTGACAGCAGAAATTACACAGGAGACATTACTGCAACTTCGCCTCAATGCCTTTGTGGTCATCAAGCGTAAACTTAATAGACTCGTCCACCGGCTGAGTTTCCGATGTGACCTTGAGGAGCTCACTACTGAGAGTCAACAGAGGATTGCAGAAATAAATAATGAATTAGGAAATCAGGGAGAGGAAATATTGGCGAGGAATGATAAAGAAGCATTTCGACAGTTTATCGGATTGATGATCGCCAAGCTTCCTGTCGAGATCAGCAGGGGACATGCCACTCAATTAGCGGACACGCGTGGGGCCTATGTGCACTCTTCCCAATTGGTCAATGACCTGAAACTACTTCAGCAATCCCTGATAAAATATGGAGCGCAATCTATAGCACATGATGACGTTACCACCACCATTCGAGTAATCCAAACTTTTGGTTTTCACCTGGCAGCATTGGACATTCGACAAAACAGCACTTTCCATGACAAGGCTATGAGTGAGTTACTCCAGGCATCCTTGGCGGCAGATTCTGATTTCGAAAGCTGGTCTGAAGAGGACCGACTTGAATTTCTGAATAGGGAATTGGAAACCCCCAG
Source organism: Cyclobacteriaceae bacterium (assembly GCA_965242805.1). GTDB lineage: Bacteria > Bacteroidota > Bacteroidia > Cytophagales > Cyclobacteriaceae > JANQEU01. Next base: position 999,137 of record CBDETD010000002.1, on the reverse strand, counting down.
GCCATTTGCATTGGAGAAGGTTCAACTAGGATCTTACGCACAAACTGTAATGGATTGCCTTCGGACTGTGGAAAGACATACCGCAAGGTACGGTCTGAACTGTATAGGATCTTACATCGTAAGTATGACCCGATCGGTTTCGGATCTACTGGTTATTTACCTGTTTGCCAGGGAAGCGGGACTGACAGAAATGACAGAAGAAGGTCTCGTTTGTAAAATACCAATTGTTCCATTGCTGGAAACCATTGAAGATCTACAGAAGGGGCCGGAAATCCTGGATCAATTCCTGTCCCATCCAATGACCCAGCGATCTATCAAATTTCACAGCAAACTTCACCATATGGATTCACTCTACCAGCAGGTGATGGTGGGATATAGTGATAGCAACAAAGATGGCGGAATAATCGCCAGTCAGTGGAACCTTTACAAGGCCCAATTCGAATTGAGCAGGATAGGCGAGAAACGCGGGGTCTTCATAAAGTTCTTTCACGGAAAGGGTGGTAGTATTAGTCGCGGATCAGGACCAACCCATTATTTTATCGATGCTCTGTCGCACTCGGCATTGAATGGGAATATGCGCTTAACCGAACAGGGTGAAACCATTGCTCAGAAATATGCCAACAACGTAAATGCTGCTTACAACATTGAATTATTGCTGGCTAATTCGATGTATAAGAAAATGGTGGATAACCGAACAGAGCGAGAATTCCACCCGGAGGCGGAGACCATGGAAAAACTTTCGGAATACTCAAGGAAAGAATATGAATCCCTTATGCGAGAGGACGGATTTATTCCATACTTCAGACAGGCGACACCCATTGACGCTATTGAGACAAGCAAAATAGGATCGCGTCCCTCCAAAAGAACCGGAGCTTCAACCATTGAAGACCTCAGGGCGATACCATGGGTGTTTTCATGGAGTCAGGCAAGATATCACATGACGAGTTGGTACGGAGTAGGGACGGCTCTTGACAAGTTGAAGAAAAATGATCCCGATGCCTTCGAGTCTTTCAGGAATGCATTACAGACAGATCCATTCATCCGATATGTATTCACCAATATTGACACGAGCCTCGCCTCGACAGATGAAGAAATGATGGAGTCCTACGCAGAACTCGTCGAAGATGTCGATTTGAGAAAGAAGTTCCTCGACCGATTTTTAAATGAATTGGAGCTTACCAAGAGACATGTTCAGGAACTGTTGGGTAAGAGCTTCAAGGACAGAAGGAGAAATCACTATTATTCAAACAGGTTAAGGTCTTCCCTGATGCATCCTCTGCATCATAAGCAGATAGCCCTATTAAAAAAGTGGCGCGCTGAAAAGGAGAATAACTCATCAGAGTCCGAGGAGATCCAGGTAAAATTGATGTTGACGATCAATGCACTGGCTGGTGCGATGAGGAACACGGGGTAGACACTTCATTCGATACATTTTTGAAAGTTTTTTAGACCATCTAATGGTTGAATTATTTACTGACTATATCAATCTTTTCAGGTTATAAATCTTTCCAGATCGAAGAAATTGTAGTTTTAATAGATTCAATGGCAAAAAACTAACTCAGTTATCTTAAAAATACCTAGAAATGGGTATTTCGATTAAGATGGCAATCCTCGATCTTCATCTTTTCATTACAAGTCACTATTATGAGAACCAGATCAATTTGCCTGTCATTAGCTTTACTCACGTCAAATTTCATTGTTGCCCAACTTTATTATCCTACGGATACCATTGAATTGGGGAGGTTTGATGATATCTATGATTTTAATGTTACCACTTCAGACGATGGGATCATCCTCACAGGCGATTTTGAAGATGGGCTGAAACTGGTGGAATACCAAAAACAAGGAAACCATTGGGTAGGGGACACAATCTACCAATTTACTTCAGGTTTCGCCACAGGGGTATCCTATTCCGAAGATAGAATTGCGGTAGGACTGAATGGTGCCGAGTTATGGATATTTGAAAAAGATCCGGTAAATGGTTGGCAATATGATCAGACCATTTTCAAAGGACCATCTGATGGGTATTTTGGCAGTGTTCTAAATCTGAACGGAGACTACCTTGCGATCAAAACAGACGACAATGTTGTCAAGCTTTATGTTGATGTTGGCAATTGGTCAGAACTCTTTTCATTCACAGGGCCGGATAATTTTTTTGGAGGACTCGGTGGAGGACTTACTGGAATTGAGTTTTATGATGATAAGCTACTTATATCCTCTCAGTATACTCTTTATGCGTACAATCTTTCGAATGGATCATTGGCTGTTCAATATAATAACATCGATGGCTTTTGGGGGATAAGAACTTACAACGACATCATTTACACTCAGAGAGACGGGAACACATATCGAATTTTCCAAAATACTATTTTTCCTGCGGCAACCGAGATAAAAGGTACCAGGGGTGCTGTTCATGAAAATGTGATCGCAACTGCCACTTTCGAATCAATCACTCTTAATTATGATCCCAATGGTATCAATTCCTATGAACCATACAATGTCATCAATTACGGTGAAGATTGTTTTGGTTGCTTTCCGTTCTGGTTGGGTTTCAATGATGATCATTTATTTGTAACTATCCAGGACCAGTTGGAGGCTGACTTTTTGTTAGGAAGAATTTATGTGCTGGATAAAAACGAACATCCTACAATACAAGACATAAATGTTAGGGTGGAAAGTGATGATTTCTTTGCGTTTAACCCGTCATTGTTTGATTACCAGGATGAATTGGAAGATTTCGAATGGATCAGAGTTGAATCACTACCGAATTTAGGAGAAATCACAAGCATCGCTGACCAAACGATATATATCAAAGACACAGTTAGAGTTGAAAATTTCGTGTACCTACCACCGACAATCCCAGGTAACGATGAGTTGCAAATTACAGTTTTGGACCAACAATTACTTCCATCTCTTACCACCAATACCATTACAATCACAATTGATCCTCCAAGTATAAAGCGATATGAAATTAAACAAGTACCCGACCTGATATATAGTTTACATAATGGTGATACTATCAGATTCCAGGTTTACAAAGAATCACTCTCTTCAAATCAAATTAGAGGAGTCAATATCTATGGGCAAAGTAGTGGATTCCTGGAATTCAATGCAGATGGGTTTATTCAGGGAGTTTATGACTCCTTAAGTCATGGTTTGTTTGAATATGTAGCTTCTGAGGATGATATAGAAGATATTGAATTAGAATTTTATGCCATTGATGGAAGTGGGGATTCCTCGTTCGCGATTACATACATCGAACAGTTTCCTAATTTGCCAGGGGAGTATGATTTGGTTGAATTCCAGAATTCGAATGAAGTTCCCCAGTCTTATGACAAAGAATATTTGATATACAATGAATCATCCATCGGCACCAAATATCTAAATGGTGCTGAAAGAGAAGTCCAAAAAGTCACGATCATTGGTAAGGAAATTAATCTGGCACAGGAACATCCCTCCAAATTGTTCAGTGCATTGAATGGGAGAGAGGACATTGATGAGCTCGTCATTTATGCTGAAAAACTGACTATGGATGGAACCGAGATCAAAATACCGGGCGCATATCTGAACTTTCAGGTTGATACGTTATATCTGGATCAACGTAATTACATCGATATCAATCCTATTTTTGATGAAAATAATGACACTACCCGACAAAGACATGGTAAGGTTGATTTCTTCATTAATGATATTGTCACTGGTCTTTTCGGGCAGTTTTCAAGGGTTCAATTTTTCGAAAATCAGGAATGTTTTGGCATACTTTGCCAATATGATACTATAAGGACGAATTTACCTGAGGAGATTTGGAACAACCGGATAAGATTTCCATCTGGATACTATGAATATTACGATCAGGAGACCTGGTTTGATCCAATACATGTGAACACTGCATTGAACTATGCCAATGATCTTTACCTCCTTGGCAGGTATGATTTGATGGTACCTTATTTAAGGAAGTACAAGGGTTACATTGATGAGCATATTAACTACACCCGTTCGTTCGATGATAAAGCAGTGGATCAAAATTTGATCTTGAATAAGAACGAATTGGAGGAACTTATTTTTAGGATCGAGAATAATAGGGATTATTTTGGTAATCCTCCAGGGTGGGTTCCAAGACTTTCTTTTGAGGCAAGCTTATCCCTGTTTGAGGAGGAGGTTGACAATTACATCAATGTTTACTACCTGAATTATTGGATCCTTAATGCAACAGCCACTTTGGAAGAAAAGATCAATGCCTTGGAGGTTGCAAGAGAATTTGAAAAGGACCAGATCCGAATTGACAGAGGGAGTATAAAGTCTCTTAGAATTCAACTGGACCAACTCAACCTCGAAGCGGAGCGGATCACAAATCAGTTGAATACGACAAGGAATCAACTTATTGCCTACGAAAATGAGTTGAAGAGAAGAGCGCAGAATGAAGTCAATCGCAGGAGGAGAAAGCGGAGAAAAAGAGGATTTTGGAAAGCGATTGGTTCTGTACTTCAAATTCTGCCAGTACCCGGACAACCGGCATTTGCTGCTGTTGGTACCGCTATCAATTTCATAGCGGATGTAGAATATAGTGAAGATCGTAAGCTAAGTGACCTTGATACTATTATAGATGGGGTCACTACTATTTCAAAAGCCTTTAGAGATAAGAACAGTGATCTTGCAAAGGCGAGGGATAAGTTTGGGGATTTTATTGATCAGATTGACCTGGAAGAAATATCTCTCGACAAGGAATACATTAAACAAATCAAAGACAACTACAACAAGCTGGGGAAACCCCTTGTGGAGCAATCTCAAAAATTTCTGAAAGAATATAAGCAGATAGTAAACATACCGAAAAATGAATATGGAAATATCCTAAGTAATTTGAGAGCTAACGATCCCAATTTAAAAGCCCTGATCGATAGAATCAGTTCATTACAAAGTAAACAGGTTGAGGTCACTGAAAGTATTATTTCCGTGAATCAACAAATTGTCACACTGGCTACAATCATTCCCAAAAGGATAAACGCAGTCGATGTGTACTCAACTCAAATCTCAGAAAATGTCCTGGCGTTTGACGAATCTGTATTAGTCTATCTGCAGGATCTTCTCCAACTTTCCAAGAACAGGCTCTTAAAGTATCATTATTATCTGGTCAAATCCTATGAATATCGTTTTTTAGAAAAGTATTCAGTAGGTAACCTTTTTGAGATCCCATCATTTTTTGAGAAAATAATCGAATTAGTTGATCAATCAAATGGATCATTCAATTTAAGTGTCGATGATTTCAACGCCTTACGTGCAATCTATGATGATGAATTAGCCAGACTGGCAAATATTATTTACGAAGAATTTCAAAATGGTTTGAATGCTAAGATTCTTGAGTCGAGTAAAATTATTTCTTTGGATACCGAAATACTGGATCAATTGAACGAGGATGGAGAGGTGATCTTGAATCCATATTATACAGGTTTGTTTTCAGTCGTTGAAGAAAACATGCGTATTAAGAATATTAATGTCAGATATCTCCAAACCACCAACGTTACTTCCGAGGACGTAAATGATTACATGGATTTCAGGATCAATTATCCAATGAATTCCTACTTGACTTCCAATGGATCTACCTATCTCATAAATAATCAAGCCACAAATAATGCGAATCCAATTAGTTGGGATTTCAGATATTTTTCATATTCAAAGAATACTGAGAGATTGGAATCCAGTTTTGACCCTCAGTTGATCAAATTTCTTTTGGCAAGGAATAACATTGCTATCAACAACGATAACATTACCATTTTTTATCAACCGGCTATTATAGCAGATTTAATTCTTGAGAAGGAAAGATTTAGTTCGGATGACGAAATAACAATTGATTCATTGGTTTTGGAGATTGAGTACTATTTTTCAAGGAACTACTCTCCTTCGATTGAGATCTTCAGCTATTTTGATGGCAAACCATCTAATAGTATACTACCATACTACAAGTTGGACAAATTGGATAAAAATTCTCGAGGTGATGGCAGAGGCAGCATTGTCCGATACTATGATCCCGGAACCGAATTAGTCCTATTACCTGAAAGAACAATCGGCAAGTATGAGTTTACTGGCTGGGTCTACGATGAGGACTCTGTATTCTCAGACAGTTTGATTATGGAAGTTTTTGAACCAGTAAGAATTCAAGCTCATTACGAACTTAGGGAACCTGTCCTGGAAGTAGAGCCCGATACACTATTTGCTTTTGATATTGATTCATTCACCATAAAAAATGTTGGAAATGATGAAATGGACTGGATTATAAGAAATGCGAATGAATGGATAGAAATACAAAGTGACACCATTGGACTGGACGATGAAACTATTGTTATTAATGTAAACGATGCGGCATCGACCAGGTCAGGATATATTTACATTTATGCTTCGGAATCAGAAAACTTTATCGATTCCGTCCTGGTATTCCAAGAGGTAAATACCGGCCAAGTTGCCAGGCCACAACGACCTTTAGGTTCGACGGTAACCTGTAATTCATCAATTGATAATTATTCGACCTCGGAAATAGAAAATGTAGATAAATACATTTGGTCACTTGACCCTCAACAGGCAGGCACGGTCGTTTCAAATGGTAGTAGATATGTTGAGATTGAATGGAATTCTTCATTTGAAGGAACCGCGGAGTTAAAAGTCCAAGGGGTGAATTCAGATAATCAAAGTGATTATTCCACCCCTACAGAGATCAGTGTTTACAGCACACTTGATCCGGTTTTGGAGATTGATGGACCGGAATTTGTTTGTGAAGGAGAGTACGCCAGGTATGGATTAAAAGGAATTGGATTGACCGATGAATCCAGGGTGGTTTGGATAGTAAACAATCAAAGAATTGATTCGATAATCCAGGAGTATACTTACATACCCAACAATAATGACATAATAAGTGCTGAAATCACAAATACTCTCGTTTGTGCCAGTTCAGATTACCTGTTGACAGCGCCAATACAGGTAAAATCGATACTTGATGGAGAACCTTATGTCAGCATAGAGGGAAATGGAATAACCTGTCCGGGGGAGTTAACAACCTTATCTATTGAATCGCAGCTTGGGGGTATAGATCCTGCATTTACCTGGTATGTAGATGGGATTGAGTTTTCCAATGATGAATCCATTGAACTAGATGAATCTTATGATGGCCAACTGGTAACTGTCACAATGTTGGCCGATCAGGAGTGTCTTGCGGAACCGGTAGCAATCGCAGAGCCTGTGATCATAACTTTCGCACCAACTACAGCTCCCGATCTTTACCTTGAAAATGACAGCATCAGATCTTCAAGACCTGATTATGATCATGAATGGTTAGTGGATGGACAGGTGGTTCCAAATTATTCTGCTAGTGTCATTAAGTTCGAACCAGATTTGGAATATGTCGCAAGATCTTTTTCCGGCGAATGTTATTCAGAACTCTCAACTCCCCTGTTGATACTTGGAGCGGATGATAATTCAAATGCATATTTACATATTTATCCAAATCCGACAGTCAATTCACTAAGTTTTGAAAATCATTCAAATGAAAAGGGAATATTATCTCTAAATTCTATGTCAGGAAGGAAGATTGAGGATTTACTGATCGATCCCAAAAGTCAAAAGCGAATAGATGTATCAGGTCTCAGACCAGGAATATATTTCCTTCATTTTCAGAGCACTAACCTTAAAGTAACTCGCAGGTTTGTGAAAATCTCCCAGTGATTCACTCGGGCGATGAGGAACACGGGGTAGCGACCATTTTCCGATTTAATTCCGTTATCTTGTAATGGCGAATGGTGAAAATGGTACACCTGCATATTATATCGGTTATTGGCATACATTAAAATGAAAAGAATAGTAACTATTTGGCTCCTCACAATTCTTATAACTTCATGTCAGGAAGACTTTCAGAGGATAGATCCCTCAGAGTTTAATAATGCAATTGCCATGAGGTCAGATATTAGTTCGGCGAAACAGTTGGTGGAAATCTATTATGACTATCCGAAGAACGAAGGAACTCCAAATTTGACAATAGAAGAAAAAAAGTTATCTGACGAAAATATTGAAGTTACCTTAATTCATGATGGACTGGAAGACGATTCCCAAAGAGCCATTAAAATAGTTCTGACAGCTCAACTTAAAAACAACAAATGGACTGTTCTTGAAATTAAGAAAAATCATAAATGCTGGGAAGGTAGAGGCCATACGAGTTGGGGGACAGAATGGTGTAATTAATAAAAATGTTTACCAATAAATTGCTGTATAGCATATACCTGACCAACGTCCGTTTCTACCCTTCATATCCGGAACCTTAGTTCCATATCATCTAGTTTCCGGCCATCTTTCACTTGCTCTTAAATCTCAGACAGGTGGACTTCATTTCAATTGGTTTTGGCCTGTCTACCATCCTGACGCTTGCGCAAGGCAAGCATGCTCAATAACTTTGTCAACAAGAACAAGCTACTACGTCAAGTATCTATGATTGAACTTGAGGAAGCGACATCAGAAGAGGACTTTAAGACGGCCGTTGTGTTATTCAAAGAATATGCTGCAAGCCTGGGGGTGAACCTCGAATTTCAAAATTTCAGTGAGGAAATTGAAAACCTGGAAAGTCAATACTCAAGACCAAAGGGAATAATTTTTTTAGCAACGGAGAATAACGCTTCAACTCTTGGATGCTTTGGAATTCGGGAATTGAGTGGTCCCATTTGTGAACTCAAAAGAATGTATTTAAGGCAAGGTGCAAGAGGTCGAGGCATTGGAAAACTAATGCTTGAAAGATCAATTGAAGTTGGAAGGGAACTAGGGTATCGCAAAATGCGATTGGATACTTTACCCACAATGAGAACCGCAATTAAGTTATATGAAAAAATGGGATTTTATGAAATAAAACCCTATCGCTTCAATCCAATCGATGGAACGAAATATTTCGAAATTAATTTAATTGAATGATGCCAATGCTTAATATTTGGTATGAGGATTTATTTTGAGGAAAAACACAAGAATGAAAAAAGTTATTCAAGTTATCATACTCATTATTACGTTTTCTTGTGCTAATATCAAAACAGATGAGCAAGTAGCGGATTGGGTGCAAATATGGAATGGAAAAGACCTTACAGGTTGGAATACTTATTTCGCAAGTCCGTTTTCTGGCATTGACAAAATCCAAAACGGGTTTTTGGGACTTAACAATCCCTCACAAGACATTATTGAAGTGGTCGAACTCGAAGATGGTAATGCCATTAGGATAACGGGTGTAGCATGGGGTATGATGTTTACCGAAAAAGACTACAGTAATTATCATCTGAAACTTAAAGTCAGGTGGGGCAATGATATGCACATACCAAGGGAAGATGGACCTAGAGACAGCGGCTTATTATATCATGGTTTTGGAGATCCGGGTTCCGCTTATGTCTGGATGAGCTCTCAAGAGCTGCAAATTCAGGAAGGAGACATAGGAGATTATTGGCCTACAGGGGATATCGCGATTGATGTTCCCAGTAAACTCAGTGACACATTATTCTATCAATATGACAGCTCTTCAGAGCTTCGAACCTACTACTTTGCTGAAATTCCTGAGAACGAAGGACTATTTGATAGCTTGGCAAGACGAAGAGTCATAAAGTTTCCCGATAATGAAAATTCAATGGGGCAGTGGAATGATATTGATTTAATATGTTTTGGGGATTCAAGTATTCATATGGTCAATGGTGAGGTAGTGATGCGCCTGTTTAACTCTCGGAAAATGAGTGACAATAGTCCTGTAAGATCTGGCAAAATAATACTTCAATCGGAAGGGGCTGAAGTATTTTACAAGGACATCAAACTGAAACGCATCGAAAGAATGCCAGAATTTTAGTGGTTTGATCATCTCTCAGAGTCATCCGACACGTTACTTCTTTGTCGTTTGCAATTTAAGAATGAGATACTCCGTGGGAGATGAACTGAGATGGTCCTATAAAGACAAACCCTATTCTAAATGTGTTCCATTATAATAATTTGTGATTCTAGACGTCAAGCTATGCAACTTCACATTTCGTTTAATCCAAAATTGAATATATTGTAGTATGGCTAAGCTGAAAATGATAGTTGCAGATATCAGAAAACAATTTCATAATCTGGTTCAATTCGTCAGGACCAGGGAGATTAACGTTTGATATTATTCAATAGTGATTTCGATGAAGATGCCATTCTATTCCAGACAACAAGCTGATTGAGAAAAAGATGTTATCAAATGAAAAGATTTATCCGTGGAATAATTGCTATGATAAAAGGTGAGATTGGAGCCTGGATAATGTTGGGTTTTGTCACCCTGGTAATCTGGTTTGCAGTTAGATTATTCTAAAATTCTTTACCCTCCTGATCCCAACAGTTATTGTTGCATTTAGATCAGACAGATTAATCCGTTATCTTATAAGCGATATTGGAAAGTATAATTCACCTGTATACAGTATCCTAATGTTTTGTTTTTTGGGACCGCCCTAAGTAAAGAATGATATTATCAAAGTACAATTTTTTAAGAGCTAGAGACTTTATATTGACAAATGCAAGGATGATTGAGAGGCGTTTGTTTGATTTCCATTTTGAAAATGGAAGTCAAGAAGGCGTTTATCATGCCGTGTATTCTTACCGAAATTCAGATGGAGGTTTTGGGCATGGGATGGAACCGGATACGGCCTCCCCCGAAAGCCAACCTCTTTTCAGCATTATGGCGCTGGAGACATTAGATGAAGTTGGTTACCTCAATAAAGAAATCATAATAGATGATTTCATGCCATATTTTGAACGTATAACAACAGATAAAGGAGGTATACCATGGATGTTAAGACCTAAAAGCGAATATCCGTGTGCTGATCACTTCAAAACGGTCAAAGAATGGGCCGCTTTGAGTACTACCGCGCCTTTAATTGGTATTTTGGAGAAATATAACGTAGCTATACCCTGGATTAAGAGTGCAGAACAATTTGTCTGGAGTGAATTTGAACGAATAAAGAATAAACATGCTTTTTGCTCGATTTGTGTACCCAGGTGGCTCACCTTTTTAAGGTATACCAAAAGTCAGGACAAAGCTGAAACGAAATTGAACGACCTGAAGAAATGTATCTTGAATGACGGAGTTATCTGCAAGGACAAATCAGATGAAGGATGGGGGCTGTACGGTAAACCACATAGTTTAAATTATGCCCCATCTCCCGAAAGTGTGCTATATTCATTGTTTTCGAAAGAAACTATTGAATCTGACCTTAAAGAATTAATTAACCGTCAGAAAGATGATGGAAGGTGGGACACCTGGTACGGGCTTAGTGAAGGAATGAAATTGGAATGGGCGGGAATACAGACTTTGTGGACGCTGAAGACTTTGAAGAGCTACAGTAGAATTGAACAATAAATAAATGCTTCATACAATGAATAATTTGGTATATAATTCTACTTAGCGATTTGAAGCTTTTCACTTTGACCAACACTTTGTTTGATATCTCAATTATTTAATGGTAGGTGCCATTTTCAGTCCGTTACTGTCCTGTACTCCATAACCCGCTATGTGTAGGAATAACCGGGCCGTTTTGTTAAATTGAAAAATAGAACAATAACGCCTTAAGCGTTTAATCCGACTATAACCACACAATAACTACTGATGAATGTTAAAACCATTATTCTCTTCATAGTAGCAGGATGTCTAATCGCGATCATTTTAACTTTTTTATTCCATCGGGACTTCAGGAAAGATGTCCTGGGGGGTGATAACCAGACAAAGCTTTTTGGAATATTGTCGGTGAGCGGTTCGGTAATAGTAGTTCTCTCATTGGGATTGATCGGAACCATGATTTTTATTCTTCGCATTCCTACGGATACAAATTTTACTGTGGAGCCTGTTCCTGATCCTCCAAACTGGTATGCAATTGACAGGGGAGGCAGATTAACACAAACTTCCGTAAAAGTTGGTTCCGACATAATCCCACTAGGGTTGTCTCTTGACAATATTTCTTCAAATCAATTGTTTCATGGTGATAATATTTTCTATCTGGAATCTAAATCGGATAGAATAAATGTGGTGAACGATACCCTTATTTGGGGAGCCATAAACAAAGAGAGAAGCCAAGGAGTATTCACAAAATTCTTAACGCTTCAGGAAAATGAATTACCACGGGATTTCTTTACGACAAATGAATTTCAAAAAATAGATGATTCGTGGTCCGATCCGAAAATCTTCTTTAATAAGTTTAAAATCTCAGTTTTTGGGGAAAAATACAAAACAAGATATACTATACACGACCTTGGAAAGGACTCATTGGTATTCGATTCAAAGGGTGAACAGGAGCCGTTTGAAAAGGAGGGGGACGAAGGCGTGAAAAGGAAATTCCACCTTCTTGAAAGTGAGTATAGCTTTTGTTTGTTTCGAATAATTTCGGCAGATCCCAATGGAAACGATACTTCCAGGGCGCCATATGTCAGATTCATGGGGATCCAAATACAACCTGAGTTGTAATCTTTTGTTGGAACCAATTATTTTGATCGAAAGAGCAGGCCATTTAACAATATTCTACTATGAGACCCGATTCGAACATATAGAGAAGTTGAAAACTGCTCCAGGTAAATCGAAAATATTATTTACACTAAGAATTCTACTAAAAACCTAATTTTTTCTAAATGAGTCCTTCTCTAAATCAGATTTGTCAATCAAGCAAGCAAAATTTTGATCTGACTTCAGCCGAGGATCAGATCTACCTATACGACCTTATTGACAGTATCGGGCGTTTTCCTCCAGATGAGATCCAAACGTTAGGGAATGATAGTAGTACTCCTTTGTCATTTCGGATTGCGGCTAAGATTATTGATTCGAAAAATTACATTGGATCTACCCATCATGACCTGAAGATTGGAGTCGTGTTTGCCATGTGGGGTGAACAAAATCGTCTTCGGAAGAAAAGTGACAGCAATCCCAATGGAGAAGACCTGCTCAATGTAAAAGTAGATCAACTCTCCTGGTTGTTAAATGGGTCAAGCATTAATTGGAAACTTTATGTGGTAGATGATGGATGCCCCCATGGGAGTGGAGATTTGGCAGAATCTATCAGGACAGAGTCTGAATATGCAGATCAAATTGAAGTATTATTTCTGGCAAAATCGCTACCAGCAGATAAACCTCCTTTAGGAAATCTGGCTTCAGCGGATGATTCAAAGAAAGGAGGGGCAATTCTTTTGGGATGCGAGAAGGCTTTGCGAGATGGAGTGGATGTAATAATCTATACGGATGCGGACAACTCAGTGCACTTGTCTCAAATCGGTTTACTTCTCAGGCCACATTTGGAGAGTGGTTATAAGGTAGTGCTTGGTAATAGGAAAGACCCTAATGCCGTACTTGTGAAGCAGGAAGATCGCTGGGGAATAGGAATTAAAGCCCTGAGGCACATGCAGCGAATGATTGGATCAAGCATCTTCTCGCGGAATATTCGTGATTCTCAGGCCGCATTCAAATTATACCATAGAGACATTTTATCAGAAATACTTAAGATTCCATCGGTTTATGACTTCTCTTTCGATTCTGATTGGATTGCATGTGTAATCGCAATGGGAGAAGAATTTACACAGGTCCCTTTTGCATTTGTTGATTCCTTTGCAGAGTTTGCTTCCATTGTACAGGGGCCTATGACCACCTGGGAGACCCTTTTGAAGGGATTGGTAAAAGCCGTTAGGGCAAGAAAGATCCCTCACAGTGAAGAAATGGCTGAAATCGTAATGGAAAAGATCGTAAGTCACCACGACTTGGACCTTTTAATCAATAACCTGCCGGTAGAATTATTAAACGCGAGCGATAAAGATCTGGGTAATCCCGAGATCATGTCAGCTAAAGCAATGGGAGAGTGGATTGACAAAATGAAATTGGATCAATAGGAAAGGTTCCAAATATGGAAGGAATCATATTGTTTGTGAAGGTTGAAGAAACTGAATAGCTTTATAATAATTCAAAGTCTAGTATGATAGAACGGCTTTCATCCTTGAAAACTAAATGATGAAACAGTGAGACAAGTAGGACAGACAAAAGATGTAGGGTTCCAATTTGGATTGAGAAAAACACTTTCAATTTCCTCAGAAAGCATGTGGGAATTCCTTTTTTCTGAAAACGGCCTAAGAATTTGGTTGGGCAAGCTGAAATCCGAATTTGGACCAGATCAAAACTTTGAAACTGAGAACGGTATAACAGGTTCATTTCGAGTTTTCAATCCAAAATCACATTTCCGTATAAACTGGAAAAAGGAGAATTGGGTCAATACGTCGACTGTTCAAATTAGGGTGATCGGTAATCAAGAGAGATCTACCCTTGCCATTCACCAGGAGAAATTGCTAGGTCCTGAACAGAGATCGGAGATGAAAGTGCATTGGAATGCCGTGATGGGGAAAATTGTAAAAGAGTTGACAAAAATCAGTAGAAAGTAGGTTAGAGCAATACCATTCGGCCTCACAGATAACTCAATTTCTTGCATCTGGCAGGTGAGTTTACCTTTTATATGGTTTTAAAACTTAAGAAACACCGGTCTAATAGCGGTTAAGGATATCGATAACTTTATCTTGTACTGTTACAATTAACTTAAAATGGAAGTATTTTTCTACGGATTATTCATGGATCGCAACATTTTATTAAAGAATGGAATCAATCCATCAAACCCAAGAAAAGGCTATCTCAACGATTATGTTTTGAAAATTGGAAATCGAGCATCATTGATCCCTTGTAAGAATGAAAGATCTTATGGGATAGTGATGACTGTAAATGATGAAGCCATTCGTGAACTGTATTCTGAAGCAAGTGTTGCTGACTACATCCCTGAAGAAGTTAACATTGTTACGGCGACTAATGATTTGATCACGGCGACATGTTACAACTTGCCTTCCGAATCACTGACCGGGACAAACGAATCCTATGCGTTGTCCCTGTATAAGTTGGCCCGACAAAAGGGTTTCCCTCCAGAATATTTGGAGAAGATCAAAGAGATGACAGAAACTACAACTGATTAAGTATGATGCTGTATGAAGTAATTGACTTGAAAGGGAATAAACTATGAGACCACGGATGCTGATAGAAAAGTGGATTGAAATTTTCAACAATGGCAATGCCGAGGACATTGCAGAATTATATCATGAGGATGCTGTCAACCATCAGATCGCGAATGATCCGGTGACAGGTAAAAACGCCATCCGGGAAATGTTTTCCAAAGAATTCTCATCAGCAGAAATGACTTGTATTCCGGAACAGATTCTGGAGGATGGAGAATGGGGGATATTGGAATGGAAAGATCCATTAGGATTGAGAGGTTGCGGATTCTTTCATGTAATTGATGGTAAATTAAACTTCAACGTGGCTATTGGGATAAATTGTCTTTTTTAAAAATTCATAATCTTCCAATACCAACTGAATGACTAGAAACAGAGTAGGAAAATTGCTTAGAGAGTAATTCCCGACTATCACATGACTTTGATATCTGAATTTGGGAGATACATGCTGTTCATGATCAATTCCTTCAGGGGATTAATCAATCTCAGGACGGTATTTAGCAATTTGATGGAAGAATGTATAAAAATCGGATATACATCGATCAAAATAGTTGTAATAATCTCTTCCTTTACGGGCGCCGTAAGTGCAATTCAGACTGCCTATAACCTGACGGCACCGTATATCAGGGATCATATTACGGCAATGGTAGTTCGTGATACTACATTCTCCCTGATCCCATCATTGATGGCATTGATCTATGCCGGTAAAGTTGGATCACATATCGCAAGTGAGCTGGGAACAATGAAAATTACCGAGCAAATTGATGCGCTGGAGGTAATGGGCATAAATTCCAAGTCATTTTTAGTCTTCCCGAAGGTCTTAGCGTCAATCATTATGTTCCCAATGTTGATCGTCATAGCTTGCTTCATGGCATTATATGGTGGTTTCATAACCGTCAAACTACTTGGAATAATCTCAGAAACGGATTACATACTAGGGATTCGGACGGACTTCAATGAATTTATAATAACAATAATCCTTATCAAATCTTTATTGTTTGCATTTCTCGTTCCTTCAATATCCAGTTTTTATGGTTATTACACGACCGGAGGAGCACTGGAAGTAGGAAAAGCAAGTACTAAGGCCGTAGTAATCTGTTGTATATCAATATTAGTGGGGGATTTCATAATTACTCAGTTACTTACATAATTGATAATAACAACATGTTATATCCGTACCTGGGGTACTGATATCTAAGTTCATAACCAGGATATAAATCAAGATTAAAACGAGAAATGAGAATTATTAAAACTTTAATTCTGTTGACTTCAATTTTATTTGGTAGCAATGAAATCATTTCCCAGATAAGAGTTGTAAGTGAAGTCAAATTAACCATCAACAATTTTGATGACAGGTACGCATCTTATGCTCCTGACGGGGAGAAAATAGTTTTTGAATCAAACAGGGATGGCAACTGGCAGATCTATCTAATGGATACTGATGGTTCAAATCAAGAAAGGATGACTTCAGATGAAAACAATAATAGAAGGCCTTCGTGGCACCCCGATGGAGAAATAGTTCTGTTTGAATCTGACAGGAGTGGTAAAAACCAAATGTATACTATTGACATAAATAACCTTCAGATCCGGCAACTCACCACCATCGAGAAAGGTGAGCCAATATTTGCAAATTACTCTCCGAATGGACAGTTGATAGTTGTGAGCATTAGAGAATCGGAAACGAAAAGTAACATTGTCCTGTTGGATAGTCGTGGTGAAATAATCAGGAAGTTAACTGATGAGAACTTGAGGAGTTACTATCCGAGATGGTCAAGTGACGGTGAGGAAATTGTTTATTTTTCACGGAAGGAAACTGAAAATCTGGATGATGAAATATACAGGTTGAATATAGAATCAGGAGAAGAGAAAAGATTAACGGATTGGCCGAAACATAACTTCTGTCCTTCGTGGTCAAATGACGATAGCAAAATAGTGTATGTGACTTCCATGGAAGAGATAAGACCAGAGATCTACATCATGGATTCAGATGGGAAGAATCAAATAAGGATAACAGAAAACGAAAATGGTGATACACTACCTTGTTGGTCACCAACAGAGGACAAAATCCTTTTCACGGGCTATCGGGATGGGAATTTTGAAATATGTGAGATTCAATTGGGCTTGACCAAAGAATAGGGCACCTTACCAACTTGGATCTGATTTCCTGTCTTTCGTTGGACGCCCGACCTACAAAGAGGTTTGCGCAAAGCAAGAGGGCTCGTTATCTTTAGCAATAAAGCACTAGGAAACAAGGCAAAACAATGAAGCAATCAACTACACTGGGATCCACGACATGTAGCATTAATCGAATCGGTCTTGGTTGCATGGGTATGTCAGAATTTTATGGATCTTTCAACGAGGAAGAATCAATCAAAACGCTGCATAGGGCTATTGACATGGGAGTCAATTTTTTTGACACAGCTGACATGTACGGGAGTGGGGCAAATGAAAAGCTGTTGGGGAAAGCGTTCAAAGGTCGTTGGAATGATGTGATTCTAGCTACCAAATTTGCCATTATGAGAGGGCCCAATGGTGAATTTCTCGGGCTCAGTGGAAAGCCCGAATACATTAAAAAAGCTTGCAGCCAAAGCTTGCAGAATTTAGGGACAGAAGCCATTGATCTGTATTACATGCATCGACAAGATCCTGAAGTCGAAATTGAAGATATTGTTGGTGCTATGGCGGATCTGGTCCAGCAAGGTAAGGTTAAGTCCATAGGTCTTTCTGAAGTGGATCCTGAAACGCTTCGCCGAGCTCACGCTGTTCATCCCATAGCGGCTCTTCAAACTGAATACTCGTTGTGGAGCCGTGAGCCGGAACAAGAGCTTTTTGATGTATGTGAAGAACTCAATATCACTTTTGTATCATACAGTCCTCTTGGAAGAGGATTCCTGACTGGTAGTATCCAAAGTCGTGACGATTTGGAAGACGGTGACTGGCGATTGACCAATCCCCGATTTACTGATGAAGCTATCAAGGAAAACCTGAAATTCGTTGAAGTAATCGATCGCATTGCGCAAAGTAAAGGTGCATCCAAGGCACAAATTGCTCTTGCCTGGGTACTGAATCAAAGTGATAAAATGACTACAATTCCTGGAACAAGGAAAGTTCATCGACTTGAAGAGAATTTGGGTGCATATAGCGTGGAATTCACTGAGGATGATCTGGCTTTAATTGAAGGATCTATACCTTCAGAAACAGCCGGAGACAGGTATTAACAACAACATAATTATCGAAATAGATAAATTATCGGAGTTTAATATGCTAAATGGCATCGATAAATAATGGATCCTGACACCAAATCATTTAACGACCGTCAACAACCGGATGAGAAGGAAATTTGTGAAATGCTTGCTTCTATCATTGATGAACAATTGCCTGAAGCTGAAAATAAAATATGGCATAGGCACCCTGTCTGGTTTCTGGATGGTAATCCAACAATAGGTTACAGCAAATTGAAAGCTGGGATCCGATTGATGTTTTGGAGCGGGGCTGATTTTGAGGAGGAAAAACTAAAGCCGGGAACTGGAAAGTTCAAGGATGCCACAATCACCTTTACTTCTACTAACCAAATCGATCGGAATGAAATGATTCGATGGATTGATAAATCCCGTGAGATCCAATGGGATTATAAGAATATTTACAAACGGAAGGGAAGACTGGAGCGATTGAAATGATCTGTGGGAGAGAAGTGCAATGATGGAAATGATAAATGAGATCAGGCGCTCCCTCCTGGAATTTGCAGATGAGAAACGTGTAGCCTTTGCCAGAAAATCATACCCGACTTCCATGGAAGTGATTGGAGTCACCGTCCCAAATTTGAAGGTTGTTCTTAAAGAACTAAAGGATCAGACGACGACATTTCCAGACGAGCAGAAGCTGGATTTGATTAAATCGTTAGTTGATCAGAACGTCTTTGAACTGCAACAGTTGGCATTTGAATACCTTGAATCGAGCAGAGGAGTCCTCAAAAATCTGACTGAAAGAGATATCGATGATCTGGAAAAAAACCTGGACAACTGGGTATTGGTCGATTACTTCGGATTAGTTGTGGTTGGTTATGCCTGGCGAGAAAATATTGTGGGAACTGAGAAAATCAAAAAATATCTGGAGTCTGATGACTATTGGAAACGCAGGGTGGCGGTAGTCGCAACTGTAGCTTTGAATCTTAGGTCAAGGGGAGGTAAAGGTGATACAGGTAGGACTTTGGAGGTCTGCAAATTGGTTGTAGGTGATCATCAAGAAATGATTATCAAAGCCCTTTCCTGGGCTTTAAGAGAACTAGGAAAGCATGATAGACTTTCGGTGATTTCATTCGTTGAAAAGTATGAAGATCAACTTCACAAGAAGGTATTGAGGGAATTTCGAAATAAACTGGAGACGGGAACCAAGAATTGAATGTATTGGAGTAAGATCAGCCTGACTTTTCTTTTCATTGTTGCCCTGATCGGTACAATACTTCGTGCGGTGCCTTTTTTTTCGATCCCATTTGATTACGAGAACCTTGTCCATGCGCACTCTCATGTTGCTTTTCAGGGATGGGTATACACATTGATGATGCTGTTGTTGATGAGCTTCTTTTTGAAGGAACATCAGATTAGGAAAAGACGTTACCTACTTCAATTCAAACTCACAGTTCTCGTCATTATTGGAGTATTTATCTCTTTTTCGATGCAGGGTTATGGCTTGTACTCCATATTATTTTCAACCCTTTTTCAACTCTTGAATTACTGGTTTATCTATAGTTTTATTTCGGACTGCGGAAGTTTGGATCACGCTGTTCGAAAAGCTATTTCAGTACGTTTTGTTACAACAGGTTTGTGGTTGGGCATATTGTCCACCCTCGTTCCCTTTGCCATCGGGATTTTAGCCGCAAAAGGTCTAAAAGGAACAGAGGAGTACAATTCCCTGGTCTACATCTTTTTACACCTCCAATACAATGGCTGGTTTCTTTTCGTGGCCATAGGCCTTTTTTTCAAACTCCTTGAAATGAATGGTCTCATCGTTAGACATAGTCAAGGGATCAAATTCTATTGGCTTTTCCTAATTGCAGTCATTCCTGCAATCGCACTTTCACTTTTAGGAATGAGTTACTCAAAATACATGCTTTTACCTGCTTACTTGGCTGCAGGATCTCAAATTGCAGGAATAATTTATCTATTGATATCTCTACCGAAAGACCTCAGAGTTCTGTTGGCTAAAAGAGGGAACTGGTTTCAAATTTACCTTCGGGGCTTCCTGATCTTACTTTTGACAAAGGTGTTTCTGCAATGCTTATCAGTCTTTCCCGTATTTGAACAATACGCTTTTCACAACAAACTGGTGATCCTGGCCTACTTGCACTTAAGCTTGATCGGGGTTATCACATTCTTGTTTCTGGCATTGATGATAGAAAGGAAATGGCTGATCATCAATCATTCTACCAAAGTAGGAAACTTCCTGTTATTGTCAGGATTTGCCTGTACAGAAGTATTACTGATTTTGGGAGGACTAGGGTTGTGGTATGAACAATCAGTACTCTTGGGAGGAAGTGCTGCCATGGCTCTGGGAATACTATTGATGATTGTCAAAGGTGGAGAGGAGGAATTGCAAGTCAATGAACAGTAATAGGCTTGCCGTGGTTGAGGAATGATCGCAATGATCGCTTGTGATAAAATGTATCATTTGAAAGTACAGTACAAATCCGATAGATTAGTAGAGCACTTAGAGAGTCTTAAAATTATTTCTGAAGATTTAATCATAAACTAAAGAGTTCTTAATATGTTCATTGGACACTTTTCATTGGCTTTGGGGGCCAAGAAGATCGATCAACTCCCTTCACTGGCAATTATGTTTGTTGCAGTCCAGTTCCTGGATCTTCTTTGGCCAGTGTTTGTTTTGATGGGTATTGAAGTGTTTGAAGTAGAAGTTGGCAACACCGCAATGACTCCACTGAACTTCATTTCATACCCCTATTCTCACAGTTTACTCGCGTCGATAATTTGGGCTCTCCTCTTTTCAGGGACCTACTTTATGGTCACAAGGAACAGGAAAGGTGCATACCTGGTGGGATTCCTTGTTTTCAGTCATTGGATCCTGGATTTTTTAACTCACAGACCTGATCTACCACTTTCCCCATTTGGTGATATAAAGGTTGGATTGGGATTGTGGAATCTACCTATCGCAGCAATCACACTTGAATTAGGTTTATTTCTCGCCGGTACCTACTGGTATTTCAAAACAGTAAACCCAAGAAGAAAAATTGCATTTTGGTCACTGATCATATTCTTCCTTGTCATCTATTTCATGAATATGATGGGGCCACCACCACCTTCGACAAATGCAGTAGCGTGGACCGCAAATTCATTGTGGATCTTTGTACTATGGGCATGGTGGATAGAAAAGAAATAGAATGGTAATGAACACAAAAGTTGATGTGTATTTGAAGGAAGGTTGCGGTCGATGTTCATACTATCAGACCCCTGAATGCAAGGTCCACAATTGGACAGATGAGCTGATACAATTGAGAAGGATAGTTCTTGATTGTGGACTGCACGAAGAGTTCAAGTGGTCCAATCCGTGCTACACGTATCAGAAAAGCAATATTTTAATGGTGACCGCTCTAAAGGAACATGCGGTATTGGCATTTTTTAAGGGAACACTTCTAAAGGATCCCGAGAATATTCTTGTTTCACCAGGGGAAAGTTCACAAGCATCACGGCAATTCCGCTTTGCGGACGTGAAAGAAATATTGAAGCTGGAGCCGATTATTAAGTCTTATATTTTTGAAGCCATTGAAGTGGAAAAGTCCGGACTGAAGGTTGATTTTAAGAAAGCCCCTGAACAGATGCCTGAGGAGCTTAAACAAATACTGGATAACAATCCCCATTTCAAGACAGCCTTCGAATCATTAACTCCGGGGAGGCAAAGAGGTTACATACTTCATTTTTCTCAACCCAAACAGTCTAAAACAAGGGTAGCAAGGATCGAAAAACTCATACCCCAGATCCTTCAGGGTAAGGGGATTCACGATGATTATCGTATGAAGAGAAAGACATGATAATCCCAATAAGAATTTGAAAAATATGAAGAAGGTCAAAATTTTAATGATTACAGGATTTCTGTTCACAATTACCGGATTCACTGCTCATGGTCAGGTAGGCCTGTGGGAGGTGAAGTCTGTTGTAGTCGGATCGAAAATACGAACTCCCGTAGCTAAGTGGTTCAGGATCAATGAAGATAAGACCTATCAATCAGGAAATGGATGGTCCCAAAATTCAGCCGGAGAGTGGTCAGTTAACAAATCAAACCAGTTGACCTTGGATGAGAAGTTTGCGCTCAGGGAAGGGAATATTCCTTTCAATATACGGGTTGACGCCAATAAGATGACCTGGGACCGAATAGAATTTGATGAAAATGTCACTGTGCAACTGGAAAGAATCAATGAAATACCAAAATCCCCTGCTGATGAAGTTCAGGGACTTTGGGAATATGTTAAAGTGACAAAAAGAGAAAATGATCTAACCAATGAATATGATCCTGACTCAAAGCGATTAATGTTCATCAAAACAGATAGAGCGTTCCAGGATGAAATGGGACCGGATGGTCTGATCCGTGGTTACTGGCACATGCACATGCATCGTCCAAATCTGACTCTTATATATGATGATGGATCGGAAAAAAAGGAGATTTGGGAAGTTAGCTTTGTTGGGAGTGGGATGATATGGTCAGGCAAATCTGATAATGTGAAAGAGTTCAAAATTAACTTTAAAAGACTTAGAGAATTTCCGGAGAACGGAAATTAGAACTTTCGTAAAGCCAAAGGACATTATTTGTAATTGGTTAGATGATATGGGTTGTTGGTCACGACAAGAAACACAAACGTCCGTAGTTGCAGTAAGTAGAGTTTAAAGAGATCAGGGAAACAAGTAGTGGAGCACTATGACAATGGTCAATCAGTTGATCGAAAGCGATGGTCCTGGTGTTATAAATCCTTGATCTTGAAGTAAAGCTTCTGACATATTTTTTAATTAAATTTATATAATCACTTATTCAAAAAGCTTAATTCTTACTCATGGACGACCATAAACAAAACGAGCCCATCCCAAAGATAGAGGATCAGGGTAATGGAGTCAGTAGGCGCGGTTTCTTGAAAGGCGCGGGCCTGACGACCGTCGGTACCATGGCACTAAATTCCGGAGTATTTGGTCAGGCAATTTCCCAGGCTCCTCCGGAAGAAGAGCCTTTGGGACCTGATGCTACACTTATACAACTAAAAGTAAACGGAAAAACAAGGTCAGTTGCCGTAGAACCACGCACTACACTTGCCTCTGCATTGAGGAATCAATTACAGTTGACAGGAACCAAAATCGTATGTGATCGTGGAGCTTGTTCAGCATGTACAGTTTGGCTGGATGGCAAGCCTGTAAATGCATGCCTTACATTGGCCATTGAAGTTACCGGTCAGGAGATCACTACCGTGGAAGGAATTGGTACTCCTGAAAAATTGCACCCTGTCCAGCAGGCATTCGTAGATCACGATGCCTCCCAATGCGGATATTGCACACCGGGAATGATCATGTCAGCAACTTATTTGGTGGAGAACAACCCCAATCCTTCGCTGGATGATGTTAAAACCGCTTTGAGAGGGAATCTCTGTCGTTGCGGAACGCACACTCATGTTTTTAAGGCCACATTGGACGCAGCTAAAAAAATGTAATCACCATGGCAACAAAGAATGAAAAATTTCCAGTCGGTATACCGGATCATAATCTTACGGAGGTAGAACGTGCGATTCCGGATAGTGAGCCTTCAGCATGGCCGATCAATGCCAAACTGAAATACGTCGGTAAAGACGTTGTTAGATACGATGCGGTAGCGAAGGTAACAGGTCAGGCAAAATTTACTGCAGATATGCGTCTTCCAGGGATGTTATACGGAAAATTCCTTAGATCAAATACACCCAGTGCGAAGATCAAATCAATTGATACAAGCAAGGCTGAAAAGTTGAGCGGTGTATATGCCGTCCATGTGTTGAAGGGAGAACAGGATCAGTACCCTGATGTCAAGTATGCGGGTCAACCACTTGCCGGTGTCGCTGCATCCAGCTTGGACATCGCAGAAGAGGCAGTGAAATTGATCGAGGTAGCTTATGATTATCAGAACTTTGTCGTGGATGTGGAAGATGCACAAAAACCCGAGGCTCCGATAGTCCATCAGGCAGCCATTGACGCAAAAGAAGATGCCGGTGACGTAGGTGTTACCCATGACGGCAGCAAAGCAAATGGTAATGTTGTAGGACCGGCCACAGCTAGCTTTTTTGGAGGTCCTCGTGGTGATCTCATGAAGGGTTTTGATGAAGCTGATGTTATTGTTGAGAACGTATACCGAACCCAGGTCCATACTCATGTGCCCCTGGAAACTCACGGGGTTGTAGTGGATTGGAAACCTGGTAAAATGACGGTGTATGGATCGACTCAGAATACGGTAAACTTCAGATCAGAGCTTGCAGCTTACTTTGATATCCCCGAGAGCGAGGTAAGGGTAATTTGTGATTACATGGGAGGTGGATTTGGAGCAAAGCATAGTACTGGTGTTTATGGGCCAATGGCGGCCACACTTTCTAAAAAAACAGGACGGCCAGTATGGTTAATGCTGGATCGTAAAGAAGAACATTTATCAGAGGGAAACCGACCAAATTCCATACAATATCTTAAGATCGGCGCTAAAAAGGATGGAAGTCTCACGGCTATTCAGCAGAGATCCCATGGTACTGCGGGAGTTTCATTAGGAGCCGGAGTAGGTCGGGTAGCGCAGGTGCTTTATGACTGCCCCAATTTCTCAACAGAGCAGTATGATGTTTATACGAATGCTGGCCCTGGTGCAGCATGGAGGGCTCCGGGGAATGTTCAGGGTGCATTTGGAGTTGAACAGGCCATTGATGAAATGGCTGAAAAACTGGAGATGGATCCCGTAGCGTATCGTGACCTCATCGACAAGAGCGAGGTTAGAAAGGTTGAGCGACAACGAGGAGCTAAACTTTTCGATTGGTCCCGAAGAAAAGCAGCAGGGTCAGATTCAGGAACTGTTAAAAAAGGTTTAGGTATGGCGCAGTCAACCTGGCCAAGATTTGTCAATCTGGATTCAACTGCTGAAGTCAGGTTATTGAGGGGAGGGACAGCTGAGATTCGCTCGAGTGTACAAGACATTGGTACAGGAACCAAAACCGTAATGGGACAGGTAGTGGCTGAAGAATTGGGAATACCTATTGAAGATGTCATCGTTTCAATTGGAGATACTTATTTCCCTAATGGACCAGGTTCAGGAGGCAGTGTTGCGACAGGGTCAATAACACCTCCAGCACGTAACGCGGCATACAAAGTGAAGATGGAGTTACTGACACAAGTCGCCAAAAAGATGGAAACGGATGTCGGGAATCTTTCCATAAAGGATGGACAGATCATCAATAGTCAGGATGAATCCAAGAACATGCCGGTGAAGGAAGCAACGAAGGGAATGAGAACCGGTCAGATCATTGCCACGGCATCCAGGTCTGATGATTACAGTGGATTTCAGCAACCCTGGGGCTTAGCAAAAGGAGATCTGGGATCCGTCCAGTTCGCTGAAGTGTCTGTAGATACGGAGACTGGTTTTATCAAAGTGGATAAGATAGTTGCAGCTCATAGTTGTGGAAGGCCGCTGAACACGGCACACGTCAGGAGCCAGATCAACGGTGGTGTTACCCAGGGGTTGGCTTATGCATTGTATGAGTACAGAGTTATGGATAAGCCAACAGGTATGATGATGAATGCCAATGTTGATCAGTATAAGATGCCATATTCTATGGAGATCCCAGAAATAGA
Organism: Cyclobacteriaceae bacterium; assembly: GCA_965242805.1. Classification (GTDB taxonomy): domain Bacteria; phylum Bacteroidota; class Bacteroidia; order Cytophagales; family Cyclobacteriaceae; genus JANQEU01. Next base: position 973,263 of record CBDETD010000002.1, on the reverse strand, counting down.
GTCAATCATTATTGAAGACTATGCGGGTGAATCATCAACGGATGCTTATGGAATCGGAGAGCCTGCCAATATCGCTACGGCTGTGGCGATTGCGAATGCGGTTTACAACGCGATAGGGGTAAGGATCTATGACCTGCCTATCACGCCAGATAAAGTTTTGAAAGCCTTAAATAGAATCTAATAACCATGGATAAATTCAGTTGGTACGAAGCAAAATCTGTTGACGATGCAATTAAAAAGGTATCGGCGACAGCTTCAGATATATTAGGAAAACCGGCGGATGGAACCGCATCGATCTTCAAAGCTGGAGGGGTTGACCTGATGGATTTAATGAAGGAGGGTTTGGTAAATCCTTCTACCATCGTAAGCGTCAAGCGAATCCCCGGATTGGATAAGATTGAATTGAACAAAAGCGGACTTAAGTTAGGTGCAAATGTGACACTGGGTGAAATTGAAGCTGATGCTTCCATCAAAGAAAAGTTCCTTGCACTTCACCAGGCCGTTGCCCATGCTGGTACACCCCAGATACGTAATTCTGCTACACTGGGAGGTAACCTGGCCCAAAGGACACGGTGTTGGTACTTCCGGTCCATAGATCATGACTGTTACCGTAAAGGATCAGGTACATGCTTCGCGCAGGATGGAGAGAATGAATTTCATGCTGTCCTCAGAAATGAAACCTGTGCCAGTGTACATTCCTCTTCAGTTGCCACAGCATTAATGGCTTTTAATGCCAGGGTACAGATCACAACTTCCGATGGAAAATCGAAAGAGGTGAGTATGGAGGAGTTTTTTGTACATCCGGAGGACAATAGCCGCAATGAATCGATCCTTGAATCTGGTGACCTGATCACAGCAGTGCTGGTGCCCACACCAAAATCAGGAACAAAAAGTCATTATATCAAGTATGGGACTCGTGAATCTCATGATTGGGCAATGGCGGATGTGGCTGTGGTCGGGCAGATGAAAGGTGGCCAATGTCAAAAAGCAGAAATTGTTTTGGGTGCTGCTGCCCCAATCCCCATTAAAGTGAAGGATGCGGCAGGTAAGATCGAAGGTCAGTCCATTGATGAAAATACCGCGACCGCAGCAGGGGAAGCTGCCATGGCAAATGCTACTCCATTATCGGGAAATGCTTACAAAGTACCGGTGTTTAAAACCATTGTAAAACGAGCTATCCTAAATCTAGTATAACATGGAAAGAATAAAAGTAAACCATACCAACTTCTGTCGCTTTTTGAAAGCTAAGAACCCTTTCGGCACACTTGAAGGAGGTGATAAAGATTGGATAGCATACGATGATGCAAACACCATCTTTTGGTGCATAAAATCTTTGGGAGCTGGTGGCCCGGATAATGGGCCTATAGAACCGGGTAGGTGTGTATCCGGACGCAGCTGTTATAAGAGTAAGAATTGAAAATTAAGTGGATGAATAAAAAAGGCCTCAATTTGAGGCCTTTTTTTGTGGTTAACCGACAGGATAATATCGTTGCGAAAGTATTACTTTTTCAGCCAATACTTTCCCAAGTGACCATTCCGTCGTGGAATAAGGATCCAGTCTTTCGCTCTTCCATCCATGAATCTTACCCTCTGGTCAGTATAAATCGCGTCCTCTTCCATCGCGATCCTGACTTTTTGATTGCCAAACTCAGGGATCGGGACTTTGGCATTCAATTCAATGGAATAGGCCGTGTTGGGATATAGAGGCCATTCGGCCGATCCCTTGATGAATTCCTGCTTTTCGCTTAGTCCCATGGTGGGTCCGGCACCATGGCCATGATAACCGATGGGATGTGTGTAGATGGTCCCATCGATGTTTTCAGACCTCATTTGATCAAGAGCAGCTAGTGTGATCTCATTACCTGTTTTCCCTGTTTCAAATTGGGAGATCAGGATGTCTTGCAAACGATTGGTTACTGCTAGCGCACTTTTCAGGTAATCTGGAACTTCTGTTTCCCCTGGTCGTAGTACGTAAGCATTTTCCTGGGTATCAGTATTCAATCTCAAATAGGTGATCCCAAAATCACACCACAGTAGGTCACCATATTGAATAACCTCCTCGTTATTTCTAAAGCTGTTGACAACATTATTGTTGGCATCGTATCGTTGGATGGTCACCGATGGAAAAAACCAGGCAGTCAGTTTCAAGTCCCGTATGCGTTCACGCATCCACCATCTTACATCGGTTACGGTTGTCACTCCAGGTGTGATCACTTTTTGTGAAAAGGCCTCTGCGATTATAGAATGGGCAATGTTACAGGTATGTTCATAAAGGTCTATTTCTCTTTTGGTTCTGGTTTCCAGCCATCGTACGGCCAAACCACCTCCTTCGATGACCCTTTCTTTGTACTTTTTTGGAAGACGATCCATGAGTTGGCGATAATCTGTGGTAGCAAGGCCATCGGCGTGCTTAAAATTCTTAGAAATATTCAATGCGATGTTCTTTGGATCTTTTGTAGAGATAAATGACATCAGTGCGTCCCATTGGTCATCTTCATACCATTTAGGTGGGTCTTCCTTCGGTGTCCAGGCCCTTTCGTAGCCCGGTAGGCCATGTTTTTGCAGGAAATACTTTTCAACTGGTTGCCCCGGAGAGGGCTGATAAAAAGCAACTATTGTTCGACGTCGTGCATTGACCCATGTGGATGGACGCAATGACCAAAAGACCGGATCTTCATTGTACTCTCTGGTGATGATCAACCACATCTGAATGCCTTGTTCTTCCATCAATTTGGGAAGCAAATTATCAAGCCGATCCTGGAGGATCTCATCCATTACTCTTGCTCTTTCCTTCAATGGAAGGACATCGGGCATCTGTTGCTGACAAAGGGATTCAGACAGGGAAAATATCAGGAATAGAAAAGTTAAATGGTATTTCTGCATGAGTTCATTGGTTTTTCTTGACACAAAAATTAATCAAGATTTAGAGAAAAACTGAATCTCCTCATATCGCCAGCTTTGGGAGTTAGTCTAGAGGTGCCAATTGAACAGACCGAACAAAAATTCATGTACATTCACTATTTTTCTAGATACATTCTAATGACTATGACAAACAAGGAATTGGTTGAGCGATATATTCAGGCGTTCAATAAGGCAGATATTCATGAAATGGATTCTCTGTCCACGGAAGACATCACTTTCCATTGGCCTGGTTCTTTTCGGATAGGACCTGGAAAAAAGGAAGTTCGAGGGTTTTTTGAGGTTTGCCCTGAAATTCTGGATTGTAGTTTAGGTCAAATGGTGGAAGAAGGTGATAAGGTAGTAGCATCAGGTTCTGTAACGACAAAACATGAAGACGGATCTGTTCGAAAGAGCCATTTTTGTGATATTTATTTGATTGACCATCACAAAATCAAATCAGTTGAGAGTTATGTGGTATTTGAGGCACCAAAGGCAAGATCATGAGTTGTTCATCCGCTACGGAATATTTTGCTTCATTGCCAACAAATACAAAGAATACATTACTTGAATTGAGGCTTGCATTCTGGAAGCTGCACCAGAGGCTATTGAAATGATCAATTACAATATTCCAGCATATGCTCTGATCGAAGGCGGAAAGCGAGACCAGCAAATCATGTTTGCGGGGTACGAAAAACATGTTGGGCTATACCCTCATCCTACTACGATAGAAAAGTATTCTAAACGATTGAAGGTTTACAAAGTAGGAAAAGGATCTGCACAATTTCCAATTGATGAACCATTACCAAAGGAATTGATTACAGAAATGGTTAAGTTTAGAAAACAACTAGTTAATAAATAAAATAATCAAATTCGATTCACATGGAATGGTGGTACTGGATCATAATTGCCATTGTTGTCGGAAGGCTTCTTTTCTTCGTGTTCAAAACCGGTAAGGATTGGAGTAAAGAAAAGTGAGATTCATGATCATTACCAGTTGCATGACTTATCTGATTATGGGCTTGACTGTCCTGACTGGATGCAAATCTCAGTCATCGGGTGTGATCTACGATTCTCCCTCTCTCAAAATTGACCAGCTAACGGACAACACTTTCATTCACGTATCCTATTTGGAAACGGAATCTTTTGGGAAGGTTCCCTGCAATGGGATGATCATTGTTGATGGGGGTGAGGCTATTATTTTTGATACACCTACTGACGACCCTACTTCCGAAGAACTCATTAATTGGGTGGAAGACGAGCTGGAGTCCAAAGTCATTGGAGTGGTGGTTACGCATTTTCACATTGACTGCCTGGGTGGATTAAGATCATTTCATAGTAGACAAATTCCTTCCTACGCAAATCAAAAGACCATTGAATTAGCAATGGAAAATAATGAAGTTGTTCCAATAAACGGGTTCGAAGACGAACTTGAATTAACAATAGGCGATAAGAAAGTGATCAATGATTTCGTAGGAGAGGGCCATACAACAGACAATATTATCGGTTACTTTCCTCATGATAAAGTGATATTTGGAGGTTGTCTGATCAAGTCGATCGGAGCGGGGAAAGGCAATCTTGCTGACGCCAATGTCACCGATTGGTCAAGTACTGTTGATAAACTGAAAAATAAGTATCTATCCACAGAGATAGTCATTCCCGGACATGGTACTCATGGTGGAGTAGACCTGCTTGAATACACCATTGAGAAATTCAAAAACGAATGATCATTCCAAAGAGATTGTTGATTTCTTTCCACTACCTTGCACCAATAAACGCTACAAAAACAATGAAGAACCTCCTTACAACGATCATATTTCTTTCCTGTTTTACTGCCTTCGGACAATCCGATGAGTACAAGGACAAAGTCAGAAAGTTCCTCAGTATTTCGGGATCTGTTCCTACATTCAAGATGGCTATAGATCAAATGATCCTTCAATCCAAAGAATTATATCCGGACGTTGAGGATGAGTTCTGGACGAGGCTTGCAGACAATTTTAAGGGCGACGTACTAAATGATCTCACGGAATTATTAACGCCAATCTATTACAAGCACTACAGTGATGGGGATTTGGATGGGTTGATCGAATTTTACAGTAGTGATGTAGGTCAGAGACATGCAGAAAAGACGCCCATTGTAGCCCAGGAATCAATGATAGCTGGTCAGGATTGGGGTATGCAACTAGGGCAGGAAATTGCCGCGAAATTGGCTGAGGAAGGGTACTAAGGAGTTTTTGGGGCGGCGGACAAAGTCCGCCGCCCCAAACAACACTACTCTATTTTCTCAATTTCCTTAAAAGGACTTAAATCGGCACTTTCCATTTCTTCTCGGAATGATGGCCATTCGTTCTCATAATATCCGTTTACCGTCTCAATAGCCTTTTCCAATTCAGATTTGAATTTGTCGATCAATTTCGTTTCCGTGGAAGTTGGAGCATGGAGCGCATTGGCCGTATACCTGAATGCTGCACCGTAATAAGCTCTTATGCTATTAGGCTGATTCCTGGTAATACCTTGCCTTTCGTCTTCCTTACCGAAGAAAATATCAAGCATACTGTTCAAGGTATCCTTGGTATTCTTTATCAGATCCAGCTGGTCTTTAAAACCTTCCTTATCCTTACCTTTCATCATCTTTTCAAACTCCCCGGCAACTTTCAAGCTGTTTTTTAATTGATCCACAGCTTTTACACCTTTCGCTCCGTGGTTTTCTATGTCTTTCAATGCATTGTATTTTGCCTGAACCTGGTCCATGGGAAAGTCTAATCTTGGATCATATGCGACTTCTATTTCGGTTGAATCCTTCTGGTCACCAAAGGTGAATCTGACCTTGTATTTTCCTGGAAGTACAGTCACTCCAGCGGGTTCCCTGCGGTTCCTGTTACCATTATCAGATCTTCTCATCCGATCGATACCTTTTTCACGCAGTCCCCAAGTGAACCTATGCATTCCATTTTTTTCGGGCGCCTTGAACTTAATAGTTCGAATAACCTCGTCCTCGGCATTGAATACTTCAAAAGTTAAAGAGTCATATTTTGGTTTATCCGTTTCCTCATCTATTTTCTCCTCAGCAGCTGGTTCGGATTTCTTTTTCTTTTTTGAAGTTTCTGCCATTTTTTCCTCTTTCTTATCTTCCTCGGGTTTATTGATGCTGTAGGTTATCATCGCATTCCATGGTCTGTTTTCACCATTGAAAATGGCATCGGCTCCAAACCTCGATCCGGTGGCCTGCTGAATAGCTACAGAATAGGCTTTGGGTGGATCGTAGACGTTGAGTATTCTCGTCAATGTAGAAGAACCAGATGAAGCCAGCTCTCTTAGAGGACGGACGTCATCAAGCACGTATGCTGCTCTGCCGAATGTCCCGATGATGAGATCGTGATCCCTTGGATGGATCACAAGGTCATAGGCATTAGTTGTGGGGAAACCTTGAGTCCACTTGGTCCAATTTCCACCCGCATCGATACTCACATAAAGTCCATCATCTGTTCCCAGAAACATCAACCTCGATTCAACAGGATCTTCAACAATGCTTAGAGTATAACTGACAACATCATTTTGGTCTACAATTCTTTGCCAGGTTTGACCATAGTCCCTTGTTCTATACGCGTAGGGGGTATAATTAAATCTCCGATAGTCATTTGCTACCAAAAGTGCTTCACCATTGTTCTTATTTGAGGCTTTTATTTGAGTGATCCACGCACCTCGTGGCAGATCCCTGATATTAGCGATGACGTTGGTCCAGGTTGCTCCACCATCTCTGGAAATCTGAACATTACCGTCATCCGTTCCGGCCCATAGCAGATCTCGTTCAATGGGAGAAGGTTCGATTACGATCACTGTACAGTAATTCTCAGCTCCAGTAGCATCCATAGTCAGACCGCCGCTGTCTCCTTGTTTCTGTTTTTCAGGATCGTTTGTGGTTAGATCGGGAGAAATGATTTCCCATGTCTGTCCACCATCCGTGCTTTTGTGCACAAATTGGCTCCCAAAATAAATGGTATTCTTATTGAATGGATCGCGATTCATGGCGGCATTCCAGTTGAATCTCAATTCCACATCTCCCTCAGGATATGTAGGCCTTACCATTTCATTGTATCCGGTTTCCCGATCATAGATAGATGCAAATCCCTGTTGTGAAGTAGATATACCGAACCTGGAGTTTTCAGGATCCGGAAGCACGTCAAAACCATCTCCGAATGAGATCTCCTGCCAGTAATCATTCCTAATACCCTGCACTTTCCATGTGTACGCCGGTCCCGCCCAGGAACCATTGTCCTGCATACCCCCGTAAACATTGTACGGAATATCATTGTCTACGGCAATGTGGTAAAATTGTGCAACAGGAAGTGTTTGAACGAATCTCCACGATTTACCACCATCACGTGTGATGTTGAATCCACCATCATTTCCATCCATCATGAATTTAGGATCATCAGGATGGATCCACCATGCATGATGATCTGGGTGGACCCCTCTTGTTGTGTTGTAAGCTGGCATCAGCTGGGTGAAATTCTTCCCACCATCTTCGCTTACATTTACATAGGTGAATATTGAATAAACCCTGTTTTCATTTTTAGGATCAACATAGATCTCATAATAATAAAAAGGCCTGTTTCCGATGTCATTCTTGTCATTGATCTTGGTCCACTTAAAACCCCCATCATCAGATCGGTAAAGCGCATTTTTCTTTGATTCAACCAGGGCATAGATCCGATTTGGTTCGCTGGGAGCGATTGCTACACCAATACGCCCCAACTCACCTTTGGGCAGGCCGTCTTCGTCTGTTCTCTTCTCCCAGGTCTCACCTCCGTCAAAGGTTATGTAGAGGCCTGATCCTTCACCACCGGATTTGAAAAACCAGGGATCACGTTTGTGCTCCCACATGGCAGCTATTAACTTGTTAGGATTGGTCGGATCCATCACAAGATCTCCGGTTCCAGTATTATTATTGACAAATAGAATTTTTTCCCAGGAATTACCACCATCCATTGTCCTGTACACACCTCGCTCAGGGTGAGTACCCCATGGTGATCCAATTGCTCCTACATAAACCACATCGGGATTGTCCGGATGGATGATCACCCTGTGTATATGTCTTGTGCCTTCAAGTCCCATTTTGGTCCAGTTCTTTCCACCATCGAGACTTTTATAGATTCCGTCACCGCTGTTCAGGGAATTTCTTGGATTACCTTCACCGGTTCCAACCCAAATAACCGAGGGATTGGATTGTTGTATGGCAACTGCTCCTATGGAAGCAGTTGTCTGCTTGTCAAAAATGGGTTCAAATTTTATTCCACCGGATTCGGATTTCCATAATCCGCCGGAAGCTGTCCCCACATAAATGATAGAGGGGTTGTCGTTTACCACGTCAATTGTCGTTACCCTTCCAGCCATTCCCGCCGGACCGATACTTCTTGGTTTCATATTTTCAAAAAGATCCATGTCAAGTTTCTGACCGATCAGAAACAGTGGGCTCAACAACAGTATTGTCAAATATCTTCTCATCATATTTTGAATTTGCCTGCGAACCTACGGCAATTGCAAGTAATTAGAAGGGACAATTATTTAACTGGTTGACACGAAATAAAAAAGGAGGCCATTCGGACCTCCTTCCTTGAGTTAATATTGAGCTCGTGTGTTACCAACTTGCATGGGAAAAATAAGCAATTTTTTCCTCATCTGACGTAATTTCCATGGTACATTTTTCGCAACATACTTCTTCAGTAGTGTAATTATAGAAGTAATCTTCACCTTCTGTAATCTCTTTATTGCATGTGTCGCAGAACATATTTACTTCTGCTCTATGTGCCATTTTTATTACATCAGTTTCCATGGGGTAGATCAAATCAAGTGAGTATTAAGTCTGACCAAATTTAATTTTTTTTATGAAAATACAATCGATTGCATTGCGTTTTTTCGCATTTCATGACATAAATCATTAACTTTTTAAAGTTTGCTTTATTGTACCTTATCGTGATCAGTTAAAACCTGAAATCAAAAAAATCAGTTTAAACTCTTTATGAAGGGATTTCTGTCCATTTTGTCTCTACTAATTTTTGCTTGCAGCTCTGCACAAGAGGAAGGCAAGGACTATTTCCTACATAGTATTTATTTTGGTGGCGGCAGTTATTACATTGACGAGTACTCCGAAGAAGGTCTGTTTGAATTTCTAGACGCCATAGAAAACATCGAAAACTATTCCATTTCAATCCATGGTCACACCGATAATATTGGGCCTGCAGATTGGAATAAGTGGCTGGCTCAAATGAGGAGTGAATCTGTTATTCTACTTCTGGAAAAGAGGAACATTGACAGAGAGATGATCTCAAAAAAAGATTTCGGAAAATTCAATCCTCTCTATGACAATAGCACCTGGCAGGGTCGCTTTATGAATCGACGGGTAGACATCATACTCTGGCCAATTTCCATGTGATCCTAAAACTGGATAGATAAACCGAAGTAAGGCGATACATACTGGGTGGCTTTGAATCTACCCGCCTCCGGATTGAATTCCCAGTAATAGTAATAGTCTACTCCGGTCGCGAGGAACCTGTTCAGATGATATATGAACCTCACCTGTGCTACCGACCTTTCATCAAAGGAAAAGGCATCACCAAGATCGTCAAGGTTACCTTTAAAATAGGAAGCGTAAAGTGAGAACTTATCAGCCAATCGATCTACGTTTCCATACAGTTGGATAACTGCAGGACTACTATCTGTCACTTCATCAGGAAGTAGCAGACTTCCTCCAAGTCGGGCCTTCTGCATAATGTGACCCGTCAGACTTCCATAGATCCCTTGCTGACTTGCCGCCGAAAGAGTTGACAGTATTTTACCATCCTTACTCAACTCATAGTTCGTATCGAAGAATTGGGGCAAATAGTGTTCCGAGTAATTCAACCGTTCGATCCTTATGTCAGTCATCATCACATCTGCGATGAAATTAAACCTGAAGTTAATACCATAGCTGAATCCCGTTCCGTCCTCATAACCATCTGCAAGTGTTTCGTAATTAGGGGTAAATGATGCAATTGAGTCCTCCAGACCACCCTGAGCTAATTTCAGTTTAGACCAATTGAGAAACGCGTCGATCTGAATAAATGGAACGTTTAATAGATTTAGTCCTGCATCCAACCCAAAAGCGCCGATCCCCCCTGCGGTATAGGTATAGGAGAAACTGGTACTGTCACTGAGTGGTATTTCCGTCTGGTCCTTGTCGCTGACAATAGTTGTTCCAAATTCAAGTGTACGCACAATGGGAATGTCCAAAAAAGATAAAGGTCTCACGTAGGGTCTAAGTACAAATAAATTGGTTGATCCGGGATCAAAATCACTATACATTCCTTCGACCCCGCCAAATCCCTTGTAGTTGATGTCCCAATGGGCACCAAGTTTCCTTTTTTCGAAACTGGTGCTGTTTGTGTAATTGTTTACCAGTCCACCAAAACCGATCATCGTTCCGTTCAATGTACCAACCTTGACGTAGACAGGATCTACTTTCTGAACTCCATATCGTATGTAGGTGAAAACACGAGCCAATCCTACACCATCCTTGAACATTTCGGTCCTGATCTTTTGGCTTTCAAGCCCATATAGAATTGGAATGTTCAATCCGACACCTATTTTCCAGATCGCGAATTCCGGTTGTAAGGATAATCCTACATAGTTTTCGTCTGCTATTTGTGTGAATGTGAATCCACCATTGATCATGGATCCACCTCCCGACGCCATTCCTGCCCGGAAATCCGGTTTCTGAGGTTCAACTTCTTTCTTTTCCTTCTCTGGTTTTATTTCTTCTTCCTCCGGTTCTTCGATGACTTCCACAATAGGTTCGGGAACATCCTGGACCTGGGTACTATCGATGATCTCGGGTATCTCTTCCGTAACCTGGTCGACTGAGTCCATGGGAGTTACCTGACTTTGCGGATCCGGCAATGAATCGGCATTGGTATTCGGGATACTATCAGTTGGGTTTACAAGGGTATCTGCAACAACCAATGGAGGAGTTTCCCTGGCTTGCTTCTTTCTCAGTTTTTCTTCCTTCTTCCTTCTTTTCTTTTCCGCCTTCGGATCAGCCCACAAATGTTCATATTCGGAGTAATCCTGGGCGAATAATTCAATATCAGAGAACAGCAGGAATCCTGCCAACAGAAGCCAATATCTCATATGTCTATGCTGAAAAAGTCAAAATTACATATAAATAATCCAATAATTTGAAAGGTAACCGCATTCAGGGACTTTTGGGGGAAACTATTCTATCACTAAACGTTGGGAGCAGAGGAAACCCTACCATACCTGATGTATGTCATAGGAAATGCCTGATAAGTTCTTTACCTTAAATCAAACTAGCATAAAAAATATATGCCATTTTATAAGTTGATACCCATTTGGTTTGTTGCGATCCTCTGCTTAACCCCATTTGGTTTTGCGGCGATGCCAATATTTGTGATCATCTCCATCATCGGCGGAATTACAGCGATCGCACACTACAAGCGAAAGGAAGTAACACCCACCTAGTACTAATATCTAATTGGTGTGGTTGACTTTTGACCTTTTCTTATCTTCCTAATTTCTGGGTGGAGTGATCATGATGTGCGCCCTGTGTGTGCCCGGATCCATGATCCAGGGATGGCCTTTTGCGGTTTCACTGGCTGGCAATCCAGTTGATTCCGGAGTAGCATAAGGGATGTAAATGACATATCTCACATACTGGTTTTCTATTTCCTGGGTATCGGGATTGACCGTTCCACTGAAGACAAACAGCGTACTTTTATCTGGCATCTTTAACTTTCCGGATTTCACTTCTTCTTCTCGAATATCGAAGATCTCCTTGAATCCTTTTCCTTCCTTTTTTAGAGCTCTTCCTCTTGCCATAAATTCATCCAGTTCTTTGTGGTATGCTGCCGCACCAAACCCTTCCCGATTCGGATCATCCGCCAGGCAGATGTATTGATTGGCCCCTTCACGTAGAATAGTGAGTTCTCCATTTTGGTCATACCCCAACACCGATGCCTCTGCTCGGTATTGTTCAGGTAGTGCCAATATAGCAGTTTTTACTTGCCAGTCAGCGGGAGGTATTTGTGCTTGCAAAGTTGATGCAATCCCAAAGATTAGGAGTGTAGATAAGATTTTCATGACCTTCAATTTTTCTGAAGATAAATATTCTGATCGAGGAACTAAAATACGGTTTTACGAGTGGTTCAATCCACCGTGATCAAAAAGTAGTTCTTTTTCCCTTTTTGAGCCAGGAGATATTTTCCTTGCAATAAATCAAAATCCACCGGATCTTCAGCGGAATTAATTCGTCTTTTATTCACACTTACACCTCCGCCTTTGATCATTCTGCGAGCTTCACCTTTAGATGGAAAAACGATCCCATTCGTACCTTCACTCAAAAGGTCTGTGACATTTTCCGTACCGGCCAATTGATCTTTGGTAATGCTCGTTTGAGGTACACCTTCAAAGACCTGTAGCAAGGTCTTTTCATCCAATGAGGCAAGGTCTTCCGTAGTCGATTTTCCAAAAAGTATTGAGGAAGCTTTGATCGCCGTTTCCAGATCAGCTTTGGAGTGAACCCGTTCTGTGATTTCCTCGGCAAGGGTCTTCTGAAGTAACCTCATGTGAGGAGCTTCAAGATGCTCATCAATTAATTGATTGATTTCTTCTTCATCTTTCAGGCTGAAGATCTTTATGTAATTGACCACGTCCTCGTCGGAAGCATTGATCCAATACTGATAGAATTGGTAGGGTGAGGTTCTTTCAGGGTCCAACCAAACATTAGCACCCTCGGTCTTCCCGAACTTTGATCCATCGGCTTTAGTGATCAAAGGAGTGGTAATGGCAAAGGCTTCACCTTGACCTTTTCTCCGGATCAGTTCTGTCCCCGTGACAATATTCCCCCATTGATCTGAACCTCCAAGTTGAAGCTTTACATCCTTATTTTTCCAAAGCCAATAAAAATCGTATCCCTGGACCAGCTGATAAGAGAATTCGGTAAAAGAGAGGCCTGTTTCAAGTCGACTTTGTACCGAGTCCTTCGCCATCATGTAATTCACCGAGATGTGTTTGCCCACTTCCCTGATGAAATCAAGGAACTGAAAGTCTTTGAACCAATCGTAATTGTTGACCATCTCAGCAGCGTTATCGCCAGAGAAATCAAGAAATTTTTCAAGCTGTTTTTTGACGCAGCTTAGGTTATGGTTCAAGGTATCAACATCTAACAGATTTCTCTCCTGTGACTTACCGGATGGATCACCAACCATTCCCGTTGCACCCCCGACCAAGGCGATGGGTTTATGACCACATCGCTGAAAATGTACAAGGGTCATGATCTGTACAAGGTTTCCAATGTGAAGGGAATCTGCTGTGGGATCAAATCCAATGTAAGCCGACGTCATTTCCTTGTTGAGTTGATCTTCAACGCCAGGCATTTTATCGTGTATCATTCCCCTCCAGGTCAGTTCAGCAACAAAGTCTTTCATTCGATCTATTTATTTGCCCGCAAAAATAGAATGAGGACCATCAAAAGCCTAGTATTATGGTGAGGTAAGTCTTGAGAGTAGTTGACGTTTATTAGTAAAATTTCAATTTCGTCACCTAAATTTATTGCATGGGAGATCTTAATGTTCGTCTGATTTCCAAAAGATCAGATCTCAACACGTTCACCAGAAACCTATTAAAGGATGTCCATGCCCTTGAAAGAATGCTTGAAGACGGGTGGTTCAATGAAGATCCGTTGCACATTGGAGCAGAGCAGGAGCTGTGCATAGTAGACAGTCATTACAAACCAGCTCCTAAGTCTCTTGAGATCCTGGAAAAGCTCAACGACGACCTATTTACCACGGAATTAGCAAAATTCAATGTTGAAGCAAACCTGAGACCACTCGTTTTTGAGAAAGATTGCTTTTCAGTATTGGAGCACAGAATTGATGGGAAACTGGAAAAACTGAGGGCAATTGGGGATCGGGAGGAGCTTGAATTTGTCTTGACCGGTATTCTTCCCACTATCAGGAAGTTTGACCTTGACATTAACAACCTCACCCCGTTGGAAAGATACAACGCCTTGCTGGCTGCAATAAGTAAAATGAGGGGTGATGTTCACGAACTGCACATCACCGGCTTGGACGAACTCAATATCAAGCATGATACTGCCATGCTTGAATCATGTAATACTTCCTTCCAGGTACATTTGCAGGTCAGACCGGATGATTTTGTAAGAAAGTACAATATTGCCCAGGTTTTGGCTGGTCCTGTATTGGCGATTGCAGTAAATTCTCCTCTTCTTTTTGGGAAAAGACTGTGGGCCGAAACCAGGGTTGCCTTATTTCAACAATCCATTGACACCCGAATTGCCACTGAGCACATTCGTGACAGGTCGCCGAGGGTCACATTCGGAAATCATTACCTGGAAGACTCCATTGTTGAATTGTATAAGGATGATATCTCTCGTTTTCGAGTGCTATTGATGACAGATCCTGAAGAGGATGTATTGAAACAAATAGATCAGGGAGTCACACCAAAATTACGCGCTTTGATGATCCACAATTCCACTGTTTATCGGTGGAATCGGGCATGCTACGGAATTAGTCCAAATGGTAAGCCTCATTTGAGAATCGAGAACAGGGTATTTCCATCAGGGCCATCGGTAATTGATGAAGTGGCAAATGCAGCATTCTGGATCGGCTTAATGAACCATTTTGATGAGGTCTATCCAAATATTACCGAGATCATGGAGTTCGACCATGCTAAGGATAACTTTATATGCGCTGCCAGGGATGGATTGAACACTGATTTTAGCTGGATCGATGGTAAGAAAGTCAATGTTTCTGAACTGATCAAAAAAGAACTTATCCCCATTGCCAAAGAAGGTCTTAAGAAGAATAATATAAACAGTGAGGACATTGATCGCTACATGGATGTTATTGCCGGTCGTAACGAAACCCGGCAGACTGGGACTCAATGGATCATCAATTCACATACAATGATGATGAAGCAATCAAGTAGAGAGGAAGTCAACATTGCACTTACCAGTTGTATGATTGCCAATCAAAAAAATGGGACTCCTATTCATAAATGGGAAATGGGATGTCTTGAAGGAATAAGTAAATGGGAACCCTATTCTATGCTTGTAGAGGAATTCATGACCACCGATCTTTTTACAGTTCATCAAAATGATATCCCCGAATTAGTGGCAGATATTTTGAACTGGAGGCATATCAAATATTTACCAGTTGAAGACGGTGAGGGGCGACTTAAAGGGCTTATTGACTTTCGAACACTGATCAAATATTATAGCCGCAATGCGAACGTCAAACCCAGTAAGAAAGTTGTAGTCAAGGACCTTATGGTCAAAAATCCACCAACCATACACCCCGAAGCTACGATCCAGGATGCCTTGAAGCTAATGAAGGAACGAAAGACTGATTGTCTGCCGGTTGTTAAAAATGATCGTTTGATCGGGATAATTACTGAGGGAAACTTTCTTAATATTGTCTCCAGTTTATTGAAAAATCGAGAAAGACTGCATGGAAAGAATTCTGGGGATAGTTGAAGGAGATGAGCCGGGACCCTTGGTTATATGCATTGCGGGAATCCATGGAAATGAGCAATTGGGCCTTCATGCATTTCGGAATGTCTGTTCGGCAATCAAAAACCATGAAATTCCTTTCAAAGGAAAGCTAATAGGAATCGTCGGGAATATTAAAGCTATCCAATGTAATTACAGGTTCCTGGATTACGACCTGAATAGGGCTTGGACTCAGGAAAATATTGACAACATCAAGTTAAAAACGATTCTTGATGAAGCTGAAGACGAGGAGTTACTGGCCATTCATAGCATCGTGGAAGAGGAAGCAAAAGGTGATTACCCCATGAAGATTGTGGTCGACTTACATGCCACATCTGCTGAAAGAGGGAATTTTGTGATCGTTCCGGAAGGCGAAGAAAATTTCCAGGTGATTCGTAGCCTTCACATTCCGGTAGTAATCGAGATTGTTCCATACTTGAAAGGAACCCTGGTAAGCTATTACCAACAGCTTGGATATACGGCATTTGCATTTGAAGGAGGGGTGATCAGTACGAAAAACGCGTATCAATTGCATACTTCAGGCTTATGGGAAATACTCGACAGCGCTGGTTGCATCTCCCACCATGATCATGAAAATGAGGACCACTATGCCAGTCAGCTTCGGGAAGTTTCCGAATCACTTCCCGATACAGTAAAAGCGCTTCATTGCCATAAGATCACATCTGAAGATCGCTTCAAAATGTTGCCCGGATTTCACAATTTTCAACAAGTGTACAAGGGACAACATTTGGCCATGGACAGAAATGGTCCCGTTCATGCTCCGATGGATGGAATGATCTTCATGCCTCTTTACCAATCCCAGGGTGATGATGGTTTCTTCATTGTCGAAGAGTTGAAGCAGATGACACCTATCGATTAAGGCATCGATGGCAGAATACCAGGAGATCATCAAATCTATAAGTTCCGGTGACTATGCACCGGTCTATTTTCTTCAAGGAGAAGAACCATTTTTTATTGACAATATCATAGAGCATATTGAGACAAACGCTCTTGATGAAGCACAGAAGAGTTTCAACCAATACATCCTTTACGGAAAGGAAGCGGATCTCACTACGATTATAGGAACTGCCCGCAAATATCCCATGATGGGTGAAAGGCAGGTGGTCATCGTGAAAGAGGCCCAGGAAATGAAAGGATGGAACAAAGAAGATAGCCAAAGTTTGATGACCAATTATTTGGAAAATCCTCTTCCATCAACCGTACTTGTTTTCGGATATAAGTACAAAACCCTTGACAAGAGGACGAGAATCTCTAAGTCATTGGCAAAGCATGCGGTGAATTTGGTATCTAAAAGGATTTACGACAATCAGATTCCATCCTGGATACAGGGTTACGCCAAAGCAAGGAATGTGTCCATTTCTCAAAAAGCAACCATGCTCCTTTCCGAAAATATTGGTAATAACCTTCAACGCCTGGCAAATGAAATTGAAAAACTTTTGTTGAATGTAGATGAAGGATCGGAAATCGATGAGAATGCTGTTCATCGATATGTAGGGATAAGTAAGGAGTTCAATGTATTCGAACTTCAAGGTGCATTATCAGCAGGTAATTTTCCCAAAGCTTTGAAGATTGTCAATTATTTTGGAGCAAATCCGGCAAATCATCCAATGGTTCTAACACTTGCAAATCTTTTTTCCTATTTCTCAAAAATATTAATGATCCATCAATCACGAGATAAGGAAAAAAATGCCGTTGCAAAATTGATTGGTGTTCATCCTTTTTTTGCAGGTGAGTACCTGAATGCAACGAAACACTATTCTCTTGACCAGGTGAAGCGAAACATTCAATTGATCCATGAGGTAGATCTAAAGTCCAAAGGGGTGGGATTCAACCTTTCCAAGGATAAGGAAAGCGGACTTCTAAGAGAATTACTCTATCAATTGATGCATTTTCAACATTGAGGATTCTTTTTGCATCTTGATGGTTAAGAAAAAATGATTTTATCAAATACCATTTAAGTTTGCCTGTCGTTAAACAGAATGTCAAAAACAGGTAAGTAAAAGTTGTCTTGCGAAGTTTATTAAGCGTTCTCCTTCTTGCTTTATTCTTAATTTCCGGTGCCCAGCAATCGGTAATCGAATCAGACCCTAATGATTCATATCTATTGGCGATAGAATATTTTGAAGATGGCCAATTTCTTCATTCCAAAGCTCAATTTGAAGATGTTTTAAACACGCAGAATTCTGAAAATCTTAAAAGGAAATCACACTATTATCTATCCCTTATTGAACTGAGATTGAACCAGGATCCTGGTCCATTGGAAGAATTCTCAGAACTCGAAAAGGGCACATTGCAATCCTATCAGGCGAAAATGGAACTGGGTGCGTATTACTTCAACAACGAATCTTACCCCGAGTGCATTTCATTATATCAATCCATTCCACAAGGAGTATTGAATAATCGAAAATACTCTGAAAAGCAATATAGGCTTGGCTATTCATATTTTGCGCTTAAGAATTGGGAAAATGCTTTGCCAATCTTCAAAGAGGTGATCCTCCTTGGCGAGAATGATAAATACAAAGCCAGTTATTATGCAGGATTCATTGAATTCAAAGACTCAAATTCGGAACCTGCCCTCCAATATTTATTTAAGGCCGAGGAGGATCCGGACCTTGTGAATCTTACAGCTCCTATAATCACTCAAATATATTTTGAAAAGAACCAGTACAGCGAAGTGATTGACTATACATCCAGAAGAATGGAAAATGTCGGTCGTGAGCAGGAAGTTCAGCTAATGCTATTCAGGGGTGAAGCCTATTTTGCAATGGAGGATTTTGAGAATGCCTCTCTTTCTTTTCAAAGGTCATTGGACTTATCCAGGTCAAAGAGGGATCCCGAAACCTATTACAAACTGGCATATGCTTATGATCAGTTATCGTATAGTGATAAAGCTATTGACAACTACAAGATTTCTGCCCTGGAGAGATCGGATCTTGGGCAACTTTCGGCTTTTCGATTGGGTGTGCTTTATCTCAACAGGTCAGATTATAGCCTTTCCGTAAATGCTTTTGAAGAAGCATCGAAGTTGGATTTTGATCAGAGTATTTCGGAGCAGTCCATGTTCCTGGCAGGAAAGACAGAGTTCAGCGCCAACCGATATGAAGAGTCCATCTTTACCCTGCGAAACTTTCTCGACCAATTCCCGGAAAGTGATTGGAGAAATGAGGCAAGTGACATTCTGGTTCGAGCCTATCTTAATTCCTCTGATTATGAATCAGCTATCAACTACATCGAAGAAAGTGGCTTAGAATCGGAAATCGCAAGGAACACCTACCAGTCTGTTACGTTCTTTAAGGGGCAGCAATTATTCAATGAAGGTCAATTTGAAGAAAGCCTGATTTTCCTGATGAAATCTTTGAGATATCAAGCAGATGTCGAGACATCATGGAAAACCAACCTCCTGATAGCTGAAGCATTTTCATTACTCTCACAATCAGACAAAGCAAAATTTTATTACGAAAAGGTAATTGACTCTAAAGCTTCGACGGAGCTCAAAGTTCAGTCAATGTATGGTTTGGGTTTTGTCAATTATAATAAGGGTGATTTCATTACAGCCTACAGTCAATTCGAAGACCTCCGGAAGATAATGGATCCTGACGATGATCGCTACGGTGAAATAAATGTCAGAATGGCTGATTGTCTTTTCGTTCAAAAAGAGTTTCAAAAGGCTGCAGACTTGTATCGTTCAGTAATTGATGATGACTTCGGAGCATACTGCAATTACCAGATTGGCCTTGGCTATTACTTGATGGAGGAGTCCATGGAAGCCGAATCTTTCCTAAGAGTTACAATTGACAAGTTTCCAAACTCCGAATACGCTGATAATGCACTTTATCAATTGGGCAGACTAAAATTCGAACTTCTTCAAATTGAAGAAAGTAAGTCAATTTTTGATCAATTGGTAAAAGATTATTCTAACAGCGGCCTGATACCATCTGCCCTTCTGAATAGAGGTCTTTGTTCTTCAAATCTTGGGGATTTCATTGCCGCAGAAATGGACTTCAGGTCCATATTGGACACTTATCCAGGTCACTCTACTTCAAATGATGCCCTTCTCGGTTTACAGGATCTCATGTCGAAAGGCCATGAAGTGGATCGATTTGATGAGGTACTGGAACAAGTAAAGCTGTCTGATCCAAACAACAAAGGGTTGTTTGTTATCGAGCTGGACTACGCAAAGTCCATGTATTTTGATCAAAGATTCTCCAGCGCAGTGAGCAAACTTGCTGAATTACTTTCACAGGATCCAAACTCGGATTATTCCACTGAGATCAAATACTACATAGGTGACAGTTACAACCAACATGGGAAGAAGGATTCCGCCCTGTTATGGTTTGATCAGTTGATTGGAATTGGAGATCACCCTTTTCTACTGCGTGTACTCGATAAAAAGGGTAAAATCCTAATGGAATTACAAAGAAATGATGATGCAATCGAAAATTACACTTCATTGTTATCAGCTGGTATCGGTAATCCCCGAACAACTTATAAGGCCAGAGATGGATTAATGAGAGGTTATTTTCAGAACAGCCAATTCCAAAATGCTGTAGATGTGGCTAATGAAATTTTGAAAGAGGAAAATTGGAAACCATTTAATGCCGTCGAGAATACCTGGCTAATTAGGGGAAAATCCTATTTGTCCCTTGACAACCTTCAGCAGGCAAAGGATGATTTTATCCAGGTAGTCAATGCCTCCTCAGGTGAAATTGCTGCAGAGTCTCTATATAATATAGCTTTGATCCAGTATAAAGAATCACGCTACCCTGATTCCCGTGAAACGTTGTTCAGATTGATTGGTGATTTTGGTTCATATAAAAAGTGGACAGGCAAATCATATTTGTTAATTGCTGATAATTACATCGCTGAGGGAGAACTTTTTCAAGCTAAGGCAACATTGAATTCCATTATTGATCGATCCCAGGATAGTGATTTGATCCGAGAAGCAGAGCAAAGACTTACTGAAGTAGAGAAGAAAGAAGAGGAATTGTTACTTCAGGAATCGCAGGGAAGTGCCACTCAAAAAGATTCCATTGAATGAGGAGTACATTAATCATAGGATTAATAGTGGCCTTAGGATTTCCCCTGATCGCCCAGGACCAGACGGGGGAGATCGAAAACGCCGAATTCATAGTTGAGAAAGAAAAAGACCTGGTACTTCCTCCTGCTTCAAGGAAATATAGTCAATTCAACTTTCAATCGATCAAACCTGAACCAGCGAAACTTGAATACAACATCAGGGAACCATTAATGGAAGTTGCTCCCTTCAACCCCGATCTCAATGCCAGTTTGTTGGAAAAGAGAGAAAGCCCCTCCCATTATAATAATTCTGTAAAACTGGGGTTCGGAAATCTGAATTCACCATTGGCGCAAATCATGCATCACTCTCACCGTAACGAAACAATGGATCTGGGGCTGAGATTTTTCCACGAAAGTTTTGGAAAAGGTCCGGTCAGAAAGAAACAAAGTGGTCAAAGTCAAACAGAAATTGGAGCAAATGTTGTGTTTAGGGGAGACAAAATCAATTTTCTACCTGATTTGTCTTATGGAAGGGAGAGTTTCTATTTTTATGGACTCAGTAATGAAGCATTCGCTAATGATTCTATCAATATTTATAGAGGCAAGGTCCGACAGAATAGGTTTGCAATCCAATTGCCAATTGAAGGATCAATAACCAAAGACAAGTGGTATTTTTCTATCAACCCGTTTTGGCAATTTGTAAATCAGGAATCATCATTCGTATTTAACAAGGAAAATAATGGGGGAGGATCACTTGAGATCTGGTCTAAAGGTAAGGGTATCCAGCCTGGCATTATTTTCTCCGGAAAGTTTTCATCATATCAATCCGGTGCTGAAACTCGAAGATCATGGTACACCGTGAATCCATATTTTTCATATGGAGATGACAGGATAAGTGTAAATGCTGGATTGGAATTTGGGTTTTACGAGGACAGCATCAATCAGAATGATATTTATGTGGTCCCGGACGTCCTCCTCAATTTTGAGTTTAGCGACAGGTTGACCTTACAATCCAAACTGACAGGAGGAGCTCAGAGAAATACTATTTCATCAATCAGTATCATGAATCCATTTCTTCAGGATTCTATTGACTTGAAAACGACCATTAATCGCTTCAGCCTGGAGGCCGGTCTGGAGGCAATTCTCCTTCCTGATCTTTCTGTATCTGTTTCAGGAACACTGGCCTCGGTTAGAAATCAGCTTTATATCATCAATTCCATAGTGGATAGCTCTCGTTTCGAACTCCTTTATGAGCCTGATCCTATCTCAATTTATGGTTTAAACATGGGACTTGATTACGGCATGACTGAAATGCTCAATGTATTTGCTGATCTTGAGATCAATAAATATAACTCCAAGCTATTTGACCGACAGATCCATTTACCATCAATAAAATTGCAATTGGGGACCGTCTTTACACTATTCAAGCGGATGCATATAAACCCTTCATTTCATTTGCTAGACGATATTACAGCAGTTGATTCCTCCGGAGAATCCTTCGATCTGCCAACGGTTATAGATCTATCTGTAAGTGGTAAATATCAATTGAATACCCAGGGTATGGTTTTTCTTTCCCTCGGAAACCTTTTAAATCGCCAAAATCAAAGATATTTGTATTATAATGTGAGGCAATTCACATTGAAAGCTGGTTTTAGTTATCATTTTTAGTCCATTTTAAACTCAAAGTTTTGCGTTTTTTAAACTTTTGTTAAATTGGATCAACCAAATCTATTATGGCAGACGATAAGAATACCAACCAAGACCCTGAAGAGGAAAGAGAAGATCAATTCGATGATGATGAGGATTTCGGTCTTCCCGACTTGGAATACGAGGAACTTGATGATGATGACGATTTCGATGATGAAATGGACGTTCCTGATGTCTCCGAAACCGATGACACATCACAGGAGGAAGTACCGGAAATTACTCCTGAAGAGCCTGTAACGGAACCTTCTGCCGATACAACAGAAACACCGCTTGAAGAAACATCCGCGGAAGTGGATGCAGGTGATGCCACGGCAGAGGACGAAATAAACCTCGAAGACATAGATTTAAGTGACATCGACAGTGATATGTCCGATGAAGAGCTACAGAAGGAGATAGAGAAGATGGAGGCCGAGGGAATAGATCTCTCTGAAGGTGGAGAAGAATCTGAGTTCTATGAGGAGGAATCTTTCGAGGAATTTGATGAAAAAACTGATCCGTTAACCTCAGTATTTGGAGCGGATGATTCTTCAGAATCCAGCCCTGGGACAGGAGCCACAACCTACGGAGGGCAGCCATTCGAAGATAAGGTTGTTTACGGAGGAGATTCTGGAGATAAAAAGAGTTTCTATCGCATTGTGATCATTGGTTCACTGGTGATAATTATTGTTGCTGTTTTATTCCTTGTTTACTCTGATCCTGAGGCTGATGCTGAGGAACAAAGAACGGAGAGAGTAGAACAAGTACCGGTTGAAGAGCCGGAACCTGTTGTTGATACGACAGCTGTGGAGTCTACTCCTGTTGAATCTGAGCCAATAGAAACCACTCCCGCACCGGCTTCAATGATGCCCGCAGGAGAGATAACCCAACTGGAATCAGCGACCGGTAAATCTTATATTATAATTTCAAGCTTTATTGACGAGGATCTGGCGATGGATCATGCCAAGAAGCTCGCTGCAGATGGGGAAAGTCCAATTATTATTCCTCCATTCAGAGATTATCGATTTTATAGAGTGGCTGTTGCAGAGTTCGAATCCTTCACCGATGCAAATAACAACCTGTTATCTTATCAGGACCGATTTGGTGGAGAGGTTTGGGCACTGAGATACCAGTAAAAAGTATGCAATGAATCTGTTAAATTCGCGTTGTTAACGCGTCTAACAGGTACTTTTAAATGATTGAACTGCTTTCAATACTTCAGGACACCAGTGAGGTCCTGGAGGAACAACAATCCATCAGAGTTTTGGAATTGCTGGTCAAAGGAGGATACATGATGATCCCTTTGATCTTACTTTGGATCTTTGCCATCTACATATTCATCGAACGTGTATTGATGATCAAGAAATCTGCGAAGACTCCTTCCGATTTCCAAACTCAAATACGAATGAAAATCCAATCAGGGAATATTGAAGAAGCACGATTATTATGCGCCCAGACTGATACTCCAGTTGCCAGAATGATCGAGAAGGGACTTTCCAGGATCGGTTCTTCACTCAAGAACATAGAAGTTTCCATTGAGAATATTGGAAAAATAGAAATATACAGGCTGGAGAAAAACCTAAGCATGTTGGCAACCATATCCGGTGCTGCTCCAATGATTGGGTTTTTAGGGACGGTAACGGGGATGATCCAGGCGTTTATTTCAATAGCACAGGAGGAAGGGGCTGTGAGTCCAAAGCTTTTGTCAAGTGGGATATATGAGGCTATGATAACTACCGCCACTGGGCTATTTATAGGTATTTTGGCCTACCTCGGCTATAATTACCTGGTTACTCGGGTACAGAAATTAGTGCACCGAATGGAGTATTCCGCGATTGATTTTATCGATCTTCTACAAGAACCCCAAAAATGAACTTAAGGTCAAAATTGAAAGTTGAGGCTGCTTTTAGCATGTCATCGATGACAGATGTGATATTTCTGTTGCTGATCTTCTTCATGCTTACTGCCTCTTTCATTACACCCTCAGGGCTACCTGTCAATCTTCCGACCAGTAAATCCTCTAATATCGTCGTTCAGAAAGTGAGCATTACGATCACCGAAGATCTGAAATACTATGTGGATGACAAACCTGTCACAATTAGCCGATTGGAAGGTTTTTTACGCAGTGCGCTGGCAGGTAAAGAGGGCGTTGTGGTGCTGCATTGTGATCAGTCAGTACCTGTGGAACATCTGGTAAGGGTTGCCTCGATTGCGACCTCACTTGAAGCAAGAGTTTCAATTGCCACGAAACCAAAATGATGGATCAGGAGGAAAGTAGAAGACGTAAAAAGAGTATTTTGATCACATCAGCGATCCAACTGATTGTGTTATTGTTTTTATACCTATTCATTGCCTGGAAAGAGCCCTTTCCACCTATTCCCGAGTATGGTATTGAATTAAGTTTTGGACTAGACCAGAGCAATGCTGTGGAAACGGCCACTGAAACGGAGGAAGCCCCTTCTGATGAGGTCGTGGAAGAACTTCAGGAATCTACCGAAGCTGCGGACAACGTTGAAGAGACACAACAAATAGAGCCTTCTGAAGAAACGGAAACAACCGAAGAAGTTCCTAAGGAAATAACAGAAACTGAATCCGTGACGGAAGATATACAAAGTCCGGATCAACGTGAAGTTGAAGTAGATCAACCTGTGGTCTCTGAGGAAGAAGCAAAGGTGGAGAATGAGGAAGTAAATGAACCGACTGATAAGCAGGTAGTTGCAGGTTCCGAAAGTGATCAGGAAGAGACAGAATCTACTCCACAACCCCAGGTAGATGAACGAGCACTTTTTCAGAATACGGCTACCGGTGAAGGGGAGAGTCAGGGAGCGACATTGCAGATGACAGGCTGGAGATTGATGGGTGTACCCGATCCTAATGATCAATCCCAGGAGACCGGCACAATTATCTTTGAAATTCGTGTCGACGAAGATGGCTACATTGTTTCCATAAAGACCATAACGAGCACCGTGACCCCTGCAGTTGAAAGACTATATCGCAGATCGGTGGAACAACTTGTACTGGAGAAAACCAGTGAATACCAACCCGCCCCTTTTTCGACAGGAAGGATCACATTCATTTTAAAATCACAGTAAATGGATTTCAGGGAAACGCTTGACTACCTCTATGCCAAGCTTCCAATATTCCAACGGCAAGGTAAGGCTGCATTAAAACCAAACCTTGATAATACCTTGAGCATGCTTGATTACCTCGGTAATCCTCATCAAACTTTTAAATCTGTTCATGTTGCCGGAACGAATGGAAAAGGAACAAGCTGCCATGCGATAGCATCCATCCTTCAGGAGGCGGGATACCAAACCGGTTTATACACATCCCCACATTTAAAAAGCTTCACAGAGAGAATAAGGGTGAATGGTGAGGAGATCGAGGAAGACTGGGTGGTAAATTTTGTTGAGGGACTCAGAGATATTATCGAATCGGTACATCCCTCTTTCTTCGAGGTTACGGTTGTGATGGCATTTCAATATTTCAAGGAGAGGAAAGTAGATGTTGCCATAATAGAAACCGGATTGGGGGGAAGATTGGACAGCACCAACGTCATCACACCGGAGGTAAGTTTGATTACAAATATTGGATATGATCATCAGGACCTTCTCGGTGAATCTCTTGGAGAGATCGCCTCCGAAAAGGCAGGTATCATCAAACAAGAAATTCCAGTAGTCCTTGGAAAATACCAGACAGAGATCTTCGAAGTCTTCAATTTAAAGGCAAATGAGCTAAGAGCTCCATTAAATGTTAAATCGAAGGATTACAAGGTCCGTTCTTCAGGCTTTTCAAATTTCTATCGTGAATTTGAAGTCTTTGACGGAGATAAAGAGGAAAAGTATACGACAGATATTTTGGCTGATTATTTCCTTGACAATGTTCCAGGGATAATTGAAACCGTTCAAACCCTGAAAAAAAGGAATTACGTCATAAGAAACGAAGATCTCAAAAAAGGATTTAGTCGAGTTTGGAAGAATACCGGTCTGAAAGGTAGATTTCAATTACTCAGGGATCAACCATTGATGATTGCAGATATCAGTCACAATGAAGAGGGGATAAGGGCTCTTCTCAGGCAAATTGATGAGATTAATTTTGAACAGTTACATATAATTTATGGAACGGTCGCAGATAAGAAGGTCGAATCCATCGTATCTGTTTTTCCGAAAGATTCATGTTTCTATTTGACACAAAGTTCAGTTCCCAGGTCTATGAAGGTTGGCGACTTAAAACAACTTTCAGAGAAAATGGGATTAGATGGTGAACCTTATAAAAATGTCAATGATGCAATAGACACTGCATTGAATAAAGCTTCATCCCATGATTTGATTTTGATTACAGGAAGTACTTTTGTGGTCGCCGAAATCGAGATCCTTTGAGCCGAAAGAAAACAAAGAAATTCGAACAGAATAAACTTAGGCTGAACATCATAGAGCCTGGGAAACCTCTTTTTGAGTCGATAAAAGGTAACTGGAATAAAGAGTATTTCAGAAATTCAAATGAGCTGATTCTGGAACTAGCTTGTGGTAAAGGAGAATACACTGTTGGCCTTGGTGAAAAGTTTCCGGATCAGAATTTCGTAGGAGTAGACCTCAAGGGGGATCGGTTATGGGTAGGAAGTGGTCAGGCCCTGGAAAAGAAGCTGAAAAATGTCGGATTTCTAAGGATCCAAATTCAATTTCTTGAGGATTATTTTTTACCTGGTGAAGTGGATGAAATATGGTTGACATTCCCGGACCCGAGACCAAAAGATCGAGATGAGAAGAGACGCCTAACCCATCCCAGATATATGAATTTGTACAGAAATATCTTAAGGAAAGAAGGGTGGTTCAAATTCAAGACAGATAATACCATCATTTTCGACTATACGATGGGTTTGATCGATGGCGGTGATCTAAAAATAAAAGATCTGGTATATACTCGTGATCTTTATAACTCTTCCTTATTGGAGGAGCACCATAGTATACAAACCAAGTATGAGAAACTATGGACAGAAAAGGGTGAGACCATTAAGTACATGAAGTTCAGGTTTGATCATTAAGTTGTTTTACTGATCCACTTTCTTATTTTTATCCTGGAAAGGTTGCAAACCCTATTCATGAGAATTATTGTTTTATCTACCTTATGTCTCATCTTAGTTCTAAGTTGTCGACAACAGATTGACCAAACTCACGACGAGATAATAAATCTTAATTTAGATTTTCAACCCAACATTCTGTGGATTGTGGCTGAGGATCTTGGCCCATATATTCCTTCGTTTGGTGACAGTACGGTTCAAACACCAAACCTTGATTGGCTCGCTTCAACGGGTGTATGCTATGATAATTTCTACACACCGCACCCAGTATGTGCACCGGCTCGTGCCTCGATCATTACAGGGATGTATGCCAACTCTATCGGTGCCAGCCATATGCGGACAGGACCGTGGTTTCCGGGAATAACCCCAGAACGGATCAATGAATACAAAGCTCTACCCGCCGGTCAGGAGGCATATGAAGCTGTCCCACCCCTTGAAATCAGAATGTTTACCGAATACATGAGGTCTTCCGGGTATTACTGCACAAACAACAGTAAGGAGGACTATCAATTTCGTAAGACCATGACAGCCTGGGATGAAAGCAGCAGAGAGGCTCACTGGAGAAAGAGACCAAAGGAAAAACCTTTCTTCTCTGTGTTCAACATCGGTGTGACCCATGAATCTAGGATCTGGACAAAAATGGACGATTCTTTATGGGTTGATAAGGATTTACAGGTCACTGTTCCACCTTATTTACCTGATAATGATGTAGGAATTCGTGATGTAAGACGGATGTACTCCAATATTCTGGAAATGGATCACAGGGTTGGACAAATCCTTGAAGAGCTGAGCGAAGATGGCTTAATGGACAGCACTATTGTGTTTTGGTATACAGATCATGGAGGACCACTTCCCAGGCAAAAAAGAATGCTTTATGAATCAGGTATAAAAGTACCCATGATCATAAGGTTTCCGAACAACCAATTTGCTGGTGAAAGAGATACAAGGATGATCAGTTTCATCGACCTCGGACCAACGGTAATGTCACTGGTGGGAATAGAACCTCCTCAATACATGGATGGTAATGCTTTTTTGGGGGATCATATTAGATCCATTGAACCTGAATATGTATTTGGGGCGGCAGATAGATTCGATGAATTAATAGACAGGGCCCGTTCCGTGAGAGACGAGAGATTCAAGTATATAAAATATTATATTCCCCAAAAGCCTATGTTTCTGGATGTGGTATATCGCAGACAAATGTCAATTATGCAGGAGTTACTTCGACTTCGTGATCAGGGGCTTTTAAATGAAGAACAAAAATTGTGGTTCAGGGAAATGAAACCGGAAGAAGAATTATTCGATATTCTAAATGATCCCCATGAATTAAAAAATCTGGCAAAAGATCCTCAATATCAGGGAAAATTACTAGAGCTAAGACAACAATGTGATCAATGGGTGAAGTCCATTGATGATACGGGGCTCATACCAGAAAATGAGCTTATTCAATCATTCTGGCCAAACTTTGTGCAACCTGTTACTAGCGATCCAGCGATTGCAATTTCAGGTTCTTCAATGGAGATCTCCTGTGCAACTGAAGGTGCCTCCATTGGTTATAGGCTCATTGAGAACCATCCTGCCTCGGAGGAAATCGCCTGGACGGTCTATGACGGAGCCGTACAACTGAATACAAACATCACGCAGATCATGGCGGTCGCCCACCGTATTGGCTATAAGCGAAGTGAAGTGATCGTGAAAGATGTACCTTGAACCTAACGGATCATTCGCTTCGAAGGCTGTTTGTCGGATTTGATAGTGCAGCTCTGAATGATTGATAACTGATCGTAACAATAGCGATCAGCATCAAAATCATAATTGGCAGAACCATGAGATCGACAGATATATTTATTCGATAAGCATAGCCCTCAAGCCAATTTTTGATGGCAAAGTATACTGCTGGGATACCGATAACAGATGCAATAACAATCAGTTTCAAGTAGTCCTTGTAGATGAGCAATAGTATTGATGAAATGGATGCACCTAACACTTTTCTTACTCCAATTTCCTTTACCCTCAGATTTAAGGTGAACGAAGCTAAACCGAACATGCCCAGGCACGCAATTATGATTGCTACTAGTGAAAATGCCGAGAAGATCTGTCCAAATTGTTGGTCTGACTTATATTGACGATCGAAGAAGTCGTCCATGAAATAATAGTCAAAAGGATTATTTGGGAAATAAGCTTCATATTCTCCCTGGATAGTTTCCATTGTATTTCTGATATCCGAAGAGGAAAGTCTTACAGAAATATTACTTCCAAATTGAGTGTAATTAAGAAGAATGGGCTCTTTTTCCTGTTTAAGTGAATACCAGTTGAAGTCTTGAAGAACTCCTATGATTGGGAAAATGTTGTTACCCACCTTCATTCTCTGTCCAAGTGCCTCTTCGGGTGTCCCCATATCAAATTTTTCCAGTAGTGTTTCATTGACAACCACCTGCCTTTCATCTCCTCTCAGGGATCTGTCGTGGAATCGTCCAGCTAACAATTCAAGGCCATATGTTTTATGAAAGTTTTCATCCACCCACATCATTTTTACAGATTGTCCTTCGCTGTCATCTTGCCCCTCTTTGATCATAGAAGTACCCCAATTATATTCTCCTCCAGGGATGGCATCAGAACCAGATACTTCAGATATTGATGCCATTGAGCTGAGTTTATCCTGAAAGGCCTTCATCTTCTGTCTCATCTCATCACGGTCCGCCACAACCCTCGGGCCCCTCATTGACATCACCTGCTCTACATCCATTCCCAGGTCTTGATTCCTCATAAACGATAGTTGTTTATACACAGCAAGAGTACCTCCAATTAGAAAGACCCCGATGATTAATTGTACAACTACCAAAACTTGACGCAAACCGAATCTTCTGTTTCTGGATATGGAGATCCCTTTGACGACTACCGATGGATCAAATCCTGATAATACAATTGCTGGATAAAAACCACTCAGAAATGAACCGATAATAAAGACCAATCCGAAATAGATCCAGTAATGAGTTTGTATACCTATTCCAAAGATGAGGTTTTGATCCAAGACTCCTCCAAGAATTGGTAATGTAAAATAGGCGATTGCAAACCCCAGGATCAAAGCGATTGTGTTGATGATGAAAGCCTCAAGTAAAAATTGAGAAACTAACTGCATTCTAACCGCACCGACTACTTTCCTAATGCCAACTTCCTTTGATCGTTTTAGCGCCTGGGCTGTGGCCAGATTTATGTAGTTGAGCCATGCAATTCCGATAATGAATATGGCAATCAGCGTAAAAAAGAACAGGGTTTCATCTGAAACACCTCCCTGGTCCTCAATTATTTTGTCCCTCAGATGGATATCATTTAATGAGGTCAGGACAACATCATTCCGGGAGTTGGATGATTCATTGTCCTCTTCATTCAGTTCATTCAAAGTATTTACAGCGAGCTCACTGACCTGCTCCATGGATGCCTTCTCCTCGAGCATTAGATAACTCACAAAATTGCTCCATCCCCAACCATCATCATTTGTGTATTGCTCATTTTTCAGAACATCGTCGATAGACATTAAAAAATTGAAAGAGAAAAGGGAGTTCCCCGGGAGATCCTCCAATATGCCAGTTATTTTGAAGGTGCCGGGATACCATCCACCATCGACACGGAGGAATTTACCTATGGGATTGGGTTCGCCAGGCATATATTTCCGAACCATGGATTCCGTGATCACTATGGAATTTGGTTCTGTGAGAAGGGTCTCCCTGTTACCTGCCTTCAATTTGTAGTCAAACATCTCAAAGAATGCCTGGTCAACGAAATACATATTGTAATCCTCTTCGAAGAACTGTTTTCGAATTTCTGAGTTCTCATCATAGGTAACAACTGCTCCGTAATACTGTAAGTGTGTCCTGGCATATGTTTTTACGCCACTAACTGTTTCTTCAATGGTCGGAGCAAGTTTATAGGCACTAAAACTGGATTGTCCCAGGTCTTGTCCTCTTTGGAAATACCTTGTATCCACCCTGAATATCCTGTCTTTATTTTCATGGAATTGGTCGAAACTTGCTTCGAATGAAACGTACTGGAGGATCAATAAACACGATGCTATACCTATAGCAAGTCCTATGATATTAAGAAATGAGAAAATCTTATTTTTCCGAATATTTCGGAAGCAAATGAGAAAGTAGCTTCTAAGCATGACCTTAAATTTTGAGTTTTGACGTAATCAATATACTCATTACGACTCAAAAAGGATACGAAAAAATGCTGTTATATATGAATGGCTTACATTTAGGAGTTCAAATTTCCAATGAGAAAACTTCCAATTATTTTATTTCTGACAGTTGGACTTTGGTTAGAAGCTCAGCCCACAGACTCTATATTAGCCAACACTAACTACTTTAAATTCCACAGCAACTTTTGGATCAATCTTCATCATTTTTTATATCAAAAAGCAAAAGGAAGTCAGATTTCCAAATTGCAGGAGGATGGACTGGAATTTCTTGATATTGGGGAAGAACCTATAATCGACGGATTAAGCAATAATGACCATGAAGTTTTATCGAACGCCATACTTTACTACAAACAAAACCTGATTCAAACCTCTTTATCCCGAATGGGAAATCTCCGGGATTGGTTACAGGATCAATCAGATTACCAACTGTTAGAACCTTTTGACAGCACGCAGTTGACTTCAATTTTGAATTCGGTTTCAGGTATCTATCGTCAAAATCTATGGTCCATTCATCACAAACAAAACCAAATAGTGATCCAGCAACATGTCGAAGTAATAAGAAATATAGAAGATGAAACCATTGATCGACTGGAGGATATGGCAGGATATGAATGGCCAGATAGAAAAGTAAGAATAGATCTTACTGCGTATGCCAATTGGGCCGGAGCGTATACTCCCTCAGGACCCGATCCACAGGTTTATATATCCACTTTGGATCCAGGTTCTTTTGAAACTTTTTTCATTGAAACTGTCTTTCACGAGGGGACACATTTACTTTTTTCAAGGGAAAGTGCCTTTAGGTCGGAGATCTTTTTCATGAGTAAAGAAAAGGGAATAGACTTTCCAAGGAGTTTGTGGCATGCAAGCCAGTTTTATTTGACAGGAAGACTGGTACAGGACCAACTAAAAGCTAGAGGACTAAATCATGACCTGATCATGTTCGAAAGAGATGTTTTCTCCCAATCAAATACATCAGATTTCAGATCCATTTTGGAAGCATATTACCTTGGGAAATCAGAACTGGAACCGACAATTGACAATCTTCTGGAATCATTAAAGTAATTGTTACAAATAGAAGGGGACGGATTAAATATTCTACCTTTGCTGGCAAATATTGAAGGATGTCCAAACTCATTTCCCTTGTGATTCCCGTAATGAACGAGGAAAATAATATTCAGCCTCTTCTCGAAGCGGTTGAGAAAGCTGTTGGAAGATGGAATCACGAAATTGTCCTGGTAGATGATGGTTCTACGGATTCGACAATAGCAAAGATCCGAGAGCATGCAAATACACACGTGAAGGCCGTAATTCTCAATAAAAATTACGGTCAAACTACTGCAATGGCTGCAGGAATTGATGAAGCGCAAGGAGATTACATCATTACCCTTGATGGAGATCTTCAAAACGATCCGATGGACATCCCCGCGATGATTAAAAAAATGGAAGCCGAGGATGTTGATGTGGTAGCAGGAATTCGGTCAAAACGAAAGGATGGATTCATCTTGAGAAAGATCCCAAGTAAAATTGCTAATGCAATGATCCGGAAACTTACTGGAGTATATCTTCATGATTACGGATGCACATTGAAGGTCTTTAAAAAGGATATAGCTAAGAACCTTGGTTTGTATGGTGAATTGCATCGCTTTATCCCTGTACTTGCACAATTACAGGGTGCGAAACTGACAGAGATGCCGGTTAATCATCAACCTCGTATTCACGGCCGATCCAAATATGGACTTGGCAGGACTTTTAAAGTGATAAGTGACCTGATGCTCATGGTTTTCTTTCAGAAGTATCTTCAAAAACCTATGCACTTATTTGGGGCATTGGGAGCATTTACATTTCTGGTTGGATTCGTGATCAATATTTGGTTACTGGTAGAGAAATTTGGTTTCGGTGAGGATATCGGAGGAAGGCCATTGTTAATCCTTGGAGTGACCTTGTTGCTGGGAGGTATTCAATTAGTTACCATTGGCATTGTGGCTGAACTGATTGTGAGAACGTATTTCGAATCCCAAAACAAAAAAACGTATCGCATCAAAGAACACTTCGTTGGCAGTTCCAAGCTTGAAAAGGTATCTTAAGACTTTCCTTAAATTTATTGTTTCGGGAGTAGCTCTGTACATTGTATTTCAAAATATCGATTGGCAGGAAACCAAGAGGATATTTCTTTCAACTAACCTTTTTTTCATTTTTGTAGCGACAGTTTTTTTCGTACTGTCCAAAGTAGCAAGTGCATTCAGACTAAATCATTACTTCAGGAATATTGAATTATACATTTCAACGAACTATAACCTCCGACTATACCTCATTGGAATGTTTTACAATCTATTTCTACCAGGAGGGATAGGAGGAGATGGCTACAAGGTATACCTGCTAAACAAACAGTTTGGTACAGGCATTAAACCCTTGGTATCAGCAACTCTCCTAGACAGGATCAGCGGCTTGGTTGCATTGGTTTTCCTTGCAGGGGGAGGGTATCTGATCGTACCTCAGTACTTTCCATATATCTTTTTCTGGTTGGTGATTGCAGGGATGGTTATTCTTTATCCGATATATTATTGGGTTATCAAAAAGCTATTTGTTGCGTTCAAAAAGTCATTTCATTCCACCAACCAGTACTCTATCATAGTCCAGGGACTACAAATTGTCTGCGCCTATTTCATTTTGATCAGTTTGGGAGTAGAGGATAAATACGTAGAATACCAGGTTCTTTTCCTGATTTCATCTGTAGTAGCAGTATTCCCGTTTACTATAGGAGGGGTAGGAGCACGGGAATTGACATTTATTCTCGGCTACCAGTATTTACAGATTGATCAGAATGTAGCTGTAGCTTTCAGTTTTCTGTTTTTCTTTATTACGGCAGTGGTTTCATTATTTGGAGGATTTATAACAACAAGTGCAAAGACCACACCTAAAGAATAATGCTTCTTCAAGATCTAATCGGCATAATTATTGCACCACTCTGTAGTATGAAATGGGTTCTTTTTATCGCTATCTCCGTATGGTTTTTATCATGTAATGAGAACACGGATTACACCGACATTGAAATTGGACCGGGAGAGTTTCTTATTGGATCAGATGAAAGTCAGGAGATCAGTGCAGAACCCTATTTAAAGCTCGATATAGGTGAAATCACTGATAGCAGGTGTCCGGCAGGAGGTTTTACCTGTATTTGGGCAGGGAGTGCCCAGGTTCCCATTAACATCATCGGGATAGAATACCAACTTGCTGACACCTTATGCATTGGTGATTGCCTTACTGGCCCGTATAATAACTCCGATTCCTTAATTTTTAGTATAGGAGCTTTCGAATTGATGCTGAGACTTAATGAAGTGATCCCATATCCAAATTCAAAGAACGATCACCTCAGAAAATACGCATTGATCGAGTTATCAGGCACCTAGTGCACATTGACATCTTTCTAATTATATGAATGGCATTCATTGAGTTTGATCTTGGACTATATTCGTCCCGATTAATTTAAAACTCAAATGAAAAAGCTAATATCATTACTTACAATCACATTAATATTCTCCGATGTCCATGCCCAGATCAATGCCAAGTTGATGCAATATATGGATGTGTCAGATTCCCAGATATCTTTTGTCTACGGAGGAGATGTTTGGGTAGTCGATAAAGATGGAGGTACTGCCATTCAGGTAACTCATTCTTTGGGAGAGGAATCCTGGCCCCGATTCTCACCGGATGGTGGATCAATTGCTTATACAGCCCAATACAATGGAAACCTTGACGTATATGTAATTCCAGTGACCGGGGGAGTTCCAAAAAGGATCACCTACCAATCAGGACCAGATCGGACAGTGGACTGGCATCCCGATGGTCAATCAGTCCTTATTGCCAGTCGAAGGGAAATGGGTCAACGTTCTTCAAGACAATTCTTTAAAGTTTCGAAAGACGGGGGATTACCTGAAAAACTTCCTGTTCCTTATGGGGAACTGGCTAGCTATTCCCCGGATGGGAACAAGCTGGCATACATCACCAAGATCACAGAAAACTACCCATTTAAACGCTATAGGGGAGGTCTGGCATCTGACGTGATCATCTTTGACCTTCAGAATAATACCGCTGAGAATATTACAAATAACCGAGCCAATGATGGCAAACCGGTGTGGGTTGGGGATAACATTTACTTCCTGTCTGATCAGGGTGAGAATATACGTATCAACCTTTGGGTATATAATACCGGTGATAAATCTGCACGTCAGATCACCACGTACACAGATTTTGATATCTCCCACATGTCAGCTGGCTCTTCTGATATTGTCTTTGAAAAGGGTGGAACACTTTATTTAATGGATATCGGTACTGAAGAGATCAAAGAAGTTCCTGTCAATGTTGTCAGTGACCTATCAATTGAGATCCCAAGAGCTGTGGACGTAAGTAAAAGGATCAATGATATGACAGCTTCCCCGGAAGGGAAAAGGATCGTCTTTGAAGCCAGGGGTGAGTTGTTCAACGTTCCTGTGAAGGAAGGATTCACCTTGAATCTCACCCAATCAAGCGGAGCTTTTGATCGCCACCCTTCCTGGTCCCCCGATGGAAAGAACCTAGCATACTGGAGCGATAAAGGTGGGGAAAATGAGATCTACCTGCAACCTACGGATGGCAAACTACCTGAAAGGAAGTTAACAAATAGAGGAAAAGGAATGGGTTATGATCTTTACTGGTCACCGGATAATAAGAAGATCGCCTTTGTTGATGAGACGAATACTATCAATGTACTGATTGTGAGCACCGGAGAGATCATGGCCGCAGGAAATACGAATTGGACGTTATCACATCCCGGAAGGTTTGGATATCCAATTAACTGGTCTCCGGATTCCAAATGGATCACATTCAATCAAGGACTGGACAATGCTCAAAACGCCATTTTCGTATTTAACTTGGATCAAAGAAGGTTGACCCAGATCACAAATGGATTTTATGACGATTATAGCCCTGCATTCAGTACCGATGGGAAGTATCTTTTCTATACTACCAACAGAAGTATGTCTGCTATTTACAGTGATATGGGTGATGGTACCTGGGTGTATCCAAATGCCACGCAAATAGGTGCCATAGCACTTACTAAAAGCGTACCCTCACTGTTATCCCCGAAAAATGATAAGCTCGAATTGAAAGAAGAAAAGGAGGGTGAAGGTGATGATGACAAGAAGAAGAAAAAAGATAAGACCAATGATTCAAATGGGGACAATGGCAATGAGGTAAAAGTCACAATTGATTTTGATGACATAGAAAGCCGGTTGGTTATACTTCCTCCCAAAGCCGGAAACATCGGATCCATAATGCCATTCGAAGGTGCCATAGTCTACAGAAGGTTTCCAAATACCGGATCAGGTGAAAACTCCTCTTCGTTAGTAAGGTATGACCTGAAGGAGCGGGAAGAAAAGACTGTAATTTCAGATGTTAGCAGGGCGAAAGTAACAGCAGACGGTAAATCGCTGATCGTTTCTGTAAAGGGCAAGTACGGTATCATTTCTCCAAAGGCTGATCAAAAGATCAAAGATGCTATTCCTACGAAGGGTTTGGTTATGGATCTCGTTCCAAAAGAGGAATGGAGACAAATATTTACAGATACCTGGAGAAGGCATAGAGATTTCTTTTATGATCCCAATATGCATCAAGTCGATTGGAATGCATTGAGAGATCAGTATGGGGCATTGATAGAAGATGCC
This sequence comes from Cyclobacteriaceae bacterium, assembly GCA_965242805.1. Lineage (GTDB taxonomy): Bacteria > Bacteroidota > Bacteroidia > Cytophagales > Cyclobacteriaceae > JANQEU01. The sequence goes on along the minus strand of CBDETD010000002.1, from coordinate 936,106 downwards.
CGAACCCGATGGGATGTTACTAACATTCAATCCAATCTTGCAGCGGAGCTAAGTGCTGGTCATACCTATACCGGTGGTGGGGATGTTGAAAATTTCAAACCCCGAAATACAGGATTCCTTGGCATTGACTGGGACCTTAATAACGGGAAATACAGGATTAAAAGAATAGCACGACCAGCCGCCTGGAATACTGAGGTTCGGTCACCATTTGACCTACCAGGAGTGGATGTTTCGGAGGGGGATTATATCCTTGGAGTAAATGGAGTCAAACTGGATCCAACAAAAGATCCTTATGCGGCTTTTGAAGGACTTTCTGATCAGACTGTTCAATTGGAGATTAGCAAATCGGGCTTGTCAACAGACAGTAAAATGGTTGTGGTTGAATGCCTCACTCCATTTGAAGAATCACGACTCAGGTATCTTGAATGGATAGAGAACAATCGTAAAATGGTGGATGAATTGTCCAATGGACAATTGGGGTATATCTACATGTCGAATACTGCAGGGCGAGGACAACTTGAATTGGTAACCATGTATTATGGTCAACTGGATAAGAAAGGATTTATCATTGATGAGCGTTTCAATGGCGGAGGACAACTGGCAGATAGATTCCTGGAGTTAATGAAACGTCCAGTGGTATACAATCTACATTGGCGATACGGTAAAGACCATCAATGGCCGGTAAAGACCAACACCGGACCCATGGGAATGCTGATCAATGGATGGGCAGGTTCTGGTGGGGATGGATTACCCTGGGCATTCCAGGAATTGGAAGCTGGACCAATTGTAGGAGAAAGAACACTGGGAATACTTGTAGGACCTGCAACGGGGCATCGACTCATTGACGGAGGACGAATCACTGTACCTGGTGCCAGACTCTATGACAATGATGGACACTGGTTCTGGGAAGGGGAAGGGGTGACCCCGGATATTGAAGTATGGGATGACCCCAATATGCTAGTCCAGGGTAGGGATCCTCAGATGGAACGAGTGGTAGAGGAAGTATTGAAACTGTTGGAGACCAATCCCCCAATGAGTACGCCAGCTCCTGAATATGAAGATCGTACAGCCAAAGGATTGAATGGGAATTAGTACTTGAACACTATTTAAGAATAGGGCTTCAATCCGTTCCGTGAGATTGTCCCGGTAAAACCTTATATTTAGTATGCTTTAACCATTTCGTAACTGGGGTGAGTTAAAGCATACTCTATTAGCCATGGACAAACTCTCACTCAAACTCCGACTAAAAAGACTCATTCCTTTTTTCTTTCTTTTACTGATTGTTGTTGCTTTCAATGAATCATGCCAAACGAGCTATAATCGAAATAATTATTCCGATGTAAACAACCTCATCACCAGTGCTTTGTATAACGACGGCACCCCATTTATAAAAGCGCATTTTAAGAATGGTGATGTCTGCATTTTTATGGGAGGTTGGGATATCGATGAATCCGATTCCTATTTAACAGGAAGTGGTACGAGGTATAATGCAAATCGTAAAATCATCGATAGTGGCCCAATGTCAATTCCCCTTGATAGCGTTGCTATTTTTGAGACCAATGACCTGGACGAGCAACGGTCCAAAAAAGTAACAGCCATCAGCATAATGATGGGAATTGACCTCGTATTACTGGGTATTTGTGCTACGAATCCAAAAGCCTGCTATGGATCATGCCCGACGTTTTATGTAAACGGAAATGACAACTTTCATTATTCCGATGCAGAAGGATTCTCCAATGCAATCTCACCCTCGATGGAATATGCGGACATTGATGCTATTGGAAACTATCTTTCATTGGATGGAAACTTCACACTAACCTTGAAAAATGAGGCATTGGAAACGCATTGTATCGATGCCGTAGAATTACTGACTTTTCCGATTTCGGGGAATGAAACGGTTTTGCATGGTAACAACGATCGCTTCTATCTGACCGAAAAGAATTATGAATTGGTAGACGCTGAGGGACCTGAAGGTTCTATCAAAAATCTTATTGACAGGGCTGATCGAGTTGAACGTTTTAGCCTGGCAGATGAATATAACCTCGCAAGTAAGGAAGAGCTGTTGATAGATTTTGAAAATATCGATCCAAATGACAATCTGGGTCTTGAGGTTTCTTTTCGACAGACGTTGATGACTACCTACTTCATATATAGTGCCCTCTCTTACATGGGAGAAGATGTCGGAGAAATAATGGCAGAATTTGAATCAAATGAGGAAATACGAAGTAAGTTGAAGACGGGGATTACGGAATTGCTTGGTGGAATTGAGGTTTATACTCGGACTGATAAATCAAATGCATGGATGTACGAGGGATCTTTTCATGAAACGGGTCCTATTGCTTTCAATCGACAGGTATTACCCCTCTTAACTCAAGGGGAAAATAATGTCCAGATCAAGTTAGTTATGAATAAAGGGTTGTGGAGAATTGATCAAGTGAGACTGGTAGATATCATTGAAGAAGTGGAACCTATTCCTATCAATCCAATAGGGGTTCAGCATGTGGATAATGAAGATGAGGAAGCTGTTTCAGATCTGAAAGCTGACGATAGTTACCTTATCACCATGCCGGGTGATGTTTATACTATCCGGTACAAATTACCAGAATCCGATCGGGAATATTCTATGTTTATCAGGTCTAAAGGATATTACATCGAATGGATGCGCAATCAATGGACTAAAGAGAAAGAGCTTGTCAAACTAAAGAAAATGGTTGACTTTCCAGCTTTGTACCTCAAAAATGAGGCAAGGAACTACAAAGAATATGAACGAACCATGGAGAGTGAGTTTTGGGGTTCACGTGTAGATGCCAAAATGTTTACATCCAATGAAAATTAAAATTCTCGCAATTATAATTCTTAGTATCACGATACTGGGAAGCTGTTCGGCACCTGCTAAACTTCCGCAATCAGAGGAGATCCATCTCAATCCTTACGGAGCATTGATAAACATAAGATTGAAATCTCCACGAACTAACATTGGATACTACCTGGGAGGTGAATTGATTGCAGTGGAAGAATCCAGTATCATCATTGTCACGCACCTCAATAAAATGGATCAGACTATTTCCATCCCAATAGACAATATCAAGAGCTATACACTGAAGGTTGCTGATAACCGATATAAATGGATGGTTCCCACTACAACTGCAATGTCGATCCTACATGGCTGGTTCCTTATCATCACCCTCCCAACAAATCTGGCAGTATCAATCTCTACCAGTGCAAGTCACGCTAAGGCTTTTAAGTACAATGATCGTAACCTACCATACCCCCGTCTCCGAATGTTTGCACGGTTTCCTCAAGGATTGCCACAGGGAATGGAGTTGTCACAAATAAAATGAACAAAATTAGGAAAGGGATGGAGAGAATTGCCGAGTGTGATCTCAATACGGTCTTTGGACTATTTCATGAAGTCTTGTATTCAGATGGAAATTTAGAGGTCATCGCATTCGTAATGGGGGATCCATCAGAGCAGGAAAATGTACTATGTCGGCTGCATTCGTCGTGTATTCATGGTCATTATTTCAATAGCGTAGAGTGTGATTGCAGGGAGCAAATGGCTGCGGCCCAGGTAATGATCCAAAAAGAGGGAATGGGTATAATACTCCTATTGGATCAGGAAGGAAAAGGGAATGGGCATTATGGTCTATTAAAGAGCATTGAGTACAAGAGAAAGGGGATGAACCAGGCAGAAGCTTACGAGGCAGCAGGTTTCAAACGAGATGCAAGGGATTTTAGTCAAGCCGCATTTGTACTGAAAGATCTTGGTGTGGGATCCATTCGATTAATGACTGACAACAGGAATAAATTGGAAACGTTAAGAAACCTTGGTGTAAACGTTGAGGGGACAGTACTTCTCAAAATTGAAAAATGAAAAAAATAATTCCTTACAAAACGCTGAAAGGTGCGATTTCGGCATTGGACAATGGTGGTCGATTTTACAATTTACTTACCCGGGCGAATGATGGTGAGATTGAGGCGGCAGAGTTGGCTAAAGTAGCAGGAGTGCTTTCCGATAAACAAAGAATGGTTTTATACCTGGAAATGTCTCTGTCGGGCCTGGATCCCAGTGGGAGGAAAAGCATATTGCAGTCATTGTCGCCTGGTTTGAAAAAGTCCTACGATAAATACAAGCCTAACTATTATTCACCAGGGGAAGCGAGAGCACGAGGGATACTGTCATCAAATGCAATTATTGAAGGAGTTCCACGATTTACGAAATCCAACACTGATTTCTCAGGATTTATTATGTTTCCCATGATGGTTGGAAAAACCATGACCATGATGATGATCCCTATTTTTGACCAGTACGATGTATATAGACTTTTCGATGAAGAAAACTCCAGGGAATTTATCATCGCTCATGCCCGGGGGTCTGGAAGACTTCCCGATCAGAAGATCCGCTGTGGGGGTATCCTAAAAGAACTCAAACCAGATGAGGCAGGAAGGGGTAAATCTTCACTATTCCTGGAAACTTTTTACTATGTACCGTTAAATTGAATGACAGATAAAGTTTTAATTCCAGTTTTAGTTTTTCAATGCTCAAATTAAAATTCTGAATGACCTTGTATCAGGTTTTCGAAGGATACCTTTTGTATGTTGTCGGTTGTATTTAAAGGAATTTTTGGTTAAAATTAGTTATCGTGAACTGGAGTATCCAATTCGCTAATTTGAAAAGACTAAACCATTAATCCCGATTTGGAAAATTCCAGTACGCTTCTTCGTCAAGGGAAATTTGGACATACTATGCGCAAAGACGCATGGTGGACTCGTCCGGTAGCTGTATTTCTTGGATTATCATCGTTCATTGTCTATGCCACTTGGGCCGCATTCCAGGGTGAATATTATGCCTTCGGCAATTATCTATCACCCTTTTACTCACCTGAGATTTTCGGAGGCTCTTCTCACAGTATTTTTGGTCCAAAACCAGGTTGGTGGCCTGTAATTCTACCATTCTCACCGGCATTATTAATACTTTGGGCTCCTGGAGGGATGAGGGTGACCTGTTATTATTATCGAGGGGCTTACTACAAGGCTTTTTGGGCTGATCCTCCATCGTGTGCTGTTTCAGAACCAAGGAAATCTTACTGGGGTGAGAATAGACTGCCCCTTATTTTACAAAATGTGCATCGATATTTCATGTATCTCGCAGTTTTGTTTGTTTTTTTTCTCTTATATGATGCCTGGAAGGGATTGTGGTTTATCGATCCAGAAACGGGAGTATCATCATTTGGAATTGGAATAGGATCCCTGGTTTTGATCATGAATGTAACGCTCCTGGGAGGATATACATTTGGTTGCCACTCGTTTCGACATTTGATTGGTGGGTTGAAAAACCAATTATCGAAATTTCCTGTGCAAAGGACTCTTTACAATTGTTCCAGTTGTTTAAACCGAAAACATATGATTTGGGCCTGGTGTAGCCTTTTCTGGGTCATGTTTTCAGATGTTTACGTTAGACTTTGTTCCATGGGCATCATAAATGATTTAAGGATATTCTAATGGAGCAATTTCAGTCCTTTAAGTATGATGTACTGATTATTGGAGCCGGAGGGGCGGGACTGAGAGCGGCGATAGAGGCTTCATCTTCAGGAGTGTCTGTTGGCGTTATTTGCAGGTCACTCTTGGGAAAGGCACACACTGTAATGGCCGAGGGAGGTGTTGCTGCAGCACTGGCAAATGTAGATGAGAGGGATGGCTGGAAAACTCATTTTGCCGACACCATGAGAGGAGGGCAGTACCTCAACAATTGGAGAATGGTGGAATTGCATGCTAAAGAAGCTCCTGATAGGGTTCGGGAATTGGAAGCATGGGGTGCCTTGTTTGACAGAACCAAGAGTGGGAAGATCTTACAGCGAAATTTCGGAGGGCACAAATACCCACGACTTGCTCATGTGGGGGATCGCACTGGATTGGAATTGATCAGGACACTGCAGGATCATGGGATCCATCAAGGTATTGATTTCCAACATGAGATCACAATAATTTCAATCCTCAAGGATAGCAATGGAGTCGTTTCTGGGGCTATAGGATATGATAGGGAACGCGGTCGATTCAGGATATACCATGCAAAGGCGGTCATAATAGCAACCGGCGGTATGGGAAAAATCTACAAGATCACCAGTAACAGTTGGGATTGTACGGGGGGAGGTATATCGCTTGCCTATCACGCAGGCGCTGAATTGATTGATATGGAGTTTGTGCAATTCCATCCTACCGGAATGGTTTGGCCGCCAAGTGTCAGGGGCCTTCTGATCACTGAGGGGGTGAGAGGTGAAGGAGGGGTCTTACGGAATAGTGAAGGAAGGAGATTTATGTTTGACGATGTTCCTGATTTGTACAGGCACCAGACGACCGACGATCCGGAGGAAGGATGGAGATATACCCAGGGTGATCCCGACGCTAAAAGACCTCCCGAACTATTGACCAGGGACCATGTTGCCAGGTGCATTTTCAGAGAAGTTCGTGAGGGAAGGGGTACGGAACATGGAGGTGTTCATCTCGACATTGCATGGATCAAGGAGAAATTGAAGAATTCGGAGGCTCACATCAAAAAGAAGCTGCCAAGTATGTACCACCAATTTAAAGAACTGGCAGGGATAGATATTACCAAGGAGCCAATGGAAGTTGGACCCACAACCCACTACATTATGGGAGGGATCAAAGTGGATGCCGATACACAAATGACAGGGATTCAGGGTCTCTTCGCTGCAGGGGAATGTGCTGCAGGATTGCACGGAGCAAATCGCTTAGGAGGTAATTCACTTTCAGACCTTCTGGTTTTTGGAAAGAGAGCTGGTGAGCATGCTGCCGTGTATGCTTCATCCAATGATCACCGGGAAGTTGAAAAGGAAAATGTCGAATCGATTGTCAAAATGGCCGAAGAACCTTTTTCTCGAATGGATGAGAAAAATGCTGAAAACCCATTTCAAATCCAGATAGATCTGCAGGAAATGATGCAAGACAATGTTGGAATAATCAGGAGCGAAGAAAGTTTAAAAAATGCATTATCCGCATTGGAAGAATTACAGCAAAGGAGTAAAAGAGCAGGGGTAAGCGGCAATAGAGATTACAATCCAGGCTGGCATACTGCACTTGAGCTTAAGCACATGCTGACCGTTGCTGAAGCAATCACCAAAGCAGCCAGGCAAAGGCAAGAAAGTAGAGGAGGACATTACCGTTCTGATTTCACGGACAAAAGTGAAGATCTTGGAAATGTAAACACTTCTATTCATAAAGGTGAGGACGGGAAGATGAAAGTAGAACAGATCCAAAAGAAGCCGATTCGGGAGGACCTTCAGGAAATCATTGACCAAATGCAGAAATGAGTAAAGTGAACTTCAAAATATGGCGTTCTGATGGAATTAGTGGTCAATTTGGCGATTATGTAACGGAAATATCTGAAGGGATGGTAGTACTTGATGCAGTCCATCAAATCCAGCGGGAAACTGCCCCGGATCTGGCGGTTAGGTGGAATTGTAAAGCAGGCAAATGTGGTTCGTGTTCGGCGGAGATCAATGGCAAACCTAAGTTGATGTGTATGACCAGGATGAGTGATCTGCCTCAGGATAAGGAAATAACAATCGAACCGATAAAATCTTTTCCATCAATCAAGGACCTGGTTACAGATGTGTCCTGGAATTACAGGGTAAAAAAATCTATAAAGAAGTTTAAGCCTCGGGATCCTGACAATGAGGATGGTACCTGGAATATTGCACAGGAGGATATTGACAGAGTCCAGGAATTTAGAAAATGCATAGAATGTTTTTTGTGCCAGGATGTTTGTCATGTGCTACGTGAGCACTCTTTGCATGAGAGATTTATTGGACCTCGCCACATGGTATATACGGCGGCCCTTGAGATGCATCCACTGGACACCGAAGACCGAAGAGACGACCTAAAACAAAGGGATAACATTGGTTTTTGCAACATTACCAAATGTTGTACCACAGTTTGTCCTGAAAATATTACCATTACCGACAATGCTATTATACCTTTAAAAGAAAGAGTTGCTGACAAATTCTATGATCCTTTGATTAGGCTCATTAATCTTTTTAAACCCAAATGAATATGAGTACCCCGGAATTTGAGTTGAAACCATTAAGTAAAAGTGCGATTCCACGAGCCCTTGAAAAAATCGAACAATACCGTTTGTTGAATGAGCCGATGGAAGCCGAAAGCATTTGTCGCGATATTTTGGCTGTGGATCCGGACAATCAGAAAGGAATTGTTGAGTTAATTCTGACACTTACCGATCAATTCCAAAGTGGAGTTCCGGCAAACGAAGCTAATTCCTTACTCGAAAAGTTGAAGGATCCATATCATATAAAATACTACCAGGCTTTAATCCTCGAACGCCAGGGCAAAGCGGCATTGAAAAGGGGGTACCCCGGAAGTAATCATGATGCCTTTGAATGGCTTGAGGAGGCCATGCATATTTATGAGGAGGCCGACAAGTTAAGCGAGGGCGATAATAATGATGCTGTCCTGAGATGGAATACCTGTGCTCGAATTATTCAACAAAAAAGATTAAGCCCCAGACCCAAAGATGACAGCTTTCCTGTACTGGAGTGAGGTTCCTATAACTCTCCCTTCTTGACTTGTTTATCAGCATAATCCACCGCTCTGGCAGTCAGAGCCATGTATGTAATGCTTGGATTTTGTGTTGCCGAGCTCGTCATACACGATCCGTCTGTAACAAAAACATTGGGAACTTCATGCATTTGATTCCACTTGTTTAGAACGCTGGTCTGCGGATCATGCCCCATTCTGGCTGTTCCCATCTCATGGATACATGCACCGGGGGCAGTAGCATCATTCCATGAAACGATTTCTTCACATCCGGCAGCTTCGAGCATTTCCACTGCACAATTCACACCGTCTTCCCGCATCTTGTTTTCATTGTCACGAAGTTTGGCGTCAAAGACGATGATTGGCATACCATATTTGTCTTTCTTTTCGTCATGCAAAAACATCCGGTTCTCATGATACGGCAACATCTCCCCAAAGCAAGTCATGCCTATTTGGTAAGGCCCGGGTGTGAAGATGGAATTTTTTAACTCGGCGCCGATCATACCTTCCGGTGCGTTTGTTCCTCTCCTTGCTGAACCCTGATAACCAAATCCCCTGATGTAGTCGTCCCTTTTCGATTCATTGTCAATATTTCGGAATCTCGGAATGTAGAATCCCACAGGTTTTCGACCTTTATAATAGGTATCTTCAAATCCCCCTAACTTACCAGCAGCCCCCATCCCATAGTGATGATCCATCATGTTATGACCCAACTCTCCACTGGTGTTACCCAACCCGTTTGGAAACGCTTCTGATTTACTACTAAGCAGAATAGCGGTAGTTCCCACGGTGCTGGCATTGCAAAAAATGATCCTACTGAAGAACTCAAGGGATTCATTGGTTTCACTGTCAATAATCCTGACACTTTCCGCTTTTCCGGATTCAGTTGCAAATACGATCTCGCTCACAACACTGTTTGCTCTAATGGTAAGATTTCCTGTTTGAGCTGCCACGGCGAGAGAACCTGAAAGACTGCTGTAGGCTGCACCGAATGGGCAACCGCGCCAACAACGATCTCGAGTCTGACATTGGCTGCGGATCCCTTTGTGAACTTCCGGATCAAACTTCGAAAGATTCGCTACCCTTCCCGGAGTCACCACTCGACCAGGATAAACTTTGTCAACAGATTCTCGCAAATGTTGTTCAGCACAATTAAGTTCGAAAGGGGGTAGGAACTTTCCATCCGGTACCTGCTTCAAACCTTCAGGTTGTCCGGTGACACCTGCGAACCGCTCAGCATAATCGTACCATGGAGCGATATCTTTATATCGAATTGGCCAGTCCACCCCAATACCATCTCGTAAATTGGCCTCAAAGTCAATATCACTCCATCGGTAGCAGTGCCTTCCCCACATGATCGAGCGACCTCCAACATGATGGCCTCGAATCCAGTCAAATCGCTCTATTTCATCATATGGATAATCACTGTCTTTATTGATCCAGTGTTTGTTGTCTTCATTGACCCACCAGGACAGTCTATTTTGCTTGAAATAGTGTTGCGCAACTTCCTCAGCTGTTACTCTATTTTGATTTGGGAGTTCCCAAATATCTTTTTCTGCAGTTGGGTATTCGCCGTGTTTGACCATTCGACCACGCTCCAGAACAAGGGTCTTATAACCTTTGAGACATAGTTCCATAGCGGCCATTCCACCGCTGATACCTGAACCTATGACAATGGCATCATAGGTTACCTCATCCTTACCTTTAATATTGAAATTCATATGGCCCATGCCTTTCCACCTATTTCGGTCAGGGGAATGCAAGCCTGATAGTCCCCGGGAACTGGTAAATAGTTTAAAAAATTGATTGAAACGTCTTCTGTTGACAGGTAATAAGCGATGGTCTGATTTTTAAGGTCTATGTAAGCTTGCCTGGTCTCTTCGGATACCTCCTGGTCCTTATTTTCAAATTTCAATAAAGCTGTAATGCGATCTTCAGTCTTTAGGCTATTGAAGTCATCCTTTTCCAATGAAGATCTTAGCAAATCAAAGTTTGTCTTGTATGACAGTCGATCTTCCTCATTATATACCTGACCTACCATGTTATCAATAATATTATGAACACCTACTTCTGACGCGGAGGGGCTTTCAGTTTTTGGCAGAATAGTGTCAATGATTTTGATGATAAGATCCTTTTCTTTCTTGTTGAAGAAGGCAGTTATGTTCCCAGTAGTTTCTTGCACCTGTGTAGTGCAACCCGAAAGTACTGAAGTTGCGATTGGAGCGCTGATTGCAGCACCAGTTGCTAATGCCGTGTATTTCAGAATATCTCTTCTATGCATAATATGGAATTAGGACTTAAAAGGTAATCAAACTTATGGAGAAGTCAGATTGACTATATTCGTTCTTAGACCTAAAGGTCAGTCCGGATGATAAGACTTCTTTTTTTATTGGTAATTATTTCGTTTGGTTGTTCTACTGATGAAAAACCTCCAAATGTCATCATTATATTCACTGACGATCAGGGGTATCAGGATGTAGGAGTATTTGGTTCTCCGGATATCAAGACTCCCAATCTCGACAGAATGGCGGAAGAAGGGGTTGTCCTAACAGATTTCTACGCGGCGCAAGCAGTTTGCAGCGCTTCCAGGGCTGCGTTACTGACAGGGTGTTATCCAAATCGATTAGGTATTCATGGCGCCTACATGCCAAACAGTAAATATGGGTTGGATACGGCTGAAGTCACAATAGCTGAGATGTTGAAAGATATTGGATACAAAACCGCAATATATGGGAAGTGGCACCTGGGCGATCATCCTGTTTTTTCTCCGTTAAATCAGGGTTTCGATGACTTCTACGGCATTCCCTTTTCAAATGATATGTGGCCCTATCACCCTCAGCAAGGAACAATTTTTGATTTTGGGCCCTTACCATTGATCGAGGGGAGAGATATTATTGACACGCTTGAGGATCAATCCTTCCTGACGATGGAAATCACCAGGCGTAGTGTGGATTTTATTTCTAAAAATGTCAATGAGCCATTTTTACTTTATGTGGCCCATCCCCAACCACATGTTCCGCTATTCGTTTCAGAAAAATTCAAGGGCAAATCAGATCGCGGACTCTATGGTGATGTGATCATGGAGATTGATTGGTCCGTGGGGGAGATCCTCAACTCCTTGAAAGAGAAAGGAATCGACGAAAACACAGTTGTGATCTTCACTTCGGACAATGGTCCATGGCTTTCTTATGGGAATCACGCGGGGAGTGCTCACCCTTTGCGGGAAGGTAAAGGAACTGCATGGGAGGGAGGTCAGAGGGAACCTTGCATTATCAGGTTTCCTGATAAGTTACCGTCAGGAGTTTCGGTATCCGTCCCAGCTATGACTATAGACCTCCTTCCGACAATCGCGTTCCTAACAGGAGCCAATTTACCATCCGCTAAAATCGATGGGAAGAATATTTGGACTGTCTTGACGGGAAAATCGAAAGAAAGCCCCCAGGAAGCCTACTATTTTTATTATAAAGTAAATGAACTACATGGCATTCGTTGGCAAAACTGGAAAATGTATTTTCCTCACAGCTATCGTTCATTGAATGGAAGAGAAGGTCGGACTGATGGATTCCCGATAAGCTATGATCAGAATACGGTGAATGAAATTGAGTTGTATGACCTTGCCAATGATATTAGTGAAACTATGAATGTCGCATCAAGAAATCCTAAGGTTGTTGTGAAAATGCAGCAACTGGCAGAAGAAATGAGAATGGAACTGGGGGATGCACTGAAAGGGATTGAAGGTGCCGGTAACAGAGGTGTTGGAAGGGCAGACTAACCAATCAAGAACCGATCAAAGAGTAAATTCCAGGGGTATTCATATGTTTACATTGTGATGTGATCTATTCACAATTAATCTTATCTTACATATTGAGCCCAGTCACTCGTATAATGATATTAGCTGGTGAGATTTATGATTAGGACGGGATTTTTGCTTATACTGTTTTTATACATTTTCCAACTCGCTTATTCTCAACCTCACATTGTAATTCACTATAATGAATTAAGAGGATTTAAAGGGGGTGAAGTGAAGATGACCACCTTTGATCCGTATGGCTTTCTTTGGATCGCTTCGAGCAATGGTCTTTGGAAATATGACTTTGTGGAATTCAAGAGAATTCCTGGCACTGGGGGTGTTTATAATAGTGTCTACGCAATCGGAAACAATATTTATTCCGATTCGCAAAATCAGTTGGTTATTATCTCAAATGACAGGAAAGATCATCATTCTATACTTCGTACCTTAAAGGTCGAAGACGACCATAGTATTTTCCGTGTTTCATCGGACATCATTCTCCACAATGCAGATTCATTGTATAGTTTGGCTTTTAATGAGAAGATTTTTCAAGGAAAGTTCATCTCACCACAAATAATAACTGAGCTGGATAAATCTTTACTACTTATCTCTCCGAGAGGTAGTATTTCGAAATTGGATCAGGCCAATAACAATATTACATCAGAGACCGAGACATTGAGGTTCAATGATGAAATAATAGACTTTCTTAAAGTCGATTCAAATCGATTCTGGCTAATTGATGATGGCATAACCGAATTGCGACTTTCAGCGGATGGTACTCCCCAAAGTGTTCAGAGAATTTGTAATTTCAAATGGAAACCAATCAAAACATGGGTCTCTGAAAATAATATTTTCATAAATACCGTAAACGGTGAAATATATCAAGTAGACCCCTCATCCATCGATAAAAAACCACGGCTTTTGGTCCAAGAGAATGAGGCATATAGATCAATCGTGTTGAAAACAGCCAAGGTCCATGATATCACAGAATACTATGGTGTCAAGATTATTGGAGCTGAAGATGGATTTTACGTTTGCCGTCCGAATGCATTCATTAATCCAAGTTCTAAACTCCCAAGTCTCATAGTGGGCTCAATCGTCACGGACATAGAGGGTGCGACATACACAATCATGGGGGGATTACTTTATAAGATTAAAGATTCTGAAGAAGACCCTAAGGTTCAAAAAATCACTTCTGATTTAAATGAGTATTATTTTGCTTCAGGTTACCAAAACCGACTTTGGTTAGGCACCCAAGATGGGCGGATCCAGGTTTGGGAAAATGATATGCTTTTGACTGAGTATAATGTCAACGATCCACGAAGTATCATTTTCAATATTTTTCGGGATTCCGGAGGAAATGTCTGGTTTTGCTACGCCCCAGGAGAAAAATCTGTCGAAGGTGTAGGTAGAATTGATAAGGATGGAAGATTAAGGATTTTCAAGCGTGAAGATGGAATATTATCTCGCTCACTGAGCATTGATGAGGGAAGTGATGGTACTTTATATTTTGGAGGTAGAGGGCCTGGTCAATACTTACACATTTTTGATAGTAGCACTCAAACATTTGTTAACATAAGTCAGGAATTCTCATTTGCACATGGTCTTAATTTCGAGATACATGACCTTGTACTTGGGGATAAAGACACGGTATGGATGGCTTCCAGTGATGGTCTTTTAATGCAAATTGGTAACCAAGTCAAAAGAGTAGATATAGGGCCGTTTGTCCCTGCCAATACCGAAATTAAGTCAATTACTCTAGGACCTGATGGTAGCTTGTGGCTCACAATTGGGACCTATGGGTTGTTTAGATATTTTCAGGAAGATTTGGTTGCATTCCCTGAATCAACGGGTTTGGTTAGCAAAATAGTCCCATATAGGTCTTTGGAATTTGATTCTTTAAAACGACTTTGGGTAGGTACCGTGGAGGGTTTATCAGTATCGCAACCTGGACCAATAATACCGCTCCAAACCCGAAAACCAATTATGTTAACTTCATTAGACAGTTTGACTGAATTTTTACAAGAGGGAGGGTCGGAAATCAATTTGAGGTTCACTTGTCCAAGTTTCCCTGCATCTACTGTAAGTTATCAATTGTTTTTGACTAAAGATGGATCCGATGGGAATCAACTTTATGGTCTCAGTAATTCATGGTTCTCTTTGAGACAATCTTCGGAAATAAACATCTCTGATCTTTCTTCAGGTTCATATTCCTTGAAGGTCAGGGCTAAACAAGAAGGAGGATACAGTTGGAGTGAGACCCAAGAGTTTTCGTTGGAAATTCCTCCGCCATGGTATGTAAGACCATTCGCAATTGTTATATACCTCGTCCTGCTTGCCAGTGTCGTGTTGTTAATAGTGAGGGTCAATGTACTAAGACTAAGAAGAGAAAATCTGAAGTTGGAAAAGATGGTGGAAACACGCACATCGGAACTAACCACGTCGAATAATGAGCTCCATAATCAGAAATTGGAGATCGACAATAAGAATCGTGAATTGGAGGTAAAGTCTGATGAGATCGGAAAACAGATCAAGATAGTTAGGAATAAAAATTCAGAATTGAAGAAAACCATAAACGAATTGAAGGATACTCAAAAGAAATTGATAGAATCAGAAAAAATGGCATCATTAGGTATACTTTCAGCTGGCGTTGCACATGAAATCAACAATCCCCTAAACTTTATCAATGGTGGGATTCTGGGTCTGAAACGAGATGTAAAAAATGGTGACATTGGAAGAGTGGACGATTACCTTCATGCTATAGAGGAGGGGGTTAAGAGAGCATCTTCAATCGTTACAAGCCTGAACAGATTCAGTCGACAGAGTGAAAATATGGAGGAAAGATGTAATGTCCACGAAACCATAGATCATTGTCTTTTGATCCTCAGAAATAAAACTAAAACCAGAATCGAAATAGTAAAAGAATATGTTGATAAGGAGTTGATAGTTGAAGGAAATGAAGGTAGAATGCATCAGTTCATATTAAACATTCTCGTCAATGCGATTCAGGCCATTAAGGACAAGGGTACAATCTGGATATCAACCAAGTACACGAATCACAAGTTGATTTTAAATATTAGGGATAATGGTATTGGGATCAGTAAGGAGATCAAGCCCAAGATTTTTGACACGTTCTTTACAACCAAAGAGCCAGGAGAGGGCACAGGGATGGGTCTTTCTATCACTTATTCAATTATCAAAGAACATGGAGGTACAATCGACATCAATTCGGTGGAAGGAGAGGGAACCGAAGTAATTGTTGAACTTCCACTATTAGGGGATTGAAAAAGAACGACATTTTCTTTGAAAGACTGGAGGAACCAAATCGTAGCAGTTTACTGGGATTGAGACAGATCATTCTTGATGTAGATCCAGGTATTTCCGAAACCACAAAATATGGAATGCCTTGTTTCACCTTCAACGCTAAGGCTGTTTGCTATTTATGGTTGGATAAGAAGATCAATCAGCCCTATATTCTATTTGTCGAGGGGCAAAACCTCAATCATCCCCTCCTTGAGAAAGGGGGTCGTAAACGAATGAAAATTCTGAGGATTGATCCGGATGAGGACCTACCCATCGACTTAATTAACGAAATCTTATCAATTGCAATCCAATTGGTGAAGTAAACCGTTGCCCGGCCTCCGAAGGAGAACCAGGGAGAAGAGTTTATTCATATCTCAGATTGTTGGCTGGATTAGCTCTGGCCACCTGTGAGGTTTGCCAATATATCGAAGCGAATCCGATCAGGAATAAGAAAAGGATGCTCCCTATAATTTCCAAAAGGCCAAGGCCAGTTCCGTGCTTCAGAAGGAAGTAAAGGAACAATTTGTCATAAAAGAGATAAGAAAAGGGTATGGCGATCATGGCAGCAATGGCGATCAGTTTGATAAAATCTCGTGTCAGTAGGTAATACAAACTGTGAGTGCTGGCTCCCATAATTTTGCGAATGGCTATCTCCTTCGTTCTGTTTTCAGTGGTATAAGAAACCATGCCTAGCAAACCAAGACAGGAGATGATAATCGCGAAAGCACTCAGGAAACTGAAGATCTTAATCTGGGCGGATAGGAAATAGTAAGCTTTTTCAATTTCGTCATCAAGAAAAGAAGCTTCGAAATTTGCGTTCTGGTCTATATCTCTCCAAATAGCGTCCAGATCATCAATAGTTTTCTTGATGTTTGTTGAGTTTATTGTGGTGATCACATAATTACTTCTTTCAAGGGAGTGTCTAAATATCAGTGGATCAATATCTTCACTCAGGGGTTCAAAATTAAAATCCTCCAGAATCCCTGTTATGCGGCATCGGGTTCCATCCATCAACGTGAAAGAAAGTGAATCTTTTTGTAGGTCAAAGACTGAAGTTGACTTCAGAAATTGTTCATTGACAACCACCATTTCCTCATTTTGAGTGGAACTTCCAAATTCGTCACCTGCTCCCCAGATCATTTTCATATTCATATTCTCCACAAAATCGTCTCCTATAAAAACCTGGTTGACAGGGAGGGTATCTGATCCATTTGGGGTAATTTCTACTTGCGTTGGAATAAAAATCCCAGGCAGGTGCGAGGATGTTGTCAGTGCCTTTACATCTGGGTGTCTTATAAGTTCATTGACTGCCAGCTGTTTGTCCATGTCGTTGAAAGGGATTGTTAGGATATTGTCTGATTCGAATCCATGATTTTGAGTTACAACGAACGCGTATTGTCGAGCGATGGCAGTGACGCCAATGATAAAAACCAGTGATAGAAAGAATTGAAATCCGAAAAGTCCTTTTTTGAATCCAGACACACTCCCCGAGCGGTTTTGTATCTCACCTTTTAGCGTATGAACAGGATTCAGTCGGGAAAAATATAAGGCTGGAAAAATACCCGAAACTGTACCTACCATGAGTGTGAATATTAAGAAAACCAATAGTAGTGTAAGATTCCAGGAAGTGTCAAGGACTTCAGCGGCTCGGACCATTTCCAGAAACTCATTCCTCAAGGGGATTAGAATAATAACAGAACCGATAAGTGAAAGCAATGTGAGTAGTACAGTTTCCACAATAAACTGGGCTTTGATCTGTCTTTTATCGGCTCCAACCACCTTTCTTATACCTATTTCCCTGGCCCTTTTCAAAGCCCTTGCTATTGAAAGATTTGTGTAGTTAAATACGGCTGGAAGGAGGATAATAAGACCAATGGAAAGAAAAAAGATCATCGAAGGTTGGTCCCATCCAATACCGATGGCATTGCTAACATTCCAGCGGGGGACTACCGAGTCCAGATCAATATATTCAAGTTGGATTTTCTGATCAGGGTTGAACTCCATAGCCAGGAGTGACATTTGTTCCAAAGATTGACTTAATGCTGGCTCATCTGTCCCTGGTTTTAGCATAACATAAAGGAAATTATTCCAATGGTTGATCCAATCATTTTTCAAATCCAGATTGGAATGGAGTTCTTCATAGGTAAGATGGGAGGTAAGGATCTCGAAGTAAAAATGAGTCTCTTTCAGGTCCTCCATGACTCCGGTGATGGTATACGTAGCGAATTCCGTTTCAAGTGTTTTACCAATGGGGTCCTTATCATTATACAACTTTTCTGCTACCGATTTGGTAAGTACAATATCGAAAGGTTTAGACAATACGGTTCTTGGATTCCCACTGATCAAGGAAAAACTGAATACTTCAAAGAAGGTCGAATCAGCATAGTATCCATGAAAATTGAATAGATTTTCGTTGAGCTTGAATTCAGGACTAAATCCCTGTTTGATCCTGACTACTTTTTCAATAAATGGATACTGCTCCAGTATATGTGTACCCAAAGCATTGAAAGTGGAAGCGTAGGTTTTGGTTCGCGATTCATCTTCGAAATAGGTATTTATTTGAAAAATGCGGTCTTTATGTTCATGAAATCCATCCGAGCGGTAAATGGAAACTGCTATGGATA
Organism: Cyclobacteriaceae bacterium; assembly: GCA_965242805.1. Classification (GTDB taxonomy): domain Bacteria; phylum Bacteroidota; class Bacteroidia; order Cytophagales; family Cyclobacteriaceae; genus JANQEU01. The sequence goes on along the minus strand of CBDETD010000002.1, from coordinate 917,818 downwards.
AGGCCAGTAAACAGATAGACATTCCAAGGGCAAGACCAAGGATGTTGATCGATGTGAAAAGTTTGTGTTTTGAAAAATTGCGAATAGCAATTTTGAAGTAGTTGTTTATCATGGCCAAGGAGTTTGAATGATAATGATTGGAATAAGACGAAGAAATTTTACGTTTACGAAGAGCATAGGAAAAACAGAGCGAAAGGACATGATGGAAATAGATCAGATTAGCTTTAATTCTTCCTTTCTGCTCGAGGTTGTAGCCAAAGCTTTCGTCAATATCTCCGATGAGATCTTCGATATCGGCATTCCTTGCCCACCATTGTAGTGCTCTCCTAGCGAATCGGGGAGGGGTTGGATCGGTATTCATGTAGAAAGGTTAATTTTAGCGTTGGCCCACAATTCATCACGGAGTGATTTCATCTCATTGAGCCCAGATATTGCAGCAGATGTTAGCTCAAAATAGCGCTTACGTCTTCCACCCCTTTCTTTAGTAGGCTCTCCGAGATAGGAAGTGATATATCCCTTTTCTTCAAGTCGGGTCAATGTAGAATGCATAGCACCGATACTAAGGTTTCTATTTGCACGTTCATTGATGTCTCGCAGAAGAGCTGTTCCATAGGCCTCCTTTCCGAGGTTGGCAATGGTTAGCAATACCAGTTCTTCAAATTCTCCCAGGTATCCTTTCATTATATATTTCTATTTTTAAGATGATATCATTTACGGCAAAGAAAGGAATATGTTTCTATTTTTAAGAATAAATTGAAAATTCTTTTAGATCGCGGTATGAATTGGTTGAAATGAATCATTTATAGGACTTCTTAGTTTTGATAGAATTGGTATTGAAAATTGATTTTTTATGGAGGGTGTTTATAAGGTTCCGGATCAAACAAGAATTGGGCATATACATCTTAAGGTTTCCAATCTCCAACGATCACTTGACTTTTATTGCGGATTGCTGGGCTTTGAGCTGGTTACGACCTACGAAGATCAGGCTGCTTTTATATCAGCAGGAGGATACCATCATCATATTGGTTTGAATGTTTGGTACAGTAAAGATCAACCTCCGGCTCCCCGTAACAATGCGGGATTGTTTCATACCGCCATATTATATCCAACCAGAAAGGATTTGGCTGTCATTCTTAAGCGATTGATAGATGAAGAATATCCATTAACCGGAGCCGCCGATCACGGTGTTTCCGAGGCGCTTTATCTTGACGATCCTGATAAAAACGGAGTTGAATTGTACAGAGACCGGCCAAAGGAAGAGTGGCCATCAAAGGATGGATCTCTTGACATGTACACTAGGCGATTGGATATTGAGAGCTTGTTGAGGGAGTTGGAATAGGTCAAACCCAAAACACTCTCTTAGTCATTTCGAATGCGGACGATTACCTACGACACTCCTGCGGTCATTTCTCCCTTCGCTGCACTCCGGTCGAAATGACTGCGCTCCTATAACCTTTATAGACTACTCATCCCTCAATGTGTCTACCGGATTAGTCCTTGCTGCCCTCAGGATGGTAAAACTGGTGGTGGACATACCTATTACAAAGATTACAATAGCTGACGCGATCACTGGCAGGACGGTAATAGGTATGTGATAGGCATAGATCATATCCAATAAAAAGCCAGTTCCAAAATAACCTCCCAATGATCCAAGTATTCCGGCTGCGGAAAGGATGATCACAAATTCCTTATTCAGAAGCAAAACCACATTGGAAACCGTCGCCCCAAGAGCCTTTCTTATTCCAATCTCCTTGGTGCGTTTTGCAATGTTCAAGGTTGCAAGTGAAAAAATACCAGATGCTGACATCAAACCACCCAGGATAGTAAGGAAAAGGAATATTTTCTGAAGGTTTCTATTGGTTTGTTGGAGTCCTCCCAATAAGATGTCCTCCTGGTACCTGCTGGTATATGGTTTGGTAGGGAAGAGTTGTTTCCATGAGGCTTCCAGTTCCTCATTGACAGTCTTTAGATTATCTTCATCTGCTCTCACAATGATCTGCCTCCAGCGGCCGGGATAAGTTGCATAGAAAACAAATGGTTCCGGATCTTTCGATCTGAAAACATTATCGACAAAATCATCGATCACACCAACTATTTTTCTTTTCGTACCTCTAATGTTCACATATTGACCAATAGGATCGCCCTGGAGACCAACGGTTTTCAGAAATTGCTTACTCACCACCAAAGCACCTTCATATTCATCCGCTTTTTCGTAGTCAATGGGTCCACCTTCTATGAAATTGAAATTCATGACCTCAAAATAGTTCTCCCCAAACTCGAGATGTTGGACGTCATAATCCACATTTTCGAACGTGACAGGGTTGTTGTAGGCACTAAATCCAACTTGATGTTCCGTGGTTCCAAATGCTTCAATTGTTGGGATGGATTGAGCTTTTGCTTTTAGCATCCGGTAATCTTTTTCATCCTGGATATCTATAGACAACAATTTTTCCTTGTCGTAACCAAACTGAATGGCTTCCTGGAATTTTGTATTTTGAATGAATATCACACCGCCGACTAAAACGATCACAGATATAGCAAACTGAAGGGATACCAGTGATTTTGTTAGCACATTGGTACCCTTGATACGGATGTTACCTTTCAGCAAATTCACCGTGTGAAATTTTGTACTGAAGAAGGCAGGGTATAACCCGACAAGGATCGATGCAAAAAATACCAGGGAGAGCAATGTGACGATAAGGTTGATCCCGTTTAGATCCTCCATGCCATAAGGCAATTCCCACATGGTAGTAAACTCAGGAACGACGATCTTTGACATACCATAACCAACAATCAATGATAGGAAAATGACAATTACTGTTTCAAGCATGAATTGAGTGACGATCTGTCTTCGGTGAGCACCAATTGATTTTCGGATCCCAATTTCTTTCAATCGATTAGTGGCCATAGCAATGGATGTATTGGTCAGGTTGAAACATGCAATAAGTAGGATCATTGTACCCAAAACAATGAAAACGAGAAGTGGCTCGATCTCAATGGGTGTGTTGAGATACGTCCATGTTATATCCGTGCGAGAGATCTTTGACTTAAATGGTTCCAAAGAATAGCCGATGACCTCTTGCTCTGTGAAGGCTTCGTTACGAATAGATTTAAACTTGTCAAAAAGCTTAGCAATACTTTCGGCATTTTCAGGATCCTCCAATTCCAAAATCGTTGCAGGAACATTCCAATCCCCCCAAAATGAGCTTTGGTCTAATTTTCTAAGCTCTTCAAAATGTTCGAACCTGATGACAGCCGGTAGATATAGTGAGGAGTTAAGAGGAACCTCCTTGAGCACTCCACCTACGATAAACTGTTTCTCAACACCTCTTGAAAAACCCAAAGTGAGGATCTTACCGATCGGATCCTCCTCTCCAAAATATTTCTTAGCTCTCTCCTCATCAATAAATATGCTTTGTCGGTCATCAAATGCCATGTGACTACCTGCGACCAATGGGAAGTCGAATAGATCAAACAGCGTACTATCCGCAAAAAGGACGAATTCGCTGAAAGTATTAATGGTTGAAGTCTCTTCGTTCTGTTGGCTAACGCTTGTTCCCCCAGTGGGATTGCCTGCATAGCGCAGGAAACTTTTTATTCCGGCAAAATCTTGCGCGGCGGAGGGGGCAATAGGCAGAGGAGCTCCAATGGCCTGTTTTTTATCTGAATTACTTAATATGACATCGGCGTGCAGACGATAAAGATTTTGGACTTTCTCATCCTTATGGAAATTGTCAAACTCTATGTTGTAGGCAACGAGTATGTAAGACGTGATGCAACAAGCCAGGGCAATACCCAGACCAAATGTATTGATGATGACGTAGCTTTTGTTCTTGAGAATGTTGCGCAATGCAACTTTTAGATAGTTTCTAAGCATTTTCCTGAGTTGTTAGTTGGGTTGACCCAATTAGGTATACTTATGTAATAGGTATACAGTTGTCAAAAAATGTAATGATTTTGTTTGATGTTGTCATAGACGTAGTGGATACGGCGAACAATATGGCATGGATATGAAATATTCCATACTTCCACTGAACATTGTTCCCGAATTGGAGAATTCATATTATTGTATCGATGAAGGATAATGAAAAATCCGATGTAAATGAAACCAGGAATTTTCTACAAAAAGTAAGATTCTGGATCGATCGTGTTCTGAAGTACTCCTTAATAGGTTTGATTTTGTTGATTGGATCTTTAATTCTCATCCTTTTTATCTCGGATCTATTTTCATCCAAATCTTACATATTCCACTATGAAGTTCCGCAGTTCAAATCAGCAATTGGATTTACAGAAAATGAGATAAGGAATTCGCTCATTGATAAGGTGAACGAAATCTATCAAAAAGCAGGATCATTAAAGGGGACCGAGTCTGACGTATCCGGTTTTGATAATCCTTTTCAAATCGAAGTGGTTGGGGTAAACACAAATTACAATTCCCTTCTTATATATTTAAAACAGAAGTTCGGAATAGAGGATGGTAGAATTACTGGATTTTTAATGCATGAGGGCAGGACTTATTGCTACAAGACACGCATAAATGACGAATTGATTGATGAAAACTGCATAACTGTTGATTCTTCCGCATTGGAGTACACAGCCATTGATTCAGTTTTGACAGTGCAGAGTATGGGAATAGTCAGGGAGAGAGATCCATACATATTGTCCATGTATTTTTATAAATCCGGTAATTTCAAATTAGCGTTAGAATATTCAAAACGGGCTATCGCGAAGCAGGGTGATGCTGAAAAGTTTGCTTTAGGAACCGTAGCCAACTCATTACGTGAATTGGGAAATTATTCTGAGTCTGAGAAGTATTATTTAAGGCTAATTGATAAGTTCCAGGATTTTCCGCATGCTTATTTTCAATATGCTCTCCTATTACTCAGGATGGATAGGGAATCTGACGCTATAGACCAACTAAATTTCCTAATTGAAAATTTTCCGGATGATAAAAGAATGGCGATCAGGCAAATGTTGAAAATCACCTGTCAGAATGGTAGGTCCAGTGATTTCAATGAATGGAAAGCCCAATATTTGGATGAGTTTCCCAGGGAAAGAAGGGATGAAATCCTGCAAATTCTGAGGTCCGATCCAGCCACTTCCGATTGTTAGAAATAGTGATTCGATTTGATATTTGATTATCATATGGGTCATATTTCGTCCCAATTTTTTGTAAATTATTCGGATGTTCGATCTGAGTGGCATTCACATCTTATTGACTTACAAGTGTAGTTATGAATGTGATCACTGTTTCGTTTTCAGTAGTCCTTATGCCGAGGGTACTTTGACAAAGGTTCAGGTTGAATCAATTTTGGAGGACGCATCTAATATCCCAACAATCGAGTGGATATATTTCGAAGGAGGAGAGCCATTTCTTTTCTATCCTATCTTGTTGGATAGCGTAAAAAATGCAAAGGACCGTGGGTATAAAGTTGGTATAGTGACGAATGCATATTTTGGGACCAGCGTTAAGGACGCATTGATATGGCTTGGACCTTTGAAAGATCTGGAAATTGACGACCTAAGTATCAGTGATGACGGTTTTCATGGTGGAGATGATGAAACCCTGTATGCAAGAAATGCCATAACTGCAGCAAGGCAACTTGAACTACCAGTTGGTTCCATTTGCATTGAAGCTCCCATTACATCAGATAGTATTGTGAACGAGGGAAAGAAAGGGCAACCTATAGTCGGCGGAGATGTAAAGTTCCGTGGAAGAGCGGTGGAAACTTTGGACAATGATCTACCTCGACAGAGTTTTGAAAAGTTTACTGATTGTCCCTATGAAGATTTTGAGAATCCGGGTCGTATCCATATCGATGGTTTTGGCAATACCCAATTATGTCAAGGGATTAGTATGGGGAATGTTTTGGAGAGGCCTTTATCACAATTGATGAAGGATTATGATATTAACCAACATCCAATTTGCAAAGCAATCCAGAATGGGGGTCCAAAACTGCTGGCTGAAGAATTCGATGTAGGCCATGAAAAGGGTTACATAGATGCTTGTCATTTCTGCTATGATACAAGGAAGAAGTTGTTATCGAGGTTTCCTGAGTATTTATTACCCAGGCAAGTTTATGGACTTTGACCTCCGGCTAATCAGCCAGTAAAAAACTATCATAAGAGTGATTTTCGATAGTCTGAAATTCAAAATATATTGCCGTCAAAATTAAGGGCTTGAATATTCTGGGTTATTGAATTGGTCCTTATGTTTACCATTCCATGATAATTATTACTCTGCTATAAACACCCATCAGAATAATGTTGAAGTTAAGTAAAATTTTTGCCCTGGGTTTTGCCCTGACCTTGCTACATGGATGTAGTGATGAGGAACCTTCAAAGGATGTCAGCTGTAGCCTTTCAGTCCACGAATATAACCTCACAAATTTCGTGGGTCGAACTGAATACATGTTCCAAAATGGTGTGATTAGTTCTGTCGCTACCGATTTCGTTAAAGACGACCAGCGATTTGTTGCTACAGGGGAATTCGATTATGACAGTCAGGGAAGGTTGATTTTGATAAAAACAGATGAGGAAAATTATGTGGAGCTGGAATATGATGGTTTATCAATGACGGTAAGATCTTTCAGGGCAAATCCAGAATTCAATACTACTGAAGTATATGTGTTAAACGAGATAGGTCAAATTATTGAATTGACAGGTCTAAGGAGATATGAATACAACAGATCCAACCAACTTTCAAAAGTTTACAGAACAAGCAGGACTCCTGAATACCTGGAACAGGAATATTTTTATGATGATAAGAATAATCCTTTTGAGAATATTCCATTGATCAATACGTTCATAAATCCAAGCTTCAGTGATAGATATTTTATGTTTGGATATAGTTTCTTGAATGCAGGAGCAAACAATGTAATACGCCGGGTACACTATGATGAAAACGGGGAAATATTAGTTGAAGCAACCTGGGAGTACGAATATAGTGAATTAGGATACCCCATTCGCAATGGAGAATTCGGAGAATTTATCTACGAGTGCGAAGAATAGTTCTAGCGATGAGGTTTGCCAGGAAACTGGTTTTCTTTGCTTTACTGGTGGCATTATTGGCTTGTAGCAAAGATGACATAGTACCCTATGAACCCACGTGGCCACCAATATTCAGTATCGCACCAGATCTTAATGATTTTAATCTCATCAAGTATGAAGAATCCCTTAATTCTGAGTTTAAAAGAAATTGGGGACTCGCAATCGGGGAAGCACATCGATATAATTACCTTGATATTCAGGATTTGAACCGATTAGTCCTGACTTTTATGACCATGGAGTATTTGGAACTCAATTATGTTGATAGTTTAGATAGCTGGCAGTCATTGGCCAAAACAATCGATCATCCTTACCTAACTGTTGGTTTATCTGACAGTGTGTACTATGAATGCAAGGTTTACGACAACCAATTGGAATGGAATATATCATTTATTCAATTGGGAGTTAAGTACCCACGAATAGTTGGAGTTACTGCAAAAGACAACTCATCTGGAGAGTGGACTGCTTATGACTTCAATGGTGGGACAATCTATGGTGTAACATGGAGTGCCTCTGATGTGAAGGACAATCCAAATCTAATTCTAAGGTCTGAAAGGTTTGAGCATAAGATTGAACTTGTTGTTGAAAATTCTACCCTGGACAGGGAAATGTTCGTGTCAGATTTAAGCCAGTCTCAAGACCAGAATATGGATGAGGTACTGGAAGTTGCATGGAGTACGAAAGACAAAAGTGGGTATGCCAGAAGCCGGTATGTCTATGGTGATAATGAATTTCATTGCTGGAATAAGGAGTTAAAAGATAGTGATTGTGAATAAAAAGTAACTTTCACGGATAGCGGGAGAAAAGTATGATCATTCACCATATCAGGAAAGTCTTTTTTTTATTATCAGTGTTTTCCTGTGCAATTTATGCCGGATGTTGCTCGGCCGAGACCTACGATTTTAATGATGATGACCGACAATACCTGATCGAAGGACAGATCGGGGACGAGATGCTGCTGATCACCGAAACGAATGACTCAATTTTGATCGTCATTGATGAGGTAACCAAGGATTTTATTGAGGATTATTGCATTGCATGTTTGTGTGAAAACCGTAATCAATTTGAATACGTACGCATTGAAGATTATTCAGGGTTCTCACTATACATGAAGAAAAATCGATCCGGACTGGAATACGGATTAAATATATGGCTTGATAGTGCAAGCATTGGATATTCTCTTAAACAGGAATATTCACAATGGAGAACTTCCTTTGATGGAGTAAATGACAGGGTTGAAGTAGAGCTTTTGGATCGATTTATTTTCGATGGTAATGGTTTTCAGGATGTCGTTCAGATCAGGGCATACGACAGTTTGAGCAATCTTAATTCAGAGTTGATCTATGATAATGAAGCCGGGTTATTAAAGCTTGGTTTACCTTCCAGGAATATGACATACCGTCGAGTACAAATTCAATAGTCGAGCAAAATCAGCTTCCAAGGTTTATTAGGGATCAAATTGACCATAGTTTGGGGTTGTTATTGATCAATTACATAATTCCTGTTGACAAAGCGCAGGTCGTAGTCGACAATTATTTGCAAAATTTAGTTGACAACATTTATTGACATTAACCCCTACCCATATGATTACGGCTGATAGAATTCAAAATCTCGGAACCGAAACAGCATTTAAAGTTTCCGGAGAAGCAGCAGAATGGGCTGCTCAAGGAAACAGGGTCTTTCCGTTCCATCTTGGTGATATGAATATTCCTACACCTCAAAATATCACGGATGCAATTTTCAAAGCAATAAAGGATGGAAAAACAGGATATTGTCCTGCGGCTGGAGTACCGGAGTTGAGGGAAGTATTGGCGGACGATATCAATAAAACTCACAAAACCCATTACAAGGCCGAAAATGTGGCCATCCAACCAGGTGGGAAGCCCGTTATTGGCAAGTTCATCCTTGCCTTGATGAATCATGGCGATGAGGTATTATATCCAAATCCAGGATACCCCATTTATGAAAGTCAGATTGAATTCCATGGAGGTGTCGCGGTACCTTATGCCTTTGATGAAGGAGACGAGAACTTCACGCTGGATGTAGAGGCTATTGAAAACCTTATCACACCAAAAACCAAGATCCTTATATTCAACAATCTACAGAATCCGAGTGGGGCAGAGTCCACCGAAGAGGAACTTACCAAACTAGCAGAGCTTGCGGTTAGGCATAACCTATGGGTACTTTCGGATGAGGCGTACTTCGACATCAGGTATTCCGGAAAATCAAGGTCAATTGTAACCTTTCCAGGAATGGAAGAACGTTCCGTGATACTTTACACTTTCTCTAAAAAATATGCGATGACAGGGTGGAGACTAGGTGCTGCCGTCGGACCGGAAGAATTGATCTCAATAATTGCCAAGATCAATGTTAATCATGAATCCTGCACAAATCATTTCATTCAGTATGGAGGTATCGAAGCGCTTACGGGTGACCAATCTGGCTCACAACGCATAGCGGAGGTCCTGCATGCCAGAAGGGACGTAGCTGTATCTCTTCTGAATCAAATTGAAGGAGTGACCTGCTTTAAACCCAATGCGACATTCTACCTTTTTCCCAATGTTACGGAAGCGATGAAGAACCTGGGAATGGATAATTATCATGATTTTAGACGAGCAGTATTGGAAAATACGGGAGTATCGTTCTGCACGCGCCTGCATTTTGGAAGAGAAGTGGGAGAGGAGGCCCAAAAGTACGTGCGGTTTGCATATTCCGGAATTGATGTAGGTGACATTGAGGAAGGATTAGGTAGGTTGAAGTCTTATCTCCAACTTGATAAAGTATACAGCTAATAATGGGTAACGTCTATATCACTCGCATGATACCCGAAGCGGGTATTGAGCACCTCAGAAAATTATGTGATAATGTGGAGATCAATCCTGAGGACAGGGTTTTGGAACCTTCCGAATTACTGGAAAAAGTAAGGGGTAGGGATGCTGTATTGTGCCTTTTGACAGATGTGATTACGGATGAAGTCTATGAGGCAGCTGGTCCACAATGCAAGATTTTCGCGAACATGGCGGTTGGATACAACAACCTGGATCTCGATGCCGCGACAAAAAGGAATATAGTAGTCACCAATACACCAGGTGTCCTTTCAGATGCGACGGCAGATATGGCGTGGGCGTTATTATTTTCAGCTGCTCGAAGGATTGTCGAAAGTGATTCTCACATGCGTAGTGGTAAATGGGATGGTTGGGGACCGCTGCAGTTTATTGGACAAGACGTAACCAATAAGACATTGGGGATTGTGGGAGCGGGTAGGATCGGCACCAACTTTGCTATGAAATCCAGTGGTTTTAATATGAAGGTTTTGTATTCGGATGTTCATAGGAACAAAGAGCTGGAAAAGGAACTGGGAGCAAGGTGGGTAGATCTGGATGAATTATTACAGGAATCAGATTTTGTATCGTTACATGTTTTTCTTTCCCCGGAAACTACTCACTTGATCGGGGAGCGTGAATTCAAACTAATGAAAAATTCAGCGGTGTTAATCAACTCCTCCCGAGGACCTGTCGTTAATGAAAAAGCATTGGTCAATGCGTTGAGAGCTGGGGAGATCGCATCAGCAGGTCTTGATGTTTACGAATTTGAACCCAAGGCAGCAGAGGGCTTGTTGGAATTGAAGAATGTAGTGGCCTGTCCTCATATCGCCAGTGCAACTTTTGATACCCGGAATCAAATGTCGTTGATCTCGGCAAGGAATATTACCGAAGTACTAGCCGGAAGGGAGCCGATCACTAAGGTCAACTAAAGCATTACCAGACATCTTAGAACAAGTAGATATATTTCTGTTTGAGTGCATACCTGTGTACTCACATATAAATATTCTCTCTCATCCACATTAATTCCCTTTGTGTCAAGGTTATTTTCAGGAAAACAGTTGTGTATTTAATATGCACTTTGAAAGGCAAGTAATCATAGCTTGACTTTCATTTCAACCAGTATGTTAGATTTAATTAGTCATCAATCCAGCAGGCGGCAAAGGAACTTCTATGTGTTAATGGTTTTAGCTGCGTATGTTATAACCATTGGGTATGGTGTATTCTTTTACATCGTAGGAGCGTCAAAAATATTGACCATAGTCGCCGCAGCAGCTTTCATCATTTTTCTTATACTCGGAATTTTATATTTCTACGTTGACGAGAAAATTTCACATTTATATAGGATTGCAATAACCACTGTTTATTTTGCCCTTAGCGGATTGATAATATTAACAGGAGGCATTATCTCACCTGCATTTCCACAATTGTTGATCGTTGTGATCCTTTCATTTTTCTACAAACCGGTCAGGGATCGTTATTTCTTTGCGATCGTTACAGTGTCTACTGGTATTCTAATAGGTATTCTTACTCGTTATGACATTCTCATAGAAAATAGTGTACCGTCAGATCATCATTATAGATTTACCTTAATCGCATATTTGCTGTTAGGAATTGTATTTTTCGCATTCATATTCATTTTTTCATTTGCTGTAAGGAATGCCCACCGCAAGTTGACAAATTCTTTAATTGAGTTGCAGGCAACCACACAGAAACTGATAGATTCAGAGAAAATGGCTTCACTTGGACAGATGATGGCGGGAATTGCTCATGAGATCAACAACCCAATCAATTACATTAAAGGATGCAGTGAACAACTGGATGATGTGTTATCAGATTTGAAAGACCTTGAAAGCCTGAGAGCAAAAATAAATGCCAGGCTCAAATCGGAAATGAGTCCTGTCTTCAATGAAAGGTACGATGAGGAAATAAAGAAGATTGAAGAATTCCAAAAAACCATTGGATATGAACAAACATGGGAGGCGATCAGGGAATTGCTGGAATCAATAAAGATTGGGTCACAAAAGACCGTTGGCATTATCAACAGCTTGAATTTCTATTCCCGGAATCACGCTGAATCTCATGATTGGTTTGATGTAAACCAAACGATAAATACTACCTTGAAAATTGTCAATCACAGGTTGGGAACTGTTGAATTGGAAACCACCTTTGCCGAAGACATACCTTTCATAACGGGCAGTGAGGGAAGGGTAAGCCAGGTGATCGTCAACCTTTTCGTCAATGCAGTCCAGGCTTGTGGTGACAAAGGAAAAGTTACACTGAAGACCGAGTATGATCATATTTCCGATTCCGTTTTTATCAAGATCTCTGATACGGGAAAGGGAATCCCCAAAAACATTCAAAAGAAGATCTTTGATCCATTTTTTACCACTAAAGCCGCAGGTGAAGGAACGGGGTTGGGATTGGCCATTACCAAGGACATAATTGATGTTCATGGAGGTGAGATTGATTTTGAGACCTCCAGAAGGGGAACCATTTTTACCATCAAACTACCCGCTTCCAAACGTGAAGATAGGAGTAAAGCAGCTGCCGATCGACGCAAAACAAATGGTTCGAAATCCAGGCAACTGGAGTCCACAGTCTGACGAAGTCAATGCTTTAGTTTCTTTTCAGGGGGAATTATGTTCTATGCTCACAACTCCCTGTACATAATGTACGAATCAACATATCCAAGTTGCTGATGGTTGAATGCCTTGGGAGTTGTTCCGATAATGCGGAATCCTAAATTCTTCCATAACTGCACTGCAACCTGATTGGTGCTCACGACAATATTGAATTGGATCCCTTTAAATCCGGATCTCCGAGCGATTTCAAGGGAATGTTCACATAATTTTCTGCCAATTCCCTCTCCTTGTACACTGGGGTGGACCATATAAGACGCATTTGCGATATGATTACCCAGTCCAATTTGATTAGATTTTAGAATATAAGTACCCAGAATCCTACCCTCAACCTCTGCGACATACGTCTGCATGTATGGGGCAAACCAATGTTTCTCTAAATCAGATCTTGGTGTATCCGGTTCAAACACGTATGTATCTCCGGTTTTGATTACTTCACGGAAAATCTCCCAGACAGCATCATGATCTTTCTCCTCGACTGGTCTAATGATCATAGTTTTATCCTGCTCCCAACTTCTCTTATCACATTGACCAGGTAATCAATGGAATCCTTCTGTTGCCGGTGATTGATCACACATGCTCTGATGACGAATTCATCATTAAGTTTTGTGCCCGTAATAAATACTCTGCCATCCTTTTCAAGGGCAGGGATCAGGAGTCGATTCAATTGAAGGATCTTACCAGGATCGTCATAATCTCCCTTGTATTGAAAGCAGGTGATTGCCAGGTCCGAGGTTGATCTTAGTTCGAAGTCCTCTGATCTATCGACCACTTCAGCCAGGTAGTGGGCGAGGTCAATGTCTTTTTGGATCATCTGTTTGATCTTTTCGACTCCATACGATTTAAAACTCATCCATATTTTGAGGGCTTTGGCATTTCTGGAGAGCTGAAAATAGTGTTCATTGAAATCAAGTCTGCCTTCATCACGCTCGAGTGAGGTATCGAGATAATCTGCTTTCTTGAAATAGGAGTTTTTCAATGTGTCCCAACTTCTGACCAGAACACACCCTGCTTCAAAGGGTTGATACAACCATTTATGATAGTCCAGGGCGATGGAGTCTGCAAGTTCAAGACCATTGTATCTGTCCTTGATACTATCCAATGAAGCTGCAAGAACGCCGTAAGCACCATCAATATGATACCACATCTGGTTCTTTTTTGCGATTTCATGTAATTCCCTTAGAGGGTCGATTGCACCGGTGTTTACCGTCCCAGCAGTTCCGATCAGGCAAAAAGGAGTGAATCCATTTTGCCGGTCTTCCCGGATCTGACTTTCCAGCGCCTCCAGGTTGATGGTGAAGTCGGAATTCACTTCAATCTTCCGGAGATTGTCCGTACCAATTCCCAGCAGTTGAGCACTCTTGTCGACACAGCCATGTACTTCTTTGGAAGCATAGATCGTGAAAGGAGGAAGCCCAAACAAGCCTTTCTCACGAATACCCATCTTTTCAAAAAAGATGTTCCTTCCTACAGTTAGCCCGGCAAGATTAGCTGCGGATCCACCGCTGACAAGGACACCTCCCACATTCTTACCGTACCCGATCATATCCGATCCCCATTGAATAACCCGCTTTTCGATCTCATTGATGGCTGGGGCGAGATGCCATTTCCCAATATTCTGATTGATAGTAGCAGCAAGCTGTTCTCCAATGATGGGTATCTGGGTTCCACCTGCCATGACATAAGCATACATATGTGGTCCAAGATTACTGGTCGCGGTATTTAAGACTTTCTCCTGAACTTCATCCAGCAATTGATCGGGATCCATACTCTGTGAGGGTAGATCCTGATCAAACCAGGACTCCACTTCCTTCTGAGGAAAATCATGATAAGCTTTTTTATTATCAAGATCTTCAAAGAGGTCCAATACCATTCCGGAGCTTCTATTCAGGAGATCTTTAAAATTCTTTTGGGAGTAATCCAGTGTATTATTTGTTTCCAATTTCATCAAGTGTTCTTGTCATTAAATCTTTTTCAACGAGTTGTTTTTCCAGGTTTTCCAATTGACTCAGAAAGTCAGGGTTTGGTTCCAATAATTTCCCAATGGCTCTCTCGTTAGCGTTCCACACTTTCTCAAAAGTGGGTAGAAGGTCATTAGCTCCAGTTGTGAGTTGTATAGTTTGTCTTCGGGAGTCCTGTTCATCCTTCTTTGTTTGAAGGTATCCTTTTTCCTTCATTTTATTGATCATAGCAATGATGGAGGGGTGTGACATACGAAGGCATTTTGAGATATCAGTCACAGAGAGTTTCCCGTGCCTGTTCAGCAGTTTGAAGACCAGGTACCAGTTGGGTTCGATATCCATTCCTTTGTAGCGGTAAAGGTTTCTTCCGTTATGGATCATTTGGTCAGAGAGTCGCTTGAGTCGGGCTGCAAGTGCCAGCTGCCCCAGCTCAGCAATAAAGTCTTCATCCATAGAATATGTAGTTAACTACACAAATGTAATAAATGTAGTTAACTACATAAAATATTCTTAAGACACTTTCATTGTAATAGTCAACATAACAGTTCAAAACCATTAGATTAGTAGGACTTATAAGGCCGATATAGTGCACTAGTGCACTATATCCGGTTGTTGGCAGTAATACCTGCAGATTAAAAATGACATTTTACCAACAAAAGCTTAAAATTCTTCAGACGAACCTTTACAAAAATCAGGATCAGATCAACGCAATAATTGCCGTTAGAAACTACATAGACGCTAACTATGAAACTGATTTGAACATGAATCTGCTTTCAAAAATTCAACTAATTTCTAAGTATCATCTTATACGCTTGTTTAAAAAATATTACGGTCTCACCCCAAGGAAATATTTGATCGATAAACGAATTGAAAAATCTAAAGAATACCTGGTAAAAGGAATGACCGTTACGAAAACATGTTATGCGGTTGGATTTACAAGTTTGGGATCATTCAGCGCACTATTCAAAACAAAAACCGGAGAGACACCTGGACAATTTCGAAAAGAGCAACTTTCGAGAAATAAATTAATTCATGATACTTCATCTTTGGTGTAGATAAACTAAAATCAATCTAAAGATGAAGGTAACCATCATGAGCATCCCGGTTGACGATCAGGAAAAGGCATTCAGATTTTACACTGAAAAACTAGGATTTATTAAGAAACTCGACACTCCTCTAGAAGGTGGCAATCGATGGCTGACTTTGGTTTCACCGGAATGGCAAGATGGGCCAGAGTTATTGCTGGAACCAGCACCCAATCATTTTGAGCCAATGAAAGTCTTTCAGGATGCATTGATGGAGGCGGGAATTCCGTGGACTCAATTCGATGTCAATGATGTGCAGGAAGAATATGACCGATTGATTGGCCTAGGTGTCGAATTCAGCATGAAGCCAACAGAAATGGGAACATGGAAAGTCGCAGTTTTTAACGATACCTGTGGGAATAATATCCAGCTTGTCGAGACACTGTAAATACTACTGGTAACAAATGCCATGAATGCATGGTGTTTCATCGATCAGGATATTTTCGTGGGGATTAGAAAGTCTGCAACAAGTTTTAAGTTTAAATCAAGGCGTGGCTATGTGCGAGACGAGAGATTAGTGCTTTCTAATCCCCACTATCATAGCTTGGCATTATACACATACAATTGGCTTTCCACATCGAACATACGTTGATTTGAGTAACCTTATCTTCACGTTCCCGATAATTATAATGGAGTCTTGGCATGTACGCCCTGCAGTTATGTCCATGCATAAATAAATATATAATGGGAACGAATATGAAAGCCGTTGTTTGCACCAGATATGGACCACCTGAAGTCCTTCAATTCGTAGAAATAGCAAAGCCTATTCCCAGGGATAATGAGGTGCTCATAAAGATCCATGCAACTACCGTGCACATTGGGGACACAAAGATCCGAGGCTTAAGACCAGGCTTTGGTCCGGTCATTGATTTCTTTTTCAAACCAATGATGCGAATATGGATGGGATTCAATGGACCAAGGAAAAAAATTCTTGGGATGTAACTGGCAGGTATTGTAGAAGAAGTTGGTAAAGATGTTGTTAAGTTCAAGAAAGGAGATCCAGTTTTTGGAACTAGCGATTTTGATATGGGAACCTATGCCGAATATCGATGTATGCCTGAAGATGGTATTCTAACCCTAAAACCTGGTAATATGACCTATGAGGAAGCTGCTTCTCTTTCAAGCGGAGCATTAACTGCTTTGTATCATTTAAGAAAGGGAAGTATTCAGGAGGGTCAGAAAGTACTGATCTACGGGGCTTCCGGCAGTGTAGGAACATTTGCTATTCAGCTTGCCAAATACTTTGGAGCGGAGGTGACTGGTGTGTGCAGTACGGCAAATCTTGAAATGGTAAGATCCCTGGGGGCAGATAAAGTAATAGACTATACTCAGGAAGATTTTACAGATAGCGGAGAATCTTACGATGTGATTTTCGATACTGTGGGCAAGATTGCACTATCAAAACGCAAAAAATCTCTTACGAATACGGGAACCTTCACAAATGCTCTTTCTTTATCAGATAACTTCAAGTTGAAGATTGAAGACTTGATATTCCTTAAAAGTATCTGTGAGGAAGGAAAGTTAAGGTCGGTAATAGACAGAATATATTCATTTGACGAGATTGTTGAAGCACATAGATATGTTGACGGTGGACATAAAAAAGGAAATGTGGCTATTACTTTATGATTGTCTGTGAATGGCTGTGAAATTCAACTTTGAAGAGAATATAATTCTTGAGAACAAAAGGGTTAGAATAGAACCACTTGAACGGGAGCACACCGAACATTTGTCTCACATTTCTACAGCGGATCCGGATCTGTTAAGATTTTCTCCTTCCAATTTTGGAACGTATGAATTCCTTTTACAATACGTAGAAAAGAATATCGATTTAAGAAGAAATTCAATAAAATATCCTTTTGCCATTTATGATAAGTCGAAGGATGCTTATGCGGGCTCTACGAGTTACTTGAATATTTCAGAGGAAAATCAACGGATTGAGATAGGTTCGACATGGATTGGAAAGACTTTTCAAAAAACAGGGCTAAACCATAACTGCAAATTTCTAATGATGCAGTATGTCTTTGAAGAATTGGAGTTTGAGAGATTGGAGTTTAAAACAGACAATAGAAACCTTCAATCTCAAAAGGCAATTGAAGGAATCGGTGGTAAGTATGAAGGACTTTTGAGAAGTCACACCCTAATGCCTGATGGATATAGGAGAGACACGGTTTGTTACAGTGTTTTGAAAAGCGAATGGAACCATATCAAAGAAAAAATATTCTCGGAGATTAAAGAGGAATAAGGCTTTGGCTAACATTAAGAATAAATTGCGTAGAGTAGAATTATCGTATTCAAGTTGTTGAGATTTCCTCTTGTATTGCAATAAATCCATTGATTCCTGTGTTATCCATAAATATGAGAATATTTGGTTTTCTACTTGTTTTATGTGGACAGTGCATCTTAGCACAGGAAAACCCAAGAGTTTACTTAATTCCTGGTCAGGGCTCTGATCACAGGGTATTCAATAATCTAAAAATAGATACAAGATTTGACACTGCTCACATTCACTACTTTACTCCTGATACGGGATGGACCATGAGAGATTTTGCGATGGAACTATCGACTCAAATTGATACCGCGAAAAAATTCGTGATTGTTGGGTACTCCCTGGGAGGAATGATTGCCACGGAAATGAGCTATTTTCTAAATCCGGATAAAACTATCATCATATCCAGTGCAAAGTGTAGTAATGAACTTCCTACTAGATACACCTTCCAGAAGAAAATACCTGTTTATGAATTAGTATCAGCCAAAACCGCTAAAAAAGGAGCACAGGTATTACAACCAATTGTAGAGCCTGACAGAAAAAATGAAAAAGAGACATTTAAGAACATGCTCGCAGATAAGGATCCTGAATTTCTTAAACGGACTATCGGGATGATAATCAGCTGGGAGAACCAAAGATGTAACGGTGACATTATTCATATTCACGGAGATAATGACAAAACCATACCAAGTAGGAATGTGGATTATGACTATTTGATAGATAATGGATCCCATTTAATGCTTCTAACTCGAGGTGATGAAATAAGCAGCCTGATTAACGAAATATTGATTCAAGAATAACTGGTAACTAAGCGGTACAACTAGTAACAGGACCTTTATTCCCTTGAATGAATACCAACGATTTATTGAAAATCCCGGGGAATAGTTTCCTTCCAGGCCCTGGTCCGCAACAAAGAATCCCCTTCGGTTAAATTTCGAATATAGCTGTAATAAAAGTTGTCCTTATCACTACTGAAGTCCAAAATACCCGTCCAGGTCAGGACGCGATCGGTCGTTTCTATGGTAATGGAGTAAGTGCTCTCGACTGAAGTCTTGGCAGGATCCTCATCTACAACCTGGTGAATGATTTCCTCGGTATTGGTCCATTTCGACCAGGGATAAACGGTCTCCCATGAATTGGAAGCAATTACCTGGGTTATTCCAGTTTCAGGCAGGTATTTAGTCTCAGATATTTCCGCGAAACCGGATATAGTACCATACTTTGTCGTTTGGTAACCTTTAAGTTCGGGATCATTTGCTGGTAATTTGAACGCAGGTCTGTCATTTCCCTCCGTACCCTTAAATAGGGGTAATGATAGAAATGATGGATCTTCACCTCCAAGTTCCATGGTCATTTCCATGGTCGAAGGATTGGGCCAGACCATAGGCCATTGCCCATTGCTAATCGATAACCGGATCTTATGCCCTTTCTTAAAGGTCCAGGAAGTAAAGTGCATTTCTATCTCCAATGGATATGTCGTACCTGGTTCAAGTGGTTCGGGTTCTTTAGATGAATTGCGGTGAGTCCCATTCAATCCGGCCCCGGTAATTAACGTGACGTTCTGATTGGGGCTGACATCCGATAACCTTGCGATGAAATGAGCCTGTTTCCCGGTTAAGGAAGCGTTGAATTTAAGTTTTGGTAATCCTAATATGACAATATCTTTTTCCAGTGGTTCAGTCTCAAAAACAAGGCTCGAAGAGTCTGATTTTGAAATATCAGGAGACCAGTCTCCCCACCACATGACTGATCCACTTGCTTGAATACCTGCTGAGGGATGGTATGCCAGTGATTGGTTATTCACTTTTTTTGATGAAGTTCCAGTTAATTGACCCGGACTGAGGAATAAAAGGCTGTCTACTATGTCATTTGAAGGCCAATCCTCGATCCATTCCCAATACCCTGGAATACTATCCGGTTGACCAGGTCCATGATTTTCCCGGATATAAACAGCCAATGTGGGTTCGTCCATTATACCATTATCTGCTCCCTTTAACCAGTGATCAAACCAACGAACCGCCTCGAATCGCCATTCTGTGGCAGGTGGAGGTTCAGCCATGTGGGGAAAGGTATGATTCCAGGGACCTACTATAGCTTTCTTTGGTGCAGTTACCTTTTTCAATATGCGAGGAGTGCTGTCTCTGTATCCATCATACCATCCTGAGATCATGAAAATGGGTGTCTGCAACGATGCGTAATCATGGTTGAGTGATCCCTGATCCCAAAAATCGCTGTCCCTTTGGTTTCGTTTGTAGATCAGGAGCCACGGCTCAGTGTCAAACTTCTCCTCGAAGTAGTTCCCTTCTATGGAGTAATCAGGTGCGCCGGGAATAATATTTTTAATATCCCGACCTATTTCATATGAATCTATGTGCATCATACCATCAATAAAATGCACATCGTCCTCATAAATATCATCTGTAGCCATCATCGCCAGTATGGCCTTTAGAGCAGGTGGTTGTCGCATGGCAATCTGGATAGCGTTGAATCCACCCCATGAGATACCAAACATCCCGATGGAACCTGTTGAAAAAGATTGCCTGGACAACCAATCGATTACCTCCAATCCATCCTTTTTTTCCTGTTCTGTGTACTCATAGGCTATCAACTTCCCTTCACTTCTTCCAGTTCCGCGTATATCTACCCTGGCAATGATGTAACCTCTCTGAACGAAATACGAAAACACCGGATAACGTAATTTCCGATGTTCATCTTTTCGATAAGGCAGATATTCAAGTAATACCGGATATCGGTTGCTTCCATTTCCAGGCTGTGGCAGGTAAAGGTCTGCTGCCAATTGGGTACCATCGGACATTGGGATCCAAACTTCCTTGATCTCAATAGTTTGATCAGAAGGAGTTTGTTCAGTACAGCATTGAAAAATAAGGACAATAAGGATCAGCCCAATGTAAAGTCGAAGCACCATCAGATGATTGTGGTTTTCGCAATCCTCAACTTATGAAACATCTTCGCATTCTCTAATAAACCTAACCCTCCAATTCATCTTCATACACTAATCGTTCTTCACGATTAAACCAGACGGGGTACATCTCCATATGTATATCCTCTACTCGATTACGCCGCACCTTCATAGATGGGGTCATTAGACCATTGTCAACCGTCCATTCTTCCTTCATGATCACTGCTTTGGCCAATTTCTCATGACTCAGAAGAGTGGGATTCAACTCATCAATGGTTTGAAGGATCGAACGTTCCAATTCTGATTTATCTTTCTTTTTTGCGGTCTCCGATGGAATGATCAAAGCAATGGGTTGAGCAATACCCATACCTACTACGCAAACCTGCTCCAGGTCTGTGTTTTTTGATAATTGCAGTTCAATCTGAGAGGGAGTTACATATTTTCCTTTGTCTGTCTTAAACTGGTCCTTGATCCTTCCTGTGATAGACAAGAATCCATCATGATCAAATTCCCCGACATCACCTGTTCTCAAATAGCCGTCATCAGTGAACATTTCAGCTGTTTTTTCGGTCTCTTTATAATAGCCAATCATCAGGCATCCGTTTTTGATCTGGATCTCACCTTCAGGAGAAAGCCTTGATTTGACACCTTCCAACGGTCTGCCGACTGTTCCAAATTTGTTAGAACCATTCAAATTAAAATGCGAAAGAATGCAATCCTCAGTCATACCATACCCCTGTAAGATGTCTATTCCCAATTTCTTATACCACTCCTGCAAACTGACGGCTAATGGAGCAGCTCCTGAAAAACACATAACTGCCTGAGACAGTCCCAATTTTTTCCGGATCTTCTTCTTGATCAGGTTACCAAGTATTGGGAGAGAAGTAAGTCGATCCAGCTTTTTTTGAGGTAGTTTCTCCAGAATTTTTTCCTGAAACTTCTGCCATATGCGGGGGACAGCCAGAAATAAATGAGGTTGGACTGAAGCCAGATCTTCGGCGAATGTTTCAAGTGACTCAGGGAAACTTGCAGTCCCTCCCCAATAAAAAACACTCATTTCAATCCCGATCCTTTCAGCGATATGGGAAAGGGGCAAGTAAGAAAAAAATCTGGCTCGTAAGGGAATATTAAGTATTGGTCCAGCCGTTGTGGATACCAGGTTGAATGATCTCACTTTGTGCATCACCCCTTTTGGATTACCAGTAGTTCCGGAAGTGTACATGATGGTCAACAGATCCTCAGGGTCCATTGTTGCTGGTGTGAATTGAGGACTTTCCTCCTTAATGATTTTCTCCCATGAATGTTCCTCATTCACCCCGTAAAGTTCCACACCAATTTTTGGGATAGCGGGTATTCCTGGCTTTTGTGAAATATAATCATCAAGCTTACCAATGATTATTGCCTTTGCTTCACTGTGAACAAGTATCTCCCGTATGGAATCCTTATCTAAAGTCGGATAAAGTGGAATGGACACAAATCCACCTAACATCATGGCAAGATCTGCCATAAACCAATGTGCGCAGTTTTTCGAAAGGAGCGCTACATGGTCCCCTTTCTTCAATCCCATACTGGTAAGTGCTGAGGCAATGCAAGTAGCTTCATGATGAGCATCCTTCCGTGAATACTCGATGAACTTTCGATTGATGGGTTGTCTGAGGAAAACAAAGTTTGGATCATCTTCCAACCAATGATTGAAAGCTTCGAGAGGTGTCTTATAGTCTGCCATTTTTTGGTTGTTAGATTAGGTATACTCTAAAAATACACTTTTTACGACATATTCGGGTTTCAGGAAAGTCATTTCGGTTATCTTGGCTGTAGAGGCCTTATTGTAATAAAACTAGAAGGAATTTGTTGTTAAACCCGATTTTGTAACATCAATGTCAGATGATACAGTCATATAAACAGAAATTTAGTGTTGATCCTCATTATGATGTAATATGCATAGGTAGTGGTATGGGTTGCCAGGCGGCTGCGGCTGTCTTATCTAAGGAAGGCAAAAAGGTATTAGTGCTGGAAAGGCATTATACCGCTGGAGGATACACACATGTTTTTAAAAGGAGAGGGTATGAATGGGACGTTGGCATTCATTACATAGGGGAGGTAAATCGGGAAATTAGTGTAGTTCGTAAACTTTTCGATTACGTCACAGATGGTAATCTAAAATGGGCCGGTATGGGGGAGGTCTACGATCGGATTGTGATTGGCGACAAAATCTATGACTTCCGGAAAGGAGTTCAAAATTACAAGGATCAGTTAAAATCTTACTTCCCTTCTGAGGAAAAAGCGATTGATAGATATGTAAACCTTGTTTTTGAGGTGAGTAAAGCCAGTCGCAAGTATTACCTGGAAAAAGCGTTACCTGGATTCCTACAACGCGTAATAGGTGGAAGCTATAGAAAGAAGTACCTGCAATATGCCCGACGGACCACTCTTTCTGTTCTTCGAGAGCTAACGGGAAATGAAGAGCTTATAAAGGTGTTAACAGGGCAATACGGAGATTATGGTCTCCCTCCTTCAAGAAGCAGTTTTGTAATGCATGCTTCCATTTCCAAACATTATTTTCTGGGAGGGAATTTCCCAATAGGAGGGTCAACTCAAATCATGGAGACGATCGCCCCAGTAATCGAAGAAAATGGAGGTACTATTTTGACTAATGCCGAAGTGGACCATATCATTATCGAACGTAATCAAGCCGGGGGTGTAAAAATGTTAGATGGAAATACATTTACCGCCAACCAGATAATCAGTGGGACAGGAGTGTTCAATACATATGGCAAACTTATTCCCCCTAAGGCAGCGGAGCAGATCGGATTACAGGATCAATTGAAGAGAGTGACCCCTTCTGTAGGTCATATCTGCCTTTACATAGGATTGAACGGATCTCCTGAAGAACTCAAATTGCCGAAGGCCAACTACTGGATCTATCCGAATGACCTGGATCATGATGGATGTGTGGAGCGTTATCAGAAGGATCTAAATGCACCATTTCCAGTTGTATATATTTCTTTTCCAGCTGCAAAAGACCCAACCTGGACGGAGAGATATCCAGGGAAGAGTACCATCGACATTATCACAATGATGCCATATGAGGCATTCAGGAAATGGGAAGAAGACCCCTGGAAAAAGAGGGGTGATGATTACGAGCAACTAAAGGAAGAATTCGCCCAACGACTATTGGAGGAACTTTACAGTAGGGAACCTCAGCTGAAAGGTAAAGTTGATTATTACGAGTTATCTACACCGGTTACGACACGGCACTTCATGAACTATCAACAAGGTGAATTATACGGGATCGACCATGATCCCAATCGATATTTACAGCGATTCCTACAACCCCGTACACCGATCAAGAATCTTTTTCTTACAGGACAGGACATTGTCACAGCAGGGGTAGCAGGTGCCTTGTACGCAGGGTATCTTACAGCCTCGGTGATGACAGGTAAGAATTTGGTGAAAGAAGCGATTCGAAAGGGCTAATATCAAAAGAAGTTAATCACGACGACCTTAAGAAAGCCCCAATTTTCATCCTCGTTTGCAACGAGGATGATATAAAACTTCCCCAATACTCATCCTCGTTTGCAACGAGGATGATTTAAAATCCAATACTCATCCTCGTTTGCAACGAGGATGATTTAAAACTTCGCATTTGCAATGCTTTTAAGAATCCAAAAATCAATTCAACTTCTACAAGTGTTGAATAAATACAAAAATTTGTCTATCATTGTCAATGTTTTACAAGTGTTGAAGAAATCAACACTTTTTTAGAAGGTCGTAATTCTACAAGTATTGAACAAATGATGAACCTTGGATATCTCGAAGAAACTGTACTGTTGCTAATCATGATCATGGATAAGGATGCTTATGGATTTTCGGTGAGTGAAGCATATCAGAAGCAAACTGGAAAAACTATCTCGATCAGCGCCATTCATACTGTACTTTCCCGGTTGGAAAAGAAAGGGCTCATTCAATCCCACATGGGAGGTGCTACAGAGGACCGGGGGGGAAGGAGAAAGCGAATTTTTATTGCCACTGACCAGGGAAAAGAAGTGATCAGGGAAATTAAAACCTCACGTCAATCCATGTGGGATCAAATCCCGGATCTGGTATGAGCAAACCAATAAATCCACCCCGCTGGGCTGATAGATTCCTCAAATGGTATTGTTCGGATGAATTGCTTGAGGAGATCCAGGGAGATCTCCATGAGGCATTTCGTTACCGGGCACAACATTTCGGGATATCCCGGGCAAGGTGGATGTTTATTGTAGATGTGTTGAAATTCTTCAAACCCTATTCATTTGAAAAACACTCAAGGTCAAAACAATTTTTACCAATGTTCGACAACTACTTAAAAATTGCATTCAGGAACATCCCGAAAAAGAAAGGATTCACAGCTCTAAACCTTGTTGGATTATCCGTAGGTATTACTACAGTATTGTTCGTTTCCATCTATCTTTTTCATGAAACGACCTATGACCGGGTTCATCCGTCGTCCGATCAGATCTTTCGACTGGTAAATCATCATCGGGATCAAATGTATTGCCCAATGTTCTTTGATGACTACTATCAGTCTTCTTATGAAACTCAAATAAAACTTGTGAACAAGCTACGATCATACGAAGAGGTGGATGATGCTGCTCATTTTGTACCATCGAGTTCTGCAATAGGAGGGGGGGACAAATACTACCTAAATGTAGGAGAAAGGAGATTGATAGTTGACGACATATTATATACTAACACAGGTCCATCATTCCAGGAGATTTTTCCTCAAAAGTTCTTGCTGGGATCACCCGAATATGCCTTCTATCGATTCGATAATGTTGTCCTTACAGAGGAAATGGCAATTCGTGTATATGGCAAGGATTGGAGAGAACAGGACATCATTGGTACGGAAATAAAGATCAGTGACGAATCCTTCCTTGTAGGAGGTGTGATTGAAAATGTTCAGGGGAACGTCCATTACACATTTGACCTGATCGTTCATCAAGAAAGGATTCCAAGCTGGGGTGCTTATACTTACATAAGGCTTGCAAAGGGGTCTGATATTGAAAAGGTAGTGGGGAGACTAAATAGGGAGGTAGATCAGGTTTATCCAGGCTACACTGAAGATGTTCTGCAAAATGGCATTCAATATGTAAAGCTTCACGACATCCATATTACAGATGGAATGCTATATGAGCTCAAAGCTGTAGCTAATCCTGCTTATTTAAGAACCTTTGGCGTTATCGGCATAGTAATACTGTTGATCATATGGACAAACTACACTAATCTTTCCATTGCCATGTACGCAGGAAGACAGAAGGAGCTAGGAGTTAGAAAAGTACTCGGAGCACAGTCCCTGGACATTTCCCTCCAAATATTAGTGGAGGCGGTACTACTCACACTTCTTTGTCTTCCACTATCCTGGTTGATGGTATACATTCTATTACCCCAGTTCAGTGTTTTGATGGAACTCAATATTGATCAGGGAGTATTGTTTCAACCGTTTACCCTAGTTTTTTTTGGTGGTATTCTGTTGTTAACTGGTATCATCAGCAGCTTTTATCCGGCCCTGGTATTTAGTAGAAAATCAATGATCAGTTTGTTCGAATCAAAACTCAGTAAGCCTTCAAACTACCGTTACCTCAATTTTAGAAATGGACTCTTGATGTTGCAGTTCTTCATGCTAGTAGGACTGATCAGTGTTACAATTGTGATACAAAAACAAATGGATTTTGTCCAGTCCAAGGAGCTCGGATTTGTAAAAGAGGGCGTGTTATATTTTGGCTTGAATGGGGTTGAAAAATACAAACAATTGAGAGACCAGCTTTCCGGAATTCCGGAAATTATGGAAATGGGTACTGGTGAGATCCCTGGTCAGGAGATGTACAATCAATTGACGTACAAAATGAAGGATACAGACGTCACTTTGTCTGACGGTACTCATCTCTACACCTCATTTGACATGCTTAAGACTCTTCAAATACAATGCGAACCATGCCTTGAGTTAGAAAAGGGTAAAGAACAGGTTTTTGTGATCAATGAGACAGCTGCTAAAAAATTAGCCGCCATTAAGAATATCACGACAACTGAATTAATAGGTGAAACACTAGTCACAGAACCGGAATGGGAAAATGATGAGTATGGCTACGGAGTTCATTACAAAATTGCTGGAATCATAGATGATTTTAACTACTTCAGCTTAAAGTATCAGTCTCAGACATTGTTGTTAGAAGTCATACGTGAACCAAGTTGGGTTTACAATATGGCCATGAAAGTTCGCACGGATGATTGGATGGGAACGCTTGGAAGCATTGAAGCAGCTTACAATGAGGTTGAGAAAAGGAGACCATTCGATCCGATCTTTCTTGAAGACCATTTAAACCAGCTGTATTCCAAGGAAAAGAATGCAGGAATTCTTGCCTCAGGACTTAGTGCCGTGGCTGTTATTCTCGCCGTCCTGGGACTTGTGGGGGTGGTTGGTTTTATTACATTGAAAAGGCAAAAGGAGATAGGTATCCGTAAAGTTTTCGGTGCATCTGTAAGAGATATTCTTGTGATGATCAACAAAGAATATACGTTGATCATCGCGATTTCCACAGGGGTTGCCATCCCCGTTTCCATGTATTTTGCTGACTCCTGGCTGCAGAGCTTTGCTTATCGAATTGATCCCGATTTTTGGTTGGTTCTCATTGCTGGTTTTTGTACGCTGCTGTTGGTTGTGGTCGTTGTAGTAATTCAATCCTACAAGAGTGCGAGGATCAATCCTTCTGATTCATTGAGATATGAATGAAATGTAAAAAAAGCTGCCAATTATTGCCTGTCACACTGAGGTTCTCGAAGTGTGACCCTCCATCGAAAATCCAAAGAATCTGACACACCGACCATAAAAAAGGCTGTCTTCTCGACTTTGGAGAGAACACGGACTCGACCTCGTTTGTAACGAGGTCGAATTTAAACTCCTGCATTTGCAACGCAGAGTTGTCAATTCCTTTCTGAAGCCGAAAGACAACTTTCATGAACAAAGCCAAAAAACCGAAGGCCACTCTATGAGTGGCCTTCTTTAAACCAAGAGCGAGTAAGATCTTTGAGGGTTGATTAACAACCAGTCTCAATGTTATCCTGCTCGTTATCTAAGTAAGAAAATCTTACGATGGTAAACAAGTGATCGTCTAACATTTTGTAAAAAGTAGTGGCAATGTAGTGTAGCTCTCTTGGGGCACTGTCGGAGGTCCAAGGTCTGTATTTCACAAATCAGATCTGTAATCTCTCGCGATTCCTCATATACAACACTATCACCAAAATGATCCCAATACCTGCACCAATGTAAAGCCACCAATTGTAGTCTTTGGAAATGGGAGAAGTATCACCCAGTACGATGAAACTGGCCCAATAGTAGGGATGAGTTCTAATTCCTTGTGCAGTTTCTAGAAAATCCAGTTTTGCCAGTCTCAGAGCTACATCTTTGGGCTCTCCCTCCGCCAGGTATTTATAAAAAGCCCCCATGATCTCGGAGGTTGATTGGTCATCCACGGACCAATGGCTCATCACAACAGATGGACAACCAGCGTATGAAAAAGCTCTACCCAGGCTCATGACTCCCTCACCTTTTTGGAGTTTGCCGATACCTGTGTTACAGGCACTGAGGACAGCCATTTCAGCTGGAAGGGTCATGTTTAGGAGTTCGAAAGGATGCAGCATTCCATCTTCGAGGCTATCCTTATTTTGGAAAAAAATAAGCTTGGATTGCATGGGTTTTTCATTGTCAACTACTGCGTGCATTGCAAGATGAAGGATTTTATAATCCTGGGAATTAGATTTAAAAACTAGTTCAGTTGCATCTTCTCCGGAAACAAATTCCCCATCGAAGAATTCGCTGATAACATCAAGTTCTGGTTTGTTCCATTTGAGTGGTTGCAATTTATCTCGGAATTGAGAGGCCAGTTGGTTAAAATCTTGTTGAGATGAATAAGATGGTGCAAATGCTAATATCGTACCTTCAGAATTTTGTGGGGATTTAGGAGGTTCTGACGTTATGAATGAGGTAGAATATCTGTAGCTGATAACGTAGTCCTTGATAATATATGGCATCTCGACATAACTCAAATCATCATGACCTTCATTTTGGATCAAAATCTCAAAAGGAATGTAATTAAGGTGCCCATCTGGTACGATTATAATTTCTTTGAAATCACGGTTAAATGATTTCAAACCAGGTTTGACTAATTTGTTGAACAATTCCGCTGAAGTCTTTCGGAAGACATGCCTGACTGTATCTTCATAAGGATCGGAAGCCAAAGCACTGATAAGGATTTCAATTTCTGAATCCAATTCAACTGAATAAATTGACAATGAATCGTAATTGATTGCCATAATATATACCTCCCGATCTCCCTCGAAAAAGTTTATTATGAGCTGATCATTGGGCAAACTACGTTGCAACTTATCCAGGTCTGATGAGATGCGATTGTACTTAAGCTTGTAGTACTCAGGATTGGTATTTTCAAGATACGATAACAACGAATCCATTCCGGAGTTTGTCTGAAACAGTTTGCCTCTCAGATATTCCATCATTGAAGTGTCTACTTCTGATGACTTTTCCAGATCGTAGATCTTCGAAAGGTAATACGACCTATCAATTTTTAACTTTCTTTCATGTTCAAGGATTTTGGGATCAATACCGGAGTAATCTTTAGCATATTGATCTGCAACGTTGTGAGAAAGTGTGGCGGACTTGGCACTTTCTACGAAATTGAAGAAGATATCACTATACAGTTTTCTATTAGATTCCTTAAAAATATCGTAACAAACTCTGACCGCATCTGAGTATACATTGTTCGCACGCTCTTCGAATTCAAACTTGTCTTTAAATCTTACATGATCATTCCTGATGGAATGTATCAAACTGTCACAGAGTTGGAAATTCAATAAACTATATTCCAGGTCCTTGGAATCCGATTTTTCGGTGTAAAGGCTGTTGAATACCAATGCCCTCTGGTGAAGAGTTCTTAAAAGCTCATTTGGATCCAGAATACTTTTACTTAAGTTGGGGAGGGAGTAGACGGAAGTATCCCTAAATTCAGGAATATTGGCTTCAATGGCCTTGTAATAGTACCGCAGGGCCTCATCAGGATCTCCAAGCATCATTGATAGATCACCCATATGTCTGAAGGACCGTGCAACTTTTTCATGATGTCTTCCTAATTGGTCAATTAATAGTTTGTTCACATGATGGATATAGTATGTAGCAGAATCAAGCTCACCCTTTTCTTTGCATATCTCCCCGAGTTTGATGATAATGTTGTGTGACATTTGATGGTTTTCACCAAACAACTCTGTAATTGCGCTAAGCGCCTTTTGAAAAATTTCAGTTGATGTATCCCAATCTCCCAAACTTTGATAAACAGTTCCCAAATTGAGGAGTGACTGTGCTACTTTAGTGTGGATTGGGCCAAATATCTTTTCCCGAATTTCAAGGCTTTTCTCGATATTAATAATTGCCTCTTCATATCTACCTGTATAATTAAACACGTTGCCAATATTGTTATAACAAGTGGCCACATTTGGGTGGTTATCATCCAAATTCTTTTTCATAATTGCCAGGACCTGGAAAAAATACTCAAGTGCTTGTTCATAGTCTTTCTTTAGAAAATGTATCGAACCTATATTATTAAGCACATTTCCGACGTACGAATGATCAGCTCCTAAGGAATTCTTAAATCCAATTAAGGCCTTTGCGTAATAACCAACAGCTTCATCATAGTATCCTCTCAGGCTATAAACGATGGCAATCAAATTATAGGAAGACGCCACATCCTGATGGGTACTATCGAATAATTGGTTTCTGATCTCGAGTCCGGCAAACTGCTGGTCCAATGCCTTATCATAGTTACCTCGACGCATATGGATAATACCTATATTATAATGGGCATTTGCGGTCTCTACATGGATGGAATCCAGGTATTTAGTTGAGATTTCCAAAGCTTCTTTGGCAATAGATAACCCACGGTCCAGATCCCCAAGTCTCCAGATACTTCCTGAAAGAAGATTTAAACATCTTACATGTTTTTCAGTGATCCCAGAATTCTCGAAGATCACCAGGGCTTTTTCAAAGTTGGACTTTGCACTTTGATAGGAGCCAGCTTCCAGAAGAGAATCTCCCTCTTGCAAAAGTTTGTCTGCAACCAATGTATCTGAAACAATTTGAGCCTGAACCTTGCAAAAAGCTACCGATGCCAGGCATAGGATGATCAATAACAATCTCATGAGTATTGGTTCAGTGTTTCCACTAGAATATTGAATCCTTGAAAAGGATGAAAGTAAGCGGTGGTCAGGTGGTGGATGAATATAGGTGAGTTGAATAACTATGGTTCGGTTAAATAAAAAATAAATCAAAAATAATATAATCCCATTTTGTCCATTACCACCTGCCATCACCAATCGAAGGCTGGATGTTTACCATTTCGGTAAAATCTTACCCTTTATCGAATACGATAATAATCTACTGATGCCATTAGCTAATCATGCCGGGTTCTTAATGCATGGGCAGCCGCCGCCACCACCTCCGGCGGCGTTCCCG
This sequence comes from Cyclobacteriaceae bacterium, assembly GCA_965242805.1. Taxonomy (GTDB): domain Bacteria; phylum Bacteroidota; class Bacteroidia; order Cytophagales; family Cyclobacteriaceae; genus JANQEU01. The sequence continues at coordinate 886,520 of CBDETD010000002.1, read as the reverse complement.
GCATCAGTGGATGTTTACCTATTCGAGATTTTCTTACTAAGAAATAAATGTATCCACAAATATCCGGGATAGAAAAAAACCAGAAACATTATGAAGAAGATAGCTTTATTATTTCCAGGGATCTTACTATACACGTTGTCTTATGGACAGATCAAGACCTCGGAGATTGAAGTAATAAATGGCCAAACTACCACTTTTGAGGACGATGTCATTGCCAATGGAATGGTGGGTATCGGAACGCCAAATCCTGTTTATGACCTTCAGGTTGAAGGTTCGACTTTCATCCGGGATTATTTGAAGTTTGGTGCAACTTTAACCACTTCAAGCATTCATTCGGTGCCCATTATTGGTTCACACACGGATAAAACCCTAATGTTGATTGGTAGAGGAACCGCACCGGACGACATAGCATTTTATACCTACGAAGATGGTGCCACGGTAACGGAGGCCATGAGGATCAAAGCGAGTACTCAACAGGTAGGTATCGGCACATCTTCGCCTGCTAGCACATTACATGTGGCTGGTGCAACCCAAGTCGATGGATCTATTTACGTAAATACCAATGGTGACTCACCCATCTCTTTCAACAACACCGACAATTCATGGCAATACATGCAGTTTCTGCGAAATGGAACCCGATACACCTGGATGGGAATGCATAGCGGTAATGATTTCGTCATTACGAAAGAACAAGGGGGAGATATCGTGTTGTATGGCGCTAATGTAGGAATTGGTACCTACAGTCCATCCTACAAACTCGATATCAATGGCTCGATCCGCTACACCAGCGGAGGGCTTAATGGCTCTGATCGTAGATGGAAAAAAGATATTACCCCAATTTCAGGAGCCTCTGAGATTATAAATAGAATTAATCCAGTCGGTTACTACTGGAACTCAGAGGAATTCAGGGATAAGAATTTTGACAACCGTATGCATTACGGGGTTATAGCGCAGGAACTGGAATTGATTCTACCGGAATTAGTTGAGACTGATGCAGAAGGATTCAAATCTGTAGAATATACAAGTCTCATTGCTTTACTAGTAAAGGCCTTACAGGAAAAAGAGATTCAAATCAGCAATCTGGAGAAGAAAGTTGATTTGCTGGCAGAGGTTATTTCAGAGCGACCAAATCAGTTTCTCGGTAATAAGAATTTCGATACTTCAAAGCTTCCGGAAACGACCAACCAATAAGAAGAACTAACCACTGAAATCAATAGAATCAATTAACGAGGTAGATCATGTTTAGAGTATTATTAATATCACTACTTACCTTTTTTGTTTACTTCTCAGCAGAGGCACAGACTATTTCAGGTGTGACCAATCCGCAAATGGGTGTCCAATACGAATATTCCATCAGTGGATATGGATTCCGGCCTAACTGGGATCCGGGTAGCTATGGAACGGTACACAGCTCCTGGGCAAGCGGTGGTACCAATTATGCCATGGTTTCATGGTCAGCCACAGGATCAAGGACCTTAACTTACCGATCCAATGGTTCAGTCATTGCAACAAAAAATGTGACAGTGACACTCCCCACTCTCAACCCCGGACAGATTGGTAATGCACAGAACCTTTGTGGAGGTAGTGATCCCGCGACACTGACGAATGTTTATTCCGCTTCGGGAGGATCAGGTACTCTTAACTATCAATGGCAAAGAAGTAATTCAAAGACCAGCTGGCAAAATATTTCAGGAGCTACAGGATCTACTTACAATCCACCGTCTGGAACTGTCACTTGGGATTACAGAAGACGGGTCCAGGATAATTATTCTACTAAATATACAAATACTGTTAGAGTCACCATGTATAACGTTGTAGCTGGTAGTATAAGTGGAGCTCAAACCTTATGTTACAACGGTAATCCATCTACGATCTCCAATTCTCAAAGCGCCTCAGGTGGAAATGGTAGCTATTCTTACCAATGGCAGATCTCCTCAAATAATTCTTCCTGGAGTAACATCAGTGGAGCGACTGGAACCACTTATAACCCACCCAATCTCACATCAACAAAATATTACAGGAGAAGGGTGACATCGGCCGGATGCGGTTATAAGTACACCAGCTCCGTTAAGATCACGATCTATGGGAACTTGTCAGCCGGAAGTATTGGAAATGCACAAACCGTTTGTTACAATGGAAATCCATCTACCTTAACCAATACAGGTAGCCCTTCTGGTGGAACAGGTTCTTATACTTACCAATGGCAGATATCTTCTAACAATTCTACTTGGTCAAATATAAGTGGTGCCACAGGTAGCACATACAATCCTCCTAATCTCACCTCTTCCAAATGGTATCGTCGGAGAGTTACGTCAGGAAGTTGTGGTACCAAATACACGTCTTCCGTGAAAGTTACAGTACGATCAGCTGTTTCTGGCGGAAGTATTGGTAATGCACAAACCCTTTGCTACAATGGCAATCCAGGTACACTCACAAACACCGGAAATCCTTCTGGTGGTACAGGCTCTTTTACCTATCAATGGCAGATATCTTCTAATGGAAGTTCTGGTTGGTCCAATATCAGTGGGGCAACAAGCAGTACTTACAACCCACCCAATTTGACTTCATCAAAATGGTACCGTAGAAGGGCGACTTCTTCGGGAGGATGCGGGTCTGCATATTCCAATACCGTGAAAGTAACAATTTACGGAAACCTAAGTGCAGGTAGCATCGGGAACGCTCAGACAGTATGTTACAATGGCAATCCAGGTACAATTACAAATACGGCCAGTCCTTCCGGAGGCACGGGATCTTATGCCTACCAATGGCAGATATCATCCAATGGTTCATCAGGTTGGTCTAATATTAGCGGAGCTACGAGTTCAACCTATAATCCACCGAATCTTACATCATCCAGATGGTACAGGAGGAGGGTGATTTCCGGTAGTTGTGGAACGAGATACACCAATACAATCAAGATAACTGTACGTAGCCCGGTTAGTGCCGGTAGCATTGGAGGAACTCAGACGGTTTGCTACAATGGAAATCCTTCGGTATTGACAAATGCGACAAGTCCGTCGGGTGGAACCGGATCATTTACTTACCAATGGCAAATTTCATCAAATAACTCCACATGGTCAGATATTAGTGGGGCCACAAGCAGTACATACGATCCACCAAGTCTGACGTCTAATCGATGGTATCGACGTAGGGCGACATCATCCGGGGGCTGCGGAAGTGCAACAACTAGCTCTGTTAAAGTGACCGTAAGAGCACAGGTGAATGGTGGATCTATTGGTAATGCCCAGGATCTATGTTGGGGTAACGATCCTTCCACACTGACCAATGTGTCTAGCCCTACGGGCGGAACAGGATCCTATTCGTACCAGTGGCAATCTTCACCGGATAATTCCACCTGGTCAAACATATCCGGAGCTACGAGTAGCACTTACAACCCACCTGAACTGTACATAGATACCTACTACAAAAGGATTGCAACTTCAACTGGTGGATGCGGTTCGGATGACTCCAATTCAATATTAATAACAGTAGGCCCCAGGGTGAATCCCGGGGAAATAGGAGGAGGTGGTACCATCTGCTACGGTAGCACTCCTGGATCCATTTTCAATGTAACCGCTGCTTCGGGCGGTATGGGGAATTTCTCCTATCAATGGCAGATCTCGACAGATGATACCAATTGGTCGGATATCGCCGGTGCGACTGCATTGAATTATAACACGTCCCCAGGACTTACAACAACAACTTATTTCAGGAGGAAAGTGACAAGTGGCACCTGTAATGATCGGTTTACCAGCTCTGTTCAGGTAATAGTATATGATGACCTGTCGGCGGGAACCATTGGTAATGCACAAACCATCTGCCACAATGGTGATCCTTCTGCGATATCCAATGTAGCAAGTCCTACAGGAGGTACAGGTTCCTACACTTATCAATGGCAGGAGTCTACGAACAACACAAATTGGTTTGATATTACTGGTGCAACCAGTGTAACCTACAATCCACCCTCGATGACCTACAACAAATATTTCCGAAGGAATGTTACCTCCGGTAGCTGTGGGACCGTAAACAGTGCATCTGTTCTGATCACTGTCCGTGATGAGGTAAATGGTGGATCTATTGGGAATGCTCAGGACTTATGCTGGGGTAATGATGCTGCTGCTCTGACCAATGTCGGTAGCCCATCGGGAGGTACAGGCACCTTCACCTATCAATGGATGTCTTCCACTGATAACATAAATTTCACGGATGTAGTTGGAGCTACTGGGATCACTTACGATCCTCCGGAACTATATATTACATCATACTTTAAAAGGATCTCGACTTCCAGCGGTGGATGCGGTTCGGAGGAGTCCAATGTAATAGAGATCACGGTTGGTACCAAACTGAACGCTGGCAACATAGGAGGGGACAAATCAATATGTTACAACACAACTCCGGGTTCAATATTCAATATTGATGGAGCTTCTGGCGGTATGGGTAATTACACATATCAATGGGAAATTTCCACAGATGATACCAACTGGTCTGATATTATTGGCGCAACCGCAGCGAACTATAACATTTCTCCGGCTTTGACCACTACAACTTATTTTAGGAGGACAGCGATGTCGGGAAGTTGCAATGAAAGACATACATCATCGGTTCAGATCATAGTCTATGATGACCTGTCTCCGGGAAGCGTCGGTGGTACTCAAACTGTGTGTTACGATGGAGATCCCTCGACTTTACCAAATACGGGTTCACCTTCTGGTGGAACCGGATCATATACATACCAATGGCAAGAGTCTACAAATGATGTCAATTGGTTTGACATCACTGGTGCGACTGGTGCAACCTACAATCCTCCGTCCATGACCTACAATAAATACTTTAGAAGGAATGTGACTTCCGAAAGTTGTGGAACTGTGAGTACGGCTTCAATTCTTGTCACCGTAAGAGATGAACTCAAGGGAGGAACTATTGGAAATGCTCAGGATCTATGCTGGGGAAATGATGCTGCCGCATTAACCAATGTACTGAGTCCATCAGGTGGAGCAGCACCACTGACCTATCAATGGCAGTCATCCACTGATAACATTACTTTTACAAATATTACCGGAGCTAATTCTCTCAGTTATGACCCTGCTGAACTCTACGTTGATACCTATTACAAGAGGATTACAACGTCCGGAGCAAGTTGCGGTTCTGCAGAATCCAATGTCATACTGATTTCTGTCGGAACAAAACTCAATGCCGGAACAATCGGTGGAGAAAAGACTATTTGTTATGGAGACACTCCAGGATCTATCACCAATACTGGATTACCCTCTGGAGGTATGGGTGGTTACACCTACAGATGGCAGAAGTCTACAGATGACCTCACCTGGGATTATATAGATGGAGCAGATGATCCGCAATACAACATTTCCCCAGCTTTATATACAGATACTTATTTCAGACGGGAAGTGTCTTCAGGAACATGTAATCCAAGATTCTCTTCTTCCGTATTAATCACGGTTAGAGATGACCTTGATCCAGGAACTATTTCAAGTGCTCAAAATATATGTTATGATACGCAGGCTGCTGAACTGGGTATAGCCACACCACCAGGTGGAGGAACAGGAGTTTACTCATACCAGTGGCAGGTATCCGTTAGTGGATCGGAATTCCAGGATATTGTTGGAGAAACGAATTCCACTTTCACACCTCCTACACTCACATCTGACCGGGAATATCGATTAAATGTAACTTCTGAATCATGTGGGACTAAGCCTACAAATGCCGTACTTATTGATGTGGAAGCTCAGGTTCAGCCTGGCTCCATAGGCAATGCACATACCAAATGCTGGGCCGATCCCGCACAGACCATTACCAATGTTACAGGTCCAACCGGAGGTGGAGGTGCACCCTTTACCTATCGATGGGAGTATATGAATCAAGATACCACATGGACGGAGATCTTGGGTGAGACAGGGGCTACCCTTGATCCACCAATGACTACATTGACAACATCCTTTCGGCGATTTGCAATTTCCAGTCTGACATGTGAATCTTCGGCATCCAATGTGATAGAGGTTATTTCCTTGCCCAAGTTCGTTGCAGGTTCCATTTCCGGAGCTCAGACCATCAACTATGGTGCAGATCCGGATCTGATCAATAGCGACGCTCCTGCAACCGGTGGTGAAGGTACTCCAAGTTATCAGTGGGAATACTCAGAAGACAATGTGAACTGGGCAGATGTGACGAATGTTACTTCACAGGCATCTTGGCTCAATCCGACCACCCTGAAGAAAACGACATGGTTCAGACGGAGAGCAGTAGCGGGAATATGTGGACCAAGTTACACGACACCTGTCGAGATCACAGTACTTGAACCTTCGATATTTTTTACCAGTCCAATGGTCAATTCTACCTGGGTTCAGGCAAGCACACTCAACATTACCTACACTTCTACCATTGACCCGTCTGTACCATTGACCTTCTCGCTGGTAAGGGGTGTAACTGAACCTCAACCCGGACAGTACCTGGCCGAGGATCAATATGCTATCACAAGCTTGCCAAACTGGACGATCCCGGCAGCGGCAAGGATTGCTTCCGATTACCAGATCCTTGTGGACTTTGACGGGCAACAACTTATTTCTCCCGCGTTTACGATTTTCGATGACAATGTGTATGCTCTGATCGAGCCTCTTCATGACGCGGTACTGGAAATTGGTAATACCTATGATATTGTTTGGGAAGACAAATATGGTATTCCATTTAACTATAATGTAAGCTATGCCATATCGGGAGATCCCAATACTACGCCAATCTACAATGGTATTTTAGGGACTCCGGTAGGACCCAACCTTACTACGCAATGGACGGTACCGCCACTTCAAGCCGGATATTACGATATCATTGTAGAGGAAGAAGACGGGCTTATTTACTTCGAAGGACGAGTCCAGATCGACATTCCTTTTTGCTTCCAGAATAGCACCAATGCATCAACGGGAGTCAATTACGTTAAGACGTATACAGCCAGAGATCCTTTTACCGATTGTTTGTCAACACAGGGAGATTCTTCGGTAGTGAAGGAATCTATTACTTATGTCGATGGATTAGGTAGGCCCATCCAGCAAATAGCGTTGAATGCTTCCCCATCAGGTTATGACTGGGTGACTGGAATGCAGTATGATGGCTTTGGTCGCAGAGCACAGGAATTTCTTCCATATCCTGATCAGGGAACAGAAGGGCTTTACCGGGACCTTTGGACTACAGGACAGCAAGATTACATAGAAAATCGCTATGATCTGGCTGACAGAAATTACGGTTTCTCTGAGCAGATATTTGAGGAATCCCCACTGAATCGTCCTATTCAAACGGCTTCACCTGGAGTAGTATGGAGCAAGGACAGTATTCACATGGTGGAGACTGAGTACATCATCTTCGATGGATCAGAAGTGATCAAAAACCTTTCAGTAAATGGAGATCAGGTGGTGATTGGGACTGATTTTGCTGCCGGTGAACTATCCATAACCCGTACCAAAGATGAAAACAACGGAACGGATGAGGGCATAGTCGAGGAATTTACCAATTCCTCCGGACAGGTCGTTGTGAAAAAGGTACGCCTTGAAGGAATTGAATATGCCTATACCTATTACATCTACGACGAGCGCAATAATCTTTCTTTTGTGGTTCAACCGGAAGGTGTGGACCGCATCAATGCTGATGTGACCAATGGCTGGAACCTGGCCAATGACGATACCTTCCGTTCAAACTGGATGTTCTGCTATGATTATGACCATCGAAACAGGATGATCGCCAAGCGAGTGCCAGGATCTGACTGGGTGTACATGGTCTACGATCACAGGGATCGTCTTGTACTGACCCAGGCTGGTAACCAACGAAACGTACAGACGCTTTCAGGAAGCAATACCATGTCTGAATATCAAGGAAAGTCTTATGCTGTAGAGTCCGGAGGTTCCGTGAAACTACTGCCTGGCTTCCAGTTTACCGCATCTTCAGAAAAAGGCTTTTTCATCAAGCCATCTTCAAGTGAAGTGACCAACGATTGGATCTTCACCAAGTATGACAATATAAATCGACCGGTGATGACAGGGAAAGTTGCACTACCGGCTGCAGATGATCAACATATCGAAGTTGCTAATTTCTATACGACGAATGGTGATGTAGTAGCCAAGGAAGCATTCGTCAGCACAGCAAGTGGCTCATTAGAAGGATACACGAATCAGTCATTTCCAACGAATGTGACCGAAGCGGACCTCTTATCAGTGACCTACTATGACGATTACGGTTTCAACCTGGATGATCTGGGAACGGAAGTGAATACACCTCCTGCAAACGCCATGACACCCGCCAAAGGACAGACTACGGGTTCCAGGGTTCGAATACTTGGAACCACAGACATGTTGACTACGACGACATGGTATGATGATCGTTATCGAGTGATTGAATCAGTGACAGATAACCATATCGGTGGAACTGATGTGGTGAATAATACTTATTACAGTGATGTCTCACCACTTGTTACTCAAAGTACCCGAACACATACGAGTGACAACATTACAGGTAACCTACAGATCATCGAGTCCTATGAATATGACCATATGGACCGGGTAGAGAAGGTGACTCACAACATTGATGGCCAGGGAGATGTGGATCTTTTAACCAATGTCTATGATGAAAGCGGGCAGCTTATTTCCAAGGGATTGCACAATGGCACGGCTCAAACAGTAGACTACGATTATAATATCCGGGGTTGGATGACCACTATCAATGGTGGGACTAACCTGATTGGTACCGATGTTTTCGGTATGGAGCTGAAGTATGATGCGGCGGGTCAATTCAATGGCAATATCGGCCAGATCGACTGGAAGACGCTGGGGGGAGACGCATCCAGCAATCAAAATCTTCAAACTTATACCTATGCTTACGACGCGTCGAACCGCATAAAGTCAGCCGATTACTTCAGCACCGGTCTGGATGATCACTTTGACGTCAATGGTATCAATTATGATAAGAACGGGAATATCTTGTTCCTGAATCGTAAGAAAAACAATGTCCTGATCGATGTTCTGGATTACGATTATGAGAATGGTAACCAGCTCAGCAGGGTGGAGGACACTGGTACCCAGGACGGCTTCGAAGATGTGGACAATGTAGTCGGTACTGACGAGTATACCTATGATGACAATGGTAATATGATAGCCGATGTCAATAAAGGTATAAGTTCTATCAATTATAACTATCTGAACCTTCCGGAATTAGTTTCTTTCGATAATGGAGATGAAGTGAGGTATTTGTACGATGCAGGAGGAACTAAATTGCAGAAAGTAAACACTGTAGGTTCTAATACCGAGTCAACTCAATATGTATCTGGTGTACACTACAAGGATGGATCTTTGAGTTTTGTTCTGAACTCTGAGGGACAAATAAGATTCATTTCTTCACTATGGGCTTATGAATACAATTTAGTAGATCACCTTGATAACACACGAACATCTGTAACCTCATCAGGAGACGTTTTGCAGAGGGAAGATTATTATCCATTTGGATTCACTTTCGGAAATTATGTAAGTGGTGAACCTAACCACTATACGTACAATGGCAAGGAATTTGAATCACAACTTGGAGTTTTAGATTACGATGCAAGAAGGTTTGATCCGATTTTGGGAAGATGGCATCAACTTGATCCATTAGCTGAAAAATATTATAGTTTTTCCCCTAACACCTATGCTGCAAATAATCCCCTGTCTTTCATTGACCCTACAGGTGGAGATTTAGTTAGGATTGGTGTTCCATCTAAGGATGGCGTAAAATACATTGCAGTTGATTCAAAGATTGCACAGCAAGCATATGACTTTGCATGGCAAATGTATGCTGAATATGGTGCTTATGTAACTGAAGCTTATAGAACCGATGCAGAACAGAAAAATATGAGAGGTGTAGGAACTAAACTAGTTGCAAAAGTTGGTAAAAGTCGACATCAACAAGGATTTGCTTTGGATTTTGGAGTTAATGCCGCTTTTTATAGAAAATACGGAAAAGGTGCCACTGACGCTCAAAAGAAAATGGCTGGAGCATTCGGTAAAGAAAATGGTTGGAGTTGGCAATATGAATTAAGAGATTACCCACATTTTGAGTTGGATGCATTAGATTACGGTTATTCCAGTAGAGAGGAGGCATATAAGATCAATAAAAAATTCTTTAATGATCAGGGAGGCAGAGATGGGATACCTATTGTTGATCTTTCAGCTGGTCTTGCTGAAGCTATCCAACACGCAGAAAAATTCATGGAGTACCACAGCAAAGAAAACAGAGAATTGCAATTTGATCTTATGGTGACGATTGACCAATTACTTGAAAGCGGGTATACCCCAGAGAATTACATGGAATACTATAAAAAAATTGGAGAAATGTTGGAAAATTCAAATGCCGAGTATGAAAGGCATAAAAGAGTATATGAGGCGCTCACTAGGCAATAAAATTACTGTATGCTTAGCTTTGATGTTCCCTAGCCTGTGTTCTGATTTATATGGACAACGAGATACAGTCTATTTTGACAAGATTTCTGAAAACATATATTCCGATGAAAATTATTTGATAATAAATGGAATAGGTGAATACCACCTTTTCGGAATGAACATAGAAATTGGGCTGGATGAAGTTTCTGAAAAGGCATTCTTGAGAGTGATGAAGAATGATTCAGTTCTTCTAGATGTGAATGATATTACCGCTCTTTCAGATTTTAACTACTTTGACAAAAATCACTCTCAATTCATTGTGTTTTCAGTATACAATGAGATTTTGGACCAAAGGAAGAATGGTTTTGTATTTTCAATAATTAATACTGAAAATAATGTTACAGTTAACGAATTAAAGATAAATGAAACTTCAGCCCCAGCAGTTACATTTGATGAAGGAATATATTTAACTAAATCTCTTAACTTGATCAAGTTCGATATTGGATTAAAAGAGGAGCTAGAAAAATATGAAATTATATTCTCAGACTTACTAAAAGGAGATTTCGAGTATCTAGATACTTATTCGATAGATCGAGTGGTAATACATGACAGATTGTTATGCATATGGTTCAGTCCTAATGCGTTCCGTTCAGAATATGTTTGTTATTGTGGAATAATAGATGATCTCAAAAAGACAAAAGTCGTCTTATTAAATAATCTTAACTGAAATTTACTTTTACCCCATATCTCGTTGAAGTTTGCAACTTCAACGAGTATAACGGAATCCGACACTAAACTGGCTTAAGTCTTCCAGCCCATATCTGGCTTAAGTCTTCCTGCTAAGGTTAAGGGTGGATAGTCTTAAGCTTCATTGATAATGGCAAGATTGTATCTTGTCTTCTACGCTATTCTTGTTGATGACGGTTTCCCTCATTGATATTGGCAAGATTGTATCTTGTCTTCTACGCTATTCTTGTTGATGACGGTTTCTTCTCTATCGTATTACTAAACTGGCTTAAGTCTTCCAGCTAGGGATGGAGGGAAGGCACGACTTAAGCCTGGTAGATATAGATTTATGAACTTGTTTAGGTCTGGAAGTTAGTGGCACTATATTCCGGATGCACTGTAGCTTTGACGAGTGAGGCCAGTAAATCAGTGAACCTAGTTGTACCTGTAACCATTTTGACTTCGCCATCCCATCTATTCAACTGCACCACCCCTGCAGTCCTTTCGAACGTAGATTAGGGTAACGATCTTATTTGAGCGCGATTTAGTACGAAGTGAGAAATCTATTCATGATGCTGTAACCACTCATGAATAGTTTTCTCAGTGCGCTTTTTACAGTTGTCATTGTCGCGCAATACCGAACGCTCCCTTCGAAAGGACTTCATAGCGTATAGTGACTCTCGGTACCCTCCCTTGTTTATTGCACTTTGCTAATTGTTCATTACTCACTGTTAATTGTTCATTACTCCCACCCCTGCAGTCCTTTCGAACGGAGTTTAGTATAGACGATCTTATTTGAGCGCGATTTGGTACGTAGTGAGAAATCTATTCATGATCCTATTACCATACATGAATAGTTTTCTCAGTGCGCTTTTTACAGTTGTCATTGTCGCGCAATACCGAACGCTCCCTTCGAAAGGACTTCATAGCGTATAGTGACTCTCGGTACCCTCCCTTGTTTATTGCACTTTGCTAATTGTTCATTACTCACTGTTAATTGTTCATTACTCCCACCCCTGCAGTCCTTTCGAACGGAGTTTAGGGTAAACGATCTTATTTGAGCGCGATTTGGTACGAAGTGAGAAATCTATTCATGATCCTATTGCCATACATGAATAGTTTTCTCAGTGCGCTTTTTACTGTTGTAATTGTTGCGTAATGCCGAACACTCTCTTCGAAAGGACTTCAGAGCGTATAGTGACTCTCGTTACCTTCCCTTGTTCATTGCACTTTGCTAATTGCTCATTGTTCACTGCTCATTGAAAGAAAGATGTTTACCATTTCACAATAATCTTACTACTACATGAAACAGGTCCTAACCACCTGTGAACTGAAACTTTCATGGATATGAACGATCGATCAAAAATGAAATTTACGCTCACGTTATTTGCTTATTTGCTAACACTATTTGCTTACTCACAGACGGAATTTCCCGAATTCCATCCGGAAGAAATGGTGACAGTTCCCAAAACACCGGAAGCTGCGGCATTTACGGAATATGCAAACAACAACAGCGTCATGCATTATACGGGTAAAGCATCCATTAACGTCCCCCTTCACAATGTGGCGGGAAGAAAACTAGGTCACAATGTAAGTCTGGACTATATCGCCTCCGGGATAAAGGTGGGACAGGCTGCGAGCAATGTCGGTTTGGGATGGAACCTGAATGCGGGAGGTTTTATTTCAAGGAACATCAACGGTCTACCGGACGACTACCTGGATGCGTATTGGAAGTACTATCCATTCTATTCGGAGGTGGTCTATCCAAACATCATACTGACAAATGGCCAAAGTCAGAGTAAAACTGTATTTGAGCAGTACAAAAAATTCATGGAGAAAAACATGGCTCCGGGATCTGCAGGTAACTATGACTCCATGTGGGTTGAGCGATACATTCATTTCAGACAACACATAACAGAACATAAGTTCATCGATACCCAGCCAGATACTTATTCGTTTAGTGCCGGAAATCTCAGTGGTACCCTTTTTATTGATTATGAGACGGGATCGGCTTATTGTGTGGAGATACCGGATCTTCAGGTGACAGTAAATTTCGGTGCACCAGATGATCATGGGGTAAAAGTCATTACCTCATGGGAACTCAAAGACAACCAGGGTACGATCTATGTGTTTGATCTCACCGAAAGTACAAGAGTGGAAGCCGGTGATTTCCAATCTGTCAGAACCTATACTTCCGGTTGGTATCTCACAAGCATCAACAATACGTTCTTCGGGGACTTCATGACGTTTAATTACTCTGATGAATACACCACACATGAATTCTCCATGGGTGGTTTATCTGATATGTTGCGGGACAAGAATCCCAACACAATTGATGATTGTGGGGAAGGTAGCTGGTCTATCGCTAGTGATGTGAAGTACAGGCACACAAAAAGGTATCTTTCAGAGATAGTACTGAACAATTTAACGGCAGTTGACTTCCAGTACAGCACGGATACTGAAGTATTCGGAATACCCACCAGGCTTGATCTCGACAACGAACCACTTTTGGGGAAAATATGGATATACGATGTAGAAAGACTGGTGCAGGAATATGAGTTGAAATATTCTTATTTCGGTCCCAGCAATCCAACAACAATATATGAGTCCCGATTAAAACTCGATAGGATACTTATTAAAGGTGATTGGACGGCTTTAGATTACCAGGAATATAAATTCGACTATAGCAATATCGAACTACCGGATCGAATTTCTTACTCACAGGATTACTGGGGTTATTACAATGGTTTCTCAAACCTTTCCCTGATCCCTGCAGATCCCTTATATGATCTGCCCACTTCTACTGTGGGAAACAGGAATCCAAATCCTGCGAAGATTGAAGCCGGCATCCTCAAGACTATACATTATCCTACTGGTGGAAGTACAACGTTTACCTACAAACCCAATTCCTACGTTCAACCGGAACTTCTAACTCAAGACATATATATTACCGGAGCAGCATTTTTAGGAGGAGTAGACCCCACGGATTCAATTGGATACTATTCATGTGATGATGTCGCGTTAGGTGCTCCCATCGCAACTAAAAAGAAATTTGTGATCGATGAAGCCGATAATTATCGGATAAAAGTAAGGGTTCTTGGAAATAGCCAACCTCAAGATGTTCAGGCTGTATCCGTTTACGCAGGAACCCCCTTACCTCTTTGTGATCTTCTCCAATACCAGGCATTCCCTATCTGGCAATCCGGCCAGGTTGTGGCTGAGGAGGTAGTTACGTGGTTAGAGCCGGGTATCCACAATATATTCATTATGAATGATCAACCTGATGTGACAATTGAAGTGGAAGTCTACAGGACAACAACAGAAACAACGGATGTACTGTACCTGGCAGGAGGTGTAAGGATTATCAAAAAAGAAGACAAAGATGACCTTGGAGTGGTAGCGAAATCTACTATCTACTATTACGATGATATCACGGAAATAGGTGGAATGCCCACTCCTGATCTCCTTTTGTCTTCCACTGCAACATCAGGTAAACTACATCACTTAAAGAACTTCAACGTACCTTATTTTACCGAGGAATTGTACATTCCACAGAACACGGAATGTCAGGCATGGGTGGTGTCCTGTGAATACGTAGATAGACATGCATCTAATCGGGCGACCCCGACATCAAATGTACTGGCATACAATACCGTCAGCGTTGTAGATGTGGATCCCAATGGAAATTTGAATGGTGCAACGGTTTACGACTTCTACAATGAATTTGAGGGGGTAGGAGACAGGCCTTATATTAAATACAGAGCGCTGAACGGTAAGGTCAAAGACGAAAAGATCTATACTTTTGATTACCAGGCAAATTCATTCGTATTGCAACAACACACCTACAATGAATTCGTCAAACAACCATTATTGAATAGTCAAAGTGGATTCTATTTCAGACCAACAGAATCAAAATTTGTTGACATTAAACTGATAAAGACACCTAACTTCAGTGAGGACCCAGGTGTAGGTAACAGGATGGTTTTCCATGATTATACTATTATGCCAGTAACCGGAATATGTAGTGATGATCCACAGATTGGGAAAAACGTACCAAGACCCACTCCATGTGTAGAATTTCCGGAAACAATGGACTTAGAGTGTTTCTATGGAACTTTTGATCCCAGGTTGATGTATGAGCAGGTACCTTATGGGATCACGCACTTCTGGGTTCAGTTGAAATCTACAACGGTAACCAGAAATGAAGGTGGACCATCCATGACCATTGTTCAAAACTATGTATATGACGATCCTTCGTTAAGTCAATACCAGGTAAGAAGGCACCTTGTGGACCATCTCGGAAAAGCAGATGAGGAAGCAGTCTTCACCTATGCGAGTGACCTGGGGTATACTGCCCTGATCAACCAGAACCGTGTTGCGGAACCGGTAAGGGTCAAACGTATTGTGAATGCACAGACGCAGTCCATGAAAAATACGCTATATGATGGTCAAGGACGCCCTATCAATATTCAGATTGCCCATGGCACTGATGATCTTGCCAAACTTGAGGATCGAACTGTAGTCAATAGATATGACAGCAAAAACAATATTATGGAAGTTGTGACTGCCGATGGATTGACACATACTTATGTATGGGGGTATAATCAGACACTTCCTGTAGCCCACATTGTAGGAGCATCCTGGGATGAAATGGTAGCGGCGTTGAATCATAGTGTCATTCTTGATGATGATAACAACCAAACCATGAGCAATGCCAATCACACTTTACTGAGAGACAACCTGCCAAATGCATTGGTAACTACGTATGCCTATGATCCTGGTTTTGGGATGACACGACAAACCGATCCGAGTGGATTGAGCACTTACTACGAGTATGACACATTTGGTCGCTTACGATTCATCCGTGATCATGAGGGCAATATCCTTCAACAATTTGAATATCATTTGATAGGTCCTACTGAATAAAACGAAGACAGTCTTAAAAATATGAACATGAAGAAAATAGTTTTCAGATACTTGATAATTGTGAGTTTGCTCACAGCAAGCCACGGACTTGTGGCTCAGAATTATGTTGATATCACCCCCGGTGAAGGTTATGGTGTTAGATTTTGGAGCAGTAACAATTATAAGATCCACATGGGTAATACGAGTGAATATCACTATGGCCCAGTTACGGACTACAGTATAAAGCACAATATGAGCAATACTCCCGGACGTGGATGGACCTGGGGAGTCATAGGTGCGACTCCCGTGGCGGGTATGAATATTTATGGAGATATGCAGATTGCCGGGACTTTTGAATCTAGTGACTTAAAAATCAATGGCCAAACCATCATCAACTCACAAGGCTATTATGAAAACGAAGGACTGATGCATCACATCGGTTTGAAATACTCATCGTCAAGTTCAATTGGTCGAATTTCCACCCTGGTTGATAATTGGGTCGGTATTTCACAAAATTTAAAATTCACAGGAGGAAATAATTTCGAATTGGATGATAGTTCAATGCCAGGTTGGGGTTTTAAATTAGATTCTCGGACGAATGCTGATGCATTTGAAATTTGGCGATTTCCATCCGGAGCTGCACTGCAACAATATGGTCCTGATAAAATCAAATTTAAAATTGATGGTTCTGGAAATGTGGGTGTAGGGACCACCAATCCCACACAGCTTCTTCATCTGAGTGCAGCAGACCCCAGGATCCAGATTGAACGACCATCTGTTGCAACCTGGCAGACGAGAGTTGATAACGCCGGAAAGTTTGTCATTCAGGATGCTGTTAATAACACCGAACCCATCAAAATCGAGGTAGCAAGTCCTACCGGATTACTTCACCTCACCAGTTCAGGTGCCATTGGAGTGGGCACAGCCACTACGGGATCCCATAAACTCGCAGTTGAAGGGTCTGTGGCTGCCAGGGAGGTAAATGTCGAATCTTCAGGATGGTCCGATTTTGTCTTTGAGGATGATTATGAATTAATGGAGTTGGAGGACGTTGAAAGCTTTATCAAGGAAAATAACCATCTTCCTGATATCCCATCAGAACAGGACGTTGATGCCAATGGAATCAATCTTAGTGAGATGAACGCCAAACTTCTCCAGAAGATCGAGGAGTTAACCTTGTATATTATCGACCAGAATAAACGACTGGATGAGCAGGAAGAGAAAATTGACCGACTTCAAAAGGAAATAAGAAAGAATTAAGCTCCTCTTCATACTAATACAAGTTTGGAAAGTCCTGCTCAGGAAGCAGGACTTTTTTCGTATTTGTACGGACAAGAGTACTGATTTGGAGATAGTCAGGGGAGATTACCGGTATTCTGATGTGGACAGTCTGGGATCCTTAACCGTATCCCCATGGAATGGTGGTTGCCTAAAAGCAGGCTCTGAAACCAGACCTTCACTGCGTTTCGTCGAGCAAGGTAAATTCAGAACAGATTCACTTTTTATTTGACGCTTTCCGTATCTCATTACTCATTGTTCACTGCTCATTGCAGATTGCTCATTCTAAGGGGAAGAAACTATTCATTGCACATTGCTCACAACTCACTGCTCACAACTCACTACTCATTGCTCATTATTCATTGCTCATTACTCATTGCTCATTGCTCATTACTCATTGCTCACTACTCATTGCTCATTACTCATTGCTCATTACTCATTGCTCATTACTCATTGCTCATTACTCACAACTCACTGCTCATTACTCATTGCTCATTGTTCATTGAAAATGATGTTTACCATTTCGAGATTTTCTTACTAAGAAGTGAGTGTTTAAGTGGATTATCACATTGCACCAACTGAAGCAGCATTCATGATTTCAAAAAATATTACTATGTGGTCAAAAGAAGCGGTTTTTCAAAAGTGTTCCATTATTGTTTTAATCCTCCTGTGTCTGGGATACGGGATCCCTTTGAAGGCACAAGGACCGCCACCACCACCAAACTTATCCTTACAATGGATCGACCAAGGAGGATTCGGCTTGCAATGGGATATGGATCCGTTTGCTGATGATTATTTTCTTGATATTGCATTAGATCCGTTTTTTACAAATTTCATTTATCAGGATTTCAACCTTGGATATACGGACAATTATAGTCCTAATGGAATGCCAGAGGGAGAAATTTTGTATTGTCGTGTAAGGGCAAATAGTTACACGTATGGCCAATCTCCAAATTCCAACACGGTAACTGTTCCAATGCCTCCACTTCTAACTGGACCATCTGATATCACCTCAAATTCCTTTACTGCCAATTGGGTTGAGATTATGGGTATAGATGGATATCAGGTGGATGTATCCAGATATTCAAACTTTTCCTCATTTGAGCAAATTGATTTATTCACCCCCACAAATAGCATTTCCATACCGGTATCAGAAGCTGGTATTAGATATTACTATCGAGTCCAATCCGTAATAGGAGGGACTGCCTCAGGTGAATCTTCTTATATGATGGTTGAAATTCCTCCTGATCCACCAATTGCCAATCCGCCAACTTCAATCACAGCAAACTCATTCACAGCTTCCTGGAACCCTGTCACTAATGCTGATTACTATCTACTCGATGTAGCCGAGGATATAGATTTTATTTCTTCTTACCCTGTTGATGAGGTGGAATATGGAACGGAACATCTTATTTTTCCTGCGTCAGGTACAAAAACTTTTTACTATCGTGTTCAGACTCAAGCCAGTATAGGTCGATCCGAGGAATCAAATATCATCCAGGTATTGTTACTTCCTGATCTGCCTGCAGTGATGCCACCAGGAGATATTACGCCATTTAGTTTCACCGCCAATTGGGGTCCTGCCTTGGGAGCAGACATTTATTTGTTGGATGTAGCCAGGGATCCGGGATTTAGTGATCTGGTCCTGACTGATATGCCTGTGACCGCTACAAGCTTCAATGTCGTTGGTCTCGATCCAGCTATGGATTATTATTACAGGGTACAAGCTCAAAATGCTTCCGGGACTACGGATGAATCTGGTTTTGAAACTGCTTCACTTCCATTGCCTCCACCTCCTCCGGCACCCAATGTTTTGGATGCTAGTCTAGTCGCACAAAACTCTTTCACTGCAAATTGGGAATCGGTACCGGATGCCATAGAGTATCGGTTGGATGTTTATCGGCAGCCAGGAAATGTGTACATCATATCGGACATACCTGTTCTGGGGACTTCTTATCCTGTTGGTGGATTGACTCCAGGGTATGATTATTTCTATGAGGTTAGGACGGTGGATCAATACCAGGCTTCTGCTTCATCCGCACCAATGTCGGTGAGTATTCCATTGTTAACTCCCAATGTCTTTCCAGTACCACCAGGAGATGTTACTGAAGATGGTTTTACTGCCAATTGGACACTGGTAGAAGGGGCAACTGAATATGAAGTCCAGGTTTCGGAGATAGTTGATTTTAGCATTATCACACAAAGTGCGATCGTGCCAGGTGCAACAACCACCAATATTATTGGCCTGGCACCCGGGATAGACTATCACTATAGGGTACAGGCTAGGAATGCAGGAGGATCATCTGATTATTCCACTAGTGAACCTGTGTATTTGAAACCAATTACTCCGGTATTGAGCCCTCCGGGACCTGTTTCAACCAATACCGTGACATTGACCTGGAACCCGGTACCTGGAGATAATATTTCCTACGATCTGCAGATCGCTACGGACGCTGCTTTTGGTAATATTTTCCAGACACATTCTGGAATAGGTACCGAATCCAAATTTATTTCAGGACTTGAGTGGGGTCAAACCTATCATTTCAGAGTTTTTGCGGTTCACGGTATGGGACCGATTTCAGATCCTTCAACATCCCTGAACTTCCAGGTATTTCCTGAGGTCCCAACAGCGGTCTCACCTACAGAGATCACAACACAACAGTTCAGGGCCAAGTGGCAGATTGCACAAGGTGCTGATGAATATCTATTAGACGTTAGTGAATCAAGTACGCTTTCCCCAAAACTACCTGGATACAATAGCCAGGTAATATCCGGGATCGACACATTGGTAAACGGATTGAATCCGGGTAAAATTTATTACTATCAAGTGAGAGCGAGAAATGATGCTGGCACTACTCAAAATTCCAATCCAGTACAGACTATTACTCTTCCCAATCCTCCTGTAGCATTGGACGCGGTAAATCATACAGCTGGTTCGTTTTTAGCGCGGTGGACGGAACCTGGCGGAACAGACGATTATCTATTGGATGTATCCACCAGTTCAACTTTTGGGACATTTGTATCACCTTACCAAAATTTTCCAGTTGCAGGTACCGAATGGACTGTGGACATTGGTTTGTTACCTGGCACTGATTACTTCTTCAGAATCCGAGCGAGGAATGCTTCGGGAAATTCCGAATACTCAAATTCGATTCCAACGAAAACCCGTACTTCTGCGCCAAATGGTGTCGTTTTTGGTGACGTTACCGGAAATACGATTCCTGTGTCATGGACGAATGTCTCCGGAGCGGATTCCTATGAAATAGATTTAGCCACTGATATAGCATTTGGACAGAATTACCAGGTATTTCCTTCAGTGGTACCCAATTATACGATTGGCGGACTTTCGAATGGTACAGAATATTTTGTTAGGATACGCGCACTCAATTCATCTGGTCCCTCGGATTATTCCGCAACGATCTCTACTATCACAGTACCAGGTCCACCATCGTTACTCCCTCCTGCAATGATCCAATCCGACAGGTTTGACGCTTCGTGGTCATCGACACAAGGAGCAACAGGCTATCAACTTGATGTAGCCAGTGACCAATTGTTCACTCAAATAGTACCTGGATACCTGGATGATCCGGTGACGGGTAATCTAAAGACGGTTATAGGATTGGCTTCTGGGACTGAATATTTCTTCCGAGTGCAGGCAGGTAATAGCAACGGGTATTCGGACGAATCCCATCCCCCGATGTCTGTTTTAACAGTCCCAGCTCCTCCTTCTACTTTTACTGTTTCAGGCATCACGACAAGTCAATTCCAGCTTTCATGGGATGAAGCCACTGGTGCTGAATCTTACTATCTCGATGTGGATGACGATAGTGATTTTTCTAGCCCTATCCCACAATATCATAATCACCTGGTTTTGACTAATCAAGAGATAGTTGAAAACCTACAACCTGGAACAGAATACCATTTCAGGGTGCGTTCCTACAACATTTCGGGTACCTCCAATAATTCCATCCCTGATGCAGCAGTCACCTTACTTGAGGCTCCGGTATTGGAAGTGGCGTCAAGTGTTAAATCAAATCAATTTGTTGCTAATTGGTTACCTGTGGTAGGGGCACAAGGTTATCGACTGGATGTGGCTACAGATGCAAGTTTCCTGACCAAAGTGCCCGGATTCGATGAGATATATGTTGTGGGTACCAGCTATTTGGTTGATCAACTTACTCAACTGACAACCTACTACTATCGTGTCAGAGCAGAAACATCATGGATAGAATCCGACTATGTAACCGATGAGCTTACCACCTTGAAGTTCGTGGTGTGGAATTATGCAGATGAAATAATACATACTGAGGTAGACGATAAAGTCGGTATAGGTACCTCGGCACCTGACGAGTTGCTCACAGTGGATGGCAAGGTTCATGCCGAAGAGATAATTATCGATCTGAATATGCCTGCACCAGACTATGTGTTTGCTTCGGATTACAAATTAATGTCAATGGAAGAATTACGTGAATTCATCACTGAAAACAAACACCTACCGGGTATACCATCAGCTTCGGAATTTGCCGAGAAGGGGATCCATTCGCAGCAATTGAGCATGTCATTGCTTAAAAAGATCGAGGAATTGACATTATACATAATACAGCAAACTGATGTGCTCAATGATTTGACAACCAGCAACGCGACTTTGAAACAAGAAATTTTAGAACTACAAAAGAAATAATCTTATGAATAGGTCTTCTTGGAAATTTTACCTTGGAATTATGATCATAGGTCTATTCCTACTCCACTCATTCAAAGTGAATGGTCAGGACACCCTGAATATGGTTGTATCAGATGCCGACGCTGTTGAAGCTAGAGTTAATCAGATGAAGGAGGAATTAGGCCTTACTTCGGATCAGATTTCTGACATACGAATACTTTTAAAACAGCGAAGAAATAGTATCAAACAAATCAGGAATTCCAAGGTCAGGCAAGATCAGAGACGATCCATTGTAGCAGTCAATGCTAGAGCAAGAAAACACTTGAAGGAAACGCTGACTCCTGATCAATTCCAACGTTTCGTTGCACTGAGAAGGGATCTGAAGATGCAGAGGGATGCCCATTTCAGAAAAACTGGAAGGGAAGGACATACACCATCGGATTTTGACTTTTGAAGACCTTAACTATGAAAAATCTAATATTCACATTGACATTTTTGTTGTTTTGGACTGGTCTTAATGCCCAAACTACTGAAACTATAACGATAAGTGCCGGCCCACTATGGGAAGATGCACATATAAGGGATAGCTATCACACTCCCGCCCACAGAGATACGAATTTTGGAACTTATACTCGGTTCAATCTATATTATTGGACCTGGAGCGGAAAAAAAGTGTATTTCCGATCACTTTTTAAGTTTGATGCCACTCAGATCCCAACCAATGCTGTAGTTACCAGTGCAATACTATATGTATACACCGATCCATCCTGGGGCACGGCCTATAGTGGAGCTAATGTAAATTCTTCATTGTCAGGTTCCAATGATTTTTATTTAGAGAAAATCACACAAGCATGGAATGTCAGTGCTGTGACCTGGAATAATCAGCCTGCGACAACGACCAGCGGAAGGGTTTGGGTTCCGCAATCCAACGGATACTTCGATCCGGACAGGCAAATTGATATTACTACTCTGGTTCAAGGATTTGTAAGCGATCCATCAAATAACCATGGATTGATGATGAAACTCGCAACCCCTTTGCACTATAGATCAAGAAATTATGCAAGTGAAGATTACACGGATCCTGCATTTCACCCAAAGGTTGTAATTACCTATGAAGTACCTAACCCTCCACCAGCTGCTCCCATTGTTCAAAGTGTTTCGAATATTACCACAAATACTTTTCAGGTTAGTTGGTCCACTGTTCCCAATGCGGATAATTACAGATTGGATGTCTCCACCAACGCAAGTTTTTCTAGCATGGTGACCGGATATAATAATCTCTTCGTGAATGGATCCAGTCATCCCGTGGGTGGACTGACACCCGGAACCACCTACTATATTCGAATGAGAGCCGAAAATTCAGGAGGGATATCACCTGATTCAGGAATAGAACCTGCGATAACGATTCCACAAAGTCCAACGATACTGGCGCCAAACAATATAACGACAACATCTTTTAATGCACAATGGAATGCTACCCCTGGTGCTGATCAATATAAGTTGTTCGTTGCCAATGATGCCATTTTCTCCAGTATTCTGCCATCATATAACGGGAAAGTGATCATCGGAACTGAAGACCTAGTTTCTGGTTTGTCCGGAAATTCAATTTATTACTATAGGGTTAAGGCAGTTAACTCATCAGGTGAGTCTGCTAATTCCAATTCTCAATCTGTTCTCACCAAACCTGTTTCTCCCGTTGCCAGTCAGGCATCTAATATTCAGAATGCTCAATTTACCGCAAACTGGACTAGTGTTCCTGGTGGAGATGAGTACTGGTTAGAGGTTTCGGCTGTATCTGATTTTTCAAGTTATGTCACCGGGTATGGCGATATTTCTGTTGGTCCGGCTACACAGGCCATCGTTACAGGCTTATCCCAGGGTACGACCTACTATTACAGAGTTAAGGCTAGTAATGCTTCCGGTTCATCAACTACATCGAATGAGATTTCGGTAACTACCATATTGGGAGTCGTTCCAGATGATGTGGAGTACCTGGCATTGAAAGCACTCTATGATGCTACGGATGGACCTAACTGGACACAAAGTACCAATTGGAACCCTAACCTGGATCCCGCAACGGTAACCTCGAGTGACTTTCAAAGCTTTGACGGAGTGACAGTTACAAGCGGGGATATTACGAGGATTGATCGGAATAATAAAAATCTAAATGGGTCACTTCCGGCAGAGTTAGGATCATTAACACAGCTGGATTATTTGAATCTGGGTAGTAACAACCTTACAGGCCCAATTCCCTCAGAGTTCTCTGATTTAGTAAATCTCCGGTCGCTTCTACTTCGTTCAGCAAATTTATCCGGATCGATACCTGTTTCTTTGGGCAGTCTCGTGTCCCTTGGCGGATTTGACATCGCCTATAACAATATCTCCGGCAGCATACCTGATGAAATAGGGAATTTGACTCAACTCGTGAACTTTGATGTAACAGAGAATAATCTTTCCGGACCCATTCCCGAGAGCTTCAGCAACCTGACGCTGTTAGATCGGCTTCAAATTGAAAGAAACTCTATTTCAGGACTTCCTACTCAAATGGGTAATATGACCGCTTTGCGCATTGCCAATTTGAATGATAATCCTTTAGGTTCAATTCCTACTTCCATTGGAAATTTGAATAACCTCTCTACTCTTGGAATAGCAAGAACACAGATATCCGATATACCTGTTGAAATTAATAATATTGGATCCTTGCAAAGCCTTTGGATCGATGAGAATCAATTGGATTTTTCCGGTCTTGAAAAGTTATATAGCAGTCCTGGTACCATTGTACTGAACCCATTGACATGGGCGGTTCTTCCACAAGACAAGACGGATACTGAGCAGCACCATATGGGTATGGAAGGTGAAAACCTGGTCATGACTACCACCACCGGAGGAAATTACAATAACTACAAATGGAATAATAGTGCAGATCAACAAGTATACAGTAATACCAATCCGAATTACACAATATTCAATTTGGAACCAGCGGATGCTGACTCATATTATGTCAAAGTATATAACGGATATGTAAATCTGGACCGCTTTAATGGATCCTCCGGTAATGCCTTCATAGAAACCCATCCAAAACATGTGAGTGTTCTTTCAGGAAATACGGAGATATATTCAGGGCAGACCGCAAACATGACTGTTTCTACTTCCGGAACGGTGGAATGGTACAATGTGCCAACAGGAGGCACTCCTATTGCAACTGGCACATCATTTGGCACCTCTACACCTGGTACCTATTATGTGCAGTCAACTATAAACTCCGTCACATCAAATCGACTGGCTTTCAATATTGAAATTGCCTTACCGGAAACACCTATGATCACAAGTATTACTGGATTGACCTATGATCAATTTACCATCAATTGGGATCCGGCTTTGGGAGCAGACGGCTATTATGTTGATGTAGCCAGGGATGGCCTTTTCACAGATTTTGTGCCTACATATCAAGGATATGACGAAAGTACAACATCACTCTCTATTACGGGTTTAGTAGCCGGTACCGAATATCATTACCGCGTTAGATCCTATAATGTGGCAGGATCATCGGCTGATACACCTGCCCAGAGCATCATAACACCACTTCCGATACCAGTGATCCTTTCTGCAACCAACATTGGTCTGGATGAATTCCAGGCTCACTGGCAGGTAGTCCCCGAAGCAACAGAATATAGATTGGATGTGGCCACCGATCTTGGGTTCAGCAATCGTTTGACCGATTACCTCGACAAGCCAATTATCGGTACTAACGATATTGTTACTGGCTTAAACCAATCAACCGATTACCATTACAGGGTAAGGGCCTACAATGGATTGGTTTATTCAGATTACTCCGAGACGATTACTGTCACTACGGATTATCAGGCTTCGTGGCAATTTGGAACAAATCTTATTTACACAAATGAATCAGATTCAGTGGGCATAGGTACATCCAATCCCGATGAAGCGCTAACAGTAAACGGTAAAGTGCATGCTGAAGAAGTGCTTGTTGAATTATTGGTGCCCGGACCAGATTATGTTTTCGAATCTGACTACGATTTAATGGATCTCTCCGAATTGAAGGATTTTCTTGAGAAATATAGTCACTTACCCAATGTGAAAAAAGGAACTGAAATGGAGGAAGAAGGAATTCAAGCCGGTGAAATGACGATGACTTTATTACGAAAAATAGAGGAACTGACACTTTACATTCTAGAGCAGGAGATGAAGATAAAAGACCTTGAACACGAAGGTTCGGTTCTAAACGACCAAATAACTAAGATCAAAACGAGATGAAATTCTACAAGTATTTACTAATCATGGTTTTCGCGATGATAGGAAACCAACTCGTAGCACAATGGGACCCACATGGTGTTCATTCGACCACTAACAATGTTTCCATAGGTACCAGCCAATCGGATGCAATGCTTACAGTGAATGGAAAAATACATTCCACCGATCTGATCATCGATCCTAATGTGGATGCCCCCGATTATGTGTTTGAAGCGGATTACCTCATGATGTCATTGGATGAACTGAGAGATTTTATTTCCGAAAACAAACATTTACCAGGTGTTCCATCTGCCAGTGAAATGGAAACAAATGGGATCAACCTGGAGGAAATGAATTACATGCTTCTGGAAAAGATCGAAGAATTGACCCTGCACATTCTTGGGCAGCAGGAAAGAATAGAAAAGCTAAAAAATCAAAATGAGGAACTGAACTTAAAGATTCGGGAAATCAAACAAAGAAATAACTGAGAATATGAAGACTAAAATACTAATCGGATTCCTGTCCTTAATACTTATTAATTTGATGGTGATCAACTACCAACATTGGGTAAACAGTAGTAAGGTAGTTTATATTGATTCCAGTCGCCTGATGGAGGAGTACCAGGGCATGCTTGACGCCAGATCTGAGTTTAATCAAAAGACCATGGAATGGCAGGCTAACATTGACACATTGACGAAGGAAGTGCAGGTTGCGATGCAGGATTTTGAGTCCGGTAGAAGTAATATGACAGCCAAGGAAAGGGAATTGTCCAAAAAGCTGGTCGAGACAAAAAGAAAGCAATTGAATCAGTACAGGCAAGCCATCGAACTACAATATCAGCAGGAAGATCAACGAATGATGCAGGAAGTGCTTGCGGATGTTAATGCGAAGATTAATGACTACGGCAAGAAACATGGGTATCAGTTTATATTGGGTGCAAATTCATCTGGAAGTTTGGTTTATGCTGCTGATGAACGGGACAAAACCGATGAATTGATCGCCTTATTAAATAACTCATACGAAGGTCCATGAGACGGTTGATTTACTTATTTATTGGAACTGCTATGTTTTGGTCCTGCAGCCCTCCGGAGTTCCTTGATCATCGGGATTTACAGAGCTATCTGCTGGATTCCAAAAACGGATTGATCCGGATAAATGAGGTCGATTCCCGAAAGATTTCCGTCCAATATCGACCGAACGATCTGATCATTGACCAGGAATTAAACGGGTCATTTGACGCCGAACTCGCAAAAGATATAAAAGCCAGGTACGAGAATTATATTTATTTCATACTAGACCTACAGGTGGGCGAACAAAATGCCCTGTACGCATCAGGGTCTGCATTTTCTGAGAGACTAAATACGCTATCCTTTCGTATGGCTGAGCATGTACAGCTTACCACATCCAATAGGGACACTATCCCTGTTGCAGACTACATTTTTCAGAGATCCTTTGGATTATCCAATTCCTCAACCTTGTTGTTTGCATTCAACAACAAGGATCTAATGGGATCGGATCATTTCACATTGCATCTAAACGAATTTGGGATGGGTACCGGCCGGCAAAGATTCAAATTTGAGACAGAAGACATTAAAAAGACTCCAAAACTTAAATCCTTATATCAGTTATGAATTACCTAAGGAAATACATCAAGGTTGTATCAGCATTTCTAATGCTCAATATGGTCAACTATATATTCTTTCCCATTGCGAGTATGGCATTGACTTCGGGGCCAGTTGCACCTGAATATACAAGCTTTGAACCATTTGATACAACGGACATGGTAAACCTACAAACGGGGGATTTCACTTATAATGTTCCCCTTTTTGAAGTACCGGGTCCAGGTGGTGAGTTTCCATTGAATCTGGCGTATCATGCGGGAATTCAACCTGACATGGAGGCTTCATGGGTAGGGTTGGGTTGGACCTTGAATCCGGGGTCAATTACACGATATGTTAATGGTTATCCCGATGATTCTAAAACTGACCAAGTGAACCGAAAATTTTGGGAAGGCGGAGAGACTAAGCAAAAATCTATTGGCGTTTCCTTTGGCCCCGGATTTATGGGAGGAGCTTCAGCTGGAATCTCTGTATCGAATGATTCGTACAAAGGAAGAGGAAGGTCGGCATACCTGAATGCCGGAGGTTTCAATGCATCTGTTGGATTTTCAGGTTCAAATGCAGGGTATCAATATAGTGCGGGATTAAGTTCACCGGGAGGTATAGCAGAAAGTGACGCAAAATCATTGTCTGAATTCGCTGGTCAGCAAATAAGTGCAGCTAAAGGAAAATTGAAAAATGCCAAGCAAAATGCACTTGGAATTGCTTTGACCACACTCGTGAGCAAATCAACTCCTTTGTCTATAAGCGGTGGAAATTTTGCCCAGCATGAAGGTGGGATCTCCACGTCCGGACGCAACTTTAATCTTAGCTTACCTCTGGGTAACTCAGGACTGTTTTTAAATCTGGGCATGAGGAACATGAGATACTGGTCTGATGAAACCAATTCGGTCATGACCCATGGATCCCTATACAATAATACCTATGCGGATTATCGGAACAATTCTTTTGATATATACGATGTAAGCGACTATGACGAAGGAGTAGAGAAAAACTATAAGCCTGAGTTAGATAACCTGGGTACTTTTTTGAATAATGATGTCTTCAGCGTCCAAACCCATGGATTGCATGGCAATATGAGACCTTATCACTACAAAGCCTACCTAAATCGAAGAGATATTACACATGAAGACGCCTTACAAAACGAATTCGAAGATGTATTGAACTACCAAATATTTGATATTGAGAATATAAAGACTGGATTCCGGTTTGCCGGGGATTTTTCAAATAAAAGGACTTTCGATCCTTGTCCGTATCCTATTTGTTTTGATCCACCAGTTCCACCAATTCCATTTGATTTGAAATTAGGTGATACAGAAGAAACCATTCTGGAGTTGGAAGAGAACATTGGAAAGTCTGAAGTATTGAAAATACCAGGGAGCAGAGATATAGCTTACGTGACTAACGCTGAATTTGATCAATCAGGATTCATAGATTTCCAAAGTGCAAGCTTCCAGAGACCATTTTGTCCCCCGGAAGGAATTGGAGGTTTTCAAATCACAAGTGAATCGGGGATGACCTTCCATTTTTCCTTACCGGTATATGCTGAAAAGGAGGAGGTCTTCTCAGAAAATATCGATAGAAAGAAGAAATTTGAAGATGGACTTCCTGTTGGTGGAAGGGCGTTCAATCACCTTTCTAAACCTCAAAAGTATGCCTATACCTGGCTATTAACGGCTATTACAGGTCCTGATTTTGTGGATCGTGGTGGAGTGGGAGATACTGGTGATGGGACACTCAATGAAGATGATTGGGGGTATTGGGTATCATTCGATTACGGAAAATGGGAAGAGGATTTCAGATGGAGGAATCCTCAATCAGGATCCCACAAAGATCTGGATAACAATTTCCAAACTTTCTCGAAAGGAACTAAGGAGATCTATTACCTGGATAAGATCAAAACGTCCACTCATACAGCTCTTTTTGTCAAAAGCGAAAGAATGGACAGTAGAGGTACAACCTCGGAGATGGACTTGGCCGTTGACGCATCGAACCAAACTGTACATTGGGTTGATGAAGGTGGATCATACCCGGCATCAGGGAGAAATTGTGCAAATACAGGATACGTCCAACACGCACAAACCTTACTGAAGCTCGATGAAATCATTTTGTTAAGAAATGAAGATGCCATAGGTGTATCGACGAATCAGGTTGGGGAAAGTACAACAACCACAATGGAGACGTGTAACGATGGTCTGACTCCTTTTCATAACGGGAAATATTTCACACTGGATCAGGACGATATTCCTATTGAGATCCGATCCAAAAGTCTTAGAACTGTGAAGTTTGATCAGGATTATCGCCTGGCGCCATTTACTCCTAATAGCCTGCCAAATTCAAATTTCGGTAAGCTAACATTAAATAAACTTCAGTTTCTTGGCAAACAAGAGATAGGAATTATTCCTCCTACATTATTCACCTACAATATCGATGAGCCTTCATACAACCTATCTTTTGAAGTGCTTAATGAAGAGTTAGATGGAAGTCTGAATAATTATAGTAGTCTGACTTCCGGAGATGTAGTTCGAATCAAGAATGCTGTTTTCGATGATGCCATAGTTCCTGAACCAGAAGCATACTATTACTATGAAGAGATTCCAGGTGTGGGGCACTTACTGAAATTTATTGGAGGAAACCCATATCCATTTGATGGACAGGTTAAAAATGTATCAGTAACTAAAACCAAGAACCCTGCGTATTCAAGAGATCACCATGATATCTGGGGATTTTTTAAGAGTGACTATGTAGACACCGAACAAAATAATCTGGATCGTTTAGTTACCTATGAATCCTCCTTGAATGTTGATGCATGGAGTCTTAGGGAGATCTCCACTCCCCTTGGTGGGAAGGTTCGTGTAGATTATGAATCGGATACCTATAAGCGTAGTGTGTATAACAAATCGTATCCTATTGTTTTAGGGGATGTCACTTACGAGAATGGTAATTTGACAGGAACATTACAGTCCTATGTTGATCTTTCTAATGGGTCGATGGAAGTGATAATTACCGAAGAGGCGGATATGATAGTTGTTGAAGATCATCGAACTGATGAAACGAAAGAAAATCCCCCAACTGAATTAGATGATGAGTGGGCAGCAACGACATCTCCAAAGTCGGCAACGCTTGTATCTCAAAATGGTACTGATGTCGTAATTAGTGTATCTGGTTATTCGGAAGGTCAGTTTTACGACATTGTTCAGGTTAACATTAACATCGATATTGCTGGCTTCAATTATGGTGGAGGAGTGCGAGTTTCCTCGATTGAAGTTCATGACCCAATTTTTAATAGATCACAACGTACAAAATACGATTACAGTAATAGAGATATCTCGGCAGAAATTTTTATTGACGGACCAACATCCGGAGTAACATCCTATGAACCAATTATCATGGATCCTGTCTTTAAAACTCTCGATGAATCGGAAAGAACAAAAGTAGCGAGGGCATTTGTTAGCACCTCCTTTAAAGACATATTGGCTTATTCCAGGTTCATTCCTCCACCTGGAGTTATCTACGAATACATTGAGGTCAAGGATGAAACGGAGGACGAGACCGGTACCTATCCTCATCCAACGGCCAGTATATATGAGTTCCAGGTATTCAACAAAGCATTGATTAAGGTCCAGAACGATGATGTTCTCACTACAGAAGGAAGTTCAAGTCCCATTCAGGCAGAATATGGGAAAATAAGAGAAGTGGATTTGCATGACTTCAGTGCTGCCGTGGGTTCCATAAAATCTATCTCATTGATTAACAATGATCTGCAACTTATCTCCAGAACATCAAATGATTACTTGCTATCAGGTCTGATCACCGGAGAGGAAGGAAATGAAGATATCAGTCCTATTTCCTATGAAAGCCGATTACAAAATTTCAACAATCAAGGATTGATTGAGGAGTCATATGCAAACGGTAGATACGTTCGGATTAAGGATGCTAATGATCAGGACATCATGATCCTGGTGGGTAACAAATCAAGTATCCATACATACCCTAATATCCAGACCAGGCAAAAATCGATCAACTATCGCAGTGGTAACATATCACAGACGGATTACCTGAAGTTTGACCCGTATTCCGGACAACCAACAGAAGTGAGATCGACAACTAATAATGATACACTTCTGGTGGTTACAGTTCCTGCCTATCGATTACCTATGATTGAAATAGGAGGTGCTCCCAGATATCCTGGTATGGGTATTAGGGTCGGCTCATCAAATACCATTTTGAATGACAATAAGAATTTTCTGGTTCAGGAAGGAGCAAGCTATACCTATAAACTGAATCATAATTATGAGAAGGTAGGGCTCATCTCGGCAACGTTGCAGACCTGGAGTGATGAGACTGATGTTTTGAAGAAGTACGAAGTAGGTGACGGACCAATCCCCAGTTTTGTCACTCAACCGGAAATATTTAGAAAATTAGCCCTTTACAATTTCAATGGAAAGCTAGGTTTAACAAATAAGAATGGAATATATGTCGAAAATTCATCTGGGCAACCCTTCGAAGAGTTTGCTTTTTCACCTGGAACTAATACTCCTGGAAGTGAATGGGATAAGATCTCTGAGGTCACCATTTATGATCCCTTTTCCAATCCCCTGGAAATTACAGACATTAACAATAACTATAGCTCTATAAAATTCACTCAAAATCATGATCGAGCATTGGCCACAGCAGCAAATGCAAAATATGATGAATTCATTGCAAGCACTTTTGAATCCGGTGTTGAGGGATTGAATGACGTCAATATTGCGAGTGATGTAGCTCACACCGGATCACAAAGTCATTTGTTCAACGCCTCCGGATTCCTTCATTATGAAGTTGATCCTGAGGCGATTTCAGATCAATCCTTTGATGTCAGCAGGACTTATTTGATATCTTATTGGACAGACGGATCAGACCACACATCTGTAATACCAAATATACTTTATGGTGGTCAGGAAAAGGCCCTTGAAAATGTTTATAAGGATAACAAATCTGTTATTACATCTGATGGTATTCGGTGGTATCAACATATTGCAATCTTTACCTTACCTGACAATATTGCCGATCTCAAGATAGGGGTGAAGTCAAATATAACCGGTGTTCATATAGATGACTTCCGTTTTCATCCGGTTGACGCTACAGTAACCGCATATGTTTATGATCAATGGGATGAATTGTCCTTCGTCCTTGATAAGAATAATTTGTTCACTCATTATGAATATGATGCCATGGGGAACCTGTCCCTGGTTTCAAGGGAATCCTTTACTCATGGAATTAAGACAATCACCACAGGTAATATTGAATACAGTGAACTCAACTTAAATGCTGAACAATGAAAAGAGAAATAAGAGAAAAACTGGATACTGTCATTATGAATATTAATAGGCTCAAGACATCTGTTTTCATTATTGCCTGCATGGCTGTGATTACGACATATGGCCATGAAGTGGAAGATGAAGTGAGTTCGGCTGCCGGTTGGACATTAGACATTACGCAACCCTCAGGTAGTGTCTTCAATGATGGATCCATGACAATAAGCTGGAGCTATTATTATGATTTCGGTGGAGGGGAACCCTTTTTTCCCTTACCTGATGATGGATGCTCGGGCACAGACGACTGGACGGTGTATGTTCTGTATAAGAACCAGCCAGAAGTATTGTACAGTACTACGGTGACAGGTTCTCCTGGAGAAGGTAATTATAGCATTTCATGGAACATGACCAGTGCCCTGGGCTTCAAATATTCAGGGGAGGATTTTAAAATCAGAGTATTTGGCCATTGTAAATCAGTTTTCAAGACATTTGACATTACTGATTGTGCTTCCCAATATAACCCTACGCATACGTATTGGCATAATTCGTGGGAGGATTTTTTCGACAAGAGTGTGTTGTCCAATGACTTCTTATACAGACTGGAAGGTGAGTGCGACATTAATTTAATAGATCCACTACTACCAGCGTCTCAAATCACGTCCATACCTTCAGGCCGACCGGAAGTGGTAGCCAATACCTCGACTAACCTGTGGCAACCACCGCTTGACGGAGGGTTATATATCTGGGTGAAAAGAGACGATCAAGGTAACATTTTATGTACTATGAGGGTAATTATTTGGGAAGTTCAAGCTCCCCAATGTACTGAAGAAAACCCTGAAGGTTGTTTGATAACATATTCCGAAGGTGACATTACTAGATTATCAGCAGCTCCTAACCAAAGCCCTGATTTATTTGGTTTGGATGATGATCTTTGTATTGGTGGAACAGAGATACTTACAGCCACGGAAACGGGTCCGGAAGCAAATCTTAGTAACTCTGTTTTCACATGGAGAATGGATCCAAACCTTCCTGGGGATCCTCCACTTCCGCCAAACTCTACGGTTGGAACTTCGTCAGATGGGATCACTGGAGGTTACTCGGGAGATCAATTGACCGTAACTAGTGTGACCCAAGCCTGGAATGGTATTCAAGTGATTTGGGAAGAACTTGAAAATAATGGATGTTATGTGAAATCTTCCACTATTCAGACATTTAACATCGAGGCACCTAATGCAATTGTCACACCATCGCTTTCTGTAACGGTCAATGATGATAATGTTTTAGGAGGTGAAACTTTTCCATTTTGTCAGGACGATAATCCTAATGTTGTCGCTTCCATAGAAGACGGTGTTAATGGAACCATTACATGGTCACCCTCAGACCCTCAGTTAATCACTCAAATGCCAGTGATGACCCAGGGATATACTGTCACTGTTACACCAGGAGCTTGTGTGACGGATCCCACACCACTCACAACTTCCTTCACTTTACAAGGTAATGCTAAGGTTACACCTTCGCTTGATATAACTGTTGATGGAACTACTGTTACTTCTGGTCAGACCTTTGACTTTTGTCAGGACGTTGATCCAAACGTATCTGCAGTCCCCCAGCCAGCTGGTACAATAACATGGGCTCCATTTGATCCTCCAATTGGAGAGGTTGTTGGAGTTTTGAGTCCAACACTTTTCACGGCTACATTGACTCCACAAGGGTGTGTTACAAGCACTGCCCCTCAAACAAGATCATTTACCTTGGAAGGAACCCAAAATGTAACACCTGATTTAGGGATTACAGTCAATGGAAGTATTGTTACATCAGGTCAGACCTTTCCTTTTTGCGATGATACCAATACAAACATTGTAATTACTAGCGAAGTGGGAGGCAACGCAATTTGGTTAGCTCCTGGAGGTACCCCTCCATCAACAATGAGTGCTCCAACGGAACCAACATCGACTCTATATGAGCTGGAGTTAACGCCCACTGGCTGTGTTGACAACAATGTAGTTCTCACAAAAAGCTTCACTTTGAATGGTTATCCCAATCTTACGCCATCGTTAAATGTGACTGTGGATGGAACTACAATTGATAATACTGGTCAGTCCTTTGATTTTTGTCAGGATATCGATCCAAGCATATCAACCAGCATAAATGCAGGGGTTCTTAGTTGGGCTCCCTCTGAACCTCCAATTGCCGAGGCTATAGGGGTGTTGACCCCAACACTATATACCGCTACCTTGACACCCCAGGGTTGTGTTACTGACCATACAGTTCTTACAAAATCTTTTACACTGGAAGGAACCCAAAATGTAACACCTTCGCTGTCAGTGTCCGTGGATGGTACAAGTGTATTGGGAGGTGAGATTTTTGAACTGTGTAAGGACCAGGATCCGAATGTAGTGACTTCGTCAGCCGGAGGAGACCTGGGATGGAGTCCGTCACCACCACCATCCTTAACGGCTCTTGGTACTGAGTCATATGTTGTCACTCTCACCCCATCGGGTTGTGTCACTAGTCTTACACCATTAAGTAATAACTTCTCCATTAATGGAAATCCAAATTTGACACCGTCAATAACCATCTCCGGAAATACGGAAGCTTGTAAGGACGATGTAGTAGCATTAACAGCAACTGCCAACGACGTCACGGATTACACAATAAGTTGGACCCCGAATGGAGAAACTTTATCCTCAATTTCAACAGATCCAGTAGTAGAAGGGGCCAATATTTATGGTGTATCGTTAACGACCACCGATCAATGTGTTACTTCGACCACTGCAGATGACACACATACGATCACTGTACTTGCCAAACCGGATCCGGCAGTTATCACTGTCTCCAGTGCTCTTAGCTTTGCCGGAGGAACTCACACTGGGGAATTAGGAGTGATGGGTCTTAATATACCCAATGATCCCGACTTCAGTGCATTGCAGTGGAAAATGGGCAGTGTTCCACTCTCTGGCATGA
The DNA here is from genome assembly GCA_965242805.1 of Cyclobacteriaceae bacterium. Classification (GTDB taxonomy): domain Bacteria; phylum Bacteroidota; class Bacteroidia; order Cytophagales; family Cyclobacteriaceae; genus JANQEU01. The sequence continues at coordinate 850,414 of CBDETD010000002.1, read as the reverse complement.
CAACAAACCAATTAGCCATTTCCGATAATCTGGATTACCTGGGAGACGAAGTTTTTAGCATTTCTTACGTCGAAACAAATGTCGACAATTGTACCTTCGATCTTGAGACCGATCCGGTTTTGCTACACACGCATCCAGCCATACCAACAAATCTATCCGCCCCGGATGTCGGTTACTCGGCATTGGGATTGGACTGGGATGACATGCACAAAGCAACACGTTATGGATTATCAGTTATAGGCCCAGGTCTATTTGAGAATGAAATGGAAATGAGTGAGGCTATTGTTTCAGGCCTTTTCCCAAATACAGGTTACTATATCAGTGTCAAAACAATCATCGTAGACAATCAGGGAATTACTCATGAATCGCCGTATTCCGATCCACCACTTCTCCTCGGTACAGGTATTTATAGTAATGAATACGATTACTGTAAAGAGAACACAGGAGCCATTGTGAAGATCCATTTTGCCCGTCAAGGAGATACTTATGTGATCAGCACTCAGGCAGGAGTGATCTTGGAGGAAAAAGAGCATCTGGAGAACAATAATTTATTCCGCTTTGATGGATTTTATGATGCAGGTAATTACGTAGTATGGCTTGATAATACATCACCCGAAAACCGTCTTGCAGAAATTATAACCGTCCCTTACAACTACCCATGCTACAATAGGGTGGAACTGGTTACTTACAACGAGCTTGACGAAATAGTGGGTCATTCCAAGAAATTCTTCAATCCAACAGGTAATCTGGTGTCGGATCAATGGAAAGATCTTTCGACCAATAGATTTTTCACAACTGCACCATTATATGACAGACTGAATCGAGCAACTGGACAATCACTTCCTTTCCCTACCAATGAATCCATTTTTGAATATCGATCAGACTTTATTCAAGATCAGGGGGGATGGATCTATGACCATGAAGAATTCGACAAAGTCATACCTGACCCGGTTAGGAATGTTGTTGAAGGAACCTTGGGGTGGTATTATAGTCAAAACAATGTGGATGAAGGATACATACCTGTTTCATCATTCCCATTTACGAAAGTAGAGTACTATGATGATGGTACATCGGAAATCAAATCCAGTAGTCAAGCGGGCGAACCATTTATTAATGGAACTGATAAAAGAACATATACAAAGACGTTTCCACCTTTAAATGATCTCCAGGGTGAATACGCACAGATCCACAAACTCCTTTTTGGCGAAGAGGTGAACATTGCTTCTAAATCTGTGAGCAGGGATCCTAATGGTCAGGATGTGATCAGTTACACCGATGAGGGTGGTAATGTGTTGGTGACTGCATATGGGTTCTTAGATGATGAAGACCTGAAAGTCACCATTTCTAACGAAAATACTCCTTGGAATTGGGATATGAACACCCAGGAATACAAGGTTCTGGACTTTTATGTACCTGAAGGATCATCTGAAGTATATGTGAACGGTGATTTCCCTAGAATCATTAATCTCCTCACAGGTGCGGAATTGATTAGTGGCGGAGGACCTGAAATCACCGCAACTCTTTCCGGTGGATTCTATCGATGCGTGCAGTGTAATACTATTGACTACAATGTCGATTATTACAATCCATCCTTTAATTTCTATAACAGTAAAGGTCAACTCGTAGCATCGGTGGCTCCATTAGGAGTGTTGGAAATCATGGATCCAAGCTTCACCATTGATGGAAACAGTGTATTGACTCTACCATATACAACGTATTATGAGTTTGACTTTAATGGCAGAGCACAAAACACCTTCGAAGTTGATGCTGGCCTTGCTGAATATATATATCGCAAAGATGGAAGTATTCGTTTTTCACAAAATGACCTGCAAAAAGCAAATGGTCTGACTAATGGAACCAATATTTTCTCTTATACCAACTATGATCGAAGTGGACGTCCGGTAGAATCAGGAGAATATGAGGGATTAATTGAATTTGCCACTCTTAATGATGATCTGATCCTTGAGGATATATCGGAAAGTGGAGGAATCATCACAGATCATCAGCAAGAATCAAAGGATTGGGTTCGGACTTACTATGATCTTCCTGATCCTCAACCGTCGCTCGCATTTGAGGCTCCCAGAGACGTGCTGGAATATGACGAGCATCTCAGTTACATGGATGAGGTGGTTGCTACGGAGCAAGTCGTATTGAAACCTGGTTTCACAGTGGCACCAGGGGCGTCCTTTACAGTGGGAATTGATCCTGATAATCCAATAATTCCCACGCCGGACTTCAACTTACCTGGTCAGGAATTCACCATCGGTGCAGTTTCTTATGGAGAAAATGACCATTCAAAAACCTGGTACAGTTACGATTCCGAAGGTAGAGTTTCATGGATGGCAACCTGGTATAAAGATGTTTTTTCAGAACCAAAGATCGTTGAGTATCAGTATGATATGTTGGGAAACGTGACAGATGTGATCTATCAGCGTAATGGGTCGGGTGAATCTTTTTATCATCATTACGTATACGATGAAGATCTCAATTTGATTGAGGTCTATGCGAGTAAGGATCCAATCAGTTCTTCAAATCCTCTGCCCAGTCAACTGGCGGCGAGGTATGAATACTACCCACATGGCCCTTTGAAGCGGGTGGAATATGGAGATAAACTTCAGGGTATGGATTATGTATATACCCTTCAGGGGTGGTTAAAATCAATCAATAATCCGGAAGGAACTGATCCGGGAAATGATATCAATCCTGACGTCTTTGCGATGACCCTCAATTACTTCAGTGGAGATTATCGCTCAGACAAAGGTATTAACACCGATGCTACCACTGAGGAGATGTATACAGGTTTGATCACCGGTCAACGTTGGAAGAATCAAAGCGGATTAGCCTCGTTCCAGACGGAAACTACTCATTACCAGTATGATGGTCGATACCAATTAGCACTGGCCCAAACCTTTGATGACATGGGTAATCCTGAAGATAAGTTCAAGGTGGATTCACTGGTTTATGACGCCAATGGAAATATCCTGAAATTAAGAAGAAACGATGAAAACCAGGCACTCCATGATTTCCGAAGACTGCATGGACAAAGTGGTTATGAATATGATCCCGGTACTAACAAACTTGCCTCAGTATATCAGATGAATGCTGCAGGAGATGCTGCAGATTTATATGCTTCTTACAGTTATGACCAGATCGGTCAGGTTGTGAGCATAAGCGATGGAGCTTCTTCAAGGAACTTGAAATATAATGTTACTGGAAAAATGATCCAGTATAACGAGGGTGCCAATACAAATTCATACACTTATGATGACCGTGGTTTTAGAATGAGTAAAGAGTTTCTCACCAGTTCTACCTCGGATCGTGTTTATGTAAGGGACGCAAGCGGTAATATCCTTGCTATTTATGAACCTGATGCCGTTAATGGTTATCAGATTGATGAAATTCCTGTATACGGTTCAAATAGGTTGGGACTGTACGATGGTTCCGCTCAAAATATAAATTATGAGTTAAAGGATCATTTGGGCAATGTGCGAAATGTTTTCAGCAAGAACGAGAATAAATCGGAGCTGTTTGCAGATTACTATCCATTTGGACTTCGGATGAATTTCTCCACTTTGATCAATGAAAAATTTGGCTACCAGGGAGAGTTTGCTGAAAATGATATCGAGGAGACTGGATTTAATCATTTTCAATTGAGGGAATATGATCCGGTTATTGGGAGGTGGTTAAGTATTGATCCAGCCAGGCAATTCTGGTCACCTTACATCGGTATGGGTAATAATCCAGTAGTGTTTTACGACCCAGACGGGGGTTGCGTTGATACGGAAGGATTTACAGTCCCTTGTCCTGATGGCATTCCAGAGAAAGGTAATGAGTTTTTACTGATTCTCAACGAAGTGACAGTAACAGCTTCAGTATCAAATTCAACAGTCAGCGCAGTCACATCTGGTCCCGATAATCGATGGATTGGTACTATGGCAAACACTATAGCAGACATCACACCTGCAAATGGATTGGCTGCTTTGCTTTTTGGAGAAAATGGCCATGGGAAAGCTAGTGATTTCGATAGAGCGATGGGGGCGGTGGAACTTGTACCTGGAGGTAAGTTAATTCAAGGAGTTGATTTGAGTATTGATGCAACAAAACCAGTAGTAAAATTACTAACTCAAGGAGCCAAAGCTCTGCATAAGCATCATGTTCTTCCTCAAACTTTCCGACCTTGGTTCAAGAGTAGGGGTATTTCAAATATCAACGATTACACTATCCTCTTAAGTAGTGATACCCATCTAAAAGGAGTTCATGGTAAGGGATTAGGACTTTTACCGGGTAAGTGGAATGATGAATGGGCCAAATTCATAAATGACAATCCAAATGCTGACCCTTCTCAGATTTTCAATCATGCAGAAAACTTGCTTCGAAAGTATGGTTTAGAACATCTTCCATACGTACCTTACCGGTAAATTAGAACACATGGATAATATCTCAGTCGGAGGAGAAAGTTTAAAGCTTAAACCAAACGAATCTTTCATAGCAATTGAGGGTCTGTATATAAATAATATTAGAAGCCAAATTGACAACCTTGATGAGCGAAATCTGCTCAATGATATTAGGTCCAAAGTATTTGCTTTCCCATTCACTGATATTCCTTTTGCAACCTTTTCCACTAAAAGTGGATTATTTGATGTTGAGTGGATTAAGAAAATTGACTATGATCACATATTTAACAACATACGAAGTCAATGCTTTTCTTGTGATTCAGGTCTTATTTTGCTTTTACACACCGAAATTATCTCAATTATCGCTAGAAGATTTGATTTTGAAGAGTTAGTTGATTCTGAGAGCGATCCAATTAGTTCTAAGTATTGGGATGTGGTTACGAAGGATATAAATACGGACAGTATTGGTTTAGTATTGGCGCCTGGAGTTAATTCTGGTTATGATTTTGAAGGAGGAGGAGTTTATCGTATTGACGATAATCAAATGACCTAAATACCTAGCTAGTGCGCGTTTGTAACGCGTACGATTATACCATCGGTTGGGCTTGGTGATGAGAAAGTCCCATCGATAGACCTTTCAGATAGCCAAAACCTTTCCTGCTCCACAAAAACCACCAGAAAGTCATTTCGACGGAACAGAGAGAAATGAGATTCAAAAGTCCCAATGGAAGTGGAGGAGAAATCTATTCATGATTCATGAACATTTTATGAATGGATTTCTCACTCCATTTCATTCCATTCGAAATGACTGCAGGGGTGTAGAGGACTGCAGGGATGGGCACGGGTCGAATAAAGGACGGGAAAGACTACAGTGGTGTGTTTCAGTCGAATTGGTTGCGGGAATGATGGAAATGAGTGCATGAGTACAGAAGTGCCCTATGAGATAGTCAGGGGAGATTACCAGTATTCTGATGTCGTCAGTCTGGGACACTTAACCGTATCCCCATGGAACGATGGTTGACTAAAAGCAGGCTCTGAAATAAATTCAAAAAAGATTCTTTTTTTATTATTAGATCCACCTAGCCAATGCGTGTCTGTAAAACGTTACAATTATACCATCAGTTGGGCTCGGTGTTGAGAAAGTCCTATCGATAGACCTTTTAGATAGCCAAAACCTTGACCAATTCCACCAAATCACCAGAAAGTCATTTCGACGGAACAGAGAGAAATGTGATCATAATAATAGTAGCGGAAGTGAAGGAGAAATCTATTCATGATTCATGAACATTTTATGAATGGATTTCTCACTCCATTTCATTCCATTCGAAATGACTGCAGGGGTGTAGAGGATCGCGGGGATGGGCTTCCGGCCGAATAAAGGACGGGAAAGACTACAGTGGTGTGTTTCAGTCGAATTGGTTGCGGGAATGATGGAAATGAGTGCATGAGTACAGAAGTGCCCTATGAGATAGTCAGGGGAGGTTACCGGTATTCTGATGTCGTCAGTCTGGGGCACTTGACTGTATCCCCATGGAATGAAGGTTGACTAAAAGCAGGCTCTGAAATAAATTCAGAACAGATTCTTTTTTTATTATTAGATCCACCTAGCCAATGCGTGTCTGTAAAACGTTACAATTATACCATCAATTGGGCTCGGTGTTGAGAAAGTCCTATCGATAGACCTTTTAGATAGCCAAAACCTTTCCTGCTCCACAAAACCTTCAGAAAGTCATTCCGACGGAACAGAGAGAGATGAGATTCCAAAGTCCTAATGGAAGTGAAGGAGAAATCTATTCATGATTAGTTGTAATATCATGAATAGATTTCTCTCTGCGTTCGAAATGACTGCAGGGGTGTAGAGGACTGCAGGGATGTGCTCCAATCGAAATAGCGCCGAGGATGTTGAAAATGAGAGTTAGAGCACAGAAGTACCCATGAGGCAGTAAAGGAATACTAACTTGTATTCGTTGTTCCCAATCCAGGATCCTCAGCTGTATTAAGCCTATTAAAAGCAGGCTCTGAAACCAGTTCAGAGCAGATTCTTTTTTTATGGTGGTTTCGTCGGGTAATTGTGATCAAACTATCTCGGGAATTACCCTGTCAGTCTGAGGTTCTCGAAGACTGACTCGCTAAAAGCAGGCTCTGAAACCAGACCTTCACTGCGTTTCGTCGGGCAAGGTAAATTCAGAGCGGATTCACTTTTTTGATGCTTTTCGTATCTCATTACTCATTGTTTACTGCTCATTGCTCATTGCTCACTGTTCACTGCTCATTGTTCATTGTTCATTGCTCATTGCTCATTGTTCATTACCCATGATGTTTACCATTTCGGCAAAATCTTACTATAAGGTGAGACACAAAGTGTGTCCCGCTTAAAATGAGGCTTTTTCGAACAAATAATACGATTTTCTGCGGCATGGTTACTTAAATATTCAATCATGAGAGGTGGTGTACTAGTTTTTATTATATGTCTTCTGATAGAAGGCTGTTCCTCCAATTTCCAATATTCGAGGTTCCAGGAGGTGCGTCTTGACCTGGGTGATTCCCTGTTGATGTTCCATATCACCGAGGACAAACCACGACGAGTCATCGATGCCCATTACACCTGGTATACCTACAATGAACTTCACCGGACCAGATTAGGATTTAATGGCTACTTGTTGGAAGGGAACTACGAATCTTTCTACCCGGGCCATCACTTAAAATCAAAAGGTGAGTACAAGCTGGGCTTGAAATCTGACACCTGGACCTACTATAACCGGAGAGGGAACATTATTCAGATCGAGGAGTACGATCAGGGAAGGCTTCAGGGGGAAAGAAGGAGTTACGATAACGGTATACTCCAGTCATCCGCTGAATTTAAGAATGGTTTGAAGCATGGGGTAGAAAAAACATACAAAGCGGACACGGTGTTTATGACCCTCGCATATAAAAATGGGAGAGTCACTGACACCCTATCTAATGATCACTGGAAAAACCGATTGCCATGGTCACGTTAAAGGGCGGAGTACTTTCTTTCACCATTTTCATTTCGACAGTAGTCTCATCAATACTGCTGATGATCATTCTACTGGGATATTACCATTCAATTGAAAAGAGTACGTTCAGACAGCGAATCGACGCAATAGACAATATCCGATCCGTAGAAGAATGGTCACTGGCAATGGCGGAGCAATTGCCTTATGATGAACCGATCCCTGTTGATATTTTCCAGGACGGTCAGGACACAGGGAAGGTGGTCAAAACACAATGGGGATTAATGGACCTGATCCAATGTGAGTCTTCAAAAAAGGATTTCAAGGTGAACTCCATGTATTTTGCTGGGTGGCAACAGGATCAGAAGAGCCAGAGCGCACTTTATCTTGTAGACGAAGGCAGACCTCTTTCGTTGACGGGTGATGCGCATATCAATGGCGATGCTTTTTTACCTCTGTCCGGAGTGCAATCAGCCTACATCAGCAGAGTGGGTTACACCAGGGGTGACCTGATCTATGGCATTCAATATCAAAGCAAAAAGGAGATTCCGGAGCTAAATCAAGACCTTGAACAGGTCTTTAAGACCGATTTCCCCCAACCATTTGCTTCGAAAGTACTGGAAGTGAATATCAGGAATTCATTTGATTCCGACAGCATTTATTGGATATCGGGAATTAAACGTTTAGTTACTGATACACTGAAAGGTAAGATCCTGTTGGAGGTTAAGGAGTTGACCTTCGATTCAATGGCACACACGGAAGACATTCTCGCTGTCGCCGGGACTATCGAGTTTGATTCGGGATTTGTGGGCAGTGGTCAGTTCTTCGCGAAAGATACCATCATTGTACGGTCTGGCGTACGTCTCGATTATCCTTCGGTACTGGCTACAGAAGGCACTACAAATCTGATCCTGATCGAACCCGGAGCCGAAATCACTGGAATGATTGTAATGGAAGGCGAATCCTTCACATTTAGACAACGATTGCTGGAAATAAAGGAGGGTTCCACGATAAATGGGATGGTCTACGTCAATGGCATGACCACCCATTATGGAACGATCAACGGACACCTTACCACCCGCAAGTTCCTTGTCAACAATTTCAGTGGTGTTTTTGAAAACTATCTATTCAATGGAGTTCTGGATGCCGAGGAACTGGATACCGCCTTCCTGGCCTCCAACACCTGGTTTACCAGCGAAAGAAAGGGGGTCATGAAATGGTTAAACTAGCAGGATTCACATTGATAGAAACGTTGATTGCGGGAGTTATTCTGTCCCTTGTAATGGGGATAGGTACGATGACCTATTTGAATGTCAGCTATTCACTGATCGATGGGGAACAACAATATCTGCTGTCCTCAATGTCCATAAAGCTGGATTCGATCAATGGATTGTATTATCAGGAACCTGTCGAGGAAATATTCCAGGCTGAGAATGGGATGACTTTCAAGTTCCTCAAATCCCAGTTCGACAATGAAGCTTTATTCAAGTGTGAGATCCAAATGGTAATTGACTCAGGCAGACAGGTTTTAACGAAAAAGAGACTGTATTATGAACCGTAAGTTGGAAGCCTTTACTATTCTGGAATTACTGGTCGTGATAGTTATCTCGTCCCTGTTGCTTACGATAGCGACAAGAGTGTTTTTCCAATTCTCAGGGTATCATCAGAGAATCGGATCCATTTCGGGGAAAAGTGTTTTGGAGTATGAACTTGAATATTTCCTCAAAAGGGATTTTCAACGATATCCCATTGTAACATCTCAACATGATGAGCTAGTTCTGTCCAATGATTTCGGGGATGTGTTGTACCATTTTAGATCGGATTCGGTGTACAGGTTTAAGAATCCTGGGCCAAGTCTACTGGAATTATCTGTAGGTTCAGATTTTCAATCTCAAGAGCAAAAAGTTTATATAGGACACAGGAGAATTCCGGTGGTCCTCAATCGTCGCTTCGATGCCTATACACTAATGAAGAAATGAAGATCTCCGAGCTTACCATATCGTCACAGGAGTCAAGACTAGAGAGGGTACAGACCAGTATTTGGAATAAGGAGATATCCTTTACTGGAAAGCAGTTAGGTGACAAGGACAAACTTAACATTTTCGAACAGCTATATACTCTTTTGGACGCAGGAGTGGACGTCAACACAGCATTGAACCACATAATAATACAGTCAAAAAAGAAAACGAAGACCATAGTTCAGGATATCCAGCTGCATTTAACCAAAGGAGCTTCATTGTCCAAATCTTTCGAAGAAACCGGGAAATTTTCGAAATACGAGACCTTGAGTATCCAGATTGGCGAGGAATCAGGTGAACTACTTAAGGTCTTGCAGAACCTATCCGAATATCTGGATGAGAAGATCAGACAACGAAGAGAGATTATTGGTGCACTTTCCTATCCCGTCCTTATTGTCAGCGCGGCCATAGGAGCAGTTTTTTTCATGATCTTTTTCATTATACCCGTCTTCGAAGGAGTTTTTGCAAGATTTGGTGGTGAGCTACCGGGTCTAACCCAACAGGTCATCCATTTCTCCCAATTCCTCCGAGGTTACAGCGGTTGGTTGGTACTGATCACTGCGGGGATCTTTATTGCCATACGAATTAGTGGAAAATCTACGACGCTGAGATATGGGTTTGAACATTTGATGTTTAGAATGCCGCTGATCAAAGCGATCTACAGAAGCTCCCTGCTGGCAAAATTCTCAAACAGTATGGGGCTCCTCCTTCAGGCAAACGTTGCACTGATCCGTGCATATGAGTTAAACGAACAAATGTATGGTAACCTCCATCTTCAGGAATCCATCAAGCGAATTATTAGTGACCTAGTCAAGGGGAGTAGTTTGAGTGATGCGATCAAAGACGATCCCATTTACGATAACAACTATAAGATCATGTTGAAGGTAGGAGAGGAGTCCAGCCGATTAGGTTACTTCTTCAAAAAACTGGCCACTGATTACCGTGATTCCCTGAAGCATAAGACCAGTCTCTTGAATACGACACTGGAACCGGTACTGATTGTGATCATAGGTCTCCTGGTCGGGACTATTCTGATCTCCATGTACCTGCCAATGTTTGAACTATCAACGCAGATGTCAATGCCAAACTGATTTGAAAATGAAACAAACTATTAAACAAAGCAAGAAAATTATGTTGCAGAACTTATATAAGAATTGGATAGCAGGACCAAAGCAAGTTCGACATTTACCTGCTTTCACGCTATCGGAATTGCTCGTAGTACTAGTCATTATAGGCATATTGGTATTGATGGCTTTGCCTTCATTGATGCCTCTTATTTCCAGGACGAGGGGTCTTGAAGCAAAACAGGCTTTAAGGCACATACACACTTTACAAAAGACGCATTACTTCGAATATTCCCGATTCACTGACGATTTGCTGGCACTGGGATTCGAGCAGGAAAGGCTTGTCACTGACAAGGAAGTACCTGGAAGTGCCAACTATCAGGTAGAGATACTTGAATCATCTCCGACTACTTATACAGCTCAAGCAATTGCTGTTGTGGATTTTGATGGAGATGGTGAATTCAACATATGGCAGATCAATCAGACGGGAAATTTAGTAGAAATAACCAGGGATTGATGATTGAGAAGTTGATCATAATAGCAATATTAATTGTCCTGATCGTGGAGGATTTCAAGTATCGATATGTGCATTTCCTTGCGCTCAAGGTTCTCGCCGTAGCAATACTCCTGTTTAGTTATCTCCATTACTTTGACGCTTGGTCAATCACGTTCAATCTTGGTTTCCTGGCATTCCTCGGATTGGTCCTTTTTGGGTATGTAAGATTTGTGAAGAGATCAAGCCTTTCAGAAAGTCTGGGGAAAGGGGATATCCTATTTGTTTCGATCTGCGCACTATACCTGAATAGTTTTTCATTTCTACTCTGGATCAATCTCGGTTTCATTTTCTCATTGTTGATGCATTTTGCGCTTAACAGGACTTTTCTCTATCAGAAGCACAACACAGTTCCTCTGATTGGTTATTTAGGCATGCTGTTGGTTCCAATAATCCTGCTTTCATCATGAATGGGATCACTTTAAATATCGACAGTACAGTAAGGCAGGTCATTACCCCGGGTATGGCTAATAAATATCGGATCATTCCAAGTGAATCGGATAAGGAATTTATTTCATTTTTTACCGACAGGATCGATGAAATTGGTGAGGATCTTCCGGAATTGGAAGTTTTACTAGGCAAATCGATCAGGATCAATCCTGTTGACACTGATACGCTGGATACCTGGCTGTCTTCTCATTATCCACGGGAGTCGTCTAATGGGAAGCAACAAGACCCATATCATCCGGAATTTTTAGATGAATTGATCAAGGAAACAATTTCGCTGAAGGGAAGCGACATACATGTCGAACCATACGAAGCCAATGCGCGGATAAGGATCCGCGTAAACGGGCAACTCGTTGAAAGATACGTGATAAGAAAGGATCGGTATCCTGAGCTTATCAACAAGATAAAGATCAAAAGCAGGCTGGACATAGCCGAAAAACGTTTACCGCAGGATGGCAGGATAAAAGTAAATACTTCCGAAGCTCAATATGATATCCGTGTGTCCATTTTGCCTACTCATTTTGGGGAGAAGGCAGTTCTTAGGATACTCGGTCAGGATGCTTCCCATTTATCGATAAATGATCTGGGTTTCACAGAAAAGGAAAATGAACTTTTCACTTCAGCCATCAGCAAGCCAAATGGTATGGTCCTGATCAGCGGTCCAACCGGATCAGGTAAGACCACAACCTTATATGCTACTTTAAAAGAACTGAATACGGAAGGCGTCAACATTATTACCATTGAGGATCCTGTAGAGTATACTTTGAAGGGAATCAATCAGGTACAATTGAATGAAAAGGTTGGTCTTGATTTCGCATCAGCTATGAGAACCTTTTTGCGTCAGGATCCGGATATTATAATGGTTGGTGAGATCCGTGATGTCCCCACCGCGAAGATGGCCACCAGGGCGGCATTGACAGGCCACCTCGTATTCTCAACGATACATACGAACTCGGCGATCGGGATCTTTAGCCGGCTGATCGAAATGGGCATCGATTCATATTTACTTCCGGAGATATTGAATGCTGGAGTTGCCCAAAGGCTCGTTCGAATTCTTTGTGACAATTGTAAGAAGCGAGCTGACTTAAAACAGATCCCCTCATCACTGATCTCGGAAGGTAGGGAGTACTATGAGCCAGTAGGATGCCCACAGTGTCTGGGGACAGGATTCAGTAAAAGGAAGGCGATTTACGAGATCATTCCCGGGGGAGCCGAAGTGACGGAGTTTATTGGCAGGGGACAGATCGAATTACTCCAATACCTTCATGAGAAGGGAATTCATACTTTAAAAGACAATGCATTGGAACTATTCCACAAAGGGAAAACCTCTTTTTCGGAAGTCTTCCCATATCTCATATAGACAAATGGGACAAAGAATTATATCCATATTAATATTCACAGTGACTTTGATCTTTCAAAGTTATGCCCAGTCCGCAGACAGATTGGAAGTACTACGGGAGCGTATCGAGAGCTATACTGATTCTGTTCCGGGATTGAATGAAACGGCGAATATTTCTATTGCCAATGCCTCACTTCGAGAACTATTTAGAGCACTTGCCGAATCTCATAACCTCAATTTAAGCTTGGACAAAGTGCCGGATGTCCCTATTTACAACAACTTTCAAGCAGTGAAGGTCAAGGACTTGCTTGCATTCCTTTGTAACGAATACAGTCTTGATATCGCTTTTGTAAACAATATTTTATTGGTCAATAATCATTCTGTCCCTAGAATTCTAAGTCTTGATTATGACGAAGATGAAGATCTGATATCATTCAAATTTCGTCATGATACACTTTATGACATAGCTGCTCTTATCACGGAAATGACACCTTACAATTTGTCTGTAAGCCCCAATGTGCACAATATCCAGGTGAGTGGATTTGTCGATGAGCTCAAGTTTGAAAGTTCAATGAAGCAGCTGGGCCTTGCCAATAATCTTGAAATAAAAGAGATCGAAGAAGGTATTTATTTTATAGATGAGATCCCCTTCCTTGATGAAGCCCCACAAAATCAAAATCCTAATACCCCAACAGGAAGAAGATCTGTAAACAGATCAACTCAATCATCCAGGCAGAGAATACGACAAACAGGATCTGGCAACTTTCAACATTCGATAAGAAATGTGAACGGCCAACCATTGATCTCTATCGATGCAAACGGATCTTCGTCTGTTGAAGCCATTAGCCAGATCACGCAGGACATGAACATTGGTTATGTATTGCTGGACGAACCGGATGGTGAATTGGATTGCCATTTGAAGGATGTGACTTTTGATAATTTCCTGAATGTTGCTTTGTCTACTTGCTCTCAACCCATGACTTTCACCCGGGATGGAGAACTATATCTAATTGGAAGCCAGGAAAATCCGAATCTATCCAGATCCAAAGTATACCAATTTCAAAACCGTAGTGTTGAATCCCTGATTGAATCTATCCCCACTCCATTGACTGCTGGCCTCGAACTGAATGAATTTCCCGATCTCAATGCATTCATCATGACCGGTAGCCAACTTAAAATTGATCAACTAATAGACTTCCTTGCACAGATCGATAAGCCAGTACCGAATATACTGATCGAAGTAATGGTAGTTGAGATCAATGAGGGGTATACGGTTGCGACCGGTGTAAATGCAGCGCTTGGAGATTCTGTGCCTCCTACATCAGGGAATGTATTCCCCAATGTGGATATGACTTTGAACTCAGGATCAATCAATGACTTTCTCGAAAGAATTGATAGGAGGGGATTGATAAACTTGGGCAAGGTGACGCCGCAGTTCTACGCTACGATCAAAGCATTGGAGAATAATAACAATCTCAACTTGAGGAGTACTCCTAAGCTATCAACCATCAATGGGAATGAAGCTAATCTTACCATTGGTCGTTCGGTTTACTACCTGATCGAAACTCAGAATGTGACCGGAGGGGTGAATCCCATTATTACCAGAACACCCAGGTACGAGAAAGTGGAAGCCAATCTGGACATTAAGATCAAGCCTTTTGTGTCATATAATGAGGATATCACCTTGTCCATTGATGCGGAATTTTCAGACTTCATTGATCCAACAGTCCAGGGAGCACCTCCGGGCAATGCGACGCGAAAATTCCTTTCAAAGATCCGCATTAGGAATGACGAAATGATCGTGTTGGGAGGCTTGGAAGAGGCCAGTAAATCCGAAAGTGCATCAGGAACCCCTGTACTGAGCAGAATTCCGGTGTTAAAATGGATTTTCTCTTCTAAATCGAAATCAAGTCGAAATAACAAACTTTTAATATTCATTAAACCGGCAATTGTTTATTAAAGATGAAGACCTACGACCAATTTGTTTCCAGACTCATTAAACCAAATCGGTTTTTGGCAATAAGTGTCACCAATGATCCAACAGCTCAGAGGGTATTGGTTGTAGAACGTAAACGATCTGAGCTTTTGGTAGTGCAAAGATTTGAGTTTGAAAGCATCGATCAATTACTGTCTCTTACTTCGGATTACAAAGGATATTGTGTAGTTCTCTCCCTGGACACAAAAAGTGTGATCAGTCAATCTGAATTACCGGATTACTTGAATGATGACGAATTTGTTGTGCAAAATTCTCAGCATGGGCAACAAGATTATTTTGCTTTTGCCAGGATGGATTATTTGCGAACCCTTGTTCAGAGATTTAAGGACGAAGGATTCCCTGTTATACATATAGGTTTATCCATCATTCCGTCACTAACTCTCATGCCGTTTCTTAAACATCATGGCTACCAAGAGCCGGTAATTGGTAGATTCAAAATTGGGGATCAAAGTATGGTCGAGGCTGATGCTATTGAACGATTTGACCTTGATAGTCAGTATTTTGATTCGAATGAAATTTACGCATATAGCGGTATCGCCCATTACTTATCACAAGGTATTGAGAGATTACAGTTGTGGGAATATTTAAACTATATCCACCAACGTTGGTCTCGAAGATTATTGGTCTGGCTTCCCGCTCTGCTTTTTGTCCTTTTGCTAATCAATTCATTCGTTTTTCTATTTCTGGATGAGAAAACCAAAGAGTTGAATGAGATTATGTCCGGCAATGAAATTGTCTATAAAGAGACGATGGAAAATCGGCAAAAGATTGAACGATACAAAATGATCCTCAATGTAACCAGCGAAAGGAGTATCTCACATATACTGGATGATATCGGTAAAACTGTACCGAAGGGGATGAACCTTACGGAGTTGATCGTTTTTCCATCGAGGATTTCCAGGAGGGACAATGAATTGTCCTTTGACGACAATACCATCTTAATAAGGGGAGAATTCAGGGATGCGACTACTTATTCGAACTGGTTATATGAGCTGGAAACTGTGAAATGGGTTTCAGATATTTCTGATCAGGTCCTGGATCATGATACAAAAGAGAAAAAGTACAGATTCAAAATAACCCTGGGTTTATCATGAAGAAATGGTGGAACACATTACCGGATAAATACAGAAGTCTTAACATGGTGGCAGGATTCATGATATTACTACTGTTTTCTTACGTGTTCTCATTTAGTAAGACAATAGGTAAATACGGAGAGTACTCGGAATTAAAAGACCTTCGGAATAAGCAATCAATCTCTTCACTTGAATACAGTCATTTGATTCAGGAATTAAAGTATTACGATTCATTGCACAATCTTATCACCAGTGTTGATTATCAACAATTCCTAACAGACTTCATGGTAAAGTCCGGTGATGACCAAAGAGTCCTTTTGAAGGGATTGGAACCTTCTCACAATAATGATCGTGTATTGGATATTTTCTACCTGGAGGGCTCATTCGCCAATCTTGTAGCCCTTGTAAATGAAACTGAAACAAGATTAACTCATGCACAGGTCCGGAACCTGGAGCTTAAACGGACCTATGATCGTGAGGACCGCATCAATCGATTGGTATTGAAACTAATTCTCGAGAAAAGGAAAATAGATGATGAAAACTAACTATGTGTTTTTGGTACTAATGATGGCTTTTCTGGCCTGCGATGATATTGTTGAGATTGATATATCGAACAAAGAGGTTTTCCTGATTTCTCCGACAGATGGAGCTATTGTCGAGTCCACTGATATTACACTATGGTGGGATTATGTGGATGGTGCATCAGCCTACAATGTGATCATGGCAAGTCCATCACTATCCTCGCCTGTACATTTCATTGCAGATACAATTCTTGAGGACAATAGATTGACATTGTTTGTACCGGACGGAGCTGAGTATGAGTGGGGCGTTTCGGCACTAAACGGAGCTTATAGTTCTGACTTTTATTTTGCTTCCTTCAGCGTTTCAGACAGTCTGGACAATGAGATTGATTCTTTAGCGAGTACTGATATAAGTAACTCCACAATTAGATTGCTCGCCCCGGGGGACAATCAAATTGCCGATTCGGGATCAGTCACCTTTTGGTGGGAGGAGCTTCCGGGTGCATTCGAATACGAGTTTTCCATTGTCACCCCGAATTTTTACAATATTGGATTTCTTATAGTCGATTCAACACTAACTGGCAATGAGATCTCATTGAATTTGGATACCGGTCAATATGAATGGAGGGTGCGTGGAATCAATAACATTTCCTCTACCGATTACGAAAGTCGATCCGTGGCTGTGGTCTCCAATAACAATGAGTTGAACTTGTCCACTGCTGAGGTAATATTAATGTCACCTCAGGACAGCGCCTTGTTTGATGCTGGTCAAGTTGTGTTCAGATGGGAGGAGGTCGACGGTGCTTCCACCTACGAGATAATGATATTGTCACCGGATTTTGAAAATCCAACGGAGTTGATAGTAAATGACACACAGGCTGAATTGATTTATCAAGTAGAATTGGACTCAGGTAACTATCAGTGGGGTGTAAGGGCGATCAATTCGATATCAAGATCTCCATTTTCCATTCGATCACTTTCAGTTGACTGATAAATGTTAAAGAATAAAAAGAGCCTTTACTTTCTTATACCTGCCGTGGTTGGCTTGTGGGGTCTCATAATTATCAGACTGTTTGAGTTCTCCACTGATGAAAATCTGGATCCGATAGGTGGATTTGATAGGTACGTTGACAAAGTTGATCAGGAGGAACAGATCGAGGTCCAATTGAATTTGAACTATCCGGATCCTTTCTTGAAAGGTCTGCAACCTGCTAAAACCCGACCCAGGATCAATAACACAGAGACTTTAGGAAAGCAAATAAAACCTCCTTCAGAGAAAAAGGAAGAGCTTCCCGATGACTTGATCGATAAGTTTACATACAGTGGATATATGAACAGCGGTAGTAACAATTTGAAGGTTGGATTACTGGATTTTGATGGTGAAGTGCTACTCGTTTCCACAGGTGATGTAGTTGAAGGATTTGAAATAGGAGCGATCGAGAAGGATAGTATTTTACTTGTAAACGGGAGAAAGGTCTTGACCATAAAACTGAATGGATTAAATTGATATGTTTACCATTTCTCTATTTTCTTACTTACCATTGAAAGGAGCTAATTAATTACAACCTTACTTATTGCAGAACCACATTTCTCTAAGACAGCTATGATTCCCGTTAAGGCTTATATTTGTTGAGATTTTCTCAACAAGGCAGCTGTGGAATTAAATTGGAGTTCACTAGTAGATGAACTGAAAAATGGTAATAACCAGGGACTGACGATTTTTTATCGGGAGTACTCCGGTTATTGCATAAACAGATTGGTCAAACAAAATAAATGCTCGATGGAGGATGCAGAAGACATCTTCATCGAGGCTGTAATGAACCTTAGAGAAAAGCTGGTAGGCGGACAGTTGGATAGGGTAATGAATGTAAAAAGTTACCTCTACAAGACCTGTCACAACATGTTTTTAGTGCGCCTGGATCAACAATCCAGATTCAGGGAAAAGCTGTCTGACATAGAGCGATTTTATTATCAGTCCAATCACCAGGAAAAGTATGAACGGTTCGATGCCCATTTAATGGAAGCAACAAAAGAAGCATGGTCCAATTTGTCGGAAAGGTGTAAGGATATCATACATTATTTCTATGTTGACAACTTGAGTATGAGTGAGATTGCGGAATTGATGGATTTGTCAGATAGAAACGTAGCCAAAACCACCAAATCACGATGTTACAAGAAATTTGTTGAAATGGCGCTAGAACTAAAAACCATCAAAGAGAGTTCTGTGGATAAATGAAACTGGAACAGCACGATATAGAATTGATCGAGAAGAGCATTGATGGTATTCTTAGTGAGGAAGAAAGGAAGGAGTTTGATCAAAAGATACTCAATAAAGACTTCAAGGAGGCTGTTGAGCAACAACATTCATTGTTGGCTGGGGTAGAGGCACTTGAAAAGGTGAAGCTCAAAGAAGAGCTGAAAGATCTATTCGCCAAGGAAGAAGCCAATCAAACCAACGGCGCTATATCAAGACCCTGGTATTGGATCGCAGCTTCTATCGTGGTTCTTGTTGGTGCTTCAATTGTGTATCAACTTACATTGACCACACCTAATGATCTCTATAACAAATACTATGAACCCTATCCAGCAATTGGGGTCGTCCGGGGGGAAACTCCTGAGGACGAGAAAGATGAGATCATGGTTTTATATTCTGGGGGTGAATATGATAAGGTAATATCACTTATTAATGATCAACTTGAGTCCGGCAATTCTTTTGATGGGTATGAGATATTTCTGGGCAATGCCTACATGGGGTTATCCGATTTTCAAGCCGCTATTGGCTTATTCGAAGCAATGTCAGAAGACAACCAGTACTATGATGACGGGTTGTGGTTTTTATCAATGTGCTATCTACAAGAGGGGAAAACCGAAGAGGCTTTGGATAACCTAAGAAAAGTAGCCAATCTCAACACAATATATCGGTCTTCAGCACTGGAAATCATCAATCAGTTACAATAGCTTTTTTTATCCTGTCCCACTATTTGATCTATGCGGAACTTAATCTAATTCCGTATATTCGATAGTAGAAACTCCCCATTTTCCACCACTTAACACCAGAACCATGGAGAACTCAAGAATTCACCTTCTTCTTCTATTTTCTATAATATCAATTATCGCATTTTCTCAGGAACCAGATACTGTATTGGCTGATAAGTTATGGGAAGAGGGAGGTCACCAATTTCATGCAGGTAATTATGATAGCTCAATTTATTATTTCGAACTATCCAATAAAATCTGGGAAGCGGTAGGGGACTGGAACCGATTTGCCAATGGTCTTAACAAGATTGCCGAATTGCATGGACGTTCCGGTAGATATCCACAGGCTCTGGAAGCTACCGAGAAAGCACTATCAATGATCCTGGAGAATTATGGCGAAATCCACAATCAAGCAGCCGTTGCTTACAGTAACTTGGGTAATTTGAGTGGAAGGGCAGGAGACATTGAAGCATCGAAGACGTATCATTTAAAATCTCTTAATATCTACAAGGAGCTTGATCCTGAGGGAAAAGGTATTGGAACTGCATACGAAAATGTCGCTAATGTATTTTCTTATGAAGGCGATTTTGAAAGTGCGTTAAACTACTATGAAAAGGCTCTGGAAGCCAGGGTAAGGACACTGTTCCCTGAGCATCCCTATATATTCAGTTCTTATAATAGTATGGGTTTGGCACATTTCCAATTATTGGATTATGACCAGGCCGCTTTCTATTTCGAAAAAGCGATTGAGTTCGGCATGAAATCACTTGGTGAAAAACACCCAATGGTGTACAGGGCATTTGCAAATATGGGAAGAGTTTATGCTGAGTTGGGAAATTTTGAAAAATCGTTGGAATACCTGATAAGAGCTCACAATAGTGGCCGAAATTCCTTTGGGGAATTTCATGAATCCACCGCATTATCAAATAGTTACTTAAGTAAGGTCTATTGGCAAAAGGGAGATATTGGATTAGCAATGGAAAAAGCCAATAGAGCCCTTGAAATTCAAGAAAATATGCCTGGTGTAATACATCATGAGCTTGCGGAAACCCTCAGTAATATTGGTATGATCCATTATCAGAACGGAAATTATACCGTAGCGATCGATTATATAAACAAGGCCATAGACATGCAGATAAAGTTGTTTGGGGAGAATCACCCTACAACAGCGCAGTACTATTACAACTTGGGTAAGGTCTATAACCTGATTGATGATCCGTTGGCAATGGAAAACCTTGAAAAATCGGTTTCAATCAATACAAGAATATTCGGTCCAAAACATCCGAATCTGGCAATGTCATATAACGAACTGGCATCATATCACTCAGGTAATGATAACCTGGAAGATGCACTAGAAATTCTTCAGAAAGCTTTGATCTCGAATACATTGGAATTTGGTGACTCATCACTTGCAGCCAATCCCATGTCCGATGATTACCTTAATCCAAACGTTTTATTGGAGACACTGCAGGCAAAGGCAGGGATTTATGCAAGCCTGTCCAAAAGTGAGGATGAATTGTCCTCCACACTTGAAATCATTCATCGCTCTGATGAATTAATAGATAAAATCCGAACCACACATCAGAGGTATGAAGACAGGATCCAATTTGGTAAAGTGGCCCTTCAAACGTACGAAACAGCAATTCCCATTTGTATCGAAGCCTATAAATTCAATGAGGACGATTCCTTTATCGATAGGGCATTCTATTACATTGAGAAGAGCAAAGCCGCCGCATTAAATCAAAATATCAGTGATTCATATGCAAAGCAGTTCTCGGGTATCCCGGATAGCTTGTTACTTATTGAGAGTTCCTTGAAAGCGTTGAAATCTTACTATCAAGCTCAAATCACTGAAAATATTTCACAGATTAATGATCTTGATTCGTCTCGACTTGTCAACGCGCAAAATCGAATGTTCGAAATCAATCTAACCTTGGATAGCCTTATGCAATCATTTGAAAATAGTTATCCAAGGTACTATGAACTCAAGCGCCAACCAATTACTGCCAGTAGAGAAAATATTCAGGACAAATTGGAATCAAATCAAGCGGTATTTGAATTTATGGATGCCGAAAATTCATATTATTTGATCATCATCACTAAAGACAATATCGAGATCTCCAGTATTGATAAAGATGTTGAATTTGAATCGTATTTAAATAATTTCCTCAATAGTATTACCGCAGAATCATTGAATTCACCTGAAGCAGTAGAAATGTTTGGCAATAGCTCCTATGGCCTCTTCAAGGCGTTGTTGGAGCCGGTATTGAAAAAATTGGACCCATCAATCGATCAATTAGTGATCATTCCGGATGGAACACTTTCATACTTCCCGTGGGAACACCTGGTCATGTCGCTTCCCAAATCAGGAACTGATTTTAAGTCCTTGGATTATTTGTTTAGAAAATACGCCGTTAGCTATGCCTATTCTTCCAGTTTATACGCTGGTGATCGTATCCAGATTACTCAAAATGCACCAGAAAAAATACTTGCAGTTGCCGCCCAATATGGTGAAATATCAGAACAGTTTGAAGATTTAGCATTCAATTTTAGAAATGAGATTAGCCCTTTGAAATGGAATAAGGTTGAAATTGAAGAAATACAAAAATACTTTCAAGGCCAATACGTGTCTGGTTTACAGGCAACCGAAAGAAATTTTAAGGAAGAGGTAAATAATTATAAGATCCTCCATCTGGCAATGCACGCCCTTGTCGATGATCGGAATCCCATGCAGTCTCAATTGTTGTTTACTCAGAGTGAAGACAGTATCGAGGATGGGAGACTGTATACATATGAACTCTTCAATATGAATATCCCCGCTGAGCTTACAGTTTTGAGTGCCTGCAATACAGGTATTGGTAAACTTCAAAAAGGTGAGGGTGTAATGAGCTTGGGGCGAGCATTCTCCTATGCGGGGTGTCCTTCTGTGGTAATGAGTCATTGGTCAGTGGATGACAAATCTACTTCTGAGATTATGTCTTCCTTTTATAAATATCTTGAAGAGGGTCAACCTAAACATTTTGCATTGAGGCAAGCCAAACTTGATTTTCTGGAAAATGCCACAGGCATTAAATCACATCCATATTATTGGGGTGGTTTCGTTGTGTTGGGAGATACAAGTCCCATTTCAAAGGGATACAACTTGTGGCTTTTCATTGGAGTTGCCATAGGAGTGATAGCCATCATCATTGTCTATATGAGAAATAGGGAGAGGTTTGAGATATGACGATCAAACGTGCCCATTAAACCCCAAACTTTTTATTTAATTTGACGGTGATATATACACAGGTTTGATAACCCAAGGTGTATTCGTCACTTTTTATGATAAAATCAACCAAATGACATATTTACGAACGCATTTCTTTCTTATTATAAGCTTACTTGTATTTTCTAAACCTGCTTTTTCCCAGGCAGATACTGATTCGACTACTGCCGCCCAATATCATTTGAAAGGGGAGGAATTGGCCAGGTTAGGAAATTATGACAGCTCCAACTATTACTTCGCACTCAGTCGAGACCTCCATAAGGAACTCGAGAACTGGGAAAAATATCTCAACAGTTTGAATTTCATGTCCCAGAATAACAGGGACCTGGCAAAATTCAGTGAAGCCATGGAGATCGCCGAGAAAGCCCTTGAAGAAGGTAAGGGATACTTCCCTGATGGTCACAGGGAAGTTGCTTATTCACACTATCTGATAGGGATCTTACACTACATTGAAGGCTATTTGGATCTTGCACTTGAGGACCAGCTCAATTGTTTGGAGATGAGAAAGGAGATGTTTGGAGAATATCACGAGGACGTAGGATCATCATACAATGTACTGGGGATCATTTATGGAGCTAAAAGCTATTTTGATAATTCGGTATCAAGCTACGAAAAAGCTCTGGAAGTATATGATCAGGTCTTCGATGAAGATCATAGGAACTATGGGAATACGTATTACAATTTGGGAAATGTCTTTTACCGAAGTGGTAATTACGATCGATCATTGGAGTACCATCAGAAGGCTCAGGTCCATTTCATTAAGAACTATGGAGCGAAGCATCCCTATGTAGGGTTTTCAGACAACAGTATCGGATCGGTGTACATGGCCAAAGATGAATTTGACCTGGCCATGGATCATTACGATAAAGCGTTGACCTTGAGAATGGAAGTACTCCCTGAAAATCATCCGGGGATCCCACAGGTACATTATAATCTAGGGTTGCTATTTAACAAGATGAATGATCATGAAAAATCTCTTGACCGATTCAAAAATGCATTGGAGCTTCAAATGAAACCAAAGGACAAGGACTTCAAACGAATACAAGATACATACACTTACCTTGGAGCTGCTTTTATGCACCTGGGTCAATACGATTCTGCGGAATATTACATTGATAAATCAATTGAATTAAAAACAAAATATCTTGGTGAGCTTAGTGATTTGTTGACAATTTCGTATTCATTTCTTGCTGAGGTCTACTATCGTCAACGAATGTCAGTTGAAGGTTTGAAGGCCAGTCAAAAGGCTATAGTTGCTAATGTTATTGACTTCAATGACACATCAATCTATGCTCATCCTGTTTTGGAGAATTCACTCCAACAATATGATCTGCTGTTGGTACTTGATCAGAAGGCTGCGGGATTGGAGATGCTTTTCAAGCAGCAAGGAAATATCAATGACCTTAAATACGCTCTTAGCACCCAACAGGTGGCTGATACACTCAGCCAAAATCTACTCCGATCCCATCTACGAGCAAATGACCAGATCAAAGTTGGAAGAGCGGCATCAAAGATGTATAGAAATGGGGTGAGAGTGTCTAATCTTTTGTTTGAATTAACAGATGATAGTTATTACAAGGAATTGGCATTTGAATTTGCTGAAAAAAGTAAAGCTTCAACACTCACTCAAAATCTTTACACTACGTATGCGAAAGAATTTGCCGGGATACCAAATGAACTTCTGGAACTTGAGAAGTCTCAAAAGATAGATCAAAGCTACTATTTGTCTGAAATCATCAAAATGAGATCTGATCCTTCAAATTCTGACTCAATCAAATTAAATACATTTCAAGACAAGATCTTTGAGATCAATGGTAGACTTGATTCGCTGGCCAGGGTTTTCGAAAGGTCTTATCCAAATTATTTCAGGCTCAAATATGAAAATACGTCTTTGACAGTGCAGGAATTACAAAGCAATTTGGGTACGGATCAGGTTTTCCTTGAATTCCTCCAAAGTGATAGTGCAATGTTTGCATTAGTAGTTTCCAGTGAAGAATACTGGATTGAGGAGTTTGAAAACGATTCATTATTGAGTAATTCATTGGATCAATTTATTGCTTCGTTGGATGCTGAATCCGTGACTGACGTCTCAGTTGAAAACCTGAGTGATTATACCCAATCAGCTCATTCTCTTTATAAAACACTACTTGATCCTATAATGACCAAGTTGGCATCTTCGGTGAATGAATTGATAATCGTTCCATCTACGAAATTCTCATATATTCCATGGGAGTTGTTCCTGACAGAAGGTCCGGGGGACAAAGCTGATTTCAAAAGCCTGGATTACCTGCTAAGGAAATATTCAGTAAACTATGCTTATTCGGCTAACCTGCTTTTCAAGGATATCTATTCCAAAACGAATTCAAGTAGGTCAGTATTGGCAATGGCACCCTCTTATCCATCCAATGATTATGATGACAGTCAGCTTTCTGTTGTTTTTAGGGATGCCCTTGTGCCTCTTAAATGGAACAAAACGGAAATTGAGGAAATAAATGATTTCTTTGAAGGAAATTTTCTATCAGGCAATGGAGCGACGGAAAAGGAGTTCAAAGATGCTGCAGGCCAATACAGGATATTGCACCTTGCCATGCACGCTTTTGTCGATGACCAAAACCCTATGAAGTCCAAATTCATGTTCTATCAGGATGAAGATTCGACGGAAGATGGAATGCTTCATACCTATGAGTTATATAATATGGATCTTTCCGCGGAATTAGCTGTCCTTAGTGGTTGTAATACCGGTCTCGGAAAAATTCAGGAAGGAGAGGGTATCATGAGTTTGGGTAGAGCCTTTTCTTACGCTGGTTGTCCTGCAATTATCGCAAGCCACTGGGCTGTTGATGATAAATCAACGTCCGTGATCATGGGATCTTTTTACAAATTCTTATCTGAAGGTATGCCAAAACATGACGCGCTTCGTCTGGCTAAACTTGATTTCCTTGACGGATCCGTTGGGATTCAATCCCATCCCTATTACTGGGGAAGTTTTGTTGCACTGGGGGATACCAGTCCGATTTCGGAGGACTACAATGTGTGGTTATATATCCTTGTTGCTATGGGAGTAATAGCAGTCATTATAATCTACATGAGAAATAGGGAGAGGTTGCAAATATAGCTTCAAATCAACACTTTCAATTTGAGCCTGGATAGAAAAATAAATCGAAGGCGCGCTGTGTGATCATTGTAGTATTACGTTTTAGAGATACGTCCATTTCATTTCAATTACAAATACCGTAGGTTTAGGGGATATGAAACTCGTAATACTGCTTTTGACGCTTTTCTTTCAAGATCCTGGTTCATCAGGAAGAACTGCAGGTGAACGATTGCAGGAAAAGGCCATGGATAAAATTGCTAAAAGTGATTTTGACAGTGCCTATTATTATTTTGAATTAGCCAAGGATTCCTATAAAAGTGTGAATAACTGGGATGGCTACTTTGAATCAGAATACAGACAGGGGAGGATCTATCTCCGACGTGGTGAATTTGAGAAAGTACTTGAAAAAGCTGAAGAAATTAGACTTATCTGTGATACTCTTTTTGAAGGTCCAAATCTACAAATTGCGCACTCATATGAATTGATCGGGCTCAATGCATATTATGAGTCTGATTACGATAAAACTTTTGAAAATCTAAGAAGATCAACAGGAATTAAGCAGGAATTTCTTCCTGAAGATGACCTTGCTCTTGCCAGTTCTTATAATTATTTGGGCATCGCATTTGACGAGGTAGGTGCCTTTGACTCTTCTCTGCATTATTACAATAAATCCCTTGAAATAAGAGTCAATAAGTTGGGAGACACAGTCAAGTTGGTGGCTGATCTGTACAATAACATGGGTGTTCTTCACAAGCACATGGGGTTTTATGAAGAGGGGTTAAGAAAGCTGACTAAATCTCTGGAGATCAGGAAGAAAGTACTGGGACCAATCCATCCTGATGTAGGTACATCTTATAATAATCTTGGAGCCTTTTACGTGGATCTCGGGGCATATAACCTTGCTCATGAATATTATCTGCAGGATTTGAAGGTTAGCACCGAAACTCTCGGGCCCGATAACTGGGAGGTGGCATTGACGCATCAGAATATCTCCCAGGTATATACCTATCAGGGAAAATATGAGGAGGCTATCGAGTCGCTTAATACGGCGCTTACCATTTACAGGAAAACCTTTAAGAAGGAGAATATTTACACGGCCGTTCCATACATCAATCTTGGCACCAACTATAATCAGCTTGGCAATTTTGAGAAGTCTCTCGAATACCTTAAAAAAGCAAGTGCTGTTTTAATAGAGATTGAGGACGATGTCGATCTTGCCAGAAATTACCAGCATCTTGGATCGACCTATATGAATATGGGAAAACATGACATTGCCGAGATGAACTTCAAGAAATCAATTGAGGTAAATACCAGGGTTTACGGCACGTTTCATCCGTACCTCGCTGAAAGCTATAATTACCTTGGGAGATTGTATACTAAACTTGAAAGGTTTGAGGATGCTCAAAAGGCTTTTGAGGAGGCTATCAAAGCGAATTCTTTTGATTCAGCTGTTCCAAATGACTCGATAAGTACTCAAATGACGTCCAATTATTTACAGTTGCTGGATTCATGGCTACTTCTTGCGGAAAACCATTACAAATATTTCCTAAAGGAAGGGGATCCAAAGCAATTAGATATGAGTCTGGAATATGTTACTAGGTGTGATCAATTGGTAGAGGAGATCCGACGGGTGACTATCAGCTTTGAAGACAGGATTTTTTTAAGTCAAAAATTTAAGGAGATATACGATCTGGGGATTCAATTGGTTCAGGAGCAAAGTAATAGGAATTCCATGGAGCTACTTTTCTATTTTATGGAAAAAAGTAAATCCAGGTCATTGGTAGAAGCCCTAAATAAATTAGGAGCACAAAGCTTTGCTGGCATTCCGGAATATCTTGTGCAGTTGGAAAACTCTTTGAAGTCTCAGATTGCTTACAACAGGTCCAATCTTATCACGGCTATCATTCTTGGGGAGAAAAATCTAAGAAATGAACTCGAATCCACCCTTTTTTACCAGAATCGCTCCTATGATTCCCTTCTCCTTGTTTTTCAGAGATCTTATCCGGAGTACTTCGCTTTCAAATATGGTGATGATGTGGTTTCAACGAAGAACGTTCAATCTTACCTGGAGGATAATGAGGCCTTAATTGAGTACTTTATCGGAAAGTCTTCGGGAAAGGTAGTACTTATTACCAAAAATGAAATGATTAAGAGATCTATAGAAATTGATTCCCTGGGTGAAGTGGTAAAAAATTTCAGAGACATGGTTAGCAAACCCGAAATGGATCGATCGGGATTAAACTCAGATATATCGAAAGCAGGTTGGGAGATCTATAACTCACTTTTTGGAGATATGTTGAATGATAGAGAGAACATTCAAAAATTGATCATTGTTCCGGACAAAGAGCTTCATTACCTGCCATTCGAATTATTGGTGACGTCCGAAGCAGATCCCGATGATCAAGAGGACTTCAAGTCTTTTGATTACGTGATGATGGACTATCAGATCCGTTATGCAAATTCCGCTACATGGTTGATTAACAGATCGAAGCATAATCGAAATCCTAATCACAAAAAGGTAGTCGCTTTTGCACCTGATTTCACCGCCAATGAGACAAAACAACTCAACTGGAACATGGAGGAGGTAGAAGAAATAAGTTCTCAGTGGCCATCGACATTATACAAATCAGGATTTGCATCAGAAATGGTGTTCAAGTCAGAAGCCATAGATTATGACATAATTCACCTGGCGACTCACGCGGAGGTGGATAATGAAAGGCCTTTTCACTCCAGATTTATTCTTGGATCGAATGAAATTGAAGATGGTTTCCTTTACACTGCTGAACTACTTAACCTCCAATTGAATTCCAGTTTGGCTGTTTTAAGTGCTTGTGAAACGGGTTCCGGCAAACTGGCGGAAGGAGAAGGAATGATGAGTCTGGCCAATGCGTTCTCGTATGCCGGCTGTCCAAGTGTGGTGATGAGTTTATGGTCTGTTGATGATAAATCCACCTCGGAATTGATGGGTGATCTCTACAAATACCTTGGAGAAGGACTGGAAAAGGATGAAGCATTAAGACAGGCAAAATTAGAATTCTTAGAGAATTCACAAGGCCTACGAACTCATCCGTATTATTGGGCTGGTTTTATTGCGTTAGGCAACAATGACCCAATTTCTAAGGGATACAGTTTGTGGCTTTACCTGGTTGTTTCTCTTGGAGTGATTTTAATTATCATAGGATACATGAGATATAGAGAGCGACTCCAATTATAGTGGATTCCTTCCTTGATCACACTCCGATTGAATGACATCAGGCAATCGTAACTTCTCCGATTGACTCAATCCCACTTTTCGATTTTGTCCGTTATGTCCTTGTAAGTACAGAAAATGTGTTTGATGGAGCCATCATAGCTTGAAACAGGATGTGTATTCACTTCCAGCCAGATCCGGTCGTTTTTCAACGGTCTTGAAACACCCATTATGACACCCACTATGGGTTCATATTTTGTGGTCACCTGAATTATAGGGAAGTCATGTGTTTCAAACCTGCTTCCGTCCTTGTGAATGACTTTCCAATACGGATCCATTGCAGACCTCCCCATAAATTGGTCATGCGTAAGTCCCAACAACTCATAAGCAGCTTTATTACAGACAATAGGAGAGGCCTGGGCATCGTAAACGCCAACACCTATGTCAAGGCCTTTCACATAATCTTGAAATTCTTCTGCACCATCCTCGTAGACCTTTTGAAGTAAATCAATGTCCAGGTGATCTTCCACCGCTCTTAGGAATATGGATAGAAGTTAGTAAAAAAGCATGAAACTAGTAGGTGAAGAGACTAGAAATCAAAATTGTCAGGGTCCGGGCCAGTTCGATAGTTCCTGTCCAGACCATCAATAATTTTCACGTCCTCATCAGATATTTCAAAATCGAAAATATCTGCGTTCGACTCTATTCTTTCTTTTTTTA
The DNA here is from genome assembly GCA_965242805.1 of Cyclobacteriaceae bacterium. Taxonomy (GTDB): domain Bacteria; phylum Bacteroidota; class Bacteroidia; order Cytophagales; family Cyclobacteriaceae; genus JANQEU01. The sequence continues at coordinate 820,789 of CBDETD010000002.1, read as the reverse complement.
CTGATTTCGGTATGGTGACCACACCTTTTTGGAGATCCCATCTCAAGACGATCTGTACAATGTTTTTTCTATACTTATCAGCCAATTCCTTCAATACGTCAATTTCAAAAACTTCGCCTCTCATGATCGGTGACCACGCCTCATACTGGATCCCATGTTGATTACAATAGTCAATAAGATCTTGTTGTATTAAACAAGGATGAAATTCCATTTGATTGACCATAGGAACAACAGAGCAATTAGGTATCAATTCTTCAAGGTGATGTTTCAAAAAATTGCTCACTCCGATAGCACGTACTTTGCCTTGTTCGTACAGTTTTTCCATGGCTTTCCAAGTATCCACATACTTTCCTCTGACCGGCCAATGTACCAGATAAAGGTCGAGATAATCCATTTGAAGCCTTTTTAAACTTCTGTCGAAAGCTTTCAGCGTCTCCTGATATCCCTGCTCACTATTCCAGACTTTGCTGACCACAAATAGATTATCCCTATTTACAGATGAAGCTCTGACCCCACGCCCAACTCCTTCTTCATTTTTATAGACTGACGCAGTATCAATGTGACGATATCCGCTGTCAATCGCCCATTTGATGGCGTCCTCTATTTCATTGTCCTTGCTTAAATAAACGCCTAATCCAAAATATGGCATTTTAACACCGTTATGTAGTTCGAACGTTCCTTGAATATCTGTAATGGGTCTTGTCATTTTTTCATCATCCTTTTCACGCCAATTTAAATCGATTTCCCAACCGGTGAGATGACTTGATGAGATTTTTTAATTCTATTACGAGTTTGGGAACAAAATAGCAGAAAATAGTATTTATGTGTCATGAAATATGCAGCTCAATTCTGGGATGAACGATATTCAAGGGAGGAATATGTATATGGTTTGGAACCTAATACTTTTCTTCGGGAACAATTACTTAATATGGATCCCGGAAAGATCTTGTTACCTGCAGAGGGCGAAGGAAGAAACGCTGTGTTTGCTGCAGGTAGTGGATGGATGGTTGATGCATTCGATATGAGCCTTGAAGGTCGAAAAAAAGCTTTGGCACTGGCTTCAAGGAACAGAGTAAGCATAAATTATAGAGTATTCAATGCTGCTGACGTCAGCTATGATCCCGAGGCATTCGATGTACTCGGATTGATATATGCCAATTTTCCGGCTGAGATAAGGAAGAACATACACCGGAAGTTGGTGTCTTGCCTGAAACCGGGAGGCATCGTGATTTTTGAATCCTTTAGTAAAGATCAACTGGAATACCAAGAAAAGTATAACTCCGGAGGACCCAAAGAATTCAAAATGCTGTTTTCCGAAGATGAAATTCGTGACGAATTTCCTGACCTGCAGTTCAGGTCGATTGACAAAATTGTGACCGAATTATCTGAAGGTAGCTTTCATAGTGGGCTTGCCTCGGTTATACGTTTTGTGGGAATAAAGTCTTGAGAAATCTGAATTCGTATTAAACTAATTCATGATCTCTCGCGGCCCAGGATCTGACCTTTTTCCTGAATAAAGCATCGGCCCCTTCTGTCCATTTATAATGGTCCCGAAGGTACCTCATGGTATGTTTTTCTACCTGAGTATAAGCTTTTCCATCTGAAATAGTATCGAATATTTTTTCAGCATCTTCTTTGCTAATACGTCCATCTCCCTGACCTGCGATGGCCTCATCTGCCATCCTTAATGTGATGGCTTTATAACGTTTGCCATCTATTTGCTTGTAATAAGAGATCTTTCTTTCCTCAAGTTCATGACTTAATACTTCAATCTCCCTTTCCTGCTCAGCAATCTGCTCCTCTAGTGTCTGTATTGTTTCTTCGAGTGCTTCCGATTCCTTGCTGATTTTAATTTTACTTTTTTCTGTTCTCTTGAACTGCTTAAGGCTTTCCTCTGTTTCCAGCAACTTTGATTGTAACTCCAAAATTTCGTCAGATTGACTACCTAGTTGAAAGTCCTTGTCTGTGATGGTATTTTGTAATTTCAGTATTTCCTTCTGTAATTTGGAATACTTCGCTCTCCAGAAGCGAAAGGTGAAGTAAACACCGATTAGACACGATACGGTTAGCAGGACTAGTATTTCGATGATTGCAGATATCATAATTTGGTGGTTATTTTGATTTGTACTCTTCTGTTCTTTATTCTATTTTCTTCTGATGTATTTGGCACATAAGGATCGGATTCCCCTGCAAAGTCCAACTTGTCTACAACCAGCCTTCCATCAAATGTTTTTATTATTTCAGAAATAGTATTTGCCCGGTCTTCACTCAGGTTAAGATTGTATTCTGAGGTTCCCAGGTCACAAGCATGACCTTCCACAGATATAAACAATTCCTGATCTGTACTTGCCATTAAAATACTATCCAATAAGAGCTCGAGCGAACCGGTATTTGATAAAATGACAGAATTCTTTTCGAAAAGGACATTTCTTGAAATATTGATAGGAGTGGACTTTGGTTTTTCAGATTGGGTTTGGTCAGGTTGTTCCTCTAAAACCACTTCAATAGAAGTTTCGCTGTTATTTTGAGAAGGTGTAAGATCCTTGATAAAATTCACATAATACCATGTGCTGAAAACAGCCCATCCAAGGAAGGTAAATGTTCCAAAAATTATATGGGAGTTCATACACTTAATTTACTGAATTTGGAGGTCAATTCTAACTCCGTCAGATAAATATTCCAACGCAGAATTTTAATGTATTAAAGCTTTTATTTGATGATATACAATTATTTACATGACAATGAGTCAAGTATAAGAACAATGGGTTTTCTGCACTTTTGAAATTAAATTACAAGTACATTTAATGTTGGTATTCCGAACCATTTATCTTCAGGAAACCTTGTTAAATAGAGGGTATGTTCTAACGTGTGGTTGATATTTTGTCTGGTTTTTTGTAAAATTTGATAATAACAACACAGTGACCATGAGATATCTGATTATCCTTTCCTTATTACTCACTTTTTCCTGCGGCAAAAAAGAATTGACTGACAGCGAAAAGTCAGATGCGCTTTCCGGAGCATGGAGAATGACCAATATTATGTGGATCTATGATAGTGGAGATACCGTCACCGAAAGTCGTTTGCAATATAAAATGTATGTTGACGGTAGCGTAATGTGGGGATTTGAGGCAGCACCTGATTCGACAGAATGGTTTGGTTATGGCAATTACTACATCGAAGGTGATAGCCTTTATGAGTCCATGATTTCAGGCTCCAAAGCTTTCCGTCAAACGATCCAGAATGAAGGTAGTTTTTTCCGAATGAAACTGGAGATCGGCGAAGGTAGCTACACACAGATTGACGAACAAATGGGTCGGGTTGTGTATGAGACCTATGAGAGGGTCCAGTGACAGATCTGATAGTTACTAATTGTTTCTAAAAGAGATCATGAGATTATGAACTCTTGAAGAAATGATAGTCTGTCTATTTCACTTGATTTCCTGAAAGGAATCTCATCACCTATTTCGATTTGTATTTTCTTTCCGTTCTTTTTCTTACATCATTCAAAAAGGAAGGTTATTCTTAGGCTCATAGTGATCTTATGGTAAATTGATATTCACGTCCTTTCTGATTATAAAAATGAATGCGCGCTGCAAGCCCTTTTGATTCCTTCATAAGTTTGACAAGCTCTACTCAAAATAACTTCGGTCTATGTTTTCAAGTATTGAAGGTTTTTTTTCGACACCTTTTAGATGGTCTTCGGCAATTTTTTTAAGTCGCATAACTACTTCAGGATAGCTCGCAGCAACATTTTTTTCTTCCGATGGATCAATATTCAAATTGAATAGGAGGGGTGGATCGTGATCCACAGGTTTTTCTCCTACATAAGGTGTCAGCGTTTTGAAATGGATCTTCCAGGGACCCGATCGCACTCCAAATAATTGTTCACCCAGGTAATAATATATTTCGTTTCTTACGGAATCGGTGGTGCCAAATAAAATAGGAGAGAGGTTGGTTCCATCGCTAATTCTCTCCTTGTATAATTCTGATCCTGCCAGACTCATGGCAGTAATTCCAACGTCCATCGTTGTACTTAGAGCCTGTGTAGTTCGACCTCCTTCAATTTTGCCCGGCCACCATGCGATGGCTGGTACCCTCATTCCCCCTTCCCATGTCGATCCTTTGCCTTCACGCAACAATCCTGCTGAACCACCTCTTTCTTCCATCACCAACCAGGGGCCGTTGTCACTTGTGAAAAATACAAATGTGTTGTTATCCAATCCTTCATCCCGAAGGGTATTTAGTATTTGTCCTACACTCCAATCAATTTCTTCTACCACATCACCATATATCCCAGCAGTACTTTTACCAAGAAAATCATCAGATGCAAAAAGTGGTATATGAGGAAAAGTATGGGGAAAGTAAAGAAAGAAAGGATTGTCCCGATTGGTACGTATATATTCAATGGCTTTTTCAATGTAGCGCTTTGTGAGATTCGTTTGATCTATTCCACTTTCAATGATTTCAGTGTTTTCAATTAGTGGAATCGGGGGGAAACGTTTCTTGGGCTTCCAATTCGATGTGGAATCTCCCATCATATCATTGGAATAAGGAATTCCGAAATAGTAATCGAATCCATGATTGACAGGCAGATGTTCAGGTAGGTGGCCTAAATGCCATTTTCCGATCATGGCAGTAGTATATCCTCTTTCTTTCAAGGATTCTGCAATGGTATATTCATCTTTTGGCAGCCCCCCATAAGAGAATGGAAACAGCACCCTGGTTTGATCACTTACCATCCCATAACGAACCGGAAGCCTACCTGTCAATAACGCCGCCCTGCTGGGGGTACAAACTGATGCACCTGTGTAGAATTGCGTAAATTTCAATCCCTCCATTGCCATTTTGTTAAGGTTTGGAGTGTTGATTGTTGGGTGACCGTATATTCCAAGATCACCATATCCAAGGTCATCAGTGAAAATTATGATGATGTTGGGTTTTGTCGACTTCGATTGATCACCCGGGGGATTGCATTCGATAAAAATGATCAAGATAAAAAAGAGTAAGAATGTTGGATTCCATTTCATGATGTTAAAATTTACTTCCACTCTTGTCAATGTATTTATCCAACAGTCGATTCGTTTGTTTTTGGAGTCTGTTTTGAAACATTGGGGTCCAGCCCAAAAGGGAGCCTGTTAATCCCATTGCCATTCTTGCCCATCTGTGTAGATTAAAATCGTCTACATGCTCTATGATCTTATCATCCCGAAATCGGAAGGACGCTTTGATCTTGTTATGAACTTTACGACCAGTTTTACTGAAGGTGTAGTGCGCTTCCCACAGTGCACTTCCTTTTCCATCCTTAAAAGCGATTTCATCAGCTTTCACGACAAAGTCTTTCTCTTTCTGACTTTCACAAAGCATACGCCACATATTTTTTGCCCGCTCCCCGTGAAGCTTCCCGAATGCAGGGTCCTTAAATACTATTTTGTCATGGTACAGTACTATCATATCTTCCGCATTTAGCTCTCCGAAAGCCCTATAGAATCCAGCAATTATGTCTTGCATATGATCAATCTTTAAATCGTATAATCCACAAATTCCACTTGTAACTGTGTGGCTAAATTCTCAAGTTTCCTGACCATTTTTTGCTTTGACTTTCTTCTACCTATGAATGTCCTCTCACCTCCATCCATCAAAAGATATCCTTCATAGATCACACCATGAGTAGTATTTGATGCCGGACCGAGGTGCATGGTTTGACGATATCCACTTTTGGTCATATATACCTCAGAAATTTCCTTATAAGTATTACTTTTTCCAAACTTAAAGATCCAAAGGAAAGAAATAAATTGACGATATTTTCTTCTTTCCATATTGATCTCTACTTCGCTCAAGCCCGTCAACAGTGCCGTTGAAAACACTATTAAAAGCACGGCCGGAATGATCCCAAAATTGTAATAAATCGGGACGCTGATCGGGGCCGCTAATAGCGCTAGGAAACGAAAATGTAGAGGGAAAAGGAATTCAACAACGATCCTCATAAGTACAAGATACAGTCATCAGTCCAACTTGAGCAAAATCAATGATCCAAAACCTCACGATTGACGTTATTATTAATAGGAGCAATAAATACAATCATGTCCTTCGGTGGTCCAATAGATTCAATGATCAATTCCCATAAGTCAAATTTAGGTTTGCTGAAGAATAGGAAACGACTGAAGTTGATCCAGGATGAGTACAAAAGCAGCTATGATGATAATCCTATCCATATCAAAGAAGGAAACATCCATGAGATCGGACGATTCAAGACCAAGATCAAAAGAGATCGTATCAGAAACAATCAAAGATTCATTTTGATTATTGGTTTGACATTGATTATCACTATGGTCATCCTTTTTTGGGTAGTAACTACTGATTACTCAGGTGTAATTGATATAATACAGTGATCAATCCTGGATCAAAGCTTTTCAAAACGTAAATTCCGGACCCGATCAGCATTCAACACAAATCCTGTGATTAAGTCATTATCCCTGATAAATGCAAGTTCAAAGTTTCCTCTGAAAGTATCGTTACCTGTATAAGTGAGAGTTGTTGAATCCGAATATCCAATGGTAAAATTCAAAGTGTTGTTTACCTCAAATACCACATAACTAACATCCAGTTCTTCGTTATAAAAGGAGCCGATATACTGACTCAGATCTGATGGTTGATCGATCATTACTTCTTCATTCTGTGATTGGCTTTCAGAAAATTGATTTTCAGGTTTGGACATTAAATCTCCCAGATAGGCTTCCGCCACTTGATGGGCTTTTCCGGTACTGTTGAACGTATCATAATTACCGAGAAGAATTACCGAGAAGTTCTGATCGGGAAAACGCATTAACTCTGCTCTGTATCCGGCCAGTGCGCCACTGTGGCTAACCGTTCTCAAACCTCTGTATTCCCCATTAACCAGTGCAAATGCATACTCTGCACTTTCACCATTATTTAATACACCGTCTTCGTGCATTTTTTTAATAAGATCTGGATTTCCTTTTCCCAACTTGTTGTCGTAGAAGTTTCGATCCCACAACAGCATGTCCTTAACGTTTGTGTAAAGCCCTCCTGATCCAACCAGATCGAACCTCATAATGAGGTTATCAAATCCGGAATCCGTTTTTCCGTAGCTAAAAGCACGGTTTTTTATAATGTGCTTATGATTGTCGTGAAAGTGAGTGTTGTTCATATTAAGAGGCTTGAATATGTTCTGCTGTGCATATTCTCTGAGCGACTGGCCACTGACATTTTCAACCACCTTGGACAACATGAAATAACAGGAGTTACTGTACATATATCGATCTCCAGGAGTGAAATTCAATTCTTTTTGCCTTTTAATCAATTCATAGATGGCGTCGTCATCAATATAGTCCAGGTAGTCCTTTCCAGTTAGTGACCAAAGAGTGAGATTGTCCCGAACACCACTAGTATGATGAACAAAATGTCTTAGCGTTAGTGGGGCTTCGTACCTTGGGAAATCAGGGAGGTACGTTTGGATTTCAGCATCCAGATCAAGTTTTTCCTCTTCCTCCAATAGAAGAATGCACATGGTTACAAATTGTTTTGACACCGAACCTATGTAGAAAATGGTCTCGTTGTTTATTGGTATCCCATGCTCCAGGTCTGCCATTCCATAACCTTTTGAATAAATGAGTTCTCCATCTTTGATCACACCCAGTGCACATCCGGGATCGGAGCTGTTGTTGATTTCAGCAAATATCTTATCAACTTTTGGATCTGATATATCCTGAGGCGTATCACAGGAATATAGAAATGAAATGAAGAGCAGAATAGGGATAAACGATTTCACAAAAACAATTTATCCATTTTCACACAATCACTCCAATCGTCCTTTGCGATCGGATTTTCTTGGAGCAGGCCATTTCATTCGTTCCCCGGTTCGATGACTTAATGGAAGAACACTCTTTTCGCGAGAAGTCTTCTCCGGATCTTCACTCGCCATGTAGGCTAGTATGGCTGTTAGAATTACATTGCTTCTGACATCATCGAATACGATCTTGTCATAGGTATCAATATTTGTATGCCATGTATAATTCCAATAATCCCAGCTCAAGGAATAAAGTGAGAATGCCGGAGCTCCTGCGGCGATGAATGGTGCATAATCCGAACCACCACCCCTTGGCGATCCTGGAAATGAAGTCTCTATATGTCTAGTGATATCCCTGGGGACTGCATCCAGCCATCTTCCTAGGTATTCATAAGAATGCAAAAATCCCTGACCTGAAAGGTTAACAACCCGGCCGGTGCCGTTGTCCTGGTTGAACAATGCCTGGACTCCCTCCACGATGTCGGGATTGTCCTCCACGAAGGCACGAGACCCATTTAGGCCTTGTTCTTCACTACCCCAAAGCCCAACAAGAATTGTCCTCTTTGGATTGGGATATATCTTTTTAAGGATCCTGGCTGCTTCCATCATGATTATTGTACCTGTTCCGTTGTCAGTGGCCCCTGTCGCACCATCCCATGAATCGAAATGTGCAGAAAGAATCACATACTCTTCAGGTTTTTCGACACCTTCGATTTGAGCAATTGTATTGAAGGTGGGTACAGGTCCCAATTCCCTGGACTCAGCGACGATCCTGACCTTGGGACTATGCCCATGTTCTACCAATCGGAATAGCATTCCATAATCCTCCATTGATATGTCAATATTTGGAATTCTTTTGGTGTATGCTTCAAAAATCTTGTTTGCCCCAAATCCTTTTGACCATCTGCTTGATATGATACCAGCTGCTCCGGCATCCTCCAGGGCCACCGGAAGTGTGGTTCGGGTGTATCCGGTTTTGCTAGTTCTTTCCCTCCAGGCTTTGGATATGGAGTCACGATCCTCTTTCATCTTTTTGAAGGACTCCTCTGTTGCAAATTCCTGCCAGTTTTCATCCGGTCGTCCTGTGGGTTGATTCAAGGAGACCATGACTAGCTTGCCTTTGACATTGGGAAGCCATTCCGCAAATGATGACGAATCTTCAACATCGGCCAGAATCAACAACTCAGCTTCTATTCCCTTCTTGGTGGTTGTCGGACTCCATGCTAATTGTGTCGCTCTCAATGTTTGGATCCTTGGAAATATCATATCAACATGGGTAATGCCTCGTTGCCAGCCTTTCCATTGACCCCATTCTTCATTACTTGCATCTATTCCCCAGCTTTCAAACTTGTCAACGGCCCAATCGTGAGCTTTTTCCATTTCAGGAGTTCCCACGAGCCGAGGACCAATTACATCCAGTAGTTGATGAGCCAATACCTCTAGTTGGGAGTTGTCGTTGGCTTCTGCAATAATATCTTGTATGGTTGCTGAATCTGCTTCCTGACCTCGTATTGTCCACGATAAGCTACCAAGCATTAGCAGAAGAAGGAGGGAACTTGTTCTCATTGATTTGGAATTTTCGCAAATATGGAATCATCAGAAAGTCAACTCACAGCGTAACTATGTAAGCGGTATTTTGATGATTTCTCCCTTCCTTCGTATCCATCAATATTTATAGTATTACCTTTGCCTGGTCTTTGAGCAAAGAAATTCCACTTTAGAATTAGTGTTTCCCGCCATTTCTTTTTTGAGAATCCGAGCTTTAAGATGTTTTGTCGGATTGAAAATCTTTGTAGTTGACATCCCATATTATTATAAACCTTCAGTTGCCAGCCTTATGAAAAAATATAAGTTTTCTAATGATGTCAATAAAGAGTTCTCGCGGGAACTAATATTGAGTGTTAATGACTATTTCAAAACGGAAGGGGTAAGTAGGAATGCCGATGGTTTAATGATTAGTAAGAGTATAATTATCCTTTCCCTGTACCTATTCACCTTCGCTATTATTCTTTTCGGAGGAATCTCATCACTACCAATTCTCTTTGGATGCTGGTTCCTGTTGGGAGTTTTTAAAGCATTTGTAGGCACGGCTGTTATGCATGATGCACTTCATGGTTCGTACTCTAAAAATAAAAGTGTGAATTTTTTTGTAGGTCTTTCCGCAGTAGTCATTGGAGTGTATTCAGAAATGTGGAAACTGCAGCACAATGTACTACATCATACATATACAAATATTGAGCACGCTGATGAAGATATTGAATCAAGATATGTGCTCCGATTCACGCCACATCAACCCAGGAGATGGTTCCATAAATACCAGCATATTTACGCAGGATTTTTCTATTGCCTAACCTCGATCATCTGGGTTACTGTTAAAGATTTTATTAAACTAGCGATCTACAAGAATAAAGGTCTCATTAAATCCCAAAAGGAAGTATTCGTTCACCTTATGCTTATTCTTGGCGTAAAAGCAATTTACTGGACAATGTTTCTTGTTATTCCATTACAGGTTTTAAATTACCCTGCTTGGATTATTGTTCTGATGTTCTTGACCATGCATTGTGCAACAGGGTTCTTACTAACCATTATATTTCAGACAGCGCATGTGATGCCTACTTCTGATTTTATTGAACAGGACGATCCCAGGATTCACGAAAATTGGCATGTTCATCAGTTGCTGACAACCACCAACTATGCAATGAAAAACAATCTGATATCATTCTTTTTTGGGGGACTCAATTTTCAGGTAGAACATCACCTGTTTCCGAATATTTGTCACGTACATTATCCAAGAATATCAGAAATTGTGAGAGAAACTGCATCCCGGCATAACTTGCCTTATTATTCGTGTGAAACGTTCACGGGGGCACTTAGAAATCATTTCCAATTGTTGAAAACACTGGGAAGACAAGACAATCCGGTTAAAGTTGCAGTATAATTAAAAGATAAATAATAAGCGTATGGGAAGATCTCAAAATAAATTCATAAAGAAGCAAAAGGCAGAAAAGAAAAGAAAAAGGAAGGCAGAGAAGATCCAGCGCAGACATGACAAGAAAAATCAAGAATCTAAAGGCTCATTGGAAGATATGATCGCCTATGTCGATGATGAAGGGAATATTGTTTCCAAACCTTCAGAGTCCACTGAAGACGAAGAACAAGAGTCTAATGACAAAGAAGAATCTAACAAAAATGAAAATTAATAAGTAGTAGTAAAATGAAAGGAACAGTAAAGTTTTTCAACGAGGAAAAAGGATTTGGATTTATCAAACCAGATGATTCTCAAAAGGATGTTTTTGTGCATAAAAGTGCCGTGAACGGACGTATCCGTGAGAATGACATTGTTGAGTTTGAGGTCGAACAGACGGATAGAGGTCCAAGTGCAATTGATGTGAAATTGGCATAAATGGAATTCATTTGGTGATCACAACGCTTTGAACCGATTTGTGATCACCAAATCAATATTCAACGATTTGAATCCATCAACACCTGCCACTGACCGTTCTGGTTAAGTCTCCATACAATTATATACTTCCCACCGTACGAGCCTGAGCATTGTCCGATCTCAAAGACGGTAGTTGAGTTCACGGGTTCTACACGAATAGGGGTGAGATCCAACGAATAATCCGGCCTGTTCATGTATTGATATTCCTTCGTGATCGCATCAGTCCCAATGATGACTGGTTTGTGATTATAGTAAACGGCATTGCTGGTATACATAGTGGTGATCAGCAAGGAGGCATCATGCAGGTTGCATAACCTGACCCATTCTGACCTGGCAGCATCTATCTCCATAAGATCTGGTTGGTAATTATCAGTTTTCACCATCATCTCCAACTCCCGAAATGATGTGTTTTTTTCAATTTTCTTTATGATCAGGTATTTGTACTCACCTTTCTGAGTTGGAAGCCGACCAATTTCATAAAATAGATTGTCATCAAACTTCTCGGTAACAAGTACATACGTGGTATCGAAAGAGCCTAGTTCTGATTTGAGTATATCAAAGTATTCGCTTTTTTGACTGTTGTCGTAAACCGATCCATCTTCAGAAAGGATTACTGCCTCCGGAAGATATGCGATATTCATGTGCCCGGAAGGGTCGTTTACAGCATTTGCCCAATGATCTAAGGGGATTGAAGATTCTTTTGGGATTGAAGATTCTTTGTTACTTTCTTTTGTTTCTTGATCTTGGTTCTTGACGGAATCACATGAATTGATCAAGAAACAGATCAGGCTCAAACCAGCGTAAAATTTAGATAGTTTCATTCCTTAAAATTTTTCATTAACAGGCCGTAAAAATCCACCACGCATGACATGGGTTATGGTGCGCATGTTGAAAATATCTATGCCCGGATCCTCATTTAAAATTATCAGGTCAGCCATTTTTCCAGGTTCCAATGTCCCGAAATCATCCAACCTGTCCATAGCCATCGCACCATTTCTAGTCGCCATGATGATAAGGTCTTCCGCTGATAATCCTGCTTTCTGCATTGCTTCCATTTCATCATAAATTGATATACCATGCAATGTTCCGGGATTTCCAGCATCCGTACCTACTGCAATCATTACTCCTGCGTCATATAGCTTTTTGAGGTTCTTGAACATATTTGGATCCTCGCGTTCTTTGAAGTTTCTGAATCTATTGAGTCGTTCCTTCAATGCTTCCATGTCAACATATTTCTGGAAATCAGTGGCATTAGATATCAGAGATGAGGTTCTGGAGTCAATTACGCCATTGGGATCCTTCATTTCAAAAGGATCTCCATTAACAGCTCTCATGGTCTTTTCATATCCACCTGTGACGATAAGGGTAGGCGTATAAATGCATTCATTTCTCTTCATAAGGCTGATAAATTCATCGTCAACAATTGTATCAGATACGCTGTGTACGAGAAGTTTAGCACCATATTGCAGTGCAGCTTTTGCAGGAACAAGTTCGGTAGCATGAACAATGAGTTTGGTCCCCTGGCGTTCTATTTCTTGTTCCAGTGCCTGAAGAGTTGACCTATGGACGAGATCCTGGTCGGCTAGTGCCCAAAGTTTGATCCCAGTCGCTCCAAGGGACACATTTTCTCTTACTGATTTTCTGACAGTTTCTTCAGAATCCATGTAGATTATGACATTTGAGCCGGGCGTGTTAAATGTTGATATGAATGAGGGTGGAGCCAGGGTGATCAAGGGACCGGAGGCAGCTACATGCGGAGCATTGAGGTCATACTCAGCTGATTGCGCCAACTCTATTGACCAAAGAAAACCACCAACGTCATAGACTCCAGTTACACCTGATCGCAGATAGGCCTCATGGTATCTTTTTGGGTGTTTTCGCTGATATGATTGTACCATCTCGTATGGGAGCGAATCCCTGAGGTCCAAAGCATCTGGTCTTGAGTCGTAGAATCCTGTCTGGAAGTAATGTACATGGGCATCAATTAGTCCCGGAGTAATGAACTTACCGTCCAGGTCGAGGTATTTGGCTCCATCCGGAATATCCACTTCCTCTGATCCCAGATTCTTCACTTTACTACCTTCAATGACGATAGTGGCACCATAAATTTTTTGTCCATTCCCGTCATAAATTGTTGCATTGGAAAGGACTAATGTAGAAGACTTAATGTTGTCCGAAGGGAGGCATCCCTGGAGAATGTGAAAAATAATCAGCAGTAACCAGCTGCTTTTTACGATGGATCGTATGATCTTCAGCTTATTCATTTCGATTGCTGGCTTCCTCCAGAGTGTATACGGCCTGTCGAAATACCTGGTGAATATTTAGGAGATTTCCCAATTCCTTATCTTCCGAAACATTGTAAAGGACCTTTAGATTTGGACTTTTTTGTTCTTTTATGGGTTGTAACAATGCTTTCAACTTTCCATTGATAGTGATCTGTACCAGATGAGATGAGGGAATATAATTCAAACCTAAATTGAAGTCATTTAATGGAATGGTGATGATACCATCTTGGAGTTTGGCCACGATATCTGAGTCCCCAATTGAAAGGTCGATTTCAGCTTTGGACACACCAATTTCTGCGATTCCCAGGAATCTTTTTGATTTGGCGGTAGTGGTCACTTTCCAATCGTCTGAAACCAGTGGATTCAGGATTTTGATCTTGGTTTTTAGTTTAAGGTCATCGCTTAGGAACTTCAGTCCTTCACTTTCTCCCTCAGCTCCCGATCGAACTCTCAATTCGACTTCCTGACCATCAGATTTCATTAACGTGGGCTTGGGAGATCTGTAGTCTTTCAGTTTAGCGCGTGACCAACTATTTACGATTGTCGCATAATGTTCATCTTCCGGTCGATATAATGTACGTAACTCAAATTTTATCTTTTCATCAGTAAATAATGGGTTCAGGGACTCAACCCAAAGGCCATAAAAATCCTCTTCACCGAGTAATTCTGATTTGCATATTCGATCAGCACTGAAGTGAGACCTAAATGGTATTCTAATTGTTTTGCTAAATACCTTCTTTCCTTTCTTATCGGATAATCTGCCTTGTAGTGAGAATTCGTATTTCGTTTTTTCCGTACTTACGCTGGTCTGGGAAATTTGCCCTGACAATTTGAAATAATAGTCGTAACCTCCTTTCTTGATAAGTTTCCTATGCCTTTCAACATACATTTCTGAAAAATCCTCCAGATCTTCAGGATATCCTGCGAATTCGGGATTTTCATGGTGACTTATTTCTTCTACTCCAAAATTGGAAGTAAGTAGTTGAGAAAGTAAAGACTTAAGACCATCAAGAGAAGAGTTTGACCTTGTGAAATAATCAGGGATCCATTCATCATTGTTCAGATCATAGTTATTGTAAAATACAAAATCCGTGACCAGTACTTTGCTTTGTGAAAAGCCTGTGTATGCAAGAATAGAGGTGATAAAAACAAGGAGATATTTCATGGTGCAGAACTGATCTGTGCAATGTTAACCTAGTTTAGTCAAACACTTGATTTATGAGGCTAGAATAGCGATATTTTCAAAATTACTTAATTGAGATATGAAATTAATAGTTGTAATCCTGCTTTTGACATTGACTTCATGTATTCAGGAAACTGATTCACAACGGACCTCTATCACATACGTGAGTCCAACAAATGGGTATTCGCAAATGGTTGTTGTAGAGGATCGGTCAGTTAAAGCCCTTTACATTTCAGGTCAAGTGGGTACAGGTGATGACCTTGAAACCCAAATGAGAGAAGTACTCTCGAAGCTCTCGGCTTTATTGGAAAAGGAGGGTGGTGACTTTTCAAACCTTGTAAAAATAAATACTTATATAGTTGACTATTCACCGGATGATCTGGATGTATTTCGAGAAGTGAGAAAGGAAATTTTCTCAGATGATATCACTCCGGCTAGTACCTTGGTGGGTGTTCAATCATTGGCTTTGCCCGAGTGGATGATAGAAATTGATGCAATGGCAATAATCAACAAATGATGTCATGAAGGAATTGATCTATTATTCGCTGATACTGATGTGTTTGTTTTCTTGCACGACTGAGGACACCAAAACTCAAGATCTTTTTTTGAAGGATTCCGGAACTTGGTTTGAGGAAGGAGATGCAACCTGGGAATTTGCGGATAATGTTTTGGTTGGAAGGATTGATAGTGGATCGGGTTTTGTAATGACAAAGGATATATTCTCAGACTTTGAGCTAACCCTGGAATTTAAACCGGATAGCACAATTAATTCCGGGGTATTTGTCATGTGTCCTCAAAATCAAATTTCTGCTACGGAATGTTACGAGATCAACATTTGGGATCTTCATCCGAATCAGGACTTCAGGACTGGATCAATTGTGACCAGGATGAGTCCACTTGCGATTGTCAATACAATTGATCGATGGAATACTTATAAGATTAGCCACAGGTTTGATAAGATCATTATTACAATCAATGGGATCAAAACAGCAGAACTCGAAGCAGGTCAAACCAATTCCGGATACATTGCCCTGCAGGCTGCCGGTAATGGATCCATTATGTTCCGGAATGTTGAAATACAGGAGTTTTAAATTTTTTCCCATTTATGAAGGTCCGGAAGTGTTAACATCATTTAACTTCAAATAATGAGGTACAGGTCCTCCACGGGCTATTTTTGTTAATAACCAAAAAACTCAAATTATGCTCCGCAACTTTTTCATTGTCTCTCTTCGCAATCTAATTCGTCACAAGACTTATTCTTCGGTCAATATTTTAGGATTATCGGTTGGTCTTGCATGTTCAATTGTTATCGGACTGTGGGTGATCCAGGAGTATAATGTTGACAGGCAATGGAAAAATATTGACCGAATCTATCGGGTAGGAGTGAATTTTTACAACATTGGAGACATGGCCATCGGCCCCAAGGTTTTGGTAAACCAGATGTCAGAATACGATGGAGTAGAATACCTCACGGATCTGGAGAAAACATGGGGTGGAACTACCATTGAAGTAGGCAACAAGGAATTAGATGTGTCGGATTTCTATTTCACGGATCGAAATTTCTTTCGGATTTTCTCGTATTCATTCATTCAGGGGGACCCTGAAAATGCATTGGATCAACCCAACTCTGCCGTCATAACAGCTCCTGCCGCAAAGCGATTGTTTGGAACTGTCAATGTGATGGGGGAGACATTTGTGAATGACAATTCGACATTTACCATAACAGGCCTTGTAGAGGAAACTGGTAAGTCCCATATCGGTGGAGAGATCTGGGCAAATCTTGGGATGTCGGAAGAGGATGTCAATTGGACCTCTGCATCAGGCTATGTTTATATCAAGATGAAAGACGGATCAACAGCCAGGGATTTGGATTTAATCCTCGACCAGGTGTTGGAAGAAAAGGTTTATCCGACTATTTCCGGAGGACAACCATTGGAAGAATGGAAGTCCTCAGGAATTTACAAATTCCTACCACTGCCTGTTCAAGACATTCATCTGCGATCCACCTTGAAATACGAACCCTCAGTCGGGGGCAACATAAGAACCGTACAAGTATTTAGTTTGGTAGGAGCGATGATCCTTCTTCTGGCATGTATCAATTTCATCAATATATCCACGGCGAGAGCAACGGTTCGCGCAAAGGAAGTTGGTATTAGAAAGTCTTTGGGAACCAATACTGTTCAGTTGATATTCCAATTTGTATTTGAGGCTGTAATGACCTGCTTGATTGCCACCTTGATTGCCATCGGATTAGCTCAACTTTTTCTAAATGGATTCGAAAGACTACTTGAGGTGGAATTGTTGGAGAGTGTCTTTGTCAATGTACATTCAATGATAGGCATACTGATTTTAGCACTGTTGATAGGAGTATTGGCAGGGATCTATCCTGCTTTATACATTTCACGTTTTCAGACGATCAAGGTCCTGAAAGGTAATTTAAAAGTGCGTGAAAAGGGAATGTTGAGGAGTGGACTGGTTGTGTTCCAATTCACAATATCCATAAGCCTGCTTATTTGTGCTTTTTTCATCATAAGGCAACTCAACTTCATGCAGAAAAAAGATATGGGCTTTGACCGTGAAAATATATTGGTTGTCAGAAACTATGAATTTCCACCTGAAAAGCACCAGGTTTTCAAACAGGAGCTACAAAAATTAAGTCAGGTGCAAAAGGTGAGTAAAATGCTTAGGGTCCCAGCTTCCACGACCTCTGCAGTGACCACGATACGTCAAACGTTGGAGGAAGAGCAATTGTATAGCCAGAGCTTCTCAGGGGATGAAGATATGATATCGACCTTGGGTTTTCGACTGTTAGAGGGAAGAGGATTTAAAGAAAGCATTGCCTCTGATACCTCCGCAGTGATCTTAAACGAATCAGCTGTAAAAGAACTTGGATTGGAAGATCCTATTGGGGTGACTTTGAATGAGGGTAATCTCAAAGTGATTGGGACCGTGTCAGACTTCAATTACGAAACTTTAAAGAACAAAATAGGACCTGCTATCCTACGGTTATCCGATCAGCAGAATTATGTAACCGCCATCAAGTATAGTGGGAGTGCACCCAACGAATTTGTAGAACAAGTTCGATCCATCTGGGCAGCCATCACGGGTGAGGAAGAATTGAACTACTATTTCTTAGATGAAAATTTTGAAAGTCTGGTCAAAAAGGAACAGACACTTGCCAACTCTCTGAATGTATTTACCATGCTTGCAATGATCATTTCGTGCCTTGGGCTTTATGGATTATCGGCGTTCAAGGCTGAACGAAATATAAAACAAATAGGGATCAGAAAAGTATTGGGAGCATCGGTATTCGGTATAAGTAAAAGATTGTCCAAGCAGTTTGCTTTACCCATTGTGTATGGTTTTATTGTTGCCGCTCCTACGACGTATTACATTGTCAGGGAATGGCTCAATAATTTCGCGTATAGGGTTAATATCGACCTATGGGTTTTTTTGGTTGGTGGATTGATCGCATTTGTCATCGGTATTTTCACGATCAGTATGGAAACCATCAAAGCAGCCAGTAGAAATCCAGTAAATTGCCTTAGAGATGAGTAGGGTTATTCGTAAAGCAATCCCGATTCTCTCAATAGAGTGGTATATTCTTCATTCCGGAATTCGCCGATATCGTACAAGTCAAGCCACGCATCGTAGGTTGACAAATTAATTTCCCTTATGCGTACAGCCTCGCGAAATGCTTGCATCGCCTTCCCTCTATCATTCAGGAGAACGAACCAAAGGAATTTGGCTCCCGAAAATCCTACCATTCCTTTTAATCCCATTCTTTCAAATTCATCCATTTTCTCCATCGTTTTCATCGTATTTTCCAAATCTCCTTCACGAGCATATATTGTTCCGTCAATAAAAACGTGGAAAGGCCAAAATCCCGGAGGTGAGGTTTCAGTGGTTTTCTTCCCAAATTCCCGGGCTTTGTCATAATCGTTTTCTAATAAATATAATTGCGCAATAACATGATTAAGAAGTGGATTGTCAGGTTCCATAATTAATCCCTTCTCATACATATAGAATGCTTCCCTTTTACGACCAGCCAGGTAGTAAGCCAATCCTAGCTCAGCATATACCGCAATGTTTAATGGATCATACTCAATCAATTTCTCATGTGATCTGACAGATTCTTCGTACTTTCTAATCTGCCATAACAATGAACCATATTCCATCGGTGGAATGCCATTGTTGAGGGCTTGCGCCTTGAGGAAATTAGTTTCTGCGTCTTTCCTATTCCAAAGAAAAGTATTGTACAGAAATGCCTGGGCTTCGTACCCCATCGATTCATTGATGTCAATCGATAATGCACTGTCTATGTCGCTGGTAGCATGACTTATGGCTACTATCTGATCTTCGTTGCCCAACCAGATTGCGGACATCAAGTAAGTATAAGCACGGGCAGCGTATGCTTCAGAAAAACCAGGATCAAGTTTGATAGCCTCAGTAAATAATGAAATAGCTTTAGTCAGACTTTGCGCTTGATATTTGTATAACAAGTATTTGCCTTGCTGAAAAAGAAGATAGGCATCATTTTGGACCGGAGGTTTCTCAAAGACTTCCTTTTCTAAAATAATGTTTTGAATGTTTAACGCCTGAGTTATGTTCTTCGTTATTCGCGTTACAGCTATATTTAAATTCTCCAGATCACACTTTTGTCTTTTAAGTTCCACCATTTGCCCGGTGGCCAATTCTTCGATAAGGATATTGATGAACAAGTCGTTGTCCTGCCTTGAATAATTCCCTCTAATCAAATGTGTCGCAATATCATTCTTCCGTATTTCGATAGAAGCCATTCCAGCCATTTGGCTTGAAGTTTCTTCCATGAGCACTGTTAGACCGGAATACCTAAGTAGTTGTTCTCTTATCTCATCGGATATCATCTGACCTAAATATGCCTCAGTGGAGTCCTCATACATTTGCTCAAATGGAATGACTGCCAGCACTATTTCTGAAGGAGAGAGAGGTGTTAATTCTGAAGGTTCACTGAACACTTTCTGATATATGTAAATAAGTGTTGAAGCAATAAATAGGACAAGAACAAGATACAAGGTATATGGTACCCTTTTCCTGCTTGGTTTGATTGCGAAGTCCATCTCTCTCCCAGGAAAAAGACAGAAGAGTTCCACGGGTTTTTTGATGTTTTTAAGTTTTCGTTTACCTATTTCTGTTAGGTCGACGTCAGATAAATTTTTGACACTATCCGCAACACCCCCTGAAATAAAGATTGTTCCCGGTTCAGCTTCTTCTTGTATTCTGGAAGCCACGTTAACGCCATCGCCCAAAACATCGTTCTCCTCAACATTCACTTCTCCCAGGTGGATACCTATTCGAAGCGTTAAACCCTCTACCTGATTAGATTTCTCCAGAATGGACTTTGCACATCGGACTGCAGCCGAAGCAGAATTGAATAGGGACAGGGTTGCATCTCCAATCTCCTTGATCCATTCCCCTTCAAATTTGATGATTTCAGGTTTTTGGATCTGTCTGTTTTCTTCCAGCAGATCAAGCGCCTTTTCATTGTCTTTTTCCATCAACGAAGTATAACCGACAATGTCAGTAAACATGATGGCCGCTAATCGTTGCTTCTGCATTGAACTAACAATGGTTACAGATCAGTTTATTTATAACAGGTACAACGTTATTGTTGCTTATTTATAACTCTACACTTAGGGATACAGCGAATTCAATTTCAATAATTCTCATTTCATATCCTATGATATTAGTCAGCCATTAAAGATCTCAACCTGTGGTATGAAAACAGAGAATATGGAAACATCAAGGTCTCAGATTAACTTTAAGAATAATCAAAACCTGAATGAAGATCACTTTCATACAAACCGGCGGGACAATTGACAAGGACTATCCCAGATCCACCAAGGGATATGCCTTTGAAATATCGGAACCGGCTGTTACAAGAATTCTTGAAAAGCTTAATCCATCCTTTGAATTTGAAGTTATAACTGCCTTGAAGAAAGATAGCCTTGATATCACGGAGGAAGATCTTCAGTCCTTATTAAAAACTTGTGGAGATATTGAAGGGGATAAAATCATCATCACCCATGGCACTGACACAATGCTTGAGACTGCCAGGTTTTTATCATCTATTAAAACCAAATGCATCGTTATAACAGGGGCTATGCGACCCGAGCGTTTCAGTAATTCAGATGCTGCGATAAATATTGGAGTAGCTATCGGGGCTGTCAATGCCCTTGATCATGGAGTTTACATAGCCATGCATGGCCAGGCAATACCATGGAAAGAATGCATCCGTGACATGGATTCAGGTCAGTATCTTCCATCTATTTAACTCAAGTCCAATAGTTGGAATTAGGAGCCTTTTATTAAATTGTAAGGATATCAATTTCTGAATAAATGGCATCAATCACCATAAATGTAAATAACAAAGATTATGAATTGAATGTAGATCCGGATATGCCACTACTCTGGGCGATTCGGGATTATATCGGTTTGACGGGAACTAAGTTTGGATGTGGAGTTGCCCTTTGCGGATCATGTACCATATTGGTTGATGACAAACCGATCAGGTGTTGCACGGTACCTGTATCTGCAGCTAACGGGAAGAGAATTCTTACCATCGAGGGATTGTCTGAAAACAATGACCATCCGGTTCAGCAAGCCTGGATCCAGGAACAGGTTCCTCAGTGTGGTTACTGCCAATCCGGCCAGATCCTAAGTGCCGTTGCACTACTCAGGGCAAAACCTAGTCCATCAGATCAAGACATCGACAATGCAATGGACGGGGTGCTTTGTCGTTGTGGAACTTATCCCAGAATTCGTAAAGCCATTAAAACCGCTGCCAAACTCTCATGATCATGAAAACTACCCTTAGTCGAAGAAAATTCATGCAACTGACCTCAGTATCAGGTGTGTTTCTGGCAGTAGGCTGTGTCCCAAATACCAGGGGGGAAGAAGTTATTGCCAATGTCACGAATCAGGAGAAAGGATTCGGACTCAACCAATTCATAACCATTACGAAAGAGGGTGCCGTGACGCTCTTCAACCATCGCCCTGAAATGGGGCAGGGGACTTATCAATCTATCCCAATGGTCATTGCGGAGGAATTGGAAGTAGATGTTAATGCAGTTGATATCAAGCAGTCTGAAGCCAGTATAGAGTTGTATGGTAGCCAGATGGTAGTTGGCAGTCGTAGTATACAAACAGAGTTTGATAAACTTAGGAAAATGGGTGCTGCAGCTAAGGAGATGCTGCTTCAAGCTGCGGCCACTCAATGGCAGACCGATATTTCGAACTGCTATGCTGAAAATGGAGAGGTAAAGAATAAATCTAATTCCAACACCCTTTCATATGGTGAATTGGTGGAAGAAGCTCGGGAATTGGAAGCACCAACCGATCCGATCTTGAAGGATCCGAAGGATTTTAAGGTCATCGGTCAGTCCATTGCTAGGAGGGATATTCCTTTCAAAACCAATGGTGACGCTCAATTCGGAATTGACTGGAATGTAGATGGAATGTTATATGCTTCCGTTGAGAGATCGAAATTGTTTCTTGGTAAGGTGATGGAATTCAACGAGGATGAAGTATTGGATGTACCAGGAGTACGATACGTTTTTAAAACACAAAGGAATGTATTTGGGCGCGAGAGAGAAGGTGTGGCAATACTGGCAGATTCGTACTATGCTGCTATCAAGGGTAGAAAGAAATTGAAAGTCAAATGGGACAATCAGGGATTGGAGGCGAATTCAAGTAAAACCATTCTGGAACAGTACAAGGGCGATAGTGAAAAACCGGGAGATGTACTGTTCGAGAAAGGGAATACGGACGAAATCATGTCCAAATCAGAGAGTATTTTTAGTGCTTCCTATGAGACACCTTACCAGGCCCATGTTCCCATGGAACCTATGAATGCAATTGTCAACATAAAGGATAACAGTGCAGAATTCTGGGGTTCAACTCAAAATCCAAATGGGATCAAATCGTTTTTAGCTAAGAAGTATGACTTGTCAGAAGACAATGTAAAGATCAATTATACCTTTATGGGTGGTGGATTTGGCAGACGATCCATGACGGATATCGCAGAAGAAGCTGCAGACCTTTCCATTAAATCCGGCGCTCCGGTCAAAGTAGTATGGACTCGTGAAGATGATCAGACACAGGGACCTTTTCGGGCAGCTTCACTCAATGTTTGTAAAGCGGTGATGAGCAAATCCAAAATTGAGGCCCTCGAACATAAGGTGATCACACAGGAGATTCGTAATCAGACTGGTGATAATATGACTGCTGGCAGACAGATCATGGGTGGAATTACTACTGATTATGATATCCCCAATCTATCGGTCAAAGGTGTTCTGGAAAAGCATTATGTGCCTATCTCTTACTGGAGGGCAGTTTATCACTCCACTAATCCTTTTGCACATGAGTCATTCATCGATGAACTAGCTATTGAAGCGGGTGAGGATCCCCTTCAATTTAGATTAGGAATGCTGAGAAATCACCCTCGATTCAAACGTGTGTTGGAAGAAACCCTGGAAGTTACTGATTGGAGTAGACCAAAAAAACCCAAAACTGGCCGGGGTTTTGCGATCTGTGAACGTTCCGGGGCCCATTTTGCCATGATTGCTGAAGTAGAAAGAGCAGGTGAGGGGATCAGAGTAGTCAAGATCACTACAGTCCTGGATCTCGGGATCTGTGTAAACCCTGATACTGTAAAAGCTCAGACAGAAGGATCTATTGTGATGGGATTAGGCGCTATGTTTAGTGGGTTGACGATTGAAAATGGGGCAATCCTTGAACAAAACTTTGATACTTATCAAATGTTAAGGATCAGCCAATGTCCCGAAATAGAAACGCATATTGTCAAGAGCACAGCTCCTCCCAATGGCGCTGGAGAGTCAGGATTACCAACAGTCGCTCCGGCAGTAGCCAATGCTATTTATGATTTGACTGGTATGAGGATCAGGAAGTTGCCTTTTGATCCTGGAAAATTATCTTGATCGTTTCACAGGGGAAGACTAGTTAGTCTTCCTCCGGAACCTCTATCATATAAGTTCCTTTCACAACTTTAAAGCCCGATTCTGTCATGAAGGCTGCAGAGGGTTCGCGACCTTCTCTTCCCCGAATAGAGGCACAACCTACTTCACCGTTTTTGTTGATAGCAACCAGTTTATCATTGAAGTCAACATTTTTAACTCCACCATTCAAGTCGATGATCCGCTTACATAAAGCTTCACAGGCTTCCTGGGGAGTTTTTCCCTGACGCATTTGTTCGATGACATAAAAACTGCCACATGTGCGTAATATCTCTTCGCCTCGACCGGTTGCTCCGGCTGCTCCGACTTCATTGTCAACATATAAACCGGCTCCGATGATAGGGGAATCACCTACTCGTCCGGGGATCTTTCCAAAAAGACCGGAAGTAGTCGTGCACCCGGCGAGGTCACCATTGGTATCTATCGCCAGAATGTTTATGGTACCAGTAGGACGTTCTTTAATCCCATAGTCCCCATCCTCTGGTGACAACCAATCATCATCTTCACTAATATTTTCTTTCCACCTCAACCATTTCCTACGTGATTGATCGGTAAGCAGGTCTTCTTCCTTGAATCCATGAGCTTTTGCAAACCAAAGGGCACCCTCACCGACCAGGTGGATGTGGTCTGTTCTCTCCATTACGAGCCGGGCAACGGAAGACGGAGTTTTTATGTTTTCAAGTGCAGCGACTGATCCACAATTATGAGTTTTTCCATCCATGAATGAGGCATCCAGCTGCACTATTCCGTCTTCATTTGGTAAACCTCCATACCCTACGGATGTATCTTGAGGATCTAACTCCGTAACCATAGCCGATTGTTCGACAGCATCCAGGATATTTCCCCCATTACTTAATATTTCCCATCCGGGTTTGAGTACTTTCTCACCCCAGTATTCACCACGGCTACAAAGAAGTAGGGGTTGGGTGTTTTTTTGGGAGGGCTTTGATAAGGCAGGTATGGAGTTCACAAATGGGATTGACAATCCTATTCCTGCTACTTTTTGGATAAAGGTTCGTCTAGTGGCCATGATCTGGTTAGGGTTTTATTTTGGGAGATCAATATAGATAATCAAAAATGAAGTGGTTAGGCATAATTTTAGGAGCGGTAACAGAACCAAAGTTTTGGATGTGGTTTAAATTGCGATCACTTTAAATTTTTATAGAATGATTAGAAAACTTCTTGATGCAACGACAAGTTTGGGTGAGGTAAATTTTGGCCTACTAATATTTCGCTTTGCAATCGGTGGTATGATGCTTACACACGGTATTCCCAAATTACTTAGATTGTTTGAAGGAAATTTAAAATTTGGGAACCCACTAGGGATAGGTAGTGAGTTGTCTTTCTTATTGGTAATCCTGGCCGAGTTTGTGGGGTCCCTTATGCTCATTGTTGGTTTTGGTACGAGGATCGGGGCATTGTTAATGGGATTTGCCATGGCTGTTGCGGGGTTTATCGCACATTTTGAAGATCCATTTGGAAGAAAGGAAAAAGCTCTACTATACCTGGCGGCATGTTTTCTGATCTGGATTACAGGACCGGGACGATATTCGTTGGATTACCGATTTTTCTCACAAAAAAAATAAGGCCACCGTTTGGTGGCCCTATACCCGTATGGGTTCGGTTCATAGGTATTGATCGTCAATATAAATATTCCAATGCTACAACATCGTAGGGCCCAAATTCTCCGTCTTCACTTGATGAAAAACATGATAACATGACAGAATTAGGATCGAATCCCTCAGGAGTACCTGGGACATAAATTGCTCCAACTCCTCCATCTCCCTCATTTCCTCCTGATCCACAAGATAAAGACCGATTGAAATAGTCAGTATGTCGCATTCCGAGACAATGTCCAATTTCGTGAGTTATCACATGTTCGACAACATTGGTATCGTAGTTATTTGTACCGGAAAAAATTTGAACGAACTGATAGGGTTCTCCACCGGAAGGAAAACCTGCAGAACCTCCTGCCGATCCGGAAGTTCGATAAACAACAATGTCATATGCCTGCCAGTTTGTACCGAAAGTTAATGTGAAGTTCAGGCCGGTGTTAATTCGATTATAGTTGTTGATTGCCCATTGTAAGGCCGTCCGCATCTTAGATGTCAATGCATATGAACCACCTGTGTAGCCTATCACATTTATGTTTCTAGGCAGGCCCTGGACCAGATTGGTAGTTCTATATTGTTCTTCCATAGCTCCCACATGAGAAATGTCACTCCCTTTCATTTCTTCAAGGACCTGGGGACTGATTCGAATGTCGTTTTCCAACATATAATCAAACCCTCCGGATTGTCCAGTGAATGGATTATCGTTGGGGACCAGCTGAATGTCGGATGCATCAAATCCAAGGTTGGTGAATTCGGCTACTACGTCCTCAGATATTGAAGGCTTGTCAGGTTCCATCGTATCGGTCGAACAAGAGAATAAGAAAAAAGAAATGGCTATTGCGAAAACAGCCGGTTTTAACATGGTTCTTAGATTTTTCATAGTGTTTATATAGGTTTAGTAATTCATTATGAAAATAAAATTTTTGATTTGCGGGAACAAATGGCTTGGAAAGAGAAAAGTGTTTTTTTGATCGATAACTACGCTTAATACAGAATAAAATACTTTCTATAATAATATATACAGAATAAAATATTTATAAAGATTAATTTCAAAGAATATAGAATATGCGTAATGACCATCAGTCAATTAATTCTATGTTTTAAAAAGTCATCTATTGAATTATTTATTTACATATAACTATTTGAATAGAATATTGCTTCTGTTGTTAACTGGTATTTTGCTTCAAACTGAGCTAAAATCCCAAAATTTCGACGCGGAGCGTGAAGTTGAAGATGATTCCCTGTACAGTGTAACCCTGAATGATAAAACCACTCTTTGGCATCTTACCAAACAGGGTTATCGGATCGTAAAAAGGGTAGATTTCAATAAATATATTCTTGAGCCGAACAATAATACTCTCAATCACCATTTAGGAGAGTATAGATCACTTCAGACAAGGGACTGGAAACTGGGAAATATTGATTTCAATGAATTAAAAGAGGGTGTCTGGTTATATGCTGACAACAAGGTTGGGTTAAAGAAGCTCCTGTCTGGTTATACGAATTTGTCAATTCGAGCCGAGTATGGTTCCAATATGCTGATTGAAGGGATCACTTCTGATCTACTAATTCACCTCCTACATACAAAATCTGTTTTATATGTAGGAAATGAATCCAATTCCTTGGCTGGTGAAAGTAGGGTGATTGATCTTAATCTGGTACCAAACCATATAAACTATATTCAGCATTCATTCCCTACAATACGTGGAGAGGAAGTAACAGTATCGGTGAAGGAAAATGCTTTTGAGATTTCGGACGTTGATCTCAAAGGAAGAGGTGAGTTTGGTTTAACAGCATCAGCACAAATTGCAAATCATGCAACTGAAATGGCTACGATTATTGGTGGTGCCGGAAATTCTTTTATAACTGGTTTGGGAGTAGCTCCTGGCGTGAGTTTTATATCGTCAGGTTTCAACAATCTCCTGCCTGAAACAGATGATGAATACCGAGGTTCAGAAATATCAATACAAAATCATTCATACGGTACACAAATTGAGAATTTTTATGGATCTCTTGCTAACGCATATGATGTTTCTACAATTAATAATCCTTACTTGTTACATGTTTTTTCTGTAGGGAATGAAGGACAATCCTTTGATACAGTGGGAAGATATGCAGGACTTGAAGGATTTGCTACCCTTACCGGTAATTTCAAACAATCAAAAAATACCTTGAGTATCGGTGCTGTAGATACCACTGGGATGCCATTGACCTTTTCGTCCTCAGGGCCTGCATATGATGGAAGGATCAAACCTGAATTGGTGGCATACTCTATGGTAGGCTCGTCGAATTCAGCGGCACTGGTTTCCGGAACATCCGTGTTGTTGCAAGATTTACACAAGAGTAAATATGGAGTTCCAGGTCATTCCGCTTTGATTAAGGCATTATTAATAAACGGTGCTGATGACGTTTTTACTATCGGACCAGATTTCAAAACCGGATTTGGGAACCTCAATGCCAGTCGATCTGTAGAATTGCTGGAAAGTGGGAATTTCTTTATGGATTCCATTGGTATGGATGAAGAATCTTTTTTTGATATTGAGGTTTCGGAAAATGCCCAACTTCTTAAAGTCACTTTAGTTTGGAATGATCCTGCTGCGATCCCAAATTCTGAAATTGCACTTATCAATGACCTTGATTTAACGATTCAGGTTCCATCGGGGAATGTGCTGCTACCATGGGTTTTGGATCCCACTCCTTCAGTTGAAAACCTCGCGATGATCTCCAAAAGGAAAAGAGATAGTCTCAATAACGTAGAGCAGATATCTATCAATCAGCTGGAACCTGGAAATTACCGGATAAGCATTAAAGGTCATGACATCAGTCAGGAGAAACAGGAATTTTACATTGTTTACGATATTGAATACTCGGAGGAGTTCCGCTGGACATTTCCAACAAAATCCGACAACATACCTTATAATGGAGAGACGGTAGGATATCTGAGGTGGGAATCGTCACTGGTGCAGTCAAGAGGGGACCTAATTGTATCCAATGAAGGAACACAGGGATGGCTTAACATAGCCAATGATGTAGACCTTGAAAAAGGCTATTTTAGATGGTCTGCAGGTGGGATTGTTGACGGTATTGCCCAGATAGGAATGGTTGTGGATTCGGATACGTTTAGAACGGATCCGTTTGTCATATCGAGACCAACGAAAGTTAATCTGGGCTTTGATTGTGGAGATTCTATTCTTATCAATTGGGAAAGTTTTACCTCTGCTGATCATTACAAACTACAAACAGTCGGCGATCGATATCTTACGAACTTTACCACCACACAGGACACATTTTCTATAATTGACAAAAACTCTATTAATGATAACCTAATCCGGGTCGTGCCTGTTCTCGAGAATGGATATGAGGCCATTGGATCGCTCACATTCAATTATTTAACTCAAGGTACAGGCTGTTATTTTAGTTCACTTTTTGCGGAAGTGGAGCAAGATTCAGGGATATATGTAAGTGTATTTCTGGGTACGACATTCGGTATTTCCAATGTGATTTTGGAAAGATTGGAAAATAGCTCCATTGAACCAGTGGCAAATTATCGAAATCCCGATTCTGCTTCTTTTCGACTTTTAGACAAGTCACCTAATGAAGGCTACAATGAGTACAGGGTACGAATGGTTCTGGATAATGCTAAAGAAGTCATCTCAGATACTGTATCATCCTACTATTTGGCTGACAATCCCTTTTTACTATTTCCAAATCCTCTTGACATGAACACCACAAATTCCCTCAATGTCTTTTCCAGGGTTTTTGAGGACCAGAAAATCAGGTTTCTGCTATTTGATTCCCAGGGCTCCAGAATTCAGGAAACCGAACTTCAGTCGGATAGAGAATCCATTACAATTCCAAACTACCGACCGGGAATATATTTCTACTGGATCAGTGTTGGAAAAAAGACATATTCCGGCAAGCTGATATTCAAATAACCTTGAGGCCTTTTACAGAATGAATGTTCTGTGAGAATGATACATTTGGTTACCTTTTGGACTTGATTTAGCAGACATGATTAGAAATGTAATAACCGCATTCTTGGTAGTGATTGGATTTACCTGTTTTTCACAACAACCAGATCGCCCCGATGATTATTTGAAATCAGATTTCCACAAAGAAAGAAGGGAGGCATTACGATCGAGAATGCCGGAAAACTCGGTTGCTGTTTTCTTTTCGGGGCCGATCCGAAACAGGGCAAATGATGTGAACTATGTATACCATCAGGATCCAAATTTCTATTATTTGACAGGACACAAGGAACCTCATTCGATGTTGCTGATCTTCAAGGAGATGCAGGACATTGCAAATGATCGCTCCAACGAGATAATCTTTGTTAGAGCGAAAAATCCGTTAAAGGAGTTATATGACGGGGAGATATTGGGAAAGAGCAAAGCCCGGGATATTCTTGAGATCAGTTCTGCATTTGAAGGTCCGGAATTCAAGGATTTCAATATTGATTTTTCGAGGTTTGATAAAGTGCTTTTCTATGATTTCTTTAACGATGTCCGAAATACTAATGAAGCCGGGGATCTCTATGACCTGATAGCCCAGTTTAAGACAAAGGTTGGCTACATGCAAGATGATCTGTCGATCGAGCCAAGATCGAACAATATAGATTTAGCTTCTCTAGATATGTATATGACCAAATTACGGGGAGTGAAAACGAAAGAGGAATTGGTGTTGCTTCGGAAAGCAATAAATATTTCGGCTATTGGTCAGGCAGAGGTAATGAAAGCAATGAAACCTGGAATGTCTGAAACCGAAATTCAGGGGCTACACGAGTATGTATTTAAGAAATACCAGGCTGAATATGAAGGCTATCCAAGTATTGTCGGGGCAGGGCACAATGGTTGTGTTTTACACTATATAGAAAATATCAAACCCCAAATTGAGGATGGCGAATTAATACTCATGGATCTTGGCGCAGAATATCATGGGTACACAGCTGATGTCACGAGGACAATACCAGTCAATGGCAGTTTTTCCAGGGAACAAAAGGTGATCTATGATCTGGTTTATGAAGCTCAGGAGGCAGCAGCAAATATTTGTGGACCAGGAGTCAAGTTTGATGCCTTGCTTCAAGCAACCAGAAAGGTAGTCAACGAAGGTCTGGTCGAACTTGGTCTTTATGAAAGCCTTTCATCAAAGGATATAATTGATCCGGAGACAGGTAGGAACCGATATTATCCACATGGATGCTGCCATCATATTGGATTGGATGTCCATGATAAGGGTGAGCGTGATGTTTTGGAGGAGAATATGGTTATCACTATTGAACCAGGTATTTACATTCCAGCCAATAGCCCTGCCAATCCTAAATGGTGGGACATCCCTGTTCGAATTGAAGACGATTATCTAGTTACATCAGATGGATGCGAATTGCTTTCGGATCTGGCCCCCAGGAAAAGTGATGAAATCGAGGCACTGATGAAGGAAAATAGCCCTTTCGACGATGTAGTATTACCTGATCTAGGTAGAAATTAATGTAATTTGACCAAAGTGATAGGTGAGACTAAAACCAACAGATAAGGGTACTTCTACGAATCGAACCTTTCTTTGCGCCGGATCATCGTTGTCATTGTCATAGGCATATCTACTGGTATCGTGGCGAATCAGATTATATTAAGTTTTGACAATATGCCATTCCGAAAGAACCCGGTTAAATAAAGCAAATAGTATTTATGGTATATTTTTGATATTGTGGACCAAAACAACATTCAGAGTAGATGACACGACTTGTTATCTTGATTTTTCTAGTTCATTTTGTTTTCGATAGTGCTGGGCAGGCGTCTTATGAGGATCTAAAATCAGCTCTGATCATCCAATTTTCCAGAAATGTTTCTTGGCCAGATGAATCGGAAATTAAAAGTTTTAGAATTGGGATCTATGGAAGTGACATTACCTATCGGAGGTTACGAGACCAGAGATTGAGTGTCAAAGGAAAGGCGGTGGAGTTTTTACGGTTAACCAACATTCGCAATTTACCGGAAATAGAGGTCCTTTTTATTGGTAAGAACGCAGCTAATGAGGTTCGTGAAAGTTACCAACTGATCACTGGAAGAGAAATATTACTAATTAGTGAGCAATATGAGGACGCCAAGTACATCATGTTAAATATCACCTCACCGGACGAAAATAATCAGGTTTCCTTCGAGATAAATAAGGCCAATATCATTTTGGAGAACCTCAGCATCAATCCTAAATTGTTGTTGCTTGGTGGGACGGAAGTTGATGTCAGGGAGTTGTACCAGGAAATGAGACTGACACTTGAGAACCAGACATCTGAAGTTGAAAAACAACAGGAACAGATAGCTCGAAGTCAATTAGAGATAAGAGAATTGCGACAAAGGATATCAGAGGCAAGGAGGGAAAATGAAGCGTTGGTAAGTAATACAATGTCACTACGGAATGAAATTGACCAAAGTGAGCAACAACTCAGGCATTTTCAGGACAGCATCTCTGTGCAACAAGAACTTATTATGGCCCAGGAAAAGGAGTTATCTACCCGTGAAGAAAGGCTCGCGCAACAAAGTATTGCATTGGATAGGCAAGGTTTGATGATAAATATTCGTAGTAAGAACCTGGACAGCCTGATCACTGAAAGCAACAAACAACAAGCGATAATCAACGAGCAAGTCACCATCCTCGATACGAAAGAGGAATTGATTTCATTCCAGGAACGATTAATTATAATTTTTGCAGGTATACTGGTGATAATTGTTTCTTTGATTTTTGTGGCCATCAGAGCGTACAGGATAAAAACAAAAGTATCCCAACAGCTGGAGGTCACTAACAAGGAGTTGAATAACTCCAATGAAACTCTGAAATCTCAGAAATCTGAGCTCCAAACTGCCCTTACCGAACTGGAGCTAGCCCAGTTACAATTGCTGCAATCTGAAAAAATGGCGGCATTGGGAATATTGACTGCAGGGGTTGCACACGAAATTAACAATCCTGTCAATTTCATTAAATCGGGAACTGAGATACTTAAATCTTTAGAGAAAAGTGTCTCTTTCGGATCTGAGGAGGATCGGGTTTTGAATAGGAAAGTACTTGAAAATATAAATATTGGGATAGAGAGGATAATTACCATTGTCAAAAGTCTTAATTCCTTCAGCCGTAGTGATGAAACGAAAATTGAGCCATGTAACCTGCATACAATAATTGAGGATTGTTTAACCATTTTAGCCCATGAATATAAAGATCATGTGGAGATCATAAGGGATTACGATCAGGGAGAACTTTATACAGAGGGAAATCGCGGAAAGCTTTACCAGGTATTTACCAATCTGCTTTCCAATTCTATCCAGGCAATAAAAGGGCTTGGAAAGATCTTTGTAGTGACTTCACTTAAAAAAGGTATTATCGAGATCCGAATTTCGGACACGGGCGAAGGTATACCACAAGAGGATCTCAAAAAAATATATGATCCTTTCTTCACCACCAAGGAACCCGGTAAGGGCACAGGATTGGGACTTTCAATTGTCTACACTATTATGAAGGAGCATAACGCTTCGATACATTTTGACTCTGAATTAGGTGTTGGAACGGAAGTTTTGTTGAAATTTACGGCGAATAATAAGATTTTAGAGAATGTCCAGCACCCCTGAATTACTCTATGTAGACGACGAGGAACCAAATTTGTTCCTTTTTCAAGCACAATTTCGGGATGATTTTAAAGTTGTCACGGCCCCCGGAGGAGAGGAAGGGCTAAAAGTGCTGAAAGAGAATCCAAATATCAAAATTGTCATATCAGACATGAAGATGCCTATGATGGATGGACTTCAGTTCATTAGGGAAGCCAGAAAGGACTATCCTGAAAAGGAATATATCATATTGACGGGATATGCCATTAACGAGGAAATACAGCAAGCTCTGGAGAATGGAGAAATAGCCAGGTATCTACAAAAACCCTACAGTTCAGATCACGTCATTCAAATCATCAAAGACACATTCGCCAGAATGTAGTTTTAGAAATAAGTTCTTATCAAGAAAAAATAGGATAAATCTAATTTCACTCTATATTTGTTAATTACTAGAAATCAACGTTTTATGAAAAATACAGCTTTAGTACTGGTTTTGATGGCCCTGGGATTTTCCACATGGGGGCAAAAAATTATGGAAACAGGGACATACACCGACCAGAGGGATGGACACGTGTATAAGACCATAACTATAGATATTGACACCCTGTCAAGGGTTGCTGTTAAGAGGACTTGGTATGCTGAAAACAATCGTTACAATGTTGAAGGATCTCATTGTTACAAGGATGTGGATGCTTATTGTGAGAAATATGGACGACTCTACACATTTGATGGAGCAGTGGAATCCTGTCCTCAAGGGTGGAGGGTGCCAACCATTGAAGATTGGACCGACATATTTAATCTTTATGGAGGGATCCATGAAGCTGGAAATTCTATCAAGGAAGCAGGTGAAAGTGGATTAAACCTTCAATATGAAGGATTTGGAGAACCCGGCGGATACTATCACAGTATCGGAGTTGAAGGTTATTATTGGGATGCTGAAGAAAAGAGCAACGAACACGCGGGATTGATAACCATACACAAAGGCACGGGGGAAATATATCATGCTCAGACGGCCAAGTATCATAGAAATGCTACCAGGTGCATCCTG
The DNA here is from genome assembly GCA_965242805.1 of Cyclobacteriaceae bacterium. GTDB lineage: Bacteria > Bacteroidota > Bacteroidia > Cytophagales > Cyclobacteriaceae > JANQEU01. Next base: position 786,811 of record CBDETD010000002.1, on the reverse strand, counting down.
GTTCACGAGTAAATAATATTTAAAACACATTTGTTACCTAAGCCCAATCAATTGATTGGGTTTTTTTGTTGATATTGAACAATCAACAATTATGAATAGGTACTTGTTATTTCTATTGTTCATCATTACAACCGGATTTAAAATCAGTTGCCAGGATCTGAATCAATTTAACGTTGAACGTCTAAAGTCCACAAAAAATGGGCTGGTGGTACTCGGTTCGTGGGCTACCGCTAATATTGCCATCAACCCATTTCTTGCAGACAGATCGACTGGAAGTCAACGCTATTTCCATGAGATGAATATTTACTGGAATATTGTAAATCTTGGGATATCAGGATTAGGGATCTTAAAAATATCTAAAACAAAACCTTCTGAATTTGATTTGTCATCTACAATGAGGGAGCAGATCAAACTTGAGAAATCCTTACTCTTTAATTCAGGTTTGGACCTGGCTTATATTGCAACAGGACTCTATATGATCGAAAGATCGCGAAATGCTGGCGGGGATGACGACCGCCTAAAAGGATTTGGAAGGTCATTAGTCCTCCAGGGAAGTTTTCTATTTTTATTCGATCTTACTTTTTACATAAGTCAGAATCGACGAGGAAAACAACTTTTTGGGAATCTTCAAAATTTTACCATTGCCCCTGGCTATATTAGAATGAGATTTTGAAATTGATTCATGGCGAAGTCAAAAGTTGTCATTGTAGGTGCTGGTGTATCCGGACTCATTTGTGCTCTGGAATTGGAGAAGAATGGTATTGATTCAGTTATTGTAGATGCAGCCGATGCCGTAGGGGGTAGAGTTCGAACAGATCATATCGATGGATTCTTAATGGACCGTGGATTTCAGGTGCTCCTAACCGCGTATCCGGAAGTAAATCGATATTTGGATCTGGATAAACTTGACCTGTGTTATTTCGAACCCGGGGCTATTGTTTACAGGGAAAGTGATCCTTTCCTGGTCACTGATCCATTAAAGAGACCATCGACAGCTTTCAATGCCCTTTTTTCGCCGGTTGGGACGCTGGGAGATAAGGTGAGGATGTGGAATCTGACACAACATGTTAAGTATCAGGACATTGATAAGATCTTTTCACAACCTTCCGTACCTACCGTTACCTACCTTAATGAAAAGGGATTTAGTTCGAAGATGATGAATTACTTTTTTCATCCCTTCTTTGGTGGGATCTTTTTAGAGAATGAGCTCAATACTTCAAGCAGGATCTTTGAATTTATCTTCAAAATGTTCTCAGAGGGTTATGCCGCAATTCCCAAAAAAGGTATGCAAATGATCCCTGACCAGCTAAAGAATCTCCTGAATAATACCGAATTCCTTTTCTCAACGAAGGTTAAGTCATTTTCGGGAAAGAAATTGATCCTGGAAAATGGTAAAGATCTACCATATGATAAGCTGGTCATTGCAACTCATCCTGAACAGGTCACTGCAGATTTTCGGGAGAAGACACCTGATTATAAGGATACCATCAACCTTTACTTCGCAATTCCCAAAAAAGAAGGAAAACCCGTTATTGGTTTAGTACCAATGGGGGAGGGATTGATCAATAACCTTTGCATCATTTCAAATGTTTCCACGGATTATTCGCCCTCAGACAAGTCGTTGCTTTCGGTGACTGTCGTTGGAATCCCAACCATGTCCGAGGAGGATCTAATAAAAAAAGTCAGGTTTGAATTATTTTCCATAATGGGATTGGTGGAAAATGAAATTGAGCATATTAAATCCTACTATATTCATGAAGCTTTACCCATGGTCGGGGAGCCAAGTATGACGGTTAGCAAGAATCAGATCAAAATAGGTGAAGACATCTATCTAGCCGGGGACTATTTACTTAATGGATCCCTGAATGCCGCTATGGCATCAGGACGCTATTGTGCTTCTGCCCTGATCAGTGATTTGACCTGATCTTCCTCATTTCGTTTCTTCGCATGGGCATGCTGTCAATCAATGCGAAGATTTCCCAGGGATTAACAAACCTTGATTCCTGAAGTTTAACAGTTCCATCCTTTCCAATGAGAATGAGCTTAAATTCGTTAGTTGGAATATCATATATATTTTTGATCTCATCCAAGTCATTTTTTGATAGGGGCCTACCGCCTATTGTGGCATTGTCTTCTTTTAAGGTAATTATCAAAAGATCCCTTTCTTCCATACCAGCAGATTCACTGTCCATAGCCGATAATTGTTCCTCAATGCCCTTTCCATCATTCAGTATCAGGATCCGATTTTTCCATTGATAAGAGGATAATGGCTGTGTAAAACCCATCATTGAGATCATGATTAAATAATTGAAAAATAATAACCTACCAACCATGGGTTCCTGTACCTCCCTTGAATGGTCCCTGGATGTTGTTAGTGATCCATCCACCGTAAAAATCTCCCTCCTGGGCTTTGACCTGTTCGTCATTGACCAGACACTGATCTACTTTGGAGCTATAAATAGCAATGTGATCTTTCAGTTTTGAATAGCGAAAATTGGGATTGGGATAATACCAACCTACATCCGTTACAAGACCGTTCATATTGAGATCATAATAACTCGCTCTTCCTTTAAACTCACAAAAAGATCGTCTGTCGCTTTCCTTGAAAAGGGTCATTTCAATGTGATCAAACGGTATGTAATAGGTGGGGGGATGACTTGTCTCTAGCATTCGCAGAACCCTATTTGAATCAGCAATAACCACATTGTCATGCACCACTCTGACATGACCATCAAACTCTTCAAGCTTTGGTGGGCGTGGATAATCCCAAACGGATTCAAATAATGTCATGATTAAAGAACACATTATTTATATGATGGTTTTGAAATTCAACTGATATTTATATCTGAATGAAAGAACATTCCTTTACGATTACAGCAGACAACCTTTCCTTTGGATATGAAAAGGAAACTCTGGTCCTTGAGAACATCAGTTTTGAAATCGAAACAGGTAAGGTAGTAGGATTATTGGGCCACAATGGTTCGGGTAAATCTACGCTTCTCAAATTGATTGGAGGTCTATTGAAGCCTTTAGGTGGCAACTTGAACATATATCCTGATAATGCTAACTATAAGAATGAAGGAATTTATCATCAGTTGGGTTTACTCATAGAGGAACCTGGTCTATATCGTCACTTAAGTGTTTTCGACAATATGAAGATAGCTGCGTTGTATCGGGGAATTCCTTTTCAACGAATTGATGACTATCTCAAAAAGGTTAAAATGGAGGACTATGCCCACTACAAGGTACGGCAATTGTCAACAGGAATGCGCCAACGAGTGGGTATCGCAATGGTTCTCCTGGGTGAGCCGGAAATATTGATACTGGATGAACCGACCAATGGTCTTGATCCTGATGGGATAGTAGAGATAAGGAATTTATTGAGTTCGATCAGTTCAGAAGGTAAAACCATAGTGGTATCTAGCCATTTGCTGTCAGAAGTAGAAAAGACCTGCGATCACCTGTTGATACTACGAAGTGGACGATTGGTTTTTAAAGGGGACATAACTCAAATAAGCCAATACCGTGATCTTGAAAGTTTCTATCTAGATCTAAGGAAGTAGTTATTATGGAACGATTGATCTATGCTGAAATTCTTAAACTTAAAAATTCCGGTATATTGTGGTTGGCTACATTGGGGACCATCACAGCAAATATGCTTATAGCATTTATGGCGATGTTTTTGCCAAAGGTCTCGATAGATGATCAATCAATAGATGTATCTATTGAGGGTTGGATACCATGGGTGGAATTCCATTACAATAGTATTGGAAATATGCTGCTTCCGATGTTTTTGGTTATAATATGTGCTTTATCCATTTTGATGGAGAATAGAAACAACTCATGGAAGCATCTCTATTCCCTGCCTGTGGCAAAGGGAAAGATCTATCTATCAAAGTTGTTGGTGATCACGGGCGTATTCTTCCTTTCACATCTTCTTTTTGTAGTAATTATGATAATCATACCATTTACACTTGGATTGGAATTGAATTTATCTGATATGGAATGGGGAATTGTTGTACAATTATATTCACATACGATAGTAGCTTCACTGGGTATCCTTGCCCTGGTTTTCTTTGTTAGTTACTTTTCAAATAGTTTGGTTTTTCCCTTGGCTGTTGGGATCATGGGTTTCGTCCTAGCCCAGTTGTTGAATGATTATGACCTGAATGCTTCTTTTTTTCCATTTTCATTACCATCATTAGCTCACAGTTATTCATTGGAAGATGATGGATCAATAATCCCAACGATGTTGGTAAGTGTATTGTATTTTGTAATTATTTCGTTCATCGGTAGCAAAATGGCTTTTCTAAGAGGGATCAAATCATAGGATATCAGAAAATGGTCTAACGATTCACAATTCATTCATTAAATTAGATAAAAGTACTTATCAGACGGTTGAATGTCTCCACCTGAAAATATGTCGAAGCTTTCAAAAATTCTTTTAATTGATGATGACGAGCCCACAAACTTTCTCAATGGTCTTGTCATCGAAAGGTCAAAATTGGCGGAAGAAGTGGTTTCGGTCAATAGTGGGAGAGAGGCTTTGGATTACCTGATTTCCAATGATAGTCCACCTGATCTGATCTTGTTGGATATAAATATGCCGTTGATGGATGGATGGGATTTCATTGAGGAATTTGTTAAGCTCAACTACAATCCTGAAATCACGAAGATTATCATGCTTACTTCTTCGATCAGTTATGAAGACAGATCCAAAGCTGATAACAATCCTAATGTAACCGATTTTAAATCGAAACCTCTCAACAAAGACATTCTACAGGAAATAATCGACAAATACTTCTAGACAATATCCTGTCAGGTATAGCTTTTCATACTCAATTGATCCGTATTTTTTTCATGAAGAACCGATGATGCCCTTGGTATGATCACCTTAATGTCTGTACCCTGTCCGATCGCGCTTTCAAGTTGAATTTGACCACCAAGCATTTCTATTTGATTCTTTACCAGGTACAGACCAATACCTCTTCCCTCCGTAGTCAGGTCAAATCTTTGATACATTTTAAAGATCTTTCTTCCATACCTATGGAGGTCAATTCCCTTCCCATTGTCCTTAAATTCAAGAATTATCCTATCAGACTCCTCAATTACTCCAATAGAGAAGATCATCGGGCGGTCCTGATTCCGATACTTGATTGAGTTTGATAACAGGTTGTAGATCAAATTGTAAAACACAGTTCTACTGGAGTGTATCTTGAAACTCTTATCGAATGTCATTTCAAGTTTGTGATCGACCTTTCCCAGTTCTGACGATAGGCTATTTGAGACCATATCCACGACTTCAGAAAGTGTGAATTCCTCCTCATTTCCTTTTTGGTCGTCATTATATTTAAGCACCTGATTCAGGTCTGAAATCACCTGATCTAAATTGTGGGAGGCAACACTCAGTCGTGATGAAATATCCGAAACAAGCTCTGGACCTTTCTGATCGTCTAACAACAGATTGCTTAATCCCATTATTTGGGTGACAGGTCCACGAAGATTATGTGATATTACGTATGCAAAATCCTCCAGACTTTGATTCTTCTTCGTAAGTTTTTCGATGAGGGATAGCTTCTGTTCTTCCAGCTTCTTTTTGTTGTTGATGGCTATAGCCATAGAAATAATATCTGAAAGCGATCCGACAAATCTTTGTTCTGAGAAATCCCATTTATATGGTTTTTTTGTTCTCTCAAAACTTATGATACCCACAAACTTCCCATCAACCACAATTTTGGCATCCAGCATCGCATGTATATTATTTTGACTGAGGTAGTCTTCAGCGAACTCCGAAGTAATGTGATCGCTAGAGGCATCTTCGATAGCCAGAGATCGATTACTGAGAAGCGACTGGAAGTATACAGGAAAATTGTTGGTATTTATACTCTTGTCTTTTGTAAACCTGTTGGTTGATCTTTCATAGCGATTCAGGCAGTTTAACAGGTTATCCGATTTGGAATAGAACCAGAAACTTGCCCTATCCACTTCTAGCGTATTTGTTGATTTTAACAGCACTCCTTTGATAAATTGTTCAAATGACAACTCCACCAAATTGGCTTCCATGGATAATTCAAGTAGTGATTTTATGATCGATTTTTCTCGACTTCGATCAATTACTTTCTTTGTGATGTCCAAGTTAGATCCATATACCTTAAGTACTTTATCTTCTTTGATCTCCGGAACCATCTCTAAGGAGATTGTTTTTTTGCATTTCTTCGAGTCGCTAATTGTCAATTCCAGTTGTTCTGAATTTCCTATCACCTTTACTCTGGCAAAAGCACGCAACAGTTTGTAGTAATTAGCCTTGTTCAGGAACTTTCTAGCCATTTTGACGGATGGTTCTAAAATATCCGGCTCAATGCAAAGTTGTCTGAAGGTTTCCTGGGACCAAACCATTCTGGCAGTATTGAGATCGTATTCCCAGCTTCCAAGTTTTGAGATCCTTTGACTCTCAACAAGCATTTTATTGCTTGAATCCAACCTCGTATCCAATTGAGAATTGATCTTATTTATTTCCCTGTTTTGGTCAGTGATCACCTTGTTAAGCTGATCTAGCTTGAGGGCGGATTTCTTTGTCAATTTTAATTTTTTGTAGTACTGAGTAAGTGACAATCCCAATACCATTGTCAAAAATGATATTATTGTGATGGTTACGATCTGGGACTTGATCGACTGGTTTTGCTGGATCCTTTGTTCGTTTAACAGCTTGTTTTCCGCATTCACCAGATCAGCTTTCAAGCTTTCTTTTACCTTTTCAAGGTTTACTATAAACATAGCTGATTCCAGGCTGTCCTTCATCAAATAGAATTTTTTAAGATATTGGTTGGCTTGTTTGAAGTTATTGCCTTCTGCGAAATGGTTTGATTTTGCCAAATAGCTATCACATAAAAGATCCATTGCGGACATTTGTTTCGAGATCATCTCCGCCATTTCAATACAATGCAGACTCTGTCTGGTGTCTCCATTTTCATTGTAGTATTTTCCGAGTTTTAAGTAAGATTGAATAATTGCGCGGTTGTCCTTGATGGTTTCTCTGATGGCCAGAGATTGTCGATGATAATCAATGGATTGCTCTAGGTCATCTTTGAGATAGGACAACTCTCCAAATCCAAAGAGAGCATAGCTTAGACCTCGGTCATCCTTACCTGTTTTACCGTACTTAAGTGCTATACGATAATAATATTCCGCAGAGTCGTGCTTTCCTTCAAGTAAGTGTAATTCCGCAATATTTGCTGCTAAAAGAGATGGATATCTGTTTTTCATTCTGCCATGAACAATACCCCACGCTTTTTGATAATGGATCATTGCGCTATCAAACTGTTTTCTTTTCTTGAAAACCTCTCCAATATTATTATTTACAATGGCTAGCCCCTCCGGATATTGATCAATCTCTATGGTGAGCGCTTTATAGTAATAATTCAGTGCAAGATCAAATAACCCACTAACCCAATAACTATTGCCTTTATTTAGAGTAGCTCGGAATAATCCCTGGTCATATTTCAAAGAGTCTGCAATGTTTAAAGCAAGATTGATGAATTGAAGACTTCTCGATGGATCTGTTTTCAGATAATGAAGTGAAATAGAATTTAGGGTATCTACATATTCATGGTTCTTTATTTGGTTTTGGATACGCCCTTCCAGGGCATCGGATTCAACACTTTTAGCACATAAATATGAATTCAAAAGTATGCCTGCTGTCAGGCATAAGCTGATTCTTAACATTGTCTGGTCCTTGAGTTTGGTATAATATTTTTCCTGTCAACATTTTAACATTATCCCACTTCATAAAATGTCTAGGAAAGTATCAGCGTGATCCCTGAAAAAAGGGATGCAAATGTGCATATTAATTCACACAATACAATAGATACGACGGTGCAAATGAATGATTTTGTGTAAACGACCCGACAAAACTTTTTTATAACGGTTCAGATCATGTCTTCAGATAATAAATAACTCTATTCAATATTATAGTGCGGTCTACGTTAATAGGTCGTATTAAACCTTTTATAGGAGGTAGGGTCTAAGAGGATATATGAGTATTATAAGTATGAACTTGACTAAAACCCATACATATTTTATCAAGGTTTTTCTGGTAATTATTCTGTTGGCATTGATGATATTCTAGCCATTTTCCTTTAGGACCTTCTGATTACCTGTGATCGCGTCGATCATCTTGACGTAACTGACTTTTTTCTTGGTTTCAATGGATTCATAGATGTATTCCAGGCCGTTAAGAATGACTACGCTTTTTCCCAAATCATACCTCAAACTCTTCACAATATCGCCTTCTTGAATGGGATTATTATTTAGATCAAAGAGTTGTGGGGGTTTCTTTTCCTTTGGTTTTTTCTTGAAAATCTTTATCATCAGGTCGCGAAAATAACATATTAAGATACTTTATGGTTTGGTTTTCAAATCTGTATTGAAATTGAACGGAAATAATTAATCAAATTGGACTTTAAATTATGCTAATACGATTTTCAAATAATATAATTCATCAGGTTAGAGGGGTGATGTGGCACAACCGCTATCCAATCATGGCTTACACTGGAATTGCGGTTTTTTTCTGTGTTCTGTATGAGTTACATCTCAGGTTTGATCTATGGATGCCCAATATTCCAATTTTTCCCATCTCTATTCTTGGTGGTGCTCTTGCCATTTTTCTTGGATTCAGAAACAACAGTGCATACGACAGATGGTGGGAGGCCAGAAAAGTGTGGGGAGCGATCGTCAACAATAGCAGAACATTTGCCATGTACGTCATCTCCTATTCATCGGAAAAATTCTCAAATGGGGAGGTAGAAGAATCTGAGATCAAGAAATGGAGGAAGCGAATGATCTATCGTCACTTGGCCTGGGTCTATACTTTGATAAATCAACTGAGAAAAGATGCTGAACATGAAGTCGGAAAATACCTTTCAAAAGAAGAGAGAAAGAGGATCAGGAAGGTGCACAATCCAGCAACCCACATTATCAATTTTCAGGCGGCGGACCTAAAGAATGCTTATGAGTGTGGAATTATTGAAGACTTCCGTCACATGGAGTTGGGAAATATGTTAAAGACATTTTACGATGAGCAAGGAAAGTCAGAACGTATCAAAAACACGATTTTTCCCTTCTATTACAATTACTTCACACGTGTTTTCCTTTGGATATTCATTATTTGTTTACCAATGACATTGGTTCCGGATATGGGATGGGGTACCGTTCCTATGGCAGTGGCAATCTCATTTGTTTTTACTATTCTTGAAAAATCGGGAACACTTACCGAAGACCCATTTGAAGGCAGGGCTGCCGATACTCCACTTTATACTATCGGTAGGAATATTGAGATTGATTTGATGGAAATGTTGGAGGATGAAATAATTCCAAAACCTGTACCCGTGGTCGTTGGGAGGTTCGGAGTGCTGAGTGCTCCTTGATCACACTTCTACAAGAATCATGATCTTTTTTTGTTGATTCACTTTAACTTAGTATTTCAACCCAACTAGATGTCAAATGAAAATGAGGGTATTGTATTGTGCATTGCTGTTTTGCATTACGTCTTTTACATCAGCTCAGGACTACACGTTCAAGGTACTTCTAAATAAAGGATCTAATACTATCAAGACCAACGATGGCAAGGAACAACTACTGAAAGCCGGTGTCCAAATTACAAATGGGGAAATTGTTACCTCATCTGATGGATTCCTTGGTTTACTGCATAAATCTGGGAAGATCATCCAACTTCGAGGGGAAGGAAAGTATACCATACAGCAACTGCAGCAACAAGTAATTGAAGCGAAGAGAAATAGCCGATTTGATCAATACATACCTGCCAGAATGTCGGAGAACGAAAGGAATAGGGTGAATAAAGGTACTCGTGCCGTTGCTTCAGAAGAGTCAGTGGAGCTCATGCTTCCTGAAATTAGTGATCTGTATGGTGATGTAGCGATGGTCAGATGGAATTACTCGAATCCCGAATCGACTCCAACCTTCAAGATATCGGTATCAAATATATTTGGTGAAGAGGTGTTCTCCCAGGAGACCTCGGATCCTTACGCAAAGATCAATTTCTCTGAAATAGAAAACGATGTGGATCTATATGCATTAAATGTGGAGGTATTGGACAATGGTACCAAATCGGGAGATTATAAGATCAAGAAAATTTCAAGTTCTGAAAGACCGCAATTGATTGAGGACATTGAAGCTTTGTCTTCCGAGATTGACTTGAATTCCCCACTGGAATTATTGATCATGACCACATTTTACGAGAAAAACGACCTAGTACTTGACGCAATGATGTGGTATGAGCAGGCAAGGGTTAAATTCTCTGACTATGAGGAGATAGAAGAATACTACAAAGATTTCAGGATCAGGTACGGTCTGGAATAATAATCCGTGTTTATGGTAAGGTTAAAGACTGTACTAACCCTATTCTTGGCCTTATCGTTTTTTAGTTCATTTTCCCAGGTTGAGGCGGTTTTGCAGAAAGGTCATGGCGAAGTAGTCAAGACCATCAAATTTCTGTCAGGAGGCAAGTTTATTTTAACGGGGAGCAGGGATAAAACCATAAAACTTTGGGATACCTCAACCGGAGGAGAGATGAGGAATTTCGTGGGTCATCAACACACTATCAATGATCTGGATTTCTCAGATCATGGTACCATTTTCTCCAGCAGCGCCGATAAAACAGCCAAAGCCTGGGAATTGACTTCAGGAGAAGTACTTTGGCAAAGTAAAGAGTTTGAAGGTTTTGTGACTTCAGTAAGCACACATCCCAATGAACCGATTGTAGCCATAGGGAGCTATGAAAACAGAGTATTTATTTACCACCTTGACTCTGGAGACACCCTTAAGACCCTTAAATCTAATCCGGACAAAGGGGTGGGTTATGGAGTTAATGTGAGGTTTAGTCCGGATGGACAATTCCTTGCTGTGGGTGAAGATAACAGGACTACCAGGATCTATGATTCACGGACCTGGGAACAGGTATTTGAATTTAAAAAGGAGGAGGGCTGGTGCGGTGGTTGTGGGACATTGTCTGCTTTCAGCCCGGATGGCTCCAAACTATTACGTCTATCAAATAATGATAAATTAACCCTTTATACGCTGAAGGATGGTTCAGCAATTTTCCAATCCGACAACCAACTGGATGATATTATGGCTGTAGAATTCCATAAGCAGGGCAGCTACTTTTTGGCCGCAACGGAGGACTCATTATTCATTTATGAAAATGATTTTTTGAAATATTCCTGGTCCACCGCCGGCCAAATTAACGACGCTGTTTTTCACCCAATTGAGAAATCAGTGCTTTTGGCGGTGGACAATGAGGCCATACTTTATGATTTTGAAGGAAATGAACTCAAAAAGTACACTGGAATTCAAAATCAAAATGATTCGGGACTTGATTATGACCTGGGCAGTTATTGGGAACACTATATTGCCAAATACATAAAGTACAATTCTTCACAGTTGCTAGACGGTGCCACATTATTTGTGGGCAAGACAGGTACGAAAGCAAGAGCCTGGAATTTACAGAAGGGATCCATTGTCATGGAATACATTGGACATGATAAAGGAATCACTGCTTTTGAAACCATCAATGCGGAATTGATTGCCACAGGAGGAGGTGATGGAAAGATCATTGTTTGGGAAAGAAGTACAGGAAAAGCCATTAAAACCATCAAAGCCCATCGTCAACCTGTGTTTGATCTGGATTTAAGTAATGATGGGACCAAACTGGTAAGCACGAGCTGGGATGGAGTTATAGCCATTTGGGATACGGAATCATGGGAGAGGTACAAGTACAAGTATCATGAATCGGTCAGCGCCTACCAAACGGCCTTCAGCGCCAATGATGCATATGTCATTGTCGGACTTTTGGATAAGACACTGAAGTTACTTGAGGTGGAGACGATGGAATATGTTCGCGATTTTGTCGGGCATACGGATAACGTCACGGACATTTTTTCAAAGGATAATTATTTCGTAACCTCTGGTTGGGATGGTCAGGTCATAAAATGGGATTTCCGATCCGGTTTGATTGATCAAAGGATCAAAACCTCCGCACCGGTTTTTGACATGGACACGGATCCTGATGGAAATATCTATTTTGGGGGTGCAAATAGAAAAATCAACAAACTGGATCGGAATTGGAATAGGAAACAGCTGCTGGAAGGTCATCAGGCGGAAATTAATGGTGTGTTTGTAAATAATCAGTTCATTGTATCACATGATGTTGATGGAATTACTAAAGTGTGGGATTTGAATACGGAAGAAGTCCTATACGATCACATTCAGGTTGGTTCGAAAGATTGGATGGTAAAATCCCCAAAAGGTTATTTTGATGCTACTGATGTCGCCATAAAGTACATCCAATTTGTTGATGGTACCAATATTTATTCTCCTGAGCAATTCATCAATGAATTCTACAGACCAGACCTTGTCGAATCACTGTTATCACAGAACCGGTCCACCTTTGGATCTATTGGGGAGGCTATTGGTAGTTCTCCACCTCCATCCTTAAAGTTGTCATCTTACGATTCGGAGCGAAAGGATGTTGCCAATTTGTACATGAAAGCAACTAACCAGGGGGGAGGGATCGAAAATGTCTCTTTGTTTTTGAATGGAAAGAACATTGGTTTTGATGAATTCATAAGCAAAAAGATAAAGGAATCAGAAACTGAAGTGATCTATGAGATTGATGTACCAATGGTGGCGGGTATTAATGAATTCAAAGCAATCGCTTTTTCAAATGGTGGTCTTCAATCCATTCCTGCAACGACCACAGTGTTTTCAGACTCACAATCCCCGGGTAGTACCTGCCATGTACTGGCAGTGGGAATTAATAAATATCAAAATCCCAAGTTGAATTTATCTTATGCAAAACCGGATGCATTAGGATTTTCAGATCAAATAAAAGAACAGGGAGGGGTGATTTTCTCTGACATAGTTGTTCATCAGATTGTTGATGAAGAGGCAACTAAGAATGGGATTCTTCAGAAAATCCAATCTATCAAAACCAGTATTTCATCAAACGATGTTTTCATCTTCTATTTTGCGGGTCATGGATCTGTGGTTGACGGTGATTTCTACTTTGTTGCAACAGATGCCGTCAGGTTATATGACAACAGTAAAATTCAGCAGATCGGGATCAACGCGAATGAACTACAAATGGCTTTGAGGGAGATCAAAGCTCTAAAACAATTGGTCATTATGGATGCATGTCAATCAGGGAGTTCTGTCGAACTTTTAGCAGCAAGGGGAGCCAAGGAGGAGAAGGCCATTGCCCAACTTTCGAGAGCAAGTGGCGTGCATGTCATGGCTGCAGCGGGTTCAGATCAATTCGCAACAGAGTTTAAAGATCTTGGCCATGGATTATTCACTTATGTACTTCTTAAGGGCTTAAGTGGAGAGGCAGATGGAGCGCCAAAAGATGGTAAGATCACCGTTTATGAACTAAAATCTTACGTGGATGATCAGGTTCCTGAGCTAAGCATTCTGCATAAGGGTACACCCCAGTACCCCTACACTTTCTCAAGAGGGCACGACTTTCCAATTTTGATCTTAAATAACTGATCAAGAAAATAACTATTGACTTTAAGATCATTTTTCGTCGGTGAGAATTTACATAGACCTGGATAATCCATGGTTTAATTAAGCTTATATCCTTAATAGTCAGTTGATTACATATTAATTCTTTAACACTAGATAATTGATTTACATTCTCAAGTTGTATCTCAATGGTATTCCCGACCTGATATTTCCTCTTATCACTATTATTGAATAGGGAAATCCAGTATTTAAAAGAATAACAGCTATATGTATACTCACTATTTTATTTTTCGTACACCTGCTCCACCTTCTTGATTCTTGAATTCCACGGACCTGTCACCAATCTGGTATTTGTAATACAAGAATGGATTTAAAACGAGGTGAAGTTCAGAGCATTGCCGATAAAGAATTGGATAATTTCTAAGATCTCGACGTTTGGCTGGACTATGGTCGCAACCAGGTCCTTACCGGAGTTGCTGGAATCTAATCCAAGATTTTCGATTACACATGTCACTAAAAGAACGACATGGTATGAAGTTGAGCTGAAGATCATTCAGCACTATCTGTATGATATGTATAAACTGAAATTGCCTCAGGAATTGGTAGATGAAAATACGGAGTTGAATATAGATTATTGGGATCTTGTATCAATAGATTTTTTTGCATTCTCCAAGACCCGCTCGAAGATAAAATCACAGTTAGACAAATTAATAAAAATACTAAGCGTATGACCGAAGCTATGATCAAAGACATCAGATCCTCATGGGAGTATGTTGCTGATGAAAATGGAGAAAACATGATGGTTTTCTATGATAAACTGTTCAAGGAAGCTCCCCAGGCCAGAAAACTCTTTCCGGATGATATGTCAAAGCAATCTGAGAAACTGGCCTACACGGTGGGGTTCGTAGTGTCCAACATAGATAGAATTGAAGAGATCAAGGGATCGATAGAGGATCTGGGGAGATTTCATAATAAACTGAAAATTGATCCCGGATATTATCCGGTGGTGAGAGATTGTCTCATTGATACCATCAAAGACAAAATGGGTGAGGACTACAAGGAGGACATTGGTAAATCATGGAAAGTGGCATTGGATTTTGTATCGGATGTGATGATCAATGCTCCTGAAAAAAGAGAAAACAGGCTGAAAACTCTACTCGCCAAATTATTTCACTGATTAACCATTTGATGGCAGGGAAATAACCTTTTGCTGCTTTGAGGTTGGTTCAAGGAAGTTGATTTACGGATCTTTAATTATGGATCGATCTCTTAGCAGTTTTTCAGTCTATTCCAAACCGATGTATCCATTCCTGAATACCTCCTTCCAGGTTGTAAAGATTCTCAAATCCATGTTCTTTTTGAAGTGACCTTACTGCCTGTAGGCTTCTTACTCCCGTTTTGCAGTGAATTACCACCTTTTTTTGCCTTTCGATCTCGCTAATCTTATTATCGAGAGATTTCAAGGGAATTAATACTCCCCCGAGATTGTGTTCTTCATATTCATATGGTTCGCGGACATCGATCAGTTGAAAATCGGACCCATCATCAATTAAAGCCTTAAGTTCATGGACACCAATGCTTTTATCATCTTCACTTTTTAACCCACAGAACTCATCGTAGTCGATTAAGGAGTCAATTGTTTTATTCTTGCCAGTAAGGGGATTTGAAGGATCTTTGACTACGTTCAACTTGCGTTGGGTGAAGTTCAATGCATCGAATACCAGCAGAGTACCTGATAGTGGTGTTCCGATTCCAGTGATGATCTTTATGACCTCTGTAGCTTGCATACTTCCTACAATTCCAGGCAGAACACCTAAAACACCTCCCTCAGCACAACTAGGCACCATGCCAGGTGGAGGAGGGGTCGGAAAAAGGTCGCGATAATTTGGACCTCGTTCTCCGGGTTTGTCCAAGTGATTGAATACGCTCACCTGTCCCTCGAACTGAAAGATTGATGCATAAACGTTTGGTCGATCCGTCAGGACACAAGCGTCATTCACCAGGTAGCGGGTGGGGAAGTTATCTGTTCCGTCCGCAACAACGTCATAAGATCTAAAAATTTCCAGTGCATTGGAAGAATCAAGTTTAATGTGATGTTCCTTGAATTCGACATGGGGATTCAAAGTCTGTAATTTCCTGATCGCCACTTCAGTTTTTGACCTGCCTACGTCTTTGGTACTAAATAATACCTGTCTTTGAAGATTACTTATGTCTACCACGTCGTAGTCTACAACACCTATTGTTCCCACTCCGGCAGCAGTAAGGTATTGCAATAAAGGAGCACCCAATCCCCCGGTACCTACTACGAGTACTTTGGAATCTTTTAACTTGACTTGAGTTTCCTCTCCAAATTCAGGCAAGTTCAAATGTCGACTGTATCTTACACTTTCTTCTTTGTTGAGCATTATCTAAAGAAAACAGTTTCGCATTTCGCAAGTTCAGAATAAATACGAATTTTGTATTAATGGATAAATCTTTTTCTCATCTGACAAAGGAAGGTCAGCCGACAATGGTTGATGTTTCTGTCAAGAAAGTAACAGAGAGGACTGCCATCGCCGAGTCCAGAGTTATACTTCCAGTAGAAATAATTGAGAAACTGGAAAATGATGACATTCATACGAAAAAGGGGCCGGTATTTCAGACAGCGATCATCGCTGGAGTAATGGCTGCAAAGAAAACAAGTGAGTTAATCCCCCTATGCCATCCCCTTGGTTTGGATAAATGCACGGTTGAGATCGCCATTGACGATCAAAAGGAAGTTGTCATAAAATGTGAAGCCAGAGTAATGTCGAAAACAGGAGTGGAAATGGAAGCATTGACGGGAGCCAGTATAGCTGCCCTGACAGTTTATGATATGTGCAAGGGATTCTCGCATGAAATCGTAATTAAGGAAACCAAATTATTGAAGAAAACAGGAGGTAAAAGTGACTTTGAAAGAGCATAAAAAGCATGCACACGTAGAGAAACCACTCGGAGGCAAATTTGGAAGGAATGAATTTTCCATCATAGGAGCTCCTTGTGGTGTCATCAAGAATCTATCTCAGGCAATCGCAAATAAGCTTCAGGAGGAGTTTACAATCGGGTTTGCAGATGCTGATCACCAAGAGTCGGAGAAACCTTCTTACAACAATGTTTATGTAGATAAGATATCCCACCACCAATTCTCTTTCCAAAAGGGGGACATAACTTATCAATACCGGTCATATTTTAACGAGGAAGACGTAGTAATCGTAAATGGAAATCACTTCTCATCCGAAAAACAGATTGTAATAATCAATGAAAAGAAGAAGGATAGCCTTTCTCGTAAACTGGATAGACTAACAGATGTCCGAATGTTCGTCTTGGATGGGGACAATGATCAGGTTTATGACTTCCTAAAAGATCATATTCCTCAGATTGACAATATCCCTGTATTTAAAATAGACGATATAGAAGGCATCATTGGTGTCATCAAGAAAGATATAATTGTTCCGGGGATCAACGGGTTAGTTTTTGCTGGAGGAAAAAGTACACGGATGGGGTACGATAAAGGGGATATAGACTACCATGGGAAACCTCAAAGAGAATACCTGGCAGATATTTTATCCGAACATACCGAAAGTACTTTTATTTCC
This sequence comes from Cyclobacteriaceae bacterium, assembly GCA_965242805.1. Lineage (GTDB taxonomy): Bacteria > Bacteroidota > Bacteroidia > Cytophagales > Cyclobacteriaceae > JANQEU01. The sequence goes on along the minus strand of CBDETD010000002.1, from coordinate 769,661 downwards.
CTGGCACCTGAAAGCAATGTAGAGACCGATCATAAGGTGATTCAAGATAGTTTTTTAGACCTAGGACCATTTGGAGGCTTGCTTTCGGCATTTAGATACGACCCAAACAGTGCATGGATCTCCCTTGCATGTGACATTCCGTTGGTGGATAACGACCTCATTCAGGATTTAATTTCAAACAGGGATATAAGTAAGATTGCCACATGTTATTACAATCCGGAGACAGATTTTCCGGAGCCACTGATCACACTCTGGGAGCCCAGGGCCTATCCGAGGTTATTGCATTTTTTAAGTCTTGGATATAGTTGTCCAAGAAAAGTATTGATCAATAGTGATATCAATATGATAAAATGCAAAAATCCGGATCAGTTGAAAAATGTAAATACTCCGGACGAATTGGAACAGATTAAATCCATACTTGCACAAACACAAGTTTGATTTAGTAGATGATTCGCGATAGTTTTGTGAACCACACCATGTTAGGACTACGATCAACACCCAATGCCTGAAACTGAGAAGCCAACACTACTAATGGTTGATGATGATCAGCCAAATCTTACGATCTTCCGGGCAATGTACATGAGACAGTATAATGTGATCACGGCATTGTCCGGAGAGGAAGGTCTGGAGAAGCTAAAGGAAAACAGTGACATCAAGATCTGTTTTTCCGACTTGAGAATGCCAGTTATGGATGGGCTTGAGTTCGTGCAAAAGGCCAGAGAAGATTACCCTGAAGTAGCTTATGTGATTTTTAGTGGCTCTGATTTGAACGATGATATGGAGCAAAATATCGAGAACGGTATCATCGATGGATATGTCCGCAAACCATTCAAATCTGAAATTCTCAACGAGACAATTAACAGATTTCTTCAGTAGAACCTCTTAATTCCTTAGGAGATAGGTATTTCGGTTGATCGAATAACCTCTGTCATCACGAATGAACTCTGCACGTTGACGATGTTGTCCATGGAGGCTAGTTTGTTCATTACTACCACCTGGTACTCTTTCATGTCCTTTACGATAATTTTCAGGAGATAATCGAACTGCCCGGCGATGTGATAGCATTCCACAACTTCTTCGATGCTGCTTATTTCTTCCTCAAATCTAAGGAGATATTTCTGTGAATGCTCTTTTAGTGAAACGCTGGTGAATGCTACCAGGGTTTTATCAACTTTTTCAGGATTTATCAGGGCCACATATTTTTCAATATACCCAGCCCGTTCCAACCTTTTGATTCTCTCATATACTGGCGTAATTGAAAGATTTAATAACCCAGCCATTTGTCGATGGGTAAGGTTTGAATCCTTTTGAAGCAGTTGAAGGAGCTTCTTGTCTGTTTGATCCATAGAAAATCTTTCCGTTTAGATGAAGAATCACAATTACCTAAGGAAAATTAATCTATATTTTTTTAAATATTAGAAAATATTTCTATAAATGATTATTATCATAGATTATATTTTCATAAATATGGAGATTTACTTGTCCCAAATTCTGAAATCATGGCAAGCAAAAAACAACTAAATCCGGAAACACTCATGATGTCTTTTGGCTATCATCCTGAGTGGTCCGAGGGTGCGATTAAATGTCCGATCTTTCAAACTTCCACATTTGTTTTCAATACTGCCGAGGAAGGAAAACGTCATTTTGAATTGGCCTATGGCTTAAAAGAAAAAGAACCGAATGAGCAGCTTGGGTTGATCTACAGTCGCTTAAACAATCCTGATCTTGAAATTCTTGAAAATCGTCTTACCATCTGGGACGGAGCTGAGGATTGCGCGGTCTTCGAGAGTGGTATGTCTGCAATAAGTTCCATGATGATGGAATTTCTAAGGCCGGGTGATCTAATGCTTTTTAGTGAACCTGTATATGGCGGTACGGATCATTTCATTAAGCACATTCTTATCCGGTACGGGATCCATATTGCTCAATTCAAAGCTGGTATTTCTGAAGATGAGATTGAGAAGATCATAAAGAAGTCATCCGGTAGATTGAAAATGATCTATGTGGAGACCCCAAGTAATCCCACAAATGAGCTTGTGGATGTAGAGATGTGCTCAAGGCTTGCAAAAAAATATTCGATAGGAGATGAACCGGTACTATTGGCCGTTGATAATACTTATATGGGACCACTATGGTCACAGCCATTGAAACTTGGAGCTGATCTAGTTCTCTATTCCGCTACCAAATACATAGGGGGTCATAGTGATGTTATTGCCGGTGCCTGCCTGGGGAATCGTGAACTGATAACAAGAGTTAAGGCCTTCAGGACATTCGTGGGGAATATGGCAGGACCTTGGACGGGTTGGTTGCTGATGAGAAGCCTGGAGACATTGAAAGTGCGAATGGAGCAGCAGGCTAAAAATGCCAATTTCATTGCCAAAAAACTTTGCCGTCATCCAGCCGTTGAAAGGGTACATTACCTGGGATTGGTGCCAAAGGATAGTCCGCAATACCCTATTTACAAAAAACAATACACCTCACCCGGAGCTATGCTATCTTTGGAGATTGTCGGTGGGGAGAAAGAAGCCTTTGATTTTCTTAATAACCTCAACCTGGTCAAACTAGCCGTCAGTCTGGGAAGTACTGAAAGTCTGGCGCAACATCCTTTTACTATGACACATGCGGATGTCGACGAGAAAGAAAAGTACGAATTTGGGATCAATCCAAAATTGGTGAGGATATCAATAGGGATAGAAAATAAGAAAGACCTTTGGGAGGACATTAAACAGGCACTTGACCATGTACTGGAATCCAGACGAAAAGCAGCCAGTGATTTTGTGCCGGCAGTGGTTTAAAAGAAGATCTCCTGCGCCAACCGATAGGTGTTGGCGTGGGCTTCTATGATATCCTTTATGTTTTCCGAGTAGCCACCACCCATGCTGGCTACTATTGGAATTCTATTTTGATGCGCCATATCCAGCACAATTTTATCTCTTTGTTTGCATCCTTTTCTTGAAAGTCCAAGCCTGCCAAGTTTATCCGTTGCCAGCACATCGACCCCAGATTGGAAAAATATGAAGTCTGGTGATATATCCTCCGTAATCTCTCCAAGGTGAAATTCCAAGAGTTGTAGATAACGTTCATCATCTATGTGATCCGGAAGGGGAACATCCCGATCTGAATTCTCTTTTTGCATAGGGTAGTTATTGGCACCGTGCATGCTGAAGGTATAGACATTTGGATCATTTTGAAAGATCTGTGCTGTTCCGTTTCCTTGATGTACATCCAGGTCAACCACCAGAACCTGCTTCACCTTATTATTTTGGAGAAGATATTTGGCGGCGATTGCGATATCATTCAACAGGCAAAATCCTTCGGCCTTATTTGTGAATGCATGGTGTGTACCTCCGGCAATATTCATTGCAATACCATACTCCAGAGCAAAATCAGCAGCCTGGATGGTACCGCCGTTTATGTATCGTTCCCTTTCTATCAATTGGTGTGATATTGGGAATCCGCTTCTCCTTTCTTCCTGTCGGGTCAATTTCAATGAGCTCAGCCTTGTCCAGTAGGTTTCTTCGTGGACGGAAAGGATCTCTTCCAAACTCAACATCCTGGGATTGAAAATATTGGATGGATTGAGGGTTCCTTCGTGTAATAACTGCTCCGGTAATAGATCATATTTCAACATAGGGAACCTATGCTTTTCAGGCAAAGGATGATTGTATATTTCTGACCAGGAGACTTTAAGCATCTGCGCTCATCCTCTTTTGAAAGCTAGTTTTGACGAAGTAGAGTTGGGTTCATCATAATAGTAACCAGCCTCATCAAAGCCCTTTAATTCCTCGACTTTGTTGATCTTATTTTTGATAATATATCGCGCCATCATTCCTCTTGCCTTTTTTGCATAGAATGAAATGATCTTGTATTCGCCGTTCTTAAAATCCTTGAATTCGATATCTATGACTTCGGCGTCCAAGACAGATAGATCCAGTGATTTGAAATATTCCTGTGAGGCCAAATTGATTATAACATTATCACCTTGAAGGGCTAGATCTTCCTTCAGCAGACCAGCAATGGTCTTTCCCCAGTATTCATAAAGTGTCTTATAATCATCAAAGGCAAGCTTTGTTCCCATTTCTAATCGATAGGGCTGAATTTTATCCATCGGCCTTAATAAACCATATAGACCACTTAATATTCTCAAATGTTCCTGCGCAAAAGAGATTTCTTCCTGGTTGAAATCTTCTGCCTTCAGTCCCTGATACACATCTCCCTTAAAAGCCATAAGACAGGCTTTTGAATTATGGTCTGTATGTTCTTTCTTGAAGGCATGATATCTTTCAACATTCAACACGGCAAGTTTTTCACTGATGTCCATAAGTGATTGAACGTCCTCCTCACTTTTCGTCTTGAGTACACCTATCAATTCTTCTGCATGATCCAGTAAGCGAGGAGCGGATGTTCCTGCTTCATTGGATTTAAAATCAAGTGATTTTGCTGGAGATAAAATTGATATCATAGTTTATTCCTTTTTGACATTATAATTACCTGAACACAAAATTGTTTGAAATTTCTGAATCCGTGATACATATGTTTGATTATGGATTTTGTATTTTCAAAAAAAATGAAGACCATTCCTGTCCATGAAGTTTGATGCAATAATAATTGGAACCGGCCAGGCGGGACCGTCATTGGCAGCGCGACTTGCAGCTGTAGGCAAAAAGACCGCAATCATTGAAAAAGAGAATTTTGGTGGAACCTGTGTTAATACTGGTTGTACCCCAACAAAGACATTGGTTGCCAGTGCCAGGGTGGCGCATATGGCGAGACGAGCGATGGATTATGGCATAAATATAAATGGCGATGTTGTGGTCGACATGAAGAGGGTAAAAGCCCGTAAGGATGAAATTGTTCATGCCTCAACAACAGGTGTGGAGAATTGGTTGAAGAGTACTGACAATATCACGGTTATTGAAGGACATGCCCGTTTTAGAAGCTCAACTGAAGTCGAGGTAAACGGTCAAGTGTTGGAATCGGAAATGATATTTATAAATGTTGGTGGAAGACCGTTTGTTCCTCCGGGTTTTGAAAATGTCGACTACCTGACTAATGTGGAGATGATGGACCTTGATTATGTTCCCAAGCACCTAATTGTGGTGGGAGGCAGCTACATTGGTTTGGAATTTGGACAAATGTTCCGTCGTTTTGGTAGTGAGGTCACCATCATAGAAATGGGCTCCAGATTGGTTTCCAGGGAGGACGAGGACACATCCCTGGAAATTGCCAACGTGCTCGAATCGGAAGGAATTAAATTGAGATTGGAAGCAACCTGTTTAAAAGGTAAAGCGGTGGGAAGTCTAATTGGTGTAGACGTTGATTGCAAGACCGGAGATCGTTATGTGGAAGGATCTCATTTGTTACTGGCCACCGGGCGAAGACCCAATACTGATGATTTAGGCCTGGATAAGGCCGGGGTGGAAACTGACAATAGGGGATTTATCAGGGTGAATGACAAACTGGAAACCAATGTACAGGGAATATGGGCCCTTGGAGATTGTAACGGTAAGGGAGCGTTCACACATACTTCATATAATGATTATGAAATTGTTGCTGCCAATATCATTGATAATGATCCCAGACAAGTGGATGAAAGAATTCCATGCTATGGACTATTCATTGATCCTGCACTGGCAAGAATAGGGATGTCAGAAAAGGAGGCCAGGGAATCAGGAAAAAATGTGCTTATTGGTCATAGACCGATGAGTAGAATTGCAAGGGCCAAGGAGAAAGGAGAAACTTTCGGGTTTATGAAAATCCTGGTTGATGCGGATACAGAAAGGATCCTCGGTGCAACTATCCTTGGAATAGAAGGTGATGAGATCATTCATTCATTACTTGATATCATGTATGCGGATGCCTCTTACAAGGTCATATCAAGAGCTGTTCATATCCATCCTACGGTTTCAGAATTGATCCCAACGACCCTTCAAAGTTTAGAACCACTGAAAAATTAGAAGTATGATCTTTCCATGAATTTCATGGGAATGACATCTTTTGACATCCTTTTACGGGGGAGTGACATTATATAATGGGAGTGAATTTACAATTGCAGTAGATCAAATCACTCTCAAAATGTTCAGAAACTTCCTACTAATGGCAATACGGAGTATCCTTAAGAATAAGAGCTACATCGTCATAAATACTTTTGGACTGGGCGTATCACTGGCCTGTTGTATCACTGCATATATGCTCCTGGCTTACAACATCGAATTTGATCAATTCTACGACAACTCCAGGACAGATAAGATATTTCGAATGCACACGGTATTCGAACAACCGGATGGTGGAGAAGGTCAGCATATCAATTCACCTATTAATATTGGGCCTGCAGTAGCCCAGGACATTGCAGGGATTGAACGATACACAAGATATGGTTTTGGTGCAGGGTACCTTCGATATGGAGAGAAGGCATTTAGTGAAGGTATCGTGTTTGCCGATAGTACCTTCTATGAAATGTTCGATTACAAAGTTTTGAAAGGGGACATTGGTTCTTTTCACAACAAAAATTCCATAGTCCTCACAGAAGAAATTGCAGAAAAGTATTTTGCAGATGACAACCCAATAGGGAAAGTCCTGATCTTGAATGCGGCTAACCAGACAGAAATTCAGGTCGTCGTGGGAGCCGTTATTGAAAAGCCTCCATTGAATGTCTCAATGTATTTTGACATCATGATGCGGATGGAGAACTTCATGGACATTTATGGTCTGTCAACAAATGAATGGGGTGATTGGAGAGATCCGGCCTTATTGGTCGAACTTACTTACCCTTCCAATGCTGTGACGATGTCTCCATTGTTTACACAATATGTAGACCTGAGGAACGAAATGAGACCGGACGTCAAAGTGCTTCGATATGAGTTGCATCCTTTTAAGGAAAATGTCAATCAAGACGATATCGGGTGGAGCCAGATAAATCTTCGGATCAGCAATGTTCCACTTATAATCTTTTCTGTAATGGCATTGATGATCCTTCTAATTGCCTGTTTCAACCTCACCAATACCTCTTTTGCGATAACAGCCAGAAGGTTGAAAGAAGTGGGTATACGAAAGGTGGTCGGAGCATCTCGCTTCAATATAATCGCTCAGTTCATTTTCGAAATGATCCTGATAATCCTATTTTCACTGGTAGTCGGCTTGATAATATCACGCTTTGTAACGAGGGAGTTTGCGGATATGTGGGAAATCCCATATACTATGAAGGACCTCAATGGACTAAATCTTTTGGTTTCCCTGTTGATCCTTGTTTTTGGAGCTTCACTGGTTGCCGGGTTGTATCCAGCACTTACCAATAGTAGGTATCAACCTGTTACCTTACTTAAGGGAAATGTTAAGATCAAAGGAACTAACCTGTTCACTAAAAGTCTTGTTACGATCCAATTCGCTATATCAGTCATTGTATTGATCAATGGATTGGTGTTCATACAGAATACAAAATTCCAGGAGAGGGTAGATTATGGTTTTGACATGAAGAATGTATTGGCATTGACAATACAGGACGAAGGAGAGTACCGGATCATGAAGGAAAGGATTAAATCCCATCCTAAAGTTCAGGAGGTATCAATCACCCATCACCAGTTGGGAATGAGTAGTTATCCTTTTCCTGTTCAAATGGACACTACTGAATATCAGGTTCAGCACATTGAGGTGGGAGAGAACTTCTTTGAGACCATGGGCATGACATTGAAGCAAGGAAGATTTCTAGACTTCGATATTGCCACTGATGAGTTCAATTCTATCGTAGTCAATGAAGCCTTCCTGGACCACGTGGGTCTTTCGGCCCCGATTGGCGCAATTGTAAAAGTACGGGAAGATGATAGAAGGATCGTTGGTGTGATCTTGAATCATGTAGATAATCTTTATAGGTCGAGGGAGCCAGAACCTTTTGTTTATTATGCATCAAAACGAAACGAATATCAGTTGATGCTGGTAAGAGGTGAGGAGGATGACCTCAAGGAGATCAATTCCTACATGGAGGAGGTTTGGAAGGAGGAAATACCAACGAAACCATATAATTGTCGATATCAGGAAGACATAAATCTGGGGAATATGCGTCAGACCAATACGAATTTGAAGAAGATCTTCATATTCCTGACCATATTGGGGGGATTACTATCTGCTTCGGGAATATTCGCATTAGCTTCTCTGAATGTCGATAAAAGGACAAAAGAGATAGGGATAAGGAAGACCCTGGGAGCCTCGATTTCACATATGATCCGGTTACTAAGCAGGGAATTCGCCTGGATTTTGGCCATAGCAGCTATTATAGGATCTGTTGGAGGGTATTTTCTAACCACTGTTTTACTTGATCAAATATATGCTTATCACATTACCGTTGGGATCATCCCGATATTTGTTGCTGCTCTGGCTGTTGCAGGAGTGGGATTGGCCACGACAGGAAGCACCATTTTACAGGCTGCGCGAGCAAATCCTATCATTTCATTAAGGGACGAATAATTGTCGGTTTGAATATTATTAATTGAATTAAGAAGAATTTTCTCAAAAGTATTTTCGTAAGTACTTGGTAATCAACGAATTAAAAAAATACACTTTCTGTTTTTTTATTTTCATCTCGATTCTTACCTTCTTTTTTATCATTGTTATAGGCAAAAAGCCTAGATCTGAAAATGAAGCAAGTACAGGAAGATCATAAGATATTCAATAAAAGCAGACATGGTTGGCAAATAGCTGCTGATGTACTTGCTGCTTATAGGTCTATAATTTGTGGGAGCAGCTACAATGGTTTATTGTAGCTGCTTTTTTACGCTTGAAATATGATGATTCAAATTTGAAATTTGAATATTCTAAGCTAATTCATAAGAATTAAGAAGAATTTTCTTATCAAAGAGAATTATCATATTGAAAAAGTCCTTGAAAAGGGCATTTTGGAGGGGAGAAATGTACTTATGAAATTATTTGTAGAAAATGCAGTATTTTCACAAGAATTTAGAATAAGTCAAACTTCCTTATAATTAAAGTTTATGAAAAGGTTAATGAAAAGAATGGCGGCGTGGATATTGGGATTGAGTTTCTCAGTGCTTCTTTTCACTGCATGTGCAGATGACAGTGATGAGGTATTTGAGAATGTGGTCGTGAATGAAGAAGCCACAGATCAAGGAGGATCAACTACTTCAAATGCTCCACCTCAAGGATCCTAGAATACCACGATTGCCTATGAAGAATCTTTCTTTGGAAATGATACAATTAAAAATGAACCGAAATTTATCTAGACATATTAAGGGCCTTGCATTAGCCTTCATAGTGATACTCTCATATTCATGTGAGGTCAACTATGGGGACGAAGTTGCTGTCATTGATAACCCTGATCTTGACGCGCAGTTGCAATCTTCCTTCGACATTATGAATGAGAACCCAGTTGAAGCTTTGAAACTATGCGATGATGCTTTCGCTCAGGCTTTGGATATGGATTCATACATGTATATGGGTAAAGCCAAATGGTATAAGGGCTATATCTATGATGTAGCTATAAAGGATTTGTCTAATGCTTACTTTAATTACAATGATGCGCTTTCATATTATCTACAGACAGATGATTCTGAGTCGAAAGCTGCCTTAATTCAGAACATATCGATTATGTTAAGAAGTCATGGGCAGTATGATAAATCTGTTGAAAACTATTTGCTAGCTCTGGAATATAAAGACGAAATCACATCTAAGTTATTGGCTAACATATATTACGACTTAGGATATACTTATAGCTTAATAGATGATCCTGTCTCTTTTGATAAAGCTGAAGAATTCATATCACTCGCATTGGAGTTGTCAGAAGAAATCGACTACAAATCCAAAATTGCTTTAGCTAATAATCAAATTGGATTAATGTACAAGAATCTGGGAGACTATGATTTATCTCGTATTGCTTATATGAATACCATATCAAAGTATTCATCAAATCCTGATTTGTCTGAGGAAGTTGGAAAAGCATATCATGGAATTGGTGTGACATACATGGATGCCGGAGATGATGAAAATGCCATCCTCAATTTCCGTAAAGCATTGGAATTCAAAGATGTCAGCAGTTCTATTTTTGTGACCAAATATGACCTGGGAACTGTTCTGTATAGATCAGGTCAGACGGACAAAGCCGTTAATATCTGGAAAGATGCAGTAAATGAGGACTTTAATAAGTATGATCTGCAGCACGTGAAGATCTATTCCGACCTGGGTAATGCCTTGGAGGAAAGTGCCCAATTTGGCGAATCCGCTTCGTATTCTAAGGTATTTAATGCCAGTATTGATAAGATCATTGCAGATATTGAGAATTATAAGAGTCAGACTGATCAGATCATGTTTGCGGACATCGTTCGGCAGTACGATGAATTCAAGCAGACCACACCATGGTATGAAAAACCATGGGTACTTGGCTTGGCATTAGTCATTCTGGGTCTAATGGTTTATGGAGGTACAGCCGTGTACTTCAGAAGTAGATCCAGTCGAAAAGTATCGGAAGTCATGACAAAACTTCAATCGGAATTTCAGCATCTAAGAGTAGAATAAGATTTAGAACGATTTACCCAGCTATGTGAAAAAAATTCCCTCCTTTTGGAGGGTTTTTTTGTTATATAGATTTTGAAGATGGAAAGGGCTTCCTACAAGTCAGGGATCTTACCCTGTCCGATGATTGCTGCGAGATGATCCTGCATTTTGTAAAATTCCTTAAGCTTACCATTGAAGGCAAGGAATATGGACCTTAAATCACCGAATAGTTTTCTTCTGTCAACCTCGTTTACTTCACCAGATTCCAATCGATCCAGCTTATCAGAGAAGAATGTTGTGACCCGATCCAGATCTCCGCGCTTGATCTCAAACTCAGCACTGGATTGATTGATCAGGCTTTCTAATTTCGCCTCGGTATTATGTTCGATCTTAAACTCCTCATAGTTTTCCTCGGTCAGTTCTTTGGTAAGAAACAAGTGCAGATTAATGTTAAACTTCTCCGCGATCACTCGCAGGACTTCCGGTTTGGGAATCACATTATTTTCGTACTTGTTGATGTTATGACTGGGAACGCCAAGTATTTTACCAAACTCACTCTGACTCTTAATATTCTCGAACTTTCTTAATGCTCTAATGTTCTGATTGATGATATCCACCTCTTATCTCCACATTTTGAATAATATTAACACATTTAAGAATCTTTTTCTTAATTTTTTATAAGAAAATTTTTCCATATCTCTGTATATCAGATACTTACAAAAAAGAGGTCATTTCCTTTTTTTCATTTTTTAACTGTGTCTTAATCATGGTACTTTAGTATAAATAACTTCAGTCGAAATGTTAAAGTTATCCCATTGAGAGCCAGCTTACTCACTAAAACCAGTTAAGAGCGAGAAATGCACCAAGAATTTGGTGCATTTTCTTTTTTCAGGCTTAACAACAAAAATTCCCAATGCCACATCTTTTATTTGGTTTCACTCAAATAAATTCCTTAATTGATCATTGCGATTTTTAAGGAATGTCCTTAATCATCAATTTTACAGATGAGTTAAACCAATACTGGACCATATTTTAACTGCTGTAACATGCAGCTTGTACTGGATCGGTAATATCGTTGATACAATTTTAGCTGGATGGCACTTGGAAAAAACATTAAGAAATCTAATCCCGAGAGTAAGACTGTAAAGGATGAAAAGAAAGATTCTCAAAAATCAGAAACTAAAGCATTAGTATCTGAAGAGGTGACGAATGATCAAGTTCCTGAGGTCAAGGACGTTAAGACACCCGATACCCAGAGTCCTGAAAAGACTTCAGAAGATATCGCTGATCAAAGAACAAATATTAGTAATGAATCCAGTCAGTTGATGATAGTGTTTCCGGTTGATAATGAGGAATACGCAATGTCCATCGATGCTGTTAATGAAGTGGTCAAGATACCTCCCATTGCGGCCATCCCCCAAACACCCTCATACATCCTGGGCGTTGCCAACGTTCGAGGTGAAGTGATACCCATCTTCGACCTTGGTAGAAGAATAGGTACCTCAATTGATGAAACTTCCAACTCAGCAAAATACATTTTGGTAATTCGGGAAGATGAATTAAAAATTGGTTTGGCGGTGGAAAGAGTTCCGGATACAATTTCAGTGGCAGATTCTGAAATAGACAACTCTTCAAACGTGGTGGTTCAATCCACACAGGACAACAGTTACCTTAAAGGTATAATCAAGAAGGAGAATAGGATGATCATTCTCGTGGATCTTTTGGAAATAATCAACGACGGTAAAGCTGTGAGTTAACCTAATATTTGACCAACCTATGCTAAACAACATGACTATAAAAAATAAGATGATGATCATGATACTTGGTATCACGATCCTCATCTATATTTTGACACTCGGATATATTAGTTACAGTTTACGAACAAAAGCAATTATTGAAGCCAAAAAACTGGCTGATTCTTTTGCACTACAGAAAGCAACAGAGATCAGTACATCCATAAATGAGGATATGGCAATTTCCAGGGCAATGTCCTTAGCCGTAAAGAACTATACTTATTTACCTCAATTGAGGAGAGATTCCTTGAGGCGGGAGTTCATGATCAATGTTCTTGAAACTTACCCTAAATATGACGCAGTCTGGATGAGTTGGGAATTGTCGGCAATCGATCCAACATATACCAGATCATATGGTAGAGAGAGGGTGAATTTCTATATCCGTGAAGGAAATCTTCAGGCAAGTCGTGAATTAGCCAACCTTGATGGGGATGTACCTGGGTCAATTTACTCAAGGGTAAAACAGGAAAAGGAGGAAGTATTAACTGAACCCTACTGGTACGCGGATTATGACTATGCCAACGTTACCGGAGATTCCTTGCTGGGAGTTTCTCCGGCTGCACCCATGATCGTTAATGATGAGTTCGTTGGTTTGATTGGAACAGATATGTCCGTCGGAGATTTTCAGTCGATGTCCAAGATTGATTTTTTTGATAAAGGATTTGCCTTTCTTCTCAGCAATGAGGGAATTATCATTTCACATACGGATCGAAGCTTCTTTAGCTTACCAGTAGACTCAATGGCTTTTGCCAGTGGAGTCGATTTTGATCTGATAGACTCAATAAAATACGGTGGTTCGCCTTCATTTACGACTTTTGATACCTCATTCGGTGAGGACGTTTATGTCTCAATGTCGCCGATTGTTGTAGGAAGAACTAATAAACCCTGGTCTGCGGGGATCATCGTGCCGATTTCGGAAATCACGGCAGCCTTCAACAGGACCATAACCATAACCATTATTGCCGGTCTGATCGGGTTGGCAATCTTGATGTTTGTAATCTGGCGCATCGCCAGGGGAATCAGTCATGCCATTGAAGACTCCAATGAATTGTTGAAAGATCTTGCAAAAGGAGATCTGGATCTGGATAGGAAACTAAATATTAAAGGTCGTGGAAAGGATGAATTGGGAGAAATGGCCAATTCAGTGAATACATTGATGCACGAATTGATCAATAAGGCCGAGTTCTCCAAGCAGATCGGAATGGGTAATTTGAAAGCGGATTTCTCGGTATCAAGTGAAAACGACGCCCTTGGTCAATCATTATTGAGGATGAGGGACAATTTGAATTCTGTTATTGAGAAGACTCAAAGTGTTGTTAAGGATGCAGGAATGAGTGGGGATCTTAATTCGAGAATTGCCATAGAGGGGATGGACGGTGCATGGAGAAGTTTGGGTGAGGCGATCAATGAGTTACTTAATTCCGTGTCGCAACCCATGAAAATGGTAAATGAAATTGTCAATGCAATGGCATCCGGAGACCTGACCCACAGATTCACAATTGATGCCAAAGGTCAGATCAGAACGTTGGCTGATAATCTTAACTCAGCTCTTGACAACCTGAATGCATTGCTAATTGAGATAACATCCAGTGTAAAGCATGTCGGTGAATCTTCAACTGAAATGTTGGCGGCCAGTCAGGAAATGAATGCTAACACAGGAGAAATCGCATCTGCAATATCACAAATGAGTTCCGGTGCCCAGAATCAGGTGATGAAGGTTGACGAGTCTTCCAATTTAATTGAGGAAATACTCACATCTTCAAGTACTATGAATTCCCAGGCTGAGAGAATAACCACTGCAGCTAAAAAAGGTGCCGATACTTCCGAGATCGGGTTGAAAATGATCACGAAGGTTGCTTCCAATATGACGGATATCTCAAGATTTGCGGATGAAACCAATACGTCAATACAGGTTCTAAAGGATCGCTCGAAAGAGATAAATAGGGTCTTGGGGATAATTACAGATATTGCGTCTCAGACAAATCTTCTGGCATTGAATGCAGCAATTGAGGCTGCTCAGGCTGGAGAAGCCGGACGGGGATTTGCGGTAGTGGCTGAGGAAATCCGAAAACTTGCTGAAGATTCCCGTAATTCCGCTAAGGAGATTGAAACGCTTGTAAATGCTGTACAAAATGATACGGAAAGTGCTGCCAATGCAATACAGGTAATGAATGAAAGTATAAAAGGTGGTGAAGAAGCCTCAAACAACGCTTCCGAGGCTTTCAAGGAGATCGAGTCATCCACAAACGAAACCCATCAGCTTTCGAAGGATATACTCAACGCTACCAAGGATCAAGAGGAGGACATTCGAAATGTTGTAAATATAACTGAGTCCGTAGTTGTCATTGCCGAGCAAACAGCATCGGGTACGGAGGAGGTTGCCGCTTCGGCAACGGAGCTTTCAGCCGGCATGGGAAACTATACTGAAAAATCAAAACAGGTTACGAGGATAGCAAACGAATTAAAAAATAGAGTGGGAAGTTTCACACTAACATCAGATAAAAACCAAATGAAAAAGAATTCGGCATAGTTGCTTTTAATGCAAGAATAGCCGCCAGAAGAATTAGATGCTCATGATAGTCGCTATTGTAAATCAAAAGGGAGGAACCGGCAAGACAACTACAACGGTAAACCTTGGAGCTACGCTCGCTCAAAAGGGCAGGAAAGTCCTGGTCCTGGATCTTGATGCTCAGGGAAATTTGACCTATTCTCTGGGAATATCTGAATTCGAAAGATCAGTGTCTGATGTTTTCCTTGGTGATTGCGCATTGAATGACATCCTAATTGAAAGGGAGGACATGGACATTGTTCCGTCAAATGTAGATTTAGCAGATATTGAATTGTCCATGGTATCAGCAGAAAACAGGGAATCCTTGCTGACCGAAATCCTGGAGAACACAACGGGATACGACTATGTATTAATTGACTGCCCGCCGTCTCTTTCTCTTTTAACAATCAATGCATTGAACGCTGCCCAAAAGGTGATCATCCCTATGCAAATGGAGGTACTTAGCCTTCAAGGCCTGGATCAAATCATTCAAACGGTTGATAGAGTAAGGGAAGCGTTCAATCCGCATTTGGAGGTTATGGGAATTTTGCCGGTTATGGTAGACAGAAGAAAGAAACTAAGCTCGGAAGTTTATGATCTCATTAGTGAAGAGTACGATTTTGATCTCTTTAAGTCACAGATAAGGACGAATGTAAGGGCCTCAGAAGCACCGTCATTTGGAAAGAGTGTGATATCTTATGATCGGTTTTCGAATAGTGCTCGGGATTATATGGCATTTACTGAAGAATTTTTAAAACTAAATGAATCTTAAGATGGCTTTGGGAAAAAATCTTAAAAGACAAAAACTCATACCTGACGAAGTGGCTGCACCCAAGAAAAAAGCCAAAGCGACAAGGAAAACAACTGCGAAGGCAAAGAAAACCGGGACCGTTAAAAAGAAAAGTCAAACGGTCAAGCTTAGCAAATCAGACATTAATGTGAATGTCACTGCAGTCAACATCACATCAGAGAGTGTTCCCGAAGTTCAGGAAGTTACTCCTGAACCAATCGCAATTGAAGAAAGTCCCAAATCAGTAGCTACTCCCACCAAGGTTTTATCTGAAGCTGAGTATAAAAGAAGGCAGGACCTGAAGGCTAAATTTAGTAGGGAATTGGAGGAATTGAAGGGAAAGAAACTTCAGCTTATCGTATTTAAACTTGGTGAAGGATCATACGCGCTGGAAATTGATAAAACCAGGGAGGTGGTTGTTACACCTACAATAACCAGAACCCCTCATGCTCCGCAGTACATTAAGGGAGTTGCCAAGATCAGAGGTAATGCGTTTGTGGTCATGGATCTTGCTGAAAAATACAATTTAACTTCTGACAACTCAGGTACCAACTACACTGTTGTTATTGAAAGTGAAATTTACAAAGCGGGAATATTAGTTAGAGATGTACCCACAACTTTGATAGTATCTGGTGATGAGTTGGGAGCGGCTTCAGGTATTATGTCTGATACGGCATTGGACGAAACTTACATTAAAGGTATAATTGAGAAAGATGATCAGATGATCTTTCTTATTGATATTGAGGAATTAATTGAGGGAGACAAAGTAAGCTTTATTCCCAAGACAATAGAAGCTGCTGAATCATAATTAGAAGTCCGGTGACCCAAAAAGTATTAAATGTCCTTGTAGTAGATGATTCCGCTTTCATGCGGCTACTTATTTCAGACATTCTCTCAGAGGATGAAGGGATAAATGTCATCGGTTCCGCTGTGGATGGTAAGGAGGCAGCAATGAAAGTAAAAGAGATGAAGCCGGATGTGGTGGTATTGGATTTGATGATGGAAGAATATGATGGACTATATGCTGTCCGAAAGATAATGAAGGAAAATCCTTGCCCGATCTTGATTTTGAGCGCTGTAGGTAACTCTAACCTCGAACCCATATTTGATGCCCTCAACCTTGGGGCTGTTGATTACATAAACAAACCTAGCAGGGGAGGGTCAAAAATTCGACAGATGGATCTTGAATTGATCAACAAGGTGAAAAGTGTGGCTAGAGCGCAGCCAAAAGTCCTTAAGGACCTGTCCGAGAACCTTAAACCAAGTAGGGAATTAACAAGGAAAAAGAATTACGATATCATCGTTATCGGTGCATCTACGGGAGGACCTTCAGCGATCGAACAGGTGGTGACATCATTACCTGCCAATTTGCCGGTACCTGTGGTGATTGCACAGCACATGCCTGCTAATTTCGTGAGACCTTTCGTAGCTCGTCTGGATACTATGAGTCCTTTGAAAGTTGTCGTTGGAACCAAATCCATGATCCCGACGCCGGGTATGGTGATTGTATCACCCGGAGACGCAAATATGATTCTTGAACAAGACAAAAGAAGCAAAAAGACCATAGTGACCTTTAGTACAAGGAAATATCCGGAGTTTAACAACCCATCGATAAACGCCTTGATGCTATCGGTTGCGAAACTGTTTGGACATAGGATCATTGGGGTGATCCTCACCGGAATGGGGAAGGATGGGGTTGAAGGCTTGAAAGCAATACGTGATCTGGGTGGCTATACAATCGCCCAGAATAAAAGTTCCAGTGTGATTTTTGGGATGCCAAAAGTAGCATTGGAGAGGGGTGCCGCTATAGAGGCATTTGACATAAAAGAAATTGGTGATTTTTTAGTAAAAAAACTTAAGGAAAGTTGAATTCGAAGGAATCAGAATACAGGGAGCTCTTTTTAGTAGAGGCACTAGAAAATTTCGAGGAGCTCAACAGAAGATTTATTGATCTCGAAAAAGAGAATAATGATCAGGGTGCCATCAACGCTATTTTTAGAATAACCCATACACTAAAGGGAAATGCTATGGGAATGGGTTTCGATGCCATTGCGGAACTCTCCCACGTCATGGAAGATGTCATGGGCTCCATTAAGAACGGAGACATTAAGCTGAACAAGGAAATGTTTGAATCTTTGTTCAAGGCAAATGATAAACTCGGAGAACTTATAAATGCTCTGAAGACTGGTAAAAAAGTCAGTTACCTTGGAATTAAAACAAAGCTTTCAATCCTCCACAAGAACTCCTTGCAAAATAAGGGTACAGAGGAGCCTGAGGCTCAGGATACAGGTGAGGGAAGTATAGAAGAAGTTGAAGAAGCTGTCCATGAATCAGCGATGGAAAATAAAGAACCACAAACACCTGAACCCCAAAGTGCTGAAGAAGCACCGAAGATAACCTTTACCGAGGTCATCCAGATCCCCGTTAAAAAGATGGATGATTTGATGAATCTTGTCGGACAGTTGATCATCGAAAGGGATCGATTGATCTCGATGTTTACGACGGACAACTCTTCCAATAGTCAATTTGATAGCTTACAACGGATATCCTCAAACCTTCAGTACAATATCATGAAGGCCAGGATGGTGCAAGTTGGATTTCTGTTCAACAAATTTCATAGGATAGTGAGAGATGTTGCCGCCCTGGAGAACAAGAAGGTGGATCTTAGTCTGAAGGGAACCGAAATTGAGATCGACCGGAATATTCTTAAAACGATGAGTGATTCCATGATTCACCTTGTGCGGAATGCTGTCAGCCATGGAATTGAGGACGGGGAAACCCGAAAGAAAAATAATAAATCATCAAACGGAAAGATCACCCTTGATGCCCGCTACGAAAAGGACAGGGTGGTGATCATGGTATCTGATGATGGCAAAGGTATTGATGCCCAGGTGATAAGGAACAAAATCATTGAGAAAGGATTGGTAAATGCGGATTATGCCAAAAGTCTTGAAGATCAGGATGTTCTTATGTACATCTTCGAACCCGGATTCTCCAGTGCTGAGAAAGTAACTGAAGTGTCGGGTAGAGGTGTTGGTATGGACGTAGTTAAGCGTACGGTAGAATCGATAGGTGGACAGGTGACAATAGATACGGAAGTAGGGAAGGGTTCCACCATTAATATGATCCTACCATCGAGTTTGGCGTTGAAAGGAGCTCTTTTGTTTGAATTGAATAAGCAGGAGTATGCCATCTCACTGGGATATACAGAAGCTGTGATTTCATTACAGAAAAACGAGATCCACAAGATCAGCGATGGATTGATGGCAAATTATCTTGAAGCCACCATTCCCATTGTGTTCCTCAATGATCTTTTTTCACTCAATGAATTAACTGAGATTTCAAATTCAGGGATCCTGCACAGGACATTTGATGAATTGGATCCTCAGACTCAATTGGATGTTATTGTGATATCTTATTCCGGAAAATTTGTTGGACTAGTGGTTGACAGACTTCTTCAGAGAAAAGAGATCATTGAAAAGACATTACCCCGACCTGTGGATAAAGTGAAGTTATTAAGTGGAACCACTATCTTGGGCAATGGTAACGTGTGTCTTGTTGTGGATGTTGCTGCAATTACTGACCTTTTATTCAAATCAATGAAAGCGGAATCTGAAGCTACCATGACTTAAATCCTGCTATTACGGAAATGACCACCAATAAGAAACGCTGCATATGATCGAGGGATTCGGTTCCAATGTGATTTCCGATGAGGAATTGTCGGCCTTAATGCTGGCCATGAAGAATCGATACGGATTGGATTTCACCAATTACGAGAAAGGGTCTTTCAAACGCGGGATATCACGGCTCATGATGAAGCATAAGATGGAATCCCTGCTTGAATTGTGGTCGAAAATCCTGAAAGATGCAGAATTTTTCAACAATGCTATTGATGATCTATTGGTAAATCTTACTGAATTGTTCAGGAATCCTGATGTCTGGATCTTGATCAGGGATCGCATTCTGGAGAAATTTGACGGCCGCCCCTTGAATCTTTGGCATGCCGGATGTTCTACTGGTGAGGAAGTATATACTATGGCTATTGTTTTGGAAGCAAAAGGAATGCTTTACAAATCGAGGGCCTGGGCAACGGATTTAAGTAAGACTGCGTTGGGAAAAGCAAAAAAGGGCGAATATTCGTCTATTCTTCTTAAACAATATCTCACACCATTCTTGAAGTTCTTTCCACACAGAGAGATGAGCGACTTCTTCGATTATGAAGGTAGAAATGCAACTATAAAGTCGAAGTATAAAGGTCACGTGACCTATCAGAGACATAACCTCGTCCATGATGGAGCGCCGGAAATGTATGATATGATCTTTTGCCGGAATGTGATGATATATTTCGACGAAACATTGAAAACCAAAGTATTAAATCTCATACACTCAAGTTTGAAGGATGACGGATTTTTCATAATAGGTTATTATGATATCATGCCGGATGCGGGGAAGGAACTGTTTGAATTGTATGATGTAAAAACTAGGATCTATAGGAAAAGAAAAAGATAACTCATTAAAAATTAGAATTGCCATGGGTAAAACTGTTTTAGTTGTCGATGATTCAACGTACATGAGGTTGCACATCAAGAGGCTATTGAGTGAAAATGGTTATGACGTCATTGGCGTTGCAAAAAATGGAGAGACCGCGATTGATATGGCGCTGGAACTTGAACCGGAGATCATAACACTGGATAACATACTACCTGATATGACCGGCATTGATGTACTAAAAGTCATCAAACAACGGGGAAATAAATCGGCCGTTATCATGGTAAGTGCTGTCGGTCAACAATCAGCTATATTGGAAGGAATGAATGTTGGTGCATCAGAGTACATAATCAAGCCATTTGAGGATGAGGTTCTTCTGGAAGTAATGAGCAAATACGCACATTAAGTTAGTGTCGTGTTAGGCTCATTGTCCAGATTATCCGGATTTTCCTGACTTCACACGCTGAAAATTCTCACTGGTACAGTAATCCTTTGTTATTCCTTATAAATGCGGGAATTTCACATTTAGATATTTTGATCACAAACTGATGTTAGATAACTTGAAAGATAACGAATTGCAATTTGCCACAAAGCTCATTTTCGATGGGTTATCGATGGCAAAGTCATCCATGGAGATGATCCTGCAAAGTCCTATTACAATTGAGAAGATCGATTACAGTAAACAGGACAGTCACATCCCTAATTTTGCCAGTCAGGGAGATCATAACGTTCACCTGGTAAAAACCGAGCTTAGAGGACAGCTTAAGGGATCTTGCCACTTGATCTTTTCTGAAGAGGAAGTGGAGAAGATAAATAAAGCATGTTTACCGCCCCAGATCCTAGAAGATGATTCACCAGAAAGTAAAATGATGCAAGTTGGTTTCTTGACGGAGATTGACAACATGGTATCTGCTGCGGTTATCACAGAGTTTTCCAATTACCTGGGACTGGAGCTATTTGGGCACGTTCCCTCTTTGCATATCATTAAAGCAAATGAGGTAGAGGACTTCCTGAAATCGGAGACAGATACATATGATTCCGTGGTTCATTTTAAGGCGTTATTTCACGGATCAGAATTGGAAATATCTCCGGACTTTGTCTGGTTGTTCAACAAAGAATTTGTAGATAAGATCAAACAAGTAGCATAAAAAAACAAAACATACTAATACATCAATAAGAATTTAACTGAGAAGAACATGAGCAAGCGAGTACTAATTGTGGACGATTCAATATATATGAGATCATTAATTAAATCGTCTCTAACTGAAAATGGATTTGACGTTGTGGGTGAAGCACATGATGGAGAATCTGCAATAGATCTGGCAATGGAGCTGGAGCCCGATCTGATTACACTTGACAATATTTTGCCGGATATGATGGGTTTTGATATATTGAAGGTGTTAAGAGAGGAAGGAATTGAATCCAAAGTCGTGATGGTCAGTGCTGTAGGTCAGCAAACTGTTGTGAATAAAGGAAAAGAACTTGGAGCCCTTGATTATATTGTTAAACCATTTACTGCCGAAGACTTACTTGAAGTTGTAAACCGGGTAATATGAAAAATAAATTGCACGACCTTTCCATAAAAAGGAAATTTGCGGTCGTACTTATTCCCTTGATCGTAACTGTGATAGTATTTGACTATTTCCAGATACGACACAATTTTCTTGACTATAAAGATTCGATCCGCTTAAATAAAGCCATCATTGTTGGCATAGAGATCAACCATGTAGTCCACGAATTACAAAAAGAGCGGAGTATATCTTCGGGATATATTTCCGGTCAGGGGGGACGATTCAAGTCCGAGCTGATGGATCAACGCCGTCGGACGGATAGCACCCTGCAGCAGTTCAAGCTAGAAATTGCAGATCCCGATCTGAATGATCTCATGATCTTGCATGGCAACGACATTGAAGATCTGCGATTCTATTTTGATAGATTACCTAAAATACGAAGTCAAATTGATAATTTGACTTTGACTGCTGATAAGACAATCGATTACTTCTCCGAAATCAATGAAGTCGCATTGAATACAGTAAACAACCTGATCAATGAGACACGTGATAAAGAGCTTGCTCAACAGGTCCATGCCATTATCTATTTTCTCAAATCAAAGGAAAAGGCCAGTATGGAACGAGCAGTAGGAACAAAAGCCTTTTCTCAAAAGGAGATGGATTATGAGCTATACAATAGTTATTCGTCTTTGGTGTCTTCTCAGGAGTCGTATCTTGATGCCTTTCTTACTATTACAAATGCGGATTCAAGGGAATACTATGAAAGGATAGTTAAGGGCCCCGATATTGAGGAATCAAACAGGCTAAGAAATATACTATTGGCAAATGCCATCATTGATGAAGATCCGCAACACTGGTATAATATTATCACGGCAAAGATCAATCTTCTGAAGAAGGTAGAAGATCACATGTCTGATAACATTCATGCATATACGGAGGAAGTTTCGTCTATCGCCAATCGTGATTTTTGGGTTTTCCTGACCGTTGACATCATTGTAGCTGTTCTCGCATTCTCCTTAATTGGTAATATCGTTACCAATCTTGTTGAAAATGTCAGGAAGCTGGAAGCTTTCACGAGAAGATTGGCTGCAGGTGACATGTCAGGTAAGGTCAACATTCCAACAAAGGATGAGATTGGACACTACGGTAAGACATTCAATGTGATGGTCGGAAAGGTGAATGCATCGCAGCAGGCACTGAAGAAAGAAAAAGACCATACGCAATATTTGTATGAGAACGTCATCAAACAATCTGAAGTCGTTTTTGAAAATGTTCACCAGGGTATATTCCTGCTGGACAAAGATTTTAAGATAAGCAAGCTGTACTCAAAGGCAATGGAAGGCATCTTCGATACTAAGAAGATTGCTGGAGAGAATTATGCAAACTTCATGAGACCTCACATCATTCCACGTGACCTTGAGGCATTGGAGATGTTCATGAGGCACTTGTTCAACACTGATATGGATGAGGATGTAGTGAACCAGTTGAATCCTGTGGAGCAGGTAAAAATATTCACCGAAACAGAAGGAATTGTAAACACCAAATACATTAGAGTTTCATTTACAAGGATTGAGCGGGATGGTGAGATACAAAGCATCATGGTCACAATATCGGATGAAACTGAATCTGTATTATTACAGAAGCACCTTGAAGAAGCTGAAGAGCAGAAGAAAAGAGAAACCGAGCAGGTTTTAAGTATCCTTAAGATAGACCCTTCTGTATTATCAGGTTATTTACATAATTCGAAGAAGATACTAAAAGGTATATCGGCCAGGTACGAATCAAACAAAGATGAAGATTTCACCGAGCTGTTAAACTATACCTTTGAAACGGTCCATAACCTCAAGGGGAATTCCATGGTAATAGGTCTTGACCTGATGAAAGACAAATTCCATCAGATTGAGGATATAATTACAGGACTGAAAGGAAGGGAAATTGAGGGCAAGGACTTCTTACCAATCCTTTACGAAATAGATGATGCTGGCAAGAACCTAGAGGACATGTCAGAAATGCTCAATAAGGTTGCTAACATATACAAGAAATTCCCATCTGAGGGCCAGGTTGTTTCTAACATCATGTTTGTCGACTCCCTTGAAAAGGGATTGGAAAACATGAGCAAAGAGATGGATAAACCTGTTGAATTGCTCTTCAAGAATGAAAAGAACGTTGTAGTTCCTGAGAACTATGTAACACCTATAAACGACATTCTCATTCAATTAATGAGGAACTCATTGGCACATGGGATCGAAGAGTCCAATGTGCGGGTGTCCAGCGACAAAATGGTGAAAGGAAATATCATAGTCTCACTGGATAAAAATAAAGACAACGAAATGATCGTGTCATATTGTGATGATGGAAAAGGTCTTGATCTGGAGAAAATCAAAAATCGAGCAATCCAACGGGAAATTATCTCTGCAGATGAAGCCGAAAATATGGAAGAAGGTGAGATTGCAGGCTTGATCTTTAGTAGAGGGTTTTCTACCTCCGACAAGGTTGATGATTTTTCGGGCAGAGGAGCAGGAATGGGATTGGTGAAGACCATCATCGATGAAAATGAAGGTGACTTTACTATTAATTCAAGTCCTGGTCACTTTTTCGAAATGAACATTACGCTACCACTTAAAGCGGTAGAGGAGACCACTGAAGAAATACCATCATGAAGCTATTGATTGTCGATGATTCCTCTATAATGAGGCGTACCATAGAAAAGAATCTTGTGGATTATGATCTACAAATCGTTGGGACCGCTGCAAACGGAGTAGAGGCATTGGAAATGGTGAAACTCAAGAAACCAGATGTGATCACACTTGACATTACCATGCCGCAAATGGATGGCCTTACATGTCTTGAAAACATTATGCAGATCCATCCTGAGGCGAAAGTCATGATCATAACGGCTTTAAGTGATAAATTGACAGGTCTGTTGGCATTGGACAAAGGTGCGAGGGGATTCATGTACAAACCAGTGAACCCTGAAGACCTAAAGAAAGCTTTTGATAAACTATTAGATCGAAATGGACGCTAGCAAGGAGGAATTTGAGGCAACATGCAATATGTTCATCAACTCGGTTGAGAATTACTTCAAGCATCTTACTGATATTGATTCTGAATTGAGTGCCCCTTATCTTAAGGATACCAATGATCTTACTTTGAAAGAGGTCACAGGTATGATAGGTATCTCGGGTAACAAAAAGGGATTTGTATACATTTCTGCTGATAAGAACATGTATTCTGACCTGATCAATATTTTCATAGGAATCGATGACCCTTCCACCGAAGATATCATGGATATGGCTGGTGAAATCTCCAATGTGGTGGCAGGGAATGTAAGAGCCAATCTTGGGGCTAATTTTATGATCTCGGTACCCGTAGTATTTGAAGGGATGCCGAACCAACTCAAGATACCTGATAGTTTATCAATATATATTATTCCAATTAAGTGGAATTCGCATGAAGCTTTCGTCGTAGTTGGATTAGAGTGATCTAAAAGCTATTTTTAAAGCGAACAGCTTTGGAAAGACCTAAAACACGTAAGGAACTAGTAACTGATCAACTTAACCTGGGTCAGGTTGAGGATAGTGCTAAACGAAATTATCTCTCTCTATTTCCGGAGGAGCAGATCCACAGTGTATTAGACGCATTTGTTATCAACAAACCCATGTCCGGCAAAGTAGGCGGGGATGGTTTCTTTGTTCACCAGGATCGCGAAAGCCTCTACATAGCAGTATTTGATTGCATGGGACACGGGCATCTGGCCAGCATGATGACCAGGATCTATACAAATGGTCTTAAGAAGGTTTTAGCAGAGATGGAAATCAAAGATCCGGCAGAGATACTTATTCATTTGCACAATGAGATTAAAACCAAGTTTGAAGAAAAAACAAACTTGCAGGTAGGGACCGGCGCTGATGTCGGTATTGTGAGGATCAGTATGCTGGCAAGGGAACTGACCTTTGCCGGTGCAAAAATGGACCTCCTTCAAGTGACCAATGGGGAAATGGAGACAGTTAAGGCGGACAGAATGCAGGTTGGTGAAATGTGGGATGTCGATCGTAGTTATAACAATGTTCCAATAAGCCTTGACGGTGCGCAGGGAAGTAAGTTTTATCTATCAAGTGATGGTCTGAGGGATCTTTTCGGAGGACCGGAAGGAAAGAAACTCGGAAAGAAAAATGTCCAGGGAATGCTGGAATTGAATTTCGAATATCCGATGGCCCGTCAGAAGGATATATTCACAAAATACATCGAAGATTGGACGGGTTCGGAAATGCAGTTGGACGACCTACTCGTTATTGGTTTTAACCTTTAAAGACTGCAGTATCCTATCATTTTTAATTATGCTTTTTTGGTTTATGGCTTGGGTGCCACCCGTCGATAATCACTAAATTACCCACTCAATTCCCATGGCCAACAAATCCAGATCATCAAAGGAATCCACAGGCTCAAGACCGCTGAAAGGTGAAAAGTTCGGGACGTTTCTAGGGGTATTTACCCCAAGTGTTCTGACCATCCTCGGATTGATCATGTACCTGCGCTTTGGATGGATCGTGGGAAATCTCGGACTGGGATTGACAATCGTCATAATTCTGGTTTCCAGTGCCATTACTTTCATCACCGCTCTCAGTGCATCGGCAATTGCAACAAATATGAAAGTGGGAGTAGGTGGGGAGTACTACATGATCTCTCACAGTCTTGGATTGGAGCTTGGGGGAGCAATTGGTATTCCTCTTTTCTTATGTCGTACACTAAGTGTTACATTTTACAGTTTTGGTTTGGCCGAATCAATCCTAACTATTATCCCGCTTTCCGTCGAGCTTCCATCTTACTTTACACAGGTATTGACGATAGTATTCATTGTCATCATCACAGCTGTTTCCGGTAGAAGTGCAGCTGCTGCACTCAAAGTCCAGGTACCAATCATGATGGTCGTTGGGTTGTCTATCGTTGCTTTATTGGCAGGAGCCCTCACAGGTGAAACCAGAACTCCTGAATTTCTGGCTTCGTATCGAAGTGCCCCCGAGGGATTCTGGTATGTCTTTGCGGTTTTCTTCCCGGCCGTCACCGGATTTGCTGCAGGTATCGGTATGAGTGGTGATTTAAAAGATCCGCGTAAATCAATTCCGAAGGGAACACTGTTGGCGGTTGCCACAGGTACTGCGGTATATCTACTGGTACCTTTTCTGTTTGGCATAACAGGAAAAATAAGTTTTGAAGAGTTGGCAGTACCAGGTGTCCAAAGTTGGACCAATGTAGCTGTGTTAGGGCCATGGTTGATTTATCCTGGAATGCTTGGCGCCATCATATCGTCGGCTTTCGGAAGTGCTTTAGGTGGTCCAAGGGTATTGCAAGCGCTTGCTAAAGATGGAATTGCACCAGGGATATTCTCTCGTCTCTCCAGTAATGGTCAACCTTTGATTGCTACCGTATTCACAGGGATCATTGCATTGTCCGCAGTGGCCTTCGGAGGATTGAATGCAGTTGCTCAGTTTGTGACTGTTCTGTTCCTTACACTTTACGTTACAATTAATCTTAGTGCGACAATTGAGCAACTTGTCGGGGATACGTCATACCGACCAACGATCAATGTACCATGGTACGTAAGTTTGATCGGTGCAATGGGAGCGACTTTCATTATGTTGCTGATCAACCCCTTGGCTTGTCTGATAGCGATAGCATTTGAAGTACTTCTTTATACTTACCTGAGACAAAAGCAACTCAAAAAGCAATGGGGGGATGTTCGGGCTGGAATATGGATTGCGATATCAAGGTTTGCACTAATCAAACACAGCAAGTATTCCGATGATCCCCGAAATTGGCGACCCCACATTCTTTTATTTGCCGGTGATGTTTCGAAACGACTGGGACTCGTTCGTATGGCAAGCTGGTTTAACCAAAACAGGGGGATAGTTACTGTTTGTAACCTAATCGAAGGTGATCTGACGAATGAAGAACCATCTACCAAACCCATTCTGAAACAAATGGATAAGGTACTCGAGGATGAGGGATTGATTGCTTTCAGTGAGATCCATATTGTCTCGGATTATTCAACTGGAGTGATAGATATCGCCCAGGCGAAAGGCATTGCAGGACTTAAGTCAAATACAGTAATGTTTGGATGGTCAGAGAAACCATACAGGGTAGAATCTCAATTAAGAACCATGAGAGCATTGTCGAGGGCAGGTAAGAACACAATCATTGTTAAACTCAACTGGGCACATGAACCCGGGCGCGAACCCAGGATTGATCTATGGTGGCGCGGTAAGCAAAACAACGGAGACTTAATGTTGTTGCTGGCATACCTGTTGAACCTGAATGATGACTGGAGAGATGCCAAGATCTATATCCGATCGGTAGTGACTGACGAGAAGGAGAGAAGGGGAATGATGTTGAGTTTGAGCAAGATTGTGAAAACAGTGCGCATAACTGCGGATTTTGAGATCATCACCAAACCGGAAGGTAAAACCATACCCCAGGTGATACATGAGTACAGTAAAAACGCTGATATCGTATTCCTTGGGTTAAATGATGTGCAACCAGGAGATGAATCAGAATACAAGGACCGGTTGATCGAATTGGCCAGTGGACTGCAAACAACTGTATTTGTCAGGAATGCAGGAGAATTTGCTGGCAAATTGATCTAATCGTCGAAATTGAGGTCCGAGCCAATATTAACATTGTTAAACATTCTAAGAATATTCTTCTTAATATTTAGTTGAGTAAAATCCCATAAATATCTGATAATCAAAGAGATATAAATTTTCAATGTTTTTTAACTTTCGTCAGGTTTTGAAATAATAAGGAGTTCCTATCTTCAAATTGGTATTGTGGCTAAAAAACAGCCAAGGACTATTAAAGAACTGAGCTATGAAAATTATTTTGGAACCTTCTCAAATCACACCTTTTATTCGGATCGATCCGGACACTGGTAGAATTGTAATCAGAGGACAATCTTCACTGGAAAAAGCACCGATGTTTTATCATCCATTGGTAAAGAAGATTTACGATCTATTCAACGGTACAAACAAGGACATTAAAGTTGACATATCGTTGAAATATTTCAATACCAGTAGTTCTAAATGCTTCCTTGATTTGTTCAGGGTATTGAAGAAGTTACAGCAGAATGGGAGTAAGGTGGATGTGGAATGGTGCTATGAGAAGAACGATTTGGAAATGAGGGAAACCGGTGAAGATTATGCTGACCTGGTAGAAATGGACTTCAGTTTCATCGAGATCCTTACCATCGACCGGCAGTATTTAAGAAAAGCAGTTTAAGGAGAATGGGTTCCAAGAAATATATTCTTTGCTATCCGAAAAAACTTATAAACCAGCTATACACGATTTAATTTAGTTGACAAATTCATAATCGAGTTGTTAAAGGCTTCCAAATCCACTGGAGGCCTTTTTTCTTGATTGCATTTCAAATGTGAACAAGGGGATTTAATATGATGGAAAGAGTGAAGGATTAGGAAATTAGTCGTTCGGTTTTGGAATTTGGATTTTTCCATAAATTCATTTCAGTAACCAAATAATTCAAACACTATGAATCGAACATTTCTAAAGGCCAGTATTTTATCACTGGCAGCAGTTTTCATCTTCTTCGCGTGTGAGGAACAAACAGAGTCACCTGAATCTTTGACTGTTCCCGGAGAAGTACTTGACAAGCTTGAGGCGCTAGGTTATAATTCCAATGAAGTTGTCATGTTAAATCAGGATGAGATTATCGTTGAAGGTGATCTGCTCTTTAACATTTCCCAACTTGACGAACTATCCAAGGGAAATGACCTCGCCACTGTCGAACATTATAGTACCGACAATCTTGTGACTGGAGCACCCCGAACCATCAGTATCTTCGTGAACATGCCTCAGAAGTATAGTGATGCCACGGACATTGCCATATCAAGGTACAACAGTGAAAACCTAAACCTTACATTCCAAAGAGTGAGTACTTCAAGCGGTGCAGATATCGTGATCAGAGCATCACCCTGGTATTACTACTGGTTTGGTATTTTGGGTTCGGCAGGGTTCCCAACCGCAGGTGGTGATCCATACAACCAGATCCTAATGACAAGAGCATATTATGACAATGTCAGTAACATTAATGGATTGGCTACTACCATCGCTCACGAGGTAGGGCATTGCATAGGATTCAGACACACCGACTACATGGATCGAAGCTTCAGTTGTGGTGGATCACCCAGCGATGAAGGAGCAAGTGACGTAGGTGCCAACTACATTCCCGGCACACCAACAGGGCCAGATGCGGATTCCTGGATGTTGGCTTGCGGAAGCCCTGAGGGCGATCGTCCTTTCACTGCAAATGACCAAACAGCTCTGGATTACGTGTATTGATAATACAACAGGATAGTTCAATTTTCAAAAAGCTGCCGATAGGCAGCTTTTTTTAATTGTTCCGGAGGGTGATTTCGAGGGGAGTAATAGTGTCCTCATGAACTTACCTTTACTGATGAATCGATTTTTTGATCATTCCTACAAGTTCGAAATGACTACAGAGTGAATGTTTGCCTGATCGTAACGAATGGAAGAGCGATCCCCACATTGGTAGCACTTGAACTGAAAGGATTGAGCGAAATCCAGTTTTACTGGTTCCATGCTTTCAGTAGATTTTTCTTTAAATTAGATAACAACACGAGGAAAATTGAACAGAACAATCCTATTCTCTTTTTTGTGTGGAGTATATTTTCAACTTTCCGCACAACAATACGGATATATACAATACAATACGGAATCCGGAGCACCTTTCGATCTGGCTTCCACAGTTATTCAGGACAAGCAGGGATACAT
Source organism: Cyclobacteriaceae bacterium (assembly GCA_965242805.1). Classification (GTDB taxonomy): domain Bacteria; phylum Bacteroidota; class Bacteroidia; order Cytophagales; family Cyclobacteriaceae; genus JANQEU01. The sequence continues at coordinate 739,232 of CBDETD010000002.1, read as the reverse complement.
TTGGATTGGCAGTGAAAATGGCTTGTATAGATTTGACGGGATCAACTTTGACATCTACAGCCTTCATACCCAAAGTCAGTTCATTCATCAACTACATGAATATGGAGATGATCTCCTTTTTGTAAACGAAATAAGTCTTTATCAAGTTGAGGATTTATACTCGAATCCTAGAGTGAGTGCATTACTGGAAGGTACAATTGATGAGAATGTTGAACGTCTTTTCTACCCCAATGATTTTGCGCTGGACAATGATCAGGAAATCTGGATAAGCCAATCTAATCATAGTATTGGCCGATTTGAAGAAGGAGTATTCAAGTCCTATCCGTTTTCAAGGTCAACCGATGCGCAAAAGTTATCGATCCAGGAAGACGCTGATGGAGGTGTTTGGGCACTGAGTCCGCTGGATGGATTGTTCTATTTTAACAAAACCACAAATACTTTTGAAAAGAGGCTGGACGTTCAGAATGCAAATACTTTATTGATCAATGATCACTATATTCTGATAGGAAGTGATGCACTAAATGTATATACCATAGAGGAAGGCAACCCAGAACCCCACAAAACTATTGATATGGTTGATGATCTGGTAACGGCCATTCATGTTGATCAAAATGACCAATACATCATTGGAACCAAAAAGGGAAGGCTATTAAAATTCGAGGATCTAAACAGTCCTCCTCAAACTATATATGGAGCAAATGAAGCGCATCGGGTGGAGGAGTTGGATTTTGGACATATCTACGAGATCTATGTCACTACAGACAGCATAGCCAACAATAGCAGGCTTTGGGTCTGTACAGAGACCGGACTTTGGCTACTCCAGCAGCGATTTTTCAAAACAGTTCAAAATTTGCCCATGAACAACCCGATCAGTATTGCCTTAGGTAAACGGGAAAAAGCATGGGTGCCTATGAACTACTTATATGAAATTTCACCGGTTGAAGATGAGTTCACCGCTAAACCGATCTACAACAACTTAACAGTCAATGCGGTGGCACAGGATACTGGTGGGTATAACTGGGTGACCACTACTACCCCAAAGGTTGAATTGTTGAAATATGAAGGTAACAGGCTTATTCGGCGATATGATTTCCACGATCGGGGAGAAGCCATTTTCCTCCTTTATCCCGACAGCAAGGGAAATATTTGGTTCTGCCAGGCACCTTTGAATAAACCAATTGTAGGGGTAGCGAGGATCAATGCAGATGGGATTGTTGACTACTATGATGACACCAAAGGATTTTCAAGCAGGGTCCTGGCGATCAAGGAGAGTTCAAGAGGCGAGATCTATGCCGTTGGTATCGGTGAGAGAAGTTACCTGTACCGGTATGATCCTCAACAAGATCATTTTATCAACTTAAGTCCCTCATTACCATTTGTGCCTATGCTCAATTTCGAGGCCCATGACCTGACTATTGACAATCGTGGTATTGTCTGGTTGGCTACCACGGATGGCCTGCTCCGTTATGATTCTGAGAAAATCACCCTTATTCAAAATGACATTTTAGGTCAGGAAGAGGTTAGGGGTGTCACACATTATTCAAACAATAACATTTGGATCGCGACAGCCACGAAAGGTCTGGTATTTCATCAACAAGATATCTCGACGGCACTTGGAGAAATGGAAGGATTACCTTCTGTTATCAGCGCATATCGGTGTATCACTACAGATGAGCAGGGACGCCTTTGGGCCGGAACACCAGAGGGCCTGGTATATTCACGTATATCTGCGGCTTCGCTACCTTATTCAAATTCTCCAAGATTAAGAAAGATCGTTACCGATACGGAAGAGTTTACAATGGATTTCGAACGAGGTTTTCGCCTTCAAAATGATCAAGCACTCCAATTGGAATTTACTAATGTGTCCTTTCCGGGTGGAAATGTACAATATCAATATCGATTGGTGCCCAAAGAGGATCGTCAGATCATGCTGGAAGAACAACTATGGCAGCCCAATGGAAATAGAAACATCTTGAATTTGAGCCAAATGGAACCCGGCAATTACTATCTTGAACTTCGAGCCAGGCAGCCCGGAGGGTACCAGTGGAGTAATCCTTTGGAATTGCAATTAACCGTATTCCTTCCCTGGTATTGGCAATCTTGGTTTGTTTACAGTTCAACCAGCCTGTTGGCTCTATTAACGGTGTATTTCTTTCGATTCTATGTTAGACAACGATTCAGCAGGTTGCAGCAAATCGTGAATTACTCAAATGAGAAATTAGCTAGCAAAGAGGCACAACTCCTCCAAAAGATTCAGGAGTTTGAAGCACAGAAGGAAGCCCTGGCAAACGCTAGTTCCAATATTGAAACCCTGGAATTGTTTATCAAAGAAATCCCTAAAAATGCATCATGGAATGACATCATCACTGCTATGGGCAAAGCGGTAACCCGATCGGAAGACATTAACGCGTTCGAGATTGCATTTATGGAAAGTGACGAGATCGTTCACAGGGGCTATTCTGATCAGGAGAGGAGTGGTTATACCTTTAGAACCAAACCTTTCAATACAAAGACCAGCCTGACTTGTTGGGCCATGGCAAACAATAAGGAAGTATTGATCAATGACTTCGAAAATGAACATGCCATGTATATCGAACAAAAAGAAGCTTACCGCTTTAGTTCACTATTGTTTGTCCCTTTTACCTTGGAAAATGATCAACCTGTCGCATTATGTGCTTATAGTACCAGGAAAAATGATTTTGATCAAAACGATCTGGTTATGTTCAGGATACTCGCCCAGTTCATCCACATTTCTATTCACAGTGAATTGACAAAAGAAGTATGAGGGGATTGTTTTTTTATCTATTCACCGTGTCCTGCTTCGTAGGAATATCACAGCAAATCTATGGCCACGGAGATACGCTTGTTGTCGGGATATACCATGATCCTCCATTTGTGATAAAAACAGGTGAAAACCTTTATGAAGGTTTGAGTATTGAATTATGGGAGAATGTTGCCACGTCCTCCAATCTAACTTTCCGATATCAGGAATATTCGGATTTCATAGGTATTTTGAAGCGACTGGAATATAGGGAAATCGACCTCACCATCAATCCAATGGATGTCAATGACATCAGGGTTGAAAAGTTTGACATGACCCAGCCCTTTTTCATCACCAGTATCGGAGTTGCCATTCCCACTGTAAATCGATCTACATTGAGTCTTTTCGTTCGGAACGTTTTCTCTCTTGCCTTCCTGGAAATAATACTGCTGCTCATCCTCATCATTTTTGTATTTGGCTTTTTTCTCTGGCTTGTCGAACGAAGCCACAACAAATTTCAGTTTCGTCCGGGGCTGTTAGGTTTGTTTGATGGTTTGTGGTGGTCCGCTGTGACCATGACAACTGTAGGTTATGGCGATAAAGCTCCAAAATCAAACCTGGGCAAGGCAATTGCCATCATCTGGATGTTTACCGCCGTAATCATTATTTCAAGCTTTACAGCTGGCATCGCCTCAACCCTGACTATTAGCGGATTGCAGACTGACATACAGACCGCAGAAGACATTCGGTTGGTAGAAAAGGTTTCTGTGATAGGTGCCACCACCAGTGAATCTTATCTCTTACAGGAAAACATCTCAATCAATCAAACCTATGCCTCTCCTATTCCCGGTTTGAGATCATTAGCTAAAAAGGAAAATGATGTTTTGCTACATGATCGAACTGTTTTGCAATACTATATCAATCGACTTTCCCTGGATGAAAAGGTAAAACTTTTACCCATCACCTTGAGAGAGCACTATCAGAGCTTCATGTTACCTAAAAACCATTCGGCATTCGACCTGATCAATGTGGGTCTAATGCAGGAAATCCAGAAGGACAACTGGGAGGAATTACAAAGAAAGTATGACGTGAAGGGGAGGTAGAGCCAGAGACAATAAATTATAAGCTTTGGTATCAACCAATCCAGGAGGTTCGAAATAAATTTGCCAATCACTCATCAAATATCCTTCAGTTCAACCATGAAAATCACTGCATTAACCTCCTTTTGTGTCGATATCTACCCAGAATTGGGCAAGGTTTACGTGGGAGGTAACTCTTTGAATTTTGCTGTCCAATGTAAACTTTCAGGTATCGAAGATGTGTCAATCATTGGAGCAGTTGGTGATGATCCGCATGGCAGACTCCTCGAACATCACCTTGAAAAATGTAGAATACCAAGGGAACATTTATACCGAATCAAGGGCCAAGACACCGCTTCCAATAAGATATTTATTGATGAAAAGGGAGATCGGTATTTTAAATCTGACAGTTGGAATGGAGGTACATTTGATGCTTTTCGTTTATCAGATATTGATTGGAAACTACTCGAAGAAAGTGATGTGATAGCAATGCCCGGAGGCGACCCAAATTTGAAAGAACTTTTGAAACGGAGGAAAGATCAATTGATCATTGTTGATTTTCTGGATTATTTACCGTTGAGTTTTGTGGAGCAAAACATCGAATTCATTGATATAGTATTTATCAGTGCAAAAGAGGACATGCTCGATAGCTTGAACTCACTGGCAATGCGTTCCAAAAAGATGATTGTTTCCACTTTAGGAGAAAAGGGAAGTATCGCCTACTGCAATGGTAATTCTTATTTTCAGGGAGCCATAAAAGCAGATGAAATTGTTGATACTACAGGTTGTGGAGATGCTTTTCAGGCAGCCTTTGCAATTGAATGGTACAGCTTTGGAGACATTGCAAAAGCGTTGAAACAAGGAGCATTAGCTGCAAAAAATGTATTAGGATTTGCAGGAGGAGTGCAGCAATAGATATGGCCGCAGTTTTGACATGACTTACTATCTTACCAGTAAATTGATCAGCTAAGTTTCCAATGTCCACCAGTCAATATTGCCGATAGTTAACTTGTATGACAGAAGGCCATCAATTTGAAACTGAGCATTTCAGATTTACCGACACCGAACTCCAACTTCTTCGAAGTAGATTCCCCTTTAAAACAATATCCTTCTCCGAAATAGAAAAAATTACGATTACTAAAGGAATCAGGGTCAGGAGACCACTACTCGTATTGTCATTTGGACTATTTGTTTCAGCTATTTCTCTGTATGTTATGTTATTCACATCAGGTTTTCTTGAATTCCTAATAGATCCTGATTTCGAAAAAGATTCGTTTCAGGCATTCAAGGCATTTGGCTATTTTTTATTGATGGGGGGATTCATGCTGTCAATCGGTGTGGTAGCTATTTATCAGGCTACCATTCCCACATGGATCCTGAGACTCGAACTTAACGATGGATATACTCAAGTATTTAGTTTGAAAAAGCTCTTTGAAACTAATGAGGTATTCAAACTGGCTCAATTTCTGAGAACCAGCTTTTCCAAGGACCAACTGATAATTGACAATAGGATTGGATAATATCCACTGCAATATCAATTCCCTTCTTCGTATAAAACCACAAAGACCAGTCTCCAATAATTCGTATCTTTCTCAAAATATGAATCTATGAACCTAATCAAATCTGTCATATTTATCTACATTATACTTACCCTTGGTTGTGAAGGGCCTGAACCTCAACAGTCATCGTTTTTTACTACACTTGGCAACGACACCTTGGTAATCGAACAATTCACCATGGAGCAGGGAACGGTCAATGCCGAAGTGTTGATCCGATCCCCTCGTACGCGGTATATGAGACAGATCTTGAAATTTGAGGAAGACGGGAGTTTTCTTCAATTTCGTTCTACGTCTCATGATCCGAAGAATGTTGACAGTAAAATCATTGAAGAGCAAACCATTATTATTGATGGGGACAGCCTTGAGATCACCCGCAAGCGAGACACAATCAATCAGACCTTTAAAGTCTTGTATGATCCGTCTATGATTCCCTGGTTTGATATGATCCACTGGCCTTACGAAGTTGCCACTACGCGAATGGTTGAAAATGGATCAAAGGAGTCTGATCAATTGATGCTTACAGGACGCAGACCCAGGATATTTGAGATCCGGACGTTGGCCAAGGACTCTGTTTCTATTAAGCACCCATTTCGCGGTACCATGTATGCGAGAATAAATAATGAAGGGGGGCTTGAGTATTATGACGCAACAGCAACAACTCGCAAACTTATTGTAAAGCGTGGAGGTGCGATGGATATGGCTTCTTATGCAATGAAATATTCCGATAAAAGCATTCAATCACTTTCCGGAGCGGCAGAAACTCAATCCGTCGTCCATGGAGCTAATATCAAGGTGACCTTTGGACAACCTGCCCGTCGTGGCCGGGAGTTGTTTGGTGGTATAGTCCCATGGAATGAACGATGGAGAACCGGAGCTAACAGAGCCACTCATTTTACGAGCGACAAGGACCTAATAATGGCAGACCTGGAGATACCTGCTGGTGAATACACTCTTTTTACCATACCAGCTCCTGATGGAGGTATGTTGATCATTAATAAACAGACGGGTCAAAACGGTAGGAGTTATGATGAGGAGCAGGATCTTGGAAGAGTTCCTATGACCATTGTTGAAAACGACACATCTGTTGAACTGTTTACGATCGAAGCAGTAGAACGTGGATCTAGTGGTGTTCTTCAGTTGAAATGGGGAAATACCATCTTCGAGGTTGAATTCATGGTAAATTAACACTTACCTTATTACAATACTCTTCTACCTGAAGATTGGCACATGCTTATCAAAGATTAAGGAGACATGCCCCTTAATTTAATGGTAAGTTTTCCACTATGATTTTTCGGCCTGATCTTCATTCCACCTGACAATCGTCATAGGAAATGACATGTTGTTCTCTGAAATTTAATTAGGGAAGAATATTTGAATTACCGTACCAAAAATGAGCAAAAAGATACTTCTGATTTTACTGGGAGTGTTACCTCTATTAGCTTTCTCGCAAGGTTCCTGGAAGGAGTACCGTAAGGAGGTAAACACCGGCCTGATACGGGGAGGTAACATCATGTCCTACTTCTCCGAATCAAAGGATGGTAGTATTTGGGTGTCGAACACCACTGGCAGCATTGTCCGTTTCATGGACAATGAAATAACCATTTATGATGATCTGAAAAAAAGTATCGCATCACAAACAAACATTGGAGCGATTGTCAATGCACGTGAGAAGACCATAGGTGTTTGGTGGTTTTCAGCTCCGGATATGGAAACGGGATGGGTTTGGTTTGCCTCCAACCAGGGAATTGTGCTTTGGGATGGTGATAAGTTATTGTTTATGACCGGAGAGACTGACTCCGATGGTCGTGCGATCCTCCTTGATGACATTACAGGAATTAACTACCGCATGAACGGAAGAGACATTGAAAAAGTCGAGGTGGAAGAACCAATTAGGCCGACAAGGGATATGTACAATTTCTATGCAGTTTTTGTCGACAGCAGTCAACGGATCTGGTTTGGTGGGTCAGCCGGTAGGCTTTACACGCTGGAAAATGGTATGTGGAAGTCCTGGAATGATATCATCAAAGCTGATGCAAAGAATGATGAAAAAACGGTTCGTCAGATCTTTGAGGGTACTGATGGGACAATCCATATCGTTTGCCATGGCCTGTTGGCTCGTGTGGAAAGCAACATGTTACAGTTAGATGAAAGGTTGTCGAATTTATCAGATGCCACAGGAGGTTTCAAGGATTCAAAGGGTAACATCTGGATAGCAGATACTGAGGGCATCTACAGGATAGGTTCAGATGATCTTACATTTTTTGCCGGTTCAGAAGGTATTGAAGACATACCCATACCAGGTCCTATCGTTGAGGACAAGGACGGCAACATTTGGTTTGCCGCGTTCAATACTACCATTTTCACCAAGGCTACCGGCATTTTTGTCTTGAAACCCAGAGGTGCGATTTACAGGTACGACGGTAATGAATGGAAAAAATTCAGTATTGGTAAAAAAAGCCTGATCACGGACTTATTTGTTGACGCTAAAGGGGAGGTATGGGCAACGGAGTCTGTAGGGATTTATAAGTTCGATGGTGATCAATTTAAGCAACTTAGAAGCTGTTCCGGAATGTATAGTTTCCTCAAGATCTTTCAGGACAGCAAGGGAGATTATTGGTTTGGCAGGGGCAGTTTCAAAGGTGAATTGGACAAATACATTATAAACAGTTTATAAGCCTTAAGTCATGAATCCTATAAAAACCATCACGACTATTTTAGGAATTGTGCTCTGTATGTTTTTTTATGACCTGCAGGCGCAGGACACCAATTCCGGGAATATTCAGATTGCTATTTTCGGGGATCCGGGAATTTCGGGATGCTATGGAGATTATCCCTCGGAAAACAACTCTACATTGGAGTTTTCATTCAGTGCAGGGGCAAGGTTACGTGTTAATGAAGCATTCGGCAACAACATGTTGCTTGCATTCGATTTTGGCTTCTTAGATGTTGCCTATCGAGGAACCAATCCAGGCACCAGTACCTACTTTTTTTCAAGTTACGAATTTCTCACCTTTAATGGCCTTGTGGGAATTCCTATTGGGACAGGTTATATAGGAGGGGGAGTGTACTATGCAAAGGCTTTGACTGGAGATCGTTATGAGGAGTTTACTGATCGGTGGTTTTCGCTAGATCACAAAGATGATATTGGCGTATTAGCAGAATTCGGAAAGGACCTTGGCCAGTTTATAACCATTGGTATCCAGGGTCGATTTGGTATACCAAGCATTGGAGAGTCAGTGGATATCCATACCTGGGCGTTGCATGGAAAGCTGGCCTTCAATATTTTCAAGTTTTAGCATCATATGACAACCCTTATAATAAACGGGATCTTTTGAGAAACCCCAGTGATTAAAGAGGGAGTTGTTTTTGGAAAAGCTGCTGTACGGCAGCTTTTCTTATTTGTTCTACGTATTTTCCCTACAGTCAATTTGAACTTGACGAAGGGGAGGAGATCAATACATAATACTGCCCAATCTTGTATAGATTTCTCATTACATTCGAAATTACTTCAGGAATGTATTTTGGAATGTCAAGTCTAGCAATCAAGTCTAGCGTGGAAGTTACTTCCACGCCAGACGCGCTTCCACGCCAGACCGTCAAATGACAACCGGAAGGTAAAACAATCTATCCTGATCACAGAAGAACAGAAACCTTCATCAACTCGCTGGATTTCTTAGATCTGAATGAATTGGAATGTTTATTGCACACGCGTGCAGTAAATCATAAATTTAAATACCAAATCAACCCAAAATGAGACCTGTCGGGAAGATCCTACCAATAGTATTGTGTTCAATTGTGTTTCACCTTCCTTGCTATTCTCAATTGGAATGGCCTGATCTAGACGATTTCACATGGTCTGGATGGATATCTGCTCGCGGTGACAATGTCTCCGAGAAAACCAAACCTTTTGATGGTTATGTAATCCTTACTAATGATTCAATAATCCAGGATAACATACGATTGACGAAACTCAATGACGAACTTGACCTGATTGAAGTTAGGCGTTCTAAAAAATGGAGAAAAGTCCCATTAGAAGACGTTGTGACTTTCGGTTTACGGAAGAAACCTCAACAATACATGGTGCAGGGTAGAAGGATTCATCCCGATTCGACTAAAAATTTCCTTCCATTACGACTCATGAACATTGATGACTCTGGTGAAAATGGCTTTGGTAATGTGATAGAGTTACCTTCGGGGAGTTTGGTGATCCAGTTTAGTCCACTGCTAAATCAAAAGGTACGCATATTCAAATTGAACGAGAGAGAGACACTTGTAGAAGGTTTATGGGATGCAGATATGTACCAACAACTGTACAGCATGGGTGCCAATACAAAAATCAAGTATGGAATAATCACCGGAAATACAACACAGATTGCCTTTGATGGCCAGAACAGGAAAGGGCTTCGAGTCAAGGCAATTCAGACACCCTATGAAAATGCGGAACATCATCTATATGAAGCATCCAGATCAATTCATAATGGAAATAATGGATATGCTGCATTTATGTTGGGTAAGGGGATCTTCGAATATGTAGTTCCACCTCTTGCGGATGAAACGGTGGTCTCCCCTGATCAGATATTTGTCAAAAGGAATCGACAAAGAGACTCTGAAGGTCTCAAGGGAAGTGGAGCATTTGTCATCCAGTGGTTATCCGGTATGGACTATTCGGGATACAGACCAGAAGATTTCTGGACCCTGGTCGACTACCTCAATACCTATGCCTTATTTGTACAATCTCGCGGTCGGTTTGCGATGGCAAGAGATCTATATGAATTTGGACTGGAAATAGCACGGGAGAAGCTCAATTTACGTTCCGAAGTGGCTCTTGCAATTCGGCATAACTATGCGTTGCTTCAAACCGAGATCGGGAATTTCAATGAGGCGATAAATACCATTGATGAAGTGTTGATGGACTTGGAATTTTTCAAAGGGAAGAATAGTAGTCCCTATTGCATCGCATTGAACAATAAGGCCATGTTAATGGCACGATTGGGTCAGCTTTCGGATGCTCAGGATTTGATCCAGGACGCAAAAAACATTGCGACAACGGCCATTCCAGGTTATTCAATTGATAGTGAAAGGATCCTGATCAATGATGCCATGCTTAGCAGCCAACTTGGGGAGAAAGAAATCGCTGAGAGAACATACATTGAAGCACTCGAAATCATTACAAAAAAAGAGAGGACCGCACTTCCTGATTACGATCAAACATTACTCTTACAGGGGAGACTATATCTCGACATTTACAGACAAAGAGGAGGGGAGGGCAACAACCTCCTGACATTTATCGCTTCCATTAAACAAAAGATTGAAGAAAAATATAAAGACAGACACAGTTTCTACGGCCATGCCTTGGTTCTTGAAGCAGAATACCATCTGCATGAAAAACAATACTCAAAGGCCCTGGATCTTTTGCGGGAGGCTAATAATGTTCAATTGACCTCTAAAGGGAACAGAAGCTATGACTATCTTAAGAGTCGCAGCCTTATTGGTCTTTGCGAATGGAAACTTGGCAATGTATCTCAGGCACAGGACATTATGAAGGAAGTAGCCAGTATCTACCTGGACTTAAAGTCTGATCTGTTTTCAACCATGAGTGAAGGCCAAAGAGAGCAGTTCTGGCAGAATGTAAAGCCTCATATTGATGTCTACACGCTTTTCGCAGCTGACAATTCGGAACATTATCCGGAATGGATTGTGGATGCATTGAACTTCAGAATTGCTACCAAAGGATTACTGTTCTCAACATCTGCCCAACTGAGAAAGACAATCCTAGAAAGCGGAAATGATGAACTGATGAACAAGCTTCAGGATTGGATCAGCATGCGGGAGGACCTGCTCAATATGTACAACCTGGATAAAAAAGATCGCTCTAACAACGATCCCAAGGTAAAAGATCTTGAAAATGAGATTGAAAAGTATGAGAGGGATCTCGCGCAGGCAATGAAATTACCGGCATTGACAACATCTGTGACATTTGATGACATAAAAAGTAATTTATCCAGGAATCATGTATTGGTGGAAATAGCCAGGATAGGTAAGAATGAGCATTATCTGGATTCTTCTATTTACCTGGCATTTATCGTCAAACCCAATTTCAGCCAACCTGAAGTTGTCCGATTGGAAAGTGCTCGGTTACTGGAAGGAGATTATTATAAAAATTATATCAATGCAGTAAACTATCAACTGGAAGATACATGGTCATTCAATAATTATTGGGGATCAGTATCCAACAAGATAGCTGGTGCGGAACAAGTCTTTGTAACCAATGACGGGATTTACAATCAAATCAATATAAATGGCCTGCTTACTCCAACAGGTGAATATGTAGGTGAAATCCGGAAGATCCTCTATCTAACGAGTGTTAAGGATTTTGGAAACGTATTGAAGTCACTTTCAGAAAATGATCCCCAAACCGACCTCGCGTATCTTGTAGGCAATCCCAGGTTTGGAAGTAGGCGAATTACCCCTCTACCAGGAACGGAAGTGGAAATTGCAACGATCAATGACTTATTGTCTGAGCAAGGCATAGGTACCACCGTGTACAGGGAAGATGATGCGTCTGAGCTCAAGCTAAGAGAAACTCAGGGAGTCGGCATACTTCATGTGGCAACCCATGGATATTTTCTGGAAGAGAAAGAAAGTGACCAAGTTCTGCCAAGTATTATGGATAGAGCTGATTTTCGTTCGGGATTGATACTGGCTGAAGCACAAAGTGGAAGGCCGGAATATTTCTCTTCCAATGACGGATTTTTCTCTGCTTACGAAGCTCTTCACCTTGATTTGGTGGGAACCAAACTTGTTGTCTTAAGTGCGTGTGAAACCGGGCGTGGAGAGTTAATGGCTGGTGAATCCATTCAGGGACTTGCCCGGGCTTTTCAGGTAGCGGGAAGTGAGGCAGTAATAATGAGTTTATGGAAAGTCAGCGACAACGCAACTCAGGAGTTAATGACTAATTTCTACAAGAACTGGCTTTCAGGATCAGATTACAACACAGCTTTCTACGATGCTCAGAATCAAATCAAGGAGAAATATCCTCATCCGTACTATTGGAGTGCCTTCGTACTCCTCAATTGACATCCGGTCAATCATGATGATCAGCTGGACTCAATCCTTCTGCCCCTGGTAATCTACCTATTAATTGTGCAGGGTCATGGATTAAAACCGGAAGATGCTGAGGGCAGATCTTTAGGTGTTGACCTTTAAACTCAATGGAGATGAGAGGAACGTCTTCTTGGGTTCGTTCACAATATATGCAGCCATCTTCTTTACTCATGGATATATATTTTTGAATTACGAAAGGAATTTACAGATTTTTCGGCGTTCTGTATTCCCTGTCATTGAATGGAATGAAGTTATGATCCTTTTTAATAATGATTATGCAATTGTGCTGAAATGAGATCATTCCTATTTGTTTCTGAACATCAACAGGAATCGGCGAAGATTTGAAGATGGATTTCTTTTTGACAAATTCGTCGTTGACCCGATCAATCATCAATTTGAATATACGGATTATGGATTTTCTGTGATTTCTCCCTCTCTTAATCTTGTTGCCGTACAATACTCCCTTTTTCCAGTAGCTTGTTTCAATATCTTCAATTATATAAATGCCGCCAGGTTTTAGTAGGTTTTGGAAAAGGTGACAAAATGTTATCACCTGATGATCCGGATGATGAGATCCGTCATCAATGATCAGATCAGTTTTTTCATTTATTTTCGAAACAATCTGTTCCAGGAATTCAGTATCGGATTGATCTCCTTTGAAAACTTTTGTTCTTTCGTTTTCGAATTCGCTTTCAATATCAATCCCAAAGATCCTGGCATTGGGAAAATACTCCTCCCAAAGTTTAATGGATCTGTTTTCTTCCGTTCCGATTTCAAGCATGCAAATGCTTTGGTCCCTTAGTTTTTCCAGGAAGATAGGATAAAACCTATGATATCCATGTTGATGTATCTTATCAGTTCCGAAATGGCTTCCTATAACTTCGAAGGATCTCATGGTGGTGGGTGTATTTGATTTTAGTACCTGATCAAAAGGCAAATTACGTGATGGAGATAACATTTGGTTGACTTTGATTACAGTAATTTCATGGAAGTAAGAAAGTGTTATCTTCCCACTAAAATAATTTTTCAGTTCAATGAAGAAGATAAGATGGGGTATTATCAGTACCGGAAATATTGCAAATCGTTTTGCTTCAGATTTTAGATTTGTTGATAATGCTGACCTGATAGCGGTCGCGTCAAGGGATATTCAAGCAGCGGAAAGATTTGGTACGGAACACAATGTACCCAGGAAGTATGGATCGTATCAGGAGTTATATGATGATCCGAATGTGGATGCCATCTACGTAGCCACTCCACACAACTATCATTTCCAAAACTCTATCGATGCAATGAAAGGAGGGAAAGCTGTCTTATGCGAGAAACCAATAACCATAAATCCAAAAGAACTAGAATTACTTATCCATGCTGCTCAGTCTTCAGAATGCTACCTGATGGAAGGTATGTGGACGTATTTCCTACCCGCAATCGTTAAAGCCCGCGAATGGATTGATCAAGGGAGGATCGGAAAAGTACTTCATGTAAAATCAGAATTTGGATTTCCGGTTCCATTTCAACCCGAAAGTCGTATGTATAGTCCGGACCTTGCCGGAGGAGTACTTCTGGATATGGGTATTTACAACCTGGCATCTGCATGGTTGTTCCTAGGGAAAGAACCTGCAGAAATAGAAGTGGCTGCTCATAAAGCGTCGACAGGCGTAGATGATGATGTCCATGTGCTTTACAAGTATGATGACGAATCGGCCTCTTTGCATGCCTCATTTCGGTGTAAATTACCTAACTACACCACGGTTATTGGTGAAGAAGGATTTATTCAAATTCCGGATTTCTGGATGGCCAAAGATCTGTTTCTGCATGAGGGTAATAAATGCGTTGATGAATATCATGACCCCAGGCAGAGTGTTGGATTTGAATTCGAGATCAAGCAGGTTACAGAAGATCTGTTGAATGGAAAATTGGAATCCGATATGGTAACATGGAAAACCAGCATGATTTTGCAAAAGCAAATGGATTCTATTTTGGAACAGATCAAAGAAGTCTAATTCCATTTACCATATGAATTGAACTTAGTCTTCGGAATTTTATTGAAATTACAAGGGCAGAAGAATCAACAAATCAGTTGTATTACCTCGGTTACGATATAGGCAGTTCTTCCATTAAAGCAGCTTTGGTAGATAGTGAAACCAATAATTGCATTTCAATAGGTCAGTTTCCAAAGGTGGAAATGGAAATATCAAGTTTAAGTCCGGGATGGGCTGAACAGGATCCTGAGATGTGGTGGACTAACTTGATAGCAGCAACAGAAGAGCTACTTACAAATCAACCGAAGGAAATCTCCAGTAATGTAGTTGGAATTGGTATTTCCTATCAAATGCATGGACTGGTATTGGTTGACGAGGATCAGCTGCCGATTCGTCCATCGATCATATGGTGTGACAGTCGAGCTGTCGAAACTGGAAATGCCGCATTAAGAAATATTGGGGAAGACATCTGTTATTCTCGGTTACTCAACTCTCCAGGCAATTTCACTGCATCCAAACTGAAGTGGGTCAAAGAAAATGAACCAGCTAGTTACGAAAGGATCCATAAAATAATGCTGCCCGGGGATTATATCGGGATGAAACTAACCGGTGAGATAATAACCACACCTTCCGGATTGTCCGAAGGTATTCTATGGGACTTCGTTGAGCAAAAGCCTGCAAGTTTCATTTATGAAGAGTTTGGGATCAATGAATCGATGATCCCGAATGTTTTGAATTCGTTTTCCTTACAAGGTAATCTTAGTAAATCTTCCGCCCAGACTTTGAGGTTACCAATCGGAATACCTGTTGCCTATAGGGGTGGCGATCAGCCAAATAATGCAGTGTCTCTGGGAGTTTTGGAACCCGGAGAAGTAGCAGCCACTGGAGGGACATCGGGTGTTATCTATGGCGTAGCTGATTTACCTACCTCTGACGTGAGGTCAAGGGTAAACTCATTTGCCCATGTTAACCATTCGGAGAGCAACCCAAGAATTGGAATATTGCTTTGCATAAATGGAACGGGTATTCAATATGCCTGGATCAACAAGCAAATGGCGTCCAATAAAATATCATACCAGGACATGGAGAGGATGGCTTCAGAAGTGAATGCTGGATCGGAAGGATTGACAGTAATTCCTTTCGGGAATGGTGCAGAACGAATGTTTGAAAATAGGATTGTGGGTTCTCATCTATTGAATATCGATCTCAACAGACACCATAAAGAACATTTTTATCGGGCAACATTGGAAGGGATTGCTTTTTCCTTTACCTATGGTCTTGAGATCCTTTCCGAATTAGGGCTATCCATTGATAGTATGAAAGTCGGAAATGACAATCTTTTTCAGTCTGGTGTATTTTCCAGGACATTGGCAAAGTTATCCGATATAAGCATTGAGGTGATTGAAACTACGGGAGCAGTTGGAGCTGCTAAAGCGGTTGGATTCACATTAGGACATCGAAACTCAATCAAAGAAGCGATGGCAGGATCCAAAATTGTCGGTGAGTTTACTGCCGGAGATGGACCAGACCAAATTAGTGAACATTATGACAGGTGGAAAAGTGATCTTGCAAAGATTTTAAAGAAAACAACGATATGAGCACATCACTGGTAATTGGTGACAATGAGTATTTTCAAGGGATCCCTGAGATAGTATACGAAGGACCGGACTCCGATAAGCACCTTTCCTTTAAGTATTATGATTCAAAGAAGAAAGTGGCAGGAAAAACCATGGAAGAACATTTCAAGTTTGCCATTGCTTACTGGCATTCATTCTGTGGTACCGGAGGAGATCCATTTGGCCTGCCAACAAAAAACTTTCCTTGGTTGGCTTCCAATGATCCATATCAGAGAGCAAAGGATAAAATGGACGCCGCATTTGAATTTATCACAAAGGTTGGAGCACCTTATTATTGTTTTCATGACTTTGACCTGATAGATGAAGGTGATACAATTTCGGAATCTGAAAATCGACTTCAGTTCATAACCGACTATGCAAGTAAAAAACAAAGTGAATCCGGAGTGAAACTTTTATGGGGAACGGCCAATTTGTTTTCGCATCCGAGGTATATGAATGGTGCAGCCACCAATCCGGATTTTGGAGTAGTGGCTTACGCAGGAAATCAGGTTAAAAATGCTTTAGATGCTACAATTAAACTTGGTGGTGAGAACTATGTGTTTTGGGGAGGTCGTGAAGGTTATATGAGCCTTTTGAATACTAACGTAAAGAAAGAGCTGGACCATATGGCAAGATTTCTACATATGGCAAGGGACTATGCTCGTTCAAATGGCTTTAAGGGTAACTTCTTTATTGAGCCTAAGCCAATGGAACCATCAAAGCACCAATATGATTTTGACGCGGCAACAGTGATCGGATTTTTGAGAGAGTATGACTTAATGGACGATTTTAAGTTGAATCTTGAATTCAATCATGCTACGCTTGCTCAACATACAATGCAACACGATGTGCAGATTGCTGCCAATGCAGGTTTGTTGGGTAGTATGGACGCTAATCGCGGTGATTACCAGAACGGATGGGACACTGACCAGTTTCCAAATAATGTCTATGAATTAGTAGAGGTGATGCTGGTGCTTCTTGAGTCAGGTGGACTACAAGGTGGAGGAATAAACTTTGATGCTAAAACCCGTAGAAATTCAACTGACCTTGAAGATCTGTTTTATGCCCACATCGGCGGTATGGATGCTTTTGCGCGTGCATTGATGGTTGCTGATAAAATCTTGTCCTCCTCGGATTATTCAAAGATCAGAAAGGAGAGATATAAAACATTTGATTCAGATAAAGGACTAGCGTTCGAACAAGGTCTTCTTGGATTAGACGATTTGGGAGAACTGGCAAAAAGCTCCGAAGAACCTAAACAAATCAGTGGACGCCAAGAGCTAATTGAAAATATTATTAACCATTATCTCTAGTTCTAGCTCTGAATATATTGTCCTTCAAACTCCAGGGCCAGTTGAATATGCGCAAGGTGATGTCTGCAATGCCAGTCATATAGGGCGAGGTTACGCTTCAATGAGACTTTTTTTCCTGTTTCGGGATGAGTAAAGGATCTATTGTAATCTTCATCAGACATTGACTTCAAAAGATATACCCATCTTTCATGAAGACCGTCAAGGAATGTCTGAGACATTTCAATTGCCCCACTCCTAGAGTCCGGAAGCTTTGCCCAACGATCTTCGAAATAAGCTTTGATGGTGGGAGTATCTTCTGTCAATGACCATTTGAAACGTATGTAGGAATTCAAGTGACTATCTACTACATGGTGAACCAACTGGCGGATGCTCCAGCCTTCAGGCCTGTAGGCCCATGACAATTGTTTTTCTGTAAGATCCTTGGTCATCTGGAAAACTTCAAATGGAAATTTTTCAAGTGTTTCTATCCATCCGGTTAAGTCCTCTTTTGAAATATCATGGGGGAATTGGGGTCTCCCGACAGGATATTTAAGGTTTTCGATATCAGCGTTGATCATTTCATAAAGTATTTAAAAGGATTCAGATCAAATCCGATAACAAGATTCATACAAAATAATTAAAATCCGAAAACAAAATATCATAACTGTCGTTAATGATAGTAACACTATTAATATAAAATGCGATGATATCTATAAAAAATGTATTACTTTTATTCCTTCTTGTAAGTCTATCTTCGTATGTTTCTACGGACAGAACCTTGACTTTGGTTAGATCAGGTGAAAAAGCATTGATGAATCAAGAGTTTGATGTGGCCATAACCATGTTTACACTGGCAATTGAGGAAAACCCGAAAAATGTGTCTCTCTATTTAATGAGAGCAAAAGCTTACTTGCTTTCTGGTAGGATAATGAAATCTGCGGAGGATTATGGAAAGGCAATGCAGATAGATCCTCAGTATGTCAAGAACAAAATTGAGAATGCATCCTATGAAAGATCACATAAGGTAAAAGTTGTCAATTAATGACTCAATAGCATGAAGAATACAAAACAAACCGATCGTGAAGGTTATGAATGTCCTGTGATCTTTCAGGAAGAGTTAATAGGACAACAACCAATGCTTAAAGCTTATGCCTTAAGGTTGACGGGAAATATCATGGACTCCGAAGACCTTTTACAGGATACCTTATATCGAGCATTTAAATACCAAAGAAGATTCAGATCCGGTACTAATCTGCCGGCATGGGTTCGTACGATCATGAGGAACATTTTCCTTGATAGCCGAAGAAAATTCCGTTATGAGAATCCAATTCAAGAAGGTGAAACTGATCATGCACCAAATGTAAAGACCAGCGCTAATGAAGGTTATGATGGATTACTTGTAAATGATGTCCGAAGGGAGGTCGAAAGGTCAGGATCATTGATGTCTGAGATATTCAAGCAATTCGAAAGAGGTTACAACTATAAAGAGATCTCTGAAATGAATCGTATTCCTATTGGAACGGTAAAAAGCAGGGTTTTTCGAGAGAGGGGGATTTTGAGGAAACGTTTGGCTTATGTCTAGATACCAATCGAAAACAATTAATTAAACAACATAAAATGAATGATTTATCGCTAAAACCAATTGTTGAGGGAAAAGCTAAAGGCCAGCTTACCAAAATTGCAGTTGCAGCCGGTGACGGAATAGGCCCCGAAATAATGAATGCCACGCTTCGGGTGTTAAAAGCGGCTGGTGCAATGATAGAACCGGAGTTTATTGATGTCGGAGAATCTGTCTACTTATCTGGTGATACATCGGGTATTTCATTAGACGCCTGGAAAAGGATCCGAGAAAATAAAGTATTATTGAAAGCACCGATAACTACACCCCAGGGGAAAGGATATAAAAGCCTTAATGTAACTATGCGAAAATCATTAGGGCTATTTGCGAATGTTCGCCCAGTGATTTCTATGCATCCATATGTCAAAACTAATCATCCCAACATGGATGTTGTTATCATTAGGGAAAATGAGGAAGATCTATATGCAGGAATAGAACACCAACAAACGACAGACGTGGTTCAATGTCTTAAATTGATCACAAGACCGGGTTGTGAAAGAATTGTTCGTTATGCCTTCGAATATGCCAAAGCATACGGACGTAAGAAGATAACCTGCATGGTGAAGGACAACATAATGAAGCATACAGATGGTCTTTTCCATCAAGTCTTTACGGAGATAGGAGAAGAATACCCCCAAATAGAAAAAGAAGTTCAGATAATTGATATTGGCACGGCGCGGCTTGCTGATAAACCTACAAATTACGACGTAGTAGTCACGTCAAATTTGTACGGAGATATTGTTTCCGATGTCGTTGCTGAGATCGCAGGCTCTGTCGGCATGGCGGGTTCTTCCAATATTGGGACTGAGGTAGCCATGTTTGAAGCAATACATGGATCAGCTCCGGATATTGCAGGATTAGGGATTGCAAATCCATCAGGTCTTTTAAATGCTGCGGTCATGATGCTTGCTCATATTGGACAGTCAGAGATAGGAGATAAGATCAAAAATGCGTGGTTAAAAACTATTGAGGACGGAATACATACTACAGACGTGTTCGATGAGAATAGCAGTACCCAAAAGGTTACTACAAATGACTTTGTAAATCATTTGATAGCCAGACTTGGCCAGAAACCTAACGTCCTACCTGAAAGCAAAATGGCAATGGGGACCGGAACAATTGAAATTCCGAATTATCAGAGAAAGAGCAGGAAGAAATCCCTGGTGGGTGTCGATATGTTCCTTGACTGGTCTGGAGATGATGCCAATGAACTGGGAGATAAACTGATAGAGGTCAAGGTTTTTAATCTAAAACTGAAAATGATTACAAACCGAGGTGTAAAGGTCTATCCTGACGGGATGCCTGAAACATTCTGCACGGACCATTGGAGATGTAGGTTTGTTTCAATGGATGCTAACATAAATAAAAATGAACCTGTCTACAAAGACATTGATCAGGAACAAATAATTGCACTCTTATCTCGCCTGAATGAACTTGGATTTGATGTGATAAAGACTGAAAATCTCTACTCCTTCGACGGAACGAGAGGTTTCTCACTAGGACAGGGAGAATAATTAAGTTTTTGAGTTTGGTTGTTTGGTGGCAAGGGCCTGTCAGTTGATATCTATTATATTGCAGACCCTTTTGCTTCTAAAAAGGATAGCAAATTATTGAAAATCAACACTTTAAGCGGAACTAATATCCAACTAATTCGTTATAATAATAGTAATACTTCTTTATGATGAAGTATAACAATACTAAACGGTTATTATTACTATTATTCAATTAAATGATTTTCGTTATGAGAAATGTATTAATATATTTTGCGGTACTATTTGTGCTGTCTTCATGTACTGTAGTCAGACAAGGTGAAGTTGGAGTTAAAAGGAAACTCGGAAAGCTTGGAGAAAATACGGTAGGGCCCGGAGCTGTTGGCTTTAATCCCTTAACGACAAGAGTCATTAAGATGCCGATCCGGACCATGAACATTGAGATCACTTCAAATTTACCTTCAAAAGAGGGATTAAATGTTGGGGCTGCAATATCAATTCTTTACAGAATTAAGCCTGACATGGCCCCTGAAATTTTGGAAGGAATTGGTCCGAATTATGAAAACGTGATCATTAAAAGTGTATTTAGATCCGCATCGGCCGATGTATGTTCACGGTTTTATGCAAAGGACATGCACACCGCTCAACGCGCGACTATAGAACGAGAGATAACTAAGCAGATGTCCGATCTGATCGGTGACAGAGGTTTTGAAATTGAGGCAGTATTACTGAAGACCATACAATTGCCTCCCGGCCTGGCAAGGGCTGTTGAAGAGAAACTGGAAGCGGAACAGGACGCTCAAAGAATGGAATTCCTCCTGCAAAGGGAAAGACTGGAAGCACAAAGAAAACTCGTGGAAGCGGAAGGTACCCGGGATGCGCAGCAAGTTCTTGCTGAAGGATTAAGTGAGGAGATTCTACAATGGCAAACTATCGAAGCATTTAAGGACCTATCTACATCTCCTAATTCCAAGGTGATAATTACAGGATCGAATTCTCCTCTTCTAATGAACGAGGTTACGGGCAATTGATCTAAAGAATGGATAGAAGTTTTTTAGAATTTTCAAAGCAGTTGTTGGAACGTTTAAGTTTTGATCCTGAATTATTGAACAAGGAATACAATAAATGTTTGAGTTATCTAAAAAACGAGGAGAAAGGGGAGTTGGTAAGGTGGTTGAAGGATCAGACTTTCCACGGGGTGATTAAAGTGGAAGGAGCCGAGGAATACCGAGGGGACTTCTGACTCCTGTTTTTTAGAGATCCCCGGGGATCTTGAGGACAAAATTCTCATAGAAGCCCGGGGATTTTTTATCATCAAACAAATACAAAATGAAAGTCATATACATTTCTATCCTTTTAATAATTGTTGTCTTCCAATCCGAGGGTCAATATCGCTTACTGGATTACCAGGAATTAAAAACTTCATCGGTTGATCCTGATTCGATCAAACGAATTGATTTAAGTGCTCAGCAACTTGGTGAGTTTCCACTTGATTTGCTCAAATTTCGCAACCTGGAATACCTGGACCTGTCGAATAACTATATAAGGGAGTTACCTGGCTCCATTAACCAATTACGGCGTTTGAAATTACTTGACCTTACAGGAAATAATATTGAAAGGCTCCCTTCACAAATGGAACAACTTGATGGCCTTCGCAGTATTCATTTAGGAGAATTGGAGGGATTAGATATTGATCAAGTAATGCCGATTTTGGCGAATTTGAAGAACTTACGCGTATTGGACGTGCATGGAAACAATATATCCCAATTACCAAATTCAATTAATTCAATTTCTCATCTGGAAGTTCTGGATATTTCGAATAATCCGATCAGGATTCTTCCTGACTATTTCGGAAAGTTGAATGAGTTGAGAATACTTTTTATTAATAATGATCCTCTGTTTGATTTGGAAGCAAGTGTGCCGACCCTGAGTCAAATGGAAAGCTTAGTAGAATTGCATTTGGAAAATGACGGTTTGGATTCACTACCTGAGAAGATCAGAGATTTAGAAAACCTCGAATACCTGTATTTGAATGGAAATAAATTACGTTTGATCCCTCATGGAGTTGAGGACTTACCCAAACTAAAATATCTAGATCTTCATCACAATCCTATTCCCGAATTAATCTTGGATGATTACAACCTAATGCCACCAACTATAAAATTTAAGATTGGGATTTAAGTGCGTTGGATTCATTGTTTCCTCATTACATAGAGGAATCCGGGAAAATTGCCCTTGAATCGCTGCCTTTCATAAGAAAAGCGAGCCAACTGGTCTTGAAGAAGCGCAATCGGATCACTTCCGGTTTGTTCTTTATAATTCTTAACACTGGACCAAGTCGACAGGAAGTTCAATAAGTCCTCAATACTGTATTCCACATCAATTCTGAAATTATTGCTGGGAAGAATTGGGTAGGGGAATTCAATGTCTTTATAGTGATTGTGAACCTTTACTCTCTCTTTGTCCCAGTAGGGACCGGTGACGTCTTTGTAAAACCATTGGACCAATCTATTCAGTTCCGAATTTTCAAATTCAATCAATCCGTAACCCCAAACGGCAAATATTCCATCTTTTCGCAGTACTCGGTCCACTTCGGAATAAAAACTGTCCAGGTCAAACCAGTGGATTGCCTGAGCTACAGTGATCAGATCAAATTGTGAATCTGTGAAAAGTGTATTTTCTGCCTGACGTACTGAGTATTTGATGTTCTTCGAATCCTTTGCATACTTGATCTGTTCTTTGCTTATATCCGTGGCTTCCACCTTCTTAAAATATTTTGAAAGTACAAAGGCGACCTGACCATTTCCTGTTCCACAATCCCAGGCCCGATCAAAATGATTGCATTGATCTAAGACTGATTCGTAGAGATTTTTAGGATAATCAGGGCGAAACCTTGAATACTCCTGTGCATGAGATGAGAATCGATCCTTCGCCATTAATTGAATAACGAATACTGAATATATTTTGGAGGCTTAGCTTTTCCTGAAACTGTTCTTCCTCCGTACTTCCAACTATCCCGTCGTTCTTGTTTAATAAGATCTCCGAGATTGCCATTCGGAACAAAATCATCCTCCATCCTCTGTGCAGCTTTACAAAGTGACTTAATAGCTTTGATCTTATCTGAATTGCCAATTTTGGCTTTGTTGACAGCATCTTTGAGGAGGTCTATGGTCTGATCATATACTTTCGTCGGGACCGGAAATGGGTGACCATCTTTACCACCGTGAGCAAATGAAAACCTCGCAGGATCTTTGAACCTGGAGGGGGTTCCGTAGATAACCTCACTCACCAACGCAAGTGATTGTAAAGTCCTGGGACCTAATCCTTGAATTAACAATAGATCTTCGAAATCGTTGGTTGGTAGGTTTTGTGAAATGGCCAGAACGGCTCCCAGTCTTTTGATATCCACATCTTTTCCCCTGACATCATGATGCCTGGGTAATCTCATCTTCCTTATTTCGGAGATCATTCGATCGGGATTTTCTTTGCCGATTGAGACGATCTTCCTTCGTGCGTTTCTGGCATTTCGGTCCGTCAAATTGAGAATTTCTCCCTGATTCTTTCCATAAATGAAAGTATGGGGCTCGCTGACATAGCTTTTGATTTCTTCGGAAAACCAGTGATACCTTCGGGCGTAACCTGTATCCCCGTTCATTCCCTGTTGAACGACAGCCCAGTCACCATCCTCACTTACAATAAATGAATGAAGATAAATTTGAAATCCATCCTGGATGGCGGTATTGTCGACTTTTGCAGCAAGACGACTACTTCTTACCAATTGAGTTCCGTTGAGTCCGGTATTATCGGCTATTTTCAATAATTCCTCAGGTGTCCTTCGGGAGTGTTTCCCTCTTCCTCCGCAGATATACAGTCCAAGTTCTTTCGAAATAGGATTGATAGAAGATTTCAATGCTCCCATTACTGATGTCGTTATTCCGGATGAATGCCAGTCCATTCCCATTACACAACCCAGTGCCTGGAACCATGCAGGATCACTTAACCTCTTAATTACCTCCTTCCTTCCGTACTCGATCAAGAGCACTTCTGTTATAGCCAAACCCAATCGGGCCATTCTCTCTGCTAACCACCTAGGTACCGTACCATTGTGAAGGGGTAAATCGGTATATCCGGATTTTCTCATATTGAAGCAACATAAAGTTACTCCAAAAATGCTAACAAAATTAGTATTTTATCTAATTATATTAGACAACTGGTTCTGGCATGGGTTTCACAGAAACTTCATACACTTTCACACCCTTATAGAAATAGTAAGCTGCAATCAGCATGAAAATATGTCCAATGTCATTTCGATTGAACCACAGATGAAAATCTATAGCCATCAACTTAAAGGGAAGGGAAGAAATTAACGCTAGGGCTCCGACGAAGAAATAGTTTAACTCATTGCGACCTTGGATCATCCAATTGATGGATGGAACAAGCAAAAAGATCCCCATTGCCGACGTATGTACGATTACTACATTGAAATTGAAGAAGACAGACAATACGATCAATGTGGTGGCC
This sequence comes from Cyclobacteriaceae bacterium, assembly GCA_965242805.1. Taxonomy (GTDB): domain Bacteria; phylum Bacteroidota; class Bacteroidia; order Cytophagales; family Cyclobacteriaceae; genus JANQEU01. The sequence goes on along the minus strand of CBDETD010000002.1, from coordinate 714,213 downwards.
AGTTTTGCCATTATAAGGATTTTGAGGAGGGTTTTTACCTTGGATTTAGCCATAGAAATCATTGCCATTTCCATGCAGGTAACAGCAAAAATAGCTGCAATCCATCCAGGTATCTTCCCACTAATCCCGAGGTACTCGTAGAACAAATGGCCAATTCCTCCAAAAAACGTGGATATTGTGAAAAACAGGAAGAACCATCTCCAGTTAATCGAAAGTGATGAATATCTCCACTTCTTAAGCCCAATAAAATATTTACCTGCCTGGATCATCAAAACCCAATTAAGCAAAAACGCCATGGGGTCGTGGAAATGGATCCCCCACAACTCAAAAGAAGGTACTGTCATAGTAAAGATTTTCCAGCGGAAGAGATAGTCACAATTACAAACATCGTCAATTTCAACCACAAATGTTTAAAGAATAGACTGAGAATGGATTTTTGATAAATGATCCTGGCATTATTCATTGCCCATTGCTCATTGCCTCGTATTTGTCTCTAAGCGGCAATTGGAACATCACATCTACCTCTACCATCGGGTATCCAAAGTCCTCAACCACTTTTCCGATAACCCGATAAAATCCCCGACCTCTAAAAGGGTACTTCTTTGCAACCGGAGGAAAATTCACAGTATCAAAGACCTTTCCGTTTTGATCATAGAAGGTACCAAAATGCATTCTTTCACCATTTTTTGTACTTGTATCCTTGGTTGTGATAAGGTAGCCGATCATATTGACCTTCCTTCCCAGTTTTGGCATCAACTCAACAGCTAACGTGTCGGCGGGATCATGCTCTTTCAGTAGAAGAAATGGGTCGCAGAGAGGGAATCCAAGGATTTCCATTTCGTCAAAGGCATCCTCAAATGGCAAACTCATTAGTGGTGGAAGCGAATAAGCTTTTGGTTCTTCCTCAAAAAGATCTGCTCCAATCACTTGCTTCGCAGATTTTTGCCCAAAATATAGTTGTACCTGCCAAAGGAGTTCTTTTTTTGATTTTCCGATAAACCGAAATGCTCCAATTCTCACAAGAATACGTAATTGTTCCAGCCCGATCGGGATCCTTCGTATGAAGTTATCCAGGTTCTTATACTCCCCATGTTGCTCACGTTCTTCAACGATCTTCTCGGCAAGCTTTCTTTCAAGATCCTTCAAGTGTACAAAACCGATGAATACGGAGATATCATAGATTGTTGTAAAATACTCGCTACGGTTTACGCAGGGAGCCTCAATCATGGCTCCCCACATGCGAGCCTCATGAAAATAGAATTCGGTCTTGTAAAATCCTCCAAAGTTGTTGATCACACCTACCATGAACTCCAAAGGGTAGTGAGCTTTCAAAAAGAGGCTTTGGTAGCTTTCTACGGCGTATGAGGCAGAGTGTCCCTTTGCAAATGAGTATCCCGCAAAGCTTTCAATTTCAAACCATACGCGCTCGGTGACATGTTTTGGGTATTTCTTTTTTTCACAGTTTTCGAAAAATTGATCCTTTACCTGCTGGAACTCCTTACGGGAACGGTATTTCCCTGACATTCCCCTTCTCAGAACATCAGCTTCTGTCAAGGTCAGTCCTGCAAAGTGATGTGCCACCTTGATCACGTCCTCCTGGTAGACCATGACACCATATGTGTCCTTAAGGATCTCATCCATCATGGGATGAATGATCTCATAACTTTCTCCTTTTCTAACAGAGTGGTGTCGTTCAATGTATGCTCTCATCATTCCTGATCGGGCTACACCTGGTCGAATGATAGAACTTGCGGCAACAAGCGTTGGGTAATCGTCACAGTTGAGCTTTCCCAGAAGCATACGCATGGCTGGTGATTCAACATAGAAACAACCCATACAGTTACCTTCTTCAAGGAGACTCTTTATTTTCTTGTCTTTCTTATAAAGATGAAACTGATCCACGCGTATTTTTTTACCACGATTCTTTTCAACTAACTCCGCTGTGTCCTTTATATGACCAAGTCCCCGCTGGCTCAGAATATCAAATTTGTAAATACCCATGTCCTCGGCATTGTGCATTTCGAAATGTGCTACGGGAAAACCCTTCGGAGGTAGATCTGTCGCGGTGTAGGCGTAAATGGGCTTTTCCGTAATCAAAACCCCACCGGCATGAATCGATAAATGATTGGGGATATTCTTCATAAGCCCCGCATACCTGAATATCAAGCGGGTAATCTCGTCCTCATGCCTGAAGTCATCAGGATACTTGATGATCTTGTCTATTTCTTCCTTAGGCAATCCCATGACCTTACCTAATTCACGGATCGGAGATCTTCCCTGGTAGGTGGCATGAGTTCCAAGTAGAGCCACATGATGATTGTCAAATCGGTCGAAGATGTATTGTGTGACCTGATCGCGGTCCCGCCAAGAAAAATCAATATCAAAATCCGGGGGAGAGGTACGTTCTGTGTTGAGGAAACGTTCGAAATAAAGGTTAAGATCAATGGGATCAACATCAGTAATTCCTAGGCAATAGGCGATGATGCTGTTGGCCCCGCTGCCTCGTCCTACATGGGCAAATCCCTGACTATCGGCATACCTGACAATGTCGTGAGCAATTAAGTAATAGGCTTCAAAGTTCTTCTTTTCAATTACCTGGAGTTCACGTTCAAAACGTTCTTCGGTTTCCGGAGTGGACAGCCCTCCTCCATACCTGGATTCATAACCATCTCTGGCCATGGAAAACAGATACTCCCGGTCTTCATACTTACTTCCGAAAAAAAACTTCTTATTCTTATCCGTACCGAGTTGAAAATGAATCCTGCATTCCTCGAGGAACATCTCGGCATTTCTGATCAATTCGGGGTGATTGACGTACTGTTCTTTTAGTTCCTGTTCGGAAGTCATAACCTCTCCGATATGAGCTTGTTCTTCGAATGGAAGCTTGCTCAGAATGGTGTTCAGATCGATAGCCCTGAATAATCGGTGAAGATTGAAGCCGGGCTTATCTTTGAAAGTCACCGGCTGCCAGGCGACCAACTTATTCTTTTTATGTCGAAATTTTGATGTGATGATAAGGGTTTGCTCATAGGGTCGGATCCCGACATATTCGTGCTCACGAAGGCGATAGGGGGTATTTTCAAGCGGATAGATAATGAAAACATTTCCGAAGGGTGGAGCCTGTTTGCGAAGGGGCTTATCGGTCCGGTTGTGATAGGACAAATAGCGATTCAGTTCCTCAAATCCGTCGTTGTTTTGGGCAAGTGCGATGTAAAGTAGTTTTCCTTCATGCCTGAATTCAATTCCCAGGGCGACTTCAAGGTTCCATTCTTCACGTCTTACCTTGCAGATCCTCAGCAGCTCAATGTATCCGGATGTATTGTTGATATCGGTCAGTATCAACTTTCGGACACCGTGTTTCTTTGCTTCTTCAAAAAGATCCTTGATGGCCAGCGTGCCATATCGAAAAGAAAAATATGAGTGACAATTCCAAAACACCTTTTATAATTAGCAATGAACAGTTTAATAATGAACAGTTAATAATGAACAGTTAATAATGAACAATTAGGGTAAGCATTGAGTGGCTCTTTTGGTGATAATTACCCCTTTGTGTTCTTGAGTATTGTGTAAAGAATTCTCAATATTTCATCACATTCCTTGAAAAGTGTCTTGAACGAATTGGAATCTAAGTATCCGGTGTCGTGAAGAAGCCTTAACCAATACTTTGTTTCTCGAGCTTCTTTATACGAAATCCCAAGTTTGAACTTAAACTCTTTTCTTGATATTCCACCTGTAGCTTCTTCAGCGTTTGCCCCAATAGATGTACCACTTCTAACAAGTTGTTTCGATAGGATGTATTCTTTATGATCACTAACAAGATTTCGGTAGGTTTCTACTATATGCACTGCAAATCGATAAGACTTATCCTGAATACTTTCTCTTTGTTCATTGCTCATTATTCATTGCTCATTAACAGAAGAGCATTATAGCAAATTTAAGAACAAAATACTAAAAATATTAGTAATACTAAATAAATTAGCATATATATTATGCTCCGTTCAAATTCTTTCTGGATTGTTTCGTGAATTATTTTGATAATTTCGCTCGCAAATGAATTCGACTCCATGAAAAACTTCAAATACATTCTTTCAATTCTTCTGGTCCTCACGTTGACTATGGGTTTTACACAGCTCAAATCTCCGGCCGAATTCCTTGGGTATGAGTTAGGAGACAAGTTCACCCGACATCACCAGGTGGTGGCCTATTATCAGCACGTTGCTGAGAATTCTTCCATGGTAAAACTCAAGGAATATGGCAAGACTTATGAGGGTCGTCCGTTGTTGTTGGCCTATGTGGCCAATGATGTGAATATGGGTCAGCTTGAAACAATAAGAACAGATAACCTGAAGCGAGCTGGAATCGAGGATGGCTCACCAACTACTAACATTGCCATTGTTTGGTTAAGCTATAACGTCCATGGGAATGAGGCGAATTCAACAGAAGCATCCATGGCGACAATATATGACCTGGTTCGTTCCGGTTCGGAAAGCCGAAAGTACCTGGAAAACACAGTAGTAATAATCGATCCTTGTATTAATCCGGATGGGAGGGATCGGTATGTCAATTTTTACTGGCAATATGGAAATGATCCGTACAATCCGGACCCTCAGGCGGCTGAACACCTTGAACCCTGGCCCGGGGGAAGACAAAATCACTATTTATTTGATTTAAACAGAGATTGGGCTTGGCAAACTCAGGTGGAATCAAGAGAGCGAATCAAAGAATACAACCAATGGTTACCTCATATTCACGTTGATTTTCACGAGCAAGGGTATAACAGTCCCTATTATTTTGCACCTGCAGCTGAACCTTATCACGAATTGATCACAGATTGGCAACGAGACTTTCAAGTAGAGATCGGAAGGAATCACGCTAAATATTTTGATCAGAATAATTGGTTTTACTTTACCAAGCAGCGATTTGACCTGTTATACCCGAGCTATGGGGATACGTATCCTACATACAACGGAGCTATCGGAATGACATATGAACAGGCCGGACATGGAAGAGGAGGACTTGGCATAATAAAGCAGGAAGGAGATACCCTCACCCTTCTGGATCGCCTTACCCATCATTTCACCACAGGTATTTCAACAATTGAAGTCACCTCCCAAAATGCAGATCAGGTTCTATCGGAGTTTGAAAAATTCTTTTCGACACCTGTTCCAGGTCGTTACAAATCATTTGTCTTGAAATCAACGAATTCTGATAAAATGGATCATCTTAAATCATGGTTGGATACTCATGGTATTAAATATGGGACTGCATCGAATACCCGAGGATTATCAGGTTACAACTACAGAACTAAAAGGAACACATCATTCACGATCGGTTCGGACGATTTGGTCATATCGGTCGATCAACCAAAAGGGACATTGGCAAAGATCTTATTCGAACCTGTAACCAAAGTCTCCGATTCCTTAACCTATGATATCACTGCCTGGTCTGTACCGTATTTTTATGGTGTAGACGCTTTCGCCACTTCTACAGCTCTTTCTGTCAAATATCAAAATTCAGATACGAACTTCGATCAGAATCAAATACCTGAAAGTGTTTATGCTTTCTTTTTCAAATGGAACAGTCTCGCTGATGCTCAGTTTCTCTCGGAAATACTGAAGTCCGGAGTGAAAGTTCGATTTTCTGAGAAAGCACTCAATATAAATGGAGCAGTATTCAATCCGGGAACGCTCATAATTAGCAAGAGAGATAATGGACATATTGATGATTTTGAACAGTTTATCATTGAAAAAGCCAATGAATTTAACAGGAGAGCGGAAGTCGTGAAAACCGGGTTTATGGATTTTGGCCCGGACATCGGGTCATCTGATATCAGATATCTTAAGACTCCAAAAATAGCCATGTTGGGTGGAGATGGTACTTCAGTAACAAATTTTGGAGCTACATGGTATTTCATGGAACAAGAGCTTAAATACCCTGTATCCATATTGTTTACTGAAGATATTGGTCGATTGGATCTCGGAGAGTATAACGTACTGATCATGCAGGAAGGCTGGTATCCTGACCTGAAAGATGATCAACTGAACAAAATAAATGAATGGGTAAGTAGTGGTGGTAAACTGGTTCTCTTTCAAAGTGCGATCAGAAAGTTTGCCGATTCTGATTTTGCGTCGATTAGCAAGTACAATTCGGAGGAAGAGGAGTCGGCTTTCAAGGAAAAGGTGGATGAACGTGATGAGGAATCCAAGATGGAGAAATACGGTGAACGAGAAAGAAACTATGCAAGGAACATTATTCCAGGTGCCATTTTTCGAGTGAAATTGGATAATACACATCCGTTGGCATTCGGCTACGACGAAACCTATTATTCACTCAAAACTTCAGGTAGAAGATACGGATACCTTGATGAACAAAATGTCGGAATCATAGATTCCAGGGACGATCATCTCAGTGGATTTGCAGGTCAGTTTGTGAAAGAAGACATACCTAAATCACTTGTTTTTGGTGTAGAAGATATGGGGCGCGGTCAAATCATATATTTTGTCGACAATGTGTTGTTTAGGGCATTTTGGTACAATGGAAAATTAATGGTAGCAAATGCATTGTTCATGGTAGGACAATAATTCAAACACCATATCCATGGATACATGGTGGAAATCTGCTTTTACCAATCCCGTAATAAACTACCTGGGAAAACGTAAGGAATACAAGGTTTTTTCAAAAGCGCCAATATTCATTGGTGGCTGTGGGCGATCTGGGACCACTCTGCTTCTGGCAATGCTGTCTGCTCATCCAAATATCTATGCATTTCCCCATGAAGTTGACGCCTTCACATCATGGATATCGAAAGATGGAAAACTGGTTCCGAAAAGGATGGATCGATTATATCGCTACATTCTCACGCACAAAATTCCAATATCATGCCATCGTTGGCTCGAAAAACGCCCGTCAAATATTCATCACGTTAAATCTATTCTCGAATATTATGGTCCTCATGCACGATTTATTCATATTGTAAGAGACCCACGGGCTGTTTGTACCTCAATCCATCCAAAAGATCCTGAAAATTATTGGATCTCAATTGATAGATGGGTCAAAGACGTCAGTGCCGGACTTGTCTTTGAAGCTCATCCACAAATGCTTACCATCAAATTTGAAAATTTGATAAACGATGCAAGCCAGTTATTGTCAGGGATCTGCGAATTTATAAATGAGCCATATTTTGTGGAATTACAGGATTGGTTCAGATATGCCACAGTTCGTAGAAACAAGGCATGGAAAGACGGACTTAAAAAAATACAAACGACATCTCTTGATAAATGGCAAGATCACAAACATAAGGATAGGATTGATGAAATAGAGAGTGATAAAGGGGTTATCCGTCTTATGAAAAAATTGGACTATTCTTAATACCTTCCACATTCAATCAAAAATCCTCATTTTCTACATGAGACCTCCAATAATTTTCTTGATCATTTTAGCATTCATATCATGCCGGCAAGAGGAAAAGTATGACATGATCATTGCCGATGTAAATCTCATCGATGGTACAGGAAGTCCATTAAAGGAACTAGTAAATGTTTACGTAAAAGATGGCTTGATAAGTAAATTGGAATCAGGTGAAATTACAGGGAGTGGAAAGATCATTGATTCCAAAGGAAAGTACCTTATTCCAGGACTTTTTGACTGTCATACTCATCCGGATCCTTTCGAAGAGAACTTTCCAAGGTTCATACATTTTGGGGTGACTTCCATTTTAATCACTGGTTGCAGTCTTTGTACCGATGATCATTTCGCCACGATGAGGGAGAGAGGCAGTCAGCATATTAATCCTGCCCCAAGGATTTTTCACACTAGTCAACACATCAGCATGGAGGGAAGACATCCATCTAAAACCTATACCAGTAGTCCTTGGAGAAATGGATCATCTATTTTTTTCATGGAGGACACTGCAGAAGTCAAGCCATTATTGCAGAAGTTATCAAAACAACCAATTGTCGGTCTGAAATTAACAATAGAGGATGGCCCTCATCCTCCCTTTGTCGAACGGATCCCACAGGAATTCATCAACCGATTGGTAAAGGAGGGAGAGAGGGTAGGTCTGGAGGTATTTGCTCACATCAGTGACAATGTAGAACTCGAGATGGCTTACAGAGCTGGTGTTCAGAATTTGTTGCATTATACCGGAGTAGACATTTCATTGCCAGAGCATCAATACATCCTTGACAATTTCTCTGAAAGGGATGTGTCCTGGGTCAGCACTTTAATGATCGACAAAAGCTTTCTTTATCCATTCATGACAGAATGGCTCCAATCACCTCATTTCATAATTGGATTGGGGAAGGACGAAATTGAAAGGTTGACTTCCACGGATAGGATGATGCGTTATGAAAATAGAAATCAATCGATGACAGGAGAGTCCATTTTTGACCTGGATAGTCTGATCACAATGCAGGTGGCAGATATCAAAGACATCTTAGCCAATGGGATTAATATGGTTTTAGGGACTGATGTTGGAAATGATTTCATCGCTCCCGGATACAGTTTACATGAAGAAATGCAAATGATGCAGCAAGGGGGATTGGATCCGTTGACAATAATTAAAATGGGGACTTTGAATGCCGCGAAGATGCTTCATGTCGAAGACAGCATGGGTTCAATCGAAGAGGGTAAATATGCGGACATGGTCCTTTTAAATAGTAATCCTCTCACGGATATCAAGAAAACATTAGACATTGACATGGTTATAAAGAATGGTATGATCCAGCAAAGAATAGAGAATGACAACTAAGTCTTGGTAAGTAAAAAATGCGCTTATTTCAAAATGAACATGATGACGTCACCCGAATCCTGAAGGCACATAACCTCGGAAAAGAAATACTCCTAACAAAAAAGAAAGGCTGGATACACATCAAGATAAGTAACGACGTATTTAGTTATCACAGGAAGAAAGAGACCCGTTTAATACAGGGAAAATTTGAAGATGATTACAGATATTTCGTTGAAATGAATAGAGAAAAAAGAGAATTGGCTAATTGGGAGGAAGTCTGTTTGGAATTGGAAGCGTGGATTGATCAAATTCAGGCTATCTGACGTCATATTTTGCTGCTCCGAACATATTATTGTCCACCCGTATTCTCCTGGACATTCCCAGACTGGCAGCCCTCACTAATTTCTCAGTTCCATGTCGAAGCTTAATCTTGTCCATGGCCTGATAAAGTCTTATGGACTCTTCCGTGTCCTCGAACAAATTGATTTGATAGTTGCCATGGACAATCCCACTTAATCTAACTCCAACTAGTCGTAGTAACATTCTTCGAGTATAGAGCCTATCGTATAATTCCAAGACCTTTTTTATGATCACCTGATCTCCACATGTGTAAGGAATATGGGATTGTTTCGTTTCGGTATCGAAGTTGGCATATCTTATTTTCACAGTCACACAAGAGATTAATTTCTGCTCCTGCCGCAGCTTATGGCATAGTTTTTCAACCATTGCTGTAAGCATTATTTTCATCCGCTTGATATCAATGGAGTCCTGGTCAAATGTACATTCTGTTGAGATCGACTTTCGATCACTGTAAGGCACAATTGGTGAATTATCAATGCCTCTCGCTTTTCTCCACAATGCCTTTCCATTTTTACCAAATGCTCTTTCAAGTAATTTCAATGGCATCTCCCGTAATATTTTTACCCTGGTTACTCCCATGTCCATGAGGAACTGGGACGTACTTTTGCCAATCATCGGAATTTTCTTCACTGATAGGGGATCGAGGAAATCACTTTCAGTTCCACGTTGAATGTAACTTTCCCCATTTGGTTTGATCTCATTTGTGGCAACTTTCGAGACTAGTTTATTCACCGATAATCCCATAGAGATTGGTAAACCCGTTTCTGACATTATCTTCTGCCTCAGTTCCTTAGACCACATATAGGTATTAAAATATCTATCCATACCACTGGCATCAATGTAAAATTCATCAATGGATGCTTTTTCAAACATTGCTGCTTCTTCTTTTATGATATCTGTAACAATTCTGGAATGGTACGTGTACGCTTCCATATCCCCGCTTATAACTTTGGCATGGGGGCACAATTGCAATGCAAATTTTGTAGGCATGGCTGAATGAACTCCAAATTTTCTGGCCTCGTAACTACAGGAAGTAACTACACCACGCCCATTCTTGCCTCCGATAATTAAAGGAATGCCTTTCAATCGTTCGTCTCTGAGACATTCTACCGAGACAAAGAATGCATCCAGGTCCATATGGACAATTGCTCTTTTGTCCACATTGCAGATATTTAGAGAAGAGTGAAGCACATTGGTTCACATTTACACCGCTACTTTTAAATAATCGGCAGGCTCATCCATAAAATCATGGGATGTACTTTGAAATTCATGAATGTATAATTCAATTTCGTATAACACGACCTCAATGTCCTCTTTGATCACCAAGTCACCGAATCTCAAAACATGAAGACCTTGTTCCTCCAGGTCTATCAATCTCCTTAGATCATATAATGAACAGTCTTTACGTTCATGGATTTTATTCTCAATTTCAATTGCTAATTTCAATTCGGGACAGTAGAAATCCACTATGTAACCAGCCAGCGGTTTTTGTCTCTGAAATTGATATCCATACATTTTACCGGACTTTAATCTATTCCATAGGATAGTATCCGAAAGTGATGAACGATTTCTCAAATCCCTGGCTAATTGCATCAGAACAGAATTATGGTTTTGTAATTGAGTTGAATTCATAATCCCAGCGAAAGATTGTTCTTTATTTTCCCAACAAAATCGATGATTAAGGACTCGATTTCATCGATTAATACCTCCAGGTTTTCATTTTGACCATATCCCAGATCTTTGAATAATATCAGATAGTATCTGTATCTCTCAAGTGCTCCAATGCAATCATTTAACCATTTGATCCGGTCACTGGGATTATTTCGCTTGAATCCTTCGGTAATATATTCTGGAATTCGAATAACACATTGTCTGAATTGCTCAGTGATCCCATTCATTTCATCTTTGGGGAATCTTCGACTGAATTCGAATGATTTTAATACCAGCTCATGTGCTTTTTGCCATACAATTAGATCCCTGAATGATCTTTCTCTGCCACCCAAGCCAACAGATTCACTTTTTAATTTATTGATGTCAGTGGTCTTAATGTTAGGATCAACTACGCTCATCACGCTATTTATTTTAGTAAAACTTGAAAGATTAAAGAAAATATGCTAATTTTATAATCAAAAATACTAAAAATAATAGTATTACACAATGAATGATGAGTTGATTTTTACAATTGAGCACATGGAGTCTATTGGTAGTGAGTTTGTTTACGATGATATTTATAAGTTGAAACTGTCAACTAAAAAGTTGAATTCGGGAAAATGTCAGGTAAAGTTTTATGCGTCGGTCAAAGAACGAAAAGATCTCTACGGATATGTTCTGGTGGATTCAGACAAGACCTTAAAAGATGTTGTATCAAGAATTCAGGATAAATTGAATGTAATTAGGTCAAGTCGGGAGTTTCAACATATTCATTTATATTCAATTGGGAAATCCGTTCAGGATGATATGAACTTCATCATTTTTGATGCATAGTAATAATAAGCAATGAACAATTTGTAAAATGTCTATAGCAGAAAATATCAAATACCTGAGAAAGAAAATGGGTCACACTCAGGAACAATTTGCTAATGAGGTTGGGATAAAAAGGTCGTTGGTAGGAGCTTACGAGGAAGGAAGAGCAGAACCTCGATTGCAGACCCTGACAAAAATTGCAGATGTTCTGGCCGTATCCACAGATGCTTTGATAAATCAGGATCTTACCAAAGAGGAGAACATCGATGCAGCCAGGGAAAAGGTGCGTGTTCTTGCGATCACAGTTGATGACGAGGGGGATGAGAATATCGAAATGGTACCACAGAAAGCTGCAGCAGGCTATCTTAATGGGTTTTCTGATCCTGAGTACATTGCCGAACTGCCCAAATTCAAACTTCCAAATTTACCAAAGTCAGGTACGTACAGGGCTTTTGAGATCCTGGGTGATTCCATGTTACCACTGGTTTCGGGAACCATCGTCATAGGTAAGTACGTAGAGTCGATCAGGGAGGTCCGGAATGGTAAAACATATGTGTTAATTACACGCCAGGATGGAATTACTTATAAAAGAGTGTTTAATTATCTGGATGAGAAAGGTACATTATTCCTTGTTTCGGATAATAAGTCCTATTCTGGATATGAGGTGGATCCTATTGATGTTGAAGAGATATGGGAGGCCGTAGCCTACATTAGCATTCAATTTCCCGATCCGAATTCATCGGACGAAATCTCATTGGATAAATTGACCAGTATGGTCTTGAATTTGAAAGATGATATTTCCAACATAAAAAATCGTCTGCCAGGAAACGAATAATTGTTTTTTTCGTCTCTAGATAGAATTGATTCCTACAACTTTGCGTTAGGGCTGATAGGGAAAAATCTAACTACGTGAGACAGACGTCTTCAATTTTATTTCTTCTACTTTATGGTTTTGTTTTTGGGCAGAAGGTCACAACTGTATCTGGTAAAGTGATCGAGTCCAGAACTGGTTCACCCATACCGTTTGCCAATATAATCTTCACCGGAACTACTGATGGGGCGATTACGGATTTCGAGGGAAATTTCACTGCGACTACTTCTGCAAATGTAGATTCGATCGAAGCTCGATACATTGGTTTTATTACTCGCATAAAGACTGTACAAAGTGGAGTAACTCAGACCATAAATTTCCAGTTGGATGAAGATCTTGTTACCCTGGGAGATGTTGTGATCTACGCTGGAGAAAACCCTGCATTTCCAATAATGCGGAATGTGGTAGGGAATAAGAAAAGAAATGACAAACGATCACTAAGCGCTTATGAGTACGAGGCTTATACCAAAATTGAGCTTGACCTTGATAATATTTCCAACAAGGTTAGAAATCGGAAATTTTTCCAGAAGATCACATCGGTACTAGATAGCATTGATCAGATTGCCGGAGAAGATGGAAAACCGGTTTTACCCTTCTTCATTTCCGAGGCTATTTCGAGGTTTTACTTCAGAAGCAATCCGACATTAAGACATGAACACATCCTGAAGACTAAGATCACGGGAGTTGGACTTACTGATGGGACGACGACATCACAAGTGATTGGTTCGACTCTACAGGAATATAATTTTTACCAAAATTGGTTGAACATAGTCAACAAGGAATTTGTATCACCAATTGCTGATGGATGGAAACTTTATTATGACTATGACCTGATCGACAGTCTTTACATAGAGGAAGAATATGTTTATAGATTGGACTTTTATCCAAAGAATGATCAGGATCTCGCTTTTCAGGGGACCATGTGGATAACCAAGGAGGATTATGCCCTCAAACGCATTGATGCGTCTATAAATAAAGCTGCAAATGTCAATTACATTGAGAAGATTAAGATCCAACAGGATCTACAACGGACCTCTGCCGGGGCCTGGATCCCGGAGAAATCAAGAGTGGTTGTTGACGTGTCACAGGTCACAAAAAATACCGCCGGATTCATAGCCAAGTTCTATGTAAGTGCAAAGGATGTAAAGGTGAATAATGCAAAACCTATTGAATTCTATCAGAATCCTGTGACCATGGAGATTGATGCACAGGAATTTCCGGAGGATTACTGGAATAAGAATAGACATGATAGCCTGACAGCGACTGAGATCAATGTATATCAAATGATAGACACCCTTAAAAGAATACCAATTGTCAAAACGGCAATGGATGGATTGAAATTTATGGCGACGGGTTACTATAAAGCAGGCCCATTGGACCTTGGACCTTACACTCTTGTCTTCGGTGATAATGAAATTGAAGGGAGACGATTTGGCTTTGGTGCCAGAACCAATTTCAAATTCAGTAAGCACATGACGTTGGGAGGCTACTATGCTTATGGGACAAGGGATGAACGGAGCAAGTACATGGCTTATGCAGAATTCGTTTTAAATCGGGAAAAATGGAGTACCCTCAGAATTGAACGGCAAAAAGAATTAGATCAAATCTGGTTATTGAACAGGAATGTTACCCTTGGGGGATTTTATTTTACATTCAGCAGATTTGGAAATCTCACACAACCCTTTTTATTCACAAAGAATAGAATAACCTATAAAAAACATCTGTGGACAGGTTTGAATCAGACTGTAGAATTTAAGCAACAGACATTCACACCTCAGTTTGATTTTCAGTTCACACCAAACAATGGTGATCAGGGAAACATATTATCAGAATTCAGTATTTCGGAGATCACTTTTTCTACTAGATGGGGTAGGGATGAAATCTTTGTCATAAATGACAATCAGCGGTGGAGTTTGGGAACTGTTCGATGGCCAGCCATCACCGTTGATTATACCTACGGAATTCCAAATTTTCTAAGCAGTGATCTTGAGTATCACCGATTCGGACTGCGTGTTGAGAAAAAACAAAAGATGGCAACTTTTGGAGTTTCCAGGTTTGATATACGGGGGGGATTGATCCTTGGAAACGTACCATATCCTTTGTTATATAATCACATAGGGAACGAGACCCCTGTTTACACAAGTTTTGCATATAATCTGATGGATTTCTTTGAATTCTCAAGTGACAGATATATTTCGATGAGATATCGTCATTCTTTCGAAGGGTTGATCCTAAATAAGATACCACTAATGAGAAAGTTGAAGTGGCGTCTCGTTGGAAATGCAAATCTGGTTTATGGTAGTATGAAGAATTCTAACCGTGATCTTGTGATCTATCCCTTGGATGAAAATGGTAATGATGACATTCCTTTCTCTACCTTGCGGTCCGCTCCTTATGTAGAATTAGGGTACGGTGTAGAGAACATTTTCAAGGTCTTGAGATTCGATGCATTTCACAGATTAACTTACTTAAATAGCCCAAATGTGGATAAATTTGGTTTGAAGTTCAGTTTGCAAATTATTATTTGATGCTATCTCGATTCCTTGTCATTTTAATTGTCGTAATATCCTGCTCTCGCCCCATTGAAAGTGACAAGATTGCCGTTCCCAGCCTTGATCAAAACTATTATTTGCAGTCGGTCACCGCAATTGAAGAGAGAATCCGGCAAAATCCTGAAGATCTAAAATTGATCAAACTTCAATTGGCCTATTATGATCAATTGGATTGGCCCCTTGACGCCCTGTCAGCTCTCGACCGTGCCGGTGAGGTATTGAAATTCGATCCATTGTTTATTGATCAGAGAATAGCCTTTTATAAAAAACACAATAGGAAGGACGAATTCCTTGCACTTCTCAAAGAACTCGAAGCATCAGGTGAGTTGCCATCGAAGATCATCAGGGATAAAATTGACCTTTTGGTGGAAAATGAAGAAATAGAAGCGGCCAGGAATGAAATTGAATTACTACTCAAAAAAGCAGATCGGGAAGACCTGGCATATATTGCAATTAGAAAAATTGAAATTGGAGACACCGTTGGTGGTATTGAAATCATTGGAAGACTTGATGTCAAATTTTTATTAAATAAGCCTGACATTCAAATTCTTTTTCCAGCCCTGGACCTGTATGATTATCATAAGTTGAATGCTGAAATACTGGAGGCATATCTTACTCAGAGGGATGATTTGCAGATTAACAGAATGTATGCAAGAAGTTTACGGTCCATTGGGGATACCTCAAAAGCCAAACATATACTCTCACGATACTCTGGAAAGGATGAGGTTATGATGTTGGCTTCATGGTATCAGACCGAAAGGAAGTGGGACTCAGTTCATTATATTCTAAGCAAGATCCTTCTTCAGGATCCAAATGATATCGACGCGCTCAAGTTGAGTGGTGATGTGGATCATGAACGTGGTTTTCTGTCCAGGTCCTTAACTTCTTATAATAAGGTGCTGGAAATTGACTCTACGGATCAATATGTTTTAGATCAAATCGATCTTGTAAGTCGAAAAATTGCATATTTGCAGAAAATTAGGGAGGCCTCCAAAGACATCCCTGTACTTGATCTTACATCTAAGCGAGCGAATAATTAAAATGAGTGTAAACCAGGTGAAAATAACGCTACCCGATGGTAGTGAAAGAAGTTATAATTCCGGTGTGACTGCTTTGGAAGTTGCCTCGGAAATCAGTGAAGGTCTGGCGAGAAATGTTCTCGCGGCTAAAGTAAATGAGGAAGTCTGGGATGCTTTCCGTCCCATCGAAAATGACAGCACGCTGAAGCTTTTAACATGGAACGACGATGAAGGAAAATCGACGATGTGGCACTCGTCAGCTCATTTGATGGCTGAGGCATTGGAGGCATTGTATCCTGGGATTAAGTTTGGCATTGGCCCGCCCATCGAAAACGGATTTTATTATGATGTTGATTTTGGTGATCAGCAATTCGATAGCGAGCACCTTGAGAAGCTAGAGGAAAAAATACTTGAATTGGCTCGTCAGAAGAATCAATATGTACGAAAGGAGGTGTCCAAAGAAGAAGCCATTAAATACTATACTGAAAAGGGAGATGAGTATAAGTTAGAGTTGATTGATGAATTGGAAGATGGTTCAATCACCTTTTATACGCAAGGGAATTTTACAGATCTATGCAAGGGACCACACATTCCAAGTACCGGATTCATCAAAGCTGCTAAGATCCTGAATGTGGCAGGCGCATTTTGGAGGGGAGATGAAAAACGAAAGCAATTAACACGACTCTATGGGATCACTTTTCAGAAACAAAAAGAGTTAAAAGAGTACCTTGAGTTACTGGAGGAGGCCAAGAAAAGGGATCATAGGAAGATTGGCCAGGAGTTAGGTTTATTTACGTTTTCATCGATTGTTGGCAAAGGATTACCTCTTTGGTTACCGAAGGGTGCAATTCTTAGAGAGCGGCTTGAAAATTTTATGCGGAAAGCACAGGTCAAGGCTGGGTATGAACAGGTTGTTTCTCCGCACATTGGAGGTAAAGAATTGTATGTAACCTCCGGACATTACGACAAATATGGAAAAGATTCCTTTCAACCCATAAAGACCCCTTCGGAGGATGAGGAATTTTTGCTTAAACCTATGAACTGCCCGCATCATATTGAGATCTACAGATCGAGTCCCAAGTCTTACAAGGATCTTCCGGTTCGATATGCGGAATTTGGTACTGTCTACAGATACGAGCAAAGCGGTGAATTACATGGACTTACAAGGGTAAGGGGATTTACCCAGGATGATGCGCATATTTTCTGCAGACCTGATCAATTAAAGGACGAATTCGCTAAGGTGATTGACCTTGTGTTGTATGTATTCAAGGCATTGGGCTTTAGTGATTTTACGGCACAGGTATCAAAGCGCGATCCAGGTAATCCCGATAAGTACATTGGCAATGATGCTGATTGGGATCGGGCTGAAAAAGAGATAGAAGAGGTTGCCCTCGACAAGAAACTCGATACAGTCGTCGAATTGGGTGAAGCTGCTTTCTACGGTCCAAAACTTGATTTCATGGTCAAGGATGCACTTGGCAGGCAATGGCAGCTTGGGACAATCCAGGTGGACTACAACCTACCTCAACGCTTTAACCTGGAATATACGGGCTCCGACAACAAAAAGCATATGCCTGTGATGATCCATAGAGCTCCATTTGGTTCAATGGAGAGGTTTGTAGCAATCCTCATTGAGAATACCGTCGGGAATTTTCCTCTGTGGCTTGCACCGGACCAGGTAGCTGTGCTTCCCATTTCAGAGAAGTATCATGACTACGCAAAAACTCTGTTTGCCCAATTACAGGAAGCTGATATTCATGGTTTCGTTGATGAAAGGGATGAGAAGATCGGTAAGAAGATACGAGATGCAGAGATTAAAAAGGTACCATTCATGTTAATTGTAGGGGAGAAGGAAAAGGAATCGGCCAGTGTATCAGTTAGAGAACATGGAAAAGGTGACATTGGAAGCATGAAAATCAATGAGTTTACGTCATTATTCCAGGGAAGAATCGATGAAATGTTAAATTGATTGGATTTCATTTGGTGTTAACAAAGAAAATAATGCGATATTTGCGTCTCATTTTTTTGGATGGTTTAAACATAACTGCGAAAAACAATAGGTAAACAAAGAAGACGCACTCCATTTAGGGTAAGAAGAGAAGAGCCCTATAAAGTGAATGGTAAGATTGAGGCCTCTCCGGTGAGAGTGGTCGGAGACAATGTAAAAGTTGACGTTTATCCTCTTGATGCCGCTCTAAGATTGGCTCAGGAGCAGGGATTGGACCTGGTGGAGATATCTCCAAAAGCAAGTCCTCCTGTATGCAAGATCATCGATTATTCGAAGTTCAAGTATGACCAGAAAAAGAAGCAGAAGGAAATTAAGTCCAAAGCTCAAAAAACGGTCATCAAAGAAATTCGTTTTGGTCCAAATACTGATGATCATGATTTCAATTTTAAGCTAAACCATGCGAAGAAGTTTTTAGGAGAAGGAGCGAAGGTGAAGGCTTTTGTTCATTTTGTAGGGAGGACAATTGTGTTTAAAGAAAGGGGAGAAATATTATTACTGAAGTTTGCCCAGGCCCTTGAGGAAGAAGCAAAGGTTGAGCAGCTTCCTAAATTGGAAGGTAAGCGGATGTTTTTGATGTTAGCTCCTAAACAGCAGAAGAAATAATTTTTATAAGATGCCTAAAGTAAAAACAAATTCAGGAGCGAAGAAGCGCTTCAAACTTACTGGTACCGGCAAAATCAAAAGGAAGCATGCTTTTAAGAGTCACATTCTTACGAAGAAGGAGACTAAGCAAAAGCGTAACCTCACTCATATGACTACAGTTCATAAGTCGGATGAGAAGAATGTTAAGCAACTTTTGAAATTATAATCGGTTTATGGTTTAACCCGACTTTTGGTATTAAGTCCTGGAAATACAGATGAGGCGCCAACAGTCAAAAACAATTGAAAAATGAGATCTGTAAATCATGTAGCTTCAAGAACCCGGCGTAAAAAGATGATGAAACACGCCAAGGGTTATTTTGGCAGAAGAAAAAACGTATGGACGGTAGCGAAAAACGCTATTGAAAAAGGCTGGACCTATGCATATCGGGATAGGAAAGCTAAGAAGAGAGAATTTAGAGCTCTCTGGATCCAAAGAATAAATGCTGGAGTCCGAAAACATGACTTGAGTTATTCAAAATTCATGGGATTGTTGAAGGAAAAGAATATTGAGATCAACAGGAAGGCCTTAGCTGACCTGGCATTGAATAACCCGGAAGCATTTAAGGCTGTCGTGGATCAAGCCAAGAAGTAATTATAGTTTCAGCAAAAAAAAGCCTCACACGCCATCTGGCGTGTGAGGCTTTTTTTATGTCATTAATTTCAGCTCCAATCTACGTGTCGGAATCTGTTTTGTCTTTTTTCCAGGAACTTCCAGAGACTTTCGAATAACATGATTAAAATATCGCGGATGATGACTTCGGTCTTTTCAACTTTTTCTTTCATGATGATAGCTGATTAATAATTCACAAAGTGAAAAAAGTAAAATATGAAAAGTAACCTTTAATTCTGATTCAATTGAAGTCACTGGGTATTTTCAGTGTATGAACCGGAAAGTATAAGTATAATCAGGAAATTTCGATACAGAATTCTCTTTCAAGTGAACTTCCAGCTTCGAGCATGATCAAGCCATCTCCATTGTTGAATGCGTTTGGGGCACATGTCATTGGTTCAATGGCGATACTCATACGATCTTCCGGTATATAATATTGCAGGTAATCATAACCTTCCCCCAATACAATTTTTAATTCCATATTCCGATCCTCGTCGAAAACAGTTGTGCTATTCTTGGTTTTAGAGACCTTATAGCAAGTATCCAATTTTGTGTTTGCTATCCTTTCGGCTTTTTGAAATCGTGATTCAGTGGATAATGAAGTTGGAATATAGAGGTCGTCAACCTCGTAATATTTGTCTGCCGGTATTTCCAGTATCAATTCATCTACTTTTTTCCCAATATCAAAATAGGGATGCCAACCGATCCCATATGGAATTTGTTCATGGCCTGTGTTATCAACCTTTGTTCTTATAACAAGTTTTGACGGGTGCAACTCAAATATTTGTGTGATATGGAACGGAAAGGGGTAATAATTGAAAGTGCCTTGGTAGTCGAATTCCAAATTAAGTGTATTGTCGTTATTTGATTGTGTCACATTAAACTGTTGGTCGTACACTGAGCCATGCAATGCGTTGGTTCTTCCAAAATCATTGTGAGGAAATTGAAATTCTTTTTCTGTCCAATTGTATTTCCCATTAGAAAGCCTATTTGGAAAGGGAGCCAGAAAAGATCCATTGTATCCTGGTTTCAATATTTTGTTGAAATAATTCGGATCACTACTGGTTCTAAGCAAGGATATTTCCTCATTTTCCTTAATAAGTTTTAATGAATGTAGTGCTCCTCCAAACGAAGGTATTACTTGTATGGAAGATCCCGAGTCATGTGCGAATTCTACAATTTCATGATCCCCGAATGGTACTGATTTCATTAGACAGTTTGGTAAGTAGTCGGCAATCAAATATACCATTCACATCATATTTAATGAAGGATTGGTTGTTGACATTTTTAGGATTAATTCATAAGTTCATTTTGTAACCAAACACTGAACCATGAGACCTTCAATTACCATTCTGTTCTGTATGCTATTGTTATCCTTTAGTTGCCAGCAACAAACCGAAACACCTACTGAAGAGACCAGGAGTACGGATGTCAGCCCTAATATAGATCAATACAAAGAGGTGTTTGATTCTTTCATTGACGGTGCATTGACTGCTGATAGCATGAAGATCTTTAATGCTGCAGCTAATGATTTCATGCTACACAATATGTTTGTTGAAGTAGATACCATAAATCCCCAAGGAGTTCTGGACCAATGGCAGGCCATCAATGAAGTACGATCTGATCAGTCCATGGAAACGGTTGCAACTACCGGACTTAGTGTGAAAGAGGGACAATGGGCCGGAGAGTGGATTTTGGTGTGGGGCAACTATTCTGCTACGGACAATGCTTCCGGTGAGTCATTTGTACTTCCTGTGTATATGAATGCCAGGATGGAAAATGGAAAGCTGAAGCAGATGTTTGTTTACTATGATAGATTAGGTTTCCTCGAAAAGATTGGATTCGAACTGAAGAGGAAGGAGCCTTAAACACTACCTTCTGTCGTTCAAGTTTACCTGAGCGATTGGAGACTGCAGGAACCTTTCTTGTCGGTCTGAGGCACTCGAAGACCGACTCCGAGGAAATGCTTTTTTGGTCTGGCACTCGTTACAAATGAGCCCAGCAGTGATTGCAAACTTCATTTTATAACAGGCTCAAGTTATAAACTTAGGCCAGTGATGGGTATGAAATGGAATGGGAGGTCCAATCTATCTTTCTGGAGTATAAGTATCCACATGCCTGGATTTCTTCTCATCGTAAATATCGGCAATGGTAACAAGGATACCTGTTTCCTCTACATCTCCGAAATCCTTATTTAACGCTGTACCAAATGACTTCATGGTTGGACTTAACTGCATATAATTATTGATCAAAGGAGGTATATGCTCTCCTCGATCCTGCACAAACTTTGATAGTTTTTTCAGCGCAGGTTTGAACTCATCGTCCTGGATAGATGACATGAATTCACGAAGATCAGACTTTATTTCAAGTGGTTGTTTCGGTACAACCAATCTATCACTGTCATCAAAAAAGTGTTTCATGAATGATAATACCGCATCCCTGGCCTCGGAGTTATAATCAGGGTACATGGTAACCTTACCGAAGTAATGTTTGATATGAGGGTAGTCTATGGTGATTGCTCCCAATCCATCCCAAAGGTTGTCCAGGGCGAATATCCCTTTTCTGGGATTTACTGAAGGTTGATATAGGGGTTGCACCCACGACCTACCCAGTTCAATGGTGTAAGGAAGATATTCAGAAAGAAATTTTTCCGAGAAGTTAAAATAATGCCCAGTGGATAATTGCAGTGGACTTGTGTCCATGATGGTGGAGCAGTCTATAAATCGGTAACCGCCTGTTATTTGCTCATCTTCAGGTGACCATACAATTAGCTGTTTGTAGCAATTGTCCGAAGTATCGTACTCATCAATATCTACCTCTTTACCCGTTCCACCACCGGCACTGGCAAATGTGACCTCCCTGAGCCTTCCAACTTCTCGCATGGTGTGAGGACTATCATGGTGGTCTATTATGTATAGTTCATTATGACCTTTGTTGGTAACACGGACGAACGTATCCTTATTCAATTCCTTCTTCAAAAGATCCCTATCGACAGGGTCAATGATATAGTCAAGGTTCGACGTCATACTTACTTTTCACTCATGGCATATACCATTTTCTTTACATGCTCAGCCCATTGTTTATCGGTCTTGCTTCGGTCAAGTGTTTTCGGATCGATAGCATCTCCAAAAGTAATGGTTATGGTTTTATGCATTTGTTTCCATTGCTCATTACCAAGATATAGCATTTCGATGTTTGCTTTGATCCCTAAAAACTTCCGGATACTGGCAAGGCGATAAAAGAAATTGGACAAGCCTCCATCAATATAGACAGGTATAATGGGTTTATTATATCTTTTTGCTCTTGTGATAAATGTCTTTTTCCATTCAAGATCTCGAATTTTTCCTTTAGACTTTCTGGAAACCAGACCTGCGGGAAACACAAAGATCGCCTGTTCCGATTTATATAGATCATCCACAGCTTGGAGTGACTCCTGGGTATTGGCTCCATGTTTATTCACTCCAACAAATCGATCTGCCAGACTTCTCATGTTAAGTAGGATGTCATTGACAATGAATTTGATATCATCCCTGTAATTCCGGAACTTATGTATGACAGCGAGTGCATCCAACCCGCCGATCGGATGGTTTGAAGCAAATATCGCTCCTCCGGTTTTCGGAGCATTCTCGACGTTTTTCAGTTGGACAGTCAAATGGAAGTAATCCATGGTGAGGTCACAAAATTCACCACTTGATACTTCCTTATTATCCTCCATGAATTTATTGATCTCTTCCTGGTGAATGATCCTTTTCAGATATCTGATCAAAAAGCCAGGGATCCTTTTAAGCAGCTTCGGATTCTTTTCAGATATTACCCTTTCGACATCAATTAGTTTGCCTGGCATGGATAGGTTGTTCAATTGAAAGTGGGAACGTACATTCCCGAAAGTAACTATTCAGTCAAAACTAGAAATTTAGAATAAAAGTCCCACATGGTCTTCATATGAAAATGGTGTCAATGTCCAATAAAAAATAAAAATTTCACCTTAGGTTGTAATGAATCCATTGACTGATTGTCTATGTTATTAGAAGAGATTAGTTAGATGTTCAAACAGGTCTTCTAATTCTAATCTGCTCATATTAGGAAGGTTCTGGGGTAGTAGGACCAGAACCTTCTTTCTTCCTACTACATTTTGTCATATTCACCAGTTGATGACACTTGTGTTCAGCTTATAAAACAGTTATATATAAAAATGAATAATCCATTGAGTCGTACATTGATACTTGCCGTAGTAGTGGTGATGGTCTATCTACAGTCTTGTTATTCGAAACTTCCGAATAGCTATTTCCCTGGTAAAACAAGCACAACCACAGGATTGGAATACAATGTTGATGCAGGATTTAAAGTCAGTGAATTCGAAGGTCAACCATATGGACCCAACCTAGTATTTATTGAAGGAGGAAGGGTAGTGATGGGTTCATTTGAAGAAGATGTGATGCATAGCCGTGACAACGTCGAAAGGGCTGTCACGGTCGCATCCTTCTATATGGATGAAACTGAAGTAGCAAACATCCACTGGTTGGAGTATGAATATTATATTAAAGCTGATTCCAATGAATTGTACTGGAAGAATAATCTGCCAGATACCACAGTTTGGTCGAAAGACCTTGCTTTCAATGATCCCTATGTCAGTTATTATTACAGATATCCGGGATTCAGGTTCTTTCCGGTTGTAGGGATCAACTGGAGACAGGCGGTGAATTACTGCAAATGGAGAACGGATGTCATCAATTACAAATTGATGGAAGAGTATTACGAAAATGTTGAATCCGATCAGTCCTCACCAAATTTCGAAGAATTTGATACCAAAGGATTAAGAAAACTTCCATTAGAGACTGGTTATGTCCTGCCAAATTATCGTCTTCCAACTGAAGCTGAATGGGAATATGCCGCTGAAGCTATGTTTGGTACTCAATACATGAATGAGCAACAAACACACAGCAGGATCTATCCATGGGATGGGCACAATCTCAGAAATCCTTATGGGAAAAGTTATGGGTATTTTCTAGCCAATTTCAAAAGAGGCCGAGGAGATTATGCGGGGATAGCTGGTAGATTGAATGACGGCGCAATGATAACAACAGGTATTTATGAGTATCCGCCTAATGAATACGGCCTGTACAATATGGCTGGAAATGTAAATGAATGGGTGCTGGATGTATATCGACCATTGTCGTACCAGGACATGGAAGATCTTAATCCGGTTCGTCGAGATGGATACCTGGATAGTTCAGATAACTATGATAAACAATACTCCTTCATAGGGAACGAGAGAAGGTATTCCGTTGAAGAAGCTATTGAAACGGGGATTTCGTCGCCTTCATTGAATGATGATAATGTACCGATCAAAAGAATGCGTGTGTACAAGGGAGGTTCGTGGAATGATGTTGCGTATTGGCTATCTCCCGGTACAAGAAGAGCGATTATGGAGGACTCCGCAACGGCGGATATTGGGTTTCGGTGTGCAATGATCAAAGCAGGCAGTAATTTCTAATGACTATTAAAAAACAAGCAATTCGTTGTAATGAATTAACTTTTAAGTTGTCTTTATTACAATGGATCTGGATGAATTTATAGAGCTTATTTCTTCCTTCAAGAATCGTCTCTACCGAATTGCACTTTGGATAGTATCGAATGTGGAAGATGCTGAAGATATAGTCCAGGAGGTTACATTGAAGCTTTGGCGTATGAAAGATGATTTGAAAAAGTATAGGAGTGTGGAAGCATTATCAGTGGAGATGACGAAGAATATGAGTATTAATAAGCTCAAATCGAGGAGAATCGTGGTTGGGGATGAACAACTTTCCAATACCTCTTCGGGAGTGCCTCTGGAAAAGCGTTTCGAGGATCAGGAGAAACTAAGTATTGTCAAACAAATCATTGGAAGTCTGCCTGAACAACAAAAGTTAGTCCTACAGCTAAGGGGTGTAGAGGAGAAAGACACGAAAGAAATTGCACAGATCCTAAATGAGACAGAAAATAATATCCGAGTCATATTGTCAAGAGCGAGGAAAAATGTGAGGACAGCGTATCAAAAGATCTATAGTCATGAAAACGGATGATATCAACGAGCTACTAGCGAAATACTATGAAGGTGAAACATCTCTTGAAGAAGAGAAACTCCTTAATGAAGTACTTTCCAGATCAGAGGATTCTTCTCACGAAGAGGAGAAGATACTTTTTGAGTATATGAATTCTCATAAGGATTCGAAGCTACCGGATAGATTTGATGATGGATTAAGGGATTTGTTAGTTTCTGATGAAAAAAAGACAAAAACCTTGCGCTGGTCTATTTTAACCGGTATTGCTGCTACCTTCATTCTTATTGTAGGCATTGCTGATCTTCTTATGGACAGTGAACAATCAATGTTGGTTGAGACTAAAAGCGAATCTCAATTTTTCACCCTGGAAGATGGGACTGATGTATGGTTAAACCGCCGAAGTTCCTTGAAATTCATTGAGAAATTCAATGAAGAATATCGAGAAGTACAGCTGATTGGTGAGGCATTTTTTGATGTCAAAAGGGATACAAACCGTCCTTTTATTATAAATACAGGTTATACACAGATCCGAGTACTGGGCACCTCATTTAATGTTAGAAGTTACCCAAATGAAAACACTACTGAGGTGTTGGTAGTGAGTGGTAAGGTATCATTGTCAGACAAAAAAGGTCAGGACAAAATTATGCTGGAAAAGGACGAATCCGGTAGATGGATGGAAAATACAGGTTCCCTTACTAAGTCAACCCTATCAGATTATAATGATATGGCGTGGAGGACAAAGAGATTTGAATTTGATAATCACAGTTTGAAAGATGTTTTTGCCGATATGGAGAGTTTTTTCGATATCCGACTAAAGATTGAAAATAAAGAGCTATTGAATTGCCATATGACGGCCCAGTTCAACGATCCTTCCATTGAAGATGTATTTGATGTATTACGATACACTAATGACCTTTCATTTGTGAAAGATGAAGAATTCTATATAATTTCAGGAGAGGGATGCTCTGAAGAAAATCCGTAATTTATGTTAAATCGTATCCTGACTCTTACTGCTTTGTTACTATCGTTTACGAGTCAGGCCCAGGACGAACAGACAAAGATTACCTTACATCTTGATTCTACTACGCTTTCGTTGGTACTCAGTGAGATTTCTGATCAAACCGGGATTTCATTTTCATACATCAATGAACAAATACCCTTAAATAAGATTGTTTCAATCCATGTGGATAAATCGAATGTAGATGACGTGATGTCGAAATTCTTTCGATCTGTTGATTTGGAATTTGAAAAAATTGGAAATCAAATTGTGTTAAAACCTGGTCGTAAAGAGGAAATTCCAACCAACCTTCTAATTTCAGGAACTATTGTCGATGGCCCGAACGGTTCCCCATTAGAGTTTGCTTCAATTGCCCTAGCCTCAAAACCCATAGGTACTGTTAGCAATGAAGATGGAAGATTTGACTTCTATGTACCAATAGAAAATAGTCAAGATTCAATAATCATTTCAATGCTTGGTTATGGGAGATTCAAATCCACTGTTTCAGAACTATCCGATATCCAAAACCTGATCATAGAGTTACAGGTCAAACCAGTTATGCTAAAGCAGGTAATTGTCACAGATCAACCATTGACCGGAACAGAAATCATATTGAAAGCAATGGAATTGGTAGTGGAGAATTTCCCACAACATCCATTTCTGGCAAAGGGATTTTTTAGGGAGACCTACGAAGAGAATGACAGAACTGTCTTTTTGGTTGATGCTGCGGTAGATATTTCAGATAGGGGATATAAACTTATAAAAAGAAATCGTAAGAAACTCCATGAGAAAGTTCGACTTCGTAATGTTCGGGCAAGTTTAGGCCAGTTTCAAAGCGCTTATCGCTATTCTTTTCTGGACTTCAATTTCTTGACATATGCGCTTTCTGAGAATATCATCAAATATAGAAGCCCTAAAGTTTTGGATAAGTGGAAGGATTACGATTTCACCCTTGATACCATTTTGTTTGAGGGATTAGATCCTTACTATGTGGTTAGTAATCAGGTGGAAACGCCCGAGTCCTTTAGTAAGGACGTCTATTATGTCCACGCTGAAACTTTCGCTATTAAGAGACGTGTTTACAGCGATTTTGCAAAGGGAGTAAATAATTTGTACGAGTGGACGATAAATTCCACTCCAAATTTCGAGTACCAGGTTAAAGAAAGATCTGTTATTTACGAATTTGAAGAGTATGACGGAGAAATGTACCCCAAATATATAGCCGGAGAATTTTTAGCAGATATATATGATAATGACCAGAACACTGTAGAATGGGAACTAAAGACCAATGAAACTCTGATCATCACCGATTTGGAAATAAAGAAAGAGAAGGTGAAAATAACTGAGAGGATGGATCCTTCTATTAGCCTGAACCTCCAACTCACAAACTATGATGCGAATTTTTGGGATGATAAAGATCAAATCAAGCTAGTTCCTTTAACGATGCAACAGTTAAAAGACCTGGAGTCTGAAATTGACCTGGAATCCCAATTTCGTCAGAATGCCGTTTTATCCGAAGAATTCAAATTTTTTAGCAAATAACGTATTAACATTCATTTACCTTCTTTGGATTTAGGGAAATGAAAATTTTTTTCTGATTTTTGCAGTCACCACAAATTTTCATGACTAGAAAAGAAGATCGCTTAAGTAGTGTACAGTTGGGAGTACTGGGAGAAATGGTTGAAGCCGCATTGGAAAAGACGGTCACGACCATGGAACGCATGTTGAGGATCCCATTGAAAGTTCAATATTTCAATTATAACCATGGTCCCCTTTTACCAATACAGGACTTTGATGCACTGGGTCGATTTAAAGCTCACGTCGTTAAAGTAAGTTTTGACAGTGACATTAAGGGAGCTATCTTTTTTGTCATTAATGGCCAGGAGATCGAACAAATCAACAAGATCGTATTACCCGATGAGGTCAATGCCTCTAACAAGGCCAATAGCCGATTGATGAAGAAAGGCTTCATGTCAGAAATTGAAAACCTGATCGCTTCTCTTTCCATTTCAGAAATCTCCGAGTCCCTGGGTGTGGAATTGCTAGGACGAGTTCCCGAAATGAGACTTATGCCTGGCGTTGATCTAAATGCCTACCTCCAAAGTCAAAATGAATTATATGATACTGCATTTCATGTGAAAGCGGTTTTTGGGGGAAGGCACAGTATGAATATTTCTCCACATTTTATTTGGATGCTTGATCAGCGATTTCTGGAAACCTTAAAGTTGAATATTGTAGCTTGAGGAGTCATTCTACCTGCGATAAGCGTTAATTACTACTTTTCTGGCTTGAGTAAATAAGGTAGATTTGGTTTGAACACCTCCATTTACAGACCTGCATTCTTGTAAACTAACCTAACCAATCATGAAAAGAACAGTGCTTTTAGCTAGGCCTAGTTCATTGATCGTGGAGGATATGAAGCGATTGATGAACGACAATAAGTTGGTTCCAAAACCCATTACGGATCTTTCTGAATTAGAAGTAATTGATGGGGAGTTATTGGCAGCTATCGTAATTTCCACCGCATTATCATCCAAAGTAAAATTGAGTTATTGTCAGGTTTTGGAATTTGTGACCCGTAGATTTCCGAGGACTCCAATATTCCTGGCTTCTTTCACAAACTTCAGAAGAACCCAAGTCGTTGTAAATGCGAAATTGAAAGAAGCAGGTATACCATTTGTTTTAAGGTCTTTGACGGAGGCTGCAGATCAAAAATCAGTTGATTGGTCAAAGGAGGTTGTGGTGATAACCAAGGAAGACCTGGCAGACGATTCAATTTACCCCCAGACAATGCTTATTGTTAAGAGTCTTTTGAGTAAAGAAAGCATTACCAGCTTACCCTGAACGTAAGATTTGGAGTGATTCCAAGGGAATATATCCTTGTATCGATCAGGTCATTGTCAAGGGAGGGAGTTGTCCGAAATTCTCTATTTAATAAGTTCTTTCGGTCATAGACATTCAAAACAGATAATCCAATCCTGTATTTGACATCTTTCTTTTGAGTGAACTCATAAATAGCGGAGATGTCTAATCTATGATACACGGGAAGGGTTTCACCGTTTAATCTTCCGTACTGGATCACCACCGGTCCTGCAAATGACGTGTCCTGAGTCACATCTGTGAATGCCTTTCCTGAGTGAAATCTCCAGCCCAATGCGAATTCAAATTTGCCAAGAGTGTAGAAATGTGACCACTTTAAGGTGTGTTCAATGTTCCAGTTCCCTGGAAAGGATCTATTATTATTTAGACCTTGGAATGTGTTGTTGGTCCTGATGTATGAGTATCCGAACCACGTTCTGTAGTTTGTGAATTGTTTTTTGATAAATAAGTCCGTTCCAACAATATCACTTTCACCTTTTCTGAATTCGTTATCGATAGGATTGAGAAACCCGAAAGTAAGTGAAGTCACTCCGGATATATTCTTTAAATATCCCTCAATACCGATCATCCAACTATTCTTGAGAAAATCACCTCCAAATGTGAATTGGTATCCCTTGATAACAGGGAACCTTTCCCTTGATGAAAGGGTCCAAACCTGATTTTCAAGCGATAGATCACTGATCACGGATTCTTTGATCTGACTGGCAACCTGTGTTTTGTATTCAGCGCTTAGATTCAACCAAATAGAACTGGAAATTTTCTGAGTTGCTGAGATCCTCGGTTCAAAAAATATCTTCTTTAACTCACGGTAGTGGTTTGATCTGATACCGGAAGATATTTTCATTCGATCACCTTTTGAGAAAATATACTCGATATACGCCGAATGTGTTGCTACTCTCGAATCATCATCGTCAAGCACAATGCGATACGAAGGAGCAAACGTTTCAAAGGCATATTTAATATTACTGTTTGAATATTGATATCCGGTGAAAAGTGTGTGATCACTGTTGAATTTGTACGCCGTATTGAAGTTGATCCCCAAATCCTGAATCAGATTTTTTTTCGTCGATGACTCCGTGGTATCAGATATTGTATTGATAAACTCGTATTTTAGGAGGTACCTTGAGAAGTAACCGTCCAATTCAATGGTCATTTTCTCTATCGATTGGTTTTTCCATTTCAATGAGTACCCTTCACTTTCTGTTTTCAGTCGGTCATTGAAGGAATTGGAATTCAAATTGTCGAAAGACTCAAAATCAAGATCATTCTTATTATAGATAGTATTAATCTGTATTTTGTTATTCATAGTAGGAGTAAAAATGATCCCTGTGGTGAAATCATTGAAGAAAAAACTGTTTTTGGTTTGTTGATTATCGGAACTTATTTCATCATTTATTTTCGTGTTTTGAAAAACTCTGTCAGACATCTGCTGATAAGTAAATGTCTCCATGATATCAGTGTAGGATCGTCTTCCTGAAATGTTGAATGAAAGATGATCAGCAATGATCGGTGTGTGGAGATAAACATCCCCATAGATCATGTTTATCCCGGCACCCCCCTCAATTCTTTCTGGTACATCTTCGTCTGACCTGATATCGATAGTGCCTGATACTCGTTCGCCGTATTTGGCACTGGTACCATTCTTAATAAAGCAAACTGATTTCGTGATGTAAGGATTGAATGACGATAGCATTCCAAAAAAATGCCCCTGGTTGTAAGTTTTGATCCCATTCCATAGAACTAGGTTTTGATCTGGTGTGCCACCCCTGATATGTAAACCGGAAGCTGTTTCATATGGGCTGTTCACCCCAGGGCTTTGCTGAATGCTTTTTAAGATGTCTGGTTCAATCAAACCAGGTAATATATTTAGATCAGGAATACTGATTACAATATCCTTCCTGTCTTTAGTTATCCCTTCAGTTAAGTAATCCCTGACAATCAATTCGTTGAGGACCTTTACAGACTCCATTAAGTTGATACTTTGACAAGGCAATCTCGAAAAATTGGATGCCGGTGCGATTAAAACATCATATCCCAGATGCTGTATTAGTAGTTTTTCGCCATAGGTTATTGAATCAATTTCAAATTCGCCCCTTTTATCTGAGATATCTCCAATTGTGGCTTCATTTGTGATAATTGCCACCCCAACAAGAGGATTATCAAACTCATCAAGTATCCTCCCACATATAGTTATAATATCATCTTCTTTGTACTCTCTGACTATGATATTCTCGCCATTAATGAACTCAAACATCAATCCACTTAAATATTGCAGGTCATGAACAATTTCTGTTATCAGTGAACCACTTGAAAAGTCAGTTGGCAGGTATACTCCTTCTACTGTCTGATCTGCATAAGAGAATTTTATAGGATAATTCTTCTCGAGAGAATTGAGAATTTCAACCAGCGACCTTTCGGATTGCGGATCCTGAGTGGATTGTGCAGTAGTACAGATATATCCGCTTATAAGCAGAAAACCGAACCAACATTTTAACATGCTTATTACTGGACGATGATTGTTTTATCGTCTTCAATTTGGTAATCAATCCTGAAAGAACCTAATACAATTTTAAGGGCGACATCAAGATCGTCATTGGGAAATGATCCTGAGAATACAAGCCCATTGTCAATTGGTGCTCCAGCAAACTCAACACCATATTGATTTTCAAGTGTTATCAGCACGTATTTGATAGGGGTACTTTTGAAAGAAGAAGTTCCACTTAACCAAGCCGGAATGGTTGATGCAACCTCGATACTTTCAGGAGGATTATTATCAATTTTTCTAATCGATTGACCTTTCTCCAATATTGTATTCAAGTCTTGCAGTACAACACTGACTTTCCCTTCGTAACATGTGGACTCAAAGAATGTTCCTACCGAGTAGACATTGAATTGCGTACCTAAAACCGAGACCTTACCATTGCTTGTTTCCACGATAAATTTGGAACCTGATTCCACTTCAAAGAATCCTTCACCTTCAAACTTCACCAACCGATCTGATTCCCATTTATCTTCATTGTAGGACAAAGAAGATCGGGAATTTAGAGTCACAATCGAGCCATCCGGAAGGTCAACTTTAGTGATTTGACCATATCCGCTTTCAAATACCCTGGTAGAATCCTGTGAAATGAAGAGGAAAACTGTAGCTAACAAAAGGGCAATTGTAGCTGCTATGCCATAATACCAATAATGCTGTTTGGTGGATTGTGAATCATGGATCTTTCTTAACATTAATTCGGAATCGAAATCCGGAGAAAGTATGTTTTCTGTTCCTCCGATAATTTTTAAATAGATATCGTAATCAGGGGAAGCTTCAAATTCCTTTCGCTCCTGTTCGGACAGTTCATTGTTGAGCCACCTCGCTAAAAAAGTATCGTCTTTGTTAAAATCCATTTACAATCAATTCAATCATATAACGCGGACTATGTGAATCACCCTACCACTAAATATTACCGATTTCTTTTCGTAGTTTCAAAAGTGCCTTATGCATCAGTTTTTCAATCGCTTTAACCGAGACATTTGTAGCCTCGGCAATTTCTTTATATGACATTTTCTCGATTCTGTTCATCAAATAGACTTCTCGCTGTCGATCAGGAAGACTACCAATGACTTTCGTGAGTTTATCCATAAATTCTTTTTCCAGTATTAAATACTCAGGAGATTCATTGTCCTTGTCCATTATGACAGCACGCTCCTGGTATTTTAACTTAACGGCCTCATGCCTTTTCAAACTTGTACTTAAGTTGATCGCAATTTTGTACAAATAACTTTTAGCTCCTTCAAGTGTGACTTTCGCACAGTTTTTCCAAAGTTTTACGAAAGATTCCTGTACCACATCATCCGCTGCCTCTTCGTCACCAAAACGATAGAGAATATAATTCCTCAGACCTCGAACATTGTTTCTATAGAAGGTGTCGAATTGGGATTGCTGGCAAAGTGGCTTATCGGAGGACATTGATTCTTAAAACTATTCCTTTTGATTTACACTATTTAAAAAACTTCTATTAAATAATAAACTAAGGGGTAGGGTAACCTTTTGCACTCAGCGTATTACTCAAGTAATCGAATATCAAAGATTTGATTTCAACGCTTAAATGCCTTATTTATGATTAAACCTAAATATCCATGAAAAAACTGAAGTTATTTTACCTAATCCTGGCTGTACCCGTAATTTTTTGGTCCTGCCAGGAAGAAGATCCCACTTCGTTGTGTCCTGATGTACTTTTTACCATTGACATTGATAGTGCGGATTTCTCATACTCCATAACTGCTGAAGGGATTGAGGAACTTATTTACAGCTGGAAAGTTAATGACAAGATCATTGAAACTGAAGAACTGAATGAGGAACGAGATAATATTTTTGACTTTCGTCTGGAGCCTGGAACTTACAACATTTGTATTACGGCAGAATCCGAAGAATGCGATGAAATCATTGAATTCTGTCAGGAAGTTACAATACTAGGTGAGGAGGAATTTGAAAGATGTATCGGCCTACATTATGAATATGCAAGGATCACGGATCTTGTATATGTCTTTGAGGCTGAATTTGAAGGAATGAATGAAGTTCTGTACACATGGTACGTGGATGGTGATTCGATCAAGACTGAAGCTCTGGACGCTGAGAGAACTCATCGATTCGAATATGAATTTACCGAAGGTGAACATGAGGTTTGTATTGTTTCTTCCAATGATGAATGCGGAGAAGAAGCTTATTGCAAAACAATACTAGCTGGAGCAGAAAGATGTCCCGAGTTGTCATTTGAGGTCGCACAGGAATCAGAAAATCTATTCATCTTCACTTCCAATTTCGAAGGATTGGAAGAAGTTTCATACAAATGGTTTATCAACGAGGAAGAGGTAGATAAAGAAAACTTTGATGATGTTGATACAGATCACAAACTAATATGGGATTTTGAAACTGGGGAATACCATGTGTGTATTGTCGCAGATATAGATGGTTGTGGTGAGATAGTTTTCTGCAAAGAGATTCGAGTGATCCCTGATAATTGCCCTGACTTGAGCTTTACAAAAACTGAAGAAGGAAAGAATACTTACTTGTTTACAGCTGATTTTGAAGGGAAGGAAGAAGTATCATATATGTGGTACATCAATGATGACCTGGTAGACAAAGAAAACTTTGAAGGTACGGAGACTGACCATAAACTGTTCTGGCAATTTGATCCGGGACAATATCACGTTTGTATGGTTGTTCCGACAGACGAGTGTGCTGAAGTAGAATATTGCATGGAAATAGTAATTGACCATCCTACATGTCCAACAGAGTTGTTTTTTGAGAAGGAAAAAGAAGGTGATAATGGATACCTTTTCTTCGCGAGGTTTGAAGGTTTAGAGACTGTGCCTTATAAATGGTATGTAAACGATGAAATCGTTGACATGGAAAATTTTGACGGTAATGAGACAGATCATAAACTTTTCTGGGATTTTGAGCCTGGTGAGTACCATGTTTGTATTAAGTCATTCGTTGATGGTTGCGAATCAGTGGAATACTGTGAGACCATTTCCATAGAAGGAGTTCAATGTCCATCCGAAGTTTTCTTCAACGTTGTGGAAGAAGGTGATAATTTGTTCCTTTTCTCTTCTGATTTTGTTGGCATGGAGGAAATACCCTACAAATGGTATATCAATGATGAAATAGTCGATAAGGAAAATTTCGATGGTTACGAAAATGATCACAAGCTTCTATGGGATTTCGGACCTGGAACGTACAATGTATGTATAGAAACTTATTATGATGCTTGTGAACCAGTGTATTACTGCCACGAGATAGTAATTGACCAGGTGTGCCCTACAGAGGTTTATTTTGCGACTCAGGATAAAGGAGACAATCTCTATTTATTTACTGCAGATTTTGAAGGAAAGTCTGATATACCTTATAAATGGTACATTAATGACGAGATTGTTGATAAGGAGAATTTTGACGGGTATGAGAATGACCATCAGTTGTTATGGGATTTCGAACCAGGCACGTATGATATCTGTATAGTGACCGATATCGATGGATGTGAGTCTGTAGAATTTTGTGAGCAACTGGTTATTGAAGAACAGGGAACGACATGTGTTGACATATCATTCACAGCTGTTAAGGACGAAAATGCTCCTGCATATACTTTCACAGCAGATTTTACTGGAAAGGATGATGTAACTTATATATGGGCTGTCTATATAAATGATGATTATCAAGGTGGAGAAGTAAGAGAGGCTGGTAGCACAGACGATCATGAGTTTTATTGGCAGTTTGAATCTGGTGTTCAATATGAAGTATGTCTGAAACAGGACGGAGGTTGTATTGATAAGCAGGTTTGTGAAGTATTTTCGGTTGAATAGATCGTAGATTTCCGCTGAAAATCGGAGGTTGTCCGCTGAACTGGGGTGGATGACCTCCTTCTTTAATTATGGATGTTGATTATATTAGAAAAATGAGGAAGAATTACAGATGAGAATAACCGGTCTGGTCATTGTTTTGATTGGAATAGTTTTGTTGACCGCCTGTGTTGATGAAGCTGATCTCGATTTACCGGAAGATCAGATTGAGGTAGAGACATCCAAAAGTCTTTCAATTGTTTCTCTCTTAAACTACATTAAAGATCAATCTGCCGGTGAGCATGATCTTTGCTTTGATTTCATTTATCCAATTGATCTAGGATACAACAACGACATACCCATCAAAATTGAGGACATCGATGGATTACTTGAAGCCTCAATTACACAGTCCTCTGGTTTTCATATTGATCAAATTGCATTTCCTTTTCTTGTTTTAAAAGGTGAAACCCTTAGTAGTGTTGAAAATGATCTTGACTTCCTTGAACTTTTGATTGCCTGTGACATCCCTACCATGAAGGAGGATTTTTTTGAAACCTATCTTCAATGTTATGATTTTGTGTATCCCGTCAACATGATTGGGAGCGACAGTAGTACACAGTTAGTGAACAATGCTGAAGAACTATTCAATTTCAAGTCTTCTCAAGGAGAATTTTATCAACCTAATTTTGAATTTCCTGTTGACGTAAATGTATTTTCCGACAGCACCAGGACCATTGAGAGTCATTATGGATTCTATCAGCTGTTCGATGTTTGTGACAGATGCCCTGATCTGGACTTTGATATTTTGGAAGGTGAAAAACCTGGAAGATTTACCTTCAAGGCTGATCCTGAAGTAGTAAATCAGGTTTCATCCTACGACTGGTTTATTGATGGGGAGTACATTGAAACCGATGGTAATGGAGTAGGGGGTGATAATATGTTTACGGAAACATTCCTCCCAGGTGTTTATGAAATATGCATGAAAGCAGAAACTCCTGGTTGTCCATTAGGTGTTGAGTACTGTGAGGATCTTGAAGTTGATGAAGTCTGCCCTGATCTGTCCTTCTCCATCCGACAGGAGGGAGATTTGCCATTGTTTGTTTTCGAAGCCGACTTCGAACTGAAAGAAGAGATCACATATACCTGGAAGATCTATAGAAATGAAGAGCTCATATTTTCAGAAACTGAAATCCCGGGAGAAGGGGATAACAAGTTGATTGAGGATTTCGAACCAGGACTGTATATAATCTGTATAGAAGCTGAGGTGGCCAGCTGCCTCGAAAAGTTGACATACTGTGAAGAACTTCTGGTTGAAGAACGTTGCCCGGAATTGTTTTTTGAGTATCAGGTGCCCGTGGATACCAGGGCCTACGAGTTTTTTGCTGATTTTCCTGAGAAAGATGAGATCGAATACACCTGGGCAATCTATCAAAGTGATACGCTGGTCTACTTCGAAACGGAGACTCCGGGAGTCGGTGACAATCTTCTTTTCTTCCAATTTGATCCCGGCGAGTACCTTGTCTGCATGGAAACTGAAACGGACAGGTGTACTGAAGTTGAGAAATACTGCGAGGAGTTGTTCGTGGAGTAAAATAATATTCCGTGAGGAGTGGTTCACGGAGACTGTCCTTTCTAATTACAATTTTTTCTTTCCATTGTACTTTAAAAGCAGTAAAAATCCCATTTTTTGGGTATTTACATGTAATGGATTAATTCATACATTTAGGTGATAAACCGTCAGATTTAAAAAATACGAATATGTAAACGCTCATTAACCTTACGATACCAGAACCACCATGGAAAGCTCAGATCACCTCCTACTGGAGTATGCCTACAGTAAGGAACCAGACTCCTATCAACTTTTGGATCCGGATCCTTCGTTCGTCTTTCTTGCCTTTGACACTAAATCTGGCAAATGCCTTCATTTGCTAGGTGCTGTTGACATGGTACTTGGCTATTCCAGGACCACGCTTATAAAAAAAGACATTGGATACTATACCTCATTGATTTCGGAAGAGGACATCGATTCTCTAAAAGAATTCTTTCTTTCATTTCAACAACAGACTTTCAAATGCAATCATCAATTGTTGAGTACAAAATCAGTTGAATTTCGATTCCTGCATGGTTCGGGAAAATGGATATGGATAGAGTTTGATTTTGTTTATTTCTCACCTAGCAAAGTTTTACTGGGCGTCCTCAAAGATGTGGATTTAAGGAGGAGGAGAGAAGAATTTATTCAGAAATGGCTAAAAGGACTTTCTCTTGAGGAATTAGAAGAAGAAGATAGGCAGCCTAATTCATATATTTCTGACAACACGAATATTGCCACCATGGATAGATGCAGGATATCTTCACGTGAAAAGGAAGTGTTATACCTAATTGCAGATGGATACTCTGCCAAAGAGATCGCTGACAAACTACATATCAGTCCCCACACCGCCATCAATCACCGTAAGAACCTGATAAGTAAGTTTATGGTAAAGAATACAGCTGAACTTGTGAAGGAAGCAAGCAGGTACTTTTGGTTGTAATTGAGTACTTCCACCACGTCAAATAGCCAAAAATGGGGATTGACTAAGATGGTATTAGTTCCAAAATTACATGGAACTAATATTCGGGAATTTGATCCATAAAGCACTCACCTTCACATGTACACAACTTGACAAGTACGTCAAAGCCAAACTTGGTGAGTTAAATGGTGAAAAACGGGTCAAGTTGACCAACTTGGTCAAACAGGACGGAACGGTCGACCATCTTCCCCAAAATACGGTTCTATGTTCTTTGATCAATGTGGAGCAGGAAAAAGTTGCAAATCGGGAACCGTATAAAATGATCAAAGATGGTGATACGTTTTCCCGGAGAAATGCGGATCTGAATCTAAACCTTTATCTACTTTTTGTCACTTATTTCAACGATTACGAAGAAGATCTAAAATTCCTATCTCATGTTGTCACTTTCTTCCAGGATCACAATGTATTTATTCCCGATGGAAGTGAAGTAATACAACCTCCGGGCAAATTAATATTTGAGTTATACACCCCGAACTTCGAACAGATCAACCAGTTGTGGGGAGCATTGGGGGCAAAGTATGCGCCCTCTGTCATCTATAAAATGAAGATCCTCAGCATTGAATCAAGTGTTGAAATGGAAGAGGTAGAAAGTATCAGAAGGGTACGTCTGAGATCAAGAAATCCGGGGGAATCCAGTTTGGATGAGATAGAAACCAAGTCAATAAGAAGGACCAAGAGAAAACAAAAGAAAATCGACAATAAAACCTAATAATTATGGCATCTACTTACAAAACACCTGGGGTTTACGTAGAGGAGATCAGCAAACTTCCTGCATCAGTTGCCCAGGTTGAAACTGCCATTCCGGCATTTATCGGATATACGGAAATAGCCGAAAAGAATGGCAAACCAATCACCGGTCCTGTGCGGATCTCATCTATGCTTGATTACGAAACGTTCTTTGGGGGTCCATATCCCGAAACGGATATTTCTGTTACAGTTAATGACAACGGTGTCGCCGTAGTGTCTAAGACAGACGACAGCCCTAAGTTTGCCATGCATTATGCGATGCAAATGTTCTTTGCCAATGGAGGAGGAGACTGCTATATAGTTTCCGTGGGTGGATATTACCAATATGATGAGGATGGTAGTCCCGTTCTTGATCCCACTACCAATGAGCATTTAGTTTCATCGCCATCTTATGAAAGTCTGGAGTCAGGACTCAGTCAGGTCAGGGATGAGGACGAACCTACTTTGATCCTATTTCCGGATGCGACATCATTGGATAAGGATTCCTATTATCAGCTCTACCAGGTTGCATTGGATCAGTGCAAAGACCTTGGTGATAGATTTGTCATTCTGGATGTCAAGGAGAAGTTAGCAGATGATGACACGGAGACTCCAGTGGATGCCTTAAGAAATAGAGTTGCCAATAATCTATTATACGGGGCAGCTTACTATCCATACCTGGAAACTACCCTCAGTTATCATTACAAAGCGGAGGATATTTCCGTAACCACATCCCTGATACCATCTGCTGTGAACTATTCTCTTTCCGCAAGTCAGGGAGACACCGTTCTTACTACTGCAGAAAAGACCAAAATTGATACCGATAAGCCGGATTTTTGGGATACCATATTCGAAACTGATGATGATTTTAAGAAAGCGCTCGCTAAAGCAAGTGGAATATCATCAACATCCAAGGCAGGAAAAGATAAACTCAAAAAAGCGGCTGAAGCGGCCCGGACCAAAGTAGATTCGGAAGATATTGATCTGGATGATGTTCATGATCAGAACAATCAGCTTTATAATCTCATTAAAAAGGAGATTGCTTTATTTTCCGTCACACTGCCACCAAGCAGCGCTATTGCGGGAATCTATTCCAGGGTAGACAATGACAGGGGCGTGTGGAAAGCGCCTGCAAATATTGGTGTAACGGGTGTAAGGAATCCAACCATCAAGATAACTAATGACGGTCAGGAAAGTCTAAATGTGGACGTAACTGGAGGTAAGTCTATTAATGCCATTCGCGTATTTCTTGGAAAGGGAATTCTGGTCTGGGGTTCAAGGACGCTTGATGGAAATAGTAATGAATGGCGATATGTACCAGTGAGACGATTCTTCAACATGGTAGAAGAATCAGTCAAGAAATCGTCTGCCTGGGTGGTATTTGAACCCAATGATGCCAATACATGGGTCAAGGTTAAGGCTATGATTGAGAATTATCTCATTGGCCTTTGGAAAGCCGGAGCTCTGGCGGGATCTGTCCCTGAAGAAGCATTTTATGTGAATGTTGGACTAGGTACAACCATGACTTCACAGGACATTTTGGAAGGTCGGATGATCATTGAGATCGGTATGGCCGCAGTTCGTCCTGCTGAATTCATTATCCTGAGGTTCTCACACAAGATCCAGGAATCTTAATTAATCGATATCAAAATCTTAAACACATAAGTCATGGAAAAATATCCATTACCAGTATTCCATTATACCGTCGGTTGGGGTGGCACGAATGTAGGATTTTCTGAAGTATCAGGTCTAACGATCGAAACGGATCCCATCGAATACCGCCACGGTGCAGATAACGAATTTACCAAGATAAAAATGCCAGGACTTAAGAAGTTCAGCAACATCACTTTAAAACGAGGCATCATGGAAGGGGACAATGAATTCTATGATTGGCTTAATACCACTAAAATGAATGAGCCCGATCGTAGGGATCTCACCATATCCTTGTTGAATGAGTCCCATGAACCCGTGAGAACCTGGAAAGTCAATCAGGCCTGGCCTCTGAAAGTAGAAGGTCCAGGATTAAAAGCCGATGACAACAGTGTTGCCGTGGAAACGGTAGAACTGGCTCATGAAGGAATAAAAATGGAATAACCTGACTCGTGAAACAACATTATCCTCCACCAGGATTCCATTTTTCCGTGTCATTTGGACTTCCTTTCCCCAGTGATGATGTCTTGTTCAGGGATGTCTCCGGACTCTCTGTCAACCTGGAATCGGAAGACGTGATCGAAGGGGGGGAAAACAGGTTTGTGCATAAGCTCCCTACGCGAACCAAGTTCCAGGAATTGACATT
Organism: Cyclobacteriaceae bacterium; assembly: GCA_965242805.1. GTDB lineage: Bacteria > Bacteroidota > Bacteroidia > Cytophagales > Cyclobacteriaceae > JANQEU01. Next base: position 673,129 of record CBDETD010000002.1, on the reverse strand, counting down.
GAAACGAGGACTCTTGGAAAATTCGGCGTTGATAATTTGGTGCAGGAAGGCCATCGAAAACTTCATTTTTCTGCCCACAAACATCACAATACAATTATTGAACGAACAACATTCCTTCATAAAAATGTGGTACATAGTTAAGGCTTATCCTACCAGTTGGTCCGTTTCGGACTTCAATGCAATGGACAATGCCATAGTGGTGGAAACCATCAAGTTCAATTATCAATATTTCAAAGTCTTCTGATATGCCAATGTTCATCAAACAAGTAAGAGTAAAGGCCACCATTGTGGAAGGTGATACTTCCTCTTCCAAGAAGTCGAAAGGTGATAGCGATAATACCGAGAATATTATTGCCGAATGTGTAGATAGGGTTATGCAGATCCTTAAAGAAGAAAAGGAAAGATGAGCCTGGAGAAACTGAAAATAATTGCTTACGAGGATGGCGAATACAATACAAAAGGTAAGACCTATGAAGTGCTTTTCAATCCACAACAAATCGTCGAAAATGTTGATATAAAGTTTGATGAAACCAAATCCTCAGGTTCAGCCGAGAAGGAACAAAAATTCAAATCCATTGAATCCGGAGAATTCAAGCTGGACTTGATATTCGATGCAACAGGTGTTGTAGACCTGTTTCCAAAACCTGTGATCAAACAAATCGAGGACTTTAAAAAGGTTGCCCTTTACATTAAGGGAAAAACTCATCAACCTCATTTTCTGCAAATAGAATGGGGCGCCTTTTTAATGAAAGTGAGATTGAAGAGCCTCACTATCACTTACACGCTTTTCACTCCTGAAGGAAGCCCTATTAGGGCCAAAGCCAATGCAACCTTCATAAGGTCCATAGATGATAAGTTGAGGGTTACAAAAGAAGGAAAATCTTCACCTGATCTTACTCATGTGAGGACCGTGGAATCCGGTGACACACTTCCTTTGATGACCTACAGGATCTATGGTGATTCCTCGTATTACCTTGAAGTTGCACGAGTAAATAGGATTAGGAACTTCAGAAAACTTAAAGCTGGTCAAAAACTCTTTTTTCCACCGGTAGATAAATCTGTCGCCTGATGGCTAAAGAAAGAACTATACCGAATAAACAAACGACAGACCTGACTTCCTTCGAAGTGAAACTGGATGGCAATAAACTAAAGGACACCTATGTAGTGGTGAGTATATCTACCTGCAAGGAAATCAATAGAGTTCCTTCTGCAAGATTGATCCTGAAAGATGGAGATGCCAGCAAAGAGGACTTTGAGATAAGTAGTGGTCCTGATTTTAAACCTGGAGCCAAAATTGAGATAAGTGCAGGATATCAGTCAAAAGACGAATTGATCTTCAAAGGGATAATCGTCAAGCACGGTATCAATGTTAGGAGTGGTAAACCTCCTGAACTGGCAATTGAATGTCGGGATGAGGCTGTCAAGATGACTGTTGGTCGAAAGAATGGAATATTCTATGAGGTGAAGGACAGTGAGGTTATTGAAGATATAGCAGGTACATACGGTCTCTCAACGGAAGTTGAATCAACCAAAGTCAAGCATAACGAAATGGTACAGTACTATGCTACGGATTGGGATTTCGTAGTTACAAGGGCCGAATGTAATGGCTTGGTGGTAATTCCCGATGATGGTAAACTGATAGTGAAAAAGCCCGATCCAAGCCCGAAACCGGCCTTTAGTATAGCCTATGGCGCTACTGTCGTAGAGTTTGAAGGGGAGATTGATGCCAGGACACAATATGCTGCTATCAAGGCCTCTTCCTGGGATCCTTCGTCGCAGGATTTAGCCAGTTCTGATGGAGCTGATCCTGGGATCACGCCTCCCGGCAATATGAAAGGAAGTGATTTAGCAGCTGTCGTTGACCTAAAGAATTTTGAATTGCAGCATTCCGGAATAATCAATGATCAGGAACTGCAGGCCTGGGCAGACGCCTGTTACCTCAAAAGCAGCTTAGCCGGACATAGGGGACGAGTTAAATTCCAGGGATACTCAAAGATCAAACCTGGTGAAACCATTGGTCTTGAGGGTTTGGGGACAAGATTCAATGGCACGGCCTATGTAAGTGGAGTAAAGCACATCATTCAGAATGGAAACTGGCTAACAGATGTTCAATTTGGATTGTCTCCATCATGGTTTAAATCGGAACCGGAAGTGATCGATGCTCCGGCTTCTGGGGTCATTCCGGCGGTTTCAGGTCTTCAATTAGGTACAGTCACGCAAATAGGAGAAGATCCCGACGGTGAGAACAGAATTTTAGTAAAAGTTCCGATGGCCAGTGCTGAGGAAGATGGTCTATGGGCAAGATTTGCCAGTCCTGATGCCGGCCCGGATCGGGGAGTATTTTTCATGCCAGAAATAGGAGACGAAGTTGTATTGGGTTTTCTGAATGATGATCCACGAAATCCTGTGGTTTTGGGGACACTTCATAGTAGTGTCAATGCCCCACCCCTTACTCCGGATGATGAAAATAACGAGAAGGGAATTGTAACAAGGAGTGCAATGAAACTCATGTTTGACGATGACAAAAAGGTTATAAACATCGAAACCCCAGGTGGAAATAAGGTTACGATATCGGATGATGAAGAAAAGATCATATTCGAAGATATGGGAGGCAGCAAAATTGAATTAAGTGCTGATGGAATTCTTTTCGAAAGTTCGGCTGACCTCATTCTTAAAGCCAGTGGTGATATAAAATTGGAAGGGACCAATATTGAGCAAGCCGCCTCCGCAGAATTTAAAGCAGAAGGTAGTGCCGGAGCGGAAGTATCTACCGGAGCAACGGCTATTCTCAAAGGTTCAATGGTTCAAATAAATTAAAATGATATGCCGAACGCAGCACGAGTAGGAGACATGCATACCTGTCCAATGAGTACGGGGCCTGTACCTCATGTAGGAGGACCCGTAATGCCCCCGGGTGAACCCACGGTATTGATCGGAGGAGTACCCGCTGCTCGGGTTGGGGATATGGTGACTTGCGTAGGTCCGCCGGATTCCATTGCCATGGGGTCTTCAACCGTTTTGATAGGAGGAATGCCAGCCGCAAGAATGGGGGATTCCACGGCCCATGGAGGATCGATTGCTTTAGGGTGTCCAACGGTTCAAATAGGTTGATTATGGAAGAACAGACTTTTATAGGACGGGGTTGGTCTTTTCCACCTTCATTTTCAAGATCGCGAAATACGCTTGTCCTTTCTGAAATGCAAGAAGATATTAATCAGAGTTTGGAAATTCTACTTTCGACAGTTCCAGGTGAGCGTGTGATGCATCCCAAATATGGATGTGATTTGACGCCTCTTCTCTATGAGCCCCTTACCCTGACCCTTCAAACCCACATGAAGGAACTAATCGAAACGTCCATATTGCTATATGAACCCAGGATAACTCCGGAATCCATTGAGCTTGAGAATAGATCCCACGAAGGGCAGATATTGATCCACATTGAATACACGATCAAGGAGACAAATGCAAGGAATAACCTGGTGTATCCATATTATGTGAAAGAAGGAACCAATGCTTGATTGGAACAACATATCGAATGTAGTTCGTGATGGAACCAGTCAAACTAGCAGAAATATCCCTTCACTGGATCCTGAATATATCAAGATTGATGAAAGATCTAATTCGGACATTATCAGGTTCACACGCGAGTTAGCTTCCATTATTCCATTTTACGATCTTGATCATCAAATTCAAGGGACCTGGGAAGGCTTTTTCAGCTCCACCGATCAGACCGATCCTCATTTTGCATTGTTTAAATCGTTTTTACAATGCTTGCAATATGCCAGGGATGATTTGAATGGTCTCACATATGAGCATTTGACATATTATTATCAGCGTGTCTTACGATTAAATCAGAAAGCGGCCATATCTGATCACGTACCGGTCATCTTTCAGCTGGCAAAAAATTTCGATCGTCATCTTATTCCTAAAGGTACTTTGTTGAAAGTAAGCGGAAAGGATAGTTTAGGTAAGGAGTTACAGTATGAAACCGAGAAGGACCTGGTAGTAAATAAGGCCCAGATTTCACAGCTGAAAAGCGTTTTTGTTGAAGAGATATTATCCGAGAGCGAAAAGGAGCAGAACAAAGAAAAAAAAGGAAAAACTACTCCCGGGAAAAAAGAAGTAGAGACCAAAGCAAATCAGCTTTTTGCTTCATTCAAAAGCAATACAATAGATGGATTGGATCAGGAATTGGATGACCCTGCCAAAGGATGGAATCCATTTGGTGAATCTCAGATTGTAAAAGATCAATCGACACGGTCGATGCAGGAAGGGACAGTTGGATTGGCCATAAGCAGCCCAATTCTTCTTTTGGGTGAAGGGGAACGAATTATTACGTTTTCATTTCAATTGAGAAATAAGATCTCTTTAAACATTGAGGATGTACAAGGCAAACTGGAAGCCAGTTTTTCTGGAGAGGAGGGGTGGATTGGACCCTACGAGCTGGAAAACATTAAGATAACCGATTCTTTGCTGCAATTTGACGTTTCCATTTCCGAAAGTCAGCCAGCTGTAATTCCTTATCTGGAGGATCAGTTTTCAGAGTTGTACCATACCAGCGCTCCCGTAGTGAAATTTCTTGTGAAGAAGGAACCGAATAAACTATTGTCGGAGTTTGCCACTGCTATATGGGACAAAATTAATATCTCAATCAAGGTTTCGAAGGTTCGCAACTTAATCCTGCAAAATGATCAGACGGTTATGGATCCTGGGAAACCAGTACAACCTTTTGGTTCCAATCCAATTGTCGGATCATCGTTCTATGTAGGTTCAAATGAGGTCTTTCGCAAACCATTGGACAAACTGGATATTGAATTGGAATGGATGGACCTACCGGAAGATGTAGGTACACACTACTCGGAGTATACCGGATCTCTTAGTAAAGATGATTTTAAGGCCATTGTAAGTGTATTGTCGAAGAAGAAATGGGATAAGAAAACTGATGCCGATGCCATTTCGATCTTCCGGTCTGATGAAAACTCTAAGAAGAAGAAGGAATCTTCAAAAAAAGGCCATGAGAAAAGCAAGCAGATTGAAATCCATGGGGTGGAAGGGATCACCAGGAAGCGACTTTTAGACGGATCCCAGAATCTTTTTGATCCCCCAGTTCCCGTTTCGTTTAATGATCCCAATCTCACAAAATATGATACTAATACGCTGGGAGGCTTTGTCCGCCTTCAACTAATTGAAACCAATTCCAATTTAAAGGCATTTGGGCATGCTGAGTATCCTATGATCTACGCACAACGGATCATGCAAAAAAAAGATCAAAATCTACCCAACGTACCCTACACACCTACTTTAAAATCTGTTTCCATCAATTATGAATCTTCAACCTCCGTTTCATTCCAGAAATATTCCAGAGAAATCGGATTCTACCATATCGAGCCTTTTGGTATAAGGCGTTTGACAGATAATGGCTTAACTAGTATTCTACCCCAATTCGATCGAGAAGGGTATTTTTTTATGGGAATTAAAGACCTGGAACCTCCTCAAAATTTCACAGTACTCTTTCAAACAGTGGATGGTTCAGCGGAGCCATTGGATACAAGTCTGGAATGGAGTTATCTGAGTAAAAACAAATGGATCCCCTTACGATCACGTGTTTTGTCGGATTCGACGTTATCTCTGCAGATCTCTGGGATCATTGAATTCCAGGTTCCGAATGATGCTACCAAAAATGACACCCTCATGCCCGATGACTTATACTGGATCAGAGGTGAGGCTGATCAGGTACAGGGGATAAGCCGAATTGTTGATATTCATTCTCAGGCTACTATGGCCCGTTTTTTAGATCAGGACAACGCACCGGATCATTTGTATTCGGCACTTGAACCTAACAGGATCACCAAACTGGCTATTAGTCAACCGGCAATTAAAAGCATATCCCAACCTTACGCCTCATTTGGAGGCAAAGTAGCGGAGGTATCGAAGGATTATTACACAAGGGTAAGTGAGAGGTTACGCCATAAAGGGAGGGCTATTAATGCATGGGATTATGAGCGATTGGTTCTCGAAAGGTTCCCCTCCATCTATAAGGTTAAATGTCTCAATCATACGGACAGTAATTCTGAATTTGCACCTGGACACGTTACTCTCGTTGTCGTTCCCAATGTCAAGAAAAGGAAAGCTGTAGATTTCTTCGCTCCGAAAGTTTCATTACAAACCATTTCCGAGATCAAGGAATACATAGAGCAGTTCATTTCTCCTTCTGTGGAATTGGATGTGATCAACCCCAATTACCAAGAGGTAAGGGTCGAATTCAGGGTAGCATTCAGAGAAGGAAAGGACGAAGGATATTATACACAAAAACTGAATGAGGACATCCGAAGATTTCTAACCCCCTGGACGTTTGACGATGGAAAGGACATCGTATTCGGAGGGAAGATCTACAAATCCGCCATCCTCGAATTCATTGAAAAACAACCGTACGTAGATTTCATTACTGGATTCAAATTCTATCATGAGAATGAAGGTATAGGGGATATGATGGTCACATTGGGCCCAGGGATCTTAACTAAAGAGGAAGAATTTACGGTAAAATCAGACATCGAAATAGCAGAACCCGCTAATTCCCGAAGTGTATTGATCTCGGCACAGAATCACAATATTATAGTGATTAGGTCCTCCGAAGAAGAATGCTTAGGAACGGATGGGATCAACGATATGGTAGTAGAACTGGATATGGTGGTGAGGAATGAAAATATAAACAGTTTGTAAAATGGCCGATCGCATAGAATTAAAGCATCTTTTCAGTGCAGGTAAAAAGCCAACGGAGGAGCATTTTGCAAAGTTGATCGACACCATGATCAACCAGGAGGAGGATAGAATATCCGTGGGGAAGGATTTCGACAAGCAGTCTGTTGGAGGCATTTCCATTGGAACTACCTATGCTCCTGAGCATCAACCTCCCAGGGATGGCCTTATCGTGGAGGGATGGGTAGGCATTGGTGTTCCCACACCAGAGGTACAACTGGATGTTCTGGGCAAGGTGTCAATCTCAGAGGGCTTGTCTGTCGGTGGACGCCCTGTGATCAATGCCGAAGGTCAATGGCTTGGTGAAGGATTGTGGAGTGGTACCGGCAACGGAGTACATACATTGGCCAATGTAGGGATTGGGACCGATACACCTGAAGTAGAGTTGGATGTCAACGGCCGAATAAAAGCATCAGGTGTTATGGACGCGAAGTCCTTGACGATTGGAGGTCAGGAGGTGATCAATAATGCAGGGGAATGGACAGGTCCTTCCACTCAGTTGTGGCAAATTTCGGGCAATGGACTGCATACACCTAACAATGTTGGGATAGGGATCGAGAATCCGGAAAAACCACTTGAAGTACAAGGGGATATCAAGTTGACCGGAAGCCTGATCGTGGGCGAAACGGAAGTGGTAAATCCATCAGGAGAACTTGTCGGTGCGTCCACGACCGGAGGTAACGTGCCGATAGGGACCATACTTGCTTTCGTGGGAGAAGAAGCTCCGGACGGATGGTTTGTGTGTGATGGAAAAAAGAAAAGCAAGAATCAATATTCAGAGCTCTACAACTTGTTGGGTACTTCCTGGGGACCGGAGACCACTACTACATTCAGCATTCCTGACTTAAGAGGAATGTTCTTAAGAGGTTGGAATAATGGTCGGCCCCCACAGAAGAAGGGTGATCCGGATATTGATTCAAGAACGACAGGAGATGTTATAGGGAGCTATCAGGATGACCAATATCAAAGACATGCTCATAATGTTTATCCTCATGCAGGCTATGTAGGAGGTAGTACAAATGGAGCAGGTGGAGGTGATACAGCTACTAGGGTCCATGGTTCTATGACAAGTAGTGAAGGAGGGGGTGAAACCCGACCTAAAAACGTTTATGTCAATTTCATTATCAAATACTAAATGGCAGAGGATAATAAAAGCAGAGAGGAATTAAAGAGTGTATTCAAGGCCGGAATGAAACCGACCGAGGATGACTTTGGTGATTTGATTGATGGGACAGTCAATATTCATGATGATGGTATCAATACCCATCCGGAAGGCCGGCTTGGTGTGAAAACGGCGGATCCTTTAAATCAGATTGATATTAATGGAAATGCAGCTGTTGGTTCCGGATATGCGGGTAAAGTAGATGCACCTATCGACGGTATGATCGTTGAAGGTAATGTGGGCATTGGAGTGTCTGATCCACGAAGACAATTGGAAGTGAATGGGGATGTGGGATTTTCAGGCGAGTTGTATCAGGATGACCGGCTTTTGATAGATAATGAAGGTAAATGGAAGGGAGATAGTACCGGCCTGCAAGGACCCCAGGGAGAAAAGGGAGAAAAAGGTGAAAAAGGAGATCAGGGAGAAACCGGACCTAGAGGAGAAACAGGCCCGGAAGGCCCTCCAGGGGCTGCGGCAGGAGGTCTTCCGGTTGGCACCATATTACCGTTTGGTGGAGTAGAGGTACCTGACGGTTGGTTGGCCTGTAATGGTGATGCTTTTAATGAAGCCCAGTATCCGGAATTATTTAAAGCAATAGATTTCTTATGGGGAAAGCAGGGTAATAAGTTCAGGGTACCCGATCTGAGAGGGATGTTTTTAAGAGGTTTAGATGTTGAAGGCAAGGAGGATCCTGATTTCATGTTACGTGATGGAGAGAACAACGTAGGGAGCAGACAGGCAGATGCACTTCAAGATCATACTCATCAATATGACAAAGGGCATTACTACCATCCACATGGAATGGATGGTGATGGTCAACGAAACCAGGGCCATCAACAGGAACAAACTGCTGGAGTGAGCTCAGCTCGAACTTCTACTGAAACCCGTCCCAAAAACGTTTATGTCAACTTCATAATAAAATATTAAACACGATGCTTAATTCTAAAACCAGGAACTATGAAAAGCATTAGCAGACCCAAACTCAAGGATTATTTCAAAAACGGATCAAGACCTACTGAAGATCATTTTTCAGCATTCATTGATGCAACCATCAACCAGGAGGACGATGAGATCTATGTGGATGAGAACCGCAATATTGGGATAGGGACCTTACCGGAAGATGGAATAAAGGTAAAGGTCGAAGGTGGGATCCAGGTTCATGATCTCAGGATCGGGGATAGGAAGATGGATAAGATCTATTGGCAACCATCGCCTACTGCACCTCAGGACATATATTATCAGGATGGTCTGGTAAGCATTGGTTCACAATCAGCCTCAGAAAAACTTACCGTCGATGGAGCCATCCGGGTGGGTCACAACCTGGCCGAGGAACCAGGCACCATTCGTTGGACAGGTTCTGATTTTGAAGGCCGCAAAAAGGATCATTGGGTCTCACTCACCCGTGAATTTGATGATAAGGAACACTTTGAATCCTTGAGAATCGATCAATCGCTGTTAGTAGGCACTGCTCAGCGATTGGCACAGGTACATTTCGAGGGGGGTGCCTTCCTGGTTAATGGTAATGTCGGCGTGACTCCAGTCAGCGGGTATGGAACCCGAATGATGTGGATTCCAAAGAAAGCTGCATTCAGGGCTGGATTCGTGCAGGACAACTCCTGGGATGATCCCAACATAGGAATCAATTCTGCAGCATTCGGCAGCAGTACGAAGGCAAGGGGAAGCGGATCACTGGCTGCGGGAAATTTATCCGTTGCAGAAGGCAATTACTCCGTGGCATTGGGTAACTCTACTAAGGCTACCAATCATCAAACCATTGCCATTGGATTTGGAGCTGAGGCATCCGGTACGAATGCTGTAGCCATTGGTTCCCATGTCAGAGCAATGGGTGACAACTCACTGGCGCTGGGACAAAATACAACATCTTCCAATGTTGGATCAACGGCGACTGGTATAGAAACGAGATCATCGGGATGGGGTTCACTATCAAGTGGTCAAGGTACCATAGCTAACTCATTAGGCAGTCTTGCCATAGGTCGGTATAATCAGGACACAGGTCATGAATCTAACTGGAATGAGAATGATCCCGTGTTCATGGTTGGAGATGGGACGAATGATGGGAATCGATCCAATGCCCTACTGTTACAAAAAAAAGGAGACCTTAGTGTAAAGGGGATACTGAAGTTGGGTAGTACAGAGACCCATGTGCAAGAAGGAACGATTCGGTGGACGGGTAATGATTTTGAAGGCTTTGTGGGAACAGAATGGATATCATTTACCAAGGGACACGACCAGGGGGGGACATATTGGAATTTCCACAATTCCTACAATTCAATTGCTTATGAAGGCGGGCCGGTTGGGATCGGTACGAATAGACCAGCGTCCTTATTGACTGTGGCTAATCCCCAAGGGAGTGGCCCTCAAAATGGTATTGACCGAATAGGGAATTATAATTTACTGTTGCGATCAGGAGAAACTACACCGGGAACGATGGTTGGTATTGCGCTTCACCCGGGAACAGATGTTTCTTCGGGCACACATGCATTTGCAGCAATCACTGCCAAACGGATCAATAACTATAATGCGGAAATCGGATTCGTGACCAAAGATGGTAGTGGGGCACCCACCCAGAAAATGGTTTTGAGATCAACGGGTGAACTTGGTATCGGCACACCTTCCCCGCGGGAACGTTTGGATGTGGATGGGGCTATTAAAATAGGAAGATCATTTGCAAATGAACCAGGGACCATTCGCTGGAACGGAAGTGATTTTGAAGGGAGGACAAGTAGTGATTGGGTGTCCTTAACGTCTCAGAGTCTGGACAATGGACTATGGAAGAAGGGACCAACAGATGGGATCTATCCAATTGGTGCAGTGGGTATCGGAACTACAGACCCAAAACTTAACCTTGATGCCAGGGGTAGGATTGGATTCAATTTTGGTGCGAACAAGTGGTTGACTTTCTTAAATGGCGGCTCTCGTTCCCAAATCATTTTTCCTCCTTCAGGACTGGATATTGGTCGGAACATTGATGAGGAATACCCTGCAAAAGCGTGGTTAGCAATGCTGAGATTTAATGAGGATGGTGATGCATCTTTCACCAGGAAATTGACTATTGGAAATATTCAGCCGACCATTTATCCGGACTATCATCTGGTTGTGAAAAATGGTAATGATGCTAATAAATCAGGTAATGTTCTTTTTGAAGGGGACACTTTCAATCATCGTGTGCACCATCACTTAAGGAACAGAAGTAGTGCATTTATCAGGGGTGTTTACACTACATACGAAACTGCGTCTGATGCCAATGGAAACCAGGCAAGGTGGCAAATCGGTATTAATCCGCTTCAACGTAACATGCCACACGGAAATGTGCCTTTTACCATCTCGCAGGATGGTTCTCAACCAAGGTTTACAATCAGCTCTTCGGGTAATGTTGGGATAGGTGAAGAAATGCCAACAGGTCAGCTTCATTTGAAGCAGAATGCCTATAACACCTGGCACATTAAGATGGAAAACGAAAATGTAACACAGCAGTATCCTGGACATGGGGGGTTTGTGTTATTCCAAAGTGATGATGGTGGTGGATATATCAAGAATAATTTCCCAACCGGGCCGGAAATATACTTTTCAATGGACAACTATATTGGAATTACAGGCAGGGATTATGCTGAATACTTTGAAAGTCTGGATGGAAAAGGTTTACCGGTTGGAACAACAGTGGTTTTAGATGGGGATCGCATTCGAAAAGCAAAGAAAAATGAGGTCCCCTTTGGAGTGGTTTCTGCTAACTCGGGATTAGTTGGTAACAATGCTATGGAATGGCCACATAAATACTTGCGTGATGAATTTGGGATTTTACAAAATGAGTCAGTTAAAGAAGAGATAATGATCCCAAAGACCAGGAAAGTAAAAAAAGAACGTCAGAAAGTTGAATTACAGAAAAGAACGGAGAATTCAGAAGTTGAAGAGGTAATTAAGAAAGGAAAAAAATATGTTTTAGTGAAGAAGCAGAAAAAAACTACAAGAGAAGTTGAGGAGCCCGTATTTGAAGAAGTAGATCTTTTTGATGATAGTGGTAAGACAATACTAGGAAAACATAAGGTTCCTGTAATGGAGACCTATACGGTTGAGGAACCTGTAATGGACAGCAATGGTCAACCGGTTATGATTGGTTCCGGAAAATTTAAGACGATAAGAAAAGCTAAAATCAACCCTGAGTATGATGAGAAGCAGGAATATGTAAAGAGGGAAAGTCGGCCTGAATGGAACTGTATCGGGCTGTTGGGTCAAGTGCCAGTCATAAAAGGTCAGCCGGTGGCTCCTTCATGGGTCAAATTGAAAGACCTTTCAAGTAAAGCGGAATTGTGGCTTATTAAATGATCAGCATGGAACTCGCAGATAGGGAAAAACTTAAATGCTATTTTGAAACTGGCGCTGTTCCTACTGAAACACAGTTTGGAGAGTTGATTGACACCACCATCAATAAAGTTGATGATGATGTCAATGTCATAAAGTCAGGAGATGATATCAGGATAGGCATTGGAACAGATTCACCAAGAACTAAATTGGAAGTTGCTGGGGATTTATTAGCAACCAATCTATATATACTGCACGAAGAGGAACCGATATCCATCGAAGAAGCTCTGGATGTTCGTACCTTGGAGCAGATTTCCCTAAAGGATCAGTTGATTTTTCTGGATAAGGTTTCCGAGGGTCAAGGTGGGACGCTTCAGATCAGGAGGAGTGCGGAGGGAGGCATTAAATTGATCGGGGGCTATGATAAATTAGGAGAAGGGGCCTTTTTGGATTTTAGCCAACACAAGGATCGTTTTAAGCTAAATCAAGGTACAATCAGTATGTGGTTCCGGTATTTGCCGGATAGTCCATCCCTTGACAGTTGGTTTAGGTTATTCACTGTCGGGGAGAGGGATGGATCCAACATTGAGAAAGATGGCTTTAGACTTGAGGTCAGTAATTCCGTGAATATAGCTCCTGCGGTTCGAGTGATCATCATTTCAGGAGGATCAGAGGTTTTAAGGATAAGTTCGAATATCACTTCTGAAAATCACTTAAACGGGTGGCATCATGTGGTTTTCACCATTGGGATCAAACCGGATGGTTTAGGGATTAATGAGCTCTTTCTGAACGGCCAGCCCGTGCCATTGAATGCCTACATCGCTGGGAATAAGACATACAATGGACCCTTTCTGAATGCTTCTTCTGATCCGAATATTTTGAGGATTGGTTCCGTATACGCGTCTGATCAACCAAGATCATTTCTTGGAATTGTGGATGAAGTGGCATTGATTGACCGTGCAATTTCGGAGGAGGAGGTTCAGGAAATCTATCAAGGTGGTTTGGACCATAAATTGGAAGAAACATATCAAAACCAACTGGTATCCTATTGGAAAATGGGGGACGACCATAACTTTCCAACTATCACAGATTACTCAGGAAATGATCATTTTGCAGGATTACATGGGCCATTGACTGTAGGGCAGATCCCTTTCAGAAACAAATATGATCTTCTTTACACTGATCTATTTGAAAATCAGAAAATCCTGAATCTACAACCATGGAATTCTTCTGGCAAGGACACCTACACATTGGGAAATGTGGGGATTGGGACCAGCGTTCCGGTAAGCATTTTACATGTTCATGACAATCAGGAGTCAATTGTTAAGATAGAAACGGAAAGCTCCCACTACAGTGCCAGAATTCACCTTTCCAGTCCCGAGACTGATGGATATCTTGGTGTTTATGGATCCCATTATTCTCACGATGAGATCAATGAAAAACTGGTTCTGAATTGCTGGAACAATCCCGTGGCTTTACAGACCATGAACTCACAACTGGAGTTCTGGACTCTGGGAAAAGAACGGATGACAATCGCCAACCAAGGTTATGTTGGGATTCATGAACCTCACCCAAAGTATGAACTTGATATCAATGGTACAGTTGCTGCAAGGCAATTTCTCCTGATTGATGAGAATGGACAAACAAGACCATTCGAGGGCGACTTGTGGCAACGTTCACCTTCGGATGACATTATCTCTGGCCATGGTAATGTAGGTATAGGAATACCCGATCCTAATGAAAGATTGGCAGTGGATGGGGCTATAACATTGGGTATATCCAAAGCAGACAAACCTGGCACGATCCGTTGGTCTGGTCAGGATTTTGAAGGTAGACTTAACGACAAGTGGGTATCACTTACTCAAGGATCAAAACATACACATTTCGAGGAAGGGAGGCTAGGTATAGGGACCAATAAACCCCAGGCTTTACTTCATCTGGTAGGTTCAGGGAGTGACGTAAAAAAAACTCATGGTGGTCATTTCATGATTGGCCGATCTTCCGGATATAATCTGTCCATCGATGATAATGAGATTGCAGTAAGAAGAAATCGTAAACCGGCAAATCTGCACCTCCAGGCCTTTGGAGGGGATTTGACGATCCATAAGGACAAGGGTATCGAGTCCGAGGTCATTTTCAAGGATAGTGGAAGGCTGGGACTTGGTACGCGGGCTCCCCATGCCAAGCTTCATGTGGCAGGCAGGAGTGATATCAAACGAAGAGATTCGGGATTACTGATGGTGGGAGATGCCTCAGATTATCATTTGGTGATGGATGAAAACGAGATTTCCGTTAGAAAAGGGAAATTACCCTGGCATATGCATTTGCAGGCATATGGAGGCCAAATTACAATTCACAAGGACCGACCGGAATACAATCAGGTTGTCATTACCGAGAATGGCAAATTGGGCATTCGCAATAACGATCCTTATTATACACTGGACATTAACGGAGAAGCCAGAAAATCCACTTCAAATTATTCCTGGATAATCAAATCCGATGAACGCATTAAAAAGAAAGTGAAGGATTTCAGGGACGGACTTAAAGAATTAGTAAAGGTCAGGCCTGTTTCCTTTGAGTACAATGGCAAATGGGGTACGGAATCCGGAATGAATGGAATTGGCCTGATTGCTCAGGAAGTGAAAGAAATATTCCCCTTCATGGTGAATGAAGTGAATGAGAACCTGGAACCTCAGGACCCCAAGAAGACCAAACTACTGGAATTTAATCCCAGTGCCATGTTGTATGTCCTGATCAATGCCGTCAAGGAAATAGATCAGAAGATCACACATTTGGAAAACCAATTGAAATCAAAAAAATAAATATCGAAAACTATGAAAGAGATCACATTAAAATTGTCAGTAGAAGAAGCAAATCATATTCTTCAGTCCCTTGGTAATCAACCGTATGTTCAAGTCCATCAATTAATTCAAAAGATCCAATTCCAGGCGGGGACTCAACTACAGGAGGAAAGTAAAGGGAACGGTTCAGAAAAGTCCGCTAAAAAGGAATTGGAAGCGATAACTGGCTAGGAACCTCTTGGAGGAATCGCCTACTATATCGGCCAAATCGTCGCCAAATGCCAGTATGAATTTTGAGTTTCTCCGTGAGGAGGGCTTGAAGTTCATTAAGGAACTTGCTGGAAAAGTTTGGACAGATCACAACATCCATGATCCTGGAATTACCATATTGGAATCCCTTTGTTATGCCATTACGGAATTAGGATTCAGGACGAATCAGGATATGGAGGACATCCTCCAAAGTAGCACTAAATCCACTGAAGAAGCTCCCTGGAAACAGTTCTTCACTGCGGCTGAAATTCTTCCAAATGCACCGCTTACTATCCTTGATTACAGGAAGCTGATCATTGATCTTCCTTTTGTTAGAAATTGTTGGGTCATCAAATCGAAGGATACTGAAATTGAACCTTACCTGGAACCGAAGGATCTGCAATGCCCCAATTCGATCAATCGTGATCCGGAATATACGGAGGCATTACAACTGAGAGGTTTATTTGATGTCTTGGTCGAATTTGAGATTGATGATCTGAATGATTTTGAGATTCCATTTTCATTTATCGATCCTAATGGTGTTTCCAGATCCGGGGTGATTGCGTTTCCACATTGGGATGAAATATTTGGTAAATGGCCCGATGGAAATCCTTCAATGTTTCAGGCTAGGGTCATCAATTCGCATACAGTTCGAAAGGATGACCAATCGATTATTGGTTTTTACCTTGAGTTGGTAATTAAAAGGGAGGATTGGGAAGTTTGTGTTTACCTGGAAGTAAACCTTGATGAATCTTTACCCTCTGAAGCCAATGTCGAGTTGTGGTCCGGGTCAATAAAAAGTTGGTTTGAAGGTGAGGAAGGATCACAGACCATCGGGGATTATCATCAGCGGTTACAAATAGCCTTTTCCCAGATCAGGGACATTCGGGAATTACTGCATGAAAACAGGAATTTATGCGAGGATTTTAAGCGTATTCGGGGAACACGAGTACAGAAGATCGCAGTCGAGGCGACTATTCAAACCAGGCACCTATATCAAAGGGAGTCCATACTTGCAGAGATCTATTGCAAGGTACATGAATACCTAAGTCCAAAGATCAAATTCAAGACACTTTCCGAGTTATTGGAAGAGAAAAAAGACCCTGATGAGATTTTTCGGGGACCATTACTCCAAAATGGATTCATCGATTCTTCGGATCTGGCGTCATTCAAAGATCGGGAGGTGATCTATACCTCAGACCTTGTGAGGCTACTGATGGGGGTAGAGGAAGTGGTTGGCGTCAGCGACATTAGGGTCTCCAATTATGTTCGGAATGAGTTCATCAGAAAAGCAGAGGACTGTCTACAATTAAACACGGAAATATATAAACCGAAGTTGAGTGTGGATCTGTCCAGGATCACTTTCACTCCTGACTACCCAGTGGATCAGCAGAAATTGAAAGATCTGCTGGCTGAAAAAATAATGGACTATGATAGAATTCCATCTGCCATTGACCTTCCCATACCTGCTGGAGAAGATTTGGATGTAGAACACTACTATTCGGTCCAAAACGATTATCCCCAGGTATATGGAATAGGTTTTGAGGGATTAAATTCTTCCGAATCCCAAAGAAGGAAAGCTCAGGCACTGCAACTCAAGAGCTATCTATTATTTTTCGAACAACTACTTGCCAATTTCCTTTCTCAACTGCAGCAGGTGAAGCATTTGTTAAGCATGAGCCCGCGTATCAATCGCACTTACTTCTTCCAACCACTTTATGACATACCCAATATCTCGAGTATACTGTCGAATCAAACGGAGGATTGGGAGGATTTTATCAACAATGATCAAAACCACTACATCCAACATCTAGAGGAGATCATAGAAGACAAGGACGGATTTCTGGATCGTAGAAATAGATTCCTTGATCATCTGATCGGAAGATTCAGTGAAGATTTTACAGAGTATGCTTTGACCATGCTCAATAAGGACGAAGGTTATCATTCAAATCTCATTCATGACAAAGTAGATTTCCTTAACAACTACGATGACTTTAGTCCCAATAGAGGATTAGGTTTCAATTACAAAAGAAGGGATACTTTGGGCATTCCGGATATTTGGGATTCTGAAAACATCTCTGGGATTGAAAAAAGAGTGTATGCCAAGCTTGGAATTGACAATCATATCAGAAGACGGATCTTTTCGGATAAGAAGGTTGAGGATCATTTCCAGGTTTACGAGGTATTGAATGAGGATGGTGAACGGGTTTTTGGGTTCAGGTTGATGAAGGAACATCAAGTTCTGCTAAGTAGTACGAATACCTTTTACAGCAGGAAAGAATTACGAAATGGTATTGATCAATTCGTAAGATGTGGTATCCACAATTACAATTATAGATGTAGCATCGCCAATAATGGCAAGTACTTCTTTACCCTCGTAGATTTTCAAAACATTGTTATTGCCAAACGAATTGAATTCTTTGAGACAGAAGGTGATATAGACAAGGAGATCACCAAAATTATCTCTATGCTAAGAGATGAATTTTGGATGGAAAGGTTTTATCTGCTCGAAAATATCCTGCTGCGCCCAAAAATAGAGACGGATCTTAGTAAGTCCGATATAGTTCAAACTTTAAGTGCATTTGAAGGCGTATCCATCACACTTCGGGATCCGGATGATTTACCTGATAATATTGGGGAACGCCTCCTTGATCATTTTGTCGTTTACAAATACGATATAGCCGATGGTGAAGTACCAAGGCATGCATATGGATTCAAGGTTTATGATCTGGATGGAAATTTGCGACTTGTCAATATAGCACCGATATATAGTGTCTATGAACTTCGACAATTGCTCAATGATGTTGCACGTTTTGGCATACAGAAGGGGAGGTATTATAAGAAGACAGATCTGACCGGGGATCCTAAAAAATACTGGTATGAGTTGATGGGCTGGTATGACCAACCTATTGCTCAAAGCAACGAGATATTCGGTTCTTCCAGGGCACGATCCAATGCGATCAACAGATCTGTTAGTATATTCCAAAATTTTGATGAGGATGAAATCACTATTCGGGATCACTGGTTGACATTTCCAACAGGCTCCCCATCTGTATTGCAGAAAGATCCCTTTTCGTTCAGGGCCATTGCTGTCTTTCCGAGAAATACCGGAAGATTCAAGGACCCTCTTTTTTGTGCCCTCGCATTAAGAAAATTGCAGGAGGAAATTCCAGCGCATATTGTATTGGAAGTGATCTGGGCCCATGAGTATGATTTCTACCAATTTGAAAGAGCCTACAGGCACTGGCTTATTGAAAATTCAAAAGATCCACCGATTGAAGACCAGGCCAGACTCCAATATGATTTTGACTTGCATGTGAGTCATAGGAAACTATTGGATATAATAGCAATGATCAGGTGTAATTCGGGGATTTCCGAAGGAATCGATGAAAAAACAGACGGAATGATGATCACTCCTGATGATGGTGATGAGGCGGTACACTTCTGGAATGACCTGATTGTAACGAATCCCCATGACAGCTGGGTTGTAGGTGAAATGACGATAGGAAAGGAATTTGTAGTAGGAATGACCTGTGATTACAATGATGTAATTGGAGAGATGATTGTAGGACAGGATTTCAAGATAGCATACTCATTCTTCCAAAAATATGAGGCTGGAGTAGGGTATGGAAGTGTAGGTCGTAATTTCTACATTGATCCATGATGGCAGGAGATGAATATATAATACGGGAACAGGTATTTGACCTCGATGTCAAGGGTGACCATTCTATGACCAATGAGTTGCAGAAAACCATTGAGGTGATAAATGATCAAGGTATAATTCCAGTACTGGAAGGTGTTTGTCAGGAAGTGATCCCCGCTCAGAGTAACTATGAAATTGATGTTCTGGAGTTGGATATTGGGATCTGTCATTTAGAAAATCTGGAAGATGAGCTACCAGATAAGATCAGGGACGCCTTCAGGGAGTCATTGACTAATATCATCTCAAGATCCGGACAGGATGATGGTTTTGGTGCCTCAGAAGGGAACATCTTTCCTGTGAATCGTCATTCGGAACTTCTTTTCCAGTTCCTCGAAAACGGGAGATTTCCCTGGTGGTATAAAGATGAAGGAATTGACATTGACTGGAGAAATGTAATTGTACTTGCGAGAGAGGAAGATGAAACAGAACTTATAGAAAGAGTACACTCATTAATTGGAAAGAAAATTGTCAGGAATAGAATAATCTGGCAACTCCCTGGGGAAGCAGTGTTCGAGCTGATGACCATATTGAAAATGGATGTGAAAACAGTTAGGATCATAGCCGACCTGCTGGATTCTTTTGAGAAGATGGAATTCACTGCGGGGTTGAAGAACAGGTTTTGGGATGAGATCCTAAAATGGGCACATGAGTCCAGGAAATATGACATCCTTGAATCATCAATCCTTCCTCAACTTGCTGCAAAAGTCAATATTTCACCCCTGATACTGGCGAAGAAACTACTGAAGATCTCCAAAAAAGTGACTCATCAAAGATCATCGGACACCCATGAGTTTAAAGGATGGTTGAAGGCAGAGATCAAAAACCTTGACACGCAAGGAAAAAACGAACGAAGGATTCGTAAGAAATTGAAAAAGGTTATTCGGTCTTTGGAAGCGGTGTCCTTGGATCACGATAAGCTGACAAAGCCTGATTTCGATGCCAATATTTCGGAATATTTAGGCAATCAAATGCTTCGTTTTCGAATTTTCTCAAGCCTGGATGATAAGTCGATTGAGGAAATTTTAGGATCATTCTCCAGGGAAGTAACTCACTTACCGGCTTTATTGAAATGGTTTTCCACAAGATGGTCGACGCTTGTTAAGGATCATAAGGCATCGTTCCATACGTTCAGGACATTTCTTCTTGAAGAATTTTGGGGTAACCGATCTTTCATGGAAAGAGAGGAGTTGACAACAACTAATCGCAGGATGGCCAGGGCAATTCTTACTTTCTTCTCAACGCAAAGTATCCCAATTAAAGCTCTTGCGATAGCAACTCGACAATCCATTGAGAAAGGTCCACACTCAAAGGGTATTGGTGTACTGAAAGCGCTGAATAATTTGCTGGACCCCATAATCTCCGACCAGTCCTCAGGATCTAAACCGGTCATAGCATCATGGAAAGACTTAATCAGTAAACTACAAAATGGCGATGTACATGACCTGCCTAATTGGTCGTTGATCCATCAAATTCAGGATCCTAATGTTCCGGATCTTGCATCCATAGGCGAAATTCCTCGTCCTCAGGGATCCGAACCTTATGATCAATTGGGAGTACTATTGCGAGAACAACTCAAATCGAAAGCCGCACTTCGTAGTGTGGTGTCAAACCTTCCGGATCCTGTTTTACATAGTTTGGTAAGGATAATATCCCCAGCCATAAAACCGAAAGATGCAGATCAATGGATTGTATTTTCCGGAGCTTTTCATTTGCATGAAACTCAGTTGATCCCCGGTTATAAATTGAGAAACGATTACTGGTTTCATCTATTTTCGATACTGCTGAATCAACCTGAGATACAAGCCGATGAATTGCATGGAATCCTTTTAAAGCGTTTAAGTGACTTTACAGGGCTAAAAGCTGAGGTGATCTATTCTGAAATTGTGGCCCTGGCAAGGAAGGCCGATCTGGATCATCTCGACATCGTAAAATGGGTCAAGGCACATGTGCCCTCGAGAACTCAGCTTGAGACTGATAATACAAGAAAGTGGATTCCTAAACTCTTGAGGCCTTTTGGTAAAGAATCCATGTACAAAGAATCTGGTTCTGCACCGGAACAAACCGATGCCTCACCAAATAAGGATTTACCACCAGGACATGGTGAGACTCAGGAAACAAGGGCTCAGGATACTGGAAATGAGGATCAAAAAGAACGGGGAATCCATTCCTATTATAATGGTCCCATTAAAGAGGATCAAAAAATAGTTGAAAATGAAGCATTGGTTGAATCTGAATCCAAAATGACGCAGGAGTCGTCAACTCTTGATAAAGAAGATGCCAAGGATTTTGATAGTCAACAGATGCTTGAAGAGTCCTCGTCTATGGATATATCATCTGCCTTACTTTCTCATATAGATGAGGAGGAATGGATACCAGATGTGGAAATTTTCATTCAAAATGCCGGAATGGTGATCATAGGTCCATTCCTCCCGAATTTTTTCAAGACCCTTGGATTGCTCGACGAACATCAAAACTTTGTCAGCGAGACCTCCATTTACCAGGCGATCCATCTATTACAAGGAACAGTAACCAGGAATTTTAATTCGCCGGAGCATTTGTTGACCTTAAATAAGATTATTTGCGGTCTGGATCCATTACTTCCTGTGCCCAGGTCGGTGGACATATCAGATGCCATGATACGGGAAACTGATGAATTACTGAAAGCAGTGATCCATCATTGGACCGCATTAAAAAACACTTCGGTTGATGGATTGCGAGATGCATTTTTTCAGCGGGAGGGGAGATTACTAAGAACTGAAGACCAATGGATCGTGCAGGTTGAACGCAGATCGTACGATATGCTGTTGGAACAGATCCCTTGGAATATTTACGAAATACGTTTACCATGGCTAAAACAATCAATCCTCGTTGAATGGCACTAGCGGATACACATATTGACACAATCCTGAAATTAGAGCTGGAATGGTTTACTGAGGTGCTGGAAACCCGGATGAAATTGTATTTCGGTCATGACAGTGAGTACTTTGAAATTACCGATGTAACACCACCGGATCTGGAAGGTATTGACGATCCTTACGTGGAATTGGTGAATCGCTTGAATTTGGACTTCGAAGATCGGTTGATGTTGATCCTGGCTCTCATTCCCCATTTACAACCCCAATTGCTGGATCCCTTTTTTGTGAAAAATTCGACCTATGATCGGGAGTTTACGGAATTTGGGGGTTATAAAGTGAAAAGTCATTCCGGTTTTCTACCAACCGGTGAAACGGTATTGTTCCTTTTTTCCGGTGATGATCTGGATCTGCGCCTGACCTATCAATCGTTGTTTGATCCGGATCGTCCCTTGATCCGGCAAAAGATAGTATCACTTGAAGGTGCCGAACGTGGCGAGCCACCCATGAATGGTTTACTCACGGTATCGGAAAGCTACCTACATTATATTCTGACAGGCCAGGAACAGAAGATGGCTTACAGCACGGATTTTCCTGCCCAATTAATCTCAACGGAAATGAATTGGGACGATCTGGTGCTGGAGCGGTCTACGAGGGAACAGATTGATGAGATCCTGGTGTGGATCGCCCATGGGGAGACCTTACTCAAGGATTGGGATATGCAACGGAAGATCAAACCCGGGTATCGCTCTTTGTTTTATGGTCCACCCGGGACCGGGAAAACCTTGACAGCGACTTTATTAGGAAAGGAAACACAGCGGGATGTTTATCGGATCGATCTTTCGAAGGTGGTCTCAAAATACATTGGAGAAACAGAGAAAAACCTGTCCAAGGTATTTGACCTGGCTGAAAACAAACGATGGATCCTGTTCTTCGATGAGGCAGATGCACTGTTCGGAAAACGCACGAATGTGAGTAATTCTCATGACAGGTATGCCAACCAGGAAGTGTCCTATTTGCTTCAACGAATCGAAGACTTCCCGGGCATTGTGATCCTGGCTTCCAATATGCGGAGTAACCTGGATGAAGCCTTTACCCGAAGATTTCAGTCGATCATTCTGTTTCCAATGCCAGCCCCCAGGGAGAGATTATTATTGTGGAAACAGGGATTTTCGGAGCATAGTGTGCTGGACGATGCTATTGATCTTCAGAAGATTGCTCAAAACCATGAAATGTCTGGAGGTTCGGTGATGAATGTGATCCGCTACAGCAGTTTGATGGCGTTGAAACGTAACAGCACGTGTATAACACTTGATGATCTCGAAACAGGGATCAAAAAAGAATTTCAAAAAGAAGGAAAAACGATTTGAGATGGAGATGAATATGGAAAACTGGAAATTAAGGATTAACGGATTGACAAAGTCTCATGATTTTCGGAACTTATTGATTAGTATAAAATGACCAACATGTTTGCTAAAGTTGAAAAACCCCTTGCCCAACGAAGTTTGAAGCCCAGGAACGGATTGGCCATCCAGAAAAAACTCAAAGTTGGACCTCCGAATGACAAATACGAGCAGGAGGCCGATGCTATGGCGGATAAAGTCCTGAGCATGCCCTCCAAGTCCAAAGGGGAAGTTCAGCGCAAATGTGCGGCCTGTGCCCAAGAAGAGGCCCAGACAAAGCCATTGGCCAATTTGATCACGCCATTGGTCCAGCGACAGGAGGAGGACAAAGAACAACCTCCAGCTCAACCCAAGCTGATCCAGAAACAGGAAGAAGATAAAGAGCAGCCGCCAGCTCAAACGAAATTGATCCAAAAGCAGGAGGAGGAGAAAGAAGAACCAGGGCAAGCTAAACTGATCCAAAAAGTTGAGGAGGACAAAGAGCAGCCTCCTGCTCAACCAAAATTGATACAGAAGAATGAAGAGGAAAAAGAGGAACCAGCACAGACCAAGTTGATCCAGAAACAGGAAGAGGAAAAGGAGGAGCCTGCTCAAACTAGACTTATTCAGAAGCAGGATGAGGAGAAGGAAGAACCAGCTCAAACCAAGCGAATCCAAAGAAAAGAAGAATCAGAAGCCGGATCATCTGTTGAGTCCAGGTTGAGCAGCAGTAAAGGAGGAGGTAGTCCATTATCCGGGGGCACCAAAGACTACATGGAATCCCGTTTTGGTACGGATTTCAGTGGTGTTAAAGTCCACACTGACAGCAACGCCGTTCAAATGAATAAGGAACTGGGTGCACAGGCCTTCACTCATGGCAACGACATCTACTTTAATCAGGGTAAGTACGACACCGGAAGCAGTTCAGGAAAGCATCTTCTGGCTCATGAATTGACGCATACGGTGCAGCAGGGAGGGGTAACAAGAATGAAATCTTACCTAGCTTCAAGAAAGATAGATAGAATGCAGATTCAGCGCAATGGACCTATTGGACCAATTTTTCCAGAAAAAGAAAAACCCAAGTCCAAAGAAGTTACTGTAATCGATGATAGTGATTTGACCGGGTGGCTAGCTGCTTTCACACGTACCGGTGAAATTTATATGACAAATGTGGAAAATATGGTTACTAACATATTAAAAGCAATTGGTTCAATTCGAATTTCAAGGTTGAATATTTTGGATCATGGTAATAAATATGGAATTCAGATCGGAAACGATTTTATTCACTTAGGTAACATTAACAAATTCAGTAAATCACTAAATAAACTAAGAGGAAAGTTTACCTCAGGTGGATTTGTTCACTTACAACACTGCGATGTTGGTCAGAATTTGAATTTGATAAAAGCATTTTCCAAACAGGTTGGTGCTCCAGTTTACGCTGGAACAGGTGCACACAATCCAATCTATCGCTTTAATTTCGGAGATTATGTTCGATGTGAACCATCTGGTGAGTGTAAGACCAAAGTGGGAAGGCCATAGACAAGAATATAAATAACATCGAGATAAAAAAAGGACTAAATATATCTTCGATTATAGTGAGAAGAATTCATATTTAATAATACTGCCGTGAAAGGAGTACAATCTTACCATTTTACACATTTCCCTTATTCCAAATATTGAATATTGACATTCTAGATAATTCCGTTTCTGATATGATTTCTAACTAATCAAGTCGATTTAATATAAGGTAGATCATGTGCCAATTGAAAGCGAAATCAATTCCAAAGAACAATTCACCTATTGTAACTCGAAACGGCTCTTCTCGAAATGCTAAGAATCTTCCTGTCGAACCAATGTATGGTAATGTCAACCATGACACAAACCAAGACGTTAAATGTGAATATATAAGTAGCTTCGGACAACAATATTTTCAACGGAGTAATCGGAAAACGATGAACTCCAAAGATTCGATTAATCTACTCAAGGAAATTCAGAAAAAGGACAATGGGAATTTGAACGAAATTAAGAAAGTTCAGACAATGAAAAGAACCAATCTCGTTCAAAGAAGGGAACTGACAAAGGTTGAAAAAAACGCCCTAGACTATCAAAAGAAGGTTTTACAGAACAGAGACAAATTTGATATTGATAACAAAGGCGGCTGGAAATGGGACTATGGTTTCGGTGGCTTTTTTTACAAATGGCTGAAGCACGGTGATCTAAAGGTTACATACGCATTTATGAAGGGAAAAATTTTTAAACATCGGCAATATTTTATGGAAAACAATAGAATTCGTGACATTGCTGATGCTTGGCAAGTTCAATTGGATGGTTCGTGGAAACCCATTCCAGTCAAATACAAAATAAAAGTTTACAAAATGACAAAAAAATGGAAACAAGAAAGATTAAGAATAAAATCTGAGGGAATCCTTATTGAGGACATGCCTTATGTGTGGAACAAAACAGTTAGAAATAACCCTAAACTCCTTCATAGTTTTGTAGGTTCAAGAATTCGAGAAATAGATAACATAATAATTAAGCAAGATGATAGAGCTAGCAGTTTTTCGGAACTTTTAAATAGTTATATTAAGCTTCGAGGTAGTCTGGGTAAAATTATCACTAATCGCAAAACACCTGCGACAATTGTCAGGAGATTCGACTATCTGGAAAAAAAACATGAAAATATCAAGAAACGATTTACTGAAAGAAACCGACAAAAAATTAGAGATGAGTTATCTCGATCAAGGAGAGAAATATCAGATATGAAAGTACAATTGATATATGCGTACAGGGATGCGTATATGTCCGGTAAAAATCCAGAAGATATTTTTATTAATAAGGTAGTGCCATTGTCAATGATTACGGAAAAGAGTAAAGATCTCCTAGTTGCTATCAACAAAGCTGACGCGAATCTTACTGGTAGAAGAGTTAGTCCAATTATTCCGGTGCTCGATAAATCTTTAACACTTATAAAACTTTTTGCAGGTTGGAAAAGACTTGGATTGATGTCTGAGAGTCAAAATACGCTTAGAAAATTGCAAAATGCATTGAATTTTGTTCAAGCCGGTCTTTCATTATTTGGAGCTGGAAGATTACTTCCACTATTTGGACATTTGAGTCCAATGTTGGATGCGATTGTTGTTGGATGGGAAAGAATTGTTGGGAAAATGCGTAAGGTGAATGCCTACTGGTGGAATAACAAAGATATTCTAGGAGAAAAGTTTCCTTATGGTGAGATTGAGATTGGTGGGAATGAGGGATTTAATTATATCAATAAGGTATTTAAATTAGATAGACCAGTTTTTAACATCCCAGATAAATTGTTCAACGTTTTCTCAGCAAATTATGAAATGTTTGATCGCATCGCTCAGGATTTAACCGAGACATACAGGACTCCCAAAGAATATGGTATTTTTGGTGAGAATTTAAATCGAAAAAAATTAGCTTCTTGGATTTATACAAATAAGGAAACTGTTTGGCGAGTTATTTATGGAAGGGACAAAAAAAGATTTCCGAGTGAGCCTAGTCCTGATTTGCCAATTAGTTGGCCACGCGAATTACCAACACCAGTTGATAAGCTTGTAAGAACAGGAAAGGGAGGAAAGTATTGGGAGGGCAATGAAAGAGGACCTTTACAAAAAGAACTTCAAAATGAAATAAAGGAAAACCGAAAAGATGGATTACCTCCGCCAAATCCTTGTTTTAAGGATTTTGCTCACCAAGATCCCTTCAATCATTTTGATGCCCATCATATTCAACCTATTTTCTTAGGAGGAGATGATCTTGAAAGTAACCTTTGTGCTTTATTTTGGAAATGGCATGAAACCGGACACGAGAAATTGAGATATCAACATGAGTGGGAACACGAATATGAAAAACAAGGATTGCCAATAGATTTATACAAACACAAGGATTACACATCTTATTACATCGCTGGAAAGAAATAACACCGAAAGGAGATAAAGAACAAATGGTAGAAATGATGCCAGAGAATATTTTGGAGTGTCATCTCACCTTGTTTTTGATCATTTTCAGCATGCAGCCCACAATATATACATTAAGGTCGGTGATAGCACTATCAGGTGAACAGAATCACAATTATGCATAAACACACCGCCAAATCTACACCAAAACGGAGTTCATCAGGTGCCACAGGTAACGGTAAATCTCTACCGGCAAAAAACCGTGGTGTTCAAAAAAAATCAAAAGTCCAATCTTTGGGATCAAAGGGTTTTGGTGTAAACAATCCAAGTAATGGAGAAAATACCTCAAACACAACGCATTTAACACAAAATAGAACTGGATTGAGACCAGTGTTACAAAGGAAGCCAACCCATAAAAATATATGCAGTACAAATGTCAAAAATACAATCTGGTGGTATAAGTACGGAGATGGTAAAAAGAAGTATAATCATTACTATTCACCAGGATGGGTTGATGAGCTTCTGAAAGTTGCTGGACCTAAATATATGAACCTTGCTTCCAGGATCAAATCAAAGGAAACAATAAATGAAGACTTTGTCCAACTTGTATGTATTGTACAAAACAGTCTTGGAGTTGAACCAGATGGGAGAGTAGGAGATATCACGACGAAGGCCTGGGAAAAATGGAAAGAAAGGCAATCCAACAAAAAGGGTAAACAACAAGGTGATTCATTTGTAGAATCTCTATCCGGGATCCATAAGGATATTAAGGAGTTTTCAGGTCCGAATATTGCCAAAATAACCAAGGTGATACCTTTGAAAGTGGGGAAAATAGAGTTCTCGGGAGTATTTTCTTTACTAACAGGGAAATCCAACGAGCCTGAAGACAAGGTTCTTTCTCCTGAAGCCAATCCACATATTCGAAGCCAATTAAACAAAGTGATTAAGGAAAAAGGACCGAAACTAGAAGGAATAATAAAATCTGGCATTGTTGGTAACATCGCGCAGGGTTTCGGACAAGTATCCAAGCATGGAATTTATCTGGGGTACAAGTTTTTCTTGGAAGGACCAGAGATAAAGGTCCATCGGGGAGAGGGGGATATGAAGCTTGGTTCTGTTAAGTTCAGAGGTATCGGAAGGGTCTTCAAAGGAAAGGATATTCCATTTACAATTGATCTTTATGTGGAGGGTAGTTATAGTTTATCTCTTGATGATCTCAAATCTCTAGTGAAGAAGAGAATCATAAAGCGAAAGATCAAAAAGAGACAACTGAAAAAGACCGTTGAAAAGGTATACAAGGCAAAAAGGGAAGTATTAAAAAAAGAACTTAACAAAGCCCGTCAAAAGGCCTTGATGAGTAACATAAGGAAGGCCGCAAAATCAAAATCTCCCATTTTGGAACTACAGAAGGTAAAGGGGGTTGGAAAGGCAAATGCGAAGAAAATCTTGAAAGGTATCAAATCCGGGAGGGTGAAAAGCTTTGCAGACCTTGCGAAAATAAAAGGAATAAAGGCAGCGACCCTTGATAAAATTCTACGGACGGAAGGTATTGAGAATGCCAGAATCAAACTACTCAAAAAGAAAATAAAGTTCATTGAGGATGACATCAGGAAATTAGCTACTAAGAAGGCATCTAAAGTCTTCAGAAATGCAATCAAGAATGCCGGAAAGAAGACAGTTAAGGCCGTTTTGACTCGTGTTCAAAAAGTATTGGCGTTGAAAGCAATGAGGCAGATTCTTAAGCTCATACCTTTCGTCAATATCGCTATGGTCCTTTGGGATATTATTGATCTGGTACTGTTGTTTATCAATGTCTTTAAGGACAAACCACCCAATTTGGTTGATGGGGATGGTGGGATAGATCGCGATGCAAAGGGAAAAGAGGATGGTGTATCTAGTGATAAGAAAAAAGGAGATGGTGATGGAAAAGAAAATGAAGGGAATGACACTTCTATTGTTAAAGGGAAAGGAAAAGGTCTAAGTAAAAATGCCCTTACGAAACTCAGGAAAGCCCCTGGGAACATTCAATTATTATGGGAGAAAATTACGACCAAAACTTCCAGTGGAAAAATATCTGATCATCATTTGGAGTTATTTCTCAAGATCATTCCACCCCAAATATCAAAAGAGGAAGTAGACAAAATAACAGGTAAATTATCTGAAGGAAAGTCCATGAGTCCTGAAAGTATTCTTGAAAAATTGAAAGGGATAATTCAGAACAAAGGAAACAAAGATCTGAGAAGCAAGCTATACCATGGATTAAGGTTAAGAAAGAGTGATTTTGTACGAAACAAAAAATTCAATGGAACTATCCTCTTGATATATGATAGCAAGATGATTGACAGTGCCAAATCAACATTCAGAATTCTTGACATTTCCAAAGATTTAATCGTAGTTAAAAAGCTTCAGGAGTTCGGATTGCAATATAGCTACGCAAGTGGAGGGATCGTTCTCATCACCTATACAAAAGGAGGCACAATGACAATCAAAAGGAGCAATATTCAATTTTCGAAATAACTGAGTGTTATGCACCCAATGTTTTCTTACCAAGAAATACCAAATAAACTATAGATCCATTACTAATTTTCGAGTTGTTCCTATCATTTTTTAATTCCCTCTTTCTGTGTTGTGATGGAAACATTTTATCACGTTTTCCCATCTACTTGACCTTCAACCCCAATTCCTTTTCTATCAGCTTATACACCTCTTCATGGGTTGGATATTTAATAGTGCCGTCTTCGCGGAGTCGCAGACTCCGCGCAGAACCTTCATGAGTTGATGGGCCACTTCAATGTCATCATCCTGACTATCAGTCTTATCTGCTTCCGATCAACGCTGATATTGTCCTTTTATACCTACCTGATTCAATTAACTTTTAGATATAAGTTATCTTTACTTTCCATTTCATAAAACTAAATGATCCACTCATTATGAAAATCAGCCATGGAAATATGTCAATCAACTCAAAATCTCAGGTATGTAGTTAGGATTTGTATCATCATTTTTGGAGCGCTACTTCTCCATCCTACATACGCTCAGGTAGTTTACACTTTTAGTCACATTACCACAGATCAGGGTCTGTCAACGGGAACTGTGAATTGTACATTCAAAGACAGTCGTGGATTCATGTGGTTTGGTACCATCGATGGATTGAATCGGTACGATGGATATGAAATTACCGTCTTCAAAAACGATCCCCAGGACCCCACATCTATTGGCGGAAATGTAATTACCTCCATCAATGAAGATACCGACGGTAACCTATGGGTAGGTACTCAAAATAACGGGGTAAGCATCTACGATTGGAGATATGATTCATTCAAACGGTACACCGTCGATCCCTCCAATCCGAATGCCCTTCAACACCAGACCGTACGTAAGATCATTGTCAATAAGGATCAAAAAATAATCCTGGGAACCCTTGGGGCGGGTTTGGCTATTTATGACAAGGAAAAAGATGGATTCGAACATTTCAGAAATCCGGAGGCCAATGATCGAAACAAACTCAATGAGATCTACAACATCGTAGAGGGTAAGAACGGCGATATATGGGTCGTCGCAAATTCCGGAACCCTTGATCGATTTGAGCTGCAAAGTGGCACTTTTACGAATTATACGTATGATGAGGACTACAATTACAATGTCGACAGGAAGTCGGTTTTCGAAGATAGTAATGGATATGTTTGGGTCGGGACAGACGGTTTCGGCGTCTTCAGGTTTGATCCTTCCAGGGAAGTTTTTGATCATTTTGAATACGACCCCCTGACACCTGGAGGTATTACTTCCGCGATCATCACATCATTCTATGAACATCAGAACGGGAAGATCTGGATCGGTACCGATGGTGCGGGGATCAATATATGGGATCCAACAAACGATGAGTTTGAGTACGTTCGAAATGATCCTTTCGACCCACGAAGTCTCAGTAGTAATGCCGTTTATGAGATCTACAGGGACAATGCAGATATGTTGTGGGTGTCTACCTTCCGGGGTGGAATCAATTCTTACAGCCCCTTTCGTTTCAAGTTCGAAAGCTATTCACATGTACCGGGCAAGTCAAATAGCCTGAGCTTCAGTTCAGTCATTGCGATGCATGAAGATTCGGAAGGAAATATTTGGATAGGAACAGATGGGGGAGGATTGGAACTCTTTGATTTAGGGACAAGATCATTCACACATTTCAGGCATTCACCTTCCAATGCCAATAGCATAAGCAGTGACGTAATAAAATCCATTTATGAAGACAAGAATGGATTACTGTGGCTGGGGACTTACGCAGGAGGTTTGACAATATTTGACAGGGCACGTAACACCTTTACCCGTTTACAGCACGATCCCAATGATCCGACAAGTTTGAGTGATGACAATGTTTGGGCATTCCTCGAAGATCTTGACGGAGACTTGTGGGTTGGAGTACTGGGAGGTGGATTAGATCTCTACAATCCGGAAAACAATACATTTACTCGTCACGGACACGACCCCTCGGATCCCTCCAGTATCAGTAGCAATATCATCAAAGTAATGATCCTCGACAATGAGGGAAGATTCTGGGTGGGTACCCAGGATGGAGGAATGAATTTGTTTGATAGGTCAAGCAGAAGCTTCAAAAGATACCTCCATGATGCAAATGATACAACCGGTTTACCTAATCCGGATGTCAGAACTGCTCTGGTTGATTCCAGGGGCTTGTTATGGGTTGGTACTGCCAATGGATTAGCATACTATGATCCTGATAAGGACAGGTTCCTGAGTCATCCTGTGAATTCACTCCTGATAAACAAGGTGATCAATGGAATATTGGAGGATGATAGTGAAAATTTATGGATAAGCACAAACCGCGGTATTACAAGGTTCAATCCAACTAGTGGTACAATATCCAATTATTCGAAATCCGATGGTCTTCAGGGAAATGAATTCAATTACACTTCTTCAATAAGATCAAAGCAATCAGGATACATGTTCTTTGGAGGATTGGAAGGATTTAACATGTTTGATCCGTCAGAAATAAAGGAGAATTCCTTCCCACCAAGTGTTCAACTGACTTCGTTCAGTCTATTTGACAAGAGTGTAGCAATTGGCGAGATGATTAATGAAAAGGTATTTCTGAAAGAGGCGATCAGTGCCAAGAAGAAACTGGTTCTTTCGTATAAAGAAAATATATTCTCCCTACAGTTTGCTTCCCTGGATTTTACCTCCCCTGAACAAAATAAATATGAATACATGCTGGAAGGATTTGATGAAGATTGGATCGGTGTGGCGGCATCCAGTCGCCAGGCTACTTACATGAACCTGCCTGCTGATACATATATGTTCAAAGTAAGAGGCACCAATAATGATGGCATGTGGTCGGAAGCCGAGGCGACATTGATCATAGAAGTCACTCCTCCCTGGTGGTCGACATGGTGGTTCCGGACTGTTGTAATCCTTCTTGTGGTTGCCAGTATTTGGCTTTTCTTTAATAACCGAAAAAACGAATATAGGAATCAGCAGGCTATTCTTCAGGAGAAGGTAGAAGAAGCTACGAGCGAAATCCAGATGCAAAATCAGGAGTTGCTTGAGCAAAGAGCTAACCTTGAATCCGCCATTGAGGACACGAATAATATAATATCTCAAGCAATTGAATTTGGAAATTTCTCCGCCCGGATAGATGTCAGTGAAAAAATTGGAGAGTGGAGGGCATTTGGAGAATCAATTAACGAGCTATTCGAAACGGTAGGGAAACCTTTTGATCTCATTAACCGAATCGTGAATGGGATGGCAGAAGGTGACTTATCGTTGAGATATGACCTGGAAGCAAAAGGCGATGTATTAAATCTTAAGAATAACCTCAACAAATCGCTTGATAGTTTGTCAAAGTTGCTGGAGGACGTCATACAAAAGGTCGAAACGATCGGTAATTCATCGCAGGAAATGCTGGTGACAAGCCAGGAAATGAATGTAAGTACAGGCGAAATAGCATCAGCAATTTCCGAAATGAGCCAGGGAGCTCAAAATCAGGTCTTGAAGGTTGATCAATCTTCAGGTTTGATTGAGGGGATCATGAATTTCTCGAGTGAAATGGGAAATCAGGCAGAAACCATAAATAAGACAGCTTCCCAGGGTGTGGAAAACAGTAATCAGGGATCAAGGATCATCGGGCAAATGGGTGAAAACATGAAAGAAATCCTTGATATATCAGAAAAAACCAACAACGCCTTTCAGATGCTTACAAAAAGGTCTGAGGAGATTGCGAGAGTACTCAATATCATCAAGGATATTGCCGCCCAAACTAACCTTTTGGCTCTTAATGCGGCTATAGAAGCAGCACAGGCCGGAGAAGCGGGGAGAGGATTTGCAGTGGTTGCAGAGGAAGTTCGGAAGTTGGCAGAAGGATCGAAAGAATCGGTGAAAGATATCGAGACATTGGTAAATGATGTTCAAAGAGATACCCAAAACACGGCGGAGCTGGTAATCACCATGGGTACTTCCATCAAAGATGGTGAACAGGCTTCGAAGGAAGCTTCTATTGCATTTGAGGAAATGGCCGACTCCTATGCCAGCACCCTGGATGTCTCAACAAAAATATTAAAGTCTACAAAACAGCAGCTTAAAGACATCACTGATATTGTCAACCTGACGGAAAGTGTTGTGGTAATTGCCGAACAGACAGCCGCCGGAACTGAGGAAGCGGCCAGCTCAGCATCGGAGCTGTCATCAGGTATGTCAAATTATACCGAACGAAGCAAATCGGTTTCGGCGATAATGGAAGACCTGAAGAAGAAAGTATCGAAATTCAAGTTGGCCAGAGGTACTTCGGAAGAATCAAGATCGCAACTCATCCAGGGTAATTCAAAATAAAAAAGGGACAATACCAGTTGTCCCTTTACAAATCAATAATTTGTGGAATTATCTTGATTTTGCTATACCATAAGTGAATTCTGAGCAAAGATTAAGGTATCCGATCAGGTCATTGACCTTTAGACATTTTCCTTCGTTAGATTTTTGCTCAAAACTTCTAAAGTCTATTTGTTGTTCCAATTCCATAAAACCCCGATCCATGATCTCGGTTAAATATTGCATGCTTAACCTAAGAGTTTCACGGTTGATTTCATGATCATCATTGAGCTGTTCGTCCATGTCATAGTACAAGTCGGTGAGCTCCATTTTAATGTCACTAGTACTTAATTCGCCCAGGTCATTTGCACTGGAAACCAATAATGCTAATAATAGCAATATTGAAAGAAGTGAGTGTTTAATATTCATAGCAGTCATAGT
This sequence comes from Cyclobacteriaceae bacterium, assembly GCA_965242805.1. Classification (GTDB taxonomy): domain Bacteria; phylum Bacteroidota; class Bacteroidia; order Cytophagales; family Cyclobacteriaceae; genus JANQEU01. The sequence continues at coordinate 638,733 of CBDETD010000002.1, read as the reverse complement.
TGTTTCCTCGATATTAATAGTATTTAGATCCTCTTGAAAATGACCATGACTGAATCCGTGAAAAGTTCAGATGAGGTGGAAAAATCAGGGATGAAGTATGGTAACGCTTATAACGCTTTTGTAAATACGTTATTTTGACATTCTGGCCCATTCATTCGCTTATAATCTACTTTCATACCGATTCATTATATACCATATTGAATGTTATTCCATCTTTGAAAAGAATACCAAACAACCAGACATGCACTATTTGGAAAATGAAATAATTCATCAGCTGGAATCGGAAAATGTGAAGCTACGGAAGCAACTGCTTTACCTGCAATCCATTCATGATTTTGCCGAAGACCTGATCGGAATAAGTGACCTCAATGAAATCGCATGGATTGTAACTGATAAGTTACACCGACGATTCGGGTTTGAAGATTGTGTGATCTACATTGTCAAAGAGGGATTCTGTCATCAGGTCGCGGCTTTCGGCCCCAAGAATCCGGAAGGTCGGATCATATTAAACCCGATATCCATAAAAGTGGGTGAGGGGATTGTCGGTGCGGTGGCTGAAACTGGCATAGCGGAAATCATAAAGGATACCTCATTGGATAGCAGATATATTGTCGATGATAAGTCAAGATTATCTGAGTTGACTGTTCCCATTTTCTTTAAGAAAGAGGTGATCGGGATCATCGATTCTGAACATTCCAAAAGGGATTTCTTCACAAACGAACATTTCAATACTGTGGCAAGTGTAGCCAAGTTGATCTCCCTTCTTCTCGATAATGCCATTCGAAATAATTGAGATTTCATCTCAGATCCAATAGTTGCATTCAGCGGATAACGTATTCAATACTTCACAAATGAAGAATTGTCATAATTTTGGTTATGGTCAATTTCTTTTTGAAAAGATTCATAGGGTGCATCGCCTTAGCAATCCTACTACTATTACATTCCTGTAAAACTGACTATAAAACCCCCAATGTGGTGTTGATCATTACCGATGATCAGGGTTGGGGAGACTTGAGTATTAGTGGTAATCCGATCCTAAATACTCCAACCATTGATTCGTTATTCAAAGTCGGAACATCCTTCAAAAGATTTTATGTTAGCCCGGTATGTTCTCCTACCCGAGCCGAATTATTGACCGGAAGGTACCATGTTCGAAGTGGAGTTTACAGTACATCGGCGGGAGGAGAAAGAATGGATCTGGATGAAAAAACATTTGCCGATTACTTTCAGGCCGCAGGGTATAGAACTGCTGCATTTGGGAAGTGGCATAATGGATCTCAATATCCCTTTCATCCAATGGGTAGGGGATTCGATGGATTCTATGGCTTCACTTCCGGACATTGGGGTAATTATTTCAATCCGCCTCTTGAACATAATGGAACAATGACAAGAGGTCAGGGATTCATCATTGATGACCTGACTGACAGGGCTATAAATTTTATTGAGACCAATAAGGATGATCCTTTTCTGATCTATTTGCCATACAATACCCCTCATAGCCCAATGCAGGTTCCTGACCGATGGTATGCTAAGTTTCAAGATATGGATATGCCTGAGCACCGATTCAGTGACAGAGAAAATGTTGATCATACAAGGGCGGCATATGCGATGTGTGAGAACATTGACTGGAACATAGATCGTCTGACCGATGCTATTAGGGAGTACGGGCTGGAGGAGAATACGATAGTGGTCTACATGTCGGATAATGGACCAAACGGTTGGAGATGGAATGGTGGCCTGAAAGGGATCAAGGGATCGAATGACGAGGGTGGTGTCAGATCACCCTTTGTGATAAGCTGGAAAGGGGTGATACCTGAGGGCAGGGTAGTCAGTAAAATTGCCGCAGCATTTGATATTTTCCCCACGTTGCTTGATTTGGTCAATATCGATATTCAGCCTAGGAATAAACTGGATGGCAGGAGTTTAAAGAAGTTGATCTTGGAGGACGAACCAAATTGGGAAGAACGGAAAATTGTTAGCTACTGGCGGGGAAAAACAAGTGTGAGGAGTGACAAGTACTTATTGGATCCCAGGAACAGACTCTATGATCTTTCGAAAGATATTGGGCAGGTAAACGACCTCTCTGATCGAAATCCTGACATTGTCGCCGATTTAATTGATTTTCGAAACAATTGGAATTCTGAGGTTTTAGCTGAGTTACCAGATATCGATGATCGGCCCATTCCCGTAGGACATCCTGATTTTCCTGTAACGTATTTACCAGCAAGGGATGGGAAACCACATGGTAATATCAGACGGTCCAATCGATATCCCAACGATTCGTACTTTACTAATTGGATTGCAGTTTCTGACAGTATCACCTGGGATATTGAAGTATTTGATGATTGGATCTATCAAGTCGAATTATATTATACATGTAGGGAATCAGATGTTGGATCCATTGTGGAATTGAAATTCGACCTTCCTTTGCAATTCATGATTGAAGATGCCCACGATCCTCCTGAACAAGGTGCTGAGAACGACAGGGTCCCCAGGATTGAGTCCTATGTAAAGGACTTTAAAGTAATGAATGCAGGTATGATGGGATTGACTCGCGGAAGAGGGAGACTCACAATGAAGGCCACCCACATTGCAAACAATAAGGTAATCGACTTGAGGATGATCTCATTTACCAAGGTTAAACCGTAATGAAAGGGAATTATTTTCTTGTAATCGGCGGATCCGCCAGTGTCCTGATCTCGATACTACATGTGGCAACGGTTATCGGCGGTGCAGCTTGGTATCGAGCTCTTGGAGCAGGAGAAGAGATGGCTTCATTGGCAGAAGAGGGTTCGTGGTATCCTGGGATTATAACGTCAATTATTGCATTGATTTTCTTGATTTGGGGTTTATATGCGTTTTCAGCCAATGGGCTGATCAGCAAATTACCATATGTTAAACCGGTTAATTACCTAATTTCTGCCGTGTATGTCCTTCGTGGCATGGGCTGGGTTACTCTATTCATTTCGAGTGCCCCATATAGTCTTCTCTTTATCATTTCTACATCATTGGTCAGTATGGCCATTGGCCTTTGTTATTTCCTGGGTATTCGTAGAACCAACTGAACAATGGTGGTTTTTTTTCCTTCATCGCGATACTGGATCAACAATTCAGTTACTGTTCTTAATTGTTTATCTTAAAGAGCTTTTAAACCGAACAGACCATCATTTTATGGAAAAATACTTGCTCTTGATCAGTTTAACCATGGTTCTAATTTGTTGTGATACCAAAAGCGGCATCGAGCAGTCCAATAGCCAAGTGACCATTGATCAATCATCCAATTTGATCTTGGGAATGAAGGATGAAAACCTAGGGAACTTCAAATGGGTTAACGAACCGACTCGTTACGAAATAATCGATTCTGTTCTTTCAGTTACCGTGGAATCGGGTACTGATTATTTTAATGATCCCGAGTCATCGGATATCAATTCGACAGCTCCTCTTTTATATCGGGAAGTGGAAGGAGATTTCGTTGCAACTGCTTTGGTAAATCCTGATCTCAGCAGTATGTGGAATGCAACGTCATTAATGGTTTATATTGATTCACTTAACTGGATAAAGTTTGCGTTTGAGAATTCCGATGCCACAGGAAATTCCATAGTCACGGTTGTGACGAGGGGAGTATCGGATGATGCAAACGGCGTCGTAATTGGTAACCAGGGATTTATGTGGTTGAGAATGATCAGAAAAGGAAATATCTACGCTATGCACTGGTCACATGATGGAAAAGAGTATAAAATGGCCAGATTATCGACTCTGCCCGAAGCCCTGAAAGTTAAAGTCGGACTGGAAGCTCAAAGTCCTGTAGGCACCTCGGCAACACATGAATTTCTTTACTTCAATATTGAGAACAAAACCGTGGCCAATCTAAGGAAAGGTCAGTAATATCGCGAAATGAATACTACTGGATTGATCATACTGGTTGTAATCGTATTGGTCATACAAATAGTACTTTTCCTTGCAGGAAGGCGACTCAGGAAAAAAGAAAAACAAAGCAACGTTTTGTTAAAGTATGATATTAATTCGAGGGCAGATGCATGGCGGATAATGGCTGATCCTGATACTCCGGAAGACGATCGGAAAAAGATAGAGGAGCTATTCAATGATGATGAAAAAGGAGGGGAGAGATAGAATGAAGTATTTCTCAACTATTGGTGAATAAATTCTACTAATTCAGTTCACAAAATTCTTGATTCTATCATTCCTTGATCAGGAGTTTCCCATAATTATTCTCTCCAATTACTATCCTTACAATGTAAGGGCCTGATGGTTGATCAGAAATGTCAATGTTCACCGTAGAGCTTTGTGGATCATTGGAATAGACAGTACGGCCGTTAATATCAAAGATGCGGATGCTTTCTATCTCTTTTTTAGCTTTTAATTCTATTTTGTTAACAGCTGGATTGGGATAGAGTGATACTGAAATGTCTACTTCTTCATCAAGAGCAGTGACTACTTCCATTTTATCAATTTCTCGGTCCATCCATAGAATTCTATCGGATATCCAGTCTTTTAGATACTGAATATCCTGATCATAGCTCAATCCAACAAAAGCATTAGGCCATATGTATTGATTTACTTCAGGCCACCTTTGACGGTTTCGTATTTGTGGATTTCTCAGTTCCGAGGATTTTTCATTAATAAAGTCCATGATGCTATCCAAATGAAACCTACCTTCCCGCAGCTCCTCCCAACGATTTTTGAAACCTGCAATGAACTCGTCATCCTGCATGAATCTGTTCCACCAGAATGGGATCAACCAAAAGTCCCCGTTACAATAGTTGTTGAAGTCCCAGGCCCAACCAGCTGTATTGAATCCCTCACAATAATCTGCATTTCCGAAAGCCAGGTTATAGTCCCATGGTGGCCCGATCTTCAGACGCCGATCATTGCTATCCCTATCTTTATGAAGAAATGTACTAAGTCGGTAACCGTCAACATTTCTCGTGATCTCATTGAGAAGAGCGTAGTCAATGAAGGATCCAACATCTATTAGACTTTTATATCCAATGATGGGGTCCAGAAAATTTTTACCAGCCAGTGTTTCTTCGAAAGCTTTCATGAAGCTCTCGATGTATTCTCTCTGAGAATCAGTGATATCTCGTCCTTTGGGATAATCAAATTGATAATATATCACCTGGAAGTCTTCAACCCAGAGAGGTGGGCGAAACACGGATTGAAATCCATCACCACTATTTGTTCCGTCAAACTTGTCGATTTTGATAATGTATCCTCCAGTGACATCATCACCCTCATTATCATTCTCATTCAATCTGCTGATATCCACACGGTCTCCATCTCTTTTCACCTTCTCCATCATTACATAGACACCTCTATAATCCCCGTTTATCATCAACTCGCAGAGTCGGGTTTCAGAGCCATAACGGCCAGTAGCTTCCCACAGGTGGAAAGTAAGAACATTGCGAATTAGAGATTTGTCCGAATAGGGACCATGGAGAACCCAATCTTCCTCCTTTCCCATTCCCAGAATAACGGATGAGGAATCCGTACCATCAACATCTTTCAGCTCAATTCCGTAATTCTTCTTTTCAAAGAGGAACTGACTTGAGGAGCCTCTGAGTTCAATTCCAACGTCTCCATCCCAATCATTGAATGGATCGTTAATATTGTTCTCCAATCCCTCACCATTGTTGATGATCCCCATGTGGGCCAAGATTTTAGGTTCATCTATTATTTCCCTTCCCTCTGTATCGATTACTACGATTGGTAAATTTGATTTTGTCAGTATTTGACCTTGAGCATTATAGGATTGTTGAATGAGGAAAATGAAAAGAATTGGATAAATAATATTGTTGAAAATGCATTTGACCATTGTTGTAGTAATATTGCCTCTAAATTAACGGTAGAATAACTAATTGTTGTTGGTATTCGATGTTAGATAGTTTCCTAGATACATCAAATTTTTATGAATTCCCTTCGTTCCAGGTAGCTATTTATTCGCTGCTATTGGCATTGGTTCTAAGCTCAGTCATAGCAATTACGTATAAATTAACTTACCGTGGATTGGATTTCCCATTTCATTTTTTCCAGGCCATGGTTTTGAGTGGAATTGTGACTTCTACCATTATGATGGCCGTCGGAAATAATCTTGCAATTGGCATTGGTATTATTGGGGTGGTGGCTGTAATACGATTCAGAACACAATTTCAAAATACCAGAAATATAATCTTCATGTTTGCCGCTTTATCTATTGGTGTGGCGACAGGAGTCTATGGATATGCAATAGCCGTGGCTGGTACAACTACATTCTGTCTTGCGGCCTTCGGTTTATATTTCTCTCCTTACGGAAAGCGGCCTGTCACACTATCAAGGATTGAGTTCACAGTAAGTGAAGATCAGGACCTGGAGCTTGTAATGGAGAATCTTAGAAGGTTTATTCACAATGAACTACTGATTGAAACTCGAACCAGGCAAACTGGTGTGTATTATGAATACTTATGTGAAATGGGGAGGGATCATGATCCAAAAAAGATAATTGATGAAATGAAGGCTATCACCGTCAACTTCCGAATTCGATCGGTTCGTAGAGAGGAATTAATGTAGTGAGGTTCAACCTGTTCCATATCGTCCTTATTGTAACAGTCACCTTTCTGATAATTGTTTCATTTTTTTTCAGGGATAGTACGGAAGCCATGGTTGCCATTGTTGAATCACAGCGAACGGCTGTCAGTTACCAAAAGCCGGTAATTATCAAAAAGATCCATGTAGTACCCGGACAGGATGTTGAAAAAGGAGACCTACTGATTGAAGTACTACGACCGGACCTTGACCTTGACCTTGAGAAGCTTGAAGCGGAACTCCAAAATGCCAGGAACGAATTGGTCACTTTGGAGAGAAAATACCATAATGATAGAGATATAAGATCCCTTGAGTATCAGACTGAAAGAATGAAAATAAGATCAGATCTTGAACTTTTAAGTTTTGAGATGGAGCAAGAGACTAAACTCAATAATAATCTAAGCGAAATAACCAATAAGACATTCATCAGGGATTCATCGAAGATCTGGAAGTACAATGAACTGCAATCAAGACTTGTCAGACTGCAATCGGTTTTTAACAAAGGAAATGACTTTGAGGCCTATCATTTTCGTCAACAAGAAGAAACACTGAATCAGCAAATTCAAATTTTGGAATTGGAAATGAATAAGATCCAACAGGAATACAATGAGCTCTCGAGGTTCGCTAAATTCGGTGGTACAATTGGATCCGTGAACGTTCAACTCGAAGAGTTAATACCACCTTACCGTACGCTATTAAATATTTATGAGTCCAAGCCTACATTGATAAAAGCCTTCATGAATGAGCGGATTTCTTATCAGGTAAATCCCGGAGATACGGTTTGGGTTCAATCAGGAAACAGGACATACAAAGTTCCTGGACAGGTGATGGAAATCGGATCAAGGATCACTGCATATCCTGAGAAAATAAATGAAACTATAAATCAGAAAAGTTATGGACAGGAGGTATTCATCGAAATCTCGGAGAACAATAATTTTCTGAATGGTGAAAAAGTTTACGTTTATCCATTTGATTGAAATGAAATGTTGTTGCCTCATACTATTTATGACCGCGGCTCATACTATTTATTGCCAGCTGGAAATGGAGGAGTTTCTTTCGTCCGCAGTGACAGATAATGAGCTCTTGGAGATTTATGCTGCGGAAAAATTCCTCAGTGAGAATCGATTCAATTCTCCGTGGTTAAGAGAATTGGAAGTGAGGCTTCGTTCAAATGATCAGGAAATTGGATTAGAAGATTATAGACTTCGTTTTGGATTGATCAATCCTTTTGAGATCAGGGCAAATTCCAACTATAGAAAAGAATTGGTCAAAACTGTAGCATTAAGAAAGTCAGCACAATTGAATGATGTTTTAAGAATGAGGTATTCCCTGATCATTGAGAATTACTACCTGAACCAGCGGATAGAAATAAATAGTGAATACTTAAAATTTCTTGAGAGATTAGCCAACATTGAATTACAGAATGGCACGGAGTCTTATAAAGATATTTTGGAATCCAATAAAACTATTCTGGAGTTACAATTAAAACTCATAGACCTTAGACGAAAGCTTGATGTAAACGAGCTATTGATCGGTGAAAGAGCTGGACAGGTTGGTTCCATAGTTGTAGAGGAGGAAGCTTTGGTTGGTGTCGATCAAATCTGGAGATCCCTGTTTGATTCTGCGAATTCATTAAACGTAAACGAGCAATTAGATCTTCAGGAACAGAAATTAGATGAGTCGCTATATGATATTGAGAAGGCACAGAGTCGAAGGAATATAGGATTTGTTCAAGCTGAATATGACGTCCAAAGAGGAAATGAATTTAATGAACATATTGGATACCAGGTGGGTGTTACTATTCCAGTTTTCAATGTCGACAAAGCGGATCTGCAACGAGATCAACTGGAATTGGTAGAAGAAAAGGCAGAACTGGAAAATCGTTTGAGAGAGCAAAGAACGGAATTGAAGATCCTGACATCCGGATTTGAAAGCATGATTGATCAGTGGGAATTGATAAATGAGCAAATCAATTTTCTGGCAAACGTGGAATCAACGGAGTTTCCAATATCAATTGAGTTAATAACTGACTCGGCTGAATACCGAAATGACCTGGAGAATAGAAGATTGGGTATTTATTCCTCACTGCTTCATCAATACATTGATCATCTACATCAGGGAGGTAAATTGATTACAGACCCAATTGTTAATCATCTTTCATCTACCTTAAACCCACTAAATTCCTTCGATAATAATTGATGGTAGTTGTTAATTTCTATTCCTGTAATTTACTTCGACATAAGTGCTATAATTCATTACCTTATATCCAAATAATTAGACTATGAAAGCGCATATCACCCAATTAATTTTAGTAACCAGCTTGTTCATATATGCATGTACACCATCTGAACAGGATACTGGTAATAGCTATGAATTCGCTGAAGGTAATGCTGGGATTACTGTTCCTGAGGGATTCAAGGTGGTGGTAGTCACGGATACTGTTGGGTATGGACGACACATCGCGGTAAATGATAATGGGGATATTTATGTGAGTTTAAGGCGTAGAACGGATTCGGGAGGACTTGTAGGATTGAGAGACACTGATGGCGATGGTGTGGCTGACCAAAAAGAGTATTTTGGAGACTTCCAGGGAACAGGTATTGGTATCATTGACGACTACCTTTATTTTTCAAGTGATACTTCTGTTCATAGATATGCATTGGAAGGAAACTCCCTTGTACCTTCCGGTAATCCGGAGATGATTGTATCTGGTTTTCCTGCTGTAAGACAGCATGCTGCCAAGTCGTTTGCTCTGGACGGATCGGGAAGTCTTTATGTCAATGTTGGAGCACCTTCCAATGCCTGCCAGGAAACTGACCGTCAAAAAGACTCTCCCGGAATGGATCCATGCTCCTTACTGGAACGGCACGCTGGAATTTGGAAGTTTGATGCTAATACGGCCGGACAAACCCAGTTAGATGATGGGATCAGGTTTGCGACGGGTACGAGACACATGGTAGCCTTGAATTGGAACCCGGTAGTTAATCAGCTCTACGGCGTTCAACATGGTAGGGATATGCTTCATAATTGGTACCCTGATACTTACACTGAAGAATTACCCGGTGAAGAATTTCTCCTGATAGGGGAAGGAAATGACTTTGGTTGGCCTTATTGTTTTTATGACCAGATCAAATCAGCGAAGGTATTGTCTCCTGAATACGGTGGTGACGGTGAGGAAGTAGGTCGATGCGCCGACAAGAATAATCCTATCATGGCATTTCCGGGACATTATGCCCCGAATGATCTCTTGTTTTATACCGGGGAATCATTTCCTGAGAAGTACAAAAATGGTGCTTTCATTGCCTTTCATGGCTCCTGGAACCGAGAAGGCCACTTGGACGGTCAAAAAGGATATAATGTAGTATTTGTTCCTTTCGAAGGTGATTTGCCCAGTGGGCAGTGGGAAGTTTTTGCCAGTGGTTTTGCGGAAGTTGAAAAGATCAAATCTCCCGGGGATGCTGTTCAAAGACCAACGGGATTGGCAATTGGACCTGATGGATCTCTATACATCAGCGATTCACGAAAAGGGAAGGTTTATCGGATTATTTATACTGGATAATTATTTAATAACTCTCGATAAAGTCGTCAATAGTTACAGGTAGGATCACAGTGAATTCTGTCCCTTCGCCAGGTTGGGATTCGACTCTCCAGGTGCCCTTGTGTTCATTCAGAATGTTCTGGGTAATGTAGAGACCCAGGCCGGTTCCTTCACCGGGCTCTTTGGTTGTGAAAAATGGATCGCTGATCCTTCGCATATCCTCAGCTGTGATGCCAACTCCGGTATCCTGTATTTTTACATTTACTCTTTCCTTTTCAAGTACAGTCGTTATAGTGACCAATCCCCAATCTGAGATGGATTGAACAGCATTGGACAAAATATTTAGAAACACCTGGTGCAGCTTACCTTCATTCCCAATCACTTTAAACCTTTCACCAGAATAATATTTTATGACTTCGGCTTTCTTTTTCGTCTTGTTATGCAACATGATGAGGCAATTATCAATGATAGTGTGTACATCACAAAGCTCATTCATGGCAGGATTTTGTCTGCTGAAATGGGTTAAACTCTTTACGATTGATGAAGCTCGTTCAATTCCTTCATTGATGATTGAGAGGAATGGAGCCACCGATTTTTTGATCCCATTGGATTCATTGTCAATGATAGTTGTAAGATTATGCATCCCGCCTCTTATATAATTCAAGGGATTGTTGATCTCATGACCAACTCCTGCAGTCAGGATACCTAGTGTTGCCATCTTCTCAGATTGTACCAACTGCTCCTGTGCTTCTTTCAATTCATCATATGACTTCTGAACCTCCTCCTTTTGTTGTCTCAATTCCTCGTTGGTTTTCTCCAATTCCATGGTTCTTTCCCGTACCAGGGACTCCAACCTTAATTCATGCTGTAATAGTGTTTGATTGATCTGCTCAAGTTCTTTTTCTCGTTGTGTGAGGGACCGATTCTTTTGGTTCAGGTCTTCGAAAAGGAATTTTACCGTATCGATGTATCGTGCCTGATAAAACAAGATTGGAATAGCTGCGATGGAGATGACCAGACTATGAATGATCCAATCAAATAAAGTGTTATCGGCCGGATTGAATGGATATACGTAATGATCAATGAATCCCGCTGATATATAGATAATGATCCCGATAGAATAGATCATGAGAGACACCTTTTTCGAATAGATCAGTAAAGCCACATATCCACCAAGGATAAGGAATACCGTATTGGAGCCAAATGCACCGTAGGAGATGACATCCGTTATCACCAAAACATAAATAAATGTCAGGGCACCATTAATCTTGTATTTAAGAGGAATTTTTCTTCTGAACCTGTAAAGGACGAAGGTGAACGATACAAAGACGAACTCAATGATGCGGTACGTTACAAATTCAGGTTTCTCGATTACTGTGATAAACCAGGCGAGAAGTCCAATAATTCCCCCAACCAGGATTGCGTAGTCAATGATGGTAGACTTCAGCCTATCCAAAGAGCTTATGGTATCGTTGACGCTGGGCATGAGATAGTTGTAACTACTGCAAATTACTACTCAGTTTTCAGGAAGGATAAAATTTCAGTTGAACATAGATAAACGGTCTTGAACAGGAAATATATCGTTTGAACAGAAAAAGTGGACACTTCATTGCCATGATTGAAAAATATGGGAATCGGCCTTTATGCTGATTTTAAGTCATTTATTCCTTTAATCTAGGTCATTGGCTATGATGACATTCATCAAGATATATTGGATTTAACATCTCTATCTTGACCGCCAGGTTATTTGATAGTATGATATGAAAGGATTAAAAATCATAGTATTTGCCAAGCAGGTTCCTGATACAAGGAATGTAGGAAAGGATGCCATGAAAGCCAATGGAACGGTCAATAGATCTGCCTTGCCTGCCATATTCAACCCGGAGGATCTCAAAGCGTTGGAGCAGGCCTTAAGATTAAAAGATCGAATCCCGGGAACTACCGTAACTGTTGTGACGATGGGGCCTGTAAGAGCAGCGGACATTATCAGAGAAGCACTCTACAGGGGAGCTGATGATGGCGTCCTTATCACCGATAGGAGGTTTGCCGGTTCCGATACATTAGCTACTTCCTATGCTCTTTCACTGGCAGCCAGGAAGATTGGAAACTTCGATCTGATCGTATGTGGGAGGCAGGCGATTGATGGGGACACCGCGCAGGTGGGGCCTCAGGTAGCGGAAAAGTTGAATATTCCTCAAATTACCTATGTCGAAGAAATTTTAGATGTTGATAATAAGAAAATAAATGTTAAGCGCCGTTTGGAAAACGGGGTTGAAACATTGGAAGCTCCTTATCCTTTGCTGCTTACTGTACATGGATCAGCACCGGATTGCAGAACACGCAATGCGAAACTTTTGATGAAGTATAAGCATGCTTGCACTCATGCTGAATTGGTACATGAGGCGGAGGACTACCTACGGCTTCATGACATGCATTCATATCTGGATATTACCGAATGGAGTGTTGATGACCTCGATGCCGACCTTACGTGGTTGGGTCTTTCGGGCTCTCCAACGAAGGTGCAGAGAGTGGAGAGTATTGTTTTCACTGTGAAGGAGTCAATGCAAGTTAAACCGGATAAGGAAGGAATAGACGGGTTAATGAAAGAATTAATTGAGCACCATAATGTTGGCTAAAACACCCTGGTTATGAATAATGTGTTTGTTTATTGTGAGATCGATAATCAGCAAGTGGCTGATGTAAGTTTGGAAATCATTTCAAGGGGAAGAGTTCTCGCTGATGAAATCGGATCAAAACTTGAGGTAATATGCCTCGGACACAAACTAAATGGAATCGATCAAGAGCTGTTTGAGTATGGAGTAGACATCATTCATAAAGGGGATGATAAAAGACTTACCCCGTATCTTACTTTACCTCATTCATCGATAGTTGCGGAAATCTTCAAAAAGGAAAAGCCAAGGATAGGTCTTTTTGGCGCCACATCAGTAGGTAGGGACCTCGCACCGAGGATTTCATCACAATTAAAATGTGGCTTAACTGCAGACTGTACCGAACTGGTGATTGGTGACTATCTCGACAAGAAAAACAAGAAAACTTACAAGGACCTGCTACTTCAACGAAGGCCGGCTTTCGGGGGCAATATTATTGCGACAATAGTCACTCCGGACACCCTTCCTCAGTTGGCTACAGTCAGGGAAGGGGTGATGAAAAAGGAGAAAGTTCCTTCACTTAAGAAAGGAAAGGTCGTTAAAATTGATCCTGATAAATACCTCGATAAATCCGATCTGGTAGTAAAAGTCATTGAGAGGCATATTGAGGAAAACAAATTGAATATTAAGAATTCAAGCATTATTGTAGCAGGTGGATATGGTGTCGGATCCAAAGAGAATTTCGAAATGGTCTTCGACCTGGCTCACACACTGGGTGGTGAAGTTGGAGGATCGCGTGCAGCCGTTGATGCTGGTTTTATTGGTCGTGAACGCCAAATTGGTCAAACCGGTATTACAGTTAGGCCAAAACTATACATAGCTTGTGGAATTTCGGGGCAAATACAACACAGGGCTGGAATGGAGAAATCAGCAATGATCATTTCAATCAATAGCGATCCTGAAGCTCCGATAAACAAAATAGCGGACTATGTGATAATCGGTGATCTAAATAAAGTCATTCCTCAAATGATCAAATCGTATAAAGAAAACATCAAGTAATGGGAAATTTTTATAACGACAATAGCGATCTCAGTTTCTACTTGCATCATCCTGATATTAAAGGGATCATAGAATTGAAAGAGAGAAATTTCTCAGAAAAAGATAGCTACGATTATGCACCTCAAAATCATGAGGATGCACTTGATAGTTATGAAAAAATCCTCGAAATCGTTGGATCGATCTGTGAAGAGACCATTTCCTCAAATGCGGAATCCGTAGATCAGGAAGGGCCCCACCTTGATCATAACGAAGTTCTTTACGCGAAAGGTACAGAGGAGAACTATGATAAATTGGTCCAGGCAGGTCTAATTGGGATGACTTTACCAAGGAAGTATGGTGGATTGAATTTCCCAATTACTCCTTATATCGTATCAGGTGAGATGATCTCCAGGGCTGATGCTGGTTTTGCCAATATTTGGGGACTTCAGGATTGTGCGGAAACCATTCATGAGTTTGCTTCACAGGAATTAAAAGACAAATACCTTCCAATGTTTAACGAAGGAGCGACAGCGGCCATGGACTTGACGGAACCGGATGCGGGATCGGACCTTCAGTCTGTTGCATTGAGGGCATATTATGATGCCGATAAGGATCAGTGGTATCTCAACGGAGTCAAAAGATTTATTACCAATGGAGATGCGGACATCTCACTTATTCTGGCTCGATCAGAGGAAGGTACGGAAGATGCCCGGGGTTTATCGCTGTTCCTATATGACCGAAGGGAACATGCGGTGACGATTCGAAGGATTGAAAATAAACTGGGGATCAAAGGTTCACCAACGTGCGAGCTTGTGTTCAACGATGCACCTGCTTATTTGATAGGAAATCGAAAAATGGGTCTTATAAAATATGTGATGTCCTTAATGAATTCGGCGAGGTTAGGAGTAGGAGGTCAGGCAATTGGTATTGCGGAGGCTGCTTATCGTGAAGCGGCAAAATATGCGCATGAGAGAGCTCAATTTGGAAAGGCAATCATACATTTTCCAGCGGTGTACGAAATGCTGACCAATATGAGGGTCAAGATAGCTGCTGAACGGTCATTGCTATATGAAACTGCGAGAATGGTGGATGTCTACAAGGCATACCTGGAAATAGCGGAAGAAAGGAAGTTGGAGAAAGAGGAACGTACCATTCAGAAAACCCAGCAACGATATGCTGATGTTTTCACTCCTTTGCTTAAACTCACAGCTTCTGAGGCTTGCAACAGGATTGCCTACGATGCTTTACAGGTTCACGGTGGAGCTGGCTTTATGAAGGATTTTCCCATTGAGAGAATCTATAGGGACGCACGTATTACAAGTATCTATGAAGGTACTTCTCAACTTCAGGTTTTAGCTGCAGTCAAAGGTGTAACAACTGGATCGTACCTAAACAGGATCCATGAATATGAGGAAATGGAAACCAGTCCTGAACTTGATCACCTGAAGAAGCAACTAAAAAAGATGACTGAGACGTATGAAACGGCTGTAGCCATGGTGACAGGTAACGAAGACGCTGAATTCATTGATTTTCACTCAAGGAGATTGGTGGAAATGGCAGGGAATATAATTATGGGTCATCTGCTCGTTTTAGATGCGCAGCGTGATAAGAAGTACAAATACCTGGCAGAGTTGTTCATAAAAATGGGATTTGCTGAAAATGATGAAAAGTTGAGCTATATCAAGGGATCGGAAATTAGAGACCTTGGGACTTATCGCCAGGTCATTGAAGATTATGTAGAATAGAAGTAAAACTAAAATTGATAGAAAGATGAAACAATCAATGGAATATCTCAAAAAAGCGTTGGAGTACCTTGAAAAGTGTGAATTGGAGTCACCCTATGCCAATGCTGTAGATATTGACAGCGCGAAGATTGCCATACAGATCGTGGAATTGGAACATGAGATCGAAGATGCCCGACAATTGAATCATCTTCAGGATGTTGAAGAATTGAGGGCAAAAAGAGACGAATTAAGAAAAAAGATCAAGCCTGATGTGAACACTTAGTTTCACAATACCTATACAATGGAATTGTAGGAATGTAGCTTTTAAACTCAGAATACTGTGGGCAGACCTCATGTTAGATGATGGTTTATGGCACCTTTTCATAATGGTACCGATCCGGATTATCATCCCACTATCTCCTATAAGTTTTTAAGGGAAAATAGATTAAGGCACACACGATAACGGTTACCCAGCTAATGAGGGTTGATCCCAACTCTGTGAAGGAAAGGTAGGTGGCTAAAAAGATGTTCAGACCGAGAAAGAAGATCAAGCTAAAGACTTCAACATTGTCCAGTTTCATTTCACCAGATATCCATTTCCGAAAAGTACCTATGCTTACGAATGTTATGAACAAGGTCAACGTGAATCCGGTGTACAAAAGTATCTGATTGAAAGTAAAGGTGTTGATGAGTATCAATGCAACAAGGCTAATTGTGGTGACCGATGTCCAGACGGAGCTCTTGAAATGAAAATCGGAATACATGACACTGACCACTCTCGATCCAACGATTATCATAGCACTAATTGAAGAAACCAGGATGAAAGCGATAAGAAGATCTACGATATTGGCACTCCCTTCGCCGATCACTTGCCTTATCAGGATATGACCGATGTCTATATTTCCCGAAAGTTTCTCCAGAGGAACTGCTCCAAGAAATACGAGGTTTAGGAGTAAATACAAAAAGGTAACAATTGCCGTGCCCCATATCAACGAAAAGAACATACTACGCTTTCCCTTTATCTCATCATGAACGTAGCATGAGGCATTCCATCCCGAATATGCAAAAAGAGTGAAAACCAATACCACGCTAATCGAGGACAGGTCAGAAATAGCGTAGTCGTCAATTGTGGAAATTTGTGATGATTGAAACCCTGTGAAACCGGCAACAATTAAAATCATGATTATCAAAACCTTGAGTATTGTTATCAGTAGGTGAAATGAGGAACCAAAATGCGGACGATAAAAGTGTATGAAAGCCAGGGATGCCACCAGGACTGAACCGGTGAGGGTTGCTTTCATTTGTATGACGTTTTCCAGATACTCTCCGGCCGCAATGGCGCTGAGTGCAATTGGTGCGCCGAATCCGGTTATTATTGAAAGAAGCCCGGCAGAGAATCCCAGGGAAGGATGTATCAGGACCGTTAGAAAATGGTATTCACCTCCACTCCTCGGGAATTCCGTCACCACCCGATGGTAGACTAAAGCCCCGGAAAGGGCATAGAATCCTCCAAGCAGCCACACGACCAAAAGTACCATGGGATTGGGTACAATTTCCAGTTGAATACCAATGGTTGCGAATATCCCGGTGCCGATCATGTTTGCCACAACGAGGGATGTAGCTTTCTGCTTATTGAAGATCTTTACCGACTGCATCTTTATGATGTGCTATATTACTGAAAACGAAGAAATTTCGTCGCCGGTCATGATAGTGGAGACAATTCATCTCTTTTGTCTGTCTGAGATTTATCTGGGTTTGTACCTAAGAGCTTGGCCATTACACCCCTGCAGTCCTTTCGAACGTAGCAGAGCGAAGAGAGAAATCTATTCATGATGCTACTTGGTATTATGAATAGTTTCCTCAGTCGCTTTCTTATAACTACAATCAATTAGTGGATCAAGAGCTTCTTCGAAAGGACTACAGAGCGTAGTGGAAACGACGTTAAAGGGGATAAGGATTGTTTGTATTGTTTTAACTGGCACTCGTTACAAACGAGCGCCAGCATTCTGCGGGAGAGTGGTAGAAATGACGCTAGTGGGTGATAAGGATTGTTTGTATGTTTTTCTGGCACTCGTTACAAACGACCATCAGTATTTGGGTTCCGAGTGGTTAACTCTACTTTACCTAGATCTTCCCATCGTCCTTGTCCTTCTTCATTCGCTTAACCATCTTGCCAAACCGTTTGTCCCTTCTTCTTTTGTCCGATTCAGACATCTCGAAATGAGTCTGCTCCCTTACCATCTTCAGGTAATTCTCATATGAATCCCTATCAATGAGGCCCTTCTCCACCGCTTCAATAATTGCACACCCTGCTTCATGAACATGTGTGCAATCCTTATAATAACACCCTTCAGCGATACGGTTGAAATCTTCGATAGTGTCTGTTTCAGGTCCCGCATCAGCAATTCCTACCTCCCTCATCCCAGGATTATCTATCAGTAATCCACCATTTGCAAGGAGCACCAACTCCCTGTGACTTGTGATGTGACGACCTTTGCTTGTGCTTGAACTGGTCGTGCCGGTCTTCATATGATCACTGCTGGATAAATTGTTCGTCAATGTCGACTTTCCCACTCCGCTGGAACCCAGTAAACAGTAGGTCTTTCCTTTTTCAATCTGCCTTGTCAATTCATCAAATCCAGCACGATTTTCGTTGCTAACTGGGTATACTGGAATTCCTTTCACTCTCCTCTCAATTTCACTTAAAAGATTGGATAGGTGATCTTTAGAGACAAGGTCAATCTTGGTAAGAACAATTTTTGGAATCACACTCGCCGTTTCACAAATAGCCAGGTAGCGTTCAATACGATTTATATTAAAATCCCGATCGCATCCCAGCATAATCAAGGCCACGTCAATGTTTGTAGCAATGATTTGTTTTTCACCTGATTTACCAATCGCTTTTCGCTCCAATGTAGAAAAACGAGGCAAGATCTTGTGTATGATTGCTGAGGACCCCTGATACCGCATGAATGCCACCCAGTCACCCACAGCTGGGAAATCCGCTCTAACTGTCGCGGTATACCTCAGATTGCCAAGTACTTCTGCTTCAACTTCTCCTGATCCTGTTTGGAGAATGTATCTTTCCTTGTGTTCTGTAATAACACGACCCAACTCCAGATCACTAAATTCCTCCTCCAAATCAAGCCGGAATTCCTCTCTAAAACCATATTGCTCCAATGAGACACTACTCATATCGTAGAGAATCTACAGGATTGGAATTGGCAGCTCTGAACACATGGTAACTTATGGTGACCAGTGCAATTGCCATGGACAATAGGCCACCTCCCACAAAGATCATTGGATCAATTACGATCCGATATGCGAAGTTCTCAAGCCAACCGGAAAGAAACAGATATGTGAGGGGGGAGGCAATGATGAATGCAAGAATCACCAACAGGGTAAAGTCTCTGGAAAGTAAAAATAGCAGCTCCTTTACGGTAGCCCCCATTACCTTTCGGATCCCAATTTCTTTGATCCTTCGTTGGATCGATATAGAAGCCAACCCAAACAAACCCATACACCCAATTAAAATTGACAATGCTGCCATTATGGTAACTACGGAACCCATCTGTTGATCGGATTTATATAATTCGTTGAAATGATCATCAAGAAACACAATATCTATAGGGTAGTCCTTCACGAATTTTGAATAGGAGGCTTCTACGTCTCTAAGTGCCTGATCAATGTTTTGACCATTTAATTTAACAGACATTTCGCTGTATCCCCATTCGGAATGAACCACCATCGATAGCGTGTTGACTTTGTAATGCAAGGAATTGAAGTTGAAGTCTTCAGTGACGCCGATGATAGTCCCCAATGAATCGTCGGGGTACCAGCCGTGTCCGGCTTTTTGCCCAATTGGGTCCTCGAATCCAAGTTCTTTAGCGAAGGACTCGTTGATCACAAAAGCAAGACCATCATCAGTACCGTATTCCTTTGAAAAACCTCTTCCTTTGAGAATCTTGATATCATAGACATCGAAATAATCGTAGTCAACCAGTACGTTAGAGGGGGTGATGTCAACAATTCCTGTGTCCTTTCGAACTTTAAATCCCCATTGATGGAAATTGTTGCCCAGGCGCTGACCGGAAGCAGTAACTCCAAGTACATTGGCGCTTGATAGCAAGTCCTGTTTCATGGCATCATAGTTTTCCCTCGCTTCCTTGTTCATATCGATCAGAACGATATGATCTTTGTTGAAGCCCAGGTCTTTGTTTTTCATGAACAACAATTGTTGTAGAACGATTAGCGTACAAACGATCATCCCCACAGCCAGGCTGAACTGCATTACAATGAGTGAACTTCGAAGGATAGATTTCTTTTCTGTGATTTTCAACCCTTTCAGAACGACAATCGGTTTGAACGAGGAGAGATATATACTTGGGTAAAATCCTGCAACAATTCCCAGCAAAACGGTGAAAACTAATAGGAGAGTTACCATGAAGGGATCCATTGATATCCAATTCATATCAAGTTTTCGGTCGATTAGGTCATTGAGAAATGGTAATGACAGATAAACAAGAGATACAGCCAACATGAAAGCCAGAAATGACAGAAATATTGACTCAAGGATAAACTGGATGATAAGTTGCTTTTTGCGGGCACCTATCGTTTTCCTGACTCCAACTTCCTTTGCTCGATATCCGGCTCTGGCGGTTGTAAGATTCATAAAGTTGACCGTGGCAATGATCAGGATAAATATCCCAACCAAGACAAAGACATTGATGTACTCGCCATTAAACTTCCTGTAATTTTGATAATCATGCTCTATATCCGTTGAGGCAAGGTGAACGTCTGAAAGTGGTTGTAAAAACAATTTGTACATATCAAGTACCGTTTCATCTCCATCGGCCATCCTAACCATATAATCCGGAAATTGAGAATACATTTTTTGAAGATCAGCCTGCGGATTCAATATAAAATAGGTAATCAAGAAATTACTGCCGAATTCACCATCGAAATTGTCTCTCTTACTTGCTTCGGTCCAAATAGATAGTGCTACTTCGAATTGTAAGTGGCTGTTTTCCGGAATATCCTTCATTACCCCTCGAACGATGCATTGGTCGCCATCAATCACAAAAGTTTCCCCGATCACATTTTTAGTTCCATAAAGCTTTTGCGCAAAACCTTCGGATATGACGGCGTCAAGAGGTTTGTCTACAACGTTCGATGGATCACCTTCTACAAATGGAAAATCAAATACTTCAAAGAATGAAGTATCTACACCCACGACTTTCTCTGCCATGATCTTTCTGTCACCATATTCAATGAGTTGCTCTCCCCAACTCCAATAACGGGTATAATTCTCTATTTCAGGGAATTCACTGGCCATTGTGGGAGCCATTCCAGGCATACTTAGAGCAACATTCTGAGTGTTTGTCCCGGGGAAACTCTGAATTTCACAAAGCCGATAGATATTCTTTTTGTGAAATGAGTCGAATGAAAGCTCATCCTTGATGAAAAGGAAGATCACCAGACATGAAGCTATACCAACTGTAAGGCTGAAAATATTGATGATGGTGAATACCTTATGTTTGAGAAGGTTTCTCCAGGCGGATATTAGGTAGTTTTTGACCATAGTCTTAAGAATCAAACAGCTATTCGATAACTAAAATACTCCTTTGATTTAAAATCGTTACAGAATGCCGACTACTTTATGGATTTCAGCCAGTCCGGATTTTTTTCAGTAGGTGATCTAAATCATTTCAGATGGTAAAGTATACCAGTTTGCAAAGGAATGGTGATATAGTATATTGAGGTCGAAAATGACATTATCCCCATCCTGACCTCATGAAAAAAATAACGATTGAAAAAGTACATGGTCTGGACGATTACAGACTTGAGACTGCCCTGATATCCACCATCAATCAGCTGCAAGAAGTCACTGAGAACAACAAAGCCAAATTTGATGACCGGACAATATGGATGATCAACTCCACTGCCCAGGGAGGAGGGGTAGCAGAGATGTTACCCAGTCAAATGAACATACTACGCAGCATGGGTGTGAGTGTAGAATGGTTGGTAATGGAGGCCGACGATCCGGATTTCTTCGTTTTCACGAAACAGATCCATAATGCAATCCATGGAAAGGGGGATCCTGAATATTTCAACAAGAAAAATAAGGAACTCTATGAAGGCATTAATGCAAACAATGTTGAGGATGCGTTGAAGCTCATTAAGGATGGAGATATCGTTGTTATTCACGATCCTCAACCTGCCGCAATGGGAAATATGATTGCGGAAAAACGTGACGTTACTCTAATATGGAGATGCCATATTGGCCTGGAACTACGAAATGAAGCTACAAATGCGGCCTGGGATTTTCTCGCACCATATCTGCAAGCATATCAGCACTATGTATATTCAGTTCCTGAGTATATTCCTGAACAGATAGATAAGGCAAAAGTAGCCATTATTCCACCCTCCATAGACACCTACAGTTATAAGAATCGTGAGCTAAACGTTCATAAAAATGTAGGTATACTTCATCAGGCGGGAATAATTGACGGTATTGAAGAACTTGTTTATCCATTTTACAGTCATTTGGTGAAAAGAATACAGCCAGATGGAACTTCCGGCTCCTGTACATCACCATCTGATTTGGAATTATTACATCGCCCTGTTATTACGCAAGTCTCCAGGTGGGATTATTTGAAGGGTTTTGTTCCTTTAATGGAGGGATTTGTTGGGATGAAAGAAGTAGGTAACAGGCTACCGAAGGACTCGTATGAGTATAGATGGATAAGCAAATGTAGGTTGGTACTGGCAGGTCCAGACCTGGATTCAATCCAGGATGACCCGGAGGGACTGGAGGTAATGGAAACTATCATTGCCAGATACAAATCCATTCATCCCGATCTACAGAAGGATATTGCTATTCTTCTTTTACCCATGAATTCAGCGAAAGAGAATGCCTTGATTGTGAACGCCTTACAAAGAACCTCCAATATCGTAGTACAAAACTCTCTCCAGGAAGGATTTGGACTTACTGCCACTGAGGCTATGTGGAAAGCAGTGCCGATGGTAGTGTCCGGAGCGACAGGTCTCAGGTCACAGGTAGAAGATGGTATTCAAGGCTTAATAAATCCAAATCCGGATGATCCTAAATCTGTTAGGGATGTGCTAATGGAGATCCTTAAAGATCCGGACCGTCGAGAAGAGATGGGTATGAATGGAAGAAATAGGGTCATCCAGGAGTTCAATATTGTTCGGCAACTAATTCGATGGGTTGAGCTTTGGGCCAAACTTCTTTAAGATTTAAATACCTGCTATTTTCTTATTGTTTTGAACTGAATAGTTGCCAAGCTTTTGCCAGAAGAAACCTGATCACTATTACCTGATTCAAGATCAAACACGCTGATAAGGTTATTTCCAGCCAGGTCTTCTAATTTTGGATTAATCAATAATTTATAACTTCCTGATTTCCAATGATATATAGGAATGAAACTAATGCTAGATTCTTCCTGAAATGCTTCTATCTTTCCCTCAACTGGTAGACCTTGATCATCGATTACAGTGATCATTCTATTGATGAGCGCATGATCCAGAGGTTCGCCAAAATCAACTACCAAAGGTTGGAACGTACCGATGGTAGGACTGGTAAGAGTCCAGTTTACAGGATCAACGATTTTCCTGTCTGCACCGGTTACCCGATAGATCTTTTCGACGGTATTGACTAAAGGAAGTCCTTTATCATCCTCCCAATTACCACTTATTCTCAGTGTGTAGGATTTACCTTTTTCAAAGACTGGACCCATTGTATCTCGGGGTCCTATTCCTCTTTTTACGCGTCCCGGATGAATGAGTACTGTAAGTCGTTTACGGGATCTATCCCAAAGTCCGGCTGGAACCTCAACAAATGCATCCTCAATCTCAACTCCATCATCAGATTGAAGGGAGATGTATTCAAATGGATCTTTTGATCCCATTGGATTGGTAAAATATAAGTAGATCCTCAGAAGGTTGGATGGTACGGTATCAGCGGAAGGATAAATGGTAACAACTTCTGTTTCGGGGATAAGCGTTACATCTTTCACATAAGCTTCTTTTGTGAAAGTAATGGGAAGTTCGTCTTTCAGGTGATAATCTTCGGTCAATCTACGCGCATGAAAAACAATAGAATAAGTTATGCCTGGCGGTGGAGGATATTTAGGTATGAAAAACATAAGGTTGTTTTCCGTCCAATAATTGCCAACTATGGGAGGGGTATCAGATGTTGGATTTGTCCCTACGTAAACCTTAAGATAATCACCTGGATTTTTGATCTCGAGGGAAAGATCCAGAGGAAGATTCACTGCAACTCTACCAAAATCCTTTTTTTGGGGATCACCTTGAAAATCAATCTGCCAGGGTTCCTGTGCTCTTAAATAAAAAAAAGAAAATAAGACGAGGAAAAAGATCCCCGTCTTTACGATTAACCCTAGTTTCACCAATTTAAGGTCTCATCCAGTTCTTCGATAACGAAGAGAGTGCCATTTTACCATTGGCCATTCGTTGCGTCGCCAAAATGTATTTCGCATTAAAGTCAGCAATATGATAAATGCCCGCACCGGACCGTGGAGTATATTTAACTCCCCCCAAATATCCTTTGACCTCAGTCGTTATTTCCCCTTCAAATGATTCTACATCTTTTGGATCAATGATCAGTAAAGGGAGTTGACTATTGGACATCATAATGTATTCTTCTTCTCCGCTCTTGTATGAGATCATGTCAATCGGATAATTGCCGGATCCAAATTCTGCTACCGTTCTGCCTTTTAAATGGTCACCATCAGAGAATTGATCGGTTTCAAAAGTTACCAATGGGGTACAGAGGTATGCAGCCATCATATGGTCCTTATCATTGAGTTCATATGGTAAAAATGTACGAATAGGGGCATGTGTTTCATAGGCACCATGCGCTCCGTGATAGATCTCAAGAGTGGTCATCGATGCTTCTCCCTGAAATGGATAGGGCATTACCCACATTGATGATGCGAATTCTTCGTTTGAAAGGCCGGCCACATAAAGGTTTCCTCGATGCAATGCTAGATCTGTGATTGCCTCGGCTCGAAGCTTTGTACCTTTCTTCCATTTATGCTCCTTTTCATTGTCCACGGGATTTGGGATGTCAATAGATGCCAATTCAACATCCTGCAGATCCACTTCTGAGAATTCACCCGAGGGGGTCAATCTGACCAATATATTGGAATCCGTAAGCTCGTTAGGTAGCTGCCAATTACTGGTCCAATTGGCACGAGCTCTTGAAACACTGAAATAAGTGTTCTGTGAGATTGGATTAACAGCCATATCATGGATCAAAATGTCTTCTCCGGTGGTACCTAACAAGGCACCGATCTTACCCTCAAGATCAAAAACCTGTAAAGATTCCTCATTTTCGCTTTTTGTGTTGTCATTCAATTGAAGAGCATGAACCATTCCTGCCTTGGAATCTCCGATGAATAGCACTCCATCTTCTGAAAATTCAAGTGCACTCATGGACACAATATCTGCAGCACTGTTGTCATTTTGGCCGTACAGTTGGGAGGAAAACGCCATTGATATGGCTGAAATTAGAAGTAGGTTAATCTTTCTCATAAGCATAATGGGTTTAGTCGACTTTCTAAAGAGACGTCCCCTAACCTAGTATGTTCAAAAATTCATACGAACGGCAGGGATCTCATGACCAATAACACTTGTAATTAAGAACACTAAAAAGTTATTCAACGTATACTTAGATAATCTATGTATATAGTTAAATTACGTATATGGAATTTTCGAAATCACTAGTGGCGGCTTCTTCCAAGCCAATGATCCTAAGTATTCTCCAGGAAGGACCATCTTATGGTTATGAGATCATTCAACGAATTAAAATGGTCTCGAATGGACGCATGGAATGGGCTGACGGTATGTTGTATCCGGTACTGCATCGTCTGGAAAAAGAAAACCTCATAGAGTCAAATTGGATACAATCCGAAAAAGGACGACATCGTAAATACTATGCGATTACAGAATTGGGGAAGGAGGTACTTCATAAAGAGAAGTCTAATTGGTTGAGCGTTCACAATATTCTCGTGGAACTCTGGTCTTTCAAACCATCATCTTGATTAAGTGTCATGTCAAAACTTGAGAAGAACATTTCGAATTGGAAAAGAAGTCTTAGGAAGTCCAGGTATTTGGAAGATGGATTTATCGAAGAACTTGAAGGGCATCTAAGGGATGAAATTGAAGACCTGACAGCTGGTGGATTGACCGAACAAGAAGCATTTGAAACTGCATGCTCAAACCTCGGACATATACCTCAGATAGAAAAAGAAGAATTCAAAGCTCTCCAGGGATCAGTTTTTACTTCTGGTTTGATGCCCAATTTCCTCAAAGTGGGCTTAAGGATCTTCAGAAAACAAATGTTGACAAGTAGTATCAACATTGCTGGATTGACGACAGCATTCGTTGCTTTGATTTTCATAGGATTGTTTTTGCATGATGAATTGAGTTATGAAAAACACCACCCTGATTATGATAAGATTTACAGATTGAGTTATACCTATACCGAGGAAAACGGGGCAAAGGAGGATCGAGCGTTTTCTTCCGGAATGTGGAATGGAGTATTAGCAAATCGTATTTCCACAATCAAGGACCACTTTCGCTTTGTACAGATCTCTTATGGATATATTCACGAGCCAAATTCCGATGAATATTTCTATGAGGAAGGTATTTACTGGTCAGATCCGAATTTTTTTGATTTTCTGAGTTTTGAAATGAAATATGGCGAACCTGAGGCCCAGCTTAAGGACATTAGTTCCATAGTGCTAACGGAAAGTACCTCGAGGAAGATATTTGGTGAAATAAATCCTGTAGGCCATGCATTAAAATACTTAAGGAGGGGCAACGAAGTAAATATGATAGTCACCGGAGTAATGAAAGACCCTCCATCCAACAGTCTTTTCAAACCAGGGTATGTTGCTCATATAGATGCAATCCATGGAATTTTCGGTGAACATAACCGTGGATGGATAGACCAAAATCCCAGGCCCGGTTATATGTTCTCCTATTTCAAGGTGGAAAACGAAGAAGTTGCAAAAGCGGTGGGAGAGGGTCTGAAGGAATTTCTGGAAGAGGTAATCCCAAACCGTGCCACCCAAATAGATCCTCTGATCACACCCTTAAGGGATATCCACTTCACTCCACCTGTGAAATGGGAGATCGACACTCCAATTGACCGAAGTTACTTAACGGGTCTTGGAATTCTTGGGATATTCATCCTAATCATAGCATTAGTGAATTTCGGAAATTTGACTACTGCAAATGCTTCCAAAAGGAGTAAGGAGATTGCGCTGCGGAAGACACTCGGAAGTTCCAATAATCAACTGAAGCTTCAGTTTTTCCTTGAATCAACACTCAATGTTGTTTTTTCATTTGCACTGTCCATTGTTGTTGCAATTCTTCTACTTCCGGAATTCAACAATCTTTTAAGCAAGAATATATCCATAATGAGGAGTCTTTCTTCAATTGATTTTACCCTGACAGCGATCTTGATTGTTGCAGTTGTTGTACTTCTCACAGGTCTGTTGCCCTCAATTTATTTTTCAAGGAAATTCAGAGGTGTATCCGGATTATCACAGATATTCAGGAATGAAAAAATCAACTCACCGGCAAGAAACTTTCTGGTAATTCTTCAATTCACTGTGGCCACAGTGTTGATTGTATCAACTGTGACCGTATTTGAGCAATTAAACTTGATCAACCAGGGGTATTTGGGTAAAAGCAGAGAGTCTGTCATTGGGATTCGAACCTCCAGGATGGGGGACAGTCTGCAGGCTCAGCGATACAAACAGGCAATTCAGAGTATTCCCGGTGTTGTCTCCAATACCCTGGGGATGCACCTTCCCAGGCAATCGGACTTTGGGAGGATCAACACTAAGTATTATGCACATAGCCTTTCAGATGACCCATTCTATTGGAATAAATTTGATGCCGATGGAGGATTTTTGACTACTTACGGATTGAAATTGTTGGCTGGTAGGGACTTCCGTAAGAATATTGAGTTCAATGCGCTTATAATTAATGAGACAGCATCCAGAAAACTGGGTTTGTCTCCTGAAGAAGCCCTGGGTCTCAGATTGACGGAGGACAGTATCAACTATGTATTTGGAAGGTCTCATGGTATTGTCATAGGTGTGGTTGAAGATTTTGTATATAAATCCATAAAAGAAGAGATTGAACCCCTGGTCATATGTGCAAACAATTATGTCGAGGGCGTGCTGTCGGTGAAACTTGAGGGGATGAATAGTAACCAAACCATCTCCGAATTGAAACATGAATGGTTATCTATATATCCAGAGCGTCCCTTTGAGTATTGGTTTCTGGATAACGAGTTTGCCAGGATGTATAATCAGGAACGAAGACTGGGAAAGATCATACCATTCTTTTCAGCATTGGCAATTGTTATTGCCTTAATGGGACTGTTTGCTTTGACATTATTCATCGCTGAGCTTAGAAAAAAGGAAATTGGTGTACGCAAAGTATTGGGGTGTACCGAAAAAGGAATTCTAATTCTATTGGGAAAACAGTATTTCAGATCACTTGGGATCTCAATCCTGATCGGAGTACCCACAGCATATTTCGGATTGACCTATTGGTTAAACAATTTTACCTATAGGGTGAGTGTGAACGCTGGCACAATATTGACGGCAATTTTGACAATTATTGTGTTTTTCATCTTAACTGTAGGTATAAAATCTCTTCAATCAGCACGTAATAATCCAGTGGACAGCTTGAAATACGAATAAATATTACATGTAAAGAACCTCTAGATGCATCTTGTCTGTTGTAATTAAAGGCAATTGCGAGTTATACTTGTTTATTGCCTTTGAGTGATGAAAGAAACAGGCAAAGGAAGTCTTCCCATTTCATTCAATCCTCTCAAACATCATGGAGGTTATATCTCCGATTACATCCAAAAGAAACCAGACGAATCAACATTAAGGAAGGACCTTTTGAAGATCGGGAATTCCCAAATGGATCTCTATCTGGGTGATCTGTCTGTAGATGATATTGAGAAGGAAGTATTTGACAGGCTTAAAGGTTCCAGGGTTGTAGACCGAATTACTTATCATAGATTCATTCGTGATAACGATGGATTTGTTAAAATACAATTGTCGGACAGATCATTTTGGATTCTTCGGATGGGTGAAGATGATCAGCATCACATTCATATTCATCCGGCTAGAAACTGTCCAAAAACGGTCCGTGTAAGGGCAAGTACATTGAAAACAGCCATCGCTATTCTTGTTGAAGGTGGTGGGCAAATGGATCTTGCTGGAATAAACAGGATTCGGAATAAGGTACTACGTCTTTCTCCCGTGAAGACCTTCAACAAATCATCAGGATTGAGTAAGGTTGTGGAAGCCTTGTCCACCATTTCTTGGAAATGATTTCAGGTCTTCTTCAAAAAAGCATGTATTCCTATAATTATTTTCTCTAATTTCAATTCATGAGGGTTGCATGCATTGGAGATTTACACGGCGTCTCTCGATGGAAGGAGGCTTTGGACATGGATGTGGACCATTACGTTTTTGTTGGTGATTATGTAGACTCCTATGATCTGGATGACAGAACGATCCGGATAAACCTTGAAGAAGTTATAAAATTCAAAAAAGACAATCCCCAAGAAGTAACCTTACTCATCGGGAATCATGATATACACTACATGTTCTTTCCTCACTTCCAGAGTACCGGATTCAGACCACAGATGTTGAGCGTTTTGCGATCCTTGTTCAATGACAACATAGGATTATTTCAGGCTGCATTTACAAAGGGGAACTACCTGTTCACTCATGCTGGGGTGTCGAAAAGTTGGCTTGAAGACAACGTGGATACATTTGAAGACATTAATGACCTGGCGTCAAAATTGAATAGCATGCTGAGCCATGAAAAGGGGAGGCAATTGTTAGCATTGGCAAGTGTTTATAGGGGTGGTTTTGCAGAATTCGGAGGTCCTTTTTGGTGTGACTTTTTTAAGGAGTTATTAGTCAATCCAGCTTCAAATATTAATCAGATCGTTGGACACACCAGAGGTAAATTTCTGGTTCGGGAAAATGTGGCCGGAAATGATTTGATCAACGTCAATTATATAGCCTATTCAGACGAACCCATATTTACTATCACGTTATAAGAATACGATAAATTGCTTTGTATTATAATTGTCGGAAAATTTGATATTGGCAATCTCCAGAATCCTTCCGGTACTAACCTTGGGTGCTTTATTGATCGGAAGCACCTTTCTGCTTTTAGGTTATGCAGGTATTGGTGGTGTGTTCAGTATTCTATTCTTTTTACTGCTATCGTTATTGGTCAGGAGATATGAAGTCTTCCAGGGATTCTCTTTTACCATTCTGATTTTCGCGGCAGTTACTGCTTCGATGTTTTTCCCTGAGATATTTTCGGAACTGGGAGGATTTGACCTGAAGAACCTAATTGTACCTCTTCTAATAGTGATCATGTTTGGAATGGGCACAACTATGAGCTTAAACGATTTTGCAGGTGTGATCAGAATGCCAAAAGCAGTATTGGTGGGAGTGCTTTGTCAATTTACCATTATGCCATTTATCGGATATAGTCTTGCATATGCATCAGGACTACCCGCCGAAATTGCAGCTGGGATCATATTGGTAGGATGCTCTCCAAGTGGATTGGCCTCCAATGTTATGTCATATTTGTCAAAAGCTAACCTTGCACTGTCAGTTACTTTGACGGCAGTTGCAACCTTGTTGTCTCCCATAACGACACCTTTTCTAATGAAACTACTAGCCGATGAGCTTGTACCTATTGATCTTTTCGCCATGTTTCTCAGCATTCTCAAGATCGTGATATTACCGATTATTGGAGGGTTGATCTTCAATCATTTTGCACATGGCCGATTTAAATGGTTGGATCGTACGATGCCAATTATCTCAATGGCGGGTATTGCCATTATTATAACTATAATTACAGCAGCTGGAAGAGATTCGCTATTATCCATCGGATTCACATTGATAATGGTGGTAATTGTTCATAATTCTTTGGGTTATTTACTAGGATTTTGGAGTTGTCGATTATTAGGAATGGATAGCAGATCTTCAAGAACCATTGCATTCGAGGTAGGAATGCAGAATGCGGGATTGGCATCTGGTATTGCCCTGGAGATGGGTAGAGTAGCCACAATGGGATTAGCTCCAGCTGTATTTGGTCCATTGATGAATATCACAGGTTCCTCGTTGGCAACATGGTGGAGGGGAAGGCCTGGAGATCAAGCCGAGGTATTGGAGGTTGAAGAAAGTACTTCCATTTGATTAATCTTTTAAAAACAACTTAAGTTATGAGTAAGAAGGTTTGGCTAATTACAGGATGTTCGACAGGATTCGGTCGCGAATTAGCTAAGTACGTTGCTTCCGAAGGACATTATGCCATCGGTACTCTGAGACGTGATGACCAGGTTAAAGAATTTAATGACCTTGTTCCGGACCTCACAATTGGAGTCAACCTGGATGTCAGAGAGTCCAAGGTCATACAGAAGACCATAAAGTACGTTCTCAACACATTCGGTCATATCGATGTGCTTGTCAACAACGCTGGATATGGTTCATTGGGAGCGATAGAAGAAGTGCCCGAAGACGAAATGCAACGTCAATTTGATGTCAATGTTTATGGCGCTGTAAGAATGATCAAAGCGGTACTTCCTTCCATGCGTAAACAACGTTCAGGTCACATTTTGAATATTACCTCAATTGCTGGTTTAAATGGATTTCCTGGAGTGGGTATTTACAATGGATCCAAGTTTGCCCTTGAGGGGATTGGAGAAGCGTTGGCAGCGGAAGTAAGTCATCTGGGTATAAAAGTGACCAACATTGAACCCGGACCATTCAGAACGGATTGGGCAGGCAGGTCGGCTACTTTTTCTAAATCATCCATAGAAGACTATAATGAATCGGCCTCCAAGAATATGGATGCAATAAGTGGAAACAGTGGCAAACAAGTAGGAGATCCTATCAGAGCAGTGAAGGCGATGTACGAAGTGGCCCAATTGGGCAATCCCCCCGTTCATCTTCCGCTAGGTGGTCCTGCCTACAATCGTGTGAACATTAAACTGAAAGAATTTAAAGAGGAGCTTGATAAGTTCGAACACCTGGGTAAACCGACGGATTACACGGAGGAAGAGCTTAGAAAGATGGATAGTTAGGTAGTATCCTTCAAATATCGTTTAATCATTCCTCCCTCAAAGCGTCTACAGGATTCGATCTCGCTGCCATCATAGACTTAAAGCTCACCGTCACTGTGGCGACCAATACGATGATCAGACCTCCTGATATAAATACCGGTGCACTAATGGTCGTGCGATAGGCAAAATCATCCAACCATCTTTCCATAAGCACAAATCCCAACGGGAAGGCTATCAAAATGGAAATAAACAAAAGGATGGCATAATCCCGGGCAAATAGCCCTATTATTCTTGTAATGGAGGCCCCCAGAACTTTTCGGATACTGATCTCTTTCTTTGCCTGTTCGGCTGTAAAGGAAACAAGACCAAATAATCCCAGGCATGCAACAAAAATGGCTAAGCCTGCAAAAGCATTGAATACGGCATTGAACAGTTTATCTGACTTGTATTGTCGATCGAAGAACTCGTCCAGGAAAAAGAAATCAAATGGATTGTCTGGGAATACCTCGTCCCATGCCCTTTCCACAGCTACAATTGTTTCTTCAAGCTCTCGACCGGCCAGTTTCATTGAATAGAAATTACCCCATCCTGTTCTGTAGGTAAATAAGATTGGATCCATGGCTTCCTTCAATGAAGAATGATGGTAGTTGCTGACCACTCCAATGATCCTCCATTCATATCGGTTACCGGGGTTGAGGATCTCGCCAAGGGCGTCCTCGGGCGTATCAAATCCCAACAGTAACATGGCTCTTTCATTGATTAAAACGGCATTGGAATCCGATGCCATTCCTTTGACGAAGTTCCTGCCTGACAGCAGGTTTATCTCAAAATCAGGAACAAAGTTTTCGTCAATCCTGACTCTGTATATGTCTCTGGCCATATCCGAAAATCGGGTTCTGAAGCTAGAAATACTAAAGTTTTCGACCCCTGGCACGACATTGGAAGCTGTGAAGCCTTTTATTGAAGGTATTTGCTCCAGTGTGTTCTCAAATACACTTTTTCGATTGATCAGATCTTCCCTGTCTATTCCAGCACTTGGCCCCCTAACGACCATTGTCTGCTCTACATTGATCCCTAAGTCCTGAGATTGCATGAATCGAAGTTGTTTGACAGCGAGGATCGTCCCCAATACAAGAATTACTGAGATGGTAAACTGAAGAATCACCAATATTTGGCGAAAACCAAATTTAGATCTCCGATTGTAGAAGTTACCCTTCAGCACATTTATGGGTTTGAAACCTGTCATAACCATAGCCGGATAAAGTCCTGAGATCATGGTGCCAGACAGTATCAGCCCTAATAGGACAATGACCACTATTCCTGACAGAAGTTGAGATAAGTCCAGGGTGATGTCCATTCTGCTGTTTACAATGGGTACAATGATGAACAATAGTGACAGGCTAATGACCATCGCCGTCAAATTATAGAAGAAAGATTCAGCAAGGAACTGACTTATTAGAGTTTTTCGAGATGCACCTACGACCTTTCTTACACCAACTTCCCTTGCTCTTTTGACAGCTCGTGCTGTCGAGAGATTAATAAAGTTTACCCAGGCAATGATAAGTATTAATGCTGCAATAACTGAGAGGAAATACACCTGATCAGCCCCACCATTGTCGCCCATTTCCCAGCTTAACCCTTCAGAGTATAGATGGATACCGGGAAGGTGTTGTAAGATCAATACTTCTTTGGTATTGTCTTTTGCATATTCATCGGCTTTTTTCTCAGCCAGGTAATTACCAGCTTTCTCGCGGAGTAGGCTGATATCAGTGTTGTCATTTACTTCAATGTAGGTGTAGAAATCATACCACCCCCAATTATTCACCCATTCATCAAATCCATCCCAGGTTTTAAGTGAACATATAATATCGAATTGTAGGTGAGAGTTTTCAGGGAAGTCCCTCATCACACCGGATACAACATATTCACGAACTCCCCGATAAAAAATAGGCTTTCCTATGGGATTTTCATCACCAAAATATTTCGTGGCGGTGCTCTCCGATAGAACCACCTGGAATTTTTCGGTCAAAACTGTCTTCGGATTTCCCTGAACCAATTCAAAACCAAACATTGTGAAGAAATTCTCATCTGCCAGTACGGCTTTGGTTTCATTATACCTGACAAGTGTACCATCAGCTTGTTTGACACTGTATACACCATCGCCGAAGGGTAGGATCCTGTTATAATCAACTATTTCAGGAAAATCTTCCTTGATGTTGGGACCTACGGCTGCAAATACAGGGGCGCTGTGAGCACTAAGTTCATCCCCATTATTAAACATGTCCATAACCAACCTGTACTTATTGTCAGCATTAGGGTGGAACGTGTCATAAGATAACTCTTCAAGAACATGTAGGGATATGAGCAAACAGCTGACAATTCCTACAATCAAACCTGAAAGATTTATGGAACTATATATCTTGTTTTTGACAAAATTTCGATACGTGACTTTGAAGTAATTTCCGTGCATAGCAAAATATGTTGAGTTTTGACTTCTTTTTCCAAAAGATGAAGGTCGAAAAAACCTCATTACATCCCAGAAATACCAAAGATTGGCTTTCACTTTCCCGAATTCCCGTGACCTGTAATAATGAGCTTCATGCAGATCCCCCTGGACCTCATCAATAAGTCGATCTGAACAGTACCATTCAAGGAACCGGTCGATCCAGCGCGGAGGAGATGGTATGGGCTCTCTGATCTTCATTGAGGATTGAGATCGGGCATCATCTTCCAAAGCTTCATCCTGTTGCTCTGTAACGTTTCCAGTGTATTCATGCCCAGGTTGGTGATTTTGAAGATCCGTTTTCTTCGACCTCCTCTTTCACGGGTAGCTCCTCCCATTTCTGACTTGATCAGCCCTTTGTTTTCCAGACGGGTCAGGACTGTATGGACTGCGCTAATCGAAATTCGCTGGCCAAAGTTTTTAAAATATTCCTCAGATACAGTATAACCGTAAACCTCTTCAACCATCACAGCTACAAGTAGGAGGATCGTCTCTTCAAGCGTACCAAGGTTTTTAGACATTTTTTAAGCTTTTGTAGAACAAATATAGCCATATTATTTAAATATTTGTAGATGATATATTTGATCCATAGATTGGCAGCTATTCCGGATGATCATAAATTTCCGCTCATAACTGCCAATAATGTCAGACCATTGCCAATAATGTTGACTCCGCAGTGTATAAACAAGGCAACCCAAATACTTTTGGTTTTCCATGTTGCGTATGCGATGATCAGTCCTACACAAAATATTCCCAGATAATTCATCGGCTGCCAGAAGTGGTATATCGTAAATAGGAATGCATTGATTGCAGGTGCCCATTTCCCCAGATGTTGCATTCTTGGAAGCAGGTATCCTCTGAAGTATAATTCTTCGACACCTGCACCAACAATTCCATCGATTATTACCGCTGATGCGAAGGCCTTTATTAATAATTCCTGACTGTATCGGTCAAAACCCGGATCAAAATACCAATCGGGCAACCATGAGAAAAGGTTTTCTCTGATCAATGCACCAATTGGATAGAGGGGGATGTATAAAATGAAGCAAAGGAGAATACCTCCAACTCCATATTTGATGAGTACTTTCCATTTAATCCTATTGGTATAAAGCAAAATGCCATTAAGTGAAAGTTTGTTGTTGATCTTGAAGCCCAACCTGTACAATGGGATAAGTTCTACCGGTGCTAGAATGAACAATTCTGCTGCCAGCAAAGCAATAAGACTAGGATAACCATTCTTTACAATTCCAGGGGCTACCAGAATGTAGAAAACAGTGATGATAACCCCGGGAACAAGATGTAGAAGCAAGATCTCTCGTGAGGTCAATCTTGAATTTTTTGAGTTTAATAACCGTATCATGTTTTCCACCAAACTTGGGGAATACATTCAGATCTATCGACTTAATTCATGAATCAATACGCTTTTTTAGTTGGTTTTTATAGTGGCTAGGGGTTTGCCCGGTGGCTCTTTTGAAGAATGCATTGAAAGAGGACTTTGAATTAAATCCCGATGCATACGCGATTTCAAGAATTGTTTGTTTCGAGTCATTGGAGGACTCCAACAAACTTATGGCATGCATTATTCTTTTCTCATTCACGAATTCATAGAAGTTCATTCTCTTACGTTCATTTATTACCTGGGATAATGTTCGTGGATGTGTATTCAATTTCTCTGCGAAGTCATTGATTGTTAACGTCGAATTCAGGAAGAGTTTTTCAGATTCTATTAGTTTATCCATTTCCAATTCAATTTTAACAGCTTGTTCCTTAGAGATATTGGAGCTTTTGTATTTGTCGGTAACGATTGAGACTTCCTTCACTTCAATTCCTGAAAATAGCTGTGGTTGCCGGAGCCCCTTCAAAACCACCTGGTATATGAAGATGAAGATAAAAACTACCGATACCAATAAGAGTGATTCAGTTAATAATGGATTAGACATGGGAACAAGCGCGGTGGTCAGCATGGAAGCTGCCAATATGATGATGAAAGAATTCAGCATGAAAGAAAGCCAAGACATGGATAACTTTTCATATTGGGAAAATTGGGATCTGATGGCCTTTCTATACTTATGAATTTCAATTTTCGAAAGACCTATATAAACAAGAAAGTGCAGATTGATTCCAAGAACTATGAAATACAGGGCCAAGGGCACTTCAAGTTTTCCGAACCTGGTAATTATGTCCAGTTTTTCAAACTCCGGTTTTATGTGAAATGAGAAGATGACATATCCTAATACTATGATAAATGGTATGGAATGTAGGAGGTGTGATGGATCAAGTTTATAGTCTTTGTATAGGATCAGGTTTGTGTAAACCATTATGAGTGGGCCATATAACAAAGCGAAGGGTTCCTCAATTCCTGCTAAATCAGGATACTTTAGATATAAGCCATTGATCGTTATAATCCCATCCAATACGTTGAAAGAAAGAAGAAGAAAAAAGGTAGCCAGGATTCTATTGGCAGTAACCTTACCACTTCTATGAGTGAACAGGAAGAATGTGATGAACAACAATTGGGTGAAAACCAGGAATCCCAGGAAGTTGATCAGATTAAATTCCATACTTCCCGAAAATTACAAATGATGAACCTGGTTTGAAATTGTGAGGATCATAATTTCCATTCATTCCAAAGAATTCTCGTTTATCAATCAGAATCCCTGTTTACCTGTTTCATTGCAAAAGATGATAATGTTTTATGCAGTTTTATTTTTCCAAAACATACATATGCTCACTTTCCTTGAATACAAAAGAATATTTGCCATAGCTTTCATGATGGGAATTATTTCTATCATCTCTTATGTATTTTGGCAGGAAGAATACCGATTTTATGTTGTTAAACCGCCAGGAGAAAGTCTCCCGGAAATCGGCTCTTTGATCATAGATAGCAATTTCCAACCTGCTAATGGAAAACCAGCTTTCATTCATTTTTTCCAAAATGATTGTAAACTTTCGAGGATCAATATTGAGCATATCGAAATTTTCACCAAACAATTCCAAGAGGATTTTGATTTTTATATTGCAGTTAATGGTAAGATGCAATCGAAATCGCTCAGAGAGAAATACAACTTACCAAACTTCATTCGAATCATTGAAAATGTAGATATCGATACATTTCAAAAATTCGGAATCAACTCAACACCTCAAGCTGTTATTCTTGATCCCGACAATACGCTCTATTTTCGGGGTAATTACAACGATAACAATGGACTTTGCGGTCCATTGAATATCAAAGGTTCGGCGCCTGCAATCGCCTTGGCGTCAAAAAGTAGAAACAGGCCCTCACCCTTATTTCCACCACATCAGGTTAATGGATGGGGCTGCCAATTGTAAGTGTAATTTTTTAACTAATGACGACTGAAAACATTTTACTCACAAAAGACTACCAGGATCACATTAAGAATCTTGCAAAATCAAATGAAAAGAACGTTGCGTTCATAATTGCCGGTTTATATCTCTTTGGAATTGGGATAGCATTCCATTATGACACATGGATATTCGGATTGGGAGTGGGAACTCTGAGTGTAGCACTATTCGCTATCTCTGTCATATTTTTTGGAGCTACTCTTTTTTCGAGAATGGTCGGGGCATCAGTAATGGCCATTTTCATGCTTCAGTACCTTGCGCAATTGCATGGAATGTACGAGATGCATTTCTGGTTTTTTATATTGCCCATTGTCCTTATCATCTATCAGGATTGGCGTGTATTCATTCCCTTCGCCGCTCTTGTAGTAATTCATCATACAGCAATATTTCTTCTGGTCATGGGAGGTCAGGAGCAATATTTGAGTTACCTGATCAATATGGATCAGATTACCTACATGATTTTCTTCTACCATATGGGATTAGCAGTTTTGGGGGTTTTAGTGAGTATCTGGACGTCTTTGCGATTGCGAAAGCAAACGGTTAATCGATTTGTCTCAAGTTATCAGCTAAATCAGCAAATTGAGGAAATGAAAAGAGTAGCAATAGACGTTAAGCAGGTTGCCTCAGTCATTGCCAATTCCGATGAAGATGAAATTGTAGTTGAAGAAAATGAGATCTCCGTAAGTGAGGCATTGGTATCGGTAAATGAACAGTTTACTACGGTAATTACCGAATTGATAAATGAAACTAATGATGTTGTTACAACTGCCGGAGAAGAAGGTGATCTTAGCGCAAGGATGAGTATTGATGGAAAGAAAGGAGTATGGAAGGAATTGGCTCAATCGATAAATAACCTGTTGATCTCTATATCTACCCCGGTACTGCTTATTACGGACATAGCTAATAAGATGTCAAATGGCGTGTTGACAAAGCGATATGACATAGAGGCAAGGGGAGATATGAAGTCCCTGGCGGAGGATATGAATGCGGCACTTGATAGTCTGACAATACTTTTGAATCAAATTAATGAAGGCATTAAGTCAGTGGAGGAAGCATCTACCATGATGATGATATCAGGACAGGAGATGAACTCAAGTACTGATGAGATCGCGAGCGCAATTGCCGAAATGAGTAATGGTGCGCAAAGACAGGTAGCTAACATTGAGCAAACTTCAAATATTCTGGAAGATGTCCTGGCCTCAGCACAAGAAATGGAAAAGAAGACTATATCCATCAACGATTCTGCCAAGGCTGGTGTCGAAAACAGTGAGAAGGGGATGCAAATGGTGACTAATGTTGTGAATGACATTGAAAACATATCGAAATATTCGAGCGAGACCCAGGCATCCATCAGTGTACTTAATGAAAGATCAAAAGAAATATCAAGGGTATTGGGTGTGATAACGGAAATCTCTTCACAAACCAATCTTCTGGCTTTGAATGCAGCAATTGAAGCTGCTCAGGCCGGGGAATACGGACGAGGTTTTGCGGTAGTGGCAGAGGAGATCCGAAAACTTGCCGAAGATTCTCGTAAATCCGCACAAGAGATCGAGAAATTGGTCCAGGATGTTCAACAAGATACGGATAGAGCTGTGGCGGTGATTGATGATATGAACAACAGTGTCCAGAGTGGAGTAGAGTCCTCTCAGAAAACGGTGGAGGTATTTAACTCGATTTCTTCCCGATCAAAACAGTCATTGGAGCTTTCTGAGGACGTTCTGAAAACCACGAAATCCCAGACTGAGAGTATTTCGAATGTTGTTTCCAATGTCGAATCTGTTGTCGTTATTGCCGAGCAAACAGCTGCAGGAACGGAGGAGATCACAAGTTCAGCTAACGAATTGTCTTCAGGAATGGAGAACTTCAGTACTAAATCCGAACACTTGAATGAAATAGCGAAACAATTGAAAGTAGGAATGAACCGATTCGTCTTGAATGATAAAGGGTCTCCAAGTGACTCGGGAGAGGGATCGGATCTGAAAGTGACTCATTCCAATGGAAATGGTCAAAATTCGGACATCAAGGTTATTGAATAATCAAGGTCCATTGGAACCGGATCCATTTATAGCATAATTAACATGGTCGTTTGACGTAATTCTCTGGGGTCAATTCATGTGAGGTTCTCGAAATTCGAACCTGATGATTACACCTAAAATAAAGATCGGAGAAAAGATCGGCTATGCTTTAGGGGATACCGCGGCAAATATCGCTTGGAGAACCCTGACTACATTTCTTTTGGTATTCTATACCGATGTCTTTGGTATATCAGCGGCGGCAGCAGGATTATTACTGTTGATCACCAGGATGACAGACGGAGTTACGGATGTTATAATGGGCATGGTAGCTGATCGTACACATTCTCCAAAAGGAAAATTTCGCCCCTGGATCCTATGGACGGCAATTCCTTTTGGAGTAATACTGGCTTTAACATTTACCACTCCGGATTTCGGTCCATCCGGAAAACTTATCTATGCTTATGTGACCTATATCTCTCTGACCCTAATTTACACTGCCAGTAATGTTCCATACTCGGCCCTCATGGGTGTAATGACACCTGATGAAAAGGAGCGGACGAGTCTCTCTTCATTCAGGTTTGCAGGTGCCTATCTAGGCGGGATTATCACGCAGGGACTGCTGATATATCTTGTATTGTTTCTCGGCAGGGGCGATGAAAATAAAGGGTATCAGTACTCCATTTATTTACTGTCTATTCTATTGGCAGGATTCTTACTGATAACATATTTCACAACCAGGGAAAGGGTTACCGAAACGAAGAAAACGGAGAGCAATATTTGGAGTGATCTTAAGGATCTATTGACTAATAAACCGTGGTTGATATTACTTCTTGTTGGCTTTCTTTTTGTGACTTACAATTCTATTAAACAGGGGATTACGGTAATTTACTTCAAGCGATATTTAGATAAAGAATTGCTAGCGGCCTCATACATGGTGGTTTTACTGATAGCATCGATGTTTGCTGCATTAGTAACTACTCCACTTGCTAATTTTTTTGGGAAAAGGAATCTCTTTGTTTATGTAATGCTTTTCTCAGGGATCACAAATTCATTTTTGATGGTTGCTTCCCCTGGAGACACAATGCTGATTTTTATATTGGGTACACTATCTGAATTCGGTGCAGGCATCATGCCAGTACTTTTCTTTGCAATGCTTGGAGATTCTGCCGACTATTCCGAGTGGAAGAATGGAAGAAGAGCAACAGGGCTGGTATTTTCTGCTGGCACATTCGCGATGAAATTTGGAGGAGGAGCTGCGGGCGCTATAATTGGATTCATATTAAGTGGTTATGGATATGATGGTATGGATCAAGCGACGATATCAGGGGCTATACCAGGGATTAAAATGCTCATGAGTTGGGTTCCGGCCCTGATCACAATTCCCGCAGTTTTGGTGTTGATGGTTTATCCTCTGAACACACTGACCCTGGAAAAGATGAGTGAAGAACTTCAACGATCCCGGACAACCCAGGAATAAAATAATTGATTTATGAAATTCGGATACTTTGACGATGATAAGAGGGAATATGTAATTAAAACCCCCCAAACTCCGTGGCCATGGATCAATTATCTGGGCCAGGAGGATTTCTTCTCACTCATTTCGAATACAGGTGGAGGGTATAGCTTTTACAGAGATGCTCGTTTAAGGCGAATCACGCGATATAGATACAACAATGTCCCTATTGATGACAACGGCAAATACTTCTATATCAGGGAAAATGGTGAGTACTGGTCTCCCGGATGGAAACCTGTTAAAACAGATCTGGATAACTACGAATGCAGACACGGATTAGGTTACACCAGAATAGTAGGTGAGAAAAACGAATTGGAAGCAGATGTTAAATATTTTGTGCCATTGGGTACGAATGCTGAAGTCCAGCACCTTATACTCACCAATAAGTCCACAAATCGGAAGTCATTCAAACTGTTCAGTTATACTGAATGGAATTTATGGAATGCCCTGGATGACATGACCAATTTTCAACGTAATTATTCAACGGGTGAGGTAGAGGTCCAGGGTTCCACAATATATCATAAGACTGAATACAAGGAACGCAGAAACCATTTTGCATTCTATTGGGTGAATAAGGATATCTCCGGCTTTGATACGGATAGAGAATCTTTCGTTGGATTATACAATTCACACGCGGACCCACAGGTAGTATCAAATGGTAAACCTTCAAATTCGATTGCAGCGGGTTGGAGTCCTATAGCTTCACATTGTATTGAATTGGAACTTGAACCAGGGGAAACTGATGAATTGATCTTTATTCTGGGCTATGCGGAAAACAAGCAGGAGGAGAAGTTTGAGTCGCCGGGTATCATCAATAAAAAACCAGCAAAAAAGCTGATCCCAACACTTGAGAGCGTTGAACAGGTAAATCAATCATTCATGGAATTGAAGGAGTACTGGGATAAGAGACTGGGAATGTTTCAATTGAATTCAGGGAAAGATAAACTGGATCGAATGGTCAATATCTGGAATGCTTATCAGTGTATGGTAACCTTCAATTTTTCCCGATCTGCATCTTACTTCGAATCGGGCATTGGTCGCGGG
This sequence comes from Cyclobacteriaceae bacterium, assembly GCA_965242805.1. Taxonomy (GTDB): domain Bacteria; phylum Bacteroidota; class Bacteroidia; order Cytophagales; family Cyclobacteriaceae; genus JANQEU01. The sequence continues at coordinate 596,630 of CBDETD010000002.1, read as the reverse complement.
ATGGGATTTAGGGATTCCAATCAAGATCTCATAGGCTTTGTGCACATGGAATCAGGTCGTAGTCGACAAAGGATCCTGGACCTTGCTGCCACGCAGCTTGAAGACGGGGGAGCATTTCACCAATATCAACCTTTAACTAAGAAGGGTAATGATGACATTGGTGGAAACTTCAATGACGATCCCATGTGGTTGGTATTGGGAGTTTCTGCGTACATAAAAGAAAGTGGAGATTGGGGTATTCTGCAAGAAAAGGTGGATTTCAACAATGATCACTCCAAAGCTGATACACTCTTTGAGCATCTTAAAAGATCTTTCAATTACAATCTGGATCGTCTGGGCCCTCACGGCCTTCCTTTGATCGGTCGGGCTGATTGGAATGATTGCCTAAATCTCAATTGCTTTTCCAACAATCCTGATGAGCCATTTCAGACCACTGAGAATAAGAGTGAGGGAGTAGCCGAGTCGCTGATGATTGCGGGTCAGTATGTTCTTTACGGTAAGGAATATGCCAGGATATGCGATCATCTTGGTAAAACTGATGAAGGTGAAAGGGCCAGAAAAGCCGTATTACAAATGACTGAGGCTATTAACAACTATGGTTGGGATGGGGAATGGTTTTTAAGGGCATATGATGATAATGGGAACAAAATTGGTAGTAACGAGAATGATGAAGGTCAGATATTCATAGAATCCCAGGGTTTTTGTGTGATGGCCGGAATCGGTCTGGATGATGGTCGGGCGGAAAGGGCATTGGAGGAGGTGAATAAGAGGCTGGCATGCCCATATGGAATTGTTTTGAATAATCCTCCATATTCAAAGTATTACATTGAATATGGCGAGATCTCAACATATCCCCAAGGATATAAGGAAAATGCTGGCATCTTCTGCCACAACAATCCATGGATCATGATTGCGGAAACGTTGATTGGGAATGGGGATAGGGCATTTGATTATTATTCTCGAATAGCACCAGCTTTCCTGGAGGACATCAGTGAACTTCATAAGACCGAACCTTATGTATACTCCCAAATGATTGCGGGTAAGGACGCTGTCAAACCCGGAGAGGCAAAGAACAGTTGGTTGACTGGAACAGCTGCCTGGAATTACTATGCTATTACACAATTCATTTTAGGAATACGTCCCGATTATGACGGTTTGATCATTGATCCGGTGATCCCGAAAGACTGGGAGGAATTTAAGGTGACCAGAGTATTCAGGGGATCAACGTTTCATATTCAAGTGAGAAATCCGGATTATGTGTCCAGAGGAGTTAAGTCGATGAATGTAGACGGTAAATTGACAAACGCTAACATTATCCCAATCCCGAAAGAGTCAGGAGTGACCCACATTGATGTGATAATGGGCTAATCAAGAACAAGTTGAAGTTCCAGCTTTAGAATTAGAAAAGCTCGTATTCCGGGGGAACGATCCCAGCTAATCTCAAATAAACTGCACATTGGCCCCTATGATGCCCTATATGTTCATTGGCTTTTTGTATCCAACCCAGTCGTGTTACCTTGAACGGACCTCTTTCAACAATCTCATCGAACGTTGCAGGATCCAGATTTTTGATCCCATTTATGGCGAAATCAAAGCTTTCTTCTACAATCCTTCTTACCTCAGCCTTTGATTGAAGGGATTCATCCTTTTCAAGATTTGCGTCAGGATAGATCCTTTCCACTCCTGTTCCGTTGGCGCTTAATCCGATGGTACCCTGTGCAGCATGTAACATTTGTTGGGCGAAAGTTCGGACCTCGGGAGTTGGTTGAAAATCAAATTCATCTTCAGGCATTGCATCAATATAAGCAAGAGACATCGCCTTTCCTCTTTCAAAATCAGCAATCAACGAGGTGATGGTGCTGTTTTCTTGTGCATGGACTCCGAAAGTACAAAGTAATAGAACTATGATGGTGTGGCTTTTCATGGTTTTTCGATTGATCGATTGATTAAGTTAATGAATAAGTAAGAGTTATCCTTCCCTGAACTTTCGAATTCGCTATCTTATAAAAAACTTGATCAGTGACATGAGATTTGAATATTTATTGGTTTTCGTAATCCTTTCAGCAATGTCTTCCTGTACAACCAAGCGAAAGTTAATAAGTGAGATCAGAACTTTAAAGGCCGAAATGAAGCATTTACGGGAAGAAAGGGATATGTATCTAATGAAAGTGAAGGATCATTCCGATTCCAGGGATGAGACTATTACTAATTTCTTACGTGAGATTGGGGACCTCAAAGATCAAATCAAGAAATTGGAAGAGATAGAATTTGATTCCGACAGGGTTGAGAGTAACGCTAGATTCCAAAAAGAGCAATATAAGAGGTTGGAGGAATGGTCAAAGGCTCTCGTGAAAGGCTACGGGCCTGGTATCTGGACCTTTGGAGATCCAAATTTGACTCGGCCATTATTTGATAGGAAACCTGTTGATCCTACTGTCAAGGGTATAGTAGAGGAGATCAATGCAGTAAAAGGAATCTATGGGCCAAATACAATATTACGGAAGATAGAAAACGGAATTGTTTACCTGGGAGTAGATGAGGATCAGAAGCTAACAGATCAAATGGGCTCTTTTGGGGCAAATGCTTTTCTACAATCCGTAACATATTCTTTATGGTCTTTAGAAGATGTAAAATGCGTTGACTGGAATTTTGAAGAGGGGTCACACGCATCTCCGGGGCGATTCTGTAAGTGATTTTTCTGTGGTATTAAGTATAAGTCGTATTTCTTATACATAAATGAAACTAATATATTATATTCACGTTTGTATAACAAATAATTTATTGAAATGAGTAAAGGAGAGCATCTGGGAGAGCTTGAAGAGTTGGTACTATTGACCGTTGGTTCTTTGTTCAATGAAGCCTATGGGGTTTCCATAATGGATGAGATCAAAGATCGTACAGGTAGAGAGCTGAATGTCAGTGCCATTCATGCTGTGCTAAAAAGACTTGAAGCAAAGGGATTTCTCAAATCATGGATGGGTGGCGCTACCAATGAGCGGGGAGGTAGAAGAAAGAGATACTTTTCTCTTACAAAAATCGGTAAACAGGCGTTGGACAAGTCCATGCAACACAGAATGGAGTTATATAATAAGATCCCTGATTTCGCTTATAAATTCAGCGTGTAATGAAATCTACCCCTCCAAAATGGGCAGATCGATTTCTTAGGTGGTATTGCAATCCTGAACTGCTTGAAGAGATCCAGGGTGATGTATATGAGCTTTTTGATCGAAGGATTGATGAAAAGGGATCAAGAATCGCAAACCGAAAATTCGTCTGGGATGTCATCAGGTTTCTCAGGTGGTCTAACATTAGAAAGTCAAACTCAAAATATAATACCATGAACCAATTCGTTCTATTTCGAAATTATCTGAAACTCGGGTTTCGAAGCATTTCCAAACACTGGATAACTTCATCCATTAACATCTTCGGTCTTGCCATTGCTATAGGGGTGACCATCACATCAGCAATTTTTGTCGATATGCAGGTTAACATGGATTCGTTCCATACAAAGGCCGATCGGATTTACCAGGTAGTTAATTATGTACAGGAAGAGCACGGAGAGGCATTGTGGGGAGATTCACCATTGCAGATAGGACCTAAGATCGTAGAGGATCATCCAGGTGTGGAAGCTACGGTGAGGATTGAGGAGGTAAGTGCAAGTGTCAGATACGGGGATAATGTATTCAGGGAATCTTTCATTTTCACGGATCCCGACTTTTTTGAAGTGTTTGATTTTCCTATGTTGTATGGGAATCGACAGGTTTTATATGACAAGAACCAGATAGCCATTAGCCGTGATATGGCTATCAAATATTTTGCTGATCAGGATCCAATTGGTAAAGAACTTTCTATCAAGTTTGGTAATGGGATTGTGAAGCGATTTGTGGTAGCTGCTGTGATGGATAAGTACCCTGATCAGGCTAGTTTTCACTATCGTTTTTACGTCAACATTGAGATATTCTTTGATATCAATGAGGATCGTAGTTTTGGTTGGGATTACCTGACAGATGGGACTTTTATTGTAACAACGGAAGAAAATGATCTTTCAAGTTTGATAAAATATTTCCCTGAGTATGTCAAGGTCCAAAACGCTTCGGACCCTGAGTGGGTTGTCAACAGTTTTGAGCTGGTACCGTTACTTGAACTTTCGGAAAATGACTACAGGATCATGAGTGGGATTTCTAATGGGGGTCATCCAGCTGGGAGGATTGCACTGGGAGTGGTATCTGTTATGTTACTCACACTTGCTTGTTTCAATTATATGAACATCGCCGTTTCCGCAGCATCGAGACGTTTAAGGGAAATCGCCATGCGCAAGGTGATGGGTAGTGTCAGAAAACAGATAATCCTGCAGTTCATGATAGAAAACCTGATCATGGCATTTCTTGCGATCGTTTTTGGTACCCTTATCAGCTACTTCCTTTTTCTGCCTGGTTTTAATGCCATGATCCCAATACATGTACCATTTGCCTTTAGTTCGGTGCCACTTATGATCGGGTTCTTCGGAGCATTATTGATCATCATTGTGTTGGCCTCAGGAGCCTATCCTTCATTCTACATATCACGATTTCAGCCAATTAGTATTTTTAGAGGAAATGAGCGATTTGGTAGCAAAAATATATTCAGCAAGGTTTTGTTAAGCTTTCAGTTCTTTTTTGCATTTTCCACGATTGTAGGAAGCTTTGTTTTCACGGAACATGGCATTTACTTGAATGAAAAGGAATGGGGGTATGATCCTTCAAATATCATTACGCTTCCAGTTGTCAACACGGGACAATTCAACCAATTAAAATCTAAAGTTGAGCAGTACCCTGATGTTCGGAAAGTGGCAGGATCATTTGGTCAGATTGGATATTACAATAGGTATACGTCCTTTGACCATCTTGGGGGACAGATTCAATCGATTATGTATCGGGTGGATGAATCCTACATGGACATCATGAACCTGGAGCTCAAGGAAGGTCGATTGCTTGGGGACGGTACTCAGGACCAATTGTATTCAGCTGTAGTCAATGAAACCTTTGTAAATAAAATGGGATGGGAAGATCCCATAGGTCAGACTTTCACTTACGACAGTGTAAGGAGAAATGTAGTTGGAGTGGTGGAGGATTTTCATTACAATGATTTTTATAGGGATGTTGAAGGAGTATTCTTCATTGGGATAGGGGATTATCGCACGAATTACATGACCGTTTTGACGGCTGACGAGAAGATGCTGGAAGTGGATGGATATGTTCGAAATGCCTGGTTGGAGATCGCACCGGATGATCCTTACCAAAGGAGATTTCAAGAGGACGCGTTTGATGGATTCTACGAGGAAAACAATGCCAATGTATCTCTGATGCTCGTCATATCATCGATTGCGATTGTCCTCGCTTGCTTGGGGCTTTATGGTCTGTTGTCATTCAATATACAGCGGAGGCTCAAGGAGTTCAGTGTGAGGAAGATACTTGGTGCTGCACCAATCTCCCTGGTGAAGATTGCAAGCAAGCAGTATGCATGGATCTTGTTGGTATCATTTGTGATGGGAGCTCCCCTGGGATTTGTTTTGATCAATAAGTTGGTTACTTCTATCTATCCGGATTCAGGTGAAGTCGGCCCCGTACCATTCATCATGTCCATCTTGATCGTTGTGATAACCGTCTCGATAACCATTAGCGGTCAGATAATCAGGGCGACCCGAGTAAATCCAGCAGAGAACCTAAGGAACGAATAAGGGTCGATTCACTCCTGTCATGCTAAACTTGCCCAGGCCTGACCGGAATGCATTGTCTATTTTTAACTCAATTGGAATACTATTTCGATATGTCATTGCCGGAATCATAACACTTCAAAACTCTTAAAGCTCGGAGTGTATTCCATCGGCTGGGTTTTCCTGCTTTTTCCATTTCAAAATGAATCAGACCGGAATATCTGGCATTCACTTTCCATAAACCATCTGCTGTTTTCTTGTTTTCCACGACCTTAAGCGCATCGTTCATTCTGTGATCATATGGTATACATGCATGCTGAAAATAATCGAGACATCTTAGGATATCGTACTTCCAACGGGGTGAAAAAGGGAACTTTAGGAAATCATTTTTGATAATTTTTCCAGTTTTATCCGACTTGAACAAATGATGAATTAGAATAAATTCAACGCATGAATTCTTGACGGTTTGTAGCTCGGGTAGTCGATAGGTGTATCCATTGCGTTCATACTCAGTGATACCTTCCAAAATTGAAAGAGTTGAATGTAACGAGCTATGTACAGCACCGGAACGATTATGCATACAGTTGAAACCGCCATCTGGCATTATCTGGGATAATATAAAATCGATGATGGAGTGAAGAAGATCTTCATCAATCTGGAAATAGCTCGCATAATTCAGGAACATGCCATTGACACATACATCACTATTTGCATTGGAATGGGAGACGTCCAGACCTCCATCTTGACCTTTTTCATTCAAGGCAATCTCTTTGACGATTCTTTGACATAAGGGATCTTTTGGAGAAACACATAGATTCCGAAGATCGAGTAATGTGTAATGCGTGGATATCCACTTGGGTTGATAAAAGCTATAACCCCAGCGACCGTTTGGAGTTCTTGCTTCGAATAGTCTTTTACCCCAACCTTGTGAATTTATGTTTGACTGAAGTGATTTATCATCATGGCCTAGAAGATCTCTATGGACTTGGTATTGAATAGAGATATCCCCTTCCAGTAACCACTCCATGATTTGTTTATTTTCCATGTATTAAAATTGGTTCATGAAACGATGCCAGAAGTTGATATAGGTCAACTTTGAAAAATACTTTTCTTTTATTAGGCAGGCGAATTATTGCGGTATTCTGAAGGACTAGTACCGAATTTCTTCTTAAAATTTTTAGAGAAAACGGCAAGGTCGTTGAAGCAACACTCATAAGCAATTTCACTGACATGTCTTTTAGTGGATTCTAACAATTCCGCAGCACGTTCCAGTCGTTTTGCCTTTATGTAATGGGAGGGACTGTCGTTAAAAACTTTTCTGAATTCACGTTTAAAAGTTGAAATACTTAATCCTGCCAAAGTTGCGAGATCATCTATAGAGATGTCAGAAAAGAGATGTGAACTGACTACTTCTTTCAATGAATAAGATCTGGGTGAGAAAAGATTCGAAAGGATCCGATGCAGCTTTGGAGCATCCTTCGTATTTTCCAGGAGTAACATCAGCTCCTTCATCTTCAGACCAATGAGTTCATCTGTAACCAACTCCGGATGGGAGAAGTAATAAACTAATCCGTCAAAATATTTTTCAAAAAGTATGTCCTTCTCAACAAGAACGGAGGGATTTTCGGGAATATTTCCCTTGGTTTTTTTTAGAAAGTTTGGGACTTCATTTTGGTATATTTTTTCCAAGACTTCGGGGTAGAAATGTACTGCAATTGCTTCATAGGTTCCATCAGGTTCTTTAGAGAACATATGATTCATGAAACTGCCACACTTCATTAAGATACCGTTCTTGGGGCTGGCTTGCACTTTGTGGGTTTCGGAAAAGGCCATACCGATACCTTTCAGGACATATAAAAAACAAGCTTCATTGGGCATGGGATTCTTTATTCCAAATGGAGCTTTTATGGTTGCTTTTTCAAACACCATTTTTCCTTTAAAATCCAAGGTCTTGTGATCTACAATCATTTGGAATAAAAATAAACCATATCCAAAAATCAGGAATGCAGGGGATCTCTGAGAAAAGACCCCCTGACATAAATGATCAGGCCATTTGTTTTTTCTTAATGAGGGATTCAATTCCGGAGATCCCCATTTCTCCTGTCATTCTGAGGGCCTCTTTAGCCGTCGATTCCTGATCTTCTTCAACCTCAAAATCCCATTTCCAAACGACATTGGCATTCCCGTTTTCATCTCCAGTCACTTTCATTTGACCTTCAATATTTTGAACAGGGATCATGTGTTGCTCAGGAATTCGGTATTCCAGCTTAAACTCTTCATGGTCAACATTAAGAATATCTTCCTCAAAGGAGCCGTTTTCTGTGGAACAATACCTCTTATTACCTTCTACCTTGCAGTCGGTTATTGGCGCTAACCATTGATCTACTCCGGAAACAGCTCCAATCACCTCCCAGGCTTCCTGCGGAGTTACGTTAATAGTTTTTAATAGTTCAAAACTTGAATTTTTCATGATATAGTAGTTTGTGTTTTGAAGACAAATCTCTTATCATGAATTCCCATTTACTTTTTCATTCGGTTCAAATGTTTGTCGATTTGGATCAATTTGTACCCGATCTTATCAGAAGGAGAACCAATGTTGACGAATGAGTTCAGCAGCGTAGGATTCAGTTCTAAGAACAGAAATAATCCTTGGATTTTAAATCCAAAGCCACCTCCAAGATATATAGCGGGGACAGCAAAAAACCGAAGAGTAAAGGGCCTGGTCGATTTTGTCGTTTACGAATCCATGCCTTATTTCTTTGTTTGAGAATTGGACAGCTCTCATGAATTTCTCATGACCATGTGAATCCAGGTGTATAACACAACATAAAATAAAATGAAGAAAAGTGATCCTTCCTATTGATGATCTTAAATTGATTATTGACATGTAGTGGTAGGGTAAAAATGACGGAAATATGGGTTTTTCCTAAGAGGTTCTTATTGTATTCAGTAAATCATATTCAGAATGGAAAGAATCAAACTGGGCAATGATTTATTTGCATTTACTGTTATAGCCTTATTTGGTTCTTCTAAAGTTTTGAATTGTGAATCGATAAGGGATGACGGCATAAAGTGGCCTTCTCTTTTGCGAAAGCGCTCTATGACCTCATCTTTTTGGATCTTAAGGTATATGAATTCAGAGTCAGGCGTGGACAGTATTTCTCTATATGATGCCTTTAAAGCCGAACAGGCCAATACCATTCCTTCGGGATTGTTGTCCAGCAGGTTTCGAAGAATTCTTAACCAGGGAAGTCGATCCTTATCATTCAAGGGTTGTCCACTTTTCATTTTGTTGATGTTTTTCTCCGGATGATAATCATCGGCATCATGAAATGGCACTTCTAATTTTTCAGCCAGAGCCTTTCCCACAGTGGATTTCCCACAACCGGTAACACCCATGACAATGAATTTTATTTTTTCATTCCTCATTATTGCCCATGGCTGCAGAATCAACGAACCAATAAAGATTTCCTGAAGGCTGGATATGAAACGCAGGTAAGTTTTCAGCATATGGCAAATGATCCATAAGCGTACTTAGCATGTCATACTTTCCTTTACCGCTTACGAGGAAAGTCACATTTTTGGCATTATTGATAACATTTCCCGTTAAGGTTATCCTTTTCTGGCCTGATTCAGGATGGGTTCCGACCTCGCAAACCTTCGAAGAATGTAATAAATGCATTTCATTTGGAAATATGGAAGCTGTGTGACCATCCTCTCCCATACCCAGTATGATCAAGTCAAATTGGGGCAATCCATCATAGTTATTCACTTCATTTTGCAAGTGTTCCGAATACCTACGAGCTTCGTTTTCGGGATTCTCCTCTCCATGAATGCGATGAATATTTGCCTGTGGAACCCTGATCTTCTCAAATAGAAAATCCTTGGTCATTTTGTAGTTTGATTCCTTATCTGACGGGCGAACACATCGCTCATCTCCCCAGAAAAAATGTATTTTACGCCAATGAATGCTACTTACGTAGGACTCAGAAAAAAGCTTGAAAAGTGTTTTAGGGGTAGACCCACCCGATAAAGCAATATTGACTTTGCTTGTATGAGAGTTTACAAAAGTTTTGAAAAACTCAGCAAATCCATGAGCAAGGTCATCGATGTCACTGAAAACCTTTACTTCTCCTTTTTTCATAATTCACAGAAATTTCCATCATCAGAAAGATTTTTGCAAGGATATCGCCAAATCATATTGTTCCCTTCAATCAAGTCGTCCGCATGTTCAGGTCCCCATGTACCTGCAGGGTATCCAAAAATTGGAATATTTTCATTTTGCCGCCATGCATTGAGAATGGGATCAATAAATTCCCATGCTGCTTCAACACTGTCTCCCCGGGCATAGAGAGTCGCATCACCTTGCATACAGTCCAGGATCAGTCGCTCATATGCGTCGGGAACATACTTATCCGTCAGTTCGTCATAATGAAAATCCATGTTCACAGTTTCGACATCATAGCCAGCCCCAGGTACTTTTAATCCAAACTTCTGAAGTATACCCTCATTCGGTTGGATCCTGAAAACCAGCATATTTTGATTATTTATAAGCCTGCTTTGTTTGAACAGCATGTGGTGATTGGGTTTGAAGTGGATGACTACCTCAGACACTCGGGTAGGCAATCGTTTACCGCTTCTTATGTAGAAGGGGACATTTGCCCATCGCCAATTGTCAATGAAAAACTTCAGTGCGACGTATGTTTCCGTTCTCGAATCTGTATCCACACCTTCCTCTTCACGATATCCCGGAACCTCTTCACCTCTGATATGTGATGACAAATATTGCCCTCGTATTATGTCCTTCGCAATTTCCTCCTCAGACAATGGTCTTAATGACTGGAAGATCTTTAATTTCTCATTTCTTATGGCATCGGCCGCAATCCGAGTAGGTGGCTCCATGGCAACCAGGGAAACCAACTGAAGGAGATGGTTCTGAACCATGTCACGCAGTGCTCCGGATCCATCGTAGTATCCTCCACGTTTTTCCACTCCTACGGACTCCGCTGACGTTATCTCTACCCTATGTATGTAATTTCTGTTCCAAAGAGGTTCGAATATGCTATTGGCAAACCTTGTTACCATGAGGTTTTGGACCGTTTCTTTTCCCAGGTAATGATCAATCCTGAATATCTGATCTTCAAACCAGTAGTCCAGGATTTGTCGATTAAGAGCTTTGGCTGATGTCAGGTCATAACCAAACGGCTTTTCGATGATAATCCTCTTCCAACCATCACCTTCTTCATTAAGGCCCGATTTTCCAAGGTTTTCTGCAATTAACCCATATAGTTTGGGTGGTGTGGACAAGTAGAATATCATGTTCTTCGGACCACTCCAATCTCCATAGACCTCATCGATTTTCTTCTTCAATTTTCCATAACTGTCCAACTCTGTTGGCTGAAGCGATATATAATGCATCAGTTCCGCAAAACTTTTTTGATCTTTTTTGTCTTTGTTAGGCAGCTCGGAATTCTCGTAAACAACCTTTTCCCTGAATTCGCCATCGGTATAACTTGATCTCCCGATCCCGATTATGGCATATTTCTCAGGTAGGTATTTTCGGCAATACAAGTTGTAAACAGCGGGAATTAACTTTCGAAATGTAAGGTCTCCGGATGCTCCGAAGATCACCAGTACCTGATTTTCAATTGAATTCATTTAATTGAGGAGATTTCGCAATAATTGTTAGAATGGCAATATCTTTCAAATTACATTCACCAGTTGGATTAACAAAAGAAAACCAATAATTGATCAAAATAATTAAGTAAAATATGGCGGATACATTTGATTTCGGTCTTGTTGGATTAGGAGTGATGGGCAGGAATTTTATATTAAATGTGGTCGATCATGGTTTTTCTGCCATGGGCTTAGACACAGATCCTGATAAAGTAAAGGCGCTTAAAAAAGAGGGAAAGGGTAAGTCAGTCAATGGTTCAACTTCCAAGGATGATTTTATAAAAAAATTGTCTAAGCCTAGGAAGATCATGATGTTGGTCCCTGCAGGAGCCGCGGTAGACAGTGTGATCGATGACCTATCACCTCTGTTGGACAAGGGTGATCTACTTATAGATGGTGGGAATTCATTTTTTGAAGATACCAATCGAAGGGAGGAGTCTCTAAGTGCAAAGGGAATTCATTTTATCGGCGCCGGGGTATCAGGTGGTGCCAAGGGAGCAAGATTTGGGCCTAGCATTATGCCAGGTGGTGACCAAAAGGCATATAAACTGATACAACCAATTTTTGAATCAGCTTCGGCCAAAGTGAACGATGAGCCCTGCGTGGAGTACATGGGCTCCCGATCTGCCGGAAATTATGTTAAAATGGTTCATAATGGTATAGAATACGGTCTTATGCAATTGATATCAGAGATCTATGATATCATGCACCGTGGAATGGATGTGTCTAATAGAGCTCTGAGCTACACATTTTCAGAATGGAACCAGGGTCGACTGCAATCATTTCTTCTGGAGATTACATCGGAGATACTGATAAAAAGGGACGATGAAACCGGAAGGGATCTTGTAGAGATGATATTGGATAAAGCAAAGCAAAAAGGTACAGGAAAGTGGACCTCACAAAATGCAATGGATCTAGGTATTGCCATACCCTCAATAGATGCTGCTGTTGCAATGAGGGAATTGTCTTCACAAAAGGAGGATCGGGAAGAGCTGGAAAAATCTTATCCCAAGGGGAAGGTCAAGCCCGATTCAGACATTTCCGTTGAGGAACTTGAAAAGACACTGTTTTTTTCATTTATCATTACCTACAGTCAGGGCCTCTCTCAATTACTTTCAGCTTCAAAAGAGTATGAATATGGATTAAACCTTGAGAAGACTGCAAAGATCTGGCGTGGAGGATGTATCATACGAGCTGCACTTTTAGAAGATATTCGGGTTGCCTATGATAAGAATCCTGAGTTACCAACTTTACTTTTTGACGAATCTTTCAGAGATAAACTCAATGATTCGTCTCAAGCAGTTAGGAAAGTGTTGCAATTTTCAATTGATCGCGGCATTCCAACGATGTCACTATCAGCTTGTCTCAATTATTTTGATTCCTATACAACAGGGCGTTTACCCTTGAATCTTATCCAGGCGCAAAGGGATCATTTCGGCTCCCACACCTATGAAAGGATTGATAAAGAAGGTATATTTCATACCGAGTGGTAAACTATTTCTGACATATGAATGCTCTTGATTACACAATTGTGGCAGTTTATGCCATTGCCTTTCTTGGGCTGGGTTACTTATTCAAACAACAAAGCGATAAGAAAGATTACTTTCTTGGAGGGAGGTCCTTTGGTTGGTTTCCGTTGAGTCTTTCTGTGATGGCCACGCAATTGAGTGCCATTAGTTTCATCTCAGCTCCTGCATTTGTGGGTATGAGGGAAGGGGGTGGAATGCAATGGTTGAGCTTTGAATTTGGGGTTCCTCTGGCAATGATCTTTCTTGGTTCTTACTTGATTCCAGGGTTATATAAATCCAATGTTGTAAGCATCTACGAATATTTGGAAAAGCGATTCTCCAGAAGTACCCGGCTGCTGTTGAGCCTGGTTTTTCAAATAAGCAGGGCATTTGCCACGGGAGTTATGATATATGCCATTGCACTCATTTTAGCCAGTGTCATAGGAATTCCTTTCTACATCACCGTTTTATTGATTGGCATCATTACAATCATTTATTCCATTCAGGGTGGTATGAAAGCAGTTGTCTATGGCGACATGATCCAGATGATCATCCTCTTTCTGGGCATAATCATATGTTTTGGATATGGGTTGAACTATCTGGGTGGATGGGGAGAATTCACCACATTACTTGACACAGACAGACTCAATGCCGTAGATTTCGGGTCATTTGGTTTCCAAAAAGGAGAATCATTCGGTTTCTGGCCAATGGTGATAGGTGGATTTTTCCTTTATGCGTCATATTATGGGACGGATCAAAGCCAGGTTCAAAGGTTGCTTTCTGCAAGTAGCCTTGAGACGGTAAGAAAAACCATTTTATTCAATGGCATACTTCGATTTCCGATCACATTTTTTTATTGTGTCATGGGTCTTGTACTGGGGACATTTGTCGCTCAAACACCCGAATTTCTAGAGCAAATACCTTCTGATAAACCCGATTTGATGATGCCCATATTCATCAGGGATTATTTGCCCCATGGCATAATTGGTGTGTTAATTGTTGCAATCCTCAGTGCCGCAATGTCGTCATTGAGTTCTGCTGTAAACTCTTTGAGCGCGGTGACTACTGAAGATTTTATTGCACATGGCAAAAATTTGTCTCATAGTGATTATGTGAAGTACTCGAGGATCACTTCTTTCATTTGGGGAGTAGTGTGTATTGTACTTGCATTTTACACGGGAAATATTGCCGATACAGTAATTGAAGCGATCAATAAAGTAGGTTCTGTATTTTACGGTCCGATCCTGGCTACATTTCTAGCCGCTGTTCAGTTTAAACGTTTGAATACCATTGGGATAAACTTTGGACTTGTGACAGGAGTAGGACTTAATATTTTCCTCTGGCTGGTAGTCGGTGAAAACCTTTTTTGGTTCTGGTGGAATGCCATTGGTGCCGTTGTCACCTTGGTTGTGGGTTACACTATTAGTCTTCTGACAAGTCAAAAACCTAAAACCGGTGATTTGTTGGAGATGAAAGCGGCAGGTTTCTGGTCAAAAGACACCGTGATCCTAGTGGCATATTTTGCAATCATTGTCCTGATAAGCATGTCCCTAAACTTATGGATGTAGATGAAGGAGTTAAAGGAACTCTTGGAGTTTGTTTATAAAGATCAAACAGGGACTGTACTTAATGGAGTAAATGATCTTATTGAGAAGTATAAATCCAAATCTGATTCGGCGGCTCTATCAATTTCACAAGAGGACATCGTACTTATCTCCTACGGTGACTCGATAACAGTTCCCTCCAAAGAACCTCTTGCATCATTCCAGAAATTTTATGAAGATTACCTTGGTGACTGCTTCAGTATAGTACATATTCTTCCATTTTATCCATATTCTTCTGACGATGGGTTCTCGGTGACCGATTATAAAATGGTTAATCCGGAGTTAGGTAGCTGGTCAGATATAGCGGAGTTATCAAAAGTGACAAAATTGATGTTTGATGCGGTGGTCAACCATATCTCCGCCAGATCGAATTGGCTGGCAAGGTTTCTTGCTGGGGATGAAGAGTATGATGAATATTTTGTGAGAGAGGAGGGTAGTTTCGATTCAAGTCAAGTCGTTAGACCACGAACGAGTCCTTTATATCATGATTTTGAAAAAAGTAACGGATCGATGGTCTCTCTTTGGACAACCTTTAGTAAAGATCAGGTGGATCTCAATTATGCCAATCCTCGCGTATTTCTGGCAATAGTGGATTTACTTTTATTCTACTGCTCAAAAGGTGCCAGGTTCTTAAGACTTGATGCTATTGGGTTTCTTTGGAAAAAATCCGCTACAACTTGCATTCATCTGGATGAAACACACGCTGTCATTCAGGTATGGCGAAAATTATTAGATAGTGTTTATCCAGGCACCATGATCATCACAGAGACCAATGTGCCCCATGCCGAGAATGTTTCTTATTTTGGAAATGGATACAATGAAGCTCACATGGTATACAATTTTACGCTTCCTCCGCTTCTTGCGTATTCGCTACTAATTGAAGACTGTAGAATTTTTGAAAAATGGGTATCAGGATTGATTCTTCCTTCCTCTGAAGTTTGCTTTTTCAATTTCCTGGCAAGTCATGATGGGGTTGGCTTGCGACCCTTAGATGGCATATTGGATCAAGGACAAATAAATGTGATCATTGAGTCAGCTGAGGTAAATGGAGGCTTAGTCAGTTATAAATCCAATCCTGATGGAACAGAATCCCCATATGAGATTAACTGTAATTACATGAATCTTTTAATGGGTAATTCTGCCGATCATGAATTGGGGATCAAGAGATTTGTTCTTGCCCATGCTGTTCTGTTAAGCATGCCAGGTATTCCAGCTATATACATTCATTCCATCCTGGGTTCGGAAAATGATTTGGAAGGGGTAAAGAGAACAGGACAGAATAGGTCAATTAATCGGGAGAAGCTGAATATTTCCACAGTTACGGAACAACTTCAAGACCCTCGACATGCCAGGTCTAAAATTTACAAGGAGATCTCACACTTGATAAAGGTTAGGAAGTCAGTCAAAGCATTCCATCCCAATGTTGCTTTCAGTGTGCATGAAGGAAAGGGGAACCTGCTTGTTATTCAGAGGGGGAACTCGGAGGATAAAGTTTTGTGCATTTTCAATTTCAGCATTGAGAACAGGACTTATGAATTGAAACGGGAGGGAAAGGATTTGATACAAGGAATCAACGTGAAGAACACTATTGAAATTCCGGCCCTAAGTTTTAAATGGATCCAAACAACTAGTTCCTTCCATATTCGGTAAATTCATGCATTGCGGCCAGGGCGGCGCCAACAATCCCTGCGTTATTTTCCATTTGAGCAGGTACGATCCTCGTATTATGAAGTTCAATATACTGTTCGAACAAATGGAATTTCTTACTGACACCTCCACCAATAATTATTAGATCCGGCCAAAATAATTCTTCTAGTCGATTCAGGTATTTATTTATTCGCTTACCCCATTCCCTCCAGGTTAGATCTTCTTTTTTTCTGACTGAGTTGGCCGCATAGTGTTCTCCTGCCATCTTCTTAACCTGAACAAAACCTAATTCCGTATTAGGATATAATATACCTTCGGTGAATAAAGCAGTTCCTATGCCCGTACCAATGGCGACCATAAGGACAGTCCCTTTCTCATTTTTTCCGGAACCGAAATTAATCTCAGCATAACCCGCTGCGTCCACGTCATTTACAAGATGTGTTTGACATCCTGTAACCTTCTCAATATGGGCCGAAGCATTCATTCCGATCCATCGCTTATCAATATTGGAAGCTGTCATTACAACATCGTGCCTTACGGCAGCTGGAAATCCGCATCCGATAGGGGCGTGCCAATCAAATTCCTGGATCAGAGATTCTACTGTTTCTATGACAGCTTCTGGGGTGGCAGGTTGTGGGGTTTCTATTCTATGTCTTTCAGTTATTAATTCACCTGTTACGGTGTCAACGACAGCACCTTTTATACCGGTACCACCGATATCAATACCTAATACATGCATACCTCAAACGTAATAAAGAATTTGACATCAAAGAATGTGGATTAAAGAAATATCATGATTATCATTGAGTATCAGTAATGGAGTATTTCTGATTTTGGTAAAATATGTCTAACTTTTGTTCCCAGAACGTAACTTAATAATCAACTAACTATAATGAACACACTGGCTGATTTCTGGTTTCAGATTACGCTTTATGGAGGATTGGCATTAACGGCGATTGCGATTCTCATACAGTTAACTTACATCATCAGGCTGCAGGCTCAGGGAGATAGATCCAAAAAATATCATTTCGCGTCTACGCACGAAATTGCATATTTGAGAAGATCAACCACGACCTTCGCATTCGCCATATTCTTCTTTGCCTTTAATCTGGTTTCAGGATGGTTGGGTTTAGCCCAGATGTATCAATACATATTCGTTGCATTTATCTCGTTCATGATATCATTTGTTATTGGTTATGGGTTTGCGGCTTATATGAAGTACTATTATCCCTTTATGCTTGAGAAAAGGTTGAAGAAGATTCGTTTCAAACCAATGACATCAAAGTCAGGTAAAAAAATGAGACTCCTAAATGAGTTGGAAGAAGACGAACATATGACTGATGAAATGCTGGCAAAGGAAGAAGCAATGGAGGCTGATTTTGATGTGTGGATTGACGAAGCATCAGGTGAAAAGATTATAAAGCAATACGATATTGCTGAACACGCATTGGTCTGTCCAAATTGTAACTTCAGGACATTAAAGGAACGAAGTGAAGAAGTCTTGAAGGATGCAAGTGAGCTAGAGGATGGTAAGCTTCAACGACACTACAAATGCACATATTGCGGTTGGGTTGAGATCAAAGAAGCTAGAATCCCCAGCTGGAATGAGCAAAGAAAATTGGAGAAAGTTTAAAAATATCAATTACCACTACTAACTGAAACGGGTCCTTTGGATCCGTTTTTTTATTTTCAATCAATATTAAGGGTTTCTATGCGTTTAATAGTTAAATGTTTTAAACGATTGAATATTTATGAAGAACATCAATATCCCTTACATTTTATTGATAGCGTTGGTAGCGGTTTCAATTGTTTCCTTCAAGGCAGCACACAATGGCATTGTAACTAGTGAATTGGGTGATTTGAGGAGCAAATTGGTGGATGCCAAATCAAGTACAATAGAAATTCTGAACAGAATGCCAGAAGATGGTTATCCGTTTCAACCGGCGGAAGGTGTACAATCATTCGTTGGTCAAACGTATGATATGTTATACGACATCAATGTCACTTTGGAAGAACTAAATACAACAGGAAATAGGTTTATGGTTCGCAAAGTCCCTACAAAAGAGGAGCTTCTAAATTGGACGGAAAGAGGTTATGATAAATTACTGGCGACAGTAAATGCAGATGCTTATGACCCTTTATTGGTTAAATCAATAGACAATTTTCTTGTAAATAACGCAAACCAAAGAGGTCAGTTATTGTTATACCTTAAGATGAAGGGTATAGCAGTTGAATAAAGATCATTAAGAGCCAGCTATGTATTTTCCTAAGAGGGAGGTGATGCCTCCCTTTTTCATTTGTATGGAATCTATAACAGTTTATCGCTTAGGGTAGATTCGTCACTAGTATATCATAAGTCGGACCAGTCGTTGGATCCCCATAAATAACATACAACCTGTCATCTACAATTGTCATCGCCTGGACTGTGGCAGGATTGTCGTTTGATATGGACGAATCGATGATAGTGTATTCGAATCTTTCGGTATTAAAGACACCAAACTGCATGTCGAAATCATCATCTCCACCTTCTCCAGGGTAGAGGCCACAGACATAGATCAATGATTTATGTTTTCCCGTGAAAGTCCTGAATAGGGGATCAGGTAGTTCCAGTGTAGCTGCACTGGTATCACTGATGTCGTAGATATAAATAATGTCATCAGGAGGTGTGTTTAAAAATTGTTCCTGTCCGCCGAATATATGGATCCTGTCACCTACCACTTCGCCATGAGCCCAGGACTTTGGGGTTGGTAGTGCAGCCAGCAACAGAAAACTTTGTTCTTCATCAATCCATTTATAGATCTTATCCGAATCCAAACCAAATATGTCACCACCCCACATATATAGCTCATCTTCATACTCCACCGTTCCAAACCTCGTTCTCTGCAGCCCATGATTAAGAGATTCGGGTTCATCATTAAGGTCAAGTGAATATTTATTAATGAATTTTCCCCCGACTACCCACAGCTTTTCATCCAAAACATGTAATCTCTTAGTTACGAAATCCACATGTTCAAATGAATATTCCGTCCATGTCAAATTACCGAGGTCGAGTTTTCTCACGATTTCAGCAGTATCACCCAGTCGGAAGGCCAGGAACAGTTGGTTATTTTCACGGTCACCAATAAAACCGGATGTATTCATGAATCCAAAGCTTTCAAAACTTGTAAGCTGTTGAAATTGTAATCTTTCGGGAATTATAACATCATCGTCAGTAGCACATCCCACAATCAGAACGAGGAGAGATGAAAAAACAAGGTATTTCATTGATAGGTTTTCATGTTAAACAGCTATCAACCTTCAAACCCTTCTTTTGTATTCATTTTTCTCGAATACTCCATATCTCGTAAATTGGAGAGCCTCTACTACTGAGTCCTGAATGATGCCAATTGCCCTCTTTCAGCTCATAGTTAAATTCGAGAGAGGCACCAACCCGTGAATCATCTCTTGAAAAGAATTCAATGTTTTCGATGTATTCGCCATCAGTGGTAGTATAAGTTCCTCCTCCTGTACCCATAAATTGCCTGGTCTCAGTATTGTAGGCGATCCACTGGAATCTTGTGCCAGAAAGTATTTTCATGGTTTTCCTGGGCCTATACGGATCTATCTCTGACATTTTCCCTTGTCTTTGCCTACCAGTGATCAACCATGCACCAGCAAGTTCACCAGGTGATCCATCGTCAATTCGTGTCCATATGTTTCCTGATTCTAAAACTGTGATCTTGTTGTCTTCAATGTTAATTTCAAAGATGGCGGTATTGCCTACGCGGGTTGAGTCTCTGGAATCGAATTCAACGATCTCTGTTAGGACATTTTCACTGTATTTCCAAGTACCCCCATTTGTCCTTATAAACTTTTTGTTTGTGAGATCATACCAGGTTGCTGCTTGAAATCCATCTGCAAAAATGGCAACTGCCATTATTGCGTTCCCTTCTTCGTCTTCACCTTGCCATTTCCAAGCACCTTGAAGGTCCTGGCCTAGGATTCCAAAGGAGATAATAGAAAGAAGTAGGGTGGATAATACTTTCATGATCTGGGATCTATGGGTGATGGTGTTTATTGTAGGTCAATTTACATGGAAATAAACAAAATACCACCAACGGTTAAACCAATGGAATACCATTCAGATCCGTAATAAGTATCTCCGTCATGTAATTCAGAAATGGTCTCATATTTCTAAACCCATCGGACATTTTCAGAGCAAAATTGGGATCCAGAACTTCTTCATCATTAAAACTGTGAGTAAGTATGTATCCTTTGTGTTTTATGAGATCAATATCAGGATCATTTTTTTCAAATCCTTTTGGGGCAGTTTTTACTTTCTCTCCTTTAAGTTCAGAAAAATACTTTTTGAATGATTGGGAGTTTATGATTTCACGAAGAGGAGAAGAGTCCTGTTGTATTTGTTTTCTAATGTGCAACAGGTCCTGAGAGTTAGGTTGCCAAAACCCTCCCGCTACGAAAGTATTACCTTTTTCCAAGTGAAAATAATAGCCTCCTCGAAGTTCGTTGGTGGCTCTTTTGAATCTACCACTCCATGAGGTTTTATAGGGAGTTTTATCTTTTGAGAACCTTACGTCTCTGTAGATTCTAAAAAGAGACTTTTTCCCATTTGTCTCCTCGATGTTGTCATGTTTCAGCATCTCTTCGTACAATTTCTGGGCAAAATCAATCACCTCCATGTGTGCGAGTTCATAAACCTTTTTATTTGATTGAAACCAATCCCTGTTGTTATTTTTCGCGAGGTCTTCGAGGAATTGAAATGCAGTTCTCATAATGTTCTTGGTTGAAAGAGTTCTTCTTAATTTACAGTAAATCATTGAACGTTATTATGAAAGCTGTAGTTTTTCATCAGTTCGGTATAAAACCTGAAGTTGAAACTGTTAATGATCCTGTAACCCCTGTTGACGGAGTGGTTTTGAGGGTGTTGGCATCAGGTATATGCCGAAGTGATTGGCACGGTTGGATGGGTCATGATGATGAGGTCACTTTGCCTCACGTTCCGGGACATGAATTGGTAGGAGAGGTCGTTGATGCCGGTCAGGAAGTGAAAAATTTTCTGGTTGGTGATAGGGTCACCGTTCCATTCGTTTCAGGATGCGGTTCATGTGATACGTGTCTGGCTGGTAATCAACAGATCTGCGACAATCAATATCAACCAGGTTTTAGTGGATGGGGATCATTTGCCGAATATGTTTCCCTTCCATATGCGGATATCAATCTTTTCAAATGTCCGGATTACTTACCTAACGCCAGTGTTGCCGCTCTTGGATGCAGGTTTATCACTTCATATCGTGCCATTGTTGATGTTGGGAATTTTGGAGGTGGAGACTGGTTGGCAGTTCACGGATGTGGCGGAGTAGGTTTGTCTGCATTGATGATTGGCAAGGCAATAGGGTTGAGAACAATTGCTGTAGATATAAATAAGGACGCTTTGAGAATGGCAAGTGAAGTTGGTTGTGAAGTATGTATAAATCCAGGGGATGAGGACGTTGCCTCACTTATCAAAGAGCTGACAAAGGGTGGAGCACACGGTTCAATTGATGCCTTGGGTAGTAAAGAGACCTGTGTTAACTCCATATCCAGTTTACGAAAGTCAGGAACTCATATACAGGTGGGGTTGCTTGCCGGTGATGACTATTCCCCCTCTCTACCAATGCACCTTGTGATAGCCAACGAACTTAAGATAAAAGGTAGCCACGGAATGCAAGCCCATCGTTACCCCTCCGTTTTCAATTTGATCAGGGATGGAAAATTAGATCCAGGGGCATTGATCACAAATCGGTTATCACTGGAAGAGTCAATACCTTTTCTCATTGAAATGGATAAATCCAGGCACTACGGCATCACGGTCATTGAAAGTTTCGACCAATAGCTGTCCTGTTCGCAATTTCTTGATTGTTCTGTTCTATGAGATAGC
Source organism: Cyclobacteriaceae bacterium (assembly GCA_965242805.1). Classification (GTDB taxonomy): domain Bacteria; phylum Bacteroidota; class Bacteroidia; order Cytophagales; family Cyclobacteriaceae; genus JANQEU01. The sequence goes on along the minus strand of CBDETD010000002.1, from coordinate 574,586 downwards.
CTATTGAAAAGTTAGAATTCCAATCGAAAACGAAACATCTTGTTCCGGAAGTCTGGTAAATTGAACGATAAATATTGAGACCTGATTTCAAGGTTTCATCATCTCCGGGTTCATAAAATTCAGGTTGTTTTAGAAACGTATATCTTCCCAGGTGTTTTTCCAGGTCTTTGGCTAACCTGAAAGGAACACCGCCAATGATAAGGCAGTACTTTCGATTAGGTTCAGGTATCATTTTGATGATATTCTCCATTTCATTAAACACTAATTGATCCGGAGTTTTTAATTGATGATATTTTGAACCGTATGTCTCCATACTACGGATCTCCCCATTTTCGATCCATGAAACTTTAGTATTACCTGAGCCGAGATCCACGACGTAGGAGCTGTCGTTCAATTCAGGGATCATTAATGCCAAATAGCCATATTTACCTTCGTCGAAGGAATTGATAGATGTGACATTCATACCTATCCTTTCAAGGACGGCAGTAATTCCCGTCAGTCTTGGATTTTGCGATGCGCTGGAACTGATAAGGAGGTAAATATCATCCTCAAGAATTCCATCCTCTACCATTTCATTGAAGTATTCGGTCAGACCGGATGTTACCATCTCCAGAGTGACTTCATCCTCATGGACCCTGCTTGGATTGAACCTGGAATTTATCAACTTCCAATTACCAATGGAATCTATTTCAATTTGGAAAGCATCAAATCCAGTTGAACCGATGATTACCGAACCCATTTTTTTTCCGGTAATCGAATCACTCGCGTCAACGGATTGGAGGAACCTGGCTGATAGCGATTCGATATATGTCTCGGAATCGTTGCGGGTTGGACCAGCGCATGATATCATTAGAAAACTAACAACAACTATTATCCGCATGATTCAGGAGTTGAAGACCCACGATGTAAAAATATCTCAAAATATGAGTTTAGAAAATTTCACATCCAATATTTCACAGTTAATTAATTTATCCCAAATATGAGAAATTCAGACTGCTCAGATCCCAATACTTTCTGAACCAAATTTGATTTCTGACCAGGACTTTCTAACCTTGGCCACTTTTATATATATCCTTACATTACCTAAATCTATCTAATTATCAAATTCGGGAATCCCTGGCAATGAATAAGGTGTATATGGAGCTCCAAGTTCTACCAGGTTCTCCTGAATATTCCTCAGATCTTCATTGACCAGTTTCCGTATTCTGTCTAAAATGGGTGTGAACTCCTCTGCTGCTATCTCGTAGCTGTTTTTGTTTGTTTGCGTAGGAGCGGAGGTGGATGCAAAAAGCATGTACACCAAAAATCCAACTCTGGAACCAACTGTGGGCGGTTTACCAATATCCAGGGTATTTGCGACAGGATCTGAATTGAGCAGGAGTTCTATCTCTTGTACTTCCATATTGACCTTACCCACCTGCTTGACAATGTCATTTGTATGATCAATTTCTGCTCTTTTCACTGCGTCATTGATATGTCTTAATTGATTTTTCACTTCTCTCAATGTTTGTCTGGCAGCACCTACTGCACCTGACAATTTCAACACTTGCCGGTTGAACTCATCTAAAGCGATCCTATCCTGAGCACCAAGTGTGGTATTATCCAGAGCCTTGACTTCAAAAGATACGGGACCTGACAATTCAGTGATGTTGTCATTTACGATCTTCGACATGGCGACGGTGTAATTTCCTGGTGATACCAAAAGCCCTTTATCACTGTCACCCCAAGGGTTATAGAATGTTGGTTTTCTAAAATTGATCGGATCTGTATCCGTATATCTTAGATCCCATTCAATCCTATTGATCCCCTTTTTCGGTTTGCTTGAAATCTTACGAATTACTTTCCCATCAGAGTTTTTCACAGAAAACAATAGTTCTGGGTCATTTTCCATCCTTTCCGATTTCAGTTGATCGTAAGTAGGATATGGATTGTTACCACCGTCCTCTTTTGATTTCTTTTCTTTCTCTCGCCTTTGATCCTCAAGGGATTTGATGTCTTCTTTCAAATAGTAGGTAAATATTGCCACAGGTTTGAGATTATCCCCCTGATAGTAGCTATCACCCTGAAATGACTTACCGGGAAGACCTAAAGGGTAGCTTTGTTCGTAGAGCCATGGGTCGCGAACAGAAAATAATTCCGCCTCCTTATTGAGGACGTCTTCTGACAAATTCCGTAAAGACGAATAATCGTCCATAACATAGAACCCTCTTCCAAATGTTCCCAAAACAAGATCATTCTCCCTTTTTTGAATAGCGATATCACGGACAGCGATTATGGGCAATCCAGCTTTTAGTTGCTTCCAACTTTTACCACCATCATTGCTGACAAAAGCACCGAACTCTGTGCCTACAAAAAGTAAATTTGGGTCAACATGGTCCTCAGCGATAGCATAGCTTGAACCTCTTTCCGGGAGGTTATTTGTGATAGAACTCCAAGTTCTTCCTTTGTCAGAGCTTTTGAATACATAAGGTTTGAAGTCACCATTCTTATGATTATTGAAACAAGCATAGACAACATTCTCATCATGTTGGGAAGCAAGTACAATGTTCACATAGGTACGATTCGGAACTCCCGGGAAGTTCGATATCCTGGTCCACGACCCTCCTCCGTTTTCGGTGATCTGAATCAGGCCATCATCAGTGCCAACGTATAGAAGGTTCTCATTGATTGGTGACTCATCCATTGCTACAATTGTTCCATAAGGGGAGGTGGAGGAGTTTTTTGCAATTGCATCTATTCCCCAGACTCTATCCATTACTTCAAGTTTGTTACGATCGATCTGTTGCGTGAGATCCTCACTGATCACCTGCCAACTATTACCCTGATCATCGGTACGAAACACTTTATTTGCAGCGAAGTACAATCTTTTGTTATCATGATTACTGATGACAAGAGGAGCGTCCCAATTCCATCGATATCGATTCTCATCTTTCCGAGGTTGCGGTTGGATACCTAGCTCTTCACCGCTGGCCCGGTCATATCGAACAAGCACCCCATACTGGGATTGTGCATAAATTATGTTTGAGTTATTAGGATCAACCTGAGACTCAAATCCATCCCCACCATGAGTTATGAACCACTCCTCGTTAGAAATTCCATTACCGCTTACAGATCTTGAAGGTCCCCCTAAACTGAAGTTGTCCTGGGTACCTCCATAGATATTGTAAAAGGGCTCATTATAATCGATCGAAACTTTGTAGAATTGGGTAACTGGCAAGTTAGCTTTGAAATGCCATGTCTTGGCAGCGTCCCATGTTTCATATATTCCGCCATCACAACCCATGAGGAAATGATCAGTATCTTCCGGATCTATCCACATGCAATGATTGTCCACGTGTTTGGAAACTTCTCCCAGGACTGAGAAAGACTTACCACCATCTTTGGATATCTGAGCCCAGGTATTCATACCGTATATTTTCATCGGATCTATTGGATCCACAATGATTTCCTGATAGTAATTTCCGCTTGAGGCATATTTCCCCATTTTCTCCCAGCTGGCTCCTCTGTTTGTACTTCGGAAAAAACCTCCTTTTCCTTGTGCAGCTTCTACAATAGCATATATTATTTCAGGATTGGAGGGAGCAATGGCCAGACCAATCCTACCTATATCAACTTTTGGTAATCCCTTATTGATCTCTTGCCAGGTATTTCCACCATCCGTTGTTTTGTGCATACCAGATCCTGGACCCCCTCCGATGTATGTGAAAACATGTCGTCTACGTTGATAAGCACTTGCATAAATGACATCGGGATCTCTAGGATCCATTACTATGTCATTCACACCCGTATGTTCATCAATTTTCAAAACCAGGTTCCAGTTTTTCCCACCATCTACTGTTTTGTAAACACCTCGATCACCACCTTTACTCCACAAGGGGCCAATAGCTGCTATGTAAACGATATCAGAGTTGTCAGGATGTACGATGATCTTTCCAATATGCTCAGAGTTCTTGAGCCCCATGTTCTTCCAACTCTTACCACCGTCAATGGATTTATAAACACCATCCCCGTAGGCAACACTACGTTGATTATTGTTTTCTCCAGTCCCTACCCAAACCACATTCGAATTATTTGGATCGAGAGTTACACAACCGATCGAGTAACTTCCTTCGCCATCAAAAATTGGCTCATAAGTCGTTCCGGCGTTAACAGTTTTCCAAACGCCTCCCGATGATACTGCAACATAGTATTCCTTTGGATCCTTGGAATTGACAGCAAAATCTGAAATTCGGCCGGATGTCAAAGCAGGCCCAACGGACCTGAACTTAAGACCAGAAAGAGTGGTTTTCTCAAATGCGGATTTAGATTCGTCTTGGGTTGATGACTTTTTCCTCTGACCTTCAAGGATCAAAGTTGAAAGTAACAGGCTTAAGAATAACAAGTATGTCTTTTTCATAATTGGAAATGTATGAGAATTGAAAGGTGAATTTAGTTGACCGGACTCTTCTTTCATTATTATGTTTGATAAAAGGTTCCTCTCCTGCTAGGATCATTTTTGTAAATTTTAATGTCGTTGAAATATAATTTTTTTGAGAATAGATATTATATTTTTACATTGAATTGAATTACTGACTTCATAATTGATCACCGATACTGTGCAGGCTACCAAGAAGATTGGAAAAATCGTCCTTATTGATGACGATAAGATGATTAACTTTCTTAACAAAACCGTCATTGATAGGGAGGAAGTTGCTGAAGAGATCTTGGAATACGATGAACCAAAAGAAGCTTTAGATCAGCTTACAATAAAATCAACGAAGGGAGAATGCCCCGACCTAATATTTCTGGACATAAATATGCCCATGATGAATGGATGGGAGTTTATGGAAGAGTACCGAAGTACGCTTGAGAATTGCCAGCACACAAGAGTTATTATATTGACTTCCTCGATTGATCCCTCTGATGAGACCAAGGCCAAGGAAACTGTCGGGATCTCGGGATACAAATCAAAACCTTTAACATCGGAAATGATCGACGACATCGTTGAAGATTATTTTTGACGCATTCCTATTGTGTTCAAAAGAGTTTTTTTTAACCTACTTCTTATTTTAGAAATATCACTGGCATTAAACGCTCAGTTATTTCCTTCAAGAAGTTATTCCACATTGGATGGCATGCCATCCAATTCTGTTTTTGATATTACTCAAAATAGTGATGGAGTGATGTGGTTCCTGACTTCAAAAGGGATCACGCTTTATGATGGTCAAAAATGGGATACATTCACCGAGGTGGATCTTCCAAACTCTCAATTTTCTTATTTAAAGAAAGCAGAGGATGGTTCAATCTGGGCAGCAGGTCAAAACAGTACAGAATTAGTCGTTTTCCGATGGGTGGACGATTCCTGGAGTCAAATATCATTACCTGCAAAGCTCAGTTCAACGAAAGGTATTTTCAACTTTGAAGTCAACTCTCAAGGCGATAATTTCAAGATCTGGCTTTTATCAGATGGAATTCTATTCCATTATGATAGCTCAGATGATGGCTGGCAAAATCAACGAATAGAATACGTTGTAAATAGCTTGCACTGGATAGAGGACAGATTATTCATATGCAGTGAAGAAGGATTGTTTCACCTGGAAGGGGATGAAATAAAAGAACATGAGTTAAACGGTGATTTGCCTAATGAGGATATTCTTACTGTATTAAGAAGAGAAGAAAATCTATTCATTCTCGGATTCAACTGGATTGCTCTACAGAGAAAGGGTTCCCTCACCCTGAGGGAAGATATTGGGTTGATTTCTAAAAAACAGTTGGGAAAGTTCAATCTGCTGTTAGATCATCAGAATCGTGTTTTTTACAGCAGTGATTCCCCTATTCAAATGTGGGATTACGACAATCAAGAAATACGGAAGATCAGTACGAAGAGTACCATTAGAAATGCCAATAGGGTGTTCATTGATCGGGAAAATATTATTTGGATAGGAGACCATAGGGGATTATTCAAGCTGAACCATCTTCGATTCCGAAACTACAACCATGAAACCGGATTGTTGGATGAGGAAGTTTCCGCAATATTCCAAACATTGTCCGGCAGTGTTTTACTGGCAAACACAAGGGGATTTAATGTATTGAATAACGGTATGATAGTGGATCAATACAACATACCTGTCGATCCAAATGAAGAATGTCGTATTCTGGATATTGAACAGGGTGAAGATGGAAGGATCTATCTGGCCTGTAGTTATTCAGGTTTGTGGTCCTTTCATAACGGGTCCCTGAAACAAATATCTAAGGGATTATTCACATCGGTTGAAAGATTGGGAAATGCGGTAATTGCCACAACAGTCGATCAACAATTCAAAGTTCATGGCACTTCCCTTGAGTTGCAATCGACCATCAGAAATATCCGCAACCTTATCGGTGTGGATAAGAACACATTGGTTGCAGCAACAGACAAAGGAGCATATGTGATCACAAATTCCTCAAATGATTTCTATGAAAGTCGATTACTGGGAATCAATAATATATTCAACGCAGCAAAATGGAATAATCACGTTCTTTTAGGTACTTCCGGTGGCCTGGCCAGAATTGAAGGTGATAGCATAACCACCATGGAAATACCTATTCGCGACTTTTCAGTGTATAGTATGTTGGTGGACAAGAATGACGCTCTTTGGCTTGGAACTGATGATGGATTGGTGAAATGGAACGGGCAAGAATACCAGCAGTACAACAAAGGAAATGGCTTAGTTGGAAATGAAGCAAATCGAAACGCATTGATCCAGGACAAACGGGGTAATATATGGATCGGTACAGATCTGGGTGTTTCATTGTACAATGAAAATGAAGATGTAAGCCTCAATTCTTCGGAACGTCCGGCGATTTTGGAATTCACAGATGGGAAAGGGTCATTACTAGACCCCAATCAAGTTCATCAAGTCGATTACGCCGACAATAATATTTATGTATACTTCAGGACCACCTCCTTTATTGATGAAGAAAAGTTGCAATATCGTTACAGGTTGGATGGAATTGATGATCGTTGGTATCAAATAGGAAATACCAATTCCTCAGCAAGGTATACAAGTCTACCCCCCGGAAATTACAAATTCCTGGTGATGTCCAAGGTTGATCAGGGTGCCTGGAGTGCACCTGAGATAATCTTCTTTGAAATTATTAAACCATTTTATTGGGAAGTGTGGTTCATCGTGATCGCAGGCATTGTTATGCTTTTGGTGCTGTATTTTGTTTACAGACTTCGTGTTATTTATTTGCTTAAATACCAGCAAAAGTTAAAAAATATAGTTTCCGAAAGGACCAAAGAAATTGTTGAGCTAAATGAAAACCTAGAACGTAAGGTTCAGGATCGTACCAAAGAGCTGGAAGATCGTAATAAAAGGCTTCGTGAGTATACTTTTCTGAATGCCCATATTCTGAGAGCACCACTAACCAGGATCCAAAGTATTACCTCCATTTTGGATAAACAAAAGAACAAAGATATGGATGATAAAATGTACTCTATCCTAAAGAAATCGGTGGAAGATCTGGACGAAGTGATATATGATATCAACAATTCACTAAATGATCCTGACTTTCCTGAGGAGAAAACAGGCAAGAATAAGTGACTATTATCGTGTTCCACGTTGGTCGTTAGACCATCCAACTTGAAAAAAAGAGCAACGATGGGGTTATAACTAAAGAGTTCCAGGATACCCTGAAACTCTCCCCGTTAGAACTGGACGAAGTCATTCGTTTCAATGATATTGTCAGAGAAAGTGATAGAGGATCAAAGGATCAATCCTTCAAGATGAATTAATTCCCTGAACTTACTATAATTGGCTCAACTCCATTCGTGCGCAAAAGATCAAGAAATTCCTTTAAGTCTTTTTCCAATAAGTTATTCATTTCATCCTTATATCCAGCCAATCTTTCTTTCAGCAGCACATAAACTTCCTTGTATTGGTCCGCAGGTGGAAAATCAGCTATTGCCGTTGTGAGAGCCAGGTAATTCATCTTTTCGACGAGTTGTGAAGGCCACCTTACTCCATCCTGACCCGTACCTGTAGTCCTGAGTTGAACGAGTTTACCTTCCAGACCGGTTAGAGCGGAATCAAGCGCATTGAGTGATTCAAGAATTTCTTTTTTATCCAATTGCACTTTCAAAATTGCCCTTAGATCATATAATTGTCTTCTAAGTATCTCTAGTTCATTCACCATTTTGGCAGTTTCATCGATGTCATCGTGCAAGGTTTTCATGAATTCAGTTTGAGTCTTGATGTCCTCAAGACTTCCTTCCGAAGACGGATCTTTCACTACAGTCAAGGTTTCTGTAAATGAATCCTCACCTGCCTCCAGATGAATACTATATTCCCCTGGTGGCATTATATAGGAGTTGTAACCAAGAGTAAATGGCGGATTCCTGGTTCGGTCTTTTCCAAGTGGTACCCATTCTGCACCTTCTGGTTTAGTTCTCATTTTGATTTTAGTGACCTCCTTCCCAAAGAAATTCCACCATACACGATTTATTCCCGGTTGGCCCTTGTGATTTATTGTTTTTACAGTATCGCCGGAGGTGGTCGTAATGTGTATTTTGATGCTATCGTTCTTCTCCTTTAGCCAATAATTTATTGAAGCTCCAAAAGGTGGATCTGATCCCCAGGACGGTTCAGGGAAGAACTGCATATTGGATGTCACTGGTCTGAATCTGTAGGTATCCTTAGGCTTGAAAAGTACAGCATTCGTACTTGAAGCGTTTGCAGGAAGCTGTTGCAAGGGTGAAATGTCATCAAGGATCCATATACCTCTTCCGTATGTACCGATTACGAGGTCGTTAAAATGCTCCTGGATCTCAATCCAATACATGGGTGAAGCTGGAAGATTAGACATAAAAATTTGCCAGTTCGCTCCATCGTCAAACGATATGTACAACTTGTTTTCGGTTCCAAGATACAGCAGGCCTTCCCTGACAGGATCTTCACGTATGTTTCTCGCGTAGCTCAGTATGCTACTTTCAATTCCCGTTGCGATCTTCTGCCATGTTTTGCCAAAGTTGTCTGTCTTGTAAACATGTGGTTCGAAATTGCCCACTTCGTGAAAGTCGATCGTAACATATGCTTTTCCCTCCGAGTATTTGGAAACATCAATATTTCTGACTGTCCCAAGCTCAGGAAGATTCTTGATATTTTTGCCGACTTCATTCCATGTACTGCCGTTGTCCTGGCTTACATATATAAGTCCGTCATTGGTTCCCGCCCAAAACAATCCCTTCTTGATTGGAGATTCATCAAAAGCGTAAATAACATTTGCATACTCAACACCAATATTGTCTGGTGTTAATCCGCCGGATTTTTTTTGTTTGGATTCGTCATTCCTTGTCAAATCAGGACTAATAACCTCCCAGGTCTGACCGCCATTTGTGGTTCGATGAACATACTGACTGGTGACATAAACCGTATTGTTGTCATGGGGTGAGATCAACAATGGAAAGGTCCACTGAAATCTATATTTTACTTCCTCCGCGGGGTGACCGGCTGTAAATTCAGGCCAGACTTCGATCTGGCGATACTGTTTGGATTGTACGTTATAACGTGTAACCACTCCTCCCAGAGCTCCAAAACCAGAGGCACTTGACCAAACAATATTGGGATCTTCAGGATCTGCGTTGGCAAATCCACTTTCCCCGCCACCTATATCATGCCACAAGCCTGTAGGGATTGCACCTGTACCAAAAAATCCTGCAACATTTGTCCTGCTCGGTCCTCTCATTGCCGGACCATCCTGGCGGTTAGTTAGTAAGTAATAGGGGACATTGTTGTCGGTGGTGACATGGTAAAGCTGAGCTACTGGTAATTGGACTCTATGCCAGGACTGACCTCTATTCCTGGAAATGGAAAGTCCCCCGTCACCGACAACAATCATTCTCTTCCCGTCTGTTGGATCAATCCACATATGATGGTGGTCCCAATTCGGTTGAGAATTGAAATTAATAGGTTCAATGGATCTACCACCGTCAATGCTTGTATAGAAACTGGAGGTCATGAAATAAATAATGTTTTCATTATCAGGGGCGACTTCACATCGGGTGTAATAAGCTTGTCTACCTCCCAGGTCTCTGTTCTCATTTATCAACTTCCAGTTTTTGCCCTTATCATCCGAGCGCCACAATTCTCCACTTTCAGGATTACCATCAATAGCTTCGATTCCATCTCCTGTTTCAATCAATGCGAAAATCCTGTTTGGATTGGCAGGTGTCATGGCCAGAGCAATTTTCCCAACTGGTCCTTTTGGCAAGCCATTTCCTTCGATCTTTTTCCATGTCTCACCACCATCTTTGGACATGTGAATACCGCTTCCAGGACCTCCACTGGTTCGATTCCATGTTTTCAAGGACAATTCCCACATTCCTGCAAAAAGTATCATTGGATTGGAGGGATCTATAACGATGTCTGAAGCCCCGGTGTTTTCATCAACCGAGAGCACGTGTTTCCAACTCTTTCCCCCGTCAATAGATTTAAAAACACCCCTTTCCTTTTGAGGAGAGTAGGCATGCCCCAGTGCTGCCACGTACACGATATCCGGGTTGTCTGGGTGAACGATCACCCGACCAATTCTACCGGTTTTATCCAATCCCATATGTTTCCATGATACACCGCCATCCGTGGATTTCCATACGCCATTTCCAAGTGAAACATTGGATCGGATGAAGGATTCTCCCGTACCTGCATAAACTATTTCAGTGTTTGAAGGCGCAACAGTCAGTGCTCCGATAGCATGAATGGGCTTATCGTCGAATATTGGTTTCCAATTCAATCCTCCATCCGTCGTTTTCCAAATGCCTCCACTAGCGGCTCCTACATAATAGGTAAGATCATCTCCAGGAATTCCAACCGCAGAGATTATTCTATTTCCAACAGGTCCAACATGCCTGAATTTCAATTGCTCAATTTGCTCTTTTGATAAATTCTGACCTATTAATGTGGTAAAACCAAGAAGAAAAATCAGCGAAAAGTGGATAGAGATTTTAGAGGTTAAGTGCATGGGATTTTCTGATATGATTGTTCATTCTAATTTAGGTTCTAAAAACTGTATGATTTACAACTATGTGATAAACGGAGGTTAATTCCATTCAATTTTCGATCATTAACTTTATGCAAAACCAAAAGCATGAAACTTGGATTTGTAACAGCTATTTTACCTGAATTATCATTTGATGAGGTTTTGCAAAAGGCTTCCCAAATCGGTTATGACTGCGTCGAAGTGATGTGCTGGCCAGTTGGGAAAGCTGAGCGAAGGTATGCAGGAGTCACTCATATTGATTTGAATTCGATGGATCAGAAAATGATTGATTCCATTCATCGCTCAATGGAAAATCACAATGTTGATATCAGTGCATTGGGATACTATCCAAACCCACTTACGCCTGATAAAGATGAAGCGCTTGCATCAATAAAGCACCTCAGGCTTCTCATTGAGTCTGCTCCTAAATTAGGATTGAGCAGGGTGAACTCCTTCGTTGGAAGAGATTGGACAAAATCTGTTGAAGACAATTGGTTCCCTTTTGTCGAGGTCTGGAAACCACTGATTGAACTGGCAGAGAAAAGCGATGTTAAAATTGGAATTGAAAACTGTCCTATGCTATTCACGAAGGATGAATGGCCTGGTGGGAAGAATCTATTTGCTACTCCGAAGATATGGAGGAAAGCATTTGATGAATTGAACAGTGATAATTTCGGTCTCAACTTTGATCCTTCGCATTTTATCTGGCAGCAAATGGATTATTTCCAGGCTATTCAGGATTTTGGCTCAAAATTTTACCATGTTCATGCGAAGGACGCACGAATCGATATCGGTCGATTGAATGAAGTTGGGAACATGGGATATCCAAACGATTATCACACGCCAAAATTACCGGGACTTGGTGATGTCAACTGGCAGAAGTTTTTCTCAGCATTGACCGATGTTGGATACGATGGCCCAGTATGTGTTGAGGTCGAGGATAGAGCTTTTGAGGGGTCACTGGAAAAAAGGATAGAATCTTTGAAATTAAGCTACAACTATCTTAGGCAGTTCATTCCAAAGTGATCATAGATCTTCAACTTTCCATAATCCAAGGCATTTATCATGAAATTGACCTCCTTTTTCGGTGCAGTGTTCATTTATCAAAATGAGCGGCTCAGGAAAATCAAATGGAGGCACCATTAAGTTCATTGGGCGCCATCCTCCGGTTTGAATATCCGTATTGCTTTCCTGTTCTGTGAATGTTGTTGTGAGCAAAAATTTGATTTGGCTTTCTTTAATATTGTCTAAAGCCAGGATTGAATCCTGAATAGAGAAATGGACCAAACAATCCCTGCATATAAGTAGATCATACTTCCCTAAGTGATCTTCGATAAGGTTCATCACCTTAAAAATCAATTGATCCTGACCAAAAATATTATTATTCCTTTCAATAATCTCAGGAACAATGTCAGCACCTGTATAGGTGATGGAAGAAAGGTCTATTCTTTGCATCCAATTGAAGTCTCCACAGGGTAGATCCAGAATTGAATGAATATTGAATTTCCTGAAGATCCTGGGGAGGTCCTGTATTAGTTGACTTGTTTGCTCCACGGTGGAACCGGGTCCGGACACTGATTCCGATTCATCCCAGGTATTCTCTTTGGCAATTGCTTTAAAAACGGTCAAAGTGTCTTTACCTTGAAACCTTTCCCCATCTGAATAGGCAAAAAGCTTTGCCCTGTCCTGTTCAACTTTTCCTTCTGACATCTAACCTTGCTTTGATGATGGAATTTATAAAAGAAGTGATAAATTCCCTTTGAATTTATTCAGTTAATATGAAGAATACCATCTATGTCAGGTTGAGTACCATGATGTTCCTTGAGTTCTTTATATGGGGATCATGGTTTGTGACTGTGGCTTCGTACCTTGGAAAAATAGGATTCAGCGGTACGGAAATAGGTACTACTTATCTGACAAATAATTTAGCGGCTATCATTTCTCCATTTTTCATCGGTATGATAGCAGATCGTTTCTTTGCTTCACAAAAAGTCATGGGCGTTCTTCATATTATGGGAGCTGTTGTACTGTATTTAGCCACGAATATCACTGACACCTGGAGTCTTATCAGCATGCTGTTGTTGTATAACCTGTGCTACATGCCCACAATTGCTTTGGTCAACAATATTTCTTTTCAACAATTGGAAAGACCTGATAAACAATTTCCAAAGGTGCGTGTATGGGGCACAATTGGTTGGATAGTTGCCGGACTGGCCATAAGTTTCACACTGGCACCGTATATCCCTGATGTTGAAAGAACAGTAGCGCCGTTAAAAATGGCAGCGGCAGTTTCACTTTTACTTGGTATCTACTCATTTACCTTGCCAAATACCCCACCTAAGAATGTCGGATCTGATGTATCAATAGGGGATATCCTCGGGTTGAAAGCAATCAATTTGATGAAAAACAGATCTTTTGCTGTGTTTGTAGCCAGCTCACTATTGATTTCAATTCCGCTGGCTTTTTATTACAGTTTCACAAACCTTTTTCTAAATGAGCTCGGGATGGAAGATGTGGCAGCAACCCAGACCATGGGCCAAATGTCAGAGGTAATTTTCATGGTCCTAATGCCATGGTTTTTTGTGAGATTGGGAGTCAAGAAAATGTTAGTAGTCGGAATGCTGGCTTGGGTTCTGAGGTATGGTCTATTTGCATTGGGGGATACCGGAGAACTGGTATGGATGCTTTTCGCTGGTATACTTTTACATGGAATTTGTTATGATTTCTTTTTCGTTGCCGGACAGATCTATGTTGACCTCAAAGCTCCAAAAGAGATCCGGGCCAGTGCCCAAGGATTTATCACACTGGTGACCTATGGAGTAGGAATTGGTGTCGGATCATTTATTTCAGGAAATGTCCTGGATCTTTTCACTGCAGACGGAGTGAGGAATTGGGAAACTTTCTGGTGGATTCCTGCGGCTTTTGCGGCACTGATCAGTGTCCTGTTCATGTTTACCTTTAGGGAGAACAATGATGAACCCGAACCTTCAACTAATTAGAATCATGAAATCAACATCATGAAAAATGCATCATCGTCACAGGAAGTAATAGATTTCATAAAGGGGATCATAGCTGAAGAAATCAAAGAATCGCCAGAAAAGATCGATGTTGATTCTGAATTCTTTGAGTTTGGATTAGACTCTATCAATTCTTTGGTGTTGCTTGACAAAGCTGAAAAACATTTTGATGTTGAATTGAATCCACTCTTTTTCTGGGATTACCCAACAATCAGAACGTTTGGGGAACATATTTACAAAGAGTTCAAGTAATGAGTTCCGGATCTTTATGGACACCATTGGATGCTGGCCACGTCATAGATCCTTTTCCAATGTATCGGAGATTACGGGAACAGGAGCCATTTTATAAAGCTTCGACAGGGGAGATCATTGTTTCTCGATATGAAGACGTCAAGGCAATTTTGAAGGATGGACGATTCATTGTCGGAAACAAGAAGCATTGGATCGAAAAAGGCATCAATTATTTCCGAAACCATGAAAAGGACTTTACCTCGATTGCCTCTGCCATTGATTCATTCATACTATTGATAGATCCCCCAAGGCACACAATTCTTAGAAGGTTTATCCAAAAGGCCTGGAGTGATAAGGATGTACATGATCTTATCAATAAAAACATTATCTATTTGATCAAAAATGAATTCAAAGGAGGAGAGATTGATCTTGTTTTAAACTTTGCCCGACCTCTTCCCAGCATGACCATAGCATCAATATTGGGAGTTCCTCTTGAGGATTGCCACAAGCTACAAAAACTCGGATTTGATCTGGTCAAGGCGTTGGACCTTTATAATAAACTTGATGATCTTGTTAGGATGGAATCATCGGCTTCGGAGTTGGTAGGGTATTTTTTGGAACATGTAGACAAGCTTGATTCAAATGGAAGTGATGGAAGCCTTATAAAAAGGATTGTCTCACTCAATCAAAAAGAGAAAATACTTGACCGGAATGAGATAGCCTCCATTTGCATATTTCTTTTGATTGCAGGACAGGAAACTACCGTTGGACTCATTGGTACAGGATTATTTCATCTCCATCAAAATCCTGATCAACGCAAAAAACTGATCGAAGACCCCGGGATAATTAGTTTGGGAATTGAAGAATTGCTCCGATATGATGGCCCCGTTCATATGCTGGGTAGAATAGTTTCGGAGGACATGGAAATCAATGGTCATTACTTTAAAACCGGTGAGACAGTGACTTTATGCCTGGCCAGTGCAAACCGAGATGATCTCAAATTTGAAGATGCGCAACAACTCATTGTCGATCGCAGGGACAATCCTCATATAGCTTTTGGATCAGGGATCCACCATTGTCTTGGGGACTGGCTTGCCAAGATTCAAGGTAAGCTTGCCATAGAGGCTATCTTCAGGAATTATCCATCATTCGAGATATTAGATGATAAACCAAGACTAAACAACAATATTTCAATTAGAACCCTGACATCCCTTCCTGCCAGGTTGAATTAATTAAGAAGCGCTCCTTTGAAATAAAATGCCCTTATTTCGTTGCCATCCGGTGCCTGACCAATAAGAAACAGTTTTGTGGCGGGGTAAACCAATTTTCTTTTGTTCTTTTGATAGGACTTGTTTTGAACTACTGTAATCAAGCCAATGCAATCCGTTTCTCCCTTTTGATAAAGAGACTCCAAAAAATTTCTAGTTTCCAGGGTCAACTTCTCATGCAAACCTGGTTTTCGATAATCTGGGTGTATCAATACGCGGAATGCATACATATACTGATTGCCGAGATGAGAAATTCTTGTTCTTTCGGCAGTGGTAACCCCAATCACATTTTGTTTTTCCAAAGCAACGTGAACCAATTGTTGAACTCTTTCTTTAGGATCAATGTTGGCTGGAAGCACCTGTAAACTATTCCAGAAGTCTGTTACTGATTGATGATATTTATCTGATTTATAGGTATTTACAATTGATATACTCAATTTCATGTTCACTCTGATGGAAGAGAAGCTCCCTGAAAATATCTAATCCGAACATCAAATCCTTCCTTGGTTTGGCCTATGAATGCAAATTTGGTGGAAGGAAAGACCGCTTCCCTTCGATGAGTTCGCATTCTTTTGTTTTCTACTAAGGTTAGTACACCGATGCAATCCGTTTTATGGGTTTGGTAGAGGTTTTCAAGGAATTTGATGGTCTCCACACTCATTTTATCCAGTAATCCGGGAATTCTGAATTTTGGATGAATCAGAATTCTGAAGGAAAATAACGGAGCATTTAGCAAACGCTGATAATTGATGCGTTGGGCAGTTGTTATTCCGATGAGGAGATTGTCAACATATGCCAAATAAACCACTTGTTTGGCTCGCTCATGAGGATTGATACCTGGCGGAAGGGCTTTTAGTCTGTTCCAAAGATCTATCACTTCACGGCTGTATTCAGGCTTTTCCCAGGCTACCACAAATTTCACTTTTTCCCTTTTCAATCCTTTATTTCCGGATTCCATAGTGACATGTAATAACTAGTTTGTAGTAAGATAATTCCTTTTCAAGTCAAATTACACCCTTCTGGTAGAACTTGTATTTCATCGTTTCTATCATTAACTATTTTTGAATGGAAACCGCCTGATATTCTCCAATGTGAAGAAGGCCAAAACAAGAATTGAATGAAAAGTGTACTTTTGGAAAGGGAACAGTCCACAACCATACAACTTAAAACTATGTTAAAACCAGCCCAGGAAAAAAAACTTACTCACTACTTCAATATTCTGGATCATAATAAGAATGGAGAGTTACAGGAAGATGATTTTGTTGGGATTGGGGAGGACATTTGCATTAATCTAAACGTAAGTCCAAACTCTGAAGAGTATAGTAGTATTGTCAATAGGTCAAGAGGTTTGTATTTCCGCTTACTGAAGGATATAGGAAAGAAGGCTGGGGAGTCTATAATCCTCAATGATTGGCTCACATGGTTTGATAGGGAGATCATAACCGCAAAAAACGTTGAGCTTCTCAAAACCTATATTTTAATGACAGTTAAGTACGTCTTCGATTTGTATGATCAAAATGATGATGGGCTGCTAACCATTGAAGAGTACGCAGATATGTTTACTATTTACGGTATAGACATCAAGTTTTCAGCTAAAAGCTTCACAAGATTGGATCGTAATCACGATGAAGTGATCTCCAAGGATGAACTTCTAAATGCCGTCAAAGAGTTTTTCGTATCCTCAGATCCTGAAGCTGGAGGCAACTGGATCTTCGGTAATTGGGAAGATGCCTAGGAATTAATCGTATACATATTTCCAGCTTCCGTCTTTCTGCTTTTTCCAAACGGTATGAAATATCCCGTTAGTTTCCCTTTTGTTGCCTAATGAGTCAAAGGAAGTATAAGTAAAGGGACCATAAGTATATCCTAGGTCTCCACTTGATGACACATCCACAAATTCAGGCTTCCATGTAAGACTTGTGTTGGGAGCGAGGTTATTATCGTAAAAGTCTGATATAGCTTTTTTTCCTTTGACCACACCCCGTCGATTTAGAACAGCACTGTCTGCCGCGAATTCGATAAATGCTTCTTTGATCCCAACCTCATTGGCCATTTTATCAAAATCAGCTTCAGCTTGTAGGATCTCTTTTCTTGCTTTTTCCATTGAATTACTCGAATTCATCTCACATGCTATAACCAGCACTAAAAGCAAAAGGATCGATATTATGTTGAAGTTCTTTTCCATATCACCAATTTACGGAAAAGACCGTGTATCAGCTATTAACTGTTTATTGGAATTAAATAATTAGAAAAAATAGTTCAATGTTATTAATTGATCCAGTTGAATTTGGTTAATGAGATCCAAATCCATAATTGATGATTTTCCGGATCCTTCTTCCACCTCATTGTTTATCAAGTCCCTCTCTTCGATTTTTGATTGAGAGAGTCTCATAAATAAATTACCGAGTTTGGTTTCAAGGGATAATTCTGGAAATATGAAAACATATATACCCAGGTTGGCTTCCATCATTATGGAATTGGATTTTTCCGAATATTCATCATCTCGAGTAACCAAAAACGGGGTACTAGATATATCCGTTGTGGTACCATCGTAGGTCGAAATTGATCTTCGAAAATCCATTCCTGGCTCAAAGAAAACTCCAAATTTCTCACTAAAAGGAAAATACCTTCGAATGAATGTTCCAAAACCGAATTCCATTGTCTCCGTGCTGAAATTGTATTCAATTGAATTGTAAGAATTCTGTTGCCTGGTAGTAGTTTGACCTACATTGAATCTTATTCCAAGCAACACTTCATTCTTTATAAACCGACCGTAATATGGAGAGATTGAGAAATTAGAATATTTACGGTCAGCTTCCCCTGCAGTTGGTACAGTGAATACCGGAGGTTCTTGAGAGGCTTCATTCAATTTAACAGATATGCTTCCGCCAAATATGCGGTTACCCAAATCCAGCGAGCTCTGGGCATTTAGAATTACAGATTGAAAAATAAAAACAAGGGGCACTAGGTAGTATTTCATGAAATTATAGTTTTGGCATTTGGAGTCAAGGATCATACCAAACTGTATTTGGTAGTTCTTAATAATTGTGAATAATGCAGGCTAATTTTAAATCGAAATGACATGTAAACATTGTTGTGGAGCAGATCAGTTTTTTGATCTTAAGAATGCCAGAAAAGACCTCAAGTCATACATCAGGAAAGGACCGAAGGGAGTCACCAGGAGAATGTTGAAAATGGCATTTCACAACGACATAGGAGGGAAGAGCCTCCTGGACATTGGTGGTGGAATTGGAGCTATTCAATGGAAGTTCCTCGAAAACAGCGCAAGTAAAACAACGGACGTCGATGCCTCACGTGGATATCTAAAGGTAGCAGAAGAATATAGCCATAAGATGAACTGGGGTGAAAAAACAGAATTCATCATGGCTGATTTCAATGATGTTAGCGATTCCATCGAAAATCATGACTATGTCACCCTGGACAAAGTGATTTGTTGTTATCCGGATTATAAGAAGCTACTTTCAAATGCCTTGACAAAGTCCAATGAGGTCTTGTTCTTAAGTTTTCCGATTGGTGGGATTGTATCCAAACTTTTGTCCAAATTGTCTTCGATCTATTTCCGATTCAGGAATAATCCCTTCAGAACTTACATTCATGACCCTGGAGAGGTGCATCAGTTTATTGAATCAAAGGGGTTTCAATTACAGCAAAAAGCGATCTCCTTTCCATGGATTGTTCGAGCTTATCAACGGAATAGTTGACTTATTGACTAAATGGTTCTCTGCTGAAAACTTTTTCTACTTTAGGTAAAAAGTGTTCCAAAGGAAACGTTTCGTAAGCAGGATCGAATGAACTCTGGTCATAGCTCTCGACAAAGTGTAGTGCCACATGGTAATGTGGTGAGTCCTTCAATGAGTTTCTAAGATTTCTATCCTTTTCATCCAACGATTTGTTGTAAAACATCTGAAAAATTCCATGATTTTTCACGGTCCATGCAATTTCCTCCCGTACAAATGGACGGATGATCTCATAAGCCACATTGGCGTGAGTGAATGGAGCAAGTACATCACCAATGTCGTGGATCAACGCCGCAACGATCCAATCGTCATCTCCACCATCGCGTTCAACCCTGGTTGCAGTTTGCAGACTGTGGCCCAGTCTGCTGATGTGATATGCTCCGTCATCTTCGTCGAGTAATTTGAGATGTTCAATGATCCGTCTTGGTAGGTCTTTGGCGGTCTCATCATCATTGGCGGCAATGATCTCAAAGTCTTCCCTGGTCCCATCGATCATTTGTGAAAAGCTTACCCGATCAAGTTTCATAATTGAAATGACTGAACTAAATTTCAGATTTAAGATAATTGATTAAATGCAAAACATAAAAGGGAAAGTAGCTCTAATCACCGGTGGAAGTAAGGGAATTGGATATGGTATAGCCGAGGCTATGCTCAAAGCCGGAATGAAAGTAGCAATTACCAGCAGGAGTTTGGAAAGGTCTCAGGAGGCAGCCAATAAACTTGAAAAATATGGAGATGTTCTCCCGTTAAGTTCAGATGTGAAAGATCTTACTTCACAGTCACAAAGTATACAGAGAACAATCGAAACATTTGGCCAACTGGATGTTTTGGTGGCAAATGCTGGTGTTGGACATTTTGCGTCGATAGAAGATCTAAGTTCAGAACAGTGGAATGATACGATCGATACAAACCTAACAGGAGTTTTCAATAGCATCAAAGCCGGAGTGAAAGCATTAAAAGCGTCGAAAGGGTACTTCATAACTATTTCAAGTTTGGCTGGTACCAATTTCTTCGCAGGAGGATCAGCCTACAATGCAAGTAAGTTCGGTTTGACAGGATTTACTCAGGCAGTGATGCTGGATCTCAGAAAGTATGGCATTAAAACCACTACTATTATGCCTGGCTCTGTGGCAACCGAATTTAATCATCACATACCTGGTACGGCAGATAGCTGGAAGATCCAGATCGAGGATTTAGGACAAATGGTGGTAGATATTTTGAAAATTGACCAAAGAACATTGCCAAGTAAGATTGAAGTGCGCCCAACTACACCTTCGAAATAGGTTAATCATTCAAATTGGATCGGTACATCGTTCAAAATTCACGGTTATAACAAACAAATCATATCTTGATTTTCAAATGGAGGTAAAATGCAAATAATCGAATCCCCAAACCAATATGACGTGATCATTGTGGGTTCAGGAGCTGGTGGAGGGATGGCTACTAAGATTTTGTCTGGAGCTGGTCTGAAAGTAGCTGTAGTTGAGGCTGGTCCTTATTTTGACCCAAAGGATCCCGATCAGCGTACACAATTGAGGTGGCCATGGGAGTCACCGAGAAGAGGAGCCAGCAGTGTACGTCCTTTTGGTGATTTCGACAGCGCATACGGGGGATGGGAAATAGAAGGTGAACCCTACACATCTGTTTCTGGAACGCAGTTTGATTGGTTCAGATCTCACATGTTAGGTGGACGGACCAATCACTGGGGTAGGATCTCTTTGAGGTTTGGACCTCAGGATTTCAAAAGAGGTCAAATCGATGGTTTAGGCGACCCATGGCCAATAGGTTATGAAGATGTGAAACCATATTATGACAAGGTTGATAAGCTGATTGGCGTCTTTGGAACGAAAGAAAATATTCCAAATGAACCCGATGGATTCTTTTTACCTCCACCTAAACCACGTTTGCATGAACTCTACTATGAAAAGGCAGCCGCAAAAGTAGGTGTCCCCACAATCCCATCCAGGCTTTCAATTCTTACCAAGAGGATCAACGAGGAGAGGGGTGTATGTTTTTATTGTCGGCAGTGTAGCAGGGCATGT
Organism: Cyclobacteriaceae bacterium; assembly: GCA_965242805.1. GTDB lineage: Bacteria > Bacteroidota > Bacteroidia > Cytophagales > Cyclobacteriaceae > JANQEU01. Next base: position 553,275 of record CBDETD010000002.1, on the reverse strand, counting down.
CAGGTTTACGCAGATTTCTCATCAGGAACATGCCTGATCTTTCCCGCTCAAAAGAACGGAGGTCAAATTGATCTCTATACAAACTCTATGGTGAGAGAAGTTGTGACAGACAACGATGGTCGTGCAACCGGAGTTTCTTACATCAACAAAGACGATCGCAAAGAACACAGAATAAATGGCAAAGTTGTGGTTTTAGCAGCTTCCGCTTGCAGTTCAGCAAGGATACTTCTGAATTCAAAAAGTGGTAATCATCCAGATGGTCTGGGAAATAGTTCAGGTTTAATCGGTCATTATCTGCATGATTCTACAGGAAGCAGTAGAGCAGCATTCGTTCCCAATCTCATGAATAGGGATATTTACAATGAAGACGGAGTGGGAGGAATGCATGTATATACACCTTGGTGGTTGGATAACAAGAAACTCTCTTTCCCAAGAGGATATCATATTGAGATTTGGGGAGGAATGGGCATGCCTTCATATGGTTTTGGTTTCAATGTGAACGAATTCAACAGGTTTTTTGGAGGAGTGATCGGTGGATATGGTACCCAATTGAGGAAAGATGTGAAAAAGTACTATGGTGCAGTGATGGGAATATCAGGTCGCGGTGAAAGTGTTCCTCAGAAGGACAATTATTGTGAGATCGATCCGGAAGTAGTCGATGAATGGGGAATTCCTGTACTTAGATTTAACTATAAATGGACAGATCACGAACGTAAGCAGGCAAAGCACATGCATCAGACATTCGAAGAGATCTTTGATGCAATGGGTGCGGAAGTACTTGGTGATACCCCTGGAGCGGAGAGAGATCACGGTTTACTTGCACCTGGTCGTATTATACACGAGGTGGGAACGACACGGATGGGTAATGATCCGAAAACTTCCGTGACCAATAAGTTTCAACAATTACATGATGCAAGCAATGTTTTTGTCTGTGATGGCGGACCATTTGTATCACAGGCCGATAAAAATCCTACATGGACAATATTGGCGCTGTCATGGCGAACTTCGGAATATATAATTGATGAATTGAAAAAAGGAAAAATTTGATATGGATAGGAGAGAATCATTAAAATCGATGCTTTTAGGTTCTATAGCTGGTGGAGCATTAGTGAGTGGATGTGCTCCTACAGAAATAGATGGCCAACAAGGTATAGAAGGCAATAAAGCGAATGTGTATGGACGAACAGAAAAGGAAAAGATACGGGACAACAAACTCCTGGAAGAAAAATATTTCAGTGCCCATGAAATGGAAACTATAGCTATTCTTTGTGATTTAATACTTCCTGCTCATGGAGAATATAAGGCCGCATCAGAGGCTGCGGTTGCGGACTTTGTCGAATTCATCGTTAAAGATATTCCACGGCATCAGTTGCCAATCAGAGGTGGTATAATGTGGATGGACAATTTCGCAAATGAATCATTTGGAAAGAATTTCAAGTCATGTACGTCCGAGGAATGCATTATACTACTCGATCAAATTGCCTATCCGGAGGAAGCGGAGCCCGAAGTGAGTCAAGGTGTCAGGTTCTTTTCCTTAATGCGAAATCTAACATTGACCGGATTCTATACCACTAAAATTGGAATCGAGGAGTTGGGATATCAAGGAAACACTCCAAACGTTTGGGATGGTGTTCCGGACGGAGTGTTAAGGAAACATGGCCTGAATTATGATGAAAGTAGGAAGGATCAATATGTTGATCAAAGTTCTCGAATGGATCTGGCTCAATGGGATGATGAAGGAAACCTCATGTCCTAGCAATGACTCATAGTCCTATTATCCAACGAACAATGGCAATCAGGAGCAGCAAAAAACCTATATAGCTGAAGATGACAAAGATCAATGCAAGAAGGTAAAGTGCTTTGCCATATGGATTGTGTGAAGCTCTAAAGAGGTGGATGATCTTCCGGAAGTGTGGGATTGAAATAACCTTCCGGATCTTAAGTATCGCAAAGGTCTTTCGGTCTACATAATATGAGATTATTAACATGATCATGGCAATGATCTGCGAGATTATGATAAGACCTATGAGTAGTTGCGTTGACGACATTTCTTCACTTTCTACAAGGCTCTAAGATTTAAACCTTTCAAATGACTACTTATTGCTTTTGTATAACAAAAGAATCACGCTATCCCCTGAATTGCTAATTTTCCATAAAAAAACCGATATCATGAAGAAAACACTTGTCTTCCTAAGTCTATTTGCTGTTTGTCAATTACTCATAGCACAATCTGACAGACCAGCATTTTCCGACCTGGATGTTTTCGAATTAGAATACGCCTCAGATCCTCAGATTTCACCTGACGGCTCAACCATTGTCTATGTCAGGCGGGGGATGGACATCATGAAAGATAGAAAATTTGGCAGGTTGTGGATCTTAAGATCGGATGGCAGCGGACATCGAAAATTGACGTCAAGAGAAGTAAACGAATCAAATCCCAGATGGTCACCAAATGGGGACAGGATCGCATTCACAAGTTCAACAGAAGAAGGCAGTGAAATCTACATCTACTGGATAACGTCAGGTCAGTTCTCAAGGATCAGTCAACTTAATAGTTCGCCTTCAGGATTGAGCTGGTCTCCGGATGGTACCATGCTGGCATTTTCAATGAAGATCCCTGAGAAAAATCCTGTTCTTGTCAAGTCACCAAAAAAGCCAAAAGGAGCAAAATGGGCAGATACTCCAAGAGTGACCACACGTTTGAAGCATGAGCAGGATGGAGCTGGATATATCGAACCGGGGTTCCACCATTATTTTGTAATCTCAGCTGAGGGAACCACTCCGAGACAGGTGAGTTCCGGAAACTTTCATCACCGGGGTACCCCGCAGTGGACCAATGACGGAAAATCTCTAGTCTTCAGTGGGAACCGAAATGAAAACTGGGAATTTGAGTATCGCAATTCAGAGCTCTACAAACTTGACCTAAATTCAGGGGAAGTAATCGCAATGACAGATAGGAACGGACCAGATTACGGACCGAAGATTTCTCCGGACGGATCGAAGGTCGCCTACCTGGGATACGAAGACAAGGTACAAACCTACCAGGTGACAAATATTCATATCATGAATCTTGATGGAACTGGAAAAACAGCTATTGAGACAGGTTTGGATCGAAGTGTCGGTAATTTGATGTGGGACAGTAAAGGTGCAGGTATCTATTTTCAGTATGATAGTGAAGGTAATGGGAAGGTAGGATACACCACACTGTCCGGAAAAACTTCCAAGATCACAGATAATCTGGGTGGTACCACAATAGGCCGTCCATATGGTGGAGGTTCATACTCGTTATCAAAATCGGGAAAAATTGCTTTTACGAACTGTACACCTTACTATCCCTCGGATGTAGCTGTTGTTGACAGAGGGAGCACTTCTAGGTTAACACGTCTTAACGAGGATTTACTTGACTATAGGGAATTAGGAAGGGTTGAAGAAATCTGGTACAATTCAACAGTGGATCAAAGGAGAGTTCAAGGCTGGATCGTAAAACCTCCAAAGTTTGATCCTTCCAAAAAGTACCCATTATTAGTGGAAAATCATGGAGGACCGATATCCAATTATGGCGATCGATTTTCTCCAGAGATGCAATTATACGCAACAGCCGGATATGTAGTGTTTTATCCTAATCCTAGGGGAAGTACCAGTTATGGAGAAGAATTCGGTAATCTACTCTACAACAACTATCCGGGTGATGATTATCAGGATGTGATGGACGGAGTAGATGCCATGATTGCTAAAGGGTATATTGACGGGGAACAACTTTTCGTGACAGGTGGTAGTGCGGGAGGGATCATGACGGCTTGGATCATTGGTAAGAATAATCGTTTCCGAGCAGCTTCTGTTGTTAAACCTGTGATGAACTGGATAAGTAAGACATTAGTTGCAGATAATTACTATGGTTACGCTGACTACAGGTACCCTGGTCAACCCTGGGAAAACTTCGAGAACTACTGGAAATTCTCCCCAATTTCCCTGGTTGGGAATGTCGAAACACCTACTTTGGTTATGGTTGGAATGGAAGACCTCAGGACACCTCTATCTGAAGCCAAGCAATTATATCATGCCCTCAAGCTCAGAAAGATTGAGACGGCTCTTGTGGAGATCCCCGGATCCTATCACAACATTTCGAATAGACCCAGTCAATTGATAACCAAAGTTGCCCATACTGTGGCATGGTTCGAGAAGTATAGAAACAAGGAGGACTAAAAAAGTTAATCCTGGACCCCCCGAATACCTAAACTATTCGGGGGTGAAGAATCATTTATCATAGTTGTTTTGGCACTTTGTGGACGTTCGATTCTTCATATGTCCGGATCAACTCGAAGAGGGTTCTTTAAAATGTTGGTTTCCTAGTTGTGTTAAATCCAAATGTTAGTCCAACTACATTTCCTTCTTTCCTGGGAATGAAATAAACATTCACAGGGAGGTTGAGATAACCTGATTTAAAGGTTTTGCCAACAGCCACAAGTAATCCCAGGTTGGCTGTTAGTTGACCGTTCTTGGTATCTATTATTTCCTGTACCTTGAAACCGGGCCCTGCATTCTCCGCACTCATCGGAACCCAATTTCCTTCACCATCAATATAACCTTCACTCATTTTCACAATCCTCATTACTGGTCCTGCACCAAATTCAAAACCTGATTTGTTGAACCTGAAACCATTCAGGAAAGTAATCGATGGGATTACAGCACCGGATTCCAGACCGTTGATGGCACCCACAAATTCTATCAAGGCCTGGAAATCACCAGCACTCATGTATTTCTTCTCATATTGATACCCAAACATTGAGGAAACAGGAAACATATCGTATCCGCCAATATCTTTTGGGTCCTGCAGTCTATCTCCCATATCTCCACCGGTGTAAACCATGCCAACCCTTGGTCCGCTAAGATCAAGAACAGTTTTCGTGGAAAGGATTGGCGAACTAAAATTGATTAACATATCCACCAAATGAGGATCGTTGTCAATTCCCAGGAGGTCGTTCAAAGTGATCATAACCATCAGTTGTATCTCGCTTTGACTATTGATAAATTCCAGAACATTTGATTTTTCAATTGTCTCGGAATCGATGTCTATCAATCTCATGTTGAAGACTATTTTATCCCCAAATCGTTCGACACTTCCAGTGATCATCTTGTCTGCATTCATAAGTTTTCCCACTCTGATGATCTTAGTTTTGCCGTACGTCTGATTTGGATTGATTGAGTTCTCCTTAAGAACATCGTTAATATCATACTTATCAAAAACTTCGTATTTACCGGTTTTTTCCAATTCAATACGAACGAGGTTGCTCATCATCTCATTATTGATTTGAAGCCCTCTTGTGTCTATGCTAATGACCCCAATTGATGTCTTCGATAAGGTCTGATTTGATGCAATCAATGCCAATGCCACAAAGGCAATTGATGCCGTAAATCTTATTATTAAGTTCGTTTTCATCTCGATTTTGTTTTGTGCAGCTATGACAGTGCTCAAAAGCTTGGCTTTCGAGTTGTATTGAATCCAAATGTTAAACCGATCACATTCCCTTCTTTCCTTGGAATGACGTAAAGGTTGACAGGCATATTTAAATACCCAGATCTGAAAGTTTTACCAATTCCTATCAAGAGGCCAAGGGAAGTGGACAGTGTTCCATTACTATCGATGCGCTCCTCAAATTGAGTGCCAGGCTCATATGAAACACCGCTTCTGTAGTAATTCCATTCTCCATTTTCATCTTGGTATACCTTGGCTTTCTTTACCAATCTAAGAATTGGACCCACTCCAAATTCTATTCCGGATTTGTTGAACCTAAATCCGTTGAGGAAAGTGATGGAGGGTACGATCGTGCCGGATTCCAGCCCATTTATCGATGCAAATAATTCTACTAGGGCTTGAAAATCACCGGAGCTTAGGTATTGTTGTTCAAATTGATATCCAAACATTGATGAGACTGGAAACATATCATAACCACCGTCATGTTCAGGAGCGCGAAGCCTTCTGCCGGCCTCACCTGCGGTGTAGATGGCTCCTATACGGGGTCCACTAAGGTTTAATGTTGTCTTGCTGGTAGTAACGGGTATGTTGTAATCGATCAGGAGATCCACAAGATGCGGATCGTTGTCAATTCCCAGGAGTTCATTGAGTGAGATCATCACCATTGTCTGGATCTCTTCCTGGATATCCAGAAATTCCATTACCGTGGTCTTCTCAATGATCTTGTCCTCGACATCGATCAGTCTTAGAATGAAAATTATTTTGTTCCCGTATTTTTCAGAACTTCCAGTCAGCATCTTTTCCGCATCAAGAAGTTCCCCAACTGCAATTACTTTGGTCTTGCCGAAGGTTTGATCCGGGTCTACATTGTTTTCAATTACTACATCCCTTACATCGTATTTGTCCAATACTTCGAATCGATCAATCTTTTCCAGTTCAAGTCGAACCAATCCTCCCATCGTTTCACTATCAATTTCCAATCCTTTGGTATCGATACTTACGACTGCTATGCTTGGCTTGGAGGAAGATTGAGTAAACGCGGCAAAGGCAATCATCAGGAAGACGATCACTACTAATGCTCGAATTGTACTTGAATCTTTCATGATTTTCATTGTATAGATCTTAGGTAAAGTTTCTTCTGAAAATCAAGATTTTGAAACGGGGATCTGCTCTTGCCAAACTCATATTTGCAGATAATGCAAGAGGGGATGAGCCCAAAAATGAACGAGAAATGACCATTTGCGATATCTGCAAAAGACGAGCTTTGTCTTGATGATTTTTGCAAAAAGAAGTAGATTGATTATGAAATAATTCTGAAAATAGTGGAACCAACCCATCCTGGCCAGTTAAAGTTTCTTGACCATGTAAAAAAGATAATTCCCCGCAACGTTTCTCTTGTTGACGAACTGGCTGATCTTCTCAAAATCAGTAACGATAGTGCGTATCGTAGATTAAGGGGAGAAACAAGCTTATCTTATGAAGAGATCAGCTTGATCTGCAGTCAATATAAGATCTCCTTTGACGCTTTGAATGAAACAAGTAATGATGTTGTGAATTTCAAGTACCAGGAGTTGGAGGAAACTCAGGAAGACTTTGGGATGTGGTTCAATTCAATAAAAGATGATCTGAGAGGATCATTGGCAACTTCCGCTGGTGAAAAACATCTTACCTATACAGCCCAGGGTATCCCTATATTCCATTATTTCAAGTATAAATTGTTAACTGCATTCAAGCTTCATTACTGGATGCGAACTATTTTGAATGTGCCGGAATTTCAGGAGCACAAATTTATTCCCGAGGAAGTTCAGAATGATCTTATTAAGTCAGCATTTCAATTCCATTTTGCCTACAAGCATGTACCATCCACTGAGATATGGACAGATACCACTGTTACAGGGGTTATTCAACAGATTAAGTTTTACTGGGAGTCAGGTGTATTTAAATCAGAAGAGGATGCTTTAAATATATGCAATGAACTAAGGGAAGTCCTGAATATGGTTGAACATGAGGCCCAACTTGGCTATAAAGAGATCTTCCATGAAAATAAGACCAAGGAAAGAGGAGCTCCGTTCTTTCTTTATTTCAGTGAGATAGAATTTGAAAACAACTGCATAATGCTGGAATCCGGAGATATAAAGACCGTCTATCTTGGTCATTTGAGTTTCAGATCTATTAAGACGAACCATATAAACTATTGCAATGAGACTTACCTGTGGCTCAATAACCTAAAAAAGAAATCACACCTTATCAGCGGAACCTCGGAGACTACACGATACAAATTCTTTAAAAGATGTCACCGAAAATTGGACCAATTGGTGAATGCGATTGAATCCGAGTGATCAGAATTTGATATAAGCTGGTTTTACCTTCTGAAAAATATTATAAAAAAAGTGTAATCATTTTGGGGGTAGTCAAAAAATAAATTGACCTTATACATAAGGTCGTAAGACCTTATTTGAGAATGTGATACAAAAATCTGCAAAAGAGAATTACCTGACCTGAAAAACTGTTTGTGAGGAACAATATTTGGTTACGTTGTCTTTTTTGTGCTTTTAGTAAAATTTCATTGTATCCATCTCTGATTATTGTACTTTTGCGGATTAATTTTTGAAGTGCCGTCAATGAATCAATTAAGACAACGGACAAGTCAATATAAAGAGCCTCAGAGATTCAAGGAAATGGGTTATTACTCATATTTCCGTGAAATAGAATCGCAGCAAGATACTGAGGTCTACTACAAGGGGAAGAAGATCCTTATGTTTGGATCGAATAGCTACCTTGGCCTTACCAGTGATCCACGGGTCAAAGAGGCATGCAAGCTAGCTGTTGAAAAGTATGGCTCAGGATGTGGTGGTTCACGCTTCCTTAATGGTACATTGGATCTTCACGTAGAGCTGGAAGAAAAACTTGCAAAGTTCCTCGATAAAGAAGCTGTAATCGCATTCTCTACCGGATTCCAGGTAAATCTTGGTGTTATCCCATGTTTAACAAATTCAGGGGATTACATCATTTTAGATAGGAACGATCATGCCTCCATAATTGAAGGTAGTCGATTGTCTCAGGCCAAAACGCTTTATTTTAAGCATAATGACATGCGGTCTTTGGAGACCAAGTTGGCAAGTTGTCCATATGACGCCTTTAAACTAATAGTAGTCGACGGGGTCTTCAGCATGGAAGGTAATATTGCTGATCTTCCCGGAATTGTCAGACTTGCAAAACAATACAACGCTACAGTGATGTCAGACTGTGCCCACGGTGTCGGTGTGATCGGCCCAAACGGCAAAGGGACGCCAGCCCACTTTGGCCTCAACAACGAAGTTGATCTCATCGGGGGTACGTTTAGCAAGTCATTCGCGTCATTGGGAGGTTTTATCGCCAGTGATGCCGATACAATAAATTATCTAAAACATCATTCAAGATCTTTCATATTTAGTGCTAGTATGACACCCGCGTCCTGTGCGGCTGTGATTAAATCGTTGGAAATACTTGAAAACGATCCCTCAGTGTTGGATAGATTGTGGTCAAATACAAAATATGCCAAAGATGCATTTGATGCTGAAGGTTTCGATACAGGGGAATCAGAAACTCCAATCATTCCCATTTATGTCAGGGATTATGAGAAGACATTTAAGTTTTCAACACGGCTTATGGAGGAAGGGATCTTTGTAAATACCGTAGTACCTCCTGCAGTCAGTCCATCTGACACTTTAATTCGATTCTCCTTAATGGCTACCCATACAAAGCAACAAATTGATGTTGCTGTAGATAAAATGGTTAAGATTGCCCATGAGCTGGATCTTCCCTTACAACATAAAGTAATGGGCAAAATTGCAGTATGAGTGTCGAAATACGTGAAATCACACGTAAATCCGATCTATTAAAATTTGTAAAGTATCCTTTCCAGCTTTATAAGAGGGACAAATATTGGGTACCACCCCTGATAAGGGATGAAATGATTGTTTTTAATCCCAAGAAGAATCCCGCTTTTCGTCATTGTGAAGCCAGGTATTGGATGGCTTTCAAGGATAATAAACCTGTCGGTCGTATTGCCGGTATCATACATGAAACGGAATCGAAAAGTGATAAACTAGCCAGATTCGGATGGATAGATTTTATAGATGATCAGGAAGTGTCCAAAGCACTTCTATCAACTGTGGAGGATTGGGCTAAGAAATATGGTCTAAATGGTATTCATGGACCCATGGGATTTACGGATATGGATTTTGAGGGTATGTTGGTAGAGGGTTTTGATTATCCAAGCACAATAGCCACTATTTATAACTATCCTTATTACCCAACCCATCTTGAGGCATTTGGATATCAAAAGTCTACAGATTGGTTGGAAATGATTGCTGACGTACCAGAACCATCCGACCGATTACTTCGAAAAGCAGAAATAATTGAAAATAGATTTAAGCTTAAAAGTCTAAGGTTCAAGAAACGAAAAGAAGCAGTTAAATATGGAAAGGAAATTTTTGATGTTTTGAATAAAGCTTTTGCTCCGCTTTATGGATTTCATGAATTAACTGAGGAGCAGATATTTTTCTACATTGAGCAATATCTTGGATTTGTTGTCATTGATTTCATAAGTGTTATCGTCAATGAGGACGACAAAGTGGTTGGTTTTGCTATTACAATGCCATCCTTTTCCAAAGCTTTTCAAAAGGCCAGGGGAAGGCTCCTTCCATTCGGTGTAATCCATATTCTTCGTGCTCTAAAGAAGAATGATATTGCGGACATGTATCTCATTGGAGTTCTTCCGGAATATCAAATGAAGGGTGTTACTGCCTTGATATTCAGGGATTTAATTGTTTCTTACAATAAAAATGGGATCAAGAAAGCAATATCGAACATAATGCTTGAGAATAATCAACATGTTCTAGGGCAATTCAATGAATACCAGGAGAACGCCCGGTTTCATAAAAGACGTAGGGCCTATAAAAAAATCTTCAGCTAATGGGAGGATTTGATGGAAAGGGAACTTGGGCATTAATACTTGGAGCTTCCAGTGGTATGGGTCTCGCTACTGCCAAAAAACTGGGCGAAGCTGGAATGAATCTGATCCTGGTTCACAGGGATCGACGAGGTCAATTGGAAGAAATTGCATCTCAATTCAAATCAATTGAGGAAAATGGGGTAAAAGTGATTGCCAGGAATATCGATGCTTTAAATGAAGATAAAAGAATCGAGCTTGTTTCAGAGATCAAAGAAAATATACCCGCCAATAGCATAAAAGTACTTTTGCATGCTGTGTCAAAAGGAAACCTTAAGCTCATGGTCCAGCACAAGTCGGCCGTTCCAAAGGAATGGGGTGACGAAAGCCTTAACAAGCTTCTAGAAGCACACAAAGTCATGGATCAGATTGAATATCCTGGAATAGATCTGAATGAAACTGATTTCACATTAACTACCCAGGCCATGGCAACTAGTATGCTTACCTGGACCCAGGTTCTTTTGAATGAAGGTCTTTTTGCTAAAAATGGCAGGGTCATAGGACTTACCAGCGAGGGTGATAAAAGAGTTTGGAAAGGATATGGAGCAGTTGCTGCAGCTAAAGCCACTTTGGAAGCTATTGCCAAATACATGGCAGTTGAATTTGCACCAAAGGGATTGACAACTAATATTTTACAAGCAGGGATTACCAGGACGCCATCATTGGATCTGATACCTGGCAGCAGGGAAATGATGGCTTCGGCACAACTAAGAAATCCGATGAAAAGATTGACTACGCCTGAAGACGTAGCTAATGTTGTCTATTTATTAGCCCAGGACGAAGCCAATTGGATCAACGGATCTCGCATCATTGTTGATGGAGGTGAACATTTGGTATAATGGTAGAAAATGTCAAGCAAAAAATAGTCAGCGCATTACCCTACAGGGATCCTTTCCATTTTGTAACAAGTATTGAAGAGGTTGATGAAGATCATATAATTGGAACTTATCAACTTAAAAATGACGAATACTTTTATCAAGGACATTTTCCAGGGAATCCCGTAACTCCCGGCGTTATTCTCACGGAGATCGCTGCCCAGATCGGTTTGGTATCTTTCGGGATCTACCTTTCTTTGAACGGTGGGAACGCAGATATTAAAAATCTTGTTCCTCTGTTTTCATCATCCAATGTAGATTTTTATAAACCCGTTTACCCAGGAGAAAAAGTGGTTGTTCATTCCAATAAAGAGTACTTTCGCTTCAACAAATTGAAATGCCAGGTTTCTATGATGAATGCTAATGAGGAAATCGTTCTTAAAGGAGCAGTTTCCGGAATGATAGTAAGCAAAGAAACGAAAGGATCCAATGAATAAAAGGGTAGTTGTTACGGGTATCGGGGTTGTTTCTCCAAACGGAATTGGGATCGAAGAGTTTAATGATGCCATGAAGAATGGCAGGTCCGGCATAGAGTTTTGGGAGGAATCAAAACGATTGAATTTTCGATGCCAGGTAGGAGGTAAGCCTTCAGTTACCCCAGATATGATAGAGGAAAGGCTCCCGCCATTTATAGCTGCCAAGGTCTCAAACAATGCCGTGCTCTATGGGTGTCTTGCTGGATTAGAAGCGTGGAGAGATGCTAAGCTACCTGAGAATCCTGAGACCCGTGATCCCGATGCCGGGGCAGTTTTCGGTTCAGGAGCCTTGAGTATGGATAGTTATATTGACTCGAAGATCTATCCGATAGATCAGGGTGAACATAAAAAGCTAGGTACCATTTCCATTCCCGAAAGCATGGGAAGTGGAGGCAGCGCTTTTCTTAATAATATCCTTGGATTCGGAAATAGAACCATGGCCAATTCTTCAGCCTGCATCACCGGTTCCGAAGCTGTTGCTCTCGGTTTTGAAACGATTCAAAGTGGTAGAGCTAAACGAATGCTGTGTGGAAGTACTGAAGGTGATGGTCGATATATCTGGGCTGGATTCGATTCAATGAGGATTCTTTGCAGTGTTTCCAACGATAAACCTGAAGAAGCATCTCGCCCAATGAATGAAAAACCAATGGGATTCGTCCCATCAGGAGGTTCCGGAGCATTGGTTTTGGAAGAACTTGAATCCGCCCTTGAGAGAGGAGCACATATTTATGCTGAGATCCTATCGTCGCATTTTAATTCCGGAGGTCAAAGAGAAGGAGGTAGTATGACAGCCCCTAACTCAGATGCGGTTCAGGAATGCATACGACAATGTGTATCGAAGGCAAACATTGACGTTGGGGAAATTGATCTGATTTCCGGGCATCTGACATCTACAAAAGGGGATACGATAGAGATTAGAAATTGGATTGAAGCACTCGGATTGAATGGAGTGGATATTCCATATATAAATGCTCCAAAATCTATGATCGGACATTGCATTGCCGGAGCAGGGTCCATTGAACTTGTTGGGACTATTCTGCAAATGAGAGATGGGTATGTTCATCCCAATCTCAACCTGGGTAACATACATCCTGAGATCACAGCTCTCGTTCCGGAAGAAAAACTTGCAAGAGAAAGGGTGGACAAGGAGATAAATACAGTCATCAAATCGAATTTTGGCTTTGGTGACTTAAATTGCGTTATTCTTTTAAGAAAGTGGAAATAACATAATAATGACAAGAGACGAACTACTAGCCAAAGTCAAAGAAATAATCAAACCTTATGTAGGGGACAATGAGGCCTATGATCAAATGACCGAAGAATCTGACTTGATCAATGATCTCAAGATAAATTCTGCTCATGTCGTGGATATCGTATTGGACATGGAATCAGAATTTGACATTGTGATTGATGATGATGCCATTAATCAGTTAACTACTGTGGCATCATCCATGGATCTGATCCAATCCAAATTGGAATGATCGGACTCGGAATAGACATTGTCGATCTCAACAATGTCACCGATAAATCAAACAGGTTCTACAAAAAGCTAATTGGTTACGCTTTTTCTGAAAAGGAAAGATCAAGATTTACAGAATCATTGGACGATCCTATCTTCATATGGGCTCTATGGTCTATAAAAGAAAGTTGTTATAAGTCCTCTACCAGAGCAGGAAACAGAAGAAGATTTCAACCAAACCAATTTGAGGTTTCTTTCACCCAAAGATCAGAGGATTATTTGACAGGGATTTCTATTCTTGAAGATCAAGAATTCAATTTTAAAACTAAGATCACCAGGAGCTTCATTTGTACTGAATCATATGTAGAGGAACATCCTTATTATTCTGAGATCTTAAGCAGCTGTAAATCAGAATATTATTACCACTCATTACAAGTAAAAGAAGGAATAATAAGTCGTTTTTCTAATTTGCTGAAAATCGACTCTGATGACGTAGTAGTTTCCAAATGCGCTGATGGAATTCCTGGGATCAGCTTAGGGGGTAAATTACTGGACCATGAATTGAGCATATCTCATGATGGTACTAAAGGTGCCTTTGCGTTTTCACTATGAGCAAGACCGTTTTAATTACAGGTGCCAATGGTTTTGTCGGTAGCCACCTGGTTGATGTTGCACTGGAAAGGGGATTTGAGGTTACTGCTTGTATTCGGCAGGAGAGTTCATTAAGATTCATTAAGGGATATGGGATAGACATAGTCCGTGTAGACTATCTTAATACTGTCTCTCTCTCAGAACAGCTAAAAGGTTCTTCAAAGAAATATGATCTTGTTATTCATTGTGCGGGTGTGACTGAAGCGAAGGATTCAAATGAATTCACTCTTGGAAATGTGGAACCTACCAAAAACCTTATCGAATGCCTTGATGAAAACCATCTGTTAAAAAAGAATGGCAAGCTGATCTATTATTCCAGTCTTGCTGCCAGAGGTCCCAGGATCTATGGGGTGGACAAGGATACTCCAATCACCGCTTATGGCAGGAGCAAACTTGAAGCAGAGGAATTGGTAAAGAACTCAAGAATTCCCTATCTCATTATTCGCCCAACGGCCGTATACGGTCCCAGGGATAAGGCGTTTTTTGAACTGGTAAAGACGATTTCGAATGGTTTTGAAGTTTCATTAAGTGTTACCGGTCAAAAACTCACCATGATCTATGGTAGAGATCTTGCAATGTTGACCTTCGATTCAGCTTCCCTTCAGAGCAAAACTGTTTATGGTTATGATGGGGTGACTTATGGCCAGGCCGATATTTCAAATGCGATAAAAGAGGCCCTTGCAAAGAGAAATGCACTTAAAATAAGTATACCTGTGTGGTTCTTTAAAGTTATTACAGCCGCTTTCCATGCCCTTTACAATACTTTCCTAAGGAGAAACTGGAAATACACACCTGAGAAAGTAATGGAACTTACTGCCGATGACTGGTCAATTTCTGAACCGGTTGTTTACAACCAAAAGATGGTCACACTAACAGAAGGATTTGATGCTTCTATAAAATGGTATAGAGAGAATGGATGGATATGAGTTACTTGCTGAAAATCTCCCCTTCAAATTCTTTGATCACCCCATAGTCTAGCTTGATCACCCTATCTGCCGCGTCGAAGTAGTTTTCGTTGTGGGTAATAGCTATCACCGTTTTACCTTGATCTTTCAGTTGGGGAAGGATCTCACGATAAAACTTGTTCTTAAAGAAAGGATCCTGGTTAGCAGCCCATTCATCGAACAAGTATATCTCTTTGTCTTCAAGCAAAACCCTTAACATCGATAATCTCCCTTGTTGGCCCATCGAAAGGTTTGTCTGAGATAATCGATGATCCTTGATACTTACCTTGTCGGCAATGTTCAGTTCCTCAATAATTTGAGGAGCTTTGTTATTCAGCGTATTATCATCAAGATATTTGAGATTCGGGAAAACATATGAATCCGCAAAAAGAGCTGAATACTTATCTCTGTAATCTTGAAGGTTTTTATTATCGACCTTAGTTCCTCGATAATAAATACTCCCTGAAGAAGGGATGTAAAGCCCGGTTATGAGCTTTGCCAATGACGTCTTGCCGCTTCCATTGCCACCGATAATGAATAGCAATTCTCCTTCCTGAACAGACATATTGATGGGCCCCAGGGAGAAACTTCTTTCTTTGTGATCAAAATAATCGTAGGTGACATCATCCAGGTAAATGAGACTTTTGGATCGATCTAAAACTTTTATTTCTTCTTCCAACATCTGATCTTCCTTGAATTCCACCCCAAGGGCATCAATCTGTTCCAGTGATGCTTCTACTTTTTTCAGATTCCTGAAGAAAGTAACCACGATTATCAGTGAAGGGAGTACAAATAGGAGGAGGGTCAAGTATTCAACAAAGAAGTCAGTGCTTAAGTAATTTGTATTTGTCAGGAACACCAAAAGCGCTGCAACCATTACAATGAAAATTATCTCACCTATCTTGGTTGATAATGTATTCAGCACATTGATCCATATTTGATGCTGACTCTGCTGCAAACTTGAAGGTCCAAGGACCTGATTTACATATATAGATTGATGATTCCTGTTGAGGGTAAGTTCTTTAATCCCATTGACCAATCCTCTTAAATGCTCAAAAACCACATTCCTCAATGCCCTAAAGGCTGTTTCATGGCGTCTTACCGTTGGCAGGATGACCATTACCGCAAGGAAGATGATCACGAATGACAAAACCGTAAATATGGTGAGTTGCCACGACAGCCATGCCATGTAAACAACACACCCCAGTGCCTTGGCTATTGCGGTAAGAAGTTCCGGCATCTTCTGAATAAAATCACCAATAACCCGAATGTCTTGTGTCAATACAGGTATGATCTTTACAGATTTCTTCTCAACCCCTTCGAAATCAGCTTTCAACAATTTCTCTGAAAGTTCAAGTCGTAATTCATGAGCTGTCCGTTCGGAAAGACGAGCAAGCCGATAGCTTGATATCATTGCGGCGACGGAGGATAAAATAATTAGACCAACGATTTCATACAAAAACGACAATCCCAATGGCTCAATAGAATTTATCGCCTCATGAATTGCTTTAATTACCAATGCGTATGCTGTCCCTGAGATAAGGCTTGCGACCACTGCCACGGAAAAATTCGCAACAGATTTTCTTATAAGTAAAAGAATTACTTTCATAGACTATGCATGCAAGGCATAATGCATTTGTGAAACCCTCAAAGTCAAGGGATTAATTTCGGTTGCAATGTTAATGAAATCCGCACAGTAAATGATAAAGAGCTGGATGGTCTATTGCCTTTTGATTGTTGCCTTCAAGTTTGAATAATCCACAAGATCACAAATTACTTTTCCAAATTTCAACTGGGCTCTTATCCTAAGTGGAAGCTGATTATCTCCTGTGGTGGTCCATACGATCACCGATTTTTCTTCAGGGAATGTCGAACTAACTGGGAACAGAATGTAGAATTTATGGGCTTTCACCTTACCAATACTTGACTTAATATATTCAGACCCCCCGTATTCGATTCCGAAGTCGTAGTGCTTCTTTCCGAAAAAGACTTTGATCATCACAGAATCAGCAGGTCTTAAAGAAGAGAAATCTATACTGCGAAGAAAAAGATAGGAGCTAAGCATATCATATGCTTCGTGATCCAGATCGTAATACTTTGGTTCATAGGTAATGTTTTTCTCATAATTTGTTTTCTGAACCTTTACTTTTCCGACTTCATAATCAAAGTAATTGGTCTGGACATCCCTTTTCTTTCCCTCCTGGAAGTTTTGAGAAGCAAAGAATGGTTTGAGCTCACTTTTGCTGATCGTGGCGTCAAAAACATCAACGGTATTATTAAAGAAGCCCAACATTCCGGCCGTTTGTCCTACGACATTGACCTTGTAGGAAGGAATATCCTCATAGATGGTTTCTGAAGGGATTGTCACTGTGGCCTTACCAATAGTGAACCAGCCATATTTAACACGGAATTTTAGTTCTTCACCGATATTAAAGGGATAATTGAGAGAATCTTTATCCGGATCGATGGAGAGTCCATCAAGGGCAAATAATGTACCCAGAAAAATGAATGATAACCGCTTTAAATTTTGTAGCATAATTCTGTTTTACCAAATACTATACCATCATTAATCTCTATCATTCAGGAATTAACGGTATAATTATACGAAGACTATTGGTAAAGTTTATCCTTTAGCCTCAATTATATAGCTTTATTAACAACCATTTTACGAACATGTTTCTGAGGATAACTTATTTGGCTATTGGTTTGATTTTGGTGGCATCATGCAGGAATCAGACTGGGAAAGAAAGCATTAAAAGGATATGGACCGAAGAAGACAGGGTTCTCCTTGCAGAAATGTTGGATAGCTCTTTCATGATGATCCTTACTGAACTGGAAAGCATTAATGATGAAAATTGGCAATTGAAACCTGATCCTGGTAAATGGTCAATAAATGAGATTGTAGAACATCTTATTGTTCATGAGGAGTTGTTTTACCGAGAACTGCTAGTGTTAACGTCACTTCCTGAATTTGATGAGCTACCTGATAACATGTTCGCAAAGGATGAGGATATTTTGCGTTATTCTGAAGTTACTGATGACAATAAAGGCATATCACCATGGTATTTGCAACCAAAAGGCAGATGGGCTAACAAAGACGATGCGGTTAAGCATTATCATGAGTTCAGACACAAAATGATATCATTTGTAGTTAATACTGATAAGAATCTTAGAAGTTACTATACAAAAAGCGGGAGAGGGCCCTCTGAATTCAGAGATCTGCATCAACTCCTGTTAGTTAGTGTAGCTCATACAAAGAGGCATCGCCAGCAGATAGTTCGAACTAAGGAAGAAATAAGAATTGATGGTTAAACAAACTATAGGATTCAATTGAATGCAGTGGTAAGGGCAGAAGATCTACTTTTCTGGAGTTTCGTTTTAATTCTCAATGGTATTATCTATTTACCCAACTATGTGATCCATAGAAAGGAAAGTTCATTCTTTCCATTTTGGAGAGATTACATAAATATTAGAAGGTTGGGTATTCTGACAAGCACAAACCCAGACCCATTTAGATTTGTGAATGAGCTAACAGTTCTCTTGATAATTAGCCAGCTTATTCAACATAATTACATAACTCCCCTGATCTTCCTTATTTTCTCTGTATCCCTGATTTTTAATTATTATCAGATAGTTTTCCGAAAGATCTACTTGACAGAACCCAACCTGTTCTCTGATATTCCTGCGCTAAAAACAGGTTTTTTCATCATCTGGAGCGAAAATAAAAAGAAAGTCATTTTGTTTATGTTATTCACCGTTTCCCTGTTGATGATTGTATTCCTACTGCTGGAGTACATACTTTCTTTGAATAATGAGCCACCTGGCTCTACTTTTTATGTAATAACATCTGCATATATTTTTTTGATACTGATGAAAATTTCGCGACATGGACTATACAGTCGATATCCATCAGACTTGAATTCCAGGTTTCATTTCATCAGTGTTGAGATCTTTCGGAACCTGAAACGGACCTATTATTTCTATAAGCTTTCGAAGAAAGAATTAGGTTTCAAATACAAGAAGAAAAGGCAAATAGATGATCTGAAACTGCATACAAAACCAAACCTGTATCTCATTTTTATGGAATCGTATGGAAGTGCATTCTATAACCGTTTTGGAAGTGACTCAATTTCAGTTTTCAATGAGTTTAGCGATAGTTTAGAGAGGGAAGGCTTTTCAGTTGGTTCAAACTACAGCGACTCACCAATCGTTTCCGGACAATCCTGGTTGTCGTTTGGGTCTGTACTCCTCGGTAGTAAGATCAGTAGCAATACATTATTTGAGAACTATTTAAATGACAAAGACTTTAGACAGGCGAATAGTCTTTTTAGGGTGTTCAAAAAAAACGGCTACACAACATATTACATAAATCCAATCAAGCCTATCGCTGGAGTAAATGTACCTTACCATAACTTAAAGGAATTATATGGGTTGGATGAGTGGATATTGAACCATCATATTGATTACGAAGGTCCATTATATGGATTTAGTCAATGTCCACCTGATCAGTACACCATCAATTGGTCATCTAAGGAGATCAGGCGACAGAAAAACTTTCCTTACGTCTTCTTCTATGTGACGATGAACTCCCACACACCCTTTAACTACCCGGATTTTGAAGCAGACTGGAGGAAACTAAATACTCAAAAACCAACAACTCAAAATCATAATTTTTTTAAAAGGCCAAATTCTGAGGATTATTTCAAGGCAATTTCATATCAATTCCAATACTTAAGTGATTTTTTTAATAGGTGTGTATCGAAAAAGGATATTGCAATTGTACTTGGTGATCACCAGCCACCAATTATTTCCAACATCGAGATGGATGGTTACTTAACACCTGTCCATGTAATTTCCGGTAACAAGGATTTCGTTGATGGATTTAAGGAATACGGATTTAATAGTGGTCTTAATGAAGATGAAAAAATAAGGCATGAGGCGATATACTCAATATTGCTGCGAGAATGGGTCAAAAACTTCTCTTCTGAGAATATCAATATTGTATATGAACGAGAGGGACTGATCTTATAAATCTATCAATGGGTTCGGTATCATTTTTCCAAATCTATATTAGAAAATGGTCCTTCAGGAACTCCTTATACTCATTGTTCGGGATGACACTTGCTTTCATTTTAGGTAAATACTGGATAATTATAATAGGTCCACTCATTTCGTTTATTTCTCTAACTATTCATACATTCCGTTCATCGTCGGGGCTGCCTTTAAAGATCGGATACGCCAACATTGTTACATTGATCAGATTGATCATTCTGTTGTTTTTAATTTCGTTCAACATCCATTTCTCTGATTTTCAATTATTTATAGGTTTCCTAACCGTTATTGTTCTCGACGGATTAGACGGATACCTTGCACGAAGATTTAATCAAGCTACAGAGATCGGTCTCCACCTTGACATGGAGGTGGATGCATTGCTTGTGTTTTTGTTGAGCTACCTACATTTTTATGAGGGGAGTCTTGGATATTGGATATTGATCCCTGGGAGTATGAGGTATGTATTTGAGATCCTTATCAGGATACTCAGAATTTCCGCAGGTAACTATCCTCCAAAATTTGTTAGAGCGTCAATTGCCGTATTCTTTTTTCTAAGTCTTTTGACTCCTTTTGTGCTCAATGAAATATATTTCAAAACTATTTGTATTTTTTCATCACTATTGATCGCTGTGTCCTTCCTTCTATCAATTATTTCAGCACTTGTAAATACGGAAGGCCAATAGAGATCATTATTTTCTACATCATGTTTTATCCTGATTTTCTTCTATGTTTATCGCAAATACCTATGGTGACTAAAGTTTCTTGGACAAAGGTTTAATTGTGAAGATTAATTATTCATTCATTTCCTATTGCTCGTCCTAAAGCGCGAGAGAGCTATGAGAACTGTACATATTGGTCTACCCAAAACTGCAACCACTTATCTGCAAGAAGTTATTTTCCCTCAGTTTAAAGGTGATTTGAAGTATTTTGACAAGGCTTCCTCTTCTCAATATTTTCGAGAGCTGATGGATTTTGACGATTCAATGTTCGATGTACAACAGATGTGCCAGAAATTTGGCGAAATCTGGAATATCCATGATAACGTACTTTTTTCGTGTGAAATGTTGACAGGACTTCATCATCAGTCAGCATTCGTAAACAGATCACAGATAGCGAGAAGGCTGAAAGAAGTTGGTTTTCAAAGGGTGATCATATCCATTAGAAATCAGTATGCTGAATTGGAATCAGCTTATCGACAATACATTAAAAGTGGCGGGGTGTTAAAGTTTGATGATTATATCTCATTCGAAAAAGATAAACGAAAATATTTTTACGTGGAATATTTCGATTACAGTCTTCTTTGGAGTATTTATTCGAAATTATTTGGCCACAAGAATGTACTCATTTTGCAGTACGAGCACTTGTATTCCCTAGGTTTCCTTAAAAGTATTTTGGATTTTATCGGATTGGAGGAAAGAGAAGTTCAATTTCAAAATCCCGTGAATACATCCCTGTCCTTGACGAAAACTAATATTCTGAGAATTCTCAACCATTTCACGTGCAACACATTCAGGCCTTCGAATCTCATTTCTAACAAAATCTCCACCTCTTTTTTCTTTCGATTGTTGCAGAAAATCCCCTTTTTCAATCAATCCAAATCCTACATTAATTCTTCCAGAGAATCATTAATTAAAGAATTTTATGGAAGATCAAATTCTGAGTTGGAAAAGCTTGCATCAATCGAATTAGATCCACAATATCCTACTCAGGCTCATTGATCACTTTCTGATCCAATTTTTTTACATTTTTGTTGATTTCCTCAACAGACTTTATCAGATGCTGCATTATGGGATTAATTGCTGCATTGTTCCTCATCTCTTCTTGTCTGAATCCGAGTTTCGTATCAAGGTAACCAATTAACAGAAGCAATAAGACATAAAATAGAATTAGGATCGGTACAAACAACCATTTGAGTTCAGAGATCAAAACACCTATCTGTCCATCATCATAGGAATTTATCAGAACCAAATTGAGCATAAAGAAGTTGATGTATCCCAGATACATTCTGGCCCTATCAAAATAAATTTTAAGAAGCACTATGATCTTCCGTGACTCATGTGGATCAAATTTCTTTGCCATTTCCTGATTTCTTTGCAATTATTACATTGTAAGTTACTAATCCTTTATGGTAAAGCTTTTCAAGTATCAACCCCCCGGAATATGCATTGAGACTAAAAACATGTCTTCCAAACACAATTCTTCGTAATATTTCAGACACCAAAAGACAAAGTTTTAAAGACCACTTGGATCTGATCACGGTGTATCTTGAAAGATCAAATGATTTAACAGTTAAGTTGTGGCTTTTCAATAATCTGATGACATCATGCAGGTAGGTGAGGGAAGGGGATTGCCACAGGTCCTTATGTGTTTTGAATTTGTTCATCTCCTTTATTACATAATCATCGGCAATTATTAATTCACCACCTGGTTGCAAAAGGCTAGCCAGGTGAGAAATCGTCCTCGTAAGATCAGGACTGTGTCTCAAAGACTCTATTGCCAGAATTTTTGAGTACTTACCCTCAACCTCATCAAAACTTTTGACAACAAACTTTAACTTCTGATTCTTTTTTCTCGCGGCATGCTTTGCAAGACTTATCTCAACATGACTAAGACTTATTCCCAATCCGGTCAAACCATATGTTTCTGTCAATGTGATAAGAGAGTACCCGTTTCCGCTACCTGCATCAAGTACTACATCGGTATTACTAAATGATGTTTTTTGACATATGAAATTCAGTAGGTTTGACTCCTGATCAGTAAAGTTCAGTGTCTTATGAACAGGATAAGGGATCTTATTTCGTGAAGATTCATGGGTTGCAAGTGCATCATATAACTCTCCAAAAGAATTCATTTCTTGCATAAGATAAAAATGAATTCGTATGCATTCTTTATCGAAAATGGAAATTCAATGACCCTGGATACATCAACTTTAATAAATGGAATCATTTTCATTAACCAAAAATATGGCCAGTGATCAGGAAGGACTTTTAAAACTTCAAATCCATTCGAATCAAATAATGTCTTCCATTGGGTTAAATTTTGGGCATCCTGATGCCCTTCTTTGTTCCAAAGGTCCAAAGGTTTGAGCAAGAATCTCCAAAGAAAATGTTCTGAATTCCTTACCATTAAGCAAATCCTGGCCTCATTGGTAGTAACCCTGCGGATTTCTCTAAGTACAGCCTCCCTGTCGAGCATGCGCTCTAAGGATCCCAGGAGAGTGATGTAATCAAAGTAATCATCAGGATAGGGTAATTGCTCTGCGTTTCCAGTGATGAATTTAGCTTTCCGGCAGAATTGCCTGGCTTTCCGTACGGCAACATCTGAAATATCAATTCCGTGCAGGTCTAATTCCGTGCGTTCCATCACCTTTAGCATCAATCCAAGACCACAAGCTATATCCAATACCCTTTTCCCTTTTTCCGGATTCATGATTGATAGAAAAATATTATATGCCTCAATTGGTCTTAAATATTTAAATCCCTTTTCATTGTATATATTATCAAACCATTTTTTTATTGAATCCTGATTCATAGGAGCATATATCTTGGTACCCTTTGTCGGTAGTGTTCGTACTCATCTCCAAACTTTTCCAGGGTATATTTTTCTTCTTTTTTGATCTTAAGGTCCATGTCAATCAACACATATAAATAGAGGACAACCATCCACCAGTTAAGCATTGGAATGATTAATCCCAGGAATGTTATATGAACTCCTGTTGAAATGGGGTTTCTACTCAATCTGAATACGGAATCAATATGAAGTCTGGAAGGAGATCTGTGTAAAAGACGGCTTCCAATCAGACTCATAATTCTACCGCCAATTGAGAGTACCAAAGACAAAATGAAAATGGGAACCGATTCAATATTGTAAGGAAAGTGAACCACAACAAGAGCAAGAGGTGACAAGTAAAATCCCAGATTCACGATGAATGACCCTACTAAGAATACAGATCTGAAAAATCCTGTCTTCTGAATTTGGTTGCCGGTTGAAGCTTCGCTTCGGACCGGCCAAATGAGAAAGTCGAAAATAAAAGAAGTATATACAATCAGAATTAAATAGGAAATCATAAAAGAACCTCAAGATACCTTTGACTTGCTACATCCCATGAATACTCATCTAAAGATTGATCTTTATAGTCGAAAGATGAAACTTCATCCATGATGTTTTCGATTCCTTTTTTCATCATTGCCAAGTTGTATGGTTCTACAAGGAGGCCGTTTTCTTCTCCAATAACTTCACCAATCCCACCAACATTAAATGCAACAACTGGGGTCTTATGAAAACTTGCTTCAATAAACACCATTCCAAAGCTCTCAACAAAAGAGGTATGCAATAGCATTTTATAATTCTCATACGGAATGACATCTTTAAAGCCCTTGATATTCACATATTTAAATTGATTGAGCTTTTTTGCTAGGTTTTCATTCACAACGTTTCCATAGATATCTATTTCATAAGGGTATACATTGCCTAGAGACCTGAACAGCTTCAACGCGATCTTGTATTTTCTTTCATCAATGTTTCCAACCATCAAAATGTTTTTTCTTTCAACTTTCGGATTGGTCAAGTCCTTTTGATTTATTCCATTTCCAACCACTGCTATCTTATCGGTAAACCTATGGATATATTTTTTCTTGAAATGTGAGACAGTAAAGACGTACTCGGCACTTATAAAAATGAGCCTATATATGTTGGTATAAAACAGAGATAATAATCGGTGTCTGAAATCCAGGCGGGAAAGTTCAGGCCAGTTATCGTGATAGGTGAAATAAAAAGGCCTTTTGCTCACGAAGAATAGAATGGAATTGTAGAAATCACCGTAGAAAACACAATCTGAAGTATTGAATAACCGGATATTTGAAATGGCGTGTATCCAGTTTTTATACCTGATGAATTTTAAGTTCACAAATGGATGGCTTCCTAATTCCTTCCCTATTACTACAATTTGAGAGAAGTGATCCTGGATACGTGAAAAGATCTGTATTGTAGCAAGGGAACCTCCGGAGAAGTTTGAACCGAAATGAGTAGTTAGGATCACCAGTCTTTTCATATCATGCCTCATAAGAAGCTGATGCCTGGTTGGATTCGTGTAATACGATCTTCAAACTAATTTCAGAATGTATTTGTGATTTGATCTTTGTGTGAATGTGTTTAGCGAGGAATTCTGTCGTTGTTAATACTCCTTCAAATTCCTCCAGAACATCCAAATTTTGGTAGGCCAGATGTTTAAGTGTACTACTTAAAATATCAATTGCCTCTCCAATGTCAATAACGACGTTCTTGTCCGTCAGTTCTTTTCGACTGAAAATCGCATCCACATGAAAGGTAGCACCATGCATGCCCTGGGCAGGACCAAAGAATGGATCGGGCAGAGAATGGGCTACCATAATATGATCTTTAACTGTAACTGAAAACATATGATTTGGATTAATACTCAATTAATATCCCAGATTCCCTCACGATATTCTTCCTTAGTTTGCGATAGAATTCCGGCGTTTCTTCAAATTGTATCTTTTTCTCAATCAATTGATCTACTTGTAATTTTTTCAGAAGTTCAAAGACAAATTGCTTACGAGAGGTGAAATCCCATTGTCTTTGTTTAATTACAGGGATTGAACTGACTTGTGAAGAGATTATTCTGAGGCGATTGAAATGGAATTCTTCTCCAAGGGTTAGTTTGACAGGGTCAGAGCCATACCAATTACATTCAATTAATCTCCCTTCCTTTCTTAGTTTTTTAAAGGCCGCATTAACCGCTGAAGCATTTCCACTACAGTTTATTACCAAATCATAAAGATTTTCGCCATCATCTACTTCAAATCCTAATCTCTTACATAGATCCATTCTATCTTCATCTATATCAGATATCCACAGTTTCCCATCAGTTTGATCTCTGATTACCAGGGCTACCAAAGCACCAATCAACCCAAAACCGATGATCAGTGCCTTCTCACGAGGCTGAATATCTGCATCCCACATAATATTGACTGCTGTTTCCATGTTACTCGCAAGTGCAGCACTTTCAGGGTGTATTCCATTTTCAATCAAGAATGCGTCTTTTCTGTGGACTGTTGCATAGCTTTGATGAGGGTGAAGAAGATGGACCATTCTATCAACTAATTCACCTGGGCCATCAATGACCTCTCCAACCAGAGAATAACCATAGGTAAAAGAACTATCCAGACTCCCTTCCATATAAGGTATACTCATTTTGGAAGCTGTTCCAGGAGAAATATTCGTACTCGTCACCATTGATTCGGTGCCTTTGCTTATCAAGGAGCATTGAGACTTCACCAATATATGGTCAGATTCTAAAGGTTTGTTCCATTCTAAATGTTCGATCCAGGTTTCTTTCCTGTTGTGCCATAGTCTTCGTAGTGTGATCATTGGTATTTCGGTGTACCTACAAACATTATTTCCCCGCCAATCTTATGGTAACTGTAGTGATTGAATTGGATGGCATGCTTAAAATCCGAGATCCCTTGAAACGAGAAACCAGTCATCCCTGATCCAATGATTTTGGAACTCAGGTGAACCTGTACTTCATCTACTGACTTAGTTTTGAGAAATTCACTTGTAGTGAATGAACCTCCTTCTATATAAACAGAACAGATGTCTTCCTTTAAGAGACTTTCAAGTATTAATGAAGGATCATATAATTGGTCTCGTTTTTCTAAGCAGAGATGTTTTATATCACCATTATTTGACTCACTAAATTCTGAAAAATGGATCAATTTCCCGGACATCTTATTGAGGACCTCGCCATTCACTTCTCCAATAATAACTTTAATTGGATCATTACCACTTACATGTCTTACATTCAATTGAGGCCGGTCCCTGTCAATTGTTTTAGAGCCCACCAAGATACCATCACATAGTGCTCTCATTCGATGCGCATGAATAAGATTCTCCTCGTTTCCAATCCATTCCATTTTCCCCGATGATGAAGCGATACGACCATCTAATGATTGAGCAAAATGAGTTATTGAATAACATCTATTGTTTTTCCTTGAATAGACCGGAAGAAGCGCATAAGGAAGATATTGATAGAAAAATTCAAGGTCATGAAATTCTATAAATGAGTGTTCAATATCAATTCGGAATGGTGAAACAGACTGTATTATACGGTCACTTGGTAGTTTCAAGTCTTGCATGAATGCAATAGCAAGATCGTATCCTGATATCTCTTCATCGATACCCAATTCGAATTCACCTGTATTTAGCTTTACTGTTAGATACTGAGGTTCGAAATCTATTTTCGAAAGTTGGTTCTTAATATAAATCAATAGATCCCAATGCATCCAGGCTCACAAGTATCAAACGAGATTACTTTAATGTTAATTCAAGCTTGAAACATTTCAAAACTATAACCACCCTATGTCGACAAGACAGCTTCCTTTAAGCCCTCCTATGCGCCGGAATATAAGGAGGTTCTCCATTGAACGGATTAAGACGACCGATGTGATTTGATCCCATAGCAACAGCACGTTTCACAGCGTCCTGTCCGTATTTCTTTCTTATGTAATCCATTTCCTGGTACAAATTGCACGTTTCTTCCGTGTCATCCAGGAGTGAAATTTGATGTCCCCCCTGTACAAGACCCCCATACCTGACCCCAATTAGCCTGATTCGTAGTCTTCTTTCGTACAATCTCTCAAAGAGTTCCTTTACAACTTCAATCAGGTTGTGATCATTTGAAGTATAAGGTATCCTCTTCTGTTTCGAAAAAACGCTGAGATCCGCGTACCTTATCCTGATAATAACAATTGAAGTAAGACGATTCCCGTTCCTTAATTGCATGGCAAGGTTTTCTGCCATGGCAATAATCAGACTTCTCATTTTGACAATATCGATTGTATCCTTTTCGAAGGATCGTTCTAAACCTATTGATTTCCTTTCGTGATACTGAATTATTGGAGAGTTGTCAATAGCATTGCATCGATTCCAGATTGAAACACCGTGCTCTCCAAATGTTGATCTCATGAACCTCAATGGCATTTCCTGAACAGTTTTAACCCTATAAACACCCATTTCTCTCATTTTATAGAAAGTATCATTACCGACGCCCGGGATCTCTTTTAATGAAAGGGGTGCCAAGAAGCCCTTTTCAGTTCCTTCTTCAATCTGAATGAATCCATTAGGTTTTGCCTGGTTAGTACCTACTTTTGAAACAGTCTTATTTATTGACATTGCCACAGAAATCGGAAGACCGGTCTCTTTTATGATCCGTTCTCTAAGCTCTTTAGACCACTTGAGGGTTCCAAAGAATCGATCCATCCCTGTCAAATCAATGTAGAATTCATCAAACGAAGCTTTTTCGAATGAGGGTGATTCCTCCTTTATTATCTCTGAGACCGCCTTTGAAAATTTTCCATAGAATCCGCTATTTCCTCTAATAATGACTGCATCAGGACAGAGTATTCGCGCTAACTTCATAGGCATCGAAGAGTGAACGCCAAACTTTCGTGCTTCATAACTACAGGATGCTACAACTCCTCGATTGGTTATTCCACCGATAATGACTGGCTTCCCAATCAATTGAGGATTCATCAAACGTTCACATGACACAAAAAATGTGTCCAAATCCATATGTAATATGGTTCGAGTCACTTATAATACTATTTATATTAGTAAATACTAAATTAATTAGTATTAAGTTTCATTGCTACCTTTGTTTATTAATTATTTTCAATGAATGCATTTAGGAAAGCACTCGAAGCAGACAAACTAGGGGATTGGGACAAAGCTCATAACATTGTTCAAGATATCTCCGGAACAGATGCTGCCTGGATCCATGCATATTTACATAGGAAGGAAGGAGATGACTGGAACGCGCAATACTGGTACAGTAGGGCCAATAAATCCTTTTTCAAAGGGTCCTTGGATGAAGAATTTGAAGAACTATGGGAGCACTTTAAATGAGTCTTCTAGTGAAGGTTGTAATTAACTATGTTTCTTGCCATTCTGTTGAAAATTAATATGTGAAACGGAGTGACCAGGTACCAGTAAATTCTACCTAGTAATCCTCGGGGTCGGAACGTGGCTTTTTGGATCAGCATATTAGATCCCTCTTTACTTTGAACCCTGAATTCAAGCCATGCCTCACCAGGTAATTTCATTTCAGCAAACAGTACAAGTCTTTTTTCCTTTTTGTTAGCATATAAAACCCTCCAAAAATCAAGAGCGTCTCCATTTTTAAGGTCATTGGGACTTCTTCGTCCACGTCTAAGTCCAACACCACCAATTAGTTTGTCCAGGAATCCTCTTATTTTCCAAAGAAAAGTGCCATAATACCAACCTCGCTCACCACCAATCTCCCAAATGTTCTTGACAACTTCCGAATCTTTTCTCTCAAACGGTACCCTTTGTACGTCAAAAAAGCAACCATATTGAGGAACTTCGACTTGATTGAGAAACTCCTTACTAAAAGTACTGTCAAAGGAATCTTTCCAGCTAGAAACAATGGACTTGTTTCTTAGCCTTTGGAAAGCTTTCTTCAGTGACTCTTCGTAACTGAGCTTTCTAATAGGAACGTATTTGTCAATTTCATTGCCAGAGACTATGACTTCGTTTTTTAGACTGTCAACCAAATTTCTGGCAAGGTAGTAATTGGTTGAAGTGACGAAATGAAGCCAAAGTGAAGATAATTTTGGAGTTAGTACAGGAACACTTATGATCCACCTTTTCAATTTTCTGATTTTTGCCAAACCCAGAAGCATTTGCTTGTAGGTGAGGATATCCGATCCTCCGATGTCAAAGACTTTACCAAATGTCTCATTTTTATCAATGACTCCCAGTAGATACTGAAGTACATTGGATATTGCTATTGGCTGACAACGTGTTTTCAGCCACTTTGGAGCGATCATTATTGGTAGTTTCTCAACAAGATCTCTAATGATCTCGAAGGAAGCACTACCTGAACCTATTATGATAGCAGCTCTAAGCACCGTAACCGGTATACCCACTGACCTCAATGTATTTTCAACATTCAATCTGGAGTCCAGATGCTGGGAAAGATTGGGGTCATTTGAAATCCCCCCCAGATAGATGATCTGCCGAGATTTAGTACCTGAAATATATGTTGCAAAATTTCTGGCAGTTTCTTCTTCTACTTTGTCGAAGTGAGGATTATTGCTCGACATTGAATGGATCAGGTAGAAGGCAATATCAATATCCTTAGGTAAAGACTCTAAAGACGTTAGATCTGTAAAATCAGTTTCAATTACTTCAACATGATATAAAAACTCTTCATCGAAATCTTCAAAATCAAATCTACGCTTATCTCTCACAGGACATATGACCTGATACCCTTTCAATACAAGTTCAGGAAGGAGCCTCCTGCCAATGTATCCGGTGGACCCTGTGAGTAGAACTTTCATTAGAGCGACTTGATCGAGGACATTCCTCCATCAACTCCAATGACTTGCCCTGTGATCCATGATGAATCTTCCGACAGAAGAAATTGAGATACAGATGCAATGTCTTTTGGACTTCCAACTCTATTCAAAGGATGTCTTTTAGCCGATGCTTCTATCTTATCTTCATTTGATAATAGTTTCGAGGCCAATGGAGTATTAACGATAGATGGTGCTACACAATTTACACGAATATTTGGAGACCATTCTGCTGCCAGGGATCGGGTCAGACCTTCTATAGCTCCCTTAGCCGCTGAAATTGAAGCATGAAAAGACAGGCCTTGTTGAACGGCCACAGTACTGTAAAGAACAACAGAAGCGTTTTCTGATTTTTTAAGATTAGGAAACACACCTTGTAAGACCTTAACAGCGCCAAATAGGTTTAAGTCCATATCTTTTTGAAAATCTTCGAGTCTGATCCTATGAAATGGCCTCAGGTTGATGCTACCTGGCAAATAAGCAACTCCATCAATCGGATCATCTATTGAAGGAAAGGAGTCGGTGGTCACATCAAAAGTAATATGTTCAACATTTGGTAATCCGGAAATGCCTTCGGATGTTCTTGAAACAACTGTGATAGAATGTTCAGCAGAAAGTGTTTTAACCAATTCCAAACCAATGCCGGATGTTCCACCTACAATTAAATATTTTCTCATTTGATTTTATTTTGAGAACCAATTTTGGAATCTAATGTTTCAATGGGTGATCTCTCCAATTAGCTTATTTGCTCGATCAAAAAGATATTCTCTTTTTTTGTCATCCATTTTGTCCAATAACTTTGGCATCATCGCCATTCTTGGATTTCCCGAGAAGAGATCTCGGTGCTTATCGATAAATCTCCAGTACAGTCCGTTGATAGTATCTATCCAATCCGCCTTTTTATCGTAATTGCTCATTTTCAGTATGTAGCTGGCTCCTCCAATGTAAGGTTTGGTGGCAAATATTCCACCATCGGCAAATTGACTCATACCAAATACATTTGGTGCCATAACCCAATCTGAGGAATCAACATACATCATCATAAACCAGCGATACACTTCATCCGGATTAATTTCACAGAGCAACATAATATTCCCAAGGATCATCAATCTTTCGATATGATGGGTGTATCCATATTTCAAAGCTTTCCTGATACTGTCATCGAGAGGTTCAATACCCGTATCACCAGTGTACCATGAATCATTCATCTTTCTATGGTGATTTAAGTAGTTTACATTTAGTTTGTTGTCATACTCGTGATATATCCCTCTGATGAATTCCCTCCATCCAATGATTTGACGAATAAATCCTTCAACACTCGGAAAGTGAGTCTTTCTGGATGAATAAACTTCGATTACACGATCAATGATCTCAGTGGGTGTAATCAATCCCAAATTCAAGTAAGGAGACAAAACAGAATGAAACAGGAAAACACTCTCCTTATCAATTGCATCTTCATAGGGGCCAAACTGAACGAAACGTTGCTCTATAAAAGTGTTGAATTGATCTAATGCACCCTGTCTGGTTGTAGACCAGAAGAAGTGATTTGTATTACCAGGATTGGAAGGAAATAGTTCTTCTACAAGTCTTATGACATCATTTGTGTGCTGGGTTTTGGAGGAAATTGGAATGGATGGAGTATCAACTCCTTTAGGTAGTTTTTTCCTGTTCTCATCATCAAATGACCATTTCCCATTTAGGGGACTGCCATCCTCATTCAGAAGTATGCCAAGTCTTCTACGTTGACTCTGATAGAATGTGTGCATGAAGGGTTTTCTTACTGAAGAAAGGTAATCCTTAAATTCAGATGTTGTAGTGACGAACGATTCGGAGGGGAGAATTGTATGTTTTAGACCTTGTTCACGGCAAAAGTTTTTGATGCGTTGTTCAAAAAAATGATCTTCTATTTCATAACTAATTATCTCCTCAATATCAGGATGTTCATTCAAGGTGGAATATAATTTGTCCTCGTAGCTGAGTTCAATATTTTGAGGATCAAGTTTCCAATAGATCAACTTAGAATGTTTTCGGATTTGATCAGCATGAGATCTCATAGCCGATAGAAAAAGCACCAACTTCTGCTTATGATATGGGAAATGAGTACAAAGACCTGCATCTTCAGCCATGAAGAATAGGGAGTCAGGATCACTGATTTGCCGATGGTTTGGGAAAAGGCAATTACCAAGTATTATTACTAATTTCTTGTAAGCCATGAATGGTAAACTACATCAGGTCAAAATTGATTGATAAAAAACTACTTACCAGATGCTGATCTCATCTTGCTGTGTATGTATTGTTTAACCTCATGATTACTCATGTACATAGAAAGTTGAAGTAATTGTCCACCCAACCCATGATCAATTGCCATTCTATCAGCTTCCTTTTCAAAGGAATACCTGAATTTCTTGGAGGTTAGATATCGGATTCCCCAAATGGCCATACCAATTGCAGGTCTTTCTTTGTAATAGACAAAATGAGCCATTTCATGGCCTATTACTGCAACTTGTTTATTCAGAGAAAGGTACTTTACGAATGAACTTGGACTCAGGATCAGTCGATATATATGTTTTTTCCTGAATCGAATAATATTGGCAGCTGAATATCCTGCCGTAATCGGATGGGCTACATTTTTACGATACTTGATCTTGATCTGATGCCCACTTAATTCAGGATAGTGCGTAAGTGCAATATTTACAGCCAACTCCAATTTGTCACCTGATGGAGATACCGAATTTTGATTAAAAATCCGCAATGAGTCCAGTTTGCC
Source organism: Cyclobacteriaceae bacterium (assembly GCA_965242805.1). Classification (GTDB taxonomy): domain Bacteria; phylum Bacteroidota; class Bacteroidia; order Cytophagales; family Cyclobacteriaceae; genus JANQEU01. The sequence continues at coordinate 520,191 of CBDETD010000002.1, read as the reverse complement.
ATAATAGATCTGTTCATTATAGTTCTGAAATTGACTATAGGAAATGATGCAAATGGAAGATAAGATCAGAAAAAGAGAGAGCTTCAGGTCCATGGTTTGGTTATTGGAACGATTTAGTGCGTTCATTGTTCAATTCATTGGAGAAACATGGTTCTTTGGATTCTTGTCACATAGCTGACATTCAATTATTTACAGTTGAATGGATGAAATTTAATCCTCAAGGGATATGTTCGATTAGGAACCAAAAAAGAAATTACATGAAAAGAATTGGATTACTCTCACTTGCCCTAATTGTTTTTACGGCATTTAGCTGGAATGCTAAAGCAGGTGACATCTACAATGTCAATGCATCCTCTAGTAGCATAAAATGGACAGGGTATCACCTTGCAAAGTCTTATGAACACTGGGGCAATATATCCATCAAGTCAGGAAGTGTGGAAATTGAAGAAGGCGAATTGGTAGGAGGGGAATTCGTCATTGACATGAATTCAATATCAAATGGGGATATTGAAAAGGAAAAAGACAATAACAAACTTGTGAATCATCTTAAATCTGATGATTTCTTCAATGCGAAAGAATATCCTGAGGCGTCACTCGCTATTAAATCCGTGAGTGGAAATGGTGGGAAATACAGTGTGACTGCTGATATCACCATTCGAGGTATCACGAAAGAGGTGGAGTTTGAAGCTTCAAGAAGATCTACCGGTGAAACGGTTGAGTTTTTAGCTAAGATTAGTGTTGACAGGACAGAACACAAGGTACTATATGGTTGGTCATTGGAAAATGTGGTAATAAGCAACACCTTCGATCTGGAGATCAATCTTGTTGCTTCCAAATAATGAGAATTTAGTTGTAGTATTGATTTAGTGAGTTAGCACCCTTTTCAGATTTTTGAATAGGGTGTTTTTTATTTGGAACCGTCGATATTCTCACATGTATGTTGATAGGGAAAATTTTGCCCAACATACTCGTTCCACTCCCCGTCGGTCATGTTCCTATTCACGTATTCACAGATTCTTTCTGCCAATTCCTTGGGATCAACAGGCCAAATCCTTAATGAATTATCCATGGATCCTGTAATTATTCGATCACCGGTCACATCAAATTTTGCGGTTAGTACCCAGTCGTTGTGATCATCAAGTATTATTGGAAGTTTTTTGGCGTTCCCAAGATCCCAAATGCGAGCAGTCCTGTCCCGACTAGCAGTCAACAGTAATTTGTTATCAGGGCTGAAATCAACATCGGTGACGGCAGATTGATGTCCTGAAATGACTCGGACAACATCCTGTTTATCAATATCCCATAAAATTGCATCTCCTTTTTCCCTTCCAATAGCTAAAAGTTTATTGTCATTACTTATTGCTAATGCGTTGATAGCAAAGGATTCATTTTCGAAATAATGATTAGTCTTATTTATCTTATCCCAGATCTTTAGGCTCCCTTTATCCGTGCCAGCGAAAATTGACATGTCCTCAGAACTTATCGCAAGTGAGAGGACTTTTTGTTCAGACGTGCCAACACCCTCCGAATCAACTTTGAGACCCTTCACTTTGAGTTCTCCTTGTTGATTGACAGTCAGGTATTTCTTTTGTCCAGGTAGAAAAACAGCAGTTTGTGAGTACTCTTTGTCAATTACTGAAATCGGGCCTTCCTGGGGAATTTGATCCAGGTCTACAAGCACTATTCCTACATCCTTTGCCACGATAAGTAGTAATTTCCCATCGTCACTGACATCAATAGATTTGATCAAGTGATTACCTGTATACATGACGGTAGGGATCGTCGTAAGGTCATCCATATCCCATTTCAAAACCCGTCCATCGGATCCCGCAGAATAGAAGATATTGGGTCGGTTGCTGAATTTGATCGATACAACTGCCTCATCATGTCCAATTACCTGGTTAAAGGCTTTCCGATTATATGAATCATAATCCAGATGTTTATTGGCATAATATAAGGCAGAGTATACTTTGAGATGAGATACATATTTTTCCGAACTCGAAGCAATCCAGAAGTTGTAAGCCTGCTTTGCAATCAGCGCTTTGAGTTCAGGTTGGTAGAAAGGGATCAATAAGGATCGTTGCGACATTGACTCTACCAATTCTGCCGACTCAAGAGCTGCGATTCTTTCCAGAAGTTCAGCATTCAGATCTTTGGTTTCTATAGATTTTTCAAGAGGTTCATCTTGAGAAAATAAAATGAAAGGGGTGGCTACTAGGATGAATGAGAGGATAGTCCTGAATGTTTTCACGGTATTTCTGCTTGGATGGATAAGTTAGTCAAAACGTTAGAATTTAATAGCAATTGAGAACTTAAGAGATCTAAAGTCCCGATAAGTTCATTACCAGTGCGTAAGAGCTCATGCATTTGACATGTCAACAATTTAGAGTAGTGGATTTTGAAGAAATAATATAGATCATACATATAATTTTTCCAAGATTAAGATTAACTTTATATAGAATCAGCCGTGAATTAAATGTACTCTACTATCAGAAAAGGGGCCATACTTGGCCTGTTACTTTCAAATATTGTCGTAGCACAAACAGAACGCTACATTGGTCCTTCAGGTACAGATACTGGTGACTGCACGTCAATGGGCAGTCCCTGCGCTTCATTTTCATATGCCCAGGGTCAGGCACTGGCCGGAGATAACATTAATTTTCTCGCCGGAACTTACGATGAATCTCTGACCGTTTCCAAATCTTTAAATATTCTTGGGGCCAATCAGGGTATACCGGGTAATAGCGTATCGAGGGGATCGGAATCCATTATAGAAACATCCTCAAGATCAGTGGCCATAAATATTGCGTCGGACAATGTCCAAATTGATGGTTTACAAATTGGTGTTTCTAACATATCTGTAGGAATATCGTCAGTCGGATTTACAGGATTAACGGTGAGCAACAACGTGATCAACTCCGATTCGATCGGGTTAGTTACAGCTTCATCAACGAGCGGAGTGATTTCCATCGACAATAATGACATCACTTTGAATGATTTTGAAACCCCTAATACAAATGACGTAACCTCCTGTATAGCTTTGTCGGGTCATACAGGAACCTCAGATATAAATATTTCCAACAACGAGCTATTCGGGTCGGCCCAGGGCGTATTTGTATTTGATTGCGTAAGCTCGAACGTTCTAACTCTTTCCAACGACACAATCACGAGTTCGATCAGAGGTGCCACCATTGCCAGTTATGATGGATCATCAAGAGCCCCAAGTACCGTTGACATTTCTGGGATGTATGTGCACTCTTTTTCAGAACCAGTGGGTGGTATAACCAATTTTCCTCAAACAGGAGTTTATACATATTCCGATGGCTCATCGACGGATTCTCATCTGCTGACAGTGAGTATCTCGGGAAGTAGATTTGATGGAATAGGTAAAACATCATCGGACTACGCAGGGATCATTGTTGGAGATTTTTCACCAGATATTTCCAATGATGTTCAGGATGTTACCATCAGTGAATGTACACTAATAAATAATCTAAATCGTGGAATATATGTCCGTGGCGCCAATACAACCGCATCAATTACAAGTTGTATTTTTTCGAACAATGGGACTGATCCAGTTATTACCGATGGGAATCCGGGCTTTAATCTCGTGGTCAGAGAGGGTGCCGTGGTTACTATGACCAACTCCTTTTTGAGAAATCCTGCTTCATCTCCGGATTTTGATGGATTAAGTCTGGATAATTCATCGCTCACCATTTCCAATTGCAGTTTCGATCAAAATGGGACTGGTCTGATTGCAGGAACGATTGGTATCAACCTTTCAGGAAATTATTTCGGAACAACAGATGAAGCAACCATTCAGTCTTTTGTTGGTAACAATGATTATACACCATGGTTAGGGTCCGGAACGGATACTGAGGCAGGTACTCCCGGATTCCAGGGTGATTTCAGTGACCTTCATATTGGTCTGGGAGGAGTACAGACCGGAAGTGATGATCGAACTGTGGAAGGATACAATGCTCTTCTCACGGGTGGAACGATGACAATGAATCTATCCGATTACAGTGAATCTTTGACAGTTAGTAAAAATCTCACTTTAAGCCCTGCTTCAACTGGATCTGACACTGTTTCAATAGACGATTTAACAATAAATGGGACAGGAGTCACTTTGCAGATCAACGGAAATTTGAGGATCAATAATAGTCTCAGTACATCTCTGGGCATAATTGAAACAATCAATGATGCCCAATTGATTTTAAGTCCATTAGCCACTCCTCCAACAGAATCATTGAGTAGCTACGTTGATGGAGTGTTGTCATTGGAACCTAGAAATGTAGGAACAGGATCAATAGCGATTCTTGGTGTTAGCATTGCTTCAGGAACTGACGACTTAGGTGATGTAACGATCTCAAGAAGTATGGGGACCGGCTCCATCATTACTGACGGGCCTTACACATCTATCTCGATATTCTGGTCAATCACTGCGGATAATCAGCCTGTTTCGGGTAGGAATATTTCTTTTTCATGGCTTTCCACATTTGACAATGGTAAGAACCTGGCAATGATCTCCTTTTTCAGGAATGCAGGTAGTGGTTGGGTGGAGGTGGATGGTCCTCAGGACATTTCAGGTTCTGGTGACCCAAGAACTTACTCTATAACTGGGGTCACGCAATTTTCGGACTGGACTGGTGGACAGGATGATCAACCTCTGCCGGTTGAATTAGTCGAATTCTCAGGATCTTCAACATTAGGCCGCATCATACTTGAGTGGACCACAGCGGTAGAAATAAATTCGGATCACTTCATTGTGGAAAGAAGCATCGATCAGAAGAGTTTTTCCGAAATTGGAAGATTGCAATCTTCTGGGAACACAAGCTCAGTTCGAAATTATTTCTTTGAAGATACCGATATTTCGACATTAGGTGAACTTGTATTTTATCGCCTAAAGATGGTTGATCGCGATGAAACTTTTGAGTATTCAAAAACGATCCTTGTAAGGATCGAAGGAATCGATACAGAAATGATTCTGTTTCCTAATCCAACTCGGGAAATTCTCTTTGTAGACCTGGCTGAGGATGAAACAATTCTCAAAGTTCAGGTATCAAACCTCATGGGTCAGACAAAAGAACTCAATTTTCAGGGCAATACTATTGATGTGGCTACTTTACAACCTGCTCTTCACCTGATTTCAGTTAGAACACAAAAAAGAACATTACTGGGAAGATTTATTAAATCCCACTAATTATTCTCACGCAGCACTTTGGTAGGTGAATGGGTTGAAGCTCTGTATGACTGATAACTAACAGTGAGAATAATGAAAACGATCAATGTCAGAATTGTTATTGTATAGATGGTCCAGTCATTTGGGATCCTATACTGGAATTCTTCCAGCCATCTATTGACAATGGTAAAGCTAACAGGGATCGAGATCACAACGGAAATCAGTGAAATAGTTAGGAAATACCTGATTTGAATGGCCATTACTTTCGTAACTGATGCTCCCAGTACTTTTCGAATGCTGAACTCCTTTCTTCTTTTTCTTGCAACATACATCGCCAACCCAAACAATCCCATGGAAGCTGTCAAGATCGTCATCACAGCAAGAATGGAAGTCAGTTCTCCCAGTCTCTTTTCCGATTGAAATAGCTTATCGAACTGAGTGTCAACAAATGAGTAATCAAATGTCTTCCCGTTGGTCTGCGAATTCCAGATATCTTCAATTTTGCTGATGGTAGAAGTCATGTTTTCTGAATTGACCTTGATCGCAGTAAATCTTCCCCAGTCTTCTGCACAATAGATCAGTAACGGTTGGATAGTGGACTTAAAATCCTGGAAATGGAAATCTTTGACCACACCGACTACATTGAATGATGGAGTTACACCATCATCGGAATAACCTTCGATCTGTTTTCCATCGATATCACTCCAACCCGTCATTTTGAAAGCCGTTTCATTCATGATGATGGAATTGCTATCTAACCGGGCATCCTCAAATAGTCTTCCCTGCAACAATTCAATTTGAAATGTATTGAAATGATCGGGGTCTGTTCGGTACATATAGAAAAGATGGTCTTCCTGGGTATCAGAAACCCTGTGGACAGAATTATTGAAAATGAACGGGGGAAAGCCCTGTGTCAGATTCACATATTCAATCTCAGGAATCGATAATAACTCCTGTTTAAAACCTACCTTACTAGAAACATGATGTGCATTGAAAACGGTTAATACCTGATCACCCTGAAACCCGAGATTCTTGTTCCTCATCAAATCCAACTGCTTGTATACGGTGATAGTCAGCACTATGGCAATTGTGGTCAAAACGAATTGAAACCCGACCATTAGATTTCTCACGTTGATCCTCCCTGAGATCCTTGAAGTGATACGACCTCTGAAGATGGCGGTTGGTGCGAAAGAACTGAGAACCAGGGAAGGATAAATTCCGGAAAGGAAACTGATCAGGAAAATAAAAAGAAAGAACAAACTGATGTTTGAGGAACTCACCAGGTCGGTCAATTGAAATTCTTTATTTGTTATTTCATTGAAGTAGTCTAAACTTAGTCCGATCCCAATCAATGCAATTGATCCGGCAATCAAGCAGTATCCCAGTGATTCAAATAGGTATTGGAATATGAGTTGCTTTTTGTAAGCACCAAAAGTTTTTCGGATTCCAACCTCCTTTGCACGATCCGTGGCGCGCGCGGTTGAAAGACTAATGAAATTGATCCCTGCGATCACCAATACGAATATTCCAACTATCGAGAAAATAATAACATTTTGAATATCTCCATTGGCTTCGAGTTCACCATCAAAGTGTGATCGAAGATGTATGTCTCCCAAAGGCTGGGTCCAGTAACCATAATCCCCACCTCCCTGACGAAACTCGTCAAGAGTAATACCTATGTACTGTTCAATTTCGGGACCTACATATTTTTCTACCAACGCATCAAACTGTACCGGAATCTGATTGATATCGGCATTTTCAAACATCTTAAAGTAGGTATAGAGACTGTTGCTTGTCCATTGGGTATTGAAGCTCCAATCCCATGTTGCCATTGAAAGTATCATTGGATACTGTATATGAGACCTTCTTGGAGCATCTTCGGCAACTCCAGTAATTTCATAAGATTCCTTCTCCGTACCTACTGTCAGAAATTCTCCGACAATTTCAGAGTACGGAGCATCTCCGAAATACTTTTTTGCGGATGCTTCCGTAAGAACAATTTTATTTTTTCCAGATAGAGCAGTTTTTTGGTCTCCCGCGATCAGTTCAAAACTGAAGAAATCAAAGAAATTACTATCTGCCAGAAGGACATTATTTTCGGTAATTGGATTATTGTCACTATGAATGATAAGACTCGCTTGTTGCGCAAGCCGAATGCTTTCCTGAATCCCTGGAACTTCGCTTTTAAGTGCCGCTGAAATCGGTGCGCAGGAATTTATGCCGATGAATTCGTTTCCTGACAACACTCCTTGTATTCCAACCCTGTAGATTCGATTGTAATCGCTGTGGAACCGATCATAGGATAGCTCATCAAAGGTGTATAAAGCAATGATATAGCTAACGCCGAGCCCCAGGCCGAGCCCAAGTATATTGATGAAGGAAAATATTGGGTTTCTTTTGAGATGTTGGATAAAGATCCGGATGTAATTGGTTAGCATAACTTATAGTCCTCATGGAATAAGATGCAATAACTCCCGAAAGGTTGCCAGAAAGTAGAATTATTTTAGTCGATCTCGATCGCTTCTAAAATATCCATGACGATACCATAATCAGCATAACCAGGTCTTTCTTCAGGAGGAGCTTCAAGTTGGATCCCTGTCCACTTTTCCGAAAGAGACATGACCGTTTCTGTCGAATTGTCGAATGCTTTTAAAAGAGAAAATGAAGTGGCGTGATCCATGAAGCTTGAAAGATCCTGATCATTCAGATTTCCATCGATGACAAGATATTGAATCAATCCATCCAGGAAGGGAAGTTGCTTAAGTAAGATGTTTACCTGCTCGTTGGTCATCAACTCAACTTTCAGGATCAATGGTTTTCCGAGGTCTGCCAATGCTTCAATCTCATCGATATTGCTTGTTTCAATGAAGTCGAGAGCATATTCCTGAATTGCAATCTTGATATCTTCTGTTCTTGATGTCCCGAATTCTCCTACAAATTTTGGTCCAGTGATCCATTCTGTGATTTCCTTAAATAGATTCGGATCAACATATCTTTCAGAATGGGGGATAAGATTGAAACCTAGCATATCGACCATCATTCCTGAGCAATACCTTGCGTCACTCAGATTATCAATTTTGCTGATCTTCACGAACCTACTTAGTGCCATTTATCATTGTTTGATGAACAAAGAAATCATAATTTGCGTTTGAAAAGAAGTTTTTGAAGAACAGATGAGTACTTGGTAATTTAATTTCTTAATGAGAGGAAGTATTGTGATTTATTTGTCTGTGTAACTAGTATAATTGTCAAAGAAGTGTATTTATTGAAATTACTTATCATATCGTCATTGATATTCTTTCAGGGTGGTCACAGAATAGTTGTTGAAGCTGTTACTAGTGAAGAAGCATTTGGTGAGCATGGAAAGCTTACATATCACACCAAAGGGAAATTCAGCATTGAGCCGTTTGATATAAAAGATAGGGATGCCTACGTCCTGTTAGTGACCAGCGCCAATGATAGGCTCATCTTCCATAATTACGAAAAGTTCAGCTTTAGGGACGTAACGAGGACCGAGTACAATTGGAGTTATTCATTTTCCATTGATAAACCTACCGAAGACTTCAGCATATATGCGATCCTAGTAGACAGGTTCAACGACGACCACTTTGAAAAATATGAGAAAGAAGTCACAGGGATGAGTTCTGTTGAGCAATTTGTTGGTCAGCTTCGTAAGCTTGATCGTGTAGACCCGATGAATTACAACCTATTCTGGGTGCAGGTTAACTGACGCCCAAATCCAATATTTGCTGCCCATATAAAGACCCTTTTGTCTGAATGGTTCTTTGCCTAATTTTCGGTTATTCTAATAAACCAAAATCGAGAAGAGGAATGAAAAGACCAGTTTTTTTAATAGCTCTATTTGTCCTGATAGCTCAGGTGGGAATAGCTCAGGAAGATGCTACACTGAATGCATCTATTCTGAAAGGATTAAAACTAAGAGAAGTCGGACCAGCATTTACTTCTGGCAGGATTGCTGATGTCGCTATCCATCCGGAAGACGACAATGTGTGGTATGTGGCAGTGGGTTCCGGAGGAGTTTGGAAAACAAAAAATGCGGGGGTAACATGGGATCCAATCTTTGATGACCAACCGTCATATTCTATTGGCTGTGTAACGATTGACCCTATAAATCCCAATACGATATGGGTGGGTACCGGAGAGAATGTCGGCGGCAGACATGTTGGTTATGGCGATGGTATTTATAAAAGTGAAGACAACGGAAAGACCTGGAAAAACATGGGGCTCAAGGCTTCCGAGCACATTTCAAAGATCATTGTCCACCCTGATGATTCCGATGTTATCATGGTTGCGGTCCAAGGTCCGTTATGGAATAAAGGTGGAGAAAGAGGATTCTACAAGTCAACTGATGGAGGTGATTCCTGGAAGAAAACGTTAGGTAATAACGAATGGACAGGTGTTACAGATATTGCGATCGACCCTCGTGATCCAAATTGGCTGTATGCAGCAACGTGGGATCGACACAGAACTGTTGCAGCCTACATGGGTGGAGGACCCGGATCAGGTCTTCATAGATCAAAAGATGGCGGAGAAACATGGGAAGAGCTTACAACAGGAATACCTAAATCTAACTTAGGAAAAATTGGATTGGCTATTTCTCCTTTCAATCCGGATGTGATCTATGCTGCGATCGAACTGGATCGAACCACTGGTGGAGTATTCATGTCCACCAATCGCGGGAAATCATGGGTGAAGCAATCGGATGCTGTTTCGGGAGCAACAGGCCCACATTACTACCAGGAGCTATATGCATCACCTCACCAGGAAGGGCGATTGTACCTTGTGAACAATAATATGCTGGTTTCAGATGATCATGGGAAGAACTTTCGAAGAATGAAGAGGGAAGGGATGCACTCCGATAGTCATTCTGTTTCATTCAGACCTGATGATCCTGATTATCTGTTAGTCGGCACTGATGGTGGGCTCTATGAGAGTTTTGACCTTGCTGAGAATTGGAGATTTATTGACAATATGCCTATCACGCAATATTACAAGGTTGCTGTGGATGATTCGGAACCATTTTACTACATATACGGAGGGACACAGGACAACGGATCTCATGGAGGTCCTTCAAGGACAGATAATGAGCACGGTATTAGGAATGCTGATTGGTGGAAAACACTGGGTGCAGACGGACATCAGTCAGCGGTTGAACCAGGGAATCCAAACATCACCTATGCAGAAACACAACAGGGGGGGTTGCATAGGATTGATCAAATCACTGGGGATCAGGTATTTATCCAACCTCAGGCTGGTGAAGGTGAAGATTATGAACGCTTTAATTGGGATGCTCCAATATTGGTAAGTCCACACAGCCCTTCACGATTGTATTTTGCGTCAGCCAGAGTTTGGAGATCTGACAACAGAGGGAATAGTTGGACAGCTATCTCCGGGGATCTGACAAGGGATCAGGAACGGATCACCCTGCCCATCATGGGCAAAGTACAGAGTTGGGATAATCCTTGGGATGTAGGGGCCATGTCTAACTACAATACCGTAACATCTTTAGCTGAATCTCCATTACAAGAGGGTTTAATTTATGCGGGTACTGATGATGGAATTATCCAGGTAACTGAGGACGGTGGTCAAAATTGGCGAAAAATTGAAACAGGATCTATCAAAGGAGTTCCTTCAACTGCTTTCATTAACGATGTCAGAGCTGATCTATTTGATGCTAATACGGTTTATTTATGTCTGGATAATCATAAATACGGAGACTTTAAACCATACATCCTAAAGAGTACGGACAGGGGACGCTCATGGTCTTCCATAAGTTCCAACATTCCGGACCGTACTTTGATCTGGAGATTGGTCCAGGATCACGTAAACAAGGATCTTATTTTCGTAGGAACTGAATTTGGTATTTACGTAACAGTCGATGGCGGAGGAAACTGGACCAGATTGGAAGGAGGAGTACCTACTATTCCATTCAGGGATATAACTATTCAAAGGCGAGAAAATGATTTAGTAGGGGCATCGTTTGGCAGGAGTTTTTATGTTCTTGATGACATCAGTCCATTAAGGAGCATTTCGGAAAGTGCCTTAGCTCAGGAAGCGATTCTATTTGACGTGAAAGACGCAGAGTGGTACAGACCAAGGGGAAGGGTAAGTTCGCAGGGAGCCAGCAAGTATGTTGCTGAAAACCCACCTTTTGGAGCTGTATTTACTTATTATTTAAAGGAAGATCTTACAACTCTTGAGGCGGCTCGAAAGAAACGAGAGAAAGATCTTGCGAAAGACAACAGGAGCATTCCATTTCCAGGATGGGATGCATTGGAGAAGGAGAGAAGACAGGAAAAACCAAAAATCTTATTGACCATCAAGGATTCGGAAGGGAATGTTGTGAATAAGGTAGAAGGCAAAGCCAAGAAAGGTATAAAACGAATCAATTGGGATCTTAGATATGCCTCAAAAGATGGAATCAGATTAGGAAGATCTTCTGGTGGTAGATTCTTCGGGAATAATGGATTTATGGCAACTCCCGGAGATTACACAGTTACAATGTCTAAAGTAGTAGATGGTGTCGTCACGGATCTTTCTGAGCCCAGATCCTTCAAAGTTGTCCCATTACGCGATGGTGCATTGGAACCAGCATCTTATGATGAAATAATTGCGTTCAGGAAAGATCTTGAGAGTTTGCAGCAGGAAATAACGGCTACAGGCACCGTGTTAAACAAGACCATGGACAAGATCAAGGCCATGCAAACCGCACTTTCAAGGTTGGAAAAGGAAGATACAGAACTTGTCACTAGTATATACAATGCAAGGAACCGGTTACTTGATATTGATATGAAACTAAATGGTGACGACACCAAAGGTGAGATTGGTGAGAGGTCTGATCCAACACCTAGGAATCGCATGTTTGTAGGGTTCCGTGCATTAAACAACACGTATGGACCTACGCAAATGCATCGAGAAATGATCGATCTCAGTAAGAAAGAAATGGGAGACATTAAAAAGGATCTAATGGATGTGACTGACAATGTAATACCTGGAATAGAAGAGGCTTTGAAAAATGCTGGTGCTCCATGGATCGAAGGACAGGACATTTCTGAGTTTTAGGGTAGTTCATGCGCTAATCACACATGTAAAAAAAGCTGTTACATTGACCGTTGAGAGTATAACTATTCATGCGTAGAGGGATTATTTCGATTGGAAGGCCTCCCACCACTCATGAAAAGTTTTCTCTAAAGTCGAAAAGACAGCTTTTTTTGCCTGGGTACACTTTTCTCAAGTCCTTTCTCAATAAAATGAAAAGACTGTCAGGGTATAGTCAACTTATAACTGGAAGTAGATTGTCGGTCTGAGGCACTCGAAGACTGACAACAATTCAACGTTCCTCAAGAGTGACGTACCACATCCCTGCAGTCCTTTCGACGGAACAGCGAGTAAAGTGCACTAATGGGAATTGGAAGTGGAGGAGAAAACTATTCATAACTGGTGCAAGAAATACGAGTGGTTTTTTACCTGACACTCATTGCAAACGAGCGCAAGATAAGGTAGTGTGAACTGCCGGGGTTAGTAGAGGTCCTCCCATATATTACAAAGCGATAAAGACTGCCTCTGAGTCATATGCCCAGTAGCTTGGCCTATAACTCCCCCTGCAGTCCTTTCGACGGAACAGCGAGTAAAGTGCACTAATGGGAATTGGAAGTGGAGGAGAAAACTATTCATAACTGGTGCAAGAAATACGAGTGGTTTTTTATCTGACACTCGTTGCAAACGAGCGCAAGATAAGGTAGTGTGAACTGCCGGGGTTAGTAGAGGTCCTCCCATATATTACAAAGCGATAAAGACTGCCTCTGAGTCATATGCCCAGTAGCTTGGCCTATAACTCCCCCTGCAGTCCTTTCGACGGAACAGCGAGTAAAGTGCACTAATGGGATTGGAAGTGGAGGAGAAAACTATTCATAACTGGTGCAAGAAATACGAGTGGTTTTTTATCTGACACTCGTTGCAAACGAGCGCCAGCTAATGTGAGTAGTGGGTTAGTGTTCGGAGAGAACGCCTGACACTTCTCCTTTTTGTGATACGTTCAATATTCTTTTTGGCGTGATTATGACAATAGACCAATTTCAAAACCAACTTGGAGAGGTGTAATCGGTACGTATCGTTAAATCTGCGCTTTCGCTGGAGATTCCTTGCAATATTTAATCCGACTTCGTTGTAAAGTTCGTGTTCCTCTTTTGTAAGGTTTTCTATTTCCTGCAGATAAAGATCGAGTTCCATTGGTTTGATGACTAGGGTGGAACAGGTGGCCTTCTTTTAATTAGACACACCTCATCAAACCACGATGGTAAATTAATTAGGGAACTTACACAATCCTAAATTTGCTTTTCAGTGAATCACGTACCGATCAATCTCCAAAATGAGCTGTCACGAAAATGGCAACTATATTCCGGTCCTGGCAATGTTATGACAATAAACCATTTTTAGAATCAACCTTGACTGCTTCAATCGATGTGATGCTTGTTGTTGGTACTTCTTTTGGAGGTTTCTTACGATTTTAATACCTACTTCCTGAAATAACTCGTGATCCTCTTCTGAATAGATCTCAATCTCTTTCGAATAATCTTCTAGATCGTCCATATATCATAGCTGTTTCCTGGTGTTGAATTATATTAAGATTCACGCATTCAATTGGATTTTGTTTACTTATTGAACCTCTTTTTCAAAAAAATGTTCACAACGGAACAATTCGAACTTTACGAATAAGGGTTTTTATAGATTTGGTTGTCGTTGCTTGTCTTTTTTGGATCCCTGTAGGTGTAAGATTTTGTCAATGTCCTAAATTTGATATTCTTGAATTAACCTCTTGAACCATTGATCTCTATGACCAAGTTTAGTCTGTTCACACTGACCTTTGCAATTGTCTTTTCCGCCAATTCACAATTGAAGGATCTAAGAAAGAAACTACGTGATAAAGCACAAGACGTAATCAAAGAAACGATCGTCGAGGAAACTGAAAAGAAACGTGATAGCTATGATACTTCAAGTTTCAATTTTGCCATTGCTTTTCTTGATAAATCAGAGTCATATACGGATGTTCAGAAAGGTGAACGCCTGATAAAGGCTGCTGATTTTGTTATGTCCAAGGAGGAGGAGAAATCTGACCTCGACAAGGCCAGGGATATGTATGAAGCTGGTAATCTGAGCTATCAGAATCGGAAGTATGTAGTAGGTGAATTTTACCTGAGGGCAGCCAAAGTTTCTTTTGAAGAATTGAATGAGTTCGATAACCCGGTCTATTTGAAGGCTATTGGAACACTAGGATTGCTATTTAGTGATATGGGTCGTTATGCCTTGGCAGAAGAGTACAACAGAATGGCTATCGATGGATGGGAAAGTACAATGGGGAAAGAGAGTTCGGGATACGCCGCCGAGTATAATAACATGGGGGTGCTAAACTTAAATACAGCGAATTACAATCAAGCAGAAAGTATACTGAAAGAAACGTTGGAGCTAGTCTCAAAAACTGAGGGTAGTGGATCGGTTCCATACGCCATCGCATTGAATAATTTGGGAATCCTTTACCAGTACATGGGGAGATCAAATGAAGCGCTTGAGCAAATAGAAAAATGCCTGGAAATAGGAGATAAGAAGTTACGGGATCGATCCTCGACCTTTTTGCAATTATTGACAAACAAAGCGCTGATATTGCAAGAAAATGGAAATTACGATGAAGCTGAAATTACCTATAAAAAGGCAATCGACCTTCAGATAAGCCGCTTGAAAATAAACAAGACTTCCGATCCCGATTACGCTCACATGCTAAATAATCTGGCTTCACTTTACGCAGTTACCGGTAGGGAAGAGGAAGCCGAGAAGTTGCTGAGGGAAAGTTTGAACATTTACAAAACGAAATTTGGAGGAAATCATGTCAACACTGCCAATGCACAAGTTGATCTTGGGAATTTACTGAGATCTGCCGGTAAACTGGAAGAATCATTTGGATTACTGACGAAGGCATATTCCAGTCAAGGGGAATCTTTAGGTGAAAACCATCCAAAGACCATAAAAACCCTTGAGGGGCTTGCTATTGTAAACTGGCTTAAAGGCGATGTGGAGACCTCGAAAACCCAATTTGATGAAGTAATGTCCAATACCATGACCTTCATCGACGAGTTCTTTCCACCAATGAGTGAAGCAGAAAAGACAAAGTACTGGGAAAAGTTAAAACCCAGGTTCGACGTATTTTACAGTTTTGCATTTTCACAGGAAGGAGATAAAGGTCTTTTGGAGAAAACACTGGAATATCGATTTTCGACCAAGGGCCTGTTATTAAGTACTACCACCAAGATCAAGAATGATATACTCAACAGTGGGAATAGTGAATTGATCAGTTTATACAAAACCTGGCAGGATCAGAAAAATCTCTTGGCAACCTATTATTCTATGAGTAAGGAAGACCTGAAAGATCAAAAGGTCAATATAGATTCCCTTGAAACGGCAGCTAATGATACAGAAAGACGACTTTCTTTAAGTTCGAAATCATTTGAACGATCCATAGCCATGGAAACAGTTTCACTATCCACACTTCAATCGAGTCTTGATGACAATGAGGTGATTGTTGAAATTGTTCAGTATCCCCATTTCGATAAAAGATTCACGGGAGAAAATCGATACGCAGCGATCCTAGTAAAGAAAACCGATTCACCTCAGGTAGTCATTCTTGAAAATGGCAATCACCTGGAGTCACGATATTATGCCTACTATAATAATGTGATCAGGGAGAAATTAAAGGACGAATACACCTATGACCAATACTGGAAAAAGATAAGTGAATCGTTAGGAGGAGGGAATGTGATATATTTTTCCCCTGATGGAGTCTATAACCAGATCAACATTGGTACAATTCCAACGCCGGATAACAGCTACGTTGCCAACAAGCTTTCAATCAATTACATTGGAAATCCAAAAGATATTATCCAGGAAAAGAAGGTATCTAAGACCAGAGACGCCGTTTTGATTGGGTTCCCAAACTATGGAGATAGTGACATTCCTCCCTTACCGGGTACGGAGACTGAAGTCACCCTGGCTGCAGCTACCTTGGGAAATACTTATGAGGTAACTGTTAAAATGGAAGATCAGGCATCTGAATCTGCCATAAAAAGTATTTCTCCACCAAAGATCCTTCATA
This sequence comes from Cyclobacteriaceae bacterium, assembly GCA_965242805.1. GTDB lineage: Bacteria > Bacteroidota > Bacteroidia > Cytophagales > Cyclobacteriaceae > JANQEU01. The sequence continues at coordinate 503,848 of CBDETD010000002.1, read as the reverse complement.
TTGCAACTCATGGCTTCTTTCTGGAGGACCTTAATAGGCAGGGGAGTGTATTTGGTGTGGAAATTGAATATGCCAGAAATAATCCGTTACTCAGGTCGGGCCTGATGCTCGCTGGTGCATCCAAGGCTTCTACGGAATCATCTTTTGAAGGGAATGACAACGGAATTCTTACTGCGTACGAAGCAATGAATCTCGATTTGAATGATACGGACCTCGTCGTACTTTCTGCCTGTGAAACTGGAAAGGGAGATATCAAATCGGGTGAAGGAGTTTATGGGCTCCAACGAGCCTTCCAGGTGGCAGGAGCGAGAAATCTGATCATGAGTCTATGGAAGGTAGATGACATCGCTACTCAACAGTTAATGAATAATTTTTACAATAATTGGACTCAACTGCCGAATGATCCCGGAAAATCATTTGAACTTGCTCAAAGACAGCTGATGGAAGAATATAAAGATCCTTATTATTGGGGGGCTTTTGTGTTTATTGGTAAATAACCGATGTAAAATTTTATGAAAAGCTTTATAAGCCTACTTATTGTCCTTTTTTGTGCAGCAAGCTGTAGTACATTCGAAGGAAATGAATCAAATGAGATGGACATACTTGTTGGTACCTATACAGGCAACGGAAGTGAAGGGATCTATCATATGTCCTTTGACCTTGATGATGGTATGCTTTCAGAGAAAAGGTTGTTAGCCAAAGTTGATGATCCATCATTCATTGCTTTTGATGACGAGAAGAAATTACTTTTCTCAGTAAGTGAATCAGATACTGGGCGGCTGCTTTCCTTTAAGTGGGATGCTGGTGACAAAGAAGTCCAGTACGTCGATCAAATTCTATCAGGTGGAGCATATCCCTGCTACATTGGGTTTGATAATGGAAAGGTCTCTCTGGCAAATTATGGTTCAGGAAATACTTTGGTTGGGAGTGTAGTAGATGGAAAGTTTGAAGATCTGAAAACGTTTCAACATAATGGAACATTAGGTTCTGATCAGGACAGACAGGAAGCTCCACATGGTCATTTCTCAAATTTTGGAGATGGATTTATCTACTCGGTTGATTTAGGGATTGATGAAGTAATTGCCATACCCAACGATGAGGAATCAGGATTAGGGGAGATGAAGACAGCTTTGAAACTTGAATCGGGGGATGGTCCAAGACATCTTGATTTTCATCCAAATCTTGACATGGTTGTTGTCGTAAATGAGTTGTCAAACACACTGGTCTCCGCAAGGATCAATTATGACAGTGGAACCTTCAAAGTGATTGATCGAATTTCAATATTGCCTTCAGATTATAATGAAGCGAGCCAGGCTGCAGATGTACATTTCTCTCCGGACGGAAAATTTGTCTATGCGTCAAACAGGGGACACAATAGCATCGCGATCATTTCATTTGATGAAAATGGAAAGATGGAACTCCTAGGCACGGAAGATGTCAGGGGAAATTGGCCTCGGAATTTCATGATAACTCCGGATGGCAAATGGATCATTGTGGCGAATCAATATTCAAGCAACATTACTGTTTTCAGTCGTAACTTGGATACGGGTATGCTGATCTTCACAGGAAAAGAAGTGGAGGTTTTTGATCCTACTTGTCTCTTGTACTAAGAAATTAGAAATCGATTATTGTTTGTTTATCTTTGCATAAGAGAACGAAACTAATACGTTCTCTTTTTTATTGGTAAAGCGTAAACCGCGGCTGTGAACCCGGCGAAAAGCAATGAGTAAGAAAGGAAGAATATTAGTAGCGATGAGCGGTGGAATCGACAGCTCCCTAGCTGCCGTGATGCTACACGAAGAAGGGTATGAGGTGATTGGGATGACCATGAAAACATGGGACTATAACACCTCAGGTGGGAGCAAGAAAGAGACAGGATGCTGCAGTCTGGATTCTATCAATGATGCCAGAAACATTGCAGTAAACCTGGGTTTCCCCCATTACATTATTGATATAAGGGACGAATTTGGTGATTATGTGATCGATCACTTCACGAATGAATACCTCAATGGGCGTACTCCCAATCCATGTGTCCTCTGCAATACCCATATTAAGTGGGATGCTCTCTTGAGAAGGGCCGATCAACTGGGGTGTGAACATATCGCTACCGGACACTATGCCAATATCAGGGAAGAGAATGGGCGTTTTGTGGTCTCCAAGGGAATTGATGGATACAAGGATCAATCCTATGCATTGTGGGGGATCAGTCAGGAAAGTTTGGGTCGTACAAGATTTCCGCTGGGCTCTTTACACAAATCTGAAATAAGGGATATGGCTATGGATCGGGGATTCGTGGAATTGGTGACAAAATCCGAGTCATATGAAATATGCTTTGTTCCTGATAATGATTATCGCGGATTTCTTAGAAGGAGGGTAGATGGATTGGAAGATCAGGTGAAAGGAGGAGAGTTCGTATTGGAATCCGGTGAAGTTGTTGGTAATCATGAAGGTTACCCGTTCTACACGGTAGGCCAGCGCAAAGGTCTTGGAATTGCTTTAGGTTACCCTGTATATGTAACTGAAATACAGAAAGATAAGAATCGTGTTGTGCTTGGTTCTTTTGATGAATTATCGCGGGATGGTATGTACGTGAAGGACCTTAACCTCCAGAAGTATGAAAGTATTGCAGGGGAAAGGATGGACACAATCACAAAAGTGAGATACAATGATAACGGAACCCCTGCCGTTATTGAACAGGCAGGTGATACGATGAAGGTGTTTTTTGGAAAAGGTGTTTCAGCCATAGCCCCTGGTCAGGCTGCTGTTTTTTATGAAGGAGAAGATGTTATAGGCGGTGGCTGGATACACTCCAGTTTCAGGCAAGCAAATGAGAAGACTGCTTAGTTACATATTACCTCTGGTTATTGGATTGTTTTCTTGTGAGGATGACATAGAACCCTTCAACAACGAGGGTTTGAATTTTGAATTCTATCCTTTGGAAATCGGAGTTTTCAGAACTTACCAGGTTGATGAGATCAGCTATGAGATCAGTGGTTTTGATACTTCCAGTTACTATTTAAGGGAAATCCTGGTCGATAGTTTCAATGTTGGGGGTCTTACAACCTACCTGCTACAGAGAGAAAGCCGAATCGATACAACGGGAATTTGGACCGTTGATTCCTTATGGAGCATTAGAATTCAGGATAATCAATTAATACTGACCAAAAACAATCTTCAAACAGTAAGACTCATATTTCCACCTCAAATTGGTAGAGAGTGGGATGCAAACGCATTCAACACACGATCAAGGGATGTTTTTTCCTATGTAAATGTTGATATAGAAGAGCTGGAGACTTCCAATTCATTATTGAAAGGCTTGGAGTTGATCAAGGTCGAGATTGAGGATCTCCCCGAAAACATTGTAAATCAAAACCAACAATGGGAGGTTTATGGAAAAGGCATAGGTTTAATAGAAAAGAAATCCATAATATTAGATTTCTGCACAGTGGATTGCGATAGCACTGGGCAGATCCTTTCCGGTTCATTTTTATCGCAGCAGTTGATTGAGTATGGTAAAGAGTAGGATAATATCGGTTATAACCCTGTTTCTTGCATTGCTGGTTTCAAATGCAAATGGCCAGACAGACAGGTATTTTGTTTTCTTTTCCGATAAAGAAGGTAGTGAATATTCTTTGGAGAATCCTGAAGAGTTTCTGAGCGAAAGAGCTATTGATCGTAGGGAAAGACACTCTGTCTCCATCGAACTAAATGACTTGCCCGTCAATGAAAATTATCTTCAGCAGGTCGAATCGTTGGGAGCGGAAGTGTACTTTCCATCTAAATGGTTCAATGGTGCAATCGTTCAAATGGATCAATCCCTTTTAGACCAAGTAAATGGATTGTCTTTTGTAGACAGTGTTCATTACATAGCCAGGGGCGAGAAACTTTCAAATGAAACTGTACCTTTCACTGTTCCTGATGTATTCCAAGAACCACAATCAATTGATGCCAGTACCGATCTCCAACTAGGAATGATCAATGCCGATGACATGCATGCGGATGGTTATACAGGAGAGGGGATCATGATTGGGGTAATGGATGGAGGTTTTATTGGAGTTAACAGGTACAAAGCATTTGAGAACTTACAAAAAGAGGATCGTGTCCTTGCAGAAATAGATTTTGTGAGAAACTCCGACAATCCCTATCAGTACAGTAGTCATGGTACAGCTGTTTTATCAACTATTGTAGGGGAATATGGCCAATTCCGTGGATCAGCATACGATAGTAAAGTACTTCTATACGTTACAGAAGATATCCAAAGCGAATTCCGCATTGAGGAATACAACTGGGTATTAGCAGCAGAACACGCTGACAGCGCAGGAGCAGATATACTCCATTCTTCAGTAGGATACAATACCTTCAATGATGGCACGATGAACTATACCTATGAGGATCTGAATGGGGAGGTGTCTATTATCACAAGAGCTGCAAGTATTGCATTTTCGAAGGGAATTTTTGTGGTGACCAGCGCAGGTAATGAAGGCAATAATGAAGCATGGCCTTATATCACCGCTCCGGCAGATGCAGTCGACATTCTTTCAGTTGGTAGCGTTACTTCAGCGTATGAAAAGTCCAATTTTAGCAGCATAGGACCTACTATTGATGGGAGAATTAAACCGGATGTAGTGGCCTTGGGAACACGAACTGCCATCGTAAACAGCAATGGGGACATCTCAACAGGAAATGGCACCAGCTATTCGGCTCCGATTGTAGCTGGTTTGGTCGCAGGTATTTGGCAGGCAAACCCCTCGTGGACCAATTTTGAACTCTTAAATGCTATACGTACTACTGCAAGCAGGGCTTTTGAACCAGATGAGTACTTTGGTTATGGTATTCCAAATTACACGGAGGCAGTAATTGGTAGGGTTCTGGCTGTTTCCGACATACTTACCGATAGAGTAAAGGTTTTTCCCAATCCCTTCAGTGACAACAGAGTTTACATTGATTTTTCCCACGATCGTGACGTGCTTCCTCTGAAGATCATGGTTTACGACACCAAAGGTGCGCTCGTACTTAATAAGGAAGTTCAGGTCAACTCAGATAATTTGGTGGAATTAGACATAAAGTCTGAAGAAAAGGGGATTTATTTCTTAAAATTGGTCTCAGGAAAATTCACCAAATATTTCAAATTGTTAAAATATTGAGTAACAACAACGTACTGGTTTCTCCTTCCTTCCTTGCTGCAGATTTTGGGAACATCAAAAATGAAGTAGATCTTCTTAACGAAAGTGACGCTGATTACATCCATATCGATGTGATGGATGGTGTTTTTGTTCCTAATATTTCCTACGGATTTCCGGTGACTAAAGCAATAAATGCACATTCCAGGAAACCTCTTGATTTTCATTTAATGATCGATAATGCAGATAATTATTTGGAGGAGTGTGTGAATAGTGGAGCCAAAATAATATCAGTACATTATGAAGCATGTCCTCATCTGCATCGTACGATCACAGCCATTAAAGATCTTGGTGCCAAAGCAGGTGTGGCAATAAATCCTCATACTCCCGTTAATGTACTGGAAAGTATCATAGAGGAAATTGACCTGGTATTGGTTATGTCCGTAAATCCTGGTTTCGGAGGCCAAAAATTTATTGAACACACATACCAAAAGGTGAAAGATCTACGTAAAATGGCTGAATCATTGAATCCCGAACTTATAATCGAGGTAGATGGAGGTGTAAACCTGGACAACGCCAAAAAACTTGTGGACGCCGGAGCCAATATGTTGGTTGCAGGGAGTTTTGTTTTCCGTTCGACCGACCCAAAAGCTACTATTAAATCCTTAAAGAGTCATTAACAGTGAGATTCAGGGATAGGTTATTCTATTTATTCCTGGTTGTGTCATTTTCTTCTTTGGGGCAGGATATTCTCCTCAGAGGTAGTGTTCAAAGTACTGATGGCATTGGTATTACTGACGCCACCATAGAGTTTCCTGACATGGGTAATGGGACAATAACTGACCAAAAAGGGGAATTCAGTATTCAAGTACCATCAAGATCCACTATACGATTGATTATCTCCCATGTTTCATTTTCCTCACTTGACACAGTCATCACAACAGGGCAATCGGATCAAGACGTTTCTTTTGAACTCAGCATTTCAAATAATGTATTACCCGACATTGAGATCATCGATAGCTCGGATCTACAGGTGATACGTCAAAACGTGATCAGTGTGGATGCTAAATCCGCCCAAAATTTACCTTCACCTTTCAACGATTTCAGCAAAGTACTGACCACATTACCGGGTGTGTCCAGTAACAATGAGCTTTCCACTACCTATTCGGTGAGAGGAGGGAATTTTGATGAAAATCTTGTTTACGTTGACGATATTCCGATTTACAGACCTTTTCTGGCAAATTCAGGCAGACAGGAGGGATTGAGTTTCGTGAATCCAAACATGGTATCGAATATTGATTTCTATGCTGGGGGGTGGTCTGCCAAGTATGGGGATAAATTATCAAGCAGTCTTAATATTGAGTATAAAGAACCTGTTGGATTGGAGGGTAATATCAACGTTGGGCTACTAGGAGGATCAGCGTACATCGGCAATTCCAATAGATCGGAAAGGATCAAGTATTTGATTGGCGTCCGACATAAAGACTCCCAATATCTTTTGAATACACTGGAAATAGAGGGAGAGTATTTTCCAAGGTTTACAGATTTCCAGTCGTTGTTTACCTTCGATCTTACCAGAAAGAAAAGCAATTTTCGAAATCGCACGAAACTAAATTGGCTTTTTTCGTATGGTCGGAATCGATATCTGACCAAACCTACTTCTCAACTAACAGAGTTTGGGAGTGTATCACAAAATTTTCGCCTGCAAACCGCATTCATTGGCAGGGAACTATTGGATTATGACACCTACCAAACTGGAATTAGACTGAGTCATTGGCTGGGAAACAAATTGAAGACTAGTTTAATAGTTTCCACTGTACTGACCAATGAAGAAGAAAATTTTGATGTTGAAGGAGGGTACCGATTGTGTGATGTCGACAATAATCCAGCATCAGGCACATTCGACAATTGTGTAATTGTCCGAGGAGTTGGTACACAATATGATTATGGAAGAAATGAACTGGAAGCTGCCCTTGCGACCGTTGAAAACAGGTATGAACTGGTAGTTGGGAAGAATGGGATATTGGAAGGAGGATTAGGAATAACCTATCAGGATATAAATGATGAGATCAATGAGTATAGTTTCATTGACAGTGCTGACTTCATTTCACTTACACATTCAGCATTCAATTCCCTGGATCTGAGAAGCCAACAATTCTTTGGATATCTCCAATATCAATTATTTTCCAAAGACTCCCTTCATGAAGTGAATATGGGAATTCGGGGTAATCTATGGTCAGAATCAAATCAATTACTTATCAGTCCCAGACTATTATACAGGTTGAAACCTCGTTGGCGTCAACCTACCTACTTCAATTTTTCGGTAGGTCGATATCAACAGCATCCATTTTACAGGGAACTGCGAAATAGTGAGGGACTGCTCAATGAAAATGTGACGGCTCAAAAGTCTACGCATTTCATTGCCGGGATAGATCGATTTATGACCTTGTGGGGAAGGCCATTCGTATTGAATATACAGACCTATTACAAACTTTTATCTGACTTAATACCCTATGAGGTGGACAATCTTCGATTGAGGTATTTTGCGGACAACAATGCAAGTGGATATGCTCGTGGATTTGATATCAGGTTTAATGGCGAATTCATAAAAGGTACCCAATCGTGGTTCAGTTTAGGACTTCTACAAACTAAAGAAGATATAGATGGAGATAATAGAGGTTACATTAGAAGGCCGGCAGACCAAATGATCAACTTTGGGGCCTACTTTGAAGATCATATGCCCAACGACCCTTCGGTAAGGGTGTATTTGAGCCTGAATTTTGGATCCGGATTCCCATTTGGTCCTCCGGGCAATAGGAACCTGAGGAATGTCTTTTCAGGAGATGAGTATTACCGAGCAGACCTAGGATTATCGAAATCATTCACGTTTTCGGAAAACAAGGCACTGAAGAACTTGTGGTTAAGACTGGAAGTGCTAAACGTACAAGCAGCAGATAACACCCTGTCCTATACATGGATCGAAGATGTAAATGGCACAAGTTTTGCAATACCAAATTCATTATCGGCAAGATTCCTCAATGTCAGGATCTCAACTGAATTTTGATCTAAAAACAATTTGGAACCTTTGTCATCGATTTAAAATTTGTTAACTAGTCAATTATTACTTTAGAGAAATGAAAAACACGTTTAAATTATCGACTGTAGCCATAATCGCCGTATTGGTTTTTGCTTCATGTACAAACAGAAGCGTTACTCGCGTTAGCCCTGATCAGCAAATCGATCTGAGTGGCAGATGGAATGATACCGATTCCAAACTAGTTGCTGAGGAAATGATCAAAGATGTACTTAACAGGCCATGGAAGGAAGACTTCGTTCGGGCATTCAATGAGAAACCTGTTGTGATCGTAGGGATGGTTTCCAACAAAAGCAGCGAACACATTGAATCCGAGACATTTATAAAAGATGTTGAGAGGGAATTCATCAATTCCGGAATGGTGAGAGTAGTTCAAAACTCGGTATTCCGCGAAAAACTTAGAGAGGAAAGAGCGCAGCAAGGTGAATTTGCATCCGTAGAAACGCAAGCCAAGTGGGGTAAGGAACTGGGAGCAGATTTCATGATGTTTGGTGTGATAACCTCCGTCCAGGATTCATACAAAAAAGAAAAGGTTGTCAACTACAAAGTAAATCTTGAGCTGGCAAACCTGGAGACTAATGAAAAAGTCTGGATTGGTGATAAGGAAATCAAGAAGTACATAAGGAATTGATTTGACGTTTTTGGTTTAGCTCATCGAGCTGTTTGTTTAAAACAATAGTAAGCAATTGCTATTGACCGACGGCCTTCATCAACGACATCCATGAAGTATCTCTTACTCATCCCTGTAATATTTCTGACTTCCTGTGCTACCTATTATGAATTGAATTATGATTTCAATAAGTATTTTGAAGCAGGGGACCTGCAAAATGCTGAGAAGGCTCTTAAGTCGAACAGCGGTGGATTAAAGAAAAAGACCCGATTCTTATATTTCGCAAATAGGGGTATAGTCGCTAACCTAATTGGAGACTATGAAACCAGCAACTACTATTTTGAGAAAGCTTTCATATATGGCGAGGATTATCATAAGAATGCAGCAGACATTGCAGCGTCTTTTCTCACGAATCCCAATACTGTTGCGTACCCAGGGGAAGACCATGAGCACCTCCTGTTATTGTATTATAAGTCACTGAATTACTTGTATTTAAATGACTACGAAGCTGCATTGGTGGAGTGCAGGCGACTTAATAACCGACTCAATGAATTAAGTGACAAATACAAATCAGATAAAAAATACAAACGAGATGCTTTCATTCATACCCTGATGGGTTTGATTTATGATGCGCAGGGTGATTTCAATAATGCGTTCATTGCCTACCGGAACTCTTATAACATTTATAAAGAAGATTATTCCGAGTTCTTTGGGCTGGGGGCTCCCGAACAATTGAAACTGGACATCCTTCGAACAGCTTACTTAAACGGATTCGATACTGAGTTTGATTTTTTCCAGAATGAGTTTGGAATTGACTATACACACAATCCCTCTCAAACTGGTGAGCTGGTTTTCTTTTGGAATAATGGATTGGGACCGGTAAAAGATGAGTGGTCCATCAATTTCGTGACGGAAGAAAACGAAGGAGGGGTTGTGTTTGTAAATGACGAGTATGGATGGAGTTTTCCTTTTCCGCTTTACGGAGAAGAGGACGACGAGGATAAGCTTACAGATCTGGAGATCTTTCGGATCACTCTGCCAAAGTACGTTGAACGGACTCCTCAATTCAGTGAAGGGTATTTGATGGTCAATGAAAGGTCGTATGATCTGGAACTGGCCGAAGACATAAATGCAATTGCCTTCAAGTCCCTGGAACAGAGGATCTTATTGGAACTGGGGAGATCGTTACTCCGCGCTGCTATCAAGAAGGCGATAGAAGAGGCTGTTGAAGAAGAGAGTGAGGGATGGGGATTTGTGATAGGTGTTGTAAATGCAGCTACTGAAAAAGCAGATACGAGAAACTGGCAGACTATCCCCCATAGCATTTACTATAGCCGGATCCCCTTAAACGAAGGAGAAAATAAAGTTCGTTTGAGAGCAACTACCGGCAATAATCTGTACAGGGATATTCAACAATTTAGTTTTGAAGGGATTTCCGGAAAAACTTTATTCCATGCATACCAGACACTTAATTGACCAAAGAAATAAGTGTTTTTTCCTTTTTGTTGTTGAATAATATATTTGCGGCTTGAATTCAGTACGTTAAACAAAATCTCAAGGGTTGTTATGATTAAGAAATTTTTAATAATGGTATTTGTAATCGTGGGCATTGGATCGCAATTGATTGCCCAGGATGAAGAGGTTTCTTTTACAGATGAAGACCTCACCAAGTATGCCACTGTAATGAAGTGGGCAGAAGATGAAAAAGCGAAAATGGGCAAAGAAGTTGGAGTTTGGGTTAAGGAAAATGAAGCTTTGTCAGGGACTATGTACAAGGAGTTGAAAGCTGCTGACAAAAAGGGAACCATGGATGACGTGGAAGCAACGGATGAGGAAAAGGCCGCTTATGCTGACATTAAGCAAAGAACTGAGGACAGTAAAACTGCTTTCAAGGAGACCTACACCGCAAAGATCAAGGACGATATTGGCGCAGGTCTGTATAACAAGCTACGAAAAGCTTTGAAAGCTGATGAGGAGTTGAAAGCAAGATACGATGCAATTTATGCTGGTCTTGAGGAGGTAGTGGAAGAAACCGAAGAAACCGAGTCCGGAAAATAATACTTCCAGCGAAAGGATATTAAGGGGTTTAATTTTTAAACCCCTTTTTTATTTGTTCAAAAGGTTATTAATTTGATAGGAACAAAATCCGATCCAGATGTTTACCGAATATGAGATTGAGACACTTACAGCGATTCAAGAGATCAATGAAGCTAATCAGGAGTTGAAAAAAGACTTCATAAAACACGAAGCTCCGTATTTGGAAATAAGTGATCATGATTTTCTTTCACTTGTGATGATGACCCCTACACTTGGGATCGCAATGGCCGATGGAAAAGTTACACTGTTCGAAGAATTGGCATTGAATAAGAAAGCCCGTAAACTTTCGAAAGGAGGGTATTTCATGAAAAAGGATCCCGTGGTGTATGCGATGAAGTTCCTCCTCCAGAAGTTTGATGAATGGTCAGATAAATTCTATGCACTTTTAAAACTATCCATTGAGACATCTTTTCATTATGAAGGATTAGAGAAAAAAACCTTTGATCATGAGGAGGAAGTCACATATGAAGCTTACAAGAGGGAAGTTCTCAAGCAACCTTATATATTAATAAGGTTCATATCAAGTTTTTTCCTTGAGCACGACGAAGATATCATTAATGATAAAAGACACATAGGAAAGGACGAATACGCCGTGATGCTTACAGTTGGTGAAAAACTTGGTTTAAATGAACTTCCTGTCTTCCAGATGTTTTGTAAAACATTTGAGATAAAGGGTTAATATATATTTCACAATACGCATTTACCTTCAATCGTTAACATTGGGATGAATCGAAAAGGCGTCCCTTATTTATTATACCCCATTGTGCTGATCATTTTGATATTCTCAATGGAGAGTTGTAATCAGGATGGTGATGGATCAGGACCCTCTATTGATTCCACCTTTCAATCCGTTATCGACACCTTCGCTCTACTCAACGGTCTTGATCTCCAGCTTGATCCCAATGGTGTGTATTATTATCCCGTGACTTTAAATCCTGGAGGGACTTCAGGAAACGGTGGTATTGTTTCTATTTATTACGAAGCTGAGGTACTGAACGGCAACACTATTGACATTTTTGATGAAAATGATGGAGACCCACTGATCGTAAAGCAGGGTGCTTCAGCAATATACCCCGTCGGGCTTGATTTTGGACTCGGGTACATGAATGAGGGTGAAGAGTATGGCTTCATTCTGATACCGGACCTGGCCTATGAACAATATGATTACGCAGGCATCCCGCCCAATTCAATAATACATATCAGGGTTCGTCTTGTACTTGTTGAGAATGAAATAATTATCCAAAACCAGGAAAATGCAGCCATCAACCAGTTCATTATTGATGGAGAATTGAATGACACCACCAAAGTCCCTGTGGATCTAGTAGACCGTTTGCCATCAGGTGTGGTATTCAAAAGATTATCCGCTAACCCCACACAGCCCACTCCGGCCTCAGGTGATTCCTTAGCGATCGAATATACTGCAAGAACATTAGACACTTCTCGGGTGGTGGATGTGAGGCCGGGCAGTGATCCATTGCGATACCAATTCGGTGTAAGTGAGACAATACCGGGCTTTGATCTGGGAGTGGTCAATATGAGGTTGGGAGAGAGGGCACTGATTGTCGTACCATCATCGTTAGGATATCAGGGGAGTGCACAGGTGATACCGGGATATATTAAGGGAACTGTATTTCAGAATAAGATCATTCCCGAATATGCATTATCTGTTCTTCCGTACGAGGTTCTTGTTTTTGAAGCACGTTTGAACGAGATCTACTAGAGTTGGACGTATAAATGTTCGGTTTGGGCGGGTTATTTAGTATGAAATACTAATTCTTGATACTTTTGATCGTCGATAAACAGGTTTGAGCAAAACGAAACGATACTGTGCGTTGCTTTTGTGGTTTGCATTTGGTGGATTATGCTCTACTGCGCAAGAGGTATCTCCGGAAGTCTACGAGAGGTATAACATCTATCGAAATCCCACCCTGCTTCTCCTAAATAGGATCTCCTGGAATGTGCAAATTGGCTATTCCAACACAGCCTACAAACATGATCTGAAAGGATTTTATTTTTTCCAGGACACTGCCAGTCAATTCATAGTTAATAATACAGGTGAAGGTCTACCAGCACAGGTCAATGGTTTCACGGACTGGTTAAATGATCCCAGACCTACGGATACCATCGATGTGGAAGAAGATTTTGGAGTGCCCTTTGCTTTGGTAAACCCTGTTTTTAATCCGAGACTTGATCCAAGCACATTTCAACTGGATACGGACACAGCAGACCTTGGATTCGAAGGCTTTGCGAATGGGATCCCGTTCTTGATTTCCGCTCATTATGAATACGAAGATTTCAGAGTGGGCTTGGGATGGAGTTACGAACAGCAATGGATCAAGCAACTGAAGCCCACGAGTTTCACTAACCAGATACGTATTTACGAACCAAATTTCAAGACAACAAGGCTCACTAAGTTTTTCGGATTATTTGGGTACAGATTCTATCAATATTGGGATTATGATTTCGTCGGAGAGATTCAGGTGGGAAGAGCAGGTTACGGTCCGGCGTTCGGGGATGCATTGTCCAGAGGATTATTCCTAAATGTGGGTATCAGTATTGAGAATAACTGGTCACAATATTTTCGTGTGATCGTAAAGCCATCCTATGATTTCAAGAAATATACGATAAACATCCCTGGTGGCGGCTCCGTCACTCATAAACAAGGGGCATTCCTTATTCAAGGTGGGATTAGTATCAATATTCCCGAAATTCCAAGATCTCCATATAAAAGCGACCATGTTCAACTAAAACATGTGATCACGGATCCTAATACAGGCCGATTAACCGAAGTCAGGGGCCAGTCAATATTCAAAAAACAGAATCCAAAAGTAGGTCAAAACCATCGAAAATTATTCCGTTACAAATTCAGGAACCGGAAGAAATTGAATCCCTACTAACATTAAAATAAGAGCGAAAAAAGTGGTAAATTTGCGGCTGTTTTTGACAGTATTGTAACACACATTTAATGGCTGAAGGTGATATCGAAAATTCTGGCGGATCTGGTCAGAATATCATACCCATAAATATTGAAGATGAAATGAAAGGCGCGTACATCGATTATTCGATGAGCGTTATCATTTCGAGAGCTTTACCGGACGTACGGGATGGATTAAAACCTGTTCATAGACGCATCCTGTTCGGAATGGATGAATTGGGGGTGAATTATAATCGATCTTATAAAAAGTGTGCGAGGATAGTTGGGGATGTGCTGGGTAAGTATCACCCGCACGGAGATACTGCGGTTTATGATACCATGGTAAGGATGGCTCAGGAATGGTCTTTGAGGTACACACTTGTAGACGGACAAGGTAACTTCGGATCGATTGACGGGGATAGTCCTGCGGCGATGAGATATACAGAAGCCCGACTCAAAAGGATATCTGAGGAGATGTTGTCGGACATCAACAAGAACACGGTTGATTTTCAACCGAATTATGACGATTCCGCAAAAGAACCGAGTGTACTCCCCGCAAAAATCCCTAATCTGCTCTTGAATGGTGCTTCGGGGATTGCTGTTGGAATGGCTACAAATATGGCACCACACAATCTTTCGGAAGTAGTGGATGGTGTACAGGCATTTATTGACAATAGGGACATAACCATTGATGAGTTATCCAAGCTGATAACTGCACCTGATTTCCCGACAGGAGCTATAATCTATGGTTATCAGGGTGTGAGATCTGCATTCGAAACAGGGAGAGGGCGTATTGTATTGAGGGCCAAGGCTGAGATTGAGGAAACCAAGTCAGGCAGGGAGCAAATAATTGTTACGGAGATACCCTATCAGGTCAATAAGGCCAGTATGATTGAAAAGACTGCTCAGTTGGTCAATGAAAAGAAGATCGAAGGTATTTCTGATATCCGTGACGAATCTGATCGTAAGGGATTGAGGATCGTGTATGAATTGAAAAGGGATTCAATACCGAATATCGTATTGAACAATCTCTATAAATACACCCAGTTACAGTCCTCATTTAGTGTAAACAACGTCGCTCTTGTCAATGGGAGACCAAAAACCCTTAACCTTAAAGAGCTAATCCATCATTACGTCGAACACCGCCATGAGGTCGTCATTAGACGTACCCAATTTGAGTTGGAGGAAGCAGAGAAAAGGGCTCATATCCTTGAAGGATATCTGATTGCCCTGGATAATTTGGATGAGGTTATTGAGTTGATACGTAGCAGCAGGGATCCCGATGAAGCTAAGTCTGGTCTGATTGAGAAATTCAAATTAAGTGAGATCCAGGCAAAAGCAATCCTGGAAATGAGACTTCAACGCCTTACTGGTCTGGAAAGAGAGAAGATCATTCAGGAATATGAGGAGATCAAGGAACTGATTGTAAAACTTAAGGGGATCCTTGACAATGAAGATCAGCGAATGCAGATCATCAAGGACGAGCTCGCCGAAGTAAAGGAACGGTATGGTGATGCCAGAAGGACCATCATCGAGCATGCCGCTGATGACTTCACTGCCGAGGATATGATCCCTGATGAGGACATGGTGATCACCATAAGTCGACAGGGGTACATAAAACGTACCCAGCTTGCCGAGTACAGAACCCAAGGCAGAGGTGGGGTAGGTTCGCGAGCGGTCAAAACCAAAGACGATGATTTCACGGAACATTTGTTTGTTGCCAGCTCTCATAATTACCTGCTGATATTTACTCAATATGGTAAGGTATTCTGGAAAAAGGTATGGGAAATTCCGGAGGGTAGTAAAACATCCAAAGGCAGAGCTATTCAAAACCTGATCAACATTGAGAGTGATGACGAGGTGCGTTCCGTGATCAATGTGAACACTTTATCTGATCCGGACTATATCAATAATCACTTTCTGGTGATGTGTACTCAAAATGGAACAATTAAGAAGACATCTCTGGAAGCATACAGCAGACCTCGACAAAACGGTATAAATGCAATAACTATAAATGACGGAGATCGACTGCTAAATGTGAGGTTGACGGATGGGGATTCCCATGTGGTAATTGCAAACAATGCTGGTAGAGCAATACACTTCCATGAAAGTCAAGTACGGCCAATGGGAAGAATGGCGGCAGGAGTAAGAGGAATGTGGTTGGACAAAGACGAGATCGTAGTTGGTATGGTTTGTGTTAAACAAGAAGAGGAATCAGATTTGTTGGTAGTTTCAGAGAAAGGATATGGCAAAAGATCGGACCTTGGGGACTACAGAATCACAAACAGAGGAGGAAAAGGAGTTAAAACTTTAAATGTTACAGAAAAAACTGGCAAATTAGTGGCGATAAAGGACGTAACAGATGAGCATGATTTGATGATCATCAACAAGTCCGGTATTGCAATCAGGATGTCCTGTGGTGAGCTGAGGGTAATGGGGCGTGCTACTCAGGGTGTGAAACTAATAAAGCTCAATGATAGCGACGAGATTTCCGCAGTAGCCAAGATTGATGTGATGGAGGAGCAACCTGAAGAAAATGGAACTGTAGAACCTGAGGGCAATTCAAACGAAAACGAAAACCAAGAATAGGCGATAACTTTTGAAAAATTAGAATTATGAAACGTATTGGGATTTTGACAACCATGATCATTGTAGCCTTGTCAGCTTACGCCCAAAAACCTAAGTTGGGAAAAGTCGAAGGTTACATTAAATCTGGTTCCATTGCAGAAGCCAAGGATATGATTGATTTGGCGGTAGATTATGAGAAAACAAAAGATAGTGAGAAAACCTACTACCTAAGAGGTTTGGTATATGCTATCATAGATACATCTTCAGTCCACAATGGTCTTGCTGATAATCCAATGGATATCGCGTTGGAATCATTTGCTAAAGCAGAAGAACTTAGCCCGGCTGATAAAGAGCCATTTCTGATCGATCAAACCGGGCTGCCGGTAACGATGTCACAACATCTCAACCAGTATTGGGCCTTTTACTATAACCAGGGTGCACAGGCCTATGGAAACGGTGAGTGGGAGGCAGCAGTAGCAGGGTTTACAAAGGCTCAAATGGTGCTTCCAAATGATACAAATGCTTACATGAACGCTGGTCTAGCCGCGCAAAATGGACAGGATCTTAAGACAGCAAGAGCAAACTACGAGAAAGCCATCGAAGCAGGTATTAAGTCTGCAGATATATTTAACCTTCTTGTGTACATCGTAGGTACTGTGGATGAAGAACCTGAGAAAGCATATGAAATCGTCCAAAAAGGAAGAGAGTTCAATCCAGATAATAATGACCTGGCAAGATCCGAGATCAGCCTGTTGATAGCAATGGAAAAGGTTGATGAAGCTCGGCAGGGGTTGATGACCCAAATCGAATCTGAACCTAATGATCCGAATCTTCACTTTACTTTGGGTATACTTTATGAAGAACTGGCAGGCAAAGCAGAGACAGATGAAGAAAAGGCCAAACAAATGGAATTGGCAATGAACACCTATAAGGAGGCTATAAGAATTGATCAAAACTATTACAACGCCCAATATAACATTGGAGTAATCTTGATTACCCAGGCTAACGAGGTGATTAAGGAAAGAAACGAACTAGGTGTATCCAGGGAAGATCTGAAGAAAGCGGATGAGCTTGCTCCTGTAATTGAGGAGCGTTTAAAAACTGCACTTCCGCAATGGGAGACCATTTATAGCATTCGTAGTGATGAAAGAGCTGTTCTTGAAACACTTTCTTACCTATATCAGCAGCTAAAGATGTATGATAAGCAAGAGGAAATCATGGCTCTACTTGATCAGATGCCAGATGAAGAAGAGGAAGAATAAAACCATCATAAATTGAAAAGGAAGTGCTGCTAAATCACTATTTAGCAGCACTTTTTTTTGGTTTTGATAGTAATCTTTTTCCGGCTCACTCATTGTTTCTTCCTGTTCATCACCGGTAATGGCGCATTTAACGTAAAAATTGCACGTTCATACTTAACTTTTTGATTTTGATGGAGTTATAGTGGAATTTAGTAGTCAACAAGCTAGACAAAAACACTAAAGATGATCACAATCACATCTAATTCCATGGACGAACTAAATACGGCCTTCAAGAAGTTGAAAGACCGTTATAAAGCCGTCAGTCCCATTAAACTTGATGCTGAAGTCCTTCAATACCGACTTGAATTAGAAAAGAAAACTCTAAGTCCAATGGTTAAAAATCTAATTGATAAGATCATTGATCTTTGTGACGAAATAAGGGAACTCAATCACCTTGATCTTGAAGTATTCTCAGAGTTTATAGAAGAGTATAAAGGTCAATACGTGTTTTTAAATCAGCTGGACCAAATGTACAAAAATCTTGACGCCACTGTCAAAACTCAAATACTAGAATACATAAGTGACGAATTATCCCTGGAGCATTCCGAAAATGACAGGGAAGAAGTAGTCGCATAGGATAACACCAATCACCTATCCCCGCCAGTATTTATGGAGTCCATTGGACCCAAAAAGTGACCCATAGTGTTTTTAAAGTACAGGGCCACACAATTTTTATTTTCAATTAGCTACGGACCACCATATAAATGGCTGAACAAGAAGTATGGAAAGAATATCAGGAAGAAGATCTGAGATCAAAATTCCTGATCTCCAATTATGGCAGAGTGCAAAGCATAACTGCGACTGATCCCGATAATCCAATCTTACTATCCGGTTATAAGAACGCTGGATATCATGCAATTCCAACACGAAAGAAAGACGGTAAAAACACACTCAGATACGTACATAAATTAGTGGCGAAGCTATTTGTACCTAATCCAGAAGAGTTTTCTCACATTGTTTTTATTGACCGTGATAGAAGCAATTGCAAAGCCCGTAATCTGAAGTGGGTTTCAAAAGAAGACTACAAGACGTATCGAAAAGAATTCTCAAAAAGCGCTTACGACTACTATCCTAACTTTCGACCAAATACAAAACTCACCCCTTCCAAGGTGAAGGTATTGAAAAAGATGATCAATGACCCAAATCGGAAAACAAGGTACAAGATCATAGCTAAAAGATTTGGTATCACGGTAGGTACTTTATTCTCAATAAAAAGAGGGGAAAGTTGGAAGGATATTTAGGGGGAATAACTGCATAAAATTCCTGTTTTCTTTTAACTTAGGTGATATGAAAAACAATCCTATCACCAACTACGCTTTACTGTTGATTTTCACGTGTATCAGCTATTCTGCTACAGCACAGGATAATCCATACATTGCCTGGGCAGAGAAGGAGTATCCTATTGCGTATGACAATATCAAGGACCTCGTTGACAGCGTTTGGGGCTCAGATGATCCTGCCAGAAATAAATATATCATTGAACTTCAGTGCCGGTCGTTGAACATAATCTTAACAGAAATGGGAAAGGAAACCGCGGACTGGGACCTCCTGGTCAAGGCTTTGGATAAATGGTCCAGGGCTGACGTAAGCGAGAGGGGCGAGAATTGGTGGGATTGGCCCGATACAAATTGGATGAAAGTCGAATCCGAATACAAGATCCTTCTCGCTACCAAGGAAGACGAGTAAATCATTTTGTACTTTTCTTAGATCGATATTTAATATTTCTCTAATTTAAATCTTCAAGTTGCATTGTGTTAATATATGCAATATATTGACAGCAATTGAAAAGACTAAAAATCCAACCGACAATGAGAAAGCATTTAATCCAAGGCTTAGTGTTTACTATAGTTATTCTACTATTATTCCTTGAATCTTGCGTTCGTAAAGATCCAGTGATAATCGATTCAGTTATTACGGCAACAATCAATACTCAAAGTGTATTGAGCTCCGGAGTTGCAAATAGTACAAATGTTAGACTTGCTGACAATAGGGGTGGTCAATGGAATAATTCTACTCAGAATTTTACAACCAGGGTCAGCAAAGGTAAGAATACATATTGGGTGGGGATTGCGGAAGATCCCAATACTAATCATACAGTTGTCATTAGGGAGGTGAGAATTAAAAGTACTGACAATGATAGAGACATAATTCGATCGAACGGTTCTTATAAAGGATCGAACGGAATTATCAAAGGAAAAGTGAAATGGTCAGGTGAACCAACAGATGAAGACCAATACGATATTTTGTTTGCAATACTTGATGTAAACAATAATTACTTAAAGTATAACGGTACGGATTCAATTTTCGTAGTAGATCCAAAGCTAAAAATAAGACCTTAACTCGTGGGTTTGAAGACACTTTTAAATGTCATCTTACTTTTATTTTTTGTCACGCTCTCATTTAGATCCTACAACCAGGATCAATCAATTGCTGATAGTTTAAAGATTATTTTCAATGAGGGGACATTCCCGGATAGTCTCCATTTTAAGATTCTTGATGAAATAGCATTTAATGAAAATAATCCTGATGAGTCAATCTACTATGCAAATCTATTGATCTCGAAAGCTACCGATGAACAGAATCTGGAGTGGCTCAGAATGGGTCATTTTGAAAAAGGTAGTGCTTTAAGGCTTAAGGGTAATTATGACGAGTCTTTTGAACAACTGTTCAAGGCTCTGGAAATTGCAATTCGGATAAATAAATTAAGTGGGGTTGGATCAACTTATACTGCCATTGCCGATACGTATTCCGGAATTGGAAATTCAAAAGAAGCTATACAATATTATAATAGAGCTATTAACATTCTTCGACAATCGGGTGATTCGATTCGATTGGCCACAACACTCTTAAACGTAGGCGATGAATACATAAAACTACAAGATTTGGATTCTGCCCTCCAATACTTTCTGGAATCTTCAATTGTATTCAACCAGAAAAAATACGAAATGGGTCAGGCCTACAGTTTGGGAAATATAGGCATGGTCTATGCAAAGCAAGGGAAGATAGAACTGGCAGAAGCCAATTTCAATGAAGCCATACGAATGTTGGAAGAACTGGAGGAGTACTATGCGCTGGCTGTATATCAGTCCTATATGTCAGATATTTTCCTTGAAAAAGGTGATCTGGAGAGAGCACTGATTTATGCACGGAAGTCATTGAAATTGGGAACTGAAAACAAGCTTAAAGAACAAATAAGGGACGGAGCATTGAAAATTTCCCAGATCTATGAGCGAATGGATAACAATGATGATGCGTTTCGTTTTCTTAAGACCTATACACAATATCTCGATAGTCTTAATAGGGAGGCCGTAATTCAAAGGATAGCAGATGTTCGCCGTGAATTCGAGGTCTCCCAGAAGCAGCTCGAGGTGGATTTACTTAATCAGCAGAAGCAAAATCAGCAGATAATTGGGATTGGATTAATTGTGATCATACTTCTCTCTGCCGGACTACTGATAAATGTATACCGAAATTATCAGCGGAAAAAAAGACTAAGTGCCGAACTTCAACAGCTCAATGAGACCAAGGATAAGTTCTTTTCTATCATTTCACATGATCTCAGGAGTCCTATGAGCGCCTTTTATGGGATCAGTCGGATGATCAGATTCTATGTGGAGAATAATAAATTGAATGATTTACAGGCAATGACGGATCAGATCGACCAATCTGTTACCTCCATCAACTCTCTATTGGATAATCTACTTGGATGGGCCGTACAACAACAAGGCCAATTACCATATAATCCGCAGAAAATTGATGTAAATGAATTACTTGATACCATTAAGGAGATCTTTACTACCATCGCTGAAGTAAAAAACATCGAGTTGCTTAGCAGTACAACCAGCAATGGTCTGACGGTCTGGGTAGATAGGAACAGTACGATGACAATTCTCAGGAACCTTGTGGCCAATGCAATTAAATTCACACAAGACGGAGGCCGTATTCAAATGACTGCCAGGGAATCGAATGGCATGGTAGCCATTTCCATTAAGGATTCCGGAATTGGTATAAAGGAAACAGAATTGGATCACCTATTCCAATTTGAAGAAGCCAGAAGTTCATATGGCACAAAGGGAGAAAAAGGTATTGGACTGGGTCTGCAATTGGTGAAGGAATTTACTTCTCTTAACAAGGGAACTATTTCGGTAGAAAGTGAAGTAGGGGATGGGACCACTTTCATCTTAAACCTGCCAACTGCTACCAGGGTAAAGGAAGTACTGATAGATCAAAAATAGATAGATTTTCGACTTTTAAACGGTGGAACTTGCCATCACCCGAAGGAAAGGATCGGTCTCAGTTTCTCCTCCAATTCGACAGGGTTATTAAAACCATCTTTGGTGATGCTTAAAGCCACAAACTTGTTTTCCTGATCGATTTTAAAAGGTTTTCCGGAAATAATTACGATCATAGGTATCTTTCCCATACTCATGAGTCTGGGCATAATCCAGTCTATGAGATCGTAACCATCAATATGGGGCATCTCGATATCGATAAAAAGAAAGTCGGGTTCCAGCTTTATGATTTCAGTGGCTGCTTTAACCGGATTGGTAAATGCCCCAATCAGTTGAAGCCATTCTATCTCATGGACATAGGCTTCCATCTTTTTCAGGAACAGACCGTCATCATCGATGGCGATACAGGTAGCTTTAGCGGTTGACATATAAGGTTGTGATCTAGAAAGAAAAGATAAAGAATATAATCAGTAGTAAATATTTGTTAACAACGCATTGGTAACTGGATATAGGAAGGGAAATAGGTCATTTAATCAAATGACATTGATAACATAAAGTAAAATGCAATTACAGCAGAATATTTATCATAAAATGAAGAAATCATACAAATATTTATGTCTTACAGGTCGTAATTTGACAATACAGAAGTAAATACGTACATTCAGTTATTCTCTAAAAGATCATTTTTAATCAACTTAACTTATTATCATGTCAGATACCATAATTACTTTGAACGTAGACACTGTAGGAGTTGCAACTGATTCTGGCTCTCCAGGTTTCAATATCGATAACTATGTAATATTTAGTGATAGTAACAGCGATGTTGAGTCTTCTGGGGATCCAGCAGACTACGTGACATCAGTTGATAAGGGAGCGGAGGTGACATGGATTGGAGCTGTGCAGGACATTACAAATAATCCTCAGGATTATGTTATTGTTACAGCCATAACCAAGAAGCCAGGTGCTAACAACAAGGATATTTTGACAGGAAACGGTACGGGAACAACACATGTCGATGGAATGGCCAAAGGGAGTTTTGTTTCAGGTCAAGAAGAATATACTGTTTCATTCACCATGGTACATGTTACTAATGACCAAGCCCCTGGACTAGCATGGACCGGGACTATCGATCCAAAACTGCAGATGAATCAATAAGCTATTAATTTTCAGAAATGCAATAATCTGATTATTGGACTTGAGTTTGGTTAAAGAAATAAGTTTTTCTTTTGCTATTGACGTGTTGATCAATTGGAGTATTCTATTTATTCTTTTTTTGTTGAGTACGGAGTCATTTGCGCAAGATCAAAGGATTGCAGATAGTCTCAAACTCCTTGATTATGAGGATTATGGGGATTCAACAAGATATGCAATTCTAAAGGAAATTGCATTTAATGAAACTAATCCTGAAATCAAGAAATCATACGCTGATTTACTCATAGCAGAAGCTGCCAGTGATTCCTCTCATACATGGATGATGAGTGGATATTTACAAAAAGGTAATGCCAGCAGGTTGTTAGGAGATTTTGAGGATGCCTTGAGCTCATATTTCAATGGTCTTAATTCAGCATTTCGGATTGATGATATGGTCGGTGTTGGTGCTTTATATATTTCCATTGCTGATGTTTATTCAGTAAGCGGAAATCCGAAGAATTCCTCGTTATACTATAATCGGGGGATCAAGATTCTGAAAGAAGTTTCTACGGATCGAGATGATAGTGTTTCATTAGCTACTGCGCTATTGAATGCTGGAGACGAATATTTCAATCGGGAATTGTTTGATTCTGCTTTGCTCTTCTTTGAGGAATCAGGATACTTATTTGAAAGTGTCGAATATTTAGTCGGTAAAGCTTATAACCTGGGTAATATTGGTCTGGTATATGCTAACACAAACCAACAGGATCAGGCCGAACAGAATATAAATCTGGCTGTACAGATCCTGGAAGATCTTGAGGATTACTATCCTATCTCGGTATATCTCACATATATGGCTGATATCTACCTCCAAAAAGGGGATGATCTTACAGCGTTGAATTACGCTTTAAGGAGCCTGGAACTTGCCCAAAAATATGGATTAAAGGAGCAGATAAGTGACGCAAACCTCAAACTTTCCGAGCTGTATGAAGAAACCGGAAACAATCGCGAATCCTTGTCCTATTTCAAGGATTATATAAGATATCGGGATAGTGTGAATAATATTGAATCAGTTCAACGAATGGCTGATCTACGAACAGAGTTTGAAGTATCTCAAAAACAGCTGGAGGTGGACCTCCTAGCTCAACAGAAGCGCAATCAGCAGCTTATTGGTGTTGGATTGATCGTAATCCTGATCCTATCTGCTGTCTTGGTGGTTGTCCTTTACAAGAATAATCAACGTAGGAAACGGACTAATCTGGAATTAGCCACTTTAAATCAAACCAAGGACAAGTTCTTTTCAATCATTTCACACGATTTAAGAGGTCCGATAAGTGCCTTTCAGGGTATCAGTAGTATAATTAGAATGTACCTCGATCAGCGGAGTTACGACAAGCTTGAGGAAATGACGGAGGAGATCGATGGATCTGCTTCCTCTATTTCTGATCTCCTGGACAATCTACTTAATTGGGCAGTCCAGCAAAAAGGAGAGTTTCCATATAACCCTGAGAAAGTCAATATCAATGACCTGTTTGAAACTGTAGGAAATACCTTCAAAGCTTCAGCGAAAGCCAAGGGTATTGAATTGAAAGTGGATTCAGCGCAGCAATTGGATGTTTGGGCGGATAAGAACAGTTTGAGAACGATAATTAGAAATCTTACAGGAAATGCGATAAAGTTTACCCCGACAAAAGGGGAGATCAACTTGATCAGCGAGAGAAATAATGGTACCGTTGTCCTCCGGATCAAAGATTCAGGGATTGGTATTCCTGAACATAAAATGGAAACGCTGTTCCAATTAAAGGACAAGAAAAGTACTTATGGAACTTCCGGAGAAAAAGGTATCGGTTTAGGGTTGCAGTTGGTTTATGAACTAACCCAATTGAATAAAGGTACAATTAGTGTCGAAAGCAAAGAAGGGGAAGGGACAACATTTACAGTCTCCCTGCAGGCATTTCGTAATTGAGTCAGTGATCAGCTATAGATCATTGATCGAGAGCCACTTTAATAGGATCAGCAATGTGCTCAGGCTCCAGGATATTTGTCTTGAGTATATGAACGAGAACGTCCGGATTCTCGTGCTCCATTTTGGCTTCATTGCCTGAAATAACCACGATCTTTGGCATGGTTTTGAGATCTTTTAGACGAGGCATGATCCAGTCCATCATCGCATAACCATCCAGGTGTGGCATTTCTATGTCAAGAAATAGCAGGTCTGGTTCTTCCTTAATGATCTGGGTCGCCGCCTGCACCGGATTGGTAAAGGTTCCTTTGAGGTCAAGCCAATCGATTTCAGCGATGTAAGCTTCCAGCTTTCTTAGAAAGAGACTGTCGTCATCAATACAGATACATGTCATAGCCTTAGGTGTGGTTTCACTAGTTGATTGCAAGTTAGTCAAAAAGGCGAATCAAATAAGGAAAGCTGTCACATCTCCCTGCCAGCAGTTGGTACGAGGAGGCAGCATCTTTTGGAAAGGACAGCTTAATTAGGGTAGAGAGGGACTAAGATCGAAGCGTCATCACACTCCAAATTTCAATGTCACACTGAGGCCCTCGAAGTGTGACTACGTGAATCATACAGTAACAAGAAAACCGTTAAATGGAGCAAGAAGTATCCACGTTCAATCTTGGAAGGGAATTTGTCGTTTTGAACTGCGTAGAATAATGGTTAAATTAATAGAGCAAAAAAATACGAATCACCAAAATGTCATCCACCAAAAATATCATTTACATTTTAGGATTTCTTCTATGTTTTTCATTTCATCCCGTTTTAGCCCAAGATGAGGAATATGCCTCCAATACCGAATGGGCCCAATCTCAATTTCCAACTTCCTATGAAAGAGTAAAAGGAATGGTTGAGGACGTTTGGGGAAGTGAAGATCCCAATAAAGTAGCAAACCTTATCGAACTGCATATCACGTCATTACGCAACCTGATGAATATGTATGAAGAAGCTGATCTTAAAGCCTTTAGCAAGGCTTTGGATAAGTGGTCGAGAACCACCGACGAAGAGCGAATGGAGAACTGGTGGCACTGGCCTAACACAAACTGGATGAAAGTGGAAGAGGAATACAACAAACTAATGGCAATGAACAATGAGTAATTTCAATGAATAATTAGCAGTTAGTAATGAACACTAACTAATATAGCGATGCGAGTTAGTGTCAACTGCTCATTGCCCAGTGCTTATTGTTGTAAAAGTCTAAGATATTCTTGACAGGATTCTAAAGCACGGTTTTAGAATTAGCTATCCTTTGAAATAGTGTTGATATTCAGTAACTTAAGAGGGTTACTCAAACTATTTTTCACTCGCTAAAACCGACCTGTTATGAGATCTTATAGGATTACCTCCATTGCTTTTATTTCTATTTTATGTTCATCAATATTTTCTTGTGAGCCGTTCTGGGTTCAAGACCCTTGTGATTCAGCTCCGGAATGTGAAATCGATCCAATTCAATATGTTCCTAATGAAATCGTGGTGTGGTTGAAAGATCCACTAACGGAAGAGAAGTTGGTTGAAAAACTACCACAGTCGGACACTATCAAGATATTTAAAAGGTGCCCTTGTAGTGATCAATTATGGACCCTCGAAATAGAGCCAGAACTTGACCTTGACGAAGTTCTAGGTGCAGTGGAGGATGACCTGGATGATTTAGGTGAGGGCAACCAGGCGTTCCTGAATTTTTATGTAAATGTAGATTTGACTAACGAAATCGTTTTTGATTCTATTAATGTTCTGGAAGCAAAACCAACGGATGAATCATCAGAAATTGTAATAGCTGTAATAGATGGTGGAATAGATTCAGACAATAGTGCTCTTAGTGACTTGATGTGGCACAACGCAGGAGAATTGCTAAACGTGGATGATCTATTCAATGAGAATGATGATGATGGAAATTGCTATGTCGATGATTTTTTTGGATTCGATTTTGTTTACGGCCCCTCGCAGGAAGCAAGGAAGTTGGATTCTCATGGTACGGAGGTTAGTCTACTGATCGCTAACAACATCAGTGGTGTTACACCCCGATTCATGGATTTAAGGATATTTGATGAAAACGGAGAAGGGAAGTTTTCAAATGGCTTGTGTGCAATTGATTATGCCATAAAAAACAAAGCCAGTATCATCAATGCAAGCTGGGGGTATCAAACAAAGAATAAAGAAATCGGACCTTCGGAAATTGCTCTAAAACTGATTCTGGACAAAGCTTTTGAGAATGATATCCTATTAGCCGCTGCCGCGGGGAACGATTCTTTGAACAATGATTGCTGCCCTCAATATCCTTCACAATTTCAGGTCACAATGACCAATGTCATCTCTGTTGCAGCGATTGACAAGACAACATCGAATGCCCTTGCAAATTACTCTAACTTTGGTCCTAATACGGTTGGAGTGGCGGCTGTAGGTACATATCCTGAGTTTTATGGAACTTCTTATGCAACACCATTGGTAGTGGCCAGGGCAGCAGAACTCAAATCAAGCACCAGTCTTACTAGTCAACAAATAATCGAATGCATTGTGGAGAATGCAATAGATATAGGAGCTCCTATCATTAGTGAGGGCAAACTGGATGTTACTTCCAGCTGTACGCCGAACAATTAGAATGAATCTAAATGAGGTTATTCAGAACTTTAACCTTATTTGGGATATTTATTATCCCATTTCATTCCGCTTCTCAGCTTAATGAAACTGACCATCTTGACAGGACCAGAAGTTTAATTGATTCCCTATTCAGAATCAATTCAATAACATGGGATGAGAAGATAGTCCAATTGGATTCTTTAAAATCCATCGCGGAGCGTGAATTTGGCGAAATTTCGATATCTACTGCTTTTATAACACACAATATCGGTATGGCATTTTCTAAAGTAGGTTTTACACCAGAAATAAATGGCCATGAAGAAGCAATAAGCTACTATCAAAGGGCGATTTCGATCAGGGATCAACTTTTACTTGATACGGCAGATCTGAAGTTGATCCAAGACAACATAAGAGGATATAACAACATTGGATCGAGAAATGTGATACTTAATCGACCCTATCGGGCGTTGGAGTCATTGAATAAGGCAATGGAGTTGCTGGAGCGATATGATCTTGTGAACACTCTTGGAAGATTTACAACTACAATTTTGACTGCAACGGCAAGGAGCCTACGGGAAATTGGGGACTATGAAAACGCACTGAAATATTACAGCAATATTGTCAATTATGTTGATCAATTGGCAGAACCTTCAAATACAATGAAGGTCTTTAAGATCAGGGCGTTAATTGAGGGTGCATTCATCAAAGCTTATGTTATGAATCTGACAACGGAGGCGAGAAGTGACTTACTCTTCTGCATTGCAGAGTTAGGAACTTTCAAGACAAGACGATCCCAAATCCTACTGGCAAATGCCAACAGAAATCTTGGAATAACATATCTATTGGATGGGGAACTTGACTCATCAATTAGTATTTTACATTCATCCCTGTCATTCTATAAAGGTCATGACATTCGTAATTATGGTTTAAGTTGTTTTGACCTAGGTGTTGCCTTCAAAAGGAAAGGTCTGCTAGATAGTTCCTCTTTTTATTTCAAGGAAGGTAAGCAGGCTTTCCTGGAACTCAATGATCAAAGCAAACTCCCTTTTTATTATGACAATATTGGAGATGTTGAGTTTGAGTTGGGGAATTACGTATCGAGTTTAAATCTGGACAATTTGGCCCTGGAAGAACTAATACCAGACTTTGATTCAAAATCCGTTTCAAGTGTTCCCATTTTGGATTCCAAAGTGCTCAGAGATAAGGTTACAACATTGATCTCTCTCCAATCCAAGGCGACGACCTTACTCTATCTGTACCATTTGGGAGAGGGGGTTGAGTATTTGAAAAGCGCCTACCAACACTTCAAAGTGGCTGACCAGGTGATTACCTTAATGCGATCGGAATATATTGCTGATGCATCCAAAGTGAACCTTGTAGATCGGGCCAAACCTATTTACGAGAAGGCATTAGAGGCTTGCTGGGAACTTTACCAGATCCAACCTACTGATTCTGTTTTATCCGTAGCCTTTGAGTTCGCTGAGAAAAGTAAATCCATAATACTTCAGGACGCAGTCAGAAGAACCAAAGCAAAGAGTAGGGTAGAGCCTAAATTGATCACTTCAGAGAAGGAGAATAACTTAAAAGTCAATTACTACGAGAAACAAGTAGCGCTAACAAAGGGTAAAGGCAATGCCGACATAAACTACCTGGATTCGTTATTGCTCTATCGGAGGAAGAGGGATGCAATAGTCGAGGAGATAAGGGACAACCATCCCGAATACTATCAATCAATTTTTGGAAGATCTACGGTATCACCGAAGCAGGTTCAATCTTCTCAAGATCCTGATCAGGGCTTTATTGAATACTTTATGGGCGATAGTTCGATATTCTGTTTTGTAATCACACAGGATACCATCCTGTTTACAAAAAGTAGGATCAACTTTGACAAGGAAGAATGGGGTAGGACTTTTTCGAAGGACATACTGGCCCAGGATCAATCCTTTATGGAGAACGCCTATGCAATGTATCAAACGCTTATTGAACCCATCAAATCTGCCATAGATATACCAACTAAAATTACAATAGTTCCGGATGATGTTCTAGGTACAATATCATTCGATGCTTTGATAACGAAGATGCCTTCCTCCGAACGAATTTATTTTCCGGATTTTAAGGATTATCTGCTCTTCGATCACCAGATCAGCTACGCATTTTCTGCAACTACGCTATTTGAATCTGGTAGAAGTCAAACCACAAAAGGAAATTCATTTTTAGGTATATCTCCACATTTTGAAAGTGGCTTCACGATCGGAGACAGTTATTTTCAGGGTCTGGAATGGAATCAAGATGAAGTTTACCAAGTTGGAGATCTATTTGGTCAGAGGAGGATCCTGGATGAAAATGTATCTGTCGACCTTCTACATAAGGAAGCAAAGGGTTATGATATTATTCATCTTGCAACTCATGCCGAGGCCAACCACGAAAATGGAAACCTTTCCTACATCTTGTTGGGAGACGAAAAGAGTAGCCAATTATTTGTTAACGACCTGTATGCCATTGATCTTAATGCAAATATGACCGTATTAAGTGCATGCCAGACTGGTACTGGTCCCATTAATAGAGGAGAAGGAGTAATTAGTCTTGCTCGTGGCTTTGTGTATGCCGGTTCTTCCTCAGTAATAACGAGTTTATGGAGTGTACGGGAACAAGCAAACAACAAGATTATTATTGACTTTTACCAAGGACTTGAAACAGGATTGTCCAAGGATGAAGCTTTGCGAAATGCGAAAGTCAACTTTTTATCCGGGATCACTCGGGAAGATCAGGTAATGGCGCATCCGTACTTTTGGGCTGCTTTAATTTGTATTGGAGACACTTCACCCTATATTAAATCGGTTTCATTGGATTGGAAAGTATATGGATTGATCCTGGTTGCGATCGTTGCTTTCTTCTATTTCAGAAATCGTCGTTTTAAGGTGGTCAAAGAATGATCATTTCATTTTTGCGATATCAGCCTTCAATTTGATTGCATCGGATTTGTAGGGATGATCAGGATCATTAATGATCTTATCCAGTTGATCTATTGTACTGCTGACATCGTTTGATCTTAAAAAAGCAAGAGACAAATACCATTCAGATGGATAGCTATAGGTACTTGTACCTTCCGTCAGGAAACCAAACAAACTGATTGACTTGGGTAAATTTCCATCCACGTTAAAATAACAGTGGGCAAGGAAGTAATCTTGCTCGAAACTGCGAAGCTGGATCTTTTCCCAGGCTTCTATGGCAGCCAGATAGTCCCTCTTGTTAAAAGCTTCAATTCCTATTGCCCATTGAACTTCTGATTGACTCATTGTTTTTGCGAGGGTTCCCGGGGGTTCATAGTATGAAAGAGCGAGTTCGGAAAATGTAAGATTACGATCAAATGGTTTGAAGACGATTATTGCCGCAAGCAGGAGCGCCACGCTTGCTGCAATGGCCACTCGGTACTGATTCATTAGTTCCGGAATACTTATGACTAAAGTGCCTTTTCCATTATCTTTTTCTGGAGTAGGAAATGTCACTTCCGGTGCATTCTCGTCTTCATCGATCAAGTGCCGGAGCCTTTCTATTTTTTCATCTATTCCTTCAGTGGATTTTGATAAGCCAAGGCTTTCTTCCAACAATTCAATGTCTTCGAAAAGGTCTCGAAAATCCTTGTCCACCGCTAAACGATTCTCGACCTCTCGCTTTTCTTTTTCATTACACTGGCCCTTATGGTATCTTTCTAGTTGCTCTATGTCTGTAAAAGTTTTATCCATCGCAAATCATTTTAAGTTTTTAGCTCTTGGTCAATCCTGAAGTTGCTCATGGAAAATCTTCCTGAGCCTCACAATACATTTACATTTTAGGTTTTTGGCTGTATCCCGGTTCTTATAACCGACACGCTTTGCAATCTCTTCCATTGACAGACCGTTGAAATAATACAATTCCAGAAGGGTTTTGCACGGGTCTCCAAGTTGTTCAAGACTTTTTTCCATCACCTGAAGTTTTCTTTCTTTCTCCAATTTCTCCCAGGAAGAGACTTGCTCCAGTTCAATACTTTGTGCATTTACCGTTCTATCAATTTTATTCTCTGAGCGTCTGAACTCATGGTATTTGTTTTTGCCGATGGCAAACAAGTAGGTCTTCAGGTTGCTGGTTAGGGCCTGGAGTTTGTTACCGAGAATATTCTCATGTAGTGTAACAATAGTGATCTGATAAATATCCCGTGCTTCTTCCCTGGTACATTGGTAATTACTGATTAACCAGGTTATAAACTCAGATCGATAGGTTCGATAAACTACTGCTAACTGTTTATTGTCACCCTTCCGTATTTCCTCAATGATCAAATTATCATTCATTTAGGTTCCGGTTTTAATGATCTTTTAGTGATCAGGTAACCCAATGCTATCTGTCAGTCGAAAACGCACTTTTAAGGTAATGTAAAGTAGACAGAATGTAAAGTGGTGAGATCCTGGTTATGCGTTTTCATATGGCGGCTGGGTTACAAATGTTTAAGTCCTTCATTAAATGAAAACGACAAATCATGAAAAGGCTATTTATCACTATCATGATCTCGATTATCCTTTCATCTACATTGGGTAATCCAAAGATCAAGAGGAAGTTGATGGATGCCTATATTCAATCTGAGGAGCAATTTAAACCAAACACCAAGCCATATTTGGCGGCGTTAGGCATGTATGGCGATGTAGAATTGGAGATTGGAAGCTTTGAACGCGATCCCTGGGTCGATTTTCGGAAAAGTATATTTGAGCTTTCACAAGCATATGATTCTAAACTGGACCTGTATATCGCAATGACCAGGGAATTTGATGAAATGGATATCTATTATGAACAGCACCAGGCAGCAAGCGCTTTGATGACGCATCCTATGTATTTTTTCATTGGGATCGGTCTGTTAATAATACTTGGGAGTTATGTTCTGTATATTCCAATTCAAAAATTTCCGATTCGATAGACCGGTTGGAAAAGGCGACTAACGCTAAAGTGTCACCAGAATTCCGCTCAATAGGTCCCAATGTTCCTGGGACCTTATTGAAGGTTTTCCTGTCTGAGGAGTTGCTTTTGACCAGGGTAAAATGTTATTGAAGAGTCACAATTACCTTAATTCTCCCATCAAAATACCCAAAATTGGGTACCGACTCCATGGCCAAATCAACGTTTAATTGAAATAAGACCACAAATAATTATCAATTATGAAAACGATCTCAAAAGCCCTAGCCGTTTTGCTTGTTGCCAGCTTTGGATTCATTGCCTGTAGTGAAGACGACTCACCTCAGCCAGGTGGTGATCTCAATACCGCTAATATTAACTTGGAGGAAGGAAGTGATTCCGGTGTCCATGTTGTTGATCAAACTGAAGGTGATGGCAATGTCGGAGGTAGCCGAAGTGGAGACCGAGGACCTATTTATGAATAAATAGATTGTCCCGTGTGCACGGATAATCGGTAAATGGGATAAGACATTAGACAAATTGCAAAAAGACTTTAAGAATATCCAAAACAATCATCAATTGTTATCCGTGTAACACCTCTTCATACTTTGCTTGATACGGAGACCATCCGCCAGCGGCGGATGGTTTTTTCTTTATGTAGGAACGGAAAGTTGTCGGAGGGTTACCAAAAAGAAGTTTGGTCATTAAGTAGTGTGTTGAAAATCAACACTTTAAACTAAATCATCTATTAAATACTTAATTATGAAATTGATCAAAAATCTCGCGGGACTAATTATTATGGCATCATTGGTTTTCGCATGTGAAGATCCGGGGAAAACGGAAATAGTAACCGCTATACCTCAGGAACCTGCTTTTGAAGGTTATGCCGAGCTAATTAAAGGTCACACATCGTTATTTGCTGATGATCCACTACAGATAAGGATTGAAATGCAGGGCACTGGAATTTCCAACTTGCTCAACGACTTTGTGCTTTCATTGTCCCATCTGGAGGATCATTTTGAAGGAAAATCAAAATATCGGATAAAGGACGGAAGATTTGTTTTCTCAGATATGTCAGGAGATAAATTAAAGGGTACTTATTCAGGATCAGGGATCTCTCGATTGGGTGAGAATGAGATGTCACTTAAATTGATAGTCGAGACGGGCGAGGGCTCTTATGAAGGATTTCAGGGTATTCTATTTGCCGAGTTGAATGATTACAATCAAGACGGATCGTATGACATCTACATCTCGGGAGATGTAAGGTAAATTATGAGTAATTTGACGGCTATTCCAATCTGAAGGCTCTCTCCCTTGTGAGGGAGCTTTTTATTGGGGACTGGAAATTAAATTTTAGCACAATAAATTGATACCATAAACAGTTGAGATCTAAAGCCAGAATCATGAAATCGCTACTAACATTTGCCTTGATCATCGTTTTTGTTTTGCCTATTCCTTTAAGCTGTAACAATGGAGGTGGATGTGACGACAATGATTACATAGTCACCGGACTGGATGAAGTGACCATTGAGGATTCTTTCGGGATCTTTGAAGATACAGAAGATACTATTGAATTGACGAGGGTAGCTTTTGAAGTGAAATTCGCAGTGCAAATCACACAAGTATCAGACATTGGTAATCAATCTAAAGGATCCCTTTTTTCATCAGCTCAAGCTACTTCTCCTTGTCCGGAACCTGTAGCAATTGACGAAATAGTAAGGATATCACTTGTAAGCGACAATGCAGTTAACAGTAGCTTTCCTGCTGGAACTGACCTTGCAGCTGAATTGGATCCAACTTTCAACGAGACGAACACGGCATCGGAAAACATTCCCCTGGTAGTATTCACTGATCCGGAACTGGGTAGGATAGGATTCAATGTATTCTATCTGGACCTTGATGCTGATGAAACAAGGATCCACAATTTCATCATGGAGTTAGAGTTGACGAACGGTGGTATTTTTAGGTCAACCATTGGACCAGTTCGTTTACTCCAGAACTAATTGAGAGTCTTCTCAAAAAAAGGTTGTCTTCTCGACCCTGCCTGCGGAAGGCAGGCGTAGAGAGGTAACTATACAAGAGTTTGATTGCAGTTACACTCGAGAGAGTCGCCCACCATTGTGTATAGTTCCCTCCAAAGTCGAGAAGACCCTTTCTTGATTCGAGAAGACAGCTTATTGGTTCGAAAAGACAGCCTTTTTTGGTTCGAAAGACTGCTTTACCATCCAGGAATAATATTCACCCCCAGACCTCTTTTGAATTCCCGAATAGTAGGTACGGCATAATACGGTTCGATAACAAATGCTCCTCCAACATTTATCCTATATGAAACCCCAATACTACCGATTAATAAAGGTGGTCTATCTTGTTGTGTGATTTGGTTGTTCTCGGGTCCGGTCAATTGAAAATTGTCCCAATCATTCCAGGCCATTCCGGCATCGAAGAAAATCGCTATATCCGAGAACCAGAATTTACTGGGGATCCATGCCAGTCTTTCAGGACCAGTTAATGGGAACCTGATCTCAACGCTGGCCAAGGCAACTTTGGTTCCGATCAGTGCATCTATGGAAAAGTTTGGATTAACCTGAAAGTCATCAACAAGTCTTCCGAAAGAATATCCTCGTATGTAACCAGGATTACCCAGATAGAGCGGGTAGAGCATGTCACTATTTCCATACCTGCCGTAGTGCATGACTCTCATGGCAAGGGTGAAGGGTTTAATGAAGACATACTTTCGATAGTCCACCAAAACATTGTGAAAGTGGAACTCACCAAAATATTTTCCAACTTCAATTCTATACCTGGAGCCAACACTCGGAGCTGTCATTCCAAAGCGAGAATGATCATGAACGTACGCAAGACTCACATTTTGAACAAAGAACCCATCCGGAGAAGGTAATTTTTCTTCCTTGCTTTTGTAAGTCATCGTACCCAGGTAATAGACATGATACCTTTTGAAGGAATAGTAATAGTAGGCAAGGGAACCTGACAGTTCGAATCGATTATACAAATTGATCGGGTAGTAAATGGCCGCATTGATTTGATCCAGGGAGGTCCTGTATTGATCCAATGCATAATGGTAACTGATTGCGGTGACGTCGCCGATTTGTATTGGTTCTTCCCCAAGATACCTGATAAGGCCTGTCACATAGGTGAAGTGGGAATAACTGACTCCCCAGGGCAGTCTACCTTGCTGATTGATATATGCAGTCTGTATGTTGAAATCTGCCAACTGACCATTGAGTGCTGCACCAAAGAACATAGAATTGTAGCCTAGAATGTCACTCATAAAGAGGTTCACACCTCCGACCATTCCCGCTGTATTTCCAAGAGGACCATTTGCGATACCAATGCCTGTGGATCCCCCTATGTAATCAATTTTAAAATCCGGAGAGTATTCCCTGCTATCAAAGCTTTCTGTAGAGTCCGGAACAATAGTCTCTAGGTTGTTGATCTTCATGGTTATGATATCTGCAGTATCTGAAGGCAGAACATGAAATCGGGTGGAAACTACCGAATCTTCTTTGAATGTCCGTGATCGTAAGTATTCAGTCGTTGTGCGGTACAACTCGTATTCGTTGTCCGAATACAATGTGTAAATCAAATCACCACCACGAGATATGGTTAATGCAGGAGCATAATGGGTGATCCCGGAGATCCCGGTCCAGATTTTGGTCCTCTGAGTGACCGTTTCAGTTTCAAAATCATAATAATGCAAATTTTTGAATCCGTCATGATCCGATATGAACCAGATGCCGTTTCCATCGGAGACAGCGTTCATTTGATCTCCAGCTTCATAAGTGGTGATTGCCTCCCAAATACCTGTCTTGGGATCAAGCAACTCAATGTGATAATTAAGGTTTCCTAATGTTTTCCCAGCTTCAAATGATGACCGATCCGAACTGTAGAGGATCTTGCCATCAGGAGTCCATGAAGGTAGTATTTCACTATATGGATCATTTGTAACAGGGCTTGTTTCTTTAGTTTGTATGTTGAACGAATAAAGGTCAATTTGACCATCTACAAGACCTGTTACAAGGATCTCCTCTCCATTAGGTGACCACGATGGCGTAGTGAATGCTGGCACGTCTTTTAAAATGTATTGTTCTACTTTTCTTGGTGAATAGATATCAAGGATCACCAATTGGTTTCTACCTCCTGAAATTGCGAGGAACGCGATGTGCGAATTGTCAGGGGACCAGGTGACAGATGTTTCAATACTACCAACAGCGTCAACAAATAGAGATCTATTGACCGACGTGAGCTTTCGAAGGACTTCACCTGATTTCGCATCTGCCAGATACAGATCTATGGAAAAAATGTCCTTTTCGCTAGCATAAACGAGGTATTGTCCATTTGGGCTAATTGAGGGACCTACGTTGACCCGCCCACCTTTACCTTTACCTACAATCCACTCGTGGCCAATCGTGTCTAAATGGTATTCTTTGTATGCAGTACCATAGTAATCCTTCAAATGCTTGATCCATACAACGGAAAATTCCTTTTCCTTCATCCCAAAGTTTTTCATCAATGCTTTGTCCAGACCAAATTGGCCGGTCTCAATGAATAATTTGAGCATGACATCCTCTCCAAAATTCCCAACGATGAAGGCCCAAAAAGTCTGCCCCCATCGATAGGGGAAGTATTTGGAGTAATCACTCATCTGTTTCAGTGATGGAATGTCGTCTTGCTGAATGGCGTCACGGATCCACATGGCCGTATGTGGATCCTTACGGCCGATAGACAGATATTCCGCCATTCCTTCGACCATCCAAAGTGGTAGATTCTGGAAAGAGATCAGGTGAACTGCTGTGTCCGGTGGCACTAACCTACGGGGGACATTCTTACTTCCGATGGAGTCGGAAGCAGACTTTTTCCTCTTTCTTTCTTCCTTTTTCGTTTTTCTTTCCCCTTTCTTTATTTCCTGCTTTTCCTTTTGCCCTTTGAGCCACTCATCTTTTGCTTTCTTTTTTCGCTCAGCTTCTTCTCGATTAAACTTTTTGATCAAATGATATTGAAAAGCATGAACAAGCTCATGTCCAAGGACATGTCCGGTTTGCTGATTGGAAAATAGGAAGGGGAAGACCACACGATTTTTCAGACTTTCTGTTACACCGCCAGTTCCTTCGCCAATTCTGCTACTTATTGTTCGGGTTTGTTGAAAGTCAGGGTGATTATTGTAGAGTATGATCGGATTCCTGAGGTCAAATGTGTCTTTTAGGATTGATTGGTGCAGGATGTACCATTGTTCCGCATTTTCAGCAATCAGTTGTAGAAACGCTGGATTTTCCATGTAGTTATAGATGTCGAAATGCGTAGTCTGATATACATCGAAGTCAATTCGTTCGTATTGCGGTTTGTTCTGGCCAAAGTATTGACCAGTTAGCATTTGGGAGGTCAGGAGCAGTGATATGAAGAGTAATTTTTTCATAGCACTGATTAGAATTAGAAGCTTAAAATAGAAACAACTATCTAATTATAAAACAATCAAAAACCGTGCAAGATTTGTATACCACAACTCAAAAAAACTGTCTTCTTGACTTTGGAGAGAGCTATTTACAACTGTTAAGTGAATCCATCAGGCGGAATTCACGTAATCCTATGTATAGTCATCTCACTTCGTTCGATGTGACAGTTTTTTTGAGCTGTCCTCGACCGTAAAAAAGCTTTTTACTCAAAGCTTCACCCTCTTCTTCAAGACGAGTGGATTTCCCTGTGAGGTTTTGCAAAAACATATAATATCCTGCATTGCCAAATAGCTGGGTGTGTACACATTCAGATCAATTTTAAACTCAAAATCGCTCCTGAAGACTGGGTGCAATCCCTCACCATTTTTTGGGAAATACGAATCTTTGATAAGGTCTCCAATATAAAATTGAGTTTCCTTGCAAGGGGAGGAGGTTTCAAGGATCAAATTGGTACCGTTTCGATTAACGATAATGATGGGCAGGACCTTCTGTTCCCCATTTCTAAAGAATTCCGCGAGACCAACACCAGGCAATCCAAAGCCATAAGGAGCTACCGCTTTTTGTCGTCCATTTATGAAATAGGTTTTTCGGTCTCCGTGAATAAGATCGTTTTCGTAAGGCGTTTCAGCGTAAAGCTCTCCTGACTCATAGTACTTCAAGGAAGTGCCATGTCGATCCCCATATCTATATATCATTTTCAGCTGAATGGTTTTACCATCTTTGTAATACATATATGCGTCGCCATGTTTCTGCCCGTCTATGTAGGGAAT
The DNA here is from genome assembly GCA_965242805.1 of Cyclobacteriaceae bacterium. Lineage (GTDB taxonomy): Bacteria > Bacteroidota > Bacteroidia > Cytophagales > Cyclobacteriaceae > JANQEU01. Next base: position 465,047 of record CBDETD010000002.1, on the reverse strand, counting down.
CTTTGACTGGATCGTACCATCTGATCTTTTATTGATCCTTTCACCGTTTCTAATCTCATTGGCAGATCCTTCTGATAGGTCCGAAAATAATCGAGTATTATCTGAGCAAAAATTTACTCCAATCAGAAACACGATGCACACCAGAATTGAGAAGATGATCTTGCGCTCAAGCATAGATTTCCAATATAGAGATAATCACACCATTACACGAAATTTATCTTTATTTGTATCCATAAAAATTTGATGTATGAGGTCTAGATGGATTATTCTTCTGGCGGTCACTTTACTTGCAGTGAAATGTGACTTTCCTTTGGATGAGGTTTTAAGTCCCATCGAGATCACACATAGTTTTGATGTTTACAATAACACAAGTCAAGATCTGATCCTCACGTATAGAACCTCTTATCTATCAGTAGGAGATACCGCCGAGAACATTTTGATAGCTCCAGACCAGCTGAAAATAATTTATTCGCTGAATTTTATGAGCAATGAGTTGGATCTGCCCAGGGAATCGATCGAAGATCCGGAGATATTTAAGGACATTATTGATGAGTTGGAATTAATAATGGTTGTGGGGGATGATTCGCTGATGTATAGCAAAAATGTGTTAGACACAGGGAATTGGCAGAGATCGGACAATGATCCTATCACCTTTGGGGATCTTTTATACACATACTCTTTAAACCTTCAAAGGACGGATTTTAGTTTTTGATGAAATTCTGTTCCTTTGACGGATGACTATATCGGGGATCAGAATTCGTTCAATGGATGTGCAGGGAGCTGAAGTTTCCTGGTTTGCGCCTATTTGTGATGGAGACGATCGATATTTAGGAGCTAGAGATGATCATTATAAAAGTACCTGGGAGAATACTTCTGCAATTGTAAAAACAGCTGATGAATTCGGATTCCGGAATATCCTTTGTCCTTCTTCTTACCAGGTTGGACAGGATACATTGACCTTTGTCGCAGCCAATGCCCCGCTTACAAATAGGATAAACTTTTTGCCAGCCATAAGATGTAGTGAAATACATCCCCCCATGCTGGCAAGGACAATTGCCACGCTCGATCACATGTTAAAAGGGCGATTGACATTGAATATAATTAGCTCTGACCTTCCCGGAATGAACCTTGATAGTAAATACAGGTACCTTAGGTCGGCAGAGGTCATTGAAATATTGAAGCAAGCCTGGAATCAGGACGAAATCGACTTTTCAGGAGAATATTACAATCTAAAACTTTCAACCAATCCTGTCAAACCGTATCAACAGGGAGGAGGTCCATTACTGTATTTTGGAGGCTATTCTCCGGATGGTGTTGCCCTTTGTGCAAAACATTGTGATGTCTACCTCATGTGGCCTGATGTAGAGGAAAACCTCCTTGGTCACATGAGAAAAATGAGTGAATTAGCCGATAGGTTTGGGCGAACCGTAGACTTTGGGTTACGAGTACATGTGATTGTCAGGGAAACAGAATCCGAAGCAAGAGATGCAGCCAATGAATTAATGTCCAAATTGGATCTGCAACTGGGTGAAGAGATCCGGAATAGAGCACAGGACTCCAGATCTTACGGTGTATCACTTCAGGAAGATCTAAGAAAAGCCTCTGATCCAAATGGTTATGCTGAACCCATGTTGTGGACAGAAATAGGTAAAGCCCGTTCGGGGTGTGGTGCGGCTTTAGTTGGTAGTCCTGAGCAGGTCATTGAGAAGATCAATCGGTATCAAAGCATGGGGATCAGGTCCTTTATATTTTCAGGGTATCCACATCTGGAAGCATGCAAACAGTTTGGTGACCTGGTACTTCCTGGATTAAATACCTTCTCCATGCCTCATGTGCAGGGTAGAGTCCCTGAAAATGAACCCTCAACACCACTGGGGACGGCCAAACGTATCTGATGCTTGATTTTGGGATAGTCGTAATCTACTTTGTTCTCATCTTCCTTGTTGCGATTCGAGGTAGGATTAAACAATCTGTTTCTGTTGATGCGTATTTTCTTGGGAACAGGTCTTTGAAATGGCCTTCAATTGCATTCTCCACTATTGCTACGAATATCCAGGGTTACCAGTTTCTGGGAATGATGGGATCAGCATACTTGTATGGTCTGGCCCAAGCCAGCCTGGAGATCAATGCAATTCAAGGTATTTTACTTGCCGCATTCCTATTTGTACCCCTTTATCTTAAGGAGAGGGTTGTGACTATAACCCAATTCATTGAGAAACGAGCAGGAAAGGTGATCGCCCGATTGTACAGTCTGGCAAATATTGGTTTGTTTTCTACGATCACACTCGGAGCAGCACTATTTTGGGGAGCCTATGCCGCTGAATTGGTTTTTACAGATTATCTCAGTGTGCTCCATTCGGACCGACTCATACGTATAGCAATACTACTGGTTGGATTAGGGGTTTTTTCCGCCGTTTACACGTATCTCGGCGGATTGAATGCGGTTGTAAAGACCGATGTTATCCAGTTTGTGATCCTTTTAGGGGGTGGGATGATCATTACATGGGTGGTAGTTCGTGAATTGGGTGGGTGGGGAAAACTGTATGATACTCCGGAGCTGATGCATCTGCATCTACCAGCGGATCACCCAACACTTCCCTGGACCCATATTTTAGGCCTGTTCTTCCTCAATATCAATTACTGGTGCGCTAATCAAACCATCATCCAGCGTTCACTTGCAGCTCAAAACCTTGGTGAAGCTCAAAAGGGACTGATCGTAGGAGGTATATTGAAATATCTTATGGCAGTGATCATCGTCATCCCTGGAATTGCACTGGTTGGCATATTGGGAGAAAATAATAGTTTACAGGAGCCGGACCAGGTGTTTCCATACCTGGTACAAAATTATTTGCCCATTGGAGTTCAGGGTTTGGTCCTTTGTGCGCTTTTTGCAAGCCTGATGAGTACTGTAGATAGTACCTTCAACAGTATTGCAACCTTGTGGTCTGTGGATATTTACAAAGGTTGGATCAAGTCCGAAGCTACAGATGAACAAATGGTCAGTCAGGGACGAAGGGCAATTTTGTTTACTCTTTTTTCCGGGATCCTGATGGGTATGATCCTTTTGTACCTCAAGTTTGATAATCCGGAAAGTGCCTTTACACACACTTTGAATGAACTCCGATATTACATCAACTGCGGAATAGTAGTATTGATATGCACCATCGTACTGATGATGGTGCCAAACCGAAAAGCTACCTTAATAGCATTTCTTTGTACTGTCCCCCTAAATATTCTGATCAAGTACTTTATGCCGGAAATGAACTACTTCGTTCGTGCATTCTGGGTGATTATTTTGCCCCTTACAGGAGTAATACTTTTTTCCTTAAAGGGAGGGTGGTTGTCAAAAGAAAGATGGGAGAGACCCCCCAGAGATGTAACCATCCAGGGTATCGTCCTGGCTATTTCTCTTGTCCTGGTCCATATCATATTCCATTAAAATGTCGGAAGAGGTACTACGTCAACTTTTGAGATCAGTTTTTGATAAAAAGCGATTGGTGGCCCAATTCAGGGAAGATCCGGTTGCCGTAGAAAAAGCGATCCAAATTGCTATAAGTTCGGATCAACCCCAGGCCTGGCGAGCTGCATGGGTACTGAAAGAGCTCATAGAACCAAATGATGCTCGTATGATCGATCATTTGGATCAAATGGTCTCGATCCTAATTGATAGACCAGACGGACATCAACGAGAATTGTTGCACCTTATTGACAGGTTTGAACTTAGTGACGAGCAGGAGGGAATTCTTTTTGAAACCTGCATCGAGATCTGGAAACATGCCGGTAAATCTTCTTCTGTAAGATATAATGCGTTTAAGAAACTGGTTGAAGTTGTGAAAAGATATCCGGAATTGGTAAGTGAGATCAGTTATTTGACAGATGAGGAATATCTGTCGACTTTGTCACCGGCAATCAAAAGAAATGTGATCAAGATGATCGCGTCCCTTGATTACTTAAAGAAGCGGTAGGTGGCACGTGTTTTGTGGTTGTTTAGACTTTAAACTCTAAATTCAATTGATGTGAAAGGAATAATCAAATATGCACTGGTAATAATTGCGATTGTACCATTGCCTTTTAGTTGTGATGAAACCGACGATGGTGGTCCGTGCCCTGATACCGGGTATGATCTGGGGAGTATTGAAACGCTACAAATCAACGGTGAACCAATTGCCAACAATGACACCATTGATTTAACAAATCTTGCTATTGCCATTGTCTTCGAGGTAAGTAAAAGTGGGACAGCTATGGCTCCAACAGATGAGATGAACTTCAGGTCATTGTTGTTTCCAACAGCCATGGCATTGAGTTGTATAGGGCCTCACACAGACGAGGTTATTAGGGAATTGAGGATCACCAGTAACCGTGACTTTAATGACAATTATCCTGCTGGAACTGACCTTAGAGATCTCTTCACTTCTAGTTATAGATTAGGGGAAACGTCAATAAACGATCTCTATGTTGATGTGACGGGCTTTGGACAATCAGCTTTATCGGCTCTTAGAGGTTTTACTTCCGTGGAGTTGAATGTTCTACCTGGGATCTCTGAAGTTCATGTGTTCACTTTGGATATCACACTATCAGGGGGGCGAACGTTTCAGGTAACAACCAGTCCGATACGCTTCAACTGATCGCCTATAAGTAAAAGATCAATTAAAGCAATACTTTAATTATATCTCAAAGAAAAATAACCATCTATAAGTAACTGAATAACAGTAGATTATAGATGGTTATTATTTGTCTAAACCTGGAGTTTTAACTCCTTATTTCTCACTCTTTTCCGGTAAATCGATCGTTGTATCCAGCTGGTTATCCGAGCCTTTCAGGTAGTTGTCAAACCATCGCATCATACGCAGATTATAGTCGAAACGAGCTGTAGCTTTGCGGTTACCATGACCTTCTCCAGGATAAAAAACCAATCGGACCGGCGTGTCAGTTCTGGTCTTAATATGACGATATAGCTCCATGGATTGGCCGGGATATACCCTTGTGTCGTTTTTGCCATGCATGATCAATAGGGGAGTCTTGGCATTGTCGACATATTTTACCGGACTGCGGTCCATGAAGAAATCGTAATCTTCCCACACTCTTTTTCTGGCATGTACCTGGTAAAGTTCTTCCGGTATATCGGATGTTCCCCATTTTGAGAGGTTATTGCTAATACCAACGAACATCACACCTGCTGCAAAACGATCACTATACTTGGTTGCCATCCATGCCGTGGCATAACCGCCATAAGAACCACCAGTAGCTCCAACTTTCGAACCGTCTACCAGGCCACTCTCGATAAGGTAATCCACTCCATCCACGACATCGTCAAATTCCTTTCCAGCGAGGTCAGCCTGACTGCTCATCGTAAATTCAAGTCCACGACCTGTACTACCGCGATAGTTAGGGTAGAAGACTGCATATCCATTTCCAGCTCCTAGATGGCCTGCAGAAGAATAAGATGTTAACCAACCATTATCGTAGTGAGCTTCAGGACCACCATGAATAACCGTGATCAACGGATATTTCTGTCCTTGTCGTTCCCCAACAGGACGGATCAATAGTCCCTCGATCTCCATACCGTCACGGGCTTTATACTTCACAACTTCCTGCTTACCGAGGACTTTGTCCGCTAACCATGGATTGGAATCAGTAATTCGTTTCGGGGATCTGTCCTTCTTTCCCATAAAGAAAAGCTCCTTAGGATAGTTGGGGGACTCACCTATAAACGCTAAGGACCCATCATCAGCAATAGAATAATCCTTCAGTATCGGGAATGAGCCACTTGTTATAGAGGGAGTTAAAGCTCCATTACTAATGTTGAGCGTACCAAAGGCCGAGTAAACGCCTTCGCTGGACAAATAATAGAGGGTGTTACCATCTTTCCACGAGAACTTCTCAAACTTACCAGAAAATTCAGGGGCGAGGTTTTTAGGGTTTCCACCGTCAGCATCAACGATCAAAATACGACCATCAATTGGATCGTTAAGATTAGCACCGGCCCTGAACGCTAGTTTCGAACCGTTGGAACTCCATTCGAATTCCCCAAGCTTACCAGAGTGATTGACCTGTCCAATGACTTCGGAGGTTGTTGAATTCACAATGTAGATAGATTGTCGCATGTAGAAATCGTCAATGAGAGGAGTAGGGGCCGCGGAAACTGCTATTCGGGATCCATCAGGACTCCATCGGATCTCGTCAATATGGCCATCAATATTAACCTGGGTGGCTTTTCCTTTTTCCAGATCGATGATATACGCTCTCGTAAATGGAAGATCTTCCTCGTAGATTTCTGGTTGGTAAGGTAGGACTGAAGTTTTTTCATCCACTTTCTCCTTGGCGGTGATAAGTAGTTTACCATCCACTGACCATTCATACTTGCTAATGGCTGTGGCGTGTTCAAACAGCTTTACGGCTTCACCACCGGATAAGCTTATCTCATAGAGCGATTTGACTTTGTCATTCGGACCCTGGCTAAGAAAAGTTATGGAATTTGATCCGGGACGGAAGCTCAATGCACCTGCCGACGATTGAGTATAAAACGGAGTCGAAGTGTTGGAGGACACATCAAAAACGTACAGAGGCGTTCTCGCTGCTACATTTTCCTTAAATGGATCGGCTGGATTACTAACCGTGTAGGCAATGTACTTACCATCGGATGAGATCTTTACCTGTGAAACTGATTTGATGCTGGCAACATCAACAGGGGTCAATGCTTCCTGAGCGAATAAGACGCTGGTACAATAGACAATAGATAGTAGGAGTAGTGTAATTGATTTCATAGGGTAATGGTGTTAAATCGTTACCGCGAAATAAAATAAGGAATTGATCCTGGACAAGGATAAATGTCAGGATGGAGATTAATTAAGAAGCTACCGCGTGTTGATCAAACGGACCTCATTTGCTCAATCGATTGGTGATCTCTTCCATGACGTCTTTATTATTGAAATAAAAGATGATATCCTGTGCACCACCGGAATTGATGACCTTGTAACCCATTACATTGTTGCTGATGGCAGCTGTAAATCCTGCACCGACCTTGGTACTCAGGTCAGTACCCATCAACTGCATGATATCCTGAGGATTGGCTTCTATGAGAGGTAATTGATCAAATCTCCATTCACTTTTATTTCTTGAAAAGATCTTAAAACGTGAAATATCACCCATCTGCGTTCCTTCATTTGGGAACAATGAGATCTCTCTTATGAATTCTCCTTCGAGTGAGAATGCCAGGCCATGATTAGGATAGAAGATGGTTTTCATACCAGCATTTCCCGGAACATCCGTGATCAATCCACTTTTACCTATTTTCTTTTCAATGTCAGCAAGTTTATCGCCAATACTAAGCCCATTGAATGAACAGACACCATCGGAAACAGTGATCTTGAAAGAACCACTGACAGGATTCGGATATTGAGCATATAGACAAGTGCCAATTATTAGGGCAAGGAGGAAAGAGAATGGTTTCATAATGTAGTTATAGTTGGGTTGTGAAAGAATATCAAATGTAAACTATTAAAATGAAATATAAATAATCGAAGAAATACTTTTACTAAAAAGAGAAAGTATGGGGTCTGGATTTTTAATGTAAACATATATTAACTTAATTCGTAGTTAACAAATATTAACTTAATAAACTATGAGTTTCAATCTGGGCCTATTGGAGGAAATGATCCTGTTGGTGATCCTCAAAGAAGGGGAAACGAATGGAGCGGAGATTGTCAGGATCTATGAGACTAGTTTCAAAAGATCAATATCTCTACCCGCTGTGGTAGTGGTCCTTAAAAGGCTTGAAAAAAAAGGAATGTTGAAAAGCAGGATGGGTGAGGCGACCCCTGAAAGAGGTGGAAAACCAAAAAGGATGTATCAGGCAACCCAAATGGGATACAATGTGGCCCTGGAGATCCAGCAATCAAGAAATCAGATGTGGGAGACCATACCAGCATATAGACCATGAGCCATAGAAAAATTCACCACTTCATTGAATTAATTGTCAGATGGACCTGTCCCAGGGAAGACCACGATGAGCTACTTGGGGACATCCAGGAGAACTTTAATTGGAGATCCAAAAACACTAGCGCATTTATTGCTCATCTGAAATTGTGGTTTGATGTCATCAATCTCATAAGGATACATTCCCTTAAGCGACTATTGAATATGATCACACCGGGACTTCTTCGCAATTTCCTGAAAGTATATATCCGTTCAGTCAAATTGAAACCAGGTGAATATGCTGTTACTTTCGGAGGATTAACCCTTGGAATTTTATCCGTATTACTCATTATGGTCTTTGTCATTCAAGAACACAGTTATGATAACTATCATCCGGAGGCAGAGGACATATACCGAATCGTAAAAACGGAAAGAGACAATAGATTTGGGGGGTCCTCAAACGGTACCAGTTATCTCTTTAGACAATACCTCCTGAATGATGTCTCAGCAGTTTCAGATGTAGTCCAGATCATCAACGGTCGTTGGGATCGCAAGAACTTCAGATATCCTGAAAGCAAGCCATGGGGAGAACTATCATTACATTATGCCAATACCTCTTTTTTCAAAGTATTTGGTATTAAGCTGTTGATCGGAAATAGTGATCATGTATTTGAGAGCCCCAACAATGTGGTGGTTTCCCAATCCCTTTCTCAGAAAATATTTGATGGAGACGCCATGGGAAAGACAGTGCACCTGGATAATCAGCGATATGTTGTTACGGGTATTATGGAAGATATTCCCTTAAACACACATTTTCAGGCGGATTACTTGCTTCCTGTTTCTTCGCTGTTCCAGTCTGATTTTTGGGATAAAGAGCGTCTGAAAACGGATTGGTCATATGCTGATTTCATTTTCAACTATGTGAAGGTTAGACCCGATTCCGACCTGATGACTTTGGAGGATCAGCTGGCCAAATACAGTGAGTTGTCCGGAAATGAATCGTATGGTTTAATGCCAGTGAAAGACATTCATCTTAAAAGCCTGACGGATTGGGAATTATCTCAAAATGGTAAACCTCAGTTTGTAAATATTGTGATGGTTGTGGGGATCATTATCCTGATATTGACCACGATCAATTTCATCAACATAACCATTGCCAGGGGCGCTGTGAAAGGGAAGGAGGTAGCCATTCGTAAAGTGCAGGGAGCGAGTGGATTAATGGTAGCCAGCCAATTGTTTTTCGAAAACTTCCTAACCCTGATCCTATGCCTTTTGATCGCATATTTCAGTGCGTTCTATGTATTGAAATTTGTTGATATGAGTGGCATCACAGTTGAAAGTGATCTTTTGATGACTATGGATGTCATTCTAAGGACGATTGTTGTGATCCTGGCAATCACTTTCCTCTCAAGTATTTATGTAGTTCTATTGCAACTTAAATACAAGGCCGTGGATGCCATTCGCGGTAAGATACTGGGTACCGGACGATCATTCGGTTTATTGCAGGGATTGGTAATGATCCAGATCATGGTTTCGTTCTTTCTGATCACTTCTTCATTCTTTTTCCAGGATCAGATCGAACTTTTGTTCAGAAAAGATCTGGGATTCCAAAAAGATCAATTACTGTACATGGAACGAAATCAATACGATGAGCAGACCTCCCGTCATCCGGTATTTATGGATGAGCTCATGAAGCACTCAGGTATCCACAATGTCACCAATTCCGGTCAGTTGCCCTTGAGATGGCCGGCAGGTGTGAATTATGAACTCGTACCGGAAGGAGAGGAGAGTGGCATCACCATGAGTAGGGGATTCATTGGCTATCGATATTTTGAGACACTTGGCGTTCCGGTTGTGCAGGGACGGGAGTTTCAAAAGGATTTTGCGCAGGATACAGCCGGACTTATATTAAATGAATCTGCAGTAAAGGCTTTTGGATGGAAAGATCCGATAGGAAAAAGGGTAAAGGTTTCGTTTCGTGGAGGGCGTGTCATTAAGACACAACGTGTGATAGGGGTAGTGAAAGATTTTAATTATCGCTCGCTACACGATGCATTGCAACCGAGTTATTTCATGCTTTCACCCAATGCAAATGTCATTACCGTAAATTTTGATACAAAGAACACTTCGGATGTAATTGAATACATTACTGATACCTGGAAAGAACATTCACCCAATGAAGCACTGGATATCAGATTCCTTGAGCAGCAATTTGAAGCGAGCCACAGCCAGGATGTGGAACTCAAGGACTTATTGAAGATACTTTCATTGGTTGTTGTAGGATTGGCCTGTCTAGGTCTGTTTGGAATGTCACAATACACAAGTTCAAGACGGACCAGGGAGATCTCTGTACGAAAGATCTTCGGGGCAGGAATAAGCCAGATCTTCTGGCTTTTGGAAAGGAAGTACTTCGTATATGGTGCGATTGCCATGATATTAAGTATCGTGCCAACAATATGGTTGGTCCATGCGTGGATGGACCACTATGCGTATCAGGCAGAACTCAACCTCCTGAGGTTTGCCCAATCCTATATCATGCTTATGTTTATCATGCTGGTCATCAGTGGATACCACACGTGGAGAGTGACGGTGATGGATCCGGTAAGAATGCTGAGGGATGAGTAGGGAAAGCAAATAACGAATTGCTCACAGTTGTATTATCATTTTTTTGCACCTTTAGCCTATGGTAAAGAATTTCTCCCCATTCCAGGTAGTAATCGGATTTGTGTGTTTGATCTTCATAGCTTCCTGCGAACCAAAGGAATACCAGGAGACAAAACCGGATGGTCCAGTTGTCATGGCCTACTACGTTCCGGAAAAGAATTATCAACCGGAAAGCATACCGGTTGAAAAACTTACTCACATCATATTTTCCTTCACACATGTGATTGATGGAGAAATGGCATTCAGAGATCCTGAGGTGCAGGGCCTGAAACTGCAACAATTAGTGGATCAGAAGGAAAGGAATCCAGAGCTGAAGGTCATGATTGCATGTGGTGGGTGGGGAGCTGATGGTTTTTCAGACATGGCATTGACGGAGCAAAGCAGGAGTGGCTTTATTGAAAGTGCCATTGAGTTTGTCAAAAGGTATGAGCTGGATGGAATAGACATCGATTGGGAATATCCTTCCATTTCCGGAGCAGGTACAATGGCCCGTCCGGAGGACCGGGAGAACTTTACATTGCTGATGAAAGGACTAAGAGAGCAACTCAATACCATTGACAAACCTCAGACCCTGACGTTTGCTTCCGCCGGGTGGAAACGATACTATGATCATATTGAGACGGAGGAAGTGATGAAGTATGCAGATTATATGAATGTGATGACCTACGATCAGGTAGGAGGCTATTCCATATATACCGCGCATCATACACCTCTGGGGGATGCCGGACTGAAATCTGTAGAAGGAACACCATTTGGTTTGAAGCTCGATAGTAGTTATCAGTCTGGATCCAATAAAGATCCAGGCCCGAGATCCGTCGAGAAGATTGTTAATTTTCTGATAGATCGAGGTACAAAGCCTGAGCAAATCGTAATCGGCGCAGCATTTTACGGACGAGCGTGGAAAGGTGTGCCCCCAGAGAACAAAGGTCTCTATCAATTGAGTGGTGGGATCTACAGGGGATGGACGGCCTATGCCAATATCCGGAGGGAGTTTGAGTCAGACGGAAACTTCGTTAGACATTGGGACGAAAAAGCAAAGGCCTCATTTCTTTACAATGCCCTGGATAGTATCCTTGTTTCCTACGATGACACCGTATCTGTCCGATTAAAAATCCAATACGCTATTGATGAAGGGTTGGGAGGTGTCATGTTCTGGGAACTCGGTAATGACACAAAAGAGGAGGGGAGCCTGCTTGATGCAATTTATCAAACAACGAAAAGAAAAGATGAATAAGGAGTTTTTTTATTCCAGGGTCTTCAGATCTTCCTCCATGTACCGTTCAATTTGTTGTTTACGACCCATGGTGAGTTCAGGATCAGTACCACGATCTATCAGCTGTTGAGCGATAGCGTAATGTTTCTTTGTGAGATCAGTGTCTTTGGTCATCAGCGCGAAATAACCCAGGTAAAAGTTTACCTCCACAGAGTTAGGATAACTATCATAGGCTAAGGCATATAACTTCTTACGGTTCACATATTCTTCATCCTTTTTCCAGGCCAACCAGTCCTTTATGTCTGTGTAAAAGGACAATGAAAAGGGTTGAGTGTCCACTGGTTTATGAGCGTTGTAAATGCTGTCGATGTACGAGAAACCCAACTTTCGATAACTATTCTTAACAGACAATATATCAGGTGGTTGTGGTACTGAATTGAATTGAAATAGAGTGTCCACACCTTCGGGGTAACTGTCTTCATACTGAACATAGAAATCACGCTTGTCCTGACTGTTGAGCAGGAAGGTTTGCATGAAATTCAGGATGATTTCAGCTCCTGACTCATAGCCTTCCTGCACATTACCTTTAGGTTTTCCGATGATGTCAGGGACAAACTGTTCAAGCAGGCCATAATTCAGGAAATGAAACTCCGACATTTGGGGGAAATGGAAGAAATACCGATCCGAGTATTTCAAATGAGAGATGTAGGAGGGGTAAATAGAGGGGTGGGGAGCGTATATGGCCAAAATGGGGACATTTACTGCTCCAGGCTCATAGAATACAGTTTTATCAAGGAGACGCTGCTCAAACGCACTCAATAAACCACCTTCAAGGCTTACCAGGCATTTCACCTTCGGATTTCTCGTCTGATAGGCCGTAATATGAGAGGAGTTGATAGCGTTACCGATCAAAGCGAGGTTATTGATATCTACGGATGGGATGTTGGACAGCTGTTGAACCGCAAATTCAATGTCACTTACGGCCATCTCAATCCCTTTGGTTGAGGCTTCGTTGAGGGAGCCGAATTGGCCTTTAGGAGCGAATCCAGCCACTACAAAGCCATAACTGGCCAGAAACTCACACATCAGGCTTTGGGACGCGGGAGAACTACCATTTGGGAAGAGGATAAGAGGAAATTGACCTTCAGCAGGAATGGCTTCATCATAGGCATATGTCGGTAGTGCGCGTAGTTTTTCAAGCTTTTCAAGGGTGAATTCACCGTTACCACCCAGGAGATTGGTTTTCAGGATAAACTGATCATTAGCGAAACTGACCTTGCCGGTATCTAATATAGAAAAATCTGTTTGCTGTGATATGAGATCTACGTAGTCACCAAAAGAAACACGCTTTCCGGAGACTTTTGCTGCAGGATACCAAAGGTTAAGTTGCATTTGACGACCAATGGTTTCATTAGTTGGAAAAATGTCGTCTTGCCAGTTGACGTACGGGACAGGTGGTTTGGTCTTGTCAAATAGGAAATGTGTTTTAAATCCTACCACATAAGGACCCGATTCAAGATCTCCCCAGATTTCGGGTGGATTGAGTTGATCAGTACTGGTAGGGGAAGAACATCCGGATAATACGATAACTGCAAGCAGCAGGAGGAAGGCTTTCATACAGAGAATAAGAGGTTAGTTCACAATCCTCATTACGAAATAGATCAGTAGTTGGATCAATATTCTATTTAAACGGACGGGAAAGTATGGATAGGATACCTGATCGATGTGTCAAGTTTTCGGTCGACGATGTATATCCCTGATGATTGCACAGTAGACCTTTTTACTATTTAGCTCCATGGTGGAGATAGCAACTTCCACTGGAATATACTCGTTTTGCCCGTTTTTCGCCGAAATGTTCAGATAATCATTACCAATTTCGTGATCAAAAACGCCTGGTAACAGAGTAGAGGCAGGGTGACCGACAAGTTGTTCTTCCTTGTAACCAAACATGCGAGTGATAGCCGGATTTATCGTCATAATCGTTAGTTCATCATCTATGATAACAATCCCGTCAATGGCACTGGACAGGAATTGCTCATATCGTAGCTTGTAGTCCCGTAATTGCTGATCCACATAATTTTTGTCCATTTCAAGCTGGTAGGATTCCAGACCCTTGGTCATCAGGGTTTTCATTTGTTCCAGGTCCATGGGTTTATTGAGGTAGCAATAAATACCAACTTCATTGATGGCTTCGGTGATGACATCGTGTTCAAAGAATCCGGTCAGTAGTATGAATTTCAAATAGGGCCATTTCTTTTTGACCTTTTTCAGAAACTGCATACCAGTCATCTTCGGCATTTTCTGATCGGTGACAATTAGATGGATGGGTTTCTTGGATAGGATTTGAAGACCGTCTTGACCGGACTCTGCGGTAATTATATTGAACTCCCGCTGGAAGGACGCCTTGAAGAGTAGCAGGTTGTTCGGCTCATCATCGACATAGAGGACGTTATATTGTTTCAGGTCAAGATTATTATCAGGACCTTTGGGACTGCCTGTGTGCTTGTCATGAGGATCCATACTTATTTAAGCTCATTCAATCCAGAAATCACAAGATACCAATTCCCTATAAACTATTTTACAGATATTGGCATTGCAATCCAATCTATCTTAAAAGGAGACGTCTTGGCCTCGACCATCCATCTTGGAGAACGAGGTAGATTCCGGGATCCAATTGTCTCAAATCAATTTGCAACTCGTTAGACGAAGGAATGACGAATAAGTGTACAACACCATTCAGGTCATATATCTTCAATTCTTTTCCTGGAATTACATTTTTGATAGTGCTTAAACCTGATGTAGGGTTGGGGTAAATCCAATTTTTTTCATTGGCTAACCCAAGTACTTCACTGATGATCACCTCAAATTCTTTAGTGAATATTAGCCCTCCCGGGTCTGCAGTTGTGACCATAATGGTGATGACCGTATCTTCCAGGTCATCTCGAATATTAAGTAATCGATTCTCCTCTACTTCAAAGAAATCATTTTCCGGAATTGTGTATTGATGAGTTTGGGTCAAATCAGGATCATCTGTAGAAAATTCTCCAACCACTGTACCCGATGATGCCTGTCCTTTTAATTGATTGTTGCTCAAAGTGATATTAGTGGGAGGGTTGTTTTCCAGAACCACTATATCAAGTGACTTCGTAAAGGAAAGATCCGTTTGATCGGTTGTTGTAATTGTAACTTCAATGATGGTGTCCTGCACGTTGAGATCTCCCATAACGAATAAATTATCAACATTACCAAGTCTGAAATAATCATTGGGCTCAATATCATAGGTAAACGTTTGTTCAGTAGTATCCGGATCAACCGAAGACAGTATTCCAACGAGCTCACCATCCAATGCATAGGATTGGATCTCATTGTTAGTAAGAAGGATGTCTGTGGGGTTTTGCAAGCCTGGTTCCTGATCCACAAAAATGGTAAACGACTGTGTTATTTTTCCACCTACAGGATCCATACTGGACACCATGATATCGTAAGAAGGCTGTTGTGAAAAAACAAATGTGGTCCCCGAAAGAAGCTCATTTCCTTCAATGGTGAAATACTCATAAGCTTCTTCATTCAGAAACTCATAAGTATGGGTATCACCTTCATTTGGATCTTCCGTCTCCAGTATCCCAATCAATTGGCCATCAGGTCGGTTCTGAATAATAGAATTATTGGATAGCGAAATTGAGGTAGGGGACTCATTTTCAAGTGAGTACACTCCTCCATATCGAGTGAAATCATCCCCAAATTCCGAAGGATGGCTTTTGACGTTCCTATCATTCAGGTCGAAATACCTCAGATCGGTTCTCTGATTGTCTTTGAAGTAAAGCCTTCCAAACCTGAAGTCAGGGAACATAGCGTCAGCAGACTCCGAAATTTTTGTTACAGAGTCTGTTGAAAGATCAA
Source organism: Cyclobacteriaceae bacterium (assembly GCA_965242805.1). Lineage (GTDB taxonomy): Bacteria > Bacteroidota > Bacteroidia > Cytophagales > Cyclobacteriaceae > JANQEU01. The sequence continues at coordinate 449,356 of CBDETD010000002.1, read as the reverse complement.
TTTCATATAGATCATCAAACCAGGTCTGGATCCATAGATTACCATCACGGTAAAGAACACGATCCGCAAAGACCTCAAGTTCTAAGCTGTCCAGTAATACCGCTTGCTCATTACTTGCAATGTCGTGTTTAACTACTGTGAATTCCACGTCATTGTACCAATAAATACTTTGACCCTCTGCATCCAGGGCATAGGCGGCATGATAACCCTTCTGATCCTGACAAGGAACGATCACTTCACAATCACTCCCGTCGAGATTGGACCGCCAGATACTTGCACCGTTACCGTTGTTACATCCACGTCCCGCTTCCATGACCCAGTATATCTTGGCATTATTCGGATCATACGTAGGATGACCTGGACTTGTCAAGCCATCAAATAAGATCTTGTCACCCGTTCCGTCAAGGTTCATGCTATGCATTGTACCACGATTTTTTTCCGGATAATAGATCTTTCCGTGCTCTTCATCTACAAAAAGACCAATCGGATCATCTAACTCAACGGGTAACACATCCACAAGGGTAGTGGTATCATCAATTGTAGCAATGCTCAATTCTCTATTCCCATTTATCCCGGCATTATCATAATTGATCACAATGATGTCGTTTTCAGGGTCTAATTTGAATTCGGCAGAGGAAAAGTTCGCAGCAAACAGTGTATCAGGATCGTCCCCCTGAAGGTTAAAACTGACGATTCGATCCAGTGACCTCGACACCACATAGATCCGCTGATTGATTAAATCAATTTCAGGTTCGTCCAGGTCCAATACTCCTTCAAAGATCTTTTCAAATTCAGATCCATCGTAGTTCATTTTATAGATATCCACGGAATAGATACCAGCCGTGTCACCCACAATGTAGATCTTATTGGAGATCGAGTCCAGTGTAAAGTCACGGATCCGGTCAAAGCCCTGAACTACAACTTCGGATTGATCAATATCCGAAATGTTATGTGCATGGAGGCTTGTATCACTGTACCAGAACACTTTATCGTCTTTTTCGTCAACCGTTACATCAAACCACCGTCCACCCGGGGCCGGGGCAGAATTAATAAAGCCTGTAAAAGGATTAACCTGAAACAGTGAATCTCCAATGACCCAGAAGAACTGTTTGTTAATACGATCAAAAGCAGGGTAATTAATGGTGAATCCTCCAGTTTGATTAAAGTCGTGGTCATAGATCTCTTCCAAATTGGATCCATCCCTTGCACTTGTATAGATCTTTCGTCCTCCAACAAAGTAAAACTGATCTTCAGCTTCGTCCAGATAGATCCACTGAGTACCTTCATCCAGGTTTTCCACTATGGTTTTAGATTCATTGAGATCGTACGATTCCTTTCGAAGAGCCCTTATACCCATGTCAAGCCAATAAATGGCCTGGTCAGTAGGTGACAGCAGGTAGTCTATTAACCGATGTCCCTGAAGTAAAGTGTCCAATTCGCCGGTTACCAGATCCAACGACTCAATTGATGGCCTGTAGGTAGGGACGAATATTCGGGATTTTCCAAATGCCGGACGTACTTCAATGGAAAGGGCCTGATCAAATGATTCACCGGAAAGATCCGTTCCACGAACACGGATACTAAGTGTTTGATTTTCAATAAATTCAAAAGTAGCAGTTGAAGTGAGAAGATCATTTTCTAACACAAAAGATGCGTTGTCAGTATCTCCATTACCAGAAGTCAATTGAAAAGTACCTTGGTCATTCTTATCCGGATCAATTAATACCAAACGACCTACAACTGTCCCCGCAGGAGCTACTTCAGAGATCGAATTACCCGCCAGAGATATGCCGGTTGGAGCCGAATTAGGAACCTGGATCTCTAAAATATTGGAGTAGGGGGACTGTCCGCCTTCGTTGATGGCTGCTACCCGATAGGAGTAGACGACACCTGGAACCACATTGGTATCGACAAAGGAAGTTTGATTGATCCCAGCTTCTCCAATCTCCTCAAATGCCATGTCCAAGATGGCTCTTTCAATGGTAAAACTAGTTTCAGTGAAGGAATTGTCATCCCATGAGATCTCTACTTCTGAGCCGGTAGAGTTTTCCAACGAAAGAGATGAAGGAGCCTCAGGGGGATCTATAAGGCCAAATCTCCACCAATCACTCTTATAGACAGGAGTGAAAATGTCAGGGGAGGCCAGACCAAGGCCAAAATAACTGTTGCTTCCGATCGAGATACCAACAGGCGCCGATCTGTTGTCACCCAAAAATAAAACGTCTCCGAGGTTTACAATCTCGTTGGTAACAGGGTCATAGGTCACTACGTGATCCTGATTTCCGTAGAGGATGTATGCCAGATTGTCTTTAACGAAAGCGGTAGCATCAATAAACGCCAGGTTTAGCCCATCAGCAAAGATTTTTTCGGTCCACTGATCCGTGACAGGGTCGTATTCCTGGATATCACTCAGTTGAAAGGTGCCTCCATCGATATAGACACCCGCTACCACATATCCTTTATCCGCAATGGAGAATCCGGTTGCACTTTTCCTTTGATCTGCATCGAGGTCAGACACAGGACTCCAGGAGTCATCTGAAGGGTCATATTTCCAAAAGTCTTTGGTTTCTCCGGAATCGTCCAGGCCAGTACCCACGTATGCAAATCCCCCAATTACAAACACCACGGCTTTAGTACGTGCGCTGCCTCCAAAGTTGGATAGGGTATCCCAATCATCGGTGGTAGGATCATATGAATAGAAATCCTGGAAGTAGGTACCATCATTCTCACCAAGACCCACATAACCAATGTCTCCAATAGAGAATGCTATGGCATCTCGTCGTGCAGCTGCAGGAAAGTCAGTGATTTGCTGCCAGCTTCGGCTTTCGTCGTTAAAGGACCAGAAATCATTATTGACCGTGTCCTGATCTTCTCCCAGTCCGATGAATGCCATATTCTCAATCACGAAGGAAGAAGTCCCGGATCGGGGTGTGCCAGGGAAGAAATCTTCCTGGTACCAGTTTTGAGCATTGGCAGTACAGATGATCAAGGAAAGTGAAAAAAACACAAGTATATTGATCATCCTGAGGGATGGTATATGGCTGTTGTTTGTCATAGTGAGTATATGCGTACCGCAAAGAAGTATTGTATTTGACTGAATTACAAAATCCTGGAGGTGATTCTAGCTGATAATCGCATTGAGCTATTCTGCGGTGTCTACCTGAACCAACAAATTAATGTACAATAGAATCCACAGCTGCCATCCAGGGGTCTATAGAAGAAGCGTGATCCTGATAAGTGAATTTTACCGGAATATCAGGAGTGATCACATTGGATGTATCATTTGGATTCTTAGATTTCCATTGTTTAGTCGAAATCATGCCGTAAATCCCGGAATTGGGAAGCATAAAAAACTCACCATCTCCAAAATGGGAAGCGCCGGCACCAGGTGGTTCCCCAATAACCGTGCTGTTGGTAGAATTCTTCATGTCATCAAGTAAATTGATTGCAGCAGAGAACGTTGCCCGGCTGGTTAATACAAATAGTCTGTCCTTAGTATTGATTGCGGGGTAATTGACAATTGCATTGATCAATGGCTGATATAGAGTGTTATCACCGCCATTGGCGTTTCTTAAGTCAATGACCAGTGCCATAGGGAATTCGTTGGTGAGCGCAATTTCAAGCTCTACGGCAAGCTTCTCGATCGTCTTTTCTTCATAACCATCTGTGATCTGGTTCAGCTCCAGTTCCAGTATTTCCCCATAATGCAACCTGTATTTCGCTTTTCTCATTGCGACAAGAGTAGGGGACCGATCGTTAGTTGGTTTCGTGCCCCAGTAGAACCAATTGAAAAATGGCTCCGAATAGACTTCAATAGTTTTTAATTGATCGTTGTCCTGGTAGGTGATCGTGGTTGGACCTTCGGGATCTGTGATTCCCAGAGACGAAAGAAGGTTTATATTGACCATATAAATCGGAAATCGATATCGTGCATTCCATTCATTTTCGGCTCCATATGCGCTTATGACTGCTTCAAATACTTCATCTATAGGGGTGTTACCGATTATTTGAATCTTTTTACCGATGAGTTCCTCATATTCACTGGCAGACTTAAGGATATAGAAACCATCTTCAAAATAGTAACCATAGATCGGCAAACAACGGGTTTTATTAAAGATCTGAAACGGTATCACCAGGGTATGGCCATCGTTGAATGTACCCAGCAGTTGAATGATCATCAATAGTTTGTCGTCCTTATCAGATTCCGTAGTGACATTTTTAAAATTACGTATAAGGGAATCTACTGTAGCAGCCTTAGCATGATATCCGGGATGGCGTTTAAGGTTGTTATGCAATTCATCAATGTCGTCATTCCACTCATCTGATGGCAGTGTTCTGGCAGTCTGAAAGGGTGTCAGTGTCCGGTAGTCAATAGTGGTTATTAACAAGCTAATTATCAGCACTAAAGCAGTCAGAAAGAAAGTGAATAGTGAGATAAGTTTTCCAAAGGCATTCCATTTCCACAGCAGCAGACTGATCTCATACAAGGATCCGATCAGCCCGATGATAAACAAGTAGACACCGGCCCAGAACAGATCACCGAAAGGACTGGAGAGCTTGATCGATAGGATAATGACTGCTATGATCAGTATGCCAAAGGAGATAACGGTGATCTTGTTGAGCTTCATGACAGGAAGGTTAGGTTTACGCAGGATCAGTATTGATGTGAATTAATAGTGATAGATGAATTTACTCATTAATCAAGCTTTTGCACAAACATGGTAGATCCTGGAAAAATCAGTTTAACATAATATTATGAAGGCTAGGTATTTAATAAGCGGAAAATCCAGAAGGGTAAGGAAAACAAAGAATTCAAATCCATGATTGTAAGTCTTTCAGAATACTGTAGAAGGTTCTCCATTAGTATTTAAATATTTTTTAAACATAATGAAACTTAAAACGATCATGCCCGGTTATATATATGTACCTACATATAATATCATAACATACAATACAATGACTTTAAAAGAAAAGACACAAGACATTTACAACATGATCGGCCAGGGCCAATTGATGGAAGCTTTTGAAAAGTACTATGCTGATGACGTGGTAATGACCGAACCGATGGGAACCCGTGAGGGTAAAGTAGCTTGCCGTGAGTACGAAGAGCAGTTTCTGAACAACGTCCAGGAAGTACACGGGATGGAAGTAAAGGCGATCACTTCAGACGAAGCAACGGGGGTAGTGATGCACGAGACTACAATGGACGTGAGCTTCAAAGATGGGAACAGGTTGAATATGGAACAGACTGGCGTACAGCGATGGAAAGACGGCAAGATCGTACACGAAAGATTCTACTACGCAACAAACTGATTTGTTAAAGGAGTCTACAGGAGAAGAAATCCTGGTTGGCAACGATCAGGATTTTTTATTCGTCCTGCAAGCAGCAGGGTATATCTTTAAATATCTTATTTAACATAATATAAATTATATAACAAACACCAGGAATTTGCATCCAGGCGCACAGCTGTATCAATCATCAAACAGCGCATGGTTAATATAAAATCAGATATATAACTCAGCGTTGGTCTGAGCCTAGGCAGTTGTATATCGGCAATGATTTTATGTTAAAGCAAATTCCGGTCTTGCTTTGATCAAGTTTTATTCTGAAAGCCAGCCCCAGCAAATTCACCCACAACCCACCGCTGCTTGTTAAATATAATTCAGTATTATGTTAACCAGCAAAGCTGGACTATGACGTGCACGTTTCTGATTGATGATTTTTTTGGTGCAGTGCTTCTAGCAAGGTTGTTATATAATTAGACGTTATATTAAATAGCCGCTCGGCCAGCGCACGATCCCATCGCACACCTTTGCCCTGACCAAACGGCTATTAATAGTTTTCCCAACGCTCTTTCAGGCTCTGGCCTGATCACCAGCTCAAATACAAGAGAATCCCAGGCAAAGCCTGTCATTCAAGATTTCGTTATTCGGGTAATTATTCAGTTGGTTTTCAAATACGCCATTCTCAGCGATTAGGATTTTGCCTGTGATACACTTGCAGGCCAACGCTTTGTTTGGCTCACAGCACAAGCAAACCTCAAGCGTCATTCTGAGGAATCAGTAATCCGCTAACCAGCGGATGTTGATGACGTGAGAATCTCTTTGACGCTTGTTGCAGAATCAGAATAGCTCACAGGTCAGCTGTCATTCATGTGTGTTCGCTCTATCGCTCAAGCCGCTGGGCTTTTACTTTTTTCATTGATAAAAAAGTAAACAAAAAATCTAGGCAAAATAATCACTCCCAACACACAACCCATCGCACCCTCGGTATTTTGCAAGGCCTACCCGCCTAGACGATGAGCATTCTACTTAACATCCTATGTTTGATTCAGAAGAAAAACTGAATTAAAAGCTATCTTTTGAATTGAAGATAAAAAGAGGGAAAGGAATAAGACCGATACTTAACAAGGGGTTGCGATACCGAGTGTTATGCTGGTCCCCTTTCCCTGCTTCTGTAATCTGTACAGTTCTATTAGGTCGGGCCACTTAGGCTTAAACCTGCATTCAGGATGTGAGATTCAAAAGAAGCTGAATTCTTCGATCTCTGTTCAATCTAAATTTAACCAATATGAACCACACTTTCATCGGGATCGATGTGGCTAAAGACGATTTTGTCTCAGCTCATAGGTCTAAGGATCCCCTAATCACTTCCTTTTCCAATACTCCGAAAGGAATTACGAAATTCATCAAAAAACTGCCTTCAAACGCCTGGTGCATCATGGAGGCCACTGGTGTCTACAGTGTACGATTAGCCATGGCTTTACATGAAAAGAGATTCAAGGTTTCAGTCATCAATCCACTCCAGATAAAAAGGTTTGCTCAGACCAAATTGAAAAGAGCTAAAACGGATAAAGTTGATGCTGTGCTAATTGCCGAATATGGAGATAAAATGAGACCAGAGCTGTTCAGGCCTGCACCTGTATTTATCCATCAACTGCAACAGAAAAGGACATTATTGAAGCAATTATTTAAAACCAGGACAGTATTCAGTAATCAACTTCATGCATTGCAACACCTGCCGGATCCGGACAGTGAAACCATCAAATCCTGTACCAAGATCATAACAGAAATCAATGCCCAGATCATTAAGGTTGAGCGGCAAATGGAACAGTTGGCGAATGAACATTGTGAACAATTATTCAAACAACTTCAGACCATCCCAGGGATCAGTACTAAGGCTGCTCTGGAACTGATCATTGTTTCGGGAATGTTTCGAAATTTCAATTCTCCCAAACAGTTCTCAGCTTTTGTTGGGATATGTCCTTCGATAAACGAGTCTGGAAAAACAATCAGAGGATACAGGGGGATTTCAAGAATCGGTTCCAGCTACACCAGGGCCATCCTGTACATGTGTACACTCAATGCATTTCGATATAATACTCAGTGTAAGAACTTATATGATCGTCTCACAGCAAATGGTAAACCGGGTAAAGTAGCCCTTATGGCAGTGGCTAATAAGCTGATCCGACAGGTCTTTGGAATGGTGAAATCCGGATTAAACTACAATCATGAATATGAAGTAGAAATGTGTTCTTGAGTTTGGATTTTACCACAGTTCATAACGCGGTAGGAACTAATTATAGATATTCGCTTTAACGTTGAGGAATGGAGCCATGAACTATAAATCCTGCTACGGGTGAACATTTATTCAACTTTTGCATCATCAATCAGGAATCTACCCCAGTCTCCCAAGGCGCGAAATATCGGCACGAGCTCCCTTGCTTTATCGGTCAGTTCATATTCTACTCTGGGTGGGATTTCAGCATAAGATATCCTCGTTACCAGATTGTCTCGCTCAAGTTCCGACAGTTGAGAAGCGAGTACCTTTCTCGAGACTTTGGGGATTAGATAATCCAGCTGCCCAAACCGCTTAGGAGACTTTCGCAGGTTTAGGATGATGATTGGCTTCCATTTCCCACCTACCAATTTAAGAGCGGCCGTCAAAGGGCATTTGGTCATATCCATATCGAGAATCAGTTGGTATTAGTTACCAGGTGGTAACCAGTTTTTGATGCAAATGTAAGGTTCATTGGTTGAAGTAACTAAATGTAACCTATATTAGTAACTAATTGTAACATAAACAGTATCTAGCAAAACATTAGATTTTAAACCTAATACAAATGAAAAAATTAGAAACAACCATTTTTTCTTTAATCTTAGTCGTTACCGTATTATCGGTTAAAGCACAACAATCTGTAAAATCCTTAGGAGCTCTGGAATTCAGCAATGAAGGCGTATTGTTTGTTGGAGATAATCTTGCAGGAGCGATACATGCCATTGATTTAACCTCCGAAAGTCGGACACAAGAAAAGTTTGAAATCAATGTAAATCATATCGACGCACAAATTGCCTCCATACTAGGTACGGCTCCACAGAATATTCAAATCAATGATCTGGCGGTGCACCCGGTAAGTGGCGAAGCTTATCTTTCAGTCACTAGAGGACATGGCGTGGAAGCAATGCCTGCTTTGATAAAAATTAATGCTGAGAATGCATTGAATACGGTAGATCTGAGCAGTGCAAAGATTACTTCCCAAATGCTGAGTAAGGTGCCCGATATCAGCTCGAAATTTAGACCTAGAGGCGCTATGACGTCCCCTCCTACGGCAAAGGATATTGCTAAAGCGCAACGATCTCAGCGTCTTTACACAATCATGGATATGGAATATTTCAATGGAGAATTGTTTGTTTCTGGTGTGAGCAATGAAGAGTTCAGCTCAGTACTACGCAGAATGCCTTTTCCTTTTACCGGAAAAGAGAGCATTAGCAACATTGAAATGTTTCACATTGTGCATGACCAGTATGAAAGCCGTGCGCCTATTCGCTCCATGCAGATCAAAAATATCGATGGTATAGATCAAATCGTAGCAGCTTATACGTGCAGTCCATTGGTATTGATTCCCCTAACCGAATTGAAAGACGGAGCGAAGGTGAAAGCCAGAACGTTGGGCGATATGGGCAATGGACAACCGCTCGATATGGTTGCCTTTAATCTGATGGGAGAAGAAATGCTATTTGTTACAAATAAAGGTAGATCGCCAAAAGTTATCCCATTACAAGGATTGAACAACGCTAAAGTGGTGACTGATAAAGACTTTGAAAGAGGCGGTAAACTGGATATACATCCTGTGATGCCTTACGGTCCAATGGGTAAAGACGTCATGTTTGTAGGATCTTCTCTTCAAATTGATTTACTAAATGAAAATCAGTTTGTCTCCCTGACCAGAGATGCACCAACTGGAAGTCTGGATTTGGAAACGCTCATGACAATGGCTCCCTTTAAATTGCACAATATTGATGCTGCTGAATTTGATTTCCCAAGCTATAAGTTTCCAATGCAAAAAGGTGAATAATGACAATTGTAAATCAAATAAAATCTCTTGGTGTATTAGCATTTAGTGATGAAGGCGTACTGTTTGTTGGTGATAATATCTCAGGAGCTGTATTTGCATTTGACTTTACAACAGAGAGCAGAACGAAGGACAAGTTTGAGGTTAATGTCTACGACATAGATACGCAGATTGCCGCAGTTTTAGGAACAAACCAAAGGAATGTACAGATAAATGATTTAGCTGTACATCCTAAAAGCGGTGAGTTATATCTGTCTGTCACGCGCGGACATGGTGCGGATGCTTTACCTGCTTTGGTGAAGGTGGATGCAGAAAATCAACTGCATAATGTAGATCTTACTTCCCTGGAAATAACGGCTCAAACACTGCAAAACTTGCCAGATCATAATAAACGAGTTGCTTTGCGTGGTACAGGTTCATCACCTACCATCAAAGAAATTGCCAAGTCAAAACGTCCGTTACGCATGCTTTCGATCGTGGCGATGGAATATTACCGGGGAGAACTGTTTGTGGCAGGAATCAACAATGAAGAATTCTGTTCTGTATTGCGGAGAATGCCGTATCCTTTTAATGGCGCTGAAAGCGTAAGTAATATTGAGATGTTCCATATCGTGCATGATCAATATGAATCTCGCGCACCCATTCGCGCCATGGCAGTCAAAAACATAGATGGCAAAGACCAAATGATCGCTGCTTATACCTGCAGCCCACTAGTGCTGATCCCCTTGAATGAAATAAAGGACAGTACAAAGGTCAAAGCCAGAACGATCGGTGACATGGGCAATGGGCAACCCATTGACATGGTACCTTTTCAGGCCAATGGACAGGAGATGTTATTTGTCACCAACAACAGCAGAAGTCCGTTGGTGATCCCCATCAATGGCCTTCAGAACGCAAAGGTCGTGACAGATAAAGATTTTGAAAGGGGTGCGAAATTGGACTTAAATCCATTGATGCCTTATGGACCCATCGGTAAAACCATCATGTTTTCAGGTGCTTCTCTTCGTATTGACTTATTGAACGAAGGGCAGTTTATCACCTTAAACAGAGATGCTGAAACAGGCAGTTTAGACTTAGAAACAGTCGCCACCATGTTTCCATTCAAAATGCACAACATCATTGGTGATCGGGATATTCCTAAAAACTAATTTGCATTGAAAATTTGCTATTATCTAATCTTGGTTTTTATGATGCTTTCTAATTCGGAAATATTATCACAAACCAATTTTGTACTGATTTTGCCAGATGAAATCAATGGGAAAGTTCAGTTGAATATTTCTGCTATTCCAAATGAGAATATGGAGAAATTCGGTTATGAATACTTATCTGTTTTTGTTAAAAATGAAAGAGATGCATACCCTTCAAACGCCATACAAGGTCGATACACTGTTGAGAACGATTACCTGGTTTTTATCCCCTATTTCCCATTTGAAAAGGGACTAACCTATGTAGCGAGGACAAAAGAATCTGATAGCAGTTATAGGTATCAATCTTTTCAAGTCGGAGAAAAGGACACCTATGATAAAGCTGAATTAGTCGGTATCTACCCATCCTCTGATGTATTGCCGGAAAACATACTACGATTTTATATCTATTTCAATACGCCCATGAAGAGGGATCAGGCCCTTCAACATATACACCTGGTGGATGCCCAGGGGAATGTTGACCATGAAGCCTTTATGGAATTCAAACAAGAGCTATGGAGCGCTGATGGTAAGCGGCTTACACTGCTATTTGATCCTGGACGGATCAAAAGAGGCGTTTCTACCAACAGGGAACTGGGCCCTGCCTTGCTGGAAGGAAATAAGTATTCGCTAACCATATCAGAAAACTGGCAAGATGTTTACGGACAAAAGTTGCAAGAAGAGATAAAGAAGGAATTTGTGGTTATTGAAGCCTATCGTAAGCAAATAGAAGTAAGTGATTGGGTAATATGTAAACCACAACTAAGTAGCATTAATGCATTAAGTATCTGTTTTGACAGAATCATGGATCATGCCCTGGTCCAATCAATGCTTCAACTTGAAGATGAAGGAGGAAATCGTATTGCCGGACGTTGGGAAAGTTTGCAGCAAGAAAAGCAGATACAATTTATTCCTGATAAAATATGGAAGAAAGGAATTTACCAAATTGTTGTTGATAGTAGACTGGAAGATGTAGCAGGGAATAACCTTGATAATCTTTTGGATGGAAACTTGAATAATGGAAATAACAACATCAATAATCCACAATTGACCGTAAGCTTTGAATTGGAATAAGTTCATTGACTTAACAGCCTGTATCAAACACTATCATCCATAAGATAACTAAGCTATTTGCTAAGACTGGCACTATAAATTCTTTTTATAGATATTTAATCATTCAGCTTACATATGATGTTAGACGTTAAAAATCATGAAGAATAAATTGATAATCTTTTTATTGACATTGAGTACAGGAACGGTCCTGGGTCAGAGGCTGGAAGACTGTTCAGATTGTAACTCAAACACCTATAAGGAAACAGACATCCTGGATAATGAGCTGTTTGAAATAGAGTTATTAAGAAACGAGATTTTCGCTCGCCACAATTACATATTCAAAAATGAACGATTGAATGACTATTTCTCAAAATTTCCATGGCAGAAAGCTGTTGAAGATGAACCATTCTCAAATTCAGATTTAAACTTTAATGAAAATGAAAACATTAAACTTTTCAAAAAAGTAGAAGCCAAAATCAAACAGGAACGCCAGGTTCTGATTAAGGAATTAATGGGTCTACAGTCTGCTATCCTGAGTAATGATACTGCAAAAGTCAATGCAGTAATACCTGAGATCAATTCTTCGAGTTCATCATTCAAAATTCTAAAATCAGCTTTTCAGGCAATATCAGTTGAAGAAATTAATTGGTTTAAAGGAATGGCACAATTCACTTTGACCAAAGACAATGGAGTATACAAGACCAGAACTGCAATACTGATTGACAAGAACATTATCACAATCTACATCACGGACCCAATGGCACATTCTGATCTGATGACCTCTGAGGAAGCTTTTGAATACCCTAGTGTTTACTTTTCCGAAGATGAATATATGGAAGGGGTTGAACTTATCTTTAAAGAAGGTAAATTATCATTCAAAGGAGTAATTGCTGCCGGATAAAAACCTGGATCATTTTATATAAGCCATAAGAACGGCTGATAATATCAGTCAACAATTATGTCCAGCCTTTCAGCTAATAAATTAAAGAAAGGATCACCTGCAAAATCTTCCATTATGTGTCCTTGTTTTGGAATTATGTCAAGTGATACAATTGCTCCTAATGCTTGTAATCTCTGATATGCCTTTACAGATCTATTTTTCCAATAGTTGTCTTCCTCTCCAACGATTAGTAAAATCGTAATATCAGGATTACGGGCGATGACTCTGCTGTCGATCTGATTGGCATAACCTGGCATGGCTATGACCCCATCTATGAGTTCCACGAACTTTGCCGCACGTCGAAAAATATCAACACTATTGGCAGAAAATCCCGATAAATAGACGTTTTCTGTCCTGTAATTGTTCCGAATTTGATTTATGATCGCCTGCGTAAATATTTCACTTTTCATGTGCACGATACTCTCTACAATAATCCATCCATGTTTGGAAGGAGAATTTCCCAGGTAAATGGAATTTCCATCTGTGGTTTTTTCAAATCCCGGAGCAAATAAAACAGGGTATGCCTTCGTCTGATCATACCCATCGGGTAGTGTGACCCTGTAAAGTAACTTCTGGCCTTGTACTTCTACATGACCCACAATGGGTTGGGCCTTCACCTCCTGATAGCTGTTAAGGATCAGAACATATGAGAGAATGAGTTTGATTAATATTTTAACCATAATTTCATATAACCTGTTGAAAGAATTTTAATTGCGATCCTCGATATCGTTGAGTACCTGTGCACGGCCATGGAAAGCTATAATTCCGGAAGGCAGGTCTTGAGGACGTGCGCTTTATTTGGTTTATAGCTCATCAACGCTGCTTTATTTAAAGCATCGATTCTAATTCCTTGACGAGATTTTCCGCGTTACTTTTTATAAAGGGATCTGGCTCCAGGTCGAGGGCCTTTCGTGCCGATTTCATTGCCAGGTCCAGCTGGTCATTAGCTTTATAAGCTTCACCCAGGGCCAGATGTACTACTGCTTCTTCTCCATTCTTTTTCATTGTGCTTTTCAGCAGATCCCTTGCTTTTTCCTGTTTTTCGTAGCTGATAAGATCTCTGGACAGAAAATACAGCTGCCAGGCATTAGCTTCTTCAGCAATTTCCGAGAGAAGTTCAGAAGACTCTTCTTCCTCACCGGTTTTTATAAGGATGGTAGCCTTCAGTATTAAATTCCCTATGGTGCGTCCATTGTTAATGGCCCACTGTGCATACATCAAGGCCTGGTCCAGGTAGATTTCCTCCCTAAGCAAATATTCAGCGGCCGCCGCGGGTCCCTCTGCCCCAAATCCGGCGGTGCTCTTCATATCCTCTTCGAAACTTGCCAGGGCAATCTCATGTACATTCACCTCAATTGTGAAAGGAATTCGTTTGTTTTCCCATGTTAGTGCCAGCTCACAACTGTTGTCTGTAATTTCATCAAAGCTGTAGGTGAGGCTATTTACAAAGGGTGAATCTTCCATCTGCGTTTCTACCCTCAGAACATCATTGTCCGGGTGATACCAAAAACTCTCCCAGGAATTGGCATTATTAGAAAATATCAAGGTCACCTTACCATCCTCATACACAGCCATGTAAAGCCCGTAAGTACCTGCCTTCAATTCATTGCCGTTGATTTTCACATCATGTTCGAAAGAGATGGTGGTGTTTTTGTTTTGTCCGGCATTCCAGGGTATCTCCTGTTCGTATCCAAAATTTATTTTTTGAAAGCCATAGAAAACGTGTCCCCCCCAAATTTTGCCCGTCTTGTCTTCATCCCCGTCGATAACCCGGGGACGCGAATAGGCCACTGTGATATCTGTCAATCCAATGGTCTGACTAACCATAGCTGAAGGGCTGTTTCCGTAGGGTATCGCTATTGGCTGACCATTAAGGCCGGCGTATGTCGTAGCGATCATGTACAAAACGACACAGCTAATCATTACTCTTTTCATCATCTCTTTTATTTTTTGTTTAAACCTGTTTCAAAAGTACGGGCCATGGATGTAGAGAGAAAAACGATAAGTGATCGGACGTTAAACTTGTGATGGTTGGTTAGCCTTGCATCTGATTTCGATGGACATAGGAATTACTCCATAGAACAGGAAGGTCAAGTTATTAAATCTGATTTAGAAAAATTCAAAACCATAGTGGACGGTCAGTCCAGTCGCTGCTTTGCTACTTCTTGCGACTTTGATACTCCTTTTCGTGTTGTGCGATATGTTGCTTCAAATGTCCCATTTCACGGCTTAAGAAGAAATCAAGGATGGTACGAATCACAACGATAAGGCCCAGCATATATAGCTGATGCATGGTGGTATGGAGGACTGTTTCGATAATATCCTGACCAACCATAAATTCCAACCCAATCAGGATGTAGGTGCCCAAAGTCAGGCGGACATGATCTGTTGTGTATTTATTGTCAAAACGGCTTACGACGTATTGGATAATGGCAAGGATTACACCCAGGGTGATGAAGCTCATTCCCACATAACCTATGATCGTGGCAATTATCTCTACAAAATGCTCAATTTGTTCCATGTGAACCGTACAAAATCAACGTATAAAACACATTCCTTAAATTAGATGATAGTCGCTAAAGACACAAACGTAGCGTCCGGAAATTAATCGGCCGTACATCTATTCTCCATCGCACAGATTTGTCATCCGCTTCTATCCTACCCTTTGATCAGCCGAGAAGAATGAAGGTGATCTTTTAAAGAAGAATTACTAACAAACGCAATCATAAGCTTACTTAACCTAATGCACGAACATTATGTAACAATCTAGGGATTTTGCGTTTACCACCGCTAAGGCGTAATTAACATAAGATCAGATATGCTAATTTCGTATATATTAGAGATGATCAGCTCTTTTAAAAATAGGACAACTTACCCTTCGATTTTATTCGGACCCATCCTCATCCTATTAGCAGTCGCCACTTTTGCGTTCGTTTTCCAAAGGTTCATAGCTCATGAAATTTCAGGAAATCCCTTTAATTGGATCAAAGAAATTAGTTCCAACTCTTTTATCTTTTTGTCCATGGGCTTATTCATGCCCCTTATACAGATAGCTTCCGACCATTTTCCTCTTAATAAAAATACCCTCAGAAATGCAGTATTGCATGTCTTGTTCGCCTTGATTTTCGCAGTGGCACATTTGATCCTGGTTTCCAATATCAATGTATGGAGGTTTGACATAGACTTTGGAAGAATATCAAAGAAACTCTTTCAGAACTTCTTCCATATCCAGATCATTTGTTACTGGGCTATATTGGGCATTTTGCTAACATTTCGGAAATCAAAAAAGAATATTCCTGATAAAGCAACTCTTTTGTCCGTAAAGTCAGGTCGTCACGGTACTCAAATTCCCATAGATGGCATTCATTTCCTGCAATCTTTTGACCATTATGTCAAAATTTATGATGGTAAAAAGGTCTGGGTGATGCGAGTTACCTTAAATGAAATCACGAAATCACTCAACTCGAACTTCATCCGTATCCACAGAGGTACGGTAATAAACATACAGTTTATCCAGGATATCAATCCCTGCCAAAACTCCAGGTATGAAGTTGTTATGAAAAACGGACACCGGGTCTTCTCTAGCAGGAAACACAAGGAAATAATACGGAATTATCTAAGTAGTAAGTCGTTGGCGACATAATTTTAGCCAATCACGACATTTTGCTTTCCGTAACTAATTGCCCATTTATATTGGGGTATGAAGTTTCTCTTAGGCTTACTTATAACAATCTCACCAATCTTACAAATACCAAGATCTCCATTATGGGGAAACCTTCCAATTGGAGAATACCAGGTGGGATTTGAGGAATATTTACTCATGGACTCATCACGTCAGTTTAATCAATCATATCGACCTATTCAACTATGTCTTTGGTACCCTACCGAACAATTTAATTCGCGGATTTTGGCAAAAGAATATTTTGAATTAGAAGCAAGGGAAATAGACTTTTCTTCCACTTATGACCTCCAGCCAATGATCAAATTTTTTTGAAAAGGATGGGTCGTCATGGAGCAACGGAGAATGACCTTAATACCTTATTGCTTTCTGAAGTAATGGCTCAGAAAAATGCTGTCCCGTCTCGAGGGGAGTTCCCTCTAGTGATTTTCGTACAGGGAGGAGGTCGTCCGGCACACTCAGCTTTTATTCTTTGTGAATTTTTAGCAAGTCATGGTTTCTATGTTGCCACAATGCCGAACATTGGTCTCCATACACAAAAAAATGACGGTGGAGCCCTACAGAATGATTTGCAACTTGGAGACATTGAATTCATAAAAGGGTATTTGTCATCGAATTCAAAGGTCAATGGAAATAAACTCTCACTGATCTCATTTTCCAAAGGTACTGAGGCCTCATTTCTTTATCAGATGAAAAACCGGGACACTGATGCAATAATCACTCTTGATGGTATTCCTGACACGGTACTAATGGGTAAATCTCCATATTATTTCCCCAATGAAATGAACTGTCCTACCCTATTGATCCAAAGTAATCATGCAAACAAATATTCAGTGATCGATGCCGAGGAAACACACTTATTTCGCTCGTATTTCCAAACAGCCGACAGGACCGTTTTAAGATTTATGGAATTAAACCACCCCGGACTCCTATCAATAGGTATGATTGAATCAGTCCTGGTTCCCAATATTACCCGTTTTCCTCCAATAGGAGACACTCAGTTGAGCCATGAATTGCTTTGCGAAGAAATATTGAATTTCTTAACGATACATTTAAAAAACGAAGAAGTTGTTATAGGAAGAAAATCTCCTGGGGACTTGGTCGTGCAACATTACTTTCCTGCAAACCTACCGGCCATGAGCGAATCAGATGGAAGAAATGACTAATCATTAAATGCGCCCCAACCTTCTGCCGGACTACCAGGTCGCAAATGGTAATCACCACCCTCCCAATCTACAAATAACGGATCAGCCACTATCTCTCCAACACCAAATAACAGTCCAAGATTGATTTTGCCATCAACAACATCCCAATACAAGTTTTCTGTATGGGATACATCCAGCACACCCCATTTAATCCTCTTGACGAAGATCGCCTCGGTCAGATCCTTATCGCAAACCACAATATTTTTATGGATCAGGATATCCGCTGGTCGCCCATCGATAATAAATACCCCGTCAAATGGCCCCGTATATTCATTGTCCGTTCGGATAATAGTATTCTTTTCAATTACACTATTTTTAGTCGGTGCCCACCAGAGAACAAAGTCCTGATAGTCACGGCTAACATTATGATCAATTCGAATGCTTGAGGTGGAACGCTTCTCAAAATCATCGGTATAGCTGATTTCAACAAATCCCATGTTGTGGTAAGTGATATTGTGATGTAAATGGATGCTGTCTTTATGTTTTCTGCCATCATCAATTTCGAAGGCACCCCCATCACCACCCCATTCACCACCGCCAATGAACATATTCTCAATTCTATTGTGTGAAATCTCCTGGTTACCAATTCCTATTTGGATCCCAATGGGGCCCCAATAAGGCTCAGATAAAAAACCATTGACTTGTAAGGGATTTCTATCATGGATATAATTTTTGGTGATAAGACTGTACTCACTGTAGGTCTGAATGGCTTTTGGATTGTTCGCGAACTCGTTATTTCTGATAGTTACATGATCGTTTCCTACACTCACATGCAATGCTCCCATAGCCCATACTCGTTCAAAGGGTACACGACCGCCTGGAGCGGGTGCGCAGTGATGAAAATAAAGGTTCTCTACGATGTGATAATCGCCTCGGATGGCCATTGCCACACCATTATGATCGGTACTATCGGGATTGGTAAATTTAGGTGCGTCTCCTGTACCATATGCTGAAATAGTGATTGGATCGTTCTCTGTTCCATCCCCGTATATCGTCACGTTACCCTGATAGCTGCTGCCACGTTTGAAATAGATATTATCACCGGGTCGAAAGGTCGTAGCAGAAACTTTGTCCAATGATCTCCAGGGAAATTTTTCACTCGTCCCACTATTGTTATCGTCACCCGTTCCACTGTCGATGTAATAATTCTGGCCTGTATCTGATGTAGGTAGGCGAGAGTTGTCACTACAAGCATCCACGACAAGCAACATTAGCGCGGTACAAACAAAGACAAAAAAACTACCTCTCATTTTCAGGTGTTCAGGTCAGTTGGTCACGTCATTTGATAACCACCTCACCCAAATTTACTAGTTCGTCCATCATAGGTATCGATGGCTGTGCTCCCCTAATCGTAACTGAAATGGCAGCAGCTTTATTGGCTATTGCAATTGCTTCTTCGAAGCTCTTTCCATCTGATAAAGCCGAAGCTAGATATCCGTTAAAAACATCTCCGGCCGCCGTTGTATCTACTGCTTTTACTTTCATCGATGGAATCAAGGTGTTTTCTCCATTTTTGGAAACAAAATAAACACCCTGTTCACCCAAAGTAATTAGAACTGCTCCCCTGACTTTTGATAGTAATCTTTCCCCTGCTTCCTTTAAATTTTGTTCCTCAGCGGGATCAACCCCCACAAGGATCTCAGTTTCTGTTTCGTTTGGTGTTATGATGTCGACCATTCCCAATAATTCATCAGACAGCGGTCGAGCGGGGGCCGGATTCAATATGGTTTTAACCTTATGCTCCTTCGCCACCTGAAACACATACTCCACGGTCTCCAGGGGAATCTCCAATTGAACCAATACGATGTCAGCAAGTGCGATCTCCTTTTCAACTTGCTTAATGTCGGCAATAGATAAGGAGCTGTTCGATCCGGGGGCAACTACAATAGAATTTTGGCCGGTTGTCTCATCAACCAGTATGATCGCAACACCGGATGGTTTATCGGGATCGGTGAAAATATGATCCAGGTTAATGTTATCTTTTTTGTATCCCTCCAATGCCTTATCGCCAAAATAGTCGTTGCCAACTTTGGAGACAAACATTACATCGCTACCGGCCCTTGCGGCAGCTACTGCCTGATTTGCCCCTTTTCCTCCAGCAATTAGATTGAAATCTCCTCCTAGTATCGTTTCTCCGGGAGAAGGTAACTTCTTTGAGCTTACAACCAGATCTGTGTTGCTACTGCCGATGACAACTATCTTTCCCATTTTTAAACAGTTTTTGCGATGATAATTAAACTAAGTCCTGCGGCAAACAGCAGGAACATTAACCAGATTAAGGTATTTGTACCCTTTGGGGCATCTTTGAATTCTTTCCAGATAAATACCCCCCAGATGGCGGCAACCATTGTTGCTCCCTGACCTAAGCCATACGAAATAGCAAAGCCAGCGGTACCTGCAGCAATCATATTGAGTAACATTCCAATGGCCCAGATGATACCTCCAAAAATTCCAATGATATGTAACCTTGGAGTCCCTTTCTTAAGGTAATCTGAGTAGGTGACCTTGCCACCGCTCACGGGCCTATACATAAAGAATGTATTGAACAGGAAGTTTGATAGAAAGATGCCTATGGCAAACACAAACACAGCCGTGTAAGGGGTCAGAAGTCCCGGGGTTGTGTTACCAAAATCAGCAGACATCGATGCAGCCACAAAGCGATAAAAGAAACCCATCAGAATGCCGGCAGACAATGACAATAATATCCCCTTTTTGGTAGCCGTACCGGTCGATATCCTTTTATAGGCCAATGCATCAACAATAATGGCTATCGCAACAAGACCTACTCCCAGAAACAATAAAGTTGGATCCCCAATAGGTACTGCCACATAGTTGACAATGACTCCTAAGACTAGTGCAATACCGATACCGATTGGAAAAGCAATAGCCATACCAGCTACATCGATAGCAGCTACCAAAAGCAAATTGGCAATGTTGAAAATGAGGCCTCCCAAAAGCGCTAATAATATAGCATTCACAGTGGCCTGGAGCAGATTGGGAACGAATGCCTGTCCACTGACCCCCACACTACCCAATGTAAGTCCGAATACGAGGGAAAGGATAATTATTCCAAGGGTGTAGTCCCAGTAGAACAGCGGAAATCCCCAATCCCTGGAAGCCATCTTCTGGGTGTTTGCCCAGGACCCCCAGCAAAGCATGGTTACAATGCATAATAAAACTGCCAGAGGATAAGATTCGACTATGAACATAATATTTTCTTTATAGATGTGAATTAATAGTTTCCATATAATACCATTAGCTGATTATTATCCGTTTTGAAACCCTACCGTATTGTAAAAAATAGACTCCCGGAGGAAAATGTGATAAGTCCAGCGTTAAATTTTGGTCCCTTAAATTATACCTGTCAATCTCCCTACCGGCCATATCCCTTATATAGAGCGCAGAATCAGTACTTCTCGCATCTCTATCAAGAGATATATGAACCATTCCTGCGGACGGATTTGGATAAATATTGATATCCCGACTATCCAGGGAATGATTGGATCCCGTTTTAAGCCCATCAAATCTAATACTCCACAATACTTCAATAGCATCATAGGCAAATCCATCCACATTATCCACGGCAAAATAAATCAGGTCACCTTCGGCAACATTTCTTAAGGTATAGGTTTTCACATCGTACTTCCAGGACCGGGAGTTACCCGTTAGTGTGGCCAACAATTCCTTGTCTGGACCAAATAGCTTCAATGCTGCTTCCGAACCTTCATCGTAGACACGCCTTATTGCCAAGTTCGATACAATATAGTTTCCTGCAAATGGCGCTTCAAATGCACAGACAATCAAGTGATCATTGCTTGGGGGATGCATTTGTAAATCGAGCACACCTGGAAATTGTTCCCTGGATTCTTCAGTATCATCACCTTGCGGTACTGTGCTTTTGCCTATGTATGGATAGTCTTCTCCCCAGTAATTTTCAACATGATTAAAATCTTCCGAATGACCTCCAGGATTGTAAGGTGACAACAGTTCACCCTTATTGACTCCGTCATCATTGGTTGATTCATAAAATTGAAGGTCAACGCTGGTTATTCCATCGCTTACTGTGGCTTGGGGATTTCCGGCTAGGAGCTGTACGTCAAATGAGCGCCACATATTTTCAATTGGATCCGGTGGCTTAATGACAGTAACGGATTTGGTAATACTGGCGGATTCCCCGGAAGAGGATGTCACTGTCAACGTAATGATGTAGTTTCCAGCATCACCATATGTATGCGATACAGCGCTTCCCGAACCACTGGTCTCGTCTCCGAAATCCCAGGAATAGCCTGTGATGCTCTGCCCGTCCTCAGCCAAGCTGCCATTACCATCTAGTTCAATGGTCAATTCGTCAATCACAAACTCAATGCGAGGAACGATAGCGAAAAATGAGGATTCATAGGCGCCCAGATCTGGTGCATTCCCCAATGGGACGGGATTCCCGTTGAGGTCTACGGTATAGTCGGAAATTTCACCTCTATCAACAGCCGGACTGCCTTTTCGTAGTCGCAAATCACGGGATTCGTAATCGATAAATAGTGGATCACCGATTATTTCATTCTCTCCTAATGCATATCCTTTGGGATTATTCAGGCTGCCATCAACCGAGAAGTAAATGTTATTGCTTGGTGCGGATCCTGGATTTTCCCACTCAAAGGCTTTTACTCCATTGGCCAGGACGAATATATTGTTACGAACTGATCCCTGTGGAATGGTGTGATGAAGGCTGATACCCCAGTTGAAATCGGTATTGGCCGGCAATACCCTCAGTATCGTATTGTTTTCGATAACAGGATCATTCCCGATGGGTCCATCCATAAACCACTGGTAATCATCACTATAGTTATAATATATCTCAATCCCACCCCAGGTACAATCATCACATTCGGAATCATCGTAAGTTTCCAAGAAACCTTCGTTACCTCGACTGATATTATGATGTATCTTCCAATCAACATGAATGCCTTCATCATCCAGTTCGATGGCTCCCCCATCAAAACCATAGTTGTTAGGTGCCAAAAATCCTTCAATAGTGTTGTAAGAGATCTCTCCGCTATACCCCGCTCCTACTATACTCATAGGTCCCCACCACTCATTAATACCTCCTCCGGGACTATGCAGATAGTTGTTGGTTATCAACACATCATGGGCATAGAGCCTAACTCCTACCCGACATCCGCTGAATTCACTGTTTTGAACGGTGATGTGATGATCGTCCCGATTGAAAGAAGCGATGCCCCCAACAGTACGTGGCCCGCTTAATCCACAATCATAAATGTAAAGGTCATCTATTACAATGTGGCTTCCAGAAATACGAATTGCGTTTCCATCGTTTACAGTCCCATCAGGATTGCTTATGGCGGGTCTGTTTCCTGAACCGTATGAGGTAAATACGACTGGAGAATTCAGCGATCCGGAAGATGTGATTTCAAAAGATCCGACCCATTCAGATCCTTGTTCAAACAGAACAGAGTCACCAGGTGAAAACGCAAAATTATCGATGTCATCAAGGGAATCCCATGGCTTTTCCTGACTTCCATCTCCATCAGGTGTTCCATTTACTGATGATACAAAGTACTTACTTGCAGCTTGCACATCAATGGTCCAGGTTTCTTCCGAGGCGGTACCCTTCATTTTTTCAACTACAACCTTGTCAATAATTGGAAGAAGTCTTTCAGCCATGGCAGAAAAGGTATCCACACCTTCTCCAAAATTGATACGAGTACGACTGATATCGTACTGCTCTGAAAAATCGTAATTATCGAAATGTTCTTTCAATCCGTCGAAACCATACATAAATCCAAGTAAGCCTCCCCACGTCGCAGTGGGATTGTCCGAATCCTGACCTGAAAGGGTACCTATCTGGACAGTCCTTTTGTAGTCTCCCTCTCCAAAAAGTAAACTCACAATACTGAATCCGAAATTACTGCCACAGTCGTAAAATGCTGAGTACGTATAGTCATCGGCACCTCCTTCTATGTACACATCATGAAACTCATCTCTTACTGATTCCCAGTCATTTATATCCGTTGAATTCATGTACTCATTTCTTACCCAATCGTACATTTTAGCGATATAGGATGATTCAGGAATGTAGGTTCTGGCAGAATCTGCCAACCACAAGACCTGGTCCCGGCGAGACAATCCTTGGTCAACACTGCTGGCCAGAGCATGCATGATGACATAGAATTGGGCTGCATACAAAGAGTGTGAATAGGCAGTAGTTCTGATGGGGAGGTAAGAAATATCAAGGGCCACATCAGGATTCGTAGGTGCCAGTAAGCCAAAGATCTCAGTGGTCAGCTGGGCATCTATCATCTCCCAATTCTCATTGAGATGAGGTAACGACGTTACCGGAGGAACCATATTTTCCTCCATCATAAGGTCAAACGCTGTTTGATTGGACACCCATAAGTAATTCTCTTCCTCTGCCGAGATGTGATCGAGCCATTGTGTTCTGATTTGGTCTCCGGTTAACTGATAGGTATTGTAAGTCTCCAATGCATGTTGATAGATGTACTCAATATCCGTATCATCATCAGCGCCCCAAATTTCCTGATCCAGTACAAAATCTATGTTGGTGCCAAGCCATTCCCGTCCCTGGTCGGTATTCCAGTCCTCGTCCGTAAAGTAAGGTTTCTTATTGCGCAACCCCTCAGTTTTCAATCCTGTCCAATTAGCGATGCTACTGCCCAGCCAGAAGCCACGCAATTTTTCTTTGTATTCCGCTTTACTAATCGTCTGTCCATCTAAAAAATGAACGTGTACCAGCAAAATCAGAAGTAATATTTTACTAATTCTATTCATGTATATGTCCTCTCGGGGATAGCCAAATTTTCTTTCATTTAATGGAATTAACGAGTGTGTAGTTTTCCATGGTGCTATAGAAATCTTCCATGATCTCTTCCTTGTTAAAATTTTCCCAAATGGTGATCTTTCGAGGATTTTCAGGTCTATCTTTCCAAATACCGCTCACAAGTTCCGGACTGGGTATCTCAGAAGGTACAGCCCAGGAAGGGTTTTTCAAGATTGCTACTGCCGCCATATCAAAGAGAGCCCTTGCCTGATCATAACCTTCGTCAAATCCATCGTCAAACTCTTCTATATTCTCAAATAAGCTAACCGAATAATCACCAAAATTTGAAAATTCATTACCATGCCTACCAGTAACAGGACTGGAAATTTGTGGTCCTTTGTTGGGCATGATTTCTCGGATGTCAGGTAAAAATGCCTTGACTGCATCGGTGCCTGATGGTTCATCATACCGAACTAGCACTATTTCAAATTCCACCTCCAGGTCGAGGATGTATTGCAGTGCGGAGGGATCATTTTCCTGGTTGTACTCACCAGGATCGGGATAGTTGGAACCAAGCCAGACGATTCTTACCTGATCAGCAATAGATGGCTCCTTATGAAGGGCCAACGCAATATTGGTTAGCTTTCCTACGGGCAGTAGTAAAAACCTCCCATTTGAATTGCCCTTGACAGTTGAGATAATGAAATTAACTGCTTCCTCACCGTCGAATGTGGGTTCATTGACGCTTTCCTTTATCTCATCAAAATTACCATCAGCACCTTTATAGATATCTATCTGTCCAAAAAGACCACACAATCGGACAACCCTTTCAGCCTCCTTGTAATGTTGGTCAATATTCCCCCCGTTTCTGGTCCTGTTTACCGTGATACCTTCAACTTCAAAATGGTTACCATTGAATAGTAAATAAGCAAGGGCATGTTGATCGTCCAGTTCGTTGTTGGCATCCGTATCAAAGATCAATTTGGTTTTCTCGGAACTGACATCGTTACAAGTCATAAGGAATAATGCCAGTATAAAAAAAATAAATGTCTGAATTTTCAATTCTCTCTTTTGCATAATTTAAGTTGATGCGAAGTGATCATTAGGTGATTAATTTGGTGTTTTAAGAATATATCCCTGCTGTCTTAATGCTGATAATTGATCAAAAACGCTATGATCTTCAATTATTTTTCCGTCTAGGAACCGAAAGATTACGATCCCCTCAGCCTTAAATTTTTTTCCACTTTCTTTCGGTGTTCCCTCAATAGTAAAGTTGATGGCTGCCTTCTCTTCACCATATACTTCATCGATGTAGGTGATTTTTACATTGACATAAGATTCACGATAGTCCCTGACATATTTTTTCAAAGGCTCGATTCCCTTTATAATAAGATCCCCTTCTAGTTTTTTATACTCCGGATGTACTACCTTCTCTAACAGATCGTAGTTACCGTTATTCCAAGCTTTGTTAAAAGTGTGAACGGTAGCTTTGTGTGGGTGATCTGCCTTTTGTGAATTAGCTGGTGTGATGGCTAAACAGATGCCGAGGAGCGCAAGATTAAATCTGAAGTATTTCATTTCATTAGATTCTATCATAGATAATGGCTCTTGCCACCTTAAGCTTGGTACCTGTTGAGTTATTATTCTTCTTACCAGTGATCACCATTTTAATGGTGTGGTCACCCGGTTCCAAATTCATTACATGTGCCAGATGGGCACCATTAAGCCAGCCATCTCCTGCCCCCCAGTCCATTACCTTGTAGTAATTGTCTCTGGAACGGTGGAATTGATCGTCCACATATATATCTATTTGACCAGAGTCCACGTCAAACCTGCCCAGGATGACTGCACCGGTTCCATTGAATTTGAGAACTACCTCAGATCCCTCCTGGTCAGCCTGTTTTTGTTTTTCTTCATACTCCCATTGGTTGGATTGTTGAACGGTCTTCCAGTCACCTTTCCATTCCCAATAGTCTTCATCGTCGAGGGTCACTTTTTCTTTGGGTGTTGTAGCTGGAAATGAAACTTCCAGTTTCGCAGGGGCTGGTTCCTGTTCTTTGATGTAGAGCATACCATCTTCTACTTTGCCACCATTTTCTACAATCAATTTCTTGGCATAATGTAATGTTCTGTCAACTGCTTTATTGAAGGAATAATCCGTGTAAATGAAAAGCGAATCTGAAATTTCATCAATGTACCGGGTCCATTCTGAAGGGATATTATCGTATCCGAGAATGATCCCCATGACTCCAGCGCAATTAGAAGGGTTACAATCCGAATCAGCTCCACATCGGGTGCTTATTTCCATACTTTTCTCAAATTCTCCTTCCCCATAAAGCAATCCCATGGCTATGAAAGCACCGTTGAGTTTTGCATCAATATTGAAATCGGAAAGCGCACAACAGATGTCTTTCTCTCCCCACTTATCGTATATTTCTTTCCATGTTTTTTTCCAGTCTGTCGGGTTCCTTTGATAGCCATCAACCACATCTCTCAATATCTCGTGATACTGACTTTCATAAGGTAATGACTTCATGGCCTTATACAGTACCTGGCTAATATCGTTTTCGAAGTATGCCGCAGCATAGAGGGCACTGACAAACATACCCCCATACACGCCATCACCATAGTTCATGATATGACCGATCTTGTGGCAAATCTTGTTGGATGTTTGTGGCATTGCAGGACTCATTAACCCTATGTAATCGGCTTCAATCTGAAAGTCAATATCATCGGCATGCAGATTATAATCCGGATGTCCGGATTGTGGGGGCATAATTCCGTTCCAAATGTTCATTCTAGCTCCCCGGTTTGCGTGCCACAACATATAGCCTGCATTGGCAAACGCTTCTCCAAATTTCTCGACGGGGGCATCCATCCCAAATTCATCCATGGTCATCATAAAGCTCATCTGTACGTACAAATCATCTTGAGTTATTGATTCTCGCAGAGTTTCAGGAGACCAATCGATGGGATCTTCGTTGATAACACCATTGTAAACAAATTCCGTAGGTGCTCCATAGGACACGCCAATCATCTTACCAGCCCAACCTCCGGCTATTTTGTTTCGCAAAACATCTTCTGAGATGGTCTTGTACTGTTCTGATTGATCAGCGCATGCAACTGATAAGAGAAATAAGGTGAGTATTAATGTGCTTTTCATTTAGGTATTTTTAATTCCTGAAAAGAGTGATCCCATAACCCGATTACTTACACCTAGGGATCTTTTCCCATTTCCGATCTACATGTTGGATCCTTTCACCTCATCCGGGGATGAATAGATTTTACCAACCCGGATTTTGTGGCAGCAGGCCTGGATTCAGATCCAGTTCGTCCAATGGAATAGGGAACAGCTCATCCTGACCTACCCTGAAATTGGCAAAAATGGGATCTCTGGCTATGACATCTCCGGTTGCCGGAACTGTAAAATCATTTGCTACCTGTGGCCCGTATTCTCCCCATCTTTTCAAGTCAAAATACCTGATATATTCCCCACACAATTCCGTCAGGCGTTCATGCTTTATTTGCTCCCTGAACTCTGCCTGACTGAGTTCTCCTCCTGCGGTTACTTCCAGATCATTCATATTGGCCCTTGCCCTCACAATATTCACGTATTGATGCGCCTCAGATGTTTTATCATTTTCATTCAACGCTTCTGCGTACAATAACAAGATGTCTGCATAGCGCATGATGATCATGTCCTTACCTCCATTTTTCCATTGCACGAAACCTGTCCCGCTGTTAATTTCATCGAGTACTGCATCGTTTTCATTGAACTTATAAAAACTTGCCCCGGTAACAATATCCGTAGTATTCGCAACCCACCAGGCCCAGGTTTGACCATATAAAGTCGTATTACTGTATTCGGTAAAAAGACTGGTATTTATCCGTGGATCTAAATTTCCATCCCTATCTGGTTCGACCAGATAGGATCTGACGGTGAATTCTGATGCAAGCTGATCAGCCCAAATACCGATGCTGGAAGGCCCGGGAGTGTTGATCCTGAAATACCAGGCAAAATCAGACTCTTCCTGGGGACCATTATGTAAGAAATTCACCTGGAAAATCACTTCCTCATTTCCTGTGGTAAGTTCTTCCGTGAAATTAGACTCATAGTCACTATTGAGTTCGTAATTTCCGGATGCTACGATTTGACTGAGTATGATCTCAGCAGCATCGTAATCGTTCTGCTGCATATGGACTTTAGCCAGTAAGGACTGCGCGGCACCCTTGGTCGCTCTCCCAAAATCCGAAATGACATAAGTATCCGGCAAGACATCAATCGCATCGATAAGCAGGTTTTCCGTAAAATCCCAGATCTCCCCTGGCCCTGCTTTTCGTGGCCTGTCACTGGATCCCTGTATGCCATCTACATAGGCAATCCCTTCACCATAAAAACTTACTAAATGATAATATGACAACGCAACAAGGAACTTGGCTTCTCCAATGATTCCGTCTATACCCTGTACATTACTCCGTTCTCCCCTTTCGATGACCTGATAAGCCCTCGCGATTAGCGTGTAGAAATCATACCAAGGTGTTACATGGAATTCATTGTCTAGGTCAGATGTAAAAGTTGCCAGGTTCAACGGTTCTCCCAATTCATCTGTGAAACCCTCGTCTGAAAGAGAATTTAGTGTTTGCTGGATTTTACCGGCATACATTTCATCGTTTTGCAGATGGTCATAGGCACCTATTAGACCTTGATAGAAATCATCTTTAGTTTGCCAGAAGCTTTCCTCGGTCGGTAAGTTAGGATTGATCTGCTCCAGTTCCGTGCAAGCAGAAAGACCAATCAGTAAACTCAGAAAAATTGATTTATATATTAGATTCTTCATTATTAGTTCTTTTAGATAATTGGCATTAGAATCTAAGATTCAAACCTGCATTGTAGATCCTGATGTTCGGAAATCCACCCCAGTCAACCCCCGGGGAAAGGATACTACTCTCAAACTCCGGATCCATTCCTGTATAATCGGTAAAAGTCAACAGGTTTTGGCCACCTATGAATACAACCAAGCTACTCACCTGGTCCCAAGGGACCTTGTAGCCAATCCGAAGGTTTTTCACTCTCAAATAAGACGCATCTTCTACAAATAAGTCGCTGGCTATGTTATTTGGGCTTCCAAAATCAGCCGTTGGTCTCGGATCAGATCCAACACCTTCAATGTATGGATCATAGTCCCCGGTATAACTGGTTTGTGCACTAGTGTTCATTGTATACTTGATGGCGTTGAAAGCGTCCCTTCCATGCATTCCCTGGAAGAAAATTGAGAATTCGAAATTCTTCCAGTTGGCATTAAGATTCAATCCATATTGTACACCTGGGTTTGGGTCTCCAACGATCACTCTATCCTCACCTTCACTCACATTTCCATCTCCGCTGGCATCTCGATATTTTGCATCTCCAAGCTCCGGTGTCTGGTTTACTATTGTATATTCAGTTAATTCCGAAGCGTCTCTATAGATTCCCAGATAATCCAAAGTATATAGCTGTCCAATAGGTTGTCCAACACGTGTAATTGAATACAATCCAGGTAGATCTCCCATAGGTAGGTGAGTTACTTCGTTGCTGGTCCTGAATAGGTTTGCCGAAACATCATACTTCAAATCACCTTCCATCTCGCGATATCGTAACGAAATCTCCCATCCTGACCTTTCCATTGTAGCCACGTTGATCACCGTGGTACCACCTTCACCTTCACCGGAAGTACCAGGAACAGGAGCGGCAACCAACAAATCCTCAAGCTCGCCTATATAGTAATCACCTATAATTTCAAATTTCCCGTCTAGAAGGACCAGATCCATTCCTATATTTGTCTCCTTAAGCGTTTCCCATTTCAGATTATCATTAACAATACCGTCACGAGTAGATCCGATTACACTAATGTCATCAAACCCTAGATTGTAATTGACCCCTCCTACCGAACTGGTAAAAATCAGGGACTGATAGGCATAGTCATTAATACTGGCATTACCTACCTCACCATAACCCACACGTAATTTTAGATTATCTACGACAGGAACATTAAAGAAATTTTCCTCGCTTATGTTCCATCCGGCGGACATTGAAGGGAACGTACCCCACCTATTCTTTTTAGGGAATTTTGAAGAGCCATCAGCTCTAAAATTGGCCGTAAGTAAGTACTTGTCAGAATAATTGTAATTGAATCTTCCGAGATAGGATCGGATAGTCGAAGTTAGTTTATCACCATAAGTGGTGATATCTGTAGGGTCCGCCGTAGTTGATGAAATTTGAAAAAATGGATTCTGGCCATCAAACCCTCCATTAATTGATATCCCATTTTGTCTGAAATCAAATTGTTGCTCTGTATGAGTAGCCATTATAGAAAATTCATGATCACCGATTTCCTTGTTATAGGTCAATCGGTTCTCAATTAGCAACATGGAGCTTCTTGAATTGCTCTCCTCCAGACCTGAGAGATGCACGAGTTCTGTTGTGATCTGTCCCCCTCTTTGATAGGTCTTTGCAAAGCCATCATCTGCATCGGCCGCTACATTCACCCTAAACTCAAGGCCTTCGATGATATTAACATTAGCGAAAATATTCCCAATAACTCGAGTATGATCTTCACGACCTCTAAACATTTCTCGAATGCCTACCGGGTTATACAAATAGATCTCAGCATCAGGGATAGTGCCATGTCCGTATCCGCTTAATCTTCTCGGATCATAAACAGGAATGGTGGGGAACATCATCAATGCAGAATTGATGACGGCATCTCCACCGCCTCCTAACACACTTTGAGCGTTCAACACCTGTTGACCACTCTGACGAGTCTTGCTTACAGCAAGGTTTTGCCCAATCTTAATTTTGTCGCTGAGGTCGAATTCCGTATTGATACGGGCTCCTACTCTATTGAAAAGTACACCTTCCAGCGTTCCTTCCTGATTCGTGTTATTAATATTGAAATAGACCTTGCTCTTATCACTTCCTCCGGACACGGCCAAATTATAATCCTGCATCAGGGCTGCATTGCTAAAGACCTCATCCTGCCAATCGGTATCTACACCATGTGAGATATCTGCAGACCAGTTCCTACGAGGAAATCCGGCATTATCATAAGCAGCATTGTGGATCCTGGCAAATTCTGCCGTATTGACCACATCCATTTTTTGAGGAAACTGCTGAATGCCAAAACTGGCATCAAACGTGATCACTGGTTTTCCAGCCTGGCCCTTTTTGGTAGTGATCACCACTACTCCATTGGCAGCCCGGGAGCCATAAATTGCAGATGATGAAGCATCTTTCAAAACCTGAATGGTTTCTATATCTGAAGGATTGATATTAGGGCTGTCTTCAGTGGGAATACCATCAATGACGTACAAAGGATTGTTGTCGCCAAAAAATGAAACACCACGAATTGTGACATCGCCAATAGTTCCGGGCTCACCACTGGTTCTTACGGTTACACCAGTGACCCTTCCCTGCAGGCGATCCGTCACGTTGGTGTAAGAACTCTTCGTAAGATCATCTGTATTGACTACGGCAACTGCTCCGGTGATATCCTGCTTTCTTTGAGATCCATAACCTACCACCACAACGGATTCCAGTTCCAAGTTATCAAGCTCCAAAGTGACATCAATTTTGGCCCTGTCTCCAACCACTACTTGCTGCGATTTATAGCCGAGAAAGCTAAAAATGAGGGTCATGTTACTTTCAGGGACCACGATGGTATAATTACCCTCAGCATCTGAGATTGTACCCAATGTTGTGCCTTTCACAAGTACGGTTGTACCTGGCATACCGACTTGAGCTTCATCCGTAATTTTGCCCGTTATAGTTAGCTGCGCAAAGGCCTGTTGGAGGCAAAGCAACATGGATACAATGCCCACTAAAAGTTTAGTGCACTTTTTCATCAAAGTACAGATTAGATGTGCGAGGCTGTTGAACCGCCTAGTCTACAATTCCAAAATTGTCAATACGGAATGAGATAGGAGCGCCAGGTGTTCCACCCCAAACTTCCATCCCAAACCATCCTATTGCGGATACATCAACTGGAAGATCCCATAAGCTGGTAAAATTTGCCAGTGGAATTTCTACGGATTGCCACTCTGTGCTGAATTCAAGATTCAGACTGCTAAATCTATATTTACCACCGCCGACATCACCCCATTCAGAATCAATGACATAAACTTGTACATCAACTCCTGGAGGATCATCCTCCCAATGAGCGTTGTTGAAAGCAGGGGCTGTAAAGAAACTGTAATCGAATCTTAATTTTTTACCTGTAAAATCCTGGTTGCCACCCAGTTCAAACTCCGACCACATATAGGTGACCTCAGCATTATTCGTGATATACCAATGATCATTTTCAATTAGGATCGGGCCAATATCTGCACCGTCGTATTCACCGTCGGCGGTCAATCCTTCAATGGTGAAGCCAGGTACTGGATTATCAAATACGCTGCCTTCAGTAAGTCCATTGAAATCAATCATTACCGCAGAAGTACCTGTAAAGTCAGGAGCTCCCATAACTTCCTCTACAGTTACAGTAAATGTGGTGGTTACATCATTCCCCTCATTTCCGTCGGTTGCGGTTATGGTGATGTCAGAAGAGCCAGGACCTACCTCAGTAATGGTCAGCACTGATCCGCTCAGACTAATGGTGATTACATCGTCATTACTATTAGTAACATCATACGTAATAATGTCGCCTTCCTGATCAGTTACAAAATTGGCAAAATCAATTTCATGGGTTTCGAATCCAGGACTCAACGTTACGTCAATTAATCCAGATAAATCTGGTGATTGATTAATAACTGGAGGTGGATCATTGGAATCGTCTCCACATCCAAGCAGTACTGTCAGAAAAGTAAAACAAAGGAAACAGACAAGTAGATTGAAATAACTATTGACTTTCATAATATTATGGTTTTGGGTCTATACTCTTATTAATGACTTCTTGAACCAATATAAAAGTAGTTATAGCACAATCCTTTGTGCAAATTACTTAATCAATATGCATTCTCCAAATCTTATTTAGTTAATTCCCGATTGATTCCTGGACATAGATGGCTAGTAATCAACTATTTAGGTTAGTTAGTAGTTAGAACACGAATGTCTTTGACCGATTCTCGCATGATCAATTGTGTTGGCAGTTGAATTTTGTGAGGCTGCTCTGACGATTTTTTATCGATCATATCAGTTAATATCTTATATGCAATTCGTCCAATTTCCTTAGTCTGCTGAGCAACAGATGACAATGGTGGAGAAAAATAGTTGTAGAAAGATTGATCGTCGAATGAAAGTATAGATATATCATCCGGAATATGTAATTTTTCTTCCTGGATTGCTTTTATAGATCCAAGAGCGATGGAATTATTCGCCGCGAATATGGCTGTGATTTCTCTTCTGCCACCCAATAGGAGTTTTGCTCCAATATATCCGCTCTCTTCATCGAAATTATCTCCAACAATTAAATTGGGATCGACAGTTATTCCGCTCTCCGTCAAGGCATCACAATAACCTTCAAAACGATCCTGGTTCACGCTGGATTTTTTAAATCCTTGATTTAAACCTATTTTGTGATGACCATTCTTAATCAAGAAATTAACAGCTTCTTTAGCACCAAGGTAATTATCAGACCCCACGAATGGCGCATCAATATCACTTAAATATCTGTCCATCAATACAATAGGGATACTCATGTCATTAACTTCTGTGATATGTAATGATTCATGCCCAATCGGAGCTATGATCAAACCATCTATTTTTCGAGACACAAATTCTTTGACTGCCGACTTTTCAAATTCAGACTGATTATTAGAATCTGAGATTAATATGGTCACATCATTTTGACGTGCTGCATTTTCAATGCTTCTTACAATTACTGAAAAAAATGGGTTGGTGATGTCTGGGACAATTACTCCAATTGTATTGGTTTTTTTTAGTCTTAAACCTCGAGCTAATTGGTTCGGTTTATAATTAAACTGTTTAGCAGTTTCCAGTATCAGTTGAGTCGTCTTTTCACTAATTCGGTACTTTTTTGACTGTCCACTTAGCGCCCGCGAAACAGTAGAAATAGAAACATTTAAATGCTCGGAAATACTGACTAGTGTTGGATCATTCCTTTTCTTCATGATATAAGATACAATTTAAGGTCATTTGCACAAACCTTTGTTCTCTATTAGAAGATTTTTTCTTCGACTTAGGACTGATACACCAATGGACAAAAATTAAAGGAAATGAATCAACTTTTATATTGAGGGTATTTCGTGATGGGCTTTTTCTATTTACAAGATTTTTTAATCCTTTCACGAGATAAGGTCAATTTTCAGAGGTTCTATTGAAGGGATTTGGTCATTTTTTCATAACAACTTGATATTATTTTCCGACTAGATTGTTGTCCCGTCGGTATTTGAAAGCGTAGTGGGATTATCTTTTAGTTGTCCTACTTCGATAATATGTCCATCGGGGTCTTTGATGTAGCATCGATATTCGGCACCCATATCTTTAGGTTCAGTCAAGAAATCCGCACCCGCCGCCTGCCAATCTTTAAAGCATTGTTCTATGTCGGCGACACGAATATTTAAGAAGCTATTGGATATTCTCGATTCTGGTGTAGGTGCTTCTAAATAATACTCAGGTTTATCTTCTGTTGGCCCACCGCCTTCATTGAGAATTAGCCAGGTATTGGCCATCTTAACAAAAGAAGGATGGCCTTCGTGTAATAGCTTTGCGCCAAAAACCCGCTCATAGTATCTGGCAGAAGCTATGGCATCACTCACAACCAGGAACTGGGTAACCACATAACCCTCTTTTGGAATAGGAAATTCGGATAGGTCCATAAAGTTTGATTTTAACTAAATCTACTTAAAAAAATCCGTTATTCTCAAACATATCATAAGCGTGGTAGACTGAGATTTGCCATATGATTGGCATCAAGCTTATGTAACAATCCCAAAGGAAGTCTTAGCTAACTATTTTTTTCATACAATGTACTGGTAAAGAGATGGCACTAACCCTATGCAATAAAAGATTTAATGTTTTACCTACCGTTACCTAACTTAAAGAAAGAGTTGCAGAAACTTCACAAAGAAAATTTTAAAATAATGACCCGCTATGAATCGAACAAAAAAACGGACATTCAGACCGAAGGAGATATCCGTTCATTTGTAGATGATTTTTATCACAAAGCTCAGAAGGATGACCTATTAGGCCCTGTTTTTGAGAAATTCACTGATTTCAAGACTCATTTACCAAAAATTTACCAATTCTGGTATGCTATAATCCGCAACGAAACTCAGGACACAGCCCTGCTGCATAAACACGTAATCTTGCCAATTCGGACTGTCCATTTTGAACGGTGGTTGGATTTATTCACAGAGTCGATTGACAATTCCTTTGAGGGAAGAAAAGCTACCAAAGTAAAAAAAAGAGCCAAAGCCATCGCCAAAAAGCTCATTAGAGACCTGTCTAAAATGAAGTCAGACTGGTAGCGTCATTTCTCGCCCAAATTCTACTCCTTAAACTTTATCGGCTAACTCTGGGTAAAGGTAATTCTAGAATTATACCTAGATCTTCCATCGTTCATTCATTCTGCCTATCTTGTCGGTAAACGTAACTGAAGATGACAATCTCTTCAGAATAGTTAGAAGATCAAACATTCACACAAATGGATTCAAGGGAAAAAGTCAGGGCGTTTATTGATCGGATCAATGTATTGTCCCAGGAGGAGAAGAACTTAATTGTTGAAGAGACCATCATTGATGAACCTGTCAAGGGTACAGTTTTATTAAGACAAGGTCAGGTTCCTACGAAATGTTTTACCGTCATTGAAGGATGTGTTAGAGAATACACCATCACGAATGGTGAAGAGAAAACAACAGGCTTTTTTATAGAAGGTGATAAAATTACGCCTCATGCTTACGATGGAAACGGGGAACCCTCTGAGCACTTTCTTGAATGTCTTGAGGATAGCATCATTACCATTAGCGACAGAAATTATGAGCAGCATTTATTAACGCTTTTGCCCAGATTAATGCAGGTGATGCCGGCATTTGCTATGGAAGAATTGAAAAAAGCAAAGGCTGAGTGGACCAGGTTTGTCACCTCCTCTCCTGAAGAGCGTTACATGCATTTGATGGAAACGCGCCCTTCTCTTTTTAACCGGGTAGCTCATCATCAGATTGCGAGTTATTTGGGTATGCAGCCCCAATCCATGAGTCGAATTCGCAAGCGTGTTTTTGATAAGGAAAAGCAAAAATCGAATGGTTCCGTCTCAAATTCGAACGCTTAGCCACATCAAAAATCGTTTTAATCCCCATTCACGTAATTCATTCGTAAAAAATACCATCTGTTAACTTAAGTGAATGCGTAGCAAATACCCCTGGATGACTTTTGTAAAAAATCGTTCAGGTATGACCGCACAAACAATTCACAAAACAAGATTAGTTAATAAGGCAACCAGGCTTTGCTTTATCGCTATCACCGCTTCATTACTAGTCAGTTGCTCAGGCTATAAGCATATTGGCTCTTCGACAGACAAAAATGAGGGCTGGACACTGGTAAAAGTCGAGAAAGATGACACTCCATCCTGGCAAGCCTATTCCAGGAAATTGTCAGGAACAAATTTCCTGGAATACAAGATCGAAGGTGAGATAAGTTTCTCTCCTGAAGCATGTGTTGCTTCTTTTAAGCATGACATTGAAGAACTCGCAAATGGATCAGAAAATAAAAAATTTCCGATCTATGACATTGTTCAGAAGACGGAGGACAGCCTGCTCACCTACGTCATTCATAATGAACCTTTCCCGCTAAAGGATACTGAGATGAGTGTTAGATACATTTATTTCAACGACGAGGATGGACGTACTGGTGTCAAATGGCATGAAGCCTGGGGTGAACAATTAATTGAACCCTCTAAAAAACTAAATCGAGTTGAGACCTTTAGAGGATCCTGGAACTTCTCTCCCACTCTTTTGGGTAGTACAAAAGCTGTTAACACTGTTCAGTTTGATCCTCAGAAGATGCCGAGATGGTTAGTTGAACCCATGGTGATCAAATTCATAAGAGGGGGATTGGAAGATATTAAGGAGAAGGCATCAGAATACCATGCAGGAAATGCAAGCCATTCTAATAACCCTAAAACAGTAGGAAAATGATACTCAATCAAAAGATAAAACCTCAGACCCTATTGTCAACTTTATGGGTTTTCCTACTACTCAATATGATCTTTCGTGACCTGCATCAATTCGGAAATGCAGAATTCTTAGAACAAATGATGAGTGGGGTAATCAATGGCGTCGAAATAACAGAAGAGCTGATGCTCTTCGGAGGGTTTCTGGCAGAGATCCCAATACTGATGGTACTGCTTTCAAGGATACTTGCGGATAAAGTAAATAAATGGGCAAACATCCTGGCAAGCGTAATTACGATGCTTGTAATGGCCAGTTCTTTACCCTCCGCAGATATGGATGATATATTTCACATGATCATTGAAGTTGTAGCCTTTGTCATCATCATCGGGATCGCCTGGAAACTACCTTCTTGGAAATCGCCAAAAAAATCAGAGATATGAAGGCTGTCGTTTGCACAAAATACGGTTCACCCGATGTGCTTGAAATTCAGGAGGTTAAAAAACCCATACCTGAAGATAATGAGGTACTAATAAAAGTACATGCTACTACAGTGTCCGCAGCAGATTATCGTGTGAGAAGTTTGAATGTTCCGCCTTCTTTTCGGTTGCCTGCCAGGCTCATGCTCGGGTTTAATAAACCCAGGAAACCCGTTTTAGGCATGGAGCTCTCAGGTGAGATTGAAGCCGTCGGAAGTAATGTAAGCAACTTTAATACCGGTGATCAGGTATATGCTGCCTCGCTTCAGACATTTGGTGCGTATGCGGAGTACATCTGCCTACCTGCAGATGGACCAATTACCATAAAGCCCAACAATATTACCTATGGAGAAGCTGCAGCCCTTCCCATAGGTGCCCGAACCGCCCTCCATTACCTATGGAATATTGCCAAAATCAGGTCAGGTCAAAAAGTATTGATTTATGGAGCCTCTGGAAGTGTTGGTACTTACGCAGTTCAACTTGCGAAGTATTTCGGTGCTGAGGTGACCGGCGTTTGTAGTCCGGCCAATATGGAATTAGTTAAATCTCTTGGAGCAGATAGAGTAATTGATTATACGGTGAAAGGCTATACGAAAGTATTTGAAACGTACGACATCATATTCGTCACTGTTGATAAAGTTCCATTTAAAATCTGTAACCAGGCACTTGCTGATGATGGCGTCTATTTAAATATTGGTAGACCCCTGCCGAGCCGTCAGATGATTTGGACCTCTTTATCAAGCAGTAAGAAAGTGGTAGTTGGGAAAAATGCACCGGAGAGTGCTGAGGCATTACTATCCCTAAAAGAGTTGATAGAAAATGGAAACCTGAAACCCATCATAGATAGGTACTATTCGATTGATCAAATAACAGATGCTCATCGATACGCCGACCGGGGACATAAGAAGGGGAATGTAGTCATTACGATAAACCAGCAAATTGAAGAAGAAGGTAGTGATCAGAATGACATACCGATAATGGCCCAACCTTCGGGATAACCTATGGAGATCCAAAAACGAAATTCAAAATTGTGAAGAGAACTTTATTAATATCAAAACTCCTTATTTCGACCCTTAAGTCAAATGCACAAGATGAAATGACTTAGATCACGGAAACTTTATGCGATTACATAAAAGGTACAGCTAATGGTCAGCCAGACCGAATAAGAGATACTTTCCATGAATATTTCAATTTGTTTCTTTTGAAAGAAGACACCTTGAGACTGATTGACGGAAGTGGATATATCAGCCGAGTAGAAGAAGTAAAGAAGTACAATCGTATTGCCAGAATTCTTTTGTGCGGTGACATGTTAGGTGATAATTGGCCCCCGAAATGGGGTCTTTTATTTGCAATTGCCTACTTATCGCACAAATTCTCATCCTCCTGGAGGAGTAAGCCTACAACGGTCCCAACATCGTACAATGCTGAATCTTCTGATTCACCTTATTGCAAAAATGATTTTATCACATTGGTCCTATTTTCGATGATTCCAAGAAGTTCGTTAAAATTTCGTTTTTTGTATTCGGAATTTAGGGGATCGTGGGGCAGTCGATCTAAACATTGCTGCATATCCAGATTGTAAAGAATCGGACGTAATGTGTGCAGTAAGTCTTTAAGCCTATTCCATTGGTCTATATCCAATGACTTGTGAATTTCAGGTAAAAGATTTAGAATTTGATTGACAGATTTCAATGCTATAGTTCTTACCGCCTTTTCATCACCTTCCAATAGTGAATTTAGGGTCTCTAAATCCACTTTTTCTACCTCACTTGGGGTCATTGCGTTCTGACAGTGTTGAATTATTCTCTTTTTAAGAACTTTGGGATCGAAAGGTTTGCTGACATAATCAACTATTCCTGCCTTGAACATTTTGTCGATGGAATGATCTAATATCGAGGCAGTTAGTGCAATAATTGGTAGTGACTCAAAGTATGGGTCCTTTAGAGACTTGATCTTCAGCGAAGCTTCATACCCGTTCATTTCAGGCATGTTGATATCCATTAAAACCAAGTCGAACTTTTTTGTTTTTGCCATGGCCACTGCTTGTTTTCCGTCCATAGCAAATTCATGCTTTAATCGCCAAAGATCAAATAAACTTTCAATGAATGATCGATTTACTTCATTGTCTTCTGCGATCAGAACATTTATACCAATCGGTAGTTTATCCGGCGATTCGACCAGATGTTCAACCTCTTCAGCACGCCCGAGGGGCAATTCCAAATCAAAGTGAAATTTTGATCCCAACCCAAGTTGGCTGCTGACTTGAATTTCGCTATTCATAAACTCAACGAGCCTCTGTGATATAGACAATCCAAGCCCCGTTCCACCATATATTCTGGTAATATCCTCTTTCTCCTGCTCAAAGGATCTGAAAATTTTTTCAAG
The DNA here is from genome assembly GCA_965242805.1 of Cyclobacteriaceae bacterium. Classification (GTDB taxonomy): domain Bacteria; phylum Bacteroidota; class Bacteroidia; order Cytophagales; family Cyclobacteriaceae; genus JANQEU01. Next base: position 409,184 of record CBDETD010000002.1, on the reverse strand, counting down.
GTTTTCCGATGCAATACCGATACCAGTATCTTGAACTTCAAAACGAATAGATGCGGAAGCCTCGTAAATATCTATAGCTGTCAGGCTCAGGAGTACCAGGCCCTGATCTGTAAACTTGATGGCATTACTGATCAGGTTTGATATGATTTGAGTTATTCTCAGACTATCTCCAATGTAGTGACGTGGTAGCCGTTCGTCGTATTTGAGTTTGATATGCAATCCCTTTTCTTCGGCTTGAATCTGATAGGTATTAACAATGTTTTCCATCAGCTTATTCAGATCAAAATGGATGGTTTCCAATTCGATCTTTCCAGCTTCAATTTTGTTAAAATCCAGAATATCATTGACAAGTGACAGGAGATTTTTGCCCGAAAATTTCAATAAATCCAGTTTTTCTTTTTGATCGATAGAAGGATCCCCCATCAAGAGCAGGTCCGTCATTCCAATAATAGCGTTGAGCGGTGTCCTGATTTCATGGCTCATGTTGGAAAGAAATTGCTCCTTCATTTTAGAAGATTCCAACGCAATTCTTCTTGCCTTCCTCAATTCCTTCTCCATTCTAATACGCGCCGTAATCTCCTGTGCTACACAAAGGATTTCAGGATCACCAGATTGACCTAATTTCACGTTAGCGTTGAAATTGAAGTATTTGTATCCACCCTTTAAATGGGCGAGCGATACGATTCCTTTGAATTTCTGTGAATTTCTGACATTGTTGATAAAACTATCATACTTATTTGCATAACGGGGTTCCATTAACTGTTTGATATTCACTCCGATCAGGTCTTTAGATTGATATCCGAGAAGATCAGCAGAGCTTTGATTCATCGATGTAATGGTACCGTCTAATTGGATCACGGTAATGATTGCCTGACTTTGCTCGACTAATTCACGGTATTTTTTTTCGCTCACTTTCAGTGACTCTTCAGCTTCAAGTCTCAATAATTCCTGTCTACGAAACTTTACCAGATTTCTCAAGGTTAGGGACAGGCCTTCTGTTGAGATCATCGATTTTGGGAGATAGTCGTAAGCCCCCGTTTTTATACTGTCGGCAGCTATTTTTTCATCTCCATGGGAAGTGATGACGATGACCTGAGTTTCCGGATTTTGTGATTTGATTTTTTGCAGAAGTTTTAATCCATCACTATCGGGCAGCTGATAATCCAGAAAGACGCAATCAAAAGATTGATCTTTCAATTGGTTAAGAGCACTTTTGCCGGTATTTGCATGTGTTACTTCTAGAGATAAATCCGACTTCCTCAGTGACCTTTCAAAATTTATTTTATCTACTTCATCGTCTTCTACAAGTAAGACTTTCATTTTTTGGTGATCCTTAGGCATTAGGTGGATGTTCGATTAACTGCCAATACGAATTTAGGGTCTTAACCGCAGCGACAAACTTTTCAAATGAAAGTGGCTTCAGAATATATCCGGCGACGTTGAGGTTATAAGCATTGAATCGATCTGCGTCATCATTGGATGTGGTCATGACATAAACACTGATAGTTCTTAGATTTTCATCTTTACGAAGTTCCTTCAAGAATTCAATGCCATTCATTTTTGGCATATTGATATCCAGTAATATCACCTTTGGAGATGGAAAAATTTTTTCCTGAATATCAGTTCCTCTTAGCATATCCAAAGCCTCAAGTCCATTGTGAGCTACGTGGAGTGGATTTTTGATATTGTTCTTTTTGAACGCTCGTTTTACATTCATAATATCTACCTCGTCATCTTCAACCAGGAGGATATTGATCAGATTTGACATGAGCTTTTGTTTATTCGGTTGTTAACTGGTTAATGTGTTAGTATATAATAAAAATACCAAATTATTTTGGCCAATAAAAGATCACAGCAGTGCCTTTTGATAAATCTGAGGTTACTTGAATTTTACCTCCAACGAAATCAATAATTTTCTTACAAAGGGTCAATCCCACCCCGATATGTTGTTTGTTACCTGATACACTAAAAAAAATATTAAAGATTTTCCCTAAAGCTTCTTTCTCAATCCCGGGCCCATTATCCACAATTGTAAATACAACCTCTTTGTCCTTTTCTACAACGTTTATTTCAATTTGCTTGATTTCCTCAGGGTTGTGGTCAATGGCGTTCTCAATAAGTTGATGTAAGACGGTGAGTAGTTTCTCTTTGAAAGTTATGATTGTGAAGCTTGCTGATTTCAGCGTAAGCTTTACATCCGATTGTATGGTATATTGACGAACAATCTCCTCCATAAAAGAAGGAAATTGAATTTCTTCTTTATTCAGGTTCAGGCGATTTACTCTGGAATATGCTGTCAGACTTTCCATCATTAATTGTACAGTGGAAATTCTGGAATCGAGTAGTTTCATGTGACTGGCAACCTCTTCATTCATTTCTCCATCCATATCTTCTTTGATCCATTCTGAAATGTTGACTATAGCTCTCAAATGGGCTTTAAAATCATGGGAAATGATGTAAGAGAATTCATCGAATTCTCGCTGGAGTTTTTCCAGTTCTTTTTCAGGATCTTTCATTCCACTCATTTCATCCAATCAAAACTGAACTTTGTGCCACTGCCTGGTTCAGAATCGATGGTTATTGAACCCCCATTTTCATCCAAAATCTTTTTGATGATGGCCAACCCAATACCTGTCGATTCCTTGGCATCACGCGACTCCAACGTCTGAAAAATTTTGAAGATTTTATCATGATATTGTTTTGCTATGCCAGGTCCATTATCTTTTACATAAAATTGATACCGGTCGATTTTTTCAATCGCGCCCACCTCGATAAGTCCCCCATCCTCGTTGTGGTAATATTTTATTGCATTACTGATTAAATTGGACAATACCTGATCAAGGTATATTTTCTGTATCTTGATTTCTAATGATTCGCCTGTAAAGACAAGTTTAAATTTTCTCTCTGTATTCAGTATCTCAAAAATGTCTGTGGCCAAATCCCTAATCTTCACACTTTCTATTTCGATCTTACTTTTCCCGATTTTAGAGTATTCCAGAATCCCATTGATCAATGATTCCATCCTCATTACCCGCCCTCTCAATAACGACAAGTTATTCTTTACTTCATCATCGACGATTTCCTCAATGTCGTCACTAATCCACTCTGAAAGTGAATTGATGGCCCGAAGTGGTGCCTTGAGGTCATGTGATACGATGTAAGCAAACTCATCCAATTGTTTGTTACTTTTTTCCAGACTTTTCTTTGATTCGGAAAGCATATGATTCTGCTTTCTAAGCTCCAATTGTGCCGTGACCTGATTGGCCAGGGTTTTCAAGGCTGTATTCTGATCTTCAGAAAGTTGTCCAGGGACGGAGTTAATAACACACAATGTACCCAGGTTGTATCCCTGTGGATTTTTTAATGGAAATCCCGCATAGTGCCTGATATTTGGATCGCCTGTTACAAGTGGATTGTCCTTGAAAATTGGATTTTCAGTGGCATTGACTACTTCGTATGGGGTGTCATCCATAATGGCATACTGGCAAAACGATATGTCGCGAGTGGTTTCCGGAGCTTCTAATCCCACTTTGGATTTAAACCATTGTCTATCCTCATCGATTAATGACACCAGTGCAATTGGTGTGCCAGCGATGAAGGAAGCAAGCTTAGTAATGGCATCATATTCCTCCTCCGGCAGGGTATCAAGGACATTATAATCCTGCAGCGCTTTCAGGCGTTCATCTTCATTTGTGGGTATTGGTAATTCCTTTGCCATGGAGCTTCACTTTCAATTAGATTATCTACATACAATAGTAAATAACATTCTAACCAATTGACACTTATGATGTGATGTAATCGATCTGACTCCTTGTACTTCAATTGTTGCCTAAAGGTTAGCACACATTCAACTGTCACTTCTCACCTTCTAACCCTGACAAGCTAAAAGAGTGCTCGTTATGGATAAGAAAAGATATAATTGCCTTTGATTGATGAAATAGGCCAACGCCGGAGCTATTAATCCAGCCCTGGATCCCTGACCGTGTGCGCCAAAGCTTACTTAATCCTGAACCAAGTTCGGGGCAAACACAGTATCCATCGGAACGCTGTGAAGGCGAATAACGCAGGACACCTGTCCCAAACTTGTTTTGGGATTATGTAACAAAAAAACCTGGATTTGCATCCAGGCCTTTTTGGTCATACTTAACATATAATCAGCTTTCGCCCATCTCAAACTTTACGCAGATTAGTTTGAGTTAGCAATGAATTTACTATACTGATCCCCGGCCGATCTAGGATTGATTATAATCTTCCACCATTTTAGTGAAAGCCTCTAAAGCATCTAGCTGGAAGCTGGATTCGAAAACAGGCCCCTTGGTGAAAAGGGTTCTGAAGCCATAATAATCATTGTTGTAATTATTCAAGACTGCTTCATTATCTCCAACAAGCGCTTTTATATTGATAACAGACATGTTTTTCGACCCCTGTCCTTCTTTCTGGTAGAGAATTTCAAAATTGTTTTCCTGCCACTTAACATAGTCAGCATCATTGACCTCTGTGCGGTCAGGTAAATAAGAAGAAACAATACCCTGGGTGTGATGATACTTTCTAAAGACGGTAATCTTTCCTTCAGTAACAACTTCCAACATAAGATTTTTAGGGATCATATCCTGTTTTCTTGTTGCGAAGGCATTGACATATTTGGCCTTTTTGAATTTTTTGCCATTTTCCAGGGTAAAACTTTGTAAGTCCTTGGGTTTATAAACCTCTATGTCCTTATTTATTTTTTTCCCTTTGAGGAAGGCCTTATATGTTTTTTCATCAATCAGGTTAACTCTTTTTTGAAATTCCTGAGGATTCATCATATCTATATAGATATAACCTTCAATGTCTTTTCCTTTATTAAGGGTTATTGTACCTTTTTCATATTTCCCTACTGAACTAGGTGTTTTTAATTGAGCGGTGACACTGGTAAATGCGAAGCTGAAGAGCACTATTAGCAATGGTGTACTTCTAAAATTTTTCTTTAAATTTTTCATGTTTTTGAAATTAAATGAAAATTAATTATTCCCCAAACTTTACAAACTACGTGCCATAATAGAGCACATTCTTGTTTTACCTAACCTATATCCTTATCAAAAAAGGTGAAGGAGTGCTCACTAATGCAAAGAAATGATGGGATTTTGTATTGAAGAAAAAGATCCACGATTAGCTATTATTCCGTCCCTGAGGCTAGCCATCTGCACCTAAGCTGTTTTACCCCGAATCAAGTTCGGGCCAGGCAAAGGGTCCGTCGTGGATATGCTGTGCAGAACCTTTTACAAACTCCTACGAGGTCTACCACCAGCCAAGTAGTTTCCACCAGCCAAGTCCAAGGCTGAAATAGATGCCGATATGTACCAGCGATACCAGAAAACCAATCTTGAACCAGCGCTGGGAGGTCTCATAACCCAGACCGTAGTAGATAATGACAGGTCCGCTGGAGTAATTGGTCGTACAGGCGCAGAGTGTGGTAAAATAGGCGATGACCGCCACGGAGAGCATGGGTGCGGAATTGGCCGCCAGGCAAACTGCAAGTAAGGGTGCAGCCATCGCAGCGATATGTCCACTGGTCATGGAAAACGCGTACATGGAATAAAAATAGATCAATCCAATCACCAGGACGACCCATAATCCGGAATAGCCACTTACCCAGGTCTGCGATAGATCTACAAACCACTGAATAAAGCCATATTTGGAGAGCAAGCTGGCCATGGTCAGCAGTCCACCCAGCCAAAACAGTGAATCCCAGGCCTTTTCATTGCGAATCACATCTTCCCAATCTTGCGTACCTGTAAGCAAAAGCACGACAACACCTACCCAGGCAATCAACGTGGTGGAATATCCGTGTAGAAACTGTGTACCCCAAAGAAGCAGCATACCTATCAAAACACCCATCATAACCCTTTCCGAGCGGCTCATGGGTCCTTTTTCAGCCAATTGCCTGGCAGCCAGCTGTTGTGCAGTACTACTATCCGTCGTTTTTGGAGGGGCTAACCAAAAGATCACTTGTGGCAGGATGACTAAGGATGCCACACCGGGTAGAATGGCACCTAACCACCAGGTCCCCCAGCCGAATTCAATCCCAAATACGTCTTCTGCGGCGACAGAAATCAACGGATTAGCAGCCATACCCGTGAGATACATGCTGGCAGCGATCAGATTGGCATGGCTTCCTACCAAACTCAAATACCGTCCTGCCTGGATAGACCCGGAGCTATCGGAGGCATGCTCAACGGATCTGGAAAGGGAATCTACAATTGGAGCATGTAATCCCCCACCCCTGGCCGTATTGGAAGGAATCACCGACGCCAGAATGAATTCCGATCCACAGATGGCATACCCCAGTCCTTTCATGGATTTACCCAACCTGGTCACCAGGTAAAGGGACACCCGAATCCCAAAACCTGTCCTGATCACCGCATGGGCCAATAAAAATGCGGCAATCACCAACCACACCGTCGTATTGGAGAAGCCTGAAAGTGATTCTTTGAGGGTAATGGTACTCGTGCCCAGAAGTACAATAAGTCCTATTAACACACTCATTCCCAGTGGATAAGGACGAAGTATAAAACTGGCTATTATGGCAATAAATACAGAGAAAACATGCCATGCTTTCGTGTCCAATTCACCTCCATATACCTTTAAATGCCAGCAGGTAATTCCTATCAGAATACAAATGGCGAGCTTGAGATGGTTGTTGTTCACGTTGCTGTTTTACTCTTCAAATTCAAATGCAATAGTGGCTACTCTTTTACTTTCAGAACCATCAGACTCTGTTTGTTTCAATACCATTTTCCGAGCTTCGGCGTATTGAAATACCTGTTCAAGGTTCTGAATGGGCACCATCAATGCTTTGAAGTCACGGTTTTTGGCTTCTATCTCCCCTAAACTCCATAACATAGCCTGATTTTGTAGTTTTTCAACCAATTCGGACCTGTATTTAAGTCGATTGGCATTCGTTTCAAACATTGGATCGGTAACCATCCCGTTAAGATCGAGTGTCTCACAAAGCTTTTCGAATTGCTTTTGTGTTCCACATGTAAGCATCACCATTTGCCCATCTCTAGTGGTCAAAATATCCCCGTAGGGAGCAATATTGGGGTGCTTGCTCCCTATCCGTTGCGGTAAAATACCAAGGTTGAGCCAATTGGAAGCCTGGTTGGCCAGGGAGGCTATACTGGAGTCGAAAAGGGTTACATGAACCTCACTTCCTTTGTTTTTACTTGATTTCATCCTGTTCATCAGGGCTATTAATAACCCCTCCTTTAATTGATGGGCCGCCAGGATATCGATCAGCGCAACGGGTAATTTTGTCGGAGGTCCGTCTTCATCCCCATTCATGTATACCCAACCGGTTTCTGCCTGGATGGAGACATCGAAGCCCGGTCGGGGATCATGCTTACCGTACGCGGATATGGCCCCATAGATTAATCCTGGATTGAGAGCTTTGAGCGTGGTGTAATCCATTCCCAGTTTTTCAGCGGAGCCGTACTTGAAATTGGCAATTACAATATCAGTGTCTTTCACCCATTCATACACTTTGCCTCTCTCCTGCTCATCGCTGAGATCCAGCTGATGTGTTTCCTTATTCCAGTTCACCGAATGATAGTATGCAGAGCAATCAGAATTCGGGTTTTCCATACTCATCTTCCAGCTGCGGGTCACATCCCCACCGGTTTTGCTGTTTTCCACTTTGATGACTCTGGCACCCAGTTCCGCGAAAAACATTCCTACAGCGGGTCCAGCTAGGACGCTGGAAAGTTCTAGGACTTTGAGGTCACTGAAAAGGGAGTTGTGGTTGATTTTTTTCACGTCGGTAAATTAACCAGATACGCAGGAAATTATCGAACGCGTGTAATCGATAATCGAAGTATCCTATTTCTCTACTCATAGCGATTGTAAAACCCTACCCTTCCGAAAAACTATTAATCCGCCCCTGAACTAAAAGCTATAGTAGCATAAAGCAGTGCAGGGATTTCCCGTGATACGATCTGCAGGCTGGCGGAGCGCATTTTACATGAAACCTGATATGTATAAACTTAGTCGATAACTGAATAGATCACCAGATTGTTAATATCTTAGTTAGTTGACTCAATAAACATTTGATTTCAGCCTCACCACATAGAAACGAAGAAGAAAGGCTTAGAGAGCTAAATTCCTATTCTATACTGGATACTCTGCCTGAGGAGTCTTTTGATAATTTAACAGCTATTGCAGCGGAAATTTGTGGCACTCCAATCTCACTTGTTTCACTTATTGATCAAAATAGGCAGTGGTTTAAGTCCCATCATGGATTGGATGCCAAAGAAACGCCCAGGGACCAGTCATTCTGTGCACACGCCATTCATGATCCGGACAGGATATTTATCGTGGAGGATGCACGAAAAGATGAAAGATTTCATGATAATCCTTTGGTAACCCATGATCCCGATATTGCTTTTTATGCGGGGATCCCACTAAAAGTAGACGATGGCTTACCACTTGGTACCTTATGCGTAATTGATACGGTGCCAAGAAAATTAACTGAGAATCAGAAAAAATCGTTGAAGGCCCTAGGTGATCAGGTGGTGAATTTATTCAAACTTAGAAAGTCCAATGAATTGCTAAGAGAAGCTATGAATCAACTGGATGAGAAGAACAAAGATCTTGAGAGGTTTGCCTCCATAGCTGCTCATGACATAAAGTCCCCACTCAGCAACATAATTGGAATGTCAGACATTTTTCTAAAGGAATATCAAGACAATTTGGATGATTATGGAGTTGAAATGATCAATACCATTCAAGGATCTTCTAAAAGGCTTAATCAACTGGTAGAGGGACTGCTGGAATACACCAGAAATGATGCGAAACTAAGTGAAGGAAAAACAGATGTATTAACAACAGCTTTGTCATCTCAACTTAAAGACTTGTTCAAGACTCATTCCGATGTAAGATTCAATATTGAGACCAGTATTGAAAGCATACACATAAATCGAACTGCAATTAATCAAATTCTAATTAACCTCATCAGCAATGCGATTAAATACAACGATAAAGAGTCAACCGTAATTGATATTTTGCTTAAAGAAACTGATGGTTACTATCGGTTTCAAGTAAAAGACAATGGCCCTGGAATACCCCAGGATGAAATAGGTAGACTTTTTCAGATATTTGAGGTCAATCATAGTGTCGACAAGTTTGGAAAAAAAGGAAGTGGTATTGGGCTCGCCACCGTCAAAAAATTGGTGGAAGCTATGGGTGGATCCATCTCTGTGAATAGCGTTCCGAATCAATGGACTGAGTTCACATTTTCTATACCTAATAGTTGATACATGCTCATCCGCCAAAAAACCTACTTATATAATGATATGGTGTTTATTGAAAGTCCGTAGTAGGTGAGATATCCCAACTGAAGTGCATTTGAACGAAAAATTATATCATCTAAAAGGAAGCCTTGGAAATAAGGCAGGTACACGCTTTTTATATGCCTGATAAGCTTCGTTCCCTACATATTTTCGTTCCAGCATTGGCACCCCCGAAACAAAACGTATTAACAGCGTAATGGTCAGAGGGCCGATTAAAAAGACCGAGCTTCCTGATAATGGCCAGACTATCAGGTAAATACCCCACCACATTACAACCTCTCCAAAATAGTTAGGGTGACGTGAATAGGACCACAAACCTGTTTTAAGTATGTCTTCTTTATTTTTTCGTTCAGATATGAAAATGGCCAGCTGACGATCCCCGACCACCTGCCAGTAAAATCCAATTAGCCAGATAACGATACCTATTCCAGTATAGATCGACCATTGCGAAGTTGAAAATGAAGCCGAGTGTAACACCGGGGATATGATCATCAACAAAAACATAGATTGAAGAACGTAAACCTGCAGAAAAGAGCGAACATAAAATGAACGGCCCCACTCCTTCCTCCATTGTAAGTATCTGAAATCTTCGGTCTTGAGGCGATTTCGCTTATACAAGTAGAAACTCAGCCGCATACCCCAGATTATCGTCAGAAGATAGCAAACTCCCACTATTGGGTGTATGGGTTTGGTAAATGCATGATACGAGCATAGCAGGACGTACCCCATTCCCCAGCCAATGTCCGCTACGTCATTGCGTTTCAAGAGAATGGAGATCATGAACCATATAATGATATGAATTCCTAAAAGGATGGCACTTTCTAATAAAATAACGCTCATCTATTCATCCATTGGGTGATGAAATACCCGCTAACACTCACAGTAGCCGTGAGTACCATTCCCCACAAGATGTCTACAATCACTACTTTAATTGGCCAGTTATTTAAAGTCGCCAGGTTTGTTAAATCGTAAGTGGCATAAGTAAAAAAACCAAAAAGGGCTCCATAAATAATCGCGTGAATATGGGATTGCTTTTCATATGAAGGAATGATTACAAAAAGGAAAATTCCAACGATGAATAGAAGGTAAAAAACAATGGCAGCCATCCAGTTAACCTCCTCTGCAAGAAAATTTGATAAATGCCGCTCATAGAAATTTTTGGCAATAACTCCTAACCATAATAAGTCTACTGCGAAGAAAACAGCAGTGGTTAACAAATAACTCCCAATCAATTTAGTAAATGGCATGAATCAATGTTTTATTTCAAATGGTAAACCCTAAAATTGAGTAATGGTTTGAAAGACATGAGCTTGGAGAATCCGATGCTTTTGGTTTATCCCCCAACTAAACTGCTAGGCTAAGCGTCCCTTTCTGAAGAGCGATTAATAGCTTCCTTGCCATTATAAACCAGTCTTGTTGACCAGGGAATTGGATTCCTTAGTGCATAATGAGCCATACAACCATTCTCGGCTTCATTGAGCAGGTCCTTAATGCTTTCTTCTGGCTCAGGGCTTTCAATGATGACATGTGTTTCTACCACATCACATCCACCGTTGGTCATATATCCATGTTCACGCATGTGACCCAGGTTAGTTCTAAACACAATTCGTTGTTCCAACTTAAGACTGTCTACTTGAATTTTACGTGCAGTAAGAATATCTGTCAAGTGCGTCATCAAACAAAATCCAATACCGGCAGAGAAGAATGCTAATGGTGGCGGTGCTGTGTCTTCACCTACTGGCGGCTGCTCGTCACAATACAATTTAACCGGACTAAATCCCGGAATGTTGACAGAGACTATACCTGTCTTGCTTTGCATTCTGCCCGCTTCCGCGCTTAAGTTCACTTCGAAACGATATGGTTCTGGATGACGGGCTTTGGCGAATTTGGTGGATTCATATTGCGTTTTGAGGGGTTGCTCTGTGCTGAGTTCACCTACTCGGTAAAATTTATCTTCTGGCATGTTTTCCTTCATTCTTATTTTAAGCAAATATCCATGCCTTTGCTCAGGATTGGGGTACCCTCCTACTCATAAATTTCTCTTCCTTTCAAAAAAGCAAGAAAAGAAATTTTATGAGATGGCCGAATACCTGTCTGCCGGTCCGGCAGGACTTAACATAAAACCAGATATTACCTCCAGGGTTTGATCGATAGAGAATCGTTACAAATTCCATTCATAATTAATCACTGGGTAATTCAATAGTCACCGTTGTCCCTTCGCCGATCTCAGAATCAAACTTTAGGCTTCCCATGTGATCTTCAACGATTTTGTAGGTAATGGCCAATCCTAATCCTGTGCCTATGTCCGGCGGCTTGGTTGTAAAGAATGGATCCATGATCTTATTCAGGTTTTCTTTTGGAATCCCTTCTCCAGTATCCTTTACAATTATGCTCAAAAACTTATCGTTGTTATGCGTGGATATGTCAACGGAACCTTTGCCATCGACAGCATGAATGGCATTTTGTATGATGTTGAAAAACACCTGTTGCAGTCGCTGAGCATTACCGGGGACAATTGTATGTTCCGTAATGGCTTCATAGCGAATATTTACTTCCTCAGGAGTTTGGCTCGATAAAAGACTTATAGAATCGTTGATCAGTGCCTGGACGTTACAGGATTCAAATTGGGGTGCATCATCCCTTGAGAGCGTACTTAGCTTACCGACAATATTTGATGCCCTTGAAACCCCTTCGTTTATAATCGATATGAATTTGGAGGTGTTTTCATCACTCTGACTTAACTTCTGGAGATATGATGAAAGTCCTGTAGCACCACCTTTTATAAAATTTAAAGGATTGTTGATCTCATGACCAATACCAGATGAAAGTGTCCCTAATGATGCCATTTTTTCAGATTCAATGAGCTGGGATTGAGTTTTTTTCAATTCCTCCAAAGTCGAGGTAAGTTCGGAGTTGGTAGTCTGCAATTCCTGTGTTCTTTCATTTACTAATTTATTCAGTCTGTTGCGTTGATCCTCAAGCACCTTGATCCTCAGCTTAAAAATCAGATAAAACAATCCCAACACAACGACTATCACAAATCCCCTGAACCACCAGGTCATCCAGAATGGTGTTTCAATAATGATATTTAGCGTAACACTTTGATCCATCCAGATGCCATCACTATTGGTGGCTTTTACCTCGAAAGTATAATTACCTGGATCAAGATTGGTAAATGTGGCAACCGGCAATCTGCTAGTGGTATTGATCCATGTGTTGACCAGGCCTGATAAGCGATATTTATATTGAATTTTACCTGGATTTCGGAAATCCATTGCTGAAAATCTGATATCAAAGAAATTCTCATCATGATCTAAGCTGATCATTGAATCCGGATAGATCACTATTTCCTTCCCTTGGTGGGTGGCTAATGATCGGATACTCAATGGCGCTTGATAGTCGCTTTTTCCTATTTTGGAAGGATCGAACCGGTTGTAACCATCCAATCCTCCAAACAATATTTCCCCGTTTTGCAGTTTGTAATAACTTCCACGAGTGAAATCACCCAGAACGCCATCATTTTCATCAAATCGATGAATTACATTTTTTGATTTCTTATCAAATGCAGTAATACCTTCGTTGCTTCCAATCCACAATCTCCCGAAATCATCTTCAAGTATTCCATAAATCACCTCATTAAAAGGACTGGTGACACTGAGGCGGTATGGAGTAAACGTTTGATTATCAGTATCATATGCATTTAGACCTCCGCCGTATGTACCCAACCATATCAAATGATCATTGTCCAGATCCGGATGTATGACTGTGATCAAATCATTGTTGATCCCCTGTGGATCGTTTGAAGTATAATTTCTGGATTGACCAGTTGAAAAATTATAGACGAACAATCCCTGGCCTAGAGAACCAATGAACAGGCTTTCATTCAACCGGAGCATGGTAAAACCGTCTATCATTGTTTGGTCCGAAGACAAATTCAAATCAAGTGATTCGAAAATTCCTGTCTTCGGGTTGAATAAGTCTACGCCATTAGAAGTAACTATCCAGAAATTCTGGTCTTCATCGATATAGAGTTTCTTTAAAACGTTGCTACTTATACTACTTTCATCATCGGGATTATGTTGGAATACCTGAAAGGTATAATCCTCAAAATTATATTTTATCAATCCGTCTCCATATCCTGCTAACCACACCTCATTATTACTTAAGGGCAGAATATCACTAATTGGATTTTCAATACCTGGAACCTTTCGGGTTATTGATTGCTTTGTACTTTGGTTGTATTTCTCAAATGTGCCCTGCCATCTGGCGATCCATATTTCATTATTACGTTGAAAAAATCTTGCTGCCAGATTATTATCAAATGAAGGATTTGAATTGATATTTCTTCGATAGTGTTGAAAATGGGAAGGGACGAATTTCAGAAGTCCGCTACCGATTGTCCCAATCCATACTGATCCGGAGCCATCTTTATACAGTGAAAGGATATCTTTAGCAAGCGGTCCTGCTGCGAACTGAGTGATCGCGGGGACGTTGAAATAGTCGAGACTTGAATGATATTTTACGAGACCAAGGGTTGTCATAAACCAAAAATCATTCTGACTATCCACAATAGCCGCTTTAGAATTTGAGGTGTATAGAAATCTTCTGTTTTTAGGGGCAGTAAGTTGGGAAGGTCCTATTTGCGTAGGAATAACCTCGAAATCACTGAAATATCTCTTAAAAGTTATGTCCAAATTTTTGCCTACCCTTGAGATGTAGTTTTTGGCAACTGTCCATAATTCCCCATCATTATCTTCCCAACAAAATTTAGCAGATTCAATACTTTCCAACCGCTCAACCAATGGCACTTCCTGTTGTCGGGATATTCGATATAATCCCTGGTCAGATGAAACCCAAATGATGCCTTCATTATCCTCATAAAGATGATTAATACCCAAAGTCGGATTTTCGGGTAAGGGGTATGAATCAAAGCTCTGTGTGTCCTTATTCAACTTATATAATCCTTTGTCACGGGTGCCTATCCAATTATTACCCGATTTATCGGTCAAGAAATAGCTGATTTCTAGGGTTTGTTTTTCATCATCTTCTATATCAAAATGGACAAAATGCTCGGATTTGATATCTAATCTATCCATACCACCAGCCCTGGTTTGAATCCATAGAAATCTATTGGACTGGAGATCCAGGAAATTTACGATGTTATCACTTAAGCTATTTGAGGACTGAGGATCATTCAAAAATTGCCTGTACGTCCCGTCCATGCTGTTGAAGCGTACAACACCTCCACCATAAGTTCCTAACCACAAGAAACCATTCTTGTCAGACAATATGGAAAAAACATTGTTTGCATTCTTCGGTAAATTCATGATTTCCACTTCGACTCCATCATACCTGTTCAGACCATCCCTTGTTCCAATCCACAGATAACCACGCTTATCCTGATGAATGTCGGTAATGGTATTCATGGAAAGTCCCTGTTGTTTATCTATGGTATTATACTTAAACAGGGGTTGCGAGGTCGAAGGAAATAGTGATGATAAAAAAACAATAAGGCAAATACATGATTGCCTTATGGTATGTTTTCTTTCATTTTTCAAATCATCACTCATCGTTAACAGATTTCTAAATTAAGAAATGTCTATGAGGTTTCTGCTTTTGAAAGAGACATAACGTTTTGCTAAAATGTTATTTCAAACCGCACTCCCGCTTAACAACAGGTAGGTACTCCACTCTATTTCGGAAAAACTGAAATTATTGGTTTAATTAATGTTAGAGGCCTTGCTTCCAAAACTGTTAAGTCATCCCAGAACCCCTGGCTGGGTGCCAAAGCTAAATTAACACCCATCCGACTGGTGTCAACCGGGCGCATAACGCAGGCAAATAATTGAATCTTGACTTAAGTCATTTTTTGAGAACTGGTTTTTGTGGAAATTCAAGGTAAGTTCCAGTGCAAGGAATTAGTAACATGGAAAAATCCGAAATCTTTGAGATTTGGAACGCCAATAAATCAAGGATAATCTCCGCCATTCGAAAAAAAGTCAAAAGAACGGTTGACATAGAAGACCTGTCGCATGATGTTTTCTTAAAATTTTGGCTGAGAAATGAAGAGATCAGGGATAGAAATAAGGTCTTGCCCTGGCTAAATAGTGTGACCCGGAATACAATAACGGATTTTTATCGAAAAAAGGAAAGAATAAGGTCTTTTGACAAAACTCCATCGAATGCCAGAGTGGAGACTCTGGAAAAACGAGATACTGACGATAGTGAGAAACTCTTACCGATAATTCACAGCCTGCCAGTCAAATATCGAACAGTACTACTGATGAGTGATATCTATGGATTATCGCACAAAGAAATTAGCCAACAACTGGATCTCACGATTGCATGCATTAAAACCAGGGTCATCAGAGCCCGCAATCTCCTCGTTGAACGTATGAAGCAATGTTGTTCATTTACACATGACAAATATGGAAATATCATCCAATGTGTAGAAAAGCAAGCATATCTTGACTGGTTGGATAATACTGAAAAAAATAATTGAAATCCTGCCACTTTCTCTTGTTGTTCACGACTAATAGAATGAAATGTCGAACCTACAATGCAAAGTGCCATGAGAAATTACATTTTCTACCTAGCAAGTGTCCTTGTAATTATTGCAAATGTGTCCTTTTCACAGGAAAAGTCTGGCTGGAGCTATGACATAGGACTTGCGCTATTCAAATCATCTCTTAAAAATCAACCACAAGAATTACTGTATAATCCCGTTTTCGAGAAATGGGAAACTATTTATCATCAGATTGAAAACTATGATGTAGCTGATTATCAGGCTCTTGAACCCTACCCTTTCAACCTAAGTGTAGGCCTTGATGGTTTTTTCAGGTTTAAGAAATATTTTATGCTAAAAGTAGGTTACTACTATACCAATACGCTGGGTATCGGAGGTAAGGGCCACATAACCTATATTGATATTAATAACGGTGGCATTGAGACTCATGAGTCAAAACAAATTTCGTATAAGTCACATCAATTGAATTATTACTTCGGACCTATTCTACCTGTTGGAACTGAAGGAGCCGAAATATTTATGGGTTTCAGCATGATGTCTCCGACTTTTGTTTCCTATGATGAAAAATATAGAAAGACGGAGAATGGGATGGTAGTTTCCGATGACAACAAACACTTTAAAGGTTTTTTTGGAAATTGTCGTAGCGTGATTGGGATGCAGGTACCAATTTCCGACAATTGGAAATTTGGCACTGAACTGGTTCATTCTTACTTCAATGGTATCGAAATGAAAAGTGGAGACTTAAAGGATGAAGGATTCCTCTTCCCCTCCATGCAGTGGAATTTTACATTGAGGTATGGAATAAAATGACAATTTGAATTCAATTTCTTGGAATTATGGTAGTCAAAATTTGAATTTTATGTCACCAGTCTTGTGAGTTATCCACAGTTTTCTTACAATTTATTGAAATATTAACCTCTTTCCTTCTCTCCTGTTCCATCCTGCTGAGCTAAAAGATTCGACTAGACGTCCTTCTCCATTCCTCCTAAAATTTGGTATGATTAGGTTTATTAAATGTTAACCCCCCAGCTTAATAAGACCCAAACCAAAAATTTCGTTAATGGTGATAGTGATCTATACGCTATTCTGTTCGTAACGCTTCTGATGGATTGGTTTGGATTACGCTACGAGTGATATTGAACAATATCAATAAAACCAACAAAGTCACACACCCGAATGCCACCAGAAATTCCCAACCCTGGAAACTAATTCTATAGTGGAAATTGGATAACCACCGATTAAGAAAATACCAGGAAGTAACACCTCCAATGACAAAAGCGAGACCTAACAAAAGAATGTATTCCTTACTAAGTAAGTTGCGGATGGATCCGGAACTAGATCCCAGGATTCGCCTGATGCTAATTTCTCTAGTTCTGGCATTTACTGAAAATGCAACTAATCCTAATAATCCAAGTGAGCTAACAAAGAGTATGACCAGGGAAATATAAGTGAGGAAAGAGAACATGTTTGAGTCGCCTTCATAGAATTCACTATAATTTTCATCAAGGAATACATATTCCATCGGAAACTTTTGATCAAATTGTGACCATTCATCTTCAATATAGCGGATGGTTTCACTAAGGTTCCTGTCATGCAAACGTATGAATAGGTTTTTTTCCTGCATCGAGCTTATAAAAATGACAATAGGCTGAATTTGGTTATGCATTGATCCAATATGAAAATCTTTGACTACACCCACCACTTCATACAGGATACGGTTTCCCAAAGAATCGGTACCCACACCAATCTTTCTTCCAATTGGATCGCCAGCCCATCCAAAACTTTCTGCAGCAGCTTGATTGAGCAATATACTTGTGTTGCGGTCATTCTCGGATCCATAGATAAAATCCCTTCCGGATATGACCTCCATTCCTATCATCTCTAAGAATTCACCATCAACCTCCATAAACTGTCCGCCAAGTGAATTGAAATTTCCTGTTTCGTCAGGAACGTCAAAAACGAACTGATTCAATTCAACACCTGGTATAGAAGTGGAAACGGAACCTTTAACGACACCGGGATTGGCTTTTAGTCTGACAATTAAGGAGTTCAATGCTTCAGGTGTAGCGTCATTTCTAACCTTTACCACCATCACATTGTCTTTGTCAAACCCCAGATCACTTGAACCAATAAAATTCAATTGTCGCAATACGATCGTTGTCGCAATAATGATTGCAATCGAGGTGGTAAATTGAATAGTCACCAGGATTTTTCTTAAGATCACACCCTTTCCAGAGCTTAAATAACGCCCCTTAAGCACTACACCGGAATTTACTGAGGAAAGAAAATAGGCCGGATAGATCCCGGCAATCAAACCAATCAGTAGAGAAGATCCAAGGTAAATGAGCAAGGATTTGATGGAAATCAGTTCCCCATACGCCAGATCCAACCCTGTTAAACTATTGAATGACGATTGAAGCAAGAGCACAACAAGCAATCCCACCATTGCTGCAGCCATCGTCGTAAGCGTGGACTCGGCAATAAACTGACGCATCAATGTTCCTCTTGGTGATCCCATAGTTTTCCGAATGCCCACCTCAAGCATCCGTTCAGCTGATCGTGCTGTAGTTAGGTTGACATAGTTGATGATAGCAATTAGCAATAGAAAAATCCCAATGGCTGATAAAATATAAACATTGTTGATATTGTGATTTAAGTAGGCCTCCCATCTCAGATCGGAATTCAGATGTATGGAAGTGATTGGTTGGGTGATCAATGCCACTTCAGCGCCAAACTGATCAGTAGTTTCCTTCATATAAGTATTCACGAAATTTGGAAATTCCGCTTTCAATTCCTCCGTAGAAAAGTCAGGACTAAGTTTAAGATAGGTGTAAACGTGCCAGCCGATCCAAACATTCTCTTCTCCCGGACGTGCACCTAAATCCCATGATAACAATGCTTCAAATGGCAGGTGAGACAAAAAATCCAGATCAGTTATTACACCAGTCACAGTGACGCTGGTTGTTCCATCCAGATCTACTTGCTTATTCATAGGATCTTCATCTCCAAAAATCTTCTTGGCCAACCCCTCGGTTAATACAATCGAACGAGGGGGAGCCAGGGGATCAGGACGGGAACCCGGTAAAAAGTCACGTTTGAAAACGTCAAAGAATGTAGAATCTGCATAGAATACTTGGTCACTTGTAACTTGATTCTGGTTATAATCGAAAAAAGACTTGTGCACAAACAAGCCATTGTATCCGGCAATTCTTGTTTGTGATACGATACCAGGATAGTCCCGTTTCATAGTGGGTCCAATAGGCCTGGCAAGGTTACAAAAACGATCAATGTTGCCATTAATGTTATAATGGCCTCCTATACGATGAATTCGTTCACTATCTACATATCCTTTATCATAGGACGTCTCATAATAGACAAATGTGAAAATCAGGAAACCAAGAGAAAGCCCTAAAGTCAACCCAATGGTATTGACAGTGGAGTATCCCGGATGCTTAAGAAACTTTCTTACTGCCAGTTTGAGAAATCTATACATGATGGTTCCATAGCTTGATGTAAACAAAAAAACAAGTTAAGTCTCAAAATCCATTAACCAAGCTTTTGTTGAACGTTAGATCTCCAGAGATTACCAAAGAGACTTGCAATCGGTGGTGGATCAAAGATCTTGATCTATTCCAATGCGTAAAAACATGCACGGGAGGATATGATCAAGATGGTGAGCACCTGAGATGAAATTATTGCCTGAAGGCCATCAAAACGCCATTTCTTATTTCATTAGTTACAGCCCTCTCTCAAATATGTTTATTTCACAAAATACATGTCCAATGGCCCTTTCCCCTTGGCGTCAATCTTTCCCCGATATTCGCATGCAAATTCGTCTTTGATCAAGTCATATGTGTAGGCGGAGATGTTGATCCGACCCTTTTCACTTGTCCCTTCCAATCTGGCAGCGACATTGACTGTATCTCCGAATATATTGAGTGTAAACTTCTTCTTTCCTACCACACCGGCGGTAATCGGCCCGGAGTGTATACCAATTCGGGCCTCCCATTTAATCGCGGATTCCATGTCCCGCAGCGCTAAGTACTCTAGAATTTTCTTACCGGCTTTCACGCAGCGAATAGCGTGGTTCTGGGCTTCGTCATGGAGTTTGCACACCGCTAAATACCCGTCACCTGTGGTTTGAATGCGTTCGACTCCTAACTCTTCCATAATGTCATCAAAATGCTGATATAAATCGCTAAGCTCGTCAACTAGCTTAATGGGTGGAATGGATGCGACAATATTGGTGAATCCTACGAAATCGCAAAACAGAACTGATGCTTCGTCATATCTTCTCGGTTGTAGGGCTCCCGGGACGACCTCTCCGCTTGAGCCTGCATCTGGGACAGAGCAATGCCAATGATGGACCTTAAAACCCCCGGACTCCTCCCTCAGAACCAATGTATTTCTGACCCTGTCCAGCACCACATTCTTTTTACCAATTTGGAGTGTCACATCAATTTCACCACAAACCAATAAGATATTTTCACTAATAGCTTTGGTTTCTGTCCAATGGACCTCGAAAATATAGGGATGTTCAATCTGAGATCTTTCTTTTATCATTTGTTCCTTAAGTTCATCCCGATCTTTCCAGAATTCCGTCCAGTTAGTGCCAAACCCCATGAACTCTTCGTCTGCCATTTGCATGATGATATCATCTACATCCCGCGTACGACTTGACCAGTCACTCCAAAACTGATGAAACGCTTCTTTTCCTTTTTCTTCTATTTTTGACATAATCTCTGACTGGATCAAATGATATCCTAAAGATATACCTTGACATTCTTAATATTGGTTATTTCATCGGAAGTCTAGTAACATGAAACGATTGAGAATCGTCACTTGTAGCCACGTACTCCTTTTATCTCTATGCGTCAAAATATGACTTCTGAATCCTAATTTTGTGTTGTGGAGAAAAAAAGGATTATTAGATCGCATTTGATTACCCCAGAAGGAATGGAACGTTTGAAGGAAGAGCTCCATCACTTATGGCGTGTGGAGCGACCTGATATTACCAATAAAGTTTCCTGGGCGGCAAGCCTCGGAGATCGATCTGAAAATGCTGATTATCATTACAACAAAAAACGTCTTCGTGAAATTGATAAACGTTTGCTGTATCTACGGAAGTGCATTGATAATTTCAAAGTTATCGACTATCACCCCCACATGGAAGGTTCGGTGAATTTTGGTGCATGGGTTGAAATTGAAAATGTGGCTCAAAAGATGAAAAAGCGATTGCGAATAGTGGGCTATGAAGAATTGATTGGGAATAAAGATTACGTTTCCATGGATTCTCCTATGGCTCAAGCCTTACTCCATAAGAAGGTCGGTGATGAAGTGATCGTTGAAACCAAAATAGCCAAATTCGTATGGCGTATCTTAAGCATTGAGTATGTCAAGGGCTAATAAAAGGAGAGGTAGAAGGGTTTATTCATCTACTTTCATCATCTGCTATAGACTCATGATCAAATAGCAGTCTTCTGAGAAAAATGAAGCATTTCTATCCAGTCCTCAGGGATCGTCTTCGCGTAGCAGCTTCGGCGAAGCAAGGCCGGACTGGCCCCTACTTTTTCTAGATAAAAAAGCATGCGAAAAATCATGAAAACCTGCCTACCGCAGGGAGGCTTAAAGCCCACAGGCCCCATCCGCGCTATCCACGCACCAAGTTTTTCACCTACCGCACTTTTGTGCTTCGCAGAATTTGGGGAATTACTACAAAAGGCTATTCCCCAACTTCCGTCGTAGACGGAAAAGGGCGAAGGAACCTATTCGCTTCTTAATGACTTCGCGGGATTAGCAATAGCCGCCAGGAACGCCTGAATACTTACCGTCCCAAAAACAAGCGCCATCGTGATCATCGCAGCACTACCAATACTTAGCGGCGAAATAGTCACTCGGTAACTGAAATCGTCCAGCCATTGATTTGCGAAGTAAATGACAATGGGCACTGCTATCGTGATCGCAACCAGGACTAAAAAGACAAATCGTTTGGCAAGCAATAGTACCAATTGATTTACCGAAGCTCCTAATACTTTTCTCACCCCTACTTCTTTTTTCTTCTCCGAAGCAATGAACATAATGAGGCCGTAAGATCCCAAACAGGAAATTAATACCGCCATGAAGGCGAAGTATCCAACCAACTTACCAAACTGTTCCTGCGCCAGGTAAGCCTGGGCCAGCGCCTCATCAAGGTATTGTGGATCAAAGGTCTCTGTGGGGAAAATTTCATTCCATATCGCCTCGATTTGATCAATACTTTCTTTGAGGTTTTGCCCTGTTAGTTTCACCGTGATGTAGGAAAACTGAGGGTCGGAAATGTCAAGGAGCATCGGCCGCATGGCTTCACTTAAGCTTAAAAAATGAAAATCATTCACCACTCCTACCACTTTACCTTCTTTACCTTCCAGGTTGATGGTTTTACCCAGCGCTGATTCAGGATCGCCAAATTCCCACGTGCTCACTGCGGTTTCATTGATAATAAATGCTGAAGCTTGATCTGTTCCGTAGGATTCATCAAAGTACCTTCCTGCGGCTAATGGAATCTCATAGACCTCCAGAAAGTCAAAATCAACCGACATGGATGGAGATAACACATTGTCCTCTACTGTAAACCCTTCGGGAACAACATTCCTGTTGACCATTCCAAAACCCAGCAAACCTGATGAAAGGGTGCTGCCTTTCACGGAAGAAAGTCCGCCAATCGTAGTTTCAAATGTTTCCAGTTTGTTTCGTAGGTTTTCATCCACGCCTCCAAATACAGAGTTGAAATTGTTACTTTGAATGGGAGCTGTGATCATCAGTTCTTTTTGAAAACCCAATGGTTTGTTTCTCATAAGCCCCAGCTGGTCATACACAATCAATGATCCGGAAATGAGCACAACGCTGATCATGAATTGAACCACCATCAGGCCCTTTCTGAAATTCATGGCACTTCCCGGATCTGAAATACCCCCCTTGATGCTATTTAGTATGGCAAACCTGGTCACAAAAAATGCGGGATAGATCCCTGCCAGAAAACTGGTAATAAGCATGATGCCAATAAAGCCCGCTATGATGGAACCTGTGAGGAGAATATCAACGGTGAGTTCTTTATTGGTCAGCGCATTCAGCTCAGGTACAAGCATTGTTGTGGCACCTATCGCCAAAATGGATGCGAGAAGCGTGGTAAGAAACGACTCCCCAAGAAATTGGGTGATCAGGTGATGATTCCATGCTCCCATTACTTTGCGCATGCCAATCTCTTTCGCTCTTTGCAGTGATTTGGCGGTGCTTAAATTGACAAAGTTGATACATGCAATCAAAAGGGTTAACGCTCCAATAGCGATGAATATCCAGATAAATTGACGGCTCCCTGGGGCTTCGGCCTGTGCCTGCACGTCATTATTTAAATGAATATCCAATAAAGGCTGGATTTCAAAGCGTTGATCCTTATTCTGGTTCTCTGGAATTTTCTCCTCTACAAACGTCACGAACCGCTCATTCACTACTTCCGGATTTGCCCCTTCTTTGAGCAGGACATACGTGGGCGAGTGAGACACCATATGGTTCATTTTGAAATTGGCCCGGATCCCTTCTCTCAATGCAGCAGGTTCCAGGTCATACATATTGTCATAGGGAACCAGCATATCGAAATGCACATGCGAGTTGGATGGAAAATCTTTCACAACAGCACGTACCGTAAATGATTGATCTCCTTCCATCCGGATCATTTGACCGATCACATCGGTACTTTCGAAGTACTTAAGGGCAATTTCTTCATTGAGGATGACGGAAAAGGGATGGACAAGTGCCTCATCCAACGTTCCGGAAACTACTTCAAAATCAAATATTTGAAAGAGTTCTGCATCTGCAAAGTTGACGTTGGTCTCCTCAAACCTTAGATCCTGGCCTTCATGAGGGACACTTACGCTCACCGACCTCGACCATAGCCTGGAAGAACTTTCTACTTCTGGAAAGTAATCGTTTAAATACTCCTTGAATATTGGAGGAACCCTGGCAATATCAAAGTCGCTGATCAAATACCGTAAGCGGTAAATTCTCTCTTTTTTACTATGGAAGGTGTCATAGCTCTTTTCGTCCACAACGAAAGTCAGGATCAGTAGTGCACAAGTAAGTCCTGTCGCTAGGCCGATAATATTGATCAAGCTGAATATCTTATTTCGCAAGATGCCGCGATACGCAGTTTTCAAGTAGTTGAATAGCATGGATTGTAGAGATTTTAACCTTGTAATACTACGCCGGTTGCCTATTGCTTATCATCAAAAAGTGATAAGTGGTTAAAATACCTAGATCGGATCATATTGCAAAGACCTCTTTTTGTTATGCAAAGACCCCTTTGAGCACTGCAAAGACCCCTTCCGGCTCTGCAAAGACCTCTTTCAGCTCTGCAATGACCCCTTCTTGTTATGCAAAGACCTCTTATTGCTCTGCAAAGACTCCTTCAAGCACTGCAAAGACCCCTTCCGGCTCTGCAAAGACCTCTTTGAACAATACAATGATTATTTCTACATCGCACGCCAAGTTTGAGAGTTTGAATTTCGGCCTTGAGAAAAAAGTGTTAAGATTTTTTGATGTAGGTTGAACTCTTCTTCGCTATACTGTTTGAGTCCGACGAAGTTTTATACGAAGTCGGAGGAGTTTATAGCGATTGTTGTATCACATCAAAAAATTAGCTTTTTACTCACAGCCTTGATTTTTTGACGGTTCGCCGCTGCGATTCTTTTGTACATCGCCTTCGCGTAGCTGCTTCTGGCGGAGCAAGGTCAAGACAAAAGAAAAGAAAAAGATCCTTTCTACTCCGTTCGTAAAATTTTCACCGGATTGGTCATAGCTGCTTTAATGGTTTTTCCACTGATAGTAATCAGGCTGATGACCAACAGGATCATAGTGGCAGAAATAAAGAAAACCGGGTTCATGTTGATTTGATAAGCAAAATTTTCAAGCCATTTATCGAGTACATTGTGAACAAGCGGATAAGCAATGACTGAAGCAACTCCAATTAAAACAATGTACTGCCTGGATAGCAATAGCAAGATGGACAAAACAGAGGCTCCCAGAGTTTTACGAATGCCAATTTCTTTAAGGCGTCTACTCACGGAATATGAAACAAGCCCAAAAATACCCAGGCATGCCAGTAAAACAGCTGTAACCGAAAAACCTGAAATTAGACTCGACAGTCTATCTTCATTCTCATATAGGGAATTAAGATGATCATCCATGAATCGCTGGTTTAGCGGCGTACCCACTGATACCGCATCCCATGCATCTTGTATCGCTTCAAATTTATCTCGCATATTTCCTGGTGTCACCCGTACATAAACATGTTCTATATCTACATTTGGCATGATCAATCCAAGCGGTGTAATTTCATCATGAAGGGAGGAGAAGTTAAAATCCTCTACAACGCCAACAATCGTTCTGTCCTCCCTCCCGCGGAAGCGCGCAGTTTTACCAATAGGATCCTCAATACCCAATTGTTTGACAGCTCGTTCATTTAAAATCACCGAATGCACGGAATCCCTTGGATATTCACGTGAAAACATGCGCCCCTCTTTCAGCTTTAAACCAAAGGTTTCCATAAAATCATATCCGATCATATTACCCGGCATGATTTCCATCTGGTCCCGTCCCTGTAAACGAAAGCCATTGTATGGCCATGGTTCCCCTATGAGTCGTTCACTTTGACTCACATGGAGCACATGTGGGCTTTGCAGGAGCCTTTCCTTGAAGTTGTTGTAATAATTGGCCATGTCCTCCATGGAAAGCTTCATGGTTATAATATTCTCCTTGTCAAATCCAAGGGCTTTTTCTCTCATGAAATTGATTTGTGAATGGATCACGACCGTGGATACGATTAAACCGACCGAAATACAGAATTGTACCACTACCAGACTTACCCGAATACCTGAAGCCATACCTCGCCCACAAACTAATTGACCTTTTAGGGATTGAACCGTATTGAATTTTGCCAGCTGAATGGAAGGATACAAACCTGATATGATACCAAGAACAACCGTAATCACAAAAATGAACGGCAGATAAAAAAGGACATCATTGATATCCGTTGCAAAATCCCAACCCAGATAGCCCCGAAGGAAATTATAGATCATGTAGGCCCATAGGAAAGCGAGGAAAATGGCAATAATGCAGATGAGTATGGTATCGGTGAGTAGCCGAAGCACCAGAGATTTCTTATTGGCACCCATGACCTTTCGAACCCCAATTTCCTTTCCTCTATTCATAAAGGTAGCGGCAGTCAGGTTCATGAAATTGAATCCTCCGATCATTAGGATCAGGACAGCTACCACTCCCAACGAATAGATGGTAAAGGGATTGCCGGCCTTTATGTTGCTATCCAGGTCATCAACAATACCGCCTGATCCCAAGTAGATGTCTTTCACAGGCTGGATAAATGTCTCTATCGTCAAGGCACTGGTTATTTGGGACACATGCTCCGCAACCAGTTCATCCAGTTTGGTATTCAGTTGGTTGACATCAACATTGGGTTCCACGACGATATAAGTCAAAAATCCCGCCCACGTCCAGCTTGTCAAAGGGACGTAACCTTCCGGTAGATCGTAAGAAGAAAAAGAGATCAGGGCGTCAAACTGAAGATGGGAGTTCTTAGGGATAGGTGCTAATATCCCGGTTATCTGAAGCGTTCTTCCCCCATTTAGTGTCAGAAATTCACCCATCGGTCGTGGTACTCCAAAATATTTCATGCCCATTTCCTCGGTGATGACTATGTTGTTGGGATGGTCCAAAGCAGTCAGGTGATCACCTTCCAGCAGCTCATAACTGAGTACTTTCAGCATCATGGAATCTGCGTAAAAAACCTGGTCTTCATAAAAGCTTTTCTCCCCATGTTCGAGCAATACTCTGAGTGCATAGCGGATACGGGTAGCCATTTTGATTTCGGGGAAGGTCTCTCGAATTCCGTCAATCATTCCCGGTGAGGTGTTGGCGTAATGAGTGGTAGAACCACTGGCATAGACATTGGTGATGCGGTAAAGTGAGGGACCATTGGCATGGAACCGATCATAAGAAGTTTCGTTGAGAATGAAGAAAAAAATGAGCAGGCCGCAACCGAGGCTGACAGAAAGCCCGAAAACATTTATTGTGAAGTAGCTTTTGTTTTTCAACAGATATCTCCAGGAGGCAATAAAATGTAAACTCCAACCTCTAAAAATATTCATGTTAATAGTTAGCTTAAGACAGGTAATGAATTCGATGATGAATAGAATAGTTGCTCTCTGTTTGCCATGCTTTTTCAGGGAGCGGTTGTAAACTTCCTCCAGGTCCCCTTTCACGTTTTCGGCTATTTCCGGAGAGATCCTTTCGATGATGGTATAACAGAATTTCTTAAACTTCTCCATGTCAGGTTGGTTTTGCCATTAAGTCAAACAGCTCATTCCTGATCTCATGAGCGGCTTTTAGTGTTTCCAGACCGGAAGCAGTTAATTTGTAAAAACGCTTCTTACGCCCTCCCCTTTCCTGTGTGGCTCCTCCTTCCCATGATTTGATCATTCCTTTTCTTTCAAGTCTTTGGAGTGCAGTATGCAAAGCCCCAATACTAGGTTTTTTTTTGGTTTTTGCATACATCTCGTCCTTGATGCTGATCCCATAGGCTTGATCATCCAAAACACCTATAGTCAGCATAATTAATTCCTCAAACTCACCGAGGTAGTTCTTCTTCATTTTTAGGTCTATTTCTTTCCTTAACGTAGAAGTTATTGATTTGTTTCCTTAACGTAGAACATTAATTGAATGAATGGTGACCCTTCTAAATAATACAGCAAACTGATTTAGTTATTTTTAATTCAAGTTGGATACCCTGTATTCCTCAAGCATATTTATAGGGATCGTTTCGACAGAATAACCTTGCTTATTCGATTATTAATTAACACATTTGGATATAACGTTTCAATCATTTTTAAACATTAGAACCCAAAAATTATGAAAAGATTACTATTCTACTGCTCAGTATTATTAGCAGTCCCAATTCTTTCTTGTTCGGAATATGATATGGATACATTGGAAGCAAAGCCACAGAAGGAATTCCTCACTTTTGACAGTGATGAAAATTTTGAGTATGAGGTCGCTAGACTTAATAACCTAGGTTCAGATCAAATCAATACCAATTTTAACAACCCAAATTTTGTTTCCATGAGATCGATCTATGAAAAAGGATTGATGAATGGTGAGGAGATTTTCAGCAACCCGTATGTTTTTATAATGGAGAATGACGGTAGAATCAACATCAACTTGCATAGATATGATATTTCGGCTGTGGTGAACAGGGATGGAATCGTTCAAATAGGTAATGTACTTGTGAAGTATTCCAGTCAGGAAATAATGTATTTACCCTATTTCGGAAAAGAACTTCAATACGATGCAATCCTCAAAAAATTTGAAGACGCTAAACTAGACAATTCACTTGAAGGTGTTTTTATCAGCAGTATCGAAGAAATTGAATTGGATATTACTCACAAAAATGGCAGAACAAGTTTCAATGGGACTTGTGCCTCTGGTAGTACTGAGGCCGGGCATCGAATAGAATGTAGAGTAAAACTTTACGTTACCCAAATTCCAGAATACTCTTCCTTCCCATGCGGTTCGATCAATTGCTTCTTGGGCGATGGAGGACCAACACCCGGTTGCGATAATGAAGGTCAGTGTACGGTACTAACAGATATTGATTTTCGCAGCACCTATGAAGTGAGCATGAATAATACACAAAGTGGTCAAGATGAAGACGCTAATTTATCAGTTATCTCTTTTTGGACACAAGATGGAAGAGGGAGATCCAATACAACCCGAGTAGATGATAATTGCTTGAGAAAAACATTGTTCAGTATTAGGAAAGAAACCAGTGCTGTTAATGTTACCGATGCTTTAAACTACTTCTCAAATGATGATTATGATTTTATCTCCTGTAGAATAGATTTCAACTGACAGGCTGATTTATTGGATCCACCTCCGGCAGGCCAGGTGGATCACCTTTTTCTGTTCAGTTCACCAGCGTACCTGCATATCGACGGTAAGGAAATCGCCAAACAGGGCTTGCATAATCTCGAATCAAAATCGTCATGGTACGAATCAATTACGAGATCAATGCCATGATCTTACCGAAGCGGAACAACTCACTGACAGATTCATCATCTCCCACTTCATCGAAATGGTACAGGATAATTGATTTTCCGTTGCTTTCTATATGGAAGTGCGGATTCGCTTCAATTTTTTTGACAAGACCTCTATGAAAAAAGTTCCGGATCTCTTTCTCATCAGGACCTTTGAGTACGAATCTGTTGGAGAAGTCAGGATATTCTTCAAAATCGATGTCCTCCTGGTAGGCCAGATCGCTAACCTTTTCGAAAAAGCCTTCCCGATCAAGTGTGAAAACCGGTACATCTATTACGTTCTTAATGATGAGGGCAGATAACCTCGAATCCGCCGATATTGTATCCAGTGATTGATCATAAATCACCTCCGAATAAATCATCCTGATCCCTTCATATGTACCTGAAATAATATTTTCGGCATGATCGATTTTACTGCTTTTACTAAAATCAAATCCTTCAAAATCTTCAAAATGGATTGTTTTACCCGGTAAAAACTGCCAATCGTTTTTCTCCGCAATTTTCTTCAGGTATAGCTGATGGCTCGTCAGTTTCTCCTCTCGTTGAATGGTCGACTCTCCTTTTATGATCGTCGCCAAAGGGTGATTGGAAACCGGGATCAGATGATCCACATTTTCAAAAACCAATTGCTTACCGTCCTTTTCCCATTCCTTTTTGAGTTCATTCAGGTGTGTCCTGAAAGTATGATCAATGATATTCACGTCGGCACAGTCAATGACGAGATGCCCCAGGTCACTATGTTTTTGGATCTCCGATTTTAGAGAGATATAATTCGAGAAAATGGCAGAATGATGTAAGTAGATCACTGCATGGTCCTTGTCCAATGTATTTGTATAATCAAACCTGGATTTGAACAAAAACTTTAATGGTGCTCCGTAATAAAGATGAATCAATATTTGCATAACAATGCCCGCCAGTACACCTATGATCAGGTCAGTGGCCAGCACGGTTATCAATGTTGTAAGAAAGATCAATAGCTGTTCTTTGCCTATCTCAAACACATGTTTAAACTCAGAAGGTGATGCGAGTCGGAAACCGACGTGGATCAACATGGCTGCAAGGGCGGCCAATGGGATCTGTTCTATGATCGGCTTCCCGATTAACAGGAAAAGAAGTAAAAAACCACCATGGAAGAAATTAGCCCATTGTGTTCTTGCCCCATTGGTGATGTTTGCCGTACTACGAACGATCTCTGAAATCATAGGAAGACCACCGATCAATCCGGAAATCGCACTACCCCCACCCATGGCAGAGACATCTCTGTTGAGATTGGACTTTCGGTGACAGGGATCAAGTGTATCTATGGCCGATGCACTTAACAAGGATTCCAGACTGGAAACCAATGCGATACTGATTACAGCTATCCAAAACACACCCGTAAATGTCATGCCAAAGTCAGGCAATACGATACCCTCAACGACCTTCTCCGGAAGATGTACCAGGTTTTTTGGGCCTAACTTGTACACGCGCCCGATCAGGTTGTAATTGTGCTCATGAAACAGATCGAAAATATGCGAAAATGGAATTGCACAAATGATCACCCACATGGGTGCAGGTATTATCTTGATGGGTTTGAAGGTGATCCTTGGATGAACGACCAATATGAAAATACTGATCAACGCGATGAAGGCGATCTCGGGATTCATATTGATAAACGCATCAGGGATCTGTATAATCGACCCGATTATACCATGTCCATTATCATGTATAGGTGTGTAATCCAAAGCCACAAATAGCTGTTTGACAATAATGATGACACCTATGGCTGCAAGCATCCCATGAACAGCTGCAGTGGGAAAAAAATCGCCAAACTTCCCTACCTTCAGAAAACCTAAGATCATTTGAATCACCCCTGCAATCAGGAATGCGGCCAATGCATATCGATAACCAGCGAGCATATCTCCCTGACCCAAAGATTCCACAGCACTGAGATTAACCACAATAAGTCCCGCAGCGGGGCCACTTATCGTTACGAAGGAACCTGTAAGCCTCGACATTAACAGCCCTCCAACGATCGCTGCAATAAGCCCTGCCATGGGCGGCACCCCGGAGGCTAACGCGATACCGAGACATAGCGGTAAAGCGATCAATGAAACCAAAAAGCCTGAAACCAGGTCCTTTTTCCAGTATTTCTTTAAACTGGTAAGTCCATTGTTATATAATTGAGATTCCATTGTTAGTCTGGTGATTGCTTACTAAAGTTACTGAACAGAAAAGCTATAACCAGAACATGGTGTGGTGAATTTTTGGATAGATGAAAAAAAGGTTCAACTCTCGTTATTTAGCGATCAGGTCAACGATGGATCCGGTCAGTTTTCTGATCTCTTTTGTTTCATTATTCATGACATAGATATTAGAAATACCGTCTTCTGTCATTGCGAAAGTTATTGATGATCCGTCTTTCGAAAAAGAGGGCATCATGATATCTCCCAGCCCGCTGGACACTTTTTTCAATGTGAGATTTTCCAAATTCAGTACATGAATATCCACGGAACTTTTGTCATGACTTGCATAAACAAGCTTATTCTTTCCCAGCTGACTGGGACTTGCCTGATGAGTGTGAGTTTTATAGATCTGTTTTACGTTCATTCCGTTTTCATCCATGGTGTGGATCTGATATATTCCTGTTCTTTTGGATTGGAAGAATATTTGGTTGCCATCTGCAGACCAGCTTGGCCGAAAATCGCTTGAGTCATGTTTTGTTAGATTTTGAAGTTTACTACCGTCTGAGCTCATCAAGTAAATGTCCCTACGACCGTACCAGTTACATTCAAATGCGATGTGTTGACCATTGGGAGACCATGATGAAGAGCCAACTTGACCCTCAATAAATGTCATTTGTTCAGTTTGACGGCTCTCAAAATCATATAAGTACAGATCTGAATTTCCATTCCTGTCTGATTTGAAAGTGAGTTGAAGACCGTCCGGTGACCATGAGGGACTGCCATCGGTCACATTGTTTTTTGTGATCTGATTTAAGTTCATCCCGCTCATATCCATAACATAGACTTCGTAATCACCATCCACGTTTGAATAGAAGGCAATCCGGTCTTCAGCTGGTGACCATACTGGGTCATAACAGTTGATTTTTGTTTGCCCTGAATTGTCATAGCTCATGAGTACGAAAATCACAAAAAATATCCATGTAATAATCTGATTATTAATATGTTTACTATTAATGCTTAACATTTTACTTGTATATTTTTAATCAGTTCGATGAGAATAATTTAGTCAATATCTTCCATCCATCATCAAATTTGTAAAGACTCAAATAGTCAACATATCTGGTGGCATTTTCTTCCTCAACAATCAGTTTAACTATTGCTGCATGACCCTCAAAATCAACCAATTCAAAATTGTAGGTATATATCCTTTTGAGGAGATCCCGTTCTTTTACCTGATATAGCTTTTCTATCCATTGATCCCGGGATCTTTTTTCAAAGTTGTTTTCATGTAGCACATACATGTTGAAGTCCTTATGAAGTCCTTTTCTCATGTCTTCTATATCCTTGTGATAATATAAAGGCATAATATATGATTGGGTGACAACTTTCTGGATCTCAACAATTTCCTTTGATCTATTGTCAAGAGAAAATGTCAGTTGTTTTTTGTTTGTCCCGTCGCTGTTCATGATAAACAACTCCCTATTTCCCCGACAGGAGGTATATACAATTTGTTGCCCGTCTGGAGAAAAACTTGGCCCCAGATCCGGGAAATGGTCCAGAGTCAGATTTTTCCTGTTTGATCCATCCGTATTGATGGTCATGATCTCAGCTTGCTCAAGAGGATCCAATTCTGTTGATTGGGTCTTGCTATAAAACAAGATCTTCCCTCCATCAGGTGACCAGCTGGCGACCAGATCAGGTCCAGGATTGTTTGTGATACGTTTTTGGCCTGATCCGTCCTTATTCATCGTATAGACCTCACGGTTACCATCCCTTCCTGAAATAAACACGATCTTGGAACCATCGGGGGACCATACTGGAGTTCGTTCGTCACTTTCAGTTTGAGTGATCCTCTTTTGATTTTTTCCATCCGGATCCATCCTATAAATTTGATCTACCCCATCTCTATTACTGAAAAATATTATTTCACTCATATCGGGGGACATTCTGGGATCAGCATTGAACTTGAGTGGATCGCTCAATGCTTTCATTTCTGTACCATCGGAATTCATTATGTGAATCATAGCTATTTTGCCGCTATATGACATGAACAGAATCTGTTTGCCATCAGAAGTAAACGTGGGATAATAATCCGCATCAGGGGTTCCTCCTAACTTTTTCTGATCAGTTCCATCACTGTTCATTATGTATATGTCCTGGTTTCCATCTTTTGACGATGAGTACGCTATCTTTTGGCCACCAGGGGAGAATGAACCATCTCTGGAATGTGGTAAGGATGTGTCGCACTGTCCCGATACAACAATATTGATTGAGACAATTAAGATCAATAGAAATGATATTCTCATGAATTAAGGCGATTTTTCCAGCCAAAAAAACGTACACGCCATTGAAAGGATCGTCTCAGAAGAATTTTAAATGTCCAATTGCCAGCAAATGGTCAATTACCTGGTTTTGTTCATCCTTGGAATGGTTGCTTTAACTTTTATGCTTTTGCAGCCCCTCACTTCTTTTGAATTCTTTTGGAGTCAAGCCTGTACTCATCTTGAATGATTTTATAAAAGTTGTCCTGGAGCCAAAACCACAGGACTGCCCTATCGCTTCATTCGTCAGGTGGTCGTAGTCTGAAGACAGCAGCTTTTTTTTCGCGGACTCTACTCGGTGTGAATTGATCAACTCATAGAAATTGGATCGATAGGCACGGCTAATAAATTCAGTCATCTCCCGGGGACTGATTGAAAGAATTGATGCCGCATCTGAAAGTCCGAACTTTGGATTTTGATACATCTCACCTTCATGTATCTTATGATCAAATTCTGTACGTAGTTCTTCAATTCTGTCTTTAGAGAACCGCCAGGCTTCTTTTTTGAAAACCATGAAATCTGTTTTGTTCTTCCAGGCCTCAAAGCAGAACCACGGAATGAACAATGTGAACAACAACCAAATGAGATGATAATCAAGTGTAGTCGCTTTACCATTGTAGAGTAAGAAATTGATCAATATCAAGGTAGCAAACATGATACTCACTGCATAGATAAAGCTTACAAATACATTCGCCTTCCTTTGCATTTTAGTATTGGTTGGAGTCAAGTATTCTCTTGGTTTGTAAAGCATGGAGATCAACCGCCCGTAGTAAAAACCACCCGCCACGAATAATACCTGCTCTATGGGGTTGAAGATGGAATCAAATTGGTTGTATAGAAGATCCATACTTCCTGGATAACTCAGAAACATCATTATTTGTACAATGAAAAAAATACCACCTGGGATGAAATGGATATAATATTGCTTGAATTCAACATCTTTTCTTTCAATCCCTTGTCTCAAGAAAAAATATAAACTCGGCCACACCCAGAGAAGAAATGAAATCGGTGCGAATAGGGCTATTGCGGATCTGGTAATTGCATATGAGGTACCATATAATTGAAATTTGAGCATGTATAAAGACAGGGAGAGTATAAACACTGAAAAGAAAAGAAGACGCTGACTTTTACCGATTTTAGTGAGCATAAAAATTGCGAAAAGCAGTTCGAATACAATCAATGGATAGATAATCCTTAAATAGAATTTGGCGTAGGTTTGGGCGTTTCGAAAAAGGAAGGCTGCAGACAATTGCGCGTCCCTCTGAATTCCTGATCTGAGTTTTATCAGATCCATTGAGCAATGTGTACATGTTCCTGGGGCACTTAAAATCAAGCTATCTCCTGAACATCCACAAGGCGGACAGATAAATTGATCAACATTGGTAAGACCTTTTGGGTCCAATGGATCTTCGATCTGAAAAGCATGAGGTTTTCGGGGAATGTCCGGTTTACCGTTTATAGCGGAAAACGTCGATATGATTATCAAAGAGCTGAATATAAAAAGACGGATATTGTTCATTCCAACTCGAATTTAATTCAAGTTGCCATTGCTTACGTTGCATGACGAAGGCATAACTATAACCAAAAGGTAGTTTAGTTAGTGGACCAACTGATGATCCACTAATTTTTTAGGGGATTAGTTCATGGAATGGAATCTCATTCGATTCCCTTCTGAATCAATGAATTCGGCCATGAACATGGTCTCAATTGGCGTTTTAGGCATGGTGATCTTCCCCCCTGCTCCTTCAACTCTTGACAATGGGATGCTTAAATCATCTCCTCCATTCAGGTAAATGATCGGACCTTCTGTTGTCGGTACAAAACCTTCCTTTTCCACTATCCCTCCGCTAACAACAGTTCCATCTGGATTATAAGGAAAGTTCCCATATTTCATTTTTCCATCAGGAGAAGGCATTTCTGACATCTCTACCTGCAATACTTCCGAATAGAACTTCATTGCCCTTTCGAAATCTACCGCTGGGATTTCAAACCAGTTAATTACGTTTTTCATTTTTTCCGTGTTTTAATGATTGATTTGAACAAACATATACCTGACTAGTGACAGCCCTATGTCATTCATGGTCATGAAAATCCAGGGGTCTTTCCCTCCAGCGTCAATTCAGCATAATAATTCAATTGATTTTAACGCATTTTAACTAAATAATAAAAAATATACGCCTATGATTATGTATATATGCAATTATTGTATTCATATATTAATAATTAAGCATATTTTGTTTTGAACGATAAAGACCTTCAAATAATCGATTTGCTCCAGAAAAACGGGCGCTTGTCGTATGCTGACATTGGCGAAATTGTAGAACTTTCAATTTCAGGTGTCAAACAGCGAATTGAAAAACTGATCAACACAGGTGTATTGAGCCAAAATGT
Organism: Cyclobacteriaceae bacterium; assembly: GCA_965242805.1. GTDB lineage: Bacteria > Bacteroidota > Bacteroidia > Cytophagales > Cyclobacteriaceae > JANQEU01. Next base: position 373,316 of record CBDETD010000002.1, on the reverse strand, counting down.
CTTTCTGGTTGATCCCCAAAAAGTCGGCCTGGAGATATGCGCTTTTGTTCTTGTTCTGATTCCTGAACCATCAGCTGAACCCAACTTCATCAACTGTATGAATGATGTCGTGGAAGTCCTGGAATGCCATTGCATCACTGGTGAATATTCTTACCTGTTGAAAGTGAGAGTTCAAAACACCCATGTCCTTGAAAGATTGATAGCTGAGAAAGTAACGAGTATAAAAGGTGTAGAAAGAACTAACACCATAATTGCCCTAACTTCTTCCAAGGAAGTGACACAAATTAAGATACCATGAACGTATTAATATCCTTAAAAACAAAAGTGATGTTTATGAGCATCCTTAATAAATGTATTCTATTGATTATTGGCTTTTTAAGTTCTGCCCTGATCTTGCGACATGATGTTCCAGATATCAATTATATCAACCTTGCCAAAGCATATAAACAGCTGTGTCATTTGCCGGATGGAGAGGGGACGTTAATATCATCTCAATGGGTATTAACTGCTGCCCATGCTGCAGCTAGGATCAAAGAGGGTCTGGAATTTGAAAGTCAACTATTGATTTGTAATGATCGGGAATATGAGGTCGAGGCGGTGATCCTTCACCCCGATTTTAAGATGTCACCTACATCAATAAAAAATGACATAGCCTTAATCAAATTAAAAGAAAACGTTATCGGTGTGGAGCCTGCAAGTTTATATTCACGAAAAGATGAGCAGGGAAAGATCATCACGGTAGTTGGCAGAGGAGATACGGGAACCGGACTAACGGGACCCGTCAAAATGGATAAGATTACCCGAGCCGGTACAAATATCATTGATGGTGCGGATGGCGAATGGATCTATTTCAAGTTTGATCATCCTGATTCCCCGAATTCCACAGAACTGGAGGCTATTAGTGGTCCCGGTGATTCTGGGGGACCGGCATTCTTCGATAATGGGAATACGAGATATATCGTTGGGGTAAGTTCATATCAAATCGGTGAAGGACGTGGTGCGGGAGTGTACGGGGTTATCGAATACTATACTCGAATTAGTGAATTCAGCAACTGGATAGAACAGACCATCAGCAATTACAAACCTGTGGTTAAAACTGAGACAGTTGATGAAGTATCTGAATTGGATATCTTCGCAGGGACGTATGAAGGTAATCGTGTGATCAGGATCTCGAAAAACACTGTTAGATATAAACGAGGTAATGGTCCCTTCCTGACTCTAAGATTAAAAGGAGAATATCTGTTTGAATTTGTACTTCCGCCGGATGTGGTATCTGCAAATCCATTACCAGACCTGAAATTTATATTTGATGCCAATGGAGTAGTTACAGGCTTTACCCTCATCCACGAGGATCGAACCGAGGAAGTCAGAAAACTCAGAGAATAATTAACCCGAAAAGTTCGGTTGCTTTCGGTATCAATAAACTCTACCATCAACATATTTTCAATTAGAGTTTTCGGCATCGTGATCTTCCCTCCTCCTTTTTCAACTCTTAACAAAGGAAGATCGAATCACCTCCACCATTAAGGTAGATTTGATACCCGCTTTTAAATTAAGTATTTGCAGAATACAGAATCCTTGCTTTACTTCATTATAAATGAAAGATCATTTGATCAAAATAATAAGACAAAATGGATTAAACATTACCCTTCAAAAGCTGGGATACCCTTTGAATGGCTTCGTTAGCCATTTATTTGAAATCAAAGGCAACCCGACCCTGGGAAGTCAAAGAATTTTCCCGAGAGAAGGGTCAGAGATCATCTTCAACTTAAGTGATCCTTTCAAGATCAAAAGTTCGATTACTAACTCTATTATTTTATTAGAAGCCGGACTTGTCATGGGTAATCGATCCGGATACATTGATTTTCAACCAGAAAATAAATTTCATATCTGTGGAATTCGATTTAATCTAAATGGCTTTTATGGACTAACAGGAATTGACCAAAATGAATTTGGAGATTCATTCCACAGTTTAAATTCAGTTTTAACGTATTATTCAGGTTTTCTATATGATCTAGTGCTTTCGCAGGATAGTATTAAGAAGCGATTCCTGGCTTTGGAAAATTGGATTACCAGTTTATATCAACAAAGAAAAGATTATGGTCATTTTATCGTTCCGTATTTGATTCAGGCAATCAATCAAAACCAATTTGGCACTATCTCGGAATTGGAAAAAACCAGTGGTTACTCCAGAAAACATTTGTTTCATTCTTTCAAAAAAGAAACTGGTCTAAACCTCAAAGCTTATCAAAGAACTAACCGATTCCATCTTTTTTTAAAAAGGATTAAACATAATCCGAAATGGCAGGAGTCTGCCTTCGATCTTGGATTCTATGATCAAAGTCACATGATCAAAGACGTTTCCTTCTATACGGGATTGACCCCTAAACAATTAATTAAATCACCCTTTGATCCCATCGGTAAAGTATTACCTATTAAAATGTTTCAGTAGGTAACATTTCTACAATTTTATAGAATAAGTACTCTTCAACTTGCCCTCCAAAAATTCAAAGCATGATTTCAAAGTTTGCGATATGGATGGTAGTAATCCTGTACTGTTTCTTCTTTGCAGGGCACCTCTTTGATTTGGTAGTCAATGTTCCGAATTGGGAATCCGGTGATATTAGCAGCATTTCCAATTATCGGGACTTTTACCAGAAAACGACTCCGAAGGCATATTTTCTTCCGTTAATGATTAGCATATTCATAGTCAATTTATTGGCTTTGATATCAATACGAAGAGAAAAGAAGAGAGTAAAATCTTTGATATCAATATCTCTGGGCACTTTAATTGTCGTATTTGTATTCACAATTTTTGTATTCGTACCAATTAACGACTACATCTTCTCCACTTCAACTTACGATACAAAAAAACTTGAAGAGCTGGTCAATAAATGGGTTAAATTGGACTATTTAAGATTGTTTTTGGTAGGAATAGGACTAACCACGTCAATTTTTGCAATAAGCAATTACAATCAAGGTCTAACAGAGAGTTAAGTGTACGTTCAACCCTTCGCTGAACATTGTTCATAAGTGGTATATTGCACTCATTTATTCTTAATCATTTTCTATGCGTTATTTCTCCAGGTTTTCCCTCCCGCATCTCATTCTGATCCCTTTCTTACTTGGCATCTGGGCTTGTGAAGACAATGCCAAATGGGCAGGTCAGGCCCCTATACAGACTGTACCGACTTCAACACGTCCCATTCAGAAGCAATTACGTGAAGTGTCTGACCTGGGTCAGGGTATATATGTTTCAAACGACTTTGAGGGTGCGAGACTCAATGGAGCTGTACTGCAAGGCGATACACTTATTGACGCGCTGATCACTCCTGAAAACACTCCGATCAATCCCAGTCCATGGTATGCATTTAAGGTTTGGTCCGAAGCACCCCGGGAGATTTTTGTGCGTATCAACTACCTTCAGAACGTTTATCACCGCTACTATCCAAAATTGAGCAGTGATGGTAAGACCTGGAGCCCATTGGATAGCAGTAAATACGATCAGGGACAGGAATCGGTTATTTCTGAATCCGGTCGCCAACTTCCATTGAGCATCACAGTTAATGTTGATATTGGGCCAGATACTTTATGGATCTCTGCACAGGAGTTGATCACCTCGAGTGACAACTGGGTCTGGATACAAAAACTGGACTCCCTCCCCTACGTTCAACATGAACAAATTGGCGAGAGTCGGGAAGGTAGGCCCATTAGTCTGATGAAAATAGGGAATAGTGACGACTCGAAAATGATCTGTGTATTGTCGAGGCAACATCCACCGGAGGTGACTGGTTATCTGGCCATGAGATCCTTTGTGGAAACGATCGCCTCGGGATCAGAGCTGGCAGAGGCATTCAGAAGTGAGTACAACACTTATGTGGTACCCATGTTGAATCCGGACGGTGTTGACAATGGGCACTGGAGACATAACCAGGGAGGTATTGACCTCAATCGTGATTGGAAGAACCTTAATCAACCCGAAATCCGGGCAGTTCAACGATATATGGCTTCGAAGCTCGGCGGTGATGGTAAGTTTTATTTCGGAGTGGACTTTCATTCCACCTGGCAGGATATCTACTATACGATCAACGAAAGTCTGGAAGGAAATAAACCTGGTCTGGTGCCAGAGATGATCTCGTTGATGGCCATGGAACTGGAACTTGATCCCAACGTTCGCCCAGGTACGGATACTACAAGAGGCCCCACCTCTTCATCTTACATGTTTCATGTGCTTGGGGCCGAATCGCTAACGTATGAAATCGGCGACAATACTGAAAGAGAGCTTTTGAAGAAAAAGGGTGAAGTGTCTGCAAGAAAGTTGATGGAGTTATTGCTTGAAACTGACGAGTAAACTCATATCTGCTGCATATTTCTTTTTCGCTCGAGCCGCGAGGGCTTTTACTTTCTTCCTTGATGAAGAAAGTAAACAAAGAAATCAAGTCAGAATAATCACTTCCTCCCGCAAGCCATCGCAACCCCGGTATTCTGACTGGCCACCGCTCTTCTTCGCTTATCGAAGTTTGGAAAATTTTATGACGGCCTTGAGAAAAAAGCGTCAAGATTTTTTGATTTAGTTTGTATCTTGATTCGCTATACTGTTTGACCCCGGCTTCTAGTCGGGGGAGTTTATAGCGATTACAGGTTCAGATCAAAAAATTAGCTTTTTGCTCACAGCCTTGATTTTTTCCTCCTTTTGTATCAAGACAAAAGGAGGGCCATTCCGGCTTGAGGATATCAAAAGAAAGACTCCAAATTCCTTTCCACCATAAACGGATAGTCTCCATAGTCCGTCAACATCGTAATTGTAGAAACCAGTACTTAAAAATCCCTATATCTTTAAACAAAAAGCTTTATGAAACCATTACTGTGGTTAGTACTTCTGGCAACACTTTTCGCATGCAATTCCGGTGCAGAGGAATCTTATACGGGAACTGAAATCATAAGTGTTTCCGAAACCTTTAAGCCTGAATCTTTTGAGGATGACAATCGGGTGGAACAAATAAGGTCCATTATACCTGAGTTCCACGAACAAATGGCTGAGTATGCGGAAAAAGAAAGTATTCCCGGTTTGGCATATGGCATTGTGGTTGATGATCAACTCTTGATGGATTCTGCTATTGGTTTTGCCAACCTGGAAAAAAAGATCCCATCCACTACAAACTCATCATTTCGTATCGCTTCAATGACCAAGAGCTTCACTGCAATGGCTATAATGAAGTTAGTCGAAGACGGCGAAGTCATGCTTCACGCTCCAGTTTCGAATTACATTCCGGAAATGAAAAATATTCAGCACCTCACAAGCGATGCCCCTGCAATCACGATTGAAAACCTTCTCACCATGTCTGCAGGCTTCCCTGAGGACAATCCCTGGGGTGACCGACAACTACATGAACCTGATACAATGCTACTTAATTTGATGATTGCGAGGCCTTCATTTTCAAACATCCCCTCCTACACTTATGAATACAGCAACACGGGTTATGCCCTATTGGGCAAAGTCATCTCCAATGTATCCGGTATACCCTATCAGCGATACATTACCGAGCAACTACTTCAACCCTTAGGAATGAATGAAACATACTGGGAGTACGACCAGGTACCTGATGACAAACTTGTCATCGGATATGATCCCGACAGTCTGACAATCGCACCGATGCTCCATGATGGAGTCTATGGGGCTATGGGTGGATTAATTACCTCCATCAGAGATTTCAGTAAGTATGTAAGTTTTCATCTTTCAGCCTGGCCACCGCGAAGCGAACCTGATGATGGTCCTGTCAGAAGAAGTTCACTTCGTAAAATGCATCAACCCCAATACGTTAGGTTGTACAGCAAATCAACTGATTGGAACAATGAAGCATGTCCACAGCTCTCAGGATATGGTTATGGCCTTGGGATCATCGAAAATTGTAAGCGAACGAAACGAATTTCTCATGGAGGAGCACTTCCGGGATTTGGAAGCAATTACTCTTTTTATCCCGATCTGGGAATTGGGATTATGGCGTTTTGTAATCTTACCTACACCTCTCCCTGGCCATTCGACGAAATCCAAAAGTTGCTCTTTGAGGAAATTGACTTAAAACCAAGAACGTTACCGGCCTCGGATATTCTCATTGAACGTCAAAAAGAAGTTGCAGAATTGATCCAGACATGGGATCCCGCTTTAGGAGAGAAGGTTTTGGCAGAGAACTTCTATCTGGATAAGAATAGAGAGATCCGTAGGAATGAGGCAGATTCACTCATGGCAATCGTAGGAAATATCCAGGAATTGACCGACATCATACCACTTAATCAGCTTCGTGGATATTTTGAGATGATCGGGGAAAATGACACACTTAGTGTATGGTTTACATTAAGTCCTGAGCCTGACCCCAAAGTTCAGTATCTAAACATTTGGTAATACACATCGACGCACAGTTCCTGCAAAAAGCCTGACTTCCAGACGACGATTGGAGTTTCAAATCGAAACATTATCTTTTTGCTCACAGTCCTGCATTCTACAGACAGGCCTGATTCTTTCCTACTTTTGGCGATTCGCCGCTGCGAATCAAGACAAAAGAAATGAGAAAGGGCATTACCATTTTGAAGGAGTAATTCTATCCGACCAGCCCATCTTTGTAATTCACGATTCCATTTGACATCTTATGAATTCCTGTTTACGAGCATAACAGTCAATTAGATCCCTTTTAACGACTAGATTAGGAATATAACTACTCAGATAATTCAATAATTTCAAGCGATTTATGTTAAGGATTCCTTTGACGAATGTCATCAGTTTTCATATATGATTGTTTTAATTTTTAAGGGAATTCAACAACGACCCAAACATGTTAGAGATCCGTGGCCATGCGAGAGGCGGTCAAGGGATGGTAACCGCTTTCGAAATACTGGCAAAAATCTTTAGTAAACTAGGGGATTTCCACGTCCAATCCTTTCCCGCCTTTGGCGTTGAACGCACCGGAGCTCCCATTCAGGCCTTTCTGCGTGTTGCCAAAGGCGAAATTCTAAACAGAAGTAATATTTACCATCCCAATCTTATTGTGGTTTTTGATGAAACCCTCATCGATATGGTCCCTGTTTTTGATGGGCTCCAGGAAAAGGGTTCAATCTTGCTGAATACGGAAAAACCCGTTTCAGAATATTCGGGACAATGCAGCAGTGTGTATACAGTTCCTGCTACTCAGATCTCAATCGACATGGGTCTCGGCAGTAAATCACTCCCAATCGTAAATGCGGCGATGATCGGAGCAATTATGAGGGTTCTGGAAGGGGACGCTGAAATTGCAAAAAGGATTATTACAAATGAAGTCCCCGCCAAACCTGAAGCAAACGCGGAATCTATGCTCCTTGCCTATCAAGGTGTTTTGGGGTTAGAAAGCAAAAATGAAGGGCTCATCGAATCGTTTCATAAAACTGAGGCTGATGATATTCATTTCGATATTGAAGAAATTCTAGCTGCCGAAAAAGATAAACCGGTTGAGGACCTAGTGACTCCTTCCTGGGTGCAACCCATGTCCTTAAATAAAACCGGCAATTGGCGGGTATTGACACCCACTTACATAACTAAAACACCTCCCTGTACTTCCAACTGTCCTGCAGGAACGGATGTTAGGGAATTTGTGGACCTCGCTACCGCATCCAGGTTTGATGAAGCCTTCGACAAGATCTACTCAAAGAATCCCTTACCCTCAATTTGTGGGAGAGTATGTCCCCATTTCTGTGAACAGAACTGTAACCGAAAAGTACTCGATGAAGGATTAAATATTGGTGCCATTGAACGGTTTTTAGGGGATAGAAAATTTGATAGAAAAATCAAGAAAGCACCGGTAACAAGGAAGGAAAAAGTCGCTGTAATTGGAGCTGGTCCGGCCGGATTGACAACCGCACTTAGATTGGTGGAAAAAGGTTATGAAACCACGGTTTTTGAGGCGCTACCCTATGCCGGTGGTATGATGAGAACCGGTATTCCGGAATTCCGCCTTCCTGAAAATGTACTCGATAGCGAGATCGAAAACATTGAAAAACGTGGTGTGAAAATTGTTCTCAATAAAAAAGTCACCATTGATGAGCTTTCCGGAGATTTTTCAGCAATTGTCGCGGCTGTAGGTTCTCATGTAGGATCCTCGATGCGTATTGAAAATGAGGATCTTGCCATTGAAGGATTATCCTTCTTAAGGAAATTTAAACTTGAGGATGACGACGCCAGCATTGAACGAGGTGAAGAGATAGCAATTATTGGTGGTGGAAATACTGCCATTGATGTCTCCCGAACTTCCCTTAGATTAGGAGCATCGCCAACCATTTACTACCGTAGGACGCCCAAAGAAATGCCGGCAATTTCTCACGAAGTTGAGGAGGCCATTGAAGAAGGTGTAAAATTTAAGTTTCTCACGGCCCCCACAGCATTGCACAAAGGTTCTAATGGTAGACTTGAGATGGAACTGATCGAAATGGAGTTAGGTGAACCTGATGATTCTGGCAGAAGAAGACCGGTACCTATAAAAGGCTCTGAAAAAACAATAAAAGTTGACAAAGTCATTACGGCGATCGGACAATGGTACGACGAATATGTTTTCAATGGAAATGAAGTAAAACCAGAACAGGGCAAAATAGAGTATACAACAGAAACTCCTGTGTTCTGTGCTGGTGATATGGCATGGGGAGGAACGGTAACCGAGGCAATCGGCAGTGGAAATAAAGCGGCCGAGGAAATTCATGCTTTGCTTCGAGACTTACCCTACAATCACCAAGAGACTTTACCTGAAGTTGTGCTGCCAAAGGACATAAATTTTGCCTATTATCTGCCCAGTGCACGATTTGAAGGAAATGTACATCAACCGAAAGATCTGTACAACGATTTTACGGAAGTGGTAGAGGAATTAGCAGAAACAGATATACTTTCCGAAGCTGGAAGATGTTTACACTGCGGTGAATGCTTCAGCTGTGGTAACTGCTATAATTACTGCCCCGATGCGGCTATACATATTGATGAGATGGGCCGAATAAGAATTGACTATGACTATTGTAAAGGTTGCGGGATATGTGTCAATGAATGTCCTTGTTCTGCAATGAATTTTAACTTTAGCGACGTACCCTATGAACAACAATATAGCTGATAATACCGACATATTGGAGCATAAGACCGATGGAGGTTTTGTCAAGTATCTACGGCATGAATCTATGATAATGAAAGGCAATTTTGCTGCCGCGGAAGCCGCCAAATTATGCAGAGCAGGATTCATCCCAGCCTACCCCATAACACCTCAGACAACTATTGTTGAGGAATTGTCAGAGAAAGTTTCCAGCGGAGAAATGGATGCTGCTTATATCAATATGGACAGTGAACATTCCGCTTTTTCAGCTGCAATGGGGGCCGCTATTGTCGGAGAAAGGGTATTTACTGCTACAAGTGGGCAGGGCCTTTTTTATGCACACGAGGTGCTTCACGCAATCGCACACTTCAGATTACCAATGGTAATATGTAATGTCGGAAGACCCTCAATTCCCTGGAATATATGGTCGGACCAATCGGATTCCCTATCACAAAGGGATACAGGCTGGATCCAATATTACGGAGAAAGTTCCCAGGAAGTTCTGGATTCCATTATTCAGTCCTATGTTATCTCAGAGAAGCTGAATATACCTGTAATGGTTGTGCTGGATGCCTTTTATCAAAGTCACACCAGTGAGAATGTCTGGATACCCGAACAGTCTCTGGTTGATGAGTATTTACCTAAAAAGAAGTTGACTGGTAATGAGGTGAATGCTTCAGAACCTAAGGTTATTGGTGGACTAATTCCACCTGAACACTATGCAAAATTCAACTATTCGTACTGGAAGGATGCGAATAATGTTGAAGATCTGTCGACAGAGGTTTCAAATGATTTTGAAAAGCATTTCGGTAGAAAATATCATAATGTAGAAGCACTCAATATTGGTCCTCATACAAAGACCGTTTTGGTTACCATGTCAAGTATCACCACTACGGCAAAGGGTGTGATCAGGAAATACCCTGATGTTGGTCTACTAAAGTTAAGGCTGTTTAAACCCTTCCCGAAAAAATCGATAAACGAGGTCTTAAAAGCACTACCTGACGACGCAGTAATTGCTTGTGTGGAAAGAAACTTTATGGGTGACAATGAAGGAGCCATTATGCAAGAAATGCAGCGCGCCCTGTACGGCAAAAATTATACGATGTATGATTTTTATACTGGTGTTGGAGGTAAAGATGTACCGCCGATTTCCATAGAAAAAATCCTCTATAAGATCAGGAATCGATCTAATAGCGATCTTAACGAGGTGAACTGGATCGATATTGAAAATTGAAAATAGCATGGAACCATTATACGATTTTGTGATCAAAGATGAAAAAGTTCACCCCGGAGCACTCAGTTGTCGCGGATGCGGATGGTCACTACTGGTTCGTCATCTGGCAAGTATATTGGGTGAAGATACCATTTATGTTCTTCCGGCGTGCTGTTTTTCAATTATTGCGGGCCCTTATCCGCTAAACGAAATAAAAGGCAGCATTGTACACACGCTGTTTGCTGCCTCTCCTGCAACTGCTACAGGAGTTAGGGCAGCTTTGGACAGACAGAGAAAAACAGATGTTCAAGTGGTTGTATTAGCTGGCGATGGGGCAACTTTTGACATTGGTTTTCAGTCAATGTCAGGAGCAGCTTCAAGAGGAGAAAACATTCTATATATTGTTAACAATAACGGTGCGTATATGAATACTGGAATTCAGACAAGTACCGCCACACCCTATGGAGCTGTTACCACTACCAATCCTGGCGAGGGATATAAAAAATCCTGGCCCAAAGATCTGATGGGAATCGTTAGTGCACATAACATCCCCTATGCAGCAACAGGTTCATTGGCGTTTATGGAAGATCTAAGAGCCAAAATGGTTCGTGCCAGGGATACAGCAGGATTCAGACTTCTTATGATTGATGGCCCTTGCCCTCCGGGACATAAAACCGATCCTGCACTTTCGATCTCAATCGGAAGACTTGCAGTTGAAACCAAAATGTTTCCCCTTTTCGAAATAGAGCATATGAAATACAAGATCAACTATGTTCCTGAGCGTAATTATCCGGTTACGGATTGCATGAAAGTACAGGGAAGATTTCGGCATTTATTCAATGAAGGGAATGAACAGATCTTGAAAGATATACAGGAGCATACGGATGACGCCTGGTCAAGATTACTGGCAATGGAAAAAATGAGTAATTCGCTAGTAGCTCAGAACTAAAGAGAAGAGCAATATTATTATTAGTTGTAGTTAACTTATATGTAGCTCTTCAGGGCATAGCAAAATAGCTGCTTCCACATGATGTCATCAACTTATAAGGACCACCTCTACTTTTGGTAAACTCTTACATAATCGATCACCATCTCGCTCTCTATAAAGTTGGGATCTATCTCACCTCCTATTCCACCCATCGCGACGTTCAGTAGTAGGTAAAGAGGGTCGGTAAAAGGCCATGTTTCAGCATTTCTTGTCGATGGGGAGTAGACATAGTACTGCGTGCTGTCATAGTAGAACTTGATCTCATCAGAGGTCCATTCCATCCCGTAGGTATGGAAAGCATCACTGACATTTTCACCATTGATGGAACCTTTATTCTGTGTGTCACCAAAACTCGAGGGTGTATGCAACGCCGACCGGATTAAATTCGGGGCGTTTCCCCAGTGCTCCATGATGTCAATCTCTCCGCAGGCAGGCCAACTGGTAGTTCCAAACTCTTCTCTCCAGTACCCTCCTACTTCGGTAATGTTTCTTCCTAGCATCCAGATTGCTGGCCAGGTACCTTCACCCTTTGGTAACTTTGCCCGTACTTCCACCATTCCGTAAGTGAAAGCATATTTTGAATTGAGACGGGCGGAGGTATAGTTCATTGTCACTCCCTGATCCGTGAATTCTTCCTTTTTTGCTGCAATATGTAGGTATCCGTCTTGTAGATACGAGTTCTCTTCACGATTGGTATAGTGCTGCATTTCATCATTAAACCAGCTTTCACCGGTGGGAAGGATCGTTTGATGATGCCAGTTGTTCGCATTGATCGCACCCTCGCCATCAAATTCATCAGACCAGACCAATTTGTAGGTGAGTTCATCGGAAGACAATCCCGATTCCCTGGAGGGAGACTGGCCATTGCCACAACCAGTAATAATGAAACCCAAGAGGAAAGAAAGCAAGTACATCAGATAGCGCATTTCCAAATTTGATTTATATGGTATACAAAGGTAAGAAAACAAGTTTCCTTGAGCAGCACTTAAGGCAAACCTACCCCATTTATCGAATCATGATTATGTCGACAAAGCCTCTCAGGTGATTTTATTAGTCAATCGCGAAAGTTCGCTAAGATGAAATTAACTATCCATGTCTGGACACTATCCTTTTGACGAGGTGTAGCTCCGCGAAAAGCATGATCGACACCAGGTAACGGATAAAATTCCTTGTCTATTCCCAGAGAATCCAATTTCAATTTAAGTTCAATAGTTTGATCGAAAGGGACAACGTGGTCTTCCTCCCCATGGATCATCAAAACAGGTGGGTCATCATCGTCTAAATATGCCAGCGGAGAATATGAATCCATAACACCCTGCGCCTTTCCCGGGTTCTCATCCGGATTGAAACCAAAAAGCAGTGTAGGGAGGTCGAACTGTTCTTTCAACGGACCCGGCAATTGAGCGATCATCGTTTTCAAGCTGTCAATGGCCTGAGTATGATACAACGTATGGAGGTTAGTAGGGCCATAAACATCCACTACACATGTAGGTTGGAGTTTCTGATGACCCAATCCAAAGACCCAAGGATCAGCAAAAGTCACGATCATACCAAGATGGGCACCTGCCGACTCTCCAAAGACAATGACATTGTTGAGATCAAAATTATATGTAGCTGCATTTTGATTTACCCATTCCACTGCATCAAACGAATCCATGATGTTTTGAGGAAATGGTGATCTGCCATCTCTGGCCAGTGTGTAATCAGGACTTACAATGGCATAACCTGCACTCCGTAAAGCATTGAATGCACCATTAAAGCGATTGTTATTTACCGATACTTTGTCCCCTCCAATCCAGGCTCCACCATGAATGAAAATGACCACTGGGATTTCATCATAGACATTATTTGTTGGGTAGTACACATCGAGTTTTTGGTCCGAATTAAATGGAATATGGTATTGCACTTCCCCATGTAGCAGCGGAGCATCATTTGAAAAAAAGAAATACGACAGCCAGGCAATAAACACAACCACCAAAAGGGATGAAATAGCCAGAATTCTCATAAAAAAACGCCTGACCCTATCTCGTTTTCGCATTACATTAATATACCTTATTTATAATAATTTGGTTATTATGAGGTTTTCATCTTGTTTCTTGTCACGTTCCTTATAATTGGCAAATATGGTATAATGGTGTGTTGATTGCCGGAATGGTTCCGCTGTTTGTTTTTGTGCTGGCGCACCTGGACTGTGGAATAGGACATCTACTATTCGTATTCATTGCTGGTGGGTTATTCATGCTCGTGTATGCTGCAAAAAGGAACCTACTTTTGGTTGTCATTGCTCATTTTACTGTAGATATTATTGCACTTACTGTGTTACCTGCATATTTAGGTACCTAGCAAGAATTACCCATTTCGACTCAATATGGATTTATTAAATAGGTAAGCCATAAAATAGCGGCTGAGAATCTTTTCGTATTCAACGTAACTTGCAACGGGTTGATATTAGTGAGAATGTAGGGGAATTGTAGAACTAATACATCCAACTTACAAATCGTTTTATTATCTTCATTAACTGAATTTCCGCAAGTATTTTGAATACTGTTTCTAGTTGGTACTATAATCAAAATTCCCTTGTTCGTTATGGGATTCCTCTACTCTTTACAGTAGGTGTAATCCAAATATTTTATTTCGTTCAGGTAACCTATGTATATCCGGATGCTGAATATTGGAGTGTAACCATAGTTGTTCCATTGTTCGTCGGGTCCCTGCTGGGATTGTTGTTCGGTAGATTATTTGACCAGGCATTGATCATCAAGCGTAATGAGGGTATTCAATCCTCGTTGTCTAAACAGAAAGTGTTGAATCTGATCCTAATGGAATCAACTAAACCACAAAATATAGAAGAGTTTTTGGAATCAATAACTGATACAATTTTGAGCTCTGAGGAACTAAAGTTTGAGGAAAAGATTGGTTTCTTTCTGAAAGATGATGATGAGAAATACAGGCTTAAGGTTCACAGCAATTTACCGGAACAACTACTATCGATTTGTGGAGTTACCGGAATAGAACCAGGAGAATGTCTCTGTGGTTTGGCAATTGCCTCACGGAAACCAGTCCACTGCGATAGCGTTGATCATCAACATACCATTTCCTATGATGGAATGCCCAACCATGGCCATTACAATATTCCTATTGCTATTGCAAATAAGGTTTTTGGAGCTATGGTCCTTTACCTCCCCGTGGGTCACGCCTACAACAAGGATGAGGTTGACTTCCTGGAATCAATAGCTTCAATAATAGCCATGGTCATTCAATCCAAAATGAATGAAGATCATATTAAAGAACTGATTAAATCACTTGAAGTTCAGAATACAGAACTCTTGAAAAGGAATGAGGAATTGGACCGATTTGTCTATAGTACATCACATGATCTAAGGTCCCCACTTTTGTCTATGATGGGACTTATTCACCTTCTTAGAGACACCAGGATCAGTGATGATGAAAGAAATCAAGTCTTTAACAGACTGGAAAGCGCTGTTAAACAATCTGATGAAACTATTTCAGATATTCTGGATTATTCCAAAAACAGGAGAGTTGAAGTATCGTATGAACAACTGGAGGTATTGGATATTATTAATGAGATCTTACTTTCTCATGGGTATTCCCCAGAGGTAAACAACAATTTTGAAATTGATGTAGACCCTGGGGTATTCGTCTCAGATCACTTCAGGATCAAAACGATCATAAGCAACCTTATTTCAAACGCTATCAAATACCGAAGAAAAGAAATACCCTTAAAAGTTGATGTTACGTTTAGTCTAAATACTGATAAAGCTATACTGGAGGTCTCCGATAATGGAGAAGGTATTAGAAATGATGAAATAAAGAACATATTTAAGATGTTCTACCGTCTGTCAACAAGCGCCTCAGGTTCAGGTCTCGGTCTGTATATCACCAAAGAGACAGTGGATAAACTAGGTGGAAACATAATGATAGAATCGGAAATCGGAATTGGCAGTCGGTTTCTTGTTATAATTCCTAATCGGGCATGACATGAAAATATTGATGATAGATGATGAAGAGATTTCGCTATTCCTTAACCGGAAAATGCTGGAGCTTTACTGGTCTGATTGCACAATCGCTTCATCCACAAAAGCTAAAGAAGTTTTAAATGATTTTATCAACGAAGAAAGCTTCCCGGACTTGATCCTACTGGACCTGAGAATGCCTGAAATGGATGGTCATGAATTCCTGGAAAGATTACCCACAGAGTTTTACGAAAAATTAAAAATCATTGTCCTGAGTTCATCTCTTGATAAAGATGATAGAGAAAAGTCATTGTTATATGGCTGCGTTGTGGATTTTGTAAACAAACCTCTTGATCCGACAAAAATTGAACATATGAAACACTATTTTATTTGATTACTGGTAGGAAAACCAAAAAATACACACGATTATCTTCATCAGTCCACTTCTCCGAACCTTCGATCTCCACACATTCTAACAACTTTTGGTGTAAATGAACCAAGAACCTCCACCAGGTCTTTTTGATATGACATCACTTTATGAATGTCTTTGTAAACCATTGGCGCTTCATCCAATCCGGAGCCTATCAATTCGATACCCGATTTACGAAGATGCTTGTTGACCTCTCGTTTAGATAAAGTCTCCTTAGCTTTTCTTCGGGACATTACTCGTCCGGCACCATGGGAAGCTGAATTTATGGATGTCTCCTCTCCCTTTCCGGAAACAATGAAGCCTGGAGAAGTCATTGAACCAGGAATTATTCCTAACATACCCTCTCCTGCCGGTGTGGCCCCTTTGCGGTGGACAATTAACTCTTCACCGTCAGCATTTAGCTCTTTCCATGCGAAATTATGATGGTTCTCCACCATAAGCAGGCTTTCCTCTCCAAATTCACTAGCTATTTTTTCATGGATCTGGTGATGGCACGCTGATGCGTAATCACCAGCCAAACTCATTGCTATCCAGTACTCTTGTCCATCCTCAGTATTCAGATCTAACCACGCCAGGTGTTTGGCCTCGCTTGGCAGTTTGCACACATCCATTGCCAACCTCGTATAATGGCGAGCAATATTCGCTCCGAGTCCCCTGGAACCTGAATGAGAAAGTACAGACAAATATTTCCCTTTAGGTAGATCTAGTTGGGACTTTTCACCTAATATTTCGACGATCCCAAACTCCACAAAGTGATTCCCTCCACCAGATGTACCAATTTGGGTATAGGCCTTGTCTTTTAAGGACTTCAGAATATTTATCTCTTCAAATTCTTTTCGATCAAGTACATCATGCCCCATTGGTCTTTTGAATACATCATTTCCAAATCTGGTATTATTAAGGAGCATGCCTTTGAGTTTATCATGATTGTGATGGACATAACCCGCGGAAATGTCATAAATCGATAAACACATTCTGCAACCGATGTCTACTCCAACACCATAAGGGATCACGGCGTTTTCTGTAGCTAGAACACCACCAATCGGTAATCCATATCCTTGATGAGCGTCCGGCATTAATGCCCCGGCTTTAACCACAGGAAGTTTCATCGCAACCTCCATCTGATGGATAGCACCCGGTTCAATTACATCCGCTCCGAAAGTGGTGTAATCAGTCTTTTTCTTGCTCAAACTCAATGTTTCATTGTGTTCAGTTTTTATGATCAGACCTTTCGCGATGGGTCCAAGCTTTTCATGCTTCAGATACAAACCAGGTACCTTTACCAATTTTGACAAAAGCTCAAGTTTCAACTTCTTGCTTTTGCCTTTATAGTGTTTTTCCATCACTTCGATGGCTGTACCAATGACTCTACCTTCCGGTAGGCCAATATTTCTCAAATCTTTTCCTGACAATCTTGTAGTTGCCATTTCTTTACTTTTTTAAATCTCTAATTTCCACCACTTCAATCTGTTCTTTTTCAATATCCTCCTCACGTATTTGTCATTCTTTAACATCGCTGGGGCTCTATCCGTTGGCTCAAAGCAAAATCGTTTGGGCAATCGGGTATAGAGCGATCTAGGTGGCTTCTCATCTGTCAAACCCTTCAATAGGTTTCCACTATCAAAATCATGATAGTAAATATCGCTTAACCCTAATTCATGCTTTGCAAAATGTATTGCAAGACTTAAGGTGGCTTCTTCCCACATCTTCTGGTATTGTTTAAGGAAGATTACATAATCGAAAAACGTATCATGTCGATAGTAATCAAAGAACCAATGATTTCCTGTCTCATTTCCGTTTTTGATTATCTCGTTCCAGCCTTTAAATAATGTATTGACTTCCCTCAACCAATCGTTCTGTATTTCCTCAATCAGCACTTCTCCCCTGTCCAGGTCAACATCCAATCTGGCCCATGCCATCGTGAATTGACGTTTGGTAGAGACCGGATGACAGCGTAATACAAAAGGATCAATTGTACTATTCTTGATCAGTTGATGATACTTGTAGTTGTGCCAATCATCAAAGTTTAGCTGAAGTACCAGGTTCAATCCTGGTCTGGAGGTCTGATTCCAACTGTCATTTCTGTGTGGGATGAATTGACCCCATTTCGAAATGGTATAGTTAAAGTCTTTACCTTCCTTTGCAGGTTGGTCACTCAGCATTTCTGGGTGAAGTATGCTATCACCGCAGTTTTGCAGAACTTCTCTAACCACTGTTTTATTTAGCAACCCTTGATAACGGCAGCTTTTCAGATCATTGATCTTGATACTATCTTTTACATGGTATTTAATTAGTTGCAGAGCATACTTATCTCTATAATAAAAAAATCTCTTTTGCTCTGAGCCTATTGTTTTCTCAATAAATTCTATCTCTAAAGGTGTCATGACCTATCAGATTAATTGTTAAAAAATCGAATTGTCTGTGATGCCGATTCCTTACTGATCTGAGTTGGCCATTCAGTTGTCCTTTTAGGATTCCCAGATCACTGCAGGGAATGGTAGTTGATCAAAACGATTACTTGCCAGCTTCTTCATTTTTGTCTGTTATTCTATGTATTAAACCGGGGAGAATTCTCCCCGGTCTTGGAATGGGCTTTCAAAACATGAAAAACCATCTTTTATTCTTACATCTTTTGATGTTGTCTTTGGCAACGGATATTTCATGTTCATTCAAGCTCCATCGAACAGCATCCTTGTATGACCTGATTGCAGATCGGTACTTTCCTTTGATCTCGTTCAACCTTCCATATTCATTGTATATAAAAGATCGTTCTACCCCTGGTACCAGTTTTGCTTGTTCAAGGATGGCTTCGCATTCATCCAGTCTCCCCATATCAAACAAAAGGCTCGACATGTGGATATAAGGTGCTCTATAGTTGGAAGTGTATTTCAACGCCAACTTCAAGTGTCGCTCTGCCTTATCCAGGTCGTTCAAGTGATACATGTACAACCAACCTAAGTGGTTGTGGGCCTTACCATAAGTAGGCTCCTCTGCAAGAGCATCTTCCAGATAACCCTTGCCTTCTAAGAACAAATTTTCTTCGAATGCTTTTTCGGCATCGAGTATACATTGTTCAAGCATTCTGAGTGTCATAACTCTAGCATTTAAATGAAACATATAACCATTGATCCCATTTGGGAATTCAACTTCAAAAAACCCGTTGGTCATTCCAGGTATTTCGAAATCGGGCATAAAAAAACCCGACTTATTTGAGCCGGGTTTCTTCTTGGGACCGAAGTATTACTCAACTCCAATCCACACCGACTCTTTTATATGGAAAGTCTAGTCCTCTAAAAGGACTTTTCACGTCATGTATTTCAATAGATAAATTCACCATTCTTTTTCCTTTGCGTTTTCTAACTTCTTTGAAAATAAAAAACCCAGATCTGTTGGACCTGGGTCAAATATCTTTGATCTATATTCAAGCTATTCCTTCTCAGATCCTATTCCACACTGTTGACAGCAGTAGGAGTTGCCTACTGGTAGTGTTTTGTCAGTATGTCTTGTTCCAATTTTCATTTTCAGGTCGCAATTATGGGGAGTTCTTCAGAAAGAAACAAGAATTGAAAATCATTTATCACCATAGATACCTTAATTAGAATCATTCTGATTAATGATCTTTCTAACTCCTGCACCAGTTACCCAACATTAAATCGCTAATAATTTATATTTTCCGAACGTATGACATGCTAACACAATATGCATGAGAACTTCAAGGAATTGCTGCCTTTTAAGCGGCCAGGTAATGCCTTATCGCGGTCCTTTTCTTGGTATCTAATGTTCTCATTTCTTGATTGTATGTATCTGACTGTTGCAGAAATATTTCTTCATTGATGTCCCCTCTTTTTAAAAGTTTTGCCGAGAGGTTTAGCTGTCCCTTTAGGGACTCTTTTCGGCCTTCAATTCTTGAAAGCTTATTCATAAGTGAGATATACTTTATCAGTCTCATAGTAAGCAATCTTTTAGTTGTTTCCTTAATAATTACAGCGGATTATTGGTAACCCATAGTGCTGTATTTACTTTGTGTGTTATTAGTTGTTTTGTTTAATGGGAGTGTAAACGAGTTAACTCCAATAATGTTGAGTAAAAAATTGTCTGGATTGAAAAATGACCGACTAATACGGGAAAATCAATCGATTATGTACCCCAATATTATCAATCCTCTGGAAAGCATCATGTAACCAGGTTTGCACCAAAAACCTTGTTCGGTGTATTTGAATTAAAATGAGGTGCAATGAAAAAGATCAGATCTTACACAACCTAACCTTCAATGTTATCGAATTATGAAG
This sequence comes from Cyclobacteriaceae bacterium, assembly GCA_965242805.1. Classification (GTDB taxonomy): domain Bacteria; phylum Bacteroidota; class Bacteroidia; order Cytophagales; family Cyclobacteriaceae; genus JANQEU01. The sequence goes on along the minus strand of CBDETD010000002.1, from coordinate 353,330 downwards.
ATTTGATCTGTCCAGAATAACTTCAATAATACCAGTTGTAGATTAGGTCTTCTTTGTCATGGAAAGATTGATCAGGATAGCCATCAGTACCCAAACGATAAAAGCATCCCCATGCCCAAACTCATAGGAAGCGCCAGCGAGCCTGGCAATACCATAGAATAAGTAAAAGATAATCGGAGATAAAAGAAGACTAATGAATAATTTTTGGAGAGTTGCTTTAATGTCCATGTATGATCGTTTGATTTTTTGACAAGATAACAAATGTCATGAATTGGTCAAATTGTTTAATCACAAGGAAATGAGTTTTTCGTTACTCATAAATTTCAACTACCAGTTCTATTTCAACAGCCTGCCCTCTGGGCAATGAAGCCATCCCGACAGCTGCTCGGGCATGCTTCCCCCTATCTCCAAAAACCTCGACCATCAAATCCGAAAAGCCATTGATCACTTTGGGTTGATCGGTGAAGTTGGGATCAGAGTTCACCATCCCCAAAACCTTCACGATCCTTTTCACACGATTTAAGTCGCCCAGCATTGTTTTCAGGACTGCAAGCTGGTTGATGGCGGTCAACCTGGCACCCTCATACCCTTCTTCAATGGATACATCCTCACCTAGCTTTCCTGTAATTTCCGTTCCATCCGCATACCTTGGGCCCTTCCCTGCTAAAAAAATAAGGTTGCCAGCCTGAACTCCATTAACGTAATTCGCAACCGGTTGTGGTGGACTTGGCAACGTGATCCCTAATTCCTGGAGCCTGGCTTCGGGGTCATAACCAGGTTCCGGTTTTGATGTTTCGTTACAGGCAGCGGTCGAAATGGACAATAGTAGTAGTACCAATAATGGTTTATTCATGATTGAATTATTTATGTGCCAAGTGATGTTTTCAGTTCAATAATTGAAGCTATTATTTCAGGGTTTCCCGAAAATACCTGAGCCAATTACCCCCAAGAATTTTCTCAATATCTCCCGATCTGTATCCTCGCCTATCCAGCACCTTTGTAACATGTCTGTACCTATCGGGAGTATCCAGTTCAGGGATCCAAGGTGGCCATCTTACCTGATACGACGGTTTAAATCTGGTCAGGCGTGGCTCATACCAATTTTCGCGTGTCGCACCATTGGCTTCTAGCCCCTGTATAGCAAAATCAGCAGCAACACCTACATGGTCAATCCCAGCGACTTTTACTGCGTGATCAATATGATCAACATACGTTTCCAGGGTGGTTTTTCCTCCGGGGTCCGGTCCAATCATATAACCCAGGCATATAATCCCCATTACTCCCCCTTTATCGGCCATGGCCCTGATCTGTTCGTCAGTTTTGGCTCGTGGATGATTTGGGTATAAAGCCTCACACATGGTATGGTTAAATGATGCACCGGATTTACTGAATCGGATGCCGTCCATTGTAGTTTGACGTCCACAATGGGATAGGTCAACGATGATCCCAAGCTCATTCATCCGTTCAACCACCTCGATACCAAAATCCGAAAGTCCGGCGTTAGTACGTTCCGTGCAGCCGTCCCCCAGAAGGTTTCTTTCATTGTAGGTCAATTGGATCCATCGGGTACCTGACTCATATAGTTTATCAATGTTTTCGATGGATCTTTCGATCATCGTGGCATTTTGGAACCCATACATCACTGCAACTTTCTTCTCACTTTTGGCCTTCACGAAATCATCGGCAGTAGTGGCGAGTATCAATCTGTCAGGGTTCTCCTCGATTCGACTGGTCCATTCCGATATGGAATCCAATGCTGCCTTCAAATTCCTCGAAACCAATGAGGCATTAAACCCGGTGTATCCGGATTGTGCTAAGGCATCAAATGAGTCTTCATCCCATCCGCGCGGGATGAGTAGACCATCAATTACGATCGCTTTATTGTAGATCTTATCCGTGTTCAGTGATTGATGATCAGCCAGGGAGACATCAGCCAAAGAAGATGCAAAACCTTTTAATACCTGTCCTGGTAAGAGTGCACCCAGAGGCAACAGTTTAATGAAGTTTCTTCTTCTTACACTCATTCAATGACCTTATGCTAAAACTTCCAAAAGTGACCCGTTATTAAGATGGTATTCCGAATATCGACAATTATTGGTTTACCTAAAAATGGATTGGCACCTTAAAAACCAATGATTTAATGTATTTCCTGACTGACTGTAAATGGCTTTGCCTTGCCCTTTTGTTAATTATACTCTGTTGAATCTTCCCATCAGAAATGTTCACCGCCAAGTAGGAATTTTTTCACCTGATCTGTTTAATTCCCAACATCCACTGTTAACCTAATAATAATCATGAGACACATTTTTGGAAAATTTACTTACGCGATTGTGGTAATAACATTTGTCGCGTGCTCTGAACAAGATCAACCAGCTGTGGAAGACTACTCGGTTTCGGCCGATGTATTAGCAAAGATTCAATCCCTGGGATTCAATATTCACGATCAGGCCCCGGTCACTTTTGACGAAGGCTATTTGGTAGAAGGCGATATCTACCTGACCGATGCTGACCTTGCAATTATGGATCAAGGATCCCCGGTAGCAACGGTAGAGCAGTATAGAACCAGTAACCTGGTTTGCGGACCCAGGGTAATTACCATGTATGCCGAGGAAGGTGGAAGAAATGGTTATAGCCCTGCGATGATTGCCGGACTTGACATGGCCATTACTCGTTTCAATGCTGAAAACCTGACCCTCACATTTCAAAGAATATCTACAGACAATGCAGATATCCGTATGACACGACTTAAAAAAGGTGAAGAAAGAAGGGGTATTTTGGGTTCAGCCGGTTTTCCTACCAGTAGCTGTGAACCTTATGGAGAGATCAAGATGAGTGGTATTCTTGAATCCACCTACAACCTAACCGTAGAAGGAATTGCGACCATAATAGCCCATGAAATGGGACACTGTATAGGTTTCCGTCATACGGATTATTTCGATAGAAGTATCTCTTGTGGAAGTGGTGGTAATGAAGGTTCCGCTGGTGTCGGTGCCATTCATATTCCTGGCACTCCCACAGACGCCACATTAAGTGATCTGTCTTGGATGCTCTCCTGTACAGACGGTGGTGACCGACCATTCAATTCTGATGACAAAGTAGCATTAGATTACCTATACTAAAATTATTTTCAACGTAGTGGATGTTTAGTGTGACAGGGACTGATTTTATCAGTCCCTTTTTTTTTGTGGAAATTATAGGTATACATGTGAAATCATCATTTTGGGGCAATGTGTACGCCTATGAAGAATTCAACTTATTTTCGAAAAAACCCAGGATTTATAGTTTACATAATCGAGATCGGCAGAAGGGAAACTGTTTTCTTCCTCGAGTTGAACAAAACGCTGCAGCAAGTCTGTAAAGTATTGCTTGTGCTCAAAAACCGGAGCTTTCCCTATCCTTGAAAAAAATCGAAGGAGCAGCTCATAAAAGGCCGCGGACAGGTTGTGTTTTTTCAAAAATCTTCGAGTGCTGTCGACAAAGTACCTTAAGACAAAGACATTACTTTTTTCGTAGTGGATCATTAGGTTAAGGAAACGAGCATGTAATAGCATGTCCAGTCGAGTGGCATCCTTGATTTCCAACAGTTCATTGGTCCATTGAAGTGCTCGATCATAATCTTCCAATCGAAAGAATATACTGGCTAATTGGAAACGGAAAGACGATAAATAATCAAGTGGTAGCAAGTTCTTATTGACTTTTACAAAATTTTCAATTTCCAGCACGTTGTCTACATCATTCATAATATCTTCCGAATCCCGAATCACTTCAAGTTCAAGATTATAAGTCCTGGAAATATGTCGGAAAAAGGATTTGGTTTTTTTTCCCGCTTTTAAAGAATCATAGATTTCCTTAAGGCGACTGATCCGTTCAAGTGCTTTGTCATAATTGCGGTTGAAGATCTCATAACTAATGAGATTATTGACCGTGGATGCATACATACCAGGAGATTCCATAAGTCGTTTAGGGAATAACTCCATAAATTCTGTGAAATGTGAAAGACTTTTCACCCCCATTTCTCCCCGGTTGTCTAATATTTCCTTAAAGTAAACAGCATTGTAGTGCAAGATCCTCGATTCAAAAGTTTGGGCATTATTAATATCCCGAAGGATTGTTGTGTCATTCACCAAATTCATATCACTATATATGCTTGACGCCAGATCTGCTATCAATTTGTAGTAGGTCAGTCGATTCTGGATCTTTTTCAATACCTCTTCTTGCTCCTCTGTTATGGATTTCACAACAGCATGATCCTGGGGATTTAGACTCTGACCGAGTCTTCTCCTCCAATCCATTATCTCGACAAGACTTTCCAGCAGTTCAAATTCCATAGCAATTCGTTGAGCTCGTTTTAATTCAGAATCCATGAGTCCGTACAACTCCTTGTTGTTTAAGATCTCGATATTCCTCAAGATGTCCTTGACCTCGGCATTTTTGGACGATTGGTTATGAAAATTCCTAAGAGACTTCAATATCAGGTCTTTTAGATAGTTTTTCATTACATGAAACTGCCTGATGAATGGTTTATCGAAGAATTGCTCCTTAATGGCCTTTTCATCATAGGTTTCTTGTTGTTCGATGGCTTTGAATACCTGGTAATAGTTGGAATGCTTTCCATTCATGGAGGCGAACAGCTTTAAATACCGCTTTTCGGGAACACTAAGCGATTTGATCAGGTCAAATAATTCCGATTTTTTTTCCTTTGAAACCTTCATTAATAATTAAATATATCACTCTATAAACTTATTATTTATAATATATTAATATTTGAATACTACGTTTTTGAATATTACGGGAAATATTGATCTATCAAGGCTTCTACATTTGGTATCACATCAATTAAAATTCGAAAAATGGCTAACGTAATTAACTGGTTCGAGATCCCAGCTAAAGATTTCAACAGAGCATGTAGTTTTTATGAAAAAGTACTGGATGGTAGCGTTCAAAAGATCCCCGCATCTGATGAGATGCCTATAGACATGGGATTTCTTCCGGGGTACGATCAAACTTCTGGTGATGTTGGAGGTGCCGTAGTTACAGGTGAAGGTTATGAGCCCTCGGCCACCGGTTCAATCATTTACCTGAACGGAGGCGATGACCTCGCCGTACCTCTGAACAGAGTAGAAAGTGCCGGCGGGAAAGTATTAGTCCCAAAAACATCTATCGGTGAGAATGGGTTTTTCGCCCAGTTCATGGATTCGGAAGGAAATCGTGTTGCCCTTCATTCAATGGGTTAGAAGATCATCCTTCCAGCGGTAACTGATACTGTTTGTGGTTGGTGTTACCGCCAGTGGTTGGTTTTACCTCCTTTTGTTTGCATTGGTTTGCTTTGCTAGTGATTGGTGTTTTTACTTGCTAGTGGTTGGTGTTATCACTTTTGCTTTTTGCTAGTGGTTGGTGTTATCACCAACCACAAGCAATACCAATCAATCTACCTTTCAAATTCATACATTGCCTTCATCTTTGAATCCAGCTAACTCTACTCCCACCCTTAAATAGACCTCAAAGGATCTACCTTCACATAGGAAGATTAATCTTACTCCTATCTTCCCTTATTATTCTATTCAGGGGATCCGACAAAATTTTATCAAATTTCATATTAAAGGGCACCTATTAAGATCGTAACACGCTGATTTTTATCATGTTGAGGTCTAGTCTAATCGTTACTTCCAAAATTCAGCTATAGAATAATTTAGAGGAGTGACCATCAAAATCATTTTCAATATGAAATCAAATGCCCTGATCCATATTCTTCTGATTCTCACCTTTTGCTTCTCAGAAGCTGTCGCGCAAGATTGGCCACAATACCTTGGCCCGAATCGTAATGGCACATCCGATCAAAAAGGATTATTGAAGACATGGCCTGAAGAAGGCCCTAAGGTGCTGTGGTCAATGAATGTGGGAATTGGATATGGGGGTCCTGTTGTCAAGGAAGGAAAAGTGTATTTATTGGATAGAGATGACGAGGTTGGAGACAACCTCCGGTGTTTTGATCTTACTTCCGGCAAGGAATTATGGAATTTTGATTATTCTGCTCCAGGGTCTGTGATGTTTCCAGGTTCTCGAAGTGTTCCTGCTATTGATGGTGATCGAATTTACACTGTCGGGCCTTTTGGAGATCTGTATTCGGTAGATATTAACACCAAAAAACCAGTATGGAGCAAGAACATCTGGAAGGACTTTGGGGGTGGTGAGATCCCGAAATGGGCCATTACCCAATGTCCATTGATCTACAATGATCTATTGATACTGGCCAGTCAGGCCCCGGATGCCGGAGTCGTTGCTTACGACAAGAAGAACGGAAATATTAAATGGAAAACGGCGTCCCTGGGTGGAGTGGGTTACGTTAGCCCTACTTTAGTTGCGATAGACGGTGAAGATCAAGTAGTCATGATCACAGCATCTGACAGAGGTGGCGGTGCTAGCAACGTTGTAGGTATTCACCCCAACTCAGGAGAAATACTTTGGACCTACACCGGATGGGCCTGCCGTATCCCAATTCCCCCTGCTTATGATGCGGGAGATGGGAAAATTCTTGTCATTGGTGGTTATCGAGCAGGTGTCACCATGATACAGGTACAAAAAGGATCTAATGGAAAGTATCAGGTTACTGAGCTGTTCAAAACAGATGAATTCGGGGCTCATACTAAACCACCCATTCTCTATGGTGGTCATTTTTATGCTCAATATGGAACAAATGAGCGCCGTGATGGCCTGGTCTGCATGAGTATGGAGGGCGAGATAATGTGGAAAACGAAGCGTGAGCCGTCGTTCGACAAGGGAAGCATGATCCTGGTGGAAGACGTGATCCTTGCAACAGATGGTTCCAAAAATTTGTACCTGATCAAACCTGACCCCAAGGGATTCGATGCAATTGCCAATGCAGAACTGTTGACATCGACACAAAGAAATGATCCCCGAGCTGCGAGGTTCGGGACTCAAAACTGGGCCCCTATTGCCCTTGCGGACGGCAAGTTATTGATAAGGGACCAAAGTCAAATGTTATGCGTTCAGGTTGCTGAGTAAATCCTAATCTTATGAAACGAGTAACTGATGGTATCCTTCTAAGTATTCTAATCATTTTGCTTTGTGGCTATACTTCCGAGGCTCAGTCTCCGATTGGATGGCGTGGACCTGAAAGAGATGGAGTTTACCCTGAGAAAGGATTATTGAAAAATTGGCCATCCGCTGGACCGGAACTCATCTGGGAAGTAATGGATGCTGGTTCAGGATATTCAAGCCCTGTTGTTGCCGGAGATCGCATTTTTGTAACAGGATTAACTAAAAATCAATCCCAGGAGATCCTTTCAGCCTATACTCTGGATGGAAAGAAAGTCTTTACCACTACATACGGGACATCATGGAATAAATCTTATCCAGGAACCAGAACCACCCCTACCATCAACGGTGATCGTGCTTACATGATCAGTGGTGGAGCACAAGTTGCCTGCATCAACACCGACAATGGTCAGATAGTTTGGAAAGTGGACGGAGGTGAAGTTTTTGAACGAAGACCATCTACCTGGGGTACCTCGGAATCACCTCTAGTCTATGATAACAAAGTAATTTATTCTCCGGGAGGTAATCAGACCACCATCGTTGCACTCAATGCGGAGACCGGTAAAGTCATCTGGAAAAGTCGCCCCCTACGAAACAGAAGTAGTTATGTATCCCCCATACTGATTAGCTACAATGGAAAAAAACAGATCATTGGGATGACCGAGCATCAGGTCACAGGTGTAGATCCGGATAATGGTGACATTGAATGGACATTCAGCGATTGGGGACAAAGGGCAGTTTACAAGATTTCCCCCAACACACCTTTATATCAAAACGGCCAACTATTTGTTTGTCAGGGATATAATATTGGATCATTTAAGCTACAATTAAATAGTGATCTGACTGGAGTTAAGGTTTTGTGGCGAAATGATGACCTTGATACCCATCATGGAGGTTTCGTACTGGTCAATGGTGTAATCTATGGATCCAATTGGATAAACAATAGTCTCGGCAAATGGGTGGCGATTGATTGGACCACCGGAAAGACAATTTACGAGGACAGCTGGACAGGAGGGAAAAGTAAAGGTTCGATCATAACCGCTGACAATAGACTGTACTGTTATGATGAACGAAGGGGTACCGTAGGACTTGTCAAACCTAATCGCGAGCGTTTCGAGGTGATAAGTGAATTTCGTATTACGAAGGGAGATGGACCTCATTGGTCCCATCCGGTCATCAAGGATGGTGTTCTTTATATAAGGCATGGAAAAGCACTGATGGCGTATCGGATTAGATAAAAATAGGTGAAGATCCCAAATAACATATTGTTGATGGCGACATCATTGGCCTTTGTCGGGGCCATTATTTGGTGGAATCTTTCAGGTCCATCCATAGAGCTCAAAATAAGTGAACCAGGTATGGATAATCGACTCACTAACAGCAATGGAGAAACAGAGGAAATCGATATTGGTGAATTCTACAGTCGTTTTCTTTCCATTGAGAGTCGACTTGAAGAGTCCTGGCCCAGATTCAGAGGAAATGATTTTGACAACATTAAGAAAAGAGGAGTCCCTTTGATCGATTCTTTTGGGGAAGGAAATACGAATGTATTATGGTCAGTGGATCTCGGAGAAGGTCATGCAGGACCAGCAGTTTACAAAGGGCTGGTATATGTGATGGATTACGACGAGGAGCTGAAGGCAGATATGCTTAGGTGCTTTTCTCTGGTTGATGGCAGGGAATTATGGAGAAGGTGGTACAATGTCCATGTTAAAAGAAATCACGGCATGTCACGAACCATCCCCGCCGTGTCAGAGGATTATATTCTCACCATTGGTCCCCGATCACATGTGATGTGCCTTGACCGTTCTTCCGGAGACTTATTATGGAGTATTGACATAGAAAAAAAGTATGAGAGTCAGATCCCTTTTTGGTATACAGGACAATGTCCTTTGATTGATCGCAATAAAGCCATTATTGCCACAGGAGGGAAAGCTTTAATGATTGCCGTTGATTGTCGAACCGGAGATATCCTTTGGGAAACACCCAATCCCAATGCCTTGAAAATGTCTCACAGCTCCATAATGCCCTGGGAGTTCAGAGGTACAAAAATGTATGTATATAGCGCTGTGGGAGGAGTTGTGGGCATTGCGGCTGATGGTCCAAAAGCTGGTGAAGTACTTTGGGAATCTTTGAAATGGGGATGTTCTGTTGTCGCACCGTCACCGGTTTGTTTTCCGGATGGGAAAATATTCCTCACGGCAGGATATGGTGCAGGCAGCATGGTATTTCGGGTTTCAGAATCAGATGGAAATTTCAGCGTAGAAAAGCTGGATGATTACAAACCCAACGAGGGACTTGCGAGTGAAATGCAGACCCCTTTGTATTATGATGGCATGGTTTACGGGATCATGCCAAAAGACGCCGGTTCATTAAGGAACCAATTGGTATGTGTTGATCCCCTCGATTTTAAAAAGATCATCTGGTCCAGTGATAAGGCTAATCGGTTTGGGTTAGGGCCTTACATGATTGCGGACAACAAGTTATTCATCCTGAAGGATAATGGAACCTTGTCTATTGTGAGACCCAGCAAAAGGGAGTTTTTACTGATGGATCAGATAAAGGTCATGGATGGACATGATGCATGGGCACCACTGGCTATTGCGGATGGATATCTTCTCTTGCGGGATGCGGAGAAGATGATTTGCATGGACATAAGGAAAGGGTAATGATGTGAAGATAAAATTGATCTATACGCTATTGATTGTCCTGGGAGGTGTAATAGTATTTATTGTACTCAAGGATGTATTTAAATCAGAATTGGATTCAACCAATCCGTATGCCTTGGAAATGGGTGATCTCAGAGAAGTGGAATCTAGTTTGGTCAAGTATAAGGAGATCAGGCGCATTAAAGGAAGTTTTCCGGATCCTGTTGCACTTGATTATCATGCAGGTTTATTGGCAATAGCTTATAAGAGCAGGATCCAACTCATAGATACAACAGGTAAGGAATACTTCAATCAACCCGTATATGATCAAACCACCAGTATTGCTTTTGGAGATGAAAAGATATACGTCGGATTCATGGATCATATTGAAGTTTTTGGTAAGGATGCAGACAAACTAGAAAGTTGGGATCCCTTGGATTCATCATCCTACCTCACATCTATTGTTATCAAAGGTGATCGTGTTCTGGCTGCAGATGCTGGTAATTCGCGGATCTGCATATTCAATTCTAAGGGTAAGATGATCCATTCATTTGATGGGAAAGACAAGCTCGGAAGCGAGTTGGGATTCATGATCCCCAGCCCCTACTTCGATGTGGCGATAGATCCGGAAAATGAGATTTGGATTGCCAATACCGGATTACAATGCATTGAAAACTATTCCGAAGAGGGTGCTTTTCGTTCCTATTGGGGAAAGGCTTCCTTCACAATAGAAGGATTTGTTGGATGCTGTAATCCTGCGCAATTCACCATTTTATCAAATGGATATTTTGTGACCAGCGAAAAAGGCATTGTAAGGATCAAGGTCTACAATCCTAGCGGTGAACTGGAAAGTGTAGTAGCCGTACCCGATGATTTTGATTTGGACTCAGAACCACCAGACCTCACTGCAGATGAAGATGGCAAAATATATGCACTGGACCTTACCAGGAATATGATCAGAATATTTGAAAGAAAGGTCAGAAATGGATAGAAGGAATTTTCTAGTAAACGGTAGTCGATGGCTACTGGCCAGTGGATTGGTAGGAGTAGCCGGTTTGTTCTGGTTTCGTCGTCAGATAGGTGACCCGCGGGATTGTTTCGTAAATCCTTATTGTAAGAAATGTGCTCAAAATGGTTCGTGTGGTGTACTGGCATTAACAAAAACAAAAACCAATGTCAAAGAAGGTAGGAAATAACGCTGTAAGAAGACGGGAGTTCCTCCAAAGTACCGCCCGATACGGTATGGTATTAGGGCTCGGAGGACTTGGAGGTGTCTTGGTACAGGAAGCTAGAGCTGAAGAGTCCGTATGGCAAATTGACCCGTTTGTGTGCATGCAGTGTGGTCGTTGTGCTGATGAATGTGTCCTCACACCGTCAGCAGTAAAATGCGTTCATGCATTCGATTTATGTGGTTACTGTGACCTCTGTGGTGGGTATTTCAAACCTGGTGCCATTGAATTGAACACAGGAGCAGAGAACCAACTCTGTCCTACTGCAGCGATCAATCGGAGTTTTGTTGAGGAACCTTTCTTTGAGTATACAATTGATGAAGATCTCTGTGTTGGATGTGGGAAGTGTGTAAAGGGATGCTCTGCTTTTGGTAATGGATCATTACATCTTCAGATCAAGCAAGACCTTTGCGCTAACTGTAATCAATGTGCCATTGCGAGAATGTGTCCCACAAAAGCCATCATCAGGGTCCCTGCCAGTGATCCGTACATGGTGAAAGGTGACTTTACTAAAACCTGAGTATGTGATGGCGAAGTCGCGAATATTAAAAATATCGATGATATGCTCAGTTTTGATGACATCTATGTTCGCCATAGGCCAACAACGATTCCCAAGACCCGAATTTGAAAATGAACATCAGGCACCCTCAATATCCACACCTGAACCTGATCATGGAATGTTGGAATATGCTGATGTATTACTATTGTTATTGGTATTGTCACTTACTACATATTTTGTCCTTAAAAAACGATCCAGGAAAAGCGTGCTTTATATTTCAATCTTTACGTTGGCCTATTTTGGGTTTTACAGGGAAGGGTGCATCTGCTCGATCGGATCAGTCCAGAATGTGACCTTGGCCCTAGTAGATCCCAACTATATTATTTCCTTAACTACATTGGCATTTTTCTTACTCCCACTCCTTTTCGCACTTTTTGCCGGAAGGGTCTTTTGTGGAGGAGCTTGCCCACTTGGTGCAATACAGGACCTGATCATCCTAAAACCCGTTCCATTGCCTGTTGGACTTCGAAAGGCACTGGGACTGCTCCCCTACCTTTATTTGGGGCTTGCAGTACTGTATGCCGGTACCAAAACAGATTTTATCATTTGCCGGTACGATCCATTTGTGGGTATTTTTCGACTGGATGCCAGTTTTGACATGCTGGTATTGGGTGGCAGCTTCCTGATACTGGGGATGTTCGTGGGGAGACCCTATTGCAGATTCCTTTGCCCTTACGGTGTACTTCTCAACTGGATGTCGGGTGTATCCAAAGCTCATCTTACGATCACCCCATCGGAATGCGTTGATTGCAAGTTATGTGCACGCTCGTGCCCTATGGATGCCATTAAGGAACCAGTAATCCAGCCAGTTTCCCAGAAAAAGGACATTAACCGGTTTATCATTTCAGCTCTTTTGATTCCGCTCTGGATTGCAGTTGGTGGATTAATTATTTCAAGTGCCCACGTGTATCTCTCCAAGGGAAATCGCACCGTACAGCTAGCAGAATTGATGATTACCCAACCTGAATTGAAAGATGATCCCGATCACATTGATGTCCAGACTTTCCTGGCTCAGGGAAAAACTTTGGATGAACTCGTGATAGAAGCCTCGGTCATCAGAAAACAATTCCGAACTGGTGGCTGGTACGTCGGAGGCTTTCTTGGGCTGATCTTTGGGATCGTTTTTACCCGTAAAACCTTATTCAGAAGCAGGACAATATACGAGCCCGACAAAGCCAATTGTGTAAGCTGTGCACGCTGTATGGATTACTGCCCCGTTGGAAAGCCGAATTTTGATGAGATAATGGACCAGATCAATGCAAAACGGGAATAACCAAATATTGGCTCTGAAGGTAGCCTATGTGGCAGGCATTTTTTCGTTGATCGTCTGTGTTGTAATGCTGCTTAACTACTGGCAGCTTGTTTCGACGGATCCACTGGAAAGTGAGGCTCTTAAAACTATGGTTGAAAGATTCCAGGAAGATAAGACCAATGAGGAGTTGAAACTTGAGATACGAAATCTGGATCTTATGACCAGAAATGCGTATTTCACTAATCAATGGCAGATCAGGACCGGTGCTTATTTATTGATTGCAGGTATTATTATCACTGTGGCTGCAATGCGCATATATTTTTCACTAGCTACCAGCTTGGCAAAACCAACATCGAAAGAAACCGACATGGTTGCGGAGTTGTTACAGTCCAGAAGGTGGATACTATATACCTTATCTCTATTCTTCGGTTTGGCTTTGATTGCTTCGTTCCTTTCAATGGATCACCTTTCGAAAACCTACGAACTGCCTTCAACGGTTAACCAGGAAGATGAAATTCCTGTAACAGAAATTGTCAGAAGTAATGAACAGGACCTAACTCCTGATCAAGAACTTGAAGATACGAACAACTCGTTGGCCGAAATGGAAGATAGCCCTCCTGCAGAGGTCGAAGCACAGGTCAGTGAATCGGCATCAACATCCGGTGGGAACCCTGTAACCAGTCCTTTAAATGCTCAATTAGTTGCTCCGGAGCATGACCAGATAATTGAGAACTTCCCGGCTTTCAGGGGACCTTATGGCCAGGGAATTTCACACCATAGGAATATCCCATCCTCCTGGGATGGAGTGACCGGGGACAATATTTTATGGAAGGTTCCTCTTCCTCTTCCAGGATTTAACTCACCGGTCGTCTGGGGTGATGCCCTTTATTTAACTGGTGCGGACGAGGAACAGGAATCTATATTTTGTTTTGATGTCCATACAGGTGAATTGCTTTGGGAACATAAGATCACCGGTCTGAATCGAATTAAAATAAGTACAACAGAAGATACAGGTTTTGCTGCACCATCATCAACAACAGACGGGAGGTACGTATTGGCAATCTTTGCCTCCGGAAATCTGGTTTGCGTAGATACTAAAGGGCAACAGATATGGGCTAAAAACATTGGCGTACCTGACAATCATTATGGCCATTCCTCCTCCCTCCTGGTTTGGAAAGATCTGGTGTTTGTCCAATTTGATACCAATGATGAAGGCAGGGTGCTGGCGTTTGATGTCCAAACTGGCGAACTCGCCTGGGAAACACCGCGAACTTCTAAGATCTCCTGGGCTTCTCCCATCCTTGCCAATCGTAACAACCAATTGGAATTGATACTTGCTTCAAGTCCACAGGTAGCAGGCTACGATCCGGAAACAGGAAAAGAGTTATGGGCATATGATTGTTTGTCTGGGGAGGTTGGACCTTCTCCTGCGTTTGATAATGGTGTCGTGTATGCTACCAATGAATATGCGAAGCTGGTTGCATTCAAACCCAACAAAACCGTAGAAGTGTTGTGGGAATCATACGACTATCTTTCTGAAGTCTCCAGTCCCGTAGTTTCAGATGAGTTATTATTTATTGGCACCAGCTATGGAGTGATAGCCTGTCATGATAAACTGACCGGAGAATTGCTTTGGGAATTTGAATGTGATGAGAGTATTTATGCTTCTCCTATCATTGCAGAAGACAAAGTTCACTTCCTGGACAGAAAAGGAATAATGCACATTCTTTCTGTAGACAGGACTTTGAAGGTGCTTGCACAACCACAATTAGATGAAAATGTGGTAAGTACACCTGCCTTTTCCGAGGGCCGAATTTATATCAGGGGTTTTGAGAATTTATATTGTATCGGTAGCTAATGAAGGTGGATCGAAACCAAATCATTGAAAGCATCTTAGCTCAGAAAGGTACCGATTCTGCTATCCCTCTTTTACACGCTATCCAGGATCAATTCAACTACTTACCGGAAGATGTCCTCAAGGAGGTCTGTGAAAGAACCGATATCAGTCCTTCACAGATCATGGGGATCGCCAGTTTTTATACACAATTCAGGCTACAACCTACCGGTAAACATATTGTGAGGGTATGCACGGGTACAGCCTGTCACGTAAAACGAGCGGAATTGGTATATGATGCCCTCACCAGGGCCTTAAAGCTGCCAAATGGTCACAATACGGATGATGAGGGCAATTATACATTGGAAAAGGTACATTGTTTGGGATGCTGTACCCTGGCTCCTGTCGTTCAGATAAGCAACGTTACATATGGGCATGTGAACGTCGATAAAGCAGAGAAGATCCTCAAGTCATTTGAGCTAAATATGGACCGAAGCCAAACAGAAGGTGTGGGACTGAACAATCAAGGATACCTTGAAGGAGAGATCCGTATTGGATTGGGATCTTGTTGTGTGGCCAGTGGAAGTGAAGCCGTACGGAATTCTGTTAAGTCAATGATCGCAGAAGATGATTTAAATGTTCGGCTAAAGCGTGTTGGATGTGTGGGCATGTGTCACCAGGTACCATTGCTGGAAGTTTTACCAAAAGATGAACCCTCAGTTCTTTATCATAAAGTCAAACCAGATGATATAAAAAAGATCCTCAATCAACATTTTAGACCAAAGGGGCTATGGTCCAAAATTCGATCTTCGGTATATCACTGGATTGAGGACATTCAAAGCGACCAACACTGGGATGGCCTTGAAAGCTACCCCACTGGTGTAAGGGAAGAAGAAGTGTCCTCATTCCTGGGTAAACAGGTGTCGATTTCATCGGAGTTCAGGGGCGCTATCGATCCGCTGGATATTGATGAATACAAACTGCACCGGGGTTTTGTAGGATTCAAAAAGGCCATTAATTCATATGGTCCTCATGAAATCATTGACAAAGTAAAAAATAGTGGACTGCGAGGAAGAGGCGGTGCAGGATTCCCCACCGGTTCGAAATGGGAAATATTTCGTGATCAGAAGTCTGACATCAAGTACCTCATTTGTAATGGTGATGAAGGTGATCCTGGTGCGTTTATGGATAGAATGCTCCTTGAATCATATCCTTATCGAATTATTGAAGGTATGATCATCACTGCGTACGCCACCGGGGCCACAAAAGGTTATTTCTACATCCGTGCTGAATATCAACTGGCGGTTTCACGAATCCGTAAAGCCATTCTGGTTTGTCGGGATCAGGGATACCTGGGCCAAAACATCATGGATTCGGGACTTGATTTCGACATATATGTTTTTGAAGGTGCCGGAGCCTTCATTTGTGGTGAAGAAACCGCTTTGATCGCCTCCATTGAAGGAAAAAGAGGTTTTCCACATCTTCGGCCTCCCTACCCAGTGGAAAAAGGGTTGTGGAATAGACCCACACTTGTAAACAACACGGAAACCTTTGCTCAGGTACCCTATATCATCAGAAATGACCTGGAACGATACACGGTTCTTGGAACTCCAAATTCCAAAGGCACCAAAGTATTTGCCCTGGCCGGAAAAGTCAATCGCGGAGGTCTGATTGAAGTACCGATGGGAATCACTGTAAGGGAGATCATCGAAGATATCGGAGGTGGAGTTGCCGATGGAAAAAAATTGAAGGCTGTTCAGATCGGTGGACCCTCCGGTGGTTGTATACCCTATTGGTTGATAGATACCCCCATTGACTATCAATCGCTTCATGAAGTAGGTGCCATGATGGGATCCGGAGGTCTAGTGGTGTTGGATGAGACGGATTGCATGGTGGACATGGCGCGATATTTCCTTTCCTTCACTCAAAGTGAGTCCTGTGGGAAATGTACTTTTTGCAGGATCGGGACTAAAAGAATGCTGGACATCCTCGATAAGATATGTGCTGGAAAGGGAGCCACCGACGATCTGATCGAATTGGAAAAACTGGCAAAATGGACAATGAAAGGCAGTGTTTGTGGCCTTGGCCAAACGGCACCCAATCCAGTGCTTTCGACACTAAGGTATTTCCGACATGAATATGAAGCGCATATTAACCAAAGATGCCCTGCTGGGAAATGTCAGGAGCTAATTGCATATGAAATTGATAATACATGTATTGGTTGCACGATCTGTGTACAGAATTGTCCTACGGATGCAATTGCATTTACACCATTCGAAGTGCACACGATCGATCAACAACTTTGTATAAAATGTGACAGTTGTCGCCAGGTATGTCCGGAAGATGCTGTTTCAGTAAGTTGAACAGATGGATTTGAAAATTAAAATAGACGGATCACAATATATCGCTCAAAAAGGTGACACGATTCTGGATGTTTTAAATCAAGCCTGTATTAAGGTTCCTACAATGTGTTATCTTGAGAACACTGAACTGTTTCCTTCTTGTCTGACTTGTTTGGTCAAGGATAATAGTACCGGAGATCTCATTCCTTCGTGTAGTTCCCTGGTAATTGAGGGAATGGACATTGTCACGGATGATAATGAGGTTAAAGAAGCCCGGAAAACGTCCCTTGAGCTATTGCTGAGCGATCATGTGGGAGAGTGCGACGCTCCTTGTGAAAATGGCTGTCCCGCAGTCATGGACATTCCTGAAATGAACAGACTGATCGTGAAAGGTGATTATAAAGAGGCCATCAGGGTGGCAAAACAAGATATCGTATTTCCCGGTGTATTGGGTAGGATCTGCCCTGCACCCTGTGAGCGACCTTGTAGAAGAAGGGCTATTGACGATGCAGTTTCCATTTCTCAACTGGAAAGATTTGTAGCTGATGAGGACATTGAAAGCCCCTCCCCTTTTTTACCGGAAAGAAAAAAATCAAATCATAAACGAATTGGTATCATTGGTGCCGGACCTGCTGGATTGGCAGCGGCCTACTTCCTGATCCAGAAAGGTTACCATTGTACGTTGTTTGATAAAAACCCTCAGGCGGGAGGAACCTTAAGATATGCTGTTCCTGACGAAAGACTACCCAAAAAAGTACTGGACGCCGAAATTGATATTGTCAGGCAGATGGGTGCAGTTTTCAAGATGAACAGAAAATTAGAAAAAGGTGAACTGGATCAACTTAGAGAAGACTTTGACGGGGTGATTGTCGCCACCGGTGAAGATAACGCTGACTTTGACGGTCTGGAAAAGAAACATCGGTCCTTTATTGTCGAAAGACGAACCCATAAAACCAACCTGGAAGGAGTATTTGCCATCGGTAGTGCTATTAAACCTGGTCGTGTTGCAATCCGGGCAGTTGCCCATGGAAAGGAGGCAGCCCTGGCCATGGATCAATACCTGAACGGTCAACCTGTGTTAGGTGAAACACGCATGTTCAATTCCCGCTATGGTCTATTGACTGGAGAGGACCATCAAGCATTGATGACGGAAGCAAATGACCGGCCAAGAAATGAAGTAGAAGATCGTGGATTCACCTCCGAAGAAGCCTTTTTGGAAGCAGAAAGATGTATGCACTGCGATTGCAGGAAAAAGGACGATTGCCTGCTTCGGATTTACTCGGATGAGTACGATGCGGATCAGAAACGTTATTTTCCTAAGAAGCGACCGCCAATTCGGAAAATAGTGAAACATGATCCTGTCATCTATGAACCGGAAAAATGTGTGAAGTGTGGAATTTGCGTAAAGATCACCTCTCTACACAATGAAAAGCTAGGCCTGACCTACATTGGGAAAGGTTTTGATGTAGAAATTGATGTGCCTTTTGATGTTGAACATGAAAAAGCAATGGAAAAGACAGCGAGATTATGTAGTGAAGCTTGTCCGACTGGTGCTTTGGCTTTAATTGATAATGAAAACTAGGTTAGTTATCATATGGAGCATTTTGTGCCTGCTTTTGATCCCGTGGGAAAATATAGCACAGCAAAATGACGAATGGCCCATCTTCAGGGGTGACCCTCAGTTGACAGGTGTCAGTGGATCAAATCTAAAAGTACCCTTGAAATTGAAATGGACTTATCAGGCGAGTGATGCCATCAAATCCGCACCGATCATTGGTAATAAAACCATTTTTGTGGGTTCCGTTGATGGCATTTTGCATGCAATTGATCTCGCAGGAAATATGAAATGGCAGATTGAAACAGAAAATGGTTTAGAAGCACCAGCCCTTTTCATGGATGATAAACTATTTGTTGGGAATCTGAGTGGAGTTGTTTATGCCCTGGATGCCGCTAAAGGAGAGGTGATCTGGAAGTATAATACGGAGGGTAACATTATGGGATCGGTTAACTATTTTGATCATGGAAACAAAACTAACCTGATCGTGGGCAGCTATGATTACCACCTTCATTGTATTGATGCTCTGACAGGTCGATCCCTTTGGAAATACGAATCCGACAACTTTGTGAATGGAGCGGCGGCAATTGGTAAAGAGGCAGCCTTTTTTGGAGGATGCGATGGCTATTTGCATGAAGTTGATCTCCTCACTGGTTTGGCGCGAAATAAATTTGAAGTGGCTACCTACATTGCCGGGTCAGTGACGATTTCCGAAAACCTGGTTTTTACAGGAGATTATGATGGATTATTCTCATGCATTGATGTTAAGGAGGGAAAGATCGCATGGCAATGGGATAATCCGGATAGTGGATTGCCTATTTTAGGTTCACCGGCAGTAAAGGACCAGAATGTGGTTATTGGGGGTCAAGATAAATACTTAAGGTGTTTTGAAAAGAGAAGTGGCCGATTACTTTGGTCGTTCAATGCAGGTGGCAGAATTGATGCTTCTCCACTCATTGTAAATGGCAGCGTTGTGACAGGAACTATGGACGGCTTGATCTACATGGTACGCCTTGAAGATGGAAAAGAATTGTGGTCCTATGAGATCGGAAGTTCTATTGCCCACAATCCGGCAATAGTTGATGGTAAGATGATAGTTGGTGCCGGAGATGGAAACATTTATTGTTTTGAAAATGATTAAGAAAATGTGATATGAAGATCATCCACATTGTGCCCGGATCAGGTGGAAGTTTTTATTGCGGTAATTGTCTGAGGGATAGTGAATATGTTCGGGGGTTGAAAGATGCAGGCGTGGAAGTAACGAAAATCCCCATGTATCTACCACTTTTTTCGGATGAACATGACCTGGAAGATGTCCCAGTCTTTTATGGTGCGATAAGTCTGTATTTGAAGCACAGATATCCCCTGCTACGAAAAGCACCAACATGGGTCGATAGAATACTAAATTCCGGACCGTTCCTCAAATTGGCAGCCAGCATGGCAGGCTCAACTAATCCCCGGGGACTGGAAGATATGACCATATCCATGTTGTTGGGAGAGCAGGGTGAACAAAAGGAAGAACTGGACCATATGATCGACTGGATAGCGAAACATGGAAAGCCCGACATTGTCCACATATCTAATGCATTACTTCTGGGTCTGGTAAAACGCATCAAGGCAAAACTGAAGGTCAAAGTAGTTTGTACACTGCAGGACGAAGATGTGTGGGTAAATGCAATGGATGACCCTTTCAAAATCAAAACCTGGGAATTGATGAAAGAACGAGCCAGGGATGTCGATGCCTTCTTTGCGGTCAGTGACTATTATGGTAAGGAGATGAAATCCAGGTTGTCCATTCCAGATTCAAAACTCTTCACACATCATATAAATATTGACCCGAATGCTTACTACATCACTCCTGACAAACCTTTGAATATTGGATACATATCACGGTTATGTAGCGAAAACGGTCTTGAGATCCTCATTGATGCATTCATTCTGCTTAAAAAGGATGAAAAATGGAAAGGAACCAAATTGGTGATTACCGGTGGATCAACCGGGGACGATACCGTTTTCATTAAACATGTTAAACGCAAGATCATCAAGGCTGATTTAACGGGTGATGTTGATTTCCACCAGGACTTTGAAGAGGAAGGCAGACATGAATTTTTTGAAAAGATCTCCGTTTTATCTGTGCCTGTCCTTAAAGGTGAAGCATTCGGTATGTACCTGCTTGAGTCCATGGCATCAGGTGTCCCCGTAATTCAACCTGCATTAAGAGCATTCCCTGAAATCATCAAAAAATCCGGAGGAGGGATCATATATGAACCAAACACACCGGAAAAACTGGCAGATTCATGGGCTAGTTTGTTATCGGAACCATCCAGCTTATCCAAGTTACGGCAGGCCGGTAGAGAAGGTGTGATCAACAGCTTCAATATTCATAATCAAGCTGGTAAAATCATTGATTGCTACGAGAAGATAAGGAACGAGGACAAATTTGAGTCGGATGCTGCTTGAACTGAAACAGATTTCCAAATCGTATCAAACAAGTCCAGGCGCTCCCAAAAAAGAGGTGCTCAATGACCTTGATCTTTTCCTTGACCATGGTGAATCCCTTGCCATAATGGGACCATCAGGCTCTGGAAAATCAACCCTATTGAATATTATCGGTGCATTGGATAAACCTGACACTGGGGAAGTCTTTTTCGAGGGTCAAAGTGTTCTTGGTTATACAGAAGATCAAATCAGTAACTTTCGAAATCAACAAATCGGTTTCATATTCCAGGCTCATCACCTGCTCCCTCAATGCACTGTGATGGAAAATGTATTGATACCTACAATACCGATTAAGGATCCGAAACAAAAGAAGGAAAGTAGGTCAAGAGCAGAGACATTGATAAATGAGGTAGGTCTGTGGAACCAAAAAGACAATCTTCCCGGAACTTTATCCGGCGGAGAATGTCAGCGTGTGGCTGTTATTCGGGCTTTGATCAACCAACCTCGTCTACTCCTTGCGGATGAACCAACAGGTTCTTTGGATCGAAAAAATGCCCTGTCGATAATGTCCTTGCTGAATGACCTCAACAAGAAACTCGGTTTGGCACTTATCGTTGTAACCCATTCTCTTCAGATTGGAAGCACTATGGATCATGCATTCAACTTGATTGATGGTGTTTTGTCAAGATCCGAATAATAGATGATGACACCCTTTCAATACATATTCTCCTCACTGAAGTATTATTGGAAGGTTCATTTGACTGTTATGCTTGGGGTAGCAATCAGTACGATGGTCCTCACGGGAACATTAATAATAGGTGACTCTGTAGTAACCAGTCTTGAGAGTGCAACCCAATTACGACTGGGAAAATCTGAATTCCTTTTCTCAGGAATTGATCGGTATTTTAGGATTTCATTGGCAGATGACATCCGAAATGACATTGATGCAGATGTTGCGCCGATCCTTCAACTGAAAGGCATCGGATCCTCTCAAGGAGGAAAATACAAACTCAATGGGATACAAGTACTGGGAATTGATAAGCATTTCTCTTCATTAATTCCATCTTCGGACCCTTCCTTTTTTCCACCTTCCGGAAATCAGGCCTATATCAGCGAGAACCTTTCAAGACGACTTCAACTGAATCCGGGTGATGCATTCGTTCTACGGATAGAAAATGCCAGCCAGATCCCAAAAAACGCGCCCTTCGTCTCTGAGGCTGATCAATACATATCCCTACGTCTTACTGTTGGGAAAATAATGAGTCCTGATCAGCTCGGAAGGTTCAATTTGAAAACATCACAAACTGCACCCTTAAACGTTTTCCTTTCACTGCCATATCTCAATAAAAGACTGAATCTGAAGGAAAAAGCCAATAGATTACTGTTTTCCGGATCGGATGATAATACTATCACCAAAGCCCTCGACGATCAATGGAGTTTAGCTGACATGGCCCTTGAAATCTTTCCGGCGAATGAAGGTAAGGATTGGGAGATCAGATCTGAAAGGGTATTTATAGACTCGTCGATTCTTAAGTCAGTTAAGATAATAGACGATCAGGCTCAGCCCATTCTGACCTATATGATTAATGCCTTTCGGTCAGGGAACTCAGAAACGCCCTATTCTTTCATATCTGCTGGTCCTTTTTTATCAAAGGGATCCGTGAAAGATGAAATCAACATCAACGATTGGATGGCAGAGGATCTTGAACTCGATGTTGGAGACAGCATAGAATGTACCTATTATGTAATAGGTCCACTTCGAAATTTGACTGAGCTAACCAGAAGGTTTATGGTAGCTGCAATAGTTCCGATTGAAGGTATCCACGCGGATAGGGATCTCATGCCACAACTTCCAGGTTTGACTGATGCTGGTAATTGTCGGGAATGGGAAGCTGGAGTTCCAGTTGATCTTGACAAGATCCGGGATAAGGATGAAGATTACTGGAAGATATACAGGGGAACACCTAAAGCTTTCATTTCGTATGAAACAGGGAAAGAATTGTGGGAAAACCGATTTGGAAGTTGCACATCCATTCGGCTATCTGCAGATGACTTATCAAAAACACTACTTGAAAGTCAACTTTCGAAATTACTTGAACCCACTACCCTTGGATTTTCACTTCAACCTATCCGTGAGGAAGGTTTTACGGCTGCAAGAGGTGGTGTTGATTTTTCTCAACTCTTCATGGGATTGAGTTTCTTTCTCTTAGTGGCGGGATTGATTTTAACGACACTGCTATTTAATCTGCATTTAGAGAGAAGGTTTGTTGAAATAGGAACCCTTAAAGCATTGGGAATTAGGCAATTAAATATAAAATTACTCTTGTTGGTTGAAGGCGTAATTATCGCCTTCCCAGCGGTCCTATTGGGTGGACTGTTGGCTATTCTTTACAACAAGCTGGTTTTCCATGCCTTAAATACTGTATGGTTCGACATTGTCCGTACTTCTATCCTCCAGGAAGATGTTCACTGGCGGTCCATGGTATCAGGAATGACTATCACCATGGTGCTGATTATAATTATTATATGGTTCAGTGTAACTAAAAAGCTTAGGTCTCAATCCAGTGAGCTGCAGCAAAAAGTCAGGACTATGAAGACCTACAACGGAAACAAAGTCTGGTCGTTTGTGGGCTGGATTTCCGCTTTGATAGCAATAGCTTTGTTATTGAAGGAATTGGTTCTGGCCAAAACTCTTAATTCTGAAGTCTTTTTCATTTCCGGAAGCTTATTTTTATTGGGTTTCATGGCCTTCATTGCAGCATGGTTTGGTAAGATCAGAAGGGACGACCATGAGTACTTTTCTCAAGAACAATTGATAAAACGAAACTTAATTAGAAATAGGGCAAGAAGTCTAAGGGTGGTAATTCTCTTTGCATTGGGAACGTTTGTAGTTATTTCGACAGGTTTGAACAGAAAAGATCTGCATGGTAGTGCCAATCAACCTACCAGTGGAACAGGGGGATTCTTGCTCTATATGGAAACCACCCTCCCTATCCTTAAAAATCTCAATAATTCTCAAATTAAAGGTCAACTAAGTATAGATCATTCATTGAATTTTGTACAGCTTAGAAAAAATGAAGGAGATGATGCCAGTTGCCTCAATCTCAATAGGGTAACCTCACCCCGTATTTTGGGAGTACCTTCTGAAAAGCTTGAAGGGAGATTCTCCTTTATCAAGCATACACGAGATCTGGATCCGGAATATCCCTGGACATCATTACAATCCAGGCTTGGTAACTCTGTTGTACCAGCGTTTGTAGATCAGACCGTATTGCAATGGGGATTGGGAAAGAAAGTAGGTGATACCTTGATCTACCTTGATGAATTCGGAATGCAAATGAAGATCAAGGTGATTGGGGGTCTGGCCAATTCCATTTTCCAGGGAAACGTGCTGATCGATGAGAACATCTTTTTGGAGCATTTTCCCTCGAATAGCGGTACTCATGTTTTCCTTGTGGATGGTCCACAAAGCGATCATGATCAGGCAGTTGAGTCACTTACAAGATCATTTCGAAATGAAGGTCTGGAAATAACGTCTGCGGCCGACAGGTTAGCCACTTTCAACCAGGTAGAGAATACCTACCTCTCAATATTCATGTTACTCGGTGGCTTAGCCATGATTTTGGGGACTTTTGGCCTGGGCATCATTCTAATTAGAAACATCATGGATCGTGCAAAGGAAATTGGCATTTTGTATGCCATAGGATATACTAGGAAAATAATCCTTCAGATCATTGCTCGTGAACATATGATCTTATTAATAGCCGGTGCCTTATCCGGTGCCATTGCTGCATTTCTTGCGGTAGTACCTTCCCTCCTTTCCGAATTCATTGAAGCCTCCTGGGAAATGGCTTCTCTGTTGATCGGATTAATTCTTTTGAATGGGATTTTCTGGATTTATGTGCTCACCAAAAGGACATTGTCTGAAAACCTTTTTGAGGTGCTTAGGAAAGAGTAACCTGTTCTAAAACCACTATTCTGCCCAAAATTTCAAATAGCAGGAAGATTAAACTCGAAGGTAGTTCCCACGTCCGGTTGGCTGATTACTTTGATTGTAGAATTGTGGATCTCTATAATTTTCTTCGCTATTGCTAATCCAAGCCCTGCTCCCTGATTATCCGTCTTAGTAGTTGAGGCCTGCTTGTAACGTTCAAAGATCTGTGTGAGTTCTTCTTCATTCATTCCAATGCCAGTGTCTTTGATGGACACGAATACTTCTGTTTTGCTGGATGACATATCAATTGAAACGTTGCCTCCCTCTGATGTGAACTTGAAAGCATTGTCCATCAGGTTTTGAATCACACGTTCGACCAGGCTTATGTCCGCAAATACCATAGGTAAACCTTCTTCAATATTCAAATCAATAGAGATGTCTTTTTTCTCAGCCACTTGCTGATACTTCTCGAATACATCGTAAGCCAAATCAGAGATCGAAAAGGGTTCTTTCTTGGGTTCAATTTGTTTTGCTTCCAGTTTTGAATACTCAAAAAGTTGTTCGATCAATCCGGCAAGCTTTTCAATATTTTTCTGAATGATGTTCAAATAACTTTCATTCTCCTCCGTAGTAAGCGTATTCTTTTTAATTTGAAGGGTCTCAATGTAACCCTGAGTAATGGCCAATGGCGTTCTTAAGTCATGTGAAACATTTGCTATTAACTCCCTACGCAGGTTTTCTACTGATTTCAGTTCTTCAATATTTGCAACAATCGTGTTGGCCATGCTGTTATAAGTCTCAGTCAGTACTGAGAGGTCCTTACTTTTAGAATTTTCAATTCTGGCACTTAAATCTCCATCCCTGAACTTCTTTACGGTCTCAATAATCTCACGGAGATTCTTTGTCAGATACCATATGGTGAGTACTCCGATAAATACGGCAAATATGACCGTAGCAATAGATGCCCCAATTCCCAACCTCAAAAAATAACTACCTGCAATGCTAGCGGTGGTCTTTTCAAATTGTTCTCCTGCTAAAATGATATAGATGTACCCCTCCTGACCATCAACGGAAAAAGCCGAAGCAGAAAATATCTTTTGGTTATTCATATTCCTCGGATCATCCCCCAAAATGTACCGATCTCCATTGCATTCAATGAATTCTTCTACCGGTTCGAGATTTATTTTCGTCAATGGGGAATCGTCATCAGAATGATCCAGCACTACGCTATATAGTATCTCTCCTGATTCACTCAGAAGATACACTTCTATTCCCCTGTTAACGGCCATCATGTCATGCATTACATCACCAAAAAGAGCTTTGTTTACTGAACCATCTTCTAAAAATGGCTTCGCATCCTGAAATTTCTCCTCTATTAAATGATTCGCAAGATCGGAGTTAAGCTTCTGTGATGCTTCCTCAAAGAACTTATTGGTGAAATATATTGTGATGTTCACATATCCCGCTCCTACTAACAGAATGATCAACATAAATGCAATCATTATCTTCCTGATAAGCCTAACCGAAAGTGCCTCAGTACCCATTTAAATCTAATTCTTCATTAAACTTATATCCCACCCCCCATGAAGTGAGGATGTATTTTGGATGATCCATATCAGGTTCAATTTTTGCCCTTAGCCTGTTAATGTGGGAATTGACCGTGTGTTCATAGCCCTCGAAATCGTATCCCCAGATCAGATTTAAAAGCCTTGATCTATTATAGCTTTTTCCGGGATTTGATGCCATTAGTACCAGTAGGTCAAATTCCTTAGGGGAAAGGTCAATCTTCTTTTCATTTACCAATACTTTCCGTTTCTCGATATCAATTGAAAGGTCACCATAATTGATTTGCTGAACATTCTCACGCTTTATCTCCTCTTTGATAATGGAAGACCTACGGAAAATAGCCTTTACTCTTGCGATGAATTCTCGAACGCTAAAAGGCTTGGTCATGTAATCATCAGCGCCTACTTCAAGGCCAAGTACCCTGTCAATTTCCTCCGAACGAGCCGTGAGCATAATTATCGGTGTGTTCACTTCATTTGCTCTAAGTTTTTGACAAATGTCGATCCCGTCCATTGACGGGAGCCTTATGTCAAGAATAACCAAATCAAAATCATTTGATTTTGCTCGTTCGTATCCTGTGTAACCGTCATGATAAGACTCTGCCTCACATCCCATATCTGATAGATGGATCTTTAAAAGATCGCAGATCTCCGGATCATCTTCGATTATAATGACCTTTTTATCATCCATATAAAAACGAAATAAAAAATAAAGTATCACAAAATCATCACAGCTTAGGTAATCGGATTATTGATTGTCGGGTGGTATGCCCATTTATCCTAAATAGTGTCCCATTTCTGTGATCTTTTGTGATGAAAATGTTAATAGTCTGTGACCGTCAGGCAATCTCAGAGACGTTTGTTTGGAAAAAATCTAATGTCAAAAATGAGAAAATTACTATTTAGCACATTCTTACTAACAAGCGTTGCAATATTGATCTCAAGCTGTGGAGATGACGATCCTGTTGATCCTGTTTTACCTGAGGCCGGTTCGATTACCGGTGGTCCTTTCACTTTTATTGTGGATGGTATTGCCGACAATGTAAGTGGTATTACCCTTGATGGAACAGCTGTGGGAACCAACTCCGGATGGGTGATCACTGATGATCAAAACAATATTTTAGGTCTTCCCCCAACAATGGAAGCGCTTGAAGGTGTAGACTTTGATGGTGCGGGCGCTGGAGTATGCCTTATCTGGTACATCCGTTATGAGGATGGATTGGAAGGACTAAGTGAAGGTGAAAATACATCAGGACTTACGGGTTCCTTTGATTTGTCAAATAGCATTACGGTTACAAGAAATGCAATAAGTGCCGGTACTATTTCCGGAGGCCCTTTTACGTTTATCGTTGATGGAATTACTGATAATGTCAGTGGAATAATGCTGGATGACAGTAATGTCAATGGCATGAATACTACTTGGGTCATAACAGATGATGAAAACAATATTCTGGGCTTGCCACCTACACTTACAGATGTGGAAGGGGTGGATTTTGATGGTGCCGGAGCAGGAGTCTGTCTGATTTGGCATCTCACGTATACTGACGGACTGATGGGACTTGAGATGGGTAATAACACAGATCAGCTTACCGGAAACTTTGCCCTATCCAATTCAATAACCGTAACTAGAATAAGTGCCGGAGAAATTACAGGTGGGCCATTCACTTTCATAGTAGACGGAACCGCAGACAACGTAAGTAATATCATGATATCTGGCAACCAGGATCTTGCGAACACGGGTTGGGTTATTACCGATGATCAAAACAATATCTTAGGTCTTCCACCGACAATGACAGATTTGGAAGGTGTAGATTTTGATGGTGCTGGTGCTGGTGTTTGTCTTATCTGGAGGATCACCTATGCAGATGGTCTCACAGGACTCGCAGAGGGTGAAAATGTAAGTGGGCTTGGTGGAGCAGACTTCAGTTTATCCAATTCAATTTCAGTAACAAGGGCAAGTGCAGGAGAAATTACAGGTGGGCCATTTACTTTTATAGTAGACGGAACCGCAGATAACGTAAGCGGGATCACTGTTTCAGGCAACCTGGATCTTGCAAATACGGGCTGGGTTATTACGGATGATCAAAACAACATACTTGGCCTTCCACCGACAATGACCGATTTGGAAGGTGTGGATTTTGATGGTGCGGGAGTTGGTGTTTGTCTTATCTGGAGGATCACCTACGCAGATGGTCTGACAGGACTTGCAGAAGGAAATAACGTTAGTGGACTAAGCGGAGCAGACTTCAGTTTATCTAATTCAATAACGGTTACAAGAAACTAAATTGATTTGTAGAAGTAAGAAGGTGAAGTTGGAAGCCCGTGACGTTTCGTTACGGGCTTTATTATTTTCAACTGATTGAATTTATAGTGGTATTGCCTTGTCGGGCAACACCTCTTAGAATGTTTGCTAGGGTTGTATTAATGATTATTCAGCCGTATTATAATCTATAGTTGCCATTTTTTGAATAATTTGTAATAGTCTCGTCACCATCACCCTCGAATTCCAATTAAACAGTAGTAAATAATTGTCTTTTGGCTGAACAAGTAACTTTCAAACGAAACATTGGATTATTCATGGCAGTCATGATTGGCATCGGAGCTATGATGGGACCAGGAATTTTCGCCCTCCCGGGAGAACTGGCCCATATGATCGGACCATTAGGGATACTTGTTTATCTGGCTCTGGGCATGGTTACGATTATTACAGCAGTGAATTACAGTGAGTTAGGTGCAGCTATCCCTATTGCAGGTGGCGGATATTCGTTTGTCAGTAGAACTCTTCCGAAGCCCATAGCATTCTTTACAGGGTGGTTTTTTTGGATTGGAAATACGGTTGCCTGCTCTCTGTATGTGATCATTTTCGCATTGACCATTCGTACCTATATCTGGCATGAGGCCAATGTTGCTGTTTTAGTAGTGTCCACTACCCTTCTTTTCGCCTTCATTAATTGGCGTGGAATGTCGGAAGCAATTAAGGTTATTACAGCCATGAACCTTATCGAGTTAGTGATTCTGATTGGTGTCGCATTACTGGGTATAAGTGAAATAGAAGGTCCTAATCTGAAACCTTTTGCGCCTTTCGGATATGCCCCCTTCCTACCCGCCATGGCGTTGATCTATGTTTCCTATGTAGGATATGAACTAATTACCGTCGCCTCGGAGGAAATCATAAATCCCGGGAAAACCATTCCTCGGGCTATCATGATAACAATGATTGTTGCCATTACGATTTACGTATTGGTCGTATGGGTCATGATGGGAACCGTTCATTATTCTGAGCTGGCTGAAAGCGAAGTACCCTTCATATATGCAGCGGAAAGAATATTTGGTAATTGGGGCCGTTTAGCAGCTGTTACTGCCACAATAATGGCTTGTCTTTCAGCCTTTAGTGTGACATTGGGGGCAAGTGCAAGAGTACTCTATGCCCTAGGGCGCGATGGTCATTTTCCACAGGTTTTGGCACGACTCCATTCCCGTTATCGAACTCCGGATATCGCCCTGTTAACATGTACAGTAATGGTAATCGCCTTCGGAGCAGTCGGAATTGTAAGGTTTGCAGCTTCAATGAGTGATTTTGGGTTCCTGATGGGTTTAGGTTTTGTTAATATGGCGGTGATTGCCCTTCACAGGAAAATGCCCAACCTACGTCGTCCTTATAAGGTGGCTCTATATCCATTGTTACCAATCCTGGGAATTCTTACCAGCTGGTTGTTTGTGCCAGCTCTTGAAACCCGAAGTTTCGTAATAGGGGGACTTCTGACATTAATAGGTGCATCAATATATTTATGGAGACCAGCCAACCGCAGGGAATTACAGTTGTTAGGTAGGGTTGTTTCACGAATTTCTTTTAACTTAAAAAAGATACCAAAAATGCGAATACTGATTATCGGTGGCGGAAGGCAGGGCAGAAACATTGCTGACCGCTTGTTAGCAAAAGATGAATATCGTCTTCTGTTCCGGACGGTCGAGCATCAGGTTACGTTTATCGAGGAAAACGAAACCCGTTGCAAGGAGTTGGAATCTCGTTATCCAGTACCGATATTCCATGGAGATGGAACGAAAAAGGAAATACTTGAACAAGTGGGACTCCAGAATGTGGATATTGCCATCGCGGCGACAAATGATGACAGCCGAAATACGATCATTTCAATGCAAGCAAAACATCTTGGCATAAATCGTGTAATCTCTATTATCCATGACTCTGATTATGTACCATTATTAGAGGAAAATGACATTGTATGCATTAGTGCCCCATGGTCGACGGCGGCAATGGTTGAAAATCATCTGGATAGGCCAGGTGTTGCTCAACTTTTCGAAATCGGGACAGGAGTTGCAAGCCTTCTGGGTGTTCCGATCAGAAAAGATTCTCATGTAGTTGATATGTTTATTCGTGACATCTCCATTCCCAAAGAGTGTGTTGTAGCTGCAGTGATACGTAAAAATAAATTTGTTGTTCCAAGGGGAAATACACAGATCAAGGAAGGAGACCGGGTAATTTTTGTTGGTCCGGAGGACGCCATCCAGAATGCTCAGAAGATCTTCAACTCATCAAAATAAGTTCTATTTACGATAGTTAATTGAAATATCTTCCGGTAGTAATTCTCAGTTACCTTCATTTCCTAATGAGTCAATTGGTGTTGTTTCAATCCGCAATGAATCCACGACAAACCTAATTGAATCGATCTGCAGTGAATCCAAAGTTGATGATTCGAATCTGAGCGTATCCATACCTAAGGAATCCATCGCCATCATCAACCTGGCGATTTCCTCCTTCCTTTCCATTTCCCTCAGCCGGGCTAATTCTTCCTGCCTGGCTTTCTCTATGAGTCTGGCAACTTCCTCTTTACCCACCTCAATGGCTTTTTCTAACACTTCATCCCTACCCGCGCGAACACCGGCAACTGTTGGTTTCACGTAAATATCAGGAATAATGCCTACACGTGCGGTTTCGGTACCATCAGGATAGAAGATACCAAAACCAGTCATGTAGGTATACCATCGACTAAGGATTGGGAACCTCGTAACCACGCCGTTAGAACCAGCTGTTTGACTTCCGATTACAACAGCATCAGGCGCCGTTTGAAGGCACATACAGGTAAATTCAGCATGGTTTTGAGTGGTTTCATTGACAAGAAGGATCACCTTTCCCTTATAATAGTCTGCATTCTCTTGACCACAAGAGCTTTCACCCTGCCAAACAAATTTGCCTGGATAGCTGAAATCCGGTTTAGTAAATATGGCAAAGGTTGTATCTTTTGGATTTAGGTACTTGGCGATTGCCGCGTATGTACCTTTTGGGTTATTGCGAACATCAAAAATGATGACAGCGTTTTCCATTAGTTCCTTCATCATTTGATCAACCTCTCCCACCTCAACCTTGCCCATGTTTACATATCCAATTGAGTCATCCAGGGTCTCCCATTTTACATCAGTCTTTGTGCTTTCATATGACAACTCAGATGATTTAAAAAGAGTCACATTGTCTGTTCTGACCACATTGCCTCGTTCGATTGTTAAGCTGGGTGCTTCCTGGATACCCATAAAAAGAGTTTGATAAAGACTTCGATCTTTAACGGCATCATTTGATCCCCAGATATATTTTTTGTTCGAATTGTGAATATCTCCTATGGATTGTCCATTGATGCTCTTTATTATGTCCCCAACCTGTAGATCATTTAACCTTGCTTTTTCCACATCAATGATCTCAGTCACAACCGCCTGATCTTCAATCAATTCAATCTTGGCAGGCAGGAAATTGTAATAGGGTAATTCCTCGAGAACAGTGGTGTTGAGACTTGCGTAGTTGTCATCCAATTTCACAACCAGTTCCAGCATAGCAAGGTGAAGGTCCAATTTCGTTTTGACTGCTAAGAATTTCGGGATCATATCTTTCAGAACATCATCCCAATGTTGGTCTGTTTGATATTTGTATGGGTAGAAATATTCGATGTAATTCCAATACCTGAAGAGCGGTAGCAATCGGTTGTTTTCGTCTTTCACGCTAAATTCGTAATCTCTTGACTCATTTTTGGGTTCAAATTGCTGAAGTTCACCTTTGGCCACATAATGATGATCTCCCTGATACCGATTGTTTTCAACATTTTTCAGATGCTTTTTTAGCTCATTGGAAAATACAGGATCTTGGATCCAGGACAGGTCGAAGTTTTTCAGAAATGGTTTGTATTCCCTTTTTTGATTACAGTTTGGGCACTCAGGCACCTGACCCATGTAATAGATCCATCGGGAAAAATAAGTTGAGAAGGCATCTGTCGTTTCAATGCTGGCTGTATTTTTTAGAACGCCTTGCAGTTTTTCATCCCAATCATAGGAGCCCTTACCGACCATAGGATGATAGTATTTCAAAAATCCCCAGATCTTACAAGTGTAGTAAAGCCTATCAACCTTAGATAGAGGAATTGCGTCCCCTTCAATCTGGTTTTTTTGAGTTGACGAAGTGATGATAAATAAGGTGAGTATTGTAACAAGTAGTAAGGATCCGCGCATGATTATGTGCTTTTTGGTCAGTATCCAAACTTAGTCAACTTTCAGCTCAACTACTTCAACTGATGCTCGCCGTATACCTAACGTTTTATGACTAGCAGGCAAAACAAGATACTTATGTCATTACTTCTCTGGGCAATTAAAAAGAGCCCACCATAAGTATGATAAGCTCTAATATTTTTATTATACGAGTCTCATCTAAACCGTCACAAACCTGTGCACGGCTTTGTACGCATTGTCCTGAAAACTTTCATTCTTCAGATCAGGGAAAATTATGCTTTGGTCAATTACCGGTCCAGTGAGTGTATTCTCCTTGCTAGCGTAAAAAATGCCGCTTTCATATGATGGATCGTTGATTGCGTCAACATATCGTTTTGCGCCCACTTCCAACTTATGAACAATACCCTTGAGAGGTGCAACTATTGGGAGCATAATATACTTGAACATGAATTTCTTCATCGGAGGAAGGTTACCCATTACCTCGGTTCCCTTTGTGAATCCCGGACTCATAGTCACAAACCGAATTTTTGGATATTTTCGAGCTAATGAGGCCATCCACATTGCCGCACTGTACTTGACATATCCATATGCAATCATCTGATCATACCCTTTTTCAAAAAGTGAGCCGTCAAAAATTGAAGCAAAATCATCTTCAGTAGAACCATTGAGGGCGGGCCGAGGCATGCTCATGACGGGTACACCTCTTGCTCCCTCTGATCCGGCATACATAGCCACATTATTTAGCTTCTTTTCTTTTATTAATCCTTCTAATAATATAACGTGGCCAAGCAAATTGGCTGCAAAAAGAATGGTGACGCCATCCTTGGTAATTTGTTCCGGTTGTTTGCCTCCCATTCCACCTGCATTCATGATGAGGGCATCAATAGGTTCTTTCAAATCTTGGAGAGCTTTGGTCACAGATTCAGGATCAGATACATCCATTATTATAATTTCGAAAATATCTCGACCGGTAGCTTCCATCAATTCCGCCTCAGCGATTTTCGCTTT
The DNA here is from genome assembly GCA_965242805.1 of Cyclobacteriaceae bacterium. GTDB lineage: Bacteria > Bacteroidota > Bacteroidia > Cytophagales > Cyclobacteriaceae > JANQEU01. The sequence goes on along the minus strand of CBDETD010000002.1, from coordinate 319,405 downwards.
TTCCATGTTTCTACATGCCAAGTAGATCTTTTCAGTGGTGCTTATAAGTGCTAGCTGCCGAGCAGCATCCTTTCCTAATCCACTGTTGGCTCCGGTAATCATAATCGTTTTATTCATGAAGTCAAGGTCTTTAGTTCTACATTTAATTCGTTCCCCAAATCTATCAGCATACTAAAAGTTTGGCATTGCAGAAAAGCTCAAACTTTATGCAGTTTGGTTCAAACGGTAATTTGTTGGGGAAATTCCAAACTGTGCTCTAAATGAACGATTGAATGTAGATATGGTATCAAAACCACATTCATAGGCAATTTCCGAAATGCGTAAATCGCTTGTGGTCAATTTTTCAGAAGCTTTTTCCAGCTTTTTAGTAATGATATACTTCTTTGGGCTTTCATTAAATACCTCGGCAAATTTTCTTTTGAAGGAGGAGGTACTTACGTGACAAAGTTTAGCCAATTCGTCAATTGATAAGTTGCTGTAAAGATTTTGCATTATAGTGCTCCTGAATTCTACTTCTGCTGGTTTGAAAAGTCCCGAGAGAAAATCCAAATGTGAGGGAGCTTTTTCTGATTTTGAAAGAACAAGAATGAATTCTTTTAGCTTATTCCTTAGCAAGTGTTCGTCAGCTAATTCAGGATTATCAAATAGGATATCTAAACTATCACGAAAGTTTTTCAAAAGCCGGTTAACCGCCACCTGTTTGATATTATAATTCAAGTGATAGGAGGAAACACTTAAATCAAATTCAAATAACTCTTCTACAATGCTTGGGTATAATAGCACAGCTGTCATCTGAATCATACCCCCATCCTCTCTCTGCTCCTTTGAAGTCTCAAAAAAGTAGTTCATGCATTTACCCAAAATAGCATCTTCAGAACCCATGTTCATCATTTCATACTGGGTTCGAACGTTCATCTTTCCCTCATCAAGGAAAATAAAACAAGATTCATTTGACAAATATTCCTTTGGAATACGGTCGAAATAAGGAGTCCTCAACCTTCCAAAGACAGGCTTACCTTTATAAAAGAGAGGTTGCTCTTCGTACCCTGCAGATTTATTTTCCATTTGATCTCAACTGTACTGAAATATCTACAACTTCCTTCATGAATACAATTTTGACAAGTAGGATTATCACGTTGTTTGGTTTGAATACTATTTTTAATTGAAAATGGATCCTTTACCAGTTTGATTTTTGGAATAACATTACCTGTTCACCTAAAGATATTTTAGTTTTCCTGGCTGATCGATCTCAATGAAATGAGACTCTTGAGTTTTCATCAATCCGGATCTCATCCCGAAAAGTTCAGAGGATCACAATAATTCTAAGCGGTCCAACATTCTACTTCTTCCTAACCCCTGAGTATTCATCATTGATGTTCATTTTCTACCATGACATTGATCATTTCATAATGACGGTATTACCTATACTTTGCTATAATCCATTTCAAGGAACAAATCGTATCACTATGTTCGAGTTGGTTGAAGTAAAAAACAAAACTCCACAGAGAAAGGCTGCTACGGACAGGAATTCCGATCCGGGAATGAATGAAAGGATCAGGAAGCTAAGAAATTTAAGTGTCGATACCCCAGCCACCATTTCGATTGAGAGAGCCTTACATCAAACTGAGTTTTATCAAGAGAATGAGGGTAAATATCCCACTCCCATCATGAGGGCATTGTCATTTCAAGATCATTGCCGGCGCAAAACCATTTATATCGGTGAAGATGAGTTGATCGTGGGAGAACGTGGCCCTTTTCCCAAGGCCGTTCCTACTTTTCCTGAATTGACCTGTCACAGTTCGGAAGACTTTCATGTGTTGAACACGAGGGATCGTCAAAAGTATTTTACGGACACCTCAGACATTGAAAAGTATGAAAAGGAAGTAATACCGTACTGGAAAGGAAAAACACAGCGAGAACGAATATTCAACCATGTTCCAAAGGAGTGGAAAGCCGCATATGAGGCTGGATTATTTACGGAATTCATGGAACAACGTGCTCCGGGTCATACCGCCCTGGATGGCAAGATCTACCAAAAAGGAATGTTGGATTTTAAACAGGAAATAAATGATCACCTGGAATCACTTGATTTCCTGAACGATCCTGTGGCTACAGATAAAGCGGATGAGTTGAAGGCTATGGCCATTTCTTGCAATGCAGTCATTGAATTTGCTGAAAGACATGCAGATCTAGCCGATAAAATGGCCGAAGAAACAGCCAATGCGCAAAGGAAAGATGAATTAAGCAAGATTGCTGCAGTTTGTAGACGGGTTCCAGCAAATACTCCCAGAACATTCTGGGAGGCCATTCAGATGTATTGGTTTGTCCACCTGGGCACTATTACTGAGCTCAACGGCTGGGATGCCATGAATCCCGGCCATTTTGATCAACATTTAGCTCCTTTCTTTGAAACTGAGACGCAGAATGGAACTCTTACACGCGAGCAGGCTAAGGAACTCCTTTCTTGTTTCTGGATCAAAGTCAATAATCACCCTGCTCCACCAAAAGTCGGCATTACAGCAAAGGAAAGTGGTACTTACAACGATTTTACCAACATTAACCTGGGTGGTTTGACGAAAGAGGGGCTGGATGGTTCCAGTGAAGTATCAGAAATCATGTTGGAAGTGTTGGGAGAATTGCACATTCTCCAACCTGGAGCTTCAGTCCACATCAGTTCTAAAACTCCAGATCGATTTTTACGATCAGCTGCAAAGGTGATCCGCTTGGGTCATGGTTATCCTTCCGTTTTTAATGCTGATGTGTATATCGCGGAATTGCTGAGACAAGGTAAATCCCTTGCAGACGCACGTGAAGGTGGTTGTAGTGGTTGCATTGAAGTTGGCGCTTTTGGAAAAGAAGCGTTTCTATTGACCGGGTACCTGAATGTTCCGAAAATATTGGAAATCACCTTAAATAATGGCGTTGATCCATTAACAGGAAAGATTGCTGGAATTAAAACAGGAGATCCGAGATCCTTCAAGGACTTCGAGACTCTTTATTCGGCTTTTATTAGTCAATTGAATTTTGTTGTAGATCAAAAAGTACGGGTCAGCAATTACATAGATCGCATGTTTGCCCAGTATGCACCGGCACCATTCCTCTCCATTTTGATCGATGATTGCATCAAAAAGGGCAAGGATTACTATGATGGTGGCTCACGTTATAATACTAATTACATCCAGTGTTGTGGCCTTGGGACAATCACCGATAGTCTAGTTGCATTAAAAAAACATGTATACGAGAATAAGACATTCCAGTTGGGAAGCTTACTGGATGCATTAAAGAGTAATTTCAAGGAGGACGAATTGATGCGGCAGACCATAATGAACAAAACCCCATTTTTCGGGAATGATGATGACTATGCCGATGATATGGCCGTTCGCATCTACAACGATCTGCTACAAGCCATCGACGGAAACCCCAACATCAAGGGCGAACAGTACTATTTAAACATGCTTTCTACTACTTGTCATGTGTATTTTGGTAAGGTAACGGGCGCTACACCCAATGGCAGATTGGCAGGCAAATCTATCTCTGATGGTACTTCCCCATCGCATGGTGCGGATACCCATGGTCCTTCAGCTGTGATCAAGTCCCTTGGTAAACTTGACCAGGTGAAGTCGGGAGGTACTTTATTAAACCAACGGTTCATGCCAAGTTTATTGAAGACTGAGGAGGATCTCACGAAATTAGGAGATTTAATACGAAGCTATTTTGCATTGGGCGGTCATCATATTCAATACAACATTGTGGATACGGCAACACTAAGGGCTGCCCAGAAGCATCCGGAAGATTATAAGGATCTTATGGTCCGAATGGCTGGGTACAGCGATTATTTCAATGATATGAATGAGGATCTGCAGCAAGAAATCATCGAGCGAACAGAAAACGGGTCGTTCTAGTGGCCTCAGGTCTGATCTTTGATATCAAGCGCTATGCTATTCACGACGGCCCGGGTATCCGGGTGACAGTGTTCTTTAAGGGTTGCTATCTGAATTGTGCCTGGTGTCATAATCCCGAGAGTCGATCAGTCAACGTACAGAAGATGTACACCGCTTCAAAATGTATTGGATGTCAATCTTGCGTGGAAGCATGTCCTGAACAGGCCCTCACGTTAACCCTTGATGGTATCATAACCGATCGATCTAAATGTAATTTGAATGGAGCTTGTACAGAAGTATGTCCCACGGGAGCAATGGAAATGTGCGGTACGGAAAGATCTGTGGAATACATTGTAAACGCAGTAGAAAAAGAAACCGTTTTTTTTGATCACTCCGGAGGTGGTGTGACCTTTTCTGGAGGAGAACCACTGATGCATGCTGACATCCTAATTGAATTACTTGATGCATGCGGGAATAAAGGTATACACCGGACAGTCGATACATCCGGATTTGCCAAGAGGGAAGTTTTGTTGGAGGTGGCCAAACGTACCGATCATTTTCTTTATGATCTGAAATTAATGGATGCTGATATGCATAAAAAGTGGACAGGAGTTGACAACACCCTCATTTTGGACAATCTTCGGGAGCTATCAGGGACTGGAGCCAGTATCAATATCCGAATTCCGCTGATTAAAGGGATAAATGACGATGAGGATAATATGAGACGGACAGCCGAATTCATTGCATCCTTGCAGGGTGAACGGAAGAGTGTGAGCCTCCTTCCCTATCACAATACGGCTTCAAAAAAATATTTCAAACTCGGTCAGGACCTCCCATCAAGTAATTTTGATGCACCTGATGAGAAAATTATGAAATCAATTATCACTTTGTTTGGGTCGTACGGCGTTCATGCGATGATTGGTGGGTGATCAAAGCTTTATGCCTGTGGTTGGTGTTAACACCAACCACAGGCAAATCCCCATCCCTCTAATATCAATTACCTCACTGACGATCATCATCGAAACTTATATATACTTCTCAGACCTTTGACGAAGGTCAAAATATTTGGGAAAACGTGCGTTTTTTCGTGCTACTTTTTGTGGTCGGAGCTCTTCGACTATTTGCACAAACAGAAGTAGATGAGGTTCGACTTGTCTATGACCCTGATAAACTTAATTCGAAACAAGTTGCCTTCAGCATAACCAAAGATGGTAGCCTTATTGCTTTCGCATTTGATGATGGAACCATTAGAATAATGGATCCGGAAATCTCCAAATTCATTCATAGGAGTACGTTAACGTTCACCGACATATTCGACATCCGTTTTCTTGATAAGAATTCCATTCTAGTCCTAAGTAAAGGCACAACTGCACAAATCATTCAATGGAAGACTGGTAAAACGATTCAGAGATTATCCGTCACAGGAGCCATTTCATATTGTGAGATTTCCAATTCGGGGAACTTGATAGCGATCGGTGACAGGAAAGGGAATGTTCTGGTATGGGACGCTCATAATGGAAAGGAAAAGCTACGATTTCAACCATTCAGGAAGAATATTTATTCCCTGGCTTTCCATCCTGATGGGCAACATCTCCTCATTTATGGTGCGGCATCGGCCATGGCCTCGAGAGGCCCCGTATCGATATTTGACATTAATACTGGAAGGAAAGTCCAGGATATTGACAAGATGTACATACTTGGTTTTGCAAAGTATGACGATAAAGGTGAAAGGATCATTTACCAGGGGCAAACTCAAGCACCCAAAATATTGTATGATGCCTATTTTCAAAAGACCCACCTGAAAGTGTATCACCTTGCTCAGAACAGGATTGTTAGCAAATCCAAAGTAGGATTCAGCCTTAAGGCCAACGTGTTTACTGATGCGATCTTTTATAACAATGTATTTCTGGGTGTAACCCTTCAAAATGCCTTCGAAGTAAGGGATATCTATTCAGGGGAACGGCTGTTCAGTACTCTGAGAGATGATTCTAAGCTCTTCGCTGGACTGACCCTGAGAAATCGGATTTACCCCCTTTCAAAACCCGGTTATTTCCTTGTGAATTATAACCATGCATCAGGCAAGCAGCATAACATGAACTTGATTTTCGACGCTAATATAATGGAGATCGTAGGCTATGTCTACACCGATAGTAATGAAGACTTTGCGATCATTTCCAGGGATGGACGATCTTACGGTACTGCCAGTGCATTTGAAAAAGTGTTTTGGTCTTCCCGTGGATCTTCCAAAAGGGTATCACTTGAAAGTTCATCCAGTGCTGGTTTCACACCTCGTCTGTTCAGTCAGTTAATAGAGTCTTCAGTTCCGGAAAACGTGTTTGAGGTGGACAATTTCATTGCGGACCAGCCCAAAATATTTATATCATCCGTGGGTGGTAAACCGATAGAAACTCAAGCAGATTCCATAATTCCTGAGATTACTTCGATGCAGAAGAACATACAGGTTTCCATCAATATCGCCAGCAGGCCTGATAAGATTGATCGTGTAAAACTGTTCCAAAACTCCAAGCTCATCGGCGTAATTGATAATGATGGGACTATAGATAAGGAAGAATACCTGTTTGAGGTAACGCTTACTAACAGTCTTGGTGATGAAAACTATTTCTATGCAGTGGCGATGGGCAGATCCGGTTTGGATTCTGAGAAAGAAAAGTTTGTAATTCACTACTCCGGTGCTACTGATGAATCCCCGAATCTTTACCTGTTTACCATCGGGATCAATGCCTACAAGAATCCCAAATACAATTTAAATTATGCAAATGCCGATGCAGATGCATTTGGTAACACCATCGTTAATGGAGCTACCCCAATATTTACCAGGATCCACAACTACGAACTCAGGGACGATGAGGCATCCAGGAAAAACATGCTCTTGAAATTGAAAGACATTCAAATGAAAGCCAGAGAACAGGACATGTTCATATTCTACTATGCAGGACATGGCGCGATGTCGACAGATCCCAATGAACAACAAGAATTTTACCTGATCCCATTTGACGTAACCCAGATATATGGAAATACGGAAGACCTGAAACAAGTGGCTTTGTCAGCATCTGATATTAGGGAAGCATCAATATCCATAAATGCTCAAAAACAGGTTTATATTCTTGATGCCTGCCAATCTGCCGGTCTCTTGGAGACCGTTACCGTCAGAGGTATGGCGGAAGAAAAAGCAATCGCACAATTGGCAAGAAGTACAGGAACTTTCTGGATCACTTCTACGGGAACTGAGCAGTATGCAACAGAATTTGATAAGCTTGGACATGGAGTTTTTACCTATTCACTATTGGAAGGGATCTCTGGCAAAGCGGATGGTGGGCAGCATGACCAGAAGATCACAGTAAGGGAACTGGTCACGTATGTGGAAGATCGCGTTCCACAACTCACGGAACAATACAAGGGCCAGTCTCAATATCCAACCACTTTCTCTTTCGGTAATGATTTTCCCCTGGTGATCGTAAAAGGAGGTATAGAATAATGACGCTAGTTTTAATCATAATGAAGTCATAAATGCCAATTCTCAAGCATTGCGAACCTGAATTTTCATTAATTTCCACAGACGGTGGATAAATCCTAATGAAGTCAAACATTTCCTAAACATTGTTTCCTAATTTAGAACCCAGCAAAGTTTAAAGTAATCTATTAAGTATCATGAATAATCAATCTGATCAACCTAATAATCCTTCGAGAAGAGATTTTGTACAGAAATCAGCGGCGGCTGTTGCAGGAATCAGCATAATACCAAGTCATGTAGTTTCGGGACTAGGCTACACGCCTCCCAGTGACAAACTAAATATTGCAGGCATTGGTGTTGGAGGTATGGGGTTCCGCAACCTAAAGAACCTGACCACTGAAAATGTTGTGGCCTTGTGTGATGTAGACTGGAAATATGCCAAAGGCTGTTTTGACGCATACCCTGATGCAAAGAAGTATTGGGACTTCCGCAAGATGTATGATGAAATGGGTGATGACATAGATGCTGTGGTCATAGCTACCGCAGACCATACACACGCCATCACAGCGGCTCATGCCATCACTATGGGTAAGCATGTGTTTCTACAAAAACCATTGACACACAGTGTTTACGAATCAAGGTTGCTGACAAAACTGGCAGAAAAGTACAAGGTCGCAACTCAAATGGGTAACCAGGGAGCTTCCGGTGAGGGCGTAGCCAAAACTTGCGAATGGATCTGGAACGGAGAAATCGGAGAAGTAACTAAGGTGGAATCCTTTACTGACCGTCCGATCTGGCCACAAGGATTAAATACACCTGAACAAGGACAATGGGTTCCGGACACATTGAATTGGGACCTTTTCGTCGGGCCGGCCAAAATGAGACCTTATAACGAGATTTATCATCCATGGAATTGGAGAGGATGGTGGGATTATGGTACTGGGGCATTAGGAGACATGGCTTGTCATATCCTACACCCTGTATTTGAAGGCTTAAAGCTGGGCTATCCAACTAAAGCACAGGCTAGCTCTACCCTATTGCTTGAAGGGTGTGCACCTTCCGCTCAGTCTGTGAAGATGGTCTTTCCCGAAAGAGGTAGAGTTGGAAAAGTAAGAATGCCCGAAGTAGAGGTTTACTGGTATGACGGAGGAATTAAACCTGAATTACCAGACGTCTGGCCTGATGGCAAAAATCCTAATAAGTATGGTGGAGGTACATTCTTCTATGGAACAAAGGACATTCTTCATGTAGGTTGCTACGGGGCAGATCCTGAACTTCTTTCCGGAAGAGTACCGGCACTGAAAGAAACTGAGCGTAGAGTCGCTAAAGAACTTGGAATTGAAGATGGAGTACACGAACAAGATTGGGTAAGAGCCTGTAAGGAAAGTCCTGAAAGCAGAAAACCAACCACTTCTGATTTCGCAGAAGCGGGTCCTTTCAATGAAATGGTCGTGATGGGCGTGATGGCTGTAAGGCTTCAGAACCTTAATAAGGAACTTGAGTGGGACGGAGAAAACATGAAGTTCACCAATATCGGTGACAGCGAAGAGATCAAAACCGTTATTAGGGATGGATTCCAGATCCATGACGGACACCCTACATTTGATAAAACATGGACAGATCCTATTCCTGCCAATGACTTCGCAGCTGAGCTTGTGAAACATACATACAGGGAAGGATGGACATTACCGGAAATGCCCTCATAATAGAACATGAATTAAAATTTAAATCTTAAAAACATAACTTATGAAAATTTACAATTGGCTTATTGTGATAGTTGCTGTGGTATTCATTGCAAGCTGCAGCCAACCAACTAAACAAGAAGCATCAACTGAGACTGAAGCTGCCGTGGAAGAAGCTACTGGTCCCAATACATTGTCAGAGCAGGAGAAAGCTGATGGCTGGGTACTGTTATTCGATGGTGAAACCAGTGAAGGTTGGAGGGGTTATCAGAAAGAAACATTCCCAGTAGCATGGGAAATTGACAATGGAGCCCTCCATATCAAAGGTTCTGGACGAGGTGAAGCCGGATCCGAAGAAGGTGGTGACATTGTGTATAATAAGGAGTTTGCTAATTTTCACTTTAAAGTTGAATGGATGGTGGATAGTGCTGCTAATGCTGGCATTTTTTACAGGGGTAGCGAGGAATTTGATTACATCTGGAAAACAGCTCCTGAAATGCAGGTACTGGATAACATCTATCATCCTGATGCAAAATTGGGAATAGATGGTAACAGACAGGCCGGATCCTTGTATGACCTGATCGCCGCTGATCCTCAGAACTTTAAGGGTCACGGTACATGGAATCAGGCTGAGGTGATTGCCATGGGTAATGACATCACCCACATTCAAAATGGCGATACAGTAGTTCAATATACCATAGGTTCAGATGAGCTGAACGCATTAATTGCTGACAGTAAGTGGCCAGGCATTAACGAAAACTGGGGCAATATTGCTTCTCAGGGATTAATTGGTTTGCAAGACCACGGTGATGATGTATGGTTTAGGAACATAAAGATCAAGGAATTATAGAACTCCAAAGTGAAAACACTTTACAAAGCTGGCCTTCAGGGGTCAGCTTTTTTTATTTAAGCTCATTTGCTATTGCTTTATTGCTTGAGGTTGGTGTTATCACCATTTATTGCTTGAGATCGGTGTTTTGCTTGAGGTCGGTGTTATCACCAACCTCAAGCTTGTGTGTAATTATTCAATCCTCGATCGCTTTCCATTTGGCACCCATTACAAGTACCCACAACATCCAGACTACTTCACCAAATGTCAAGTATTCCAATATCTGAGCAAACAATCCTTCTTTAAATCCTAAGAAGTAAGCAAATGCTGATATCGTGTAACCCGCGCCAGCAAGGATCACCAACCAACCAATTATTTTAGGAAACAACGGCGATTTGATGATCATATATCCCAAAGGGAGGAGCCATAATCCCCAGAAAATAGTCGCGATAATGATCCCACGATTGTTAAGCTTAAGGAATAGGAATGCCTGTTCAACATCGCCAATCACTTCAAATACCGCCAATTGATTGGCCGTACTGTGCATTGCAATCGGCATTCCCAAAAAAGTAAATACCGCCATAAGCACAGTTGCATCCCTGTATGACTGGAAAAACAATTTGTAAAGAAACCAAACAGCGGCAACACTGAATAATTGGGTAATCAGACTTCCTGCTATTCCAGCTCGAAAAAGGATTTCATTGTCAATAATATTGGCTATGGTCACTTCCGGATTGTCATTAACAATTAGTTCGGAAGGCACATACATCAGGCTGAACATTCCTATAATCGCCCATATTGGGTATATTATCCTGAGCCATTTTACAGCATTTTTTTGTTGCGCAATATCTTTCATGAGTTGGTAAAATTCTGGTTTAAATTATGATGTAAAATAAAGTTGATTGGTTGCATTAGTGAATTAACAGTATAATCAGTCGATTAACCTAAGTAATGATATTTATATACAACTTAAAATGTGTTTCTACACGTGCATAAAAAGAAGATAGTACTTAGAATTGCGTTTTGGTATGATGGAATTGATTTTGATCGAAAATGTGTGCAAAAAATAAATTGAACATCCGTACCCTGGGGAAACCAACTATTCAATCGCCTCTAAGATTGAGCAATGTTAAAGGTGACAAGGTTTTTAACTTCATTGATGAAAATGAACGGGTGCTTAAAGACGTTACCATCTATGATTCAGATGAAAACAATGCACCTATTTCTTTTGAAAAAGCCGGCCCACGTAAAAACATCTACTTTAGGCCAACCTATACAACAGCCGCCATTGTAACCTGCGGTGGATTATGTCCCGGCATCAATAATGTAATCCGAAGTATCGTCATGGGATTGCATTACTTCTATGGTGTGAAGAAAATACTTGGGATCCCCTATGGCTTTGAAGGATTAAACCCGGATTGTGGCCATGAGTTGATTGATCTGACCCCTGATGTGGTAAAAGATATCCAGGAATTTGGAGGAACATTGTTAGGGTCCTCAAGAGGTGGTCAGGACGTTTCGATGATGGTGGATACCATTGAGCAAAATGGAATTGACCTTCTGTTTGCCATTGGTGGGGACGGAACATTAAAAGGTGCGAATGCTATTGGCAAGGAGATCGAAAAAAGAAAAATGAACGTCTGTGTAATTGGTATACCAAAGACCATAGATAATGACGTAAACCTAATTGACAAATCGTTTGGTTTTGAAACGGCCTATACCATTGCAAGTTCCGTGATCCGTAACGCTCATAACGAAGCTCTCGGTGCGTACAACGGGATTTCCATTGTTAAGCTCATGGGAAGGGACAGTGGATTCATCGCAGCCTCGGCCGCATTGTCCATGCAGGTAGTTAATTTCGTTTTAATACCGGAACTCAATTTCGGTTTGGATGGGGATCATGGCTTCCTGAAAGTTCTAAAAGACAGGTTGGACAAACGACATCATGCAGTGATAGTCGTTGCTGAAGGAGCCGGCCAACATCTATTTGAAGAGGATTCCGAACGCACAAAAGATGCATCGGGCAATATCCTGCATCGGGATATTGGTTTGCTACTTAAAGAAAAAATCGGTGATTACTTCAAAGGTCTCGATCAAAAAGTTACCATAAAATACATTGATCCGAGTTACATTATCAGAAGTGCCCCTGCTAATCCTGTAGATAGTATTTTCTGCAGCAAGTTGGCCAACTACGCTGTGGATGGTGCTATGGCAGGGAGAACAAGATTTGTGGTCGGTATGGTGAACAACAACTTCGTGTATATTCCAATTTCAGAAGTGGTCAAGGAACGAAAAAAAGTCGACCTGGAAGGAGAATTGTGGCAAGCCGTACTTCAAAGTACCGGTCAACCTACTTTCATGGAGTAAACGCTTTTGGTTGGTGATAACACCAACCAAAAGCAGAGTTTTGCGTGTTTCAAAAAATGATTGTTTGACCGAAAATACCTTATTGAACCGAATTAACGAACTTTTTTGTGGGTGAAGGTGTTCGCCAAGTATGAATCTCTAATTCTGTGAACACAGAAAAAAATTAGAGCTATTATAATCTAAAGCCAGACAAAACTCGGCATTATGTTAAAGCAAATCACTTTAGCTGCTGGCTTACTTTTTTTTTCGTCATTAACAATTAGCCAGAGCATTTCGAACTCCTTTGTGAATTCTCAATACGGTGAGTCCCGGAACAACATCCGAGTGAACTACTCTATTGGGGATGTGTTCTATGGCAGGATCTCCAACCCGGATCTTCAACTTTCAGGTATGATCAATATTCATCTAAAAGGAACTGAAGCTATGGGTATCAATTTCAACCAAAAGATCCTTGCATATCCTAATCCATGCCGTTCTTTTATCTACATTCAAACCGAATCGGCAATACTGTATAATGTCAAAATATGGGATTTGAATGGAATGGTAATCAAAAACGAGTTGATATTGGGTAATCAGGCCGTAAATATGTCGGATCTTACCAATGGTATTTACATCCTACAAGTTTCGGATCTTGAGTATGCATCTTACTTCTTTGAGAAAATCGTAAAATCCGACTAATCATGAACCGGATAACCTTGATCTGCTCCATGGTTCTATTATTGAGTCATCAATTATTTGCGCAGGTCCCTCAGAGCTTTAGCTACCAGGCTGTCGCCTATGATTCGGGTGGTGAACTCCTAATCACCCAATCAGTTGGTGTGAAAATCCTTATACTGGATGGTTCTGTTACAGGCACCATTCTTTATGAGGAAACGCATATTACCACAACGAATGACTACGGGATTTTCACGCTAAAGGTCGGGGAAGGCACAAGCATCATCGGGAATTTTTCCACCATTGATTGGGGAGGTTCTTTAAAGTTTCTGGATATTTTCCTGGATCCGGATGGAGGCACTTCCTATACTCATGTAGGAACTATCCAACTGGTCTCCGTACCTTATTCACTGCATGCTGCTACAGCCAATGAAGTCAGGGGTGGGATTACTGAAAGTGACCCTATCTTCCGCACTTCAATGATTGCAGGTCTGTCTGCTTCCGACACTTCCATTTGGAATGATAAACTTGACGACATCACTGAAAGCGACCCACTGTTTGCTACCTCCATAGCCGGAATTATCACTCAGGCAGACACAGCCATTTGGAACAACAAGGAAAAGAGTTTTCAGGAAACCGACCCGGTTTTTGTTTCGTCATTGGCAGCAGGCATTACCACAACAACCACTACCAACTGGAATAATGCACTTGATACCTATACTGAAACAGATCCTGTTTACGGATCCTCCATTGCCAAAGGTATAACCGGTACTGATACCACAAACTGGAATAACAAACTGGACAGCTATACTGAATCTGATCCGGTTTATGAACTATCTATTGCCAGCGGTATTAGTGCGACGGATGCTACCAATTGGAATAATAAGCTGGATAGCTTTTCGGAAACGGACCCTGTTTATGAATCCTCCATTGCTGGTGGTATAACTGGTGCAGATACCACATACTGGAATGATAAATTGGATACTTATAACGAAACGGATCCTGTATTCGACCTTTCGATGGCCTTTGGGATCACTGAAACTGACACCATGTACTGGAACGATAAACTAGATGCTGAAGAAGATGGATCGACCAGCAACGAGATCCAGACCATTTCCAGGAATGGATTGACCGTCACCTTGACGGATGGAGATTCTTTCCAGGACAGCATCAATGTGTATACACCTGGTCCTAATATCGATATTGCCAATAATGAAATCAGCAATACAGCACCTGCTCCTATTTATTCGATTGGTGATTTTGCGCATGGAGGTATTGTATTCTGGATAGATGAGACCGGTGAACATGGTTTAGTCTGTGCTAAACAGGACTATGGCGTAACAATTCGCTGGTATGCTGGTACTAACGGGGATACACGGGCATATGGTGATGGGCCATTTGCTGGAAACATGAACACTAAAATTATTATTGCTGCTCATGTCGCCATTGGCGATGATGGGAGTACATATGCCGCCCGGGTATGTGCTGAGTTAAAAGTCACCGAAGGCGGTATAAGCTATGCGGACTGGTATCTTCCTTCAAAAGAAGAGTTGAACCAGATGTATTTGAACCAGTCAAAGATTGATTCTACAGCAACAGCAAATGGTGGAAGTTCATTTGGTGCCACCACCTATTGGAGTTCAACGGAGTTTGGGACCAATGGGGCATGGCCACAGAATTTCAATACAGGTGAGCAATCGGCTGCTGCAAAATCAGCTGCACGCCGTATAAGAGCCATTCGTAAATTTTAAATTGAGTACATCACTCTAATGGAATTATCAATCAATTGTGATTTGACAAAATCAATTCCTCAATTCATTCCAGATCGAAAATAAAAAATTCAAAAGACATGAATCATGAAAATAGTTGTCCAATTATTCGTTTTATTCCTGCTTGCAGTAACCCAACTTATTGCCCAAGTTCCCCAAAGTTTTAGCTACCAGGCGGTTGCCTATGATACCGAAGGTGAACTTCTTACCAACCAATCCATCGGTGTGAAAATCGCCATCCTAAAAGACTCTGCCTCCGGCTCAATCCTCTACGAAGAGACTCATATGACAGTCACCAACGACATGGGTCTTTTCAGTCTGAAGATCGGAGAAGGCACTGTAACGGTGGGAAATTTTTCCTCCATTGACTGGGGGGCTTCCCTGAAATTTCTCGATATGTCACTGGATCCTGATGGGGGTTCTTCTTACATTCATATGGGCGCTATCCAATTACTTTCCGTACCCTATGCCATACATGCTGCGACGGCGGATCGAATCATCGGAAGGATACCTGAAAGTGATCCGTTCTTCTCAACCTCCCTGGCATCGGGAATTACTGCTACCGACACCGCCAACTGGAATAGTAAGCTGGATGATTATACCGAAAGCGATCCGATTTTTGCTGCCTCGTTGGCAGCTGGCATCACTCAGGATGATACAGCCTTATGGAATATCATTCCGGATATTATTATTGAAACCGATCCTGTTTTTTCTTCCTCCGTAGCAGCTGCCATTACCTCAACAGACACTGCCGATTGGAATAATAAACTGATGAGCTACACTGAAACAGACCCTGTTTACGAATCCTCCGTTGCCAGTGATATAACCGGAACTGACACTACGTACTGGAATAATAAACTAGATAGCTTTTCGGAAACGGACCCTGTTTATGAATCCTCCATTGCTGGTGGTATAACTGGTGCAGATACCACATACTGGAATGATAAACTGGATAGCTATACTGAAACAGACCCGGTCTATGAGGTCTCTATTGCCAGTGGTATAACCGGTGCTGATACTACATATTGGAACGACAAGCTGGACAACTATAATGAAACGGATCCTGTATTTGGCCTTTCCCTGGCCTTTGGGCTCACAGAAGCGGATACCATGTACTGGAACGATAAACTGGATGCAGAAGTAGACGGATCAACCACCAACGAGATACAGACTATTTCCCGTGAAGGTTTAAACGTCAGTTTAAGTGATGGTGGGGGAAGCTACGAGGACAGTGTAAATGTGTACACAGCTGGAGACGGCATTGATATCACCGACAAAGTGATCAGCAACACTGCAGCTGCCACCACCTATGCTGTAGGTGATTTTGCACAGGGTGGCGTTGTTTTCTGGGTCGATGCAAGCGGGCAACATGGATTGGTAGTAGCCAAGGTAGACCAGGCGGATGAAAGCACCGAAATCCGGTGGTATGCCGGTACGAATGGATATACCAGAGCGAACGGAGACGGACCTTTTGCAGGTGAAACGAACACAGCGGTCATCATAGCAGCTCATGTAGCCATTGGAGATGATGGCAATACTTATGCTGCAAGAATGTGTGCAGACTTATCGATAACTGAAGGTGGTGTAACATACTCCGACTGGTACCTTCCTTCAAAAGCAGAACTGACTTTAATTCAGGATATAAAATCAACAATCGATGCGACAGCAACTGCCAATGGTGGAACCGCTTTGTCGAGTAATTCCTACTGGAGTTCGACAGAATATAGTAATACGGAAGCATGGCGGATGACCATGAATAATGGGCTCTGGTATGAGACTACAAAGAGTCTGTCATTATCAATGCGGGCAATAAGAGCTTTTTAAATAGAAATGAAATTGGTTGGATTCGAATTCAAACTACTGTTGGTCATGAAATGAAATAAACCCTAATTTCGAGCGAGGACAATTTATCCTTTGCAACCGTTCAATTGAGGGCATGACCATCATCGAAAGTTTTGAGTTTGAGAGCATCCGCTATTTTAAATTTGGATACAATCCTATCGGCAAACCTTCTTTATTTGCTTACATATATTTCGTAGACGGTCTTCTTATCGACAGTGGACAGAGAAGGATGAAAAGAGAAATCCTGTCGACCCTCTCACCACTGGATGTTCAACAAATGTTCATCACCCATCATCATGAGGATCATTCCGGAAATATTCATCCTCTAAAGGCGCAATTCGATTGTCCTGTCTATGCCTCAGAGTTGTGTTGTGAAATGATGAAGAACCCACCACCGATTAGCCTGGCTCAGAAAGTGGTTTGGGGCACAAGACCTGCTTACCACGACCTCATACCCATTACGGATCATTTGGAAACCCCTAATAACAATTTCACAATCATCGCAATTCCTGGCCATGCAAAGGATATGGTGGCGTTGTATGAACCTGAGCGCAAATGGCTTTTCTCTGCTGACTTATATGTCAACTCTTACATCGGATATTTTCTCGAAGATGAAAGCATTGTCCAGCAGATCCAGTCCATCAAGAAGATCTTAGTGCTTGACTTTAAGACACTGTTTTGCAGTCACAATCCTCGAATAGAGGACGGCCGACAAAAGCTGGAAGAGAAACTTCATTTTCTAGAAGACTTCAACCAAAACGTGATCGAATGGTACAAAAAAGGCTACAATGCCAAGGAGATTTACAAGATCCTAAAAATGAAAGAACATGGCTTCATACACATTCTTTCACATGGATACCTTTCGAAACTACATATGGTTAAATCCGTGATCCGAGACTTTAAGAATGAAACTACAAACTAATTGGCCCTACATACCCCCCAATTGTGCCATAGCATCTTCTATATTGATTTCTGCCTGAGCATATGCGGTCAATACTTCGTACTCGCTGTCACTCTGGCATCTATAGATCCCGGCTCCCCTTAGTCCCTGTCGATTGCCCTCACCAAATGTTATAGGCGAACCTATTCCCTGAAATCCATCAAAAGCTTCCAGCGCAGCAATAAATTTTTCGCGTGTAAGGTCCTCCCCTGCATTTTTCAGTGCTTCTGAAACAGCTTCTCCGTAGAAAAAGCCGATAGCTGAGAATCCTCCCCATCGAAGATCTGGATAATATCTGGCCAGGGCATCTTTGTAGGTATCTACTTTGTCCCCTGACAGGTCAAGTGCATTGATAAAAGTCGAAAAAATCACATTTTCCCATCGACCTTCTGTGATCTGGTGCATCAACCCCATATCAGATAATACTGAATTGGCCATCCACTGAGGATTGTAATCCATTACAGCTGTAGTGCCTGTAATGATTGCTGCCTGCCTGGGCAGTACCTGAAGGATCACCACTTCAGCTCCTGATTCCTTCAAACGAGCAGCGTGTGAATTCAGGTCGGAATCCGTAATTTCAGTAGAAACAGCCTCTACCAGTTCCAATCCATGCTTCTCAAGGGTCATTTGAGCACCTACCAAAGCACTTTTTCCAAAATCGTCATTCTGATAAATCATGGCGATCTTCGTGGCTCCCAGCTCATTGACAGCATGGTTCACCAAAATATTGGCTTCGTCGAAATACAGTGAAAATGCTGAGAAGATGGTTTCAACCGGAGGATATGCCCAGTACGTGGCACCTGAGGCCGGAGCAAACCATGGAACATTATTTTCAACAATGTAATCTTTGACCGCCATACAGGTAGCAGTTCCCACTCCGCCTACGAAGGCAAACACTTCATCCTGTTCGACCATTTCCCGTACCGCAGCAACAGTTTTAGGTGGCTGGTACCCATCATCTTTGAATACAAAATTGATCTTTCTACCATTTATTCCTCCCTGTTCATTGATGTATTGGAAATAAGCGTCAGTACCTCTTGGAACGGATCCCCACAATGCCGCCGGACCTGTCAACGGGCCCCAACTTCCTAGGGTAATGGTGCTGTCCGTAACACCGATTTCGAAGGATTCTTCACTGGATTGAGTGCCCCCGCCGCCACAGGAAACAAGAAATAGGAAGGTGATGAGTAATGTAAGTAGATGGGTATGCTTCTTCATGTTAGTTTTTATAATTAGTGATACATGGATTCTATAAGTTCTTCGTAGTTTTCATTGATGGCCTTGCGCTTGACTTTCATCGTGGGTGTCACATCACCATCTTCCTGGTACAGCCTCTTCGGTAAAATGGCAAACTTTCTTACTGATTCCACCCTTGATAGACTCTTATTCACAATGTCTATCTCCGACTGGATCAGTTCATTTATCCTCGAGTTCTCAGTAAGATCGGTGTATGTCTGAAAGACCACCTTGTTGTCCTGTGCAAACTTGTTGATGTTTTCCTCGTCCAACACAATAAGCGCTGACACAAACTTTCGTTTATCCCCTATTACCACAGCATCGTTGATATAGGAGCTGCATTTTAATTTGTTTTCAATGTATTGTGGAGCAATGTTTTTGCCGCCTGCCGTTATGATGATGTCCTTCATTCGGTCGGTAATATAAATGTTGCCCTGAGCATCAATTTTTCCTACATCTCTTGATCGTAACCATCCATCTATCAACGTGTTATGGGTAGCTTCTTCATTCCTAAAGTAACCCTTGAATACTCCAGGTGACTTCACCAATATCTCACCTTCGTCACTCAATTTAACCTGAGCTCCCCCAATAGGAAGACCTACTGAACCAAAGTTGTAAGTACCCAGACGAATACTAGAGGTCACACCACCGGATTCAGTTTGACCATAACCTTCCAGGATATGGAGCCCAATCGCATTAAAGAATAACAAGACATCAGGAGCTATAGGAGCTGCCCCCGAAAGGGCAAATCTCATACGTTCCATTCCTAAATGTCGACGTAAGTGCTTATATACAGCATGTTCACAGGCCCAACGAATCATTCGATCAGTCAACCGAACAGGCTTGTTATCAATCTTGCGTTGAATGTATTTTCTCCCCTGGGAAATACAGATCTTGGCCACCAATCGCTTGAACCAGTTAGCATCATCAATACTAAGGTTAATCCTTGCATGATACTTTTCCCAGATCCTTGGTACGGCATACCCAATCGTGGGTGATATCTCCCTTAAGTTTTCTGCTATGGTTTCCAGGTTCTCAACAAAATTTACTACATATGCCTGCCGAATATGGGACATCATACTGAACATCCTTTCGAAAATGTGGCATAAAGGCAAGAATGACATGACCTCGTCCTTTTCAGACAACTTCATATTATGATGAATGTTGGCAACAGCATCAGACATCCAGGTGAGATTACCATGTGTAAGCATGGCACCCTTTGGAGGTCCAGTGGTGCCTGAGGTGTAAATAAGAACAGAAAGGTCGTCCGGTGTTAGGTTTTGAATGTTTGAGCTAAGTTTTTCACTTATCTCCTCTCCTGCCTGTTCGCCCAGATCCAACAGTTCCTCGAATGTTAAGACATCCTTATCCGAAAAGTCGTTGAGTCCCTTCCAGTCCCAGATAATGACTTTCTTTATTTGCTTTGATCTTTCCCTGAAAATGAGCCACTTATCAAGCTGCTCTTCATTTTCCAGGAAAAGAATGCTGCACTCTGCATGGTTGACCACGTATTCGCACTGGTCAGCCGCATTGGTAGTATATATACCTACTGTAACGGACCCACACATTTGAACACCCATATCGATGTAAAGCCACTCCGGGCAATTATCACCAATGATGCCAACAAAATCGTCCTTATCCAGCCCTAGTGACAATAACCCCTTGGCAATGGATTCTGCAGTATGGTTATACTTTTGCCATGTGATATCCTGCCAAATGCCATATTTCTTGTGCCTCAAGGCTACCTTCTCCGCATATTGGTTTGCGGTAGTAAGGAATAAACCAGGGATCGTATCGACATTGTATTGGGGCATTATGTGAATAATTTAATAAAAATTAGTTCCACCTGCGTTTCCGTTTATATCGTTGGGTTCCTTTTAGGGATACTTCGCTTTTGATACCCAGGTAGAATTCCTTTACATCTTCATTTCGCTGTAACTCTTCGACTGTCCCGGAAGCTACGAATCTTCCATTTTCCAGAATATATCCGTAGGATGATATATCAAGAGCCTTTTTCGCGTTCTGTTCAACCAAAAGAACAGTTAAACCTGTTTTTGCAATAGTCTGAATGATCTCAAAGAGTTCCTCTACCAGCATTGGGGACAGGCCCAATGAGGGCTCATCCAGGAAAAGCAGTTTCGGTCGATTCATTAATGCCCGGGCAATTGCCAGCATTTGCTGTTCTCCTCCTGAAAGGGTTCCCGCCAATTGTTTATTTCTTTCTTTAAGGATTGGGAAATAGTCATATGCCTTTTCCAGACCTTCATTCACGTGCTTCCTTTTTTGTTGATATCCACCTACCAGCAAGTTCTCTTTGACCGTCAATTCCTGGAATACCTCCCTTCCTTCCGGAACGTAACCTATCCCTCGTTTCACGACATTAACCGTCTCAAAATGAGTAATTCTCTGACCTTTGAAGAAGATGTCACCTTTATCCGGCTGATCGTCCAGTAGCCCCATTACCGTGTTCAGAATGGTGGTTTTACCTGCGCCATTATTTCCCAAAACAGCGGTAATGGTATTTGGAATTATCTCCAATGAAATACCCTTCAGAGCCAGGATCCTGTCGTAATAGGTTTCAATATTTTTGATTGACAGCAGAGGTTCCATTATCCGAGGTATGCCTTTATGACCTCCGGGTGATTGACAACCTTGTCTGGAGTGTCGGTTATTATGTTCTTACCAAAATTTAAAGCCATGATCCGATCGGAAATCGACGTCACCAGCTGCATGTTGTGTTCTATCATCAGGATCGTAACATCAAACTCATCTTTGATATCCTTGATCCAGAAAACAAGCTCTTCTTTCTCCTCGAGATTAAGTCCGGCAGCTGGTTCGTCCAAAAGCAAGATATCAGGTTCCGCAGCGAGAGCCCTTCCCAATTCAACCACTTTCTGCCTGCCATATGGAAGATGAGATACGAAACGATTTCGAGCCGCTTGTAAATCCAATAAGTCAATGATGTGCTCAACTTTTTCCCTGTGGGCTATTTCATCCTTGGCAGCAAAACCATTTTTAAACAACATAGTGGGTATGTTGAGTAAATTGGTTTTCATGAATATATGTCGGCCCAGCATCAGGTTTTGCATAGTCGTCATATGGGCAAATAGCTCCAGGTTCTGAAACGTTCTACTGAGTCCTTTTCTCGCAATTACATGGGGCTTTAGGCCTGTAATGTTTTCATTTTTCAAGGTGATGTCACCTGAGGTCGGGCGATACAGTCCATTGATGCAGTTAAAAAGTGTGGATTTACCGGCTCCGTTTGGACCAATGATGGAAAAGATCTCCCCTTTCTTCACTTCAAATGAGACATCATCGATGGCGGTCAGTCCTCCAAACCTTTTAGTCAGGTGTGCAATTTGAAGCAGGGTCTCACTCATACTTTTCGTACATAATGTCTGCCAAACAATCCCGAGGGACGGAAATAAAGGACCAGGATGATGATGAGGAAGGCCACCACTGACTTAAACTCTGTAGAGATATAGAAACCAAACAGGTTCTCTATGATGCCCAGGATAAAGGCTCCGACTACCACTCCAGCCAGGTTGTTGAAACCTCCCAGGACAGCTGCAGCAAATCCTTTGAGTAAGGGCTCAATCATCATATTGGGATCGAGTGTAGCAATGGGTGCCATCATTACCCCAGCAACTCCACCAATGATGGCGCTAATACCAAACGTGAATGAAACAATGCGATTGGTAGGAATGCCATTGATCTTAGCTGCATTGGTATTCTGTTGTGTAGCTTTTATTGCAAGACCCAGTTTGGTATATCTTAAGAAGGCATAAACCAAAGTCATGAGAAGAATTGCTATGATCACGGTTGCAAGATTCAATTGAGATATATTGAAAGTGCCCAGGGACACAACATCGGTCTGTGAAACTGGTGTCTGCAGTATTCGCTGATCTGCACCCCATTTCCATCCTGCCAGGCCATAAAGGAAGATCTGGAATCCAAGCGTGATAATCAACAAATTGAGCACATTGGGTTCTTTCGCCTGACGGATCAACGCAAACTCCAGGAACACCCCTAGAAAGAATGCAAAAATCATGGCTCCTGCAAAAGCCATCCAAAACGGCAATTGATAGGTGGCCAGTAATACGAACGCTACATAGGTTGAGAACATGGCCATCTCTCCTTGCGCGAAATTGGCGACTTCCGAGGATTTGTATGTAAGACTCATAGCCAGTGCCACCAGAGCATAAATACTCCCAGCTACGATCCCGCTTATGATTAATTGTAAAAACATACTAGAAGGGCCAGGTTTTAAAATAGATCTTGATACGCATCCAAATACCGTATAATCCCAATGGTTCGAATATGATGATGACTATGATCGTCAGCCCCATAAAGACCCAGTTGATATTAGGTAGTCCACTGACTGACATGAATGTTTCGGAAAACCAGTCGAATAGATCTCCGATTAATGGAATTTCCTGGATCTTTTCGCTTTGAAGATTTAGTAGAGTCACTACTGTTGCTCCCAGTACAGAGCCGGTAACCGTACCAAGTCCTCCAACTACCACCATGGACAGTAGCATGATAGATAGTGTAGGATTGAATAATCCAGGACTTATAAAGCCCAATACATAGGCCCACAATCCTCCACCCACACCAGCGTAAAAGGCACTAATGGCGAAGCTCATGGTCTTGTATTTTACCAGGTTTACTCCAAGTGTAGTTGCGGCAATATCACTGTCACGTATTGCTGAAAATGCCCTGCCAATCCGGCTTTTGATCATGACCCTGGCCATTATTCCCATGACCAGTGCGACAATCAAGATGAGGAAATAAAACTCCACGTTTGATTTTATGGAGATACCCGTCACGGTCAAAGATGGCGTTACCATGCCCATGTGCCCACCGAAGAAGCTAGCCCTTCCAATTACAACCGTCACTGCAAGTCCGAAACCCAGAGTTGCTACGGCAAGATATGGGCCTTCCAGTTTCAAAGCCGGAATGCCAAGTATATATCCAAACAAAGCAGCGACGGAAGCTCCAATCAGCAATGACGGAAAGAATGGCAGATACGATTGATCCAACATCACGGTGGTGTAAGCCCCTATTGCAACAAATCCAGCATGCCCCAGTGATATCTGACCCGTATTGCCGATCAGGATATTCAAGCCAAGAATGATGATGACATTGATCAATATCAGGTTGGCAATGAAAATGTGATAGTTTTTCAATAACAAAGGAAGCAGGGCAAATCCCACCAGGGCCAGTAGTGACCATATAAGTGTCGAGCGATCTTTGAAGAGCATAAAATCTTCAAAGTACTCTTTGCGCATGTCCATAGACCAGGCAGTAGTTTCAACTAAAAATACGCATTTTCAGATGGGGAATCAAAAGTTTGGATTTCAACTCATGGCAATTCGGAGTTCGAATCAATTATTGCACTTACTTTTACTATATGCCCATATCCAAAACGATACAAGTAGATAAACTGGAGTTTAACTACCTCGAAAGTGGAAATGCTTCCGATCCCATGATCATGCTCCTGCATGGATTCCCGGAAAGTTCCTACATGTGGAGAGGTTTGATGGATGAGTTAGCAACACAAGGTTATTACTGTATTGCCCCGGATATGCGTGGGTATAGCCCCAATGCCTGCCCAAAAGGCAAGTATGAATACACCATCAGCAAAATAGCTAGTGACATTGTGGGAATCGCTGCTCTTAAACAGGACAAGTTTCACCTGATCGGCCATGACTGGGGGGCAGCCATTGGCTGGTACCTGGCCTACAACCATCCTGATAAGTTGATAAGCTACAGCGCCTTGTCCGTTCCACACAACAGTGCATTCACTAAGGCCTTGAAGACGGACAGCATCCAAAAACGGAAAAGTCAGTACATGTTATGGTTTCAGATGCCAATGCTTCCTGAAATCTACATTCGCAGAAATGATTTCAAGGGATTTAGAAAGCTTTGGAAACGAATGGATCCGGAGGAAATTGAATATAACCTTAGCATATTTCGTAATAAGAAGTGTCTGAAGGGGGCACTGAATTACTACCGTGCAAATTTTAAGGGAAAGCCTGAGCATAGAATTGGCCATATTGAGGTCCCTACCTTATTCATTTGGGGAAACAGGGATATTGCCATTAGCGAGACAGCCGCAATGGCAAACCATAAGTACATGCCTGAGGATTATCGTTTTATTGAACTGGATGCAGGGCACTGGCTGATTCAGGCTGCCTATCCTGAAGTCAGGGATGCTATCCTGGATCATTTAAAGAAATATTCGGATAGTTGATTCATCTTCGAAACAACCTCATGCTATTTGAACAGGAGGAGATGAAGATCCCTATTGATCTCCGCTCACCATTGTGGCTTTCATTTTTTGAGACCAAAAAACGAATCGCAGCGGCGAACCGCCAAAAAAGTCTTTGGAAAATTAAAAACCCACGGCCTTCCCCAAACTAACCTGTCACACAAGGCTGAATCGCTCTCCCCCAACGCGGCCTCCCGATATCTATCGGGACGCTCATTCTCCGGCGGCCGAAGCCTTTGGCGAAGGACTCCGCTCACCATTTTCCTGCCAACGCTCTGGAGAACAATTCATGTTATTTTAGGACGATACATGCCTGATAGGGCGCGATGGCCTGACAGAAATCGACGAAGGAGATTCATGAACTCCTTTGAAAATATTCAATAAATGAATAATACCCGGGCCAGCGTCCGGCCAAGTTCGGCTGAAGGCGATTATTCTGTCCGCTCGACGGCCCGATTGATTTCTTTGTTACTTTCTTCACTGCGCCTATGCGTAGCCGCTTCTGCGAAGCAAGATCAAGGAAGAAAGTAAAGTAATCCAAAGGAATTTGCAGGTAGACACTAATCCCCTGCTGATGATATAAGCTTGATTGAATCTCTCTTCTTTATTTTTCTGAAATTTCATCAGAAGCATATTGTCCTTATACCTAACCAAATAATAAATACCTGTTTATATCCAAATTGATTATAATTAGAGATGTCTTTGACCTCAAAGCCAAGGATTTTCATTATTTACCTGCTGATCATAGTCAGCTCATCTTTAGGTATATCACAGCAACTTAAGAATCTGCAGGACCAACCCGTTGATTCGATACTGGACTGGGTACAAGACAACGTGCTCCGCATGGATATGGATTCTGTTTCACCTTATGTGCAGATGGTATTGGGAAAAGCGAAAGCCACAAATGACCCCGAAACTCTTGGAAGTACTCATTTTTCTATAGCCAAAATCTACAGGAATTTGTTCATCTATGATTCCATTAAACATCATGTCGAACGCGCATTAGTATACTATAATGATATAGAAGATGAATTACTAATAGCGGATTGTTACAAGGAACTGGGATATGTGGCGTTCAATCAACTGATGTTTCTGACAGCTGAAGACTATTTCATGAAGGCTATTTCAATCTATGAAAAATTCGATCAACCCTCCAGTACCTCCAATGCATATAGCCTCCTGGCGGGTTCCTTCGAATTAAGTGGAGCCCATGAAGAAGCGATTAGCTATGGCAATCGTGCATCTACCCTTGCAGAATCTGTATCGGATACAAGTAATTTGATATGGGCTCTGACCTATGTGGTTCCCTCCTACATTGCCTCCGGGCAACCAGAAATCGCCCTCGCAAAAGCCAATGAAAGTCTGAACTGGCTGCAGGTCTTCACAAACCCTGACCCGTCTCAGTGGATGGAACTCTACTACTATCGGGGGGATGCACAACTGGCGCTGGGACAACTGGATAGTGCGGTGTCTGATTATAACAAGGCATTGAAACTGGCACAATTGAAATGGGAACATAGCAATCCCAAATCGGCTCTATTTTATACTGATGGCCTTGCTTACATCCACCAACTAAGAGGCAACTACACAAAGGCAATTTCCATGAACAGGGAATTGTTGAATTATCTGTATGAAGTCGGTGAATATGAAAACCTGGTAGAGACGCATCAGCGACTGGCACAATGTTATAAGGACATAGGCAACCTTGAGCAGGCTCTCGAGCAAAGCCAATTGGCATGGCATCTATCCGATTCAATCAAAACCTTGCGCAGTAATGCCCTTACTTCCGAGGTTCAAAGGCGCTATGAGACGGCCAAACAAGAAGAGACCATTCGAAATCAACAACTTCAACTTGACCGTGAACAACGTGTCCGAAATCTTAGTCTTGGCATTACAGTACTGGCTCTTTTGTTGCTTGGACTTATATTCCTGAACTATAGGAACAACAGGCGTCGTAATCGGGAATTACAAGTTCTGAATCAATCATTGTCGGAAAAGAACCAGTTACTGGATGAGCGAAACACCCAAAATGAAACACTTCTGAAAGAGATTCATCATCGGGTAAAAAACAACCTTGAGATAGTTTCCAGTCTTCTTGAGCTTCAGGCTTCCCAGTTACAACATGCTCAGGATAAGAAAGCTTTTGAGAGTTGCCAGGCCAGAATTCATTCCATGGGCATCATACATGAAAAACTTTACAGTGATAAGAATCTGTCCTCAATCGAAATGCGCGGATATTTTGATAAGTTAAGCCAACATATTTTGGACTCCTATAGCTCCAATGGTTTGGTACGTATTGAATGTGACATGGAACCAATCGACCTGGACCTGGACACGGCTGTTCCTATTGGACTGATCGTCAATGAGCTTGTAACCAATGCCATCAAATATGCTTTCCCAAATGCCCGTACAGGCATAGTTAAAATTCAACTTCAAGCACAGGACTCTGACAAAATGGAGCTGGAAGTATCCGACAATGGCGTAGGCAAAGATGAAATGTCTGACTCCCGCAATGGATTTGGATCTCAATTGATCCGGCTGTTGACCCAACAGCTTGGTGGTACGATACGAGAAGAGTCCGACCAGGGTACAAAAATTGTGATCACCTTAAAAAAACCAATTGGCCAGATATGATGACCCCTGTAAAAATACTGGTAGTAGAAGATGAAATGATCATTGCAGCAAAGATCTCCATGCACCTGGAACAATTGGGTTATGAAGTCTCGGGAATTGTGCCTCGCGGGGAAGACGCAATAACACATTGCCAGCACAATGCACCTGATATTCTATTGATGGATATAAACCTTAAGGGATCCATGAATGGAATCGAGACTGCACAGGCCATCCAGGAAGACATGAATCTTCCGGTAGTTTACCTGACGGCTAATGCAGATGAAGCTACATTCGAACTTGCCAAGTCTACCCGCCCCTATGCATTTATTACGAAACCATATAAAAAGGTTGATTTACAACGTGCCATAGCACTGGTTGTCGCCAGAATGCAGGAAGATAAAGGGAATGATGCTGTGACTACCGACGATACCGAAATGCCCTACCTTTTGAAGGACAGGATATTTATCAGACAACAGGAATCAATGGTCAAACTTTTCCTCTCCGATATTTCCTATATTGAAGCAGACCGTAGTTACTGCACAATAGTAACGGATAAGGCACAGCACCTGCTATCGGTTCCCCTCAAAAAACTGGAGGATAAACTTCCCAAAGATCAATTCTTCAGATTACATCGCTCCTATGTTATCAACCTTGAGCGAATTGACGAAGTGGCGCAAAACCATGTTGTTGTCGGAAGGAAAAGCATTCCAATTGGCAAAGCCTTTAAAGATCATTTTCTACAGAGTATCCGATCTATTTAGAAGGACACCGATCAGCCGGGGAAACCCGATCAAACTTTCGGAAGGTCAAATGCATAGTTGGGAAGATACCTGTTGCAACTCCCCGGAATATCATAATAATTTGATGATAAATCGTCCATGAGCAGATTCGCCTGCTATGGGTATTTCAAACTAAAAAGATTAAAACAATGGAAGCAACCAAAGCACAATTAGATCCAGGTAAGATCCTGCAAATAGGAATGAGTTTTTTTGGATCCAAAATTTTGCTCACTGCGGTTAATCTAGGATTATTTACGATACTATCCCCGGGTAAACGGACCGCTACCGAACTGCAATCCCTGTTGGGATTACATGATCGAGGACTTTACGATTTTTTGGATGCCCTCGTGGCCATGGGATTCCTTACCAGAACGGGAATGAAAGAAGATGCATTGTACGGTAATACAGATGAGACGTATGCCTTTCTGGATAAGAACAAACCCACCTACGTGGGAGGAATGCTGGAAATGGCTAATAATCGTCTGTTCAGTTTTTGGAATGATCTGGAAGAAGGCCTTGTGACAGGAACACCACAGAACGAAGTAAAGCACAATGGACGTCCCCTATTTGAGGAGATCTATTCCAGTGAGGCGAAGCTCAGGGAATTCTTAAAAGCCATGGGTGGTATTCAAATGGGTAATTTCATTGCACTTGCTACTCAATTTGATTTTTCTAATTACAATTCCTTATGTGATATAGGTGGTGCGGGTGGCTACCTGGCCATCCAGGTGGCACTTCACCAGAATCACATGAATTGCACGACATGGGATCTTCCACCGGTCACGCCGATTGCCAATGAGAATATTACACATATGGGCTTAAGTGATCGAGTCGAAGCCCAATCCGGTGACTTCTTCAAAGATGACTTTCCAAATGTCGATGTAATCACCATGGGTAATGTCCTTCACGATTGGGGAACCGATGATAAAAAGATGCTGATCAAAAAAGCATACAACGCACTACCTAAGGGAGGTGCACTTATTGTCATTGAGAATATCATTGACAACGAACGTAGAAAGAATGCTTTTGGCCTTATGATGTCGCTTAATATGTTGATTGAGACACCTGAAGGTTATGATTTCACGGCAGCGGACTTCGACAGCTGGGCCACCGATGTCGGATTCCGAGAAACCACATTGATCCCTCTAGCAGGTCCCTCTAGCGCAGTTGTGGCCATAAAATAACTAACTATGGTCATATCGCATTCTACATCCTCTGAAGGGTGTATGATGTAGTTACATATCGGAAGGAGCTTTATGCTCCTTTCATTTTTAAATTCGATCCGATCTTTTATCAGTGGTCATTGATTGTTCAATTCGGATGTTTTCTGCCATAATATCTAATGCCATTTGAACAGCCGGGGCTTAGCGTGCTTTTTAACTATGGATCCACCCTCTTTTTTTTTGTCTGGAATTTATTCGGGAGCATATTCGTCCACATCTTGTAAAATACACCTATAATGCCCATGTTTTTCCTCCATACTTGTCTATGGGAATGCATCCCTCATATTCACCTGGTATGGGATCGTAATTGAGTGCCTGCTGAGATCCCATTTCGGAAGTAAAATAACCTAATAGGATCATGCTTTTCATTAGGTAAAAGAATGAAGAAGAAGGATCATCTGTTTGTTCTTTGGCCAATTGCTGTACGATGTTTGTCTTTTCATTTGACTTGAGTGTGTCAAAATCATTATAAATCAAACTCTTAAGCCCTTCTCTGAAAACTCCCTGTTCATTAGGTTCCAGATACCCAAACAGCATTTCATCAATAAACCTGTGAACCAAACATTCACTTGCCCCAGGAGTGTCGGTTTTCGGAACGATGATATCAGAATAGTTTGCTACGGTGATTACCTCCTTATTTGTCAGGAATTTTGGTTGCCATCCTTCTTCTGTATTGGCTTTGCATCCACTCAAAACGCCTGTCCAAACGGAAGCATTTAGAATTCCTCCAACCAGTAGGGAAGTTCGTTCAAGTGCTTTTCTACGATTTATTTTTTCCACAATCACAGGTTTCCTTTTTTCATTTGTTCAACGGCATAATCACATGCCCTGGCCGTAAGGGCCATGTAGGTGAGAGACGGATTCCCCCAGCCGTTTGAGTTCATGCACGATCCATCCGTTACGAATATATTGGGAATATCATGTACCTGGTTCCACCGGTTCAAAACCGAGGTTTTCGGATCATTTCCCATCCTTGCCGTACCCATCTCATGGATACTTAACCCAGGTTCGCTGGGATTATCAAAAGTTTCGATATCCCTAAATCCTGATATATCCAACATTTCAGCACTTGAGCTAAGCATTTCCTTTCTCATCTGCCTTTCATTTTCTCCAAACTCCATATCTACTACCAGTATTGGGAGTCCCCAGGGATCTTTCTTATTCGGATCAAGGTAAACCCCGTTTTTGTGATCGGGAAGGCATTCACCAAAAGCCAGAAATGTAAATGACCATGGGCCAGGTTTTGAAAGGTTATCCTTCCACTCCGCACCGAATTCATCACTACCAAACCCCCTGCCCCATCCATCGCGACCAGCCCATCCATAGGTGCTGAATCCTCGCAAATAGTCCTTTCTTTTTGTATTTTGATCAAGGTTTTGAAATCTTGGCACCAACACATCAACTGGTCGCCTGCCTTTGTAGTACTGGTCCTCAAACCCATCATAGGTACCACTGGCTCCGATCTCGAAATGATTGTCCATTAGATTGTGACCCAGTTCCCCGCTTGTGTTCACCAGGCCATCAGGAAAACTTTCCCTCACTGAATTGAGCAAAATACTGGTACTTCCCAATGTCGAAGCACACAGGAAAATGATTCGGGCATAGTACTCTACCGACTCCCCAGTGATAGCATCAATGATGCGAACACCGGAGGCTTTCCTGGTGTCTTTGTCATAGAGGATGGTATGAACGATGGAATTGGGCCGTAAGGTCATATTCCCGGTCCTTTCAGCCGAAGGAAGAGTGGACGAATTACTGCTGAAATAGGCACCATAAGGACATCCACGCCGACACATATCGCGCGCCATACATTTTCCTCTTCCACCATGAGGTGCTGTTATATTGGCGGTACGGCCAATTGTTAGTTTACGGTCCGAATAATGTTGTGCAATTTTGGATTCAACGTGCTTCTCCAAGCAATTCATTGGCCATGGGGGAAGAAATTTCCCGTCGGGTACCTGCGATAAACCATCCATTGCACCACTAACTCCAATAAAGGATTCGACATAATCATACCACGGCTCGATGTCCGCATATCGGATGGGCCAATCCAATCCAACACCATCGCGGGCGTTGGATTCAAACTCCAGATCTCCACGTCGGTAGGCCCATCGCCCCCAGATCAGGGAGCGGCCCCCTACCTGGTAGCCCCTCGTCCACAGAAAGGGTTTTTCCTGGATATAGGGATGTTCATTGTCCTTAACAAAGAAGTGCTTAGTAGATTGATTGACAGCGTAGGAGGTTCGGCTTTGTACCGGATAAACTTCTTTCTTCTCCTTGGGTGTAAGGCGATCCCCGTATGGTAGTTGCCAGGGATGCATGTTCATGGTAGGATAGTCCTCAACATGACGCACCATTCTTCCTCTCTCCAACACAAGGGTTTTAAGTCCCTTCTCGGAAAGTTCCTTCGCAGCCCATCCTCCACTTATCCCCGTTCCGACCACAATGGCGTCGTATGTTTGCTGCTTGGTAGCTTTGGTATTTAGGTTCAAACTATTGGTGATTTTACAGGAAGAAAGTTAATGAATCCAGTTGTTATGGATGTCCTCGATGATATTCTTGAAGCGCATGTTTCGGATACCGAAAATGCAGGACTTTCCCGGGCATCTAATAGCAAATCAGACTATCTGCGACTCATTTATGAAGATTTTGAGATCAAAGTTCAGAACGTTGTTAAGTCTTCTCTCCCCAATTACCATTCAGGACTCAATACTTATCAGGATATCCTATACCAGCAATTACATCTGAGTAATGAGGGTCTGATCTTATCGGATCGAAAAAGGAATCCTCTTGGCTTGTAGCTGGTGTTAACCACAAGCAATCATTTCATCCATGATTCCTTGTAGGTTTGGATTACAACTAAAGGAATAAGAAAAAACCCGGGACTTTCCCGGGTTCTGATCAACAAATTGTAAATGGACTAATTTGTGAGTCTGAGGTATGAAGGTTAGTTGATCATAATTTCTTTAAACATCATTTATCAATCTCCTATAATCAGTTTTCCACTACCGGAGTAATCCAGGAACTTATATCTGTATATGTACATCCCGGGTGTCAAATGTCTCAAGTCCAGCTCAATGCTATGACTTCCCTGAGATCTTGTTTCCTGAATTTGCGATTGTACTTTTCCCATCAGGTCTATGACCTGAACATTTAGCAGTCCCTCTTTTGGTAGATTCACATCCAGACTGATCCAGCCGTCAACTGATGGGCTCGGATAGAGATCAGACAGTTGAAAGGAAGGGATTTCGTTCTCTGTATATTCAAGAGATAAACCTTCCCCATTGTCTAATCTTGCGCCCGGGGCACTGTACGCCACGTATTCGTTCTGCAGCACATAAATCGCATAACCTCGTGGAGGGGCTTCCACCCATACCCTGCCATCACCATACACTTGAGAAGTTTGCGAAGCATTGAAGGCATTGGTCAGGACACTGTTGCTCCAGCTCCCCCAACCTGCAGGAGAGGAATCCACCCATAGACCCTTGGTTTGAGAAGGATGATCATTGATCACAACGATCGCACCGCTCTTGGTACCATTACCGGCCCTGCGCGCCACGTAAACATCGGCAGCATCTCCGGCAGGATAAGGATTCCCCACATCGCTCAGTACTTCCAGGCTTCCGCCCAGGTAGGTATTCCTGGCGAATATCAGTTTTCTGATATCATCATCCAGATCCGATGCCGGAACCACATACAGGTTTTGATCATGACTGTCTTTCAATGTATCACCAAAGAAATGATTGTAAAATACGGTGGGTCGACCTTCGTGCGTCAGGATATAAGTATATCCCATCTTCCAGTCTTTGGTGATCCACTTGTCATGTTCTTTGCCAGTGTCATGATTCTCAAGCCAGGTGACTACGGAGGTGGCAGGTAGTCCATTGCCGGCGTCATTTCTAACCATTCCCGCATGGTTGAGCCACCTCATGTCATAAGTTGAACCATTACCATTACACATGTCGGTCAGGGCAAACTTCAATGGGAAGTCAAAACCATCTACGTCAGCTCCCTGTGCAGCTACATTATTGACCCAGTTTTTGATGCGGTAATCGGGGCCCCAGTATTCACCTACAATGAATCGCTGGGCTCCATTTTTCAAGGGAAGATTTGAGACCCAGTCCGCAATGTAGTCTTCCTGGAAGCCACGTACGAAGTCCATTCTGAATCCATCAAAATCCAGCTCATTTACCAGCCAGGCACCCCAATCCTGGTAACTCTGTTTTACTGTGGTGCTAAATGTATTCAGGTCATTTCCAAAAAACTTGGTGTTGGTGATGATCTCATCTGTGCCGGGATACCCGAGCCAGTCATTGGCATCTACAGGATGAAAATCAGCATAGGTCCATCCAAAATTGGCTTCTCCTGTTCCGGTATGGGTTACGTAGTTGACGCCTGTATTGGTATGGGCTTCCAGTTGTGTAGTAGTGGCAATGTTGCTGCCGTTGTACCATATGGCCTTTGGATAGTACCCATTGGTCTGATCCGCCCATGCCCATTCCCATGGATTGAAGTTTTCCATTCTGGCCGTTAGCTTGATGACAATATCGGTGGTGGTACTTACCGATACCTGATATTCATCCACATCTCCTACCTCAATATGTCCCCTTACCGTATTGCCTGAGGTGGTAAAGGCATTGTAGTTTCCACCTCCATTATTGGGTTCAGACTCCCAGGAGTAGTTTGAATTGAATCCTGAACCCGTAAAATCAATTTGAAGATCGTAACCCCGATCGGTTTTGGTCGTGCTGTTGAGGTGATACCCGTGAATCTGGATATAGTAGTCACCAGCGGCAGCATTGCTGATCACCCATGTGATCTCATTGGTTGGATAAGGTGCATACTGTTGACCATTGCGAAAAGCCTCATCGAAAACATAATCCTTAACAGCAGGATTTATCTCATCCTCAGAATCACCGGTGTAGAGGTGATTAAGCACAATGTCCGCATAAACTTCTATGCCATTGGTATGCAGGGAGCTGATCATACTTTCGAGTTCTGCCCTGGATCCAAAGCGCGTTTCGACCGTTCCTTTCTGGTTGTAGTTGCCTAGATCGTAGAGATCAAAGATCCCGTATCCCATGTCGTAAATCCCAAAATTGCCTTTGGCTGGCGACGGGATCCAAACACCGGTAATGCCTGCATCCCCCAACGTGGTAGCTTTGCCATTTAGGTTATCCCACCAGGTGCCATTAAGATTACTGGCATCCACTGGGACATCCCAGTAAAATGCCTGCATCATCACATCGTCCTGACCTTTTGACATGGTACAGGTAAGTAAGATCAGAGTAAAAAGCAGAGTAATTTTCTTCATCATAGCATTCGATTTTTGAGGTTCTTGAAATGTCTGTTTCAAAAATGAAATGGACCCCATTCAAAATCGTCCTATTTTGCAAAATCAGCCAAATTTGCTTTGAACACAACTTAATAAAGATCATTCATTTGTGGAAGATAACTATTTGAATACCTGTGATTTAAAGAAATCACGTGGCGTTTCACTCGTGTATTTCTTAAAGGCAAGGTTGAAGGTGGACTTGGAGTTGAATCCTACCTCATGGGCCAATGCCAGGTAGGTGAATTGTTCGAGTTTCCCTGATTTGGCCAGGTCAATGAATTCCTTAATTCGGTACTCATTTACATAATCACGAAAGTTCTTGTGAAAATGATCGTTCAAGGCCCTACTAATGATGTGCTTTTGTACCCCCAGGAGTTTGGATAGCTCAGCCACAGATAGTTCGGGATTGCGGTATACCTTGTCCGTGGCCATGATTGTTGAAATCTGATGTGCGACTTCTTCAAGTCCTTCAACCGGTGCACTGATGGTCATTTCCCGGAGCATCTCAGGATGCTTCCAAACGTAATACGTCTCCAGCAAAACGATCAAAGAAAGTGCCATTAGTACCAGGGTGTGATCTACGTTCAGGGTGATCATGGATCCTGTTGCAGTCAGTGCTATCTCCAGCAATATGACCACTGCGATAAGTAAATTGACCAGTATCACCAGCCATAGGAATGAAACTTCCGGCCGGTTGGTTGAACGCAATCGAACGGAGCATTTGGTCCAACCGATGATCAGGTAGATCATTAAAACCAGGGAGCCCGTCAGTTTGTAGAGATAGATCTCCCAGCTTAGATGGCCTTTCCACGGCAGTGTCAGGAAGGCCAACATATCTACATTGAACAACCTTAATATGGATACTGCCGCCACCAGGATCACAGGCAGATAGTGGATCGGACGTAGTGCATGCCGTTCTTCCAAATCGGAAAATACCTTCAGTAGTTCATAGAATATGGGAGGCCAAAAAAACAGTAATGTCTGGGCCAGTAAGGTTATATAGGTCTGGTAGATGAGATTAACCTGAAAATACAAGACGACTCCAACGAAATACAACAGCAAGAGCAGGTTGAGTTTATGGATTACACGAACCTTATGTACATCCGTCTTTTTCAATCTACGTACTAACAGTAGCAATACGGCACATTGGAAGGCGATCGCAAAGTAGTAGAAAATGATCCGGGGAATACGCCTGGCACCACCCAGGTCCTGCCAGTTGGCAATGCTTATGGTTAGTAGTCGTTGGCTATCCTGAAGGACACGGTTGGGTAAATATTCATTTTTATTATCTGTTTCCACCTTCATCCAACTGCCTCGTGTAAACTTAAATTCCTGGGATGTATCGAACACCTGTAATGAAATGAACAGCTGCCCATTGGGCCTTTTTGACATCATGAAAGCCGGATCATTTACTGCCCAATCATTGAATGTGCCAGATATGAAGATGGTGTCTTCAGGAGGTGTGGCCTCGGGTAAGGACTCTATGACAATAGTCACCTGTCCAACAGTGGTCCATTGCAATAAAAAAATCATAGCAATAGATACCCACCACCTCATACTGAGTGAATAGTCAATTTCCATAGCACCAGTTGTAAATCTAATGCATGTTTGGAAAGATGAGGATAGGAAGAAGAAAGTGATCCATAGCTGGCTCAATTCAACCTCAAGTGTAAAGGTTGTATGCCTTTGCACACCATTACAATGGTACTTCCATTAAATTGAAAAATCCCGTCTGAAACGTTCCACTTGCGATAACTTTTAGCATTGCAAGGACCACTTTAAGCCTGGCCTTGAGATAAAAGCGTAAAGATTTTTTGATGTATGCTGTACTCTGAATCGCTATACTGTCTGAGTCCGACGAAGTTTCATACGGAGGCGGATGAGCATGTCTGCCGGCAGGCAGGTTTATAGCGATTGGAGTATCGCATCAAAAAATTGGCTTTTTTCTCACAGCCCTGCCTACCGCAGGCAAGCATGATTTTTTGATTCTTTTGCATCAAGACAAAAGAAAGGTTAAACAGAATTTTCACTATATTAGTCTTACATTTATGACACTAATCAAATGCGTGGAACACATCTAGGTGAATTTGAAGAGCTGGTACTGCTGAATGCGGCCATACTGGATGGTAAGGCTTATACCGTACCCATCGTGGAAGGAATAACAAAGAATACCGGTCGCAAACCTTCCATGAGTGCCATACATACCGTGTTGGTCAGATTAGAGAAAAAGGGCTTTCTGCAGTCCTATATGGGCGGCACCACCCATGAACGTGGAGGCCGAAGAAGACGATTGTACCGGATCACGGCCACGGGATTTAAGGCTCTTAACGACGCTAAGGAATTAAGAGCTAAAATGTGGGAGATCATGCCTAACCTGAGCTTTGATTTCAGTAGCTGAATCTTTTTTATGAACATTACTCTTACAAATAAGACATAAATAAAGTGATAACACCTCCTGATTGGATTGATCGGTTTCTAGAGTGGTATTGTGCGGATGACTACCTCGATGAAGTGCAGGGTGATCTTCACGAATGGTACGCTAAAAAGGTCCGTACCCGGGGTAAGCGAATGGCCGATCTTCAATACGCATTGGCGGTTTTTCAATACATCAGTTTATTCAGACTAAAACCTTTTCAAAAACTCATGCAAAGTCCTAATTATCTATCAATGAAGTCGATATTTAAAATTACGTTTCGACATCTCAATCGCAGTAAATTATCATCGTTTATCCGTCTGGGAAATCTCACATTGGGGGTGGGAATATTCCTGCTGGCGTATGCCTATGCTCGTTATGAATTGAGTTATGACCAGTTCCATGAGAAGAAAGATCGTCTCTTCCGGGTAGGAATGTCATTTAGCGACAAAGCATGGGGCGCAACCTCTATGGGAATGGGTGCTTATGTGCTTGAAAACGTACCTGAAGTGGTCCGAATGACACGATTCATGCCCATCCGTAATACAAGGGTGCGTTATGGCGACAAGCAGTTTTATGAAAAGGATGGATTTTATGCGGACAGTGCTGTTTTCAGTATGTTTTCCTACCGCATGAAACAGGGAAATCCTGCAACGGCCCTCATCGATCCCCTGTCCATTGTTTTAACGGAATCCCTGGCCAGGAAATACTTTGGATCTGAAAATCCAATTGGCAAATGGCTTGAACTATCGGCAGACATGGACCGGGATGGTAACATCACGCCCAGGGTTGTGACCGGCGTTATGGAAGATGTTCCTGAACAATCCCACCTTCAGTTCGATTACATCTGTTCTCCTTATGACTTTGACCCGGATTTTCTTACAAGGTGGCGAAATTTTTGGGTTTACACTTATGTCGAGTTGGAGGAAAATGCCGGTGTCGACAATCTTAAGAAAATGGTGGTGGATGAATTCATGGCTCTCCGAAATATTACGGAAGATATGAACCCTGAAATAGAGACCATCATGACTCCTGTGACCAAAATCCATTTATATACCAACCATGAAAAGGAATACGCCGATAATGGGAATATCATCTATATCTACATTCTCTTTTCCATTGGTCTTTTTGTCCTGATCATCTCCAGTATCAATTTTGTGAATTTGTCCATCATCAAAGGACTGGACAGAGCTCGTGAGGTGGGTATACGAAAAACAGTGGGTGCATCGAAGCAACAACTTGTGATACAATTCCTCAGTGAAAATCTCATCCTACTGGTCATTGCCGGTACCCTGGGGGTTCTTCTCCTGGCTATCATCACCCCTGTGTTCCAACAGTTCTCAGGACTTGCCCTCCCGACCAATGTATTCCGACAGCCGGATATTCTAATTCCACTGGTCCTTGTTATTTTCCTTCTGCAAGTAGCTGGAGGCCTATACCCTGCCCTCGTCTTAAGCAGGTTTCAACCCGCGGAAATAATTAAGCCGGGTTCGTTTTCGGTACCCATGCGCAAGGTTGGATTGACGAGAAAGATACTGATGGTAGCACAGTTTAGCATTTCCATCATTCTGGTTATTGGGTCCATGGTGGTGTATGATCAATTACGATTCATACAAAACGAGGATCTTGGTTTTGAAAAGGATCAAATTCTGACTGTCAAACTGAATCGTTCCATTACCGATGATTTCCTGGCATTTGAGAATGAGCTGTTACAACTACCCTATATCAAATCAATATCTACTTCCTCATCAGTGCCCGGGTACCGGGTCATGATGGAAGGTGTAAAGGAGATCGGCTCCGATGATGAAGCAAAGTCCTCCCGATTGCTTTTTGCGGATGAGACCTTCATTGATACCTATGATATCGACCTGGTACTGGGGAAGCACTTCAATGGTAATCTTCAACGCGATGAAGAGAACGAGTTTATCCTGAATCGGAGAGCGGCGAGGGAGTTCTTCGGTGAAAGAAATCCCGTTAACAAGCGCATCTCCATTGCAGGTGATACAGGGACGGTAATAGGATTGGTTGAGGATTTTAAATTCCAGACACTCCACAATGAAGTGGAACCACTGACCATAAGCAATCTACCCATTGCCCTTTTTGGTTACGCGTCCATCAAATTTGAGGCTGCATCTACAACCGATGTGCTAAGTGCTATTGAATCGGCAAGCCGAAAGGTATACCCTGATCTCCCTCCCTTGGAAACAGAATTCCTGGATGACCGATTTGGGGTGCTGTACATGAAGGAGACCCGGCTTCAAGCCATTGTTTGGGTATTTTGCCTGGTGACCATTCTACTTACCGTCTCGGGGATATTCGGTGTAGCTACTTACAATGCTCAAAAGCGTTCCAAAGAGATCGCCGTCAGAAAGGTACTGGGAGGAAGTCTTTTGGAGCTACTGAAACAGCTCACGAAGGCATTCGTCTATCTGCTTCTTTTTGCATTACTCATCGGACTACCTGGAGCTTATATCCTAAGTGAATGGTGGCTTCAGGACTTTGCCTATCGTATCATTTTGGCACCTGGTATATTCATAATATCAGCCCTGGCGATGTTATTGATTGTCGTATTAAGTTCAGGATTTGTGACCTTGAAAACCGTTCGAACCAATCCTGCTGAGGTATTGAAGAATGAGTGAATGCCAAAAAAAACCGTCAACAAGAGAACCTTGTGACGGTTTTATGAAAGAGGGTTGTGGATTACTGGTTGGGGCCCGGCTATTGTTTCACAAACCGGAGGTGTTTAGTCAATCCCTGGTCTGAGGTAATGCTTAATATG
This sequence comes from Cyclobacteriaceae bacterium, assembly GCA_965242805.1. GTDB lineage: Bacteria > Bacteroidota > Bacteroidia > Cytophagales > Cyclobacteriaceae > JANQEU01. The sequence continues at coordinate 279,317 of CBDETD010000002.1, read as the reverse complement.
TAAACTGATTTCATAAGAGTAGATACATCCAGGACGTAGCCCTGGAGATCATCCTTCAGTAATTTTTTACTTATGTGGACCTTTCCATCCAGAGAAAGTACTTTGATCAGATACTCCCTGCTTTCAACTCCACCAACTCCAATGGTCAGGTACTCACTCGTTGGATTGGGGAATACCGATAAATTGACAATGGGGTATCTCACTCCCAATACGGTCAGGGGTTCCTCTTCAACGAAGATGAATCCTGAATTTGCGGAGATGTTTTCTCCCTCCAGCATATCATCGGATGCAGAAGGATCCCCCAGGATTATCACCGATTTGTAGGTTTCTCCCTCCAATATGCCACTACCCAACGCGACAACGCCCGTAGTTTCATAGTTCTGTGCTTTCAATGATGAGATCAACAAAAAGCTTACTACCAGCGACAGTAACAGAAGTTTTATTTTGCTATCCATATCCGTACTATTTAGATGTGCTTCCAACACTGACTTTTTGTTCTTTCTTCATCAGGGATTGAAATGAGTCCAGTTGATTTCTTAGTTTTTCCATTTCTTCTCCCAGTTGCGCCTGGAGTGAAGCATTTTCTTTTTCCAGATGTTTGATCTTTTGATCCATCTCCTTGACAGCCTCGATCAGAACAGCAGTAAGCTGAGCGTAATTGACTGCTTTGTAGCCATCAGGTGTTTCTTTAACCAACTCTGGTAAAACAGCCTCAACCTCCTGGGCAATTACCCCAACGTCTGAGATCCCGTTCCTCGTACCAGGAGCATTCTCGTTCCAGTTGAAAGTGACACCATTTAAACTCTTAACTAGTTTCATCGCGCCATTAATGGGTTTGATATTGGTCTTTAGTCGTCTGTCCGAAGGGGTTATGGTGGTTCCGCTGATATCACCTGTGGCAACTATGTTGCCATCTACATTTAGTGTACCTATAGTCTGTACGTCTCCGATGAAGTACCCCGCCCAGTTTTCTACTCCGGAATTAGCTTCACCAAAGACACCGTAATTAATACCCGGTCCATAAGCTCTTCCTGCTACTCCATGGTTTTCCGCTGTAGTAGCGGTTCCTGCACTGGATATTCCATGAACTCCAAAATTCCATACGCCTTCAGTTCCGAAATTGGAACCTTCCAGACCGGTATTGTTCCATGCATTTCCACCTGCATTGCCCTCAATACCAAAGTTGATGGAGCCTTCACCATAACCTTTCCCCGTATCTCCGTTACCTGCACCTTCCGCGATTCCGTATAAACCCTTGTTGTATTTTCCTGCCCCCACTGCATAACCCAATACACCTCGATGATCTCCTGTTCCATCTCCGGAGGCAAGTCCGTATACGCCAGTATTTCTTTCTGTGTTCGTAGATGCTGAATTGGAGGAACCTTGAACACCAACATTATATCGGTTTGTATTGGCATATCCGTATAGACCTCTGTTCACATCAGCTCCATCTCCGTCTATGGTAGAGGTGAAACCAATTACGGTTCCTGTGGTGACATCTGTAGTCTTGCCAACTGAATCAGGCAACCCAACTATCGATCCACCATCTACTGTAAGGTTTCCTGTGACTTTCACATCACCATTAAAGAATCCAGCCCAGTTTTCTGCTCCTGAGTTAGCTTCACCGTAGACGCCGTAATTAATACCAGGTCCGTAAGCTCTTCCTGCTACTCCATGGTTCTCTGCAGTTTCTACGGATCCGGCACTGGATATTCCATGAACTCCAAAATTCCATACGCCTTCAGTTCCGAAATTTGAACCCTCCAGACCGGTATTGTTCCAGGCGTTTCCACCTGCATTACCTTCGACCCCAAAGTTGATGGAGCCTTCACCAAAACCTTGCCCGGTATCTCCATTGCCTGCACCTTCCGCAATTCCATATAAGCCCTTGTTATACTTTCCTGCCCCCACAGCATAGCCCAATACACCCCGGTGATCTCCGTCTCCATCTCCTGAAGCCAAGCCATACACGCCAGTATTTCTTTGAGTATTGGAAGAGGTGGAGTTAGAGGTGCCTTGTACCCCTACGTTATAACCTTCTGTTTTCGCCAGACCGTAAAGACCTCTGTTCACTACAGCTCCTACTCCTTCTAGTGTTGAGGTAAATCCGACGACAGTTCCTGTGTCTATTTCATTCAGCTTCCCAATACTATCAGGGAGAGATATATCGGAAGCTCCGGTCACTTGCAGATTTCCACTGATCGTGACATCACCGGCAAAATCGGCGTTACCGTTTTCACCATATAATGTGATATTCTGTGTGCTTTCTACATCTCTCAATGCAAGCACTCCTGCGTCATTTACATTACTAAGTTTTATGGTCTCCGCAAATCCTCCGGTACTTCTTGGGGCGTTGCTTCGAATAGAGAGGACACCACCCGTGATGCTTCCATCCAGCTCATCTACTCTGAGGGACGCTTTCTGATTTCCCAGCTCATCATACAAACCCAGAAATCCTGTATTTCCGTTTCTTGCACCGGATGAGCCCAGTATGACCGTTCTCAAATCATCATTTCCATACATGACCAAGCTCCCAGCGTCATTATCTTCAAAGACATTGAGGTCTACTTTCTCCGCTCCATCCTCATTGAATAGTTTGAGGTCTCCGCTGGATGTATCGTACAACAATCGGTTGCTCACACGAATACTATTGGAAGCTGTGACACTTTCCACAACCAAGGAGTCAGCATTCAGTGCGGCTGTAGTGAAGGGAGCGTAAATGGTCAGTGATCCCAAACTTTCGCCAGCTACTGAGATAGTTAGGGACCTGGATTCCACATCATCAAAAAGGGTCTCCGGTAAAGGTGTTATGCTTCCCAAAACCACGGCATAAAAGCCCTTTGTTATGGTGATAGCATCATGTGTTTCGGTCCATGAGATATCGTCTATCGAAAAGACGAAACTTCTTTCTCCGTCAACTGGAGTACCATTTTCTGTCAAGTTTCCCTGGAAAGGGATTTTCGAAGAATTCTGTGCTGTCAAATAGAAAGCACAGCACATCATAAAAGAGATACAAGCTAGTTTTTTCATTTGGTCTATAATCAATTAATAATTGGCAAATAATGAGGCGTATTAAACCTTCGAGATAAAACTAGATCGCTTGCAAAGGATATTTTATCCCCAATTCAGGGATATTCAGATGTCATTCAAAAATTTGATGCTCCAATGCGTATTTTACAAGACCCAGGCTGGTCTTCACATTTAGCTTTTTGATGAGATTCTTCTTGTGAGATTCAACGGTGGAAACATTGATATGAAGCTCATTGGCTATCTGTTGATTCTTCTTTTCATCTACAATCAACTTCAGGACTTCAATCTCGCGTTTGGTAAGGAAAACCGGCTCTTCTGAAATATTGGTCCTCTTAAGCAGTGACTGGGTAAACCTGCACACATATTGATTTCCGGAAAGTACCTCCCGTACACCGTAAACCATTTCCTCAGTGGTACTCTCCTTGTTAATAAAACCAGAAGCACCTGTATTTAAGAGATTGCTAATGACTGTAGGTTCATTGATCATGGAAATAAACAGGACCGGTATGCGTATATGCAGATCTCTTAATTTGACAAGCATTTCCAAACCGTTCATTCCCGGCATTCGGTAGTCACTGATGATCAGGTCAGGATTGACCTCAGGGATTAGTTGGATGGCCTTCTCGCCACCGTGCGCTTTAGGAACGTTGCTTGCTACATTGTTTGACTTCAATAACCTTGAAAGTCCATCAAGAATAAGATCATGGTTGTCAACAAGCAATATTTTCATCGAACTATCTAAAAGTGGCTCATAGATAGGTACTTTTCATGGTACGACCTATCCCCAAAACCACGATATTCATAATTTCACTTTGATCATGGCGGTCATTCCATTCCCTGGGGTTGACTCGAATGACAGATCTGCATCAATCATTTTCGCACGTTCCTGCATGCTTTTCATTCCAATGCCCCTTACATAATTATTCAGATCAAACCCCTTTCCATCGTCCTCATAGGACACCTCGAAATTCTCGTCCTCGGTTAAAAACTGTAGGTAGACGTTTTGGGCATCAGCATGTTGATACGAGTTTTTTACAAGCTCCTGAATGATCCTGTATAGTTGAGTAGAAGTTCCCGTGCTCATCTCTCCACTGGGAGTTACCTCATGGAAATGGAAGTTGATTTCCCCATTTGATGAGATCAACTCTTTTACCGCGGCAGTCAGACCAAGCTCCTCCAATGCGGTGGGTAGTAATCCATGACTCATATTCCGCACCTCCCTTGAAATTTGAGTGATTTGTTCACTGATCTTATCAGTTTTGGGGATAGCTTCCAATTGATGTTTCAAGGCTAACAGTGAAGAGCCAATTTCGTCATGTAATTGTATGGCAATATTCTTTTTCTCTATTTCCTGACCATTTATAAATGCATTTTGATTGTTGATCCTCTCCGTTGCCAACCTGTTCTCAACGATGATCTTCTCATTCTCCAGCTGCTTGAATTGCACGATCATGAACAGTGTAAGAATGATCATCTCTATAGCAAGGGCTAACAACAATGAGTGCCCGATCGGTATGTAATTCATTGTATCCATTACAAAGGAGAGGTTGGTATAGAATACAGCCATTCCTACGAAAATGAAGGAGACAAGAAAAGCTATGGCTGCCCCTGACTTGTATTTAATAATGTACCAAACAGATAGTCCCGCAAGGATCAGGGTATTAAAGATCTCAACGGTGATGAAAATAAGATTGAAAACCTTTTCCAGTGAGTAATGCAGATCGACATGAATTAGGGTATTCAGCAAACCAAATATGTACAGCCCGATCAATATCGAACGGATCTTCCGGATCAACCTGGGGTGTCGGTCATAACCCAAGAATTGGAAAGCATAGAGATTTCCAAAAATCAACGACAAGTACTGGACCATCAACATAAAGTACTGTTGTAAACCAGGACTGTTTGGAAAGATGTATTGGTAATTGAACCCGTGAAAACACCCCAGTAATAGCATCATGCAAATCACATAGATACCGTAATACAGATATAGCTTTCGCCTTATTAGCGAATAAAGGGAAAAGGCTATGATCAAAACGGTAAGGAATAATCCAAAAAACAGACCATAGACCAAATGCAGGTTTGATTTGCGTTGCTCCCATGCGCCTTCCGTGTACAGCTCAATCAGACTTGAAATGATCCGATTTTGTTTCTCGAGTCCTAAGATCAGTGTGTAGGACTTGTGGGATTCTAATTCAATGGGTATGGCAAGCGTACGATATTGAAAATACCTATCCTCAAATGGAAAAACGTCGCCAATTACCCTGCTTTCCCATATTGCACTGTCTCCTTCTACTATTAAAAGTTGTGCCCTGTCAATTTCAGTATTTCTCAATTCCAGGACAAACAGCTTGTCATCCAGTGATTCTGTATTGATATCAAATTTAAGGATTGCGGGTCCCGAGAAGTCCCTGTACACAAAGGCATTTCTTGCATATTCGTTGAAAGAGCCTTCATCGATGAATGAAGCTAAACCTTCATAGAACCACAATCCTTCTTTATCAGCTTTCCAGACAGAATTTTCAGGGATAGATATTCGATGACTTGCCTTATCAAGAATTATAGGCTCTTGTCCAAATAGGATGGTTTGAGCTGAAAGTATACAGATGATCAGGACTAATATATTCCGATACATGTTTTGTCTATAGCCAGAACGTTCTAAACTAATTCAAAACTCACGGAATACGAATATGTTATGTTACAATTCAAGAAATCTTCTGTTCCACGCTTGATTGAAATGGGTAGTTGGAAAGCGGATCAGTCCTTGTTATGAGAATTGGTATCTTACCTATACTTCTCTACCCGCTCATCACTGATCAAACCTCCCCAATTCAGACCGAAAGCAAAGTCGTAAGAATTTCCATCTGCATCAACATAGGGCTGCATATCTCGTGGTACATCTTCCATCTGTGTTTCTACAGTCAACATATCCACGGGCATCTGGAATGGAAGCAAAGCGGAAGGTTCAACCTTTCCGGAGATAATGTCCATCAATGCCTGATCCTGAACCCCCATGTTTAGTAATATGGATGAAGAGCTGGGTTCAATTTCTGAGAAGACCATGGGATTGCTTACTCTCACCACTACTATCACAGGTTTATCACCCATATGAGCCTTCGTATCGAGTACCAGCTGCATGTCGTGAATGTTGTTGGTCTCCACACTTTTGCCTTTATAACTTCGATTGGTAAAATCTTCGAATGGGCTACCTCCGGCTAAACTCTCTTCTCTCGCTGTCTTGGCCGTGTAAGGTTTATACTGCAGACTGATTGGAATATATCCATTGCCACCACTTTCACGGTCTTTGACTTCATAGCCTACTCCACTTTTGGGACTTTCAATACCCACTAATGCAAAATCTGCATCTTCAGGATTATCGACTACATTGTAATACTTCTTAACAACCTCCAAATTGAACGGGATCTCATTTCTTTCCGGTGTAGTGCGTCCAAACCAGTTGGTACTGGCAGCAATGTATCGTTGAGGTATATACACATTCTTTTGCTCATCCATCGGCAATGTCTTATTAGTATTTTTCAGCATCACAATCGACTTAAGCTGAGCTTCATATCCTGTTCTCATAAATTCTGGATTGCCTACGATCTGTCCTGTCTCTTCAACATCCAAATAGGGATTTTCGAATAGTCCTGCATTGAAAATGTTTCTCAACAATCTCACTGCCGATTCTTCAAATCGCATACGCATATCTTCTGCTCCCATTTCCTTCACTCCCATTTCAAAAGCTTCCAAAACTGGCCCCATATCGTTATTCCCTCCAAACTGATCGATACCAGCTTTTATGGCCTTATAATGTCTCTCAGCTTCGTTAAGATGCTCCACTCCCCAGGGCTTTCCCTGGAACTCATGGACAGATCTAACAGGTTTAGTGATGTTCCAATCTGAGCAGATCACACCGTCATACCCGTACTTATTTCTAAGTAAATCGGTCAATAGAAATTCGTTGTACCCATTTGCAACTAGCTCATTATTCTTGGTGTCCTGCCCAGTGGATATTGTATAGTAAGGCATGACTGCAGAAGCCATCTTAATGGAACCTTCAAGGTCAAAAGCACCATTTAGAAATGGCTTGAGGTGATCCTCAAAATTATCACCAGGATACACCGCATAGGCCCCATAACCAAAGTGCCCGTCCCGGCCTCCTTCTTCCGGTCCACCTCCGGGCCAGTGCTTTACCATTGTATTTACACTTTCTCTCCCCCATCCTGCTCCATAAGTATTTTGAAAACCTTCCACATAGGCTTTTGCCATGTCTGCAGCCAGATCAGGATCTTCACCCATTGTTCCGTCAAACCGGCTCCAACGAGGTTCTGTAGCCAAATCGATTTGCGGTGATAATGCTGTACCAATTCCCAGCGCACGGTATTCTTTAGATCCCACCTCTCCAAACTTTTTCATTAATTCGGGATCGAAAGAAGCGGTTAAACCCAAAGTCCCCGGCCACATCGAGATCTCCCCACCTGCTCCGGCATTGAACTCGGCATATGAGTCACTTCCATGCCTTGGATCGGAACTTGTGTTAATGGGAATACCCATACCAATGCTCTCCACCATTGCCTGAGCGTTGTTATTCCATTGCGCTGCAATCATGGGAGATTCCACACGCACAATCAAAACGTGACGGAGGTTATCATTTTGTAAAAAGCTTTTTTGATCATCCGATAGATCACTGGGACTGGCACCACTTTCACTGTAAGGTTTTCCTCCATATTTAGCTTCACCAAAAAAACTACTCCTATTCCCAGGAATGAATTGATGACTACTATAGAGCATCAGCCCTGCTATTTGTTCAAGTGACATCTTGGAAGCCAGGTCCTGAGCACGCTCATCTACCGGGATCCTCCAATCTTCATACGTGTCAAGAGTCCCGTTTCGATTTAAGTCCTTGAATCCGAATCGGTCGACTGTCAAAATACTGACTCCGGATTCAGGGGAATAACCAAGTCGCTCACCTCCCTGGTTTTCAATATAATTTACACCGCCAATCTCAGTTTCTGACCACTTTGGACCACAACTAAATAATATGGAAACTAATAGGACGGTGACAAAAAGGAGGAGGTTATTACGGGTCGTCATAATTAGGTGCCATTTGAGACACCTAAGGTACGGATTAAATGAGTTTCAGAATGGTTATTTAGTTCACTCCTTTCTCTTTACCCTAGTTCTTTCCTTCAATTCCCAGGTCTTACCGCCGTCCGTGGATTGTTCTACTAAAACAAGGTAACCTGATTCGTCTAATTCAGTAAATCTTAACTGGTGGATGTAATCGATCTGACGACTGCCTCCTACTCTTCTCTGGACAATATCTCCTTTATCGACAATCCATTGATAGTTTGCGGTACTTCCGGTGCTGAAGACATATTGCTCTTCCCAAAAGCCGGAGCCTTTATCTACATGACCCTGTGTAGAATAAGTGAAACTGGAATCCGGACTTGTGAATCGCTGTACCAGCGCACATCCTCCCGCCGCCAACTTAACCTTTAATGTGCCTATAAACTCTTCATTGTCATTCTCTTCCAGTTCAAACTCCTCCCAGGTGCCAATGAAAGGTTTTATCAAATCATATGAACCACCGGTACAGGGAGCTTTAGTTTCCTCTTTTTCACCTTGACGTATTCCATGCCATTGATCCCGGTACCATTTGTCAGGCTCCTTGTCGGATCGATAATCTGCTCTGAATTTCTCAAGGCCTTCTTCAAATATGAGAACAATATCCCCTGTACCATCGGGGTCTTTCCATCTACCTTCAGCGATGAGGCCATCCAATTCGGTAATAATGGAACCAATGATATCCTTAGGGTTTATCTTGTATGAACCGGTGATTTGCTTTCCATGAAACCAAAGATCAAAACGTCCAAATTCCGTGTTATAAACCTTATATTGAATTTCAGTCTGAGCCCGACACACAGGACCGAGTATAATGAAGGCGATTATTAGTAGGTTTTTCATATTAGGAATGGTAGTGATCATATACTATACGGGATCCTAAGGTCAAATGATATTAGCAAATGTCATATTCAAATATTCTCCAGCCAAAGGCACTTTGCCACATGCTGAATGTAAACTAGATGTTGCTGGCTAATATTAACCCGTAAACACTGTCTTTTCCTCAACAAAGCAAATTGGAGTTCCGAAAGGGTCTTGAGTGTAAAATAGAGTTTCACCCCAGGGCATGTCCTTTATTTCAGTAATATGACTGATCCCAAACTTGATGACCTTTTCCCTGCAATTCGTTAGATCCGAAACTGCAAAGTAGAGGTATTGGTTTTCATGGAAATGCCATGATCCCTGCTCATCTCCATCTGCAATAGGGTCATAACATGCCACTACCATTTCACCTATTTTAAAGTAATGACGACCTGTCGAAACTCTGGTTCCTTCGGTTCCGATTATTTCCGAATAAAATCGTATAGCCAGGTCAATATCGTTAACCGGAATTATGATCCTGTATAATTTCATTGTTCAAAGTTTGATTCAAGTTCTTCCTTCTTGATCACATACCTGCATACAGGTTGATAAAATGTGATCCACCCGGGTACTGTCTCATAAGTTCTTTCAAATGAAAATCCCAGCTTTTCCATTACCCGATTTGGGGCAGTATTTAAGGCACATGGTTCACAGACCAGATAGCTGAGGTTGAAAGCTGCGAAGTAGAGAGGAATGGTCTTTCTGAGGAATTCAGGTCCTAATCCGGTTTTTCGATTTTTTTTATCCCAAATATGAAGGTGCATCTTAGCCATAATTCCATATTCGATACCTGTCAACTTCGAATGACCAATAGGTGATCCATTGAGAGACCAAATCGTATGGAACATGGACATTTCCTCGACTGGTTTTCTCATTTCCAATTCGATTTCATTAATCCAATCCCCTCTTTTGGGAAGCTTGGACTTGTCTACTCCCATTCTTATTAGAAATTCCGCCTCTGAATCCAAAAAATAATCCACCATAAAGCCAATTTCCGTGATCCGCATCTCGGTAACAGATAGATTCAGGTCGTTGTATATCCAGTTCATTTTCATGCTTTTAGACTTTCAACTCATAATAGGGCAGATACTTCATTGGTCTAAATCCCAACTTGATGGCAAGTTTATACGAGCCTACATTACCCAATCGACATGACCATACGGGCTCCATGCCTCTATCCAAGACGTATTTTATAAGCGTAGCACAAGCCTTGAATGCATAACCTCTACCTCTATACTTCTCACTGGTTTCGATCCCCAGTTCCCATAGATTGCCGTGAACATAAGATGTAAATGCAATGCAGACTGGTGTCCCATCCTGACAAATGCCAAATCCCTTCCCCATTTTATTGAAGTCCTCGTAATTATTCCAAAAATTCATGGGGACCACGCTGCCCTTCATGCTTTTGAAGACTGATTCGTTAACAATGTCTACCAATACATCATTAATCCTGGGATTTCGTACATTTTCTTTAAACTTCTTGTGGTCAAATTGGAAGTTTACTCGTGTATGGATCTCAATCTTGTTGTCCCATAAGTCTTTCGAACACATACTTTGTTTTTTTGAATCACCATCAGATAAATGGGATAATTGTGATACCCATCGATTAGGGTACACTTGCATCCACTCCGTTTTGTTTCGTTTTTGGTCTTCATCGAGGACATATAGAAAGAATGCTTTATTAAAATCTTCATTGCTTGGAACGCCCAGAAGTAAACTCATACCATAGGGGTGCAGAATATAGCAGCTTTTGGGGCTATGGATATTGTCAACATAAATCTGACCTGTTACATGATTCTCAATGACAGATCGAGCGAACAGACTATTGAAAGGGACTTTATCTAGGGCTCCCTTAAGAAATCGGTGGTCATTTTTGTCAAGCTCAATCATATTAGTTATTCAGAAACTTTAAATATTTCCAAGCAATCCGTATATACCGATTATAGCAAGGAAAATGGCCAGGACCTTATTCACGATACTCAGTTGATCAGCTGTAAGCAAAACGGTAAGCTTGGCGCCTGCCAAAAGCCATGTAACGTCCACAACCAGCCCTACCATCATAACTAATGTTATTGCTGTCATACTTACTTCATCCACTTCCATGTGTGTTGCCACCTGTTCAAGAACCAGAATAGAACCCAGGTATGCTTTAGGATTGATCACATTTATCAACACTCCATCCAGGAGTCGTAAATGTATTTTGCCATCCAGATTAATCTCTGTATGGTAGATTTTCCATGATAAATACAGCAAATAGGCTATTCCCAAAAATTTTAGTATTTCAAAAATGGATGGATACAGCTGGAAGAGCGAGACCAACCCTAATGAAGTCAAACTGATGTTTACGAACAGACCAAATAGAACCCCTAATAAATAGGGTATACCCTTTTTGGAACCTCCTGAAATGCCACAAGATCCCAGACTGATCGTAGCAGGTCCGGGGGATCCGTAAAAAAGGAACATAAACAACAAAAGTTGAAGGATTGATGGATCTGGAATTGTCATTTACTCATTCTACTGATTAACGATCTATTGAGTTTTTTCAATCATAGTTCGGATGTTTTTCTACCAAAGTGCAAGGATTCTATTTCGAGTCCCAGTTTCAGGTAAAGTCGATGCGCTTTTTTCCTGGTAAAACCGGAATCCAGTGAAAGATGATCGTAGCCATTCTTTTTAGCAAAATCAATGATCCAATTCATCAATTTCCCGGCAAATCCTTTACCCTGATGATCTTCCGATGTTATCAGGTCATCGATGTATAGGGTCTTGCCACTGAAAAAGAGATTTAATGTTCTAAATCCAATTAAAGCTATAACTGCCTCATTTTCTTCTATATATAGCAACTCATAGCCTTCTTCCATTTGATTTTTCAGCTCCGTTTGGAATGTTTCAACATTCAAATGCGGTCGTAGTTCTTTCATAGTAGCAGCGAGAACATCAGCATCTGTAGGACTGGCAATTTTTATTTGTAGTTCGTCCATATGTATTTTAGAATTAAGTCCATAAACCTGATTGCACATATTTTAATCCACTGTCACAGATAATGATGACAATGGTTTTTCCCTGCATCGGCCCGTTCAACAATTGAATGGCACCTGCCAGATTGGCGCCGGAAGAAGGTCCGGCGAAAACTCCTTCCTCCAGGGCTAACATTTTCATGCAATGAATCACTTCTTCATCAGTCACCTGCAGGAAACCATCAGGCAGGTCCTTATCAAGGACAGGAAGGTCATTAATAGCATAGCCACCCCCCTGTATAAGGTGTGATCCTGTTGTTGACATCTTCCCGCCCAATACTGATGCATTTATAGGTTCAATAATGTGGCACTGAATATTTGGATCGTATGCTTTAAAGGCACTGGCACACCCTTGAAAAGTCCCTCCCGAACCGACAAAATCACAAAAACCATATATTGGCATATCACTTTGCTGTAAGATTTCTTTGGCAGTCCCCAGGTAGTGGGATCCGGGATTGAATTCATTCACAAATTGATCGACTCTGAAAGCCTGCAGTTCTTCCGTCAGTTCTCTGGTCCTTTGTTCTACTAATTCGAGATCATCCCCTGAAACTTTTCCCTCTATCCCATTCGGAGCCTGATCCACCAAAATGACCCTGGCGCCGAAAGCTCTCATCATCACAGCTCGCTCCTTAGAGTTACCTTTTGACATAACTGCAGTGAAAGGATACCCCTTGGACCTGCAAACCATAGCCAATCCAGTTCCCAGATTACCACTAGTCAACTCAATAACATGCTGACATTTCTGCAATAATCCCCTTTTCTCTGCTTCCTCCATGATATGCAGGGCCACCCGGTCCTTCTTAGACCATCCTGGATTCAAGAGCTCCAGTTTTGCTACAATATTTCCGTCGAGTTTTCTGCTTATGTTTTTTAAGAACAGTAACGGGGTATTTCCTATTTGCTCAATAATTGATGTGATCAAGGGTTTGCTTTTTTGCAAAATAGAGATATATTGGTATTATTGATTATTCCATTATTGATATATTAACAATACCATTATTATGCCTAAATCCAAGTTCCTCTCGTCATCTGGTGATTTTCAAATCTCTAACTCAGAAAAGGTCCCTATTTGGAGAAAATTGTACGACGAGATCAGAGATGGCATTGTAAATGGACGTTTACAACCGGGAGATCGACTAATGTCTACAAGGACAATGGCTGAACAGTTGGGCATTTCCAGGGTTACAGTGCTCAAGGCTTTTGACCAATTGCAAATAGAAGGATACCTCAACCACCAGGTAGGTTCCGGTACATATGTCAATCGCGATCTACCGGACCATATCCTTCAAATACTCACCAATGATAGTGCGATTGACGAGGAGACTTCATATGAAGGAGAATCTGTAACTTCTTTTGGCAAGTTTTATCCTGGTGTACCTGATATAGATGAATTTCCATTTGAAAAGTGGTCCAGAATCACTACTAATGTGGTTCGAAACCTTCCAGCTTCAACATTCAACTCCTATCATAGTCTTGGATACCCTCCATTAAGAAATGAAATATCAAAGCATCTCAGAAAATATCGCGGATTATCGGTCACGGCAGACCAAATCTTAATAACCAGTGGAATAACAGATTCCTTATCAAAGGTTATACTCAGTCTCTTTGATCGTGGTGATGTTATATGGATGGGTGATCCGACATATGGTTCGGCCAGGGATCTTTTTATGGGATTGGGTTTACAGGTAAAACCTTTGGACCTCCAGTCAGATCGTATTATCTCCCCTGCCGTGAATGGTGTTAAGGACAAACCCAGTGCCATCTATGTTACACCAAGCCACCAATACCCCCTGGGTGGCAGCTTAAGCATCGATAAACGCCTTCAATTAATTGAAATTGCCAAAAAATACGATGCCTACATCATTGAGGATGATTATGACAGTGTCTATCGATTTACTGGTGCCCCCCTGAGGGCATTACATGGATTGAGCAAAAATCAACCTACCATTTATTTGGGTACCATGAGTAAAATATTGTTTCTTGGTCTTAGGATCAGCTTTATCGTGCTGCCCGCATCCAAAAGTTCAACTGTGTTTAAATATCAGAAGCTTACAAATAAAGGTTTAGCTACTCTGGATCAGGCCATATTAGCAGAATTTATGAGAAAAGGGCATTTAGATCAACACATCAGAAAAATGAGAATGATTTACGCCAGTAGAAACAATACTATGGTGCACGAATTCAGAGATTTCTTTTCAAATCATATGTACGTTATGAAAACAAATACGGGTATTCACTTTGTAGCTGTTTTTAATGACGATCTGGATGACGTCGGTTTTGTTGACTATGCTAAATCGAAAGGATTTCACATGATACCATTATCAAGCTTGTACATCAATAAACAGAAATCGAGAAAAGGTCTTGTGATTGGATATGGCAATGCATCTGAAAAAATGATCCGAAGTGAAGTAAAACTTCTGTCCAATTATTTCAATGACTGGTTGGCCAATTCTGGAAGTAATGTGATCACCTAATCCAATAGTTTTTCATATTCTTCTTCTAGTCTCATGTGAACTTTCCAAAATCCCCTCACTTCATTCCCATTCATTCGGTCTACAAGAATGTTTAAATGTGTATGCCATCCGGCAAACGTTCCAACTCGATACTTTTTGTCGTCTTTCAGGTTTTCATGAGTAAGTGTGAGCTTCGTTTGTCCAACTGAAACTTCTACAAGTTGGAATCTGACAATTGCTTCCTCCCATTCAATGACTAGTAGTTCGGGTTTTTCGAATTCCAGTATGGTAGCAAAAGATCTGAAACCATCTCCATACTCCTTATACTTTTCAGGTGTAGGCTCCGGATCCTTTGAGAATTGCGAATTTCTAAATATCAATTCCATTTTTCCACCGGAAACAAGATCAGTCGGACCTCCGGCAAACCACAATGACCTTTTTTGATAGTCAACCAGGTATTCCCATACCTGGTCTCTGGTACCGGATAAGATACGTTCAAAGTGAAGTGTTTGTGCATCAATTAATTTTCCAAATTCATTCATGATTATTTTTCTTTTGGTGATTCATTGTCCTTTTTCAATAGTTCTTCCAGCTTGTCAAGCCTTTGATTCCAGAATCTCCGGTATTGATGAACCCATAGGGCAATTTCTCCCAGGTTATCAAGATGGGCATAGCATATCTTCTCCCTTCCTTTCTTTTCAATCTTTATAAGACCGCATTCTTGTAGTATTCGAACATGTTTTACGACTCCGGGACGGGAAATATGAAAATTGGAGATCAAATCGTTCAAATTAGAATGTCGATCAGACAAGATCTTGATAATCTCTCGTCTCGTGGGATCTGCAATCGCTTGAAATACATCTCTTCTTACCATGATATGAAACCTTTCGGTTTCAAATAAAGAGAATGTTTTTTATAAAACCAAATGGTTTCATAATTATATGTTAACGGCAATTTTATTTTCCCGTTAGTTTACCATAGTTAATGACAAGAGCAAATAGTGTATTTTAATGATCAGGCTAAAAAGAATTTGTGATCCGGATTATGACGCTTTATCCTGACTATCAAGGATAAATCTTTTGGTTTTCTCATTTAATTCACGGGCTATCTCCAACAATTCCTGGCTTTTGACTGTATATGCATCCATTCCTGTAGACAGTCCTGTGGTTGCAGCAGCAACTTCCTTGGAGCTGGTAGCTGATTCTTCGGCAATCGTGACAATGTTCTCGGTTAATTTGACAATTTCACCCAGATCATCATTTTGTTGACGGGTTGCTTCAGAAATGATTTTAGACTCATCGTCTACTGCTCGTAAACCTTCCGATAGCTCTGTAAAATCATCAAGTATTTTCTCTGAAACTTCTTTGTTCTGTTCGATAGAACCGTTCATCATAGCTACCGTTTCCTGCGTGGCAACAATCCGATTCTGGATGCCGGTAATGAGCCCATCGATTTCTTCAACTGATCCTTTGGCTCTATCCGCTAGCAGACGAATTTCTTCAGCAACCACCCCGAACCCTTGCCCATGCTCACCAGCATCAGCCGCCTGGATACCCGCATTCAGTGAGAGTAAATTGGTTTGTGCTGCGATCTCTCTGATTAAACCTGTGAATGACGATATGGATTTTGATTCCTCTGTTAGAATACGGCAGTTCTCTAATAGAACATTGGAAGATTCGTAGTTTTTCCCCACTTCCTCCGTTAATTCTCTTACGCTTTTAATGGCCTTATCAGATCTATTTACCCCATCCTGGGCTTTTTTATTGATGGCCTGCGCTTGACTATCAATACTTTTTGCTGCATCCGCGATCGTACTGATCAAATTTGAAGCCTCGTCCATTCTCATAAGCTGATCAGTACTTCCGTGACTAATTTCACCAATTGCTGTATTGATCTCAGTGGTACCCTGATTCATCTGTTGGGAAGTTTGTTGCATTTCTTCCGAGGACTTGCCTATATCATTGGTCCTGTAACTGATCTGTTTCAGTAACTCGGAAAATTGATCCAGAGATTCGTTTATTGAATCTTTCAGAAGCAGGATCTGACCGTTGGCATCATCCTCGTATCTGTGGGACAAGTCACCCTTGGACATACAACCTGCAATATGTCTAACAATGTTCAGGGGTGTTACAATTGCATCAAACAGTCTGTTGATAGACTTTGCCAGATCCTGCCATTCCCCCACTTTGTCCTCCACGTTCATCCGTACATCGAAATTTCCAGTATTCACAGCTTCCTTAATGATCTCGTTGGTTTCGACAATTGCAGACTGCAAAGTGTCCTTCTGATCAAAAAGTAACTGCCGCTGATTTTTAAGGTCCGCATTCGTCATTTGAACTTCAGATCGGGCATCATTACTCCTCTGCACGAAGTAAACAACTAGAAAAAACACGATAGAACCAATGACTCCGGCATTCAGTGAAACGAAAAGTAAAGATTGATCTCCAAGGATATCTGGTTTGAAGGTATAGAAGAAATCCTCAAAAACTGCCGAAAATGCCGTAAGAAAAATATAGAGAACCAGCCAAATTATACTTGATCTGGGCGATTGAAATGAAGGAGATGCTACCAGTGCCAGTAACGCCCATAACATAATTGTTCCTGAGGAGAAGAAACCGCCTAAAGACCATTGAAAAAGAAATGGCAGCATTAGACTCAACAAAATCTGGATGAATCTTACTCTTTTGAAGTCTTTTGATTTATAGAAGTAATACAGATTAAAAATTGTAAGGAAGGTATAGGCATATGGTATGAGGCTTTGGAATACCAGACCAAACGCTAATGCAATGGTTCCCCAAAGCATCCCACCTCCGGACATAAAAAGTGCCAGGAATACCAAAAATGATTTCTTAACTTTCTGGTCCGTATTATCATCCGATAAATGGCCAATCTTTGATAGTGCAATGATATAAGACTTCACGGGTCTAGTCGTTTGGTGATCCTTAAAAATTTGTTACGTATTCAAATAAAAAAGGCTCACAATAATTCGTAATCATCTGATTTTGCAGAATCAAATTTTGTCTTTCTAGTGTTTGCATCAAAATATTCTTGATGAACCGGTAAAATTCTGTCATCACCGATACTAGTTTGAAAATGAACGAGAAAATAGCCTATTCTATCACCTGAAAGGTAATCCAGAACGAAGAGCCGGCAAAACGCTTCAATTCATTTTATCTTCTGTTAACAACAGCATCTGGATATTGCCACCTCGATCGAGTTCGAGAATTATCCAAAATGAGATTTAAGAATTCCAATAGAATGGGTATCCCGAATCTTATGGATTGGATGAAAACCTGGTGGTTTTCATTTTCTTAATGGCAATAGAAAAACCTATGCCCTGTAACAAGAAGAATATTGAATATGGCTCTACCCCAAATCCAAAATCAAATACTGGGATGAATGTTGCCAATAAATATGGAATGTTACCGATCACAATACTCCGGATTATCAGTACAATACCTGGTACCATATGTAATTGATTTCGATTTTGCAGGTAGGTTCTTACGAATAGATAATAACAATAGAGGGCATAGAGATTCGTGAAAATCACTTCCGTGATATAGAATGGTTGAAGGTTGGACTTATCAAATAAACTCAAGACCAGGAAAACCAATCCTACCACAACGGGTAATAGTATAAGGAATCGATCTTTTCCAAAGACCTCTCTCCCCAAGAATGAGTACGTAAAGGCAGTTAGAAATGGGCCGATCAGAATTGAACCCGTAAGGTAAAATGAAACAATACCTGTATACATCAACTCTGCATCTGCAATTGGAAATGCACCCCAGTGCCAGGCCATGGCACAGCAATAAAGAAAAAAATAAAATGAAGGTCTCTTACGATATATCAATGCATGAAAACCAATTATTAGAAATGCTGATCCCATTATTCCCAAAAGCTGAGTTAATGGCTCAGACTGGGTGAAAAAGGCTCCGACTCTCCATATGATAACCACAGGAATTAGCATCCAGATAGTCATTTTTTGCGTTTGATTGTACATGGTCATTTTTTGATAAATGTATCTTTAGACCAGAATCGAACTGACTATCTTAACCTGATATAAACCTGATATCTATGTCATGAACGAGGAATCCTTCAAATTGGGTGATCACACGGTAAATCCAGCATGCCAGGAGGTTATCTATCATGGAAGAGTATATAAGCTCGATGAACAGGTAATGAAAGTGCTGCTTTACCTGATTGAACACCGTAACCGCATCGTCACCAGGGATGAATTGTTTAAGGAATTATGGCCAATGGTGTTTGTTAGTCAGGATTCCTTAAACCGATGCATATCAATTTTGAGAAAAGTGTTACGTGATGAGGGGGGATCTGACAAGAAAATTAAGACCATCCGTGGAAAAGGTTACCGATATGTCGGGAAAGTGCATTTTTTGGTAAACACAACCTCCAGAGACACACCAAATACATTGGTCTGGAAGGTGGCAAGGTCTTCCGTTCATATTCTGACTGTAATTGGTGCTCTAGTTGTGGCTTTCGTTGGTTATTGCATGATATTGGGTCTGGGCCTTTAACTCATCTTCGTTCCAATTTAGGTCATTTCAATGGTTTATAAGGGAATTACCGAAGATTGAAAGAGACACTCATTCGAAAAAATCAACGCCACAAATACCAACCAACACTTATTGTCCAAACCGCTGATCCAAAAATGAATAATTGGAAACCTCCGACACTTGTGAAAATAAAGCCCAAAGTAACAGACAAAGCAGCAATTAATACTAGGAGAATCCCCAAGTAAGCGATCCACACCGGTATCACTTTCAAGCGTAAAATTGCAACTGACCAAAAGAGCATTGAAACTCCGACGGCAACCATATAGATATAATCATTAGCGAGATTGAACATATGATTATACCTGAGAATGGGATTGAGACTGGCAATCACATCGTTCGATGCGTCAGCATAACTACTTGCATACTGCATCAATACCAATCCATTCAAAGTCGCGGCAATCATCACTGCGACCAGACCGAAAATCATGAATGAAAATGCCACTCTTGATAGAAAAGTCGCCGTCTCCAATTTTTGCATAACCCCCCAGTAACCATAGGCCATGAATGGTACAGATAAAATTCCAATGCTATGGGAGATCATTCCAATGCGAACAATGCTTACCAAATGCTGGAAATCGCCTCCTACGGGATGTAGAACCATTGTAAGAACCAAAAGAATGGAGCCTATGATCAGGGAGATCCCTGCACTCTTATCATTTTTCATAATCGTAATGGATTTGCATTCTAATTGATCGACAAACCTATTACATCCTTTTCGAGAAACATCTTGATCCAAATCAAGAAATATCAAAGATCCTCTTTCTTACTCTACTAAGCGTTTCAGGAGTGATGCCAAGGAATGAAGCAATATAACGTAATGGAAAAGTTTTTAGAATGTGAGGTTCATATTCCATCAAATGCAGGTATCGATCATCAGGAGATTGGTCAGACCGAAATGCTGGCACCGGTTTTATTTCCAGGATCTTACCCAATTGGAAAAACACTTGAGATTTCCCAATTAA
Organism: Cyclobacteriaceae bacterium; assembly: GCA_965242805.1. Lineage (GTDB taxonomy): Bacteria > Bacteroidota > Bacteroidia > Cytophagales > Cyclobacteriaceae > JANQEU01. The sequence goes on along the minus strand of CBDETD010000002.1, from coordinate 259,296 downwards.
CTCATGAAGTGAACATATGGAGATCCCAAAAACTGTAGTGTCTTGATAGGCCTCAAGGTATTGTATGGCGGGCTTTCTACCTACAAAACTTGACTGATCCAATGCCCAATGACCTTCGGTGAATAGTCCTGAAATGACCTGATCCAAATTCGAATTATTGGAATACTGATATACACTTCCTTTTTCTATGAACCATAGCCAATCACATATTTCACCAACTTCCAGTAACCTATCACCTTTTTTGTAAACTTTCAATTCCAGTTTCTTAGTGAATTGTACTATTTCTTCATCCTTGAATTGTCCTATTGATTGAATTGAGTAAAGGAGTCTATCCGATGTGCTAGTATCTGGTATCAAGAGGTCTTATTTTCAATTGCAGGTTATCACTTCAAAGTCGTAGTGAATTTCCAAATGCAATAATCGAAAATTTCTCACACTCATCGATAAAACTTGTGCTAACTCATATGTAATTTCCGTGAAAGTAGCTCAGGAAACCTACCTGAAGTTAATTAAGAAGTCTTTTTATGTTTTCGTAGAGATCCTTGTCCTGTCCATTGTTGAGATAGATAATCTTACCTGCTTCATCAATAACAACAATTAATGGCAACGCTGCGATCTTGAAGCTTTTGGCAACAGATGCATCATTATCAATCAGAATATTATAGTGGTCCAATTTCTTTCTTCTAATGTAGTCCTCAACATCCAGCTTCGGGTTTTCCCAGACATTTACTCCATACACTTCAACATTTTCAGTCGAATATTCTGATTTAAGATTATTGAGAACAGGCATGATCTTCCAGCAAGGAGAACACCAACTTGCCCAAAAATCAAGGATAACTTTTTTGCCTTGCTGCTGACGAGCTGTGATTTTTTGTCCCGATGCATTTTCCAGCAACCAGTCCGGAGCCTGTTCACCTACGGCTACAAGTCTTTTGTCTTCATCAATTTGTCGGACATCATTCGGAAAATCATGAAAGACTGAAGGACTTAGTATTTCGTCAAATTGCACGTTGAACATTTCAAATGTAAAACCTCCTTCGGTGGATTTGCCATTGTTCTCCTGTCTCTGGCCATAGATCTGGTAATCCTTTTGACCTAAATACCAATAATTACGATCACCCCATGGGTTGTTTGTTGCGATGACATGACAAGACACTCCCCTAACCTCTCGTGTCCCTTCATAGGAAAGTGTGGAATCAACTAAAGCCATGGCAAATGGATTTGGCATTAACGATTCTCTGAAAACAGCATACCATGCGTAGGACATTAAGTAGCCAGAACCTCCTGATGCTGTTCCTACTTTGACAACATTTTCCATCTTGTCAAACAACTTCAGGTTATTCCCATCAGTGTATATGATTTCTTCTCTTACGATCTCGTCCTCGTCAGTTAATGTCTTTAGGTCTACTAACACGTGCATTCCATTTTGCTTTGTGATCTTCACAGATCCTATAAATTTCCCTATGGATTTTCCCCATCCCTCATAGGCATAATCATATTGAATGGACGTAATAGAACTAACTGCGACATTTGCTTTTTCAAGAATCTCCTTGGCTTTTTCGGATTGGGCCACCATACACAAAGGCGAAAAAAGTCCACATAGAACTATGATTTGTATTTTGATCTTCATATCGTGATTTTTTATTTTCATCACGATAGCCACATTTTCATGGAGTTAATAATTATAATTATTGACCATTTTGCAGATCGGTATGAATAATTTCATTGGATGAATGGATCGTTCGATCATTGGCATCTTTTCTTTCTGTTTGCCGCTGCGCAAGGATTATTTTTGGCCCTGCTTTTGTTTACCGTTAGCTCAGCTGACAATAAGAACAAGCTCCTTGGATTGATCATATTACTTTACTCATTCTCTTTAGTTGATAATGTTTGGTACTGGTCTGGGTACTATAAAGGTTTTCCTCATTTATTGGGGATAAGTATGCCTTTTCCGTTTCTATATGGATCTGTCCTATATCTATATTTCAAAGAGTCAATCAGGTCAAATTCCGTTTCTTTTCGTGCGAATTGGCTCCATATGGTTCTCCCCATACTCATTATCACATATTATTTGCCTTACTATGCTGCCAACTCAGAAATGAAATTGAAAAAGGTATTGACTTGGAACTCTAATCCATTCAATGCCATGGTAATCCCACTCCTGGAAATGACTATTTTGATGGTTTATGGGTACTTAATGTATAAGGCCATCAAATGCTACCAGGACCGACTGAAGATAAAAATCGTTTGGTCCAAAAACTGGCTATTCCAGGTTTGGATTATATTCTGCTTCTTCACACTGCTGTCATTAAGCTACTACTATGTTGTACTGCTCGGCTATTCCACGTCCCATACGGATTATATAGTTGCCATTGGATCGGCGTCCTTTATTTATTTCATTGGATACCTTGGCTTCTCCAAAAGCAAATTACTCAATGGTATCAAAGCCAATGAGTTGAAATATCAGTCCTCGACACTGACAACCACTGCTGGCGATCACCTATTTGCCCAGGTAAAGAATTACATGGAGGAAACCCGGATATATACAAATAATCAATTGAGACTGGCTCATTTAGCTGATCAGATGTCCATTACAACTCATCAGCTTTCACAGATCATCAACGAACACTCAGGAATGAACTTTTCCGACTTCATTAATGCCTATCGAATCGAAGAAGCTAAGCGACAGATTAACAAGAAAACTATCTTCAACTTATTAGCCTTCGATGTAGGATTCAACAATAAGACATCTTTCAACCTTGCATTTAAAAAATTCGCAGGATGCACCCCATCGGAATATCGTGATAAACAGTCACATAGTGCTTGAAAGCTTATTTGATGAGTATTAATTCTCTCCTGTTCAATACACCAGCGTCTGGATCGCTCGCGGATTAATGACAATAGTTGTTTCCTTATCTCCAACGTAGAGTGCGTATGTTATTTTCTCCTGTGTCGGATTCATAACAATAGTTGCCATCTTCCCGTCCTCATTCAACCATGATGTACTTAATAGGTCAGTATGACTGGTGGTTGTACTGATCCTTTTGGCACCCTTATCGATGAACTTCGAAAAATGTCCAATATAATAGTATGAAGGGGTATAGATCAACTCGCCGGTTGATAAATCAGCGTGTATCGGAGCAAAACAATAGTTACCAACATGATTGGGTCCTCCTTTTTCATCCAACAAGATATTCCAATCTGTCCATCCCACTGTCCCATTATTGAAATCGTTGATCATTGACCTTCCATAACGCTCAGCATTTGGCCAGTGCTGATACTTCATTGGATCAAATCCTTCATTACAACCCTCCGTAAATAGAAGGTTTTTATCCGGAAACGACTGTTTGATGTTGGCAAGATTTTCAAATTTGGGGTCACCTCCAGCCCAGGTTTCATACCAGTGAAACCCTATACCCCAGGCATACTTAGATGCTTCCGGATCTTCGAAGATAACATTGGCCCTATCGCTTATCAGATCCCTATTGTGATCCCAAACTACAATCTTCTTATCACCATATCCTGCCTCTGCCATTTTCGGTCCGAGATGATTCTTCAGGAAATCACGCTCCTCTTCAGCGGTATAAATACATGATTCCCAGCGTTGTACAGCCATTGGTTCATTTTGCAGTGTAATACCCCAAATTGGAAGGCCTTCAGCTTCGTAAGCTTGTATGAATTTGGTATAGTAGCGAGCCCATGAGTCATAATATTGGGGGAGCAACTTACCCCCTTGCAACATATTATTGTTTGTCTTCATAAAGGCTGGTGGACTCCAGGGACTGGCATAAAGTAATAATTCTCTTCCAGCAGTTGCATTGGCTGCCTTGATAAGTGGTATCCGAAATTCCAGATCATGTGAAATATTGAAGGTTTCCAGGTCGGCATCACCCTCTTCTATATAGGTGTATGGCCCCGGTCCAAAATCAGCACTGTGAATGGTGGTTCGTATGAGGCTGTAATTGATACCAGCCTTAGAATAATAAGCGTTTAACATTTCCTCCTGCTTATTCTTCGGAAGCTTGGCAAATACTTCGGCAGAGGCATCTGTTATGGCCCCTCCGATTCCAAGGAAAGACTGAAAACTCTTCCTTGGATTAACAAAAACTGACTTTTCGTTCTCTAAGGCTTGATTTCTGCTTTCAAAACTTTTGCTTTCTGTATTGGTGAGCCGTAGATCAGTGTCCTCTGCCGTCTCGTATACTGAGAGGGTCATTGGTATGCTATAGGGTGTTGATGAGGACACTTGGTTATCTTTACTGGTTTCAACTTTGTTACTGCTATCCGTAGTACAGCCAGTTATTACAATGATAAGAAAGAGGGTGAAATACGTATTCATAAAAATTAAATAAGAGATCTAAACTAAATCCAAAAATTTAAACTCCAGTATCAGGTGTTATTAAACAGAATTAAAAACTCCATCAGATTATATTGATCATTATATTTCCCCATACCACTGGGAAATGGCTTCTCCAATAGCATGAGGGTTGTCCTCCTGAAGATAATGTATGCCTTCACCAATATCGACCATCCTCGTATTTTTGTAATTTTTCTCTATGAATGTGATTTCCCTTTCCTTAATAATAGCTCCAGGATGGGCATATATGCACAGCTTTCGGATTTCGGTTTCCAAAAGCCATTCCCCATATGCCGAGATTACCTCATGAGTGAAGTCAGGCTTCCCGTCAATAGGAATTTGTGTGGGCCACATTCGAACAGGTTTACGACTTGCTATAGTCTTAAACGGGGCTTTATAGTGTTCAAATTCTTCACTTGTCAATTTTCTGACTATTGAATCCGGTACAACTTTATTCAGGAACATGTTTAAAACACTCAACATAAACCATCCTACGTAAGGAGTTCTCAATAATTTGAAAATAACTTTATAATTGGTAGGAAACCTTTTCCAGGACATTGTCTGTATGATCGCCTCCATGAATGCAATACCCTTAATATTTCCCTGATGGGTATGGGCATAATGAAATCCCAATCCTGATCCCCAATCATGTATTACCAATGTTATATTTTTCAAATCTAATTGTTCAATGAACTCGAGAAGGTACTCATAGTGGTCCTTAAATGTATAACTGATATCAGGTTTGTCGGATCTTCCCATTCCAATCAGGTCCGGTGCGATACACCTTCCTTTGGTTTGGAGATATGGAATAATGTTTCTCCATAGGTAAGAAGACGTTGGTTGACCATGAAGAAACAAAATAGGATCTCCATGACCTATGTCCACATAATGCATCTTTGAACCCTTAACTTCTACGAATTTTGATTCAAAGGGAAAATCAGGTAATATTTTCTTTGTCATCGATCAATGGTGATTCATGTAATAAAGTAAGATACTGATTTTTTAATGCTAAGGATGAATTCGCCACCCTGATGTCTACCATCAGATAGGTTAGCTTATGGTAGTAGAAAGCGAACCATATCTTGCTTATGGTTGTGCTTTTGTTTTGCTTATGGTTGGTGTTTTCACCAACCATAAGCAAAGACCAATAGTCCACGATGATTGATTTGATTTTCCTTTTGGCAGAGTTTTTGTTTTTGATTCAGAAACAAACTTTGTGAATGATGAAAAAAAGCATACTCATCCCCTCTTTGATTTTGAGCGTGATTTTGTTGACAGTAGGATGTAACAAAAAACTGAAGCAGACAGATAGCAATTTCAAAAGAATTGATACACCGTTTGATGCATCAAAGTATTATTCGGACAAAAAGCACTATAGAGCAACCGGTCAGGGTAAATCATTAGATTTGACAGTTGCCAAGCGAATTGCGGAGACCAATGCAAGACAGGCCATGGCCTCCCAGATTGAAGTGAAGGTCAGAAGTGTAGGCGAACAATTTCTACAAAACAGGGAGATCTCGAATAAACTGGAAACTACCTCCAAATTCGAGGACCTTACCCGAACTGTGATCGATGAAACATTAACACAAGTAAAGATCGTCGGACAACAATCTTTTCAAAACAAAAAGAAAAAGTCAGGAGAGTACATTCATTATGTAGCGATGGAAATGCCCACCACTGCAATTGTTGATGAAATGGCCAACAAGATCTCTGCAGATGAAACTTTAAAGCAGGATTTTGAACTCCAAAAGTTCCGGGAGATCTATCAGAAAGAGCTGGAAGAATTTAAAAATGACAACTAGTGATACTCGGGCATTCTCCTTAATGCGAGGGTGCCTTTCTTTATTCTTTTTAGTTTCAGTAGTTCTGACATCATTTGGTCAGCTTAAAAAGGCTCCAAAGTGGGTCCGTCATATTCCCAGCTCCACTGAGGTATTTTACGGAATGGGATCTGTGGACATGAGGTTATATCCTGAGTACCGTGCAAAAGCCAGAAAAATAGCACTAAGGGAAATTGCCGAGAAGATATTCGTTTCCATAAACTCCAACTCCATTCTGACCATGACTTATGAAAATGAAGAAGTGGACTACATACTGGATGAGACAGTGTCCATGGCATCTTCGAATATCCTCAATGGCCATCATAAGGTTGACGAATGGATTGATAAAAGAGCGGATAGGTATTATGTCTTGTTTCTGTTGGATAAAGCTGAATACAAGGCAAATAGAGAAGCATATTTCGCATCATTGGAAGAGCTAACCACCCTCATGCAGAAGGAGGCCTCCGAATTATTCAACCAGGGTGAGGTATCCAGGGGGATTAACAAGTTGACCGAATCTATAAGGTTACTGGATACGGAAATGAAACGACTGGTCGAACCTGAATATGCTTTTTCAATGAAAAACTGGCGATTAAAAAGCATCTATGAGCTGGAACACCAGATCGATCAGATAGGTTTTGCTCTTCAACGTCGTTATGAATTCAGGGCCAATGCCAAAGAACCCCTGATCATTGAACATTTCCTGGTCAATAAATCGACAGGGGTACCTTTAAGTGGGTTGAAATTGGACCTTAGGGTGATCCAGGGAGATATATTCCGATATTCATTCGTACATGATCATCATGACGCACTGAGTATTTATGGCATGTTCCCTGAAAATCAGGTGGCTATTTTCCAGGTGGTGGCAGACCTGAAAGTTGAGAAAGATATGCAAAAGCTGCTCGATCCATCCGTCAGAACAACCTTTGTTTCACAACCCGTATCAATCCAATTCATTCCCTATGCAATTGCCTTTGACTGGGAATCAACAGAAAGTACGTCTGAAAATAACGATGTTATCAAGTTTCTTCGAAAGGTCACAAATGATCTGGGATTGAAAGAGGTCTACAATTCAGAAGCAGACTATCATATTACTTTGGAACCCTCAGGAATGGTGAAAAGCCATAACAATGGCTATTACTCAGGTTCAGTTTCAATGGAAATGTCAATCAAAGATCCTAAAACCAATATCGAAGTATACGAATATTCCTTTCCTCAAACTTCGATCCGAGTGCCAAATCCCGATTTGGCCTGGTCTTATGCATTGGACAAAAATGTCGTTCACTCGGATGACTTCCTTGTGAGCTTTGTTACTTTCTTGTGTTCCTTACAGTGATTCCTTTTCCGTCAGTATATTTAATCTGCGGACAGAAAATTAGTTCGCCTCCACGTATTTCTTAAAGTTGTTTAGGATCGATTGCCATCCTGCTCTTTGAAGTTCCGTATCATTCGACTCTTCAACCTCAAATTCTTCAATTACCTTGACCCTGTCATTATCATCAAGAAATTTAATTTTAACACTTCTTCCGTCATCCAATTTGCAGGAAATATATTCCTGCTCCCCTATTTCTTCATAAAGACCCGAGTAATCAAATCCCATCGATCCATCTTTTGCTTCCATTCTCCAGGAAAATTTTCCTCCCTCTCGAAGATCATTAGTTGCACTAGGGCAATGCCACTCCTCTGTCGCAAAATTCCAATTAATGATGTGGGGAGGAGTTGTCCAATATTCCCAGACTTTGGGTAATGAGGATTGAATGGTGGTCTCAATTGTAATTTTCATTGTAATTTCTTTACACTTACGGAGTGAAAAGTAAAATACTGAACCTTCATGATTAACGAAAGACTTATCGTCGAGGAAAGATCGAGAGACATTGGAAATTTCATGGTAGGTCGTCTGTTGCCATTCCGTAAGAAACGCCAGGTTGGACCATTTACATTTATCGATCATATGGGGCCATCTGTGATCGGTCCCGAAAGATATGTTGATGTCGATTATCACCCCCACATTGGTCTATCCACGCTTACTTATTTGTTTGAAGGGCAGATCGAACACAGGGATAGTACAGGAGCCGTCCAGGTGATCCGTCCAGGGGATGTTGGATTTATGACTTCAGGCAAAGGGGTCGCTCACACTGAAAGAACACCCAAGAACCTTCGGAATGGGGAAAGACTCTCCATGCACGGATACCAGGTATGGGTTGCTCTTCCAAAGGAGAAGGAGGAAATGGATCCACGTTTTGATTATGTTCCATCTGCAGATCTACCCATATGGGAAGAGGATGGTCTGATGATGAAGTTGGTCGCAGGGAAAGGTTTTGGCAAAACCTCTCCTCTTCCTGTCTATTCGCCACTATTTATGATCGATATCCAAAGTTCAAATGAAAAATCACTGGACATTCGTGGCCAGCTCGAAGGTGAAATCGCTATTGTAATAGTTGAGGGAGAAATTCACAGTGAAGATCAGTCAGTCAAATCAGGTGAAATGTTGATTTCCAAGACTGAAAATGAATGTTGTCTTGAATTAGGTGAAAACACGAGATTATTACTCTTCGGTGGTCAACCCCTTCCGGAAGAAAGATTCCTTTATTGGAATTTTGTGTCATCCTCCAAAGAACGTATCGAAAAAGCAAAGGAAGATTGGCGTGATCGAAAATTTCCTAAAGTTCCCGGGGATAGTACCTATGTGCCGTTACCAGGTTAGGGCTGCAGTGAACGGAGATCGATTCATTCAGTACTCAGTATAAACAATATAGACCTCGAAGGGCTAACAACATCCTGAAGCCGGATTGCAATCAGAAGCCTTTAACTCGGATAGTCGTACTTTAGGTTTCTCGCTTTTTTGACCAGGTTTTTCTGCGTACACGGTAATACTGAAAATCCCTGTGTTTCCATCATTGAAGTCTTCCAGTTCCGATAAAGAAAGGTATTTGCTTAATATGTCCTTAGGAATTGAAATCATCTTTTCCTTTTGGATTATTATGTTCTCGAAACCCATTTCTTTAATATAATTCATGTATTCGGACTTTTGGATGGCTCCTGAAACACATCCGGCATACATCTCGGCATCTTGCCGTAAGGCTTCAGGAAGATCCCCCACTAAAACAATATCCGAAATACTAAAGTGTCCTCCCGGCTTTAGAACCCTGAATATCTCCTTAACAACTTGCTCCTTATCAGGCACAAGGTTCAAGACACAATTACTTACAATCACATCAGCTGTATGGTCATTCACGGGCATATTTTCAATATCCCCCTCCCTGAACTCAACATTATTATATCCCAGCTTATCGACATTCAATCTGGCCTTTTCAATCATGGATGGCGTAAAATCGATCCCGATTACTTTTCCTTCAGGACCTGTTTCATGCCGTGCCACAAAACAATCATTACCTGCACCTGACCCAAGATCTATCACAGTATCTCCTCTGCTAATCCTTGCAAATTGAGTAGGCAGACCACATCCCAATCCCAAATCAGCATCTTCAACATAACCCTTCGTATCGGAATAATCATCCATCATGATATTATAGACTTTGTTCGACGAGTCCGTAGCTCCGCAACAAGAAGACTGATTAACAGCTTTCTCCTGATTCGCGATCTTACTGTATTTATCCTTTACTATTTGTTTGAGCTCTTCCGCTGTTTTCATCGTTTATTGAATCGTTATATTTATATATTGCAATATTACGATATAATAAATTCGAAAACAAAATCTTTTCAGTAATAATTAATTTCTACTTTCCTGGTATTTAATAATTCAAGAGTGTATGACTGTTCTTTACGCGTAAGGATCTAACAGACAACCTTGCTGTTGGTCATAACACTTCTATTATTGATTAGTCAAATTATAACCGATCCACAACGCCAACCATTTGATCCACAAATGATATAAATCCATCAAATAGCGATTCCAGTTCCTTCTTTTTCAAATGGATCAGTCCTTTACGTACCTTAATGATCTCCTCGAGTACTTTGGTATCCAAATGGAAGGTTTCCCCTACACTGGAAATGGCATCATTCCATGCAGGTAACTTGTCAGTTTTTAGTAATACAGCTACTCTCAATGTTTCAATGAAATCATATATAGTATCGCAAAGAATTGGTTGCAGATCCTTCCCCTCCTTATACAAAAAGAAATTATCAAGTTTTTGCGATAGTTGCCTCAATTCCTGTTCACAGATCAATCGGATGTGGACGGGATTGATATCCAGTTCTTCCATTGGGTTCTTACCCCAAATCATTATATGAGATTCCCTTATCGAATGATATTTGATTGGAAATACATCCGTCGATGAATTGAGATTTTCCTGAGTTACAAACAGAGTTTCGAATCCCATTTTCTTTAAGTGAAGAACCGGTTTCCTGACACTCTTCAATAGATCGGTATTGATTTGTTTATCAACGACCACAAGCACGTTTTTATCATATGATTGTGGATGATAATCGTGAAGTGTGGCATTTCCATACAATAAAATTGAAATGAGATCTTCCCCGAGGATACCCTTCAGGTCATCCCGAAAATCTCCTAGTGAGATCGCGTCCTTCATACCCAACTTTGCATGAAGATTGTTTTTTATGGTTTCCATTAATAGTTAGTTGTTTTGGTGTCAAACAAATTGAATTGACTTTTGTTCCGGTGAACTGATTTTCAATCGCGAATTACAGGAATTACATCCTTTTTTGCAATAACATTGACAGTTGTTCAGTTAATTTTCGTCTTGCTCTTAATTGGTCGATAAGGTCGATAGGACTTCTGTAAATTTTAGAGACGCTATGAGAAATCTCCAATATCCCATTCTCCTTGACGGGGGGCTTTCCAACCAACTTGAAACACAAGGATGCCGATTGGATAATCCCATGTGGACAGCAGCGCTTCTTCAGACTGATCCACAACAGATTATCAATGCCCATCTTGCCTACCTGGAAGCAGGCGCAAGAATAATTATCACATCCAGCTACCAGGCCAACTTTTTGGGATTTGGCGATATGGGACTCAGCTCAAATGAGTCGAAAACGTTAATCTTAAAATCAGTTGAATTAGCTGAATCGGCAATAACCCTATTTTGTGAAAAGCATCCAAATGCTGATCGTCCACTTATTGCTGCAAGTATTGGCCCATATGGCGCCTATCTGGCTGATGGTTCCGAATACAGGGGATATTATGATATTTCAGACCCTGAGCTTGAGGATTTTCATCGGGAAAAGATTGAGATCCTTGACAACACAAATGCAGATTGGATTGCTTGTGAAACAATTCCAAGTTATCGGGAAACAAAGATCCTGTCCTCTATACTCGAAGATTGTAAGAAGAAGTCATGGGTGACTTTTTCCTGTAAGGATGACGAACATTTGAATGATGGTACACCGTTAAAGAAATGCATTGAACACCTATCAACCAATAAACAGATTTTTGCTGTCGGGGTGAATTGTACTCACCCAACTTTCATTTCTGGATTGATTAGACGGATAAAGGCTGTAGATCAATACAAGAAGATAATAGTCTATCCCAATTCCGGTGAACTTTACGATGCCGGCTCAAAATCATGGTCTGGCAAACCCGGTATTCCCATTGATCTAGTCAAAGAATGGATTGAAGTTGGAGCTGACATAATCGGTGGGTGTTGTCGAATTGGGCCAAAGGAAATAAAGGCTATTGGAGAAGTGATTGCCAATGCTTCTGGTCGGTGTTAACCAATTGCTTCTGGTCGGTGTTAACACCGACCAGAAGCAGGGACCGAGCACAAGCAAGTACGAGGAGATTCCATTCTGTGACATTTTTTTACAAGATCTTACAGGGTAATGACAATCGAATATGTCCTATTACGTTGATTGACCTAAAGGTCAAACTACTCAAAACATGCTGCGGATCATCTACAAACTTGCCATACGCAACCTACTCCACCATCGTTCATTTGGTTTATTGAATATTTTCGGTCTAAGTATCGGCATATCAGCTGCGCTGCTGATCATCATGTATTGCATCGATGAATTGTCTTTCGATTCGATGCACCCTCAGGCTGACAACACGTATCGGATCGGATACACTTTCAGTTCTCCCAATGGATTCAGCGGAGCATTTGCCGGAGGTCCGGCGGGATGGGACAATTACCTTAAGGAGACCTATCCCAGTGTCACAAACAATACAGGTTTCCAGATTTTTGGAATGCCCACCACCATACATCACAAACCCTCTGATAAGATTATATTGACTGAGGACATCATATGGGCAGAATCAAATTTCCAGGAGTTGATCTATGTCGACGTGATTAAAGGAAATAAAGAAAATATTCTACCTGAGATCAATTCTATGGTTCTCACCGAATCATCGGCGAAAAAGTTGTTTGGTGATAGGGATCCTATGAACGAGATCCTGACGGTTTCGCATATGTGGGCTACAGACAGCTCAGAGGTTAGCCTGGTGGTCTCAGGAATCATTGCAGATCTTCCGGCAAATAGCCACCTTCAACCCGATTACATTATTAATCATCATGTTCTCAGACAGTTTGTCGACAACCCGGAAGAGTTTGATAATTACAGTCCACAGCTGAACCTGTTCTCACAGTTACTTTTTGTATGTGATAAACCTGAGGATATTGAACTCATCACTGACGACCTGCAAGGTATGATCGATGAATTCATTTCATCCAATAATGTTGACTTTGAATATGGAACACTGATCAAAAATGTACGGGACCTGCACTTTGACCAGGAGATAGACTGGGCTTTTGGTTCCAAATCCGCAGACAGGAGATATGTTTATGTCTTCATAGTCATTGCCATCATGATCCTTGGGGTGGCTTGCATTAATTACATTAACCTAACTACAGCCCGCTCTGTTCGAAGAGCTAAGGAGATCGGCTTGCGCAAAACTTTTGGTAGCGGTAAGAGGTATCTGATTGCCCAATTTATGATGGAATCATTGTTGACGGTTATTTGTGCCGGAATTGTTGCCCTGATTTTTGTTGTGATTGTCCTTCCTTTTTACAACGATGTCACCGGCAAGGACTTCACCTTTTATGACATATTCAGCTGGCAAGTTTTTGTTACATTTCTTGCCACACTCATAATCACTACCGTCCTGGCTGGTGGATATCCTGCTTTCTCTATGATACGATTTGATCCCGCAACAGTGCTCAGAGGTCACTTCCGACAAAAGTCAACATCAGGTACTTTCCGAAAAGTCCTGACCACTGTACAGTTCATAATCTCAATTGTTTTGATAGTCTCCAGTTTGATCGTCATCAAACAAATGGGGTTGATGATGGATTCCAAACTAAATGAATCAGGTAATCAAGTGGTTTCAGTGCGTTATGGTGGGTTCAATGGTCCGGCTACCATTCAGAAGTACCAGGTTTTTAAAAATGAACTATTGAAGAACCCCAACATTGGATCAGTAACATTAGCCAACCACCTACCCCGTCTGGACTACTTCGGAAATATTAATATGCAGTACAGGTTGCCGCAATTTGGTGATGATCCGGTGCGTTGGAATCGCCTGAACGGGGATTATGACTTCCCTGAAACATTTGATATGGAATTGCTAGCTGGCAGGTATTTCGAAGAAGGTAATACATCTGACTCCACATCCTACATTGTTAATGAAGCTGCGGCCAGGCAATTAAACCTCACACCTGATGAAATGATCGGAGTATCCATTTGGGAACCTCGAAACCTCAATTTTGTGGGAGATGTAGATTTCAGTGATGCCATCAGAGGTACGATCATAGGTGTGGTAAAGGATTTCCCCTATCAGTCTATTTACCATGAAATTGAACCATTGGCAGTGACACCGAGGCCTAGACCACAGGACCGGATTATCCATGTGAAATTACTCCCTGGTGATTTCAGTGAACAGATCAGTTTTCTTGAGGAAACATGGCGAGATCTATATCCTGATTTCGGATTTGACTATTGGTTCATCGATGATGAATTCCAGCGGATGTATGAAAAGGAACATAAGGTTGCTGATATGACCAAGAATTTCACCATTTTGGCAATTCTCCTGACCTGTTTTGGGATATATGGACTTTCCTCGTACATGGCGCAGCAGAAAATCAAGGAAATTGGTATCCGAAAAGTGCTGGGCGCTACAATTGGACAGATCATTTATATATTGATATCTACTTTCCTGATCCTGATCGGTATAGCAAGTCTGATTGCTGTTCCTTTGTCCGCTATCATGCTTTCAAAATATTGGCTGAATGGATTCAGCTATCAAACACCAATGTCTCTTGATGTAATCCTACTACCAACATTGATCATTATGATCATAACGATGTTGACCATGGCACTGGAAACCATAAAAGCGGCGCGAGCCAATCCCGTTGAGTCGTTGAAATATGAATAGTGTTGTTGTTGGAGTTTAACTCCAACAACAACACAGCTAAATTGCTTCAGTTCTCCAGTGATCTTAACTTGAATCTTACCCTGTTATAGTTCTCAACGTCGCGGATATTCAAATAGAAATCTTCCATTTCCTTTAATAGATCAACATTCTCAGCTTCAAGTTTTTCTGCATTCTCAAGGAGCTGTCGTACTCCAAGTATTTCCGACTCTGTTCCTTCTCCATAGCTCAGTTTTTCCTTGTGATAGACAGCTAATTTAAAATTTACATCAAAGGAAGTCGGACTGATATCGTGTGCCTTCCCATACTCCTCCATGGCCTCTTCAATGAGATTCAAGGATTCATTGATCTCTCCCAGCTTAATATATAGGTTGTGGTTATTCGGTTGATTTTTGAGCAGATCATTTAATTCGACCTTTGCTTTAAACAGTAATCCATCTGCAATAAGCAATTCTGTTTTTGCAAGGAGCAGATCTGTATTTCCAGGATATACCCGCATGGCTGAATCAAGTAGATTGTTGAATTGCTCATCATCATTCATTGCGTTGTAAGCTTTTAGTTTCCCTAAAATAGCCAGTACCTTGATACTTTGATCACCCTCGTAAATTGCCTGGTCCAGATACTTGAAACTTGAGTCAGGTGAGTTAAACTCAATGAAAAGCTCACCTATCCTGATCAAAACTTCGGACAATGGTTCATCTTTGAATTGATTTAAGATAAGGAGATCTTTCAAATGGCGAATCTTTTCTTCAGAATCGGATGCCACAGATATCCTTTTATCTATTTCATTCTCCAGGTTGTGGACCATCTCAGGTAGCTGATCGAAATAATTACCCTCCTCACCAATGTTCCGAATATTATGAAGAGCAGTCACCATTTCACTTGTACTGGAGGGATCTGAATCCATTTTCTCATGTATCAGATAATAGTAATACCAAACCTGACCATTTCCTTCTTCACTTTTGTTTATAGACTTGACAATTTGATCCTTTGCCTGATCATATTGCCCCAGTTGATAGAGGGCCACCGCGTTTTCCAGGAACAAGTTCTGTGAACTGGAGAAAAGTGAAGAGAAAAGTGTAAAAAAGATAAGAGTAGCCAAAGTAATTTGTCTATTGTTCATCTCATGAATAGCAGTTTATTGAAAATGGTTGATGTCAGCAAAAAACCCGTTCATCCAAATTAATTCTTAGTTGAGTACAATTTGCAATCAAATATTGGTAAAAAGCAATATATTTAAGTAGATAATTTTTCATTAGAAAACTAGTACCATAAAGTAAGCAGGATTTAATTATCCTCATTGACCACCGGCAACCTAGATATTCACTCCTATAACCTGCCTCTTTATTGGAACATTAGAACTTGGGACAAATATGAAAAAGTCCATTGCTCTTTTGATCCTGATTTGTAGTATTCATTTACTTCAAGGTCAAAGTAATCATGTTACGCTTTTTAAGCAAGCTGAACTAAGTCTGGCTAAGAAAGACTATGATGAGGCACTTGTAACCGGTTTGCAAGGGTTATCTCTAGCTGAAAATGAAAAGGATGGTTTCTATATCACTCGTTTTCTATACCTATTGGGCGACGCATACCTTGCAACCAGAGAGTTTGAGAGTGCCCTGATATTTTACTACCGTATCGTTTCAAATTCATTGAATGAAAATGACAAGCTCAATGTTGCCAATGGATATTTCTTTATTGGTAATGTCTTTTACGAATTAGGTGCTTTTACTTTAGCTAAGGAGTCATATATACAGGCATATTCAGATTTTGAATCTGCGGGATACGGTTTCGGAGTAAAAGAAGTGCTTTATTCCCTGGGTCTCTCATATGTAAAAAGCGGTGACCATAGAAAAGCTGTGGAGTCCTTTGAACTTATGTTAGAGGGCAAAGGAGACGGAGAGCTTAAGATCATTTATGACCGAATTTTTGACAACTTCAGCACATCCCTTTTCGAGAACAAAGACTACATCAAACTGAAAAGATACGCTCAATCCTATCTGGAATTATCTTCAGAAGCAGATAGAATAAGCGATATCAAACTGAGTCTAGCGAAGTCATTTCGTATGACCAATGATTTCCGAACTGCTCTCAAGCTTTCACTGGAAGCTCATAATGCCGACCCTATGGATTTATTAAAGATCGAAGAGGTAGTTTCAAATTACATAATACTTGAAGAATTTGAAAAAGCTACTAACCTCTTGAATAGATCTATCTCAAATACGAAAACTCCTTTGAATAGTGGAAGGCTCCAATATTTATTGGCCAAAGTAGCTACTGAAGACAATCGACCTCAGGACGCAATAAGTCATCTGCGTGCCGCCGAAAGTACATTTGGTATACATCAGGACAATGTCCTGATCAAGCAAACTTTGGAGTTATTCATTAATTCGTTAGAGTTAACCGGGACCGATAGTGAAATCGACACCTACAGGTCTCGACTAAACGCAGTTGAGTCGGAGTTGTCTAGAGCGTTGAATTTGAAAAAGCAAAGATTGCTCCGGGCAGACAAAGACGGACAGTCTATGGACTTGCGAGTTCGATCCAAAATTGATGAGGAGTACAAACAAGATCTGGCCGCACGAACGAAACAACTTGCAAGATCAACAGAAGAGAATCGAATTGAACTGCAGGAGACAGAAAAACGACTTCAACAAATAGAGTTAACACGTCAAAGACTTGAAGACGAAAGGTTTGAACAGGACCTTCTTATTGCGCAGCAAAATTTAAATGCACAATTGACCCAGGCCCAGCTTGATTCCTTAAGAAAGGAAAACGAATTGAGACGATTGAGGGAGCTTGAAAGTCAACGAAAACTGGAGTTGGCAGAGAATGAGAAAATGATCCTGGATCAGCAAACCAAACTTCAGGCTTCACAGCTTCAGATTGTGGAACAGGCCAGATTCTATCTTATTATCATCGTGATTGCGGCTGCCTCGGCTATAGCCTTATTGTTTACCTTAATTATAAGGGCAAAAAAATCGAATAAAATCATTTCACGTCAAAACGAAGATCTAACTAAACAAAAGAAGAAACTTTCAATAGCACAGATCAAGCTGAAGAAAACCCTTGAGGAACAAGTTTCTGCCAAAAACAACCTGGAAGTATTACATAACGAGCTAAAGAACACACAAGCCCAACTGATCCATGCTGAAAAAATGTCGTCTTTGGGCCAATTAACAGCGGGTATTGCCCATGAGATAAATAACCCGGCGACATTCGTCAAAGGAGGTATTCAGGCTTTGCAACATACCGTCGTAGGTATGCTGGAACATCTCAAGGGGATTGAGTCTATGGATATTAAGCTTACGGATCTGAAACTGAAATTGAATGACATCCAAAGAAATATCAGGGAAGATCTGCCTGATTTTGAGGATACCTGTAATCAAATGATCCTGGATGTCCTTTTTGGGACGGAAAGAATAGAGGAAATAGTAAACGGATTAAGAGTTTTTTCCAGGCACGATGAAGCAGAGATAAAAACAGTGAACCTACATGAAAACCTTGATTCTGCTATTTTGATCCTTGAAAGTAAACTAAAGGAAAAGGCAGAACTTGTTAAATCCTATGATGAAAATGTCGGTAGGATCGAATGCTTCCCCGGTCAATTAAACCAAGTCTTCATGAACCTTATCAGCAACGCAGTTGATGCCATTGAGGGGTATGGCAAGGTTTGGGTTGAAACGGCTGACCTAGGTGATCATATTAAGATATCCGTGAAGGATGATGGATCCGGGATCCCGAAGGAGATCAGAGAGAAAATTTTTGATCCATTCTTCACTACAAAAGACGTAGGACATGGAACAGGTCTGGGATTATCCATTACTTACTCCATTATTCAACAGCATGGTGGAGCAATAAGTGTCCAAAGTGAACCCGGAAATGGCACCACGTTTACCATAGTACTTGATAAATTTCTATCAAAAAGCACATTATCAAAATTGAGTGAAGAGCATTTACAGAAGCTTTAAATCTCTTAAAAGTACCTTGGGCTCTGTATTTTTTCAGATTTATATACTAGTCGATAATTGATCACAAACTCATGTGAACCCGAGGTGATCTGATTGATATCAGACAAGGCATAATCGTAGGCATACCCCACTCTTAATTGAGTGTTGATCTGTAGATCGGTAAGAAAACTTACACTGCCGGAAGTCCTGTAGGACAGGCCTAGCCATAATTTATCGTCCAGTATAAAATTGGTGTTGACGTCAAATTCCAATGGTGCACCTTCGACAGATTTCACCAGGAAGCTTGGCTTCATTTTAACCATTGCCGAGAGATCAATCAAAGTTCCCGCTGTAACAAACCAGTGGGGCAATTGGGTTGACTGAATGTCAACATTCGTTTGTTCCTCTGCAGTAATATCGTTCCTAAGTATCATTGGTGCTGAGGCTCCGAAATAGAACTTCTCACTATATATATAAATACCTGCACCGAAATTAGGTTTAAATCCACCAAGAACTGATTGCAATTGAGGATCAGCAATCCCTAAATTCCCGAATGAAATGTCATAGTTTACGAAACCTCCCTGAATCCCGAAGGCCAGGGTGGTTTTTGGACCTTTTATTCGATACGCAAAAGAAATATTAAGTGCATCCTGATTGGTAATCCCCAGATTATCATGAGAGAATACAGCTCCGAAAGCTGCGCTTTTACCGGGGATCGGAGAATGAATGGAAAATGTTTGTGTCTGAGGGGCTCCTTCCACCCCAACCCATTGGATTCTCATGAGTCCTGTAGCGCTGATGGTTTCATGACTGCCGGCATACGCAGGATTCAACGCCAGACCATTAAACATGTACTGCGTATACATAGCCATTTGCTGTGCCGGGACAACACTTCGAATGACCAGATAGACTGCTATAAATATGTAGATTCTTTGCCGCATTAGTTAATGATCACATAGCCAGATTTTGGTTTACTTCCATCTCCCAGATCAATGACATAGTAATATGTCCCATCCGGAAGATTGGCACTTCCTAATGTTAGACCTGCATTAGATTCGCTCTTCCAAACATTGTCTTGATTATTATATCCTCTTATTTCAAATACCAGTGTCCCCCATCGATTAAATATCTGAACGTAATTGTCAGGGAACTCCTCGATACCCTGGATATAGAAGAAATCATTGATGCCATCACCATTGGGAGTAAATGCCTTTTTGGGATCAATCACATCACAATCATTTCCATCCTGAAAATCAGGGATCCCATTTAGATCACAATCATCGTTGTAGGGATTTCCGTCCGAATTACTATCCTCTTCCCTATCGTCCAGGCCATCCTGATCCGTATCACATGGATCAGTGTCCAAATAGTTGGAAACACCATCCGAGTCACAATCGTCATTGGCCAGTATCCCATCACCATTCAAATCTTCATCAAAGTCGAAAATACCATCTCCATCTGCATCGCAGACCTCAGGATCAAGGAAATTGGGGATGTCATCATCATCGCAATCGTCATTATACGGATTTCCATCACCGTTGGAATCTTCCATTAGGTCATCAAATCCATCTTCATCTGAATCACACGGATCTGAATCAAGGTAATTTGCCAGACCATCACCATCACAGTCATCATTATCCAAATTTCCATCCTTGTTGATATCCTCATCCGAATCATACAATCCATCTGCGTCCGAATCCGGTGGAACAATAACCAACTCGTTGACAGTTACATCACTGGAACTATTTCCTGCTGCATCAGTACTGGTGACGATCAGATCATATGCTCCGATTTCAAGTCCTTGAAAGCTTCCGGAAACGGGAGCATCAGTTCCCGTATCCACAGTCCAAATCCCTTCATCGTTGGTCACGGTTTCAAACGTTACATCGGTAATAACAAGCGTAATGGTTGTGCCAGGTTCTCCACTTCCATTAATAATTGGATTTTCGTTGCTGGTAGTCAGCGTTGTGATCACCGGGGCAATGGGACTGATGGTATCAATGGTTACTTCATCCGCAGTCTCATCCACAGAACTGCTACCTGATGATGTTCTGGTACTGGTCACGATCAGATCATAAACTCCATCAGCCAATGGGGAGAAGGTTCCAGAAGATGGATCATCTGATGAAGTGTCAATGTTCCAGTTTCCTGATTCATCAACGATTGTGCTAAAGGTAGCTCCACCTATTTCGACAGTAACAGTGGTCCCCGGATCTGCCGTTCCAGAGATCACCGGACTCGTATTGTTTGTCAGGATATTGTTAATAGTTGGAGCAGATGGTACTGACAAACTGATGACAAGTTCGTCCACCGTAATATCCATCGAGACATTTCCTGCACCATCGGTACTGGATACCGAAAGATCATAGATCCCTTCATCCAATACTGTGAAACTACCACTAACAGGGGCATCAAATGACGTATCGATGGACCAACTCTCATCACTTGCAGTAATGGTAGTATAAGTAGCACCTCCGATGTCCAAACCTATGGTTGTGCCGGCTTCAGCTGTACCTGAAATTACCGGACTGGTATTGCTGGTAGTCTGGACGTCAATCGTTGGTACCCTGGGACTTTCTGTATCGACGGTCAATTCGTCAGTGGATTGGTCTGAAGTTGAATTTCCAGCATCATCCGTACTGGTAATCTCAAGATCATAAACTCCATCATTTAGAGCCGTAAAAGAACCGGAAGTTGGAGCATCATTAACCGGATCAATTTCCCAAAGTCCGAGCTCATCAACAGTGGTGGCGAATGTGGCTCCCCCAATGGTCAGTGAGATAGCAGTTCCCACTTCACCGGTACCGGACAACAACGGCTCCGGATCATTGGTGAGCAAGGAACCGATGGTCGGAATGGATGGAGCAATGGTGTCCACTAGTAGTTCATCCAATGACGCATCAGATGTGCTGTTACCGGCATCATCCGTGCTAGATATCTCAAGGTCGTAGGTACCATCAGCCAGAGGATCAAATGTGCCGGAAATGGGTATATCGGAATCAGTGTCGATAATCCATTCACCCGAATTATCAACTGTAGACTGAAAAGTAGCACCGCCTAAGGTCAGGTTAATGGTTGTCCCAATTTCTCCGGTACCCGAGATAATAGGGCTGGTATTGTTTGTGATTTGAGAGAAAATAGCTGGCACGGTCGGTGCTGTCGTATCGATGGTCAGTTCGTTCGAGGACAGATCCGGAGAGGTACTACTCGATTCATTCGTACTGAACACCTCCAGGTCATAGGTTCCTTCATCAAGTGGTGTATAGGTACCGCTAATCGGAATGTCTGCCAAGGTATTGATCGTCCAGTTACCGAAGCCATCCACTGAGGTTTCGAAAGTTGCACCTCCAATTTGCAATAAAATGGTATTATCCAAATCAGCAGTTCCAGTGATGGTGGGGCTGGTATTATTGGTTTTAAGAAAATTGATCACTGGATTGGAAGGCAAGGAAAAATCAACTAAAAGTTCATCAGAGGAGGTATCAACCGACGTGTTACCTGCGCCATCGGTGCTGGTCACAATCAGATCGTAAGTCGCCTCAGCAAGCGATGTAAAAGATCCACTGATGGGGGTATCTACAGTGGTGTTAATTGACCAGTTGCCTGTCCCATCGATGACTTTTGAGAAAGTAGCTCCACCAATAGGCAAGGTAATTGTGGTTCCCACTTCCCCAGTTCCTGAAATGGTTGGACTTCCATTGTTGGTACTTTGTGAATTGATCGTCGGAATGCTTGGATCAAGGGTATCAATAGTCAGTTCATCTGTGGACGCGTCCATTGCCGTGTTTCCGGCGTCATCGGTGCTGGTCACTGCCAGATCATAAGTGGCATCGGCCAAAGGTGTAAATGTTCCACTGGTCGGAATGTCGGATGAAGTGTCGATGGTCCAATCACCGGACCCATCTACAGTCTTGGTAAAAGTAGCTCCGCCCAGGGTGAGTGTAACTTCAGTCCCAATTTCTCCGGTTCCTTCAATTACAGGGCTTGTATTGCTGGTGGATTGCGAATTGATAGTAGGCGTACTTGGGTCCACGGTATCGACGGTCAATTCGTCCGTAGTCAAATCCGATGAAAAATTACCAGCTGCATCTGTACTGGTGACGCTGAGGTCGTAGGTTCCATCGGACAATGCTGTGAAAGATCCGCTTACGGGTGTGTCGGATGAAGTATCAATACTCCAATCTCCGGCACCATCTACTGTTTTCTCGAAAGTGGCTCCTCCTAAGGTAATGGAGATGGTGGAAGCGACTTCTCCCGTACCATCAAGGGTTGGACTGTTGTCGTTGGTAACAACTGTATTGATGACCGGATTTATCGGATCCGTAGTGTCAACGATTAGTTCATCAGAGGTAGCATCTGAAGAAACATTTCCTGCTAAATCAGTACTATTCACCACGAGGTCGTAGGTCGCTTCAGCCAGAGGAGTAAATGATCCGCTTACAGGAACATCCACCGTCGTATTGAAGCTCCAGGTGCCTGTTCCATCAATTACCTCTTCGTAGGTTGCACCTCCAATACTAAGGCTGAGCGTGGTACCCGTTTCTGCCGTCCCTGAAACGGTAGGGCTGGTATTATTGGTGGATTGTGCATTGATTGTCGGAGTCATAGGGAATGTCGTATCAATGGTCAACTCATTGGTGGTAAGATCATTGACCATGCAACTTCCCTCCCCAACTGTGACCACTACTTCATTCACTCCGTTCACATCCGGATTGAAAGTCCCGGCATCGGGAGGATCGCCAGTGTCCACACTCCAGTCTCCGATTCCATCAGAGGTAGTAATGAACGCAGCCCCTCCTACGTCAACATTGACCGGTATACTGGGATCAGAAGTCCCATTGATCGCGGGTGTTGGATCATTGGTCAATTGCGACGCTACAGTTGGTACTGACGGCGGAGGTGGATCCGTTAAGGTAACATCCGGAAAACCACTGCTGATACATCCTGTCAAGGTTAGGCTTAGGTTGTTGTAAATACCTTCTTGTGTGCTGATGGTTGCAGCATTACTCGCAACCGATACTCCAAAAAAGGTCTGTGGATTCCCTGCCCCATCCTGATAATCAATGGCATATGTGTTATCCGGTACGTTGGTGAAAGTCAAATTGATGGTCCCATTCGCTCCACATACAGCCGGATTGGTTCGGGATGCATCAATGGTATGAGTGGTGGGATCGTTAATGACCACCTCGGGATCATCAATAGAGGTACACCCGGTAACAGGATTGGTAATGCTCAAATTGGAATAAGTACCTGCAGCCGCAGATATCGATGCGGCATTGAAAGCTACACTGACTGAGCTGAACGTACCACCAAAATAATCAATGTCATAGGTTCCGTTAGGAATTCCCGAAAAACTAAGGTCGATGGTCCCGTTACCCCCGCAAGACACGGGATTGGAACTTCCTGAAACAGCAATGGTAGGTATGGGTTCACTGAGGGTCACCGGCCCTACATTGTTTGACTTGCACTCATCAGCTACGTTGGTAATACTAATATTTGAATAGGTTCCTGCACCTAAACCCGACAATAAAATGTTCCCGGATGCATCGCTGGGTAATACAACGGATTGTGGAGTTCCGTCTTGAAGATAGTTAACCGTGTAAGTGAGATTCAATGCAATCGAACTCATTAGGGCAATGCTGCCATCACTACCCCCACAAGTTGTTGGGTCGATCGCAGTTCCCAAGGTCAACGTGGCAGCACTTGGGTTGGTTAGCACTACCGGCCCGGCAATGACATTCGAAGTACAGGTAATGGTAGTGGCCAATCCGGTTACACTGATTTCCGTGTATTCCCCGGGGCCCAGATTGGGTATGACGATTTCTCCGGAACCATTCGACGTTAACATATCGTTCACGGAGATCCCATCCAACTTATAATCCACATCATAACCCTGGTTGTTGTTTAATCCGGATAAGGTAATGGTTCCGTCAGGAGTCATACAACTGACCGGATTTTGTGACACATGAGAAATAATTATGCTTTCTACCGAAACAGATATTGTTGAAGAGATGGTAGCGCAAACAGTACCTATCTTGACCGCCTTAAGCGATATACCCGTGACTGTGGGGTCGACATTTTCGGCAACCAGGGACAGGCTGTTACCATCACCCAATACCGAGGGTCCGATCTGATTCCCTGATTGATCAATTAATTGGTAGGCAATCCCACCTTCCGTCGCATCCACATCAAAGCTGATCGACTCCCCTTCACATATCGTGGTGGCGGAGATTGCCGAAAACGGTTGATTAACGGGGTTCGTACATCCAACGGTAGGCCCGATTGCCAGGACACTTTCACATAATGAACCATTTTTGGAGCTGACGGACACCACACCACCTGTATAAAGCACATCATATCCGGCACTGGCTTCATCCAATCCGGAAATCGTCCAATCACCAGCCCCATCCACAATGTCATTGAAACCGGTAATTTTTATTCCATCGATATGTAGTGCGATGGTATTTCCGATGGTCCCGGTTCCGGTAATGCTCGCATCTCCTTCAGTGAGAGAACTTGTGATTATGGTGAGGGAACCATCAGTTGTTTGCTCTAGAATTTGAAGTTCGTTTGACAATGGGCTCTCCAACTCTCCGATACCAGTTACTGTTGCTGCCATAAAGGTGTCAATGGGAATAGATAATCCGGAAATGGTCCATGAACCGTCCGAGGTTACTGTGGTTGTACCAGGTGCGTTATTGGATGTCGTTACACTTCCCGATCCATTCGTATACAAAGTAACCATACCTCCTATTTCCCCCGAAATCCCATTTACTGATGAGATTGTGGATACTGTGCAATATTCACCAGTTATCATCGGTACATTTGAATCACCCCCTACAATGTCAGTGGTATACGCCGCACATAGTCCAGACTCAAGCGTACTTATCTTTACTTCTTCGCCTTCCAATAACCCGGAAACAATAAAAGTCCAGTTTCCTCCTCCGTTAGCGGTAGTCGTATCCTGAGGTACATTGTCCAGATACCAGATCACCCGTGCTCCACTAGTGGCAGTTCCACTTATCGATGAGGAGGCTGTAGTAGGTAAGTCAGTAAAAGTTGGAGTTGTGGATGTAGCCACCCCTACACAATAGTCAAATGGATATGATTCACAGGATCCTCCTACAGTTTGTGAAATTTGGAAAAATCCGGATGTAGGAAATGAACAACCTCCACCAGCTGTGCACCCATCATTCGTATTACATTTCCAATACCAGGATCCAGGATTCATCCCACCTATATCAGCAAATACCTGACCACCTGAGTAGTTACTACTACCTGTATTCGGTGTAAGCAATGCACCATCGTAATACACCTTTATTTCTGCACCTTCGATAGCACTTCCATTATCTCCACATATTCCCTTATTTGTCAAAGTGAAAAGAGTCGATGAGCTTATTGTTGGGGAACACGCGGTTGCCACGGTAACAGAGCTACAATTGTCAATGGAGGTGGCTTTTTCCGTGCCGGCGGACTCCGGAACGGTTGCTGTTGCTGTAATCACTTCCGTATCTGCCAAAGCGGATAATCCGGTGAGCGACCAGGTGCCACTGGTGACGGTGGTTGTGCCCAGGGATACTTCATCTTTAAAAACTTCAATGATGGTTCCATCCACTTCCGTGGATGTTCCCGAAACAGAGGTATCTCCAATCCGAATGGGTGAATCGATTACTGGACAAGATGCCCGTTCCAGAAGTTCTTCGTCCGTATTGATATCATCTCCGGATATTGGCGGAAAAATATCTATTAGATCTCCCCACAGATCGTCATAGATACCATCACTATCATCTATACCACCGAGATCAGCGATATTCTCATTCCCAATGGCCTCATCAGAGTTGAAGATGGTTTGACCTACCATCCTGAAATCGGATAGCGGGGTGATTCCAAGTGACGCCAAATCATTATAAGTCAGGTAAAAGTCATAGAAATAATCATCGTCAGCACATTCTTCGGTTAATGCCACCGACTTTTGTACAAAATCATCGTAGGGTCGGCTGGATGGGGAAACAATTTCAGTCGCTGATGTGGTGCCATCCACATCGTAGACACCCACACCTATATTGGAAACCATCAGGATTTCAACTTCGAAGCCCGGATTACCCACTACGGCATTTGGATCGGCGTTGGGTCCAGTTAAACCGAATTTTTCATCGGTGTCAATTAATATGCTATAGCCTTTGGTGTCATTCCCTGATCCGCTTAACCTGAACCGAAAAATCAAGTATTGCTCCGTATTATCAACCGGATTATCAATCCGCGTGTACGTGTAAATCGTTCCGTCAGTAGCAGATTTTACCAGATCAGTTGATCCACAAGCTGATCCGGATCTTACATCACTGTTAGGTTCTCCAGCAATAGATGGAAAAGCAACGAATGGAATTTCACTTTCGTCTTCGTCATTCGAAATAAAACCATTTGTTGTACTAGACGTAAATCCATCTCCATTTGGATCTAGTACTGATTGTCCCCCATTCGATTCCTTATATATCAATCCCTTTGTTTGACCAAAAGAATAGGAAACAACGGTCAAATAAGTAAAAAGCAGCAGGAGTAGTTTGAAAGGTCTTGTATGGCATCCTATTTTAATTAACTGCCGAGTCATTGTAACAAAAAAACAATTGAACTACACACACTTTGTTGTGAATCATCTTCGTTTGCAAAGGTGACGAGATTGTCGTCATCTTATATTTCACATGTTCACTTTTCATTGACTATTGAATTAATAGAGTGGAACATATATATATCATCAACTTTCCCATTCCCCCTATTAGATGAGAAAAAGCCAGTTTTTAAACCGTCCTTAGAAATCAATCCGAAGTCATCTTTACTGCTGTTGAGTGTTGATCCGAGATGAATAACGCTATTAGTTATTGATCCATTTTGCATAGTCACATAATATAGATCAAGTCCTCCCATGCCGGGATGGCCGTTACTGGAAAATATGAACTCTTCGTCCGAAATAAATACAGGAAATGACTCATCAAATGGAGTATTGATCTCACCTCCAATGTTTTCGGGATCGTGCCAAATACCGTCAATCCTTTGAGAAATGTATAGATCAAATCCCCCTAGTCCCCCTGGCATATCCGATGTAAACACGAGAAATTCTCCATTTTCCGTTATTGCCGGATGACTCAAAGAATAGTTGGGGTTGTTGAACTCAAATGGGGTAATGCTTACATTTCGGGAAGAGGTCTGGGCAAAATAGAGTTGTAAATTGGAAACCCCCTGGTCACTACGCCCCACTAAATCATCACTACTTGCATTTCTGGTGAACACGAAGTTTTGATACTGATTGAAGAATGCACCCGATCCAATATGGTATTTGCTATTGAATCCTGGCAGAGGTTGTATTTCAAATGATCCCCCTTTCCATTCAGCCAGATACAGGTTCAGATAGGGATTTCCATCCCAATTTGAATCCCTTGCAATCCAATCTTTGGGATCTCGCGAAGAAGTGAATACCAATCCTGTTTTGTAATATACCGGGCTGAAATCACTACCGTCAGAGTTGAATGGAACCTTTATTACATCGATCACCAAGTTATCCGGTTGAAGAAAACGACCTTCTTTAAGTGCCTCGACTTTCCTATTTATAGACTTTTGAATACTAGGATCATCGTGAGGTAAGACCTTTTCATACCATTCAATTGCTTCCGAATATTTTGTATTTGTTACGAGGATCTCTGCATAATCAATCATCAATCCTGTATCGGGTTCTTCAGCAATTTCCAGTGCATTTCCATAATACCTTTCAGCTTCGGAGAATTGATTTAATTTCCTGTAGCATGTGGCAATTCTGACATTCAGGTCATAATCATCGGGATTGGACTTTAATGCCTGTTGATAATATTGAATTGCTGACGAGAATGAGAATGAATCAAACTCCTGGTCTCCTTTCTTTCGGGCATCTAACGTGATGATTTGCCCATAAATATGGGAAAATGCGAAAAGTATGATCCCTAGGATCAGCAGTTGTCTAATAGCCGCCATTTAAGTTGGATGGTGTAGCTCTTTTATAGGTTAAAGTCCATGTAATTTAAACAACTAAACCTATAAAGGTAACCTTTAGACAAATTAGTTTCTTTATATTAATCCTTGGATTACTTCAAAATACTAGATAGGGTAATATCATTAATTCTTTATTTCTGAGATTTTACTGGCATTGGATCAATATCGAAACATTGCTTGTGGTTGGTGTTTGCACCAACCACAAGCATGTACTTTTTACGGTTTGAGTATTTTGATCCCCTCTGGATTTGAAAACCGACCGGTGACTAACCACCCACCAA
Source organism: Cyclobacteriaceae bacterium (assembly GCA_965242805.1). Taxonomy (GTDB): domain Bacteria; phylum Bacteroidota; class Bacteroidia; order Cytophagales; family Cyclobacteriaceae; genus JANQEU01. Next base: position 230,527 of record CBDETD010000002.1, on the reverse strand, counting down.
AATCTTCAGAAACGGCAAAGATCAATGTGTTCTCACCTTTCTTCAGATTAAGGTAGATGGAATCAAATAAACCAATAGTTCCCAAATAGCGATAATCTCTCGATCTCCAGCGATTATTCCCCTTGTAGATGGGCTGTCCATTGAGAATAGCTACTACCCTATCGCTGTAACCGAATTCAAAAAGCTTGATCTGATCTTCCTCAGCATTGAACTCGATTTTAGCTAATACTGTATTGCCTGGTTCATCGTCATATCGAACCACCTTCCTTGAAATATTAGTGGCTCTGCCCTCATCTATCATCACCCCACCTATCCATTTTCGGTCCTCAATCAGATCAGCGATCCCCATTGGATCGTCAAGCAGGTCTTCGGGGAACTTATCAGAAAGCTCCCATTCCTCTATCACCCCATCAATTGATTGACTTTCAGCAACATTAAAATCAACAAGTTCAGGCTCACTTGTGTCTACGGTGAAATTCGCATAATGCACAGGTGCAGCTGACCCACCGAATCCTATCTGACCAGAAGCAGGTTCATGTACCAGATCCCATGATAAATTGGGTTTTTCGGAATAATCCAGGAAGAGTTGGGCTTGTTTATCTTTTACTACAATCTTAACATGTGTCCAGGCTTTGTATTTGTAATCGTACGGAACAGAATATTGGGGTCCAAAGTAAAGTTGCCAGGCAGTGAGACCGTTTATCATGGGAATGGCCTGATTGGCATCGGGTTTCCCCCCCAAATGTGCTCTAATGTAGAAGATCTCATAGTTTCTTGGATCTGTTCTTCGAAAATATACTCCCGGAAATGCAGTTCGCTCCGTTAGATATAGATCTACTTCTATAGTACCATTTTTGAATTCAACATCCCTTAACCACGCGCTGCCTCCCTGAAGGTAAATGGCGTCCTTACCCTCCAGCGTTTCAAACATGTAATTACTGGCTTGAATCTCCCAATTAGTTGTATCGATCGGGTACATTTTCTGGGCAATGACTTCCATACCCAGCAATATCAAAGTGGAAATTAGTATTGTTTTCATACTTCATATTACGGTTGGTATTGATGCAGATCATGTAAAAGTTGAAACATATTCATTCATGATCGTTCATAATTGTACATGATCCCAGAATTATCAATATTTGGTGTATATGGGTACGAATCAAACAACCAGTCTTCATGACATTGAGAGGTTGCGAGAGCAATTGATCACTCACCTTCAATGGGGACCTATTAAAGGATGGCACAGTTCCATGTTCGATGAACTGAGTGAGAAGATCTATGATTACTCCAATGTCCTACTGAGTACAGCAACTCTTAAACGGTTTTTTGGAGTGGTTCAATTTGAAGGAGTTCCCAGCACACAGACCCTGGACACATTGTCAAGTTTCCTGGGCTACGCTAACTGGCGAGATTTCAAAACAAGCAAAAAGTTGAGAACCCGAAAAAAGGTAAACCTAACCTTCTCCAGAAAATCCTACTACGTCACCGCAGGATTTTTATTGAGTCTGGTGGTCATCACGATCTTAAGTAACAAGACCCTCAACAGATCTATTTCAGAGGAGAAAATATCTTTCTCCAGCAGACCTGTGACAAATAATTATCCAAATTCAGTGGTCTTTGATTTTGACCTTGGAGGCGTGCGAAGTGAAGATATCAAGATCCAGCAGTATTGGGACCCCACGAAAACGATAGAAATTCAACCGGAACAAAAGCAAGCGACAGGGATCTACTATTTTCCTGGATACTTTAGAGCGCAATTGATCATCAATGATCAATCGATAAGAGAACATGATCTATTCCTTAAAAGCAATGGATGGTTGGGAATGATTGAATATGATCCTGTACCAAAATATTTTGAAATGGGAAAACCCAAATATGGAGAACTTTCATGTCCCATTTCAATCCGCTCGGAAATAGAAAAATCTTCCGACAGACTTGTTACATCATTCCATTATATCGATGATCTCGGAGACATATCTGGTGATCACTTTACCCTGAGCAGTACCATTAGGTTTCAGTACGATGACAAGTGGGCAGTTTGCCATACAACAAGGATTTATCTGATTGGTACGACAGGTGCTATGATCATCCCAATTTCCAAGATTGGATGTAGTTCTGATAACAACCTCATGCTCAATGATTTATACCTCAGTGGCAAAGAACATGACCTATCAGCGCTAAGTACTGATTTTAAGATACCCAGGACGATAGTAATTGAAAACAGAGGGAAAGAAATATCCGCTTTCATAGATGACGAGATGGTTTATCAAGGCAGGTACCTGGAAAGCATGGGTTATTTAGTCGGGTTAAGGTACAAGTTTGTTGGCATTGGACAGGTAAATGACATCAGACTTCTTGACCAAAATGGAATAGAAGTTCCCCTCGATTAATCACCTCACCTTCACCTTGTGGTTGGTGTTAACACCAACCACAAGTGGTAAGTGGTATCCTGACATTTTTTACATCTACTTGAAACTTTTTCCATACCTCCTCCATCATAGGATTGAAACCATACAAAATCCTGGTGATAATTCTTAGATTTAACATTACCACTAAACATGAAGATAGATGGGCGCGGAAGGCTTGTTGGATATCGCAATGATCCATGCTGACAATATCATAGCAAAAGCGCAAAAAGGGGATCAAAAGGCCTTAAATCAATTGGTCAGTCTATGGTATAAAAGGATATACAACTATATCCTCAAGTATTTTGGAGACCATGACACAGCTGTAGAATTGGCACAACAGACCTTTATTTCGATGTTCAGATACATCATAAATTTAAAAGATGTTGATCGATTCAAACCTTGGCTTTACCGCATCGCAACCAATTTATGTTATGAAGAAAGTCGTAAACGTAAACAACATCCAACAATCTCGCTGACGATCCTGGATGATGACCAGAATAACGATCACACACACCGAATAGAAGCAAAAAATGCTTTCTACAACCCTGAAAAGAGATTTTCGCAACTTGAACTTGAAAAGATCTTATTAGAATCAATGGGTGAATTGAATCACTCGGAAAGGACAGTAATTATCATGAAGGAATATGAAGGGTTGAAATTTACAGAGATAGCTGAAGCATTGGATACCTCTGAGAATACGGTCAAAGCAAGACTTTACCGAGGATTGAAAAAGTTAAGAGACATATTAGAACGCAACGAAATCACGAAAGATCATATATCATGAGCTACAAACCCGACAAAGCAACATTGACTTCTTATCTATACGGTGAGTTGTCAAAGGAAGAGCATGAAAAAGTCGAAGTTTATCTCGCAGGACATCCGGACTTGAAAAAAGAGTTGGAGGAAATTCTTTCGATGCAGAAACTCATGGCTGGAATTCAAGACAAAGAGATCGAAGTACCAACTTTCATAATAGATGAAAAACCTCAGGTTCTGGTAACAAAAAGCCGGACCATTGATGGATTTATCAGACGCACACTCGCCGTCGCAGCCAGTATCTCTATCCTTCTGGTAGTGGGATACTTTACGTCATTAAGTATAGTCAGTTCGGATGCTGGCATTGAGATAAGTTTTGGGGAATCAATGGAAACAGAGGCCCTCACCCCTGTTTTCGATAATGAAATCAAAAGCTGGATGATATCAGCTCTGGAAAACAATACGGAATCCCTTCTGGATAAAATTGATAAAATGGAAGAAGAGCTAAGTGTCCAGTCGAGACAGCTTACCTCCATCAGTTCTTCCACTGAAATCCGAAAAGTTCAATTAAGTGAGGAATTACTTGAGCAATACGTCAAACAAATTAAAAAGGAAAACAGAGATATCATTCTCAGCTTGATGGAGGTTTCCGGAGTGAACCAAAAACGGTATATGGATGAAGTAATGACTGATTTCGCAAACTTCATGGAGGAACAAAGACGAAATGATTTACTGTTGATTGAAGCACATTTAAAAAGTCTTGCAAATGCCGGCCTCAATCAGATGGATAATCTGCATAATAGCGATTAGAGAAAGAATTTAAGACAAAGGACTATTATCAAAATATTTTAAGAAATGAAAACCAATTTATCTACAGCGATCATAGTGGCAATTCTTATAGTTTCCAGCACTGTGAACGGTCAGGAAATAGATCAAAGGCGCATGGATCGGGATTTAAAGATTGCAGAAAATATTCTGAACTCCCTTACCAATAAAGAAAAGAATTCGTTCTTCTTCTCTCAGAATGTTGAAAGCAATTACATACCCAATTACGGAGTCATATTAAGCATTCCACCAAATACATTGATCTATAGTTCTTCATCAGGTAGCGGTATTGCAGTGATCGCTCCGGGATCTACAGGAAGGGCACTGAATTCTGAATACACGGTCATTGCCGAAAGTGATGAGACACTCAAGACCAAAACTGACAAAGAGCTGTTGTCTGAGTATGATGAACAACTTACGGAGCTAATGACGATCTTCTTGGCGGATTATGCTGACCTCATCGGACAATTAAAAGCATCTGATAAGATAAGGATCAACGTTCGAAGTCGTAATAATAGGATCTGGATCAGTACCAATGACATCAAATCCAACAAAACCCAGGGAAAATCCGCCGAAATTCTGAAAGGAGATCTCATTGACTATAAGTCAGGAAAATTGACACGTGACCAGTTGATCAAGAAAATAGTGTTCACCGAGGAGAAAGATGAAGTCAGGAAAAGAGATCTGGAATTGTTCTCAAGTATTTTTTCACGACTCTACGCATCCGACCTTTCTGATACCTATTACACCAATCGACAGATCAGCTATGAAAGATTGGAAAACCTCGGCGTTATCTACAATATGAAAGTCTATTCAACAACAGAAAACGATGGATTGTATCTCCTGCAAACCACGGGTGAAAATGGTCTTTCATTTGAGGAAAGAAACAAAAGAGTAAACGAAATGTACCCTGAGTTTGAAAGATCACTAAAAGAGAATATTCTGGAGTATGGGAGAACTGTTAAAAGTCTGGATCCTTCCGAAATGTTGATCCTGAATGTCGAACTCACGGAATGTGATGGGTGCAGCATGCCTGAGAAAATTCAGCTTTCTGTTAAAGCCAATGTCCTGAAAGAATATGATATGAACAGGATCAGTCAGGAAGATGCCCTGAAGGAAATTTTTATCAAGAACCTGGTTGAATGAATCTTGAAGCTTGTGGTTGGTGTTAACACCAACCACAAGCAAAGGAGATCAGTGAAATAAAATAGTGTGAAGCTTATGGTTTATGTCAATGCCAGGTGATCCCTTTATCAAAACCTGAACATAATTCCTCCATGAAATCGTCGGGTAGCGGTAAGTGGGATGGTAGGAATATCTTCCCTTACCCTGGCTATCTCAGGTAATAACACTTCTGTTTCCAGGAGGTTATCAATTTTAAACTCAAAGGTCAGTCCCTTGTAATTTGAGGGACGGTAGTTCAATCCTATATTGATCAGGCCATACGAAGGAGCTAAACCCCAATCACCAATGAATTTGGTAGAAGAGGTAAAATTTATTGATTCCGTCACTTTGAAATCGATGGAAGCGCTCATCATGTTTTGGTAGGTAAATGGAAGATCTTCATCGGTATCTACTTTTCTGCCGTTTACAAAAGAATACCCAATATTTCCTTGCAGACGTTTCCAAAACCAAAATCGGGTATTGGCCTCCAATCCCGTGAATTCTGAGGTTCCGGTATTCAGGTTCGACCTTTTCGTTGGATCATTAGGATCAGCTACCCTTGAAATCTGATCTTCGATCTGGTAATGAAATCCATTTATGTCTAATGTAATGCTACCCAGGGCCAAAGTAATGATAAAGTCGAAGCTTGTGCTGTTCTCCGCTTTCAAGTTTGGATTCCCAGTTACGCTGGCTGAAGCCACTTCTTTCTCAAAATAGGTAGGAACCCTGAAGGACCTCCCGAATATCCCTTTTAGTACCAGGTTTTCAGTGGCAGTATATATCACTGAAAATCTTGGGGAAAAATTATTGAACGTATTATCCAAATAGTCGGACACAAAATAACGCCCTCCATAATGAAGACCGATCTTCTCGAAAACTTCATAGTTCCCAAAAAGATACACAGCTACTTCGTTTGTCCTCTCATTTTCTTTTCCGATATCAAAATCGTCATCTTGAGACTTATATCGCCTGCCAATGAAATTATTATAATTCAATCCAAATGTTGTCGACCACTTGCTAATTGGTGTGATCCTGGTTTCCAGGAATGAATAAACCCCGTTGGAGGAATAGAGCCAATAACCATCAACGATCGTTCTCCTATTTTCCCATTTTGTGAAGTTTGTTTTTGCAGTAAGCTGGACTTTTTCCGACAGCTTTTTTTCGTACGAAACTCCTCCAATCAATTGATATTCATTATGATCATCGGGAACAACAATACCTACGGTATCAGTTGGGCTGCCGTAAGCTCGTGAAAATCCTCTCGTTCGAACAGCAGGTTCAGCCCTGTTATAATACTGGAAGTGAATATCAAGGCCTTCATATCGGACCTTAGTGACGAGGTTAGCTCCGAGGTATCGCTTTTTTAGATCCAGACTATTACCTCTCTCATCAACGTAGGTGATCTCTTCACCTCGTGATATATTTAGGTCGGAAAAGACATCAACCTGAAGATTTCCCTCATTTACATTTACAGCGTTGCTTGTAAATATGTTATTGAATGTTCCATATTTTAACCGGCCACTTCCATTTACACCATCTTTGTCAGATCTCTTGGTAATTACATTGATCACACCATTGATCGCATTGGTGCCATACAAAACCGAACTTGACCCTTTGACGATCTCAATTCTTTCAATTGAATTCAGAGGGATTGCCTGAAAATCAAAACTACCATGATATCCATTCAATATGGAATAGCCATCTATCAACAGAAGAGTGTTGGTGTTGTAGTTGACTTTCGTATTTCCCCTGATAGTGGTTGTCGTAAAGAAATTTCCTTCTCCATTGATCGAGGAAATACCAGTGGCATATTCCAAAACCTCCTCCAATGAGTTGAAATTGAGTAAAAGAATGTCATTGGCTGTGATGACCTGGACGGCCGCTGGAGTCTCGAAAATCGTTTCTTCTTCCTTACTTGTTGTGGTAACCTTGAGATTAAGGATCTCCTCCAATGAAAGTTGGAAATAATCCTTCAAATTATTGTTTTCAGATGTCGTTGAAGCGGATGTAGTTTGGCAGTATGTAAACCCTGTGATTTGCAGGCAAGACAAAAAAAGGATTACAATCTGTGGTTTCACCTATTTAAGTTATTGACTATAATCATTAAAGCAAAACATAACCATTACTCCACCCACATAAATTGATAACCTTAATCACCCTTATTTGTTCATACCGGTTGAACGAATACAAACCTTCGCTCCTCCAGGGATCGGAATAGGGAAATTCTAAACATATCTTAGGGATCAACCACGTATTTATGGTTTGGTTTTGAAACCATAGGGATCTTCTATATCATGATCCTCATAAAACTTCCACATTGATAGCCACCAATCCATTTTCAGTGACCACCTCCTCATATTTGACTTTGTCTTTCAGTCGTATTTCATCAATACAACGTCTCTCATGGAAGAATACATCCTTACCTCCTCTCAAAGGTGAGATAAATCCGAAACCCTTCTCCTCGTCATAAAAGATGACAATACCTTTCCTTACTGTCCTGGTGGACTTTATTTTCACATTGGAATTAGATTTAGAAAAGATTTTCATGAGGTTGATTAAAGAAAATTATGAGGTCATTTGATATATAATTACCTTAAAGCCAATCGGTTACTTCAAAACAAACACGTTTATGGCATTCATTCCTTTTGGTCCCTTTTCTAAGGTGAAGCTTACCCTGTCACCTTCCTTTATCGGTTCTTTAACACCATTTAAGTGCACGAAATATCTCTCCTCGGTGCCATCCTGGTTGATAAAGCCATATCCCTTTTCCAGATTAAAAAAAGATACGCGGCCTCTTCGTTCAGCATCTAGATCAACCGCTTTTTGTTTAGGCACCCCTATTTCAATTGTTGATGGATCAATTTCTTCTTTTTTGTGGTCAGGAACTTTTGGTGCGTCGGTAATATTGCCATTTTCGTCAACATAGGCCATCATGTTCTCCAATTCTCCAGAAGACTCATTTGCTTTTCGTTCCTCCTTTCTTTGCTGCTTGGCTTTCTTCTTTTGTAATCGTTTTTTTTCTTTTTCTCTTTTGTTGTAGTAGTTCTGAGATCTTGCCATTAATGATCTATTTATGTTTCTATTATTTTCTCAATTTCCGTTCTCAAGTAGAGTTTCCATGTTCCAATTTTGTAGAAAGGCCAAAGCCTTCTCTTTGATCTGCCTGACCCGTTCTTTAGAAATACCAAATATTGCTGCAATTTCTGACGGGTCCTTAATCTCTCGTTCACAGAGACCATAAGTTAGCTTTAGAATCTCAGATTCCCGTTGTCCCAGTTTAGACAGTAACCTGCTGACTTCGATCTTCAACGAGTCATTAAGGAGTGAATCTATTGGCACCATAGAATTACGGTCAGGAATAACATCTAGAAGACTATGCGAATCATCTAGGTTGAAAGAGGCATCTAGTGATAGCTTATTCCCCCATCTGTTCGCATCTTTTATTAAATGAGTGGTAATCCCCATAATCTCTGCCAATTCCTCATCCGTCGGCTCACGTTGATATTCTTGTTCAAACTTTGAGGTTACATGAGATGATCTGACCTTACAATTGATCATGTTTGAAGGAAGCCTGATCATTCTAGACCTTTTTGACAATCCTTCCATGATCGATTGACGGATCCACCACACCGCATACGATATGAATTTAAATCCCCTTGTTTCATCAAATTTCTTTGCAGCTCTTATCAATCCAACATTTCCCTCACTTATCAGATCTCCCAGTGTCATCATTCCGCTACGGTGGTATTGCTTTGCAACAGAAACAACAAACCTAAGATTGGCTTTTACCAATTTGTCAAGAGCGACTTGATCTCCATCCTTAATTCTTTTTGTCAATGAAACTTCATCTTCAGTGGATATCATCTCGATCCTGCTAATATCAGAGAAATACTTCTCAAGAGATTGAGTTTCTCTATTAGTGATTTTAACAGTTACCTGGATCTGTTTCAATTCGATATATTATTGAAATCCAAGTACCATTCCCCCAAACCTTTCGGAAGTATCTACCTGTAGCACCATGGTTTACCTGAGCTTAACTTTTACTGCATTTAATCCCTTTTTCCCCATCTCCTCATCATAACTGACCTTATCATTTTGCCTGATATCATCTATTAATCCTGACTCATGTACGAAGAGATCTTTGCTGCCATCTGTTGGCACAATGAACCCAAAACCCTTTACATTGTTGAAAAACTTTACTGTTCCTTCTTTCATTATTATTAATTATTTATTCTGTTATGACTGTATTATATTTCATCGATCCCAATGAAGTTTTAGTCTTCAATAGCAGTTTTCTCTGCAAAAAAGATTAGAACCAATTGACTTTAGCGTTCGGCACTAATTCAAATATTGACAATGAGAAATTTCGAATTTCCGAATGAGTTCAACGGGCTCCAGAATCCGATTTCTTGGATCTAAGGGCCATCACTTCATTTTTATTTCGATGAAAATTCAGGAAATCGATTATGAAATCTAAGGAAGGACTAAATGAAAGATCATCCTGACGCTGTAAAGGTACCATTATAATCTCAAATTGTTGTCCAAGCTCAACCGTAGTAAATCAAAATGAATGTCTTTCAGCATTACAACGTTGTGAAATTAATAGTACCTTAGGAAAGTGGAAGAACATTAGATCTTGATTTTAAGTAATTATCTTTCACCGTAGATATATGAGAGATTCCACCACGCAAATTGGTAAATACATCCCCATATGGCAGAAATACAAACCTGTCATTTTGAGTTTGATGATTGCTGCTGAAAAGGAACCGCAGGAATATAAAATGTCCAGCCATGAGTTTAGGGACATCAATTTGAAGAAAAAAACAGGATATTCATTCAGTATGCGAGTATATCAGAATAAATCCATTACTGAAATCAAAACCTCATTATTGGCTAAAGACCTGTTATCGGTTCTGCAAAACTCCAATAAAGCAACAGAATTACTGGCAACCTCAATCTATGAATTTGAATTAGATAAAGGTTATATTCTGCATATCCACAAACCCAGTGAATAGTGGAAAATAGGATTCCAGTCAAAAAGAAGCTAGCTTTGCGGTATTATATAGCTACTAAGAGCGTTATTTCTTTCTCCTAATCCCTCAGATTTATAGTTTAGATTCAGCACTGTTAGTAAATAACTATTAGGAATAACATTTTACTAACAACTGAATTCTACCCCTTCGCACGGTAATCAAAAGAATTATCCAAGACTATTATTTAAGCACATAAGTTCGATGGCTTCTGAATCAAACCGTGATTTGGAAATCACTTGGGTTTATTACTAATATCTAGAAATTATGAATACAAAATATAAACGAAAGAAAAGATCTACTTCTAACGGAAATACCAAAAGGACTGGTCAATTCAAAAAGAATCAAAAAAGAGGAAAACAAGCAGGCATCAGCATTGATCCCGCTTCTCTTGTGAAAAAGGCAAATTCACAAAATGAGGAAAAACAATTTCATGCATCTCGGTCATTCGATGAGATGCCCATTCATCATCATTTGAAATCAAATTTGGATGAAATGGGATTTAAGTTTCCTACCCAAATACAAGAAGAAACACTAGAACCCCTATTGCAAGGCAAGGACCTTGTAGGAATCGCAAACACTGGCACCGGAAAGACAGTCGCCTTTCTCATGCCGATCATTGAAGAATTATTAAGAAATGAAGGACCGAAATCACTTGTTGTGGTGCCCACTCGTGAACTTGCGCAACAGGTGGAAGGGGAATTCAAAAAATTAACTAGGGGAATGGGACTGTATTCTTCCTGCTTTATTGGAGGAACTAGTATATCTCGCGACCTCGAACAATTACAGAAGAGAAACGATCTCATTATTGGTACTCCGGGAAGGTTGATGGACCTGGCCAATAGAGGTAACTTCCTGTTAAATCAGATCACAACCCTGATCCTGGACGAATTTGATCGAATGTTGGATATGGGTTTTGTGAATGAGATAAAACAAATGGTGGGAAGTATGACAAGGCGAAAGCAAACAATGCTTTTTTCGGCAACCGTTGACAATAAACAAAAAAAGCTCATAGATGAGTTGCTCAGTGATCCGATCGAAATCAAAGTAAGTTCAGGAAAAACTTCAAGTGATAACGTCGAACAGGACATTATCCGCGTCCCAAACGGTGCTGATAAATTTGACCTATTGTTGAGACTTGTATCAGAAGATGAGTTTGAGAAAGTGCTGGTTTTCACTGAGACTAAACGTCTGACAGATAGGGTCAGCAAAAAATTGAAAAGGTCCGGTATAGCTGCGGATCTAATACACGGGGATAAGTCACAAAGCTATCGTATGAAAGCGCTTCAGAACTTCCGCAAAGGAAAGGTTCGTGTTCTGGTAGCTACTGATGTTGCAGCAAGAGGTATCGATGTAGACAATATCACACATGTTATCAACTATCAGTTGCCGTTGAGTTATGACAGTTATCTGCATAGGGTTGGAAGAACAGGACGTGCAGGTAAAAAGGGTAAGGCCCTGACCTTAGTAGATTAGATCTCATTTCGGTTTGCGGTTGGCGTTATCACCAACCGCAAACCGAAAAACGGGTTCAAACTTCCATTTGGTAAGATCAAGTGGGCCATTTTCATCATAGGAAAATCCTTCTCCTAAAATGTATGGAGATCTCCTGTTGTGCTCTCTCGGGGCTTTTTGTTGTTTGTTTACAACTGGTGCCAATGGGTACCAGAACTGCAAGGATTCTGATTCCGGTAGTAATGATGAAAAAAATAATATGCCAAAATTATCTTATCTTTTATCGACGGTAAAAACTACTCATTGAGAAACAGTCTATATGATTAATCCCGATCAAGTACCTTCTTCGGGACTGAAAGGTCTACGTGAAAACTGGCAAAATGACGTTATTGCGGCCATTAGCGTAGGTTTTGTGGCACTCCCCCTTTCATTGGGGATTGCATTGGCTTCCGGTATGGAGCCGATTGCCGGAATATTATCTGCCGTGATCGGTGGAGTAGTCACCACCTTCTTCCGAGGATCGCACATAGGTATTAATGGTCCCGGAGCGGGGATCATTGCGGTTATTCTGGGAGGTCTTGCACTCCTTGATTATAACATCAATTATGTATTGGCAGCTATTGTCGTTTCCGGTGCCATTCAGGTGCTTATGGGAATATTGGGAATGGGGCGATGGGCTCGGATGTTTCCATCATCTGTGTTGAATGGGATTCTGGCCGCCATCGGTGTGATCATAATTACCAAACAGATCAATTACGCTCTTGGCACTCCGTCAAATTCTGACAGCATCATTGATACCATTCAGAACATCATATTCCTGATCCCCGAGGCCAATCCCTTTGTCGCGATCATAACTCTATCCGGTATATTGATCCTGGTTTATTTCAAGCGGATCCCAATTCGACTTGTTCATCTACTTCCTGCACCTATGTGGGTACTGCTTATCTCGCTTCCATTTGTCTTTGCTTTTGATTTCTTCTCTGAACACACATTGACATTTTTTGGAAAGGAATATGCAGTAGGACCGCATTACCTTATAAGTATCCCTGCCAACCCCATCGAGGGATTTATGCATCCTGACTTTTCCATGATCGCCACTCCTTCTTTCTGGATGGCAGTAGCCGGCATTACACTTGTAGCGTCTATTGAGACACTTGCCAGCGCAAGAGCAATAGATAAACTGGATCCTTACCAGCGAGTAACAAGCTTAAACAAAGAATTGGTTGGAGTAGGCTTAAGCACCATGATATCGGGAGCTTTAGGTGGTTTGCCTATCATGACAGTGATTGTCAGGAGCACCGTAAATATTCAGAATAATGGAAAGACCAAATGGTCCAATTTTTTCCATGGAGTTTTTCTACTTGTCTTTGTCCTGATACTTGCTCCTGTACTCCAAAGCATTCCATTAGCAGCCTTATCCGCTATCTTGATATTCACTGGATTTCGACTGGCTTCGCCAAGGGTGTTTTATCAGGCTTACGATCAGGGCGTTGAGCAGTTGTTATTCATGGTGGCCACTTTCATGATCACATTATCCACAAATCTAGTTTATGGCATTTTGGGAGGGATCTTGATAACCCTGAGCTTACACATGCTTCTGGCAAAAGCTGGTACTCGTGATTTCTTCAACATGGTTTTCAGGTCCGGATCTAAAGTATTTAAAAGGGAAGACGGATCTTATGATGTCAAGCTGAAGGGTGTTGCCAATTTTCTTTCCGTGCTAAAGCTGAACAATCTTTTAAACACAATTCCTGAAGGTTCCGTAGTCAGACTCGATATGTCAAAAACGAGACTTGTGGACCTCTCCATGATGGAAAATGCTATTGAATATAAAAGAATACAGGACAACCACGGTGGAAATGTGACCATAACAGGACTGGATCACCATTGGTCAAGCAGCAGTCACAACCGGGCATTGAAGATCATTGTAGGTCCCCGGAAAAGAAGGATCACTCAGCGTCAAATAGAACTTCAGAAGTTAGCTCTACAAATGGGATGGTCGTTCGAACGTGAGGTGGACTGGAATACCTCCTATCTCAGGAACTTCCATTTCTTCGAGTCGAGACCTATCGAAAGAAAGACAAACTCGATTCGAGGCAAGGACATCTGGCATGACGTCAATTGGGAGATTGCGGACATTGTTTTTGATGAGGGAGCAATGTTATCTCTTGAAGTATTTCATACCACAGTCCACATTGTACGCTTAAACCAAAATATCCCAAGGTTCAGTATCGAGAAAGAAGGCCTGTTCGACAAGATCTTCGACAGGGTAAAGGCATTGTCAGGGTACACAGATCATGACTTTAAACTTTACCCCCAAATCTCAAAGAAATTATTGTTGATGGGAGAGGATGACCAGGCCATCAAATCCCTCTTTACCAAGGGTCTTGTAAAGTATTTAGAAAAGCATGAAATACAACATATAGAGAGCAATGGTGAGGCATTGATCATATTTAAATACCTCCATATCGCACCAGCTGATGAAGTGCAGAACATGCTTAACTTCAGTAAGGAATTGTTGGATCACATGGATTTGAAAAACACAAATTCTTGATATTACAGATTTACCGGGCATCATTTCCTTAACGTCAACCAGGTGACATATTGATTTTGGACAAGGCCAAAAGCTGCAACATTACTTCGTCAAGGGCTGTCTAATTTCCAAATATCAAAAATCAGAATGAGGGTATTGGTACTTCTGTCCTTAGGCATCCTCTTCGCACAATGCCAAAGATCAATTCCGGTAAACGATGTTGATTCTTCAAAGAATGGTGATTATTACATCCAGGATCCAAAACTTGAAACTGTTTATGATGAGGCAAGCCAGCTGGAATTCATAAGGAGTATGATTATTTGGAAAAATGACCAAATAATTTCAGAAGGCTATTTTCAAACGTATCGAAATGATAGTCTGGACCACGTCAGGTCCGTGACCAAAAGTATCATATCATTATTAACCGGTATAGCTCTGGATCAGGGTCTCATTGAAGATGTATATGATCCAATTGAAAAATACCTCGGAAACAAACTCGCGAAATATTCAGGAGAAAAGTTGAACATCACCATTAAGGACCTTCTCACAATGTCCGCTGGATTTAAATGGGATGAAATGTCTGATGTCAATGAATTCAATAGATGGGTGGTGTCAGCGGATCCGGTAGACTATTTATTCCGGAGGCAATTTGTAGATGATCCGGGTACTAATTTCAACTACAATTCCGCTCTTCCTCATATCTTGTCACGCGTCATCACCGATGTAAGTGGACAAAGTACATTTGACTTTGCCATGGACCATTTGTTCTCAAAGCTGGATATTGATAACGTTAGATGGCAGAAAACAAGGGATGGATATTATAATGGAGGAGCAGGTTTGGAAATAAAACCTTCGGATTTGCTAAAAATCGGTATAATGGTATTGAAAAACGGATCATATAATGGCCAAAGAGTGGTTTCTGAGGAATGGATGGTGACTACTTTCCAAGACCACCTTCCTGTAGATCCTAAAGATCTTAATTACACTTACGGATACCTATGGTGGATCAATCATATAGATACTTTAGACATCTATTCCGCAAGAGGATTTGGAGGGCAGTATTTGGGTGTACTTCCTGAGCAGGAGATGGTCTATGTAGTCACCAGTCAATGGACGAACCTTGAGGGCAGAAGTGAAGCTTATCTCAAAGAACTGGATAAGCTTTTTGTCAGGAATATTGATGTACTTCTTTCAAGTGGTATTGATTGATGCTTTCTGTACAAAATTCCGCTTACTTAATGTTGTCAAAATGTAAATTATCCGGAAAGCTGACAATATAACTTTCAGGTTATCTAATGTTATAATTCCAAGACGACTTTATCCATTTCATTCATCCCTGATTTATTCCGGTTCAACGGGAAAATCCATACGTTCATCTGAAAATTCCCTTACTGATTATCAAATGATAATAGTTTTAAGGAGTCACAATTAGAAAATAATTAAGTCAACAACCACATGTTACACAAATTCCAATTAAAGCAACTCCTTCTCATCTTCGCATTCCTTGCAGTCAGCCTGGCATGTCAGGACGATCCCTTTCTGAATGAAGAAAGTGATCTTATTGACAAAGACATGGTCGCAGCGGAAGCTTTGGTTAGCAGATATCTCAGTAAAACTGGTGCTTCAACAGGATCAAACGCTACTACTGTGCTGAAGATGGTAGATGGCGTCCTCATGTTTGATACTAACACAGATAATATTTCATATTACCAACCGGTAAATGAAGAAACAGTAACTGCCATAGTCAGTCCTGGAGAATCAGTTTTCTGGTATGGAGGTGAAAGTATTGACGACCTGGAGGGTATTGAGTATGATGGCCCATCTCAACAAATTGTAGGTGAAGACCCTGATGAAGCAGAGTTAGATCTGCTCTGGGTAAGTACGATGCCGTCCGTTATTGATTCTACCACCGTCCTCAAATATGATATATTGTATCAGGTTGATGAAAACAGTCCTGTAATAAGACTGGATCCTAAAATTGAAATTAGTGGAGACGATAACTAAAATGAGGGTATATCTTCAACTGATATAAACAGATAGAAATTTAGGCAGAAACAAACAATGCACAGTGTATTCAAGGTAATACTCTTTATCATCTGTACATTTTTCCTAAACTCTGGCCACACTCAAGACAAAGTAAAAGTAGATAGTGCGCGTCGCCTTCTCGAAAAGGGAAAACTTAGTAAAAAAGACGAATTAACTACCTACCATTGGTTGTCAATGTACTCGAAGTCTCCGATCGAAAAGATTAGATACGGAAACTTAACTTCCAATCTCGCTAAAGACTTGGTAAACCATGAGTACATTATCAAAGCAGATCTTCGACTTGGTGTTTCACATCGACTTTTAGGAAATCTGGGGAAGGCAACGGAATACTTATTCCGAAGTGCAAATTCCGCATATGATCATGAGAATTTTCAACCACTTCTTTCTAATATTTACGCTGAAATCTCTACCTGCTATACACTAAATGGAGATTCAGAAAATGCAATGTTATATGGATCCAAAGCCATCGATATTTTAAGGAAGACAGGTAAAAAGAAAGAACTGGCCCTGAACTTATTAAATATGGGCTATGATCATTACGTTATTGGAAATTATGATTCTGCATTGAATTACTATGCGGAGTCAGAGCCGATTTTGGCAGGATATGAAATGAAGTTTGGATTGGCCTATATAATGGGAAATCGGGCATTGGTCTATTGGAAAAAAGGTGATGTCGAAAAAGCAAAAAATGATCTAACTACGGCAATCAGAATGTTGGAGCCCTTTGAGGACCGATTTGCTATGGCGGATTACTATAATAAACTCAGCGATATTTACATAGAGGAGAATGACTTGGAAAATGCAATTCTTACCGCCTCTAAAGGATTGGATATGGCCAAATTGGAAGGATTAAAGGAGCAGGCAAGAGATGCTTCATACCTTCTTCTAAAGATACATGAAGGCGCTGGGAGATACGAGGATGCCATGTATTATCAAACTCAATACTATGCCTACAAAGACAGTATTCAAAACCTGGAGACTACCAAGTTAATAGCCGATCTAAGGACGGAATATGAAGTTGGGCAAATGCAGACTGAAGTAGATCAGTTGACTGAGCAAAAAAGCAGGTATCAGATAATAATAATTGCGGCTGGTGTAATAATATTTGTTGTTCTGGGATTCACGATCATCAGACGTATTTGACATGTTATACGAAACTTTATAAGTTATTGATAATAATACTAGCATTTCGAACATGACTTGATTTGCTTTTGAAGATTTTGTTTATCGTCACTAATCGAATGAAATTATATTTATTTGCTGACGATAATGACTAATTATTTTTTCTAATTGAATGCACACTACCATTAAATTAGGTCTGTATCTATGTTGTGTATTCTTCCTTTTATATGGTCAATCACAAGATCAGGGAAAGGTAGATAGTGTCCGATCTATCCTTGAAAACCAAAACCTCAATAAGGATGAAAGATTATCATCGTACCATTGGTTGTCAGCATATTCGAAGTCCCCTGAGGAAAAACTCAACTACGGAGAACTTACATTGGAGCTTGCGAAAGAAGTAAACAATCAAGAGTTCATTGCAAAAGCTAATCTTCGGATCGGCGTTGCTCATCGGTTTTTGGGAAATTTGGGGAAATCTCTCGAGTTTCTATTTCAAAGTGCAAATGACGCCGGCTCCTTAAAAGATTTTGAACCGCTTCTAGCCAATATTTACGCTGAAATTTCCACCTGCTATACCCAAAATGGAGATTCAGAAAATGCTCTTCTTTACGGCTCAAAAACTATTGAAATTCTTAGAAAATCAGACAATAATCAACAATTAGCTCTAACCCTTTTAAACTATGGCTATGATTATTATCTCATTGGCAACTACGATTCTGCTATGTCATACTACAATGAATCAGAACCCATATTAGATGAAATAGGATTTACGATTGGCCTGGCGTACATCACAGGGAATAGGGCCTTAATCTACTGGAAACAAGGTCAAAATGACCAAGCCAAAAGAGACCTCTTCAAAGCGATCGAAATGCTGGAACCTCTGGGTGACCAATACGGTATGGCGGATTATTATAACCAGCTGGGGAATATATATCTGGATGAAAATGATCCTGAAAATGCCATAACCTACACAATGAAGGGTTTGGAAATGGCAAAGGAAGAAGGCCTGAAAGAACAGGTCCGGGATGCCTCCTACCTCCTATTCCGCCTTCATCGTGACGGCGGTGAACATAAAGTTGCGACCGACTATCTGATCCAGCACTACGCCTATAAAGACAGTATCCAGAACCTGGAGACCACCCAGCAATTGGCAAACCTAAGAACTGAATTCGAGGTGGGTCAAAAACAGGTGGAAGTCGACCTATTGCTTGAGCAAAGACGGAGTAACCAGATCATTATGTTCACAGGTGGGATCATCCTTGTCATTGTCATTGTCCTCGCTATCCTTATCTACTACTACTCTCAAACAAAGACCAGGCTGAACAAGCAGTTACAGGAACAAAGAGACTCCCTGATCACTCTTAATAAAACTAAAGACAAATTCTTTTCAATCATTTCTCATGACCTGAGAGGGCCTGCTGGTGTCTTAAATGGCCTGGTTGATGTGATCAAACATGATCTCGAAGAATTAAACAAGGAGGAGCTGGACGAAATGCTTGATCTGATGGAGAGTTCAGTGGATCGCCTGGTTAAACTGCTTGACAACCTTCTGAACTGGGCCCTACAGCAAACAGGTCATTTCTCTTTTCAGCCCGAAGCATTAAACCTAAAAAGTATACTGTCAGATGTCGCTGACATCTTTAAGAATATGGCTGTCTCGAAGAAAATAAAACTCAATGTGCAGATTGAGGAGGACTTTGAGTTACATGTTGACAAGTATGCGACATCCACCATTTTTCGAAACCTGGTGAATAACGCCATTAAATTTACACCAAGTGGCGGTCAGATCGACATAATCGCAGAAAAAGACGTCGAAAACGGAATTGGGTCTATAAAGTTTATTGATAATGGTATTGGCATACCTGATGATAAATTGAAGACACTATTCTCATTGAATGAAAACATGTCTACCAAAGGAACCTCTGGGGAAACAGGACTGGGACTGGGATTACAATTGGTTTATGAGTTTGTGCAATTAAATAAGGGAGAGATTGACGTTGAAAGCGAACAAGGTAAGGGTACCACATTCTGTGTACGATTACCGTTAGCTACTCCAAGTGAGGTTTCGGAAGTGGTATTGGATTAGGTATCACGTAGGGTATGACTGATCCTTTTCCCAGCATAGATCCTGATCAACCAAAATGACAGCACAATTACCACCAGAAGGACAGGTAATCCAAGCACTCCGGATTCCCTTATAAATTCCGGAAACACCTGTGGTTGTCCTAGAAACAGGGAACCACAAGCAATAAAGAGAGCAAGGACCATCCTCCAAAGATGTCTTGCCAATCTTTGCTTACCGTATACTCCTCCCCTCAAAAGTATTCTTAGGTCAAGGGCCATAGCCAATGCTGAAAGAACTGTGTAAACATAAAACGCCTCAACATAAATACCGTCCACAACGGACTCACCGCTCTTCCAGGCTTGTATACTTAATATCACAAATCCAACGAAAAGTATAATACCAAATGCACCACCAACTTTCTCCCTTAATGTGTTGGTTCCTCCACTGTTTAAAGCCGTCCATCTTCCGGTCACAACAAGGTATAATGTAAATAGTCCAATGAACGCGTTGATGGTTTCATAAGAAGAAAAAATAGCAAGAAAACTACCTGCGCCAGCCATTCCAAGCATGGAGAAATAGAATATCTTTCCCAGGGTAACATGAATGGAATTTCCTTTTTTAGGGATTAGAGCTCCAAAACCTGCTACAATGGCCAGGGCGCCGCAGGCAACATGAATAACCAGCACAATTGGGTTCATTTTGAGTTGAGTTTGATCTTCGTAGATACGATGACAAGATCAATAGATTGGTTGCATGGACTGGACCGTTCTTGTCCAAAAACTATCAGTCAAGAAAAGCTGTCTTTTCGATAAAGTACGTCATCATCCTTAAAAAAGCCTCTCTTCTTGAACAAAAAAAAGTTGTAATGTGACAACCTTTTCAAAGTGGCTCTGGTGCGGAGTCACACCTCGATCCTTCGAGAACCTCAGGACTACTCAGTGTGACATCTGTTGCTTATTATGCGAAGTTCACCTCTTCCTTTTCAGGCTTGACCAGATCGTCCATTTCACTCAATACCAGTGGTAAGGTAACCGTAACACAAGTACCCTCCCCCTCCCTGGAATCTACTTTAATATTACCCTGGTGCTCCTGAATAATACTGTATGAAATTGACAATCCCAACCCAGTGCCCGTATCGGGATCTTTAGTTGTGAAAAACGGATCAAATATTTGATTCTTGATTTTCTCAGGTATACCAGCTCCGTTATCAATCACAGAAATGGACGCCAAGCCTTCACCTACGGATGTTTTCACCCAGATCTTTCCATCTTTCGAAATGGCATGGTGAGCATTCGTCAATAGATTTAAAAATACTTGTTGAAGACGACCGGAATTTCCAAGAACAAACAAAGGTTGATCTATGTAAAGTTTTTCAAATTCATGCTCTTCCTTCATTCCCATACTGGTAATATCCAGGCAGTTATTCAATATGTCATGAAGATCGAGTTTTTCTTTAAGATCATTGCTTTGATTGAAATAATTCAAACTGGAAACCAACTTCTTCATTCGTTCCAAACCTTCATTTACAGCATCAATACCGATATTGACAATTTCTGAACCCTCACCCTCCAATTCGGAACTTATCAACTCAGCGCCTCCTTGTATAAAATTCAGAGGGTTGTTTATTTCATGATTTATACCATCTATGAGAAAACCAAGCGAAGCCATCTTTTCAGTTTCTATCATCTTTGCCTGAGCTGTCTCTAGTTCTTTTAGTGCTTTTTCAGCACGGACCGCTTGTTGATGTATTTCCTCATCTCCTATCCTTTTATTCCGGAAAGTGATGATCATGATCAGAATGGTTACAATGACCGAAAGGATGAAATGAATGGTATTGGTAATACTAGCCACTTCAGCCGACAACTCAATCATGTAGAAAAGATGCTTCGGAAGAAGGGTGGTAAGCATGATCACCGTAAAACAATAAAACCCTGTAAATAAGAAATAGGCCCTCTCCTCTCTCCAGTTGTATAAGAATGAAAAACAAAAGAGGATTGGAAAAAAGAAATTCATAATAGCTGGATTCCCAGTGTAGACCTGATGTGTGAACCAGATACTGGTAACCGTCAAGCAAAATATTACCGACTTGGCCAGGCTGTACCTGCCGATCTTGTTGAGGTAAAGGGAAAGAAAAGTAATGATGAACATTACAATTGGAATGACACTGGTCAGAACATCACTAATTACTAATCCATATACTACATAACATAGGTACATGAACAACGTGATCAGGGAGATGGTATTTACGATCCGGATCCTTTCAACGTGTCTGGTATCCAGCTCCGGTGTGACGCCTAACAGGGTGAGTCTTCTGAAAGTATGGGCTAATGGATAACTCATGATACTCCCTTCAGACCTTCTTCATAAAACCTCAATCCCCTTTCAATACAAGCATGCAACTCCTTTCTATTGTAGGGCTTCGTTATATATTCAAATACCAGATCTTCATCAATATCAATACTGTTTCTAAGAAAACCACTGAGAAGAAGGCAGACGGTTTCAGGGCGATGGGCTTTGATCTCCCCAATTAGCTCCATGCCATTCTTTTCAGGAAGTTTGTAATCCGTGATGATCAGAGGGAAGGATTCTTCGAGAAAGGATACTAATGCTTCGGATGCTCCAGCCTTGACTGAGACGTCATAGGAACCCTTAAACTGGGCATTAAATATCCTCAGATTTATGTGGTCATCATCCACATATAATATTCTCTTCTTCATGTTGTTGGTGGCTAGGATTGTATTTTAGTACAATTCTACCAGCAACTTACGATCATAACCTCGTAGTTAAAAGACCAGGCGAATTTCCGTTGATAAATGGGAATAATAGCTGGTTAAACCGGAAAGAGTTATAGGTCATTATCTGCAATTCTTACCCTTACACTCATCAGGTTCAGACATTCCCGTTTACCCGACAACAAAAACTCACCTTCATTTCGTATCTGAAAGGATTGTAATGCAGAAAACTCGAGTAAGAGATCCTCGGAAATTACAAGGGGGACTTTGTGCTCTTTACTGATCTTGTGCATTCTGGAAGCGGTATTCAATACATCTCCCGTGTAGATCAACTCCTTCTTGATCAATCCGACTTCTCCCTTGGTTACAGTACCATAATGCAAACTTCCTTTGATCTCAGGGCGATATCCAAACCGATCCAGAAAATCAATGGCATTTGTGTTAAGGATCTTTTGCAGGTAGAAGAACAATTCGATTGCATTGTTCTTGTATTTAGCTTTATCCAGCGTCCATGATATGACAACCTCGTCGCCGACGTATTGATATATTTCCCCTCTATACTTTTTTATTGCCGGGGTTATCAGGTCATAAAACTTATCAAGGAACTGAAAGTAGCTTGCAGATCCTAAGTCTTCAGCTATTGTTGTTGAGTGATTTATATCGCAGAATAGAAACACTCTTATTTCATCCCTGGGTTTGAAGTATTCTCCCTTTAGCCAGGACTTAAAAATCGAAGGATCAAGTCTTTCACTTAAATTGTTGAAGATCAACACCAGAATGCTGCCTATTCCCCAGACAAAAGCATACTTGAGAAGGAAAAATTCATCTGGATCCAGGTTTATAAAGGAGGTCCTGGATATTAGGAACCTGATCCCCGAGTAAACTCCTAATATCCCACCCAGATATATTAAAATTCTCCAGACTAAGGATTCCTTAAAATTATACTTATGGATCCAGGGTTTTAGGATCTCTTTTTCGAAAATAATGAACGGTAATCCCACCAATATCGGCGGAACCATGAATAGCAAAAATGTAACGATGTGGTCAACAAGTGTTCTGGTATTGAATAGTACAATACTTTCAAAACCAAATGCCATTAGCCCTACAATTGCCCAGTAGATAGTGATCCATGTTGCATTTCGTAAGTTGTACCGGGTCATTAAAGAAATCCACTTCATTCTTGTAGACAATGGAAAAGGAAGTCGAATTAACGACTTCCTTCAATCTGAAATACCTGACCTTTTCAAGATATCAGACATCAAGCACCAATTGGTCACTGATGACTGCAACAGGTTGACTCCGACAAATGCTGTGAACCATAACCAATGCTGACTCACATATATTGAAAGGATCAAACTAACAATGATGAAAAGACCAGCCACGAAATGTACGATTCTATTGATCATTTTACTATTTGCTCTAGTTTATTAGTTTTCAAAATGTCCAGGGTTACAACATGTATTGTGGATCTACTTTGTTGATCAGAATTGAACTTATCTATCCACAGGATGACACTTTCCACTTGATCTTCCGGTACGATCGCATAGAACAGTACCGAAGGACTTTCTCCCACATCTGATGCAAACCAATTGGATTGCATTTCATGATCTGGTTCATTCTTGTAACCTGTAACATTTGTATAGGAAAATGTTAACACTCCTGACTTTTTAAGAAGGACTTTGATATCCTTTTCAAATTCCTTAATTGCCGTTATTACTAAAAATTTCATTATTCAATTACTTTATGGGCTCACCGGAAGGTGACCACTTATCTTTTTCTGTCATGAAATAGATCAAAGGCACCACAACGAGGGTCAACATTGTCGAAACGATGGCACCGGCAACGAGAGATATTGCCAATCCCTGAAATATGGGATCAAACAATATGATTGACGCTCCTATAACCACAGCACCTGTAGTTAATAGAATTGGTGTTGTGCGCACTGCTCCCGCGTCGATAATAGCTTGTTTCATCGAAGCACCTTCTCGAAGCCTGATCTCAATAAAGTCAATCAGAAGCACTGAGTTTCGTACCATCACACCTGCCAGGGCGATCATTCCGATAAAGGAAGTGGCCGTGAAGAAAGCTCCCAGCACCCAATGACCCAATACGATCCCTACCAGTGATAAAGGTATTGCGATCATCATGACAATGGGAGTCCTGAAATTTTGGAACCATCCAACGATTAACATATAGATAATGATGATCACTACCAAAAAGGCTGCACCAAGATCCCTGAATACCTCGAGGGTAATTTGCCATTCTCCATCCCACTTCACAGCAAAATCCAATTCATCGGAGGGCTGATTCATGTAGAGTTCCTCTATGGAATAGCCTTCTGGAAGATCCATATCATTGATCTTTTCTGTCATTCCCAAAATCGCATATGCTGGACTTTCAAGCTCACCGGCCATGTCCGCCATTACATATACCACTCGTTTTTGATCCTTTCGATATAATGTCGCCTGCAGCGTGTCTTCTGTCACCGAAACCATATCTCCTACCGTCACCAGGTTTCCATTCATTCCCCTGACCTTTATTCTACTTATATCTTGAAGGCTTGACTTGTCCTGGTCTCGTAGTTTGAGCACTATTCCTACGGGATCATCTGCATTCTCATCGTAATAATTTGCTACTGGATATTCCTTCAACAAGTAGGTAAGGTTACCAACAACTTGCTGTGGTACAATACCACTAAACATGGCTTTTTCCCGATCCACATTTAGTTTGTATTCTGTCTGTCCAGCCTCCACAGTCCAATCCACATCCACTACGTCCTTTGTGTTCTCCAGAAGGTCCTTCACCTGACTTGCCACTTTGATCTGCTCCCTATAATCCGGTCCATACACCTCTGCTACAAGGGTTGAAAGCACCGGTGGGCCAGGTGGCACTTCTACCACTTTCACGTTAGCATTATATTTTGATGCTATTCGTTTGATACCAGGTCTCACATTACTCGCAATTTCATGACTAGCCAGTGACCTCTCCCCTTTGTGAAGAAGATTGACCTGAATATCTGCCATATTGCTGCCTCCTCTCAGGTCGTAGTGTCTCACCAATCCATTAAATGTGATTGGTGCTGAGGTACCTACGTAGTTTTGATAATTCACTACTTCAGGTACATTCGATAGGTATTGGGAAATCTCTTTGGTTACGGCCAGCGTTCTCTCAAGCGTAGTCCCCTCGGGCATATCGATCACTACTTGGAATTCATTTTTATTGTCAAATGGCAACATTTTTACGGCCACTGATTTTGTGAAGAACATTGACACCGAACCCACAAGCATGAGTACTGTCAAACCTAGCATTGTCCATCGCTTCAGTTTGCTATCCAGGAACGGTTGTTCTACAAATTGATATATCCTGTAGATCCAGCTGGACTTATGATCGTGATCTCCTCCACCTTCATGGGATTCCTTCTCTCTCAAAAAGTAATATCCAAGGTAAGGTGTCACTGTAAGCGCCACAAAAAGTGATAACATCATAGCAATAGACGCCCCAATAGGCATTGGACTCATGTATGGCCCCATCATACCGGATACAAATGCCATCGGCAGGATTGCTGCGATTACCGTGAACGTGGCAAGAATTGTGGGATTACCTACCTCATTAATGGCATATATTGCTGCTTGCTTAAATGGAAGTCGTTTTGATTTGAAGTGTCTGTGCATATTCTCCGCAATGATGATACTGTCATCGACGACAATTCCCACCACAAATACCAGAGCAAAGAGTGTTATCCGGTTAAGCGTATAACCCAACATGTAATAGCTGAATAGTGTAAGTGCAAAGGTTAACGGCACAGAAAAGAACACAACCAGACCACCTCGCCATCCCATTGCAAGCATTACCAGAATAGTGACAGCCAGAATGGCCACACCAAGATGCAACAGTAATTCACCAACTTTGTGTGATGCCGTCTCTCCATAGTTTCTTGTGACTTCCAGGTGAACATCGTCCGGAATAAGATTCCTTCTGGAGATTTCGATCTGTCTAAGGATCTTCTCGGATACCTTCATGGCATCGGCTCCTTTGACCTTCGCTACAGATATGGTTACAGCGGGATATTCCGATGGATGATCAGCATATTTTTTATAAGCTTTTCCATAACCAAAGGACACGTAGTTTACTGGAGTGGCAGGTCCATCCTCAATCCGGGCTATCTGGTGCAGGTAGACGGGAAGGTTTTTATTAAGACCTACCACCAGGTTTTCGACGTCCTCAACAGAGGACAGAAATCGACCCGTGGTTATCAAAAATTCCTGGTCATTATTAATAAACCTACCTGACTGTGAGCTGCTGTTACTGGCCTTGATCATTTCCATGATGCTCAGAGGATCAATACCATTTTCCGCCATCTTGTCCACGTCCAGGATTATTTTTAACTGTCTTGCCCTTCCTCCTATTTCTTTTGTGATGGCTACGTCCTTTACCTTTTCTACCTCAGAAGTCAATTCTTCAGCAATTTGCTTTAACTGGAAATCGTCATAATGTTCACTCCAAAGGGTAATTCCCAGCATCGGAACATCATCGATTGATCGGGTTTTAACCAAGGGAGGATAAACTCCGGTAGGAAACTCATGTTGGTGCTTCATTAGTTCATCATAAAGCTTCACGTAAGACCTTTCAATGTCTTCACCTACATAAAATTGGACGATCATAACTGCCTGTCCATTCATGGCCATACTATGTATGTGCTCCACACCCTTGATATTGGAAATGATCTTTTCCCAGGGTTTTACCACCCTGCTCTCAACCTCAATTGGGCTTGCCCCCGGATAACCGATCATAATGTCGGCCATGGGAACATTAATTTGTGGTTCTTCTTCACGCGGGATCAGAAATGAGCTATAGATCCCGATGATCATCAATCCCACCATCAACAAGATGGTTAACTTCGAGTTGATGAAGAAATTGGCGACTTTACCTGATATACCTTCTTGCATCTCTGTCTTATCTAATGCTTAACAATGATTCGTATGTAACCTTGGCTCCATTAAATAGTCTTCCATCAGTATCCACTATGTAGGTTTCTTCAGGTTGAATGCCAGAAAGTACTTCCACATAATCTCCATACGTCTCTCCCAATCGTAACCATCTCAAAATGGCAGTGTCATCATTCCCCAGTGCATACACACCAATAAGTTGACCATGAGACACTAAAGACCTGGAATCAATGAGCACTAGATCATTCCTGTTATTTATTGATTTAGATTGAAATCGAACATTTACAAACATTCCAGGCTTCACTTCTTCACTTTCGTCCAAGAGATCAATTTTCACCGTATATTGGCCCCCTGTGTTCTTTGCCGAAGGGCTCATTTCAATGATCTTACCGTCAAATTCCTTGTTCAGAGTTTTAACAAGGACTCGTGTTTTTACATCCGGATCAAGCTTGGCAATGTCAGATTCTGATATCAACGTACTTACCTGAAATCCACTTCTGCCCTCCACAGAGACCAACGGCATTCCAGGATTGGCCATATCACCTTCCTTCACGAATGTGTTTATCACAATACCATTAAAGGGAGATACGATATTGGTATAGATCATTTGCGCCTTTACTTCTTCTTTCATTTGCTGTGCTGCCTGCAGATTAGCTTTGGCGATTTCGTACCGGGTAGTCATATCATCCAATTCCTTTTCAGATGCACTTCCCTTTTCAAAAAGGTTATTGAACCGATCATAATCCTTTCTGGCGTTCATTAGGGCACTTTCCGCTTGCAGGATAGTTGCCTCGACCTGTGACTTTTTAGCCAGAAGATCAGAGTTACTAATGTTTACCAATTGTTGGCCCTTTACTACTTTGTCCCCAACCTGAACTTTGAGTTCGGTCACATGCCCCATGAACCGGGTACTTACGTTGGCGCTATTACGTGCCTCGATCCTTCCACTGGAACTAATAGTAACACCTTCAGATCGAAAAACAGCCTTTTCGACTTTCACAGATACCGGATCCAAAACCTGTACCTGTTGTGCTTGCTGACTACATCCGATAGTCAGTGCAACGAATGCTAAAACGATTAATTTATTGATATGCTTCATTTTTATCGAGTTAAAAATCTTACTAATTCTTTTGTTGAGTGATATTCAAAAATGGCTTGCTGATGTTCCAATTCTTTCTTGTACATCTGTGTCTCTGACATTAGATAATCTGTGGTCTTTTCTAATCCTTCCGAAAAACGATCTTGCCTGATCCTGAATGCCTCTCTTGAGTGTTCAAATGCTTGCTTTGTCAATCTGACCCTGTCCCTGGCATCTTGAAGTTGTCTTTTCGCCACATTGAGTTCTAATTGACTTTTGGCTTTGTAGTTTTCATTTTCAAGTTTTGATTTGAGTAGTCCGGCTTTTGCCTTTTCAATTTTTCCAATATTCTTATAGCCGTTAAATATGTTCCAGGACAACTGTACTCCCATAAGGTAACCGCCGGCATCCATCCCAAAAAGGTTGTCATCATACAATTGATAGCTTCCGAAGGCATTAAGTCGAGGAAGGGCTGTTGATCTGCTTGAATTCAAAAGCCTTTCTCTCCCATGAACTGAAAGATCCATGGCCATAATGTCTTTCCTTGTATCATCCAGTTCAGTTTCAGGATCGAATTCATCGACCACGGGAAACGTCAAATTGATGGGTTTATATATCCCAGTTCCTAACTCATCATCAATCATAAAAACGAGCCTATCCGATGCATTTCGGACATTGCTCCTGGCCTCTTGCAATTGATTTTCCACTTCATTCTCTCTCACTTTTACGGCTAGCACATCACTCATTTGCACCAGTCCCTGATCGAAGTAGTCTTCGATCGTCTTGGCTGCATGATTTACTGTATTTTCAGCTCGTTTAAGTACATCAATTGACATGTAAGTCAATTGTAATTGCATGTACGCTTTTACCAATTCCATCTCTACATACTCCTTTGTCCTTTCTGTTTGCAGAACCCTCGCTTCCTTTTGGATTTTGGCAGCCTGTCGCTGATTGATACCATCAAGATTTATCAGGGGTTGTAAAATGGAAATATCAGTGGCGTAATTGTCGATCCGACTGGGATCATTCAATCTGGATGGATCAAAATCCTCAACACCAACCACCTCCTGATTCAACTTGGAACCGAAAGCCATCAATGGGTTGTTTGTAACCATCGCCGTATGGGAAATGGTAACTGATGGAAGAAACAATGACCTTGATTGCAAAAGGTCACCGTTTGATATCTCAACCTCCGATGAAGAAAGTTGAACCTGTAGGTTGTTGTTTATCTTTTCAATCAACCCCTGTCTCGAAACCAAGACAGTGTCCTGTGCGAATACATCTATAATACCAGATATGCCCAACAGGAATATGAAAATATTTCTATTCATTTTCTAATTAAAATTTCCTGCAAACCTATTGGGTGTACTAATCCATTTTGGTAACGAATGTTACATCAGATGAATGGAGTCTTACGTAGCGGTGCTTTTAAAATAGTCTTTGGTAGTATTACAGTGGTGTGAATAAGGTCAATTCCCTGGAATTATTCCAGCTGATCCACAATGTTTACCATTTTATCGACGAAATGAATAAACCTGTCGTAGTATTCTTCCACTTCCTTTTTATTTAGTTTGATCTCACCGTTACGAAGCTTCATGACGTCTTTAAGAATAGAAACATCGATATTGAACACCTCTGCTACCGTATCAATTGATGAATCCCATGGTGGCATTTTATCTGTTTTGAGTAAAGCCACGACCCTCAAGGTCTCGATGAAATCAGTGATCACTCCCGTCATCATTGGCTTCAGTTGTTTTCCTCTGTTGTAAAGGAAATGTCTGTCCAGATCCTGGGATAAGCTCCTGAGATCCTGCTCACAGATGAGCCTAATATGTATTGGGCTTATCTTCAGTTCTTCCATCGGGTCCTCTCCCCAAAGTACCACATGCGATTCCTTCATCGACCTGTATTTGATGGGAAAGACATCAGTTGCTGACATCAGATTCTCCTTGGTGACGAACAATGCTTCAAATCCCATTTTCTTGAGACTAAGAACAGGTTTCATCACACTTCTCAGCATTTCTGTATCTATACTCTTGACGATAATTAAGACGTTTTTGTCATAGGACTCAGGGTGATAGTCATGCAGAGTAGCGTTACCATAAAGTATGATAGATTCAAGATCATCACCCAGGATCCTTTGAAGAGAATCACGAAAATCCGTAAGCGATATGGCGTCTTTCATCCCCAGTTTCGAAGGCAAGGTCTGTTGTAATGTTTCCATACTTCTAAAATTTAGTCCCTACAATTACAAAATGTTCAAAGAGTAATTGTTTGCCTATTAAATTGACAAATTGACAGGATTTTTCCTATGATATTGATCAGCTGGGAGATTTAGATTTGCTGAACACCGGATTGTAATAATCCACCAAAATTCCCCCTTATACTCCCTTTTCCTTGTTCATACTTGAAATTTTTATATTAAAAAATGGTATAAAGACCTTTGATTGGACAATAGACCAACCATGATCAGAAATCTTATACATGCCGGAGTTTCGAGAAGCGGAGCGGCTGAGAATCTGCATAAAATCTACATACTGAATTGGGTAATGTTGTTTGCAATGTTGATGAATGCTGTCATTTTCGTTGTGGATTTCTATTTCGAATTGTACTACAATGCTGCAGTCAATTTCCTTTTACTGCTGATATATATTCCATTATTCTACCTTCAATCCAATGGAAAACGGAGAACTGTAAGAAACCTTTTTTCAGCAATCATGCTAGTGGTTGTTTGCTATGTAACGTTCAACAACTATGAGCAAGGTCGATTCACTGAAACCGAAAATATTCTATTAGGTGCTTTTGCCATGGTAATCATTACTCACGAGAAATGGGGAAAGTATCTTTTATGCTTATTAATTGCTGGTTTGATCATTGCTTTCAAGTTCATAAAGTATCAATATGGAGGACTTGCAGGGAGTCAGGCACTAGTTGGCACTTTGATCAACATCTCATTGACAATCTTGTCTATCTATTTTTTCCTTCAAATTTTCCACAAGGAATTATCCAGGATGTTCAGGAAAGTGATCCTTTTGAACATCGATCTGAAAGAACAAAAACAGAAACTTGAGGAAAACGAGTCAAGGCTTGGAAGTATCAATAAGAATAAGAACAAACTGTTTTCAATAGTTGCTCATGATCTAAGAAATCCCATCCATATGTTGATTGGGTTGAGGCAGGTTGCAAAATCAAAGGATTTACCCCAGGATGAGCTTTCAAAAGTGGAAGAACAGATTGATGCAAGGCTGGAAACCGTTACCAATATGTTAGATAACGTTCTAACATGGGCAAAATCACAACTGGAAGGTTACAAAATCAAGACACAAGATTTTGGAATTAAGTCATTGACAGATGAAATCGTAAATTTCTATTCGGATTCTGCCTCTACCAAAATGTTATCTGTAGAAAATGAAATTCCTGTGGATTTCATGATCCGCTCCGACAGAGATGTATTTGATGTGACACTAAGAAATATTATAAGTAACGCATTAAAATACAGTGATTTATATGGAAAAATAAGGGTTTACTTAGAGAGTCATATTGAAGGTACTTCCCTTTGCATTCAGGACGAAGGGGTTGGTATGACAGATAAAACTATACAATCAGTACTCGACGGAGAACTGGCAGCTTCTGAAAAAGGAACCCATGGTGAACAGGGAACAGGTTTAGGCCTAAATCTGTGCGTAGAATTGCTACGCTTAACAGATTGTACACTCGCCATTAAAAGTAAATTAGGAGAAGGGACCTGTTTCACAATCCACATACCCTCGGAAAAGGTGAAGCGTGAAGAACCTGTTTCCATCCTCGTTCAATGAACCAAGATAATTCTATTTTATCGAGATAAGGTATCCGGCTCTATAAAGGTTTTGTAATTATCTGATATTGTCCAATATGCATGAATCCATGCATGGCAATGCCAGTTATTCCGCTTGCGAGAGGAAATTGAGCATATGCTTTTGCACGTTCCTGCATTACACCTTGCGGAAATACATCCGCGACTTTTAACCGATGTTCAATCTCCTCTTCACCGGCAAAAAGGTCATCATCCAGATCGATAGATCTCTCCAGTAGGGTCATCGACCTTTTCCCAACCTCATCATTATAATCCAATAACGATTTCTTGTCCAATCTTTGACTGAGTTCATCAGCATCTTTGGGGGACATACCCGTACCCGTATTTGAAGTACCTGCTTTAAGCCTGGTCAACCAATCAAACTCATGAAATACCTGGGGTTGATCAAAAACTACAGTGTTTAGGTACATATCCTCTGTACGAATAATGTGCCAAGCCATCCATATGATGGGGTTGATCTCTTTGACAACCCTTTCCCTCAATAATGGCTCTTCCGTAGATAACATCAAAGGAATGAAATGATTATGAATAGCGAGATAGTTGTTTTTTATGGCTTGCAAATAATCCATATTCTCATATTTAGCTCAAATCGACCCTAATATGGTTAATCCATTCCAAAAAAAATCAATTTTCGAATTCTGAATTAAGTCAATACATATATAGATCACTGAAAATAATTATGAGAAAAGGGATTTCAATCCCGAAGGATCAAAACCATTCCAATGTATCAAAAAGATCCTTCCTGTAGGACTTGCTCATTGGTATTTCATGATGAGAAATAATGACTCGATCATCGACAATCTTATCTATTGCGTTTAAGGAAACCATAAAAGATCTGTGAATTCTCAATATGTTAAACTGCCTTAATTTCTTTTCCAAATTTGTCATGGAATCGTGGACTATAATCTCCCCTCCTTTTAAGTGGAATTTCACGTAATTGTCCATCGCGCTAACATACAAAATATCATCAACTACAATCTTTCGTATAGCTGTCCCCTCTTTTACAAAGAATACTGATTCATCTTTATTTATTTTGCTTTTTAGGTTTTCAAGTACATCTACTAAATCCAGTGTTTCCTTAATCCGAGAATGCCTAATGGACAACTCAATGTTCCTTCTAAGGTCCTCATCAACAAATGGTTTCACAAGGAAGGCAAATGGACATGTTTTGCTGGCATCTTCGAATGTTTTTCTGTCCCCATATGCAGTGAGAAATATTATCGGGATCCCATACTCTACTGCTACAGTCCTGGCCAGATCAATGCCTGTCTTTTCTCCTTTCAATCGAATATCTAGCAAGATTAATTGAGGATTCTCTTTGATCAACATTCGTAGAGCTTGATCAACATTGTTAGCTATCCCTAAAACTTCATGTCCCCATTTTTTTAGCCTGGTTTCAATATCCAAGGCCACCGGGAACTCATCTTCTACAATTAAAATTCTCACAGATTGATACATCTATTTGAAGTTATTTTTCAGTTCATATTTATATCGTTTGTTAAAGCGGAAAAGAAATTGAATACCTGGTTCCATTCACAGATTCTATCAAAACATCTCCATTCAACTGTTGAACCAGTCCTTTGATCAATCTAATACCCAATGTGCTTGTAGTTTTTTGGATATCAAATCCTCTTCCATTATCAGATACTACCAGTTCAGCAAAATTGTCGTTTTTAGTCATTGAAATATGCACATTTTCATCTTTTTCACCACTAAAAGCGTATTTAAGGGTATTTGTCATGCATTCATTGATGATTAATCCTATTGGAATGAGTTTGTCAATAGAAAGATTGACTTCACAAATGGTAGATTCAATCTGTGAAGGTCTGTTTTTATAGTCTTGTTCATTGTATTGAGAGATTAAAAACTCTATATATTCCTTAGCATTCAACTGATGAATCTGGTCTGATTTATAAAGATTCTCATGTATGATTGCCATTGCCTTAATGCGTTCTTGGCATGCCTTAATGACATCGGAAGCTGGACAACCAGTTTCTGATTGTAGATTCAGAAGGCTGGAAACGATTTGAAGATTGTTCTTAACACGATGATGTATCTCCTTCAACAAAAGTTCTCTCTCCACTAGTGCGTCTTCAATCAGAACATTCTTATGAATTAATTCCTGTGCAACCACCTTCTTGCTCTGGTACAACCTCCATATTATCAAGGCAAACGCTCCAAGGAGTATTAACCCAATCGCAAGGAGGTAAATCTGAGTTCTACCTTGCCTTATTTGATGGGCCTGCAGCTCTTTTTCGGCAAATAACTTATCAATTACTCTGCTGTTCTTTTCGTTTTCATATTTCAATTTCAGATCTGCTATTTCACCAGCCAACTGGACATTATAAATTGAATCATCATAAGCATTGAATATTTTGTTGTACTCCAGGGCCATCTCAAACATCCTAAGGTCTATGCATATATCCGTCATATTCTCATATAATTCCCTCATTATGACTTTCGAACCCAAATAGTAATATTGATCAATTAGATCTCTTGCTAAATCAAGGGCTTCAAGGTTTCTTTCAAGTAGATGCAAAATATGTACCTGCTGAACCTGAAGTTCAAAATGCAATTCTGTATAGTGGTACTCCGAAATATCCTGAAATGCTTTCCTGGAAAACCGAAGAGCTTTATGGTATTCACCTTGTAACGTTTCGAGATCTGCTTGAAGAATCAAAGCATACGTCAGTCCTTTGTCGTCATCAATATTCTTTGAGATCTTAACCACCAGATCAATGTATCGTTGTGCACTGTCAAGACTATCAATCTCGAGATAAAGGTCCGCAAGATTGATGGAAATTATTTCTCCCAGGTAATGATTATTTCCATCCTTCCCCAAGAGCTCAAATGCCTTGTAATGATTGTTTAGTGCGAGATCAAACTTCTTCTGTTTTTGGTACAAAATGGCAATAGATTCCAGACAATTAATAATTTTAAGAGTATCCTTTGTTTCTTCCCTGATTTTGAGACTTTCGAGCAATTTTGTCATTGCTTGAGCGTAGTTCCCATGGGATGAGTAAAGCCCTCCTATATTATGCAAGATCGAAGCCTTGGCCTTATTTAATTCATAATCAACGCTGATCTCTAAAGCACTTTCGTAATAATATAACGCTGAATCTTTTTTCCCTTTTCGATCATAAATGGTCCCAATGGAGTTTAGAGCCTTAGCTTTCTGTTCGATGATATTAACCCTCCTGCTTATCTCGAGAGCTTTCGACAGTGCCATTTGTGCCTGATCGAGATTTCCTTTATAATCCAACGAAACTCCCAAAACGAAATATGACTTGGATAGAATTAAGCTATCATTTGATTCTAACGCTTGTGAAACGGCCAACCGACTCATTGATATGGCACTATCAATACTCGTATTTAAGAGATTCCAGGCGAGCTCCACCAATTGATTCGGATCTTCCGATTCGTTATTGTATTTATTTTCCGTTGGATCCTGGGAAATACCTACCATTCGAAATACCAGGAGAGAAAGCAGGAATATGATTTTTACAGAATTCATCAGGACCCCATTGACAACACAGAAAATGCCAGTTTCTAATGGCTGGCATTTTCTAATTTAAAGTAAATCCTAATCTTTAATTAACATTTTCTTTACCTGTAATATTTGACCATCCACCGACAATCCATAGTTATAAAGACCTTTTGGAAAGTCAACGGCATTGATCTTGAGTGTTCCAAAACTCTTATTGAGGTCAATGGATCGTATTTCCTTGCCTTGAAGGTCAAAAAAGTAAATTCTTGCTTTCTGAAAATTCTTAGGTAATTGATACTCTATCGAAACCTCACTTTTACCCGGATTAGGTTGACTTTGTCCAATGAAGCCGTATTCACTGATTATTTTCTTTCTTACATCAGGATTTGAATTGCTGATCCATGTTAGCAATTTCTCATTTTGCTCTTCCAATGTACTATTGTATTGGTCAATAGCATTAAGCTTTATTTCTAGATCTTTCACGGCTTCTGTCAACACTGGGATTAGTCCAATGTAATTGACTGCTAAATATCCATCTTCATCTTCATGGACAAGATCAGGAAAGGTTTTCTTAAGATCCTGAGCGACGAAACCGTAATCTCTTGTACTCAAATCTCTTCGCGCCAGATGGTCGTCCTGGAATTCGTATGATTGACCTTCTATTTGGATCAACTTATTCAGTGCCCCATTAATCTTTTTGAAGTTAGTTTTAAATCTTTTATCAGAACCCAACCATATGCCGGTAGCGTAAGCATCTCCGAAAACATGTAATGTATAGCGATTACTTACTTTGTCTGTCCCTATAGTCAATTTATCCGCCACATAGCCGCTTTGTTTAACAAATAAACCTGTATTGACCGTAAGGGATTGGTCGACGATCGCATCATCTTCGATGTTAACCTTGCCTCCTACAGCTAGAGTATAACCATCAAGATCCGTGGTGTTGATCCCAACTCCTTTTTGTACAAAGTCTCCATAGACCAAAGGAATTTCAAATCCAATCGCTAATTTATTGGACTGATTCTCACTTAAACTTAAGTTGGAACCGATCAGTACATTGTTTGAGGCATTACCCCAAACATCGGTACCGCTACCTATAAATACATTGTTGTCTCCTTCATTTTGAGAACCACTCTGAGTCCCTAGAAATGTGTTCCAAGAGCCCATTTTACCATAATAGCCGGCAAAGTTCCCTAGATAAGAATTTCCTTGACCAGATATGTTTTCCTGACCGGCATTGCTTCCGATAAAAGTGTTAAAACTCCCTTTGTTTTGCATGCCACTAATGTATCCAACAAAGGTGTTTTGAGAACCTTCTTGATTATGCAAGGCGCTGCCTGTACCAATGTAAGTATTAACGAAACCAACAGTGTTGTTTGACCCCGCTGCATTGCCGATAAAGGTATTCTCAAATCCTGTAGTGTTATCTAGACCAGCCCCAAATCCGAAAAAAGAATTTGAATATCCCGTGGTATTAATACCTGCATTATATCCTACGGAAGTATTGCCATCTCCTGCATTTCCAGCGTTTCCAGGTGGATAACTTACATTCTGTCCTGAAATGAAAAGGTGACATAGGACAAAGATTATTGAGTATAAATTTCTCATAATTCAATTATTTTGTTAATCCCATGAAATTAAAAGTGGAAATTCAGGGGTTCGGATCTATTGTGTGAATCAGAGAACTATTTGGGTGAACTGTTTAAGTTATTACGCCAAAACTTTCTTCGATTTTGAAAGGTGAATTCTTTTAGCCTCCATTCAATTTTTCGGCGTATGGTGGGAATCCTTGATCCTACCAAACCCATAGAGAACACCAAGAGTTATGGTATTCTGATTTAAGTCGCTGAAAAGATGATCGTATTCCAGATACATGATCCAGGTCTCCGGAAGTTTAAGATGAAGTCCGGTCCCTATATTCATTCCCCATTTCTTCAAGGTTTTCGTTTCTTCCAACTCTCCCGATATAAATGATTCCTCTTTTTCCTGGCTGTAGTTCAATCCAATTAAAGGATAGAAACCCAGAGGACCAATTATATCAAAATTAATATGGCCATTAAAGTTGAACTCGATCAAGTCACGCGTATGTTCTTCATTTCCTTTAACCTCCCTATCCTGTAGAAACCAGGAAAACTCAGGCCCAAGGCAAAATCGGTGATCATCGGAATTAATGTATAACCTGGTGTTTTGACCAAAGGTGGAAATATCATCTCCATAAACTCCCGCCAAACCTATGTCAAACCTTTGGGTCCATCCAATATTGTTAAATATGGTGATCAGGATTATTAAATGAAAAAAGGATCTCATCATATATCCATATCGATTTCGAGGAAAAAATTCAATACGTAACTAATATCAACAATTTGTTCAATATTGCGAGAATAACTTGGCTATTATGTCAGCAGACCAGGTATTACTAGTAGTTGTCAGTGGATTGGGGGTTATTCATGGCCTGTTCCTTGCTATTTTTCTTTGGCTTTATCCAAATGGGAGGAAAACTTCCAATAAAATCCTTGGGTTGCTTTTGATAGTATTATCATTCCGTGTGGGAAAATCCGTATTCCTTGAGTTTACTGAGGATCTTGATGTTAAATTCATATTCGTTGGTTTAGGGACCTTGATGGCAATAGGCCCGCTATTTCTCCTGTTTTCTCAATCCTGCTTTGACCGTACGTGGAGAATAAAACTGAAACACTTTTTGCACTTTGTTCCTGCAATAATTGGTATCTCCTTTGGTTTATGGATTGAAGAATTTCATTTGGAAGCACTCCCAAAATTTCTTTTCTTATCCCTTTTCATTGGTTACTACAGCCACTACCTGATATACATGTTGGTCACATATATCCTAATT
The DNA here is from genome assembly GCA_965242805.1 of Cyclobacteriaceae bacterium. Lineage (GTDB taxonomy): Bacteria > Bacteroidota > Bacteroidia > Cytophagales > Cyclobacteriaceae > JANQEU01. The sequence continues at coordinate 192,176 of CBDETD010000002.1, read as the reverse complement.
CTAAAGGTAAGGAAGGTCCAACAACGAACGGCAATGTTCAGCTTTTTACAACTACTTTGGACCGGGCTTATGGTGATATGGGTCGCCTATGTCCTGAATTTGTTTGATGAGCTGATCCCATACGTTGTGGGTCCGGTGATTTACTCCGTGGTAGCCTATGTAACCAGCTTTATTGTAATCCAAAGAGGATATATTAATGCCCTTGATCAACAGAAATATAAAACCACTCCTATTTCAGAGGAACAAATAGGTCAGACCTTTGAGAAGATTGTAAAGATCATAGATGACGAGAAACAGTTCAGGAATGTTGATATCTCTTTGAAATCACTCAGTGAACGCTTGAATGTAAGTACTCAAATCATATCTCTGGTGATAAACCAGAAAAGTGGATCGAATTTTAACAGCTTCATCAATCATTACCGTATAAAGGAGGCTATTAGATTGATTGATGACATTACATTTCGAAATCGAACAATTGCCTCCATCGCAATGGAGGTAGGATTCAACAGCATATCCAGTTTCAATACTGCTTTCAAAAAAGAAACCGGAAAGACCCCCCAGGCCTATCGACAGCAGTTGATGAAATGATCTATTGATCTGCCGAAATGATCATTTCGATAGGACTTTCCTAGTCATGTCCATTGATTTGTCGAAAAATTATATGCACATGACAAAGTCAAAATTAAAGCAAATAACAAAGTGGATCATGGTCAGCATTTTGGGGCTTATCGTAATCCTGTTCGGTTTCGGATACTGGTTTCTGAGTTTGCTTCCCCACCCAGACCATAGCATCAAGAATATGAAGGTATCTGACCTCCCCTACCTCAGAGAAGACAGTATACAGAATAGGGGAAAAATACTCGCGGTCGTGACCAGCACAGATAGGATCGGGAACACAGATAGAAAAACGGGATATGAACTTACAGAATTGGCACGAGCATATTACGTATTCCAAGCTAATGGCTTCGAAGTTGATATTGCCAGTCCTGCAGGTGGAGACCCCCCTGTCATCATTGACGATGAAGATATGGGGGTCTATGACTATGCTTTCATGAACGATCCCGTCGCGCAATCGAAAACTCAAAATACGATACACCTTGATTCTGTAAATGGAAAAGATTATCAAGCAGTTTATTTTGTCGGTGGAAAAGGTGCGATGTTTGATTTCCCGGAGAATTCAAGCATTCAATTGATTGTCAGGGATTACCAGAAAACTAACAAGGTAATAGGAGCTGTTTGCCATGGACCGGCTGCATTCATTAACGTAAACTTACTGGATGGTACGACATTTTTAGAGGGTAAGAGAATTTCCGGTTTCACAAACGACGAAGAACTTTTGCTTATCCCAGATGCTGGTTCCATTTTCCCCTTTCTTCTTGAAGATATGTTAGTTGAGAAGGGAGCCATCTTTAATGGTGGTGCAATGTACTTGGAAAATGTAGTTAGAGATGGCAACCTTGTGACCGGACAGAATCCATGGTCCACTTGGTCAGTGGCTGAAACCATGATCCACCAACTGGGATACATTCCCAAAGAAAGATCGAAGACTCCAGAAGAAACTGCATCTGAGATCCTGTTGGAATTTGAAAATGGTAGTTATCAAGATGCTAAAAGTTTGATTGAATACTATTCTAATGAAAGTAATGGTATCGATAGGGTATTAATTGCTAAACATAGCATTGTTTCTGCTATCCGAGGAAGAATATTGAAATCAGTTGGACTGATAAGATTGGTGGTATACACAAAGTCAGTATCGGAAGGATAAAACTAATTATCAGTGAGAGTTCAGACTGGGCTTGAATAAATATCAACGATGAAGGAATTGAATATTCATTAAATTTATTTCAGCAACTAAAAACCAAATGTTATGACTACCAAGAATCAATTGCTTGCCACCCTCGTCGGATTTATCGTTCTTTTCCTTTTGGGATGGCTATTCTACGGCTTCTTACTGATGGATTTCTATACCAACAATACGGGAAGTGCTTCCGGAGTAATGAGATCAGACGATGATATGATCTGGTGGGCTTTGTTGGTTGGCAATTTATTCCAAACCTACTTTTTGGTGTTCATTTATTCAAAAATGTCCAACATTGATTCATTCATGAGTGGTTTGAAAATCGGAGCTATTTTAGGGTTTATCTGGGGTTTGGCAATGAACCTTTCGATGTACGGTACTACCAATATCATGAATATCAACTCGGTTGTAGTTGATCCTTTTGTAAGCGCGATCATGATCGGAATTACAGGTGGAGTGATTGGAGCTATGCTAGGAAGAAAATGACTACTTTGTAACCAGATCCATCGGCAATATTTGTCGATGGATCACATTTGAGATTTTGCGGTTTAGACTTTACAGTCTCAATTTCATTTTACTATCCTCATAAGGTTCCTGATTATCGGGATCTGTTCCAAACCTCAATACATGGCCATCGGGATCTTCAACCTGCATCTCCATGGCCCATGAAAAATTAGTAGGAGGCATTTTGATATTCACTTCCTTATCTTTCAATTGCTTGTACATAGCCTTGATATCACCATGAAATCCCATCCAAACCCACATACCCGGATTTCCCTGCAGTCCTTTACACAGAAAAATTCGAAATCCATCCCTTTCAAAAGCTGTAAAGTGGTCATTTGCCCATTCTACCTCCTTGAACTGTAATATATCTCTATAAAATTTTCTGCTGATTTCGATATCTTTCACAGAGAGTATCACCTGTACAGCTTCTAACCTATATGGTAATGGATCTTGTTTTGAACTGTTGGACATATGAATATTTGATTTATTGAACTGATATGAAATTTAATGCATTGTGGTTTCATATTCCTCATTTGTCGGGATTTCTGAGCACATTTACCTGAATGACAATTCATCTTATTCTTTTCTGAACTAATGCAACTAGACAGTCACCAATTTAAAACCTTCATCAAAGCCAGGGATATAGAAAAAATTGTAACGAGGTTGGCCACGGAAATTAATAATGATTACATGGATAGTGACCTCATTATAATAGGAGTAATGAACGGTTCATTTCAATTTCTGGCTGACCTTTCTCGGGAAATTACATGTTGTCCGGAAATATACTTTGTGAAATACACTTCCTACCAGGGAACTTCACCCGGCGATATGGTCAACAGGGAATGGGGTGACCCTGTTGAAATAAACAATCGAAATGTGCTTATCGTAGAGGACATTGTAGACTCAGGAAATACACTGAAAAAATTGTACGAGGACTTTAAAGACAGAAATCCTGCTTCCCTGAAAATTGCCACTCTTTTGTTGAAACCTGCTTTATACAACAAGAATATCCCCATTGATTATGTAGGCAGAGAGATCCCCAATGATTTCGTAATTGGATACGGAATGGACCTAAATGGGAAAGGAAGAGGACTAAGGGATATCTATCACCTCGTGGGCAACAATACTCAAGACGATTGAGGTCGGTGATGACTGGGGTATTTTGACTAATTACGAAGAACATTTAGCGGGGTGATTTGTACAAGCTTGAGGTCGGTGATAACACCGACCTCAAGCAACTTCACCCCACCTCACCTTCTGGTTGGTGTTATCACCAACCAGAAGGTTTAGACAATAAATGTTATTTCCATAATCTGTACCCTAAATTGATGCTGCCGAAATTGTTGAACCTTGAAGACACGTAATAAAAGGATCCTTCAATCGTGAACCGTGAAATATCTATACCGGTATGTATTCCTAAACCATGACCAAACCTATTCACTCTTTCAGTTGAAATAATAGCATCATTTTGATCTAAATATGTAATGTAGGGTCGTTGATAGTGCATCAGGTAACCAAGACCAACAAATGCCCTGTTATTGGATTCCGGATCGCCCAAATACTTTAAACCTTTTAAATATTGGTTCAACACAAAGTTGGATCCATATTTCTGAGGGGGATCAGTGTCATTCGTTTCCATACCCTGGATTTTGACACCAGCTTCCAATCGATACCTAAAAACGAAATTGTTGCCAGTGGAAGTACCGGCCTCTAAAAAAAGTATTAGGGACTCATAGGAGTGGGTTATCGAGGATTCTTCGCCAGCAATATTTGCACCAATCCCAGTTCGCAGATGGAAACCTTGAGAATTGGCAATTGGTGAAAATAGGACAAGTGTAATCAATATAAGCAGTGTTCTCATGCGGGTATCTTATTAGTTCATTTCAGTTTGACTAACCTTATAGACAGGGTTAAGTGAAAAAAGGTGTGAATTTCATTGTTAACGTTTTGTTAAGTCCGATATTTCAACATTAAACTAATATTTTCTGTTAATCAATTTAACCTCTACCGGGTCCTTAGGCCTGAGTGTCAGAAGTGGGTTGAAAGGAACGGTTTTCGCTGACCGGGGTAAGATCTCAAAGTTTCTAACAAACTGTACGAGCAAGAGTAAGATTTCATACAGGGCAAAGTTATTTCCAATGCAGAATCTATTACCACCCCCGAATGGTAGATATTGGAAATTATGTAAGCTTTTAAATGAGTCAGGTTTAAATCTCTCAGGCGAATAGGATTCAGGATTATTCCAGTATTCATGATTATGATGCATCAGATAAATATTCAGCATGACTTGTTTCCCTGGTTTTATGTCATAATCACCTAGGCTATGAGTCTTGATTGCCCTTCGGACGATGTTCCAAATTGGGGGATAATACCGAAGCGATTCCTTGATCACCTGTTGAGTAAACTCCAAACCTGAATAGTCCATCACGTCCATATCCTCTAAATTCCCAAAGCCCCTAACCTCCTCGTATAGTCGTTGCTGGATATCTGGGTGATGTGCTAGAAGATGTAAAGTCCATGTCATGGCAATGGCCGAAGTTTCATGACCTGCAACAAGAAAAGTCAACAGCTGATTCCTTATTTCAATAAATCCCTCATCGGGATCATAGAATTCAATCAACGTTGTCAGAAGGTCCTCAACTTTATGTGTATTTACCCTGTAATCATTCACGCAAGTTTGTATTATGTCATTGGCATCTCGCATCATTCTGTGATATTGCCGGTTTGTCTTAGTTGGAATCCATACCGGCCATTTGAAAGGGCTTCGTATCCGATTGACTATGAAGTCCTGACCAAACATGATGTGTTCACTCATTTTGGATATCATTTCATCACTCTGATACTTGATCAATGAATTGAGCAGAATACTCATTGTCAATCCACTCATTTCTGTATCCAACCTGATAGTGGATCCAGTTTTGATGGATTGAATATAATCCTCACCTGTCTGCCATATGGCAGGAAGGAGTTTGCGCAATTCACTTTTGTGAAAAGATGGCTGAAGGGCTCGACGTTGCTCTCTCCACTCCTCACCTTCTGCTGTCAACAAACCATTTCCCAGCACAAGGGCTATTTCACGATAGCCCTTGCTTTTGCGATAAAAATCTCTTTCATCAGCAAATACTTTAGCAAATTGATCCGGATCATTTACCAAAACAAAATCACCCATTGGCAAATTCAAATCAACAGGAGAACCTTGTTCTTTTATGGCTTGATCCATATATCCCAGTGCATTTTTCTGGAATGACCTTAGATTGGAAAACTTATTTTTTGACGGAAATGCTTTCGGTGGCTGCATAAAGGAGATAAAACTAGTATACAGTTTTAGAATAGGAAAATTTGAACATTACGAGCTTGCCAACATACCATTTTAAATATTCATCGCCGTCAAACTCGCGATCAATAATATGACAACACCAATCATAATGGCCACAAAACGTTCACCTGGTAATAAAGTCCAATAGTTATGTTTAAATACAATATAACCCAATGGGAAAAATAGTGATATGCCCGAAACTACTCCTGGTGAATATTGAAGAGTGAACAGTGTGATGACAAGGTGAATAGTACCATTAAACACTCCTAATGCTCCCATAGCTACCAACACCATTGCATTTTTCGTAACCAGGTAAGACAGGGAAATTATAGTTATCAAGACCAATCCAATTACGTTTATCCATAACCACTCTGATAAGGACAGATCGACATTTAATAGCTGGGAATACCATTCTGGGAATTCACCCCAATACTCCTCAAGTTGATGAATAAAAAATACAAGCGGAAATAACCACGATATGTTGGTGGACGAGAAAAGTTTCATCAGCTATACGAGATTCGTAGTCTTAGTTCAACGGAATAGTTAAAACATCGTAAACAATTGATGAATTATAAATATTATCTCTCGAAATCTACTAAAATCTTATCAAATGACTCTTTCTCATCGAAATACCGGCCGATTGATCGGATTCCTTTTTCTCTTGACCGTAATTATTGGTTCATCAAGTCTGAACCTTAGAGGCTTGTCTTCGACTATGTTTGAAACGGCAGGCTTTTATAAAACAATATCAGAAAATGCTTTTACGATGCGTCTTTCAGTTTTACTGGATATACTGGCCTCACTGCTTATTATGGCAATGGCAATCATCATATATCCAATGATTAGAGCATTTAATAAAAGAATGTCCATCTGGTACATCGGACTATACATAATCTATATGGTTACTATTCTTGTAAGTGATGTCTATAGGCTTTCTTTAATAAACCTGAGTACAAGTATCTCAACGTTGTCGGAATCCGTGGACATTAAAAACCTGGGCTTCTACCTTTGGGATTCATACCTTCAGGCCCATTTCTTCTCATTGATATTAAGTGCGGCTTCCTCATCGATATTCTATATCTTTCTTTACATAACTAAAATGATCCCGGCAGTACTCTCACTATGGGGAATAATAGCGCAATTGATAGTGATTACGGTTACGTGGATCCAGATTTTTGGAATTGATGTGGATTTTGGGTTTTACATTCAAAATGGGGTATTCATAATGGTTTTGATCTTATGGCTCCTTATCAAAGGTTTTAAAGAACCAATTACAAATAATACAAAAGCATAACTAATTCGTATGGATTTAGAAAAAGACTGGAATAAGATCCGCAGGTATTTCCGACAGTACAGGAAATCTTCTTTTCATTTCTCAATTTCAACGATCTCTCCCGATGGGAATCCATGGATCACCCCTATCGGATCGCTTCTATTGAATCATGATGGTACTGGAACATTCTTTGAGATCTTTACCAACAGTATGCCAACAAATCTTGATAAGAATCAGAAAGTTGTTATCATGGGAGTTAACAGTGGTCTTTGGTATTGGATTAGATCCACCATTGCAGGTAGATTCAAAGATCCACCGGCTTTGCGATTGATTGGGACAGCTGGTAAATCCAGAAAGGCAACCGAAAGTGAGAAAAAGCGCCTGAGGAGGATACTCTCACCCTTTAGGATGACCAAGGGTTATCACAAGATGTGGGGAAACCTGGACATGGTCCGAGATATTAAGTTCCAAGAGGTTGCAGAAGTGAATCTTGGATCAATGAAAGCCTGGTAAGACCAACTTGACATTACTATTTGAATACTCCATTAAATAAATATACGGCCTTTGTATGTTTGCAATCCTAATTTCAGGATATGCTAAAAACGCGCTCTCTGTACTTTGCATATGACAAAAACAATGAATTCAGGTTTCCGAATATAGATCTGGAACCTGGAGAAGACCTATTGATCCTTGGGGAAAGCGGCATTGGTAAAACGACACTTCTTCATTTAATTTCAGGGTTGATCTACCCGATCTCCGGAAGTGTCGAGTTAAGTGGAACAGTCCTGAGCAACCTCTCTCCGGGAAAATTAGATCGATTTCGAGGCAAGCATATTGGTCTTGTATTCCAACGTTCTCACTTCGTAAGTGCACTGACATTACAGGAAAATCTGGCACTGGTCCAATTTTTAGCTGGAAATCAATCTGACACGAATCGTATCAGAAAAGTTCTTAAAGACCTCGGAATTGATCACAAACGAAAGGATAAACCACATCATTTAAGCCAGGGTGAGCAACAGAGAGCATCAATTGCCATGGCAATAGTCAATAATCCTGAGTTAATACTTGCCGATGAACCTACTGCCAGTCTGGATGATAAAAACTGCGCAAGAGTTGCGAACCTACTTAAAGAACAGGCCTCAGCAACGGATGCCCAGCTTATTATAATCACACATGATCGACGATTGAAAGATTTGTTCAAAAAGAGTATCACCTTATGAACATATTCAAGCTCAGCATAAAAAACATGGCCAGTCGTCCATTAAGTACATTGCTTAGTCTGATCCTGTTGACCCTGGGAGTCGGGATGATCTCGCTTTTGGTCCAGGCGAATCGTCATATCCAAGTGCAAATGAGCAATAATGTCAGGGGAATTGATATGGTTGTTGGGGCAAAAGGAAGTCCGCTTCAACTGATTCTCTCTGCAATTTACCACGTTGATAATCCCACGGGGAATATCTCCATGGCAGAAGCAGACAGGTTAAGCCGAAACAGGTTAGTGGCCTACGGAATCCCCTTGTCTTATGGGGATGCATACGAAGGTTACAGGATTGTTGGCACTGATCATCAGTATCCGGAGATCTATCAAACCAATTTGGAGAACGGTAGACTCTGGGAAGAATCAATGGAAGTCACGGTTGGGGCAACAGTTGCGTCAACCCTCGGTCTTGAAGTTGGTATGAACTTCACCGGATCCCACGGATTGGCGGAAGAGGGTATGGATCATGAAGAACATGTTTATACGATAGTCGGAATATTAGAGTATTCCAATTCCGTAATAGATCAACTGATCCTGACCTCATTGGAAAGTGTATGGCATGTTCATTCTCATTCCGATGAAGATGAGTCCACTGAAGAAAAGGATATTACCGCTATGTTGATCAAGTTCAGGAGCCCAATGGGAATGGTTCAACTTCCCCGTATGGTCAATGAAAACACTAATATGCAGGCGGCCATACCCTCCTATGAGATCAATCGGTTATTCAGCCTCATGGGAGTAGGGATCGATACACTTTCTGCTATTGCTTTACTAATAATTATCGTTTCAGGACTGAGCGTTTTTATCAGTCTTTATAATGCCCTGAAGGATCGCCTCTACGAAATGGCACTGATGAGAACGTATGGAGCAACTAGATTGCAACTTATGTGGCTGGTGATACAGGAGGGATTAATATTGGCAATCTTAGGATTCCTCAGTGGTATGATCCTTAGTAGAATAGGATTAATGGCGGTATCTACATTGTTGGAATCAACTTACAGTTACAAGTTCTCTGGAATAGGATTGATCAAGCAGGAATGGTGGTTGTTTTTAATCGCCATTGTGATTGGTCTTCTGGCGTCCATTATTCCCGCTATTCGTGTATTCAACATAAATATTTCCAAGACTCTAGCTAATATCTAAGGATTTAATTGTATCTCGATGTTAAAGGCGTATTTAGAAGGAATGATTCATTGGGAGACTTGTTCATTGTAATCGGTAATACCTCGATTTATGAACAGCGACTGGATCTATTGCGAAGGTCCGTACGCAATTGCCGGAAAAACTCAAGTATAATTTCAGGTTTTGATCAAGGTAACTACTTCTTTTTCAGGTCTCATCTTTTAGAGTTGTTGAAAACAGACTTTCTTTACATCTCTCCTCAGATTAATAAAGATCTACATGAGTAAATTCAAAAAGATAGCAATCCGAATAAGTGTAGTTGGCATTTTAATACTAGCTGGCTACTTATTTTTCATAAGTACAGCTAATTTCAGTACTGGGTATCGGGCCGGTGTTCCAATTAAAGTGAGTCACAAGGGTGTGCTTTTCAAGACCTGGGAAGGTCAGCTTAATGTCGGAGGACTAACCAATTCAGGTCAGGGAGCGATCCCAACAACCTGGGAATTTTCGGTGCCAAAAGATGCGGAGGAAGTCAGGACCAGTATCGAACAAGCCATAACAGAAGGTAAAAGAGTTAAATTGTACTATCACGAGAAATATGTAAAATTCTTCTGGCGCGGGGATACGAAATATTTTGTCTATCAGGTGGAAGTACTTTAGGAAACGTTAAGTGTACCAATATCATGACCTCTCCTACTCTCAGTATCATTTCCCCTAATCGCTTATTCATGGATGAAATCTATCATCTTGATTGATCAATCAAAACTGACAACTGTCTATCAAATAACTAATAGAAATGGATGTTGAGATCTTAGCAAGAATTCAGTTCGCATTCACCATAGCGTTTCATTATATCTATCCACCATTAAGCATTGGATTAGGTCTGGTAATGGTCATCATGGAGGGCACCTACCTCAAAACAGGGGACAAGGATTATGAGAGGCTTGCAAGATTTTGGACTAAGATCTTTGGACTGACGTTCGGGATTGGAGTTGCTACAGGTATAGTTATGGAGTTTGAATTCGGCACGAATTGGGCAACTTATTCGAGGTATGTTGGCGATATTTTCGGAAGTGCTCTGGCTGCTGAAGGAATATTTGCTTTTGCGCTTGAGAGTGGTTTTCTTGGAATATTACTCTTCGGTTGGAATCGGGTAAGTTCCAGGGTTCACTTTATAGCCACTGTTGGGGTATGGTTGGGATCAATGTTCTCTGCCATCTGGATCGTCGTAGCAAACTCATGGCAGCAAACTCCCACCGGATATCATATTGTAGGCGAAGGAATATACGCAAGAGCTGAAATCACAGACTTCTGGGCCATGGTCTTCAATCCTTCCAGTGTGGATAGATTGACTCACGTGTGGATCGGGGCATTTTTAGCAGGTTCATTCCTAGTATTAAGTGTTCATGCGTACTACATCCTCAAAAACAAGCATGTGGAGATCTCAAAAAAGGCATTCAAAATTGCTCTTGTGGTGGCTGTTATTTCAGCACTCTCCCAATTGTTTACCGGACATCGATCCGCAGACGGTGTAGCAGAAAATCAACCTGCCAAATTAGCTGCGTTAGAAGGGCATTTCGATAGCTTGGCCGTAGCGGATATGTATCTGTTCGGATGGGTGGATAAAGAGACGCAGAAAGTCATCGGCTTGAAGATCCCTGCTGGTCTATCATTTCTCATTCATGGAGATTTCGATTCTAAGATCAAGGGATTAAACTATTTTCCCGTAGACGAACGTCCTACCGCCATCAATGCAATTTTCCAATTCTATCATCTGATGGTCGCTATTGGAATGTTTTTGATTGCCCTTACGATGTTTGCGGTTTTTCAATGGTGGAGAGGAAAATTATTTAGTGTAAGGTGGTTATTATGGGTTTTTGTTGTTTCCGTGATATTACCTCAGATCGCAAATCAGGTCGGGTGGTTTGCTGCGGAAATGGGTCGACAACCCTGGGTCGTATATAAATTGCTTCGAACTTCCGATGCCCTTTCCAAAGTGGTCACTGCCAATCAGGTTTTATTCAGTTTGATTCTATTCTCTATAGTTTATGCATTGCTGTTAGCCCTTTTCATTTATCTTCTTAATAAGAAAATAAAGCATGGTCCGGAAATTGGTGAAATGATCGGTCAGCGTCCTCTTCAAAAGGAAATGGCTGAAATAGTCAAAAAAATTGAGTGAAAGATGATGCCAACATTTTTAGGAATTGACTACCCTACCCTATGGTTCCTGGTCATTGGAGCAGTCTTCAGTGGCTATGCCATACTCGATGGATTTGATCTTGGTGCGGGGGCATGGCACCTGTTTTTCAGAAAGGAAGAAAGCCGAAGAATAGCATTAAATGCGGTCGGCCCAGTCTGGGACGGTAATGAAGTCTGGTTAGTCATTGGTGGAGGTGCATTGTTTGCAGGATTTCCTGTTGTGTATGCCACAGTATTCTCCGCCATGTATATTCCAGTCATGTTGTTTTTGACCTTCCTGATATTCAGGGCAGTTTCCATTGAGTTTCGCAGTAAAGAAGAGATGATCTGGTGGCGACGATCCTGGGACATTGCCTACTGTGTTTCCAGTATCATGCTATCTATCTTACTAGGAGTTGTACTGGGTAACGTCCTCCAGGGTATGAACATCGGACCGGATCGTGAATTCGGCGGTCATTGGTTGGAATTTATCAATCCGTATGCATTGATGGTGGGCATAACAACACTGGCTTTGTTTATGATGCATGGTGCTATCTATCTGACTATGAAGACTGAAGGTCAATTGTTTGCGAAGATCGTTCAGCAAACAAGAAGGGCCATTATTTTCTTCCTTATTTCATTTGGGATTACAACGATCTACACGCTGGTCTATTTGCCTCATCTTTCTGATCGATTGAAGGAAAATCCTGTATTCTTCATTCTCCCTCTAATAGCTTTTCTAAGCATTGCTAATATTCCACGATTACTAAGCAAAAAGAAATATTTGTTTGCATTCATTTTTTCGGGATTGACCTTAGCTTCTTTGCTGGTGATTGTTGCTTTTGAATTATTTCCGGTAATTATTCGTTCGACGTCGGATTTCGGGAACAGTTTGACCGTTTACAACTCAAGTGCCTCAATGAAATCACTTGGAATAATGTTGGTCATAGCTGCCATTGGAACCCCGCTGGTCATTGGGTACACAACCTTTGTCTTTTACACATTCAGGGGTAAAGTGAAAATGGACGAAACAAGCTATTAGAAATCTTGATCGCTCTCAATCATAGCTTCCATAAAATTGGTAGGATGAAATAAACTGCCAAACTCAACAGGCAAATACTTATAATATTCATCCAGATCCCTGTTCGCATCATATCAGGTATCCTAAGGTAACCCGAACCAAAAACTACGGCATTGGGAGGTGTGGCCACAGGAAGCATAAATGCACAGGACGCAGCAACAGTGGCTGAAACCATCAAAAAATAAGGATGTAGATCAATCGCTATTGCAATGGAAGCTAGAATAGGTAATAGCATAGCTGTCGTAGCAAGATTGGAGGTGATTTCGGTGAGAAAGTTCACAGCAGCCACTATTGCTACAACTATCAGGATCAATGAAAGACCTTGCAGGATCGTAAATTGATTTCCAATCCACAATGCCAGACCTGATACTTTAAATCCTTGAGCTAATGCCATTCCTCCACCAAACAGGATAATGATACCCCATGGTAATCTCACAGCTTCATCCCATTCAATGATTCGGGTACCTTTTTTTGTGGATGGAATTAAAAAGAGTATCACCCCCGCAGTCATACCAATAATACTATCACTGATCCCTGGAATGAATTTCTGGAGTATGAAAGATCGTGTGATCCATGCAATTGCAGTCATTAGAAATACGATCAACACCAGTTTTTCCTCTAGCTTCATTTTTCCAAGCTGCTGAAGTTGTTTTTGGATCTCCTCCCTACCACCAGGAAATCCCTTGTTCTTCAGATCAAAAGCAACGTTGGTCAGATATCTCCAGCAAATAAAGAGTAGTACAATGCTTATCGGAAGACCAAATTTTAGCCATTGCAGGAATGAGATCTCTGTTCCAAATGTTTCTTCCACGACCCCAATAAAGACCAAATTGGGAGGTGTTCCTACCAGGGTTGCCATACCGCCAATTGAAGCACTGTATGCAATTGCCAACATCAATGTCTTTCCAAATTCATGTGATTGATCAGATCGATTCTCCATCTGTTTGACTATTGCTATTGCTATCGGCAACATCATAACCGAGGTAGCAGTATTGGAGATCCACATGGATAGGAATGCTGTGGCCAACATGAAACCGAGCACGACATTAATAAGGTTGGTACCAACCAGGTTAATGATAGTTAATGCAATACGACGATGGAGATCCCATTTTTCCATCGCAATGGCAATGATGAATCCTCCGATGTACAGAAAAATATATTGATGGCCATATGATCCTGTTGTAGAAGTCAGGTCAAGTGCACCTGTCACCGGAAAGAGAATAATTGGTAGTAGAGCAGTGACCGATATGGAAACGGCTTCCGTAATCCACCATATTGAGATCCAGAGAGTTGAAGTCAACACATGAAATGCGGGTTCCGGCATGGAAGATGGTTTTCCTATGATTTCAAGGGTCAGGAAAACCAGGGGACCTGCAAGAATAGCAAGTGACTTTTTATTGAATTTCATTTATCAGTCTCCTTGGTTAGGTCATAATTGTCCACTACCCGCTGGAGAAAAGAGGCATTCCTATTGTCCATTATTGAAATGTACAGTTTCTCTCCATCACGATCCGTGGTTACTAGTCGTTCAGGTAAGCCTAGGCAGTTTATACCGGTTAGGAATTTTACGAAAACCAATCCAGTCAGATATGCTCCAATCGGCGAAGGATGACTTCGGTCCGCAGCGTACAATTGCAAATCCGGTCTAAAGGATAGTGCTTCTCTCCAAATGGGACCTACAGGTACCACCTTCGCATTGATCTCAGCACCAAGTGTCTCATATGCCATTGTAATGCTATCCTGCATCAGGGGATCAAACTCTCTTGACCAGGTCAAATACAATATTGGATCAGCTCCCGACTCATTAATAAGTTCTCCGAATTTCTTACCATACTCCATAAAAGCTTCCAGATCATTGAGAGCACTGAGACTATGATTTTGCAGGACAACATAATCCCAATTCCCATTTTCAATCATTTCCCTGGATTTCAATCCCTCTTCCCCATCCCAATGTTTTTTCAGTGACGCCCCACCTAACGTTGACTGACTAGTAATGATCGGTGTGTTCTGGGCTTCTGACATTAAGTTGACGACCTGAGGAAGGTTCCAAAAATATGTGTAACTATTTCCTATGAACAGAACTCGTATCTCGGATTGATCTTGCCCGAACAATCCAGTGTGGATAAATAGGAGTAATAAAAACAGTCTGCTCCATTTGATTTGTAAAATCTGCATCACAATAATTAAAACTTTGATGAGGGACTATTGTTGACCACCTTGCTTGTGGTTGGTGTTAACAACAACCATGAGCATAGGCATAAGGCTAGTTAATCAGAAATTCCGATATGGAGCATCCAAATATTGATTCGCTTCCTTCTCTGCAAACTCGGCTTTATTCCGATCCCAGTTTAAGGTTTGGTTAGGAAAACGACCAGCAATAACTCCTAATAAAATAGTTTCGGTCAATCGTGAAGCATAGGAGAATGGTGCTGTGCATTTGTCCTTACCTAAACATGTATCTATGAATTGATGATAGTGTCGATTTGATTCGGATGTGTAATCCCGAACCTCTGGTTTGGGTTCATCAATGACGTCTGTATCGAGATCTTCATATTTCCCATCCACAATCAATCTTGGCAGTTCCATAAAATGAGGCAACAACAACTTTCCTTTTTCTCCCATGAACATCGCTCCTTGTTCGGGCAATTTATCATTCCCGGGTAGTTTCAAGTCTTCATGTTCATCGGGGGCTCCGGGACCATCGGACCAGATCCATTTCAAGGTTTCTGTTGTGTATTCTGTTCCAGGAAATTCATAGGTCACAACATTGTTTTCAGGATATCCAAAACCGTTTGGTTCTCTACAACTATTTATGATCGTTCTTGGGACATCAAGGCTTAGTGCGTTGTAGGGTGTATCGAAGATATGAACCCCCATATCTCCAAGCGTTCCACATCCGTAATCGACTAACTTCCTCCAGTTTCCAGGATGGTAAACGTCCTTTTTATAAGGTCTCTTTGCTGACGTTCCAAGCCAAAGATTCCAGTCAAGAGATTCCGGAACCGGATCACTACCCTCAGGTATTGGTCCATCGTATCCCCAGTTTTTTGGTGACCATGCTCTCACCGTACTTACTTTTCCAATGATTCCGGATTGGATCAATAAAGTAGCCAGTTTATAATCATAAAATGAATGCACCTGTATTCCCATCTGGGTGATCAAATTCTTCTCCATCGCCATCTGATCCATTTTTCGTGACTCCATTACATGATGGGTCAAAGGTTTTTGACAGTAGATAGGTTTGCCTAATTCCATTGCCATCACCGAAGCCGGTGCATGGGTGTGGTCAGGAGTAGAAACAACTACAGCATCGATCTCACCACTGATCTGATCAAACATCTTTCGATAATCTGAAAAGGTCTTAGCCGAGCCATATCCTTTACTTGCTTTCGCCAGGTTATTGGCATCCACATCGCACAAGGCTACCACGTCCACAAGGGAATGCGAGGAAGTGGCTTTCAAATCCTCAAATCCCATTCCTCCCACACCAATATGCGCGGTTCTGATCCGGTCTTGTTGCAATAGTGCCCAAGAGGTTGAAGGTAAAAATGTAATGGAAGATAATGCTGCTGCATTCTTAAGGAATTGGCGTTTATTCATTTTTTGAAACTTTAGAGTTTTTTGATCTTAATATTTCTGAACCAAATGGGACTTGCATGATCCTGCAATCCGATATAACCCGATTTGTACTTTCCGTAATCCGGTGCTTTTTCCCATTTTCCACTGTTCTTTCTTTGATTCCAATCATCGGACCAGGGAACGAATGTAACGACCATCTGGCCATTGAGCCAATACTCCACTTTTTCTGGCGTAAAAATGATCCGTGTAGTATTCCATTCACCAACAGGATTCAACTTCTTCTTCTTTGGATCGGCAGGGTACATAGCATAATCAGCGGCTGTTTGCTGTAGGGGTTTAAGCTCCTCAGGTCTTTCTGTGTATCCTAAACTCAGATTATAAGCTGTCAGGTCATGTATCCTTGCATAGTTCTCATCATCGATGAGCTGATATTCCGGTGCAACGTCGGGTGGACCATTGTATCCCTCTTTCAGATGATAAAAAATCCCACTGTTTCCGCCTTCCGGAAGTTTCCATTCGATGTACAACTCAAAATTGTCGAACTCTTCCTTGCCGTAAATGATATCCTTCCCTCCTGTATAATCTTGCTCCAGGCCTAATTCGGTATCGAAGGTCAACTCTCCATTTTTGGCGATCCAACCTGGAGGAAGTGAATTTCCATTGTAAGCTCTCCATCCATCAGTGCTGGAACCATCAAAAAGATATATCCATTCTTCATCCTTTGCAGTCTGGCAACCACTGGTAAAAACTAGGACTACAATTGAAATGCAAATGAAGGTCTTCATGTCAACTGGATTATTCCGATCGGAAATTAACCATTGTTGTTAAGAAATAATAATTGATCCTTTAATAACGGCGATTATCCGTTCCTACCAATTCTAACAGCTTGTAACTGTTTTCTGGAAATATCTGATTTTAAGATTTAGCTTCACCAAGGATCAATGCTCGGACATGAAGAAAACAACAATCCCAACAATCATTACAATACTTATAAGCTGGTTGGAACTCTTTAGTCAATCATCACTCCCTGAAAATCAGATCCTGTTTTTCAGGTCAAATAATGAAGGATCAGCTGGTCATCTATTTATTATGAATTCAGATGGGTCAAAGCAAGTCCAGGTAGGCCGATCGGGGGCAAGGCCAGACCATTATCCAAATTGGTCACCTGATGGAGAGAAAATAACATTTGAATCATATCGCCAGGGTGGATGGAGGATCTGGGTCATGGATAGAAATGGAAATAACGCCAGAAGATTGAATTCCACGGGATTTGGAACAGGAAATTATGAATTTGATCCTGTGTTCAATGAAGATGGGAGTCGAGTAGTTTACTTCGGAGATGTAGGGGGAGGTGCTGACCTTTTCGAAATTGATATAACAACCGGACAAACTTCAAGGATTACAAATACGCCAGGAACTGCTGAATTTCATCCTGATGTTTCTCTAAACGGGGATATTGCATTTGTATCCTCCAGGAATGAAATATCTGATATCAGTGTAATTGACTCAAATACTGGAATAAGGACAAGGTTGACTGATGATCGACACAAGGACCTCGCTCCCAAATGGTCACCAGATGGAAAAGAAATTCTGTTTTATTCAGATCGAGATGGTGGTTTTCAACTATTTATTATGGACAAGGATGGAGAAAACATACGAAGATTACTGAGTGATGAGATCCTGGAACAGAACGATATCAAACGTGGAAGGTATCTTGAATTGAATTCAGGATGGAATGTGTGTTTACAATATAAAGCATCTTTCTCGCCAGATGGCAAATGGATCACATTCAGTGCAAATACTATTAGAGGTAGAGAAATTTTCATTGCTTCATTAGATGGCCAAAAAATTATTCAAATCACTGACAACGACGCCCACGATGGATTCCCTATGTTTTCGCCGGTATTAAATCGGTAATGTCCTCAGAATATTACAATTTGTTACGACGGTTTGGGCTTTTTTACAATTTTATGTAATTGTACAACCAGTTCGCAAGGATTAGAGTCTTCATTAAGTCCTTATTTATCTAAATTTTTACCATAAGGACATTTATCAAAATTATATCGCGCTCAAACAAATAATAGCAAAAGAATATTCTATTATTTATATATATTGTAAAACCTAATGAGGGACTACTATCATCAACCTGTTTTACCTAAGGTCAATTTTCTAATATCAAAATAATCTTATTATGAGAAAACTACTACTATTTGCCATGGCGCTCAGTATTTGGTGGGTGTCCTATGCGCAAAGAACCATCTCTGGAACGATCCAGGATGAAGCTGGAAACTCGTTACCGGGGGTCAACATCATTATTGATGGAACAACCACGGGGACCACGACGGATGTGGATGGGAATTATTCTATTAGTGTTCCTAACAATCAGGCAGTCCTCATTTTTAGTTTTGTGGGATTTGAAACACAGACGATCGCGGTAGGAAACCAATCCGTGATCGATGTATCTCTTGGTGAGGAATCCGAATTCCTTAGTGAAGTTGTTGTAAGTGCGCTGGGTATCACACAAAATAGGGATGAATTAGGCTCAACGTACTCTGCAATTCAAACTCAGGACATGACGCGTTCTGGTGAGACATTACTATTAAATTCTCTTGCCGCTAAAGCGTCCAATGTTCAGATAAGTGCTTCCAACGGTGATCCGGGTGCTGGAACGAACATTAGGATCAGAGGTGCCAATACGATCTCAGGTTCCAGTAATCCACTGATCATTTTAGATGGGATACCTATTAGTAACAGTACGGTTTATGGAGGTGGAAATAATATCACCGGTGGAAGATCCGGAGGGATCACCCAGCAATCCAGACTTAACGATATTAACCCCGCGGATATTGAATCCATTCAGGTGTTGAAAGGAGCTTCGGCCGCCTCATTATGGGGATCCAGGGCTGCTAATGGAGTTATCGTTATAACAACCAAAGAGGGAACTCAGGGAAAACTCCGAGTCAATTACAAGATCACCCAATCATTCGAAGAGGTCCAGGAAAGAGTTCCACTTCAGGAAGTTTGGGGTCAAGGTCGAAGTGGCTCTTACGGTGCAACACGAGCAGAATCCTGGGGTGATTACATTCCGGATCGTGCAGGTGGAGCCGACGAAGTGGATCAAAGCGGAGAATTTTTTGAAGCTAACAACGGTAATCGGTACTATCCCATTACCAATAAAAATTCCAGGGAAACATTCGTAGACTCAAACTGGGATGCTGTTTTCCAAACAGGTTCTTTCACTCAGCATGATCTCTCATTGAGTGGTGGAAACGATAAGGCCACATATTTTGCCAGTTTCAGTAGGCTGGATCAGGATGGGATAATACGAGAATCCGAATATGACAGAACCAATATACGATTGAACAGCAAATTTTTCCTCACTGACTGGTTGGATGTTTCAGCAAAAGCTGGTTATACAAATAGTTTTTCAAATAGAATCCAACAGAGTTCGAATGTAACTGGACTCTTGCTGGGATTACTGCGAACACCCCCTGATTTTGACAACAGGGATTATCAGGGCACCTATTTCGATGATAATGGTGTAGGGTTTACTGGAAGACATCGCGCTTATCGACGTTACTTGGGGGGCCCTAGCTCCAATCCAATCTATAACAATCCATTATGGACTGTTTTCGATCAGGACGCAACCTCAGAGACGGATCGATTCATCATGACAACCGAATTTAACATAGCTCCCACGGAATGGCTTAATATTAAGCTGCGAGGAGGTATTGACGATTCCGGGGATAAGAGGGTTTACTTCTTCCCTATCGGTTCTGCCAGTGACAGAAATGCTGGAATATTTGCCGAAGACTTAATTGATGAGCAGGAATTGAATTTTGATGCCATAGCTGTCGGTAGCTTTGATATTAATTCGGACATTTCATTGCGTGCAACTGCAGGATGGAACATTAATGACAGAACAAGACTAAGGAATTCCAATACATTAACTGGATTTCTTGTCAATTCAAGGAAGGAAACCTACGATCTGAATTCCTCAGCCATTAATAGTGAGATTGAAAACAATAAGCGATTTATTCGTTCCAATCGTGCATATGGTGTGCTGAACTTTGATCTTTATGATCAGATCTTCTTGAATATTTCCGGAACTGCAGAAGCAGCTTCCAGTGTAAAAGGGACCTTTTTCTACCCTTCATTTGATGTCGCATGGCAACTATCAGAATTTGTCGACTTGGGTGGTACACCCATCACTTTTGCCAAATTAAGGGCTTCCTGGGGTAAAGTGGGCGTTCAACCACTTGCACACAGATTTGAAACCCCTGCCGAAAGTGGATTTACATACAGTACGTATTCTGATCCATTATCTGTTGCACAATGGGGTGGTGGCTTCAGGATAGATGATGACAGAGGAAATCCTGATCTGGAACCAGAGATCAAAACTGAATGGGAACTTGGATTAGATACACGTTTCCTTCAGGATAAGCTATCATTTTCAGCAACCTATTATCAAAATGAGATCACAGGGATCCTTATCGACGTCGATCTGACCCCTTCTTCTGGTTTTGAAACGCAGTACAGTAATGCGGCATCCATGGAAAACAAAGGGTTTGAAATGGATCTGGATTACACCATCATAGATAATGGTGATTTCAATTTGGGTCTATTTGCCAACTGGGCGACTAATCTCAACGAGGTTACAGATCTAAGTGGAACGGCTAATATTAATCTTACTGGTGGTGCTTCTGTAAGCTCACGTGCTGTCGTTGGAGAACCTCTGGGTGTATTATTTGGCACGGGATCCCAGGTGGATAACCAGGGTAACTTCATCCTTGATGCCAATGGTTTCCCACAGATCACGCCAAGCCCGGTCGTCCTGGGTGATCCTAATCCGGATTGGAGATCAGGTATCGGTATACGGTCCAGTTGGAAAGGGATCCAGTTCAATATGTTGATAGACCATGTTCAAGGTGGTGATTTCTCTCCAAGAACCCTTTGGGTACTTCGACGATTTGGAACAACCAAGGAAACAGCAAACCGAATCGAGTCAACCCCTCAGGATCTCGTGAACTATGCTGGTGATGTTATTCCAGCAGGTTCGACTGTCCGTGGAAATATTGCCGACTTTGGCGGTGGTCCGGTTCTGCTGGACGAAAGCTGGTATCGTACCGGTATTGGTGGCGGCTTCGGAGACAACCAGGCCTATAATTTTTCCATAAAGGAGGCAACGCAAACTAGGTTAAGAGAGCTTTCTTTAGGATATACCCTGAGAAATTCCATTGTCAACACTACCACAAGGATCAGTGCATTGACCTTTACTTTCACTGCCAGAAACCTGTTTATCTGGGATGACATAGATGGTATTGATCCTCAGGTCAACCAGTATGGAGTGTCGAATGGACAAGGGTTGGATTATTTCACCAATCCGACTACCAAGTCATATCTATTTTCAATCCAAATTTCTCTCTAAAATGAAAAATAGAACTAAATATATATTCATGATATTGGCTTTCGCAGTGGTGATGATCTCTTGTGAAAGTCTGGTCGATGATATCAACGAAAATCCAAATGAATTGGTGTTGGAAGACGTTGATGCCAATCTGTTTCTGAACGGAGCTCAATTGGCAAATGCCGTGGCGCAAGGTGGACACCTGGCGCGAATTGCAGGAATGTACAGTGGGCAGCTAATCGGATATACTTCCCTTTATGGTAATATCTACGGCTACGCATTATCTTCCGCAGAATCCGAAGGAGCATGGAACCGATGGTATATTGGTGTAATACCCAATGTAAGAGCCATCCGAGATAAGTCTCCTGATGATCTTCTGCTAGTAGGAATTTCAAAAGTGGTTGAGGCACATGCCATTGGAACAGCTGCTTCATTATTCGGAGATGTCCCTTACAGGGAGATCCTTACGGATGTTGCAGATCCCAATTTCGATCCTCAAGACCAAGTGCTGGAAGATCAGATCCTTCTCCTTACACAGGCTATTGGAGACCTACAAAATTCAGTAAGTAGAAATGAAGCATTTGATATCTATTTCAATGGAGATAGAGATTCTTGGATTGAAGCAGCATACACGCTTCAGGCCAGATATTATCTTCAATTGAAGCAATATGGGAATGCTTATACCGCCGCTCAAAATGGCATTTCATCTCCAGCAGGTTCCATGCAATTGATCCCGAGAGGTGATGCATCATTTGCGGAGGGTGACAAAAACCTCTTCTGGATGATACTCGCAGGTTCAAGAACTGGAGATATTGGTAACAGCGGCAGTTACCTAATGAGTTTGCTGAGCGATACCTTACCAGCAACCTACCGGGGTAACGCTAAAACAGTTGAGGTTGCGAGGCATAATTACTATGCAATTGATGAATCCAGCGCGGATGGCAATTTGGGAGTTATTGAGCAGTTTGAACCCCAGAACCTTGTAAGTTATGCGGAAAACCAACTGATACTTGCCGAGGCAGGTGCCAGAACGCAGGACTTTGCGACAGGTCTGGGTCATCTCAATGACCTTAGGGCTGACCTGAATACAGGATATTTTTTAAATGCCACTTTTGCATCAGATACCCTGTTTTATGATGCGTATGTTGCTGCAGACTTTCAGGCCGGAGGCATGGAAAACCTAGATGGGATCGATCAGACCCGAGCTTTGCTTAGGGAAATCATAGAGGAACGATATGTGTCTGGTTTTCTGACATATATGCCATTTAATGATGTTAGAAGATTGAGAAGGGACGATGCGGATTTGATCGTGCCTTTCCCTTTGAATACGGGTACGGCTACCATCAACCCTCAACGTTTACCATACGCGGAAACAGAATTGTTTGCGAATGAAAATGGACCTGGAGATGATCCGGGAATATTCGAAATAACGCGAATAAATCAGTAGAAGATAACCTTAATAAGTTTAAAAAGGCTGCTTACAAAAGGCAGCCTTTTTTTGTGTAATTGTATTTACTAAGAAAGCTATCTTATTGAATAATTTTCTTCCTAAAAAAGCTGTCTTCTCGAGCCGCCGGTTGGCGGTAACTATTCATAAGTGGTGAGGGTCTCCTCAAGGTAAATGACTCTCAACCACCTGTATAGTCAACTCCCTAGGTCGATGTTACAGCTTTTTTTAGGGTGTCTTTTAATGATAGCTTTTCAAGTCAACATAATCAACATCAATGGAATTGAAAGAAATGCCAGCAGTGTTTCAATCGAAATAATGGTTGCCATCAAGGGTTGATCACCTTTCAACTGACCTGAAAGGATATAGGACGATGCCGAACAAGGTACGGTAGCAAATAACACTATTAATGATTTATTGAGTCCATCAATACCCAAGATTTCCACCATGGAGTAAGCAAGAAAAGGCATCATAACCAATTTTATGAATGATGCTATCGCAATAGGTAATGGTCTATGATCTCCGCTTCTGATCTGGAGACCAAATCCCACAGAGATGAGCCCCATTGGCAATGCGGCACTAGAGAGAATGGAAAATACATCTTCCGTAACAAATGGCAATCCAACACCCGTCCAATTCAATATCACTCCCACCAAACATGCCAGAACAAGGGGATTTGTTATGACTTCCTTTATTAGGTCTTTAGGACCCTTTTTGTTTTGACCAATGTAGAAACTAAAACTCAGTACACTGAGAATATTCACCAATGGGATGATCCCTGCCAAAATAATTGTAGTCAAAACCAACCCTTCCCCTCCGAATAAGGCGGAGGCCGTCGCCAATACAACATATGTATTCGGCCGGATACTACCCTGAAACACGGATGTAAACGATTCACCACTTATTGGCCAGATCAACTTCAATCCAAAAAGAAAGAAACTGATAAATAGTACCACCAGAACCATGGGGATGGTTGAAATGTAAAAATCATCGAAGGTGAATGAGGTTATGGCTAGTTTTTCGATGATTAGAGATGGCAAGAAAATGAAATACGTAACCTTATCGGCCTTTATCCAAAAATTTTCGGAAGGGAACTGCCAACTTCTGAAAAGCATCCCAAGAAGCACCAAAATGAATACTGGAATAATGGCATCGAAAACAACATACATTTTGTGAAAATAGGCTAACTCAAGCAGTAAAAAGCCAAGATTTGCTTATTATCAATCTTACCATTGGACATAATTGAAACGAAAAAGGTGTCATTCAAATCCGAAAAAGATGCTTTTCGTTTTCTTAGAGTTTTTTGAAAGGCATTAAACCTTTAGATTTATTGAAGACACTTATCCATCAAAGAATTAAATCTGCAGACAATGAAAAAATCAAAAATTGGATTGATTATTTGTATCTCTCTCATCTCTTATGCGGTAATTGCCTCTGATCCGGAGGAGAAAAAGTTCAATATTGAAGATTACTCATGGCTATCCGGGAGTTGGGTTGGAGATGGCTTTGGAGGCACATCGGAAGAAACGTGGTCCTCGCCATCTGCAGATGGAATTATGATGGGAATGTACAGGCATCATAAAAGTGATGGTTCCATAAATTTCTATGAGTTTATGATCCTGGACGAAACCGGAATTAGACTTAAACATTTCACACCGGATATGATCGGTTGGGAGACCAAAGAGGAATATGTCACATTCGAGATGGTTGATTTCACGCCTGACAAGATCGAATTGAAGGGATTGGTTTTTGAACGTAAATCCGATTCGGAAATGGAGATCAGACTTCGTATGCGAAGAAATGACAAAATAGAAACGGAAATATTCAAAATGAGGAAAAGATGAGACTATGGTTACTTCTCTACGCTGAACAACCTCGTGGACAAGTCCTTTCCTTTAAGTTTTAACTCCCCTACTGGCATAAATTTATAATCCGACTCATGGCCAATTTCATCAACCAGGTCTCCGGAAATCAGTATCATTTGATCATACTCATTGCAAACACTTTGGATACGTGCTGTAGTATTGAGTGTATCTCCATGATAGGCAATTTCACGTTTGATATCTCCCACTTCTACGGCCATCACGACCCCCCAATGAACCCCAGCCTTAAATTGGGGAAGAAGACCGTAATTATTCTCGTAATATTCTCTCCTCTTTTCAAATTGGCGTTGACATCCAAAGAAAAAATCCAAGGGCCTGGTTATTGGCAAATTGACCGTTCTAAGCCAGCAGATAACAATTTCATCACCCACATACTGATAGATTTCAGCGCTGTACTCTAATAAGACATCGTTGATCTCCAGGAAACAGTCCTGAATTAACGAACTATATTTTTTGTGTCCCAACCTTTCGGCAATTGTCGTCGAAGATTTCATATCCAGAAACATGAAAATCCTGTCCTCTTCAATTGGATGTCGATATTTACCGAAAAGCATGGGTACCAGAATTCCCGGGCCAAACTTCCTGTTCATTTGATTAATGAAGCTGATGGCAAATGACATTATGAATGTGTAAATGGCAAAGATGTAAAACACATATTTCCATGTGTCTTCAGTGAAAACAAAAATTGATGGATCATAGAAATGGATCATTATGATTCGTTCCCACAAAACGTAACGAAGAAAGACCATTACCACCACCAGTATGGTCACGTACAGGAATCCACGTACCAATATCACTAATCCCAACGATAGCCTGCGATTGACTCCTTTGTCTAAACGCCAATCCACCAATCCATTTAAAACTCCAAAAAAGATCCCAATGATCACTGCCGACCAAAAAGCGGGAGGAAATACTACTGGAATGCTCAAGTTATGGGTACTTACAAGTGAAAGGTTGCTGAAATAGATAATGATTACCATTAGAATGAATGCTATGATCCAAAAATTGATTTGGATCAAAACATGGGTCAACAAGGGGAATCTAAGTGTAAAAGCCCTTGCCTGTGTGGTATAGTCAAAGGTCCGTGGCATTAAGAGTAGTCGTAATTTAACTGGCCTTTCGGAACTTTACCGAGAACTTAGTTCCTTTCCCTTCCTCACTTCTGACTGAAATGGCCCCGTTCATTGCATCAACATACTTTTTAACAATGTACAACCCTAATCCTGTTGAAACCTCACCTCCTGTTGGACTGGCACTTAATTTCTGGAACTTCCCAAACAGCTTTTTCTGATCTTCCTCAGTCAATCCCTGACCATCATCTGCAACCTGAAAGACCATAAAACTTCCCTTTTGAAAACTTTCAATACGGACATCTGAATTTGGATGTGAGAATTTGATTGCATTTGAAACCAAGTTTTCTGCAATCTGACGGAATAGCTTCTCATCAACCTCAGCGTATCCTGAACACAATTCATGTTTGATGACTATTTGTTTTCGTTCTGATTGAACATACATATCATCAATCACTTGCTGGATTATTGGTTTCAGATCCGTTTTCTTCATTTGAAATTCCAGTTTCTCCGGATCGAGAAGTTTGATGTCCAGGATCCTTCCCACCAGATCCCTCATGCGCTGAAGGCTTTTGGATATTAGATACAGGTATTCTTTATGACCAGTAGCAATATTCGTCTCCTCACGAAATAATTCTGCAACACTAATAGCACTGGTCAATGGATTCTTGAGATCATGTACCACAATGTCAATTAAGTCGTTTTTCTCCTTGTTTAGGGCAATCAATTCTTCATTCTGTTGTTCAATAAATGAATTGATCCTTTGGATTTCTTCATAAGCATTCTGCAAATGAGTAGCCTGTAGTTCGATCTGTTCGTTTTTCTCATTCAATTTCCGGTTTGACAAGCTTTTCAAACGCATCATTCGATAAACTACGAACAAGGCCAATAAAACAATACCCAAAACAACGATCTCTAATATGATGATCAGATTCTGGTTTTTTAGTTTAAGTTCATCCTGATGAATCTGCAGCTCCTGAAGTTCTCTTTCGAGCGTCAAAACACCAACCTCACGACTTGCCATAGCTTCGGCGGACTGGTCATCCTGTTGCCTTGAAATAGACCAAACAACACTTTGAAAAGTTCCTCCAAGGTGTTTGTTCACTAATCGATCAATGGTGGACTGAAATCTTTCAGTTTCTAAGTATTCATTTAGGGGTATTTGCCAATCAGAAGCAAAGGTCCCTCCAATTGCCAGCCCCTGATTTTCAACCACAAAAAACCTCTGACGGTTAATGTTCTTATCTTTTCGGTAGAATGTCAAATAGTTTGGAAGTGATACATATCCCCACAGGTCATCATTCCTGGATATTTCAGCCAGGAGCATGTCAACATCCGAGACATAATGCATGTAAATTCCTGGGAAATAATCCTGCTTGAGATCCAATATGTTTTGCTCGAAGGTTGAATTGTGAACTGCAATTGCCTGAGCACCTTTGATTATACGAGAAAACTCCTTGAGGTTGCTCGCTTTGGGTAGGTTCCCACTTGAAACAATAACCTCAATATCAGGTAGGTAAGGATCACTGAAATTTATCTCATCCCTTCGCTTGTCAATAATGGAAAGTGAAGCAATCCCAAGTATTGGTTCATCCGACGACTTCAGTTTGTCATACAGTGATTCGAATGAGTTCATGTGTTCCCATTGGATGGAAACATTTGCGCTGTATTTGTCATTGATGAATTTCCTGAAGTCCAGAAGGAGTTCGTATTCTATTCCTTGCAAACTGCCCTGGGTATCTTCAAAAATGAAAGGGCTATTTTCAGAATATATTACTTTGAGCACTCCGGATCCATTGTTCCTGGTTTCATCCCAACTATTTACCTGGGAATATGAAGGTGTGATCATCGTCAAAAAGAAGCATATGAAAATGGGTCTCAAATCAATGATATTTAAGCTTTAGTCAATAGAAACGTACACCTTAAATCTTGATACGGAATTTAACTAGTGACCCTTCCCAGAGTAATGACTTCCCTTAAAAGGTCAATTGATAAGTGTCATACAGTACACATGAAGAAATATGGTCAAATTGAAAACGAAGCCTTATATTCTTTGCCTGTTTCCAAAATTTTAAGTTCCGAATCGTGGAGTTTTAGAATTTCCCTGACGATATCCTGTCCAAACCCTACAGATTTCTCATGGTCCCTGATTTGTTTCTCTGTCCGCGCTTCCTCCATTTCGTTGGAAATCATGAAGTCAATCATCCCCAGGTCTGATCTCGAAACAGTTGTCGATATCACACCACCATCCGGGGTGAATTTAATGGCGTTGGAATACAGATTTGTCAACACTTGCTCCATTCTTGATGGATCTATCTCCACGATCAGACCTTGCACACAATTGAGTTCAAAACGTATATTTTTTTCATCAATGGAGTCTGAAAATTGGCCTTTTACCGAAGAGATCAGTTCTGAAAAATCAGCATTGGTTTTCTTCAATTCAATTTTTCCTGTTCCCATCGCTGCCGTTTCAAGAATCGTATGAACCATCTCCAACGCATTTTCAGCGGAATTTTGAATATACTTAGATATTTGAAGTCTTTGCTGCTCGTCCCCCCTATTTACGAATGAAGCCAAGCCATGAATTGAACTAAGAGGGTTTCTCAAATCATGGGCGACATAGCCAACTAGCCTTTTCAATCGATCATTAGCTGCAATAAGTTCAGATTCTTTCTGATTGAGTTCCAAAAAGCTCCCAATTGAGTTTGCCATTAACGAGATGAGATCTCTTTCATGCTCTGAAAACCCATACTTTCTTGGAATGGTTGAGGTGAAATTCAAGGTCCCGAAAAGAACTCCATTAGAATATATTGGCGCCGAAATGTAGGATTCCAGCTTCATATTTTGATAAACTGGATGATCTTTCATTTCATTCATTCCTCCGACATGAGGAAACCCTAATACCGCCTTGCTATGGAAAACCTCCCGACAATAGGTGTCCTCCAAAGGGAATACATCATCTTTTTTAATAGCGTCCTCGGGAGAAATTGCATTACAAATGATATAATCATTCTCATCAATTCGTGAAACAATCCCAATCTTCATATTGAAAATCTCCAATCCGGTTTTCAGGTATTCTTGTATCAATTGATCAAAATCACGAAAATTGGATGTGGTCAGAAGATGGATCTTCTTAAGATTGTTTGAAAGACCTACCAGCTGCTGGAGTTCCGTCCGTGACGTGTCCATGGAATAGTAGGTTTGATTATCCACAAACTGCGGGTAATTCATAGTTGTTTTAGTTTACCTGGTCACACTACATCTAATATCTCAAATACTGGTGGGGACAACAATTTACCAATTGTTGTAATGATTCAAAAGGGATAATCTATGAAACGGAATATTGTTCGCATGATCGTCTATAACAACTTCTGAATTGAATTCTTTACGTTGATCATCCTTACATCTTCCACTGTTGTATTTGTATAAAATAGAATTAATCCAATGGATAGAAATAGGATCTCTGTTTACACATGTTTTCTGGCAATTTTCTTAATGGTATTTGGTTGTTCCAAAAGTAAGTCCAGGATAGATGAAAGGGTAATGGCTGCTTTGGGGGACACCCACAAATTGGAATGGGAAAGCCTGCTGGAAGGCTATGCGAAGCAAATATCCACGGACTCTACTAATTCTGAAGCTCTTTTGGCCTATGCGGAGACACAAGTAATTCTTTACATATTCGGATTTCTATCCCGGGACGAAACCATTCCCAAGGCCAAAGAAGTTTTCGGTAGCGTTTTGAAACTTGACTCCGTAAGTAGCGGATCTTACAAGATCCGGGGAATCCTGAATTTCCTCGATTGGAAATGGTCTGAATCAAGGGAAGCATTTGAAAAAAGCATTTCCATAGACCCCGAAAATCTAAATGCACGACATTGGTATTCGCTTTGGTTATCAGCTATGGGTGATTTTGATGGGGCCATTGCCCAATCCGACACTATATACACGATGGATCCAAAACAGGACTATCGTATCGGGAGAGGTTCGCTTTATTATTTTGCCAGGAGAAACGAAGAACTTCGGGATCTTATGATTGAGGAAGTAGAATCTGATCCGACAGCGGCATGGGGTTATGACTGGTTGGGAATGGCATATTGTGAATTGAAAGATTACGAAGAATCCATCGAAACCTATTACAAAGCTTTTGACCTTTCAAATGGATTGGCGGAAGTTGGCGGAGGATTGGGGCATGCTCTTGGATTAGGGGGAAATAAATCGGAAGGCAAGAAACTAGCTGATTTCTATTCAAAAACGGCAGCTTCAGGGAGATACGTCCCTTCGGTTCAACGTGCATTTATCCATATCGGCCTGGGTGAATATGATGAAGCACTTGCTTTACTGGAACAAGCATACGACGAGAATTCATGGTTTTTGATTTTCATTCAGGTTGAACCCTGGATGGATCCCATTAGAAGTGACCCGCGTTTCAAGGACATCATGGCAAGGATGAATTTCCCTGATATTCAGTCCTCATAAGCTATTACTTCTTGCCTGGAGGTACCCAAGCCCTCCACTCCTAGCTCCATCACATCACCAGGTTTTAGATACCTTGGCGGATCAAACCCTAATCCCACCCCTTTGGGAGTTCCGGTGGATACAATATCACCCGGTTCAAGCGTCATAAATTGCGAAATGTATGAAATTGAGGTTTGCACGTTGAAAATGAAGTCTGAAGTATTACCATTTTGCACCATCTCGTCATTGACTTTTAACCAGAGATCCAGTGAATTGGGGTCATTTATTTCGTCTGTGGTAACAATATACGGCCCCAAAGGGGCGAAAGTATCGCAGCTTTTACCCTTTACCCATTGTCCTCCTTTTTCAAGTTGGAACTCCCTTTCGCTTATGTCATTGTGAAGGACATATCCAGCAATATGATCTACGACCTGTTCTTCAGAAATGTAGGAACACTTTCTTCCAATGACAATTGCTAATTCCACTTCCCAATCCGTTTTTTTACTGTTTCTGGGGATAATAACATTATCAAAAGGGCCACAAATACTGGATGTTGATTTAAAAAAAAGCACAGGCTCCGTGGGAATGGGCATGCCACTCTCCTCTGCATGTTTCAAATAATTAAGACCTATGCAAACTATTTTCCCAGGTCTGTAGATCACCGCATCAAATGCGGGTTCTTCAATTGGTGGTAGTCCTCCATTATTCATGATCACCCTGACTTTTTCCAAACCACCCTCCTCAAAGAAGTCCCTGTCTATATCGTGAAAATGTTCGGAAAGGTCGTAATGGGTATCATTGATAGCGACTCCGGGGAAAGTTTTGTCATTTTTTCGATATCTAAATAATTTCATTGACTAACTATTAAGTGTGATAAAACCACCATCTATCGGAAAACAAGTTCCGGTTATGAAAGATGCTTCATCCGAACAAAGGTAGACAGCCAATGCTGCTACTTCCTCTGGTTTACCCATTCTTCCAATGGGTTGGGTTTTTGACAGGTTTTCGAACATTTCTTGCTCCCTTCCAGGGTAATTATCTGACAAATATCCATCTACAAATGGTGTATGAATTCTGGCTGGTGCAATCGAATTACAACGGATGTTGTACCCAAGGTAATCCTTTGCAACTGAAAGCGTCATTGTATAAATGGCTCCTTTGCTCATTGAATAGGCAAAACGATCACTAACTCCCAAAACCGATAGAACTGATGCGATATTAAGGATTACGCCACCATTGGTTTTCATTCTTGGAATCACAGCTTTCAGGCAATGAAAAGCCCCTTTTACATTCACTTCATAGAGTCTATCAAAATCCTCAACACTGGTAGTTTCAACATTTCCAATATGGGGAATACCAGCATTATTGATCAAAATATCCACTGTGTCTCCAACCGCTTCCACAGTCTTCTCTACTTCATCATTGTCCGTGATATCAACTTGAAGGAACTTTGCTTGTCCTCCGGAATTATTGATCACAGCTTCCGTTTTGGACCCTGTATTGGGGTCACGTTCAAAAATATAGACACTTGCTCCGTGTTGACTAAGGGCTTGGGAGATAGCAGCCCCTATACCACTTCCACCCCCAGTGACTATAGCTGATTTATTTGTTAGATCGAAGAACATCTGTTTGTATTTGCCTGATGAAGAACCTTTGTTTTAATACAATTTCAAAGCTACCTAAGACTACCTTATAAGGATTTTTCTCGTGTATGTTTTATCCTTAGTTTGGATCTTTAACAGGTATAATGATGGTAGCAAGTTGATAACTGACATATTGATACGATTTCCATTCATAGCATACCATTTCACATGATAGAATTGTTGAGCCTTCAAATCAAATAGCTCAATGTTTTTTACAATCATTTCGTATGGAAATTCGATTATCACATAGTCTAAAGCAGGATTTGGGAACAATGAAATCCCAGTTCCATTGAACTTATTGCCAAGGATTTCATTCGTTCCTTCAATAAAGTTTAAGGCATGATCGAATGCATCTTTTCCGATCATTTCACCCATCAATCTTCCTGGTATGTCATCAACTGGAGGATGTATACCACCCCAGATCCTTGAGAGGCTGCATTGATCACTGGCATCCCTGTAGGTCGCCCACTGGAGTATGACATCCTGACTTGGCCCTTCCTCAAAAACCAGGAATTCATTCTTCTTGGCAAGGAATTCACCGATTCCTCCAGGAAAGTATTCATCTCCTGTGATTAAGGTCAATACCTCGGCAGCAGCTCTCGAAAAGGTGGAATGACCGGAAACATATCCGGCAAAAGGAGGTGTCACAAAGGTAGGTCTTTGATAGGGCCACCAGTTTTCTGCTAATATCCATCCTACTCCTGCTACGTCGGTCGTTTCATCCTGGATGTAATCTGGTCCTTTCCATGCATACAATTTTATTTTTCCTACATTTTCATTGTTATCTCCACTTAGCTCATCGCCAACTTCCACAATTTCTACCAATCCATCGACTAGTTTAAGTCCCCAGGGATCGTAATTGGCCAGGCTTGGATCTGAAGATTGACCTTTATCGGCCATGTATCGGATAGCAGATATAGGACGAACATAGTCATAATATCCTTTAACACTCCAAGCAGCTACAGCTGCATCATGCATGGCTCCCCCAAGGACAAAATAAGACTTAATATCCCATTCAAGATCAGACAGGACATCACCCTCTCCCTTAAATCTTTTCTGATTAGATGGATGATCCGAAACATAATTGAGGATTGTAAACCAGTGACCCGGTGGAGTCTCCGAATCAGGACCGTCAGCCCAAAACTCAGCCAATACCCTCGCATAATCCCCACGGGGGACCAATTGAGGTTCATAAGCAAGTCCTGTAATCGGATTTACTTCCCTTCCAGGCGATCCATCGCCGCCATCCTCTTCACTGTAGAAAAGTTGAAATTCTTCAAATGTCCCTGGAAATCCGGAAACATCCAGATTACCAATCCCAGAGGGAGAGATATCCCATATAATCCCATCACCGGGGTCGAGATGCGATGACCATAGCGCAACCAGTTCATGATTCCATATATAATGCTCTGATCCCTCCGGATCATCAACATCCAAATAGGCAGGTTGGCCCGGATCATAAAAAACCTTCCAATTGATTCCATCCTTCTGATGCAAAGTCAATTCCGTTGTTTTCAAGCTAAAGGGCACCACATTTCCCCACTCCGGACTTAGGAATTCAGGGATCAAGCCCGGGATTTCATTACCGGACTGATCAATGAAGACATCAAATGCCAAAGGTTGCCATCGATTTGGATCTTCCAACCCTTGGGAGCCTTCTCTGGTCGGAAGAAGTGGAGGATTAACAGGATAGTATTCAATATTTATATAATCGAACTGTTCCAGGGAACCATCCGTCAATCCAAAATCAATGATACCGGAAGCAATGTAATTTCCAAGAGCAGCAGAGGACCCATTTTCATAGTCTTCAGAAGTGAAATTGGGATCAAAACCAAAAGATCCAAACAATGAATCAATGAGGGCAACGGTAAGCTCAAAATCGGGTGAATCCTTAAATCGATGGTGGAGCAGCCTGTAGCAGGCGTAACTCATGGCTTCTTCCTGTGCACTTTGAATATCTGATGGAATAGGGAAATCCTTTAGTTCCATTTCGACCCCATGAATGGAATTCCCAACAAAATATGGCCTGGCATCATCATCATACATAGCCCATGCGTCATACATGGCCGCAGAAATATGAAACAGATTTCTGGCATGTACTGTTGGTCTGGCAAAATCATTTCGGATTGCTTCAAGCAGTACCTCGTTCCATTTTCTGGCTATGCTGTGCTGACCAGAGCTCACCAAAAAAGTGAATCCAAACAGAATAAATAGTGTTGACCTTATCATCTGACAGAAGAATAAGCCATTAGGTAAATCTACACATGATACCTGTAGATTTTGTAAATAAGAATTGCGAGATTCATGGATAATTCAGAATAATTTGATTTTGTTGATTCTTTCCAAATTCTTTTTTGATCACTGACCTCTGATTTGACTTTATATGGACATTGAAGATCACAATGAACTACTATCTTACCTGGTCAATGCTACGGATCTCCAAGTAAAAGATGTCATAAAGATTGAAAACCTCAAGGGCGGAGTATCCAATAAAACTGTTCAGATTTTCTTCACAGATGGTTCTTCTTGGGTTATTAAACAGGCACTGGAAAAGCTTAGGGTAAAAGGAGATTGGTTTAGTGATCCTGAAAGGATCTTTTTTGAGGCTGAAGCAATGAAATGGCTTCAGCCTCATGTCCACATTGCGAATTTGATATTTGATGATAGATCTAATTTCCTCCTGGTAATGGAAGGTATCCCCACCCCTTTTAAAAATCTGAAAAGTCTGTTCCTGGAAAATGGCCCTAAAAAATCACTTATCGGGAAAGCAGGAATTATACTGGGAACAATTCATCATTCTGGTCAACAGAAAATACCTGATCTATTGACCAGTGACAGATTTTTCAAAAGTCTTCGAGTGGATCCCTATTATGTCGAAGTTTCCAGGCAAATACCGTCAACAAATACCTTTATTAACGAATTAATAGATGAATCATCCCAGGACAGATTCACATTCACTCACGGTGATTTCAGCCCTAAGAACCTACTGGTCAAAAACAATGAACTGATCCTGTTGGATCATGAAGTAGCTCATTTTGGCGATGGAACGTTTGATCTTGGGTTTTTCATTTCTCATCTTATGAGTAAGGCAAATCATATCCCGACGTATTGTACTCGGTTTATAGAGGGAATCCTACAATTTTACTCGCATTACAAGTCCAACAATCCGTTGGATCCCGTAAGAGAATTTAGAGCAATAAGGCACGCAGTTGCATGTTTCCTGGCCAGGGTAAGAGGGTTATCACCATTAGAGTACCTTACAAGTGAAGAGCAGAAGAAACAAGAAAAGATTGGACTCTCTTTGATAAAAGAAATACCTCCTACGATGGATCAGTTTGTATTAAAGCTAAAGGATTTATTACATGTCCGAGATTAACTCACTTTCCGCGATAGAGATTCTTGACAGTCGTGGAAAACCAACCATTAAATGTTATTGTCAATTGTC
Source organism: Cyclobacteriaceae bacterium (assembly GCA_965242805.1). GTDB lineage: Bacteria > Bacteroidota > Bacteroidia > Cytophagales > Cyclobacteriaceae > JANQEU01. Next base: position 156,717 of record CBDETD010000002.1, on the reverse strand, counting down.
CTCGGGTGTCCATGGAGAAGCTTCCGTTCCTTCAGGAGCATCTACCGGTAAAGCTGAAGCTCACGAGTTAAGGGATATGGATCCCACCCGATTTGATGGCAACGGCTGCCTCACGGCGGTTTCCAATGTAAATGACATAATTGCTCAATCGCTTGCAGGTAAAAAATTCTACGATCAGAGAGAACTTGACGAGGCTCTGATAAGGTTGGACGGCACCAGTCAAAAGTCCGAGCTTGGTGCCAATACAATTCTCTCGGTTTCACTTGCCTTTGCTCGTGCAAAGGCAAGTGAAATGAATCTTCCTTTGTATAAATATTTCTCTTATATTATTGATAAAGAGATAGTTATACTGCCACGTCCAACCATTAATTTATTTAGCGGAGGTAAGCATGCAGGTGGGCAGGTACCTATTCAGGATTTGCTGGTTGTGCCTACTCAAGCCGATATAATGAGTTCATTGAATGCAGTTTACAGAGTGTACCAATCCGCTTCCAAGCTTTGCCAGGCCAAATATGGAATGCGAGCACTTTCCGCCGACGAAGGTGGGTTGGCACCCCCTTTCAAGGCTATCGAAGATATATTCAATGACACCATGACGAGTATAGAGGACGCTGAGCTAGTAGCTGGAGAAGATATTTGTCTTGCAATGGATGTAGCATCAAGTCACTTTTACAATGGTTCTCAATATGATCTGGGTGGTCAGTTGCTAGATCCGTCCGAAATGATATCCGAATTGGCAAACTGGACAAACAAATATCCTATTGTTTCGGTAGAAGACGCATTGGCAGAAGAGGACTGGTCAAACTGGACCCAATTGACAGGATCATTAGGGGAACGATCACTGATACTTGGTGATGATTTCCTATGCACCAATCCTGATCGAATTCGTAAAGCAATTGACCTCAAAGCCGCCAATTCCCTTTTGTTGAAGGTTAATCAAATTGGAACACTCACAGAAGCCGCCGAGGCTTATAGACTGGCGAAAAAGGCTGGCTGGCAAGTGACCATAAGTGCCCGTAGCGGTGAGACAGAGGACAATTGGCTATCTGATCTTGCGGTGGGTTGGCAGGGAGATCAGATAAAGATCGGATCGATAACACAGTCTGAAAGATTGAGTAAATACAATCGATTACTTGAAATTGAAAAGGAAACCGGATTATCAGTCAATCCCTGGCCGGGATAAATGAATCAGGTTCAATGCTCCAATCAACAATCAATTGATCAAATGGATTAGCCCATACCCAACAAATTGGTTGGGACGACCTTTCCCATCCCTGTCCCATGTATTCTTCTGTGCCGTAACGGTATTCTGTTCCATTAAAAAATTCATATAGCGGAACCACGTTTTTAGAATAAGCCGGCCACCATACTTCTGTATTAAGATACGATTCCCAATCTCCTTCATAGTTACCTTTTTCGGACTTCCAGCGTCCTTGGATCATATCGTTTTCAATCCTTCCTTCCAGGAAGTATTTCCGGTTGTAAGCATTTAGAACCGATGATATAGAATCATTGAAAAACATAAAGTCAGACAATTCGAAATCTATCATGTTCGATTTGAAGGTTAGTTGTTCTTCAAAATCAAAATCTGCCTTAAAGAAGTTTTCAAACAATTCGAAATTCCGCAAGAAATTATCGCTAGTTCCCACCAATCCGTTTTTAAGTTCAGGCTCTCCTAGAGCATAGAATAGAGGTTGATTTCCATCTTCATATGTGCTTAATTTTCCGTTTTCCGAAATGTAAATGGGTATCATTTCATCGTTTTTTCTCTCCAGCGAAAAAGCAAAAAATGAAATCATGGCATTCTCCTTCTTTGATTTGAATGAGAAACCTGGATCAATATAATACACCGGTTCAGGTAGAAATACGTCTTCTTCATCCAACCTCAGGGTGTACATTAACTGGTTGTAGTGATAATAGGGTGTAATCGAGGCTTCAGGGCGCCATCCCTTGGTATATGTTCCTTCAAAGTATATTTGTTTTCCATCTTCCTTGTCAAAATAAGGATGATGTTTTGGATTGTAGAAGGCGTTAACATGGTCCGCAATTTTCAATGAATAGGCCCACGGCCCTACTGGAGTATCTGCCTCCGAATACCATACTTCTCCCAGAGGATTTCCACTGGCAATCATTATCCATTTCTGGCGATATGAATTCCAGAAAATTGACCCCCTGTTTATTACTTCCCTCTCACCTGTCAGGATATCTGAGATTTGCAACCATCCTTCGTTCTGACGAATATGACCTTCCTTTATCAGTTCTTCCTGCCTTTTAAAATCAATAGGATCGGTTCCTGATTTCCACCCGAATACCAGCTTTCCATTTGAATCCCTGTCCAACTGTAGATTGTCCAGATCGTAACGACTTCCTTCCTTCAAGCAACTGAAAGAAAGGTAACCTGAAGGATCAGTGATATCGTTGAAGGTCCTTTTCACCATTGAAAACCTGAATTCCGATGTTGTAATATAATAGCTATCGTCATTGATCTTTACTGGAACCGGGTGTCCCATGGTCGTATACTCATCTTTCCACTCTGGTGTTTGGATCACTCTTTCGAAAACCCCTTTATCATCATTGAACAATGCGATACCCCGCTCTTCATTTAACCAGTATCCATTGACTCGTCCGAACTTTGCCAGAAGTTGTTCCTCTCCTCCATTTCTTATAGTCATAAGCCAGTCAAACCATATATAACCCGGTCCTTGAGGATCGATCATTGATCTGGAATAACCATTATCATCCATGAAATATGTATAGTTTATACCCTTATCGGGATCATCTTCCAATGGAGAAGTAGCTGAGGAAACAGCAAAATTCCCAATGTACCTTGGCGGCAGAAAAGTATCCCCCCAGATCCAAAAGTATTTCCCGTTGTAAATAGCTCCCAGTTGAGAATCCTGACCTAAAACACCAGCATTGAGAAGTGGTTTTCGAATTGGAACGCTAATTCCAAGGATCTCACTGTCTTTATAGATCCCTTGTCCGGTCAGACGATAGAGTCTTTCCGCAGGGATGTTCCTTCTAATTCTCAGGATTGCCTCTGTGCCATGTTTCGTGTTAAACAATACACTTCTTTTTCCATCGGCACCAATCGGTACTTCATAGCCATCACTTTCAACAACAAAATAGACCACCTGATCCATCAAACCAGGTTCTGAAAATGCAATATATCCCTGGCTATCTGTAATGTACTGGTTACGGGTCATGGGTATCAGTTTCACCAGGGGTACTCCCCTGCCTGTTTGACTGTCAATTACACGGATCCTAAAGTAGGAGTCCGTCGGTGTGGAACAGCTGAATAACATCATCATGAAACCCAATAAGACAAGATATATATTGGATTTGCTGATGGAGTAGTTCACAGGAATTAATAATTTGTACTTGTATAAAGTATTGGCAACCATGGTATTTACTCATTACAAGTTAACAAAAGCATCTCTTTCAATTTGTTTCCTCTTCATTGTAATTACCTCTATCAGTTCGCAGGAGATTACCGAATTGAAGGATCCATGGCCACTTCGATCTTCAACATTCTACCAGGGATTCGATAAAGTAGTAGATGGAACCGCATTGGATTTTTTCCCTTTTCTGGAGCCAGGCAATGTTGTTCTCTACCTTGGAGAGAATGGGAAATATCCATTCTTCGAGCTGACAACGGAAAAACTACCCGCGGACTACCAAGAGGAAATAGCTTCATTCATATTCCACATTGGGTATGCCAATACCAAAGGTGATCTCGAACCCTCCAAATTCAATATATTAATTGATGATGCACAGTTTGTGAGTATTGAGACCTACAAGGATGGAAGTTTTGCGAATTGGGAGTTTACCAATAAGGATAATGTACAACTTGCCTTCGTCAATACCCATGTCGACAAGGCACATGGCGATCTGTTCGGTTATATGATCCTGAATGTCCCATCAAGGGACTACAGGGGAAAATCAATACGCCTTCGTTTTGAGGAGGAAAGATCCAATCCCAGGGATTATCTGATGGCAATCCAGAATCCTGTCCAGGAGTCACTGGAAGTCCTTGCCGAACCGGCTATACTCAAAACTGATAATGGACCAAAACAGAGTATAAAGGTCGACTTAACGTATCTGGGAGATCCGACCAATTGCAGATTCTCATTCAATAATGAGGTAATACTTGAAACGGACATTGATGTCGGCCCCAATGAGATATACCTCATGTTAGATCCGACAAATAGTGAGATCACCTCAGATCTTATAATAGAACTGGACGAGAGAGTAACTCAGACCCGTCAAGTGACCTTAAAGCCTGTACGACAATTCGAAGTTTATTTTCTACCACACTCTCATGTGGACATCGGTTTTACCCATGAACAGGATGAAGTGGCCCGATTGCAGTGGCGAAATCTCGATATGGCGATAGATCTTGCTGAGAAAACGTCAGGATACCCCGAAGGATCCAGATACAAGTGGAACGCGGAGATCAGTTGGGTCCTGGATGGCTATCTGAAACAAGTATCAGACGATAGAAAGGCAAAGTTCATAGAAGCCGTGAATAATGGCGTCATAGGAATTGATGGCCTCTACGGTAGCGTATTGACCGGACTACAACGGGAAGAAGAACTATTTAAGAATACGCTTCATGCTCAACAGCTAAGGGATGAATATGGCTTTGAAATCGAGTCTGCCATGATCACAGATGTTCCTGGTTATACATGGGGAATTGTCCCGGCACTTGCTCAAACAGGTATTAAATACTTCTCTATTGGCCCCAATCATATGCCACAGTTGGCCCATGGTGGGTACCAGGTAGGAAAGACATTTGAAGCATGGGGAGACATACCTATGTACTGGAAATCTCCATCAGGAAAGGAGAAAATACTCTTTTGGATGAGTTCTCACGGCTATTCATGGTTTCATTCCTGGTTGATGGGCAACATCAGTCACGCCGGGGGAGCTCCGATCCTCAATTTCCTTGATGAGCTGGAGCAACAAAAATATCCCTATGATATTGTTCAACTGAGGTATAATATCGGAAATGACAACGGACCCCCTGATCCCGATATGCCAGATTTCTTCAAGGAATGGAATGAAAAATACGAGTGGCCCAAATTCAAGATTGCCACAACCATGAAAATGATGAATGACTTCGTTGAAAGATATGAGGATATGATCCCGGAAGCCAAAGGTGACTTTACACCGTATTGGGAAGATGGTGCTTCTTCTTCGGCAACTGAAACCTCTATCAACAGAAACACCGCTGATAGATTAGTTCAAGCGGAGACACTTTGGGCCATGTTGCAGAATGAACCTTTTCCTATTACCGAATTTGATCAGGCCTGGAAGAACGTGGTATTGTTTTCAGAACACACCTGGGGCGCCAATATCAGTAAATCAGATCCTGATTCTGAGTTCACCAAAAGTCTTTGGGAGGTGAAAAAAGGGTTTGCAATGGATGCCCGGGAAACGGCTAACAATATGGTCGAGAAAGCATTGGAACCTGTAGAAGACGACCTTGAAGTCGTTGACCGCATACAGGTAATAAATTCCCTTTCGTGGTCAAGAACAGAATTGGTGAAGATCCCGCCCACCTGGAACCTGAAAGGGAACCGGATTACAGATAGTAACGGGAATTCAGTGCCAACACAGGAACTAAGCACAGGTGAAGTTGTTTTTGTTGCCAGCAATGTACCGGGATTCGGATCCAATGTTTATATCTTGAAGAAAGGCAATACCAAAGGGGGCGGTAATGTTGTGGTTTCCGAAAATCAGATCGAAAATGACTTTATCTCAATCGATCTTGATCCCAATACAGGAAATTTCAAGTCCATTACTTCCAAGTCCATGGGTGTAAACTTCATTGACTCCAATGATACACTTGGATTTAATACTTATTGGTACTCAGGGAAGATCAAGGATAATCTTTCGAGAGCACATAGCCCCGTATTTGAGATCATTGAAAATGGTCCTCTTTATTCCATTCTTAAGGTAACTACCCAAGGTGCAGGCGCTAATGAGATTGGGACCTTGATAGAAATGTGTTCAGGGATCAATCAGTTTAGTATAACAAATACTGTCGACAAGTTAAGAGTCGTAGAGGATGAAAATGTGAGGTTCACTTTTCCTTTCAACGTTGAAAATGGCAAAGTAAGAATGGATATACCCTGGGCGGTTTTGGAACCAGGGGAAAATCAGATGCGAGGGGCTAATAACAATTTCTACTCCGTACAACGCTTCCTCGATGTTTCGAATGATGAATACGGTGTCACGTTAACTACAGAAGACGCACCTATCTGGGAGATCGGGGATATGTATGGCCAGTTCTGGATGTCCGATATGGTAAATCGGCCCTGGCTTAAGGATTATGTTCCATCGCAGCGACTTATTGCATGGGTGATGAACAATCTTTGGTTTGTAAACTATAAGGCCTATCAGGAAGGTAGGATTACATTTAAACATACCATTAGCCCTCACGCAACTTTTGATCCGGCTGTAGCCAAAAAGTTAGGAATGGAGCGCTCTAGTCCCATGGTTGTTGTTCCTTCTGGAGGTAAACAGATCAATCCATTTGTCACATTGGAAGGTTCGAATAGCATTATTGTAACTTCATTTAAACCTGGCCGCGAAGACAATTACAAAATGATCAGACTTTTCAATAGTTCGGATAAAATAAACACTGTTAATCTGCTGTTTGAAATCCCGGTTACGCTCTATCAAAGTAGTCCTTTGGAGGAAAAAGGTGATTCTATGTCCCCTGAGTTAAAAATGGACCCATGGGAAATTCTTACGCTTAGGATTGAATGAAAAAAGTCTGTTTTCTAATTACCATTTCATCTCTGTTCATTTCCAGTGTATCGTCACACCCTGTTTCATTGAATTGGGTGAATATGAAAATTGAGCAGGGTAAAATTTCTATTCAGTACAAGATCCTCGTGGAAGACCTTGTTTATTTTCATCGACCTCAGCCCGATGATCTGTACAACTACTCTTCGGACACATTGCGATCACTCGCCTCAAAACATGGGGGATTGATTACAAACAATTTCAAGCTTTTCGACAGCGATCAAATTCCACTAAAAGCAAATTTGATTGCAATAAATGATAGGTCTATTGATAGTGATAAAATTAACGTAATGGATCTCATGCGATATGAGATCATTTATTATTTCGAATATCAAGGATTACCAAAAGATTGGACGAATTTATTCATCCAGCAAAAGATGGGAAAAGGATCAATAAAGATCCCTGTAGTTACCTTCCTCAGTGCTGAGGAAAACGGTCGTGTGTTGCTGGAATATTCCGAGTTGGATGATAATTCCCAATTTGAGCTGCTCAGGTATGGAAGGAACATCATTGATAATCCTTCAGAATTAACTAGTTCATACTTTACCGCCACAAATTCAGGGATCAGGCATGAGTTGACCATCCCTATCACTATTCTGAATGGTCTTATGGGGCAGGCTTCTGACAATGAAATAACTGATACCCAGCTGTCGAATTACTTTTCTGTCAATAATAAGGTTCAGGTTGAGAATTCTGTACTTACGCCTTCCATAAATGAGTTTAAATCCTTGATAATCAACAATAAAAACAAGTTTATATACCTGGATATAAGCTATTCTTCGATCATGTTTCCAGACATCCTATTAATAGAATGGATGGATTATAGCTGGCAATTCAGATGGCTGGAATCCAATATCATTATTGAAGATAGCGTCTATCGACATACCTTTTCAAGATTCCAACCTGCGTTCCAATGGAGTTCAACATTACAACCTGAAAAGAATTGAGGTCCCCGTTAAGGGTGGGACACTAGTTTCAAACCTTTTATACCTGCATCAATCCTGGTAACGTGCCATCTCCCAAGATTTGCAGTGAACATTTGATCGAGATTTGGTCCTCCAAATGCAATGTTGGTAGGATTGGAGAGCGTGTGTGCTTCCCAGTCATCAATCAACACAGTCGCTGTTCGGTCCGGGGCTATCTTATAGATCTTATTAGGGGCATAGCAGGAAACATAAAGATTCCCTTCACTATCAAAGGCACATCCATCGGGTACCGATTCAGGTAAAGTGCAATATACCTCTCGTTCCCCAGCACTTCCATCCGGATTGATCCTGATCCGTTCAATTCCCGGCATAAATGATACAACAACGTAAAGATATTTTTCGCCTTTTCCCATGGCGCAACCATTTGTGAAGTTGAATGGACCATCATGCCAGATCTGACCGTTACCGTCTGCATCATATTTCAGTACCTTCCCTGTCACCTTCCGGAAATCCCCACTTTCTGTGACGTAGTAATTCCCTTTTCCATCAAATACACCATAATTTGGAATGTTGAATTGATGGCCGTCAGCACCTTCAGACCATAATTCCAGTTTATTCTGAGCCAAATGATATTTCCAAAGGCATTTCTTACCCAAATCACATATAGCCAGCCATTCGGCACCAGGATTGAAAGCTATACCTAAAATGAATCCTCCTGTGGTAACCATTTCTTCAACTTTGGATCCATCCTCAGATATCTTGTATATCTGGCCCGCTTCCCCCCCTGCCCACACGCTGCCATCGGGATGTATGGCAACACATTCAGGATGATCAAGTCCTTCGGCGAATACTGTAGCTTTTTCTAGTAGTGACATATTAGTGATTTATTTAGGTGATCAATTTTTCTTCTATAGACGTTGAGAATGATGTCATTAGAGTCTCATCAGCTTTCAATTTCAACCACGCTCCTTCATTTATTGCTTTTTCAGGCTCTGCCGTCCATTTTGAGGTCCAAAATTCCAACCCTAAAGCAAAAACTGACCCCCACCATGGCGCATCCTGCGTTGCAAACCTCTCTTGCCAATACCAAAGTGTGGTGAATACAGCGGGATCCCATTTGACCTTAAATCCAAGGTCCTTGGTGTCGTTCCACAGCGTATAGTAGGCACTGTCCTCAAATCCTGACAAGTACGCCAGGTCCGAATAATGATCCCCATCGGACGATGGAATTTTACTTGCGTCATCATTAACTCCATCTTTCCCAATAACAACGGGCCAGCTTTGCATTTCTCCAGCTAAAAATCTTCGATTATCCGGTATAGCAGGTTCGGCAAGGAAGTTTTTCGCATTGGTTTCAATATGGCCCCCATTCCGTAGAAGTGGCAGTCCAAACGCAATATGATGACCCCACATGATATCTAAGTCGGTTGATGATTCATTAGTAAGTTTTTCCTGAACATCGATCTGCGGACTATCTCGAACCATAGTAATCGTTTTTTCAACTTTTACCGGGACTCTTAGGGGTCTTGTCCATAGTTTTAATGACACCTTCTCATCTGAATCATCCAGTATCGCATGTTTCCATGGTATCATGTGCACTTCACCATGTTGACCAAGTTCAGCTCCCCTGTAATTGAAAGTTGGACTGTTCGGAAGTGCTTCCTGCCATCCGCCATAGTAGTAATCCTCCATCTGATTTGCAGTATTTCGTAATTGAGAGAAGTCTTCATTTGGATTACGAATTCCTTTTTCAAGCCTTAACATGAAATCAACGGATCTAGGCTTGTAGGTGAATTCAAAAATATCACTGCCCCGACCCACGAGAATTCCAATTCGTAGATAGTCGTTCTCCATATATACAACCTTCATGTTCTTGTAGGTCCAATCATCGGAAATTGTGCACTTATTGATGGGGTATCTCTGGTTACTCATAAAGGTTAATTCGGAAAAATCAATTTCGTCATAAAATATCTCATTTGACAATCAGCAATTGTACTATCTGTCCAAAGCCTGCATCGCGCCTTTCATGTAACCCAACGCAAAAGCCATTCCTGCGTGCCATGGAGCTTTACACGACATCTCCGGGGTATGATCAGGAATAATGACCCCATTGAATTCATTCTTTTTTAAGATCCTAAGTGCCTTGATCATATCTATGTCCCCTTCATCGACAAATGCTTCACGATAATGGGGTACCTTTCCTTTTACATTTCGAAAATGCACATAACAGATCTTATTCATTTCAGAATACTTGTCAAGACATTCGTAAATATCTCCTTCAGCCATTTCCTGGGTTGTACCCATGCAGAATTCAATACCGTTGGATTCACTATCTATCACCTCCAGTAGTTTGTCATAACCAGATGGTTTATGAATTAGCCTGGAAGTACCCCTCAATGTTGGCAAAGGGGGATCATCGGGATGGGCAGCCAATCGAACATTATTCTCTTCCGCTACGGGGATTATCTCATGAAGAAATTCTTCCAATCGACCCCATATCTCTTCATGTGTTACCGATGGTATGCTTCCATGAGTGGCATTTGTATCATAGATCATGTTCCATACCATGCCATTAGGGATCGGTTGATCAACATTGATTGCCGAGGCGTCAAATTCAACAGAGTTAGCTTCTCCTCTTCCTGTCGGTCGTGCACTCCAACCCCATACTCCAGCCAGACTAAAATAATATCCTAATATGGGTATGCCGACTTTCCCAATATTTTGAATGGTCCTTTTCAGATTCTCCAATTGCTTAGCCTTCTTTGGGCCGTCCAATAGAATATCAAACCAATGTGCCGGATCAAAATTTTCAATAGCCTCCCAGGTGAGTCCATGACCTTCTATTTGCTTTTTTAAGGCTTTCAGGTCCTCATATTCCCATGGTTTGTTTTCGTTATTGGTAATTCCCCATCCATCCAAATAATTCTTCGTAAGTGAAGGACTATCGCCACCTTTGATATAATCCACAAGTTGAACCACGAGATGCGTTGCCCCTGCCTGACGTGCAAATCGGAAGTTATCATCTGTAAGAACTGATTTATAGAGACCTAATCCGAGTTTCATTTCTTTTTGGATTTACTCTAATAAAGATACAAGTATTCCCGTGAGTAGAATTACCTGATTTTATCAATCCAATCATTCGGAAAATGCTTTCATTTGTAATGATATTGAAGTTCAAATAGTATGGTTTCGTGGCGTCCGATCTTGTTGATGTTTTGTGTTTCCCTATCAGGCTTCTTTGTGGGGTGTCTTGAAGACGAATCCGACGATTTCACTTCCGGCTCCTTTTATCCTGAAGCTTACAACAAATTGAAGGATAAAGAAAAAGAAGAAGACCCACCTGATGACCCTGATACCACCAAGACGGAACCTCCAACTCTATGCTGGGATTCTGCATTCAATACTACCAGGGATATATACTTTATAGATCTTTTCACAAGATACGGTGACGGTTGGACAGGTGGTGATGCTACCTATTCAATATTGCTTCCTGACGGGCGGACTTTGTGGATATTTGCCGACACATTTCTGGGTACTGTAAATGCTGATCGATCAAGACCTGGGACTGGGTTGATCAATAACAGTTTTGTGCTGCAAGAAGGTGATCAGTTGACTACTATGCATGGCGGTACTCCAGGTGATCCAAAATCACTGATCACACCGTCTACCCCCGGATGGTGGTATTGGCCTACAGATGCTACTATTTATAATGACACACTACAGTTAATGCTCTCAGCATTTAAATCCACTGGTGAGGGAGGAATGTGGGGTTTTGCATACGCCAGCATTGATCTGGCACTTTTTACACTTCCGGACCTTGAATTGATCAGTATTGAAACCCGTATTACGGATCCTACCATTGCCTATGGCTCCTGCGTAATGGAATCCGAAGAATATATTTATATCTACGGAGCAAACAAGGCTGGTGGTGGAAAGCAGGCGAGTTTGGCCAGAGCAGCTGATGGAGATCTGAGAAATCCCTGGGAATTTTTTGATGGTAACAGTTGGGTAACTGATATCGATGCCAGTGCGGGTCTTGTTCCTAACGTTTCCGAACAGTTTGCCGTATTTGAGGATAACGGCCACTACTACATGGTCACGCATCATTTTGCTTTCGGAGATGAAATTTACATATGGGATGCTCCAAATCCGGAAGGACCATGGAGTAATCAGAGAACCCTATATTGTACTCCGGAGACGGGTGACGGTATTTTCACATATAATTCATTCGTTCATCCCCAATTCCTGGAAAACGACGAAATTCTTATCTCCTACAACAACAACAGTTTCAATTTTTGGGATCTTTTCAGTAACGCGGATAATTACCGGCCCCATTTTGTAAGGGTGGGAAACTGGCGATAACCTTCTAATTATGAAAAACTACGGAATCTTATTCATTCTACCGCTGATAGTTGTCTCATGTACACAAAATCAATCAGATACTCCCCCAAAAGAAACTCAAGATCCATATGCTTTTGAATACAAAACAGAAGCAGCTCCCGAATGGACTGATCTTTTTTACAGAAAATCAGGTTGGTTCGGGGCGGATGGTATCTTTTCTTTTTCCCTAAAAGGGATAGATTATGTGCAAAGTAAAAGTGTCGATTCCACACTTCTCACATTCAGTGATACATATATTGGCGAAGTAGTCGACAACAAACCACTGCCCGGCAATACTATGGTCAATAATACGGTAGCATATATGGTTGGTACGGAACCGGATCCGGCAAATATTACATTCCATTACAAAGAAGATGAAAACGGCATTCCTCAGACGTTTTTTGTGCCTGACAATGACAACTCCCGACCAGAGCAGTACTATTGGTTGGGAGATGGATTCATAAATAGAGAATTGGATAATAAGCTCCACTTATTTGCCTATCACGTGGAAATGACAGGGCCCAATGTTTTTGATTTTGTACTTCCAAACGTGAGTTTGTTGTCAATTGATAACCCGGGAAGACCACCTTTCGACGGGTACCGACAACTCACCACACCTTTTCATTTTAATCATGATAGCATTGGTGAGGGGGATCTGGGAGCTGGGATCCTTGTGAACACGGAATGGGCAGGAGCTCCAAGCCCTGACGGATATGTGTATGTATATGGTTGTATAGGTCCTGATAAGTCCTTGGTTGCAGCTAGGACAACACCCAAAAATTTCGAGAACTTCAAAACATGGAGGTATTGGACGGGTAAGGTGTGGAGTGAAAATATTCTGGATCTACAAGCTATCACAACTGGAGTTTCCAATGAATTGAGCGTAACACCCCTAAAGGATGGACGTTTTTTGTTAATCTATCAAGTATTAGGGATCTCAGATAAAGTGGGTATGAATGTCGGCCTGAGTCCGGTAGGACCATTTGGACCTTTGAATGAGATATGGGTTACTCCGGAGAACAATGAGCCTCCAGGGATTCTGCCTTACAATGCCAAAGCCCATCCAAATCTTTCAAAACCAGGGGAATTACTGATCAGCTATAATACGATCACATTCGATTTCTGGAAAGACATTCAGGAGAACGCGCACATTTACCGGCCCCGATTCATTAAACTGATTTCTCCCATGCTAAAGTAAAGAGTCACCGGAAGATAATTTTTCTGGATAAACTGATCTTATTCTGAACAAACAGTTGTAGAACATAGACCCCTGGATCTAATCTTCCTTTTTCCAATGAAAAGGTATCCCCAGCGATTGAACCGCTATTGATTACTGACCCTGATATTGATAAAAGATGATATCCTTCCACCTTCACATTTCCAGGGATTTTAATAGTAATCCGGTCGTCCGATGGATTAGGGTAGATCTCTGTTACAAATTCTGAAGACAGTGACAAAGGTTCTGCACCACATTCTTCAAGAGGAATGTTCGCATCGATATTAAAGTGAGGGGATATTTGATCAAGGCATCCTGGAACATCCCTGTAACAACCAAAAGAGTACGTGGCATCGGGATCATAATTGTCAAAACTGGGGTCCATGCAGCCCATGACAAAATAATCACTTTCGTCCTGTTGAATTAGAATGGATTGATCTGTGGGAACATTGAAAAAGATCTGAGCACCACCTCCCGGCCAAATGACTTTGATAGAATCCAGTATTGAAACATCTCCCAAACCGAAGTGCGCCAGTGCACTATTGTGTGAAGCATGTGAGGATCCTCCATCGATTTCATGGACCCATATTGTTCCATCGAAATATACCTTCACATTCGCTCCATACCCATCGTAATTACTTTGTGTCCCTCTTAGTTTAACTTCCAGCCAATGGTGATCAGAGCGTAACTGATTCTCAAAGATCAATGTGTTTCCAACGGAATCCCTATCCCCTACCTTGGACACAACTATATCAAGGTCTCCGTCATTGTCTAGATCTCCGACCGCCATACCACGGGATATATTAGCATTATCAAGTCCCAATTCTGGAGCCACATCCTGAAATGTACCATTACCCAGGTTTCGATACAGCTGATTTGGATCAGGAATAGAGGTGGAGATAAAAGCCGCCGCCCGAACAAACCCATTACTCACGAAAAGATCTTCAAATCCATCGTGATCGTAATCAAAAAAAGCTGTACCCCAACTGGTAGCGAATTTTTCGCCGAATTTTGTGTTCGAAACGCCAGCTGCATCAGCGACGTCAAGAAAACTTCCGTTTCCTTGATTGTGATACAATACGTTGGAACCTATATTGGAAACGTAATAATCTTTTAATCCATCCCTGTCGTAGTCTCCGACGGCTATTCCCATTCCAAAGATCTTAGCGTCCATCCCCGATTCTGAACTAATATCCTGAAATAGCGTGTCTGTACCATTATTTTTTAGAACCGCATTAGACTTAATCCATTGGCCAAAGTCATTGGCAACATAAATGTCCGGTATGAAATCATTGTTGAGGTCTGTAGCTGCTACAGCCAGTCCGCATCCAAAATTGTTAATCACCGATGACCTGATCTCCGTAAAAGTAAGATCTCCATTATTCAGGAATAGTTGATTTGGGAAGCAGTCATGATCAAATCCGGTGACCTGTCCATCTTCATTCGTGATCAGGCTCTCTGATTGAACATAATTGATGACGTATAGATCCAGGTAGCCATCCAAATCGAAGTCTGCCCAGGCCCCTCCAACGGCCCATTCATGCCTTTCCAATCCAGCTTCATTGCTGATTTCCGAAAAGGTGTTATCACCATTATTGAGATATAACAAGTTATGTTGATTTCGATATGTACCGATAAACAAGTCCTTGAAACCATCATTATTGATGTCTCCTACGGAAACAGATGAAGTATTGAACTGTGAGGTCCTGGCAAATCCGGAGTAAAGTGTTACATCGGTGAAAGTCTTGTTACCATTATTCTTGTACAGTTTATCACGAAACAAACCGCCAGTCAGGTAGATATCCTCGAATCCATCATTGTTAAAATCGAAAATGGCTACTCCTCCTCCATATAACCCTCTGTGATAGTGCTCAATTCCATATTCACTTGCCAATTCCTGGAATGAAGGCTGCGCATTCAGGACAAGTTCGAATGTGGTTAGGAAAATGGATAATCCAAACTTATAAGTGAAGATATTCCTTTTCATAAACAACAAAAGGTGACTAAATAGCCACCTTTTGATAATTTTGTGATTTCAACAATTAGTCTTTCGCAACAGCTGAATATCCGTATACCAACGGACCAAATATACTTTCCTCGGTGGCACTGAATCCTGTCTGATCCATTTCAGTGATTGTCCATCTTAAAGTATCTTTTGGAGTTGTTGAGCCATCATTGGGATTAATATCCACTCGGATCAATGACAACACCTCTTCATTCGCATCAAATTCCCATCTGGTATAGTCTACAGCGTCATCAAAGTCGCAGGAACCGCCTCCTGATCCAGTAAGGGCTCCATGATCAATTCCCATGGTACCATCTGATTCAAAATTGAATATATTGTCCTTCTCACAATCCTGAATACTTTCAAGTTCGGCAGTGCCATCACCATCGGCATCAAAAAGCAATGAACTGTATTGCCAGTTAAACGCTACTATCAGGCCAGAACGAGTCAACTCCGTAGTAATTATAAGGTTGACGTCATCCGTCAAACCATTAGCATCTGTAACAAGGAAATTGAATCTGACCGCTTGCAGAATACCATCAACACCCAATGTATAGTTGAATGTATATGGAAGTCCGGTCGTTACTTCAGTGGATCCACCAGTACCATATGTTGCATCAACATCAGCTCCAATGTACTTTGTGATCGTTAATGAGACAAATTCCCCATCAAGTTCCCCACTGATGGTTGCGGTGACCTGATCACCAATATCTCCAGTAAATTCCGGTGTATCAATTGACAAAACGGGCGCCACAGGGTCTTTCTCATCGTCTCCACAAGCAGACAGCATAAGGAGAGAACCCATAATTATAAGACTTAGAGCCCACATCAAGTTGTTTTTCATTTTCATGATTATAGAGTTTGATAAATGTTAATTACTTCTTCCTAATACAATCAAACGGAATGCAAGTATTACCGTCGCAAACGTTTGAATAACTAAAATTCGTAAATTTTTAGGTCTTCTGAAACTATACCCGTAACAATTACCTTATCCTGCACAACTACTTCCAACTCCACAATTGATCTGACATTACCGTAGATCGGGATAGGCTTGATGTCAAATTGCATAGAGTCATCTTCCCGTTTTACAACATTGAGCAGGTTAGCCATCCCCGAACCATAGCTCTCTCCTTTACTGGTAGCAAATTCGAAATTACCAGTCAGGACAATTCCTTGTGATGTAGGAAGAATATTATAGATAGGTGCGAGCTGTAACTCATCCGGCAGCTTATTCATCGTGAATTTACCATCACCTTCATTTATTAAAACCACTGAATGCATCAAATAGCTCTCCATGTATGGTACCTGTTCAATCCTGGCTTTATCAGCAATAGATCGTATACTGGTTTCTGCATAACTCTGATGGTCGATGAACATTCTACTCAGGAATGGATTTCGCAACACAAAGTCTTGCCGAGTAGCCAACAGTACCTCTTTTCCATTCACAAAATGTGTAATTACGGGTAAAGACTCCCCGTCACCATTGAGATCCACTTTATGGATCTCTATCGGAAATTGCTTGCTGAATTGGAATGGCGAGTTGAGCCCAAGATTTCCACAAATCAGGTCAATGTCGCCATCTTTATCAAAATCGCCCGATTCAATAGTATTCCACCACCCGCTTGATGAATCAAACCCCATTTCAGCAGTCACATCCTCGAAAAGACCGTTTTGATTCCTTAAGAAAGTTATATTCATCCACTCACCAAGGACTATGAGATCCTTGTCCATATCATTATCGAAATCGATCCATGCCCCATCCTTGATTATTCCCATTGTATCAATTCCTTTGACCTCCATTAATTCAAAGTGGTTTGATTCGTTTCGGAGTAAAAAGGAAGGACTCGAATGAGGATAAAGCCTGGGTCCAGTTTTTCCGCCAAGGAAAAAATCAAAATCACCGTCATCATCGAAGTCAGCGGGCCGTATGAACGAAGCTCCTTCTACAATCCTTGGTTTTTCAATCATTGACTCCTTCCAAACATTATTGTTTGACTCATTCAGAAAGAATTTTAGTTCTGAACCTCCCATGTTGTCGTTTAGGAGTAGTACGACATCCTCCAAACCATCCTGGTTCATATCAACTAAATCGGCATCAATTAAAGTTTGACCTGACTTAAGAAAGTCATTTCTACTAAATGACCCTTTGGAATCCTGGATATACAGTGAGATGACCTGATCACTATTACCTCCTACTAGCAGATCGTCATAGCCATCATCATTTACATCCCCAGCTACTAATACCGGAACATCCAACGTCATCCGATGAGGGATCAAAGGTTCGACCTTGAAGTCATTGCTTGGATCGGTGATCGGATCATAATGTAAATTGAAATCCCTTTTAGATTCTTCCAGAATCACTTTATTCTCATTTACAAGCCCTGCATTTTGAAATTCTTCAATTTTATTATAGTTAATTATATTTAACTTATTGATAGTTAGGTTTTTATGTATACTATTTACATTGGTATCCCACTTTATAAGTAGCGAATCAATTGAAGAGTAGTCACCTAATCCAAAATGCAATAGACCGGAAATTGAAGACATGTATCCCCTGCTGGTCTGTTTCTCTATTACCTGGTGTTGGTCAGCTGTATATAGATGAACAACTGATCCGAGGGCATCGGGATTATCCTCGGGGCCGTGTAGTTTAAGTAGTATATAATTAGATTTTCTATTTTCTTCGTTTCTGATCACAAAGGCCTCATCATTAATGTTGTTTATTACGAGGTCAAGGTCACCGTCCAGATCAAGATCACCATACGCAGCTCCATTAGAATATGAACTTTTTTGGAGACCCCATTTGCCTGTGTAATCAGAAAATTTTGCCCCTCCCTCCCCTGTATTCCGGAATGCATAGTTGGACAACCTTATCCCCTGTAAATTTTGGATCCTCGATAATGTACCCCTGTCGGCTTCTTCCTTGCTTTTGAACATTGACAGATTGTTGTTATAATCGATGAAGTCTTTATTGGTTATGTCCTTCAGGTAGCCATTTGTAATGTAAAGGTCCTTATACCCATCATTGTCGAGATCCATAAAAAGGACTGACCAGCTCCAATCCGTCCGATGGATCCCCGCATATCTTCCTATTTCATCAAACTTCATATTACCTCTGTTCAAGTGTAAAGTGTTTCGCATGAATTGAGGCTCATAGCTCATGGATGTGATAATATTAAACTTATCATAGGTCATCGAACCGGCCATGGTCTTCTCCCTGACCGGATCCGGTGGGAGCATGTCGAGTACGGCTATATCGACAAGCCCGTCATTGTTAAAATCCGCAACATCATTCCCCATCCCATTGTATGTCTGCTCACGAATACTTTCGGAAATAACATTTGTAAATGTGCCATCCTGATTGTTTATATAAAGCAGGTCATTACTCAGGAAGTCATTGGAGACATAAATATCAATCCATCCATCATTGTCAATGTCAACCGTAGAAACTCCAAGACCATATCCCTCAATAAAGATCCCCGCTTCGCGAGAAACATCGGAAAATGTGTTGTCTCCGTTGTTTCTATATAATTTATCGGTATTAGATGCCTGACCAACCGTTTTCCTGGGTAATGGAGTGTTCAAGGATTCCCTCTCATTGGAATGATTAAGAACGTATAGATCCAGGTCACCATCTCGATCATAGTCAAAAAATGAACTGTGGGTCGAAAATCCATCATCGTCCAGACCGAAGTCCTTCGCAGATTCCTTGAAGGTATCATCCCCAAGATTTATATACAGGAGATTCTGACGATCATGATTCTCCAAACCTGTAACGCATACATAGATGTCCAGAAATCCATCTGTATTGATATCCACGAAATTTACTCCCGTACACCATTGATCATTGATCAAACCCGCATCTTCCGTAATATCTTCAAACGTCAGGTTTCCCTTATTGAGGTATAATCGATTGGAAACCTGATTACCTGTAAAAAATACGTCCTCCAATCCATCATTATTTATATCTCCCAGTCCAACACCTCCACCATTGAAAAAATAGATGTAATTGAGAATGTTCATCGAATCAACCAGGGCAATGTCATTACTGAAATCAATATTGGTGGAAAGGGAGGAAAGAAAAGTGAATCTTTTTGCTTCCTGATCAGACTTCTGACAGGAGAATAATATTCCTCCCAATAGGAATGGCAGGACATAAACACTTAGTCGCATCTTACTCAATTTGCCTCTCGAAAAATTCGAAATGGGCCCTGATAGACTTTCCCCAATAATCCCAGTCATGTTTTCCCGGTTGGCTTATGAACGTAATGGGGATTCCCTGTTCTAGAATAATTTGGAAAAGATCCATGTTCCACTTGAAGAACGGATCTTCAGTTCCACAGTCAAAGATCAATTCCTTATCATTAGAGATCAATTTGTCAATGTTTCCAACAGCAGACATTTTCAACCACAAATCTTTATTCTCCTCGTATGGACCTAGATGCTCGTGTAATTCAAACAATCCAGCAGAACCCCTAAGATCCATCACACCACTTGTACTTCCAGCGCTTCTAAAGTAGGATGGTCTTTGTAAGAACAGGTGAAATGCCCCATGACCTCCCATACTTAATCCTGTTATAAACCTATTGCTCACATCGACAGAAAACTTATCCTCAATGCTTTTTGTCAATACCTCGAAAAAGAAATCCGAGTATTGATAATTCGCTTTTAAGGGACTATTAAAATACCAGGAGTTATAAAAGCCATCAGGACATATAATGATCATGTTGTAATCATTTGCATATCTCTGGGCATCCATGATCTTATGCCATTGTTGATAGTTACTACTGTATCCATGCAACATATAGACTGCAGGATATTTTTGTTGGGGATCATATGTTTCAGGAATGAATACCCAAATCGTATCGGTAGCTGGTATTCTGGTATCACTTAATAATACTTTTTCCTGGGCAACAATAACGGTTGCGGAGAGGAAAGCGAGTAGAAAAAATGATAACGACTTCATTTAAGGAGCGTCTTCGATATTAGATCCCCATGTCTTATTAGGCTCAGGGCCAAGTTCAATAACCAGTTTACCTCCATCTGCTAATTCCCGATGGAAGACCCATGGGCCTTTTAACTCTCTTCCATCAAGGGTGGCACTCTGGATGTATTGGTTCTCCGTGGAATTGTTGTTCGCCATGATCTCGAAAGTTTCACCGGAGTAATAATTCTCATCTAAATGGATCACAATCCTATCGAAAACCGGACTCGTAATTTCATAGACCGGATCAATGGAGGTATTCCCCCTTAAGCTGAAGATCCCAATGGACATCAAGGCACTCACTCCCCCCATTTGCCCCTGGTCCTCATCGTGACCGCCGTAACCTGCATCTGGGGTAATGTCACCATAGGCCTGCTCATTCACCTTTCGGACCCAATACTGACTAAGCCATGGTTTTCCCGTATAATTAAATACATGGGCATTGGAACAACCGGGTTGATTGGCATAGCTCACGTAACCATTGCCATATCCAAAAACAAAATCGTCCTTCTCAGCCTGGTTAAATGCAAAATCCACCATATCGGAAATTTCATCAGAACCGCCAATTAACTCCGTCAGTTCCTTGATATCATGAGATATGGACCAGGTGGCCTGCCAGGCGTTGGCTTCTACCCATCCTTCCATACTTAAACCTTCAGTATGCATCCAGTTTCCTTCAGCATCTTTAGGAAAGATCAGTTTTGATTCCTTGTGATATAGGTTTTTCCAGCTTTCAGACCTTCGCGAAAATTCTTCATAATCTTGATTTAGGTTTAATTTTCTTGCCATCTGGGCGAGTGCCCAATCCTGAAACGTCCACTCAATGGTCTTCCCAGCATTACCTGGGCACCACCCCTTATCTATATAGAATGAAAGCTCCTCAGGGGTGTCCCCCATCATACCACCCGGTTGATGATTCCTTTTCATAACTTCAAAAGCATGATCAGGATCTGTTTTAGTCAACATACCCTTCTGGTAGGCGCTTACAAGCATATTGGTCACCGGATTGCCAGTCATTATGTAGGAGTATCCCCCTGCATTGGGCCCACGTGGAAGAAGCCCACCATTGTCGGCGTACTGGACCATTGAAGCAGAGAAATCATCCAATATTGATGGCCAACCCAAACCCCATAGTACATTAACGTTCCATTGAGTTAACCATAAAGCATCCGAGTTGTACATATTGAACTTCACTTCACCGTTCTCATCCCTGGGCAGTTCTCTCACTTTAAGCTTGGCGTCTGTGAACTTCCAGTTCTTTTTACCTTGCGTATAATCAGGATATTCCCCGTTGATATCATTAAGAATGTGTCTGCCAAGAAGTACATGCCATAGATCGGTATAGAACTTGATCTTCTGTCGCTCGGATCCTCCATAGACTTCGATCTTTCCTAACCACTCGTTCCACTTGGATTGATTTGCGGTTAAGACCTGATCAAAATCCCAATGAGCCATCTCCGCAGACATATTTTCCCTAGCATTTTCAATGCTCACATAAGAAATGGCGAACTTCATATGAAGCAGATCACCTGCTTCCACTTCGAATTTCGCTGAAACTCCAGCCCCTGGTGCATCGAAATAACTTTGGGTAATCCCGTAAAAGGTCATGGAATCTCTGCGGGTCATTTCGGAAGGTCCAATCAACCTGGTGATGTCCTCCATTTGCTTTTCCCCATTCCAGCCATCTAATTGTACAAAAGGTTTGTCGAATTCAGCAACAAAAAAAATCTTGACTTTCTCAGGACCGCCCCAGAGCCTTCCAGCGGATGAAATGGATCCTTCGATTGAGCGATCATTGATTTTAGTCACTTCTGCGTCCGTCATGGTTGTGCTACCCAAATAGCCACCAAGATTTACCAATATGTTTGAAATGCCATCGTCAGTATACCTCAACCGATAAAGACTTACTCTATCAGTACTGGTGTACTCAGTCCAGATACCATGGTCTTTGAGAAAGACTCGCTGATAACCCGGTTGAGCAAGTTCATCATCATGACTGAATGAAGATTTCCACCCCTGTTCACCATCAGTGGCATTAATCTCACCGGTTGTTGGCATCATGGAAATACCGGACAGCATCCAACCATGGACCTGTCCAAATCCCAGTATCTCAGTAGAATTATAATTATACCCTCCGCCCCATTGATTCTTATTTCGGGTATGTGGAGCTGCTGCAATCATTCCAAAAGGTGTACTCCCCGGAGTAAAGTAGAAGTATCGACCACGAGTTGTTTCCACAAAAGGATTTACCCATGAAACGAGGTCATTATATCCTTCAGGAGATGGAAAAACTTCAATCTCAGATAAACCAAGGTTGAATCCGTCTCCGTCTGTGACCTGGAATCTTAGCCATTTGACTTTACGCCTCGGAAAAGAGATTAATTTCGGTGCACCATCATTTGGAATAGCAGTTACCTTGATTTCTGACCCATCACTAAAGGTCAAAGTACCTCCTGCCGAATGCTCTTTCGGTGTTGGACGATCGTAAATTATGATCTTATCAATGCTGACTTCTTCGCTCCAATCCAGCTGTATCCAAGGGTAGCGTATGTATCCCCAGAAAATAGTCTGACCTTCACAGGCCCATTCTCCCTGTCCATCAACTCGTATGATGCCATCATTAATCATGTCCTTTGAGAATTGATCGGATTGTTGTGTTGATGAGGACACTCTTGCCAATTGAGCTATGTTTCCCGGTCCGGCAAGTGCACCCAAACTTGTGATATTTATGATCAAGAAGAATAATAGCGAAGTCTTAAATGAAAAATTCATCATAATATGAAGCTAGTCAGTTGAATGTATCCATGTTTTTTCGATCTCCTCGAGTGTTTTACCTTTTGTCTCAGGGACTCTCATGTAAACAAAGATCACGAGGATAACCGCATTGACCATGAAGATCCAAAAGGTAAAGGCCCCTCCAATGGACTCAAGAAATATGGGAAAAAACTGGGTTACGAAGTAAACAGAAACCCAGATGGTCAGGACAGCCAAAGACATGGCCTGTCCACGTGTTTTCGTTGGGAAGATCTCGGAAATAATCACCCATGGGATAGGTCCAAGAGAAG
Organism: Cyclobacteriaceae bacterium; assembly: GCA_965242805.1. GTDB lineage: Bacteria > Bacteroidota > Bacteroidia > Cytophagales > Cyclobacteriaceae > JANQEU01. The sequence goes on along the minus strand of CBDETD010000002.1, from coordinate 133,325 downwards.
CGGCAAAACATGCAACATAGCCAAGTATAAATACCAGAACCCATGGTCCGGATGCTAACCCCGTATAAAAAACAGTACCAATAGCCGCCAGGCAAACTGCCATTCCTGAAACGCCATACAAAAGTAAAGGTCTACGTCCGGCTTTGTCAATCAACCACAGTGCAACAAATGTGAAAATGATATTGAATGAACCTATGATCACGGTCTGAAGTAACGCCGATTCCGTACCAAAACCAACACTCTTGAATATCTCCGGAGCATAGTACATAATGGCGTTTATACCTGTGATTTGAGAGAATATCGCAAGGAACACCCCAACGATGACAGCTTTTCGAAGACCGGGAGCCAGTAGTTCACGAATTGTTCCCTCTTCCTCCTGCAAAACCTCATCAATTTCATTCTGGATTTCTTTCGCTTTCTCTTCTCCATTGATCTTCTCCAGGATTTCTTCCGATTGATCCCTTTTGCCACTTTTAGACAACCAGCGAGGACTTTCCGGAACTATGCTAAGCAAGGCCAGAAATAGTATTGCAGGCAGGGCTTCAGATCCAAGCATGTATCTCCACCCCATCTCAATATTCCAGGTCTCGTCTCCAAGATTGGAGATCTGTAGGTTGACAAAGTAGATCAGCTGTATACCGAGGACTATTGCCATTTGATAACCCGTTACAAGCTTACCTCTTATATTGGCCGGAGCAACTTCGGAAATATACAATGGTGATAACATCGAAGCCGCCCCTACACCAAGCCCGCCAATGAATCGAGCAATTGCAAATTGGGTAAGGTTATTGGGTACCGCCGATCCTATTGCGGACACTGCGAATAAGATACCCGTCAGAATCAATACTTTTTTCCGGCCATATTCATCACTGAGTTTACCTGCAAACATGGCCCCAAAAACACAACCAATTATGGCACTGGAAGCAGCCCAACCCATCATCGCTGCAGACAGCTCGAATTTATCTCGAAGAAATCCAATGGCCCCTGCAATTACAGCGGTGTCATATCCAAATAGCAGACCTCCTATTGCTGCTACAATGGATATCAAATAGATGTACTTATAATTTGTTTGATTGTGCATTTAGCTATTGAATTGTCGTTAATAAAATGTTCTGCCATTTATCATCCTGAGATCATCTCCTAATTCCCTTAAGTTTTTCATCCTGACAAATGCCTTTATAGTACCACAAGTCTTCCCCTCACTCTCCCCGAAAGGACGGATCGTATACTCACCTACCGAAGCTGGAACGATAAAAGTTTCAGCATAATGAACTACAAATGGATCAAAGGCATCTGAAGGGCTTTCAACAATTGCTTCTCTACCTTCAACCAGATTAAGTACATTGACCTGACCATCTGTATGATGAGGAACCTTTTTTTCAAACCAATGCCTCCTTGTTTCAATGAATTCCAACTCATGGAGACCTGTCTTTTCTTCCTTCCATCCTTCACCCTCACCTACTATTTCCACTTGATTTATTAGATTTTCCCTGGTCCAGGAGGTCGTCCGATCCCATTCAATCACTTTCTCACCATGACTGATATTTATCGGCCTGGGTTTACCGTCAAGACCGAGTCTACCCCAATCCCACAATTTGAAGGTAAATATGTAGGGTGTTGCGCTGATCTCGAGAACCATACTATTTTCTCCTGAACAATGCACCGTACCAGCCGGAATAAGTACATGATCATGCTTCCGTACGGTCCAGGTCTGAACGTGTTTTTCAGCATCAAATTTTGAACCTCCTTTCTGTGCATCAACGAGTTCATGGATCATTTGCTTGGGGTCAACCCCCTCCTTAAGACCAAGATACACCTCTGCCCCATCCTTGGCGTCAAGGAGGTAGTAACTCTCATCCTGGGTATAGGAAATTCCGAATTGTTCTCTTATATATGATACTGATGGATGAACCTGAAGGCTTAGATTACCACCTTCCATTGTATCGAGAAAATCAAATCTTATGGGAAATTCGGGACCCATTACTTGATGTAACTCTTCACCTAAGACATCACTGCCATAAAGGAACAACAAATTGACCGATGGAATCTCTAATACCGACTCTCCAAACCCCAACAACAGACTGTTTTCTTCCGGAACGCAGTCAAAACACCATGCAAAATTCTGCACCGACCTGTCCAAATCACAAACCTCCTTCATCCACTGACCTCCCCAGGGACCGGGGTCAAAGAAAGGCATCAATCGAAATGGTCTTCGCGAAATTTCATTAAGACCTTTTCTTACGTCATTCCCATTTACCAGTTTGGGTTTGAGTGGAACATTCGTATCTAGTAGATAATCGATCTTTGGCAGCAAATCGATCTTGATGCGATCACATACCCGCCAATCTACAAAATATCCCTGCTTGTACTTGGAGCTGAATTCGTCATCCTTATTTAGTATACCGAGATTGTTCACCAGATTGGACCTCATCCTCTGTTGGATCTCCCACCTTGCCATATCTGCATAGATCAAAATGTCCCAATTGTCACAAATCAAACTGGCCCCTGTCCCATAAACTACCATTGAGCAATCCGAGGAAACGACCCGATTTTTGAGGTTTTTAAGTAATTGTTTATCAAAAAAATCATGGATGGATAGATTGGTCCATTTTCCGAAGATCCTATCATCAGTGACATCCGGATAAACCATCTCCTTGATCTCCTCATGTTTTTTGAATCCATCAGAAGCATCAATAAACTCAAAACCTGCCAGATCCCTGATGTTACGATGAAATTCCTCTTCATAAATCCCCTGGTAGCATTCAATCACTATCTTGATATTACTACCGCCCTTAGTACGTAAATGATTAACTATAGGCTCCCAGCCTTCAATGCATGGTGACTCAAAGTCTTTTATGGGATGTACAGGATACTTGTCGTAATTAGATCTCAATGAAGTTTTCGGTTAAGGGTAAGAACTTCAAAAGTTTAATAGCCATCATTTTGAGGAAGAAGATTTTGGTTTAGGTCTATCTCTTCCAGTGGAATCGGGAATAAAACGTGGTAAGATTGTGGTGTAACACCGGGCTTTGCAACTGGAACAAGCTCCTGTAATTTTCCAGTTCGCACGAGGTCAAACCAGCGATGACCTTCCGCAACAAATTCCTTTCTTCTTTCCAGAAGTACAGCATCACTGAATTCACTTTGTGACAACCCCACCAGATCTGCAAGTACCGGTTGATCCTGTGTCCCATCAAATCGTGCCCTCTGTCTTACCTGATTGATTGCATTATATGCATCAGCAGTTGGGCCGCCATTGATCTCATTGAGTGCTTCGGCGTACATCAACAGTACATCGGAATACCTGATTAAAGGAAAATCGGCTTCTGTATTGCCGGCTTGAGGTTCACCTATGTCATCCCAGTACTTTCGTATATAGGGATCATCAAGAGGTGTACCCCCAACATCAGTCATGAAGGTTACATCTCGACGTCGATCCCCTGTTTCGTAAGAATCATAAAGATCCTGTGTCGCTACCTGCCATCCCTGGGCATTGACTCCAGGTATGACTGTTGTAAGGCTCCGTGGTAACAGTCTGACATTAAACTGGCCAACTTCCCAAAAGGAAATTGATCCACCACCATCTCCGAATCCCACCCCGAAAACAGTTTCCTGACCGTTTTCATTAGCAATCCGGAATGCGTCAGCAAAATCTGGCCAAAGTGCATAGTTTCCGGAATTGATGACGTCAAGAGCATTGTCGGCTGCCAGTTGCCATTCCCCTCTTGTGAGGTATACTCTTGCCATTGCCGATTTTGCAGCACCCCATGTGGCACGTCCTAAACCATTCCCTGCATCATAACTCTGTGGAAGACCATTCACCGCAATATTTAAGTCGGAAATGATCTGGGTATAGATCTCTTCAACGGAATTCTTCGATGGTCTTATTTCATCCTCATCCTCCAGGATCATCGGTACCTCACCAAATAGGCGTACTAATTCGAAATACAGGATCCCACGTAAAAAACTCGCTTCTCCAACTAAACGTGTCTTGATATCTTCATTGATCGGTGAATCCGGAATACCACTAAGGGCAAAATTGGCAAAGCTTAAAGCTCTGTAGAGTTGGATCCACATATCGAAAATGGTAGAATTGGAGGCGTTGAACTGAAAAGTTTCCAACTGGTCATTCTGCGGAGTCCCGGCTTGTCGATTATTCATCTCGTCACTTGCTAATCCCTGTATAACCCAATGAGTGCTATGATAAACACCTCCAAACGTTGGTCCAATGCTCGTCGAGTTCAGTGCTGCGTAAATTGCATTTACAGCTCCAATGGCGTCATTTTCGTTCTGGAAGAAATTTGTGGCGAAAACCTGGTCCTGTGGATCTTCCTCCAATATATCATTACAAGATCCCATTATGAGAGTTAATACGATTGAGAGAATAATGCCCTTAAATGTTAAACTATTACTCATTTCAAATTCCAATTTGTACGCCAGCGATGAAAGACCTTGATAATGGATACCCTCCATAATCTATTCCCAATAACAGAGCGTTTTGTCCAAAAGCATTTACTTCCGGATCGTAGCCACTATAGTCGGTTATCGTAAACAAGTTTGTTCCAGTGAAATAAACTCTCATATTGGATAGTTTTAACCTGTCAAGGAGCTGAGGCGGCAGAGTATATCCCAATGTGACGTTTCTTAGTCGTATGAAGGTACCGTCTTCCACCTGGGCGGAGGAGAAAACACCACGGTCAGTAGGATCGAATGTTGGATATTTATTACTGGGATTTGTTGGGGTCCATCTATTGAAATAGGCTTCACGGTATACATTGGTTTCTCCGGTTAAAGTGCCCAATTCAAATTGATAAGCATTCACAATGTCATTTCCATGGCTCGCCTGAATGAAAAATGAGAGGTCAATTCCCTTGTATTCGAAAGTATTAGTGAGGTTCCATGTGAATTTAGGTTGGGCTTGCCCCAAAATGGCTCGGTCCGCTTCATTGATAATGCCATCTGGCTCTCCGGTTAAGTTTCCGTCTGCATCTCTTCCATTAATATCGCGATATCTTCTTTGACCAGCTTCTGGAGTTTGTCCAACCAATACCGCTGATGCTTGTGCTTCTGCATCGGTTTGAAATATGCCATCATTGATCAATCCAAAAAACGTACCCAAGGGTTCTCCTACTCTTATTATGTTCCATCCAGATGGAACCAGTAAAACACCCGGAGCAGGTATGTCATTTTCATCGGAAAGTTTGCGTATTTCATTCCTATTTGCCGAGATATTGAAAGTACTTCTCCAACTGATCGGATTTTCTTCTAAAACAATTGCATCAATAGATAGCTCAACACCTACATTTCTTAGCTTCCCGATATTTGCAACAAAACTGGAAAATCCGGTTGTGTTGGGTATTGGAGTCGAAAGCAATAGATCCGAAGTCCGCTGATAATAATAATCTGCTGTGACCATCATCCGAGCATCAAAAAATGCTATATCGAGACCAAGATCCAGTTGTTCTGTTCTTTCCCATTTTAATTCAGGGTTTGGAATACGTAAAGGACCTGTTCCAATATATGGTTCATTGTTGTTGAATGTACCTTCTCCCCTAGGACCTACAGTTGCGAGTGAATTAAAGGATCCGATCTCTGAATTGCCAATGACACCAATACTTGTTCTAACCTTAAATGACTGAAAAAACTCGTTTTGGTCGAAAAAGGGTTCTTCATTAATATTCCATGCAAAAGCCAGTGAGGGGAAAAATCCATATTTGCTGTCTTCACCAAATTTTGAGGATCCATCAGCTCTACCCGTAATAGTAGTCAAGTACTTTCCCTTTATGTTATAGTTCACCCGCCCGAGGTAGCTTACAATACCCCAGGAGGATTCAGCGGTACTTGAAGGTTGTGGATTCAGTCCTGACCTTAAGTTATGCCAACCGAAGGTATTATCAGGAAAATCCAAAGTGAATGCAAACAGACGTTCCGAGCTGAATGCCTGACGGGTATATCCTACCAAGGCATCTACAAAGTGATCGGGTTTGAGTTGCTTCTTGTAGTTCAGCGTATATTCAGTCAACCAGGTAAAACCATCAACAGTTGACACCACAGCATCTCCATTATTGGGTTCAGTACGTTTCAAATAGTTAGGAACGAAGCGGTTGTCCTTGGTTGAAAATCCATCGATCCCAAGATAAATTTTGAATTTGAGATCATCAATTATCTCCCATTCAGTGAATATGCTACCAATAATCCTGGAGTTATTGTTGATATTGTCAGATTCCCTTGCGTCTGCAACGGGATTTGCAAGGTTTCGCCCCCTGTCATCTTCGAATGTGTATCCGCCCTCCACCGTATCATCAAAAACCGGTAAAGTTGGAGGAAACAGTAATGCAGAAGTAATAGATCCAGGTAATAACACTCCGGTACTTGGGCCAAGAGCACCGGTGAGTACGCCTCTTGATGTGATATGACTCAGGTTTACATTGGTACCTACTTTAAGGTAGTTATTGATTTTTCTATCCAAGCTTGCTCGGAAAGTTGCCCTTTCAAAATCAGAGTTAAGGACAATACCGTCTTGATTGTAATAAGAACCTCCCACAGAATATCTTGTTTCGTCGTCACCCCCGGAGATGGTTAAACTATGACTTTGCATCGGTGCTTCCCTGAAAATCGCTTCCTGCCAATCAGTCCCTTCTCCAAAATCTTCAGGAATAAGGTATCGTACATCTGTAGGAAGGCCCCGATCTCTACTGAGTTCATTCATGTAATTGGCAAACTCCTCGCCATTCAAAAGGTCAAAGGTTTCAGGAACGCGCTGAACGCCATAGTATGAATCCAATGAAATGCTGGTTCTCCCCTCTTTTCCTCCTTTTGTTGTGATCAATACAACTCCATTGGCTCCTCTAGACCCGTAAAGTGCTGTTGCTGATGCGTCCTTCAATACCTGTATTGATTCAATGTCACTCGGATTTAAAGTGGACAATGCGTTTAATGAAGATCCCAGTGTCCCACCAGCATTGATATCATCATTGCTGCTCGATACCAACATACCATCGATCACAAATAGAGGTTCATTTCCGGCTGCCACGGAACTACTGCCCCTAATCCGAATGGAAGTTTGTCCACCTGGTCGTCCTGAAACCTGGGTAACCTGCACTCCAGCCGCCTGACCCTGTAAAGCCTGATCAAGGGATACAGAAGCTGTCTTAGCCATGTCTTCGCCCTTGACAGTAGCTACGGAGCCAGTAAGGTCTTTTTTCCTTACTTCCCCATAAGCGACGACAACGATCTCGTCGAGTGCACTTATTTCAACTTCTAGACTGACATCAACAACTGATCGATTGGCCACCGAAACTTCCTTTTCGATAAAACCAACAAACCTTATGATCAGAATGTCATCGGAAGAAGCTGTTAACCTGTATTCACCATCGGCTCCGGATATAGTTCCGGAAGTGGTTCCTTTTATGGCTATCGTCACCCCGGGAAGTCCCTGGCCATCCTCTGCGGAAGTGATCCTTCCCGTTACAACATTTTGCGAAAAAGCCAGATTGGAATAGGTGAATACAACGAATGAGATTAAGATCTTGAGCGTATTCCTGAGGATCATTTTCTGGATGTTAGCTTGTTTTTATGAAAGGAGAACCGAGGTCACTTGACCACAGGTTCAAGTGTTTATCATACAAATTAGGTAATTATTAGGATTACTGGAAATGCTATTATTCAAAGTCATTCCTCACTGCAATGACATTCCGGCGTTCAATGCGAAATAGTTTTTAATGAATTTTGTGGCTTTGACAAGCTGACTTTTAACAGTGTTCTTTGAAATCCCCATGATGCCTGCTATCTCATCGTGACTGATTCCTTTGTTCCGACTCATTTCAAAAATGCTTTTACGTCGGGGAGGTAATTCCCCCACTGCCCGGTCCATTATTGCCATATATTCATTGAACACCACATTGTCCTCGGTGTTCGTGATTTGATTCGCAGAAATTTTCGAAATCCTTTCTTTAGCTATTTTCTCATAAGTCGCTCGTTTCAAGATATTTATGGAATGATTATGAGCTACCTTAAAAATGAATGAAGAAAAATTATAGGACGGATCTACCTTCTCTCGATTAATCCATACCTTCAGAAATACGTCCTGAACAATCTCCTGAGCCATATCTTCCGATTTGGTAAGTTTCAGCACATAGAAGAACACCCTATCCCTATAGCACAGGTATATTCTTTCAAAGGAGTTTCTGCACCCCGAAATCAGGCCTGTTACATCATTTGCTTGAGTCAAGGTCGTTGATGTCATTTTCGCTCGATGTCTATGGAATAGGTGAATTTTTCTGCCCTGTAAAATCCAAGATTGTATTCAATTGGGCGACTTCCCGGATCTAAAACTCTTCGAGTCCTTAACAAAATGGGACTCCCTTGCTCCACTGATAACTTCCCGCAAACCACATCTTCAGCAAGAATAGCCCTTATTTCTTCCTTTGAGATCGTGGGAATAGTAGAATGTTCGTTTTCGAGGATCTCATAAAGGTGTCTGGTAAAATCTTCCTCGCCAGTCAAACCCACTCTGGGATGAAAATAGGATACAAAATATACTGTCGGACCATCCTCGGAACCCCTCACTCTTTCCAATTTTAAGACTTCTTCTCCTGTTGCCAATTCCAATGCATTCGCTATCTCATCTGTTGCTTTTTCCCAGGAGGTATTGATCTCATAATTGATCATGTTGATACCACGTTCGTGCATTTCGTCACTAAAGCTGTACCAATCTGACAATCGTGTAGTAACCTTATTGGAGGCCACCCTAGTGCCGATACCCTTTTTTCTAACCAAGAGGTTTTCGTTTGAAAGCTTGTTTGTAGCCTGTCGGACGGTATTCCTGGAGATGCCTAGCATTTTTGCTAATTCCACTTCCTTTGGTAACAGCTTTCCCTGTTGATAATCAGGTTCTTTGATCAACTCCCTTAGTAATTGCTCTACCTGCAAGTGCAGCGGAATGGGACTTGTATGGTCTATTTTAAATTTCATTTTGAACTATGTTCATACATATGAACATAACTAAGTTACTAGGATTAGAATAGAATTCCAAGCTGGGATTTGATCAAGCTGTCATTGAACCTCATGTGTAGGATTACTTCGCTCTAAATGACTGAAGGATGGCTGGAGGTTTACAAGTAATTAGGGAAGAAATGCAGTATGGATTCTACTAAAACTGATGGGGAGTGTCATCATAGACCTGTCCTTCAGTACTCAGCTGCCAATCATCTGTACGGAAAGGGGCCAATGGTAATCCCTCCTTACTATATACGTTGAGCTTACCAGGATTATCAGACCAGGCATAACGGACGGCAGTAGGCATTTCAACCGCATGACTTGATACAACGATACGGTTGCCCTCTTCGAGTCTTGCTTTAGCCCAGTAGAATTTCCTATCCTTTCCGGCAATTTGAAATCCGCTCAAGTATCCGTATTTATCATTTGTCTTCAATCCTGTTCCTACATTGGCAAATTCCAAGGTCACTTCACTTCCGCGGATAGACATCGAACGATAAGTTGGACTAGAAGACACGAGTTCTTTCTCGTAACATTGTTTCAATGCTCCTAAGGCTAATCGGTAACCAACGTCCTCTTTGTTTTTCGGATGAATATCATCAGCATCGCCAATATCTATGGTAACCGCAACATGTGTTGCAACATTCCCCAACGACTGGTACTGAGCTTCCCGTAGCTCGGCCCATGTGCTTTCACCGGGTTCTTCCAGTTCTTTATGGTGATTAGCAAGTTGTACTACCAGGAAAGGAAAATTATATCCCCAATGGCCCCTCCAGTCCTGAACTAGTGTAGGTAAAAGTGTCCTGTATTCCTCAGCTCTGAAGACATTGGATTCTCCCTGATACCAAATAGCACCCTTGATTGAATAGTTGGAGATTGGGGCTATATTTCCATTGAATAACAAGGTTGGGTAACTGAATATGCTTCCATTTGGAACATCAGGTTTCGGAAATGTGACCTTATCGATTTCGAGTCCTTTCCGATACTTCCACTCTCCAACCAGGATGGGATTCCCCCAAAATGCTGCGGTGTGAAAGCCGCCCAAGCCACCAATATCAAATACTCTGACTACAAGGGAATTGCCTTCCGGTTTTAGAACTGCACTTGAAACTTTGTAGTTTCGGAAATTACGGTTACCAAAACTTTCGCCCACTTTCACTCCGTTCACCCATGTGATATCATAGTCATCGATCTGGTTGAGATGGATGGATAGACTATCCCCAGCAAATCCTTCCGGAAGATCAAACTCTTTTCGAAACCAGACAGCTCCATCATGGTCAAGACCCTCATATTCCCAGAAATTAGGCACGGTCATAGTCGCCCAATCACTATCATCATAGTTAGCATTGTACCATTCCTCCCGAAATCCTGGTCCCACCAAATAATGATCTCGATCCCACGTTTCTCGAAATTTTGCCAGATCCTGATTCATTTGAACAAAATTCTTGTTCCGGGTGCTGATAATGTTCACAAGGTCTTCGAACTGCGGAAACTTTTTCAGGGCATTTCCGCTCATCCAGGTTTCAATAGTGGTGGCACCCAGATTGGTATTGATCAGGCCAATAGGTACTTTCAGGCTATCATACAATACCTTTCCGAAATAGTAGGCTGTTGCTGAGAAGTCTGGAACTGTCTCATTACTTGCTTCTACCCAATATCCACCCTTTAGATCATGCTTAGGCAAATAATCAACATCCAATTCATTTCGAAACTGACGGATCAGGGGATTATTTATATCATCGATACTGGCAATGTCCTTTCCGAGCATCCTCAATGTAAACTGCATATTGGATTGTCCCCCGCATAACCAGACTTCCCCAAATACGACATTCTTGAATGTTATGGTATTGTCACCTCCTTGTATTGTGAGGTTGTAGGGACCTCCTGCCTGGAAAGGTGGTGCAATTACTTCCCATGCTCCGTTCTCAGAAGCTGTGACCTTTAAAGTCTTGTCACCAATGGATACGACAATTTCTTCACCTGGATCTGTCCAACCCCAAACTTTATTGGCCGTATCACGCTGCAAGACCATGTTATCACCGAAGATCTTGTGAACTCTCACCTCGCAGTTCCCGCTAAAATGACCTAAAGCCATCAGGGCAATAAACGCATTCCTTAACATGATCATCCTACTAAGTTATTATCTTGTACTAATACAAATCGATTTGTATTTCGAATGTACGGAAAACTAACAGGTGTACTTTTATTCTATCTAATCTTATGCCCATCCATTGCGGAGGGTCAGTCTTTGTTTGGTGAGCGTGTGGAATCAAGAGAGGACTGGAACAAGATGTTTATCCATAAGAGTGGATGGTTTGGTGGGGATGGGATCTTTGCGATCCCACTGGATGGAAAAGAGTTTATTACTGCATCGGAAAATACAAAGTCTCTTTTGATTTTCAGTGACACTATGATCGGAAATATTAAGGATTCGCGATTGAAATCAGGCGACTTTACCATGATACATAATTCTGTCGCTTTGTTAAAGGGTAAAGATCCCATCATTGAAAACATCGACTTCTACTGGTCCAAAGAAGATGGTAGGGATCATGCCATATTCGACCCAAAAACACCAAAGACAGCTCCTGGGGATTACTATTGGTTGGGTGATGGCTTTGTGAATGTGGACGATGACAGTACTTTGTACATATTCGGATACCGCATCAGAAATACGGAGAGTGCAGTTTTCGGATTCGAGCAAGTTGGGACTACCCTTATCGCGATACCTCCAGACTCCAACCCACCATTTGAGGATCATAAACAATTTGACACCCCACTGTTTCTAAAGAACGAAGGAATCGAAACAACCTTTGGAAGCGGGATATACGTCAATACGACTTCGGCCGGAGCCCCTGACCCAGACGGATTTGTTTATGTCTACGGCGTGCGAGGACAGGCCAAGGAATTGGTTGTGGGTCGTGTCGCGCCTAAAGATTTTCTTGATTTTGAAAAATGGGAATACTGGAGTGGTTTTTCATGGGGAAATGATATTGGCTCACTATATCCCATAGCCCGAAATGTATCCAATGAAATGAGTGTTTCCCCAACAAAGGATGGCAGGGTCATTCTGACATACCAGATCTCGGGATTGAGTACGGAAGTTGCTGTACAGATAGGTAATTCTCCTATCGGTCCGTTTTTCCCTATAAAGAAGATATGGAATACCGCTGAAGTTTATGAAGACATGGATTTTTTCACCTACAATGCAAAAGGGTATCCCCATCTTTCAGATACGGGCTATCTTTTAATAAGCTACAATATCAATTCATTTGATTTTTGGAGTGATATCCTTGATAAACCAAACCTGTATCGCCCCAGATTTATACAGCTAAAACTTGACTAACCTCATGATTAGGAGTGTTCTGATCATCATTTCTATCCCTTGTTTTCTGCTGATGTCATGTCAGGAGTCCGCAAATTCATCAAAAATTATCGACATAATTCCCACACTCAATGAAATGTCAAGTGTATGGATGAGCAGAGACACCATCGATTTTCTTCCTTCCATTAGGAATTTTCGAGCGCAGGCTATTACCAATCGGGACCTTATCTCCATTTCATGGTTTGCTTCTGCTCCGTACTCTGGTGGATATCACACCGGGATTATGAAAATTGATGGGAAACCTGTGATGGCAGATCAACATAAATGGAGTGCATATGGTGTGGAACGAAAGTCAGAATCAAATGGAATGCAAATCCAAAGCTCAACCAGGATGGTCTTTGAAAGTAATGGGATTCAATGGAAAATTGTATTTCAAAATCCCACGTCACAGGAGATCTCATTCGATTTATCACAGGATTTCATTGGGTTTGTTAGCAGGTATGACACTCACTGGCAATGGTGGTATCCCCTTCCGTCTGTAAGAAGTAACAAACGCGAAACATTTGAGGAGAATTTCCTCATACCTTTTAAGGAAAATCTATTTGAAAAGAAAGATGTGAGGGACTACATCGGTCAGCCAGTGACAAATCAATCATGGCCATCAGATAAGGAAATTATGGACTGCAGCTTTTATGAGACTGTGATAATTGATGATCAGCAGTTGATAGTTTCAGATAGAAACTCTACAGCCAGGACTTCTTTTTCGTTTTCACACAATCCAGATACAATTATCCAATTCAATAGTGGGGCAAATGTCCAATGGCAAGTTGCTATTCCGGCAGGTTCGGATTTTGAATTGAATTACGTGATGTCATGGGCAGATGACAAAAATGAGGTTTTGCAAAATGGGATCAATTGGATTAAATCTTTCAACCAAACCTTTAGAGAAACAAAGAATCATTGGGAAGCGAAGTGGGAGCAGCTGTTCACACCGAACAATGGTTTTTGGTCGGGAAATTTTCCTGTATTGGAAACGGATGACCTTCTAGCGAGAAGGGTTTACTACAACAGTCCACTCACCATGCTTTACCTAATGCATACCAATCTACCGATTATGGATCGCGTGGTACTTACTGGAGGTCCTAGTTGGGGTCCTTCAATCATGTTCTTCTGGGATACTACATCCTGGAGAACTATTGGGGCAATTACGGATCCTGAAATGATGATAGAAAATCTTAAAGGGTGGCTTACAATCGATATCGATAAGTACTATGGAAGGGATTACCTTGGAGGTCGGGGCGTTGGAAATCGATATTCTGCCAACTACTGGGCCATTTTCCAAATGCTACATGAATATCTGGTGGTCACCGGAGATTTTGACCTCCTGAACGAAGTGATCAATGATAAAACCATACTTAAACACATGGAATTCATGGCGTACAATTGGCAGAACCTGTCAAAGTATGGTCAACCGGGATATGAAGACGAAGTATATAAGTTGGCCGATTTTGGGCCAAATCCTCGTATGCTACTGGAAGCCGTCCCCACATACATTCACACTGTGGCTGCATTTAATGCGGGGTATGTAGGAATGATGAAACGACTTTCCGACATTTATCAAAAGCTTGGTGACAGTGAAAAGGCCGATAGCATCAAAGAAGATGCATCCAAAATGGCACAACGAGTCCTTCAATTATATGCTGGTGACGGCACATGGTCAAGCCTTTTCCCAAATAATGAGAGAGTAGAAATTCGACATACTTTGGACTTCCACTTTCTGGGTCGATACATGTCTGATGAGCTTACAGGGGAGATGAAGGAAGAAATGATAGATTTTGTTGAGAGTGAGCTACTTACTAAAACCTGGATGCGAGCACAGTCCATTGATGATCCCGAGGCCGAAAATTCGGATCGACCTGATCATGGTCCTCTCGGTGCCTACGACGGATGGCCTTTGAATACCATGGAAGCTTTCTATCATATGGGTTATCCTGAAAAGGCAATGGATTTCTATAGGGCCATTTATCCGGTAACCCTCGAAGGCACGTGGTCTCAGGCCAGAGAGTTGTGGGGAGAAAACAAATACAATCAAAATGCTCGTGTTAGGATTGCTAGAAGAGGTATGTGTGTACGGGAGGCGGCCTCAGGGATCGGATTTGCCAATGTAATGCTTCGGGAATTTTTTGGATTTGCTCCACAGTTCATGGAAGACAGACCTTTGGATAGACCCAACATGGAACGGAGTATTAAGGGCAGAATGTACAATGTCAATTACCGAGGAAAGCTTTACACCATCACCAGCGACAACAAAGGTTTGAGTATGAAAGAAGAAATACTGTGAATTCCTTACTCAAGATCGTTATTATCGTTTTCTTATTCACTTTATTCTCCTGCAGAGAGAATGAAGACCGTAAGCAGTTGACACAGATTGTACCAACTCTGGCTGAAATGTCCAGCATTTGGATCAGTAGTGATACGATCGCCAATCTTCCTTCACTTCGAAACTTCAGAGGTCAGGCCATGGTCAACCGGGATCTAACTTCAATATCCTGGCTTGCGTCAGCCCCGTATTCCGGTGGATATCACACTGGCATAATGAAAGTCAATGGTCAAATTCCTATAACTCAACAGTATCGTTGGAGCATTTTTGGAACAGAACGTAAAGCAACCATAGAAAAATTGGAGATAGCCTCCAATACACGGATGGTATTTGATGATGGAGGTATGCTATGGAGCGTCACGTTCACTAACCAGTCTGACGAAGAAATAGAAATTGAAGTGGAACAGGATGTGATTGGTTTTATTAGTAAGTATGATATTGACTGGCAGTGGTGGTACCCCCTTCCATCCATACGTGGAAACAGGGCGGAACTCTTTACTGACAATTTATTGCAGAGGTTCATTCAAAACTGGGACGAATTGAAGCTTGTAAGAGACAATATCGGAGAAATGCGAAATGACGAAAGTAACTGGCCGAATGACTCCGCTATTCTGAATTCTGATTTGTATGTGACCTCGATAAGGAACCATTCGGTAGTCATTAAAGACAAAAACTCCTCTTCTCATACTGTATTTGCCTTTTCAGAAGTCCCACAACTACTATCGACCCATTCAAGTGGGGCAATTGCAAAATGGAGTTTTGAGATCCCCGCCAACTCATCCGTGACTCTTTCATATGTCATGGCATTCGGAGATGATGGAGAAATAGTCAATGAAAAGGCATCAAAATGGGCAGAGGATTTCGAACGGAGCTTTGTCAAAGTGAAGACCGATTGGGAAACAAAATGGGCTAAATTATTCACTCCAAACAATGATTTTTGGTCGGGAAATTTTCCAATACTTGAAACTAATGACCTGCAAGCTCGCCGGGTCTACTATACCAGTCCATTAACCATGCTATACCTAACACACAACAATCTTCCTGTTATGGATCGGGTGGTATTGACAGGTGGGCCGAGATGGGGACCTTCTATCATGTTTTATTGGGATACTACGTCCTGGAGGACGATCGGAGCGGTGACAGACCCGGAAGTCATGAAGGAAAATCTATTAGGTTGGCTCACGATTGACATCAACAAATACTACGGTCGAGACTATTTCCTGGGAAAAGGTGTAGGAAACGGGTACGTGGCAAATTACTGGGCAATCTTTCAGATGTTGTTTGAGTACCTGGTAGTGACGGCGGATTATGACTTCCTGGATGAAGTCGTGAACGGAAAGTCTATCCTGTCCCATATGGAGGACATGGCCTACAACTGGAAGGGCCTTGTCAAAAAAGGTCAGCCTGGGTATCAAGGTGAGCAATACAATTTGGCGGACTTTGGTGACGACCCATGGTTGCTGTTGGAGGCTGTGCCCACCTACATCCATATTGTGCCATCATTTAATGCAGGATATGTTGGTATGATGCGACGCCTGGCTGAAATGTATGAAAAACTTGGCAACATCGAAAAATCACAGATAATAAGGAATGATGCAGTCGAAATGGCTCAACGTATTTTAAAGCTTTATGCTGGGGATGGAACCTGGTATAGCCTTTTCCCAGATGATGAGAAAGTTGAGATACGCCATACACTTGATTTTCATTTCATTGGGCGCTATCTGGCTGAGGATCTCACCGAAGAAATGAAAGACCACATGATGGATTTCGTAGAAAACGAATTACTTACTGACACATGGATGCGTGCCCAGTCATTGACTGATCCTGCTGCAGTTAATTCCGACAGACCCGATCACGGTCCACTGGGAGCTTATGATGGCTGGCCCTTAAACACTATGGAAGCTATGTGGGAAATGGGTTTTACATCCAGAGCTGAAAAGTTCTACAGGGACATTTACCCAGTTACATTGGAGGGCAATTGGGCACAGGCACATGAGTTATGGGGAGAGGACAAAGAAAATAAAAATGCCCGTGTACGAATAGCGGAAAGAGGTTATCACGTTCGCGACGCAGCTTCAGGAATTGGCTTTGCTAATATCATGCTTCGAGAATTCTTTGGTTTCCAACCCCGATTTATGGAAAACGAGGTTCTTTATAAACCGGAAATGGCCAGAAGAATAAAAGGTACAATGTACCATATCCGTCATCAAGACAAGCTCTATTCAATTGTAAGCGACGAAAACGGGCTAGAAATCAAGGAAGAGAATCATAATTGATACAGAATGTTTTATATAGCAGATCCAATTCATCGACCACTGATTTGACGGATCGTGACCTAAATCCGGAATGAAGCATATTGGAGGCCCTTTCCTGAAAAACATTGAATCCTGGAATTCGTGGTCGGGTATAAGCATTTTCAATAGTGTTTTTTGTACTAGCAAAAAAGTCAAGGGCTTTGGAATTAATGTCGACTGATTCCCAAACTACCTTTAGTGAAGGTTGACCTCCGGCAATAAAGTACTCCTGTTTTAATCGTTTCTCATCTAAAGCGAATTGGATAAAATCCGCAGCATCCATCTGATGTTGGCATTTGGATGATATGGCAATACCAACTCCACCAAGAAGAGAAATTGGCTTATGACCCAGACTGAGTGGAGCTTGCCATTTGACATACTTACCATCCCGTGAATAGTTGCTGTAGCCGAATAGAAGCGGTGAATAAGAGTACCTGTTTGGATCCGACATCAGATTAAGTGATTGAATTGGATTTAGTTGCCAGCACACATCGGCCAAATTGATCGTCAAATCCCTGAAAAACTCCAATGTCCTGCATGATACAGATTGATTGATGCCCTCTTTTTCAAACAACTCTTGACCTTCATGATGAGCATGCTGCGCACCAATCGTAAGAAAGGAACACCAACAATCTGTAGGGCACAATGGCCAAATTACGATATTGGCGAAACTTTGATCTTTCATAAAATTTGAGAAGTCACCCCAATCCTGCGGTAGTTCATTCGGAGAAACTTTCTTGAGGTTGTATGCACTGAATTGGGCTGATGCATCAATTGGTAATGCATATTGTCGATCATTATAGTGATAGCTATTAAAACATGGACCTATATGAAGCTTAGCTTGTTCATGGATGAAGGCCTTTGGTAAAACATTTTCAAGAGAGATTAAAAACCTTTTGGCACTTGCTTCTCCCATGAATGGATGGTCGATCATCAAAAGATCAAATCGGTTGACCAATTCTTCAATGGGTTGATCCCCGAAATCCTTTAATGATCGCTTTTCCCATGTCAATATGCATTTGTCCTGTGAATTATTAAATAATTCTGAAACAGCAACGATCGAATCGTATCCACGTGGATGATCCCAAGTTATCCCGTAAAGATGGATCATCCTGTTGAAGCGTGATCCAGGGCTGACATAATGCCTTTGATGTACCCAATGGTAAAGGCTCGTGATCTTTCTTTCCAGGGACCGTCACCCTCGACTTTAGGCACATGTCCGGGCATGATCATCCCATTAAATCCATGTATTTTAAGTCGATTTAAGATTTTCACTGGGTCATAGTATCCGGGCTGGTCAATAAAGATCTCATGAAACTTTGGTACCGGACCTGATACTACCTGAAAATGAACATAAATCAACTTCCTCATTGGACCAAAATAATCCATTACCCCGTAAAGATCCTCTCCCATTTCTGACCAGCTTCCCAGGCAAAATTGAAGCCCATGATTTTCCGTCTCCACCAAATGCATGGCTTTCTTGAAGGCATCAAAACTTCGCATAAGTTGAGGGACCCCTCCCAATGTTGCCGTTGGAGGATCATTAGGATGAAGCGCCAATGTCACTCCTGATTCTTCAGCGATGGGAACAACGGCTTCCAGAAAGTACTGATAATTTTCCCACATCTCCACTTCTGTATAGATCCTATCATGCGTTAATGGTGCATTTTTAAAATCTTCTAGATCAACGCTCATGGCCTCGGCACCACCCCTGATCTTGAAGGTGATTGAGGATCTCCAAACTCCACTTGGTGTCCAGGCATATCCCAAAACAGGGATACCTGCTCTTCCCATGTTGGAGATAGTAGCCTTCACATGTTCCAACTGTATTTCCTTTCCCGGCTGACCCATCATGATCTTATCATAAAACGAAAATGGCATGTTTTCCAATGCCAGTAAACGAAGCCCACCATCTTCAACTTTCTTACGTAATAAAAGGAGGTCCGAAAATTCCCATTGGTTGTCACCAGGTAATGGAAGTGTATCATAATCCGTGTCGATAAGATTGTTCCGATACATATTCAATAATATGTCATCTACCCCCAGTTGTTTTATGAATCGGAGTCGCTCAGTGGTGGGCTGCATGAACGAGCCAAACCCAGGTCTCATTCGTAAATCTTTGAAAACTCCGCTATCTAAAATTCGTCCCATTGTCAATATAGTTACTCGAATGACCGCTTTTACGATCAATTTCCTTGATAATCTTGATTGCTTCGACTAGCTTAAATACATAAAAGTAATACAAGCGGTAGTCTATTTTGAATGACTATATTCAATAAGAATAGGCATCCAATTTTACAGGTTGCTTGTAGTCTTATTGGTGGATTTCAATATATAGCATATGGCCAGACGCAAACATGTTGTAGTCACAGGTGGAGCGAAAGGAATCGGAGAATATTGCTCCAGGCTCTTTGCAAGAGAAGGTTACAAAGTGTCCATTCTGGATACAGACAATCAAGCCGGAACCGCACTGGAATCGAAAATTGGGGCTAATGCTCATTTTTTTCCATGTGACATTTCGTCATCCAGGGAAGTGGATAATGCCTTTAAAGCGCTTTTGGACGAGCACGGCGACGTGAATGTCCTTGTAAACAACGCAGGGGTCAATATTTACGGGACCGTCACGGAAACAACAGATGACATTTGGGATAAAACCATGAATATCAACCTCAAAGGTCATTTTCTTTGTGCCAGAGCTGCAATTCCCAGTATGCAAAAGATCGGAAAGGGAGTGATCGTGAATGTGTCAAGTGTCCAGGCATTCATCTCTCAGAACAAAGTGGCAGCTTATACAACATCCAAAACGGCACTCCTGGGATTAACACGAAGTATTGCTGTTGATTATGCTCCAAATATCAGGTGTGTGGCTATTTGTCCGGGTACGGTGGATACCCCAATGCTTCAAAATGCTATTCAGGAATCACCCAACCCCCAGGAGGTGCTGCAGGAATGCCATGACATGCATCTTACTAAACGGATCGGTACACCTGAAGAAGTCGCGGAACTCATTGTATTCGTAGCTAGTGATAAAGCTGGATTTATTACCGGTCAGGCCATTCGGATCGATGGAGGACTGGGTATTGTCGTAGGCGGAAGTAAACGTGATGAATGATATGATTTAAGATCAATGCCTGTAGGATCATGATTTCAATTGGTGTCGATATAGGTGGCAGCCATATATTGTGTGCTGGTATCGACCTGGAAAGCTCCCGTATTATCAATGACTCGAAAAATAACGAAAAGGTGGATCCTTCAGGATCCAAAGAGCAGATCTTTACTTCCTGGGCAACAGCACTTAATAAAACACTCAGGTACTTCGATCCATCCGAAATCAAGGGTGTTGGTTTTGCAATGCCTGGTCCTTTTGACTACAAAACGGGAATTGCACTATTCAAAGGTAGCAATGAGAAGTTCGAACGGCTATACGATCTAAATCTTCGGAATGAACTACCACCCTACCTGGAGTGTTCCGGGTTAGAACTTAGATTCCTTAACGACGCTACGTCCTTTGGTGTAGGTGTTTCCTGGTTTGGCGAAGCCAAGGGTCATGACCGATCGCTTGTAATTACTCTGGGTACGGGATTTGGTTCAACATTTATTGAATCAGGGCTACCGATCACAGATCGTGAGGATGTACCAAATAATGGTTTTTTTTGGGACATCCCCTTCCATGACGGGATCGCAGATGAGTATTTTTCCACAAGGTGGTTCATAAAAGAATATGAAAGCCGGTTTGGGAATCGATTATCAGGTGTTAAAGAGATTGCTGAAAAAGCCCGCAAAGACGATACGGTAGTCGCGGTGTTTGAGAGCTTTGGAGGCAATCTGGGAGAATTCCTTACTCCCTGGTTAAGAAAGTTTCCTGCAGAGATCCTGGTGATCGGAGGAAACATATCCGGTGCTATTGACCTGTTTGGTGCGAGCTTGAAGAAACACCTCACCGATGAGAATATAAATATAGAAGTCAAAGCTTCCGTCCAGATGGAGGACGCGGCATTGATTGGAAGCGCCAGACTATTTGAAGATTGGTTTTGGGAAAAAATAAAGGATCGATTATAGTAATATGTTACCTTGTGAATCATGAAAAGACGAACATTCCTTAGAAACACATCTACTGCGACAGCAGCATTTGCCATTGTGCCAGGTGGAGTACTGGGATTCTCCCCTACAGCACCCAGTGACCGGATCCGTGTCGGTTTTATAGGAGCAGGAAGACAGGGACGTGGTTTGATGAAGGCCTTCACAAAATACGATGAGGTTGAGATTGCAGCGGTTTCCGAAATTGATGCCCGGAAAATGACTTTTTTCAGTGGAGAATTTCAAAAGGCATTGTTAGAGAACCAGGGGAAAACAGCCACCCTG
Organism: Cyclobacteriaceae bacterium; assembly: GCA_965242805.1. GTDB lineage: Bacteria > Bacteroidota > Bacteroidia > Cytophagales > Cyclobacteriaceae > JANQEU01. Next base: position 111,970 of record CBDETD010000002.1, on the reverse strand, counting down.
AAGGAATTCAGGTCATATCGGGATCTATTGGATCAAACTGACATAGATGCAGTCGTAATATCCACTCCCGATCACTGGCATGCACAAATGTCCGTCGACGCTGCGAAAGCAGGTAAGGACATCTATTGTGAAAAACCATTAGCAAGCAGCGTTGCTGAAGGTCGGGCAATGGTTGAGTCTGCCGAAAAGTATAAGGTAGTCTTTCAGACAGGAAGTATGCAACGTTCCTGGGATGACTTTCGACATGGGGTCGAGCTGATCCGGAATGGTTATATCGGTGATATCAAGGAAATCAATGTTGCTGTGGGCCCCCCTGACAAAGAGTGCGATCTTCCTTCTCAGGAAACTCCGGATAATATTGACTGGAATGCTTGGATCGGACCGGCCCCTTACCGGGACTATCACTTTGATCTTGCCTGCCCAATGGAAGACACCCGATGGGCAAAATGGAGAGATTACAAACCCTATGGTGGTGGCATGGTGGCTGATTGGGGAGCCCATATGTTTGACATCGTGCAATGGGCCCTGGGCATGGATGGATCGGGGCCAGTAAAGTTTCTACCCCCCGAAGATCCGATGGACTTTGGTTTGAAATATGAATATGAAAATGGCATTAGCGTGACTCATGGAAAGTGGGGTGAAAATAACAATGAGATCCAGTTTATAGGTTCGGAAGGCGTACTCGAAGTCAGTCGCAATTACCTTAAGACGTATCCTAAAGAGGACCTGGCGACAACACCTTTGAAGGATTCAGATACGAATCGCGTTTATAAAAGTGAAAACCATCACAAGGATTGGTTGAATGCCATCCGAAGTCGAAAGCGACCCATTTGCGATGCGGAGATTGGGCATCGAACATCGACGATCTGTAACGTGGCGAACATTGCCTATGATCTGCAAAGACCCCTGGAGTGGGATCCAAAGAAAGAACAATTCGTCAATGATCCCGGGGCGAATATGTTGTTAGGTCGTGCTTACAGGGGTGATTGGGATTACATGGACTTCTGATTGATATCGCGTTAATATCCGTATTATTATTCGGATATAACTAGAGCGAAAAGACACAAATTGATATGGAAAATATCAGTTTAAGGAAGGCAACAATAAAAGACAAAACATTAGTAATTGACTTTGATTACAGCCTTGATAAAGGCGAACATATCGAACTAAAGCGAGAAGCAAGGATAACTGAAGCAATATTGGATAATGAATGTTTTGTTATCCTGGCAAATGACAGAGCAGTAGGTTTTGTCATATTCAATTACCGTTTCTTTAACCAAGGATGGATAGAACTCATAATTATTGAGAAAAAATATAGAGGGAAAGGAATAGGTGGTCAGGCATTTGATCTTATATGCAAACAATGCAAAACGAATAAAATATTTACTTCAACCAATACTTCTAATATTCAAATGCAGAAAGCATTGAGCAAGGTTGGTTTTTCTTTTGCAGGTGAAATAAATGGATTAGATGAGGGAGACCCTGAACTGTTTTATTACAAAAGATTAAAAGTGAAATAGCGAAAAATTAAACCGGAAAGAATACTAGCATACAGGCCCAATTTTCAGATTCACACACCAGAATGACTTGCATGGTGCCATCGCGTTAGCTTGTGCCCGGCAGGCAGGTTCATTATCTTTATCAAGGTTAACCGGCTTAAAGGCACACAGCACTATAGCTGGATCGTTGTCAGTAATTGTTGATTAAACAGCGAAAAGATGGACATAACAACATTCCTCACATTTGTAGGAGACCAATGCGGTAAGGCTGAAGAAGCCATAAATTTTTACACATCTATATTTCCGAATTCTGAAATTAAAAGCATAGAAAAATATGCTGAAGGAGAGGCAGGTGGTACACCTGAACTTATTAAGTATGGAGTATTTACATTAAATGGAACCGATTACATGGTTTCTGAAAGTAATTATGATCATGCTTGGTCGTTCACTCCTGCTGTTTCACTTTTCATAAGTGACAATTCCAATGATGTTATACAAACACTCTTCGAAAAGCTTTCTTCAAAGGGTGGTCGGATAATGGTTCCTCTTGACAACTATGGAGGTGAAGGGGATTATGGATTTGGTAAGAAATTCGGATGGTGTGAAGACAAATATGGAATATCATGGCAATTTGTGCTTATTGAATAAACAATCATAAGTAACTATATGATCAGACCGAACACTGTGCCAACACCGTAGCTTTGAATGTGATATTCTAATTGGTTTTAAAGATCATGATCTTGCTCGACGACAATTGTTGCTATTTCCCGAAGTACCTTGTCCAGTTCCTGTGCACTTTGCTTAATTAATTCAACGATTTTTTAGCTTCATCTACTTCTGAAAACTCTTTATCAAAGAGATAGGTGAACCCCAGTAGCTTCGCTAAAGGTGCCCGGAGTTCATGAGCATTCTTAAAACCGTACTCTCGGAGTTTCTGGTTTTTGATTTCCAGTTCAAGGTTCTTATTGTTAAGTTCCTTTGTCCGTTCTTCTATCCTGGATTCAAGTGTTTCGTTGAGGTCATTTAAGGATTTATTCAGTCGCTTTAGTTTATCAGATTGGAACAATAGTGTTTCTTTCTGTCCACTTATTTCTTCATTTAATTCCATCAGCTTTTCATTGGTTTTTGCTTTCACCACGTAGCTTCTAAGCAACATTATTCCAAACAGTATTATGACCACTATTCCTGAGACTAGCAGATTGATAATCCAGACTTTCTGAGTCCGATGTCGTGCTTCAATGGCCAGGATTTCCCACACGTATTGGTTTTCTGCATCGCTGAGCATATCATCAACAACGGTGTTCTGTGGGTTGTACCAAGTCCTTGGCTTGAAATATTCCTGAAGGTCTTTTGATTTAAATATGAATCCCTTCCTGGCGTAAACTTCATTCCTGATGAGGTATAACTCATATTCGGACTTGGATTCTAATTCATTCGTGGACAAGAATTCCAATTCCATACTATTTACCCTTGCTTCCGTAATTTCTTGTTCTTTGGCACTGGGGCCGCAACCAAAAGCTATCAAAGTAATAGTTAAAAAGAGTATTTTCTTCATCAGTCGACTTGGCTTTGATTATGACTCAGGGGTTTCGGTGAAATAATTGATCTATTTATAATTTACAATAAATAATTTCCGTTAAACAAATTGAGATGAGGAATCATTGCTGGAATATGTAAGCACCCTAATAGCCTACTCCTCTACTTCTTTGTCAGTTTGTTTGCCAGTCGCCCTGGCTTGTGCCCGGTAAGCAGGCTCATTATCTTTATCGGAGTTTACCAGCTGAAGCCACATGGCCCCATAGCTGGATCGTTCAGCAATGCCGAAATGGAGAAAAAGATCATGAAGGTGTTTTGAACTCAGTATTAACATGTCCTAATTGCGGATATAGAAAGGAAGAAATAATGCCTACTGACTCGTGTATGTACATTTATGAGAGTGAGAACTGTAAAACTGTATTAAAACCAAAAGTAGGAGATTGTTGTGTTTTTTGTAGCTATGAGAATGTCACCTGTCCCCCCAGTCAACAGGATAAGAATTGCTGTTAATGGAGAAATCAGTTTTCAAAATCTCTAAAATGGACTGCCCTTCCGAAGAAACGCTGATCCGAACGAATTTAGGTGGCATTTCTGGAATTGCGAATCTGGAATTTGATATTCCAAACCGAAAACTAACTGTCTTTCATGACGGACATATTGATCAAATCGAACAGTCCATTTCTGAACTTAACCTCGGTGGATCCAGAGTATCAACTGAACAGACTGAACACATTCAATTTGAAGAGAACGCCAACCAAAAGAAACTTTTATGGACTGTTCTTGCTATCAACTTTGCATTCTTCCTTGTCGAAGTAACAACTGGTCTGATTTCGAAGTCAATGGGATTAGTCGCGGACAGCTTGGACATGCTTGCAGATTCATTTGTATATGGCATAAGCCTGTTCGCTGTTGGAGGAACACTAATTCGTAAAAAACGAATAGCCAAGCTTGCTGGATATTTTCAGATAACACTGGCTATTATTGGCTTTGTAGAGGTATTAAGACGTTTTTTCGGAGCAGAGGAACTTCCAAATTTCTCAACAATGATCGTCATTTCGGTCTTTGCTCTGATTGCGAATGGAATTTGTCTGTATTTACTTCAACAATCAAAAAGCAAGGAAGAAGCCCACATGAAAGCAACGATGATATTCACATCCAATGACGTAATTATAAATTTGGGTGTAATTGTAGCTGGAATTTTAGTGAACTTGTTGAAATCGAATAAACCTGACTTAATCATTGGATCCATTGTGTTCGTTCTGGTTATTCAAGGTGCTAGAAGAATTTTAAAACTAGGAAAGTGAAGATGCAACTGGCTATAATATACGCAATAGGCCATTCCGTCCCATTGTTAGATTGTTACCTGCTATTACTATGAGAGAATTTAGGATTGTCATTCTTAGTCTTTTGCTCACGTCAAACGTATTTTGTCAACAATTCTCCATACCTCCTGAAGAGACAATTCCTATGAACGAAACCTGGGATGTGATCAAGGAAAAGGGTTTCAAAGTAGGAACTTTTAACCAAATAATAGATAAAGACACACTAACCAGACGATATCTGTATTATCTACCAAATGGTTATGAAAGCACAAAAAGTTACCCTCTTATTCAAATTATTCACGGCGGAACTATTAATGCTGAAATAATGGCTATTGGATTAATGCAAGGAGAATTTGAACCAAGAGCTGACGTCAACGAATTCATTTTAGTTTATGGAAACTGCTATCCAAGGAATCCAACCACTTCAAAAGCTGAGGAAGCTTTTAAGGGCGATTGGACTTCATATGAGGCAGGAACTTTCAAACCTTTACATAACAATTTGGAATATTTTGACTTGGTGAACAAAGATTTAGTAGATAAGGGTATCGAAATAGACAATGATAATCTATTCGTTCTGGGGGTATCAGATGGAGCGGTTATGACATATAGGTTAATGGAAGCATATCCAAAAAAGTACAAAGGTGCTGGATTACTAGTTGGGGGCCCTTTCCTTCCCGAGAAGTCGGTAATTAATTCGCTTTATATTTTTTACAGTGAATCTGATATTGCCTGGATCGAAGAATTTCCCGACTACAATGACAGGATGAACAAGGTCAATACAGCTTGGGCAAAGAATTTAGGAATTGATCTTCCTGGAGATACAATCCAATTCACACAACTTGAAGATAAAATAGTTGAAGGGGCGGATTATGTGGGTGACGGGAAATATGGTGCGATTACCGCAAACAGTAGATTATATCTGGCGGATTTAAGATCAAAATCAAGAGATCGCAGATTGATTATCTTGAAAAGTGATAAAGGCGGACATAATATCCCGCATCCTAATCCGGCACCTGTTGAATTCGCTGTGAGCGTTCTTGGATTTAAAAACCGGGACTTGAATGCCTTTCAGGATATGTGGAAATTTTTTGTAAGTCTAGTTGACTAAAGTTCATGGAACACTTGGAACTAAACAACACGATTTACGGGTTTACAAGAGACTTCAAACATGACCCGGACATTAGGAAAAGTTTCAACAAACTGACCAAAGTCATCTTCGGATTCAATTTAGAAGAATGGTACCAAAATGGATTTTGGACCGACAATTATATCCCCTATTCACTGCTGCATAATAACGAGGTGATCTCAAATGTTTCTGTTAACAAAATTGAGTTTGATATCGAAAACAAGAGAAGGACCGGTATACAGATCGGAACTGTAATGACAGACAAAAGATATCGCCACAACGGACTTAATAAGTTCCTCCTACAACAAGTAGTTAATGATTGGAGCGACCGATCTGATTTTATATATCTCTTCGCAAATGACAGCGTACTTGATTTCTATCCGAAATTTAATTTCGAGAAAGTAGATGAATATCAATACTCAAAATTGGTAAATACTCACAATACCCCTTCTTCATTCAAAAGACTCAATATGGACGATGAGAATGATAAAGCGTTACTCATAGATACCATTAACTCGTCCATTCCAATGTCAAAGATATCCATGCGGAATAATGTGCCCTTGATCATGTTTTACTGCATGTCTTTCAAGAAGAATAGCATTTTCTATGTTGAAAAGCTCAAAACGATCCTCATCGCCGACTTTGAAGGTGACATATTATACCTGAATGATGTATTTTCTAAGAAACCTGTTGAATTAGATAATTTGATCCAAGTCATTTCGAGCGAAAGTACAAAGAAAGTAGTACTGGGATTTACTCCTTTAAACGGGTCTGGTTTTAACAGAAGTTTATTGAAGGAAGGAGATACGCTATTTATGTTGAAGGACAAGGCCAACTATTTCAAAGACAATCACCGGATGTTTCCGGTTTTGTCACATGCCTGAATTGCGGGTATTAAAACAGACTTTTGATTTCACTTTCTGGTTTTCTTAACACCTGGACCCATGCACTTCTCGGAAGCAGTAATAGGTCAGATATTTAAAGAATTAGGTAGTATTATACTTGTTGATTTAGCTTCGGCCACTAGCATATATCCTTATGGTCAGAAATCCGTTGATCTTATATTTGATCACGAGTTTTGCAAATATTAATTGATATCATAGCTTTCACAGGTCTGTTGTTCATCGTAAACAGTCTTTTCTATGCCTTGTTTTTAGTTTTTCATAAAAAGGAAAAGGACCTTAAAAAACTTTTATTGGCAGGACTACTTATTAGCCTCTCCCTGAGAATTTTTAAGTCAATTATCTATTTCACATTTCCAGAGACATCAATAATATTTCCGGCACTTGGTCTGTTGGGGATGAGCCTTGTCGGTCCTTTTCTATTCTTGTTTATTAGTGCCATGAAAGGTACCAGCACAGATGTGAGGAGGACCTTCCTACATTTTTTATTTCCGTTGATAGTAGCCACCGGACTGATCTTGAACAGTTCATTGATCTTTCGAATTGGGTATCATCTGACGGTTGTCCAAATGTTCATTTATGTGCTCCTGTCCATTAGTTTTCTTCAAAAAAAATCATTCCGAAAAATCCAATTTGAATTTCTGCGTAATTTGAACTTTGTCATTGGGTTTATATGGATTACTTTCTTCTTGCAACTCATTATACCTGATATCACCACCTACATGGTTGTAACTTCCACGGCAACTTTGGCACTTTTCATTCTGACGATTCAAGTGCTTAAAAACTATAGAAACTTGTTTGTCAAAGTGAAATTGGATGATCACCAAAATCCAGGTTTACAGGCGGTCAGACAACGATTGAAAATTCTTCTTGAAGACGAAAAAATATATAAATATCCTGACCTGGACTCCAAAAGTCTGGCAAACAGGCTTCAAACGAAACCATATATCCTTTCCAAAGTCATTAATGAATTTTACCATAAATCGATACCAGAACTTCTTAGCCAGTATAGGGTAGAACATGTTAAAGAAAGTCTGATAGCAAACCATAATAATCTGAAGATAGAAGCAATTGCCTACGAATCCGGCTTTAGCAGCCCATCGGTTTTTTACAGGGAGTTTAAAAAACATACCTCCACAACTCCTAAAGAATTCATTCAAAAACACATAGCTGGATAAAATCATCTCCCTATTTGCGAACTGGGAGAAAGTACTGATCAATAAATGTGATCATTGGGGAAAAACATGCGAAGATCATTACTTGTCATTTATTTAATTCATTCTGTCATCATTTGTCTTTCACAAACAAAATCCGATGAAGTAGACTTGCTCACAATCAACGGGAATGAAGCAGCTGTTAATGCCGCCTCCAGACTCGTTGAAAATGTCGGAGGAAAGGAAGTCTGGGAAATGACTTCTTTGACCGTTTATGAAAAGGCATTCTTGAAGAATGGAAATGTCGTGGATCTGAAAATCACCAGAGATCTGGAGAAAGCAACTCGAAAAATCGAATCCAGAACCAAAACCTCTTTTTCGGTCGAAATAATAGAGGAGAATTCAGGATGCACCCGTAATAATGATGAGGTCAATGAAATGTCAGGGGACATATTGGCTATGGAGAGACAGGGTTTGAGCCAATCGCCATATTACATATATCATAGGTTGGCAAAGGAAGATAGTACGTTGCGAGTGGAATTGGTAGAAGACGGCAATCGACTAAATGTGTTCCAGGGAGAGGATCAACTCTTGTGCTGGTTCCTCCTCGATGATCTGGGTCAGCAATACAGTTGGGGAAATATCTACAACGGAAAGATCAATCAACACTTCTATGGTCCTTACATACAGCTAGGCCAGTCCAGATTCCCTGCATGGGGATCGTCAATGGACGGCAGATTCAGGTTTGAATACGTCATGGCTGAATTTAAAAATGAATCGCCTGAGCTAAATTGTGATGGGTATTAAGCAGCCGCCATAAAGAATCGATGAAATATAGTTCAGAACTACCTCGTGAGGTGTTGACTTATCTATACTTTGGGTGGAAACGTTTTGAGCAATATCAGACCTTTGCTAACTTTATCATTCCCGATAGCTATAAGGAAAAAGCCTGAGACGGCCGTCCGATAGCATTGTCATCAGAGTCAACACAATGGCTATGAAATATTTACTCTTTTTGTCTTTGGCGGGGCTTTTAATTTCATGTAAGGATGACAATGATCTCATAATTGAATTAGATGAAATTTCGCTTAGTTCGGTCATAGTTGAACTGCCTGATGGATCTGTGGAATACGAAGTTTTCGAAGTCGAACATGGAAACTTCAGGGTCGTAAACACAGGAACTAATCCGCTCAGAAGTCATTCGTTTGGGCTACTCACTTCATTGGATTACCAGGGTAACCCAACCGGAGTCGGATTAGCCAGTTTCACGGAAGATTTACAATTCATTGATTTAAATAGCTTTCGATACGAAGAGGTGTTTTCATTTCCCGATTCTTTACAACGAGTAAGGTCCTTGATTATAGTGGAAACGAATGATGTAATTGGAATAATTAGTGAATCACGACTTCTGAAAATAAGGATTAAGGATGCCAGTTATGGAATGGATTCAACCAACACTCCTCAATCTCATATAATATTTCAAGGTGAATACCTTTAAGAAGGTGGCTAACTCCAACATCCACCATAGGTTGTCTACAAGGCAATTTGTTGTACATGGCAGGGATGCACGCTACATTTAGAGTTGTTGATGAGGCCTGGGAGACCTCAGACAATCCAGTCACCACTCAGGCGGATTGGAGAACAATTTTTCAAATCGACCTCGAGAACAAGAGTGGGATGCAATAAAAAGAAATAATGAAGTTAGCTTCAAATGATTCAGAAATAACAACTGGAAGAATTCAGGACAATAAGATCATGATCAGGAAAGCAAGACCTGATTTAGAGGAAGGCCTTGTTTTTGCCCAATTCCTTAATGAAGCTTCCGAAGGTTTCTTTAAATCAATGCTAGGTAGCAAAACATACGAAATCATAGCAGATGCCTATGTTAAACCCAACAATGAGTATTCGTTTGAAAACGTGGCGATGATCGAACACAATAGCAATATTGTGGGAACTGTTGCGGGTTATACACATTCCGAAAAAGAAGGATTTAAGAAAAATATCCTTTCCCAATCCAAAGAAGCAAAACTAAGGATCATGATGTTTTCAATTACAAGTAGAGTTCTTTCGCGTTTTCTTGGTCCTCGTGATGAAATAGATTATTATCTACAAACCATAGCTGTTAGCAGGTCAATGCGAGGTAAAGGACTCGGACAGAAGTTGATGAAATATAGTCAGGAAATAGCTATCAAAAAAGGATCCAGAACCTTGTCGTTGGATGTTTCAAGCAAGAATGAAAAAGCGATAAAAAGTTATAAGAAGTTCGGTATGGAAATATTTTCCGTTTGGCCAAACTTTTTGAAATTACCTCCTGTATTTACAAGGATGGTCAAAAAACTTTAGTTGATGAAGATAAAGAATTGTTGGTTATTACTAATTATTGGCATTTTCCTGTTGATTCCTGGCAGTATAAATGCCCAAATCAATGAAGATAAAATCGGTGCCTGGTACATGTATTTCTTCAATACCACATTTAAGGAAAGTTCGTGGGGTGTTCAGGGAGATATTCAGTACCGTAATTGGAATGTAATAGGTGATCTTGAACAGTTATTGTTGCGAGGTGGAATAACGTATAAACCGAAGACGGCAGATATCAAATTTACTTTAGGTTACGGAAACATCACTACGGGAAGTTATGGATCCGATAATTCAACCATATCAGAGAGTAGAATTTACCAGGAAGCATTATTCCCCCTTAAGTTTGGTAATCGATTTTATACCAATCATCGTTTTCGGTATGAACAGCGCTTTGTAGAGAATCAGGATTTCAGGACGCGGTTCAGATATAATCTATTCTTGAATATATCATTGAACAAGGCAGCGATGGAAGAGAAAACCGTTTACCTGGCCTTATACAATGAACTATTTGTCAATGGAGAACAAAATATTGGAAATGGTAATATTGTGGAGATCTTTGATCGAAATCGATTCTATTCCGCTTTAGGATATATAATTAAAAGAGGACTTAAAATTCAATTGGGGGTGATGAACCAAACAACGGATAACTGGAGTAAAAATCAATTACAACTGAGCTTCCATCACCAATTCTGACCTCTCATTATCATACGTTTTTTGTGGTGTTCAGTGAACAAAATGACAATCCACTAAAGCATAATAAAAATTTAAACTACGATGATCCACAACCAAACGTTTAACCCATAACTTGAGGCTGCAAGTAACCAAATGAATATGAAGACGATCATCCCTACCCTGGCCATCCTATTTGTAACCATCAACCACGTCGAAGCTCAGACCAATCTTCCCAGCAGCATTAAGGCGCGGACAAACGAACAACAGGCCAAAGGTTTTGTATTCCATGATCAAAATAAAAATCGGATCATGGATGATTCCGAAGAAGGCATCGAAGGAGTCATTGTATCCAATGGAACGGAACTTGTTCAAACCAACGAAAAAGGCGAGTTCGAAATCCCGGTATCGGAGGACGCCATTGTGTTTGTTGTCAAACCCAAAGACTGGATAACGCCGCTCAATGATGACAATCTTCCACAGTTTTACTACTTACACAAACCCAAGGGTTCACCAAAGAATTTTACATATCCCGGAGTGGATCCTACGGGTGAACTGCCCAGGCAGGTCAATTTCCCTCTCTACAAAATTGTAGGGTCCAATCAATTTAAAATGGTAGTCTTTGGTGATCCGCAACCCTATAATATTGAGCAGGTTGATTTCCTTGCCGAGGATGTAATCGTTGAATTGATCGAGCTGGATGAACTGGAGTTCGGAATTACGATGGGTGATATCGTTGGGGATGATCTCACCCTATTCTCACCTTTGAATGAGACAGTTTCATTGATCGGTATTCCGTGGTACAACGTATTGGGCAATCATGATATCAATTACATGGCTCCCAATGACATACTTTCCGATGAGACATTTGAAAGAGTATTTGGTCCGGCGACGTATGCCTTTGTTTATGGTGATGTTCATTTCATTGTGGTGGATGATGTCATTCATGATGATGAGGCAGGATCGCGCAAGTATGTTGGTGGGCTTCGTCCGGATCAGTTTACGTTTGTTTCCAACTACCTTGAAACCGTACCCAAGGAAAATCTTGTGGTTATCGCAATGCACATTCCTTTGGCTCAGCATGGAGAATCCTTCCGAAAAAGTGACCAGAAAAGGCTGTTTGACCTGTTGAGACCTTTTCCCAATACGCTTTCTATATCGGCCCATACGCATGTACATAATAATCAATTCTTTCATGAAGGATCCTCTGATTGGCAGCAGACGACTCCCCATCACCATTTTAATGTTGGAACAACCTCAGGTAGCTGGTGGAATGGCCTAAGAGGTGAAACTGATGTCCCCCACACCATGATGAGAGATGGAACCCCAAATGGATATTCTTTCATTTCATTCAACGGCACGGATTATATCATCGACTGGAAAGTAGCAGGCAGTCCTGACAGCCATCAGATGAATATTCATATTCCCCGAAACATTGTTTCCGGTTCTTCCGATACCACTCGTCTGACTGTCAATTTCTTTAATGGAAGTGAGCAATCAGAACTGGAATATCGGATTAAAGGGTTAACAGAATGGAAAACCATGAATAAAGTAGAAAAATACGACCCATACTATACTATGATTGCGAGGCGATGGGAAAATTTCAAGAGACTCAAAATGATGGAAACCTGGGAAGCAGACTCCACGACAATGGACCAAGCTTTTCCTGGGGGTAGGATGCCAGGACCAAGGGTGTCAAGTCACCTTTGGGAAGCTGACCTGGGGACCAACTGGCCCGCAGGAAGACACATCATTGAAGTAAAAGCGGAGGACCGATATGGAAGGATTTTCACTGGCTTTCAGACAATGAGGATTGTTGATCAATAATCCTTGCTGGTCCATCAAGAGTTCGATTAATGAAGTACGTTACTTAAGGATTAATCGGCTCATTTAAGTACTTAAACCTCCTGTTTCCCTTCAGACCCTGAAGGTGCTTATCATATTTAAAATGATAGTGTCCTATAAATAAACCTGCGTTTCTCGCCCTTCTTAGATATTTGATGGCCTTGGAGTCCTCTCCCATTTGAGCATATATACAACCAATAACATAGTAGGGATAAACCTGGTAGGACTTTGTTACTGACATCTCTGTATGGACCAACTTCTCGAGTTCCTGAATAACTTGCCTCACTCCTTCTACATCTCCCATCTTAATCAACCCAATCGCTGTCCAGTATGAATAGAAAATAGTCTCCTGACTTATCTCCAGGTCCAACGAAACTTCCCTCCCATCAAGCACTTCCAGAATTCTTGATAACGTCTTGGTGTTTATACTGGATTCCCTCGTTGAACGTAAAAATGTAGCCGTTTCATAGACCAAGGTTGAGTTCATGGTATTCGTTGAAAATATCGATCGATAATCGTATGCAAACCTTCGCAACAGGTTGTTGGACCGTGTAGCATCTCTGCTCAGGCCGGCCTTCAACCAGTAGTCATAGGCATCGTTATCCCCAGTCATAATTGCATAAAGCGAACGATGGAGATTGGTGAGCCTGGACCGGGGTGTTTCAACCATCAAAGTTTTGAGTTTTTTTTCCTGACCCATCACGGCATAATTCACAATTTGATTTCTCAGCCTTGAGGAAAATCCATACAGATCTCCACTGATATCGTAATCTCGAATTGGCAGCTCTTCGTAAATCTCACTTGACAGTTGGTAGTTACCTAGTTCATTATATGCAACGCTGGCCGCATCATGATTGATCCATTGATCCCCTGGAAACTTTTCACGTAGTTCGCTTATTGAGTTATACGCTCTTGTCACATCCCCGCGATATAGGTATCTCACATAATCATACCACAATCCCTCGTAGCTGGTCATTTGATCCCGAAACCGGTCAAGGAAATCAAAGTGTACAATTTTTGCTGTATCAGCATACCACCTGGTTAGATTTAACACATGAATTCGTGCAAGGTGAAACATCGAATCAATCTCCAGGATTTCATCCAGGGACTTCATATAATCCCCTCTATCCTCAAGCATGCTGAGGTATTTTTCATGTACTGAATACCTGGGTACGCCGGAAAGCTTATCTCTGATTTCCTCATCCGTTACCCAATATCCCAGTACTTTTTCCCTCAACATTAATAGTAGAGAATCTACCTTCTCCATCGACCCGGAGATGGGTGGAAAAATGAACTTTATTTCTTCCGTCGAGGTGTCCTGAATGTTGAGTTCAAAGACTACATCTCCCATGTCTTCTTTGTAGCTACCTGTTATTATATTTTTTGCTCCGGTGAGTTCGTAAAAAGAATCTCGCCCCTGGAAATCTTTTGGCAAAATGCCCAGGGACATCATATTGCTTTCCACTGTAAATGGCGACACAATTGGAACCTGATCAAATTCAGTAAAACCCAGACTTATGACATTTGCTGCGATCTCTCCCAGGTTATTTGTACTAGCAGAATCCGAAAGATCCTCGAATGGAATAACGGCAATCTTACTTAATCGTACGTCGGCCGATAGTTCGGTATTGATGGATGGTTCTTCCTTGACGAAATTGAAGTACAGGTACTGGAGTAACAGTAGCAATAATACAGACGCAATAAAGTAGTTGCTTGTTAGTGGCCTGCTTGTCCTTTCAGGCTTTTTCGACTCCTTGGTCACTGCTGGAACAATTCTGCTAATCCCCTCAGGCCCAATATCATAGAACCAGGCCAGGATCAGCATTCCGGGAAAACACATCACCAGGATTATTACCAATACCTTCATCCATTCGTCAGGAATACCGAAAGCAGGAAACAAAATATCCCCAACCTGTATTTGGAGCCAGGCAACAACTGTATAAGAAATGGCTACTTTGTGTAGCTTCCTTCGTTTGAGCTCCTCAAAGAAGTTATTTTCTGGCATGGATTTCGAAATTAATGGATTCGATAGAAATCAAGAATGCCAGATGGAATAATCAACAAAAAGACAGTTTAAAAAGTATCTAGTTACTTTGGAGTGTAAAGATCCAAATGAATAATTCGGTGATTAAAATTGAGCGTTTACCAGAATCAAGATGGAAGGAGTGTCGGGACCTTCGATTGGAAGCACTGAAAGAAGAACCCCTTGCCTTTAGCAGTTCTTATGAAGGGGAAAAACTTCTTTCGGAAAAGGAATGGAGAGACCGGATCTGTAACGCCATTTTTGCAATGGATAACAATATCCCGGTTGGGATGGTGGTACTTATTTGTCAGACCAATCAAAAAACAAAGCACATTGCCAATATTTTTGGTTTATATGTGAAAAAATCGCATCAAGGTAGAGGTATTGGAATTCAGCTGATTGAAAAAGCTGTCTCAAGGCTAAAAGAACCTGGTCAAATAAGTAAGATAAAGCTAACCGTAAACATTGAACATGGGGCGGCAATAGCATTATACAAAAAGATCGGGTTCAGTGTTGTAGGCACCCTTAGGAAAGAACTCCACCACCAAGGGACATATTATGATGAATTGATCATGGAGCTACTTTTCTGATTAGTGGCTGGTTATTAACGCAATTCACATGTTATCGCCATCTCAACCAATGCTAGGAATGTAATACATTTAGAACTGGTTTGTTCTACTGGCTCACTCGTACATTGGTAAGCTTATCCTCACGGAAGTTCCTTTATTAACTTCGGATTCCAGCTGGATAGTACCTTTATGCTCATTGACTATTTTATAAGCTAATGCAAGTCCCAGCCCTGTCGATTCCTTTGGGGATTTTGTTGTGAAGAAAGGATCCATCACCTTTTTTAGGTTTTTTTCAGGAATTCCAACTCCGGAGTCCCTGATAGTTGTAACAATGAATGTCGTACTTTGATGTAGAGTGATTTCAATCTCACCTTCTTCAGGGATTGATTGTATCGCATTCAACAGAATACTCATAAATACCTGTTGGAGACGGTTCAGGTTTCCAGCTACTAAGTGTTTAGTACCATCAAAATGTTTAATGATCTTAATTCTATTTTTGGTTTGGTTGTAAAGTAAAATCAGTGCCTGTTCGATCATTTCTTGAATTTCACATGGTACCAGGCTCTTGTTATCCTCAGGTTTACTGAATTTGCTTAGGTTTTTGACTATAGTTGAAGCTCTGGATACTCCTTCATTCACGATTTCAATGAATCTCTTAACTTGTTCGCTTTCTTTTGTTTTTCCTTCTTTCTCCAAATACTGCGAGATGCCATTTACTCCTCCCTTTATGTAATTAAGTGGATTATTGATCTCATGACCGATACCTGCAGAAAGCGATCCTATTGAGGCCATTTTCTCAGATTGCAGGAGTTGAGCCTGGGTTAAATGCAGGGTTGCGTTAGTTTGCTGTAGTTCCTCTTTTTGGCTTTGGAGCTCTTCATTGCTCTTTTTCAATTCCCTTGTACGTTCTTCCACTTCCTTTTTCAACAATTTATTCCGCGCTTTTATGTTGCGGGTCCTGATCTGATAAAGGAGAAATACAGCCAATATAAATATAATCAGAAGGGCAATTCTGAATATCCAGGTTTCCCACCACGGTGGATGAATGATGATCTCTATTGCCGCATGATCTTCACCCCAGAACCCTTCCCTATTGGCTGCTCTGACCATAAAGGTGTAACTGCCTGCATCAAGATTTGTGAATGTAACCCGGGTCGTATTTCCTAGGTCTACCCAGTCAGAGTTAAAATTCTCTAGTTTGTAAGCATAATGGTGCAATTCCGGATTTTCATAATTCAGGGCAATAAAGTCAAATGACAATACGTAATCCTGATAGCCAAGATGAATACTTTTAGTGAAAGTTATTGATTGATCCAGAGGTGAATTATTGTCATCATAGTTTCGGGTTGGTTCGTTAAATAAACTAAAGTCGGTAATTACAACCTGTGGTACTTCCAGTCCTATGTTTAGTTTTTCCGGTTGGAAAACATTAAAACCCTTAACCCCACCAAAATACATCTTGCCATCAGAAGACTTTGAGTAAGAAGCAAAATTGAACTCATCACTCTGAAGCCCGTCTGCTTGGCGAAAGACCCTGGATCGAAGCTCTGGAGGGTTAAATCGATTGATCCCTTTGTTGGTACTGATCCAGAGATAATCCTGGTCATCTTTCAATATTCCATAGATAAAATTATTGGATAGACCATCTTTCTCGGTAAACCGCTTGAAAGTACCAGATTCTAACTCATATTGATTAAGGCCAAAACCACCGGTACCTATCCAAAGAGATTGACTATCCAGATCGAATAGTAAACAATTGATGACATCACCAGAAAGGCTATTTTTATCACTGCCATTATGTACCCACTGACCTATAAACTTCTCAGTCTTTGTATCAAATGCCAGCAGGCCGGCGCCCCGGGTTCCGATCCAAAGTGTACCATGATCATCCAGGCTTAATGCCCTATGCGCGTTTTCATTACTGATGATCTCACTCTCGATAGGTGTGAATCGAAAGGTTTCAATTCGATTATTTTTTGGGTTTAGTCTACTTAATCCCCCAAAACATGCCACCCAGATTGTTGTGTCATTCTGCTGAAGGAGATCCAGAACACCACCACCTGCTAGAGAATTTGGCTCCTGATCAACTGGATCAAAGTGTATGAAACGGTAATTGACAATTGAATAATCTTCATTGTAGTCAACCTCCAGCTTATCCAGTCCATGATATACTAATCCCAACCAGAAATTACCATCCTGATCCTCCAAAACCTGATTGACCCTATTATAACCGAGAGAATTAGGATCTTCCGGATCATTAAGGAAACTTATTACCTCACGGGTAACAGGATTGATCCGGTTCAATCCAGCAACTCGGGTGGCTGCCCAGATGAACCCATGTCGATCGGCAATGATCTTGCGCATGGAGTAACTACTAAGATTATGCGCTGCATTGGCATCTTTTTTATAGGTTTCGAAAAAATTGTCGTTGGGATTATAGCGGTTGAGCCCACCATTATTTGTCCCGATCCAGATCACCCCCGCCCTATCTTCGAATATCACCCTAATATCATCACTGCTGATACTAAATGGATCTGAATCCGAATGCTTAAAATTGACCAGTTGGTTTGTTTCATGCTGATACCTACTAAGACCGTTTCCATCGTAGGCAAACCAAACGGTCCCATCAGCGGAAATGTGCACCGCTCGGGCGCCTTTGGTGTAACGGACAGAGTCATAACGAATTTCTCCAGGCCGCATCAATTCATCCCCTTGAATGTCGTAGGTCACCAGTCCCTCACCTGTCGCTATCCAAAGAAAGTTCTGATGGGAAGCAAGGTCAAAGACAAAATCATCAGGTAACGACTTACCAGGATCTTCCGTCTGAAAAAATCTTCTGAATTCATTATCCTTATGATCATAGCAGATAACCCCTTTGGTTTGGGTACCAATCCAGATCGATCCATCCCCAGCCTCCGTTATTGACCTTAACTGAAGTTTGGATGTGGAAATATTTGTTTGTAGATCCTTATGGGTAACCCTTTGCCCATATTGAGAACTCTCCAGCACTTCCTCCGGGATCCTCAATAATTTGAAATCGGCGTCAGGTGACTGAAAATAAACTCCTTTATCCGAAAGGACCCAAATAATCCCTGACTGATCTTCCATGATATCAGCAATCAATTCAAGATGTTCCAATCCCTTTACTTGGGTAAATTTCTCTGAACTGGCTTCATACAATACAATCCCCTGGCGGGTCCCAATCCAGAGCAGTTGGTTACTGTCATACATCAGTGAAGTTACTGCGGTGCTAGGCAAAGAATTAGGATTGTCCGGATCATACCCGAAAACCCTAAAATTCTTCCCATCAAAGCGGTTTAGTCCGTCCAGGGTGGCCACCCATAAGAAACCGGTTTGATCCTGTACGATGGCATTGACAGAATTTTGGGATAAGCCATCATCAACCGTGTAAGAATTAAACCTTTGATTAACTACCTGGCTACAAGTGTTTTTCCAAATTAAAAACCCCAATAAAAATAAAATACAATTTCTTAACATGAGGGGCCGGCGATCATTCTAACGCAAGAAAAACAAAAGATAACAAATACTAATGGCTAAACTCAAATTCAAATAGTATGAGTCTGTCTTTTTTGTATACCTTCCATGATCACGTAATCGTCATTCTCTCTTTCGACACCGTTCAGGATGAACTATCAAAATTTTCAAACGAGTTTAATGTAAATTTAGAATGGCAAAAATACAGGACCATCCAATTTCAATGATATTGATCCATGTTTGAATTCTCTTACAACAGCGAGACTAATGTCATCATTATTACACATTCAGGCACATTTGAACTTGAGCAACTGCAGAAGCTAAAAGAAGAATTAAGTGCAGAGTATCACGAATTGACAGAAGTCAATATTCTAATTGATTATAGAAGCTCCCGATTCAATTTTGGCAGCAATACTTTAGCCATGGAGGTTGGTGAAATGATTGATTTGATTCCAAGTGAAACGGATCCTAATCCCCCGTTGAGGATAGCTTGTTTACCAGGGAATACCGAAAATCGCGTTGTAAATCATCTCTATCAGCTAATGACTGCGGATTTAAAAGATTATGATTATAAGTTATTTGATAGCCATGAAGAAGCTTTGAGATGGCTTGAAAATCCTTGATGGATTTAAACTCCATGCAATAAGTCAGAAGGTAAAATAATGAAAAGTGGATCGTACCTTGTCTGAAACAATATCTGAGGGTGAGAAAATATATTCACAATAAATGAAAGATTAAACATGGCAAACTACATTGACGGATTCGTACTCCCCATTCCAACAGATCATCTAAATAAGTATAGAGATGTAGCTGAAAAAGTTGCAGAGATCTGGAAGGAACATGGTGCACTTGCATATTATGAGTATATAGGTGAGGATCTGAAATTAGAAGGCACCCGTTCCTTTCCTGAATTTTTAGGCGCAAAAGAGGATGAAACAATCGTATTTGGCTGGGTTATATTCCATTCGCGTGAGATGCGCGACCTTGCAAATGAGAAGGTCGCGAGTGACCCCAGAATGACCGATTTAATTGATCCCTTGACGGATGCATCAAGGATGATCTTTGATGCCAAACGAATGGTTTACGGGGGATTTCAGTCATTCATCCAATCAGAAGAGTAGTAAGATTAACTTCGACCCCTGTCTCAATAACTTTTCAATGTTAATCCAAAAGTCAAAATGTTATCTTCTTGTTTTTGGTTTTCAATAACGACGCTTTCGAATGTATCCAGATAGTTTATTTTGAAGCTTAAAAACTTCCAGATCGGTAGTTCTAAACTCACATCGGCTCTCCAACGATAGTTATTGCTTTTCTCAAGAGAGGGCTGAAAATAACTTTCATGTCCCAGTATTACCTTGTTCTTAAATAAGTGATATTTACCATTCACCCAAATGGTACCTCGAAAGGTATCGATGGATCGGTTTCCATCATACTCCGATCGGTTGAAGTTATCCATGGTAAAATCCGTGTGTTCATATTCACACGAGAGCGAAAACTTGAGCCAGTTCTTTTCTTTGGTGAAAATTTGAAAGGTCACACCACCACCAAATAGATAACGCAAATCGATTTCCCTTCGAAAATTGGTACTTACAAAGCCAAGTACCAATGGGTATATTTTCTTTTCCTGATTAAAATACAAGAAGTTGAGACTCAAAATATCCTCGTCGGCCTTTTGCTTTCCAAACTCTTGATACACATATGAATTTTGAGTTTTGAATACCCATTTTTCCCAGGGCCTAATACTTATGTCAGTTTTTCCCCTAAAAATTGAGGTTTGTACATTTCCTCCCTGCCAAATTCCTGTCAAGGACAAGCTTGCCTTGACTTTTAGTGTATCACTTTCGTTTAATTGAGCTGAGAGAAGAATTGGACAAAAAAACAAACAACACAATACCTTCTTCATTCTTTTCTGTTTCGCAGTTACTACTTTCTTAAATTGGATTACTTCAAGTGGTTTGAACGAAAAAAAACGCAAAGTAATAACTGCGTCGAACCTACTCAAAAATTAGCCCGAACTAATCGAAAAAATCTATCAAAACATTCAAATCAGTCGATAGTACAGAAAAGGTCCTGAATGACATGTACCAACTCCACTACTATGTTTAGACCGTTTGTAGGTTCCACCTCCGTCAACAATGCCTTTGATGATAGAGCTTTGCTGGCTGAAGCAGGATCGTTACCTTAGGTACTACAAAAGCCCTTGGATGGATCTGCCCGTTAGTAGTCACATCCTTTGGCAGTTGTAAAAATGTTTTACTTATTATTTGGATTTGGAGTCTCAGATTCACGTCCATTTCTATCGATGATGAAAAGATTAATCAAAATTCTTAAAATACTATTTCTTTCTCTATTGACACTGTTTGTTTTATTATTTGCGGCCATCTGGATTGTATGGCAAAATCCGGAATTTGGAGGGGAAATGGATGAAGTAAGCCTGAAAAAAGCTGAACTATCTCTCCAATATGAAGAAGGAAATTTTTACAATGACCCAAAAGCTATTCCAAACAACTTTATGACCTCCATTAAAGAGCAGATGGGTGATCAGATCAGGATTCCACCAAGGTCCTTTCCTGCCGAAGATCCAGTTCTTAGTGATACAGTGGGCATGGGTGTGAAGGCTACCTGGATCGGTCATGCAACCGTTTACATTGAAATGGACGGCAAACGCATTATGACAGACCCAATGCTGTCATCTCATGCTTTCCCATTGAAGTGGGTTGCTCCAGAGCGGTACAATCCACCTGCCATTAATCTTGATGAACTTCCAGCCATAGATTTTGTCACTATTTCTCATGATCATTTTGACCATTTGGACATGAATACAGTGGTCAGGTTGGCGCAAGGTGGAGCACAATTTTTTGTGGGTATTGGGATCAAAGCCCATCTAATGAGATGGGGAATTCCAGCAAAACAAATAAATGAAATGGATTGGTGGGAAAGTGTGGCTATTGATGATTTCACAATCCATTGCACACCTGCCAGGCATTATTCGGGACGTAGTAAGTGGATGGATAACTCGACACTGTGGGCTTCCTGGGTAATTGAAAGCAGAGATCATAAAGTTTTTCATAGCGGTGATTCGGGTTACGGCCCTCACTTCAAAGAAATTAGTGAAAAATTTGGTCAGATCGATGTAAGCTTTATTAAAATAGGGGATTACGGGGAAGATCCAGGATGGCGGGATATTCACATGTACACGGAAAATTCTATTGAAGCTGCAAAAGACCTCAATACTGTGATAATGTTCCCAATTCACTGGGGTACTTTCGTTTTATCTTACCATGATTGGTTTGAACCCATAAATCTCGCTGTGAGATATGCTGAAGAGAAAAATGTTTTATTGGTCACACCAAAACTGGGGCAGACGATCAGTTTGAGTGATACAGTGCGCAATGAAATGTGGTGGAAAGCATTGGAAACAGAAAAAACTGACTAACCAGTATCTAATTCTTAATGAATATAAAACACAATAAATGCCATAAGCTATGAAAAGAATTTTTCCATTTGTTTGGTTGATCTTAGCACTTAGCTACTGCAATGAACCTTTTGAAGCAAATGATAATATTCGAGCGGAAATCCTAATAAAAGGAAAATCAATTACCTGGGCGTTGAATGAAGGGAATGTCGACACGCTTATGGATCAATATTGGCAATCGGATTCTGCATTATTTGTGATCAATGGAAGGCAAATTGAAGGATATGATCAAATAGAAAATCGTCTCATCCAATCATTGGAATACAGGAAGAACTTAGACTTAGATGTATCATCAGAAGATGTAATGATTTTATCACCTACTTCTGCTACTCATATCGTAAGATTCAAACAATCCATTACGGATCTGAACGATAATGAATCAAAATCTATAGGTATATGGACAGCCATTTATCGAAAAATAGATGGAAACTGGAAAGCTGTGCTTGTTCATGAGTCATATTATCCAACGGAAGATTGATTCGTGGTAACTCAAAAGCTTATGAGCAATTATTTGAATCGAATTTTGTGTGGTGATTCACTGGAAATTATGAAAAGCTTGCCAAAAGGCTCCGTAAGTGTGGTTGTAACCTCACCACCATATAACTTAAAAAATTCGACTGGGAACGGAATGAAAGATGGAAGAGGAGGAAAATGGAGTAACGCCGAGTTGATCAATGGCTATCAGAGCCACTCCGATGATATGCCATATGATCAATATGTAATATGGCAAAGAAGATGTCTTGAGGCAATGATGGACCTGTTAACTGAAGACGGTGTAATCTTTTACAATCATAAATGGAGGGTACAGGGTGGTCTACTTCAGGACAGACATGAAATTGTGGATGGGTTTCCCGTCAGGCAGATCGTCATTTGGAAACGAAAAGGTGGAATAAACTTTAATCAGGGTTATTTCTTACCAACTTACGAGGTGATCTACATGATTGCAAAGCCAAAATTCAAACTTGCTACAAAGGCCAACAAAATGACTGACATATGGGAAATCGCTCAGGAACGGGATAGTGTTCATCCGGCTCCATTTCCCATTGAATTACCTTATCGCTGTATTTCTGCCACAAAGGGAGGTGTGGTACTTGATCCATTTATGGGCTCAGGTACAACCGCACTAGCTGCTAAACAATTAGAAAGAGATTGGATTGGCATAGAGGTTTCGAAGGAGTACTGTAAAATGGCAGAAAAACGACTGAGAAAATTCAATTCAAAAAACCATCATGAACACAAATCTTGATTGCTGCGGGATTTCGCTTCGATCAAAACATGGATATGTATGTCAAAACTCTTTTGTTTGATGCAGGTAGGGTCGCAACTCTCGGTGTTGTTTACTAGCTATTGTGAGAGAATGGAAGACTAAATCGAAGTGCGAGAAAGTCGAATCGAAAGAACCCTCAAAACATCAATGTAAACTATGAAAATCCTGCTACTTATCATGATCCTAACCTTTGCCGTATCATGTAACAATCCAAATCAACCCCCTAGAGTCAATTCCTCCGAGGGATCCGATATTAAAGCGGACAATAAAGAACTAAGAATCTTATTTAAGGAAGATCAGAAAGACCGAACTCCGGAAAGTGGTGAAATAAATTGGGAAGTCGTTTTAGTAAGGGATAGTGTTCGTCTCAATCGCACATTCGAAATCGTTGAAAATCAACAACTTCAAACCCCAAATGACTATTACCATGCAGCAACGATATTTCAACATGGATATGATACAATTGCCTCCAGAATGGCAGTGGAGATGATGCAAAAGGCAATTGAATTGGATTCAACCATCAATAAATGGCTTTTAGCTGCTGCAATAGACAGGGATTTACAAAGACGTGGAGAACCTCAGGTTTTTGGCATACAATTCACCAAAAACGAAGAAGGGAAATGGGTGTTATATGATATAGATACTACCAAAATAGATGATAAGACAAGAAAAGAATATGGAGTATCCAGCTTATCTGAGCTTAGAATGCAAGCTGAAAGAATGAATGATAATAACTAGTTCATAGATGATTTATACGTTATCACATGTCACAAAATAATTTGTAACACTAACTTAAAGGGGTCTATTAAATTAATATGATGGATTCCAACATTCCAAATCGGATCGTTCAACTCGAACTCCCAGGTAGGTCGGGAAAACAAAGTGCCCGCCAGGCAGATCTTGAACTCCTTAGATCAGCACCAGACAATTATCTCGATACAACTCATTTTGATACCGTCAGATTTCCTCCCCCATCCTGGGCTCGGGACGCATTGAATGCCGCCACCAAAGATGGCACCCTCGCTTATACGCCCTATCGCGGTAACCAGGACGTTTTAGAAAAGCTAAGCGAGTCAATTTCAAACTTTATGGGTATTGAAATATCACCCTCAAATCTGCTACTGGTACCTGGCACACAGGCGGGTCTTTTCACGGCACTTTCTTCAATCGTCGAACAGAAGGACCGAGTAGCACTTATGAGTCCTGATTATCTTTTCAATGCCAGGATCCTTCAATTTCTCGGAGCAGATATCGGATATGTGCCCTTAAATGAAAGCAGCACAAATCCCACTCCTGATTTGAATATTCTGGAAAAGGAGTTATCTGAAAAGAACGTCAAAGTTCTGATCCTGTCAAACCCCAACAACCCAACAGGGTTTGTATATGACCAGGATCAACTTAAGATCATTGCAAACCTGGCTGAGGAGCATAACATCACCGTTGTAATGGATTCCTTGTATTCCAGGCTTCTTCACCACAAACACCCATACACGCACTTGGCATCAATACCAGAAATGAAAGACAGGGTGATCACTCTACTTGGTCCAAGTAAAACGGAATCCTTAAGCGGATACAGATTGGGGGTCGTTGTAGCTCCATCCCATTTGATACCCCGACTGGAAAACGTTCTTTCCATTGTTTCGCTCCGTGCACCAGCTTATGCTCAACATCTCCTCTCCCACTGGTTAGCGGAGGATCAGGAATGGATCAATTCACTGATACCCACTTTTACCGAGTTACGTGATATGACGATAGAATCATTGAGAAGATTGCCATGGCTTAAGATTGAACCACAACAGGGTACAGCCTATGCCTGGCCGGATGTCTCTGCCCTGGGATTGAGTGACTATAATGTCGCAGAAAGGCTTCTTAAAGATGCTGCCGTCCTCGTTAGTCCAGGATACCAGTTTGGGAATCAGGAGCAAGGACACTTTCGGGTCTGTTATGCCCGGGACGAAAAGGGATGGGCGAAGGCTCTGGATCGAATGGTGGAAGTGCTTCATTCACTTGCGATAGAAAACAAAATTGAGTAACTCAAAATAGATCCTAAAATGGAACGAACAAGATGGTTTGATAGAAAATTCGATTTCAGTTCGAATGAGAACAACTTTCCTTCAATCATTGAAAGACTTAAGGGCACACCAATACTATTGAGGCATAAGCTAGACAACATTTCGGCAGTTCACTTAACTCTAAAACCGGATGGAAAATGGTCAATCCAGGAAAATCTAGGTCATCTAATTGATCTTGAACCATTATGGCAAGGGAGACTGAGGGATATTATGAATGATAAAGAAGTATTAACTCCTGCGGATCTGGAAAATAAAAAAACGGATCTTGCAAACCACAATGAAAAGGACATCGATGACTTACTTGAAAGTTTCCTAAAAGTTCGATCAGAGACCCTGACAAGCTTAAGTTCACTATCTACAAACGACATCCGTAAATCCGCTCTTCACCCAAGGCTAAAAACGCCCATGCGAATTATTGACCTCTTCCTTTTTGTTGCTGAACATGACGATCATCACCTGGCAACAATAAGTTCACTAAACAAACTACTCTCATCAAGATAGTCTTATGCCATTGATGTTTTGCGAGCTCTGATCAGTTAGCAGTGGAATGTGAAATTGCACTTTGATTCTTATTGTTAGAAAATCCCAATTTCATCCTACCTCTTATTTCAAGAATTTTAATGGACAATAGCTCTATTCAATAGATGAATGGCTAGTTTAGCAATAACACGGCCACCTTAATTGATCTTGAAATAAAAATTTAAAAAACTACTTATGAAGCACATTTCAACTGTTCTGATAATTACTCTAATTGTATTGACCATGGGATGCACAAGTGGAAGCAAAACAACCTCTGAAGAGATAAAAGATTGGGAGGTAGATTTTTTCGATGATTTCGAGACTTTCAATTCGGACAACTGGCAGGATCAACGGATCTGGGTTAACAATGAAAATCATTGTTACGTACCCGACGGTGAATTTGGGACCAGGGAAGTAAGTGATGGCACATTAAAGATCAAAGTGGTCAACATTGGTGAAAAGCGACCTTGTGACAATTTTGATAAACATGGCAATCAACACCCTGATACTGAATATGTTGCTGGTCGTATTTGCTCCAAGAATCGCAAGGAATTTGTGAAAGGCAGGTGGACGGCCCGACTCAAGCTTTCGAGCAATGGCGAGGCAAGCATGTTCCCCGCGTGGTGGTTGTTAGGCGCACAAAACAATGAACCTCCTGTCCAGGAAGATGATGAGAATATTTGCTGGCCATTGACCGGATCCGGAGAGATCGACATCTTTGAACATCACGGTGATCACATGAAAGATGAGTTCACGACAGGAGCCATTGTCAGTCTGGGTGAATGTGACAAAGGAGACTGGGAAAGTCAACGTAGAAATTTCCCCGTTACACTTAATGAGTTTCATGAATACAGTGTCGAATGGGAAGGAAGTGACCTGGTTTACAGACTTGATGGCGAAGAAGTCTACCGTAATGAGGGTGAAGGTGACAAATATCCTGAGCCCATGTTTGCTATTCTAAATTTCGCGAAGATCACGGACTCTCCGATGACCGGTGAGTGGGTCATGGAAGTAGACTGGGTAAAGCACGAATATCGAATATAATAGGACCTGAAGTCAAAGGATAATTCATTTCAACAGATTTTGCAGATCCAATACCATATTCACCCGTGAGTAAACCGTCAGAACTTGCAAAAATGATTGACCACTCTCTCCTTCACCCCACCATGACCGATGGGGAGCTTCTCGAAGGTTGTGGTATCGCCAAAAGGTTCAATGTGGCCTCCGTCTGCATAAAGCCTTATGCCGTCAAAATGGCTGTGGAGGCATTGGCTGGTTCTGACGTTCTGGTGGGCACAGTAGTGGGATTTCCCCATGGTAATTCGACAGTTTCCACAAAGGTTTCTGAAACAAACCAAGCATGCATTGACGGTGCAAAGGAAATTGATCTGGTGATCAACATTGGTAAGGCGCTGCAAGGCGACTGGGAATATCTTGAAAAAGAGATCTCGGAAGTTTGCAAAACTACACATCACCACGGAGCGGTTCTCAAAGTTATTTTCGAAAACGATTACCTACCAGGTGACACCATCAAGATCCGACTCTGTGAGATCTGCTCCGAGGTTGGTGTTGATTTTGTGAAAACTTCAACAGGCTACGGATTCGTCAAAGGTGAGGATGGAAAATATTCGTATAAGGGAGCAACCCATGAGGATCTTAAGTTGATGAGAAAATACTCCAAACCTGAAGTTCAAATCAAAGCTGCAGGCGGGATACGGACGTTGGATGATCTGTTGGCAGTAAAACAACTGGGAGTTACCAGAGTGGGTGCTACTGCCACAGTAGAGATTCTGGAGGAGGCAAATAGACGGTTTGATCCTGAAAGCCAAACATAAAATTAGACCCAGTCCTGTACCATACATAAAATAGGAAGGCACTGATTGTTAGCATTTTGATTAATTTCAGAATATGATCAGTAATCATATGAAATCATTTGTTCTTGTCCTACTCTTAATCTGTCATGATGGAATAACCCAGAGTATTGAATGGATTGGAAGTGGAAGATTAATTCTGGGCACTTATAACGAACGAACAGCCTCTGTCGCAACGGGTGATATAGATAACGATGGTGATCAGGATATTATTCTAGCCAATGGAAGGCATTGGCCGGGGCAAAACCGGGTCTTCATAAACAATGGTCGTGGGATCTTCACTATCGAAAGAAATTTAGGTAACCAACGATCCACATCCTACGCTGCCGAATTAGCTGACCTCGACGGAGATGGTGACCTTGATGTTGCAGTTGGCAATGATATGGCTCCGAATAGCACTTACATAAATGATGGTCAGGGAACCTTCTCCCAGGGAGCACCTTTTGGTCAGGAATACGCTCCTACTCGAAATATCACCTTGGTTGACATCAATCAGGACGGATCTGTGGATATACTGATCACAAACAGAGGTCGAGCAAATGAGATCTGTCTTAATGATGGGAAGGGAATCTTTTCCGAGAATAGGTCATTTGGATCTCAGGATGATTCAACCATTGATGTCGAAGTAGCTGACATGGATAATGATGGTGATCTTGACTTGATTCTGGCCAATAGGGACGGGCAAACCAATTATGTATATCTAAACGATGGTAACCTGGAGTTCACGGAAAATATTCCCTTTGGAAGCGGTAATGACGATACTCGGTCAGTAGGTGTTGGGGATCTGAATGGGGACGGTTTCCTCGACATTGTTACAGCTAATATCGGTAGTGAAAATGTGATCTACTTTGGAGGTTCGGAAAAACCCTTCACCAGTTCCTTACTCCTTGATAGTAAAACGGAAGATACCTATTCAGTCGCCGTGATGGACCTGGACAATGACAATGAACTCGATATTATTACCGGAAACAACAGGAATCCCAACGTAGTTTTCCTCAACCGAAAAGGTGGAATGAAGTGGGTAAGAAGGCCTTTATCTGATAAACCTTCTCGTACCTATGACATAATTGCATCAGATTTGAACAATGATGGTTTTCCTGATATAATTGAAGCCAACTCCGACCAAATGAATCGCTACTACATGGCAAGAAAAAAGAAATGAAAACATGAACCACATCAAAAAATATCTTCTGTCAGTCAATCTTATTTTGATTACCAGTCTCATCTTGTTTGCGCAAGAAGATGAAATCAAATTGAAATACCTTGGAACCGCTGGTTGGCAGATCACTGATGGTACGATTTCCGTTCTAATCGACCCCTACATATCAAGGTTAAAACTAGGAACCGGTCCAGGAATCAGTCCTGATGATACTAGAAAAACCGTTGAAAGGTCGGACTATTTTGTCTCTGACACGGTAGGTATAGATAGCCTCGTTTCCGATGCCGACTTCATATTGGTTCACCATTCACATTTTGATCATTTGGCGGATGTCCCCTATATAGCACAGAAAACAGGTGCCAAAGTAATAGGGACGGAAACCACCTGCAATATTTTGAGGGCCTATGGTATACCTAATGATCAGCTATACCCTGTGAAAGGTGGAGAAGATTATCAATTTGAGAACTTTGCCATCCGGGTTATTCCAGGTATTCATTCTGCTTTAAACAATAAGCACTATATCGATAGTCGAACATACAATGAGGTTCCCAAAGCACCTCTCAAGGTATCTGATTTCATCGAAGGTGGATCTCTAATGTTTTTAGCAAGATTTCAAAATCATAATGTACTGACAATGGGATCCATGAATTTTATAGAGAGGGAGTTGATGGGAATAGAACCTGACATACTACTGGCAGGTGTGAATCGGTCCCAATTGGGATTATATAAGTACAACGAACGACTTTTGAAGGTCACAAACTACCCAAAAATTATAATTCCAACTCACTGGGACAATTTCCGACTTCCCTATGGATTCTCACAACAGGCATCCGTTGATTCCAAACTGATCCCATTCAAGAATGATGTCAAAACATTATCACCTGAAACCAAGGTCATCATTCCGGAGCATTTGGGAACTATATCTCTAAGATGAAGAGAAAAGACACAGCAGTCCCTGGTAACATTAAGCCCACAGGAGGTCCATGTTAATTAAACAGAATAAACTAACATTTTGGATCCTCCTCGGAATGATCATAGGTGCTGTTATTGGTGGATTTTGGCCTGAGTTTGGAATGAGTCTAAGGCCTCTGGCCACCATATTTATTCACCTGATGCTCATGATTGTGGTACCTCTGGTTTTTTCTGCATTGGTTGTAGCCATGGCTGGAAGTGGACCAATTAAAAGAATTGGCTCAATAGCCTGGCAAACACTAGGGTTCGCTTTCGTTTTTACAGCTCTTATGCTTGCCCTGGGATTGCTTTTGGGTCATTGGTTTCAGCCCGGCGAAAGCATTTCCATTGGCACTACCATTGATCCTGAACCGACGTTACCCGAACCCTTATGGTTACAAATTGTCCCGAAAAGCGCTTTGGCCGCTATGGCGAGTAACAACATCATCCAGGTCGTCATCTTTTCAGTTCTCTTTGGGATCGCCGTCAACCTTGCAGGAGATAAAGGGACTCCTGTACTTACATTTTGTCGTTCGTTGTTGGATGTGAGCTTCAAACTAACACATATAGTAATGTTTGCAGCACCTATTGGTGTAGCCGGAGCAATTGCCGCTATTGTAGGTGAACATGGATTTGTGGTTGGGGAGACTTTCGTTAAACTAATAATTGCCACCTACATTGGACTGGCAGTTATCATTTTGGTAATACTGCCAACACTACTACTATATTCCAGGATTCCATTGATAGAATTTATCAAAGCCTTGAAAGAACCTGTCTTAATAGCTTTCTCGACTTCTTCTGTGAATGCCTCCTGGCCGGTAGCATTGGAAAACCTGGAGAAATTGAAGATACCAACCCCTATTGCATCTTTCGCTCTATTCACCGGACCATTTAACCTTCCAGGCAGCACCCTCTTCATTGGAGTTGCTGGGATGTTTCTTTTGCAAGCTGGAGACGGCAACCTTATCGATCAAGGGTATCTGGCATTCTTTATTACACTTTACATAGCGGGGAAATCCGTTTTCGGCCCAAGGGGTTCAATACTTGCATTGGTAGCAGCCCTGGGATCTTCCGGAATGGATCCAAATCAGGTTGCAGCAGGTTTTGCTCTCCTTGTGGGTATAGATCCTCTTCTTGATATGCCACGGACCGGAGTCAATATAATGGGAACAATGACAACTGCGTCCTTAGTGTCCAGGTGGCAGAATGTTCAATTTAGGAATAAAACCTCCGAGGAATAATCAGACCAGTGATCCTCAATACTATTAGATGGCAAAGAGCGTTTTAGTCCTGAAATCTTAACTGATTTACCTTCTTTTTATGTTCCGACTACCTACCCTTTTTGCATTATTTCTGTTTTCTGTATCTACCGCAATCTGTCAACAAAGGACTTACTTAAGTATTGATATTGGCAATAGTCTACATACTCAAAAAGCATCACCAAATCCTTTATTCCAATCGATCAGGTGGAATGATCCTATGCTCGGAATACAAGTAGAACAGGAATTGAAGGGAAGGATCTCACTTTCAATTGGATTGCGAGCACAAAACTACCGACAAGGAGTCCAATTGAACTTTGACTCAACTGACTATTATCAAAGGCCACTAAACAGCCTTGGATATACAGAAAAATTTGTTTTCGAAATTCCACTGAAAGTTCATTTCAACTACAACCTGAGTAAAAATGTGACCTTGTCGCCACTTTTCGGATACGTCCTCGTACCAGGTTTTGGGTATAAATCCGATCCCAACATCAGTGAGACAGGAGGTGGGCCCGATGGTTTTGGTAACAATTTCAGCTATTCAGCAACAGAACAAACAGCCGTTCCCATGCTTGGATTGATTGAAGTAGGACTACGGACAAGATCACATATCAGCGAAAGATGGTCTATTGGGATCTCAGCGGCATTACGAGGTCCACTACAATCAGGCATCGGAAAAACCAGGATGAGATATCAATTCAATTCAGACGTCCCCAGGAACGTGACTTACCTTCATAATGCCAGATTTTTCTCCTTTGGTGTCCAGGTGTCCTATAATTTTTTGAGATGGAATAGATCGTAGCGTCTCCTTTATGGAGTAAGGCTGATCATTGATCTTAAATCCTAAGTAATCCACAATGCTTATTTTCTATCAATAGTTTTCCACACCCGTATACGATGTTCCATCTCTCTCCTATTTTTGATGTTCCAAAATATGAAGCATGCGTCACGAGGTAAGAATCGCGAATGAACTTGGTATTAAGCCAAATCAGGTAAAGGCAACTATAAATCTCCTGGAAGAAGGATCTACTGTGCCTTTCATTTCCCGATATAGAAAAGAGATCACAGGTAGCCTTGATGATCAGCAAGTGGCATCCATCAGGGATCGAATCCAACAACTAAGAGATCTAGACACAAGAAGGGAGGCCATTCTGAAATCCATAAAAGAACAGGAGAAGCTTACTCCGGAGCTACAAAAGGAAATCCTTGAAGCGGAGACATTGTCTGCCCTGGAAGACCTATACCTTCCATATCGTCCAAAGAGAAAAACCCGTGCTAGTGTTGCTCGGGAAAAAGGACTTGAGCCCCTAGCAACCAGGATTATCGATCAAGGTAATTTTGATGTCCAAACGGAAGCTTCCAAATTCGTGGTCAAGGAAGTTAAATCTGAAGAAGAAGCTCTCCAAGGTGCCAGGGATATCATCGCGGAAATCATCAATGAAAATGCTGAGACCCGCCAGAAGATCAGGACACTCTTTATGAGAAAGGGGATGGTGAGTTCCAAAGTCCTTAAAAATAAACGAACTGAAGCCGTCAAATACAAAGACTATTTTGATTGGGAAGAACCCATAAGCAAAATTCCTTCGCATCGACTGCTGGCCATTCGTCGAGGTGAGAAAGAAGGTTTTCTTTCCATGTCCATTGCTCCGGATGAAGATGAGGCTATTGATGTGATTGAGAGAAAATTCCTCAAATCCAACAATGACGCCGGCAAGCAAGTCAGGATAGCGATAAAGGATTGCTATAAGCGACTTATGAGTGTGAGTATTGAAACGGAGGTTCGTGTTGAGACCAAACGAAAAGCAGATAAGGAAGCCATTGTTGTCTTTGCTGAAAACCTCAAGCAACTTTTGATGGCAGCACCTCTGGGTCAGAAAACCGTGATGGCAGTTGATCCCGGTTTTAGAACAGGTTGTAAAGTGGTCTGTCTTAATAAACAAGGTAAACTACAGGAGTTTGAGACGATTTACCCCAATGAACCACAGAAAGATGTTCAAACTGCCGGAGCTACTATTAGACATCTTATTGACAAACATAAAATTGAGGCAGTTGCGATCGGTAACGGAACCGCAAGCAGGGAAACCGAATCATTTGTTAAGAATCTGGGTCTTCCCTCGAATATAATTATCGCAATGGTCAATGAAAGTGGGGCATCCATCTATTCTGCTTCGGACGTTGCCCGTGAGGAATTCCCTAATGAAGACGTTACTGTACGGGGATCGATATCAATCGGACGTAGAATGATGGACCCTCTGGCTGAACTTGTGAAAATTGATGCCAAATCTATTGGTGTCGGTCAATATCAACACGACGTAGATCAAAATGCTTTAAAAAAATCCCTGGATGACGTAGTTATGTCATGTGTCAATAAGGTAGGTGTCGAACTGAATACGGCCAGCAAACAACTTCTTACCTACGTTTCTGGACTTGGTCCCCAGATCGCTGACAACATTGTAAAATACCGCAATGAAAACGGACCATTTAAATCCAGGGAATCGTTGAAAAAAGTTCCGCGTTTGGGGGACAAGGCATTTGAGCAGGCTGCAGGATTTTTGCGGATCCAAAATGCGGAGAACCCACTTGATGCTAGTGCCGTTCATCCTGAACGTTATAATACTGTGTCTCAAATGGCCAGGGACACAGGCTCTTCCATTAAGGATCTCATGACAAAATCAGAGGTTCGGAAACGTGTCAATCTCAACCAGTATGTCACTAATGAAGTGGGGCTTCCAACCTTGAAAGACATATTGGAAGAACTTGACAAACCAGGCCGAGACCCGAGAGAACAGTTTGAAGTATTCCAGTTTCAGGAAGGTGTCAACGAAATCGCTGATCTGAAAGAAGGAATGCGCCTTCCTGGCATTATAACAAACATTACGAAGTTTGGTGCTTTTGTAGACATAGGAGTACATCAGGATGGATTGGTTCATATCAGCCACCTGTCTGATTCCTATGTATCGGATCCGGCCCAGGTTGTAAAACTTGGTCAAAAAGTATCCGTCAAAGTTCTCGAGGTGGACATCCCGAGGAAGCGCATCTCACTTTCTATGAAGAGTGACTCACCTCCACCGAAAAAGAAGGTTGAAAACAAACCAAAACGGCAGTCACAGACTGACAAAGTCCCTGATGGAGATCTTCAGGCCAAACTGGCCATGTTAAAGGGAAAGTGGAAGTGAAAAGGAAACCTCCGGACAAGCCTACCTAAAAAAGCCGTTACATCGACCATAGGGAGATGACTATTCAGGAGTTAGATACCTCCTTTGCTTGAAAGAGCCTCGCACCATTTTTGAATAGTTCTCTCCAAAGTCGAGAAGACAGCTTTTTTTGGTAAGCTTTATTTAGGTGATGTGACAGCTTTTTTATCTGTCACACTTCGAGTGCCTCAGTGTGACATTGATTGTTCTTTCAGTATTTTTACTAAGCTCCCTAAAGCCCAGTACTATGAAAAGCATCACCATTTCAACCTCATTCAAAAGTAAGATCACAATGGTCTTTTGGATCACTTTCGCGTGGCTGATCATAGCATTTCACCAATACTTAGATAACTATAGTTTGCTAATAAATGAAGGTTGCATTGATCAATCCTACAACCCGTGGGATTATCTTAAGGGAGTGATTTTTTCGGCAATAGCAGGAGGTCTAGTTGGAGGTACCCTCCTTGTATCTATCTGGGAAAATTGGCTCAGAAACAAAGCATTTTTTAATGCTATCATTTACATTGTTTTTTCTTATGTAGTTATTTATGTGACCTTGACCTTTGTCACAGTTTGGCTATTTTCCCAAATTGGTCAAGGACCACTACCCTCCAGTGAGACCTTCAAAGCTACGGGCTTGATTCTTATCAATCCTACAGCACTTCCCAATATAGTCTACTGGTTGGTTATTATGCTCGCGACCATGTTAGTGCTATTGATCAGGGATAAATTTGGTCCTGGGATATTTCAGGCTTTTCTAAGAGGTAGATATTTCCATCCTCAGCGAGAAGAGCGAATATTCATGTTCATGGACCTCAAATCCGCTACCACCATCGCGGAGGAACTCGGTGAGGAGCAGTATTTCAACTTCTTAAATGACACTTTTAAAACAGTAACCACGCCCATTCTTGACACGAATGGTGAAATCTACCAATATGTTGGTGATGAGATCGTGATAAGTTGGAAGAAAAAAGAAGGTCATGATCATGCGAAATGTATCCTCTGTTATAATGCGGTTAAGAAAACTTTAAATGAAAACGAGACCTACTTCAAGGAGAAATACGGTCACGCTCCCCAATTCAAAGCCGGAATTCACGTCGGCCATGTAGTTGCTGGTGAGATCGGAAGTATAAAGCGTGACATAGTTTATTCCGGAGATGTGCTTAATACCACCTCCCGTATTCAGGCCAAATGCAATGAGTTGGGTGTTGAGATCCTGATCTCAAAAAAGCTTGGAGATCTGGTCAAACCCATATTGGGGCATGATATATTCAAAGAATTAGGAGAATTGAACTTAAAGGGCAAGTTGGAGAAAGTACCTGTTCTAACATTGGTGTCTTAGTCTCTTTCAACTATTTCTCCAGATTCTTCTACAACGTAGCTTCGATTGACTTGCAGGTTTTCATGACTATTTACTTGACCAGAAGGCCATGTTATGGATATCAACTCCACATTCCTGATATCTCCCAAACCAAAATGTACTTCATAGCTATTTTGGCTACCATACCCGGTGACAGGATAAATCCACCTGTACATATGGTATGGCACACCATTACGTGTAACAGAAAGCTCTACCTTTGATCCCACCGCAAATCGATTTGAGTCCGTGCCTCTCAGTAAAAGTTTGATCCAATTCTTGCCGGAAGTTTGATTAACATAAAATTTATTGATCTCATTACTCCCACCCCAATTCGCAACGAATAGATCAAGATCTCCATCATTATCATAATCCCCATGAGCTACTCCGGCTGAAGTATCCGCATGGTTGACAGCTTCTTCTCCGAATTTTCTGGAAAAGGTTCCATCACCTTTATTCAGGTAGAAGAAATTTTGCATATTCGGTCCATAGGTGCCATTTCCGATATATAGATCAAGATCTCCATCATTGTCGTAATCTCCCCAGGAATGACCTTTGGAAGCACCACCAGTTTCTGTCACAATATTCCCTTCTTTGATCAAATCCAGATTCCCATGACCGTCATTCTTATAAAGTGCATTTACCTTATCGAAGTTGGCTACAAACAGGTCAAGATCTCCGTCATCATCATAATCAGCGAAGGAAACACCATATGAATAGCCAACATCTGTGGCCACATGACCTTCTTTGATCCTCTCAAACTCCCAATTTCCCCGGTTTATAAAATATAAGTTTGGTTGTCGTGCATTGGCAACATAAAATTCAGGTAAGCGATCACCATTTACATCTCCGCAGGCACATGCCCTTGCTTCACCTCTTCCAGAGTTTAATGGGCTATTCGAAACCCAGCGAAATGACATACTCCCCAGGTTTTCATAAACAACATTTGGATTGGATCTATATCCCACCAGGAAAACATCCAGATCTCCATCTCCCTCAATATCGGCCCAACACGCTACTGATGCACTGACACTGTCTTCTACTAATGGGCCGGATGTCAACATTTCAAATCTCTCTCCTCCGATATTCCTGAAAAGCCTGCTAGGGTCATTACCTCTACTAACCACAAACAAATCGAGGAAGCCATCATTATCGACATCAACCCAGTTCACTCCCTGAGAATTATCTCCACGATAGACAACACTGGCCAACCCTCCACTTGATAACTCTGATACCTTCGTGAATTTCCCGTTACCTTCATTTTGATAAAACACATTGACTTGTCCACCGGTATTGGCTACATAAAGATCTTGATCTCCATCATTGTCATAATCGCCCCATGCCACTCCCCTTGATTCTCCAGCATCTGTAGCAATTTCTCCATCCATCACTGTTTCAAAAATGGATTTGTCCTGAGCTGAAATTTTGAGTGAAAATAGAAACGTAAGAATGACAAGTGATTGAAATCGAATCATAATGGTAGATCAAGTGGTGTATAATTATTGACGTAAACCGTGAAAATAGTTTCCGGAAATGGACAGTGATCAGGTAATCGATGACCAACTTCCGTTTTCTTGACATAGACGGTAGGTTATTCAAATACCCCGGTTCGTGTGGATATGAACCGCAGCGACAGGTATTTTTATTCTACAGTCCTAAAAAAGCTGTCTT
This sequence comes from Cyclobacteriaceae bacterium, assembly GCA_965242805.1. Classification (GTDB taxonomy): domain Bacteria; phylum Bacteroidota; class Bacteroidia; order Cytophagales; family Cyclobacteriaceae; genus JANQEU01. The sequence goes on along the minus strand of CBDETD010000002.1, from coordinate 74,674 downwards.
CTCGAACCGCCATCTGGCAGTAACTACAAGTAGTTTGATAACCTTAAAGCAAATAGGTTACCATACACATATATAGTCATCTCTCTTCGTTCGATGTGGCAGCTTTTTTATGTTGACTCCCTCAAAAAAGCTGTCTTCTCGACTTTGGAGAGAACTATTCAAAAGTGTTTTGACAACCTTCCATGCGAATAGGTTACCAAACACATGTATAGTCATCTCTCTTCGTTCGATGTGACAGCCTTTTTTGAGGGAGTCATGGAACCCTACGGAGGTTGTTTCTAAAATAAAGCCGGTACAATAAACTGCTTCATAATCGTGAACTGCTTGGTTTTGGAAGTGTAATTGCCTCCAGTGAATACTACGACCGTTTTCAGGTCTGGTATGACAAAGATCTTTTGTCCTCCCCAGCCTCCAGCTTCGATGGCTTTTATTTCCTTATCTCCTGCTTTGAAGGTAGGAATCCACCACGAATAACCATATCCAAGATTTTTTCCGTCTGTTCCCGGAACATCAATACTAAATTCACGATAATTCGTAGCTGATTTCGATGCCCAATCAGTAGACACAACTTGCTCTCCATTCCATTCTCCTTTGTTAATAAAAGTTACACCAATCTTGAGCATGGATCTGGGAGTAAGTCGCAAACTGCCGGCACATTCAATCGTTCCATCAGGATAACGAACTGTCCAGTCTGCTGAATCAATCCCCAACGGATCAAAGAGGTATTCCCTGGCAAACTGGTCGATGTACTTACCTGAAGAATGCCTTATGATTTCACCAAGTACCACCTGTGACCCACCATAGTAAGAATAACGTGTACCTGGTTCGTATTTCAAAGGGGCTTCCAAAGTAAAACTCACCGGATCTTTATCCTGAAACCAAACCGCAATAATTGGATTCTCATTACTGCTGTATGGAGACCCCCATTCGTACCAGGGAAGTCCTGATGTCATGGTCAGTAGGTGTTCAATGGTGATATTCTCTCTGCCATCTGATCGGTACATTTGATGATCCGGCAGATATTCAAAGATTGATTGGTTGACACTTTCTATAAAGCCTTTGTCAATGGCTATTCCAATACATACTGAGGTAATACTTTTGGTAACGGAATGAACATTATGGGGAATATTCGGATCCCAGTTTAATAAGTTCGAATAATGACCTGGTGCGTCCCATTGATATTTATGGCCAGGAAAATACTCCTCAACTACCATTTTGCCATTTCTGTAGATCAACAGGGAATGTATTTCACCATATTTCCCCTTTCTAATTCTTTCAACAGCATTCCCAATCAGACTTTGATCAATTCCAACCTCCCGTATGGATCCTACCAGAATTCCATCCCCGAGATCTTTTGGAATTTTATAAGTGTATTGCCCTGAGTAATCCTGAGCACAACTGAGTATAAAGCAGATTGAAATGAAAAGAAGTAGAGATATCTTTTTCATGATGATTTCAATGTTGGTCCGAGATACTTGAAATAATTGAGGGATTAAATCCTTTGATGATCAACCAAAGTGCCATCACCATTTCCTGAACAGCGATCGGGATGATCAATACAATCTCCATGGAAGTGGAAATGGTGGAAAAAACAGAAAGTATTACTGCAATAAACAATGTTGAGGCACCAATTAAACCCCAGATCGAAATAAATCGAGGGATGAGTTTTGTTTTTATAAAAATGATATTTATCACATATGTGCCAATAATGAATATCAGGTTGTACACCATTCCGGTAGTGTCTGCCCAATAGTTCATTGATTGGATAATGATACCTGCTTGCTCGAGAATTTCCTGATTTCCCCCATTAAGATATTGTTCACTGAGATTGATCAATGATAGCTTATTCACTTCGGCAACTGCGATCAATATAATCCCCTCGAAAAAACGAAAAACCAGGTATGCCAACGCCAAAGGTTCATTGAACTTCCTGAGTAATGGAAACAGAAACACCGGGATCAATGGCATGGCCAACACACAGATAAATTCCAGGAGGACACCCAATATCAACGTGTTCCTTTGGGGGTGTGCCATTTCAAGGTAGTTGTCAGCAGTTAGAATAGGCTTATAAAATGCCTCTCCGATGAAAAGAAAAAAAGTTGCGATTATGAAAAGGATGCCAGTAATTGTGGCAATTTTCCGAGGTGAGATCACTTTCTTATTTCCTTTTGCACTTCTATCCATTCTTCAAATGTTGTTTTGGGTGCTCCCAATAATTGGTTCGCTTCGGACGGATCCCCCAACTCACCCACCTTTTCGAAAAATTTCATTAGCCCGACAACATGTTTCAACATCTTATTGCCGGTGAGGATACCCATCATGTTTAAAACAAAGTACGGTACCGTACCAACTTTCTTGATTTCCGGGTGTATTTCTTTAATATACTGTTCCAATGCCTGTTTGAATTGCCATCCATCCGGCCCGTGAATGTAGAGGATCTTGTTTGCTGCCTCTTGCTTTTGATATGCTGTTAATACCATGTTGGCATAGTCATTAGCAGCCACAAAATGAAACGGTTTTGGATTACTGCCGACCATTGAGGCGCGTTTACCCCTCACATACAATGGCAAAGATTCCATGAACCAGGTTGCTCTGAATATTGTATAAGGAATGCTACTTTTAATTATCTCCTGTTCTGCGTCATACTTCCTTTTTTCAATAGGAAACCAAAGGGTTTCTTCACACACATTTGACCCGGATATGTACGATATCCTCCTGATGTTTTTGCTATTCGCCGCTTTGACAATGGCTTTGACACCCTCCATTTCGTTCTCTCCAGACAAATTGATATGTACACCGTCCACATTGGAAAGCGCGTTGTTCAGCTTGTATTCATCAAATAGATCGCCAGGAACGAAGTCATAGTCCTCACCCAACAGACCCTTGGCCTTATCCGGATCTCTGACAAGGAGACGTACTTTAAATTCTTCTTTTAGTTTTTGTGCTACAGGCTTTCCAAGCATACCCGTACCCCCAATGACGAGTATTGTTTTCATGAGCATTTTCTTTTGCGATGTCCTTGTTCTAAACGATCCCAATTTCGCAGGGAGAGAGTTCCACCACAAGGCATTTCCTCATGTTTTATCCTGAGTAACGTCTGTTTCCTTTGGAAGGTGAGCTGGCTCACGACTTAGAAATAAATTAATTACTAATATCCCGAAAGCCAATGCTAATATTAGAAAGATCATTACGGTAGACCACCCCGAGGCATTTGCTCCTGCGTACTGGCCCCTAATTGCAAATATGGTATTAAGGGCATTTGTGATAAACAAGACCAATGCAAATCTTCTCAGTAAAACCAACTCATCAGAATTCCTAACGAACCAGGAGAATAGCCCAATTCCTAGTAGTGAAGCCCCCCAAAATTGATAGATCACAATTCCCATAGCACTTAGGGTAACATCATAGTTAGCAAGAAGTTGGGTTGGTATCAGCATACAAGCAAGTCCTGAAACAAATGCAAGTATTGAATTGAAAGTAGTTAAAATTTTAAACGTTCTTTTCATGACCTGATCTTTTTGATTAATTATATAAAGTTCGCCGGTGAAGCCTTGCCAGACTTATCAACTATGAAGTGAGTCATATCAAGTTTGATGCAAAGGTTTCAATCATGCTGCGCATTGTAAATTATGCCTCACACCGGAAAGTAGTTTACTAACAATACTCTTTCCGAATACTCGATATTTCATTTTAACATACATGCTTCGATATAATTTAATAAGTTTTCATTTTCCATTTCAAAAGAATTGATAGATCCCTTGATAGCTCTTTTATTCATCATCTTGAAAACAAAGGACTTCTTATATGCTTCAAGATCCTTTAAAGATTTCCACTGATACATACCTTGCCAATAACCGGTTTCAGGGTTAACTGCATATATTTTCTTCTCAAATCCTGAAAATCCTGTAATTAACAACATGGGAACAATGGAAGCTATTTTATTTGCTTTATGGGATAAGCGGGCAAATTTGAAGCTTACAATAAATACTGCGCTTTTAGTATCATCTTGAGCATTTTTAATGGTCACATGTCTGAATATTTTATACTTGCTATCATCATTCATGATCACGGTTTTGTTGACGTATAAATCTGTCAACTTTAATTTACCAGTAGCCAAACTGAACAATGAAATAATCAGGCAAACCAATGGACTCGTTCTAAATTTGGTTGTCATGATTTCCAGTCCTTAGCTCCACTTGATTGCTTTCCAAAAATTCACCAGATACCTTCTCCATATAGAAATCTTTCAGGCGATGACTTCCAATCGATGGTGCAATCATATCTCTTGCCATGACAGTCATGAAAAACTCAATTGGGCCATATACCTTCTGACCGGTAAGTAGCCTGGTCAAACCAAGTATCAATCTTCTCATCCAATCTGGAATATGTGATATCTTAGGTTCTTTCCCAATGGCTTCAAAGGCAATTTGAGCGATCTCATTCTGAGACAACACATCCGGCCCTCCTACTTCTAATTCTGTTTCTTCATCAGTGAGATGGTTTACTATAAACTCAGCAAGATCTTCACCGTGAATTGGATTACCCTTATACTTACCTTCTCCGAATAGATACACTGTGCCTTTTTTGGCCATATCCAATATCTCCGTCATATCTGAAAAGAATCCATTGGGGCGAAAAATGGCGTAATCCATTCCTGAAATTTTCAACTCCTCCACAAAACGCTCCTTTGCTGCAACCATCTTTAGGTCCTTTAGGTATTGACCATTCAATACAGAAACATACATGAACCTTTGAACACCAGCTTTTTTAGCCTCACTCAAGAGGTTCTTATTAGCTTGGTAATCAACATCCATGTAGGTCAAGCCATCTTTCTGGCGGGTAATTCCTACAGTGGAGATGATATAATCTACATCTTCGAAAATGCCACTAAGTGTCTCTGGTTTTGTGACTTCAGCTGCTAAGATCTTGTGCACATCTATGTCCTCCAGTTTCTTAGCATTTCTAGCTAAGGCTATCGTTTCATAGCCCTTGTTTTTCAACTCATTCAGTAAGAACTTTCCGAGATATCCGGTAGCTCCTGCAACCAGTACTTTTTTCATTTCTATTTTTTTAAAGTGTCTTTCTCTTTTTTGCTATGATACAGTCTATTTGTAGTGACTGGAGCTAACATTTATTCAATGCATACAGCGTATTTTGACTCTTTTGTTTGTATAATTTATCTAACCATTCAAGGATTTCAGTGGTCGCCAAATCAAATCGTCCCACCTGGCAATGCTGATCTCCACCTTCCTCAGCCGTAAATAACCGAGTTCGAATAGAGCGAGCAGACGTCAAGGCATTTTTTTGCAGTTCAAGAAATTCAACAGGTACGAAATGGTCGTTTTCACCTGCTAATAGAAGCACATCTTGCCTGATTAAAGATGACAAGTCTCTGGTATGATAGTTGGAGAATTTCTGAAGATGATCGAATGGAGTCTTCGTTCCGGTAATATACATTCCGTGGGTGATCAGCCAGTCCACCATATCATCTCGTTTCCTTATTGCATTCGCCAGAGCATTGATCACGAAGCTTATTCTATATTTAATAGCTTTGAAAAAGAATTCGGGCTTGTCTCTATTATATCCTCTCAAGGCATCCCAAAGCACATTCCACGCTACGACATGGGCAATTCTAGGTTCATAGGCAGCCGCACGAAGAGCTAGGTAACCACCGAGGCTAATACCAATTATTGTAACAGCTTCCAACTGAAAAAAGTCGAGTACCGCTGCTACAGGCTTCTCCCATCGGTGTATCATCTTCATACCTGATTGCAACGGACGTCCCTGCCCAGGCCCCTCAAAGACAATTACAGTGTATCCGGCTGCCTGATACTCTCGAAGAAAGAGATAGAATTCTTCCATAAAGGAATCGAAACCGCCGTGTAGGACAACGACACCCTTTTCTTCAGCGGCTTGTAATCGAATCGCCGGTAGAGTGGACCCCTGGTATGGAACATCAAAAACCTCAATGTTTTTGTCCTTCGTGGCAGCGTAAAAGCACCGAGAAAAATCTTCGTAGGCAATTGCCTTTTCCGACATACCGTCCGGAAGGAAGAACTCAGACATTCGATGGTAATAAGCCGCATGCATTAGCCGATCCTCAGTTTCAGCCCTCTTTGCAAGAATGTTCCACTGATAAAACCAACCCTCCGGGTCAAACTCCTGAAGCTTCGGTGCAATCTCTAGTAGCTCTTCTTCCATACAAGCTTCTGGACCGTAAGAAAGGATCCGGTTCATCTGAAAGTTTAGGTTGTGAAGCGGTAATAATTGTTTAAATGCCATTTTTTAAAAAGTTTAATTGTTCAGGTTTCAGCGTGTACCATAATGTCCCCCATTATGCATTTTGTAATTGATTCTCGATCTCATCAGAGATATTCAATTCACCACGCTTACTTCTTTGTGATTCAATCCAATCAAACATGATTTGCCTGGCTAATGGAAAGTTGTTCAATTGACAATGTGCCTGGCCACATTCTTCCTCAGTCACAATCCGTTTACTTTTGTCTTCACTACCCAATCGATCATAAAACTCATGAGCTTGTCGTATCCCTTCTCCTCCTAGTTCGTTTTCGCCTGCCATCACCAGGAATGGAACCTTGATCTTTTCTGGCTGTACCGCAAACTGTCTCCAGGCTTGATCTACCAACTCATACATTGCAGCCTTCAGATTTGATTCAAAATCGATCCCATACTGCCAGCACATGCGTTTTCCCCAACCTTGTGCATCTCTATTTGCTTTCCACACATGACGGCAATCATCTAAAACCTTTCCAGCATTTAACATAGGTGCATTGGCTATAATACCAGCCATTCTATTGTCAATCTGACCAAACCTTCCAGCACGATATCCTCCCATACTGATGCCATATACAAAGATGTTATTCGGGTCTACTTCAGGTCTTTGCAACAGGTAATCCATTTGGGAGAGAAGTGTATCATCCCCTGCTCCTTCATTCAATAAGTGCTCATTGTAGATGCGGGTGGCCGTATCACCAGGGTTGTCTACCGCAAATACATTGTACCCGCGTCTAATACCTTCAGCTCCACACCACCAATACACGTCTTCGGCAATGGACTCTGCCCCTGACAACCAAATCAGCGTAGGATTGGGTGTGTCATCGGCTTTATTAGGTTTCATAAAGTATCCATGCATTCGTAGGTCCGTCGCTTCTCCTCTTTTCTTAAATGGGACCTGAATTTTCTCCATGGAAATGTCAGAACACTCCCTGAACCGATCAAAGCAATAAGAAAGATTGCTATATGTCTCCCGCATTGACTTATTATGATTTCCGGGGTCTGTTGCCAAATGAGCTGTGCGGTAGTAAGTGTATGCCCTTAAAAAGGTATGACCAGCACTTATCAAGTGGTTCTCACTAAGCAATTGTTCAGCTTTACCCTTTATGCGATCACCTTCTTTGGACCATTCGGCGATCCAGCTGTCAGCTCCTTTGCTTTCAATAATTCTGGAAGCTGCATTGTAGATCTCTCCCGTTGCGGCGCCATCATATTGTATTTGATTGAGTGGGAACCAAGCGAACCAGGCATCCAAAAATGGGTGGTCAAAATAATAACGTCGGGTAAATCCCCTCAACCTCGGCATCCTTCGTGCGATGTTTTTGAATATTGTTTCTTTAAGGTTCATGATAATTTAGTTATAGGTTTATACATTTAATTGAGCAGTCTCAGGGGCTGTTCCTTTCCTATAGAATTCAAATAAGCAGTGATCGCTTCCTTTGGCGATGGTGCAGAAACGGCGGAACTCACAATTAACATCATCTTCTATGGCCGTATATCCGGCGATATCATGATCACATCCGAACTTACCCAATTCTGATACACCCAACTCACCGAATAATTCAACATTGGCACATGATGTGATTTTGATAGTAAGTTTATCCGGATCATCCTGGTATTTTTCCATATTCCAGGTACCATCTTTCGTAGTTCTTTCAAACAACGCAATGTTCATCTTCTTAAAATTTTCAAATACATCGCCTGGACAGTGTTTAAGGTCATTTACCTGGTAAATGGCAGGCATGGAGATTTGAGCCATCTTATTCATTACCTCGTCCTTGAAGAAATCATAAGCTTCCTCCCTACCTAGTTTTTTTGATAATGACAGGTATAACGCTGAAAAAGCAAACAATTCCTTCTCAATCATCTCACTGACCGCTCTTGCTTTTTTCTTCGTGCTGGGGTTTTCTTTTCTTAGACGTCTCTCAATCAGGAAGGTATCCAGAAAGATGCCAATCATTCCCCAAAACCCAAATTTGAATCTAAGCGCTTTCATCATGATCCGCTGCTGTTTTTTTTCAGCCTCCTTCGGCATTTCTAATCCCGCCCCATATTTTTCCAGGTCTTGCACTTCCCTGGGAAGAATAGCTTGCATGATTTTATTGAAATTTGGTGTTACCACCTGGGTTTTCTTTTGCAGGACCCTGAACTCTCGAGTCAGTTCTGCCATTTCATCTTTTGCAGCATTGGCATGCATCATCATAGCTACTTCAGCGAATTTGGAATTAAAAACCTTGCTAAGTATTCTTGTTAATAAGGCAATTGGGAATAAGTAAAATAGCTTGAACTTTGTGTTGTAGCTTTTCCTATATCCGAGTGCTTTCAGTACTCTGCCAGCCTCTCTCACTGCTAATATGTATTCCGCAATTGTTGCCTTGTCTTCTGCAAGTCGGTAATTATCACCACTTTTGAGAAGTGCTCCTGTTATAGGTAGTACAAAAGCAACATGATACTTCAACCAGCTATCCATGTCATCTACGATCTTGACCGGAACACCCGCTGATTCAAAAAGGTCTTTAATTTGTCGCGTACGAATTCGGACCTTCCCATCTATTTCTCCAAGGGTGATTGGCATTCGGGACCTGCCAGGTTTTTCCGAATCTACATAATGGACCACATGATCGATCCTTGATCCTCCCCCTCCAGGAAAGCCAAACAAGATCTTATCTTGAGGAAAATACTCCAGGTATTCTTCAAATCCATCCGTATTATTACCCATGAATAGGATGTTGTGTAGTTGCTTGTGTTTACTTAATGTTGGTAGTAGCTTCTTGAGGCTGTTCTTCCGCATCAGGACAATAATGAGATCATACTCATCTTCCTCATGCAGACGCTCAATGACATTCACTTTTTCTTTGATCTGTTCCTGAGTGAATTCATTGATTAGGGTCAATCCCTCATTTTTCAGGAAATCAAAGTGTGTACCCCTGGCAAGTAAAGTGACATCAATTCCCGCATTGTGGAAGAGATAGGTATACAGGCTTCCTAAAGGTCCCGCGCCGATGATTAATGTTTTCATAGTTGTAATTCTTTTTCTCCGTTTTCAGACTTAATATCCATTTCACACCATATGTGGTGATTCATCATCCCGTAATTTTTTAGCGAGGCTGCAATGTGCATTCCTAATACACTTCCCATCGCATCCGGCTTGGAGTGCTTGTGTATCAGGTGTATACTGAAGTCGCTGTCTACTGAAAAGTTATTGTAGATCCGAACTTTTGGTTTTGATAAATCGTGCTTGATCTCAGCCAACAAGTTGGTTAGTATCTCTTGAAGATCCTCATCGATTCGACTTCCGGTTCTCAATTCAATAATTTCAAGCCATTTCATATTATTAATTTTTATATTCTATTGTTCATATCCGTTTTCAAAACCTAAAACCAAAATTCAGGCTGGGTTCAAATATGGTGTTCGGGGATCCCTTTTTAATGGCGGCAAAGTCCGAAGGGAAATTGGTATCAATGGGCCAGTACTTAAGTGCATATGCAGGTTCGACATACCAACGGTCATTGAAAAGTTCAAATCGATAGCCTACAGCCAATTGGAGATACAATTGGAATCCTTTTTGGGTTTTTTCATCTTGTTCATCGAAATACTGCTTCAGGAATGGAGTAGCCTGAGCAGAGGAAAAGAGGCCTTTCCAAAGGAATCGTTGATATCCAAATCCTATACCATGAGATCTTATGAAGCCAGGGTACAATTCATCTGAATCTCCATAGGTTCCTAGGGGTTCTTCGTATTTCCAGGTATTGTATTCTATAAAAACTCTACTTTCTTGGGATAGTCTATAACCATACGTCAATAGGTAATAATCTGCTGGATCCGGAAAAAAATTAGATATCATGAAAAGTGAAGCACCTAGGGAATGCCTGTAGTTGATTTCTTCTCTTTCACTTTGTGTCAGGGCCGGATCATTTTGAGTGGTATTCTGACCAAGGGCCACTATCGTGAACATGATGGTAAAAAGAACTATTAAAAAGGATTTCATTCCCTGGTGTTTCTTACCATGTTTACTAAATGTGTGCCAATAGCTATAATTATTTGATTATCAATTGTATACCTGAATCACTACCTCATAATATCACCGTATATGATAATAGTAATTACCAAATACGGTAATTATGTTTGGCCAGAGGAGTGATTGATTACGGTAGATCTGAAATCGTTATTCTTTTCCTGAGTCTCTTAGTGTATGAACTAGAACACTTTTCTCGCAGCGGGAGTATTCTTTATTATGAAACCAACTGCAAAACAAAGGATCAAAGCAACCGGCGCCAGCACTATGAATTTGAAGAATTGTGGAATTTGAAAATCAAGGAAGACCGCACTGACCAATACCAATAATGGCGTATGAAATACATAAACTCCATAAGCACTGGCTGATAATTTTTTCGCGAATGAGTTCTGAGCATTCATCCGAAACTTGAAGATCCCAAAGAGGGCCATGATCATGCCAAACCCGACGAGCTGTTCCCAAATGGCGTATGAAAAACTCTGCCAGGTCAACCCACCCAGATATGCGTCGATATTTCCTTCGGTAGCACCCCCGGCGATAAAAACGACAGGAAATCCTATGAAGATCATCGCCTGAACAAAAATGAACCAACTCCATCCCATTTTGAGGGTAATAGCGTCCATCCATTTATGCTCATAAGCCATGATACCCGCAATGAATAGAAATATGTACTGCAGAAAATGTGGAAACTGAAAACTGGTAAATGGCATCGCCCATCCCACAGGTAGCCAAATGCGAATGATATATTGACCTAATCCTATCAGGAAAGCAAAGAACAGGATCCTCCAGCCTCCGGGAAAAGGAATGGGCTTGTTGATTTTCGTATTCTTCCATATCAACTTGGACAAGACATAGAGAAAGGTGAAAATGAGCAGGGCTTCGACGAACCACATGGGGCCAAAACCGAAAATCTTGTATCGGAAAATGTATTCCACCAGCGATACTTCCTCTCCAGCAATAAACCTATTTTTAATGAACACCGTCAACGGGTGCAGAAAGAAGAAAAACAACAGGGTCGGAATACCCAGGCGTATAAGCCGCTCTTTCGAAAATTTGCTACTCCCCTTCTTGAGGAGTGATGGCACCATGAAGTAGGCAGAGATAAAAAAGAACATGCCCATAAAGAAAGCCTGGTTAGTGGCCGTAAACATGGAATAAGGAACAATCTCAGGGAATCCGGCTAAGGATTCATTGTAATACCAATCACCGGAGGCACCATATGTGATGGCTAGGTGATGAAGTACCACCAAACTGATGAGAAAGATCCTCAGATTATCTATGTACTCTAGTCTAGGTCTTGGGGTCTCAGTCATGGGTTTAATTTAATAAGGTTTAAGAATACAATTGCGTATTTGACCATCATCTTTGCTATGGCAATCTAAAGGCAGGTTTTCCCCCACCCTACCTCCCGTCTTTGACGGAATTGGGGGACTTACCTATTGTAGTACTTCTCCAACTTCTGCGAAACAGAAAAGCGCGAAGGGGGAAAATTTAGCGGCGGGCCTTCAGAGCCTTGTGGAGCGGATTTAAATTTTCATGATTTTTCCCTGCCTGCCGGCAGGCAGGTTTGCTTCGTTTCTTTTCATCTAAGGAAAAGAAATGAAGTCCCGTCCGGAAGGACAGAATAAGAATGATTTATTCTCAGAAGAATACTACCTGATCATTACATTCATTGAACCACAGGTTGGCCTCTCCGGTTTGAGGAGGAAACAAGAAATATGGAGATCGTTTGACAACTTGAAAGACCAAATGAAAAATGAGGTTAACTTGACTTTCCGCCTACATTGCCTCATTCCATTCATCTCTGTATCTGGCAACGCCATGAACATTCTCCATTTTTTCTTTATCCAGTATCATGATCATAAATGCTTCGTCAGGGACCCCATCCCATTGACATGATATGCCGTATTTTGACGCCTTATCAAATCCAAATTTGGGATAATAGTCCTCATGCCCCAGAACTATGATGAAAGCAATAGGTTTTTTCTTCAGGATACTGATACTTTCATTGATCAGTTTCTTCCCTACTCCTTGTTTTTGATATTCAGGCAAAACCGCCATCGGGGCTAATCCCATACCAATAATTCTTTCATTGTCATGTTCTATTTCCGCTTCACTGTAAAAGATATGACCCACTATCTTTTGGTCTATTTCAGCAACTAAAGAAAGAATTTGAGATCCAGATGCTCTGATTTTATCAATGATATTTCCTTCTTCGGGTTGACCAAATGCTTTGTTATTTATCTCTTTTATGGTGATTAAGTCGTCTTTGTTTTCTACTCTTATCGTGATCACTGTTTATTTCTTGTTTAGTTGAAGAATAGATTAAACCATCCCTTGAATCGATCCCTAGAACCTATATCCAATTCCCAAATTTACATGAGCTGGTGAACCACCATAGGCATTGAATTTTTCTGTGACTGGGATTTTAAATTCTCCATGAAGATCAACACGTTGTTTGAAGGTTCTTCCACCTTCAATACCAAATTGGAATGCACCTCCTGCTCCCTTGTACCATCCATCACGAGCATCTTCGTAATAGGTAATTCGATAAAAATCCGTATGCTCGATATGGTTACGAAAGATTTTTTCGTATTCTGCCGTACCTGCTATGAACCACTTGGTTTTATAAAGGCCTATGGCTATTTCATCAGATATAGCAAACTTGGTAGACTCAAAGCTCTTGTTAGTTGTGCTTCCTACAGAGAACCCAAGATTATTCACCATCTTAAAATTGTTGTATTGGAAAACCGGAATGATTGCACCGGATTTCAATTCCGAGTTTTTAAACCCGAATCTAAAAAACGAGCTATTCCATTCTGCATAGATCGATGGTCTTGTGGATAAGATACTTACATCAAGGTTGCGTTGGTATCCAAAGGCCAGCATGGTAGTAGGTTCGATACCGTAACGTAAATAAGCCCTATTGTTTGTTGGAGAATCATTGATGATCGTTTGTCCCGACAATTGAAATACGATTGCAAAAAGGACGAGTGATGTAATTATAGCTTTCATAAGAGATACGTATTTAGTTAGTTGATTGATTTGAGTTTATAAAATCCCGGATTACACCTGCGATTTCATCCGCTTTTTCCCACGGACCGGTATGTCCCACAGTAGGGATCACAACAGTTTCGTGGTTTTCATAGAAGGATGTTTGCAATGCCGGGTATTGAGGGTATCCCTTAGTAATTGTTAATTCTCCAAACATGAACAATGCTGTACCTTCGAAATTGATCAAGTTCGATGTGAAGTCAAATGAATCGCAAAAAAAACAATCTACGTCTTCATTTTCGATCAATCCACTAAAACGCCAAAAAGGCGTATTGATGTCTTCATGAAATTGTGGATTAGACCTAAATGCTCCCAGTGTTTGCATGTAATCCGCTCGCTCATGATCATCTGCAGTTATGTGATCATGTGCCAATAAAAATTCCTCTAACCAATCGTCTCCGATCTGTCCGAAAACACTAGTTGTGTTTTCAATGAAATAATCGACCACATTTTTGGCAAATGGTCCAGGTTCATAGAATATTACATCTCTGACTTTTTCAGGGTATTCGTTGATATACCGTGTAGCAAGTACACCTCCGAAAGACCATCCCAGCATGTATACCTGGTTGTCTCGAATACCTGTTTCCTGTTCCTTTCTGTTAAGACTGTACTCGATAATAGCATCGAGGTCTTCAACCAGGAGGTCCATTGTAACCAGGCCTTCGTCAAAGCGGGGTGATAGGCCACCACCCCTTTGGTCATAAAAAACGCAGAAATATTCATCCTGCAATTGACTCAATCCCTGTCCGGTCATGGTTCTTAACTCCGGATAACGTGAAGCATTTTCTCCACCTTTTTGACTGATCATGGCACGATAGTCACCCCCGGGTCCCCCATGATTAAAAATCAGGATGGGATTCTGGATATCTCCCATGGTCTCAAAATGAAGCAAGGATCCGTTGATCAGAAGACTTGGGAGGTTTAGATCTTCATTCACTGTCTTCGGAACCAGGTTACCTGGTTCGTCCATGTCTAGTACATCTCCACATCTCACAAATAAGAGAGTAAGAAGAAGCACCAGCATGAATTGTTTCATTGACGTTTTCATTTTTTTTTGTTTATATCTTATTCATCAAAATACTTTTTCATATCTGGGAATAATTTGAGGCCATTACCAAAGGACATCTTCCTGTATTCGTCTTCAGTGAAATCACCATCTTTTTCCAGGTTTTTCGAGACGATAGGGGCCAATTTTGCGATACACAAGTCTGTACCATAGACGATGTGATCCGGCCCTGCAAAAGATTGCAACGTTTTCACGGCGTAGCTGCCGGAGACCATTGCTGTATCATAATACATGTTCCGAAGATGATTCAAGCCCTTGGTGGGCTCCTTATTGATCAGAAAATCATAAAGTGCCCTCACTACTGGCACTCGCTTACCGTTTTGGCCATATTCAATGCCCGCAAGTCGCCAGGCGAGGTAGGGAATGGTTCCACCTCCGTGTGACAGGATGTACCTGATATTTGGGTATCGATCCAGAACGCCATTAAACATCATATTGGCTACGGCTCTGGTGGTATCAAAGGTTACTTCTATGAGCGCATTGGGGATTTTAAGACCAAAGTCAAAATCAGTACCAGGGTCGGTTGGATGCACAAACACGATTGCGTTCCTTTTGTTCAAAACCTTGAAAAAAGGCTCGAATATTCTATCCCCAAGATATTTGCCATCATAGTTTGTCAGCAGGCAAACTCCGTCAAGCTTCAGGGTATCCAGGGCATAGTTGAGTTCTTCCAAAGCTGCCTCAGGATTCAATAGCGGAATGGTTGCAAAGCCTCCAAACCGGTCCGGATTCTGTGCTTTAGCTTCTGCAATGATTTCGTTAGTTGATCGTGCCAGTTCCTCACTAAATTCTTGAGGAAAATCGAGGCCTTTGAAGTACACTCCAGGACTCGAAATAGATAGTATGGCCATCTTGATGCCATTCTCCTTCATATTCTTCAGCGAGGTTTCTACCGTCCATTTCGGGAGTTCCACCCCAAGAGAGTTCTTTACGCCAGCGCCTGTTAATGCATCAACATACTTTGACGGAAATATATGGTGGTGAAAATCAATTTTGGTGAGTTTCATTTTTCCGTGTTTTTCTTAATCTTGTGACCAAATGTGTGCCAATAGATTTATTGCATTGAATATCAGGTGTTTATGAAGTATCGCTGTCATATTATTACCGTATATGATAATTATCATTACCAAATACGGTAACTAAACCATCAATATCCATTTTCACATCACCATTATAATTTTACCTTATGTTATACATAGTCCTAAATTCCAGAACTATTCTTATCCCAACAATAGGATCAGGGGAATCATAAAAATGATGAATAGGATGAGCGACAGCATGATTCTTTTTGGTGTGTTCTGAACATGGTTCCATATCAGATATAGGTTGAAACCGATTACGAGAAGAATTAATACTATTATCGCCCACCCCGGTATATCAAAACCTTTTATTGGCTCCGAATTGCAAGTACATAGGTATCGTAGCATTTTCATCATCCTGCTCCGCATTGGTGACTCCTGATCGAAAGGTCACATCAAAGCTCCGACCAATGGTTTTACTTCCATGAAGACCAAAGTACCAGTTACCTCCTGTGGGCACGTACCATCCGTCCTTGACATCTGCATAAATAAATTCTCTCATGACATCAGAATGCTTCAAATGAGTAGTAATCGCTTTGTCAAACCCTACTTCCAATCCAGCGTGCCATTTTGGTTTGTAGTATCCAGATAGTATGGCGAATTCTGATCCGAAACTTTGCATTCGCACGGCCGTCGTTTCAAGTCGTCTGAAATTGGCCAGGATCTTGCCTGTTACAGAAATGCCATTGGATTCAAATACCTCAATCTGGCCTCCCCAACGTACTTTGAAATCATCCATGAAATCGGCTCCGGCAGGGAATGAGAAATCTCCTCCAACCAGTATTGGCCTGTCTAGTAATCTCAAGGTTCGATAATAACCGAGATTTACTGCTGTTCCGAAATCCAGCCCCAGTAGGACACTCACAATATGCTTTTGATCTTCGTCGATGGATCTCCAGTTGATATTTTGTGTCTGGCCTGTAAAAGCCATCACCAAAATAAGTCCTATATATAATATTGATTTTTTCATGACTGAGTGATTTTAAATAATGAGATTATTGTAATGTGTTCAAGTATGTCTGAGCAATTGGATAGAAATCGTCCCAACCGAAATATGGGATTTCATGTCCAGTTCCTTTTGCTTCGACTAAATCAACATTTGGAAATGGCGCTGAAACCAGTTCCGCATGATCTTTACCATAAGCTTCACTGAGTTCGCTATAGGCAAAAAGTACCGGAGTAGTGAATTGCTCTAAGTTGGCGGTGAAATCAAATCCATGATCGGATGCGTATTCCAACATTCCTTTGCGGCACATTGCTCCTCCACGCCAGAAAGGGACAGGTCCGGCAATACCTTGCTTGTTGCCATCCGCATAATCCGCTTCGACGAGCAATGCCATTTTATAATCGAGTACTTCATGATCAGAACTGGTAATGAACTGATCCAAATATGTGACATCATTGATGGTTTCATCAAACAGATTTAGAGGCACCGCTCGCTCTGTGTAATCTTCGGTGTCTTCCCAGGTCAAGCCCCCGGGCTCCATTAGAATAAGGCCATCCACCTTATCAATATTTTGATCCACATATCCTGCCGCAAGCATGGCACCCCAGGAATGTCCTACCAAAAATAGTGGCTGCCCATCGCTTTGATAATAATTAATCACAGCATCCAGGTCGTCAATAAACAATTGAGGGGTGTAAATGTCTTCATTATGCCTTTCAGATAGGCCAGAACCTCGTTGATCATAGAAGACAACAAAAAAACCATCATTGGCGAAATCCTGGCAATTGAGAATGCCTCGATAATCTCCTCCCGGCCCACCGTGTAAAGCTATGAGAAGCGGATCATTAGGGTCTCCAAAAGTCTCCGCGTGAAGCATTGTTCCATTCACGGTTATGGATGGTAATGATGGATCTTCATCCACGGTAAGTGGCACTAACCGACCTGGCTCTACCAATTCATGTGTTTCACATGAACTGAATCCCAGGATGCCTGCCAAAAAGATAAGCGTCAGTAAGATTAATTGATTTTTCATGATTTGCTTGTTTTTGTTTTCGATCATTTTAGAAGCAAACCAATCGAAGAGGGAGCTCAGAATCGACCATGCCTACATATCTGGACACTTGCCTATGACATTGGACTATAGCCTATGAATCCGGACTTCGAAACGTGCTAATTCAAATTGAGTTTCCTAATGAATTCGGAGGGGGTGGATTTCGTGATCTGTTTAAATATACTGTTGAAACTACTTTTTGAATTAAATCCACTTTCGAATGCAATCGCAAGTAAAGTAACTTGCCTATGTCTGGATTCCTTTAATTGTCTTTTTACTTCTTCCACCCGGTATTCATTAATAAAATCGAAAAAAGTTTTGCCCACCTGCTCATTGATAATCTGGGAAGTGTAATTGTTTGATAAGTTGAGATGAGCCGCAACGTCTTTTAAGCTTAACTTGCTGTTGAGCCATGGCTTCTCAATTTCCATGTATTCAAGCAGATCCTTCACAAACCTTTGTGCATCTTCTTTTTTTAATCCGGACTTACTGTAGCGACCTGATTCTGATTTACCTTCCCGCGAGTTATTATTGGAGGTGGTCTCAGGAACCATTTTAGGTAACTGGTCGTAAATAGCTCTTTGCTTAATCCCGAAGTAGCCAAGGAAGAAGACAACTGCTGTCACAGCCAGGAAAATGGCATCATCTCCAATACTCTGTAGCCGCCCTTCTGAAAGGTATTCGAGAGCACCGGCTACCAACACAATGAACCACACCAGCCCAAGTCCCAAAAGTACATTGCGCAACCACCTAAGATCGATACCTTCCCTATAGGAGAAGTTATGATGCAAGTTGGTTGAATGCTTCCGAAGCGCAAAAAGTGACCATATCAGGTAACTTGGTCCATGAGTGTGACTTAGCACTGCTAAAATATTGGCGGCACCCAATTCGTAGGATCGAATGCGCTGAAGATAGGCAAGTTTGTCCTCAGCCAGTATATTGAAGTCGATGATGAAATAAACAGTAAAGAACAAGTATGGTAGAGCATGAAGCCAATAAACGGGAAGCATTTTCCCGCTTTTGCCGGTTGCAACCCAAATGTAAACCAACATAAAAGGACCTTGCAATAACGGAAAACCGGTACTAATACTCATATAATCAGGGAAGCGCAAAAAAATACCTGTAGTAAAGGAGTACCTGGAAAGTAAATGAAGTCCCATCAGTGCCATCCAGGCTGCTAATACGAAGTCCGCATCAGATTTTCCTGTCTTATTGAAAATCAGAATTACGAGAAAAAACGCCTGAACCGCCCCTATGAGGTATATCACATCCACTGGCTCAATTTACAGAATGATTTAAATTGATCGAGGGGACCTACAACACGAGGTTAACTGACAATTGTCATTACCAAATACGGTAATTGCAGTTTCCTTTGGAGCTGTAAATCACCGCTATATGAAATGGCCTGATGAAAACCAGTTCTTCAGAGATCTGACATTGCGCATTTGCGGAAACCTGGAAATTGAAAAAGGACTCTTCGAATGCTTCCAGTACCTTACGCAATACCTTCCTGGCGATGCTATTTATCTAGAGCGATATGAACCAAATTTCAGTGCCATACGAATAATAGCACATGCCGACGGAAAAGGATGCAAGAAACTTGACACTTTAGTCACGTTAGAACCTCAATCCCGACATCAAATGAGGGAAATGCAAACAGCCGGATTTCCCAAATACTTTTTGGCCAATCGATCGAATGAAGTTCCTGTAAGTAGTAACATGCTGAAACTATTAGGTGAACCTCCATCTTCCATATTGAGCACTATGCTTATTGTAGATAATTACAATATGGGTGCATTAACCTTAATCGCTCACGGAGAAGATCACTTTACAAATGACCATGTCGAATTGTACCAGGTGGTGCGGGAACCATTTTTTGTAGCCATGTCGAATGCCATGGAGCATCGAGAGGTATTAAAACTTCAAAAGATCCTGGCGGATGACAATCAGTTTTTGCGGGGCGAACTCCATCGATCGGCGGGTGAAGAAATCGTTGGTGCAAATTTTGGTCTGCGGGAAGTCATGCTGCAAGTCAGACAAGTCGCTCCACTGGATAGTCCGGTGCTGCTTACCGGAGAAACCGGTACCGGGAAAGATGTCATTGCAAATGCCATTCACCATTCCTCATCACGAAGCAAAGGGCCTTTTATAAGTGTCAATTGTGGTGCCATACCTGAATCATTGATCGATAGTGAATTATTTGGACACGAAAAAGGTGCCTTTACTGGAGCTATAGCTCAAAAAAGAGGAAGGTTTGAACGGGCTGATGGAGGTACAATTTTCTTAGATGAAATTGGAGAACTACCACTTGAAGCTCAGGTCAGATTACTCAGGGTATTACAGACCAAGGAAATTGAGAGAGTGGGTGGAACGAAAACTATCGACCTGGATATTCGGGTCATTGCCGCCACCAATCGCAACCTGGAAGAGCTGGTGGAAGAAGGCAAATTCAGAGAAGATTTATGGTTTCGATTGAACGTTTTTCCTATCTGGATCCCTCCTTTGAGGGAACGAACAGCAGATATTCCAGCTTTATTACAACATTTCATAAATCAGAAATCGAGAGAACTCAAACTCACCTCCATTCCACAATTGGCCCTTGAAGCCGTTGATCTGTTGATCGAATACAACTGGCCGGGGAATGTACGTGAACTACAGAATATTGTTGAAAGGGCACTCATTCTCAATCCCACAGGACCCTTATCATTTGATCGTATCCTTGGTTCTACAAAAAGCAAAACCAGTCGAAAATCTCAAAAATCTGATAACCTGGATGAAATAATCACAACACACATCCAAAATGTATTGAACAAAACAAGTGGCAAGATCCACGGTCCTGGAGGTGCTGCCGAATTATTGGGAGTGAATGCCAATACACTGAGAAATAGAATGAATAAACTGAGGATCTCTTATAAGAAAAACTAGTCAGGTACCTTCTCCCGATAGGATTTTCGAATCGCATCAAGTTTTTCCATAAACTCGGTAATACCTTCCAATTGGGTAGAATCCCGAAAATCTGTCAATATGGTATGCGTGGACAATCCATCATTTATAGTGATCCACAAATCACAACCATCATAGCAGATACCACATTCATTAAGATCTATTGACTTGAATTTCTCGTAGTCTAAAAGTTGGAGCATTTCATTCCAATAATCCTCATCCGTATTTGATTGATCATCATAGAGGTATGGCCCACATTTTGAAAAAGTGTATGAAACAATCTCGGAATTTATGTAAAGTGAATCACTGCCCGCACACCATCCGCAACGATAGCCGGTTAGGATCTCAATACCTTCTGCGGTGGGAAGATTGTCATTTGCTAGTTCGCCTTCATCTGAAATGTCTTCACAAGATATGGAGAACAATGAAATCAATAGTAAGCTTAAGAAATATTTCATATCTCATCGATAACAAGAAACATACCAAAATATCAAAGATTGAACCAGTAATTCATTTTTATCACCAAAGCCCGATTCTTTGACTTGAATGAATCCGAAAAATAATTCTCCGAATAAACTAAAAAGATATCCGAAGCAGGTGCGTAACGCCATTGAAAGCGACTATTGACGTTTATGTTATCGATCTGATTATTGTATTGGATCCAGGTGGTAAGGAATATGGTATTGGTAAAGGTGAAGTCAAGTTTTGGTCCGACCAAGAGCAAAGTAGTATTATTTGAATCTTCAACAAAGGTCAATCGATTGTAATCCATGCTCACCGAAATGCTTCCAAATGGTTGAAATCGGTAGCTGACCTCGGTTGAAATGTTAGTCCTGTCCGCATTAAAAAAGCCTCCATAATTTCCTTCAATGCCATAAGTGAATAGTTTCCTTTTATCGGATTGTAGTGATGCCGTAATTGTACTGAATGTGTGTTTCGATCCGGCAGCCAGAGTATCTTTGTCGTTGTTAGTCGGGTCAAACGGTTCTATTAACTCAATAAAACTATATTCATATCCAATCGAATAACGCCAGGTATTCAAAAGTAGCAATTCGTAATCAATCCCCATTCGATAATCAGTTAATCCTAGATCATTGGAGATTATCCAATCATTTCGCATTATGGGACCATGGCGATTTATCACCTGGGACTTGGGATACCATTGATAGCCAATATCCGGGTTCAGCATCAGGAAACCCTTCCTGGGCACAAATCCTACATCGGCTTCATAATCTTCTCCTACATATCGATGTTCCCACTCCACCTCGAAATTTTGACCACGGTACCCAATTTCCATCGCATGGGAAATGTCCTGTTTTGATGGGCTCATAGACCCATGTAAGAATACCTTTCCTGCCCACAAATCGTTTTTGGTAAGTAAATTAAAATCCACCCCAGCTACGCGATTCCAATCATTGTATGTAGTGTCTTCGGGATTCAGGTTTAGCCCATTGCGGTCCACATAAATGAATGAGAGATTAGATCGGTCAAATACCTGTCGTTGTAACGCAGTGACGAAATAGTTTTGAGCTGGAAATGCAGTGCTGTCCACCCTCTCCGTTACCATATTCATCAAACCAACCCTCCAGTCTTTATTCAGTTTACCACTTAATCTCATTCCGCCTACAATAGGGCTGGTCAACCCTACCCTTCTTGAAAAGAATGGCCTGGTTTGTCGATCACCAAAACTTGCAAACAGATCACTATTCTCGAGAAAAAACTGTCTCTTCTCCGGAAAGAATAGTTCAAATCGACTTAAGTTGGTGATCTGCTCGTCGACTTCCACCTGTGAAAAATCCGGATTAAATGTTAGATCAAGATTTAAGGAAGAAGTAACCCCAACTTTCGCGTCCAGACCACCATCAAACTCAAGGTCAGTACCATTGCCATCGTTCAATATCCTGGTGGTGCCATAGGGAATAAGAGAAATGTTTGTTCCAGCTGGTGGCGGTGGTTTATCCCACACCAAAGATCCGGCAAACGCTAAAGATGAAGTAGGAA
The DNA here is from genome assembly GCA_965242805.1 of Cyclobacteriaceae bacterium. GTDB lineage: Bacteria > Bacteroidota > Bacteroidia > Cytophagales > Cyclobacteriaceae > JANQEU01. The sequence continues at coordinate 52,225 of CBDETD010000002.1, read as the reverse complement.
ATTGCCTTGGTACGGGTGCCCATGAAGATTTTTCATTTCTTTTGATGTCCAGTCTACTGAAATTTATACCCCACATATCAATACCTTTTTTGTATCGGATGGTCTTGAAGGGTATCGCAAATTCATGGTAGTGAACGCCATCTTCTTTCACCAGTTTCGATTCCCATTTGTTATCCCAGTCCAACAAAACATCACCACCATTAGCTTGCAGTCCATCCCATTGAGCTCCATCAGCAGATGCCCCGAAGGAGAAACCATTTGTTTTATCCTGGAATGGATCAATAAATACCAAAAAATTGTCATTCAGAGGAAAAGAAAAATCACGCCTCAACGATGCCGTAATATTCTCTCCCGGAAGAGGATCCCAGCAAGTAATTGCCATATAGATGTTACGATCGTCATAGGTCATCATGACTTCCGTCTTGGTCTCCGCAAATCCCGTATCCATCGGTAAAACCCTGGAAAAATTCCTGGCTATGTCAGCATCTAGCCAGCTTTGTTCCGAAAGGCTACCATCGACATTAATCTGATCAGAGGCTTTTTTGATCTTGAGGATGTATTCTTCAGAATTCTGGGAGAAACTCCAGAATGATAAAAAGAAAAGCATACTCAATAATGAGACCTTCATCTGATTAAACTTACGAAAACACTCTATTCCCGAATTGTAGAAAATCTGAAAAAATTCTGAAGTTTCATACATTCTAGTCAGACCTTATAGTCGCGATCTAATTATTACTATACCAAATCCTCCAATTCCCAACTCATTTTCCGAAAAATTCGATCTTCTGAAAAAGGCAATCTTCTCTGGATCTAGATTATTTGATATAGATTTTGGGGCTTCTTCGAAATTTAGATAGACCAAATATTCCTCATCCTCAATTTGCCGCCTAAATCCCAATACTCCCGAGGGTAAGTTGTCCATGAACTCAATATCACCTTTTTTCAAAGCATTGGACTGATTTCGGAGTTCTAGTAATTCGTTATAAGTAGTTAGTAAGGAACCGGAATCTTTACTTTGTGAATCGACATTGATACTTGCATAGTTTTTCTGAACAGGTAGCCATGTTTGGTCATTCATACTGAACCCCGCACTAACAGTATTATCCCATTGCATGGGAGTTCGACAGTTGTCCCTATTTAAGATAACAGGAGCAAGATCTCTAGCCCAACCAGGGAAAGTCAGCCAACCTGCAGCCAAGGGATCCTGAGCCTCCTCCAAAGGAATATCAGCTGTTCGCATCCCTATCTCCTCACCCTGATACACGAAAGGGACTCCCCTTACCGTCAACTGAAAAGCAGCCAGGACCTCAGCTTTCCGTTGATCATTTTGGAGCATGGAAATACTTCTCATTCGATCATGGTTCCCAAATACATAAGTAGGTATTAATGGAGAAGGATAGATCTCTTCATACAGTTCGAGCTTCTCTTTGAAGTAATTTGCTGAGAATTCAAACTCTTCCAGAAAATCAAATAGGAACACCAAATTCAATCCATCGAGTCTCTCCATCCCTAATAATTCCCTCATATGGCGGTGCGAACCAAACACCTCACCTATCATGAATCTCCCGTCCGAGTACTCCTCAAGAATGGCTCTGAGTTCCATCGCAAAATCAATAATATCCGGTTGATGAAAATTGTACTTGTGTTCTTCAAACATCCACGTTCCTGATGCAAAATCGGGAAATATCCTCCAGGAAGAGGGATTATCCGGGTAATTACTGTCTTCAAAAATGAAATTGAAAATATCTAGCCTGAAGCCATCCACTCCCCGATCAAGCCAATGCCTGACAATTCTGAATATTTCATTTTTAACTTCCGGATTGGACATGTTCAGGTCAGGTTGGAAAGGTAGGAATGCCGCATAATACCATTGATCCCTTGCAGGTTCATAGGTCCATGCACTTTGTGGACCTGCGATACTTTTCCAATTGTTAGGAGGATCTCCGTTTTTTCCATCCATCCACACGTACCAATCTTCCTTCGGATTTTCCCTGGAACTTCTGGATTCCTTGAACCACGGATGTTGATCCGACGTGTGATTTAGCACCAAATCGAAAACAATTCTCATTCCTCGCCTGTGAACCTCTGAGATAAGACTATCAACCAGGATTTGATCTCCATATTCATTCGCAATGTCCAGGTAATCACTCACATCATAGCCATGGTCCTTTTGAGGGCTCTTGAAGAAAGGTGAGATCCAGATCGTCTCGAATCCTACTGACTTTATGTAATCGAGTTTTGAGATAATTCCGGCAATGTCCCCGATACCATCACCATTGGAATCTTTAAACGATCTTGGATAGATCTGGTAAATCGTGGTTTCTTTCCACCATTGATCTGAGGAAGTGTACCTGGCTGAGATATTCCCTGGCAATTCGTTTATCAACTCTTCATTATCTATGACTTCACGTGTATTGATCCATACGAAAACTGAGAAAAAGATTAGAACTAACCCAATCAGGACCAGAATCCCAATTCCAATGTATTTTAGGACCATTTTGACTATCATTTCCTCACATTTGAGGTTCAAGATATAATCATCCGGACATCTGAAAACATAATAGGGACATATGCAAATCTGATAAAGGTCAGTCGTCCAAATGCAGGCATCGGATCAAAGACAATACATCGATTTGGATTTGATTTCTCAGATTGTAAATTGTTGTGGTATTTTAGACTACTATGAGTTTCCACATCGAAGCTAAGAATGGCGATATCGCTGAGACCGTACTTTTTCCAGGAGACCCCCTTAGGGCCGAATTCATTGCCAACACATTTCTCGAGGACGTATTTTGTTATAACAGGAGGCGAAATATGCTGGGTTTCACCGGCTTCTATAAAGGAAAGCGCATCTCCGTTCAGGCCGCAGGTATGGGATTGCCATCCAATGCTATCTATGCCAACGAATTAATAGACGAATACGGGATCAAGGTCCTTATTCGGATAGGGACTTGTGGAGGAATTAGAGATGATGTTAAATTGAAAGATACCATCCTCGCCTTAGGGGCAAACACCGATTCAAGTCTGAATAGGATCCGATTTAATGGGATGGATTATGCACCTACCGCCGATTTCCAGTTGTTATCCACAGTGTACAAGAAAGCTGCTGAAATTTCAATGGATGTGAAAGTGGGTGGTATATTCAGTACAGACGCTTTTTATGATGACAACAATGAGCGGTACAAGATCTGGGCCGAGCACGGCGTCCTAGGTGTGGAAATGGAATCCACTATTTTATATACACTCGCGGCCAGAGCTAATGTTAAAGCTTTGTCAATTTTAACAGTAAGTGATCATCTACTAACCAGGAAGTCAGAATCACCGGACCAACAAAAAGAGCAGGTAAAGGAAATCACCAATTTGGCATTGGAAAGCCTGGTTTGATCCAAGTTGGAATTTGTACGAATTCTTCCAAACGTACTAATTAAATCTTGCTGCGACCCTTTTCAGACAGGGTTTGATTGAACATGAATGTTGATTTATTCGTAAAATTTTTCGGTATGTTAAGAGGCGCAATACTGATATTCTTTTTATTGTTTAGTCAGTTTCCAGTTGCAGGGCACAATGAGCAGGACACCATTATTAATGTTCAATATAAATGCCCACCCTGTGGATGTTCATCGGATGATTTAATATATGATCAATCGGGTTTATGTCCATCATGCAGTATGCCCTTGATTGAGGTCAACGATAAAGCTGAGTTCATTGACAGACATTTGACACCTGTATTCAGGGATGGCGCGTTGGGAATTTTCTATCCAAAGTTGATTTATCCCATTTTCGTTGTGGCGGTTTTGCTGTTAGTGTTCTTGATGATTGGCAGTAGGTACAAGACCAAATCCATTAATCCTTTTTTAGGATCCATCTTTCTTATCATAGCCCTTTATGGATTCAAAAATCAGATCTATGGAGTGCAAAATGGAATAACAGGTAATTCATATTATCTCTTTGTTCCGATTTCTTTTATTACCGCAATAGGTCCCTTTTTCTATTTGTATGTCCAAAGTATGATCAATAAGAATTTCAGATGGACTTACAGACAAGTGATTCATTTCATTCCTGCCGTTGCTTTCTGGATATTATACGTGGTTCCGGCGATTTCATCACGACCATTGCGGGAATCAATCATGAGTACACCATTCGAGCCCCTTTTTGGGCATACTGAGCAAATTATAAGTGTGATCCTTGGCTTTACATTCTTAATAATCGCTTACTCGAATTATCGTCAATGGATAAAGGTAACTCCAACCAATCACCTTAAACTTAAGAGGTGGATCCACAGGTTTTCAATTGTCATGACAAGTTTATTTGCCATCTGGGGCTTTATTATTGCCATAAATTTCTGGGTATTTGAGTTTGGGATTACTACACTTACCTATAATCCTTTATGGATTGCATTTACTCTTGTTCTCATTTGGTTCGCTTTTGAAGTTTCCAGGGATCCTAAATTCTTTCTAATTCATGGAAAAGGTTATCTGGGAAGTAATATCTCACTTGATAAAGGCGAAATGGATATGATTAGGCAAAGATTGGAAAACATCATGAAAGAGGAGAAACCTTACATAGATCCGGAATTAAGCTTAAACAAATTGGCTGATTCATTGAAAGTGAATAATAAATACTTGAGCGCATTGCTCAATACCGGTATTGGTAAGAATTTCTATGATTTCATTAATTGTTATCGAATAGAAGAGGTAAAGAACCTCCTCAAAAATGATGAAAATAAGAACTATACGATTGAGGCGATTGCCAATAAAGCGGGATTCAAGTCGAAATCAAGCTTTAATTCGGCATTTAAAAGACACACTAAAATGACTCCCAGAGAGTTCATGAAATCAGGAAACTGAAACAATAACTCATTTCTGGTCACTAAGATTGTTGTTGACCATTACAATCGACGATGTCCTGAGATCAAAAATAAAAATCTCTCCGGCTCCATTTCTCCCCGAACCAAATGCAATTGATTCACCATTCGGATGCCAACTGCAATTACCACTGTCAACATTTGAAATTAGGGTTCGCTCTCCCATTCCCTGATGTGAAATAATTCTTAATTCCCAAATATCTTCTTCCCAATCCCCATAGGTAAAAACAATTGATTTTCCATCCGGGGACCATCTTGGATACCAATCATTCAATTCATTGTCTGTTATTTGGTAAATACTGTCCGAATCAAATTCCATAATATATAGATCATCATCTCCGTCCATGTTTGAGGTAAACACCAATTTGCTTGAGTCTGGTGAAATGTTCGCACTGTTCTCGGTAAATTCATTGTCTGTTAGTCTTATGATTGATCCTCTTTTCAGGTCATACGTATAGAGTTCTCCATGTACGTGATCCCTTTTGGATTGAAAGATGATCGAGCCATTACCATACCATAATGGACATCCATCGTATTCAGGATGGTTTGATATATTGACCTGTTCACCCGTTTCAACATCAATCACATAAACTTCATCATTACCATCTCTATATGACTTGCAAGCCAATCGAGTTCCATCAGGTGACCAGCTCAGGTCAGCTTCGAAAGCTTCATTGAACGTTAGCCTCTTTACAGTGTCCCCATTTGATTCCATGACATACACCTCAAAATTGATGGGATTGTTATGATCTACTCCTACCCTGTTATTTATAAAAGCCAGACGGTCACCCGTTGGAGACCATACGGGATGAGTGCTCTGTGGTAATTCCTCTTTATCCACACTGATTAGGCAGGAAGTGATAAAAAATGACATTAGAAGATATGTTAGCTTATAGTTCATGTTGAATTGTAACTTAGTCAGTTTTTAGGGTCTCCAGGCATAACCAATCTTAAAGAATAGGGCCTGATTCAGCTGGGTTAACGGAATTTCCCTTAAATCAATATTATCGTGAAATCCGTGATGATTATCCACATACCCCAGGAATATCACCGATTGAGGATTTAATTTGTATGATAGTAATACCTGCGCAAAAACAGATTCTTCCAGCGAGTTCACATCATTTTCAAGATAGAGTTCAGTATTCCTAAGTGTATGGCGGTATTGCAAGATCATCCTCAGAAATAACCTAACATTGAAATTGTAGGCCGCCTGTAGCTGAGTAAGGTTTGCAGTAAATATTCTGGCTCCTTCCAGATGTAATTTCAGATATCTGTGATTAATTGTCATATCTACATGCTTTCCTATTCTTATATCAGATTCCAGTCTAAACTGGAAATTGTCAGCTTTCCGATTATTCTCAAAATCTACGGATGGTCCAAGATTCATCCAGCCGTTTATACCCAAATTACCATATGGCTGAATATCAAACCCTGTCCATAATCTTGGTAATCTATACCTCCTACCTTCATACTGTTGCCAAATTATATCAGGATTGATCCAATAATTCAGCTGCATTGGTCCATTCAGAAATGCACTGACCCATCCTCCTCCCATATCAAGTGTGCCATCAGTTGATCCCCTTCTAAATACTCCCGTATTCATACCCCAATTCACAATTGCTCCCCCGTTGTCCCCCCAGAATACGCGTTCAACCCAATACCTGGTACGTACAAAATCTACTTGCGGAACAAATCCTGCATCCGCTCTGAATCCCGGACTCCTGTTTTCATGGGTGAATTGACTATTCCAATTCCTGGTGTCATATCTGATTCTGACAAAGTATGATTGACCTTCAAAACCTCCACCAGGCACGTCATTCTCAGCAGTGGTTAAGGAATCGTAGCGAGTTGCTGATTTTAAAAACTGTAATCTGATGGTCAAGGGGTTCCACGGCCTTACAAATGCATCAACACCACCTAATCTGCTGTAGTAATTTTCGGATTCCCTGCTGGTCCCCAATAAGCCAAGATTAGAATTCTTTCCGATATCCCGCCGAAACCTGCCCGTTACATTCATCACCTCCTCATTTGTTGAATAGCTTGAGGAGTTTTGAAAACCGGGAAGGATCAGGTTATTGACTCGATCCCTGGCTGCTATTAGACCTACCGCGCTTTTTTTAATCTTGCCAGTTACTTTGGTTCCAAATGTTGGATCAACAATACTTCGGGAGAAAAACGCCTGAATCGGGGTGTTGAAGAAATCTGCTCCTTCAAGGAAAAAAGGTCTTTTCTCCGGGAATCTAAGTGCAAACCGGTTGTTAACATTCAGTTGAGCCGCATCTGCTTCCACATTGGAGAAATCCGGATTGATGGTTGCATTGAGTGTGAGGTCACTGGTTATCCCCCATCTGGCATCGAAACCAATGTTTTGTTTAACCTTCCCTTTTCCTAATTCTCCGTCCGGAAAATCTTCTCTTTCGTCAAATTTTGTCAATGTTACAGTTGGCGTGAACTCAAGATTCCGTCCGGGTTTGATTTCCTTAAAACCCGTTATAAAGTTGCTCTGGCATAATAAACAGGTGTTGTCCTGGTTTATTACCATAGAGTGGAAAGTCTTCTCTACATTCCTTGGAAAAATCCTCCTTCCGAAGAACCTCCAGGTTTGAATATCTGAAGTATTTGGAAAGCGTAAAGATTTGAAAGGGATGGAGCCCTCCACAACATACCCCGTCTCAGTAATACGTCCAAATGAATTCCATATCGCATCCCAGCTTAGATCTTCATCACCCACTTGTTCGTCATATATACCGTCCTCCTGTACACCATATGGATTTACGGAGAAGAAAAAGGCTCTCCTTGTGTCATTGAATGGATCTAAATACAGTGAAACAAAATCATTGTCATCCAATCTGTCACGGTCATTGATGATCGCACGGATCTTACTGGGTTCAACGTCTTCTGCAACAAAAGAGAAGTACAGGTTTTCGTTGTCAAATGTCATCCTAAGGATTGTTTTTACTTCTGCTGGGACATTGTTTCCGGGATTGGTTTCGTTATCAATGCTTATTTCATCACATTCTTTCCAGGCATTCTCATCTAGCACGCCATCCACCCGTATCCGAGAATGTGTTTGTTCAATTCCATATTTCTTTCGGGATGTTGTCTGAGCACAAATGACTTGTATCCAAAAAGAATTGAGTAAAAAGAGAATAATTAATCGTGTTGATTTTGTCATTCATTTTTCGACTGGTACATTCATCATCACGATTCCGGACTTTTATTGGATGTCTGACTTTGTACGATTCCGTCCAAATGGACAAATGTCAATTCCGATCATTGTATGTCTGCTTCCAAATGGAAATTGAATTGTTAGAAGTATCTTTCATATTATTGTCCAAATGGTCAGATTAAATCTTACATACCTATCTCTTACATTTTTGTGGTTAATTGCCTGCACACCTTTGGAAAAATCAACTCATACCAATGTTGTTTTCTTATTGGTCGATGATCTGGGTTGGACTGATCTTGGATGCTACGGTAGCTCATTCTATGAAACACCCAACATTGACAAACTAGCAGAGGAAGGGGTTCTCTTTACAAATGCTTATTCGGTATCTCCGGTCTGTTCTCCTACCCGGGCCAGTATACTTACTGGTAAACACCCTGCACGACTGAACATCACTGACTGGATCCCTGGATATGACCCGAAGGACCGAATGTTATTGGGAACCGAAGATCAACATCAATTACCCCTTCAGGAGAAGACCATAGCTGAAACCTTTAAGGAAAACGGTTATTCCACAGGTTTCTTTGGAAAATGGCACCTTGGAAAAGAAGGATATTTCCCCCAGGATCAGGGATTCGATTTAAACATTGGGGGGCATTGGGCAGGTCAACCTGCATCATATTTCTACCCATATAAGAATAATCGAAAACGGTGGGATGTCCCAAACCTTGAGGGAGGAAAAGAAGGAGAGTATCTAACGGACAGGCTTACGGATGAATCATTGAAATTTCTCGAAACACATAAAGGTCAGCCTTTCTTCTTGTACCTCGCATATTATACAGTTCATACTCCCATACAAGCCAAATCGGAGTTGGAGTCGAAGTATCAACGAAAATTGGAGAAGATACCTGAACATGATGGTCCGGACTACCGGTCTGAAAAAGATGTTAGGTCCAAACTGAAACAGGACGATCCATCATATGCAGGAATGGTCCAAAGTCTGGATGAAAATGTAGGCAGGATCATGAAAAAGCTCAGAGAACTTAACCTTATTGACAATACGATAATTGTCTTCACATCTGACAATGGTGGTTTAAGTACTCTGTCCTCTCAAAGAGAACCTCCTACTTCAACTTTGCCACTCAGGGCAGGTAAAGGTTGGCTGTATGAAGGAGGGATTAGAGTGCCACTTATTGTGAGATGGTCAGGGAGCTTTGATAAGGGGAAGGTAAGTTCAATACCTGTAATGAGTACAGATCATTATCCTACATTACTCCAAATGACAGGCATTTCCACGATTTCATTGCAGCATTTGGATGGTCGTAGTTTCCTTCCTGCACTTAAAAACGAGACCATTTTAAATGATACTCTGGTTTGGCATTTTCCACATTATCATGGCTCAGGTAATAGGCCATCTTCTGCTGTCAGATTAGGTAAATTCAAACTAATTGAATGGTATGAAGATGACTCATATGAGTTATTTGATCTTGAAAAGGATATTGAAGAACTAGTGAATTTGACAGATTCTTTACCTGAGGTAACTGACAATTTGAAAACCATTCTTAGCAATTGGAAAAAGGAAATGAAGGCAGAAATACCTCGTCCCAATCCTAATTATGCACAGAATTAGCATTCAATACCCTATGAGACTGAAATTGCAACATTTCCTTTTTTATGCTTTTGCTCCACATATTGATGTGCTTCGACAATTTGATCCAGCTTATATATTCGGTCGATGACCGGTTTAATATGGTCTGATTCGACCAATTCGCACAGGAAAGTCAGATCTTCAGGGTAATGTCCGATAGATTGCTGAATGTGAATGAATCTACCTTTTGGTTTCAATAGTCCTTTAAAATGCCTCTTGGCCAGTCCTGACATCATTTCTCCAACCGCATCAAAAACCACATCAAATGTATCGGATAGTTTGAAAATATCTTCTGTAGTATAATCCAACACCTTGTCAGCTCCGATAGATTTGACCATCTCAACGTTTGCTGAACTACAAACTGCGGTCACATTTGCTCCATAGTATTTGGCTATCTGAACAGCGTATGTACCTACACTTCCTGAGGCACCATATATCATTATCGTTTGACCAGGCTGGATATTTACCTTCTTCAAAATATTCAATGCAGACATTGCTCCAATCGGAATTGTTGCAGCCTCCTCAAATGAAAGATTTTCTGGTTTTTGAGATAGAATTCCATTCTTGGAATTGCCGTTTGCAGGGATGCACTTGTACTCCGCGTAGCCTCCAAATTTATGGCCACAGGATCCATAGACCTCGTCCCCTGGTCTGAAGCCATCAACCTTTTTACCGACCGATTCGACAATACCAGATATTTCGAACCCAAGAACGTTGATACGATGTGGTCGAAGAAGACCATTTACAAGTCGTGCAAGAAAGGGATCCGCTTTCCTCATCCTCCAGTCTCCTGCCGTGACAGATGTCGCTTTTACTTTTACCAAGACCTGGTGGTCATTCACATCTGGTCGGGGAACCTCATTCATTTTAAGTACTTCCGGAGGACCGTATTTATGAAATGTAACTGCTTTCATATTTCCAATCAATCAGGTAATACTTCACAATCAAAACCACTGCTTTTCAACAGGTTGATCATGTTATTCTCTGACAGGTTTCCTTTCGTCTCAACCTTCAGGACCTTATCGATGTCCTCGGTATCAATCGTCCACCGGGTAATGAAGGGATGACTGTCCAGAACAGGTGCGACCACCGGCACTTTCCTTGACGTAATGTCTGTTCTAAATATGTAGAGTTTCATGAGTGTAATTGTTTGGATTCGTTATTAAGTCGTATGAAGTGGCAATAAGTTCAGTGGAATTATTCTTTTCGTAAACTGGTCCACAATCAGTTTGGGAACTAATATCGGCCCCCATTCCATCGAGGAAAAGGAGTACGTTGAATAATATGAATAGTCTTGTTTTCATGGTGATTCTTATTTGGTTTTGTATACGGTATATCCAGTCAGATAGAGTTCTATTTCGCCTTCCCTTCAACTTTCATCATCTTCTCTTCTGGTAAATTCCCCTTTTCAGGAACTTTCCATTAGTATATATTTTACTTTATGTTATATGCTCATTTCTTTTCCTTTACATAGGTGAAGACTTCGTCTAGGGTTGTACCGAATACCTGAGCAATACGAAATGCCAATTCCAAGGTTGGAGAATATTTTCCTTTCTCAATTGACATTATAGTCTGTCGCGTAACACCTACTTTTTCCGCCAATTGCTGTTGGGTCATTTCACCATTATGAAATCGTAGTGTTCTGATACTATTTTGTATTCGGTACTTAGCCATTTCAAAAACCCCTTCTATAATAGTACAGGCTGGAAATACACCAGGTCAGTGATCCCATAAACATGGCCCCGATCAGCATATTCATCAGGACATTTGTCGACATTTCCAATACAAGGGAACCCATCGACAAAAAAAACACCACTAAGAAAGCATTGTACGCATTTCGATTGGATCTTAATTCTATGGCTTTATCCATTTCATCCTCAAACATTTCTCCTTTTTCCCTTGTGCTTATTGAATAGTAAATATTGAAAATGATCAGGGTAAGGATGTGTACAATGATCATGGAAGGTATAATGAGGAGTGTTGTAATTCCATAAAATTTGAAATCAGTCTCAGGATTTAAGCTTCTGTCATAGTTAAATCCAAAAACGTAAGCACAATACATTCCCATTACAATAAGTGTGCTGATCAAGTAAACAATGCTTCTTTTTTCCTGAAAAGTCATAAGTCTTAATGTATATTACTTTTTACCTTGTGTATAGTATTACGTACACAAAGTTAATTATGTTTTACTAAATGTAAAATATTTTTAACATTGAAGAGTCTTAATCACGTAGATCTTAAAAAAAGCTGTCTTCTCGACTTTGGAGAGAACAATTCAAAAATGGTATGAGGCAACTTAAAGTGAAGAAACTATTAAAATCCTGAATAGTCATCTCCCTGCGCCTGCCTGCAGCAGGCAGGGTCGATATGACAGCTTTTTTGTGATCTGAGAAGACAACTTTTTGGAGCCTATGTGACCGCTTCATTGAGGAGTCGATAAGACAGCTCCATATGTCAATATCCGCACCCGAAGCCTAAAAAGCTCATTGCCAGCCAGGCATAATTCTCCGGACTTCTCTTCGTGATCTTACTTCTGGCAGAACTTGCTGCCCTGATAGCAGCGCCGCAATAATGTATACGATGATGAAAAAGCATCATAGATTCATGCCCGATCTCATGGATCAGGATCTTTTCCTGCAGGCCGGATTTGTAATAAAAGAATTCATTGCAGAGCTTGATCCTGACTCTCCCTCCAGGGATGACCCAGGCACCAATCCATCCTTTGCATTTGCCACGGTCGTCCTTGGTAACATTTACAGTAAATTTTTTATGAAATTTGGAATTCATTTTTCGGATCTTCCTTCGAGCTAACCCTATTTTCTCAGGTCTGCCTAACCAAAAACTAAATTCCTCATTTTCCCTCCATTTATCGGCCCGTATTTGAAACTTTACCTTTGATCCATTATCAACCTGCCAGATCCTCTCCATAGCATCAGCCATAAGAGAAACTGCCCTCTTTGCCTCGACATAAGCCTCCACGATCTGGATCGAATCAGATGTTGTGTAGTCACCTTTTATGACAAGCTTTCCAATGGAATTGGAATAAGTCATATGAGACCCGATTAGGAGAAATGCAATAAGAACTCGAAAAAGCACATACAAATCTAAATCCAAATGACATACTCAGACTAATTCAAAATAAATGATTCACCCACCTACTCCTGTCTCAAGGATTTAACCGGATTATTTGCCACGGCTTTCATTGTTTGATATCCAATAGTTGCCAAAATAATGAATACCACCAAAGAAGTAGAGGCTATATAGACCAATGGACCTACGCTAATGCGATTCTCAAAATTGTCCAGCCAGTATGAGGTTCCAAAATATGCAAGTGGCCAGGAAACCAGGACAGCCATAAAAACAAGTTTGGCAATTTCACTTCCAAGCAATCTGACCAATGTTCGGGAACCAGCCCCAAGGACCTTCCGAATACCAATTTCTTTTTGGCGCCGGTTAGTCATGTAGGTGATCAAACCAATAAGGCCAAGACATGCAATAAAAATGGAAATTCCTGAAAAAATCACCAGGATCTTCCCTGTTGAAGCTTCGGATCTATACAATTTCGCATACTCATCATCGAAGAAAAAATACTGGAACGGTTCATCATTTGTAGCCTCACTCCACTTATTTCCCATGAATTCGAGGGTTTCATCGACCGTATTTGAATGGGTGAGCCTTACACCCATGTACCCTTTGGACAAGTTGGATTCCAGTTCCAGGGACATAGGTGTAATGCTTTTATGTAATGATTCAATGTGATAATCCTTGACCACGCCAATCACGGTCAGTACTCTCCCACTTTTAAAAGCAGAAGTCAAATGCTGACCTACAGGATCCTCAAACCCAAAAGCTTTGACAGCTGACTCATTTAACACAACCGCATTGGAATCCAACCCATATTCCTTTGAAAAGAACCTACCTTCAATTAATTCCATCCCCATCATTTCCAGATATTCATAGGTGACCTGATTATTAAGGAACAGGAAAGTTTCAGAATCATCTTTTCTTCTGTAGCTTCTAATCTCATAATCCTTTCCAGGAACAGTTTGAGAATGAGCGACTGAAACAACGTTGGACATATTCTTAAGATCATTCTTAAAAGCTTGTGCGTTGTTCTTTAAGGCGTCTGGTCTTTTAATGAACAATACCTGTTCTTTTTCAAAACCCAGGTTTTTGGTTAGCATATAGTTCATCTGGGAATAAATTACGAGAGTTCCTATCAGAATGACGATGGAAGCGGTGAACTGTAAGGTAACCAACGTGTTTCGCAGCCAGCTTGAACGAAGTCCAGACCTGGAAATGCCTTTAAGAACATCAACGACCTTGAAAGATGAAAGCACAAATGCCGGGTAACATCCTGCTAAAAATCCGACGATTATTCCCAAGCACAGCGCTAAGATCCAAAAAGTCATATTGGTCAGTATTCCCGAAATAATTTCAATCCCTAATAGTTCATTGAAAGGTGGTCCAAACAATGCTACTAAGAAAATAGCGACAATCGATGCACTGGTGGAGATCACAATGGACTCAATTATAAACTGAGCTACTAGATTTGTTTTGGTGGATCCTATCACTTTCCTCACTCCAACTTCCCTGGATCTGGTACTGGAATGGGCTGTAGCCAGGTTTATGAAATTGAAAATGGCTATAGCCAGTATGATCAAACCAATCAAACCATAGATGTAAACATGCCGGATATTTCCTGATGGTTCAAGTTCACCATAAGAAACGGAGTGCAAATGAATGTCCTTTAATGGAGTAAACTTGAAATTTATTGTATTACCCGCACCTTCCCATTCTTTCATGGAAAGCTGGGTAAAGTATTCTATCTCAGGAGCATAATATTTGTAAACTATGTTCTTCATTTTTTCAGCCAGAAGCTTTACATCAGCTAATTCATCTACCACTACATAGGTATGAGCTGATACCCCTCCGGAAATCCACTTTTCGCCATTCCATAAATCGTATGTGATGGAGGATCCTAACATATCAAATTGTATATGGGAATTGGCAGGCAGATCCTGAACGACTCCGGTAATAGTGAAAAAAATACTGTCATCATCCAGAGTCATTTTCCGATTGATAGGACTTTGATCGCCAAAGTATTTTCGGGCATATGATTCGGATAGTATGATGGATCTGGGTTGAGACAAAACCTCATCAGCGTCACCATGAATTAGATTGAAATCAAAAACATTAAAAAAAGTCGAATCAGCAAAAAGAACACTTTCCTCAATGATCTTCTTATCATCAACGCTGATCAGGAGTGGGCCTTTCTTAAAAACTCTCGTTGCCTTCTGAACCTCAGGATAGTCCCTGAGCAGAGTCCTCGCCATCGGTGAGGACGTTGTGGCAGCAAAATTAGGCTCACCTCTTATTATTGAATGATTTCCAATTTTATAGATCTTTTCTGACTTTGAATGAAATCGATCATATGACAATTCATTGACAACATATATTGCTATAAATGTGAAGCAGGTCATCCCTATTGTCAGTCCGGAGAAATTGATCAAGAAGTAATTCTTATGTCTATAAAGGTTCCTTATTGCTGTCAAATAGAAATTTCTTAATAAAACCACACGATTCGATGATCCTGCCCAACTAACATTCCTGAATACAGAAGGCCTGATCATTTTCCACACTTCTTTTCGGTAAATGTTCCTTGCTTTTGGTAATCCAAGAGTTTTGACATTTTCGATAAAGGCTTCCTCAAGGTCTCCTTGCAGTTCTTCAAAAAGATCAGGTTTACAAAACCACTGGAATAAACGATAGAAAAAAGGAGGGATATGTTTGTTCATTATATGCTGAATTTTGGAACCAAACTCCACATCTCTTCACGCAAATCCTTTGCCTGCTTAAGAGCCACCTTGCCACTATCAGTCAAAGTGTAGAATCTCTTTCTCCTTCCTCCTCTTTCTGCCGTTGCTCCACCGAAATGTGATTTAATGAAGCCTTTGTCCTCCAATCTGCTCAAGGCTGCATGTAAGGCCCCCCGACTCATTTTCCTATTTAATCGTTCACTGATCTCTTTCTGGATCCTGAGACCATATGCTTCTGATTCCAGGATCAGGATTGATAACAATACAATCTCCTGGAATTCTCCCAAATTCGTTCCTTTCATTTGATTTGTTTCTTATTTGAAAACCAAACGTAGTTGAAATTTATTTGTTTCGCAAATGAAGACCTTATTTAAAAAAGTTCTTTACACCGGTAGTAATAAGCAACCTTTAGGATTTTTCAATGTCTCTATTTCCAAAAACCTTTATGAAACGAAATATCTGTATTTTCCTATCCCTTGTAATGATCTCAGGACTGAGTATTGCACAAAAAAGAACTTTAGATCATGATGATTTCACTGAAATATCCCTGGGAATTCCAGGCACAGTTTATATCTCACAAGGAACATCTCATAAAGTTGTAGTGGATTGTGATGATGAGATCTATGACAGGATTGAGATCGTCAAATCAGGAGATCGATTAAGCATCAGAAATGAATCAAGATCTAATCGTATTGGTTTTCGGAGGTCGGATCTTGATATCTATGTGACCATAGTGGATCTTGAAAAGCTTTCTCTTAGCGGTTCCGGCGTAATTAAAAGTGAGGGGAATATTGATGTGGAGGACTTAAGACTGATCATAAGTGGATCTGGTAAAATCGATTTGGAAGTTAGCGGAGAGGAAATTTCAATAGGAATATCCGGATCAGGAGAGATCCTACTTGAAGGTGAAGCTGATCGTGGAGATATCAATATCAGCGGATCAGGTGATTTGTATGCTGAAGATCTCAACTTAAATACATTTGAAGCTACCATCAGTGGTGGTGGAAACTGTAGGGTGAATGTTGAAAAAGAGATAACAGCCAATATATCCGGCAGTGGCGATGTCTACTATTCTGGTAATCCTGACAAGGTCATCAGCAATTCATCAGGAAGTGGAAAAATTAGAAAAAACTAAGATCCCAGTCCCTTAACTACCTGCAAATCAGTCGTTAATCCATCAGAATTTGATAAAGATCATGTAGCCGACTGCTTAATTGCCTCTGTTGTTCATCCGGATTATTATTTCTTGTGGCAGAAAAGAATTCATCATCAAAGTAAACTACTGGTAATGACGACAGAAATTATTATTGACAACCTGAAGTGCCATGGATGTGCTAATACCATCACCAATTCCATTAGTAAAATTCCAGGTGTTGAGAACGTCAATGTGGATGTAGATCGATCAAGTGTTGAAATTGAGCACGGATCGCAAAACAATAGGGAGGAATTCCTTAATAAGCTTTCGCACCTGGGGTATCCCGAACAAGGTACATCCACAACCTTTCAGAAAGCAAAATCCTATGTCAGCTGTGCTGTTGGAAGGATGTCATGATCACTAAATGAATTCAAAGACTTCAATAGTATCTCTTGAGGAACATTTCAGTCCGTTCAGGGATGGAATTATTGGAATAAACACATCTTTCTCCACCCCATTCGGTAAAAAGAAGTTAGTCTATACAGACTGGACCGCCAGTGGACGATTGTACAAACCTATAGAGGACAAGATAAGCAACAAAATTGGGGCATTTGTTGCCAACACCCATACGGAAATACCTTTCACAGGAACAGTAATGACTGAAGCATACCACCATGCTCATCAAATGATCAAAGACCATGTGAATGCCTCCAGGGATGACGTCATCCTAACAGGCGGTTCGGGAATGACAGGTGCCGTCAACAAATTACAACGGATACTTGGATTCAGGATTCCTGATCAGTACCTGAAACAGATTATACTTCCTGAAAAAGATAAGCCGGTAGTATTTGTGACACATATGGAACATCATTCCAATCATACCTCCTGGCTTGAAACGATTGCAGATGTGGAATGCATCGTTCCCGATGAAGACGGACGTATTGATCTCAATTATTTGGAAAAACAGCTTTTAAAGTACAAGGATCGGGCACTTAAAATAGCTTCCGTAACTGCATGCTCGAATGTTACGGGTATTAAGACCTGCTACGACGAGGTCGCCAAATTAATGCATGATCATGATGGTTATTGTTTTGTTGACTTTGCGTGCTCTGCTCCCTATGATAAAATTGATATGCATCCTGATGAACCAGGGGCCTATCTCGACGCCATCTATTTCTCACCACATAAATTTTTAGGTGGACCCGGCTCACCGGGAGTGTTGATTTTTAATTCAAGCCTTTATCATAGTGAGATTCCCGACAATCCGGGAGGAGGAACCGTAAACTGGACAACACCCTGGGGTGGGAGATCGTATATTGATGACATCGAAACCAGGGAAGATGGTGGAACTCCAGCATTTCTGCAAACCATGAAAGCGGCATTGGCGATAAAGTTGAAGGAAGAAATGGGAATGGAGAATATCAGACTTCGGGAGGATGAAATGGTTGAAAGGATATTTACAACTCTGGATAATGTCGAAAACTTACACGTTTTGGCTGATCACATCAAGGACCGGTTAGGCGTCTTTTCCTTCAATATTGATAGCATTCACCATGATCTCGTTTGTCAGATATTGAATGATAGGTATGGTATCCAAATGAGAAGTGGATGTTCCTGCGCAGGAACATACGGTCATTATCTTCTTCACATTTCGCAGCAAAAATCCATGGAGATCATCAAGGAACTGGAGCATGATCACTATTTGAAAAAGCCAGGCTGGGTTAGAATGTCATTACATCCAACTATGACAAATAAGGAGATTGATTTCGTTTTGGATGCGTTAATGGAAATAAGTGCCAATGTAGAATCATTCTCTAAAGACTATCACTACGACCACCAAACCAATCGCTTCTTGCACAAAAACCATCAAGACAATTACAAAGTGCTATTGGACGATTGGTTCAAATAAGACTTTCGAACTTAATTTGTTTTCTTATCCCTCACCAGGTTCAGAGCGTAGACATATCCATCATGGCATCCAAAGATCACAAGGTCCCCAGCAAGAATTGGGGAGGAAAATATGCCATTTGGAGTCTCGTATTTATATAACTCCTCCCCTGTCATTCGGTCCAGTATATAGATAACTCCAGGGTCGGTCCAATTATATCCGTTACCTGCCGTGTATATGACCATTGTATTCGTAACAATTGGTTTGGTATAGATGTTCTTACCTCCATTGTGTTGCCACAACTTTTTTCCATTGTCAGGATTGAATGCATACATTGAAAAATTGTCAGATCCTCCAATGTAGACCGTATCCCTCATGACCACAGGATCTCCAATCATCCATCCACCTTCCGGATCTTCATAGGTCCATATTTCCTCTCCTGTCTTGCTTGAAAGTACCTTCATCACATGATTCCTGGCACCATAGAAAAGCTTATCATCGTAAAAGACAAAGCTTGACGCAATACCTCCGAAAGTTGGGTAAGGTCGTTCTCCCTCATAGGTTCTTGTCTTCCATAATTGCTTGTCTGCCACAATATCATGCGCATATATTAAGCCATTCCAATCACCATAGTACAAAGTATTACCAGAAAGAATAGGCGTAGATCTGATTGGGGATAATTCATCAGATGTCAATTCTATTTGCTTAATTCCGTTGGTTTTATTGAGAATATACACTGATCCATTCCCGGCTCCTATACATATATAATTGCCAAGAACTATTCCTGATGGTCTTTTATCGTCGAAGAAGTCAATTTTGTAGAGGAATGTTTTTCCTTCATACTCAAATGATAAGGGATCCATTCCAGTATTGAACTGCCAATTCAATTTCCCTGTTTCTTGACTAAGATTATAGAATTTGTTAGCTGATTCGAAAAAGATCCTATCATCAAATCGCAGTGCCTGCGCTTGAATGTTTCCTTCCGTTTCATATCTCCAACTTTCCTTTCCTGTTTTCAGATCAATGGCATAGAATGTACCATCAACACCACCAACATAAACATTGTTATTATTCGCTGTAGGTGACGCCAAAATTTTGGACCCTGCATTAAACTTCCACGCCAAATCCAACTTTTGAGATGACAAGGGGTATGATGTGAATAGTACTAAGACTAATGTGGTGAGTATTGGTCCTGGTTTCATTCTTGAGCTTTTTGAACTGAAAGACCTCATAAATGTACCATAACCCTCTAATTATTCCGAATTCTTTTATTGGTAAGGAACCCAATCATTTTCTTTCAGAGCGATATGTACCAGGAAAATCGTATCCAGGAGCTTTGCCTGGTTTCATTATCCAGGAAAGAATCAAGGCGATAGTCCCATCCTATTTCGAACTTATTGTGATCAGTAATTAAATAACCAAACTTGGGTATGAACCGTATCTCGAGATCATGCTCTGATCCCTGAAAAGAATTGAGGTATTCGTTACTTAGCTTTAAATACGCCTCATGTGGATCTACAGATTCTCCATTTAACGCAATCTCAAGCGCCAGACGATACCTCAACCGAAGTTGAACGTCCTCACCATCTTCGAAGGTTTGATCGGAAGCTATACGTTGACCTATCCTAAAGCCCGAAAACGGAAGAACATAGGAATATTGTTGAATGGAACGGTGAACATTTTCGCCATCAATCAACCTAATCAAATATCCTGCTGAGATTGAGCCTCCGGCCCCGATTTTTCTCGAACCTAATACAGAAATATCTGTCAATGCATATTCGTATTTGTAATCCCGATCTTCTTCATCTTTCAATCCTTCCACGATAAGTTGTCGAGTCTCCACTTTGGTATTAACCTTCCAACCAGCATCAAATCTTTTATTGATGTTGATCTGCGGCATACTCCCTACCCTATATGATTTTTGGCATACTCCCGGGTATATAAATACATTTATCAACACTATGTAAAGCCATTTTTTCAAGGATATTAATAGTCAAGGTTGTCAGTATTTCTGAATACTATCTCACTTGTCCGTAGGATGGTTCCCTGAGAATCGAAAAGATATTCATACCAATGTGTTTTATCAGTATTCTTACCTTTTACGACTATTTCATAGTTGATTACATCACTCCTACGTCTGGACTTTACTATTTGCAATAACTCAGACCTTTGTCCGGTCCATTGGAGTTGGATCTTTATTATTTTGTGCTTTAGAAATGCCTTTTCAAAATGCTGACTAACAAAGTCACGGACTTGAGGAGTCAATTTATCCCATTCTACCTCGAGTTCCACGTCCTCAAGGTTTCCCCAGGTGTCAAACTCAATGCTATATTCAGATCGGTCGGGAGTGACTTTTGCCTCAAATGACTTGCCATGTTCACTTTCTTCTGCAAACCATTTGATCTTGGATGTAAAGTCACAAGAATCGATAAATCCTCTGATCTCTAACGGTACTTCATTGGGTTTTAAACGATATTCCTTTTCGTACTTTATCTGACCTTTGATATCAGATAAACCAAAGAACAGAAAAATTAAAATTAAAATCCTGATTTTCAATATGTTAAAATACAAATTGATGCTTCTTCAATTTACAAAAAATAGTATTAAATGAATAACAAAACCTCAGATGCTCCATGGTTTATTGCTTATCAAATAATGCAATAAAATCCTCAATAAATGATACAGATCAGTTTGTCTGATGACACATGATTTCGGTAAGATCAGGGTTGTATTCGACCTTTGCGGTAGAAATCAGACGGGTTTCTCAAATGTCAAATATTTAATGGTATTTATCCCAAGGATCTCATGAAGAAGTCCATTCTATCGCTCCTATTGGTACTCTCGATTTCTTTCATTCTTCATGGTCAGGAAGAAGAAATAGAGGATCATTCCTACAAACCTCTCAAAGTAAGCCTTAACGAATCCGGTTCAAAATACATAAGATTCTTAATGTGGCACCAAATTTGGGCCGAGGACCAAAATCTGGATGACAATGTTTCCAGAATGACAATGCGGATCAGGAGATCGAGGTTCATTGTTTTTTCTCAGATATCCCCTCGGTTCATGATATTGACGCATTTCGGTTTGAACACGCTAACCTCGGGAAATATGGATCCTATTGGAGATGGCAGGTCCAGTAACGCACCCCAACTATTCCTTCATGCAGCATGGAACGAGTTTAAAGTTTCTTCCGATGAATCACTCTACATAGGTACTGGTCTTCACTATTGGAACGGTCTGTCCAGACTTACAAGTCAAAGTACCTTGAATTTCATGACACTCGATAACTACCGGTTAGCTTGGTCACAACTTGGACTTTCAGACCAGTTTGCGAGACACGTTGGAGTATACGCTAAAGGTAAAATCGGTAAACTCCGATATACTATCGCCGCCAATGATCCTATTTCCAATGCCTTGGGATCTGATGACGAGGTCAACTTAAGTGAAGGCTCCGTGACCTATTCAGGAAAAAGAATATTTGGAAAGGATGCCGGATTGATACTAACCGGATATCTCGATTTTCAATTTCGTGATCAGGAATCAAATAAACTTCCATATCGCGTGGGTACATACCTTGGCGAGAAGGAAGTGTTAAATGTAGGATTTGGATTCTTCAATCACTCCAATGGGGCGGTTCTCATTGAAAATCAGGAACCGATTGGTCAGGATGTAACGCATTTTTCAGCAGACGTCTTTTATGACGCCCCATTAGGGAATGGTGCCATTAATGCTTACGGTTCATTTTACAGCTTTGACTACGGACCCAAATATACCTTAGGAAGTACCTATGGAACAGGTAATGCGTTATATTCCCATTTGGGTTATCTTCTCCCTTTCCAATCCAAAAAAGGATATAGATTCATGCCTTATGTAGCGTATTGCTATCATGATTTTGACGCTTTCGAAAATGCCGGACAGAAATTCCATATCGGGGCTAACTGGTTCATCAATGGTCATCACGCAAAAATTACTGCAGAGTTCACATCGACTTTACAGAACTATACCGGAACAAAGCCTGATCGAGTCAATGGTTTAGTGATTCAAACGCAGATATTTCTTTAATCTGCTATATTTAAAGAATGTCTGTTAAGTCTGTGAAAAACTACTGGAGGAAGAACCTGAAGTACCTCACTGTCCTCCTGTCAATATGGTTCCTTGTATCGTACGTGTTTGGAATTCTCTTGGTTGACCAATTGAATCACATCCGTCTGGGGGGATTTAAACTTGGATTCTGGTTTGCTCAACAAGGTTCTATCTATGTATTTGTTATCCTTATTTTCGTCTATGTCCGGCTGATGAACAAGCTGGACAAGGAATATGATCTGGATGAGAAATAACATGAAAGGATAGAGAGTATGGATGTACAAACCTGGACTTTTATTATTGTCGGGGCCACTTTTGCCCTTTACATCGGTATCGCAATCTGGTCGAGAGCAGGTTCAACAAAAGAATTTTACGTGGCGGGGGGTGGTGTTCCTCCTGTAGCCAATGGAATGGCTACAGCAGCCGACTGGATGTCTGCCGCTTCTTTCATTTCGATGGCAGGCCTTATTTCATTTATGGGATATGATGGTGCAGTTTACCTCATGGGTTGGACCGGTGGTTATGTTTTATTGGCATTGCTTCTTGCTCCCTACCTGCGTAAATTCGGAAAATTCACAGTCCCGGATTTCATTGGCGACAGATATTATTCGGATGTCGCCCGAACCGTAGCAGTACTGTGCGCGATCATTGTTTCCTTCACCTATGTCGCAGGTCAAATGAGAGGTGTTGGTGTAGTATTCAGCAGGTTCCTGGAAGTTCCCATAAACATCGGGGTGTATATTGGTATGGCGCTTGTCTTTTTCTATGCAGTACTTGGAGGGATGAAGGGTATTACCTATACCCAGGTTGCACAATATTGTGTGCTGATCTTTGCGTTCATGGTACCGGCATTTTTTATTTCGTTCCAGTTGACAGGTAATTTCCTCCCGCAGCTGGGTTTTGGAAGTTCACTTGAAGATGGGACATATCTATTGGATAAACTTGATCAATTGCATGTTGAACTTGGCTTTGCTGAATATACGAGTGGATCAAAATCAATGATCGACGTATTTGCCATAACACTCGCTTTGATGGTAGGAACTGCCGGACTTCCCCATGTGATTGTAAGGTTTTTTACTGTTCCCAGAGTCAAGGACGCCCGTTTATCAGCTGGTTTTGCATTGGTCTTTATTGCAATATTATACACCACCGCTCCGGCGATTGGTGCATTTGCCAGGACTAACTTGATAAAAACCGTTTCCGGACAACCATATACCTCCATGCCTGAATGGTTCAGTAATTGGGAAAAGACAGGATTAATAAACTATGAAGACAAAAATAATGATGGCAATATCCAATATGTTTCTGACCCTTCGATCAACGAGTTGACTATAGACAGGGATATTATGGTGCTCGCTAATCCTGAGATAGCCAACTTACCAAACTGGGTGATCGCCTTGGTTGCTGCAGGTGGATTGGCAGCTGCACTTTCAACTGCAGCCGGACTTTTGTTAGTGATATCTACCAGCATTTCACATGACCTGATCAAGAAACAGATCAAACCCGACATTACTGAAAAAAGCGAACTCCTTTGGGCGAGAATTGGGGCCGCGATAGCGGTAATTATTGCAGGTTATTTCGGTATTAATCCTCCTGGTTTCGTAGCTGCTACAGTGGCCCTTGCATTTGGTCTTGCCGCTGCTAGTTTCTTTCCTGCAATCATCCTTGGGATTTTTGACAAAAGAATGAACAAACAAGGGGCCATTAGTGGGATGGTCGTAGGGATCCTTTTGATGTTATTTTATATGATCAAATACAAACTTGGCGGCTTTGGTGGTGGTACATCTGAAGATTGGTGGTTTGGTATATCTCCGGAAGGTTTTGGTACCATTGCAATGATTGTTAATGTAATCGTCAGCATTGCGGTCTCACGATTTACAGATGAAGCACCCAAAGATGTCCAGGAACTGGTAGAGACCATACGGTTTCCCAGAGGAGCCGGGTCTGCAAGCAACCACTAGTTGGAATTGAGATTAAGTTAATTGACATAAGCCACATAAACGACAATAATCACAATAGAAAATGAATGATCGAATAAAGAACCTCTCAGAATATTTTCAACACTATGAACAGAGCATGGAAGGTCCCGAAGGTTTTTGGGAGGACATAGCAAACTCTTTTCAATGGAGGAAAAAATGGAACAAAGTCCTTGAATGGAACTTTGATGGCCCTGATATAAAGTGGTTTGTCGACGGAAAATTGAATATCACTGAAAACATTCTCGACAGACATCTTGCGACCAAAGCCAATGAAACCGCTATCATTTGGGAGCCGAATGATCCCAATGAATCCACCATCACTCTGACCTACCAGGAATTACACGATCAGACCTGCCAATTTGCAAATACTTTGAAAGCCCAGGGAATCGAAAAAGGGGATCGTGTGATCATTTACATGCCTATGGTCCCTGAAGCTTCAATTGCCATGTTAGCGTGTGCACGTGTAGGTGCTGTACACTCTGTTGTATTCGCGGGATTCTCTTCCACGTCACTTGCAGACAGGATCAACGACTGCAATGCAAAAATGGTACTGACCTCCGATGGCAACTTCCGTGGGGCAAAGCAGATCCCGGTGAAAGCAGTGGTTGATGAAGCCTTAGAGAAGACTTCCGGAGTTGAGACGGTTATTGTGTTCAAACGAACGGGTGATGAGGTGACCATGAAAGATGGTCGGGACATATGGTGGCATGAGGCCATTTCCGATCAATCAACTTCCCATGAAGCAGAAGAAATGGATTCGGAAGATATGCTATTCATTTTGTACACTTCCGGATCAACAGGCAAACCAAAAGGTGTCGTTCATACCTGTGGAGGATACATGATCTACACCTACTACTCGTTCCTCAATGTATTTCAATATGATCCCAATGACGTCTATTGGTGCACGGCCGATGTGGGTTGGATAACAGGGCATTCATATATTGTTTATGGTCCGTTACTTGCTGGAGCAACAACCGTAATGTTCGAAGGAGTTCCTACCTATCCGGATGCCGGGAGATTCTGGCAGGTAATAGATAAATACAAGGTCAACCAGTTTTATACTGCCCCAACAGCAATTCGTGCTCTGCAGGCGTATGGACTTGAACCCGTTGAACCATATTCCCTGGATTCTCTGAAAGTCATTGGATCAGTGGGCGAACCGATCAACGAGGAAGCCTGGCATTGGTATCATTCCAATATCGGAAAAGGAAATTGCCCATTGGTAGATACTTGGTGGCAAACTGAAACTGGGGGGATAATGATTTCACCAATGGCAGGTATTACCCCAAACAAACCGTCATATGCTTCCCTACCCTTACCTGGCGTCAGGACGGTGATTGTTGATGCCGAAGGTAAAGTATTGGAAGGTAATAATGTAGAAGGTAATCTTTGCATTGACTTCCCCTGGCCATCCATGCTTCGAACAACATATGGTGATCATGATCGATGTAAACAGACCTACTTCTCAACCTATGAAGGAATGTACTTCACTGGAGACGGGGCAAAAAGGGACCACGACGGATATCTCAGGATCCTTGGTCGTGTTGATGATGTAATCAATGTTTCCGGTCATCGAATGGGAACAGCAGAGGTGGAAAACGCTATAAATGAGCATCCGCAAGTTGTTGAGTCGGCCGTTGTTGGATTTCCTCATGAGGTTAAAGGTCAGGGTATTTATGCTTACGTTATATGTGATGCTAGTGGTCGCACCATTGAGGAGTTACAAAATGAGATCAAGGACACCGTAAGAACGATCATTGGTCCAATTGCAAAACCGGATCATGTACAAATTGTTCCTGGTTTACCAAAGACAAGATCAGGAAAGATCATGCGCAGAATTCTTAGGAAGGTGGCCAGCAAGGATGTATCCAACCTAGGCGACACTTCTACATTATTGAATCCGGAAATTGTCCAGGAAATCATTGATGGAGCCAATCTTTAAGGCATGAGTAATGTCATCACCGACAGGATCTCTTTTTGGCTGAAGGACTTCCCTCCTTTCAGTTTCCTAAAGAATGATCAGCGTGATGAAATTGCAGAAAAATTCACCGTTCAATATTTCGAAGAAGGAAGTTTCGTTTTTAGGGAAAATGATCCCCCCAATAACAAGTGCTATGTCCTTAGACAAGGTGATATCCAGCTAACCAGAAATGGGCCCGACGGACCCTATCTCGTGGATCAATGCGAACCTGGGGACATATTTGGTATCCGATCAATTCTTACTGGAAATCCATATTCGATGAATGCGGAGTGCTTGAATGAGTCATTGGTCTACGCACTTCCAATTCAACAATTTGAAAGTCTCTTGAAGACAAACAGTAAATTCTCTCTATTCTTCGCTAAGGGTTATGCTGCCGGGCAGGCAGTTGTCAGGGAAACGGACAGGGAAATAAGTGATTTCCAAATTATTCCAAGTGACAGTCAATTATTGAAATACACCACTACAGTAATTACTGGAAAGAAAGAGGAATCGATCTATACGATTTCTATTAAAATGAAGAACAAAGGAGTAGGATCCGTTGTCATTGTGGACAACTCTTACTCCCCGATAGGAATCGTGACCGATACAGACTTAAGAAATAAGGCTCTCGCCGAAAATAAATCATCGGATCAACCCATTGCCAGCATCATGAGTGGACCAGTGATTACGGTAAAACCGGATATTTCCTTGCTAAGCGCTTCAATGGCTATGATAGATAAAGGAGTTCATCATTTGATCGTAACAGAGAATGGTACTCCGGAAACAAAGGTTTGCGGTGTTATTTCTGATCACGATATTCTACTATCACAGCAGAATCATCCTACGGCATTTCTTAAAGGAATAAAGTATTCTGATAATGTCAATGAGTGGAAACGAATTAGGGACCAAACCGATCTTTTAGTTGAATCCTACCTGGATCAGGGCGCATCGATTTCATTAATGACACGTTTGATCACCAGGATCAATGATTTGATCATTGAGAAGGCAATTGAACAGGCCCTAATCAAATTCCCCGCCGCCCGTAATTTCTCATTTTGTTGGTTGAATCTTGGAAGTGAAGGGCGAAAAGAACAGTTGTTGAGGACTGACCAGGACAATGCGATTCTGTTTGCAGATTCAGATGACAATGCCAATGTACAATCCATTTTGCTGGAAGTAGGAAGGTTTGTTAATCAAACTCTGATGGATGTCGGATTCGAAAAATGTCCAGCAGATATCATGGCTCAGAATCCGCAATACTGTCAACCTATGTCCGCCTGGAAAGAGTTCTTCACTCAGTGGATACTTACACCTGATCCAAAAGCGGTTATGAACAGTACCATATTCTTTGACCTGAGACCTGTTCACGGTGATTTGCATCTGGCAGAGGAGCTATCCGAGCATCTGCTGCAAGAAATTGAAAACAATAAAATTTTCTTGAATTTCCTCGCCCAGAATTCGTTACAAAATCCACCACCTTTGACCTTTTTTAAAGGATTTCTGGTTGAAAGAAGTGGTGAACATCGAAGTGAATTTGATATCAAGAAAAGGGCAATGATGCCTTTGTCCGATATTGCCAGATTGCTGGTACTTTTCCACAAACAGGGACAAACGCAAAATACCTCGGAACGATTCATGAAACTGGCTGAACTCGAACCAAAATATGAATCACTTTTCAAAGAAGCAGCTGAAGCCTATTTGCTGTTTATCAAAATGCGATGTATCCAGGGACTTCACTCTGGGGATTCCGGGAGATACATAGACCTGGGTAATCTTAGCAAGATGGACAAAGTAATCCTAAAGAGTGCTTTCCATCCCATCAGGGAGTTACAGGAAATTGTGAAGGTACGATTTCAACAAGCCTATTTCAGTTAAGCATGAGTTGGTTTTCCCGTAAGGAGACATTAGCATCATTCCCTCATTGGTTGAGAGAATATAATTCATTGAATTTCAAAATCTCCCCTACGATCATCGTACAGAATTGTGAGTGTATAGTATTGGATTGCGAGACAACCGGATTGGAGAAGAATGACGATGTTGTTTCGGCAGCTGCTATCAGGATCACTCCCTGCAACATCCATATTGAAACCGCTCTGGATCAAAGATACTCTTTGGAGGAAGTGGGAATTTCATCAGAAATTCATGGCGAGATGTCCTCCAATCTGAATGACCGAAAGACCGATGACAATCTTCAGGAGCTCATTGACTTTGTTGGTAACAGTATTCTCGTGGGACACAACATTACCTTTGATATAGCCAAAATAGAGGGTTTGTTACGGGTGAACTATGATTTCAAGGGGGGATTGAAGAACAAAGTGCTGGACACTGCAAGACTGGTGAAACGGTTGGATCCGGTCAAATTTGAGAGAATGGTTGGAGGAAATTCAAATCTGGATTTAGAAGAGCTTTGCAGGCAATTTGATATAACCGTCGAGAATCGACACACCGCCCTCGGTGACGCCTATCTGACGGCACAACTTTTTCAGAAAATTCTGTCCAGGCTACGAAAACGGGGAGTGAAATTTGTAAAGGATCTGTTCTGATCCGGATCAGGTGAAAAATAAATCAGGTTATTCCACTGACCTTAGATTAAATCTTCGAACAATGAACAAGAATACCATAAAATAGACACACAAGATGCTAATCATTTGATGGAATCATTAACTTTTCAAAATGAAAACCAAGCACCTATTCTACTTTGCTCTTTTAGTATTTCTGGTTACCATGTGCAAGACACAACAGGAGTTAAATGAGCCCCCTCGTGTCCGTCAGATCAAACCGGAGGAAGTCAAAGGATTTCACAATCCTATCGAAATGACAATTGCTTGGTATCCATATCAGGATCAAAGCATTAAACAAACTTCTAAAGGAACATGGAAAGTTGTAAAAAGTGATGGCAAGGAAGGTGCCGTACCGGTGATTATGATCAAGTATCCCAATTCGAAGGATTCCCTCTGGCTGGACATGAATACTAGTAATGAAGTTCTGGGTAAACTTCTGAAGCACAGCTTAATGACCCAGGTCCCAATATCTCGACCCTATAGTAATTTCCTGGAAGAAGCTAGATGCCAAAACTGTCATCCTGCTGATGTCAAAGTCAACTTTGACAAATAAAGACCCAAATAATCCGTGATGTATGCGGGCACTATTGAAAGCTATTGCACAACAATGGAGTGATCAGACTTCCTTCTAAATTCACCAAAATAAGTTGATTCCACACCATGAAGATTGAACAGCTTTTCAACCTTCGAAGATTGATCCGGACTAACACTTATCAAAAGACCCCCACTAGTCTGTGGATCGGCAAGCAATCTATGATCGATTCCATTACCATGGATTTTATGTCCATAGCTGTTCCAATTTCTAGTTGTACCTCCGGGTATCGTCCCCGCATCGAGGTACTTTCCAACAAATTGAAAAACGGGAATTGAATTAGGATCTATAAATGCTGTTAGATCACCGGACTCTGCCATTTCGATCAGATGACCCGCGAGGCCGAATCCGGTGACATCTGTCATTGCATGTACTCCCGAGATATAAGAAAGCTCTGCTCCAATGTTATTTAATGTAAGCATGGATTTCCTTGCAATATCAAGATCTTCCCTATCCGCTATTCCTTTCTTCTGAGCGGTTGTAACCAATCCCACACCAATAGGTTTTGTCAAATAAATCAGATCACCCTCTTTAGCAGAAGAATTCCGTTTTAAATGTTCCTTTGAAACTTGACCTGTTACTGCTAATCCGAAAATGGGTTCAATTGTATCAATACTATGTCCACCAGCCAGTGGAATACCGGCCTCCTGGCATTTCTTACGAGCTCCTGCCATCACTTCTCCTGCAATGGAAGCATCAATCTTGTCAATTGGCCAACCGAGGATCGCAATTGCCATCAATGGACTTCCTCCCATTGCATAAACATCACTAATGGCATTTGTCGCAGCAATTGCACCAAAGTCCGCCGGATCATCAACAATTGGTGTGAAAAAATCAGTCGTACTGATTATCGCCTTTTCCCCGTCAAGGTCATAGACCGCTGCGTCATCATTGGTGTCATTTCCAACCATTAACTTTTCGAAACCATTGGTCCCTCCTCCCGAAAGAATATATTGAAGAACTTCCGGAGACAATTTGCAACCACAACCGGCTCCATGACTGAATGAAGTTAATTTGATAGACATGCAGCTCCATTTATTAGGGTTTCCGCCAATTCATCAATGGACTTATTTCCAAGTTGATATCTCCTCGAAATCAATGAGTCTTTTTTATTAATGGATCGGTCATATCGGGCATCGTAATAGGTCAATATCAATCGAGCCGCTCCTGCAAGGTCCCCTATCTTGATCATGTTAACAGACTCCTCAGCTTTCTTGGTACCAAGTTTATTTGAAATCGATCTGGTGGCATAAATGAGCTTCTCATTTGGCAATCGACCATACTCTTCTACTAGTTTTTCAACACGTTCTTCGATCTCTGTCTCAATCAAAATATGTTCAGAACTATTTATTTGATGGAACAGACCCTCAGGAAGATTGACATTACCGATCCTTATGGATTCATCTTCTATCCAAATATGTCTTTCCAAATCCAAATTCCTGCTGTTTTCAAACAGGTCGTTCTGAAATTGCTCTGTTGTAGGTTGAAATTCACAAAGCTGATTACCAAAGCTTGATCCCTGGTGATTTGCAATACCTTCAAGGTCGATGACCTGTTCTCCTTTGCTCTTAAGTGATCTAAGTAATGAGGTTTTCCCACTCCCCGTATATCCGGTGACTACTTTCAAAGGTAATTTCTGATCAAAAAAAGAAATCAAATCTTGTCGATAAGATTTATACCCTCCTTCCAATAAAGTCACTCCAATGTCATACCTCTCCAGCAACCAGGCCATACTTTCCGATCTCATTCCTCCTCTCCAACAATACAACTTCAGTTTGGATGAGTTAAGCTTCTCAGCATTTTCAATAAACTGTACCATTTTGGGGCCTGTAATTTCCAGGCCGACCTTAATTGCTGCCTTTGGACCCTGGTGCTTGTAAATTGTACCTACTTTTGAGCGTTCTTGATCATTGAACAAAGGAAATGAAATAGCCCGAGGGATATGACCAGCAGTGTATTCGGAAGGTGACCTTACATCAAGAATAGGCACTTCTGAAGCACTTACAAAATTTTCCAATTGAACTCTTTTCATGACAACTTTTACAAAGCTAGCCAGGAAGTCCTTTCCATCGAATGGAGATAGATGACTTTCGTTTAAGATCGTTGAGTTTCAAATTAAATGAATTAGTCCTACTTCCACCGATCTTTTCAAAACAAAACCTAAATGCTCAAAACCGTGTTTAATTACTTGGATGGATTGATCATGCTGAAAAAGAGATACCATTACACCGTAAACTCAAATACTAAGCCTCCAATGCCACCTAATGAAACAAAAAGACTGGAGGTTTTGTCTTCCTACAACATTCTAGATACCCTCCCTGAACAGGCATACGATGATATCACCGCACTAGCCGCTCATATCTGTAACGCACCCGTATCAATGGTTACTTTAATCGATAGAAAAAGACAATGGATCAAGTCATCCCATGGTGCAGATATAGAGGAAATACCCAGGGACCTCGCATTCTGTGCTCATGCAATTAATGATCCCGAGAGAATCATGGAGGTAAATGACACGAGTAAAGATGATCGATTCAAAGACAATCCACTGGTAAAAGATGAACCTAAAATTGCTTTCTATGTTGGAGCTCCACTCCTGAGTGTTGACGGATACGCCTTAGGCACTCTGTGTGTAATAGATCATGAACCAAAAATATTGAGTGATGAGCAGAAAGATCTTCTAAACAGGTTATCAAGACTTGTGGTAAGTCAATTTGAACTTAGAAGATTAAGAGCAGTTTCTGAAATTCAATAGATCTTTTCCTTCAATACTTTCCCAAAAACTAATATTACGCCCTTAATCATCAGCATTACGATCATCAACAGGGCTAATACGGCAAGATTCTCACGATGCACACCTGTGGTAAGTGACTTATAAACACCTATGGAACAAGCTAATTGCATTATAATTAATCCGAAAAAAATGAAGTTTGCAAGAACCGGAAGATCCTCAAAGAAACGAATGGTTCTCTCGACCGTACCATCATTGCTAATTCGTGGATGTACCAATTCACCCCTTGCGTTCACATAAGTCTTTGATTTCAATTTTTTCCTGTCACGTATCTTGGAGATCATTGGCATTGAGATTATTAGAGGTATTAACTCTGATGAAAGGAAAAAGTTATGCTTTTTTTATTACCGGAAACTCTAGTTGTCATGTATAAGATATCGAAAACCATCATTTCCCTTAATTTGATAAAACTACAAACAAAAATTCTTCTTAATTTGTCCTAACCTGTCTAACCTGTTCGTCTTTCAGAAAAATAATAACAAATGAAAAGAATATTAATCCCTATTGTTTTACTGGTATTTGGACCCATGCTGGTAACAGGACAAACTACGCTATCAGAAGAAGACCGATCTAAGGCTCTCAATCATCTGAGAATGACTCAGGATGACTACTTACGAACTGTGAAGGGACTTAAAGGTGATCAATTGACATTCAAGTCATCAGATAGTAGTTGGTCGATTGCAGAATGCATAGAACATATCGCCGCAACTGAGGAAAGTCTTTTTGGTCTTGTAAAGATGACATTGGAAAACGACCCAGATCCATCTCTTCGAATTGAAGTCAGCTTGTCGGACGAAGAAGTCATCGGAATAATGGAAAGTCGGGAAAGAAAAGTCAAAACTCGTACAGAGCTGGAACCGAGTGATCGATATAATGGCGTCAAAAACTCATTGAATGAGTTTAAAGATCTAAGAAGATCAATTCTGCAATATGTTAAGACGACAAATGACGACCTTCGAAATCGCTATTTTGACTTCCCTTTTGGTAAGGTGGATTCCTACCAAATAATATTGTTCTTATCAGCTCATGTCACTCGCCACACCAAGCAAATTGAGGAAATAATGACTGATTCGAATTATCCCGGATAAAGTAATTACATCAATCGATTAGAAAAGAAAAATGGCCCTGCAGGCCATTTTTCTTTTAAGTAAGTTATGGTAGGGATACTTCACCGAGATCGTTCCATTCAATATCATCAAGATTGATGATTCCACTAAGCGCATCTTCGGATAGGGCATCCATATTTAAAATGAAGGTAATAGCGTCACCTGTTTCTAAAGTAACAGGGGGATCAATTTCCTTATGTTGAGTGGACCAAACTGATCCACTGTAGTTGCCATAATCCAGATAAAGACTGTTTATTGTTTTTGGAAGAACATATACGATCTGTTCATCAAGAAAATATGTCTGCTCATCGCCGTTGGGACCCCAGTGATATTGTTCTCCTAGACTGACACCAAATCCTGAACCACCATATCTGTCAACTGATTCCGTGATTACCATTTCATCTGTATACTCAATATCGTAATAAACACTCTCGTCCGATTCGAAATTGAGGTGAACATAGCCATTGTCGAAATTCGAATTTTCAGCAATCCTAACTCTCACTTTGGCTGATAAATGTTCCATATCAACGGTAACCTCCTGCTGATCTTCAACAAGTACAAATTCCTTCATTCCTACAAAAATAGGACCATTAGACGCGATGTATGATTCAAGTCCCCAAAGTTTACGCTCCCATGAGTCATACCATACATCTACGGTGGCAATCACTACTGTGTACTCACCGGGACTTAAAGCAGAAAAATATGCAGTATCCGGTATGTTTACTTCTTCCTGCAAGTAAAAATCACTGTAATATCGCTTTTGGAAAACCATGTTGTTTTCTGAATCCATTAGTAGAATGGTAAGGTTTCTTATCTCATCTTCTTCTTCCACCCTTCCATTTGATTCATAAGCCACGGATTTGGGATATCCAGTTACATAGAATTTCAATTGATCAGGTTGTTGATCGATAATCTCATCCCTGTCATCATTACAACCCGAAAAAGGGATGACAGCGAGTACAAGTAAGCAAAGAATTACATTTTTCATGTTACGATGATTTAGTTTAACCAAATGTACCTTGAACATCCAGGGAAGAGAAACGGATAAAAGCGATTGGAAATGTGAATTATGCAAAATCCAATTATACCAATTCCGGAGGTGTCTAAAGGCTGCCAAGATTATGAAATTATGCGAATGATACGATCGCTTTTCCAGAAATTGCAAAACAATTAATCTTCGGTTGCGAAAAATGCAATAACTAGCCTTATGACAAAATGAATGTTCCATTGCCCTGAATGTTCGAAAGCAAAGGTCTTGACTGCAGCTATAAATAAGTATTACTCATGTTGCGCCCTCAGTAAATCATGTTGTGGAGGTCGTCACATATGTTGCATTCGGTGATTTACGTCGCGGTTCTTTCAAATAAACATTCGAGTCTTTTATAGGAGTTTATCTTAGTACCTTTAAAACATGTCTCAAAACTACCTGGTCAAGGAGTCTTTCACTGCAATAGATTTTGAAACTGCGCACACTGATCCAGCCAGCATATGCCAGGTCGGTTTGGTTCGGGTGGAGAAGGGAGAGATCACCGCGAAAATTGAGCGTTTAATAAAACCTCCAAAAAACAAGTATTATCATCGAAATGTGGAAATCCATAAAATCAGACCAGAAGACACCAAAAATGCTCCAACCTTCGATCAAGTTTGGCATGAGGATATGAAAGACTATATCGAAGACCAGGTCGTCGTGGCACACAATGTTGATTTCGATGTAAATTGTTTACGTAATACCCTTGAGCACTATGGTATAGAACAACCCCATTTTGAGGAAAGATGTACCCGATTGATTTATGGAAGAGGCCTCTCCTACCTGAGTAAGAAATACCATATCCCTCTAGACCATCATAATGCCTTAAGTGATGCACATGCATGTGCGCAACTTTATTTGAAATATCTTGTCAAACAAAACCTTCCCAAAACAGGAAGTTTATTCTAAAATATCCTCAACTGGGCCATCAGGATCATCCTTCATAATTAAACCGCTATTTGTGTAGTACTTGATGATAGTGCTATTTGTAATTATTTGATTAATTTTTAGTATTTTTCCGGTATTCTCGACCAGCCTATGTCCCAATCTTCTCTACCTTTTTTAACCCTTGGTCTTTGTTTGGTGTTGTTGAACCACCATATTATCGCCCAGGAATTTGATTTTAGAGACCATGATTTCGACCTGGATCCAAAAGTTGAATTAGATGGGAAATGGTTTTTTTATGACAATGTTCTGGACACTTCCGAGTTAAGCGAGATCGCTACTCCGGAGTTAATAACAGTCCCCGGAATCTGGAAAAAAATTGGGTATAAAGGCACTTCCTATGCGACTTACAAAACTTTAATTCGTGCGTCTAAGAATTCTCAACTTGGCCTTTTAATTCCTAATTCCAACGGGGCCTATGAGGTATACATCAATGGTCAACTCGCTGCTTCCAAAGGAAAAGTTGGAAAAGACCTGTCCTCCTCAATGGCTGAAAGGAAAACAAATCTGATCCCCTTATTCGCTTTCGGAACTCATGAATATGAAATCATTTGGATTATATCCAGTCATAGGCACAGCAGATCAGGTATTGATGATAGTGTAGTTTTAGGACCATATGAAAAGTTGAGGAAAGACCGTGAATTTGAAAGAGCATTCGACTATTTCCTTAGTGGTTCGCTGATCATCGGTAGCTTTTTCTTTCTTGGGCTTTTCTATTTTGGAAGAGAGGAAAAAATGGCACTCTATTTTTCACTGTTCTGTCTTTGTTATGCTTATAGGATCATTGGTTGGGGGAGTTATCCGTTACATGACTTTGTAAACATCCCGTACTTCCTGAGCATTAGACTGGAGTACGCAACCTTCTACTTGTCAGGATTCTTTTTTGGCCTGTACGTTAAGAATCTGTTTCCTGAAGAAACTCCAAAATTGCTCGTCAACATTTTTGTTATTTTATCTCTGGCATGGGCCTGTACTGTGTTACTCCCTGCCAGGTTCTTTACTCAAATGAACATCCCGTACTTGATAGTTCTTTTGTGTGGGATGTTGACGATCACGTTCATCTATGTTAAAGCCATGATCAACGGACGTGTGGGGGCAAATTACTCGGTGTACGCCACCCTTGTTATTATTGTGGTATTTGGTTTCAAAACATTGGATTATCTAAAAGTCCTAGATGAACCAATGGCCCTTTCCATGATCGGTCAGATCATATTCTTTTGTTTTCAATCATTGATTTTATCAAGACATTTTGCAAATACCTGGAAGAAAGCAAAAGAAACTGCGGAAAGATCCAATGAAGAATTGAAATCGACTCAAAAGCAATTGATCGAGTCCGAGAAGATGGCTTCGATCGGTGTACTTACTGCAGGTTTGGCGCATGAAATCAACAATCCTTTAAATATCATTGGTGGAGTGGTTGATCCCATAAAAGATGACCTAAAAGAGCTCCGGGACAATTATGGAAAAAAAGAAAAGTCTGAATCTTCCAGGGAATTGTTCAATGAGATCGATGAATTGTTGGATGGAATATCAAAAGGAACCAACAAGGCAGCCCAGGTAATCAGAAACCTACTGGATATCACACCTAAATCCGACAACAAAGAAATTGGACTGGTTCATCTTAAAGAACTAGTTGACTCAACATTAATTCTCATCGAGAAAGGTAATCCAAGGATCAGATTCCATGTAGATATTGCTGAGGACTTGATGCTGTATGGAAATTCAGTCGAGATCAACCAGGTTCTACTTAATATCATAAAAAACAGTCTCGATGTAATTAAGGATGTTGAAAACGCAGAAATAAAACTCAACGCATTCAAGAACGGTGAATGGATAAAACTTGATATCTCTGATAATGGTAGAGGCATGAACAAGGATATAGCTGACAATATTTTCGAACCTTTTTACTCCACTAAAAAAGAGGGAAAGGGAACCGGGTTGGGACTGTACATTTCAAAATCCATTATGATCAAGCATTCGGGAGATATTGAAGTTGAAAGCGAACCGGGAATAGGAACCACATTTACATTAAAATTTCCTCTACCAGGAGATCAGCATTCTGATAATTGAATTAGTCTATCTAATCACTACTTATTAACCTGTCAAAAAACCTTTATCCATTTGACCAAAATCAGGTTATGAATTCCCAATAAAAAAATAAGTTCAACTAATTTTAACGGAAAGGACAAAGCCCCGGTCCATTTATAATTCCAGATAAACATCCTCCTAACCAAGACACATATGTCAAATACATATACGATAATTTCAGGAAGTGGAAGTTACATCCCTACTGAAAAAATCCTTAATTCTCAATTTCTGGATCGAGATTTTTATAGTCCCGATGGAGAGAAACTCTCTCAACCAAATGAAGAGATCATCGAAAAATTCTATGAGATAACCGGTATCAAAGAACGAAGGTATGTTACAGATGATCTAGTGACATCAGATATTGCCTACTATGCAGCTAAGGATGCTTTGGATTCATCAGGTGTTGATCCAGAGACGCTTGACTATATCATTGTTGCACATAATTTCGGTGATATATCTTCGGAAAATCTACATAGTGAGTTTGTTCCGGCCCTTGCTTCCCGTGTCAAGAATAGCTTGAAGATTAAGAATCCAAAAACAGTAGCCTACGATTTGCCTTTCGGCTGCCCAGGTTGGTTACAGGGAGTCATTCAGATAGACTACTTCCTCAAAGGAAAAGTAGGTTCACGAGCCTTGGTGATCGGGGCAGAAACTTTGTCCCGAATTATTGATCCGCATGATCGGGATGGAATGATCTTCTCGGATGGAGCCGGAGCCATAATTTTTGAGACCATTGAATCACATAAACCAGTTGGTATACTATCTCATTATGTTGAGACCTATACTGAAAACCTGACTTATGTTCTGGAAATGGGCAATTCCAATAATCCTAGTTTGAATTCCGGACATCTATACTTGAAAATGCAGGGTAGAACTTTGTATGAGAACGTTTTGAAAATTGTTCCTCCCGCGGTCAAAAAAACTATTGAAATGGCCAATCTATCAATTGAAGACATTAACAAAGTATTAGTTCATCAGGCAAATGACAAAATGGACCAGGCCATTCTAAAACGTCTATTCAGGGAGTATGGACAAAGAAATGCTCCGAATGATGTGATGCCCATGACCATATCATGGCTTGGAAACAGTTCTGTAGCTACGCTTCCTACAATGTACGACTTGATGAGTAAGAAGAAACTAAATCATCACATTGTTCAACCGGGTAACAATTTTGTTTTCGCTTCAGTTGGTGCGGGTGTCAATGTTAATTCATTGATCTACAAGGTTCCCAGCTGATCAATCTTTTTCATAAACAATAATTACGACGAGGTCCTCTTCCCCATTTGGCCATAGCCCATGGGAACTACCTTTTCTCGTTAGTATGGCATCTCCTCGGCTTACATCGATATTGACCCCATTCATTTTCAAAATCCCCTTCCCTTCCACTATGTAGAAGATCTCATCCTTTTCCTGCATATGATATCCTATACCAGAATCAGGTTTTAAGATTCTCTTTTTAAAGACGGTAGGATAGTCTGTTACATTTGAGAAAAAAGTGTGACCTATGGTTTCACCTCCCCCTTTATGTGGTCCCGGTTGATTTTGCATTACATCGTTATCATTCTCAATTACATATCTAAGATCAGTATCCTGAGATCTTGCATGGATGCATATTACGATGATTATTGCTGTCAATATCCTTCGCATTTATAATTCCGTTTATACTATATAAATCTATCCAATGCAGAAATAACATTGGGAGCTATTCAGGTCAAATGTTTGTTTTGTTACTAGTAGCATTATAACCTCATGAAGACTCAACTCCACCAGCTCAGGGAATTGGAATCCCCCATGGATTTGCGACTATGTGAAGAGATCCTATCCATGAAGGAGCAAAAGAGTGCTATTATCCTCTCTCATTACTACCAAATTCCAGTCATACAGGAAATTGCGGATTTTGTTGGTGACAGTCTCGAACTTTCAAGAAAAGCAACCGAGACCGATTCAGAGCTTATCGTTTTCGCGGGTGTAAGGTTCATGGGTGAAACTGCCAAAATCCTGAATCCAACAAAAAAAGTGCTGATCCCTGATATTGAAACTTCATGTTCCCTGGCAGATTCCTGCAAATTGGAGGAACTGGAATCATTCCTAAAAGATCATTCAGACCATGTAATAGTATCTTATATCAACTGCACAGCAGACATCAAAGCAATTAGTGATTTCGTATGCACTTCGACAAATGCCATTAAGGTGATCGAGAGCATACCCAGTGATAAAAAGATTATTTTCATACCAGACAAGAACCTTGGTAGCTACATCATTGGTAAAACCGGAAGGGATATGATCCTGTGGGACGGTGAATGTCATGTACACAAGGCGATATCCAGGTACCGGGTAGCTGACATGATCAAGACCCATAAGAACGCCAAATTTATTGCACATCCGGAGTGTTCCGAATCTTTGTTGAAACTTGCCTGCTTTGTGGGATCCACAACGCAACTTCTGGAATTTGTGCAGCGAGACAATTCTTACGAATTTATTGTAGCCACTGAGGAAGGTATTTTACACAAGATGAGAAAAGCGGTTCCTGATAAGGTTATTATTCCCGCTCCAACCGATGATCATATAAGTTCTTGCTGTGAGTATATGAAGTTAAATACCCTGGAAAAACTTCATCGATGTCTGGATAAGGAGATCTATGAAATTACTATCCCCGAGAACATCCGTGAAAAAGCATATCAACCTATTAAAAGAATGCTCGAATTGTCATAGAAGTTTCATTCCCTGATTTCTCAAAACAATTTTCTAAATAAGCAGTTCATATTGGAGTGCGTAATCATTGGAAAATATTCAGTTTCCTTCTCGGGCTATCAATCGCATTTCTAAACCTGACCAATCCAACTGAAATCCAATATCTGAGCAGGATCTCTCATGACTATGGAAAGAGTCATCATGGAATGCCCTTGGATCCCAAAATGCTTCTGGATTTTGGCGAGAGTACAAGATCCTCCTATTTCATCTTCAGTACGTACAAATATCAATTTGGATCTGTAAGTGTATCATATTTGGGATTTGCCAATGGTACTTACTTCATCACCAGCAGTGTCGAAGTAGGCAAAAGGGATCAAAACCAAAAGACACAATTGAGACAGACTTAAAATACATCTCACTTGTAATCAACGAATGGATCGGGTAGTTTTAAACAGATCACAAACCTCACCCGATCATGCTGGATCTCATTATTGTCCTTGCCTTCATCTCCTATGCTATCTACTCAGGATTCAAATCGAAAAACGAAGCGGGAAAAGATCTTGGTCAATATTTTCTAGCTGGTAAAACCCTTAAGGGATGGAAGGCTGGTGTGAGTATGGCTGCCACCCAATTTGCAGCAGACACGCCACTTCTTGTCACTGGATTAATTGCCACCGGAGGTATATTCCTGATTTGGAGACTTTGGATATATGGGATCGCCTTTCTTCTGATGGCTTACCTGTTCAGTACTAAGTGGCGTCGCTCCGAGGTCATCACTGATGCGGAATTGGTCCACATCCGGTACAGTGGCAAGGGATTGACGGCATTGAGAGTACTCAAATCGATCTACTACGGTACGGTGATCAACTGTACTGTAATGGCCATGGTGC
The DNA here is from genome assembly GCA_965242805.1 of Cyclobacteriaceae bacterium. GTDB lineage: Bacteria > Bacteroidota > Bacteroidia > Cytophagales > Cyclobacteriaceae > JANQEU01. The sequence continues at coordinate 10,992 of CBDETD010000002.1, read as the reverse complement.
TTGTTGCTGCCATGAGGATTGCAGAAGTCTTTCTTCCCTGGAATGAATGGTTGCCAGCAGGTCTGTATGAAGCGTTTTACAGCGTTATTCAGTCCACAGGCCTTACGGTCAGTAGCTCTGTCGAAGGATTAGACCCCATAATGCAAACGACCAATAATCTGATAAGCATTTTCATTATACTCGGTTTCACAACATTGTATTCTACAACAGGAGGACTGCGGAGTGTTGTCGCCACCGATGTCACTCAATTTGGATTTGCGATGGTAGGCACCTTATTCTACGCAGGCTATATATTGATCTCCGGGGGTGGCTTTGGCAATATTGTAAATAAGGTTGAATCATTATACGGGGCTGAGAAATCCGCTGAAATGTTATCGTTTTCACCAGGGATTGGTGAATTATTAATGCCATTTTTGGTGATCATTGGTTTGCAGTGGTTTTTCCAAATGAATAGCGACGGAACAGGCTATCTTGCTCAAAGAATGATAGCCTGCAGATCGGACAAGGATGCCCGGATCGCAGGGATCACTTTCACATGGTTACAAATTCTGCTTAGGAGTTTAATCTGGTTGATCATTGGTGTCGGCATTCTTGTAGTGTACCCTTTTGACCTCACTGAAACAGCGGATATCGGTTTCGCTGCGAAAAGGGAACTGCTATTTGTAACTGGAATAAATGACTTGCTGCCTGTGGGTATCCGTGGCATAATGCTAACGGGCCTATTGGGTGCACTCGCGTCGACGCTTGACACTCATCTAAATTGGGGTTCCAGTTACTGGAGCAATGATATTTATAAGGAATTGATCTGTAAGCAATGGCTGAAAAGGGAAGGCAAAAGCAGAGAGCTGGTTTGGGTTGCAAGATTTTCAAATCTTCTCATACTCCTGATATCGTTGACGATCATGTTCAACCTTGGTAGTATCCAACAAGCCTGGACTATTTCACTGCTTTTTGGGGCCGGGATGGGTTCAGTTTTGATACTTAGATGGCTATGGGAGAAGATAAACCTTTATGCAGAGATAGCAGCTATGGCGACATCACTTCTGTGTGCACCTGTAATCCTCTACACAGTTTCGCCAGATTGGTTACAATTATTATTGATGTCTTTGATTTCAACATTAGTGGTGGTCGTGGTCTCCCTGATTTCCGCTGGCACCTCTGATGAAAGACTGAACGAATTCTATGAAAAGATCAAACCATCGGGTTTTTGGGGATCCACTGCCTCCAGATGCGGTGAAGACCCTGAACTACCAAAAAGAAAATTGTTGGTTTCCCTTCGAGAGACCTTGATTACTGCAGTTTCCTTATTCACACTGTTAGTCGGATTCGGAAAATTAATGTTCAGGCCAACAAATGAGAGTATTTGGCTTCCTCTAATATTGATCATAATTGGTATAGTCCTGATACCAGTATGGGCAAAATCCATTAAGAACGTAGAGAGTATCTGATGACCCTTGAAATAATTTTCGATTGGCATTTAGGCATTCCATGATAATTTCAGGGTTGAAACCTATTGAACTATGAGAATATTTCTACTTGTCCTGATTCTTGCTATATCTACCCAGGCGAAGTGTCAGAAAAGCACCTACGAAAAGCTTGAAAAAATTTCGATTATCGACCAGAAGGTCATGATGCCAATGCGAGATGGTGTTCGTTTGGCCACTGATATATACAGGCCAAAAACGGAAGAGAAAGTGTCAATCATTTTTAGCAGAACACCATATAATTTCAACTCCTGGAGGGACGGTGAGGAAAGTACCCGAACTTATGAACGAGCCTATGAAGCTGTGAGTCGAGGATTTGCCTATGTAGTTCAAAATGAAAGAGGGAGGTTTTTTTCGGAGGGAGATTGGGATATACTTGGTACACCTTTGACAGATGGATATGACGCATTTACGTGGATGGCCGATCAGGAATGGAGTAATGGTAAAATTGGTACCCTGGGATGTTCCTCCACTGCTGAATGGCAAATGGCAGTAGCAGCTTTGGATCATCCTTCACATGCGGCGATGGTACCCCAGGGATTTGGAGCCGGAGTGGGCCGAGTTGGTGATTACTATGAGCAAGGGAATTGGTACCGTGGTGGGGTTGAACAAATGCTATTTTTCGCATGGCTATATCACACTCAGCATGATGAAATGAAACCGAAACTACCGAATGGCATTTCCAAGGACGATTTGCAAAGACTCCAAAGGTTTTATGACATGGCACCCGAATACCCATCTGTCGACTGGTCCGAAGGGTTAAAACATCTGCCCATTCAGGACATGATAAAAAATCAAAACGGCCCGGTAGGTGTTTTTGAAAAAATGGTGAGAAGGAAACCAAACGATCCGGCCTGGTACGAAGGAGGTTTATATCATGATGATATGGGATTTGGTGTACCCAGCTTTTGGTTTGCATCATGGTATGATGTATCGATAAGCCCAAATCTGGCTCTTTTCAATCACGTTCGAAAAAACATAAAAGACAAGGAGGTCGCCGATAATCAATACCTCGTGATTGCTCCCACACTTCACTGTAGGTACAAAAGAGCTACTGAAAACACAATCGTAGGTGAAAGGAGTGTTGGGGACGCAAGACTTGATTATGACACTTTGGTTTATGGGTGGTTTGACCATTGGCTTAATGGAAATGACAATGATGTGGTGAAAAAGTTACCCCGAGTGCAGTATTATACTATGGGAAGTAATGAATGGAAAACCTCAGAGACATGGCCACCGGAAAATTCAGAGATGATGAATTTTTATATCGATTCTGATGGAAATGCAAACAGTTTGTTTGGCGATGGAAAACTAAGCCTGGATCCACCTCAGGATGAAAAAATTGACAGTTTTACTTACGATCCTCATAATCCTGTTCCTTCCTACGGAGGTAATGTGTGTTGTACGGGTAATGCCGTAGAAGGTGGATCATTTGATCAGCAGCATATGGAAGCGAGAAATGACATTTTAGTATATACATCGGACCCACTGACTGAAGGAGTCGAGATTACAGGTTTCATTGAAACTACCCTGTATATATCTTCTGATGTTAAGGACACAGATTTCACAATAAAAATTGTAGATGTCTATCCGGATGGAAGAGCTTACAATCTTGACGAAACGATTCAAAGAGCAAGATATCGGGAAGGATATGACAAGGAGGTATTTATGCAAGAAGGAGAAGTTTACAAGATCGACTTAACTCCAATGGCAACCAGCAACTATTTCAAAAAGGGTCATCGGATCCGCATTGAAATATCCAGTAGTAATTTTCCGCGTTTTGCAAGAAATCTCAACACTGGCGGCAACAACTTTGATGAAGAAGTGGGTATCGTGGCCCACAACAATATCCATCACTCCAGGGAGTATCAATCCCTAATAAGACTACCGGTTGTAGGGCAGCTAAAAATTGATACAAAATAATTTATTTTAATTGGTGGCAACAAAGATGAGTTTCCTCATGTTCCATTATTGAATAAGGTGAAGACCGACATCATTTGTTCTATGTTTGATTGACACGAACCTATCATCAATAGATCCGAAATAAATGCATTCGATTGACAAGGAAAAGTTCATTTCCACAATTTCTCCGATCCTGAGAATATCTCTTTCACTGATACTCGGCTTTTTGCTGCTTACGGGGTGTAGCTCGGATGATGAACCAGATATAATTGAAAACGATCCTGAGGATCCTGAGGAGATAGTTGAAAAACCTTTTAATCGCACTTATGAAGTCGATAAGCAACAGGTCGGAGACTACTTTGTAGAGATATTTTACCCATCTGACTATGAATCCACAAGGTTATATCCTATCATGTATTTTAACGATGGAGATCTGATGGCTGAAATATTTGGAAGACTTACATCGTTAAGGATAGATCCATTTATAATGGTCGGAATAGCTGCTACTAACCCGCGTGCAGAGAGATTTCTTGCCTACGATGACCCTGGCATACCCAATGAACCAAGGGCTCGAGAGTATTCCGAGGCAATTGTCAATGAAATAATCCCAGCAGTTGAAAGTCAATACAGTGTCAATACACTTAAAAGAGCGATTTTCGGTATATCATTCGGAGGATTGCACGCTACTTGGATAGGAATAAAGTATCCTGATGTTTTTTCTTTTTCCGGTGCCATTTCTCCTTCCTTTTGGGTTGGTGGTGACGCGATCATGTCTGATACCGTTGACCAACTAAAGGTTCAGGGGCCTTCCAACAGCAACACATTCTACTTTGACAGAGGAACTGCAGAATGGTATCAATTAACTCCATTTATTGACCATTTGAAGATCAATGCAGGTCTTAGGTATGGTAAAGAAATTTTTTACTATGAGGTACTCGGAGCAACCCATAGTGGCCCTTCATGGGAACAAAGAGTCACATCCCATTTAGGCTGTTCATTGAAGGGGTAGATGATTCAGAAATCGTTGACTTCAAGGTTCAGACCTATTGCATTCCTGATGGAAGAGGGCCGATTCCCCGGATCAACCCAATTGTTACCCATGAGAATGGTGTGTCGTATTCGGTTATGTCTGAAGTCCGTTATGAAATATTTGCAGGTAATGGATTGATATTCAAAGACGGTTCGTATGATGTATTGAGTGGCGATGCTCTCATTGTTGATGCATTCTACAAGGATCAGTATATCCAGTTCGTAGCTGAAAAATGCATTGATTAGAGACTGGGTAGGTATTCTCCTATAGATCTGTATCAACTTTCTTAATATTCTTATCTATCTTCAGTTGGAATTATCCATAGGAGATCTACTATGAAAATATTGTTGGCTACAGACTTTGAAAATGAATCCCTTAAAGCCATGTCTTACGGGATGAAATTGTTCTCCGCCTTTGAGAATATCCATTATTTTCTTGTTCATCATTTGCGGGATGATTCAATGGAATCTCAGGTCCAACAAGATCTGAACTCACAGCTCGAGGAGCTGAAATCTAGCCACAGTGATATTAGTTCATCCGTATTGAGAGGATCATTCACAGAGGAAATAAATCGGTTCATCAATGAAAATGAAATTGATTTAATTATCATGGGCAGTCGAAGAAAGGAAAATACTTCACCGAGGGGATCGAATGCTGTAGAACTGACAAGTAAATCCCAGTGTTCGGTTCTAGTTATTCCTCCGGATCTTGATATGGATAAAAAACCCTCAACCATAGCTTTTAGCAGCGATTATCAAAGTATGAACATACCGAGAGAGGCTCTGTTGGTATTGAAAAAACTATTGAAATCTCATGAAGCCCGACTCAAAGTTTTCCATGTCTACGCTGAAGGTGATGTCGATGATTTGCGAACCGAAATGAAACAAAACATCAGCCATCATTTTGTTGAAAGATCGGACCATGAATTCTACCCTGTTATTGGTGGTGATCCTTATACGGGAATAATGAATTTCATTGAAAAAGAAGAACCCGATATTCTTACATTGATACCTCGTGATCGCACGCTTATTGACCAGGTCCAGAGTTCCAGCGTTACGAAAAGAATGGCATTTGAGGCGACAACTCCACTTTTAGTTTTAAGGTAATTTATTCGAACATGGCCGACCTGCAGGAAGTGGCGGAAATTGCCTTACAGTATGTGAACACTACCCATAGGCATGTCTTTCTGACAGGTAAAGCCGGTACGGGCAAAACAACCTTCTTAAAGAATATTGTAAAAAACACGTACAAGAATGCTGTAGTAGCAGCACCAACAGGTATTGCAGCCATCAACGCCGGCGGAGTTACATTGCATTCCCTTTTACAGCTACCTTTTGGTACATTTATTCCTGATAATCTCCATTTCAATGAATCACATTCCCAGATCAATACTCCGGCTTCTATTGCCAAAAGTTCTAGGATCAATACATCAAAAAGAAAGCTAATCAGAGAACTTGAGTTACTGATCATTGATGAAGTAAGTATGCTACGAGCGGATCTTTTGGATTGCATTGATCATACATTGAGACGTCTGCGTCGTAGAAGAGATGAACCTTTTGGTGGCCTTCAAATACTCTTTATTGGGGACCTGCTTCAGTTACCCCCTGTAGTGAAAGATGATGAGAAAAGCATTTTAAACCAATATTACAGTAGTCCTTACTTTTTTAATGCTAAAGCCTTGGAGGAAGAACCTCCAATCCTTGTCGAACTTCAAAAAATATATCGTCAGAGTGATGAAGACTTCATTCAGCTATTGAACAGATTTAGACATAATTCACATACATCTGATGATATTTCGAGTTTAAATCGAAACTATCAGGCATACCTGGATGACGAAGCAAGTGAAGGATATGTATACCTGACTACTCATAATTATAAGGCTGATACCATAAATCAAAACCGGCTGAAAAGGATTGAATCAGAGTCTTTCTCCTACAATGCATCCCTAGAAGGGGATTTTCCTGAAAACCTCTATCCAATAGAGCCTGCTCTAACTTTAAAAGTTGGTGCGCAGGTTATGTTCATAAAAAATGACCCATCCGGGGAGGGAAAATTCTTTAATGGGAAAATTGGACAGTGATCGATGCTTTAACCTAGTAAGATCATATTCTGTATCTACAAAACTATGCCAGCAGGAGGATATCATCTTATTCTGTATTACGTACCAGTGTATCCCCAAGTAAGCTACTACTTATATCGACTTCAAAGCCCGAAGTAGGTACTGCTTACGGACTGAAAGCCCCAGGCTAAGTTCCATGTGCAGTGGTACGCCTACTTGGAGGGCCAGTTTTTTTTTACCCTATCATAGAACTATACGTGTAAAGTACTTCTCATGTGGCTTTAACTGGATTATCATCAGAACTGGGGTGAAATTACGCGGAACCTCCAAGTCGTGACCTAGAGGGAAGACGAAGGCAGTCTACTGCAAGGTCCCGGTGCGCTGTGTGTCTCAGCCATGAGGTGTCTGCCCTCATGTCAAACCCTAAGCCCGAGGGGTTTAGGGTTTAGGGTTTACCTAGTCATAGGGGTTAGGTTTTAGGGTACCCCCAATAATGGACCACCAAATTGACAAGTCCTTCATTCCCTACTACCCCCCCAAACCCTAAACCCTAAACCCCCCCCCCCCCTAACTCATTGTGGTTCAGGAACGCTCATCATTGGCCAGCTCGGTGGTTTGTTGCTTTACTTGTGTGTGTGTGTCCTACAGAAGAAATGGCGGTTTCCCAAAATTAGGGATACCTTCTTGGGGGTCCCCCATATTAAGGATTATAGTATATTGGGGTCTATATTGGGGTCCCCCTATGTTGGGAAACTACCAAATGAGTTGTGCATGAGAAATGCGTTTGAGTCAAACGGGTTCTCAGCCCTTCGTGAAGCTTGAAGCCCAGAGATCTGGGAGGAACTTGTATCAGAAAGCCGTGCCCGCGTCACCTGTACGGACCACTGCAATGAACGAGAGTCAGAAAGATCCATGGAAGGGCAATGTACGCAAACCCTCAACAAAGACTGGGTTGCTGCTAAGGAACTTAAATTAAGTTATCATAATGGGTATATATAGTAAATAATAGGGTTTCCCCAATATAGTAACTCAATTTAAGTTCCTTAAATGAGGCCTTACTTTCCAGATGACTTCATGGCCCTTGCCGCTGACGACAGGCCTCCGTTCCTTGGCCAGAACTTTGGCATGTTTGCTTCATGCGCAGCTAGAACAAGGGTCGATACGGATACATAGGGGTAGGTTAAAAACTGGTTCTTAGTTGTTATTACTCTCAGTCCCTACATAATCCTTAAGTGCAATTTGTATAGGGGCCCCTAAACCTGCTCGAGTATCGTAATTTTTTTTAAGATTTGAGATGAAAGGGCGTTGGGGGTTGACATATAGCCCGATAGGCACCGGCTGTGCAGTGAAACCTTAGCAACCTGCTTGCCCAAAAGGTCTATGTAGATATATGGTAGAGACTTTGGGCCCAAGGTGGTTCCCATATACCTACTCCAAAGCAAGTGTATATCCTTAAAGCTTCCAGTTAAATGGTAGGTTACTGGGCTATATAACAAGAGGGTGTATAGAACCTAGAACCCATTAAGGGGTTCCCCCTAAACCCTAAACCCATATACCTACTTCAAAAGCAAGCTATATACCATATAGCCATAGAGCTACATGCCCCTTAAGTAGATAGAATGTGGCTTTGGGTATGTTTTAATAAGATCCCCATATACCCCATATTCTATCTACTCAAGGGGGACTATACATGGAGCCGCTTAGGGTTACTAAACCCTAAAACCCTAAAACCCTAAACCCTAAACCCTAAAACCCTAAACCCCAAAACCCTAAACCCTAAAACCCTAAAACCCTAAACCCTAAACCGCTCCTGAGCATGGTGACAGCTCGGCCCGTATCAAAACTTCCCAAGCATCTCTAGGAATCCAGAAAGGAAGACACCCGTTGTTTGGTTTTGGGTATAGGGTTTAGGGTGTAGGGTTTAGGGTTTACGAGTGAGCAGAATGTATTTGATTCCACAGAAAGAGACCAGAATCGAACTCGGAGACTTTGAGCCTAGAAGCTCCAACGCCTAAGCCCCCCGGAACGCCTACCCGGACCCCAAAAGGAGGTAAAACAGTGGCACAGAACCCAAAAGGCAGTCAGATAGGCTATTCTGTTAGACCGCAGCCCCCAGTCCTCGATCTCATGCTCGCCGCACCCTGAGCCATTGGGGGACGAACACTAGGGAAATGATTCTTCTTATGGGGACCCCCTTGATTTTGGCTGGAAGCTCGGTAAATAGGATTGCTGAAGCTCCTTACCCTTGGGTTTTAAGTTGCCAAAGTAACTGGGCAACATTTGTAGAAACTTAGGGTCAAACGTCGGTTCTGTCTTTGGACGTAGAGCCTCATGTTAGGCCCAAGGTCTGGGAGCCTAATATTCCTTAGCGCCATTAACCAAATAAGGCGTCCTATTACCTTTAGGGTTATATTTCCTGATTAAGGGTTTTCGGGTACCCATTTGTATACTTCCCCGTGTACCTGCACTATAATTCCCATAGCCCAAATCCCTAGTGGTTGCTCAATCATTGGGCGCTTGCAGCCTCAAGGCATCTACCCTAAACCTAAATCCTAGACCCTATAACCTGAACCCTAGGAGCCCTATAGACCTTATCAAAACCCTAAGAAATCTAAACCCTAAACCCTCAACCCTAACAAAACCGTCCATTCCCATATTGCTCCCTAGGTACCGCTGGATTGGAATCGGTCCAAAGCGGAGTGGCACTGTCATGCACCAGGCCACGGAGGTTGCTATGTGTAGGGTTTTATTTAGCGTTGTTATGCATATGTTGTTTTCTGTATGTACATATACATATATGGGTGGTTGTCAAAACTATGGTCCCTTTCTGGGTACCCTAAATATTAGGTGCCGTATTATGATAGGGATCCAAGAAGGGACCACAATTTTGACAACCGCCCATATATGCATGTGTGTAGATAGAGGCAGGAAATATGAATATATGACGCTTATATGCCCGTACATGTATACATCTATGCATACGTATATGTGCGGGCATGAAGATGTGCGTGAATATTCGCATGTATGCATGCATGTACAGACATGGTACAAGGTGTTTAGGCTCTACTATGTGTTTCCATCAGATAGAAGTGAAGTGCGTGTGCCATGGTTTCAATGCTCTGCCATTTGGTGGATGGGTTTCAAGAAGAGAGACTGGACCCTAAAACCTCAACCCAAACCTCTAAACCCTATAGCCTGAGCCCACGGTTCAAGTTTCTCAAGGCTTTGGATACAGGATCCTCTGGGGTTTAGGATGATGAGGCGTCAGGGTTTGGGCGTTTAGGACTTACTTGTCAAATGTTTGGGAGCTCGTGCTTCAACATGTCAACGTTTGTTGGGTTGAGGGTTTAAGGTCCTGGCTCCTGAGCATTCCCAGTGCTAAGCCCTGTGCCTTAAACCCAACTCCTTCACCATGACAGGACCCCTTATGTACCTCGGCCTGGAACACCCTGCTTCATGGGCGATGCTTGGATGTTTTAGGCTTATAGGATGTTAGGGTTTAGTCGCAATATTTGGGATTTGCATGGGATGTCGTCAGAGCATTCGGTGTAAGCCTGACCTGACCGGTAACCCAAGGTACTTACCTACAGCCTAGTAGTATTTCCTTCCTGATGAATACGTACAGCCCATAAGCCCCCTTGAGAATAGATATAACCTACAAAAGTGTAGGTAATTTGTGTTACACAATGCCTTTAGACCCCCAAATATGACCCCAAGTCCCAGTTCATTTTCTTTCTTCTTTCCATTTGATTCTTCATTGTTGGGGTCAATATCCCTAAGCCCTAATCCCCAAACCACGAAACCCTAAGCCCTAAACTCTAAACCCTGAGCTGAAAAACCCTAATCACTAGGCGTTTAGGGTTTAGGATTCAGGCTTTAGGGTACACACCTACACGACTTTCTGATTAAGTATTGTTCTTGGGGCTTATGAAAGGACACCCCAAACGTGCGATGAATGCCTAAAAGTAGCTGCATGCGGGCTTAAAGGGGGTTAGGGTCCTAAACCCTAAACCCTTCTTCAGATGGCTCTTTGAGATTTCCTCGTTTCCCGGCATGATCCCGGCCGAAGAGCGGCCGTCCCAGGCCTTTACCCTAGCTATGAACCTCCCCAAATTCCTGAAGCCTATGCCCTACAAAGGGTAGTTCCCAAAATTATTGGTACCCCTAAATATTAGGTGACGTAATATGTTCTATAATCAACAACAGTACCCACAAGTATGAGAATAACCCAAAAACCCTGGGTTCTTCATCTTGAAGCGAAAGGTCTGACTTGTTGCTACCCTCAGCCCCTGCAGAGCCCGACTTGCAAACCCACACGCCTGGGTGCCAAGCTCTGAATCCCAAACCCTGGTGGTTTAGGGTTCAGGGTTTAGGGCTTAGGGCTAGAGTTTAGGGCACCCTACACCCTAACATCCTCAACCCTGAACCCCAAACCAAACCCTTACCACCGCTATATAGCACAGCACATGCGCTTCGCAAAAGGAAAGCTCTGGCTACTCCTCCCTCCCCTAACTCCG
>CBDETD010000001.1:0-29397 GCA_965242805.1 Cyclobacteriaceae bacterium | reverse complement strand
GATCAAGTTATCAATAGCAGACATCGAGAACAACTATTAAAACCAGGAAAATAACAAATCCCTATCCAACCATTTGAACTGAGAAATCTATTATGGTCGGATTGACTAGTCTTTCAAAATCCTCGTATTTCATCTGGATCAGCTCAATATGGGTTCCGGCATTGAAAGCAATTTCATGGTCACCTTTCAACGTTCTATCAACATACACATCCATTTCATACAAGTTACCAAAAGGTGGCATTGCACCGGTTTCACAAGCTGGGAACAGATCTTTGAATTCTTCCTCGGTTGCGATCCTGATGTTATTGTTTCCAATTACTTCACGAAGATGTTCGAAATCAATTCGCTTTGAAGCTGGAAGTACGACCATGGCCATTCTTCCCTCGATACGTACCATGACGGTTTTGGCAATGTCTTCGCCCTTGATGTGCGCAGCTGATGCAATTTTTTGTGCAGTAAATGCTTTGGAATGGCTAATGCATACGTATTCTACATGATTATCATCCAAAAACTTCTTTAGTTTTTCTACAGGCATAATTGATAAGTATTAAGTGAGACAACAGACCTTACTCAAGATGCTTCTTTTCTCATTCTCAGAAAATGAAATCCTGAGGGAAGGAAGATGATAAATGTCATTTTAAGGCCATTTTGGCCAAAGATTAATAGGGGAAATTATGGCGAAAGATAATTGGTGATTAGATTCGCCAGTTTATTAACCGGTTGAATTATGAATAGATTGTTGATTTTGGTGTTTGTGTTTTCCCTGATCAGTTGTAATGACGATCCGGAACCTTTCGACGCTAACGAACAATTTGAACTTGACCTTGAAACAATTGACAACTACCTGTCTGATAATAACATCACAGCGGAAATCCATGAATCGGAATTACGGTATGTTGTTAATATTGAGGGCAGTGGAGCGAAACCTACCAGATCGAGTAACATTACAATCAACTATGCAGGTAGACTATTGGATGGTACTGAATTCGACTCAGGTCAAGGGGTATCATTCGACCTTAATAGACTGATACTTGGCTGGCAAATCGGTGTCCCCCTGATCGGTGTTGGGGGTTCGATCACGTTGTACATTCCTTCGGCTTACGCCTATGGTTCGGTAGGTGTTCCTGGTGTAATCCCAGGAAATTCTCCCTTGATCTTTGATATTGACCTGATATCTGTTCAATAATTAAAGAAAGTACCAGAAATCCTCAACTACTTTCTTCCTGAAGTTGATGAGATTTTGGTGAATAACATTTTGTTCATGAGGAGAGGCCACAACGACAATTATCTGTGGTGACTTCAATGATCCAATAACCTCAAAGTGTTTTAGTACAGTGCCATAAATCTCTTTGCCTATTTTTCGTGGATTATTGCAGACCCATAGAAAATTTGATTCATACGTGAGTACTTTTTTTACGAGATCCTTCCCGTGCTTTCCTGCTCCCCAGATCACAAGGGGTCTGCTACTGTCCCTATCCAGTTCATAGAAATATTTGAGTTTGAGGTCAAAGTATCGATTGTCCTTATATTCATCCCATGTCCGGGATATCCTATCCGATCGATCTCTCCAAAAATGTAAAACTTTGTCAATGCCTATGATTTTAAGGTCCTGGCGATAAAAACGAAAACAGAGATCATAGTCTTCCGGATATACTATTGGATTGAATGCATCGACACTTTGGAAATCCTCTGTATGAATGATCCATGAATGTGATGGGACCACGCACTCTTTGTATATATTCTGGTAGTGGGTATTGGTCCGTGCAACTTTATTCAACCATTGTTCATACCTGAGAAATCCTCCCCCTACCTCACCCCTGTCTACAAAGTGTTGAGTACCTCCTGCTACAATGTGTCCTGTTCCATATTTGCTCCATTCATTGACCAGTACCTCCAACTTGTAACCAGGCATCTTATCATCAGAATCCATTCTATTGATCAACATTCCGGATGCCTTGGAATATCCAACTTGAAGTGTGGGGATCAACCTGGGACGGTCACTATCGAAAACTTTAATGCGGTTGTCTTTCAGTGAATATTCCTTAAGGATTGTTGGGCTATTATCCGAAGAATGATCATTCACCGCAATTAACTCCCAGTTTTTGTAAGTCTGGTTAACAATGGAATCAAGACATTGCGGCAAATATGGCTCAGTGTCTTTTACGGCCATTATGATTGAAACTTTTATATCATCCCTCATCAGAAAGCCGAAGTTATGGAAATCAATAGCTCATAATTAATTCTTCTGGATAAATAAGTCTTAAACAAGGACACCAATTTGAAATCTGTACGTTAATCATAAGAAACATATTGCAATGCCGGGCCATTTTGTTACATACTATCCAAGAAAGGAAGAGATCATAAATGTAATCAGCCATTTCCTGGGATTATTACTTAGTATAGCTGCACTGGCACTTTTAGCTACGTTTTCAAGTCTATATGGATCGGTTTGGCACATTGTAAGTTTCTGTATTTATGGCAGCAGTATGGTCCTACTCTATCTTGCTTCCACACTTTATCATCAGGCAAGAAGACGAAAACTCAGGGCTCGCCTGAATGTCTTTGATCATGCAGCAATCTACGTCCTCATAGCGGGTACCTACACCCCCTATTGTCTCGTGACCCTTAATGGGACAATGGGGTGGGTATTGTTTGGAATAACATGGGGATTGGCTATATGTGGTATTATTTTGAAATTATTCTACGCTGGTAGATACGATAAACTATCCACAGTCAGTTATGTGCTCATGGGTTGGGTTGCGGTTATTGCTGCAAAACCACTTGTGATTAATTTGAGTTCCGAAGCGTTATTTTATCTTACCATCGGAGGGTTGTCTTATACCGTTGGTGCAGTATTTTACTTGATAAAAAGGATGCCATATAACCATGCCGTATTCCATCTATTTGTATTGACGGGTTCCATACTTCATTTCGTTTCTATCTTTTTCTACCTTCTTTGACCACATTTCTCGTAATATCTCGTCTAACAGTATCAAATCCAGACTAAAACCTCAGGAAACCATCAACCTGAATAAATATATAGTTAGCAATCCCCAGGCAGTCCCACTTACCATACTTAGAATAGCTAGCAAGATTGCATGAGGCATCAGTTCTTTTCTGTAGGCAGAGGTCACTGCAGGTGCTGTCGAAATTCCACCGAGGTTAGCCATACTGGCTATAGGCACCCAGGCAATATTCAATCTTAATAACACGGCCGTGAGCAGCATAAACAGGTAATGAAGGATCAACCAGATGATTACAAGAACAACCAGAATACCAGGCAAAGAGAGCCTGGAGAAATCGAGTCTTAAACCCAAAATAGCCATTATTAAAATGATAGCAATCCCGCCGATTGCCAGAACAGACTTCACATTCCAGTTCTGGATGACATTACCCAATATTAATCCGATGATAGACAAGATTATAATCTTCCATAAAAAGCTATTAATCAGGAAATGGGTTGAGATCGTAATGAAAATTATGATAATTATTCCGATCCATGCAGGCATTGCTTTTCCTATATCAAAATGACTTCCTTCCTTGATTAGTTTGATTTCATCACGAATACGAAAGAACCGATTGATACTATCGCTCCTTTGGATAAACTGGAACATAAGGATAGTCCAGATGTTTACAAGGATATTATCCAAAACCAGAATCGATAAGAACAAACCTTCGTCAGTACCGATCACTTCCTTCAATACCAGTTGACTTGTACTTCCACCAATCCACCCTCCAACTATCGGCACTAATCCCTTCCAAAAGGATTTCTCTAAGAACAAACTATGGTATGAAACATCAAATGATCCAAACAAATACACTAAAAGTACTGGGAGTGTCGCAATGAAGAGTGAACCAATGACAAATAAGAAAATTGGACGAAGCCCTACAATTCTTAATTGTTTGAAAGGAAGTGCACTCATCACCGTGAGAATTGTGAATGGAATTATCCAGTTTCTACTTAAAACATGCAAACTCACTGATTTCAAATCCAGTGAAAACAAGTGAGTGAACAAAGCTGGTATGACATAAGCAAACAATATTGCGGGAAACCAGTTTAAAACAGACTTTATCCATTTTATATCCTGACGATTTAACCAAGTCACGAAGGATACCGTGAGTATCACAATCAGAACAGAAAGAAATTCCTTTTCAATCATCAAGATAATTACTGAAGGTATTAGCTCCTCAACCAACGAAAATACCACAATCCTCCCGAATGGAATATTCTGATTGTAGCAGCATAAATTTGCAGATTACAACAATTATTGAATCCACTCGTAAAATTGAAATTCGATCCATTCCAAATTGACCTGCCCATCACGAAGATCATACCAAATGTTCTGAAGATCTTCGACGAAGACAACACCTTGATCGTTAATGCACCAGCAGGAGCTGGAAAAAGTACGCTTCTACCATTGGCCTTCCTCGATCAGAACTGGCTACTGGGAAAAAAGATCTACATGCTGGAACCCAGAAGATTGGCAGCCAAGGCTATCGCATCCAGAATGGCCCAGTTACTTGGTGAAGAGGTTGGAGAATCAGTAGGTTACAGAATTAGGTTTGAGACTAGAGTTTCCAGCAATACGATCATTGAAGTGTTGACGGAAGGAATTCTCACTCGCATACTTCAGAGTGACAATGAACTCAAAGATGTGGCCATGGTCATTTTTGACGAGTTTCACGAACGAAGCATCCATGCAGACCTGGCATTGGCGCTTTGCAGAGAATCCCAGCAAGTATTACGGTCTGATCTCAAGCTGCTGGTCATGTCTGCCACGCTGGATATGCCCCAACTAACAAAATTGTTATCGTGTCCTTCAGCCGTCAGTAAAGGAAAATTGTTTCCAGTTGAGGTTCATTATGAGGGTGATACTGATGAATGGAGTATCCCTGAACAATGTGCTGGAATTGTAGCAAAAGCTCTAAAAAACACCGAAGGAGACATTCTGGTTTTTCTACCCGGGCAAGGTGAAATTCTTAGAACTCAAGAGATACTCAAAAAACAA
Organism: Cyclobacteriaceae bacterium; assembly: GCA_965242805.1. Classification (GTDB taxonomy): domain Bacteria; phylum Bacteroidota; class Bacteroidia; order Cytophagales; family Cyclobacteriaceae; genus JANQEU01. Next base: position 24,388 of record CBDETD010000001.1, on the reverse strand, counting down.
TCTCCGGGAGTATTAATTACGCCACTTTATGGTGCACTTCCCATAAATAAGCAACACCGGGCAATCCTTCCTGATAAAGAGGGGAAAAGAAAGATCGTATTGTCCACTTCAATAGCTGAAACCAGCCTAACCATTGAAGGTATCAAGGTAGTCGTAGACTCAGGGTTCGGAAGGACATCCCGCTTTGACAATAGATCCGGACTTTCCAGACTTCAGACTATTAGAATCAGTAAGGATAACGCCGACCAGAGGAAAGGTAGAGCCGGTCGACTTAGCCCTGGAGTATGTTACAGGATGTGGTCAAAAGCAACACATTCCAAATTGGACGAGCACATTGTACCGGAAATTATGGAGACCGACCTCGCATCTCTCGTTCTTGACATGGCTAAATGGGGAGTCACTGACATTGGTCAACTCACTTGGCTAACACCTCCACCAAAAGGTTCCGTTTTAAAAGCTACAAAAACCCTAACGGACCTTGAAGCTCTCGAAAATGGAAAGATCACTGCATATGGCGAAAGAATGCTAAATCTTCCCTGCCATCCACGGATTGCTCACATGTTGTTGAAAGCAGAAGAAATGGGGTTAGTCGCCCTTGCTTCCGACATTGCGGCAATCCTGGAAGAACGTGATCCTTTGGGTAAAGAAGCTGGAATCGACATCAATCTACGCATCGAGGGACTTAGAAAGTTTCGATCTGAGAATAGATCCGGTGGTCGAATGGCAAGAATACGAAAAGTAGCTGATTCATATTTAAACCTTTTTGAGATCTCCCATGACAATGGATATGTCGATCCTTACGAAACGGGTGTACTATTGACATTTGCTTATCCGGAACGTATTGCGCATGCACGACCAGGAAATAATGCTCAGTTCAAACTGGCAAACGGTAAGATCGCATCAGCAAGTCACAAAGATGACCTTGCACACGAGCCCTGGCTGGCTGTTGCTCATATGGATGCTCGGGAGGATATGGGGAAGATATTCCTTGGTTCTCCCCTGGACCCAAAAGACCTGGCTCCAATGGTGAAAGAACAGGAAGTGATCAAATGGGATACAGAGGACGGTGGATTGACTGCGACCAGGGAGTTGCGTATTGGAAGTATTGTATTAAAGTCTACTCCCTTAGCCCAACCTGATGAAACGCATCTTCTTGACGCGATTCTCGAAGCAATAAAGAAAGACGGGCTACAACTTTTAGACTTCAATGAAAAAGTAGTCCAATGGCAAAACAGGATCCAAAGCCTACGAAAGTGGAGACCCGAAGACAAATGGCCTGATATGAGCTCTTCAATCCTCCTGATGACATGTCGTGATTGGCTTTCCCCCTATCTTAATGGAATTACAAAGCCCCATCAGCTTAAAAAATTAAACCTGATCGAGATCCTGGCTTACCATCTGGAACCATCGAAGAGAATGGCCATGGACCAACTTGCCCCTGAACGGATCACGGTCCCAAGTGGCGCAAAAGTACAACTCAACTATCGGGAGAACGGTATGCCACCTGTTCTCGCCGTTCGAATTCAGGAAGTGTTTGGATTGAAAAATACTCCTACAATCAATGAAGGTAAGATACCTGTACTGATGCAGTTGCTTTCTCCAGGATTCAAACCAGTACAAATAACATCCGACCTGCAAAGTTTTTGGAAAGAAACTTATTTTGAAGTGAAGAAAGACCTGAAGCGTAGATACCCTAAGCATTCATGGCCGGATGATCCTATAAATGAATCCCCTATTCGAGGGGTTAAACGAAAAAACTAATTTACTGGCATTCTCTGCAAGGTCTTTGAAAAAAGACCCCGCAGAGAATAGTTAAACAATCAATTGGTGTGATTTAATTTGCTGGAATCGTCTTTTTTAAGATCAAATTGATTCACACTTTTAACTATTAGTCGTGATCCGTTGACGATTGAACCTTTCAACAGGTTTATGGAAGAGCGCAATTGAACTTCTGAGTCATCAACATCCAAATTGACATCAAAAAGTGATACGTCGTTTGCATAAAGCTGAGCTTCTTGCTTGGCGATAATGGCCATATATCGAGCTTCAAATCCATCATCCAGACCAATTCTACCCCCTGTTAGTTCAATTTTCAGAGAATCAAATTTCAAGTCCGAAAACGTAATATTAGATTCATCAGCACTTACAAACTTTAACCGATCTCCATCAACGTAGATATTCAATCTGCAATTTGCATCATTGGGGATATCGAATGAGTTTAGAATCAAACTATCCCCCTTTTCAATATAATCGAGATCTTCCAAAAGATCTCCACTCAGGCTTAATACTTCAATTCTGGAATTCTTATCACTTTTTAGAGAAATACGTTTCCCGAGTCCAGAGGAAACAATGTACACCGGTCCGTTTATTTTTACTTCTTCAGCTTTGGCATTATCCAGACTGATCCGGTTGTAATCCCCTCTTACACGAACCTCAATGAATGCCATAGTCATGTAGAGAAATATGGATCCGAAGAATCCCAAAAGAATTTTATCACTCAGCTTCATTTATTTTGAGTTTAAAGTTTCCAAATGTTTCTTAATGTCGTTGTAAGAAATACCGATCATCTCAGCATGTCTGAGAAATTCAGGTAAGACGCTCTTAAAAAAATCCTTTCGTTTACTTTGAAGAATTACCTTTTGAGCCTCAGGGTTGACAAAATATCCGATACCCCTTTTGTTTTCTATTATGTTCATTGATTGAAGTTCATTATAGGTTCTCATGATTGTGTTGGGATTCACTCCCATCTGTAAGGCAAGCTCCCTAACAGACGGGATCTTTTCTCCAGCGGGAAGTTCTCCACTGACAACTTTATCAGTTATGTTGTCAGCTATTTGCAGAAATATGCTTTTACCATTTTGAAATTCCATCTCAAGCCTCCTTTTCCTTCAACTTCAAAAATGAAACGGTCAACATCACAAGTGTGGCCACAGATAAGAACATACCAAAGAACCGGAATGCAGCTTCATCTGATGTAGGAAAGATTACCATGGAATCATTTGGGTTATACTTCCCCACTCCCAATGGTTCAATAGCGATGTAAGCATATCCGATATAGAAAATGAAAATGAGTGCAATTGAGAACAGCGTTTTAATAAGAGGTTGTTTGGAGAATGTCGCGGCTCCGGTGAACGGCATCACAACAACCAGCAAAGCACCAGACATTATAATTACTTGCAACCAGGTATTCTGATCAACAGGTGAAATGTCAATTGCTCCTATATCAGAGAATCCAATCGGACTGAAGACGGAATCTGATCTGAATAACTGAAAAACAAACCCTTCAAGGTTGAATGCCATCCAGTAGAGTATTGGCAGAATGATCAAAACAACCAGTATCCGGTTCACTATCTCAAAGAGAAATTTCTCAAGTGACGACGCAGGTAGTGTCAGATAGCTAAAGGTCTTTTCCCTGGATCGAAATGCGGGAAACGAATATCCAATGTATAGAATTCCTACAATAGGAACGACTATCGCCATTACAGTGAGAAATACACCAATACTGTTTGGTACAAAATCACTTCCTAATTGAACCAGGAATAAAATGAAGAACACCAAACCAAAATATCCAACAGATGCATACAACATCATCCTGTTGTTGTGAATGAAATTTTGTTTAAGCAGTCGACCAAACCGCTTTAAACTAAATACATTATTAGTTGACATAGTCTTTGAGTTTTTGATTGCCTTGGGTTACGGCATTGAACAATAATTCGATATCGACTGACGAACTTCCATTGACCTGGGGTGTTATGACCTTGTAACCCCCGGGTACCATTTCACTGTAAAGCACTTCCTTACCTTCACCTGTGGAACTGGAAGAAAAATTAAGCCTGGAAGAGATGTCATACAAGTCCTTTTGTAGTATGAAAGAACCCTGTTCCAATATCAGGATCTTGTCAATAAGATTTTCCACATCCTTCACCTGGTGTGTGGAGATTATGACCAGTTGATCTTCATCCAGTGATCCAGCCATTATTTTCCTGAATATGGACTTGGAAGGGATATCCAATCCGTTCGTGGGTTCATCCAGGATCAATAATCTACACTTGGTGGACAATGCAAAAGAAATTAGAAACTTCTTTTTCTGACCATAAGATAATTTCAGCAGGTTTTTGTTTTCATCCAATTCGAAATCCTGTAGAAGTTGCTCGAGAAGCTCAGTATCAAATCGGGGATAAAAGCCGGAATTTGCTTTAACATAGCTGGAAATAGAAATCCCTGGCAAGTAGAATTCTTCTGAAACAAAATACAGATCCTCGAGGAATGAAGGTTGTCTTTTCAATGGCAAATGATCATTGACCTTCAAATTGCCACTGGATGGAAATAACAACCCAATCATGATCTTAAGAAGCGTGGTCTTACCAGCTCCGTTCTTCCCTAAAAGCCCCGTAATGCTTCCTGCTGACAATTCACAGTCTAGATCATGAAACAACGGATTGACTTGCTTGGGATAGTTGAAATTGAGTTTTTGAATAGTTATCATTATTAGTGATTTAGTGTACTACTTTACTAGCACAGTGCAATTATAAGATCTTTGCGTTGAATTACCCAAAAAAATTTAATTTTTTTATAGACCTCATAATGTTAGTGGCACGTTATTTGACATTCATAGTCATATGAAAAGTATACTGTATGTCGTTTCAATTTGGGTTTTGTTGATCCAATGTGTATCTCCACTTCCGATTTCCAGTTTGCAGCCGACATCAGAAGATTACACCTGGTACTTTGGTAAGGAACTGATGAGTCAAAAAATCGAAAATGTGGAAGCATCGATCCTCTTTAGGCGAAATGAGGAGGGATACCTGGTATTTGATTTGGAAATCATTAATCATTCGGATCAACCAGCACTCGTGGCTCCTGAGTCTTTTGTCATTGTTTCCTCCAATATTGAAGGTGAAATCTTTTCAACTGTCAATGCTATAGATCCTGAGGAGAAGCTCAGATCTATAGAAATCGATATGTCAAGACAAAGTGCAAGAGAGACCAATATGGCTATTGCAAACGCTTTAGAGGTCACCACCGAAATAGCAGGTGATATCGCTTCCATGAGCGATAATGTTTCCAACGAAGAACGCGCGGCATGGGATGTGCAGACAGCTCAAAGATCCATCGAAAGAGACCAGGATATGATGCAAATTGAAAGAACAATAATTTCATTAAACGATTCAAGAGATTTCTGGGAAAACGATTTATTAAGAAAAACAACACTCCCCAGTGGGCATTCGATCAATGGGTTAGTCTACTTCCAACAGGAAAAGAAAGCATTGAATTATGATATTCAAATCCCAGTTGGTAATACCACATTTCACTTCGAATATTTACAACGATTGATCTATCCGTGAATATTTGTTGAAAAGGAGCTGAATAATATTGTTACTGCATACCTACCTGAATAATCCAAACAATCTGCTTTATCCGTTGTTATAAGGTCATGATTAAGCAACCACAGCCTCCCGGATTTGAGAATCATATTTTCCAGTTTGCATTCAGAGTGGAAACTACACCAGAAAATGTATGGGATTGGTTAAATGATACTAAAACCTTTACCGAAACCCAGATTTGGCCATATAAGGTAGAATTTTATAGCCCTGATCCTGAAAATGTTCATACGGGATTCAATGAAGGGATCTTAACCAATCACACGGGTCCTTTCATAAATTTTGCAGGAGAATTGTCCAGGATCGAACCCAATAAATACCGCGATCTTCAATACTTCTATGGAAGTTATGCTTTTAGGTTCAGGTTAGTACGACCATACCGACTTGAGTTTAACACGGTAGATGAAGGTGATTCGACTATTGTTACCTGTACGTTGAGTTCATATGTGAAACCATGGTTCGATAACATCTGGACAACATTGCAGACATTGTTTTGGGGTAGGTTCAAACGATGGGCAAGTAAATCTATAATGAGAAATTCACAAAGAGAGGTTTTGGAATCCAGCCTATCTTAATATCCCAATCCTGCTGGTCACATTTCCTCTTTCTGTCCACCTGATAATTCTGACTAACCATTTGATCGGTATTCTGGGAAGATAGATCCGTTTCCCAAATTCATAAACTCGTTTGTCAACCGCAGTGATATAGGCCTTCCTCTCAAGCGGTTTCGAGATCTGTGCAAGATCCTTAGCAATATTCCACGCTCCTCTCCTGGCAACATCAATGCTGAAATCGGAAATAGCTTCATCAATTTTACCGGCACCTGCATCAATCAGTTTAAGAAGAGGCCATATTTTGGAAAGTTCATTTTGAACTTCGTCGACCAGGGACGCAAGGATGTCATTTATCTTGTCGAAATCATTCTTTAATCCATTGATCTTCCTCCCTGGTGCGATCTCCGAGGCTACAATCCCTAAATCAAGGTTAATATGTGCGTTCATTCCTAAAAACAAATGTTGCAATACTATTGGGTGGTAGTCGCCTGCTGCCCGGAATGCCAGTTCCCATGATTTAGTGATCGGTTCCCTTACCTGGAATGAGTAGTAGGCTTCCAGGTACCTATTGGCAAAACCCACATCAAGATTTTCCATCCTTTTCCCGTCCTCGAAATAATTGTCCTTAATGCGGTCCTTTACTTCAACTGTCACTTTCCGATAAAGTGCTGGAAAATATCCCATGGGTGATCCCTCCCGGGATTCTTTCTCAATGATTTCATCCAGGATTTCGATTAGGTGATTGATGTTTCTTGCCCGCATCCAATTAAAGATAACGCTTTTCAATCATTGGATTGCAGCAAAACAACTATACTTCTGGGATTGACTTTGTAAGTACGTTTATGGTTTGATTTGACCTTTTCCGGCTTCTTGTTCGACTGGGAAGTATCTATGATTCGCGACCAATTTCCTTCCACCATTACCTTGAAATCGACGGGTTCCCAATATGCATTGATCATTACATATAGATCATCATCATGAAGTTCGAGTTCATGATTTTTCCCAGAAAGGAAATACGCCAATGTATGAGAGCAATCTCTTTCGTCAATTTGACCGTCAGGACCGAACCAAAGTACATCTTCCTGCCAAAAACGACCTCTACCAATGGAAGGGTGATCTATTCTGAACCTTATTATTTTCTTGAAAAACTCAAAAATATCTTTATGGATTTCCACATTGTCCCAATCCAACCAGACCGTTTCATCATCGACATTATAAGGATTTCGTTGACCAAGTTGAGTTTGTAGAAACTCATCACCCGCCCTGAACATTGGAGTTCCATTTGAAAGCATTAAAAGGGTTATGTAGTTCTTCACTTGCTGTTTTCGCAATTCCATGACTTTTGGCGGAACTACATCAACACCCTCCCAACCACAATCCCAGGAAAGATGTTCAGGATCAGTATATGATACCATATCATATAATGTAAGACCGTCATGGGATGTAATGTAATTAAGACTTTGGGGTGGTTTATTGGCCAATTTCAGGTCCTCTTCCGGTCCGGGAAAGATGTCATTGCTACCATATAACCTTTTCATGAGCTCTGTCACCTTTCCATTATCTCCTTTTACAAATTGTCTATAGCAGCTCCGCGTCCGGTCATTCCATTGTTTCCACCTCACCCCAGGAAAACTTTTTCCTAACAAGTAGCCCTGGTCATCAAGATCTCCATCCCACGGTTCTGCTATCAGGATGATGTCCCGTAGAATTGGATCATTTGATATCTGGTCAATAACCGTATAGAAATCGGTTCTATAAGTACCATTGGTATCAAGGGCGAAGATCGAACCAAGATCAAATCTGAATCCATCGACATTCATTTCGGTAAACCAGTACCTTAGACTGTCCAAAATGAGTCTTCGAGATTGCGATTTAGCGCTGTAGAATGTATTTCCGGTACCGGAAAAATTCGCATAATCCCAATGACCATTTCTCCTATGGGTCAGGTAATATTCACTATTGTCGATCCCTTTGAATGAATACGTTGGACCAATGAGGTCTCCTTCTGTAGTATGGTTGTAAACAACATCGAGAATGACATATATTCCAGCGTCATTTAGGGCATTTACCATTCTCTTAAATTCCTTGAGGTGACCATCAATGTCCTGATTTGAGGAGTATTGCTTGTGTGGACTGAAGAAATTGAGTGTCATGTAACCCCATGAACTCCCTTCAAGAGGGTCCCATTGCTGGACGGGCATCAACTCTACAGCTGTGATCCCGAGTTCCTTTAAATACGGGATTTTATCGATGATGCCCTGGTAGGTTCCGCGATGATCTCCTTTGACACCTGAATTTGGATTTGCTGTGAATTGCCTTACATGAAGCTCGTAAATTATAAGATCATAATCATGATGAAGTTTGGGGTGACCCGTTGATATCCCCTCGATGCTCTCGCCCGAATTGTGGTCTTTGGGTGGTAATACCGCCAGGGGAGCTTTGCCATCATTTTTGCCATGATATGATGCTGCATCACGACTGAATTTCTCAGGAAAGAAAACATTCTTTGCGTAAGGATCAAGTAAGATCTTGTTTGGATCGTAGGAATGAAATAAATTCTTGTCGTGGCTATTCGGTCCCCACAATCGATATCCGTAGTATTTTGCAGATTCGATCTCTCTCTCCTTGACCTTTAAATGCCAGATCCTCTGGGTCTTGTTGATCTTAGGGTTGAACTCATACTCCCTAATTGGGATCTCAACGTCATCGCCATAGATCAGTAGTTTGACCCTGGTTGCATTCTTTGAGTAAAGAGAAAAGTTATAAGCCTTTTCTTCAGGAATATAGGTGGAGCCTTGCGGATTGGGAAAGCCCTCAACCTGGTGCCATTTTCTGCTCATTGTAGATATAATAAGCCCAATGGTGAATTGGCGAAGGTCTTCTCATTAATAATGAAAAAAACCTTGAATTAGTTTATAACCCAAGGTTTTAATAACATATTATTTTGATCAATTATTTAACTCGGGCAAGCCTCTAATTTTGCTTTGGCCTCGGCAATAATGTCATCAAGGTTCTCACCATTTTCTTCCAGTTGATCTTCAATACAACTTCCTTTGGCTTCTGTTTCAAGGAAGTCGATGAAATCCTGCGCTGCCTGCTGGTTGTCGCAAATAGTGCCTTCGATGTCTTCATATGCTTCCAATCGATCGGAGTAATCAGAAAATTGCTCCGCACATTCCGCGATTTCGTCCAAGCTGTCGCACCCAGTGAAAACAAGGGTTAATCCCATTGCTAATACAAAAAGAAATGATATAATTCTCATTACAGTAAGGTTATTTTAGAACCAAAATAACACAAAAAATTATTAAAATAATAATATTTAATGAATCTTGTTCAAATTAGCGTTAGAATTCAACGATCACAAACTCGGTTCGACGATTGGCAGCTCTTCCATCCGCAGTGGCATTATCAGCTATAGGTTGGGACTCACCGTAACCTTTGGCGATTAAACGTTCGGCTTCAATACCAGCCAGTTTCATATAGTCAACGACGGACTGAGCCCTCGCAGCTGACAAGCGTTGATTGGCATCATCTGAACCGCGATCATCAGTATGTCCTCCTACCTCAATAACCATGGTCCCATTGTCTTTCATAAGATCCACTGCCTTGTTTAGTTCGACGTAGCTAATTGGCTTTAATTCAGCTTTTCCGACTTCAAAAAAGATGTTGTTCAGTACAACCTTTGTTCCCTTTTCAATTGGCTCCAGAGCTATGTCTAATGTGATCTCCTGGTAACTTGTATCCTTGGGAATATCAAACGACGTCGAGTAAAAGAAGAATCCCTGTTGGTTGGCAGAGACACTATAGTTTCTTCCTGCAGGCAAAACGATAAGATATTCTCCACTGGTCTCATTGCTTTTATTTACAGCTATCAGTTCTCCAGTATTGATGTCTTCAATGATCACTAAGGTACCAAGGGGTTCCTCTGTTTTGGAATTAGATACAATTCCCTGGATGACAATAGTTGGTTTCGGTTTGAGGTGGTCAGGGAGTTCTACCTGAAAGATTTCAAAATTGTCCTCATCCAACCTTGAGGAGGCAAAATAGGCTAAGCCTGATGCTGATATGGTAAAATTCGTGTCGTCTCCTTCTGAATTTACAGGCGTACCAATATTTAAAGGTCTAGACCATTTACCATTCTCGAAAACCGAATAGAAAATGTCCGTTCCCCCGAATCCAGGATGCCCTTGTGAAGCGAAATAAAGGGTTTTACCATCCGCAGCCAGATACGGAGAATTGTCTCCTAAGGGAGTATTTACGATACTACCCAGGTTTTGCGGTATACCCCAATCACCAAGATGATTTTTTTCAACCATGTATAGATCTGCCCCACCGTATCCACCAGATCTGGTAGAAGCAAAGATGATCCGGTTCCCGTCTGAATTGATTGTAGGTTGAGATTCCCAACTTTCACTGTTGACGATATTGCCCATGTTCACGGGCTCTGACCAGGTTGTACCTTCAAGTGTTGTAATGTAAAGATCGCAACTTCCCACTCCCTGGGGATCTTCACATCTTACATAGACCATGGTCTGCCCATCCCCTGTAAATGCTGAACCAAAATCTGCTCCCCTTGAATTAATAGGAGCTGGCATGAGAACAGGAGCATTCCAACCAGTGCTGTCCAACTCGGCAAAATACACGTCTTCCCCCCAATTATTCGGCAATCCAAGATCGGTATTGTCAATGCCCCCCTGTCTGACACTTGTGAAATAAAGTCTCGTCCCTGTAGGATTTACCTGTGGCATATAATCATTGGATACACTGTTGACTGGACCAACAACTACCGGATCTGAGGTGTTTTTCGGACCAGTTCTTAGTGCCGGACTTTTATTGATATACTCAATCCTATTCGATGCCCAGTGCTGTTTGTCCGTATGTTTTGCTCCTTTTTGAACAAAACTCCTGTATTTGTTAACGTAGGTTTTAGCCTCATCAAATTGACCAAGTTTGAGCATTGCATCCACTGTTTCCTTGTAGAAGGAGGGGTCATAATTTGGATTTACATTTTCCAGGTTTTTGAAAGAAAACACTGCCTCTTGGTGCATTTCCAATCTTCCATAAGTTAGCCCCAGATAATACCAGGCATCTGCGTGTTTCGGGTTCAAATTGAGGGCATTCTGAAAGCTGGTTACGGCATTTTTATAATCTCCCTGGTTCACATACCGTAAGGCGTCACGATATGGAGCTGAAGTTTGCCCATATAAATTAAATCCAATTAACAATAAAACATTGATAATAAATAGAATTATGAGTCGTCGCATCATCTATAACTTTAAGATCTCAAATTACATATTTTATTCAGAAATCCATTGTTTTCAAGTTCATGTTTTCGAATTTTCCGTATAATTAATAACTAAGTATTAGTTGTCGCCTCAGTTATGGGAGAATTACTTGATAGGCAGTTTAAATATTTCATCAATAATAAAGATGCCATCATCGACAAGTATGAAGGTCAGTATATTGTCATTCATGATGAAAGAGTTGTAGAATCATTTGGTTCCGAAAGGGATGCGTATATCTATTGTGTCCAACATTTTAAAATGGGCACATTCTTCATTCAAAAAGTGGAAGCTGACTAATGAAGTGAGCCCACGATCAATTTTCCATGGTAAGCTGAGGCAGAAAATTCATTGTGAACTTCTATCAGATTAGTATCTGTCACTTTACCACAGACAATGACTTCAATTTGATCACCAGCTTCTTTCAGCATGGTTTTTATCAACCCCCTACCTTCCAGTGCTGTTCTCTCCTTTCCCGATGACAACACTGAGCTTACACCTCCTACATTTTTAAGTCTTCTTACCTCTATCACAGGATCTTTACAAACATCAATAGCTTTATGTATGGTCACTTTCTTTGGGTGTGAAAGGTCTACTAGTTCTTCGATGACAGTTAAATCGAGTTCATTACTTTCAGTACAAACACCAAAAACAAAACCCTCGATATCGAAAACCTTTAACGATTTGATGGATGACTTCATTGCCAAAAGCTCTTCGTCCGAATAAATGAAGTCTCCACCCCTGGGGCGGATCATTAATCTTACTGGAATATTCACATTGTTCAAGACCGACTCAACAAGGGGAAGGCCTGGAGTTAATCCATCTTCAAACAGATCCGAACATAGTTCTATTCTGTTGGCCCCATTTCTTTCGGCATTCATGGCCTCTCCAAGTGTTTCAACACACGCTTCCTTAATAAATGTTTTCATTGCATTTAAGACTTCGTCAAATTAGATTAGGAATAGTGAAAAGCAAAACCCTTGAAACACGAATCCTCAACAAAGGAGATCAGGAATCCCTGTTCAACTACCTGAATTCATTATCCTCTGAAACCCGATCTGCTTTCGCACCGCATCCCTTTGATTATCCCACATGTAAGGCAATATGTGAAGGCATATATGATCAATGTTTTGCGATTGCAACATTTCTGGAAAAATCCATAATAGCCTATTTGATCATAAAGAAAGGCCATTTGGAGCATGATATAGATAGACTCCGGAAATACAAGGTTAACTTGGATCCGCACAATGATTATACGATCGCTCCCTCAGTTGCAGACAAATATCAGTCCCAGGGAATTGGCAGTCACATAATGGAATGGACGATTGCATATTTATCTGGAAGGAACGTCTGTAACATTATACTATGGGGTGGCGTTCAGGAAAAAAATCAACGAGCTGTCAATTTCTACCTAAAATATGGATTCAAACAGGTAGGAACTTTTGAGCATAGATGTCGGAATCTGGATATGTTTCTGACATTCTGAACACATTATGCGATTCCCCAGGTACTGAATATCAGCCATAAGGAAAGAACCGAAACGGCCAGCAATATTGTCAACACCAAATCCGTTGACCATTCAATGGATGACACTCCCCTACTCTTAAAAGTAACATTTTCCAGTTTTTTCTCGGACTGAGGTTCTGTTATCCTACTGACGGTGATCAATACTGCCGCACAAAATACAAATAATAAAATCGCGTAGTGTAAAAAATTGATACCAAGCATGAATGCCAGGAAAGACCCATCACTGACCATGATTATTCCCTCGTTGGAAAGAAATTCAGTTACCAATCTCAATATACCCAGACCAAAACCTGTCCATAATGAAACTATTGCTCCCTTGGCATTGATCCATTTGAAGTAAAGCCCTAATAAGAAGACTGCTGCTATGGGTGGAGAAATGTATGCTTGTATACTCTGCAAATAGTGAAATATACCTCCACCCATCAACGCCCTCATGAAGGGGATCCATCCAAGACTCAAAATCACGAGCACCACCGTCGCTAATTGACCTACTACAACCAATTCATGATCCGAGCTTTGCGGTTTCCATTTTTTGTAGAAATCAATCGTAAACAACGTGGATGATGAATTGAAGGCTGAGGAAAGACTACTCATCAAGGCTGCCAATAAACCTGCGATGGCTAATCCCTTTAGACCGGCTGGCAGTATACCTGTGATCATTGCTGGCAATGCTTGATCCGGATTTTCAAGGGAGAAATCCAGTAAACCCTTCTGCATCATAGCATAAGCGATTACACCAGGAACGAAAAAGATGAAAACAGGTAGTAGTTTTAAGAATCCTGCAAATAAAGCACCCTTTCTTGCGTTTGAGACGTCCTTTGCACTTAGCGTTCGTTGTACAATGAACTGATCGGTACACCAGTACCACACACCTAAAATTGGTGCACCGAACAGCATACCCGTCCATGGATAATTACTGTCTCCTAACGGACGCCAAAGGTTAAAGAATCGCTCAACAGGAGGATTTCCGGGAGTAAGGGACGCATTTTCAATGATCCTGATCATTTCATCCCATCCGCCCAGCTGGTAAAGACCAAAGTACGTGACGGCGATGGTACCGGCGAGGAGTATGAACGTCTGGATCATATCTGTATAGATCACGGCCTTTAACCCACCAAGAACCGTATAGAATCCTGTAGATAAAACGGTTACTATCGCTCCTGTCCAGAATGGGATCCCCATGGTCTCAAACACCAATGCGCCGGCAAAAATGATCAGGGAGATCTTGGTTATTACATAAGCCAATATTGAAATAAGTGAGAGATAGTTTCGACAGGCTCTGGAATAGCGGATCTCAAGAAACTCCGGCATGGTATAAACACCTGTCCTCAAATAGAAAGGAACGAAAATCCAACCCAGGAGAATAAGGATCAAAGAAGCAAGGATCTCGAAATTGGCCATAGGCATATCTCCCCTGGCCCCTGCTCCCGATACTCCCATTATTATTTCAGATCCAATGTTTGAAGCAAAAAGTGATGCTCCTATCACAAACCAACCTTCACTTTTTCCGGCGAGGAAATAATCGGAAGAATCCATTTCCGGATCGTTCCTTTTACTTTTCCTGGAGGCCCACCAGGCAATCCAAAGTACGATCCCAAAATAGGTTCCGATTATCAGGATGTCCCAATAACCAATGTAGTCTAACACAATCCTAAGGTATAAATAGAAATGGAAAGAGGGTATCGAGTACCCCCATTTTATCTTACCAATTCTCTAATCCAAGAAGTTTCTTACCAAGAGGAGTGAGTTCGGCGGTGTCATATTTTGTTTGTTCCCACCCGCGAGGATCACCGGGAAAGGCGTGCCCCTCTGGTGCTATTCTGTTTTTCCATGAATTGATCCTCCATTGCTTCATTTCTTCATTATCTTCTTCTGCGGGCATCATGGATATGTATTGGGCAACTCTTACTTTGTCCTTGGATAAATTTGGACGGATACCATGTGGTTGTGAACTGTTGAATATAAGCAGATCACCTGCCTGTAATTTCACCTTCACAATGTCATCTTCAAATCCAGTGACATCGGGCTTAAAGTGATCCCTATCTGCCGGTTGAGTCAGCTTCCATGTGTCATAGGTACGGAACAACTCTGGAATGCATTGAAATCCACCCATATTTTCATCTTCCTGATCAGCCAAAGCAAGCACTCCCTGGACATTTTGAGGTTTGGTTTCCGGGTCATAGTCCCAATGGATGAATCCTTTGTACTCAAATCCAGGTCGAATCGGAAAATTCAGGTTCGCTCGGTCGATGGTCACCCACAATTTATCCATACCCCATATGTCTGTAAATGCCTCATAGACCTTCTGTGTTTGTCGATTATCCCAAAGTCGTTGATTATTGTACACTTCGATCATCCCGGTTCCAACCAATTCCTTCATTCCGGCTTCCGCGCGTTCTTTTGTATACCAGGTGGAAGGATCATTTTTGTCCTTTTCCTCAAATTCCCATAAAAAATCTGCCGTTCTCAGTGCCTGTTCACGAGGTACAGCATTTTTAATCACCACATATCCATTATGTATCCAGAATTTCCAATCCTCTTCGCTGAGCACCTTTAATGGTTTACCATTGGAACGGTCACTGAGTTTGACCTTGCTGGATGTGGCCGTCGAGGGGTTTCCAGGAATATCTTTGTGATTTTTATTTGGGTTCTTCACGTTGGTGATTGTGTCGGTCTGGGCATTCATACTGTTGATCTTTTTAGTTCGTAACATCAAAAGTGAGGATTGTTTCATAAAGTTACTTCCACTCAATTAACCTCTTTTTTAACTATATTGATATTTATGAGATTTCAATACATTATAAATAGGTAATTTTGTGTAAATGATGCCTATTAAATCAGAGTTAGAACAAATTCCTCATGATAAAGAGAGTTCTATCCGTTTGATGGTCAATCCCAATCTGAGTGATTTTTTCTATTGGCACTTTCATCCTGAATACGAATTGGTATTTATTGATGGTGCCAATGGAACACGTCGTGTGGGTGAACATATTTCCCAATTTATTGGGAGTGATCTTGTTCTCATTGGTTCTTACATCCCACATCTCAATTTTGATTACGGTATTCGGCACAGTTATGAAAAAATGGTAATTCACTTACGGCCGGATTTTCTGAAGGAAGCTCTGGCGATGACACCGGAATTACAATCCATTCGACAATTGATGGTGGACTCGCAATACGCAATTGCTTTTGGAGAAGATACAAAGGAATCGGTGAGGTCAAGGATCAAGGAACTGCCTCTGTTCAAACCATTTGAACAATTCCTCGAAATATTGAAGATACTTCATCAATTGTCAGTGGCCGGCGACAAATATCTTTTACATGATTATCCGGTTGAAAATAAACATACCGGAAAGGATGAGAAAAGACTTCAATTGATCAACGATTTCATCGAAAGAAATTATCACCGAAAAATAGAGAACCAGGAGGTCGCTGACTTATGTAGTCTCGCTAATGAAGCCTTCTGCCGGTTTTTCAGGAAGATGACTAAGTTAACATTTACAGAATTTGTGAATCATTATCGAGTGGATAAGGCAAAAAAAATGCTGCTGAATGATTCCAACGTATCGGAAGCTTGCTACTCCTGCGGATTTGAAAGTTTGTCCTATTTTAATCGCACGTTCAACAGGGTTACTGGACAAAATCCTACAGGCTTTCTTAAGGATTACTCTCAAAATCCTTCACTACAGCATTAAAAAAACGATCCACATTGTGATATTTATTTGAATCGAACGAATATATAGTTAGATCAACCCCGCTAAACGTTGGAAAGAAACCTTCATATTGAAGAAGAATTCAGCGATTACCTTGAGAAATACAAAAGGATCATCATCAAGGTAGCCGGTGCTTATTCTAATTCATCCGAAAATCGTAAAGATCTTGTTCAGGATATCGCACTTCAAATGTGGCGGGCATTCCCGAAGTACAACCGAGATCTACCTTTTTCAACCTGGACGTATCGGATTGCCCTAAATGTTTCCATCTCGCACCTGAGAAAGGAAAAAACGAGAAAAGGTGTACAGCAGTCAATACATGAGCAACCTGAACTTCTTCACTACGAGAATTCGGTATCAAATGAGAAGCTTGATCAACTTTATACATGTATTGAGGAATTGAATCCCATTGATAAGGGTATTGTGGTTATGGTTCTCGACGGATGTAAGCACAGAGAGATATCTTCTGTGATGGGCTTAATGGAAAGCAATATCTCCACCCGTATTCAACGGATAAAATCAAAACTAAAAATATGTTTCGACTCTAAACAATTGGACTAAAATGGAACTTCAAGAACTAAAAGCACTATGGAATAGTAAGGACGACGAAATTGAAAGCAAAGCTGAGGTGAATCGTCAACTATTAAAGGAAGTTAGTGTAACTAAAATCAAATCGGGTCTTGCTGAAATAAAGTGGACCGCCATCTTCGAACTGGTAGTTGGTCCTTTCTTCATGATCTTTTTGATCAGTTTTGCCATCAATAACGTTTTTGATGTCAAATTCTTCCTGCCGGCGATACTTTTGATTATCGTAACCATTGCAGGATTGATCATTGAGGGGAATAAGATTGCTACCTATCTAAAGATCAATTCCCAGGCAACGGTTCTGGAAACACAGAAAAAGCTTGCCCGGATTGACTATATGGAAAGGTTGGATGTTTATTCTTTGTTGATTTTTATTCCAATGTTCTCAGGACCATTTCTAATAGTCATGGTTAAGGCTTTCATTGGATTCGACCTGTACACTTTTGGGACGCAATGGATCTTAACATATACGGCGATGTCTTTTATTGTGGCGATCATGATAGTAATTGCGCTAAGAATATTTCCAGATAAGAAACTGAAGGAATCCTTAAGGTTTCTCAGGGAATTGAAAGCCGAGTGATCATGAACCTACATCCTTTAATTTCAATGTATCTAATATTTCCTGATCCTGGAAAGTTCGGATCCCATTCGAAACATTGGGTATGAAATAGGGTCGATTATAGACAAAATTTGCGATTTCCCCTGCATCAATGTAGTCAATTCCGGGACGGAATTTATGTTTTGTTGAAGCTGCGATGAGTACGTCAAAATGACCGGCATTCTGAGGCCAGGGAATCTCTAGCTCTCCCTTTTCCGATGATGAGAACTTGCTCAATTCGTCTTTGAATTTTTCGTAGACTCCTGGATCAGACATCAGTTCCTCCTGGTAGCGACCCAATATATCTGTTTTCTTTTTGGGATCCATGTTGGGATTCAGAAGTAATGAACATATGCACCAGGGTTCCTCTCCTTTCAGAAAAGAAACACCTTCACCTTCGGCCTCAGAAAGGGCTGAGATTTCGTCTCTCAATTCTGTATAATGCGTAATTGAGGAATTCAGCAAGGGGATCACTTTGGCAGTACCATAATTATATTCTTCTAGTTTGTTATCAAAAGTCATGGTATACGTATAGTTCCCGTCCTCCGGATAACCTGAAAACCTCCCATATTTGATAGGTAGTCTCACGTTTATTGTATTACTCATATCCAACCTATCCTTGCGCCAACGCGAACGAATACCATCCTTCTTTTTAGGATGCAAGTGCTCCTGCCAAAATAGGGAACCAATAACCACCACCCCACATTTCAGATTCAAATTCATTTAACAATAATAAATCAAGCTGATCAGTATTCTCAAAATCGATGTGTGAATGAAGTCTTAACAATACTGGCATTGGAAACTGTTCTAAAACGATCCGAATCATCTATCCAATTATGATTGTAAACTATGAATACATCAGAACCAGGAGTTATTGTGTATCGGAAACGATTATTCATTCCCATTAATTTACTTAAGTCATCATATTGGAGATTTGCGCTAAAGGAGATGAATGGGGTCAAATCAAAATTGGCAATCACCCTAAAAAGGTTTGTATTAAATTCTCCCTCCTGAAGATCCACATCCGTATGGACAAATACTCCGGAAATGTTTATTCCGGGATATGGCCTCAATGTTAGCTCATTTGAATAAGCAGTGCTGGTACCCGACCAGAATCCCCCCGTCTCTATTTCCAATTCATACTTTATCCGACGCCAATCAGCAGTTTCAATTTCAATCTCGTGGATGAAATTGGTGTAGTTTCCAGTCGGGATCACTATGGACCCGTCCCCCAGAATATCAAAATCCTCATCCAAAAGCTCGAAGTTTCTGGTTATTTCATAAGAGATCTCATCCCCCGTCTCAAATCTTACATTGATCGGGGTCAGCCCTGCATTTTGCGTAAGCTTTTCCCAATCAAGGTTCATTAAGTGTTCGAAACGTACCCTCCAGGTCAACTCCCTGATTACATTGCTCCTTTCAATCAAAGGTGAGAAAACGGCCTGGGGTTCAACTCTCCGAAAAGCTCGTCTTCTGTTAAATCCAACTGCCGGGTCATAGGCCTCCCCAAATTCCCGATAAGATACAGCAGCTGACCAGGGCCGATTTGGAAAGTTGAGGCGGATCCCCCGCGTGGATCTGTCCGCCAGGGTCGTTTCCTCATCATCAGGTGATTCGGGATTGTGTCCTACAAAAAATCCCTGAAACTGAAAATTCTTGTTTCCAAACAACCTGGAAGTATTCAGCGCTAAATCAGCACCCATCGTATGCCGATCCTGTACCGGTTCGAAAAGCTCCTCTCCGTTTTTAGTATGACGACGGGTATAGACAAACCCGATGCTACTTTCCCTTAGGAAGTTTCTTTTCAACCGTATTACCGAAAATTCCTCTGCCTGAAGTGTGTCAAAGGCCTTTGTTCTCACATGTTGAGCGGCTATTTCATTGTTACCAACCCTTCCGAGCACTCTCGCTCCATAACTCACAGGTATCGGATTTCCACGGCGGAGGCCAATGGTTCGGCTGAAATAGGGATAAATTCCGCTCCTGGGGGCAAACTGATACGTATTGGATCCTTCCAGGAAGAAATCCCTCTTCTCAGGGAAAAAAAGTGGGAATCTGGTAAGGTTCACCTGCCTGGAATCGACTTCAGTTTCAGCAAAATCCGTATTTATCGTAACGGAAGCTTTCAAACCCGGCGTGATGTTATAGTTTATATCAAATCCACCCTCAAAATTGGTGTCTTTATCAAATCCGTCACCCACTTCTGACTCTACTTTTACTCGCTCAATCTTACCGTAGGGAACCACTTCCAGACCTAATCCTTGTGAAAGTCCTTTCAATCCGGTTAGTAATCCGGCATTTTGAGGTCTAAATAGACCCTGATTTCGCTTATGGCCCGTCCACAGTAATTCCTCGTTCTTTCTACGGATGGTCCTTTGAAAGTTAATTCCCCATGTATCACTGGAGGGATCAAAGTTGAGCGTACGGAAAGGAATCCTGATCTCCGTGGACCATCCGAAATCACCTTTAAATGTCCAAGGTCTCCAAATTCCATCCCAGTCCTTATTCAATGATGTGCCCTGACCTATGGTCAATAATCCATCTCCCAATAGTCCATCCGGATTGATCTCAAAAAAATATGCATTCCTGCCATCAAGAAAAGTATCGAGGATCCACATGAACCGGTCATCAGTACTCAAGGAAACATCCCGCTTACGCTGGAAAGATTTGATGCCCGAAGGATCACTATCATAGAATATCGCTCCGATATAAAGATTGGACTCATCAAATGCGATTTTGATGATGGTTTGCTCAGTTGGTTGCCCCCCTTCCACGGGTTCCTGCATCAAAAATCCTCCACTACCTATTATCTCTTCCCAAAAGGACTCATCAAGTTTTCCGTCGAGAATTATATCACTCTTTTCGATACGATATGCTTCAAATGTCTTCTTGTATCCTAATTCAGAGTCTTGAGCAAATGACAGAGTGCTTGTCCCCAACAACAGAATCAAAATGAATGAAATACGGTATCTAGTCGTCAAATAGTGTTGTTTTTCTAAACAAATATCCAATAACAGTAATAGGAAGCAAAACAATTTATTTCACACATTGGTATCAATTTATGATCAGTTGTATATCAAAAAACTAAATTTCATAGTCTTTAAAAACATTCCTCCATCCAAATGAGTATTTTCACTTATTATTCAATAGTAATTTTTTTGAATCCATGATAAGACTGATATCGACCATCTTTATCGGGATTCAGATGTGTCTTTTTCATACTGTGCATGCGCAATATGAAGTTTTGAAGCTTGACAAGGCACCTGAATATCATATAAGGAGATGGACTGTGGAGAATGGTTTACCTCAGAACTCCATCAACAATATTATCCAGACCCGCAATGGGATGATATGGTTCACTACATACGGAGGAGTTGTACGATATAATGGACTGGAGTTTGAATTATACGATCAAAGCAACTCCCCGGAGTTAGGATCGAATAGACTAAACTACCTTTATGAAGATATTGATGGACAAATTTGGATCACTCATGAGCATTCCGGTTTATCCATTTTTAAGGATAACAGCTTCATAGCTATTCCGGATGAATTGCAAACTTTAAAAAATGTTAGGATCACCAGTATCCTCCAACGTAAAGACAATGGCATACTTTACCTTGGGACCAGGGATGGTTTGTACATATATGACAGCCGTGACAAATCGTTGAGCTTTATAACCGAGGACAGAGAAGATGAGGTCAAAAATATTGGTAGACTATCATTTTCACCTGATAGCACCCTTATTCTTTCAAGAGGTATAAGTGGCTATACGGAAAAAGATATCGGTTTTTTGAGTGATGATAAAATTGTCACCATCGCCAGATATTCCTTCCCCGATCTACTCATTGGATATTACTATGACCAATTTGGAACCTTATGGATGAATTTCAGCGACAGGATAGTTTCACACAAAAGTGATGGGTCGAGGATTGATTTACAATTTGAGGATCTGGGATTGACTGAGGTAAGGTCACTTTTTATGGACAAACCTGGAAATTTGTGGATGGGAATACGTCGTGGGTTAGTAAAAATTGATCAAGTTTCATTGGAGGAATCGGCAGAAACTATTCCTGAACCTGTCCATATTTCGGAGTTGTCTGATGTTAATGTCAAATCCATTTTTCAGGATTCCGAAGGGAATATTTGGGTAGGCACCGATGGCCATGGTTTGATCCAGCTAATCAAAAAACCAATAGTCAGGTTATTAAAATCCATTCATAAGAAAAATGTCAATTATGATCCGGTGTCAGCAGATGGTTCAGGTGGATTTTGGGTTGGAACCAAATGTGGTGGATTGTTTAGATATCACCACGAGGAATTCAGAAAATTTACCGGTGTGGATGGATGCGTGGGAGCACTATTTCTCGATCAGAATCCAAAAGAACCCGAACTTTGGCTAGGTACAAATACTACAATCGGCAGAATCAAGAATGATAAGTATGAAAGCGTTTTCTCTCTTGGAGGAACTTTTGAAAGTCAGGTGAATGCTCTATACAAAGACAGTCGGAATCGTATTTGGGCAGGAACACTGGATAGAGGAGTTTACCTCTGGGAAAATCAAGAAATCATATCAGAGTACAATCTGACCAATGGACTTCCCAGTAATCAGATAATGGTGATCAAGGAAACTATTGATCAGACCATCTGGATCGGTACTGGCAATGGCATTGTACAAATCAACGGGGAAAGTCTAAAAAGTTATACGGTGAAAGATGGCTTGGCCTCCGGTGCTATACGTTCGATTCACGAGGATCGTAGTGGAACTTTATGGATCGGATCCTATGGCGGTGGATTATCGCGAATTCATGGTGAAAAGATCAGTACAATCAACAAAGAAGATGGGCTATTTGATAACGCAGTGTCAAGGATCACAGAAGATAGAAGCGGGAATTTATGGATGATGGGAAATCTTGGTTTGTCAATGGCACCCATTCATATGCTGAATGACTGCATGGACGGAAAAACAAATCAAATATTCACTTCTTCTTTCGGATCTGAAGAAGGTATGGTCGAAGGTAATGGAGGTGGTGGTGTTGCAACTACTGACGACGGGTACACGTGGTGGCCAACCATTGACGGCATTGCCGGAATCAGGATGGATGAATTCAAAATTGATAGTCTCTCACCGAACATATACCTTTCAAGACTTCAAATAAATAATCAACCCGTGCACTGGACTGGATCGGAAATAGACCTTTCCAAAACGCAACGTGATTTCGAAGTCACAATGTCCGCAATTCATTTCTCGTACCCTCAAAAGTTAATTTATAGACACAAACTTGTGGGATATGATAAGGGATGGATCTTAGATGACAGTGAAAGGCGCATTAACTACACTAACCTAAATCCTGGTAAATATATGCTTCAGGTCCAGGTATCAAACCATCATGGGATTTGGGCAGAAAATATTGTGGAAACTGCAATCATTGTGCACCCAAAACTGCATGAAACAATTTGGGCCAAGATGGTTGCTTTGCTTACCTTGATAATTGTATTGTACTTAATCTATATGTGGAGGGCTCGTTATCTAATAGCACGCAAAAAGGAACTTGAGAATATTGTTGCAGAACGTACAAAGACGCTTGAGAATACGATTTCTGAGCTGAAAGAAGCGCAAGTACAGCTAATTCAATCTGAAAAAATGGCATCATTGGGGACACTATCTGCAGGAGTGGGTCACGAGATCAACAATCCATTGAATTTTATCAAAGGAGGAATTAACGGCTTAAAAGATCACCTTAAAAAGAACTCGATCCAAAATGAAGTCATTGATAAATTCACCAATATAATTTTAACAGGAGTTGACAGGGCTTCCAATATCGTAAAAAGTCTGAGTCATTTTAGCAGAGAATCTGAGGCCATGGACGAAAAATGCGATCTACATGGAATATTGGACAATTGCCTGGTCATCCTCTCAAATAAAATTAAGTACAAAGCTGAAGTTGAAAAAGAATACGTAAGGAAGCCTTTAGTCTTGCTCGGAAACGAGGGTAAATTACATCAAGTCTTCCTCAATATTCTGACCAATGCCATTCAAGCCATTGAGAAAGAAGGGCTAATCAAAATCAAGACTTCTCGCAATGAAAAGAATCTGACAGTTGACATTGAGGACGATGGCATCGGTATTGATGCCAGCAATATGGGTAAAATACGTGATCCATTCTATACTACGAAAGCTCAGGGTGAAGGTACTGGACTGGGACTTTCAATAAGTTATGAGATCATAGAAAAACATGGAGGAACCATAGAAATAAAGTCTGAAGTTGGAAAGGGGACTAGAGTTGTAGTTTACCTGCCCTATTCTTGAAAGTCAAGTATAAGAATTTCAGGTTTTTTTTAAACTAACAACCTTTTTTGAAATCCATTTTTCATCCTCCAGATCAAATACCTCAAACACCAATTCGTTCTTCTTTCTCCTCAACTCAAGCTTACTGTCTTTTTCCCGAT
The DNA here is from genome assembly GCA_965242805.1 of Cyclobacteriaceae bacterium. Classification (GTDB taxonomy): domain Bacteria; phylum Bacteroidota; class Bacteroidia; order Cytophagales; family Cyclobacteriaceae; genus JANQEU01. The sequence goes on along the minus strand of CBDETD010000001.1, from coordinate 301 downwards.
TTTGAAGAACCAATACGTCCTCATTCAGTGGAGCGTAGCGAATATCAAAAATTGCACTTCGGTCATTTATAAATGTCCCTACTTCAAATGTTCCGGCATAGGTATTAAACGTGCTTAATGTGAATACCTTTTTCTTATCCTGACTTCCATATTGCAGAAATGTCATCACGGCACAGCCATCAAGTATTTTGTAGACATTGTAGGTGGCATCGGATTTTTCCCATTTACCATTTCGTAACTCCTTAGCCTCTCCTGCCCAGGAACCACTCCAGTTATTAAAAAAATCGAATTCAGGAAGGTC